>NZ_CAXUSN020000002.1:0-127971 GCF_964254115.1 Mesorhizobium sp. LjRoot246 | reverse complement strand
AACGCCAATTCCGTCGATTGCCACCAAAAGAAGTTGGCAAAATCTAGCTGCTTCCCCTGACAGTCGCAACAGGAAAATGCGCTTTCGCGCCACGGATTTTCTTTGCCGCAAGCAAGGGAAAGACGTGGTGACCATACACACCGAAATGGCCCAGTGGCTTGCCGACATCACGACGGTCAAGCAGATCGACCACTATCTTGCGCTGGTCTGGCGAGGGCTGGCCGAGGGCGCCTTGAGGGACCAGGAGGCGCAAGAACTAAGCGAGGCCGCCTGTTCGCGGCGCTCCTTTTTACAAGAGGCGCGCGAAGCGCGTATGCCGCCGGCGCGCACCTACTTTCCGCAGCGCCCCAAATCCGAGCAGTCGCGCCACCAAGCGGCGAGCGGGTCGCGCTGCCCTGTCCGATGGGCGAGGAAACGACGCTTGGGCGATATGGCCGCCCTGCCCCCAAATGTGCGGGATCGCTTCACGGAGGGTGAGCGGGCCGTGCTTTATATTGTCGCCTCGGATTGCCGTCAGCACGGCTCTTGCGGATCGAGCGTCAAAGAGATCGGCGACCGCGCGGGCGTCGGCGCCACCACCGTCCGTAACGCGCTGCGCCGGGCCCGCCATCTTGGCCTGCTCGACATCACAGACCGCCCGCAATGGCGCGCCAGGCATCTGCCAAACCTGGTAAAAATCCAATGCCGGCGCTGGCTCGCATGGCTCAAAAAATTTCGGCCGAACCTCGGCCTTAAATTTTGTCCGACTGGGTTCAAAAAAGCGGTGTCCTCAGGAACCTTCGGCAATGAACAGAAAGGCGGACAGCCTTCTTACAGCCGGACGGGTGGCCCTTCGGGCCCCTTTGGGCAGTTTGCTAGACGCAAACCACCGTCCGGCTGACGCCTGGGAAGCCTAGCCCCACCATTCCGCACCCAGTCGAACCGTCGCAAGGGGCTTTTGAACAAGCCTGCCGGAGCCGCTTGCGCTGAGCAAGGCAAAAATCAGCGCTTGGGGACGCGGCCCAGGAGCAGAGCGGCCGTCGGCACGCCAAGGCCTTTGGCGATCATGCCGATAATCGCCAACGTCAGGTTCTGTTGCCCTTGCTCGATCTTGTAATAGGTGACGACCGAGATGCCGATCTGGTCGGCAACCTCCTTCTTCAGCATGTCCTTTCGGCTGCGGAAGGCGTTTAACGCGCGCGCGATGTTGTTCTTGATCTGCTGGACGTCGAGCCGCTTCATGGATGGCTCCAGGACTGCCGGCGGCAGCAGCAATTCAGCGACGCTGATTTCAAGGGCCCGCGCGAATAGCGCGACGGTCCCGAGCGTTAGATTCTGCTCCTGCCGCATCGTCAAATAGTAGGTGCGGTAGGAGAATTCCTTTTCGCTGGCAAAGCTCTTGATCAGCGCAACGAAATCTCGATTCGACAAATTCCGCCGCTGTCGTTCTTCTTCGAGTTTTGCCGCTATTTGCGCCTGCATCGCATTGCGCTCTGGGTTGTCCAAAACGTTTCTCGGATCGTATTTTTCCACCGCCGTCCCACCCCATACAAACCTCCTTTCGCGGTCGCAAGAAATCAATTAAAGTATAAACTGCGACGTCCGTGAAAGGAGCTCCCATTGACCAAATCTCTGCTCTATGCCGCCGCCATTGCAGTTGGCTCCCTCTACGCCAGCAGCGCGCCGGCTTCCGAATGGGGCTGTCAGGTACTGCTGTGCGTTTCCGGGAACTGGCAAGCCACCCCAAGCTGCCACCCGCCAATGTACCGGCTCCTCGCCGCCATGAAGCGTCCGGGTTTCTCCTGGCCGACGTGTCCCGCGGCGAGTTCCACCGCGGCGCGGAAAGACGTCTATGACGACTGCCCGGAAGGTTGGACCGTCGGCTACAGCGACGTCGGGCACGACGGCAACCGCTCAAAACCAAACATGTGTGAGAAGCGCGAGAATCTGTGCTTCAACCATCGCAACGGCAGGCCAATCTTCAAGCCAGTCATCAACCGGCGTGACGGCGACAGTTGCCAGAAGACCATCAGCATGCCGCGGCCGGTGCGGTCAAAGCCTTGGTACGTCGAGTACACCGACGCAAAGGGCTTGAGGCAGCGGGCCTGGTTCAATCTCAACATCTGATTGCTGCTTCCGGCGATTCTATGATGACACTCTAATTGACGTGCGAACGGAAATCGAGCCACCTACTTACAGAAGGTATCCCAATATGCGCAGCATCAACCGTTTCACCGTTGCCGGGAACGTAGGCAGCGTCACCAGCTTCAATAAGGCGGTCAAAGTCAGCATCGCTGCCGACCGCCATTGGACCAACGACGCCGGGAAGAAGGAGACCAGGACGGACTGGGTCACCGTCACCGTGTTCGATGATCAGGCCGCCTGGATCAAAGACAACGTTTCGAAAGGCCAGCCGGTCATAGCCGAAGGCCGCATAAACAACTCATCGTACGAAAAGGACGGCGAGACGGTCTACACGACCGATCTGGTCGCAACGACGTTCAACGCCTTCCAAGTTGCCAATGCCAATACGAGCGATTGACGGAACCGTCCGACGGTTCCGCACGCTTTCGCTTCGGCCTCCGGCAACGTCTGCAGCGGCCTAGTCGTCGCGGCGGCGCAATTCGGCAAAGGCACCGCTATCGCGGCTGGGTTCGTGCCCCTCCCCTTCGGCCGAGTGGCGCCCTGGCAGACCATCCGACAAAAGTGGTGGAGGAACCTGCCCTCCCCTGCCCCTGCTCGAGCGATGTGTCGACGCAGAAGCGTGAGCTTTCGATCATCGCAACGTGTGGCCTGAGCTGGCCACTCGGCTCAAGGTCAGGAACAGCTTCGATAGCATCATGGGCCCTGTCTGGGAGCAGCCGTGCGCAGCCCACAACCTGGGAAATCGGAGTGACAGCGAGGACGTATGTTGGGCCGAAACGATCGAACTCGTCGACCTCCCTACCCTGCCTGACCTTCACGTCCCATTTCAAACGGCCAGCAAAGACGCGTGCGCGTAGACGATGCATCGACTCGACAAGATGTGCATAGGTGGCGTGCGCCACACCTGGAATTGCGATTGCCTGCATCCGTTGCTCTCCGGGTTCGTCGTGGAGTCGGAGGCAAAAAGGCACGATCTCGGAGCTGGCCGCAACTAGTGAAGGGCATGAGTGCGATTCTCTCCCGAAGGCGTGAGTCGGGTTGGGTGTTCTGGATCCGGTTCGGAAACCAAGAAGCGAGTTCCGAACGGACTAACAAAATTACTATAGGCCTTGGTCGATTAACGTGCCAACGGATTGGTTTGAAAGGGAAATTGCGTGTTGTGCCGAAACGTGAACGGCGTCGGAGGAACAGTCGTTAAGTATCTGTTAACCTTAAAGCGCTGGACGAACGTGAAGAATCGTGGCCTACCTTTGTCGGGCAAAGGGCGATAAACCGCCCAAAGGCCGACAAAGAGGGTTTGCTTCGACAATGGCTGCACAGACTGCGACAGCTGCACAGCAGGAAGATCCGGCGGACAAGATTGTCCGGCATGCCGGGATGCTCTCTAGTCATCTACAGGCCAGACGTCAGCAGATGTATCCGCCTGACGCCCAGAAGAGCCTCAGGTACTTCATGACTCATGAGGTTTCCAGACTTACTTCAATACCTGAATCTACCCTCAAATTGATGTCGAATGAGGGCAAAGGCCCGGTGCCGGCTCGACTCGAGAACAATCATCGCGCCTATACGCTCGCGCAGATCAATGAGCTTCGCGAATTGTTCGCGGCGCAACGCCCGACCGAAGCCTTGCGCTTCTTGCCACACCGGCGTGGCGGCGAGCATCTTCAGATTTTGGCCATCGCCAATTTTAAAGGCGGCAGCGCCAAGACAACGACGAGTGCGCATCTCGCACACTATCTCGCACTTCACGGTTATAGGGTCCTTGCGATTGACCTCGATCCCCAGGCGTCGCTGTCGGCCATGTTTGGCGCGCAGCCGGAGATGGATGTACAGCACAATGAGACCATCTATGCCGCACTGCGCTACGATGACGAACGGCGCCCGATCCGGGAGATAATCCGAAAGACCTACTTTTCCGGGATCGACCTGATCCCGGGAAACATCGAGGTCATGGAGTACGAGCATGAAACTCCCCGGTTCCTATCGAAGCGCCAAGTCAGCTCCGACAGCATCTTCTTCGAACGGCTTCGGCTCGCACTGGGAGAGGTCGAAGATGGTTATGACGTCGTCATCCTGGACACCCCCCCTTCCCTCGGCTTTCTGACCCTTGGTGCAATCTACGCAGCGACCGGTCTCCTAGTGACGGTCCATCCGGCGATGCTCGACGTGATGTCGATGAGCCAGTTCCTGTTGATGATGGGCGATTTGATATCGGTTATCCGCGATGCAGGAGCGACGATGAAACAGGACTTTCTTCGCTATGTCGTGACACGGCATGATCCAATGGATCATTCTCAAGTTCACGTCGTAACGATGCTCCGGCATCTCTTTACCGAGGACGTCCTTACGTCGACTGCGGTAGAAAGTGCTGCCATCGAGACCGCGGGTCTCGCTAAACGGACCCTGTACGAGCTTGAATCCGGGAATATCTCTGCCGCGACCGCTAAGCGTGCGAGAGAGTCGATCGACGCAGTCAACGATCAAATACTCGGCTTGATTAGCCAGAGCTGGGGACGAACGTGATGAGCAAGCGCCCGTCTGGGAAGTCGATTCTAGCGAACTTTAGCTCCTTTTCTGAACCGGACGCGGACGCTGGTGAGCCGCCGTCCTCAGAGGGGGCGAAGTCTCCGGTGCAAGCGCAACCCCTCCCTCGCGTTGGTGCAGGCGTGATCGGGGCGACTCAGCGTTCTCTTTCCGAACTCAGGGAAGAGCGTGACCGACTTCAGGCGCTGGTTGACGCCGGTGGCGGAGCCGAGCTTGATCCAAAGTTGATCGATCCGTCTCCGTTCCCTGATCGATTGCCCGATGACAGTGATGTCGAGTTCGAGGCACTGAAGAAGCTGATATCGGAGGAAGGCCAGAAGGTTCCCATTCAGGTGCGTCGGCATCCGACCACGGAAGGTCGATATCAGGTCATCTATGGACATCGCCGTTGGCGTGCCGCGATCGACCTCGGCATCAGCGTCAAGGCGACGGTCGTTGCATTGTCAGACAGCGAGCTTGTTGTTGCACAGGGTATCGAGAATGCGGCGCGCCAGGACTTGAGCTGGATAGAGCGCGCGCTTTTTGCCTGGCGGATGGATGAGGCGGGCATCAAGCCACGAGATATTCGCGCCGCGTTATCCATCGACGACCCAGAGTTGGCGCGCCTTCGCACGGTGTCCAGAGCGCTTCCGCTCGACGTGATCGAGGCAATTGGGCGTGCTCCCAAAGTTGGTCGACCTCGCTGGCTCGCACTGGCGACCGCTGTCAGCGCTGACAGTTCTGCGCTTGGTCGGCTGCGAAGAACCTTGTCAGCTGACAAGGTTCTGGGGCTGCCCTCGGATGAGCGATTCAGACAGGCGCTGGATGCGGTCAAGGCGCCAACGCAGCGCTCGCAAAGTGAAATTGAGCTCAGGAGCCCGAACGGCAAAGCCGTTGGGAGGGCAATCTTCTCAGGTGCGGACGTCAAGCTTTCAGTAGGCGGCGAGCACGCCGCCGCATTCAATGCCTTCATCGAAGCAGAGCTGCCCGCGCTGATGGATAGGTTCTTTTCGCAGGAGGAGCGGGCGTGAATTCAGTGTCGGACTCAAGACCTTGTCATCTGACAAGGATGGGCGAAGCGCTGGAATGGGTGGAGGCTTCGGCCAAAGCCAGACGGACTTGGTGCAACAAACACAGAGGTAGCAAGCGGTAAAAAGAAAGGCCCCCGAAACAGCGTCTCGGAAGCCCCTCTCGTTCGTTTGGCGACAACGAGAATCTCACTTCCGCGAATCACAGTCAAGGGTCTCCTTGCGGAGATTGGACGCCATTTTGGTGGGCGCTTTCGCTTTGCCTAAAAGCTGAAGGGCAGAACCATGACTCAACCACTAGCGACGACGCCCTTTGGGCGGCGGCCGATGACGCTTGGCATGATCTCAAGCCAAGTCACCGCAACGGCGGTGCCGAAGGACGCGACCGTCCACAAATGGCATGTCTTCCAAGATATCAAGGACGCCAGGATCGCTCTGGGCGCCACAGATCGCGCTTTGACCGTTCTCGACGCGCTGTTGTCGTTCCATCCGGACACGGCGCTCTATGGCGACAGCGAGCTGATCGTCTGGCCATCAAACGAGCAGCTTATCCGCCGCGCCAACGGAATGCCTCCAACGACCTTGCGGCGGCACCTGGCCGTCTTGGTCGAGTGTGGATTGATCATCCGTCGGGACAGCCCAAACGGCAAGCGCTTCGCGCGGAAAGGGCAGGGCGGCGAGATCGAGCAAGCCTATGGCTTCGACATCTCGCCGATCGTCGCGCGCGCCGAGGAGTTCAAAGATCTTGCGGAAGCGGTCAGATCTGAGAAGAAGGCCTTTCGTCTCGTTAAGGAGCGACTAACCATATGCCGGCGTGACATCGTCAAGATGATCGATGCCGGCATTGAGGAAGGCGTGCCGGCGAACTGGGGCAGGGTCCAGCAGGCCTACCAGGCGATTGTCGGCCAGATACCACGAACCGCACCCCGACAGGCCTTCGAGGCGATCGCCGAGGAGCTTGAAGGCCTATGGGCTGAAGTGCGTGAAGCATTGGAATCATTTGTAAAAACACAGAAAATGGACGCCAATGAGTCCCGAAATGGGCGCCACATACAGAATTCAAAACCAGACTCTAAATTTGAATCTGAAAACGGCTTAGGAAATAAAGATGAAGCGGGCGCCAACGTTGCGGATACCGACAACGTACGGAGCCTGCCAAAGCGCGAGCTGCCTTTGGGAATCGTGCTGGATGCCTGCCCGAACATGCTTTGGCTGGTGAAGGGCGGCGGCGGAATCCGCAATTGGCGTGAATTTCTGGCCGCGGCTGAGGTTGCCCGGCCGGCCATGGGCATCAGCCCGAGCGCCTGGGAGGAGGCGCGAACGGCCATGGGTGAGCAACAGGCGGGGATTACCATTGCCGCGATCTACCAGCGGCAGGATCAGATCAACAGCGCCGGCGGTTATTTGCGCAGCCTGACAGACCGAGCAAAGGCCGGAAAGTTCTCGGTCTGGCCGATGGTGATGGCCTTGTTGCGGGCCAAGCTTGATGCGTCGAAGACGATCGGAACCGGAGCTGAAACCGCTGCCGTCGATTTGGAGACGGCAGGCAAGATTGTGCGCACCGAATCCCGGCTTGAAATCAGCGATGCGTTGCGCCGCAGCCTCGACAAGCCGGGGCGCAGATCATGAGAAGGCGGGCAGGTTTGATACGCACTACAGGGCTTGGACGGTCCTTGCAGCGCTTGTCGGGAAGAGCATCTTATGAGAGCATCGAGGGCATGAAAAACGAACACGACCGGGAACCGACGCCCGATGAAACCGCCGGAATGGTGTGGTGGAACTCACTTGCCGAATCCGATCGTACGGCTTGGCTGGCGCGGGCCGGCAGCGCTGTTCCAGCTGATGCCTGGGTCGCGTACAAGCGGCTCCGGAATGTTGAGCGTCAGCCACGGACCGTAAACTGAGGACTGTTCTGCAGCGGGATGACGGTCAGCTCGCGGGTAGTTCGGCGACGAGTCCAAGCCGGCGGGCTCGATCGAGCAGGTTCTTGACTGAGGAGGCAGACCATTTTGCGCTTCCTCGTGGGGTTCGCTCATGCAGGCGCTCGAGCTGGCCAGCGATGTCGCGGAGCGACAGGTCTGGGTTAGACTGCGAAATCCCTGCCACAAGAGTCATCAGGCGATCTTCGGGAGGCAGAGGAGACGCCCGCTTTAGCAGTGTCGATTCGGCTAGGTGCTCGGTGACGAGCCACCTCACTGCCCGCCGCAGTCGTTCAGGCGTCCAGTCGAGGCCGCGCTGCTTCAGGACCCGAGCGATGTCGTCCCAGTTATGGTCTGGTCGCATCCGGCGGACCGTCGGAAGCCACTGGTTCATCGTTGATTGTAGCCGTCGGCCATAAGCCGCCTTTTGCACCGCGGTCATCTTCGCCAAGGCTTCGGGCTTGCGCTCCCGGATACCAGGATTGCCTGGCAGTCGCCCCTTCGATCTTGCAGCGATGATGCCAGCCTTGGTCCGTTCCGAGATCAGCGCACGCTCGAGCTGGGCAACGGCACCGAGTACCTGTAGCGAAAACATGCCCTGTGGCGTCGACGTGTCGATTGGATCTCGGAGAGATCGGAAATGCGCGCCCTTCTCAGTCAGATCCTCGATCACCTGAAGAAGATGGCTGACCGAGCGCGCAAGGCGATCGAGACGCACAACGACCAAGACATCGCCGGCGCCGATATCGCTCATCAACCGCAGTAGGGCAGGGCGAGCTCTCGACGCACCGGATCCATGTTCCTGAACGACGACGTCGCAGCCGGCCGATTGCAGCTCAATCTCCTGCGCTTCCGTCGCTTGTTCGTCCGTCGACACGCGCGCGTAGCCGATTTGCCGGCCCTTTGGTCGTCCGGAGCGTCGATCTTGCGCTTCACGGGCCATTTGCGGCGTCTCTCAGCATGGGAAAGGGGCGTTTGTACAAACTCCGAAGATATCAATAAACGATCGTTTGTAAACGTCTCTTGAGGCTCGTTTTCGACATTGAGACCCCTGAGAAGCGCAGCAAAACGGGCATTCTCGTCGACCTGAGGCTCGATTGGCGTCCTGCTGTTCAGTCGCGTAGGCCTGGCGCGTCTATATAGTACACGCGTGGAAAATTCCGTCGCTATGACGGAAACGAATTGCGTGATAGCTTCCGTTAGAGGAATAATAGCACGTGTGAGCAATGGGTTACACCATCGAAAACCTGCCTCTTCAGACCTTGCTCCCTGCCATCGGCAGGGCGGAGGATCAGCTCGCCCGGCTGGACGAGCAGGTCAGGCGCAATCCTGTCGGAGAAGGCTTCGTTGAGCGGGGCCACTTCTTCGACGCAGCGGCCAGCATGTGGATCGGGGGCGAGCTTGTCCACGTGGAGGACCTGGTTCTCCACGACGAGCGGATGGACGTCCGGGCGCCGACCCATGAGTTGACGATCGCCCATCGAATTCTCAGAGCGCGACGGCGCGTCGCCGGAACGAAGTCCGGCTGGGCGGTGAGCGACGCGGGGATCGGGGCGCTCACCGGCTATGCAGATCCTGACGAGGAGGCCGGGGCAGGGGAGAGGATGCCGCCGATCGAACAGGCGGCAGACGTTGGCCTGATGGCTGAGGACGATCCGCTTGCTCGGGAGCTCGCCAATGTGGACGCGCTCCTCAAGCAGTCGCAACGCCTCCTCGACAGGGTTTCCGGTGCCAAGAGCGGAGGCCGGCAAGAACTGGTTGTCGGCGATCTCGTGGTTCGAGATCCCGATTGGGACGAGAAGGATCGCCTGACCCAGTGGAAGCATATTCTACGCGGCGTTGAAGATCTGCCGCCGACGCTTGGTGCGGCGTTCATCTGGGATGCGTGGGAGTCGCTGGAACCGATGCAACGCCAGCATTGGCTTGGCACTCTATTGGTCAGCGCCCATCTTCGCGCGCGAGGGAAGGTGGCCTCGCACCTGTTCGGCTTCAATGTCGGGTTGAAGGCCGTGCCGAGGGAGCGCCGGCGATCCGTAAACCGCCTGACCCGTCTTCTCGCCTTTCTCGACGCGATGTCGGCCGCGGCGGAGAGCGGCATGAAGGAGATAGCCCGGCTGGCACAGGCGCGCGAACAGATGACGCGCCGCCTGAACGGCCGTCGTTCATCGAGCAGCCTGCCGACGACCATGGAGCTCGTACTATCCCGCCCCATCGTCTCGGCGCCGATGATCGCGAAGACCGCCAGGGTGACGCAGCGCGCCGCCCTCAACCTCATCGGCGAACTCGGCGTGCGCGAGGTGACCGGGAGGGAACGGTATCGCGCTTGGGGTATCCTCTAGCCTTCAGGCGTTGGACTAATGACCATCGCGCGCAGGAACGGCTCAGGATCGACGTCGAACTCAGCCATGAATGCTTCTGCTGATCGGCTACCGTCCGCAAATTCGGCAACGACGTTCTCAACGACGGAGTTGTGATATGCGGCCAGCCACTCAAACTTCTCCCGTACCCGCCCGGTCGTTGCGGCTAGCTTCCCGCGGACGAGTTCCGCATGGCTTCGGAAGAAAAGGAAATAGCCGGCCGGGTCGTCAAACTCGGACTCGCTTGCACCAAGGTAGTCGACGAAGCGTGTGCCATCCACGTCCACACGCAGCAGGCGGTCCACGTAGCGCAGCTCCTCCTCAAGGTCGTGGTCCTGTTTGCGAAGCCGCGCATCCTCGAGAAAGCTCTGATAAGCGGCGTGGTCCACGACGATGCGGGGATGGATCGCCTCGTGCGTTTCGATTTCATAAGCCCGGACCATAGCAGGACCGAAAACCGGCCCCTTGCCGTCTAGTCCTACATGGGCATTGCCGATGGCGAGCCCAGCGCGGATCACCACGCCGTGTCCAATGCACTCAACCTGCGCATGAAGCAGATCGAGCAATTCATGGAAGAAGGCGCCGTCGTTGAACTGGGTGTCGAAGACCCGGACCCGCACGACTGCATCCGAAACGGAATCCGCGAATGCGCGGCTAAGCAACCGCGCATCCTTCATTCGGCGGGTTGGGAGTTCTTCGACCGGTGCGGTGAACGCCCGCAGTTGCAGCAACACATCGCGAATCTCGTGGGCATGACGCGTTTCGAGGAGGTTGCGGAAACCCAGCACGTCGATGAAGCTGACGATGCAGGGTTCGTATCCCTCGCCTGGCACGCGTGCAGCGACCTCCGCCGCATGCCGTTCACGCGCCCTCCTCTTACGGACGGTAGATCGCTCGACCGAACGCAAGGCTTCGGCGACGGTCTCGAATCCCTTTGCCTTTTTTGACATCCCTTAAGCCTCCCTAGGCCCTTACATGCATAGCGCAATTCGATAAAATATGGTCGAATGATACGGTATTCTGTATCAGAACGTGGCTAGAATCAGTATTCGATATCATGTGTGTTGACGGACACCGTGCGACGATCTAGATATAACATCCTGATCGCCACCGTCGTTTTGATCTGGATTCTACATCATGGCCTACCAAAGCGAAAGCCTGATCGCGCAAGCACGCGAGATCCGCGAGGCTTCCGGTGTCAGTCAGCGCGCGCTCAGCGAGCGGGCCGGGCTTACGCAGAGCCATATCTCCCAAATCGAGAGCGGTAAGATGGAGCCGGGGCTGTCGAGCTTCATCGACATGACCCGTGCGCTCGATCTCGAGGTCATGCTCGTGCCGAAGAAGCTCGTGCCCGCCGTGTTGGGCCTGGTGAAGGCCCAGGCGACGCCGGACATGCATATCCACGCCGGTCAGCCAAACGACAAGCGCTTCGCCCGCGCGGAGCGCTTGGTCAAGAAAATGAAGCACCTCTACGGGAGCTCGGCCGATCTCGATCGCATCGAAGATACACTTCGTTTCCTGCGACGGGTGAACCTAAGCGATCAGGAGATGCAGCTGGTGCGCGAGCTAATGGCCCGCCTCGAGCGCTATCAAGCGAGCGCTCAGGCAGCACCCATCGTGCGTGACATCGCGCAGAACCTGCAGCGACTGCGCAACTCAATCGCCCATGCCGCTCCGCCGGAGCCGCGGCCCGCCTATTCGCTGGACGATGGAGATGCCAATGCCTGACGTCTCGGTTCTCGACGTGCGGCTCTACGACCAGCCGATCGGCACGCTGACCCATTTGCAGGGCGAGCGGACGATCTTTGCCTTCAATGAAGACTACGTCGAGAACCGCGATCGACCGACCCTCAGTCTGTCTTTCAAGGACGATCTGGGTGGTCTCATTACCAAAATCCGCCCGACGCAACGGGTTGTACCGCCATTCTTCTCGAACCTGTTGCCGGAGGGCGGCCTGCGCCGCTATCTCGCCGAGCGGGCCGGGGTCAATCAGCAGCGCGAATTCTTCCTACTTTGGGTTCTTGGGCTCGACCTGCCCGGAGCACTCTCGATCCATCCAGCGGCCGGCGGCTCCCTTCCGCCAGGCGACGACGAGGATTTGCCGGAGAACGCCAAACCTAATGCGCTACGCTTTTCGCTCGCCGGTGTGCAGCTCAAGTTCTCCGCGTTCGAGAACGCAGGGAAAGGCGGGGGCCTGACCATTCCCGCGGAGGGCGTCGGCGGCTCGTGGATCGTGAAGCTCCCGTCCCAGCAGTTCACCGGCGTTCCGGAAAACGAGTTCTCGATGATGACGATCGCTGGCATGATCGGCATGGAGGTGCCGGTCATCAACCTGATCGATCTCGATGCGATCGCCGGCATTCCAGAAGGCATTGGCGAGCTCAAGGGGCAGGCGCTTGCTGTCAGCCGCTTCGACCGAACCGGCGACGGTCCTGTCCACACAGAAGATTTCGCGCAGGTCTTCGGAGTATTTCCGGACGACAAGTACAGGCGCGCGAGCTACGCCAACATCGCGCGCGTCATCGGCACCGAGGCGGGGGATATCGGCGCCGCCGAGTTCACTCGCCGCCTCGTGTTCAGCGCGCTGATCGGCAATGGCGACATGCACCTCAAGAACTGGTCGCTGATCTATCCGGACCGGCGCTCGGCGGCGTTGTCGCCGGCCTACGACCTGGTGTCGACCATCCCCTATATCGAGGGGGAGGATACCGCCGCCCTCAATTTCTCTCGAACGAAAAAGATGGCCGAGTTCGATGCCGATGAGCTTCGGCATCTGGCGGCCAAGGCGCTTCTACCGGAAAAGCTCGTCGTCGACACTGCCGCGGAAACCGTCCAGCGATTTCGACAGGTCTGGGAGGCCGAGAAGGGGCATCTTCCCCTCGCCGCCAGCGTCGTGGAGGCGATCGACGCCCACGCCCCGACCGTGCCGCTCTACGATGAACTCGCATGACAACGAACCCGGTCACGAACTCGCGTCACCGGCTATCTTCGGATCAATAGAGAGGGCAGGGCATGTCGCCTCGGGAACCATCGCTCGAGTTTGTATGCCCCCGATGCGGGGCTACGATCACCGAAACCATTGAAGAAGTTCCGAGCTACGATGTCCAGGCAGACCGCGAATCCGACGCGCAGGGCTACGCCGAACAGACGGTTGCCTGCCACGGATGCGAGCAGCAATTCGCTGTCGGTATCCGCAATACTGGGGCCTGCCTCGTGGCGAACCTGATGAATGAAAATATCCATGTGAGCGTGATCGATGATCCGGTCAATACTTCCGAGGACCCATGGGAGGTGGAAGCGTATCAGCGCGAGAACCTACCGAGCGACCCGGCAAAAATCTTCAAATTTGCGACCTACGACATCAGCCATATCGCCGCCGAGATGGAGGGGCGGGGGCTCATTGACGAGCTGAACCGCATGCTGCTCGTCCAGTATTTTTCCGCCATCGAAGCATACCTCAGCGATCGTCTCATCAGACTGGTGCTCGATGATCCGAAGGCAATGTCAGCTTTGGTGAAGGGAAACAAGGAGTGGGTTGCCGACAAGATCGAAGTCGTTGAACTCGCGTCCAATCCGAACGCTTTTCGCGATTGGGTACACATGCGGCTGCGCGAGCTGATGTACCATAACTTCGTGAAGATCGATCACTACTACCGGAGCGCCCTCGGCTCGACCATTTTTCCAGATGAAACGACCAAGAAAACGCTTATGGAGTTCGTGCCGGTGCGGCACGATTGCGTCCATCGCTACGGTCGCGATCACGATGGTCGGGAGCGATCCATAAGCAAGCCTGACCTGGAGAGGCTGAGCGAATCCCTCGAAGGCATGGTTACTCATATCGAGGCCGCATTCGCTCGGCGGGGAGAGGCTGGCTGAGGCGGGCACCATGTCTATTCATTCTGTGGTTGTCGACGGGCCGCTGGCGTTGCGGATGCAACGGCTCGATGCCGCTCGTGAAGAAGCAACCGGGCGCCAGATATTGACCCTTCCCCTTCTTGCCGCACGCCTCGCCGGCGGCTTTATCGCGCCGGCGTCACAGGAGATCTTGTATCCCGCAATAAGACGGGCTCTCGACGCTGGCGGATACGAAGACATCGGCAAGGTTTCAAACTTGCCCGGAATGCCATCGGCCGTGCTCTCTGCGCTCCGGAGCTGGTGGGACGCCGACACCCCAAAGGGCGTACCGGACAACGCCCGCCTTCGGGACTTTGCCTTGCTGGAACGACGGGTGCGAGAGACTTTGCCTCCGGGGGCAATGGTGCCGCCCGATCTTGTTGAAGCTGCGGTGAAGCGCCTGCATCTCGCGCCGAAATTGCTCGGTCCAGTCACCATTCACGAGGTGCCCGATATCAAGCCCGTCTGGCGCCAGTTCGTCGTGCAGCTCTGCGAGGTTGTTCCAGTCCGATGGGTTGCGTCGTCTCATAGTCGCCGGAGCTGGTTCCCGGGAAAGATGGAAACCGTGCCCGCAGGAAGTAGTCTTCTCGTCGCGGCCGATGTCTGCGCCGATCCGCGAAGTGAAGTGCGAGAAGCGCTTCGCTGGGCACGCGCGCGGATAGCCGAGTACGGCATCCCTCCAACAGAGATAGCCATCACGGCAGCCTCGCCGACAATCTGGGACGACACATTTTTGGTGCTCGCGCGTGAGGCGAGGCTCCCCTTGCATTTCAGCCATGGCATTCCGGCTTTGGCGACCCGCGAAGGCCAGACCTGCGCAGCGCTCGCCGACATCCTGTTGCGGGGTCTTTCCCAGGAGCGGGTCCGCCTTTTATTGGCCCGCGTCCCTCCGGCGCGCGAGAACATTCCGCTCGATTGGGCGAAGGGGCTGAGGCGCAGCGCTGCTCTGACGACGCCACGGCTTTGGCAGCATGCCCTCGAGCGCGCACGCGCCGAGCGGGCTGATGGCGACGTTGCGGAGCGGACATTGCTGCCGGTTCTCGAGCTCCTCGCTGGTGGGATTTCGGAGGCGGATCGGGCGGGACGCCGGCTGTTGCGCGGGCCGGCGCTGACCTTGTGGCAGGACGCCTTGCGCATGGCGCCCCCACAGGCGATCGAATTGTCGCTGCAGGCGCTGCGTGTCGATGACGGGCAAGAACCCGGCAACACCATCGTCTGGGGGCCTGCCCACCATCTGGCGGGCGCACCGCGGAAGCACGTCCGCCTTCTCGGCCTCGAAGCGAATGCCTGGCCACGGCGGGCGATCGAAGACCCGCTGCTTACCGAGCATCTCCTCGAGGACATTCGGCTTCCATCGGCAGATATCGCCGACGACGACCGAATGATGCACGACATCATCGTGAACCAATCAGACGACTACACCCTCTCGCGCGCACACAGGAGCGCAACGGGTGCGCTGCAGGCGGCAAGCACGCTATGGCGCCGTGATCAGGAGCGGATTGTGGGCCGGAGCGCCATCCCCCGGCACGCATTCAGCGAAAGCGATCGTCTCTATGCGAGGCCGGCAGATGCGGGCAAGCATCCGCAGGTCCGGTCCAGCCGCGCCTGCTGGCGCGCCTGGCAGGACAGCGACAGCCATACCGCGCACGATGGGCTCGTTCGCGCGAACCATCCATTGATTCTCGATGCACTCGCCGAAGTGCAATCGACCACGTCGCTCCATCGCCTTCTTTGCGAACCGCTCGGATTCGTCTGGGAGTACGCACTTCACTGGCGCGAGCCGAACCTCGACCCTCAACCGTTGGCGCTCGATCATCGTTCATTCGGCGAGCTCGTCCACGCCCTTATTGGAGGAGTGCTGCGCAATGGTGCGCCGCGCAATGTCGATGAAATCGAGATCGCCCTTGCGGATGAAGCCAAGCGGCTGAGCGACGCCTGGCCGATCGCGCGGGCAGTCCCACCAGGTCTACTATGGCGCCACACTATGACTCTGGCCCGCCAACGCGCATCGCGCGGGCTGAGAGATGCTCTTGGTGAACCTCGCGGCACAAGTTGGACGGAACTCGCCTTCGGCGAGCCCATAGAGGGCCCCCATCCTTGGACCACGCTTTTGCCGGTCGACATCGGGACAGCCGGAATTGCGTTTCGCGGCCGGATCGATCGGCTTGACGAGGACGGCCCCAGGGGCTCGGCAATCATAACCGACTACAAGGCAGGAGCGGCACCGGAGCGCAAGAAGACCGTCGTCTTCGACCGAGGGACGGAACTCCAACGCGTTTTCTATGCCCTGGCCGCTAGATCGTTGCTGCCGGATGTTCGAAACGTCGAGTCTCGGCTGACCTATCTCAGGCACGAGCCCGCGCGGACATTGAGCCTGGTCCATGATGAACTGGTGACCGCAATCGAGCAGGCCGTCACCTTCACTACGGCTGGTGTCGAACTTCAGCGGAGCGGTCAGATTGCGCCGGGTCCCCAGCCGGAATTCTTCGATTCCATCTCGATCGCTCTTCCGTCAGACCTGGAGGCCTACCGCCGGATCAAGCAACGGCCCTTCGCGCAGGTGAACAACCCGCTTGCCAAGCTTTGGAGCAGCCCGTGACCCTGCCTGACCTGGACGCTCGGAGGCGCGCCCTGACCGATTTCACCTCCAACATTCTGGTCGAGGCCGCGGCCGGCACCGGGAAGACGTCCTTGATGGCGGCGCGCGTCGCGATGATGATAGCGAGCGGGATTGCGCCCTCCAAGATCGCCGCCATTACCTTTACCGAACCGGCAGCAAGCGAACTCGAAGCGCGAATTCGCTGGACAATCGGCGAGCTCCGCGCCGGCAAGGTCCCGCCGGCGCTTGCTAAAATAGTCACCCACCCGTTGGGTGCTGACGAGCTTGCCCATCTCAAGGCCGCGGCGCCACATCTCGATGAGATTACCGCCACGACAATCCACGGGTTCTGCCAAGGCATCCTTCGCTCCCACGGGCTGACCGCCGGTCTCGATCCCGGATCGCGGGTCGTCGACGAGACCATCGCCGAGGCGCTTTTCGATGAAGTCCTTTCCGAATGGCTGAAGGGCAAGCTGGCGGACGGTGCGGACGAAGACGGAGCGATCGCTATCCTGGCCAAGGACGATCCGCTTGGTGTCGTCGAGCGCATTCGCGAGCTTGCCGTGCTGCGCCGAGACCATCGTACCGCGACTGCGCCTTCACCGGCTCTTTCATCCCGGCCAGACCTGACGTTTACCGATGCCGTCGCAGCGTTTTCCCGGTGGCACGCGGCAGGGCCTGGCGAAACGGGCACAGCGGACCTGATCGATGACTTGGAGCGGCTTGCCGCCTTCTATGACGAGGCCCTGACCAATACCGAGTTCCCGGCCCTCTGGCGTTTGACCCAGCCGCCGCGCATCGGTGCGATGCGTCCAAAGTCCATCGACCTGCAGCCTTACGGTAGAAAGACCGCCTGGAAGGACGTCCTTGGTGCGGTCGAGGGCCAGCGTCGGGCCGGCGAGGCCGCTGACCAGTTCGAGCGGGTGAGCGCGGCTTATCGCGTGTTGATCGGCTCGATCGCGCAAACGCTCGTACACGAGCTGGCCGCGCTCTTGAGCGAGGTCGTTGACGCATATGACCGACGCAAACGCGATGCAGCGGTCCTGGATTTCGACGACCTGTTGAGGCAGGCGCGCATCCTCGTCTGCGAGCATCCAGGAATCCGTGACTGGCTCGCCGGCCGCTATCCGCATCTTCTCGTCGACGAGTTTCAGGACACCGATCCGCTGCAGGCTGAAATCGTCTTCTGCATCGCCGCCACCACGCAGCCCACACGATGGAACGAGGCGCAGCTTCGCCCCGGCTCGTTGTTCTTGGTCGGCGATCCGAAGCAGGCAATCTATCGCTTTCGCGGCGCCGACATCGAGGCCTACGCCCTCGCAAAGTCGATCATCGCGAAATCGGCCAATGGCTGCCTGCTTGCCGTCACTGCGAATTTCCGGTCACGCTCGGAAGTAATCGAGCACGTCAATCAGGTGTTCCAGGACGTGCTGGCAAAGCCGGGACAACCGGGCTTCGTGCCCTTGACCGCGACCGTGAACCCGCCCCCGCTGCCATTCCCTGCGGCTGCCAAACTCACGGTCGACGTTCCTCGCGATGCTCGAGCCGAGGAGCAACGCGAGGCAGAGGCGGCGGCGGTGGCGGGGCTGTGCACCCGCTTGATCGGGGCACTCACGATGACCGAGGCGAACGGCACCGAGCGGCGTCTGCGCGCCGGTGACATAGCCTTGCTGGCGCCGACTCATACCGATCTCTGGCGGTACGAGCGCGCCCTTGAAAGACAAGGAATCACGGTGGCCTCCCAGGCTGGAAACGCGCTGTTCCGCCGACAGGAGCTGCAGGACCTTCTCGCCCTGGTTCGAACCTTGGCAGACCCCTTGGACACGCTCGCATTCGGCGGCCTCATGCGTGGTCCGCTTGTGGGGCTGACTGACGAAGAGCTACTCGACATCACTGCGGCCCTCCAGCCCGATGCCGATGCGCGCCGGCGATTCCAACTTCGGACATCGGCGAACGAGGTGGTCCATCCCCTTGCACGCGATGTGCTCGTGAAGCTCCAGGGGCTTCACCGTCTCGCGGGGGAACTCACTCCCATGCAGTTGCTCGCCTATGCGATCGAGCGCCTGGACCTTCGGGTTGTGATGGCCGCACGGCACGGCCAACGCAACGCCCGCGCACTGGCGAACCTCGATGCCATCGTCGAGCTTGCACGACCGTATGGAGTTGCGGGCCTGCGCGCATTTGCTCTCGATCTCCAGCGTGGGTGGGAACGCAAGCGCCGGCACCCGGAGGGTAGGGTGGATGTTTCCGGTGACTCGGTCGAAATCGTCACCATGCACAGTGCGAAGGGTCTAGAATGGCCGGTCGTCATCACGGTGAACTCGTCCACCCGCTTCAAGCCTCAGGACCAGTTCGTCTATCGGCAGTCGGACGACACGATTCACTGGATGATCGGAGGTCTCGAACCGCCGGACCTTGCGGCAGCCCGCCAAGAGGAGGAATTTCGCGAAGCCAGGCAGCGTGAGCGGCTGTGGTATGTCGCAACCTCGCGCGCCCGCGACTTGCTGGTCATCCCCGACCTGCCAGGGGCATCCTCGCGCTCATGGTCGCGCGTGATGGATCTTGGCCAGAAGCGGCTGACCGAACTTCGAACGGACTCATTGCCGGCACCGGCGGTCAGCCCTCCCCACACCAACACCAACGAGCAGACAGACGCGATCTTTGCGGCCGAGGCCGACCGGATCGTTGCCGCCTCAACACCGATTGTCTGGGATCGTCCGAGCGAGGGTGACCCGGACCGCAGCGCCGACACGAAGGACAGCTTCGTCGTAGACATAACATCAGACGGCCAACGAATAGTCGGGGCGGGCGCACTCCGCGGCAACGTCCTGCATAAGCTCATGGAGGAGCTTCTCAATGGCGAACTCTCATCCGTTCGGGAAGAAGTAACCCAACGTGCGGCCGAACTGCTGGAGCAGCTGCAAGTTGTCGTTGATGACGAAGCCGATATAGGCAGGCCGAATCCAGTCGAGATGGCGACGACCGCATTGCGCACATTCGGACTGACCGAGCTCGCGCCTTTCATCGCGCGGATGGTGCCCGAGGTCCCACTCTGGGCTGCAAGCCCGCCGCGTTTCCTCGCCGGCCGAGCTGATGCGGCCGTGGCTGAGGATGAGCGGATCGTTCTGGTCGTCGACTGGAAATCCGACGTAAATCCGAATGCGGAGGCTCAAGGCGCGCACGCGGCACAACTCCGTGACTACCTAAGGGTGACCGAGGCCGAGCGCGGTGCGGTCGTCTACATGTCGTCTGGGTACGTCTCATGGATCGAGCCCCGTTCGCGCGATGACCAACCCGATTGAGGAAAGGCGCACCGGGCGAGGATAAGCGCCGCAAGGGCTTGGCTGAATCCATGTTCATGCCACTGAGAGTGTGCCGGCGTGATGCTTCAACGCAACCTGCGCTGTCAAACGAGGATCAATTTCCAACCAAGACACTTGTCCAGACTACCAGGTTCGGACAAGAGGACATTACGGAGCACGCCACCGGTGGGCTCAGCGGGTGGGTTAGCAGCGACTCATTTTGCCGCGTGATCAGGCAGCATCAATCCCATTTCGTTCAGAAACCTGGAAGGTCGTTTGCTCCAACCTCGGTATGAATCAGCGTATGAGAGACAAAGCCATTCGCGGGCGCGCGTAATGGCCACGAAGCAGTTCCGCCGCTCTTCTTCCATCTCCGGGCCGTTCTCATCGGCCTTCAAACTTTGGAAACTGGGAAGGATGTCCTCGGCGAGGCCAACGACATAGACGTGATCGAATTCTTTGCCCTTCGCGCCATGAATGGTCATGAGCGTGACGGTAGTGCTGCCAACCGGGGCTTCCTTAGAACGGATAGCCAGCTCTTGTAGGAACTGCTCCAGGGGGGCATCGCGACCTATTGTCTTTCCGATGTTTCGGGCCAGATCCGACCAAGCGGCGCGATCTTCGGCGATGTCGCTCGATCCGTCGTCCTGAACCGGCATTTTTGCGAGGACAGCTTCGATGAAAGGCCGGAACCGCGTGGGTTCCTTTCCAAACTTCGAGGCAAGGTCTGCGAGTTCGGTGGCCAGCCTATCCGGCAAAGCGGCTTTCACCGCTATCGCCCACTCATCAAGAAAGGAGCGTTCGGTTAGTTCGGAGGCGGTGATGATTAGATCAACCCGTGTGTCGCTGCTAAACCAGCGATTAAAGGAGCCTGTGAGGATTTCCAGTGCTCGCCGATCGAGAGGCCGAAGGGCTTGCCGCAATACTGCCGAAAGCCATAAGAATTGTGGTGATCGAAAATCGTCGCGGCGTTGGGAAATGACTGCGGTCACCTGCTTTTGGGTCAAAGCGGCTTGCAGCTTTTCGAGCAGGGAGCGCGTTCTTGCCAAAACTGCGACTTCGCCCCAGTGGCTTCTGTCGATTTTCGAAATGCCGTCTGCGATCGACGCTGCCTCTTCCTCGTCGGTGGAATAGCGCAGGACCCTTATGTGATGCTCGTTGGGATAGCGAAGAAGCGTTTTGCCTGCCTCAAGCGGGCGTTTAGCAGCGGTTCGCTGGCGGTTGTGAACGACGAGGCGGTTGGCGGCTGCAACGATTGCTGGGGGACACCTATAGTTGGTGGGAAGCTGAAGCTCCTGCGGAGAAAAATCGGCTCTGAACCGCTGTATCTGCTGGTAGCTCGCACCATTCCATTGGTAGATGATCTGGTCGTCGTCCGCGACAGCAAAGACATTTCTAAAATCATTGCCGGCAAGCGCACGGATCAGGCGGTATTGTCCGTCGGTCGTATCCTGGAACTCATCGAACATCCAGTATGCGTACGTCTTCCGATAACGCGCGGCGATGCCTGGGAAGCTCGTAACGAGACGATGAGCCTGAGCAATAAGAGAGCCGAAATCCAGAGCGTTGGCCTTAGTCAGTGCCGCCTCATAAGCCCTATAAAGCCGCTCTACGCGCGCGCCGTCTGAAGGGTCGCGAATATATTGAGCCGAGCCTTCGGGCTGTACGAGCTGGGACTTGAGTTTGTCGATCGTGGAAAGAAGCCGGATATCGTCAGCGCTCAACCCTTCCTCCTTAATCGCGTCTCGCAGGATTTCCTGACGGTCGATATCGAGGGAGTAGATCGCGAAATCGGGGCTAATGCCGACGTGTGAGCCATGCTGCTGCAACATCTGCATGCAGAAGGAATGAAAGGTCCCGATTAGCGCGCGACGTTCCTGTTCGGGCACCAGGGCTGTAACCCGTCCCGACATTTCGTCGGCCGCCTTGTTGGTGAAGGTCAAAGCAAGCACTCGGAACGAACGGTCGGGTGTGTCGGCAAGCAATTTGGCGACGCGGGTCGTCAAGACCCGTGTTTTGCCCGAGCCTGGACCGGCCAGAACAAACATGGGTCCGTCGCGCCAGTCGACTGCCACGGCCTGGGCTTCGGTCAGTTCGGACAGCGCGCCGCTGAGGGCGGATTCGGTCATGTCAGGCCTCTCAGAGACAGAATTGCGTTTCGGAACGGGGCCGGCATGCGCTGCGCCAATGCGGGGCTCTCGGCGCACTGTTTTGCAAGGACGGCGGCATAGCCGCTCTTGTCTCTCGTCAGCGTCGCAATCAATGCGGCGTCATCAAGGTTTGGTGCCGCAGCATTGCCGAGCGAAACGAGGATCGCCTTCAACTCCGCCTGCAGTCCGTCTGCGACGAGCTGCTGCTCAAGATAGCCTGCTGGGAGGGAGAAGGAGCGTCTCGCCATTTCCTGCTGGGAGAAGCTTCGACCGGCGATCTTTGCAAGATACCCCTGACCAGCGGCATCTCCATCCACTACGATCAGCCACGGATAATGTAAGGCGCGCGCAAGAACTGCGAAGATTTCTGGGTTGCCGCAATTCTGGAAGTCGATGACGGCGACGCCATTTTCGTCGAGGTCGTAGGCTAAGCCTTTGGCGATGCCATGTACCAGATGGTAGTCCGACTGCCCCTCGACCAACAGCCAACGGCGGGCGAAGAAGATTTCCCCGCGAATGCGGCGAGCGAAGGTCTCGAGCTGATCGAGTTCTGCGTCGGAAACGAATGCCTTTGATGCATCGAACACCTGGCGGAGTGCACCGTGAAGCGCTTGCGTGTCAGGCCGGCCGCCATAAGCGACGAGGAGTTGCTGATACTGGTTTTGCGGCAAGGTGCCGGAAAGCACCAGTTCGTTGAGCCCGCGGTCATACGTCATAAGGCCGCCCGATGCGGCGAGGATCGCATCAAGCGCCGGAATATGCGGAACCGCAGCCCGAAACTGGCGCGGCAGCGAACTCATCGTTGTGCCGGTTGCACCGACCCGGACCACGCGAATATCACGAAAAGGAACGTGCTGCAGAAAATATGGCGAGTGGGTGGTGACGATCTTTTGGCCGGGGAGCTCATTGATGTGGCGCCATAGGCTTCGCGCGGCCTGAGGATGAAGATGCGTTTCCGGCTCTTCGAGCGCGAGCACAGCAGAGCTCTCCGGCCGATACAGATCGCTGAGTATGAGTTCGACGAATGCCTTGAACAAGAACATGACCGAGAGGCTCTGAACCCCTTGTCCGTGCCGTGCCAAGGGCAGCCAAGGCTTGCCCCCCTCGGTTTGGTAGATGACCTCGGCTCTGGACAGGATATCCCATGTATTCAAAGGCAGGAGGCGCAAGTCGGCCTGCCCGGGAACATCAGCCGCCGCTACATGACTAATATGCGACAAGCCGGTCGCGAGATTTGCGAGAAGTGGGTCGGCAGCGAGAAGGCGCCTGTTCAACAAATCGAAAACGCGCTTCGATTTTTGCTCGAGATTTTCGGGGATCTGCACAGTCCTGAGAAGTTTTCCCCAGAATTGGCTTCGCGCCGAGAACTCGTCTGCGGCGTCGCGAAGGGCTTCGAGATAGAAGACCGGGAGGAATTGGAAGAATTCCTGCAGGTTGACCGCTCGGGCACCACGGCCTGCAAGCGGATTTCTATCGACGTTCAGAAACTCCCATCGCGGAACGTAACTCTCCTCGGCTGCGTCCCAAGAGCAGCTGACCCGCATGATGATGGAAGCCCGGCCAGAGACGGGATCAAGCTGGACGATGTCTTCCAGTTCACCATGAAGGTCTTCAGGCCACTCGTTGGCGGCCTCTTCCTGAAGCTCCACTTCAATGATTACGGGATCGCCCACTTTGGGATCAGGCCTCCCGTCGCACAAGTGGATGTCGTACTCAGTAAATCCGGTGCCCTTCTGGCCCCATCGTCGAGTGAGCGCAATTCGAATGGCCTCCAGTATTGCCGATTTGCCGGCGTTGTTTGGTCCTATAAGGACGTTTACCGGCCCAAGCTCAATATCCGCTTGCCGAATCGAACGGAAGTTAGAGATCCGTATCCGCTTGATTAGCACGTTCGTCGCCGCCCCCCGCAGTTTTGGTGCATAGTACAGGAGACGAGCTTAGCCCGACAGGGCGCCATTGTTTTCTCGTGGCCTTTGGCCTCATCAAACGCCTAGGGCGCTCGCGCATCAGGCGTATCCACTACGTTGGGCGCCGACACGCTGCTTACGCGCTCACCAGACGTCTTAGATTCTGCAGGATCGCCCCCTCCATGGACTTCACCGAACAGCTCTGCGCTTTTGCGAGTTCGGCGACCGTTTGGCCGACATCGCGCGGCCTGAGGGTCTGGCCATCGCGTTCCACAAACGGCCCGTCGGTTTCGGTCAGCAAAAGGTCGAGCGGAAGACTCCCAACCAGTTGTCGGTGCTTGGGTGAGCGCAGCATCTCTCCGTTGATCGAGAAATAGCAGCCGAGCGCGACCGCCCGACGGGCTTCGGCCGACGTGCCGGTGAACCAATGCAGGACAACGCGTCCCCGGTCCTGCGGTAGGGAGCTTTCAATATGATTCAGCACTTTGCCAACCGCGCGGACGCTATGGACGGTTAGTATCTTCCCGCCCTGTTCAGCGCAGGCGCGGAGGATGCGCTCGAACACCCGCTCCTGGGCCGGAAAACTGCGATAGAAGCGAGGGCCGGCGTCCAGGCCAATCTCGCCGACATAGCGTGCATCCGAGAGGTAGCGCTCGAAGATCGGCAACTCATTCTCGCGTTCGGCGACGAGCTGCGGATGTAGCCCCAAGGCGATCCGGACATGCGCCGACTTCGCCGCGAGCTCCCGGTTTCGCGGCCAGGCCTTCGGCGTGGTCGTGACCGCAAGCGCGTTGGGAGGTCGGGACTACAACGCGTCAGCAGATTTTTGTTGCTGCGAGATGAAGGGCGAAGCAGGGTTGAACATGTTTTGTTGGCCTTGCCGGGCTATTCTCGCCAGCGGAGCGCTTCGATCAAGAGAGCGAAGGCGGGAGAATTCTGCCGCCGACTCGGGTAGTAGAGGTGATAGCCAGGAAATGGCGGACACCAGTCTTCAAGCGCCCGCTCAACCGCCCAGCCTTGATATATGCTTGCAGCGCTTCGTCAGGCAGGCACGACGCCCATGATCAAATATAAAACTTGAATGGAAGCTTGGGCTCACTATCCATCGGCGCCGAAATGAGGACGTCGCCGACCGCGTTCGCGAATCGGATGGTGACCGGCAGCCGATCGTTGTGCAGACATGAGTTGAAGTTGATCTTCGTCAAGCCGAGCACATCGCCAAGGACCGTCGCGAGCGGGCATTCGCCGCGAAGAATTTTCACCGAGATAGGATTCGGCGTTTCCGGGCCCATGTAGGTGTCCAGCCTCGGCGCATAGCCCGAGGTCCAGAGGTAGGCATGGCGATCGCCGATCTGCAGCGCTGTTCCACGGATCACCGGATAGCTTCCAGGTCGGAAGAGCTTGATGTCGTCACGTGCGTCCGCGATTTGGACCCCGACTAAATTTGTCTCGTCGCTGGCTCCTGCGGAGAACCCGCTCCATTCCGCATCAGTGAACGCCGACTTGGCATGGATGAAGAGTTCGGCGGGGGGCTTCCCATGGAGGCGGGTATACTCGCCGACGACCATCTCAATCAGGCTCTTGGCGGCGGCGTGATCGAGGTGGAACTGCTTGGTGTCCGTTTGAAACCAGGGCCCGAGCGCCCCGCGGAAAACCACGCCTTCTCCGTCGGTCAGGAACATTTGCGCCGCGCAACAGGCATGGCGCTTGTCGCTAGTCAGTTCGCTCCGCTTATAGACAAGCCCGACATAACAAACGCCGGGCCGCACATCGGCCAGTTGCCAAGGTTTGCCGCCCGCCTTGTAGTAGGCGCCCGTGCCGAGCTTCCAGGCAATCGTTGCCGGGTCTTCGATCCGCCGGATCGGCATGCCATTGTCGCGTCGAAAATCACCCGGCGCCAGCGTTGTCTCGCGGACAATCTGAGTGACGATCCGCTCTTTCAGCAGCCTAGCCTTGAGCTGGCGCCGGAAATGGGTGGCGTACTGATAGACCTCAGCTTCTCGCTCATCGTCGCCAAACAGAGTCGGTTGCGTCTGGAGTTGGCGCGCACGCCGCTGCGAAATGGTGACTGTCCCCACCACGCGCTCAGTCTTGTGAACCGTCGACTGGGGTCGACCGAGTTCGTAGACGGATTCTGGGATCACGACGAACCAGAAGTCCGGCTCCCGTTCCAGGCGGTTGTTCTCGGCGACGAGGCGAGACACGAAGATGTCGACGGTATCACGCACCGCTTCGTGCCGATTGGCCAGTTTCAGCGTCCGCTCGATCTGCGCGGGATCGAGATTGTCGACAAGACAGGGTGGTTCGACCGGCCAAGCGGCATGGAAAGCCTCAGCGAAGCCAGGGAATGGAACGTGCTGCGGTTCGACAGCCCGCGACCGCGGCCCGGGCGGCGGCACGTCGATGAAGCCCGCCATCGTTTTCGCCCAGGCCCTGAAACGACGGACACCGTCGGGCGTACCGATCACGCCGTAGCGGATCGACGGCAAGCGCTTTGGATCGCCCACCGGCCCATAGAGAAACAATCCATCGCGTGGGTAAGCGAGGCGCTGACCATAGCGGAATTCGAGCAACGGCTCGTCGAGATGCATGAGACGAGGTTCGAAAGGGCGCCTAGAGGTCATCGGGCGAATCCCCGGCGACGCCGGCGCCGTCGTCGCGATCCAGCGTATCGACTTCGTCGTCGTCGCTGGGATCGTCCTCGTCCGGCTCGGGTGCCTCTTCTTGGACCGGCAGACTTACCGGCGCCATCCAGGAGATGGGTGGCAGAGTCAAAACGAGGCTTTCCTCTGAACTCAGAGGGACGAGAAGCGCGCTCTTGCCTTCGGCGAGCCAGTGCAGAAAAGCGAGGAGCATGTCCCGCCACCGCGCGTTGCGCCAGGTCTTGGCAAAAGAACGCCGCAACCGATGCATCTTGGCGGGGTCCTCGAATGGCTTGCGACCGTCTTCGGTGAAGACCAGCCGGCTCAAGACCCGGACGTGCCGGATAGGCGCGGTTCGCGCGGCGATGCTGACGCCGAAATGCCAGTTCATCCGCCGCTTGAGCGACACCCCTTGGATTTGCCGAAGGCCGGCAACGTCACCCCACCGAAAGCCGACCTTCGTCGTCGGCGCGACATCGATCGGTGGCCACCATGCCGTCTGCCAACCCGACAGGGCATAGCCGAGAAGGCCACGTTCACGAAATAGCTTCTCGAACGCTTGGTGGACAAGATCGCTGAAGCGGTTGCGTGCATCCCCGCGTTCGATGTCGAGCTTGGACCAGCCTTCTTCAAGAAACCCTTCAACTCGGCGCTCGGCTGCCAGCTTGAGCGGCAGGCTCTGCCCGAAATGCTCCTGCAAATCATGGAGGCGCGCGAACGAGAGGAAGCCGCGTCGGAACGGCACAAGCGGCCATGGCGCGTCATTCATCCGCGATTGTGTTTGTCGTTCGGAGACTTGGCCCTTGAAATCGTAAAAGCGGATCTTCTCGGGCAGCGTAGTGATGGAGAGCCAGTTTGATATCAGGCGCTCGGGCGTGGCACTCAGGGTCTTTCCGTGGATCAACTGGATGTCGCGCCAAATCGCATCGCCATCTCGGGCGTCTCGCGGAACGCGATAGGTCTCCTCGAGCGTCCCCAGCAATTCCGTCAAGCCGTGGGCCCAGCCACGCTGGAAGTCGATGTACTGTGCATGAGCAATCAAGAAGGGCGCTTCAAATGGTTCCATTCGGAGCGGGATGATAAATGCCGGGTCGTCGATCTTCCGGGCCACGTCGCAGGCGATCTGGATCTCGTTGCGAACCCCTTGCTTGTCGACGGCCCGCGGGTTCGCCACGAGCAGCACCTTGCGCGCGCGAAGCCTCAGCGCGTGCTCAAGTTTCCGTTGCCAGTCATCGCCGCCGTTCAAGCGGAGGACATCTGCCCAGACCTCATATCCCATCGCCGCGAGCTTGGCGCCGAGCCAGATGGTGAAGAGGTTATCCTCGGGTGCGGCATGACTGATGAAGAGCGCCTTACGCGGCTCTGCCGACGCTGCGACTGTGGTGGACGGAGCGCTCAAGAGTTCGGTCCCGTGGGTATCAAGGCATCCGTGCAAGCCTGATCAGTGAAGCACGCAAGGAAGGAGGCGCCGGTGTCGCGGGGTTCACGCGCCATCAGCAGCGATCGGTTCCACTGGCAACGCTTACTTGAAGAAACTGGAATCTCCATCGGCCATAGTCGGAATGAGCAGGCTTCGATCCAAAAACAGATTCCTCATTTCGCAACTCGTTTCAGCAATAAGCAGGCATCCGTGACAAGCAGCGCCGTGTGTTGCTCGATCGCCGCTTCTGTCGTCTGGTTCGTGATCGGCGCAAACTGGATCGTTCGAGCAAATCCTTAGACGGTCGAGGGCGCCTCGAAGGATGTGTGCAAATCTTGATGCTGTCGCGACCAGGCCCCCGAGAGTCCCTTGGGCACCAGCGCTAGCCGTGTAGATAAGAATGCCGCAGCGGTCGATATCCCCACCAGCTCGCGAGCTGGACAGCGCGTAGACACGTTCTTTCAGCGAACTGGCCGGATAGCCACAATCAAGGGCGATCTCGGCCATCAATGCATGCGAGATACTGTGGAGAAGGACGTATGGCGTCCCAGGGTAAGCAGGCGCCTTGCCGGCAAACCGCTTTTGCCAATGCCCATAACCGGCCAGAAGCTTTTGGTTGCGAGGTGCAGTAGCCTCCTTTTGAAGCCATTGGCCGATCGCTGCTTCGTCAAAATGGATGAATATGCCTTCTCCAAACTGCTCGATCGCGGGTAACCAATCCGCGTCACGGGAGATCGGTGCGCCGCGGACGCTCAACTGAATGTCTTCAATATCGCCATCAGCTCCCGTAGGCGCAGCTTCAAATCGCGTGAATCCATAGAGACAAGACACCTCTCGCAGGCGATGAACAGCGACGAGGTTCTTGATAGCAGAGAGGTCGATCTCAGCGCTGGGGTCCTCCCAAACCCCACGCGAGAGCGTTTGGGCGTAAAGCTTCGCGGTCGGGTGGTTAGAGCCGATTTCCGGGCGCCCACTTGCGAATGTGTCGAACTCGGACAGTTTTGGCGAGCGGGTGGCGTCTGACTTTGCACCATCGCGAATGCGCTGAAGTCTGTCGAAAATGTCGCCATCCAGATAGGGGCCGAGCGATGCCGATACCTTCGGGTTGAACCGCTTTGCTTGCGCGACATCCTGGACCGTTTGGACGCCCGCCAAATCCCCCGATAGCTCGTCAACAAGTTGGCTCAGTTCGTCTTCCTCGGACGGGAGCGAGATCACCGTGTGAACCTGCGGGAAATATGTATTCGTTGCCGTTCGAGTCAGCAGTTTGAGGTTGTCGCCGCATCCTTCGGGATCTCGGTCGAGCAGCCAAGGCCGCTCACCACGGCACTTGCCGAGACGGCCTGGCTGGAAGGTCTCTTGAAGCGACAGGCGACGACCGCACCCGCACACGATGCTGGTGTCGGCAGGGTCCGCGCTCGTGCCCTTTTCCTCAACCCACATTGGCTCATGGCACGCCCCCGTACCGTGGACTACCCATCGCCAGTCGATGTCTTGAAGATGGCCCTTGTCACAGGCGCAGACAAAGCGGATCGGCGTCACGTCACTCTTGCGCCCGTCATCATACTGGAATTTTCGCCGCCCCTTCGTGTCGAGATCCTGCCAACGCACCAATCGCCGACGGCGGGCCGTCTTGGCCCCCACCGCCGCTGTCTCGACCTGCTCGCAGATGAACCACGTCGGAAAGATGGGAGCGGCGACTCCACGGAGAATCCCATCCCGCGCGTCCACCGACGTGGGAGGAGTACGCAACGAAAGGGTTGCGGCGGGATCGAGGCGTCCCTGCTCCTTGAGAAGCTGCTCCAGGCGCATTGTTAGGCGCGGCTCTGGAAGCGTTGTGAACGCGTTGCCCTTCATGTCCCACTGTTCGAGGCCGCCAACTACGACGGATCGTGTCGGCAGGTCGATCATCGCACCGGGACCAAAGGTCGATATCAATTGGCTTAGCCGCTGAGCATTCTTGGTCATGCGAGATCATCCGCGTTCGCGATCGTGTTGCCGTGGGGATCCCTGACATTCAGGGCGACATTGGGTTCCACGTCGCGCATGGAACGGCCGGCTACAAAGCGGCGGTGAGGTTCCGCTAGATTGCCGATTTCCGGTTCAAGCGGCATATGCAGTAGCCGATGCGGGCTCTTTTTCCTGGCGTAAGCGAACGCATTGCCGCCAGCAGCCTGTTCGTCGGCAGTCTCGATCCAGGCATCCAAAATGTCATCGATCAGGTCCGCAAGGGCCGCCCGCCCGCCGGCGATCATTCGCTCAGGCGCTCGATCGACGATCGAGTCGCGCACCAAATTCCGTATCCCGGCATTGTTCTTCAATTCGTTGACCGCAACGTCGGGCGTCAGCGCTGCATCCACATGCCGCGCCGCCGCGACCACGACAGCAGCCAGGGCGCGATCCAACGCTCGCGCAGCCCATGGCGTGACGCTCGTCGCTTCCACAGCGCGGTAGAACGTGCGGTGGAATTGGCCGAACTGCTCGAAATGCATGCGGTCGCGGGGTTTGTGTAGATTCAGAACCGCGAGCACGAGGCCGGGTCTGGAATGGTCGCGGCCGACCCGGCTGGTTGCCTGAATGTATTCTGCGGCAGTCTTTGGCTGACCCTGAACGACCATCAGCCCGAGGCGCGTGATATCGAGACCAACCGAAATCATGTTGGTTGCGAGCGCGACATCAACGGTTTCGGCATCCCGCCCGAATGTGGCCTCGAGCCGCTGCTTGGCCTTCGCAACCTCATCCGTCGAAACGCGTGAGGTTAGTTCCATTGGCTCCTTAATGCCGCGATCGGCGAAGGGCCCATCGGCAGGATCAACACGGCGGCGCTGGGTGCCGTAGCGGGCGGCGCGATCGCGCACTTCGTCCTCGACAATCCGGCGCGCGCCACCCAATTCACGCAACGCGTTGAAATAGCAAAGCGCTGTCATGTATGGATCGGCAGGATTCCTCCCCTTGCCATCGGCCGGGATGTTGGCGTCATACGCTGCCTGCGCTGCCGCCACGAGCGTGGTCAATGAACGCAGGAAGACGAGCTTGGGACCGCGACCTTGCGCAGCGATTCCAAGATAGAGACGGGCCGCGTTTGTCGTTGACGGGACTGTGCGAGCGAAGAAGCTATCGACACGATCGATCCCTGGCGGCGGAAAAATGCTCGTGTTGCTACGGTCGAACAGGGCAGCGATTTGATCTGCGGCGCGTCTAACCGTGGCGGTCGAAGCCACGATCTTTGGGCGCACGCGGTTTTCACCGGAACCTCGGGACGCGAGCTGATCAATCGCCGCTTCGTACAGCCCGGCGACAGTTCCAAGCGGTCCCGCGATGAGATGCAGTTCGTCCTGAATGATGAGATCGGGTGGATCGAGCGACCAACCGTTGCCCAACGGTCGGCCTTCGCCTGGCTCTGCCGCACCATAAAAGCCGACACCATCTTCGAAACGGTCGACGTGCCCAAAGAATGCACCGGTCTCGCCCACCCACGGCAGGGCGGCGAACTTGTCGACGGTGGCGATCAGAAACGCCGGCAGGCGCCGGTAGATGGGCTCATCGACGGTAAGGACCGGTAGCGGCCGATTTCTGCTGAAATCACATGCGGTATTGACGCACCGAATTTCCAGATTGGTGGGTGCATGCTCGTTGGGTGTGCAAGCGAAGGACGACGGCGTGAACTCCGTTCCACACCAGGGACAAGCCTTCAGCGGCGCCGGCGCTCGTTTGTCGCGCCCATTGCGATAGCGCCGAATTCGTCCGACCGCGGTTGTCTCGTCAGACTTTCCTTTGCCGCCGAGTTTGTTCGGAGACGCATCGGAGCCGACCCAAAGGCCGATCTCGATAGGCCAGTCACCAAGGAGGCGGCGCTCTTGTTCATCAATGTTCTTCGCATCGGTGCGCATGAGCTCCAGCGCACAAACGACACCAGCGGCACGAGCGAGCTGATCGAGAGTGAGAAGGCGCAGTGTGTATCGCATGATTACGGCGACACCGGCGCCGAGCACCCTGGATCCGCCTAGCCTCCGATGCGCGATCACTAGCGCCGCGAGGCCCAGATAGGCCTCGGTCTTGCCGCCGCCGGTAGGGAAGAACAGGAGGTCGGCTGTCTCACGGTCAACGTGAGTGCGATCAATCAGGCCGGCCATATTGAGCAGCACAAAGGCAAGCTGGAACGGCCGCCATTGCGGCTCATCGAGTGCCTTCGGATCGCCGGTCGCGCCCGCGACCCGGCGTCGGGCCGCCATGGCAACGGCGAGATTCATGAAGTGGAACGCCTTACGCGCCTTGCTGTCGGACACGAGAAGGTCGATTCCATTTGCGATGCGGGCCTTTGCCGTCTCCATCTCAGCGATGAGGCGTTCACCTGTTTCTCGGCGCCGTGTTGGTAGGCCGGCGAGCTTGTTGCGCTCGGCATCGATCCAAATTCCGTAGAGGACAGGCAGATCGGCTAGGGTCGCTCCAAGTGCAGAGCCGTCCCCGTCGGCTAACTGCGCGAGGGCCTCCATGCCGAACGTGACCCGCGCTTTGAAATCAGCGTCCTCATTCGGCGCAACGCGTTCGACTTCCGCGGATGGGAGAGGATCGGTCCATACGCGCGTGATGCCGTTTCTGGCGTCTTCGGAAGCGTCCCAGCCAGCAGCCGCGTTCCGGCCCACAGCCCATTCACGCATGTCGCGATAGTGCAGATCGGCGATCCGCAGATCCCAATCCGGGGCACGATAGCCGGAAAGATCGCGCCGCGGTCGAAACCCTGTTTGGCAGACGAGTTCGAGCCGCGCCTGAAAGGCGTAGCTGACATCGGCATAGAAGCGATGGACCGTCGCCCGGCGATTGACGAGGAACACCGTGAGCGCGCGGACGCGCTCAGTCGTACCATTCGGGGTCGTGTAGCTGAACAGTCGCGAATGCGTTTCCAGTGCAAGACCGCCGCCCCGGCGTTGCTCGGCCGCGCTTTCCGGCACGACGATCGGACTGCTGCGGCCGTCCCTGATGGGCAGGGCGACGACTCGGTTCTTCGGGCTCCGCACCCAGTCAACCAAAGGCCGCTCGGTGCGCTTAGGCTTGCCATCTTCGCCAAGCTCCTCGGGCAACGGCTCCGGGAGAAGGATCGCCTCAGGCAGCGGCGGTTCCGTTCGGTAGTCACCCCAAGAGAGGCGTGCCTCGATCTCGGTGACATCCGGGTCCAGGAGAACCGTCAGTCCGACGGAGGATGGCAAGAAACGCCGGCGAGCGTTTGGCGCCTCGGGCTCCTCGTTATCGGTCGCGGCGCCGCCAGCGCCATCGGCGTCCGGCTCCTCGACATCGATTTCCATCTCTTCCTGGGCGGATGGATCGTTCTCGTCATCATCCCCATCGAGGGTGAGCGGATCCTCCGCAGGCGCGAGAAATCCGGCCAGATACCAGCGTGCCGGGCTTTCGTTCAGGCGCTCGTTGGCGAGATCGGCGTCCTGCGACCCCGGGCCGATGAGGTCGCGACGAAAGACGTCCACAATATGGGCGCGAATATCGACTGAGTTCGTCATGACCGCCCAAGTCCCTCTGAGATAAACATCTCTCCAAGGACCTTTTCGAGCCACTTGGTCGTGTAGGCCAATTTCAGGGCCTCCTTCGGTCGGTGCCCTGCATCGGCCAGAAGGGCTTCCAAAGCGATCAGCCGATCCTTGAGCCCAAGCCGAACACCGAAACGCATACTGGCCTTGTCAGGCCCGCACAGAACCCACGCATCGCTTCGTGTCAGCGCGTGCGCCCACAAAGATCGCTCACCGACGTCGAGCGCGATGTCGGGCGCTCTAACCGCCACGACGGCGCGCTGCGCATCCTCCACCGGGTGGACCGCCTTGAGCGTCGCCACGAGCTGGGTGGCATCGATCTGCAATTCCGCCCGCCGCCGCTGAAAACCGGTCTGTGTCTCGGTCACGCAATCCTCGACCGTCTCGACGCTGTAGCCGCTCGAAAGCGCGCGCCACGATCCGACCCGAAAACACTCCAGGATGGCGTTGGTATCGATAAGAACGGGACCGTGGTGGCGAGCCATAAGACCTCACAGCTCGACGGGGGATTGAACCCCATGCGTCGCGAAGAGGTCGGCAAGATCGTCGACAGTCAGGTCGAGTAGCGCCCCCGCCCGCCGCGCCGAGACGCGGCCTTCGTCAACAGCGAGGCCGATAACTTCCATGAACGGCTTCGAGAACGGCAGCGGTAAAGTCGTCGGACCAGCATCCCGTCCATTATTGCGGAGAGCCGCGTCCGAAACCGTGCGCGCGACAGCGGGCTTCAATCGATCCAGGGCGACAAGCCGCCATTTCAACGCCGAGGCCGTGACCTGAAGCTCATCCGCCACGGCATTCAATCGGCCCACGAGCTCACCCTCGGCGATCTCGGACCAGTCGCCAAACCGATCGAGCACGCTCGTGGGCATCAGAACAGCCGACGCGAAATTGTTGGCGAGCTGTTCTACGCGATTGCCGCCGGTCTCCCGCGCCTCCTCGGAATGCTCGGGCGGCATGGCGTCCCAAGTGAGGATGTGGAAGAGTTCATGCGCCAGGTCGAAATGTCGCCGGCCCACGACCTCGTGGCGATTGATCAGCACCACATCCAGTTCGGGCAGGCGGCACGCCGCGCCGGAAATGCCCTGGAACGCATCCACCATGAGCACGAGGATGCCCAGTTCGCGCTCCATAACTTCGACCAGGTGCGCCGCCGGCACGTCGCCAAGCCCGAACTCGGCGACAAAGCGCTCGCCGGCCTCCATGGCGTCTTCAAAGCGCTGATGGCGCGTGATCCCCAGGGACCGGCGCAGCAGCGGCGCGGACCGGCCGACCTGCGGTGCGATCGCGCGAAAGGCCGCGATCCACCGCCCGGCGTTCCGCTCATAGGCGTTCAGCCGCTGCGGACCCACGTCCGTTTGGCGCCAGGAGAACCGGCCCTCGCCCACGAGCAGAAACGGATCGGTGAAATAGTCCAGCGTGGCGCCGAGCTTTTCGACGGCGATAACCAGCTCCTCGGCGGTCACACGCCGCTCGCCGGTCTCGATCGCCGAAACCGTCTGGCGGTCCTTGAAGCCGAACAGACGCGCGAGGTCGTCCTGCGAGAGCCTTCGCTCCTCGCGCAATGCCTTAATCCGCGCTCCTATGAAATTCACCGTCATGACCGCCTCCACCGACCCATATAATCTTGCGGATGGTCATTTGCAAGATTTTCTTGCAATTGCGGCCTTGGGTCCGCCCCGGGCGTCCCTCGACCGGCATCATGGCTTGGGAGCTTCAGTCTCCTCTTTGTAGTCGCCGACCACCCAGATGAAGCTTTGAACGTCGATCCGGTCGCGGGGCTGCAATTCGGCCAGTTCGACAGCAGTCTTCGCCACGAGGTCGAGCAGACTGTCGTAAACGGCGATATCGAGGCGCGGCTCATAGTCGGACGCGAAGCGGTGCCCCACCCTTGCCGCGAAATCCTTCGTCACCTCGGGCTTCAGGAACATGTGGGTCTCGGGACGCCAGAGGAACGGCAGGTAGGTCACGACCGTCCATTTGGCGCTGTCATGGGGTTTGAGCGCGCGCTCCATGTCGCCGAGGGCCGCCTTCTCGCCCATCGCGAAGCGGGCGGCCGCGCGAATGAACGCATCGGCGGCGGGGCCACGCAGCGCGTCCTGGAGGCGCGTCTTTTCAAACGGCGACAGAAGGTTCGTTGCGCGAAAGACTGACAACACGCCCTCGCCGAAGCCCGATCCACTTGCCGCTTCGGCGAGCGGCACAGCCAGGTCCAGCTTGGATTTCGCAGCCACCTTGTAGTCGCGCTCCTCGCCGGCGAATCCTTCCGACTGGAAGCCGTTGGGGAAGAAACGCAGGAAGCGGGCGCGGGCGCCGTCGAATCCGAAATACTTAGGATTGGCCTTTCCGGCTTCGTCATGTAGCCGACGCCAAACATCGTCGGCGACGTCCCCTTCAATGAGCGCCTTCCGGCCGCCGTCTTGTCCGATGATCAATCCGACAAAGGCGCCATCCTTCTCAACGAGCCGCAGGACAAGTTTGTCGACATTGGCAGTGCGGATCGTCTTCATGCCTCATCCCCATCTTCGACGGGTTCCTCTTCTTCGTCAGAAGCAGCGACCACCAGACCGGCGGCGCGTTCTTGCGCCGCGCGGGCGGCGTTTAGGGCCAGCAGGCGGGCGAGGACTTCGTCCTTGAACTCAGCGGGCCAGTCGAGACGGGTCTTGGGCGTTTTGTCCTGGTCGGCGTCCAACTCGATGAATTCGGGCACGGCGCGGTCCGCCAGATCGTCCCAGCCATATGCGCGCAGGACGGCGCCATCCATCTCGGCATGGAGCGCGCGCAGGCGGGAGATGTCGGGCGCGTTCTCTCTAAGGTCGTGGAACCGATTATAGATCGTCGTCAGTCCCGCATCGCCTTCAATCATCAACGAGGAGCGATAATCGTGGTAGGTTGCACCAGCCTCCACCAGAGGAATGCAACTTTCAAACTCCAAAGGCAGTGGAAATGTACGGAACACTCGTAGCGGATTGTAGGTCAAAGCATCCGATGAACCGAACGTCGTGCCGAATGTCCTGCTCCATGACTCGTGAATGCTTGATTGAACTAAGGCAAAAAAAGCCATGCTCTGATAGGAAAAAACAATAACCTTATGGGAAAATATCTGTTTAGCGCTGACGACAGATATCATGTGATGCATTGCCGCAGCGGCACCGGTGGCGCAGACTTGATCTAGCTGCGAAATTGATCGGAAAAGAGCTGGAGTATATGTCCCGTACTGCCACCAAAAATCTCTCCGCCGCTCAGCTACGGAGTACCCACCCAACTTATCTCTATTCGGCTTAACTCTCTTTTCTACGATATCCAGCAAGTCCGGCCAATTCCGGGCGTCTCTCAAACTCAGATCTGCAAAATTTATTGCATATCGGGTGTGCTGATGCCTCGGATCATTGGACAGTTCTCTCCCCCCAATAAAAGGCCGAATGCGTTCAGAATTTCTTGGGTTCCGCGCAACAAGTGCATTCATTTCACCGATGTTGCCAGCGCTTTCTGATCCGCCAGCAACTGTAAATATGAACCCAGTTCCATATGTGTCACATCCTCTGAAACAAACGCCCTGGTTAGACACTAGGGGCATCGGCTCCATCTCTACGTTGGATGGAAGCAACATCGAATTAATCGCCACAACCTCTTTCGAGTCGATGATAGGCATCGGCGCGGATTCCGACTTCGCCAAATGTAAAACGCTTACTACAACTGCCGCGTCTCCGGGCCACCGAAGTTTACGAGTAACGCGGTAGATTGTGCCCCCAGCGGCGCAGATTTGCTTTAGACCCGCGTCCCGTGTGTCTCCTTGAGCTACGGTGTTTGTGGCGATAAGGCCAAACGCTCCGCGAGAGCGAAGAAGATCCATTGCTCGCCTCAAGAAATGCGCCACCAGATTAACGCCTTTCCCCCCTGTGTTTGCATGAGCAATCTTCAACCAATCTACATATGAGCCGCCAAAAGTCGGCCAAATTTTTGCGCCGCCCAAGAATGGCGGATTGCCGACGATGGCGTCGAATCCGCCGTTCTCGCGCGCGAAGACCTCCGGAAACTCGACCTGCCAATGGAAGGGCGTGATGCCGTGCTCGCCAGCGCGCAGCCCTGTCGCCGCTGCTTCGAGCAAATCCCAGCGCGGCGGCATGCCGGAGATGTGGCTCTCGACATCGGCGCGCGCCCTTTCCCGCGCCTTGGCCTTGTCGACAGCGAAGAAGGCTGAGACGACTGCATCGCCCATGATGCGAATTGGCGCGACCTCCGATTCAAGATTGCGATGCCGTGCCTCCTGAATGGCGCGCATCGTATCATCGGGGGCGTTCTGGATTTCAGCGCGGCCCTTCATTGCCTTTGCCACGCTTTCGCGCACCAACTGCCGGAACAGCGGCAGGCCGGGCTTTGATTCATCCCAGTTCACCGCCGCGATCTGCGCCGTGGTGAGACCCACAAGGCTGTCGCCGCATTTCAGCGCATGATCGAGGAAGGTGAACTCGTGATCTCGCGCCAGCGTCGCCAGCCAAAGCGACAACCGCGCGAGATCAACGGCGCGCGGGTTCTTGTCGACCCCATAGAGGCAGCGTTGGGCGACAAGCCGACGGGCGTGAAGCTCCTCATCCTCGTCCGCAGGAATGGTAGGCCGCGTCTCCGGCCAGCGCGCCCAGGCCGCAACCAGACGTTCACCCAAGGCGCGACACGCCTCGACCAAGAAGGCGCCCGAGCCCATGGCCGGGTCGCACACCTTCAACTCCAGCACCTGATCCGGCGTCGCGTCCGGACCCAGCCTAGCGAAGGCGGGCTCCAGCGCATATTTGACTATCGGCGCCGTCAGCGACCTTGGCGTATAATGGCTGCCGGTCCGCCGCCGCTCCCCTGTCGGCTGCAGGATCGGCGTGCCGGATGCCGCGACCCTCTTTTTGGGCGAGCCGCGCTCATCGACCATTCCATCGAGCGCCGCCGCAAGATCCTCGACGCTCTTCGCTTCCTCGACCGGCTTGCCTTGCGCCGCCGTCAGCGCCCGCCCGACATTCTCCTTCAGCTCCTTGATCCGGTCCTTGCCCTTTTTGGCGAGGAGGTCATCGAGCGCGACGAACACCGGCGTCTTGTTATTCTTGCCGGCCTTGATGGCGAGCACGCGGCTCCTGGCGGCCTCGACCGTGAAGCCCATGACGGTCTCGTAGACCGAGCCGATCTGTTCGACATCGAGCGTCCGGTAGGACAGTCGCTCGCGGTCCCCGCCGCGCAGCTTCAGCGTCATCAGCCCTTCGAGGATGCGCAGCAAACACCCGTCCGACACGGCCAGAACCCGGGCAGGCTCGTCATTCGAAGCCCGTCCTTCAAGGAATGGGAATTCGTCCGGATCGAACAGCTTGCCACCACGCGCCTGCACGAAGCCGGTCCTGTGGCCTCTGTGGATCAGGCGGAACAACGCCAACAGGCCACCCCAGCCACCGCGGCGCTCGTCCATCGTATCGGGATTGAGCGTCGCGTCTTCCGTGAGCTTCGCGTAGAGTCCGCGAACCGAATAGCTCGTCTCGTAGACTTCCCGTGCCCGGGCATCGGATCGCGACGGAAGCAGGTCCCGGTCCTCGGCGTAAAGCACGAAGACCAGGCGCATCAGGACGGTCAGCAGCCCCTCATAGAGATGATCAGGACGGCTAACCGCGAGTTCACGCACGAGCGCAGGCTCTGCGCTATCCAACCCGCGCAGCAGCTCGTGGAGCGCGCCGAGCACCTGTTCGGCGAGCGCGGTCGAAACCAACGCCTGGGCATCACGGCTATGCTTCAGGAGCGCGGGCAGGCGCCGGTCATCGGAATCTGAAAATAGCCGGAACCGATCGAGCAGCAGCTTCAGCCCGCCGAGCATTGGCCGTCCGGCGACCATCCCCATCGGCCGGATCGGAAAGCTCTGGTGGCCCGACGTCTCGCCGCGCGGCGCATAGATCAGGCGAAACTCGGGGTAGTACCGAACCTCGCCATCCTTGCGCTCGTCGCGCTCGGAAATCAGCAGGCCGGCAAAGACGCCGGTGTCGCGCAACAGCCGCTCGAACCGCTGGTGCGGCGTCGCTTCCCAGCCGTCGAGCGCATTCCGGGCGTCGGGATCAACACCAGGCGCCTCGATGCGCACGAGGAGCTGCCAGCGGCGATCTCCCTCCCCGAGTTCGGCAACTGCCCACGTCGGCCGAAGCGTGGTGCCATGCTCCGGGAGCGCCACGAGCAATTCATCGGGAATGGCCAGGCCGCCCGGCGCGCCTGCGACATGGTGCGCTTGCCAGCCAAGCACCTGTTCCACGAACGCCCAAGGATCAGTGAGCGCGGGCTTGGAGAGCTCCGAGCCAATAGTCTCGGCGACCTGGCCGGTGTCGATGGGCGTTTGCCTGAGCGGCAAAAGCCCTAATTCCTTGAGGAGGGTCGGAGCGACGACAAGGCCCACCGGCGGCACGTGGTCGAGCCATTCGAGATCGGGGTCGCGATAGATTTCCGCAGCCATCGCGCTTACCCCGATACCGGCCAGAGATAGACAAGGCCGACGGGCTCCAGGCGATGCGCGCGCACCTCATAGGAGTCGCGGAGCCGCTTTGGCTCATCACGCAATTCCCGCTCAAGGCGGGTCAAGCGCCCTTCCCAATGCCGCCGGTCGGCCTCTCGCTCGCGCCGTTCCTCAGGCACAAGATCGAGGGCGAGCTGATTGGGGTCAAATTCCTTTGCCGCCTTGGCGATACGCGATCGCTGCAGTTCGAGCAGGTCGGACAGCGAGCGCGCTTCCTCTTCGCCCCGCTTTTGGAGTTGCGCCGTAACCGTCATCAGTCGCTCGGCCGCGATCTTTTCCAAGGCCGGGACGAGGTCGGCGATGTCCTTGGCGACCAGACCCTGGATACGCGCGACAGCGGCGCCCGGCGCTTCGCGGGCGTCCCGCAGGGCCTCTTCAAGCTGGTTGAGGGTCTTCTCCTCGCCGCTTTCACCCAAAGAACGGAGCGGCTTGCGGTCGCGTTCTGATTCCGTCCAGATCGCGGTGATGGGGATGACTTCTTCGTGCAGCCTTGCGGCGCCGGCGCCAAAGACCGCCAAGCGTCCCATCAGCACGACGCGCGGCTGTGCGCCCGGCCCGTAGATGACCGATACGCGCGACAGTTTCGATTGGAAGCCCTGGCTGAGGAATCGAGAAAGAAGCCGCCGGACGAGCCGGTGCTCCAGATGCACCTGCACCACGTCCGAGGCGTCACGGCCATCGGCCAAGATCGGCGGACTGAATGCGATCGACCGAATGGGCGCGTCGCGCCGCCAGTCGCCGAGGCGCTCGCCGCGCTTTCGCGGTCGGACCCGCAGATCGTCGAAGGCATCGTCCCAGCCTGCGTCCTTCGTGAACGCTGGATCGTTGGGATTGAGCCGGTAGGTTTCCACCTTGCCGACCGCAACCCCACGGGCATCGTCGAGCACATAGCCCGCGCGTGACAACGCCACCGCGGCCACACGATGAAGAACTTCCGGGTCGACACCGACACGCTCACGCGATCGTTCGAGCGCGCGCTGAAGATCGGTCTGCTCCTTGAGCAATCGTTCGTGCCGGGCGCGTTCGTCGTCGTCCATTTCGGCACGCGCGCGGTTCAGTCGTTCGGCGTCACTTTCTTCGGCGATGGCGCGAGCGATCACCGCCGCCTGACCGCGCAAGATTCCGCCTTCGGCGAGACGTTTCGCGATGCGGTCCTCGATCACCTGACCGACCGAGCCGAGCTGTTCGCGAATGGTCTCCGTTTTCCGGACCAGCGCCTCCAACACAATGTCCGCTTCACGCTGCTCGTAACGAAAGTATCGGCAAATGACCTGCTTCGCCGGCTGGAGCTTGCGATCGATCCGGCCGTTGCGTTGCTCCAGCCGGGAGGGGTTCCACGGCAAGTCAAAATGAATCAGGTCGGAGCAGTAGCTTTGGAGATTGATGCCCTCCCTGGCCGCATCGGTGCAGATGAGGATGCGCAAAGGCTCCACGTCCGGATCGGCATTGAAGGCTCGTTTGACCTCTTCCCTTCGATCCGATCCCGTCGCGCCGGTGAAGACACCAATGCGATCATCCGCACGGTCAGTGTCCGACATTGCCTCACGAAGACGCCGTTCGAGCCAGCGGCGCGTGTCCTCGTATTCCGTGAAGATGATCAGACGCCGACGATTCCAGTTCCGACCCGTGAGAAGGTTGACTTTTACCCAATCGGTCAACCAGCGCACGCGGGCGTCGGGCCGAGAGGCGTGTCGCTCTGCGATGGCCAACATGTCGTCGACCGCAGCCAGTTCCGTGCGCAGGTCGCCTTTGGCGGCGTCGGCAACGCCAAGCGCCGAAGCTGCCTCCGCCGTGGCATCGTCATCCGCATCTATGGTCTTCTCAGCTCGCTCGTCCTCAAGCCCAAGCTCGGCACTGTCCTCGGTCGCCGGACCGCCGACGAACGCAAGCGCCGCGGCCGCGACCAGGCCGGCCTCTTCGCCGTCGAGCATTCGCTGCAAGGTCGCCCTGTGGACCTTCAACGTCCGCGCGAATGCGGCAACAGATGACAGGAGCCGTTGCTGGAGACCGACAAAGGCCAGCTTCGCCATCGACGCCTTTTGGGTCGGAAGATTGGCGATGCGCCTCATGCGCATCTCGCCGTAGGCTGCAAGCATTCGCGCGAGTTCGAGCTCAGGCGTGTCTTCCGGTAAGCCTGCGATGCGAACCGCCTCGATGATGCGCTCCGGAAACGCCTCGCCAAGGCGGCGAAGATCGGCCTTGAGCCGCCGAACCATGACGGGTTCAAGGTCTCTGGGCCGAACCTCGACCCCGCGCGTGAAACGCTGGGGATCGAGCATCTCAAGCAAAGCCGAGAAGCTGTTGGAATGCCCATTGTGGGGGGTGGCTGTCAGGAACAGGCGGTGCTCAAACCGTTCTCCAAGTTCACGAACCGCTTTCGTGAGTTGGCTTGAGATTGCGTATCGAATGCCGGCTGCCGGAGCGGCGTGATGCGCCTCGTCCAGGATGAAAAGTGCGCGCGCGCGAAACTCGCCGAGCACGTCGCGCAGGCCCGCCGCATATACCTCATCGGTGAGCAACCGGTGCGAAACGATGAACCGCGAGCCGGTCGCCCACGGATTCACGGAGAACCCGCGAAGGCGGCGCATCTCGCCGATGCGCTCCCTGTCGATAATTTCGAACGAAAGCCCGAATTTCGCTTCCAGCTCGTCCTTCCACTGGATCGTCATCGCGGGTGGGGCCGCGATGACGATGAAATCTATCCGACGGCGCAGCAGCAACTCGCGCGCGACGAGGCCTGCCTCAACGGTCTTACCGAGGCCGACGTCGTCCGCGATCAACAGATTGACACGTGGGAGCCGCAAAGCCTTGCGAAGCGGCAGAAGCTGATAGGCATCGAGGCGGATACCCGCCCGAAATGGCGCCTGCAATAGATCCCGGTCAGCGGCTGTCGCAGATCGCCATCTTATCGCACGAAGGTGGGCCGCCAATATTTCAGCCCTGTCGGGAAGCCCCGCACCGACATTTCGCCAGCCATCCTCATCGAGCACGACCGCGCCGATCTCAGCGTCCCAAAGGATTTCGAGCCGCTCGCCTTGGGCATCGTCGGAGATGCACGATAGGCTTAGGGTCTGAAGGTCGTTCGCTTCGCCCCGCAACTCTTCCACGAGCCACGGTCGCCCTCGAAGCTCGACAAAATTTCCCTGTTCGATGGTTTCCCCCACGGCCGCCGGCTTCATTTTTCTCGCTTCACGGGCGAGTCGATTCTTGTGCTCTCCCGGTTCGTTCCGATTAGGCGCTCATATTCCTCGACCGCCAGCACAACCACGACAGCGCGACCGTGCTTGTCGATCGCAACCGGTGCTGCCCGGGCGTCGTCAATCAGGCGACCAAACCTGTTCTTAGCCTCGCGCGCCGATATGTGCTGCATGGTGCCCCCGTCAATTGGGAGCTATTTTAGCTACATTTGGCAGTTTGGTAAGGGGTGTTAAGGCGCTCGCCTAGCGGTCCGGTCTTGCAAGTCGTGGAGAGACGAACGCCCTGAAATTCGGGGGTCATTTCAAGTCAATTTTGTTTCCGTCTGTATGCCTGGGATGAAGAGCATTTCAGGCCAAGAGACTGGCCGATGAAGCGTTGGGGCGTGCGCCGAAAGATCGGCGTCAAAAGCCTTCTTTAGGCGTTCAACCGTCGGCGCGGCCTCCAGGTCGACAGTTGCGCTACCAGGAGAGCTCTTGGGCAAATTGGTGTTGAGCACCTGAAGGAGTTCCCAATCGCGAAGCACCTCGGCCTTCCCCTCCTTCTCCGTTACGCCAAAGATCAATCGATGGACGAGCGCTCCTGTCCCGGTGACCTCATCCTCAACCGTGACGACTAGCAGAGGAGCGACGAGACCATCTACGCAGGCGACGCTCGATGGAAGGTTTCGGGCTTCTTCAAGAGCTATGTCGAAGAGGAGATGGCCGACCCCTAGAACACGTGATGCCGCATTGGCCCCACGGAGGTTGCGATCGAAGACGAGCCCTTCGTATTTGTCTCGGAGCGCATAGCTGCGTATTTTCCAGTCATCGGGAGTCTTAATCTCCAAACCCTCGTCGCGCCTGAAAATCCGGCGCCCGTGTCGGCCGACGGTTTGAGTGAAGAACTTTTCGAGATCTGGAAGATCAACCTTCGGCAGGTCCTTACCCACCTGTTGAAAGTCGAACCTCGAAACGTTGCCAAGGAGTTCGCGAACTGTCTCGACGACGTCGCGCCCACCGAGTGTTGCTGTCGCTTGATCAAACCATTCCCCTAGGCGCTCGTTGGAGAGTCCCTGGCCCCCTGAGAACAGTTCGTTGAAAAGCGAATTCCCGGCCATCCCGATGACTAGCTGAGAGATGTCCTCCTGCTCCTCCATCACCGAGGAAAGGGCCAGCTGAATTCGCTCAAGCTTCTCGTTCAGAAGATCCCAGATACGAGCCTCAACCGTTTGGGGATTCCGCAGAATGTAGACGGAAACCGGACGCTTCTGGCCATAGCGAGACAAGCGTCCAACCCGCTGGTGAAGGCGCATCGGATTCCAAGGCATATCTACGTGGACCAGCACGGCACAGCGTTCTTGAAGGTCGATGCCTTCGCCGCCGGCCTCCGTCGACACAAGAAAGCGCATCTTACCCGCGTTGAATGCGTCCGCGGCATGCTCACGCGGCTGGCTGATCGTCTTGGTCACCCCCGACGCCTGCTCCAGCCCATCAAGCCGCTCGTCACCGTTGATGAACGTAGCCGAACCAAAACCAAACTGCCGATGGAGAGCGTTCACGACCAATGCTTGGGTCGCCTTGTACTCCGTAAAAAGTAGGACTGGTTCTTCCGCGGCAAAATCCTCGCGAATCATCTCAAGCAGGCGCTCGATCTTCGTTTCGTTGGCGACCCCCTCACTGAGCGCGACCAGTTCATCAAGCCGCTGTATCTCATCTTCCATCAGCATGACTGCCGCCGAACTGGGAAGGGCCTCCTCTGCTTCGGCCAAGTCGTCGAACGTCACCTGTTCTTCGTCAGGTAGGGCAATCGACGCGTCGCCATTTGAACGGCTGACGGCGTCCGCCAGCATTGCCCGACGTTTACGAAGGGCGTTTCGGATAGCCGCAATCGAGCTGGCCGCCAACTTCTGGAGGGTGACGAGCACAAGCATTCGAGCGGTCTGCGCACGACCGTCAAGCGTTCCGGCATAGGCGCGACCATCCAGGATGAACTCGCTAAGCGTCCTATAGAAGAGTGTTTCTTCGGTGCTGTATCCGTACTCGCGACTGTAAACGCTGACTGGCTTGAAAAGCCGCTGGCCCTGAAGGTCAGTGACGGTCGCCTTGTTGTTTCGGATCATCACCTTCGGCAGCTGAGAGAGCTGCTCAATCTTGTCGCCATTCGGATCGAAAAGGTCGGGCCGCACAAGATGCATCAGGCCAAAAAATCCGTAGTCCTTTCCTCGATGCGGGGTTCCGGTGAAGAAAAGCAGGGAGTTGATCTTGCTTCGCTCCTCGAGGTCTGAGACGAGGCTGTAAGCTAGGGTCTCACCGGCTCGTTCGTCCACGCCTAGGTGATGAGCCTCATCGACAATGACCAAATCCCATGGGTCGGCGTCGAGGAGTCTTTGGCGAGCGCCGCGACGATCGTCCCTGAGCGTGTGGAAGGATGCGACGACCATTGAGGCAGTCGCCCAAAAGTCTCCACGCTGTGTATCTGCCTCCGTCACGTAGCGTTGGAGTCGGATATCAAACATATCCTTGAGGCGGAACTGCCACTGCGGGACGAGCTTCGCGGGGGCAAGTATCAGGACCCGACGCACTCGCCCCGAGGCGATCAATGGCATCATAACCAGACCGCACTCAATCGTCTTGCCAAGCCCCACGTCGTCTGCGACCAGCCATCGGAAGGGCCATTCTTGGTTTACCTTCCGGCAAACCCACAACTGATGAGGCAGCAACTGCACGCGTGACCGCGAGAATACTCCCCACTGATCGTTGACCGACCCGATGGCGAGTGCCTGCGCTCGAATGACTGCATCGGTAGGGTCGCTGAGAGAGCCATTTCGAAGCGCTGAATGAAGTGACGGGACCTCGATGATTTCATTGGCGAGAACTTGTTGGACCGCTCCTCCAAACCGAACGATAACCGTTGGCCCGATATCCACCACTACGCGACCGTTTCCATGCCGCGGATGGGTGACGGGAGTGCCGGGATCCAGTTGCTGATTATTGTTCGTCATTTCCCGCCCATCTCAGAAGTGAATTCGTCTCCATTGTCGTCGTCTGATTCTTCGAAAGTCGGAGGATCGCGGTCGGCTGCTGCAAAGCATTGGGTCAGTGCCGGCTTATGCGTCCCTCGGGTGATCAGTTGGAGAGGTAAATCAAAATCGCCGGCAAATCGGGCGTGATCCACGCCGACGTGTTTGACAATGAATTCGTATATCGAACGGCTGGCCTCCTTGTCCGCCCGCTCCCCGAGGTCTGCGCCAAGTTCGTTTAACAATGTGCGGACCCGCTGAGATGCCGCCCAACAGTACGGCGCCATCAGGCCCTCATCGCGCAAGTCGTACACGCCGTAGCGCAACATCTCACGGATCATCCAGTTCATGCCGATTCCGAGTGAACGATTTATCGGCGCAGCATCGATGCAAAGACGCATTGCCGGGGCCCAGTAGCTGGGCTGCAACGCGCCATTCAGAGAGATCACACCGTGGTCCTCAATAATTCTAGGCAGTTTGACGGCAATTTCCCTATATTCATCTAGCCAACGGGCAACCGCATACAATTCGACGAAGCTACGTCTCCACAGAAGGTATCGCTGATCGAATTGTTGCGGCGCGCTCCAACGTTCAAGGCGTTCAAGCCATGATTGTACGTCGTCAGGAGGGCGCGATTCGGCGAGCTCTGGCCACCAACCTTCGCGGCGTCCAGATTCAATGAAGCTGCGGTGTTGCCCGTCCTGCGTGCGGCCGAATGACTGAAAGCAGCCCAGAGCGAACATGGTGAACCACACCGAACGATCGCTCGCGTCCCGTAGTTGCGAAGGTGAGAAGGAGTCCGGATACGTCCGGAGCGAATACGAGGCCCGAAGATCAGCAGCTTCAGAAGCCCACCACGTATAGATCGCTCGCAGAACCGTCTCAGGCTCAGGTTTCGGAGGCGGGAGCACCTGTGCAGGTTCGAATGCTCCGCGGCCTTGCAGAGCATAGAGGAGATCGTCCTTCTCCTTCTCAGTCCAGCGCGATAGCAGTTCGCTGTCCCGCAGTCGTGAAGTGGGCCAGGGAAGCCAACTGGGCCGACTGCGCCGAATCTCCTCACTTAATTCCCGACCTTGGCGTCCCTCTATGACGTATCGGAGCGCCGCTGTTTGTCGGTCGTGGTCCTCGGCAGAGATTTCCGCCGCCCAGGATCCGAGATCGCGCGCTTGAGGACCGAAACCCGATCGTTCGCGGGCAACCCGAAAAAACTCAAGTGCCGGACCGGTATAACGCTCGTCGAGTAGATGCTTCGCAGGCGCGAAAGCGCATAGCCTGCGCTCTTCGTCGTCGCCCGCCGCATCAGGAAAGGGAAGCTGCGCTATCCGCCATGTTCCGTCTTGCGCTAGGAACAATGCCTGCCTGGCGATGTCCAGAATCTCATGGAGTTCGCCGTCGAGAGGCGTTTCCCGAATCGATTGAGGGGTAACGGCACGGCTAAGGGTTTGGGCCAGCTCAGGATTGACACGCTTTTCTTCACCGATCTGACGACGAAGAAGGGTCGAAAAGCGAAGCGGACGGGCGCTCCCGAAGCCGAGCTTTCTCAGTTGTCCGGCAACGTCGGACGCGATGATGCGGTTTTGAAGATCGGTCAAGGTAGGCCAATCCCGCACCTTGCTGAGAGTGACGGAGTCTGACAACGCTCCATCGGTGTAATGTTCCGCTTCAGCTGCCCGCACCAATGAAGCGAATGGGGCTGGCAAGTGTGTCGGTATGACTTGGCGCTGCCCGGCGAGGTTCCCGTATCCGCGACCATCCGCATGCAAGTATCCGCCCAAGTTGCCGTCGAAATCCGGCACGAGGACGTCAAACAGATGGGACCAGAAGATGTCCCAAGCCGTTGTCCGAGAAGTATCAAGGTCCAGACCCTCCGCGAACCGACACCAGTCGGCGTCCGCCAGATCGTGCAATTTCAGGAGGCGGTCTCCGAGCGTCTGCCCTAGCGTTCGAAATTTTTCCTGCCGGTCGTTAATCGAGCCGGCCAGCCCTGTGCGCCCGGGGTCGACCGCGAAAGGACCATTGAGCAGCCAGCCGGAACGCACCTCTTCCTCAAGCGGTGCGAGGTTCCAGAGGCGCCTGAGGTCGTCGGGGAATGCGCGGGGACCCGCGGCGTCGATGCGGAGCAGAAGGCCGTATCCGCCGGAGAGATCGAAGCGCAGGGCTCGCTCCCTGTTCGAGCCAGAAATGGAAACGATGTCGATCGCGCTCTCGTTGAGGAGCGGAGAGAAGCCGCAATCGATGCTCACTGGAGCGCTACCCTCGATCTCGACACGTCGGATGGTGCGCGCGAAGGCGGGCAACCAAGTCATGGCTGCTCTAAACGCTGCGACCGCCTCGGCGCCTTTATCTGCCGTCTCCGTCGAGAACGGGACGTCGATTACCGTTGCCTTTCGGCCATCGGACCTCTTTCGGCTCTCTCCTATTTCCGCGCCTTCCGGCCAAGGTGCCGGTAGGAAGCCGCCAACCGTCCGCACTCGATTCCAGCCGCTCGCTATGCCAACGCTCTCCGACAACACATGGACGCTCTTGAAACCCAGGCCAAACTTTCCGGTCAAATCGTCTCCGGGCCGCTTCTCGGAGAAGTTCATCAGGAGCATATTCAGCAGGTCACGGTCGTGACCGAGACGGCGTCCCTCTTCCGCGTCACGTCCCATGTGGTTGATAGGACGACCCCAATGGACGACGCGAAATCCGCCTGGGTCGTCCGGCAGCTCGACACGAAAACAGGCGTCCGTCGCAGCTCCATCGTACTGCCGGTACGCGTCGTCGGCGTTCTGGAAAAGTTCGAAGAGAACCCGGCTGGCCGAATATCCAAAATCCCCGATCTTGCCGCGAACAGCTGACAGAAGTTCGGCGGCCAGTGCGCCATCGCATATCTTTCGCCAAAGTTCTGCCTTCAGTTCTTCCATCTTCTGCGCTGGTGCGGAAAGATGATGGAGGCGGCTTTCCTCAGCCTGATATTCGCGCAGCGCCTTCTGTGAGCGATATTCGGTGGGAAGCTTCAGTTCGGCGAGAATTGTGGGCAATCGGTCTTGAAGCAGGCGTTCGGTTTCCTCGATCGTCGATTGATCGACTTTGACCGCCTTGTCCAATATCCCCTGCAACGCCGTACGTTGGCGTTCCATACCGAGCCATAGGCAGTCCACCGCGATCGTCTCGACGAACCGGCGGAAGATCCCGCTGGCTTCCCTCTGGCTGTATTCACTCGGATCGACCTGCCTGACTGGCAGCGTGATCAATGACCGCACCTTGCCGCCGGCAACGCGGATTCCTTCGTGCGTCCTGTGCAGGTTCCCGATGAGGATTCCTTTGTCGGGACCGCCCAACGGCGCGTCAAACGGATCACCCGACATTGCGATGGCTTGTACTCGATCGCCCGCGACTGGCTCGACGAGGAAACGGCGTTGGTCGACCTCAGCCGCCAGCGTATTCGGGTACAGGATTTCTCTGGGGAAGTGGTTATCGAGGTCGGCCCAAAGTGTATCGAACTTGGCTGTCGCGTCGGTTGCCCACTCGTTCGCGAGGCGCCTGAAGGGCTCGCTGCGACCAATGAGCCCGAGATAGACGATCACCAGGTCGGAGGGCACGCACCCCTTCCATGCATCGAGGAACGAGCGCTGCTGATCAGCAGACTGGGCTTCCAACGCGACCAGATCGACGTCTCTTATCTCTCCTTGGCAAAGATTGGCCGCAAACAGGTCGACGGAGGCATCTTCAGCGTCGGGAACCCCCGCGTGCTGCAGCTCACGTCTTCCGAGTATGGACGTATAGTCCCGCGCCAATATGTGCCTTGGGTCGAGGCCATCACCGTCCTGGACGACCTCCCGGGCACTGCGCCAACTCCCGGCCTCGGTGAGAACACGCGTTCCACCAAATACCTGGCGGCGCGCATCTTCCGGCCACCATGCGACAACACTAAACCCGTGACGAAAAGCTCTGCGTGCGGCATCGCCTTTTTGCCCTTTTTCCGCCGCCGTCGCCAAGCTGTCGAGATGAGTTCCCGCCAGCTTTGCGTTGGATGCGTCAAGGTCAGCGAAGGCCGCGACGATCTTTGTGACGTCGTCGCGACTATCTCCAGATGAGGATAGGACCGCCGCCAGTAAGGGCCAGCCCGGCAATCCGAGGTCTCCGCCGTCGCTGGCTAACGTCGAGAAATCGTCGACCGGATAGCCGTTCGCCGCTCCGAGGCGTCCGATGATCCTTGCATCCTCGATCATCAATGCCAGCGCGTTGAAGGAGGAGCGCCTATCCGGCAGAACCCATTTCTGAAGATGATCGAACCCCTGATGCCCGCGCACATCGATGGCCAACTTCGCAACAGGTAGGAATGGAGGTGCCTCTCCCCTCTTCAGAAGGAGCGCTCGCGCGGCTTCGTCTACCGTTGGCGGAAGGGCGAGCACATCCTGCGGCCCCACAGGCTGTTCGTCCGCAAGAAGCCACGGCTTGGCGCGAAGCGTTTCAAGCAAACGCTCCTCGGGCTGAGATGTCAGCTTTGCCAGGGCATCAAGTACCTCACCGCGAAAGCGATGGGGCTTCGCCTGAGCCAATGCCACCTGGATCTGCCTTTGCGGCGACCAAACCTCAATGAGCTGCTCCTGCCGTTCACGTGCCTTCCGGCTACGGCACGGCTGGACTATGGAGACGACAGCCTGCAGCGTTCCAGGAACAGGCCATTCGTCGATCGCGCGAAAGACGCCCCTTCCGTCCCCAAGTGTTCCATCCTGTCGTTCGTGGACGGGTAAACGGATCAGCAGATCATTAGTCAGATCAGTCTCAAGAATCGCTTCTCGTTCTGAGAGGGTGGGCGCGACCTGTTCGATGGCGGCGATGTTCTTGTCGAACAGCGTTTCTAAGTTGGCGGTGTCCAGTACCGCTATCCGCAAATGGTTTCGTTGTGTTCGAGCAAGTCCATCGGCAATGCTGGCTGGAACGAGAAACTCGTTTTGGCTCCTTTCGATGAAAGCGGTGGCGATTCGTTCGATCCGTTGGTGGTTCGTATCGAGTGTCCAAAGCTTCGCGGCTGAGTATCCCGCTTCAGGGAAGCCAGCGCAGAGACGCCGCGCCGGTGCCGGATCGTCCTTAGTGTCCGTTCCGAGCTCCGTGATTAGCCGTTGGCGGGCGCTCTCCGATCCAAAGCTCATGGCTTTGTTGATCAGCGCGGAAGCGGAATCTTTGCCGGCTGACTGGAGCACGGGCGTTGCCCCGTCCATATCACGCAGAAGCTGCACTGTGCTGCCTTCCACGATAAGCGGGGACACGTCCCGCAATGCGTCCACCAGCAGCGGCAGCCACGAGTTAGCTTGAGGCGAGTTTGCGAACAGAAGTCCCGCCTGGGACCGCTCGACGAGCGTTTGGAGTGACAGCACAATAGGGCTGCGGAGACGGACATCCCGCGCCCGAAGAACCTTGATGGGCGCGAATTCGGGATCGCGCGCCAGTTCGGAGATGTTCCGTTCACCCTGAGCGAGCAGCGCTAACGCGGCAGTCGCCGCCTGGTCTGCATGGTCACCGCCGATCAGCGGTTCAAGTGAGGCTAGCAGCGTCTTGAGGTCAGGGTTGGAAAGCCGTGGACGGCGTTGGCTTTCGTCGAGCCATTCGCTGCGAACTGGCAGGATATTGGCAGGGGCGGTGGCCAGCACTCGCAGGACTTGGCGGTTCTCGACGGATGCCGGGAGCGGGAACAGAACACCGTGCGGAACATGGCCAAGAGCCAATTTGACGAGTTCGGATGAAGCAAGCGGCTGAGTTTCGGTCATCGCCTTGCGCAGAGCCGCGACAAGGTGCGGCCTGATGGCCGAACGCTCGGCATTGCCAAGCACCGCCGTGTTAAGGAAATCGACGAGAAGCCTTGCGAGATCGCGTGATTGAAATGCGCGAGAAGACAACCCGGAAAATACTGCGTCCAGGTCCTCACTAGTCCAGCGCATCGACCGCGCGCTCAGCGCGGTGCTGTCATCGACGACAAGGCGCACACCACTCGACCCGGCCCACGTACCAATAGCGCGGAACAGTTCTTCGAGCCGTCGAGGGGCGTCCGCCACGGAGGCCGGCAGTGGGCGCAGAACGTCGCCCGATGAAACAACACGCCAAACGATACTGCCCGGCGCTTCGAGTACGCGCGCCAACGCATGTTCCCGGCAAATAGCTTCCTGGTTACTTCTAAACCACTCGTGTCGTGCGAGCGCCGACACGAGCTCCGCGAGCTCCGCTGATGTCACCATCGCAGAATCGAGCGCGTCTCTTAACAGAGTCGGCAGAAGCGGCAGCACGACGGTGTCGCGAAGCTCGGCATTCCATGCACGGCGCAACGCCGAAGCGTCGGCAGGTTCGTCATGCTCAGCAGGCGCATCTAGGCCCTCGATCCGCCGACGGCCGCTATCAAGGAAGAAGTAACCGTGGAGCAGTAGATGGAACCGGCCGAGCGCGCTCCCATCGACCGGGATGACGAAGTCGGAGGCGTCCGAGATCGGCAGGAACACTGCCCAGGAAACACGCAGCTGCGCGACCTCGGCCCGGTCAGTAGCGCCAGGCGAAGCGCGGAGCAGCGTTGTCGCTCCGTGCGGTTCTCCCTTCTCTGACACGGGCTCTGGACTGAGAACGCTGATCGTTTGCGGCCAGTGCTGCGTGCGCTTCAAGCTTGCGAGACGGCTATCCGGGATCATTGCCTCACGCCCGACGAAGGGCGCGGTTGAGTTGTCTATTGCGGACCGGATTGCACCTCCGAAGGAGCGAACACCATCGCTTGAGCGGTTCGGTCCGAGAAAGCGGCCTTGAGTATCATCGAGTTCGAGCGCGCAGCGAAGCTCGCCGCATTCCCGAATCTCGATGAACTTCAGATGGCGAAGCGCGGTCAGCAGAATGCGCAGATCGCCGGGTCTGTTGAGCCCCCCGATCGTCCCCTCTATCAACGGAATATTGGTAGAGAAGCCAACTCCTGGAGCAGGTTGGATGTCTTTTCGACGCAACGGCAGCCACAGAAGAAGGTGGCGATGCGGAAAATCTGAGGAAACCTCGCGCCTGAGCAATTCCAGGTCGGCGGGATCGAGACCACCGTCGGGCGGCTCCCACTGCCGGCTGATATTGCCACTTACGTCGACATTCAGGAACGGATTTACGATCGTGCTGAATGTTTCATCGTTTTCCGTTCGGGCGTAGACAACGAACGCATCGCAGAGATGAAACACCGCTTTCTGGCCAAAGCCAAACTTGCCGATCGTCGCACTGTCAGCAGCCTTGCCGCTTGCGCCGAATGACAGAATACCTCTCTTGTCTTCCTCGCGAAAGAAACCGTCATTGACTACCAAGAGTCCCGGCCCGCGAAGAAGCGGATTGGTCGCGGTCGACCAGCCCGGCAACCCATCGAGCCTGAACTTTCCGGCTTCCGCATCGTCTGCATTTTGTAGCAATTCCTTGAGGATCGGATAACCGGTGTCGTACCGATCTCGCAGGTTGTTCTTGATCTGATCGAGGATCGAGACCGGGGGAGTGTGAAGATCAGGCATGGAGCATCTTCGCGGGTGCTGGAACGCTCCAAAGAATGGAGTGGGCCTCCAAGCGGCCTGCCGGCCAACGGGCGTGTGGTGCGTTCTCGCCTTCCTTTCTTCCCCGTCCCATGACTTGCTCCCCTTGCATCAGCGTACTTTCGTCGTCGCCGGCGGCTTTCCAGCCTGCCTTACCGACGTGGCGCTTTGCGCCTCCAAGTAGCGGTCGACGGCTTGGCGCAAGACCCATGCGATCGATGCGTCATTCGCTTGTGCGATCTCCCGAACACGGCTGAACTGCCCTTCAGTCAAAATGACCGAGGTCCGGAACTCCTTCCTGCCCGATCTGGAGGCCATGGCCCCAGTCTCCTGCTGTTGTTGTGGCATGATATGCAAAATGCACCACCTGTGTCACGATGCTATTCCCTGGTGAGGATCACGGCAGGAATACGAGGGAGGATTTGGCAATGATCAGGGGCGCGAGACAGCTGCCGACGATGCACGTTTCCGTCCGCGTGCCATGGCACGACAGTCGTTGGGCCGGGAAGATCTGCGCCAATCCGCGGGGAAACACATCCTGCTTGATCCTGCCTAGAGTGGCGGAAACCAAGGACGACGATTTCGAGACGAGCGTCGCTGGGGCCGCGTGGGATCCCGACGGCGCTCGGCTACCGGCGTGCGCCGCAGAACGCGGAGCATTCATGGCGCCCTTCGGTTATGCCCGGAGGGTCCGCCACCCCTATAGCCACGACCCCAGATACAAACATTTCCAGGAAAGCCACTTTCACCATGCGGCCTTCTCGGCTGCGGCTGTTCCTTTCGCCTGGATGATGAAGAGCTCGGACGACGGTATCCCCGACCGGGCCAAGGCCTACAAGATCGATTTCCGACCCGAATTCGAGCCCGACCTCGAATTCGATAAGCTCTGGGTTCAGGAACGCCGGAACCAGCTTTCGATGCTCGACACATTCTTCGGCGCCATCGCACCGGAGGAGTCACTTGTCTTCTTCTACGCCAAGCGCACTCCGCTATCGGACGACGGGCGGCGGGTCATCGTCGGCATAGGTCGAGTTCTCAAGGTCGACCCTTCTGTCGAATACATCTACGAGAAGGGCGCGCCGTCGGATGCCATGCGCTGCGTCCTGTGGGAGCGCAATCTGCATCACTCGATACGGCCAGAGATCAAGGACGGCTTTCTCCTTCCCTACCACGACGTGATTGACCTGGCCGCAAAAGACCCCAGCATCGATTTGTCGAGTTTTGTGCTCCATGCGCCCGAGGAACATTGGGATGCATTCTCAATGGGCACAGAGCATGTGACGCATGACCAAACGATCACGGTTCTGCTCGCCTGCGCGTCGCTACTGGAGCGGCTCGAAAAAATGGTGCCTGGCAACTGGTCCGCCGCTCGGGGCTGGGTCGACAATCAGCTCAACCGAATCTGGCGGCTTCGGGGTGCCTTTCCCGGCCTAGGTTCAGCGCTAACAGCGTTCGGATTGACTCACGGCACCCTGGTCGCCCATGCTATTGGTCAACAGCTGCACGCCGACGGATCTCAGGAGGTGCGCGATCCTTGGCCGCTCGTTGAAAAGGTGCTTCACGAGCCGACACTGCTCGCCCCCGATTTGGCAGCGACAGTCGGTTCGACGGCGGCCAAGCTCTGGGACAGCCTGAAGCCAGAACGGCGGGCGCTGCTGAAGCTGCTTGCCAGATTCGAGATCACCGCCGATCAGGCGACCCGATGGTTTGTAACCGAGGAACGCAAGCGGGCAGCCATCACGGATTCCGACGCAGAAATTCTAGCGAACCCGTATCTTTGCTTCGAAGACGACCGCGGACGCATAGACCCGATTTCGGCAGCAGTGATCGATCGTGGGCTGTTCCCCGACGCTACGATTGCGGCAGCGGCGCCCGTACCTGATCCCTCCCGCTGTGCGGAGGCGATTGATCCCCGTCGCGGCCGCGCCTTTATGATCACCACGCTCGATCGAGCAGCTGGTGAAGGGCATACCTTGCTTCCCCAATCTTGGCTCGTGCAACGCGTCCGCGACCTCGACATCTCGCCCCAATGCGCAATCGGCGCCGATTGGATCGAGGCATTTGGCACGTTCTTGAAGGCAAGGATCGCCGTCGCCCGTATGGCGGATGGCACGCCCGCATGGCAGCTCCAGGAGTATGTAGAGTCACGCGACATCATCTCGGCTCGTGTGAAGCGGCGCCTCGCGGGCAAACGCCATGCTGGTGAGCACGATTGGCGAGCCCTCATCGACCAGCAGCTTCCGCCATTTGCCGACGCGAGCGACCCCGAAACGGAAGAGCTTGCGCGCATCGAAAAAGCCAAAGCGCTGGAGGAGATTTATCGGTCCCGGTTTTCGGTTCTGATCGGGCCTGCTGGCACGGGCAAGACGAGCCTGTTGACGGCCCTCCTGTCGTTGCCGTCGGTCGCCGCCGGGGGTGTCCTCCTGCTCGCCCCGACCGGCAAAGCGCGAGTTCAGATGCAAAAGCGGGCCAACAATGCGCAGGCCTACACACTTGCGCAATTTTTGTTGGCACTCGGACGCTATGACCCGCTGACCGGGGCCTATCGCGTTACCGATGACGCCAACCGCGAGCGCGGCTTCAAGACTGTAGTCATCGACGAGTGCTCGATGCTGACCGAAGACCAATTGGCGGCCACCCTTGACGCAATAGAGACAACGGCGGTCGAGCGATTGATTTTGGTGGGCGATCCGAGGCAGCTCCCGCCAATCGGCGCGGGTCGCCCCTTTGTCGACATCGTTCGCTATTTGAACGACGAACATGCCATCGCAAATAACGAGGCGCTCGCCGGGTATGCGGAACTTAAGATCGTGCGCCGGCAGACCGAGCAATCAGTCGCGGCGGGACAGCCGCCAGCGGCTCGTGACGACATCATCTTGTCGAGGTGGTTCGGGGGAGAGGCTCCCGATCCCGGTGCTGATGAAGCCTGGGATCGTCTAGCCAGCGGCAAGTCGATCGGCATTCGAGCTGTTCGCTGGGAAGGCGACACCGACCTCCAGACAAAGCTTCTTGCCGAAATCAAGGCAGCGACGCGGGCCATTTCGCACAAGCAAGGCTTCGACGATGAGCGAGACGACGCCACCTTCGAAATTAGCCTCGGCGGTCGTCCGTATAATAAGGCGGTCTACTTCAACCTGTCGCGTTCGGAAAAGGACGCCAAGGGCGTCGAAAGCCGTCGTGGTGGAGGCGCCGACGCTGAGGCATGGCAGATACTGTCACCGGTGCGCGCTGGCGAGACTGGCGTAGACGGTTTGAACCGGTGGCTTCAGAAGTCCTTCCGGCGGCAAGCGCGTGCTTGGGCCGAGCCCGAAAAATATTGGGAGCGAAAGACCTGCAAGCCGTTGGGCGCACAAGGGGTCCTGTACGGCGACAAAGTGATCAATGTCGCCAATGCGAGGCGGTACGACGTCTATCCAAAAATGGAGAAGGGTTATCTCGCAAACGGCGAGATCGGAATCGTTGTGGGCCAGTTCAAAGGGAGCAGTTGGAAGCCAAAGGGGCTCCCCTGGAAGATCGAGGTCGAATTCTCTTCGCAGCTCGGCTTCAAGTTTGGCTTTGGAGGGAGTGATTTCGGCGATGAAGGCGAAGCGCCTTTGGAGCTCGCTTATGCGTTGACCATCCACAAAGCCCAAGGCAGCGAATTCGGGATGACGTTCATCGTGGTCCCGAACCCCTGCCGCCTGCTTTCGCGCGAACTGCTCTACACCGCATTGACTCGTCAACGCGAAGAAGTGGTCCTCTTTCACCAGGGCGACCTTCGGGCCCTCCTTAAGCTGTCTCTATCCGAGCATTCCGAGACCGCCCGTCGGCTGACAAATCTGTTTTCCGATCCCAAGCCTGTCGAGCATGTCGGGGCCTTCCTCGAAGAAGGACTCATTCACCGCACCACCCGGGGCGAGTTAGTCCGCTCAAAATCGGAGGTGATCATTGCCAATCTGCTTCACGCCCTTGGCATCACCTACGCCTACGAACAACCCTTCACAGGGCAGGACGGCAGCGTTCGATATCCTGACTTCACGATTGAAGACGCAGAGACTGGTCGGCGCATCTTTTTGGAGCATCTTGGGCTGCTGTCCGAACCAGCATATCGACGCCGCTGGCTAGCGAAGCTGGATTGGTATCGCTCTCAAGGGGTGTTGCCGGAAGACGAGGGGGAGGGTGACGCCGGCATCTTAGTCACGACCACCGAGGGAGGTGGTATAGACTCAGTAGATATTGAGCAGAAGCTACGATCCCTTCTCGGACTTTGATAGTTAAGGCGATCAGTACGCGCCCCGGATCGCTCTGCAAGATTTCAAATATCACATCGGTTCGATCGACAGACGGCAAATGGAGACGGGAGTTTTTCGGCCGACCTGATCAGATACGGGGAGATCGTCTAGATTTTCGCTCTCATGAGCTTTCGCGCAACGGGTTGATCGTGTCGATCTCGGTGAAATGCTTCTCGTTGTCTGTGACGATCGTGCAGCCGTTGGATTCCGCAACGGCGGCAATGATTGTGTCGAGCGCGCAGCGCGGGCGACCGGCGGCTGTTCCTTCGGACATGAGCCTCGCCCAAATGAGACCTGCCTTCTCATCGAAGGGGAGAACGCGCCCGGCGAAGAGAGCTGATGGGCCTTCCGGCCCTGCGAACCACGCTTCGAGCTGATCGCGCTTGCGGCCGGTAGGCTTCTCCAGCGACGGCAAGATTCGCGGGCTTATCGAGACCTGCAGCGAACCCGAAAGGCTAGCCCCGCAGGCCCAATGCTTATTCTGAGCGCTTCGGCTCACCCTGCCTTTGCGAAATCGCGGCTGAGGTGCGGGCTGGTGAAGCCGAGCTTCGCCAGGCCAATCCGTATTTCTGGTGCGGCCATGAACAGATCCCATAAGAGCCCTGTCCGGTGGTTCTCGATCATGGCGACGATCGGCCCCTGATTGATCGCAAGATAGGTTCGGGAATACCAGTTTCGGTTTTCGCAAAACGCATCAACAAAACCGAAGCGCCCCCAGATGCGCTTTCGGGGTTTGATCAGGAAGCCTCGTAACGCGCACATGGCTTCTGTCGGCACGTAGGGGAAACTCGACAGCCCGGCGCTCGGCGTGATGACGCCCAAATCCCTATCCGGTGCATGTGCAACGTAGCCTCCGGGGCCATGGCTCGATGTCAGGCCCCAGCAATCCGGACCATATCCGACATGCCCGAGCGGATTGAGGACGCAATGCCGATGATTGATCTGGGCGTGCCGAACGTTCTGGTCCCAATAATCAGCATGGCGATCAACGAGGCCGCGCGGATCGAGCCCACAGAAAGAGTAATGGGCGAAGAAGAGCGGACCGCCGAAATTCATGCCGAGCGGCAACGAGATGCCGTGGTACGCACGCCCGTTTTGAAAGCTGGATCCGGCGACGAAGCCCTCGTGATAGATCTTCGGATCGATAGGGTGGCATGACGATCCCGCCGCCAGCACAAAACTGAGCAGGCATTCGTTCCAGCCCGTGATCGGGCTATCCATCGCCCAGCCATGGTTCCGGCTCCAGTGCCAGTGGAGCTGCTGGTCTCCGCGTACGAACCAGTCCCACTCGGTCTGGTTTAGCATCCCGTTCACACGATCGCGCAGGGTGCTTTCTTCTGCAGTGTTGGCGGCAAAATATTCGCGGGCGCAGATCAATCCCTGGAACAAGAAGGTTGTCTCGACGAGGTCCGCCCCGTCATCCCTGCGCCGGAAGGGGATGGTGTCACCTGTGCAGCCATTGATGAAATGTGGAAACATGCCGTGGTAGCGCGGCGAACGTTCCAGGAAGTCGAGCATCTGGAGCAATCGCCGCAGCGCTGCACCGCGATCGATCCAATCGCGTTCAACCGCGACGATAAGAGCCATGATGCCGAAGCCGGTGCCGCCAATCGCGACGAGATCATTGGCAGGGTCGCCGGTGGTCTTCTGCCGATCGCGAGCAAGGCCGCTGACCGGATGGGCGCCCTCCCAAAAGTATCCGACCGTCTGCCGCTGGACGATGTCCAGCAGCGCGTCGTCGTCAAGCTCGGCGGCGTGTGGTGGTAGATTGGGTGAGGCAAATGAAGGCATTATCGGCCGGACGCTGTACGATTGATCGACGTTCTTATAGCGACGTCGCACTCACGCTGCGAATAAGGTGAGCTGCCGCTCATCCGGCGACCGGCCTGACCACTCAGCGCGACGATGAGCATACTCTTCCTCAAAACGTTCACGCTCGAAAAACCACACACGCATCAGCGGATAGATCCGTTGGTCATATAGCCGCCGCTGCTCGTTGGTCAGTTGCTCGAAATCCCAATCGTCGAGCAAGAAGACGACCTCGTCTTCGGGCCGTCCGTCGTCGAAATAGCCTTCCTCGCACATCTCTTCGAGAATGCCGGCATCAGCGGTTTGGAAAAGCCACTCGCCGCGCTCTTCCTCCGACGTAAGCCTGAAATGCTGGGGTTCCCTGACGAGCTCGAGATCGGCCGAGCTTGGGATTTTGTCGACAGCCCAGCCGGCACAGCAAGCCTGAACCGCCGCTTGGTCGGCCTCGTCCCAGACGGTGCAGATCGCGAGTTCTTCCTCGGGCACTTTGCCGGCAAAGCCGCGGATGTCCCAACCTTCGACAACAAAGCGCGCCGTCGCCGCCTGATCTGGGGTGACGCCGGCCTCGTCGAACACGTCCTGTGCGGCGAGCAGGCCGCGCACGATTTCTTCCAGCTGCGCTCCTTCGACGCGGATGGTGATGGTCATCACCTGTCTCCATTGCTGTTCGGGAGCTTCGGAGCTTCGACGCCTTCGCCTTCCGCAGAGGTCATGACATCATCCCGATTGACTCTTACCCAAGACGAGAACAAATGTAGAACATATCACAGGCTTTTCGCGTTTCAAGGGTCAGATGAGTGTATCGGCGCCCCCTGCTGCCATTTCCGAGCTTCGAGAACGCATCGCGCGTCTCGAGGGCGGAAGCGCGCGCGCCCGCACGGTTTTGCCGTTCGGAGTGGCTGCCATCGACAGGGTTCTGCCGGGAGGAGGATTGGCCTTTGGCGGTCTGCACGAGGTGGCAGGCGGCGGAAATGGCGCCGTCGATGGCGCGGCCGCGGCACTGTTTGCAGCGGGAATTGCCGCGCGGACTGCCGGCAAGGTGCTGTGGTGCGTTACCCGGCCCGATCTTTTCGCGCCTGCGATCGAACAGGCCGGCCTTCCTCCGGGACGGGTAATCTATGTCGAAGCCGGCGACGAAAAATCCGCTCTCGGCTGTTTTGAGGAGGGGCTTCGTGGCGGCTTTGGCGCCGTCGTTGCCGAGATTGCCCGGCTTTCGATGACGGCCTCACGGCGTCTGCAGCTTGCCGCCGAAAGCTCCGGCGCCATCGGCATCGCCATTCGCCGCTGGCGTCGGCAGACGGAGGCAACCGATTTTTGCCAGCCAACCGCCGCCGAGACACGCTGGCGGGTGTCGGTCCTGCCGTCGACGCCATTGCCGGTACCGGGCATCGGACGGGCGCGCTGGCACGTTGAGCTGATCCGATGCCGGGCCGGAGAGAGTGCAGATTTTACAGTGGAGGCATGCGATGCCAAGGGTCGTATCGCTCTTCCTTCCGTTGTGGTTGACAGACCGCTTCAGAAGGAAATCGGGCGACGCCGCGCCTCCGCCTGAGACGCCGCTCGTACTCATCGGCCGCGACGGTCGTCGCCGTGTCGTGCTCGCCGCCGATGCGGCAGCCCACGCGGCCGGCCTGCGCATCGGCATGCCGGGGAGCAAGGCGCAGGCGCTCGTCCCGGGCCTGATTGTTCATGACGCCGAGCCCGACGCCGACGAAATCGCGCTCGAGCGGTTGGCGCTGTGGGCGTTGCGCCGCTATGCGCCTATCGTCGCCGTCGATCCCGCGGACGGCCTCGTCATCGACACGACCGGCGCCGATCATCTGCATGGCGGCGAGGCGGCAATGCTTACCGGGATGGTGGAGCGGCTTGCCGCATCCCGCATTACGGCGCGGGCGGCGGTCGCCGACACCTGGGGTGCCGCGCATGCGCTGGCCCGCTTCGGCGGGCGGCAGACCATCGTTATTCCATCCGGCGAGACGGCGCAGGCGGTCCTGCCTTTGCCGATCGCGGCGCTTCGCTTGGCCGCCAGCACGGTCGATAGCCTGAGGCGGCTCGGCTTCGAGACAATTGCGGATCTCGCCGGCACGCCGCGCGCGGCGCTCGCCTTGCGTTTCGGGCCGGAACCCGGCCGCCGCCTCGACCAGGCCTTTGCCCGGGTCAGCGAAACGATCGAGCCGATCCGGCCGGAGGAAATCGTCGAGGTGCGCCGCAATTTTGCCGAGCCGATCGGCGCGCCAGAGACGATCGCGCGCTATACCGGCAAGCTGGTGGCCGAACTTTGCGCCGAACTCGAGACGCGAGGGCAGGGCGCGCGGCGGCTCGACCTTCTGTTCTTCCGCGTCGATAACCGCATCGAGGCGATCCGTGCCGGCACTGCAACGCCGGTGCGCGATGTGAAGCGCCTGACCCGACTCCTCACCGACAAGATCGAGACGATCGATCCAGGGTTCGGAATCGAGCTGATGCGGCTTGCCGCGACGGTCGCCGAGCCGCTGCGGGCCAAGCAGATGATTTCCTCGCTCGCCGAGGCGCCGGAGCCCGACGTCTCCGATGTCATCGACATCCTCGCAAACCGTGTCGGCGAGGACCGGCTCTATCGCTTCGCCCCGGTGCAGAGCGACGTTCCCGAACGCTCGGTTCAACGCATTGCGCCGATGGCGCCCGACACCGGCGAGGGCTGGCCCGGCCATTGGCCGCGTCCGTCGCGGCTGCTGCCGCAACCCGAGCCGATCGAGACGGTCGCACTTCTTCCCGACCATCCGCCCGTGACCTTCACCTGGCGCGGCGTGCGCCGCCGCATAAAGCGGGCGGACGGCCCGGAACGCGTTTTCGGAGAATGGTGGAAGCGCGACGCCGAGCTCGCGGCGGTGCGGGATTATTTTCAGGTCGAGGACCAGAACGGCGAGCGCTACTGGGTCTACCGCGCCGGCGACGGCGAAGACGCCGCGACCGGATCGCACAAATGGTTCATGCACGGGATCTTCGGATGATCGTCGGAACTCGATATGCCGAGCTGCAGGTCACCTCGCATTTCTCGTTCCTGCGGGGTGCATCGTCCTGCGAGGAGCTGTTTGCGCAGGCCGCACTGCTCGGTATCGAGGCGCTCGCTGTCGTCGACCGCAATTCGCTTGCCGGCATCGTGCGCGCGCATGAAGCGGCAAAGACGACAGGCGTCCGGCTGATCGTCGGCTGCCGTCTCGATCTCGCCGATGGCATGTCGATCCTGATCTATCCGACCGACCGACCGGCCTATTCGCGCCTCTGCCGCCTGCTTTCGCTCGGCAAGGGCAGGGCCGGCAAGGCGAAGTGTCATCTCGATTGGGATGACGTCGTTGCCTATGGCGAGGGACTGATCGCGGTGCTCGTTCCCGACGAGGCTGATGACCTCTGTGCCGTCCGTCTGCGGCGGCTGCGCGAGGCTTTCGTGGATCGCGCCTATCTAGCGCTCACCTTGCGCAGGCGCCCGAACGATCAGCTCCGACTTTACGAACTGGCAAACGTGGCGGCAGCGATGCGCGTGCCCACCGTCGTCACCAATGACGTGCTCTTCCACGAACCGGCCCGCCGCATCATGCAGGACGTCGTCACCTGCATTCGCCACAACGTCACCATCGATGACGCCGGCTTCCAACGGGAACGTCATGCCGATCGCTATCTCAAGCCAACCGAGGAGATGGCGCGACTGTTCAGCAATTATCCTGAGGCCTTGGCGCGCACGGTCGAAATCGCCGACCGCTGCCGTTTCTCGATGGACGAGCTCGCCTACCAATACCCGGAGGAAAAGACCATGCCGGGGCTGACGGCCCAGCAAGCGTTGGAAAAGCTTACCTGGGAAGGTGCGGCCCGACGCTATCCCGAGGGTCTGCCCGATAAGGTCGTTGGCATTCTGAAACACGAACTGCGGCTGATCGAGACGCTCGAATACGCGCCGTACTTTCTCACCGTGAACTCGATCGTCCGCTTCGCCCGCAGCCAGGACATCCTTTGCCAGGGCCGCGGCTCGGCCGCCAATTCGGCCGTCTGCTATGTGCTCGGCATCACCTCCATCGATCCCGAACGCAACAAACTCCTGTTTGAGAGGTTCGTAAGCCAGGAACGGCGTGAGCCACCTGACATTGACGTCGATTTCGAGCATGAACGGCGCGAGATCGTCATGCAGTGGGTCTATGAAACCTACGGCCGCGACCACGCAGCGCTTTGCTCGACTGTCATTCGCTACAGGACGAAAGGTGCCGTTCGTGATGTTGGCAAGGCGCTCGGCCTGCCCGAGGACATGACCAAACTCCTGTCATCGCAAGTCTGGGGCCATGGCGAGGCGGTCGATGAGCAGCGCGCGCGAGAGCTCAACCTCAATCTCGGCGACCGTCGGTTGCCCCTGACCCTGGAGCTCGCGGCGCAACTTGCGGGCACACCGCGGCATCTCTCGCAGCATCCGGGCGGCTTTGTCCTGACGCATGATCGTCTTGACGACCTCGTGCCGATCGAGCCGGCGGCGATGAAGGACCGCCAGGTGGTGGAATGGGACAAGGACGATATCGACGCCCTCAAATTCATGAAAGTGGATGTCTTGGCCCTGGGCATGCTCACCTGCATGAAGAAGTCATTCGATCTCCTGTCCGAGCACAAGGGCGTCACACTCGACCTGGCGACGATCCCGGCCGAAGATCCGCGCACCTATGCGATGATCAGGAAGGCCGACACACTTGGCGTGTTCCAGATCGAATCCCGCGCGCAGATGTCGATGCTACCGCGCATGAAGCCCAGGACATTCTACGACCTGGTCATCGAGGTTGCGATCGTTCGGCCGGGGCCGATCCAGGGCGACATGGTCCATCCCTATCTTCGCCGGCGCGATGGGACGGAAGAGGTGACGTTTCCGACACCAGAGCTCGAGCGCGTTCTCGGCAAGACACTCGGCGTACCGCTGTTTCAAGAGCAGGCAATGCAGGTCTCCATGGTCTGCGCCGGCTTTTCTGCCGGCGAGGCCGACCAGTTGCGGCGCGCCATGGCCACCTTCAAGCACACCGGCGGCGTCTCGAAATTCCGCGACAAGCTGATCAACGGCATGATCGCCAACGGCTACACCTCGGAGTTTGCCGAAAAGACCTTTTCGCAACTGGAGGGTTTTGGAAGCTACGGCTTCCCTGAAAGCCACGCCGCCTCCTTCGCCCTGATCGCTTATGCCTCGAGCTGGATGAAATGCTGGCATCCGGATGTGTTCTGTGCGGCGCTCTTAAACTCGCAGCCGATGGGCTTTTATCTGCCGGCCCAGATCGTGCGTGACGCCCGCGATCATGGCGTCGAGGTGCGCCCCGTCTGCGTCAATGCCAGCCGCTGGGATTGCACGCTGGAGCCGACCGATGTCGAAGATTGCTTCGCTGTCCGGCTTGGCCTGCGCATGGTGAAGGGTCTCGCCAATGATGACGCAGCCGCGATCGTCGCGGCACGGGCCGACGAGCCCTTCGCCTCAGTTGACGATCTTTGGCGCCGCGCCGGCGTGCCAGCGGCTTCACTGGTCCAGCTCGCCGAGGCCGATGCCTTTTTGCCGGATCTGAACCTTGCCCGCCGCGATGCGCTCTGGGCGATCAAGGCGCTGCGCGATGAACCTTTGCCCCTGTTTGCGGCCGCCACGTCCCGTGAACAGAGGACCGTGCCGGAAATCCGCGAGCCTGTCATCACCCTCAGGCCAATGACGGCCGGTCGCGAGGTCGTCGAGGATTATGGCCATGTCGGGCTGACCTTGCGCAGCCACCCCGTCTCGTTCCTGCGTGCCGATCTTTGCCGGCGCCGCATCGTGACCTGTCAGGAAGCCATGCAGGCGCGAGACAGAAGCTGGCTCCAGGCCGCCGGCCTGGTGCTGGTCCGGCAGCGGCCGGGATCGGCCAAAGGCGTGATGTTCCTCACCATGGAAGATGAGACGGGCGCCGCAAACGTCGTCGTCTGGGTCAAGGTGTTCGAGAAATTCCGGCGCGTGCTTCTTTCGTCGGCCATGCTCGGCGTCCGCGGACGCATCCAGAGGGAAGGGGAGGTGGTGCATCTCGTCGCCCACGAGCTGACTGATCTGTCGGCCGAACTGGCGAGCGTCGGAAACCGCGAGGCGCCGTTTCCGTTGCCACACGGCCGCGGCGACGAGGCTCATCACGGCGGATCGGGCATCGATCCCCGTGGCATGCCGAAGGCACGCGATATCGTCGATCCCTACGAGCATATCGACCGCATCAAGGTGAAGACGCGGGATTTCCGGTAGAGGCATGGAAACGCTGGCGACAATTCTCCATGCCGATCTCGATGCCTTCTACGCATCGGTCGAGCAACTGCTGAACCCCGTCCCTGCGCGGCAAGCCGATCGCCGTCGGCGGCGGTGTCGTGCTTGCCGCCTCCTACGAGGCAAGGGCATTCGGCGTTCGCGGCGGCATGCCGGGACGGCGGGCGCGCGAGCTCTGTCCGCAGCTGATTTTCGTCGCCGGTCATTTCAAGGACTATCAGCGGCTGGGTGACGCTGCGATCGCCATCCTCGGGACTACACGCCGCTCGTCGAGCGCATCTCGATCGACGAGGCCTTTGCCGATGTCGCGGGCTTGCACCCATCTGTTCGGCTCACCGGCAGACATTGCAGCGACACTATGGCGACCCGTCAGGTGGTTGGCAACCGAAGGGTGCACTGGTCTTCAACCAGAAAGTTGTGCAAAGTCGACATTCATAAAGGGCATAACAGGGCGGGGAAAATGCGATGCCATATCGACGAGAATTCATTTTGCCACCAGTCGTCGCCGATCTGGTGGCAGCGCGTAACAAGTTGCGAGAGCACTACAAATCTGCGAGCCTCAAATTCACGCTCGACGGCAACCTGGTCGGCGACATCGGGGAAGCCGTCGCGGCGGAGATTTTCGGTATTCGACTCGTGCGCGGGAACGGGACTGGCATCGACGGTCACGCTGCCGACGGGCGTAGCGTGCAGGTGAAGGCGACGGGAACAGGACGCGGACCGGTCTTCAGATGTGTCGATACCCGAGCCGACCACTTGCTGTTTCTCGATTTCGACTTTGAGAGCCTCGGGGGAGAAATCATTTTCAACGGCCCCGAGCATGTTGCCCTCGCGAACATGCCAGAGGCCTGGATCGGCCAGCGCCCGGTGTCGAAGGTTCAGATCAGGGCGGCTGATGCCCTTGTGCCGATCGAGGATCGCTTGATGCGCGAGGACGTCGGCTAGCAGCCGCTCTCGGACTTGATCGACGAAACCAGATTCAAACCGTCAACCTGCTTTGTCGTCACAACCGACGAGCCGTTACAGACTTTGCCTTTCCGGGTTTCGAACTCGTAGCGTGCCCGATATCGGTTCCGGGATAGCTGCGTCACCTCCAGCAGTTTCAGCGGCCGTTTCAGATCCCCGTAGAAATCCGTAAGCGCCACTGCCGAAAACGGTCCCTTGCCCCGTTTTTCAGGGATCACGTTCATCGCGGCCGATGCCCCGTCCCCAGTCTCCAGATACAGGTAGAACGCTTCCACAGTTGTTTGTGCCAACGAGACGTCGGCAGGTTCCTCGTTGAGAGAGGCGGAAACCACCGTCATCAATAATGGCGCATGGTGATGGCCAGTGTGCTCGCCGAAAGGATCGTTGCCCCTCACCTCAACAGCCTCCCCGACGAGTTTCGCCAGGATGCCTTTTTGGTCGATCAGCTGTATTCGGTCGATGGTTTGGCCATCTTCGAGGAAATCATCTCCGGTCACGCAAAACGGTAAATCCAGCGTCAGAATGTATGAGGGTTCCGGCGTATCGCCCTTCCGGACATCCTCATAATTCGGCGGCCCGGCAAACATTGGGCGGCTCAGATCACCAGATGCTGAAATCTCCGGCTGCTTGGAGAGATCGAGACAAGCGGCTGCGGGCCATGAGATGGCTGCCGTGAAAACGAGTACGAGTGTCGTTTTGATCATTTCTTGCCTCCCTGCTTTCGGTCGGCCTGATCCTTCTGGATGGCCTTTTCGAACCAACCCGGAACTTCGCCGACCTGTGTGTCGAAGATGCTCTCGGGAACATTCTGCCAGAACGAAACGATGGCATCAGAGAACGCCTGCAGCTGATCGTCGCTTACCTTGAGATGCGTGTGATCACGATATTCCAGGTTTGAGAGAGCCCGCCCTGAACCCTCGAACGGATCGGGCAGATATTCCGGATATCGGCTCTTCAGATCATCGAGGGAATCGCCTTTGCCGTGTTTGTAGACATTGACCACACGGCGGCATGCATCGAGCTTGCTGAAATAATCCGTGGTTCGGACAGGCCAGCCAAGGCATTCTAATAACTCGGCGATCTGATCGAAATTGACCGACCACATTTTCGCGGCGGCAATATCACCATGATGCCAGTGCCTAATCTCGCGAGCCAGCCAACCACGTAACTGCTTGTCCCACTCATGGAACATCCCGGCGACAACGCTCAGGCGAGTGTTCTCGCGCATATCACTTAGGAGGCCGTAAAACTCGATCCGGACGTCGTTTGCCGCCTCGTAGAAGCTACCTTCGTCATGTCGATCCGGATCAAAGTACCTACCACTTTCCTCTAACCACTCCTCGGCTGCTTGGTCGGCATCTGCTTCGTTGTTGTCAAACTGCGAAAGCAAACGCTTCCGAGCTTGCTCGACATAGAACAAATGCCCCCTAATCAAGGATTGCCGAAACTGCCCCCACATCTGGAACAAGGCATAAGTCATGCCGTCACCACCCTCTTACGCCTTCAGCCCTTGGACCGAGATCCCGGAGACTTCTTCGTTGAGGGGCGACCTCCTGTGGTCGGCTTAATGCGAATTCGCATACTGCCGCCCTCGGGATGCTCCATGTCGAACGCTTTCGTCTTCCGCACTAGATCGCTCAGTTTGCGGAAACCGAACGTCCGAGGATCAAAGTCGGAAGCGAGATTGGCGAGCTGGGTGCCGACGGCTCCCAGTGAGACCCAGCCGTCTTCGCTCTCCATCTGAGCGATCACTTTCTTGATGATCGGCGTCGCGGCACTTGGGGATTTGAGGGCTTTGCTCGCAGGGGCGGAATCTTGGTTGGCGGCTTGCTCGGCCACCGACAGGTTTTCCGTGTATATGAACCGTCGACAGGCCTGACGGAAACTCTCAGGCGTCTTCTGCTCGCCGAACCCGAAGACATCGACACCCTGCTCGCGGATGCGGGCCGCAAGCCGGGTGAAATCGCTGTCAGATGATACGAGACAGAAGCCGTCGAACCGTCCGCTGTGCAGCAGGTCCATCGCATCGATTACCAGCGTGATGTCGGAGGCGTTCTTACCTGTCGTGTATGCGAACTGCTGCTGGGGAATGATGGCATGCTTCGACAGGATATCGGCCCAGCCCTTCGAACGCGCGCTGGAGAAGTCGCCATAGATGCGACGGACGCTGGCCTCGCCGATCTTGGCGATCTCCTCGAACAGGCCGTCGGCGATCTTGGCCGATGCGTTGTCGGCATCGATCAGGACGGCAAGACGAGGGGAACGGGTTTCTGACGGCATGGTGATCTCCAAAAAAATACAGTCCGCACGGCTACGCGCTGTGTCAACGCTTCAATTCCGCAGGTTCAACGGCTCGTCAGGGAACCTTGCCGAACAGGTCGCGCTAATACGGGGTCCGACAGCTCATCGCTGCCATTAACGTTGAAGTTGCCCTTCTAGGGCGATAGTCGGGGGACAGGGATGGGTTTACTGAGGCGGAAATAGTGGAATTATTTCTTTTGGTCATAGCGATTGCGGTCGGGTATTCCGTCTTGACCAAATTGGGGCTGATCAAGGACGATACCAAAACCCCGCCTGCGACCAGGAAGCCGACGGCTCCCCAGCCTCCCATCAAGGACGACTATCAACATCGCGTTCGTGACTGGCGCGCAAAATGGGAGCCGCTCGTCGATCGCACGAAGTGGATACCATCCGCGACGGCCGAGAGAATTCTCGCTCAGTTCCCAGCCCCGGCCAAGTCACACTTTTCGCTGGACAGATTGTTGCACAAAGATTCCCCGCTCGAGGAATTGAAGACGGATTTCAAAAACAACAACGACCTGTTTCGGGCCACGCAGAAAAAGCTGCTGAAACCCCTTTTCGATTCCGTTGAGAAAAATCCGCTGACTGATGAGCAGATCGACGGCTGCATCTGCATGGACAGCAGCGTGCAAATCGTGGCGGCTGCCGGATCAGGGAAAACGTCGACGATGGTCGCCAAGGCTGGTTACGCCTTGCATCAGAAATTGGCCAACGGAAGACAGATTCTTCTTCTCGCATTCAACACGAATGCGGCCCAGGAACTTAGAGATCGAGTCAAAGCACGTCTCGCGAACTTCGAGGGTGCCGATGACGTCAGGGTAGAAACATTTCACGGATTTGGCCTGCACGTGATCGCAACAGCGAGCGGTGAGAAGCCCTCGCTGGCTCCCTGGCTCGAACAGTCGGGTCAAGATGTCGAGATGATTGGCACGATCATCAAAGACCTGTCCACCCGAGACCCAAAATTTCACAACGACTGGAACATTTTCCGTCTCGTTTACGGCCGCGATATCGGTCGGCGAGGTGCCGCGCCTGAACCCGATGCCTATGATAAAGGCCGGGTTGGGCACCGAACTGCCAATGGCGACATCGTCAAGAGCAAGGAAGAACGGCTGATAGCCGACTGGCTGTTTTACCACCATGTCGCGTATGAGTACGAACGCGTTTACGAGCACAAAACCGCGACCGAAACACATCGACAATATCAGCCCGACTTCTATTACCCCGATATCCAGCTTTACCACGAGCATTTCGCTCTCGGGGCCGACGGTAAGGCTCCGGATCACTTCGACGGCGATTATGTCGAAGGCGCGAAATGGAAGAGGTCCTTGCATGCGGAGATGGGCACCGCACTCTTCGAGACCACTTCGCACGAGATTTCGACCGGTGCTGCACTATCCAAGTTGGAAGCCGAGTTAAGGAAGCGCGGACAAACAATCCGTTTTGATCCGGATCGCGAAGCGAAAGGCCTCCAGCCGATCAGCAACAAGGAACTGGCTAATACGGTTCGGGTTTTTCAGCAGCACGTGAAGAGCAATGGTCTCACGCCGCCTCAAATGAAAGAGGCGGTCGCCAAACAGCTAAATGACGGCCATGCTGCGCGCATCCTGCTGTTCATAAAGCTGTTCTATCAGATCTCCGAAGAGTGGGAACGAAGACTGAGAGAGGGCGGCTGGATCGACTTCGAGGATATGCTCATTCAGGCCGGACAGTATATCGAAGCCGGGACATATCAGAGCCCTTTCAAAATGGTTCTCGCTGACGAGTTCCAGGATTCCTCCCGCGCCCGTATTCGCCTTTTGAAGGCTTTGTCTGACGAAAAGAACGGTCAGGTCCACCTGTGCGTCGTGGGTGATGATTGGCAGGGCATCAACAGGTTCGCTGGCGCGGACATATCGGTGATGACCGAATTCGAGAAAATCTTCCCCTATGCGTCCCGGCTGACATTGGGAACGACATTTCGGTGTCCCCAATCGCTCTGCGACATCTCCAGCAGGTTTATCCAGGCGAACCCTGTCCAGATCAGAAAGTCAGTCAAAACCACGAGCACCTATTCGAATGCGTCCGTCTTGGCGTTCGGCTTCAAAGACATGGCCAATTCTCAGGGGCACGTGAGAGAACAGTTCGATCTCATGCGCCGCTATATCGAGGAAGGGAGGCTAAAGCCCAGTAGCGGGGATCGGATCACCGTCCTGCTGCTCGGACGCTATCGAAGCGACACCCCGAGCCATTTGAGGTCTTGGCAACGCAGATTCGGTGATGTCCTCGATATCTCCTTCAAAACGATCCATTCATCCAAGGGATTGGAGGCCGATTACGTAATGCTGCTGAACGTAGTCGAAGGGTTCCGCGGTTTCCCCAGCCAAATCGAAGACGACCCGCTACTGCAGATTCCGATGCCTGCCCCGGACCCGTACCCCATGGCCGAAGAGCGGCGACTTTTCTACGTGGCATTAACCCGCGCAAAGAGACAGGTTCGAATTTATACGAGTTTGGCAACTCCGTCCCGTTTCGTCACCGAACTCGTCACGAAGGGCGGCCTCAAGATCGAAGCCGTTGACGGCGAGTTGCAGGAGCCGTGCCCGAAATGCCGGATTGGGGTCCTCAAACTTCGCACCGGGAAGTTTGGAGATTTCGAGAGCTGCAGCACCTGGCCACGTTGCGACTTCAAACGGAATGTCGCCGATACTGACAAGGCGACAACAGTTCATTGGCTACAGAACGAGGACCGCTCGATCTTGTAAGTCTCCGAGGAGACCTTCGTCAGATTCCCCGATCCGATATCGTAGTAGGCACGGACGCAGGTATCGTAGTCGCCCACACTCGTGTCCATCCATTCGGCCTGCAGCAGCGTGCTGTCGATCCCGTATTTCATCTGGAGCTGATAGTTTTCCTCGCCGCCGAGCGGGAAGTCGACAACCCTGCCATCGCGGGCATCGATCAGGAACGCGAAGATGCACGATGAGCCGCAGCCGATTTCGATCAGAGTGAAATGACCGCCGAAGTTCGGCCCGGCTTTCATGCCGTTGTTGATCCGCGTCCGGAAATGGGCGACCGACCCGGTCATTTTCGGGAGGACGGACTTACCCTTGAGGTAGATTTTCGTCGGGTAGTCAGCGAAATGCGGTTCGGCGGCCGCCGAAGTCGCCGCGAGGAAGGTGGCGGCCAACACCGCCGAAATCAGTTTCTTCATGTTGCCCCAATCCCCTGAAAGGACGGTGATGCCGCCGGCTATCCGCCGTGTCAACAATATCCCGGCTACCGGGCGAGCGGCCCTATCGTATACGGGTTGACCACCCTGGGCGATGACATGAAGGCCCTGCTCGAGAATCTCTCCTGACAGTGAAAAGCCGTGCTGGGTGCTATCTTTTACATTCAGGCACAGCATCAGGAGTTCACGATGTCCAGGATCAGCCGCCGCAGGATGCTAATCGGAAGCGCCGTCCTCGGCACGACTGTTGCCGGAACTGGCATCGCGAGAGAGCAGGAGCCATCCGGCGATATGTCGGCATTGATTGAAGCACACGAGGCTGCCTACGCGGCGTTCATGTCTTCGATCCGAAAACCAGATGACGATCGCAATGACCATGCTGCACGCAGCCAGGCCGAAGAGAAGGCGCTGCTTGCCGTTTGCGGATATCCCACGGTCAGTGAAGTCGATCGACGAACCAAGGCGACGTACCTGCTCGAGATCGAGACGAGGGGAGAACTCGATCTAAGGGAGCATATGCAGGCCGTTCTGCTCTCGATGATGTGAGGGCACAAGTTCCCCAAAATGCTGACAGGGAGCCGAAGCTCCCTGTCAGGCGATCATTAGAATTTCGGCCGTCGACCATGCCCGTATGAGGATCGTGGCTTGGTTTCGGCTCCTTCGGCCAGATGGTGTGATCGCAACTGGTCGGGTCGCCCCGGGATTACCCAGTCCCGCGCGAAAACCGGCGGCGCCGGAAAGTGTCTCCATTTCATCATTGAGCTTGGTCAGTGCGTCACGCAGGAATGGAACATCTGCAGGAAGCGCGTCCCGGACCGTTATCTCCAACATGCTCAGTCGCTTCCTTGTCGAACCGTCTCTTCGTTTAGCGAGCCGGCCGGAAGAGGCTTCAGCAGCTCGGAATCCGGTTTGGTTAGATTGATCCATGCCGACCAGTCCACTGGTCGCAGCACGACAACCTGACGATTGTGGAAGGGCGCGATGTCCGGGCCGGGCTCGGTCGTCAGCATCGTGAAGGCCGAAGGATGATTACCCTGGCCCTCGCGCCAGATGCCCGCAATAGCCATGAAGGGCGCTCCGTTGAGCGTGAAACGATGTTTCGTTTTTGGGTATTTCTTGCCGGTGAACTCGAAAAATCCCGATGCCGGAATGAGACAGCGGTTGCTGTTGGCGAAACTTCTTCCTTCCGACCGAAAATTGAACACCGGCCCGCCTTTGGGTCCCGAAGGCGGAAAGCTGAAGTTCATCGAGACTAGCTCGACACTGTTTCCAGCTGCACGCATGACCGGCGCCATGTCGTTGATCCGGATGTCGTCGCTTTCTGGAAGATCGAGTTCGCTCTGCTGCGTGGGAATGCCAAGCTCAAGCGCCTGCATCATCTTGCAGTATTCCACCCACTTCACATGCTGTTCGTACGCGTTGCACATGGCTAAAGTTACGCCAGATCGGAAGATGTTTCGAGAGGGGGCGTCTCCCTGTCGGAACCGGGCTGTCGGCGAAGCTGAAGCCCCGCGAGGCGGGTCTTCACCCTTCGGGCGTCCATCCCGTGACGCGCAGCGGCGGAGCGTCGTGCAAAAAAAGGAAGGGCTTCATGTTTGCGGCGCTGCGGCGATGGGTCGAACAGAGACGGGCGATCCGGCGGCGTTGGTAGGCGGACGCCCGCGCCCTCGTCATCGCTGACGAGGTTAATGCCTATTACGAAGCGCAGCGCCGTGCAGCCCGGGCGCGGGTGCGCGGCGACCGCGCCGAATTCTTCCATTGGGCCAAGGTGGCTGCCGAGGTCGCCCGGCTGACGCCGCGGGCGGACATGGATGTGGACGTCGTGCAGGCGATCGCGGCCGGGGAAGAGCGTCGCCAAGGCTGAGGCTCGATTGCCTTGCCGCTTGCGCGCTACGTCTGGCAAGGGAAGCTGCGCCGCGGCCCGCAGCTCTCTGGACTCGAACATTTGCTACTTGCCGGCCGCGCCCTTGCCAGCCTTGCTCTTCGCGGCCTCCGGTTGCTGCCCCGAAAGTCCGGGGCGGGAATCGGACAGGAAGGGAGCGCGGAAGGTACGCGCAGGCGAATATGGAAAAAGCAGAGCTGGAAGAGCTGAAGGACAAGGTGTCGTGCGCCGCAGTGCTCGAGCGTGCGGGTTTCGGCCTCGATGTCAAAGAGAGCACGCGCAAGGCGATGAAGTATCGGCGCGACGCGGCGATCATCATCGTCATCCATGCCGGCAAGGGCTGGTTCGATCCGCTCTCTGACGGCAAGGGCGACGTCTTTCGCCTCGTCGAGCATCTCGAGGGCGTGTCCTTTGTCGAGGCCATGAATGACGTCGCCGATCTCGTCGGCTTCGTCCCCACCGAGCCAGCCTGGGAGCGTCGATCGCGGGACCGACAGCCCGATCTCTCCATCACCGAACGCTGGGAAGCGCGGCGCAAGCCGTGGCGCGGTTCGGCGACCTGGCGCTATCTCACCGACGCCCGCCTCCTTCCTGAACGCATCATCCGCGCCGCGATCGGTACCAACGTCCTACGCGAAGGCCCGCGTGGCAGCATGTGGGCGGCGCACGTCGATGCCGACGGCGCCGTCGCCGGCTGGGAGGAGCGCGGACCGGACTGGCGCGGCTTTGCGACGGGCGGCGCTAAGGTGCTGTTCCGGCTCGGCCGTCCCGATGCGCTTCGCCTCTGCATCACCGAGGCGGCGATCGACGCAATGAGCCTCGCCGCGCTCGAGGGCGTTCGTGCCGACACGCTCTATCTCAGCACCGGTGGCGGCTGGTCGCCGGCGACCGACGCAGCGATCCGCGCCCTCGCCGTCAAATCCGGCGCCCAGCTCGTCGCGGCCACCGACAACAACAAGCAGGGCGACATCTATGCCGGAAGGCTTCTCGCCCTTGCTGGGGACGTCGGACGAGGCGCCGAGCGGCTGCGCCCCGTGGCGGCTGACTGGAACGCCGATCTGAAAGTGAGAAAGGAAGCGCGAGGACGAGGAATAGAGGAGGGAGGCCGACTGCCGCATGCCCGCCGGGCGCGTCAAGGGTGAAGCTTCGCCCGGCTGCGCCGGCCCTTGACCCACCCGGGCGGAGAGGCGGCCGCGGGGGAGGGGTCCGCAAGGGCTGAAGATGATGGTGATCCGCGAGGGATGAACCGCGCTCCGGCCCGCAATGGCCAAGGAGCCTCCCATGCCCCTCCAATCCTCCATCCGCAAGATCTACTTCGGTGTCGCCGACCGCCGGCAGATGTTCCGTCTGTTCGACCGCCATGCCCAGCGGCCCGATCGTTGGCAGAACGACGACAGCGCGCTGTTCGCCGGAGAGTGGTTCGAGATCGCACGCGCCGAGCACGACTACATGCTCGACATCCTGCCGCCGCTCTGGATGCGAGGCGAAATGTTCGCCATGCGCGAGTTCCTCACCGACAGCGTCACCAGTGTCTTCTACACGCTGCGCATCGACGGCAAGACCCGCTACTTCCACGCCTATTGCGACCTGGCGCAGCCGCGTTCCCCGGTCGAGATGCGCGACGCCATCGTCGAGCGCGAGTCCTGGCCGGTGAAGGCCATGACGCATCACGAACGCCTGGAGCATGTCTGGAGCGCCACGCACGACGAATATCGTGACTATGCCGGGGACCGGTTCTTAGCCCAGTATCGCGGCAAACGGACCATCCTCGTCTATGGGCTGGGGCGGACCGAGCTCAAGCTACTCGACGATCTCACCGAGGAAGAGATCGCGGCCAAGCTCCCGGTGCATCTCAGGCACCTCCCCATCAAGACGGCGGCGTGAGGTGCGGGCGATGTTCACCTTCCCCATTCTTGGCGTCCGCAAGGTAATCGACCGCGGCATTGCCGATGCCGCCGCCAATGGCGGGTTCCGCAATCCCTATTACGGGACCCGGCCCGGCGAGGGCGAGCGGCCCGGCCTCTGGCTGGTCGGCGACGAGGGGGTCTATATCATGTCCAACGGCAAGCTCGCCGAGGGCTCTCGCGCACTCGTCGTCTATTCGGAGCAATGCCACCCGACCGGCAATCCCGACTGGTGGGACTACAAGCGCCGGCATTTCGGCGCCGATGACGGTATCGAGTTCATCGAGGCCGAGCGGCTGATCCCGCTCTTCGACCGCAGCATGCGGGCCACCCACCTCAATGTGCAGCTCACCGAGACCGAAATCGCGCTCTCGCTGATCACCCGCTGACTTTTCAAACCCGCGACGCCGATCGCCCGGCCGGACCTGTTCGGCTGGCGGTTTGCGCACGCCTTCACTTATGGAGACTTTCCAATGTCCAATGAGGATCCCTTCACCCTCGACCTGTTCGGCAATACCGCGCTTTCGTCCGGCCTCGGTCTCGGCGTCACCGCCTTCGGCAGCGATTTCGGAGCCGAGGATCCTGTGGACGAACGGCCTTCAGCCCCGGCCGCTCACGCCAAGCCCCTCCTGCAGCCCGCCGGACACGGGCGCGTCAATACAGCCACGGCTCGCGGCCAGAGCTTCTTTCTCGAAAGCGATCGCGGCCTGGCAAAGGGCTGGAAGCAGCGCGCCCGCGACAATCTGGCCGCTATTCGGCTCGCTGCGGAAATCGAGGCAGAGGACCGGCCGGCGACGCCCGAGGAACAAGCCCGGCTCGTCCGCTTCACCGGCTTCGGGGCCTCGGACCTCGCCAATGCCGTGTTCCGGCGTCCGGGCGAAACCGCCTTCCGGGACGGCTGGGACGAGATCGGCGCCGACCTCGAGGACGCGGTGTCGCGTCAGGACTATGCCTCGCTGGCGCGCTGCACGCAGTACGCCCATTTCACGCCGGAGTTCATCGTCCGGGCGATGTGGTCTGGTCTTCAGCGGCTCGGGTGGCGAGGGGGGAGGGTGCTCGAACCGGGCATCGGCACTGGCCTGTTCCCCGCGCTGATGCCAGCGGAATTGCGCGACCAGGTGCATGTCACCGGCGTCGAGATCGATCCAGTCACCGCCCGGATCGCCCGGCTGTTGGAGGCGCGGGCACGTATCGTCAACGCCGACTTCGCGCGCGCCGATCTGCCGGCCAGTTTCGACCTTGCCATCGGCAATCCGCCCTTTTCCGATCGCACCGTCCGCTCGGATCGTGCCTATCGGTCGATGGGGCCGCGTCTGCACGACTACTTCATCGCTCGTTCGATCGACCTTCTGAAGCCGGGCGGCCTCGCGGCCTTCGTGACGAGCGCGGGCACGATGGACAAGGCGGATTGTTCGGCTCGCGAGCATATCGCGAAGTCCGCCGATCTCGTCGCCGCAATCCGCTTGCCCCAGGGCAGCTTCCAGGCCGATGCCGCCACCGATGTGGTGGTCGACATCCTCTTCTTCCGCAAGCGCAAGCCGGGAGAGGCCGAGGGCGACGTTACCTGGCTCGACACCGACGAGGTCCGCCCGGCGGATGGCGACGAGATTGCGATCCGCGTGAACCGCTGGTTCGCCCGGCATCCCGATTTCGTGCTCGGCACTCATGCCAGCACGTCGGGCCCGTTCGGAGAGACCTACACCTGCCTCCCCCATCCCGGCGTCGATCTCGCGCAAGCGCTGTCCGAGGCGATCTCCCGTCTTCCGGAAGCCATCTATGACGGCGAGCCCGAGGCAATCGACCGCGACGGCGACGACATCGACGGGGCAGGGGAGTCGCTTCCCAACGCTCCCGCGATCCGTGAGGGCAGCTACTTCATCGCGTCGAATACGGCGCTGATGCAGATGGTCGATGGGGTTCCCGAAACCATCACCGTGCGCAAGGGGCGCAGCGCCGACGGCGTGCCCGACAAGCACGCCCGCATCATCCGCAAGCTGATCCCGATCCGCGATGCCGTGCGCGAAGTTCTCAAGGCCCAGGAGCTCGACCGACCCTGGAAGCCGGCGCAGATCAAGCTGCGCATCGCCTGGTCGAACTTCGTGCGCGCCTTCGGGCCGATCAACACCACGGTCGTCTCGACCAGCGAGGATCCCGAGACCGGTGAGGTGCGCGAGACGCATCGCCGTCCGAACCTGCAACCGTTTCTCGACGATCCCGATTGCTGGCTGGTCGCCTCGATCGAGGACTACGACCTCGAGACCGACACGGCCCGGCCCGGTCCGATCTTCACCGAACGAGTAATCGCACCGCCCTCGGCACCGATCATCGCCTCTGCCGCCGATGCCCTGGCCGTCGTTCTCAACGAGCGCGGCCATGTCGATGTCGATCACATCGCCGAGTTACTGCATGCGGACGCCGATGCTGTCATCGCCGAACTGGGCGACGCCATCTATCGCGACCCGGAGTCCGGCTCCTGGCAGACCGCGGATGCCTATCTTTCGGGCCAGGTCCGCGACAAGCTCAAGGCGGCCGAGGCCGCCGCCGCTCTCGATCCCATCTTCGAGCGCAATGTCCGTGCCCTCGTCGACGTACAGCCGGCCGACCTTGGCCCGTCCGATATCACCGCGCGTCTCGGCGCACCCTGGATTCCGGCTGCCGATGTCGTCGCCTTCGTCAAGGAGACTCTGGGCGCCGAGATTCGCATCCACCACATGCCGGAGCTCGCCTCATGGACGGTAGAGGCGCGCCAGCTCGGCTGGATGGCGGCCGGCACCTCGGAATGGGGCACCGAACGCCGGCATGCCGGCGAGCTCATTGCCGATGCACTGAACAGCCGCGTGCCGCAGATCTTCGACATCATCAAGGAGGGCCAGGCCGAGAGGCGCGTGCTCAATGTCGTCGAGACCGAGGCCGCGAAGGAAAAGCTCACCAAGATCAAGACGGCGTTCCAGACCTGGATCTGGTCCGATCCCGATCGCACCGATCGGCTGGCGCGGATCTATAATGACCGCTTCAACAATATCGCCCCGCGAAGTTTCAACGGGGACCATCTCCAGCTCCCGGGCGCCTCTGGCGCCTTTTCTCTTTATCGGCACCAGAAGCGGGGCATCTGGCGCATTATTTCGGCCGGCGCGACCTACCTCGCCCATGCCGTCGGCGCCGGCAAGACCATGACCATGGCAGCCGCCATCATGGAGCAGCGCCGGCTCGGTCTCATCGCCAAGGCGATGCTGGTGGTCCCGGGTCACTGTCTGGCGCAGGCAGCCCGGGAGTTCCTGGCACTCTATCCAACCGCCCGTATTCTCGTCGCCGACGAGACCAATTTCATCAAGGAAAAGCGGCACCGCTTCCTGTCGCGGGCGGCGACCGCGACCTGGGACACGATCATCATCACCCATTCCGCCTTCCGCTTCATCGGCGTGCCCTCGGCCTTCGAGCAACAGATGATTCAGGATGAGCTCGAACTCTACGAGACGCTGCTGACCAAGGTCGAGAGCGGCGATCGCGTCTCGCGCAAGCGCCTCGAGCGGTTGAAGGAGGGCCTGAAGGAGCGTCTGGAGTCGCTGGCCACCCGCAAGGACGACCTGCTGACGATCTCCGAGATTGGTGTCGACCAGATCATCGTCGACGAGGCGCAGGAGTTCCGCAAGCTCAGCTTCGCAACCAATATGTCGACATTGAAGGGCATCGACCCGAACGGCTCGCAGCGGGCTTGGGATCTCTACGTGAAGTCCCGCTTCGTCGAGACGAAGAATCCCGGCCGGGCGCTCATCCTCGCCTCCGGCACGCCGATCACCAATACGCTGGGCGAGATGTTCTCGGTGCAGCGCTATCTCGGCTACGCGGCGCTACTCGAGCGCGGTCTGCACGAGTTCGACGCCTGGGCCTCGACCTTCGGCGACGTCACAACGGAACTCGAGCTGCAGCCCAACGGCAAGTACAAGCCGGTGACCCGCTTCGCCACCTTCGTCAACGTCCCCGAGCTCATCGCCATGTTCCGCTCCTTCGCGGATGTAGTGATGCCCGAGGACTTGCGCGAATACGTGAAGGTGCCGGCGCTCTCGACCGGCACGCGACAGATCAGGACCTCCAAGCCGTCAGCCGCCTTCAAGCGCTACCAGGTCCTGCTCGATGCCCGCATCAAGGCGATCGAACAACGCGAAGGGCCACCCGAGCCGGGCGACGACATCCTGTTGTCGGTCATTACCGACGGCCGCCACGCGGCGATCGACCTGCGCCTGGTCGATGCCGACAATGACAATGAGGAGGACAACAAGCTCAACGACCTTGTTTCCAATGCCTTCCGCATCTGGCAGGAAACCGCCGGCAACGACTATGTCCGCCCCGACGGCAAGCCCTTCGAGCTATCCGGTGCCGCGCAGATGATCTTCTCGGACCTCGGCACCATCTCGGTCGAAAAGACCCGGGGCTTTTCTGCCTATCGCTGGATCAGAGACGAACTGATCCGCATGGGCGTGCCGGCATCCGAGATCGCCTTCATGCAGGATTTCAAGAAGTCCGAGGCAAAACAGCGTCTGTTCGCCGACGTCCGTGCGGGCAAGGTTCGTTTTCTGATCGGCTCGTCCGACACCATGGGCACCGGCGTCAACGCGCAGCTCCGACTCAAGGCGTTGCACCATCTCGACGTTCCCTGGCTCCCCTCGCAGATCGAGCAGCGTGAAGGTCGCATTTTGCGGCAGGGCAACCAGCACGATGTCATCGACATCTTCGCCTACGCCACCGAGGGTTCGATGGATGCGCAGATGTGGCAGAGCAATGAGCGCAAGGCCCGATTCGTCGCCGCGGCGCTCTCAGGCGACACCTCCGTTCGCCGACTGGAAGACCTCGGTGAAGGACAGGCCAACCAGTTCGCTATGGCCAAGGCCATTGCCTCGGGCGATCCACGCCTGATGCAGAAAGCCGGTCTCGAAGCCGATATCGCCCGCCTCGAACGCCTGCGCTTCGCCCATCAGGACGACCAGTTCGCCATCCGTCGCCAGCTTCGCGATGCCGAGCGGGATATTGAATATGCGACGCGGCGGATCGGCGAGATCGGGGAGGATCTCGCCCGTCTGGTCCCGACGGCCGGCGACGCCTTTGGCATGACCGTCGTCAGCGAGGCTTTCACCGAGCGCAAGCTCGCCGGTCGGGCACTCATGAAGGAGATTCTGACCCTCGTGCAGCTTCAGCACGAAGACGAGACCGTCATCGCCTCAGTTGGCGGATTCGAGCTCGCATATTCCGGCCAGCGCTTCGGCAAGGACGGCTATCGCTACACCACCATGCTGATGCGCACCGGAGCCGAGACGGAAATCGAATTGCCGGTCACCACCACGCCGCTCGGTGCGATCGCCCGGCTCGAGCATGTCCTTGCCGGCCTCGAGGAGGAGCAGGAGCGATATCGGCGTCGCCTCTCTGACGCCGAGCGGCGCCTCGCCTCCTATCGTTCGCGCGAGGGCGGCGCGTTTGCCTTCTCTACTGAGCTGGCCGACAAGCGCCGGCAACTTGGCGAGATCGAAAAGTCGCTTGCCGAAGACGCCGCGGCCGGCGGTGAGCGCGCCGCGGCCTAGCCTAGCCGGCCTCGAGGTGCCGCCGGTCGACGTCACCTGTTGACCGGCCGACGTCGTTCGCTAAGCTGAGCCTGTCTGAGCAAAGGATGGCGCCAGACACGACGCAAGCCATCCCGATAACCGGCGAGCGGATCATCCGTAACGCCGAAGATAAGAAGAACAGCACCAGCTCATGCTGGCCGCGCTGCGCAAGATTTCCATCAAGAAACAACATCTGGCTGCTGCCGCCGAATGGGCAGGGCAGCCTCAACGCATATGGAGATTCCATGCGGTACGCACTTATCAATGGGGAGCGGCATGAAGCCGAGCCTCGTCTTGTCGGCACCTGTCCTGGCTGCGCTCAAGCGATGATCGCAAAATGCGGGGACCAGAGAATTCACCATTGGGCGCACAAGGGCATGCGCGTCTGCGACCCCTGGTGGGAGCCCGAAACCCCTTGGCACCGGGCGTGGAAGCGGGAGTTCGACGATGCCTGGCAGGAAGTTATCCTCCACGACGAATTGGCCGAAAGGCACATTGCCGACGTTCGCACCGACCATGGGCTCGTTCTCGAGTTCCAGCATTCGCACATCTCGCCACTGGAGCGGCAATCGCGCGAGGCCTTCTATCGCAACATGGCCTGGATCGTCGACGGAACCCGGCGCAAGCGGGATCTACCCCGATTCATTGACGGGCACCGATCGCTGCGGCCCTCGCCCTGGAGAGGCATTTACGCCACGCCGTTTCCTCAGGAGTGTTTCCCATCTGACTGGCTCGACAGGGCTGTGCCGGTGTTCTTCGACTTTGCTGGCATGGAGCCGCTCGATCAGCGCGCCGGGATCGAGCGGCGCCTGTTGTGGGGACTGCTGCCTGGACGCGCCGATGGGCACGCCGTCATCGTCGCTCTTGCGCGCCAACGTCTCGTTCTGGCGGCGCGCACCCGGCCCCAGATCGTTCCGGCCCGCGAGATCGTCGTCACCCTTGGCTACCGGTATCGAGCGGCGCGCGTCGAGGCGCGTCGATATGCGGGGCTCCCGGCCTGGCGCCGGCGGACACGGCGGCGTCATGCCGCTCGGTTCTAGCCCGGGGCCTTTGGGAAGGGGGAAAGCAGGAATGAAGAGGGGATGAGCCCGCTCGCAGATCGGGCGATCCGCCGACGCTGACGCTCAATCGCCCCCATCGCGATCCCGGCCCGTCATCCTGCGCAGGGCTGCAAGCCCCGCTTGGCCAGCCGGGCAGGAATGCTCGGGCGCAATTGCACCGGCCCGCCCGCTCCGCGGGCCGGGGGATGTCTTCGGAAAGAAGACGAGAAAGGACCGGCGATGGGCCGCGTCCACAACCTCCAAGGAGCATTCCCATGGAACTGAAGTTTGTCGATCCGCGCTCGCTGAAGGACAATCCCGACAAGGCGCGCCGCTCCAAGTCCAGCCCGCAGGCCGACGCCCTGCTGCTGGCGACGATCAAGGCTGTCGGCATCGTGCAGCCGCCCGTTGTCGCTGCCGAAACCGATGGCGGCAATGGCTTCGTCATCGATGAGGGCCATCGTCGCGTCAAGCAGGCGATCGCCGCCGGCCTCGAGGAGATCGCCGTTCTCGTCGTGCCTCGGGCCGAGGATGGCGGCGCCATGCGCTCGCTCGTCACGACGATCGCGCACGAGCAACTCAATCCCGTCGACCAGTGGCGCGCTATCGAACGTCTCGTCGCGCTCGGGTGGACCGAGGAGGCGATCGGCATCGCGCTCGCCCAGTCGGTGCGCCAGATCAAGAAGCTGCGCCTGCTCGCCAATGTGCTGCCGGCGATGCTGGATCACATGGCTAAGGGCGACATGCCCGACGAGCGGCAGCTCCGCACGATCGCGGCCGCCTCGCTCGAGGATCAGAAGGAGGTCTGGAAGGCCAACAAGCCGTCCAAAGGCGACCCGCAGGTCTCGTGGTGGAGTGTCGCCAACGCTCTCGCCAAGACCCGCATGTATGCGCGCGATGCTAGCTTCGGCGGCGACCTCGCCCAGGCCTACGGCATCGCCTGGGTCGAGGACCTGTTCGCCCCGGCCGATCAGGACAGCCGCTATACCACTGACGTCGAGGCCTTCCTCGGCGCACAACAGGAGTGGATGACGCAGAACCTTCCGAAAAAGGGCGTCATCGGCGAAGTCAGTAACTACGGCGAGGTCAAGCTGCCGCCCAAGGCAGAGCGCGTCTATGGCACGCCCAAGAAGTCGGACCACACTGCGATGTACCTTGACCGCGAGGGCAAGGTGAAGACTGTCCACTTCCGCATGCCCGAAGCCAAGAAGAAGGCCAAGGGTTCGGAAGCGGGCGATGCTGCCGACGAGACGATCGTTGTCTCCAAGCCCCGTCCCGACGTCACGCGCAAGGGCATCGAGACGATCGGCGACCTGCGCACCGATGCCCTGCATGAGGCGCTGTCGCGCGCGCCCATCGAGGACGACACGCTGCTCGCGCTACTCGTGCTCGCCTTCGCCGGCCAGAACGTGCGCGTCGACTCCGGCGCCGGCGGCGACTTCCGCTACGGCGGTCGCTTCGGCCGTCACGCGGCAACCCTCTTCGATGCGGAGGGCAAATTCGCCTTCGACGTCGACACGCTGCGCATCGCGGCGCGCGGCGTCCTGATCGACGCTCTGTCTTGCCGCGAAGGTATGAGCAAGTCGGGCGTCGTGGCGCTCGTCGCCGGCGGTGCGATTGGCGCGAACGGGTTCCTCGCCAACATGGGCACGGAGGACTTCCTCTCCTGTCTGTCGCGTCCGGCGCTCGAAGGCTCGTGCGCCGATACGCCGGTACTGCCGCGCGCCCGCGTGAAGGACACGCGCGCCGCGCTCGTCGAGCACTTCAAGGAGGGCCATTTCGTCCACCCGGCGGCGCTGTTCACCCCCGATGCGATCAGCCTTGCCGAATGGCTCGCCAAGAGCGCTGTCACCGATGTCGAGGACGATGATGTGCCTGACGCCGGGGACGTCGGCGGCGAGGACCAGGCGCCCGAGGACCACGAGATCGAGGAGGGCTACCGCGAAGCCGCTGAGTAGCGCCCCGCTTCTTCTTTCGATCGCTCCGCCGCCGCCGGGTTCGCCCGGCGGCGGTTTCGTTTCCAGCCCACCTATGGAGGACATCATGTCCGCGCATATGATATTTGAATCCGCGCCGATCGGCGCCATCGTCGCCTGGTCCGACGGCACGCCGCGTCCGCCGGAACGGCATTCCAAAAAGCTCGCCGCCTGGGAGAACAGCAACAGCCAGGGACGGCTCATCCGCAAACAGGGTGGTCGCGACGCCGGCACGCTTGGCTCCACCGGCAGCTTCACTCTGCACGAGGCCGATTTCGGCGCCGGCGGCGTCATCGCCATCCGCGTCCACCGGACCTTCTCGCTCGGCTCCGGCCTGCGCTTCATCATCATCGAGCGCCCTCCGGTTGGCTCCGTGCGCGTGTTCGACCGTGCTGGTGACCATGCCGAGCTGGTCCACCTCGCTCCCCATCGCGCCGCCGCCCAACACTGGCTGTCGCAGCACGGCTACCCCAAGGCCGTGCTCGAGGATGTCACGGCCAACGAGGCGGCGGCCGATGTCGTCGAAGGGAGGACCGCCGCATGACCCGGATCCTCGAAACCTCACCCCCTTCGCCCGAAGTCCCGGATTTGTCCGGGGCCATTTTCGGGCGCAGCGCCGACAGCCTGCTCGTCGCTCTCGTCGGTGAGCATGCTTTCGCGATGGTTCCCGCTCGCGACGGCCGGCACTATCTCGCTAGCGGTTGGCGGATTCGCCGGCCCATGTCGGAATGGATCCGGTTGGACTTCTACGGCCATTCCGGCGAGATTGCCGACGAACCAGCCTTCCGGGCGAAAGTGCTGGAACAGGCCCAACATCAGCGCGAGAAGCTGGCGCTCGACCGGCGCGAGGACCGGTCCCCGGCGCATACTCCGTGGGGACCGTCACAGGGAGCAACCCTCTACGCGGACGGTGTGACCTTCTATTCGACTGCCGGTCACGGCGGTTTCCATCTCTCACCGGACCGAAACCGAGAAGTCCACCCTCTGCTCCGCGCCACTGACGGCTGGTACGAAGAGGACGAATGCTGGGCGATCGTCGCCATCTCCTTTCCACATCTGTTCACCGCCTTCGAGCGCCGCTGCGCCGAGCAGACCATCAAGGACTCCTGGCCGGACGCGTGGGAAGCGATCTTCGGCACCATCCTTTCCGCGGGCGAGTCCCGCAGGAAGGACCAGCGAGCCTTCGAGGCCGAGCACGCTGCCGACTGGATCGTCGTTTCAGCGATCACGTCGGACCAGCAGAAAGGGTTCGTCGAGTGCGTCGCCACGCCCGGTGGCAAACGCGGCCCTGGCACCGAGGAACGTCGCTTCCTCGTCCCCGCCGGCGAATACGAGATCGGCCGGTTCGGCTTCGTCATCGATCCGGATCGTCATCCCGTCTATGCCGGTCCGTCGAGCTTTATCGGCTGGCGGGGGAGGGGGTCGCCATGACTCTCGCGCCCGAGCTGCGCCGTCAGCTCTCCCGCATGGAGGAGGCGCGCCGGCAAACGCAGCGTCATTTGGACATGGTGGACCGGCAGATCGCGCGCCGCATGACCGCGCTGATCCCCGGCCTGCTCCCACGCCGGACGCACTATCGACGCGGCAAGGCAACCGATCCCAGCGCGTTCCTCGAACGCTATCGATCCCAGCTCGCAGTCCTGACCGCAGAGCGCCAGCCAGAGATCGACGCATTGTCGCGCAAGCTCGCACGGCAGGAGCAGGCGATCGCCAGATTCCTCGACCGGCAGGGCGAAGCCGCTGACATGAGCGAGCAGGTCTAGCGATGCCGCTGTCCAAGCGACAGGTGGGCGGTGTCGATGATGCCGCATGCGGCACGCACACGAGCGACCATCGTGGTGATGGTGGTCGCGGCAGCGATACGGCTGGATCGACATCGTGAATTGGCAGATGGTCATGACCGCCTGCCCTTCGGCTCCCATGGCGAAATCGAGGTCCCGTGCCGGTCCTCCCTCGGGCTTCATGCGGTCCTGAACCGGCGGCCGTTCGCTTCAAGGCCGCGTTCCGCGCCGCGGGGCGGCCGGATCGAACCGGTCTCGACATGGCAGGCCCGCGTCCTGCGCGAGGGCGGAAGGGCGCCCTGCTCGGCCGCAAACCTTCCATGCTCGCCTCGGTCCGCCCGGACCCTGAAGCGCCCGTCATACCGCCGGTTCTGTCGGTCCGCGCTCGAGGGAGGGCCGGCATGGGGCCGGTCCAAGCTTCGGGAAACCGAAGAAGGAAAATGCCATGACCAAGAAAGCTACCAACGCCCGCTCCAGCGCCCGCGTCGTCCCGCTCCGCAAGGGCACCACAATCCAGATGGTCCGGCTCGCCTGCCCCGATGCCGCACAGTGCTCCCTCATCTCCGAGAGCTTCGGCCTGCCGGTCCTCGACAGCGACGGCATCCGCGAGCTGCACGAGAAGCTCATCGTCGACACGGCCGCAGCGCTCGACGAGGGACTTGGCGAACGCGCCATGCAGATCCACCTGCAGCGCATCGTCGGAGCGTATGTCGGCTCCGCTCATGGCGCCGGCCAATTCTACAGCCGCTCCGTGACCGAGGCCCGCGATGCGACGGCCAAGGCCGCCTGCGATGATCGCGACGAGGATGTCGGTGGCCCGGTCGGCTTCGACAGCGCCGCCCAGCGCAAGCGGGAGTTCGCCGCCGACATGGCGCTCCAGGCCCACGCGCTGGGCATGGCCGCCGAGGGCGCCGTCAATGCCTACGAACAGGTCGTCGGCGAGGTCTGGAAGCCCTTCGAACGGCCGGTGGAGAACCCCGGGCAGAGCGTCGATCGCAAGGCAGCCGACCTGCAGATGGCGGCTCTCGGATGAGCATCAACTCGGGCGGGGCGATAGCTCCGCCCGCGATGATTGCTGTGCCAACTCTCCGGACCTTCGCTCTGGCTATTCGCGTGGGTGCATCACCGCTGTTTAGGCTATCAACCGAGTGGACAGGGCGTCGCAGCGCGTAAGGCATCGTCGGCCCGTAGCCGAACCGCATCACGATATCGCGTCGCTTGTCCTGTGCGCCGACCAGCGCGGCCAGCTAGGGCCGCAGCCGTGCCACCTCGACTGGCTGGTTGACGTAAGCATGTTTGAGCCCGAGGCTGGTGGCGGTGAGCGCGAAGCGCTGGCAGGCGCGCCCGACCCTGATCCAGGCGCCTTGTCCGCGTGGCCGACCCGAATTCGTTGTCCCGAAAGAGCGCTGTTTCGATCGAGAGGACACCGTGAGCGGGTGGCCCGCTTCTGTGCGAATAGGCCCGGGTCATCGGACGCCACTCTTTGTGGGCAGTCCAATCCCGCTCTCTCGTGATGGCTTTCCTGGTGCGGCGGCGGATCTTCCACGATCAACCCGCAGGGGGTCCGCTAGCAAGCTGTGGCCGCTTGGCTGCGCCTTCGCGGTGATCGCGCCCGCCGCCGCACACTGACGGAGCCATCGAGCGGGAATTGGCCCGCTCCAAGATGGAGCCCTCAGATGTCGCACGATCTCACGCTCGCCCAGAAGGCCGCCTGGCACCTCGCCCGCACCCTCATGGCCCCCGTGGTTCTCTTCCAGGTCGACGACGAATTCGGCGTCCTGCCGGCCGACGAGCTCGACGACGCCGACGTCGAGATACTGTTCGAGTACGATCCCTATAGCGGCGGCCGGTCGGTTCACTAACCGACCTTCTCCTGCCCTCAGGCGGCGCCCCCCGCGCCGTCTTTTTCCTTTCTGGCACCCGCTCGCCGCCCCGTCCTGCCCGTGGTCCTGGCGGAGCCAGGCGGTCGGCGCAACGGCGTTGCCGTCCTCCGCTCCCGCTGCGGCCCTTCGGGTGCGCAGCCAGCCTTCCTGCTCCGCCGCGGCGGACCCCGTGACGGGGCCGCGATCGGCGCGGCCTCCAGAACCGGAGGTTCATAAAATGAGCAGAAAAGAAGGAAAAGGACCGCGCATCGACATCTACGCGCGGATCACCGACCGCATCGTCGCGGAGCTCGCGAAGGGTGTCCGGCCCTGGATGCAGCCATGGCACGCTGCCAATGCCATCGGCCGCGTTACGCGGCCGTTACGGCATAACGGTCTGCCCTATAGCGGTATGAACGTGCTGCTGCTGTGGTCCGAGGCCACCGCGCGCGGCTTTGCCAGTCCGATGTGGATGACGTTCAAGCAGGCGCTCGAGCTCGGCGGTGCCGTCCGCAAGGGCGAGACCGGCTCGATGGTCGTTTTCGCCGGCCGCTTCACCAAGACCGAAACGGATTCCGCTGGTGAGGAATTCGATCGGGAGATCCCGTTCCTCAAAGCCTACTCGGTCTTCAACGTCGCGCAGATCGACGGCCTGCCGGACCATTATGACAGGAACAAGGCGGAACCTGTTCGCGATCCGATTGTGCGCATCAAACATGCCGATCGCTTCTTCGCCAATACCGGCGCGATGATCCGGCATGGCGGCGATCGCGCCTACTTCTCGCCGGCAACCGACCACATTCAGATGCCGCCGTTCCAGACGTTCCGCGACGCCGCGGCATATGTGGCGACCCTGAGTCATGAAGCCACGCATTGGACTTCGGCGCCGCATCGGGTGAACCGCGACCTCAGCCGCTACGCCAAGGATCGCAGCGAGCGGGCACGCGAAGAACTGATCGCCGAGCTCGGGAGCTGCTTTCTCTCCGCCGATCTCGGTATCGTGCCGGAGCTCGAGCCGCGTCCGGATCATGCGAGCTATCTCAATTCCTGGTTGAAGGTGCTCGCCGACGACAAGCGGGCGATCTTCTCGGCCGCTGCTCACGCGCAGCGCGCCGTCGCCTTCCTGCACGGCCTTCAGCCGGCGGCCTCGGAAGAACGCGAGGCCGCCTGATGTTCCACGCATCCATCATCGGCGGGGAAGGTGACGCACCTTCCCCGATCCGCCTGCGCGCCCTCTCGCTCGGAGCGGGTGTGCAGCCGCCACGAAGCCATCGAGCTGTCGCAGCTCTGCGCGGCGCGGCCTGATCTGTCTCGCGTAATGTTGCGCATGTGGCGCGCCTTCGTCTTCCCGACGCTGTGCCAGGAATGCGGTTTCGTCTGGGCGGTCAGCTATCAGGATGCTCCGATCCATGCCGGCAACCTCTATCGCTTCGACGGCTGGGTGCTGCCCGCCACATCACAGCGGCGCCGATCCGCGCTCAGGCAGGAAAGGCCGCCGTAAGGTGGTCTGGGGCTGGCGCGACGACGCCAGCGAGCGACGGCGGCGTCGTGCGATCGGGCTGGTGGCCAGTTCCGACCTCGGCGCCGTCCACCGCCATGATGTCCGTGACTTCGCGCACGGTGCACTCATCAGCCTATGAAGGCAGGGCCACATTCCCTCGCGGGGACGTTGCCGAGCCCAAAGTCGCGGAGCATGTGACGCTGCTCGGCGGCGCCGGCACCCAAGGCCTCATCTTGATGTCAGCCCGCCGGGGGGCAGGGGTCACCGGGTTTCAGCGATCGGCCGCGTCTCGCGGGTCAGGATTCCCGGAACGGCGCGAATGCCGGCAGTGGAAACGGCTGTGTCAGTCCCGCCCCATCTGAGCTGCCGGTGGATCTATCCCGCCGAAACGAATTGAGCCCCTAAGTCCATTCGGTTTCCGCACGCAACCCCGCGCGGCGGCGGACCGAGTTGGCGCTTCGCGCCTGCCCGCACCACTCCTTGCCTTGGGGGCGAGCCGTCGCGTTCCGCTCGGGTTGCAGGCGTCTCCCGCTGTCCTTGGCCGGGTCTCGTTCGGAGGGACGGTCCCCCGGACCAGCAAAATGGAGACAGGAAATGACCAACATCGTTTTTCTCGCCGGCAACATCGGCAACGACCCCGAAATGGTGAACACCCGCGGCGGCACCAAGATCACCGACTTCCGGCTGGCGACCTCCCGCCCGAAGCGGGCCGACGGCAAGGTGGTCAAGGGCGAAAACGGCTACGCCGAGCAGGACACCGAATGGCACCGCATTAAGTGCTTCAACGGCCTCGCCGAGACGGTGCAGAAGCACTGCGTCAAGGGCATGAAGGTCGCGGTGCGCGGGCGCATCCACTACACAAGGTGGACGGACAACGACGAAATCGAGCGCTTCAGCTCCGAGATCATCGCCGACGCCGTCGACTTCCTCGCCTGGCCCAAGGGCGACGGCGCCGGCAACCAGACCGAGGACACGGACGACATCCCGTTCTGAGCCCGGATCGGATGGCCCCGCCGCGAGGCGGGGCCACTCCTCATGCAGAAAGGAGCACCGAGGATGTGCAAAGTTCTCAATGCCCGCATCGTCGGGAAAGCGCCCGCTCCCGGGCGCGTCTATATCGGGCGGCCGAGCAAATGGGGAAATCCCTTCGTCATCGGCCGCATTGGTTCACGCGAGGAGGTCATCGAGAAATATCGCGCGTGGCTCGCGTCGCAACCCGAGTTGCTCGACGCGCTCGACGAACTCCGCGGCCGCGATCTGGTCTGCTGGTGCGCGCCGCTTCCGTGCCACGGCGACGTGCTGATAGAGCTCGCGAACCAGGCCTGACCTCTTCGGCCCCGTCACGCCGACGGGGCCGTTTCTGCATGCCGAGCGCCAAACTTGGGTCGATAGCCGCGGCGCCGCTTGGCGCGCAACAGTTCCAGGAAAAGGCCCACGGCCTCGCCCTCGTCATCGAAGGAGTGCTGGACCATGCGGCCGGTCGTTCCGATCCGACCCCATCGGCGCACGAGGCAGGTCTGCCCGAACAACGTCCCTTCGATCGACAGCGCATAGAACCGGGCCATGTTCCGACTCGCGTCCATGCGTTCGATATAGAGGCGATAGCGTTGCGCAACCATGCCAACAGGATCGCGCAGGCGGAGTCCGCCGTCCAATGACAGCTTTGAATCGCTGAACCCGGATCGATTCATTCTCGTGATGGGTCGTTGGACCGGCACACGCCCGAGGAGCCGAGTTTGACAACATCGGCTTCCTGCCAATTGATGGTTCGCGAACCGGAGCCTTCAATTTCTCGACGAACTCGGCCCACCGGAAACGAGCCGCCAGAGCAGTCAGCCGTTCAACGCATCCTTCACCGCCTTCGCCGGCGCGAAGGCGAGCTTTCTCGATGCGGCGATTTTGATCGTGGCGCCGGTCGACGGGTTGCGCCCCTCACGCGCCGGCGTGTCCTTGACCTTGAACTTGCCGAAACCCGGTATGCTGGTTTCCGCCCCCGATCGGGCGGCGTCCGAGATCTCCTTAAACACGCTTGCCACGATTGCCTTGGCCTGCGCCTTGCTCAGGCTCTGCTCCGCGGCAATCTTGTCGGCGATTTCGGTTGTCGTCGTCATGATCTGCATATCCTCTCTTGCATCATCCTCGCCTACCTATGGCAATCACAACATGCCACTGGAACTCACGGAGCGCGGGGGTTTCGTCGGCAATCCACTGGAAATAGCCGCGGATACCAATTCCAGGATCTTCCATGCTCTGACAAGAGGCGGATGCACACCAGCAGCTTCCGAAATCTCCAGGCGGCATCTCTTCTCACCGCGCGCTTGCGCCACGTCAGCGCCTGAGCTTCTGCCGTCCAGTTCGTCATATTCCCCGTAGCCCCATAGGGGTCGTTAGCCCGCGTCACGATGATCGAAGCACACGCCGTTGGTCGACCAGTTAAGGTCTCGACGATGTAGCCGACGAACTCCTGGAGTTGACGAAATCGTCGCACACGGCGCGTCAAGCGCGAAGCCGGTTTATCAACCGCGTTGTAGGTTCCGTCCGCATCGGCGGGCAGAATGCCCCGTCGATGTTCCCAAGCCCCCGTGACCGTGGCTTGAGCGCTGTCAAGGTCGCGAGGATCTGCGCCGCAGATCAGCGCGCCGCGAAGCGGTTGCCTTGACAGCGCGAAACGCGGTCACAGTTTCGGCAGGCGCTCGGCGTGCTTCTCGAGAAAATCGTTGACCGCTTCAACATAGTAATCGTTGACCCGCCTGCCTTCCGAAGCAGCGAGCAAGCGCAGGCGCCGCTTGTCTTTGGCGGCGACGTAGATGGTCGTCGGCTCCTTCTTGTCATCACGGAGCGATTTTCCGGCGACAGGATCGCGCTTTTCGCCCTCTTCCTTCACCTTGCGGATCTCCGTGCCGCTCAGCTCCAGTTTCGGGCGATTGATCTTGGGAAGCACAGCCCGGGCTGGCTGCATCACGCTCAGCAGGGCATCCTTTTTGCCGTTGTCGTCCATCTCGTCACTCCGCTGCGGCCGACCGGTTTGCCTCAGTCACATACTGGACAATCTCGGCAAATATCGCCTCGGATTCGACTATCGCCTTTGGGTCCACCCGGCCGCCCGCGTAGAGCGTCGCGCCGGTCTGCATGTCCTTGTAAGCAATGCGGTAGGGCATTTCCTCACCGGCAATTCGTGTACCGTCTTGCTGGATGATCTCCCGCAAGTCAGCAAGCGCCCTTGCCCGCATGTCGATGACGGTGTTGTTCGTGAAGACATACATCACCGGCAGGGCAAAGCCGCGGTTCTCGGCGACCAGGGGAATGTGGCCGTTCACAAGCTGATGAGCGGCGGTAATGTCGTCCATGGCAAGATGCACCGGCACGACGGCGACGTCGGCAGCAAAAAGTGCTGCGGTCAGTTCGTCATTGGTCTTGCCTTCGGTGTCGATGATGACCAGCTTGCCTTGCCTGTCCTGTTCCTGGGCGAGCGCGAGGATGTCGGTGGGCGTCGTGACTGCCACGATCTCCAGATTTGGGGGCTTGTTGCCGAAGCGATCGAGCAGCATGGACCAGCGATCGATGTTCTTGCGCTCGTCGGCGTCAATGACAAAGACGTTGTGGCCTTGGTGCGTAGCGACACTCGCCAGGGCACGCACGAGCGTGGATTTTCCAACGCCGCCTTTTGCCACGGCAACGGTGATGATCATCAGGCTCCGTCCTTCGCTGAAAGCGCTATAGCGTTCTGATTTATAACGTTGCGGCGCTGCAGTTTTCAAGCGATTTGATACTTTAAGTTATGAAGCTGCACAGCCATGCCATCATGGCGTTATGCCGCTGTTAATTGCAGCGTTGTGCCCTCGTAACGCTGTGCCATTGTGATGGCGTGTCGCTGTTCCGCTACAATAGCATAGAGTAATACCGCTATAGAGCTAAAGCATCATTCACTTGTAAAGAATGCAGGCGGAGCGGTGCGAAGGTTAAAGAATGAAGTCGCCTGAAGACAGTGCACGCCTTCTCTTGTGTTTCCCCCATGTTTAAGTTATTTCTTCTTTGGCAGGATAGCGGGTTTTGTGGAACAAATCCGTTTTGCGCGCCCGCTTTGCGGGCTTAGGTCGGAAAACATGGGGTAAAACAAGACCGTGCCACGCCAGGGCGTCAGTTACGGAGAAGTCGTCAGGTTCCGCGTCAGTGCCGACGAAAAGGCGGCGCTCGCCGCCGTCAGCGAGCGCGAAGGGGTGCCGGAATCCGAAGTCATCCGCCGTCTCTTGCGCGCAGAGACGGGGTTGTTTCTGCCGGTGGCCGATATCGATCGATCGGCGATCGAGGGACTTCAGGAGCAACTGCGCAAGATCGGTGGCAATCTCAACCAGGCCGTTCGCGCCATGAATGGCGGCCGCGTCGGCTACGAACCAGCGGTGGCCAAAAGCCTCGCAGCACTTCTCGGAATGATGCAGCCGATGAACAAGCGGCTCGCTGAAATGGCGCGACCAGCCCGGGCGCGACGGAGCCCGGATCAATGAGCGGGTATTTCAACGAGCTGGTACTCAGCATTGAAGCGATGCTTAGCGGTGACGCGCCGGCCGTCCAGGCAGGGATAGCGGACGAGCTGTCGGAGCCAGAGGAGATCCGGCGACGGGCCTATGCCGCTACCGTGGCGGCCTGGAGCTCACCGGCGGCGGAACCTGGCGCCGGCAATGCTCCGGCGACGCGATCGGCTGGGCGTTCCGCGGGGACGGGGAAGGGCGGCCCAAAAGCTTCGTCGACGCCGCGGCCGTCCGTCGCTACGCAAGCGAAAACGGCCGCTAGAGCCGTGAGATTCGCTGCCACCGGAATTTCGACCCCCGCCGCGCCGCTCATGGGGGCGGCCGCAATGGCCGGCCCGCAGGACTCGGCAACCATCGCTGCCGCTTTACGGCCGTTTACCGGGCAAAATGACCCGATCGCCGTGTTCACCAAAGTCGCAGCACTTGCGGTCGCCAATGACGAGGATGAAAGACGGCGACGGGGAGGGGGTGGCGGTGGCGGCAGCTCGGTTCCGACCGCTGCCGCAAAGACAACGCGAGGACCAAGCCAAGCGCAGCGAATAGCGGCACGCGCCGCAATCGCGGCCGGCGCGCAGCCGGCGGTGTTCAAGGTTATTTCGACGGCTGGGACGAAGGGTGCGGCCGGCGCCTTGCTCGAATATCTCGGCACCAGGCCCGGTGAGGACGGCAAGAAACACGATATCGAGGTTTTCACGAGCTCGGGGCTCGGTGTCGAGACCCGCGAGCAGCGGCGGGCGCTTCTGGACGAGTGGCAGGAGGGCTTTCGTGAGCCGTTCCAAAACACGAATTTCATCGAGATCGACGTCGCGCTCTCTGGCGATCCCGGCCGGGATGAACTGCACGACGCCTTGAATGCCGCGTTAGGCAGCAAGCCCTTCGTCTATGCGCGCGCCGGCACCACCGTGAAGGTCTACGCCTACACCGACATGAAAGCGGCAGCACTTGCAAAGGCGTTGCAGAAGCTCGACCACGAAAATGGCAGGGGCGGTGTCCTGCAACGGGCCGATGACGGGATCACGGCCCGACTGAAGGACGCCGGCGTGGCCGGCAAGGCCGAGATCAGAGCGGCCGTTTCGACCGAAAGAGGCGGCCAATATTTTTTGCAGAAATTCATTCGCGCCAATGCCGGCGTGATCAAGTCCGATGGCGAAGAGCTGCGAGCCGGCCAGCGTGCGGACAAGGCCGCGCAAGCCCTCTACGCGTCGTGGAAGGCGGGTTTCAAGACGGTGGAGCCACGCAACGTTTATCACGTCGTCTTTTCGGCCAGGGCCGGCACAGACGCGCATGCGTTGCTGCGCACGGCCGAGAACGTGCTTGCCGAAAAGATTCCGGACCACAAATGGGCGATCGCGCATCATCCGGAGACCGGGCACGTCCATGTGCACGCGATGATCGTTGCACGCTCGGAAAGCGGCCGGCAGCTGCATTTCAGCAAAGCGGACCTTTACGACTGGCGCGCAGCCTACGCCGAAAAAGCCCGCGAGGAGGGGATTGCTATGGTGGCGACCAGCCGGATGGACTTTGCCGCGTCACGGCCGTTCAACATGCGCCAGGCTGGTGCGTACGAACGATCGAAAGGGGACACGCGTTACTCTGTGTCGCCGACGCTCGCGCAGCGCGTCGAAGCGAAGCGGCAGGCCGTTTTCGAGGCAAGGACAATCGCCGCCCATGGGGCCGAGATCTCGCGTGGCTGGCAGTTGACCGCCATGATGACGCGCGAGGCAATGCCAGGGTTGTCGGCGGACGCAGGCGTCGCGGCGTTTTCAGCTGCGATCGCCGGGTTCGCGGCCGTCCAGAGGACCGAGCTTCGCACGACGCCGGCGTCAAGCGGAGAGGGGGCATCGCTATCGCCGTTGGCCGAAAAAGTTGATACTGTAATTGCTTTGACCAATCGTATCCAGGAGATCATGAGGATGGAATTGTCGCCGCTGGAACTTCGCCGCAAGATCGCGGATGTGAACAAGGCCTTTGATCGGATCGACGGCTCCTTGTCTAAGAAGGAGGACAAGCACGAGCTCGCCGGTATCCGCGAGGAAATGAACGGCCTCTTGAACGAACGGCTGAATGATGTGCGGGTGCAGGTGGCTACTGGCGGTACCGGGGCCACTGACACAGTGCGCGACGAAGGCCGCTCTCTTAGCGAAAAAGAGCAGCAAGCCAAGACGCAGGACCGCGCGAACGAGCAGAACCCGCGTCAGTCCGACAAACAGGCCACGTCGGCATCCGCGACGGGAAAGAAGGCCGAGCAGCATAAGGCCCGTGTCGAACGGCAGAACCGCGACACGCAGCGCTCTTTGGACGATGATCGGGCGCGTTGAGTAGCGGGCTTCCAAACGACGGGAGTGGCCCCCTTGCGGACCATCCCTGATGGGACGTCAAGGCAACGTCGTGACCCGTTCCCGTCGTTCTCGCCCACACATGCTGAACGACTGCTGTGCGCCGCATGGCAGTCATTCCTCCGGTCCCGTCCATTTATCAAAAGCAGATGAGGTGGATGGCTCCCGCTCCCGGCATCTGAGTGCCACAGTGGGTTTGCTGTCAGGCAACCCGAGCAAAGGAGCCATCCGCCATGCAGATTACCACCGTGGGCCTTGATCTGGCCAAGCGCATTTTTCAGGTTCATGCCGTCGACGCGTCTGGGGGCGTTGTTGTTCGCAAGGCACTGCGCCGATCCCAAGTTCTGCCGTTCTTCACCAAGTTGCCGCCCTGCCTGATCGGCATGGAGGCGTGCGGCACATCGCATCATTGGGCTCGAGAGTTGACGGAACTCGGCCATGAAGTCCGCCTGATGCCACCGTCCTACGTGAAGCCCTATGTGAAGCGCGGAAAGAATGATGCGGTGGACGCGGAAGCGATTTGCGAAGCGGTGACACGCCCGACCATGCGTTTCGTCGTGATGAAGTCAGCTGAGCAGCAAGCGGCCCTATCGCTTCACCGCACCCGCAATCTTCTGGTCAAGCAGCGTACGCAACTGGTGAATATGATCCGCGGCCTGTTGGCCGAGTTCGGCATCGATATTCCCGAAGGTTTGGAGCGGGCGCTTAAGCTGGCGCGCCAGATAGCCGCGAAGAAATCCACATTGGACGTGCCGGCAATGGCACTGCAGATTCTGTGTCTCCTGTGCGAGCAGGTGCTCAACACCCATGCCCGGCTCCAGACCATTGACCGGTCGATCCTTGCCCAACAAAGAACGAATGAAGTGGCACGGCGTCTATCGACCATACCTGGCATTGGCCCGATCGGTGCCACAGCGTTGGCGGCCTCGGTTGCTGATCCGGGTCAGTTCCGCTCGGGTCGAGAGTTTGCCGCCTGGCTCGGGCTGACACCTTCGCAAAACTCGAGCGGCGGAAAGGACCGTCTCGGGCACATCACCAAGATGGGCGACCGGTACCTGAGAAAGCTCCTTGTGATCGGCGCGACCTCCCTGATCCGACGGGCAAGGCATAAGCCCGAGGCTGCGGATCCGCGCCTCCTCGCGTTGCTCGCCAGGAAGCCAGCGCGCGTGGCGAGCGTAGCGATGGCAAACAAGATGGCCCGCGTGGTGTGGGCTATCATGGCGCGCGGCGAAACCTATCAGGCGCGTCATGTTCCGAACCTTGCAGCGTAAGTTGCGCTGAAGACGAGACACTGAAGCAGAAATCAGATCGAGCCGATCGATCGGCTCCATGAGGTTGTGAGAGCGACGCGATGTGATGGCGAGACCGGTCAGGCCGGGAACAGGGACAACCCATGCGATGTCGGAGGCATCATAGCCTGCAAAGCAGATTGGGACCCAGTTCGCCGACCCCATCAGGGCCAGCAGTCTCGAATGGCTGCATCAACAGGCCGGACAGAAGACTGCACCCGACCAACGCGCCATAATGTCGAATTACCTCTTGCATCGCGGGAGCCATCCACAGAAGACATCGCTGTAGCAGATGCTGCCGGCGGCTTCGCGCCGCTTTCGAGACGCGGCTTCGTCGGGCTGTTCCAAGGCGAGGAGATGCGCCGCTCCAGGAACGTTGGCCAGCGTCGCCCGGTCGCCGAGTCTCTTTCTGAAGCTGCACCCCGTTTTCAGGGGGTCCGATCTGATCCTCCGCTCCCTGGAGCGGTGACAGTGCTTCCCCTCTCGCCGTGAGGCCAGGGAGAGGGGAAGCCGACATTGCGGTCAGCTACGGAGTCTTGGTCATCGGCGGATGCTTCCAAGAGCCGTCGAGGGCGGCCTCCTTGGGCCAGTAAAGACGCATGAAGGCTATGAACGGCCCTTTGGGAGCCGGCAACCAGTTGGGCTCCTTGTCCTTGCCCGGCGTTTCGTTCTGGAGGTAGAGCGTCAAGCCGCCGTCGGCATCCTTCACAAGTTGCGGCAGCATCGGTGAATTGATGAGATAGCGGTTGATCGGATTGGCTACTAGTAGGCTCTTTGGCAGCTCATACATGGTCAAAGACCAGAAGGCGTTGACTGGCGGCAACCCATCGGCTGCGAAATGCAGCGTGTACTTGTCAGCGCCCACAAGCTTCTCCCCGGTGGAATCCAGCGCATAGACGGGGTACATCGCCTCTTGCTTTGAATTACCTCCAATTCCCAGGATGGCCGCGGCCATTCGGTAAAGATAATTGTTCTTGAGGTATTCCCGCGTTCCGAAGAGATCGCCGGACGTCACCTTGCCGGTGTCGATCTCCGTTTTCTGGAGGTTCTCGAACTCCGCCCAGCCATCGGCCATGCCCTGTTCGATGGCAGTCTTCATTTCAGGCGAGAGCGCCGCAACGTCGATGGACTTGCCCGCGCCGACATCGATCGTTGCGAAACGCGCCATCAACTCGGTCTCGGACGGATCGGTCGGACAGAACTGCAGGATGAAGCTCAGAATGTTGAAGAACTCGACCGACTTCCGCTCGTCTTCCGGCGTAAGCGGCTTGATGAAATCCAATGCCGGGGCGGCGGCGGGCGCCGGCTGGCCGAGGAATGCCGAGAGCGGCTGGGCCTTGTAGCCGGCCTGGACCTTCTTGACGTTATCGATGTCCTCTGGATTGAAAAGCTGCGTGCGGTAGGCCGCCCAGATGAAGTCCGTTTCGGAGCGGATCACCTCCTTGACCCCCGCCGGCTTCTCGCCCTTCCAGTTCGGGCCGGCGACGAGGAAGCTGCCTGCTCCGTTGCCAGTGGTCCTGCTGCCGGCATAGGCGAAGTTGAAGGTGTAGGCGTCGATGAACTGGATGCTGTAATATCGTTCCTTCTCAATCTCGGGCACGGTGAGAACTATCGGTTCGGCGCGCAGGTCCATGCCGAGCCACGAATAGGGCGTATCGGAGTTGGGTGTCTGGATGGCTGTGTCGGCTGGCGTATAGACTCGCGGCGTGTTGACCAGCGTGTTCCAGGGCGCCTTGTATTCCGGGTTCTTGGTATCCACGAAATAGGCGTATTGTATGCGGTAGCTGTCGACAGCCGGGAAGCCGTAAATGAAGGCCTCCTTGGCGATGGCGCGGGCTTCCTCCGCGGTGACGTCGGCGGACTGGGCTGGCGCCGTGCCCCCAACGAACAATGCGGCGATACAGGCCCATGCGAATGTGCGTCTTGAGAATCTCATGGCCGTCCTCCTTGGGGGTACAGCCTTACGTTGCGGCAATTTCGGGCAGCGGGCAACGTAAATAACGGTAGCCTACGGGGGCTCCTCTAGCGGGCGTTCACCGAATCCAGTTGTGGCGTCCCACGCCATTGTTCGGCCCGCGTTTGCCAACGTCTGCTAAGCGCCGCTTGTCGGCCGTTAACGTCAGCTTTGGCATCACCTGGAAGCAGACATTGTCGATGACCACGCTGTAGGTTGCGGTTGCACAGAATCGGTCATTCAGTTTTGGTCGTGGGACATCAGCTGGGGCCGCTGTCGCTACTTGACCGCCTCGACATCCGGCAACTTCCATGACCCGTCGAACAACCCCTCCTTCGGGCTGTAGAAGCGGAGCATCGGGTAGAAGCCCTTGCCGGAGACGGTTTCGATCCAGTTGTCCTTCAACTCCGCTCCTTGTGGAGGAGTGGGAGCAAAGTAGAGATCGACCGAGCCGTCGGCATTGATCTTGAGCGGGTCATAGGATGACTTTGCTGAGTCGTTGTTCGGGTTCTGGACCATTGAGCGCGTGGCGGTGTCGTAGAGCGTGAGCGACCAGAATGCCGCAGCAGGTACGTCTGCCGGAACGTGCAGACGGTAGGATTTGCCGCCGTCGAAGTGGTTGCCGTCCTTGTCCGCGAACGCCTGGATGTATTGTGAGCCGGGGCCCGCCTTCTTCACGCCGATGCCGGGCGATGTGTAGATGGCGCCGTAGGTGTAGTGCAGCCGCTCGTCGAGTTGGCTGTAATACTCAGTTTCATGGGTGGGGTCGAGCATCTGGATCCAGTTCCAGTGCGTACCTGGAATCGCATTGGCGCCGGTGAAGCGGTGGTGCCCTTCGAAGAGCATGACGCGGGCCATGGCATCCCCAATTTGCGCAGCCTCTTCAAGGATTGCCTTCTGACGGGCATCTGGCTTGAACTCCTTGCCCTTTTCTATGCCGAGCGGCTTGAGCATTGCCATGAAGAAGCGGTCGGACTCCTGCACCGGATTATTGTCGATGAACGCGGCGAGACGCGCCCAGAACTCGATACCTTGCGGGGGCAGCGTATTGATCGTCGAAGCCGAGAGCGAGACGAACTTGGTCGGCTTCGGGTTGCTGCGCTGGCTGTACGGATACACCTTCATGCTCCTGACGAGTTCAACCACCTTCGGGGCGTTCTCCATGCCGCCCTGGAGGATACCGCGGACCATGGCGTTGTAGTTGTTTTGCGCGGCACGAAGGAGGTGAAAGCCCTCGCCATCTTTCGGCAGTTCACCTGTGTAGTCGGCGGGGACGAGAAGGAACTTTCCCCCCTTGTCGCCATCGGGACCGGGCAGGCCGAGGTCGGTGATTGATTTCTGCCAGAAGTTATCGATAAGGCCGACGATGGCGCCGGGCGGGATATCGACGACGACAGGCCCGTCCTTACCTAGGTCGATGTTCGTCAGCGCATAGATTGTGGTATCGTTGGCCGTGAGCCAAAGGCCCTTGGTGTCGGCGAAGTTGTCGTAGATTCCGATGTCGTTCGAGTCCATGCCGTCAGCGTTCGCAGCGATCCGAATCGATTCGAACGACACCGCCGGATAGGCCCACAGGTAGCACTGCACCGCGCGCTGATAGTCGATCTCGTCGAAGACTTTCTTCGCGGTTTCCTGCGTTGGATACCCGTGCTCGAAGGTCAACGGACCGAGACGGGATTCGATCGTGTCCGGCACCCCGGCTTCCTGAGCATATGCAGTGCCGATCGTCAGCGCGGCTGCCATCATGGTGGTGGCGATGGCGCTATGTCTGCGTGTGATTGTCATATCCGTGTTCCTCCTTTGTGAGACTCATTCGACGAGCTCGAAGCGTGTTCCAGCCCATGGCGGCCGCCGCCAAAAATCTCCGCTCATTTCCTCGCTCCGAATGGGCTGGTCCACCGCTACGTGTGATGTCCCCCGGGCATCGGAAGGGCCTCGACGTTCATCGCCCAGGGAAAACGGTACTCTTCGAAGCCGGAGATCATTGGCGGCGGGAACGTCGGGTCGGCGAAGGCGCCGACTTTGATCCCGATGTTGTCCGGTGTTTCGGCAAGCACGTAGTAGACGGTCGAACCGCACTCCGGGCAGAAATGGAACGTGGCGCCCGTGCGGGAGCAGTTGCGATACGTGACCGGCGGCGCGCCCGCGACGGGAAACGTCCACGTCGTCGACTTGCCTCTGATCGTCACCTGCTCCTTCGGGAATGTCGCCTGTATGGCAAATGCGCTGCCCGTCTGCTTCTGGCAGTTTATGCAGTGGCACAGCGATATCCGCTCCGGGTCGGGGCCTACGCAGGTAAGGGTGAGCTGTCCGCAAATGCACGAAGCCGTGCGGGTTTTGACGGCTGAAGCCTCAGGGGTCTGCGTTGCTGCCTGCGCCGTCGTGCTGCCGGTCACTGCGCTGTCGACGAACGCGAGCGTAGCGACAGCCATGACCTCGCGTCTCGATAATCTAGTTTTCATGATAGGTCTCCATCGTGTCTTCGACGTTCGATTGCATTGGTCACTGCACGAGTTCGACCTCGCTCGGCCGCCACGTCTTGTCGAACCAGGATTCGAGCGGGCTGTAGAGGCGAAGCATGGGGTTCCAGCCCTTGCCGGGAATGGTCTGGATCCAGTTCGCTTCCTTGCCTGCGGGGGCGGTCGGGCCGAACCAGACATCAACCGAGCTGTCGGGGTTGACGATGAGATCCTTCTTCTGACTGCCCACACTGGGGAACTGCTGGTCGGTCTGCAGGTCTGACCGGGTCTGCGTGTCGTACACGATGATCGACCAGAAGCGCTTCGCCGGGATGTTCGGAGGCAGGTGGATCTTGTAATTCTTGGCGCCGTCGAGCCGCTTGCCCTCAGAATCCACGAAGGTGTACGCGTATTGCGAGCCAGCGCCGATCATCTTCATCGACATCGCCGGGGTGCTGCCGGTGAAGTAGTAGTAGGACCCGGTGCGCGAATCCAAGCTGCGCACAGCGGGCTGCTGAAGGAACTCGTAACCGCCGACCAAGAGCGGGTTGCTCCACCCGCTATTCGGGTAGTAGTAGGTGGCCTGGTCCCGGGATTTCATCAGGATGGCTCGGGTGGTGGCATTGCCGACCGCAGCCGCCTCGGTAAGGATCTTCTTCATCCGCGCATCGGGCGCGAAAGGCTTGCCCTTCTCGATACCGATCGAAGCGAGCAGCCCCATCGTCTCGGGGTCCATCGCCTCGCTGGGCTCATCTTGCACGAGCTGGTTGACCTCTTCGAAGAACCCGAAGTCGTTTGCATGAACCGTGTTGTGCGGCACCCCGGAGAGGTTCATGAACTTCTGCTCCGGGGGGTTGGCCGCCTGGGACAGCGGGTAGATGCGCGTGTTCTTCTTGATGATTTCCACCCTTCCTTCCGGGGAGCCATCGACCAGGAACCCGCGCGACAGATACCAGTTGCCGAAGGTGCGGGATTTGAAGACATGGTACCCCTTCGGCACCTCGCCTGTGTAGTCAGGCGGCAGGAAGAGGAACTTGCCGCCCTTCCCTTGATCGGGGCCTACCAATCCGAGATCGGCCACGTAGTGAAACCAGAAGTCGTCAAAGATCCCGAGCGCTTCGGGCGGGCTCTCGATGACCACCGGGCCGTCCGTCAGGTCGATCCAGTTCACCGCGTAGACCGTGTCGGCGTTTGGCGTGAGCCAGATCGCCTTGGAATCCAGGAGCGTATCGGAGACGGGTATGATGTTGCCGTTCACCGCGCCGAGCTCCCGCAGAGAATGCCGCATTGCCACCAGCGAGGCGCCCGGCATGGCGGTCAGAAACGCCTGCACACCGCGCTGGAAATCGAGATTGTCATAGACCTTCTGGACGGTGGCATCGTCTGGAAAGCCGTCGTCAAATTTCAACGTGCCGAGGCGCGTATCAACCGTATCCGGCGTCATGATGGCTTCGGGAATGTCCGTCGTCATCTTCATCTTCGGCCCGGTCTGCGCCAGCACGGTGGTCGCCGCCAGCGCGAAAACGAGCGTCGCGACAAGGGACTGCGATTTCATGGCTACTCTCCATCGTGGGTTGGGTTGTCTGCTGAAACGAGGGGCAGTCAGTCGCGAGATATCGCGCCCGGGCAATAGCCGCTTTTGATAGGAGCCTCGGTGACTGCATTGCGCCAACGCAGTGTGCGCTCCTCGCACGTGGCTGGTCTGGTAAAGCGATACGCTTCATCACAGCGGGCCGCTATCGGAATCCTGCAAGAGCGAGCGCCGGTACCAGGCGCAATCAATTGCTAACGTTGGCCATGGCGCATAAGCTGACACTGGCCCGATGAGCGCTGTCGGGGACGACAGGATACCGTAGTGGGCATTGAACCCCGCCATGTTGAGATGCTTGCATCGATCGAGTCCCGCTACTCGGACTTCGATCTGATGGCCGCAAGCGCAGTCGACTGGGACCAGAAATACGACCACGTCGGCCGTGGCAAATTCACAGGCCGCCTGACTCAAGCCGTTCTGAACACTTTGCAGCTTGGCCGTGAAAGCTGGAGCCCTGGAATCATGTTCCGCGGCAGTGCCCCGCCTCGCAATTGGGTCATCGCGTTTCCCATCGTCGCCGAAGGTTCGGTTCACGTGCGAGGCCGCGAACTGGCGTCAGGCCAACCGCTCCTGGTCGGACCATGCCACGACATTGCTTTCACAGCGAACGGGCGGACCGACCTCGCCTTGGCAGCAATCCCGGTCGGCCAGATCGAGCGGTGGATGCAGATCCGCAGAGGCGAACCGGGTCTCGGTCGGAAGTATCTGGACCGGCCGTGGAAAACTGCCGAGCGCGAGATCGTGCGCCGCGGCATCGCGTTGGCCAGGCTTCTGAAGACGCTGGTGGACCGTGGGGATGACGCAGTCCCCGAGCCGGTTCTGGCGGCAATCGAAGATCAGGTCGTCGATGTCGTCCTGGGAATCGTGCCATCCACCGAGGTTGCGGAGCCGCTGCACCGGAGGGCCCGTGTGGCTCTCAGACTGCGCGACATGTTGCTTGGCAGCTTGGACACTCCGATCAGCATCAGCACCATGTGCGAGGTGCTTGGAGTGAAGGAAAGAACGCTGTTCCTAGCTTGCGTGGAGGCATTTGGACGTTCGCCCAGGGCCCTGCTCCTTGAACTGCGTCTCAACGCTGTGCGGCGCGTCCTTGCGCATCCCGCCAACGACCAGACGGTCACTGCCGCTGCGGGCAGCCTCGGCTTCTGGCATTTCGGCGAGTTCGCCGCCGATTATAAGCGGCAGTTTGCAGAACTGCCTTCGGCCACACTCTCCAAGGCTTCCGGCATAAATCAGGCCGCAGCCGCAAAGCTGCACTGATGCGCGTGTCCGCTCGGGGTCAGTTCACGACCTGAATCCCAGCAGGTTGAATGTCCGCATCTTCGTTGCGAAACCCAGAAGCTGCCAGTCCGTTAGCGGCCCCATCTCAGTCATTTGCTAACTCGCGCCGGATCGACCGCTCACGGCGCTCCTTGCTCGTTCAGATGGACGGGACGAACCGTACTTTCCAACCGCTTCCGCGACCTTCCCGCGCGATGAATCGCTTGGGTCGCCAGATCTCATTTCGCGCTACACTTCACTTGTGAATTTGACAAACGGACCGATCATGTACCAAGGCGAATGGCAGGTGAGCGATCGCTGGCATAGCGGGGCGGTCGCGACGATAAGGAGCAGTCGCTATGCCGATAAAACCGCCGCTTGATCCCAATGTCGCGGACGAGGCACCCAAATCCCCAATTCTAACGGGCTATGACGAAGAACACTTTGTGACCTATCTGCGTTTGCTCGATGCAGCGGCGGAGGATGCCGATTGGCGCGAAGTGGCGCGTGTCGTACTGCATATGGATCCTGACCGCGAACCGGACCGGGCACACAGAGCTTCGGAAACCCACCTGGCGCGGGCCTGCTGGATGACGACGACCGGACGTCAGTATCTTTTTCAAGGCGGCGCGCCGCACTGACTTTTCAGGGTCTTGACTAATCAACGCCCTGCAAGGCCGTCTCGAGATCGCGCAAGCCGGCGTCTGCTTCCGATTTATTGTCCGCCTTCGCGGCGACCTTGGCGGCCCGGCTGATTGCCTCCGCAAGCTTTGCCTGTGCTTCTGTCGATACTGCCTGGTTGCGCCCGGCGGCGCGCGTAATCGCAGCCAAGTCAGGCTTGTTCCGAGGGAGGGTTGGCCGACTGGTTGATGGTTTAGGGTTAGCTGCAATATAGGTCGTCACGGTGACCGGACGCGCCGGCGGGGGAGGGCGCCTGCCAGCCTTGGCCGCGAAAACGGCACCGCGGGGCCGCGTTAATGCCGGCGCCGCTTCGTTCGCGCGCGCAAACCGCGGCGGAACCAACATGTCACTAGAACCGGGACTCGGCGGTGGTGCTGCTTTCCGGCCGGCCTCCGGTTCCTTATCCACCTTGGCGGCCGCCGCCTTGAAGGCCGGAATCGGCATCCAGGCACGTTTCGACAGCTCAGCGTCGGCAAAATAGAAATTGCGGGTGCCGAAAATCGCATGCGAGCCGCGAGGAAGGATGATGCAACTGTTCCGGCTCATGGTGCGAATCTCGTCGGGGCGCATCAGCGACCGACGGACCTGCTTCACATGCACTGTGCGCGTGTGATGCATGTCGAACATCGTCGCTTGGGTCTTGCTGACATCCTTCTGTACCTCCATGCGCTCGCCAAGGGTGTCGGAAATGTATTTCAGGTCTTCGGCGTCCTGCGCGCCGAAAAACACCTGGACCCGCGCGGAGTTGACCAGCGTCTTGCGGCCTTCCTCGCGGTAGATGGTGTCCACCGACTTGAGCGACTGGACAAAGAACCAGGTCGGCACGCCATAGCCGCCGAGGATGGTGGCCGCTTCCATGACGTTTTCAAGTTTTCCGAGGTTCTGAAACTCATCGAGCAAGATCAGGACGCGATGCTCACCCCGCCTGGGCACCTCTTTCGCCATATAGTTCATCAGTTGAGTGATCAGGACATTGAACAATGGCCCGATCGAGCGGATTTGCTCGATGCGAAAGTCCAGATAGAGCGAGACCTTGTCCCGCTTGAGATTGCGGATGTCGAACGTGCTCTTGTCGGTGGCGCGCAAAAGCCGCTCGTTCATAAACGGATTTAGGCCTGTTCTCACGCTGCCGAACAGGCCAGAAAATTGCTTGTCCGACATGTCGGCGTAGCTGGCGAGCATCTGTAGCGTGTAGTCGGAAAGTTCCCTCGCTTCCTCGTCGCGGAGTGCCTGAATCCATTCCAGGAACGGTCGGTCGGCGCCATTCATGATGCGGAGCGCCTGGCGCAGCGTTCGCTGGCTGTCCTCGAGGCGGGGCGTCTCCATGACGTAGGAGATCACGCCGGCAAAGAGCATGCGACCGTCGTCGACCCAATAGGTTTCGCCTGCCGTAGGGCGCGGGAAGAGCGCGGCGGCAATGTTGCGGATGTCGATGTCGCGCTGGTCGGTGTCGAGGCTAATGAAATCGAGCGGATTGTAACATTCCGTCTCGCCTTTTTCGTCGGCCGGCGAGAACCGGATGACCTTGGAAAAGGTCGAGCGATAGCCTGCTGTCGCCTGATAGGTCTCGCCCCGCATGTCCAGCACGACGAGCGAATCCGGCCAGAGCAGGGCATTCGGGATGACCAGCGCGGCACCCTTGCCTGATCGCGGCGGCCCGACGACGAAGCCGCCGACGTCGTCGCCATCGACCCAAAGCTTTTTTCCGCCTATGAACTTCGGCTTGGTCAAGTGCCTCTTGTTAGAACCGCGTTGGGTGAACGCGCCGATGACGTTCACAAGGCTGCCGCCCACGCGGCCGATGAAGACGCCGCCGCGTTTCGTCAAACCGGCCCGATTGACTTCCGCCAAGCTAAGAAATTTGGCATCGTTCGATGCCTTGCGCGACATCAGCACGGTCATGACCGCCAGCACCATCACGCCAATCAGCGCCAGGCCGGCCGCATAAAGCGCCTGCTGATAGCGGCCGAGAATGGCGACATCGGCGTGGGCGCGGCGCAGCGTGGCAAAGGGATCCTGGTCGAGATGCTCAATCAGGGCAAAGGAGCCCGTTTCGTACCAATGGACGCCGGCATAGGCGATGGCGAAAAAGACAACGCCCACGGCCACGACCATGAGCGTCACGACCAATCCCTTGATGATCTGTGCCATCGGCCCTCATTCGTCCGCCTTCTTAGAATCAGCCGAGGCGTTCGGCCTTTGTGAACTTAATCTCGCTCACAACGCGCCGGCCGGCATCGCGACGCGAGAGGTGGACCACGATCGGGATCACTTCTTTTAAGTAATCCATGATCTCGTCGCGCGAGAGCTTCACACCGCCCTGCATCACCATCAGCGCCAGGCGCTCGTAGGCGGCGCGCGCCGAATTGGCATGCACAGTGGTCAACGATCCGGGGTGTCCCGTGTTGATCGCCTGCAGAAAGGAAAAAGCTTCCGCGCCGCGCAGTTCGCCGAGCAGCAGCCGGTCCGGTCGCATCCGCAGCGATGCCTCGAGGAGACTTTGCGCGTCGACTTTCGCCAGGCCTTGGTCGCCTTTGGAGGAGAGCAGGGCGACCGTATTCGGCGTGACGGGCTTGAGCTCGCGCGTATCCTCGATCGTGATGATCCGTTCGCTCGAAGGAATAAGCTTTAGCAAGGCGTTCAAGAAGGTCGTCTTGCCGGTCGACGTCCCGCCCGAAACAACGATCGACACGCGGTTCTTGACCGCATGCTCGAGAAACTGCATCGGATCGGAGCCGCCGATTAGCTCAACCAGTTCCGTTTCTTCTTCCGACAAGCCGAGCTCATTGCCCATGCGCGTTTCTTCGAAGGCGCCGCGCTTGGCGTAGTCGTCGACGGTCATGTCCATGATGACCTGCTTGCGGATCGAAATTGCGCCGCCGTCCGGAGCTGCCGGCGGCAGCACGAACTGAATGCGCTCGCCGCTGGGGAGCGCCGCCGAGAGGATAGGCTTTTCCTCATTCACCTGTTGATTGGTCGAGCTGGCGACAAGTGTTGCGAGATTGCGAATCCATTTGTCGGTCAGCCTGGCGTTGGCGATCCGCTCCATTTCCGTTGCGCCAAGCCGCTCGACAAAGATTTCGCCCGGCCTGTTGACGGAAAGCTCGGAAACATCGTCCTGCCGTAGCAGTTCGTGAAGCGGTTCCAGTTCCATTTCCAGAATTGGGAACTTGGCATATGGGCCCGACGCGGCGACCGGGTGTTTGATCATGTTCATTTGGTCACCGGGGGTGCTGCCGGAAACCAGTTGTCCTTCGGCGTCATGTAGAGGGGAACAGGGTCGATCGCGACACGCGGCTTGCCGCCGCGTTTCAGTCTCGCCAGCTCTTCTTGGACCGGATCGGCGTAGAGCTCCGAAAAATCGAGATCGCGCCGCACAAAAACGATCACCGACGTCCCTTGGTCGACATAGATCGTCGGCGGGATGTTGCGCGAATCCTCGAAAGCCTCCTTGGCAAGTTCGGTCATCGTGCTTGCGGAGCGTTCGATAGCGATCTGACGAGCTTCCTCTTCCGTCCTCTCCGGATCGATCGTGATCGTTGTCACTTCGCCAGTGATAGGATCGACACGGGTAATGGTCTCCTGGCGCCGGCCGCCGCTCGGGTCAGCGAGCGCCGAAAGGTATTCCGCCGCACCGCCAACGATCGACAGCACGATCGCCGAGCCGAAGCGCTCCAGCCAGTGACGATCGACACGACCTGCCATGCCACCACGGCCAAGGCTGTCAGCGCCAGGCGAACCGATGTTGACCGACACGCCGTCGGACCGGATCATCCGGTTCCAGACGATAAAAACGCGCGTTTGGCCGCGCGCAATGCCGGACTTGTATTCGCCGGTCAGCCGAGATCCCTTCGGGATCAACACGCGGCGGCCGTCAAGGGAATACACATCCTCGCGAACAACCGCACGGACCATGCCGGGCAGGTCCGTGTTGATGGCCGTTTCAAGAAACCCGCGGATCATGGTGCCCTCTGCAATCAGGGCATCCGTGCGGTAGTTCTTCGTCGCCGTCGCCTGAGCGTTCCGACTACTTTCGGCCTGGGCGAGGAATGCCTTGTTGGGGTCCAGGTCTGCCCCAGGGACAGGACTGAGCTGTCCGTCGCCGGCGATGGCCGCGGCCGCGTCGCCTGTCGGGGCGTCCTGTTCCCCGTCGGTGACGATCTGGTTCGAGCGCAGCCGCTCCCACAGCTCCTTTTCTTCCTGCTCCTTGCGCTTGCGTTCTTCCTCCGCCAATCGCGCTTCCTCCTCCCGCCGACGGGCCTCTTCCTCGGCACGTCGGCGTGCCTCGGCCTCGCGCATTTGCTGTTCGAGCAAGCGGCGCTGCTCCTCGAGATCGACGCCAGGCGCGACCGTCTGGTCGACATCGGTCGACTGTTGCGGCGGCGGAGTCGGAGGAGGCGGAATGACAATCTGGTCTTGCGGGGGCAATGCCGTCGCCGGCGTCGCCGGCTCGCGCGGCTGAAAAGTCGAGGTCTCGAAAGCCTCGTCCTCGTTCGATGTCGCGTTCCGGTCGGACGGCCCGCTCGGCCAATTGATATACAACAGGCCACCGGCCAGAAGCAGCCCGATTCCGGCTATGCCGAGTTTCGTGCCCAAACCTGCATTTCGCCGGGCAACCGGGCTACCGCCGTCGAGCTCATGATAGTCTATGTTCGACATCAGCGGTTCCTCTGTTCGAACTGCCCACGCTCGCTCTTCTTGTCGAGTTTTGCCGGGCCATAAATGTCTCCAATCGGGTCCGGCATGCGCTGCGATGGGGATTGACGGTTGTAGAGGCACAACGTCTTGTCGCCGGCCCGCAGGGTAAATTGCTGCGCAACCTTGTCGATGATCATGTATTCGCCTTCGGTGCGCAGGTTCACCAGAGATTCACGGCCTTTGGCTTCGACAACAAAGATCGCCGGCACGTCGCCTGTGAATTGCAGGAACATTTTCGTTCCGTCATCGAACACGACGCGCGGCTTGAGCGCGTCATCACCGCGATAGGCATAGTCGTAATTCAGCATCGACGGGTCGATGTTCTTTAGCGATGGATTGCGGACGCTTTCTTCGGCCTGGGCGAGGAGCCGCGCGTTCACGTCCTCGTCAGGGTATTTGAAGCGAACATGGAACGATGCCCGCAGGGACGGTTCGCGCGAGCCGACCAGGAGCAGAGAATAGACCCGCTTGTTGGTGACGATATTGACGTTAGTCTCGGCCCTTTCGACCAGCGGCTTGACGAACAGGATGCCCGATCCCTTCTTCGGGACGATCGACCAACCGATCGTGTCGCCGGCCGAAATCGTTTCGATTACTTCCGTCGGGCTCAGCTGGATCATCGTCGAGACGCCGATCGCCGCCTGGACCGTCACGACATTGTCGTTGTTGAAGGTGACGTAGCGAATTCGGTTGTCGCGCGACAGCGCCGGGCCTGACAACGCAACGCAAAGTGCGGCCGACAACGCGACCGTTCTCGGCCGCCACCTCATTGGACCGTCCTGTCGGCCGGTGCGGCCTCGGGCAGCGATTCCTGGTCACGCCGGTATTCCGTGATCTGGAAGCCCAATGGATTGTCGAACCGATACTCGTTCTTGAGCGGCGTGCTGGTGTAGCGGAATTTGACGACCGCCACCCAGTGCTCACGCCGCGTCGTGTTCTGCCGTTTCTCTTCGGTCGAAAGGCGGACCGTTGCCGTCGTGCGATTCAGGAACGACACCGACTTCACCGTGACGCTGATGGTCGTGTCGGTCCCGAAGCGCTTGTCTTTGGAGTTCGGATTTGAGGGCGTGAATTCCCGCACGAGATCTTCGGCGGCTGCTCCGGTCGAATAGAGCTGCGCCAGATCGAAATTCGATTTGATCATGCGCGGGTCATAGGTCTCGCGCGCCCTGATATAGCGCACGATGTTCGCCGCCGTGACCGCTTCATCCTGGGCCAGGTCACCCGGTTTCAGGGCTCGCGCAATTTCGAGGTAGCCGGTCGTCTTGTCGACAGCGACCATATAGGGCTCGTATTGCTTGAGCGGAAAAAGCAGGACGAGCGCCACCAGTGAGAGAAGCGCCATGACGCCGAAGACCCCGGCCAGCAGCCAAGCGAATGTTCGTGACCGTCGTAAACGGCGATGGGTGTCGTCTTCCCACGATTTGCCTTGCTGGTAATAACGCTGGTCGACCAAGCCAGTTTCAGTCGGTTCGTTTGACACTTTAATTTAGCCTTGCTTTCAAACTCGCTTCTCGCCGCCGTCAGATCGCAAGCGATTGATGACGAATTCGGCGCGTTCTACCGTCTGCCCGTGGGCCCTATAGCGAGGACGCGTTTTTGGCCGTCTCGCGTTGAATGCTTGCCTTCCCCAAATCAGCCGCAAATCGGGGGCGTCCTTCAGCTGATCTCCTAAGGAGCGAACTGCCAGCCCGCGTCGCGGTCCGCGTAACTGCGTTGTCCACCGTTCCCCTTGCCGAGCGCCGAATGCCGTGAATGGCTCCGGCGGTACCTATCGGTCCACTCCCGGTCAAAATGCCCGCGATGATGGGTATTTGTAACAGAACATAGAACCCGACCAGCGTGACCAGCAGGAGTGGCATCACGTGAGAAAGCTTGCCGGTTATGTCGGTCCCGGCGCCGCCCTCCATCGCGGAAACGGAGAGCTGAACCATGTAGTAGTAGAAACCCAGGAAGCCGTAGATCAGCAACTGCTGCACCACCAAATTCGCAGTGACGGAGAAAAAGCCTTCGGTGAATTTGAAGGAATAATTGAAAAGGGCCATGATGATCCACACCGGCCCAAGAGCCAGGATGATGAAAAGAAGGACTTTTGCAGCGATAATCGCCGCTACGGCGACGCCGATGAATAGCAGCGTAAAAATGATGATGATGATCGCCAGAAGGGCGCCGAAGAAATCGGTCAACACTGACGTGTAGAGTTCGGGCACCACCCGCAACGTCGCTTCGTAGAGGGCGTCGAACATTGCCGGCACAGCATCGACCGATGAGACCTGAGTGCCGGTCGTCGACGAAATCGTTTGGACGATGCGGTTGGCCAGAACTTCCGGGATCGACTGGACGAGCGTATAGATCGTCTCGGAGAACGGAGCCCAGTTCGTGACCATCCAGTAGATGAACATCGCGCGGCCGAGGCGCCACGCGGCCTCCAGCGGCGAGGCCGTCGAGCGGCCGAAAATCTGCATGTAACCCCAAATGACCACGTAGAGGAGCAGCATCGCGAAGAACAGGTTTTCGCTATAAAGGCCGATGCGCTTGTACAGGACCTCTACAAAGCGAGCCCCGGCCTGATCGACACCGCTCAGAAGGTCGCTGATGATGGTCGAAACGGGGCTCATGTCTTATTCCGACATCACCTTGTCGAATGCCGAGTTTGCCGGCTTCAACTCGCCGCACTCGTCGTTGGCCGCATACGAGGAAATCGGGCCGCAAGGCGCCTTGAGCTCACGGCCAGGTCTTGCGCAGGCAGTTGCCAGCGCGGCGATCATCAGCGCCAAAAACACCCTAGAATTCATGAGCTTTCCCGCCGTGAGAGTCTCGATCGGCGGCACCGTTCCCCGGACCGGTGCCGGCGAACTCGCCCCCATAAGGCATTCGCCTACTGCGAACCACCGGCATCCTTGAACGGGTTCACATCTTTGAATTGCAGCAATTTTTGTACCTGAGATTGTTGCGTCAGCCGGAATTTCAGGTCTTCGTTGAGGGCCGATACCGCGCCGTTCTGGACGCCGATCAGCTCATTGATCGAGCGCGCGGTTTCCAGCTGCATGCGCGTGTTTTCGTCCACCGAACCCTTGACGTTCTCCGCCTGACCGATTTGGCCGGTCGCGGACTGCAACGATTGTTCCCGGGTCGTCACGCCTTGGGACGCTTGCTGCGTCAGTGCGGCCAGCAGTGCCGAGGTGTTGACGCTGCCGCTGTAAAGGCTGTTCACGGTGCCTGGGTCCTCACCCTCGATGACGGCTTTCAGCTGCTTGACCAACTGCAGGCCGTTGATCACGGCGCCGGCGATCTGTTGTGCCTGACCTCCAAGCCCGCCAAAGGAAAGCGTCCCGCCATTGAGAACCGATCCGAATGATGGTGCGGAGGCGATCGACATTCCCCCGCCGAGACCCTGTTGACCGATGCCGAGCGATCCGTTTCGAGTCCCGGAAAGTGCCTGCAGGATCTCCTTCGACTTCTCGAGGATGTCGTCATTGCTCTTCATGATCGAATTGGTGTTCTCGGCGTTCTCTCGCGCGACATCCAGATTGGCGCCGTCGATGACCGCGATTTGCGCATTCCCGAGCGCAGTCGACGCGACCAGGAATAACAATGCTGCAACAGTCCGTTTCATAATGGGGGCTCCTTTCAGTCTATTGCGCGTTGCGTTGCAAGATTTCCAAAGCACCCGCCGCCGCGTTGGCATTTGGAACCAGTGTGTTTTCTTCAGCGCCGCCCGGTCCCACGACGCGTTTGGCGCAGCCGGGCCACAAATGGTCCGGCACTTCCAGCTTGCCCAGGATGACGGGATCGCAGGTGAAGGGGTTTTCCGTGCCCGCACTGGTGCCGAATTTAGACACCTGAGAAAGCTTGGTGTTGCGCTGCAGAAGACGGGCGTTCAACAGGTCGTTCACCGCTGCGGAGCCCTGGACTAGCTGGTTGAGCAGGTCGGCATTCAAACCGCGCGCCGCGGAGTTTTCGTCCCAAGCGTCCATGTATTCTTCCTTGGTCCCGACACCCGCCGCCAACGTCTCGATTAGGCTGGAATACTGCGATCGCTGCGCGCCGCTTGTTTCGAGCCCCGCGGCCGTCTTGTTGACGGCATTGACACCGCCCGTCTGCGCAGAACCGGCAGCACCGGTGCCGCTGACCTGGATGCTGAAAGGCGGCGGCGCGGCCGCCGGCGCCTTACCCGACCCCACATACTCATTGAAATAACCGTGCCAACGCCCGACGCCGGCGGCCCAATTGGCCTGTTCGGCCGCCGTCGAACCGTTGTAGGAGGAGGCAAGGCATGCGTAGTTCGTGCCGCCGCACTTCTTGACCGCCTGGCTCAGCAGCTTAACCCCGCCCTCAATGTTCTGTTCGTTGATGTCGCGATCGAAGCCGAGGCCACGTCCGGTCCCCTTGGTGAGCTGCATCGCGCCTTTCACGCCGGTATGGCTGCCGGCGCAGGTGTCGAAGCGCGCTTCCTGGTAGGACACGGACAGCGCCAATCCTTCCGAAATGCCATACTTCTTTGCGTAGTGCCGGATGAGCGACACATTGCCGGCATCATGCGCGAGCGCCTGTTGCGGCGAGCGCCGAAACATTTCGTTCCGGTATTTGTTCGAATAGGTGCAGACGACGGCCTTGCGCTGTCCAGTTTCAGACTTCTTGTCCTCATTGGAACTGTCGTTCTGGAACTCATCTTTTTTCCGCTCGACGAGGTTGGGATCGTCTTCAACAGCGATCTGTGCCAGACCAATGCTCGGGGCGATGAGCATCGGCGCCGTCACGGCCGTTGCGAACAATACGGCCGTCGGGCCGGCTCTACGCTGCCTGCTCATCCGCTTCCGTCTCCCATCCACAAAAATAGGGGAGCCACGCGGTCGGCTCTTCGCCATAGCGCTTGCGCAGCTCCTCACACTCGCGAACTGTCTTTTCGTTGCCCGACAGGACCTTCACCAGGTCCGGCATCGTCGAAAGGTCGAGTTTGGCGACGATCGAATCCGACGCATGCTTCACAAGAAACGCGCGGCTTTCCTTCGCCGTCTCCCTGACAAACCGAAACTCCTTGGCGGTTAAGGTGAACCGTCTGCGGTAGGATTCCTGATCGGCCTTGGGGTTCGGGAAGAAAATGTTGGTGGAGGTTTGCTCAATCAGCGTGTTCGAGATTGCCGACTTTGCAACATCGTCCGCGGATTGGGTGCCGAAGCCGACCACGCCGTTGCGCTTTCGGATCGTCTTCAACAGGTCCTTGATGAACTCGACGAAAACGTCGTCATCCAGGAGCTTCCAGCCTTCATCAAGGAATACCAGGAACGGATCGCCGTTTATCTCCTGGTCGATGCGGAAAAACATATAGAGCAGCGCCGCCGTGCGGATTTTCGGCTCGTTCAGGATTTTGGTCATGTCGAAGCCGACCACCGCCGACGAGAAGTCGAGTTGGTCGGTCGCATTGTTGAAGAGCCAGCCTCTGCTCTTCGTGTCGAGCCACGGCTCGAGCCGTTGTGTCAGGTCGTTCATCCCCGGTTGCAAACGACCGCGCAGAAGCTCCGGCAGCATCGAAAAGACGCGCCGCTCTTTCGGAATCCTGAAAATCTGGTCGACCGCATCGCCGATCACGCGGATCTCGGCGGGCTCCAATGTGCCGTTGTCAGGCTTCAGCAGATATTGGAGCAACGTATCGACAAATGACCGGTTTTCCGGCGTGTCATCCAGCTGCAGGGGCGCGAACCCGGTTTGAACACCGGGCTGCAGAACTTCATAGCGGCCGCCGAGCGCCCGTACGAAGATTTCCGCGCCGCGATCCTTGTCAAAATATACGCAGCGCGGCCGAGGCTCGACCCTCATGCTTTGAGCAAGCAGGAAGGACATCGCCACGGTCTTGCCCCAGCCGGTCGGGCCAAAAACCGTGAAATTTCCCACGTCGTCGACATGGAAATTGAAATAGTAGGCCGTTTGGCTTGTCGTCTCGAGCAGGGCGATCGGACGTTTCCAATGCAGCCGGTCCTTCTGGCCGGACGGGAAATTATGCCCCGAAAACAGTCCCGCGAAATTCATCGACGAGATCAATGCCTTGCGCGCGATGTAGCTGAAATTCCCGGGCAGTTGCGCCCAAAAAGCAGGCTCCATATTCATGCGCTCTCGTACCGGAATGATCGCCAGACGCGACATTTCCGACTGCACGTCGGAAATTGCCTTGTTGAGCTCCGGAACTGACCGAGCGACCACGCAAACGGTCAGATGATGGTCGCCGAACACGACTTCGCCTTGCGCCAGCTTGTCCATGCCGTCGTGAACGGATTGCTCGACCGAGGTGCCCCCTTCATCAGAGCCGACAACCTGTCGACCGATCTTGCGGATTTGGCCTATTGCGGCAACGCGGTCCTCCAGGGCGAAGGACTGTGTAATGATGATCTCATGAGGCAAACGAAGAAGCCCGTCGAGGCCGCCCGGCGTTGTGTAGGGGGGATACTCCTTCATGGAGATCATCGCGGCCAATTTCGAATTGGAGGGCTCTGCCCCCTTGATTTCGATCGCCTCGCGCCCGAACAGCAGTTGCCGGGTCGGAATTGCCTCAGCCAAGCTCATTCGGGGCAGCGGGACTTCCACCTCATCGGCGCCCGCCAAGATCTTCGCTAGAAATTCCCCAGGCTCTGAAAATACGCTGGCGTTGCGCTCGACCACCCCAAGTTTGCGTGCCCCATAGGCGCCGAAATCCTGCACGATGCTGTCGGTCACATCGTGCAGTTCCTTGAGTGCTTCGGCGCGGGTTTCCTCGCCGGCCGATTGCAAACGAAACTGATCAAAGATCTTGTCCACCCAGCCGATCTTGCCGGCCATCGGCCGGCGTATGACCGTCATGTAAACTTCGTTGACGAACAGGTTTTTGGAGGACAGCGCCTCCATGTAACGCGCGTCCAGCTCAGCGACAAACGGGTTGTCGAAGCTACCTTCGATGTCCGGCGTAATGTGACGACGAATGATCGTCGCATAGACGGCAAAGCGCGACGACGAGAGATTGCGGAATGTGGTGTTGCGGTTCAGGACACGGGCGTTGAGCTCTGACTGGTCCATCGTCTGGAACGGCAGACCGCCCATGCGGATGATGCAGGCCAGAAAGCCCGCCTTGGTCACCAATACATTATCATCCACATGACGCAAAAAAGGGACGTGTTCACTCACGCCCTGCTCTTTTTTGCGCTGCTTGCCATATTTCAAATCAGCGTTGATGCTCACGGAGAATAGCTCCTGGCTCCCCAAAACGAGGTGTTTCCCATCGCCCGCTTGGTCAGAAAAAGGCGCTCGAAAATATGAAACATGTGAATGTCGCGCTGACACAGATAGGCCGACACCCCGTGGCCGATCACGGCCACGAGGGGCGGAAGCAGAATGTTGCTGGTGGCGATGAAAAACACGACGCCGATCAAACCGTTCAGCCAAAAAATCTCGTAGCGCACCCCCAACACCATCAAGGGGCGCGTTAAGGCGAGGCTCACAGGCTCGGCCGTCGGCAGGTCGTCTTCGTTGTCGTTCATGGTCTTAGCTCGAGGCGGTCTCACGGATTGCGTCGACCAGTGTCGAGGCGCCAAACACGAAAGCGATGCCGACGACGATCGAGAACGCCAGCGGCCAGGCCAGGCGGCCGGTCATTGCCATAAACCCGAGGAAACAGACCGCGATGATCGCAATAGAGCGCGCGATGTTGCCCTGCAGGACGCCGACCAGCCAATCGAAAACACCTTCGATCGGCGCCGCGTCCTGAGCGAAGGCGGCGACCGGCTGCAAAATCGTGCCGATTGCAACGGCAGCCGCGAACTGCAGCGTGAATTTACTCCACTTCAATGACATGTCCGTCCTTCCACGCATTTTCGATTTTCCCTTCTCCATTGACCTCAAACACGTTCGCCGGCTGCGACGAGCCGACCACGGCTGACAGCTTCCAGCGGTTGAGAACCTTGATGATGTAGCCGGCTGTCTCCGGAAACTCCGGAATGCCCCGGCTCTGACGAACGTTTGCAGGCCCGGCGTTGTATGCGGCGAGCATCAACAGTGGGTCGCCGAACTCACCGTAGAGCTGCTTCAGATATTTGATGCCGCCGCGAACGTTCGCCTCGACATCACACCTGTCACGAACGCCAAGATCGCCCGCCGTTCCCGGCATCAGCTGCATGATCCCCACGGCGCCCGCCGACGATTGCTTGCGCGCCGCGCCATGCCGGCTTTCGACCCAAGCCACCGCATCGGCCAGGTCAGCATCGACGCCTTCCTCCGCCGCCACCGCGCGCACGAGGTCGCTAACGGCCTTGCTGTCGACTGCCGGACACTCGGTTGCCGCTGGCGACTGCGTCTCAGGCGACTGATGACTCAACGTCACGGTGTGCGCGGCAGGCTTCTCGTTCCGAAACGCCGCTGCCATGCGGGCTGCTACATTTACCGGTTGCAGAGCCTGCCGAGGGACGGCATCCTGCGCATGGCCCTGTGTTGCTAGCGCAACCCCCGCCACAAGAATTCCGACGAACGAAACTCTGGCCATTGCGTCGCTCCGGTTATTACTTTAACTTACGTCATAACCGCGCCAATCCTGCTCGTCAACAAGCGACTACAACCATGGCTTTCTTTCTCGTCGGTAATTCGCCCCTTTTGCTGCTGACCATAGCGCGGGCGACCTCAGCGCGTCCAAGCCGCCCGTGTTGCGCCTTCGGCGCTGCCCGCGCCAGCCGCTTGACGCGTTCGGTCAGCCGCGCCCAGATGCAGCCATAAAACGGAGAATACCGTCATGAAAATGTTCGTTTCCGCCTTGGTTGCCGCCGCTGCATCGATGAGCGCGGCATCCGCCCAGGACGAGCCGTCACCATTCGCCGAACCGAGTGTTGAATATCTCAGCCAGTTCGCCGAACCCCACAAGAAGGTCTTCGTCCTTGAACGCTACGATGCATCCGGCAAGCTGTTCGCTCGCGACGTCGACGAGATCTCTTCTCCCGTCGAAATCATTGACGCGACCCATCGCAAGATCAACGGCGTCGAATATGTCTTGCGCGGCCTCACGTCCTGCCCGTCCAAGAAGGTCATCTACAATCGGGTGCAGACGTGGGATTGCAAAGACGCCGCGAAAGATGACGCCGGCACGATCTACAACAAGCGCGCCAGCGTAATCCTTTGCAAGACGCTGGTCCTGCAATCGACGCCCGGAACGCCCGATCCTGTGTCCTGCTTCGCCCGCGTTGGCCAAGGGTCGAACAACGATCCGTTCCTCGTCGCCAACGACGACGACTCGATGGTCTTCCAGGGCTTTGCTCAGATCGCTGTTGACAAGAAGGGCAAGCCGCTTCGCCCCGACCTCCTCGAGTCGGCCGTCATAGGAAAGGAAATGGGCCTTGGCGATACGAGCCAGTGACATTCTTTTGACGGCTACGACAATCGCCGCAACCTTGCTTCCGGCCTATGGCCAGCAGGTGGCATCGAGCTTCGCCGTTCCTAAGAATATCACGTTGCAGACCGGCGACACCTGGGAGTCCGATGGTCAGGTCTACCGCCTGTATGGCGTCCAGTCATGTATACGCGGCAGCATAGCTACGGACGCTGCCGGTAACAAACACGACTGCGGAAGTCTTTCGCTGGCCCAGCTCGGAGGCTTGTTTCAGACGGCGGCAGTGACTTGCCAACCGATCGGGCGAGCGCGGGACGACGCGATTTTCGCAGTTTGCGCCGCCGAGATCGAGGGTTCGACAATCGATGTTGGCACAGCCATGATTTCTTCGGGCTTCGCCTTTGCGGCAACCTATCCCGATGGCAACGCTGTCAACATGGGCTATGTTGTTGCAGAACTGACGGCAAAAGGGGCCGGTGAGGGCTTGTGGGCTTATAAATTCCCACATCCCGTCCAGGCGCTTCTGCAGACCTCGCAGCCCACGGCTTCGAAAGGAGCTGGCCAATGACCATGCCAGATTCCCACTACAATCGCCCTATGACAATAGTGCATTCGGAAGGGCTGGAAGCGCAAAAGCAAGCTGAACGCGATCTCGCCGATCTCCACAGCGGTAACGGTTGGGCTGTAGCCGCCATCATTTTCCTTTTGGCTCTCACGTGGGTTTGCAATCAATTTCCCTCTCTAGGCGATTTGCTGCTTAGTTTTTGGCACTCATGAACGGCATCGCATCCTGCGCCATCGCTCTCGTGATCGGTATCGCCATAGGAGTTGGCGGGACCTATGCACTGACATCGTCGGCGCCTGGGAACTCCCAATGGGAAATTCCCACTGAGGAAGAAGCTCGCGCGTCGCTTCAAGCCGCCAAGCCCAATGATTGGCCGAATCTGCAATTGTCCTTGGGGCAATGCGACAAAGACACCTTGGGACCTGGTGTACGATGCGCCGTTGACGTTACCTATGATGGACTCGGCGGCCAAAGAAAGAGACAATCCATCGTCGGCTTTTCTAAAACCCCAAGCGGCTGGATGGCCTCGCTCTATCAATAACCGTCACGAGCTGGAAAACGACTGCAAAAGCGTCTCCCAGTCCTTCTCGTCCAAACCGCTCGCACCGTCGCGCAGCAGCGTCCGCACATAGGCCGCCTTGGAGCAACATCGACCATTGTCGAAGCTCTGATTAAGGCACGGACGTCCAAGTTCCGCGATGCGGAAGCCAGTCCCCTATCCTTTCCACATTGTCGAACGGAGAAGAGCCTGCATGTGCTCTGCCAAGTCGAGCTCACCGCGGCCCTCGATCCTCAAAAGATATCTGGCCTTGGCCCGGCGATCACCTTCCCTGACCGCAGGATAGGCACAGACAGCCAGCAGTGCCCTTTCCTCGGCCCGGCTGGCTCTGTCGTGTTCGCGATTACTGCCGTCCCTTTCTTGGATTGCCTTGCCGAACGCCGCGTACGTTGCCTTGTGCGCCTTTATCAGCGCCCGCAGGTCGCGGGACGGTTCTCGGTCCCGGCGTCGCGGCTCTCCGGCGTGAGCCGTTGCCGCAATCGTGGAGGCGATGACGGCGCTCCCGGAGCTGAGAAGCAAGGCGCGGCGGTTGATCCCGGACATGGTGAACTGTCCTTTTCACTTCATGGCAGGCTGGCAGATCGGTATCGTAAACACCGGCCGACCGCGCTCATCGTAGCACGACAGTTGGCGCATTCCTGTCAGGATGGGTCGCACTGTCGTCCGCCTTACAGCCAGGGCATGCCAGTGCGACCGCCTGGATCGGGCTTGTCGCGGACCAGTTCGATCGATCAATTCCCCTCGGAGGTCGAACGCGAAAAACGTTTACCTTTGCGGAAGTTCACTCGCGCTCGGCCGAACTCACGCCCATGACCCAACTCAGACGTTGGACGAACATCTGCTTCCCATGCCAGCCAGCATCGACACAACTTCGGGAGACGGGTGCTATTTCTGCCCGCTTGCAAACCGGTATTCCACCTCTATCTGGAGCGGTCCTCCCGTATCGCCGACGTCGCGCCGCACATCCTCGCGCACGGCGCGTTTGACCTCCTCGGGGAGCGACACGAACACCTGCCCGGCGGAACCCCAGCCTCGCTCGATGTGTTCGAAGTACTCGTTGAAGGATTGTACACCGAAGTGATGAGTGGCGGTGGTCACCTCGACGTCGTGAAAGCCGGCATCAACGTAGAGGGCCCGCAGTCGCGCCGCATCGCCTAACGAAAACACTTGGGATGCCGCTGGCGCCAGCGAAGCGGCATGGCGAGCAATGATTGGATGGATTCGAGTATTGTAGGAGCGCTCTGGCACAGTGTTGACGGATACAGCAGCGCGTCCACCGGGGCGGAGCACGCGGTGGAACTCGGCGAGACCGCGGGCAGGATCCGGGAAAAACATCAGCCCCAAGCTGCACAACACAGTATCGAAGGTTTTAGCAGGGAAGGTAAGCGCTTGACCGTCGTCGACGCATACCGACACGTTCGGAGCGCCGGTCAGACGTTCCTGTGCCCGCGCCGCCATGTGCGGTGAAATGTCTGCCGCCGTGACGTGGCCACTCGCTCCAACGATTGCGAGAGCTGCCTTAGCCGCCAATCCCGTGCCAGTCGCGACGTCTAGCACGCGCTGGCCGGAGGCGACATGACCGGCTCTCAGGAGGAAGGGGATGAAGTGCGACGAGACACGCGCAAACGCCCGTTCATAGCCGGCGGCGGCGCCGGCGTCGTACATGAGCTGTGCCACGTCCTGTCCCTCTATCTCAACAGCAAACACTACCTTCCTCGTCAGCCACAGCAAAGGCGGTTTCGTCTCCTTCTGGCGCTACCTGTGCATTCCGGCAGTCGGCTCAGACAGCAAGATTCCACCCCTTTCGCGACGGCGAGGATGGCGCCTTCTGAAAAATCTTCGTTTTCTGGCAGGCACCCTTTGGCGTTCGCACGCAAGCTTTAGGAGAAAGCGCCGGCGGCCACCGGGGTACTATTCACAAACGACTGCAACAGCAGATTCCAATCGGCGTCTTCCAATCCGCTGTCGCCCTCGTTGAGCAACCACCGAAGGTGCTCGGCCTTGGCGGCGCAATCCTCGATGCTTTCGACCGCAAATCGAAGCATCTCGTCTCGTGCATGCTCTTCCTGGGCAAGGACCTCGTTCAGTCGCATCTCGAGCCGCGCTGAAAACCGACTTTCCGTCTCGCACTCGACGAGACGCCGACACAGACGCTCCACCTGCTCTCTCAACTGACGATGCCGTCGAAGTATCGTTGTCAGCGGCCTTTCAGTGATAGGATCCTCAAGGCGTTCACCATTAAACGTTATTACAGCCAGAGCCATATCGCGCATCCTCCTTGTGCGCATGTCCAAGGCTTGGAAGCGCGCTGCGTAGTTGCATCGAGTTGATAAATACGTTGATTGAGGACGAAGGCACGATAGGATACGAAGCCTAGCGAAACGGAACGAAACCAGAGCCTATAAGTCATTGTTTAGGAACGGAAAGTTATTTCTCCCCCCGCCGAGAGACGGGAGTGATTTCAAAGAATTATTCAAACGATTGGCGGCGGCGGGTGCGGGTCGGCCGTTGGGCAAAGACGGGTTTCCTGCAGGCCCATGGACGCCCGAGCTTCTTGCAGAGGCGATTTCACAGATTGATTCCAACCGGGTTGGGGTCGATCTGCGAACGGTGCAGCTTTGGTTTCAAGAGAACGAGAAGGGAATTAGCACTGCCAACATTCGTTGGCTGGCGAGGATTTTTGGATGCGATGATCCGGTCGCAACTAGCGAATGGCAGATGGAGCTTAGTGCGGCGCAATCGCGGTTATCGGCCAAGAGACGAGAATGGAAGAGAGCCGGAAGCAGCGCTGCACAGGAGATTCCAGATAAGGCACTGACCGCGACCTTCGATGACGAGACAGACTCCCCGGCAGAGTTGACACGGGATACTGACGCCAAGGGGCCGAGGCGGCGTTTTAGTTTGGCGAGGAAATCGGAGGCGTTTTTTAGTCACGGATCTCCCCTGAATTTACCGGCGTCGGTGTTTGCCGGCATGACCGCCCTCGGCTTTTTGTCCTACATCATTGGTATCCACAACGTCACCTACGAGCGAGCGGACGGGCTCGTTAAGCAGGTTGGCTTCCTTTGGGCCGTAAATTGGACACTCGACTTTATGGTGTTCTTACCGCTGTTTTTCTTCTTCGTTATAGAGTTGCTGGTCTTCTGGAAAAGTGAGGGGCGCCGAAAGCTCGCAGCGCAGGGCGATCAGGTGGAAAGCGGCGACGCCTGGTTGCGCAACGTTGACGCTTCCTCGTACACATATTGGTCGGCTTTTTTGATTTGCTTGCTGTTCGCGGGTCTTTTTCAATGGATCGGCGTGTCCTTGATCCCGTTGATGAAGGGCGGTGGCAACTATGCCATGGATTGGGGAAAAATAGCTCTTGTGCGTCCCGAGGTCATATCTGTCCCCGAAACAGTCGTTTTTACCGGGCTCGCTTACCTATACATGTGCCTAGTGTTTTATCTTTTCTTCGCAGGTCTCATTTTGCTCTATACGGTTGTTCATGATCTTTGGAGAATTGGAGGCGGATTGAAGAAGCTGCCGCATGTTGATCATCAGCAAGATCTCAATGAAGCCTGCCTCACAGTGATGCGTGGGGTTTTTCGGTGTACTGTTTTGGGGGTTCTGGTCGCCATATGGATGAAGGTCCAAAGCTCTTATCTGGCGTCCAGTGGTGAGAATATTGTGGCGTGGTTGGTCGGCGATATGTCTTCGATGTTCCAAGGTCGCGATGATGTGAGCACCGGGTTCCGCTATCGTATGCCGACGCATTACAGCAGCCTTCTTATCGTTATTTCGACCTGTTTTGTATTTCTGTATGGCTCCATCCGATTAGGTGTCGGAGGTCGATTTCATGCGCCTTTGTGGAAGATGTCGGCGGTCGTGGCGTTACTTGTTGTCAGCTACTTGTTGATCGACGCGTTTGCCGGCTTTTCGACCCTTCTGGCCATTTCAGTGCTAGTCGCACTATATGGCCTGTTCGATCCAGGATTAGGCCGCTGGCGAGCGAGCGAGTTAGGAAACGATCAGAGTGTTTCATAGTTGGCTCGATCGTTGGGACGAACGCCGGGCCCTTCGCGGAGAGGAAGGGAAGAAACCAACGGATTTCGTCCTTGACGCGGAACGCGCCTTTCCGGGTGCGAAGAGGATCACAAGTATCGAGGAATTCTGTGCCCTTGCGGACCAAGCCGTGACTGATCCAGCCTTTTTCGATGAGCCGAGTGTGAGTGATCAGGGTTTTGAAAGGCTAGATGGGTGGCTCAAATTTCCATCGGACATTTCTACTGATATCGAACAAAACAATGTCGTCTCGGCGAAAATCACAGAAAGCGGGTCGTTCGATCAGGCGATGGTGATTTTTCACCATTGGAATGCAAGCGCCCGGAATCGTCAGATTGCCGACTTTTTCTCGCGGCGTGGTATCACGGTTGTCGAGATTGCTATGCCTTATCACTTCGAACGCAGCCGTCCCGGCTCCGTGCACGCCGACTATATGCTTAGCCCGAATCTCGGTCGAACGATCCAATCTGTAAGGCAGGCAGTGTTGGATGGGCGAAAACTCATACGTTGGTTGAAAAGCGAAGGCTATCGAGAGATTTCGGTTCTCGGAATGAGCTTAGGTTCCTGGGTTGCGGCCATAGTCGCGGCACACGACTTGGCTGTGTCAAAAGCCTCGTTGTTTCTGACGGCGGGGAGTCTAGCGGATATGGTTTGGACGGGCCGCGCGACACGATCGATACGCGATAGCCTTGAGCCTGAGATTGAGCTTACCGATCTCAGAAGAGCCTGGGGTCCACTTAACTTGGAGAATTACGCGCATAGTTTGGCACGGCCTGATCTCGATCTTCAGGTTGTGTTGGCTAAGAGAGACAAAGTGGTGTTGCCAGAGCTATCGGAGAGGTTCATGCAGAGGCTGAAGGACGCCGGGGCTAGGCCAAATATTTTGGCTTTAAACTGTGGTCACTATTCGCTCGCCATGCCGCCTTACATTTTGTTGGCCGGTTTGAGCTTGAAGCGGTTACTAAGGCGCGCCCGTTGAGCGGTTTCCCTCACATTAAATCCGGGGAAGCTGTGGGGAGCGACAACGTCGCAGAGGTGAACAATTTGGCTGCTATTTGCCGGTCCGGACGCGGCGATTGGCTGGTTTCGATTGGACGGGAACAGTTCCCCTAGCGGCGAAAAAATTTCATGCCGGCGCAACGGCGGCAAGGCTCAGCTGCGTACCCCACACCGTTCTTGATCACGGCGGCTTCGCGATCGTTTTCGAGCGCCTGCAGCCCGACGCCGTGACACGATACGCAAGGCACGCTGCCTTGCTGATCCTTGCCAAGTTCAGCGGCCCACCATCGGAGTTCTCGACGCTGCCTTCGGGTCAAACTGTGCGGTGTCATCCCTTTGGCATTCCCGCCGATTCTGGAAGGCAAAAAACGCCTTGCGTGATCGAAAGCACGACCCCTCCTTTCGGTTCGACAATGGCTCCCGTCCAGGCTTGCGAGTAAGTGCGGCTCGCATCAACCGCCGTCAACCACAGGACGCGGTTGTCCGCCAGTTCGACTTTCACCTCCGCCTGCAGGGGACTGTCATTGACCGTCTGCCGGTAGTGTCGCTTGATCTTCACCGTCCCGTCGGGAAACAGCGCACGGCTGTTTTCATATTCGATCTCGAACTTCACACCGCCGGCATCGCCGATTTTGCAAGTCCCGTCTCGCTCACAGATCGTGCGGGCCGTCGCTTCGCACGTCCAATTATATCCTGACTGCCACATCGGATTGCCTGCCTGCGCAAACGTGAATCCGGGCACCAGCAGAGTGATGATCGCTGCGGGGGCGATCGCACGCATTCGAAAGAGTGACACGCTGTCATTGTTCATGGTTCTTCCGGCTCGTTTACCTCTGTCGTCGGCGTGACCAGCAACGGCCCTTGTCGCCGATGAAATCCAGTGCTGGCGCTGTTCTGATAGAACGCCAGCGTCATCGCTGCCACATGCAACGCAGCGTCAATCCCCTCGCGCTCTGCGCGTTCGCGCAGTTCCTCAAAATACATGTCCGAGATCTGTTGGAGGTCGCTCATGCAGCGATGTTAAAGTATCAACTCCTTTGTCGCTAGAGGGGAAAGGAGGGCTCTGCCCCCTCTCCCCAACAAGGCGAAAACCGGCATCCCCCATTCTTCCTCCGCGACTGCGCCGGCTCCGTGCAGGACCGGCTGCGGATCCGCGTGCGAGAATCTTGCGCCGGCCTTCGGGTGAGTGGTCCCCCTACCAGTTTTCGCCTTGCCGTCACGATCCTGAGCGGCACGCGCGCCGACTGGATCAAGAACAACGTGAACGTTGGCGACAGCTTTTACGTGGAAGGCCGGGTTGGCAAACTCGTCCAACGAAAAGGACGGCAAGACGGTCTACACGACCGATGTTATCGCGGCGATATTCACCCGCGTCCATCCTCGCTCCGAAGCGAATGAAAACACTGACGACAGCGACGAATAGTTAACGACAGGGGCGGCGAAAGCCGCCCTCCCCTGTGCAGCGAAGGCGATCGGCCGGGAACGGATGCGCCGACGGCGCAAAGCCGAACCGCCTCGGCGGCACCGCGTATTCCGAGGTTGTCGGCAATCATGTTTTTACTTTAATTTATGCGTCGTGCCGCTTACCGTGGCAAATCATCGAATCGTAGGAGAACTGATAGGCAAAAAGAAAACCCGGCGCGAAGGCCGGATTTCCAAGAGGTTGTAGCTAGAACGG
>NZ_CAXUSN020000001.1:1825000-6365613 GCF_964254115.1 Mesorhizobium sp. LjRoot246 | reverse complement strand
GTCGTTTGCTCCGATCAAAGTTCCAGGAAATGGGAGGTCGCCCGTAAGCTCCCTTTCGATGCCGCTCTGCATGATCTTTTCCTTGTCTTTCCGTACCTGTTTTCCACCGGGGATGCGCCTCCTGCATCCGGTTCCGGCGACCTAAGTCTTTGCTACGACGTCCGCTGCCGCCGCCGGCAGATGAACGTCGCCCATTATCCGCGGGAACCGGTGCCGGCCCATGGAAGCCAGTCCGCGTTGTGGGTATGTCAGGGCAATACAACACCGTCCGGCGAAAAGAGCGCCGGCGCGCCGTCTACCTGCCATGTCTAGTTACGCCAGTCCCCTACGCATCGAAAAAAGACAAACCAAACCCGTCCGCGGACTTGATCCGCGTTGCAAATCCCGCCAATTTAAGCTGGCCGATTCAGGCTTGGGTTAAGGGCCAGAGCCCGTCCCTTTCGATAGATCGACACTACCGAAAACGCTGTGGATAGGGCAAGGCCACGTCTAACGGATTTTTAAGGAATCTGGTTAGTGAAGGCGGGTTCGAGTGGCGTGCCGCGACGGCACATTTTAACAAAGCCATTGTGATTCAAACCCTTTTCCGGCGAATATGAAAAACCGGGCGCCGAGAGAAAAATTCTGAAATAATTCGCTTGACAGCTACTTGTCCCCCATCGGGTTGGTCCGGTGTGGACAAGCTGTGGATCACCATCCGTAAGCGTTTGAAAAATATAGACTATTTCTGATAGCCACGAATCCTTAAGTCAGCCCTTTTCAAGCCTGGCGACCAACAGCGGGCATGCATATGCCGGCAAAGTATTCCCAATCGTGAAATCCGAACAAGACATCGTTTGCGGACATTCTTTTTAAGTGCTTGCCGGCAAACGAAAAAACCCGGCACGAACGGCCGGGTTCGAAGAACGTCAGTCTAGGGAAGTAATGTCAGGCCGACAGAACCTTAACCCGCTGAGCCAGTCGCGACACTTTGCGGGACGCGGTGTTCTTGTGGATCACGCCCTTGGTTGCGGCGCGCATCAATTCCGGCTCCGCGATCTTGAAGGCAGCCTGTGCGGCAGCCTTGTCACCGGAGGCAAGCGCCTCTTCGACCTGGCGGATATAGGTACGGACGCGCGAGCGACGGTTCTTGTTGACCGCTGCGCGACGGACGATCTTGCGTGTTGCCTTTTTGGCCGAGGATGTATTGGCCATGATGCCTCTCTTCTGATCTGGTCGGCGCATGCGGGATGCCGCAGGGCGCAAAAAACAAACGGGCAGCCACGGGGCCGCCTCGGTTGGTGCGGCTTATAGTTCAGCTTTTCCGGCGCGTCAACGCTGCCCGGCCTTCTTTTTGGGCTACCAACAGCCATCTTCTTCGCGGCCAAGGGATGGCGTCAGCGGTTGGTGAAATTCGGCTTTCGCTTTTCGATGAAGGCCGCCATGCCTTCTGTCTGATCGTCCAGTGCAAACAGCGAATGAAACAGCCGGCGCTCGAACCGCAATCCCTCGGTAAGCGTCGTCTCAAAGGCGCGGTTGACCGCCTCCTTTGCCATCATCACCGATGGCAGTGAGAAAGCGGCGATCTTGGCCGCCGCCTTCAGTGCCTCCTCGACGAGTTCGCCGGCTGGCACAACCCGCGACACCAGGCCAGAACGCTCGGCCTCGGCGGCATCCATCATCCGCCCGGTCAGGCACATGTCCATTGCCTTCGACTTGCCGACGAAGCGGGTCAGCCGTTGCGACCCGCCCATGCCTGGAATGACGCCGAGCGTGATCTCGGGCTGGCCGAACTTGGCCGTGTCGGCGGCGATGATGAAATCGCACATCATCGCCAGCTCGCAGCCGCCGCCCAGTGCATAGCCCGCCACCGCTGCGATAATAGGCTTGCGCGCTCGCGTAAGCTCTTCCCAGCCGGCAAAGAAATCTTGGCTGTAGGCGTCCGCATAAGAAATAGACTGCATTTCCTTGATGTCGGCGCCGGCGGCGAAAACCTTTTCGGAACCGGTGATGACCATGGCGCCGATGCCGGCATCGGCGCTGAACCCGTTCACGGCGGCGACCACTTCGGTCAGAACCTGGGAGTTCAGCGCGTTGAGCGCCTGCGGCCTGTTCAGTGTGATCAGCCCGACCTTGCCGTGGGTCTCGGTGATGATCGTCTCATAGGTCATGGCTGCTTCTCCTCGCTCGTGCTCGTCTAACTCACCGCTGACACGTCCGGCAATAGAAGGTCGATCGGCCGCTCTGCACGATCCGTTCGACATGGCCGCTGCAGCCGTGCTTCGGGCAGGCCTCGCCTTCGCGGTCGTAGACGGCGAAGGCGTGCTGGAAATAGCCCAGCGACCCATCGGTCTGCATATAGTCCCGCAGCGAGGACCCGCCAGCCGCGATCGCATCTGATATTACCGAACGAATGGCTTGCGCGAGGTGTTCGCTTTGGGCCTGGGCTTTCTTTCCGGGCTTGGCGATCGTGCCCGCCTCGCGCAGCGGCGACAGACTGGCACGCCACAGCGCCTCCGACACATAGATATTGCCGAGCCCGGCGATCAGCCTCTGGTCGAGAAGCGCTGCCTTGAGCGGTGATCGCCGCCCTTTCATCAATGAGGCAAGCAGCGTGCCGTCCAATGTGTTGCCCGTTGGCTCGACGCCGAGTCCGGCCAGCATCGGATGAACGTCCGGCCCATCCGCAAACAACATGAAGCCGAAGCGGCGCGGATCATTGAAGATCACGCGGGATCGGGTGCCTGCCGGAGATACGACATGGAAGACGACGTGGTCGTGACTGGAACTCTTCGAGCGGTCGTGCTGGAAGACGCCGGGCATGTCACTGCCATCCGCCGTCTCGATGCGGAATGAACCCGACATGCCGAGGTGGCAGATCAGCACGGGACCGCCTTCCAGGTTCATGGTCAGATACTTGGCCCGGCGGCCGAGCGCCGTGATCGTCTTGCCGGTCAGTCGCTGCGAGAATTTCTCGGGAAATGGAAAACGCAGATCCGGTCGGCGCGCCTCGACACGGGCAATGGTGGCGCCTTCCAGAACCGGCTGCAGTCCGCGGCGGACGGTTTCGACCTCCGGCAATTCAGGCATGACCGCCGATCGCCGTATAGAAAGAAGTGCCGTAGCGCCCGCGCGCCAGCCCGAGATGCTCGGCCACGGTTTCACCGATGTCGGCGAATGTCGTTCTCAAGCCTATGTCGCCGCCCTTGAAGCCCGGTCCGGTGCCGATCACCGGAATGCGCTCGCGCGTATGATCGGTGCCGCGCCAGGTCGGATCGTTGCCGTGATCGGCAGTCAGGATGAGAAGATCGCCCCGCCGCAGCCTTGCAAATGCCTCCGGCAGCCGCCGGTCGAAGGCCTCGAGCGCGGCAGCATAACCTGCAACATCGCGGCGATGGCCGAATTCGGTGTCGAAGTCGACGAAATTGGCGAAGACGAGATCACCGTTGCCGGCATCATCCATCGCGGCCACCGCCTCGTCGAACATCGCCATGTTGCCTGCCGCCTTGCGCACTTGCGAAATGCCGCGATGGGCGAAGATGTCGCCGATCTTGCCGACGGCGATGACCCGGCTGCCACGCGCCGTCAGCCGGTCGAGTAGGGTCGGCTCCGGCGGTGGCACGGCGTAGTCATGGCGGTTATACGTCCGCTCGAAAGTGGCGGTGGTTTCGCCGACGAAAGGCCGCGCGATAACCCGTCCGATCCTCAGCGGGTCAACCAGCCTACGCACCACCTGACAGAATTCATAAAGCCGCTCCAGGCCGAAATGGACCTCATGCGCGGCGATCTGCAGGACAGAGTCGACCGACGTGTAGCAGATCGGCTTGCCGGTGCGGATGTGCTCCTCGCCGAAGCGCTCGATGATCTCGGTGCCCGGCGCATGACAATTGCCGAGGATGCCCGGCACTTTGCCCTCGCGGATCATCGCCTCGGTCAGTTCAGGCGGAAAAGCGGGAACCGTGTCCGGGAAATAGCCCCAGTCGAAACACACCGGCAGGCCGGCAATTTCCCAATGGCCCGACGGGGTGTCCTTGCCACTCGAAACCTCCTGTGCGGCGCCGTGGAAGGCAGTGGCGAGCAGATCCGTCCCGCTGCTGGCAAAGCCCAGCCCCGTCGCGGTTTCGGCAGCCTTGCCAAGCCCGAGCGAGGCCATGTGGGGGACAAACAGCGGTCCACTGCGAAGCCCTTCGCGATCAGCGCGGTCTTCCGCGCAGGCTTCTGCGATGTGCGCGAACGTGTTGGCGCCGGCGTCGCCGTAGCGGTCGGCATCGGCCGCGCCGCCAATGCCGAAGGAGTCCAGAACGAAGAGGAAAGCACGCGCCATCGAGTTGTTGCCAGCTTGAACGACCAGACATAGAGTTCCGCGACTTCATTGGCATTTCGGAAACCAAACGGCAACGGCTTGGCGTGATAGTCCAGTGATGTCGCCCAAATGTGCGCAGCGGTTTTGGGCAACGACATGCACAAAACAAGGAATGCATGTCGCCACGATGCATTGGGCATTGGCATGGATCGAGGACAACAGACGGTGGTTCTGTCATGAGGGTTGCGCTGAAGACTTATACCGCCCTCATGCTGGTGCAGGTCGCGTTCTGGTCCAATCCGGCGCATGCCGACTGGCGCGATGATATCGGTACGTTTCGCATCGGCATCGTTGCCGAGCCAGGCGCCGGCAACTCCGTTCCGGGCTTGGCACTGTTGACCGACGCCTACACCAAGGCCTTGGGCATGAAGGTCGAGTTTGTCGTTGCCCGCAACTATGCCGCGCTGATCGAGGCGCAGGCCAGTGCCCGTATCCAATACGCGATCTATTCGGCCACCGCCTATGCGACGGCCTCACAGCGCTGCTTATGTATCGAGCCGCTTGTGGCTCCGGTCGATTCTGACGGCGCGGTCGGCATCCGCTCCGTTCTGCTGACGCGGGACGGCAAGCTGCCCGACCTGGCGGCGATGGACAGCCATCGCATCGCCATGGCGCCTTCGGACAGCGTCGGCGGTTCTCTCTTGCCATTGGCGGCGCTGGCGGCGGAAGGCCGCAAGATCGCGGAAGATGCACCGTTTCTGGTCCATGCCGACTCGGCCGAGACGGCCGAAACGATGCTGGTCGATGGCAAGGCCGATGGCCTGTTCGGCTGGGTGACGGCCGCGGCTGACGGCCCGCGGGAAGCGTCGGGCACGCAGGTAAGGCTGGAAGCGGCAGGGCTCTCAGTGACGGCGCTTCGGATCGTATGGACGTCGGGCCTGTTGAGATATGGTCCCCATGCGGTCCGAAGCGATCTCGACCCTGAAGCCAAGCGCAGGCTCACCGTGTTCCTCACCAACCTCAAGTCGACGACGCCTGATATCTACGACCTCCTGGAATCGAGACATTCCGGCGGCTTCGCTACCGTCGCACCAAAAGACTACGAGATGGCCGTTGCTATCGTGCGCTTTGTCTCGGGCGATCCGCAACGGTAACGCGTTCCGGGAACGGCTTTTTTATCCGCAGTGCAATGCCGACAGAGAGCTGGAGCGATCCTGAAAACCGCAAAGGGCTATTTCTGTTCAACAGTCGGTGCAAGGGATCGCCACGCTTCTGCGGGGACGCAGATAGTAGGTTTCGCCCATATTTATCGGGTTGAAAGCAGAGTTTATCGCAAGCTCGATGACCGGCTTGTAGACGAGAGTGCTTTCGACGCGGATGAGGAAGGTGTTGGCGACCTTGAGTGTTGCTGGAACCGTGGTCTCCCCGGTGGCGCCGACGCTGAAGCCGCCATTGATCGACGTGCGTGACCATACCACCGTTGCCTTCGCCCCGTCGGGCGAGACCTGTATCGCCGTGATGGTGATGGTCGGAACCGAGCGGTTGTAGGGCTGAAGGGTGACGCTGCCGATCTTCATGATGGCTTTGACATCCTCCTGGACGACGCTTGTCTGCTGGGTGACGAGATCGGCCACCATGCTGCCGATACGACTAACCTTCTTGCTGGTCTCGATGGCTTGTGACGCTTCCATCGTCACGAAATACATGATCAGCAGAATAGGCATGATCAAAGCGAATTCGACCGCGGCGATGCCGCGGCGATCGGACCAGAATCGACTTGCTTTCCGCCAAACTCCGGTAGCCATAAGATGTGCCCCCGCACGCATCATATCCATTGCCCTTTTTCTTCTACTGCTCGCGGATCCGCCTCGAACTCAGTTGTCGAACGGCTCGTTCTGCCAGGTCACCGATGCGAAATGCAGTGTCTTGTTGCCGCCCATCGACTGCGCCAGCAGGTCGGTCATGATGGGCCATTTGTAAAAGACCCGAAGCATGTTCCTCGACTCCGCCGCACCCCATGTCACTGCAAACGATTGGGTTTCGGTGCCTTTCGTCAGTACGACATCGCCGTTCTGGATCTTGAAGCCCGCCGTGGCCGCATCGGCGAACGATGTATATTGTTGAAGATCCACCAGCAGCTGATTGGGACAATCCTGGGAGACGATGATCCGCAGTTTTGCGCAGATCATGTCCCGCAAACTGTTTCCGGCGATGTCGGCCGCCCTCAAATGGCCTGTGCGCAACTGGCGAGCGACATCGTCGGTGATGTTGGCCATCACTTCCTGGCCGGCAAACGAGATGCAGCTTTCCAGAATGGCAAAGACAAGCAGTGCGAACGGGACGGAAAGGATTGCGAATTCGATTGCCGTGGCGCCGCGCCGGTCACGAAGGAAGCGGGCGAAAAACCTTGGTCGCCTCGCCCTGTGGTCGCCTGTGCAGCCGAATTCCTTGCTCATCTCTGATCCTGCCGATCTCTATGCGGTCTCGGAAGGAGCATTAGCGCAAACCGATTGAGGTCCGGTTTGAATGACCGTTAAAGTCGGCGTTGGCGTTTTAACCAGCCGATAACCGGAACGGCATTCGATTGCGCCACCCTACCGGCTGACACTCATCTCCGCTTCGGAGGACTTCTCCGCATCGCTCTTGTAGGAGCTTTCGCAATAGGGTGTGCAAGACATCGTCTGGATTTCGGCGCGCCGATAGATACGCACGGACGAGGCGGCCTGCCGCACGACGGTAACCTGCTCGTCGACGATAGGGCTGCCCTCCGTATCGAGCACGACCAGATTGGTGACGCCGAAGCCTTTGCCGGTCAGCACGATCGTCGAAGCGTCCTGCACGGAAGCGTCGGCGATTGCCGGGTTGCCGACCACGATGGTGTCGGCGGGGCGCGACAGTTTGACGATCTTGGCCTGGTTCATCGTGACCTCGATGCCGGCGCCGGCCATGGCGGGCGCCGCGAAGGTCGTGGCGGCAAGAAGCGCGGCAATCAGGATTGACGATCTCGGCTGGGCCATTGAGGCGCTCCACGCAGGCGGACTGATCAACGGAACATGAACGAGATTGGTGAACCAACGGTTAAGCGTGCGATGTTGCCAATCGTGCAACGACCGACAAGGGCGCCCGCGAGGCGCGGTCCGGTCAGGTGGCAAGCCCACCAATCCCAGGACTGGAAGGCGCGGCGGTACTTTAGCCCGGAGTTAACCACGCAATGTGTGCGAACCGGGAAAGGAATCGGTAAGCCTGTTTATTAAGCCGATCGAAAGAGCTTCTCCCTAGATTGGCAGCATCCGATCAACCATCACAGAAGTTGACGGAAGTGCTGTAACACGTGGAGTAGGAGCTCTCGAATGTCTAATCTCATCGCACGTTTCGTGAAGGACGAATCCGGCGCGACCGCTATCGAATATGGTCTGATCGCCGCTCTCATCGCGCTCGCCATCATCACCGGCGCCGGCGCGCTCGGCAATGCACTCAACTCAAAGTTCCAAGCTATTGCAACCAAGTTGAGCACGACTGGCAGCTGATTCGTTATCGCCAAAACAATCAACTTACTTCTTGCAGCAAGGGCCGCCTCACTGGCGGCCCTTGCTTTGTTGTCAGACCATAGGGTGCCAGATTTTTTAGCTGCTGGCCTCATCAATCGTTAATCGAACATGTCTACACTGGCCGCACTGGAATTGAACAATAGGCGCGGCGCCGATGCTTGAAGCCCTGATCTTCGTCGTCTTTCCGTTTTGCATGCTGTTTGCCGCGATCTCCGACATGCTGTCGATGACGATCGCCAATCGCGTGCCGGTGGTCCTTGTCGTCGTTTTTGCGCTGGTTGCGCCGCTGACGGGCATGGAATGGGCGGCCTATGGTGGGCATTTCGCCGCCGGCGCCCTGGTCCTGGCCGTGACGTTCGGCCTGTTCGCAATGGGCGGCATGGGTGGTGGCGACGCCAAGCTTTTGGCTGCCACCGCGATGTGGATGGGTCTCAATGTGAATCTCGTCGCATATCTCGTCGCCTCGACAATCATCGGCGGCCTGCTGACGTTTGCGATCATCCTCTATCGGAAGTCGCTGCTTGCGGCCGTTACCAGCCGAAATCCGTTTCTTCGCCATTTCGCCGACGAGGAGAACGGCGTTCCCTACGGCATCGCGCTCGGACTTGGCGGGTTGCTGACCTATCCGGATTCGCCTTTGATGGTATGGGCGCTGGCCAGGCTGGCGGCCTGAACACGATTTCTTTTATCTGTCAGCATCGCCGCAACCGGCTTTCAATAGGGCCTGCCCCGGTCATTTTGGCCGGTCTGGCCATATTCCGTCTAATTTTTGTAAACCTTAAATTAATCACGATCGTAAGCATTACATTAACCTTGTTTTGACGATTGCCGCTGCAAAGTCCGGCCTGGCTACGTGGTTTGCCAGGGCAAGGGTTCGGACAGATGCCAGCATCGCGATTGATAATTCTGGGCGTGGCGGTGGCCGCGGCAGGTGGCGCCGGCTATGTCGCGAAAAACATGGTGGCACCGCCACCCCAGATCGTCGTCGATTCCGGACCTCAAGCGCCGGCCGTATCTCTGCAGGACGTGCTTGTGCTTTCGGGCGATGTTCCGATGGGCAGCCCACTCGAAAGCAACATCGCCTGGCAATCCTGGCCCGCTGACGGCATCAACGCGAATTTCATCACCCGCACCGCCGAGCCCGAGGCTCTGGACAAGCTTAAGGGTTCCGTTGCCCGTGTGGCGATGTACGCAGGAGAGCCTCTGCGGCGTTCAAAGCTGATCGGCGAAGGGCAGAGTTTCATGTCGTCGATCCTGCCTTCCGGCATGCGGGCGGTCGCCACGGCAATTTCGGCCGACACGTCGGCTGGCGGCTTCATTCTTCCAAACGATTTCGTCGATGTCATCATGACTCGCAGGGCAGATGCCAGCGCCGCTGGCGCCGGTTTCAACACCGAGACCATCCTCAAGAACATCCGCGTTCTGGCTATCGACCAGACCATTCAGGAGGATGAGGAAGGCAAGAAGACCAGGGTGGGCCAGACCGCCACGCTGGAACTGACGCCCAAGCAGGCAGAGATCATCACTGTCGCCCAACAGATGGCGGATCGCCTGACCCTGGCGCTACGGGCAGTCGCGGACACACAGGAAAAGAATCTGGGTGAGGCCGACTATCTCGTTTCCGGCAACGGACGCAGAGGAACGGTGAGGCTGATCAAGTCGGGCGAAGTTTCCGAAGTAGGGGCAAGGAAATGAGGCTAAGTGGCAAACTGCCGGCAATCGTAGCCGCGGCATTCGGCCTGCTGCTCGTCGGAGCGAATGTGCAAGGCAGCGTTGTCGAGGCAAAGAACGCGCAGGTCACCGCATCGACGGCCACCCAGCGCGTCAAGCTCGGCCTTAACAAGTCGGTGGTCATCGACCTGCCGAGCGATGCCTACGACATTCTCGTCGCCAACCCGGCGGTGGCCGATGCTGTGACCCGCACCGCAAGGCGCATCTACCTGTTCGGCAAGGCGGTCGGCGAGACGAACATCTTTGTCTTCGGCCCGAATGGCGAGCAAATCGTCAGTCTGGATCTGGCCGTCGAACGCGACGTTGCCGGGCTTGAGGATTATATCAGGCGCTTCCTCCCGACGTCAGCCATCAAGGTCGAACTGCTGAATGACAATGTCGTCCTGACCGGAACGGTCGACACGCCATTGGACGCAAAACGCGCGGTCGATCTCGCGACGATCTTCGTCTCGGGCGGTGAAGCGACGACGGGACAATATTCGCAGACCGCGGCCGGCGGTTCGGCCCAGAGTGGCGTCGACATCAACAATCCGGACCAGGAACGCCGCACCAGCAAGATCGTCAACCTGCTGCAGATCATCGGCGACGACCAGGTTACCCTGAAGGTGACCGTCGCCGAAGTCAGCCGCTCGGTGATGAAGCAGCTCGGCGTCAATATGGTCGGCAGCGGCGGCAGCAATGGCATCAGCTACGGCGCGCTCAGCGACCCTTTCACCGGTCTCGGCAAGCCGTTGTCGAACGCGGGCCTCACTATCGGCACCTCCGCCTTACAGGCCTATGTCAACGCCATGGAGCAGTCCGGGGTTATGAAAACCCTGGCCGAGCCGACCTTGACCGCCGTATCCGGGGAGAAGGCGACCTTCAAGGTTGGCGGTGAATACAACATGGTGACGGGTGTCTCAGCAAACGTATCGCAAGACAACCAGACCGGCCTGAAGACCTATAGCGTCGAAAAGATCGAGTACGGCATCGGCCTGGAATTCCAGCCGGTGGTTTTATCTCCAGGCCGCATAAGCCTGAAAGTCAGAACCTCGGTTTCCGAACCGACAACCGAAGGGTCCGTGTCATCATCCACGGACAATCAGAGTATCGGCATGAATGCCCTGTCACTTCGCAAGCGTCTTGCCGATACGACGGTGGAACTGCCCTCGGGCGGCTCCATGATGATCGCCGGCCTGGTGCGCGACGACGTCAGGCAAGCCGTCAACGGGTTGCCCGGACTGACAAAGATCCCGGTGCTCGGCGCGCTCTTCCGCAGCAGGGACTTCGTGCGCAACGAGACCGAGCTCGTCATCATCATCACGCCCTATCTGGTGAAGCCGGTGGCGCGCAACGACCTTGCCAAGCCGGACGACAATTTCAACGCCGCCAGCGATGGCGCCGCCATGTTTCTTGGCCGCGTCAATCGCGTCTACGGCACCATGCAGACCGACAAGCCCAACGGCCGCTACCACGGCGTTGTCGGCTTCATCTACAAGTGAGCGGGGAAGCGGACATGTCTCAGTCAGCATTGAAGGCAAGGACCATCGCCACGACGATGCGTTTTGGCCGTTCGCAGGTCTGCCGACGGGCCGTTCCGATTCTGGCGGTTGCCGTGGCCGCGCTGCTTGCCGGCTGTGCCCAGCGCGACAGCGTCACGGTAGGCGCCATTCCGGACGACTATCGCACCAACCATCCGATCGTGATCGCGGAGAAGAACCAGAAGATCGACCTGCCGGTTGGCGCTGGTGATCGCGGCATGACCGGTTCCCAGCGCGATACGCTTCTTGGCTTCCTGGACGGCTATGACAGGAGTGCCGCCCCGACGCTGACGATCCAGGTCCCGAGCGGGTCCGCAAACGAGGTCGCCGCAACTGCTGCGTCCCGCGATTTCGCACGACTCGCGGTCGCCAGCGGCGTCAAGCGGAACCGGATCGTCGTCACCTCCTATCAGTCCGTTTCCGCCGAAGCCTCGGCCCCGATTCGCGTCGCCTATATCTCGGTGAAAGCCCAGACCGATAAATGCGGGCGTTGGCCCGAAGATCTCGTGGAGACCTCGGAAAACAAGCACTACGCCGATTTCGGCTGCTCCTATCAGAACAATCTTGCCGCCCAGATGGCCAATCCGGCCGATCTGATCGGCCCGCGCAAGCCTTCTACAATCGATGCTGAAAATCGCGGCGCGGTGATCGATGTCTACCGCGCAAGAGGCATCTCGGACGAGTTCCTCGGCAATTCGGAAGTGACGTACTGAGCCGCCAGTCTCGGACAGAACAGGCTACGGGAAAGAGTATGACGATGAGCAACCTTGCCTACGACGCCCCGGTGGATGGCAGCGATACCTCGCAGCAGGACATCGCCGCGATGCAGGCATTGCGGCCGATCCCGCGCATCTCGATTCAGGCATTCTGCGAGACCGAGGGCGTTGCCAATCCGGTCGAGCGCGCCGGCGAGGACCGCCGCATGGCGAAGGCACATCTTAAGGTCCATATGGGTGGCGTCCCCACCGCCATCGAATTCTACCAATCGGCGCCAACGCCCAACCTGATTCTGCTGGAATCGCGCAGCGAGCCGAAACAATTGCTGGAGCAACTCACCCAGCTCTCGGAATATTGTGATCCGACCTCGAAGGTCGTGGTGATCGGCCACTACAACGATGTCGGTCTCTACCGCGAGCTCATCCGCAACGGCATCTCCGAATATGTGATCGCACCGGTGTCGATGGCTGACATCGTCAGCGTGGTGTCGTCGATTTTCATCGATCCGGAAGCCGAGCCGCTTGGCCGCTCGATCGCTTTCGTCGGCGCCAAGGGTGGTGTCGGCTCCTCGACGATTGCCCACAATGCGGCTTGGGCGATGTCCTCCCTGTTCAAATCCGAGGTGGTCGTCGCCGATCTCGATCTCGCTTTCGGCACGGCCAACATCAATTTCGACCAGGACCCGGCGCAGGGCATCGCCGAGGCGGTATTTTCGCCGGAGCGCATCGATGAAGTCTATCTTGACCGGCTGCTGACCCAGTGCGCCGAGCATTTGTCGTTGCTGGCAGCGCCTTCGACGCTAGAACGGGTTTATGACTTCGATCCCGAGGCCTTCGCCCAGCTCATCGACACCGCCCAGCGCAGCGTGCCGCTTCTGGTCCTCGATGTTCCCCATGCCTGGACGGGCTGGACCAAGAACACCCTGGTCAAGGCCGACGAGGTCGTCATAACGGCGACACCGGAACTGGCCAATCTGCGCAACACCAAGAACCTCGTCGACATGCTCAAGCGGCTTCGTCCCAACGACCCGCCGCCGAAGCTGATCATCAACCAGGCCGGCGTCCCAAAGCGCCCGGAGATTTCGCCGTCCGATTTCGCCGAGCCGCTCGGCCTGTCGCCAATGTCGGTCATTGGTTTTGATCCGTTGCTGTTCGGCAATGCCGCCAACAACGGACGCATGCTTGGCGAAATGGATGCCAAGAACCCGGTTGTCGCAATGATCAACGAAATCGCGCATGTGCTGACCGGGCGTAGCGAAATCAAGGCCAAGAAGAAGGCCGGGCTTGGCAACTTGCTCGGCAAACTCTCGCGCAACAAGAAGTGACGCTTCAGCAGTGGAATCGGTAGTCGATCATGTTTGGTAAAAGAGGCAGCGACGACGGCAACCGGTTCACGCCGGAATTTCGCCCGCCAGCACCGGCGCCTGCTGCGCCGCCGGCTGCAAGTTCTGTGGACACTGCGGTTCTGACCCGGCCTGCGGCCGCGCTAAGTGCTCCTGTCGCGCCGCCGGCGCGCCGTGCGGTCGAGGCTCCGCCATTGGCGCCCGAGCCGAAGCGGGCACAGCGCGAAAAGAGCGAAACTTATTACGATACCAAGAGCCAGGTTTTCTCCGCGCTCATCGACACGATCGATCTGTCGCAGCTCGCCAAGCTTGATCCGGAAAGCGCACGCGAGGAAATCCGCGACATCGTCAACGACATCATCGCGATCAAGAATTTCGCGATGACGATCGCCGAGCAGGAAGAGCTGCTCGAAGATATCTGCAACGATGTGCTCGGCTATGGACCGCTCGAGCCGCTGCTCGCACGCGACGACATCGCCGACATCATGGTCAACGGCTCCAAGAACGTCTATATCGAAGTCAACGGCAAGGTCGAACAGACCGGTATCCGCTTTCGTGACAACCAGCAGCTCCTCAACATCTGCCAGCGCATCGTCAGCCAGGTTGGCCGCCGTGTCGACGAATCCAGCCCTATCTGCGACGCGCGCCTTCCCGACGGCTCCCGTGTCAACGTCATCGCGCCGCCGCTCTCCATCGACGGTGCCGCGCTCACCATCCGCAAATTCAAGAAGGACAAGCTGACGCTCGATCAGCTGGTCAAGTTCGGCGCCATCTCCCCGCAGGGCGCCGAAGTTCTCAAGATCATCAGCCGCGTTCGCTGCAACATCGTCATTTCGGGCGGTACCGGCTCGGGCAAGACGACGCTGCTCAACTGCCTGACCAACTATATCGACCGCGAGGAGCGCGTCATCACCTGCGAGGACTCGGCCGAGCTGCAACTGCAGCAGCCGCATGTCGTGCGCCTCGAAACCCGCCCGCCCAATCTGGAGGGCGAGGGTGAGGTGACGATGCGCGACCTGGTCAAGAACTGCCTGCGCATGCGTCCCGAACGCATCATCGTCGGCGAAGTGCGCGGACCCGAAGTGTTCGACCTTCTGCAGGCGATGAACACAGGCCATGACGGCTCGATGGGAACGATCCACTCGAACAGCCCGCGCGAATGCCTGAACCGTATCGAATCCATGATTGCCATGGGCGGCTATTCGCTGCCGCAGAAGACCGTGCGCGAAATTGTCGTCGGCTCCATCGATGTGATCATCCAGGCAGCGCGCCTGCGCGATGGATCGCGTCGCATCACCCACATCACCGAGGTGATCGGGATGGAAGGCGACGTCATCATCACGCAGGACATCGTCCTCTATAACATCAAGGGCGAGGACGCCAATGGCAGGCTGCTGGGAGAGCATGTGTCAACCGGTATCGGTCGACCGCATTTCTGGGACCGGGCCCGCTATTATGGCGAGGAGCAGCGTCTCGCCATTGCGCTCGAGGCGATGGAGAAACGTGCTGACTGACGCATCTTGGGGCGTAAGGGTTCGGACCAATGTTTGGAATTGACGGCACAGTACTGGCGTTTGTCGTGCTCGCCGGCTTCAGCGCCGGCGCCGTCGCCTATGCATTTCTGTTCACCCGGATCAGCAATGAGAAACAGGTCGGCAAGCGGCTGGAAACGATCAGGACCGCTGAGACGGATCGCTCCGTCGTCAAGGCCTCGCGCGACCGCGTGGCGGAAGCAGCCAAACGGCGCAAATCGGTTCAAGATTCGCTCAACGAACTCGACGCAAAGCAGAAAACCAAGGACAGCGCCGTCAAGAAACCGCCGCTGAAAGCCCAACTCCGCCAAGCCGGCCTGAAGACCACCGTCGAGCGCTTCTATATATATTCCGCCGTATGTGGCCTCGTTTTGACGATGGCCGCCTTTGTGGCCGGGGCGCCGATGTTCGCCTTGCCGGGCGTGCTGCTGGCCGGGGCGCTGGGCCTGCCGCGCTGGTTCGTCTCGTTTCGTCGCGCCCGCCGGGTCAAGGCATTCCTCAACGAATTTCCAAACGCGCTCGACATCATCGTGCGCGCTGTCAAATCCGGCCTGCCGCTGAACGACGCCGTGCGGCTGATCGCCAACGAATCGCCCGAACCCGTGAAGGCCGAGTTTCGCCGCATCGTCGATTCACAGCAGATGGGCCTCTCGATCCCCGATGCGACCTTGCGCATGCCCGAAACCATGCCTTGTACGGAAGCAAGCTTCTTCGGCATCGTCATCCAGATTCAGTCGCAGGCCGGCGGCAATCTTTCCGAGGCGCTGGGCAATCTTTCGCGCGTGCTTCGCGATCGCAAGAAGATGAAAGCCAAGGTCCAGGCTCTGTCGATGGAAGCGAAGGCGTCCGCTGCGATCATCGGTGCGCTGCCCTTCATCGTCGCCTTTCTCGTCTACCTGTCGAGCCCGGCCTACCTGATGCCGCTTTTCAACACCAGCGTCGGAAATCTGATCCTTGGTTGCTCGGCGATCTGGATGTCGATCGGCATCATGGTGATGCGCAAGATGATGAACTTCGAAGTCTAGGATGCTGGCATGACCGATCAAGTCATCAAATCCCTGACGGATCCGAGCTTCCTGATCGCGCTGCTGGTCGCAATAGCGGTGTTTGCGACCGTCTTCACCTTGCTGCCGGCGTTTGGCGGAAACCAGCTCAAGGCACGTATGAAAACCGTTGCGCTGGAACGCGACGAATTGCGTGCCAAACAGCGCGCCCGGCTTGCCGTCGAGGCGGATCGCCGTCGCAAGGGCCTGCGCGAAGAGCAGTCGATTGGCATGCGCAACATTGTCGACCGGCTGGATCTAAGGCGCGCACTCGCCGATGAGGGCACGTTGCAGAAACTCAAAGTGGCCGGGTTTCGCGGCCAGAATCCGCTGACGCGGTTTCTTTTCTTCCGCCTCGTGCTTCCTTTTGCCGGCTTCGCCCTGGCCGCAATCTACATCTTCGTGCTCGGAGGATTGCCCGACAAGCCATTGATCATCAGGCTGTTCGTTTGCATCCTCGTTGCTTATGGCGGCTTCTACGCGCCGGTCGTCTATGTCAACAACCGCGCCACCAAGCGCAAGCAGTCGATCCAGATGGCATGGCCGGATGCGCTCGATCTCATGTTGATCTGCGTCGAATCGGGCATGTCGGTGGAAGCGGCACTCCGCAAGGTCGCTGACGAGATCGGCGCGCAATCGGTGGCGCTGGCGGAAGAATTCATCCTGACCAATGCCGAGCTTTCCTATCTGCAGGAGCGCAAGCAGGCCTACGAGAACCTGGCAAGCCGCACCGGCCTGGATTCGGTCAAGTCGGTGTCGCAGGCACTCGTGCAGGCAGAGCGTTACGGCACGCCGGTGGCGCATGCCCTGCGCGTGCTTGCCGCCGAAAGCCGCGACATGCGTATGAATGCGGCCGAGAAAAAGGCCGCCGCCTTGCCGCCAAAGCTCACCGTGCCGATGATCCTGTTTTTCCTACCGGTGCTCTTCGCCATCATTCTAGGTCCCGCCGGCATTCAGGTCAGCCAGCGCGGTATCTTCGGCGATCATCCGGCGCCGGCGACAAACGCCCAGTAGCGGCGAGGCAAATTCCGGCATTCCACCCCAACGAAGAAGCCGCGCTGCATGCAGCGCGGCTTCTTCGTTTGGGGTGGTTGGGATTGTGGTCTCAGTTGGTCGCGGATTTCGGCTTGTCCTGATCCTTGAGCTGGCTCCAGGCATTCTGCTGGGCCAGCATCTGCCTTAGATAGGCGACATTTGCTTGCGCCTGTTCGGGCGAGAGTTCCTGCGAGGCGATCTTCTCGGCTTCGTCGAAACGGCCTTGCAGGCCGACGACCAGCGCCAGGTTCTGGCGGACCCGGCTGTCCGCATTCGGCTGCTGCGCGGCCGAGCGCATATAGGTCTCGGCGGTGCGCAGGTCGCCTTCCAGCACATAGGACATGCCTAGATTGGAGAGCACGGAAGGTTCGTTCGGCTTGAGGTCGAGTGCCTTGCGGTAAAGCTGGCGCGCATCGTCCTTCTGACCGGTCTGGTCGAGAATGGCCGCTTCGGCCGACACCAGCTTCCAGTCGGGATATTCCGGCGTCTGAGCGCGGCGCACGGCGTCGAGTGCCGCCTCGAACTGGCCATTGGCGGCCAGCGCCTTGCCATAGGATGCAAGCACGTCGCGATCCTTCGGCAGAGCGATGGCGAGCTTGCGCATCACGGCCAGCGACTGGTCGGCGTCGCCGTCCATCTGCAATGCCGCCGCATAGTTTGTCGCTATCCGCTTGTCGTTCGGATTCCTGGCATAGGATTGGCCAAGTGCGCCGGTGGCATTGTGCAGTTCTCCGGCCGACATGGTTTCCAGCGGTTTGCCGCTGGTGCGTCCGATCGAGCCGGTGGAGAGCTTATCGGTCCCGCAACCGGCGACACCGGCCGCGAGCGCCAGCATGAGGGCCGTGGTGATAAGCCGTTTTCCCCTGGCATTGATCGTGCGGTCGGTCGGCATCGGCACCTGGGCCTCCATTCGTGCGCGGCCATTGCGTGGCCGTCTTCCCTCCCGCAGAAATATTCTGTTAACCCTAACGGACGGTTAAGAACGCCGACTCAACGGCCGCCCCACGGAGAACATCGAATGTCTGTCGAACTCGTCGAGAAGAAACTGCCGGGCGCTCTCCCGGTCCATCTGGTCGCCAGGGACGGCCTCGATGCAGCTGGTCTTGCGCCAGCCGCCGTGGCCTGGGCGAGGGCTAACGGCTTTTCAGGCGAGGCAGGCAGGACGCTGGTCGTGCCCGGCGAAAACGGAGCGCTCGGCGGCGCCTTGTTCGGTATCGGCGATGGCGAAGGCGCGCTCGCCCTCGGCGCATTGTCGAAAGCCTTGCCGGAGGGTGACTGGCATTTTGCCTCGGCGCCGGCCGGGCCGGAACTTGCCGCAACCGCGCTGGTGCTCGGCGGCTATGTCTTCACCCGATATGGCAAGAAACCAGGCAAGACGCTGCGCTTCGGCTTGCCTGCCGGCGTCGATGCCGGGCGCGTTCGCCACATCGCCGATGGCGTATTCCTGACACGCGATCTAGTCAACACGCCGACCAGCGACATGGGTCCGGAAGACCTGGAGCAAGCGGTGCGAACCCTGGCCGGCGCCCACAATGCGGAAGTCTCGGTGGTGAAGGGCGACGATCTTCTCGAGCAGAATTTCCCGATGATCCATGCCGTCGGCCGCGCATCGGCCGGCGCACCGCGCCTGATCGACATGCGATGGGGGCAGCAAGGCGCGCCGAAGGTGACGCTGGTCGGCAAGGGCGTCTGTTTCGACACCGGCGGTCTCGACATCAAGCCCTCGGCCGGCATGCTCCTGATGAAGAAAGACATGGGCGGTGCCGCCAATGTGCTTGGTCTGGCCTCGATGATCATGGCTGCCGGGCTGAATGTGCGGCTGCGCGTGCTCATTCCCGCGGTCGAGAATTCGATTGCCGGCAACGCCTTTCGGCCCGGCGACGTGCTGACGAGCCGCAAGGGCATCACGGTCGAGATCGGCAACACGGATGCCGAGGGACGGCTGGTGCTGGCCGATGCGCTGGCGCTGGCCGACGAGGAGGAGCCGCAGCTTCTGGTCGACATGGCGACACTGACCGGGGCAGCTCGTGTCGCGCTCGGCCCGGACCTGCCGCCGTTCTACACCGGCGACGAGGCGCTGGCATCCGATCTGGCGGCGGCTTCCGTCGCGACGGAGGATCCGCTGTGGCGCATGCCGTTGTGGCGGCCCTACGATGCAAAACTGTCATCGAAGATCGCCGACATCAACAATGTCACTACGGACGGTTTCGCCGGCTCGATCACGGCGGCGCTGTTCCTGAAGCGCTTCGTCGAAAAGACCGCGGGCTGGGCGCATTTCGACATCTTCGCCTGGAACCCGGCCGACCGTCCGCATGGTCCGGCAGGCGGCGAGGCGCAAGGCATTCGCGCGCTGGAGCGGATCATCTCGAAACGCTACGGCTGACAGTTGCGGGCAGAGCCGGCAAATTGCCTTGACTGAAACGGAACCGAAACAATTTGCCGTCATGCTGGCGCGATGTCGATTGCGATGCGCCCGAGCCAGGCCTTGCGACTGTGGCAGCAAGTGATGCTGTCGCAGGTGCGCGACGATGCACCGGATCTGACCATGCGCCAGACAGCGATCCTGTTCACCATCTATCTCGATCCGCCGCCGCACACCGTGCGCGGGCTCGCCGCCCGCCTCAATGTCACCAAGCCGGTGATCACCCGCGCGCTCGACACGATGGGTGCATTGAAGCTGGTGTCCCGGCATCGCGACGAGCTCGACAAGCGCAATGTGCTGATCAGGCGCACGGTCGAAGGGGCGCTCTTTGTCGAGCGCTTCGGCGATGGTATCATCGCCAAGGCCCACGAACTGCCGATTTAGAGCATGATCCCGAAAAGTGGGAACCGGTTTTCGGACAAGATCATGCGGAAACAAACAAAAGCCGAGTTGCCGATTTGACTGCCAGGGATGCCCGCCTTCACGCTTTCCGTTCCGACCTCGCCGATGCACGGCTGAAGGGCGAGGTCGCCGCCGACCGCTTCGTCGCCGGTCGGCCGGCGCGCATCACCGCGTCCGTGGCCGATATGCGCAAGGCGCCGCGGCCGGATGCCGGCGTCAACACGCAACTTCTGTTCGGCGACGATGTCCTCGTCTTCGAGGTCACTGAGGGCTGGGCCTGGATCCAGGCGGAACGCGACGGCTATGTCGGCTATGTCGCCGATACGATGCTGGGCGGGCGGGACCATGCGCCCACGCACATCGTCAGCGTGCCGCGCACCTTCCTCTATCCCGGGCCGGATCTGCGCTTTCCCATCGCAGGACAATTGTCGATGGGATCGACGGTGACGGTGACGGACGCCGCCGAAACGCGCGGCACGCACTATGCTGTTCTTCCCTCTGGAGAGGCGTTCATCGCAGGTCACCTGCGGCCAGTCAGCGAAGTTGCCGCGGATTATGTCGCGGTTGCCGAGACGTTTCTTGGAACGCCGTATCTCTGGGGTGGTACTTCCGGTTTCGGCATCGACTGCTCGGGCCTAGTGCAACTGGCGATGCGGATGGCCGGCAGCGACGTGCTGCGCGATTCCGACATGCAGGCGGCGACGCTCGGCGAGCCGCTGGAACCGGGACCTGATTTCTCAGGGCTGCGGCGCGGCGACCTGGTGTTCTGGAAGGGCCATGTCGCCGTCATGACCGATGCCGACACGATGATCCACGCCAACGGCCACACCATGCTGGTGTCGCGCGAAGGGTTGAAGGACGCCGTCGCCCGCATCGGCTACCTCTATGGCGGCCCGACAGGGTTTCGGCGGCCGTAGGGAAGAACGATCCCCTTTTGTTCCGATTCTTCTTGGCGTTCGCGCGCCGTCGCGCTACCTCTGGCGAGTGACAGAGCAGCCGCGCCTTGCCGAACAGAATGCCACCGTGGCCCTGCCCGAACCATTCATCAGATGGTTTGGCGAGAAGGGCTGGTCGCCGCGTGCCCATCAGATCGAACTTCTGGCGAAAGCCCAGGCTGGACAGTCGGTGCTGTTGATCGCGCCGACCGGCGCCGGCAAGACGCTGGCCGGGTTCCTGCCCTCGCTGACCGAACTGGCCAACCGGCCAAGGCGAAAGCCAGGCCAGGCGCATCGCGGAATCCACACGCTCTACATCTCGCCGCTGAAGGCGTTGGCCGTCGATATCGAGCGCAATCTCGGCAAGCCGGTGGAGGAAATCGGCCTGCCCGTCACCATCGAGACACGCACCGGCGACACGCCGTCACACAAGCGACAGCGCCAGAAGCTGGTGCCGCCCGACATCCTGCTCACCACGCCCGAGCAACTGGCGCTGCTGATCGCGGCGCCCGACGCCAGGCGTTTCTTCGAGGATCTGCGCTATGTCGTGCTCGACGAGTTGCACTCGCTGGTGACATCGAAGCGCGGGCATCTGCTGGCGCTCGGTCTGGCACGGCTGCGCAGCTACGTGCCTGGCCTGCAGACGATAGGCTTGTCGGCGACGGTGGCCGAACCAGACGAGTTGCGGCGCTGGCTTGTCAGCCAGAATCCGCCGGGCACCATGGCCGGCCTGATCACCGTGGCCGGCGGGGCCAAGCCCGACATCTCCATTCTCGACTCGGAACAGCATGTGCCGTGGTCCGGCCATTCGGCCCGCTACGCCATTCCCGAAATCTATGAGGCGATCAAGCGGCACCGCACGACGATCCTGTTCGTCAACACGCGCAGCCAGGCGGAACTCCTGTTCCAGGAATTGTGGCGGGCAAATGAGGACTCGCTGCCGATTGCCTTGCATCACGGCTCGCTCGATGTCGGTCAGCGTCGGCGGGTCGAGAAGGCGATGGGCGAGAATGCGCTGCGCGCCATTGTTGCGACGTCGACGCTCGATCTCGGCATCGACTGGGGCGATGTCGACCTGGTCGTGCATGTCGGCGCGCCGAAGGGTGCGAGCCGGCTGGCGCAGCGCATCGGTCGCGCCAACCACCGTATGGACGAACCCTCCAAGGCGATCCTCATTCCGGCCAATCGTTTCGAGGTGCTGGAATGCCGGGCTGCCCTTGACGCCAATTATCTCGGTGCGCAGGACACGCCGCCGCTGATCGACGGCGCGCTCGACGTGCTGTCGCAGCATGTGCTGGGCGTCGCCTGCGGCGCGCCTTTCCACCCCGACCATTTGTTCGAAGAAGTGCGCAGTGCCGCGCCCTATGCCGGTCTGGCCCGCGAAACCTTCGATCGCGTCGTCGATTTTGTCGCCACCGGCGGCTACGCGCTGAAGAATTACGAGCGCTACGCCCGCATTCGAAAGACGGTCGGCGGGCTGTGGCGGGTCTCACATCCGCGCATCGCCCAGCAATACCGGCTGAATGTCGGCACCATCGTCGAAATGCCCGAACTCAATATCCGCTATGTCAGGCAGGGTCGTGGCATGGCTGGGCGCGGCGGGCCGGTGCTGGGCAAGGTCGAGGAGTATTTCGCCGAGACCTTGCGTCCCGGCGACAACTTCCTGTTCGCCGGCAAGGTGCTGCGCTTCGAGGGCATTCGCGAGAACGAATGCGTCGTCTCCAACGGCGCCGGCGCCAACATCATCGTGCCGTCCTATGCCGGTGGTAAGTTTCCGCTGTCGACCTATCTCGCCGACCAGGTGCGCGGCATGCTGGCCGACAGCGACCGCTGGCAGGCGCTGCCCGAGCAGGTCGCCGACTGGCTGCGGCTGCAGAAGGAAAAATCGGTGCTGCCGAAGCGCGGCGACCTTCTGGTGGAAACCTTTCCACGCGGCAACCGCCACTACATGGTCGCCTACCCCTTCGAAGGCAGGCTGGCGCACCAGACGCTCGGCATGCTCCTGACGCGGCGGCTGGAGCGCGCCAATGCGCGACCGCTCGGCTTCGTCGCCACCGACTATTCGCTGGCCGTCTGGGCGCTGGACGACATGGCGGCGCTGTTCAAGGCGAAGAAGCCGTCATTGGCCGCCTTGTTCGACGAGGACATGCTGGGCGACGACCTCGAGGCCTGGCTGAACGACAGCTGGATGCTGAAGCGGACCTTCCGCACCTGCGCCGTCATTGCTGGACTGATCGAGAAGCGTTTTCCTGGCCAAGAGAAGAGCGGCCGCCAGGTGACGGTGTCGGCCGATCTCATCTATGACGTGCTGCGCAGCCACGAACCGGACCATATCCTGTTGCAGGCAACGCGCACGGATGCATCGGCCGGACTGCTCGATGTCAGCAGACTTGCCGAGATGCTCTCGCGTGTGCGAGGTCGAATCATGCATAAGCATCTCGAGCAGATATCGCCGCTGGCCGTGCCGATCATGCTGGAGATCGGCAAGGAATCGGTGAATGGCGGCGCCAATGAGTCGCTTTTGATGGAAGCGGCCAATCTGGTCGAGGAGGCCATGGGCCAAAGATGAGACCGATTTCGAGATGAATTTTTCGCTGGCGCGCACATCGCTGATCGCCGAGGCCGACCTTGTCGGCATCGCCGGCGAGCGTGCCGTATGCGATCCGCGCGGCGTGCTTTATTTTCCGGACCTGCGGCTTCTGGCCGTTTCCGACCTGCATCTCGAAAAAGGTTCGTCGCTGGCGCGACGCGGCACGCTGATCCCGCCCTACGACACCGGCGCGACCTTGCTGCGGTTGCAGGCCGTCATTGCTGACTACCAGCCGTCCATCGTCATCAGCCTGGGTGACAGCTTCCACGACGGCGGCGGTGCCGAGCGGATGCATGCAAGCTTCCGTGAACGGCTGGAAGCGCTGATATCAGGCCGCGACTGGTTCTGGGTTGCCGGCAATCATGATCCTGAAGCGCCAGCCGACCTGCCCGGTGAGACGGTGCAGGAACTCGCCATAGGCTCGCTGCTGTTCCGGCATGAGCCATCGAAACAGCGTGTCGAAGGCGAAATAGCGGGCCATCTGCATCCTTGCGCGCGCATCGTGCAGCGCGGCCGTTCGGTGCGGCGTCGTTGTTTCGCCGGCGACGGCGGCCGCATGATCATGCCAGCCTTCGGCGCCTACACCGGCTCGCTCAACGTCCTCGACCGCGCCTATGCCGGGCTGTTCCGCCTGGATACGCTGATGGCTTATATGCTCGGCACGGAGCGAATTTTCGCGATTTCGCGCTCGATGTTGCGGCCCGGCTGAACAGCCCTACCTGCCGTAGTAGAGCATGACGGTGTGCTTCGCCTCGGCGAAGAACAGCCATCTTTCGACCAGCATGCCGGCGAACTGCACGATGGCCGCCAGCACCGCCAGTAACGCCGCCAGCGGCCAGGGCAGCGCGAACACAATGGCGAGCAGCAGGATGGGCAAGGCGAAGGCCAGCACCTGCGTGATCTGGCGCAGCCGCGCGCTGTGCTTGCGGGCGATGCGGAAACCCATTTCCTTTAGCAGGTAGTTTTCCTCGGTATGCGGCCATTCCAGCGACCGCACCGTCCCGCCCGCCAACCCCGTGGCGGTGTTGGCGGTGGTCGGGATTTCCAGTCGGTCATTGTAGCGCCAGGTCGCCAGTTTCCAGCCCCAGCCGAGCAAAGTAAGCAGCAGGCAAGCCGCCAGCAGCACCTTCGAACCGAGCGCAAAACCCTGCAGCAGCGCGTTCATCAGCACGCTGCCGGTCATCGCCGAGAAGATGAGATAACCGGGCAGGGTGAAGCGGCTATGCCACTGGGCGATCGGTTTCAGCGACGCATAGATCATACCGGTGGTGCAGACGGTGACGACTGCACAGCCGGCCATTAGAAATCCGGCGATGCCGACCCAGCCATCGGTGCGGCCGAAAAACACCCAGCCGACGCCGAACAGTCCCGCCGGGATGAAAGTGATGACCGAAGCAATACCTTCGCGCGACAGCCATGAGCTCCGCCATTGCGAGAACGCTCGCCAGGCGCGTTCGGGGCGGCCGAGGTGACCGGTCGATGACAACAGCCCGGCCGTGATCAGGCCGAGAGCCAGGGCCATGCCGATAAGGCCCAGCCAGAAATCGGGCGGGATGATCTGGAAGCCTCCGAGCACGCCGAGCAGCGCCAGCAGCCCATAGCCGGCGCCGGTGGCGGTGGTGAAGAAGACAACGGAGAAGGCTGGATGCATGGGTCAGTTCGAAAGCATGCGGTCGACCCAGCCGAGGAAACCGCCTTCGGCCCGCACCGGTTCGAGAGCCGGTGCGGCAACCGATGCGGCGCGCTTGCTGTGGGCGCGCGGCGGCAAATATTTGTTGGTCGGGCGATAGCCAAGTTCCGGCATCAGGTCGACGCCGCCGCGCTCCGCCACCAGTTGCGAGATTGCCGAGAGGGGATCGCCGAGATCGCCGAAATGCCGGGCGCTGGTCGGGCATGCGGCGACGCAGGCCGGCACGCGGTCTTCCTCGGCCAGATTGTCATTGTAGATGCGGTCGACGCACAGCGTGCACTTCTTCATCACGCCGACATCGGTGTCAAATTCGCGCGCGCCGTAGGGGCAGGCCCAGCTGCACAATTTGCAGCCGATGCACTTGTCCTCGTCGATCAGCACGATGCCGTCCGAGGCTCGCTTGTAGGAGGCGCCGGTCGGGCAAACGGTGACACAGGCCGGCGTCTCGCAGTGCAGGCAGGAGCGCGGAAAGTTGACGGTGCGTCCGCCCATCTCGGTCGTGTGCTCATAAGCGTGCACACGGTTGAACCAGACGCCGTCGACATGGCCGCCATAGGGGTCGATGTCGGTCAGCGGCGCCATGTGGCCGCCGGTATTCCATTCCTTGCAGGCCGTGACGCAAGCCTGGCAACCGACGCAGGTGTCGAGATCGATGACGAGGCCGAGCTTCCTGTCGGTTTGCGCTGGAAGGCACGTCATAGGGTTTCTTCCCGCTTGCGCCGAAACTCGGCACCGAAAGTCAGTTTGTCGGGCGAGGATTCGAAATGCGGCGGCTGCTGGAAACGCTCGAACTGCGGCTCGGTGAAGCCGGCTTCCTCGGCCGCGCATTTCACGATGCGCACGCGCAGGTCGAACCACGCCGCCTGGCCGGTGACCGGATCTGAGTTCGAATAGCGTTTGCCCTGTGCATCTGCCGAGGTCTGGTCGCCGATGATGTGGTTGAGCAGGAAGCCGCGATTGGATTCGGCTGCGTCGTCCTTCAGCCCCCAGCTGCCGCGCCGCTTGCCGATGGCGTTCCAGGTCCAGACAGTGCTTTCGTTCACCCCATCGATCAGCTTGATCTGCCCCTTCACCCTGCCGTTGATGCTCTCGATCCACACCCAGTCGTCATCGACGAGGCCGAGGCCAGCTGCCGTCCGGTGATGCACGAACAGCCGGTTCTGGCTGGTGATCTGCCGCAGCCATGCATTCTGCGATCCCCAGGAATGGTACATGTGCATCGGCCGCTGCGTCAGCGCATGAAGCGGATATTTTTGCAGGTCAACGACAGCTTCCTCGAACGGCATGTGCCAGAAGGGCAGCGGGTCCATGTAGGTTTCGATGCGCTCGCGATCGCCTTCCGGCGGTAACACACGGCCATGGCCACGCGCGGCGAGTCTGAAGCGCTGCATCGGCTCCGAGTAGAGTTGGAAAACGATCGGCTCTGCTTTCGGGATAAAACCCATCTGCACCGCGAAGTCGAGATAGGAGCGGTTGGCCATCTTGTAGTAGCGCTGGTCGTCCGCGAAGTCATGATGCCAGAAGCCGCCATTGTCGATGTAGCGCTGCAACTGGTCCTGATTGGCCTCGCCCTTGCCGATCGCGGTTCCATCCTTGCCGCGCCAGCCGGCGAGCGGACCGATGCCGGGCGTGCGCTCATGGTTGACGATGTAGTCTGCGTAGTCGGCATACTTGGCCGAGCCATCGTCGTTGACGAAACCGGGCAGGCCGAGCCGGGCGCCGAGTTCGATCAGCACCGACTGGAACGGTCTGACGTCGCGGTCGGGCTCGACGACGGGATGACGAATGGCGTCGCCGGGTCCGTCGGCATGGCTGATCGGCCGGTCGAGCAGGCTGATGCAGTCGTGGCGCTCGAGATAGGTGGTGTCCGGCAGCACAAGGTCGGCGAACGGCACGGTCTCGGAATAATAGGCATCGGAATAGATGATGAAGGGGATCTTGTAGTCGCCCGCTTCGTCGCTGTCGGTCAGCATTGCCATGGTCTCGACGGTGTTCATCGAGGAATTCCACGCCATGTTCGACATGTACATCATCAGCGTGTCGATCTTGTAGGGATCGCCGGCCCAGGCATTGCGGATGACGGTGTGCATCAGGCCGTGCGCGGCGAGCGGCGCGTCCCAGGAATAGGCCTTGTCGATGCGAAGAGGCGTGCCGGCCTCATCGACAAGCAGATCGTCCGGTCCGCAGACGAAACCGAGCGGCATGCCATCGAGCGGCGTCATCGGCTTGACCGTCTTGCCGGCCGGTTTCGGCTCGGGCGGCGCGGAGCGGGGGTAGGGCGGCTTGAAGCGGAAGCCGCCGGGGACATCCACCGTGCCCAGCAGCACTTGAAGCAAATGGATGGCGCGGCAGGTGTGAAAACCGTTCGAGTGGGCCGAGATGCCGCGCATGGCGTGCATCGAGACAGGCCGCCCCTTGATTGTCTCGTGGCGGCGCCCGGCCCAGTCGGTCCAGGCGATCGGCAGTTCGATCGTCTGTTCGAAGGCGACATGGGCGAGTTCGGCGGCGATCCTGCGGATCGTGTCGGCGTCAATGCCGCAGCGCTCGGCGACCGCGTCAGGTGCATAGCTCTCATCGAGATAGCGGTCGGCGATGAGCTGGAACACCGGGACGCAGCGGCGGCCATCGACGTCAAAGCTGCCGGTCAACGCCGGCTTGGCATCTGCATCGGCGGCACTGACAGGCGTCTTCGCAACCCTGTCCCAGGCGAGCGGATTGCCATCGGCGTCGCGAGCGAACAGCCCGTCATCGGCCGCACCAGGCTCCTGGATGACGAGCGAATGGGCGTTGGTGTAGCGCAGCAAATAATCGAGATCGACGCGGCCCGCCCTAAGCAATTCGTGGATGAGGGCGAATACGAACAGGCCGTCGGTGCCGGGCCGAATGCCGATCCAATCGTCGGCTATCGCGTTGTAGCCGGTGCGGCACGGATTGATCGAAACAACCTTGGCGCCACGCGCCTTGAGCTTGCCCAGACCGATCTTGATCGGGTTGGAATCATGGTCCTCGGCAACGCCGAACAGCATGAAATATCGGGTGTTGTCCCAGTCGGGCTCGCCGAACTCCCAGAACGAACCGCCGATCGTGTAGAGCCCGCCCGCCGCCATGTTGACCGAACAGAAGCCGCCATGGGCGGCGAAGTTCGGCGTGCCGAACTGGCCCGCCCACCAGCCGGTCAAGGATTGGGATTGATCGCGGCCGGTGAAGAAGGCGAGTTTCTTGGGGTCGGTCCGGCGGATGTTCGACAGCCGTTCCGTCGCGATCGAAAACGCCTCTTCCCACTCGATCTCGCGGAACTCACCCGAGCCGCGTGGACCGGTCCGTAGCAGCGGCTTTTTCAGCCTTGCCGGACTGTAATGCTGCATGATGCCGGAGGCGCCCTTGCCACAGATCACGCCGCGATTGACCGGATGGTCCTTGTTGCCGTTGATGTAGCGGACCTTGCCATCCTTGATGTGCACGTCGATGCCGCAGCGGCAGGCGCACATGTAGCAGGTCGTCTTGGCAATGCTGTCGGAAACGTCAGGCGAAGTGTCGACGCCGTCGCCTTCATCAGGCGCGCGCGTGTCAGCCAGCGGGCGTTGCGATGGTGCCGAATTCGCGCCGCGCGGCGGTCCCTGCCTCATGATCCGGTGGTGCCTGTACGGCCCACGGATTTGGCCCGTGTCTTCGGTCCGGGTCCGCGCATGTAATGCTCTTCCGGGTGATATCGATCACCGGCCAGCCGCCGCCTTATGCCGCGGGTCCAATGCGCAAGCACGGATCTGAACCGCCCGATCATTCTGCTCTCTGCGATCCCCTAGCGATTTTTTTCTAACTTCGCCCGAAAACTTAGAATAAAGCTATCGATCTGTCTAATCAGTTGTTCTTGTAAATTCAATCGGTATTGGTTCTTAATGCGCTCATGACCCTGGACCAGTTGCGGATTTTCGTCGCCGTCGCCGAGCGCGGCCATATGACCAAGGCGGCGGAACTGCTGGGCATTTCTCAGTCGGCCGCATCGGCCGCTATCCGGGCGCTTGAGGAACAGCACGGCGTCCATCTGTTCAACCGGGTTGGCCGCAATATCGAGCTTGCCCAGACCGGTCACCGCTTCCTGCCCGAGGCCAAGGCCGTGCTCGAGCGGGCCGCTGCTGCCCGCAATGTGCTGGAACATGTCTCGCAAACGGTCACCGGCAGCCTCTCGATCGCCGCTAGCCAGACCATCGCCAGCTACTGGTTGCCACGCCGGCTGGCTTCCTTCCACGAAGCTTATCCGGCCGTCAGGCTGAGCGTCTCCATCGGCAACACCAGGCAGGTGGAGGCCAATGTCCTCGATGGCGCGGCGGACCTCGGCCTGGTCGAGGGGCGCACCGAGTCCGACATCCTGCGCCGCACCAAGGTCGACGTCGACAGGCTGATGCTGGTGGTCGCCAGCGCGCATCCGGAGATCGCCGAAGTCGCGCCCGGCCACCCAGACATCAAGGGCTTGCGCTGGATCATCCGCGAGGGCGGTTCGGGAACGCGCGAGGTGCTGGAGGATCTGGCGCGCCGCGAAGGAATTTCACTCGCCGACTTGCAGATATTCCTGGTGCTGCCGAGCAATGAGGCTATCCGCCAGGCAGTCGGGGCTGGAGCCGGTGCCACCATTATTTCGGAGCTTGTCGTGGCCCGCGCCGTCGCCGAAGGCAGTCTCAGATCCGTGCCCCTCGAATTGCCGAAACGCGACTTCGCCATGATCACCCATCGCGACCGCCAGGCAAGCCTGGCCCAGATGGCGCTCAAGGCGCATCTCGGCGCGGAGATGAACGGGTCTGCGCCAAGGTAGGGTTCGTTGAGATTCAGGTCAGGCCGAGTCGAAAATGGTTGATGCCGAGAACCGGAGCGGAGCGTACTTAAAGTACATGAGCACCGGCCTACGCCGGCCATAGCCTTAACTGCCACGACCACGCTTGATTGCTTCGGCCGGCGAAGGCCGGAAGCGCAGGTATCAGCCATTTGCAGGCCGGCATCACCTGAATATCAATGGACCCTGGTCAGCCGAACTTGCGTTGCGCATCCAGCGCCAGGCCAAGCCCGACCGAGCCGAACATGTCGCCTTCGATGACGGATGCCTGCGGCACCAGCGACAGGATTTCTCGCCTTGCCAGCGGGATCGCGGTCGATCCGCCGGTCAGGAACACCGCGGTGATGTCGGATGGCTTCACTTCAGCGTCCCGGATGGTCTGCGCCACCGTTGCGGTGACCCGCTCGATGTCCCTGGCAATCGTGGCGTCGAGCCCGTTGCGCGTGATTTCGGCGGCGAACCCAGCGCCCGGTAGCTTCACCGCGACCTCCGCGGATGATCTGTCGGTCAGCTCGATCTTGGCCTTTTCGACAAGTGCCGCCAGCGCATGTCCGTAGCGGTGTTCGACGATGTGGATGAAGCGGTCGACAAGGTCGGCGCGTTCGGCCTCGTAGCGGATCTGGCGCAGATGCGTCATCGCCTTTGCGGTGTAGACCAGGTTGATGCGCTGCCATGTCGCAAGGTCGATGAAGTAACTTGCCGGCAGATTGCGCTTGCCGTCCTTGGTTGGCGTCAAATAGCCGAGCTGCGGCATCACATGGGCAATGCTCAGCAGCCGATCGAAATCCGTGCCGCCGATATGGACGCCGCGGCTGGCCAGTATGTCGTCCTTGCGGTCGAGCGAGAGGGAGCGCTGCGGTGAAACGCGCACGATCGAGAAGTCCGACGTGCCGCCGCCCATGTCGATGATCAGCGCCAGTTCTTCGCGCGTCACCTTCTGCTCGTAGTCGAGCGCCGCCGCGATCGGCTCGAACTGGAAAGCGATGTGCTTGAAGCCCTGGGCGCGCGCGGCGTTCTCCAGTTCATTTTGCGCCTTCGCGTCGGCCTCTGCGTCATCGTCGACGAATTGCACCGGCCGGCCAAGAACCACGGTCTCGACCGTGTCGCCGGCATCTGCTTCCAGCTTCTTCTTGAGATGGCCGAGGAACATGCCGACGATCTCCATGAAGCCGATCGACCGCGATTTGATGCGTGTCCTTTCATGGGCAAGCGAACTGCCGAGCACGCTCTTCAGCGAACGCATCAGCCGGCCTTCGATGCTGTCGGTGTAGTTGGCGATGGCCTGGCGGCCGAAACAGGTGCGGTTGTCCTCGAAGTTGAAGAACACGGCACTGGGCAGCGTCACCTGGCCGTCCTCAAGCGCGACGAGGCGCGGCTGCCCGTTGCGGACCACGCCAACGGTCGAGTTTGAAGTGCCGAAATCGATGCCGCCGAATGCTGGTCGCAAAGCAGCCTCCTGTCATTGTCCAGCCGGTGGATCGCGCTCGCCGGGAGACGTGCGCCGCGGCCCGGGCAACCGGACCACTCTGCCGAATTGAATTGTGTGTGTTTGCCCGTCGGGCGGGGAGGTGCGGTCTATAGCATGATCGGCGAAAGGGAAACCCCTTTTGGATGGCTCAGTCCTTTCGGAAGATCACCCTTCCAAGCCAGCCCGTCATCATGGCCAGTGATATCGCGAAGATGCCGTAGAGGAAGGAATAATTGTGGGCGACGCGGAAGATCGACTGTTCGAAACCGGATTTGCGGATTTCGAGCTGGGCCGAGCTTTCCTTGATAAACAGGCCGCTCTTGAACAGGAAGGCGCGCGCCTTGTGGGTGCCGACCGGAACGTTAGGCGCTAGCCTGACGGTGGCGCGGAACAGGTTCTGCGACAGGAATTGCACGCCGCCGACATTTTCGCTGTAGAGGCCTGTAGCCGCCTTGCGGCTGCGCAGCGCCGCGGTGAATTCCTCGATGGTCGCCGGGCTGTCGCCGGCATCGGCCGGCTGCATGTAAAGGTTGGAGGCGCCGAGCGACAGCTGTTTGTAGCTGTTGGGTTCGGTGATGTCCTGCAGCGGCCGCGTCGTCGCCACCGAATAGGACACTGGCACGTTCTCGAAGGTCTCGGAGTCCAGGTTGACCCAGACGCCGAGCACCCGGTCCTTGCGGCGCACCACCACCGGTTTGGGTGGGCCTTCGAGCACGACGATGACATCGTAACGGCCTTGGCGGGCGACGAGTGGGTCTGGGTTTTCCAGCGAGCCGAAAATGGTCAGGTCGGCGCCGGAAAAGCCGGCAGTGATCGACACATTGTCGGTGGAGAGCCCGATCTGGATGCCTTCCGTCAGCGGGACCTGTGCCTTCGCCGGCACGGCGGCCGCGAGCAACGACAGGACAATGGCGGCTGCGAACGCGTTGGGACCCTTCATCAGTTGAGGTCCGCGGCAGACAGCGAATAGAGATTGGGCGGGGTGACGAAAAGATCGATGGCAAGCCGGATCGCCACCGCCAGCACCAGCAGCGCCAGCAAGGCCCTGAGCTGCTCGCCGCGCAGGCGCTGGCCGGCCTTGGCACCATATTGCGCGCCGGCGACGCCGCCCGCCATCAGCAGGAAGGCCAGCACGACATCGACCGTTTGGTTGGTGGTGGCATGGACCAGTGTCGTATAGGCGGAGGTGAAGATGATCTGGAACAGCGAGGTGCCGATGACGACATTGGTCGGCACTTTCAAGAGATAGATCAGCGCCGGCACCATGATGAAGCCGCCGCCGACGCCCATGATCGACGACAGGAAGCCGATGCCGGCGCCAAGGCCAAGCACCGGGATGACGCTGACGAACAGTTTTGAGGCCCTGAACCGCATCTTCAGCGGCAAGCGGTGGATCCAATTGTGCTGGCCGGACTTCTTCAGCACCGGCGCCGCACCGCTGCGCGTGGCGCGCAACGCATTGACGCTTTCGACCAGCATCAGCCCGCCGACGGTGCCGAGCAGCACGACGTAGAGCAGCGAGATGAACAGGTCGAGCTGGCCGAGCCTGCGCAGGAGGGCGAAGACGTAGATGCCGCCGGTGGAACCGATGATGCCGCCGGCCAGCAACACCCCGCCGAGCTTGAAGTCGAGCGTGCCGCGCTTCATATGCGAAAGCACGCCGGAGACGGAGGAGGCAATGACCTGGTTGGCGCCGGTGGCGACCGCGATCGCTGGGGGGATGTTGTAGAAGATCAAGAGCGGCGTGATGAGGAAGCCGCCGCCGACGCCGAACATGCCCGACAGGAAACCCACCGCCGCACCCATGGCCAGCAGGACGAAGACGTTGACGGAAATTTCCGCGATCGGGAGATAGATGCCCACCCGTCAGTCTCGATCAGTTCTGCCTGTCGGCGAATGCAACCGTTGCGGGCATCTTGGACCGACAAGCCAATTCGTTCTTGCGCCGGAGGTGCTGCGAAGTCAAACCGCGCTACGCCGCCGAAACAAAAAACATCTCAATCAGTTAACAGGCAAATGTGTGGCAAGGGCGTCGTGGAAGCGACGCCTCTGCCGTTATTTGCGCGCCAGCAGCGCCTTGACCAGTTTTTCATCGACCTCGCCGGTCGCCGGCATCTTATTGTCGGTCTGGAAAGCCATGATCGCGGTCTTTGTTTTCTGGCCCATCTTGCCGTCGGCGCCGCCGGCGTCATAGCCATTCTTGTTGAGAATGCGCTGGATGTTCTGGACAGCCTTCTTCATGTCGATGCTGGCCGTCGTCTGCGGTGCGCCGTCCTGCCAGGATTCAGGGATGTCGGCCGAATTGGCCGTCGCATCCAGCGGCTTGGCCTTCCACAGTTCGGCTGCGGCGCGGGCGCGTTCGAGCTGCTCTGGCCGCAGCGCATTGGCGATCTCGTCGCGCTTGGCCGCCGCATCCTTGTCGCCGGTCTTGGCAACGAGCGCGAACCATTTGTAGGATTCCTCGAGGTTCTGCTTCATGCCGACGCCCTTGGCAGCGAGGATGCCGAGATTGAACTGACTGTCCTTGACGCCGACATCGGCCGCCGCCTGGAACCAGTGCGCGGCCGATTCATTGTCGGTCACGCCGTCCGCGGCCATGGCGAACAGCACGGCCAGATTGTGCATGCCGCTGGCGTTGCCCTGCGCCGCGGAAAGCTGGTACCAGGTCTTCGCCTTCTTGATGTCGCGCGCGACGCCGATGCCCTTTTCGTAGAAATTGCCGATGCGATATTCGGCCGGGGCGAAGCCGAGTTCCGCCGACTTCTCGTACCATTTGGCCGCCGCCGCCATGTCTTCCTTGACGCCGCGCGACTCGGCATAGCGCGAGCCGATCTCGAACAGCGCCTTGGCATCGCCGCCGGCGGCGGCATCGCGCAAGGCGACCGGGCCGGCGTCGGTGGGAATGTCGATCTTTACAGTGGCCACCGCCGGCGAAACGTCCGCTGGCGGAACCGCGCCGGTGCTGCTGTCCTTGGCGCTGGTCGGCTGAGCCGCCATCGGCTGGGTGCCGGTGTCTGCATCGGTTGCTTCCGGGGCGACTGGAACAGTCGGGGCCGGTGCAGCCGAGGCTATCGTGTCGGAAGTCGCCGCGCTGGCATCGGCTGGTGTAGCCGAGGCGACGGGCTCGGGAACCGACTCTGCTGCCGGCGCAGCATCCATCGACGGTCCGGGCGGCGCGGCCATCATGCTTTGCGTCGCCACATCGTCCTTGGTTGCCGGTTCGGACGGCTCGGCCTGTCTGACGGTGCGGTCCGGCGCGCTTTCCACTGCCGTGGGCTGAGCGTCCGCCTTCGGCTGCTGGTTCGCGGTATCGAGCGAGGCGGTCTGCACCGGTTGCGAGGCGGCGATCGGCGCGGCATCGTTGCTCGCCACTTGCGCCGGCTCGGCGAAAAAAGCCTTGCCCAGTTGCAGGCCGCTCAGTGCCAGCAGGATCGCGGTTGTCCCCATCAGGAGCGGCTTGCGCCGCGCCTTGAGCAGGTCGCCGATCCGCAGCGCCTTCACCGGTCCGGTTATCGTCGACTGGCGCTTCAGCGCGTCAGCCTCGGCGGCCGCGGCCTGCGCCGCGCGCCGGGCTGCGGCGATGAAATCCGACTTCGCGGCGTCGGTGTCGCTGGGCTTGGCCGGCTGGCCGCGCTCGTCGCGCACGCGCTTCATGATGGCATTGAGGTCAGGTGCACCGGAGCCGGGCTCCAGCGGCCGGTTGGCCATTTTCGGATCGAGCGGCTCGTCGAGATCGACGCTTGGTATCGGAGCAGTCGGCGCCGAGCCGGCCAGCGGCGGAATGTCCGCCTCCTTCTTGCCCTTGAAGGCGCGGGCCAGCCCGCCGAATAACGATTTGCGGCCACCGGCCTGATCGCCTTTCTCGGCGATCGTGTCGGAACCAAGCGCGGCCATGGCAGCTGCCGCGGCGGCCTCTGCCGGCGTGCGCGTGCCAATACCAATACCCAGGTCGCTACGAGCACCCGGCTCATTGCGCAGGATGGCGGCGGCGCGGCTATCGAGATCGGCCATGTCCCCGGCCAATGGCAGGGGCTGATCGATATCCATCGACGGCGCGTCGACGGCCATTTTGGGTCGCCGTGCGCCGCGCCGGTTGCTCGGCTCGGCCGGTGCCGCATCCAGCAATTCGCTCATCGCCTCGACCGGCTCGCCGGGTTCAAGCGAACCCAGCCGATCGACGATCTTGAGCAACGTGTCGTGGATAGCCTCGAACGTCCTCGAATTGCGTTCGTCGGAGCGCCGTGTCAGCGTTTCAAGCGTCTTCAAATCCTGGGCGAGGCCGGAAACGGCGGTCGTATTGGCGCTCGAACCGGCCAGAGATTGCACTGCGTTCTCGGCCGCTTCGCGCGCCGCGCCAAGGATGGACTCGCGGGTTCCGGCAAGCGACTTTTCGATTTCGTTGAGACGCGGGCTGATGTCCTCGAATTCCGGCAGCGGCGTGCCGGGCTTGGAGAGATGCGCGGACAGGCCGGCGACCTGCGCCTCCAGGCTGCGGATCAATGCCGGATCGATGCCGGCCACCTGCGCGGCCGACACGTCGAGCCGGCTTGAAATGTCTTCGAGCCGGCTTTCCAGGCCGCGGATCGCCGCTTCGCCAGCGGGATCGGGAATACGCGTTTCCATGCGCTTGGCCAGCGCGGTGAAGCGGGCGTCGATGGCTTCCATGATGCCGCTGCTGTCGACCTGCGGCATGCGCTGGTCGAGCCTGTCGGCAACCTCGTCCAGCCGGCGCTCCAGATCGCGGAACAGCATGTTGCCCTGTTCGATGGCGTCACCCTGGCGGCGTTCCATCATACTGGAGAGCACGTCGAAGCGTTGCTCCAGTCCGTGGAAGATGTAGTCGGCGTCGGGCATGGCGGGCGCCTGATCGATCTTGTCGGCGATAAGTGCGATCTGCCTGGCAAGGCGTTCCATCGCCTGCTCGGGCAGATTGGCGCGGCCGGCGAGTTCGTCGACCCGGCTCGACAAGGTGCTCAACCGGTCCATGACTGCGTTGCCGGGACGATCCTGCGCCACTTCCTCGATCTGCCGGGCAAGCGAGTCGATCCGCTTCTCGATGCGCTCGAAAGCCTCGTGGTCGAATGAATTGGCTTGCGCCGCGACCGTCGATGCGACGATGGCGCGGGAAATCTCGTCCAGCCGCTCGTCGATCAGGCCAAGCGTGTCGCTGCCGCGATTGTCCTGCTGGCTCACGAAATGGTCGACGGCGCCGGCAAGCGTGCGCACCTTTTCCTCGAGCGAACGCAGCGACAGCGATTCCGGCAGGTTGTTGACGGCGTTGCTGATCTGCTCCAGGCGGTCGGTCAGAACAGACAGGCCCGGGTCGTCCGAGCGGTTGCGCTGGTTGGCGTCGACACGGTCCTCGAAAGCCGTCCAGCGGCGATCGAAATCGTCCCAGCGGCGGTCGACCTTCTGCACGCTCTCTTCGCGCGCCAGCGTCTCGAGCGCGGCTTTGACCTGTTCGAGTTCGAGCCGCAGCATGTTGACGCTTCTGTCGTCGCTCTTCTCGGCCAGCGTCTGGATGGCGCCGGAAAGCCTTTCGAATTCAAGGCCGAGTTCGGCGCTGCCCTTGGCCGAAGCGCCGGGCCTAGCGCCCGACTGGAAAGCCCGCTCGATGTCCTTGCGCAGCGCTTCGAATTCGCGCTGCAGCCCTGATGTCATCTGGTGGCGCAATTCCTCGCGCATGCCGCGAAGTTCACCGGCAATCTTGCCGACCATGGCGACGCCGTCTTCCTGGCCTCGTACGCGATCGATGTCGCGGGCAATAGCCTGGTAATTCTGCTCGAAAGCGGCGGCTCCCTGCATCGGGCTCTTCGGCCGCGGCGCCGGCTGCGGATCCTCATACCAGCGCTGCTGGCCGGTGGGCCGGGCTGCGGGATAGCGCGCATCGGCACCATACTGGCGGGGATCGGGTTGGCGGAGATCGGAACGTGCCATCGGTTCCTCGCGCGTCCGCTCCAACCGCTGCTCCAGCGTCTCCAGCGACCGGTTCAACTGCTCGAGCGTGGTCTGCGGCCTGCGCTGCCTGCCGGCGTTGAGTGTGTCGAGATAGGACCGCTTGCTGTTCATCGGTGCGTCCGTCTTTCAGAATGGCTGGCTCGTGCCAGTTCCCCCAAGTCCCTGTCGGAACGAAGGCAACCGGGCTTCTATGCCGCGGTGGAAGACGAGCTTCCCAGGTTCTCACCCGCGCTCCGAAAAACCGTGAAAAATTCGATACAAGATAAACACGGGTAGCCGACGTGCCCACATTTCCCCCAACGTGGTAAACAACGCGTTAACCAAACTTAAGAAGTTGCAAGGATGTTGGCTGCCGGCCGTACGGTGCGGCATAAAGGGCGACGCGCAAAACGCCCTTGCGTCATGAGGCGGCTATCGGTATAGAATTGACGTAAACGTAAAAGACGCATCGTGCGTGCTGTTTGCGATTTGTTTGTTGAAACCACGGCTGGAAGCAGGCCCCCGCTTCCAGTCAGGCGACGCACGGTCCAGGACCGCGACGCCACCAGACGGGGAAAGCCAGTGACTATGAAGCTTATCTCGGCCGGCGAGACCGCGGCCAATACCAATATGTCTGTCGAAGCCGGCGAAGATCTTGTCCGCATCGGCGAGATGGCGAAGAAATACGGAGTGACGCTGCGCACGCTGCGTTTCTACGAAGACAAGGGCCTGCTCAACCCGCAGCGTGACGGTTCGACCCGTCTCTACACGCGCCGCGACAAGGCCCGGCTGAAGCTGATCCTGCTTGGCCGCAAGGTCGGGTTCTCGCTGCGCGACGTCAAGCAGATGATGGATCTCTACGATCCTACCGGTTCGAACACCAAGCAGCTCAAGCTCGCGCTGGACAAGTCGGAAAAGCAGCTTGCACGCCTGCAGAAGCAGCGGGCGCTGATCGACGACGCCATTAACGAGCTGAGCGGCTCGATGTCGGCGGTGCGCCAGATGCTGGCCGAACGTTCGGCGCCGCAGGCGAGCGTCGCGAGGTAAGGCAATTTCGGGAAAAGCGTGAAGCAGTTCCGTTCGGAATCGCGTCAAACTCTTCATCCGCCGATTGTCTGATTATCAAAGCCGCGTGGCCCTGCCGCGCGGCTTTTCGTCGTCCTGGCGTTCATCCATCAGCCTTTCGGCTCTGGCTTGCGCGACCCTGCGCCGCTACGCTCACCGCCGCAACGGGCGGGAAATCTTGTCGCATTGAAAAAATTGACGTTTACGCAAACGTCAATTTTTGCTATCCCGCTCCCAGCATGGGTCCGCATGCCGCCCCTGGCTTGTCATCGGGGCGTTCGGACCGGGTTTGCAGGGTGGAGAAAAAGCATGCCGACATACAGGGCTCCGGTCCAGGATACGCTGTTCGTGCTCAACGAGGTGCTGGGCTATCAGCGCTATTCGAACCTTCCCGGATTTTCCGACGCCACGCCCGATGTGCTCGAGGCGATCCTCGCCGAAGGCGCCAAGCTCGCCGAAAACGTCATGCACCCGTTGAACCGTATCGGCGACATGGAGGGCTGCGTGCGTCATGACGATGGCTCGGTGACGACGCCGAAGGGCTTCAAGGAGGCCTTCGATCAGTATCGCGAAGGCGGCTGGATGGGATTGGCCGCACCGGTCGAGTTCGGCGGCCAGGGCCTGCCCTACGCCGTGCACACCGCCGTCGCCGAATATATGGTGTCGGCCAACATGTCGCTGATGATGTATCCGGGCCTGACGCAGGGCGCGATCGCGGCAATCATCACCCACGGCACCGAAGAGCAGAAGGCCAAGTGGCTGCCCAGGATGATCGAAGGCGCCTGGACCGGCACCATGAACCTGACCGAGCCGCATTGCGGCACAGATCTCGGCCTGCTGCGCACCAAGGCGGTGCCGAATGGCGATGGTACCTATAAGATTTCAGGCCAGAAGATCTTCATCTCGGCCGGCGAGCACGACATGTCGGATAACATCGTCCATCTGGTGCTGGCCCGCATCGAGGGCGCGCCGGAAGGCGTCAAGGGCATCTCGCTGTTCATCGTGCCGAAGCTCAAGCTCGACGCATCGGGCAATCCGGGCGCCAGGAACACTGTCTCCTGCGGCTCGATCGAGGAGAAGATGGGCATCCACGGCAATTCGACCTGCGTCATGAACTATGACGAGGCGCAAGGCTCGCTGCTCGGCGAGGCCAATGGCGGCCTGAAGGCGATGTTCACCATGATGAACGAGGCGCGCCTTGGCGTCGGCCTGCAGGGGCTGTCGCTGTCGGAGATTGCCTACCAGAATGCCGTCGCCTACGCCAAGGACCGCTTGCAGGGCCGCTCGCTGTCGGGGCCGAAGGCGCCGGACAAGAAGGCCGACCCGATCATCGTCCATCCCGACATCCGCCGCAGCCTGATGACCATGAAAGCCTTCAACGAGGCCGGCCGCGCGCTGGCACTGTGGACGGCGATCAAATCCGATATCGCCCACCGCTCCGGCGACGACAAGGACCGCCAGGCCGCCGACGACTACACCGGCCTGATGACGCCGGTGGTCAAGGGCGTGCTCACCGACAAGGGGTTCGACCACGCCGTCATGGCGCAGCAGGTGTTCGGCGGTCACGGCTATATCGAGGAGCATGGCATGAGCCAGTTCGTGCGCGATGCCCGCATCGCCATGATCTATGAAGGCGCCAACGGCATCCAGGCGCTCGACCTCGTCGGCCGTAAGCTCGGCCTGAATGGCGGCCGCGCCGTGCAGGCCTTCTTCAAGGAGGTCGGCGAATTCTGCGAGGAGAACCGCGCCGACGAGAAGATGGCGCCGTTCACCAAGACGCTGAAAAAGGGCCTCAACGATCTGCAGGCCGCCACCATGTGGCTAGTGCAGAACGGCATGGCCAAGCCTGACAATGCCGGTGCCGCCTCGACCGACTACATGCATCTCTTCGGCCTCGTCGCGCTGGGCTATATGTGGGCGCAGATGGCCAAGGCGGCACTTGGCAAGACGGACGCCAATGGCGCTCAGTCGTTCTACGACAACAAGGTTGTGACGGCTCGCTTCTTCATGGAGCGGATCATGCCGGAGACATCGGCGCACCTCGCCCGCATTTCGAGTGGCGCCGACACTTTGATGGCACTGCCGGCGGAAGCGTTCTAAAGATGATCGGCGTCCCCCTCCCCCTTGAGGGAAGGGTGGCCCGAAGGGCCGGGTGGGGTCCTGCGTGAAGCGCGCCGACCTCACCTCTGAAGATGCGCTCTGGGAGGAGTATCACAAGCATGACCAACCCCGCTGAAATCCTGAACCTCCCCAAGCCCGCCTGGGCGGCGGACGAAGTCGGCATGCTCTACGACATGGCGCACCGCTTCATGTCGGAGGAGATCGCACCGCGTTACGACGAGTTCGAGAAAAACGAGATGGTCGATCGCGAAAGCTGGCTGAAGGCAGGTTCCGCCGGCCTGCTCTGCGCCTCGATGCCGGAGGAGTATGGCGGCTCTGGCGGCACCTTCGCGCATGAGAGCGCCATCATCGAGGCCATCGGTCATGTCGGTGTCGACGGCTTTGGCATTGGCCTGCACAATTCGATCGTCGCGCCCTACATCCTCCACTACGGCTCAGAGGAGCAGAAGAAGAAATGGCTGCCGAAGCTGGCGACCGGCGAGTTGATCGGCGCCATCGCCATGACCGAGCCCGGCGCCGGCTCCGACCTGCAGGGCGTCAAGACGCGGGCTGAGAAGGATGGCAACCAGTACAAGATCAACGGCTCCAAGACCTTTATCACCAACGGCCAGCTTGCGAACTTCATCATCGTCGTCACCAAGACCGACCCGGAGAAGGGCGCCAAGGGCACCTCGCTGATCGTCGTCGAAACCGATGAGGTCGAAGGGTTCGAGCGCGGTCGCAACCTCGACAAGATCGGCTTGAAGGCCAACGACACGTCGGAGCTGTTCTTCAGCGACATGCGCGTGCCGACCTCCAATCTGCTGGGCCATGAAGAGGGGCAGGGCTTTGTCCAGCTGATGCAGCAATTGCCGCAGGAGCGGCTGCAGATCGGCACTGGCGCCATCGCCATGATCGAGCGGGCGCTGGCGCTGACTATCGACTATGTCAAGGAGCGAAAGGCGTTCGGCAAGGCAATCATCGAGTTCCAGAACACCCAGTTCAAGCTGGCCGAACTGAAGACCGAGGCCACCATCGGCCGCGTCTTCTACAATGATTGCGTCACCCGCCACATCGCCGGCGGCCTCGACCCGGTGACCGCGTCGATGGCCAAATACTGGCTCAGCGACCTGCAGGGAAAAGTCGTCGACGAATGCCTTCAATTGCATGGCGGCTATGGCTACATGAATGAATATCCGATCGCCCGCATGTTCCGCGACGCTCGCGTCCAGCGCATCTACGGCGGCACCAACGAGATCATGAAATTGCTGATCGGACGCTCGCTCTAATGCATGTCGCTCAAAAGTGGTTCCGGTTTCGGGAAATCGACATGCATCAGTCTAAAGCCGTTCGATAAACCAGGGAGCAAGAAAATGGCTGAAGCTTATGTCTATGACGCCGTGCGCACGCCGCGCGGCAAGGGCAAGAAGGACGGATCGCTGCACGAGGTGCCGGCGGTGCGGCTTGCCGCCAAGACGCTCGAGGCGTTGCGCGACCGCAATGGATTGGACACCGGCAATGTAGATGACATCATCTTCGGCTGCGTCGACCCGGTCGGCGAGGCGGGTTCGGTCATTCCGCGTGCTGCTGCCTTCGAGGCCGGCTACGACACCAAGGCGCCCGGCATGCAGATATCGCGCTTCTGCGCTTCCGGGCTCGATGCCATCAATTTCGGCGCTGCAAAGATCGCGCAAGGCGCCGATGAGATCGTCATCGCCGGTGGCGTCGAATCGATGTCGCGCGTCGGCATGGGTGCCTCCGGCGGCGCCTGGTTCATGGATCCTTCGGTTGGCCTGCCTGGTTGGTTCGTGCCGCAAGGCATCTCGGCCGACCTGATTGCCACCAAATATGGCTTCTCGCGCGACGACGTCGACGCCTATGCGGTCGAGAGCCAGAAGCGTGCCGCCAAATCCTGGGCCGACGGCCGTTTCAAGAAGTCCGTCATCACGATCAAGGACCAGAACGGCCTGACCATCCTCGACCATGACGAGCATATGCGCCCGTCGACCGATATGCAGTCGCTGGCCTCGCTCAATCCGTCTTTCGTCATGCCCGGTGAAATGGGCGGCTTCGATGCTGTCGCCGTGCAGAAGCACCCCGAGGTGGAAGAGGTCAATCACGTCCACCATGCCGGCAATTCGTCCGGCATCGTCGATGGCGCAGCAGCCGTGCTGCTCGGTTCGAAGAAGGCCGGCAAGGCGATGGGGCTGAAGCCGCGCGCCCGCATACGCACCTTCGCCAACATCGGCTCCGAACCGGTGCTGATGCTGACCGGTCCGGTCGACGTCACCGAGAAGCTGCTGAAGCGCGCCAAGATGAAGCTCTCCGACATCGACCTGTTCGAGCTCAACGAAGCTTTCGCCTCGGTGGTGCTGCGCTACATGCAGGCGTTCGATATCGAGCATGACAGGATCAACGTCAATGGCGGTGCCATCGCCATGGGCCATCCGCTCGGCGCCACCGGCGCGATGATCTTCGGCACGGTGCTGGACGAGCTCGAGCGTCGCGATCTCAACACCGCTTTGGTGACGCTGTGCATCGGTGCCGGCATGGGCACCGCAACCATCATCGAACGCGTCTGACGGGGAGAGAAACGATGAGCTACACCAATTTCACCCTCGACATCGACGCCGACGGCATTGCGCTGGTCACCTGGGACATGCCCGGCCGTTCGATGAACGTCTTCACCGAAGAGGCGATGCGGGAGCTGAATGCCATCGTCGACAAGGTGGCAGGTGACGCCGCCATCAAGGGCGCGGTGATCACCTCCGGCAAGGACGCCTTCTCCGGCGGCGCCGACATCACGCTGCTGCAGAAGATGCTGACGACCTTCGCCGCGGAAAAGGGCAAGGACGCCGAAAAGGCCACCAAGGCGCTGTTCGACAATGCCGGCATGATGACCGGCCTGTTTCGCAAGCTGGAAACCTGCGGGAAGCCGTGGGTGTCGGCGATCAACGGCACCTGCATGGGCGGTGCCTTCGAGATGTCGCTGGCCTGCCATGGCCGCGTTGCCGCCGACAGCGACAAGGTGAAGATGGCGCTTCCCGAGGTGAAGATCGGCATCTTTCCGGGCGCCGGCGGCACCCAGCGCGTGCCGCGGCTGACCGACCAGCAGCAGGCGCTGCAGATGCTGACCTCCGGCCAGACATTGTCGCCGCAGAAGGCCAAGTCGATGGGCCTGATCCATGAAATCGCCGAGCCGGCCAGACTGGTCGAGACCGCCAAGGCGATGATCAGGAACGGCCTGAAGCCGGTGGCGCCATGGGACGAGAAGGGTTTCAAGCTGCCCGGTGGCCAGATCTATTCGCCCGCAGGCTTCAATCTGTGGCCGCCGGCCATCGCCATCCTGCGTCGCGAAACCTATAGCAATTATCCGGCTGCCGCCGCGATCCTCAAATGCGTCTATGAAGGCCTGCTGGTGCCGTTCGACACCGCCTTGCGCATCGAGCAGCGCTATTTCACCGAGATAATGCAGACCAAGGAAGCGGCTGCGATGATCCGCTCGCTGTTCGTGTCGCTGCAGGAATTGAACAAGGGCGCTCGCCGCCCGGCCGGCGTGCCCGAAACCAAATTCAAGAAGGTCGGCATTCTCGGCGCCGGCTTCATGGGCGCCGGCATCGCCTATGTCACCGCCAAGGCCGGCATCCCGGTGGTGCTGCTCGACCGCGACATGGAGTCGGCCGAGAAAGGCAAGGCGCATTCCGACGGCCTGATCTCGGATCAGCTGAAGAAGGGCCGCGCCAAGCCGGAGGACAAGGACAAATTGCTGTCGCTGATCACGCCGACGGCCGACTATGCCGACCTTGTGGGCTGCGATCTGGTGGTCGAGGCCGTGTTCGAGGATTCCGGTGTCAAGAAGGCCGCCACCGAACAGGCGGAAGCCGTTCTGAAGCCATCGGCGATCTTCGCGTCGAACACCTCGACCATTCCGATCACCGGACTGGCGAAGAATTCGGCACGGCCGAAGAATTTCATCGGCATCCATTTCTTCTCGCCGGTCGACAAGATGATGCTGGTCGAGATCATTTTGGGCAAGAAGACCGGCGACAAGGCGCTGGCCACCGCCATCGACTTCGTCCGTGCCATCAAGAAGACGCCGATCGTCGTCAACGACACGCGCGGCTTCTACGTAAACCGCTGCGTGCTGCGCTACATGTCGGAAGCCTACAAGATGCTGATAGAAGGCGTGCCTGCGCCGATGATCGAGAACGCTGCGAAAGCCGCCGGCATGCCGGTCGGTCCCCTGGCGCTGACCGACGAGACGGCCATCGACCTTGCCCAGAAGATCATGAAGCAGACCATCAGGGATCTCGGCGATAAGGCGGTCGATCCGAAGCAGATGGCGCTGATCAACACCATGGTCGACACCCACGGCCGCTTCGGCCGCAAGAACGGCAAGGGTTTTTACGACTATCCGGCCAAGCCTGCCAAGAAGAAGCTGTGGCCGGGGCTGAAGGACCTCTATCCGCAACTCGCACCCGAGAAGGTCGATTACGAGGAGCTGCAGCAGAGGCTCTTGGTCACCATCGCGCTGGAGGCGGCCCGGGTGATGGAAGAGAGCATCGTTACCGACCCGCGCGAGGCCGATGTCGGGTCGATCCTGGCTTTCGGCTTCGCGCCCTATACCGGCGGCGCGCTGTCCTACATCGACGGCATCGGCGCCAAGGCATTCGTCAAGATCGCCAAGGGTCTGCAGAAGAAATACGGCGCCGAGTTCAAGGCACCCAAGCTTCTGCTCGACATGGCCGAGAAGGGCGAGACCTTCTACCAGCGCTTCGATCCCTACGCGAAAGGCGACGTGAAGCAGGCAGCCTGACGCATGGGTGAAATCAGGCGTCTTGCAGCGACCTTTGCGCGTCCAAGCGGACACGGGGTGCTGTAATGTATGTCTGGGCGCGCATGGTGCGCATGATGGCCACGGCACGCAGCCGTGGCCCCTATGTGATGGGTGGCGAAGGCCGGCTGGCTTTCCGCTGCCTGCCGACCGACATCGATTTCAACATCCATCTCAACAATGCGCGCTACATGATGCTGGCCGATCTCGGCCGCATCGACCTGTTTGTTCGCGCAGGCCTCATCACGCTGGCGAGGAAGCATGGCTGGGCGCCGATGATGGGCGGGCTGCAGGCGGTCTATGCACGCGAGATCAGGCTGTGGCGCCGCTTCGAAGTGGTGTCCTCGATCGAGACCTGGGAAGGCACCCAGGTTGTCGGCAAGCACCGCTTCGTCCTCGACAATGGCGAGACTGCCGCGTTGATCCTGACGACAGCCGGCGTCTACGATCGCAAGGCTCGCAACTTTCTTGAGATTGACAAGGTCGTTGCGGCACTTGGTCGTGCCGTGAACCCGCGGCCACCGACGCAAACGGAGCGGATTTTCATGACATCGCACCAGGGTCTGCGCAACTTGGCCAAGGGTGTCGATCGATCCCGGTAATCGGACTTTCCGCGATCGACGGGAATGTTTGCAACCACTCCACGACCGGTGGACAAAACGACATTCCGAGACTAGAAGGGAAAGGTATTTTTTCCTGCACCAAAGGAGAGCGAGCATGCTCTCGCACGACCGAGTCTGGGCTGCCATCGATGCTCTTGCCAAGCGCTATTCGCTTTCGGCTTCGGGTCTGGCCAAGCGTGCGGGGCTCGATTCCACTGCCTTCAACAAGTCGAAGCGTTTGTCGTCGGATGGCCGACCGCGCTGGCCTTCGACCGAATCACTGGCCAAGATCATCGAGGCGACGGGCGCCTCGCTCGACGAATTCACCGGCCTGATCGAAGGCCGGTCCGGGATCGGCAATGGTGCTTCGACCGACGCCTCGGTTGCCCGTAGGCGCTCGGTGCCGTTGCTCGGCTTTGCCCAGGCCGGCGCCGGCGGCTTCTTCGACGATGCCGGCTTTCCAGTCGGGCAGGGCTGGGATCTGGTCGAACTTCCGGCGCAGTCGACCGAGAGTTCCTATGCGCTGCAGGTGCAGGGCGATTCCATGCTGCCGCTCTACCGCAATGGCGACGTCCTGATCGTCGAACCGGGCGCCATCACCCGCAAGGGCGACCGCGTCGTCGTCAAGACCACCGGCGGAGAGGTGATGGCCAAGGTGCTCGAGCGCCAGACCGTCAAGTCGATTGCGCTGGCCTCGCTCAATCCCGATCATCCCGACCGCGATATTCCCATGCGCGATGTCGAATGGGTGGCGCGGATCGTCTGGGCAAGCCAGTAGGTCAAGCTGGTGCGGCCCCTTCATCATGCCCTGGCGGTTCTGATGGTCCCGGTGATGGCCGCTATGGTCGTCGCAGGCGGACGCACGCTGAAAGGAAGCGACAGCGTCGTCACGCTGGACCAGATTGATACGGGCGCCGATACGATCTCGCAGCAGGGCGCCGAAACGGTGCCCGATGAGCCGGCCACCTCAGCCATAGCAGCTACGCAGCCGCCAAAGCCGGCGCAGCATTCGAGGGCGATCGATCCTGAAATCATTGCCCCACCGGAACAGCCCGCCGAGGGGCTTGAACGGGTCGAGCCGCGCGAGCCGTTGAGCAAACTTGCGTTGGCCGTGCCGCCCAAGCCCAAAATGCCCGACGATTGGAACGGCACAAAGCTGTTCCAGCCGGTTGCGCCGGCCGCCGGCCTGATCGAGGCGAAAGGCTACTCGGTCGCGGTTTCCGGCATCGACATCGTCGGGCAGGACGAGACCTGCAGCGAGGACGGCAAATCCTGGCCGTGCGGTGTTCGCGCGCGGACGGCATTCCGCGCCTTTCTGCGCGGCCGCGCGGTGGTCTGCACGGTGCCGCCGCAGGGTGGCCGCGACCTGATCGCCGCCGAATGCCGGATCGGCAAGCAGGATGTCGGTCAGTGGCTGGTCGAAAACGGCTGGGCGCGCGCCGCCAAGGGCGGCCCCTATATCGAGGCCGGCGACAAGGCGCGGACGGCGAAGAAGGGCATTTTCGGATCGGCGCCTGATCTGTCCGGCATGCCGGCGATGCCGGCCGCGCCAAGCCCAGCGCCTCAGGCGCCGGGTTCGATCCTGGAAGAGGTCGACGGCGTGCTCAAGCCAGCTGACCAGCCAGCGCCCGCCCAATGAGCGCACGCGTCTCCGCAATACCATAGAGCGCGGCGAACGATCCGAAGCGCGGACCGCGCTCCTGGCCGATCAGCACCTGGTAGATCATCTGGAAGAAGGCGCCCGATACGCCGGGGCCGCCTTCCGGGCTCTGCTTGGAATGGTCCTGATAGCGCTCGATCTTGCGCGCGACATTGAGCGAAGCGTTCTGGATCGCTTCGCCATTGGCGTCCGCCGGCAGCGCGCCAAGTGCTTCGTCGAGAGCCGCCAGCGCCTCGCGCTCGACCTCGTCTGCCGGCCGGAAGGTCTTCGTCGGCTTCACGAAATCGTCGAAATAGCGGATCGCATGGCCGACCAGCCGGTCGAGTTCGGGATGCGTCTTCGGTGTGACCCCCACCGTATGGCGCGAGATGAAGCCCCACAGCACGTCCTTGTTCTGGGCATTGGAAGCGCTGACCAGATTGAGCAGCAGCGAGAACGGCACCGGCATGTCGATCGCGGGCGGGTTGCCGTCATGCATATGCCAGACCGGGTTGCCCAGCCGTTCCTTCCAGTCCTGCCTGGGATACGCGGCGAGGAAGGTATAGTATTCGTCCACCGCCCTCGGGATGACGTCGAAATACAGCTTCTTGGCTTGCCGCGGCCGCTGGTACATGTAGAGCCCGAGGCTTTCGGTCGGCGCGTAGGTCAGCCAATCGTCGATGGACAGCCCGTTGCCCTTGGACTTCGAGATCTTCTGGCCGTTCTCGTCGAGGAACAGTTCGTACACGAAATGCTCCGGCGCCCGTCCGCCCAGAATGTTGCAGATGCGGTCGTAGACCACAGCATTGGTCTGGTGGTCCTTGCCGAACATTTCGAAGTCGACGCCAAGCGCTGCCCAGCGCATGCCGAAATCCGGCTTCCATTGCAGCTTCACGCGGCCGCCGGTGATCGAAAGCGTGGTCTCGGTGCCCTCGTCGTCGAAGGTGATGGTGCCGGCCTTGGCGTCGACATGCTTCATCGGCACGTAAAGCACGCGGCCGGTCTTCGGCGAAATCGGCAGGAACGGGCTGTAGGTCGCCTGCCGCTCGGAGCCGAGCGTCGGCAGCATCACCGCCATGATCTGGTCGTAGCGTTCGGCGGCGCGCAGCAGCATCGCGTCGAAGCGGCCGGACTTGTAGTATTGCGTCGCACTAGCGAATTCGTAGTCGAAGCCGAACGTGTCGAGGAAGCGGCAAAGCATCGCGTTGTTGTGGTCGGCGAAGCTTGCATACTCTCCACCGAAGGGATTGGGGACCGACGACAGCGGCTTGTGCAAATGCGGCTCGAGTGCGGCGCGGTCCGGCACGCTGTCGGGTATCTTGCGCATGCCGTCCATGTCGTCGGAAAAGCACAGCAGCTTGGTCGCAACCTTGTCCTGCGTCAGGACACGGAAGGCATGGCGCACCATCGATGTGCGCGCCACCTCGCCGAACGTGCCGATATGCGGCAGGCCGGATGGCCCGTAGCCGGTCTCGAACAGGATCGTTTGCGGAAAGTCAGCGCCTTTGTAGCGCTCGATGATCTTTTTGGCTTCCTCGAACGGCCATGCCTTGCTCTCGGTCGCAGCCGCCAGCAGCTCGGGATTGAGATCGATGATGTTTGATCCCGCCATGTCACAGTTTTCCAAATCATTCGTCGGCCCAATCGTTCGAAGCCAAATCACTCGAAGAAGGGGCCGCGCCAAGGGGTTTTCAACCGGTCTCTAGGCGTGCGGCGCCGGAGCGTCAACGCGTGCAGCGCTTTTTCCTTGCGGTGCCGATAGTGCGTTCCTACCTTCGAGACCCGGTTCAAGGAGAAAAAATTGCCGACGCCGCATGAAGCCCTTATTTACCTGATGGTCATCACCTCGGCCTCCGATCGCGACATGACCGACGTCGAACTGGCGCGGATCGGCGACGTCGTCCGCTCATGGCCGGTATTCGAGGATTTCAACCACGACAGGCTGGTCGGCGTCGCCCAGGACTGCCAGAAGCGCCTGCACGAAAAGGACGGGCTGGAAGGCGTTCTGGCTGAAGTCGCCGAGGCACTGCCCGAGCGGTTGCGCGACACCGCCTATGCCGCCGCCTTCGAGGTGGCCGCCGTCGATCTCGAAATGCGCATGGAAGAAGTGCGGGTGCTGCAGCTGATCCGGCGTCAGCTCGATCTCGACACGCTGACGGTCGCCGCCATCGGCCGTGCCGCCAAGGCGCGGCTGCGCACGCTGACCTGAAAGCCCTTGGCCGGGCGCTGTTGAGATTCAGGTCAGGCCGAGTCGAGAATGGCGGTTTGCGAGAACCGGAGCGGAGCGTACTTAAAGTACGTGAGCACCGGCCTACGCCGGCCGTAGCCTTGACTGCCACGACCACTCATAAGTGCTTCGGCCGGCGAAGGCTGGAAGCGCAGGAAACCACCGTTCGCAGGCCGGCATCACCTGAATATCAGCAGCGCCCTAGAAAAAACTGACCGGGAAATAGCGCAGATAAAATTCGGCGAACGTGCCTTTCATCGAAATCTCCTGCAGCGCGTAGTCGAACGCGGCGGCCAGCGCCGGATTGTCTGCTTTGGTGGCGATCGCCATGCCTGAGCCCAGATATTCAGGCGCCAGGTACGGACCGCCGGCGAAACGGCAGCAGCCCGCTGCGTCCGAGCCGCCCAGCCAGAAGGCCAGGCGCATGCCGTCGCCGAAGGCGGCGTCGACCTTGCTGGACTTGAGATCGGCATAGAGGTCTTCCGGCCTGTCGAAGGGGACGACTTGAACGGTGCTGAAATAGTCGCGCAGCATGCGCTCATGCGCTGAGCCCGATATCACGCCGACACGCTTGCCGTGCAATTTGTCAAAGACCGGCTCGGTCAGCGCCTTGCTCTTGCGCATGATGAAGCGTGCCGGAAACTGCAGATAGGAGCGCGAGAAGGCATAGGTCGCGCGCGAATCCGGCGTTGCGGCGATGCCGGCGATGATCGCCTCGCCTTCGCCTTTCTGCAGTGCGCCTTCCAGTTCGGCCCAGGGCAAGGCCTGGATCTGGCATTTTTCGACGATGCCGAGTTCGGCGCAGATGGCGCGTGCCAGATCGATGTGGAAACCGGACAGCTTTCCCGAGCCGTCGAGGAAATTGAAGGGCGGGAAATCCGTGGTGGTCAGGAATCTCAGCCGGGGAAGCGCCGAGAGATCCGGCTTAGGCAGCCGCTCCTTGGTATCCCACAGCACCGGAACCTGGGGTCCCGCGGCGCGTGCACCATCGGCGAACGACAGCAATCCGATCAGCATCGCAAGAGCGAAGGACCTCCACTGGAACACCAAGATAAAACTCCGCCACCGTCGTGCTCGCGCCGGTTCTCGTACGAAAATGGGACAGGCACAATGGTTTTTGATTTCAACACGCCGATTTAAGGATATGATTTAGCCGGATTGCAAATCAGCTTTGGCCGCCTTGGTGAGAAGATCAAGGTCGGGAACCATAGAATAAGAATGCGATTTGCAATCCGTGGTCGCTGGCGAAGTGTAAATCAGGCACGCATCATCGGCCGCAATGAATCAGGCAACATGGGGTTGATGTTGCGATGGGTCAATTCGATCGCACGCTGGAATTCATAGACCAACTGCAGCACGCCTCAACGGCGGCGGCGGTCTGCGAAAAGCTGCTGGGCATAACGTCGGATTTCGGTCTTACCGCGCTGATGGCGGGAACCGTGCCGCAGCCGGGCACGCCGGCCGGCCAGCAAAAGCAGCATGTGCTTCTCTGCGATTGGCCCGGCGAGTGGCTGGAGCGCTATGTCGCACGCAACTATGTCGATCACGACCCGGTCGTCAGCCATATGAAACAGCTGCAGGCGCCGTTCCAATGGCGAGAGGCGTCGCAGAGCATCCGCATAGACAAGAGCAGCGGCGAAGTGATGGGCGATGCCGGCGCCTTCAAATTGCGTGATGGGCTGGCCTTCCCTTTGATCACGCTCGACGGCCAGATCGTCATGGTGTCGCTGGGCGGCGAGGCCGTGGAATTGTCCGCTGCCGAGTTCGGCCAGGTGTCGTTGGTGTCGACCTACGCGGTTGGCCGCGCCATGCAACTGCACACCATGGCGAGCAAGACCATCGATCATATCGTGCTGACGCCGCGCGAGCGCGAATGCCTGCAATGGGCCGCCGTCGGCAAGTCCGAATGGGAGATTTCGCAAATCCTCGGCATCTCCGAGCACACCTCGGAGAAACATCTTCTTAACGCCAAAAGCAAACTCGGTGCCGTCAACCGGGTGCAAGCCGTCGCGGAAGCGATACGACGCGGCTACATTAGTTAGGTCGGCCGTGCCGGCCTAGCAATTCTTGCCTACGCGATCACGCAATTTTCTCATCGAAGCACGGCCGTATCTTCCTCTGAACACAGGAGACATCGGCATGCTTTTTTCCCTCACAACCCAGGAATTGATGGAACGTCCCGACCTTTGGGAGGCAGTCCATCGGCTGCGCTACAAGATATTCGTGGAGGAGATGGGGTGGGATGATCTCAGGCGCCCGGACGGACTCGAGCTCGACCAGTTCGATCATGACGAGGCCGTCCATCAGATCGTCATCAGGGGCAACGAAGTCGCGGGCTATCAAAGGATGTTGCCGACCACGCGGCCTCATCTGCTGACCGAGGTCTTGACCGACCTTTCCGAAGGAACGCCGCCATCGGGTCCAAACATCTGGGAATTGACTCGCTATGCGGTGGCTCCCGCCTTTCGCGATGGCCGCCGCGGCGTCTCGACCGTCGGCACCGAATTGATCGCCGGCTTCGTCGAGTGGGGGCTGAAGCGCGGCGTCGACAAGGTGATCATCGAGTTCGAGCCGATGTGGGTGCTGCGCGCATTGCAGCTGCATTTCCTGGCAACCCCGCTGGGCTATCAGCGCACCTATGGCAACCAGCAGGTCGTGGCCACCCTGCTTACCTTCAATGAGCACACGCTCGATGTGGTGCGTTCGCGCCGCAATCATTTTGCTCCCGTGCTGACCAGGGGATATCCCGACATGCTCGGGCAAAGGCGTGCGTCGTGAGATCGGAGACAGTCATGAGCACACACCCGCAACCTGAACTTCGCAACCACACGCTGGTGGTCACCGTGTCGTCGACCGATGGTCGGCCGGTGCTGGACAGGAGAGCCTATGAAAGCCTGGCAAGGACCTTCCATGAAGCCGCCGACAATGAGGAGGTCCGCGTCGTCGTGCTGCGCGGCCTCGCTGGCTGTTTCTGTCTCGGCGGCGACTTCTCCGAATTCCTCGATGCCACCAAGCACCAGAAGCTGATCGCCGCCGTCACCGACCTGTTCCGCACGCTGGCGACGTTTCCCAAGCCCATCCTTGCCTGCGTCGACGGCGATGCGGTCGGCGTCGGCTGCACCATCCTGTTCCATTGCGACATGGTGATCGCGTCCGATGAAAGCAGCTTCCGGGTGCCGTTCGTCGATTTTGGCCTGGTGCCGGATGCCGCGACCAGTATCCTGGCGCCGCAGAAGCTCGGCTATGCCGGTGCCTTCCGCTTCTTCTGCCTCGGTGACACGCTTCGCGCCGAGGACGCCAAGGCGCTCGGCCTCGTCGCCGAGATCGTGCCGGGCGGCAGCGTCGAGGAAGCGGCCCTCGGCAGGGCGAGACAGCTTGTCAAGAAACCGGTTGCTGCCCTGCTGCAGACGCGCGGCCTGCTCAAGGGGAATACCCAGGCGCTCTGCGACCGCATCGATCAGGAGATTTCGCTTTTCCAGCAGGCACTCCAGGACGACACCACGCTGCGGCGATTGCAGCGGATTGCCCGGCTCGCCGCCTGAGCGAATGCGTCAAGCAATACGCGCCGCGCGGCCTTGGTCGCGCGGCGCAAGGAGCGTCAGTCCTGTTTTCCCAGGAAGGACGGTCCTTCGCCGATGATCTTCTTGTCTTCCTTGCCGATCACGTCGAGATCGCGCCCCTCATAGGGCAGCGACAACAGGATGCGGCGCATGACCGCCAGCCGCGCGCGCCGCTTGTCATTGGCGCGCACGATGATCCACGGCGCGAATTCCTTGTGGGTGTGCTCGAACATGGTGTCGCGCACCTTTGTGTAGTCGTCCCACTTGGTGATGCCGGCAACGTCGATGGGCGAAAACTTCCAGCTCTTCAGCGGGCTGTAGCGGCGGTCGTGAAAGCGCTCTAGCTGCGTCTCCCGGCCGATGTTCAGCCAGAACTTGAGGAAGTAGATGCCCTCGTTGGAGATCATCCGCTCGAAATGCGGCGTCTCGTCGAGAAACTGCTCGTGCTGCTGGGGCGTGCAGAAGCCCATCACCGGCTCGACGCCTGCGCGGTTGTACCAGGATCGGTCGAAGGTGACGAACTCGCCCGATGTCGGGAAATGGTCGACATAGCGCTGATAGTACCATTGCCCCATCTCTGTCGGGGTCGGCTTCGTCAGCGCCACGTTGCGTGCCGTGCGCGGGTTGAGATACTGGCGCACCACGAAGATGGTGCCGCCCTTGCCGGCAGCGTCGCGGCCCTCGAACAGCGCCATCACCCGTTTGCCGGTCGACTGCAGCCAGGCCTGCGCCTTGACCAGCTCGATCTGCAACGTCTCGAGTGTCTCGTCATACTCGTCGCTTTTCATCTTCTTGTCGTAGGGATAGCCGCCTGCGGTCAGCTTGTTGTCCTCGACCCAGTCGGGAAGCACGGGGTTTTCGATGTCGAACTCCCGCTCCTTGCCATCGATCCTGATCTTCAGCGGTCCCGAAGTCGGCGTGGCGGAGTTTTCCTTGGTTTTTTTCATCGAGACGAACCCTTCTAACCCTCTGGACTCATGCTATTGGGAGCCACTAGAGCGCCGCGCGCCGTTTGGACTCGCAAAGGACGCTGTAGCACTTTTAATTTGCGCATGATCCTTTCCGAAAATCGATTCCCGATTTTTGGGTCATGCGGCAAGCGGTCCAGCGGAAGTTTTCGTTGCCGCCCGACCGGTGGGAAGACATGGGACGCGGGCGCGCGAGCGAATGACCAATCTGGACGCAGAGCAGAAAGGTGCGGCGCAGACCATGGCCGCCCGGCTGTGGAACAGCCGCTGGCTGCTCGCGGCCGGTATTGTTGCGGTTCTCGCTGTTTATGCCTTGGCCGCGATTTCAGCCTATGTCGTCCTTGCGGCGCTGCTCTTGCTGCTTGCCGCGGCAATACTGCCGGTCGCCGGCGCGCGCCAATCCACCGAGAGCGGCGCTGCCATCGAGGCCATCGGCTTGCAGCGGCTCTCCGGTGAATACCTGGCCGCCGCCGTCGCCGATCCGCTGATCATCTTCGATCGGACCGCCACCATCGTGCATGCAAATGCCGCCGCTTTCGCCGCCTTCGGCGGGATCGCGCCGGGCATATCTTTGTCTTTGAAGTTCCGGGCACCGGAAATGCAGGCTCTGCTGGATGGCGTGCTGTCGGGCGATGTCGCCTCCGATGTCGTAGACTATACGGAGAAGCTGCCGGTCGAACGGGCTTACCGGGTGAGCGCATCCTCGGTCGGTCACGCCACCGATCTCTATGTGCTGGTGTTCAAGGACCAGAGCGAAGCGCGCAGGATCGACCGCATGCGCGCCGATTTCATCGCCAATGCCAGCCACGAACTGCGCACGCCGCTGGCCTCCATTGCCGGCTTCATCGAGACGCTGCGCGGGCCGGCCCGCAACGATCCGGCGGCGCGCGACCAGTTCCTGCAGATCATGCAGAGCCAGACCGGCCGCATGGCGCGTCTAATCGATGATTTGTTGTCGCTGTCGCGGCTCGAGATGAAGCCCTATCTGAAGCCGGGAACCGAGGTCGATCTGCGCGAGACCGTCGACAGCGTCATCGACTCGCTCGGTCCGCTGGCCAGGGAAAACAGCGTTGCCATCGAGCGGGACTATGCCGATGGGCCGCTCGATGTGCCGGGCGATCGCGACGAGCTTTTCCAGGTTTTCGAGAACCTCCTGGAAAACGCCTGCAAATACGGGCAGTCGGGCGGGCGCGTGATGGTGTCGATCGCGCACAGCGATGCCGGATCAGAGCCGGGCATCGACGTGACGATCAAGGACTTTGGCCCCGGCATTCCCGAAGAACACATCCCGCGCATCACCGAGCGCTTCTACCGTGTCGATGTCGAGACGAGCCGCACCCAGAAAGGCACCGGCCTTGGCCTGTCGATCGTCAAGCATATCCTGACGCGCCACAACGCCAGGCTCTCGATCAAGTCCGGGGTCGGACAGGGCGCCGCCTTCTCGGTTCATTTGCCGACGCACTGAAACCGCCCTAGTTTTCCAGCAGGCCGTTTCTTTTTTCTGTCATCTGGCTAGCGTATCAGCGGGGATTCGAGGAAACGACTCAAAGTTAAAACACCCCGTGGGAAGGCATTTTGCCATGCAGTCCGTGCACATCGTCAGCGCCTATGACGAAGAGCTGAAATATCTGTCGAAGCGCATCGCCGCCATGGGCGGCCACGCCGAGCGCATGGTCGAGCAGGCGATCACCGCTCTCGTCAATGCCGACCCAAGCCTCGCCCAGAAGGTCATCCGCGATGACTCCGTACTGGATGAGGGTCAACGCGAAATCGACGACAAGGCGATCATCATCATCGCCAGGCGGCAGCCGATGGCAACGGATCTGCGCGAGATCGTCGGGACCATTCGCATCTCCGCCGACCTCGAACGGGTTGGTGATCTCGCCAAGAACGTTGCCAAGCGAGTGGTCGCCGTCACCGACGGACGCCAGCCGACCAGCTTGTTCCGCGGCCTCGAGGCCCTGACCAACCTGGCGCTGACCCAGCTCAAGGACGTGCTCGACGTCTATGCGTCTCGCTCGGTGGAGAAAATCGGCTTTGTTCGCGATCGCGACGACCAGATCGACGCCATGTACACATCGCTGTTTCGTGAATTGCTGACCTACATGATGGAAGATCCGCGCAACATCACGCCCTGTACGCATCTGCTGTTCTGCGCCAAGAACATCGAGCGTATCGGCGATCACGCCACCAACATTGCCGAGACCATCTACTATATCGTCACCGGCGAACAGATGCCGGCCGAGCGGCCCAAGGGCGACAAGACCGACAAGATCAGCCTTTCTTCGACATTGCCGGTTAATTGAACGTCGCGCTCTCGAACCGTCACCCGAATTACGCTAAGCTTTCCGGGCTTTTACCTCTATCCTCGTCCGTGGGTTTGCTTCGGGAGGCCGTGATGGAAAATGTTCGGAACCTGAGCCCGGTGTCTGCGCCGGCGTCCGGCATTATCGCTTGCGGCGTCTACACGGCCGGGCGCCGTATCGCAGACATTCCCATCGAGGAAGCCGGCGAATGGGCAAAAAAGTCCGGTCATGTTGTCTGGATTGGCTTGCTCGAGCCCGACCGCAACCTGCTGTTGCGCGTCCAGGCGCAGTTTCACCTGCATGAGCTGGCGATCGAGGATGCCGAGCACCCGCATCAGCGGCCGAAGATCGAGCAATATGGCGACGCCCTGTTCATCGTCGCCCGCACCGCCCAGCTTATCGACGGGCGGGTCACCTTCGGCGAGACCCATTTGTTCGTCGGCTCGGGCTACATCGTCAGCGTCAGGCACGGCCCTTCGACATCCTATGCCGCCGTTCGTCAACACTGGGAAAGCTGCCCGCATTCGCTGGCCAAGGGCGAGGATTTCGTTCTCTACGCCATTCTCGATTTCATCGTCGACAACTACATGCCTGTGCTCGAGCAGATCGAGGACGAGGTCGAGGCGATCGAGGACAAGATCCTGCTGAAGCCGATGACCGGTCCCGACATCGAGCGGCTCTATATGCTGCGCCGCGATCTTTTGCGCCTGCGCAATGCGGCGCTTCCGCTGGTCGAAGTCTGCCGCCGGCTGACCAGCGCCGAGCTGCCGCAGATCCATACGGCCATGCATCCGTTGTTTCGCGACGTCACCGATCACATCCGCACGGTCCAGGAAAAGATCGACAGCCTGCGCGAGGTGCTGGCGTTCGCTTTCGAGGCAAGCCTTCTGGTCGGCCAGAGTCAGGAAACGGCGAACACCAAGAAGCTCGCCTCCTGGGCCGCCATCCTGGCGGTGCCAACGGCGCTCGCCGGCATCTACGGCATGAATTTCAACGACATGCCGGAACTCAGGATGGAATATGGCTACCCGATAGTGCTGGCCACAATCGCGCTGATCTGTGCGTTTCTCTACTGGCGGTTTAGGAAGAATGGGTGGCTGTGAAAAGCATAGCGAATAGCGAATAGGGAGTAGCGAATAGGGAATAAAAAACGGCTTGCTTCCTGTCACAGAGGCCAAGCCGTTTCTATTCGCTATTCGCTATTCGCTATTCGCTATTCGCTCAACGGCTCCGCCGCCGCTCCGATGCCGGCTGGAACGCCACGCGGGCGTGGTACTTGCAGTACGGTCCAGTTTCGGCGGCCTCGTTGCCGCAGAAATGGAAGTCCTCCGAAAGCGGGTCGCCGTTCGGCCATTTGCAGGTCCGCTCGGTCAGCTCGACGAGCTGCAGGTGCCGCGAGATCGGCAACACGACATTTTCGACCGGACGGATGTAGTGGCGTGCCACCGGTTCGGCATCGAACTGCGTCTGCAAGGCCGTTGCGCCGATCGATGTCGTGACATGGCGTGCAGCACTTGCGGCGCGCGACACCGATTTCTGAACGGTCGATCCTTGCGCTGCCTTCTTTTGGCGTGCCGGCGCGGCGGTCGAGCGTCCTCGGCCCGACAGTTTCAGCCGATGCACCTTGCCGATGACCGCATTGCGGCTGACCCCCCCAAGCTGCGCAGCAATCTGGCTTGCGCTCAGACCCTCCGACCACAGTTTCCTCAAGAGTTCTACCCGCTCGTCAGTCCAGTTCATGAGACCGCGCTCCTGCTAAGCGTGCGGCAATCGGAATCCACTCCCGACCCGGCAAAATTTGCCGGGGCAGACACCACATATATCTGGTGATTAGGTCCGCCGCACGAAATCTAGTTATTTCTCGACTACAACTACTATATGCGCTGACTCGGTGACAAGAGTCCCAAGTGCAACACGAATCGGTTTTTTCGGTTTTCCCCAACTTGCCCGGTCGCTTATGAGCCGGCGTCTCGTCAGAGGGCTTGCCGCGCGTCACTACGCGACGTTTTCGTTGACTTCATGGCCGAAAAACACGATAAGCCGCACAGGCCGCCGCTTTGGCGGCTTTTTTGATTTTCCGGTACCGGAGACGCATATAATGAGCGGTTCGGCGCTTTACGAGACCTTTGCTCGCGCACCCCTGGCCTTCGACCACGGGGAAGGCACCTGGCTGGTTACCGACAAGGGCGAGCGATATCTCGACTTCGCCGGCGGCATAGCCGTCAATTCGCTGGGCCACAGCCACCCGCATCTGGTCGCAGCACTCACCGAGCAGGCCGCCAAGCTTTGGCATGTTTCCAATCTCTACGAGATTCCGGGGCAGAGCCGGCTTGGCGAGCGGCTGGCTGACGCCACCTTCGCCGACAAGGTGTTCTTCACCAATTCGGGCGCCGAGGCGCTGGAGTGCGCGATCAAGACGGCACGGCGCTACCATTTCGTCAAAGGAAATCCCGAACGCTTCCGCGTCATCACCTTCGAAGGCGCCTTCCATGGCCGCACGCTGGCGACTATCGCGGCCGGCGGCCAGTACAAATATCTCGAAGGCTTCGGCCCCAAGGTCGAAGGTTTCGACCAGGTCGGTTTCGACGACATCGACGCCGCCGAAAAGGCGATCACGCCGGAGACGGCCGCCATCCTGATCGAACCGGTGCAGGGCGAGGGCGGTATCCGCCCGGTGCCGACGCAATCGCTGAAGCGGCTGCGGCAATTGTGCGAGCAGCACGGCCTGCTGTTGATCTACGACGAGGTCCAGTGCGGCATTGGCCGAACCGGCAAGCTGTTCGCGCATGAATGGTCCGGTGTCACGCCCGACATCATGGCGATCGCCAAGGGCATTGGGGGCGGTTTTCCGATGGGCGCCTGCCTTGCCACCGATGAAGCGGCCGTCGGGATGACCGCAGGCGTGCATGGCACCACGTTCGGCGGCAACCCGTTGGCCATGGCCGTCGGCAACGCCGTGCTCGATGTCGTTCTGGAAGACGGCTTCCTCGAAGACGTCCAGCGCAAGGCGCTGCTGATGAAGCAGGGACTGGCATCGGTCGCCGACGAGTTTCCCGAGGTCATAGAGGACATCAGGGGCGCCGGACTGATGCTCGGCCTCAAATGCGCCATGCCCAACACCAAGGTGAACATGGCACTGCGCGACCAGCACCTGCTGGCGGTTCCGGCCGGCGACAACGTCATTCGACTGCTGCCGCCACTCACCGTCACCGATGCCGAGATCCACGACGCGCTCAACCGCATCCGCGCCGGCGCCAAAGGCCTGGCGGAGGCGATCGCCGCCGCCGCTGCGAAGTAATCCCGGAACCATTGCCGATGTCAGTTCGCCATTTCACCGATCTTTCCGCCGTCTCCGAAGGCGATCTGCGCTTCATGCTGGACGATGCGGTGGTACGAAAGGCGCGCCTCAAGGCCGGCGAGCGGACCAAGCCGCTCGAAGGCAAGGTGCTGGCGATGATCTTCGACAAGCCGTCGACGCGCACGCGCGTGTCCTTCGACGTCGGCATGCGTCAGCTTGGCGGCGAGACCATCATGCTGACCGGCACCGAGATGCAGCTCGGCCGCTCCGAGACCATTGCCGACACCGCCAAGGTGCTGTCGCGCTATGTCGACGCCATCATGATCCGCACCACCTCGCATGTGCGGCTGCTGGAGCTGACCGAGAACGCTACCGTGCCGGTGATCAACGGACTGACCGACGACACCCATCCCTGCCAGCTGATGGCCGACATCATGACCTTCGAGGAGCATCGCGGTCCGGTCGCCGGCAAGACCATCGCCTGGACCGGCGACGGCAACAATGTGCTGCATTCCTTGCTCGAGGCCTCGGCCCGGTTCCGCTTCAACCTCAACGTCGCCGTTCCCGAAGGCAGCGAGCCGGCGCAGAAGCATATCGACTGGTCGCAGGCGCATGGCGGCAAGCTGCACTTCACCCGCTCGCCCGAGGAAGCCGTCGATCAGGCCGACTGCGTCGTCACCGATTGCTGGGTGTCGATGGGCCAGGAGCATCGCGCCCGCGGCCACAACGTGTTCTCGCCCTACCAGGTCAACGCCAAGCTGATGGCCAGGGCCAAGCCGGACGCGCTGTTCATGCACTGCCTGCCGGCGCATCGCGGCGAGGAAGTGACCGACGAGGTCATCGACGGGCCGCATTCGGTGGTCTTCGACGAGGCCGAGAACCGGCTCCATGCCCAGAAGGCCGTGCTCGCCTGGTGTCTCCGCGCTTGATCTCTGGGAGCTTGATCTGCGGGGTTGTGATGCCTATTTGCGCCGCATCACGCAAATCAAGCGCGTTTCGACGCATGCGCCCCGGAGGGCGGCATGGCCGCGCCCCGGAGCTTTGTCATGTTGGAAACCTATCAAGTGACTGAACATCACCCCAAACTCGGCGAATTCGGCTACGCCGGCGACGATCACGTCGTGCCGTTCGAGGTCGGCCCGCTCGATGTGCGCGGCCGCACCGTACAGCTCGGGCCGATGCTCGACGCCATCCTCGGCCGTCACGATTATCCCGAGCCGGTCGCCCGCCTGCTGGCCGAGGCTTGTGTGCTGACGGTGCTGCTCGGCACTTCGCTCAAATTCGAGGGCAAATTCATCCTGCAGACCCGCACCGACGGGCCTGTCGACATGCTGGTCGCGGATTTCTCCACGCCCTCGGCATTGCGCGCCTATGCGCGTTTCGATCCCGACCGGCTGGAATCGCTGGTCGCGGCGGGCGAAACCTCCCAGCAGACGCTGCTCGGCAGCGGCGTTCTCGCGCTGACCATCGATCAGGGCGCTCATACGCAGCGCTATCAGGGTATCGTCCAGCTCGATGGCGAGACGCTGGAGGATGCGGCACGCACCTATTTCCGTCAATCGGAGCAGATTCCGACCGATATCAGGCTGTCGGTGGCCAAGCTGCTGACGCCCGGCCCCGGCGGTGCTCGTGAGCAATGGCGCGCCGGTGGCATCCTGGCGCAGTTCCTGCCGCAGTCGCCCGAGCGCATGCGCGTGCCGGACCTGCCGGGTGGCGATGGCGATCCGCGCGAGGAGATCCACGATCCGGCCGACAATTCCTGGCAGGAGTTGCTGGCGCTGCTCGGCACCATCGAGCCGACCGAGCTGATCGACCCGACGATCGGCGCCGAGCGGCTGCTCTACAGGCTGTTCCACGAGCATGGCGTGCGCGTCTTCGGCGGCGTTCCGGTCGCCGACCAGTGCTCGTGCTCGCGGGACAAGATCCGTGGCATCCTCGAGGGTTTTTCCGCGCAGGAGATCAAGGACAGCACCGAGGACGGCGGCATCCACGTCGCCTGCGAATTCTGCTCGAAGCAATATGACTTCGATCCGGCGGAATTTGCGGCCCAGTAAAGAAAACCACGCCTCACCGGTCGCTTCGCGGCCGGTGAGGCGAAACTAATTCACCGTCCGCCGCGTCCCCGGCAGGTCGAGTGAGAACGCGGGGATGGCGATGTCGAACGTCTCGCCCCGGTTGTTGCGCATCGTGTAGTGCCCGACCATGATGCCGGACGGTGTCGAGAGCGGGCAACCGGACGTATACTGGTAGCTGTCGCCGGGATTGAGTTCAGGCTGGTCGCCGACGACGCCGGGGCCTCGCACCTCCTCGACCCGGCCGGTGCCGTCGGTGATGTGCCAATAGCGCGACAATAGCTGCACGAAATCGTCCGACTGGTTGTCGATCGTTATCTGATAGCCCCAGACATAGCGGTTCTCGGCCGGATCCGAGCGGTCCTCCAGATAGAACGGCCTGACCTGAACTTCGATGTTGCGCGTGACGGCGCTGTACATAAGCGGCTCCAAAAAACGGCTTCGGCGGAACTTTCGGCGCTCCGTGCGATTAGGTCAACGGACCGCGGCCTTCTCCGGCCGACATCGTGGGCAGGTGCCGACAAAGAATGTCATTTAAGTGACATATGATAATGATGGTGTGCGCGGACTGGTGCCGCGCGAATCGGGCGCTCTGTCGAACTGTTGAAATCGGTCGCTATGCGCACCGATTCTGGAGTGACCGGATTTCGATGGAACTCACTCTCATAGCCGCCTCGCTTTCGATCGCTCTCATTCTCTCAAATCTCGCCAGCATCCTGCTTGCCGCTTCGCGTCTGAAACGGCGCCGCACCATCGCGCCGCCGGCCGGCAAGCAGCAAGCGGTGTCGATCATCGTACCGTCGCGCGGCGTCGAACCATTCACACAGGAGACGCTGGAGCGCGCCTTCTCGCTCGATTGGCCGCGCTACGAGCTGATTTTCTGCGTCGCCCATGCCGACGATCCGGTAGTCAAATTGATAAACAGGGCGATTGTCCTGTTTCCGAAGGTGGCGGCCCGGCTGCTTGTCGGCGACGACCGCGTCAGCGCCAATCCGAAACTCAACAATTGCGTCAAGGGCTGGGAAGCGGCGCGCCACGATTGGGTCATCCTGGCCGATTCCAACGTGCTGATGCCGAGAGACTACGTCCAGCACCTAATGGCCGCATGGCGGCCCGAAACCGGCCTTGTCTGTTCGACCCCGATCGGCTCGCGACCGGCAGGCTTCTGGGCCGAGGTCGAATGCGCCTTCCTCAACACGCTGCAGGCGCGCTGGCAATATGCCGGCGAGGCGCTTGGCCTCGGCTTTGCCCAGGGCAAGAGCATGCTCTGGAACAAGCCGATGCTCGACGCCAGTGGCGGCATCCGCGCGCTGGCCGCCGAGATCGCCGAGGACGCCGCCGCGACCAAGCTGGTCAACGGCCTCGGCTTGCGCGTCAATCTCGTTTCCGCGCCCTTCGAGCAGCCGCTCGGGCGGCGCAGGTTTGACGAGATCTGGTCACGTCAGGCCCGCTGGGCGCGCCTGCGTCGCGTCACCTTCCCGCTGTTCTTCGCACCCGAAATCCTGACTGGCGCGGTGGTGCCGCTGGCGCTTGCGCTGCTTGCTGCGGCAAGCGCCGGCATTGGCCTCTGGGCAACCGCCATCGCCGTGCTGGCGGCCTTCTATCTTCCGGAATGCGCCCTGGCCTGGTCCAAAGGTTGGTACCTGTCGCCACGCATAATCGCCGCGATCATGGCGCGCGACCTGATCCTGCCGGCGATGTGGGCGCGCGGCTGGCTCGGTGGCGCCGTCGACTGGCGCGGCAATGCGATGACCATCGGCACCAAGACGGCCGAACTGGAAGAGACGCCGTCTGGCGCCTGAAACGACAGCCCTCTTATCTGGCCTTCAGCGCCTGCGCGATATCTTCAAGCAGATCGTCGGTGTCTTCCAAGCCAACCGACAGCCTGAGCGTGCCCGGCCCGATGCCGAGTTCGGCGCGTGCCTCGTCGCTCAGATTCTTGTGCGTCGTCGTCGCCGGGTGGGTGATCAGGCTCTTGGCATCGCCGAGGTTGTTGGAAATCAGCACGATGTCGAGCGCGTTCTGCAGGGCGAAGGCCGCCTGTTTGCCGCCCTTGACGTCGAGGCAGATCAGCGTCGAGCCGCCCGCCATCTGCTTCTTGACGATATCGGCCTGCGGGTGGTCGGCACGGCCGGGATAGATGACGCGGGCGATTTCCGGCCGCTCGGCCAGGAAATCCGCGATCTTGCCTGCGCTTTCCGTCTGCTGGCGCACGCGCAGCGGCAGCGTCTCCAGGCCCTTCAGCAGCGTCCAGGCGTTGAAGGGCGACAGGCTCGGACCGGTATGGCGGAAATAGTCGTGCAGGTTCTCGTCGATCCACTTCTTGTCCGACAGGATGACGCCGCCGAGACAGCGCCCCTGGCCGTCTATGTGCTTGGTCGCCGAATAGACGACGATATGCGCGCCGAGCTGCAAGGGCTTCTGCTGCAGGGGCGTGGCGAAGACATTGTCGACGACCAGCCTGGCGCCGATCGAATTGGCAAGCGAGGCGACAGCGGCGATATCGACCACTTCCAGCGTCGGATTGGTCGGGCTCTCCAGGAAGAACAGCTTGGTGTTCGGCTTGACCGCCTTTTCCCAGTTGGCGATGTCGGTGCCGTCGACCAGCGTCGCCTCGATGCCGTATCTCGGCGCCAGCGTCTCGACCACCCAGCGGCAGGAGCCGAACAGCGCGCGCGCCGCCACGATATGGTCGCCGGCCTTGGCACTGCACAGAAGGGCAGCCGTCACCGCGGCCATGCCGGAGGCGGTGGCGCGCGCGTCTTCCGCACCTTCGAGCGCGCACATGCGTTTCTCGAACATGTCGACGGTCGGATTGGCGTAGCGCGAATAGATGAAGCCCGGTTCTTCGCCCTTGAAACGGGCTTCGGCGGCCTGCGCCGTTTCGTAGACATAGCCCTGGGTGAGGTAAATCGCTTCCGACGTTTCGCCGAAACCGGAACGCAGCGTTCCGCTGTGCACGAGTGCCGTCTGAGGCTTCCAGTTGCGCTTCTTGGTGCTCATCGCTCTTCTTCCAGACACAAAAAAAACCGGCCGCGAAAGTCGCAACCGGTCCATACGGCCTTGCGGCCCGACGGTCCTTTAGCGACTTGTTTAACGTGGCTGCAAGCCGACCGGCCAAATCACCACGGGATAACGACCCTTTAGACCCGCACCGCGCTTGCGTCAATTGCCGGCTTCATTAAGAGGTTTGTACCAAGCAGGTTCCGCAAAAGTGTTCCACGGTTTTGCGACAAGAACCTGCGACAAGAAAATCGTCTTGTCTAGGAGTGGAGCCTTGCGGCAGACAGGCATTCTTCCCGACCAGGACATATCGGCGCTGTTCCAGTCCGGCGCGCTGAAGTCGGCGCGTGCGCTCGATGCCGATCAGATCCAGCCGGCCAGTCTTGATCTAAGGCTCGGCGACAAGGCCTGGCGGGTGCGTGCCTCCTTCCTGCCGGGTCCCAACCACAAGGTTTCGGAAAAGCTCGACCGGCTGAAGCTGCACGAGATCAATCTGGCCGAGGGCGCTGTGCTGGAAACCGGCTGCGTCTATATCGTGCCGCTGCTCGAAAGCCTGGCATTGCCGGCGGGTATTTCGGCCTCGGCGAATCCGAAAAGCTCGACCGGACGGCTCGACATCTTCACGCGCGTCATGACCGATCGCGGCCACGAGTTCGACAAGATCGCCGCCGGCTATCACGGGCCGCTCTATCTGGAGGTCAGCCCGCGCACCTTCCCGATCGTCGTGCGCACCGGCTCGCGTCTGTCGCAGATCCGTTTCCGCACCGGCAATGCGCTGCTCTCGGAAGCCGAGCTGCACGACCTGCATCGCGCGCAGACGCTGGTCGCCACCGAACCGCCCAACATTTCCGGCGGCGGCATCGCGCTGTCTATCGACCTCAACGGCGATCAAAACGGGCTGGTCGGCTATCGCGGCAAGCATCACACCGGCCTCGTCGATGTCGACAAGCGTGCGGCACAGGAGGTCGTCGACTTCTGGGAGCCGATCCACAAGAGCGGCGCCGGCGAACTGGTGCTCGACCCTGATGAATTCTATATCCTCGTCAGCCAGGAGGCGGTGCATGTGCCGCCCTTCTACGCCGCCGAGATGACGCCCTTCGATCCGCTGGTCGGCGAGTTCCGCGTCCACTACGCCGGCTTCTTCGATCCGGGCTTCGGCCACTCCGCGTCCGGCGGCACCGGTAGCCGGGCGGTGCTGGAAGTGCGCAGCCATGAAGTGCCGTTCATCCTCGACCATGGCCAAATCGTCGGCCGGCTGGTCTACGAGCATATGCTGAAGCGGCCGCAGGCGCTCTACGGCATCGATCTCGGCTCCAACTACCAGGCGCAGGGCCTGAAGCTGTCCAAGCATTTCCGCCCCGCGCGCTGAGCGCCTATTACCACCAGGCAAAATACTTGCCTGCGCTGGCTCGCCATGCTTGGCTGCCTTGCCGTCCGTCAGGCTGGCGGCGTTCAAGGGGAACCAAGAATATGCAGATTTCAAGATGGATCGTATCGACAGCGAGCGCTGCCATGCTGGTGGTGGCGGCCGGCTCTTTGTCGGCGCAGGCAGCGGAGAAAATCAAGATCGGCACCGAGGGCGCCTATCCGCCGTTCAACACCATTACAGCTGACGGCAAGGTCGAAGGCTTCGACATCGACATCGCCAACGCGCTGTGCGCGCAGATGAAGGTCGAGTGCGAAATCGTCACCCAGGACTGGGACGGCATCATCCCCGCTTTGCAGGCCAAGAAATTCGACGCCATCATCGCCTCGATGAGCATCACCGAGGAGCGCAAGAAGCAGGTCGCCTTCACCAACAAGTACTATACGACACCGCTCGCTCTGGTGGCGCCGAAGGACAGCGATCTCACCTCGACCGAACCGTCGGCCCTGGCCGGCAAGACGGTCGGCGCCCAGGCCTCGACCACGCAGGCCGACTATGCCCAGAATGAATATGGCAAGGCGGGCGCGGAGGCCAAACTCTACCCGACCCAGGAAGAGGCGATCACCGACCTGACCAACGGCCGTCTCGACGCCGTGATCTCGGACAAGTTCGTGCTGATGGACTGGTTGAAGAAGGCAAGCGACGGCTGCTGCAAGCTGGTTGGCGACGTCAAGGGTACTGAGACGCAAGCCGGAATTGCCGTTCGCCTGGAAGACACGGCCCTGCGCGACAAGCTAAACGCGGCCATCGACGCCATCGTCGCCGACGGCACCTACAAGAAGATCCAGGCCAAGTATTTCGATTTCGATATCTATTGAGGTTGGGCGCTTCTTCCCTTCTCCCCTTGTGGGAGAAGGTGTCGCCGAAGGCGACGGATGAGGGGTGTTCCAGGGAACGCCAACGTCTCACTCCGCTGGAACACCCCTCAACCGTCTCGGCGCTACGCGCCAATCCACCTTCTCCCACAAGGGGGAGAAGGAAAAATCCGCCCTCACAGCGCCTTCACCGCCACCTGCACCGGCTGCTCGATCTCGAGCGGATTGCGCAGCGGCAGGCCGAAATCCTTGGCTTCGATCTCGAACAAATCGCCGGCTTCGGTCTTGATGCCGTCGGCGAAGGACAGCGTCGCCGTGCCGAACATGTGCACATGCACGTCGCCCGGCTGGCGGAAGGCCGCATACTTGAAATGGTGATGTTCGAGATTGGCGATGGTGTGCGACATGTTCGCTTCACCCGACAGGAACGGCTTTTCCCACAGCACCTGGCTGTCGCGCACGATGCGCGAGGTGCCGCGGATGTCGGACGGCAGGTCGCCGATCAGGATTTCCGGCCCGAACGAAGCGTTGCGCAGCTTGGAATGAGCGAGGAACAGATAGTTCACGCGCTCGGTGACGTGGTCGGAAAACTCGTTCGACAGCGTGAAGCCGACGCGGAATGGCGCGCCGTCGTCGCCGATGACATAGATGCCGGCCACCTCAGGCTCTTCGCCGGCGTCCTTGGCGAAGGCCGGTGACAGGAGTGCGGCACCTGGCGCCACTGCCATCGTGCCGTTGCCCTTGTAGAACCATTCCGGCTGCACGCCGATCTGACCTTTCGCCGGCTTGCCGCCCTCTAGCCCCATACGGAACATCTTCATGGAATCGGTCAGCTGTTCCTCGCCGTCGGCGCTGAGCTTCTTGTGCATGGAATCGCGCGTCGCGGCCGAACCCAGATGCGTCAGCCCGGTACCCGTCAGATGCAGATGCGCCGGATCAGGGTGGTTGATGGGCGATAGCAACCGCCCCTTCTTGTAGGCGGCGTCGAGATCGATCGTCTCGCCGAGCCCCTTGCGTTCGATCAGCGCGACGAGGCCGACGCCGGTGCGCGCGGCCTCCATCGCCAGCGAATAGACGCTGCGGGCGCCATTGATGATCCGGGTCTTTCCGCCATTGCGGGCGACGACGCGGATGGTCTCGGCGTCGTCAAGGATCTGGGAGATCAGCATGATGAATCCTCTCTCATTTGCCTTGGCAGGGCTGCCAAACGGCAAACCTTGCCTAGCGCGGCCGGGACCTCGTCCATGCCACGGTTGAAATTCTCCGTTCGGATTGCGCCCGCGGGCCTGGTCCCTCAGGGGACTTCTGTTACCGGCGGGTGGCCGGCAGCACCGCGATCGTATGCCTCCTGCTTGCCTCGCCTAAGCCTGTTCAAGCCTTGTTCTTGTTGTAGACGTCGAAGATCACGGCGCCGAGCAGCACCAGGCCTTTGACCACCTGCTGCCAGTCGACATTGACACCCATGATCGACATGCCGTTGTTCATCACGCCCATGATGAAACCGCCGACCACCGCGCCGATGACCTGACCGACACCGCCCATGGCCGAGGCGCCGCCGATGAAGACGGCGGCGATGACGTCGAGCTCGCTGCCGAGACCCGCGGCGGGCACTGCCTGTCCGAGACGGGCCGCGATGATCAGGCCGCCAAGCGCCGACAGCACACCCATGTTGACGAACACCATCAGCGTCAGCCGTTCGGTCTTGATGCCCGACAGCTGCGCGGCCTTGGCGTTGCCGCCCATTGCATAGATGCGGCGGCCGATGGTCATGCGCTTGGTGACGAAGACGAACAGCGAGATCAGCACGCCCATGACGAGCAGCACCACCGGCAGGCCTCGGTAGCTGGCGAACTGGTAGACCAGGAACAGCGCCAGCGCGCTGCCGACCAGCGTCTTGACGACGAACAGGGCAAAGGGCTCGGCCTCATAGCCATGGCGTTCGCGTTTGCGCCGCGTCCGCAGCCCGAAATAGGCATAGGCCAAAACAGCGATCAGACCCAGCACGATCGTCGTCATGTGCAGCGTCAGGCCGCTGCCTATGATGGTCTTGCCGGCCGCGTTCACTGTTGGCGGGATAAGCGTCAGTGGCCCGATGACGTCAGGGATGAAGCCGGAGCTGAGAGCCTTGAAACCGTCCGGAAGCGGCCCAACCGAGGATCCGCCGCCCAACAGCGCCTGGCAGATGCCGCGGAAGATCAGCATGCCGGCCAGCGTGACGATGAAGCTCGGTATTCGGTGATAGGCGATCCAGTAGCCTTGCGCCGCGCCGATCGCGCCTCCGACGATGAGGCAGATGATCGACACCACCAGCGGATTGCTGAGCGGACCAAGCGGCCAGATCACCATCATCATCGCCGCCAGTGCGCCGATGAAGCCGGCAACGGAGCCGACGCTGAGGTCGATATGGCCGGAGACGATGACCAGCAGCATGCCGAGCGCCATCACGATGATGAACGAGTTCTGCTGCACCAGATTGCTCAGGTTCACCGGCTTGAACAGCGTTCCCGACGTGGTGAACTGGAAGAACACCATGATGGCGATCAGCGCCAGTATCAGGCCGTATTCGCGCAGGTTCGTCGTCAGCGCGGAGACGGCGATGCGTGGACGCTGCGGCACGTCTTCGGCAACGTTGCTCTGCGGGGCGGGGGCGCTATCGGTGCTCATGCTGCTTTTCCTTCTCCACGAACGATGGCGCGCATTATTTTTTCCTGGCTTGCGTCCGCCGCGGGCATTTCGCCAACGATGCGCCCTTCGTTCATGACGTAGATGCGGTCGGTGATGCCGAGCAGTTCTGGCATTTCCGACGAGATGACGACGATCGCCTTACCTTCGGCGGCGAGCCGGGCGATGATCGTGTAGATTTCATACTTGGCGCCGACATCGATGCCGCGTGTAGGCTCGTCGAGGATCAGCACTTCCGGGTCGGCGAACAGCCATTTCGACAGCACCACCTTCTGCTGGTTGCCACCGGAAAGATTGCCGGTCATCTGATAGACGCTGGAAGCGCGGATATTGGTCTTTTTGCGATAGTCGTTGGCTACGGCGAGTTCGCGCATGTCGTCGATCACGCTGTGGCGCGACACGCCGCTAAGATTGGCCAGCGTGATGTTGTGCTTGATATGGTCGATCAGGTTGAGGCCGTAGGTCTTGCGATCCTCGGTCACGTAGGCGATGCCGTGTTCTACCGCTCGGCTCACCGAGGAGACATCGACTGGTTTGCCCTTGAGCAGCACCTCGCCGCTGATGCGGCGGCCATAGGAGCGGCCAAACAGGCTCATGGCGAATTCGGTGCGGCCGGCGCCCATCAGCCCGGCAATGCCCACAACTTCGCCCTTGCGGACATTGATATCGATGCCCTTGATCACCTGCCGTTCGGCGTGGAGCGGGTGATAGACCGACCAATTCTTCACTTCGAACACCACCTCGCCGATATCAGGCTCGCGCGGCGGATAGCGGTCGTCGAGTGAGCGGCCGACCATCGAAGTGATGATGCGGTCTTCCGAGATGTCTTTCTTGGCCAGCGTCTCGATGGTGCGTCCGTCGCGGATCACCGTGACCTTGTCGGCGACCCGGTTCACCTCGTTGAGCTTGTGCGAGATCAGGATCGAGGTCATGCCTTGCCGCTTGAATTCAAGCAGAAGGTCGAGCAGCGCCTGGCTGTCCTTTTCGCTGAGCGATGCCGTCGGCTCGTCGAGGATCAGCAGTTTCACTTCCTTGCTTAGCGCCTTGGCGATTTCGACCAGCTGCTGCTTGCCGACGCCGATATTGGTGATCAGCGTCTTGGGGTCCTCCTTGAGGCCCACCTTCTTCAACAGCGCGCTGGTGCGCGTCTCGTTGGCGTCCCAGTCGATGACGCCGAATTTCGCGTGTTCGTTGCCGAGGAAAATGTTCTCGGCGATCGACAGCATCGGCACCAGAGCAAGCTCCTGGTGGATGATGACGATGCCCTTGTGTTCGCTGTCATGGATGCCTTTGAAGTGGCATTCCTGGCCGTTAAAGATGATCTGGCCGTCATAGGTGCCCGTGGGGTAGACGCCCGACAGCACCTTCATCAGCGTCGACTTGCCGGCGCCGTTCTCGCCGACCACGGCATGGATCTCGCCTTCCTCGACGCTGAGGTTGACGTTCGACAGCGCCTTCACGCCGGGAAACGTCTTGGTGATGTCGCGCATCTCCAAAATCGTCGAAGCCATGGGAACTACCGCTCCTTGAGAGGTCGGCAAACACTGCCGGCGAGGTCGGCAAACAATACCGGGCTCGCTGGTGAACGAAAAGGGGTCCTGCGTTGCGCAGGACCCCTGACTTTGTAACCGGGGTTACTTCAGTTCGTCGGCCTTGATGTAGCCGGAGTCGACCACCAGTGCCTGGTAGTTCGACTTGTCGACGTCATGTGGCGTCAAAAGGATCGAGGGGACGACCTTGACGTCGTTGTTGTAGGTCTTTTCATCGAGGCCGTCCGGCTTGCCGCCCGAGAGCACCTTGTCGACGAGTTCGACGGTGGCCTTGGCCAGTTCGCGGGTGTCCTTGAACACGGTCGAGTACTGCTCGCCCGAGATGATCAGCTTGACCGAGGCGGTCTCGGCGTCCTGGCCGGTCACGATCGGCCAGGGCTGTGCGTCCGTGCCGTAACCGACGGCGCGCAGCGAGGCGGTGATGCCGCGCGACAGGCCATCATAGGGCGACAGAACGCCATCGACGCGGCTGCCGTCCGAATAGTTGGCCGACAGCAGGTTGTCCATGCGCGCCTGGGCGGTGGCGGCGAGCCAGCGCAGCGTGCCGACCTTGTCCATGCCGGTCTGGCCGGACTTGATCTTGATCGAGCCGTCGTCGATCAGCGGCTGCAGGACGGAGATCGCGCCATTGTAGAAGAAGAAGGCGTTGTTGTCGTCGGGCGAGCCGCCGAACAGTTCGACGTTCCACGGCTTGGTGTTCGGGAAACGCTCCTTGAGGCCCTTGACCAGGGAATTCGCCTGGATCACGCCGACGCCGAAATTGTCGAAGGTGGTGTAGTAGTCGACATTGGCGGTCTTCTTGATCAGGCGGTCATAGGCGACGACGACGACGCCGGCGTCAGCGGACTTCTGCAGCGCGTCCGACAGGGTGGTGCCGTCGATCGAAGCGATGATCAGCGCCTTCGGACCCTTGGTGATTTCGTTTTCCAGCTGGCTGAGCTGATTGGGGATGTCGTCCTGCGCATATTGCAGGTCGACGGTGTAGCCGAGAGCCTCGAGCTGGGACTTGACGGCGTCGCCGTCGTTGATCCAGCGCTGCGAGGTCTTGGTCGGCATCAGCACGCCGACGAGGCCTTTGTCGGCTGCCTGCGCCGAGTAGGTCATGGCAGCGATGCCAAGGGCCGCGACGGCGGCCAGTGTCTTGATGATTTTCACTTTAACTCTCCCTGTTTGATGGACGCGGCACCCCGGGGGTCGCGGGCCGCGCAATCGTGCAGAAGTGCCAAGGCACTGCTGCCGTCATATCGATCTCCGGTATCCTCCCATGGTCCCGAGCCTGATTTCAATCGATACGATTTTTCTCGTCAGCGACCGTCACGTCTCGGAACGCGCGGAGGGTGTGGCTCTTTGCCATAACTGTCAAATGCGATCTTTGATGGTTGCTATATCATGACTGGTATATGGTATCGAGGCGTGACGGGCTGCCGCGAAGGTCGACCGGCGACGAGCGGAGGCGAAGAAAAGCGATGGCGGCATTGGGGAATCCGATTGCGATTTCAGGCGGTTACAGAGAGACGCCGGGCGATGGTGAAACCCTGCTGCGCAGCGGTCTCAGTTTGCGCCACATGCGCATGATCGTCGCGCTCGACGACCATGGCCGGGTCAGCGCCGCGGCTCAGGTCATGAACATTTCGCAGCCGGCGGCCTCGCGCATGATCAGCGAGATGGAGGCGGTCCTCGAGGTCAAGCTGTGCGAGAGGCTGCCGCGCGGCATCACCTTGACACCCTACGGCAAGGCGTTGGCCAGGCGCGCGCGCTCGATCCTGCTGGAGATGCGCGAGGTCGACCGCGAGATTTCCGAGCTCAAGGCAGGCAAGGGCGGTTCGGTGTTCCTGGGCGCGGTGACCGCACCGGCAATCGAGCTGGTGGTGCCGGCGATTCGCGAAATCCGCCGCATCCATCCGCGCATCGAGATCACCATGCAGGTCGAGACCTCCAACGTGCTGGCGCGCGAGTTGATCGCCACCCGCCATGATTTCATCATCGCGCGCATTCCCGACGATCTCAATCCGCGGCTGTTCGAGTCGCGCGTCATCGGCGTCGAGAAGGCCTGCCTGATCGTGCGACGAGGCCATCCGCTCACCAAGGGCAATGCGGTGCGACTGGAAGAGACCGCCGCCTATGACTGGGTCTTCCAGTCGGGCGGCTCGCCCTTGCGCCAGGCGATGGAGAGCAATTTCCTCAACCGCAACATCGCCTTGCCGGACCGCATCCTCAACACCAGCTCTCTGCTGCTGACCCTGGTCATGGTTGCCCAGTCCGATGCCATTGCGCCGGTCTCGGTCCAGGTGGCGAAATTCATCCAGAATCCGGACGGGCTGGCCGGCGCCATCGACGTCGTCCAGACCGAATTCGATATCGAGGTCAGGCCCTACAGCCTGATCACGGTGAGGAACCGCGCGTTGTCGCCGGCCGCCAAGATGCTGCATGATTTCATTCTGAGGGAAGTAGGATGATTGTTGCAGCGGGTGGGGCTAGCTGGAGCGGGTAGCGGGAATCGAACCCGCGCGTTCAGCTTGGGAAGCTGACAAGCTACCATTACATCATACCCGCGCATGCCCTCGTTACCATGAGGGTTAGCCTTCGGGCAATCGCAAAGCGGTCCGTTCTTGCACGACGCGGTCGTACCGCGGATCACGGCGCGCCCGCGACCGTGAATTGCTGTTTTGCCTTCGCGACCTTGTTGCTGGCGGCGAAGCTTGGCCAGTATTTCGAGATGGCCAGCGTCGCGCCGGCGGAAGAGAAGTGGCCATAGTCGAAGTAGAGGAATTGCTTGGTCTTGGCGTCGGCGTATGAACAACCGGCCGGGTCGCACAGATACGTCAGCGGATCTATGAAATCGGCCCCTTTGGTGAACGGCAGCACCCGCGCGTTGATGTCCGGATCCATGGCCATCGGCCAGGATGTGGTTCCAACATGCTCCCGTTTCGCGAAGAAAGCGATCTTCTGGACGTCGGCGATGAATTCCGGAGACTGGCCGACGGTATAGACCTTGACCCCCATCTCGCGAAGCCGGTCGATCGTCTTCTGCAGGCCGCCGAAGCCTCTGGCCTGGTAGTCGGTCCATCGGCCGCTCAGGATCACCGCCTGGATGTTGGCGTCGTGGATAATCGACAACGCCCGTTCGTTGAAGCGGGTACAGGCAGGCCGGGCATAGGAAAAATAGGTCAGGTCGGGCGGACAGCCGGCATAGGTGTACTGGATGACATTGGCCTGAATTTTCTGGGCGTTGGGCTCAAGTCCCGAAACATAATGGGCGGCGAAGGAATCGCCCCACAGCAGCACATTGGTGGCAAAGCCCGTTGTACGGGTGCAGTCGGCGAGGTTCCAGTCTTCGATGCGGGTCCCGCCTTCGTTGAAACAAACGCCGTTGCGCCAGTCGCCGACCCGGATCCGTTCGGTCGAGAAATCCGGGAACCGTTGCGGAAAACCGTTGCTCAGCGCGCCGGCCAAACCGCCGGCGCACAGCAGCGCGATCGCCGTCGCCGAAAAGGCGAAGATGGGCAGCGGGGCGGTGAAGGCACGTTTCTGGCGGAAGGGCTGCTCGACATATTTCCAGGAAAATGCCGCCAGGGCGAAACTGGCCACCGTCATCGCGACGATCGTCGGCACGCCGATGGCCTTCAGCGAGAGATAGTGGACGAACGAGTTGATCGGCCAGTGAACGAGGTAAAGCGAATAGGAAACGAGGCCGACCCAGACCAGCGGCGCCAACCGAAGCACGCGGGTCGCGACAGGCGCCGGCCTGTCCGCGTTATCCTGGCCAGCATAGATCAGCAGGGCCGTTCCGATGCAGGGGAACAGGGCATTGTAGCCGGGAAAGGGATCGCTCTGCGAAATCGTCAAAAAGCCAAACGCAATCAAGGCAAAGCCGGCGAGGCCGATCAGGTCCATCGCCAGCCGGTTGGCAAGGACCGGAGGCTTCCGCAGCATCAGCATGGCGCCCAGCGCCAGTTCCCACATGCGTGTCGGCAAGAGATAGAAGCCTGCCGTCGGTGCCAGTGAGGTTGCTATCACCGCCAGGGCAAAACTGCCGACGGCCAGCGGCAAAAGTACCGTCAACCAGCGCTTCGAGGCATATCGGTAGATCAGATAAAGGAGGATCGGCGCGAAGATATAATATTGCTCTTCCACCGAAAGCGACCATGTGTGCAGCAGCGGCCGCAGCTCGGCGTCGATGGAGAAATAGTTCGTCGTTTTCCAGAAATAGATGTTCGAGCAGAAGGTCGAGGCGGCGATCGCACTGAGGCTGAATTCGTGGAGATCCGACGGCAGAAGGATGAACCAGGCGGCAATGCTCGCGAGCAGGATGACGAAGGTCAGCGCCGGTAGGATGCGCCGTGCGCGGCGCCAATAGAAGCGGCCGATCGAGAACTGGCCCCGCTCAAGATCGTCGAGCAGGCTGCCGCTAATCAGGTAGCCCGATATGACGAAGAAAATGTCGACGCCAGTGAAGCCGCCAGGAATGGCGGACACGCCGAAATGGTAGAGTACGACGGGCAGCACCGCAACGGCCCGCAGGCCATCGATGTCGCGCCGGTAATTCATCCGGCCGGCTCGCATGTCGCGACTGCCAATATCCGTGCGGCGGACACAGTGCTCATGCGGCTATGCCACCGGTCATGCGAAAAATCCTGGCTCGTCGATGTCACGGGCGTGTCCCTCGGCCACCCAATTTGCTGCGCTGCAACATGGGTGTCAAGGCGTAAATCGAAGGTTCCGAACGTTTGCGAAATTCGCTCGGATCAGGCGCCGGGCAAATAGATCACGGCGTAGTCGTCCGCATAAGCCCGCTTCCAGCCCAGTTGCTCGAAGAAGGGAATGCGGTTGTCGTCGGCTGACAGCAGCGCCCAGCCTATCGCATACTTCTTCAACTGGGCCTCGAGCAGCGGCTTGCCACCGCTGTGTCCCGTCTCATCCTCGCTTTTTGTGAAACCGCCCAGGAACAGTTGGTCCGTCCGCCCGTCGATATAGGTCTTGATCCCGTGGAAGATCAGCGTGCCGCCGAAATTGTAGGAATTCAGCACGTTGCCGGACAGATGATGGCTTTCGGCGAATGCCAGCGCCCCGCTGGCCGACGTCTTCGGGCTCGGCGTGACCTGATGGGCGCTGCCGAGCGCGGTGACCGCACCAATCAGCAAAACGGCCGCCACGGCCCAAATCGCGTAAAACCGCCGGGCGACGAATTTTTCCAGCCCGTCGCGCTTTTCCGCCAACCATGCGTTGAGCGAAAGCAAGGGATATTGCTGTGCAGCCTCCATAGCGATCACCAAGGGGACCAGGAGGAAGAACAGATACATGAAACGCACATGGGCGAGATAGACATGCAAAGTGAATACGATGAACAACGCCTTGGCCCAGCCAATTCGCAATGGTGACACCAGCAGCCCGAAAAACGCCAGCAGCATCGCAATTTCCTGGACGGGATAGGCTTGCGCATCGAACGGTCGCCATTCCGTGATCAGCGACACCGCCTCATTGCCATAGGCCACGGCGAGGGTCGCCAGGATGGCTTGGACACCATAGGGATGGATCAGGCTCACCAGCGGGCAAGCCAGCCCGAACGCGATCCATTTCGCCAGCAGGACTGGTTTCGACAGGCCCGTGCGCGCCAGCAGATCGAGACCGGCGAAAGCCGCTATGACGAAACTCAAGGTGAAGGTGGCGTGCAGGTTCGCCCACAACACAACCAGCACAAGCAGCCACCAGGGCGGCGCCCGTTCTTCGCTTGCCGCACGAAAGAGCACCGCCGTCCAGATGACGATGATCGGCAAGGTGAAGACATGAGGACGCGCCGTGTAGATCGGATCGATCAGGAAGGCCACGACGAAGGCCAATGCAATCGCCAGGATCGGCTTTAGCCATGTGCTGAGAAACCACCCCGTCAGGAAAACCGTCAGGGAAATCGTGGCGATGATCAGGGTGACCACCCCGTTCCAGCCTCCTGCCTGGTAGGCAAGGGCGAGCAGTACCTGCCCCAACCATTCCTTGGCGATCCATGGCTGGCCGGCAAAAGTGTGGGAATACGGATCGACGGTCGGAAATGTCCGGTTTGCCAGGAAATCCAGCCCGACCTTCACCTGCCACCAATTGTCGGGATCCTGCAGGGTGGCGTTGGCAAAAGCAGCCAGTGCCGCCGCCATGACACAAGCAGCGAAAAGGCAGAAGATCAGCCGGATACGCTGCGCGTCATCGAGCGACGGCGTGGCCGGCAAGATTGCTTCGGTCGGTGTCACGTCGCGGCTCCAGGCCATTTCGCGTTCATTCCGGTCAAGGAATCGGGATCATCGGCGCCGCCGACGAACACGAAACGGGCCGAGCCGACATAGAAGATGACCGAGTAAAGGCAGTTTCCTGCCAGATGGACAAACGGGTTTTCGATATAGCCGGCAGACATGGCAGTGACAACGATTCCCAGGTTGGCACCGTAGGCGACAAGGAAGGTGACCGCGTATCGCACAACCGCGCCGGGGCGAAAGCCGCCGGCCCGGCTAAATGTCCATTGGCGGTTGAGGACGAAGCCGAAGGTGAGGCCTGCGACATAGCCCGCCGCGTTGGAGGCAATATCGCCGAAGCCTAGCGCCAGTCCGGCCAGAATGAGCGTATATCCAAGCGCCGTGTTGAGGAGCCCGACGACACCGAATCGCAGCATCCGCGAGAAATCAGACGGAAGAGCCGATCGCATCCTGCCCATGTCGCTACATCCGGTCGATCTCCGCCTCAAGCACGTGCGGCCCTCTTTGCCATCTCCTGCAGGCGATGGACGGGCAGTTCCTTGTCCTCGGCTGCGTGGTTGCGCGAAACGATCTCGTCGACGAAGTAGAGTGGCCGCCGCTTTGTCTCCATGTACATGCGTCCGAGGTACTCGCCGAAGATGCCAAGCACCATAAGCTGAACGCTGCCGAGGATCAGCATGATCGCGGCAAGGCTGGTCCAGCCGGGCAACACGTTTCCGACCGACCATTCGAACAGCGTGTAGCCGAGCACAAGCAGCCCGAGAAACCCGAACATCATTCCGAGCAACGAGGCGAACCGCAAAGGCACGATGGAGAAGCTGGTCATCGCGTCGACCGCCAGAAGAATCATCTTCTTCAGGGGATAGTGGGTGGTGCCGGCGAAGCGCCGGTGCCGTTCATAGGGCAAAGCCACCTGTTTCAGACCGATCCAGCTCACCATGCCGCGAATGAACCTGTAGCGTTCGGGCATCGCGTTCAGATGGTCGAGCGCGCGACGGTTCATCAGCCGGAAATCGCCGGTGTTCGGCGCGATATCCACGTCGACCATCCGGCGCAGCAAGCGATAGAACATCGAGGCGGAAGCGAGCTTGAACCAGCTTTCGCCGTCGCGCGTCAGCCTCTGGCCGTAAACGACATCGAAGCCCTCGGTCATCTTCGTCATCATCGCGCCGAGCAGCTCCGGCGGATCCTGCAGGTCGGCATCGAGAATGAGAATGCGCTGGCCGCGGCAGAATTCCAGCCCCGCGCTCAGCGCGATCTGATGGCCGTAATTGCGGGCAAGGTCGATGGCGACGATATGGTCGTCCTTTTCAGCCAGCTGGAAAATGGCCTCGCGCGTGCCGTCGGTCGCGCCGTCGATGACAAGGACGATCTCGTAGGAGGGGCCATGTTCCAGGCATGCGGCCGTTACCCGCCGATGCAGTTCGGCCAGCCCGGCCACCTCATTGTAGCATGGGACGACCACCGACAGCATGACGGCGCGTCGCGCGGTGTTTTTCTCCGTCTCCACCAAAAGCCTTGCTCCCGCTATTCGATCGGGAATAGCGGCAATTGGTTAGAAAACAGATAAGCCAGCGGCATCGGCCGCGGCAGTAGCCGGCAGTCTGACATGCGCCCTGGCTCGGCTTGCGGCCACACCATGCCCGGTGTCCTCGCTATCCCGCAAAACTGTCGGCTTGAAGCGGGCAAGCCAAGTGCGTATGTCTGGGCCGACGCCTTCCAAGTCTGGTACCTCAATCCGGAGACGGCCTTGTCCGCACTGACGCGCTTTCTCGGCGACTCGCCGCTCAGGGTGATCCTGAAACTGCTGGTCGTGTCTTTCCTCGTCGGCTTGGTCATGAATGCCTTCGGCTGGTCGCCGATGGATGTTTTCTATGGCATCCAGAAGTTCTTCATCGATCTCTGGAATCTCGGCTTCCACGCCATCGACCGCTTTCTCGGCTACATCCTGCTGGGTGCCGCGATCGTCGTGCCGGCCTTTATCCTGCTCAGGCTCGCCAATTACCGGAAGTAGCTATCGGGCGTAGCCTGCGGCGACCTCGAACAGGATGGCGTGCCTCGCCGCGAGTGCGGGCACATCGGTTGAATAACCACCGCCGATGACGCCGCAGACGGGAATGCCCTGCGTGCGAAAATGGCTGATCACCATGTCGTCGCGGGCGCGCAGGCCGTCATCCGATAGCGACAGCCTGCCAAGCCGGTCCTCTGCATGGACGTCGACGCCGGCATTGTACAAGACGATGTCCCAATGCGCCTGGGCGGACAATTCCGGCAGGAGGGCGGCGAGCCTGTCCATGTAAGCGGCGTCGCCCATGCCATCGGGCAGCGCGACATCGAGGTCGGAAGCGATCTTGCGCGCGGGGTAGTTGCGGTCGCCATGCATGGAAAAGGTGAACACGCGCGGATCGCCAGCGAGAATATCCGCCGTGCCGTCGCCCTGGTGCACGTCGAGATCGACGATCAGGACGTTTTTTGCCGAGCCCTCGGTGAGCAGCACCAGCGCGGCGACAGCGACATCGTTGAAGGTGCAGAAGCCCGCACCTTGCGCGCGCCGCGCATGATGGCTGCCGCCGGCGGTGTTGCAGGCGATTCCGTGGCGCAAGGCGAGCCGCGCCGCCAGCACCGTGCCGCCGGCGGCAAGCTGTGCGCGCAGCGAGACACGTGGCCCGATCGGAAAACCGATCTCGCGTTCGATCTTTTCGGGCACCGAGCAACTGATGACCTGGGCGACATAGTCCGCCGCATGGGCAAGCTCCAGCCATGATGCCGGCGCCGGTTCGGCGGTGTTGAGCGCGTCGGACCCGGCCAGTCCGCGTGCACGCAGGGCCTCCATCAGCAGCGGATATTTGCTCATCGGAAAGCGATGGTTGGTGGCGAAGCCGGCGTCGTAGTCGGGATGATGGACGATCTGCAGGGGCATGAACTGGATCCGGCGGGCTCGCGCCAGACCGGGACATTCGGTTGGCCGTCACGGGATGAGTGATTGCGCGATGGCGGGAAAATGAGGCACATCGGCGGTTCGATCAAGCCGCAATCAGCAAGGCAGCAATCCTTGGACAATGATGCAACCCCAGCCGACGCCAGATCCCCAATCAACCGCGGATCTTTTGTCGTCACCAACCGTGCCGTGCTCGCCATCGCGGTGCCGATGACGCTTGCCTATCTGACGACGCCGATGCTCGGCCTCGTCGACACGGCTGTCGTCGGTCAGTTCGGCGATGCCGCCTTGCTCGGCGGCCTGGCGGCTGGCGCGCTGATCTTCGACGTCGTCTTCACTTCCTTCAATTTCCTGCGCTCCGGCACCACCGGGCTCGTCGCCCAGGCGTTCGGGCGCAGCGATGCCCTGGAGGAACAGGCGGTGTTCTGGCGCGCGGTGCTGATCGCGGTTGTCGCCGGCATCGTGCTCGCCGCGCTTGCGCCGCTGGTTGCCATCGTCGGACAAAAATTCATGGGCGCCGAACCGCGCGTCAGCGAGGCGATGGGCGTCTACATCAGGATCAGGCTGCTCGCGGCACCCTTCTCGCTGATCAACTACGCCATCCTTGGCTACGTGCTTGGGCGTGGCGAGGGCGGACTCGGGCTGATGCTGCAGCTGGTGCTGAACGGCATCAACATCGCGCTCTGTTTCCTGCTTGGATTGGAGCTTGGCTGGGGCGTCGCCGGCGTCGCCTGGGCGACCGTCACCGGTGAGTTCCTTGCCATGCTGCTCGGCCTGGCAATCGTGATCCGCCGCTTTCGCGCGGCCCCATCCTTGCCGCGCCATCGCCTGCTCGACATGGCCGCCTTCTTGCGCATGCTGTCGCTCAACCGCGACATCATGATCCGCTCGTTCTCGCTGCTCGCCGCCTTCGCGCTGTTCACCCGCCAGGGCGCGCAGTTCGGCACGGTGACGCTGGCCGCCAACGCCGTGCTGATGAACTTCTTTCTCGTCGCCGGTTATTTCCTCGATGGCTTTGCCACCGCCGCCGAACAGCTGGCGGGCCGAGCCGTCGGCGCGCGTGCCGCCGCACCGTTCCGGCAGGCCGTGCGGCTAACCCTGTTCTGGGGTTTTGGGCTGGCGGGAGCCGCGACGCTGGTGCTGCTGTTTGGTGGCGCCAATCTGGTTGCTCTTGTGACGACATCGGAGGAAGTCCGTTCAGTGGCCGACATCTACCTGCCGTGGGCGGCATTCACCGCGCTGAGCGGTGTGCTGGCGTTCCAGATGGATGGCGTCTTCATCGGCGCCACCTGGTCGCGCGACATGCGCAACATGATGCTGCTATCGTTCCTCGTTTTCGCGGCGGCACTGCTGACCCTTGCGCCGGCCTTCGGCAACAATGGACTTTGGGCGGCGCTGCACGTCTTCCTGCTCGCACGCGGCTTCAGCCTGCTGACGATCCTGCGGCTCAGGGTGCGGACGGCGTTTTAGAGTCCCCGGAAGGCCGCGCCGTCCAGGGTTCCGAACTCAGGTTAACAAAGGCGGCCAGCTCGGCGGTATCGGCGGCTTTTGTGCCGGCAGCTTTTCACGATAGGAATTTTTTCTTGACTCCCTGCCGTCAGCTATGGTACATATTTTCCTATGGTGCTGATTTGCGCCAGTGACCCGCCGCACAGGCGGGTTTTTCGTTTGATGCTCCGTCAGCCTACGCGCCGGCGAAGGCTCCGAAGGAACCGTTAACCCGAGTTCGTAGCCTGCCGCGCCGTCGGATGCGCTTGCACTTCTGGTCGATTTCAAACAGACTTGATGCACCAATTGTTCCAGGGCGAGCTTATGCGAAGCTACTTCCCATATGTCTTGGGCGCGGCGCTGGGGTTGCTCGCTGCGTTCATTCTCTCCGCGGTTTTTGGCATCGGCGGAACCGCACAATTGCTTCTTTTCGGGGTGTTGCCTGCCATCGGTGGCGGCATCTGCGAGCGGGCCGTCAGTCGCAACCTACGGCCCTGAGAGCAATTCAGAGTTGCTTGGACGCCCAGAAGTCGAGGCGGCTGTCGCGCAACTCGCAAATCGACTTCAGCCGCTCTTTTTCCGCGAAACGGATCATTCCGGAAAGAATACGGCCTGGCAGCGAAGGCCCGGCATAGATCATGCCGGTGTAGAGCTGCACCAGATCGGCGCCGGCGCGGATCTTGTCCAGCGCGGTCTCGCCGGAATCGACGCCGCCGACGCCGATGATGGCGCGGTCCGGGCCAAGCAGCCTGCGCATCTTCGCAAGCACGATGGTCGAACGCTCGAACAGGGGTTTTCCCGAGAGCCCACCGGTCTCGCGCGCTGCATCGCCGCTGCGCAGTCCCGGCCGTGAAATGGTGGTGTTGGAGACGATAACGCCGTCGATCCGTTTCTCGGTGACCTCGGCGGCGATGTCCTCCAGCTCGGCCTCGACCAGATCCGGCGCGATCTTGAGGAAGACCGGCGGCTGGGCCGTTGCCGCGGCGCGCGCGGCCATGACCCGTGACAAAAGTTCGCCAAGCTGCTCGCGTGCCTGCATGTTGCGCAGGCCGGGCGTGTTGGGTGAGGAGATGTTGACGGTGAGATAGCTGGCATATTGCGCAAACCGGGCGACGCCACGCTCATAGTCGCCGATACGGTCGCTGCTGTCCTTGTTGGCGCCGATGTTGACGCCGACGATGCCGCTGCGATCCTTGCGCGCGGCAAGGCGTTTTTCGGCGGCCGCGTGGCCTTCATTGTTGAAGCCCAGCCGGTTGATCACCGCATCGTCGGCCGTCAGCCGGAAGATGCGCGGCTTCGGGTTGCCGGCCTGCGGCAGCGGGGTGATCGTGCCGACCTCGGCGAAGCCGAAACCGAGACCAAGCAGCGCGTCGGGCACCTCGGCGTTCTTGTCATAGCCGGCCGCCATGCCGAGCGGATTGGGAAAATCGAGGCCGCAGACCGTCACATTCAGCCGTGCGTCGCGCGTCGTCGACCCACCAACCGGTACGCCGCATCGCAAGGCCGCGATCGACAGGCCATGCGCGGTTTCCGGATCGAAGGCGAACAGCAGCTTCTGGCCGAGCCGGTCGAGCACGCTCATTGCCCCTCCAGTGCCGGGAACTGGTGCACACCATCGGCGCCAAGCGGCAGTGGCTGGACCCATAGCACGGCTTTCAGGTCCAGCACGCCATAGAGATGCGGAAACAGCGCGCCGCCGCGCGAGACTTCGTATTTCAGCGCCGCGCCCAGGCTGCTCCCGTCGATGGCGACCAGCAAAAGGTCGGTCTGGCCGGAAAAATGCTTTGCCGCCGTTTCCTTGACCTGCGCTGCCGTGGAGAAATGGATGAAGCCGTCGGCGATGTCGATCGGCGCGCCGGTGAAGCGGCCATTTGTTTCGGCCTCGCGCCAAGGCGCTTGCGGGCTTATCTTGTAGATAATCTGAGACATGGTTGCGCTATAAAGCAACTCCAGGAAAAGTGTGAAGCGGTTTTCCGTCCGGAATTGCGTCAAAATGCGTCCGAACCAGCCACGCGGGAAAGGCCACGCCAAGGGTCTTCCCCATTTCCGGCGCAAACATGCGATATTTCAGGCCTTGGCCATGGAGGACAACATGCGTCTGCAACACATCCTGATCCCCGCCGCGCTCGTTTCGCTGGTCGCGGCTTCAGCTTACTCGGAAGAGACCGACCGCTACCGCCTGGAAAAGTCCGATAACGGCTTTGTCCGCATGGATACGCAGACCGGCGCCATGTCGATCTGCGAGGAGCGCTCCGGCCAGCTCGTCTGCAAGATGGCGGCCGACGAGCGCGCGGCTTTCCAGGATGAGGTCGACCGCCTCCAGACCTCGATGAAGGCGATGGACGAGCGCGTCACCAAGCTTGAGAATTCGCTCTCCGCCCGCCTCGAATCGAAATTGCCGAGCGAGGAGGATTTCAACAAGACGATGAGCTACATGGAGCGCTTCCTGCGCGGCTTCATGGGCATCGTCAAGGATATGGACAAGGACAGCGGCGCCCAGCCCAATTCACAGAAGACCTGAGCGGCGCCTACAGCGCCGCGCGTCCTTTGGACGCGCAAAGGACGCTGTAGCACTTTGATTTTGCGCATGATCCTTTCCGAAAATCGAAGTCGATTTTCGGGGTCATGCGGCAAGGGAAAACGCGGCGCGCTGGCTTTGCTGCTTGAAAACAGCGCGCGGCCCCTCATAATCGTTCAACTGATCCCAAAAAAGCTAAAAATCATCGGGGATTCGGGGAGGGACATTTGCCGGCAGGCTATTCTTTCGTCATCGCCGACGATCACCCGCTGTTTCGCGGTGCGCTGCGCGAAGCACTCGCAGGCATCGGCAATGTTGCCGCCATCCACGAAGCCGGCGATTTCGAGAGCGCCAAGGCGCTGGTCGTGGCCAACGAGGATGTCGACCTGGTGCTGCTCGACCTGTCGATGCCGGGCGCCAGTGGGCTCTCCGGCCTGATCTCGCTGCGCGGCATCCATCCGGCGGTGCCACTGATCGTGGTGTCGGCGCATGACGATCCGGCGACCATCAGGCGGGCGCTCGATCTCGGCGCTTCCGGCTTCATCTCCAAATCGGCTAGCATGGAAGAGATCCGCAGCGCCGTGCAGTCGGTGCTTGCCGGCGATATTGCAGCACCGGTCGGGGTCGATCTCGGTGTTGAGCGCGATCCCGAAATATCCGACCTGATCAAGCGCCTGCAAGCACTGACGCCCCAGCAGACTCGCGTGCTCGGCATGCTGGCCGAGGGCCTGCTCAACAAGCAGATCGCCTATGAACTCGGCGTCTCCGAGGCCACCATCAAGGCGCATGTCTCCGCCATCCTGCAGAAGCTTGGCGTCGACAGCCGCACCCAGGCGGTGATCCTGCTGTCCAAGATCGGCAGCGACCCGCTGCAGTCGGCGGGTTGATCGCCAAACGAACAGCTCTATTCAGTTGCAGGTTTTGGCCGCCGATCAGCGGCGCCGCCAAGAGCTCGCCGGTTGCCGGGCTCCGGGAATTGCGCGTTGGTTGACGTAAACGCTTACGGCCGCTCTGAAGCTACATGGGTGTTTGAGTTGGGCATGGGACCGGCGTCAGCCGAGCCGTACGGACAGCTCGACATCCTCGCCGAAGGGCGTGGACATGTAGCCCGATGCCGGCGAGCGCACGCGTTCCAGATATTCGGGCGAGAGATCGGCGTTGTCGGCGATGACCAAGGCACCAGGCCTCAGGCGGCTCTCGACGAGGCTCAAAATCTCCGGGTAGATCGCCTTGGCGCCGTCGAGGAGCAAAAGGTCGATCGTATCCGGCAGGTCGGCGCTCAGCGTCTGCAGCGCGTCCCCCTCGCGGATCTCCACCAGGTCGACGAGGCCGCCCTCGGTCAAATTGGCCTTGGCCCGCATCACCTTCGACGGCTCGAACTCGGTGGTGATCAGATGGCCGCCGCCATTGTCTCGCAGCGCTGCGGCAAGATAGAGCGTCGAGATGCCGAACGAGGTTCCGAACTCGATGATCATGCGCGCGCCGCTGCCGCGCGCCAGCATATAGAGCAGCGTGCCGGTCTCCGGCGAGATCGCGAGCCAGAGGTCCTTCAGCCGTCCGTAGAAATCGACATATTCGGTCTTGCTGTTGAGCAGGCGCGCGCGCTCCTCGTGCGAGAGTGCGGCCACCGCCGGACTGGTCGCGGCATTGGCTTCTTCGAACAGGCGGGCGAGCAGGGGTGCCAGCGGGGCATTGGTTAGCGTCGTCATGAAAGTCTCCAGGCGAAATGGCTGCGTCCTTGTGTCGTGTCGAAAATACGAATAATCCTTCAGTTTTCCAATTCGCATTTGCCGAGCCGAGACATGACCGGACGCTCAAGCCTTTTGATTTCCTCACGAAAACAGCCCAAACAGGCACGCGCGGCGGACCTTGTCGCGGCGATTTTGCAGGCTGCTGTTCAGGTTTTGGCGAGCGAAGGCGCGCAGCGCTTCACCACCACGCGCGTGGCGGAAAAGGCTGGGGTCAGCGTCGGCTCGCTCTATCAGTATTTCCCCAACAAGGCCGCACTTCTGTTCCGGCTGCAGAGCGATGAATGGCGGCAGACGACCGACCTGTTGTGCCGTATTCTCCAGGAAGCCGGAAGGCCGCCCCTCGAACGGCTGCGTATCCTTGTGCATGCCTTTGTCCGCTCGGAATGTGAAGAAGCGGCAGTGCGTGGTGCGCTCGACGACGCGGCACCGCTTTATCGGGACGCGCCTGAGGCTCAAGAGGCGAGGGCTTCGGCGGAGCGCACGGTCGAGATATTCATGCAAGAGACACTGCCCGAGGCCCCGCATGCCACCCGAGCCTTGGCCGGCGAACTGGTCATGACGATGCTTAGTGCGGCGGGACGGGATTTTTCGGCTAGTCCGCGAATGCCGGCGGAGATCGAGACCTATTCCGACGCGATAGCCGACATGTTCTGCGCCTACCTCACGAGCCTGGGGCACAGGGCCTGAGATCGCCAGCCATGGCCGGGCGGCCTATTGGCGTCACTCGGCCGCCGATGCCAGCGGCCTGACCCTGGCCATCATCGAGCGCAGCACCGCCGGTTTGAGCGGCTTGTTGATCACCGCAATCTCGAGCCCGCCTGCCGCCGTGCGTACCTCGTTGGAGCGGTCGGCGGTGACCAGCACGGCCGGCAGGTTGTCGCCATGAATCGCGCGCAGCCTGACGATGAGTTCGAGACCGGTTTCGCCGTCGAGATGATAGTCGGCGAGGACGATGTCCGGGCGATGCATTGCGACACTCTCCAGGTCCGCTGAGCCAGACACGGTGTCGACATTGCAGCCCCAGCCTTCGAGCAGGAGCCGCATGCCTTCCAGGATGCGGGCATCGTTGTCGATGCACAGCACGTGCAGCCCGGCCAGCGAAGCGGTCGCGCGGGCAGGAGCCCTGGTTTCGATTTCGCGCCGCGGCTCCTGCACGGCCGCCACGGGCAGGATGACGGAAAAGCGCGTGCCCTTGCCCGGATTGGAAAATATCCGGATCTCCAGGCGCAGCACCCGGGCGATGCGGTCGACGATGGAGAGGCCGAGACCGAGGCCCTGGGCCTCGCGCGCGCCTTCGTCCAGCCGGGTGAATTCGTGAAAGACCGTGTTCAGCTTGTCGCCGGCGATGCCGATGCCGGTGTCGATCACCTGGATCTCGGCCAGTTCGCCGCGCCGCCTGACGCCGACCAGAACGCGGCCGTGGCGCGTGTATTTGATGGCGTTGGAGACGAGGTTCTGGATCAGGCGGCGCAACAAGTTGCGGTCCGTCGTCACGGTCAGCGATGACGACATGATCGTCAGCTCGAGCTTCTTTTCGGCGGCCAGCGGCCGGAAGTCGTTGCCGATCTGGCGCAGCAATCCGTCGAGATTGAAGGCGGTGTCGTCCGGCTTCATCGCGCCGGCATCGAGGCGGGAGATGTCGAGCACGGCGCCGAGAATGGTCTCGACCGATTCCAGTGAGGATTCGATGTTGACCGCTGCCTTGCCGGCAGGCCCCTTGCCGGCCTTCTCGATCAGCGATGAGCAATAGAGCCGGGCGGCGTTCAGCGGCTGCAGGATGTCGTGGCCGGCCGCGGCGAGGAACCGCGTCTTGCCGAGATTAGCCTCCTCGGCCAGCATCTGCGCCTGCGCCAATTCCTCATTGACCCGGGTCAGTTCGATGGTGCGGGTCTTGACGCGCTGCTCCAGCGATTCATTGGCCCGTTTCAGCGCCAGATCCTGCTCGACGCGTCCGGAAATGTCGGCATAGGTGGCGACGATGCCGCCGTCCGGCATCGGGTTGGAACGCAGCTCCAGGATACGGCCACTGGTCTTCAGCTCCATTTGCCATGGGCTGACGAAACTGGTCAGCCGGTTGAGCATGCCAACGCGCTGCTCTGCCGGAATGTCGCCGCGCTCGGCAAGATGCCGCAGGATGCTGTCGAGCGAGACGCCGACCTGGCCCATCTCGTCGGGCAGGTCGAACAGCGCCCTGTACTGGCGGTTCCAGCAGATCAGGCGGAAATCGCGGTCGAAGACGGTAATGCCTTGCTCCATCTGGTCGAGCGCTATCTGCAAGAGGTCACGGTTGTGCTGCAGCGCTTCGGTGGCGTCGTCGAGCAAGCGGAAGTCATCCCTGGATTCGCGGTCGTGGCGCCGAAACAGCAGCGACAGGATCAGCCGCGCCGAGGAGGAACCGACGGCGCTGGCCAGCAATTGCTCGGAAAAGCGGATGACGTCCATGCTCGCCTGCTCGTTGCCGTGCAGCGAGGTTCCGTTGGTCTTTTCGAACGACTGGAAGGAGCGCTCGGTGCGCTCGACGCCGAGATAGCGCCCGATCGTGTCCTTGAGGTCGTTGACGGTGATGGCTGTGCGGAAGCGGCGCAGGCTGGGCATTGGGCCGGCATCGCGCGGCACGAAGATCGACGCCTGGATGCGTTCCAGCGGCACCGATACGCGCGACAGCGAACCCAGCACAAAGAACACCGCGTTGATGGACAGGCTCCACAACACGCCGTGGTTCAGCGGTTCGGCGACGGTGCCGAACAGCGCCTGCGGCCGCAACGCCTCGAAGCCGAACAGCCCGTGCACGATGATACCGGTATCGGATGCGGCAAGCGATGGGAACAGCAGCGTGTAGCCCCAGACGAGGATGCCGGCGACCATGCCAAGTGCGGCACCCCGACCATTGGCGCCGCGCCAGATCAGCCCGCCGATCAGCGCCGGCGCGAACTGGGCTATTGCCGCGAACGACATCAGGCCGATCGATGACAGGCGCGCGCTGTTGGTGCTCTCGCGGTAATAGAGGAAGGCGATGAACAGCAGGATGAAGATCGCTCCGCGCCGCACATTGAGGATGAGCGTCGACCAGTCTTCGGTCTCGGAGGTCGAGGTCTTGAGCAGGCGGCGCACGAACAGCGGAATGACGAGGTCGTTGGAGATCATGATCGACAGCGCCACGCTTTCGACGATCACCATCGCCGTCGCCGCCGACAGCCCGCCAATGAAAGCCGCCATCGCCAGCACGTCATGGCCGCTGAACAGGGGCAGCGACAGCACGTAGAGGTCGCTGCTGGTTCCGGTGCCGACCAGCGAAAGGCCGGCGAAGGCGATCGGCAGCACGAACAGGTTGATCGCTACGAGGTAGAGCGGAAAAACCCATGTCGCGGTGCGCAGTTCGGCCTCGCCGCGGTTCTCGACGATGGTGACGTAGAACTGCCGCGGCAGCATGATGATGGCAAAACCGCTCAGGCACGTCAGCACCAGCCATGTGGCGAGCGAGGTGTTGTAGCCCATCGCCTGCCGGACCTGCGCGTTCTGCGCGAGCTTGTCGAACATGTCGCCGGGGCCGCCGAAGATCAGGAAGATGACCATCAGGCCGATCGCCAGGAAGGCGGCAAGCTTGACCACGGTTTCGACCGCCACAGCAAGCACCAGCCCGTCCTGGTGTTCGGTGGCGTCGGCGTGGCGTGTGCCGAACAGCACCGCAAACAGCGCCAAGAGCATGGCGACGACCAGCGAGATATCGCTGACGAACGGATCGAAGGAGGGCGGCGATCCCGTATAGTGCTCGACCATCAGGCTGACCGAACCGGAGATCGCCTTCAACTGCAGCGCGATATAAGGCACCGCGCCGATGGTTGCGATCAGCGTGGCGATCGCCGCGACGGTAAAACTCTTGCCATAGCGGGCGCCGAGGAAGTCGGCGATCGAGGTGATCTTCTCGGCCTTGGCCAACCGCACGATGCGGTTGAGCAGCGGAAAGCCGAACACGAAGACCAGCACCGGGCCGGTGTAGATGCCGAGGAATTCGAGGCCGCGCTCGGAAGAGAGGCCGACCGAACCGAAGAACGTCCAGGACGTACAGTAGATGGCCAGGCTGAGCGCATAGATGAAGGGCCGGGCTCGACTCGGCTCGGATATCGCCGAGCGGCGGTCGCCCAGGCTGGCGATGGCGAACAGCAGCGTCACATAGGCGATCGCGACGATGACGATGAACAAGCCCTGCACGCCGGCAAGATCCTCCCTGTGCCGAATTTCAACCCGGCTTGCCCAGACGCAATCACAGCTTGGCTTCCGAGTCCATCACGGCTTTGGGCGCATGAAGGCCACGATTTCCGGGACTGCCGCCGGGTAAAGAGAAAGCGGTTGCTTTCTCCTTTTGCCGATGTTGCAACCGTAGGTTTTTGTTATGTTGTCCTTAGGTCGATGCCCGCAAGGACGGAAACGGCAGCTCGGCCGGTCATGACAAGGAGGGTCGAATGCTGAAAGAATTCCAGGAATTTATTTCCAAGGGCAATGTGATGGACCTTGCGGTCGGCGTCATCATCGGCGCTTCCTTTGGCACTATCGTCAAGTCGCTGGTCGACGACGTCATCATGCCGATTGTCGGCGCGATCTTCGGCGGACTGGATTTCAACAACTATTTCCTTGGACTTTCCTCGGCTGTCAACGCCCCGACACTGGATGCGGCTAGGGGGCAAGGCGCGGTCCTTGCTTATGGCAGCTTCATCACTGCGGTGCTGAACTTCCTCATCCTCGCTTTCATCATCTTCCTGATGGTCAAGGCTGTGAACAACATGCGCAAGCGGCTTGAGCGCGAGAAGCCTGCGGCACCTGCTGCCCCGCCGCCCGCCGACGTCGCGCTGCTCACCGAAATTCGCGACCTGCTCGCCAAAAGATAACTCAGCAAAGCATTGCTGGACCAAAACCCCGGTCGTTCACGGCCGGGGTTTTCTGTTTTCGCATCTGGTAAGGAGCGCTGATCAACGCCCGAGATCGGAACGGACCCGCCCATGCCCTTGATCGACAGCCTTCGCGCCGAAGCCCGCGCCGCGCCCGAAAGCGGCATTGTCGCCGTCGTCAATTACGGCCGGCTGCGCGAGGGCATGATCCCTCTCTGGGCCGGCGAGGGCGATCTGCCGACGCCCGCCTTCATCGCCGATGCCGCATCGAAGGCGCTGGCCGGCGGCGAGACGTTCTACACCTGGCAGAGGGGCATACCCGATCTCAGGCAGGCGCTTGCCCGCTACTATGCCAGGCATTTCGGCAAGACTTTCCCCGAAGAGCAATTCATCGTCACCGGGTCCGGCATGCACGCCATCCAGCTGGCGCTCGACGCGCTTGCCGGCGCCGGCGACGAGGTTGTCTATCTGTCGCCGGCCTGGCCGAATTTCGACGCTGCCGCAGCGATATCGGGAGCCATTCCGGTGGCGGTCACGCTCGATCACTCCGGCAATGGCTGGTCCTGCGATGTCGAGAAGATCGCGGCGGCGGTGACGCCGCGCACCAAGGCGCTGTTCATCAACACGCCGTCGAATCCGACCGGCTGGACCGCCGATCACGAGACCTTGCAGGCGATCCTCGATCTTGCGCGCGCGAAGAACCTGTGGATCATCGCCGACGAGATCTATTCGCTGTTCCACTACGGCCATGGCCGCGCACCGTCTTTCCTCGACATCGCCACGGCGGAAGACCGCATCCTGTTCGTCAACAGTTTTTCCAAGAACTGGGCGATGACCGGCTGGCGTGTCGGCTGGATCAAGACGCATCCGAGCTTGCAGCAGGTGTTCGAGAACCTGATCCAGTATTCGAACTCGGGCGTCGCCCAGTTCATGCAGCGTGGCGCGGTTGCCGCCCTTGATGAAGGGGACGCCTTCATTGCCGAACAGGTGGAGCGGGCGCGCAAGGCACGCGATCTGGTCTGCGGCATTCTCGGCGCCACAGGCCGCGCCCGGTTCACCGTGCCGCAAGGTGCGTTCTATCTGTTCTTCACGGTCGACGGCATCACCGATTCACGCGCGGCTGCCTTCGACATCGTCGACAAGGCCAATGTCGGCCTGGCGCCCGGCACGGCCTTCGGTCCCGGCGGCGAAGCCTTCCTCAGGCTGTGCTTCCACCGCCGCCTCGACCAGATCGAGGAAGCGGCGCACCGGTTGGCAAAATGGATGAAGACTATCTGAGCCCAATCATCCGTTCCTCTGCGCTATATAACTCTGAACCTCGTGGGCGGGCAGCTCTTGAGAAGAGTTTCCGCTCCGAACATAGATTTTGCTTACTTTGTGCCCTTCTTTTGTGGTCACATTGATTGGCATCAACATATGGCTTTTTGCGACGTCCATCCTGCATATCTCAACGCCCGTCGCTATTGGAAAAGATACCTTGATCTTGCCGGCTTTGAATGCCGTCCCAAATTGGTTCTGCAGCGAATTAGTGAGAGCCAGCTCAAACCCGTCTTTGTCTCCTCCAGCGACCGCGTAGTCAGGCTCTAGGCCAACAGCGCCCGACTCATCATGGACGCCGATTAGCAATGTTCCACCATCGGAATTAGTGAAGGCTGCCACGGCCTTGGCGATGACCTCCTCCATCTTTTTGCTTGGCTGACCTCGTTCAACATCCCAACGAAAGGTCTGCTTGAATTCGAGCTCTGCAGACTCTCCAGATTCGATCAATTCATCTATCGTGGCCTCGACGGCAACAGTGGACTTGGCGCCCAAAGAGTCGAGGTGAGCATTGATAGCTCCGGCAATCAAGTTTCGCCGGGCAGTTAGGAAATCCTCGAATCTGGCTATGTCCCAAAGCGTCTTATCCTCTGGGATGCATTGCCGAGCCAACGCGTTCGGGAAAGTCTCCATGGCCGAAGTCAAATAGGCGGTCGGCTCCGCATCTGATTTCTGACGATTTCCAACCTTGGTAAGAATCATCCGATTAGATACTTCCTGTGCCAGAGCATATTTAGGAGCATTGGACTGCCCATAGCCATGTTCTTTCAAAAGTCGAGTTGGGAAAATATGGTCGCGCTCCAAAGAATATTTCTCGCCCATCGTCTGATGAAGTTTAGTTCCAACTGTCAGGCAAACGGCGTCACGAGCTTTAAATACCCAACGCATCACAGTAAAAATAGGATTCTGGATAGGGATTCTTTCCAGCTCTTCAGGTGTAATGGCAAGCGGTCTCTTCTCTGCTATCAATGCGACCAGATTGTCCCACGGATCGTCCACTTTTTCAATTATCTTCAGCTCTGTTTCAAGCTTCTGAAGAACGCCAACAGAATATCTTTGTCTGGCTTGAGACAGATAGAACCATCTTACCATTCGATTTATAGATGATTCGCTTGGCTTGACCTTTGCTTTGTAAAGCCATGAAATAAGCGGAACCATGACATAGGGAGTCGATAGCTCCGAACTATGATCAACGAAAGCGTGGCCCCTCAAGAGATTGATAGCATAGTCTATTGTCTCGCCGCTCAATTTTGACCAAGCGTCTATCAATCTATCTTTGTTGTCAGATGGGTGAAGCTTATGGAGCTCTGTCCCAGAAGAGTAGAGGCAGGCAAGAATTATATAAATTAGTACGTCCAGCGAAAATTCAAATCCGCTTTCGCGAAGCGTGTCGAGTTTCCTCTTCAATTCTTCGCGGGCCTGGGGCCAATATCCGCTGATCTGGGCAAGCGCCAGTTCAGCGTCCGTCAGCGTTATGCCGGCTTTATTTACAATATAAAATATTTCAATCGCCTCGCCAACAGTAGCCCTAATAGGTATAGTTTGTTCTGGTATATCATAATCAAGTATGCGCTTAACAGAATCAATATTTTGGCCGATAATCTGTTGAGTTTGCTGATCAAGAGGGAAGCCAGTCTTTTCAAACTCCGGGAACAAGCCCCATGCATTTACCTTGTTCTGTAATATGTCGGTTAGGCGCTGCCATCTTGGGTCGCCTGAACGTTTTGCGTCGCTGCCATAGTCCGGCTTAAGATTTAAGAGATCGATCCACATACCCGAAGGATCAACCAAAATATCTGTGGAGTTATAATACGGTGGCGGCGCGGAGCGCGCTAACATATACAGTGTTGTCACACGTTGCTGGCCATCAAGAAGAATTTTAACTGCACCTTGGTTTTCGTGATATTTGTGAGGCCCCTTAAGTTCTGGAGGTTTATTTGTTTCCCAAACGAGCAGCGTTCCTGTTGGATACTCCTTCAGCAATGATTCTACCAATTTCAGTGCGTCTGGCCTTTGCCACCGATATTCGCGTTGGAACGCTGGTACGAAAAGCTGTTTCTCGTCGATCTTATCGAGGATAGTTTTGATTTTCATAGAAAGCCCCGCTGATACCACCATTACAAGTATGACGAGTATTCGTTCTGAGAGCTATCCTTATCGAGAAGGCCGATGACTTATGCACATGCGCAGCCATTCGGATGCGGCTAAGTCGCCACCATCCGCTTGGCAACGGGGAGCCAAAACAGCTGATCGTGTGGAGCAAGGCAGCGGACGAAGGTGGTGTAAGCCGCTAACCGACTCTGGCGAGGTAAAATGGCTGCCGGAGTAGAGTTTCGAACAGGCTTTAACCGCCGGACTTAGGTACGAGCAAGGGAATAACCCGGTCGCTCTTGGCCACCGAAGGCCGTCCTGCGGAGCCGTAGGGAATGCCGAGTGCATCCCAGGTCTCGACCAGCGCATCTTGCAACTCGGCGATCAGCGCATCGGAATGGAACGGCGTCGGTGTGATGCGCAGCCGCTCGGTGCCGCGCGGCACGGTCGGGTAGTTGATCGGCTGGATGTAGATGCCGTGCACGCCGAGCAGGCGGTCGCTGGCCATCTTGCAGGCCTCCGGGTCGCCGACCAGCAGCGGCACGATATGGGTGGGCGAGTCCATCACCGGCAGGCCAGCGGCCGACAGGATCTGCTTGGTTCTCGCGGCCTGCTGCTGCTGGGCGTCACGCTCGGCCTGCGAGCGCTTGAGATGGCGGATCGATGCGGTCGCGGCGGCGGCGATCGCCGGCGGCAGCGCCGTGGTGAAGATGAAACCCGGGGCGTAGGAGCGCACGGCGTCGATCACAGCGCTGGTGCCGGTAATGTAGCCGCCAAGCGTGCCGAATGCCTTGGCCAGCGTGCCTTCGATGATGTCGATGCGGTCGGCCAGTCCTTCGCGCTCGGTGATACCGCCGCCGCGCGGCCCGTACATGCCGACGGCATGGACCTCGTCGATATAGGTCATGGCGTTGTAGCGCTCGGCGAGTTCGACGATCTCTCTGATCGGCGCGATGTCGCCATCCATCGAATAGACGCTTTCGAAGACGATCAGCTTGGCGCGTTCGCGGCCCGCCGCCTGCAGCAGGCTTTCCAGATGCGCGACATCATTGTGGCGGAAGATCTTCTTCTCGGCGCCCGAGCGCCGTACGCCTTCGATCATCGAGGCGTGGTTCAATTCGTCCGAGATGATCAGGCAGTTGGGTAACAGCCGCGCAATGGTCGAGATAGAGGCTTCGTTGGAAACGAAGCCGGAGGTGAAGACGAGGGCAGCTTCCTTGTCGTGCAGGTCGGCAAGCTCCACTTCAAGCTCGACCAGCGGATTGCTGGTGCCGGAAATGTTGCGGGTGCCGCCGGCGCCAGAACCCATCTTGCCGGCCGCATTCTGGAAAGCGGCGATGACGTCGGGATGCTGGCCCATGCCGAGATAGTCGTTGGAGCACCAGACGGTGATTTCCTCGGCGCGGCCGTTGGAACGCCAGATTGCGCGCGGAAACTTGCCCGCGATGCGCTCCAGGTCGGCGAAAACGCGATAGCGACGCTCGGCATGGAGCTGGTCGATCGCTTCTTCGAAAAACCGCTGATAGTTCATGTCGATTTCCCAATTTTGCGCGGGATCATAATCATTGCCCTATTGGTCGTCCACCTGGCCTTTTTGGTCAAAATGCCACGCCCCTGACCTGTTCCTAACGGCCACGGATCGTGGCCTATTCCCTTGATGTGGATCAAGTTTGTTTCAGGATGATGCCACTTGCCGGCCATGCCGGTTACCATGAGTTCTAATGGCCATGCGGCGGGCTTTCCAGTAGAGCGGGGTTGAGACAGTTTCCGATAAATCTTGAGATGCGAGGACGCGGATGACGGTTTTGGTAACAGGCGGCGCCGGTTATATCGGCAGCCATATGGTCTGGGAGCTGCTGGATGCCGGCGAGAGTGTGGTCGTTCTCGACCGGCTTTCCACAGGTTTCGAATGGGCGGTGGCGCCGGAGGCGAAGCTGGTGGTTGGCGATGTCGCCGACAGGGAATTGGTCGGCTCTATCATCAGGGACAACAAGGTCGACGCGATCATCCATTTCGCCGGCTCGATCGTGGTTCCGGAATCGGTTGCCGATCCGCTCGGCTATTACGAGAACAACACCTGCAAGACACGCACGCTGATCGAAACCGCGGTGCGCGAGGGCGTGGCCAATTTCATCTTTTCATCGACCGCTGCCGTCTATGGCGGCGCCGGACTGGAGCCGGTGCGCGAGGATGCTCGCCTGGCGCCGGAATCGCCCTATGGCCTGTCCAAGCTGATGAGCGAATGGATGCTGCGCGATGCGGCGATCGCGCACGGCCTGCGCTATACGGCGCTGCGCTACTTCAACGTCGCCGGAGCTGACCCGAAGGGCCGCACCGGCCAGTCGACGCCGGGCGCCACCCATCTGATCAAGGTCGCCTGCGAGACCGCACTCGGCAAGCGACCGTTCATGCAGGTGTTCGGCACCGATTATCCGACGCCGGACGGCACCTGCATGCGCGACTATATCCATGTCAGCGATCTGGCGGCGGCGCATCGCCTGGCCCTGCAGCGGCTGCGTGCCGGGGGACAAAGCCTTGTCGCCAATTGCGGCTACAGCCATGGCTACTCGGTGCTCGAGGTCATCGACAGCGTGCGCCGCGCCTTTGGCCATGATTTCGAGGTGAAGATGGGCGATCGCCGCCCCGGCGACGCTGCGGCGGTTGTTGCCAATTCGGATCTCGCCCGCGCCGAACTCGGCTGGACCCCGCAGCGCGACGATCTCGACCAGATCGTTGCCGACGCACTCGCCTGGGAGCGCATCCTGACCGGCAAGAACTCCGCGCGAGGCTGAGCCGGGCTCTCCCAAGGGCTCGCAAGGCGGGCGGTGAAGCGCTATTGAAGGCATTCGCGGTACGGCGTGGAGGCGCTGCGCCTCCGAGCTTTTGAGGAATGGCATGAAAATAACGGTGCTCGGGGCCGGTGTCGTCGGTACGGCGGCCGCCTATTATCTGGCGAGCGATGGCCATGAGGTCACCGTGATCGAGCGCCATCCGGCGCCGGCGCGCGGTACCAGCCAGTCGAATGCCGGCCTGGTCTCACCGGGGGACGCCACCGCCTGGGCCTCGCCGGCGGCGCTGAAAACCTTTCTGCGCGCGCTCTACAATCATGATCTCGGCATCAAGGTGCGGCTGCGCTTTGATCCCTATTTCCTCGCCTGGAGCCTGCGCTTCCTGCGCCAGTGCACGAAAGAGCGTCTGCGCGCCAACAGTCAGGTCAAGCTGCGCCTGGCGCTCTATTCCCGCGATTGCATCAACGCCATCTCGGCCGAGACCGGCATCGGCTACGACGAGCGCAAGAAGGGCATCCTCTATTTCTTCCGCTCTCAGCACAGCCTCGACACCGGCACCGACAATTATCGCTACCTGGCTAAGCACGGCCTGCCGATCGAGATCGTCGGCCGCGACCGGCTGGTCGAGCTTGAACCTGGTCTTGCCGGCGTGAAGGAAAAGATCGCCGGCGGGGTCTATTCGCCGATCGACCAGACCGGCGACTCCCGCCAGTTCGTGGAAAAGCTCGCGGCCTATTCAGCCGAAAACCTCGGGGTGAGTTTTCTCTACGGCACGACGGTCGAGGGTCTCGACATCGAGGGCGGCCGGGTGCGCGCGGTGATGACCTCGGCCGGACCGGTTTCCGGCGATGCCGTGGTCATCTCGATGGGACCGGAGAGCGGCCTGCTTGGCCGCCGCTACGGGATCGACCTGCCGGTCTATCCGGTGAAGGGTTATACCGCGACGATTCCGTTGGAGGACGAGAGCAAAGGCCCGACCATGGGCGGCGCCGACGAGGACCAGCTCATCGCCTATTCCAGGTTGGGCAACCGGCTGCGGCTCGCTTCGACCGCCGAATTCACCGGCTTCGACCGCAGCCACAGGCCGAGCGATTTTGCCGCCATGTTCAGGACCGGCAAGGATCTGTTCCCCGGTGCCTTCGATGAGAAGAAGGCGGAACTCTGGGCGGGCCTGCGGCCAATGATGCCGAACTCGGTGCCGGTCATCGGCCAGGCGCGCTACGACAATCTCTATCTCGACACCGGCCATGGCCATGTCGGCTGGACCATGGCCTGCGGCTCGGGAAAATTCCTCGCCGATGTCGTCGCGGGCCGCAAGCCGGAGATCGATCCGCAAGGGCTGGTCTACGGGGGGTAGGATGTCGGGACCGCAAGTCGCCATCGACCTCGGCCGCATCGAGCGCAATGCGCGCACGATCGTCGGGCGCTGCGCATCGTCGGGCATAAAAGTGTTCGGCGTCACCAAGGGCACTTGCGGCATGCCGCAAGTGGCGCGCGCCATGCTGCGCGGCGGTGTCGCCGGCATCGCCGAATCGCGTTTCGAGAACATCCGCCGGCTGCGCGACAGTGGCATCAACGCGCCGATCATGCTGTTGCGCAGTCCGCCAATGGCGCGTGTCGAGGAGGTGGTGCGCACCGTCGACATCAGCCTGCAGTCGGAACTCGCCACCATCCGCGAAATTTCGCGCATTGCCGAGCGCATGGGGCGCGTCCACGACATCATGCTGATGATCGATCTCGGCGATCTCCGCGAGGGCATCTGGCCAAATGACCTGGTCCCCACGGTCGAGCAGATCCTGCAGTTCAAGGGCGTGCGCATTGCCGGTATCGGCACCAATCTCGGCTGCTTCGGCGCCATCATGCCGACGCCGGAAAATCTCGGCCAGCTCGTAGCCCATGCCTACAAGACCGAGCGCCTGTCGGGCAGAAGCCTCGACGTGATTTCCGGCGGTGCCTCCTCGTCGCTGCCGTTGCTGCTCGAAGGCAGACTGCCGGCCGGCATCAACAACCTGCGCGTCGGCGAGGCGATCCTGCAAGGCGGCGTCGAGACCTTCCGCGATGTGCCATGGGCCGAGCTCGAACCCGATGCCTGCCGGCTGACCAGCGACATCATCGAGGTCAAGCTCAAGCCGTCACGGCCGATCGGCCAATCCGGCTACGACGCCTTCGGCAACCAGCCGGTCTTCCCCGACGAAGGCGACAGGCTGCGCGCCATCGCCAATATCGGCCGCGAGGACGTGCTGGTCGAAGGGCTGACGCCGATCGCCAAGGGGATACGGGTGCTCGGCGCCTCAAGCGACCATCTGCTGCTGGACGTCGCCGATGCAGATCCGAGGCCTTCCGTCGGCGACCGCGTCGCCTTCCGCATGAGCTATGGCGCCATGCTTTTGGCGATGACCTCGGAATATGTCGAGAAGGCCCCGATGCACGACGTCGAGGACTTTTCCGGCCGCAAAATGGTGCAGATCACGGCCGAGCAAGAGGCTGCCGGCATCCTGGCTCGGGAGGGCACTGGCGCGCGGCTGGAGGTGATGAATTTCGACGTCGTCGAGTTGGCCGATATCGAGCGCCCTCCTTCAGGGCTGATCCGGCTGACTGTCGGCACCGATCGTCGCATCGCCCACAAGGCGCTGACCGCAACGGCGCGCGCGACGCATTCCTTCGGCCTGATCTGGATCGATTCCATCGCCGCCCTGATGCCCGAGGACGAGGACGGCATCGACCTGCCGGAAGGTTCGGTTCTGGCGCGAGCGCTTGGCCTCGACCACAAGGCAGGTGCGCTGCAGCCGCAGCTGTCGCCGGAAAATGTCGTCATCGTCGGCTTGCGCCATGCCGACCCGGCCGAAGCCAGGGTGCTGAAGGACTCACGCGTGTCAGCCTTCACCATGACCGACATCGACGCCATGGGAATGCGCGACCTGATGCATGAGGCGATCCGTATCGCCACCTCCGGCACGCAAGGCTTCCATGTCAGCTATTCGCCCACAGTGACCGAATTCGCCGGCTGGGCTGCGGGCTCCGGTGGGCTGACCGTGCGCGAGACGCATCAGGCGATGGAGGCGATCGCGCTCTCCGGCGGGCTGCTGTCGATGGATGTTTCGGGCCTGACGGCGGATATGGAGCCGCGGATCGGCACCGACGCGGTCAATTTCGTCATGTCGGCCTTCGGCAAGCGGATCTTGTAGCTGAGCATGATCCCGAAAAGTGGGTTCCGGTTTTCTCGGACAAACAGAAATCGTTTGTCCAGAGATCATGCTCAAGCAGACAGACCCTATCTCTGCGCCTTGACCGCCGCGCGCCAGGCGCCGACATAGTCGGCCCAGACCGGGTCGGTCGGCGGCTCCATTCTTTCGCCTTTGCCCTGCGCCATCAGTTGATCGGTTGCCAGCAGTGCGGCGCCGATGCTGGTCCCGGTCGCAGCTTCGGATGCAACAACGGCGCGTGCCGTGCTTGCTGCCAGCATTTCGACAAACAGCCGGTTGCGGGCAAAAGGGCCTTCGACTGTGGTCGGGCCATCGGCGCCGATCAGGTCGAGGCAGGTCGCCGTCATCAGCGCCAGATAGAACGAGATAGCGGCAAAGCGCTGACCATTGTTCATGCCGTTAGCGTTGAGCCATGTGGCAGCCTGATGCGGGAACGGCCCCGACCCTTGCTGGGTCGATGGCAACAGCAGCATCTTTCGCGCCAGCACGGCGCCGACATCATCGTCGCTCCACTCGTCCGGCTGGTCCTTCGTCAGCAAAGAAAACTCGCGGCCACCCATGAAGCGCGCCGAGGGAACGGGATTGCCGAGCGCGTTGACATTGACCAGCGTGTCGCGCGCGGCATCCAGCGCGATCTGCTTGCCGCCGACCGCCATCGACACCACCCAGGTGCCGGTCGAAACCACGGAGAATGGCGGTTTTTCGGACAGCAGATGCGGCAGCAGCGAGGCGTTGGAATCATGCAAGCCGCAGAACACCGGCGTTTGCGCATCGAGTCCGGTTCGCGCCGCAATAGCGGGCTGGATCGAGCCGAGGCGTTCGCTCGCCGGCCGCACCGGCGCCATCAGCCGTCGCCATTCCAGGCTGTTGACCAATGATGAAAAATCCGCCGTCCACGGATTCCACAGATCGGTATGGCAGCCGAGCGAGGTCACCTCGTTGGCGGCGATGCCGGCCAGGCGCAAGGCCCAGTATTGTGGGTACATTAGCATCGCGACGGCCTTGGCGAATTCCGCTGGGAAGCTTTTCTGCTGCCAGAAGAATTGCGCGCCGAGATTGAGGCCGAGCGGCAGGCGCGGCGTCCCGGTCTCGGCGAAGGGCGGGCGGATCGCGTCATAGTCCGCTGCCAGTCTGTCGGGACCGTCGAATTCATAGTCGAGCACCGGCAGCACCAGTTCGCCCGCGGCGTTGACCAGCGCACCCGTCGCGCCATGGGTGGTGATGGAAATGGCGTCGATGCGCTGTTCGCGGTTGAGGCCGGCAAGGCTGTCGAGGATGAATGTCCACAAAGCTTCGACATCGTGATGCGGGTAGGGCGCCTGCCGCACTGGCGCATTGGCCATGCGGCGCAGCGCCACCTCGCTCAACATCGCGAGGTCGACCAGCGCCACCTTGGCGTTGGTCTTGCCGATATCGATGACGGCGATGTGGCGGGGTGCACTCATTCCATATGGAACACGGTTTCCAGCGGCACGGCCACCGGCTCGTTGTCCGGCCTGGTTTCCATGATGTCAGCCATGCGCGCCCACCAGCGCTGCATCACTGGATGCTTCGGCAGTTCGTCCATGCCGTGGTCATCTCGCCGCCACAGCACGCCGAACAGGATATTGGTCTCCTCGTCGAGATGGATCGAATAATCGGAGACGCCGGCTCGCTTCAGCAGCGCGACCAGCGACGGCCAGATCTCGTCATGGCGCTTCTTGTACTCGGCCTTCGTGCCGGGCTTCAGCTTCATCTTGAATGCGTATTTCTGCGGCATCAGCGACCTCCGAGGAGCCGCCGCCAGACGATTGGCAGTGCAATGACGATGATCAGCAGCAGGCCGATGAAGATCGACATGACGATGCCGGGCACGTTGAGCAGGCCAAGCCCGAAGGTCACCAGCCCCATGATGAACGCGGCGAGCACGACGCCAAGAATGCTGCCTGCGCCACCGAGGATGCTGACGCCGCCGAGCACGACCATGGTGATGACTTCCAACTCATAGCCTTGCGCGATCGAGGGCCGCGTCGAGCCGAGCCGCGAGGTGATCAGCACCGAGGCAATGCCCGACATCAGCCCGGTGAGGCAAAACAGGATGAACTTGGTTCGACCGACACGCACGCCGGAAAATTGTGCTGCGACCGGGTTGTTGCCGATGGCAAAGACACGACGGCCGAAACTCGTGCGGTGCAGCAGGAACCAGTAAACGACGGCCGCGATGAGGAAGAGAACCAGTTCGAACGACACCACCCACCAGACATAGCCCTGGCCGAAAAAGGCGAAGCTTGAGGGATAGCCCTTGTAGGCCTGGTCGCCGAGAATGATGAAGGCAATGCCGCGAAACAGGCTCATCGTACCGATGGTGACGACGATCGACGGCAGGCCGAGCCTTGTGACCAGCAACCCGTTGAAGGCGCCGCAGCCTAGCCCGACGACGATGCCGATCAGCACCAGCACGGGCGTGCCGGCGCCGGCCTGCACCGCCATGCCCATCATGGTTGACGCCAGCGCGATAATGGCGGCCACCGACAGGTCGATCTCGCCAGAGATGATAAGCAGCGCCATGGCGAAGGCGATCAGGCCCTTCTCGGTGAAATTGAAGGTCAGATCCGACAGCGAGTACGGATCAAGGAAATAGGGCGAGGCGAAGCTGTTGATGGCGAAGATAGTGACCGCCACCACGACCAGCAGCGCTTCCCAGGAAAAGATCGCCGAACGGAACGGCTTATCGAGCCGGTCGGGAATGTGGCGCGGGGCAGGGATGTCGGTCATGTCGCCGCCTCCACCTTTCTGAGGATAATGCGGCCTTGCTGGCGTTCGCCACGCGCGTTGAGCACCACGGCCAGAATGATGGCGCTGCCCGAAATCGCCATCTGCCAGAAGGGCGAGATGTTGATGACCGGCAAGGCGTTGGAGATGATGCCGAGGAATAGCGCGCCGAGCACCGCGCCGCCGACCGAGCCGATACCGCCGGCAATCGAGATGCCGCCGATGACGCAGGCGGCAATGATGTTGAGCTCATAGCCATTGGCGACCTCGACCGAGGCGATCACATAGCGGGAGATCCAGAGGTAACCGGAAAGCCCGCCGATCATGCCGGAGATGCAGAAGACGATGAATTTCGTGCGGCCGACATCGATGCCGGCATAGACCGAAGCCGTCGGGTTGACGCCGATGGCATAGATCGAGCGGCCGAGCGCGGTGCGCGTCATCAGGATGAAGAACAGCGCGATGACCAGGATGGCGATCCAGGACAGCACCGGAATGCCGAGAAAAGCCGCGCGCTGAAAGCCGATGAAGTCCGGGCTCATCTTGTCGGCATTGACCCAGGCGCCGCCGGACAGCACGAAAGTGGCGCCACGATAGATGGTCAGCGTGCCCAATGTCACCACGATCGAGGGAATGTTCAGCCGCCAGACCAGCAGGCCGTTGATGGCGCCGAGAACCAGGCCGACGGCCAGTGCGATGACGATCAGCAGCGGGATCGGGATTGCCGGATGCGCGGCGTTCAGCATCGCCACCACCATGCCGGTGAAGCAGAGGTTGGAGGCCATAGACAGATCGATCGACCGGGTCAGGATGACCACCATCTGGCCAAGCGCCAGGATCATCAGGATCGAGGTGTCGTTGAACACCTGGCGCAGATTGCCGGGGTCGGCAAAGGCCGGGAAGCGCGTCGAGATCAGGCCGATCAGCACGACGATCGCCGCGAACAGCCAGATTTCACGGTATTTGAGAAGAGCCTTCATGCCGCGATCCCTGCTGCCGTCCTGACCAGCGTTTCGGCGTCGAGCCCCTTGTTGTCGTAGACCGCCGCGACGAGCCCCTCGCGCATGACAACGACCCGATCGGACATGCCGAGGATTTCGGGCAATTCGGACGACACCATGATCACCGACAGCCCTTGCGCCACCAACTCGGCCATGAAGCCGTGCACGGCAGCCTTGGAGCCGATATCGATGCCCTTGGTCGGCTCGTCCAGGATGATCACCTTGGGCGCCGTCGCCAACCATTTGGCGATCACGATCTTCTGCTGGTTGCCGCCCGACAGCGTACCGACATCCTGGCTGAGCGAGGAGGCCCTGAGGTCCAGCCGCTCGGTATAGGAGCGGGCGAGCGAAAACTCCTCCGCCAGCCGCAGCAGGCCAGACTTGGATGTGCGCTTGAGCGAAGGCAGCGAGACGTTCTGGAAGATTGGCAGGCCGATCACCACGCCTTGCTTGCCGCGTTCTTCGGGCACGTAGACGATGCCGGCATCGATCGAATCCGCCGCCGATTTCGGCGCGATCGTCTTGCCTTCCAGCTTGATCGTGCCGCCCGATATGCGGGTGATACCCGATATCGCCTGCATCACCTCGCTGCGCCCGGCGCCGACAAGGCCATAGAAGCCAAGAATTTCGCCCTTGTGCAACTCGAAGCCGATGTCGTTGAATTCAGTCGGGTGCGACAGGCCGGAAACGGAAAGCACCGGCGCGCCGATCTCGGCCTTGCGCTGCGGGAAGATATGGTCGACCGCGCGGCCAACCATCATGCGCACGATCTGGCTCTGGCTAGCGTCCTTGATCAGGCCTTCGCCGACCATCTCGCCGTCGCGGAACACCGTGTAGCGGTCGGCGATGCGGTAGATCTCGTCGAACTTGTGGCTGATGAACAGGATCGCCTTGCCTTCGCTCTTGAGGAACTCGATCAGCAAAAAGAGCTCCTCGATCTCCTTCATCGAAAGCGCGGCGGTCGGCTCGTCCATGATGACGATCTGCGCGTCGATCGACATGGCGCGCGCAACGGCGACCAGATGCTTGTTGGCGATGCCGAGGTCCTTCAGCCGCGCGTCGGCGTCGATATGGCCGGCATGCATGGTGTCGAGCACTTCGCGCGCATTCTTGCGCATGGTGCGCCAGTCGATGGTGCCGAAACGTGTGCGCGGCGCGTGGCCGAGAAAGATGTTTTCGGCCACCGTCAAATCATCGAACAGCACGGTTTCCTGGTGGATGGCGGTGACGCCGTGCCCAAAGGCGGCATGCGCGCTGGGCAGGGTGATGGCGTGGCCGTCGATGCTGATCGTGCCCTCGTCGGGCTGATAGATGCCGGTCATGATCTTGACCAGCGTCGACTTGCCGGCGCCGTTCTCGCCGATCAGCGCGGTCACCTGACCAGGATAGAGCGACAGGCTGACATTGTGCAACGCGCGCACGCCCGGAAAGCTCTTGGAGATGCCGGACAGCGTCAGGCGTGGAGCCGAGGCCGGAGGCCGCTCCTTCACCGCGCCGTGTTGGGCTGTCGTGTCCATAGTCGTATCAAGCCCTGAAACAAGGTCCGTTTAAAGTCGCGGCGGGACGTGAGCCCCGCCGCGGCAGCTCTAGATGGCTCCAGATCAATAGATCTTGGAGAACTTCTCGATGTTGCTCTTGTCGAACTGGAAGGGCGGAGCCATCGCAGCCGAATTGGTGTCGTCGAGCGTTACCTTGCCGACGCGGCCGATCGACAGCGTGGCACCGGGCTTCGCCTCTTCCTTCTTCACCGCCAGATCATGGGCGAGGTAGACGGCCGAGTAGCCGAGGTCGATGGGGTTCCATAGGGCAACCGCCTGGCTGGAACCGTTGTCGATGAACTTCTTGAACTCGGACGGCAGCGCGAGGCCGGTGACATTGACCTTGCCGATCAGGTTTTCGTCGGTGACGACCTGGGCGGCGGCAACGACGCCGACGGTGGTCGGCGCGATGATCGCCTTGAGGTTCGGATAGGACTTCAGAAGACCCTTGGCCTCGTCGGTGCTCTTGGCGGAGTCGTCATCGCCATAGACGGTGGCAACGAGTTTGATCTTGGGGAACTTCACCGGCAAGATTTTCTTGGCCGCGTCGATCCAGGCGTTCTGGTTGGTCGCGGTCGAGGAGGCCGACAGGATGGCGACGTCGCCGCCTTCCGGCAGATAATCGGCGGCAAGCTTGATGATGGTCTCGCCGATCAGGCCGGTGTCGGACGGGTTGAGGTGAAGCTGGCGGCCTTCCTTGGCGACGCCCGAATCCCAGGAGATGACGGTGATGCCGCGCTCCATGGCCTTCTTCAGCACCGGAACCAGCGCATCAGCGTCATTGGCCGAGATGGCGATGGCGTTGACCTTCTGGGCGATCAGCGAATTGACAACTTCGATCTGCGCTTCGGCGGTCGCCTTGGTCGGGCCGGTGTAGATGATGTCGACATCGCCGAGTTCCTTGGCCGCCTCTTCGGCGCCCTTGTTGGCGGCATCGAAGAAGCCGTTGCCGAGCGACTTCACCACCAGCGCGATCTTGACGTTTTCGGCATAGGCGGCATTCACGAACATGGCGGCTGAGAATGCAGCCGTCACCATCAGTTTCTTCAAGAAGCTCATCGAATTTCCTCCCTTGAGCGTTGCATTCCATCGCCGCTGCGGGCGTGAGTTGGCCTCATGCCTGCAGTGAAGATTCTTCCTTGTTGGTTGCGGATGTGCGGGCGACGATCAGCGTCACGCCGGCGGTTTCGAGCATTTTTGCTTCGCGGTCCTCGATGCCGTCGTCGGTGATGACGGTGGCGATGCGCGACAGGCCGCACAGGATCAGGCTGGAGCGTTTGCGGAATTTCGAGGAATCAACCAGCACCACCAGTTCGTCCGCCTGGTCGATCAGTTTCTGCTCCGCCTGGATCAAAAGCGGATCGCCCTCCATCAGGCCGAGCGGCCCCAACCCTTGCGCACCCATGAACATGCGGCGCGCATAGAAATTGCGCGTCACGTCGTTGTCGAAGGGCGACAGGATGATGTTCTGCTCTCGATAAATGGTGCCGCCAGACAGCATCACCGTGTTCTTGGAGTGCTTGAGCAAATGCTCGGCGATCGGGAAGGAATTGGTGAAGATCGGCATGCGGCGGCCGGTCAGGAAATGCACCATCTGGAAGGTGGTGGTGCCGCCATTGATGATGATCGGCTCGCCGTCCTTGCACAACTCGACTGCTTCCCGCGCAATAGCGCGCTTCTGCGAGGCGTTGATCGTTTCGTTGACGGAAAAGGGCCGGCCGGCCAGCCCAATGAACTGCGGCGGCGAGATCGCCTCGGCGCCACCGCGCACACGGCGCAGGCGCTTCTGGACATGGAGAGCCGCGATATCGCGCCGGATCGTCGCCTCGGAGGATTCCGTCAGGTCGACCATCTCCTGCACCGTCACCACAGGCTTTTCCTGGACGGCGGACAGAATGATCCTGTGGCGCTCTTTTTCGTGCATGGTTCCTCCCTGCCTGAGCATCTAGGCACCCAAAACGCGCAGTGTCAATCATTTCCGATCATATAATTTCATTGTGCAGTGCAATATGATCGATCTTGATCGTTTGTGATTGACAAGCTGGCTGCTTCCGTGGAAATTCGGGCCAAATTGGCCGCACCGTTTGCGTGCCTTTCGGGAGGATACCCTATGCTCGACAAGCGCACCGCGCGCCTCGCCAATCTGTGGGACGACGCGAAGGCCAAAGGGATGAGCGACCCTGAGCTTCTAGTCTACCGCTCGAACACGCTCGGCTCCGACAAGCGCGTCACCAACTATGGCGGCGGCAACACGTCGTCGAAGATCTGGCAGAAAGACCCGCTCACCGGCGAGACTGTCGAAGTGCTCTGGGTCAAGGGCTCGGGCGGCGACAGCGCCTCGATCAAGCGAGACGGTTTTGCCACGCTCTACATGGACAAGCTGCGCGCGCTCAAAGGCCTTTATCGCGGCGTCGAGCACGAAGACGAAATGGTCGGCTTCCTGCCGCACTGCACCTTCAACCTCAATCCGCGCGCGGCCTCGATCGACACGCCGCTGCATGCCTACGTGCCGAAGCCTTTTGTCGACCACATGCATCCCGATGCCATCATCGCCATTGCCGCCGCGAAGGATTCCAAGGCGCTGACCAAGGAGATCTTCGGCGACGCCATCGGCTGGCTGCCGTGGAAACGTCCCGGCTTCGAGCTCGGCCTGTGGCTGGAGAAATTCTGCCTCGAACACCCCGCCGCCAAGGGCGTCATCCTCGAAAGCCACGGCCTGTTCACCTGGGGCGAAACCCCCAGGGAATGCTACGAGACGACGATCTCGGTCATCAACCAGGCGATCGAATGGTTCGAGCGCCGTTCCGAAGGCGTCGCCATCTTCGGCGGTGAAGTCGTCAAGTCACTCGACGCCACTGAGCGCCGTGCCATCGCGGCGAAACTGATGCCGAAAATCCGCGGCCTGATCTCGGAAAAGAGCCATAAGCTTGGTCATTTCGATGATTCCGCCGCCGTGCTCGAATTCGTCAACTCCAGGGATTTGCGTCCGCTGGCGGCACTTGGCACGTCGTGCCCGGACCATTTCCTGCGCACCAAGATCCGTCCGCTGGTCATCGAGTTCGATCCGGCAAAGCCCGATGTCGATGCGGTCATCGCGCGTCTTGCCGACGACATCGCCGCCTATCGCGTTGGCTACCAGGCCTACTACGACAGCTGCAAGCATGCGGACTCGCCCGCCATCCGCGATCCCAATGCAGTCGTCTACCTGATGCCCGGCGTTGGCATGTTCACCTTCGCCGGCGACAAGGCGACGGCGCGCATCTCGGGTGAATTCTATGTCAACGCCATCAATGTCATGCGCGGCGCCTCGACGGTCTCGTCCTATGTCGGCCTGCCCGCACAGGAAGCCTTCGACATCGAGTACTGGCTACTCGAGGATCTGAAGCTGCAGCGCATGCCGAAGCCGAAAGCACTCGCCGGCCAGATCGCGCTGGTCACCGGCGGCGCCGGCGGCATCGGCCGCGCGACGGCTAACCGGCTGCTGCGCGAGGGCGCCTGCGTGGTGCTGGCCGACATCGACGAGGCAGCGCTCGCCAGTGCCAACGATGAACTGGCCAAGGCCTATGGCAAGGATTTCGTCCGGCCGGTGCTGATCAACGTCACCTCGGAGGATCAGGTCATTTCGGGCTTTGCCGAGACGGCGGTCGAGTTCGGCGGCATCGACATTCTGGTGTCGAATGCTGGCCTTGCCTCCTCGGCGCCGATCGAGGAGACGACGCTGGCGCTGTGGAACAAGAACATGGATATCCTGTCGACCGGTTACTTCCTGGTCTCGCGGGAGGCGTTCCGGCTGTTCCGCGTGCAGAAGATCGGCGGCAACGTCGTCTTCGTCGCCTCCAAGAACGGCCTTGCCGCATCGCCCAACGCCGCCGCCTATTGCACCGCCAAGGCCGCCGAGATACATCTCGCCCGCTGCCTGGCGCTGGAGGGCGCTGAAGCGCAGATCAGGGTCAATGTCGTCAATCCGGATGCAGTGCTGCGCGGCTCGAAAATCTGGACCGGCGAGTGGAAGGAACAGCGCGCCGCCGCTTACAAGATGTCCACCGATGACCTCGAGGAGCATTACCGTTCTCGCTCGATGCTGAAGCGCTCGGTCTTCCCGGAAGATATTGCCGAGGCGATCTATTTCTTCGCCTCCGACATGTCTGCCAAGTCGACCGGCAACATCATCAACGTCGACGCGGGCAACGCCCAGTCGTTCACGCGCTGAGCGGAGGAGGACGATGGAACAGATCATCTCCGCCGACGTCGTCGACAAAGACAATGCCGCGCGCAAGGCCGACCTTGAGCGCGACTATGCTTTCCTTGGCGAACGCCTCGACCGCCGCGGCATCGCCATCGACGCCATACGCGACAAGGTCGAAAAATTCGCCGTGGCGATCCCCTCCTGGGGCGTCGGCACCGGTGGTACACGCTTTGCCCGCTTTCCCGGCGCCGGCGAGCCACGCGACATCTTCGACAAGATCGAGGACTGCGCCGTCATCCAGCAGTTGACGCAGGCGACGCCGACCGTCTCCCTGCACATTCCGTGGGACAAGGCCAACCCGAATCGGCTGAAGCAGGCAGCCTCGCGCTTTGGCCTCGGCTTCGACGCCATGAACTCCAACACCTTTTCCGACGCCAAGGACCAGGGGCTTTCCTACAAATTCGGCTCGCTGTCGCATGCCGATGCCGGCACGCGCCGACAAGCCGTCGAGCACAATCTCGAATGCATCGAGATCGGCAAGACGCTGGGCTCGAAGGCGCTGACGGTGTGGATCGGCGACGGCTCGAATTTTCCTGGCCAGGTCAATTTCGCCAAGGCGTTCGAGCGCTATCTCGACGCCATGAAGCAAGTCTATGCCGGACTGCCCGCCGACTGGAAGCTGTTCACCGAGCACAAGATGTACGAGCCGGCCTTCTACTCCACTGTCGTGCAGGATTGGGGCACCAACTACATGATCGCGCAGGAACTTGGCGACAAGGCGTTCTGCCTCGTCGACCTCGGTCACCATGCGCCCAACGTCAACATCGAGATGATCGTCTCGCGCCTGATCCAGTTCAAGAAGCTTGGCGGCTTCCATTTCAACGATTCGAAATATGGCGACGACGATCTCGATGCCGGTTCGATCGATCCCTACCGGCTGTTCCTCGTCTTCAACGAACTGGTCGATGCCGAACTTTCCGGCGCCGAAGGTTTCGACCCCGCCCATATGCTGGACCAGAGCCACAACGTCACAGATCCGATCGAAAGCCTTATGCTGTCGGCGGTCGAGGTGCAGCGCGCCTATGCGCAGGCGCTGCTGGTCGACCGCAAGGCGCTGGAAGGCTATCAGGACAGCAACGACGCGCTGATGGCGACGCAGACACTGAAAGCCGCCTATCGCACCGACGTCGAGCCGATCCTGGCCATGGCGCGGCTGAAGACCGGCGGCGCCATCGACCCAGTTGCCGCCTATCGGGCAGCAGGCTACCGCGCCAAAGTCGCGGCGGAACGCCCTGCGGTTGCAGGCGGTTCTGGCGGGATTGTCTGAGACCGAGCCGGCCACTCATCCGGCCGCTTCGCGGCCACCTTCTCCCCGCTGGGGAGAAGAGACTGGCGCCGGCGCTGGCAACCTCCTCTCCCCTCGGGGAGAGGTCGGATTGCCCCGAATTGCCCTTGCAATTCGGTTGGCAATCCGGGTGAGGGGGTCTTTCTCGCGCTCCTTCAATTGTTATTGGACTCGATCATTCCAACACGGTCTTCTAGCGCACCCCCGCCCGGAGAACCGCCATGCCTCTCAACCGTCGGACACTGATCGCCGCCAGTCTTTCCATCACCTTCGCCCTCGCGCCGCTGACGAGCGTCTTCGCTGCCTCGCCGGCGCCAGCCAAGGGCGAGCACGGCATGGTGGTGACTGCCCAGCATCTGGCATCGGAAGTTGGCGTCGAGGTCTTGAAGAAGGGTGGCAATGCTGTCGATGCGGCTGTTGCCGTCGGCTATGCGCTCGCCGTCGTCTATCCCAATGCCGGCAATATCGGCGGCGGCGGCTTCATGACCATCCGCTTCAAGGACGGCAAATCGACCTTCCTCGATTTTCGCGAACGGGCGCCGCTGGCAGCAACCAAGACCATGTATCTCGACAAGGACGGCAACCCGGTGAAGGGCGCCAGCCTCGACGGCTATCTCGCGGTCGGCGTGCCCGGTTCCGTCGCCGGTTTGGAGATGGCGCGCGAAAAATACGGCAAATTGTCCCGCCAGGATCTGATGGCGCCGGCAATCAGCTATGCCAGGGACGGGTTCATCCTCAATCAGGGTGACGCCGCCTCTTTTGCCGGCAGCGCCGACAGGCTGGCGAAGGACCCCGCGGCTGCCGCGATCTTCCTGAAACCCGATGGCAAGCCCTATGGCATCGGCGAGCGGCTGGTCCAGCCCGATCTTGCCGCTTCGCTCGCCGCCATTTCCGAAAAAGGCGCGGATGCCTTCTACAAAGGCGTCATCGCCGATGCCATCGTCAAAGCAAGCGGCGCCAAGGGCGGCATCCTGGCCAAGCCGGATTTCGAGCAATATGCGGTGCGCGAACTGAAGCCCGTGACCTGCTCCTATCGCGGCTACGAGATCACCTCCTCGCCGCCGCCCAGCTCAGGCGGCGTCATCGTCTGCGAAATCCTGAACGTGCTGGAGGGATATCCGTTGTCCTATCTCGGTGCCGGTTCCGCCGAGACGGTTCATGTCATGGTCGAGGCGATGCGCTACGCCTATGTTGACCGCAATTCGGCGCTTGGCGATCCTGATTTCGTCGACAACCCGGTCTCGAAATTGCTGGACAAGGCCTACGCCAAGGATATCCGCGACAAGATCGACCCGTTCCGGGCCGGCGTGTCGAAGGATCTGATGCCGAAGGGCTTTGGCGAGAGTAAGGAGACGACGCATTATTCGATCATCGACGATGACGGCAATGCGGTCGCGGTCACCTATACGTTGAACGGCTCATTCGGCGCCGGCGTCGTCGCCGACGGCACCGGCATCCTGCTCAATAATGAGATGGACGATTTCACCCAAAAACCCGGCGTGCCCAACCTCTATGGCCTGGTCCAGGGCGAGGCCAATGCCATCCAGCCGAAGAAAACGCCGCTGTCGTCGATGAGCCCGACCGTGGTGGCCAAGGACGGCAAGCCGTTCATGGTCATCGGCAGCCCCGGCGGCTCGCGCATCATCACCATCACGCTGGAAGCGATCGTCAACGTCATCGACCACGGCATGAACATCCAGGAGGCGATCGACGCGCCGCGCATCCACCACCAGTGGCTGCCCGACACGGTCTATGTCGAGCCGTTCGGGCTGTCGCCCGATACCGAAAAGCTGCTGGCCGGCATGGGCTATCACCTCGATCTTGCTAACCAGACCTGGGGCCAGGCGGCCGGCATCCTTGTCGGCGGCAAAAGCCTGGCGGAAATCGAGAAAGGCGGCGGCGCCCGCTACAACGGCGCCATCGACAGCCGCGCGGCCTCTGGCGAGGCGCTCGGATACTGATAGCTCAGAGGAAAGGCTTGGAGCAGCGTAGCGAGTCGGGTTGATCGCCCGCTGCCCAACGGGGTTGGCTCATGGCCGGTCGAACCGTCACAAGACCAGCGTGATGGTGGACGCAATCAGCATCAAGGCGGCAATGCCGACAAACAGCGCGTAGATGCGCGGCCGGTCGAGCAGCAGCGCGTTTCCGGATATCCAGGCAGACGTGGCGCCGCCAAGTGCGAAGAGGAAGCCGTTGCGGTGCCCGAAGACCATCGAAGCCGCCATCAGCCCGCCAATGATCAGCGCACCGAACACGATGATCACGGCAACGGCATATTTCTCGAAATCATTGCCGCTTCCCATGCTCGGACCGATCGCGTTCAACGTCGGCAGGTCGTCCGGATCGTAGGGATTCGTCGACCCATATTCGTCTTGACCGGCAGGCTCTCGCATCATTCGTTCTCCGTATAGCGGCAACAAACCATCAAGCCTTGCCGAGTGCAACCCGATCGCGCTCCCTTCGATGCGTTCGGTACGGTCTTCTACACCTTCCGGCAGCGGCTGCCGTGGCTTTTTTGATTCGTTCCTTCCTCAGGCAACCCAATCCAGCGCGCCCCTGCCCGAAGGCGACCGTGCCCGGACCATCATCGAATGAATTCGTGGAGGAAAGATGATGCCGTATGTGGATTGGAGTGATTGTCGGTGGGGCGAGACGTCGCACAGGGCTGCGGGGGCCGAATCGCCTTGCGGCCAGCACCGACAGATTACGCATGCTCACTCGCGGCCAATCGAGGCGGGCGGGCTGGCCCGCATCAGAACTTCATGCTGAGGCTGCCCTTGATGACACGGCCTTCGCCATAGATGCAGCTGAGGTCGGGATTGCTGCCGGCCTCATAGCAGGTCGAATAGTAGGTCTTGTCGAACAGGTTGGAGACATTGAGAGCCGCCTGCCAGCCATTCTTCTTGTAGCGAAGTGCAGCGTCGACCAGCGTGTGGCCGGGCACGTTCACGGTGTTGGCATTGTCGCCGAAGCTGGCGCCGATGTAGCGCACGCCGGCGCCAACGCTCAGGCCCTCGAGCACGCCGCTGCCAATCTCGTAATTGGCCCACAGCGATGCCTGGTGTTCCGGTACCCTGGCCGGTCTGTTGCCGATGATGGCGGCGGCATCGCTGGTTATCTCCGCGTCGAGATAGGTGTAGGCCGCCGTCATGCCGAGGCCGGAAGCCAGATCGGCGTTGGCCTCGATCTCGAGGCCACGATGGCGGACTTCTCCGGTCTGGACCTGGTAGACGGGATTGGCTGCCGCCGTCGGCACATTGGTCTTGCGCAGGTCGAACAGCGAAGCGGTGATGAAGCCGGGGAAGAAGGTCGGCTCATATTTCACGCCGACTTCGTACTGCTTGCCCAGCGAAGGCAGCAGCGGGTCTCCGGACTGGGTCGGGCCGATATTGGTGGTGAAGGACCCGGCATAGCTGGCATAGGGCGTCAGGCCATTGTCGAAGAGATAGCCGATACCGACATTGCCGGTGAAGGCATGGTCCTTCTGATCGTAGCTGCCCGTTCCGTCGAGCCGGTCGAAATTGGCGTTGTCGATCCAGGCCTGCCGGCCACCGAGGGTCAGGACCCAGTGGTCGGCGATCTTGGCCTGGTTCTGTGCATAGAGGCCGACCTGGCCGATCGTCTGCTTGCGATCCGTAATGATGAGGCTCGGCGGCGTGACCGGGATCGAGTAGTCCGGGTTGAGGGTGTCCAGCGGCGGACCCTCGCCGTAGCCGTTCCGCCCGTCGACCGACTGTCTGCTGTAATCGAGGCCGAACAACAGCTTGTTTTCGATCGCGCCGAAGTCGGCCTTGTATTCGGCCTGGTTGTCGACGTTGAACAGCGTGGCCGTCTCATCCACGGTGAATAGCGTGCGCGACATCGTACGGTCGTCGATCATGTCTTGGCCGCCAAGCCATTCGCCATAGTAGAGCTGCCGATAGTCGGTTTCCTGCTGCGAGTAGCGAAGGTTTTGCCGCACCGTCCAATGGTCGTCGAACTCGTGGCTGAACTGGTAGCCGATCGAACCATGGTTGGCATCGAAGCGGTCGAAATCGGGGGAGCCGGTGAAGAAATTGCGCGGCAGATTGCCATACTGCGCGGGCAGAAACTGAATTGGCGTCAGCCTGTCCCACTGGTAGTTTGCAAGGATGGTCAGTGAGGTCTGCGCATCCGGCTGCCACTTGAGCGCCGGCGCGACGAAGATGCGGTCGTTGCGGGAATAGTCGGTTTCGAGCTCACCGTTGCGGACCAGGCCGGTCAGCCGGTAGGACCACACGCCGGCATCGTCTATCGGGCCGCCGATATCCAGCCCGGCCTCGACCGTGTTGAAGCTGCCATAGCTGAGGAAGCCGTCATAGATCGGCTTGTCGGTCGGCCGCTTGGTGACGGCATTGACCATGCCGCCGGCCTCGTTCTCGCCGTAGAGCACCGAGGACGGTCCCTTCAGCACCTCGATCCGCTCCAGCCCGTAGGGCTCGATCTTGAAGCCGGAGAAGTCGATCACTTTCTGCGGCAGTCCGTCGCGATAGATCGCCGAGGTGCAGAGGTCGAAACCGCGGATCAGGCATTGGTCGAAGCGATCGTCGATACCCCATGGCGAAGTGGTGACGCCGGCAAGATAGGACAAAGCGTCCTCAAGTTGCCCCGGCTGGCGGTCGTCGAGTTGCTTGCGGGTCACCACCGAAATCGACCGCGGTATTTCCTTCAGCGGCGTGTCGGTCTTCGAGCCGGTGGTGGTATTCTTGGCGATGTAGCCGTCATCCGGGCCGATCGGGCTGTCGGTCTGTCCCTCGACATTGATGGGGTTGAGTTCGGTCGTGGCATCCTGCGCGAGGGCCTGGCTGCAAAGCAGGGTCGAGAGCGATGCGACCACAAGGCCCTGGGTCCGGCTTCGCCGACGCGCCGCACGATGTGCACTCGACCTCATCTCGATACCTCTCACTGCCTGCAAAGCGCGCAGGGTCGTCCTGCCCTGCGCTAATTTCAAATTGTTGACTCGTTTAATCATCTTAAATGTTGACTATTAAAGTCATGTTTCATAGTCAACCGGCCATCGGCTGCCGGCAGCCAGATTTTTGAACCGCGTCGTGTTGGAGAAAAACCCGTGCCTGAAATCCACGCCCAGCCGGCTTTCCGCACCGGTGTTGTGCTGTGATGGCGGCCCTTGAATCCCACAGGGCTGAGCGTCTCCACGGTCGGATCACCCGGCGCGGCGCGCTGGGACTTTTCGTTTTGCCCTTCATAGGAATTGCATCGCCGTCTGCCGCGGCGAAACCGTTGCGCATCGTCTGCCTGGATGACGGGCTGGCCGAGACCTTGCTCATGCTGGGCGTCGGCCCGATCGCCATTGCCGGTCGCGACATCTGGGAGACCTGGGTGGTCGAGCCACCGCTGCCGCCTGAGATCGCCGATGTCGGCACGCTGCTCGAGCCCAATCTCGAATTGCTGCAGCAGCTCACGCCCGACATCATCCTGTCCATGCCGTATCTCGACGGCATCAAGCCGCTGCTCGAACGCGTGGCGCCGGTGACGACGATCGGGCTCTATACCGAAGCCGGGCAGCCCTATCAGCGCGCCATCGAGGCGACGCGCCAGCTCGCCGGGCTTGTCGGCAAGGAAAGCGAAGGCGAGGCGCTGATCGCGGCGACAGACGCGTATTTCTGGGAAGTTCGCCAGCAGCTGGCGCCGCTTTCGGCGCGGCCGATCTATGTCGTCAGCTTCATGGACCCGCGCAATGTGCGCGTCTACGGCGCAAAGAGCCTGTTTCAGGAGGTGTTCGACCGCATCGGGCTCCGCAACGCCTGGACGGCCGAGACCAATTATTGGGGGTTTTCGACCGTCGGTATCGACGGGCTGGCGACATCCAGCGACGCGCGCCTTGTCTATCTCGAACCCTTGCCCGAGGGCGCCGGCGGCACGCTGACCGAGAGTCCGGTCTGGAACGCCATGCCTTTCGTGCGCAACCGCTCGATCATGGGCCTTCCCGCCGTCCATATGTTCGGCGCGCTTCCGTCCGCCACCCGTTTTGCTCGGGTCTTGGCATCGGCGATGACCGTGGAGGCCGCCCGTGGTTGAGGATGCTGCGGCCATTGCCCAAGGCGGAAAGCCTGCGTCGGCCGGCCGGGTCTCCCGATGGAGCTTTCTTGGCAATCAGCCGGTAGGCGCGATCCTGCTTTGCGCGATGCTACTCGCGGCGGCGGTAGCGGCAACCGTCTCAAACCTCACGGTGCAGCTGCCATCGGCGCTCTGGCTCCAATCGCTCGCCGCCCCCGACATCGCTGACATGCGGCAGGTGCTCGTCCACTACGCCTTCTTGCCCAGGCTTGCCGTCAGCCTCTTGTGTGGTGCGGCGCTCGGGCTTGCCGGAACCGTCTTGCAACAGGTTCTGCGCAACCCGCTCGCCTCGCCCGAAACGGTCGGCGTCTCGGCCGGCGCCTATCTGGCGCTGGCACTGGCGACGCTTCTGTCGCCTTCCGTGCTTGCTTTCGGCCGCGAATGGGTGGCGCTGGCTGGCGCATTCATGGCCCTTGCCGCCGTCCTCGCTTTGTCCTGGCACAAGGGCCTGTCGCCGCTTTCGGTCGTGCTGGCGGGGCTGGTCGTCAGCCTCTATGCCGGCGCCATCGGTGCTGTTCTCATTGTGCTGCGGCATGAATGGCTGGCCAGCCTGTTCATCTGGGGCGCTGGTTCGCTCGGCCAGCAGGACTGGTCGACGACGCTGTGGCTTTTGCCACGTATCGGCACTGCTGCGCTGACGATCTTCCTCATGGTGCGGCCGCTGACCTTGCTTGGCCTCGACGATGAAGGCGCGCGCAGCCTTGGCCTGCCGCTCGGCGCCTATCGCTTCGCCGGACTGGCGGCTGCCGTCGCGCTGATCGCCTTTGTGGTTGCCGCAGTCGGCATCATCGGTTTCGTCGGCCTGGCGGCCGCGACGCTTGCGCGTATCGGCGGTGCCCGCCGGCTGGGCCAGCAACTGGTGATGGCGCCGCTGATCGGCGGCGCACTGCTGTGGGCCGCCGACCAAGGCGTGCAGATCGCGACCGGACCGCAAGGCGACTTGCTGCCGACCGGAGCGATCACCGCGCTTCTCGGCGCGCCGCTGCTGCTCTGGCTGCTGCCGCGCCTTGCTCTTGGCTCGGAAGCCCCGGCTTTGACGGCCGCGCGCCTGCCACGCGCAAGCCGGCCCCACCTCGTGCTGGCGACGATCGGCCTGGCTCTGCTTTTGTTGTTGGGGCTGGCCTTGCTCTATGGGCCGGGGCCGCATGGCTGGACCTTCGCTTTCGGCGACGAGCTTCAGCCCCTGCTGTCGTGGCGGTGGCCCCGTGTGCTTGCGGCGCTGAGTGCCGGCGCCATGCTGGCGCTCGCCGGGCTGATGATGCAGCGGCTGACCGGCAATCCGATGGCCAGCCCCGAAGTGCTGGGCATCAGCGCCGGTGCCGCCCTTGGCATGATGGTGGCGCTGTTTGCGCTCTCCGATGCCGGACGCCCGGTTCAGACGGCGGCCGCAACCATCGGCGCCTTCGCCGCTTTGCTGGTGACGCTGGCGATCGGCCGCCGCGCCGCCTATGCGCCGGAGCGGCTGCTGCTCGCCGGCGTGGCTCTGACGGCTTTGTTCGATGCGCTGATCCTGGTGCTCACCGCCTCTGGCGACCCTCGCGCGATGCTGTTGCTCAACTGGCTGACCGGTTCGACCTACGGTGTCGACGTCGGCGCCGCCTTGCTGACGGGCGGCATTGCCGTCTGCCTCTTCGCGCTGGCGCCGCTCTTCATCCGCTGGCTCGACATCCTGCCGCTTGGCCCCGCCGCCGTTCAAGGCCTTGGCATCAGCCTGAAGAGGACGCGGCTTCTCGTACTGCTGGTGGTCGCGGCACTCACCGCCGCCTCGACGCTGATCGTCGGTCCACTGACCTTCATCGGTCTGATGGCGCCGCATCTTGCCCGTCGTCTTGGCCTTTCCCGATCTCTGCCGCAAGCCGCCGGCGCGGTGCTCGTCGGCGCGCTGATCATGGTCGCCGCCGACTGGATCGGCCGCACCGCCATCTTCCCGCGCCAGATCCCGGCCGGTCTCGTCGCCACGCTGATCGGCGGACCGGTGCTGATGTGGCTGCTGCGCCGCCGCTGACCTTTTTGCCCCTGTGGAGATATTCCATGTCCAAGTCGATGCCAGCCCTGATCGCCGACACCACGGTCCACGACCTTGTCCCGGCGCATGGCGGCGCGCCCTGGCGGATATTCCTGCACGTGCCGTCCGCGCCAGCGCCCGAGGCCGGCTGGCCTGTGCTCTACATGACCGACGGCAACGCCGTCATCGGTACTGCGGTCGACGCCATGCGCGCACAGGCCTTCTATCCCGCGGGCACCAATGTCGGCTGGGGCGTCATCGTCGCCATCGGCTATCCCGTCGACGGCGCCTACGACCCGCTGCGCCGCTCATGGGATCTCGGCCCGCCGCCGGGCAAGACCTATCCGCCCTACGAGGGCACGCCCGAAGTCCGGACCGGTGGGGCAGGGGAATTCCTTGCCTTCATCGAGGACGAGCTGAAGCCATGGGTCGCCAGTCGGGTCACGGTCGATGCCAGCCGCCAGGCGCTTTACGGCCATTCCTTCGGTGGCCTGTTTGCGCTCTACGCCCTGTTCACGCGGCCTTCTTCCTTCCAGACCTGGATCGCGGCGAGCCCCGCCATCTATTGGGAAGACCGCACCATCGACCGCTTTCTTGAAGGGTTCGAGGCCGCGGTTCCCTACGGCCTGACGGCGACCGTGATCCTGTCTGCCGGCGAATACGAGACGGACAAGCTGGCGCCGTTCCAGATTGGCGCCGAGGACGAGGAAAAGCGCCTCCAACAGAAGAAGGTGACACGCACCGACGAATTCGCGCGGGCAATGGCGGAGCGTCTCGACGCCCTTCCGGGCGTGCGCGCCAGTTTCGAGCTGCATGCCGGCGAGAACCACATGTCGATCCTGCCGGTCACCGTCAATCGCGCGGTGCAGGCAGCGTTTGCGGTGAGGGCGAAGGATACCGCCCTTTGCTGAACGCTGCAGCAAGGTGGCCGGCGCCTCGCTGTCATTCCTGTGAAGGGGAGGCGCTCAATCGGCGGTAGGAGACGCCGCCGAAGTTTGCCGTCACAAAATCCGGGACGGACATCTTGCGTCTGGCTCCGTCGCTGCAGGCGTAAACCGGCCAACCGGCATCGCTGCATTCGCTGGCAGCGCAGATGCGCGCCAGGCAGTTTCCGATAGTGAGCCGGAAGCCGCCCTTGCCGGCGAAACCTTGCAACAGGCTGCCGTCCGCCGATCGCCATGTCCGCGCACGGAATTCCGCCCGCAAAAGCAGTGGTTCGAGGGGGACCGCAAGGTTGGTTTCGCCGGCACGCCCTGCGAGCTGCAGACGGAAGCGCGCCATTGCGGTCGTGTATGCGGTCACAAGATCTGCTTGGCGAAAATAGGCGGTCGTCAGGCTGGAGCGCTCAAGCAGATGAGACATCCACTCGCCTGCCTCTACGGGCCTCACCAACGCAACAAAGGCAAGAAAGACGAAGCAAGCTCGTGACATTTTCCAGCAGCCATATCGATCTCGGCGTGCCGGTTTGCCCCCCGGTTGCCCTCCTATAACATCCCGCCAATCGGCGCCCGGCGCAAGCCGCTTGCTGAGGCAGTCCAGAAGGCCGCCGAGCAAGGGCGGCTGGAGCCGAAGACGGCGACCCGCATCGACGAATCTGTGCGGGCGATGGAGAGGTGGAGGCGGCGTTTTGCTGCCAGGGTGAAGACCTTCACCAGCCAGGGTTCCTTAGCCGATGCGAGCCGGCGGCAGCTCATACAGCGTGGCGCCGTTCTCCTGGCCGCGCTCGACATAGCCGATGACGCCAAACCATCTGGCGACGTCAGGCCCCTGGAGCCAGCTGCGCGAGTGGATGGGGAGGTTGCCCGTGAGCGCCTGGATATGCCTGATATGCCGCTTGCAGAAACGGACGGTGGCGGCGCGGAAGAAATCCTCCTGCGCGGCGAACAGCGTATCGGCGGCATCGCTGTTCTCATGCCAGGCGATGATCGCCACGGCCTTGTCGCCCTCGACAAGCGCGTGCGCGCGGCCTTCCTTCAAATTCATCATCAGATTGTCGTAGGCGATCTTGCTGTCCTTGCCGGCGGCCACATATTCGTCGGACATCCGCTTGGACAGGCCGCGAAAGACATCCTCCAGATCCCCAAGCGTTGCTGCGCGTGCTCTCATTTCTCCTCCTGACGCCCCAGCAGGCAGTTTGCCCTAAGGTTGGGGGATCACCAAGCAAATCAAATCCGCCGGTGGGCCGATGAGCGCAAACTTGTTTCGGCCGATGATGCTTGCCAGCTTTGATGGCTACCCTGCTGGCCGCTCCAAGGCCGGGGGATGCAGCCTTGTGTCGAGAGCAAAAGTTTCCTGGAGCTTCAGCGCATAGGTACCTGCCGCTACGCTCGCCACGAAGATCAAGTTCCAGCTGTATGAAGAGACCGCGCTCGGTATCGCCACCACGCGATGCTTCATCAGAAGGTCGTCCCCGAATGCCTGCTGACCCGCGCTTGGTATGCCGGGGCGCAGCCAGTTCGGATTGGGCACGCTTGCAGGATCGACGACATGTATAGCCGATGCATCGCCGATGACAGCGGCCGTTAGTGTGTGGAGAACTGTGTCGAGGGCACGAAAACCCTTATGCATAGCGACTTCGAGGATAGCCGTGGCGGGATCGAGCGAGCAGTACACAGCCCTTACGCCCTTGCTGTTCCAGCGACCGCCGACCCGGTAGGCACCTTCACCGCTGTTCCATGTCGCGGCATGGACGGCCTGGTCGAGCCGCCACGCAATGAGTTCCGTTCCTCCGAGCGCTGGCGGCAGAGGCGTCATGCATAGACGCCGTATTCAAGCCGCTCCAGATGGTCTTCGACCAGTTCCACGCCGGCGGGAGTACCCAGCAGATCGATCGGACGGCGCTGGTCGAGACCGATCGCCGGGCGCTCCAGCCATTGTTCAGCTTCCGACTGCGTGCCGAGGACTTCCGTCGCTTTCGCCAAGATCTCCGCGAATTTCCAAGTCCGTCCGCTCTGCTCCTGGCTAAGGGGCTTGGATGGAGCGTCTTTGCGACGCTGCCAGGTTCGCAGGCTCATTCCAACCGCCTTTTCGAGCGACGCCGTCTTGTCGATGAAGACCAGTTGTCCGACGAGATGGTTTAGCGCCGAGGCCGGCAGACCGCTTAGAAGCAATTCATGCGCATCAAGTGCACTGGTCAATCGACGCGACAATATACGAGACCCGCCGAGCAGCGCCTCCACCCGTTGGAGACCGCCGCCTCTCGTTTCCGTAACGACCTTATCCGCCGTAGTCGCCATGTGCGCCTCCTGTGTCATCTGTCGCGTAAAATATGACAGTTGACGTTCAGGATTTCAAGTGGGCGGCGCAGGCGCTGATTATACCCAGCCAAGGAGATTTGCCGCGTGCGCGGGTGTCGGTAGCAAGACAATCAGAATTGAGGCCGGAAAGGCAGTCGCATAGTGGATAGGGTTTCAATGGCGCGCAAAGCGGCCAACCATCCGATAGGTAAGTCGTTGATATTGTTGAGAAAATGGTGCCCAGAGGCGGATTCGAACCACCGACACGCGGATTTTCAGTCCGCTGCTCTACCAACTGAGCTATCTGGGCCTAATTCGGCAAACGAAATCTCGTTGACCGGAATTCATCGAGGCGCCGTGGGCGCCCCTTGAAAGCGCGTGGGTTATAGCACGGGAATTCGGCCTGTCCAGCGCCTAGGTGGCGATTTCAGACAGGAAAAGCGATGCCGTGCAACGCCCCGGTTTCCATGCTGCTTGCGTGGCCGGAATGGCGCACAGCATGGCACGATCCGGCCTTCGTCACCCTTATCCGCGTCGCTGTTCCAGCCCGAACTGCCGTGACACGTCTTTTAGCCGTCGATCGAGGCGCGCCAATGCTTCGCGGCACCGGGCGCGCCGCTGGTCGCTGCCGCCTATCTGGCGCCGGTCACGCCTCTGCGAAAATCGGAGGGGGACATGCCGGCCAGCTTGCGGAACGACTTGTTGAAGGCGCTGAGCGAGCCGAAGCCGGAATCCATGGCGACGCGCAGCACGTTGGCATCCTGATGCATCAAAAGCGCCTGCGCGTAGCTCAGCCGCAAAAGGTTGACATACTCGTTGAGCGTCATGCCGGTCGACTTCTTGAACAGGCTCATGGCGTATTTGGGATGGATGTCGGCGGCGGCTGCGATGTTCACGCAATCGATGTCGTAGAGGAAATTCTCGGCGATGAAATCGCACATGCGCCCGACATTGCGCGACGATTGCTGGTCGAACGGGCTGCCCGTTTCCTGGCCGGGCGCGGTCCCGGGCACCAGCCGATAGGGCTCGAACCGCACCCGCTCCAACCTGAGCAGCAACTCGTTCACGGCATGCTCGATCATGGCCGGATCTTTCGAGCGGAAGTAGCGGTTCCACCGCTCGAAATTGTGGTGGTCCGCTGGGTCGGTGGCGCCGGTCACCAGCGTCGCGCCCGTCATCAGGCGATGGCGGACATCCGTCGGCAAATGCAAGCGAAAGAAATGCACCAGCGGCAGATGCGCGCCGGCATAGATGGCGTCGTCCGAAAGATCGTCCATCTGGTGCGGCAGGCCGCCCCAGAACAGGCACATGTCGCCTGCCGAGAGTGCGATCTCATGTTCGTTCATGCGGTAATGCACGCTGCCGTGCACGATGAAATTGACCTCGACCTGGGCATGCCAATGTGGCTTGAGCATTACCAGCGGATGGTTGTGAAACATCTGCAAGGCCAGCGGCAGGCCTTCCACGCTGCTGGCGCCAGGCTGATAAAATGGCCGTTCCGGCATCTTACTTTCCGCCAATTTCATATTCCCTTTGACGGCGACAGGCCTTGCCCACCGCATAGTCTAGCCATGCTCGCAGTGAGAGAGCAAATGAAATGGGAGGATTTCTATGCGCATCACAATGACCTGCGCCGCGCTCGCGCTTGCCCTGGGCTCAGCCCCGGCCTTTGCGCAATCCGGCGAAATCACCATCTGGAGCTGGAATGTCGCTGCTTCATCGCTGAAGGCGACCATTGCCGGCTTCAACAAGCAATTCCCCGACATCAAGGTCACGGTCCAGGATCTTGGCAACCAGCCGACCTACGACAAGTCGATCGCCGGCTGCGCCGCCGGCGGCGTCGGCCTGCCTGATGTCGTCACCATCGAGAACGGTGAGGCCGAGAATTACTGGAGCCAGTTCCCCGATTGCTTCGTCGACCTGCATACGCTGGGCTACACCGCCGAGGATCAGGCGAAATTCCCCGACTTCAAGCGCACCGAGCTCGAAGTCGGCGACAAGGCCTACTCGATGCCGTGGGATTCGGGTCCGGTCGCAGCCTTCTATCGCCGCGACTTCTACGAAAAGGCCGGCGTCGACCCGGCGTCGATCAAGACCTGGGACGATTTCATCGCCGCAGGCAAGAAAATCCAGGCCGCCAATCCGGGCGTCACCATGACCAACGCCGATTTCAACGGCGACTCGGAATTCTTCCGCATGATCGCTAACGAGCAGGGCTGCGCCTATTTCGCCGCCGACGGCCAATCGATTACGGTCAATCAGCCCAAATGCGTCGACGCCATGACCAAGGTCAAGGAGATGAAGGACGCCGGTATCATCTCATCGGCCGACTGGGGCACCAAGATCACCAACAACACTGCCGGCACTGTCGCCACCCAAATCTATGGCGGTTGGTATGAAGGCACCATCCGCACGGAATCGGCCGGTGAAAACGGCAAATGGGGCGTCTATCTGATGCCGAGCCTCACCGCCGATGGGCCGCGCGCCGCCAATCTCGGCGGGTCCTCGCTGGCCATCACATCGGCGTCCAAGAACAAGGAGGCTGCCTACGCCTATCTGAAGTACACGCTCGGAACCAATGAAGGCCAGATCACGATGCTGAAGGAGTTCGGCCTGGTGCCATCGCTGGTGTCGGCGCTCAATGACCCCTATGTCTCGGAAGGCCTACCCTATTGGGGCGGCCAGGCGGTGTGGAAGGATATTCTGGGCACCTTGCCCAAGGTCGTTCCAAGCCGAGGCACGCCGTTCCAGAGCGATGCCGAAATCATCGTCCGCGCCGTGCAGACCAAATATCTGGCCGGCGGCTACCCCGACGCCAAGGCGGCGCTCGACGACGCCGCAAGCCAGATAGCGGCGGCGACCGGATTGCCCATCAAGTCATGACCTCCCAAGCCGGGTCCGGGACAGGCGCTCGCGCCGCCCGGACCCGATGGCGGCCTGTGGGGTCCTCCCGCGGGACATGTATTTTTTGACAAACCGGCCCCGCCCAGCGGGGCCATGGCTTGAAGCGCCAACGGATGAAGGAGGAGGAAGATGCGCAATCGTAACGCCACGGCCTATCGCTTCCTCACGCCCTATCTGCTGATCTTTGCAATCTTCTGGGTGTGGCCGATCATCAGCTCGTTCATGATCTCCTTCCAGGCGACGCGCACCGTGCCGTGGCGGTTCGCGCCCGGCTTCAACTGGGGCCGATTGATCGGAGATCCGGCCTTCTTCAACGCGCTGAAGAACACGCTGCTCATCCTGGTCATCCAGGTGCCGGTGATGATCTCGCTGGCGCTCGTCATGGCGGTGCTGTTGAATTCGCCACTGCTCAAGGCGCGCGGCCTCTACCGCTTTGCCTTCTTCGCCCCGGTGGTGGTCGGCGAGGTCGCCTATTCGGCGGTGTTCCGGCTGATGTTCAACCTCGATTTCGGCATCATCAACAAGCTGTTGAACAGCGTCGGCCTGCCCAAGATCGACTGGTTCTCCAACGTCACGCCGGCGATGGCGCTGATCATGATCGCGGTGACCTGGCGCTGGGCCGGCTACAACGCCATCATCCTGCTCGCCGGCATGCAGTCAATTCCCGAAGATGTCTACGAGGCGGCGACGCTCGACCGCGTCAGCAAGCTCAAGCAATTCTTCTACATCACCCTGCCGCTGCTGAAGCCGGTCATCGTGTTCTGCCTTGTGCTGTCGATCATCGGCACCATGCAGCTGTTCACCGAACCCTTCCTGATCACCGAGCGCGGCGGACCGGGCGGCGGCACGGAGACGCTTGGCCTGCTGCTCTACCGCCAGGGTTTTCGGTCGCTCAATTTCGGCTACGCGTCGGCCGTCGCCTACACCATGGCCGGGCTGGCGATCGCCATCACGCTGGCGCAGCTGTGGCTGACGAGGGAACCGAAATGAGTTCGCTCTCCTCCGCCAGGCTGGGACGCAGCATCGCGCTGCATCTGTTCCTGACGCCGCTGGCGCTGATCTGGCTGTTTCCGCTGTGGATGATGGTGGTGTTCTCGACCATGCCGGACAACGGCATTTTCAGCCCCGGCATCGAGCTTTTGCCGCACGGCAATTTCATCGACAATTTCAACAATCTGCAGCGTGACACCAACTTCGTCGGCGCCATCGGCATCTCGGTCTCGGTGGCGGTGACCTACACGTTCCTGTCGGTGCTGCTGACGTCGATGGCCGGCTGGGCGCTCGCCCGCTACCAATTTTTCGGCAAGGGCGTGGTTGTCGCCATCATCCTGGGCACCATCACGCTTCCCTATGCGGTCGTGCTGATCCCCCAGTTCATCATGGTAGCGCGCGACTTCAAGCTCGCCAACACCTGGGTGGCGCTGATCGTGCCGCCGCTGTTCAATTCGCTCGGCGTGCTGTTCATGCGGCAGAGTTTTTCCATGATGCCGGACGACCTCTTTGATGCGGCGCGCGTCGAGGGCGTCAAGGAATGGCGCATCTTCGTTTTCGTCGCGCTGCCCTTGGCGCGGCCGATGCTGGCCGCGCTTGCCATCATCCTGTTCCTCGCCTCCTGGAACAATTATCTGTGGCCGCTTTTGATCAACAGCCAGCCCGGTTCGATGACGGCGCCTGTGGCGCTCGGCACGCTGATCGGCCTCACCAAGGTGTCGTGGGGCGGCATCATGGCGGGCGCGGTCATGCTGACGGTGCCGATGCTCGTCGTCTTCGTGCTGCTGCAGCGCCATTTCATCGCCGGCATCGCTGCCGGCGCGGTCAAGTAGACAGGATCAGCATGGCAACGGTTACGCTCAACAACGTCATCAAGCGCTTCGGTGTCTTCGAGGTCGTCCACGGTGCCAACATCGACGTCAAGCACGGCGAATTCGTCGTCTTCGTCGGTCCTTCCGGCTGCGGCAAGTCCACGCTGCTCAGGATGATCGCCGGGCTCGAGGACATCAGCGGCGGCGAGATCGCCATCGGCGGCAAGGTGGTGAACGATGTCGAGCCGGCCGACCGCGGCATTGCCATGGTGTTCCAGTCCTACGCGCTCTACCCGCACATGAGCGTCGAACAGAACCTCTCTTTCGGCCTGCGCATGACCGGCAATCCGAAGGCCGACACGGACAGGCGGGTGAAGCGGGCGGCTGAGATACTGCGCATCAGCGAATTGATGGACAGGCGCCCGAAAAAACTCTCCGGCGGCCAGCGCCAGCGCGTCGCCATCGGCCGCGCCATCGTGCGCGAACCGCAGGTGTTCCTGTTCGACGAGCCGCTCTCCAATCTCGACGCCGAATTGCGCGTCCAGATGCGGGTCGAGATCTCCCGGCTGCACAAGGAACTCGGCGCCACCATGATCTATGTCACGCACGACCAGACCGAGGCGATGACGCTCGCCGACAGGATCGTCGTGATGCGCGCCGGCCATATCGAGCAGATCGGCCGGCCGCTCGATCTCTATGACAACCCCGACAATCAGTTCGTCGCGGGCTTTGTAGGCTCGCCGAAGATGAATTTCATCAAAGGCCGGGTTGTCGGGCACGATGCGCGTGGTGTCGTGGTCGAGCTGGCGGGCCAGGAGAAAACCCGCATCACGCAACCGCTGACGGACGCCGCGCCCGAAACCGGAAACAAGGTCATCGTCGGCGTGCGGCCCGAACATTTCGGCAATGCCGGAGAGGGCGACACCGACCTTGTGGTTGCCATCGACGTGATCGAGCACCTGGGCGGCACGAGTTTCCTCTATGCCAGGACCGCCAACGGTGACGACGTGGTTGTCCAGCGCGACGCGGCAAAGGTCCCCGACACATCAGAAATCACCGTTTCCATCCGCAAATCCTACCTGTTCGACGAAAAAGGACTGCGGCTGCGCTGACCGGCCGCCCTTTCCAGCCTCCAAGGAGAAATGACAATGACCGCAACCACGCCCATTCGTTGGGGCATTCTCGGCCCGGGCAGCATCGCCCAGTCCTTTGCCGGCGGCGTGGCCGCTTCGCGCACCGGAAAGCTGGTTGCCATCGGCGCACGCAACCCCGCCAAGCCGGGCCTCGCCGAGAGCTTCCCCGGCGCGCGCATTCTGGACGGCTACGACGCGCTGCTCGCCGATCCCGACATCGACGCCGTCTATATTTCGATACCGCATCCCGGCCATGCGCAATGGGCGATCAGGGCGGCCGAGGCCGGAAAGCATGTGCTGTGCGAAAAGCCGATAGCGCTGACCGCTTTCGAGGCCGACGCCATGATGCATGCCGCGCGCAAGGCCGGCACATTCCTTGGCGAAGCCTTCATGTACCGGCTGCATCCGCAGACGCTGAAGCTGGTCGAGCTGATCAGGTCCGGTGTCATCGGCGAGATCAGGATGATCAAGTCGAGTTTCGGCTTCGCCATGCCGAGCTTCATGCCGCAGCACCGGCTCTATGCCAACGACCTCGCCGGAGGCGGCATTCTTGACGTCGGCGGCTATCCCGTCTCGATGGTGCGGCTGATTGCCGGCGCCGCAGCCGGAAAACCCTTCGCCGAGCCGGACAAGGTGGTCGGCACCGCCCATCTTGGCCAGTCCGGCGTCGACGAATGGGCCTCCGCGCTGCTGCATTTCCCCGGCGGCATTGTCGCCGAAGTCTCCTGCAGCATCTCGCTTAACCAGGACAATGTCTTGCGCATTCTGGGCACAAAGGGCCGCATCGAGGTGCCGGACTTCTGGTTCGCCGGCGGCAATCGCGACGTCGGTCTCGGCCGGATCGACGTCATCGGATCCGATGGCACGCGCGAGACCATCAGCGTCGACGAGAAACGCCATGTCTATTCCTTCGAAGTCGACGCAGCCGGTGAGGCCATCCTCGCCGGCCGGCAAGAATTCGCCTGGCCGGGCATGGCCTGGGCGGAAAGCCTCGGCACCTTGCGTGTGCTCGACAGATGGCGGGCGGCAGCCGGCCTCGAATACGGGATCGAAAAGGCCGCGCAGCGAACCAACACCATCTCCGGTCGGCCTTTGCGATCGGGCGGGACGGCGATCGCCAAGCGCACGATCCCGGGTCTGTCGAAGCCGGCGTCGGTGGTGGCGCTGGGCTTCGAGGATTTCCGCACGTTTTCCTCGGGCTCGATCCTGCTCGATGCCTTTTTCGAGGCCGGCGGCAATCTCTTCGACACCGGCTATGTCTATGGCGGCGGCTATACCGAGAAGCTGCTTGGCGAGTGGTTGAAAAACCGCGGCGTGCGCGCGCAATCGGTGGTCATCGCCAAGGGTGCGCATTCGCCGCTTTGCTATCCAGACGTGATCGGCAAGCAGCTCGACCAGTCGCTCGACAGGCTGCAGACCGACCATGTCGATGTCTATTTCATGCACCGCGACAATCCGGACGTGCCGGTCGGCGAATTCGTCGATGCGATGGATCGCGAGGTGAAGGCCGGCCGCATCCGTGGCCCGTTCGGCGGCTCGAACTGGACGATGGAGCGCATGGATGAGGCGATCGCCTATGCCGAACGCACCGGCAAGCAAAAGCCCGGCGCGCTGTCCAACAATTTCTCGCTGGCCGAAATGCTGGAGCCGATCTGGGCTGGCTGCGTGACCTCATCGAGCGATGCCTGGAAGGCCTGGCTGACTGCCCGGCAGATGCCGAATTTCGCCTGGTCGAGCCAAGGGCGCGGCTTCTTCACCGATCGCGCCGGTCGGGACAAGCAGGACAATGAGGAGTTGGTTCGGGTCTGGTACTCGGAGCGGAATTTCGGCCGCCGCGACCGGGCGATCGAACTTGCCGCGAGACTGGGCAAGAGCCCGATCCATATCGCGCTGGCCTATGTGCTCGCTCAGCCCTTCCCATCCATCCCGCTGATCGGGCCGCGCACGCTTGACGAGTTGGACGACAGCCTGCGCGCCCTCGACATCACGCTTTCACGGGCCGATCTCGAATGGCTGGATGGCGGCAGTCGGCGCGCTGCCTAGCCAGCTGCCTGCTTAACAGTGGCGGCGTCAGGTCTCGTCATCAGACGCCCTGACGCCGCGCCTGGCCGGGGTTCTCATGCTGGCATACATGCCGGTGGTGCGGAATTGGCTGGGCGTGATGCCGTAGCAGCGGCGGAAGACCTTCGAAAAATAGTTCGCGTCCTCGAAGCCGCACAGGATGGCGACTTCCTTGACCGGCAGGAAATCCGCCTTGGTCAGCAGCTTCGCCGCGCGTTGCAGGCGTTGCTGCAGCACGAACTCGGCCGGCGGCAGGCCCTCGCTTTCGGCAAAACAGCGTGAGAAATGAGCCCGGCTGAGACCACTGATCTGGACCAGGTCCGCCACTGGCAGCGGCCTGTCGAGATTGGCATTGATGTGATCGATGACAGGCTGCATGGCGCTCTGTTTTTCGGCGAAGGCATGAGAGCCGAAGACATCGTCATAAAGCGCCATCGCAGCCTCATAGGCGACAGCGGAAGCAGCACCCGGCGAAGCGGCCCCTTTGATCAGGCGCAGGCTGCAATCGGCAAGGTGATCGATCGTCGCCTGCTGCAGCCGAAATACGGGACCGGAGACGCTGAGGATCGACTTGTGGATGCGCAACGCCTCCTCGCCGTTCATCGAAATCCAGAAATATTCCCAGCGCTCATCCCTGGCCAGCCAGTAGCGGTGGTTGTGCGGCACCAGCACCAGCAATGTGTCGTTCTTCTGCAGGCGGTAGTTGCGGTTTTCGTAGCGCAGCCGGCCGGTCCCGCTGATCGTGTGCTGGAGCACGGTGAACGGTGTCTGGCCGCGCCTGCGCCCATCCCAGTCGTAGGTTTCGTCCTCGCGCACTTCATAGCCCGTGCTCGTCGGCATGGCATGCAGGCGCTGGCGCCCGCGCGGCAGCGAGATCGTGCGCATCGACTGTCCGTGAGCTATCAAATCCCGCAGCACAAAATTACCCCTGAAAGCATAATCCTTCTCTGGTCGCGCTCGCGAATAAGCGCATAATCCCCGTCGAAAAGCGAGAGAGATCCGCAGGCGAGGAGCGGACAAGGAGGTTGGCGAGCCGGATTCCGGCTTGTCCTGCATACATGTCGCAGCATGTGGCTACAGCTTCCCATTGTCATTCCTTGCCTGCCATTTGAATGGGATGAGGTGCGGCTGATGAGTTTCAAAATCGCTATCATTGGTGCCGGCAGCGTCGGCTTCACCAAGAAACTGTTCACCGACATCCTGTGCGTGCCCGAATTCAAGGACATCGAATTCGCGCTGACCGACGTCAGCGAGCACAATCTTCAGATGATCAAGGCGATCCTCGACAGGATCGTCGAGGCGAACAGATTGCCGACCAGGGTGACGGCGACCACAGACCGCCGCAAGGCGCTCGAAGGTGCTCGCTATGTTATCAGCTGCGTACGGGTCGGCGGCCTTGAAGCCTATGCCGACGATATCCGCATTCCCCTGAAATACGGTATCGACCAATGCGTCGGCGACACGATCTGTGCCGGCGGCATTCTCTATGGCCAGCGCAACATCCCGGTGGTCCTGGATTTCTGCAAGGACATCCGCGAGGTCGCCGAGACGAACGTCAAATTCCTGAACTACGCCAACCCGATGGCGATGAACACGTGGGCGGCGATCGAATACGGCAAGGTCGACACCGTCGGGCTCTGCCACGGCGTCCAGCACGGCGCCGAGCAGATCGCCGAGGTGCTTGGCGCGAAGTCCACGCAGGAGCTCGACTATGTCTGTTCCGGCATCAACCACCAGACCTGGTTCATCGATCTGCGCCTGAACGGCCGTCCTATCGGCAAAGACGAACTGGTGGCCGCCTTCGAGGCGCACCCGGTCTATTCCAGGCAGGAGAAACTGCGCATCGATGTCCTGAAGCGCTTCGGCGTCTATTCGACCGAGAGCAACGGCCATCTTTCCGAATATCTGCCCTGGTACCGCAAACGTCCCGACGAGATCACGCGCTGGATCGATATGTCCGACTGGATCCATGGCGAGACGGGCGGGTATCTCCGTTACTCCACCGAAACCCGCAACTGGTTCGAGACGGAATATCCGCAGTTCCTCGAAGCGGCGTCAAAGCCGATCGACCGCGAGAAACGCTCCAATGAGCATGCCAGCCGCATATTGGAGGCGCTGGAGACCAACCGTGTCTATCGCGGCCACTTCAACGTCAAGAACAATGGCGTGATCACCAACCTGCCGCAGGACGCCATCATCGAGTCGCCCGGCTTCGTCGACCGTTTCGGCATCAACATGGCCGCCGGCATCACGCTGCCGGAAGCGTGTGCGGCCACCTGCATCGCCTCGATCAACGTCCAGCGCATGTCGGTGCATGCCGCGATATCAGGCGACATCGATCTTCTGAAGCTCGCCGTGCTGCACGACCCGCTGGTCGGCGCGGTTTCGACGCCGGAGGAGGTCTGGCAGATGGTGGACGAAATGGTCGTCGCCCAGGCGGCCTGGCTGCCGCAATATGCCCATGCGGTTCCGGCAGCCAGGGAGCGGCTATCGACATCCCAGGTGAAGACCCGCGAGTGGGCGGGCGCCGCACGGCGCAGCGTTCGCTCGATCGAGGAATTGCGCGCCGAAAAAGCCGCGCTGAAGCAAGCCGGCTGAAACCTCATAATACGGTGATGGTGGATCCAGGGGAGGCGGATCCACTGCCACGAAACCGTTTGAATTCGAGGAGAAGCGGAGCGGGTGCAAAGCTCCGGAACAAACAAGAGGGAGAGAGACAGTGAGGAATTTATACGATATCGGCCTTGCCGCCGGACTGGCGCTGAGCGTCTCGGTCTCGGCACTCAATGCATACGCTTCCGAGCCGACGGTTCCGCCGGCGCCGACACCGTTCCCCGCCGAGGGCAAGATCAACTATGTCGCGCGCGACTCCATCCTGGAGTACAAGGCGCTCCCCGAATATCACGAGCCCGACTGGGTCACCGAGAAATACGTCAAGACCGGCAAGCTGCCGCCGGTGAAGGACAGGCTGCCTAAGGAACCGCTGGTCTTCAAGACAAGCAATATGCAGGACGGCATCGGCGTCTATGGCGATACGATGCGCCATGTCATCGGCGGGCGGCCAGAAGGCTGGAATTACGGCGCCGGCCAGACGCAAGGCTGGGGCGGCATCGATATCGGCCTGTCCGAATGCCTGACGCGCACCGCGCCGCTGTTCCAGGTCGAGGCCAAGGACACCGAGCCGCTGCCGAACCTGGCCAGGAGCTGGGACTGGTCGAGCGATGGCCACAAGCTGACCATGCATCTCATCGAAGGCGCTAAATGGTCGGATGGCGTTGCCTTCAACGCCGACGACGTCATGTTCTACTGGGACGACGAGGTCGTTGACCCCAATGTCTCGCCGCTGAACGGCGCGACGCCGGAAACCTTCGGCGTCGGCACGACGTTGAAGAAGATCGACGACTACACCGTCGAGTGGACCTTCAAGGATGCGTTCCCGAAACAATATCTCTATGCGATGGCCTATGGCACTTTCTGTCCCGGCCCCGCGCACATTCTGAAGCCGCAGCATCCGAAATATTCGAAGAACACCTACGACCAGTTCAAGAATGCCTTCCCGCCGGAATTCATGAACATGCCGGTGATGGGCGGCTGGGTGCCGGTCGAATACCGGCCGGACGACATCATCGTCATGCGCCGCAACCCCTACTACTGGAAGGTCGACGAGAAGGGTAACCAGCTGCCTTACCTCAACGAACTGCACTACAAGCTGTCGACCTGGGCCGACCGCGACGTCCAGGCGGTTGCCGGCGCGGCCGACTTCTCCAATCTGGAGCAGCCGGAAAACTTCGTCGCCTCGCTGAAGCGTGCGGCGGAGGCGAATGCGCCCGCACGGCTGGCCTTCGGGCCGCGGCTCATCGGTTACAATCTGCGCTTTAATTTTTCCGCCAATGGCTGGGGCAATCCGGACGAGCGCGGCCAAGCGATCCGCGAACTGAACCGCAACGAGGATTTTCGCAAGGCCGTCACCATGGCGCTCGACCGCAAGGCGCTCGGCGACTCGCTGGTCAAGGGGCCGTTCACCGCCATCTATCCCGGAGGCCTGTCATCGGGCACCAGCTTCTATGACCGCGATTCGACGGTCTACTACCCCTTCGACCTCGAGGGCGCCAAGGCCGAACTCGCCAAGGCCGGCCTCAAGGATACGGACGGCGACGGCTTCGTGAACTTCCCTCCCGGCACCGCCGGCGGCAAGAATGTCGAGATCGTGATGCTGGTCAACAACGACTATACGACTGACAAGAGCCTTGCCGAAGGCGTCGTGGCCCAGATGGAAAAGCTCGGGCTTCGGGTCGTGCTCAACGGCCTCAACGGCACACAGCGCGACGCTTCCCAGTATTCCGGCCGCTTCGATTGGCTGGTACGACGCAACGAACAGGAACTGACCTCGGTGGTGCAGAACACCGTGCAGCTTGTCCCGGTCGGTCCACGCACCAGCTGGGACCATCGTGCGCCGGAAAACGGCGAGGTCGATGTGATGCCGTTCGAAAAGGACCTCGTCGACATCGTCAACAAGTTCGTCTCGACGCAGGACAATGACCAGCGTGCCAGCCTGATGAAACAATTCCAGAAGATCTCGACGGAGCACGTCTACAATGTCGGCCTGACGGAATATCCCGGCGCGCTGATCGTCAACAAGCGCTTCTCGAACATTCCGCAGGGCACGCCGATCTTCATGTTCAACTGGGCCGAAGATTCGATCATCCGTGAACGGGTCTTCGTCGCGGCCGACAAGCAGGCGAAATACGAATTGTTCCCGCAAGAGCTTCCTGGCAAGCCCGGAGAAAAGGGGCCGATGGACTAGGTTTACCTCCCTGACTGAGAGAATTCCGGTCGCGCCGCTGGCGCGGCCGGACAAAACCAACCTCCGGACGCAACCAAAGGGCGCGGTCGGCGAGATGAGGAAGCGGACCGTCCATGTTGCGATTCCTGCTCACGCGCATAGCGTCGGCAATACCGGTTCTCGCCATTTTGAGCCTGGTCACCTTTGCCATCATCCAGGCGCCGCCGGGCGACTATGCCGATTACATCCGCTCGCAGGCGATCAACCAGGGTGGAGCCTCATTCGCCGAGGCCGACGCGCAGGCAAAGGCCTATCGCATCGAGCATGGCCTCGATAAGCCGCTGCCCGTCCAGTACCTCAACTGGATCGGCGGCATCATCACCCGCGGCGATTTCGGCTACAGTCTCTACTACAACAAGCCGGTCGCCGAAGTGGTCGGTGAGCGCCTGCCGCGCACGCTCCTTCTGGCGCTGGTCTGCCACCTGCTCGCCTCGGTGCTGGGCATCACATTCGGCATATGGGCGGCGACCCGGCAATACACCTGGATCGACTCGACACTGTCGGCCATCTCCTTCCTCGGCATGACGGTGCCGCGCTTCCTGATGGCGCTGATCATCGTCTATCTCCTGGTCTTCCAGTTCAACGTGTCGGAGATCGGCAGCTTCTTCTCGCCACAGTATGGCGGCGCGCCGTGGTCGTGGGCCAAGCTCGTCGATCTGGTCAAACATGTCTGGCCGGTCGTGGCGATCGCGACTTTCGGCGGTCTCGCCTACAATATGCGCGTCATGCGCGGCAACCTGCTCGACACGCTGAATGCACAATATGTCGAGACGGCCAGGGCTAAGGGGCTGACCGGCGCCGCCGTCGTCATGCGCCACGCCGTACCCAACGCGCTGCACCCGCTCGTCATGTATCAAGGCGTGGTGCTACCCTATATGCTGACCGGCGAGATCGAGACCGCAATCATCTTCGCGCTGCCGACCGTCGGCCCGGCGATCGTCGGCTCCATGGCCGTCGGCGACGTCTATGTCACCGCCACCTTCATGATGGTCTTGTCGGCGACGCTGATCGTCGGCAACATCATCGCCGACATGCTGCTCGTCCTGCTCGACCCGCGCGTGCGCCAGTTCGGGGAAAGCTGAGATGCTGGCGCGCGATCCATCCCCTCCACCGCTGCCGGCCGAAGGACCCATCGTCGCCAAACCGCCGCGCGGCAACGAAAGCTATATCGCACTTGTCTGGCGCCGGCTGAAGCGCTCCTGGACCGGCATGGCCGGGCTTTGGCTCGTCGTGCTTCTGCTGGTGATGGCCGTGTTCGCCGAGTTCATCGCGCCAATGGACCCGAAAGTCACGGATGTCGGCTTTGCTCCGCCGCAGCTGCCAAGCTTCCATGACAAGGACGGCAGCTTTGTCGCGCGGCCGAGGGTCTATGCGCTGGCCGATTCGGCGGACCTCGATCCGGTCACCTTCCAACCCGTCGTCGGCCCCGACTATGACCACCCAAGGCTGCTTGGTTTCTTTGTGCATGGCGCGCCCTACAAATTATTCGGGCTGGTGCCTGCAGACCGGCATCTGTTCGGCTCGCTGGACGGCCAGCCGGTGCATTTTCTCGGCACCGACAAGTTCGGCCGCGACGTGCTGTCGCGCGCTATCCACGGTTCGCGTGTCTCGCTGATGATCGCGCTGACGGTCGTCTTCATCATCACCGTCATCGGCACCACCGTTGGCATGGTCTCCGGCTATTTTGGCGGTAGGTTCGACGTTTGGATGCAACGCTTCGTCGAACTGGTGCTCGCCTTCCCGCAACTGCCGCTCTATCTGGCGCTGACGACGCTGATCCCGGTCACCGCTCCCACCAACGTCTTCCTCGCTTTCGTCATTATCGTCATGTCGGCGCTGGGCTGGGCGCAGATGTCGCGCGAGGTGCGCGGCAAGACGCTGGCGCTGGCGCGGATCGAGTATGTGCGCGCCGCCATGGCGGTCGGCGCCACCGACCGGCGCATCATCATGCAGCACATCTTTCCCAATGTGATGAGCCATGTGATCGTCGCCGTGACGCTGGCGATCCCGACGGTGGTGCTGCTCGAATCCTTCCTCGGTTTCCTCGGCTTCGCCGTCAAGCCGCCGCTGATCTCGTGGGGCCTGATGCTGCAGGACACCGCGACCTATTCCGTTATCGGCACCTATCCCTGGATCCTGTCGCCGGTCGGTTTCGTGCTCGTCACCGTCTTTGCTTTCAACGCGCTGGGCGACGGCCTGCGTGACGCCGTCGACCCTTATTGAGGTGCCACAGATGTCCGTCGCGCTCGCCGAATCCTTCGCACCAACCGTCCGTCACGACCATGACGGACGCCAGGACCAGCCCGTCATCGACGCCCGCAACGTCGCCGTGGCCTTCAAGGTCGAGCATGGCGTCGTCGAAGCCGTCAAGGACATCTCGTTTCAGCTCTATCGCGGCGAGACGATCGCAATCGTCGGCGAATCCGGTTCCGGCAAGTCGGTGACAGCTCGCACCGTCATGGGACTGCTGTCGCGGCGCGCCACCGTGTCGCCCGGCTCCAGCGTCTGCTATGACGGGCAAAACATCCTGAAATTTCCCGAAAGCGCCCGGCGCAAGCTGCGCGGCGATCGCATTTCGATGATCTTCCAGGAGCCGATGAGCTCGCTCAACCCGATCTATACGGTCGGCAGCCAGATCGTCGAGGCGATCAGAGTGCATCGCAAGGTCAGCCGCAAGCAGGCCTGGGCGCGAGCGCTGGAACTTCTGCAGCACGTGCAGATTCCCGATCCCGCCGCGCGGCTTAAGCAATATCCGCACCAACTCTCGGGCGGGCAACGCCAGCGGGTGATGATTGCCATGGCGCTGGCCAACAATCCCGACGTGCTGATCGCCGACGAGCCGACCACGGCGCTCGATGTCACCGTCCAGGCGCAAATCCTGAACCTGATCCGCAGCCTGCAGAAAGAGCTGCGCATGGCGGTGATCCTGATCACCCACGACCTGACCGTGGTGCGCCAGTTCTCCGACTACGTCTATGTCATGCAGCATGGCGAAATGTGCGAGCACAACGTCACCGAACGGCTTTTCGAAGATCCGCGGCATCCCTATACGAGGCGGCTGCTGGCTTCGGAGCCGCGCGGGCAGCCCAAACCGCTGCCGGAGGGTTGCGGCACCATTCTCGAGGCCAGCGGAGTGCGCGTTTCATTCATGCTGCGCCACGGCACCTTCCTGAAACCGGACTGGCGCGAGCTGGTTGCCGTCGACGATCTCAGCCTCAGCCTGTGCCGGCATGAGACGCTGGGCCTGGTCGGCGAATCCGGCTCCGGCAAGACCACCTTCGGCCAGGCCCTGCTGCGGTTGATCGATGCCAAGCGCGGCGAGATCCGTTTCGACGGCAAGCCGATCCACGGCCTGTCGAGGGCCGAGATGCGGCCGCTGCGCTCGCGCATGCAGATCGTCTTCCAGGATCCTTTCTCCTCGCTCAATCCGCGCATGACGATCGGCCAGATCATCGAGGAAGGGCTGGTCGTCAACAGCATAGGGGCAACCCGGCGCGAGCGGGTCGAACGGGTGCGCGAGGCGCTGGTCGCCGCCGGCATGCCGGGCGATATATTGTCGCGGTTTCCGCACGAATTCTCCGGCGGCCAGCGGCAACGCATCGCGATCGCCCGTGCCATAGCGCTCGAACCCGAATTCATCCTGCTCGACGAGCCGACATCCGCGCTCGACCTCTCCGTCCAGGCGCAGATCATCGACTTGCTGCGCATGCTGCAGGACGAGCGCGGCCTCAGCTATCTCTTCATCTCGCACGACCTCAAGGTGGTGCGCGCGCTGTGCCACCGCGTCATCGTCATGCAGAACGGCAAGATCGTCGAGCAGGGTCCCGTCGACGACGTTCTGTCCAATCCCAAGACCGCCTACACCGAACGGCTCGTCAGGGCCGCTTTCGACGTGGCCTGAACATATGCCGGAGGTTAGCATGGCAAGAAATCCCAAGATCACGTTCATCGGCGCCGGCTCGACGGTGTTCATGAAGAACATTGTCGGCGACCTGCTGCAGCGCTCGTCGCTTTCCGGCGCGACGATCGCGCTGATGGACATCAATCCGCAGCGGCTGGAAGAGAGCGCCATCGTCGTCAACAAGCTGATCGCGACGCTCGGCGTCAAGGCGAAGGCCGAGACCCATTCGGACCAGCGCAAGGCGCTGGCGGGTGCCGATTTCGTCGTCGTCGCCTTCCAGATCGGCGGCTATGAGCCCTGCACGGTCACCGACTTCGAAGTGCCGAAGAAATACGGCCTGCGCCAGACGATCGCCGACACGCTCGGCGTCGGCGGCATCATGCGGGGCTTGAGGACCGTGCCGCATCTGTGGAAGATCTGCGAGGACATGCTCGCCGTCTGCCCACAGGCGATCATGCTGCAATACGTCAACCCGATGGCAATCAACACCTGGGCGATATCAGAGAAATACCCCGACATCAGGCAGGTCGGCCTCTGCCATTCGGTGCAGGGCACGGCGATGGAGCTGGCGCACGATCTCGACCTTCCCTACGAAGACATCCGTTATCGCTCGGCCGGCATCAACCACATGGCCTTCTACCTGAAATTCGAGCATCGCCAGCCGGACGGCTCCTACCGCGACCTCTATCCCGATCTCGTGTGCGCCTACCGCGAAGGCCGTGCGCCCAAGCCCGGCTGGAACCCGCGCTGCCCTAACAAGGTGCGCTACGAGATGCTGACCAGGCTCGGCTATTTCGTCACCGAAAGCTCGGAGCATTTCGCCGAATACACGCCCTATTTCATCAAGGAAGGCCGCCCGGACCTGATCGAGAAGTACGGGATCCCGCTGGATGAGTATCCCAAGCGCTGCATCGAACAGATCGAGCGCTGGAAGGGGCAGGCGGAAGCCTATCGTTCGGCCGATCGCATCGAGGTCGAGCAGTCCCGGGAATATGCCTCCTCGATCATGAATTCGGTCTGGACCGGCGAGCCGTCGGTGATCTACGGCAATGTCCGTAACAATGGCTGCATCACCTCGCTGCCCCGGGATTGTGCCGCCGAAGTGCCGTGCCTGGTCGATGCTTCCGGCATCCAGCCGACCTATGTCGGCGAGCTGCCGCCGCAATTGACCGCGCTGATCCGCACCAACATCAACGTGCAGGAACTGACGGTGCGGGCGCTGATGACGGAAAACCGCGAGCACATCTACCATGCGGCGATGATGGACCCGCACACATCAGCCGAGCTCGATCTCGACCAGATCTGGTCACTGGTCGATGATCTCTTGGCCGCTCACGGTGACTGGTTGCCGGGCTGGGCGCGCGTCAACCGCAAGAACGAAGCCGCCTGATCGGCGGCGCTCGTCTTACTTCGGAGCGTCGGGGTCCGTCTCTTCCTCGTCGTCGCGGGCCTTGATGACATAGGCGCCCTTCAGCCAACGGTTGAGGTCGATGTCCTTGCACCGCGTCGAGCAGAACGGAAAGGTGTCGCGCGCCGATGGCTTGCCGCATTCGGGGCAGGGGCGCTTCGGGCGCAAGGGCGTGACTTTGGAATCCGAATTCATAGCCGGGGTCCCGCCAGCCAGTCGCCATGCACCTTGAAGCCTTCGCCGCTCAGCAGCGCGACGGTCTCGTAGAGCGGCAGCCCGACGATGTTGGTGTAGGAGCCGACCAGCTTGACGACGAAGGCGCCGGCGAGACCCTGGACGGCGTAGCCGCCGGCCTTGCCGCGCCATTCACCCGAGGCGACATAGGCGTCGATCTCCTCGCGCGGCAGCCGCTTGAAGCGCACCCGCGTCTCGACCAGCCGCTGGCGCAGCTTGCCTCCTGGGGTGATCAGGCAGATGCCGGAATAGACCCTATGCGAACGGCCCGACAACAGCCCGAGGCAGTTGGCGGCGTCGTCGAGGGTTTCTGCCTTGGGCAGGATACGCCGCCCGACGGCAACCACCGTGTCGGCGGCCAGCACGAAGCCCGGCGCATAGTCGGCTTCGGTCTGCAGCGAGGCGAACGCCTTCTCGGCCTTTTCCTTCGACAGCCGCTTGGCCAGCGAGCGTGGATGCTCGGCACGCAGCGGCGTTTCGTCGACATCGGCCGGCAGCACACGATCCGGCTCGATGCCGGCCTGCTGCAAGAGCTCGATCCGACGTGGCGAACCCGAGGCAAGCACCAGCTTCTGCAAAATGCTCATCGCGGACCAGTCGGGCTTTGCTTACTTGAAACGATAGGTGATGCGGCCCTTGGTCAGGTCGTATGGCGTCATCTCGACCAGAACCTTGTCGCCGGTCAGCACGCGGATGCGGTTCTTGCGCATGCGGCCGGCCGTATGGGCGATGATCTCGTGTTCGTTTTCGAGCTTTACCCGGAACATCGCGTTGGGCAACAATTCCGTCACGACACCCGGAAACTCGAGGACTTCTTCCTTCGGCATTCGATACCTTTGCTTGGATGGGAGTTCCAGCGCCTAGAGCATGATGCCGAAAAGTGTGAAGCGGTTTTCGGACGACATCATGCTCTACTTCTTTGATTTAGAAACGGATTCACATTTCAGGTCGAACAGACCTGAAATCATCCGACTCTAGCCGGAATTTCGGCGGAACCTATATGATAATCGTGCGCTTGTGAACACGCTTAATCCGTCGCGTTTTTTGCCTCTGGAAGCAAAAAACGTCGGCCGATCCGCGCTTTCAGCCGCTCGCGCACGTCCCGATAGGCTGCCATGATCTGTTCGCGCGTGCCGCTGGCACCGGTCGGGTCCGGCGTCGGCCAGTATTCGACCTCGACGGCGAGCGAGCGGGTGAGCTCGAGCGCGGCATGGTGCGCTTCGGGCGCCAGCGTGACGATGAGGTCGAAATAGTCGTCCTCAAGATCGTCCATCGTCTTTGGGTGACGCTCGCCCAGCGTGAGACCTTCCTCGGCCAGCACCGCATCGACGAACGGATCGCGCTCGCCGGCGCGAACGCCGGCCGAAGCGACGAAGATGGTGGCGGGCAGCATGCGCCGCGCCAGCTGCTCTGCCATTGGCGAGCGCACGGCATTCATGCCGCACAGGAACAGGATCGAACGGGGCAGGGCGCCGGGTGCCAGGGCTAGCCCCGCCAGTGCAGCACGCAGACCAGCGTGAACAGCCGGCGCGCCGTGTCGAAATCGATGTCGATCTTGCCGGACAGCCGATCCATCAGTGTTTGCGAGCCTTCATTGTGCAGGCCGCGGCGGCCCATGTCGATCGCCTCGATGTGGCTCGGCGTCGAGGAGCGGATGGCGTCGTAATAGCTTTCGCAGATCATGTAATAGTCCTTGACGATGCGCCTGAGCGGCGTCAACGACAGGATATGGGTGACGACGGCACCGCCATCCTCGCGCGCCACGGCAAACACCAGGCGCTGCTCGGCCAGCGACAGTTTCAGCCGATACGGGCCGTCGCCGCTGTCATTGACCGGTTGAAAACTGTTCTCCTCGATCAGGTCGAAGATCGCCACCGCGCGTTCATGCTCGACATCGGGTGTCGAACGGCCGATCGATTCATCGAGTTCGACATCGATCAGCCTGGCGCGGGTTTGATCGGAGTCCGACATCGCGGCCTACATGTTCAACCGTATGGCGACGGAGCGTCCGTGCGCATCAAGGCCTTCCGCCTTGGCGAGCGCAATCGCCGCCGGCGCCAGGATACGCAACTGCTCCGGTCCGAGCCTGAGGATCGAGGTGCGCTTGACGAAATCGAGCACGGAAAGGCCGGACGAGAAGCGTGCCGAACGCGCCGTCGGCAACACATGGTTGGAGCCGCCGACATAGTCGCCGATGGCTTCCGGCGTGTGCCGGCCGAGAAACACGGCACCGGCATTGCGCATCCGCGACAGGAAACCCTCGGCATCGTCGATGGCGAGTTCGACATGTTCGGCGGCGATGCGATCGACCAGCGGCAGCGAGGATTCAATGGTTGGAACCAGGATCACAGCGCCAAAATCGCGCCAGCTTGCCGCTGCCGTCTCGGCGCGCGGCAGGCTCTGCAACTGGCGCTCAACCGCCTGTTCGACGGCGGTGCCGAAGGCCGGATCGTCGGTGACCAGGATCGACTGCGCCGATGTGTCGTGCTCGGCCTGGGCCAGCAGATCGGCAGCGATCCAGTCCGGATCGTTGCTGCCGTCGGCCACGACGAGCACTTCCGAAGGCCCGGCGATCATGTCGATGCCGACGGTGCCGAACACCTGCCGCTTGGCGGCCGCGACATAGGCATTGCCCGGGCCGACGATCTTGGCGACCGGCCTGATTGTTTCGGTGCCGTAGGCAAGGGCCGCGATCGCTTGCGCGCCGCCGACGCGGTAGATTTCCGACACGCCCGCAATATCGGCCGCCACCAGCACCAGCGGATTGATGATGCCGCCCGGCGCCGGCACGACCATGACGATGCGTTCTACGCCGGCCACTCTGGCCGGGACGGCGTTCATCAGCACCGAGCTTGGATAGCTCGCCGTGCCGCCCGGCACATAGAGCCCGACCGCCTCGACCGCCGTCCAGCGCCAGCCGAGCTCGACGCCGGCGGCATCGGTGTAGCGGTCGTCCTTCGGCCGCTGCCGCCCATGATGCGAGCGGATGCGATCGCGCGCGAATTCCAGCGCCTCGATCGTCTTTGGGTCGGCGGCCTTGTAGGCTTGGGCGATGTCGTCCTTCGAGACGGCGATACCGAGTCCAGCCAGATCGGCGCGATCGAACTTCTGCGAATAGTCGATCAATGCCGCGTCGCCCTCGGCGCGCACGCGCGCGATGATGTCGCGCACCGCGGCATCGACATCGGCCGACACCTCCCGCTTGGTCAGGAGGAAGGCGGCGAAACGCTGCTCGAAATCGGCGTCGGACTGACGAAGCGTGATGGCCATTGGACGCTCAGGCCTTGTGAATGGGGCGCGAGGTGGCTTCCCACGCCCCGCCGATATCGGCGAGGCGGGCCTCGATGCACTCGACGTCGAGCATGATCGTCCCGCCGCCGGCAAAGATCAGCTCGACGATGCCGGCCGGCTTGCTGATCTCGATGAAGCTGATCGCCAGGAGGGACAGGATCTCGGCCGGCTTGTCACGGTCGATGCCGCTGGTCTTGGCGCCGAGCACGCGGTCGAAATGCAGCACCGCCTGGCGCCGCTCATTGTGCTGGCGAAACAGGCCGGATTTGGCCTCCCAGACGAAACGGTTCATGGTCAGCAAGAAACGCTTGGCCGCGGGCAGGAATTCGAGGTCGCTGACCTTCAGCACGGCGTCCTGGACATGGGCCGAAACAATGCTCAGATCCTGATCGTCGAGCGCGATAAGCTTTAGGCCGGTCATGCGGATTTCGCACCTGAAGGTTGATTGTTCAGCCTTCTGTTAGGCGGTCTTTCCGGCCGGTGCAACCGCGACTGGCATAGGCGCCATCAATGAAGCTGCCGATCGGGGGAGATGCCCGGCAGGGCAGAGGGGGGTGCTGTCCCTCCGGCTTGCCGTCAACCGGCGCTAAATTGCAGGCAGTTCAGGGCTGGGAGGCAAGGGCTCCGAAGCGATTGCCTACGCCGAAATTCGCTCGATCACCGCGCCGCAGTTGGACAGCTTTTCTTCCAGCCGTTCGAAGCCGCGGTCGAGATGGTAGACGCGGTTGACCGTGGTTTCGCCTTCCGCAGCCAGGCCGGCAATGACCAGCGACACCGAGGCGCGAAGATCGGTCGCCATGACCGGGGCGCCCTTCAGCTTCGGCACGCCGTCGACGATCGCCGTCTGGCCCGAAAGCGTGATGTGGGCGCCGAGCCGCGCCAGCTCCTGCACATGCATGAAGCGGTTTTCGAAAATCGTCTCGGTGATGCGCGACTTGCCCTTGGCCATGGTCATCAGACCCATGAACTGTGCCTGCAAATCGGTCGGGAAGGCCGGGAAGGGTGCTGTCGTCACGTCGACCGGCGAAATGCCGGCGCCGTTGCGCTTCACACGAATGCCCGAATTTGTCGGCGTGATTTCGGCTCCGGTCTGGGCGATCACGTCGAGCGCGGTCTGCAGCAGCTCCGGCCGCGCGCCCTCAAGCACGACGTCGCCGCCGGTCATGGCGACGGCCATGGCATAGGTGCCGGTCTCGATGCGGTCGGGGATGACGCGCACGCGGGCGCCCGACAGCGATTCGACGCCGTCGATGGTGATGGTTGGCGTTCCGGCGCCGGAAATCTTCGCGCCCATGGCGTTGAGGCACTCCGCGAGGTTGACGATCTCGGGCTCGCAGGCCGCGTTTTCCAACACCGTCTCGCCCTTGGCCAGGGCCGCGGCCATCATCAGCACATGGGTGGCGCCGACCGAGACTTTCGGGAAGATATAGCGGTTGCCAACAAGGCGGCCGTTCCGGGTCTTGGCGATGACATAGCCGGTGTCGACGTCGATATCGGCGCCCAGCGCCTGCAGGCCTTCGAGGAACAGATCGACCGGGCGCGTGCCGATGGCGCAACCGCCCGGCAGCGACACTTTCGCTTCGCCCATGCGGGCCAGCAGCGGGCCGATCACCCAGAACGAGGCGCGCATCTTCGACACCAGCTCGTACGGCGCCGTCGTGTCGACGATGTTTCGGGCGGAGAAATTGATGGTGCGCGAATAGCCCTCATTCTGCTTCTCGCGACGGCCATTGACCGAATAATCGACGCCGTGATTGCCCAGGATGCGGATCAGCTGCTCGACATCGGCCAGATGCGGCACGTTTTCCAGCGTCAGCGTGTCGTCGGTCAAAAGCGAGGCGATCATCAGGGGCAGCGCCGCGTTTTTCGCACCCGAGATCGGAATGCTTCCGGAGAGCTTGTTGCCCCCGACAATTCTGATGCGATCCATGGAAGAACGTCCCTCTCGGCCGAAAAAGGCCGGTTCAATCGTTTGAGTAGCGGCCCGTCTAGACCATTGGCCGGCTTGGTTCAAGAAATAGGATTTCGCCCAGCCCGGGCCAAGAGTGGCCGATTTGAGTTAATCTTTTTGTATTTCCTTCGATGCAGCGAGCCCGTCCGGCCGCTGATCGGCTTCTCCGGTGCGGCGCGAGCGCGACTGCGCCTTGCGCTTCTGCAGATTGGCACGCAATTGCTCGGCCAGCCGATCTTGGCGGTTGGCGCCGCCCTTTTTCGCTGGACCATCCTCTTTCAGTGGAATTGTCTTGTCGTTCATCGTCCCGTCCCGGCCGGCGACCAGCCAGCCCGCCGGCGATCAGGGATAGCCAACATTGTGGCGCCGCCATGTCATTAAAAGCCATCCGGCAAAGCCTTTCACAGAAGCGTTGCACTTGGCCTTGCGCTTGCCGGTTCGATATGGCAGAAGCCCCGCCATCAGCGGCTGCGGTAGCTCAGTGGTAGAGCACTCCCTTGGTAAGGGAGAGGTCGAGAGTTCAATCCTCTCTCGCAGCACCAGTCAATCTCTTGAATCCTCGATCCCTTCCAGCATCGCCTGGGCGACACGATCTGCGGCATGAGCCACCGATCGGGCCGGAATCGACCGTCACATCGGCGCCGGCAATCGCCGAGGTGATAGACAACACCAGATGCGAGTTGCTTCCGCGACCTCATTCCTGTAAAATTTTTTCCAGATTTGACACCATTTCACAAAATTGTAAGATAATCATCTTCCGTTAGCGATAGGTGATGACCATGTCCATCCGTGAAGAACTGGCCAACACCACCGTGGCGTTCACCTCCGCGGAAGAAAAGATCGTTCAGGTCCTGCTGGCCGATTATCCCATGTCGGGGCTGGGTACGGCGACCCGGCTGGCGCGGCGCGCCGGTGTCAGCGACCCGAGCGTGACGCGCCTGATGACCAAGCTTGGCTATGGCGGCTTTGCCGACTTCCAGGCACGACTGCTCACCGAAGTCGAATCCAGGCTGCATTCGCCGCTTTTGATGATGGAGGCCAAGCGTCCGGGCGGCTCCAGCGAAGGCACGGCACTGGCCTACTTCCATTCGGTTTCCGACAGCCTGGAGCGCACCCGCACCGCGGTGCCGGTGCAGGCCTATACGCGCGCCGTCAACATGTTGCTCGTGAGCAAGGGCCAGGTCGTGCTACTGGGCGGCCGGTTCAGCCGGCATATCGCATCCATGCTTGCCGGCTACCTCCTGCAGTTCCGCTCCGGCGTGCGCGACATCGGTTCGTTGAGCCCCGCCGATTTCGATCTGTTGATCGACCTTGGCAAACGCGACTTGCTCGTAGTCTTCGACTACAGACGCTACCAGTCGGATGTGGTGAGATTTGCGCAGCAGGCAAAGGAACGCGGCGTCTCCGTCCTGCTGTTCACCGATGTGTGGCTGTCGCCTATATCGGATATCGCCGACCTGACCATGGTCGCCGCGATCGACGCCAATTCGCCGTTCGACACGCTGGCGACCGCCGTCGCCCAGATGGAGACCGTCTTTGCCCATGCGCTGGAGGGCCATGGCGCCGGGGTACGCAAGCGCATCGAGGACATCGAGAGGATCCGCAGCGCCAATGCGGTCACGCTCGATGCAGCCCTGTCGCCTGCGACGGACGACGCCAAACCAAAACCCACCAGGAAATAGCATCGATGCGCCCGGCGCCGCGATGCAAGGAAGGAATCGCCAATGCCTGACAACCAAGCCGTCATCGATGCCGTGCAGGCTGAGATCGAGACCGATCGCGACTGGTTGATCGGGCTGACCCGCGACATGGTTCGCATTCCTTCGGTCAATCCCAAATTCGAGCCCAATCCGGCGATCAACCGCGAGGCGGATGTCCAGGCGCTGCTCGAACCGATCCTCAAGCAAGACGGTTTCAAGACCGAGCAATGGGATGCCTTGCCCGGCCGGCCCAATCTGGTCGGCGAATGGGCGGGAGACGAAGACCACAGCCTGATCCTGTGTGGGCATATCGACGTCGTGCCGGTCGGCGCGATGAAGGACTGGTCCGTCGATCCGTTCGGCGGCGAAATCACCAATGGCCGGCTTTATGGCCGTGGTGCCGTCGACATGAAGGGTGGTGTCGCCGCCTGCGTCGCCGCCGCGCGCGCGATCCGCAAGGCGGGCATCACGCTGCAGGGCCGGCTGGCCATCCATTCCGTCGTCGACGAGGAAGCCGGTGGCTTCGGCGCCATGGACGCGGTCAAGAAGGGCAAGCTCGCCAAGGCGGTGCTGGTCGCCGAACCGACCTGGGGCGATGTCCTGCCGGTCGAAGGCGGGCTCGAATGGGCGCGGGTGACGATCCGTGGCCGCAACGCCCATTCGGCGCTGCGCTACAACGAGATTTATCCGCAGCGCCACGACAAGGACCGGCTGGAGCCGGGCGTCAACGCCATCGAGATCGCCGCCCGCTTCATCGCAGCCGTGCGCCAGTATGAGCTGGACCGGACGCGGGCGAAATCCCATCCGCTGCTGCCGATCGGCATGAACACCATCAACATCGGCGTCATGCATGGCGGCACCGGCCTTGGCGAGCACGGCCTGCCGACCGTGATGACCAACCCGGCCATCATTCCCGATGTCGCGGTGCTCGACCTCGACATGAAATTCCTGCCGGACGAGAATTCGGCCGACTATCGCCGCGACTTCGAGACTTTCGTCCACCATTTCGCGCAGACCGATGCATGGCTGCGCGACAATCCGCCGGCGATCCAGTGGGAACTCGGCGGCCTCTACTTCCCGCCGATGAACACGCCGGTCGATCATCCGCTGGTGACCTCGCTGATGAAGCGCAAGGCCATGGTCGGCAGGGCGCCGCAGGCGCGTGGCTTCGTCGCCGTGTGCGATGCCGCGCACTATGCGGGCGCCGGCGTCGACGGTGTCATCTTCGGCCCGTCGGGCGACGGTTTTCATGGTTCCGACGAATATGTCGAGGTCGAGTCGGTGGTCGAGACCGCCAAGGTCATTGCCGCTTCGGTCATCGACTGGTGCGGCGTGCGTTGAACGGCGGCGCCTTCAGGGCAATCGCTTCACGTTTGCGCTGCCCAATCAGGCGGAAGCATTGCTTTGATGGAAGGTCGACCCCCACTCCGTCGAGCTTCGCTTGTCCAGCCGATAGATGGGTAACAGTTTGAACCGGATACATAGGTAACAGTTTTCCCCCTTATAATGGGTTCGCCGCAGCGCCAAGCGGTTGGATTGGCGCGGCGCTGCGGCGAACCAGTTTCATGTGCTTGTGGTCGATGAAGCCGAGCGGATGGGCATAGAAGCGCACCGCCCATTCGCCGTTCTCAGTCTCTTCGATGGCAATCGGCTCGCCTGCCAGCGTGGCCGAGACGTAGATTTCTGCGCCCTGCCATTTGACGGCGCCGTTCTGGCGCACGCTGCGCACCGCCGCCTCGTCCGGATAGTCCGGCTCGGGGATCGTCTTGGGCATGGGACGGGTCGAGGGACGGTAATGCTGCGCCGGGGTGCCCATGCCAAGTGCCTCGTGCGGGCGCTCCTCATTGTAGCTGCGCCGGAAGGCCTCGAAGGCCTTGGCTTGAGCCGCCCTGTCGGCCTCCGGTGCCTTGGCCATCGGCAGCATGGTCAGGTGGAAGCGCTCATGGCGCCCGTTCTGCTGCGGCTTGCCCGGCTGGATGCGCTCAAGAGCGATGCCAAGCTTGATGAAGCGCGCCGCAAGCGGTGTCAGCCCAGTGACGCCGGGCGATGCAAAGGGCGGGCCATTGTCGCTTCGGAACCGATCCGGCAGGCCATGTTCCTCAAACAACCGCTCAAACACCGGCCAGGCTTCGGCATCCGCCGTCGAGCCCGTCGCTTCGAGCGCCAGGAGGTAGCGGCACGCCCCATCCATCACCGTCAGCGGCTCGCAGCGCCAGCCGTCGCCGGTCCGGAACCAGCCCTTGTGATCGCCCGTCCACAGCGCATTCGGCCCCTCGGGCTCCGGCCATGGACCGTTGCCCGCCGCCCTCCAGCGCGCGCGCCGACGCCCGACAAGGCCATGCCGCTTCAGGATCTCGCCAGCCGTCGAGACCGCCGGCCAGCCGCAGCAGGGCTCCGCACGCTTCAGCCGGGCCATGATCTTCTTCGGCCCCCACAGCGGATGCGCTTCCTTCTCCGCCACGATCCGCTCCACCAGCTCCGCTGCCGTTGCCCGGCCGTGCTCGAGCGACGCCCGCGGCTGGTCGTGCAGGCCTTCCGGCCCGAACTCCCGGTAGCGTCCAAGCCATTTGTATCCGGTCTTGCGCGAGATCTCGAAGGCAGCACACAGCTGCGTCATCGTCTCCTCGCCAGAAAGGCATTCCACAACAAACCGAAGCCGCTCATCCATGATGTCAGTCTCTCGCCAAACCATCGCCGGTCCTCCCGGCGAAGGAGAAAACTGTCACCCATCTAATCAGTCCATTCTGTTACCTATCTATCCGGTTCGGACAGCTCGACACCTCTCCCCCGATCGACGGGGGAGAGGAAAGGCGCGAGTTCACCAGCCTTGGCGCCCTTCCTCTCCCTCCGGAGGGGGGAGAGGTGGCGCTCCGAAGCAGCGACGGAGTGGGGGAAGCCATTCGCCAAACGCCCAATAGCCGACAGGCACAACCCTTTGGAGGGGGAAATGCCTGACAGGTCAATGCCGCGCCGACTTCGGCAGATTGATCCTGCTCCCCTCTCCGAGCCGATCAGCCCGGGCGTTTGAGCCGCCCGGCGATGGCACCCCACGCCGCCTTGATCATGCCGACGAGTCCGCTCGGGTAGGCCAGCATCACGCCGATGATCAGCACCGCCGTGATCATCGGCCGCCACGCGCCGAAATCGGCCATCCATTCGGCGAAGATCGTCAGCACGAAAGAGGCGATGATGGCGCCGTAGATGGTGCTGGTGCCGCCAAGCAGCACCATCGACAGGATGATGGTCGCCAGGCTCATGCCGAAGACATCGATCGAGGCGTTGCGCTGGTAGGCGGCGTAGAATGCGCCGGCGATGCCGGTGAAGAAGGCGCTCGCGGCAAGCGTCAGCATGCGCTGGCGCACGATCGAGACGCCGCGGCTGATAGCGTATTCCTCATTGTCGCGCAAAGCGACGATACTGGCGCCGGCGCGTGAGCGCACGAACACGCGCAGGAACAGGGTGCTCGCCACCAGCAATGCCAGCGCGATGTAGAAATAGGCTGATTTGCCGTCGCGGACCATGTTGTGGTCGAACACATAAAGTCCGGGAATGCGCACCAGCCCCTGCGTGCCACCGGTGATGGCGGACTGGCTGATGATCACCTGCATCACCAGTTGCGCAAAGCCGAAGGTGACCAGGATGATATAGATGCCCTTCAGCCGCAGGATCGGGATGGTCACCAGGATCGCCGCCAGCGTGGCGATGACACCGCTGGCGAACAGCGCGACCCACGGGTCGAATTCGGCCAGCTTGGTCAGCAGGCTGTAGGCATAGACGCCGATGCCGAACAGCGCCAGATGGCCGAAATTGAAGACGCCGCCATAACCGAGGCTGAGGTCCCAGTTCGAGGCGACGATCGCATAGATGAAGGCCATGATCAGGATGTGGCGGGCATAGGTGTCGCCGAAAATCAGCGGCATCAGTGCCAGCAGCGCGAAGCCGAGCAGGAAGCCGATGGCCTCGTGCTTCCACGGCGTGCGACCGGGAGCGACCGAGGTCGCCGCCTCTGCGTGGCTCAGGGTGATCGGCGATGTCGTGTCGGTCATGCAAGGCCTCGGGAGCGGCTGGCGAAAATGCCCTCGGGGCGCACCATCAGGGTCAGGATCAGCACGCCGAACAGCAGCGCCGGCGTCCAGTAGAGGCCGAAATAATAGCTGCAGGCGGCCTCGAAGAAGCCGATCAGATAGGCGGCGAAGATCGGACCCGATATGCTCGATATGCCGCCGAAAACGACAACGATCAGCGCCTTGAGCAGGGGATCGCTGCCCATCACCGGTGACATGAAGCGGTAACCGCCCATGAAGATGCCGGCGAGCCCAGCCAGCGACGCGGCGATGGCGAAGGCCAGCCCGTAGAGCGCGGTGACGTTCAGCCCGACCAGATGGCTTGCATCTTCGTTCTGCGCCACGGCGCGCAGCGCCAGCCCCAGTCGCGTGCGATTGAGGAACATCCAAAGTGCTGCCAGGATCAGCGGCGTCATGACGATGATGGCGATCTGATGCAGTGAGACGCCGACGCCGCCGATGGTGGCGTTACCGGCGATGAGCGCGGGGATTTGCTTCGAGCGCGGCCCCCAGATGGTCAAAGCGCCGTTCTCGATCAGCGATCCGGCCGCCAGCGTAGTGATGACGACGACCAGCACGATGTTGGGCCGGCCAATCAGCGGCCGCACGACGCTTGCCTGCAGGATCCAGCCGACGCCGGCCATGACGACGACGGCGATCGGAAAGGCGACCGCCGCCGGCAGGCCGAGCTCGACCAGCTGCCAGGCGATGTAGGCGCCCAGCATCATGAACACGCCATGGCTGAAATTGAACACGCCGATCGTCGTCCAGACGAGAGCCAGCCCGACCGCCATCATAGCGTAGAGCGAGCCCTGGAACAGGCCGCCGAACAGGATTTCCGCCAATGCGCTCATTCCAGGTTCCTAATGGCCAAAATACATCGACATGATCTCGCCATGGTCGAGGCTTTCGCCCGGCTTGATCTCGGTCGCCACCGCGCCATGGTTGACGAGGTAGAGTTGCTGCGTCAGCTCCAGCAGGAATTCGATGTCCTGCTCGACGACGATGAGAGGGACGCCGCCGCGCGAAATGTCCATGACGGAGGCGCAGAGCTCGTCCTTGATCTTGGGCGCCAGCCCCAGCGTCGGCTCGTCGAGGATCAGTAGGCGCGGATGGCTCATCAGCGCCGTGCCGATCGACACCATCTGGCGCTCGCCGCCCGACAGCGTGCGCACGCGCTGGCGCCAGCGTTCCGCCAGTTTCGGGAACAGCTTGATCACCTTTTCGCGGTTCTCCGCCTCATGCGGCCTGGCGCGTGGCGAATAGGCTCCGAGCGCCATGCAGTCGGCGATCGAGAGATCGGGGAACAGCCGGTTGCCTTGCGGCACATGGATCAGGCCGGCGCCGACGATGGCACGCGCGCTGTGGCCGACAATGTCCTGTCCGTCGAACCGGATGCGGCCGCTCTTCGGCTGCAGCAGCCCGGAGATCGCCCGCAGCAGCGTCGTCTTGCCATGGCCGTTGGGGCCGAACAGGCCGACATTGCCGAAGCGGCCTGCCTCCAGCGAGATATCGTGCAGCACGGTGACGCGGCCATAGCCGGCGGTGACGTTTTCGACGGTGAGAATGGGGTTCACGCCGCCGACCTCCTGGTGCCGAGATAGGCTTCGATGACGCGCGGATCGGCGATCACGCCGGCCGGATCGCCTGCGGCCAGGATGCGGCCATTGTTGAGCACCAGCAGGTGCCGAGAAAGGCTCATCAGGAAGGTCAGCACATGCTCGATCAACAGGATGGTGATGCCGCGTTCGGCGGTGCGGCGGATCAGGCCGATCGATGTCTCGATCTCAGGCTTGGTCAGGCTCGACGCCGGCTCGTCGAGCAAGAGCATGCGCGGCTGCATGGCGATCGCGGTGGCAAGCATCAGGCATTTGCGCTCGAACACGGACAATTCGCCGGCAAGCCGGCCGAACGACTGGGATCCCAGACCGACGAACTCCAGTGCCTCGGCGGCGGCATTGCGGGCCGTGGCCGCTGTCTTTTCCTGCTTGCCGTAGCTGGCGCCGATCAGCGCGTTCTCGAATACGGTCAGCCCGTCGAAGCTGGTCTCGCGCTGAAAGGTCCGGGCAAGGCCGAGACGCGCGATGGCATGTCCCGATTTGCCATTTATGGCCGTCCCGTCAAAGCGGATCTGGCCCCGGTCGGGACCGAACGGAATGCCGGTGATGATGTTGAACAGCGTGCTCTTGCCGCTGCCGTTCGGGCCGGCGATGCCAAAGATCTCGCCGGCCTCGACCTTGAACGACACGCCGTCGACGGCCTTCAGCGAACCGAAGGCCTTCGACACGTCGCCCAGTTCAAGCAGGGCCATTCCTCACTTCATCCAGGGCTGGAGCTGGAATGCGCCGGTGGCGTATTTCTCCGGAGAAATCAGCGTGCGTTTGCCGTCCCAGATCTGGAAGAAGGTGATCGGGATATAGTCGTCGCCCTGTGTCGCAAGGTGAGTGGCCGGATCGAACTTCAGCCGCCCTTCCGCCACCTGTTTGTCGGTCTCCGACAGCGCCTTCATGATCGCCGCATGGTCGGATGCGCCGCCGACCTTCTTGACCGCGTCGAAATAGACATTGGTCATCTCATAGAGGCCGACGCCATAGGTGCCGCTCTCAACGCCGTATTTCGCCTTGAACTTGGCTGCCACCTCGTCGGCACGCGGGTTCTTAGGCGTCGTCAGCGCGCCGCCGAGCAGATTGTAGATGACACCATCCGACTTCTTGCCGGTCAGTTCGACGAACTCCGGAACGCTCGGCGCGTATTGCAGGAAGACGAGGCTCTTGGTCGGCTGTTCGAGGAACTGGTTGAGGAAGGACGCCGAATTGCCCGGCAGATAGTCGGTGTTGATGACGACATCGGGAACGTTCTCGCGCACCTTGGCGAGGATCGAACGCCAGTCGGTCACTTCGCCGAAGGGCACGATCTCGTCGACGGTGATGGTCCAGCCCTTCTCCTTGAAGGTCTTCTTCATGCCTTCCGAAATGGTCTTCGAATAGGCGTTGTCGGACGAGATGATGGCGACCTTCTTGGTCGGCAGGGTGATCTTGCCGTCGGCCGCGAGCTTTTCGACGAACAGGGTGACGTCGGTGTTGTAGGCGTCGAAGGAGGGCGTCAGCGACCAGCAGCACATATATTTGTCGGGGCTCGGCGCGATGATGTCCCTGGTCTGCTGCGAGGTGGCCGCGAGCATGTAGGGCATGTCGGCTTCCGCCATGTTGTCGATCTCGAAATTGGTCAGGCTGGCATAGCCGGTCAGCATGAAATGCACGCCCGGATCGCCAAGCAGGCGCTCGACCGCGCTGGTGACGTTGCCGGCGGATTGATCCTTGACGTCGCCGACCACCAGTTCGAACGTGTCTCCGGCAACGCCGCCGGCCGCGTTCGCCTCGTCGATGGCCATCTGCACACCGCGCTGGAACTCCTGGCCGTCCGCCGCGGCCGGGCCGGTCAGCGGCGCAAGCAGGCCGATCTTGACGACATCGGCGAAGGCGGGGGCGCCTGATGCGGCAAAAATGCCGATCAGCGTCGTGCTCATCAGAATATGGCGGACTCGACTTGCGGCGGATTTGGGTTTCATCATGCTGTTCCCTGTTTTCCTCCCGTTCATCGGGAGTTGGATAATTGACAATCTACGCATAATTGTTCTTATTTGAAAAGGATTTTTCAGCGCGACCCGACCGGGAAATGTTTTACGGCGGGACAAGGAAACAGTGGCGCTTTGTTGCGCAACTGCTTCAAAACAGGGCAATTCCAGACGGAGCGGACAATGACGATCTCGCAGAAGACCCTTGAAACAAGCCACGGCAAGATCGCGGTGCGCCAGACCGGCGGCCAGGGAACCGCTGTCCTGCTGATCCACGGCAATTCGTCTTCCAGTGCCGTTTTCCGCAACCAGTTGGACGGCCCGCTGGGCGAGCGCTATCACCTGATCGCTCCCGATCTGCCCGGCCACGGCGCTTCCGGCGATGCGATCGATCCCGAGCGTTCCTACAGCATGGAAGGCTATGCCGATGCCATGACCGAAGTGCTCGGGCTGCTCGGTGTCGACAAGGCCATCGTCTTCGGCTGGTCGCTCGGCGGCCATATCGGACTGGAGATGATCGACCGCTTTCCCGGCCTGCTCGGGCTGATGATCACCGGCACGCCGCCGGTCTCACCCGAGGAGGTCGGCAACGGCTTCAAGCCGAGCCCGCATATGCACCTTGCCGGACAGGAAACCTTCACTGCCGCCGACGTCGAGGCCTATGCGCGCAGCACCTGCGGCGAGCCGTTCGAGCCGTTTCTCCTCGACACAGTGGCGCGCACCGACGGGCGCGCACGGCGCTTGATGTTCGAGAAGTTCGCGGCCGGCACCGGCCGGAACCAGCGCGAGATCGTCGCCGGCAAGACACCGCCGATCGCCGTTCTGAACGGCATCGACGAGCCATTCGTCAACACCGATTTCGTCTCGGCGGTGAAATTCTCCAATCTGTGGGAAGGTAAGGCCCACCTGCTCGACAAATCCGGCCACGCGCCGTTCTGGGATTCGCCGGACCGCTTCAATCCAGTCTTCGCCCGCTTCCTGGCAAGCGTCGACAAAGCGTAGGTTCGCAGGAAAACCGCGCCACCGACCCCGCCTTCGTGGGGGGTGGGGTGACAATGGCGAGCATCTGCCGTATATTGACATAAAGATATCCTTATGTGACACGGATTGGCTTGTCGCCAAAGGGATAAAAAATGTCGCAGAATTCTGCATCGCTGGACGCTTTGTTCGGCCCCGTCGCGGCGAGACCCGACGGGTCGGAGGTGCTTGCGGCGCTCACAGCGGCGGCGCGCGAACGCATCCTCATCCTTGACGGTGCCATGGGCACGCAGATCCAAGGGCTCGGCTTCGACGAGGACCAATTTCGCGGCGAGGCCTTCGCCGGCTGCGCCTGCCACCAGCAAGGCAACAACGATCTTCTGATCCTGACGCAGCCCAAGGCGATCGAAGAGATCCACTATCAGTACGCCATGGCAGGCGCCGACATCCTCGAGACCAACACTTTCTCCTCGACCTCGATCGCCCAGGCCGACTACGGCATGGAGGATGCCGTCTACGCGCTGAACCGCGATGGCGCGCGGCTGGTACGGCGCGCAGCGGTCAGGGCCGAGCAGCAGGACGGCAAACGCCGTTTCGTCGCCGGCGCGCTGGGGCCGACCAACCGCACCGCCTCGATGTCGCCGGATGTCAACAATCCCGGCTATCGCGCGGTAACCTTCGACGATCTTCGCCTTGCCTACGGCGAGCAGCTGCGCGGCCTGATCGACGGCGGCGCCGACATCATCCTGATCGAGACCATCTTCGACACGCTGAACGCCAAGGCGGCGATCTTCGCCTGCAATGAGATATTTATCGAGAAAGAGGTGCATCTGCCGGTGATGATCTCCGGCACGATCACCGATCTGTCCGGGCGCACGCTGTCGGGCCAGACGCCGACAGCCTTCTGGCATTCGGTGCGCCATGCCAGCCCGTTCACCATCGGCCTCAATTGCGCGCTCGGCGCCAATGCCATGCGCGAGCACCTTGCCGAAATATCGGGCGTCGCCAACACCTTCACCTGCGCCTATCCGAATGCCGGCCTGCCCAACGAATTCGGCAGGTATGACGAGAGCCCGGACTTCATGGCCGCGCAGATCGAGGATTTTGCGCGCGAAGGGCTGGTCAATGTCGTCGGCGGCTGCTGCGGTTCGACGCCGGATCATATTCGCGCCATCGCCGACGCCGTGAAAAAGTATCCACCGCGCGCCATTCCGGACATCGCGCCGAAGATGCGCCTTTCGGGGTTGGAGCCGTTCACGCTGACCGACGAGATTCCGTTCGTGAATGTCGGCGAGCGGACCAATGTCACGGGATCGGCCAAGTTCCGAAAACTGATCACGGCGGGCGATTATGTCGCCGCGCTCGACGTGGCACGCGACCAGGTCGCCAACGGCGCGCAGATCATCGACATCAATATGGACGAGGGGCTGATCGATTCGAAGAAGGCGATGGTCGAGTACCTCAACCTGATCGCCGCCGAGCCGGACATCGCCCGCGTCCCGGTCATGGTCGACAGTTCGAAATGGGAGATCATCGAGGCAGGGCTCAAATGCGTGCAGGGCAAGCCGCTGGTCAACTCCATCTCGATGAAGGAAGGCGAGGAAGCGTTCCTGCATCATGCCAGGCTGGTGCGGGCCTATGGCGCGGCGGTGGTTGTCATGGCCTTCGACGAAGACGGCCAGGCCGACACCAAAGCGCGCAAGGTCGAGATCTGCACCCGCGCATACAAGCTGCTGACCGAGCAGGCCGGCTTCCCGCCTGAGGACATCGTCTTCGATCCCAATGTCTTCGCCATCGCCACCGGGATCGAGGAGCACGACAATTACGGCGTCGACTTCATCGAGGCCACGGGCGAGATCACCGGCACGCTGCCGCATGTCCATATTTCCGGCGGCGTGTCGAACCTGTCCTTCTCGTTCCGCGGCAACGAGCCGGTGCGCGAGGCCATGCATGCCGTGTTCCTCTACCATGCCATCCAGCGCGGCATGGACATGGGCATCGTCAACGCCGGCCAGCTTGCCGTCTACGACACGATCGAGCCGGAGCTGCGCGAGGCCTGCGAGGATGTCGTCCTCAACCGCGTGCCCAAGGCCGGCGGCACCGCCACCGAACGCATGCTGGAGATCGCCGAACGCTTCAAGGGCACGGCAGGCAAGGAAGCGCAGGAACGCGATCTCGCCTGGCGCGAGCTGCCGGTCGAACAGCGGATCAGCCATGCATTGGTCAACGGCATCACCGAATTCATCGACGCCGACACCGAAGAAGCGCGGCTTGCCGCCGAGCGCCCGCTGCATGTCATCGAAGGCCCGCTGATGGCCGGCATGAATGTCGTCGGCGATCTGTTCGGCGCGGGAAAAATGTTCCTGCCGCAAGTGGTGAAGTCGGCGCGGGTGATGAAACAGGCCGTCGCAGGATTGCTGCCGCATATGGAGGCCGAGAAGCTGGCCAATGCCGCCAACGGCATCGACAATGGCGAGCGTCAGACGGCTGGAAAAATCCTGATGGCGACGGTGAAGGGCGATGTCCACGACATCGGCAAGAACATCGTCGGCGTCGTGCTCGCCTGCAACAATTACGAGATCATCGATCTCGGCGTCATGGTGCCGGCAGCCAAGATCCTGCAGACGGCACGCGAGCAAAATGTCGACATTATCGGCCTGTCCGGCCTGATTACGCCGTCGCTGGACGAGATGGTGCACATGGCCGCCGAGATGGAGCGCGAAGGCTTCGACATTCCGCTGCTGATCGGCGGCGCGACGACCAGCCGCGTGCACACGGCGGTGAAAATTCACCCGCGCTACACCAAGGGCCAGACGGTCTATGTCACCGACGCCAGCCGGGCGGTCGGCGTCGTCTCGTCCTTGCTGTCGAACGAGACCAAGGGCGGCTATGTCGACACGGTGCGCATCGAATACAAGAAGGTCGCCGACGCGCATGCCCGCTCCGAAGCCGACAAGCAGCGGCTGCCGCTCGAGAAGGCGCGTGCCAATGCGCATCGGGTTGACTGGTCTGCCTATGAGCCGCCGAAGCCGTCCTTCACAGGCGTGAAGGTCTTCGACAATTGGGACCTTGCAGAGCTCGCGCGCTACATCGACTGGACGCCGTTCTTCCAGACCTGGGAGCTGAAAGGCCGTTATCCAAAGATCCTCGAAGACGAGGCGCAGGGACCGGCCGCGCGCCAGTTGTTCGAGGATGCGCAGGCGATGCTGAAGAAGATCATTGCCGAAAAATGGTTTGCCCCGCGCGGCGTCATCGGCTTCTGGCCGGCCAATGCCGTTGGCGACGACATCAGGCTGTTCACGGACGAGAAGCGGTCGCAGGAACTGGCGACCTTCTTCACCCTGCGCCAGCAACTGACCAAGCGCGACGGCAAGGCCAATGTCGCGCTGTCGGATTTCGTCGCGCCAGCGGGCAGCGGCAAGCCCGACTATATCGGCGGCTTCATCGTCACCGCCGGCATCGAGGAAGTGGCGATCGCCGAGCGGTTCGAACGCGCGAACGACGACTATTCGTCGATCATGGTCAAGGCGCTGGCCGACCGGTTCGCCGAAGCCTTTGCCGAGCGTATGCACGAGAAGGTGCGCAAGGAATTCTGGGCCTACGCGCCCGAAGAAGTGCTGGCGCCAGACGAACTGATCGGCGAACCTTACCGCGGCATCCGCCCGGCGCCCGGCTATCCGGCACAGCCCGACCACACCGAGAAGAAAACGCTGTTTCGGCTGCTCGACGGCGAAGGCAATGCCGGCGTGAGCCTGACCGAAAGCTATGCGATGTGGCCGGGTTCCTCGGTGTCAGGCATCTATCTCGCACATCCCGAAAGCTATTATTTCGGCGTCGCCAAGGTCGAACGCGACCAGGTCGAGGACTACGCGCGCCGCAAGGCGATGCCGTTGGCCGAGGTCGAGCGCTGGCTCGGCCCCATCCTCAATTATGTGCCGGCACACTATGCCGAGGCGGCTGAATAGCGGCGGCAAGTCTTCAACAGAATTTGCGCAGGTTGCCGGCTTGTGATCCATGGCGTGACGGTTACACCTTCGCGGGCAGCCGTCCTTCCAGTTGGAGCGCCGAATGACGTTACTCACACGCCGCGGACTTTTGAAAACGGCAGCGATTGCCGGCGCGGGCGGGATCGGGCTCTCGGCCATGGACCGGCTTGGCGGCTGGGCTGCTGCCACGCCTGAGCCGGTGGTTTTGCGGACGGCAAGGATCCAGGCAAAGCTGATGGATGTCGGCCAGACCAGGGATGTGCTGACCTATGGCAACGCCGGGATGCCGCCCGTGCTCAGGATGAAAAAGGGCGAGCCCTTCGCTGCCCGCCTTGTCAACGCGATCGACGATCCGACGACGATCCACTGGCACGGCATACGCGTTCCAAACAAGATGGACGGCGTGCCGTTCCTGGTCCAGCCCTATGTCTATACCGGCGATCATTTCGATTACGCCTTTACCCCGCCCGACGCCGGCACCTTCTGGTATCACCCACATTGCAACACGCTGGAGCAGATGGGCCACGGCCTGACGGGCGTGATCGTGGTCGAAAACCCCGGCGATCCGGAATTCGATGCCGAAATCGTCCTCAATCTGCGCGACTGGCGCCTCGGCGACGACGGCCAGTTCATCGACCAGTTCCGGCCGCGCGACGCCGCCAGAACCGGCACTTACGGCACGGTGCGTACCGCCAACTGGCTCGATCAGCCGCAATATGATGCGCCGGCCGGCGGGCTGGCGCGGCTGCGCGTCGCTATCACCGACGTTACACGGATCTACGCTTTTCGCATCGACGGTGCGGAAGCGACTGTCATCGCACTGGACGGCAATCCGGTGCCTGAGCGTTTTTCACCCGATGCCTTGTTGCTTGGACCCGGCCAGCGCATGGAGCTGGCTATCCGCATGCCCGACGAGGAGGGTGCGATCGTCAGCCTGAGGGACGTCAGGGGCACCAAGCCAAAAATCCTGGCAACCCTGCGCGCGACAGGAAAATCCCTCAAACGGGACATTCGTGATGTCGCTCCGCTGGAGGTCAATCCGGTGGCGGAAGTGGATCTCGCCGGCGCCAAGCATATTTCCCTGGCTCTGAGCGCCACGGCGGAAAACGTCCCGAGCGATGGCATCTGCGGTTCGCTAGGCTACAGTTTCTGGGCCATCAACAAGGTGCCGTGGCCCGGCGATACGCCGGATCCGACCGCGCCGCTGGCCGAATTGAAGCTTGGCCAAAGCTACGTCATCGACATGGAGAACCTGACGCCGCAATCCCACCCCATGCATCTGCACGGCATGAGCTTCAAGGTGCTGTCATCCTCGACGCGCCCGGTTCAGCCTGTGATTTCCGACGCATATCTCATCCAGCCCAACGAGAAGGTTCAGCTCGGCTTCGTCGCCGACAATCCCGGCGACTGGCTGCTGCACTGCCACATCATCGAGCATCAGAAATCGGGCATGACGAGCTACGTCAGGGTGGTTTGAAGCGACATCAGACGGTTTCATTGGCAAAAGGGGGCGGTTCCCTGCTATTGCCGCCTCCAAATCACGAAGCTGTGGACATTCCTGCATGACCAATGTTGCCCTGACCGGCCTTGCCCGCGATCTCGCCAGGCGTGCCGCCGAGGGTCGCCCAGTGCGCATCGGCGTCATCGGCTCGGGCGAAATGGGCACCGATCTTGTCACGCAAGGCATGCTGATGCCGGGCATTTCGGTCTGCGCCGTCTCGACGCGCCGCCCGCACACCGCGCGCGATGCGATCCGTATCGCCTATGGCGATGAAGCCATGGCGCTCGAAGCCGACACCGCGTCGAAAGTCACCGGCGCCATCGAGAGCGGCAAGATCGCCATCACCTCCAACGAGATGCTGGTCACCAATCCGTTGATCGACGTCGTCATCGACGCCACCGGCAAGCCGGGGGTCGCCGCCGATTTCGACCTGAAGGCGATGGAGCATGGCAAGCATCTGGTGATGATGAACGTCGAGGCCGATGTCACCATCGGCTGCTATCTCAAGCAGCAAGCCGACCGGCTTGGCGTCGTCTATTCGGTGGGTGCGGGCGACGAGCCGTCGAGTTGCATGGAACTGATCGAGTTTGCGTCGGCGCTCGGGCTGACCATCGTTTCGGCCGGCAAGGGCAAGAACAACCCGCTCAACCACGACGCCATGCCGGCGACTATCGCGCGGAAGCGATTCGCCGCAACATGAACCCGCGTATGCTGGTCGAGTTCGTCGACGGTTCCAAGACGATGGTCGAGATGTGCGCCATCGCCAATGCCACCGGGCTGGTGCCGGATGTGCCCGGCATGCATGGCCCGAAGGCCGACCGCGACGACCTCGCCAAGGTGCTGATCCCGCGCGAGGATGGTGGGCTATTGCTGAAGAAAGGCGTCGTCGACTACACGGTCGGTAAGGGCGTCGCGCCCGGCGTCTTCGTCATCGTCGAGGCGACGCATCCGCGCATCATCGAGCGCATGGACGATCTGCATATCGGCCACGGCCCCTATTACAGCCTGTTCCGGCCCTATCATCTGACCTCGCTTGAGGTGCCGCTGACCGCCGCCCGCATCGTCCTTTTCGGCAAGCCCGACATGGTGCCGCTGCCGCGGCCGGTCGCCGAGGTGTGCGCCGTCGCCAAGCGCGACCTCGCCGCGGGCGAGACCTTCGATGCGATCGGCGAGACCTGCTACCGCTCCTGGACCATGACCGTCGGCGAAGCCCGCGCCCAGCGCGCCGTGCCGGTCGGCCTGCTCGAGGGCGGCAAGGTGCTGAAACCGGTCAGGAAAGGCGAGTTGCTGACCGCCGACAATGCCGCGCCTGACCAGACGACGAGGCTGTTCGCCCTGCGCCGACTGCAGGACGAGATGCTGTACGGAAAATAGCCCGTTATGGCGCTGTCATGACAAATGCACTATATTGTAGTGCAGATGCCGATGAGGACGCCAATGAATCTCCAGATTAGGGACCCGCGCGCGCGTGAACTGGCACGACGGCTCGCCGCCAAACGCAAGATTTCCATGACCGAGGCGGTAATCGAAGCGCTTGAGTCTGAATTGAAACGGGAAAGCGGACGCGTTCCCCTGGCGGAGCGGCTTGCTGCCATCGCCGAGGATTTAAAGGCCAAAGCCGGCCAGGGCGGCCGGCCTGTAAGTAAGGATGAGATCGACGACATGTGGGGACATTCCTGATGTTCGTCGACACTTCTGTCGTTGTCGCAATTCTTTCGAGAGAAGAGGATGCTGGCGAATGGAGCAATCGGATCCAGGCAACACCACACAAAATAACCTCCGCGCTAGTCGTGCTCGAAGCAGCGATGCGGCTCTCCACCATGCTTGCTATCGAGCCTGTTATTGTAGAAGCGGCGATAGAGGCTTTTCTGCGCGAGGCTGAAATCGAAATTGTGCCGATCGGCGCCGGCGATGCCAAGTTGGCGATTCAAGCATTCTCGGACTACGGGAAGGGGCGCGGGCATCCCGCTCAGCTCAACCTCGCGGATTGCCTATCCTACGCTTGCGCAAAGAGTCATGGCTCGGCCTTGCTCTACAAGGGCAACGACTTTTCCCACACGGATCTCGCTTAGACGTCCGTTTACTTCCCCAGTTCGACAGACCTGAGTCGCGCTGCCTCCACCGCCTGCGTCAGCAGGTTGGTCAGCCTGTCCTCGCCCATCAGAACGGCTAGCGCCGCCGCCGTCGTGCCGTTGGGGCTGGTGACCTGTTGGCGCAGCACACCCGGTTCCTCGCCGCTTTCGGCGGCGAGCGAGGCGGCACCGTAGACGGTCTGCATGGCGAGCAGCTTGGCGGTCGCCGCCGGCAGTCCGGCCTTCTCGGCTGCCACGGTCAGCGCTTCGATGAAATGGAAGATGTAGGCCGGCCCCGATCCGGACACGGCGGTCACCGCATCCATCAGGCCCTCATCGTCGATGGTGGCCACTTCGCCGCTCGCCGACAAAAGGTCGGCGACGAACCGCTTGGTATCGTCGGAAACCCGCTTGTTGGAAAACACCACCATCATGCCCTTGCCGATCGCCGCGGGCGTGTTGGGCATGCAGCGCACGACCGGCGCGCGATTGCCCAGGATTTCCTCGAAGGTGGCGGCCGGTGTTCCCGCGGCGATGCTGACGAAGGTGGTGCGGCCGTCGCCGAAGCGTTTGTAGGCGGCGGTGACGTCGCGGATCACCTGCGGCTTCACCGCGATGACGACGAGATCGGGCACGGCGTCGGCCGGAATGGCACCGGCATCGGCCGCAGTGCCGCAACCTAGTGCGGCGGCGCGCTTGCGCAGATCGGCATTGGGCTCGACTACGAAAACCGCCGACGGTGCAAGCTTGCCTGATTTCAGCCAGCCCGAGAGCATGGCGTAACCCATATTGCCGCAGCCGGCGAGAACAAGCCTGATCGTCATTGAAAGCCCTCCGGAGGAAGACCTTCACATAGACGCTAGCGCTTCCCTGGGGAAGCCCTGTCATCGGGATCGCGCACCGCGATCGGCCGCAGCGAGACTTGCCTGAGGCCAAGCACGCCGAGCACGAAGAACAGCCAGACCGGGTCGCCGCGATGGAAGAAGAAGCTTTCGAGGAAGGCATTGAGCGCCGTGAACAGCACCACCATCATGAAGAAGTCGCCGAGAAAGATATTTTCCCTGCGCAGCGGAATGCGCATGTAATCGCGCAACGGCGCGATGAGGAAGGTGTAGACCGCCACGCAAAGTGCTGGAATGCCCATCAGCACGGCGATGTCGAGATAGCCGTCATGGCCGTGGACGATGGTTCTGATGTCCCATGGCCGGTCGAAGGGCTGGTCCTGGTTGAGCAGCAGCGGCGTGCCCCAGAAGCTTTCATAGCCGTAGCCGGTCCATGGCTTCTTCGCCAGCATGCTGCCGGCGAATTCCCACAGCGTCGTGCGGCCGGTATAGGTCATATCGGGGAAATAGATCGCCGCCAGATGTTTTATCGGTGGCAGGAAGACGATACCCAGCGTGCCGACCGCCGTGGCGATGATCGCCAGCGCAAACAGGATCGGCGTGCCGAGCCGCATGCCCAGCAGGCTTGGGAACATCACGATCAGGATCGAGAACGGCACCAGGCCGGCGGTCGTCTTTGAGCCGGTGTGCAGCATGAAGACCATCGCCGCGAAGAAGATCCCGGCGCCCCAATACCGCTGCCCGCGCCGGTAGAGATACAGGCCTGCGAAGCTGAGGCAGGCCATGATCGGGCCGGCGATGTTCTTGTGGGTGAACACGCCGCGCCACAGGCCGGCATGTTCGGGCTCCTGTGAGTCGGCGGTGTGCATCGCCTCGTGCGGAAAGACGATCAGGCCGAGATAGGAAAGGCCCATGACCACGACGGCGGTGAAGATGATGACCTTCGAGAAGGCCTCGGCGTCGCGCGGCAGCACCAGGATCGTTGCCATCGTCAGGATGCCGATCAGGGTGAAGGAAGCGGCGCGCACGGCCGAAGACGGATCGGTCGACAGGATCACCGACAGGAAAAAGAAGCCCAGCATCAGCATCCAGGACGGGCTGAGCAGCGAGCGCACCACACGCGGATCGGCAAACGCCATCAGCGAGAAGATCGACATGGCGCCGAGCGAACCGAAGCCGAGCTGGTTGACGATGTCGCCGCCTTGACCGGTGAGTTCGGCACCGGCCGGCTGGAACGGCCGGAAGGACACCATGATGACGGTGAACAGCAGCGCGGCAATAGCCGTGGCCACGCCTTCGCGCGTGAACGCGGCGCTGAGTGGCGCGCGCTCAGTTTTTCTCAGGCTGACGGTATTGCTCATTGGCATATCCGAATTCGGCCAGCACGCGGCCCAGCGCCACATGGACGGGGTAGATGGCGATCGCCGGCGATCGCGTCCGCACCAGCCGGATCAGGCCGCGAAACGGCGAGGCGGCAAGCAGCGCCAGGCTCTTCAGCAACACCTTGGCGCCGGCTAGCGGCATGCCGGCGCGCTTCTTCTTTTCGACCAGTGTCGAGATCACGCCGTTGCGCAGGCTGCGGGCACGAATCCAGTCGGCTTCGACACGCCGGGCCGGAACGGTTTCTTGCACTTGCGCTTCAGCACACCAGCCAAGCACGAAACCGCGCTGCGCTGCCCGGCTCAGGAAATCGGAGTCGCCGCCGCCCATGAAGTTGAATTTCAGATCGAGAAAGGGCGGACCCATGGCGATCAGCACGTTGCGCCCGACCAGAAGATTGCCGGACGAATAGAGTGCCGGAACGCGCCCTGTCTCCCGGTAAGGCGGTGCGAACACCGGATGCTCGGCCCATCTCGCATGGGCTGGATCGGCAAACACGGGCACCTGCGGGCCGCCGACAATATCGGCGTCGAGCGTTTCGGCAGCCCGGCACATCCGTTCCAGCCATTGCGGATCGGCGATCTCGTCATCGTCGATGACCAGCAGGTGCCTGAAGTTGGGGAATAGCTGGATCGCCGTCTGCCAGCCGGCATTGTAGGCGCTGCAATTGCCGCGATCATGCGCGACGATGACCAGGCCTGGTATCTCGCCGCGCTCGAACAGCGGCAGTGCCGCCTTGGCGCCGGCGCGCGCCTCGGCTTCGTTTTCCATGACGATGACGGCAAAGCACCTGCCGGTTTGCTGCGCGTGCAGCGACGCCAGCGTTTCCAGCACCTGCTCGGGCCGCTTGAAGGTCGGCAAGGTGACGACCGCTTCGACGGCCTCGACGTCAAGCCGTGGCGTGCGCCCCGCGATCGATACCGAACCGTCCGATGGCAAAGGGATCATCCGCGTCCAGCCACATGGTGAGTTGGGCTCTGGTAGCACCGCGGTTGATAAGGTTTCGTTAATCACCTTGCACGGAGAACGCCGGCAAGCGGGGGCTTTCGGTCGTTGATTGTGCCCGCTTAATCAAGGGTTCACCGCACTTTGCTACCGGCTACACCACAGGATAGGTGAGATGCATCTGCTGTTCGCCACATCGATCGTGCCCGACGGCGCTCTCGCCTCGGGCTACGAGATCGCCAACGCTGCGATCATCGCCGCCTTGCGGCGCGCTGGCGCGCGCGTCACCGTCATCGGCTTCACCTGGCCGGGAAAACCCGCGGCCGATCCCGAAAACACCGTGGTGCTGGGTGCGATCGACGTGCGCACGGACAATGCCTCCGCACGGCAAAAGCTGGCCTGGGTCGGCAAGGCGCTGCTTTCGGGTCTCACCTTCGCGTCGGTCAAGCTGCGCGCCGTCTCCGACACCGATGTTGTCGCTGCCATAGAGAGCGCCGGTCCGGTCGACGGCTATGTCCTGAATTCCGTGCAGCTAGCGGGCGCCTTCGAAAAGCTGTTCGCTGACCGGCCTTCGATCTTTGTTGCCCACAATGTCGAGCATCTTTCGGCGCGGGAGAACGCCGCTGCCGCTGGCAGCCTCTTCCAGCGCCTGCTGTTTCGCCGTGAGGCGAGGTTGCTCAAGGTCATGGAAGAGCGTCTCTGCCGCCGGGCACGCTTCGTCTTCACCCTGGCGGAGGAAGACCGCGCCGCACTCAGTGTCGCCTCCGACGATCGCTCGGCGGTGCTGCCACTGGTGATCGGTGCCCAGGCGCCAACCCCGAAAGGCCCGCGCCGCATAGACTGCGACGCCGCCCTGATCGGCACCTGGACCTGGCAGCCGAACCGCATCGGCCTCGACTGGTTCCTGGAGAAGGTCGTACCGCATCTGCGGCCCGGTTTCCGCATCCGCGTCGCCGGCCACATGCCTTCGGGCGTCACGTCGAAGCATCCGGGTGTCGAATTTGTCGGCCGCGTGCCCGACGCGCAGGCTTTCGTGCGTAATGCTGCCGTCATCCCGCTGATCAGCACCGCCGGCAGTGGCGTCCAGTTGAAGACCATCGAAACCTTCGAGCTCGGCCTGCCTTCCGTCGCCACCAGCCGCTCGCTGCGCGGCATCGACCACCGTCCGGCCAATTGCGTCGTCACCGATGATCCCGTTGCCTTCGCCAGGGCGTTGGAGGCCGCGGCCGCCGACATCCGTGACGTCGACGGCAGCGCATTCCGGCGTTCGCAAATCAAGGCTCTCGATGCCGCCATCCGGCACGGCCTCGAAAAGCTCGGACACGCCAGGCAGGAGGCGCTTGCATGAACATGCATTCCGCCCGCGTCGCGTTCGGGCTCGACATGCTGAAGACGATCCTCGGCATCCCGGTGGTTGCGATCCGCTGGAACGATGCCATCGTCCTGCTGAACCGGCTGATTGCCGAGCAGCGCTTCACCAAGGTCAGTTTCCTCAACGCTCACAACGCCAACATCGCCTATACCGACCCGGTGTTCGCCCAGGCGCTCGATGATTTCCTCATCCTGCCCGACGGCATCGGTGTCGATCTGGCGGCGAGGCTCCTTTACGGGGCGCCGTTTCCGGACAATCTCAACGGCACCGATTTCGTCCCCGCCTTCCTGCAGGCCTCGACGACACCGCTGACCGTCGGGCTGCTCGGCGCGACGCGCGTCAACGCCGAAGCGGCGTCGGTCAAGCTGGCGGCACTGGCCGTGCAGCATAGCTTCGTGGTGATCCATGACGGCTATTTCCCCGCTTCGCAGGAGCAGGAAATCGTCGACCGGATCGCCGCGCTGCGGCCTGACGTGCTGCTCGTTGCCATGGGTGTACCGCGCCAGGAATTGTGGATCGAACGCCACATCGACGCACGCCACTGCACGCTGCCGATCGCCGTCGGCGCATTGCTCGATTTCCTGAGCGGCGCGGTGCCCCGGGCGCCCTTGTGGATGCGCCGGCTGCGGCTCGAATGGCTGTTTCGGTTGGCTGTCGAACCGAGCCGCCTGTGGCGCCGCTACGTTGTCGGCAATCCGCTGTTCCTGCTGCGTGTTGCCAGGCAGAGATTTTCGCGGACACCCGAAGCCGCGGGAGACAGCAATTGAACAGCAGGTTCGTGCCAGGCGCCGCTGTAGAGCCGAGCCCGCTGCGGCAGATACCGACGGCGGCAATAGTGACGGCAAGCTACGCGCCCGATTTCGAGCGCTGCCGCCTATTGTGCGAGACACTTGACCGCCACGTTTCCGGCGCTGCGCACCACTACATCCTGGTCGAACATCGCGATGTCAGGCTGTTTCGCCAATTGGAGACCGGCCGTCGCAGAGTCGTCGATGAGCGGGAATTGCTGCCGCGCTGGCTGCATGCCTTCGACGATCCGCTCAGCCTGTTTCGCCGGCGCGTCTGGCTCAGCCTGAAGACCCAGCCGTTGCGCGGCTGGCACGTGCAGCAATTGCGCCGCATTGCGATTGCCGCGCACGCTGGGGAAGACATTTTTATCTTCTGCGATTCCGACGTCGCTTTCCTCAAACCTTTCGACTGCGGCGCCTTCTGGCGCGACGGCAAGGCGCGGCTGTTCCGCCGCGACGGTGTGCTGGCGGACGAAGGCCATGAAGAGCATCGCATTTGGTCGCGCAACGCGGGGTCGGCACTCGGCATCGATCCGTCCCGGACATCGGTCCACGACTACATCTCGACGCTGGTCGCCTGGCGGCGCGACACCGTGCTGGCCATATGTGGCCGGATCGAGAAGGTCCATGGCCGCGACTGGGTCGAGGTCGTCGGCTCGGCGCGCAAATTCTCCGAATGCATGATCTACGGCCGTTATGTCGACGATCTGCTGCAGGGCGCCGGCCACTTCCACGGCTCGGAAGAGTTCTGCCGCGTCCACTGGACCGGCGAAGCGCTGTCGGACGACGAGTTCCGCCGCTTCGTTGCTTCCATGGAGCCGGAGCAGGTGGCGATCGGCATGCAATCCTTCATCGGCACCGATATCGGCCGCATCCGCCGTTTGATTGGGCTCGACCGCTCGTAGTGCTAGATCGGCTTCGCCGGCTTGCGCATCGCCGAATAGGTGAGCAGCGTCGAGGCGAGATACAGAAGCAGGAAGACGACGTTGAGCGACAGCACCAGGTCCGGCGTGTCGAGGATGGTTGTCAGCACATAGGTCAGCAACAGCGCCTTCAGCCCAGCGAGCAGGCCGAGATTGAGCGCCCGCACCAGCGTCTGGCCGCGTGCGAACAAAAGCTCGGCCTGGTATTCGACCAGATTGCGCAGTCCCGGCACGCAGATCGCCAGCACCACCAGCGGGGCCGCCTCGGCGACATTCTTGCCGAGCGCATTGGGGAAGAAATGCAGCACGATGCCAAGTGTCAGCAGCGCCAGCGTCGACACCGCGAACACGCCGCCTTCAATGCCGCTCTTGACCGCCAGCCGTGACAGCAGCTCCGGCGCGCGCATCATACGTTGCACCAGCATCATCGAGAAGGTGCGGATCGGAATGGCGGTCAGGTCGACCAGCCGCATGATGATGGCGTAGATGCCGGCCAGATGCGGTCCGCCGATCGCGAGAACCAGCAGTTTGTCGAACTCCATCTGCAGGTAGAACAGCACTTCGGCGCCGGCCACGTAGATCGAATCAGCCAGCCGCCGCAAATACAGCTCGATGCGCAGCCGCAGCCGCTGTCGCGGATAGAACCAGCCGAAAGCCAATATCAACGAGGCGGCATTGGCGCCGATGTAGAACCACGACCATATCCAGACGCTGTGTTGCGCCCAGAACATGAACAGCACCGCGCCAAGCGCCCGCAACGCCGTCGCCAGGATGGCCAGCAGCGCGGCGCGGCCGAATTTGCCCAGGCCGTTGTTGACGATCAGCGCCACTTCCACCGGCCGCCACAGCAGCGCTTCGGCAAAGACGATTGCGGCAAACACCGACAGCGGCACGGTGTTGGCGAAGAAAAGCAGATAGACGCCGAACGAGGCCGCGGCCAGCAGCGGCAGCGACAATACGCCGAGCAGCAGGAAGCCGGCGGTGAAGGTGCCGATCAGGTTGGGACGGATGGTGGCGGTGCGGTAGAGCGCCGAGATGAAACCGAAGGCGAGGATGCGCGACAGCATGACGCCGGCCGCCGATGCGGTGGCGAACATGCCGAACTCGGAAATGGACAGCGTGTTGGCCAGCGCGATGAAATAGGCCAGCGAAAACACCAGCCGCCCGCCGGCGCCGCTGATCGCCGAGAAATAGTCGCGAAGCAGCCCCCGTCGTTCGGCCAAAAAGCCGCCGATCCGGGCGAGGGGCCGCCTTTGCGGTATGTCACTGGCCTGCGTCATGTCTCAGGGAGAGCCTAGGCCGGAAAGCTTAACGTGCCGTTCTGGAGCTTGAGATTGCGTTGAAAATAGATGCAACCAAAGAGAGAAACCTTGCCGCCGGCGCGGGAAAATTAACCTTTTGTTTTCCATGCCTGTTTAGCGTGGCTTAACGAATGGCCAATCGCCGTTCGCAGGTCGCCAAGGGTAAAGTTCCAGACGATGGTCGACAGGGAAAACCGCGAAGACTGGAAGCGCGAGCGCTCGTTGCTGGCACTTGGCCAGGCTGTGCGCGGTGACGAACCCGACGCGTCACTGGTCTCGATCGGCGATCGCGCGGACCCGTCGTGGCGCGAGGATGCCGCGACGCGCCATCGCCTCGCCCGGTCACGGCGCGAGACGCCGACGAACCCGAAGCTGTCGGATCCGGCTGCAACGGACGGGTATCAGGCTGGCTATGAACCCGCTTCGTCAGCGAGCCATGCGCACGCCACCTCTCGGACACAGCCTGCTGCCGCCGAAACCGTTGGCACCTATCGCCCCGATCGTACCTCCGAACCATCCCATTCAGGCGACGCGCCGGCGTCCCACAACGACGGCCCGGACAGCCAGCAGTGGAAGCCGCTGATCGATCCGATGCAGGTCGTCCGTGGTGTTGGCAAGTCGAAAGCGCTGATCGTAACGACAACGATACTGGGTGCCGCGCTCGGCATCGCCATCGCGCTGTCGACGCCGAAGAAATACGAAGCCACCACCGAACTGATCGTCGATCCGCGCGACCTGAAGCTCACCGACCGCGACCTGACCCAGTCGGTCGTCGCCTCCGACGCCACGCTGGCCATCGTCGAAAACCAGGTCCGGGTGCTGACATCAGGCACCGTTCTCAACAAGGTCGTCGACAAGCTCAACCTCGTCAATGACCCGGAATTCAATGGGCAAGGCGGAGGCGGCCTCAGCGTCATGTCGCTTATCCGCTCCGTCCTGTCTCGCAATGACGGGCCGGGCGGTGTCGACGACAGCCGCCGCCGTGCGCTTGCTGTCGGCAATCTCGCCGAGAGCCTGTCGGTCGAGCGTGGCGGCAAGACCTTCGTCATCACCGTCAGTGCCACCACGCAGAATGGCGAAAAATCGGCCCTCATCGCCAACACGATGACGGATGTCTTCCTGCAGACCTTTGGCCAGATCCAGTCGAACACAGCCGGCCGCGCCACCGACGAACTGACGGCCAGGCTTGACGAGTTGCGCAAGGGCGTCGAGGCGGCCGAGCGCAAGGTCGAGGATTTCAGGGCCTCGCACGACCTTGTCGATGCGCAGGGCCACCTCATCAGCGACGACGAAATGCTGAAGCTCAACGAGCAGCTGTCGATTGCGCGCGCCCGAACGCTGGAACTCAACGCCCGGGCCGCTTCGGCGCGTTCGGTCGACGTCAACTCGGTCCTGACCGGCACCTTGCCGGAGGAGATCAACTCCAACACGATGAGCGATCTGCGTTCGCAATATGCGTCGCTCAAGCAGGAGGCTGACCGCGCCGCCATCCGGTTCGGCCCACGTCACCCCGAACTCCAGGCACTCAATGCACAGATTGACGGCGCACGCGACCGCATCGCCGCCGAGCTGCGCCGCATCGGCTCGTCGCTGCAGGTCGACCTCAAGCGCGCGGTCCAGCTCGAACAGGATCTCGCCTCTCGCCTGGCGCAGCTGAAGGTTCGCAGCGGCGACGTCAACAGCGATCTGGTGTCGATGCGCGAACTGGAGCGTGAAGCGGCTGCCAAACGTTCCGTCTACGAACAGTATCTGCTGCGCGCCAAGGAGACCGGCGAGCAGAAGGACATCAACACCGCCAACATCAACGTGATCTCGAAGGCCTTCGCGCCGCTTGAGCCGAACGGGCCGTCGCGGGTCGTGGTGGCGCTTGCCGGGCTGTTGCTGGGCTTTGCCTCCGGCATTGGGCTCGGTGCCATGCGTGGAGCCTATGAGAGCCTGCGCGATACCGCCAATTCGCGATCGCGCCGCGACCGCGGCACGGACGAACGCCGTACGAGCTACGAGGACAAGCCGTATCGGGCAGCACCGCCACCGGCGCCACAACCACCAACACCGCAGCCATCGGCACCCCCGCCAGCGCCGCCACCGCCGGCCGCACCGCCGCCCGTCCAGCAGGCCGAGGTCGCGCCGGCCGAAGGTCCCGGCCGGATCGGTGCCTTGCTGTCGAGGCTGCATAAGGCCGTGTCCCGCGAGCCGTCCTCCGAAGAACCCTTCGATGGCGGTGAGTGGGTCTCCGCTGAAAACAGGAAGCCAACGTCCGATCCGGCGTCCCCCGCTTTTCCGCAGCCGGCACCGGCCTTCGCGCCTCGGCAGCCGGTTGCTGCAGCCTACCCGCCTCCGCCTTTTCAGCCGGGCGGCCGCGCCCCTCAAGCGCAGCAGCCGGCGCAACCGCCATCGCCTCCGATGATGCCGCAGCGACCGCATTCGGGTCCGCAACTCTATCCCTACGCGCAGCCGCTGGCCTATATGCAGCAGCCCAGCTATCCCCGTCCGCAGCCCATGCCTGCCTCCAATGCCGGGCAGACGCCATATCCGCCTCAGCCTGCTTCCACGCCTTATCCGCAGCCGCCTATCCCGCAGCAGGGGCCTCAGCCTCATCAGCGATCGGAGCCGCGGCGGGCTGTGGAGGACGTCGAGCAGCAAGCGCCAATCGAGGAAATCCGCGCCAGCCTGCGCGAATTTCGTGAAGCGGTTCGCGAACTCACCGAGAGCCGGGCGCGCCGCAGGTATTTCTGAGCCACAAAATTCTTCGCTGTGCCGTACAAAAACATGCCGGTTTCGCGTAAACGGCATGGGACGGCGCTTTGGCGGGATTGCGTGTTGGAATTTTCGTGAAAATGCCACGCTGTGAAAGATCGAAAAGCGCGTCGCTTCCTGAAGCGACGCGCTTGGGCATTCTGGTGTTGAGGGTGGTTCATGGCCGAAGTGATTGATGGCAAGAGCGTTGCCGGAGACGTTGTGCGGACGGTCAAGACCCTGACGGCCGAACTTGTCGCGAACGGCAAGGCCAAGCCCGGTCTTGCCGTTGTCATCGTGGGCGAGGATCCCGCCAGTCAGGTCTATGTCGCCTCCAAATCGCGCACCGCCAAGGAATGCGGCTTTCATTCCGTCCAGCACACGCTGCCCGCCGAAACCTCCGAACCGGCATTGCTGAAGATCATCGGCGACCTCAACGCCGATCCGGCCATCAACGGCATTCTGGTCCAGCTCCCGCTGCCGGCCCATATCGACGCCGGCAAGATCATCCAGACCATCGCGCCGGAGAAGGATGTCGACGGCTTCCACTTCATCAATGTCGGCAAGCTCGGCACCGGCGAACTCGAGACAGCCTTCGTGCCCTGCACGCCGGCCGGCTCGATGCTTTTGATCGAGCGTGTGCGCGGCAAGGATTTGTCCGGCCTCAATGCCGTCGTCGTCGGTCGCTCCAACATCGTCGGCAAGCCGATGGCCAACCTCCTGCTTGCCGCCAATTGCACCGTCACCATCGCCCACAGCCGGACGAAGGACTTGCCGGCCCTGGCCCGCACCGCCGACATTCTTGTCGCCGCCGTCGGCCGGCCGGAGATGATCAGGGGTGATTGGGTGAAGCCAGGTGCTACCGTCATCGATGTCGGCATCAACCGCATACCGGCGCCGGAAAAGGGTGAGGGCAAGTCGCGCCTCGTCGGCGATGTCGCCTATGCCGAAGCGTCCAAGGCCGCCGGCGCCATCACGCCGGTTCCCGGTGGTGTCGGCCCGATGACCATTGCCATGCTGATGGCCAATACGTTAGCCTCGGCCTACCTTGCGGCCGGACTGAAACGGCCGTCATTCTGACCCGCCAGAAAGCCGCAGCTTTGCCGAACCCCAGTGTTCCCTCAGAACGGCCGGTCATGACGGACCCCGTTCAAGGCGGCCGGCAATTCGCTTTCCTGCTGGTCGACAAGTTCTCCATGTTCTCGCTGGCCGCGGCAATCGATACGTTCCGGTCGGCAAACCGGTTGCTCGGTCGCGACTTTTACGGGTGGACGACGGTGTCGGCCGATGGCGATCCGGTGATGGCCTCCAATGGCCTGCCGCTCAAGATCGATTATGCCGTTGCCGACCTGCCGCCGGTCGATATCCTCTTCGTCTCGGTCGGGCTGACGACTGAATTTCCCGGCAAGAGCAAGGTGCTGGCGGCTTTGCGCAGCTGGGGCAGGCGCGGCAATGCGCTCGGTGCCTTGTCGGTCGGATCCTACCTGCTGGCCGAGGCCGGCCAGCTCGAAGGCTATCGCTGCACCATCCATTGGGAGAACCGCGCCGGCTTCGTCGAACGGTTCCCCGACATCAACTGCACGGGCAATGTCTTCGAGATCGATCGCAAGCGTTACACCTGTGCCGGCGGCACCACCTCGATCGACCTGATGCTGGAGATCGTGCGCGGCGATTTCGGCTCGAACCTCGCCAATGGCGTCGCCAACCAGTTCCAGCACGAACGCATCCGCTCGGCCGGCGACCGCCAGCGTGTCGGGCCGGAACGCGACCTGACCGGCAAGTCGGAGAAGCTCAGGCGCATTGTCGAACTGATGGCCGACCATCTCGACGAGCCGCTGTCGGCGGTGCAACTGGCTAAATCCGCCGGCCTGTCGGTGCGCCAGGTCGAGCGCCTGTTCCTGCGCCATCTCAGCGTCACGCCCGGCCGTTACTATATGCGGCTGCGGCTGGAGCGGGCGCGCGAATTACTGCGCCAGACCAACATGCCGATCCTCGACGTGGCGATCGCGACCGGCTTCACCTCGCATTCCTACTTCGCCCAGAGCTACCGGCTGCAATTCGGCAGGCCGCCCTCGGAAGAGCGCCGCACGACCTACTGAGCGGATTTCGCTTCCACTGAAAAGTTTGGCATTCGGCCCCGGCGCATCGGGCCAGGGCTACGAACTCGGGTTAAGATCGGTGTCGGCAGCTTTTGTGCCGGTAGCTTTTTGTGATAGGAATTTTTTCTTGACTCGGTGAGGGCAGCTATGCTACATATTTGCCTATGGTGCTGACTTGCGCCAGTGACCCGCCGCACAGGCGGGTTTTTCTTTGATGCTCCGTCAGCCAATGCGCCGGCGAAGGCTCCGAAGGAACCAGTTGACCCGGATTCGTTGCCTTGCGCATCGGGCGTCCGGACTTGTGTGCCGGCGCGACGTCAAATAGCTTTGCCGCCCGGATCAGGGGCGGATTTGAGGAGATTTCAATGGCGGGATTTGCACGGGGCGTCGCTGCGGCGATCCTCCTTTTGTCGATGACGACGTTCGGCTTCGCCGCAAACAAGGTCATCGTCATTCTCGACGCCTCCGGCTCGATGTGGGCGCAGATCGACGGCAAGCCCAAGCTCGAAATCGCCCGTGAGTCGCTTCGAACCGTGCTTCAATCGGTCCCCACCGATGATGAGATCGGCTTCATGGCCTATGGCCATCGCGAGAAGGGCAGCTGCGAGGATATCCAGCTGATCGTGCCGCCGCAGGCAGGTTCTGGCAGCGCCATTTCGGCCGCCGCCGACAGCCTGAAATTCCTAGGCAAGACGCCGCTGACGGCGGCCGTCAAACAGGCTGCCGAAGCGTTGAAATACACCGAGGACAAGGCGACCGTCGTGCTTATCACCGACGGGCTCGAAACATGCGGCGGCGACCCTTGTGCGCTTGGCAAGGAGCTCGAGGCATCCGGCGTCGACTTCACCGCCGATGTCGTCGGCTTCGGCCTCACCGCCGACGAAGGCAAGCAGATCGCCTGCCTCGCCGACAACACCGGCGGCAAATACATCCAGGCCTCCGACGAGAAGGCGCTGCAGGAGGCGCTTGTCGAGACCGTGGCGACAGCACCAGCGCCTGCTCCAGAACCGGCTCCCGCACCTGCCCCGGCGCCTGCGCCTGAGCCGGCCAAACCGGACTTCAATTTCCAGCCGACAGTGGTGATGGCCGAAGGTGGCGAGCCGATCACCGACGGCAATGCCTGGGAGATCTACAAGGCGAGCGCTGATGGCTCGCGTGGCGATTCCGTCACCACCGAATATGGCACCTACAACGGCAATCTCGAGCCGGGCGACTATGTCGTCGTCGCGCGCGACGACGAGGCCAAGGTGGAGCAGAAAATCAAGATCGAGGCCGGCCAAGTCTACAAGCCGCTCTTCACCTTGAACGCAGGCACCATTCTCATTCATCCGCGGCCAAACCAGGGCGCCGACATCAGCGACGCGGCCAGCCTCGATTTCGCTTATCCGGGCGGCAGCACCACCCACTATGGCGACACCAAGGTCATCGTGCCGGCGGGCGAACAGAAGATCACGGTCCAGATCGGCGCCGGCAGCGTCACCGAGACCATTCAGCTAACCGCAGGGCAGACGATCGAGAAGGACGTCATCGTCGGCGTCGGCCATGCTGTGCTCAACGCCTTCTATGTCGCCGGCGGTGACAAGGCCGACAGTTCCGGCCTCGGCTTCGAGATCGTCAAGGCGAAGAAGAAAATCGACGGCACGCGCGACAGTGTCGAGCATTCCTATGGACCGGACAGCAAGTTCTGGCTGCCGCCGGACGATTATGTCGCGCTGACCACGCTTGATCTTGCGGTCGTCGAGCAGCCGTTCAGCGTCAAGGTCGGTGATGTCATGGACATCAAGGTGCCGCTCGATGCCGGCGTTCTGGCCATGTCGGCCCCCGGTGCCTATTCGATCGAGATACTGTCGCCGAAAAAGGACATAGAGGGCAAGCGCAAGGCGCTTGGCCTGAACTATGGCGACACCTGGCAGCAGATCGTTCCGGCCGGCGACTATGTGGTCGTCCGCCACATGTCCGATGCGGGCCATGAAAAGGAAATGCCGGTGACGATCAAGGCTGGCGAACGGAGCGAGATCACCGTTACACCGTAGTGGCCGTCTCGCAGGCAACGAAAAGGGCGGCCACGTGCCGCCCTTTTTCATGAACTATGCGAAACTGCCGTCAAGCCGTGCCGAAGGCGCTGGCGCCATGGTCGGCGCGGCCGACCAATTGCCGGAAGCCGGCAAACAGCTCGCGGCCGAAGCCGAACTCGTTGCCGATGAGGTCGGCATCCGCTGTCCGGCGCAGTGCAAAGTCGCCGGCCGGCACCAGCACTTCCAGCGTTCCGGCCTCGGCGTCGAGTCGGATGATGTCGCCTTCATGGATCCTGGCGATCGGACCGTCCTCGACCGCCTCCGGCGTCACATGGATCGCCGCCGGCACCTTGCCGGAGGCGCCCGACATGCGCCCGTCGGTGACCAGCGCCACGCGCTGGCCGCGATCCTGCAGGATGCCGAGCACGGTGGTCAGCTTGTGCAGCTCCGGCATGCCATTGGCCTTCGGCCCCTGAAAGCGGATGACGGCGATGAAATCGCCGGTCAGCGTGCCTGCCTTGAACGCCTCGTTCAGCCCGTGCTGGCTGTCGAAGACCCTGGCCGGCGCCTCGATGATACGCCGCTCCGGCTTCACCGCGGAGGTCTTGATGACGGCGTGGCCTAGATTGCCCGACAGCACCTTCAGACCACCGGTCGCCTGGAACGCCTTGTTGAAAGGCGCCAGCACTTTCTCGTCGCCGCTTGTCCGCGGCGAGGCTTCGCGCACGACGCCGCCGTCGGCGCCGAGCTTTGCTTCGACCGCGTAGGGCCGCAGGCCTTCGCCCCATACCGTCTGCACATCCTCATGCAGGATGCCTTCATCGAGCAGTTCGCGGATCAGGAAGCCGAGGCCGCCGGCGGCATGGAAATGGTTCACGTCGGCGAGACCGTTCGGATAGACCCGCGCCAGCAGCGGCACCGCTTCCGAAAGGTCGGAAATATCCTGCCAGGTGATGGCGATGCCGGCCGCCGCCGCCATGGCGATCAGGTGGATGGTGTGATTGGTCGAACCGCCGGTCGCGTGCAGGCCGACCACACCGTTGACGATCGAGCGCTCGTCGATCATCCGGCCGACAGGCGTATAGGCATTGCCGAGCGCTGTGATCGCCAGCGCCCGTTTCGTCGCCTCGCGGGTCAAGGCCTCGCGCAGCGGCGTGCCTGGATTGACGAAGGAAGCGCCTGGCGTGTGCAGGCCCATGATCTCCATCAGCATCTGGTTGGAATTCGCCGTGCCGTAGAAGGTGCAGGTGCCCGGTCCATGGTAGGACTTGGACTCGGCCTCCAGCAGTTCGGCGCGCCCGGCCTTGCCCTCGGCATAGAGCTGGCGGACCTTGGCCTTTTCATCGTTGGGCAGGCCGGTCGTCATCGGTCCGGCCGGAATGAACACCGCCGGCAGATGGCCGAAGGTGAGAGCAGCTATCACCAGCCCCGGCACGATCTTGTCGCAGACGCCGAGGTAGACGGCGGCGTCGAACATGTTGTGCGACAGGCCGATCGCGGCAGCCATGGCGATCACGTCGCGCGAAAACAGCGACAGCTCCATGCCGGGCTGGCCCTGGGTCACGCCATCGCACATCGCCGGCACGCCGCCGGCCACCTGGGCAATGCCGCCGGCCTCGCGGGCCGCGTCCTTGATCAGCGCCGGAAAGGTCTCGAACGGCTGATGCGCCGACAGCATGTCGTTGTAGGAGGTGATGATGCCGAGGTTTGGCACCTTGTCCGCACCCAGCGCGAGCTTTTCCGAGGGGCTGCACACCGCAAAGCCGTGGGCAAGATTGCCGCATGACAGCACAGCCCGGTTGGCGGTGCGGTTCGATGCCTCGGCGATGCGGCTAAGATAGCGCTCGCGGCCCGGCTTTGAACGTTGGCGGATACGTTCGGTGATGGCTTCGATGTCGCGTCTGGCGGTCATGGGTCGGTCCTTTCAGGCGAGGTCCCGGAACACAATCCGGCTGTCCGCCGGGACCCTTGGCAAGTTCAAATCAGGGCGCCCAGAAAACCTCTACGGGCCTATGGGCGGCGTCGAGCACGGCGCGGATTGGCTTTCGCGGTCCAGGTGCCACCGCGCCGTCGAAGGCGGTGCGCTTGTCTTCGCCTTCGATGTGCAGCGCGATGAAGCCGGCATCGACGATGCGCGCCAGCGACAGGGTCAGCCGCGGCTCGCCGGCACTTGTCGCATGAACCGGCAGCACGATCCTGTCGGAAGACGGATCGAGCAGTGTTGCGAGATCGTCGGCATCGGGAAAGAACGAGGCGGTGTGGCCGTCCGGTCCCATGCCGAGCACGACGACGTCGAGCGGCCAGGGCAGCGATTGCAGCACCGCATTGTCGGATGAAGCCGCATCCTCGATGCTGGTGGCTTCGTGATAGAGCGGCACGAAGCGCGCCGCCTTGGCCGCGTTCTGCAAGAGATTGGCGGCCACCAGCCCGGCATTGGAGCGCGGCGAGGAGGCGGGTACGAAGCGCTCGTCGACCAGCGTCACGATCACCTTGTCCCAGGCAATGGGTATCGCCGAAAGGGCGGCGAAGAACTTTGCCGGCGTGGTGCCGCCGGACACGGCGAGCAGCCCCGTGCCGCGCTCGGCGATCGCCTTGGTTAGGCGGCCGGCGACATGGCCGGCAAGGGCGGCCGCCAAATCCTGGCGCCCGGCGAAGCCGTTCCAGCTGTAGGCGGTATTGTTCAATTGCTCTCGTGCCATGTCCGCCCGTCACGTTCGATCAGTGCTATCGAGGCCGACGGACCCCAGGTGCCTGCCGTATAGCCTTGCGCCTCCTGCCTGGCGCTTTCCCAGGCATTCTGGATCGGGTCGATCCACTTCCAGGCCGCCTCGACTTCGTCACGGCGCATGAACAGGGTCTGGTTGCCACGGATGACGTCCATGATCAGCCGTTCGTAAGCGTCCGGGGCGCGGCCATCGAAGGATTGCGCGAAGCTCATGTCGAGCGAGATTTGGCGCAGCCGCATGCCGCCCGGGCCTGGATCCTTGATCATGATGAACTGCTTGACGCCTTCGTCCGGCTGCAGCCGGATGACCAGCTGGTTGGCGAAGATCGGCCCGGCGCTGTCGCCGAAGATCGAATGCGGGATCGGCTTGAATTCGATGACGATTTCCGAAACCCGCGTCGCCAGCCGCTTGCCGGTCCTGAGGTAGAACGGAACGCCCGCCCAGCGCCAGGTGCCGATCTCGGCCTTGATGGCGACGAACGTCTCGGTGTTGCTGTCGTGGGAAAGCTCCTCGACATAGCCCTTTACAGCTCCGCTGGCCGAGGCGCCTGCGCGGTACTGGCCACGCACGGTGTGCTTCGGCGCCTCGTTGCCGTTGATGCGCTTCAGCGCCCGCAGCACCTTCAGCTTCTCGTCGCGCACCGCGTCGGCATCCATCGACGACGGCGCTTCCATGGCGACGAGGCACAGGAGCTGCAGTATGTGGTTCTGCACCATGTCGCGCAGCGCGCCGGCCTTGTCGTAGTAGGTGACGCGGTCCTCCAGCCCCACGGTCTCGGCCACGGTGATCTGCACATGGTCGATATGAGCGGAGTTCCACAATGGCTCGTAGAGCGCATTGGCAAAGCGCAGCGCCATCAGGTTCTGCACCGTCTCCTTGCCGAGATAATGGTCGATGCGGAAGATCTGGCTTTCGTGGAAATCGTCGCCGACCAGGTCGTTGAGCTTGCGTGCCGAATCGAGATCGCGGCCGATCGGCTTTTCGAGCACGATGCGCGAGTTCGGCGTGATCAGATTGTGCTCTTTCAGCTTGTGCGAGATATCGCCGAACAGCGCCGGCGCCACCGCCAGGTAGAAGGCGCGGATGCGGTCGCTGTCGCCGATCTCCTTTTTCAATTTGTCGAAGCCGGCGCCGCTCGTTGCATCGGCGGAGACATAAGAGAGGCGCGCGAGGAATGTCTTCAGTTCCTTGGCATCGATGTCGGCCGGTTTGACATGCTCGGAGATCGCCTGTTTGGCGAAGGCCTGGAATTCCTCATCGCTCATTTTCGAGCGCGAGGTGCCGATGATGCGCGTCGGCTCGGAGAATTGATGGTCGCGCTGGCGATAATAGAGCGACGGCAGCAGCTTGCGCTCCGACAGATCGCCGGTACCGCCGAAAATGATGAAGTCGAAAGGGTCGACGGGGATGATCTGGCTGGTCATGGTCTGTCCGCTTTGACGCCGGTCGCTGGTACGCGGCTGATATAATCTAATCGATTTAAATTTTCCAGTGCCATGGTGTCACATCTGGGTGTATGCGCCTGCCCCTTGACAGTCCGATGACCCGGAGGCTTGTCGACAGGCGCGGCTCCGGAAGCCTTCGCAGTTGCAGCATAGAGCGGGATCGAAGCGAAAGCCAAAGGAGAAATCGGCGATGGCCGCACATCTTTCGACCAATCCGGTCAGAAGCCGTGGCTTTGCGCGGATGCGCGCCATTGGCGTGGCGGTTGATCGTTACCAATCATGAACGGGAAGAACATGCGTCTGGAAAACAAGGTTGCCGTCATCACCGGTGCTGCGTCGGGTTTTGGCGAGGGCATTGCAAGGCGATTTGCGCAGGAGGGCGCCAGGGTCGTTGTCGCCGATCTCAACGCCAAGGGAGCGGAGCGCGTCGCCGGCGAGATCGGTGAAGCGGCGATCTGGACCCAGACCGATGTTTCGCTGCGCTCCGAATTCGACGAGATGATTTATGCCGCCAAGAGCTCCTTCGGCCGCGTCGACATCATGGTCAACAATGCCGGTTACACCCATCGCAACGGCGACATGCTCGATGTCGACGAGCAAACCTTCGACTTGATCACATCAGTCAACATGAAGGCGATCTATCACGCGGCACTTGCCGTGGTGCCGATCATGGAACGGCAAGGTGGCGGCGTCATCCTGACCACGGCCTCCACCGCTGGTCTGCGGCCGCGGCCCGGCCTCACCTGGTACAATGCGTCAAAAGGCTGGGCGATCACCGCCACCAAGTCGATGGCGGTGGAACTGGCGCCGAAGAACATCCGCGTCAACTGCCTCTGCCCGGTTGCCGGCGAGACCGGCATGCTGGAGAAATTCATGGGCGCCGACACGCCCGAAATCCGCGAGAAGTTCCGCGCATCGATCCCGCTTGGGCGGCTTTCGACGCCGCTCGACATCGCCAACGCCGCACTCTGGCTGGCCTCGGACGAAGCCGCCTTCATCACCGGTGTGGCGCTGGAGGTCGACGGCGGCCGCTGCATCTGAAAGCCTTATGTATGTCGTCCACTGAAAGCCTGGTGTATGTCGTCCAAAAGTGCGCAGCGGTTTTGGGGAACGACAGACGCCAAAGCAAGGGCGTGCCCCACCCAAGGCGGTAGGCGTCAGGCGCCGGTCTTGATGTAGCTCTTGTAGATCCAGCCGGTCTTGCCGTTGTAGGTGATCTGGCACCATTGCTTGCAGCTCATCACCTGCACCGAGGTTCTGGCTGGCACCGTGCCGATGGCGGCGGCATTTTTCTTCGGACCGCTCCGCATGGTCACGGTCCTCAAGATACGCCCTGTTCCAGCGGCAGCAACCTTCCGTGACTTCGCCTTGGCCTGGCTGCCGTCGCCTTCCGTGGCCGAGGGCTGTTGTGTCGGCACCTGCGGCTGCGCTTCAGGGATGGCGGCGGTTTGTGCGCCATCGGGGTGGCTGCTCGCGGTCGCGGTGGGCGCGGCCACCTTGGCAAGCTCAGCGGTAGCATCGGTATCGGCTGCCGGCTGCGCGAATGCCGTCGCTTGCTTATCCGGTGCCTTGTCCGCCGCCACCTGGCTCGGAGCAGTCGAGGCGGAAGCGGATGCAGCCTTCTGCTGCGAACCGGTCCAGCGCGGATCATTGGCCGCGAGTGCGGGTATATTGGCTTCCGCGGCCGCCACGGTCGGTGAAACCGCGTCGGACTTGCGCGCTGCCTGCGGCACGGCTGCCGCGGCGACTGCGGCTCCCACCGGGGCTATTTTCGTCGTCTTCACCGGAATGGTTGGAATAGTCTGTTCGGGGCTTGCTGCCGCTTGCCTGTCGCTGGCCGGCAATGCCAGCCATAGCGCCACGGCGGCGACGCCAAGCAGTGCGGCGGTGCCGATCGCGGCGATCACCAGATGCGAGTTCGAGCGGACTCCCTGCCAGAAGGACGGCCGCATGTCGTATCCGAACTGCATGGCAAAGCGCCGACGTTCCGGCGTGCCGAAACTGAAGGGCTCTCTCACTCTTGCCACCTCCATAAGCGGGCCGATGTTCTTTCGATCGAATGCCAAGAACCTGGCGCCAAATCTGCATCGGTCCCAAGAAACCGGAGCGGGCAAGCCCGCAGAATTCCCCGTCAGTCGCCCGTAACCGGCATCTTTTGCCGGTGATTGTGGCATCACTACGCCTTCCCAGGCGATTCTGCGCCTTTGCAAGGGATTCTGCAATGTGCCGCTACGGCAACAAATATTACAGCAATATTACAGGAACTCAGAGCGAACCTATCCAGCCTGGAGCATGATTCCGAAACGTGGCATCCGGCTTCGCCAAAATCATGCTCTAGCCGACAGATGGAGTCCGGTCCTGATTCCATCGGGACGGAACAGTCCCTATATCCTGTCCCGCAGCGCAAACCAGTTGAGCGCCAGGAACAGCAGTGGCGTGCGGAAGCGCCGGCCGCCGGGGAAGGGCGGGATTTTCAGATCTTCGATCAGCTTCAGCCGGTCGCGGTTGCCGGCAACGGTTTCAGCATAGAGCTTGCCGAAGAAGTTGGACAGCATGACACCGTGGCCGGAATAGCCGCCGGCCGAGATGACATTGGGCATCACTTCGCGCACGAACGGCTTTCTCGGCACCGTGATGCCGACATAGCCGCCCCAGCCATGCGTGATCTCGACATCCTGGAGTGTCGGATAGAGCTCGGCGATCTGGCGGCGGATGTGGATATGGATATCCTTCGGATCGTTGACGCCATAAACCTCGCGTCCGCCAAACAGCAGCCGCCCGTCCTTCGATTTGCGGAAATAGCGCACGACGAAGCGGGAATCGTCGACCGCTTCGCTGCCTGGGAGCACGTCTGAGTCTGCCCCCAGAGGCACCGTCGCGCCGATGAACGAACCGATCGGCATGATGTGCGCGGCACTCACCGGCTCGAGCGTGCCGCCATAGGCGTTGACCGCGATCAGGCATTTCTGCGCTGTCACCGTGCCTCTCGGCGTCGAAACCTTGACCTTGCCGCCACTGGAAACGATGCCGGTCGACGGCGTCCCCTCGAACAGCTGCGCGCCCGCCTGCGCCGCCACCCGCGCCGTGCCGATCACCAGCTTCATCGGATGGATGTGCCCGGTGCCGGTGTCGCGGGTCCCGCCGAAATAGGCGGTCGAGCCCAGCCGCTCCGCCGTTTCCCTGGCATCCATGAATGAGATATGCGGGTAGGAAAAACGGCTCGCCATGATCTCGGCATGCGCCTTGTAGTCGTCGACATAGCGCGGCTTGTGCGCCACCGAGAGCTGGCCCGGCATATAGTCGATTTCGATCTGGTTGGAGGCGGTGAATTCAAGCAGATGCGCCTTCGCCTCTTCGGCAAGATCGAACAGCGCCTTGGCACGGGACAAGCCATATTCGGCTTCCAGGTCTTCGGCCCAGGCACGTTGGCCGGTGCCGAGCTGTCCGCCATTGCGCCCAGAGGCGCCGTCACCGAAGCGGTGCGCCTCGATCAGCACGACATTGGTGCCCGCCTTGGCCAGATGCGCCGCCGCCGACAGGCCGGTGAACCCACCCCCGACGATGACGACGTCGCATGTCCGGTCGCCATCAAGCGCGGGATATTCAGGTCTCGAGCCGGCTGTATCCTCGTACCAGGAACGGCCGGGGGAGATCGGGGATTGGTAAGGCATGGTGTGGCGAAGACTCGGAGATTTTGGAGGTGAAAGCGAATAGCGAGTAGCGAATAGGGAAAGCGGCCAATATTGCTTCTATTCGCTATTCGCTATTCGCTATTCGCTACCCCTCTACACATTCAGCAACAAATACTCCCGCTCCCACGGGCTGATCACTTCCATGAATGTCTCGAATTCCGCCCGCTTGATCGCCGCATAGGTCGCGGCGAAGGACTTGCCCAGATGCGCGCAGAGTTCCTCGTCGCCCTCGAACAGGTCGACGGCTTCGAGCAGGCCGCGCGGCAGGTCGATCTCGTCGGCGTTGGCAGTGGTCAGCACGGGAGGCTCGGCCTTGACCTTGTTGGTGATGCCGATCAGCCCGCAGGCAAGCGATGCCGCCAGCGCCAGATAGGGGTTGGCATCGGAGGACGGGATGCGGTTTTCGACGCGCCGGGCCGCCGGATCCGAGCGCGGCACACGAAACGCCGTGGTGCGGTTGTCATAGCCCCATTTGTTGTTGACCGGCGCCGACGCCGCCTGTGTCAGCCGGCGGTAGGAATTGACATAGGGCGCGAACATCACCAGCGCGTTCGGCACATGCTTCTGCATGCCGCCGATGAAGTGGAAGAAATCGTCGGTTTCCGAGCCGTCCGCGGCCGAAAAGATGTTCTGTCCGGTCTTCTTGTCGATGATCGACTGATGGATGTGCATGGCGGAGCCAGGCTGCCCCTGGATCGGCTTGGCCATGAAGGTGGCATAGATCTCGTGCTTCAGCGCCGCCTCGCGAATGGTGCGCTTGAACATGAACACCTGGTCGGCCAGTTCGATCGGGTCGCCGTGGCGCAGGTTGATCTCCAGCTGGCCGGCGCCTTCCTCGTGGATCAGCGTATCGATCTCCAGGCCCTGGCTTTCGGAGAAATGATAGATGTCGTCGATCAGTTCGTCGAATTCGTTGACGCCGGCGATCGAATAGCCGGCGCCGCCGCCGATCGCGCGTCCCGACCGGCCGACAGGCGGCGTCAGCGGATAGTCTGGATCGGGATTCTTGCGCACCAGATAGAACTCGATCTCCGGCGCCACCACCGGCTTCAGGCCGAGCTTGTCATAGGCGGCAACCACGCGCTTCAACACATTGCGTGGCGTGAACTCGACCGAGCGGCCATCCTGGTGGACGAGGTCGCAGATGACCGCGGCAGTCGGGTCTTCTTCCCAGGGCACCACCGTCAGCGTCGACAGGTCCGGCATCAGTTTGAGGTCGCCGTCGTCTTCCGGGTAATGGAAGCCGTTGCCATCCTCGGGGTAGCCGCCGGAAATCGTCGTCATGAAGACAGCCGACGGCAGTGCCAGCGAGGTGTTGGAGGTGAATTTCTTCGATGGCATCATCTTGCCGCGCGCGACGCCGGCCTGATCAGGCGTGATGCACTCGATGTCCTCGATGCCGCGCCATTCCAGCCAGGCGCTGACTTCCTTCCAGTTCTTGACGCCACGTTGGTTTTTTACGAAGGCAGGCGTGCGGGGGCGTCCTCCGCGGCTCGACGGACGGACTTCCTTTTTTGCAGGCGGCATCAATCACCAGATTGGGTTGCGGATTGTGGAGTATAGCCGTGCCGCACTGTGGAAGGGAAGGGGAGCCGCGTCGGGCATTGGCTGACCCGGTTGAAAATCGCGCCAATCGGCTTAGTTTTCGCACTCTCAATCCAAATCGGGACATTCAATGCGGCACGACGGCAAACTGACGACCATAGGCTTCGACGCCGACGACACACTCTGGCAGAACGAGCAGTTCTTCCGCCTGACGGAGAAGCGCTTTGCCGCGATGCTTGCCGATCATGGCGAAGAGGAGCACATCTCGGCACGATTGCTGGAAGCCGAAAGGCGCAATCTTGCTGTCTACGGCTTCGGCATCAAGGGATTTACCCTGTCGATGATCGAAACGGCGATCGAAGTCACGCAAGGCCGCGTACCGGCTTCGGTTATTGCAGAGATTCTCGATGCCGGCCGCGAGATGCTGAGCCACCCGATCGAGGCCCTGCCGCATGCGCGCGAAACGGTCGAGAAGCTAGCCGGCACATTTCGCCTCGTGCTGATCACCAAGGGCGACCTCTTCGATCAGGAGCGTAAGCTGGCTGGGTCGGGCCTGGGCGACCTGTTCGACGCGGTCGAGATCGTCAGCGACAAGAATGCCGCCACCTATAGCAGGCTCTTCAGCCGCCACGGCGATGGCCCGGCCAAAAGCATGATGGTCGGCAACTCGCTGAAGTCGGACGTGGTGCCGGCCATCGAGGCCGGCGGTTGGGGTGTCCATGTGCCGCATGAACTGACCTGGGTGCTGGAGCATGTCGAGGCTCCCGTGGCCGAATCGAGGTTCCGCCAGATAGTCGATCTGGGACAACTGCCCGGACTGGTTGAAGGCATCGTGAACGCAGGCTGATCGCAGGCCCAGCTATTTCTGCGCAATTCCCGAGGGAAAGCGCTGTGCGCTTTCCTGGGAAAACCGTTACGCAGCTATTCTGCAATTGCTCTAACGATTGAGCAGGCGATCGATCACCGGCTGCAGTCGTTCGGGCGTGATCGGCTTGGCAACCACCACGTCGATGACACTAGACAGGCCTAGGCTCTCCGGCGTGCCATTCTTGGTTGAAAGCAGGATCACCGGTGGCAGGGATTTGCCCGAAATCCGCCGCAACGCGTCGATGCTGGACATCAGATTGTCGCAGTCTTTGTTATCGGCGCCGCCGTCAAGGACAACCGCGCCGGGAATAAGAGACCGCAAGATCCTTACCGCCGTGTCGGGAGATTCCGAGATCGGCTTGAGCCCGGATCGCTCGACAATCTTCGAAATCACCACCCGATTGATCGGCGATTTGCCGACGACAAGCACCTGCGACGGATCACGGATCGCCTCGGTGCTTGCGTCGCGGTTCACCCAATTCAGGTGTCTTCGAGTCTCGCCTTCGCGATTCACTGGGCACACAAGTCGGCCAAGAAGCTCGCCCCCATTTCAATGCAGAGTTGAATCCGGAGCGCAATTGGCGTGAGATCGGCCGCCATGTCAAGTTGAAATAAAAGACCTGGAAATCATCCTCGGGAGCAATGAATTTCAAGCAACGCTACTGTACTGAACTGTCCATACTGCATTTCATAAAAAGAAAATTCACCTGCGCAGAGGCTGCGCAGGCGAAAGATCGGTTGTGCGGATTAAGGTCAGCCGTGGCTCTGCTGCGTGACGATCACCGGGATCAGCAGATCGCCCCAGTTGCCGTCGCCGCCGTGATGGCGTGCCGAGCGCACGAGCTCCACCGAGACGCCTGCCTCGACCGCCTTCATCACCGACTGATTGAGGCGGTGCAGGTCGTTGGCCAGCATGCGGATCGTCGCTTGCTGGTCGACGCTCATCGTCGTGGACTGTTCCTCGGCGCGTTCCTTGACGCGGCTTATCGATGCCATTGGTCTTCTCCTTGTGTCCCAGGCCCTGTTGGGCGTTTCCTCTGAGTTCTTCCGTTCGCTATTCGGCGGCCGGTTTGAACTGCGCGTGCTCCGTCGATTCATGCATGGCGGTGGTCGACGACTGGCCGCCGGTGATCGCCATCGACACGGCGTCGAAATAACCGGTGCCGACCTCGCGCTGATGCTTGGTCGCGGTGTAGCCATTGGCCTCGGCCGCGAACTCTGCTTCCTGCAACTCGGAATAGGCCGCCATCTGCCGCGCCTTGTAGCCGCGAGCCAGTTCGAACATGCCATAGTTGAGCTGGTGGAAGCCCGCCAGCGTGATGAACTGGAACTTGTAGCCCATCGCGCCGAGCTCCTTCTGGAACTTGGCAATCGTCGCGTCGTCGAGGTTCTTCTTCCAGTTGAACGACGGCGAGCAATTGTAAGCGAGCAGCTTGTCGGGGTGATGCTTGCGCACGCCCTCCGCGAATTTCCTGGCCTGCGCCAGGTCGGGCTTCGAAGTCTCGCACCAGATCAGATCCGCGTAAGGCGCATAGGCAATGGCGCGAGCGATGCAGGGCTCTATGCCGTTCCTGACATGATAGAAACCCTCCACGGTGCGCCCGGCGTCATAGTCGACGAAAGGCTGGTCGCGTTCGTCGATGTCGGAGGTGAGCAGCTTGGCGGCTTCCGCATCGGTGCGCGCGACGACCAGGGTCGGCGTGCCCATCACGTCCGCTGCCAGACGCGCGGCGTTGAGGTTGCGGATATGCGCTGCGGTCGGGATCAGCACCTTGCCGCCGAGATGGCCGCACTTCTTTTCCGACGCCAGCTGATCCTCGTAGTGGACGCCAGCAGCGCCTGCCTCGATGAATGCCTTCATGATCTCGAAAGCGTTGAGCGGTCCGCCGAAACCGGCTTCCGCGTCGGCGACGATCGGCGCGAACCATGTCTCGACCGAAAGCCCGTTGCCTTCGGAGGTCTCGATCTGGTCGGCGCGCTGCAGCGTGCGGTTGATGCGCTTGACCAGTTCCGGCGCCGCATTGGCCGGATAGAGCGACTGGTCCGGATACATCGCAGACGCGGTGTTGGCGTCGGCCGCGACCTGCCAGCCCGACAGATAGATCGCCTTCAGCCCGGCGCGCACCTGCTGCATCGCCTGGTTGCCGGACATGGCACCGAGCGCATTGACGAAGTCCTCCTCGTGGATGAGTTTCCACAGCCGGTTGGCGCCCATTTCGGCAAGGCTCTGGCGGATCTGCACCGAACCGCGCAGCCGCTTCACATCCTCTGCCGAATAGGGTCGTTCAATGCCGTCGAAGCGACCTTCCGGCGCTGAAGGGACGAGGTTGTAAAAATCAGTCATGGGTCACTCCGAAGGATTGCTGCACCGTGCCCGGGCATCAATCATCTGTGCGCCGGAATGTGACTGAATTTACATTTCGGTGCGGAATGAGCCAGGAGAATCAATGAAATCGGCAAAACATAAGAGAAAACCTGTGTTGTGTTTGACAGAAGCACGCTGTAAATTTGTCATGATTGTAAAGAGCGACGCAACTAGATTGCCGCGAAAGTTTGTGTAAATTTCTGTCAAGGACAGTCGATGGCTGACCAGAAAATATTTGCCGGACCGCGCATCCGGCGCATCCGCAACGCCAAAGGCCTGACCCAGACGGCGATGGCCGAGGGCCTCGGCATATCGCCGTCCTACCTCAACCTGATCGAGCGGAACCAGCGGCCGCTGACGGTGCAACTGATCCTGAAGCTGGCGTCCGTCTACAAGGTCAATCCGCACGAGCTGCAGGGCGAGGCAAGGGGATCTGTCGCGGCCTTGAAGGAAGTGTTCACCGATCCCCTGCTGGTCGGCGAGTTGCCGGGAGATCAGGAACTGATCGAGCTTGCGGAGGCAGCGCCCAACGCGTCCGCGGCGGTGATAAAACTGTTCCGCGCCTATCGCGAACAGGCCGAGCGCCTATCCGATCTCAACGAGCTCTTGGCGCGTGAAGGTCGGGTGACCGCGCTTTCCGGCGCCCGACTGCCGATCGACGAGGTGCACGAGATTTTCGAGCGCCGGCCGAACCATTTCGCAGCCCTCGAGGAGGAGGCCGCGGCGTTCACCGCAGTGCTCGATCCGGGCGACGATTTGTTTGGCGCGCTGAAGGCCTGGCTGAAGCGTGAATACGGCATCGTGGTCAAGGTGCTGCCGGTCGCCACCATGCCGAACTGGCGCCGCCGTTACGATCGCCACTCGCAGCGCCTGTTCCTGTCCGAACGCCTGTCGCCGTTCGACCAGTTGCGCGAAGTCGCGATGGAGGCTTGCCTGATCCGCATGACGGTCGCGGTCGCCGGCGAGATCCAGGCGCTCAAGCTGACCACCGACGAGGCACGCCGCCTCGCCCGCTTCGAACTCGGCCGTTATGCGGCGCATGCGCTGATGATGCCCTACCAGGCCTTTCACGCGGCTGCCGTGCGCGCCCGCTACGACATCGACGTCCTGCGTTCGCGCTTCGGTGTCTCCTTCGAACAGGCGGCGAACCGGCTGACCATGCTGCAGCGGCAGGGTGCCTCGGGCGTGCCGTTCTTCATGCTGGAGGTCGACAATGCCGGCAATCGCTTCCGCAAGGCCGGCAGCCAGGGCTTTCCGCAAAGCCGCTTCGGCGGCGGCTGTCCCAAGCTGCCCGTGCATGCCGCTTTCACACAGCCGGGCCAGATCTTCGTCGAGGCGGTGGAAATGCCCGACGGCGCCGAGTTCCTGTGCATCGCCCGCACGCTGGAAGGGCCGCAAGGCGCGTTCTCGGAACGCCCGCGCCGCACCGCGCTGCTACTTGGTTGCGACATCGGCTTTCGTGACGAGATCGTCTATGGAGCGGCACTGCCCGGCGCGGCAATCGCCGCGAAGGCCGGCAGTGTCGCGGCGACGCCGGTCGGGCCGGCCTGCCGGCTTTGCGAACGCGTCGGCTGCCTGGCGCGCGCGGAACCGCCGGTGACGCGTCCGCTCGGCCTCGACGAGATGGTGACGGGCCTGAGCGCTTTCGATTTTCAGTAGCGGCGCGAGCTTGCAAGGAAGGTCATCCGGCTTTGCGGAAGAAGCTGCCAAGCTTCGCCGTAAAGTATTGTCGATCGAAATATTGATTTGGAAATGACAACGGGATATCAAAAACGAATTGCGCAAGGCTGGGGGGCGGCGATGGGCAGGACGGTTTTTTGGCTTGGGCTGACATTTGCCCTCTCAGCTTCATCTGCATATGCAGAAAAATCCTCGGATTTCTTCAGTTCCTACAAACAGTACAATGATGCCGGTAAGGCATTCCTGGACAAGATAGATCCAAAGACCGGACCGATAGACCTCGCCGAAGGCATTCACCTCGATCTCAAGGGCAAGTTCTACTTTCTGGATAAGAAGGACGCCGTCTCGGTCCTGACCGAGGCTTGGGGTAACCCACCCGACGCCGGTTCCGACGCGATCGGCATGATCTTCCCGAGCAATTATGACCCCATCGCCGACAACAATTGGGGCATAGAGCTGCGCTGGGAAAAGATCGGTTATGTCGATGACGGCGACGCTGCCTCCATCAATTACAGCGAACTGTTGAGCAGCATGAAGGCCGATACTTTGTCGGGCAACGATCAACGGGTGAAGGACGGTTTTCCGCCCATCACGTTGATCGGTTGGGCTTCGCCGCCAGTCTATGATGCCGTCAACAAGCGGCTGCATTGGGCCAAGGAACTCCAGTTCGGAAACGACGCCGTCCACACGCTCAACTACGATGTCCGTTTCCTTGGCAGGGAGGGCGTCTTCGTGATGAGTTACATCGCCAATGTCGAGCAGGTGCCGGAGATAAAGCAGAGCCTGGATGAAGTGCTTGGCCTGGCGGGCTTCAGCGCGGGCAAGAAATACACGGATTTCCTGCCCGGCACCGACACGGTCGCCGCGGTTGGGATTGGCGGCCTCATCGCCGGGAAATTGGCGGCAAAGGCTGGTCTTCTGGCGGTGGCGCTCATCGCCTTGAAGAAATTCGGACTGATCCTGCTGGTTCCGTTGGCAGGCCTTTGGCGGCTCATTCGGGGCAACAGGAACGCCTCCTCCTAGGTGGGGACGATCAGCCAACCCAGCAGGCGATTTGGTCCAGGCGTCTGACCAGTGCGCCAAAGGGGAACGTGAAGCTGGATCACGCCCGGCCGCTGCCGATGTATTAGGCGAAAACGGCACGTTTCTGTCGCCCATTGCGCATCGTGCAGCGCCGAAAACGCTGACAGTGGAAGCCATGACCGCCACCGCATCATCGCCGATCGTCGCACCGCCAGCCGTCTCGCCGCGCGAGGAACGTGTCGGCATGCTTTTGGTCTTCCTGTCGGCGCTGATGTGGAGTTTTGGCGGCACCATCGCCCGCTTCATCGCCGTTGGCGACAGCTGGACCGTGGTGTTCTGGCGCTCCATGTGGGCCGCCGCCTTCCTGCTCAGCTTCATGGTCTGGCGCGACGGCTGGCGCGGCACGCTGAAGCTGTTCCGCGACATGGGCCTGCCCGGCCTTGCCGTCGGGATCTGCTTTGCCACCGCATCGACCGCCTTCGTCGTGGCGCTGGCCTACACCACCGTCGCCAACATCCTGTTGATGCAGGCCGGCGTGCCGCTGCTGGCGGCGCTGTTTGCCTGGGCGTTGTTCCGCGAAAGGGTTGGTGTCGCAACCTGGGTGGCGATTGCCGCCGTCATTGCCGGCGTCGCCATCATGGTGTCGGAATCGCTCGACGGCGCCGTCTCGCCGATTGGCGACGGGCTGGCGCTTTTGATCGCGGTTATGTTCTCGATCGCCACCGTCATCACCCGGCGGTTTTCCGGCGTGCGCATGACGCCGGCGACCTGCCTCGGCACCATGCTCGCAGCCGGCTTTGCCGCGTCGCAGGCATCGACTTTCGCTGTATCGGGCAGCGACATGGGTTTTCTCTTTGCCTTCGGCGTGGTCAATCTCGGCCTCGGCCTTGCGTTCTTCGCCACCGGCGCGCGGTTGATCCCGGCTGCAATAGCAGCACTGCTCGGCACGTTCGAGCCGATCCTCGGTCCGATATGGGTCTGGCTCATCCATTCCGAGGTGCCGTCCGGGCGCACCATCATCGGCGGCGCGGTGGTGGTCACCGCGCTGCTCGTCCATATCGGGCTCGAGTTCAAGCGCCAGACACGGCCCGAACGCGCAGGGGTCACCGGGGTGCCGTCGCCTAATTGAAGAGGCGCGCAGCTTTGCCATTGACAATGTCGCTGCCGCGCGGGCAGGCTGGGAACACGGCAACAACAAGACAGGCGTATCTTGCCAAGTCTCCCAGCCGGTCAGATCGAGACCGGACCATATCGTCGTATCTCTGCCCGCGCCACGGCGAAAGCCTCCGACGGCATCGGCATGCCTCCCAGGCCGCCCAAGGGACTTAGAGCCATCTCTTGCCGCTCAGCGAACCGCCTGCATGGTGTCGGCAGTTCGCGCTTGTCGCCCCTTGGAAAGCTCAATAGTCTGAAGAAAATGCCGGTCGCGCTGATATCGCGACGAGCCGGTGAAGGAACACTCATCAAAGGAGAATAGCATGATCCGCAAAGCGCTCTGGCTTTCGGCAACCTCGGCATTTCTGACGCTTTTCACCGTCGGCGGTCACGCCGAAGACCGTGTCGTCAACGTCTTCAACTGGTCGGACTACATCGACAGTTCGATCATCGACGATTTCACCAAGGAAACCGGCATCAAGGTCGTCTATGACACCTTCGATTCCAACGAAATCCTGGAAACCAAGCTGCTTGCCGGCGGCAGCGGCTATGATGTCGTCGTGCCCAGCGGCAATTTCCTTGCGCGCCAAATCCAGGCCGGCGTGTTCCAGAAGCTCGACAAGTCGAAACTGCCCAACATTTCCAACATGTGGGACACGGTTACCGAGCGAACCGCCAAGTATGACCCCGGCAACGAATACTCGGTCAACTACATGTGGGGCACGGTTGGCATCGGCTACAACATCAAGAAAGTACAGGCGGCACTCGGCACCGACAAGATCGACAGCTGGGATGTGTTCTTCAATCCCGACAGCCTGGCCAAATTGAAGGACTGCGGCGTGTATGTGCTGGACTCCCCGGCCGACATCATTCCGGCGGCACTGAAATATCTCGGCCTCGACCCGAACAGCACGTCACCAGACGATATAGCCAAGGCCGAGGAGACTTTGCTCAAGGTCCGGCCTTATATCAGGAAGTTCCACTCCTCCGAATACATCAACGCGCTCGCCAACGGCGATATCTGCCTGGCGGTCGGCTGGTCGGGTGACGTTTTCCAGGCCCGCAACCGCGCGGTCGAGGCAAAGCAGGGCGTCGAGATCGGCTATTCCGTGCCGAAGGAGGGTGCCCAGATGTGGTTCGATCAGATGGCGATCCCTGCCGATGCGCCGCATGTCGCCGAGGCGCTCGAGTTCATCAATTACATGATGAAGCCGGAAGTTATCGCCAAGTCGTCGAACTACGTGCTCTACGCAAACGGCAACAAGGCTTCGCAGCAATTCGTCGACAAGGCGCTGTTGGAGGATCCTTCGGTTTATCCCGATGCCGAGACGATAAAGAAGCTCTACACCGTCTCACCATACGATCCCAAGACCCAGCGCGTCATCACGCGCACCTGGACCAAGATCGTTACTGGCCAGTAAGCAATCTGACATGGTCCCGGCAGCCACTGCCGGGACCATTTTTCTGGGGCAAGAAGCAAGAAAATCAGGACGGAGTGGGACATGAAATCGCTTGGCAGCATCCGCAGGGATTTTGCGCCGTGGAACGACCCGAACGCCAAGCCATACATCCAGTTCGAAAACGTCACCAAGAAGTTCGGTGACTTCACCGCCGTCAACAATCTGTCGCTGACCATTTTCGAGCGCGAGTTCTTCGCTCTGCTCGGCGCGTCAGGCTGCGGAAAGTCGACGCTGCTCAGGATGCTCGCCGGTTTCGAGGAGCCGACAGCCGGCCGCATCCTGCTTGATGGCCAGGACTTGCGCGGCATCCCGCCCTACCGGCGGCCGGTCAACATGATGTTCCAGTCCTATGCGCTGTTCCCGCACATGACGGTCGAGAACAACATCGCCTTCGGCCTCAAGCAGGACGGCATGCCGAAGCCCGAGATCGCGTCGCGCGTTGCCGAGATGCTGAAACTGGTCAAGCTAGAGCAATTCGCCAAGCGCAAGCCTCATCAGCTGTCCGGCGGCCAGCGCCAGCGCGTTGCGCTCGCCCGCTCGGTTGCCAAGCGGCCGAAGGTGCTGCTGCTCGACGAGCCGCTTGGCGCTCTCGACAAGAAGCTGCGCGAAGAGACGCAGTTCGAACTGATGGACCTGCAGCAGAACCTCGGCCTGACCTTCGTCGTCGTCACCCATGATCAGGAGGAGGCGATGACGATGGCCGATCGCATCGCCATCATCGACAAGGGCGAAGTGATGCAGGTGGCAACGCCGGCCGAAGTCTACGAGGCGCCGGGATCGCGCTTCGTCGCCGGTTTCGTCGGCAATGTGAACATGTTCGAAGGCAAGATCGCGCGTGGCGAGGCTGGCGCCAGCATCGATGCCGGCAATGGCATCACCATCCGCACCGACAATGCCGGCACCGCCAGCGCCGGAACGGCCGTCACCTTCGCCATCAGGCCGGAAAAGATCAAGGTGTCGTCGAAGAAGCCGGCCGAGGCCGTCAACGCCATCGAGGGCGAGGTCTACGACATCGCCTATCTCGGCGACATGACCGTCTATCACGTCAGGCTGGACGATGGGCAGGTGGTGCGGGCGAGCACCATGAACGCGGCCCGCATCACCGAGGATCCGCTAAGCTGGAACGATCGCGCCTGGGTTTCCTTCCGGCCTGATGCCGGCGTCGTGCTGACACGATAGGAGGCGGTCATGTCGAGTGCCACCGTCACCACTGCATCAGCTCCTCGTGCAACCAATGCCGACAAGTCCGCCCTCGCCAGGTTGGGTGCTGCCTTCGTTGGCCGCCTGGTCATCATCATCCCCTATGTCTGGCTGCTGTTCTTCTTCCTCATCCCGTTCGTCATCGTCTTCAAGATTTCGCTGTCGCAGACGGCGATCGCCATTCCGCCCTATACGCCGGCACTTGATTTCAGCGGCGGCTTTTCCGGGTTTCTGGCTCAGCTGAAACAACTCAGCCTCGACAATTACACCTGGCTGACGCAGGACGCGCTCTACTTCAACGCCTATGTGACCAGCGTCATCATCGCCGCGATCTCGACGGTCCTGACATTGCTCGTCGGCTACCCCATCGCCTACGGCATGGCGCGCGCGCCGGCGACGATCCGCCCGACCTTGCTGATGCTGGTGATCCTGCCGTTCTGGACCTCGTTCCTGATCCGCGTCTACGCCTGGATCGGCATCCTCAAGCCCGAGGGGCTGCTCAATCAGCTGCTGCTCGCCACCGGCATCATCCACCAGCCGCTGATCATCCTCAACACCTACACCGCGATCTTCATCGGCATCGTCTATTCCTACCTGCCATTCATGGTGCTGCCGCTTTATTCCGCGCTCGAGAAGATGGATTATTCGCTGATCGAAGCGGCCAAGGATCTCGGCTGTCCGCCGACCAGCGCGTTCTGGAAGATCACCTTCCCGCTGTCGCTGCCCGGCGTCATCGCCGGCTGCCTGCTGGTGTTCATTCCGGCCGTCGGCGAATTCGTCATTCCCGATCTGCTCGGCGGATCGCAGACGCTGATGATCGGCAAGACGCTGTGGAACGAGTTCTTCGCCAATCGCGACTGGCCGGTTTCGTCGGCCGTCGCGGTCATCCTGCTGTTGCTGCTGATCGTGCCGATCATGCTCTTCCAGCGGGCTCAGGCGCGCGCTCAGGAAATGGACAGGTGAGATCATGAACACCACCTGGAGCCGCTTCAACATCACCTCGATCGTGCTCGGTTTTGCCTTTCTCTATCTGCCGATCGTGCTGCTCATCGTCTTCTCGTTCAACGAGTCGAAACTGGTCACTGTCTGGGGCGGTTTCTCGACCAAATGGTACGTCTCGCTGTTCCACAACCAGGGCCTCATGGACGCAACCTGGGTGACGGCGCGTGTGGGCCTGATTTCGGCCACCGTGGCAACGGTGCTCGGCACGCTGGCGGCACTCGCCTTGACCCGCTACACGCGCTTCAAGGGCAGGGTGCTGTTCTCCGGCATGGTCTTTGCGCCGCTGGTCATGCCGGAAGTCATCACCGGCCTGTCGCTGCTGCTGCTCTTCGTCGCCGTCGGCCTCGACCGCGGCTTTCTCACCGTGACGCTTGCCCACATCACGCTGACCATGTGCTTCGTCGCCGTCGTCGTGCAGTCGCGCCTCATCACCTTCGATCGTTCGCTGGAAGAAGCCGCGATGGATCTTGGCGCAACGCCGGTGAAGACCTTCTTCCAGATCACGCTGCCGGTCATCATGCCGGCGATCGTCTCCGGCTGGATGCTGGCTTTTACGCTTTCGCTCGACGATCTGGTCATCGCCAGCTTCACCTCCGGGCCGGGCGCCACCACGCTGCCGATGAAGATCTACAGCCAGGTTCGCCTCGGCGTGACGCCGGAAATCAACGCCGCCTGCACCATCCTGATCGCCGTCGTCGCGATTGGCGTCATCATCGCCTCGCTCGCCAACAAGCGGCGCGAGGTGCAGCGCCAGCTCGACGAGCAGGCCGCCCAGCGCGGCTGAAGGATAGAAGGCGCGGCGGCCTATTCCCCCGAAACGCCGCGGCTGATCGGGGAAATGAACGGCGTGCTCCAGGTCCCGCCGACGAAAAACGATGACTGGTTGGGGCCTTGCTGGCCATTGGCCTGCGTTGCCGCCTGGTCCGGCTGAATGACACCGCCGGACAGGGCCAGCCCGCGGCCGGCGTAGGACGCGATACCGGACAGCCAGATCTTGTACTTCGCCGAATTGGCCTCGGCCTTGTCGATCCGTGCCACGCCCTTCGAAATGCTGGCCTTGATCTCGGCGCCGTCGATCTGCAGCGTTCCGTCGGAGACGTCGTCAAGCGCGAAGAAGCCGCCTTGTTCGGTATGCTTGAGGAAGGCCGGCAGGTTGAGCTTGCTCAACGCACCTGGCCCAAAGGTCGCCGAGACCGAGCCGTCGGCATTGTCGAAGATGGAGTCCCAGGTTCTGCCCGGTCCCTTGAGGATCACCGAGACGGTGCCCGTGCCGACCGGTACCAGGCGCGTCATGCCCGCCGCCGTCGCGAAAGCGCCGCCATCGATGTCGGACGCCAGCAGCCGGATCTCGACCTGCGAGCCTTCCGGCTTGCGGTCGAAGCGAAGGCTGGTCTGGATGTTGCCGCCAAAGGCCGAGGCGTCGGAGATGTCGAAGACGGAAAGGCCATCCTTGACCTGGGCAGTGGCGGCGACATCGGCAAGCTGGATGGGTCCCGCCGTGGCGTGCGCTGCCGACAGCCTGAGATCGAGGTTGATCTTGTCGGCGAAACTTGTGTCGATTTCGCCGGGTCCCGCCCCTCCGGTCGGTACCAGCGGGGTAAAGGCGGACAGGAACGATCTAAGGTCGAGCGTGTCGAAAGCGAGCGTTCCGGAGATCACCGGCTGCGCCTCGCCAAGCGAGAGGTCCAGCGCTCCCATTCCCGGATTGCTGTCCAGCGAAATCGCGGTGTTGTCGAACTTGACGCGCCCGCCCGTCGCCGTGATCTTGCTCGAAATGCTGACCGAGCCGATCGCGGCACTTGGAGCGATGCCGGCCTGCGACCACTCCAGGACACGGCGCAGCGAGGGTGCCGAGAACTTCGCCTGGCCGTCGAAATAGACGTTTTCGGACATGCTGGCCGTGCCGTCGAACGAGAAGGTGGCTGGTGCCGCCTTGAAGGACAGCGTGAGTGGCGCCGTACCGCCGGCAAACAGCACGAGCGGTTTCGCCGAAGCGACGTCCAGCGCGACGGTTTCGCCGCGCCAGATCCCGGTGGCCGACAGCGTCGCATTGCTGTTCATCGCCGCCCAATTTGCTTGGCCGGTCAAGCTGCTCAGGATCTCGACGTCCTTGCCGGCGATGGACGCCACCATGCGGCCGTCGCGGAACTCGACCGTGCCGAAGGTATCGGTAGGCAACTTGTCGAGGTCCGGCTTGGCGGGGTCGGCATTGACCACGCCGCGCGCCGCGTCGATGGAGCGCGTGATGCGCCCGCCGGTCGGGACGGCGGGCAGGAAGAGGCCGGCTGGCGTGCGCTGGACCCGGATCGTCGGCCGCACCAGCCGCGCCGTCGAAAACACGACGTCGCCGCGCAGGGCCGCCATGGCGGAAAGATCGACCTCGACCCGTTCGGCCTCGACGACCGGCGGTGCCTTGGTGTCGGTCCACTGCGAAAGCGTCACATCGGTCAGGATCGCCCGGAATGTCGGCCAGACCTCGATGCGCGGCGAGCCCTCGATGGCGACCCGGAAGCCGCTCCACGCACTCATTTCCCAGGCGATGCGGTCGCGCACGATACGGGTGGAGGCGATCAGCGGCAAGGCGGCAACGACCAGCGCGATGACGATACCGGCAGCGCCGATCGCCCATATTCCGCGCCGGATCAAAGATGATGGCATATGGCCCCGTATGCTTCCATTCCGACAAACCCGCCCGACGGGTGTAACCCCAGTCGTTACCACAACCCGCAGTGCTACCACGACTCCAGTCGTCACTACGACTTAGGGCCGAGGCATTTCAAGTCTTTATGGCCCGGCGATGGCATTTGCGCACATCTGGTCGCATCAGCCGAACAAAATCTTGCTCTGCTGCGCTGCGATATGCATAAGCGATGGCGACCGTGGAGGAACGATCATGGCTGCCGAAGAACCGCTCTGGACCCCGACGCAAGACCAGATTGACGCCGCACCCTTGACCGCCTTCACCAAGGCCGCCGAATTGAAAGCCGGCGTAGCGTTTTCTTCGTATTCGCAGCTTCACGGCTGGTCGGTCGAGGACCGTGAAGGGTTCTGGAGCCTGATCTGGGATTTCTGCGGCATCGTCGGAGATAAGGGCGAGCCGGTGCTTGTCGATGGTGACAAGATGCCCGGCGCCTCCTTTTTCCCCGACGCGACGCTGAACTTCGCCGAGAACCTGTTGAAGAAGACCGGCTCAGGCGACGCAATCGTATTTCGCGGCGAGGACAAGGTCGATCGGCGGCTGTCCTGGAACGAGCTGCATGCGCTGACCTCGCGGCTGCAGCAGCTTTTCGTCTCGCTCAAGGTGAAGAAGGGCGACCGCATCGCGGCGATGATGCCCAATATGCCGGAGACGGTTGCCGCCATGCTGGCCGCCGCCTCTATCGGTGCCGTCTGGTCATCCTGTTCTCCCGATTTCGGCGAGCAGGGCGTGCTCGACAGGTTCGGCCAGATCGAGCCCGTCATCTTCATCGCACCGGATGGTTATTGGTACAACGGCAAGGCGATCGAGGTCGCCGACAAGATCGCCGTGGTCGCGGCCAAGCTCTCGACCGTCCGCAAGATCCTGGTCGTCGACTATTTGGGTACCTCGAGCGATGTCGCTGCTACCATCGACAAGGCGGTGGCGCTTGAAGAAGCGCTGTCGCCCTTCGCCGGCAAGCCCATTACCTTCGAGCCGCTGCCGTTTTCGCATCCGCTCTACATCCTGTTTTCGTCGGGAACGACCGGCATTCCCAAATGCATCGTCCATTCGGCTGGCGGCACGCTGATCCAGCATGTCAAGGAACACCGGCTGCACGCCGGTCTCATCGACGGCGACCGCTTCTTCTATTTCACCACTTGCGGCTGGATGATGTGGAACTGGCTGGTGTCGGGCCTCGCTTCGGGCGCCACGCTGCTGCTCTATGACGGCTCGCCCTTCTATCCCGACGGCAATGTACTGTTCGACTTCGCCGACGCCGAGAAGATGACCTTCTTCGGCACCTCGGCCAAGTTCATCGATTCCGTGCGCAAGGCCGGTCTCAAGCCGATCCGCACGCATGATCTGTCCACTGTGCGGGCGATCTCCTCCACCGGCTCGCCGCTGTCGCCGGAAGATTTCCGCTTCGTCTATGACGGCATCAAGAAGGACGTGCATCTGGCTTCGGTCTCCGGCGGCACCGACATCGTCTCCTGCTTCGTGCTCGGCGTGCCGACGCAGCCTGTCTGGACCGGCGAGATCCAGGGACCCGGCCTTGGCCTTGCGGTCGATGTCTGGGACGACGACGGCAGGCCGGTCCGGCAGGAAAAGGGCGAACTGGTCTGCACCAAGGCCTTTCCGGCGATGCCGATCGGCTTCTGGAACGACCCCGAGGGCAAGAAGTACCGGGCGGCCTATTTCGAGCGTTTCGACAATGTCTGGTGCCATGGCGATTTCGCTGAATGGACCGAGCATGGCGGCCTCATCATCCATGGCCGTTCCGACGCCACGCTTAACCCAGGCGGCGTTCGCATCGGCACGGCGGAGATCTACAACCAGGTCGAACAGATGCCGGAAATCCTGGAAGCGCTGTGCATCGGCCAGGACTTCGACAATGACGTGCGCGTCGTGCTGTTCGTGCGCCTTGCAGCCGGCGTGCTACTCGACGAGGATTTGGAAAAGCGCATCCGCGCCAAGATCCGCACCGGCGCGAGCCCTCGTCACGTGCCGGCAAAAATCGTCGCCGTCAGCGACATCCCGCGCACCAAGTCGGGCAAGATCACAGAGCTCGCGGTGCGCGACGTGGTGCATGGTCGCGCCATCAAGAACAAGGAGGCGCTCGCCAACCCCGAGGCGCTGGAGCTGTTCAAGGACTTGCCGCAACTGGCCGAATAAATTGGCGACCGGCATGGTTAACCGAATATGTCTCGCGAATTTACCTAGATTTCATGAGTGGTACACATTCGTAAATTTTCCACCGCGCCGGTAAGGAGTTGTTAAGGTCCGGCGTCGATAGTCGCATGTAACTTGAGGGAGAAATCCCGCTCCTCAGCCCCCGGAGGATCCGAATTCGCTCAAGCCCCCGTTGTGACAGCAATCCCATCTCTTAAGGCGTCCTTTGGGCGCCTTTTCTTTTATCGGAGAGGGCTGTGGCCTATTCCGCGAGCACGCGGGTCGACGGGAAAGCGACCTCGACCAGAGTGCCTTCTCCTGGTGTCGAGTTGATGGTGAACCGGGCGCGGTTGGCTTCCACCATCGCCTTTGTCAGCGGCAAGCCAAGGCCGGTGCCGTCGCCGCGTCCGCGCTTCAGCGCGTTGATCTGCTTGAACGGCTTCAGCGCCTGCTCGATCTCGGCATGGCTCATGCCGATGCCGGTGTCGCGCACCCGCATGACGACGTCGCCCGACGTCTCATAGGCGGTCGAGACGATCACCTGGCCACCGGCCTGGGTGTAACGGATGGCGTTCGACAGGATGTTGAGCGCGATCTGGCGCACGCTGCGCAGGTCGGCCACCACTTCCGGCAGCCGCGAAGCGAAGCTGGAGCGGATGATGACGCGTTCGCGGTTGGCCTGCGGCTGCATCATCGCCACCGTCTCGGCCAGCGTGTCGTTGAGCGATACCGCCTCGTAGGCCATCTCCTGCTGGCCGGCCTCGATCTTCGAGATGTCGAGCAAGTCGTTGACGAGGTCGAGCACATGATTGCCCGAGCGGTTGATGTCGCGCAGATAGTCGCGGTAGCGGTCATTGGCGACAGGTCCGAATTTCTCATCGACCATCAGTTCGGAAAAACCGATGATGGCATTGAGCGGCGTGCGGATCTCGTGGCTGATGCGGGCGAGGAAGTCGGTCTTCTGCGAGGACGCGCGCTCGGCCACGGCACGCGCTTGCGTCAAATCCTCTTCGGCCCGCTTCCACTGCGTGATGTCGCGCACGACAGCGCAGAAGCCGCTGTCGTTGGGTAGCCGGCCGATGGTCATGAACAGCGGAATGAAGCGGCCTTGCGACTCGCGCCCGATCACCTCGCGGCCGTCATTCATGACGCTCGCCACGCCGGGCTCGGACAGCCCGTTGAGGTAGTCGCGCGCCGCACGCTGGCTTTCGATCGCAAACAGCGAGGCGAACGGCTTGCCGGTCACGTCGTCGCTGTCGAAGCCGAACAGCGCTTCGGCCGGCCGGCTGATCGATCGGATGGTGCCGTCACGGCCGATCAGCACGACGCCGTCGGTGGCGGTGTCGATAATGGTGCGCATCTCGGCGATGCGCGCCTTGAGCTCGGAAATATCTGGCTGCGTCGGCTCGTCGCCAACCGCATGCACCGGCGCATCATCCTCGCCGGAGCGGCGCACGACCAGCATCAGCGCCTTGCCGTCGCGCCAGGGGACAGAGCGCAAAATGGCCTCGATAGGGAATTCCTGTCCATCACGCGTCTTCAGCCGCAGCGCGTGATCGGTGCCGTCGGAAACGCCGTCATCGGCGTAGGGGTCAGCAAACAGCGCGCCGAGGCCACCGGCATCCGCCAGGTCGTCGAGCGCCTCGTAGCCGGTCAGGTTGAGGAATTCCTCGTTCGCATAGTGCAACTGGTCGCCGGAATGGATGAGCAGCGGCACCGGCAGCTTGCCGAGCAGCGAGGTGTCCGGAGCCTTGTGCTCATCTCCCGCCGAAAACGCCGACGGCACGAAGCCTTCGGCCTTGAGCGGCGGCACCCGCAGGCGAGGGCGCTCGACGCGTATTTCCGCAGCGTCGCCTGCACTGACGGTTTCCTCGGCAACCGCCTGCTCGTCGGGCGACGCGGCTTCCTCGTCTGGCTGCGCCCAATCCTCACTATCCTCGGCATCGCGAAAATCTGCTGACGTCATGCTGTCGTCATCGAGGGAGTCATGTGTCGTCGCGTCAGTGGCTTCAGGCTCTTCGCCAGTCGCGACGGGCCTGGTGCTTTCTGGTTCCGCCACCACAGGGCCGTGTTCGTCATCATGGCCGGCATAGTCGAGCAGCGAGCCCGTCACATTCGGTTCGGATGGTCCCTCATGAGCCGCTTCGTCCGGGTGACCGCCGTCAAGCCGCGCCAGATCCTGCTCGTCTTCGGCCTCGGTCTCGGATGGCTCGACCGGTTCGTTCTCTGGCTCTGCCGCTGGGATTTCGCCGGCGTGCGTCGGGTCGCCAGCCGCCTCGACCGCTGCTGTCGGCACGTCTGCTTTTTCAACCAAAGGTTCAGCAGGCGTCTCGGTCGTCGCTTCGCTGGGTCCCTTGGCACTGGGCGTCTCGGTCTCCGGCGGCTCGACCGGAGCACTATCCTTCTTCAGCCGTTCGCCGATCTCGCGGAACGCGCTGCGTTCCAGGGTCGACAGGCCCTTGTCGTTGGCCGGCTGGCGATGTTCGGCCAACCGGATCACCTTGTCGGCAAAGCGCCGCTCCGGTTTCGGCACGATGGTCAGCGCCGGCACTTCGCCCTTGAACGGGTCCGATGCCTGAGGGGCCTCGGCCTTCGGCTCTTCAGCCGTTGGTTGTTCGGGCGCGGGTTCGACGGCTTGCGGTTCCGGCGCCGCCGGCGCCTCGGCATTAGGCACCAGCGCCATGCCGATAGCCTCCGGATCGACGACCGCGTCACTGGCGCGGGCGACGCCGAAGCCGCGGAAACCCTCGAAGGCGCGGCTGCGGCCATAGACAGGCAGCGCCGCCAGATCGACAGGAACCTTCAGATCGGTGCCGACAACCGGCCACAGCACGGAGCGCCCGGACCAGGTGTCGCGCCGTTCCAGGAGGCCTGATATCTCGCCGGAGGGGTCGAGGCCGAATGTGGCGGCAACATCCCTGAAGCGTCGGCCGATCACGTCGGCTGCCGGTTTGCCGACGATGTCGGCGAATTCCGGCGACAGCGCGCTGAACTTACCCTCGGCATCGGTGCGCCAGACGAAGCGTACCGGCGCCGCTGCACGATCTATCGCCGAGACGGTCGTCGGCGCAGCCGCGGGGATGGCTTGGACATCATTGTGTTTCGTGCCTTGGGCGGGAACTTCCAGGGCCGCCGGTTCTTGAGGTGCTTCAGCTTCGGACGCGGTCGGTCGCCGCGCTTCTTGCCCTTCGTCCTGGCCGGCGTTGAAGTACCAATGGTCGTGTTGCGCCGGCGCGCGTTCCAATGCTGGTTGATCGCTGTTGGCTGCAGACGGCGTCTGCCCGGTCGCGTCGGCGATCTCATGTGGCTGCGATGCGGCGATGTCGTCGGCTGGCACCTCGGGACCCTGTTCCGGCTGGACAACCGCGTCGCCATCCGGCGTGGCCCCGGCAATGGTTGGCGCCGGGTGTTTGTCGGCGGGGGTCGTGTCGTCGAGTTGATCCTCGTCGATCACCACAAGCAGGTGCCGTTCCTCGGTCAATCGTGCCAGCCCTGCGGGATAGGAAGCCGCGCTGCCGGGGACGAGGCGCTTGACGATGCGGTCGCTCTCGGCCGCGACGTCGGCAACCAGCGCCGCCAGCGTTTGCGGCCGAATGCCCAGCGCCGAAAATCCTTCCGAGGCCGCCTCGACGTTGCCGCCGGCATCGACAAAGGCGATGAAATGGCCATCCTCGGTAAGGCCGCTGATGGCACGAGTGGCGATTTCGCCGGCGCTGTGAGAGCCCGTCTGCGCCGCCGGTACCGCCAGCATGATCGCTTTTTCGGCGTCCGGCATGGTTACCTCGCTGGCCAGGAAGCCGACGGCGCGGCTGGTCATGCCGGTTGCCAGTCGCACCATGATGGCGCGGTCGCTGCCGATTTGCGGAAATCCGCTGGTCGCCATGATCTGGCGCCTGGCAATCAATGGCAACTGCGCCGAGGCGCCGATGATGGCCTCGATGTCGGGGTAGCCGAACATCGCGGCTCCCGGCCCATTGGCCCAGATCACCTGCTCCAGATCCGTCGACAGGATCGCGATCGCGTCGCCGGCGGCAAAGCGCTGGCGGACCGCGTCGAGCACGGCGACGTCGAGGAAGGAATATTCGGACGGCATGCGCTTGGCGAACCCTCACGGAGCGGCAAATTTGCAGTTAACGCTTTGTTAATAAAAGCCGGAGGCGCGAAGGTCCACAAGCCAGAACGTGCAAAGGCTGGAATTTGGGCTCTTGGTTAACGGCCCAAAAGAAATTATGGTGCACTGCAACAAAGATATTGCAATGCACAAAATTTGCCTTTATATTGCCATCATACATGAACGAGACGGCTTTCTGTCAAAGCCGCTGCCGCTGAAAAGGATGGAAAATGTCCAGGACCAAGACCGCCGAGACGATCGAAAACGTTGAATTCCCGAGCTTCGACGCTTCCAAGGCTACCGACCAGATCCGTGCTTTCGCCGAAAAGGGCGTTGAGCAGTCGAAGGAAGCCTATGCCAAGCTGAAGACCGGTGCCGAGGAGACCCAGAAGGCCCTGGAGTCGACCTACGAGACCGCCAAGACCGTTTCCAGCGATCTGTCGCTCAAGACCATTTCTGCTTTGCGTGCCAATGCCGAGGCAGGTTTCTCCCACCTCGAAGCCCTGATCGGCGCCAAGTCGCTGTCGGAAGTCGTCGAGCTGCAGACCGCCTTCCTGCGCAAGCGCGTCGAGATGACCGTCGAGCAGGCCAAGGACTTCCAGACCGTCGCCTCCAAGGCGGCCGAGGATGTCTCCAAGCCGATCAAGACCGCCTTCGAAAAGGCGATCAAGGAAATCAAGGTTGCCTAACATTTGCGCATGATCTGAAGATGCAGCAAAGGTCGCATTTTCTTAAAACGGATCAAGCGTATGATGGTAGCTATCAAGGAATACCCGGCGGGTGGAACCTCCTCCCTCTGCTCTCCGGGGTGACCAGCCAGCACCTCCTCCCGCTGGCTCGTAACAGGAAAAGGCCGGCACCTCCTCCCGCCGGCCTTTTTCTTTGTCTGATGCCCTGTTCTTGCCTTGTGCGTTCTTTTTGCCGGGCAAATGCCGCGCCGATGTGGGGAAGTGCCCTTTGCTTTCCAAAAGCCTTGAATTAGAATCCATAAGCCCGTAAGGACGCATCGCCGAACGACAGAGCGGTCGTGTAGATGGTTTTCTGCTTCGATCCCGCTCAGGCAAACGGGCCGTTGTAGCTCAGATGGTTAGAGCGCCGGATTGTGGATCCGGAGGTCGCTGGTTCGATCCCAGCCAACGGTACCATTGGTTTATCCGATAAGTCGTCGATTTAATTTGATAATTGCGGGCCGGTTCGCGGACCTGACGCGTCCAGAATTTGCGACGCCGATCGTCAAGGCGATTTGTGAAGGACTTGGGCATTATAAGCGGCGACGCGGGTCGCCGCGCTATGCCGATGTACCGCGCACTCATGGTTGGCAAACGACCCGACAGAGTGCCGGTCGTTCCGACCCACTCAAATTATTGATCTAGTATGGCAACGCCAGCATGGGCTCCGCGGGTGGCCGATCGACGCCTGAGACTTACCGGATCGGCGTCTCGCCGCGAAACAGCGGCTGGTGAGCCCGCATCAAGGCTGTAATCCGGTCGGCGACTTTTCGTACCGGCAGGGAATGACGTTCCTCGTGATGGGTGACGATCCATTGGTCGGTTTCGAGTTCTGGGATCGGCTGGGCGACGCGAACCAGCCGAGGATCACTGTCGCCGACGAAACACGGAAAGATCGAAAGGCCCGCACCGGCGGCCACCAGTTCGCGCGCCGAATGGGCGTTGTTGCCGCGTACGGCGATGCGGTCGCCGTGATGGGCTTGCAGCCAGCGCGCCGAAGCAATGTTTGCCCCTTCGCCGGTGACGCCGACGAACAACCCCGCTGCGATGCCGTTGATCAGGTGGCGTCCGGAATAAATGGCGTGGGCGACCTTGCCGCTTTGGCGGCCGGCCAGCCACTGCTCGGTCGGGCGCTCGCTGCGTATGCCGATGTCGGCGGCACGGCGTCCGATATCGACCCTATCGGTGGTGGTGATCAGCTCCACCCTTAAGCCGTCATCGACCGTCCAGATCTCGCCGATATGGGCGGAAACGAAGGCGGAGGTCCATGGCCCGGCCGAGACGCGGACAATGCGGTCGGGCAGGCTTCCCTCGCGCCAACGGGTCAGTGACTGCATTGCTGCCTCGACGTCTTCGGCGCGCCGCAGCAGTTCTTCACCGACCGGGGTCAGCCGGTAGCCGGTCTGCTGACGCACGAACAGCGGTTCGCCGATCTGCTTTTCGAGCGCGGTGACGCGTCGTCCAAGGGTGGCAGCGCTGAGGCGCGTGGTTCCCGTCGCCGCGCTCAAGCCACCCAGCCGCGCAACGTCGAGAAATAACCTCAGATCGTCCCAGCCGATATCCATTTTGCAGAAATGAAAAACTCGTTGCGACCGTGGTTGTAGCGCGAAGCGGGCATCACACGCAAGTATGCTGGCATTGGAGACGTTGGACAATCTTGCTTGGCGGGGCAAATGACAAGCGCCTCGGTTGGCAAGGCGCCAGCGCAAACCTTTCGATCGCGCATGCGCTTCGTGCGGATGTATTGCGCTTTCGACGAACCCCGGCGCGCGGGCATTCTGCGCCCCAAAAGGAGACGATCATGTTGTATGAACTTCGATGCCGTTTCGCCCGCTGGCTTGCCTATCGCCAGACGGTTGCGAGCTTGAGGCATGTCCCGGACAGAACACTGGCGGATGCTGGCATTTCTCGCGAAGAGATCCGCGAGCGTGCCCGCCACGCCAGCCTGCATCGATAAGGCTGATGGGCCATCGGATCAGTGGGAAATGGATCGGGTCTCCTCGGATCGGCCTGAATGGACAACCTTACGACGCTCACATCTACCGCCCCCAGACAACGGCATTCTCATGCCGCTTGATGATGTGCTTCAGGTTCTCGAAGGCGGTCGTGACGTGGCCCGCGAAGCGCTCCGCGGCGGGCGAGCGTGGCCCGCTGACCCGGCGCAGGATGCCGAGCGAGCGGCTGGGCTGCGGGATTTCATAGGGTAGCACCGTCACCCGGTTCTCCTTGCGCTGCGCGAAGACCACGGAGAATGGCAGTACGGCCAGCGCATCGGTTTCGGCAAGGAAGTTGATCACGCTCATCAGCGAGCCTCCCGAATAGCGGACGTTCAGGTCCGACATGCCGATGCTCATCAGGATCATCTGCAGGTCCGACATCAGCGGAGAGCCGGGCAGGGGAGCCACCCAGGGGAAGCTGGTCAGGTCATGCGCCCTGAGCCGGCGATTTCGCAGCAGGGGATGGTCGGGCCGGCAAGCCACGACGTTGCGTCCGGGCAGGATTTCGGTGAATTCGAAGCCGGGTCCAAGGTCGAGCACGCCGATCGGCACGATCCCGAGGTCGATCTGGTTGCTTTCCAGCGCCGCGACCATCTCGGGCAGGTTCATATAGCTTTGCTGAACGGTGACCTCGGGTTCGAGCTTCTGGAATTCTCCGATCATCCGGCTGATCATCGCATCCATGAAGAAAGGCACGCCGCCGACGCGGACGACGCCCTTCGTGCCTTTCATGAAGCCCTGTACCGCATCCGACGCCTTGCGCGACGCGGTGATGATCGTTCGGCCCTGCGCCGCCAGCTGGAAGCCGAGCGGTGTCGCCTGCAGCGGCCGGCGGCCCTTGAGGAAGAGCGGCTCACCCACCCGCGCTTCCAGCATGGCCAGCGATCGGCTGACCGCCGGCTGGGTCAGGCCCAGCATGGCGGCTCCTTCCGACACGCCGCCAGCATCCAGCACCGCGGCGAGCTGCATGAGGTGGCGCTCGTTCAGCTTCATAGCAAAACGCTATACAAGGGACGTCACATCTCATCAAGCATCGCGTCGGGCCGTGCTATCCCGCTTGGCAAGGGGAAGGGAGGCCCCGGCGGAATGCACGGCCAGCACGACCCGAAGAGGGATGAGTTCCCCAAGGCGATCTCGACGCAGGCCGAGGAATTCTCGCGGCGTCTGACAGTGATGGGCCAATCCCGACTGGCGGCGGCGGCGCAGGCAGCCGTGGATGGTTTGCACGCACTGATCGTGGAGTTGCGGCCCTCCGGCGAGGAATTCCGACAGGCGATAGATTTTCTGACCGAGGTTGGCCACTACGCTGATGCGCGGCGCCAGGAATGGGTGCTGTTCGCCGATGTCCTGGGCGTGTCTTCGCTGATCGAGGATCAAAACAGCCCCCGCCCCGACGGGGCGACCCCAAACACCCTGGCTGGACCCTTCTACCGGGCCGATGTGCCGGAGATGCCACCCGGCGCGAACGTCTCGCGCGATCACAAGGGCGAGCCGCTGGAGGTTGCGGGCCGGATCGTCGCGCTCGACGGAGTGGGGATTGGCGATGCGATGGTCGAGATCTGGCAGGCCAATGCCGAGGGTCTCTATGAGAACCAGGAACCCGACAGGCAGCCGGAATTCAATCTGCGCGGGCGGTTCCGTACCGATCCGCAGGGACGGTTCCGCTTCATCACGGTGAAGCCGAAGGGCTACACGCTGCCGTCGGACGGACCAGTCGGTCAATTGATGTCAGCGCTTGGCCTTGGCCTCGAGCGGCCGGCCCATATCCATTTTCGCGTCTCGGCGGAGGGCTTCGAGACGCTGACGACCCACATCTTCGACCGGTCCGACCCTGCGATCGGTCGGGATGCCATCTTCGGGGTCAAACCCGAACTCATGGCCGAGTTCCGCGCGCTGCCGCCCAATGGAGGAAAGCGGAAGTACGCGCTCGACCTCAACCTCGTGCTCTGCCCGCAGCGGCGGGACGAAACCGAAACCTCTGGGAGGAGATGACCGATGGCACGTATCAGCGGCTACCACCATTTGACGCTCTCGACCGACAGCGCTCAGGAAGATTTTGATTTCTATACCAAGGCGCTGGGCCTGCATTCGGTCAAGCGCACCGTATTGTTCGACGGCGTCATCCCTGTCTACCACCTCTATTACGGCTCGCCCAATGGCGATGCCTCGACGATCATCACCACCTTTCCGTTCCGCAAGCCCGGCGTCTATGGCCGCCGCGGAACCAACCAGTCGCGCACCATCATGCAGTCGATCCCAAAGGGGGCCGCGGATTTCTGGGTCGACCGGTTGAACGCCCGCGGCATCGAGGCCACCAAGATCACACGTTTTGGCGCCGACCGTGCGGCTTTCGCACATCCCTGCGGCATCCCGCATGAGTTGGTGGAAAGCGACAGGGATCCACGCGCGCCCATCACCAACGAGGCGCAGGGCATCGGCAAGGCCCACGGCATCAAGGGTATCTACGGGGCTGTGGTGGCGGTGATGGACCGCACCGCCATGGACGACTTTCTGACCATCGCGTTGCCGCTGGAGAAAGAGGCCGACAACCACGAGGGGCTCGTGTTCCGCGTGCCCGACGCGACCGGCGTCGCGCAGCGCGTGGAGGTCATTGTCGACCGTGACAGCCAGCAGGGCACCTGGACGCTGGCGGGCGGCACGATCCACCACCTCGCCCTCAACACCGGCGACGAAGAGAACCAGTTGAAGCTGCGCGCCCATATCGAGGGCCTCGGCTTCACCGATATTTCGGAGCAGAAGGACCGCAACTACTTCAAGTCCTGCTATGTTCGCTCGCCCGGAGGCGCGCTGTTCGAAATTGCCTGGACCACGCCGGAAGGCTGGGCCAAGGACGAGCCCCCCGGCCAGATCGGCAAGACACTGGTCTTCCCGCCATGGTTCAAGGACCGCGAGAGCGAATTGCAGGCTGGCCTGGAAGAGGCGGATTTCACGTGAGTTCAGGCAGCGGTCCGCTCCGGCTTGGGCCAAGGGGTCCGGAGGCGAAGGCGATCTGCGTCTTCGTCCACGGCCGCGGCCAATCGCCGGAAGAGATGCAGTCCCATGTGCTGGCGCGGCTTTCCGCGTCTGCCGTGGCCTTCATTCTGCCGCGCGCACCGCTCGGCATGTGGTGGGAGGCGCGTGCCGTCGACCCGTTGACGCCGGTCGCCCGCGCGCAGCTTTCCGACGCGCTCGACCATCTTGCGGCCGCAATGGTCGCAGCGCGGGCGGAACTGCCCGGACTGCCGCTTCTTCTGGCGGGCTTTTCGCAAGGGGCGTGTCTGTCGATCGAATATCTCTGCGCGGGGCTGCCGCCGCCTGACGCTTTGGCGGCGTTCACGGGCTGTCGTGTCGGTGTTCCGGCGGACGAAAGATCCGAGGCGGCGCCGGCCGGAATGCCGATCTATCTTTCCGGTGGCGATGCCGATCCCTGGATTCCCGTCTCGGCATTTGCCGATGCCGCACAAACACTGGGTCGTGTTGGCGCCAGCCTGCGGGCCGACCTGTTTCCTGGTCGGGGCCATGAGGTCTCGGATGCCGAGATTGTCATGCTGGGCACGATGCTCGACGACCTCGCGGCCGGCCGTGGCCCGCGCATGGAGGCGGCGCGATGATGGACAGCTTCACCTTTCCGGGCTTGACGACACGGGTGGTCTTCGGTGCTGGCACAATCGCTCGCGTCGAGGAGGAAGTCCGGCGGCTCGGCCACGACAAGGTGATGGTGCTATCGACACCGCATCAGAAGGGCGATGCGGAAAGGCTGGCCGCAAGCCTTGGCGGCCTCGCCGCCGGTATCTTTGCCGGCGCGGTCATGCATACCCCCGTCGAGGTTACGGAAGAGGCCGTAGATGCGTTCCGCACCAGCGGCGCCTCGGCTGTCGTTAGCCTCGGCGGCGGCTCGACCACCGGGCTCGGCAAGGCCATTGCGGTGCGCACGGGCGCCGACCAGGTGGTCATTCCCACCACCTATGCCGGCTCGGAAATGACCGACATCCTGGGCGAGACGGCGGCCGGCGAGAAGACCACCCGCCGCTCGCCGGACATCCGCCCCGAGACGGTGATCTACGACGTCGATCTGACACTGAGCCTGCCGGTAGACCTCACCGTCACCTCGGCGATGAACGCGATCGCTCATGCGATGGAGGCCTTCTATGCTCCCGATCGCAATCCGGTGATCGTGCTGATGTGCAGGGATGCCCTGGTTGCCTTCCGGGACGGCATTCCAAGGCTGATCGGCGATCCGCGGGATCGCGCGGCGCGGACGCAGGCGCTCTATGCGGCGTGGTGCTGCTCGACCGCGCTCGGCTATGTCTCGATGGCGCTGCATCACAAGCTGGCGCATGTCTTCGGCGGCTCGTTCGACACGCCGCATGCCGAAACCCACGCCATCCTGCTGCCCTATACGACCGCCTTCAACGAAGAGGCGGTGCCCGATCTGCTGGCTCCGATCGCCGAAGTGTTCGGCGGTGGTTCGGCGGGCGGCGGGCTCTGGGATTTCGCGCAGTCGGTGGGCTCTCCGCTGAGCCTGAAGGCGATCGGCATCAAGGAGAGCGATCTCGACCACGCGGCGGCGATCGCTGTGAAGAATGCCTATGCGAATCCGAAGCCGATCGATCCGGGATCCATAAGGGAACTCCTTCAGGCGGCGTGGGAGGGACGCCGTCCGGGGGACTGAGAACAAAACAAGAGGGAGGAGCTAAACATGATCACAAGACGCAGCCTACTGAAAGCCTCGGCGGCGACAGGCCTGGCGCTCGCCGGTTCGCGCCTGGCGACGCCGGCCATCGCGCAAGGCGCCAAGATCCGCCTGGGCTATGTTTCGCCGCAGACGGGGCCGCTCGCCGGCTTCGCGGAGAGCGATGCCTATAACATCAAGGCCTTCCTCGCTTCCGAGGCGGGCAAGAACTTCGAGGTCATCGTCAAGGACAGCCAGTCGAACCCCAATCGTGCGGCCGAGGTGGCGAAGAGCCTGATCGTCGATGACGAGATCAACCTGATGCTCGTCGGCTCGACGCCCGAGAACACCAACCCGGTGGCCACCACCTGCGAGGCGGAGGGCGTGCCGGTTATCTCGACGATGGCGCCGTGGCAGCCCTGGTTCATCGGCCAGCAGGGCAATCCGGCCGATCCGTCCTCGTGGAAGCCTTTCAACTTCGCCTATCATTATTTCTGGGGTCTCGAAGACATCATCGCCGTCTACACCGGCATGTGGAAGCAGCTTTCCACCAACGGCAAGGTGGGCGGGCTGTTCCCGAACGATGCCGACGGCAATGCCTGGGGTGATCCGAAGAACGGGTTGAAGCCGGGTCTCGATGCCGCCGGTTTCAGCCTTGCCGATCCCGGCCGCTATCAGAACCTCTCCGACGATTTCACCGCGCAGGTCAACGCTTTCAAGGCGGCCAATGCCGAGATCGTCACCGGTGTGGTCATTCCGCCCGACTTCACCACCTTCTGGAACCAGGCTCGCCAGCAGGGCTTCAAGCCCAAGGCGGTGACGGTGGCCAAGGCAATCCTCTTCCCGCAATCGGTCGAGACGCTCGGCGATGCCGGCCACAACCTCTCGTCCGAGGTCTGGTGGTCGGCCTCGCATCCGTTCAAATCGTCGGTGACGGGCGAGAGCTCGGCGGACCTCGCAGGGGATTTCACCGCCAAGACCGGGCGTCCCTGGACCCAGCCAATCGGCTTTGTCCATTCGCTGTTCGAGGTGGCGGCCAATGTCATGGGCCGCGTTTCGGATCCAACGAATGCCGAGGCGATCGCGACGGCCATAGCCGCCACCGACATGACGACCGTGGTGGGCAAGGTGGCCTGGAGCGGTGCGGGACTGCCGCCTTTCGCCGGGAAGAACGTCTGCAAGACGCCGCTCGTCGGCGGGCAGTGGCGCAAGAAGGCCGGTGGCGGCTTCGATCTGGTGATCGTCGAAAACGCTGGCGCCGCCGAAATTCCAACCGCCGGCAAGATGGAAGCCCTGGCCTGAGCCTTGCGAGGGCGGCTGATACCGCCGCCCTCGTTCGGCGCGACCCGAGGATGACAGTGATGATACTCAGGCTGGAAAACGTTTCGAAGTCGTTCGGCGCCTTGAAGGTTGCGGATTCCGTGACCGTCAGCGTGCCGCGCGGCGAAGCGCTGGGCATTATCGGCCCGAACGGCGCGGGAAAATCGACGCTCTTCAACCTGATCACCGGCAATTTGTTTGCAAATGAGGGTCGCATCGAATTCCTCGGCCGCGACGTGACCCGTGCTCCGGCGATGGAGCGGGTGCGCATGGGCGTCGGCCGCAGCTTCCAAATTCCGCAGCCTTTCGAGGGGCTGACCGTGTTCGAAAATCTCTTGACCGCGGCCGCCTTCGGCCGAGGCGGACGCGAGGCCGAGATGGTCGGCGATTGCGCGCGCATCCTCGAGGAGACGGAGCTTCTCAGGAAGGCCAATTTCGTGGCCGGCTCGCTGAGCCTTCTCGATCGCAAGCGCCTGGAACTCGCCCGCGCCCTGGCGACAGGCCCCGAGCTTCTGCTTCTGGACGAGATCGCGGGCGGTCTGACGGAGGGTGAATGCAAGGCCCTGGTCGCGACGATCAGAGCCATCCACGGCAGGGGAACCACCATCATCTGGATCGAGCATGTGCTGCATGCCCTGACGTCGGTGGTCGAGCGGCTTCTGGTACTGGATTTCGGGCGCGTGATCGGGATCGGTGCGCCCAATGAGATCATGGCCTCGAAGGCGGTTCGCGAGATCTATCTGGGGCTCGAGGTCTGATGCTGGAAACGCACGGCCTCACCGCGAATTACGGCCAGTTCCGGGCGCTGTTCGGTGTGGATATCACCGTGGCCGCGGGCGAATGCGTGGCGATCATCGGCGCCAATGGCGCCGGCAAATCCACGCTGATGCGCTCGATCACGGGCGTGCTCGGCAACGAGCCCGGCATGGTGCTGCACAGGGGCGAGCCGATTGGCGCGCTGTCTTCGGCCGAGATCATGAAGCGCGGCATCGCCATGGTGCCGGAGGGGCGCCGGCTGTTTCCTTCACTGACCGTCGAGGAAAACCTGCTGGTCGGCGGGCAGGCGCGCAAGGTGCCGGGGCCGTGGAGCCTCGACGCGGTCTATGACCTTTTCCCGATCCTGCGCGAGCGGCGCAAGAGCCCTGGCACCGCGCTCTCGGGCGGCCAGCAGCAGATGGTGGCGATCGGCCGGGCGCTGATGTCGAACCCGGAATTGCTGCTCTGCGACGAGATCAGCCTCGGCCTCGCGCCCGTCGTCATCCGCGATATCTACGCGGCCCTTCCCAGTATCCGCGAAGGCGGCGCCGCGATCGTGCTGGTGGAACAGGATATCGGCAAGGCGCTGGCGGTCGCCGACCGCGTCTACTGCATGATGGAGGGCCGCGTCACGCTGGCCGCCAAAGCGGCCGAGGTCACGCGCGAAGACATCCATTCTGCCTATTTCGGAGTGGCGGCATGACGAGGCAACCAAGGCTCAGTCGTCTGCTTGCGCAGCGCTCTTGTGGCCTGATCGAGGTGGCGCGGCGATGATCTGGCTGGACACCCTCGTGCAAGGGATTCTGCTGGGCGGGCTCTATGCCCTGTTTGCAGCGGGGTTGAGCCTCGTCTTCGGCATCATGCGGCTGGTGAACCTCGCCCATGGCGACCTTATCATTCTTGCCGCCTATCTGGTGTTGATGGGCGTCACGCTGCTCGGTCTGTCGCCCTGGATCGCTGCCCTGATTGCCATGCCGGTGATGTTCGCGCTCGGCTGGCTGTTGCAGGCCGCCGTGCTGAACCGCGTGCTGGGCAAGGACATCCTGCCGCCGCTTCTCGTCACCTTCGGCCTGTCGGTCGCCCTGCAGAACGGGCTGCTCGAGGTCTTTTCCGCCGACAGCCGCCGCATCCCGGTGGGCGCGTTGGAGGGGGCATCGCTTGATCTCGGGCTGGTCACGGTGGGGATCATGCCGTTGATGACCTTTGCCTCGGCGATCGTGATGATCGTTGCCTTGAACGGGCTCTTTTACCACACCGCCCTTGGCCGTGCCTTCCGCGCCACCTCGGACGACGCCGTGACGGCGGGGCTGATGGGGATAGAGCCGAAGCGGATTTTCGCGATCGCCACCGGGATTGCCATGGTCGTGGTGACGCTGGCGGCGCTCTATCTCGGCATGCGGGCGAATTTCGATCCCTCGATCGGGCCGGCGCGGCTGATCTATGCCTTCGAGGCGGTGATCATCGGTGGCCTCGGCAGCCTATGGGGAACGCTTGCCGGCGGGATCATCATCGGCGTGGCGCAGACGTTTGGGGCCGCGCTCAATCCGGAATGGCAGATCCTGGCAGGCCACATCGCCTTCCTGGCCGTGATGCTGCTCAGGCCGCGCGGGCTTTTTCCGCGCGCAGTGGATTGAGGGGCGGCATGTATCGACTGACAACACGCACCCGCGCCGGAACCGTAACCGCGATTGCCGCGCCCATCCTTATCGTCGCAGCGCTCGTGCTGCCTGCCGTGGCCTCGCGAGGCGTCATACAGGATCTGTTCTTCATCCTCACCATGCTGACGCTGGCGCAAATATGGAACCTGCTGGCGGGCTATGGCGGCCTGGTCTCGGTGGGTCAGCAGGCCTTCGTCGGCATCGGCGCCTATGCGATGTTTGCCGGCGTGATCCTGCTCGACTGGAACCCGGTCCTGGCGATCCCGCTGGGCGGCCTTGCGGCGCTGGTGCTGGCGGTTCCGACGGCCTTCTTCGCATTCCGTTTGCAGGGCGCCTATTTCGCCATCGGCACCTGGGTGATCGCTGAAGTAACGCGCCTGCTGGTCGCGCAATGGAAAGCGCTCGGTGGCGGCACCGGCACCTCGCTGCCGCGCGAGGCGACGAGCAGCATCCTGGGCACAGATGCGATCCGGGCGCTGTTCGGCGTCCGCGAGGCCGCGGCACGCGACGTCCTGGCCTACTGGCTGGCTTTGGCGCTGGTCGTGGCCGTGACGGGCGGCATCTATTGGCTGCTGCGCAGTCGCCTTGGCCTGGCGCTGGCGGCGGTGCGCGACAATGTCGACGCGGCGCAATCGGTGGGCGTCGATACCGGGCGGCTCAGATGGGCGGTCTTTCTGATCGCCGCGGCTGCCACCGGGCTGACCGGCGCGCTGATCTTCCTGCAGACGGCCCGCATCTCGCCGGGAGCGGCCTTTGCCGTCACCGACTGGACCGCCAACGTCATCTTCATTGTCGTCATCGGCGGCATCGGCACCATCGAGGGGCCGATCCTCGGCGTGCTGGTTTTCTTTGCGCTGCGCTCGGCGCTGGCCGACTACGGCAGCTGGTACTTGATGACGCTCGGCCTCATCGCCGTCGTCGTCATGCTTTTTGCACCAAAGGGACTGTGGGGGCTGATCGCGTCCCGCAGTGGCCTGCACCTGTTTCCGGTCCGCCGCAGGCTGACCGGTCCGAAGATCGAGGGAGGAATTTGATGGCGGATATCGAAACCGATGTGCTGATCGTCGGCACGGGTCCGGCCGGTTCGGCCACGGCGGCGCTGCTGTCCAGCTACGGCGTGGCCAACATGATCGTCAATCGCTATCGCTGGCTGTCGAACACGCCGCGTGCCCACATCACCAACCAGCGCACGATGGAAGTGCTGCGCGACCTCGGTCCGAATGTCGAGGCAGAGGCCATGATGCATGCCTCGCCGCAGGAGTTGATGGGCGAGAACGTGTTCTGCGAAAGCCTGGCCGGCGAGGAGCTCGGCCGTATGAAGAGCTGGGGCACAGCGCCGCTCTCCAAGGCCGAACATCTCCTGTCGTCTCCCTGCTTCATGAACGATCTGCCCCAGACCTTCATGGAGCCGATCCTGTTCAAGTCGGCCTGCGCCCGCGGGACGCAGGCACGCATGAGCACGGAATATGTCAGCCATGTCCAGGATGCGGACGGTGTGACCACGACCTGCCGCGATCGGCTGTCGGGCAAGGATTTCACCGTGCGGTCGAAGTTCCTTGTCGGCGCCGACGGCGGCAACTCGCTGGTGGCCGAGCATCTGGGCCTGCCGCTCGAGGGCAAGATGGGCGTCGGCGGGTCGATGAACATCCTATTCAGGGCCGATCTCTCGAAGTATGTCGCCCACCGGCCGAGCGTCCTCTACTGGGTCATGCAGCCCGGCGCCGACGTCGGCGGCATCGGCATGGGTCTCGTTCGCATGGTCCGGCCGTGGGACGAGTGGCTGATCGTCTGGGGCTACGACATCAACCAGCCGCCGCCGGAGGTGACGCCGGAACTGGCCACCGAGGTCGCGCGTCAGCTAGTCGGAGATCCCGCGCTCGAGATCGAGCTCCTGGGCGCCAACACCTGGACCGTGAACAACTGCTTCGCCACGCAGATGCAGAAGGGGCGGGTGTTCATCATGGGCGACGCCGCGCACCGGCATCCGCCCTCGAACGGGCTCGGCTCGAACACGTCGATCCAGGACGGGTTCAACCTTGCCTGGAAGCTTGCCAAGGTCATCAAGGGGCAGGCGGGGGTCGGGCTTCTGGACAGCTTCTCGGCCGAGCGTGCCCCGATCGCGCGCCAGATCGTGACGCGTGCGAACCAGTCCATCGCCGAATTCGGACCGATCTTCGAGGCGCTCGGCATGGACGGCGGCGTGGATCACGACAAGATCCAGAGGAACATGGAGGCTCGCGCCGATGCGACGCCCGCGGCCGAAGCGCAGCGCGAGGCGCTCCGCAAGGCCATCGCCTTCAAGAAGTACGAGTTCGACGCCCATGGCGTCGAGATGAACCAGCGCTATGCGTCGGGCGCGGTTGTGACCGACGGCCAGGGCGAGCCGGCTTTCGAGAAGGATCGCGAGTTGCATTATGCACCAACGACCTGGCCGGGCGCGCGCTTGCCGCATGTCTGGGTCTTCGAGCGCTCGGGCAGGAAGGTCTCGACGCTCGATCTTTGCGGCCATGGCGAGTTCACGCTCTTGACCGGCATCGGCGGCGAGGCGTGGGTCGCCGCGGCGGAGACGGTGGGCGCGGAGCTCGGTCTGCCGATCCGAACCCATGTGATCGGCCCGCGCCGCGCGATCGAGGATCATGCCGGCGACTGGGCCGACGCGCGGGAGGTCCGCGACGCCGGCTGCCTGATCGTGCGTCCGGACCACCACGTCGCCTGGCGCTCCGAAACGCTGGCGGCCGATCCCGCGGCCGAACTGCGCCGGGTCTTCAAATCCGTTCTGGCGCGCTGAGGAGGATCCCATGATCGACGAACACGAATCCGGCTATTTCACCGAAGCGAACTCGGCCGAGGTGGTCGTGGCGCGGAACAGGAACGCCAAGGACGAGCGGCTCAAAGAAGTGATGGAGGTCGTCACCCGCAAGCTGCACGAAGCGGTGAAGGAGATCGAGCCGACACAGGAGGAATGGTTCGGCGCGATCATGTTCCTGACCCAGACGGGCCAGATCTGCAACGAGTGGCGGCAGGAATACATCCTGCTGTCGGATGTTCTCGGCGTCTCGATGCTGGTCGATGCGATCAACAACCGCAAGCCGTCGGGCGCCTCGGAATCCACGGTGCTGGGACCCTTCCACGTCGCCGATGCGCCCGAACTGCCGATGGGCTCGAACATCTGCCTCGACCAGAAGGGTGAGCCCATGTTCGTGCATGGCCGCATCCTCGATACCGAGGGCAACCCGATCGCAGGCGCCAAGATCGACGTCTGGCAGGCCAATGACGAGGGCTTCTACGATGTGCAGCAGAAGGGCATCCAGCCCGACTTCAACCTGCGCGGCGTGTTCCGCACCAGCGCCGACGGGCGTTACTGGTTCCGCGGCGTGAAGCCCAAATACTACCCGATCCCGGATGACGGCCCGGTCGGCAAGCTGCTGGGCGCGCTGGGGCGCCACCCTAATCGTCCGGCGCATCTTCACTACATCGTCGAGGCCGAAGGCTTCGACGCGCTGACCACGCACATCTTCGATCCAGACGACCCGTACATCGATTCAGATGCCGTCTTCGGCGTGAAGAAGAGCCTGCTCGCCGAATTTCGCAAGGTCGAGGACGCCGGAGCCGCCGCCAGGGTCGAGGTCGCGTCCCCGTTCTACGACGTGGAGTTCGATTTCGTGCTGTCGCGCAAGGGAGGAAACTGATGGCTGCACTTGAGAAAATGTTCGATGTCAGGGGCAAGTCGGTGATCGTCACCGGCGGCGCCAGCGGCATCGGGCGGGCCTATGCCGAGATCATGGCCGAGCACGGGGCGAAGGTCTGCATCTTCGACCTGAACCCTGCCGGGCTGGAACAGACCGTGACGGCGATAAAGGCGGCGGGTGGCGATGTCTGGGGCCAGATCGTCAACGTCGGCGACCGCGCGGCCATGGCCGAAGCCTTCGACAAGGTGGCCGGGAAGGCGGGCTCGATCGACGTGGTGTTCGCCAATGCGGGGATCGATGCCGGACCGGGCTTCAACACCCCGACGGGCGAAAGGAACCCTGAGGGCGCCATCGAGAACCTGCCCGACGAGCACTGGGACAAGGTGATCGAGATCAACCTGACCTCGGTCTACACCACCATCAAGCACGCCGTCCGGCACATGAAGCCGAATGGCGGCGGCCAGATCATCGTCACGTCGTCCATCGCCTCGCTGATCAACGAGAGCATCGTGGGCACGCCCTACATGCCCGCCAAGGCCGCGGTGAACCATCTCGTTCGCCACATGGCGATGGAACTCGGCGCCTACAACATCCGCATCAACGCCATTCTGCCTGGACCGTTCATCACCAACATCGCCGGCGGTCGGCTGCGCAATCCGGCAGACCGCAAGGCCTTCGAGGCGCAGTCGCTCATCGGCCGGATCGGCGACCCTGAAGAGATCAAAGGCCTGGCGCTTTATCTGGCGTCGCCGGCCGCGTCCTACGTGACGGGCTCGCTGATCGTCATCGATGGCGGCTCGCTGCTGAGGATGACCTGAAGCCGCAATGAAAGGGAGACCGGCACCGTCGATGAGGGCGGGCCGGGAAGAGCTTAACAACGGGAGGAACCGACAATGACCTACTACAACAAACTGGTGAAATCGGGCTTGCGGCCCAGCCGGCGAAGCGTCCTGAAGGGGCTTGGAGCCGGCGTTGCCGCCAGCACGCTGGGCATGCCGGCCTATGTGCGCGCCGCGACGGCGGGGAAGATCAAGCTGGGCTATCTCAGCCCGACGACCGGGCCACTCGCCCTGTTTGGCGAAACGGACGGCTATACCTTGCAGAAGATCCGCGCCCTGCTCGGCGGCCAACTGCAATGCGCCGACGGCAATACTTACGAGATCGAGATCCTCGATCGCGATAGCCAGTCCAATCCGAACAAGGCATCGGAAATCGCCGGCAACCTCATCCTGAACGACGAGGTGCATCTGCTCGTTCCAGCCTCGACCACCGACACGATCCTGCCTGCGGCAGAGCAGGCCGAGCTCTATGAGACCCCCTGCATTTCCTCCGGCGCTCCCTGGCAAGCGGTGATCATGCCACGCGGCGGCGGCAAGCAGACCTTCGACTGGACCTATCATTTCTTCTGGGGCCTCGACGAAGCGCTGAACACCTTCGTAGGGCTCTGGAACCATCTGGAGACCAACAAGAAGGTCGGGATGCTGTTTCCCCAGAACATCGACGGCGAGACCTGGGGCAACGACGAATATGGCCTGCCGGCGCCGACTCGTAAGGCCGGCTACGAGGTCGTGGTGCCCGGCTATTTCCAGCCGCGCACCAATGATTTCTCCGCACAGATCGCCGAGTTCAAGAAGCAGGGCTGCGAGATCATCGGCGGCATCACCTATCCGGACGATCTGAAGACCTTCGTCACCCAGTGCAACCAGCAGGGTTTCAAGCCGAAAGCGGTCACGGTGGCGGCGGCGCTGCTGTTCCCGGGCGGCGTCGAGGCGATGGGTCCTCTGGGCAACGGCATGTCCTCGGAGGTCTGGTGGACGCCGGCCTTCCCGTTCAAGTCGTCGCTGACCGGGCAGGTCAGCAGTGACATTGCCAGCCAGTGGGAAGCCGATTCGAAGCGCCAGTGGACGCAGCCGCTGGGCTATTCGCATGCCTTGCTCGAGGTCGCGCTCGACATCTTGAAGCGCTCTTCCAATCCGCTCGACCGTACGGCCAACCGTGACGCTCTGGTCGCCACCGATCTGCAGACGCTGGTCGGTCACATCAAGTTCGACGGCTCGCCCCACAAGAATATCTGCAAGACGCCGATCTTCGGCGGCCAGTGGGTGAAGGGCGAGAAATGGCCCTATGACCTGAAGATCGTCGACAACACCGTCAATCAGCTCTTCGCACCGCAACAGGCGATTCAGCCGATCGCCTGGTGATATGAGCAGGGACGCGGGCAGAGCTATGGATAGAGAAATCCTGCTGAAAGCGCATGGCGTGTCGAAGTCCTTCGGCGCCGTCCGCGTCCTGCATGAGGTGAGCTTCGACGTGCGTCGGGGCGAGGTGCTGGGCATCCTCGGCCCGAACGGAGCGGGCAAGACGACGCTGTTCAACATGATCAGCGGCGATTTGAAGGCGTCGGGCGGCGAGATCCAGCTCGGCGACACCGCACTTCGCGGCGAGCCGCCCTTCCGACGCTGCCAGATGGGGATCGGGCGGACCTATCAGATCCCCCGTCCCTATTCCGGCATGACCACCTTCGAAAACCTGCTGGTCGCCGCCGCTTTCGGCGGCGGCCGGTCCGAGAAGCAAAGCTATGCTTTCTGCGCCCAGGTCCTGCGCGATTGCGAGCTCTCCGACAAGGCCAACGTCTCGGCCGGCGCTCTCACTCTGCTCGACCGCAAGCGGCTGGAACTGGCGCGCGCGCTGGCATCGGATCCGAAGCTGCTGCTGCTGGACGAGATCGCGGGCGGGCTGACCGACGATGAATCGAAGGCGCTGGTGGCGCTGGTGCGCCGTATCCGCGACCGTGGCATCACCATCGTGTGGATCGAGCATGTGCTGCACGCGTTGCTGGCGGTAGCCGACCGGCTGTTGGTGCTGAACTTCGGCGAGAAGATCGCCGAAGGTGTGCCCGCCGAAGTGATCGCATTGCCCGAGGTCCAGCGCGTCTACATGGGGATCGAGGCATGACGGCCGTTCTTTCCACCCATGGGCTCCTGGCCCGCTATGGTGACTTCCAGGCGCTCTACGGCGTCGACATCGAGCTGCACCAGGGTGAGGCCGTGGCTCTGATCGGCGCCAACGGGGCCGGAAAGTCCACCCTCCTGCGTTCGATCATGGGCCTGCTCCCGGTCGGGCGCGAGATGGTGCTGCTGCATGGCGAGCCCGTCGGCGGCACCGCCACCGACCGCATGGTGCAGAAGGGCGTCGCCATCGTGCCGGAGGGTCGCCGCCTCTTCACCGGCATGTCGGTCGAGGACAATCTTCGCGTCGCCATCGACCAGGCCGCGCGCATGGGCGCCAAGGGCGGGTGGACGCTGCCGCGGCTGCATCAGCTGTTCCCGATCCTCAAGGAGAAGGCCCGCACGCAGGTGCAGAGCCTTTCGGGCGGGCAGCAGCAGATGGTGGCGATCGGCCGCGCGCTGCTCTGCCAGCCGCGCGTGCTGCTCTGCGACGAGATCAGCCTCGGTCTTGCGCCCAAGGTGATCCGCGAGATCTATGCCGCCTTGCCCGAAATCCGCGCCACCGGAACGGCGATGATCGTGATCGAGCAGGATGTAGGCCTCGCCCGAACCGCCTCGGACCGCCTCTACTGCATGCTGGAGGGCCGTGTGACCCTGACCGGCAGGTCCGCCGAAATCACGCGCGAGCAGATCGGCAAAGCCTATTTTGGAGCGGACCATGGAGTGGTTTGACGCCTTGGTGCAGGGAATCCTGCTGGGCGGCATGTATGCCCAGTATGCGCTCGGCATGGCGCTCATGTTCGGCGTCATGCGGATCGTCAACATCAGCCATGGCGATCTGGTGATCCTTTTGTCGCTGATAGGCATCTCGATCGCCACAGCCTGGGGGCTGGGACCGCTGCCTGTTCTGATCGTACTGGTGCCGCTCGCGGTGCTGATGGGCTGGGTGCTGCAGAAGGCGGTGCTGAACCGGGTGGTGGGCAGCGATCCGCTGCCCTCGCTGATCGCGACCTTCGGACTGTCGATCGCGCTGCAGAACCTGATGCTCCAGATATGGTCCGCGAACAGCCGATCGCTGCCCGGCCACGGCATCGAGAGCCAATCCATCGAGATCGGCGGTATCTATGTCGGCCTCCTGCCGCTGATCGTGCTGGCAGTCGCCACGGGGCTGACATGGGGGCTCGACCTGACGCTGAAGCGCACGCGCTTCGGCCGCGCGCTCCGCGCCGCGTCGGCCGATGTCGAGGCGGCGGCGATGACCGGCATCAACCCTCGCGCCGTCTATGCGATGGCCACAGCGGCGGCGGTCGGCATCCTAGGCTTTGCAGCCGTCTTCCAGGCGTTGCGGTCGACCGTTGCGCCGGCCGATGGACCTGCCCAGCTGATCTACGCGTTCGAAGCGGTGATCATCGGCGGCATGGGGACGGTATGGGGCGCCTTCGTCGGCTCGATGGTGCTTGGCATTTCGCAGGCCATCGGCTTCCGCATCGATCCGGGCTTCGGCGTGCTTGCCGGACATATCGTCTTCCTGATCGTGCTGGCGACCCGGCCGCAGGGCCTGTTCGGAAAGGCATTGTCATGAGTGCAATCCCCTATGTGGCAACCGAGGTGCCCGAGGTCCTGGTCCAGCGCCAGACCCGGTCCGGCCGCATCGCGATGACACTGGCGGTGCTGGCCATGATCGGTGTCGCTGCCATGCCGTGGTGGGCCTCGACCGGCACCATCCGGTCGATTCTGGTGCTGTGCTGCTACATCGCCGTCGCGCAGATGTGGAACCTGCTCGCCGGCTATGCCGGCCTCGTCTCGGTGGGCCAGCACGCTTTCATGGGCGCGGCCGGCTATGCGCTTTTCGTGCTGGCACAGACTTACGGCATCAATCCGTTTGTGGCGGTCTTCCTGTCGCTCCTGGTGCCGGCCGCGCTGGCCGTGCCGATCTACCTGCTGCTGCATCGCCTGGATGGCCCCTATTTTTCGATCGGCACATGGGTGGTGGCCGAGGTTTTCCGGCTGACCGCCTCGAACCTGCCGCTCGTCAATTCCGGCGCGGGCATGTCGCTTCGCGTGATGAAGGATTATTCGGCCTTCGAGCGGAATGTCGCCATGTCGCTGCTTTGCGCAGGGATGCTGCTCGTCACGCTGGGCGGCAGTTACTGGCTGCTTCGCTCGCGCTTCGGCCTTGCGCTGATCGCCATGCGCGACAATCCGGTCGCGGCTGCCAGCCAGGGCGTGAATGTCGCGAAGCTGCGCTTCCTGATCTACGTCGCGTCGGCGGTCGGCTGCGGCCTTGCGGGCGCGATCTATTTCATGGCGCAGCTGCGCATAACCCCGGGTTCGGCCTTCGATCCGATGTGGGCGAACGTCGCGATCTTCATCGTCATGGTCGGCGGAATCGGGTCCATCGAGGGCGTTCTGATCGGATCCCTGATTTTCTTCATCGCGGACCGCTGGTTCGGCGAGTACGGCGCGACCTATTTCGTCGTCCTCGGCCTGATGACGCTCTTGGTCGCGCTCTACGCCCGCACCGGCATCTGGGGCCTGATCTCGAAACGATGGGATGCGCCGTGGTTCCCGATCCGGCGCAAGCTCGTCGATCCGAACCGCTGACGAGGAGGATTTCATGAAAGCCGCTATCTTCGATAGGGTCGGCGTCCCGCTGCGGATCGGCACGGTGCCGGATCCGACGCCGGCACCGGATGAGATCGTCTTGCGTGTCGCCGCTTGCGGCATTTGCGGCAGCGATCTGCACATCACCGAGGATCCGGTGCCCTTCGGCATCGGGGCAGGCTTTGTGCTCGGCCACGAATTCGCCGGCGACATCGTCGCGATCGGATCGGAGGCAACGGGCCTTCGGATCGGCGACCGTGTGGCTGTCGTGCCGATGCGCGGCTGTGGGCATTGCGAGGCCTGTGGACGAGGCGATCCGGGGCGCTGTCGCGAGATGGAGCTGATCGGCGGCGGCTATGCGCAATATGCGACCGTGGCCGCACGCCAGTGTCATATCCTGCCCGACGATGTGGCGCTCGAGGATGGTGCGTTGGCCGAACCGCTCTCGGTCGCCCTGCATTGCATCGTCCGCTCGGGCATGAAGCCGGGAGACACGGTCGCCATCCTTGGCGCCGGGCCGATCGGCCTGCTCGTTGCCTTCTGGGCGCGGCGGCTGGGGGCGTCGCGTGTCGTGGTGGCCGACATCCACGGCCATCAGCGCGAACGTGCGCTCGCTCTCGGCGCGACTGGCTTCGCGCTCTCCGGCGAAAAGCTGACCGAGAACCTCGCCGATCTGTGCGGCGGGGCACCCGATATCGTCTTCGAATGCGTAGGCAAGCGCGGCCTGATCGGCGCGGCGGTCGAAGCGGTCCGGCTGCAGGGCACGGTGGTGGGCGTTGGCCTCTGCATCGGCGGCGACCAGTGGGACCCATTCATTGCGCTGACGAAGGAAGTGAACCTGCTGTTCTCGGTCTTCTTCCATCAGCGCAACGAATTCGGCGTCGCCCTCGATGCACTGCGCGGCGGGCCTTTCCCACCGCAGGCTTTGATCACCGATCGGATCGACCTCTCGCCGGTTCCGCAGATTTTCGAGAGCCTTCGCCGTCGCACCACGCAATGCAAAGTGCTGATCCAGCCGGACCTTGCCTGAGGAGAAATGAAAATGGCCGTTCAATTCGAAACGCTCGAATACGATGTCGGTGGCGTGAAAACGGTGGTGAAGGCCATCGGTCGGGGCAAGCCCGTGCTGTTCCTGCACGGCGCCTCGACGCTTGAGGGATTCGACTTCGCCGAAGGCCTCGCCGACCGCTTCCGCATGCTCTGCCCGAGCCATCCGGGCTTCGGCTTTTCGGGGCCTGCGCCGCATGTGACCGGAATGTCCGACATGGTTCTGCACTACCTGAACCTGCTCGATGGTCTGGACCTGCCGGAGAAGCCTCATCTCATCGGCTTTTCCATGGGTGGCTGGATGGCGACCGAGCTCGCCGGCCTGGCGCGCGCGCGCTTCGACAAGGTGGTGCTGATTGCGCCGGCAGGACTCGACGATCCCGCGCATCCGGCCACGGATCTCGGCGCGGTCGCGCCGCAAGAGCTGCCGGTCTATCTGGCACATGATGTCTCGGTGGCGCTGCGCTATTTCCCGGATGGCTCCGACCCCGCCTTTGCCGAGGCCTTCGGTGCCGATCGCGCCCGCGAAGGCGAGACGCTCGGCCGGTTGCTGACGCCGTTCGGCATGGGCCATCCGAACCTGCGGCGCTTCCTCGCGCGCATCACCAACCCGACGCTGGTCGTCTGGGGCACCAAGGACCGCATGCTGCCCGCCAGCCAGGCGCCGCTCTTCGTCGAGGCGCTGCCCGACGCGCGGCTGATCCTAGTTGAGGATGCCGGCCATTTCGTCATGCAGGAAAAACCCGAAACGCTCAGGAAGATCGGCGACTTTCTCGCCGGCTGACCGATTTGAAAAAGGAGGAGAAGACGATGAACAAACCCATCAAGCACGGGTCGTGGGGCACGACCACAGACTATCGCGACTTGCTTAGGCAGATCGCGGAGATCGGGCCGGCCCTGGAAGCCAACGCCACCGCCGATGAGGAGAGTGGCGAATTGACTGCGGCCACGTTCGCGCTGCTGAAGCCGTTGCGGATGTCGCATATCTTTGCCGCTGAGAGCCTCGGCGGCGCGCAGTTGCGGCCCACCCAGGGTCTCGAACTGCTGGAGGCGATCACCTGGTATTCGGGAGCGGCCGGTTGGGTTTCGATGGTGCATTGCTGCATCGGCGCGATGTCGGCAGCCTTTCTGCCGGACAGCGCGGTCGACCGGCTTTTCGCGCCGGGCACCGACAACCGTTTCTCGGGGCAGGGCGCGCCGCTCGGCATGCTGAAGAAGGTCGACGGCGGCTACCGGCTGAACGGCAAGTGGAGCTATGGCAGCGGCTTCAGCCACGCCACCTATAGCCACAGTGCCGCCTTCGTCGATGACGGCACCGGCAAGCCAGCCAAGGACGACAAGGGCAATGTGATCATCATGTGCGCCCATGCCCCGATCTCCCAGCACAAGCAACTCGGCAATTGGGACGTTCTGGGCCTCGGCGGCACCGGCAGCATCGACTATGCGGCCGAGGATGTCTTCATCGCCGACGATCTCGTTTTCCCGATCCTGACTGCACCGCCGCTGCGCCAGAAGGAGTTTTTCAGTCTCGGTGTCGTGGGCCTCGCCGCCATCGGTCATACCGGCTGGGCTCTCGGCACCGGGCGGCGGATGCTGGACGAGATCGCCAAGTTCGCCCGCAGCAAGTCAGGCCGCGCCGGACTGATCGGCGAGAGCGAGAAGTTCTGGCACGACTATGGCCGCGCCGAAGCCCGCTATCGCGCCGCCCGCGCCTTCGTCTTCGAAGTCTGGCGCGACATCGAGGCGACGGTCGAAGCCGGCAATAGCGTATCGACGCGGCAGATCAGCTTTGTCCATCTGGCCAAATCCGAGATCCACGAGGTTGGCGTCGATATCTGCAACTTTGCCTACCGTGCTGGCGGCGGCGCGTCGCTGCGCGCCGGTGTGATCCAGCGCACCTTCCGCGAGATGATGGTGGCGGCCAACCACTTCACGATCGCGCCGTCGATCGTCACCTCGGCCGGCCGCGACATCGGCGGCCTGTGGAGCGATCGCACCTGGCAGTTCTACGACCTGATCGAGAAGAAGTAGTCGCAAGGGCCGGACAGCGGACGCCGTCCGGCCCCTTTTTCATGCTGCAGAAGAGAGATGTCGATGAGCTTCCCGCATCCGATGACCAACGCCTTCCGCGAAGCCTTTCGCCACCATCCGGCCGGTGTTGCCGTGATCACGGCCGATCCCGGCGACAGGCCGGTGGCGATGACCGTGTCCTCGCTGATCTCGGTAAGTGCCGCGCCGCCGGTGGTCGCGTTCTCGCTGTCGATGAAATCGACCTCGTCCGAGCCTTTGCTGCGGGCGCAGACCATGGTGATCCACCTGCTGCGCTTCACCGATATCGACTTGGCGCAACTCTGCGCGTCGAGCGGCGCGGAACGCTTCCCGCCAGGCGGCGCCTGGGCGCGGCTGCCCACCGGCGAACCGCGCTATACCGGCGTTTCGACCTGGTTCCGCGCCCGCCGGCTTGGCATCCTGCCGATCGAGGGCGCGACGCTGGTCGCGGCCGAGCTTCTGGACGGCGAGGTGCAGCCGGACGAGGTCCCCCCGGAGGCGCATTCGCTGGTCTATCTCGACCGTCGCTGGCATCGCCTGCACAAGGAACTGGACGGCGTGGCCGAGCTTCTTGAGTCGTCGCGTTTTCTTTAAGCGAACCGGGTTCCAAAAAGGATTCAGGTGCCGCATGCCCGGGCGTAGACGTCGATGCTTCGCTGGACGTGACCGATCGCGATCTCCTCGCCGTCACAGGCGCGGTCAGCCCATGTGGCTGCCGAAGGCAGGTGCTGGAGAAACAGCGTCACCGGCACCTTCCAGCCCTTCAACGCATCGAACAGCCGGTCGCAGGCGGCACGGGCTTGCGGGGTCGCCCAATAGTATCGGATGCGATCGGAATAGGAGTAGTGGCGCAGCGTCCGCTTGTCGGCATCGCTGCCGTGATAGTGGCTTGCCCAATTCTTGGGGGCATCGAGCATCAGCTCTTCCATGGCGTGGTAAAGCGGCCGCTCGCCATAGCCAGGCACCAGGTCGGAAGCGATCAGGTCGAGCGCGTACAGCGCCTCGCGCAGTTTGAAGGTCAGCTCGGGGCCGACCTTGAGGATGGCGAAGCCGTCCTCGACGAGTTCGCGCAACGGCCTCTCGCCCTGATAGTCCGTCGAATGGGCTTCGAAAATGAGCGACGGCAATCTGTCCAGAGTCGCCGCCAGATCGCTGGCCTTCGCCCGATCGTAGAAAATCACGTTCTGGTTGCCGAACTCCACGCCCGGCTGCACCACAAGGCCGATGACGCGGGAAAACGCGCTTTCAAGCCCGGCCGCCTGGAATGCTTTGGCGTGAATGGCATGTGTCTGGCGAGCGGCCTCCGGACGGGTCGGGGTGATCGCATCCAATGCATGATCGGCGCCACCGGGCGGCGGTACTTCCGTGCCGATGATGTAGACCGGGCTCGCCCCGCTGCTCCGCGCTGCCGCCTGTTCGGCGACGCCCGCCAGCCTGGCCGCACGCTCGGCCACCGTGTGGTCGTCGAGCGCCGCCGGCTCACCCGCGCAGCCCATCGAGGCATCGAGGTGGATCTTGCGGAAGCCGGCGCGGACGTAAGCATCGACCATGGTCCCGGCTTGCGCCATCGCCTCCTCGGCGGGCCGGTCTTTCCAGGGATTGGGGCCGAGATGATCCCCGCCAAGCACGATCAACTCTTTCGGGCATTGCTCGGTCGCCGCGAGTGCGTCCACCATCGCCGCGAAATCGGCCGGCGTCATGCCCGTATAACCGCCCAGATGGTTGACCTGGTTGCACGTCGCCTCAATCAGGACGGTGGTGCCGGTTTCCCGGCCGTGGCGGAGTGCGGCTTTCAGCACCAGCGGGTGCGCCGAACACACCGAGGTCACCCCGATCTTCCTGCCCTCCCTTTGCAGGGCCGGCAAATCTTCGATCGCCACACGCATCAGCTTCTTCTCGCCGTTCTTGCCATGAAATCTTCCAGTTCGGCACGCGTTCCGGCTCCCTCCATGGGGCCAAGGCGTGTGACGTTGCGCGCCCCTGCCGCGTTGGCGAATTCGAGCGCAGTCTGCAGCGGCATGCCCAGCCGCCGGCATGCGACATAGGCTCCGCCGAAACAGTCGCCGGCGCCGGTGGGGTCCGTTTCCTCGACGATAAGGCCGGGGCAATCGACGCGAGCGCCGGTGCGTTGACGGGCCGACGCGCCATGTTCGCCGCGCTTGACGGCGATCTCCTTGACCCCTCGCTTGAACAGCGCCTCGATCGCGCGTTCCTCGCCATCCATGCCGGCGGCCAGGAACAATTCGTTGCCCGACGGCAGCAGCAGGTCCGCTTTGTCCACCAGGCTTGCGAATTTCTCCTCGGTCTGGCCGTGCGCCAGCAATTCCTTGCGCAGGTTGGGATCGAGCGACATCGTGCCGCCGCGTGCCTTGATCAGCGGGATCGCGCGTTCGGTGATCGCCCAGGCGGCGGGACTTGCGAACACCGTTCCCATGACGTGGATATGCCCGCAACGCGCGATCAGCGCCTCGACCCGCGGGCTCCATTCCAGCCGAGCGGCGGCGGATTTAGCGATGTTGTAGACGAAATCGCGGCTGCCGTCCTCGCGATAGCGAACAAAGGCGCTGCCCGTCGGATAATCCGGGGAAACGGCGATGGCGGAAATGTCTACGCCGTCCCGCTTCAGGCGCTCGATGTTGGCGAAGCCGAAATCGTCGTCGCCGACCACGCCCACCATCGCGGCCGCTCCGCCCATACGCGCGCATTGATCGATGAAGATGGCGGGCGCGCCGCTCGGAAACGGGCCAATGAGGTCGATAGGTTCCCTGAAGCCGGTGCCTGTCTGCCTCGCGACGATCTCCACCAATATTTCTCCAATGGTCACGGTTGGCCCGAGCGAGTCCGGTGCAAGCGTTTGGAGGTCGTTCATCAAGCGTCCAATCCTGGGTGTGGTGTCCTTTGCGATTTCATGAGGCTGAGGCGCAAGGGGATTCTTACCGGATCGATGGAATCGACCATCAGGATAGCCCCAAGAGCCGTTAAGCTTCGCGCAATCTATGCAATCTATCCTGGCTTGCAGATTGCCGAGGGAACATGAAACGCAAGCCGCTTCTGCTTTTCGCCTTTCCGTTTCTCATTCTTGCGGTCCTGGCAGGGGAGCGCCTGGCGACCTTCCTGCTGGGAACCTATCCAGCCAGCCCCACCGCATGGTGGATATGGCTTGAGCTGCGCCCTCTGTCGGCGATGCTTTGGCAGCAGGTGGATGCCTGGCTGGGTGGCTCGATGGCTGTCGACGCCGCCATCCTGGCCGCCGCATCGATCGTCTGCTGGGTGGCGTGCCATGCCAAAAGGTCGGCTTTCTTCTTCCTCGCCAACCACGTCGCCCTGATTTTCGCCGGGCTGATGATCGCGGTCGGCAGCCATTCGGAAACGGCGAGCACGATCGCTGCCTTCACCTCGCCCAGTGGTTTTCCATTCGCGCTGACGGTTGATTTCACCTTGAAGAACAGCCTGGTGCTGATTTTGGGCGCAGTGGCCTGTGCGTACTGCCACATCGCTTTCCTGGCCGAAGCGCGGGAGCGGTCCGTCCGAACCATCCGCATCCTGGCCCTGCAGCGCGATCTCTAGACCGCGGCTCTGCCCAAATCCAGGCTCTATAGCGTCTAGTTCATCCTGCGGTAATAGACCTTGCCGTCGGGCTGCTCGATGCGCTGGTAGTTGGAGCTTGGGGCAGGGGGCGACGCCGATGCGATCCTCTTGCGGGGCGCGGGCGGCGCCTCGATGACGCCGGGTTCGCTCGTGCTCTCGCCGTCGAGGGCTTCAGGCGCCTGCGCCAGCGTGCTGGTGGCGATCTCGGACGGTTCCGCGGCACTCGACATGGCCTCGCCGCCGGCGGCCGGCATAGTCTGCCGCAACCGGGCGATGCTGGCATCGATCTCGTTGAAGCTGCCTTGCAACTGGCTGTCCAGTTTCTCGAACCGGCTCTGGAAGCCGTTGTTGACCGTGTCGAGCCGGGCCGCGATCCGCTGCTCGAACGCGCCGAGCTGCTCCAGCCGCGCCTCGACGAAGCGCAGGTCGCTGATACCCCGATAGAGATAGACCGCGGCCGCTATGTTGATCGCGGTGATCAGCAGCGCGCCACCGGCGACGATGACGCCGATCGTCTTTGCCTTGCTGGGTTTCTCGACCGCAACCGGTTCGCGCTGTTCCTGGTTTCCGATGTCGATCGCCGGCATGTCCGGTTCGCTGATCGTCGTCATTGGACCACCACCTTTGCGCCGACCGCGACGCGCTTGAAAAGATCGATCACATCCGTGTTGGTAAGCCGAAAACAGCCCGATGTCCCGTCGAAGCCGACTCCCGAAGGATCGTTCGTGCCGTGTATCCGGTAGAGCGTGTCGCGCCCGTCCCGAGACAGATAGAGCGCCCGTGCGCCGAGCGGATTGTAGGGACCGGCGGGCACCATTTTCGGCAGCTCCGGCTGGCGCGCCCGCATTTCCTGCGGCGGGCGCCATTCCGGCCATTCGGTCTTCGCCCCCACCTGGACGACGCCCGTCCAGCCGAACCCGTCGCGCCCGACGCTGATCTGGTAGCGCAGCGCCTGGCCCTGGCGGGTCACCAGGTAAAGCGCCTTCTCGTCCTTGCGGATGATGATCGTTCCCGGCTGCTCGGTGGTCGCGAAGGCGACGGTCTTGCGCAGGCTCGGTCCCATCGCCGGCAGCGGCGGCCGATCGACCGATCGCGCCTCGGCGAAGTCCTGCACGGACAGCGCCATCGCAACGCCGAGCACGCAGGCGCCGGCCAGCCTCGCGCCGATCCTATATCTATCGGGCAGCATCATCGAGCCGCTCTTTGAACATCCGCTTCAGATCCTTGTTGAAGCGCGCCCGCCCATCCACCTCGGAAGGCGGGATGGCCCTGTTCAGCGCATCGGTCAGAAGCGCGTTGTCCAGCGCGACCGACTTGATGTGCGGCGCCTTGAAGATCTTTTCGAGCTCGCTGCGCGAAAAATGGTTCCCGAACCATTTGCGCTTGTGCTTGTTGGCGACCAGCGTGATGTTGACCGCATTGCCGCGCAGCTCGCGGATCTTCTTGTAGAGCCGCTTGCCTTGCCGCAGCGAAGCGACGTTGAGTTCGAAGACGATGAAGATCTCGTCGCTCGTCGACAGCACGGAATTGTGCCAGGGCGTTTCGAGATTGGGCAGGTCGATGACGATGTCGTCGAAGCGGTAGGCGACGAGGTCGAGCAGCCGGAAGACGAAATCGCCGCCATGCGGCTCGAACGGCAGTTGCGGCCGCTCGAAGGCGTAGAGGGTGAGGCCGGACGGGCGCGACAGCTTGATGACGTCCATCAGCTCGACATCGAGCCGTTCCGGCTGGCCGATGATGCCGGCAAGATCGAACTGGTTGAACAGATTGAGATAGGCGCCGCAATTGGCGCTCTGGAAATCCAGGTCGACGAGACAGGTGGACGCCGCGCGCTCGGTCGATTTCGAAGCCAGGAATTCGGCCGCCGACAGCGCCAGCGTCGTCGCACCCGCGCCACCGCTGGCGCCGATGAAGGTGATGATCCGGCTTTTGGTTCCCTGGTTGCCGGTATCGTGGAAGGTCACCGCGTTGAGCAGCTCCTTGCCGTCGAGCGGCTTGTGCAGCCAGTCCGAGGCGTTCATGCGCACCAGCACGCGCGTCCGTTCCGAGGTCAACTCGTCGGAAACCGCTATCAGCGGCACGCTGGCCCACAACGCGCGCGCCTCGACGATGCCGGGCCTGCCGAGCAACTCGCCATTGCCGAGATCGAGGATGACGATGCCCGGGCGTGTGTCGGCCGGCGGTCCCCTGAGGAAGTCGCTCGTCTCGGAAACCTTGACATCATAGATCGCCAGCGCATCGAGCCGCGTCGCCACCTCGCGCTTGAAATTCGGATCCGACGAGAACAGCGCCACCTGCTTGCGCTTGGTCGGCGTAACCTTGGTGTTGATGGCATTCATGGCCAGCTACTCTTCAAATCTTCGCCCGTAACCGTGCTCAGCATGGAGGGCATGGTGATGTTTCCGAATCCGAGCAGTCCGCCCAGGAAGAAGAACTGGAAAGGATGATTGGTGATGCTGACGGTGATGGTCGGCACCGGCCCGCTGGGACGCGTCCAGTAGCCGAGGCCGGAGGCGGCATATTCGATCCGCACCTGGGATTTTTCCAGCATCGGCAGGAAGTCGTGCATCCCGGCACGGTTGGTAGTGCCATCATAGATCGCATCGAACGAGTCCTGGCTCGCGATCGACGGATCGCACGTGCTGACTGCTAAGCTGCTGCAGCATGCGACACCTGCAGTGCTCGCCGTGCAGGTATAGTCATACGTGCCGGCCGGCACCGCAGTACCGACTTTGGTGACATCGCTCTGCGTTATCGTCTCGGCTAGAAGCCCGCTAGCGACAGGTGTAGAAATCTGCGCCAGCCTTGCGCCGGCTTGCACCGCTTTGTTCCCCGCATTCCATTGGTAAAAGGCGTAGCCGAAATCGACGAAGCCAAGCAGGAGTGTCAACAGCAGCGGCATCACTATGGCCATTTCGACCATTGTCGCGCCGGACTGGCTAGCCCAAAACTTGATGCGCTCCGTCACCATCCAATGACTCGTTCCTGATGGGACACAGTGAGGGTCAGTGGACTAAAGCCAAGATATGACAGGAATCCGAAGCCTGAATAGGAATAGGAGGTAGTGACGTCCACGACATCGACTTTGGTCGTGCTGCTAAGATAAAGCTGCGTGCCCGTGGACACATCAACCGCGTCCAGCGAGACCGCCTTGGTGATGTCAACTGCCGCCGGCAGCCATCCGGTCACTCTGGCGCTGCCGTTAGCGACCGCCCCATTGGCAGCAAGGTTTTGGGCTCGGCCCTTGCAAGTCGCCCAATCGCTGCTGCATCGTGCCATGTAGCGACCCGCGTCCTCAACGCCGGCTTCGAGAAGCAGGCGCGTGTTCAGGATGTTGGAGAACTCGAACACACCGGCCGATAACAGCAAGACGAGTGGTATGGTGATCGCGGCTTCCACCAAAGCGGCGCCACTTTCGTCGCGTTGGAACCGTCCAATGATTCTGCGGAGCCTGGTCATGTCAACGCTACCGATACAACTGGGCTTCGTTGCGAAATGCTTTGTCGACCAGGGTGTTGTTGGCGAACCCGCCATCAACGTCGACGATCTCCAAACTGATAGGCTTTTCGGCGCCGGTGCCGTCTGGGTCGTCACTCGGGTTGGATTTCGCAATTGGCGCGACCAAGAAAACACTGGCATATCCGTCCGGCTTCAGCTGCGTATGCCCGTTGATCTTGGCCTGGTTGGCGATGCAGTCGACGATCGCCATGTTGAGCAGCCGCCGATCGGGATCCGCAGTCGGGGTCGCGCCTTTGAAGCAGGCAGGCGTTCCTCTCTCGTTTGATGGACCCTTTGATTTGTCTGCAACAAGACCAGCGGTCGCGATTTCATATTTGTAGACATCGTATCGAGACGCCGGTGCCGTCTTCGATACCGGGTTGGTAGAACTGGGGATGTTAGGGACGCTGGCTTTGTGATTGCTACTCCAATAATTGCCGTAGAATGTCGTGGCGTTGGTGATCTTCTGCGAATATGCGTTGTTGCCAGCGTCCCATACGCCGGGCGGGAGCGGCAGTGCCGATGCCGGGGGTCCGTCGGTTGCAGGATCGTATTTGTTGCACGTATTGCTTTGCTGTCCCTTGCGAACATTGCTTGCCGGTCGATACGCCCAGTCGTTGTCATATTTATTGAGAGACCCGCTGTAGAGATCAAAGCGGACGTTAAGGCCTGCGCTTACTTGGCCCAAGGTCACACCGGTTTTTGTGGTGATTGCATTCCGGTTGTAGCAAGTGCCGGCTGTTCCCATTGCTATGGCATCGCGCAGCGAAGTGAGGCTGTTGTCGAGCAGGCCGAAGTTGCCGGGACCAGGATTGCTGTCGACCTTAAGGATACGGAGCTCGCGACTGTAGGTATCGCCCGACGCGAACGCCTGCTGGATGGTCTTGCTGGTCAGTGGATCGGTCGTCTCGAACGGATTGCACATGAAGATCGGCACCGTTTCGCAGATCGACTGGACAAATCCGGCCACAGCCTGTGGTTGAATATCGAAGGTGTTGTTGCCGCTGACAACGCTTGCCGGAAAAATCGCTTCGAAGGCCCCGGCACCATCCGCCAAGCCGGACGGATTCACGGTCACCAAGGAGAACGACACGGCTTTGGGATCGGTGCTTGCCCAGTTCACACCATTGGCGTCGACGCCGGCGGCACTCAACTTGATGCTGTCGTCGGCCGGTATCCCGGTCAAGTATGTAACGGTCACGTCGGCTAGGGCGAGTGTATGATCGCCTGCCGTTGAAAACTTGGTCTTGTTGGTGAGAAGTGTCGTCTTGGCCAAGTTGGCTCGTGTGATCGAATCCGCTCTGCCATCCAGTTCCGCGGCGGTCGCGAGCGCTAGCGCATCGACACCCTTCTGCAGATCGTTATGCAGTCCGTTGGCCCGGCTCATATCGATGGCCAGCAACGCGAAGCCGATAAGCACGGGCAGCATGATAGCCACGAGGATCATCGCTACGCCGCGTTGATCGTTCCAGAAGGCACGAATGGTCCCCAACATGACCTTACTCTCTGCTTTCCTGCGCCAGAGCCCCTCGCATGCCCGGCACCCTCCGCATCCTTCCGTTCAGTTCACTGCGTCACACCCGACCCGCCGACATTGACCGTGATGGCTGGCGGCGGTGGTGGTGGCGGTGGATATTTGTAGGCTTGGGCAACAGCGGCGGCGCGCGCGCCGTCGCCTTCGATATGTGTGTTCCTGGAAGCCGGATTGAGCGGATCGACCGTCTGCAGCAGCGAATTGAATTTCTGCGTGTCGCCGGCGGCCAGGGTCACCGAGTCGTAATGGTTCAGATAGTCCGCCGCGCAGCCCGACAGCGCACCGGCGCACAGAAGGAGGATCAAGGCGCTATTTCTTGACATAGAGCATCTTGTCCTTCGATTTGAAGTCGAGCATGTGGCCATAAGGGCCGGTTACGCCGTCGCCCGTTTCATATTTTCGGATCATGTCCTTGTTCACCTCGAGCTGGCCGAGCACGAAGAACTCCGGATCGTTGGCCGGCCGCGTCTTGTCGAATGGCGTCGCCAGTTGCTCGCCGGGTTTCACCGGCCGCACGATGTGTGGTGTGACGATGACCACCAGCTCGGTCTCTTCCTTCTGGTTGCTCGAACTGCGGAACAGCGTCCCGATAACCGGCACCTGGCCGAGCCAAGGCACCTGGTCCTGGAGCTTGGTGGTTTTGCTCGACAGAAGCCCGCCGACCGCGAAGCTCTGGCCGTCGCGCAATTCGACCACGGTCGCTAGTTTGCGGTTGGTGAAGATCGGGTCGCCCGCAGTGGTGAAGCCGGTCAGGTCGCTGACTTCCGGCGCCAGGTTCATATGGATCTTGCCATCGTCGAGTACGACTGGCGTGAACAGCAGATTTACGCCGAATTGCTTGTAGGTGATGCTTATCTCGCCATCTTTGTCGAGAGTGCGGATAGGCACTTCGCCGCCGGCATTGAAGCTGGCTTGCTCGCCGGAAAGCGTGGTGAGGTTGGGGTTCGCGAGCATGCGCACCGCGCCCTTGGCTTCGAGCGCCTCGATGACCAGGTCGACCTTGATGTTGCTGTCGATGACGCGGGTGATCAGCGCTGCGAAGGGATTACTGTCCGAAAGCAGACCGGTGATAATATTGCCGGGTCCGGCCACCACTCTGTCTTCATCGACGGCGGCATCGCCAGTTCCGAGGCGGGTAGTGCCGCGGCTGTTGCGGCTCCTGATCGACACGCCGAGATCGCGGCCCGCATTGCGCTTGGCCTCGAGCACGCGCACTTCCAGATTGACCTGCTGGCTGTCGTCGACGATGACGGAGTTGATGATAGCATCGGGTCCATATTGCTGCGCAACCGCCATGATCGCCGCCAGTGTGGCGCCGTCTTTCACATGACCGCCAAGCCTGACCCTGCCGTTGACCGAGCCCACTTCGATGCGCGACTTTGGCGCCACCTGGCGGATCGCCTGCGCCATGTCGCTGACGTCGACGCCAACCTCGATCTGGAGGGCGCCGAGCGAACGCTTGTCGGTCGAAAACAAATTGACGGTGGTGGTGCCGGCGCCCTTGCCGATGACATAGAGCGTCCGGTCGGTCATCGGCTGGGCATCGGCGATCTTCTCGTCGCCAACGACGATGTCACCCAGATTGGCACTCACTTGGATCGTCACCGATTGCGACATCGGCAGGAAAATACGATGCACGGCAGGGGTCGACACATCGATGAAGCGGTCGGCCGCACCGGCCGCCAGGTTTGACAGAAACAGCGTGGCCAGACACGACAACGCGGCCGCCGCCATCCTTAACCAAGACCCCTGCATCCCCGTCTCCCCACTCGCTGCCGATGGCAGCCCCGTTTTATTAGCCGCACTCTATCATGGTTGTCGCGGCACGTCATATGTCTCGAGCTTCACGCCCCGAAAAACGCCGATCGTCGCCCGTGCCGGAGGTTCAGGCTGCACGTATTTGACCACTTCCTTGACGACCGGCTGCGGTGCGGGTGCCGTCGTCACGACCGGAGCGGGCTTTACCTTGCCCAGTTCGTCGAGGCGGCTTCCCACCCGCTCCACGGCCTGGGTCAGCCCGGCAATCTTGTCTTCGGCGCGCTTGCGCTCGGCTGCAGCCTCCGCTTCCGCTGCCGCCTTCTTGTCGAGCTCCGCCTGCCTGGCGGCGACATCGGCCGGCGTTTCGCCGGTCAGGTCGGAAAGCGTCACCCTTTCGGTCGTCTCGCCCTTGCTGGCCGCGGCCTGGCGAAGCGCCAGCGACAACTGGCCCGCACCGGCCGCAAGCGTCAGCTTTTGAGCGTCCCTGGTGCTGGCTTCGAGCGTCACGGACTTCACCACCGTCGGGCTGTCTTTGCTTTCGTCGGCCACCTGGTCGATGGCGAGCACCTTCATGCTCTGCAGCAGCACGTCGACAAAACTCTTGTCCGCGCCATCGTCGCCGCGCGCCGTGCGGGTGAGTAGAATATCGACCCGATCGCCCGGGAAAACGAAGCCGGCCACACCGAGCACGTCGTTGACGCGGATGGACACGGCCTTCATGCCTTCGCCGAGCACCGCCGAAAGCGTGGCGCGCTGGCCGGGGCCGGTAATCTTGGTAGCAAGAATCGGCTCATTGACGCCGATCGCTTGCAATGCCTGCTTGGCACCGTCGCCAGCTAACAGGTCTTTTGTTGACTTGAATGCCCCCGCTGGAACCGCGCCCGCAGGCCATGCGACTTCGCGCAATTTCTCTGCGCTCAGCGCGTCGCCGAACTTCAGCGGTATTGAAGCAACCACGACTGTACTGCCCTGGCCGATCCCAGTTTGCGCCATGGCGCTTCGTTGGCCGGCCAGCCAAATATTGACAAGAACCACGGCCAGGACGCCGAACACGCCGGCAAGAACGATCATGATGAGTGTATTGGCGCGCATAAGCCCAAACCCCGAAAAGGCAGCAGAACGGCCGAGTGACCTGAGTGAGATCAGGCCCGGATCCGATCCGGGCCTGATCTCCGCTTGCTAGTTAGGAGCCCACGCCGCCGGCGTCGCAGCCACCTTTTGTGGTGATAACGCTAGCGGCCTGCAGGTCAGCGCAGAGGTCAGTGAACCGGCCCGTCACCCAGCCGCCGATGGCGATGACGACCAGAATAGACGCCGTTGCGATGATGCCGATAAGGATGGAATATTCGACCATGGCAGCGCCGTTCTCATCGTCGCGGAACTGCCGGGTCATCGTCATGAGCTTCTTCATGTCAATTTTCTCCCTTTGGAGGTTGCAACCCGACGAGACAGAGCACGGGATGAAATCCATACCCAAGCATCCCCCGTCATCTCGATCCTAGGTCCCGAGAAAATGCAGAGTCAAACGACATTAAGGGTTCCTTAACTTTCATATACGTGATTCGGCAAGAAGATTGCAAAGCTCAATCTTACCAAGGGATTGATTCTTTTCATTTTTCAATCGCCCTTAACCATTCGTTCACAATTTGGCCGCTCATGTGGCGAAATTAGGTAAGCATTAGCTATAATGCATATTCCTTTATATCTAAGGGCTTAAGCGGTAGTTTTGCTCATTTTCGCGGCGCGGTCGGATGAGCCCGAGAGCCGCGGATAAAACTTGGAGAACCGCGCATGCCGTCCGCATCAAATAAACAAGGGGTTGACGGCCTTTGATCTTAACTATGTCGAAAGTAATGGCTGTACGCGGGGCATCCAGGCGCTTGTGCGCTCGTTGGTTAACGTTTAGTTTCCGCTAATGCGTGTCTGAGGGGAGTATAAGCGATTATGCTGGGGCGATTCATCAAGGGAGCAGGCGAGCCGAAGGCCCAGGTAGAAGCCGAGCCGACCGCAGCGCTGACTGTTGTCCCAGCACTATCTCCGGCAGCCGAAATCGAATCCTATGGCGATGATTTCCTGACGCTCAAGGTCGAGCTTCATCGCCACTTGATCGATCGTTTCAATCTGACCGCTCTTGAAAATGCCTCCAAGGATGAGATCCTGAATGAGATTCGTCCGATCGTGCGCGAGTTCGTTCGCGCTCGTGCGGTGCCGCTGAACGCCCGCGAGCTCGATCAACTGACCAGCGACACGGCCGACGAGATGCTGGGTCTCGGGCCGATAGAGCCGCTGCTCAAGGACGATTCCATTACGGATATCCTGATCAACACCCACAAGCGCGTTTTCATAGAGCGGCGTGGCATCGTCGAGGAAACGCCAATCCGGTTTCGGGATGAGGCGCATCTGCTGCGCGTCATCAACAAGATTGTTTCGGCTATCGGCAGGCGTGTCGACGAATCCTCGCCAATGGTCGATGCGCGGCTGGAGGACGGCTCTCGCGTCAACATCGCGGTGCGGCCTGTCTCGGTCGACGGTCCGCTGGTGTCGATCCGCAAATTCTCGAAGAATCCCTATTCGCTCGAACGTTTGATGGCATTCAATTCGATCCGGCCGCCGATGATCGAACTGCTGCGGATCGCCGTGCAGGCGCGCAAATCGATCCTGGTCTCGGGCGGCACCGGCAGCGGCAAGACCACCTTGCTCAATGCATTGTCGAGTTACATCCCCTCCAAGGAGCGTCTGATCACCATTGAGGATGCGGCCGAGCTGCAATTGCAGCAGCCGCATGTCGGGCGGCTGGAAACGCGTCCGCCCAACGTCGAAGGAAAAGGCGAGGTGCGCCAGCGCGAATTGCTGAAAAACGCCTTGCGCATGCGGCCGGACCGCATCATCGTCGGCGAGGTGCGCGGCGAGGAAGCCTTCGACATGCTGCAAGCGATGAACACGGGCCATGAAGGCTCGATGACCACCATCCACGCCAACACGCCGCGCGATGCGATCTCGCGGCTCGAACAGATGGTCGGCATGGCCGGCATGCCGATGACGCACGACTCGATCCGGGCGCAGATCGCGTCCGCCATCGACATCATCGTCCAGACACAGCGTCTTTCGGACGGAGGCCGGCGTGTCACCTCCATATCGGAGCTGACGGGCATGGAGGGCAATGTCGTGCAGCTTCAGGAAATCTATCATTTCGTCCGCCGAGAGGTCTCAGCCGAGGGCAAAGTCATCGGAGACTTTCGCGCGACCGGTGTGCGTCCGCGCTTCGCTCCGGAGGCCGCGACCCTGGGGCACCATTTTGCCAAGGACGCCTTCAACCCGCAGGTCGCCCTCTGATGCCGACCGGTCAAGCTCTGCTGTACTTCATCTATATGCTGGCGGCGGCCTCGCTTATTCTCGCCGGCGAAGCCCTGTATCTTTCTTTTGCCGGCCGCCGCTCCCGGTCCATGGCAGTCAATCGCCGGCTGAAGCGGCTTGCCGGCGAGGTTCCGGCCGAGCAAACTTTACAGGGGTTGCTGCGAGAGCGCGGCCTCACGGACTCTGGCGACTTTCTTTTTGGGCTGGTCGGGTTGAACAGGCTCTATACCCAATCCGGCATCACCGGAAATGCCCTGACGTTCGCCGCGACGTTCCTGCTTGCGGGGTTGGCGATAGCGTTGCTGCTGGCGATCTTTTTCAATTTCTCCACCTTCGCATCGCTCATTGTCTTTCTGGTCGTGGGGCTCGTCTTGCCGCTTCTCGTCCTCCGGCGTGCCCGCAACAAACGCATCCAGAAGTTTGCCAAACAGCTGCCGGATGCGCTCGACATGATTGTTCGTTCGTTGCGCGCCGGACACCCCGCTTCGATCGCGATCGGTCTGGTTGCGCGCGAAATGCCCGATCCGCTCGGCACCGAGTTCGGCATCGTCGCAGACGAGATCACCTTTGGTCTCAGCATAGAGCAAGCCGTGCGAAAGCTTTCGCAGCGTGTCGGCTTCGAGGGTCTTCAACTGCTGTCGGTGTCGCTGTCGATCCAGGCGAAGACGGGCGGCAATCTTACCGAAATTCTGGCCAATCTTTCCTCGGTCCTGCGTGACCGGCAGAAATTGCGAATGAAAATCAGGGCGCTTTCGGCAGAAGGTCGCGTCTCCGCTTGGATCATCTCACTGTTTCCGGTGGTTATGTTCGCGATCCTTCAGCTCATTGCCCCGGCCTACTACGGCACTATCTGGGGCAACCCGCTCATTTTTCCGGTGTTCTTGATTTTTGGGCTGTGGGCGCTGCTTGGCGACTTCATCATGTACCGGATGGTCACTTTTGATTTCTGACTGGAGCGACGAACAAACTTGTTTTCGAACATTCAGGACCTGGGTTACTTGGTGTCTATCGCCGTCTTTGTGGCGGCGGTGTCCCTTTTCCTTTTCGGTGCGCTTGTCTTCTTGCCGGCTCTGCAAACTCGAAAGCTTGTCGCGCAGAGCTTGATGGGCGGAGAAGTTACCGACCGCCGATCCATGCTCGGACAAGACCAGCTTGCCAAGATTGCGGCGGAACGGCCGGTCGACGCATACTTCAAGTCGATCGAGAAGGAGCGCGATGAACCAAACGCGCTGGAAGCGAAGCTGTTTCGCGCCGGCTTTTATCAATCAAGCGCACCGCTGATCTATACGCTGTCGCGCTTGGTCGCAGTCTGCGTCGGGTTTTTGGCCATCTATGCAGTTTTGTCGCGAGTTCTGCCGCCGCACCTGCCAGGTTTCATCACCTTTGCCGGCTCTTCCCTGTTCGGCCTCGCCTGCATCGTGATTCCCGGCATTTTGCTCGATCGATTCGAGAATGGCCAAAAGAAGATTTATCGCCGGGCATTCCCCGATTTTATGGATATGATGATCACCTGCGCTGATGCTGGCATGAGCCTGGAGGGGGCAGTCGAACGCGTCAGCCAGGAGATGGCCGCCACCCACAAATGGCTGGGAATACAGCTGTCGATCATGAATTTGCAACTACGCGCCGGCAAGCCACTGAGGGAAGCGCTACGTGAACTCGCCGATCGCATCGGGCTTGACGAGGCGAGGGCACTGGCGGTGCTGTTTCGGCAGTCGGAAGAACTCGGCACCAGTCTCACCGATGCCTTGCGTGTTTATAGCGCCGAGATGCGTGGCCAAAGAATTCTGAGTGCCGAGGAACGCGCCAACTCTCTGCCGGTGAAGATGATGATTCCGTTGGGGTTGTGTATCTTCCCGGTGGTTATGATGGTTATCATGTTGCCGGTCATCATTCGCATGAAGGGCATTTTCTTCTAGTTAGGTATATGATTTTATCCTAATGTGAGTCGGGGACCCCCAGGGGACACATTTATGAAGAGGGTTATCGCGGCCGCGGCCTGTCTGTTGATGGCGGTGCTTGCCGGCTGCCAGACGGACGCAACCGATGGTGTCGTTCGCACCAATGAGCCGTCGAAAGGCGACGTAACGTCTTTTGGCGATGCTTTTGACGGGCTGAAGACGGTCAGCGATGTCGAATACTATGCCTCCGACCAGGCAGTTGCCGAAGCCAAGAACCAGTTCCGTGCCGAAAATTACGGCAATGCCGGCGCGCTGTTCTTCAAGGCAACACAACTGGCGCCCAATGACGGTGGCGCCTGGATGGGGCTGGCCGCCTGCACCGACCGGATCCACCGCTTCGACCTGTCCGACCGGGCCTATGCCAGGGCCTCCAAGCTGGTCGGCGCGACGCCTGAATATTACAACAATGTCGGCTACTCCTATCTGCTGCGCGGCAAGCTGCAGGACGCCCGCTCGAATTTTCTCAAGGCTTATGAACTGGCACCCAACGATCCGACAGTAGCCAACAATCTGAAGCTGCTGTCGTCGAGCGTGCAGAACATCGAGCGTTAGCATGTTGCTGGGCGAAGCGCTGCTGCTGAAAGTGCTCGCCATCCCTCTGCTAGCATGGATTGGCTGGCTCGACTTCACCACCCAGAAGATTTCCAATCGCGACGTGCTGCTGCTGCTCTGCCTGGGAGCTGGGGGCTTGCTGCTGCTCTCGCTTCAAACCGGCTCGTGGTGGGACATGGGGCTGAGCGCTCTCGCCGGGCTTCTGTTGTTCGCCGCGCTCTTCCCCTTCTGGGTGCTTCGCAAGGTCGGCGCCGGCGACGTCAAGCTGATAGCAGTCGTGCCCTTCCTGATCGGCGGTGGCGATCTCGCGGTGTTTTCGGTGCTGCTCCTGGTTTTCGCCCTCGCCACCGCGGCGATCGTGAAAAACCCGTTCATGCTGCCCGCGGGAGCTTTTCGGCTCATCGTCCAGCATCTGGACCGCAAGGGCGTGGTGCCCTTCGGCGTGCCGATCTCGATCGCCGCGATCTGTACGCTAGCGTTCCTGATCTACAAGAGTTTGGTGCTGGCGAGCAGTTCTGGGATCCTCAACCAGCTGAACTGACCTTGACATCTCGCGCGGTCGAACGCGCTGCGATCCTGTGCGGCGGGTCACTGGCGCAAATCAGCACCATAGGCAAATATATGCCATAGCTGACGGCACGGTGTCAAGAAAAAATTCCTATCTTGGAGAACTACCGGCACAAAAAGGCTGCTAACACCGCCGAACTGCCTGCCGCCAGGCGGTGACGAAAACCTTGTCGAGAAAGCAGGTCGATGGCTAAATAAACGATCACAGGGAGAAGGCAGCATGGCACTTCACCTTTCGGCGGATGCCCCGGTTTCAGTCGCGGCATCTCCGCAGAAATATCTGTTTGGTCCATTCATCGATTTTTTCATGCTGGGCGGGAGCGCGTTCGTGATCCTGCCGGTCCTGTATTTCGTGCCTCTCAAATACGAAGGTCTCGTGGCGCTGACGGCGTTCTTGCTGTCGCATCTCATCAACCAGCCGCACTTTGCTCACTCCTACCAGATTTTCTATCGCAATTTCGCGCGCAAGATGCGCGGTGACGGATACGACAGGAACCTTCAGATACGCTACATTTTCGCGGGCATTGCCGTCCCGCTGATCATGGTCGCCTTCTTCGCCTATGGCTCGGTAACCGGCAACGCCCGCCTGCTGGGATATGCAACCAATGCGATGGGCTTTTTCGTCGGCTGGCACTACGTCAAGCAAGGCTACGGCATGCTGATGGTGGACGCCGTGCTGAAGCGCAAATTCTTCAAGGAACAGGACAAGAAAGTGTTGCTGTTCAACGGTTATGCCGTGTGGCTGTTCGCATGGCTTCAGACAAATTTGGTGATCACCGAACGGCAGTTCTGGGGCCTGGATTACTACACATTCGCGGTTCCGCCATGGCTCATCAACATCGCCGTCTCGGTCGCCGCTGCTTCCTCGGCGGCCACCGTGGTGATGTTCGTCAATCGCTGGCGCAAGAACGGTGGTGCGCTGCCGTATAACGGCGTCGTCGCTTACATCGTGACCCTCTATGCCTGGATTCTGTTCGTGACGTTGAACCCACTTTGGCTGCTCGTGGTACCGGCGCTCCATTCGTTGCAGTATTTGGCGGTGGTCTGGCGTTATCAGACCAATGTCGAACGCGACCGCGCGGATGCCGTCAAGGATCCGGAATTCAAAATCCTGTCCATTCTGGGGCCGTTGTACAGGCTGCGAGTGCTGACTTTCATCATCGCCGGCACGATTCTCGGCGCTCTTGGTTTCTGGCTCGTGCCGATGGCGCTGAGTGCCTTGGTTCCCTACGACAAACAGGTGCTCGGCTCGTCGCTTTTCCTCTTCATAGCGTGGATATTCATCAACGTGCACCACTACTTCCTGGACAATGTGATGTGGCGTCGCGGCAACCCGGAAGTGTCGAAATATCTGTTCCGCTAGTGCGGCGCTCCGTTCAGTCCCGCAGCAGATCGAACATCAGCTTGAAGAAGCGGTCCGCATCGACCTCATACGCGATGCGCGCATTGTCCTTTTCGCCGCGTTCGCCCCAGTAATCGGCGATGGTCGCGCCGAAGGCGTAGGTGCCGGACAGATCGACGCCGATATGAGCGGGGCGCGTGCGCACCAGCGTCGGGTCGATGGCCAGCGCCAGCGCCAAGGGATCGTGCATGGCACCGCCGACGCCCATCGAGTTGCGGTGCAGCTTCTCGTAGAACAGCAGCCAGTCGTTGACGAGCCGGCCGAGCGGCGTGTCGATGGTGGCCAGTTCGGCATATTGCGGCGCCTCGACCAGCACCTGCATGGTGACGTCGAGCCCGACCATCAGGATCGGCACGCCGCTGTCCAGCACGATCTTCAGCGCTTCGGGGTCGCAGAAGGCGTTGAACTCGGTCGGCGTGATGATCTCGCTCTTGCGGTAGAACACGCCCCCCATCCAGATCAATTCCTTGATCTTGGGCAGCACGTCGCGATGCTTGAGGATCATCAGGCCGATATTGCTGAGCGGGCCGGTGGCGACGACCAGGATCGGTTCGGGCGCGGCACGCAGCTTGTCGGCCAGGAAATCGACCGCATGCCGGTCGACCGGCTTGATCGTCGCCCGCGGCAGGTAGGGCGAGCCCTCGAGGCCGCTTGGACCATCGGCGGTGCCGAGCACCAGCGGGCGCGCCAGCGGGCGGTGACAGCCCTGCGCGACAGGCACGTCGCCGGCGCCGATATATTCCAGGATGCGCAACGCATTGGCGGTCGTCTTCTCGACCTCCGCATTGCCGCAGGTCGTGGTGACGCCAAGCAATTCGATGGCAGGCGAGCGATGCGCCATGACCAGCGCAATGGCGTCGTCGTGGCCCGGGTCGCAATCGAACAGGATGGGAGTTGGCTTGATCATCATGTCGTCTTTCACGCCGCCCGCTCGTAGCGCGCTATGGTTTTCTTGAAGCTGTCGAGGAAACGCCGGCCGTCGAGGCCGGTGCAGATACGGGTGGTTTTGGGTCCGCCGCCGGGCAGCAATTGCCGGCCGCGATAGGCGACGGTCTGGCCGCGCGCCAGCCGGCCGTCGAGCACGACGTCGGCGAACAGCGGCTCGGTCATCGTCGCCAGGCCGGGATCGAAAGCCAGCGCCACGGTGATCACGTCGTCCATCGGGAAACCGACGAGATCGAAGAATTCCCGCCAGATGTCGATGTAGATCGGGAAGCTGTCGGCGATCATGTCGACCACGGCATTGTCCTTGGCCACTGCCTGCATGTCGGCGATGTCGTCGCGCGTCAGCATCGAATCGGCGACGCGGTTGTCCTCGCAGATGTCGAGCGGCACGAGAATCTTCTCGACATCGGCGTTCAGCACGATGCGCGAGGCCTCCGGGTCGGCCCAGATGTTGTATTCCGACAAAGGCGTGATGTTGCCCGGCGTCTGGAAATTGCCGCCGAGCACGATCAGTCGCTTCAGTGCACCGGTCAATCCTGGCTCCTGCAACAGGGCCATCGCCGCATTGGTCAACGGGCCGGTCGTCACCAGCGTGATTTCGCCGGGATTGGCCATGACCGTCTCGATGATGAAATCGACCGCATGTCCCGGTGTGGCTTGCCGCGCCGGCGTCGGCGCCGGCGGGTTGAATTTCTTCAGCCGGTCGCCGAACCGGGCAACAAGCCGTTTTTCGAAATGCACCGGCGCCTCCATGTCGGCCTTGGCGTTGCCGACGATCGGCCGCCATGCGCCGGCGTGAACGGGGATATCGTCACGCCCGGCGAGCGTCAGCGTGTTGAGGACGACGTTGGTGACTTGCTCGATCGGGCCGGCCGCACCGGTCACGGTGGTCACGCCCTCGAGCCGCAGCTTCGGATTGACCGCTGCAAACAGCACGGCGAGAATATCGTCGCCGGCCGAATCCACGTCGAGGATTATGCGTTCCATAGAGACTTCCTTCACTGGGGATTTTTGCCGCCGGGCTCGGCGCTCCTGTCTACCGACAGCAGTTTCCGCATCGACTCCAGCGTCTCAGCGATGACCCTCGGGCGCGCCCGGTAGGACAGCGCGAACAATGCGATCAGCGCGACGACATAGGGGACGGTGAGAACCAGGTAGGATGGATAGCCGAACGTCTGCAGGCGCAACGAAAAGGCATCGGCGAAGCCGAACAACAGGCAGCCAGCCAGAACCTTCAGCGGATCGCCGTTGGAAAAGATCAGGATCGCGACGGCCATGAAACCACGGCCCGATGACATGTTCTCGGTGAACATGGTGATGTAGCCGAGCGACAGATGCGCGCCGGCGAGGCCCGCCAGCAATCCGCACAGCAGGGACGCGGTGTAGCGGACGCGGGTGATCGAGATGCCGAGCGCCTCGGCGGCTTCCGGCTTTTCGCCGACGACGCGGATATAGAGGCCGAGCCGCGTCCTGTTGTAGCACAGAACCAGCAGCGGCACCGCGATCAAGGCGACATAGACGAGTGGCGTGAAGCCGGAGATCAGCGGCGCCCATGAACCGAGAAGGTCGCGGGCACCGGGCAGCTGGACTTTCGGCAGGCCGACGATACCGTGACCGACGATCGAGCCGCGCGTGCCGAAGATCGCTTTCATCAGCGAGATCGTCATGCCGCCGGCCAGGATGTTGAGCGCCAGCCCGACGACCACTTCATTGGCTTTGAAACTCACCACCAGGACGGCAAAAACCAAGGCGAAGACAAGCGCCGCCGCGACGCCGCAGGCGACGCCCGCGAACGCGGAACCCGTCCAGATCGAACCAAGGACGGCGAAGAAGGCGCCTACCAGCATCTGCCCTTCGAGGCCGATGTTGAAGATGCCGGCCTTGGTGGTGAACGATCCGCCAAGCGCGACCAGAAGGATGGGCGCGGTGGTGCGAAGCGTTGCTGCGATCAGTGCGACGTTGATGAGCTTGTCTAGAATTTCCATCGCCGCTCCCCCGCCTGGCTGTCGCCGCGCTTTCTCACAAGCACCTGGGCCGACACGCTGAGGATGATCAGCGCCTGGATCACGGTGATGATCTCGCGCGACGCGCTGGTGTCGACTTCGAGCAGCAGCGATCCGTTGCGCAAGGCGCCGAAGAACAGGGCGGTGAAGATGGTGGCGACCGGCGAGCCATTGGCGAGCAGGGCGGCGATCAGCCCGTCGAAGCCGAAACCGGGAGCAAACCCTTCCATGAACCGGTGATGGACGCCGAGCGTCTCGACGCCACCGGCCAGCCCGCCGACCGCCCCCGACAGGAGTAAGACCAGGAAACCCTGCCGTTTCACATTGACGCCGCCATATTCGGCGAATTTTGGTGCCGAACCGACCATCGTGACGCCGTATCCCCATTTGGTGTAGCGGAAGACGAGGGCTGCGCCGACTGCCAGCACCAGACCCATGACCAGGCCCCAGTTCAACCGCGAGAAGGTGAAGATTTCCGGCAGATAGGATGTGGGCAGGATCGGTGGCGTCTCCGACCAGCCACCCGGCCGCTTGAACAGGAAGATGGTGAAATAGGACGTGAGCAGCACCGCCACGTAATTCGACAGGATCGTCGAGACGACCTCGTTGGTGTTGTAGCGCGCGCGGAAATAGGCGGGGATGGCGACCCAGGCCGCGCCTGCCACGACCGCGAGCGCCAGCGCGGCCAGCGTGTGAATGCCCGCGGGCAGGGGCATGGCAAAGCCGACCCAGGCGGCGGCGAAGCCGCCGAGGAAAAGCTGGCCCTCGATGCCGACGTTGAACATGCCGCCGCGCAGGCCGATGCAGGCAGCGACACCGCAGATCAGGATCGGCGTCGTCTGCAGCAAGGTCCCGGCGATCTTTTCCTGGTCGCCGAAGGCGCCGCGCAACAGTGTCATGAACACACGCACCGGACTTTCGCCAACCATGAGGATGATGATCGCGCCCATCAGCAGCGCCACGCCGATGGCGATGGCCTGGCCGGAAACCGCACGCAAATGGTCTTTCATCGTGCGGTCTCCATGGCGAAGTCTGGCGCGGCCACGCCTGCCATCATCATGCCGATGCGCTCCTCGTCGGCGTCATCGCCGGCGACCTCGCCCATGATCCGCCCGTTGAACATCACCAGGATGCGGTCGGCAAGGGCGGCCAGTTCGTCGAGCTGCACGGAAATCAGCAGGATCGCGCGGCCGGCGGCGCGCTGGCGCATGATCTCGTCATGAATGGCCTCCTGGGCACCGATGTCGACGCCGCGCGTCGGCTGATCGATCAGCAGGAAGTCGGCGCCGTTGGTGAATTCTCGGGCCAAAACGACCTTCTGAATGTTTCCGCCCGAAAGCCGCTTGACCGCATCGCCGGGTCCGCGCGTGCGAATATCGAAGCCCTTGATCAGCGTTTCGGTATTTTTGCCGATGGCGTTCCAGTTGAGCACGCCGCCGCGGCTCCACGGTGCGCGATGCTGGCGGCCCATCAGGATGTTGGCCGATATCGAAGCGTTGCGATCGACCCCGCGCACCATGCGGTCGCCTGGAACATGGGCAAGGCCCGCCTCGCGGATGGCTGCGGGGGAGAGGGCGGTGAGGTTCTGGCCCTTCAGCCACGCCACGCCATGGCTTGCCGGCCGCAGGCCCGAAAGCACCTCTGCCAGCTCCGTCTGCCCGTTGCCGGCGACACCCGCGATCCCCACCACCTCACCGGAGCGGACCGTGAAACTGGCGTCGCGAAGCGCCGGCAGCAGGCGATCGTCGCGCGCCCACAAATCCTTCACTTCGAGCACCACGTCACCGTGCAGCGAGGCGCGCGGCCGGCGGTCGAAGCTGACCTCGCGGCCGACCATCATATGCACAAGCTCGTCCTTGCTGAGCTCGGCCGTCCGGCGGGTCGCCACCTTTCTGCCGTTGCGCAGCACCGTCACCGTGTCGGACACGCCCATCACCTCTTCCAGGTGGTGCGAGATGAAGATCACCGTCATGCCCTCCGCGACGAAGCTGCGCAGCGTCTGGAACAGTTCGCGGCTCTCCTGCGGCGTCAGCACCGCGGTCGGTTCGTCGAGGATGATGGTGCGCGCGCCGCGCACCAGAACCTTCAGGATTTCGATACGTTGCTCTATGCCGACAGAGAGCAGCCCGACACGCTCGGTCGGATCGACCTGCAAGCCGAAGCGCTTCGACAGTTCGCGCGTGCGCGCAACCTGTGCAGCGTGATCGATCAGCCCGTGGCGGCGGATTTCCATGCCGAGAAAGACGTTGTCGGCGACCGAGAGCGAGGGAACCAGCTTGAAATGCTGGTGAACCATGCCAAGGCCGGCCTTTATCGCCACCGACGGGTCGGCGATCACGATCTCTTCACCGTTCAGCCGGATCGAGCCTTCGTCTGGCTGCAAGAGGCCGAACAGGATGTTCATCAGTGTCGTCTTGCCGGCACCATTCTCGCCGATGATGGCGTGGATCTCGCCGCGGCGAACCGCAAGGTCGATGCCGGCATTGGCGACGAATGCGCCAAAACGCTTGGTGATGCCAGTCAACTCGACGGCCATTGCGGCAGTGCTGTGGAGGGTCGGCGACCCCGGCGTGTTCGACAACATGGCTCTCATAGATTGGACGCTGGTCCGCCGCGGCAAGCCGCGACGGACCAGCGTAGCGCTTTCTTGGGAGGGAGGCGCTGTTGTTGGCCTACTTCGCCTTGGCGATCACGATCTTGCCGTCGAGGATGCCCTTCTTGATCTCATCCAGCTTGGCGGTCACGTCAGCCGGGATATTTGGGGCGATATCATCGCAGACCTTGACTTCGACACCACCCGACGCGAGGTCGAAAGTACGGGTGCCGGCGGTGATCTTGCGGCCCTCGACCTCGTCCTTGATCAGCGTATAGACGGCGATGTCGCCGCGCTTCAGCATGCTGGCCAGCACATTGCCGGGAGCCGAGCCGCACATGTCGATGTCGACGCCGATCGAATATTTGTCGACCGCGGCACTTGCCTGCATGACGCCTTCACCCGTCGGGCCGGCGACGTTGTAGACAATGTCGGAGCCTTGGCCGTAAAGCGCCTGGGCAAGCTCGCTGCCCTTGGCCGGATCGTCAAAGGTTCCGGCGAAGACGGAGTTCACCTTTACATCGGGAGCGGCATATTTTGCGCCTTGCTCGTAGCCGCCGAGGAAATTGCGGATCACCGGGATATCGCGGCCGCCGACGAAGCCGATTGCCTTGCCGTCGCCGATCTTGTCAAAGGCGGTGCCCTTGGCCTCGATCATGCCGGCAAGCGCGCCGGCGACGAAGGATCCCTGTTCCTCGGCGAAGTTGGCGTAGATCATCTTGGGGTTGTCGAGCACCCCATCGATGAACACGAAGCGCTGGTCGGGATATTCAGCGCTGACCTTTTGCAACGAGTCCACCAGTTCCCAACCCATCACGAAGATGAGGTCGTATTGTTTGCCCTTGGCAAGGTTCTCGAACTGCTGCTGGTAGTCTAGCGCGCGATTGCCGGTGTCGACCAGCTTGAGGTCGATGCCGAAATCGGTCTTGGCCTTGTTGAGGCCGTTGACGATCGAAACGCCAAAACCCTGTGCGAAATATCCCGAGATGGCGGCTACGGAAACCTTGGCCTGTGCGGCGGCCGATCCGAACGAAATGGCAAGCATCGTGCCGGCCAGAAATAAACTCTTGAGCGCCCTTTTCATGTCATTCCCCTTCAGCTTTTTTCAGCTTTTGAAGCCACGCCTTGACCATCCCCAAATGTCGCCTGGACAGTGGCGATTTCGTTGATGGTCATATGAGTTTAGGAGCGGCTTAAGAGGCTGTCAATCGCCATCCGATACAGTTTTCTTGGCCCTTCGTTCGCTTCCTCGACGTCGACGCTTGACAAATATCGCCAGGCATAATTGTTGATACTCTAACGAGTTTTTATGGACGAAGGGAGCGAACAATGCCCGCTGTGGTGGTCAGGAAATTTCTGGTTCAGGTCGAAGAGATATTCCACGAGGGCGGACCTCGCGCGGCGCGCCCACTGAAGCGCGGCGCGGTCGTCGCGGTCATCGCCAACCCTTTTGCCGGACGCTATGTCGAAGAGATCGCCGGCTTCATGGAGGATCTGAAGCCGCTCGGTCTCGATATGGCTCGGCGCCTGATCGACGCCATTGGCGATGGCGTCCCGGCCATTCAAGGCTATGGCAAGGGTGCCATCGTGGGCGCCGCCGGCGAGCTTGAACACGGCGCGCTCTGGCACAATCCAGGCGGCTACGCGATGCGCGAACTGCTCGGCAACGCCAGGGCTATCGTGCCTTCGACCAAGAAGGTCGGCGGCCCCGGAACGCGCATCGACATCCCGATAACGCATATAAACGCCTCCTACGTGCGCAGCCACTTCGATGCGATCGAGATCGGCATTGCCGATGCGCCGCGCAGCGACGAAATGGCGGTCATCCTGGCGATGACGACCGGCGCACGCGTTCATGCACGGGTCGGCGGCCTTGCCGCAGCCGACATCAAAGGCGAGGACGGATTGCGATGAACCCGGAAATCCGCCGCATCATCACCATCGTCGAGGAAACCCGGATCGAAGGCGGGCGGCCCGTCGATCCGCCGACGCGGCGTGCCGCGGCCATCGCGGTGATCCGCAACCCCTATGCGGGCACCTATGTCGAGGACTTGTCGGCACTGAGTGCCATCGGCGAAACGTTGGGCGATATCTTGCCCAAGCGCGCGATTGCTGCCCTGGGCATTGCCGGCGACCTGGTCGAGAGCTTCGGCAAGGCGGCCGCCGTCGGCGCCGATGGCGAACTCGAACATGCAGCGGCTATCCTTCATCCAAAGCTAGGCGCCCCGTTCCGCGACGTGCTCGGCAAGGGTGCCGCGCTCATTCCCTCATCGAAGAAGCGCGGCGGCCTCGGCGTGCCGCTCGATATTCCGCTCGGGCACAAGGATGCGGCGCGGGTGCGCAGCCATTTCGACGGCATGGAGGTCCGCGTTCCCGACGCGCCGCGAGCCGACGAGATCGTCGTCGCCATCGCGGTCACCGATTCCGGCAGGCCGCACCCGCGCGTCGGCGGGCTGACCAAGGACAAGATTGTCGGGATTGACGGCGTCGGCTGACCGTCAGGCCGCCAGGACTTCCGGCACCCGGAGCGCCGGAGGCGTATTTCTGCTGCGGCCGGTCCGTACCACGCCGTCGATGACGACCATGCCGATGCCCGGCAGATTGCCGAGCGCCACGCTGTCGAGCAGCCCGTCGCCGGCGCCGCCGATCGCCTGATCCATGAAGATCAGGTCGGCGGCGCGACCGACCTCGATCAGGCCGCGATCGTCCAATCCGCGCACGCGCGCCGTATTGCCGCTGGCAAGACAGAACGCCACTTCCGGCGCAATACCACCCAGCGAAGCCAGCATGGTCAGGGTCCGCAGGATGCCGAGCGGCTGCACGCCGGATCCGGCCGGGCTATCCGTGCCGAGGATGACGCGCGCAAGTTCGCCGCGCTGCCTTGCCAGGTCGAGCACGAACAGTCCGGTGCGCAAATTGCCGTTGTGAACGATTTCAAGCGCCCTCGAACCCTTCTCGCAGATCTGCCGTATTTCCGCGTCGGGCAGGGCGGTTGGCCCGCCATTGACGTGGGCGACGATGTCGGCGTCGACCTCCAGCACGACATCCGCGCCGATGCGGCCTGAGCCGGGTAGCGACGGACCGCCCGTGTGGGTCATCGAGGTCATGCCGTATTTGCGCGCCCAGGCGATCATCTGCCGGCCGGTCGGGCCGTCCTTGACGCCGCCTAGCCCGACCTCTCCGACAAGTGTCACGCCGGCTTCGGCGAGCGTGCGGAAATCCTCCTCGGTGAGGCCGGGCTCCAGGATCGGCGCGCCGGCCAGGATCTTCATGCCGTTCGGACGGAAGTTGGAGAAGGTGCGCTGGGCGGCGATCGCCAGCGCCTTCAGCCCGACCAGGTCGCGCGGGCGGCCCGGTGTGTGGACTTCCCCCGCCGAGATGATGGTGGTGACGCCTCCATGCACGGTCGAATCCATCCAGCCGATCTGGTTCTGCCGCGGCGTCCAGTCGCCGGCCACCGGGTGGGCGTGATTGTCGATAAGCCCGGGCGCGACCGCGCAGCCCATCGCATTGATGACCGTCGCCGCGCTGCCGCTGTCAACGTCGCTTGCCTTGCCAATGCCGGTGATGTGTCCATCGGTCACTACGATGGTGTCGGCGTCGATGATCGGTTGTGCGAGATTGCCGCTCAGCATGAGACCGATGTTGCGGACGACGAGCGTGTTGGCAGACGACTGGGGGTCGGACGACATCGGTTCTCACTTCTGCTGTTATGGAAAGGTCTGGACGCCGCTTATTTGCCGCCGTCGCCATTCGACGGATCGTCGTCGTTGATACGCTGGAGCAGGCGAAGCAGCGTCGCCTGCTCTGCCGCTGAGAGCGGCGACAGCAATCGCCGCCCGACCTCGACGCTGCGTTCGAGCCGCTCGAGCGTGTAGTCGGTCCCCTTGCCGGTCAGCGCGATCATCGTCAGGCGTTGGTCGGTTTCGGAGGCGCTGCGCGTGATCAGCCCGTGTTTGAGCAGTTTGCGCATGACGATGCTGATGGTTGACGGGTCCATCGCCGTCAGCCGGCCGAGATGGTTCTGCGAGACTTCGCCATGCTTGAGGATCGTGGCAAGCGCGGCGAACTGGGTAGGGGAAAGGTCTTCGCCGGCCATGACCTGCTGGAAGCGCAGCGTCGCGCGCTGGTGCGCCCGGCGGATGACGTGCGCCGGATGGCGATCCAGTTCGTAGCCGGTCTCGGCATATTGCTGCAACACTTGCTCGCGGCTCAGGGGCGCCGCATTGCAGGCTGGCTCTTTCGGCGTCCCGCCTTTTTTGGCTTGTGGTTTCTTTTCAGTCGTCACACCGGACTCCTATCGCCGCTGTCTCGGATATCGCCGGCTGGAAAAACCTCAAGCCGCGACCTCCGCTGGTTGAAGCGACGTCCCGTCGCGGAGGGCTGCGACGACATCAGCCGAATCGCTGACCACGCCGAAATGCGTCGCTATGTCGTAAAGCGAGCTTTCCTGCTCGCGTGGCCCCGTCGCCGCGCAGCAATCGCTAGGCACCACCACCTCGTAGCCCTGGAAAAAGGCGTCATGGACGGTCGAGCGCACACAGATGTTGGTGACCACGCCGAAGATGATCAGCTGATCGGTCTGCATGTCTTTCAGCGTCAGGTCGAGATCGGTTTGAAAGAAGGCCGAGTAGCGCCGCTTGATCACGTGGATCTCATCAGCGCGGGCGCCGAGATCCTCGATGATTTCGGGTCCCCAGCTTCCGTCCAGGCAATGCGGCGTGCGCTTCAGCCATTCACGCTCGCGTCGCATGCCGGGCCGGTGGCTGTCATGGACCCAGATCACCGGCACGCCGGCGGCGCGCGCCGCCTCGATGACGGCCAGTTGCGGTGCGACCAGCGCCTCGTATCCAGGCAGGACCATCGCCCCACCGGGCTTGCAGAATTCATTGACCATATCGATGACGACAACGGCCGCACGACGTGGATCGAGGCGCACCGCGTCATCGTGCCGATGTGAGGAAAAACTGTCCACGGGCATGGCGGGCTCCTTTGACCGATCGTTGATGCTCATACAAAAAACCCTGGCGGATGCCAAGTCAATCCCGTTCGACGCAAAGCCAGGGCTTCGAACTCAGGTTAACAAAAGGCCTGACGACAGCCAGTTCGGCGGTGTCGGCAGCTTTTGTGCCGGTAGCATTTCGCGATAGGAATTTTTTCTTGACTCCGTGCCGTCAGCTATCGTACATATTTGTCCATGGTGCTGATTTGCGCCAGTGACCCGCCGCACCGGCGGGCTTTTCGTTCATACTCCGTCAGCCTATGCGCCGGCGAAGCCTCCGAAGGAACCCGTTAACCCGAGTTCGTAACCCCGGACGCAAAGCGTGCTCGTCGGTCTTGCGCACCGCTCCGACAAGCGTATGCGCTATTTGTCCAGCGCGAAATGGCCTTGACAACGCTTGTCAAGCATGTGCTCGATTTGTACGACCATCAATGATATTCCAGCCGCTGAATTGCGGACCGAGGTCGAGATATGAAGACGATCGTCACCGGAGCCAGTGGCCTGCTCGGCCGCCATGTGGCCGAGGCTCTGGTTGCGGCCGGTCACGATGTGCTTGGTGTCGATGCCGTGGCACCGGGTAGGGTCGCATGGCGCCATGCGACCGCTGATTTGACCGATCTGGGATCGACGCTGCAACTGGTGCGTGATTGCGATGCCGTGGTGCATGTCGCGGCTATTCCGCGACCGACCGGCCGGGCCGGCGGCGAGGTGTTCAAGACCAATCTCGCGACCGCCTACAATGTGGTCGAGGCAGCCGTCATGGCCGGCGCCAGGCGCTTCGTCTATGCCTCGTCCTTCAGCGTTTTCGGCTATCCCTTTTTCGAGAAACCTGTGCGGCCGCCCTATCTGCCGGTCGACCTGAACCACCCGGTCGGCGCGCAGGACCCTTACGGCCTGTCCAAATGGCTGGGCGAGGAAATCGTCGACGCGGTGGTGCGCCGCGGTGCCTTTTCGGCGGTCAGTATCCGCATGCCGTGGATCCAGACGCCGGGTTCTTTTTTCGACGGCGTCGGTCCGCGCCGCGCCACCGCCGACAGCGCCCGCGACCTGTGGGCCTATCTCGACGCGCGCGATGCCGGGCAGGGCTTCCTGCGGGCGCTTGAATGGCAAGGCGAAGGCCATCTGCGCGTCATCCTGAGCGCCGCCGACACCTTCATGGAGGAGGAAACCGAAGCGCTCGTGCGCCGGGTCTACCCTGATGTCGCGCTGTCGCGGCCGATCGCAGGCTTCGGCACCGTGCTCGACACGATCCATGCGCGTGAAACGATCGGCTTCGAGCCAATCCATTCGTGGCGTTCCTATCCGAAGCCGGAGACCGAAGGATGAAACGGTTCGACCAGAAGAAGATCCTCGTCACCGGTGGGGCCGGCGCGATCGGCAGCGCTGCCGTGCGGCGTTTCCTCGACGAAGGCGCACGGGTTGGCATTGTCGACCGCAATGGCGCCGCGGCGCAGCAACTGGCTCGTTCACTCGGTGAAAACACCATTGCCATCGAAGCCGACGTCACCGATGAAGCGGATGTGCGGCGCGCCGTCGAGGCGACCGTCGAGACGTTCGGCGACCTCGACGTAGTGTTCAACAATGCCGGCATCTCCGGCGTCGTCGCTCCCGTTCACGACCTGCCGGTCGACGATTGGGATACGATCATCCGCATCAATCTGCGCGGCATCTTTCTCGTTTTGCAAGCCTCGCTTCGGGCGATGATCAAGGCCGGGACCGGCGGCTCGATCGTCAACATGGGCTCGTCCATGGCCGGTTGGGACGTTCTTTCGGGCGGTGCCGGCTATGTCGCTTCCAAACATGGCGTGGTCGGCCTGACACGGGTCGCGGCGCTCGATGCCGCGCCCTATGGCATACGCGTGAATGCCATCTGCCCCGGCGTGATCGAGACGACGCTTGGCGTACCGGCTTCCGGCGGCGGCGATTTCAAGAGCAGCGTCCAGCATTTCGCCGACCGCATCCCATTGCGCCGCATCGGCCAGCCGGACGATGTCGCGGCCGCGGTGGCTTTTCTGGCCTCCGACGAGGCGAGGCACGTCACCGGCGTGGATTGGCTGATCGATGGCGGGCAGACCTTGCAGAGCTGGGCCAACGCGCCGGCCGGCGGCGCGTTTCCGAAATTTCGCTAAAGCAATTCCAGGAAAGGTGTGAACGGTTTTCCGTTCGGAATTGCGGCAAAACAAAGAGTTAGAGCAGTTCACCGTTTCCGCAAAACGGTGAACTGCTCTAAAGTCTCAATTTCGCTAAAGCCTCTTGGGCGGCATTGCCTGGATGATCCGGACGGCAAGGTCGAGATCGGCGAGCCCGCCCGAAAGCGGCGTGCGCGGCTTCGCGCCGGCCTGGATGCAATCGGCGAAATGCAGCCATTCGCGGCGAAATGACGTATCCGGAACGCCAGGTAGCACACGTTCGGACGCGGCTTCGCCTGCCGCCTCGCGTAGCCGAACGGTTGCCGAGGCATTGCGGAAATAGGGGTTCTGGAATTCGATCCGCACCTCGTCGCGCTCGCCATGCACGTGGATCCACTCGTCCCACCATTCATACTGGGCAAGCGCCATGTCGAAGACGCAAGGGACGCCGCCATAGTCGAGCACGGCCAGCAACTGGTTCGGACCGGTCTGCTGTGCGTGGACGACGCGGTCCGGCGTGCCGAAAGCACCACGCATGACGGCAAGATCGTGGCTGCTGAGACCCAGCAGCAAGAGATAGAGGTCGCGATAACCGGTATGATCGGCACCGAGGGCCGCTTCGACGCGTCGGGCGACGGCATTGCGTCCCGTCGCGAGCATGTCGGCCGGCACGTCAGCGATGCGGGTCTGGGTATAGAGCTGGCCATAGCGGTCGAAGCGGCCGGCGAAATCATGGACATGGATCGACTTCGGACGGCCGATCGCGGCGATGCGCTCCAGCCCGATCTCATAGCCGGGATCATAGAATTTCATGTAGCCGACAAGGGCGACGAGGCCGCTCCGCTCGGCCTGCTCGACCAGCGGGCGCGCCTCCTCGGGCGTGAAGGCAAGCGGCTTCTCGACGATCAGATGCTTGCCGGCGCGCATCGCGTCGGCGACCATCTCGCCATGATCGTAGGTGCAGATCACCACCGCATCGACATTCGGATCGGCGAGCAGGGCGCGATGGTCGGTATATCTGGCAGTGACACCATAATGTTCCGCGACCTTGTCGACCGTGCCGGGTGAGATGTCGCACAAAGCCGCGATGCGAAACGCCGGCAATTCCATGAGATAAGGCAAGTGCATCAACTGGGCGATCTCGCCGCAGCCGATGACGCCAACGCCAATAACGCGATCCTGCATTTCAACCCTTCACGGCGCCGGCGGTCAGGCCGGCGATGAACTGCCGTTGCATGGCGACAAAGACGACGATCACCGGCAGTGTCGTGATCGTCAACGCGGCGAAGTAGAGGCTCCACAGCGAGTCGTACTGCTGGAAGAAGCTGACCAGTCCGAGCGGGATGGTCTGTACGGAAGGGTCGCGCAGCAGCAGGAAAGCCAGGAAGAAATCGTTCCAGATCTCGATGAAGCCGAAGATGAGGATCAGCGCCACGCCCGGCCGCACCAGGGGCAGCATGATGTGGATCAGGATCTCCAGCCGGCTGGCGCCATCGACGCGCGCGGCATCTTCGAGGTCGGCCGGCAGCGTGATGAAGAAGCTGCGCAGGATGAAGACCGAAAGCGGCAGCGATGTCGCGGCATAGATGAAGGCAATGCCGAGCCGGCTGTTGATCAGGCCGAGATCACGCGCCACCAGGAACAACGGAATGGCCATCACCTGCGGCGGCACCAGCATGGCCGCCACCGCGACGGCAACCACAAGCCCGCGTCCGGGGAAACGAAGACGCGCCACCGCATAGGCGCAAGGCGTCGCGACGACGACCAGGATGATCAATGCCGAACCGGTGACGAAGACGCTGTTGACGATGCGCGATCCCATGCCGGCGATCCGCCAGGCATCGGCATAGTTCTGCAACACCAGGCTCGATGGCGGACCCCATACATTGCCGAGCATTTCCTGCTTGGTCTTGAGCGAGCCGAACAGCACCCAAAGCAACGGATAAAGCGTCTCGAAGAGCACGAGGACGAGCGCGGCATAGACGCCGGCAAGTTCGAGGATGCCGCGCATGCCGAGGCGCTGCATGAGCCCGCGATGGCGAAGGCCGGCAGCGCCGTCGTCCAGGGAAAATGGAGGGTTGGCGGCGACTCTCATCAGATATCGAGCCTTTGTCGGCGCATCAGGGCGAGCAGGCCGACGCTGGCCAGCCCGACGATCAGGAAGAGCACATAACCGATCGCCGCGGCGTAGCTCATGGCGCCGTCCTGGAAGGCCTTGCTCATCATGTAGGTGAGCACCACTTCGGTGGCGTGGTTCGGACCGCCCTTGGTCAAGACATAGACGATGTCGAAGTTGCGCACAAAGGCGCCGGAAAGGCCGAGGATAGTGTTGATGAAGACGATCGGCATCATCATCGGAACGGTGACATGCCGGAAGCGCTGCAAGGGGCCGGCGCCGTCCATCTTCGCCGATTCATAGAGTTCCGAGGGAATCGTTTGCAGCCCAGCCAGATAGATGACGGCGTGGAAGCCAAGCCATTTCCAGACATCGACGACGATGATCGAGTAGAGCGCGATGTCGGCGTCGCCAAGCCATGATCGTTTCAGCGCGCCGAGGCCGGCGAGATCGAGCCCGCTGTTGAGCAGCCCGAAGACCGGATTGTAGATCCAGGACCAGAGCAGGCCGACGGCGACGAAGGACATCGTCACCGGGATGAAGGCGGCGGCGCGAAAGAAGGCGCGGCCGAGCAGCGCCCGGTTGAGAAGTAGCGCCAGCCCGAGGCCGAGCACGTTCTTCAGGATGACGACGGCAGCGACGAAGATCAAATTGTTGCGCAGCGCGCCGAGGAAGATGCGATCGTGCATGAGGCGCTTGTAATTGGAAATGCCTGTCCAAGTCGGGTCGGAAAACCCGTCCCAATTGTGCAGGCTGAGCCAGAAGCCGTTGACGAACGGCCAGAGGTAGAAAAGACCGAAGAGGATCGCGGCGGGCAGGATCATCAAGAAGGCGACGGCCCCGTCCCCGGCATCGAAGCGCCAGGTGCCGGATCGGCTCGAGACAGGAGCCGCCTCTCGCGATCGCGTGATCATGTGGCCTTCGCGCCTTGCGGGGTCAGCACCAACCCGAGCGTGTCCCTGACATAGGCGATGCTCTCGAGCGTGCTTTGCTCCGCCGTCTTCTTGGAGGCATCCAGCTCGATAATGGCGAGGCCATCGTAGTTGGCCTCCAGCAAGATATCGACGATGCCGGCTAGATCGACGACGCCGGCGCCGAGCTCGCAAAAGGCGCCATAGCGGTCATAGCCCTTCAGCGCCGGATCGATCTTGGTGTCCTTGAAATGCATGTAGCGCACGGCCGAAACGTAGGTCTTGACCGCGTCGACCGGATCGGAATTGGTATGCGCAAGATGCGCCGGATCGATGCACAGGCCGGCCAGGTCGGTATCCAGTTCATCCATCATGCGGTCGAGCTGGTCGCGGCGCTCGATGAAGGTGTCGAGATGCGGGTGATAGACCGTCTCTATGCCAAGGTCCTTTGTCCGCCTGCCGATGTCCTCGAGTGCCCGGCAAAAGGCGCGGTAGTCGTCGGCCGTGTGCGACCCGGCAATGGCTTCCGATGGACCGCCGCCGAGAACCAGCACCGGTGAGCCGAACCCCTTCAGCATCCTGGTCAGCGCGACGAGCACGTCGCGTTCATAAGGCCAGGCGACAGGGTTGGTGAAGATCGCATTGACGTAGAAGGAGGACAGCTTGATGCCATATTCGCTCTGGCCTTCCGACAGCAGCGCGTAGCGCCGCAAGATGTCGGTGTCGGTGGTCACTCCCATCGGCGCCTGATTGCCGAGCTGCATGTATTTGCGGGCGTACTGATCCGACAGGCTGGTGAAGGCGAGGATTTCAAACCAGCCGAAGCCCTGGTCTGCCAGGAACTTGATGGCCGGCCTGAGTGGAAGGCCGGTCAGGTCCCAGCTATTGAGATGATAGCCGATCGAGAAGCGCTGCCGTTCGGCGCGATTTGTCGTCATGTGTTCTCTCCGATGGGCGAGGCTGCCCGAAGCAGGCAGTCTCTGTTCTTCTTGCCTGGCGCATCAGCCCCACTGCTGCGCATGCGCTTGCGGGCGCTTACTTGCAGGGCCTCATTTGGGCGGCCAGCTGCCCTGGGCCTTGAGGTCGTCGAAAATGGTCTGGATCGATGCGGCGGCGTCTTCGGGCGTGGTCGTGCCGCCGACGATGCCGGCGATTGCCGAAGCCGTGGCGCTCGCGACTTCCGATGGCCAGATCCAGTCGAGGAACTTGATCGTGCTCGGGAAGGCTTGCTTGCGCAGTTCGACGGCATAGGCATCGTCGACCTGCGGCACGCCCTTGATCGAGGCCGCGATCGGCTGTTCCGGCGCGAGATAGAGCGTCGCGACCTCGGGCCTTGTCAGATACTCGATGAACTTGACCGCGGCATCGAGCTTTTCGGGCGGGATCGAGGAGGCGACGCACATGCCGTTGTCGGCACCGCCGCCATGGCCCGGCGCTCCTGGCGTTCCGTCCATTTTCGGAAAGGCAAAGACACCCCATTTGAAGTCCTTGACGCTGGTCTGCAGCGACGGGATTTCCCAGGTGCCGCCATAATACATCGCGCTCTTGCCGGCGGCGAAGGCCGCACGCATGCCGTCCTGGTCGACGGAAAGCGAATCCTTGGAAAGGATGCCGTCATCGACCCATTGCTTGATCAGCTTGAACGCTTCGACATCGGGCGCATCGGTGAATTTCGCCGTGCCTTCAAGGTTCTTCTGCGTCTTGCCGACCGGGTCGCCCGAGGCCTGCGAAAAGGTTTCGAAGTACCACATCGGCCACATCACGGTGTTCGAGCCCTGATGCAGGAGAGGGATCACGCTCGCGGCCTGGAACTTCGGCACGGCTGCCTTCAGGTCGTCATAGGTCGGCGGAACAGGGACGCCGAGCTTCTGAAAGAGATCGACATTGTAGAAGATCGTCGATGTCGAAAGCGTCGAGATCGGCACGCCGTAGACCTGCCCGCTGACCGTGAAGGCGCCAAGCGCCGCGGCGTCGATCCTGTCCTGGAACGGCTTGATCCTGTCGGTAATCGGCATCACCAGTTTGCGCCTGACATAGGCACCATTGGTGTAGAAGGCCGGGCAGGCGATCAGATCCATTTCTTGGTTTGCAAGCTTGGCGGTCATCACGCGCTGGATGGAGTCGGTTTGCGGCCCCTGGGCATCCCACTCGACCGCGGCGACGTCGGGATTGGCCTTGAGGAAGCCGTCGATAACCTGCTGCTGGATTTTCTTCTGCTCGTCCGGCGGTTGACGCGGCGCGAGTTCGTCGAGCGCCGAGCCGCCGAAAATCTTCAGCGTGATCCCGTCGGCGTGGCCGATACCGGGTAGTGTGATCAGGCCGAGGCTTAGCAGTGCGGTGGCAAGGATGGAGGCGGTGGGACGTTGTTTCGGACGATGGGTCACTCTCTGCTGAAGGGGCATCTGGCTCTCCTTTACGCCAATGCCGAGGGGCAACCTCGGGACCAAGATCGTTGATGGTCATATGATCTTGGTCGCCTGTTGATGTTTTTGTCAATCGGCAAGAGTGCCTATTATTTCATCGATCGCGGCGGCCCCTCGCAGGGGTTGAAAATGGCTCGATCAGTCACCTCCACGCCGCGCTCAGAGGATATTGGCGCGGGTCGACATCAGCGCGCTCGAGACGAGCGAAGCGGAAATAGTCAGATGCGGGCGACTCTCTGTTAAGGCCAAGCCCAATCTTCATGACCTACTTCACGCCGATGCCGGCGGTCAGGCCGCCATCGATCTTGTAGTCCGCGCCGGTGCAGAAGCCGGCCTTCGACGAACACAGGAAGGCGATGAGTTCGGCCACCTCCTCCGGCTCGCCGATGCGACCGATGGGATGCGCTTCGCCGAAGCGCTTGTATGCGGCCTCGACATCGGCATCCGTCCCGTTCTCGCCGCGGGCGGCTTTCTCCAGGATCGGGGTCCGGATCGAGCCCGGGCTGACCGAATTGACGCGGATGCCGGAGCGCGCATGGTCGAGGGCCAAAGCGCGCGTCAGCGTGTGGATGGCGCCCTTGGTCGTGGCATAGGCGGCGACGTTTTGCTGGCAGGCAAAGCCCTGCACCGAAGCGACGTTGACGATGGCGCCGCCTCCCCTGCGGACCATTTCGGGAATGCCGAAATGCGCGGTCAGATAGATCGACCCGACATTGACCGACATCGCTCTGTTCCAGGTCTCGAAATCGGTGCTGACAGCGGTTCCGTACGGATGCACCGCCGCGGAATTGACGATGATATCGATGCCGCCGAATTTCGCGACGCCGGCCGCGACCGCGTCGCGAACCTGATCCGGCACGGAGACGTCGGCGCCTATGACCAGCGCCATGGCTCCGGACCCTTCCAGTTCCGCTGTCAGCGCTGCGTTGGCCGCGCGGTCGATGCCGCAGGCGATAATCGCGGCACCGCCTGCAGCGAGGCGTCTGGCGGTTGCCAGGCCAATCCCGGTCGTCCCCGTCACCAAGGCCACCTTGCCGTCGAAATCCTTCATCGCGGGAACTCCTTCATTCGCTACCCCGGTTTTGGGATAACGACATGCATAAATCAAAGCCCCAAAGCGCGCCGCCAGAATCCGTTGAAACGCGAGGCGCTTTAGTTTGACACTCATTGTGGTCCGACAATAGGTTGCCGTCCTCTCGCAGAAGGAAGCGGCAATGGAACAGTGCTGGCGCTGGTATGGACCAAACGACCCGGTAACACTCGATCACGTCAAACAGGCAGGCGCGACAGGTGTGGTATCGGCGCTGCACGATATCTATGACGGGCGCGCCTGGCCGCTCGAGAACATTCTGGAGCGCAAGCGAATCATCGAAGCCGCCGGCCTGACATGGTCGGTTGTCGAGAGCATCCCGGTCCATAACTCGATCAAGATCGGCTCGGCCGAAAGGTTGCGCTATGTCGGCTGGTACAAGGACACGATCCGCGCGCTCGCCAAGGCCGGCATCGCGACGGTCTGCTACAATTTCATGCCCGTGGTCGACTGGACCCGCACGGATCTGGCCTACCGGCTTCCGACGACGGGTTACGCGTTGCGTTTCGATGCGATCGATTTCGCGGCCTACGACCTGTTCGTGCTGAAGCGCGGCAATGCCGAGGCCGGTTACAGCGCCGCCCGCATCGCCGAGGCGGAGGCGCGGCTGAAGGAGCTGAGCAGCGAGGCGATCGACAGGATCGAGCGCAACCTCATCGCTGGCCTGCCGGCGACCGAACGCAGCTATGACAGGGACAGTTTTCGCGAGGCCCTGGCGGAATACGATGCGATCGGACCGACGGAACTGCGCGACAACCTTGCGTGGTTTCTGCGCGAGATCATTCCTGTGGCCGAAGAGGAGGGAGTGCGCATGTGCATCCATCCCGACGACCCGCCCTTCTCGCTCTATGGCTTGCCACGCATCGTTTCGACCGCCGAGGATGCGCGTTTCATACTCAACGCCGTCGACAGCCCCGCCAATGGCCTGACGTTCTGCACCGGCTCTTATGGCACGCGCGCCGACAACGACATCGTCGCCATGGTCAAGGAATTCGCCGACCGCATTCATTTCGTCCATCTGCGCAACATCACCATCGAGGATGACGGCTCGTTCTATGAGGCCGAGCATCTCGAGGGCGGCACCGACATGGCGCATGTCATCCTGGCTCTGATGCAGGAAGAGACGCGCCGCCGTAGGGAAGGCCGTGCCGACTGGCGCATTCCGATGCGACCCGATCATGGTCACCTGCTCGCCGACGACATCGGCAAGAAGAAGATCAATCCCGGCTATTCGCTGATTGGCCGGCTGAAAGGCCTCGCCGAGCTGCGTGGCATCATGCGCGCCGTCGAGCGGTTCCGGCTGGCTTGAAGCCGTCCCGCCGGTCGGCTGGCTGGATTTATAGACGATCATACGCGGTTGCGCTTCCGCTCTGACTTATACGATGTCGCACTGGAAAGTGCGGTCCACGAGAGGCATGGCGGATTAAGCACCTGTCGGGAAATTATTTGCCGGCAGGTCACAATATGCAGCGCTGACGTTCTTCCATCCGGCCCAGATTGGACTTCCTGTTGCTTTGATCGGCACGCCTTGCGTGTCACTTTGAGATGCATTCATGCTCGAAGCTCTTGCCGGTGGTCGCTTCTACTTCTCCTAAGCCAAGGCAGAGAAAAGAAGGAACCTGACCATGCCCAGAATTGTGCCGGTGCTTGACCTGAGCCGTCTCGAACAAGGTGCGTCCGAGTATCGCACTTTTCTCCTGGACCTGCGTACGGCGGCCCGGGATGTCGGCTTCTTCTACCTCAGCGGCCACGGTATTTCCGCTTCGGAGATCGACGACGTGCTCGATGCCTCGCGCCGGTTCTTCGCGCTGCCGGAGACCGACAAGCTGGCGATCGAAATGGTCAAATCCCAGCAGTTTCGCGGCTACACCCGCGCCGGCGGCGAACTGACCAAGGGTGCGGCCGACTGGCGTGAGCAACTGGACATTGGCGTGGAGCGCCAGCCCATACCGCAAGGGCCGGGAATAGCGCCCTGGACACGGCTGCAAGGGCCGAACCAGTGGCCCCTGGCGCTGCCGGAACTCAAGCCGGCGCTGCTGGCATGGCAGGCCAAGGCGACGGCGGTGGCGATCCGGCTGCTGAAAGCCTTCGCATTGTCGCTCGATCAGCCCGAGGACGCCTTCGACACGATCTATCGGGACTCGCCCAACCATCGCATGAAGATCGTGCGCTATCCCGGCCGTGACGCGACCGAAGGCGACCAGGGCGTCGGCGCGCACAAGGATGGCGGTTTCCTCACCCTGCTGTTGCAGGACGACAACAAGGGCCTGCAGGTCGAATACGATGGAAGCTGGGTGAATGTGGATCCGCTCCCCGGAACGCTGGTCGTCAACATCGGCGAACTGCTCGAACTGGCATCGAATGGATATTTGCGCGCCACCGTTCACCGCGTCGTGACGCCGCCTGCCGGCGTCGAGCGGATTTCGGTTCCCTTCTTCTTCAGCGCCCGGCTGGATGCGACCATACCGCTTCTGACCCTGCCCGAGGAATTGGCGGCCGAAGCGCGCGGACCGGCAAGCGATCCCGACAACCCGTTGTTCCGCGATGTCGGTACCAATGTGCTCAAAAGCCGGCTGCGTTCACATCCCGACGTGGCACGCCGCCACTATGCCGATCTTCTCGAGACCGGAGCCGCGGGTTCGTGAGGGTTCTGCAATAAGGCGCACGAATTTTTGCCGGTTTGTATTTTTTTTGGAATTCCATTCGTCGCCAAGGCTTTGAAATAAGCTCAAACAGGTAAAATCGTTCGGCGGTTTCCTCCCATTCCGCTGGACGGTGTTCCCCTCTGAAGGTTTTGACCTTCTTTTGGCCGGGCCGCATTCGAGCCCGGCCATTTTTTGTCCTGGTCCCGGGCGGCGCAAAACTGACATGCTGCAGAAGCCAGGCGCGGAGGAACAGGATATCTTCCCGAACTGGACGGACCGTCCGATCCTTGGTTCAGGATTCGAGCGATGGTGCTCGATTGCATCGATCGGTCGGAATGGCTTTCATGACACAAAAACAATTGCGCCTCGGCGCCTTCATGCGCCCCGTCAGCCTGCATACGGGCGCCTGGCGCTATCCAGGCGCCTATCCCGACGCCAATTTCAATTTCGCGCATCTGAAGCGCTTCGCCCAGACCCTGGAGGCGGCGAAGTTCGACGCCTTCTTCATGGCCGACCATCTGGCCGTTCTCAACATGCCGATCGAGGCGCTGCGGCGCAGCCACACGGTCACGTCGTTCGAACCGTTCACGCTGCTGTCGGCGCTCGCCGCCGTCACCGACCATATCGGGCTGGTCGCAACCGCATCGACGACGTTCGACGCGCCCTATCATGTTGCCCGCCGCTTCGCCTCGCTGGACCATATCAGCGGTGGGCGCGCCGGCTGGAACATCGTCACCACGTCCAATCCCGATGCGGCGCTCAACTTCGGCCTCGACGAGCATGTCGAGCATGATGAGCGCTACCGGCGGGCGCGGGAATTCTACGACGTCGTCACCGGCCTGTGGGACAGCTTTGCCGACGATGCCTTCATTCGCGACGCTGACAGTGGGCTTTATTTCGACCCCGCCAGACTGCACGTGCTCGACCACAAGGGCGAGCACCTCTCGGTGCGCGGGCCGCTCAACATCGCGCGGCCGGTGCAGGGCTGGCCCGTCATCGTCCAGGCCGGCGCCTCGGAGGCGGGGCGGCAACTGGCGGCCGAAACGGCGGAGGTCATTTTCGCTGCCCATGCCGATCTCGCCTCGGGGCAGCGTTTCCTTGCCGACGTCAAAGGCCGTGCGGAGAAACTTGGCCGGTCGCGCGACGACATCAAGATCCTGCCGGGTGCCTTTGTCGTGGTCGGCGACAGCGTCGAGGACGCGCAGGCCAAACGGGCGAAGCTCGACAGCCTCGTCTATTACGAGAGCGGCATCGCCTCGCTGTCGATTGCCATCGGACACGATGCATCCGGCTTTGACCCGGACGCGCCCTTGCCCGAAATCCCCGAGACCAATGCGAGCAAGAGCGGCCGCGAGCGCGTCATCGAACTGGCGCGCCAGGAGAACCTGACCGTCAGGCAGCTTGCCCAAAGGCTGGGCGGCTATTCCGGCCTTGCTTTTGTCGGCACGCCTGAAACAATCGCCGACGAGATGGAGGAATGGCTGGTCGCCGAGGGCTCCGACGGGTTCAACATCATGTTTCCCTACTTGCCTGCCGGGCTCGATGATTTTGCCGAGAAGGTCGTGCCCGAACTGCAGCGGCGAGGGATATTCAGGCGGCAGTATGAGGGGTCAACGCTGCGCGAGAATCTCGGCCTGAAGCGGCCGCCCAACCGGTTTTTCGATTAGAGCGTTCTTCGCAAAGAGGTTTTCGATGTCGATCCAGTCCAACACCCGCATCGTGCTCGCGGCGCGACCGCAAGGCCGGCCGAAGCCAAGCGATTTCCGCATCGAGACAGTGGACCTCGTCCAGCCGGAAGAGGGCGAACTGTTGCTGCAGGTCCTCTATCTGTCGCTCGATCCCTATATGCGCGGACGCATGAACGCCACGAAATCCTATGCCAAGCCGGTCGATGTCGACGGCGTGATGGAGGGCGGCACCGTCGCGCGCGTCGCGATCTCTCGCCATCCGGAATTTGCTGAAGGCGACATCGTCCTGTCCCACTCCGGGTGGCAGAGTTTTGCACTGTCCGACGGTGTCGGGCTGCGCAAGCTCGATCCCGTGGCTGCACCCATCACAACCGCGCTTGGCGTTCTCGGCATGCCGGGCTTCACTGCCTATGCTGGCTTGCTCACCATCGGACAGCCGAAGCCTGGCGAGACGGTCGTCGTGGCGGCCGCCAGCGGCGCGGTCGGGTCGGCCGTTGGCCAGATCGCGCGCATCAAGGGCGCGCGTGCCGTCGGCATCGCCGGCGGCGCCGACAAATGTGCTTTCGTGAGAGACGAACTCGGCTTTGACGCGGTCGTCGATCACCGTGCCGATGATTTTGCCGAGCAGTTGAAGGCAGCCTGCCCAGATGGCATCGACATCTATTTCGAGAATGTCGGCGGTCCTGTCTGGGACGCGGTGTTCCCTCTACTGAACGAATTTGCGCGTGTGCCGGTCTGCGGGTTGATCGCGCAATACAATGCTATCGCGGATGCCGGCACTGATCGGCTGCCGACACTGATGCAGCAAGTGCTGCGCCGCAGCCTGACGATCAGGGGTTTCATCCAGCGTGAATTTGTCGACCAGCGCCCGGCCTTCTACAGCGATATGGCCGACTGGATAGCATCCGGGCAGGTTCGATACAGGGAAGATATCGTGGACGGTCTGGAGAATGCGCCACAGGCCTTCCTGGGGCTTCTCGAGGGCAGGAATTTCGGCAAGCTTGTCGTGCGTGTCGCGGGAATTCCCTGACTGCATCGCCGCGGAATTTCGGACTCTGTCGAACCCGAAAGTGGGCTTCGCGATTGAGCGTCGTTCCCTCTTCACCACATCATGAAAGAGGCGACGTCCGCATCAGAAACCTTGCCGGCATTCACGTCGGCGATCGCCTGGTCGACGATCGCCACGCCCTCCGCCACCTCGTCTTCCGTCAGCGTCAGCGGCGGCATGAACTCCAGCACATTCGCCTTCAGCCCGACATAGGTGAAGGCGGCGCCCAGCTCGTAACCGCGATAGATGATCTTGGCCGTGGTCGTCGCCGCAACCGGTTCGCGTGTCACGCGGTCCTTGACCAGGTCGACGCCGATGGCAAGGCCGCGCCCGCGCACGTCACCGATGGTCTCGTGTCTGGTGCCGAGTGCCCGCAGCGCATCGGAAAACAGCGTGCCGATCCGCGCCGAGCGTACGACCAGGCCTTCACTCTCGATCGTCTTCAGCACCGCGTTGCCGGCCGATGTCGCCACCGGGTTGCCCGCGGTCGTCTGCAGCGCAAAGGCCGGCGCATGGTCCATGATCTCCTTCGGGCCGATGACGGCCGACAGCGGCAAGCCACCGCCGATGCCTTTGCCGAAGACGACGAGGTCCGGCGTCAGTCCTTCGTGCTGGAAACAGTGCATCATGCCGCTGCGGGCGAGCCCGACCTTGACCTCGTCGACGACTATTCTGATGCCGTGCTTGCGGCAACGCTCCTGCAGCGCCTTCAGGAAGCCGGGCGGCGGCACGATCAGTCCGCCGTCCGACATCAACGGCTCGATGAAGACGGCCGCGACCTGATGCGGCGGGCAGGTGGTTTCGAACTGGTAGTCGAGCAGCCCAAGCACGTCCTCGCCGCTGAAATTCGGCCGGTACGGATCGGGATAGGGCAACAGAAGCACGCCCGGCCGCGGCAGCGTGTGGGTCATGGCGGTATGGCCGCTGATGCCCATCGAGCCCGAGAGGTTGCCGTGATAGGAACCGATGAAGGAGATGAAGCGCGAACGGCCGGTGGCCGCCTGCAGCACGCGCACCGCGCAATCATTGGCGTCGGACCCGGAATGGCCGAACCAGACGCGCCGTTCACCTTCTCCCGGAGTGATCGCCAGCAACCGTTCTGCCAGCGATACAGCCGGCTCGTTCGGGTAGAGCAGCAGGCTGGCGCCGGCCATGTCGCGGATCGACGTCTCGACCGCTTCGACGACGGCCGGATGGCCGTAACCGAGCACCGCCGGGCCGGCCGATCCCGACAGGTCCAGAAGCGAACGGCCGCCTTCCTCGATCAGCCGGTTGCCCTTGCCGCCGATGACGCTGAGCGGCGAGAAACGCAGCTTGCCGATCTGGGCGATGGTCGCGGCGTCGCGTTCGCGCAGGCTGAGATTGCTCACGGCACGGCTTCCGTCTCCAGGGCTGGCAGTGCCGCCGCCAGGCGGTCCGCCCATTCCTCGATGCCGGACCGTGTCGACAGCAAATCCTGCCGGATCTCGACCAGCACGGCGGGGATGCCGCGATCGTCGCCATGGATCGGCACGGCGTAGTCGGCGTCGCGGCTGATCACATAGGGCACATTGGCCGCGACATTGAGCGCCGGATCGGTGCGAAGGCCCGAGAGGATCGCCTCGGCGAGACCGCTTGCATCGCCATGCAGCACGCCGGCATGCCAGGGCCTGCTGACACCGAGGAAGACCGGCGTGAAGGAATGGATCGTGATGATCCGCGTCGGCCGGCCTGCTTGCGCCCGGCCGTCGAGATGGGCAGCCACCTGGTCATGAAACGGCGAAAAGATGATCTCGGCGCGCCGGGTTCGCTCCGTCGCATCGATGCCGACATTGCCGGGAATGTCGGTGTCTTCCGACAGCACCGGAATGCTGCCTGGGGTGCCCAGTGGCCGGTTGAGGTCGATCAGCAGTCGCGAATAGCCGCTGAGGAAGGCCGGAGCATCAAGCTTCGCGGACAGCAGGCGGGTCACTTCGACGGCACCGATATCCCAGGCGATGTGGCGCTGCAGATGGCTGGCATCGAGGCCGAGCTGTCGATGCTCGGCCGGCATGTGGTTGGACGCATGCTCGCACAACAGCACGATATCGGAATGGCCGTGCTCGTTGAGAACCTCGACGGCGTCGGGCCAATCTTTTTGAGCAGGCGGTTCTTTTTCAGTCTGTGCGGTCATCAATAGAGCGTCCGGTAGAGATCGCAGATGGCAACTGGATCGAGACCGGCAAGACGCTCGGCTTCATGTCGTTTCAGGCCGACGAAGGTTTCGATGAACACAGGCGCGAACCATCCCGCCACGGTGCTATCGGCGAGAAGCGCGTCCAGCGCCGCCGGCAGGGTTTCGGGCAGGCGCACGAGACCGAGCTTTGCCCGCTCCGCCTCGCTCATCAGTGTCGGGTCGCCGGTGACCAAAGGTGGCGACGGCAGGCCCGCCTTCAGCCCTTCTAGTCCAGCGCGGATGATCGCCGCCAGCGACAGATAGGGATTGCCGGTGGCGTCCGCCGCCCGGTATTCGATGTTGTACTGCCGCGCCGGATCGCGCCCACCAATCGTCACCGTCGGGCAGATGCGCAAGGACGCCTCGCGGTCGCGGTCGGCGAGCCAGGTGTAGGACGAACTCCAGCTGTGCGGCTTCAGCCGGTAGAAGGAGGATACGCTCGACGCCGTCATGGCGGTCATTCCAGGCAGATGGCGCAGCACGCCGGCACAGAAGGCGCCCGCTTTGGCGGAAAGGCCTCCGGGCTGTGCCGGATCGTAAGTCGCCGGCTTGCCGGCCTCATCGACGAAGCTGAAATGGATGTGGACGCCGTTGCCGACGGCATTCGGCGCCGTCTTGGGGGCGAAGCTCGCCCGCCAGCCGGCATTGCGCGCCAACTCACGCGTGATTTCGCGGATGGCGACGGCGCGGTCGGCTGCCGTCAGCGCGTCCGCCGGTTCATGCGTCACCTCGAACTGCTCGTCGCCGAATTCGGCGATGACCACCTCCGGGCCAACGCCTGCTTCCTCCAGCGCGGCCATCAGATTGGGTGCAAACGGATCGGCGCGGCGCAGTGCGGCGAAAGACATCGAATGCGCCGGTGCGAAGCCGCCGTCGGCGACGTTGAATTCATGCTCGAAGGCGGCGATGACCGACAGGCCAGTTGCGGCCTTCAGCTCCGTCAGCGCGTCCTTCAGCATCGTGCGCGTGCAGCCGAGCCATGGGCTGCCGTCGAGTTCGACGATGTCGCCGGCGACCATGTCGAACGGCGTCGTCGATCCGGTGCATATCGCGCGGAAGCGCGCCTTCAGATCGGGTATCAGCCGCAGGTCACCCGACGAGCCCCAGGGGTTGGGGTCGACGATCGAGTTGAACGGCGTCAGCGACAGATTGGCCTGCAGCCAGCCGACGCCGGTCGTGGCGGTCTTTTGCAATTTGCTCTCGACGACGAAACGGCCCCGCGTAACGGCGGAGAGATCCGTGGTGACGATTGCAACCAGAGGCTCGACGGTCGATGTCATGCCGTTTTTCCCAAAGCGTTGAAGCGGTCGACGACCGTGTCGGTGTCGGCGACCCAACAGTAGCCGCCGAACGCCTTGAGCGCGATGTCGTGGCGTTCCTGGGTGATGGTGGCGCAGGCGTCCGATACGCAGGTGACGAGATAGCCGCGGTCGGCGCCGTCGCGCACCGCCATGTCGACGCATTGATCGGTCAGCACGCCGACCACGACGAGATAGCGAATGCCAAGGTTCTTCAGGAGATAGTCGACATTGGTCGAGTTGAAGATGCCGGACGACGTCTTCGGCAGCATGATCTCGTCGCCGACTGGCGCCAACGACGCCACCGGCAGGCCCTCGGGGAGACTGGGCGCAACATGGATCGGTGTCAGCTTGTGGTCGAGCGAGCGGTCACGGCCGTCTTCGGTCAGGCTCTGGATGATGGTGTGCAGAACCTCGACGCCGTTGGCCCGGGCGGCCGCCAGCAGGCGCTCCTGGTTGGGGATCGTTTGCGACGATGTCTGCCGGTAGAAGTAGTGATCCGGCCCACGCTCCGGATGCGACGGATCGGCGCCCGGCTCCAGCCAGATGCGCTGCATGTCGACGAGCAGCAGTGCCGTTTCGCCGGAGCGGAAAGCTTCGTTTCGTTTGGGTAGAGCCTGCGTCATGCCTTGTCGTCCTACTTTGCTGATTTGGGTCCCGGCGTCTTGCGTATGCCGTTCTCTTGCGGGTCGCTGTCGAGTGTCACGGCATTGGCATGCCGCACCTTTTCGAGCCGCTCGATGCGGGCGCGGGCGTCATCGCCCAGCGTCGAAACGATATGGGCGACCAACGCTTCCATCTGTGCGATCGCCGGCGCCAGCGTGTCGTAGGGCGAGGCGACTTCGAGTGGGCTGACGATGGTGACTTCGGCGAGATCTGATATCGGCGACAGCCACTGGTCGGTGAACAGGACGATGCGCACATCGAGCGCTGCCGCCTGTTTTGCATAGGCCATCACATCCAGCTGGTAGCGGCGATAGTCGAAGACGACGAGCACGTCGCGACGGCCGAGGTCGGCCAGCGTGTCGAAGGTCTGCGGAGAAAGCACACCGAGATCGCGAACCCCGGAGCGAAACTGCACGAGGTAGCCGGCAAGCATGCCGGCGATGTGACGGCTGAACCGGCCGCCGACCATGACAATCTCGCCCTTGGCCTCCATCAGCAGACGGGCCGCCCGCTCATATGTCTGGACGGGTGTCGCGGCGGTGGCTTTCTGCAAGGCCGTGGTGACGCTGTCGAGATAGGCCAGCACGGCGCTGTCGCTGGAACCGCTCTGTCGCTTGGCCTCCATCATCAGCAGCGGCGAATGCAGCCTTGCCTCGACCTCGGCCAGGAGCTTCGCTTGGAAATCCGGAAATCCTTCATAGCCGAGCTTCATCACCAGCCGCACCACGGTTGGATCGCTGACGCCGGCGCGCCGCGCCAGCGACGAAGCGGTGCCGAGGCCGGAGGTCGGATAGTCCGTCAACAGCAGCCGGACGATCTTCTCCTCCGACGGCGTCAGCGCAAGATCGCCGCGCATCAGAACATCGCGTATCGCCATGGGCCTCCCCGAAATCCGTGGTCTCTTGTTTTGTCGAGTTTATTACAGAGATTTAAATCTTGGTCAACAATGAAGAGATGTTGACATTGTACGATCGCTGGCCCTACCTTGTCGGAAAGCAGCCAAGAGACTGTGGGGAACAGCCATGCGAAACGGAAGCGACGTTATCGTCGTCGGTGCGGGAATTGTCGGATCGAGCGCCGCCTATCATCTGGCCAAGGCCGGTGTGAAGGTCACGCTTATCGAGCAGACCCATCCGGCCGGCGGCCCGTCGGGCAAATCGTCGGCGCTGCTGCACGCCTTCTACCTGATGCCGGAACTGTCGCAGCTTTCCATCCGTGGCCGCGAGATCCTCGTGTCGCTGCCGGAAATCGCGGGCGAAGGATCCTTTGTCACTGAAATCGGCATGATGTGGGTCTGCGGCAACGACAACAAGGCAAGCTGGACGGCCGCCGCCGAACGCATTCGCGGCGAGGGCGCGCGCATCGAGACATTGTCGCCGCAGGCCTTTGCCGATGCGGCACCCGGCTTTGCCCTGGACAATGTCGCACTGGCTTTGTGGGAGCCGGAATATGGCTATGCCGATGCCTTCGGCGCCACCAATGCCATCGCCCGCGCGGCCCGTGCAAAAGGTGCCAAGATCCTCCAGAACACCCTTGTCCAAAGCCTCCAGCGGCAGGGCGATCGCATCACCGGCGTGACCTTGACCGGCGGAACGGTGCTGGAAGCCGATACCGTCGTCCTGGCCGCCGGTCCGTGGACGCGCCGCCTGCTGGCGACGGGTGACCTCGATCTGCCGCTGCATGTCGAGCGCCATCCGATGGCCGTTCTCGACGCCGCCGGCAAGGCTAGGCAGGTCATGCCTTTCGCCTGGTGCGACGACATTTCCTGCAACTACGCGCGGCCCGACAATGACGGCGTCATCCTGGCTGGCACCTGGGCCGGCGGCGGCACCGGCCTGCGCCACGAACATGCCGGCCGGCCGCGTTTCGTCGAGAATCCCGACACCTACATGGAAGGTGTCGAGGAGGCGGAATCGGTCGAGATCCTGGAGACCTTCGCCACCCGCGTGCCGGCCATGGCCGAGCTTGGTGTCCGGCCGGGCTATGCCGGGCTCTACGACATGAGCCCCGACGACCTGCCTGTCATCGGCGCCATGCCTGGTGTCGAGGGACTGGTCGTTTCGGCGGGGTCCTCCGGCCACGGCTTCAAGACCGGGCCAGCCGTCGGCGAGGCCGTGGCCAGACTGGTCACCGAGGGCGCCCAGCCGATCCTGGCGCCGTTCTCGCCCAGCCGCTTCAAGACCGCGTGATGGCGTCGGTGACGATGAGCGAGAGCAAGCCACGTAGCTTCGTGCCGGCGGCGTTCCGCAACGCCACGGCCGACGCCTTGTGCATGGTCGCGGTGCTGCTGCTGGTGGCGCTTGCCGCCTTCATCTTCGGTGGCGCCGCCATGCAACGCGTCGTCACCTACGCCGCGATCATGCTGACGGCGGTGCTTGGCCTGCAGATCTTCTCCGGCAACAGCGGCATCGTCTCGTTCGGCCAGGCAGCCTTTGTCGGCCTCGGAGCCTACGCCACCGGCATTCTCACCATGCCGGCCGCGCTGCAGCGAACGGCGCTGCGCGACCTGCCGCAGTTCCTCGCCGGCCATCAACTCTCCTTCTTCGCGGCGCTGGCCGTTGTCCTGGTCCTGGCGGTCATCATCGGCCTATTGACCGGCACACCGCTGCTCAGGCTTTCCGGATCGAGCGCCTCGATTGCCACGCTGGCCATGCTGATCATCGTCTACACGCTGCTGGTCGCCGGGCGCGAGATCACCCGCGGCAGCCAGCCCTTCTACGGCGTGCCGCGCGAGGTCGGGCTGTGGACGGCCGCCGCTGTCGCTTCGGTGGCGTTGGTTGCGGCGAGGCTGTTTCGCGAAACCTTCTTCGGCCTTGCCACACGCGCCGCCGCCAACGACGAGCGCGGCGCAGCCGCCGTCGGCGTCGACCAGCGCACGGCGCGTCTGGCCGCCTGGGTGGCGGGTGTCGTCGCCGCCATGGCCGCCGGCTCCATGATGGCGCAATTCCTTGGCGCGTTCTCGCCACGCGATTTCTATTTCGATCTCGGCTTCACCATGCTTGCCATGCTGATCGTCGGCGGCATGACCTCATCGCTCGGCGCCTTCGCCGGCGTCATCGTCACCATCGTCTTGATCGAAGTGGTGCGCCGCTTCGAAGGCGGCGGCGAGGTGCTCGGCCTGCATCTGCCCGTCCTGTTCGGCCTGACCCAGGGCGTGCTGGCCATCGCCATGATCCTGGTCATCTGGCGGCGCCCAACCGGTCTGTTCGGCGAGCGTGAATTGAACCTGCTGCGCCGGCCCGGACGCCAGGCCGTGACAGCTTCGGCCGCGCCACCTCGCCACGTCGAGAGCGATCGGCTCACCGCCGATCACTTGTCGCGCCGCTATGCCGGCGTCGTTGCGGTCGATGACGTCAGTCTCAGTTTCGAGACCAACAGCATCACCGGCATCATCGGCCCCAACGGCGCGGGCAAGACGACGCTGCTCAACATGCTGGCCGGCGATGTCCAGCCAAGTGCCGGTACCGTATCGGTGGGTGGCGCGGTGCGGCAGGCTTCGGCCTTCCGCTTTGCCCGCTCCGGCGTTGCCCGCACGTTCCAGAACATCCGCGTCTTCCCGCACATGACGGTGCTGGAGAATGTCGTCGTCGCCGCACGCCAGGTGGAACCTGATCTCGGCCATGCCGAGGCGGCGGCCATGGGCGAGCTGGCGCGCATGGGGCTGGAGAAATTTGCCGACCAGCCGGCCGCCAGGCTCGCCTATGGCCAGCGCCGCCGGCTGGAAGTGGCACGTGCGCTGGCGTTGAAGCCGCGCTTCCTGCTGCTCGACGAACCGGCCGCCGGCATGAATGCCGTCGAGACCGCCGAGCTGGTTTCCATCCTGTCGACGGTTCGGGACGAGCGTCGCATCGGCGTCGTCCTGATCGAGCACGACATGCGGCTGGTGATGAATTTGTGCGAGCGCATCGTCGTCATCGATCATGGCCGCGTCATCGCCGACGGCACGCCGGGCGATGTCCAGAAGAACCCTGCCGTGATTGCCGCTTATCTCGGCAGCCGCACGGCGCGCGCCAAGACGGCAACGCCTGAAAACCAAACCGCATAGACCGCAATGACCAACGATAAGAAATCCAGAAGGAGAACCGACATGCCAAGCCTCTATCGCCTCCATCGCGCCGCCCTGTGCGCGGCCGTGTTCGGCATTGCCGCCATTTCGACTGCCTCTGCCGAGGAGATCATCATTGGTGCCGCGACCGCGCAGACCGGCGGCCTCGCCCCTTATGACCAGCCGGCACTTGCAGGACTGCGCATGTCGCTCGACGAGCTCAATGCCAAGGGCGGGCTCGGCGGCAAATACACCGTCAAGCTGCTGATCAAGGACACCCGCTCCGACACCGCGCAGACCGCCACCGTCGCGCAGGAGCTGATCGACGCCGGCGCCAAGATCATGATCACGCCGTGCGATGCCGATCCCTCGATTTCCGCGGGCCAGCTGACCCAGCCGCTCGGCATTCCGACCTTGACGCTGTGTGGCTCTGCCCCGGTGCTCACCGGCGCGGTCGGCGACGTCATGTTCGGCACCTATCCGGCCGACAATGTGCAGGCGACGGCGGTTGCCGACTTCGCCGTCTCCGAAGGCAAGAAGAAGGTGTTCCTGCTGACCTCGCCGGACTCCACCTACACCGCCAATCTTCCGGAGTATTTCGGCAAGGTGTTCGAGAAGAAGGGCGGCGCCGTGGTTGGCCGCGGCACCTTCAGCATGGGCCAGCCCGACTTTTCCGCCGAGATCACCAACATCAAGGGCCTGGCCGACAAGCCCGACCTGATTATGACGGCCGCCTATGAGCCCGATTTCCCGGCCTTCATCCAGCAATTGCGCGGCGCCGGCGTCACCATCCCGGTCTATGGAGCCGATGCCATCGGTACGCCGACCATCAAGGCTTTGGGCAAGCTGGTCGACGGTGTCGTCTACACGGCGGCCGGCTATGCCGAGCCGGGCAGCAAGCTCGAAGCCTTCAACGCCGCCTTCACAAAATATGCCGGCCATGCGCCGGAATCGACCTATGAGGTCAATGGCTATGAGATCGGACTGATCCTCGACCAGGCGGTCAAGACGGCAGGCTCCGACGACCCGAAGGCGATCCGCGACGCCATCGCCGCTTTGAAGGATTTCGACGGCATCACTGGCAAGATCACCTATGCCGGCACCGACCGGATGCCGCTGCGGCCAGTGGCGCTGATGCGCTATGAGGGCGGCGAGGGCAAGCATGTCGAGACTATGATACCCGACGCCGCCGACGTTCCCGCGCCGTGATGTCATGCTGAGCGTCGAAGCCCTGAAAATCCGGTATGGCGAGGTCGAGGCGGTGCGCCGCGTCGACCTCACCGTCGACAGCGGCGAGATCATCGCTCTGGTCGGCGCAAACGGCGCTGGCAAGAGCTCGACGCTCGGCGCCATCGCCGGGCTGGTGCCTGCGGCGTCCGGCAACGTCGTCTTCGACGGTGTCGACATCACCGGCATGGCGCCGGAGGCGATCGCCCGCAAGGGCGTCGCGCTGGTTCCCGAAGGCCGCCGCATCTTCGCCAGCCTGACGGTGGCCGACAATCTGCGTCTCGGCGGCGCGGTGCATCAGCCGGCGGCCGAGGCGCGACTGCGCGAGGAGGAGATGCTGGAACTATTCCCGATCCTGCGCCGCTACCACCGCGTCAAAGGCGGCAATCTGTCAGGCGGCGAACAGCAGATGCTGGCCATCGCCCGCGCGTTGATGGGCAAGCCGCGCATGATCCTGCTCGACGAGCCGTCGCTCGGGCTCGCGCCGCAACTGATTGACACCGTCTTCGACCTGATCGCCGAACTGCGCCGCAAGGGCCTGACCATCCTTCTGGTCGAACAGAATGTGGCGCTGGCGCTCGAAATCGCCGACCGTGCCGTCGTGCTCGCCAATGGCGAAGTGGTGCTGTCGGGCACGGCAAAGGAACTCGCCTCCTCGGACCTCGTCCGCCAAGCCTATTTGGGAGCTTAAGAAGCATGATCGCGCAGCAGATCATCAATGCGGTGAGCCTCGGCGGCGTCTATGCGCTGCTGGCGCTCGGGCTGGCGATCGTCTTTTCCATCGTCGGTCTTATCAACTTCGCCCATGGCGAGCTGATGACCCTGTCGGGCTATGCGCTTCTGGCCTCGCTGGTGCTTGGCTTTCCCTTCCCGGTGGCGGTGCTTGTTGCCGTCTCCTGCGGCGCGCTCGCCGCCGTCGCCATGGAGCGCGTCGCGTTCCGGCCGATGCGCGGCGCCAGCGTCACCAGCCTGCTTCTGACCAGCTTTGCCGTCTCCAGCCTGCTCAAGGTCGTTTTCCAGAACGGCATCTCGGCGCGGCCGCAGGCTGTCGCCATGCCCGGCTGGATGACCGGCGCCTTCTCCTTCGGCGATTTCACCATCGGCGTCGGTCCCAGCATCTCCATCGTCGTCTCGGCGCTGGCGCTGGTTGCCCTGGAAGTCTTCCTGCGTCGCTCGGTGACCGGCACGGCGATGCGCGCGGCGGCGGAAGATTTCGACGTCGTGCGCCTGATGGGTATTCCGGCCAGCCGCATCATCGCCACCGCCTTCCTGCTCTCCGGCCTGCTGGCCGGGCTGGCGGCCATGCTGTGGGTGGCGCAGCGTGCCTCGGTCGATCCGCTGATGGGCTTCACGCCGGTGCTGAAGGCCTTCATCGCCGCCGTCGTCGGCGGGCTCGGCAGCCTGCCCGGTGCTGTCGCCGGCGGCTTCCTGCTCGGCATCATCGAGGTGCTGTTGCAGGCCACATTGCCGGGGGCGATCGCGCCCTACCGCGACGCCATCGTACTGTCGGGTGTCATCGCCGTGCTGCTGGTTCGCCCGCAAGGCCTGATCCCGGCGGTTCGCGCCCAGCGAAGCTGACCTGATGTATACCAAGCCTGAATTTGCGCCGCTGTCGCGCGACGAGGTGTTCGGCCTGATCGAAGCCGCGGCCTTCGCCACGGTGGTGACAGCGGGACCGCAAGGGCTGGTCGTATCGCATCTTCCCTTTGTGCTAGATCGCGACCGTGGCCCGAGCGGAACGTTGGTCTCGCATCTCGCCAGGGCCAATCCGCACAGTGCGCTGATTGCCGAGGGCAGGGAGACGGTCGTCATCTTCCACGGCCCGCATGGCTACATCTCGCCGTCCTGGTATCCGCGCAATCCGGTGCGCGACAGCGCGCCGACCTGGAATTTTGCCGTCGTGCATTGCCATGGCAGGCCGGTTCCGCTCGACGACCATGCCACCGCCCGGCATCTCTTGCAGCTTGTCGACGTGCTGGAAAAAGATCGCGACGATCGCTGGCGCATGCGCGAGCTCGGCCCTGGCGGCATGGAGCGGCGCATACCTGATATCATCGGCTTCGACCTGCCGATCGGGCGGCTCGAAGCCAAGTTCAAGATGGGACAGGATGAGCGCCTCTACGACACAGGCGGAGCCATCAGGGCGCTGGAGCAAAATGATCCGGCGCTGGCAACGATGATGAAGGCACACAACGCGCATCGCCAGGACTGACCGCCGGCATGCGGCAAGGATAAGAAAAAATGATTCCCAATCTCAACATCGTGCCCTTCGTCAGCGTCGATCATATGATGAAGCTGGTGCTGAAGATCGGCGTCGAGCGCTTCCTCGTCGAACTCGCCGGCTACATCGAGGATGATTTCCGCCGCTGGGAGCTGTTCGACAAGACGCCGCGCGTCGCTTCGCACAGCGCCGAGGGCGTCATCGAACTGATGCCGACCAGCGACGGCGAAGTCTACGGCTTCAAATATGTCAACGGCCACCCCAAGAACATGCGCGAGGGCCGCCAGACGGTCACCGCTTTTGGCATGCTCGCCGATGTCCACAACGGCTACCCGGTGCTGCTGTCGGAAATGACCATCCTGACCGCGCTGCGTACGGCGGCGACGTCGGCGCTTGCCGCCAAGTACCTGGCGCCGACCGGCTCCAGCTGCATGGCGCTGATCGGCAATGGCGCCCAGGCCGAATTCCAGGCGGTGGCCTTCAAGGCGCTGCTCGGCGTCGACAGGCTGAGGCTTTACGACATCGACCGCACGGCCACCGAAAAATGCATCCGCAATCTAGCCGGCCTCGGCTTCGACATGGTCGCTTGCAGTACCGCTCAGGAGGCCGTCGAGGGCGCTGAGATCATCACCACCGTCACCGCCGACAAGCAGTATGCCACCATCCTCACCGACAACATGGTCGGCTCCGGCGTGCACATCAATGCGGTCGGCGGGGACTGCCCGGGCAAGACCGAACTCCACCGCGACATCCTGCTGCGCTCCGACATCTTCGTCGAATATCCGCCGCAGACGCGCATCGAGGGCGAGATCCAGCAGCTTGCACCGGATCATGAGGTGACCGAGCTGTGGCAGGTGATGTCAGGCGCCGTGCAAGGCCGCCGCGACCCCGGCCAGATCACGCTGTTCGATTCGGTCGGCTTCGCCATCGAGGATTTTTCGGCGCTGCGCTATGTCAGGGATCAGCTGCGCTCGACCGGCCTCTACCAGGAACTCGACATGCTGGCCGACCCCGACGAGCCGCGCGACCTGTTCGGCATGTTGCTGAGAGCGGCCCAGCAGGGTTGAGGCATAGGTTCAGCCGGCCGAACCCCACATGGCATCCGGCACCACCACCAGTTTGCCGACGAAATCCTTGGCGATGAAATCCGCCTGCGCGTGGTGGAAATCGGAGAGCTTGTAGACGCCGCCGACCAGCGGCCGGATTTTCTTTGCCTCGATGTATCCGACGATGCGGCGGAAATCCGCGCGGGTACCCTGGCTCGACCCATGCAGCTGCAACTGCTTCAGATACATGGTCCTTAGATCGAGCTGCACGACCGGACCGGCAATCGCGCCGGCGGTGGTATAGCGACCCTCGGGTCGCAGGATGCGCAAGAGGTCGTTGAAGATGGCGCCGCCGACGAGGTCGGCCACAACGTCGATCGGCTGGCTGCCGGTCGCCTCGTTCACGGCTTGCGGCAGGTCGGCAACGCCACGGGTGATGACAGCTTCGGCGCCGATGTCGAGAACCGCCTGTTCCTTTCCTTTGCCGACGACGGCATAGGGAATGGCGCCGCGCGCCCGTGCCAGTTGCACGATGCCGGAGCCGACGCCGCCCGAGGCGCCGGTGATCAGCACGCGCTCGCCGGCCTTGAGCGCGGCTCGTTCCAGCATCTGTTCGCCGGTAAGGTAGGCGCAGCAGAAGGTGGCGAGTTCGACGTCGGTAAGGTCTGTGTCGACGACATGAGCGTTCTCGGCCGGCACGGCCTGGTATTCGGCGTAGCCGCCGTCGCGCCCATGGCCCATATAGTCGATGTCGGCGAGCGAATCGTCGTCGCGATTGTAGATGGAGAAATCGACCATCACCCGTTCGCCGATACGGTTCGGCGAAACGCCTTCGCCGACGGCAACGATGGTGCCGACGGTGTCAGTGCCCTGGATGCGCGGAAAGCTCAGCGTGTTGCCCTGGCGGCGCCAGGTCGACACGGCCGCGGCATCCTCCTCCGTGCCATAGGCGCCCTGGCGCACCCAGACATCGGTGTTGTTCATGCCGCAAGCGCTGACCTTGACCAGCACTTCACCTGGTGCAGGCGCGGGCACTTTCACATCGCTGCGGTAGACGAGTTTTTCCGGTCCGCCGTGCCCGGTGAGCAGCACCGCGGCCATGGTGGCGGGGAGAGTTTTGGTCATGGCATTCATGGGTCGATCTCAGAGATTGGCAAACACGCTCTTCACCGCATCGGCGGTCTTCGAAACGACGATGTCGGCTTCTTCACGGGTCAGGCAGAGCGGCGGCGCAAATCCAAGAATGTCGCCCTGCGGCATGGCGCGGCCGATGACGCCGCTTGCCGCAAGCGCCGTCGCCACTTGCGGTCCGACCTTGAGCGAGGCGTCGAAGAACACCCGGTCGTCCTTGTCGGCAACGAACTCGACCGCTGCCAGCATACCGTCGCCGCGCACGTCGCCGACATTCCTGTGGCCGCCGACGGCTTTTGCGAGTTCTGCGCGGAAATAGGCGCCGGTCTCGCGGGCATTTGTCACCAGGTCCATCTCGTCGATCAGTTCGAGATTGGCGACGCCGGCGGCGACGCAGATCGGGTGCGCCGAATAGGTCCAGCCATGGCCGAGCGAGCCGAGCTTGTCGGAACCCTCAACCAGCACCTGCCACATCTTGTCGGCGACGATGACGCCCGACAGCGGCGCATAGGCCGAGGTCAGGCCCTTGGCGATGGTGATCAGGTCCGGTTTGATACCATAATGGTCGGAGCCGAACATGGTGCCCAGCCGGCCGAAGCCCGTCACCACCTCGTCGGCAACCAGCAGCACGTCGTACTTCTTCAGCACCGCCTGGATCTTTTCCCAATAGCCGGCCGGCGGCGGCACGATGCCGCCGGTGCCGAGGATCGGCTCGCCGATAAAGGCAGCGACGGTTTCGGGGCCTTCGGCCAGGATCATCTCCTCGAGCTTGTCGGCGCAGTGTTGCGAAAACTGCTCCTCGCTCATCGAGCGGTCGGCGCGACGGAAGTAATAGGGCGCCTCAGTGTGCAGGATCGGCGCGCGCGGCAGGTCGAAGGCGTTGTGGAACAGGTCGAGCCCGGTCAGCGATCCCGTCATCACGCCCGAACCGTGATAGCCGCGCCAGCGCGAGATGATCTTCTTCTTCTCTGGCCGTCCCAGCACATTGTTGTAGTACCAGATCAACTTGATGTTGGTTTCGTTGGCATCTGAACCCGACAGGCCGAAATAGACCCTCGACATCCCCGCGGGCGCGCGGTCGATGATCATCTTGGAAAGCGTGATAGAGGCCTCGGTGCCGTGGCCGACATAGGCGTGGTAGTAGGCGAGGTTCTTCGCCTGGGCGGCGATGGCATCGGCGATCTTCTGGCGGCCGTAGCCGACATTGACGCAATAGAGGCCGGCGAAGGCATCGAGGCTCTTCCTGCCATTATTGTCCCAGACGGTGACGCCTTCACCGCCGGCCATGATGCGCGTCGGGCTCTCGCCGCGCGCGTGCGTGCCCATATGCGTCGAGGGGTGGAAGAAGTGGTCGCGATCCCAGGCGGCGAGTTCGTTGGACTGGTCGAGCATTTTTTTACTCCTTGAGAAAATCTGTCGCGACTTAAGATGTGTCGAGATTCAGGTCAGGCCGAGCCGAAAATGGCGGGTTTCGAGAACCGGAGCGGAGCGTACTCAAGTACGTAAGCACCGGAAGCGCAGAAGCCTGGCATTTGCAGGCCGGCATCACCTGAATATCGGCACATCTTAGGCTACATCCAGGCAGAGATATTTGAGATCGGTGAAGGCTTCGAGCCCATGGCGCGAGCCTTCGCGCCCGATGCCGGACTGTTTGACGCCACCGAACGGGATCGGCGCGCCGGTGATCTTGACACGGTTGATCGCGATCATGCCGTAGTCGAGCGCGCGGCCCATGCGCTGCTGGCGGGCGCCGTTCTCGGTGACGACATAGGCGACGAGGCCATATTCTGTGGCGTTGGCGCGGGCGATCACTTCGTCCTCGCTGTCGAAAGGTGTGACGGCGGCGACCGGGCCAAAGGTCTCCTCGCGCATGATCAGCGCCTCGTCGGTGACGTCAGCCAGCAGCGTCGGCTGGTAGAACAGGGGGCCAGCCTGATGCCGCGCGCCGCCAGTGAGGCACCGCGCGCCGTGAGCAACGGCATCGGCGACCTGTTCCTCGACCTTCTTGACGGCGCGCTCGTGCATCAGCGGGCCGATGTCGGTGTTATCAGCAAGGCCGTTGCCGGTCCGCAACGTTTCGATGCGCTTCGCAAACGCGGCGCAGAAGCGATCGTAGATCGGACGCTGGACATAGATGCGGTTGGCGGCGAGGCAGTCCTGGCCCGACGTGGCGAATTTGGCGTCGATGGCGATATCAACCGCTTTGTCGAGATCGGCATCGGCAAAGACAATCAGCGGCGCATGGCCGCCAAGCTCCATCACCAGCCGCTTCATGGTCGGCGCGCTCTGGGCGGCGATCAGCCTGCCGATCTCGGTCGAGCCGGTGAAGCTCATGGCGCGAACGCGCGGATCTTCGCACATCCGCCCGACGATGATCGAAGCCTTGCCGGTGATGATGTTGAAGACGCCTGCGGGCAAGCCGGCGCGTTCGCCGAGTTCGGCCAGCGCCAGTGCCGACAGCGGCGTTTCGGAGGAAGGATGCGCGACGATGGTGCAGCCGGCGGCAAGAGCGGCGGCGGCCTTGCGGGTCAGCATCGCCGACGGAAAATTCCATGGCGTGACGACACCGACGACACCGAGCGGCTCGCGCCGCACCATCATTTCCGCGCCCGCCAGATGGCTGGTGACGCTCTCGGCGTTGAGGCGTTTTGCTTCCTCGGCATACCATTCGATGAAAGAGGCGGCGTAGTCGATCTCGCCCAGCGATTCCTGCAGCGGCTTGCCCTGTTCCAGCGTCATCAGCAGAGCCAGATCATCCTTGGCGGCGACGATCAGCTCGAACCATTTTCGCAAAATTTTCGAGCGCTCCTGCGGCAACAGCGCCCGCCACGCCGGAAAGGCACGCGCTGCCGCATCGATTGCCTTCGTCGTCTGCCGGCCATCGAGCGCGGCGACGAAAGCGACGGTGGTGCCGGTGGCCGGATCGGTGACCTCAAAGCTTTCCGCGGCGTCGCTCGCTGTCCAGTGGCCATCGATATAGGCGAGTTCGCGCAGCAGCCGGCGGTCGGCGAGGCGATCGAGCGCTTCATGGCGATGCGAGCGGGCGAAATGCGCGGACATGGTCGAGGCCTCCCGGTTCGGACTGATACGGAAGACTATCCGTCCGATGCAGACAGAGAGGCTGTTTGGATGCTTTGAACTAGAGAGATTCTCTCTATTGTGCCGCCTCGGCAGACGATCTCTCCGGCCTCAAGCCGACGCCGGCAGCAGGTCGGCTATGGGCAGCGCGATCTCGTCCTTCACTGTCTTGATGACGATGTAGGTGAAGTAGCGATCGATGCCGATCTCGCGGTCCAGCAAGCCGTCGACCAGCCGCTGATAGGCGTCGATGTCGCGCGCCATCACCTTCAGCACATAGTCGACGCCGCCTCCCACCGACCAGCAGGCGACGATTTCGGGAATGTCGCGGATGACGCGCTCGAAGCGGTCGAAGTCGGCCTGGCGGTGGTTGGCCAGCGTCACCTCCATCAGCACGGTGGCGACGGGTGCGACGACGCGCATGGCGATCCTGGCGTGGTAGCCAGACACGATGCCGGCCTTTTCCAGCTTGCGCAGCCGCATCCAGCACGGCGTCGGCGACAGGCCGACCTGCTCGGCCAGCGCCAGCTTGGTAATGCGTCCGTCGCGCTGGATGGCGTCGAGGATTTTCAGGTCGGTCGGGTCGAGTTTCGCAGCGTTCATCGTCGTCCACTTTCGTCCATGCACCATGACGGCGCATTATTTCGATTGTCAATTGCACTGATTTCGATCTCTAATAAGTCATGACATTGTGGCAACCCGATCCCGCGCTCATCCGACGGCCGGCCTATCAGTCGCTTGCCGACCAGTTCGCGCGCGCCATCCATGACGGACGTCTGGCCAATGGCGCACGGCTGCCGACCCATCGCCGGTTGGCCGACGACCTCAAGCTTTCTGTGCAGACGGTCAGCCGCGCCTATGAGGAGCTGATCCGGCGCGGCCTGATTTCGGGCGAGATCGGCCGCGGCAGCTTCGTCCAGACGCAGCGCCGCGAGCCGGAGCCGCCCTATCTGCCGGAGCGGCTGGGCGAAGTCATCGACCTGTCGATCCTCAAGCCGGTCTGCGAGCCGATGCATCTGGAGCGGCTGAAGCAGGTGCTGGGCTGGCTGGCCGAGAACCTGCCTTCGAGTTCAGCACTTTCATTCCGGCCCAACATGGTGTTTCCGCGCCATCGGGCGGTGGCGGTCGAATGGCTGAGACTGTGCGGCCTCGAAGCATCGCCGCAGAACATCAGCCTGACCAACGGCGCCACCGCTGGCATGACCGTGGCGCTGATGAGCGTCGCGCCGCCGGGCTCGACGGTCGCCACCGAGGCGATCGGCCACCACACATTGGTGCCGCTGGCGCGCTATCTCGGCTTCAACCTGGAAGGCCTGCCGATCGACGACAACGGCCTGATCCCGGAGGCGTTGGACGAGGCCTGCCGGCTTTCCGACATCCGGGCCGTCTTCGTGCAGCCCTCGGTGATCAACCCGACGGCGACGCTGATGGACGCGCGGCGCCGCGAGCAGATCGCGGCTGTGGCGCGCAAGCACGACATCGCCATCATCGAGAATGACGTGCTGGGTCCCCTGGTCGAGGACCGGCCGCCGCCGATTGCCGCGTTTGCGCCGGAGCGCACGCTCTACGTCACTTCCTTCACCAAGATCGTGGTGCCCGGTTTGCGCATCGGCTATCTCGCGGCGCCCGACCGCTATGTCGCCGCCGTTGCCAATCGGCATCTGGTCTCGAACTGGATGGCGACGCCGATGGTGGCGGAGATTGCCACCAAATGGGTGACCGACGGCACGGCGATAGAGCTTGTCCACTGGCAGCGCGCGGCATTGCGGCGCCGGCTGGATATCGCGGCACAAGTGCTGGCGGGCGTCGACTATCGTGCCCGGCACGACGGGCTGCATGTTTGGCTGCAACTGCCTGCCGACCGTGCCGAGGAAAGTTTTGTCGCCCAGGCTCGCCTGCAGGGCGTGGCGATTGCACCCGGCGCATCCTTCCGCATTTCGGATGCGCCCTGGCATCCGGCGGTGCGCATCTCGCTGGGCTCGACCACCGAGGGGGAACTGCGCGCCGGCCTTGGCGTTGTTACCAAGCTTTTGCTCGGCGATCCCGAGCATCTGCTGCTTGCGATCTAGGCCGGAAATGCTGGGAAATTGTGCAGAATCAGAATAATTGTCATGATATTATTTTCCCAATTGACATGATTTGGCGCGTTCCGCATCGTTAAGGGCACAGGCTTCTCCAGCACGGGGAAATTCATTTGTCCGCATCAGCGCCCATCATCAAGATCGACGGCATCTCGAAGAGCTTCGGCACTTTCAAGGTGCTGGACGGGCTGTCGATGCAGGTCATGCCCGGCGAAAAGCTGGCGCTGATCGGCCCGTCAGGCTCTGGCAAGACGACGATCCTGCGCATCCTGATGACGCTGGAGCGCATCGATGGCGGTCATATCCAGATCGACGGCGAGCAACTCTACCATGTCGAGCGCAACGGCCAGTTGCTGCCCGCCGACGAGCGGCATCTGACCAGGATGCGCCAGAAGATCGGCATGGTCTTCCAGCTGTTCAATCTGTTTCCGCACAAATGCGTCATGGACAATGTCACGCTGGCGCCGATGCTGACCAAGGGCACGCCGCGCGCCGCGGCCGAGAAGCGGGCGATGGAGCTGCTCGAAATGGTCGGCATGGCCGACAAGGCCAAGAATATGCCGGCACAGCTTTCCGGTGGCCAGAAGCAACGCGTCGCGATCGCTCGGGCGCTGGCACTGTCGCCGAAGATCATGCTGTTCGACGAAGTGACGTCGGCGCTCGATCCGGAGCTGGTCGAGGAGGTGATGAATGTCATGCGCAAGCTCGCCGCCGAAACCGACATGACCATGCTGCTCGTCACCCACGAGATGGGTTTTGCCCACGATTTCGCCGACCGGGTTCTCTTCTTCGATCGTGGCAAGATCGTCGAGGAAGGCAAGCCCGACGAGATTTTCCGCCATCCCAAACAGGAGCGCACGCAAGGCTTCCTGAAGAAGATCATCGCGGCCGGACATCGCGTCTGACCGCAATGCACCAGGGCGGCGAAGCCGTCCCGCAACAAACCAAGAAAACGAAGACAAGGAGTTGGGAACAATGAAGAAACTTGGCATTCTGGCCGGCGTCGCCGGCCTTGCGCTGACTGCGGTGCTGGCCGTCTCGACCGCCGGTTCGGCCGATGACAGCAAGCTCGAACAGCTCAAGGCGCAAGGTTTTGCTCGCCTTGCCATCGCCAACGAGCCGCCCTACACGGCGGTCGCTGCCGACGGCAAGGTTTCGGGTGCCGCACCTGATGTGGCGCGCGAGATCTTCAAGCGGCTCGGCGTCGCCGACGTGGCAGCCTCGATCTCTGAATATGGCGCCATGATCCCCGGCCTGCAGGCCGGCCGGTTCGATGCCGTCACCGCCGGCCTGTTCATGAAGCCGGAGCGCTGTGCCGCGGTTGCCTATTCGGAACCCGTGCTGTGCGACGCCGAGGCGATGCTGGTGAAGAAGGGCAATCCGAAGGGCTTCAAGAGCTATGAGGATGTCGCCAAGGATACGACCGCGACCATCGGCGCGCCGGGCGGCGGCACCGAGGAGAAGCTGGCGCTCAATGCCGGCGTGCCGCGCGAGCGGGTGATCGTCGTGCCAGACGGCCAGAGCGGTTTGAAGATGCTGCAGGATGGTCGTATCGATGCCTATTCGCTGCCGGTCCTGTCGATCAACGATCTGGTCAAGAAGGCCGCCGATCCGAACCTCGAAGTCATCGCGCCGGTGCAGGGTGCGCCGGTCTATTGTGACGGCGCCGCCTTCAAGAAAGGCGACGAGGCGTTGCGCGATGCTTTCGACGTCGAACTCGCCAAGATGAAGAAATCAGGCGATTTCGCCAAGATCATCGAGCCCTACGGCTTCTCGGCGGCGGCGGCGATGTCGACGAGCCGCGACAAGCTCTGCGCGGCGAAGTGAAGTAAGGAAGACCCCCTCATCCGGCCCTTCGGGCCACCTTCTCCCCGCTGGGGAGAAGAGGCTGGCGCCGACGCTGGTAGTCTCCTCTCCCCGCCGGGGAGAGGTCGGCCGAGCGTAGCGGAGGCCGGGTGAGGGGGCTTCGATCAAACGTCCAAGTGGAACAGTTCACTAGATGACCCAGTGGTCCGGCTATTTCGGCCTGATATTGCAGGGAGCGCTTGTCACCATCGAGCTGACGCTGATGGGATCGGTGCTTGCCCTGTTCATGGCCTTCCTTGCCGGCATGGGGCGGCTTTCGCGCTTCTTCGTGCTGCGCGCACTGGCCACCGCTTACATCGAATTCTTCCGCGGCACCTCGATCTTCGTGCAGTTGTTCTGGGCCTATTTCGTGCTGCCCTTCATTGGTATTTCCCTGACGCCGTTGCAGGCCGGCGTGCTGGCGCTCGGCCTCAATGTCGGCGCCTATGCCGCCGAAGTGGTGCGCGGCGCCATCCAGTCGATCGGCCGCGAACAGTATGAGGCCTGCACCGCGCTCAACCTCGGCCGCTGGCAGGGCATGCGCCACATCATTCTGCCGCAGGCGCTGCTGGTGATGCTGCCGACCTTCGGCAACAACGCCATCGAATTGCTCAAGGCGACCGCCGTGGTGTCGCTGATCTCGCTTGCGGATCTGACTTTCCAGGCGCAAGTGGTGCGCGCCCAGACCGGCAACACCCTTGTGCCGTTCACCACCATCCTCGTCATCTATTTCATCCTCGCCCTGCTCATCTCATGGGGCGTGCGCTCGCTGGAACGCCGCATGGCGCGCGGCCTCGATGGGGTGCGCGTCTGATGGCCAATGCCCTTCTGATAAATTGGGCCTGCTGATGGAATGGGATTGGAATTTCGTCTGGGAAATCATGCCGACGCTGATCCAGGGCGTGAAGATCACCATCCTGGCGACGCTGCTCGGCTCGGTGCTGGCGGCGATCGTCGGGCTGGGCATCGCGCTGGCGCGCCGTTCGCCCAACAAGGCGCTGTCGCGCACGGTCGGCTTCCTGGCCGAGTTCATTCGCGGCACGCCCTTGCTGGTGCAGCTTTATTTCATCTTCTACGTTCTGCCCGACATCGGCATCCTGCTGCCGCCGCTGGTCGCCGGCGTCATCGGGCTCGGGCTGCATTACGGCACCTACACGGCGGAGGTCTACCGCGCCGGCATCGACAATGTGCCGCGCGGCCAATGGGAGGCGGCCAAGGCGTGCAATCTGAGCGCTGGGCAGACCTGGACCCACATCATCATCCCGCAGGCCATTCCGCCGATGATCCCGGCGCTGGCCAATTATTTCATCGCCATGTTCAAGGAAACGCCGCTGCTGTCGGCAATCACAGTGCTGGAGCTGATGAACCAGGCGAAAAGCGTCGCCAACACCTATTATCGTTACATCGAGCCGATTACGCTGGTCGGCGCTTTCTTCCTCGTCATCAGTCTGTTTTCGGTCGTGCTGCTGCGCTGGCTGGAACGTCGCTACGGCAAGATTGAGAGGTAGCCGATGAAACCCTTGCCCGAGATTAAGGTCTATCCGAAGCGGCCGGAGTTGGAGGCGCGTCCGCTTGAGCGGCGCGTCGGTCTGATCATCCTGGCCACCGACCACACAAGCGAACCGGACTTTCGCCGCATGGTGGCGAGCGAGCGCGTCGGCGTTTATGTTGCACGCATTCCCTATGCCAACCCAACCACGCCGGAAAACCTGCGCAAGATGCAGCCGGCGCTGACGGCAGGCGCGGCTCTGATCCTGCCGGATGAGCCGCTCGATGCCATCTGCTATTCCTGCACTTCGGCGTCGGTGGTGATCGGCGATGCCGAGATCGAGACAGCGATCCAGGCTGCCAAGCCCGGTGTTTCAGTCGTTACCCCGCCCATGGCGGGCGTGCGCGGGTTGCATGCGCTGGGCGCAAGCAAGATCAGCATCCTCACCCCCTACACCGTCGAGACATCTAGGCCAATGGCCGCCTATTTCGCCGCGCAAGGGTTCGACATCGTCAGCTTCACCTGTCTTGGTTTCGAGGACGACCGCGAAATGGCGCGCATCGCGCCGGCGGTGCTTGTCGATCTGGCGCGCGAGGCGATCGACGCGGACGCCGATGCGCTGTTCGTCTCCTGTACGGCGCTGCGCGGTGCTCTCGCGGTCACCGGCATGGAAAAGGCGATCGGCCGCCCCGTGGTGACCAGCAACCAGGCGACCGCCTGGAATTGTCTGCGGCTTTGCGGCGACGAGGCGCCGCATCCGGAGTTCGGGCGGCTGATGACGTTGCCGTTGCCGCGTGATTGATGATCATGACACAGGTCGCCCTTGAGCACATCCGCGCCGCCCGTGACCGTATCGCCGGCAAAGTCGAGCGCACGCCAACCGTCTTGTCCCACAGCCTCTCGGAACAATTCGGCGTCCCCGTCCACCTCAAGCTGGAACACCGCCAGACCACCGGCAGCTTCAAGCTGCGCGGCGCCTCGAACGCCGTCGCTTCGCTGAGCGCCGGCGAGAGGGCGCGGGGCGTGGTCGCGGCGTCGACCGGCAATCATGGCCGGGCGCTGGCGCATGCGGCGAAGCTCGAAGGCCTGCGCGCCGTGATCTGCATGTCGCGGCTGGTGCCGGGCAACAAGCTCGATGAAATCCGTCGGCTTGGCGCGGAGGTCCGCATCGTCGGCAACAGCCAGGACGATGCCCAGCAGGAAGTCGATCGGCTGGTGGCGCAGGAGGGGCTGGTCATGCTGCCGCCCTTCGACCATCCCGACATCATCGCCGGGCAAGGCACGCTCGGGCTGGAGATGATCGAGCAGGTTCCGGATGCTGCCCTTGTTCTGGTTCAGTTGTCGGGTGGCGGGCTCGCCTCAGGCGTTGCCGCAGCCATTAAAGGCGTCAGCCCGGGGACAAAAATCATCGGCGTCTCGATGGCGCGCGGTGCGGCGATGAAGGCGAGCCTCGATGCCGGCCGTCCCGTTCTGGTGGAGGAATTGCCGACGCTGGCGGATTCGCTGGGCGGCGGCATCGGCCTCGACAACCGGCTGACCTTCGCCATGTGCCGCGACCTGCTCGACGGTGTCATCCTGCTTGGCGAGGACGAGATCGCCGCCGGCATCCGCCACGCCTATGCAAGGGAACGCGAGATCGTCGAGGGCGCCGGCGCCGTCGGTATCGCCGCGCTGCTTGCCGGCAAGGTCAAGTCTGACGGGCCGGTGGTCGCTCTCCTCTCCGGCCGCAACATCGATATGGACGCGCACCGCAAGATCGTTTGTGGCGAGGCGCCGTCGCTCAAGGAGCACGCCGCATGAGCAGAATGACAATCCTAACCGAGAAAGAATTGCGCACAATCGTGACGCTCGATCTCGATGCCGTCGCCTGCATCGAGAACGCCTTCCGCGCACTCGCCACTTTGCCGGTGGCGATGCCGCCGATCCTGCGGCTCGACATCCCGGAGCATCGCGGCGAGGTCGATGTGAAGACCGCCTATGTGCCCGGCATCGATGGCTTCGCCATCAAGATCAGCCCCGGCTTCTTCGACAATCCGAAACTAGGCCTGCCCAGTGTCAATGGCATGATGGTGCTGCTGTCGGCCAAAACAGGTCTGGTCGAAGCGCTGCTGCTCGACAATGGCTATCTCACCGATGTCCGCACGGCGGCGGCCGGCGCGGTCGCGGCGAAACATCTGTCGCGGCCGAATTCCACTGTAGCCGCGATCTTCGGCGCCGGCGTGCAGGCCGGGCTGCAACTGGAAGCACTCATGCTCGTGCGGCCGATTGCCGAGGCGCGCATCTGGGCGCGCGATGCCGCCAAGGCTGAGACGACCGCCGCTGCCTTGCGCGAGAAACTCGGCATTGTTGTGCGTGTCGAGCCCGACGCGGCAAACGCGGTTGCCGGCGCCGACATCGTCGTCACCACCACGCCCTCGACGGAGCCACTGATCAAGGCGGGGTTCGTTTCCGCAGGGCAGCACATCACCGCCATGGGCTCCGACGCCGAGCACAAGAACGAGATCGCGCCGGCAATCCTGCGCATGGCCGATCTCTATGTTGCCGACAGCGCCCGCCAGACAAGGCGGTTGGGTGAACTGCACCATGCCATCGCGGCGGGTGTGATGGCTGGAGATGCAGACGTGACCGAACTCGGCCAGATCATCGCCGGCGAAAAACATGGCCGCCGCTCGGCCAGCGACATCACCATCGCCGACCTGACCGGCACCGGTGTGCAGGATACGGCGATAGCCACGCTCGCCCGTGACCGGGCGCGGGCGGCCAATTCCGGGACCACTTTCGAAAGCTGATGCTGGCCGCAGGAGCATGATCTGGAAAAGTGGGAACCGGTTTTCTCAGACAAACGATTCCCGTTTGTCCAGAGATCATGCTCAAACAAAAATCGACCGGAGCCAGATTCAACGAAGTTGAAGCGGGTTCCGAGGCCCAACAAACGAGGACCAAGAACAATGCAACCGAACCTGAAGTTCTCGCGCGGCGAATATGCGGATCGCCTCGCCAAGACGCGCAAAGCCATGGAGGCGAAGGGCGTCGATCTTCTTGTTATCAGCGACCCCTCCAACATGGCCTGGCTGACCGGCTATGACGGCTGGTCGTTCTACGTGCATCAGGCGGTCATCGTGCCGCCGTCGGGCGAGCCGGTCTGGTACGGGCGCGGTCAGGACGCCAACGGCGCCAAGCGGACCGCCTATCTCGCGCATGACAACATCGTCGGCTATGCCGATCACTATGTGCAGTCGACCGAGCGCCACCCGATGGACTTCCTGTCCAGCGTGCTTGCCGATCGCGGCTGGAGCAAGCTCACCATCGGCGTCGAGATGGATAATTACTGGTTCTCGGCCGCCGCCTTTGCGTCGCTGCAGAAGCATCTGCCCAACGCTCGCTTTGTCGACGCCACCGCATTGGTGAACTGGCAGCGTGCGGTAAAGAGCCCGACCGAGATCGACTATATGCGCAAGGCCGCCCGCATCGTCGAGGCGATGCACCAGCGTATCGTCGACAAGATTGAAGTCGGCATGCGCAAATGCGATCTCGTCGCCGAGATCTACGATGCCGGCACGCGCGGCGTGGACGGCATTGGCGGCGACTATCCGGCGATCGTGCCGTTGTTGCCGTCGGGCGCTGATGCCTCGGCGCCGCATCTGACCTGGGACGACCGGCCGATGCAGCGGGGCGAGGGCACCTTCTTCGAGATCGCCGGCTGCTATGCCAGGTATCACTGCCCGCTGTCGCGCACCGTCTTCCTCGGCAAGCCGACGCAGGAATTCCTCGATGCCGAGAAGGCGACGCTGGAAGGCATGGAGGCAGGCCTGGCGGCGGCCAAGCCCGGCAACACCTGCGAGGATATCGCCAATGCCTTCTTCGGCGTGCTGAAGCGATACGGCATCGTCAAGGACAACCGCACCGGCTACCCGATCGGTTTGTCCTATCCGCCGGACTGGGGCGAACGCACGATGAGCCTGCGTCCCGGCGATCGCACAGAACTCAAGCCCGGCATGACCTTCCATTTCATGACCGGCCTATGGCTGGAAACGATGGGATTGGAGATCACCGAATCCATTCTGATCACCGAAACCGGTGTAGAGTGCCTGGCCAATGTGCCGCGCAAGCTGGTGGTGAAGGATTGATGCCGATGTCCGCTCTACGTCCGTCGCCGATCGCGCCTACCGTCGATTTTGACCGCGACGGCATCCAGCATGGTTTCCTGCGTCTGCCCTACAGCCGCGACGATTCGGCCTGGGGCTCGGTGATGATCCCGATCTGCGTTATCCGCAACGGCAAGGGGCCGGCCGCACTGCTGACCGGCGCCAATCATGGCGACGAGTATGAAGGGCCATTGGCGCTCTACGACCTCGCCAGCACGCTCGATCCCAAGCATGTCAGCGGCACGGTGATCATCGTGCCGGCGATGAATTATCCGGCCTTTCGCGCTGGCACGCGCACCTCGCCGATCGACAAGGGCAACATGAACCGCAGCTTTCCCGGCCGGCCGGACGGTACGGTGACCGAGAAGATCGCAGACTATTTCCAGCGTGAGCTGCTACCTCGCGCCGACATCGTGTTCGACTTCCATTCCGGCGGCAAGACGCTGGACTTCGTGCCGTTCTGCGCCGCGCACACGCTGCCGGACAAGGCGCTGGAACAGAAAGCCTTCGACGCGGTGGCGGCCTTCGCCGCCCCGTTCTCGATGCGCATGATCGAGATCGATTCAGTCGGCATGTACGACACGGCAGCGGAAGAGATGGGCAAGGTCTTTGTCAGCACCGAGCTTGGCGGCGGCGGCACCTCGCGCGCGCAAACCGTGCGGATCGCCCGGCGCGGCGTTCTCAATGTGCTGCGCCATGCCGGCATTGTCGCCGGTGCGGTCGAGAAGACTCCAACCCAGTGGTTGGATATGCCGTCGGGCGATTGTTTCTCCTTCGCCGAGGATGACGGCATGATCGAAACCATGGTCGATCTTGGCGAGCCCGTCGAGGAAGGCGCGGTGCTGGCGCGCATTCATTCCACCGGCCGCACCGGCATCGCCCCTCAGGAAATCCGGGCAAAAATGTCGGGCATGCTGGCGGCTAGGCACTTTCCTGGCCTGGTCAAGGCCGGCGACTGCGCGGCCGTGGTGGCTGTGCACTTCTGAGCGGTTCCGCCGAGGCTGGATCCGCACGGTCACGTCCACAATCATTTGCTCCGCGTGCCGCGCGGAGCCCTTTGGCGCGGCGGAAAGAAGCAGCATGGCGCGCAGAGTCGACATTGCATGAGGATGACACTATATAGCGGCGGCTTCGACCCGCGCGCCTGAAGGTTTGCGCCGCGAAGCGACTGTGAATGTGTTGTGTGTTGCGCCATCTATTGTGACGAAAATCGGCTCGGAAACCGGAAAAAGCGAATAGAAACAGTGGCGCAGCGCTGGGCGTGACCCAGCCAATGGTACCGACCCCTCCAGAATCAGAAAATGCTCTTGACCCCTCGATTTCCTATGGCTCTGTGGACCTTGGACGGCATTGGCTTGCCGGCTGACCGCGACTCGGCTCGAATGGGGACATGCATCCTTTGCGGGATGTCGACGTTTATGATTACCAACCGGCTTTGCCGCCAGGGAACAGCAGTATGAGTGAACACGCCATCGAGTTCTTGCGGGAATGGATCGGCGAAAAGGTCCATTGCCAGTCATCCCAGGCCAGGATCGACAAGCAGGCCGAGACGTTGGCCAAGGAATGCGCTGCCGAGGCGGCCGAGGTCGGCATCCCGTTGGAGGATATCCAGGAAGAAGTCGGCGATATCAAGGAACTTATTGCATCCCGGCTTGAGGAAGCTGCTGAGGCCGAAGATAGCCAGCAGGCCCCCAGCAAAGCTGCGGAATGACCGCATAGCGGCGACATTGGCTGAACTCGCGGGCTTCTGGCCCGCGTTTTTGTCTCACGGCGGCTTTCAGCCAAACTTCTCTTTCAGCCACGCCTTCGGCAGCGCCGGCACGAAATTGCCGTCGCGGCCAACCATGTCGTCATTGGCGATCAGAGCGTTGAGGATCGCTTCCTCTATGCCTTGGATGACCGCATCGAAAAACGGATCGATGTCGGTGTCCGGAATGAAATCGGCGCTGGCAATGCGGCCGGATGGCGCCAGCGCCGCGCTCGCATTGGCGGTTGAGAAGGCGATGAAAATGTCGCCGGAACTGTGATAGCCGAAGCCGCCGGTCATGGCGACGCCAAGCGGCACGCGGCGGGCCAGCCGCTTTATCTGGTGCGGCAGGAAAGGTGCGTCGGTGGCGATGACGGCGATGATCGAGCCCTTTTCGGCACGCTGCGTGCCTTCAAGGACCGCCGGTTCGACAAGCTCCGGCCCGGCGCGCAGGCCGCGAACGGCAATATTGCGCCGTTTGCCGAAATTCGACTGTACGAAGGCGCCGACGGTGTAGGCACGGCCGTGCCAGTCGACGATGCGCGATGCCGTGCCGGAGCCGGCCTTGAAGCCGAAGGTGATCATACCAGTGCCGCCGCCGACGCTGCCCTCCTCGACCGGTCCGCTGGCGGCGTCCTCAAGTGCCTGGGCAACATGCTCTGATGTCAAATGGTGGCCGTTAATGTCGTTGAGGAAACCGTCATAGGTCTCCGCCGCCACCGGCAACCCCCAGCCGCTGTCGAGCGCCGCCGGCAGCACGCTTTGCATCCAGCGCAGCGTGCCGTCGCGTGAGACACCGCAGGAATGCGTGTTGGTGATGGTGATCGGGAAGTTGAAAGCGCCGGTTTCCTCGACGATGTGCGAGCCGGTCAATTCGCCATTGCCATTTTGGCTGAAGATGCCGGCAAAGACCGGTGTGGCGAGCTCGGCGCGCGGCCTGGGCAGGATAGCGGTCACGCCGGTGCGCACCGGTCCCTGGCCGACGACGAGCGCGCCATCGCCTGAAATCAGCGTCGTATAGCCGACCGCAACACCGGGCACGTCGGTGATCGCGTTGAACGGCCCGGGCTTCCCGTCGAAGCCGATGCCAAAACTTCGCGCGCGCGGCTTGCCGGAAGGCGTTGCCAGATGATGCGGATTGTCGGTCATGGTGTCAGAACAGGGATCCCTGATTGCCAGGCTCTTTGACCTTGCCCGTTGGCTTGGCCACGGCCTTCGGTTTTGCCGTGCCGCTGATTGCAACCGCATCAGCGGTGCCGTCGGCGAATTCCAGCGAAAGCGCCATTCCCGACGCCACATCGGCCGCCTGCTTGATCACCGCGCCGTCAGCATCCTTCACCAGGGCAAAGCCGCGCGCCAGGACGGCCTTGTGCGACAGCGTCGACATCAACCTGTCGGCCTGGACGACGCGGCCGCGCAGGCGCTCCAGCCTGAGCACCACCGCTTGCGTGCCGCGTCTCGTTAAAGCCGCCAGAAAATCCCTCTGCACCCGTTGCCGCCGCGCCGTCGGCTCGATGGTGATGCGGCCCTGCAGCAAAGCCAGCTGCTGCCTGTGCCGCTGCAGCGATGCTTTGGCACATTTTGGCAACTGATCCGCCGCACGATTGAACTCCGCCCGCCGGGCTCTCGACAACGCGCGCAGCGCGCCTCGCGCGCGCAAAAGATTGCGCTCGTTGTTGCGCCGCGCCTCGGCAATGCGCTGTGACAGCATTGCCGGCGTCAGCTTTACAGCGAAGAACCGCGCGCGCTTGCGTTCGGTGGACACCAACAGGCCTCGGCCGAGCCGGCTGGTTGCTTCATCGAGGCGTCGGCGCGGCAGCGCCAGCAATTGGTCAGGCGAAGGCAGTGCACGGGCCGCCGCCCGCGCCGCCTGCCGTTTGCGTTCGAAATTGCGCAGGACCGCCGCCTTGAGCCGTGCGCCGAGGCTGACAAGCGTCGCTTCGAGGTCGGCCTTCACCGGCACGGCAATTTCGGCCGCACCCGTCGGCGTCGGCGCCCGCACGTCGGCAACGAGGTCGATCAGCGTCCAGTCCGTCTCGTGGCCGACAGCCGAGATCACCGGTATGCCGGAGGCGGCGACGGCGCGCGCCAGCGCCTCGTCGTTGAAACCCCAGAGGTCTTCGAGACTGCCGCCGCCGCGCGCCACGATCAGAAGATCGGGACGCTGAATGGCGCCATCCCATGCCAGCGCGTTGAAGCCATTGACCGCGGCGGTCACTTCCGCGCCTGACGTCTCGCCTTGCACACGCACCGGCCAGACCAGGACATGCAGCGGAAACCGGTCCTTGATGCGGTGGATGATGTCGCGGATGACGGACCCCGTCGGTGAGGTGACGACACCGATGACGCGCGGCATGAATGGCAGCAACCGCTTGCGGCCGGTGTCGAACAGCCCCTCGGCCTGCAGCCGCCGCTTGCGCTCTTCCAGCAGCGCCATCAGCGCACCGGCGCCGGCCGGCTCCAGATTGTCGATGACGATCTGATAGTTGGACTTGCCGGGATAGGTGGTGAGCTTGCCGGTGGCGATCACTTCCATCCCTTCTTCGGGACGGAACTTCAGCCGGCTCATCGTGCCTTTCCACACCACGGCGTCGAGCCGCGCGCGGTCGTCCTTCAGCGCGAAATACGCATGACCGGAGGAATGCGGCCCGCGATAGCCTGATATTTCGCCGCGCACCCGCACATTGCCGAAGACGTCCTCGACCGTGCGCTTCAGCGCGCCGGAAATCTCGCTCACCGTGTATTCGGTGGCGTTGGTGCGTGATTCGGATGCTGCGTCGCTCATCGGCCGATTGGGGGACGGTTGGGCGTCCGCGTCAAGGCGCCCGTGTTGGCTTTCATATCCCGCGCGGGACCCTTCCTACCAGCCCGGCAGGATCTGGTTCGGCTTGGTTCGCCGCATCTTGCTGAAAGCGAGCGCCGCGAAGTCGAATGATCCCGTCTCCTCGCCAAGCGGCACGGAAATATTGTCCAGGCTTTCCGAAATATGGCGCGCAAGCGCGTCGACGATCTCGGGCCGCGACGTCTGGCCGCGCATGATGCCGATGCGGCAGTCGGGAAGGGCGCCGAAGCCGTCGGCCTCGCCCAGCACCCGCATGCCGGGGCGCAGTGCGCATTCCGGCAGCACCGAGATCGCCAGGCCCGAAAGCACGGCGGCGGTGATGACGGTGGCCGAGAAGCTGGTGAACAGGATGCGATAGTCGCGGTTCTGCTGGTCGAGCACATCGACGGCAGCGCGCCGCCAGATGCAGTTCGGCCGGCCGAAGGCCATCGGCAGCGTTTCCTGCTCATGCGTCGCATGGTTGGCCGAGGTAACCCACAGCAGCGGTTCGCGCCGCACCACCTCCGACTGGCCGCGTACGTCGTTGTGCGTCACCAGCGCCAGGTCGAGATTGCCGCGCTTGATATGTTCGACCAGGCCCGGCGTCGGCTCGCAGATGACGGTCAGTTCGACGCGCGGATTGGAGCGCGTGAACCGCGCCATGATCTCGGGCAGGAAACGGTCCGCATAGTCGTCGGGCGTGCCGATGCGGATCGTGCCTTCGAGCCGCCGGTCGTCGAAAGCCGCCAGTGTTTCGCGGTTGAGATAGAGCAGCCGCCTCGCATAAGAAAGCAGCTTGTCGCCTTCCTCGGTCAGCCTGTTGGTGCGCCCGTCCTTTTCGAACAGCGGCTTGCCGATCCGCTCCTCCAGCCGGCGCATCTGCATCGACACCGCCGACTGGGTCCGGTGCACCTCTTCGGCCGCTCGGGTGAAGCTGCCGGTGTCGGCAATCGAGATGAAGGTCTGCAACTGATCGAGATCGAGCGGCGATTTCATCGACATGATCCATCACTAGTGTTGATGCTAAAGATTAGAAACATTCGTTGGATTAATCAATCGCTCGATGGCAAATTGGCATTGTCCACATGAAGGCATGTGAATCGAAGCCGGAACGGCCGCTGTCGCCAGCGCCGATCGCCTGGTTTTGTCCGCCCTACAGCGCCGCGCGTCCTTTGGACGCGCAAAGGACGCTGTAGCAACTTTGATTTGCGCATGATCCTTTTCCGAACCTCCGGTTCGGGGTCATGCGGCAGTCTGAAGGAGACCGACAATGACCACGTTTGATTTCGCCACTGAGACCTCGCGCATCACCTCGCGTCCGGCCGTTGCGACGCGCGTGGCCAACACCGTCTCCAACATCTACCGCGCCTGGAAAAACCGCCGCGCCTTCTACCGCCTTGGCGAGATGTCGGACGCCGAACTCGCCGATATCGGCCTGACGCGCGCCGACCTGCATGTCGCCATCGACGTGCCGTTTGGCCGCGATCCGACGGCCATGTTGCGCGAGATCGCCAGCGATCGCGTCGAAACGATCGAGGATTTCGCCCGCAAGGTCGCCTGATCGGTTGCTTGTTGTTTAGGTTGCTTTGAACCCTTTCGGGGTTCGGCGCGACTGACGAGTATGCAGGCCCCCACTCCCTGCCGGATCCCCGCCGGCCCGCCTGCACTCTGCCCGGTCCTCCCAGGACCGGGCTTTTCTTTTGGCAGTCAGGCGAATGCCAGCTTTCGTGATGGCCTTGGTATCGATCTGCCGAGCTTTTGCGCGGCCTCTATCCAAGATGCTATGGCGTCCTGGACATTCGCGATGGCCTCTTCAGGGGTGTCGCCGTAGCTCACGCAGCCTGGCAAATCAGGCACGAACGCGGAGAAACCGCCGCCGTCCTCTGCAGAAAGTGGCGCTATGACGACCGGATATTCAAGTCTGTCCATCATGTCTCTTTGCCTCGTCGACAAATGCCGCGAGCTTGCGACTACCTTCGGTCCATGTCCCGCTTGAACTGGTCGAAGATCGTTTCCACGCCCTTCTGATACTCGTCACGCTGCTGGGCGCCGGTCTCGAACATCTTGCCGAACAGGTCGTCGAACGGATTCCTTGGCCTGCCGCTCGGATTGGCCTGTGGCTGCGGTGCCTGACGCTGCTGTGGGGGCGCTTGAGGCTGTTGCGGGGCCGGCTGGCCGCCTGGGATGCCGAAGCCACCGCCGCCTTGCCGCAGCATCTCCTCGAAGATTTTTCCCAGCGGATTGTCACCGTAGGGGCTTTGCGTCTGCTGAGGTTGCGGCTGCGCGCGGCCTTGCGGCTGCGGCTGAGGCGCGCCGCCGCCGAACATGTCCTGCAGCACCTTGCCGAGCGGATTGTCGCCATAGGGATTGGGTGCCGGCTGCGGCGCGCTTTGCGGCTGTGGCGCACCGCCGCCGAACATGTCCTGCAACACCTTGCCGAGCGGGTTGTCCATAGGGTTCTGCGGCGGCGGCGCCTGGCGCGGCTGCGGAGCTGGGGCCTGCCCACCTTGCCGCATCATCTGCTCGATGATCTCGCCGAGCGGATTGTTGCCACCGCCGCCGAAACCGCCGGCGGCCTGCATCTGATTTGTCGTCTGCTTGAACAGCCCGCCCATGACCATCGAGGCGATCGCCGGCAGCATCTGCTGCAGGATCTGCTGGTTGACGCCGCTCGCTTGCGCCGCCTGGCTGGCCACGGCGCGCGACAGATCCTTCGAACCGAACAGGTGCCCGAGAATGCCGTTGCCCTCGTCGACGCCCTGCGGCGAGAAGGCCCGGGTCGCGTCCTCGAAATACTTGGCGTGCTGGCCGCTCGCCATCGCCGTCATGAAGGCGCCGAGCCCGTAAGGATCGGCGGTGTTGCGCTGCAGCCCCTGCGAAAAGGCCGGCAGCAATGCGGCGACCGCCGCCTGCGTCTGCTGCATCGAAAGCCCGTATTGCTGGGCAAGCGCCTGCATGCCGTTGCCGTTCTGGGCCTGCGTCAGCATGTCGAACAAGGAAGGCATTGGTCTCTCCTCCGGAAATCCTCGCCGGAGAAGCCTAGTTCGTTTCCACTTCCGATTGAAGCGACTTTTGCCGATCGATCCGCGGCGTCAAATCCGAGAGTTAATAGGCATATTCCATGAACACCGGCTCGATCGAGCCGCCCCAGCGCGTGTGGTAGGCCGACAGCATCTCCTCGGCGCTGGTGGTGCCGCGCGCCACGACTTCGTCCAAAGTGTTGAGGAACGAGGTCTCGTCATAGCCGTCGCGGTTCTTCTTGCCGCGGTTCTTCAGGCCCATGCGCGAAATGACAAGCACGTCACGCGCGATCTCGCGCAGCGTGGTGTTGCGGAACGGCGCGGAGATGCCCTGTTCCGGCACGGCATTGCGCATCGCCAGCGTTTCTTCATAGGTCCAGCTCGCGGTCAGCGCCTCGGCGGCATCGAGTGCCGCCTCATCATAGAGCAATCCGACCCAGAACGCCGGCAACGCGCAGATGCGCCGCCATGGCCCGCCGTCGGCGCCGCGCATCTCGAGGAAACGCTTCAGCCGTACGTCCGGGAACAGCGTCGACAGATGGTTTGCCCAGTCGCCCATCGTCGGCAGCCCGTCCGGCACTTCGTTGCGCGCGGCCCCGGCCATGAACTGGCGGAAGGTGATGTGCGTCATGTCGTGATAGCGGCCGTCGCGGATGACGAAATACATCGGCACGTCGAGCGCCCATTCGACATAGTCGGCGAAGCCGAACTCGGGCGAGAAGCAGAATTCGAGCAGGCCTGAGCGCTGGTTGTCGGTGTCGCGCCAGATGTCGCCCCGCCAGCTCTGCAAGCCGTTCGGGTGACTTTCGGTGAAGGGCGAATTGGCGAACAATGCCGTCGACAGCGGTTGCAGCTTCAGCGACACCTGCATCTTGCGGCGCATGTCGGCCTCGCTCTCGAAGTCGAGATTCACCTGGATCGTGCAGGTGCGGTACATCATGTCGAGGCCCTTGGTGCCGACCTTGGGCATGTAGCGCGTCATGATTTCGTAGCGCGATTTCGGCATTTTCGGCGTCTCGGCCAGCGACCATTTCGGGCTGCCGCCGAGGCCAAGAAAGCGGATGCCCATCGGCTCGGCGATCTCGCGCACCTGCGCCAGATGGGCATTGCCCTCGCGGCAGGTCTGATGGATAGTCTCCAGCGGTGCCCCGGAAAGCTCGAATTGGCCGCCGGGTTCCAGCGAAATCGCCCCCTGGCCGGTCGGTTCGACCAGGCCGATGATGCGGCCGTCATCGACAATCGGATCCCAGCCGAGCTTTTCCTGCATGCCTTCGAGGATGGCGCGGATGCCGCGCTCGCCGCCATAGGGCACAGGCGCGTTGCCGTCGACATAGAAGGGGAATTTCTCGTGCTCGGTGCCGATGCGCCACTTGTCGCGCGGCTTGTTGCCTTCGGCCAGGTGCTCGACGAGTTCGTCGACACCTTCTATCGGGCGGAAATCGGTCGTATCGCGCGCCATTTATAAGCCCTTTGCACATGATCCCGAAAATCGGCTTTCGATCTTCGCTGGGGATCATGTGCCCCAATGGAATGCTACAGCGTCCTTTGCGTGTCCGAAAGGACGCGCGGGCGCTTTAGGACGGTCGGACGACCGCCGGCGCTAGATGGACGAAATGTCAGTAGACGATCAAGCGAAAAATCCTGAGCCAGAGGTCAAGAGGAATTGAACGTTGCTTCTTCCCTTCTCCCCTTGTGGGAGAAGGTGGATCGGCGCGCAGCGCCGAGCCGGATGAGGGGTGGGTGACGGAGTACTGGCGGCGCCAAGCTGAAGCACCCCTCATCCGACCTCGCTTCGCGAGGCCACCTTCTCCCGCAAGGGGAGAAGGGAAGATCCCTCACCAGTCCCCGACCGTCGCCTGCATCACCGCGAGCGCGGCTACCGCTGCCGTGTCGGCGCGCAAGATGCGCGGTCCGAGCGGAATGGCGGTGACGAAAGGCAGCGCGCGCAGCATCTTGCGCTCGTCGTCGGAAAAGCCGCCCTCCGGCCCGACCAGCAGCCCAAGCTTGTTTTCCTTGACCGCCTGCAGCGCGGCCAGTGGATTGTTGGTCGACGCGTCCTCATCGCAGAAGATCAGCCGCCGTTCCTTGTCCCAGCCGGTCAGCAAGCGGTCGAATTTTTCCGCCTCGCGCACCCTCGGCACCGCCAGGATGCCGCATTGCTCGGCGGCTTCGACGACATTGGCGCGTAGCCGATCGATCGAAGGTTTTGCCACCTGCGTGTGCTGGGTGATGACCGGCTGCAGGATGCCGGCACCCATCTCGACCGCCTTTTGTACGAGATAATCGAGCCGGCCCTGCTTCAGCGGCGCGAAGCAGTAGACGAGATCGGGCAACTGTGGCTGCGGCCGTTGCAGCGCCGACACTTTTAGCCGCACCGCCCTTTTTGTCTTCGCCGCGATGGCCGCCGACCATTCGCCGTCGCGGCCATTGAACACCAGGATTTCGGCGCCTTCGCCAAGCCGCAGCACATGCAGGAGATAATGGCTCTGCTGTTGGCCGGCGTCGAACTCGACATCCGGTCCGAGATCGTCGGGCACGAACAGACGTTGCATCTTGTAATTGGCGCGCATCGCCGAGGAATGGGCGAGCCGGCCGCCTCCGTCAAGCCTCGGCGGTCGGATGCCACACCGGCCGAAAGCCATGCCGCAGCACGGCGAGCGTCGTCCCAGGCGTCAGCAGCGAGAGCGTCTTGCCTTTGAGCAGGCTAAAGTCGGTGGGCGGGCCATATCCCGCAAAAGACCAGCGCAGTGCCTTGCCGCCGCGCAAGGCATAGGCGTTGCCGCCATCCGCGACCACGGCGCCATCCGGCAGTCCGGCAAGCTCGTCAAGGCTCACCACTGGCGGCTTGCCACCCGACGCCGGCCGCTCCTTGTGCAGCCGCTTGTCGACCTGCGGCGCGCGCGGCTCGGCAATGCCGAAGGCTTCGCCGAAGCGGGTGACGAAATCCTTGGCCCGTTCGCGCTGGCAAAAGAAGCAGGGGCGATGTCCGGCAGCCAGCGCCGTCACCTCGTCGAGGAAGAACAGCTCGGTCCAGCCGGCCTTTCCGCCCGGCCGGTTTCGGCCCATCGGCTCGCGCCGCACATTGCGGAATTGGCAGACGCAGATGATCCAGGCTGGTAAAGCCCAGCGCTTCTTCAGCAATGTTTTCGTTTCCGGGTCATGGATGATGCCGCGATTGCCGGTGAACAGCCCGCGCTCGGGTACGGCGTGGATGGCGCCGAACGGATCGACCCGGTTCTGCAGTGGCATAGTTTTCTCCTGGAATACGCATCTTGGCTGCAATGCGGACGGCATGATATCGCTCGTCGCATCATTTTCATGTCAGCAGGGTTTTGCGATGCGGGTGCTGGTGGTCCAGAACTACGACAATACCGGCCTTGGTCAGGTCGGTGCAGCACTTGCTGAAGCCGGCGCCGATCTCGACCTGCGTCTTCCTTACAAAGGCGATCCCTTGCCGGATGACGCGACCGGGCATGATGCCATGGTGGTCCTCGGCGGTGGCCAGAATGCGCTGGCCGATGATGAATATCCCTATTTCCCGGCACTGCTCGAACTGACCCGCGATTTTGCCGACAAGGATCGCGCCGTGCTCGGCATCTGCCTCGGCAGCCAGCTCGTCGCCCGCGCCTTCGGCGGCGAGAACCGTATCGGCGGCGCCAATGAGTTCGGTTGGCACGGCGTGTCGCTGACGCCGGACGCCAAGGCCGATCCGGTGCTGGGCGCGCTGCCGGCAAAATTCCCGATCTTCCAGTGGCACGACGATACGTTCGTTTTGCCCGAAAACGCCGTACGGCTTGCCGGCAACGAGGTCGCCGAGAACCAGGCGTTTCGCGTCGGCCGCGCCGTCTATGGTTTCCAGTTCCATTTCGAGGCCGACCGGCCGATGGTGCAGGATTGGAGCATGTCCTTTGCCCCGATCATCGCTTCGCGCCATCCCGACTGGGCCGACAAGCTCGATGGCGAAATGGCCCTCAACGGACCTGACGCCGACGCCGCCGGCCTGGCCATAGCCCGCGCCTGGGTAGCGACCATCTGAGCATCCATCCTCAGCGTCCTGCCGCGTGACATAATTGGCACGCTGCAATGAATCCGCCTGGGGAAAACCGGTTTCATCCTTGGCTTGTGTCCATCCGCCATCCTAGAAGGCGCGCGCTTTGCATCTTTTGTGCAACCGCGATGAACCTTTGTGTGACCCGCGCGACACACCGTTGAAACAGAACATGCCTAGAAGCGCGAAATCGTCGAAAGTTTGAAGCGAATTCTCCGTTTCAACGCATTGGTAACCGCCTCGTGCACAGATGCAGAAAGCTCAACAAGAGATGACGTCCGTGAAAGCAGCGCTTCTGTCCTTTGCCATGTTGTCGGCCATCGTGCTGTGCGGCCTCGGCATTTATGCCGCCGACGCGGCCAACAACCACAACGCCGTCGACGGCTACGGCGTCACCGCCTCTCTGCGCTAAAGCCGGGGCTGCGCCACGAGCCGAAGCGTCTTTCGCGCCCTCTGACGCGACGCTCAGGCTTCCTTAAAGGTCATTGTCAGGATGCGTTTGTCCGAGCCGTCGACGACGAGCGCGGTCAGCATCCCTGATTGCCAGGCAAGCGTGTCGACATTGACGCGGTTGGCCATTACTTCCGCCTCGGGGACCGGCGTGTGGCCGTGCACGACGATCTTCGGATAGAGCCCGGTGTGATCGTGGAAGACGTCGCGGATCCAGATCAGGTCCTGCCGGTTTTGCCTGTCCAGGGGAATGCCCGGCCTGATACCGGCATGGCAGAAGAAGAAATCGCCCAGTGTCAGCGAAAACGGCAGCGACCGCAGGAAGTCGATGTGGCTTTCCGGCACGGCCTCGACCAGCGCCTGATGTCCTTTGCGCACGGCGGACTCGGCTTTGCCGAACCATACGCTGGCGCCTTCACTGATCGCCACGCCATAAGACTGTGCCGTCTGGATGCCGCCGAAGCGGATGAAAAGCCCGTCCGGGTCAGGGGTCTTGAGAAATTCGAGAAAACCGATGTCGTGGTTTCCGGCCAGCATCAGATGGCGGGGGTCGCGCTCTCGCGCTTCGATCAGGAAGTCGATGACGCCCTTCGAGTCCGGCCCGCGGTCGACATAGTCGCCCAGATGGACGACGCGCCAGTCGGCAGGCGCGTCCTGTTCGATCTCGGCCTTGATGCGCTGATGCATGGCGGCCAAAAGGTCGAGGCGGCCGTGGATGTCGCCAATAGCGTAGACACGCATGCCGTCCGGCCCATGCGCGTCGAGAAAGTGGATGCCGGGTTCCGTCAACGTCGCGTCGTCTCCGTGGTCGGGTTGTCACGGAACTCTAGCGCCGGAGCTGGTCCTTGCCCATGTCGGTGACCAGACGCTTTCCGCACAGCGCCAGCGTGATGTCCATCTCTTTTCGGATGATTTCCAACGCCTTGGTAACCCCTTCCTTGCCAAGCGCACCCAGGCCGTAAAGAAATGGCCGGCCGATATAGGTGCCCTTGGCGCCGAGGCAGAGTGCCTTCAGCACATCCTGGCCGGAGCGGATGCCGCCATCCATATGCACTTCGATCGTGTCGCCGACCGCATCGGCAATCTCTTCAAGCACGCCGATCGATGATGACGCACCATCGAGCTGGCGTCCGCCATGGTTGGAAACGATGATCGCGTCGGCGCCGGTCCTGGCCGCCATCAGCGCGTCTTCCTTGTCGAGAATGCCTTTGAGGATCAGCTTGCCGCCCCAGCGCTCCTTGATCCAGTCGACATCCTTCCACGACAGCTGCGGATCGAACTGCTCGTTCGTCCATGAACCAAGCGATGAGACGTCGCCGACACCCTTGGCATGGCCGACAATGTTGCGGAAGGTGCGGCGCTTCGTGCCGGCAATGCCCATCAGCCAGCGTGGGCGCATGGCGATGTTGGCGATGTTGGCGAGCGTCATCTTGGGCGGCGCCGACAGCCCATTGCGGACATCCTTGTGGCGCTGGCCGAGAATCTGCAGGTCGAGCGTTAGCACCAGCGCCGAGCATTTCGCCGCCTTCGCCCGGTCGATCAGATTGATCACGAAATCCTTGTCGCGCAGCACATAGAGCTGGAACCAGAACGGCTTGCTTGTCACCGAGGCGACATCCTCGATTGAACAGATGCTCATCGTCGACAGGGTGAAAGGCACGCCGAACTCTTCCGCCGCCTGCGCGGCCAGCATCTCGCCATCGGCGTGCTGCATGCCGGTCAGGCCTGTCGGGGCCAGCGCCACCGGCATCGACACCTTCTCGCCGATCATGGTCGATTCCAGCGAGCGGTTGCTCATGTCGACCAGCACGCGCTGGCGGAACTTGATCTTCTGAAAATCCTCCTCGTTGGCCCGATAGGTGCTTTCGGTCCAAGCGCCGGAATCGGCATAGTCGAAGAACATCTTCGGCACGCGCCGGCGTGCGAGATCCTTGAGGTCGGCGATGGTCAGGATCTGGCTCATGGGATTCCCGTTTCGATAGTTAGGAGCGTTTGCGTGCAGGTTCGGTATCGGCGGCGTCGACGCGCTGTTTCAGCCTCAGCCGGGAGACGCGCTGCCAATCGCCGCTGCGCTCGGCCTCCGCCATCGACCGTTCGACATAGGTGATGTGGTCCATTGCCGCTTGCCGGGCGGCGGCCGGGTCGCCGGCCTTCACCGCTGCATGGATCGCCCGATGCTGCGCAAGCAGCGCCTCGCGCGCGCCGGGCACGGTGAACACCAGCAGCCGGTTCTGGAACACCCCTTCCGACAACAGCCGATAGCAGGAGCGCAGCGTGTGCAAAAGGATGATGTTGTGCGCGCATTCGCAGATCGCGTGGTGGAACTCGACGTCGATCTCGGCCTCGTCGTCGAAGTCGTCGGTCCGGTGCGCATCGTCCATGCGTGCCATGATCTTGTCGAGCAGGGCTATGTCGTCCGGCGTGGCGCGCCGCGCCGCGTATTCAGCCGCGATCCCTTCGATCTCGCGGCGGTATTCCAGGTAGTCGGTCACGGCCTTGCGGTGCATCGAGATCAGGTCCGTCACTGGCTTGGTGAACAGCTGGCCGATGACATCGGCGACATGCGTGCCGCCGCCGGGCCTTGTCGTCAAAAGGCCGCGCCCCTCCAGCGTCTTCAGGGCGTCGCGCAGGATCGGCCGCGACACGTCGAACTGGCGTGCAAGCTCGCGCTCGCCCGGCAACCGGTCGCCGGTGCGCAGCACGCCTTCGAGGATGAGACTCTCGATCTGCTGCACCACCTCGTCGGCGGTGCGAGAATGCTCGATCCTGGAAAAAATGTCGCTCAACTCAATGCCTGGAAGGTGAACCGGTGTCGCGCAGGATAAAGCCTGCGTCGCCAACTGGTCAAATTATTTATCCAATTGGTCGAAGCGTGTCGATTTCGCCGCCAGTCGCCATATCGTCTTCGGCTAAACTTTGCTGTTTGCGTCATCGGGCTATTGGTCTAGAGGGACGCGAGTGCAACAGGGTTCAAGGGAACCCCGGGGGACAAGCCGTGTCAGACGACCCGCCCGATCTCGAGTTCCAGCCGCGCGCCAAGGGCAGCGTCATGGGGTTTCCCGCGCATGAGGGTCGGCCCGGCGCGCTTGGCGAGGTCCACGCCCGACCTCATCCGTTGATCGAAAAGCCGCGCATCCTGGTGCAACTCGCCTTCATGACGGAGGGCGGCTCCGGCGTCGACCATGCGGTGCTCTCCGAATTGTCGCGACGCCTCGGCATCGCCGCACCCGACCGCCAGGCCCGCCACCACGCCATGAAATGGGGCAAGGGCTCGCTGCGCTGGGAGCGGCACACGGAATTCTCGACCTATCTGTGGGAGGGGCCGCTCTCCGAAAGCGGCAGGGCGCAGGAGGACTCGCCGTTCGGCAATGGTTTTTCGCCGCCAGGTACCGTCATTTCCGGCATCCGGCTCGAAATCCGCAAATGGACGCAGGCGAGCGAGCGGCTGATCGCCGGCTTCGACCCGACCAGCCTGTGCTACTCGCTGGTCGAGCGCGGCAACGCCGCCATCGTCACGGACTTCCGCCAGGACGGCGACGGCATGACGCGCATGCTGGTTCTCGATCGGGGCCTGACCCCGGCCCGCACCGGCGCGCTGTCGCAACGGCTGATCGACATCGAAACCTACCGGACGCTCGCCATGCTCGGCCTGCCGTTGGCGCTGACCTTGTCCGGCCGCGCCCGCCGCATCGAGGACCGGCTGGCGCAGACCACGCGGGAGATGAAGGTCACCGAGACCCGCGACAGCCAGACCTTGCTGGCCGATCTCACCGAACTCGCCGCCGAGCTGGAGGCGGACGCCGCTTCGAGCCTTTACCGTTTCGGCGCCAGCCGCGCCTATGACGGCATCGTCGTCGAGCGGTTGGAAGCGCTCGAGGAAGAGGCCGTGCCCGGCTACGACACATGGCGCGGGTTCCTGCAGCGCCGGGTGGCGCCCGCCATGCGCACCTGCCGCTCGGTCGAGGAGCGGCAGGAAAATCTGTCGCGAAAACTGACCCGCGCCACGACGCTGCTGCGTACGTGGGTCGATGTCGAGGTCGAGAAGCAGAATCGCGACCTGCTCGCCTCGATGAACAACCGCGCCCGTCTGCAACTGCGCCTGCAGCAGACCGTCGAAGGGCTCTCGGTCGCCGCCGTCTCCTATTATGTGGTTGGCCTCATCGGCTATGTCGCCAAGGGCGCCTCGATCTTCGGCCACGCCTTCGCCCCGGAAGTCGTCACCGCCGCCTCGGTGCCCGTCGCCATCCTGCTGGTCTGGTGGGGCGTGCGCCGCGTGCGCCGGATGCATTCCGAACCTGGCAAGCACCCGGGCGAATAGCGCCGGATTTCCGCCGTGGAAGCCTGTATGGCTCGACTTCCCACCAAGGCAGGATTTGCAACCGGCGCGCTTCACTGGTAAAAGATTTTGACCAGTCAAGCGAAACGAGGCTGCTGATGTCCGGCCTGGCCATGCCGAAACCAGACGACGCCACGATGCGCCGGCGCGACGAGATCGTCGCCGACATGCGCATCATCGTGCCGGGCGAGGGCGTCGTCGATGCCGCCAATTCCATGCGTGCCTTCGAGAGCGACGGCCTGACCGCCTATCGCCAACTGCCGCTGGTTGTCGTTTTGCCGCAAACCGTGGCGCAGGTTTCCCGCGTGCTGAAATACTGCAACGACCGCAATATCCGCGTCGTACCGCGCGGCTCCGGCACCTCGCTGTCGGGCGGCGCGCTGCCGCTCGAGGATGCAGTGCTTTTGGTGATGAGCCGCTTCAACTGTATCCTCGAGATCGATTTCCCCAATCGCGTCGTCGTCGCCCAGCCGGGCGTTACCAATCTCGGCATCACCACGGCCGTCGAGCAGGAGGGCTTTTACTACGCCCCCGATCCATCCTCCCAGATCGCCTGCTCGATCGGCGGCAATGTCGCGGAGAATTCCGGCGGCGTGCACTGCCTGAAATACGGCCTCACCGCCAACAATGTGCTCGGCATCGAGATGGTGCTGATGAATGGCGAAGTGGTGCGGCTGGGCGGCAGTCACCTCGATGCGGAAGGCTACGACCTGCTCGGCGTCATGACCGGCTCCGAAGGGCTGCTCGGCGTCGTCACCGAGGTAACCGTGCGCATCCTGAAGAAGCCGGAGACGGCACGTGCACTGCTGATCGGCTTCCCGACCAGCGAGCAGGGCGGCCAATGCGTCGCCGACATCATCGGCGCCGGCATCATTCCGGGCGGCATGGAAATGATGGACAGGCCGGCGATCCACGCGGCCGAAGATTTCGTCCATGCCGGCTATCCCCTCGATGTCGAGGCGCTGCTGATCGTCGAGCTGGACGGACCTGGCGTCGAAGTCGATCATCTGATCGGTCTGGTCGAGGCGATCGCCTACAAGAACGGCTCGACCACCTGCCGCATTTCGCAGTCCGAGCAGGAGCGGCTCAGCTTCTGGGCCGGCCGCAAGGCGGCATTTCCTGCAGTCGGCCGCATCTCGCCGGACTATTACTGCATGGACGGCACCATTCCGCGCAAGGAACTGCCGCGCGTGCTCGCCGGCATGCGCGAACTGTCGGAGAAATACGGCCTCGGCGTCGCCAATGTCTTCCATGCCGGCGACGGCAATCTGCATCCGCTGATCCTCTACGATGCCAACGTGCCGGGCGAGCTCGACAAGGCCGAAAGCTTCGGCGCCGACATCTTGCGGCTGTGCGTCAAGGTCGGCGGCGTCTTGACCGGCGAACACGGCGTGGGCGTGGAAAAACGCGACCTGATGCCGGAAATGTTCAGCCAGGTCGACCTCGACCAGCAAATGCGCGTCAAATGCGCCTTCGATCCCAACCATCTGCTCAACCCGGGAAAAGTCTTCCCGCAACTGCGGCGATGCGCCGAGCTTGGACGGATGCACATTTCCGGCGGCAAGCTGCCGTTTCCGGACATTCCGAGGTTTTGAGGGTGCATGTCAGCGCTTGAGCACCCCCCTCTGTCCTGCCGGACATCTCCCCCTCAAGGGGGGAGATTGGCTGCCACGTCCGACTTCGCCACTCTCCGCCGTCGGCAGAAGGGCGAGGCGCGCAATCTGCCAATCTCCCCCCTTGAGGGGGAGATGTCCGGCAGGACAGAGGGGGGTGCCAAGGAACGCGGCGTCTCCGCACTCGCGGGTGCGTCGCGTCCATGACCACCTTCACCCCCACCACCCCATCCGAAGTCCTGTCCACCGTCGCCTGGGCGGTGGCGCAAGAATCACCGCTGGAAATCCTTGGCCATGGTTCCAAACGTGGCATCGGCCGCCCGCTGCAAACCGAACACACGCTCGACCTGTCGAACCTCTCCGGCGTCATGCTCTACGAACCGGCCGAGCTGGTGCTGTCGGCAAGAGCCGGCACGCCGCTCGCCGAGATCGAGACGCTGCTGGCGGAAAACGGCCAGCAACTTGCCTTCGAGCCGATGGACTACGGCCCGCTGCTCGGTGGCGAGGCCGGCAAAGGCACGATCGGCGGTGTGCTCGCCGCGAACCTTTCCGGTCCGCGCCGGCTCAAGGCGGGTGCCGCGCGCGACCATATTCTGGGCATCCATGTGGTGTCCGGCCGTGGCGAGGCGTTCAAGTCGGGCGGTCGCGTGGTCAAGAACGTCACCGGCTATGACATGTCGAAGCTGATGGCCAACAGCTGGGGCACGCTCGCCGTATTCACCGACGTCACCTTCAAGGTGCTGCCGGCCGCCGAGACCGAAGTCACGCTCGCGATCCGTGGGCTGCTCGATGATGCCGCAGCAAGCGCCATGGCGCTGGCGCTCGGTTCCAGCGCGGAAGTGTCGAGCGCTGCCCATCTGCCCGAGCGGATCGCCGCGCGTGTCGCCGGCGGCGCGCTCGGCAACGAGGCAGCCACGCTGCTGCGCGTCGAAGGCTTTGGCCCGTCCGTCGCCTATCGCGTCGCCGCGCTGAAAACGCTGCTCGGCGGGGCCGGGCCGCTGGAGGAGATTGGCAGCGAGGCTTCACGGCTGATCTGGCGCGATGTGCGCGATTGCAGGCCCTTCGCCGACAACAGCGAGAAACCGGTGTGGCGGGTCTCGATGGCGCCTTCTCAGGGCCATCAGATGGTGTTGACGCTGCGTATGCAGGCAGCCGTCAGCGCCTTCTACGATTGGCAGGGCGGACTGGTTTGGTTGCGCATGGAACAGGGCGATCCGGAAGCCGCTTTGCTGCGTGGGCTGTTGAGAAAACATGGCGGCGGCCATGCGACGCTGGTGCGCGCGGCACCTTCGCGTCGCGCCGCCCTGCCGGTGTTCGAGCCGCAGCCGCCCGCACTTGCCGCACTATCGGCGCGCCTGAAGCAGGAATTCGACCCGAAGCACATCCTCAATCCCGGCCGCATGGCCTAGGACCCAGCGCGATGCAGACCAATTTTTCGCTTGCCCAGCTTGCCGATCCGCATGTCGCGGAATCCGAAAAGATCCTGCGCAAATGCGTGCATTGCGGCTTCTGCACCGCGACGTGCCCGACCTATGTGACGCTGGGCAACGAGCTCGATTCGCCGCGCGGACGCATCTACCTGATCAAGGACATGCTGGAGAACGGCCGCCCGGCCGACAAGCAGATTGTCACTCATATCGACCGCTGCCTGTCCTGCCTCGCCTGCATGACCACCTGCCCGTCGGGCGTCAATTACATGCATCTGGTTGACCATGCCCGTGCCCATATCCAGGAAACCTACAAGCGGCCGCTGCTCGACCGCCTGACCCGCGCCATGCTGGCCTTGGTGCTGCCTTATCCCCAGCGTTTTCGCGCTGCGCTCAAGCTTGCGAAGCTGGGCAGACCGTTCATCGGCCTGTTCGACAAGGTTCCGGCGCTGAAACCGCTCGGTGCAATGCTCAAACTCGCGCCAGCATCGATCCCGGCAACCTCGCCGATGACCTCGCCAGGCGTCCATGCCGGGCAGGGGAGCAAAAAAGGCCGCGTCGCCATCCTCACCGGCTGCGCGCAGTCCGTGCTCGATCCCGCCATCAATGAGACGACGATTTCGCTGCTGACGCGGCTCGGCGTCGAGGTCGTGGTGCCGCCGGGCGAGGGCTGCTGTGGTGCGCTGGTCCATCATATGGGGCGCGAGCAAGCCGCCCTTGCCTCGGCGAGACAAAATGTCGACGCCTGGACGCAGGCGATCGACCAGGGCGTGCTCGATGCCATCGTCATCACCGCGTCGGGTTGCGGCACCACGATCAAGGATTACGGCTTCATGCTGCGGCTGGATCCGGCCTATGCCGACAAGGCCGCGCGTGTGTCGGCGCTGGCTAAGGACATCACCGAATATCTGACCGGCCTCGAGCTGCCCGAGCCGATGCGCAAGCCGGGCACCGTCGTCGCCTATCACTCGGCCTGCTCCATGCAACATGGCCAGAAGATCACCCGCGAGCCGAAGGAGCTGCTGGCCAAGGCCGGTTTCGTCGTGCGCGAGCCGCGCGAGGGCCATCTGTGCTGCGGTTCGGCCGGCACCTACAACATCCTGCAGTCCGAGATTTCGGCCAAGTTGCGCGACCGCAAGGTGAAGAACATCGAGGCGACGGGGGCTTCGATCGTCGCCACCGGCAACATCGGCTGCATCACGCAGATCGCCTCCGCCGCGAAGCTGCCGGTGGTGCACACGATCAAGCTGCTCGACTGGGCTTACGGTGGACCGAAGCCGGAAGGTGTCCCCGAGGAAGGGCTGGTTGCGGCTGAGTAGCGTGGCGCGCTGTCAGAGTTACGGCAAATCCCCCTCATCCGGCCGCTTCGCGGCCACCTTCTCCCCGTTGGGGGAGAAGAGATTTGCGCCGGCGGTGACAGCCTCCTCTCCCCTCGGGGAGAGGTCAGCCGAGCGAAGCGGAGGCTGGGTGAGGGGGCCTTGGCGCCGCCCTGTCCTTACTCCGCCGCGAGCCTGTCGGCCGTGCCGTAGGTCGCCTCATAAAGCGCGCGCTGGCGGCTGAGCGCGACCATCGTGTTGCGCAGCAGGATGGCAACCGTGATCGGGCCAACGCCGCCCGGCACCGGGGTGATCCAGGAGGCGACCTCGCGCACGCTTTCGGTGTCGACATCGCCGACGATGCGGCTGGAACCGTCAGGGCCGATCTCGGAATTGATGCCGATGTCGATGACGGCAGCACCCGGCTTGACCATGTCGGCCTTGATCAGCCGCGGCTTGCCGACGGCGACAAACAGCGCGTCGGCGCGCCGCGCATGCGCGGCGACCGATCGCGTCATGTGGTGGCAGACCGTAACCGTGGCGCCTTCGCTCATCAGCAGGAAGGCGATCGGCTTGCCGACAATCTCGGAATGGCCGACGATCACGACTTCCAGTCCCTTGAGGTCGAGGCCGGTTTCCTTCAGCAGTTCGACCGAGGCGGCCGCCGTGCAGGGGGCGAGGTCGAGCTGGTTGTAGACGATGTTGCCGATCGAGGCTGGATGCATGCCTTCGACATCCTTGAGCGGGTGCACCGCCGCCTGCAGCGTCTTGATCGGGATATGCGCGGGCACCGGCCGCTGGATGATGATGCCGGTGACGCGCGGGTCGGCGTTCAGGCCGTGGATGGCCGCTTCCAGTTCGCCTGAGGTAATGGTGGCGGGAAAGCGCCGCTCCTCGAAATCGATGCCGGCGAGCTCAGCCTTGGCGCGCTGGTTGCGCACATAGACGTCCACCGCCGCGGTGTCGCCGACGGTGATCGAGATCAGCTTGGGCGGAAAACCCTCGGCTTTGGCGATCGCGGCATCCTCGCGGACAGTGGCAATGATGCGCTGGGCGACCGGGCCGCCCCGGAGATAACGGCTGTCTTCGGACAGGGGCATGGTGGACCCTTTTGTGGAACTTGCCACCGAGATAGCAAAAGAATGCGGCGAAGGGCAGCATGAAAGCGAACCGCTATGCCCGTTGCGCGACGCGTGGGTGAACTTTGCCCTCGATTTTGCTCAAAAACGGAAAGGGCAGCGCGGTTTCCCGTGCTGCCCTTCCTGACCGGCCGCATCCCCATACGGCCCGTCCCCCGTTATCCCTAAACTGGCCTCGAAAAGCGGACTGCTTTGCCGGCCAAGTGATTCGCAGGACCTATTATATCACCTCGACCGTGGTTCCGACATTGACCCGTTCATAGAGGTCGACGACGTCCTCGTTGCGCATGCGGATGCAACCCGATGACACCGCGCCGCCGATCGTCCATGGCTGGTTGGTCCCGTGGATACGGTACTCCGTGGTGCCGAGATAGAGCGCGCGTGCACCAAGCGGGTTCTCCATGCCGCCGGCCAGATAGGTCGGCAGATAGCGGCCCTTGGCGGCTTCGCGCTTGATCATCTGCGCCGGCGGGCGCCAGTCCGGCCATTCACGCTTGTTGGTGATCTTGTGCGTGCCCGACCATTCGAAGCCCGGCTTGCCGGTGCCGACGCCATAACGCCGCGCCTTGCCGTCCTTCTCGACGAGGTAGAGGAAATTCTGGGTGGTATCGATGACGATCGTGCCCGGCTTCTGCCCTCCGTCATAGTCGACTTCCTGCGGCAGGTAGATCGGGTTGATTTGCTGGCGCGTGGCCACGCGTTTGGCCGGTGGTTGCACCGCCGCCGTCTGCACCTGGTCGGACTGCGCCGAGCGCAGGCGCCGCTGTTGCTGCTGCTGCACCACCTGGCGGTTCTGGCGTACGATGCCGGGCGCGTGGCCAAGCTGCAGCACCCAGGGTGCGGAAAGGTCGGGGCTCATCATCACCGGCGGCCTGTCGGCATAGCGGTCGCCGGCGGTTGAGGGCGTGACGCCGGCGGCAAGCACAGCCACGGCGCCGAGCACGGGAAACAACATTGTCTTCATCGGAACGCACCTTGATCGTCTGATACAAACGGGTGGAAACGTCCTCCCGGTTCGGCGATCATTGGTGCGCAAGCAGCAACCGAAACATGAATCGGAATGCGTAAAATGCGGCTTTGTCAGTAAACCTTTTGGTGTGGTTACCGCCGGGTTCAGGAATCTGGTAAAGCCGCGGTAAATGCAGCGCAAAAGCGCATTAACGAACGGATTTTGGCAATGAACAAGGAAAATACCGGTCTGCTCGCCGGTCCCGACGGTGTCGCGCGCTGCTTCTGGCACGGCAATCTGCCCGACTATCTGCACTACCATGATCATGAATGGGGCCGGCCTGTGGCCGACGATCGCAGGCTGTTCGAAAAGATCTGCCTCGAAGGCTTTCAGTCGGGCCTGTCATGGCTGACCATCCTGCGCAAGCGGGAGAATTTTCGGCAAGCCTTCGCCAATTTCGAATTCGACAGGGTCGCCGCTTTCACCGACAAGGATGTCGAGCGCCTGCTCGGCGATGCCGGCATCATCCGCCATCGCGGCAAGATCGTCTCGACCATCAACAACGCCAAGCGCGCCCGCGAAATGGCCGATGAATTCGGCTCGCTGGCCGCCTGGTTCTGGAAGTTCGAACCCGGCAAGGAGGAGCGGCCCGAAATCGTCGACCTCGCCCATCTGCGCGCCAACCCGACCACGGCCGTCTCGGTCCGCATTTCGAAGGAGCTGAAGAAGCGCGGCTGGAGCTTCGTCGGCCCGACCACGGTCTACGCCTTCATGCAGGCGATGGGTCTGGTCAACGACCATCTCGAGGGCTGCGTCTGCCGCAAAGAGGTCGAGAAGGAGCGGAAGGCCTTCAGACGGCCGAAATAGGGCTCAGGTGCCGTTGGCGCTGGCCAGCACCAGGCCGGCGACGATCGCCACCACCGTGGCCACGGTCGGATAGATCACCAGCAGGCCCGTCATCAACGCGTCGCGCATGGATGGGTCCTTGCCCGCATCGGCGGGCACTTCGAAAGGACCGGCAGCCTGGCCGACCATTTTCGGAGCGTGGATGTCGGCCGGGCGCAGGCGTGCGGGCAATTCGGCATCGCCCTCGATGGCATGGACTCTTGCTGTGCTGATCATGGCCCCGAACCCCTCATTTCGGCGCGTTTATTGCTTGCGATTGTGTCGGCACGATGCCGCACCCATGGCGGGATTGTTTCATTTCGGTGCGGTTTGGTTTCAGAGGCAAATGAAACGAAGGCGAGAACTCACGCACTTCGCCTCGAAAGGGACGGAGATGGTACGCCTCGGCGCCCTTGCCGCACAAAGCCGCTTCGGCTAGGACACGCGCACTCGAAACAAGTCCGTATTTACCAGCAAAAGACACCAGCTCATGGCCGACAAATCGGAAAAGACGAAAGCGCGACTGCCGCGCGGTTTTGCCGACCGCAGTGCCGAGGACATCCGCGCCGTCGAAAAGATGATGGCGACAATCCGCTCGGTCTATGAGCTTTATGGGTTCGAACCGGCCGACCAGCCGCTGATCGAATACACCGATGCGCTCGGAAAATTCCTGCCTGACCAGGACCGGCCGAACGAAGGCGTGTTCTCCTTCCAGGATGACGACGACCAGTGGCTGTCGCTGCGCTATGATTTGACCGCGCCGACGGCGCGGTACGTCGCCGAGAATTACGAGCGGCTGCCCAAACCCTATCGCAGCTATCGCTCCGGCTGGGTGTTCCGCAACGAAAAGCCCGGTCCCGGCCGCTTCCGCCAGTTCATGCAGTTCGACGCCGACACGATCGGCACGCCGGGCGGGATCGGTGGCGCCGCCGCTGACGCAGAGATGTGCATGATGATGGCCGACGTGATGGAGAAGCTTGGGATCAATCGGGGGGAGTACGTCGTCCGCGTCAACAATCGAAAAGTGCTCGACGGCGTGCTGGCGGCCATCGGCCTCGGGGGCGATGAGAACGCCGGCCGAAGGCTGCAAGTACTCAGGGCGATCGACAAGCTCGACAAGTTTGGCCCAGAAGGCGTGAAGCTTCTGCTGGGACCGGGGCGCTGGGATGGCGGCAAGGAAGGCGAGGGAGACTTCGCCAAGGGTGCCGGGCTGGACGAGAAACAGATATCTTGTTTTGAACCCCTGTTAACGTATCAGCGTGATCAGAGTGAAATCTCAGTCGCAATTGCGACCGAAGACGCTCTGAAGCCGATCTTTGTAAAAGTGCGAAGAGACGAAAATAGGGTTCCTGTATCGCCGTCACCAGCCGCCCAGAAATGCATCGATCAGTTCGGTTGGGAAAATGCCAGTGCCTTAGGTTACCTGAGTTCGATGTACGATCGTATCGAGAACGCATTCCCCGAAAGCGCTAGCATATTCGCTACGGGGGGCGTCGGACATCAAGCCTATAGCGAGCTTTCGCAGATTGCAGCGCTGGCGCAAAGCGCGGGCTACTGTCAGGACAGAATTCAAGTAGCCATCGACCCGTCCGTCGTGCGCGGCCTCGAATACTACACCGGCCCCGTCTTCGAGGCCGAACTGCTGGCCGAGATCCCCAATGAGGATGGCCAGATCGTCCGCTTCGGCTCGGTCGGCGGCGGCGGGCGCTATGATGGCCTCGTCTCGCGCTTTCGCGGCGAGCCGGTTCCGGCCACCGGTTTTTCCATCGGTGTTTCCAGGTTGATGACGGCGCTGAAGAACCTCGGCAAGCTCGACAGCGCGGATGTGATCGCGCCGGTCGTCGTGCTGGTGATGGACAGGGACACCGACAGCCTTGGCCGCTACCAGAAGATGGTGGCGGAGCTGCGTGCCGCCGGCATCCGTTCGGAAATGTATCTCGGCGGCGCCGGCATGAAAGCGCAGCTCAAATATGCCGATCGCCGCGGCTGCCCGGTCGCCATCATCCAGGGCGGCGACGAGCGCGCCAAGGGCGAGCTGCAGATCAAGGACCTGATCGAAGGCGCGCGCATGTCGGCCGAAATATCAGACAACGCCGAATGGCGCGCCGCCCGCCCGGCGCAAGTGACTGTGGCGGAAGGCGAGCTGGTCGCCGAGGTGAGGAAGATTTTGGCGGCGCAGGCCGAGGAGAGGGCTCGTGGCAAGTAGAGGCCGCGCTCTACGGCGCCCCCCTCTGCCCTGCCGGGCATCTCCCCCTCTAGGGGGGAGATCAGATGTCGCCTCGGCTTTCGCCAATCTCCAACGTTGCAAGGGGAATGCCATCGGCGAAGCTGCCGATCTCCCCCCTAGAGGGGGAGATGCCCGGCAGGGCAGAGGGGGGCGCCGTAGAGCGCCGGCCTTCGCCTGGATCGTTAGCACCTCTGATTTGGGACCAGTGGGTCGGAGTGCATCGAGGTCTGCAGGATGACCTCCCGCTACCCCGCCATCTCCACCGACATCACCAACCTCTTCGCCTCCCGCAACACACATGCGGTCGAAGTCGCCATATTGCAGCCGGCGGACCCGTTCCTCGACATGGCCGGCGAGGATTTGCGCCGCCGTATTTTCCTGACCGAAAGCGAGACCGGCCAGACATTGTGCCTGCGGCCGGAATTCACCATTCCGGTCTGCCTTGACCACATCCACTCGCAGGCCGGTACGCCGCGCCGTTATTCCTATCTGGGCGAGGTGTTTCGCCAGCGCCGCGAAGGCGGCAACGAGTTCTTCCAGGCCGGCATCGAGGATCTCGGCGATCGCGATACGGCTGAAGCCGATGCCCGCTCGGTGGCCGACGCCCATGCGCTGCTGTCGCTGGTGCTGCCTGGCCAGGCGCTGGCGATCACGCTCGGCGACCAGACCATTTTCGAGGCGGTGCTGGCTGCCCTCGGGCTGCCGCGCGGCTGGCGCATGCGCCTTGCCCGTGCCTTCGGTTCGGCGCCGATGCTGGAGGCGGCTCTCGCCGACCTCGCCAACCCGCCGCGCAACAGCCAGCTCTCCGGCCCGGTCGCCGCCCTCGTCCTCGACGGTGATCTGGATGGTCTTTCCGCCCACATCGCGACCGGCATGGAAGAAGCCGGCCTGTCGGCGTCCGCCGGACGCTCGCCATCCGACATTGCCCGGCGGCTGATCGAGAAGGCCGAATTGCGCAGCGTGCGGCTGTCGAACGAGGCTTTCGCCGCGCTGAAGGGTTTTCTGGCAATCGACGTTCCGCTCGATGGCGCGGCCCAGGCGCTGGAGAGCTTCGCTAGGGGCGCCGGGCTTTCGCTTGATACCGCGCTGGAGAAATTCGCCGCCCGTGCCAAGGCGATCGAGGCGCATGGCCTGCCAGCCGAAAAAATCCGCTACGATGCCGCCTTCGGCCGCCCGCTCGATTATTACACGGGCTTGGTCTTCGAGATCGCGGCGCAAGGTGGCGACCGGCCGCTGGTCGGTGGCGGCCGCTATGACCGGCTACTGACCTTGCTTGGCGCGAAGACGCCGATCCCCGGCGTCGGCTTTTCCGTCTGGCTCGACCGCATCGAGGCGCTGCGGGAGGCGGTGCAATGATCACGCTGGCGATTCCATCCAAAGGCCGCCTGAAAGAGCAGGCGTTGGAAGTGCTGGCCAAAGCCGGCCTCGCCGTCAGCCTGCCCGGCGACGAGCGCAAGTACCACGCCCGCGTCGAGGGCCTGGACAATGTCGAAGTGGCCTTCCTGTCAGCCTCCGAGATTGCAGGCGAGATCGGCCAGGGCGCGGTCGATCTCGGCATCACCGGGGAGGACCTGGTGCGTGAAAACCTCTCCGACTGGGAGACCCGCGCCGAAATCGTCGCCCGTCTCGGCTTTGGCAATGCCGATGTCGTGGTCGCCGTGCCGGACATCTGGCTCGACGTCGATACCATGGCCGACCTCGACGACGTCGCCGCCGATTTCCGCCAGCGTCACGACAGACGGCTGCGCATTGCCACCAAATACTGGCGGCTGACTCAGCAATTCTTCTCGCAAAAACACGGCATCCAGGTCTACCGCATCGTTGAGAGCCTCGGTGCCACCGAAGGCGCGCCGGCGGCGGGGCTGGCAGACGTCATCGTCGACATCACAACCACCGGCTCGACGCTGCGCGCCAATCATCTCAAGGTGCTGGGCGATGGCCTCGTCCTGCGCTCGCAGGCCTGTCTGGTGGCGTCGAAGAAGACACGCGCGCCGGCGGATGAAGCGGTCCTGCGCGACATTGCCGCGAAGATGGCGGGTGCGGCCGGATAGCGGCGGGGCCACTACCCTCCCGGCTCCGAACCCAGCTTGACAAAACCCTGACAGCGGCCCCTCTGCGGTGTCGGTAGCTTTGCGCCGGGGTTTTTCCTGCATAGGAATTATTTCCTTGACTGGTGACGGCAGCTATGGTATATTTTTGCCTATGGTGCTGATTTGCGCCAGTGACCCGCCGCCCAGGCGGGTTTTTGCGTTTTGAAGCTTCGTCAACCAACGCGAAGGCTCCGAAGCATCGTTGACCGGATCGTTGCCCTGCCACGACTATCGGCGGGATTTTCACCACCCCTTCGGGCTGATAGGCTCGGCTAATACGTGTCGCCCAAATGACCTCGGTTTTGGGAGAACGACATGCATAAAAACAAAGACCTAAAGCGGGTCGCATGGATCCGTTTCAGCGCGACGCGCTTTAGTCCCGGGAGGAGAGAGCGGTGCCAGTCAATCTCGACGAGCTGAAGAACGCCAGCAATCTGCGCGGACGCGGAGCGCGCAATGGCGGCACCTTCGTAGCACCCGTCGATGGCAAGGCGCATGTCTCGGGCGAGCGCAGCGTGCCGTTGCTCAACAAGACAATTCCCGCGCTGTTTTCCGACACAGCCAGCAAATATGCCACGCAAGACGCCGCCGTCTTCGTCGACCAGGATAAGCGCTTCACCTGGAGTGAACTGTCGGACACGGTCGACGCTCTGGCCGCCGGCTTCCTGGCGTTGGGCCTCGAAAAAGGCGATCGCGTCGGCATCTGGTCGCCAAATCGCTGGGAATGGCTGGTGACGCAATTCGCCACCGCCCGCATCGGCCTGATCCTGGTCAACATCAATCCGGCCTACCGGCTGACCGAGCTGGACTATGCGCTGAACAAGGTCGGCTGCAAGGCGCTGGTCACCGCTGCCAGGTTCAAGACGTCGGACTATCTCGGCATGATCGAGGCGCTGGCGCCGGAGATCGCCAAGGCCACGCCCGGCAAGCTCAAGGCGCAAAAACTGCCGGCGCTGAAGATCGTCATCCGCATGGGCGAGGAGAATTCGCCCGGCATGTTCAATTTCGGCGATGTGCTGGCCATGGCCGGCCGCGACGAGCATGATAGCCTCGACCGCATCTCGGAAGGGTTGAAGCCCGGCGACGCCATCAACATCCAGTTCACGTCAGGCACCACAGGAGCCCCCAAGGGCGCGACGCTGACCCACAACAACATCGTCAACAACGGCAATTTCGTCACTTCGGCCATCAAACTGACCGTCGACGACCGGCTCTGCATCCCGGTGCCGCTCTATCACTGCTTCGGCATGTCGATGGGCACGATGGGCTGCGTCACGAAGGGCGCAACCATGGTTTTCCCGGGCGAGGGGTTCGATGCCGGCGCGACGCTGAGGGCGGTGGCTCAGGAACGCTGCACCGGGCTCTACGGCGTGCCGACTATGTTCGTGGCACTCCTCGATCACCCGGATTTTTCCGCCTTCGATCTCTCCAGCCTGCGCACCGGCATCATGGCCGGATCGCCATGTCCGATCGAGGTGATGAAGAAGGTGGTATCGCTGATGCATATGGAACAGGTGACCATCGCCTATGGCATGACCGAAACCAGCCCGGTCTCGTTCCAGAGCGGCGTCGACGATCCGCTGGAAAAGCGCGTCTCGACCGTCGGGCGCATCCACCCCCATGTCGAGGTCAAGGCGGTCGATGCCGATGGCGCCACCGTCGCCGTCGGCGCGCCGGGCGAGCTTTGCACGCGCGGCTATTCGGTGATGAAGGGCTACTGGGACGACGACGACAAGACCCGCGAGGCGATCGACGCCGACGGCTGGATGCACACCGGCGACCTCGCCACCATCGATGCCGAGGGCTATTGCAACATAGTCGGCCGGGTCAAGGACATGGTCATCCGCGGCGGCGAGAACGTCTACCCCAGAGAGGTCGAAGAATTCCTCTACCGCCATCCCAAGGTGAAGGAGGTGCAGGTGTTCGGCATTCCCGACGCCAAATATGGCGAGGAGCTGTGCGCCTGGATCGTGCTCAAGCCAGGCCAGATCGCCACCGAACAGGAGATCAAAAACTTCTGCGCCGGCCAGATCGCCCACTACAAGATCCCGCGCCACATCCGCTTCCGCACCGAATTGCCGATGACGGTGACCGGCAAGCCGCAGAAGTTCCTGATGCGCAACGCGATGGTCGAGGAGCTGGGGCTGGTGACGCAGAAGACGGCGTGAGCGAGGGCGGCGCTTCAATTTGTCCGGGGCGCTGGGTGCAGCCAGGTCGCGATCCTGCGGCATCATCTGGAGCGCGTTGTTTGTCAGGGGGCGAACGCCGGCCGTCGGGGCCTGCCGGATATTCTCCAAGGTGCTCCCACATGGGTTTTCCGCAAGGTTCGCAGAAACGATAGGGGCTTGAATGAGCGGTTTCAGACGATCGGTGACTTCTTATGCGATGCCCTTGGCCGCCTTGGTGATGGCTGTTGCGGTCAGGGCAGGCGGGCTGTCGGCGGACGAAGGTTCGCTGAGCGTCAGGATACTCGTCGGAGCGCTTTCGAGTGCGATTATGTTCACCACCATTTTCGTGGTGCTCGACCACGCCGAGGCGGTGGCTCGACGTGTAGGAGAGCCCTACGGCACATTGGTGCTGACTTTTGCCGTGACGGCGATCGAGGTGTCGATCATCGTTTCCATGATGCTGCATGGAGAGAACAACCCTACGCTTGCACGTGAGTCCGTCTTTTCAACGGTGATGATTGCATCTACCGGCGTTGTCGGCACGTGTCTCGCGCTTGGCGGCTGGCGTCATCGCAAGCAGGCAATTGTCCGACAAGGGACCAGCGCATATTTGGCGGTTCTGATCGCACTGACCATCATGACGCTTATTCTGCCAACCTACACACAAACTACGGGGCCGGGCACATTTTCAGCAGCTCAACTTGGCTTTGTGAGCGTGCTTTCGGTGCTGCTTTATGCAAGTTTTGTGTTCGCGCAGACTGTCCGGCACCGAGACGACTTTATCGAAGGGCAGGCGCACGGCGTTTCGCTGCGGACTGCCCCTCACGAAAGCGTCCTTGCCAGCACCTTGCTGCTGTTGATCGGGCTGATTGGCATTGTCATGCTCGCCGAGCAAGTCGCCGCAGGTGTTGAAAATACGCTCGTTGCCTATCAGGTGACACAAGCTGACAGTATTGTGGGGGCATTGATCGCCGGGCTGGTTTTGATGCCAGAGGCCATTTCGGCGGTTCGCGCTTCACTCAACAATGAGCTGCAACGCGGTTTGAATGTCGCGATGGGTTCCGCTTGCGCTACTATTGGTTTGACAATACCGGCGGTCGCAGCCGCCAGCCTGCTGACGGGAAGAGGGTTAACCCTGGGGCTTCCAGCGACTGACACAGTGCTTCTGATTTTAGCGCTCTTCATATGCAACGTGAGCTTTAGCACCGAAAGAACAACATTCTTGACGGGTACGGTCCATATCGTGGTATTTTTTACTTATTTATTTCTTATATTTGTACCATGAAAAATTTGGCTCAGGCTGGCAATGAGATGCGGCGACGAGGAACTGGGGCTGGTGGTGCGGAAGACGGCCTGAGGGCCGGCTTAACTTTGTGGCTGGGTTGCTTCGGGCCAACTGTCGACGACGGCGACGAGGTAATGAACGTCTCAATCGGGGCCGGAAGCAGACTGACAGACGGAGCGAACGTATTTGCATTCAATCTGCCCCGAACGTGGTCCGGCATTTGGCGGTGGCTTCATCGAGCCAGTTCTCCCGTTGCTCCTCGGAACTGCCGACAACCGGCCTGAACACATGTCGTTCGTGTTCCAGAACCCCGCAATATGGGAGGACGCATCGTTCCCAGATCAGCCCGAGCGGGTCGCCCAGGTCATTCACCTCTCGCTCCGCATTGGTATCGGAAGTATTGAAGACAATTGCTTTCTTGATCGATAGGAGGCCTTCGGGCAACCCATCCGCGGTTTTCAGGCGATAGGCGACACCAGGAACCAGAACGCGATCGAGCCAGCCCGCCAGAATTGCAGGCGGCTTCCCCCACCAGTTCGGGTGGACGATCAGTAGACCATCCGCATTCGCGACTTGCGTCCGGTGCTGGAGCAAGACGCGATCCTCGGCGCGTGAAAGCGCTTTTTCCAGCGTGTCGCCGACCGTGTAGGCCTCTTCCGCGGTTAGGCACGGATCGAAGCCTTCCATGTAGAGATCATGATGTTCGATAATGTGGCCGTCGCCGATCAGCGAGTTGCAAACGCGTGCGGAAATTGCGTGGCAAAAACTGTTGGCACGCGGGTGGGCTATGATGGAGAAGATGCGCATCGTTTACTCCTCGGCTTGAGAGGCGCGGGAATTGAGGGACTGGCAACCGTGCTGCCTCGCCTTGGTTGCCGTGCCGACATTGTCGATACCGCACGAAGAGGACGAGAAGGTAAATGTTCATTTGTGGCCAATGACGGCAGGGGTCAAAGGCAGCGCTGCCATTGCCGCCAGGATCGGGTCGATGCAGATCGACGCATCTGCCGGCGACGTATCCTTTCACTCAGTTCGTCCGTCTTAGTTGATGGGCGCGGTCATCCTGAACGTCGCCATCCTAGACGAATTGGAGCGTGACAATGAACAGCAAGCAGAGCTTGGCAAACAAGATACACTACGAAACGCTCGCCGAGGCTTGGCGCAGCGGTCGAGAATCGCCGCAGGATGCCTCCGAGTGGTCTGTTTTGACGGCGGAGCCGGGCGGCGTCGACTATGTCGAAACGAACCTCGGCGACAAGACCGCCCTGTGGGTAAGGCCAAAACTGGCGGCCGAAGATCGGGTCATGCTTTACCTGCACGGCGGTGGCTATGTTGGCGGATCGATCTGGACCCATCGCAAGATGGTCGGACATCTGGCCAAGGCGATTGGCTGCAACGCCTTGCTCGCCACTTACGACTACGCGTTTGAGAGCAAGTTCCCGCGTCAGATCGAGCAGGCTGTGGCCGCGTTCGAGTGGCTGGCCGAGCAAGGTATCGAGCCGAAGCACATGATCGGTGCAGGCGATTCGGCCGGCGCGGGCCTGATCGTCGCAGCCGCGATAAAACGCCGTGATGCGGGACGTCCGCTGCCGGCTGCGCTCCTCAGTATCTCAGGCTGGCATGATTTTTCGGCGAGCGGGCGTTCGTACGAAACCAATCGCGAGAAGGATGCCTTCTTCCAGAAGGCGTCTGTGGATATGCTGACATCGATGGTACTCGGAGGGAGCGATGCGCGAAATCCATTGGCCAGCCCGATCTTTGCCGATCTCAAGGGCCTGCCGCCGATCTATCTGCAGGTGGGCGGAGATGAGACCTTGCTCGACGACAGCCGAGTGCTCGCCGACCGCGCAAAGGCCGCCGGCGTCGAGGCGCGCGTGGATATATTTCCGGGGATGCTGCACTCGTTCCAGATGATGGCCGGGCGCGCGCCCGAAGCCGACGACGCGATAGAGCGGTTGGCACAATGGGTTCGCCCCAAGCTCGGTCCGGGCGGAACCGCGGCGACACGCGATGAAAGTCAGCAGGTCGCATGACTCGCAAATTGAAAGTGGGGAGCTTCGTCTCGCTCGACGGCGTGATCGAGAACCCGATGACGATCGCGGGGTCGTATTTCGATGAAGAGGCGAAGGAATATTCGTACGAAGCTTTGGCCGATGTCGAGTTCCTACTGCTCGGTCGCGTTGCTTACGAGATGTTCGCCTCGCGTCCGGAGACGAGAGGTGACAAATACGCAGATCGCCTCAACGGCATGAAGAAGCTCGTCGCCTCCCGGACGCTCAAGAAGACAGCGTGGAACGCCTCGTTGATAAAGGGCGACGTGGCTGCCGAGCTTGCAAGGATCAAGCAACAGCCGGGCGGCAACATCGTAAAATACGGCATCACCAACCTCGATCGGACCCTCCTCGCGGCGGGTCTGGTCGATGAGTATCAGATTTGGGTGATCCCCAAGGTGGTCGGCGAGGGCAAGCGCGTATTTGAAGACGTTGACCATGATCTCGTCCGTCTGAAGCTTGTCGATACGCATCGCTTCAAGAATGGCGTCATAGTCCTCACCTATGTTCCTCAATGACGCCAAGATGTGGCAGGTGAAGGACATGCCTGAGCGACCGATCGGCCTATTCGACGCGCAGTATCGAGCCTTCCTCGAGACGGTGTCGGGCACCCGCGCGCAACTGCATCGCTATTGCACCCGCATGACCGGCTCACGGCTCGACGGTGAGGATCTCATGCAGGAGACGCTGTTCGAGGCCTACACCAAGATCGAGACCCTCGACGATATCAGCAGGCTGAAATCCTGGTTGTTTCGCATCGCTCACAATCGCTGCATTGACTTTCTGAGGCGGCGCCATGCGCGCGAGCGCGCGGAAAGCACCTATTCGGACGACATCGGCGTTGTCGCTGCAGAGCCGGCGACGACCGATGCCCGTCACGCCATCGAACGGCTGGTCGGTCACCTGCCGCCCAAGGAGCGCGCCTGCGTGCTCTTGAAGGATGTGTTCGACTATTCGCTGGAAGAGACCGCGGAACTCGTGGACTCGACGGTTGGCGGCGTCAAATCCGCGCTCTCCCGTGGACGGGCGAAGCTCGCTGACTTGCCTGCTGAACCTATTGGCGAACCGAGCCATCCGCTTGATCCCGACACCGCGCGGCTGTTGCAGCGCTATGTTGACCTCTTCAATCGCCATGACTGGGAGGGCGTGCGGGGCCTGACCAGCGCCGACGCCCGGTTGCGGGTCGCCGACTGCTTCGATGGACTGCTCAGAAGCTCTCCCTATTTCGTCGAATACGAACGAAACCCGGAGACGTGGATCATGGAGGTCGGGGCGATCGATGGAGAACCCGTCCTGCTCGTGCTCTTCCAGCGAGGCGACCAGTGGCAGGTGGCGTGGCCGGTTCGTGTCCATGTCACCGGTCGCGTCATCGACTGCATCGAAGACTATTATGCCTGCCCATGGATGTTGGAAAACGCCTCGGAGTCCGACTTGAAACTCACGCCGGGGCCAGCCGTTTTGGGAAGAGCATGACGCGACGACTTCTCACTCTGGCTTGGCGGAGTTACGATGGTGAGTTCTCAACGAAAAATCGTGGCCTGCCTCGGATCGAGCAGCACGGCGGGCAAGGGCCAGGCATTCGATTGGATCGCCGAGCTCCGCCGCCGGCCGGGCAACGGGCAATTTGAATTCCGGAATTTCGGCGTCGGCGGCGACCTGGCCTATAACGCGCGGCAGCGGCTGCCGGACGTGCTCGCCTGTCGTCCCGGCAAGGTCATCGTCTGGGTCGGCGGGAACGACGTTCTCGCACTCGTGTCGCGCAAAGTGCGGCGGTCCTTTGCGTTCTGGAAGCGCCTCCCTCGCACGCCGTCGCCTGACTGGTTTCATGAGAATCTGACCGAGATAGCACGCAGGCTGAAGCGCGAGACGGCGGCGGACATCGGCCTTTGCTCGCTCCCTCCGATAGGAGAAGCACCGGATTCGGACGACCCGTTCCAGAGCGAGCTCAACCGGCGGATCGAGGAATATTCTGCGATCGTGGCCGCCGTCGCGCACGAGGAACGCTGCTTCTATATCCCGGTTCACGAGGCGATCAGCGAGGCGATCCGCGCCTCGCCTGGCCGGGCCTTTACGGCGTTCAACTTTCTTCCGTTCTACCGCGATGCCTTTCGCGTACTGGTGCTGCGGCAGCATCCGGACGAGGTCGCCCGCAGAAACGGCTGGCTGTTTCACAGTGACGACGTGCACTTGAACAGCCGCGCCGGGCGGCTCGTTGCGGATCGCGCACAGAAGTTCATTGAGGCCTGAGCCTGAGCGGCAAGGCCGTATCCGATGGACCGAGATGCAATGGGGAGATCGACGATGCACATTCAGTTCGCGGAGCTGCCGGTGTTCGACCAGGAACGCGCCAAGGCGTTCTACATCGATCACTTGAATTGCCGCGTCGTGGCCGATCAGCCAATGGGCAATGATGGGTGGCGATGGATCGAACTCGGATTTCCAGGAGCCGATACCACCCTCCACTTCCTAAGGCGCAAGGACGAAACACCATCTGAGGGGTCCGTCCTCGTGCTGGTTGACAACGAAATCGAAGTCACCGTCCAGAGACTCAAATCGCGAGGCGCCGAGATCATAACAGAACCGCGCCCCGCGCCATGGCAAACGGGGCGCACGATCGCGGAGTTTCGAGACAGCGAAGGCAATCGCATGATGATCACCAGCAGATGACGCACTCACCCATCATGACCGCAACATGCTCTTGCGGTGGCGTCGAACTCAAAGCGTTTGGCAGGCCGATCGTGAGCAGCGTCTGCTACTGCGACGACTGTCAGAAGGGAGCTGACAAGATCGAAGCTTTACCAGGTACTGGCGCCATACGCGATCCCGATGGTGGCACCGCATACATCCTCTATCGAAAGGACCGTATCGAGTGCTCCAAGGGGGCCGAACTGCTGAAGGGTTATAAGCTTAAGGAAGTTTCGGTCACGAATAGGGTTATCGCCACGTGTTGCAATTCGGCGATGTTCATGAACTTCGATAAAGGTCCGCATTGGGTCTCGGCATACAGAGCTCGGTTTCGCGGAGAACTCCCGCCACTGCAGCTGCGGATTTGCACGAAGTTCAAACCGCATGGCGTTGTCCTTCCCGACGACGTGCCGAGCCACCGGGGCTATCCCCCAGGGTTCGTTGTTAAGCTTCTCGCATCGCGCCTGGCGATGTTGCTAGGTCGATAAACCGGCCGCCAGCCTGCGCGATAAGACATTCAGATAGATGCGGCGCGATGCGTACCGACAGCTTATCACTGTACTCACGCCGCGCGTCATGCAGCTGCGCCGGCTGGTGATTGGCGAGGTCGGCCGTTTGCCTCAGCTGGCGAGGGCTCTCTTTGATGATGGACCCAGGCGTGCAATGGCCGCGATGGCAGTGTTGTTTGAACGCCTGGCCGATCGTGGACTACTTGCGATCGATGATCCGGCTGTCGCCGCTTCCCGGTTCAATTGGTTGATCATGGGCGAGCCATTGAACAGGGCCATGCTGTTGGGTGACGATTCAATTCCGAAACCGGCGGAGCTTCGACGACACGCCGCAGCCGGCGTGCGCGTGTTCCTTGCGTCATATGGCAAGTGAGGCATGCCACGGCGACCTCCAGCCTGGTTGACGCGATGTCCGCTTTCAGGTGGTCGCAAAACTGATCGCAATGTCAGACATGAGGCGCAAAGCAACCATGCCGCCGTCGCGTGTGAGACTCTGATCTGGTGACAAGCAAAACAGCAGCCCCCTACGACTCGTCCCTCTCATCGCGCAAATTGGACACGACGCGGCGGTTCTGCGACCTGCAGGCGGCGTCGGGGCAGTCGCGGACGAGCCTGTCCTTGCCGTAGCCCTTGGCCCACATGCGGTTGCGGTCTATGCCGCCGGCGGCGAGGTAGTCCATCACCGCATCGGCGCGCTGCTGCGACAGCGCCGTTTCACTTGCGCCGGGATCGTCGGCGAAACCTTGCAGCTTGAGCAGCCAGCGCGGATGCTTTGCTAACCAGGCGATCTGGGTGTCGAGGGTGGCCTTGGCGACAGAATCGAGCGCGGCCGAACCTTGCGTGAAATAGGTGCGGCGGCCGACATTGAGGATAAAATCCTCCTCGCTGCCCGGCTGCACGTTCTGGAAGCCGGCAATCTCGGCGTTGGTGATGTCGGGCGTGGAAGGGGCCAGCGTGTTGCTGGTCGAGCAGGATGCGGTCAGCACCAGCAGGCCGGCGGCGAGCAGCCGGCGCGTGTTTTCAATCATGCGGTTCATGAGGCGCCAATCATTCGACAGTGGTGGAAGCGGGCGCCTGGTCGGCGATGTGCGGCAGGACCTCCACCGCGGTGCCGATCGGGCAGCGCTGGTAGAGGTCGATGATGTCTTCCGGGAACATGCGGATGCAGCCGCTGGAAGCGTCGGTGCCGATGCTCCATGGCTCCAGCGTGCCATGCAGGCGGTAGCCGATGTCGGCGCCGTCGCGGTACAGATAGAGCGCGCGCGGCCCGAGCGGATTGTTGGACGCGCCGCCTGCGATCATGTCCGGTAGCTCCGGCTTGCGCTTACGCATTTCGGGGGGCGGGACCCATTGCGGCCACAGCGCGCGGCGGTCGATCGTCGCGCGGCCGTACCATTTGAAGCCGTCCTTGCCGACGCCGACGCCGTAGCGGATGGCGGTCTTGTTTTCCATGATGACGTAGAGGAAATGGTGGCGGGTATCGACCACGACGGTGCCGACCGGCTCGCTGCTGAAATACTTGACGATCTGGCGATGCCATCTCTTGTCGATCTTGGCGAAGTTGGTCTTGCGATAGACAAAATTGTTGTCGCTGGCGGTACCGGCGAAAAAGGATTTCGCCGCCGCGGCTTGAACAATATTGCTGGTTGCACCCACCGCGACCAGCGCCAGACCGCCAAGCACGACACCCCTGCGTGACAAAACCATCGGCAATATTCCCCCATGCCTAAAGCCTGGCGGACCATAGTTGAGAATTATTTCGCCTCAAAATGGAAAATGCTGCGTTGCTTCAGTCAGCCGAAAGCGAAACGTCCGCTTTTAGGGCGCTGCACCACGGCGGCGGCGAGCCAGACACTGTACAGAAGGCGATCGACGCGACGGCGCCAAGGCCTTACCTGACTCTATGTTCCCTTCACGATTCTCGGTTTAGTTGGTCGGCGGGATTGAGACGCGCTTTCGAGGGCCAGGGCCAACCGCTTCTCGTCTTCGATAGCGCGATCGACTGCCTCAATTTCCTCTTGGAGCACCTTCAGCTCGGCTCCGTAGCTGGAGCCGTCGCTGTCCCCGATCTGGAAGCCACTTGCCCGCATTGCGTCGCGAGTATGGTGCACATTACGCACTCCTTCGCGTCGAGTCGCGACCAAGATTTCCCTGAACTCTCCAAGACGTTCAACGTGATTGCGAGCCATTGCGTTCTCCTATTTCGTCGTCATCGTCGCCGACGGCGGTTCAGAACGGCTAAAACCTACGGAGATACTCTCGACAAAGCATGAGTGCGGAAGCTCAAATTTGAACGACGGCGACGAGGTAATGAACGCCTCAATCGGGGCCGACAGCGGAATGGCCACTTTAAGGAAGCTGCAGCGGTAGAGCATGCCCCCCGGTGTTCGGTCCCGAATTGGAACTTTGCAGCAGCTTTGGTTTCGGCGCTAAAACGGGAAAGGGTCTCGGCATATGGGATTTGAGCTCGCAGGCCTGAGGCCAAGAGTGCTTGGAACAGAATAGAGCCTGCCCGGACCAAACCTTGGTTTGGTCGAACGTAAGCCCGGAGCGAAAATGCGGACAAGGGACCGCTGCTCATCCTGCATCAGGATGACGGCGAATATCCCCAGGTTTCGTTCGTGGCAGAGTTTGACGCATGAGGCGTAGTCAAGTGTCGATTCATCCGCGCAGGCAGGGCCGCTATTCCCACCCTGCAAATATGGACACAGCCCAAGATCCGTCTCTTGGTGCCAGCGATAAAGTTGCCACGCCCCGGGCGTAAAGAAGGTCGTTGCCTGTTGCCGCGCCTGTTGGGAGAGCAGAGCAAGGTTCGCTTCGCATTGAGCAAGCTCGCCAACCGCCCTTGTGGCAGCCGCTGACCACGATGCGCCTGCCGCAAACCCCATCGCCGGACAACGGCCGGAACTGTCGCTGGAGATTGCCGCAACTATTGGCACCGCCAGATCCAACGTAAGTCGCAGAAGCCGCAATTCGCGACCTCGGCGCCGAAGCCAATCCTCGTAAGAAGATACGGTGTCGCTTGCCATCGACTTCGGATCGATTCGAGGCAGAACAAGTCGATTGTACCACCAGATAGAGGTCGCATCTCGCTCTATCAGCTCGAGAAGTGCGCTCATCGCAGCGTCCTCAGGGTTGATCCCCAGCGCAAGTCCGTTCGAGTCGGCAGCCGGCAGAGATAATTCCTCGCCACCGGGATCATATCCCAGGAAACACAGCCCCGCGGGCACCCAGGCTTGCTCCGTACCGAGCTTGTCGTCACTCAGGATCCAGTCTTCAGGCGCGGATCTATCCCAGCGGGCCGGAACCGTGTTGCGGGGTGTGGGCTGCCGGTTCCCGGCCTCTCGCCGGTCATATTGCTCTTCGCTGAAAAGAAGGATGCTGGGCGGCTCGACGACCCGCCCATCAATCGCATTGGCACACAACCGGAGAATTCGCCTCTCGGGAACGATCTGGGCGAAGTAGGTCTCGTCCGCCTCATAAAGGCAGCCTTGCAGCGCCTGCTCGACTGTCGTGCCCCACCCAGACACGAAGTAAGCGCTCTCATCGCCATCCCTGGCGGCGCGAACGCGGCCGGCCGCCACAGTGAGAGGACAGCCGAGCAATGGGTCCGAGATCACCACCGGGCCATAGAGAAGACTCGACCCCACGCAGACCTCGAATGTGCGGATCTTTCGCATTGCGAGCGCTTCTGAACGGATTTCGCTCTGTCGTACGTCCGACGCTCTTCGTGCAGCAGTTTACACGCTGTCATGCGCCATAGCATCATGCAAATGTGCTAAAGTACGTTCGGACGTCCGACCGAGGTATGGATTGACCCCAAAGTATGGATTAGCCGTAAGCAACGGCACCCTGAAGCGACGCCTGACTGCGATCGTGGTCGCCGATGTGGTCGGCTATTCGCAACAAATGGCGGAAGACGAGGAAGGCACGTTCACCCGCGTCCGAACGCTGATGCACGACGAGATCCCAGGCTACGTTCATCAGTATGATGGCCGCGTTGTAAAGAACACCGGCGACGGAGTCGTTGCGGAGTTCCTCAGCGCGGTCGAAGCGGTCCGGTGTGGCGTGGCTATTCAGGCCTATCTCGCAAGCCCCGAGCGATCGCTGCCCGGTCTGTTGCTTCGAATGGGCATTAATTTCGGCGATATCATCGTCGACGGCGATGGAGACGTGTTCGGCGACGGGGTAAACGTGGCTGCACGCCTTGAACAGATTGCAGCCCCCGGAGGCATTTGCCTTTCGGCAAAAGTCCATGAGGAGGTCCGTGGAGGGCTGCAATTACCCTTCGAATATTGCGGTGAGTTTCAGCTCAAGAACATTCCCCGACCCGTAGCAGTCTACTCGCTTATTCACAGACCCGACGGCCCCTCTCAGAGCATCGGCGCCGAGACTTCGGGCTCGAACAGGCCATCGATCCTGGTTCGCCCATTTGTCAGCACCGGCGGCGTGGAACCCTATTTCAGCGAAGGGTTCACAGAAGACGTGATCACCGAGCTGACGCGGTTCACGCAGCTCTCCGTCGCGTCATATCATACCTCGATGCGGCTCAAGGATGTGGACCTGCCGAAGCTGGTCTCGGAAATCGGGCTCGATTTCGAGCTTGCGGGGCGAATCCGGAAGATGGGGAGGCGCATCCGCCTGTCGTGCGAACTGGTTGACGCCACGTCCGGCGGTGACGTTTGGGCCGAGCATTATGACAGCGACGATCAGGACATATTCGATGTGCAGGACGAACTGGTTCGCAAGATCGTGGGCACAGTTATCGGGCGGCTCAAGGCAGCGGGTGCTGAGAAGGCGCGACGCAAGCCGCCGGCCAACCTGGCGGCCTATGAGTGCGTGCTTCGCGGCAATGCCCTGCCGCTAGGCGACCTCGCGTCCGAAGCGGAAGCCAGGCAATGGTATCAGCGCGCCATCGACCTCGATCCGACCTATGGGCGCGCCTACGCCAAGCTGGCTCACTACAAGCAGCTGGAATGGTTTCGCGACATGGGACCTTCGGATGCCCTGCTCGACGAGGCGCATGCAATCGCCAAGAAGGCGGTGGCGCTCTCCGCCAACGATCCGGTTTGCCTCAACATTCTCGGCTGGGTGCTGCTGCACTTGCGAGACTTCGACGTCGCCGCGCAACTCTACGCACGAGCCCTCTACCTCAATCCGAACGATCCCGAGCAGGTTTCTTATCTCGGCACCCTCTACACATTTGGCGGCGAGCCGGATCGCGCCATGCAATGGTTCGAGCGGGCGCAGGTGCTCGATCCACTCTACGAACCATCCTGGTATTGGCCGTTTCGCGGCATCGTCCACTTCATTGCGGGCCGGCCCGAGTCGGCACTGGTCGCTTTGAGCCGTTCGTCGACAATGCCGGCATGGGTTACCGCCTACATGGCCGCTTCGAGCTCGGTGCTTGGCCGGGACAGCGACGCAAAGTTGTATGCGGCTCGCGTGTTGGCGGGTACGCCCAGCTTTTCTTGCCGTCGATTTGTGGCCAAGGAGCCCTATCGGCTGGAGGAGGATCGGGCCACGCTGTTCAAGGGGCTGCTCGCCGCAGGGTTACCGGACTGAAATTGAAGTTTGCTATCGGCAGCCGAAAAGGACCGCGGACGCAAGCTCGTCATGATAGTGCCGACCCTGTGCGTTGTTGTGGTACGTCCCTAGGTAATCCAGCAGATCCTCTCGCGTGACGACGCCTTCCGGCAGGGCTGGTAGGACTACAGTCAACTCCGTTGGGGCGTCGCACACCAGTTTCACTTTCGCGTCGACGATTTGCTCCAGCACAATAGTGACTTCGCTACGAAGAGTAGCGTCATTCAAGTCTTTTACTTTCGACACCACGCCATTCACCAAACTTTTGCCTTTGTAGTCGATATCGACACCGGCAAGATCAACTACACGAAAGGTTTTTCCCGAAGTGCCCGTGGTGATCGGTCCTACCATCACACTTCGAACGCCGCCGGTCCTGTCTTTAGTGCGCAGAGCTATGACGTCATTGAGCATGAATGCGTTCGCCACGTTGACGGTTATACTCAAAGGGCCGGTCGAACCTACTGCTGATATAGTCGCCGTGAACGCGGGCGGCAAAGCCTTTAGCCAAGCCCCCACGAGCGCCGCGCCAATCTCCTGGGCCTGTCGGCCTGGCTTGAGTTTCACCTTGGGCACAAGCGTTGCTCCCCGCGCTTTGAGGCGTGCGAGACAACCTAGGCTGCTTCTTCTTTGGCGGCAAGGAGGTTGCCGTGGACAGATAGAGGTATTGGGAGCATTCTGTCAGCCAGTCGACCAGCGGACGGTAGGGATTCATGAAGCTCGCCTGGCTTGTGACTTTTATCATTACATATCAGCTCGCCGCCATTCTTTCCGCGCCCACTATTGTGTACGCGGACGAAGCCCCCGGCGAGCCACAAGTTACGCAACGTACATTCGTCGCACCACTTGCGGACAAGGTCATATTTGGAACGAGCATCGCCAACCTGAACAAGATCAATCCGTTGGGGGAAGCACTGCAGGCTGTCGACATGCCGGACCTGGGATTTAGCCTGGTCACTGGAAGCTTTACCGACGAGGAAGCTGACAAGCTTCGATCGGAGGGGTATCAGGAACCGGACTCCCTTGAAGTAAGCCTGTTCGCGGATGGCGCTTGCGAAGGACGCCGTCGGCTAGAGCCTGTGATGGGTGACAAGCTGGTGCCGCCGAGCGTTTGCAGAGTAATCGGGTCGCCCAGTCCTGTGACCAACGGGTCCGCGGTCTGGATCATCGATAGTGGTATCGACGACGACGTCGTCACAAACGGGCTTCTTAATATTTCGGAACGGATCAACTGTATGGTCACTCCATGCAGCAAGGTCATCGGCGTGCCAGACCATCAAGGTCACGGCACGATGGTTGCAGGCATTATTGGTGGAATGCGTGTGCAAAGTGGAACAAGCGGTCAATACCTTGGCATCGTTGGGGTCAGCCCCGGTGTGCCGCTCAAGATTGTCAAGGCATTTGAGGACAAGAAGTCGAAGATCGTCGGACCGCCGCTTGTCGCCCTGCAATATGTTCGTGATAACGCGTCCGCCGGCCAAATCCTGAACATCAGTTGGGGCGCGCAGTTCATGGAGACCGCGAGGAAGGGTGGCCAGTTAGACCTGCTTGGTCAGATGGACAAGCTGCTGTTTGAGATCGCAAACAAGCAGGTCCGCATTGTGATTGCGGCGGGCAATGCGCAGGAAGACGACGAGCCGTCGTGGGTACAATCCTTTTTCCCGGCGAATGCGTCGGAATACGTTTCTCCAAACCCGACGCAAGGCTTCATCCAAAGTGTCTCGGCATCCGATAGCACATATATAAAGGCCGGCACCACCGGCACAGGCGCGTGCAGCACCGTTTCAGGCGATTGGTGTGATCTGCTTTGGAATGGCGGCGCTTTTGGCGCGGCCATGTCCGAGCCCGGCGTTGGCATCCAGGTGCTTTGGCGGAGCACGGACAATCACAAGCTAAGACAGAATATCTGTTCGGGGACATCCTTTGCCGCTCCAGTTCTGGCAGGACTGCTGGCTCGGAACCCTGCGAATTTGCCAAAGGTCCCGACCAAAAAGAGCGTGATCCCAAATGCCGATCAGCTTGGATATTCGACGGCAGGAAAGTCGGACGTCACTGATCCGGATTATCCGACATGCAATTGACGCGCCGTGCGGCCCTCCAGTGTTTAGGTCTTGCCTCGCTGTTTGGGACGAGCGCAGGGCGTGCTTCGGCGGTTTTTTCTGGCGACAGCCACCCGCGACTACTGGTCGTTCACCTTCGGGGCGGACTTGATGCGCTGGCCGCGCTGCCGCCCTATGGTGATCCGGATTTCCCGCGAGTGCGAGGCAGGGCGAGAGAACTTGACGTCTCCGACGACGGTGGGAAGCTTGATCCGCTGTTTGCGCTTCATCCGGCGCTGGAACCTCTTGCTCCGTTCTATTCGGCCGGCGAACTGCTGATCCTGCCCGCGACGGGCATCCCGGGTATCGGGAAATCGCATGGCGTCGCGCAGAGGGTCCTGTTCGACGGCGATGTCGACGGCGGCGATTTTGGCTGGCCAGGAAGAGCCGCTTCGGTGCTGTCGCAGGGAAGGCAACCAATCTGGCGTCCAGCGCCGGCCGACCTCTCGAATGATGTGCTTTTCGATCTTGTATTGGCCAATCCGGGACTTGACATCGCCCGCCTTTGCCTCGGTGAGGCGTCTGGTACAGCCGGAGACGCGGTGCAGACGTTGCTTGCACGGCGACATGCGCTGAGTGCCGCCAGCTTTGCCGCAGCGGCGACCTCCGCGGCGCAGGCGCTGTCCAGGCCGGACGGTCCGCGCGTGGCCCTGCTGCAGTTGGACGGCATCGATACCCACGTTGCTCAGGGAGAGCGTCTTTCGGCGACCCTTGGGACATTGGCGCGTGGCGTCGTCGCTTTCTCGGAAGCAGCAGCCGCGATCTGGCATCAAACCGTTGTGCTCGGCATTACGGAATTCGGGCGCTCTATCCACTTCAACGAGCAAGGCGGCACCGACCATGGTGGCGCCAGCGTAGCGTTCTTGATGGGTGGTGCGATAGCCGGGGGGCGGATCGCGGGTCGCTGGCCCGGATTAGCGCCAGATCAGCTCCACGAGGTGACCGATTTAGCGGTCACCACCGATGTCCGCTCGATCGTCAACGCGGTGTTGAAAGACCATCTTGGGCTCTCAAGCCAGGCAATGGCGATGGTCGCTCCAAACGCGTCGGGCCTTCAAACAACTAAGGGGTTGTTTCGGATTTGATGCATCCTTCGCAAGAACGCGTAGCAGCGCGATGTCCTCTTGCTTGGCTGCCTTTCGCTAACTCACGGTTTCGGCTAAGGGATATCTCTCAACATCGGAGCACGGTCGTCTTCGTTGAAAGGCTCGGGATGGTCCGCCCTATTGCGGACTTCCCAAGAAATCCCCCTGTCTTTTACTGTGGATTGTCCCTTCCGATAACCAGCAAAGGAAAGCAGCTCAAAGGCGAAGCCTCAAGTCCTTAGTCATTGTCGTCGTTCGGCCTCGCCATCATTGCATCTGTCCCTGCCATAAGGGCAAGCCACTTTCCGCAGCGAAGTCTCTATCCTCGGCGTAGATTGGCTCACCTCTTCTCACCATCCGTCGAAGCAAATCCGCATCTTCGTCGACATGATATCGAAAGGCATTTCGGGTGTCGTATCCATGCCCGGCTTGGGACAGGGAAAACCCGCTGACCACAACAGGAGCGAAACCGGCGAAACGCGCCAGCGTGATCGCGAAAACGCCGGTGGAGATTTTCCGGTGCCAGCCGCGGGACACATGATATTTGCCGCTAACCCGCCAGACGATGTTGGCAAGCTGCCATTTGGTAAGCGCCTGCAAGGTGTCATAACGATAGTTGAAGGTGCGGCAACCGGCTTTCAACTTGTCCTCGACATCAGGCCAAACCGGGACGATCAGGTGCTTTGCCTGCCGTCCTTTCAACAAATCACGCTTATAAAGATCCTGCTCGCTGTCGCCGACTAAAATGCCGCGGCGGATGAGGGCGATATCAGGAGCGGAGAGGCCGAAGGTTTCCGCCAAAAGCTGGGAAGCGTTGATGGTCACAAGCGCCCAACCGGCATCATGCCGCTCAGGGAGGCGAAAATTCGGCGCCGATCCCATCACCAATGCGGGACCCGTGCCGCTGGGCAAGCGAAGAACTGGCTTTGGCAAGAGGTCCGAAAGCGCCATTTTCATACGGGGATCTGAATCGCATTTTCCTCAAACGCGCGCAGAATGCTCTCTTCTCTGCTCCACAATTCGTCCCATTGCGTCGCGCCGGACCAGCCCGCGAACCAGGGACCGCCGAGCGTGTAGTGGGCCAGCGAGACATCGGCGGGATCGAGTTCGGAAGCCGAAGCCCCGACGAGGTAATTCCAGGCCAGAGGCAACTCCCCGATCTCATCGTCCTCAAGCCATTTGAAGGCGTGGAGGTCGCGTCCGGGCCACGTATTGAGCATCTCGTTGGTCAGTCTTTTGTTGGCGGGATGATCCAAATTCCACAAGACGACCGACGACCAGTTTTTGCGGCGATAGAACATCTGCGTTTGTCCGTCCATCTTGACCGCTTCGGATTCGCGTTGCCGGTGCTTGACGGCCATAATCGCGTAGGAAGGGTCGACCAGGTCGAGCAGCTTGACCGGATCCTTCAGAAACAAGACGTCACAATCGCAGAACATGGCCCAGCCGCCTTGCCGCATGAACGGAACGGCAAAGCGCGATATGGCAAACTCCGTCGCCATCGGTGCCTCGGAAATCGGGCACCAGAGCCTGCCGTCACGTATCTCCATCGGCCGCTTCATGATTCCTTGAGCTTCAAGCTCTCTGAGCACGAGTGGCTGTATCTCCAGCGGCGTGCTTGTCCGCCGGAAGGCGCTCCACCGCGCTACGTCCAGAACTCGGGCTTCGCGTGGATCATACCCGATGTAGATTGGTATCATGTGGCAACTCTGTAATTGGATTGGATGTGAATTTACTCGAATTGGAGGTGATTTTACTCGAATCGTGCATAACAGCACTGCAAGCCGGAGACCCGAAGCAAGCGGACCACTTCGTCGCGGTGGCGACCGTACAAAGCCAGAACGTCGCAGACGGAATATTGCTGCAGCGCATGTTCCAACTCAAGGGGTAGAAATGACGGAATTCCGGATCATGCGGCACCTATCTCGTTTTGCGGGAACATGGCGCGACGTGATTCAGCATCGAGCTCAGCCTTGAAGGTATGCTTTGCCTTCATGTCCAAGGCTCGCTGAACCGCAGAGCGCTTGGTCACTTCGTCCATGAAGCGCATGACATTGGGATAGTCGCCAAGGCCTTTCTCGCCGAATGCATATCCGGCGGAGGCGGCCCAACCCCAAAGCGCCATGTCCGCGATCGTGTACTCGTCGCCCGCCAGATATCGTGCCTGCCCAAGCCGACGGTCCAGAACCGCGTAGTGGCGCTCGAGCTCCTTCACGTAACGATTTTTCGCATAGACGATATCTTCCGGCGCGTAGTGCAGAAAGTGGATCGCCTGGCCGGAAAACGGCGATAGGCCCGTCGCCACGAACTGAAGCCATGACAGCATCAAAGCCTTGGTCCTCAGTTCGCCAGGAATGAATTTTCCGTGCTTCTCGGCGAGGTAAAGCAGGATGGCATGGGAGTCGAATATCGTCACATCCCCGTCCACCATCGCCGGAACCTTGCCGTTTGGATTGATCTCCCGGAATTCCGGCGCGTGCTGCTCGCCCTTGAAGATATCGACCGGCGAGACGTCGAAAGGCAATTCCAGTTCTTCCAGCAGCACCGCCACCTTCATTGAATTCGGCGTGGCGTGAAAATACAGATTGAGCATTTTTTCTGTCCCATCGTTGAACAACCACCCAGTCCGCCCGATTGGCGTCTGCCGATGTTGAAGCGCCTGAAACATGCTGGCATGTCCGCCAACGCGCCAATCGATCATGCGCATTGGTGGCATCGAGCCCGTTGATGGCAGGTCGGGCGATGGGGTGGGTTTGGATTTTAACAAGTACCAAACCCATGAACACGATCGATTCGTCTCATCGTGAAGCGCGATTTCTCAAGGCGCGCGCAGAGTTCTAGAGCGGTGACATCAACCGATCGAAAGGAACCGATCATGATCTCCCGCTCTGTAATGGCTGGCGTCGCAGCCATGGTTTTCTTCAATATTGTATCGCCATCGATGGCCGACAGCACGGCTCAGGGAATTTCGTTCGCCTCCGACCAGAGTTATCCGGAAAGCATTACGTGGTCGGCCAGGCAGGACATTTTCATGGTCGGCTCGGTGCGTCATGGCCTGGTGGCCAAGGTCGATGAAACCGGGAAGTACACGGCGTTCGTCCACGACGCGAGGCTGGTTTCCACGGCGGGCCTGCTCGTCGATGACGAGCGCAATACGCTCTGGGTGACGAACTCCGATCCGGGCGTCGGCGACCGCACCAGTGCGTCGACCAAGGGCAAGCTTGCGGGAGTGGCCACATATGATGCCACGACCGGCCAGAATCGGGCCTATTACGATCTCGGCATCCTCAGCGAAGGCACGCATTTTGCCAATGATATCGCGCTCGACGCCGACGGAAACGCTTATGTGACCGACAGTTTTGCCCCGATCGTCTACCGGATCGATACAGCGGGCAAGGCGACGATCTTTGCGCAGGATCCACGCTTCATGGCTGGCGATGGCTTCAACCTGAACGGCATCGCCTGGCACAAGGACGGCTATCTGCTCGTGGGCAAATACAATACGGGTGAGCTGTTTCGCGTCAGCATCGCCGACCCCCGCAAGGTCGAGCCGGTGACGCTGCCCGAGGCCCTGACGGGTGCCGACGGCATTCAGTTGATCGATGACCAACACCTCGTGGTCGTGCAGAACCTTGGCGTCGATCGCACCGTCGAACTGGTTTCCACCGACGGTTGGGCATCGGCAACGATCGTCCGGCAGAAGCGCAGCATCATGTCGATGCCGACGGCCGCGGCGATTTTGGGCGACGATGTCTACGTGCTGAACTCGCGGCTCGATACGCTGTTCGACCCCGCTGCCGACAAGGTCGGCGACTACCTGCTGCAGAAGTTCTGATTGCACGGCATATGGTGGCCGGAATGGCGTCCGGTCACTACTCTTCGTGACTGCGGCGAGCGCTCTGCATCACCAGTTTGCGCAGCCATATGTGGGCGGGGTCACTGCGCATCCGCGGGTGCCAGAACAGGTTCATGGCGAACGGCGAGAGCTGTAAGGGGGCTTCGAACAGATCGAGGATTTGAGCGAAGCGCTTCAGGAAACGCCGGGGCAGGGTGCAGATCAGATCACTGTTGGCCAGAACGAGCGGGGCCAGGGCGTAGCTCTGGATGGAGACCGTCACGTTACGCTCGTGGCCAATTTCGGCAAGCGCGTCGTCGATCATCCCTGCAAAATGCCCGCCGCTCGTCGAAATGAGCAGATGGTCGAGGGCACAGAATTCGTCCAGGGTGATTGGTCCCTGGCCACGCGGATGGCCGTGCCGCTGCGCGGTAACGAATTCCTCTTCGAACAGTTTCTGACCGATCAGGCCACTGGAACCGTCTTCCGCGGCTCCGATGAAGAGATCGACGTCGCCTTGCTCGAGGTGCTCGACGATCCTCGGCTTGTTGGGCACCGTAAAGGCGACCTTTGCGTTGGGAGCCTGGGATTTGAACCGCGGAATGAGGTCCGGAGCCAGGATCGCCGCCGGATTGTCCGTTGCGGCAATGCGATAGACACGTTTGCTTGTCGCGGGGTCGAACAGATGAGCGGCATTCACGAAATCGCTCAACCGTTCGAGCAGCCGCGTGAGTTCGGGCTCAAGTGCCAGGGCGTGAGGCGTCGGGATCATTCCCCGCCCGGACGCCGCCGTTGTGAAGAGTGGGTCGTTCAGCAATTGACGCAGCCGCGTCAGGCGGGCCGACAGGGCCGATTGGCTAATGTTCAATCTCGACGCCGCATGGGTGACGTTCTGGTGCTTCAACAGCGCGTCGAGGGTCAGCAGCAAGCCAATGTCGAAATCCGATAGCCGTTGTGTCAATGGGACCTCGAACCAGCAGGCGCTATTCAATCGGTAGCGATGTCTAGCACGATTCCGGAGATTGAAGGACATGCGGTTCCAGTCAATCTCGCTATGGCTCGAAGCTCACTTCCCGGTACGCGCCGCCTTCAGGCGCGGGGCCATGGCCCGCGCCTTTTCATATTTAGCCTTCCAAAGCTCAGTCCTTCTCGAAGATGCGTGCCTTGGCAACCACGCCGGCAATGGCGCCGCCGATCAACGGTGCAATGATGAACAGCCAGAGCTGGCCGATCGCGGCAGTTCCCGAAAACAGCGCCGGGCCGATCGAGCGGGCCGGATTGAGCGACGTGCCGGTCACCGGGATGATGGCGAAGTGCAGCCCTGCCAGCGTCAGGCCGATAACCAGCCCGGCGAACGCCGTCGAGTGCTTTTCAGCCGTGACGCCAAGGATCACGGTGACGAAGGTGAAGGTGCCGATCACTTCCCACAGGAATGCCGAACTGACACCCCATTTCGTCACATCCCAGCCATTGGCGCCGAAGCCGGTGGTGTGTCCGCCAACCTGGCCGGAGACGATGATCCACAACGCCAGCGAGGCGAGGATGGCGCCGATGATCTGCGCGATCCAGTAGGGGATGACGTCCTTAGCCGGCAGCCGGCCGGCAAGGAAGACACCGAGCGTCACCGCCGGATTGAGATGCGCGCCCGAAATCGGGCCAATCGCATAGGCCGCCGCGATGAGGCCGATGCCGAACGCCAGACCGATGCCTTCCTGGCCGAGCGGCAGGGCACCGCCAAAGCCGCCCGTCACCACCGACGCCGTGCCGATGAACACCAATAGAAATGTGCCTAGAACTTCCGCCAAATAAGTCTTCATTGCCCTCTCCTCGTAGCGATCCGCCGGCCCGCGTTTTCCGCGCCGCGAATCATGCCGGCAAGAGTATTCCCTGGCGAAAAACTTGGGAAGCAGCGCAGTTGCGCCAGATTGCGTGCTTGCAGACATCAGTTGCGAACATTAGAGACCTTTCATCTATTGATATGTCTGTTGCTGCTTGCCGAGGATATCATCTGCTGGCGCGCCGCGACCGGGATTGCCTCGCTCGTTGCAAAGGCGAAAGCGGGGTTCAATCCAGGCGTGAAAGGCTCTAAGAGCAGGCCCAGAGATCATGTGCTCGATTTGATGGAATGACGAATGCGACTGGGCGGACGGCTGGCTGCGGCCATCGAAGTGCTGGAAGACATCGGCCGGCGCCACCGGCCGGTGGCGGACGCGCTGAAGGATTGGGGCCTGTCGCATCGCTTCGCCGGCGGCGGCGACCGGGCGGCCATCGGCAACATCGTCTATGACGCCTTGCGCCACAAGCGTTCCGCCGGCTGGCTGCTGGGCGAGGACACGCCGCGCGCAATCGGCTTCGGCGCGCTGCTGCTCGAATGGGGCCAGACGGCACAATCGCTCAACGACGCGCTCGATGGTGACAAGTTCGCACCACCGCTGCTGACTGCAACCGAGCTTCAGGCAATTGCCGGGCGCCGGCTTGCCGATGCGCCGGCCGCGGTTCGGGCTGACATACCGGATTGGTGCGAACCGCTTTTCGAACAGGTCTTTGGTGCCAACTGGGTCGACGAGGGCGCGGCACTGGCGACACGTCCGCCACTCGATCTCAGGGTCAACACCTTGCAGGCCAACCGCGACAAGGTGCTGGCTGAATTGACGGGAACCGGTGCGAAACCCGCGGCCATCGCACCGCACGGCATCCGAATCCCGCCGATCGACGGCGACGGCCGGCACCCGAACGTGCAGGCTGAACCGGCCTTCCAGAAAGGCTGGTTCGAGGTCCAAGACGAAGGCTCGCAGGTGGCGGCCGCCCTTGCCGGGGCCGAAGCCGGCATGCAGGTGCTGGATTTCTGCGCCGGCGCCGGCGGCAAGACGCTGGCGCTTTCGGCTTCGATGGACAATCGGGGCCAGATCTTTGCCCACGATGCCGAAAAGGCCCGGCTTGCGCCGATCTTCGATCGCATTCGCCGCTCTGAAAACCGCAATGTCCAGATCGTCACCAAGCCGGCCGAACTCGCCCCGCTCGGCAACCACATGGACATCGTGCTGGTCGATGCGCCTTGCACCGGCAGCGGCACCTGGCGGCGCCGTCCCGATGCCAAATGGCGGCTGACGCAAAGGCAGCTCGACGCCCGCAAGGGTGAGCAGTCGGCGATCCTCGATGCGGCCAAAGCCTATGTCAAACCGGGCGGCCTGCTGGTCTACATCACCTGCTCGGTCTTCGATGAGGAGAATGGCGAACAGATCGCGGAGTTCAGGCAGCGTAACAGCGGCTTCGTGCCGGTCGACCACCGCGCGCTCTGGGACAGCCGTTTTCCCGGCCATGCGGCAGCCGCACGCATCGGCGCCAAAGGCGACATCTCGCTGTCGCCAGCGCTGAGCGGCACGGATGGGTTTTACTTCTGTGCGTTGCGCAGGTCGGCCTGAATCCGATTGGGCATCGCCATTCCTGACGGCCGCCAGCCCGCAGGCGCGGACGATTGCTGCAGTGCAGCAAAAGCATTTGCCTGCCGCCCATGCCTCTGCAATAAGCTTATCCGCATAAAGGAAGGCAGCGGCCATGGCAGCAAAGATCGTACCCGCCCCGGACTATGAAGATCGCGTCAGGACCTCCTTCGCGCGCCAGAAGGCGATGGCCACGATCGGCGCCGAACTGACGCTGGTGACGCCCGGCATCATCGAGATCGAGATGCCCTATTCGGCAGCGCTCACCCAGCAGCACGGCTTCCTGCATGCCGGCGTCATTTCGACCGCGCTGGACTCGGCCTGCGGCTATGCCGCTTTCTCGCTGATGCCGGAAAACTCCGGCGTGCTGACCATCGAGTTCAAGGTCAATCTGCTGGCGCCGGGCCGTGGCGAGCGCTTCCTGTTCCGCGGCTCGGTAACCAAGCCCGGCCGTACCATCATCGTAGCCGATGGGCAGGCCTATGCCTTCGCCGCCGACGGCGAGGCCAAGCTGATCGCCACCATGACCGGAACCATGATGACGGTGGTCGGCCGTGATGGCATAGAGGGGTGAGTGGCCGGTTCGCCGCAGGCGAATTCATCGTGCCGGTGGCACGATGAAAGGCCACGAACGCCGGGAGCTGCCGGAGGCAGCGGGTCCCGGCGAGCGGCGGTGCAGATAAGCAAGTGATCGGGAGGAGTAAATCACCATGGCCGATAAAGTGTCCCGCCTCTCCGGCAAGGACGTCCTCTTCGTCATGGCGGCGCAGGCCGAATATGGCCCGCACCTCAAGCAGCTGTTCACGCCATTGATGACAGGCGTCGGTCCGGTCGAGGCCGGCGTCAGACTGGGCGCGGAATTGTCCTGGCTGAAGTCGCAGAAGGCGCTGCCCGACCTCGTCGTCTCGCTCGGCTCTGCCGGCAGCCGGACACTGGAGCAGACGGAAATCTACCAGGCGACCTCGGTCAGCTATCGCGACATCGACGCCTCGCCGCTCGGCTTCGAGAAGGGCGCGACACCCTTCCTTGACCTGCCGGTGACCGTGCCGTTGCCCTTCAAGATACCGGACATCAAGCTGGCGACCCTGTCGACCGGTGGCGCGATCGTCACCGGCGCGGCCTATGACGGGATCGCCGCCGACATGGTCGACATGGAGACCTTCGCCTGCCTGCGCGCCTGTCAGTTGTTCGACATCCCGCTGATCGGGCTGCGCGGCATTTCCGACGGTGCGGCGGATCTCAGGCACGTCGGCGACTGGACCGAATACCTGCATGTCATCGACGAGAAGCTGGCGGACGCCGTCATGCGGCTGGAGCGGGCGATCGGCTCGGGCATGCTTCGGACGGAACCATCCCATGAAGATGCCAGGCCAGTCTGAAGGTCGCAACCCATTGCGCCGACTCATTTCTTTCTCTAAACGCTCGCCATGAAAACAGCCAATCATCCCGACACCGTCCTGATTGTCGATTTCGGCAGCCAGTTCACCCAGCTCATCGCCCGCCGCATCCGCGAGGCAGGCGTGTTTTCCGAGATCGTGCCGTTCCAGTCGGCCGAAGCGGCGTTCAAGCGCATCAATCCGAAAGCCGTGATCCTGTCGGGCGGTCCCGCATCGACCGGCGACATCGGCAGCCCGCGCGCGCCCCAGATCGTCTTCGACGCCGGCGTGCCGGTGCTTGGCATCTGCTATGGCCAGATGGCCATGTGCGTGCAGATGGGCGGCGTTGCCGAAAGCTCCGACCATCGCGAGTTCGGCCGCGCCTTCGTCGAGATCGAAAAGGACAGCCCGCTGTTCGAGGGCCTGTGGGCGCCTGGCCAACGCCACCAGGTGTGGATGAGCCATGGCGACCGCGTCATCTCCTTGCCCAAGGGCTTCGAAGTGTTCGGCAAGTCGGAAGGCTCGCCCTTTGCCATTTTCGGCAATATCGAGCGCAAGATGTACGGCATCATGTTCCATCCTGAGGTGGTGCATACGCCTGATGGTGCCCGGCTGCTCAGGAACTTCGTCCACAACATCGCCGGCATCGAGGGCGACTGGACCATGCGCGCCTATCGTGAGCACGCGGTCGAGACGATCCGCAAGCAGGTCGGCAAGGGCAAGGTCATCTGCGCGCTGTCGGGTGGCGTGGATTCCTCGGTCGCAGCACTTCTGATCCACGAAGCAGTCGGCGACCAGCTCACCTGCATCCTCGTCGACCACGGGCTCATGCGCAAGGACGAGGCCGCCAGCGTGGTGGCGATGTTCCGCGAGCACTACAATTTGCCTCTCATTCTGGTCAACGCGTCGGATCGATTCATTGGTGCGCTTGAAGGCGAGTCGGACCCGGAGAAAAAACGCAAGACCATCGGCCGGCTGTTCATCGAGGTGTTCGAGGAAGAGGCCAAGAAACTCGGCGGCGCCGAATTCCTAGCGCAGGGCACGCTCTATCCCGACGTCATCGAAAGCGTCTCCTTCACCGGCGGCCCGTCGGTGACGATCAAGTCGCACCACAATGTCGGCGGCCTGCCCGCGCGCATGAACATGCAGCTGGTCGAGCCGCTGCGCGAACTGTTCAAGGACGAGGTGAGGGCGCTTGGCAAGGAGCTCGGCCTGCCCGAAAGCTTCATCGGCCGGCACCCCTTCCCAGGTCCCGGTCTCGCCATCCGCTGCCCCGGCGGCATCACCCGCGAAAAACTGGAAATCCTGCGCGAGGCCGACGCCATCTATCTCGACGAGATCCGCAAGGCCGGCCTTTACGACGCTATCTGGCAGGCCTTCGCCGTGCTGCTGCCGGTGCAGACGGTCGGCGTGATGGGCGACGGCCGCACCTACGAGTTCGTCTGCGCGCTGCGCGCCGTCACCTCGGTCGACGGCATGACGGCCGATTTCTACCACTACGACATGGCCTTCCTCGGCGCCGCCGCCACCCGCATCATCAACGAAGTCCGCGGCATCAACCGCGTCGTCTACGACGTCACCTCGAAGCCGCCGGGAACAATCGAGTGGGAATGATTCAGACCTACCCAAACGCCGCCGAAAATAGGCCGGTCTGCGACGTAACGTACTGAGAACAAAAATAAATCTGTTCAGAGACAATCGGCGACAATCGGTGCGCAGAGATTGGCTTTGACGGACCGCTTGACGGACCTTCCGCATATTGCCCACTCTAATTTATCAAAGTACCGTCAGGCCAAATGAGGCTCGTGACGGTACTTTTTTGTGCCTTAAGGCATTGAAGAAAAAAGGAATTTCCTTCCGCGGAGCCTCGAAATTGTACTGACGGTACTTTTTAGGAGGCAATGGGTATGTTGACGGACGCCACCCTTAAGGCACTGAAACCAAAAGAAAAAATCTACAAGATCGCTGACCGTGACGGCTTGTACGTCCGCGTCATGCCCAGTGGCGCGATCTCGTTTCGCCTGGATTACAGGCTGAATGGACGCCGTGAGACGGTCTACCTAGGCAGATATGGCAGAGATGGCATCTCGCTCGCGTTGGCCCGAGAGAAGTGCCTCGACGCCAAGCGCGCCATAGGCGAAGGGCGATCGCCGGCGATCGAGAAGCAGCGTGACAAGCGGCGCTTGAAAGAGGCAAAGAGTTTTGGCGAATTCGGTGAGAAATGGCTCACTGCCGCGCCGATGGCCGACAGCACGCGCGCCATGCGGCGCGCCATTTTCGAACGGGAGCTTCTTCCGGTCTGGCGCAATCGCCTCCTGACGGAGATCACACCCGATGACCTCCGGGCCCATTGCGGCGCTATCGTTGAACGCGGTGCTCCAGCGACCGCCATCCACGTTCGAGACATCCTGAAGCAAATCTACGGCTTCGCGATCTTGCACGGGGAGAAGGTCGCCAATCCGGCTGATGAAGTCGGGCCCGCTTCAATTGCTACCTTCGTGCCAAAGGACCGCTCGCTTTCGCCCTCAGAAATTCGCGTGATGCTCAAGCAGCTGGAGCACGTCGCCACAATTCCCACGATCCGTTTGGGAATGCGGCTGTATCTGCTCACCATGGTGCGCAAGAGCGAGCTGCAGGACGCGGTGTGGGACGAGGTCGATTTTGAGAATGCGGTCTGGACGATCCCGAAGGAACGCATGAAGCGGTCGAAGGCGCATAACGTCTACCTGTCGCGCCAAGCGCTCGACATCATGATTGCCCTGAAGACCTGTGCGGGAAATTCCAGATACCTTCTTCCATCGCGGTACGATGCGGATGCTCCGATGTCGCGTGCAACCTTCAATCGGATCACTTACGCAGTCGTCGAGCGCGCGAAGTCCGAGGGGCTGCCCCTCGAGCCGTTCACGGTTCATGACCTGCGGCGAACGGGCTCAACTCTGTTGAATGAACTTGGCTTCAACAGCGATTGGATTGAAAAGTGCCTGGCCCACGAGGACGGACGCTCGTCACGTGGCGTCTACAACAAGGCCGAATACGAAATGCAGCGCCGCCACATGATGCAGGAATGGTCGGACATCATCGACGCCTGGGTCGTTGGCAAGAAGTTCGTCCCGACGCTCATCCCGCCGTCGATGCCCCTCTTGGAGCCTGATCCGGCTCTCTGATCGGCCGAGCCCGACGCTGCTTAAGGTCCGGTTTCGGAGCGCGCAGGATTGGCTTTGAGCGACGGGCCGCGAGCCATGCTTGAACCTCGCCCAGATCCCAAACCACGCATCTTGGAGTCAAGGCGAAGCGGCGCGGGAATTCGCCCCGCTGTTCCATTTCGTAGATCGTACTGTCCGCAAGCGGCACCATTTCACGCAGCTGGCGTCTCCGGATTGTGCGCTTGAGCGCTTCTTCATTCGATCGGGTCATCTCGTACTCCTCAGCAACGAGTCGAAATTGAAGGCGATTGTGTTCGATGAGAAAAGAGCTTCAGCCCCGGCGTCGTGTCATCGGCGGTTTCGACCTGTGAAAGGGACAAGTCTGACCGGGTCTTGAGCTTCAGATGTTGCAGTATGCATTGGCTTCGGCCGAGCCCCCGGCTTTCTAAGCAAAGGGCAGCAACAACAGGAGAGTTGACGAATGTCAGTTCCCAGCCGCTGACGTTCGTCGCTTGACACTCGGCCTTGCCAAGGCACTGCTGACTGAGCCACGGTCTATCATCGTCGCCTGTAGCAAGGTTTCCTTGGCAGGACCTGTAGCCTCGCCTTGCAAACGAGCGATCAGATCTTCTGTCGCAGCTTTGGCTAAGTCTCTGATGGGCTGCGACACAACGGTCAGGGGCGGCGTCACCGCCGCCGTCCAGTCGGCGTCGTCAAAGCAGATGAGCGAAACCTTGTCGGGTATCGATAAATCTAGCTCCCGAAGAACGTTGAGAAGGACGAGGGCGACGGAACTGTCTGTCGCGAGAAAAGCGGTCGGACGGTTCGCAGACTGACAGAGCTGGCGCAACTGGCGAGCAAGATTCTCAGTGTCCCAACCTCCGAGGATAATCAGCTTGGGGACAATCTGGATGCCGGCGTCGTGGAGCGCTGCGCGGTAACCGTCGATACGCTCGCGAACAGAGGAAATCAGGTAATGTTGCTCCCCACGAGATGGAGCGTTGGACACCAGCGCGATGCGTCGGTGTTCTTGCTTGATGAGAGATGCCACCGCCTGATGGGCCGCGCGAAAGTTGTCAATCGCAAAGGTGTCGGCATTGAGTACCGGCACGCGTCTGTCGAGAAGGACAAAGGGGCAGCCCATGTCCCGCGCGCCGATGAGGTGATCCACCTCGATGCTGGAGGTTGGCGAAACAATCAGGCCATCGACACGGTTGGCGAGCAGCACGCGCACCGCGTCACGCTCAAGCTCAATATCCTCGTCGGTGTTGGCTAGAACCACACCGAAGCCATTTGCACTGGCTGTGTCTATGATAGCCCGAATGGCTCGCGCAAAATACAGATTCTCAATATCGGCTACAACGACGCCAATCATCTCGCTGCGGCCGGTCGCCATGCTGCGAGCGAGTTGGTTGGGCTGGTACGCCAGGCGTTTTGCGGCGTCGAAGACGCGCTGGCGCGTCTCAGCACCGGCATAGCCGTAACCGCCAAGCACCCGCGCCGCGGTTGCGCTTGAGACACCCGCCGCACGCGCAACGTGGGCGATCGTCGGCTGAGCGCCGGAGCGTCCATTATCCTTCATGGTCTGATCGCATCCGCGTTGCGGGACTCGTGCCCGTGCATGGCGGACAAATAGACCGCCGCGACGCCCCTTGACAACCCATTGGGAAGTGTGAGAGCGTTATCACATGAGAGCGCTATCACATCTTGATCGCAAAAAGAGAGGCACTGTGAATCGATACCCCAATCTTGTCCCAACAGATGTCGATTTCCGTCGCATCACTGAAGCCGCCGTCGAGCAACGCGAACGGATCAGGCACGTGGCCAAGGCCGCAGCTGATGGAATGCGCAACCTCTTCCTGATCGGTTGCGGTGGCTCCCTGAACGACTTCTCTGCCGCATCGTACCAGTGCGACCGAAGCGCCGGATTTCCGACTTTCTGCCTTAATAGCGAAGAGTTCAATCGCCGCCATCCTGCGCTGCTCGGGCCGGGATCAGTGGTGCTTGTCGCATCGCACAACGGCACGACGGGAGAAACGATCGAAGTCGCTCGCTGGTCGCGCTCCGCCGGCGCCCGCGTCATCGGCTTTACCAAGAACGAGACGACCAAACTCGCCGCCGAATGCGATGACGTCTTCACGTACCACAGCGACCGAACCATCCTGGCGCCGAAGCAAGTGCTGATTGGCCTGATGGTGACGGCGCTTCTGAAGGAAGCCGGTGCAAAATTCGATTTCGCGGCATTGGAACAGGCTTTCGCTGCGGTGCCGGCAGCTTTTGAACTGGCTGTGCAGGAGGCGGAGGCGCGCCTCCACGAGATCGCCACTGACTTCGCGGCCGAGACCCTGACTTACGTCCTGTCCGCCGGTCCCAACCAGGGCGCCGGCTACGGATTCGCCATGTGTTATCTCATGGAGATGCAGTGGAAGCACGCGTCCTGGTTCAACGCGAACGAATTTCTGCATGGGGCTTTCGAGGTTGTTCAGCCCGATACGGCGGTTCTTCTGTTCAAGGGCGAAGACGAAACCCGCCCGGTGATCAACCGAGTTGAGGCTTTCCTTAACAAGAACACCCGGCGCTGCCGCGTGATCGATTCGATGGACTACAGCCTGCCCGGCGTGCCGGCGTCGATGCGTGGGGACATTTCCCCGCTCCTTCTCTCGACCCTTTCCAAGCGTTTGGCCGAACACTACCAGGCGGTCACCGGGCATTCGCTCACAGACCGCCGCTACATGTTCAAGACAACCTACTGAGGCATTTCGCATGCGTGTCTGTGGCGTCGGTGACAATGTTGTCGACCGATATTTCAATCAAAGGCTGATGTTTCCGGGAGGCAACGCGGTGAATTTCGCCGTTCACGCCCGGCGAAGCGGAGCGCACGCTGCCTATCTCGGCGTGATCGGCACCGATGCCGATGGCGATCTGATCCGCTCGAGCCTGCAGGCTGAAGGCATTGAGCTCGAGCGGCTGCGTGTCGAGGACGGACCCAATGCCTTTGCCACCGTTCATATGGACGACAGCGGCAACAACCGCAGATGGGGTCTCTGCGAGAAAGGCGTATCGATGTTCCGACTCGACAACGCCGATCTCGACTATCTTGCCGGCTTCGACCTGGTTCACACCGGTGAGACAAGCCGATTGGACAACCAGCTTCCCGACATTCGCGAGCGCGTTGCGATTTCCTTCGATTTTTCCGAACGGAGTTTGGAATATGCTGCTGGTGTCCTGCCTTATTTAAGGGCAGCTGCCTTCTCGCGCGGCAGTGCCGGCGACGACGAAGTGGCGCGTGTTCTGGGTTGCGCCCAATCGGCCGGCGTCGAACTGGTCACGATCACCCAGGGCGCGCGTGGCGCCACCGTGTGCCACAAAGGCGAGATCCTGTTCGCGCCCGCGGTGCCTGTCGATGCCGTCGATACGCTCGGCGCGGGCGACGCATTTGTAAGCCGCCTCGTTTACCGCGTGCTGACCGGCGTACCGCTTGCCGAAGCGGCCAGCGACGCGGCGCAGTACTCCGCGCTCATCTGCGGCACGCGTGGCGCCTTCGGCCATGCCCGTCCCATCACACGCGAAATACCATCGTGAGAGCAAAATGAACGAGAACCCTTCGAACTCCAGGCTCACCTTTCCTTCCGAGGCGGATTACGGCAAACGCCTCGAACGCGCCCGAACTGCGATGAAGCAGGAGGGCATCGACGTTCTCGCGCTGTCGAGCTTCGACAATCATCGTTTCTTTGCCGGACTGGATGGCATCGCATCGGTGCGGCCGGTCTGGTTCGTGCTGCCACAGGAAGGCGCAGCGGCTTTTGTCTCGCCTCGCATCGAAGCACCTGAGATACGGGCGCAATGCAGCGTGCCCGTGGCTATCGAATGGGTCGAATGGGAAGAGCCGGCGAAGCCGCCTATGTCGTTCTCAGCCGCGCTCGCCGAGCATATCGGAAAAGTAGCTCCGGAAGCCCGCACGATCGGCGTCGACTTCGACGCTACCTCGGCGCGCAATCTCGACCTGGTCAGGGATGCCCTTGGTACCGAACGTATCCGGGACGTGACAGTCATGCTTCGTGAGGTGCGTCGCCGCAAGGATGCCGCAACGATCGACGTCGTCCGGCGCTGCGCCGACATCGCTGCCCACCAGTTCAAGGCAAGCTGCGAAGCTTTAGCCCCCGGTGTTGCCGAATGGGAAGTGGCGCTTGCTTCCCGCACGGCCGCGATGCGGCGTGCCGCGGAATGGTGGAACGGCGATGAGAACCATTCGCCGCTTCTCCAGGGCATCCATGTCATGGGTAGCGGCAGCATCCGTTCAGGGCGCGCCCATGCAGTTGCCGCCGGTCGGTCTATGCGGGAAGGGGAACTCCTGCAGCTCTGCTATTGCGGCCGGCCGTTCTTTGGGCACGGCATCTGTTTCGACCGACCGGTCCAGGTGGGGTCGACGGGTTTGCCGGCGGATGTTCGCAAGATCGTGGACGTCGCACGCGAGGCCCAGGAAGCGGCGTTGGCAAAGGTGCGCGCGGGCGTGACGACCGGCGAGGTTCACGCTGCCGCCGTCGCGGTCATCGGACGCCACGGCTGGGACCGTGCCATGCAGCATCGCACCGGTCGCGGGATCGGCCTTTCCGATCCTGAGTTTCCCGAGATCAAGGCCAGCGACCCGACCGTGCTTGAAGCGGGCATGCTCCTCGGCATCGAGCCGGGCGTCTATGTCGACGGCGTCGGTGGCGCCCGCTTTGGCGACACGATCCTTGTTACCGAAACCGGATACGAGCCTCTCACGCCGCTTGACCTAGGAAGGGCCGTGGAATGACAGGCCAGCCACTCCCCGCCGTTTCCTTTCAGGGTGTCACCCGACGCTATGGCAGCGTGTGCGCGGTGAGCGACGTTACCCTCGACATCTCATCGGGGGAGTTCTTCGCACTGCTCGGCTCGAGCGGCTCCGGCAAGACGACGCTTCTTATGCTCCTGGCGGGGTTCGACACGCCGACCGAAGGCCGCGTGCTGATGTCGGGCACGTCTGTCTCGGACGTGCCTCCGCATCGGCGACGGATCGGGGTGGTCTTCCAGAACTACGCGCTTTTCCCGCATATGTCGGCTGCCGACAACGTTGCCTACCCGCTGAGGATGCGCGGCGTCGGGCGTGCCGAGCGCGAGGCGCGAGTGAACGCCGCGCTCGGCCTCGTCAATCTTGCCGATCGCTGGTCGTCATATCCTTCGCAGTTGTCCGGTGGACAACAGCAACGCGTCGCGCTTGCCCGCGCCCTCGTCTTCGGCCCCGACCTTCTGCTCATGGACGAACCTCTTGGCGCGCTCGATCGAAGGCTCCGCGACCAGATGCAGCAGGAATTGAAACGCATTCAGGGCGAACTCGGCATCACCGTCATCTACGTGACACACGACCAGTCGGAAGCCATGGCCATGGCGAACCGGATCGGGATCATGGCCGGGGGGCGGCTTCTCCAGGTCGCCGATCCGGAAACCATCTACGCCGCACCATCCAATCACTTCGTCGCACGCTTCCTCGGCGAGTGCTCGATTCTGCGCGTTACCGCGACGGATGGCGGCCGTGGATACGAGATCGCTGGCGTGCGCCAACCATTGCCGTCCCCCGCGACGGCGCCTTTCGATATCGTGGTGAGGCCGGAGAACGTCTCCGTCCGCTCCGCACATCAAATCGTATCAGACAGTGCCCCTGGTGTTCCCGCGACGATCCGCGATGTCACCTACCTCGGTGCCGGCTGGCGCGTGGCGCTGGAACTTTCCGACGGGCAGTCCCTGCTCGCCAGCATCACGCGTGGAGATGATGCGGCCGGACACCTGGCTCCCGGCAAACCCGTCATCGCGCGATGGATGCCGGCATCCGTCGCTGTTCTTCCGGCTGAAGGATCACCCTGAAGCGGATTCAAAGGGGAGTAAAAAATCATGACAAAAAACAGACTTTATATGGGTGTGTCCGCTGCCTTGCTGGCGGCGGCCAGCGTGGTCTTCTTTGCGCAGTCAGCACCTGCCGCCGATCCGGCTGAGGTCGTGGTCGCCTCCTACGGCGGCTCGTTCCAGGACGCGCAGACGAAGGCCTTCTTCGACACCTACGCCAAAGCCACGGGTGCCAAGGTGACCGGCACCACCGGTTCGGGCTACGCCAAGGTGAAGGCCATGGTCGAGAGCGGCAACGTCACCTGGGATGTCGTCTCGGCAGAGAGCTCGGCTCATGCGAACGAGGTGAAGGACGATCTTCTTCAGCCGCTCGACTATTCGGTCATCAAGGCCGACGGCATTCCGGCGGAACTCCGCACGAAATACGGTGTCGGCTACATCAAGTTCGGCATGAACCTCGCGTGGAGCAAAGACAAGTTTTCGAGCGGACTTACTCCGGCTCAGTTCTTCGACCCGGCGGTGAAGGCTCGTCGCGCGGTTCCGTTGGAACCGGAATACACTCTCGAATTCGCGCTGCTGGCCGACGGTGTGAAGCCCGCCGATCTCTACCCCCTGGATGTGGATCGCGCCCTCAAGGTTTACGAGCGGATCAAGGACCAGATCGTCGCCTACAAGGGGGCCGCGGATACCCAGGCGCTCATCCAGCAGGGAGAGGTAGACCTGGCCTACATCCCCAATGGTCGGGTCAATGATGCCATAAAGGCTGGAGCTAAATGGGCTTATGGCTGGGACGCTTCCGTCTCCGATACCGAATGGTGGGTGGTGATGAAAGGTGCTCCGCATGCAGCCGAGGCCATGAAGTTCATCAACTTCGCCGTCCAGCCCGAGCAGCAGGCAGAACTTACCCGGCAAATTCCGTACGGCCCGACCAATGTCGACGCGCTGAAGCTTCTCGACCCTGCCGTCGCCAAGGATCTGCCGAGCTATCCGGACAACGCGAAGCTTGGCGCAGTTCTCGATTCGAAATGGTGGAACGAGAACCGCGAGTCTGTGAAGACCCGCTGGAACACGGCCATCATGCAGTAGCAGAACTTAGACGGGAAAAAACGATGATGAGACGGAGCGGTATCATAGATTGGGGGCGGCTTTGCCTGCTCGCTCCAGCATTCCTGCTGCTCCTCCTCGCTTTCGCTCTACCGTTGCTTGCCATTGTGCCGGAAGCGTTCGGCGGTGATGCCGTCGGGCGCTTCCTACGAATTTTCGGAAGTCCGGTGTACCGAACGGTCATCTGGACGACGGTTCGCATCAGTCTGGAAGCAACCGCGATAACGCTCGTCGTCTCGTTTCCCTTGGCGTGGCTCTTGAGCCGGGCGAACGGGGTGAAGGGCCTGCTTCTTGGGCTATTGGTGCTGGTTCCCTTCTTGACCAGCGTGCTGGTGCGGACTTTCGCCTGGTTGGCGATCCTCGGACAGCGTGGCCTTGTCAACGCGACGCTTCTCAGCCTCGGGCTGATTTCGGAGCCGCTCCCCCTTCTCTTCAGCGAGCCGGCGGTCGTTCTCGCCCTCGTGCACTCCTCCATTCCGATGATGGTCTTTGCTCTTGTCAGTGTCCTGCGGCGCATCGACGGACGCATTCTTCTGGCCGCTCATACGCTCGGCGCCAACCCACTGCGCGCCTGGCTGGGCATGGTTGTTCCGCTTGCAATTCGCGGCATCCAATCCGGTGTCACCATCATCTTCCTTTTCACCATGGCGAGCTTTATCGCGCCTGCCTTCCTCGGCAACCAACGCCAGCAGATGCTCGCACAAGTGATCCAGTCGGAAATCGAGACCGGGGCCGACTGGGGTTTCGCCGCGGCACTGGGCATTACGCTCGCCGTGACGGCCACGATCATTGTCGTAGCATTGTCCACAATGGCGCGATTCTTCTCGCGGTGGCAGCGTCCGGGCTCGTTGCCGCCGACCTTGCCGCAACAGCAGGCACGGAACGTGGACAAAGCACTTCTTCGCCAGCCGGTGGCCCAGCGCACCCCGCGGCCACACAGTCCCACGATCTGGCGCTTCGCCGCGCGGCTTGTCGAACCGACCTATCTTTGCGTTATATCTGTCTTCATTCTCCTTCCACTGGTCGTGCTCATTCCGGTCTCGTTCAGTGCGGCGGACGTGCTCATCTTTCCGCCTCCAGGCTACTCGATGCGATGGTTCGAAGCGATCCTCGGCAGCCCGGAATGGATTGCGGCAGCACTCACCAGCCTTCGCATCGGATCTGCCACCTGCGTTGCGACCCTCGTCCTGGCCACTCTCACGGTGCTCGGCTTTGGTCGTCATTTCCGGTTTCAGGGTGCTGCCGAAGCCCTGGTGCTCTCGCCCTTGACCGTACCAAGCGTTGTCTTCGCGCTCGGTGCCTATCTGACCTTTGCGCGCGTGGGACTGGTTGATACCGAGGCAGGCATCATCATAGCCCACACGGTTCTGATTTTCCCGGTGGTTTACCTCGTCGCATCGGCGACACACAGTTCCATTGATCCATGGCTGTCACTTGCCGCAGCAAGCCTTGGCGCCAACCCTTGGCGCATCTTTCGCACCATCATCTTCCCACTGCTGCTTCCGGGCCTGGCCGTCGGCGCTCTGCTTGCGATACTTCTCTCATTCGATGAATCGGTGGCTTCGATCTTCCTCAGCGATCTGTCGGTGAAGACACTGCCGAGAAAATTGTGGGAGGGTATCCGCTTCAACACAAGCCCCGAATCCGCGGCCGTCTCCGTCATGCTGCTTGGCGTGACATGCGTCGTGGTCATAGCCGGCATGGCGGTTGTCCTCGGGCGCCGGAAAACCGCTCTGTTGTCGTTGCAAGCGCGTTCCTGAATCGGTCTTCTTGACCGACCTCAGAGCGGAACTCGGACAAGCGGCGCTACGAGTGCGGAAAAGCCACAGGCAGTTCCGCGATCGTTGTTTCTAAGGTCATCCCCGTTCGGGCGATTGCGTGTCACGACGCTGCTCGACGGTCGCCGTTAACAGAGTTCGACTAATTCATGTGCGGGGCGTGCGCTGTCATGTCCGCCTCGCTCAGCCTGTCGCTCGCTGTACCCAACTGGTGCCAGTAGGGGTAGATAATCGGCGGCACACTAACCTCATCCAGACGTTTCCGCTCCTCCGCGGTCAGGTTCAGGTCGGCTGCTGCCAGGTTATCTTTGAACTGCGCTTCGGTCCGTCCACCGATGATGACTGAGGTGATTGCCTTTCGTCCTATTAGCCAAGCAAGCGCCACCTGCGCGGCCGAAACGCCGCGGCTTTCCGCAATTGAAACCAACGTATCGACGATGTTCCACAGTCGATTTTCGTCGCGGATCGGCGGTTCCGTCCAGCCGGCGAACTGGCGCGTGCCCTCAGGCGCGGTTTGGTTTCGCCGATGCTTGCCAGAGAGCAGACCGCCTGCGAGCGGGCTCCAGAGAAGCACACCAAGGCCTTGGTCTACGGCAATCGGAAGCAGCTCATATTCGGCCTCCCGCGCTTCCAGCGTGTAGTGGATCTGCTGGCTGACGAAGCGCTGGCGCTTGTCTTTCTCGCTCACGCCGAGAGCCTTCATGATGTGCCAACCGGAAAAGTTCGAGCAGCCGATATAGCGAACCTTGCCATCCCGAACGAGCGTGTCGAGCGCCTCCATCGTTTCTTCGAGGGGCGTCTGTCCGTCCCATTCGTGGAGTTGGTACAAGTCGATGACATCGGTCTTCAAGCGCCTGAGGCTTGCCTCGCAGGCAGCGATCAGGTGCTGGCGAGACGAGCCGACATCGTTGGGGCCGTCGCCCATGCGGAAACGCGCCTTGGTGGCAAGCAGCACGCCGTCCTTGCGCTTGCCGCCGAGGATGTCGCCAACTATCTCTTCGGACTTGCCATCGGAATAGACGTCGGCGGTGTCGATGAGATTGACGCCGGCATCCAGGCAAAGATCGACCAGCCGTTTGGCTTCGGAGACGCCGAGATCGCCGACTGTCCTTGCCCAGCCTACCCCGCCGAAGGTCATCGTACCCACTGTGACGGTCGAAATCTTGAGGCCCGAACGGCCAAGCAGACGATACTCCATAATTTCCTCCCAAGAATTGAAACAGGCGGTCGCCGGCGGCACGCTGCACGTCGCGATCCTACGGCTCAGGTGATGGCCGCTCGGCTCTCCCCGTTTCTATAGCAATGAATTACGCTGTTGACAATCCAATCGATTGTATGAATGATACAACCGATTGGATAGTGCTGCCGATGTCTTTGAGAAGCGTGGCAAAGGAGTCATATGCCTGGTCCCTATGTCGTCCCGGTTGCCAGTGACGAGAAAATTCCGCCGCGCGTGGATGTGGTCGTGATTGGCGGCGGCATTGTCGGTGCTTCAACCGCGTTGGAACTCGCCGAGCGTGGCCATTCGGTGGCCCTCTGCGAAAAGGGAGGTATCGCCTGCGAGCAGTCGAGCCGGAACTGGGGATGGGTGCGCCTTTCTCGCCGGGATATCCGCGAGCTGCCGCTCATGCTCGAGGCGCAGAAAATCTGGAGCGGCCTCTCCCAGCGCATCGGTCGCGAGACAGGGTACCGCCAGACGGGCATCGTCTTCACCGCCCCTTCGGAAAGCGTTCAGGCCCAGAATGCGCGGTACCGCGACGAGCTTCAGCACTATCAGGTGCCGTCCAATCTTCTGTCCGCCGCGGACGTGAAGGCCAAATACCCTGAGCTTGATCTGCCGCTTCAGGGGGCTTTGTTGACGCCCAGCGACGGCCGCGCCGAACCGCAGCTGGCCGGACCGGCCATCGCGTTGGCCGCCCGCGATCGAGGGGCGAATATTCTGGTCGAATGCGCCGTTCGAGGTCTGGAGCTTTCGGCCGGTCGGGTGTCTGGTGTCGTTACCGAGCATGGACCGATCGCCTGCGATTCCGTGGTGCTGGCCGGTGGTGCCTGGAGTAATTTCTTCGCCCGCCGCTACGGTATCGATATTCCGCAGCTTAATGTCACTGCTTCTGTGCTGCGGACCAACCCCTTGGAAGGGGGGCCGGAAGAGGCGATGTGGTGCGAAGACTTCGCGCTGCGAAAGCGCCTGGACGGTGGCTACACGATTGCCTCAGGCCACGAAAACGTCGTGGATATCGTGCCGCGCTCTTTCAAGTACATGTTCCGGTATCTGCCTGCGCTTCGGTCGGATTGGAAGTCCCTGAACTTCCGGATTTCGGGCCAGTTCTTCAAGGACATGTTGGATGCCAAGCAGCGGCCACTGGATGAAGCCAGCGCATTCGAATACACGCGCGTCCTCGATCCAGTGCCTTCGAAGAAGCTCTCCGACGGCGCTCTCAAGGCGCTTGCCAAGCACTGGCCGGTCTTCAGGCAGGCGACGATCGCACAGCGCTGGGGTGGTCTCATCGACGTCACCCCAGACGCTATCCCGGTTATCGACGCGGCAGCAAAGGTTCCCGGTCTGTTTATCGCTACAGGATTTTCTGGTCACGGGTTTGGCATCGGACCCGCCGCCGGACGGCTGATGGCGGACCTCGTCACCGGAAAGCCTCCAGTCGTTGATCCCAAAGCCTTCAGGCTGTCTCGGTTCAGCGACGGAACCAGGATAGTTCTTTCGCCGGAGCATGCGTGAGGCAGAAGCTTCAAGCATGGCCTAAATTTATCTCACTCTCATTAGCAAAAGAGAAAAAATGTCCAACGTCACCAAAATAAAGTCCGGAAGTCCATTTGAAGACAAGGAGAGTTACTCGCGTGCAGTCGTTGTTGACAACTGGATATTTGTTTCCAACACTGCGGGTGTGAATTACAAAACCCAGAAAATGTCAACCGACCCGGTGGAGCAGGCAAAGGAGTGCCTCAACAAGATAGAAGGTGCGCTTAAATCAGTTGGCGCCAGCTTGGCCGACGTCGTAATGTCGACGGTCTATATTCCAAACCCTGAAGATGCGCCTACTGTCATGGCCTACATCGGTGAACGCTTTAAGGGGATTGACCCCGCCCGTACGGTGCTGTGCCCCGGACTTGGAGGCCCCGATTACAAGGTGGAGATTGAGGTGCAGGCCTATCGCGGCGTCGGCACCGCGGAAGTTGAGCACAAGGTGATCAGTCTTTGATTTCGGGACTGGAGAGGTCGGACTTAGTCCGACCTTTTTCGTCGAAGCGGACTTTTCCGTGTACAGCGATTGGCGAAGCCAAAAAACCTGCCGTGTGCACTTGCACGTGGCATCACCTCGCAGGCAACGTGTTGGAGATTGCGCCTTTCTCATCCAGACCCATTTATTGAACGGACATGGCCACTTCATTGACCGACGATAGGACGGAAAAGCCGACTGGCGGCCGACAGCCCAGGATGGCCGACATCGCTCGCATAGCGGGCGTCGACATTTCGACCGTCAGCCGAGCTCTGTCGGGAAGTGAGCGAGTCACCGTGGAGACGCGGGCGCGAATTCAAGAGATTGTACGCGATACCGGCTATGTCGTTAACAAGGCAGCTCGTACTCTGCGTGATGGTCGCGCCAATCAGGTGCTGGTCATCATTCCGGAGCTCTCGTCAAAGTCCTACCCAGAGATGGTTCAAGGCATAATCGAGGCCCTGGATGAACACGAAATCAATGTTCTTTTGGGCGCTACGCAGCGTGAGGCCAAGCGCGAGGCGGAACTCGGCAAGCGACTACTGACCGGCGTCGTAGACGGCATCATCACCATTACCGGAAGCATCCCCGAGACTATCCTCAACATGCCGGACTTCCAGCGCAAAGTCGTCGCCTTGGCGCGACCGGTCCCGCAGCCGGGCATTTGCTGGGTTACCATGGACAACTACGCAGCATCCAAGGAGGTCATGGAACACCTGTATGGCATGGGGCATCGGAGCATCGTCCATATCGGGGGAATAATGAGCTCCGAGACATTCCGTGCCCGTTCCGCGGCCTATGTCGACTTCATGCGGGAAAATGGCCTGGCCGACCTGATCACTGTACGCCCAACCGATTACTTCGACGCCGACGCTGGGGTCGAAGTCATGAAGTCCCTGCTCGGAGCTGGCCAGCGCCCCACCGCTATCTTCTGTGCATCTGACGACTTAGCGATAGGCGCCATGGCGGTGGCGCGGCAAGCCGGGCTCAGTATTCCAGACGACATCTCGTTCGTTGGTTGCGACGACCTGGGGGTGGCCGCGCTGATGCATCCTCCACTTTCGACGGTGTCGGTTCCGCGCATCGAGATCGGTCGCTCTGGAGCCGAGGCGCTCTTTGGCCAGATCTACCAGGACATTATTGCGCCTGCGAAAATCGTGCTGCGCCATCATCTGGTCCTTAGGGACAGTGTAGCGCGGATCGGGTGACTTGATAGGCCGGTCAGCGGTTTTGGCTACGGGCACCCAAGGATGAAGTCCAGTGTGTGACCTGTGGGTGCAAATGCACCCACAGGGCGCTGTTCCTTGGGCCACGCGACCCAATACCCACAAGATGCCATCCTGAGACGCCATGAAACAGCACTTCGCGCTATGTCACCGAAGATTCACAATTGACAATCCAACCGATTGCATGATTGATACAAACGATTGGATTGCCGCATCGGTGCAAGGCAGTTGGTTCGCGCCACACACGAGAATTCAGAGAACGCCATGATCGAGAACCCAACGAATTCCAGGCTCACTTTTCCTACCGATGCGGACTACGGCAATCGCGTCGAACGCGCCCGAACTGCGATGAAGGGGGAAGGGATCGACGTTCTCGCCTTGTCGGGCGTCGACAATCATCGTTTCTTTACCGGATTGGATGGCATCCCAGTCGTCAGGCCGATCTGGTTCGTCTTGCCACAAGATGGCGCGCCGGCTTTTGTCTCGCCCCGCATCGAAGCATCGGAGATACAGGCGCAATGTAGCGTGCCGGTGGCTGTCGAATGGGTCGAATGGGAAGAGCCGGCGCAGACTCCCATGTCGTTCTCAGCCGCACTCGCTGACCATATAAGGAAAGTAGCGCCGAAGGGCCGCACGATCGGTGTCGACTTCGATGCTACCTGGGCCCGCAATCTGGATTTGGCCAGGGAGGCACTTGGCACTGAACGCATCAGGGATGTCTCGGCCATGCTTCGCGAGGTCCGTCGGCGCAAGGATGCTGCAACGATCGATGTCGTTCGGCGCTGCGCCGACATCGTTACCCACCAGTTCAAGGCAAGCTGTGAAGCTATTGCCCCCGGCATTCCCGACTGGGAAGTAGCGCTTGCGTCCCGCACGGTCGCAATGCGGCGAGCCGCACAATGGTGGAACGGCGACGAGGAACATGCGCCGCTTATCCAGGGATTCCATGTCATGGCTAGCGGCGTACGCTCAGCCCGCGCCCATCCTTCTGCTGGCGCTCGCATTATGCGAGAGGGGGATATCATGCAGCTGTGTTATTGCGGCCGGCCGTTCTTCGGGCATGGAATCTGTTTCGACCGACCGGTCCTGGTTGGTTCGACGGCGTTGCCTGCGGAAGTCCGCAAGATCGTTGATGTCGCACGCGCGGCCCAGGAAGCAGCTCTGGCAAAAGTGCGCCCTGGCGTGAGAGCGGGCGAGGTACATGCGGCAGCGGTGGAGGTGATCGAGCGTGGAGGTTGGGACAATCCCTTCCGGCACCGCACAGGCCGCGGGGTCGGTCTCTCCGATCCCGAGTGGCCCGAGCTCAAGGCCAACGACCCGACCGTGCTTGAGCCGGGCATGCTCCTCGGCATCGAGCCGGGCGTCTATATCGCCGGCGTCGGTGGTGCCCGCTTTGGCGACACGATCCTAGTTACCGAAACCGGGTACGAGCCGCTCACACCGCTTGACCTCGGCCGAGCGATCTAATGAGAGCCCTGCCGCTCCGCCGCAAATGAACAAAAACCATGAGAGCACCATGAACGAGGATCCAGCGAATTCCAGGCTCACTTTTCCCACCGATGCGGATTACCGCAATCGCATTGATCGGGCCCAAGCTTCGATGAAGCGTAGCGGGATCGACGTTCTCACCATTTCTGGCTTCGACTACCTTCGCTTCTTCACCGGATTGAATGGGCTCCCCGTCGGCAGGCCGATTTGGCTGGTCCTGTTGCAGGATGGCGCGCCGGCCTTTGTCTCTCCTCGCAGCGAGGCCAAGGAGATAAGGGCGAGATGCAACACCCCCGTGGCTATGGAATGGGTCGAATGGGAAGAGCCGGTGCCGGCTCCCATGACGCACCATGCCGCGCTCGCGAAGTATGTAGGAGAAATCGCACCGACGGCCCGCACAATTGGCGTCGACTTCAATTCCACATGGGCTCTAAACATTGAGTTGGTCGAGCAAGCACTTGGCGCCGAGCGCGTCAAGGACGCCACCGTGATGTTGCGCGAGTTGCTTGCTCGCAAGGATGCAGTAGCGATCGACGTCATTCGACGCAGCACCGACATCGTTGCTCACCAGTTCGCGGCCTGCCGTGAACTTGTCGCCCCCGGCGTTCCCGAATGGAAAGTAGCGCTTGCTTCTCTGACAGCCGGGACGGAGCGGGCAGCACAATGGTGGAACGGCAATGAGGAGCAGTCACCGTTTGTGCAGGGCATGCAAATGATGGGAGCCGGCCGCGAGCGCACGGCGCGCTGCCATTCTGCTGGCGGCGGTCGCCAAATGCGAGAGGGCGAAATCCTGCAAGTCTGCTTTTGCGGCCCGTCCTTCTTCGGGCACGCAATTGGTTACGACCGGCCATTTCACATTGGGTCGAAACCATTGCCTGCGGACCTGCGCAAAGTCGTGGATGTCGCGCGCGAGGCCCAGGAAGCGGCGTTGGCAAAAGTGCGCCCCGGCGCGTTGGCGGGAGAGGTCCATGCCGCGGCTGTGGCGGTGATCGAACGCCAGGGCTGGAAGAGTCCCTTCCTGCACCGCACCGGTCGCGGGATCGGCTACTCCGATTGGGACGGGATCGAGCTCAAGGCCAATTCTCCGACCGTGCTTGAGCCGGGCATGGTGCTTACCGTCGAGCCGGCCCCCTATGTCGACGGCATTGGTGGCGCTCGCTTCGGCGACACCGTTCTCGTGACCGAAACCGGATACGAGGTGCTCACCCCGTTCGACCTCGGCAGGGATATCTAATGGCAGACAAGTCGCTTCCCGCCGTTTCCTTTCAGGGTGTCACTCGGCGCTATGGCAGCGTTTCTGCGGTGAGCGACGTTACCCTCGACATCTCATCGGGGGAGTTCTTCGCGCTGCTCGGCTCGAGCGGTTCCGGCAAGACGACGCTCCTTATGCTTCTGGCGGGGTTCGACACGCCGACCGAAGGCCGCGTGCTGATGTCGGGCACGTCCGTCTCGGACGTGCCTCCGCATCGGCGACGGATTGGGGTGGTCTTCCAGAACTATGCGCTTTTCCCGCACATGTCGGCTGCCGACAACGTTGCCTACCCGCTGAGGATGCGCGGCGTCGCGCGTGCCGAGCGTGAGGCGCGAGTGAATGCCGCGCTCGGCCTCGTCAATCTTGCCGACCGCTGGTCTTCATATCCTTCGCAGTTGTCCGGCGGGCAGCAGCAACGCGTGGCGCTTGCCCGCGCTCTCGTCTTCGGCCCCGACCTCCTGCTCATGGACGAACCTCTTGGCGCGCTCGATCGAAGGCTCCGCGACCAGATGCAGCAGGAATTGAAACGCATTCAGGGCGAGCTCGGCATCACCGTCATCTACGTGACACACGACCAGTCGGAAGCCATGGCCATGGCGAACCGGATCGGGATCATGGCCGGGGGGCGGCTTCTCCAGGTCGCCGATCCGGAAACCATCTACGCCGCGCCATCCAATCACTTCGTCGCACGCTTCCTCGGCGAGTGCTCGATTCTGCGCGTTACCGCGACGGATGGCGGCCGTGGATACGAGATCGCCGGCGTACGCCAACCATTGCCGTCTCCCGCGACGGCGCCTTTCGATATCGTGGTGAGGCCGGAGAACGTCTCCGTCCGCTCCGCACCCCAAATCGTATCAGACAGTGCCCCTGGTGTTCCCGCGACGATCCGCGATGTCACCTACCTCGGTGCCGGCTGGCGCGTGGCGCTGGAACTTTCCGACGGGCAGTCCCTGCTCGCCAGCATCACGCGTGGAGATGATGCGGCCGGACACCTGGCTCCCGGCAAACTCGTCATCGCGCGATGGATGCCGGCATCCGTCGCTGTTCTTCCGGCTGAAGGATCACCCTGAAGCGGATTCAAAGGGGAGTAAAAAATCATGACAAAAAACAGACTTTATATGGGTGTGTCCGCTGCCTTGCTGGCGGCGGCCAGTGTAACCTTCTTTGCGAAATCGGCACCTGCCGCGGATCCGGCGGAAGTTGTGGTCGCCTCCTACGGCGGCGCCTTCCAGGACGCGCAGACAAAGGCCTTCTTCGACACATACGCCAAAGCCACGGGCGCCAAAGTTACCGGCACCACCGGCACCGGCTATGCCAAGGTCAAGGCGATGGTGCAGAGCGGCAACATCACCTGGGATGTCGTCTCGGCCGAGAGTCCGGCCTTTGTGAACGAAGTGAAGGATGGCCTCCTTGAGCCGATCGACTATTCGGTCGTCAAGGCTGATGGCATCCCGGCCGAGTTCCGCAAACAGTATGGTGTCGGCTATATCAAGTTCGGCACGAACCTCGCGTGGAGCAAGGAGAAGTTCCCGAACGGAGTGACCGCAGCTCAGTTCTTCGACCCTGCGGTAAAAGCCCGCCGCGTGATGCCGTCGGACCCGACCTACTCCCTCGAATTCGCGCTGATGGGTGACGGTGTAAAGCCCACTGATCTCTACCCCCTGGATGTGGATCGCGCCTTCAAGGTTATCGATCGGGTCAAGGATCAGATCGTTGGCTACAAGGGTGCCTCAGATCAGCAGGCTCTCATCCAGCAGGGCGAGATCGACCTAGCCTACATCGCGAATGGCCGAGTTAACGACGCGATCAAGGCAGGCGCCAACTGGGCTTATGGTTGGGACGCCTCGCTGTCGGATACAGAATTCTGGGCCGTGATGAAGGGCGCTCCGCATGCAGCCGAGGCGATGAAGTTCATCAACTTCGCCGTCCAGCCCGAGCAGCAGGCGGAACTGACCCGTCAAATCCCCTACGGCCCGACCAATGTCGACGCGCTGAAGCTTCTCGACCCTGCGGTTGCCAAGGATCTGCCGAGCAATCCGGACAACGCGAAGCTAGGCGCAGTCCTCGATTCAGAATGGTGGCACGACAACTACGAGTCCGTGAAGGCTCGTTGGTCCACCTACATCATGCAGTAACGGCGGGTAGACGGGGTAAACGAAAATGAGGCGGAACGGGTTGATCAATTGGGAGCGGCTTTGCCTGCTCGCTCCAGCATTCCTCCTGCTCCTCCTCGCTTTCGCTCTCCCGCTCCTGAACATCGTGCCAGAGGCGTTCGGCGGTGATGCCGTCGGACGCTTCCTGCGGATTTTGGGGAGCCCGTACCCACAGATCATCGCGACGACGGTTCGCATCAGTCTGGAAGCGACCGCGATAACGCTCGTCGTCTCGTTTCCCTTGGCGTGGCTCTTGAGCCGGGCGAGCGGGGTGAAGGGCCTGCTTCTTGGACTATTGGTGCTGGTTCCGTTTTTGACCAGCGTGCTGGTACGGACCTTCGCATGGCTGGCGATCCTCGGGCAGCGTGGCCTTGTCAACGGGACGCTTCTCGGTCTCGGGCTGATTTCGGAGCCGCTCCCCCTTCTCTTCAGCGAGCCGGCGGTCGTTCTCGCCCTCGTGCACTCCTCCATTCCGATGATGGTCTTTGCTCTTGTCAGTGTCCTGCGGCGCATCGACGGGCGCATTCTTCTGGCCGCTCATACGCTCGGCGCCAACCCACTGCGCGCCTGGCTGGGCATGGTTGTTCCGCTTGCAATTCGCGGCATCCAATCCGGTGTCATCATCATCTTCCTCTTCACCATGGCGAGTTTTATCGCGCCTGCCTTCCTCGGCAATCAGCGCCAGCAAATGCTTGCACAAGTGATCCAGTCGGAAATCGAGACCGGGGCCGACTGGGCTTTCGCTGCGGCACTCGGCATTACGCTTGCTGTGACGGCCACGATTGTCGTCATGGCACTCTCCTCGGTGGCTCGATACTTCTCGCGTTGGCAGCGTCCGGGCTCGTCGCCGCCGACCTTGCCGCGACAGGGGGCAGTGCAGGCGGACAAGGCGCTTCTTCGCAAGTCGATAGCCTTGCCAACATCGCGTTTCCACATTCCGGGGTTTTGGCACTTCAGCGCGCGTCTCGTCGAACCAGCCTATCTTGGCGCCATATCTGTCTTCATTCTCCTTCCGCTGGTCGTGCTCTTCCCGGTGTCGTTCAGTTCGGCGGACGTGCTCATCTTTCCGCCTCCCGGTTATTCGATGCGATGGTTCGAGAAGATCCTCGGCAGCCCGGAATGGGCCGCGGCCGCACTGACCAGTCTTCGCATCGGCGCCGTCACTTGTGTCCTAAGCCTCGTCCTGGCCATTCTCACGGTGCTCGGTTTCGGTCGTCGTTTCCGGTTTCAGGGTGCTGCCGAAGCCCTGGTACTGGCGCCGTTGAGCGTGCCGGCCGTCGTCTTCGCGCTGGGGGCCTATCTCGCCTTCGCGCGCGTCGGGCTCGTCGATACCGAGGCAGGCATCATCATAGCTCATACGGTTCTGGTCTTTCCTGTGGTCTATCTCGTTGCATCCGCGACATACAGTTCCATTGACCCTTGGCTGTCGCTCGCCGCTGCGAGCCTCGGGGCCAATCCGTGGCGCATATTTCGAACGATCGTCTTCCCACTCCTCCTTCCGGGCCTGGCCGTCGGCGCTTTGTTGGCGATGCTTCTCTCATTCGATGAATCGGTGGCTTCGATCTTCCTCAGCGATCTGTCGGTGAAGACACTGCCGAGAAAATTGTGGGAGGGTATCCGCTTCAATACAAGCCCCGAATCAGCCGCCGTGTCCGCCATGTTGCTTGGCGTGACATGCGTCGTGGTCATCGCCGGCATGGCGGTTGTCCTCGGACGCCGGAAAACCGCTCTGTTGTCGTTGCAAGCGCGTTCCTGAATCGGTCTTCCTGACCGACCTCAGAGCGGACCTCGAACAAGCGGCACAGGCACGAACGAGTGAGGGAATTGAGATCAATCATGTGCAGGAACTGCCTCCATCGGAAGAACTGTGGACGCATCGCTTCTCACCGGCGACAGCCGTGCGTACCCCGGTCGATCATCATTCCAATGTTTTCCCCATCCTGGCCTCGTGGCGGCGGCGGCCAGGACGCCGGTGGGCATCAAACCTCCCAGATGGCCCACCGGCACCCAACTAGAGCGCAAAGCGACGCGTTGCCGCCCAGTTCGAACGCGTTACCCCCTACTTGATCCGCGTTGATGACAAGCGGCGAGCGTTACGGGGAGCCAGCCATCCCGTAGAACGAGACAGGGCGAGCAAACGCCGACGAGGTTGGAAAGGGCGGACAGGAGCTGATGCAGAAAGCCGTTGATACCGCCGAATCAGGAGAACCCAATTGGACCGTGCACCTTCGAGTGCGAGCTTTCGATCGGGACCTGATCCGCGCGAATGGCATTGTTGCCAGCGGCATATGAAGAGCCGCACCTACAGGTCGGATACGTGGCCGCACCAACCAGCAACTGCAGAGCGCTCAAGTAGAACCCTTCCCAATGGAGAGCCGTCCATACACGGCCCAAGCAAGACATTGGAATTCAGCGCGCAGACTTTGTCCGCCTTCTGGCGCGAGGCGGATGTTGGCTAGCGGCAGCTTTTGGCCTTGGGAATGCTTGGTTGAAGGTGCAGGTGCGACTGGGCAAGGACTGTTAGATTTGCCCCCCGGTCGCTGCTTTTGGGCGAGCTTTCTCAAGCCGCCGGCTGCATGGCCGCCCTCAGCAGCATACCGAACAGGTCGCGTGGCTCGTCGGGATCGGCGAGCAAATCGAGTTCCTCATAGAGGCCTGTTGCTTGCAGCTGGTCACGCACATAGCGCAGCGCCGAGAAATCCTCGATCGCAAAGCCGACGGAATCGAACAGCGTGATCTGCTTGGCGTCGCGGCGGCCTTGAACCTTGGCGGCGATCACTTGCCAGAGCTCGGTCACGGGATGATTGGGATCCAGCTGCTGGATCTCGCCCTCGATGCGTGTCTGTGGCGGGAACTCGACGAAAATGTCGGAGCGCAGCAGGATGTCCTTGTGGAGTTCCGTCTTGCCGGGGCAATCACCGCCGACGGCGTTGATGTGGACGCCGGAGCCGACCATATTGTCGGTGAGGATGGTGGCGCACTGCTTGTCGGCGGTGACCGTCGTGATGATCCCGGCGCCTTCAACCGCTTCCTGCCCGGTTTCGCAGATGGTGATGTCGAATCCCATGCCAGCCAGGTTCTTCGCGCATTTCAGCGATGCCGATCGGTCGATGTCGTAGAGCCTGAGCCGGTCGATGCCGGTCAACGCCTTGAAGGCGATCGCCTGGAATTCTGATTGGGCACCATTGCCGATGATGGCCATGGTGCGTGTGCTCGGCGCCAGATATTTGGCCGCGACAGCGGAGGTGGCGGCTGTGCGCAGCGCGGTCAGGATGGTCATTTCGGTGAGCAGCATCGGGTAGCCGCTGCCGACATCGGCGAGCACGCCGAAGGCGGTCACCGTCTGCAGACCCTGGCGCATGTTCTTCGGATGGCCGTTGACATATTTGAAGCCATAGAGGCGCCCATCGCTTGTCGGCATCAGCTCGATGACGCCGTCATGGCTGTGCGAGGCGATGCGGGGCGTCTTGTCGAAAAGCTCCCAGCGTCGGAAGTCTTCCTCGATGTAGCCGGCGAGCTCGGTCAGGAAGCGCTCGACGCCGATGACATTCACCAGCTTCATCATGCGGTCGACGCTGACGAAGGGGACGATGTTCAGCTTTGCCGTGGTCATGATCAAAAGCTCCCGGAATGGCTGCGGGTCGGACGGTCCATGATGCGGCGGCCCATCAGGCTCGCCGTCAGGTCGACCATCAGCGTCGCGGTTCGGCCACGCTCGTCCAGAAAGGGGTTCAGCTCGACCAGGTCCAGGCTGGAGACGAGGCCGCTGTCGGACAGCATCTCCATCACCAGATGCGCCTCGCGGAACGTCGCACCGCCGGGAACCGTGGTGCCGACTGCCGGTGCGATCGACGGGTCGAGGAAGTCAACGTCGAGACTGACATGAAGCAGTCCGTCTTCAGCCGATACACGCGCCAGAAAGGCACGCAGCAGCGGCGCGATGCCATGCTCGTCGATGGCCCGCATGTCATGCACGGTCACGCCCGCCTGGTTGAGCGCGCTACGCTCGGCCGGGTCGACGCTGCGCAGACCCATGGTGCAGATACGCTTGGGATCGACCGCTGCCGGCAGATCCGGAAAATAGCCGCTAAAACCCGGCTGGCCGCTGGCGTAAGCGAGCGGAACACCGTGCAGATTGCCGCTGGCGGTGGTGTCGAGCGTGTGGAAATCTGGATGCGCGTCGAGCCACAGCACGAACAGCGGGCGCCCGGTCTCTGTGGCGCGGCGGGCGAGGCCCGACACGGTCCCGGCCGAGATCGAATGGTCGCCGCCGAGAAAGATCGGCATGGCATTCTCGCTAGCCGCGTAGGCGGCTTCGGCAATGGCGGATGTCCAGGCCGATATTTCAGGCAGGGCCTTCAGCGCCAGATTCCCATGCACAATGCGCCTCGCCGGAATTGCCTGGACGGCGCCCATATCCTCGACAGCGTGACCGAGGCCGGACAGCACCTCAACAAGCCCGGCGGTTCTCAGCGCACTCGGCCCCATTTCGCATCCCATTCTGCCGGCGCCGTCCTGCACCGGCGCCCCGACGATTTTGCAACGCATTGTTTTTCCCGCAGCCTAAGTTCGAATGACCGCAAGAAGATCACGGCGAGCCGGCGATATGAACAGGTAAAATTGGCAATTCGGGAAGCATGGTTTATCGTAATGGGACCCAAACTGATCAAAATGGTACCCCGATGGATTCGCTGGACGAACGGCTCGTGACCTTGCTTCGGCATGACGCTCGGCGCAGCGTATCGGATCTCGCCGTCGATCTCGGCGTCTCGCGCGCCACAGTCAGGGTACGTATGGAGCGGCTGGAACGGTCCGGCGACATCATCGGCTACACGGTGGTGCTGCGCGCCGACGCGGTTGATCAGCGCATCCGCGGTATCATGCTGATCGAGATTGAGGGCCATGCCGCCGATCGGGTGGTCCGGGCGCTGGGTGGCTTCCCGGAAGTCTCGACCATCCATACCACCAACGGGCGCTGGGATCTGGTCGTCGAACTTGGGACGTCCTCGCTCACTGATTTCGACGCGGTGCTACGACGCATCCGACTCATTGCCGGCATAACAGGCAGCGAAACCAGTTTGCTGCTGGCGACACCGCGCACGACCCGAGCACTACTGACCTAACGGTGGCGCTTAGCCGTTGCTGCCGGCCAGAAACTGACGGAAGCGGTCCGATCGGCTGGCCGTGAACAGTTCGTCTGGCGGTCCTTCGTCCTCGACCAGCCCCTTGTGCAGGAATACGACCTTGCTGGAGACATCTCTGGCGAAACCCATCTCGTGAGTTACCACGAGCATCGTCCTGCCTTCTTCGGCAAGCGCGCGCATGACGCGCAAGACTTCACCGACAAGTTCGGGATCGAGCGCCGAGGTCGGCTCGTCGAACAGCATAACTTTGGGCCGCTGGGTAAGCGCCCGTGCGATTGCTGCACGTTGCTGCTGGCCGCCGGACAAGTGGGCCGGATAGTGGTTGCGCTTATCGGCAATCCCCACCTTGACCAGCATCGCCTCCGCCTCTTCCACGCACTCTGCACGAGGACGTTTTTGGACGTGGATAGGCGCTTCGATCAGGTTCTCGAGGATGGTCATGTGAGACCAAAGATTGAATCCTTGAAACACCATGCCGACGCGAGCGCGTATTCCTTGGAGCTGCCGCAGATCTGCCGGTCGCGTCTTCCCGCCCTTTTTCTCGAGCAGGATTGTTTCGCCCCCGACCTCTATGCGCCCTTCATCCGGAATTTCCAGCATGTTGATGCAGCGCAACATCGTCGACTTTCCCGATCCAGATGAACCAAGGATCGAGACCACGTCTCCCTCCCTGGCCACCAGGGAGATGCCCTTCAAAACCTCCAGGTTGCCGAAACGTTTGCGAAGCCCGGTCACGCTGACGGCCGGTTGATGTGGGTCTGTCATCGTGTACCTCTCTGCTGGGCGTCGGCGGGCACCGGTGGCAGCCTCAAATGACCGGTCAGACCGTAGTCAGCCCACTGGAGGAGCCGCGTGACGAGGAAGTTGATCAGGAGGTAGATCGCCCCCGCGACGACAAGAATTTCGATGGCGCGGAAAGACTGGGAGATGAGTTTGGCGGCGAGGCCTGTCACCTCCATCAACGTGATGATCGATGCCAGCGACGTCGCCTTCACCATGAGGATGAACTCGTTGCCGTATGCTGGCAGTGCCTGACGCAGGGCAAGGGGAAAGACGATCCGCCGGTAGAGCACTATGGTGCGCATGCCGCAGGCTCGTGCCGCTTCGATCTGTCCTGAGGGAACCGACAGCAGTGCGCCGCGAATAACCTCGCTCGAATAGGCAGCCGTGTTCAGGGTCAGGGCGATGAGGGCGCACCAGTAGGGTTCGCGCAGCATCGGCCAAAGGAAGCTCGCCCTGATCGCCGGAAACTGACCCAGACCATGGTAGATCAGGAAAATCTGCACAAGCAATGGAGTGGAGCGGAACACGAAGACGTAAAATCGGGCCGGCCACGCCAGCAGGGTCAGTCCGGACAAGCGCGCCAGAGCCAGCACGATGGCCAGTACAGTTCCGAGCGCTACCGAGGAGACTGCCAGTTGAAACGTCAGCGGGACACCGGTCAGGAGCGTCAGCAGCGTTTCGTACAGGAAAGGAAAGTCCATCAGACTGGCCTTGATGCGCGTGTTAGGCGCCATTCGGTGCGCTGTAACAGCCACCCCGAGATCGACGAAATCACCAGATACAAAACAGCAGCGGCAAGGAAGAACGTGAACGGCTGGCCCGTCGAACCGGCCCCGATTTGCGCCGTCCGCAGAATTTCCACGAGGCCAGTGACAGAAACGAGCGCGGACTCCTTGAGCACCAGCTGCCAGACATTGCCGAGACCCGGCAGCGCATGCCGGAGCACCAGCGGGGCTACAATCCTGCGAAACAGTGTCAGTCGCGACATGCCGCTTGCAATCGCCGCCTCGATCTCGCCCGGAGAGACCGCCCGGTACGCCCCGCGCATGACTTCGGTCTGATAGGCGCCCGATACCAGGCCGATGGCGAGCGAACCCGCCAGGAAACCCGGTATGCTTATGAAACCGGAAGCCCCAAAAAGCCCGCCCAGCGGTGTCAGCACTGCGCTTGAACCGAAATAGAAGAGATAGATCACAAGCAAATCGGGTATGCCGCGAAGAATAGTCGTATAGGCGTCGGCAAGGCTCCTGTTGAAATATCCGCCCTTAAGTTTTGCCCAGGCGCCAATCGCACCAATGAGCAGGCCTATCCCGAACCCTGTCAGTGCCACCGCCAAGGTCATTACGGCCCCATGAAACAGCAAGGGCCCCCAGCCATTCTCGCCAAAGCCAAGTACGAAGCCGGCGCCCATCACCCCGTGGCTCCCTGCTGTTCATGCTGCGCAGCATGAATTGGCCTAATCGCACCGTTCGAAAATCGGTTGGGACTGAAAGCCGTGATCGGAAGCGCGCTCTTGCCGTCGGCGATCATATCCGAGACGACCGAACCAACGATCGGGCCAAGCTGAAATCCGTGACCGGAAAATCCGAATACATGCCAGAAGTTTCTGGCAACCGAGCTTGCACCGATGATCGGAAGGAAGTCGGGCGTAACCGCCTCCAGCCCCGCCCAGGTTCGAACGATAGTCGCCTGACGCAGAACCGGGAAAAAATCCCAAACGGTTTGCGCGCTTTCGACCATGCGGTCAGCCACGGTCAGCGTTGCTCCGGCATCGAGGTCCGGCTCGCCAAGAATGCCGCCGCCGATCACCACCGTGCCGACTTCCGTCTGCTTCAGGGATAGCTTGCGGTCGATGCCGATGACGACGGGATCGAGAAAGTGCTGTAGACGCGACGTCACCATGAGAGTCAGGGCGAGATGTGTCCTTGGCAATTGTTCGCCGATCATCTCAGCGATCTGCCACGCCCACGCACCGCCACAATTGACGACGACGTCCGCAACCATTTGGCCTCGAGTTGTATCGATCCGCCATTTCGAACCAGCTTCGGCCACATCGGTGACGCAGGTCTGCTCGTAGAAGCGGGCACCAAGCTGCTCTGCCCTGGTACGGAACGCCTGCGTCGTGCGAAACGGATTTGCGTGGCCGTCGCGACGGGAAACGATGCCGCCAATGCAGATGTCCGATAGTGTCGGGACCAGTTTCCTGAGGTCGCTGGGATCGAGCATTTCCTCGAAATCGTAGCCCAGCGCATTCATGTCGGCGGCCCGCTGCTCGCACCAGGCGAGCTCCGAGGCGCTTGCTGCTACCCCCACCTGTCCGACACGGCTGACGAATTCGCAGGTTTCAGCCAATTGCGGTCCGAGCAGCCTGTCCAGGTTTTCCCAAATATCCATCGCGGCGATCGACAGGGGGATTTCAGCGACATCCCGCATCAATTGCCTGACGCCACCGGCATTCACTCCCGACGCATGGCGGCCCACGACGTTTTTTTCCAGCACGATCGGCTTGAAACCCCGCTGCGCCAGGTGAAGCGCGGTTGAACAACCGTGCAGGCCTCCGCCGATGATGATGACGTCTGTTTCCATGGTCCCTAGACTCTCTGGCTGGGATCGCCAGAACTGGCAGGCAGTTCAGGGTGGCATTCGGCATTCTGCAGATGAGCCAGTTGATCGAGTGGCAGTGGTTTGACCGGAATGCGAAGCCGGAAATAGCCGACATCCTTCATCGAGAGGCCGCGGTGTTCAGCGAGGATACGCGCTATGGTCTGGCCACACATGCGGCCCTGGCATTGCCCCATTCCGCATCGGCTTTGAGATTTGAGCTGATCGAGTTCTACAAAACGCTGGCCGTCGACCAGTTGTCTGATCTCCCCGGCAAAGACCTCCTCGCATCGACAGACGATGTCAGCGTCGGCCGGGGTACTGATCGCTTCAGAAGGAGAATAGAGGTGGTCGAGAAGGCTGCGCAGGCCGACCTGAAGGGCGAGCGCCTGCTTGTCCCCGGTTGCCATCCGGTCTCGTTCCTCCATCGACAGCCGGCCAAGTCGAAAAGCCGTTTCCAGCGCGGCAAGGCGGCCGGAATGCGGCGCGGCCTTTGCGCCTCGGATGCCCGCTCCATCGCCGGCGACGGCGATACCCTCATGGCAGGTGGTTCCCCATCGATCGAGAACCGGTGCCCAAGCCACTTGCGCCTCGTCCCACCGATGTGAGCACCGCAGGCTCGCGGTCAACTGGATGTTGGGTATCACGCCCTCGTGAAGAAGAAGGGCGGACGCGTCGATGCGATGGCGCTGCCCCCGGCTTTGGAACGTGACCGCTTCCAGTCTGTCCCGGCCTTCACCTCGGATGTCACTTGCGTGGAGTACTGGAACGCCGGAGGACTTGATCGCTCGGATCCAATTCAGTCCGTCAAGCAGATCGCCGGCGCCAGCACGCACTTGTGACAGAAGCCGGATTTTCGAAAACCACGACGTGGGTTTCTGCGTCTGAAGGATGGCGCGCAAAGGCGCACCGGCAGCAAGCAGTTGCAGCGCGATGAGATAGACAAGCGGTCCAGAGCCGGCGAGAACCGTGTCTTCATCCGGTACGATGCCGGCGGCTTTCATCAGGGTCTGAACGGCACCTGCCGTCATAACCCCCGGTAGCGTCCATCCCGGCACTGGCACCGGCCGCTCGACGGCTCCGGTAGCAATCAGCACGCGGTCGGCTTTGAGAAGGTAGGCCTGCCCAGATTGTGAGACACCGACCTTGCCGTTGGGCGTGACCTGCCAAACCGAGCTCGAAGGCTCGTAACGAGCTCCACTTTGGCGGAAAGCCTCCACGAGCGCGCTTCCGTGCGCGTAATGCTTTCCCAGAATTTTCAACAGGCGGCCGGAAGCGAGGTTGACGGCCTCGATATTGCGATAGACTTGGCCGCCTGGAGTCGGCTGCTCGTCCAGAAGCACAGTGTCGATGCCAAGCCGCGCGGCAAGTGTAGCGGCCGCAAGGCCTGCTGGACCACCGCCAATGACCGCGAACTGGCATGTTCTTGGGGCTGTCATCTGTCGTCCCATCTGCCTGTCCCCGACTGACTCCGAACGATCATTCCGTCTGCAACAATCGACAGGCACGCCTGACGGTCAGCCCGTCCGTCGATCTCCACCAGGCAATCGAAGCAGTTTCCAATCATGCAGAAGGGCAAGCGCGGGGCTCCCGAAACGGGTGTCGTGCGGAAGTGATCGACGCCAGCAGCAAGCAACGCCGCGGCAACGCTTTCTCCGGCCTGGCATGAAATCGCCTGACCATCGAAGACGATCGTCGCCGTCAACGGCGCTTCATTGAGGCGTCGAAATTTCATGGCGCATTTCTCGAGTTCGGTTGTCGCTGGAGCCGGAGCCCGTGCTGGGAATGAGACAACGCCACGGCAACCGCCGCGGAGCGCTCATCATGCCGTGCGGTGCGAGCGACCAGGCCGCTCGCACCGGGTGATGTCAGTCCTTGACCGAGATATCGGCCCCGAACCATTTTTCAGTCAGTGCCTTGTTGAACCCGTCGGAATCCACCGAATGGATCGCAATGTTGAATTTCTCCTTGAGCGCGGTGTCGCTTTTGCGAAGTGCAACATTCGTCGTACCGCTGCCGAGCACGCCTTCGACGAACGTTGGCCCGACCAACGCTGCACCACTCAACTCGGGCTTGGCCAAAGCCGCGTTGAGAACCGTGACGTTCGCCATGACGAGATCAACCCTGCCTGCCACCAGGTCGAGGTTCATCTCATCGATCGTCTTGTAGGAACGGATGGTCACCGCATCCTTCAGGTAGGCATCGGCAAAGAGCCCTGCCGTCGTCGATCCCTGAACGCCAAGAACCTTTCCTTTGAGGGAAGCAGCCAGATTTTCGACCACCTTTTTGGAGCCGTCGGGATTGATGCGCAGGTTGAAATCCTCCCGCGCCGGAACAACCTTGTCGAGGCCGCTCTCCTTCATGGCCATGAACGCATTCGGTGCCCTGGAATATGGATCGGAGAAAGCAGCGACTTTCTGACGATCGGGCGTCACCCCCATGGACGCAATGATGGCGTCGAACTTCCCTGCGTTCAGCGCCGGCAGCATTCCATCCCAATCCTGCCCAACGATCTCGCATTCAGCCTTCATGCGACGACACAACTCCTTGGCGAGATCGATTTCGTAGCCGGCCAGGCTCCCGTCAGGGAGCGTATAGTTCCAGGGTGCATAAGCACCTTCGGTGGCAATACGGATGTGGGTGACGTCCTCAGCCCAAGCTGAGCTGGCCGACGGCATGACAGCGAGAGAAAGGACGGCCGACAACAGAATATTCTTGATCATGTGAACCCCTTTTTTGTTGCCGAACAGCGACCGACACGTCCGAAACGAATCGGAAAATTGAATAGGATCGGTGCGAGCGACAATCGACCCGCACCTGCGCCAAGTTCGTGAAACTGTTCGATTTAGCCTGCTTTGTGCAGACCTGGTCGGAGTTAATTACAAATCGCCGCTCCGTTCCAATACGAAAAGTTGCGCAGCGTATAGGATTTACCTATGGATTTGACTCATGAGTGCCGAGGAGCGTGATCCATGAACTACAAGCAGCTCGAGGCGTTCCGCGCTGTCATGGAGGCGGGAACCGTGACCGGTGCAAGTGAGCTTTTGCATATAGCCCAGCCATCGGTCAGCGCCCACATCTCCAACCTTGAACACGCCTTGAAGATCCAGCTGTTCATACGGCGTGCTGGTCGCCTGGTTCCAACTGCGGAAGCGATGCTGCTCAACGAGGAGGTTGGCCAGATCGTCAAGGGCATGACTCGCATTCGCCGCCTTGCAGACGACATTACCCAACTGGAGGCCGGCCGCCTCACCATCGGCGTATATCCAGCACTTGCAAGCATTGTCCTGCCGCGTTTTCTCAAGGATTTTGCCGGACGCCATCCGAAGGCTCGGATGAGCATTTTCCCCAGCGCCTCACCGAGGATCGCCGAGTTGACTGCTGGGCGGCAGATCGACGTTGGTCTCATCCAGGCGCCGGTGGTCGACATTGCGATCACCTGCGATCTGATCTTTGAGGCCGAGTGTGTCTGCGTGGCGCCTCTCGACCATGCCTTTGCCAACGAGGAAATCATTGGCCCACTGCAATTTGCGGAGCAGGCATTCATCGCCTTAGGACGAGACGATCGTACCAGGCAGGATATTGATCGCGCACTCGTCGATGCGGGCATTTCCATCGACTGCCGTTTTGAAACCCCTTTCGCCGACACAGCCTGCGCGCTCGTCGCACAAGGCCTGGGAGTTTCAATCGTCGATCCGTTTTCTGCAGCCCGGTGGGAAGGCCAACTCACTATCCGACCTTTCGCCCCTCGACTTCCCTGTCACATCTACATGACACGCAACCGCACGCAGGTGTCGTCGATGCTGCAGCAGGTATTCGAGCGGGAGTTCCGAACGGCGCTTGAAGATAACCGAAGTGGCAATGTGAGGCTGTTTTAGACACTGCAACACATCTCAGGGCTCAGGCTGCGCAACCGCGATGCTGTCAAGGAGCGCTTCCGCAGGGCGGGCATCGCCACCTTGTGCAACACGCTCGACGGCGTTGCCTGCGGCGGCTTCACCGACACCGCTGCGTAATAGCAATGTCGTGGTGGCTTTCAATTTAGGGGCGCGCGTCGACGCGGCGCGTCAGCCAGCGAGCTTACCCTCACGCCAGGCATCGCGAAGATGGGCGCCGACGCGAAGCGCCTGGGCACAAACCGTCAAAGCCGGATTCAACGCGGCGGAAGACGGAAAAAAGCTGGCGTCGACGACATGGAGATTAGGATGATCATATGATTGGCAAAGGTTGTTAAGCGCGGACGTAGCCGGTTCGTCGCCCATGCGAACCGTACCGCACTGGTGAACCGGCCCCTTAATTCCAGACGGACGATGCAGAACGAAGGGGAAGATCTTGCGGAGATGGCTTCTTACGTGGCCAACGAACCTGTTATGGGCGGCAAGACCGCCAGGATGATAGGCCACTTCAACGCGGTCCCCTGGCAGCAATCGGACCCGGCTTTCGGCGCTCGGCAAATCCTCGGACATGCAGAGCCAGTCGACGCTGTGCCGAGCAACGATATCTGCCATCCGCTTTGGCATCCATGGGATATTCGAGCGGATCATCGGTCCCTTGAGATTGGCGAGCATCTGGATATTGCCGCCCGCAGCTGGATCTTCGGGCAAACCGTAATAGAAATCATTGACCGCCATCGTTTTGGTGAATTTAGTTTCGTTCACGCGGAACGGCATAAGGCCCACCAACCCCGTGAGATGGTGGTTCATCAGATAGCGGCCAACGACGCCCGAGCGATTGGCGATGCCATCCGGATAAGCCTCGTTCGCGGACCGGAGCAAAATGAGTGCCGAATTGATCGCACCTGCGCTCAACACGACCGTGCGAGCTTCCACGCGCAAAAGTTGGCCTTCACGCAACACTTCGACAGCGGCAATGCGGCCGTCGGATGCGGGAATAAGACGTGTGACCTGAGCTTTGGTCCATAGCCGGACGTCAGGATGGTTAAGGATCGGCCGGATAAGGCGTGTCTCACCGTCCCCTTTTGCTCCATAGCGACATGCGAAGGCATCGCATGCCCCGCACCGGCGGCAACTCCCGCCTGGACCAAAATCTATGGCGACAGGATTTGGAAACGGCCGCAGGCCCTGCCGGGTCAACCGGTCAGCCATTTCCGCAATCAAGGGTTCGTGTGGGACGGCGTCATGTGCGTAACCGGCGGAACGCGGCGGCTCTGTGGGATCGATACCGGCTTGGCCGCGTACGCCGAAAAGGCGCTCTGCAGCATCATACCAGGGTTCGAGATCGTTATATGAGATTGGCCAGGCAGGTGAAATTCCATCCTCGCGACCAACTTCTCTGAAGTCGCTTTCACGGAAACGGAACATAGCCGTCCCGTACCACTTTGTATGGCCGCCAACGTAATAGTACTGCGAGGGCCGATAGCGATTTCCAGCTTCATCCTGGTATTCTTCGTGCGTCCGATACCGCCGGTGGCTGTATACTGCTTCAGCATCGGAATTTTCCGGCTCGTTTGGCACGAAATCGCCACGCTCGAGGATCAATATCTTCGCACCTGATCCCACCAATTGCCCAGCTACCGAGCCGCCGCCGACACCCGAGCCAATGATGATGACATCCGGCTTGAATTCTTGAGCCACGTTTGCCTCCATATACGCCTGCGTCACCTGGGTCAGACAGCCATCTTTAGATTGCCTAGTCGGGATGGTCGGACGGACTGCCCATTTTTGCGACCGCAGCGCCGGAACATTTCAGCTACTGCGCCTCACGAGGGTTCGTCTCGGCAAGCCTTGACGCTGCAAAGCAACGACAGCAGGCCGAGACAAGATCTCCCGCTGAGAAAGCGCATTTCGCCTGCACTAACTCGCGAGCAAGCCATCAGGCCGTGGAAGAGCTTGCAGCAAAGCCTCGCGCATCGCGAAAATGGGCGCATCTACGTTCGTGTAGAGTGTAAATTGGTGGACTGCTTGATGCAGCAACATCAGCCAGCCGGGCACTGAAATGAGGCCACGCCGTTCGGCCTCGGCACAAAGTGGCGTGTGAACGGGGTTGAATACAACATCAAACACAACCTTCGCATCCGGAAAGCGGTCCAGATCAAGAAGTTTTTCCGACAACGTCGCAACAGGCGTTGTATTAACCACCAAGTCGAATCCCGGAAAGTGCAATTTCTGCAAGTCATGCGGAGACGGCAGGTCAAAATCCGTCGCCAGCACGCTGGCAGATTGCAAGTTTCTGGCCGCGACTTCTACATGCCATCCAGCATTTTTAAGACCAAATACTAAAGCCCGCGCGGCGCCACCTGCGCCCAGGACAATTGCGCGACCTGGCTGTTCTACGCCACGCTCGCATAATGCGTCCATCGCACCGCGCCAGTCCGTGTTATGTCCTGTAAGGCGGCCGTCTGTGTTGACCACAGTGTTGCAGGCACCGATAGCTGCCACATCCGGCGAAACTTCATTCAAATACTTAATGATTTCAAGCTTATAGGGCATCGAGACCGCGAAACCTCTGAAGCCCAATTCGATAAACGAAGCGACTGTCCCTTTAAGATCCTGGCTCTCAGCGGCAGCATACCCAAAATCCAGGTCTAGCGCCTGGTATCCCGCTTTATGCATCTTAACACCCAGCACCGGGGGAGTTACCCGCCCCGAAACAGAACCGCAAAGCGTGGGGAATGTGCGTGCCATCGTGATGTTTGCCTTGCTCAGGTTGTTCAGTGCTAGGTTTGGTAAAGTCCGCGCCATCTCAGTTAATGTGAGAGCGCTCTCATGTGAGATCGCTCTCACATTACGCCGCCGATTGTCAAGAACTTTGTGCGCCCATCTGGCGCGCCGCTTCGGCTCGCACGTGGAAGTCGAGACGGCGCGGCAACTCGCCCCACCTTCGCGGAAGGGACAGCTAGGCTGGCGGAAGCCTATCTGGGCAAATTGGGTTGAGCGGAGCTGTCGAATCGCGAAAGCCGGCGGGCAGGTTGCGCGAAACGCAGTTCTTGTTTCCACCCCCGTTGAAGCCCTGATCCGGCACGCAGGCGATCGTGCCTGGCCACATTCTCTTCGATGTTTGGTCTAGAGGGCATCTTGAGGCTATTTGGTTTCGGTGGTTCGGGGAAAATCGGAGGAAGGAGCAGACCGGGAGACTGAACGGCTGCGCCGTATCGCCGAACTGTACGAGATGCTAAAACCCTATGATGGAGTTCGCCTATGCGCGACCACCATGTGCATGTTGCGCGGCGATGAAGGTCAGGCAAGTCGTCAGAAGCGGTTGGTTCGGACTTTTTTGAATTGAGCCGGCGACTGGCCCGACAGCTGACGAAAAGCGCGCGAAAAGGCACTCGTCTCACTGAAGCCCAGCGCAAGTGCGGCCTCAGTCACCGACCACCGGTTATCGGACATAAGAAGCCTGGCGCTATCGAGCATCACGCAGTTTCTCAGGTCGCGGAACTTCGCTCCATAAGCGGCGAGCTGTCTGTGCAGCGTGCGCACGCTGATGCCGAGTTGACGGGCGACATTCGGCGCATTGAGTTGTTCGAAATTGCCGGCGCTGAACGCGTGCTTCAGCAACTTCACGACTATACTCACAAGGTCACTCCGCGAACCTAGATTTCGAAGATCGTCGAAGACCCGGTCTGCGACGATCCTGTAGAGATACGCGTCTTTGAATCGGCCCGGCTGATCCAAGGCACTCCGCTGCACAAATATCGCGTTGCGGTTCGAATTCGGCCGAAAATCCGTTCCAAGCCAAGCAGGAGCCGCACCTCGCTCCCAATCGGGATAATGTTCTAGATCGAGTCGGCAGACATTGGAGGCACCACCGTGACCCTTGCGGAGTGCGGCGCCGAGCATGGTCACGGAGAACTCCGCGTCGGGCCCCTTTTCTTCCGGCGTTCCGAACCGGACGGAGTATGATATTCGCGCCAAGTCGCCCTGCACCTCGAAACCGATTTCGGTGTTCTCCTGAAGAAGTTCAAAGGCAGCGCAGAAATCGTTCAGCGCGGTGCCCAGGTCGGGTGCAAGTTCGAATAGATAGCCGATCGCGCCGAACGAGCGCACATCGAAAGCCTCCGCGAACTCCATGCTGAAGGTTGGCAGTCCGGTTTCCTCGGCCGCCGCGCGTAACAGTGACGAGAAAGCGGATAGAGTGATCTCCGGTGTGTGCGCCACCGGCTGAAATGTGTGCTGCAATCCCGAAGCTTCAATGACGCGCGCAGGATTGCCGCCATGTCGCCTTACGATCTCATCGAGGCCAATCGTGACCCCAGCGTGCACCATACCCAAATGGCCTATCGTTGGAGGGTGACGCTGCCCTTGGCGACCTAGCTCCAATCCCACAGCACTCTCCAGCGATTGCAGTCTCTGCCTTCGGAGCTCGTCGATTAAAGTCTCAGGTCTGAAGCACAGACGCGGCCATTTGGCTGAAACTGTCAACACTCTGACCGACGCTGTCAAGCTTGTGCTGCCTAGATAGGGCAGGTTTGACGAACTCAAAAAGGGGGAGACGCATCATATGCCGGATAATCAATCTACGGCTATCGGCCTGAGGCCGGAATCGCTCGGCCTGGCGAGCATCGTTTTCTTTGTTGTTGCAGCGGCAGCGCCCCTCACTGCGATCGTGGGTGCGGCGCCTTTGGCCTTCGCACTTGGAAACGGCGCTGGTGCCCCTTCCGCCTATATCTTCGCGGGCCTTACTTATCTGGTCTTCGCCGCAGGCTTCACTGCAATGAGCCGTCACGTCGGCAGTGCCGGAGCGTTTTATGTCTTCGTGTCGCATGGACTTGGAAAATCCTGGGGTGCGGCAGCCGGCGCAATCACATTGCTCACCTACATAGAAATTCAGATCGCCGTTTACGCATTCTTTGGCGTCGTCGTCGCGGGCATCGGGGAATCTGCCGGCATAAGGCTGCCGTGGTGGGTCTGGGCTGCTATCTGCATGGTCGTGATCGACTTTTTCGCTACACGGAATATCGAATTCTCCGGAAAAGTGCTTGGCGTCTGTATGATCGGAGAAGTCACCGTCCTCGCCATCCTTGACGTGATGATTCTTCTTCAGGGCGGCGGTCCGGAGGGCATAGGATTCACATCCTTCGCCCCACACACAGTGTTCTCGACGGGTTTGGGTGTCAGTCTGCTTTTCGCCGTAGCATCATTCATTGGTTTCGAAGCGACGGTGATATTCGCCGAGGAGGCCAAAGACCCCCGCCGCACAATTCCTGCGGCAACCTATATGGCGGTCATCGCGATAACCGTTTTCTATGCTTTCTCGGCATGGTGCATGGTGGTCGCGTACGGGCCTTCCAGCATCCGGGACGTCGCCAATGGCGATCTTGCGAATTTGTTCACCAACACAGCGGCAGCTCGGGTGGGCGATTGGCTGAAGCTTGCGATGACCGCTCTGCTCATAACCAGTCTGTTTGCAGCCGCCCTTTCCTTTCAGAACACGATCAGCCGCTATCTCTTCGCGCTGGGCCGTGATGGTCTCCTGCCGAAAGCGCTCGGTTCCACCGATCCCGTACACCGTTCGCCGCGACTGGCATGCCGGTCTTACACCATTGCGGCGCTGCTCTTCATTGGTGTTGCCGTGGCACTGCATCTCGATCCCTACACGATCCTGTATTCATGGCTGGCTGCTGCATCCGCGCTTGGAATCTTGATCGTGCAGTTGTTGGTCTGCGTAGCCATCGTGAGGTTCTTTGGTGCGGATCGGCGCGGGACGACTGTGTGGCAAAGTCGCTTTTCGCCTATACTTTCCATCATCGGCCTCGGCGGTTTCCTGCTTCTTGCCCTCACCAACCTTTCACTCTTGACGGGTGATGACACCTGGAAGGTTTGGCTCATTCCATGTGCCTTCGTCGTGGTCGGGCTGCTGGGTTGGTGGCGATCTCGTCAAGTCGAGATAAACGTTGCCAATTCCCTTGCGTCGCCAGCCGGCGAGTAGGACCTGGTCATGGCTTACGAGCTTAATCAGCTGATACTGCCTGATGGAAACACCATGGAGTATGTGCGCCGGCCTGGCGGAGAAGAGCCAATGGTCCTGATCCATGGATATGCCGACAGTTGGTATTCATTCAAAGGAGTGATGGACTTCCTACCCGACAATGTCGCGGTTTTCGCGCCAAGTCTGTTGGGGCATGGCAGATCATCCAAACCGAAGCAGGCTTACTCGATCGAAGGGTATGCCGCCGATGTCCTGGAGTTCATGCGGTTGATGGGCGTACAGCGTTCGGCAATCGTGGGGCATTCCATGGGAACCTTCGTCGCCCAAAACATTGCGATCAGCAATCCGGACAGCGTTTTGAGCTTAGTTCTGATTGGATCCGCGGTTACCGCCGACAACTCCGTTCTTCGAGATCTGCATAGGGAAACGCTCGAGTTCGAGGATCCGGTTCCATCCGACTTTGTAAGGAGCTTCCAAAGCGGAACCTGCGTTGGACCAGTCGATCCCTCGATGTCGATGGACGATATCGTCAATGAGAGCAGTCTGCTGCCCGCGCATGTGTGGTCGTCGGCACTCGAAGGGCTGATAAAGTATCGTGACGCCGATTTCGACAGTCGGGCTTTGCATTCGCTTCAGACGCCGACGCTCGTTCTGGGAGGCATGATGGATGAAATATTCGATGAAGCCGCGCAAAGAAAATTTGCTGACGCACTTCCGAACTCGGAAATCTGGTTGGATGCAAATGGCGGCCATTCTCCAAATTGGGAGAAGCCACAACGGACCGCGGCACAGATAGCGGACTTTGTCGGAAAAAATAGCTGACGGCTCCGTTCTGGTCTCCTTATGAGGCCAAGCTGCGCAGCTGGCCAACGTCTCTTGAGGCGATAGACGCAGTAAGCGATAGGGAAGGGCGCCGCGATGCCTACGGATACCATCCCGCTTCAGGAGCTCCTGGGCCACATGGAACGGGCGGTTCAAAGCTCACTGCATCTCTGGCCCATGCCCACCAACGCTGTGGCGAGATTGATCAATGTGTCGGAAAACGCGACATTTCTGGTTGAAGGGACCAACTATCGATCGGTCTTGCGCGTACACCGGCCGGGCTACCACAGCCGGAAGGGTATCCAGCAGGAGTTGGCTTGGTCGACAGCCCTCGCTCGCGACGGAATGGTCATCACCCCGGCGCCCGTCGCGGGCATCGACAATGAATTGGTCCAGGTCCTGCAATCGCCCGGCCTTGCGGAGCGTCACTTCATGGTGATGTTCGAATTCGCAGAAGGCCGGCAGCCTGACCCGGGCGACGATCTGACCAAACCCTTTGGCCGGCTTGGTGCCATTGCCGCACAAACACACGAGCACTCTCGTGCCTGGACGCATCCGCAGCCGTTGGAGCGTTTAACCTGGGATGCGGAAGCGGTGTTCGGCCGCTCACCGACCTGGGGTAACTGGCGCGATGCCCCGAACGTCACCTCCGAGATTAGGAATATCCTCGACAAGACGGAAGCCTTGATTGCGAGGAGGCTGGATGCATTCGGCAAAGGCAGAGACCGCTATGGCCTAATCCATGCCGACATGCGATTGGCCAACTTGCTGATCGAGGGCGAGAGAACGTGCCTAATCGATTTCGACGATTGCGGACTGGGCTGGTTTCTCTACGACTTCGCCGCGGGCATCAGCTTCATGGAAGACCATCCGCAAGTGCCTGCACTTCGCGAAGCTTGGATTGAAGGGTACCGCAGCGTACGGTCGCTTGCGGTCTCGGAAGAACGTGAGATCGACACGTTCGTCATGATGCGGCGAATGGCATTGCTGGCATGGATAGGCAGCCACATCGAAGCACCAGAGCCTAGGGCCATGGCACCGCATTTCGCCATGGGCACCGCCCAACTGGCGATCCGCTACCTCGATAACTTTTCAGAATCCTGAGGTACCAGCGCGGCGACGGATCAAGCTCAGATGGATAGAGCGTCGCCCTAGACGCACTATATCTGTCATGCGCGCCCTATCAAATTGCGCGTTGTTTTCCAGTTTTTAGGCCGGTTCGGGCACAACCGTTGCCACGATCGACGCGTCCAGCGCCTCGTAGCCAACCAGGTCGATGGTATCGTAGAGCTCTGCACGTGTCTGCATTTCGCCGACCATTGCCTTGGTCGAGCCGTCCCGCCTAAGTGTGGCGTAGAGCTTTTCCTGCGCCTTGTTGGCGACGCGCAGCGACGAGACCGGCCAGATCACCATCCTGTAGCCCATTTCCTCGAATTCCTTCGCGGTGAAGAACGGCGTGCGACCGAACTCGGTCATGTTGGCAAGCAGCGGCACGCCGGGCATGCGGGCGGCAAACTCGCGGAACATTTCCGCCGTGTTCAGCGCCTCGGCGAAAATCGCGTCGGCGCCTGCCTCCATGTAGAGCTGGGCTCGGGCCACCGCGCCGTCGATGCCTTCGCTGGCGGCGGCGTCTGTGCGCGCGACGATGTAGAGATGCCTGCGCGCCTTTGCTGCGGCAGCTACCTTGGCCGCCATGTCGCGGGCGTCGGCGAGCTTCTTGTCGTTGAGATGGCCGCATTTCTTCGGCAGCAGCTGATCTTCCAAGTGGACCGCACCGGCGCCGGCGCCCTCGAACGTGCGCACCATGTGCATGACGTTGAGCGCCTCGCCGTAACCGGTATCGCCATCGACAAGCAGCGGCAGGCCGGAGGCGCGCGCGATTTGTCGGATGAAGAATGAAACCTCGTCGACTGTGATGATGCCGAGGTCGGGAATGCCCATCGAGGCGGTCATGGCCGCGCCGGACAGGTAGAGTCCCTCGAAGCCGGCGGCTTTCGCTTGCAGTGCTGCCATGCCGTTATGGGCGCCGGGAAGCTGGGCGATGCTGTCGCGCTCGACCAACGCACGGAAGCGCTCGCCGGCCGGCCTCTGTGGGAGATCTGAAGATACAAGATAGGGCATTCTCTCTCCTCACGCAGCCTTGCTGGCGACGTCCGGCCGACCGCGCTTCTCAATCGGCACGAACTCCAGATTCTCAGGGCCGACATAGTTGGCGGAAGGCCGGATGATCTTGTTGTCCTGGCGCTGCTCGATGATATGGGCGGCCCAGCCAGACGTGCGCGAGATGACGAAGACCGGCGTGAACAACGCAGTCGGCACGGCCATCATGTGATAGGAGACGGCGCTGAACCAATCGAGGTTTGGGAACATCTTCTTCGCGTCCGCCATAGTCGATTCGATGCGCTCGGCGATGTCGAACATTTTTGTCGAGCCGGCCTCTACAGAGAGCTGCCGCGCCACTGTCTTGATCATCTTGTTGCGCGGATCCGAGACCGTATAGACCGGATGGCCGAAGCCAATGACGACCTCCTTGGCCTCGACGCGCTCGCGAATATCGGCCTCCGCCTCGCCAGGATCGGCATAGCGCTTCTGAATCTCATATGAGACCTCGTTCGCGCCGCCATGCTTGGGTCCGCGTAACGCGCCGATCGCGCCGGTGATTGCCGAGTAGATGTCGGAACCGGTGCCCGCGATGGAGCGAGCCGTGAAGGTCGAGGCGTTGAATTCGTGCTCGGCGTAGAGGATCAGCGACACGTGCATCGCCTTCACATGTGAGGACTTCGGCGCCTTGCCATGCAGCAGGTGCAGGAAATGCCCGCCGATGGAATCGTCATCGGTCTCGACCTCAATGCGGCGGCCGTTGTGGGCAAAATGATGCCAGTAGAGCAGCATGGAGCCGAGCGAGGCGAGCAGCCGGTCGGCAATATCGCGCGCGCCGGGATGGTTGTGGTCGTGAGCCTCCGGCAGCACGTTGCCGAGCACGGACACGCCCGTGCGCAGCACGTCCATTGGATGGGCGGAGGCCGGCAGCAGTTCAAGCGCCTGCTTCACTGCCTGCGGCAGTCCACGCAACGCCTTCAGCTTTGCCTTGTAGGCGGCCAGTTCGGCCACAGTAGGCAGCGATCCGTGGACGAGGAGATGGGCGATCTCCTCGAACTCGCAGGTCTCGGCCACGTCGAGAATGTCGTAACCACGATAGTGCAGATCATTGCCGGTGCGGCCTACGGTGCACAGCGCCGTATTGCCGGCGACGACGCCGGAGAGAGCAACGGATTTTTTTTGCTTCGGCGGGGTCATGTCCATCTCCTCAACCAAGCTTCCAGTCGAAAATGCCGGTTCCCGTAGCAGCACCGAGCTTTCCGGCATCGACGGTGAAGGTCAGGCCAGCTAGCTCCGCGGGCTTGAGATCAAGCAGGTGCTCGACTGTCGTGATGAAGCGGTCCTGCTCTCGTGCCTCGACGATGCCGTCCGAAAGTGTGCGGAACTTGTTGACATAGTCGGGACGCGTGAAGGGACGCGCGCCGAACGGATGCGCGTCGGCCAGGGCGATCTCGTCCTCGACCACCTTGCCGTCCTTCAGCGTAACGACGACGCGGGCGCCAAAGGCCAGTTTGTTGGGGTCGCGGCTGTGGTAGCGCTCAGTCCAGACCGGATCCTCGACGGTGCGGATCTTGTGCCAGAGCGTGACGGTTTCGGGCTGGGTGGCTCGTTCGCGTGCATAAGAGCGCTCATGGTGCCAGCCGCCATCCTCCAGCGCGACGGCGAAAATGTACATGATCGAATGGTCGAGCGTCTCGCGGCTCGCCTTCGGGTCCATCTTCTGCGGATCGTTGGCACCCGTGCCGATCACATTGTGTGTGTGATGGCTGGTCTGGATCACGATGTCCTTGACATTGGCCAGGTCGCTCGCCCTCTCACGGACTTTCGGTCCCATGCGGCGCGCCAGGTCGATCAACGCCTGGCTTTGGTATTCGGCCGAGTGCTCCTTGGTGTAGGTTTCCATGATGGCGCGCTTGGCCTCGCCCTTTTTGGGCAGCGGCACTGTGTACTCCGCGGTTGGGCCCGACAGAAGCCAGGCAATGAAGCCGTCCTCACCCTCCCAAGCCGGCGACGGCGCACCTTCGCCACGCATGACCCTGTCGACCGCTTCGACGGCCATCTTGCCGGCGAAGGCCGGCGCATAGGCCTTCCAGCTGGAAATCTCACCCTTGCGCGACTGACGCGTCGTCGTCGTGACATGCAGCGCCTGCTGAACCGCCTGGTAGATCGTCTCGACAGGAAGCCCAAGCGCCGTGCCGATGCCTGCGGCAGACGACGGCCCCAGATGGGCAATGTGGTCGATCTTGTGCTCGTGAAGGCAGATGCCCTTCACCAGATCGACCTGAATCTCGTAACCAGTCGCGAGACCCTTCGCGAATTGCGAACCTGAAAGGCCGCAATGCTGCGCGACAGCGAGGATCGGCGGGATGTTGTCGCCCGGATGCGAGTAGTCGGCGGCGAGAAAGGTGTCGTGGAAGTCGAGTTCGCGCACGGCGACGCCATTGGCCCATGCCGCCCATTCCGGCGAAACGCGCGCGGCAGGGGGAAGGCCGAAAACGGTCGCGCCCGGCGCACTCGGCAGGAACGGGTGAGCCTGCGCCTGCGCGCGGGCGCTGACGACTGGCCGGCGTGCCAGTGACGCGGCGGCAACGGCGGCATTATCGATGATCCGGTTGCCGATCATATCCACGACGTCGGCATCAAGCGGGACATCGTCTGCGGCGACGGAGGCGATCTTCCATGCAAGCTGGTCCTCGCGGGCAGGCTTCTCGGCGGATTTGTAGGTGCGGACGGAATGCGACTTCACGAAAACGGCTCCCTCTGTATGGTTTGAATCTGAAGGTGGGATCGGCATTGGGACGCGTCCGGCACCGGGCGGAATTTCTTGCTGCCGACGTCCTCAGATCTGCCGCAACCAGTCATTCCAGCGTGGATCGTTGAACAGCGTCCTCGCCCTGGCATATTTCCAGATCCCATATTTCTGGTAGTCGAAATCCCAGGTAGACAGCTTCCGTTGCTGCACTGCCCATGAACCCCATTTCATGTCTGACACCGCGCGAGCGACCCACACCCGGGCGACCAGTTCCTGACGGATTTCACCGTAGTAGCGCTCGATCATCTCAACCGTCGTGGCTTCGTCGGTGAAGGTCTCGCCGAGGAACGCGCCGATCTCGTAGGCGCGCTCGTTGTTGGAGGCGAACTCGAAGTCGATGAGTTTCATGTCACGGATAGTGTCGCCGGACATAGACACCATGAAATTGCCTGCCATGCAGTCGTTGTGACAGGGGACGATATCCAGCCCCGATGCCATGAACGTGCTCTTGGCACGACCATACTGGTAGAGCAGCCAGTCGAAGTCCGCGGGGCGGATCACGCCCAATTCATCTCCCTGCTCGATGTGTTCATCGGTCATGGCGAACACATCCTTGGTGACCGGCAGCCGCTCGCAGGAATTGAACTTCTGGAGGAGATCTACGACCGCCTCGAGAAAATCGTTCCGCATGAAATCGGCCGCTGTCGAGGGTCTATAGCCGTCCAGGAATTCGAAGACTTCGATGCCGGCTTCAGGATCGAACAATTCGACGCGTGGCGAAATCCCCAGGACGTTGGCCTTGGTGGCAGCCTCGTTTGACAACCGTCGGTCGACGAAGCTCTCGGTTCCCTTGCCGAAGATCTTGAGGAAGTAGGTAACACCCTCATAGGTGAGCAGCCAGTTGGAGTTCATGAGCCCGCCGGTCAGCGGGCGCCGGATGACCTTCTCGTGATCCCAACCCGGAATGGCCGAGATGGCGGCGACGACTTCGTGTTCGATCTGTTCGTCCATTGGCTTTCCCTCTACGCCGCGCTGCGAAGCCGATCGGCGGCGTGCGAGCGCTGTGCCAGTTCATTGAAACGCATGAACCGCCATGAAGCGTATTTGGCGAATTCGAGGCTCCGGCGGGGCGAGGTCGCTGCCATCAAGGCGCCGATGAGTCCCCAACGCAGGTCGTCCAGGATGCCGTAGATCATTGCGCGCTGGAAATGCCCTTCGTGGAAACGGCCGAACCATTCCTCGAAACCCTGGCGCGCCTCGGGTTCGCATTCGAAAAACTCCAGCAGATAACATCCAGCGTCTTCGAACGGGTCGGCGTTTGCCGAAAGATCGAAATCGATCAATTTCACTTGGCCATCCGGGCCGATCATAAGATTTGCCGTGTTGCCGTCGCGATGGCAGGGAACCTTCTCGGCGCCGAGAACCGTGATCGCCTGCCGGGCCTGATCTGAAAATGCAAGATAGGCGCTGATGTTGAGCGGAAGGCGCGACTGGGCAGAAACGCACGCTTGATTCAGCGATGCAATCTCGGAGAAAATGTCGCCATCGCGTGGGAATTTCGGCCCTTTGTGGAGAACTTTCTTGGCCGCGATGATCTGGCAGCGGAGGTCCGGCTTCACACAATCATGCAGTCCACCCGCCCGCCACCCTTCGCCCAGATACTCCATGACGACCAGTCCGTGCTGGGACACCGTATCGAGGACTTTGGGACCCACGCCGGCCTCGCCAGCCAACTTCGCTACCGACGAAGCGCAGGCGACATCGACATAGGCGCCGATGTCGTCGTGATAATGCTTGTATATCTCTGCCGAGACCCCCTTCCTGGCCAGCCAGACATCGGCTTCCACGCCCCGCCACGCCGGCGAAGCCAGAACCGTCAGCGGACTCTCGAATGTTTCGAGTTCTCCGCCCAGCCGCTGCGTCGCAATTTCCCGGACTGGCATGCTTCTATCTGCGCTCATCTGTCCCCTCAATCGCGTGGTACGAGAGGCCAGGCGCGGTCTTGTTCCGCACCGCCCCAGATCTCGGTCTCCAAGGCAGCCGCAAGGCGGCACAACCTGACGTCGTCGAAACGCTTTCCCACGATCTGCACACCAATTGGCAGCCCGCGCGCATCGAAGCCGGCGCAGATGGCGGCGGCAGGGTGGCCGGACTGGTTGAAAGGCGCCGTGAATGTACAGTGACGTAATGGATTCTGCGGATCGGGCGCGCGATCCTCAGCTGGGAAGTTGACCACCGGCATCACCGGCGTCAATAGGAAGTCGACGCCTTCAAATAGGGCGTTCGCCTGGGTGACTCCTCTCGCGATTCCCGCTTCGAACCGCGCAACGCGATCGGCGTCCCAGCCTTGCGCCTCGGCGAACCAGTTGAAGATCGCCTTCGGCGTGTTTGCGCGCATTGCCTCGGAGACCGAGGCATATTCGCGCCAACCGCGCAGCTTGAAGGACTCCTCCATCGGCAGTATCGCGTCGAAATCGAAATGTCTGCTGCCGTCCACGACGCGGCGAACCAAACGGCCCATTGCAGTTTCAGCAGTTTCGAGTGCCTGCCGGACCGCAGGCTCGACGCTGGGACCAAAGCCGAATTCGCCGTAAACGGCTACCGTCGCCTCCCTGAAGTCGCGTTCAGGCTCCGTGACCGGGACCGAGAAGCGGTCGCCAGCATGCACGCCGCCGAGAATGCGCAGGTATGCCTCGAGGTCGCCGGCATGCCGCACCATTGGACCCGGGGAGCGCACATCAGACGCGGGCGTGTGCGCGATCATGCCCTGGGTGGGCTTTATCGTCGCGAGCCCGCAATGGGAGGAGGGCAGGCGCACCGAGCCGGCTATGTCGGTCCCCACCGACATCATTCCGATGCCCGCGGCCAGCGATGCTCCTGCTCCGGCGCTGGAACCGCCAGGGTTCCAGCTCTTACCCCAGGGATTGCGCACGATGCCATAGCAGGAGCTGACGCCCGAACCGCTCAGGCCGAAATCGGGCATCGTGCCTTTGCCGAAGATGATGGCACCTGCCGCCTTCAGCTTCGCGACCGGCGGCGAATCCACCGTGGCGACGATGCCATCGCCATGAATCTTCGAACCGTGGCGCCAGACCATGCCCGACGCATTCACCGAATCCTTGATGGAGACGGGGACGCCGTCGAGAGGCCCTGCGGGTATACCGGCGCGAAACCGCCTGCTGGCCTCCTTCGCCGCCACGAAGCTGGGGTCGCGCCGCAGATCGTAAAGCGCCGTGAGTTCATCGTTTACCCGCTCGATCTGGTCGAAGGTAATCTCCACTACCTCGACGGGATCGATCCGCAGGTCGTTGTAGCCGGCCTGCAGTTCGGCAAGCGAAAGCTTCGACAAGTCAAGAACGTCCATCGGTTCTCCTTCCGACGCGGACCGCCGAGTGTGCCGGCGAAGGCCAGCCATCAAACGATAGCGCGCGCTGCGGTCAGGGCGCCTGTCATAGAGGTGCCCGACTATCTTAATCCCCAGCGCGGGCGAACGCGCGCGGTATGCCGAGCCCTATGCTTTCGATCCGCCCGTGACGATGCCGCTGCGTCCTACTAGCGTTCGAAACATGCTTCCCTGCAACAGCAAATCGGTCGACAGCCGTGTGCGAAAAGCGGCTGGCGAAAAGCATCGCGCCCGCCCGTGCCGCAGGCGTTGCTAACGACCGTTGATGCTCTCCAGCTTGCGGGTTATCGTGTCGCGAGCAATGGCGAGATCCTCCACTGTTCCCGACATGAATATCCGGCCTGATGCGCCCATCATCTGAACATCGTTTATGACGGCGTTAGGCGCGGCCCTTTCCGCCTCGTTTGCAGCGACACACGCGAACAGTGCCGGCGCCATTTCGTAGATCAGCAACGCGACGCCCGGGACCAGGATAGAAGCATCGCGTGACCGATTGAGAATGACTGCGTGCTGGTCCGAAAGGTCTTCAATGATGTCGTGGTAGAGAATCTGCGGGCGGAGCTGATCTTGCGGCTGAGCCCCTATGCCTTTGAGGATTGCACCGCCCGCTGCCTCCAGTTCCTCCATCTTGTTGGAATGGAGTTCGAGCAGGCCGAACTGGCGTTCGGTGTAAAGGATTCCGGGTTCCATCGCCGGATTGGATTTGAGGGCCAGGTCCGTGATGCGATGGATCGCGAGGGCGGGGGCAACCTCGATGATCAGCGAATGCTGACCTTCGAAGGGTGGGTAGCCCCTCGCACGCGTGGGCGAGGACAAATACGCCGCGAACTGCGGCTGCAGATCTTCGATAGGCAGATAGACGCGCAGCTCCGTCATGCCCTTGTCCTTCTTCCGATGTTTCGGGCCGGTCTCAGCTCTTGACCGCTTCAAAGTGCGCGGAGAGATCCGGGTGCGGACGCGGAATGACGTGGACGGCCGTGACTTCCCCGACTGCCGAGGCGGCTTCAGCTCCCGCTTCGGTCGCGGCCTTGACTGCACCGACATCGCCGCGCACGACAACGGACACCAGTCCGCCGCCCACTTCCTTTCGGGCGATGATCTCGACGTTGGCCGCCTTGACCATTGCATCCGCGGCGCAAAGCGCCGGCACGTATCCCTTGGTTTCGATCATTCCAATTGCAAGATTTGCCATTTTAGGCGCTCCGTGATTTGCGTTTCGTCTGTTGTTCATCGATTGAGCCAATAATCAGGGCGTCGATCGGTGCGGACCGTTCCGCAAACCATCCCGCCGCGACCGAGCCCTGGGTTACCAGCACGCTCTCGCCGTCCGCACAGCCAAGCGGATCGAATGCGATCAACTTGACGCCCGTTTCAGTTTCAACTTCGAGCAACGCGCCCGTTGGCAATGTACTTAGATGGCGGCTAGACCAGAGCCTGCCGCTGACACGCGCTCTAATCATACGATTGTCCTTTCGATCCTGATGCCTCGGCGGCGGGCTTCGTCATTGGCAAGCGGAGTAAGACGCGCCGTCTTTGTGATGCGCAGCCGAGTTTCGCCGCTCCCGACCGCTGCAAGATCACGCTCCGTAATCAAATTCTTACGGAGCTCTGCGACCCTGGATGGGACTGTCGTCACAAGGGTCTCCGGTTGCCTCACGACAGGCGTTCGCTCGACAGCGAGCGCAACTCGATCCTGGCATTCGGGATTTCCAATATTCCGAACCGGCTCGAAATGGAGGCGGCCGCCGCGCAGGGCCGATATGAACCCAGCATCGTTCGCGCGGTCGAGAATGGAAAGCGCAAACCTGTTCAGGTCGGCCGATGTACTGACGCTCACCCGCTCCACAGCTGAATCGCAGCCGAGTGTGGCCCGCAGCGAAGAGAATTCTTCGGCAAGAATTTCTTTGATGAGAGCGCGGAGGTCTTCCATCAATCTGCTCCGGCGTCGCGAAGCGCGCGTTCTGCTGCATCGCGAGCGTTGCGGACATCTGCTTCGGTTCCAGCAAGGTAAAGCCGGCCGTTCGCTCCTATCATGCGCATGTCGACGACCTTGATGTCAGCCGCCTTTTCCGCCTCGTTGCAGGCCAGAATCGCGTATGCCGCCGGCTGGCATTCCAGCAGATAGATGCTCTCTCCACCCAGGACCATCGAGCCCGTCTTGTTGCGGTTCATGAGGAAGGCGTGCTGGGCATCGACCCGGGTCACGATCTTCGACGCCATGATCTTCGGCCTCTCGGCCTGGTCGGGGCGCTTGCCCATCGCCGCGAGCGCCGCTTGCGCTCCAGCCTGGACTTCAGCCGTGGAGTACGCATGGAACTGAAGAGTGCCGAACTGACGTTCGACAACCAGAAAGCCGGCTCTCACTTCAGCACTCTTCAGCACCGTGTCGGTGAGAGCCTCGATGTCGAGGCCCGGCGCGATCTCGATGATCTGAGCCGCCATTCTGGCGCGCGGCAGCGTGCCGCGCATCCACGTGGCCGTGTAGGCCAGCGTCTGGGGCTGCAACTGATCGATGAAGATGAAAGCGCGAAGATCGGTCACGGCTCGCTCCGGGTCAGTTGACGAAGTTCCTGGAGGATCAGTTGACGCAGCACATCGCGATCGATGCTGCTTCCCTCATCGACCGCTGTGGTCGCCGCAGGTGGAGATGGCTTGAAGGATGGTGCAGAGACCCCGTCTCCATTGTCGAACGGCGCGCGTACCTCGCTGAAATCGCCAAAGGGCACGGACGCATCGCTGTTCCACGCCAATCGCGTCCAGTGGACGAGATGCTGCGGCCCAATGTTTTCGCCGACTGACGATCGTCCGAAATAGCCCGTGCCGATCATGAAGGACGGTGCGAGATGAGTCGCGAAACCGGCCGCCCCTTGCGAACAGGGTGCGTTGACGACAACCCGGTAGACCGGCAGTGCGTTCGCGAAAAGCATCGCACGTTGCCGATCCTCGCCATGGAAAGCCGCCGAATGTCCCGACCCGGTCACGCGAAGAACCATCTGCGCCATGCTCGTGGCGCCTTCGAAGCTTGCGGCGCTGGCAAACGTCAGTACCGGACAGAGCTTCTCCTTGGTGAGAGGCTCCTCGATACCGAGATGGCTGACCGGTGCGACCAGCGTGCGGATGGAGCCGACCACACGGAAGCCCGCCTGTTGCGCGATCCATTCCGCGCTTTTGCCGACCGCGGCGGTATTGAGATGACCTTCCGGGAAGAGCCAGTCCCGGAGCTTCGATGTTTCGGCCTCGCTACAGATATGAGCGCCTGCCGCGCGCAACGCCCGCTCGAGCTGCTGCCTGCTTTTTTCCAGCGTGATAAGCACGCTTTCGTTGGTGCACAGGACGGAATTGTCGAAAGCCTTGCTGTCGACGATACGCCGTGCCGCGGTATTGAGGTCCGCGCTCGGATCGACATACACGGGCGCATTGCCTGGACCGACGCCGATCGCCGGATTTCCGGACGAGTAAGCTGCACGAACCATCGCGCCGCCACCCGTCGCGAGGATTACCTGGATTTTCGGCGAAGCCATCAACGCTTGCACCAACGGCACGGACGGCTGCTCGATACATTGGATCAAACCAGCCGGCGCTCCCGCCGCGACTGCGGCCGCTTCGAGTTTGGCGGCCGCGTCGCAGCAGCAGTCGCGCGCCAGCGGATGAGGGCTGAAAACGATGGCGTTGCGGCCCAGCAGTGCAATGATCGTTTTGTAATAGAGCGTGGATATGGGATTGGTCGCAGGGGTCAGTGCCAGGATGATCCCTGCCGGCTTGGGAATTTCGACCATCCTGCGGGCTTCATCGACCCGCGGATTCACGAGATCCGTGTTCTCGTAAAAGTCGATTAGCGCATGGGAGGAAAGTTCGTTCTTGAGCTTCTTGTGCTCGACGACCCCCATTCCCGTCTCACGAACCGCCCATGCCGCGTAGTGCTGTGCTTGGGAGAATGCGACCTCTGCAACGGCTCGCGAGACTTTCATGACTGCTGCCCGGTCGAAACGAGCGAATGCGCGAACTGCCCAGCCGGCACGTTCGATCTTCATCCTTGCGATCGCCTCAGCCTGGTCGGGTACGACGAGGCGAGGCGCATCTTCTCGACTGTGCATATGCGTACCCATCGTCTAAGCCACTCGCCGTGTTTTGCGCAGCAGTTCGCGAACACGAGGCATCACCGCTTCCATGCGGTCCACGATTTCCTGGCAGGTCGCAGCATCGAGGAGCACGCCTGGCTTGAACTGCAGCACGCGCTTGTCGAGTGACGAGAAGATCGCCCACACTCCGTTCTGGTACAGCGCGCGGGAGACTGCGACCGCCCCCTCGGGATGATCGAACTCCAGCCCGATAATGACGCCGCGCTGGCGGATGCCGACGAAAATATCGCTGTTGGCTGCCATGAGTGCGGAAAGGCTGCGGCGGAAGAACTCCGCAACCGAGCGGACGTTCGCAATGACTTCGGGGCGCTGCAGTATGTCGATGACCTGGTGACCAACCACGCAACCCAACTCGGAGCCGCCGGCGGTAGAGATGTGCGCGGCGCCGTCTTCATGGAGCCAGCCGCCGCATTGCTCCGTCACCACGCAAGCTGAAATGGGATAGATTCCGCCGCCAAGTCCCTTGCCAGTAACGAACATATCGGGTTGCAACCCATAGGATTGCCAGCCCCACATGACACCGGTGCGCAGGAGGCCCGTCTGTACTTCATCGGCGATGTAGAGGGTGCCGTAGCGACGGCAGAGGTCCTGGCAGGCCTTCAGGTAACCTTCATCAGGAAGCGGGAAGCCATAGGTCGCAGGGATCGTTTCGATAATGAAAGCCGCCACGTCGCGACCGCGCAATGCGCGTTCCAGGGCGTCGACGTCATTGAAGGGCACCTGGAAGAATTCGTCCGGACGATCCGCCAGGAATATCTTCGAGAAGCGATCGTCACCCGTTGCGACAGACAGCCCGGAATGACCGTGATAACCTTTGACGATCGATACGATCTTGCGCCGCTTTGTGGTGTATCGGGCGGTCTTGAGTGCGATCTCCACGGCCTCAGCTCCGCCAGCGCCGAAGATCGCATACTTCATTCCGGGCGCAGTCCCGACCAGCTTCTCCGCGAATGCGGCTCGTGCAACTGACGGGAACCAATGGTTCCCCATATCGAAATAATCCAGTGCCGACTTCAGCGTAGCGACGAGCTCGGGATGGCGGTGGCCGAAATTATATGTGCCGCCGTTCAAATGCAGGTCGATCAGGCGCTTGCCCGACATGTCGTAGAGGAAATACCCCTCGCGGCGATCGATCACGAGGTCGATGCCGGCGTCCTGCCAGAACTTCGTCTTGCCAGGGTTCCAGTACTCGATCGCTTTGTCGAGCAGTTCGGCCTTGGACTCGAATTTGAAGAAGCCGTAATCGAACAATGAAGTCTCTCCCGTCGCCCGACTATTGGCACGCAAAATTTTAACTTGCAACATATTTCTGCTGCATGTCGGGCAAAATCTTGTTTGCCTCTGGGCGCTCAATCTGTAACTCTGCCACATCGGGTATTGGGAGGTCGGCCAGATGGCCATGCAGAAGTCTCGTAAGGGCGTCCGCCAGGACAACATTCTCGCGGCGCTGGAACGAAATCCGGCGTTGCGCGTGGTTCAGATAGCTGAAGAACTGGACGTCTCGACGGAGACGGTGCGGCGTGATCTGACCGAACTGGAAAGTACGGGGAGGCTCAGTCGTACCTATGGTGGCGCGATCAAGAACACGAATCGTTTCGAGCCTGCGCTCAGCGAGCGTCTGTCACTGAAGGTTTCGGAGCGGCGCGCTATCGCCTTGGAAGCGGCCTCCCGTTACGCCACGGAAGAAGCCTTGCTTTTGGGTGGAGGCTCAACGATGATCCAGTTTGCGCGAGCACTCCGCGAGGTTCCGCGGCGGATCACCGTCGTAACTCCAGCATATCCCATAGCTGTCGAGCTTGCTGCCAACCCGATGATCGAAATCATCATGCTACCGGGGATTTTCGAGCCCCAGGAGCATATGGTGGTGGGGCCGGACACCATGCGCGCCATGGATCGCTATAAGGTGCGCACCGCCATCATCGGTGCTTCGGGCCTGAACGCCGACGGTGTGAGCGAGGCGCTTTTGAGGGTCGGCGAAGTGTATGGAGCGATGGTGGAGCGGTCGGAGCAAACTGTGGTGCTCGCGGATTCGGATAAGTTCGATAAGCGTGCCCTCGTCTTGCTGACCGACTGGAACGCAGCGACGACGCTTGTCACGGACGTCGCCCCACAGGGCGCGCTTAAGAGCGCGCTTGATCGCGGCGGTGCGAAAGTGATCGTCGCCTCTGCGAATTAGGATGGTCGGGGCGGCACAGGCCTCTGTCTCAATCAATCAGGCCGGCACTAAGCGGAACTCGTCCGACGTAGATCTGACAAGGGGTATTGCGGTGCCTAGCCTTGCACCGGTGATCTCGACGCCCCCCAATCGGGGCCAGCATCAGCCGAGGCGTCTCGGTCTGCGTCGACTCGCAGAAGCAACTTGCCCGACATGCTACTAAAATTTGTTGCAAGTCAAAATTTTATATGCAACGTTGATAAACGGCTAAGAAGCCGCAAGAAAACCAATGACAGCCAGAGGGACGGTGTTATGCTCAAAATCTCCAGGCGTTCTCTTTTGACAGCAGCGGCAGGTGGCCTCGCTTCGACAGCGTTGCCTACTCCCTTCATCCGGCCGGCGTACGCGCAGGGCCGTAAGTCTTTGATATACGGCTCCGCCCAGGCCCTGACCGGCAACTGGGACCCGACCAGCCACACTCAGCTGGCCCAGATCAATTTCGAGAATTTCGTCTTCGGGTATCTGTTCCGCACGCCGATGCGCCCCGAAAATCCGTCGGAAATCGTCTGGGAACTGGCGACCGGTCAGAAGCTGATCGATGAGTACACGATGGAATACACGCTGCGCGACGGCGTGACGTTCCACGACGGCGCGCCGTTCTCGGCCGAGGATGTCAAGGCGACGTTCGAATACTCCACGAGCACGGGCAGGCCTGCGAGCGCGTTGTATCCCAGTCAGTGCGAAGTGGAAGTCGTGGACCGGCTGACGGCCCGCGTGCATACGAAGAAGTTCGGGTGCCCGGCGTCGGCGTTCCAGTTTACCGGCGCCCTCATGGCGATCGTTTCGAAGGACGACGTCAAGGACCCCAAGGTTCTCTCACAGAGGCCGAACGGGACAGGGCCCTTCAAGTTCGTCAAACAGGAAGGCGATTCGAGCCATCTCGTCGCCAACGACAAGTACTTCCGTGGCCGGCCGAAGCTCGATCAGGTCGAGTTCAGATATGTCGCCGACGCCACGGCCCGCATTCTCGGGCTGATGTCCGGCGATATCGATCTTCTCCAGCGTCTCGAACCGGAGCAGTATGCGACGGTCAAGGAGAACAAGGCCGTGAACAGCTGGGAAGCGCTGTCGACGGAAAACAAGTACCTGCACTTCCGCTGCAACAAGCCGCCTTTCGACAATCCGCTGGTTAGGCTGGCGGCTGGCCATGCGATCGACCGCTCGCAGATCCTCGCGGTCATGGACGTCGCTGGTGCAGCCAGCAATTCCTATATCAGCAAGCTGAAATTCGGCTCCGTGGACGTTCCGGGCTATCCTGAATACAACCCCGAAAAGTGCCAGCAGCTCTTGGCCGAAGCCGGCTTCCCAAACGGTCAGGGACTTCCCTCGCTCGAATATCTTACTTCGACTGGCTTCTATCCGAAGACCAAGGAATACGGCGAAGTCATCACGTCTATGATGAATGAGCAGGGCTTCAATGTTAAGCTGAACGTGATGGATGCCGCGGCATGGGAGGGCCGTCTCTACCAGACGGCCGACAAGGTGGCCGATGGCCACATGATCGACTGCGGCTGGATGTCGGGCTCGCCGGAGCCGGACATCGTGCTGCGTGCGATGTTCTATTCCAAGGCCAGTGGCGGCGGTGGTCTGATCAACGGCATCAAGGACAAGGACATGGATGCGGCGCTCGACGCCGAGCGTGCGGAAGGCGATCCGGCCAAGCGCGAGGTGCTGATTGGCAAGGCAACTGAGGTAATCGCATCCAAGCTGCCGTCGCTGTCCTTGTTCACCTCGGTCAATCTCAATGCCTGCCGGGCCGGGCTGACGGATTTCTACGTCTACCCCAACGGCCTAATGGACGTGTCGCGCGCCTACTACAAAGACGTTTGAGAGATTCCGTCGGATGGTCTCGCTCGTCAGCTTTCTCGTCCGGCGTATCCTGCAGGGCGTGCTCATCATTCTCCTGGTGTCCTTCGGCATCTTCGCAGTCCTGCGACTGGTGCCGGGGGACCCCGCCCGACTGGTCCTCGGCCCCATGGCCAGCGACCAGGTTGTGGAGGCGACAGCCAGGGAGATGGGTCTGCGCGATCCGATACCGATCCAATATGTGCATTGGCTCGGCGCGGCTCTGCATGGCGATCTGGGTCAGTCCTATATCCGCGCGCTCAACGGCTCGCAGGTTGCGGAATCGCAGGGAGGGCTCGCCCAGGCCGGGAAGGCTCATGTGCTGGACCTGATCGGGCGAGCCTTGCCCTATACCTTGCAACTGTCCGCGCTGGCGCTGCTTTTCGCCGCGATCATCGCCATCCCGCTCGGCATTGCCGGCGGGATGCGTTCGGGAGAATGGCCCGATAAGTTGGTCCTTTATGTCAGTTCGGCCTTCGTCTCGATCCCGAATTTCTGGCTGGCGGTGGTGCTGGCGCTGGTCGTTACCGCCCAGCTCCATCTCATCCCGTCGATCGGTTATCAGGGCTTCTCCTATACGATTTTGCCCGCGTTCGTGATCGCGATAGAAATGTCGCCGATCTTCATGCGAAGCCTCTCGTCGTCGGTGTCAGGTGCCAGACAGCGAGGCTTCGTAAGCCTGGCAGAGATCCGCGGACTGTCGCGCTGGCGCATCTTCTTCGGCCATATCCTGCGCAATGCAGCCGTACCCGTCCTGAACCTGTTCGGCGTTCAGATCGGCGCTCTGCTCGGTGGCATCCTGATCGTCGAGTTCATCTTCAACTATCCCGGAATCGGCCTGCTGACCGTGCAGGCCGTGCTTCAACGCGACTTTCCGGTGATTCAGGGCGTTGCGGTTCTTTCCGCCGTACTTTTCATCGTGATCAACATACTTGTTGATCTGGTTTCTACCTGGATAGATCCGAGGCTCGATTTCTGATGTTGATCGACCCCGTCACCGTCGTCACTGCCGTACCCGCCGACAAGACGGCCGCCGTCAGTCCCGGACGGCGCGTCTGGCGGACGGCTTATGCCGAGCCGCAGTTTCGTGTCGGCCTCGTGCTCCTCGTTATCCTGATCGCCACGGCCCTTATCTTCCCGCATCTGACGTCGATGTCGGCGACCAAGATGGCCGTGCTCGAGCGCTTCAAGCCACCGTTCTTCCTGTCCGGCGGGACGTGGCTGCATCCGCTGGGAACGGATCAGCTCGGCCGCGACTTGTTCCTGCGTTCGCTGATCGGCCTGCAGAACGCGCTGCTCATAAGCGTGAGCGCCGTCATCATCATGTTCGTGTTCGGCGCGGTGATCGGGCTTTTTTCCGGCTATTATGGCGGCTGGATCGACACGGTGCTGATGCGTATCACCGACGCGCAGCTTGCCGTTCCGGTGATCATTCTCGCCATCACCATCCTGACCGTGCGGCGACCGAGCGTGGAGACGGTAACGCTGGTGCTCGCCTTGTCGGGCTGGCCCGCCTATGCGCGCGTGACCCGTTCCGTCACGCTTTCGGAGCGCCAGCGCGAATATGTCCGGGGAGCCAAGATCCTGGGCGCTTCGGACCTGCGGATCATCTTCCAGCTGATCGCCCCCAATGTCCTGCCGCCGATCGCCTTCGTCGCCGTGCTCGACATCGCCCGGATGATGATATTCGAGGCGATCCTCGGCTTCATCGGCATCGGTGTCCAGCCGCCGACACCGACCTTTGGCAACATCATTGCCGACGGTCAGAAATACCTCATCAACGCTTGGTGGGTCGCGACGATGCCCGGTGCCTTCCTATTCGCCGCCCTGCTCGGCATCAACCTCATAGGCACGTCGGTTGAACAGGCGCGCAACAAGGTGCTCGGAGGGACTATCTGATGGGTGAGACGCTGCTGTCGCTGCGAGGCCTTTCGATCGAGTTCGTTCGCGGCGGTGACCGCCGCCAAGTCCTCGACGGCATCGACATCGACGTCGCCCGCGACCGCGTCCTGGGCATTCTGGGTGAAAGCGGTTCGGGCATGACGACGCTGGCCAAGGCGATGGTTGGCTGGGTGAGCGAGCCGTTGCACGTTACCGGCGGCCAGCTGCTCTATCGCGGTCGCGATCTGCGCGACCTGCGGGTCCGGCGCGAGGTGCGTTCGAAGATCGGTTTCATCGGCGCCGATCCCGGAAACGCCTTTGACCCGACGCTGCCCGTCGGCAACCAGATCGCGGAGAAGCTGAGAGCGGTTCGCCCCGACATCGGCGATTCCGAGGCGCAGAAACGCGTCATCGAACTGCTCGACGCGGTCCGCATCCCCTCGGCGAAGAGCCGCTATTCCGAATTTCCGAACCAGTATTCCGGCGGAATGCTGCAACGCGCCGTCATCGTTGATGCGCTCATTGCCGAGCCGGAACTGCTGATCTGCGATAACATCATTCAGCCGCTCGACGTGACGGTCGCGGCGCAGATCGTTCGGCTGCTGCGCGAACTGCGCGGACGGATATCGGCCGGTATCGTCTTCATCAGCACCTCGGTGCCGTCCGTCGCCGAGGTGGCGGATGAGACCTTGGTGCTCGCCGGTGGCCGGATCGTCGAAAGGGGCGAACCCATGGAGGTCGCCCACAGCCCCAAGGACCCGATAACGCGCGAACTCGTGGCCCGCACGCCGCGCATATGGACCGGTGACGAGATAGCCGGGGAACCCCACCACGACCGTGATCGGCCGATCCTGCAGGTCCAGGATGTCACGAAGACATACCGCAAGAGGGACCGCCAAACGTTCTTCGGTCACCAGAATGTGCAGGCTGTCCGCGGCGTCAGTTTCAGCGTGTTCCGCGGCGACAATTTTGGTCTGGTGGGCGAATCCGGCTGCGGAAAGTCGACGCTGTCGCGGCTCCTCTCGTGGGTGGAGAAACCGGATCAGGGCTCGATCATGTTCGAAGGTCGCGACATTTCGACCATGAACCGGCGCGAGCGACTCGCAATGCGCAACGGGTTCCAGCTCCTGCTGCAGGATCCATATAATTGCCTCCCCCCGCATCTGTCCGTCGGCCGCTCGATCGGGCTGGGGCTGGAAGTCCACGGCGTCGGCCGCAAGGAGATCGCCTCACGTGTGCGCGACGTGATGCGGGAGGTCGGGCTGTCGGTGGACGATCTGCATTCGCTGCCCGTGGGCATGAGCGCCGGACAGCGCCAGCGCGTGAACATCGCGCGCGCCCTGGTGCTCGAGCCGCGCCTGATGATCCTCGATGAGACGCTGTCGGCGCTCGACCCCGTGGAACAGTCGCGCCTCCTGGCCCTTTTCGAGCAATTGCAGGTCAAGCACGGCCTGACATATCTCTTCATCTCGCACGATCTGGCCATGGTCCGTCGCGTGTGCACGCGCATCGCCGTCATGTATCTCGGCAAGATGGTCGAGATCGCGGATACCAGCGGAACCTTCTACGATCCCGGTCATCCCTATACCCGGGCGCTGCTGTCCGCCGTGCCGACGCTGGACGCCAATCCGTACAAGCCGGAGGAATGCCTCCTCGACGGGGAGCCGCCGAGCCCGATCGACATTCCGCCGGGTTGCAGTTTCGCGTCGCGGTGCCCGCATGCCTTTGCGCGCTGCCGGGTCGACACGCCTCTGCTGCGCGAGCACAAACCTGGAAGGCTCGCGGCCTGTCATCTGCTCGATCGAGAAGAAACTAGCGTCGCGGCGTGAACCTCGGCGTCAGAGCGCCACCACCATGCGCCAAAGCGTTTCGTGCCTGCGGATTGTCGAGTGATGGGAGGGACTTCATTGTTCGATTGCGGTTTCTTCAAAAGGGAAAAAGCAAATGACCATTATTGATCTGGCCGGCAAACATGCCGTGGTCACCGGTGGTTCTTCTGGCATCGGTGCAGCCGTGGTGAGAGCCCTTTCGGCTGCTGGAGCGAGTGTGACAGTCCTGGCGCCCATACGCGCCTATTCCGAAGCCGAGATGACCATGTATGACAATCCCAAAGTGGATTTCAAGGAACTCGACGTCGGGGACAGTGCTGCCGTCAACCGCGTATTTGCCACGATTGCCGAAAAGAAGGGGATCGACATTTCCGTTCTTTCGGCTGGCCTGCTGCTGCTCGGCTCGGTACTGGACACCGATGATGAGACCTGGCGCAAAACTATGGCCGTCAATCTGGACGGACTATTCTTCACGACCCGCGAGTCAGTCCGCCACATGATGGCGCAGGGGCGCGGCGGAAAGATTGTAACGCTCAGTTCCATCTCGGGCTATCGCGCCCACCAGGGATGCGCGGCCTATTGCGCCGCCAAAGGTGGCGTACTGCATTTCACCCGTGCGGCCGCGATGGACTGCGCCGCGCATGGCATCAACGTAAACGGGGTCGCCCCCGGTTACATCACGACGCCGATGACCGCAGGCTACAGTCAGGACACAAAAAACATGTTTGCAGCGCAGACGCCCGACGGCAAGTGGGGAACGCCGCAACAGATCGCGGATGCGGTTCTGTTTCTCAGTTCAAGCATGGCCGATCACATACATGGACAGAGTCTATTAGTCGACGGCGGTTGGACGCTCGGAGTCTTCATGCCGGGGGTGGAGTATTGATTACAGAGTTACGGAGAAACGGCGGCTGGTGGTGGACGCTACATAATGCCGGAAATTTCTCCAAATTTCAGCATTCAATCCGTTGACGATAGGAGAGACCATGGGCCGTTTAAAGGGGAAAGTTGCCATCATCACCGGCGCTGGTGCAGGGATTGGCCGCGCCAGCATGGAGCGCTTTGCAGAGGAAGGCGCGCTTGTGGTGGGCATAGGTAGAACCTATGAAAAGCTGGAGCAAACCAAAGCGCAGCTCCAGGACAAGGGGCGGAAATGTCATATTGTTGGCGGAGACGTTTCAAGCTGGGAAGGTGCCAGTGAAGCGTTCAGCGCAGCGTTCGAGGTGCATGGACGCGTTGATGTCCTGCTCAACGGCGCAGGCGTTGGCTATAGCTGGGCGAAAGTCAGCCCGGGCTCCATGTCCAACGTGGTTGATACACCCGTGGACAAATGGCGCGAAGTCATGGCCATCAACCTCGACTCGGTGTTCTACATGTGCAAGCTGGCGATCCCAAAAATGCTGGCCACCGGCGGCGGGTCGATTATCAACATATCCAGCATTCTGGCCGTCAAGGGTCTGGCCGACGGGCACACCTATTGCGCCACCAAAGCTGGCGTCGAAAACCTGACACGCTCGCTCTGCATGGCTTGGGCCGCACAAGGCATTCGAGCCAATTGCGTCGCTCCTGGTTGGACCGCGACCGACATGATCAAGGACGTGATGCACAAGTTCGACGATCCTGAAGCCGCCAAAGCCCTTTCTCCAATGCTACGCCCCGGAACGGCCTTGGAAATTGCAAACGGATGCCTCTATCTGGCGTCCGATGAGTCATCATATTGCAATGGCTCCGTTTTGAGAATCGATGGCGGCAACACCGCCGGTTAGGTGGATTGCGTACGACTTCAATCACCAGCCAGCAGTCCGCAAGAACTTCAAAAAGAGAATTCAACGGGATCCAGTCGCCAGTTTTTTTGCGCGGCAGCAGCGCTGTCGTCGGAGGCATTGGCGTCGCCACCAAGGAGCAAGCGACATGACCGGTGCTTCAGATGCGACCTCTCCCCCCATCATCGACGCCGAAGCGCATCACAAACTGATGGAGCAACTCTCCACAATCGGCGGCGGACCGGGCGGTGCGCTGACCCGACTGGCCCTGTCGGAAGAGGATCGTCTGGCGCGAGACTGGCTGGCTGGCTGGATGAAGGCGGCGGGCCTGCGTTTGGAAGTCGATGCGATCGGAAACATGTTTGGCTTTCTCGACTGGGCCGGATCGGACGCGCCGCGTATCATGACCGGATCACACATCGACAGCCAGCCGAATGGCGGCCGCTTTGACGGCAGCTATGGCGTTGTCGCAGCCTGCAGCGCCATCGAGGCCATTCAGCGCAAGGTTCGCGAAACCGGCATCACGCCGAAGGCAAACTTCATTCTGGCCAATTGGACGAATGAGGAGGGTGCCCGTTTCCAGCCAAGTGTGCTGGGGAGCGGGGTCCATTCCGGTGAACATGCGCTGGAATTTGCGCTTAGCCGGAAGGACGCCGACGGAATCACCGTGGGTGAAGCCCTGAACAGGATCGGCTACGCCGGCAGCGCCGAAAGCGTCATTCCAGATGCGTTGATCGAATTGCATATCGAGGGCGCATCTTTCCTGGAAAATGCCGGGAAGCGTTTCGCGGCCGTCGATCGATTCTGGGGCGCGACCAAGTATCGGGTCGCATTCATCGGCCGGCAAGCCCATACGGGCCCGACGCCAATGGCCGAACGCCGGGATGCCGTGCTGGCCGCCGCGTATCTCATCTCAGATATCAAGGCGATCGCCGATAAGGGCGGTCTCGACATGCACACATCTGTGGGGCGCCTTGAAGTCTATCCAAACTCGCCGAACGTTGTACCGGGAGAGGCGGTGCTGTTCATCGAGCTGCGCTCGCCTGAGCCAGACCTTTTGGCCTCGGCGGAAGAAGAACTGAAGGCAGCCATGCAAGAGGCCGCCCGGCGTGCGAGCGTGGAGGTCGAAGTCCGCAGCATTGACCGCCGCAAGGCGGGGCGGTTCGACGCGGATTTATTCAAGCTCGCGGAGGAAACGGCGGCGGCTCTCGGCGAAGAGACGATGCGACTGGATTCCATCGCCGGTCATGACACAGTCGCTATGGCGTCCGTCACCAAGGGGCTGGTCATCAACGTGCCGAGCCTTGGCGGGGTCATGCATCATCCGTCCGAATTCACGTCGCCAGATGATCGGGCTTTTGGAGTCCAGATCCTCGCGGGAATGCTGTGGCGCTTCTGCCTCGAGGGATCCGGTCTAATTCGGCGCCGTTCATAGGCTTCCATGGCTCGCCTCATGTAGCCTCTACGACTTACAAAGGAATGTGGCATTGCCCTGTCGGATTGGGCGGTTGATGATGGTAGCGCCAGAGCGCTACCGCCTTTCCCCCCACCCAGCCTCGCCGCATTTTGCACTTCGTTGCCGCGCGTAGCACCCAATGGCTTCAGGAAACGCGTGACATCCACGAGGTTCAGTACGAGATCTCCGGCGAAGAGAATGAACGGCTGAAGCTACGCCTCGGCGAGAGACTGAAAGAAATCCGCCACGCCGGCAAGACCTTCGTTGAGGCCGCAAAGGAGGCAGACATCCTCGTTGAGCGGGATCCGTTCGGTTGAGCGCCGATCCGCTTTTCATCCTGCCCTCGATAGCCCTACTGTAAACAGGTCGCCCAGATCCGGAGCCTCCCATGTGCAACGATTATGAACAGCATGTACTCTGGGCTGAATATTGTCGGATGATGGCGTCGCTGGCGCTCAAAATCCCCAGCCACCAAACCGAACTTGATTTGCCCCAGGCGGGTGACGTCCACATCAATGACCCGGCGCCAATAATGCGTGCCGCTGATGACACGATCGAACTGGCATCGATGACGTTCGGATTTCCGCCGACCGGACCAAAAGGTGGGCCTGTGTTCAACTTCCGATCCGAGGGTCGGCAATTCGGAAACAGCAACCGCTGCCTCGTTCCTGCGTCCGCGTTCTTCGAATTCACAGGCACGAAATATCCGAAGGCGAAACATCGCTTCACGCTCAACGGCTCGCCGTTCATGGCTGTCGCGGGGCTTTGGCGTGAGGCTGTCGGCAACAAGTCGCCCACCTTCACCATGCTGACGACCGATCCCGGACCTGATGTTGCGCCATATCACAATCGGCAGGTTGTGGTCCTTCAGCCGGAAAATTGGGTGGCATGGATCAATTTGACAAAGCCTGAGGCTGAGCTGTTGCGGCCGCTTCCGGCCGGATCGCTCTCGGTCGAGACAGTTCGCCCCGAAAGCTCGTGACTTAGCTGCGCAGGATCTCTGGTACGCTGAGCGGCCCGAGATCGAGAACCGGCGTGTATTCGCCCGTGCGACGCCAGACGCCTCGGACCTTTCCATTCTCCCGATCCTGCCTCGGATCGAACCTCAACCCCTCGAAGTGATCCAGAAAGGCCTCTGCAGATGCCGCATCGCTGAAGCAATGGAGCCGATAGGTTTCATATTTGCCGTTTGGCCATATCGCCTGCACGTGCCGCGTCTGGTGCTTAAGCCCTCGTTCCTGGCAGAATGCCGCGATCATGCTGAAGTTCCGGTCCGTGCAGTGGTCATCCGGCAGCGCAACCTGGTGCGGCCAGTCGCGGTCGATGACCGATGGCGTTGGTGAGCCCCGACTGCGTTTGACCACTATTCGAAATGCATGGACTGGCCGCGCATCATGGCCAGCGTCAGCGCGATTGCAGGATTTGCCGGTGGCTTCTCCATATGCAACGAGCCGTCGAAATCACGCCATGCCGCCATGCGCAGTTCATCATCGTCATCGCTGGCTGCCGGGTCGAAAACGTGGGCATCGCAGGGATCTCGGTCGATCTCGATTGTCCAGTCCTTGAGCGCCTTGCGAGCCATCTCTTCGACCTGGGCAAGGTCGCTGGTGAAGAAGGGGATACGGTCTCCATCTTCCGAAAGCGGCTCAACCCGATCCAGCGTCGGTCGCTCGGGAACCCAACCAAGAACGAAGGCAATATCGAAATCGATCTGGCGGTCCGGGCCGGTCGTGATCTCCAGCCGCTTGACGACGTCGGGATAGAGCTGCTTGCGCTCCGGCCAGGTGTCTGGAATCGCCTCGGCTTGCAACTTTGTGCGGGGAACATTGATCAGTTCCATGACCTGATGGCGCGGAACTTTGTCCTCCGGCCAGCCCGCACAACATGCCGCCGCCGCAGCCTCATCGGCCTCCAGCCAAACTGTGGCGGCCCGGTCCTCGTCCTCGGTAGGCTTGTCCTCTTCTGGAAAGCCTTTGATATCCCACCCTTCCAACGCCAACAGCCCTTCCGCGCCTTGCAAAGCTGTAAGGCCGGCGCGTGCAAACACTGCTTCGGCTGCCGCGATGCCACGTGCGAGCTCTTGGGGTGTTGCGTCCTCGATGTTCAAGCGAAGTTCCATGGTTCGCCTCCTATGACCTATCTCTGCCAATGTGAACAAAATGAGAACAAAGAGTCAAGCATGCCCCTTGACGGGAGAGGAATATGTTCCCTATTTCAGCGTGATCTGGAGCAGCAAAGGACCATGGCTCGGCGTCAATCGCGCTGGCCGGCGAAGCTATGGCAAAAACAGCGGAAGACAATTTTCGGATCGAGGTCTGGGATCGCGAGGGGCAGGCTTTGGCAGAAACCATTTCGCGTTCCCCCGATTCAACGGTGAGTCAGGCAGCCTGGCAAGCCGCCATCCGGCGCCGACCGGGCATGTTGCTGATCCACTACAACAGTCGGCATGTGATGGAGAAAATCCTGACGCCGGGCGAGGTGAAGATCCCGCCACAGGCCATCATCGACGGCAGCGTTCACGCCGGCCTCGATGTGGCGCTCGGAGATCTTCGCGAATGGCATGTGTTGCGGGCTTGGTGCAGGTCCTGTTCGCACCATGCAATGGTGAAGCCAGTCTGGCTCATCAAACGCTATGGAACAGGCGCTCTGTTCAGTTCTGTCGAGCGAGCGCTTTTTTGCACGAGTTGTGACAGGGGCGGGCCGGTCAGGCTGGAAATTCACAAGCTGCCACGCAATTGAGAGGAGCCGAAGGGCGCAAGACCTGATCGATTTCTTCAAGGCAAACTTGGCGCTGGCACTGGTCAATCCTATTGCATCGTCGCCGATCCGCGGCCGGACTGTCGAGAACCGGAACTGCGCGCGATCGAGGCCGGTCGGCTTCCATATCCTGATGCAAAACCATGCGGACCGCCGCGGACGGGGACAGTCGGTCCCGCGTCCCGTCCTGCGGCCGGCGCTACGCTGACGCTCCTACGGCTGTCCCGTTCACAGCCCGCGGCGGAGGCGAATCTCCTCTGTCCTACGCGCGACTATCATCCGTCGTTGCGGACGCGCGCAGGACTGCGGTTTATGCGCCGTTCTTCCTTGGCGCGCCGACGGTCGCCGGCAAGGGAGATCGACGAGGCATAAGGACCGGCGGCATCCGGGCCGGCCGTCGGGTCGCTCGCTCGGCCAGTCTGGATCGAGCGCAAAGCCATCGGGATTGAGATTGAGGGCAACCAGCACGGGCCTGACAATCTCTTCGATGCGATGCGCCGTCATTAGGCCAGCTCCTGTTGGTCTGCGGCGCAAGGGTAGGCCCATGCACCTGAAATCGGTGCACCGATCCGCGGACGTGGCTGCGGTGTCAGTACAGCGAGGGCATCGTAAAGGGCGGCGCTGAAGGCCGCATCGAACTCCCGGTGGCTGGACCAGATATACTTGTCGTCCCGGTCGCGCCCGGCGACCAGCAGCAGCGGGCGATCCTGCGACGGCTTTAGGCATGTGTCGAGGAAGAGATGCACGCCGGATTCGTTATTCGGCTTGGCAACGACGAGGATGCGCTGGGCGGGCAGATGTTTGAGGGCCTCCGCCAGTTCCCAGCGCATATTGTCGGTGACGTCGTCGACCCAGTCGAAGACGGCGAAATCCGCGACCTCCATTTCGATCGAGACCTGTCGCTGCCAGACATGGAAAAAGGCATCAGGTTTCAGCGTCTGTTCTATCTCGGAAAAGATCGGGAACCAGGAACCGAGCGACGATTCCCGCTGTTCGCCGAAGTCCTCGTCCGTGCGATCCAGTTCATAGTCGTGCAGCGACGTGACCTGTCCATATTTGCCGCATGTCGCCATGACGAAAGCTTTGTGGCCATAGCCAAACACACGCGAATTACGGCGCAACACGATGATGCGGAAATTCCAATCCAAGCTCCATTTGCGAAGGATCAAGACGCCCGCGACGATGGCATTTCCGCCAAATAGGGCCAGCCATGCGGCGATATTGACCATGGTGATTGTGAGGTCCGGTTCCATCTTGGGATGCAATCCAGTTCGGGCGACGAAATAGGCAATGGCCCCGCATGCAACCCCTATCGTGACGATCCACAGGGTCCTTGCGAGGCTGCGCGGCCTTAGGTCCCGGCTGGTTGTCGGATTTGCAGGCGCGCGCAGCGTCGCGCGGGAAATCGCCCTGATCCGATGCGGCCCCAGCCATTCCGGTAGGATCCGCAGAATGGCTGCGGCGATGAAGAACAGGACGAGCGGCGTGCCGTGCGGAAGCCGGGCGAACAACAATGCGCTGGCCACGGCGATGAAAACGTATAAATCCGCCATCCACGACCCCCCCTTTCGCGTACTACGGACATAGGGATCGAACCCGGTCCTAGTCGCTCGGCGATCCGCGGGTTCGATCACCAAGGTTCGGGGGTCCACCCACCGATAGTCGCGTGGACACGATCCGTCCTTGCTCAGCGCGCGATACCTGTCGGCCGGGAAGCGCGTCAGCGCTCGGACTTGGACCGCGAGTCCCTCATCAGCCGTGTCGAGCACGATCAAGTCGGCATGGGTGGCGAAAGCCGCCAGCGCGTCGACCAGTCCCTCCGGCGTGGACAGGGCTGTATACAGCCCCCGCACAGGCGGTTCCTGCACCTCGTCCTCCAGCGACGAGCGCACGAACAGGACCACCGCGTGCCCGATCCGGGCATAAAGTTCCCACGTGGCGAACAACCCCAGCGAGGACAGTTCCGGCTGGTCGGTAATCACGATGGTCCGGAATCTGGCCTTGGATCGGAAATCGTGGACCTTGTCGCCCACCATCCGCACCATCAGCAGGACCGAGAATGCCGCAAGAAAAAGGATCAGCGCCTCCAGCGCCGTTGCCACGCTGACGAGTGGGGCGGTCGGCGCCAGCACTCCCAGCAAGGCGCCAATGACCGCAATCTTGGCGCTCGTCTTCCTGATGAAGCCATCGGGAATGAGGACGGGACGGCCGAGCGGCCTGCGGTCGCCCACCCTTCCTGCCTGCTCCTCTAGATAGTCCTTCATGTCTTGTGCGGCACCGTGCCAGGCGTCGGCATCGTTCGACCGCAACTGTGCCTCCCACAAGGCGATCCGGCGCCGCGTCGATCCTTGCAGACCGAAGCGTCGCCGGAACAGAGGCTGATCGGCAAGCCGCTGGGGATTGGCACCCATCTGTAGGGCCAGGCAAAGAGAATAGAAGACCGTCTCGATTTCGAGGCGAATGCGCAAACGCGGCGGGTACAATTTGAGACCCTTCGCAAACAAAAGCAAATATACAATCGTTAAGCCGGACAACAGCTGTATAAACACAATGCTGCAAGTCAGGTAGTCAAACTTGTCACTATACCAATATTTTGTTATATATAGAGAAATTATCCCCAGGAATGCCGTCAATAAATGCATAGACACAGCGGGAGTCGATCTCATTTTCAACAACTTCTTCCCAAAACTGCTTCTACGTTAAACTTATAGCATGAATGCATTATCGATTCAAAACAACTTATCGAAAAACAAATGCGAGGAGGGAGGGTGCGAAGCTCACGTAAGGCCGCTAAGCACTGGCACGCCGATGAGCAGACGCTTCCGTCGGCGGGATCGGGGTTGCTTATGTCATGGGCGGGGCGGCCGGATCGAGCACGCGCAGGATCGTGCCGCACAGCGCGTCGCCTTTGGGTCTCATTGCAAACGGCAAAGAAATCGGGTCACCGAAACTCACGGGGAAGTTTACAAAAATCGTCTTGCAACAAGAAATAATCCGTATAATTCTTCGCGAGTAAAAATAATCGTCCCGTTTTCCTTAGAGACGTCTGGAGATAAAAATGACGAGAAAGACCTTTCTTAGTTTTCACTACAAAAACGATCACTGGCGTGTTTCCCAGGTTAAACAGATGGGAGTTATCGAAGAACAGCCGTTGTTGAGCGCAAACAAATGGGAGGAAGTAGAGAATAAAGGCGAGGCGGCCATAAAAGAATGGATCAATGATCACTTGAAAGGTAAAAGCTGCCTGATTGTTCTTATAGGCGCGAAGACCGCCGGTCGGAAATGGGTGAAGTATGAAATCCAACAGGCTTGGGATGCGGGCAAGGGGGTTCTGGGGGTCTATGTCCACAATCTGAAAGACTCTGACAGTAAACAGTCGGAAAAGGGGGCCAATCCGTTTGATACTTTCAAAGTGGGCCAAGAACCCATGACGAAGTACGCAAAGACCTATGATCCGCCATACTCGACCAGCACAAACGTCTATGATTACATCAAGGAAAATCTGGCCGATTGGGTCGAGAAAGCGATCGAACTCCGCGGATAATTCAAAGGGTTTGGCGACGTATTCGTCGAGGGTGGAGCCGTCGCATGAGCATCTATGAATTCGCGGTTCTAGGCGGGGGGGTGGTCGGAGAGCGGGAGACGTTGATAGCGACCGTCGCTGACATGGTTACCGATTTCGGACTTGAAGTCGGCACCGACTTGGTCGTCTTGGATGCAGCCACGGTGGCTGGTCGCGATCGTCACGCCGCCTTCGCTGCCGTCTACTTTGGCGATCCAGCGCACCCAGAGGCAGAAATCGCTCGAGAGTTGGCCAAAACCAGTGCTCCCATTATTCCGACTGTGGGACCAGCCGGCGACTTCGGGGCACTCATTCCAGATTTTCTGCAACGTTTCAACGGGTATCGGCGAAAGCGCGACGACCCGAAAATGATAGAGCTCGCTTCGGCGCTTCTCGAATGCATCGGTCTATTGAGGCGACAGCGAAGAGTATTCGTAAGCTACCGGCGTATCGAGTCACGAGCCGCAGCGTTGCAGCTTCATGATCTTATGTCATCAAAGGGATTCGACGTTTTCCTGGACACCCATGACATCCGCCCAGGGGATCCGTTCCAGGACATCCTATGGCATCGTTTGTGTGATTCTGACGTACTAGTCATGCTGGATACGCCAACTTACTTCGACAGTAAGTGGACACGGGAGGAGATCGGTCGCGCGCGGGCGAAGGAAATTCACGTCCTACGCGTGGTTTGGCCTGAACACAAGCCGAGCATGTTCACCGATCTAGCGGAAACCATTTATCTCGACCCCAAGGAACTTGAAGGGGCTGATGGTCCGATCATTGCACAGACAGCGGAAGACATCGTCTTAGCGGTAGAAAGGTTGCGCAGCCGAAGCGTGGCTTCCCGCTACATGTCCATTACGGGGAAGTTTCGGGCGGACGTTGAAAAAATTGGAGCAACGGTTGAAGGTATTGGCGCTCACAGGGCAATAGCGATCCGGCTGATCGATGGCAGAAAACTTTGGGCCTATCCTATTGTTGGAATTCCAAATGCCGAGATCCTGAACGAAGTGGCCGAAAGGGCTAGTCGAGCAGAACAGGGAGAGATGCCCATGCTTGTTTACGATCATGTCGGCATACGCGAAGCTTGGAGTGCGCATCTGCGATGGCTGGACGATAACATTAGTGCTGTGCGCGCAATAAAGGTGTCTGAAGCCGCGTGGTCACTGGCAGCTTGGCAGTGACAAGAATGGCCGAAGCGATCTTTTTGTCAGCAGGCGTCCCCGACCCAAAGCGCGGACCTGAATTCGCCGCAACGGCCAACACCGTGGCCATCACGGCAGCCGTTTCTGCGCTCGTCCATGTTACGCTTGGCCGACGGCCGCTTGTTTGGGGCGGCCAGCCCGCGATAACGCCCATGATATGGGTCGTTGCCGAGGATTTTGGCGTGGACTATGGTCGCTGGGTACGCCTGTATCAGTCCCGATATTTTGAAGATGAATTCCCTGAAGACAACGAGCGCTTCGGTAATGTTGTGTATACCGATGATGTCGATGGGGACAGAAGCAGAAGCCTTCTCGCTATGCGTCGACAGATGTTCACCGAGCATGCGTTCGCCGCCGCGGTTTTTATCGGAGGTATGGGCGGTATCATCGACGAATTTGAACTTTTTCGTCAGCTTCAGCCCGAGGCGGCGGTCGTTCCTGTAGCGTCGACTGGCGGGGCGACTTTGAAAGTTGCGGAGCGTGTGCCAAGGCTGGACCATGATCTTGTCCAGGACTTGGACTACGTGGCGCTCTTTCACCGACACCTCGGCATTTCCGTAAAAGAAGAACGATACGCCAGACCTGAAGATCAACCTACCGAAATCGGTATGCGCCTTTGGAAGCCGCGCCCCTAATTGGGTAAGAATTGGATAGCGTAATGCTTCCAAGGAATGCGACGAAGATGTAGGCGAAGACTGAAGTCGCTTCCACGACAGTTGCCGAAAATCGTTGGTGAATTGAGGCTGCGGCGGCAGGGAATATTGACTAAATGGCTATTCTGAACGAGCGCGAAGTACGTGACGCAGCCCTGATCTACCGCGTAGGGAAGAGCAAAACGGCAGATGCAATCTTGCGGGAGGGGATAAACACCTGGGAGACGTCATTCGACGTCTTCCTGTCTCACTCACGACTCGATAGCGAGTTGATACTTGGGGTGAAAGCTATTCTTGAGCAACTCAAATTGAAGGTTTACGTCGATTGGATCGACGATCCGCAGTTGGACAGGAGTTCGGTCACTCCAGCGACCGCTCAGCAACTTCGCAAGAGGATGCAGCAGTGCAAGTCGCTGTTCTATGCGCACTCGACCGCAGCGACTAAGTCGAGATGGATGCCGTGGGAGTTGGGTTACTTCGACGCGTTCAACGGCAACGTCGCCATTGTCCCGATCGCAGCTGCCAGCGGCACCATATTCAAGGGGGAGGAATTTCTTGGCTTGTACCCCTATGTGGACGTTACCGGCCGCACGCCTGGTCAAGCTGGAACGCTCTACATCCATCGTGATCTCACAACATACAAACAGTTCCGAGATTGGCGCGACGGTGCCGAAAAATTGCGGCCGGTTGCCTAGCTTCGATGGGCCGTCATCCGAACTTTTCACTCCCACTATGCCCTGACGTCGCGGTTTCAGCGCCAGTGACTCATTGCAGCCCCATGAACACTTCGATCAATCTACCCGCACGCAACTCAGCGGCTTGCCAAGCCCGCGGCAGTCTCGATCCACCCACCGATATTCTTTCGACCATCTTGAGCCGTGAAGTCATAACTCATACAATGTGTCGACAACTGTACGATTGAGGTGGAGGTCGGCGCCTTGAACCAAAGATCTCCCTCCGGAATGCCCAGAGTATAGTCTTGGTATTTAACCCACTTGCCATTTTTCCATTCAGCGAGAAATATACCGGAGTCGCTCTTGTAAACACCCATTTGCGCCAACGGGTTCGCGCCTCTAGCCGATTTTTCACCGTCCTTGTTGCCGACGTCCTGGATATAGACTGTCAGCAAGCCGTTTCCTTTCAGAACGCTGCGCGCGATTTCGTAGCGAACCCAACGTCGCGACCAGGTTTCGTTACCCGCCAAAACGCAGGTGACTGACGTGTTTTCCAAGCCCTTCCTTAGAAAAGCTTTTAGCGCGTCGTCTCCTTCCTTCTTCGATGCCTCGAAAACGCTCGCATCAAAAAAGCCGTTGCTAATTTGATCGTCCGCTCGAACGACCCATGAATTTCGAACGTTCCAGGCTCGCCACACGTCGGGCTGGTAGTGAAACGAGAAGAATGTTCTGCGCGCCACGAAATTCCTCATAAATCATCTATGGTAGACAAACAGACGCGAACAGTGACCTGCGTGAGCTCGCATCATCGTCTTGATCGGACTGTTAGACGAGATAGCCACGCCAGTGCAAGTGCCAACTGGCGCCCCGACAAGCACAGCACAGCTTTATTCTCTCATTGACCGGCGAAGTAGTTTCACAATGACGACGGTACTGAGGAGGAGCTACGCTGGGTCATGATGCGATCTACTGCTGGCTGAACGCCGAACCGGGGCGCTAGATAGTGCTGTGGACGAGTTTTGCCGCGAGTGCCAAAGAGGGTTCCTGCTTATGGCTACCGATCACTAACGACGATCAGGCTACTTAGGTGTAAGGTCGTGCTCTTGTGGGGATAATGAAATGTACGAACATGATGTATTCGTCTCATACCGTCGTTCTCCAAATGTCGGCGCTTGGGTCCAACGGCATCTCGTGCCACTGCTTCAGTCAAGGATGGATGAAATTGCTCCGAGGCAGATTCGAGTTTTCTGTGACTACAAGATGGAGGATGGAGTCAATTGGCCCTCCGAGTTGCGCAATCGGGTTCGTTTCTCCAGCCTGCTTCTCACTGTTTGGTCGGCCGATTATTTCCGTTCGGCTTGGTGTATGGCCGAATGGCAAAGCTTTCGGGATAGAGAACAGCATCTAGGCCTTTTCTCTGACGAAATGACGTTGGGACTCGTCTATCCGCTGCGCTATGCGGACGGAAAATACTATCACCCGGATGCGCAATTGACTCTATGCCGAAAGGATTTTTCCGAATTGAATTATCCAAGTGAGGTATTTCGTGAGTCAACCCAATATCTGAAGTTTGATGCTCTTGTCCAAGCTGTTGCTAGAGAACTTGTCGATCGACTTGAAGCGGTTCCGCCATGGCAGGAGGATTTCCCTATTATCGAGCCGAAAGCGTTGCCTGCTGTCATTCTCGATCGTACGGTGCTCTGATGCCCGGCTCCGTTGTTACTTTCTACTCATACAAGGGTGGGGTAGGTCGTAGCTTTGCCTTGGCCAATATCGCAACCATTCTCACCCAGTGGGGCAGCAATGTTCTGGTGGTTGACTGGGACATTGAAGCCCCTGGATTGAACCACTACTTCGCACAGTACGCAGGCCCAATGCGGGCCGGCGTTCTCGACTTCATCAATGATTGTGCCCTGAGCCAGGAAAGAGATTGGGCCGACTATGTGACTCCTGTGGACCTTCCACAATCTTCGGGGCGCCTTCGGATTATGCCAGCAGCTGCGGATGGTGTTGATTACACCGCTCGGGTGCAGAGATTGGATTGGGAAGAACTCTTCGGGAAATACGGCTTAGGGGCACGGCTTGAATCCCTGCGCGCTTCTTGGGTAAGCGAATTTGATTTTATCTTGGTGGATAGCCGTACTGGGGTGACCGACTTCAGCGGCCTGACAACAGCACAGTTGCCGGATATTCTTGCTTTCATGTTTACCGCGAACAACCAAAGCCTGCAGGGCTGCGCGGATATTACGCGGAGAGCGATGGAGGCGCGGCGCAATATGCCGATCGATCGGCCCGCTCTGCTTCCTTTGCCTATTCCGGCGCGATTCGAACAACGGGAGGAATACGACAGGGCCCAGGTGTGGCGTGGACGGTTCGCGGACGAGCTCAAGCCTTTCTTGGATACATGGGCTCCGCCTAGCACAGATTACCACAAGCTGATCGATCTTCTTTGCATCCCCTATGTACCTCGCTGGACTTTCGGGGAGGATCTGGCCGCGCTAGTCGAAGCGGCTGGCACCACCGGGACTCGCAGCCCGAGCCAAGCAGCCACGTTCGCGTTGGAAACTATCGCTGCGCTGCTTATGAACAAATTTGCAAAGATTGATCTCTTGGCATCCAGCCGTGACGAGTACGTACACGTAGCGCGTTCGATTGCAACAAGTCGGCGCTCCACCGACCGCCAGCAACTTCGGGTTTTCTTTTCCTACTCCCAAGCCGATCAGAGTGCGCGAGAAGTTGTCCAACAAATCATTCGAGCTTCCGAGGGAATTGTCGAAGCGGCCGACCCAGACGAAATAGGCAATTCTCGGCGTGAACTATCTCCCGACGTGATACAGGCAAGAATCGCCACGTCGGACGTCTTCATTGCCGTCGTGACGCCTTCATTGGAGAGTTCATCGGGAGTCCGGAGAGAGACAGAGTGGTTTTTACGGCAGGCACTGCGGAGCAACGAGCGGAAGACTGTTATTCCTGTCGTGTTGCCGGGTGGTGAGAGTGCGTTTTCATCGTCTAGATTGGCGGACTATAAGGCAATATTTGTCAATAACATAAAAGATCAAAATGAAATATCAGTAATTTCCGAGCGCCTAGAAAGTGTTAGAAGTAAGATAACCGACGTTGGCACATAAATACTGCGGAAAGGAATCGCTCGACTATGCTGGATTTTCTTCGGATCTACGTCTTGTGGCCGGCGAATTCCAGGACTGGAAGGCTCAACGCCGAACTCATTTCGCGACACTTCGATGGAATTGGCATGGAACGTGACGGGGTTGCGTTCCGCATTCCGGTGCGGTTCAGAAGCGCTCCTTGGGACAACAAATCTCTTTACCCTCGAAAGGTTGATCTCGAGAGAGCACGACACAATGCCGTGGTTCTTCTATACGACGATTACATGAACGCCGACCGCGCCGATTGGGACGGCTACGTAAAGAAGATACGGAGCGAGATGGATCACAGAGGTGGTCGTGACGTCTACATCCCGTTTGGAAGTCCGACCGGGGAGGTGGCATTAGAGTCCGACATGGTTCGCCATACACAGTACGCAAGACGGGATCATTGGAAAAAAACAGTTCCATCGGAAGCCGCCAGAGACGCGCGTCTGTTGTTGCACCTAGTTCTGAAACTTCGGCAGCATGTGCGTACGCTCGTCGGTTCGCCCGCGCAGACGGAGCCTCTGTTTGTAAGTCACGCCAAAGCGGACGGCGATCTCACTGCCAGAGCGATCGTCGATTATGTGAATGACACGACGAATGACGTGCCATTGGAAACCTTTTACGATGCAATGGAACTCTCTCCTGGAGAAGATTTCGAGGCGCGATTTGAGGCAGAAATCTCGCATGGGACGCTCCTTGCAATCGTCTCCGATGTTTATGACACGCGACCGTGGTGCGTCTATGAACTTACAACTGCGAAGAGACACCATCGCCCAATCGTGCTTGCGGACGTGGGCAAGGTGCGTACCAGCCGTACGTATCCTTATGGAGCTAACCTGCCTCGCGTGCGGCTAACGCAAGCTCCTGAGAATTCGACTTGGATAGAACCTCTGTTGGTTGAAACACTTTCGGAGGGCCTTCGATGCGACGTCTTTGAGGCTCACGCCGCTAAAATGCTTGACGCCGCGAACATCCGCGAAGCCGTCGTTCTACCGCGCCCGCCCGAATTGCTAGACATCGTGGATCTGTCCGGTCAGAAGCGCGCTATCATTTATCCCGACCCCCCACTCGGTAGGATCGAGAGCGACATTCTCAACAAGGCGATCCGATATCTTGCGCCCGGCTCCACAGTGTTAAGCTTGGGCGAGGTCAAATGACGCGTCTCGCTGGCCGAGCGGTGGCAATTTCTATCAGCGACGGACCTGATCGACTCAAGCTTGGCTTTCCCGAACGCGAGATCGAGCGCGCGCTGTATTCGATATGCATGGCAGTCGTTAGGGCCGGGGCTCGAGTAGTGTATTCCGGCGACCTACGACCATCGGGTTATACTTTCAAGATATTTCGGCATCTCGCGGGTGCATACGCTGCGCAGGGGGAAACGCCATTCACACACGTCGTCCCGGAACCAGTTCTAAGGGGATCGAAGTTCGATGACTGGCTCGCATCGATGAGAGAAGCCCGCAATACAGCTAAAACGCTGCTCGTCATCGGAGGTGACTTGGTCCCGTTCCGTCTCGCCGCGGACGGACTTTTGGTCGGTGGAGGTGTCGATTCTGCGCCTACGTTGCTAGAAGATGCCACAGCATTCAGCAGGTGGCTGTCTACGCTCGCCCCTGTAGTGGAAGAAATTGCATTTACTGCGGCTCGGGAAGCGGTGTGCACCCTCACGGATGCACGGATCGCGATGGGAGGAAAGATGGGGCTCCAGAACAACGCAAGTGACCTCTATCGCGGAGCGATGCCCGGAATCATCGAGGAAGCCATCCTTAGCCTGGAAGCTCGCAAGCCGTGTGCACTTCTCGGCGCATTCGGTGGGGCGACACGTGACGCTACGATCGCCCTTGGGCTATTGCCTGAAAGTAAACGGGTCCCTCGAGGCCCCCAGGTGGCGTCATATGACGAGGCGATAGCCAGGTTGAGTATGCTCCGTGACGTCATTCCTCCCGCCCTGCGCAATCGACTTGCCGATCTTGCCGACGATGATCGGACGGAATACGTCGCCTCTGCGGTCGCCGATGTTCTGTCTGACTGGCTTGACCTCTGACCATGAGCAGCGGAACCGAATGGACATGGATTGCTCGCGGTTTGGGACGTAAGGGATAGGTAGTTGGCGGGCTTGCGATGCAAGACTGCTGCACTAGTGCCTTCTCGGGTTGGTGTTTGATTTTGGCGGGAGTGTTTCATGACCAATGCTGCAGAAGACAAGACCAGAACGTGGCGCCAAGCTCTCAGCCAGCTCGAACCATCTGAAGAGAGCGCTTTTGGCCCCGACTTCCTCAGAGTCTATGGTGAGCGGCTGTGGCAGCCAAACGATGCGGATCGCAGCGCCGCACATTCCTTGCACGTTGAGCTCATTTCACGCATTGCCACCCAAACTCTTAGCTACAGTGAGGGGGTCGAAGAGCGTGCATTGGGGAGCCTTTTCCGATTGTTTGAAAGGGGAAGGAAAGCAACCGACGCCAATCCGGGCGGAGCTACGTTTGAAACGCTCTTCTGGCATGTGCTCAATTCTCGCGTGCGGCCGTTCACTGCCAAATGGCATCCTCAGAGTGCCTCCGGCGCGCTCAGGGCATTGGACAGCAGTGACGAATTTCGCGCAGGCCTTGCGGACATACAGGGGGCACTTGTCGAATTGGACAAGGTCCTTCAATCCATGGGGTCCCCGCCCGGCTACATTGTTGGTCGGAGTGGCCGGCCGGATCGAGATGCGATCGACAAAGAAATGGCGAAGTCTGTCCATTGGCGTCCGATGGGTGCCACCTCTGGCGAAGAGGTTCAGCTTGCTGAATACGCTGATGCTGAAAAGAGTGAGATCGCGAAACGTCGCGACCGGTATGGACTTGACGCCGCGCGACCCTGGGCGGCCGGTCTTGCTCTGTCCGGCGGCGGCATCCGAAGCGCCACCTTCTCGATGGGCGTCATGGTTTCGCTCGCGAAGAGAAACCTGCTGCATCAGTTCGACTATCTTTCCAGTGTCTCGGGTGGAGGTTATGCGGCGGCGTTCCTGACCCAGCTTCTTGGAAGCGCGAGTGAGCTGCCCGGATTTAGCCTTTCGGACACGGACGCGCCATTCACTCGCGATGAAGGTGAAACCCTGATCCTTCGACGTATCCGACACGGCGCGAGTTACCTTTCGGGATCGTTCTTGGAACGCATCGCTGTATCGATGGCGCAAGCGCAAGGCATCTTTATCAATTTTCTTGTTCTTGCATTGGTGGCCGCCGCAATCGGCTATGCAGACTTTTTGCTTCGTCGTCTCGTTTCGCAAGAAATGGCAGTTGGGATCGCGCTGATTTCTCCCATTCTCCTGCTGTTTGTGTTTGTCGCTACCCCATTGGTTCGAAAGCTTTCCGGCGTAGCTCGCGGCGCGGAAACATGGATGGCCTGGCTTGGCATCATCCTTCTGCTGCCGATCCTATGGGTTGTGTTGGGCGCTGTGCACGTGGGGTGGCAGCCGCTGTTCCAAGGCGCCTATCATCTTCACTTGAGTGTGCCCGAGAAGCTTCCCGATGCGAGCAGGGTCTCGGCGTGGCTGACCGCGCTTGGATCTGTGTCGGCAGTTGCCGGAGCTCTCCTGACGACCTTCAGTAAGGTTAGACCACTTCTCCTGACTGTGCTCGGTGTGTTGTTTTTCGTCTGTTTGGAGGCATTGGCTTTCAACTTCTATGTTGAACTCGATTGGCCCCTAGCGACCGCTGCCTTTGCTGCTTGTGCGTTGCTTTGGGTGTTCCTTTGGGTCGCGGTGGACGTGAACACCACTTCGTTACACGCTTACTACAAGGCAAAACTCTCAGGCTCTTTCCTGATTGGCTCTGATCTCAAGTCGGCAGCTGCCATATATTTGAGTGATTTCAAGCCGGAACTTGCTCTTTTCCCGATTATCAACTGCGCGCTGAATGTTCCAGGCTCCAAGAACCCATCTATGAGAGGTCGGCTTTCCGACATATTCTCGTTGACGCCAATTGCAGTCGGCGCACCTGTGCTTGGATACAGGTCGACCAAAGACTGGGAAAAAGCCAACCCAAACTTAGACCTTGCGACCGCAATGGCGCTTTCGGGGGCAGCTATCTCGCCGCAAATGGGGTTGCGAACAACCCGCTATGCAAGTTTTTGGTTGACGCTGTTGAATCTGCGACTGGGGCTTTGGCTAAAGAGGCCGTCCGAAGGTAAGACAGCAAGTCCTGGCGTTCGGTATCTTTTTCGCGAGTTAACGGCGACGGCGGATGAATGCGGCGAATTTGTCAATGTTTCCGACGGGGGCCATATCGAGAACTTGGGTGTCTACGAGTTGCTGCGACGGCGTTGCCGCTTCATCGTTGCCGTCGATGGCGAGAACGACCCAAAGATGACCTTCCATGCACTCACCAATCTTCAACGGTTGGCATACATCGATTTCGGCATCGTGCTGGAACTGGATTTGGACGACTTGCGGTTAACCCAAACAGGATACAGTAGATCTCATTTCCGATTCTGTCGCATAGTCTATCCGACGGGGCATCAGGATACGACTGAGCAGATCGGCTACCTGATTTACCTCAAACTTTCACTCACGGGAAATGAGGGGGAGTTTTTAAGGCGCTTCAAGTTAGACGAACCCGCATTCCCGCATCATTCAACGGCCGATCAGTTCTTCTCGGAGCCGCAGTTCGAAGCGTACCGAGCGCTTGGTGAACACGTTGGGGAAAAGTTGTTTCTTCCGGCGATTGTCGGCCAACAAGGACTAAACGTCGACTTGGAGGATTGGTTTCGGCAGCTTGGACGCAGTTTGCTCGATGTCCGCCCTGCGGCGACGGGAAGTAAGCCTGCCGCAACGCCGTGACTGAGGCGGGTCTAACGAATAGCCTCTCAATGAATGGGGCAAGCCAGATCTAGAGCTACCGGATCTCGATTCTGGCAAGCTCAAGGAGCTTCTGGTGCCCTCCGACGCAGATACGTGCGCCGCTCTGACGTTTCACCGAGCGCCGTGACTGCCGTCAAGACGACAGCTGCCTACCATCCATTCATCGTCGCGATTCGAATGCGAGAGAAACGTTGTCCCTTGAGGCGATCGATCTTGGGCGCGCTTTCTCGTTCGCTCGCGTTCAACGAGGGGGATATTCCTAACAAGTCCCCGAAACTCGTCTTTTGTTGTATAGGCTACCAAGTCGCCCCTTAGAGTTTGTCTCCAGCACGTTCGTCTATTGGCACTGTCGATTGTAGGACATCCTCTCACGCCGATTTACAATCAAGCGGGCATGCGTCGTGCGCCGTTGATAAGCCGCTTCAATAGCATCGACGAGAACTTGAGTGCTTGCCGGATATTCCATGTGCCTTGCATAGCAGTCTGTGCGTGGCCAATCGGAGGAGAGATTTTCGTTAAAGCGCTCAGGAAAGCTGGTGAAGGTGGGCAATTTAATACCTAGCAACCCGTTCGGTGTCGTATATGCCCCTTGGCGTAAAGACGCCTGAATCTCCCAATCAACATAGCGCCGCGCCCAAGTGCATCGGCCCAGCAGAACAATCGTGACAGTCGAACCAGAAAGAAAGCGCTGCCTAATCCTTGCCATCACGTAATCAGTATTGGTGCTATCAATAACATCACCGGGCATCTCCTCGCCCAAGCCGCGGGCTATAAAGCTATCGCGTTCATGGTCGAAATTGCGAACAAACGCGTTCACCGCTTCTTGGTCCGCGTGATGGTATGAGATGAAACACTTTCGTCTAACTATTGCCACGGCAGCTGTTCTTCGCTTGTGGATCCCTTGGATTCTTTCCGTTCTTGCAAATCCGCGTGCTATTCCCACACTGGCCAAGGCGGCAATATGGTGACCTTGGCGCGAACGAAGTCAATGTGCGGCCGGCGACAGTGGCGCCCGCTGCAAAGGCGAACGGTGATCGCACGTCCGTCGTGTGCCCATCACCGCAAAGCCCGGGTGTGTCCTACTGCGAAAGTCCGCACAGCCTCAAGTTGTGGACTCGAGGCGGGCTGACGATTGGTGATGGCGAGCGACGAGATCTCTACGCGCCCGAATAGCTAACGGCCGCGCTCTCAGGGCTTTTTCTTGTCATCATTACCACCTGCGCCATGCTTCCCGTGCAACAGACGTGCGGCCTCTCGCGTATACGCCGCGATATGTGAGCCTGGCATTGCAACCACCACATGCCCGGTCATGAAGGAATGCGGACTGCACGAGTACTCAAAGCCCTTGGCGTCGCTGGCTTGGGAAAACGCGATCTCTTTCTCCTGATTCTTAGCCAAAAGTCCCGTGTCGAACGTCGGTGCACTCGTTCGGTGAGCGTTGTGCTGGACGTCGTCTCTATTTATCCACTTAACTGTATCGCCGACTTCAATTGCGACTGACTCCGGCACGTACTCAAAGTCCGTGATCTCAACAATTTTTGTCGCCATACCTTCCTCCATCCCGCAACATTGAACGTAGTAATAGATTTCGATTTTAGCTATACTCTTTGCTGATCGATGACTCAAGATGGGAGGGGTGTATGCGTCTCCAGATCATTCCACTGTTGTTTGCTGGTCTCTTGCTCCTTGTCGCAGGCGATGCCAGTTGGGCAAATGGGTCCGACAAATGCGCTGCTTTAACGCCAGCTTCCTCGCCGCTGCCGGATAAGGAGATAGGCATCCTTGTTGAACACGGCAGTCAAGCCGAGGCCGATGCGTATTACGCAACTTTCAAATCGAAGATCAACCTCGATCTTAGCGACGCCACGCAATCCACACTTGACTACCTCGTACAGTCCTACTTCGGCTACGGAGGCCTATCAGCCGCTGACCTTGAGCTACTGGCCTCAAGTGAGCTTATGCCTCGGAATCAGACCCAATTCTTGAAGCTTGCAAGCGAAGTGCGCAATCCGGCGTTATTGAAAGCGAGCCTCGCACTTCATGATTTCACTGGCGATCGGGTGTTAGTGACCAGGTTTTTCGCGCCAAAGATTGTTAACTTCGCCAATCACTCTGACGGTCTCTTCACTGCCGGTTGGCGGAAGCTCGTCCGATTGGATGCTCGGCCGAAATCTCTCGCTGCGGGTGCCGGCCTGCGGCAGATGTATCTGCTGTTCAACTATGTCAGCAACGACGCCGACCCCTTTGCTCAGCCAGATGGGTCGTCGGTTAGGAATTTTTCCAAAAACAATCAAGTAATTCTGATACCTAGAACGTTTAAGAAATGTGAGGAGGACTCGTTGAAGTGGATGGTCTACGGGCCATTCGACAAAGGATACACTATTACAAGCGCGTTGAACGCTGCGTTCGACTTTCCTGGTCCGCAAGATTATTTTGTGCCACGCGCCTGTGCTCAATGTCATGGTCATGACGAGGAATTTGGGGGCGCATTGAAGACAAGTGGTGGTGTAAGTATTTTTCCATACGGAAAGATAAATTACCTCGATAGCGATCAGTGGTATGACGCGTTGTTCTTGGATTTCCCACAGATCGCTATAGGCTCAGCTGATGTGATCTTTGACGGTGGCAAGAACCATTCGTCGCACCAATACCGGAATGCAGAGGGGGTGATTGCGAAACTCAACCGTGGAGCTCGCGATCAAAACGTGCTCGCCGAGCGGCGAACAGGGTCGTTCCAGGTGCGCGCCGTAAAGAAATGGCTCGCACTTCATAACTCTGGTAGTGGACCCCAGAAGCTTGAGACCCGAATTTTGGCCGGCGCGGGCGGGGTGTCTTGGAATCCATCGGACCCATTGGAGATGGAAACCCTAAGGTTGCTGAATAGATATTGCTTCAGATGCCATAGCTCGATGCTGTACAACGTGTTCGACAAGGCCGGTCTGCTCGAGCCATCGGTTCGGATCCCGAAATTTCGCCGAAATGAGGTCGCATCCAGGTTTTACTTGGTCAGTAAAACGAGTGATCCACCGTTCATGCCACAGGGTAGACTATTGGATGACTTGGACCGGCAGAAGTTAGTCGACTACCTAGCGGGACTCAAATAGCGCGGTGACAGCAGCGATCAAGCGACCTGTTTGCTGCCGGTGTCACTCACGCATCGCCGCCTTTTGGCGTGGCATCAAAGGCGGTGGCAGGGATTATGGCCATAAAAGCTCGCCAGAATGGGATCCGATTGATTGTCATCGGAGAAAGTCTCAATGCCAGCCAGCTTCTTTGAGCACACCTGAGCAGCAAGATCGTCGCCAACCTCAATTGTCCAACTGACGTCAAAAACCGTGACCTGGCCGTCATCGGAGGCGGCAAGCACGTGAGTACCATCGCGCGTGAAAACAGAAGATTCAACCGTATTTGCCATGCCAAATCTGACTATTTCCGCCCCTGTTTGGGTATCCCAAACGCGAACGGTGTGATCACCTGAAGCGGTTACCACTCTCGTCCCGTCCACGCTGAAGTTGGCGTCATTCACATCTCCTTCGTGACCTACAAGCTCTTGCGGGAAGGCGCGGCCACTCACTTCCCAAAGTCGCACTCTCCCATCCAGCGATGCGGTTACAACCCTCGATCCATCGGCATTGAAATGCGCTGCAGTGACCGCGCTGGCGTGGGGAAAAGACACCACCTCATCGCCAGATTTGCAGTCCCAAATTCCTGCCCCATTGTGCTCCGAGGCAATGAGTACCTGTTGGCCGTTACCACTGAATTCGACACTTGTAACGCCGACAGCTCCGCGTAGCGGTTGGTGTTCATGCGTCTTAAGATCCAATACCTCTGCTTCCTGCTGGGTGTCGGACGCGACTACAATTTTCGATCCGTCTCTACCGATGTTCACGGACACGCTATTGGCAGGATTTACTGACCCGACGCGAACATTGAGTCCCGTTGCAAGGTTCCAAACCAAAATCGAACCGTCAGCAGAAGCTGTCGCAATATCATTGACCGTCGCGCCAAACGACACGCCCGTGACCTTCGCGTTGCTTCCCGGTAAGGCACGGACTCTGACGAGATGGTTGCTCTGTTCAATTCGCCAAATAACAATTTTCCCATCCAATGAAGTTGTAGCGAGAAGGGTCCCATCCTGGCTTAACGCCATGCTAAGGATGGGTCTTTCGGACGCCTTGACTGTTGGTGGCGTCACATTGGTCACCGCATCCCAAATCCTAGCCGTCCCATCCGTCGATGCGGTGATTAATTGTCGACCGTCGGGACTAAACTGCGCACTTGATACGCTCTTAGAATGACCTCTGAAGACAAATAGTGGGGAGAGCGTTTCTGAGTCCCAAATTCGAGCTGTGTGGTCCGCCGATGCGGTCACGACCAAATGCCCGTCTGGGCTGAAGGAAGCATCTCCGACCGTTCTAAACTGACGGGGAAGCGGTGTCCTCGTCCCGTGCCCCAGATCCCATATGGAGACATTTCCGTCGTCAGATGCGGTGACGACAAGCCTACCATCGGGGCTGAAGCGAGCGCGTCGCACGGGCGCCCCCTTATTCTGAAGGATTGTGTTCAATGCATACGTGCTGGCATCCGCTATGCCGATGAGGCCATCCGATCGACTTATCACAATCGATTTCCCATCTGGGCTGAATTCGGCGCTCGTCGTGTAGACCGTCGAACTGGATGGCGGGTCCAGAGATACGATGCCAAGCTGCGCTCCTGTCTTTGCCCACCAGACGCGGACTGAATCGTCGTCTGAGGTCGTCACAATACGTGTGCCGTCGGGACTAAACGCGCCGGTCCGCACATTCTCGGTATGTCCGACGAGCAATATACTTCCTTTGCAGTCAGGCTCATTGGTATTCCAGACCCAGGCTTTGTCGAAAGGACCGACACTGACCACGTATATGCCATCGTTACTGAAGCGGGAGTCGCGCACCCAAGTGAGATTGGCCTTCGTGTGTTGTTCACCCGTTCGAACTTGAGGGACAACATACTCTTGCCGGCACGTTGTCATCAATTTGTGGGATATTGCATCCCATATCGTCGTTGTGCCAGCCTCAGAGGATGTGACGATCTTGCTGCCGTCCGAACTAAAGGAAACGCTCGTTAGATTTTTGTCACCTTGCAACTTTGCCACAAACGCAGAGAGCTGCGCGGCGCCTTCGACCTTCATCCTGAGGGCTCGTACCCTCGCGTTTGAGGAACCCAGAGCCCAAGGCATGTCGCCCGAATAAGGAAGCCCTTCTAGGCCAATCCGCAGGGCGCGTTCGAGCTCTTGATTGTCGATAGCCTTTTGCGCCTCATTGGTGAGGGATATCGTCTCCTGTTCTCGCCTCAGGCGGTCCGCCAAGATCCCCACTGCCAAAATTCCGACGATGGCTACCGCCACCATGTTGCGACGTCTAGCCTTCGCCTTCCTGTCCGCGCTGGCATATGCTTCAACGAGGTCACTCAGGTTAATTGTGCGAGCCTTGGCGTCGGAGACTAGCTGCGCGCAAATTCTGCTAACTTCTTCCTCGAAGGATCGCACACTGCGCCAGGAACTCATGTCACCAATTCGAGTGGTGGGTAGACTACTGGACCCCGTTTTCGAATCCGATATTGCGCCCAAGAGCATTCGAATTGATCTTTGGACCATCAACCAGACGCTCGACGCCCAGCCGCGCGAGCGGTGAAACCCCCGTAAGTCAAAGTAGATCGAATTGTCCGGTCCGCCCCTGGCGATCAGTGCCTTCGGCATGAATTCTGACTTCTTGTTCTGATCGGGATATGGGCCGTGAGTGTACGTAAGATAGACAGGGCCATCTGGTCGTTCTTTAGCCCACCATTCGATTTCACGGTCGATCCACGGGTGATTGAGCACTCCCGGCCCCGTAAAGACAATCAGCGCGCGTGATTGGCGCTGGTATCCACGGACGACCTGTTCGATCGCATCCTTTCCCTGGTCGTCAGGTTTGCGCCGCGGGAATCTGAAGTCCCGCCCGTCCACGCACAATTCCAGCTCCGAAAGATACTGCGGCGAAATATCCTTACGGCGATGGAAGCCCTCCAGTGCCGTCTCAACCGCGCGGACTAATTCCCCGTCAGGATCTGTCGCGTAGGACGCAAACGCATCGTAGGCGAAGGCGTCAGCCCGCGCCGGGTTCGCAGCTTGACTTTCACTCGGCAAGTCGATCATTCGCCCTCCGGAATACATCTCATCAGGCGCGTTTGGGTTCGTCGAACTAATCAGTACGCATAAGGACGACTGTAGTGAGTTCTGGTGATGGCGGCCAGTTGTCATGACAAAGAGGATTGCGTCAGCCGGACGTGAGTGAAGCACGGGACGTGTGGTAGCCGCTCTTCGGGACGGTGGCTCGGTCCTCACTTGCGGGCTGACGAAGGGTCTATCACGGAGCGTGAACCTGCGTCTTGTGACTGGCGGGGTTGAGAACCGCAGGATACCCACCCCGACGTTGTTCGGGTCGGGCACGTCGTCGGTAGATCGTTCACCGGGTCCGTGCTTCCGCGCCGCCTTTGCCGCTCCGATAGGGTAGGGTCTTTCTGAGAGCGAATCATCGCTCCAATCAGGCATTGGCCAAGCTAGCGAACACAATGAACGTGGCGCCCCCGATCGGAACTTCGCTCGCCATCGACCTCGACTCGGAGACGCCAGGGCGCCGCGCGCTCGCCGGCTTTCTCGTTCAGATATTGAGGAGCGTTCAGCTCGGTCTGGAGATGAGCATCACGCTGTCGCCTATGGACACGGATGCCCAGATGACTCTGCATCTCGAACCCGTCGACGGCGGCGACCATAAGGTTCTCGGCGCTGCCCGCGACATTGTCGAACAGGTAAAGATGCGCACCGAACGGGGCAAATGGTCTAGCGGCGAGGTTGCATCAAAGGTGTTTCCCGATCTGCTGCGCGCGGTTCATCTCGGCGCCGACCAGACGTTTCGCTTCGTCACGAACAACGGGAGTGGCCTTGCAGCGCTTCAGGACTATATTGCATCGCGTGGGCAGCTTACGGGCAAGCCACATCGGTGGGGCGGCCAGCGCCTCACGACCGCCGAGTTTGAACAACGTCTCGCGAAATCCGCTGGCCTGAACCAGGTGACGGCCGAGCTGCGTCATCTGCTGGATCGACTTGAAATCCGCGTTTTCGATCCAGCGGCGGTACAGGACGAGATCGACGAGGCGCTCGCGCCGCTCATCGAGCCTGGTGAGCACGCAAGCGACAAGCGCCTCCAGTTGCTTGGGCATTTGATGATGCTTGCAACGAACGGAGCAAAGCTCTCGCCCCAAGAGCTGCTCGCCCTGGTCAGTCCGCGGGCACATCGCCTGCTTTCCCACATTCAGTCCCTGCCGACTCTGCTTGCCCGTCATCTGGAAGAGGATGCTCGCCTCATCGGCTGCCGTCGGCAACAACAGGTGCGTCGGGCCTTGCCAGAGATCGAGGCTGATCTCGCCGTCCTTTCTGGAGAGTCCGGACAAGGCAAGACATGGTCACTGGCGCAGCTTGCTTTCGAGCAGATCGATCGCGGAGAGCTCGCGATTCTCATGCGCGCGCCCGCTACAGTCGAGAACGTTCTCGACTTTGTCAGTGAGCGGATATGGCAACCGGCACATCCGGATCGCGCGAGCATTGCGGTCATGGCCGCAACTTTGCGTGAAGCGCTCCGCCGCGCCGGCGAGACCTGGCTAACCCTCTATATCGATGATGTGCAGGACCGGAACTTCGCCGAGCGGCTCGCGCGATTGAGATGGCACGAACATGGCGTGCGCATTGTCGTCTCGGCGCAACCGCGCATCATGGAGGCGCTTCGCTTGGTTCGCCAGGAATTGCAGATCATCGATATCGGCAATTTTCGTAGCACGGAACTCCGCCGGTTCCTGACGCTGAACGAACGTGCCATGTCGCTGGAAACGATGCCCGACGATGTTTTCGAGCTGCTCCTCAAGCCCGTACACGCCAGTATCTTCGTTCAACTGCCCAAGTCCGATGTCTGGTCAAGTGTGTCCGAGTATCAGCTCTTCAACACCTATTGGGACCATGCATGCCTGATTGCCCGCGAGCAATCCGATCATCCCAGCGACCATCATTGCCTGAGATCGCTCGCCGCCCAACTGCTGACGGGACAAAGTCACTATCCCTGGCGCGTTGTCGACTTGCGGACTGCGGGGCTCGACGATCCAGCGATCCTGCGGCTGGAGCAGGTCGGACTATTGCGTCGGCCGGATCGCGACCGCTTCGCTTTCACCGTCGACCGTATGCTGAACTGGGCGGTCGCGGAAGCGTTAGTCGACACCATACTGGAGGATGGATCGCCTCACACGGAAGTCGAAGCCCGTCTTGCCGCGGTTGACAGCTTGCAAACGAAGAGCGGCGAGGCGATTGGCTTCCGTTTGGGCTACGTCTATTTCGACGCGCTGTGGCTGCTCGTGGCCGAGAGCAAGGCTGAATTCGTTGCAAAGCTGATCCGTGAGCATGTCGAGCGGCTTTCGCCGGAACTGCAGGGGGAGGGTTTGTGGACAGACGGCTTCGGCACCCTGGGCCCGCGCATCCTCCCCGCCCTTGAACATCTCGCCGCCGAAAACCTCGATGAGGAGCGTGACGGAGAAATCCTGAGGAACCTTCCGCTGGCCCTGGCCGCCATTGCGGTCTCGGATACAGGGGCTGTCGAGGAACTGACCGAGCGTCTGATCACTTCGAAAGTCGAGCATCAGGTCGACATTGGACTTCGCACGGCCCACATGGTGTCCGCAGCCGCGGCGCTTGACGCTATCTGGTGTGAACACCTCGCGCGCATGGCCGCCTATGAACTGGCCAGCAAGGCTTCTGACGTCGAGGCGAAATCGGTCGCGATTTACCGCCGTGGTTTGAGTTCCGATGCGTTGCGGCCGGCTATTGCGTCAGCCCCGGAGTGGCTCGAAAAGAAGCTGGCCGTCGAAACGGATGCAACTGCTCTCGATCAACTGCTCTGGTGGCTCAAGGACGAAAAGTCCGTCGACGGCGATACGGCGGTAGCGATCTGGAGCAGGTGTCGCGATCGGTTGGTAGCCCTGATACCGGCGTCGAGCACTGGGCTCATAGAGGCAATCGGCCATTTCCGAGAGACGGCCTTGAGCACGGTGCTCGATGCGGCCGCCGCCGATACACAGGCGTTGATGCCCCAGCGTGTCTTGCGAAGTCGCGCCCGGCTTGCCCCACAAGATGCCATGCGGCAGCTGGCCGAAGGTAACGACCAATACGGCTGGCAAGCTTCAAGCTGGTGGTTCGACCAACTGGCGGCGGCCGATCCGGAAGGCCTCGCCGCTGCAATCCGCCTGCGTGCGTATCGAAGCGATGATCCATTGAGCGAGCTCATCTTCTACTATCGCAACCGGCCCGAGGCGATGGATGCGGCGACGCTCGACGAGGTACTCGACGCCTTTGCCGAAAAGCTTCGCGCCTTCAACGAGACAGGAAATCCCTCCCGGGAAGAGGGGCGTTTGCATCACCCGTTGGATTTCCTGCCCCGCCTTAGCGAACCGTGGCAGTTCGACAAACTGAGAGATCGTGCGGGTACGGCGCTCGAGGCCGAATTGCTGGTGTTCGCCGCAAAGCGTCGCGGGCGCATCGATATGGCGCGCGACGTAACGGGCGGCCATTGCGAGCGCATTCTCGCAATGATCGCCGGAAGCGGATTCGATGACCTGGTGGTCGCCGAGCTGGAAAGATCCAATAATTTCGGTCGCCAGGATGGCTACATCGCCGCGCGCTGGTCTGATGACCACACGGTGAAGACGTCGCTGTCGGCAGCGCCGGGCGATCCTGACTCTCAATCCGTTGGCCAACTCCTGCGCATGGAAGCGCTCGCCGTCCACAGTTGCGACGCCCTCATCGAGCGCATGATCCGAGCTGGCACCCCAATGTACCTGAATGCCTCGGAAATCCGCTCGTCAAACGGCCGGGACACCTCGGCGCTCCGCGCTCGTATCATGGACCTTCTCGCTGATGGCGATGCGCAGTCTCTCGACACCTCCGCGGCTCTGACGGGCTTCCTCGGTGCAGTGGAGGACGCGGTCCCCTTGGTCGCGATCTTCCTGCGACCGGCGACTTCTCAGCAGGTCAGGCTGAGGATTCTGGCCTCGTTTCGCGCGCTGGGCTTCTACACGCCCGAACTGCTCCCACTGGCGCGGCAGATGATTGCCGGGCAGATCCATCAGGAGGCTCAGTTCGTCGCAACCTACCTCGCCAAGGACGGCGATGACGAAGCCCGACGCGCAGTCATCGATTGGCTATCGCGGCAGGACATAGGAAGCTCATCATGGTCGCGTCAAAGTTACCTGGGCGCGCTCATCGACCATCCCGACGGCAAAGCAGCGGTCGTCGAGTTCCTTCGGCGCTCGCGGGTGAATGGACACCTGATCGTCGACGGAGGTCTGTTGCGCCTGCTCGCCGAGGCGGGCGACAGTCGCGCTCGAGACGATCTGCTGCGCGCCGCCTACCGCTACTCGGGCTTTGAGCGGGGGAACGCGATCGGAGCCATTCATTATTTGCGAAACGAGGATCCCGACGAAGCCTATTTCGCTGCACAGCGCCTGCTCACGCGCCACAAAGTGCCGGCTGCCGCCGAGCTGATGCTGGAGATCGAACCGGATCGCGCCGGCCCCGAACTGCTTCGCCGCTACAGAGACGCAAAGCCTTCCCTCCGCCTTGAGCTCGAACGGCGGCTGCGCGTGCACCTTGGGGGCGAGAGGCTGGCAACGCTGCTCGTCCCGCTGGCGAGCTCACAGCGGTCGAAGGACCGGGTTTTGGCGGCCCAGATAGCAGCCGTCGTTCCTTCAGCCGTGGCGGTGCCCTGGCTTGACCAGATCGCAACCGAAACTTTGCCTGCTGTAGTTGACGCCGCCCGCGCGGCGCTGCGTCAACGCCGTCTTGAAGCGGCTGCGCTGTCGCATCGCGATTTGCTGTCCCAATCGCCGAAGCCGCTTCAATGGGCTCGGTTGGCAAAGATCATGGAAGTCGTCGACCCATATTATCTTTGGGCGCGCAACGATCCCGCAAGCCTTAGGCCCGTGTTTGACGCGCTCCCATATGAGTTTGTCGTCGAGGCCCGCCAGCTGCGTTCACGGCTTCTCAAGGACCGGGAGAATGCTGCGTCCAACGCGGATAAGGACCGTTGACGCGCGCCATGGCCGGGCAGCTGTTGGTTATGCGTCTGAGCTAAAAATGGCCCGGGGCTTGCCGTCAGGGCATTGGCTTCGTCATTGCTAGAACGATCACATCGGCAGTCTCAGCTCGGTTTCCGCCGGTCGCGAGAATTCTAACGCCCCGGCATTCCTCGCGGCGAGTTCGACCCGCCGCTTGGCATTGAGTGTGAAGATTCATCTACTGGTTCAGGAGGGAAGCCCATTCAAAGCACGCCTTCCTGCATCGGCGCCGCCTACAATCTGACTGGGGGCCCACCAGCGGTCGCGAGCATTTCCCACGTCAGGTCATGAACGGAGGTTAAAAGGCGAGTGCCGTACTGCGCATCGAGCTTGGCCTGTCGGCTGAGATTCACGAACTGCTTTTCGGCCACGATAATGTCGACAAGTGGTAGCGTCGTGATGAAGGCGGCCATGTCGCGCAGGTCGTTCTCGTTGATCTCGCGGGGTTGGTCCTCCAGGCGTACCGCCAATTGCCGCTCGACATTCATGATTGGAACCTCAGCCACCAGGCTCTTTCCCATCTTGGCTCCGATGTCTCCGGCATCTTTCCACGGCAAGCCGTAGCGTCGTCCCAGCCCCAGAATGTAGTCGAGCTCGTCAAGCATGATATGAGCGCTATAGGCGCGCAGTCGCAGAGCGAAGTTCTCGCCGGCCACCCGCTGGCGACGAATCGCCATGCGAGCAAGCAAGGCCCGCGAATCGGCCGAATACCGACGCACGGCTTCCTTGCGCACTAGCGCGTCGTCCCTAACGAGGTAATCGAACAAGGTGTCCTGCGGGTTTCGTCGTATGTGATCGACCACCGCCGGGGACATCACCTCATCGAAGGCGCCGGAAGCGTGCTCGGCGACCGTCTCGAACCAGAGATCGGACAAGAACCAATCGCCAGACACTGCCGGCGCCGGGACGCTGGTCGCCTCGGATATCCGGCGCAGCAGCATCACCTCCAGAATCTGGCGCCGTGCGCGCAGAACCTTGCCGCCGCTGATAGTCGCTTGGACATGCGCAAGGTGTGCTCGGCGCACCGGAATGTCGACCTTCATGGTCTCGTATTGGTTGGTGAAACTTAGAGGCGTGACGATGTGGCCGGCCTTTAGCGCTTCGATCACGACGGTCAGGGTGGCGTGCTCGCGGGGATACTCGGTTTTGTCCCAAGCCCCACGGGCTAGGGCAATCCAGGCGTTCTGATCGAGATAGAGGACCTTCGGTCCGCGTTCCACGGTGCCCCTCCTGGTGAAATATAGTCCCGTAGGCGAGAATCTTGGTCGGCCGCCCGATCAGGCGCTTTGGGCTAGAATCGCTCTCGAGGCTAGGAAACCTGCTCGGCCTCGGACTCCGTCGAGCTGTCAAAGGCTCTCGCCAATCCGATCGCGTCGTAAGGATTGGTGTCCCAGGTCTCGATCATGCGGCTGACAAACAGGCATTGTGATCGCCCCGACTTTGCAAGCACATGCTCGACCAGTCTTCGAAGACCGTCGTCGCGTTTCGCTCGATCCTTGCGGCGAAGGATGTGGAAGACGATGACGAGGTCGGACGCGTCGTCTGGGGGCACTACAAACGCGTTCAAATGATCTGGATCGGTGGAGGCTTGCGAAACCATCAGCCGCAACTCTTCGAGAGATTCGACGCATGCGGCTTGGTCATCGACGTCCCCGACGCTGAGAAGACCCATGGACATTGTCGTCCACCCTCGGGGTTGGCGTATCTCGAGCTGGTGGAGGAGCGCCTCGAAGAATGGATCAAGTCGTGGAACGGGTTTCGCGCTCGGATGTCCAATTTCAATGTTTTGGTAGTAGAGATCGACGTCCCGCGACATTTCGGTGATGACGAGACGATGACGACCGTGGGTCGTGGGCATCACGAAATTGGTGGCGAGATACAGTCCCAGAAAATCCAGCTCAAAGCCGACGACGTCAGCAAACTTCTGCACCTGTGTGCGACGGCTGAAATAATGCAGAAACTGCGATGGGCGCCCAAGGATGTCCGCGACGCAGGTAAGATCGGCGATATTGAGCGTCGGCGCAAGCTCAAGTTGTTCGGACACCCAGCCGGCGGCCTTCAACTCCCTTTCAGCCGAGGCTAGCACGGTTAGATCGTCCAGTGTGACCGAAATCCGGATGACTGTGTCGATTTCCGCTGGGTCGATGCCAAGACTGCGCGCGACAGCGAGCGCACTATGATCGCCGCCACGCGCCCGAGTGATCACATTTTCTAGACGTGAAGATTGAACAGCGGGACCGGCGATCAGATCGACGACGTGATGCCGTACGCGATCTGGCGCACCTCGCAAGCCTTGCGGTGTCAGAGCGGCTGATTTGCACTCCGCGATCAGCACCGTCCGATCCAGCACCGCCAGAACATCGGTTTCGAAGTCTTGCCCCTGCCATCTCCATTTGGCCGCGGACTTTATCGAGGCTCCGGGCAAGGCCTGACTGATAATTCGGAGTGTCTCCTGTTCCAGAAAGATCGACCGTCGCTTTTCTAGGGCCACCTTGAGGCCAGCTTCCTCGCAGAGGGCGCGAAGGATCTGATGGAGGAAGCTGACTACTGTTTGCGGGAAGGCAAAGAAGTACTGGTCTCCTGACTTGATTCCGGGTTTCGTCCATACCGGGTTGCCGAGAAAGAGATGGTCGGGGTTTGCTGCTGATAGGTCGCCCGGTTGGAAGCTAAGGCGATCCAGAACCGTTCGCGTCTGCGTCTCGGAAAGGCCGCTTGTTGCGGCGATAGACGCCACAGGCGCGATCGAAGTGACGACCAACCAACGGTCGGCGTGAGAAAGCAGACGTGCGCGAACAGACTCAAGAGGTTCTCGAGGGTCGAGAGCGGAGAGAAAGTTCGCCGGATCGCCGGCCACGCCAGGAAACCGGTCGAAGAAATCGTTGACCAGTTCGGGCATCGCTTGGGCTTTGAAAATGTCCTTCAGCAACCGGAAGCGCTCGTTAACCTGGGCTTCGATGCCCGCCACGGCGTGCTCGGCCACTGCGATGACATCGAGAGCGCCAAATCCGTGATGCTCGCGCATCTTCGCGTTGAGTGGCTCGTAAAGGTCGTACAGGATTTGAAGCATCACCCTGTAGGGACCCCAGTTGCGCACCATCTGAGTGTGTACGCGCAGGCGTTCCTGCAGCAACAGCTTCGTGGCTATCAAAGAGTCAGTTACGGCTTCCGCAGCAATTACGCGCTTTGCCGAGAAAGCTGTGGCGAGTCTAAGCGTAGTGTCGATCGTCTTCTGAATATCCACCGGTTCCGCGGGCTGTTGTCCCCATTCGTCAGCTGGCAACGTCAAGGCAATGGCTTGTAGGAGCTCGAGATGATGCTGAGACGCTCCCTCGATCATTGACTTGCCCACGACCCCTTGAGGTCCTACGGCGGTGTGAAGACCCCAACCCGCGAACACCGCAATCAGATGGAGTGGGTAGTAGGTTCGAAGCAGAGTTAGCAAGCTCTCCATGAGTTCGGGAAACGCTGCAGCCTCGAGGCCGGCTCTTTGGCGTTGTTCGGCCCCGATGGCTTGAACGGTCTCGGCATCTAGCAGACGGAAGAAGGCTGCTCCCGCCGTCTCGTCCTGAAGCCCGCTCTCTTCGCCCTGCAAGTTCGCCCTCCGTTTGCGTTACTTACTGTATCTGGAAGTTGGCTCCTATTCATTACTTGGGTGACGGAATCCTACTCAGCTAAGATCGCGCGCCGAATCCCTGTTCCGGCTGCACGACAGCGGGGCATTCGCGACCTCGCCGACGCAAGTCACATACAGGGGAGAGATGGTCTTGGCCATCTCTCCCCCGCGAATGCCGCCTGCGCAGAGCGGGGCCGCCCGCTCGCAGGGCGGCGAATGATTTTCAGCGCTTGACCTGATCCGACGCGCCCCGCTCGACGCGCAGCCCAGCTCCGCTCGCCGGCATTCGCCCCCCTCTCTGCCGCGCGCTCACGCGCCCCCGAAAGGCATGCCGAGGGGCATGCCTTCGGCATGTAACGTGAAAGGACCAGAACCATGACAACCAATGAAACGATTGCGAAGACCGCAGCTGCCAGCGAGAGCGGCACGGAGGTTTTCATTCCACTGAACAAGCTGAAAAAGTCGCCCCGCAATGCGCGCAAAACCCCGCACAGCGGGGCGATCATCGAAGCCTATGCCGCGAGCATCGCCGCCAAAGGCATCCTGCAAAACCTAGTGGTGGAGCCGGAGCTTGACGGGGAGGGAGCAGAAACCGGCTTCTATTTTGTCAGCATCGGCGAAGGCCGCAGGCTGGCGCAATTGCTGCGCGTGAAGCGCAAGCAGATCAAGAAGACCGAACCGATCCGCTGCGTCGTTGACACCGTGAACGATGCGCACGAGATCAGCCTGGACGAGAACATCACCCGCGAGGATATGCACCCCGCAGATCAGTCCGAGGCGTTCCGCGAGCTTCACGAGGAACGTGGATGGGGTGCTGAGGAAATCGCCGCCCGCTTCGGCATTACCGCGCATGTCGTGCGGCAGCGCCTGCGGCTCGGCGCGGTCAGTCCCAAGTTGATGCAGGTCTATCGCGACGGCGACCTAACGCTTGACCAGTTGATGGCTTTCGCCATCACCGACGATCACGCCCGGCAGGAACAGGTTTTCGAAAGCCTCACCTACAATCGAGAGCCCTACATCATCCGCCGCGAACTGACGCGGACGCATGTTGCAGCGAACGACCGGCGAGCCGTCTTCATCGGCGCTGAAGCCTACATGGAAGCTGGTGGCGCCATCCTGCGCGACCTGTTCACCGAGGATCGTGGCGGCTTCTACGAGGATGCCGCTTTGCTCGACCGCTTGGTGATCGAGAAGCTCCAAGGCATCTCGGAAAGCGTCAGGCAGGCCGAAGGCTGGAAATGGGCTGATGTCCATATCGACTATCCGCACGCACATGGCCTGCGCCGCACCTACCCGCAGCCGGTGGATTTGTCGGACGAAGATAAAGCCGCCTATGCAACGGCATCCGACGAGTTCAACCGGCTCACGGAAGAATGGGATAGCGCTGAGGAACTGCCCAACGATATCGATCAGCGTTTCGGTAAGCTTGAAGCCGAAATCGAGCGCATCGACGCTCTGCGTCACGCCTTCGATCCCGATATTGTTTCGCGTGGTGGCGTGTTCGTCGTCCTTTCCCACGACGGAGCGGCGCGCATCGAACGTGGCTTCATCCGCGCCGAGGATGAGCCGGCGGGTCCGGAAGCGGAAACGCGCTCAGACGGCGAAGGCTACGCCGTCAACGACGATGGTGAGATCATCGAAGCGGGCATCAGTTCGGATTCCGATGGTGGCAGCGATGAGGACGCGGAGGACGACGGCAAGCCGCTGTCCGATCTTCTCATTCGCGACTTGACCGCTCATCGCACGCTTGGGCTTCGCCTCGTGCTTGGCGAGCAGCCGGACATCGCCCTTATCGCAGTCACCCATGCGCTTGCCGCGCAGACCTTCTACCAAGGCGCAGAAGCCCACTGCCTCGAAATCCGCCCAACCAGCGTCTATCTCGCCGGTCACGCGGACGGCATCGAGGATACGGCGGCAGGCAAGGCACTGGCGGATCGGCATGCGGAGTGGGCTGCCGACATACCTCACGATGTGGCTGACCTGTGGGGCTTCATTGCCGCTCTCGACCATGCCAGCGTCATGGCGTTGTTCGCGCATTGCGCCTCGCTCACCGTCAATGCCGTAAAGCAGCCATGGGAGCGCAAGCCGCGCGCCCATGAGACTGCGGACAGGCTGGCGACGGCGGTCAACCTCGACATGACGGCACATTGGAGGCCGACCGTCCGGTCGTATCTCGGGCGTATCACCAAGGCACATATCCTCGATGCCGTATGCGAGGCGGTTAGCGACGAGGCGGCCGACAGGCTTTCGGACCTGAAAAAGCAGCCAATGGCGGCAGCCGCCGAGCAGTTGCTCGCCGGAACCGGCTGGCTGCCTGCGATCTTGCGCACAGAGCAACCTGCAATGTCCGTTGAACAACAGGACGAGGCAGCAGATGCAAGTTTGGTGGACGTTTCCGAACTGGATACGAAATCCGCTCACCCCGGTACGCCCGAAGAAACCGAGGCCTTCAACGTCGCTGCCGAGTGAGACGCAACGGGCGGGGGCCGCCATGCGGCTTCTGCCTATGCTTCAAGAATTTTCGGCCGCGCCATTGGCGCGGCCGGAGACCTCGACCGCCAGAGGTCAGAAATCGCAGACCGATAACTGTCAAGAACGTCGGCGATCGTAGCCTCGACGCTGTCCTTCCGACGATGTGCATCACCAGCCACGGCGCATCGTCGTTCATGCTAACGATCAGCCGTTTACCGCATCCTTGAGCGCCTTTGCCGGCTGAAAGACGACCTTCTTCGAGGCGGCAATCTTGATCGTGGCGCCAGTTGACGGATTGCGGCCCTCACGGGCCGGCTTGTTCTGCACCTTAAACTTGCCGAAACCGTTGAGACTGATTTCTTCGCCTTTGGCAGCAGCCTCCGAAATGCCTTTCAGCACATCCTCGACAACGGTCTTCGCTTGCGCTTTCGACAGGCCATGCGCGTCAGCAAGGCGGTCGGCAATATCGATCGTGTTTACAGCCATCGTTTCCATCCCTTCTGAGTTGGTTCAACGATTGGCCTTATGGCACAGGCAATTCCACACTGTCATCGCGTCAAGGAACGGAATCCGGTGCAAACCAACGCTCGAACCGGGAATTTCCACCACTCTTATCGCGAAAGTCACGCAGCGCATCACCTCGGCATCAGACGCCCGGTGTGGAGGCGACCCTCTCCCAGCAATGCCTCACCGTGCGTGAGGCGTGACCGCAGCGGGATCATTCGGCCATGCGGTGGAGGATCAGGTGTGACGCGGCTATCCTCGCCTTCGATCTCAAATCAGACTTGCACCGAATCGACGTGAGACAGGAAATCGTCACGGCATTTGGCGGCTTGGAGGCCGCTGCCCTCAGCAATCAATTGGTCGCCTTCGGTGCTGCTCCGAACGCGATGACGATTCAGCCCAAAGATTAGGGAAATCGGACATCCCTTCTTCACCGGTTGGAGTAGGACCAACACCGCCCTGGCGCGGGAGGAAGCGTCTTTGACCGAAATAGAGAAGCGCAGCGGCGCAAGCGACAATGGCCGTGACTGATCTTTGCCACTGTGGCGTTCCTTCCGCGTATTCTTTCCAAGCCACGCCCACGGCGTCCTCGAATGGATTGGGTCTGACCAAGATCGCCTTCGCTGCACTCAGTCTCGATCGTCTTCCCGCAACGACGCCACTGCGTTTTCTTCCCCTGGCCGCTGCGCGTCCATTCCTCGCGATTCAAGAAAGCCTCGCGTCGCCATCTTCCACTTCGTTTCAGCCCCTTCGGGGTGCGGACCGATCGTCTCCGGTCTCACGACCACCATCGAGGCCGCGATGGGCGCGGCCCCGAGAAAACAGAAGGAACCACCACAATGGCTACGATCGGCACTTTCTCCCGCACCGCGAACGGCTTCTCCGGCTCGGTCAAGACCCTCAACCTCAACGTCAAGACGGTAACGTTCTCCCCGGCCGACGGCGAAAATGAAAAGGGTCCCGACTTCCGTATCTTCGCCGGCGCCACCGAGTTCGGGGCGGCATGGAAGAAGACCTCGCGCGAGGGACGCGACTACCACTCCGTCAAGCTCGACGATCCCAGCTTCCCCGCTCCGATCTATGCGAGCCTGGTCGAGACCGACACCGAGGGCGACTTCTCGCTCATCTGGTCCCGCCGCACCGCAGAGTGATCCGACTTAACACGAAGCCCCGCCGCAAGGCGGGGCTTCGCCATGTTCAGGTCCTACTCAGCCTGCACGTCTGCCAAGCGCAGCGTGCTAGGCTTTGGCTGGCGCCTTGCGCGTTTTCTTCAGTGGCGACTTGACGGCTGCCGCGGCCGTCGTCGCTGCTGCGGCACGAGCAGCTCGTTTTGGTTTTTCTGCCGCGGCGGGCGGAGGTGTGGCCGCCTTGCGCCCGAGCCCTATTGATTTCGCCAGAGCCGAGCGGGTGGCCGCGTAGTTCGGCGCCACCATCGGGTAATCGGCGGGAAGGTTCCATTTCTGGCGATATTCCGAAGGGCTTAGATTGTAATGAACGCCGATATGGCGCTTCAGGGATTTGAACTTCTTTCCGTCCTCCAGGCAGATGATGAAGTCCGGCGTCACCGACTTCTTGATCGATACTGCCGGTTCCTGCTTGGTCACGGGTTCTATTACCGGCGTGCCGATGCCTTTCAGAGCGGCATGAATATCGCCGATCAATTTCGGCAACTCGCCGACCGGTAGTGGATTGTTCGACACATAGGCGGCGACAATGTCAGCCGCTATCGACACGGTATCCAGTTGGCCGTCTTGTTCGAGAGAAGTGGTCATGCAGTTTTCCTCTTATTGTATCGGACGAATTAAACGTCGTTTGTTTTCCCGAGCCCGCCAATGTGGCAAATAGTGCGTTTCCTTTCTTCAATCCACACCCCTCGCCAATATTGTTAAGGTAAGCTTCGCTTTCATCGTTCTGATCGCCTGCGGATAGCCTTGCCGATCCGTCGGGAAGCGAGGAACTTCCCCTCGCTTCCCCGCCATTGCCGCCTGTGCAGAGCAGGGCAGCCGGCTCGCAAAGCGGCCGACCGACGCATTTGTGGCGATCAATTTCCCTCAGCTTCGCTCGACCGTGCAGCCCGGCTCCGCGCTCCGGCATTGGCCCCCATCACTCCCGCGCGCTCACGCGCCCCCGGAAGGCATGCCGGGGGACATGCCTTCGGCATTGACGGAAAAAGGAGTGAACGCAATGAACATGACCACCATCAGCAACAGCAACAGCCAGCAGCAGCCGGCTTCCAGCGGCTTCCGCGTCGACGTCACGCGCGGCGAGCGGATCGGGCGAGTTTCCTCGGAATGGTTTTCGCGTCCCGATGACGAGCGTTATTTGAGCCTCACCGAGCTTTTTGATGCCGTGAAGCAGAGAGCGGACCGCGCTACCGCCCGCACCGTCGAGAGCCGTGCGGTTCGCGTCGAAGCTACCCGCGACAATGCAGAGCGGCTTTCGCTTATCGTCCCCGGACAGGAGCAGCCGATTGCGCCCACGCATTGGAGTTTCGGTCAGCTTTGCAGCCTTGTCAGCGCACCGGCGAGCTACATGCGCCAGCTTCCTGCGCCTCTAGCGGGCATCAATTTGCAGCATGGCCTTTTGAGCCATCGGGCGGAGCTGATGAAGACCCTCGAAACAGAGGACGGACGCATTGAGCTTCGCGCCGTCACTGGTCCGGACTATGGCCGCATCTGGGATCACGAGCTTGTCGCCGCCGTCATGAAGATAGCGGGCAACGGAACCGGCGACACCATGTGGAAGGTGCCGGGCGTTTTGGACTGGCCGACGATGATCCACAATCCTTTCGTGGACATCACAAAGGACACCACCACTCTTTACGCCAGCGACCGCGACGTGTTCCTGTTTCTGGTGGATGACACACATCCGATCGAAGCCGGACGTCTTCCGAATGGAGACCCGGATTTGTATTTTCGCGGCTTCTATTGCTGGAATTCGGAAGTCGGCGGCAAGACGCTGGGCATTGCGAGTTTCTATCTCCGAGCGGTTTGCATGAACCGCAATCTGTGGGGCGTGGAAGGGTTTGAAGAAATTAGCATCCGGCATTCGAAGTTCGCAGCACTTCGTTTTGCTCATGAGGCAGCACCCGCTTTGACGAGCTTTGCGAACTCAAGCCCCGCACCGTTCATCGCCGGCATCAAGGCTGCCCGCGAGAAGATCGTCGCTCGCTCTGATGAGGATCGCGAAAACTTCCTGCGCAAGCGCGGTTTCTCCAAAGGCGAAACGGGCAAGATCATCGAAGCTGTGTTGCAGGAGGAAGGGCGCCCACCTGAAAGCATCTTCGATTTCGTACAGGGCATGACCGCGCATGCCCGCACCAAGACGCATCAGGATAGCCGACTGGTGCTTGAAAACAGGGCGAAGGCCTTGTTGGAACGAGCGGCATGAGCATACGAAGGCCGCGCAGCGAACATCTCGCCGCGCGGCCTATCAGGTCCGCCGTATCAACGAGACCGTCATAGCATAAGAATATCTAGCGACCAGATCATCGGGATCGGCGCGTGCTGCCGTTTTTGGACACGGCGGCCGCTCGCCGGGCTCTGCCCGGCTCGCGACGCAACTGCTATAAATAGTGGCCATAGAGAGCAAGTTTGGTCCCATAGGTGGCAACAATTCGTGCACTCACGGGAGAAAGCGTGTGAATGCGCGTTGAGGCGTTTCTGGCGATGTCTTTGCTATTTCTTGCCCTTCGGCTTGTCCGGTGACTGGGTGAGCACCGATCCGGCAAGCTTCTTGCTCTCGGCAAGGGTGGGCTTCTTTGCGCCGCTCAAGACCTTGGCTGCAAGCGTTGAAACTTTCGAAGACGACTTCTCATTCTTTGCCATAGGAGGCATCCTTTCACCGACTCAAAGAGGTGTATACTACCACGCGACTAATCACTTTGCTTATCGCTGATCTCGGATGGGACTGTTTCGGTGGGAAAAAAGCTACGCTGGGACAATTGCGCCTTATGCGGCGAGTTCCGTCTGACGACGCGTGAACACGTGGTGCCAAAGGGCTTGTATCCAGAGTCTAAAGGCGCGACCAGCACGTTCCAACGCATTACCATCGCAGCATGCTTCGCTTGCAACAACGGTACGTCGGACGACGATGTACATTTCCGCAACGTGGTGGCGATGTCCGGCGACGCGAACCCGAGTGTCCGCGAAGTTTGGGAGGGGCCAATACGGCGAAGCTTTGAGAAGGTCGACGGTCGACGACGTGCGCTCGATATCTTCAAGCTAATGAAGCCAGCCCCCGAATTCGAGGGCGACAGATATATGATCTACCCTGGAAACGATCCACGGGTGCTGGGCACGATACGGAAGGTCGTTCGCGGGCTTTGTCACCATCACGAGCTGTTGGCAGTCGTGGAGAACGACAAGGTTTGGACCGACGTTCTTAAATACCCAATCCCGACAGAGTTTGCGGACGCGATGGTCATCGCCCATGCCGAGCCGGACATCCTGGACTACAAATACCTAGTCGTTGACGAGGCTGAGCTACACTCGTTTTGGCTTCTTCGCTTTTACGAACGGACGACTTTCATCGCATTTGTGTTCAACAAATCGATTGCTATTGAGGAGCCGAGCTCGATGGTAGAAGGAGCATCCTAGGCTCGTCGCCCACGGCCGAGGGCAAGGTGCGGAAACCCATCCTGCAGCGTAACTTGATCGCCAAGATTTTCCGCGATCCGTCAATTTAGGTCGGTGGACACTGCCATGCTTGGGGCGCGGCCGCGGCTCGCCAGGCTCGCGATGCAACTTGCTGTCATGTGTGGCAACAAGACCAAAATGGTCGATTCCCTTGCTATTTTGTAACGCGTAACGGAGGTCTCCTTAGAAGGTCGGCAGCCTCAATGCCGAGAACATTTGCCAGCTTGTCGACAACGTCGATCGTAGCGCCGTAGACGCAGCGTTCCAATGCACTGATATAGGTGCGATCGACTTCCGCGCGGTGGGCTAGCTCTTCTTGCGAAAGCCCAGCCGCCTGTCGGTGCCGCCTCAGATTGCGTGCAAATACCTCGCGTATTTCCATGCCCGCGAGTGCAGCGCCTTGTAGAGTATGCAACCACGGAGTATTCTCGACAAAACGAATTCAGGGATGGAAATCGCGTTTGCTCAAACCACTGCTTGATCCCGATGTTGCCGACGTTGCTCCAGACTCCTCGATCTTGACCGGGTATGATGAGGAGCGGCTGCTCACCTACATCCGCCTGCTCGACGCGGCGGCCGAAGATGCGGATTGGCGCGAGGTGGCCAGGATCGTCCTCCACATAGATCCTGACCAGGAACCAGAGCGGGCGTTCCGATCATGGGAGACGCATCTAGCCCGCGCCCGCTGGATGACGACGAACGGCTATCGATATCTTCTGGCCGGTGGTGCGCCACATTGAAAGTCGCTGGCCGTCGCTGCGCTTTGTTGAATCAGCACAGCGGTTTGCCGACTCTCCAACTACCCGACTTGCGTATCGCAACGGATGCTCATTCCGAAGCCCGCTGGCCGATGCGGGTACCGGGAGAGGACGTAGCACATTGCGAGGCGATTGGACCGATCCGGCTGCCCATGCGCACATGCAAGACTACGAGTCTGCAGAGTTCGCTGCCGAGTATCTGATCCGGAATAAAGACTTCGTCGCCGAGTGTAGCCAGCTCGCAGCGCAAGACTCTGGCACCGGACAGCTTGTCGGTCCATCCGACTTCGCTGCCCGTTGGGGTGCGCGATTTCACGGTCACCGGTGACGGACTCCCGTTAGCCGAGAACATCGTCTGGACGGAGCAGGCTTCGCCGCGCGTACTGCGCGGCACGCGGTTGCCTGCCTCGATTCGACCTTCGCACCAGACCGTGCATCCCCTCGGGCTGAGCAACGTCAGCGTATGGAACCCAGGCGAAGAGTTGCTGGTTGTTTGGCCGGCTTCGGCCTCGGCGCATCGCCTGGTTGCCGAAAGTAGCGACAGTTCATTTGGCATCGATGCCATAATCCTGCCGCTTGACGGCGCCTTCGAAACAAGACTGGACGCGGCGCGTCAGTTCTGGCGTGCGCTGGACGGCCGACCGCCCGGTCCTGCCTACGGCGCGCTGCCGAAGCAGACGAAGGCGAGGCACACTCTCAATCTGCGCGCGTACGACGCCCGCCGCGCGGGCGCCGCCTACCGCGAGATCGCGGAGGTGCTGTTGTCACGAGAGCCGATCGCGCCTCGAGACTGGCGCGATCATCATCTCCGGCACAAGGTTCGGGCGATCCTGCGAAGGGCGGATCGTCTTGTGGCCGGCGGCTACCGCGACCTTCTCTTCTATCCACACAGCCGCAGCCGACAATCCGATCGCTGAAGCCGTTTTCGCAAGGGTAGCGAAAACACCTCCCCCGATGTTTGCCCTCCCACGCCTCTTCTTAATTCGACCATCGTCCGTTTCGCGCGTCCCGGCAGGCCAGGATGACAGCAAAACCGAATGGAGATCGAGCGATGTCGAAGGGTCCCGCGGACGCGCCCCAAAAATACCTGCGAACGAAGGAGGCGGCACCAATCGTCGGCCTTTGCGCTCGCACGCTGGAAAAGCACCGGACCTATGGCACCGGACCAAAATACCGAAAGGTCGGTGGTCGCGTCCTCTATGACATCGACGATCTGCACGCCTGGATCGAACTTGGTGCGCGCACTTCCACCAGCGATGCCAACGCGACTTTTGTTCCGCCTGCCAAGCCGCATGCCGCCCGCGCGCCGGCCTATGCCGGCCGGCGCCACCGCGTCTCCTGATTCTGCGGGTCAAAGAAAATGCAGCTTCGCTCGACCAATCAGCGGCAGCTTGATCTGTTCCACGCGCGCGCCAGTGTGATCACGCCACGCGATGCGCAAGACCTGATGTCGTGGCCGTTTTTCTCACTCGCCAAATCCCGCCGCATAACACCGATCGACTTTCGCATGGGCGAGGTGTCGATCCGCGTCGAGGCGACGATCGAACATGGCATGGCGACGATCTGGGACGCCGACATCCTGATCTGGGCAGCCAGTCAGATTGTCGATGCACGTGACAACGGCCTTCGCACGTCGCGTTTGATGGCGGCCACGCCCTACGAGATCCTTGCGTTCATCGGGCGTGGTGACTCCGCTCACTCCTACGACAGGCTGAAAGCCGCGCTCGACCGCCTGCAATCGACGACCGTCGCCACATCTATCCGCCAGTCGTCCGAGCGGCGGCGACATCGATTCTCCTGGATCAACGAATGGAAGGAGCGAATGGACGTCAGCGGGCGCCCACTCGGCATCGAGCTCATCCTGCCAGACTGGTTCTATGCCGGCGTCATCGACGATGCACTTATTCTCACGATCGACCGCCAATATTTTGGGCTAACGGGCGGCCTGGAGCGCTGGCTTTACCGTCTCGTTCGCAAGCACGGTGGCCGTCAGACCTATGGCTGGAGCTTTGATCTCGGCCATCTCCACGTGAAGTCCGGCAGCCTGTCACCCTTCAAGCGCTTCGCCTTCGACCTGCGCGAGATCGTGCGTCGCCAGCCATTGCCTGGCTACCGGCTGGCACTCTCCATCGATCCCGACGGTCGGCCACGCCTGACCTTCCAACCCAACCCGGTCGATCCCTTCGTGAGCGCCAGCGCAACGCCGCGTGCGCCACGTGGCCGCACCACCAGGGCTGTGAAATGACTGTGGACAGGCCCGTGCTATCAGGAACTGCAACTCCCGTGCCATCGGGAACCGGATTCCCGTGCTATCAGGAACCGGAATCGGGCTTAAGTCATTGCAGCGATTGCCGAACCCGCTCCTCTAACGTTTCTAACTGTGAATCCTTCGGATTCTTTCTAACGGAAAGCGCTCATCCACGAGGCTGTGGACGACAGCCGAGTGGTGATCTTTCCGCCAAGCCGGGAATGATCGACGTCCGCTGTTCCTCCCGAGGCACAGCTGCGTTCTTTGATCATCGTGTCGCCATGGTGACTGCTGGCCTCCTGTCACAGAGGCCAGCATGAGCAATCTCACCTACGTCGAACTGGTGTGGCTGAAGAAGCGGATCGAGAACTATATCCGGTTCGGCAAGGTTGCTTCGAACAGGACCATCGACCGCAGTCGTCGTGTCGTCTCCTTCACGCCAGGCTGCGTCTTCGCTTTCGTTCGCTGGACCGCGAACGACTTCGGCACCGTGGCTTCACGCATCGATATCCTACGCGCTGTTGCCACCGGCGAGCGCTGCTCGACTGTAGCGTATGTGCGGCCTGGTGCCGACATCCTGCTTACAGCCATCGGATGGCCGAGCGTCGAGAAGGTGCTGAAGATCATCGACGCTATCGAAGCGATCGGCATCGATCCCATTGATGTGTCGCCGGACTACTGGCGGCATGTCCACAGCCGACTCGCCGCGCGGGAGGCGCCCCGGACCTACACACGCCAGCGCCATGAGGCATGGCTCCTGCGTCGCCGAATTGAGCCATGAGCATGCGCGCAACAATCATCGTCGCGATGCTCGGCGGCGCGGTCCTCGTCGCCGCGCTGGCATGCATCGACCATCGACCGAAGTTGATCTGGAACGCGTCAGCGAGCCTCCCGGTCGGCCTCTACCGCGTCGAGCCGGTCGACAGGATCGGCGTTTCCGATATCGCCGTCGTCATGCCGCCCAAGCCACTGGCGGATTTTCTTGCCCAACGCGAATACCTGCCGAACGGCGTGCCGCTGCTGAAGCATGTGTTGGCACTCGCAGGCACTGAAGTGTGCAGGCGAGGCGGCTCCATCGTCGTCCATGGCGTGACCTTTGGACGTGCGCTCGAGCGTGACAGTCGTGGCCGGCCGCTGCCCGGCTGGCAGGGCTGCCACGTCATTGCCGATCGTGAAGTCTTCCTCATGAACTGGAACTCGGCTGACAGTTTCGACGGCAGGTATTTCGGCCCACTCCCGCTCAATTCGATCGTCGGTCGCGCGGTCCCGGTCTGGACCAAGGACCGCGCTTCTCAGGCGACGGACGATTCCGGCGAAACGGATCGCCGCGAGCCGTGACGGCTCGCACCAACACTCATCAAGGCTCATGAAAGGAGCAACGCAATGGCCCAGATCGGCACCTTCACTCGCAACGACGACGGCTTCTTCGGCAATATCTCGACGCTGACGCTCGACGCGAAGCTTGCCATCCTGCCGGCCGAGAAATCGGACGCAGAAAACGCTCCCGACCATCGCGTCTTCTGCGAAGGCATGGAGATCGGCGCGGCGTGGGATCGCAGCGGCGAGAAGGCCGGCAACTATCTCTCCGTCTCCATCGATGATCCGTCCTTCACTCAGGCGATCCGCGCCAATCTGTTCCAGTCCGATGCCGAGAAAAGTGTCTGGGCCTTGCACTGGAGCCGGCTGTCGAAGCGCGACGAACGGGGCTGATCGGATGCTCCGATTGCGCCTCAGCGAACTTTCTGAGTCAAACCCTTTGATCGATTGGGCGCCGGTCAAACCCTTCGACCGGATCGCCCGTCGGGCGGCCGCCGCGCGCAGCGAAGGTCAAGGGCGGCCGGACGCTTCCGTGTCGCTTTGGACGCCCATGGCGTCGTGGTTCGCCGGAAGCAAGTCCGGCCGGCGAAGCCTTGCCCTTGATGGGGGCGAGCACGGTGGCAGGCTGCAGGCGCGTCGGGATCGTGGTCCATGTGCTTTTATCTGCCGAGGCATTGCAGCATTGTCTGCAAGCGTCATGCTTGCCCTCCTGGCGTCTACTGTCTGTGCAGAGCCATCCGCGCATCGTGAGCGGCCGGCGCACCCCGGCAACGTCATCTCGTCCGCTGATCCCTGGTTGGTGCACATCCGGGAGGCTGCCAAGCGCTTTGCCATTCCCGAGCGGCTGCTTCGCGCCGTCATGCATGTCGAGAGCGTTGGTGATGTTCATGCGGTGTCGAGAAAGGGCGCGATGGGCTTGATGCAGATTATGCCGGCGACATGGGAGGAACTGCGCACCAGGTACCGCCTCGGTGACGATCCTTATCAGCCGCGCGACAACATTTTTGCAGGTGCAGCGTATCTCCGCGAGATGCTCGACCGCTTCGGTCGCAGCGGCTTCCTCGCGGCCTACAATGCCGGTCCTGGGCGATACGAAGAGCATCTTGCAACCGGCCGGCCGCTGCCGCGTGAGACGATCGACTACGTCAGGAAACTCGCGCCTCTGATCAACGGTTCGGTTCCCATTCCGATGCGCGAACGGCACGAAGCCGGCAGGGCGAGCGCACTCGAAGCGGCGATTTTCGCGCACGTCGTGAACACATGGAAGAGCTCGGCTTCGCAAGGTAAGCGCGAAACCAATGTTCCCGTCGAGACCGTCCTCACGGCGATCCGTTCACCCAGCGTACGATCACCTGTGGTTAAAGCGGTCACCGATCTTACCGCGCTCGTACCGCCATCGGACGGCTCGCGCAGTGAACGTGCGTTAGATCCGCCGCCCGCGATCCAGGGCCCGTTTGTGCAGAGTTCCTCCACGACACCACAATGATCACAGACTCCCTGGTCAATCGCACTCCGACCTGTTCCGTCGCGGAAATTGCGGTGGAGGATTGGCCCTGAAAGAGGACGGAGAGGGATGGCAGGATAAAGGGCCGCGATGTGCGGCTCGGTCGGGGTGCTGGATTTCAAGGGTTTGCGCGCCGGTTCCGCGATGTACGTGAGAAATCCGCGATGTGCACCCTTGCCATTTTCGGAATCTTTCCAATCGAAACCGCACCTCGCGAGCTCAGCAGCCATGAACCGTGATGATAGCTTTCGCGTGCGCCCCGGCCGCATTCGCTCTCGCGCCGGTCAGCGCGCACGCCCCTTCATCTTCCAGGCGCTCGCAGCGGCACAGCGCGCGGGCGGGCACATCTCGCGTAAGGGCCGGATCGTCTCGCCGCGCGCCTCGACGTTCGGCCGCGGCAGATCGGCGAGCATCCGGGCCAATCGCCTTATCACCGGCCGCTCGCGCGGCGCCGTCATCAAGGCTCGCGTCGTCCGACAGTTCCGTGGGTCGACACCGCTCGCTGCTCATCTCAAATACCTTCGTCGCGAAGGTGTAACGCGTGACGGGGCGGAGGCGAAGATGTTCGGCCCGGATACGGACAAGGCCGATCATGATGCCTTCTCCGAGCGATGCAAGGACGACCGGCACCACTTCCGTTTCATCGTCTCACCGGACGATGCTCACGAGTTGGGCGACCTCAAAGGCTTCGCCCGAGACCTGATGGTCGATATGCGGCGCGATCTCGGTACAAAACTCGATTGGGTGGGCGTTGACCATTGGAATACCGAACATCCGCACGTCCATATTCTCGTTCGCGGTGTCGCCGATGACGGCGAGAACCTCGTCATATCGCGTGACTACATCCGCCAAGGCATGCGCGACCGGGCGAGAGACATCCTCACCCAGACACTTGGGCTGCGCACCGATCACGACATCCGCCAAACAATCGAGCGGCAGATCGACAGCGAACGTTGGACACAGCTCGACCGCCAGCTTGTTCGTGATGCCGATCGCCATGGCATCATCGATCTCGCGCCGCACCCTGATGGCCAGCCGGACGAGTTTCTGACGCAGAAGGTCGGACGGCTCCGCAAGTTGGAAAGCCTCGGCCTCGCAAACGAGATCCGTCCTGGCCAGTGGATGATGGGCGAAGACGTCGAGTCGACCTTGCGCGCACTCGGCGACCGCGGCGACGTTATCAAGCGCATGCATCGCGGTCTCGCCCGCCAGGGTATCGACAAAGGCGCGGCCGACTATGTGCTCGCGGCTGAACAGATCGACAAATCAGTCATTGGTCGGCTCCTTGAGCGCGGCCTGGATGACGAACTGCGCGGCTCGGCCTATGCCATCGTCGACGGTGTCGACGGACGTCTTCATCACATCCGCTTCCAAGATCTCGATGCCTCAGGCGATTCAGCGCCCGGCTCCGTCGTCGAGCTTCGCCGCTACGAAGATGCGAACGGCCGCGGACGCACCGCGCTTGCCGTCCGCTCCGACCTGTCGATCCAAGAACAGGTCCACGCCTTTGGCGCGACCTGGCTGGACCGGCAACTCGTCGCCAGCGAGCCTGCCGAACTCGGCGAGGGGGGATTTGGCAGGGACGTGCATCAAGCGCTCAATGCGCGCGCCGATTATCTTGTCGAGCAGGGTCTGGCTCGGCGCGAGGGACAGCGCGTCATTCTCGTTCGCAACATGATCGACACGCTACGCGATCGCGAGGTGAACGCGCTCAGCGCTCGGCTCGCCGACGAGACCAGACTGCCGTTCTCGAAGGCTTTGGAAGGCGACCAAGTAGCTGGCGTCTACCGGCAACGTTTTTCGCTCGCGTCCGGCCGCTTCGCTATGATCGACGACGGTCTTGGTTTCAGGCTTGTCCCATGGTCGCCGTCGCTTGATGGGCACCTCGGTAGTCATATCGACGGCGTTGCACGCGCTACCGGAGGAGTGAATTGGAGTTTCGGCCGGAAACGAAGCCTCGGGCTTTGAGCGGCCTCGACCGTCGCTCAGATCAAGCCGTATCCTATCTCGGCGGACTTAAGCTTGACTGGACGAAAATGCCACTGTCATTCGGCTGCTTGCTTCTGGAGCTTCTCGAACACAAACAGCTTGCCTTTGCGCACGCTGTCTTCAAGCGGACTCGCCTTCGCCAGGTGCGCCGCAATCGCGCTGGCCAGCATGCAGCCCGTCCCGCGCATCGAAACGGCAAGACGCGGTTTGTCGAAGCGGATTGGTTCTTGATCGGGGCGCAACAGAATGTCGGCCGATCGAGGTCCCGCAGCGTGGCCGCCCTTGATCAGCAAGGCCTGCGCTGCACCGGCTAGCAATTCCCGGCCCTGCCTCACTGCGCCGTCCTCGTCCATCGCCAGCTCTGTGCCAACAAGAAGCGCCAGTTCGAAGAGATTGGGTGTGACGAGACGGCAAAGCGGCATCAGATTGCGCTTCATGACGGAGATGGCGCCTGCTTCCAGGAGCGCCCGGCCTGACGTCGACGCCAGCACCGGGTCAAGTACTGCCGGCACCTGCGGATTCTCGCGCAGCACGCCGGCAACGGCAACAACGATCTCAGCCGTTGCGAGCATGCCGATCTTGATGGCCGCCACCGTGTTGGCCCGTAGCGCGGCGCGCATCTGATCGGCCACCAGACTGGGTTGCGAATGATGGATTTCCATGACGGCTTCGTGCGTCTGCACCGTTAGCGCGGTGACAGCAAGGCAAGTGCGCACGCCAATGGAAGAGATCGTCTCGATGTCGCGCGCAATTCCGGCTCCGCCGCTGGAGTCCGACCCACCGACGACGAGCACATAAGGCCTCAGCGCCATCGGCCTGTCTTTTCGATCCATTCTCGCGTGCGTGCTTCGGGATCGTCGTTCAGCGTGATGTCTGTCACCACCGCCGCGCTGTCCGCGCCAGCCGCGAAGACGCCGTTGAGCCGGTCCGGGTTGAGACCACCAATGGCGACCAGGGGAATCGGTGCGACCCGGCGCATCCACTCGCTGATCCGTTCGAGCCCTTGCGGGGCCCATTTCATCTTCTTCAGGATGGTCGGGTAGATGGGGCCGAGCGCGATGTAGCCGGGCTCGGCGGCCATCGCCGTTTCCAGTTCGACATCATCATGTGTGCTCAGTCCGAGCCTCAGACCGGCTGCCCGAATCCGCGCGAGGTCGGCGGTTTGCAGATCCTCCTGGCCAAGGTGGACGAAGTCGCAACCTTCCTCGATCGCCAGCCGCCAGTAATCATTGATGATGAGCTGGCATTCGTGTCGGGCGCAAAGGGCCTTCGCCTTGCGGACCTCCGCGCGCAAGCCGGCCTCATCCATGGTCTTGATGCGAAGCTGCACCAGCTTGACGCCGAGCGGCACCAGCCGCTCGATCCAGGCAGAGCTATCGACGATAAGGTAAAAGGGATCGAGCTTCATGAAAAAACCGCCCTGCCGATCGTCGGTGTCGATGGCACGGCGACGTCGCGCGGTTCGAGCATTCCCGAACTGAAAGCCTCACGGCCGGCGTCGACCGCCTTGCCGAAAGCACGCGCCATGCCGACCGGATCGGCCGCCTTGGCGACCGCTGTGTTCAGGAGCACGGCGTCAAAGCCGAGTTCCATGACGGTTGCCGCATGCGACGGCCGTCCGAGCCCCGCATCCACAATGAGCGGGACGCCAGGGAAATGTCCGCGCATCGAGCGCAGTGCCATGATGTTGACCGGCCCGAGGGCGGAACCAATCGGTGCGCACCACGGCATCAAGACCTTGCAGCCTACGTCCAGCAGCCGCTCGGCGACGACAAGGTCATCGGTGGTGTAGGGGAATACATCAAAACCGTCCTCGCACAGGATGCGGGCGGCTTCGACAAGGCCGAACACGTCCGGTTGCAACGTGTCGTGGTTGCCGATCACTTCGAGCTTGATCCAGTTCGTACCGAAGACCTCACGCGCCATTTTCGCGGTCGTGACCGCTTCCTTGGCGGAGTGACAGCCGGCAGTGTTGGGCAGGATTCTGACACCCAGCGAACGGATCAACGACCAGAATTTTTCGCCGGCCCTGCCGCCTGCCATCTCACGGCGCAACGAGACCGTCACCACCGACGTGCCCGATGCCTTGACCGCATCGGCAAGGATGGCCGGCGAAGGATATTGAGCGGTGCCGAGAAGCAGGCGGGAGGCAAGCTCCGTTCCGAAAAGATTGAACAAGGTCTAGCCTCCCTGCATGGGCGAGAGGATTTCGATCCGGTCGCCGTCGCTCAACTGGAATTCCGCCCGGTTGGCTTTGTGCACGAGGTCGCTGTTGACGGCAGTGGCGAGCCAATCGCCCTCATAGGCGAGCGCGGCAAGCAGCTCCGCCAGCGTGGTGGCGGCAACCTCATGCGCTTCGCCGTTGACCATCAGTTTCATGAGCAAGTTCCTTGGTTCCGTCTTGACTGAAAACCAGGTCGGCGGCCTGGCGCGCCATGGTGGGGGCGAGGAGAAAACCGTGGCGATAGAGCCCGTTGATCGCGACGGTGTCTCCACTCGTTTCGACGCGCGGCAGGTTGTCAGGAAAGGCCGGACGAACGCCGACACCGGTTTCAACGATCTCGGCCTCGCCAAAGGCCGGATGGAGGGCATAGGCGGCCCCCAGCAGCTCCATCATGGAACGCGCCGTGACCGGTCCGGCGGACTGGCTCTCAATCATCGTCGCGCCGATCATGAACTGCGTGTCGGCACGCGGCACCGCATAAAGCGGAAAGCGCGGATGCAGCAGCCTGACCGGGCGCGACAGCGAGATATCAAGCGTGCGCAGGATCAGCATTTCGCCGCGAATGCCGCGCAGCCTGTCATCGACGGCGGCCATTCCCGTGCAGTCGATCTGACGATCGAAGCCGGAAACATGCCGGGCGTCGGTGCCGAAGTGGAATTCGACACCCATGGCTGCAAGCTTGTCATGAAGTGCCGCCATCGCCTGGCGCGGGTCGAGATGAGCCTCATCGGGGAACAGCAACCCGCGCCGGAAGCGGCCTGCGAGGTCGGGCTCCAGGATCGCAATTTCGTCTTCATCGACACGCCGATGCCCTGACGTGCGACTGGCGAACCGGTCAAGCTCACCGGCATCACGCGGCGCGGCCACGACCAGCGTTCCGGCTCGTGTCACCTGACCCGGCAGTACCGCATCCCACCAGCCGGCGGCATCGCGTCCGAGATCCAGCACCGGCTGCTCCGCGCTTTCACGCTCGCACCATGGCGCCAGCATGCCGCCGGCGAACCACGACGCATTGCCGCCGAGAGCATGTCTTGTCTCGGCAACTGTCACCGCAGCGCCGCGTGTGGCGAACTCGAAGGCTGCGGTGAGGCCGGCGACCCCGGCCCCTTGGACCAGCACCCTCACGATGGCCCATGCGCCTCCGGCATGAGCGGCGCGCCGGTCTCGTCCGCCGGCACATAGAGATCGCCGCCCTCGCGATATTTCGCCGCCATCGCCGCCATGCCCTCTTTCTGTGCCTCGGCGCGGATGTCGTGAGAGATACGCATGGAGCAGAATTTCGGCCCGCACATCGAGCAGAAATGTGCCAGCTTGTGCGCCTCCTTGGGCAAGGTCTGGTCGTGGAAGGATCGCGCGGTTTCGGGATCGAGCGACAGGTTGAACTGGTCCTCCCAGCGGAATTCGAAGCGCGCGCGGGAAAGGGCATCATCCCTGACTTTCGCCGCCGGATGCCCCTTAGCCAGGTCGGCGGCATGAGCGGCTATCTTGTAGGTGATCACGCCAATCTTGACGTCGTTGCGATCGGGAAGGCCGAGATGCTCCTTGGGCGTGACGTAGCAGAGCATGGCGGTGCCGAACCAGCCGATCATGGCCGCGCCGATGCCGGAGGTGATGTGGTCATAGCCCGGCGCGATGTCGGTCGTCAGCGGTCCAAGCGTGTAGAAGGGCGCCTCGCCGCAGACAGCGAGCTGCTTGTCCATGTTCTGCTTGATCTTGTGCATCGGCACGTGGCCGGGGCCTTCGATCATTACCTGGCAATCCTTCGCCCAGGCGATCTGCGTCAGCTCGCCGAGCGTTTCCAGCTCGGCGAATTGTGCTGCGTCATTGGCGTCGGCGATCGAGCCGGGACGAAGACCGTCGCCGAGCGAGAAGGACACGTCATAGGCGCGGCAGATGTCGCAGATCTCCGCGAAATGCTCATAAAGGAAGCTTTCCCGGTGATGGTGCAGACACCATTTGGCCATGATCGAGCCACCGCGCGAGACGATGCCTGTGACCCGGTCAACGGTCAGCGGGATGTAGTGCAGCCGCACACCGGCATGGATGGTGAAATAGTCGACGCCCTGTTCGGCCTGTTCGATCAGCGTGTCGCGGTACACCTCCCAGGTCAGGTCCTCGGCGATGCCGCCGACCTTTTCGAGCGCCTGGTAGAGCGGCACCGTGCCGATCGGCACCGGCGCATTGCGCACGATCCAGTCGCGGATGTTGTGGATGTTGCGGCCGGTCGACAGGTCCATCACCGTATCGGCGCCCCAGCGGATCGCCCAGACCATTTTTTCCACTTCCTCGGCCATCGAGGAGGTTACCGCCGAGTTTCCGATATTGGCGTTGATCTTCACCAGGAAATTGCGGCCGATGACCATCGGTTCGCTCTCTGGGTGGTTGATGTTGGCGGGAATGATCGCCCGCCCGCGCGCCACCTCGTCGCGCACGAATTCCGGTGTGACGAAGTCGGGGATCTCGGCGCCGAAGGCCTCGCCGTCGCGCTCAAGTTTGCCACGCAGGATCTCGCGGCCGAGGTTCTCGCGGATGGCGACGAACTCCATTTCGGGCGTGATGATGCCGGCGCGCGCATAGGCAAACTGGGTCACCGCCTTGCCCTGCTTGGCCTTGAGCGGCCGGTTGCGAATGGGAAATTCCGGCGTCAGGCGCTCGCCTGAGGCGAATCCATTGTCCTCCGGCCGCACGTGGCGGCCGTCATAGGCTTCGACATCGCCGCGGGCCATGATCCATTCGTGGCGAAGCCGTGCGAGGCCCTTTTCGATGCTGGTTTCGACGGTCGGGTCTGTATAGGGCCCGGACGGATCGTAGACGATGACGGGCGGCTCGCCGGCCGTCGGATGGACGGAGATTTCGCGCATCGGCACCTTGATGTGCGGATGGAGGAGGCCGGATTTGTGGATCTTGCGTGAGGCGGGCAGTGGTCCCGTCGACACGGCGGGGGTGAGGGCATTCATCTTGAGGCTCCTTTGCTCATGCATTGGAGACCCAGTTCTGTGCCGGAAGGATGAAAAGACGCTTTGCCCGGCCTGTTCGAAACAGGACTTCGGGCGTGAACTCCCGCAAAGCGCTTGCACCGTCCCTACGCCAGTATGAACTGGATCAGGTTCAACGGGTCACTGCGCCGCGAAAGCCAGCAGTATCTCAGCCCCTTGCCGGGACTCCCCTGGTGAATGCCTCAGGTTGAACGGGCCGGCGCTATTTTGTCAAGCGCATTTGGCCCGCGGCGTTGATCGGTCGCCAATCAAGTCTGCGGAAAGGCTGATGAATGCGTGGGGAAAGTCACGTCCCGGAGACCAGCGCAGGAATGGCCAAAGCCGCGTTCGCCTCGTCAAGGATGGAGAAACTGTATCGGCCGTGCGCGTCAAAATCGACCGAGTAGCTCAAGCGGTCGCGTATGTGGTTGTCCTGGTCGAAGGTGACGATCCGCGGCTTCAGCGAGGTGATCTTCGCTTCGTCCAGGTAGATGGAGTTGCAGATTATGATCTGGTCGCCGGGCTGGCAGGTGCGGGCCGCCGCTCCATTGAGGATGCAGCATCGTGAGCCGCGCTCGCCAAGAATGACATAGGTCGAAATCCGCGTACCGGAATTCTTGTTCCATATCTCCACGAATTCCATGGGCAAGATCCCGGCTGCTTCGCAGTGGTCAGGGTCCAGCGTTATCGAACCGTGATAGTTGAGGTTCGCTTCGGTGACGTGGATGCCATGCAGCTTGCCGGCGACTATTTTTCGCATTGGTCCCGTTGTCCTATTACCATTCATGACCAGTCCTACGCGCGGCCGGTCGTTCGGGCTAAATTCCGACCACGAGCGCACCGCCGCTGAGGCCTGCGCCCGCCGCCGTAAGGAGAATCTTTTCGCCCTGCCGAAATGGCTCCGTCTGGTTGGTCAGCGAGAGCGACAGCGGGATCGTCGCGGCGGAAGAGTTGCCGTATTCGGCGATCGTCTTGACGATTGCTTGATCTGCTATTCCGAGGTTCCTGCCGACCGCATCGAAAATGCGGGCATTGGCCTGATGCGGCACGAACCGGTCGATACCCTGTGGTCGCACTCCGGCAGCGGCAAGCGCGCTTATCGAGCAATCGGTCATCATCTCGACAGCCTTGGCGAACACTTCGCGTCCGTCGGTCATCGTCATGCGGGTCTGCGCGAGGTCGAGGTCGCCACGGAACGGGATGTTGCTTCCGCCCGCCGGAATCTGGATCAGCCCGTAGCGCGAGCCGTCGGAATCCACCGAAGCGCCGAGAATGCCCTGATAGAGGTCCTCGCAAGGACCAATCACCAGGGCGCCGGCGGCATCGGCGAAAAGGACTGAGCTCGCGCGCTCGGCCGGATTGATGCGGCGGCTGAGGATGTTGGCGGCGATGACCAGCGATGGTTTGCCGTGCAGGCGGGTGAACCCGTCGGCGAACATCAGCGCATAGATGAAACCGGCGCAGGCGCCGGTCAGATCGACCGCGCCTGCACGGCCAATGCCGAGCTTGTGCGCGACAAGGGGTGCACTGGGCGGCAGGAGGTGATCGGGCGTCGAGGTGGCAAGCAACAGCAGACCGATGTCGCTGCGGTCAATACCTGCGTTCGCCAGCGCCATGTCGCCGGCCTGTGTGGCAAGACCAGACAGCGTATCTTCGTCCGCTGCCCAGAAGCGCGAACGAATTCCGGTACGCCGTTCGATCCAGCCCGGTTCGAGCCCGAGATTGTTCTCGATCTCGGCATTCGCCACTTTGCGCCCAGGCGCATGATGGCCAAACCCGAGAATGCGCGACGATCTGCTCATGGCCCCGAACCGAAGCGTTCACCGGCCTCCTCGATGGCGTCATAGAGTCGATCGAGTTCCTCGCTGGCGATGCAATAGGGTGGGAGAAGATAGAGGACGTTGCCGAGCGGACGCACAAGCAGCCCCTTGTCGAGGAAGAACGCGCGCAGCTTCGGCCCGATCTCGGCCAGATAGCCGGCTGAGCCGGTGCGCAGGTCGAGGGCCGCGATCGTGCCAGTCGCTCGGCAGTCGGTGAAGTTGGCATTGTCACGAAAGCGCCGAAGCCCAGCTGCCTGCTGCGCACTCAACGCCGCGACCCGTTCGGCCACCGGCTCATCGTGCCAGATCTCGACATTGGCGAGTGCTGCCGCGCAGGCAATCGGATTGGCGGTGTAGGAGCTCGAATGAAAGAAGGTCTTCTTCCGATCTTCGGAATAGTGAGCCTGGAAGATGGCATCGGTGGCAAGCGTGGCGGCCAGCGGGATGGCACCACCGGTCAGCCCCTTCGAGGTGCACAGGATATCCGGAGAGATGGATGCCTGTTCGCAGGCGAACATCGTTCCGGTGCGCCCCCAGCCGGTCATCACCTCGTCGGCGATCAGCAGCGTGTCGGAGGCCTCAGTGATCTTTTTCAATTCGGTCAGAACTGACGCCGGATACATCAGCATGCCGCCGGCGCCAAGCACCAGCGGCTCGACGATCAGGGCGGCGGCACGCCGGTCGCGAGAGATTGCCTCGAACCGATCCAGTGTCTCCTGCTCGCGCCCTGCGGCCGGGAAGGGGATGGTGTCAACCTCGAACAGCAAAGGCTCGTAGGCGGCGTTGAACACGCCGCGAGCACCGACGCTCATCGTGCCGATCGTGTCGCCATGGTAGCTGTGCTCCATGACGACGATGCGCGAACGCGGCGCACCGAGGTTGCGGAAATAGCCAAGCGCCATCTTCAGCGCGACTTCGACGGAGGTCGAGCCGCTGTCGGAATAGAACACCCAGTCGAGTCCGGGCGGAGCGAGGCCGACAAGTGCCCTGGCCAGGCGTTCGGCCGGCTCGTGCGTGAAGCCGGCGAAGATGATCTGGTCGAGGCTCGACGCGGTCGTCTCGATCGCCTTCATGATGCGGGGATGGCGATGGCCATGGGTGACGACCCACCAAGAGGAAATGGCGTCCAGGATGCGCGCGCCGTCGGCCTTGTGAAGGTAGGCGCCTTCGGTCCGGACGATTTCGGGGATCGAATGCTCGAGCGCGTGCTGGGTGAAGGGGTGCCAAACTTGGGACTGCGGCATCATTGGCCTCTGGCAATCAAAGCGAGGTCGAAGCCGGCAATCATCGCGTCCCTCAGCGTCTTGCCCGTCAGCGGATCAAGGTGCTGCAGCCTGCCGAGCTGTGGCACGCCGCTGAATTCGACAATTGTCCTTTGCGTGTCTGCCACCTCGTCGCCGATAAATGCGACGCCGATGATTGGAATAGAGCGGGCACGCAGAGCTTCGATCGAGAGGAGCGTGTGGTTGATCGTGCCGAGCGCGGTGCGGGCGCACAGTATGACCGGCAGCCGCCATTGCGCGAATATGTCAATGAACCGTGTCTGCCGGTTGAGCGGCACCATCAGCCCGCCAGCACCTTCGATGACAAGCGGGCCCGGCAAGGCTGGCAGCGAGAGCTTTGCCGCCTCGATCGCGACGCCGTCGATTTCGGCTGAACGATGCGGCGACAGGGGCTTGCTCAAGCGGTAGACCTCCGGCAGCACGCGCCCTGGCGGCAGGCCGGCAAGCCGCGCAACCACCTCGCTGTCGGTCTCCTCATCGAGACCCGATTGCACCGGTTTCCAGTAGAAGCCGTCGAGCAGGCCGGCGAGTCCGGCCGAAAACACTGTCTTGCCAATTCCGGTATCTGTTCCTGTGATGACGATGCGCTTGGTCATGCCGACGCCAACACCTCGACGAGCACCTCGACCATGGCGGAAATGTCGGCTTCATCGACGTTGAGCGTGAATGAGATGCGCAGGCGCGAGGTGCCCTCAGGGACCGTCGGCGGGCGAATGCCGCGGATGTCGAAGCCGCGGGCCTGCAATGCCGCCGCCACCGCCATGGTGCGCCTGACGTCGCCGATGACGAACGGCTGGATCTGCGATCCGCTGGGCGTCACACCGCAGCGTTCAGCCAGTTGGCGGCCCGCGAAAGCGACACGCTCATGCAACTGAACACGGCGCATCGGCTCGTCGGTCAGCATGGCGAGTGCTTCGCGTGCCGCGACCGCCATCAACGGCGATGGCGCAGTGGCGTAGATGAATGGCCGGCACCGGTTGACGAGATAATTGCACAACGTTCCCGGTCCGGTGACCAGCGCGCCGGACGCGCCGAGCGCCTTGCCGCAAGTATGGAGCGCAATGATGTTGTCGCGACCCTCGAAAGCGGCGGCCAGCCCCCGGCCGTCCGGCCCGCAGACCCCGGTGGCATGCGCTTCGTCGACGACCATGAATGCCTCGTGCCGATCGGCAAGCGCGACGAGGCTCTCCATCGGCGCACGGTCGCCATCCATGCTGTAGAGACTTTCGACCGCGATCCAGACGCGCCCCATGCCGCCTTCGGCGCGCCAGCGCGTGATCGCGTCTTCGACAGCATTGACGTCGTTGTGCGCGGTCAGCATGAACTGGGCGCGTCCGGCCTGCGCACCCTCATGCATGCTGGCATGGGCGAGTTCGTCGAGAACCAGAAGGTCGCCCTTCTGCGGCAACGCGGTCAGGAGAGCGAAGTTGGCGATGTAGCCGCTGCCGAAGAACAGCGCGCGGTCAGCCCCGAAGAACGCCGCCGCGTCTGCCTCCAGTTGCTCATGTTCCGGCGCGTTGCCGCGCAACAGCCGCGACCCGGTGGCGCCAACCGGCGTGCCCCGCGCAATGGCCGCGGCAACCGCATCGCCCAGCCTCCTGGAGGCGGCAAGCCCGAGATAGTCGTTCGACGAGAAGTCGAGCCCGGCGCGCGGCGCCAGCGTCCGCAACCGGTCCTTGCGCGCCAGCCCCTGCAAGGTCGCGTCATAGCGGGCAAGCGGTGCCCCGCTCATTGCGCCTCGAGTTCCATCGGCTCGATGCCGAGACGACGGAACAGCAGAGTATCCTTGTCCTCGCCGGGATTGTCCGCCGTCAGCAGCGTGTCTCCAACAAAGATCGAATTGGCGCCGGCAAAGAAGCACAGCGCCTGCATCTCGTCGGTCATGGCGGTGCGACCGGCGGAAAGACGGACATGCGATTTCGGCATCATGATACGCGCCAGCGCGATCACTCGCACGAATTCGATCGGCTCGATGGGCCTGGCGTCGGCCAGCGGCGTGCCGGCGATCGGGATGAGCATGTTGATCGGAACGCTTTCGGGATGTTCCGCCAGATTGGCCAGCGTCACCAGCATGTCGATCCGGTCCACCGGTTCTTCGCCCATGCCGACAATGCCGCCGCAGCAGACCTTGATGCCGGATTGGCGAACCTGTTCGAGCGTATCGAGCCGGTCGGCAAAGCTGCGCGTGCCGATGATCTCGCTATAGTAGCGTTCCGACGTATCGATGTTGTGGTTGTAATAGTCGAGACCTGCCTGTTTCAGACGAGCGGTCTGCTCAAGATCGAGCATGCCGAGCGTCATGCAGGTCTCCATGCCGAGCGCCTTGACGCCTTCGACCATGGCGACGACCGCGTCCATGTCGCGCGCCTTGGGGTTTCGCCAGGCCGCGCCCATGCAATAGCGAGTGGCGCCGGCATCGCGCGCCTTGGTCGCCTCGGCGATGACGCGCCTGACTTCCATCAGCTTCGACGCCTTCAGACCGGTTTCGTAATGGGCCGACTGGCTGCAATAGCCGCAATCCTCCGGGCATCCGCCGGTCTTGATGCTGAGGAGGCGGCTGAGCTGGACCTTGTTGGGATCGAAATTCTGGCGGTGCACGGTCTGCGCCTGAAACAGCAGGTCGTTGAAGGGCGCATCGTGGAGAGCCTGGGCTTCTTCCAGGGTCCACGTCCGGCGGCCGTCGAATGATTGAGCTTCAGGCAGGGTCTTTTCCGAAATCGCTGCGTGCATTTCCATCCTGTTCCTTGCGTTGCGGCGACACGCGCCTTTGAAATGGCGAGGCACGGTCGAGAGAAGCTGGGTAGGCTAGATGGTCAGCCTCGACGATCAAAGCTCACGGTAGTCGAGGCCGATATCGAGGATCGGCGCGCTGTGAGTCAACCAGCCGATGGAAATCAGATCGATGCCGGTTGCGGCAACGGCTGGCGCAATCGCGGCGGTGATCCTGCCCGACGCCTCGGTTGTGGCGCGGCCGGCAACCATGGCCACCGCCTGGTGAAGCTCGTCGACAGACATGTTGTCGAGCAGGACAGCGTCGGGGGTAAGCGCCAGGGCCTCTTCCAACTGGGCCAGCGTATCGACCTCGACTTCGATTTTGACCAGATGGCCGACACTGCTTCGCGCCCGCTCCATTGCCGTGCGAATGCCGCCGGCGATGGCGATGTGGTTGTCCTTGATCAGGATAGCATCGTCGAGGCCGAAGCGGTGATTAGCGCCACCACCTGCGCGCACGGCATATTTTTCGACGGCCCGCAATCCAGGCGTCGTCTTGCGCGTGCAGACGATTTTTGCGCCGTGGCCGCGGACCGCCGCGACGATCGATGCCGTCGCTGTGGCGATGCCGCTCAAATGACAGAGAAAATTGAGCGCCGTCCGTTCCGCCGTGAGGATTGCCCGAGCCGGGCCGCTTACGGAGGCGATGATGTGCCCGGGCGCGACCTCGCCGCCATCCGGGCTGTGGACGATCATTTCGACGTTCGGGTCGATGAGTCGGAAGGCAAGCATCGCCAGATCGAGCCCGGCGACAGTTCCGGCCTGGCGCGCAGTCAGCAATGTTGTCGCACGATGGCCCTTCGGTATGATCGCATCCGAGGTCAGGTCGCCGGCCCTGCCGAGATCTTCGAGAAGAGCTGCCCGTACCAAAGGCTCGAGCATGATTGCTGGAAGCGGTGGGAGGTTCATCACGGGATGCTTTCCAGCGCTGGGGAGGATGCGAGTTCCCGTGCTACGGCGATGGCTGCGTCGAGCGTGAGGTGGGAACGGCGGGCGACGGTTGCATGGTGGGGGAAGTCCGTCCGGAAATGAGCGCCGCGGCTTTCCCGGCGCAGCAAGGCTGCAATCACGATCATCAGCCCAACGGTGGCGGGACCGGACGCAGCGTCGTGCCGCTGCAGCAGCGGCAGTAAGGCGCGCGCAGCCCCTTCCAACCCCTCGCCATCCCGCGTGACGCCGAGGGCGCGTGACAGGAGAGGGCGCACTGGTCCTTGATCTGCGGCAGGCAGGTCAGGTGCCATCGCTCGCTTTCCGCTGCCGTCAGGCGAAGCGGCTATACTCTCGGCAACCCAGCGTGCGCAGACGACAGCTTCGGTCAGCGAGTTGCTGGCAAGCCGGTTGGCACCGTGCAGCCCGGTCGACGCGACTTCTCCGCAAGCCCAAAGTCCTGGAATCGAGGTGCGCCCGACCAGATCCACGGCGACACCACCCATGTGATAGTGCTGGGCCGGCCGGATGGGAATGAGATCATGCGCCGGATCGATGCCGGCCTTGCCACAGGCTGACGCGATCGTCGGAAAAAGCTGCGCGAAGGTCGCGCCCGGCTTTTCGCGTACGTCGAGGAAGACGCGATGGCCGGCGGCAAGATGTCTCCAGACAGCGCGCGCGACGATGTCGCGCGGTGCAAGCTCCGCCCCTCGCACGCCGTCGAGAAAACGCCGCCCCGTCTCGTCGACGATGGTTGCGCCTTCGCCGCGAACCGCCTCGCTGATGAGCGGCATCGGACGGCCCGGCCCGTCAAGCGCGGTCGGGTGGAACTGGATGAACTCCAGGTCGGCAAAAATTGCACCCGCGCGCGCTGCGAGCGCGAGACCCTGTCCGCAATTGCCCAGCGGGTTTGTGGTGTCATCGAACAGGCCGCCGATCCCGCCAGTGGCGAGAATGACCCGTCCGGTGGCGAGGAATACTGGACTTGTCGAACAGCTCGCCAGCACCCCGGTGACCCTGCCGTCCTCCACGGCCAACCGGCGCGCTTCCACGCCTTCCACGACTACAATCGACGGAGTGGAACGCACGGCGGAGACCAAGGCGCGCATAATCTCGCGCCCGCTGCCGTCGCCGTCGGCATGAACGATGCGCCTCCGGCTGTGCGCGGCCTCCAGTCCTAGGCGCAGCGTTCCTTCGGGTGTGCGATCGAAGCGGACCCCAAGGCGCGCCAGATCCTCGATCGCCGCGGGCGCGGCGTACACGATGCGCCTTGCTGTATCCGCATCGCAAAGGCCGTCACCTGCGGCGAGCGTGTCGGCAAGGTGGAGTGCCGGGTCACCATCGTCTCCTACGCTGGCGGCAAGCCCACCCTGCGCCCACACGCTCGACGCATCCGCGCCAAGCGGGGACCGCGAGAGGAGAACCACCGGCTCCGGCGCCAAGTGCAGTGCAGTCATCAGTCCGGCTATGCCGCCGCCGATGATGACCGGCCGCCCGGCGAGATTGCGGAGGTCCATGCTCATACGGCCAGCATCCGCTCGACGGCCAGCCGCGCGCGCCCAGCGATCTCGGGTGCGATGGTCACGATATGGCGGTTCTGTTCGAGCGCCGCCCGGATGTTGGCGAGCGTTATCCGCTTCATGTGCGGGCACAAATTGCAGGGCCGGATGAACTCGACATCGGGATGCTCGACCGCGACATTGTCGCTCATCGAGCACTCCGTCATCAGCACGACGCGAGGCGGTTTTTGCCGCCCGACATAATCGGACATGGCAGCGGTCGAGCCGGAAAAATCGGCCTCGGCCACCACATCGGGCGGGCATTCGGGATGGGCCAGCACCGTCACGCCGGGATGGTCCTCGCGAAGCTGGCGGATGTCGGCAGGCGTGAAGCGCTCATGCACCTCGCAATGCCCTTTCCAGGCGATGATCTGCACGTCGGTCTGGGCCGCGATGTTCTGGGCCAGATATTCGTCCGGCAGCATGATCACCCGGGGAACGCCAAGCGACTCGACGACAGCCTTCGCATTGCCGGAGGTACAGCAGATATCGGACTCGGCTTTCACTTCGGCTGACGTGTTGACATAGGTAACGACCGGCACGCCCGGATAGCGTTGCCGCAGCAGCCGGATGTCCTCGGCAGTAATCGAGTCAGCAAGCGAACAGCCTGCTCTGAGGTCGGGAATGAGCACCGTCTTTTGCGGATTGAGCAGCTTCGCTGTCTCGGCCATGAAATGCACGCCGGCGAGAACGATGATATCGGCTTCGACCGACATCGCCTTGCGGGCAAGCGCCAGGCTGTCGCCAACGATGTCGGCGACACAGTGGAAGATCTCCGGCGTCTGGTAGTTGTGAGCCAGGATGACGGCGTTTCGCTGCCGCTTCAGATCGAGAATGGCGTCGATATCATCGGTGAACGCTGGCCACTCGATCGGTGGAATGACACGCCGTACCCGATCGTAGAGCGTGGCCGTACGTGCGGAGGCGATCGGCATGGCCTATTATTCTCCAAATGAGTATAATAGGCATATTCTTATCTTGAGAATAAGAAATGTCAAACGCGTGAGAGTGGCAATTTGGTCCCTGCGACAGTTCGCTCCGCCAGAACCGTCTGGCGAAAGCGAAAGCGCTTGGCTGGACGCCCCCCGGTGTCGGACATTGTCTCACCTGTCTCTTCCACCAGATCCTGCTCTTCGATGAGACGCCGAAAGTTTGGCTTGTGAACGAGCCGGCCTGCGAGCGCTTCAACGGTGCGCTGCAGCTGCAGGAATGTAAATGTTGGCGGCATCAACTCGAAGACGACGGGCCGATATTTGATCTTGGTCCGCAACCTGCCGATTCCCGTCGCCAGAATACGGCGATGGTCGGCAATCATCGACCGGCCAGGTGTCGACGACAGGCTACCCACGTTGCTGCCGCGTACAGCTTCCGCCACCAGCGCGGCTTCATAGAGCAGTTCGTACCGCTGCAGGACAAGCTCCTCGTTCCAGTCGCGCGCTTCGAAGCCGAAAGCGACTGCCGCGCGCTGCCATCGATCGTGACGCGTGTCCGGGGCGTCGGCCTCATCGGCCCAGACCCGCAGTCGGGGCATGAGAATGCCAGGCACTACCGACGGCACGCCCGCGCGATGATCTTCCCACGGAAAATAGTCGTACCAGCTTCGCCAGCCATGCGCTGCCGACTTTTCCGTCTGCTCCTCCCGCGTCAGTCCGAGATAGCTGATCGAGATCACGCGCCGCACGTGCTCGTCATCGATCCGGTCGCGATCGGCAAAGGTATAGAGCTGCTCGACATAGCCCAGTGGATGATTGGTCTGCCGCTCTACCCAAGCTCGCAGACCCGACTGCAGGGAACGATGGTCGAGTTCGAAGGGACCCGAAGGCAAAGCACTGGCGCCCTGTCCGATGGTCAGCACGCGTGGCTCACCATTTGTCACGGCGATCACGACGGCGATCAGGTCCGCGCTCACGGCCTGGCCGCGGTCATTTCTAGCGTTCTCGTTCTTCGCCAGAGTTTTCTTGTTTTGCATAGGGGTTTGATGGCATTCCAATTATCAAGTCGCCCCGAAGGGACCAATGTGAGGCAAGGTTGAACTGCTGACTGCTGCCCGTCAACGTCGTCCAGGACGGCGTATTCGGCCAGGTCTTGGTCTTTGCCCTTCGCGGCGGCGCATTTCTATACCAAAATGCGACAGCCAGATCGCTCACCCCGTAGATGTTGCCTTTTCAAAGGCAAACGCACCTCTGAACGCGTGAGCCTCGCACTGTAACCAGCAAGTCTTTCCACGTCGGTCCACGCCATGTTGTCCTGGCCGGCCCTTTGTTCTTGCGTGTCCGAAACCTCGACACTTTCTATCTGCTCACGCTAGTTCATCCCCGAGGAGAGAGAAGTGCCGGCGACCAAGATATTGTGGGGCCAGATTCTCACCGTGCTCCTGATCGTGATCGGCACCACCTGGTGCGCGACACAGTGGACGGCATGGCGGCTGGGCTTCCAGCCGCAACTCGGTTCGCCCTGGTTCGATTTCGCTGGCCAGTCCGTCTATCCCCCTCCTGCATTTTTCTGGTGGTGGTTTTTCTACGACGCCTATGCGCCGGGGGTCTTTCTCGAAGGGGCACTGATCGCGGTGAGCGGAAGCTTTGTTGCAATCGCGGTCGCCATCGGCATGTCGGTGTGGCGTGCGCGCGAGGCGAAGAACGCGGCCACCTACGGGTCGGCGCGCTGGGCGACGCAGGAGGAAATCTCGGCCGAAGGCATGATCGGCCCCGACGGTGTCGTGCTGGGCAAGCTCGATGAGGATTATCTGCGCCACGACGGCCCGGAGCATATTCTGTGCTTCGCGCCGACTCGAAGCGGTAAGGGCGTTGGCCTTGTCATTCCGTCGTTGCTGACTTGGCCTGGAAGTGCGATCGTCCATGACATAAAGGGGGAGAACTGGGAACTGACGGCCGGGTGGCGGTCGCGTTTTGGTCACGTCCTTCTGTTCGATCCGACCAACGCGGCTTCGGCCGCCTACAATCCCCTTCTCGAGGTGCGGCGCGGCGAATGGGAAGTCCGCGATGTCCAGAACGTTGCCGACGTCCTGGTCGATCCGGAAGGATCGTTGGAACGCCGCAATCATTGGGAAAAGACCAGCCACGCGTTGCTGGTCGGCGCGATCCTGCATGTCCTTTATGCCGAACACGACAAGACGCTGGCCGGCGTCGCCAACTTCCTCTCCGATCCGCAACGGCCCATAGAAGCGACATTGCGCACCATGATGCTGACGCGCCATCAGGGTGAAGGCGGGCCGCATCCGGTCGTGGCATCGGCGGCGCGTGAACTGCTCAACAAGTCGGAAAACGAGCGCTCCGGTGTGCTCTCGACGGCGATGAGTTTTCTGGGCCTCTACCGGGACCCTGTGGTGGCCAAGGTGACGTCTCGCTGCGACTGGCGCATCGCCGATCTTGTCGAGGGCGCGCGCCCGACGACCCTCTATCTGGTCGTGCCGCCATCGGACATCAGCCGCACCAAGCCGCTCATTCGCCTCGTGCTCAACCAGATCGGCCGCAGGCTGACCGAGGACCTGCACGCTAAGCACCGGCGACAACGCCTTCTGATGATGCTCGACGAGTTCCCCGCGCTGGGCAGGCTTGATTTCTTCGAAAGCGCGCTGGCCTTCATGGCCGGCTACGGCATCAAGTCTTTCCTGATTGCCCAATCGCTCAACCAGATCGAAAAAGCCTACGGGCCGAACAATTCCATCCTGGACAATTGCCATGTGCGGGTCAGCTTCGCCACCAATGACGAGCGGACTGCCAAGCGCGTCTCGGATTCGCTTGGGACGGCGACCGAGATGCGGGCCATGAAGAACTACGCCGGCCACAGGTTGTCGCCCTGGCTTGGACATCTGATGGTATCGCGGCAGGAGACGGCGCGTGCGCTGATGACACCCGGCGAGATCATGCAACTTCCGCCGACCGATGCCGTCGTCATGGTGTCGGGCCTGTTCCCGATCCGGGCAAAAAAAGCTCGCTACTTTGCCGATCCGCGGCTGGCTGAGCGGGTGCTGCCGCCACCGAAGCCGGGCAGCACGGAGGGAGCCTCGCGTCCCGACGACTGGAGCGGTGCAACGATCTTTGCGGCGTCAGACAACTCTCACCAACGGAAAGCGTCCAGTGATTCCCGGGACGAGGATCCGGCGAACGGCGGTATCCGTCGCCAGCCCGGGCTCCCCGAACACGAGGACATTGCGCCTGAGCGAGCAGCACATCGCGAAGACGAGTTCGACCTCGATAGGGACGAAGCTGACGACGAGGCCGTCCGTCGGCGCGCGGTAGACCGGGCTATGCGGGGCACTGCGCGACAAGCCGCCCTCGATCCCAACGACGGCATTGAGCTTTGAGCCCTTGAAGAACACGAAGAAAAAGCGGCTCTCCGCCTATCTCGATCCGGACGTGATGAACGCGTTGGCCGACTACTCTGCTCGGCGCGACGTCTCGCTGTCGCTGATCGCTGAGGCTGCGATCGCGTCATTTCTGTCCCCGGACGCCGAGGAACGCAAGGAGGCGGCGATCACCCGCCGCCTCGACCAGATCGACCGGCGCGTCCAGCGCGTCGAGCGCGATGTCGGCATCGCCATTGAGACACTTGCGCTGTTCGTGCGCTTTTGGCTCAATTCCACCCCAGCCTTGTCGGAATCCGCACAGGCTGAAGTCCGTGCGAAGGGACTGCAGCGCTATGACAGCTTTGTCGATGCGCTCGGTCGCCGATTGAGCAAGGGGCCAAAACTCAGACAGGAAATCGCTGACGACGTGCCGCCTGCGTCGCCAGCCGACGCGGATGATTCTCCGGCGAGATAGAAAGGCGCAGGCAAGCCGACGAGATCGTCGCACCGCATTCTGCAAGTCTCTGCACGCCGCATCACGATCGCCGGTTTTGCTTGTTGCAAGGTCGATGTTCCTGCCTCTTCTAATCATCCCCGACAGCGGCACGGACCCAACGGACCGCGGGAATGGGGATCATCGTGGCAACCAATCATCATCCCGGCAGGGAAGCAGTATCGCGCGGTGCGCGCATGCTGCGCACCGCCCTCGGCCCAGCCATCGCTGGTTTTCTCGAAGATCCTGCAGTCATCGAGGTGATGCTGAACCCGGACGGGCGGCTGTGGGTCGACCGGTTGAAGGAGGGACTTGTCGCAACCGATGAAGTCCTGATCCCGGCCAACGCCGAGCGCATCGTGCGACTGGTCGCGCACCATGTCGGCAGCGAGGTGCATTCGGGCTGGCCGCGTGTCTCGGCCGAGCTGCCCGAGACGGGCGAACGCTTCGAGGGCCTGCTGCCGCCTGTCGTCACGGCACCGACCTTTGCCATCCGCAAGCCGGCAATCGCTGTGTTCTCGCTGGAAGACTATGTCACCGTCGGCATCATGACCGAGGCCCAGGCCGACGTGCTGTGCCTTGCGGTCGAGAAGCGGAAAAATGTGCTGGTCGCCGGTGGTACGTCGACCGGCAAGACCACGCTGGTCAACGCACTGCTGGCGGAGGTGGCCAAAACCGCCGACCGCGTCGTGCTGATCGAGGACACGCGCGAACTGCAGTGTGCGGCGCCAAATCTGGTTGCATTGCGCACGAAGGACGGCGTCGCTTCTCTATCCGATCTGGTGAAGTCGTCGTTGCGGCTTCGCCCCGACCGCATCCCGATCGGCGAAGTGCGCGGCGCCGAGGCACTTGATCTGCTGAAAGCCTGGGGCACTGGCCACCCCGGCGGTATCGGCACCATCCACGCCAGTTCCGCCCTTGGCGCACTGCGCCGTCTCGAGCAGCTCGTTCAGGAGGCCGTCGTCATGGTCCCACGCGCGCTCATTGCCGAAACCATCGACCTCATCGCGGTCCTCGCTGGCCGGGGTCCTGCGCGTCGTCTGGTCGAGATCGCCTGGGTCGAAGGGCTCGATCTCGCCACCGGCGATTACCGCACGCTCGAAGCCAAGCTCGAGAATCAAATCAACCGCCAATCCCCAATCTCTCATGGAGCTCCAGAATGAATCCGATCTGCTTCACTTCATCGTATATCCCTAAGGTTCGTGCGGCACTCCCACTCGCCGCAACGACTGCTGCGGTCGAGGCCATGATGATCGCGTCTGCCCATGCCGCAGGCTCGTCCATGCCGTGGGAAGAACCGCTTCAGCAGATTCTCGAATCCGTCGAGGGACCGGTCGCCAAGATCGTGGCGGTGATCATCATCATTGTCACCGGCCTGTCGCTCGCCTTCGGCGACACGTCCGGAGGGTTCAGGCGCCTGATCCAGATCGTGTTCGGGCTGTCGATCGCTTTCGCGGCAAGCTCGTTCTTCTTGTCCTTCTTCTCTTTCGGGGGCGGAGCGGTGATCTGATGGACGAAGACATCCGCGACTTTTTCGCGCCAGTGCATCGCGCGCTCACCGAGCCGATCCTGCTTGGCGGCGCACCACGCGCGGTCGCCATTGCCAATGGCACGCTGGCTGGCGCCGTGGGGCTCGGCCTTCGCCTCTGGATCGCAGGTCTCGTCATCTGGGTGATCGGACATTTCGCGGCCGTCTGGGCCGCGAAGCGCGATGCGCAATTCGTCGACGTGGTTCGCCGGCACCTGCGCTATCCCCCGCATTTCGGTTGCTGAGAGGTTTTTCCAATGATGAACCTCACTGAATATCGAAAGCGCTTATCGAGCCTTGCCGACTATCTGCCCTGGGCGGCACTCGTTGCGCCTGGTGTCGTGCTCAACAAGGATGGCTCATTCCAGCGAACCGCCCGTTTCCGTGGCCCCGATCTGGATTCCGCCACGCCGGCTGAACTGGTCGGGACCACGGCGCGGCTGAACAGTGCGCTTCGCCGTCTGGGCTCCGGCTGGGCGATCTTCGTCGAAGCCGTTCGGCTTGCCGCGCAGCACTATCCCGAAGGTCTCTTCCCGGACAGCGCCTCGGCGTTGGTCGATCTCGAACGTCGTGAACAGTTCGAGGGTGACGCCGATCATGAATCTTCCTTCCAATGGTCCGATCGCAGGTTAGACGGGGAACTGTTCGAGAGCAGCTATTTTCTTACCTTCGTCTGGCTGCCGCCGGCCGAGGAAGCCTCGCGCATCGAGAGCTGGCTCTACGAAGGCCGGGAGAAAAGGGGCGCCGATCCGTGGGAATTCTTGAAGAGTTTCGTGGACCGCACCGACCGCGTGCTGAACCTGGTCGAAGGTTTTGTCCCCGAAGCCGCCTGGCTCGATGATGGCGAGACGCTGACCTACCTCCACTCCTGCGTTTCCACCAAGCGCCATCATGTCCGTGTCCCCGAGACGCCGATGCATCTCGATGCACTTCTTGTCGATCAACCGCTCGCCGGCGGGCTGGAGCTGAGGCTCGGCGATGCTCAGCTGCGCACGCTCACCATCATCGGTTTTCCCACCGCGACTTTCCCGGGGATACTCGACGATCTCAATCGGCTTGCCTTCCCTTACCGCTGGTCGACCCGGGCGATCATGCTCGACAAGGCTGACGCCACCAAGCTGCTGACGAAGATCCGCCGGCAGTGGTTCGCCAAGCGCAAGTCCGTCGCCGCGATCCTCAAGGAGGTGATGACCAACGAGGTATCAGTCCTCGTCGATACGGATGCCGCAAACAAGGCGGCCGATGCGGACGCCGCCCTTCAGGACCTTGGCTCCGACCAGATCGGCCAGGCCTATGTCACCGCTACGGTAACGGTATGGGATGCCGATCCATCGATCGCCGACGAGAAACTCAGGCTGGTCGAGAAGGTCATTCAGGGCAAGGATTTCACCTGCATCACCGAAGGCGTCAACGCCATCGAAGCCTGGCTCGGCAGCATTCCAGGCCACGTCTATGCGAATGTCCGCCAGCCGCCGCTGTCGACGCTGAATCTCGCTCACATGATCCCACTCTCGGCAGTCTGGGCTGGACCGGTTGAGGATGAGCATTTTGCTGCTCCGCCACTGTTCTTCGCCCGGACTGAAGGCGCGACCCCGTTCCGGTTCAGCCTGCATGTCGGCGATGTCGGCCACACCCTTGTTGTTGGCCCGACGGGTGCGGGCAAGTCGGTCTTGCTGGCCCTGATGGCGCTGCAGTTCCGGCGCTATGAAAACAATCAGATCTTTGCCTTCGACTTCGGCGGCTCAATCCGTGCGGCCATGCTGGCCATGGACGGTGACTGGCACAATCTCGGCAGCAATGCGGCGAGCGGGCAGGGAGTGGACGATCCGCTTGCTCTGCTGACCCTGGCCGATCTGTCGGAAGACGTCGACACCGTTTCGCTACAGCCCCTTGGTCGCATCCACCAAACTCCAGAGCGCGCCTGGGCAGCCGACTGGCTGGTGGACATTCTTCTGCGCGAAGGCGTTCCCACCACGCCGGATGTGAAAGAACATCTCTGGTCGGCGCTAACCTCGTTGGCCTCTGCGCCGGTACAGGAACGGACGCTGACCGGCCTGACGGTGCTGCTGCAGTCCTTGCCGTTGAAGCAGGCGCTGCGGCCCTATTGCATTGGCGGTCCTTACGGCCGGCTGCTCGACGCCGAGCGTGAGCGTCTTGGTGAAGCTTCCGTCCAGGCCTTCGAGACTGAAGGGCTGATCGGTACGGGTGCGGCACCGGCGGTGCTTGCCTATCTCTTTCACCGTATCGAGCAGCGGATGGACGGCAGGCCGACGCTGCTGATCATCGATGAGGGCTGGCTGGCGCTCGACGATGGTGGCTTCGCCGATCAGCTTCGCGAATGGCTAAAGACCCTTCGCAAGAAGAATGCTTCCGTCGTCTTCGCCACGCAGTCGCTCTCAGACATCGACGGCAGCAGGATCGCACCGGCCATCGTCGAGAGCTGTCCGACGCGGCTGTTCCTGCCGAACGAGCGCGCGATCGAGCCACAGATCACTCAGATATACAGGCGATTCGGCCTCAACGACCGCCAGATCGAGATCGTCGCCCGGGCAACGCCAAAGCGCGACTACTACTGCCAGTCACGGCGGGGCAATCGGTTGTTCGAACTGGGCCTTGGTCCGATCGCGCTGGCACTGTGCGCCGCATCGTCCAAGTCCGATCAAGCGGCGATCGACCGGATCATCATAGACGTCGGTCGAGAACATTTTCTCGCGGCCTGGCTTGCCGACCGCGGTCTCTCCTGGGCGGCCGACCTTATTCCCGATCTCACCAATGTCATCGACCAATCCGCAAAGGAGGTTCCGTCATGAATCCCGTTCGCAAGAATTCTCACTTTCGCCACATGGCAGCAGCCAGTGTCATCGCCATTGCGGTCGGCCTGTCATCGGTGCCCGCATCGGCGTTCATCGTCTTTGATCCGACCAACTACAGCCAGAACCTGCTTCAGGCAGCACGCGCCCTGGAGCAGATCCAGAACCAGATCACCTCGCTTCAGAACGAAGCGCAGATGCTGATCAATCAGGCGAAGAATCTCACCTCGCTGCCGACCTCGCTGCTTGGTCAGATCGAAGGCAACTTCTCACAGATGAAGAACCTGCTCGGCGAGGCCGACAGGCTCGCCTACAGCGTCCAGGACATCGAGAGCCAGTTTACCTCGACATACGAGAATTTCGGCTCGGACCTGTCCAGCCAGCAGCTTGTCGATGGCGCGCGCGCACGCTGGCAGACATCTGTTTCGGCCTTCGAGCATTCCTTGAAAGCCGGAGCCGTCGCTGTCGACAACGTCGAGGGGACACAGCAGCAGACGAGCGCGCTGGTCGACGCCAGCCAGTCGGCCGTCGGCGTGCTGCAGGCGACACAAGCCGGCAATCAGCTTCTCGCCGTGCAGGCGAAACAGGTCGCCGATCTCACGGCGATGTTGGCGGCGCAAGGAAGAGCCGATGCTCTGGAGCAAGCGAGGAAAGCCGCGGCTCAGGAGCAGGCACGGGAACAGTTCAACCGCTTCATGACCGGCAGTGGCTACACCCCGTCCTCGGTCCGCATGTTCCACGACTGAGGCTTTTCTCATGGACCTGAGAATGACGGCGCGACTTGTCGCGGTAATGGCGCTCGCGCTGGCGGTCGCCGCGACCATCGTGTCGCGCAACGACGACAGATACACGTCACCGCCAGTCTTGCGTCCGGCCGATCCGGATGGCGGACCGCTCTCCCGCGAGCTCGCGCGTTGCCGCCAGCTCGGTGAGCGAGCGGTCGACGAAGCGGCGTGTAAGGCGGCCTGGGAAGAGAATCGCAGGCGCTTCTTCATGCCCGCCGACAGCGACAAGCCGGCTTGGCCAGCGGACGACCGCTTCGACCGGATCGACCGTTCGATCGGCGAGAACAAGAAGCCATGAACGACACCGGCGTTATCGACCGCTTCCTGGAGACCTTTACCCGCTACATCGATTCCGGGTTTGGCTTGCTTGGCGGCGAGGTGGCCTTTCTCACCTCAACGCTGATCGTCATCGATCTCACGCTTGCCGGCCTGTTCTGGGCCTGGGGTGCCGACGAGGACGTGCTGCACCGGCTGGTCAAGAAGACGCTCTATATCGGCTTCTTCGCCTTCATCATCGGCAACTTCAATCATCTCGCCGGCATCGTCTTCGAGAGTTTTTCCGGGCTTGGCCTGAAGGCCGGAGGATCGACACTTTCAGGCTCAGCGCTCCTGCAGCCAGGACGCGTCGCACAGGTCGGCATCGACGCTGGCAATCCGATCCTCGAGGCCGCCAGCCAGTTGATGGGCTACGTCTCCTTCTTCGAGAATTTTGTCCAGATCGCGGTGCTGATGATCGCATGGGCAATCGTTCTGATCGCCTTTTTCATCCTCGCCGTCCAGATCTTCGTCACGCTGATCGAGTTCAAGCTGACGACGCTTGCCGGCTTCGTTTTGATCCCTTTCGCGATGTTCAACCGGACCGCCTTCCTTGCCGAAAAAGTGCTCGGCAACATCGTCGCCTCGGGCGTCAAGATCCTCGTGCTCGCCGTCATCGTCGGGATAGGCTCGGGTCTCTTCGGCGAGTTCACTCAAGGGTTTGGTGCGGAGCAGCCAACGATCACGGATGCGCTGTCGCTTGTGTTGGGCGCCCTGTCGCTGATGGGGCTGTCGATCTTCGGTCCCGGTATAGCGACGGGGCTCGTCTCCGGTGCGCCACAGCTTGGTGCAGGCGCCGCTGTCGGCACAAGCCTCGCCGCCGCAGGCCTTGGTGCCGCCGGCGCCATGGGGGCTCGAGCCGGACTGAGCGGTACTGCGAGTGCTGTCGGGGCGGTCGGTCGCACATCTGCGGCCGCCGGACGTGGTGGCGCCCATCTTGCGGGCACCACCTCGACTGCCTGGGGACTAGCCACGGCTACATCCGGACAACGCGGCACGGGTTCGATCGCCGCCGGCATGGCGGGTATCGCCAAGGCAGGAGCTGGTGCCGCCGTTCAGCCGGTGAGACAGGCGATGTCGCGCGCGGCTTCAGCCTTGTCTTCCAGCCATGAGGCTGGCCGCTCTGCCGCATGGACCGCGACCGGTGGAGGCGAGTCATCGGCAGCAACCTCCTCAAGCCGTGTGTCGAGCGCTGGATCCGTTGCGGGATCACCGCCGGCATGGGCCGCTCGCATGAAGCGCGGCCAGGCCATGAGCCATGGTGCCAGCATGGCCGCGCATTCCGTCCGCTCCGGCGATCATGGCGGAGGCTCGATGAACGTTTCCCTCAATCAGGACGACCGCCGATGAACCTCTTCAGACGACCTTCCGTTCGCTACGGCAAGACTCCGCAACCGGAAACGCCCTATCAGCGTGCTGCGCAGGTCTGGGACGAGCGCATCGGCTCAGCTCGTGTGCAAGCGAAGAACTGGCGGCTGATGGCCTTGGGCTCGCTCGTCCTGGCCGGCAGTTTCGCTTCCGCTTTGGTCTGGCAGTCGACGCGCGGCACCGTGGTTCCCTGGGTCGTACAGGTCGACAAATTCGGCGAGGCGCAGGCCGTCGCCCCGGCCGCTGCCGACTATCGTCCGACCGATCCGCAGATCGTATGGCATCTGGCCCGGTTCATCGAGCAGGTCAGAAGCATCCCGGACGATCGCGTGGTTGTCCGTCAGAACTGGTTGCGTGCTTACGACTACACGACCGATCGCGGCGCCACCTCTCTCAACGACTACGCCCGCCTGAACGATCCTTTTGTCAAGGTCGGCAAGATACAGATCGCCATCGAGGTCTCCAGCGTCATCCGTGCTTCGCCTGACTCGTTCCGTGTCGCCTGGACAGAGCGCCGCTACGAGAACGGCAGCCTGGCCGGCACCGAACGCTGGACCGCCATCCTCACCATAGTCATCCAACAACCCCGCGACGCCGACCGGCTGAAGACCAATCCGCTCGGCGTCTACGTCAACGCCATCAACTGGTCGAAGGAGCTTTCATGATGTCTGCTGCACAAACACCCAAAACGACGAGACAGATCGCTCGCAGCATCACAAAGGCACCGGTGCTAGCCCTGGCACTGCTGTCGGCGACGGTGCTCTCCGGCTGCGCTTCGAAAAAATACATTCCGCCCGAGATCCAATATGATGATGCTAAGCCTGCCATACTGAAGGTCGACCCGCCTGGTCCGGTGAAGGTGGTGGAGCTTCCGAAACCCCTTCCGCTCCCCGGCCAGTTGAAGCCTGTCGAGACCAGCAAGGCGAAGTCGGAGCCGGCCGATCCCAAACAGCGGATCAGCCAGGCCAATGAGGCGGCGAGAATGCAGCCAGTCCGTGACGGTTTTATCAACGCGATCCAGCTCTATCCCTGGAGCGAAGGCGCGCTCTACCAGATCTACACCGCGCCCGGCCAGGTCACCGACATCGCCCTGCAGCCTGGCGAGCAGCTGGTCGGCTCCGGTCCGGTCGCCGCCGGCGACACGGTGCGCTGGATCATCGGCGACACGCAGAGCGGGGCAGGGGATCGGCTTCAGGTCCACATCCTCGTCAAGCCGACAAGGCCAGAGCTCCAGACCAACCTTGTCATCAACAGCGATCGTCGTACCTATCATCTCGAGCTGCGATCGACCGAAAAGACCTACATGGCCTCCGTGTCCTGGCAATACCCGCAGGACCAGTTAATCGCGCTCCGGCGCCAGAACGCCCAGGCTTCCGCAGCACGGCCGGTCGCTGCCGGCGTTGACATCCAGAAACTCAATTTTCGCTATCGCGTCGAAGGCGATGCAGCACCTTGGAGACCGCTGCGCGCGTTCGACGACGGCGCAAAAGTCTACATCGAATTCCCGCCGGGCATAGGGCAAGGGGAGATGCCGCCGCTTTTCGTCATCGGACCGTCGGGTGGGTCCGAGCTGGTCAACTACCGCGCCCGCCAGAATTATTACGTTGTCGACCGGCTGTTCGCCGCTGCCGAACTGCGGCTCGGCGACAAGACGAGCGAGAAGCGTGTCCGGATCGTTCGCACCGACGGTAGACCCCAGCGCAGTGTGGGGCTGTTCCGATGAGCGACGCTGCAAATGCCCCGGGCCCGGACATCAGGGCGCAACTGCGCCTGCGGCCTGAACCCACCAGGGTCACCCGGCTGTCGCGTAAAGTGCTCGTTGGTCTTTGTGGTGTCGTAAGCGTTGCGATCCTTGGCACACTGATCTGGGCGCTTGACACCAGACGACGCGGCAACGAGCAGCCCTCGGAGCTCTTCACTACGGAAAACCGTACCACGGCTGACGGGCTACAGGCTCTGCCAAAGGATTACTCCGGCGTCCCGAAACTCGGTCCCGCGCTTCCCGGCGATCTCGGACGGCCGATCCTGCGCGCGCAGGAGCGTGGGCAACCAGCCGAGGTGCCGAACATCAGCGCACCGCGCGCTGATCCGGATGAGCAACGCCGCCTCGCCGACATCGAGGCAGCGCGCGTCGCAAAACTCTTTACCGACTCCAATGCGCGGGCAAATCCGATGCGACAGGGTCCTGGTGCAGGAAATACCGTCGCGGACGCCATGTCCGGCTTGACGCCGTCGGCCGAACCGCCGGCAATCGATCAAGGTTCCGCTCAAAACGTGCAGGACCGCAAACTTGCCTTCGTCAATGCCGAGCCAGACCGACGCACTGTCAGTTCCGATCGTCTCGCCGAAAAGACCTCGCCCTATGTCGTCCAGGCAGGCACGGTCATTCCGGCGGCCCTCATCACCGGCATCCGTTCCGATCTTCCCGGTGAGATCACCGCTCAGGTCACCGAGAACGTCTACGACACCCCGACAGGTTCGTACCTCCTGGTTCCCCAGGGCGCAAAAATGATTGGCCAGTACGACAGCCAGGTCACCTTTGGGCAGTCACGCGTACTGCTGGTCTGGAACCGGCTCATCATGCCGGACGGCACCTCGATATTGCTGGAGCGCCAGCAAGGCGCAGATGCCGAGGGATTTTCAGGGTTGGAAGACGAGGTTGACCATCACTGGGGGCAATTGTTTCGGGCCGCGGCGCTCTCGACCTTGCTCGGCATCGGGACATCGCTTGGTTCCAGCAGTGATGAGAGCGACATCGCCAAAGCCATCCGGGAAGGTGCGCAGGATTCGGCGAGCAATATCGGTCAGCAGATCGTGCGCAGCCAGCTGAACGTTCAGCCGACACTTACAATCCGGCCAGGGTTCCCGGTTCGTGTCATCGTCAATCGTGACCTTGTACTGGCGCCCTATGGCACAGCAAAAAAGGAGCCCTCGTGATCAAGCTGAAACTTTCCGCCATTCCCGATGATCGGCCCGTCAAGATCACGGTCGAGCTGCCCGCCACCGTTCACCGCGATCTCGTCGCCTATGCCGAAGTGCTCGGGCGCGAGGCGGGCCAGACGGTCACCGATCCGGCAAAGCTGATTGCACCGATGCTGGCGCGGTTCATGGCGACAGATCGGGCGTTCACCCGAACTCGGCACGGAATGAAAGGCAGGTAATTTTTGTGAGCGGCCGAGGAAGAGTATCAGGACGTAGGATCCCACTTCCGGAAAAACGCGATGAAGGCAGCTACGCTACGATCGCGGGCCATCGACCCAGCGACGGCGTCGAGAAACGCACAATTGCAACGAGACGCATCCAACTCGATCGGTGATTGCGCACTCTTCCCCGATCCCTGTGCTTCAACCCACTCAAGCGCTTCATCCAGATCGTTTAGAATGCGGCGCAGGTTGGCCAGGAAACGTTCGCCGGCAGCCGTTGCCTTGACCCCGCCCGGATGGCGTTCGAACAAAGCCACGCCCAACAACAACTCAAGATCCCTGACACGCCTGCTGAGCGCGGAATGATGAATTCGCAGTCGCCGGGAGGCACCGAGGAAGCTGCCTTCCTCAGCGACAACGAGCGTACAGTAGAGCGTGATCAACTGAATGGAGCGCCACATTGCACCTCCTTTGCGCGGAGACGATGTCTCGCTGTCACGAGATTGAGCTTTTGAGGCCTGGGCTGCGCGTCTCGCGAAGCCTTTGCTGCGTTCGTTCATCGAATCGCGCTGTCACCGCAACCGTCTCTTCGCCACCGATGAGCTTCGGAAGGCCCAGTGGTGTCACCCTGAAATGCAATTGAACCAGGCGCAGCAGCCAAAGCGGGTTCATTTCGATGATGATCGTGTCGATGCCGCTGCCCAAGCCCCACTCGACGATGCCGGACAAAAGCGCATTCGCGACAGGACTGAGCATGCGTCCCCGTTCGCGAAATTGCGGTTCGACGCAATAGCGCGTCCATTCCCAAATGTTTGCGCCAGCCGGCCGCTCGCCTTCGCAAAGATCCGACAGGACCTCCGACAAAAGGTGGGGTCGCGTCGAAGGCAGCATCCGTTGGTAGCCGACAACGCGATCCTCGACGGAAAAGAGCATATGGACGGCATGCGCATCATCGAAGCGGTCCATCTCACGGCCGTCTTCGCGACGTAGATCCGTCCAGCCCTTTTCTTCGACAAACACCTTGTGGCGAAGACGAAATGCCTGGTCCAACTCTGCCTGATATTCTTCTGCATTCTGCGCCGTAACGACAAGAAGCATCTCGGTTGTCCTCCAGTTTCGAGGTCAACCAATGGTCGTTTCCGGTAAAAGGCGGCATCACGCAATTGCGTGAGTTAGGCAATCAAACCGTGGCGAAAAGCTTCCGCGACAGCATGTACGGTGTTTGCTACTCCGAGCCTCTCCCGCGCCGATCGTAGATGAGTATCTGCCGTATTGCGACTGATGCTGAGGCGATCAGCGATTTCGTCCACGGTGAAGCCTTCCGAGGCCCAGCGCAGGACATCCCTTTGTCGTGGAGACAGATGCACCGGTTTCGAATCCCATTTTCCAGCCGCCAGAGTAACCGCGCAGCCGAAAGCGCAGGCGGCAACGAATTGAAAGGCGAGACGGTCGTGAGGGTCGGGGTCTAGCTTTTCGCCGGCGACGGAAAAGCCAACCGCCTGTCGTTCCAATGTCGCGAACGGTATTGTGAAGCCTTCGCACAATTTGAACTCGGTTGCTTCGTCCATGACCCGCCGACCGACAGGACCCACCCCGCACATCTCATCTATTTCGCTCCAGCGGAAAGGGCTGCTACCACGACTTACGAGTTGAATGGTTGGATCACGATAGAGATAGCCCTTTGAAAAATAGCGCTCGGACCATTGTTCTGGCCAGGCGTCGAGCAGGACATGTGAAACCTGCTCACGCCTTAAGGCACGAGGTGGAGGAATTGGTCCTGCCAGCAGATTCGTGGCACCAAATCGTTCGGCGTAACAAAGCAGGTGCCGACATATTTCCTGTTGGGTTGAACTCCGCCGAATTCTACACAGAAATTCGAGCGTATCATCAAGACGTCTGCGCCAAACTGCAGTTTCTCTCATAACGATCAGATGTCATCCCTGCGAGACGGGAGCGGCAACTTCAGTCTACGCCTGTCGCCCTCCGGCCCTCTAATTTCCGACAGACCCCAGTGGTCTCTCTCAATCACACCGGCCGTCTCGCTCCGCCGGGATGACGCCAGTCCACGTATCCAGTTCCAGATCGGTTCTCTTGTTGCACCGCCAATCGGCGGAATCACATGACGGGTAGGCTTGGCGATGGCATCGTTTTGCGCTGGAATGGGGTGCCGGTGGGCAATCAGGGAGGTTTCATGCCCACCGGCGTCCTGGCCGCGCCGCCGCGCTGCCAGGATAGCGGAATGACGATCGACCGAGGCGCGCACGGCTACAGTCCACAGGACTTCCGATAGCCCTTTAGCCCTCCAGGTGTTCGATCTTCGGGCTTGCCCGCGTAAAGTGCGCGGATGTGCCAATCGGCGGTCGGCCCGTACGCCTACGGAGAGCATCGTACATTCGCGCGGCGGGCGTTTAGGGTTCGAAGGTAGTCGACGCCTGGGCGGCGGTCCCATGGAGTTCGGTCACTTCAGATGTGAGCCGAACAACGCCATGTCCGCCTCGCTTAGCCTGTCGGTTGCCTCGTTCAGTTGGTGCCAGTACGGGTAGATGACCGGCGGCCGACTGACGTCGTCCAGGCGTTTGCGCTCCTCCTCCGTTAGTTTCAGGTCGGCTGCAGCCAGATTGTCCCTGAACTGCGCTTCCGTACGTCCACCGATGACGACCGAGGTGACGGGCTTTCGGCCGATCAGCCAGGCAAGCGCCACCTGCGCCGCTGAGACGCCACGGCCCTCGGCTATCGAAACCAGAGTCTCGACAATGTTCCATAGACGGTTTTCGTCGCGGATCGGCGGTTCGGTCCAGCCGGCGAACTGCCGGGTGCCTTCCGGCGCGGCCTGGTTGCGACGATGTTTACCCGAGAGCAACCCGCCCGCGAGCGGGCTCCAGATGAGCACTCCGAGGCCTTGGTCCACGGCGATCGGAAGCAGCTCATATTCGGCGTCGCGGGCTTCCAGCGTGTAGTGGATCTGCTGGCTGACGAAGCGCTGGCGTTTGTCTTTCTCGCTCACGCCGAGAGCCTTCATGATGTGCCAGCCGGAAAAGTTCGAGCAGCCGACATAGCGAACCTTGCCATCGCGAATGAGCGTATCGAGCGCCTCCATCGTCTCTTCCAGCGGCGTCTGGCCGTCCCATTCGTGCAGATGGTAGAGGTCGATCACGTCGGTCTTCATACGCCTGAGGCTCGCCTCGCAGGCGGCGATCAGGTGCTGACGGGAACAGCCGAGATCGTTGGGTCCGTCGCCCATGCGAAAACGTGCCTTGGTAGCGAGCAGCACGCCGTCCTTGCGCTTGCCGCCGAGGATTTCGCCGATGATCTCTTCGCACACACCGCCGGAATAGACGTCGGCAGTGTCGATCAGGTTGACGCCAGTATCGAGGCACAGGTCGACCAGGCGTTTCGCTTCGGGCACACCGAGATCGCCGGTTTTCCTTGCCCAGCCCACGCCGCCAAAGGTCATTGTGCCCATCGTGACTGTCGAGATCTTGAGGCCGGAACGGCCCAGCAGACGATATTCCATGGATTTTCTCCCAATAATCTGGCAAGTCGCGAATTCCAATCGCGACTCCATTTCCGGCTCAAGCAGGGGCCTTGTTCATTGCGACGGTTCTCTGTCGGTGGCTCAGACCCGCGCGCCCTTCCGACGAGGAGGATGAAAGGGCCGGCTTCTAAATGAAGCCGCAGCACATCGACATCCAATGGGCGAGTTGTCGCCTAAAACAGGTCCTCGAACTCGCAGTTGACGAGCATTTCGGCCATCGCTGCATTGTTCGGGAGTTCAAGAGCCGTCCGAACAAGATGGGCAATAGTGGAGGGGTCGATCATCTGCTCTGGCTGAATCCTCCGGGTCGGCGAAGTGAGGCCCATATTGGTCTTGACCCAGCCCGGGCAGATCGCCGTTGCTCGAATCCCTTTGTCCCAGCCGTAGGTCCGGATTGCGTGCGTCAGCCCCATGGCGGCAAACTTTGTCGTGCCGTAGCCAACCGTAACGTTCTTGATCCGCTTGCCACCCAATGAAACCAGGTTGATCACCCGTCCTTTGCCGCAGGTTTCAAGATACGGCATGCATAGCCTCGCAAGCCGAAGCGGCGTCTTGACGTTTACCTCCCAGAGCTTGTCTAGATCCTCGTCATTGTCGTCCATGATCGTGACACGGACTGCGAGTCCGATAGCGTTTACCAGACCGTCTATCTGCCCGAATGTCTTGGCGGTTCGATCAACCCACGCTTCGGCGCTTCCACGTTCAAAAGCATTGAATGGCTGGTAAATTCTGTCGGCCGATTCCGGCCCGAATTTCTCCACGAGCGCCTTGATCTCAATCGCCCCCAGGCTCAGACGGTATCCGTGCGCCGTCAGTTCGGTCACTATTGCGGTGCCGATTCCGCCGTCACTGCCTGAGACAAGAATCACTGGTCTTTCGGTTGCCATCGCTCGTCTGTCCTCTCGATCACTTCGACTTGCATTGAATGGGGCAGCTAGGAGCCCCTGCCAGACTTAGGCTCTCGCCGCACACGCTGCTGCTTGCACCAAGCCGGTTCCGGAGGCGCACCTTTGTCTGCGCGGGAAACGCCCGCCTCCCGCGCGCCTCGATACGGCGGAGATAATCGCGGCGTGGGCCGGCGCTGCGCGCCTCGGTCCGGTGGGTCACCCTCTGAACCGCCTCGATGACGGGCATTTGAGCTCCTTGGGCACTTGGCTGATGGTCAGATACCTGACTTCAGATTGTTGGCGCCGGGGTGGGGTTTCATGAATTGCGGCACCGGAGTGGCCTCGCCAATGTAGACTCGGGCAGGTCGAGTGACGATGAACGCTACGTAGTCTGCCACGTCCTCGGGAAGGAGCAGCTTCGAGTGATCATCGACGTGATTTTCGGCACGCTGTTGGGTGTCGACGGCACCTGGACAGAGGGCCGTGGCTTTGACGCCGAACTCAAGTCCCTCAGCATCAGTCGTCTGGGTGAAGCCAAGCATGCCGAACTTTGAAGCAGCGTAGGCGCCGAATTTCGCCGATCCAATTTTGCCGGCTCGCGAAACGATATTAACGATATGGCCGCTCCGCCGATCGCACATATGCTGGAAAAAGGCCTGGGTACATAGGAATGTGCCCTTGAGATTGATGGTCATCATCCAATCCCAGTCTTCCTCCTTGATGTTGGGGATAGCGTTGTGGATCGCCACGCCGGCGTTGTTCACTAGGAAGTCCACAAACTTAAAGCGAGAGAGCGCTGCTTGGGCCAAGGCCGTGACTTGAGATTTGTGCCCGATGTCGGTCTGTACGGCTAATGCCTCGGGGCCGATCGCGCGGACCTCGGTTGCTACAGTTTCGATCTGGTCCATCTCGGGCGCGGCGAGAACGATGTTACAACCTTCCCGGGCGAGTGCATGAGCGGTCGCACGCCCAATACCGCGACCAGCGCCGGTGATGACGGCGGTTTTCCCTTCGAGTTTCATGCAAGATCACCCTTTTGCGCTGATCCCTGCTCCGGGCACAGCCCGGCCGGGACAGTTGAAGTGTTGTTCCTTGAGCATCACCGTGACTGCGCCGCCGCGAACGGCGACGGCACGGAGCTAGTCATTGCATTATCGTATTGGTATATACCAAGTTGTCAAGAACTTTGCGACTGATAGTAGCCCAAGACACGCGGTGAACGGCCCCCCCGAGGCGGAGCTGCGGGGGACTCACAGAATGCTCGGTTCTCAACAGAAATGCGCTCAGGCGCCGCTTGCACTCGTCTTGTCAGCTGCCGCCGCTAGCTTGGGCGTCGGCTTCGGGACTAGCAAGCTGGTGACGGAGGCAAACAAGCTAGAAGGCGATGCTGACAGCGGCGCGCTCGTCAGTGTTTCAATTGGAGCCCGCGCATTGCTGTTGGTCGTTGTTTTCAGAGTTCGGATGCTCCGCGACCTCAGTTGCATCAGGCTTTGCCGTCCGGTTCTCTCGTGAACATCTTAAGGACTTGAGTCCCTCTTACGCATAGAAAGCAGGCTGAATCGTTGACGCTTTGGTCGTCAGGCATCCCGTCATGGAAGGCTCCCGTCTTTCGCTCGGCGACAGCGCACTTCCAAATGACCCCTTGCGCGCTTATTGGCATATACCAGGCACCGAGAGTTGTGGCTAAATGGCCGCATCAGTGAAGACGTTTAGGAAAGAAGGGTTTATGGAAGCCAAAGGCAACGCGGTGGACAGCGTACCGATCTACATCAGGGTGCAGAAGGACCTGCTCAAGCTCATTCAAGACGGAGCGGTTGAGCGGGGAGGCCGCTTCCCCTCGGAACGGGAGCTTTCGGTCCGGTTTGGCGCCAGCCGCATGACGATGCGCAAAGCCGTCGACCATCTCGTCGAAGCGGGAGTTCTCGAACGACGAGGGACCAGCGGCACGTATGTTCCTGACCGATTGTTCGACAGGCCGCTGAGCGACCACGTCTTTTACAGCCTCTCTGAGGTTGTGGAGAAGGCGGGGCACACTCCGGGATCCAAACTGCTTTTCTTCGAACGTAAGGAAGCAGATGAGTTTATCGCCTCCAAGCTTGGGCTGTCGCCAGGCGATCCGGTCATCTCCATCGAGCGTTTGCGAACGGTCGACGGGGTACCCGTGTGCCTCGAGCTTAGCCATTTCCCGGCACTCCTTGTGCCCGGATTGTCGGCGAGCGACGTTATTGAGAACAAGTCTCTCTACAAGCTTTTCCGAGATAACTATCAGCTGGAATTGCACAACGATGTCAGGGTCATCAGCATCCACTATGCAACGAAGGGCGAGGCGGAACACCTCGACCTACGACCTGGCTCTCCCGTACTGCATTTCGAGGGGTTGTCGCTCACGGGTGACGGCCAGCCGTTCGAGCATCTGCGCTCTTTGAATCATCCGGATCGCGTGAGCCTCACGATCAATCCACCGACAAAGAAACAAGATGCCAGGCAGAGCAATCCGGTGGGCTGGATCCTACACGACTAACATTTGATTGATTGCTTGATCACCCATCTGGTTGAACCGCATCCCGCGGTAGTCTTCCGAGCGCGGAGCGCTCCTAGCTGAGAGCGCCGCGCGCTGAGACCGCTAGATCGGTCACCGGATTATCGCCCATAACGAGTCTGTCGTAGAGGTTCACGACAGGACACGAGTGGTTAGGCAGGATGAGAAGTCTTGTGCCAACGGGCAGGTCTGTATCCCCCCTAGGCACGAAGCCGTGTTCCTCAGAGAGACGGCTGACCGTCAAGCGGGTTTCGGCATCCCCTCCGTCGGCGAGCAGAACACGCCCGTAACCAGCGAGCCCGCCACTCGAATGCGGACCCAGGTCACTAGTAAGCGCCTTCGATCCGGCGTCGATTATGTAGTGCTGCGAGTTTCGACTGACCACGGTTGCAACCACGCAAAGCGCGATTTCATCCTCCGTCGCGACCCCGAGGCGCTGAGCGGTGAGGTCGAACAGGGCGTAGTTGCCCGGTCGAATCTCGTCGATGCCTGAGAAGTCTTCCGTTGCGAGTACGGTTGGCGTGGAACCAACGGTGAGACGCAAAGGGAGGTCAAGCGAGGCAAGCCTCTCTCGGGTTTCAAGCATCACCAGCCGCTCTTGGCGAGCGATCTGGGCGAGCATCGACGGGCTGCTGGCGCCGTACCCGTGCCCAGCATGAGATATCAGCCCCGTTAGCCGAAGCTTTGGGTTGCGGGCGACAGCTTCCCCGAGACTGGTGAGTGCAGACGACATCGGAAGAACACCGATGCGGCCGAGACCCACATCAATCTTGATGTGGACGTCAAATATCCTGCCGGCCGGCCGGGCGGCCTCGGCCAAGGCTTCCGCTCCTGCCTCGCTATCTAGGATGAATGTAGTAGCGGTTGCGTGCTCGGCCGCCACCGCAAGCATTTCGCGCAGGCGCCCCGCCTCGATAATCGGAAACGCAAGCAACAGCGATGGCGTCCCAGCGCGAATGAATGGGAGAGCCTCCGATGGTTTGGACGCAGTTACCCCGATAGCTCCCAGGGCTAGCTGTAGCCGCGCGATTTCAACCGACTTGTGCGACTTGATATGTGGACGCAGTGCTACCCCATGCCTATCAGCGATCATCTGCATTCGGTCGAGATTCCGGCGCAGCCGGTCCATGTCAAGGAAGGCAAAGGGCGTTGGCCTGTGCGGTGGCTTTCGTTGATCAATCGGCATAGTGCGCTCCTTTAGATCTCTTGAACTCCTTTGATCGCGTGCGCTGTACGAATCAATTTCCGGCCGGAGAAGTGAGATTTTGCGAGACCGGCAAAATCACCGTTGACACACCATTGTCGCGATCGTACTCTGGTATATACCAAGTTTGAGGAAATCCCTAGGGCAAGGTTAGAGATTGAGCTTTGAATTTGAGGCGGGCTCTAGTCGCCACAACGCCTGAATTTCTTACGTTACAACACCCTGACTTCAGACCGCGGCGCTGGGCTGCGGAGGGCCTCGGCGGACCACCGCTTGGTGTATACCAATGATATTGCAAAAACAAAAATGGGAGTAGGACAATGAAACTGACAAGTCTTGAGATTTCTCGCCGACAAATGCTGATCGGTGCCGGCGCTATTGCGACTCTGCCACTCACAGGGCTGCCGACTTTCGCGCAGGCAGCACCAAAGATCAAAACCGTCGAACCTGGAACAATCCTGCTTGGTACAAGCGGCGATATGCCTCTGGTGGCCGAACGCGACGGCAAGCTTGTGGGAATCGACGCCGAGTTAATCACTCTCATTGCAGATCGCATCGGTTTGAAACCCAAGATTGCTCTGATGGACTTCCCAGCGATCCTCGCGGGAGTTCCGGCCGGCAGCCTTGATTGGACCGGAGGCAACTTTTCGTGGAGGCCGAAGCGTGCCGAAATTATGGCGTTGACCGACGCCGTTTATTATACGGCCGGTTTTGCCATCATGAAGGTAGACAAGCCGTTTACTGACAAGATTACAGTTGGTGATCTGGCCGGTCACAGCATCGGCACGGGGACCGGCTATTCATTCATTCCCGACATGAAAAGTGTCCCCGGCACCACTGAGCTGAAGCTCTACGATAGCGTGGATTCGTGCGTTCGGGATATCTCCGCCGGGCGACTTGATTTCGGCGTCTTGGATGCCCCTGTCATCGATTGGATCGCCAAGCAGGATCCAAGTCTCGGTATCAAGCAGGTCCCATTTGTCTACGACGCGAAATATCCTATCATTACCGGCAAAACCCCCATGATCTGGGGCGTTTCCCCAAGTGAGCCGGACTTGTTTGATGCGCTCAACCAAGGCATCCAGTGGCTGAGAAAGACGGGGCAGATTGGTCCGATCATGGCCAAATACGGCATCACCGATCCTGGCTATCTGACCCCTCCGACGACGCCGAATCCGCGTCTTGGCGTCGATCGGGATGAGGTCGGAAACGTCATCGGGCCGTTCGCCCACACCACCAGGGACTTCTCTGAGTACTTCAAATAATGCAGACCTCACCCGCCACGGCGCCGCTCGATTCGAGCGGCGCCATAGTCCAGATCAAAAAACTGGAGAAGTCTTTCGGGGCCCTATCGGTCTTGAAGGGTATCGATCTTGATGTCTCTCCAGGAGAAAAGGTCGCACTGATCGGGCCAAGCGGCTCCGGCAAAACGACCTTACTGCGCTGTATCAACTATCTGGAGAGACCCACGGCCGGGCATGTCGTTGTTGCCGGCGAGCTGATGGGGGAACGACAGATCAACGGCCGATATCGCCCGATGACCGACCGGGAGCTTTCAGCTGCCCGGTCGAATATCGGAATGGTATTTCAGCGTTTCAACCTCTTTCCACATCTGACCGTCATAGAGAATGTAATGGCGGGACCGTTGAGGGTCCAAAAGTGCAGCCGTGCAATCGCGGAAGAGCGTGCCCTTAATCTCTTAGACAAGGTAGGGCTGCGAGACAAACGCAATTCCTATCCAAGCATGTTGTCTGGTGGCCAGCAGCAACGGGTTGCAATCGCGCGTGCTTTGGCCATGACCCCGAAACTCATGCTATTCGATGAGGCGACGTCGGCACTCGACCCGGACCTCGTTGGTGAGGTTCTCCGGGTCATTCGGGATCTCGCGTCAGAGGGGATGACCATGATTATGGTCACCCACGAGATGGAGTTCGCAAAGCACATTGCCGACCGGGTTGTGTTCATGGCGGATGGGAATATCGTTGAACAAGGACCGCCCAGTCAGCTCTTCGACAATCCCTCCGATGCAAGGACACGGTCGTTTCTGCGTACGATAAACGAACGGGTAGCGGGCTGAGTAATGGAGCTTCTAGTTAGTCGGCTTCCTTATTACCTAGAGATGCTTGGTATCGGAACTGCCGCCACGGTGATCATCGCCATCGGCGCGTTTGTGTTTGCGGTAATACTCGGCCTTGCATTGACCATGGTACGCCAATCGCGCGGGCTGGTGGCCCCGATGCTTGTCACGGGTTACGTGGAGGTTTTTCGCAATACACCGACGCTCGCCCAGCTTCTGATTATTTACTTCAGCCTTGTACAAATGGGCATCTTCGTGCCTTCCCTCGTCGCCGGGATTGTTGGTTTGGGGTTCGGCGGGGCGGCGGCGCTTTCCGAGGTATTTCGGGCAAGCCTGCTTGCAATCGATAAGGGTCAGTCCGAGGCCGCCCAATCCTTGGGAATGCGGCGTGTGGCGCGACTGCGCTATATCATCGTTCCACAAGGGGCGAGAATTGCGCTGCCTTCCGTTAGCAACTACGCCATCGGTCTGCTCAAGGATACATCCTTAGCCTCCGCCGTGGCTGTTCCGGAGTTGGCCCTCCGGGCACGGATTCTTGTGGCGGACACCTACGACTCGACGACGATCTACCTCCTTGTCGCGTTCATCTATCTCACATTGAGCGTGTCGTTGTCCCTGTTGTTTTCCTCCCTAGAACGTCGCGCTAAATGGGGTCTGACCTGATGGGACGAAACATTGAGGTCCTTGTTGAAATAACCCCTCAAATCCTCGAGGCGGCGGTCTCCACCCTAAGGCTTGCGGTCCTCGCCTTCATCTTTGCCCAGGTCTTGGGTCTTGCTCTTTCTCAAGCCAAGTCCAGCCGCCAACCGATGCTGCGGAGGGCAGCCATCGCCTATATTGAATTTTTCCGCGGCACGCCGCTGCTCGTGCAAATATTTCTGGTGTATTTTGCACTGCCGCAAGTTGGGATACTGCTCAATACATTTTGGGCGGCTGCGATCGCGCTTTCGATGAATGGGGCCGCATATATAGCGGAAATCTATAGATCCGGGTTTCTCGCAGTGGATGTTGGACAGAGAGAGGCGGCGCAATCCATTGGAATGCGCAAGGCGCAAACATTGTACTATATCATACTGCCACAGGTCGTACGCGTCATCCTGCCGCCAACGGTGAATGCCGCAATATCGATGTTGAAGGACACATCTGTAGCTGCGCTCATATCGAATCCCGATTTGATGCTTAGGGCGCGTGACTTGAGCAGTGAATATTTCCGACCTGTCCTGATATACGCCTATGTTGCGGTAGTGTATTTTGTACTGGCCTATCCGCTTTCCAAGCTCGCAAGCCGTTTGGAACGGCACCTCAACAGGGCGCACGCGTGAGTAGTTGCCCCCGCGCTGGCGCCTGCGGGTGCGTTCAACGCGTTCTGAATCAACAGTTGTTTGGAGTAAGGTTCTAGCTAGCGCGTTGGTCGATCTAAATGGCCCGAGCATCCGCTATGGCAACTGGAACGACGTAGTCGCGTCCTCACGACCGCGGCGTAACCACCTTCCATCGCCCTTCCGAGATCACCGCGACGGCGTCCTCAACCACCTTGATGGCCGTTACGTCGTCGGAACGGAACGGTTTCTGTGGGACCTGCCGACGCGATGGTGGCGCCGGTGCACAAGGGAACTGCCCCCGAGCTCTCAGCCTCAAATTCTGCCCGCCATAAATTGCTGCAGGCCGCGAGCGCGATGAACTGAAGCTTGTCACACCTTGTCACACCGGATCATGCTCACTCTGTGGTTGGCGTCTGCCTCGTTTGAGAACTGAGATGTGGCGCTCGCACAGGCTTGGGCGCTTCGACTGTTGGCCTTTCCGCACTTAGTGGCGCTGTACCATCCCCGCTCGATGTGGCTCAAAGCAGCGCCCCCTTCGCTGGCCATCAACCTGCTTGCGTCGCCGCGTCCAGCCTCGAATTAGGTTGCAATTGGTATATACCAAGTGTAGGTATTGCAGCGAAGCGGTACAGTTGGTTTCGAGCCTTTCGGGTTTCGGAAGAGCTAGAGTCTGCGACGCATGCTTCGTGGCGATTGGGCCACAAGGTTAGACGCGGTTCCACGTGCCAATTTCCTGGCACCTCTCAAAGGGAGAAGTAGATGGCACGTACTTTACCACCGCTTTGCGGATCAGTTTCGGGACGTCTCGGTCCGTTGCCGCTTGGCGTCAGGATGCACGAAGCTGGCTACAAGGCGCTCGGTCTCGATTTCAGCTACGTTTCGGTCGAAAGCGAGGACTTGAAAGAGACAGTTGCCTCGTTTGTGCACCTGGGCTTCAGGGGCTTTGGGGTATCGATGCCCTACAAGCGCGACATCATCGACTATCTGGGTGACGTATCTGATGACGTTATTTCGATCGGTGCATGTAATACCGTTGTCAACGATGGCAGCCGGCTTGCTGGATTTAATACAGATTGGCGCGGCGCCATGGACGCGTTGCGTGAGCGTGGCATTGATCAACCCGGCCGCGCGATCGTCCTGGGTGCAGGTGGCGCAGCCCGAGCGTTGATATTCGGACTGCGCAAGGAAGGATGGCAGGTCGAGGTCACCGCACGCAATCACATGTCGGCGTCCACTCTCACTTCACACTTCGATCTCGCACCCCCGCGTGATTGGAACGCGCCGTCATTTCCGACTTTTGATTTGGTTGTGAATACGACACCGGTTGCAACATTGCCCTCTGATTTTCCCGCCTTGGAGCGCTTCCCGGACTCAAGGGCCCTGTTCGATGTTGTGTTTAATCCCGTGCGGACCGCCTTGTGCGCAGAGGCTGAGGGGCGAGGTCTCATCACAATTCCAGGATGGCTGATGCTGCTACACCAGGCACTACATCAGTTCACGCTATATACGGGGGCAGAGGCACCTTTAGCCGCGATGCGCGACGCACTTCTCGAAGCCCTCCCATAGATCCGGGGTTCATACTTGCCGCGCAGCATTCTGGAGTCAGCAGCCGGAGGGCTTGCGCACAGCACGTCTGGAATGAACTCTCGAAAGTAAAATAGTATTCCAACTGGCAGCGAAGGGCCTGCCGCCACTGGGACCATAACTTGGTCTTTGAGGAACGCCTTCGCGATAATCGAATCTCGCTGGCAGGCATCAGGAAATCCCAGAATGGTCGAAGTCATAAAGCCGGACGTCGTAATTATTGGCTCAGGGGTCGGTGGCGGCAGCGTTGCGCATCAACTCGCGGGATCTGGTGCAAAGATACTGATCCTGGAGCGCGGCGATTTCATGCCGAATGAGCCAGAAAATTCGGACGTGGAAGCGGTTTACACCCGGAAACGGTACCGAACACGCGAGGAGTATCAAGACGAAGGCGGCACCCGTTATCGTCCCGGCCAGTACTACTATGTCGGCGGCCACACTAAGTTTTTTGGCACCGCTATGTTCCGTTTTCGTGAGCGCGACTTTGAAGAGGTTGCTCATGAAGGCGGAAGTTCACCGGCTTGGCCCATTTCGTATCAGGACCTTGAACCATGGTACGACTCAGCTGAGCGGCTATTCGGTGTGCGCGGCCAAGCAGGAGTCGATCCTACCGAGCCGCCACGGTCTGCCGGCTATGCGTATCCCCCTGTCCCGCATGAACCCATCATCGCCGAAATGGCGTCGAAAATGGCTAGTCAAGGCTTGCGTCCCTTTCCAATGCCGGCGGCGATCGATTTTGGTCCAGGTGGCAGTTGCCGCCGCTGCGGCACGTGTGATGGGTTCCCCTGTCGTTTCGAAGCAAAGGGAGATGCTGAGTCACGCCTTATCCGGCCTATTCTGAACCACCCTGATGTGACGCTGTGGACAAATGCACAGGTGACCCGCCTTATCTCAGCGCCAGACGGCCATATCTCTGCGGTCGAGATGCTGAGGGAGGGTCAGTTACTCCGGATCGAAGCTAAGACCTTCGTGCTCAGCGCCGGTGCGATCAATTCGGCGCTCGTCCTACTACGTTCTGCCACTGAGACTTATCCAGAAGGAATTGCGAACCGTTCGGGTGTTGTCGGCCGTTATCTAATGAACCACCATCTCACCGGCCTCCTTGGCATCATGCCTTGGCGCGTGAACGAGACGAAATTCCAGAAGACCGTGTCATTTAACGATTTTTATTTTGGTCTACCCGAGGACCCGGCTGCGCGAGGCAATATCCAGATGCTGGGTAAGGTTAAAGGGCCGATGGTCCGTGCTTCATATCCATGGATGCCGCGTCCAATTGCTGACTTGATCGTAAATCACAGCGTTGACTGGCTATGCATGTCCGAGGATCTCCCGCGGGCTGAAAGCCGGGTGCGAGTTCTTTCGGATGACCGTGTTGAGGTCGCCTATCATCCGGGCGATAGGAATGCACATATCCGGTTCGTCCATCACGTGCGAAGCCGCCTTCGGAAAATCTTCCCGCTGGTCTTGAGCCGCCCCTCCGGGATTAAGGGACCGGTGCATCAGTGTGGCACCGCCCGCATGGGAAATGATCCCGCGCACTCGGCGCTCAATGAGCTATGTCGCTCGCATGACCATTCTAACCTCTACGTTGTTGATGCCAGCTTTTTCCCATCCTCGGCCGCTCTGAATCCAGCTCTAACCGTTTGCGCACAGGCGCTCCGGGTTGGTGCACACCTGCGCGATCGATGGCGTGCCGGGACGCTTGGGGCCCAAACCGACGAGGGAGCGACGAAGCCTATTAGCTAGATGAACCACTGGGCGGATTGTTAAGACCGAAGCGCCGGCAATTGGGGTTCTGATTCCTGGGCCGGGTTAAATACTTTCGCCAAGGATGGCCGGAGGATAGGGAGCAAGCAAGGGGCCGGCGTCCCTACAACATCCCATCCGCTGATCCGCCATCGGGGCGATGAGCTCGAGAGCCCCATTCCAGATCCGCTGAACCCACGGCACATGCTCTCACTCTCGGATCGCGTGCGCTTTTTCTGCGATCAACTTACCGGTTCGACTTTAGGATGGCATTGGCGCAGATATAGCCCCAGGTCATGTTGGGGCCGATAGTCGTGCCCGAGCCGACGGCTCGGGTCCCGATGGGGTTGGCCATGGCCAAGCCGGCGGCGTAGAGCCCCGCAATGACCGTGCCGTCGTTGCGCATCACCTGTCCCCGAGCATTGGTCCGTGCCCCGCCCTTGGTCCCGAGGATTGAGCGATTAAAAGGAATGGCGACGAACGGTGCCCTCCGGATTGGCCGCATCAGCCCGCTGAGAGCGGCACGCTCCTTTTCGAGCGGGGTTTCGCCGCGATGGAAATCTTCGTCCACGCCCGTGGCAGCCAAAGCATTGAAGCGCGCGACCGTCTTGCTCAGCTCTCCTCCCGGCAGGCGAATCTTGTCCGCAAGATCGTTCACCAGCACATCGGCCTGGTCATCAAAGCCACCGGTCTCACCGGTTGCTGTGCCGACGCCGCCGTCACCACCCGAGAAAGTTGCGGGTTTTTCGTTTCCCATTGGCCGAATGTCCTCTCGATCGTGTTTGACGGCAGCTTGAGCGCGAACGTTTCGTAACGAGTTCTCTTTGCGGTCCATCACGCTGTTCAGGACGCCGCCAAAGAGGCAGGGCCTTAGACATCTGGTATATGCCAATCGCGGTTGTTTCCAAGACTGGTATACACCACGGTTTTGGAACTGCAACCGACCATCCCGAGTGGCAGTGGCTCATGGATCTTAATTCAAGTTGTGCCGGTGAGTCGGTTCCCAACAACCCCGATCAACACTGGCGCATCGGACTGTGTCGATCCAGATATGAACCGGGGCGGGATGGCCGATCCCATAAATCATCCCATCTGGCGAAAGATGACCCTCATGCGCCGGATGGGTTATCCCGAGGAAGTAGCGGCGTACGATTTCTTCCCTTCTGAGGCTTCAAGCTACATACGAGCGAGGTGTTCGTGGTCACTTGAACGCCGCAGACCGATCTACGTGAAGTCGGTAGACAGGCGAAGCGGCGCCGTACTGTAGGCAATCTGTCATCCCGCAAGGACAGGCGCGACATCGATCGCGGCAATCCGATCCCCTGGACGCTGCACCGGTGTAGTCGTCTGCCCCTTATTTGCGTGACGGCAAAATCATCGTTGACACATCAATGCCGCGATCGTAACTTGGTATATACCAATACCCCATAGGGAAGCAAACAGGGAGTAGGACCATGGAACTTGCAGGTCGGCACTTTGCCGCCCGGACGATTTTGTCTGTCGTGATGTTGGTGGGGTCCGGTTGACGTCGCCGCCATAGGACGTCGCCCAATCGTATTCGATGGACTTCGACCTCTGGAAAAAGAACCTCGCTGAGTCGTCCGAAGCGTTTCACCACATGTTTGCGGCTAATTAGCCGGCACGCCCAGTACCGTCGCAGCTTCCTCCTCCCACCGCTGCGACCCGAAGTGGCCGATGGACTGTCTCCTGGCCGTCGGCCACTTCGCCGACAGGGGAAACGAACTCAGGCGATGTCGGTGGGACGAGATAACTGAATCAAAAGTAGATGACGGCGGTGTGCGATCAAACCACGCGAATGATGCCCCAAGCTCGTCAAACTAAATAAGGATTTCAAATGACGACTGAACAAACTGACGCGCAAATTGCGAATGCGTTGAACGCCGTGGCTGCTCGGGAAAATGTCGCTGATATCTATTTCGTCGCTTGCGGTGCCTCTTATGCGCATATGCTTCAGGCCCAGAATATTGTTGAACGCGAGGCTAATGCCATTGTCGGCAATGCGCTTAACGCCGCCGAGTTCAAGGCGCGAGCCCCCAAACGCCTCGGCAAGAATTCGGTGGTCATAGTCGGTTCGCTTTCCGGCACGACCCCGGAAACGGTCGAGGCGGCAAAAATCGCGCAGCAGTCAGGCGCCCTGACCATTTGTCTAACGCAAGAACGGGGTACCCCTCTCGAGCAAGAATCCGCACTTACCGTCACCTATGTCCATTCACCCTTGATCACGTCTCCCGACCATTTGCCTGCGGTCCTGGGTAGGCTCACATTCGGGATTCTCAAAGTTCGGGAACGCAACACTAAGCTGGCTGACTTTGAGAAGGGTTTGGCGGCACTGCCGGCCCTGGTAGAACAGGCAGTGTCTGATCGGCGTGCTAAAATTGCGGACTTTGCCGAAGCTCATAAGCGCGAAGCCGTAATCTATACAATGGCCTCGGGCGCCAACTTCGGACAGGCCTATTTATTCTCCATTTGCCTGTTGCAAGAAATGTTGTGGGTTCACTCGTCAGCGATCCACGCGGGGGAGTATTTTCACGGGCCGTTCGAGGTGACAGATTTCGACGTGCCTATTATCCAACTCATCGGTCTGGGGCCGTCGAGGGTGATGGACGAGCGGGCGCTGGCTTTCGCCAAAAAATACAGCCAGCGTCTGACCGTTGTGGACGCGAAAGAGCTCGGACTCGCTTCGCTTCCTGAAACAGTGTCGGAATACCTTGCTCCACTGGTCCTTTCGCCGGTTCTCCGTGCGTATGCTGACAAGCTGTCGGAGGCCAAGGGCCATCCGCTGACGGTGCGTCGCTACATGTGGAAGGTGGAATACTAGGAGAAGGGGGCGGGACCTTCCGCGGTCCCGCCCCACACCTTCATTTCGTCGGAAAGCACTAACGATGATATCGATCTCTTCCACTGAACGCGGCCTGGTTGGCATCGGCGACAATGTTGTGGACCACTATGTTGACCAGGGCATCTACTATCCCGGTGGAAACGCGCTCAACGTGGCCGTTCTCGCTCGAAGGTTCGGACTGGCAAATACGGTCTATCTCGGAATTCTGGCAGACGACGAGGAAGGCAGGCACATTCAATCATGTCTGGTGGCGGAAGGCTTCTCCGACAATTACGTCCGCTACGTCCGCGGCGAAACGGGAAAGGCCAAGGTCGCTATCGTGGGAGGCGATCGTGTCTTCGTCGGCTCTAACAATGGTGGCGTACGGAAACGTCTCGCCCTGCGCATGGATGAACCCGATCTATCCCTGATTAGACAGATCGGAAACGTTCACTCGTCGTGCTCCAGCTACTTTGAGCCCGAGTTGCCCCGGATACGCCCGCACGCCGAGAACGTTTCCTTCGATTTCTCGACCGGTCGCGAGAGGGACTACCTAGCCGCGATCTGTCCGCTCGTGACGATGGCCTTCTTTTCGGGCGCGGACATGAATGACCCAGAGACCGAGGCGTTCATCCGAGACGTGCATGCCCTCGGCGCACCGATGGTCTGCGTTACCCAAGGCGCACGTGGCGCTGTCTTCAGCGACGGCAGATCCACTTTCCGCCAAGGGATCGTTCAAGCCAAGGTGGTCGACACTATGGGGGCGGGTGACGCGTTCACTGCAGGCTTCCTTTCCGCCACAATCCAGGGAGCTGCCATTGAGGCATCTCTCCTGCATGGAGCGAAGTCAGCGGCCGCTGCTTGCGAGTGGGAGGGAGCCTTCGGGTATCCACACCCAGCAAAATAGCGTCCGCGTTGTGCCGTTGCGGCGTTGAGGAACTCCGCCAGAAGATCCGCCGATAGACGGTATCCCCGGTGTGTGCCACGGATCTAACCGCTCTGGTGGCCCCCATCGCAGACGGGGAGGTCTTCCGGTCAGGTTGCGATCTCAGTGGCGGATCGGGCTGGGTCCTAAGCAGAGTTCAACCCGAGGCAAGGGGAGCTAGGCAGGGTCAGCAAGGCCGGAACCACTTTCCGTGGCAGACTGATGGCCGTCGGTGTGCTGTCCGTGATCAAACAAGCCAAACAACTAAGCTACAACTCGACACGCCTGGCAGGTGAAGTTGGTGATGGAGAGCTGATCGGTGAAGATTGCGGCCGCCCAAGCTAACAATATGGGGCGGGCGGCTGCGCCAAAGTGCAGTTTCTTTCACAAACTACCGTTTTGTCATCCCTGCGAGACCGGAGCGGCAACCGTCAGTGTATGCGTGTCGCCCTCCGGCCCTCTAATTTCCGACAGACCCTAGTGGTCTCTCTCATCGGACAAATCACACCGGCCGTCTCGCTCCGCCGGGATGACGCCAGCCCAGGTGGCCCGGTCCCAGATCAGGTGCTCCTCCTCTTACATCGCCAATCGGGCCGAATCACATAACGGGTATGGCCAGGATGAAGGGCGCCTTGCTCAAGGGCGCCCTTCGCATCGGCGGCACGCTTCGATCCGAGGAGTACGGACCTTAGCATTCTGGGAGGAGCCGCCGATGAGCGCTGTTTGCTATTCCGCTTCGCCAACGTTGACTGGATCAGCGAAGCCTGGTGTCGACAACAGCTATGCTGCGGTCACCAGCCTCATGCGCCCGATCCGCTAGAACGAGCGCTGGAAACGAACGACGCCGCCGATGCTGCTCTTCTTGTCGGCGCTGGTCCAGTTGCTGAAATCCGCCGCACCGAACTTGCCTGCGTTGAGGTAGTCGACTTCGGCCGTGATCGTGAAACCGGGTACGATTGAGTAGGCGACATTCGCCGCGATACCGAGATTTTTCCCCTGGTCATAGGAAATCTGGGTATTGAAGGCGGTTTTGTCGTTGAACTTGTAGGTGCCGCCGCCCCAGATCGCCCAATGACCGTACCACTGCTTGTAGAAGCCGCGACCGCCATTGCCGAGATAGTTCGACAGGTTGTTGTCCGTGCCATAGCCGCCCATCACCCAGAGCGACAGTTGGCTGGTAGCAATCACGTCCAAGCGAACCTTGCCGGCAACTTCTTCGTAGTTGCTGTCGTAGGAAACGACACCGGTGATCGCACCCCAGTCCTGCTTATATTTCACGCCGCCCACGACATGCGGGACATAGCTGTCGATCGTGAATGCCTTGGAGCCTTCTTCGAGGGAGACCACGGCCGTGAAGCCGTTGCCGGCTTCGAAGTAGTACTGGATGACGTTGGTGTCGAAGGAACCGAAGGGAACCATGGTGTCGGCGATGACGCTGCCGGCGTAACCGATGAACGTATTGAAAGCCGATTCGTCCTTGCCAACGCGCAACCCGCCGAGCTGAATCCAGGCGAAGTTCAGTGACGCGGGCTTGTTGTAGGCGCCGACACCGCCATTGGAGTCAGGACCGAGACCACTCTTGGCTGTGTTGCCGAAATTGAAGCGGGTCTCGGTGTAGGTCTTCAGAGTGCCGAGTTCGGTCTCCTGGCCGGTCCAGGTCTTCAGGTTGAAGCGGGCGTTCTTGGCCCAAGTATCGTTGACGCCACCGTCCTCGTGGTCGAGCGCTCGGGCGCCGTCGAAGCTGCCAAGGTCGCCGCCACGAATGTCATAGCGGATATAGCCGCCAATGCGCAGGCAGGTTTCAGTGCCAGGGATGTAGAAGTAGCCGGCGCCATAGACGTCGCAGATCTTGACGTATTCGGCCGGTTCGGGCTCGGCGACGACAACCGCGTCAGCGGCGCGCGCGCCGGTGACTGTGGCCAAAGCCGCAGCGGAGCCGAGAAGAAGGCTCTTGATGTTCATTTTGATCTCCACTCAAAAGATTAAAAAAAGGGCCAGGGTATTTCTGCTGAAGACAGCGCCCCTCCCCATTCCCCACGATCGAGAAACCATGCGCATCGCGCTGCTCCCTCGCAGTTTGACGCTACCGGTCGTTGTGATTTATTCAAGACGTATAGCGCGAAATTCGACGCTATCCGTAATAACAGTGGCAGTTATGTCACGAAGTTTGAAGTATATACTGTACTAATAGTACAAACTATACAAATAGAACAATCTGCACAATTGGACATATGCCGCGAGATACACCACTCAATACGAGGGCGCTTGCACGTCTACCCGATCTGGCATCGTGACCAGGCGATTGCCGGTGGATTGATTTGCAGTTGGTTTCGTCAGGTGGCCGTTATGTCGAGGCAAAATCTCGTGCGGCCGAAACGACTTCTTCAGCTAGGTCTTGTCTGAGCATTTCTATGGGAACGCGGCCATCGAGAAGCGGCGAGGGGCGGATCAGCCAAAGCCACGCCAGTCTGGGATTGGCGATCAGGGAGACCACTTGTCGTATCCCGGGTGCAGGCCTGCCGTCGACGAACTGAGCCAGGGGGAACACATGCTTGCGGGCGCCTTTGCGCAACGCGATGACGTCGTTGTGCCGCTGCCACCAATGCAATGTCGATCGCGGGATGCCGTAGTGCTCCTCCAGATACGTTGGCCCTGCAACCTGACCCGCCCAGTTTTCAATGCGCATGCAATCGGGTTGATGATCTTGCGATTTCAGGACAGCGCACTTAGGCCCGTCCTCGCTTTGACAGGTGAGGGGAGTCTCCTCCCTGAGGCTGGCATCGAAACGTCGCGCCGCTTCGACTGCGAGCCTGTGAACAAATCCGGAGGCCAGGGCCGCTAGATCGTCATGAATAGCTTGTTGGCGAGTTGACGAAGGCAAATCGGCAGCGGCGATATTGGTATTCCCAACGCGCGATGAAATTGAAATGTGTGCTTCAACAACCTCGTCATACTGAGCCAGAACGCGCTGGACTTCTTTTGAAATCAAGCTTGAAAGCTCGTCCTGGCGAGCTTCATTTCCAACCTCCAATGACTTGTTCATATGTGCCCCTCCGCAGCGTCCTAAGCCGCAAAAACCTCACACCCAGTTGTCGGCTCGGCGCCTGCGGCAGACATCGGCGGCTGCGCGACAGTCGTCATTTCGTCCTCTCCGGTGCACTGCAACTGCTTCACGCGTCACATGATCGATATCGCTCATACAGCTACCTGACTGCGATGTGGAGTGAGTCATAAAAAGCGCAGTCTAAAAAAGCAATCCCTATAAGAGCCTGTAAAAATGTCATAAAAGCGTCACAAGCTATTCACTTGACAAAGATGCATTTCGCTCGTTATGAGCGATATACGTCATAAGGGAATGAGGGGGAAGCCTTTGTTCAACACCGCCGAAGACCGCCAGGCAAAACTTGTCGAGCTGTTGCGCGAGGAGCTTTTCCTCGACATCCGCTCGCTTACCGAGCGCTTCCAAGTCTCGGTCGCAACCGTCCGGCGAGACCTTGGCGAGCTCGAAGAGGCCGGGCTCCTGCGCAGGACGCATGGTGGTGCTGTCAGCATCAATCAGGTGGCGCAGGACTCAACGCATGCGGTTCGCGCCGTGTCCCACCAGGCAGAAAAGGCGGCAATTGGGGCGGCGGCCGCCGCAATGGTCGCGGACGGAGACGCTGTTCTCCTGGATGCCGGTACGACGTCGCTGGAGGTTGCAAAGCTGCTCGTGGGGCGCACAGGCCTCACGCTTATATCGAATGGCGCCGACATCATCGCCGAACTGATACGCGGCGAGGCGCAGAGCGTCTACGCGGTCGGAGGCGAATATACCGACACGAACCGATCCTTCCGGGGTCCTCTGGCAGAGCATTTCATCCGCCAGTTCAATGCGGACAAGCTCATTCTCAACGCCGCTTCGATCGACCTCGATCGCGGATTGATCTGCACGGGATCACCACAGAACGCGAGTGTCGAGCAGGCAATGATCGAGGTCTCGCGCCGCGTAATCGTGGTGGCGGACTACTCGAAGTTCACGAAGTCGAGCTTCTCGGTCGTCGCGAAAATCGAGGACGTGGGTGTCATCGTCACCGACGCTGGTGCCCGAAGCATCATCGATACGGTGCCCGAGAAGCTGCGGAAGAAGTTCGTCATCGCGAACTAGGGCTCGATGCCCCGCTAACCCATCAACAGCATTAGACAGAGCACGGAGGAACCAATGCTCAGAACTGATCGCAGGAAGTTTTTAATTGGCGCCAGTGCCATGGCGCTGGCATCGGCATCGGGCATCGATCTCGCGCTTGGGCAGGAGCGGCGTGAACTTCGGCTGGGTGTCAACGGGCTGCCCAACTCGCTGGAACCGGTCAACGCAATCAGCAACACCGGTGTTCGCATCGTCAACCAGATCTTCGACACCCTTATCGCACGAGATTGGTTCCGGGATGGTGCGGCCGGCAACGGCACAGAATTGGTGCCTGCTCTTGCTGTGAGTTGGGAGCGCATCGATGACAAGTCGGTTCGCTTCAAGCTGCGCCAAGGCGTCTTGTTCCATAACGGCGTGGAGATGACTGCGGACGATGTCGCCTATACGTTTTCATCGCAACGGTTGTGGGGCGACGAGGCGATCAAGACGATCCCCAACGGCCGCAATTTCGCGCCCAACTTCGATGAGCCAATCGTAGAAGACAAATACACGGTCGTCCTGCGAACGACGAAGCCGTCCTATCTGATCGAAAAGTTCGCGGCCTCATGGGTCGGCCGTATCGTACCGAAGGATTACTACAAGGGGCTTGGAGCTGTCGCGTTCGGCAATAGCCCCGTCGGCACCGGACCATATAAATTCGTCGAGTTCATCGCCGGCGATCGCGTAGTGCTGGAAGCAAACGACGCTTACTGGGGTGAAAAGCCGACCGCGTCGAAAGTCACGTACCAAGTCGTTGCAGAACCGGCTACTCGCGTCGCAGGGCTGATCAGCGGCGAATACGATGTCGTCACGACGTTGACGCCCGACGACATGGCGCTCATCAACGGCTACCCCGATCTGGAAACACGTGGAGTTGTGATTGAGAACTTCCACATGTTCACCTTCAACATGAACCAGCCAGTCTTCAAGGCGAAGACTCTGCGGCGTGCATTGGCCCTCGCCGTCAACCGGCCTGTAATGGTCGAGTCGCTGTGGAAGAACCTGGCGCGGATCCCCAACGGCTTCAACTTTCCGCACTATGGCGCGACCTATGATCCCAATCGTCGTCCCATGGAATACAACGTCGAAGAGGCCAAGCGCCTTGTGAAGGAAAGTGGCTACGACGGTACGCCCATTTCCTACCGCACGATGGGAAACTACTACGCCAACGCCGTGCCGGCGCTAATAATGATGATCGAAGCGTGGAAGGCGATTGGCGTCAATGTCGTGCCGGAGATCTACGCTCCCGGAACGACAGCGAAGGATGAGAATGTCTGGATCAGGAACTGGTCTAACGGCTTGTCCTTGACGGATGCCCTGAACACCATCGTCTCCGAGTTCGGGCCAAACGGTGGCGTTCAAAAGCGGTGGGGCTGGGCGGCGCCGGCAGAATTCAACGAACTGGCAGTGAAAGTATCGGAATTGCCGGATGGTCAGGAGCGCTTCGACGCCTTCAACCGCATGCGCGATATCTTCGAGGAAGAGGCCCCTGCCGTCATTCTCTATCAGCCGTTCGATGTGTATGGCGCGCGCAAAGACGTGCACTGGCGGCCGGTGACCTTCGAAATGATGGAATTTCGGAACAATCTCAGTTTCGCCTGAGACGATCGCCCAAGTTGGTGGCGCGCCCTTCGGTGCGCGCCGCCCGGGAGGAGTGACAGTTGTCAGATATCCTAACGGTTCGCGAGTTGGTCGTTCAGGTGCCGGCGCGAGCGATCAAGATCATCGATGGTATCAGCTTTTCGCTAGGCGTCGGCCAGACGCTCGGGCTGGTCGGCGAGTCTGGTTGCGGCAAGACCATGACGTGCTACGCCATCGCCAAAGCGTTGCCGCGCGGCGTGGCTCAAACCGGTGGCACAATAGCGCTGGGCTATGGTCCGCACCGCTCCGGCAAGCGGGACGAGCCGACGATCGCAATGATCTTTCAGGATCCTACGAGCAGTCTCAATCCAGTCCACACAATTGGCCACTACCTGGAATCGAGCCTCTACCGTCATCAGGGGCTCAAGGGTATTGACGCGCGACTCGAAGCGATCCGGCTGCTTGAGCGTGTCGGCATCGACCAGGCAAAGAGCCGGCTGCGCTCATATCCCCATCAGTTCTCAGGTGGCATGAACCAACGCGTAATGATCGCGCACGCGCTCGCAGCTAAACCCAAATTGCTCATTGCCGATGAACCTACAACAGCGCTCGACGTGACTACGCAGGCCCAGATCCTTCACCTGCTGGAGGAACTGAGGTTGGAAACGGGCATGGCCTTGCTCATCGTATCGCACGACCTGGGTGTGATCGCTCGGTTGGCGGATCGAGCAGCGGTTATGTATTGCGGCAAGATCGTCGAGACAGCGCCTGTCGGTGAGTTGCTTGAGCGGGCGGCCCACCCATACGCCCGCGCCTTAATCGACTGCATGCCGACCATCGATCCCGACGACCTTGAGCCGCCAATCCCTATCCCGGGGTCTGTTCCCCTTCTCGAGAACCTTCCCGCGGGATGCTATTTCCATCCGCGTTGCTCTCACGCAACCGAACGGTGCACCGTCAGCTATCCCGGTCCTGCAAACATCGGCCATCTCCATGAGGCCTCGTGTTACCACCCGGTGTGCGCATGAGTGCCCTTCTGCTTGAAGCCCGCAACCTGACCAAGGTCTTTCGGTTGCGGTCGGGGCTGTTCGCAAAACCATCCGGCCATGTGGCGGTGAATTCCATCGACTTGGAACTCATGCAAAGAGAGCGGATCGGCGTGGTCGGCGAGTCCGGCAGCGGAAAGTCGACGCTAGGCCGCCTTCTGCTCGGTCTGACCTCTCCGACGTTGGGTGAGGTCAGGTTCGAAGGAGTAGCCCACACCGATCGCCGCTCGCGGGACTGGTCGAAGTTTCGCATGCAGACGTCCCTGGTGCAGCAAAACCCCTTGTCGGCCCTGAACCCCCAAATGACCATTGGGCAGCAGGTGGCCGAGGCCGTGTGGGTGCACCGCGTGGCCGATCGTGCCGGGGCTCTCGATCGAACGGCCGCCATGCTTGAGAGAGTTGGCCTATCGAGTGCGATGATGAACCGCTTTCCGCACCAGATGTCAGGCGGTCAGCGACAGCGCGTCGTCATCGCTCGTGCTTTGATCCTCGAACCGAAGCTGGTCGTGTTCGACGAAGCCGTGTCCGCACTCGACGTGTCGGTTCAGGCGCAGGTCGTTTCGATCCTGAGGTCGCTTTGGCAGGAGTTGGATCTTGCCTATGTCTTCATAACGCACGACTTGCGCATCGTCCGCCACCTGGTCGATCGCATTGCCGTGATGTATCTCGGCCGTGCCGTCGAGACAGGCGACATCAAGACAGTCTACGAGTGGCCTCGTCATCCGTACACGAGGGCCCTGCTGGCGTCTGTGCCCACGATGGACCCGCGGGTCCGAAACGTGGCGCCGCCCATCCAGGGTGAACTCGACATCAGCAAGGTCACGCAGGGATGCGCCTTCCGGTCGCGCTGCCCGTTTGCCATCGACAGGTGCGCATCCGAACTGCCGGAGCTTCGTCAAGTTGAACGCCAGCATGTGGCTTGTCATCGCGCCGAGGAATTCCCGCGATCGATCGTGGCCCGGATGGAGATCGCGGAGTGACTGCCTTTATCCTCGCACGCGTCGTTCGAGCCCTGGTGGTGCTCTTTCTCACCGTGACATTTGTCTTCATCGTTCTTCGGCTGAGTGGTGATCCTGCCGAGCAGATGCTGTCCGAACTCGCATCGCCGGAGGCTCTGGCGGCGTTCCGCGTCAACTGGGGCCTGGATAGGTCGATCCCGGAGCAGTACTTCATCTATTTGGCTCACGCGATTCAAGGTGATTTCGGAACGTCTTTTGCCGATGGGCGCCAAGTGTTCGTGGTCGTTGCCGAGCGCATCCCCAAGACGCTGTTGGTGACCGTATCGGCCTTCGTCCTGAGTATGCTCATCGGGATCCCGGCAGGAATTGTCGCAGCTGTGCGTCGCGATACTGCTGCCGACAAGGCCGTCATGGCAGGAGCGGTGCTGGGATACAGCGTTCCCAATTTTCTGCTGGGTCTTGCCTTTATCTTCCTATTCGCGGTCTGGCTGCGCGTATTGCCCAGTTCGGGAAGCTCCACGTGGCGGCATGCGATACTGCCCATAGCGACCTTTGCCCTCTATAACGCAGCTGCAATCTCGCGATTTGCGCGCTCAACCCTGATCGACGTTCTTGGCCAACCCTATATCGCCGCCGCTCGCGCCGACGGTGTGCCGGAGTGGGAGATCATCCTCCGGCACGCGCTTCCGAATGCCGCAATACCGATGGTGACCATGCTGGGCTTCATCGCAGCGGGCCTGCTCGGGGGAGCGGTGTTAGTCGAGCCGGTGTTTGCCTGGCCTGGACTGGGGAGCGGGTTCGTTCGCGCCGCGAGCACCGGCGACCTCAACGTGGTGCAGGCAATGATCCTTCTCTTCACCGCGTTCATGGTCACGATCAACTTGACCGTCGACATCCTATACGCCGTCCTCAATCCGAAAATCAGGCTGCAAAACAATGACGCAAGCTAAGGCGCCCGACCTGCCGAGGGGGCAACTGTGGACGTTCGCCTCCCGAATGCCGACCAGTATCTGGCTGTGTAGCGCTTGGGTAGCCGCAGTCGTGGTCGTCGGTGCAACCGCACAAGGGATTGCGCCTTACGACTATCTGCAGCAGGCTCCTCTCTCGCGTTTCGCGGCGCCCGGTAGCCTGCCGGGTCATCTGCTGGGGACCGACTATCTCGGGCGAGATTTGCTCAGCAACATCTTGGTCGCGACCCAGACGACACTGATGATCGCGCTTGTTGGCTCGGTGATCTGCGCGCTCATCGGCACAAGCCTCGGCTTCCTGGCCGCGCATTTTGGTGGCTGGGTCGACAATGTCATCATGGGCTTCGCGGATGCCATGGCTTCGGTGCCGTTCATCATCTTTGCACTCGGCGTGCTGGCGTTCTTTGGTTCTAGTCCGTTGCTTTTTGTGTTCCTCGTGGGCGTCGCGTCCTGGGAGCGTTATGCGCGCCTAACGCGTGGACTCGTCCTGGGTGCCAACCAGGAAGGTTATGCAGAGGCGGCTCGCATCGTTGGCGTTCCTTCGCTTCGCATCTACCTGCGTCACGTTCTCCCGAACATCGCAGGTCCACTTATCGTCCAGCTTACTGTGAACTTTCCCGAGATCATTCTGCTGGAGAGCGGATTGAGCTTTCTGGGACTGGGTATCCAGCCGCCTGCAACAAGTCTGGGGCTGATGGTCGCTGACGGAAGAAACTACATTGCGATTGCCTGGTGGCTCACGGCTCTGCCAGGCCTGATTATTGTGCTCACCACTTTGTCCATAAGCCTGCTCGGCGACTATCTGCGCGATCGTTTTGACGCCCGCCTGCGCTAGAAAGATGGAAGAAAACAATTGAACCCGCTGGTAATGACGCCGCAGACGATGTGGATCGCCGGACATCGACGCCACAGTGCCGGCGCTCAGGTGGATGGTGCTCTTGCTGGCGCTCGCCCTCTTTCTCAACACGCTGCCATCAGGTCCACCGGCGACGCCGTACGCGACCGCCCCGACTCCACTCTCAGATAGGGACTCCCATGTTCGACCTCCTTCCCTCGCGCTCCGGGCGCATTCTCGTCTGCGGCCATCGCGGCCATGTCATAGATGGTCACGAAAACAGCCGCCCGGCCTTCCGCCGAGCCGGCGAACTCGGCGCTTCACTGTGCGAGATCGACCTGCATATGACGCGGGACGGTCGGCTCGTGGTGTTCCACGACGACATCCTCGACAATACCTCGACCGGCACCGGCCTCATCTCGCAGCTGGACTATGCCCAAATCGCACAGTTCCGCACCAAGTCCCGCAACGGCATGCCGATCGAGGGCCAGCCGATCGAGCTGTTTGAGGACGCGCTCACCTTCTGCCGCGACCTCGGGCTGGGGCTGATCGTCGAGATCAAGGACAAATTCGAGGGCACCGCCTATCTCGAGCAGGTGGTCGGCCTGCTGAAGAAAGCCGGTATGTTCGAGCGGGTGCTGATCAGCTCGTTCGACTACGTGGTGCTGCGCGACATCAAACGGGTCGCCCCCGGCATCCGCACGATGGGCATCAACTACCACCGCCTGGTCGACCCGGCTGCTGCCGCCCGCTCGGCGTCGATGGACATCATGAACACCGACTATCCGCAGTTCGCGCCCGACCTCGCCGAGGGCCTTCACGCCGCCAATATCGGCGTCAGCCATTTTGTGCCGCGACCAGAATTCTTCGCGCTCAGGCGCGGCTATGGCGTCGACTATCTCGACATGTTCGATGCCTATCTGCGTGCCGGGCTGATCGACATGCTGGTCTGCGACGATGTCGGCTGGGGCGTCGATTTCGTCACCGGCCGTGGCCTTGCCGTCGCCCGACTCGAGCCCGTCAAATGAGCGAGGCCGATCGCATCGCAGCAACTCATCGGTTGAGCGGCGACCTCCCAATCAGTGAGAAGGGTGACATCGGGCGAATGGCCAGCATCAGGAATGAAGTTCGTGGCTGAGTGGAATGGGCTGACATCCGCTGAACGCACGATCGAGTCACTTGTCGAGGAAATCGCACGGAACGCAGGCGAAATTGCGCTCGTGCACTTTCGATCATTGGCAAGCGTGCTGGTCGAAAGGAAGGGTCACCTTGACCTCGTCACCATGGCCGACAGGGAGGTCGAGGAATTCCTGATCGCTAGCTTGCGCAAGGTGTTTCCGAACGACGGAATCTACGGCGAAGAGGGCGGCGACCTCCCAGGCGTCTCCGGCCGTGTCTGGGTGATCGACCCGATCGACGGAACGTTCAATTTCGTGCGTGGCGGCCAGAACTGGGCGATATCGATTGGTCTCTACGAAAACCGTCGGCCGGTGTTTGGAGTGATCTATGCTCCCGTCCGCGATCTGATGTTGACCGGAGGCGAAGCCGTCGAGACACGGCTGAACGGCAAGCCGATGCCGTCTTTGCCGCCACTCGATCTGTCGCGGGCTTCAATGGGGATTGGTCTGCACCCCTCCGTCGCCACCGAAGACCGCCTGGAAGTGCTGCGCTTCATATCTGACGAACTGCGCATCAGCTTCCGTTGCTGCGGGTCGTCAACCCTCTCGCTGATTGAGGTGGCGATGGGCGAGACCGACGGCTACGTCGCCTTAGGAGATTCGACTTGGGACGTAATGGCCGGGCTGCCTATACTCGGCAATCTGGGTGTGTCCCATACGATCGACTGGGACCGTACCGACCTGAGCGCAAAGCTGCGGTTCGCATGTGGCAGCGAAGGATTTCTGGCAAAGGTGCGCCCTTTGCTGGACAATGTCGGTGGCGGCGTGATGTCGTCCGATTCCGCCCATGGCTAGCCACGCGCAGGCAGAGCTCCGCGCAGCTCATCAAATGTCGCCTGCAGAGCTATGGCAGCGCACCGTAGACGGGAGGGGCCTGGCAGAGATTCGACTGTTGCAGGTAGAAGATGGTCCAGGACGAGGACAGCGGCTGCTTTTCGTTCGAAACGCGGTGGGCATCGGATTCGAGATCGCCGTGGACCGAGGCTTCGATATTTCCAGCGCGACTTGGCGCGGGATAAACATCGGTTGGAACAGTGCAAACGGAATGCCGTGGCCGGCGAATTCGGTCGATGCGGAAGATGGCGTTGGCTTCTACAGGAACTTCGATGGCTTCATCGTCACCTGCGGTCTGGACCACATAGGTGGCGCCCTGAGGGGCGGCGCGGATCGCTATATCCACAAACATCGCAAGCAGGTTTTCAACCCCCTGCATGGCCGGATTTCCAGCCAGCGCGCCGCTCTTTCGGGCTATGGCATCGACTGGACCTCAGACGCCCCCGTCATCTGGGCAGAGGGCATCGTCAGGCAGAGTTCGGTGTTCGGAGAGAACCTTGTCCTGCGGCGTCGCATAGCACTCGATGTTTTCGGCCAGGCGATCCACCTCAGCGACATAGTCGAGAACCGAGGGTTCCGACCCACGCCACATGCGATCCTCTACCACGTGAATTTCGGCTATCCGTTTCTCGATCAGGCGACAGAGATCTCAGGTGACCTGAGCAGCGAGGTGGTCTCGGCGTTCAATGGCGAGGACAAGCGCCCACGGGAAGACTTCGTAGACTACTATCAGGAGACTCCTGTCGTTTCTGACCTTCCAACCGCGTCCATCGAAGTGTGTAACAGCGCCTTATGCGGAGGAACACGCGCCCGGCTCTCGTTTTCACGTGAGGACCTACCAAGTTTTGGAATCTGGAGAGCTTTTCAGTCGGGTGTTTATGCCCTCGCGCTGGAGCCGGCCCGGCGATTTGATCCGGAAGGGAGCTCAGAAGACGATTCGGTGACTCTAGGAGCCGGAGAGACCGCCAGGTACGAGATCGCGATAGCCCTGGGCTCGATCAACAAATAAGCCCCTTGGCATCGGCATCAGAGCCAAGGTCGGTCGAGACCTCTCTGACAGGCAGGAAAGGGCGGGTGCCCAGCGCAGAGCGTCCTATTGCTGATGCATCGATTTGCGGTGGTTTCGTGAGTTCGGTTTATGTCGATGCAAAATCTCGCGCGGCCAAGCCGACATCCTCAGCCAAGTCTTGCCTGAGCATCTCTATGGGAACGCGACCGTCGAGAAGAGGCGAAGGGCGGATCAGCCAGAACCAGGCCAGTCTAGGATTGCTGATCGAGGCGAGCACCTGTCGTATTCCCGGAGCAGGCCTGCCGTCGACGAACTGAGCCAAGGGGAACACATGCTTGCGGGCACCTTTCCGCAATGCGACCACGTCGTTGTGCCGTTGCCACCAATGCAATGTCGATCGCGGTATGCCGAAGTGCTCTTCCAGATATGTCGGCCCTGCAACCTGACCCGCCCAGTCTTCAATGCGCGTGGATTCAAGATCGTGGAGCGGAACCCACGTTTTCGGGGCTGCGGACCTATGCGCGCCCTCGGTTCGCGCTATGAGGGAAGACGCCTCACAGATGCCGGGGTTGAAACGCAGCGCTGCCTCGGCCGCGAGCCTGTGAACAAATTCGGACGCCAGACCGGACAGATCGTCGTGGATGGCCTGTTGGTGCGTTGGCGTCACATCGCCATCGGCAACGTGGCCGGCCACCATGCATGGTGCATCTGAACCGTATGTTTTTGTAACCTCATCGTACTGTGATAGAACGCGCTGGACTTCCTTGGCAATCAGGCTTGAAAGCTCGTCCAGGCGAGGTTCATTCCCAAAATCAAAAGACTTAGCCATGTCGTGGCTCCCCCAAGTCCTCAAGCAGTTAACTCGTTCCGTTCATGCTGGAATGAACATCGTCTGTGGCTTAAGCGTCTAAACTGCAAAAACCTCACGCATCAAAACATCCCAGCTTTCGGAATCGGTCGCAGCAAGCAGGGCACCCGTGCGCTTGCTCATCTCATAGGGCGACCCATCGAAGCAGGCGACATGGCCGCCGGCTTCGGTTGCAATGAGCGCGCCGGCGAGATGATCCCAGGGGGTCAGCCTGTCCAGCATGGTAAAATGCGCATGGCCACCGGAAAACGCGCGATACATATGCGCCGCGCAGCGATGGCTGGCAAACATGCGCGGTTTGGCGAGATTGGCCAGAATCTTGGATTTGGTTTCGGCAGGCAGATAGTCGGTTGAGACATAGCCAACCATTTGTTGGAGTGGAACAGGAGCGGCAATGCTCAGCCGGCGTTTGTCGCCCTGCGGTCGCACGAGGAAGGCACCGCTGCCTTTTTCCGCCAGAACCCAGTCGTCACCCATCGGATCGTAGATAACGCCGGCGACGGTCTCGCCGCGCCGAATGATCGCGGCCATCACGCCGAAGAGCGGCATGCCCGCGACAAAATTGGCGGTTCCATCGATGGGATCGACTACCACGACTATTTCGGCATCAAGCGCCATATCCAGCAAGGCGGGGTCAGCGGCCGCCGATTCCTCGCCGAGGAACAGCGCCTCGGGCATCATTTCCGCTAACGCGAGTTTTAGGAACTGCTCGGCAGCCTCATCTCCGTCGGTTACCAGCTCCGTCGCCTCGGTCTTTGTGCGGATATCACCCATGGCGAGCCGGCCGAACCGAGGCAGGATTTCCGCTTTCGCTGCCGCCCGCAGGACGTCTGCGAGTTTGTGAATGTCGAATGTCATCCGGTCATTCGTCTTTCAAAATCAAAACACACGGGTTCATAGGGGCAGGGCCCTCGTGTTCTTCGCGCGGTCGGTGATGAAGGCCTTCAGAACCTCTGCATGATCAGTCTGAATGGCGGAGATACCTGCATCGATCAGCCGGCCCCAGATCGCTTCGGGATCCTTGAGTGCGGCCGTGTCTGTGAAACCGGGGCAGGAGACCGGATCGAGCGTGTTGTACCAGAGGGCGATGCCAGCCTCGCGGCATCTATCTTTCAGCGCCGCAACCTGGTCCAGCCGATCGAAATAGATCTCGCACAGGGCGGGTGAAAGCTTGAACAACAGATCGAGTTGGTTGTCGGCGTCCGGATGATCCAGGTGGGTCTTGGCCATGAAGAGAACGCCATGCGGTTCCACCGCCTCCCGGATCCAGGTGAGGTCTGCTTGAGTCTTCAGATCGCCCCAATAGTCGACTTGGCTGTCGACGCCCATCGAGCGGGCAAGGGCCATGACCTCTGGCAGCATTTCCCTGCGCTTGATGTCGAGGTGAATAAAAATGCGGCCGCGCGTGAGATCGAACACCTCCTTCAGGCTTGGCAGCTTTTCGCTCGTCAAAAGATTGGGCTCGCCGCCGTCACGATTGCGCAGTTTCAGGCTGCGCAATTCCTGCAGTGTCAGCGTTTCAGGCCTCTGGTCGACCCCGGTCATCCGTTCCAGCGTATCATCGTGCAGCAGAAAGAACTCGCCGTCAGCGCTGCGCCGGACATCGATCTCCACCACCTCGCAACCGACTGAGATGGCCTTCCAGATTGCCAACAAGCTGTTCTCCGGAGCCTTCTGCCAGATGCCGCGATGAACGACGATGGCACAGGCCCGATCGGAATTGGCGATGTGGTCGGCATAGGAATGCGTAGGCAGATTCATGAACTCATGCTCTTTCAGCTATTGAATGCGTTTGGGATCGCTCGGCCGGTATCCGATGCGAACAGATGCAGGCGGTCGCGGGGCAGGGCGATGCGAACCGCCTCGGTTGCCTCGAACCGTCCGCCCTGGGACGTCGTGATGCGGAGGATGATCTCCGGCGCGAGTTCCGCTGACAGGACCCGGTGCGAGCCGACGTCCTCGGTGCGCCGCACAGGGAGAAGGAAGACCTGCTCTTTCTTGGCCGGCTCCTCGTCGACCAGCAAGATATCTTCCGGGCGCACGCCCAGGAGCGCAGAACCGGAAAAGGCGCACCGCACCAGTTCCTCGCCGTTTGCCAGCCGAAGCGACTGCCCGTCGCCCTTGACGGGGACCAGGTTCATCGGCGGCGCGCCTATGAAGCTGGCGACGAACACCGTAGCCGGCCTGCGATAGACCTCCTGCGGCGTGTCGAACTGCTCGATGCGACCGCGGTTCAGAACCATGATCCGGTCGGCCAAAGTAAGCGCCTCGACCTGGTCGTGCGTGACGAACACGCTGGTGGCGCCGATGCGCTTGTGCAGGTCCGCCAGTTCGATCCGCATGTCGTGCCGCAGCTGCGCATCGAGGTTGGACAGCGGCTCGTCGAAAAGAAGGACTTTTGGCGCGCGCACAATCGCCCGGCCGATGGCGACGCGCTGCCGCTGCCCGCCCGACAGCTGCCCCGGACGCTTCGTCAGTTGATCCGAGAGGCCGAGCATCGCAGCGACATCGGCGATGCGCCGCTGCCGTTCAGCCTTGCCGACACCGGCAATCCTGAGGCTGTAGCCGATATTGTCGGCGACATTCATATGCGGATAGAGAGCGTAGTTCTGAAACACCATGGCGCAGCCGCGAAACCTTGGTTCCAAATCCTGCACCGGGCGATCGCCAAACAGGATATTGCCGCCAGTGACCCGCTCTAGACCGGCGATCATCATCAGAAGCGTTGATTTCCCACAGCCAGAGGGGCCGAGGATCACGGTGAATTCACCCGACCTCAGCTCTGCCGTAAGCGGCGGGATCACCTCCTGGCGACCGTAGGATTTGGTGAGGTCCAGAAGGCTGATACTGGCTGCAGAAGAAGTCATGATCATTTCTCTGATAGGATGAGGCCGCGGACCATGTAGCGCTGCAAGAGCGCAATCACCGTGAGAGGGATAGCTGCGACAAGCGCGGCCCCGGCCATGATCATTGGGAAGTTCGGAATGAAGCTGTCGTCGTCCGGCACCAGATGGGCGAGGCCTACAACCGCCGTCTGCATGTCGGCCTTGGAACTGGCGACAAGCGGCCACAGATACTGTGTCCAGCCGGAGAGAAACTCGAGCACGAACAGACTGGCAAACGGGGTCAGCGAAAGCGGCAGCAGAATATCGATCATGAACCGAAGCGGTCCCGCGCCGTCCATCTTTGCCGCCTTGACCAGATCCGCCGGCAACGTGCGGAAAAACTGGCGGAACAGGAACACGCCGGTTCCTTGCGCGATCAGTGGCGCTGCAAGACCGAAATAGGTGTTGAGCACGCTGAGTTGAAAATGGATCGGCGCGCCCCAGACCTTCGTGATGAGCCCATTGAGGCCAGTGATGTCGAGCAGGGTGTTGACCGGTGACAGGATGTTGGATGCAACGCCATAGGTCGTGATGACGCGCACCTCAACGGGCAGCATGATCGTCAACAAGATCAGGGCAAAGAGGAGCGAGCGGTGACGTACTTCGAAGAAGACAAGCACAAAGGCCGCCGCAAAGGAGAGGATGCATTTGCCGGTCGCGACCGACAGGGCCACAACAGTGCTGTTCCACAATTGCCTGGGAATGGCTGTCTCGGTCAGAACCGAGCGAAAATTCTCAAGGAATTGATCGCCTGGCAGATAGGCCAGGCCATGGCTCAGAACGTACTCGTATGACTGCGTGGCCGTTATCAGCATGAGTACAAGGGGGCCGACGATGTACAGCATCCCCAGAGCGAGAATGATGGTGGCGGCGATGTTCAGGGAGCGTGCGTTTTCGACCATGTCAGCGCTCGTACTGCACGCGGCGTTCGAGGTAGAGGAAGTGGAAGGCGGTGACCGCCAGCATGAAGATCATCAGCAGCACGGTCTGCGTTGCCGCCCCCGACAGGTCGAAGCCGAGAAAGCCGTCGACATAGATCTTGTAGACGAGAAGGGTCGTGGCGCCGCCGGGGCCCCCCTTCGTCATCGTATCCACCAGTGAAAATGCCGAGACGACGCTATCGGTGAACTCGAGCACCAGCGTGAGGAATATCTGCGGCGTAATCAGCGGAAGCTGGATATCGAAGATGCGCCGCCACGGTCCCGCACCATCCATCGCCGCAGCCTGCTGCAGCGGCGCGGGGATGGCCAGAAGACCGGCAAGCAGGATCACGAAATTGAACGGAATGCCGCCCCACACGTGTGCGGCCACCAGCATGATGAATGCATCGGTCCCGTTGATGCCAGGGTTCCAGATTCCCGGAAACCAATGGTTGAGCGGCATCAGGATGCCGACGAAGGGGTTGAAGATGAAGTTGAAGACCACGCCAATCGAGGCGCCTGCCACCGCTTTGGGCCACACCAGAACGTTGCGCGCCGGATAAGACAGTCGGATATGCCGGTCGGCCGCAAGCGCAAGCACCAGTGGGACGAGGACGGCAAGCGTAGACGCGACGACCATGAAGACGACGGTCTTGCGCAAGCTTTCCCAGAACGCCGGGTCCGAAAGAACGCGGGTGAAATTATTCAGGCCAACGAAGTTCGCCCCGCCGAACGGCCGCTCGAGAAAGAACGACCAGTAGAAGGCGTCGATGACCGGCAGGTAGAAGAAGATCATGATCAGCAGCAGGAGCGGCGCCATCAGGGCAAGCGCCGTCCAGCGACCCGAAAACAGGGTGGAAGACATGGGAGAGCCTTTGCGGTGGCGCGGGGAGCAGGCTCCCCGCGAATTTTTGCAATCAGGGAAGCTTGGCATCGCCATAGGTGGCCGCGAAGCGTTTCAACAGCTCATCGCCGCGGGTCTTGGCGTTGTCGAGCGCTTGCTGCATGGTCTGCTCGCCGTTGAAGGCTTTCTGGACTTCTTCGGTCCAGCCGGCACGGAACTGTGTGTAGAAGCCCAACCGGATGCCCCGGCTTGCCGGGGTCGCCGGCTCGTTGAGGGACTCGATGCCCAGAGCGGCCGCCTTGAAGGCTGGCTGGTCCTGCTTGCCGCTTGTCCGCACAGTGTCGAGCGCGCTCTGGGTGACCGGCACATAGCCGGTTGCCTCGGTCAAAGCGAGCTGCTGCACGGGCTGACGCAGGAAGTTCAGGAACGCTTTTGATGCGGCGTTTTCCTCATCGCTGTGACCCTTCATCAGCCAGATCGAACCACCACCCACCAGGGTGTTGTGGCGTTCGTGTCCTGCGTACATCGGGGTCAGACTTACCGTGAGCTCATACTTGCCTCCGAACCCGGCCAGGGCAGTGGTGTAGGAGCCCGAGGATCCTTCCATCATGGCGCACTCGCCACTGGTGAAGGCGGAGACGAACTTGCCAGCTTTGGTGTCGACGTCGAGGCGGACCAACCCTTCGTCGCGCCACGCCTTCAGGTTCTGCATGTGCTGGGCGATCAGGCCCTTATTGAACACATATTCGGCATCCAACCCGCCGTACCCGTTGTCCTTGGTCGCGATCGGCTCACCGTGACGGGCGGCGAACTGCTCGAAGATGATCCAGGGTTCGGCATTGGTACCGTACGGGCAGGTGACGCCGGAAGCCTTAAGCTTGCGCGCGGCGTCGATGACCTCTTCCCATGTTTCCGGCGTCTTGGTCACGCCAGCCCTCTCGAGCAGGGTCTTGTTGGTGTAGAAGACCAGCGTCGAGGCGTTGTAGGGCTGGGAGAACAGCCGACCGTCGGACGCCTGATAATATGACCTCGCGCCCGTGATATAATCGTCCCACTTGACGTCGGGCAGCGCTTCGGAAAGCGGGATCGCTGCATCCGACAGCATGATGTCTAGCGTGCCTGCGTCGAAGACCTGGAGCAGGGCCGGAGCGTTGCCGGCGCGGAATGCGGCGATGGCCTTTTGCATTGCCACTTCGTAGCTGCCTTGGCCAACGCAGGTTACTTTGTCCTTTTCCTGTGACTTGTTGAATGCTGCGCAGGCAGCCTGAATGGCCTCTTCCGGTTTGCCGGTGTTGCCGTACCAGAACTCGATATCGGCGGCTTGGGCCGCTCCGGTACCGAACATGGCGACGGCGACGGCCGCCGCTAACGTGCGCTGCTTCATGGATATTCCTCCCTTGGTTATGGCCCCAGGATGGGGCAGGACGTGTTATTACTACACCTTAGGTGTGACATTAACATGACACTTTAAGTGTGACAATACCTTGGCCTGTCGGTAACGCCTTGCGTTTCAGGCGTTGGAAAATGGCTTGACCGACCGCGTCGACGCATGCAGTACCAGTATCTGTGGCTGAGGTGTTTTCACTCTCAGAATGTAAACTCCTCGCCCAATCCTCTAAGCGTGCAATCCCATGAGCTATTCCCCGACCGGACAAATCGCCCATCGCTTCCTCAGAACGGCTCACGGAGACGTTGTGTCTACCAACGAGCGCTGGGTCCTTCGCCAGATATGGCTGCACCCCGGAATCTCACGCTCCGAAATCACTTCCCGCAGCGACCTCGCCCAGCAATCCATCCATCGCATCCTCGATCATCTTGGCGAGCGCGGGGTGATAAGCTTTGGTGAGCCAAAGAGCGGGCTTGGCCGTGGTCAACCGAGCCCGATGCTGTCGCTGAACGGCAGCCATGCCTATTCGTGCGGCATCTCGGTGAATACCGATGTCATGGGCATCTGCCTGATGAATCTGGCGGGTGAGGTCCTCGGCGAAGCCAGCCTGCCGTTGCTTGGCCAGAAAATCGAAGACGCGTTGGCGGAAGCTGAGGAAAAGATTGCGAAGCTCCGACAAGCCCTCAGTCTGGACCCGGAAAGCTGCTTCGGCTTAGGACTAGGTATCGCCGGATACTATGTCGGTGGAACACGATACAACGCCTCTCTGCCACTTCATGAATGGTCGCTGGTCGAACTCGGACCGTTGATGTCGAATTTCTTCGGCAAGCCGGCCTGGGTGCACAACGGGGGGAGTACAGGCGCCGTCGCTGAAGCGTTGTTTGGCGTCGGCCGCTATATCAGGCATTTCGCCTACCTTTCCTTCAACTACGGTTTCGGCGGCGGCATGATCAGCGACGGCGAGCTTCTTGTCGGCGGAAATGGCAACGCCGGCGAGTACGGCCCGATTTTCCGGGGCAATGTCCCGCGACCAGCCCTGCAATTCCTGATCGAACGCCTGCGCGCCAATGGCATTGAAATACAATCGATCACGCAGCTGCAGCGACAATTCAATCCCGACTGGCCGGGTGTTGCAGACTGGGTCGAGGAGACTGCGCCATACTACAATCGTCTGATCGATGCCATCATCGGGGTGTTCGACCCGCAGGCGATCGTCTTCGGCGGCCAGGTGCCGCCCGCTCTTGCTCAGATGCTCATCGCGCGAAGCGATGCCCCAGAACCCGCCCGATACGGGGTTCCGCGCCCCGCCGCCAAGCTGATCGTTTCGGAGATCAACGGAGATGCCCAGGCGCTCGGCGCCGCCGCTCTGCCGTTCAAATCCGAATTCTTCTAGTGGCTCCGAGGCTCACGATGATGCTCGCGTCGGAATTCGTCGCATTTGGAAGCCGGTCTTGTTCTGCTCGAAGCCAACATCGTGATAAAACTTCAAGGTGGCTGGCCGCTTCGAACCGGTAAGGAGCATCACTTTGTAGCATCCAGCCTGCCAAGCTGTCTCAATTGCTTGGAGGAGAACCGCTTTGCCGTATCCCTGCCTTCTGTGATTCTCACGGGTCACGACGTTTTCAATCAGAGCATATGAAGCTCCACCGCGTGTGAGGTTAGGAATCACTATCAGCGTGCAGGTCGTCACGACGGTGTCGTCAAGACACCCCACGAATATATCGCTTCCAAGGTAATCTTTTAGCCGCTTCCATCTGTTTTGTGCTTCGGCAAGTGAAATCTCTTTGTCCTTCGGATCTAGATCACGATAGAGTTGCAGAAGTTGCGGAATATCATCGTGATCAGCGATCCTTACTATCACAACGGACTCCCTTCCATCTTGGTTTCGTGACATCGGCAGTGATACGTCGGCGCTTGGTACAACCGCAGTGCCGTTCAAGTCCGAATTCTTCCAAGGCCCTTCTTCTGCGCAGCTAGCCTGCGCAAAATCAACCGCATCCGATCCTGCCGGCTGTCCGGAATCGGCGAATGATGCGCCGCGTGCGCTGATGACTAGCGCCTTCCGCTTTGGTGTGGTCGTCGAGCCGCACATTTGGATCGATTGGCCAAGTATAGTCGTGAGGTGCACCTATCCTTGGGATTACCCCGCGTACCGCAAGTTCAGGATGCAGCTAGCGGCAATTAGACCTTCCATTTCAATCGACTTATTCCCCATGCGCATTAGAATAATTGCTGCATTCCTAAGCACTTGATAGCGTTACCTGCCTCTCTATGTGCGAGCATATTCCCCATAGGAATAGGTCGCGCAAAAAACTGAATTGGCCATGGGCGAGATCGCTGGGATAGCCTCCATTCAACAACAAAAAGGGGAATGACATGAGGAATGCATCCAACAAATCAATTTCGAAACGCACGCTCAGGGTGTCTGTCGCCGCCGCGCTGTTGATGGCTACAACGTCGTTGTTCGGCCCGGCATTCGCGCAGGCCCCAGAAAAGCCGGCCTCGTTGACGCTCAATGGATTCTCGGGTGTGTGGGAGGCTTGCGTCAAAAAATCGTTGGTGCCTGCGTTCGAAAACGGCACCGGGATCAAGCTCAATCTCGTCACCACACAGCCGCCGGTTGCCAAGTTGCAGGCTCAAGGTGACGCACCCGAGATTGATGTTTTGGTTGCCGGTCAGTCGGACATGCGCGCTGCCCACGAACTCGGCGTTCTTGCTGACATCGATCCGTCTTTGCTCTCCAATCTGCCCGATCTCTACAAGCCTCTGACCGCTATTGGCACCGATGGCGACAAGCGCTATTCGGTTGTCTTCACCTACAACCCGACCGGGCTTGTCTACAATGCCGACAAGTGGAAGAAACCTCCGACGTCCTGGTTTGATCTGGCCTCGGCTGATACGCCAGGCGTTGTGAACGTCCGCGTACCTGACAGCCAGAATACCGTGGCTTGGCTTGCCATCATGGCCAAGACACTGAACGGTGCATGGCCTGAGAAGCTGTCCGACTATGATGCGGTGCTGGACCACGTGCGCGAGCATCTCAAGCCGAAGCTCGGAGCGGTGCTGGCCAGTTCGGGCGCCATGCAGTCCTCGTTCGTCGACGATCCCAGAAGTTCTTTGACGGTCGGGCCGTTGAACGTTTCCATCGCCATGGCCGAGAAATCTGGCCTGAACATCAAGTGGGCGGCGCCGAAGGAGGGGGCCTACCTGATCACGTCAGAAGCCGGGGTAACCAGGACCCCTAGTAACTACTGGTCGCACGTGCTCATCAACTACATGTTGGACGCTGACGTGCAGAAGTCCTTCGCTGAATGCGGCTACTACAGCCCCGCCAATGCCACGACAGTGCTCGACCCGAAGTTTGATCGCCGAGTCATTCAAGGCGAGGACAACGTGGCAAAAATTATGCAGATTCCTTGGGAAAAGATCACTCCAATCGCGGCGGAACTCGGCCAGGCGTTTCTCAGCGCCGTCGAGAACTAAGCGGGTAAGCTAGGCGATCCCACGCCCGCATCCCGCGGGGCGTGGGGTCGTGCGGACAGCGAGGCGTGACATGTCTGAACCACAGGTTGAAGTAAAAGGCGTTACGTTCAAGTACGAAGGGTCCATTCGCGGCGGAATCGATAATCTAAACCTGGAGATCGCAAAGGGAGAGTTCGTTTCGTTGCTGGGCCGAAGCGGCTGCGGCAAGACGACAACGCTCAAGATCGTGGCCGGGCTTCTCAATCCCAGCCAGGGCGATGTCCGAATACGCGGGGCGAACGTGACGCGATTGGGACCGGAAAAACGGAACATCTCGATGGTGTTCCAGAACTATGCCCTTTTTCCTCATATCGACGTGTTCGACAACATAGCCTTTGGCTTGAGGATGAAACGCGAACTGCCTCGCGCGGAGCAGGTCGCGAAGGTCGAGGCGGTGCTCGATCTGATCGGCCTGCAGGACTTCAAGAACAAACGTCCCAAGGAATTGAGTGGCGGTCAGCAGCAACGCGTCGGCCTTGCGCGGGCCATCGTGACGGAACCCGACGTCATGCTGCTTGATGAACCGCTCTCCAATCTCGATGCACAATTGCGTGAAAGCATGTGCGTGGAACTGATGAACCTCCAGCGTCGATTACAGCTCTCGGTCCTATACGTGACCCATGATCGGTCGGAGGCACTCTCGATGTCCGACAGGATTGCCGTCATGGACGGAGGTCGCATCGTTCAGATCGATTCCCCAACCCAACTCTATCGCGCTCCGGAATATGCCATCACGGCCAAGACGCTCGGAGAAGCCAATATCTGGAGGCTGGCTGATCTGCCCGAGACTCTCGTTGCCGACATTCGTGCGCATCAGCCGGGTCTGTCCATCGAGTCGGACGCCAGCATCATGATCCGCCCCGAAGACATTTCGATCGTGGGAGCAACGCCACCAGGACGCGATCTGCGGTTGAAGGCGGAGATTGCGTCGGTCGTCTACCGGGGCGATCAATATCGCCTGCTGCTTTCCATCCCGGAGCTGAGCCAACAAGCCCTGTGCACCATTCGCGCCAGCGATGACGCATCGCCGGTCGTTGGCCCCGGGACAGAGATCTTCATCGATTACCGCAAAATCCGCATCGTCCGCAGGAGCTCGAGCGGGGTGGAGCCATCATGAAAAGCAGAGCCAATTTGCTTGCAGCGCCCGCCCTGCCGCTCATCGCATTGTTCTGCGTGAGCATTGGCTGGGTGGCCTTCGTCAGCTTCTCATCGGGCACGCCGAGGCTGCTCTACTCGCTCCCGCTCACGGCACAGAATTTCGCTGCCTTGTTCAGCAAGGCCTTCATCTCGAAATCGATTGTCCGCAGCATCTATCTCGGCATCACAGCCACGCTGATAGCCGTCACGATCGGATACATCGTGGCAGGGCATGTTTCTCGCCATGAGAAGCGCAAGGACCTGATCGTTTCGGGAATCTTTGCCGTCTACATGGTCAGCTTCGTGATCAAGGTCTACGCGCTGCAGATCATTCTGGCGCCTGGCGGGCCGCTCAATCAGGGGCTGATGGCGTCGGGGCTGATTGCCAACCCGATCATCTTCATGGGCACCGAACCGGCGGTTCTCATCGGTCTCGTGTACGCGTCCCTGCCGATTTCAATCCTGGTCTTGTTGGCGCAGTTCGAACAGATGCCGGATTACTATGACGATGCCGCGGCTTGCTTCGGTGCAGACAGGTGGCAGCGGTTCTGGCATGTCCACCTTCCCCTATCGATGCCTGGAATCCTGACCAGCATCGTCTTCTCGCTGCCGGCAAGCATTGCCGCATTCGAGGTGCCGGTGCTGCTTGGCCGCGGCCGGGTCAACATGATTTCGACGCAGATCTATCAGTCCTCATCGGGGACCGCTGGCGCCGACTGGCCAATGGCGGCGACGCTCTCGATCCTGCTTCTTCTGATAAGCGGCGGCATCATTCTGGCGATCCAGTCCTGGCTGGCTCGGCGTCAGGTGGTCTAGGAGGCTTACCGATGACAAAAATCGCATGCAGGATACTCACCTATCTGATCCTCGTCTTCATTTGTCTGCCGCTGATCTTGCTTGTTCTCGCCTCGATCAACGACAACGACGTGCCATACCCGATTACGGGCTTCAGCCTGCGCTGGTTCAACGAAGCGTTGTCTCGTCCCGACTATCTCATGGCTGCGTTGCGATCGATGTCGATCAGCGTCGCGGTCACGATCCTCGCTGGCGTTCTGGCAATTCTGCTGGCGGTCGCCGTGATCCGAGGCCGGGGACGCTGGCTGAAGGCGGTAAATTTCCTGGCCATTTCGCCCATTTTCGTTCCAACCAGTGTCCTGGCGTTTGCGATGCTGGTCATGGCTGCCGCGATGGGCTTGATCGGCTCCGTCGCGATACTGCTCCTTGCCTATCTGGTTGTCGCTTTTCCGCTGATGTATCGGGCGCTGGTCGGGGCATTGCAGCACGTCAACACCGACGTCGAGGACGCAGCCCGAGTGTTCGGCATGTCGCGCACCAGGGCTTTCACGGCAACCACGTTGCGGGCGGTCAGCCGGGGGGCGACCGTGGCAGCCATCATGGCGGTCGTCGCCGTCTTCAACGATGCGGTCATTGGAACCTTCCTGGGCAGCGTCAAGAACCAGACCTTCGCCATGATGCTGTTTGCCTACATGGCCAATGAGTATGACTCTGTCGCCGCGGCCTATGGCGTGCTCATGCTTCTGGCGGCCATCCCCTTCATCATACTCGTGAACCGAGTCATGGGCGTCCAGCGGTTCAAAGCCATGTAGACGCGCGCCTTATTACCAACCCTTCAACAACAAACGGAGCAAAGCCATGCCGTCTGGCAATGGAATAAGTTTTCACGTCCCGAGATACGACTTCACCGTCAGGGCCCGATGGCTCGAACGCAATGCTCGCTTGATCGAGGTCATCCGTTCGGCGCTGCCCACGCGCTGCCTCTATTCGCATGTGGTGGTGTCCGGGCAGACCATCGGCGCGGTGACACGCATTCGCTACGATGGCCCTGGCGTGATGGTCCCCCGCGTCTTCGGCTCGGTGTTCTTCTACCAGCCGAGCCAGAAGATAAATCTCTGCTACGGCGAGATCACGGAAAGCGCCACCGTGAACCAGTTTGCCGAAGTCATCGCCGAAGACCTGGACGCCCTGCGCGATCTCGGCAGTGGGGTCTGGGCCGACACCGTGGTCAATCCCGTTCGGCATGTTGTTGAAGTCGGCATTCAGGAGTGGTGAACATGAAAAACGTACAGGTATCCGACTGGCGCGACGTTGTCGCCGAGATCGAAAGCAACATCGACCGTATCTGGCTCGAAGAACCTCCCGAGCTGCGCAAAGTGGTCGCCGGGGTGATCGACAGTGGCGCCGGCTCAGGAAAGCAGGTGTTCAGCGTGCTGGTTCACCTCGAGGCTTACCTGATGATCGTCAGCCAGGACATCGTCTTCCGATTCCAGAAATCGTCGCTTCACCAGAACATCGAGCTCGAGCAACTGGTCACGGTCACGCGCGAGTTTCTGTTCGGGACCTTCCATATTTTCGAGTTCATGGAGGATCTCGGGCTTACGGGCATGCATGAGCTTGGCGAGAAGTACAACAAGGCTCTCGATTTCGTTCGGACCAAGGAAGAATATCGCGATCTCACTGGCTCGATGCATACCTACATCATCAAGCTTCACCAGTGGATCCACCTCATGTTTCCCTGGAAGCTCGGCGTGGTGTTCCCACACCGCTCGGCCGCCGAAGTGAAGAGCCTTGCCGGCATCGTGTAACCGTTGTGCTGTCAGGGGCCGCTTTTCTGGCTCAGCCGGTTCAGCTGTCCCTGACAGAGTTTTGTGGCGAGCGTTCGGCCATCGACTTTCGACTCGCGTCAAAGGATTCGAGGCACGCTGCTGCCGTCGCCTTGGCTGCCTCCACGAAATCGTCGATACGCGCCGAGTTACCAATCGTCGAGCTAACGATAATTTTGTAGTCCCAGAATATCTCGGGAATGAAGGACCGAACCTCAACCTTGGTACTCGAGTCAATCATGGCGAACGGATGAACGACTGAAATACCCATGCCGTGCCCGACCAATTCTACCAATGTGGGCGTCGTCGTGACGATCGCTTTCGGGTACAGTTTCATGCCGCTGTCCCGGACGACGCCGTCTATTGCCGATTGCAGCGGGCTGTCGCTCTCAAACGCCACATAATCATACACTGCCAAATCTGACGGTTCGACATGAGTCTTGGATGTCAGGGGGTGACCGACCGGCATAATGCAAAACATCGGACTTTTCGCTATATTGATCCCCGGTCCGTATATTTGTTCACCAACGATCGCCACGTCGAGGCGCCCGGATGTGATCCAATTTTTGAGTATCGCTGAGTCTTTCACGGCAATGTAGAGGGCAAGATCCTTATGTTCCGTCTTCATGTGCGCAAGGACTTCGCTGATAAAGCGAGACCTTAGGACCGCGGGAAGGCCGATCCGTAGGCGCCGTCTGGCATTTCTCGAAAACGATTCAAGCAAGCGATCTACACTACTGGCTTGGTCGAACAGGACATGCACCTCTTCAAACATCGAAGTCGCCGTGGGAGTGGGGATGATGCCGCGTCCCTCGCGCACAAAGAGCTTCGCACCGATCGTGGCTTCTAGCGCCTGTATGTGTTTGCTGATGGACGGTTGTGACAAATTCAGAAGCCGCGCCGCCGCCGTCATGGAACCAGTTTTCATAACGGCTTGGAAGACCTCGATCTGATACCATTTCATGAAGTTCATTTGCGGTGTCCCATGTCGGTCCGCAAATGATCGTTGCGGCCTATGCGCTTCCTTCTCGTATGAGCACTATCTTCGCCAGTCTACCTGCAAGTTACCGGCCCAGACGTGGGAGGGCCCACCTTGGCACATGGCGTCACGTACGATCAGATCGACGATTTCTTGGAAAACAAGAAAATCGACAAGGCGCCGCGCACGGGTGTTCTCAAATCGCCACGATCAGTGAATATCGATAGCGGCGGTTGCGTGTCACTGCCACCAGACAATGCGACATCGCGCGAATACACATCAAGGCTGCGGATTGAAAGGCTGCGGATTGGCCAACAAAAACGCCATAGTAATTGGTAAAAAAGCACGGCGTCAAATCACGTGTGCTTGAAAACCTTGGTGATACCGACAGTAATCGAACCTGACCTACAAATTAGGAAGCAGGCGGCATCAGAAGTATCGGCCGGCGACGTCATATATACGAAGAACACAATCAGAGGTCGGATCGTGTCACCAGCAGATACTGCGACAGGATGCTGATCTTCGCGGGCTTTTCATTCCCAAAAGAATTATTTTCCAAGTTTGGCGCGATATCCGAAGCTTGGCAATTATGGTCCACATCTGAACCTCCTCAGATATCTGACGTGACAACTTTGCGGCGTCGACCCGAATTATCGCATCTTTCTACTATGAGGCTAGCGAGGACAACCGGTGAGATCCCCCGACGGACTTCGAAACGGCTCATGATTATGCTCCCAGCACCGGCAGTATGTCGGATCCGATGGCGGAAACCAGGGCGCCGGATGCGACGAGCATGCTTGCGGCCTTGAGGTCGAGCGCCATATAGCGATCCTCTTCCAACTCAGGAATATCCTTGCGCACAATAGCGGCAGCCTTCAACAGGGCCGGGCTGGTCTTGAGCGGCCCTCGCAGCTCAACGCCCTGAACCGCAGAAAGCGCTTCGATGCCGAGGATACCGAAGAGATTATCCGTCATCGCCAGCAGGCGGCGGGCGCCGTGGCAAGCCATCGAAACGTGATCCTCCTGGTTGGCCGAAGTCGGTGTCGAATCCACCGAGGCGGGATGCGACATTTGCTTGTTCTCGCTCATGAGCGCGGCGGAAGTTACTTCGGCGATCATCAGGCCCGAATTCAGCCCTGGCTTTTTGGCGAGGAAGGCAGGCAGTCCGTAAGATAGCGCCGGATCGACCAGAAGCGCGATACGCCGTTGCGCAATAGAGCCGATTTCACAGACCGCAAGTGCGATCTGATCGGCAGCGAAAGCCACCGGCTCAGCATGGAAATTGCCACCCGAAACGACAGTGTTATCCGAGAGAATAAGTGGGTTATCCGTGACCGCATTCGCCTCGATCTCGAGCGTGCGAGCGACTGAACTCAAGAGATCGAGGCAGGCGCCATCAACCTGCGGCTGGCAGCGGATACAATACGGGTCTTGGACGCGCTCGTCGCCCTCGATGTGGCTGTTACGGATCTCCGATCCTTCGAGTAGCTTGCGCAAAGCGGCAGCCGCGTCAATCTGGCCTTTGTGACCACGCAAAGTGTGGATCTCAGCATGGAACGGAGCAGTAGATCCCATTGCTGCGTCGGTGGAAAGCGCTCCGGTCACCAACGCGGTCTGTGCAGCGCGATGCGCCCGGAAAAGACCCGCCAGGGCCAGAGCAGTCGATGCCTGCGTGCCGTTGATCAGCGCCAAACCTTCCTTGGCAGCAAGCACCACCGGCTTGAGCCCGGTCTTTGACAGCGCGTCGCCTGCGGGCATCAGAGCGCCGTTGAAGATTGCGTCGCCTTCGCCGATCATCGCGGCCGTCATGTGAGCGAGCGGTGCAAGGTCACCTGACGCGCCGACGGAACCCTTTTCTGGGATGTTTGGGATGACGCCCTTATCGAGCATTCCTTCTATGAGTCGCACCAGTTCAAGGCGAACACCGGAGGCGCCGCGTCCAAGGGAGATCAGCTTCAACGCCATGATCAGGCGCACAACGTTTTCCGGCAACGAGCTCCCCATGCCGCAGCAATGCGAAAGAATGAGGTTACGCTGCAAGGTCGCAAGATCTGCACTGTCGATCTTGATGGAGGCGAGCTTGCCGAAACCAGTATTGATGCCGTAAACCGGGGTATTGCCGCCGGCAATCTCGGCAATACGCGCTGCCGCCCGTTCGATCCCGGCATCAAAGGATCGATCGAGTTTGGCGGAACCATTGTTCCAATAAATCTCTGCGAGATCGGCCAGCGGAACGCGGCCGGGATGAAGGATGATTGTCATGCGGATACCTTTTGGCCTCTGAAAATACGGGGGATGCGGTGGATCAAAGCCGACAGGCTCGTGGCGGCCATAAATGCGGCAACACTCTTATGGCAGACGGATCGCGGGATCATTGGATCGACCAACAGATCAAGCCCCTCATAAGGATGGGTTTCCCGGCGCCTTGTCGGTCACAAAAATGAGCGGCACATCATTCAACCACGACGAACCGCCCATTTTCCTGTAGCAGCAGTGGGTTCACCCCGTGGGGAGGGTGGTGAACCCAAGTCCAGGTTAGGTTTGTCGAACCATTACGGGTTCGGCAGATCCGCGATGGCCCAGCTGTTATTGTGGTGTCAGATCTACCCCAAAGACCGGGACTGATAGTTTCTTGATGGTCCCGTCCTTCTTGGCTTCGGCGATTGCCTTGTCGAACAGGGCCTTAAGGTTGGTATCTTCCTTGCGCACGCCGACGCCGACGCCCTTCCCGAGAAGGCCACCTTGAAAACACGGACCGACAACTTTTACAGATTCATTGCCCGGCTTCTTCACGAGGTCGACGAGCTGGTCCTTTGTGCCGATAATCACGTCAAGCCGGCCAGCTGCCAGGTCGAGGTCACGCGCTTCGGGAGTTTTGTACTGCCGCATCAAAGTGCTGCCCTTGAGATAGGTATCGACAAATGCGACCGAACCGCCCCCTGCCAGCGTTCCAATCGTCTTGTCTGTGAAGGCAGCTTTGAGAAGGTCGAGTGCGCTCTTTGTCGCCGGCTCATTGTCCAAGGAAATGATGCTATCGTCAGGCTTGAGCTTGCTTTCGATGTCGCTGTTGGAAGTCGCGAATGTGTAGCAGAGCGATCCATATGGAGCAGAGAAACCGATCACCTCTTCGCGCTTCGGCGTGATGGTGAGCGAATCCATAATTGCATCGAACTTTCCAGCGTTGAGCGCGGGTATCATACTGTCGAATGATTGCGCGGTGAACGTGCATTTGACCTTCATTCGGCTGCAGAGGTCATTTGCTAGATCGATCTCGAAACCAGCAATTGTGCCATCCGGCTTCGTATAGTTCCAAGGTTGATACCCGCCTTCGGTGGCGATAAGAACCTCGGTGATTTTCTTGTCTTTGGCAAAGGCAGGGTACGCGGCTACAAGTACAACCAGTACGACTGCAAGTCTTGTGGTGTATTTCATGGTATGTTCCCCTTCTTCATATTGCATACTTCGTTTTATTGCGCTTCCCGTCCCAAAAATTGCTCAAAGTGGGGCGAGTTGCTCCTTGTAAAGACGTCTTCTGGTGGGCCGTCGGCTTCGACTTCACCCTTGTGGAGAAAGATGACTCGGCTGGAGACGTCGCGGGCGAAGCTCATTTCGTGGGTTACGACCAACATCGTGCGACCCTCTTCGGCGAGAGAGCGCATGACACGCAGCACCCCACCTACGAGTTCGGGATCGAGAGCCGATGTCGGCTCGTCGAAAAGCAGGAGACTGGGGTGCATGGCGAGCGCGCGAGCGATCGCGGCCCGCTGCTGCTGACCACCGGAGAGGTGAGCGGGATATTGCCGGGCCTTATCGACGATACCGACCTTGGCCAGCAGCTCAAGCGCCTCGGCGACACACTCTGGGCGATTGCGGCGCTGTACATGCACCGGGGCCTCGATAACATTCTCCAAGACCGTCATGTGGGGCCACAGATTGAAGCTCTGAAACACCATGCCGATGCGCGAGCGCAGCCGGTCGATCTGGGCTGTGTCGACGACCCGCGCAGCACCCCGGCGTGGAGCCCCGAACTTCACCGCCTCGCCAGCGACCCAAACGTCGCCCTCGGTCGGGACCTCAAGCATGTTGATGCATCTAAGCAACGTGGACTTGCCCGACCCGGATGAACCCAGCAGCGAGACGACCTCACCCTCTTTGGCTTCCAGATTGATGCCGCGTAGCACTTCGAGGGCGCCAAACCGCTTATGGATGTTGTGCAGGCGAACGGCAGTAGTCATGTCGGGAACCCGCCTGGCTTTGTTGCTGCCAGGCCCGGGCCATGGTCCGCGGGACGCAGGTGCGGCGTTAGGCGGTACTCGAGGGCCTTTACCGCCCGTGTCAGCAAAGTGTTGATGATAAGATAGATTGCACCGGCAGCCACGAAGACCGCGATCGGCTGGTAGGTCGTGGACGCGATCGAAGCAGCGATGCCCGTGACGTCCATCAATGTGACCAGTGAGGCCAGCGAGGTCGCCTTCACCATGGCCACCATCTCGTTGCTGTAGGCGGGCAGTGCCTGGCGCACGGCGATCGGGATGACGATCCTGCGCAGTAGCAGCGTTCCCGACATGCCGCAGGCACGCGCTGCCTCGACCTCGCCGCTTCCGACCGAGAGCAATCCGCCGCGGATGATCTCTGACGCGAAGGCGGACGCGTTAATGACAAGCGCGATGACGGCGCACCAGTACGGTTCGCGCAGGATCGGCCACAGCATGCTCGAGCGGACCGTCGCGAACTGTCCAAGCCCGTAGTAGACGAGGAAGAGCAGGACCAGCAGTGGCGTGCTGCGAACCACCTGGACGTAGATCCAGGCGGTCGAGTAGAGGATAGCGTGACGCGACAGTCGCATCGTTGCGACGACGAAGCCCAGGACGAAACCGCCGCAGATCGCGAGCACGGACAGTTCGAGGGTTAGTGGAACGCCGCCCAAGAGGTCAAGGAAGCTCTGGCCGATGAGTTGTAGATCCATCACGCCCTCACGACGCCGCGCGAGAAGCGCCGCTCGGCTGCTTGGAAGAACAGACCCGAGGTGACGGTGATCGTGATGTAGATCGCCGCCGCGCCAAGATAGAAATTGAAGGGAAGGCGGGTCGAACCGGCCGCGACCTCGGTCTGGCGCATGAGTTCCGCGACCCCGGTGGCCGACAGCAGCGAGGAGCCTTTGAGAAGCCCGATCCAGACGTTGCCGAAGCCCGGCAAGGCATGGCGCATGGTGAGGGGGGCGACGATCCGCCGGAAGCGCAGCATGCGGCCCATGCCACAAGCCTTTGCGGCCTCGATCTCGCCAGGCTTGACGGCCAGGAATGCCCCGCGGAAGACCTCAACCATCTGCGCGCCCTCGACAACGCCGATGGCCAGGACGCCGGCGGCGAAGCCGGGCAGGGCGAGGAAGCCGTCATAGTTGAACAACCCCGCGACGCCGCTGAGCACGGAGCTGCTGCCGAAATAGAGCAGGAAGATGACCAGAAGTTCGGGTACGCCGCGAAGCACCGTGGTGTAGGCCTCGGCCACGACGCGTGCGGACCGCCCACCCATCAGCTTGGCGTTTGCCCCGAGCGCGCCGAGGAGGGCGGCCAGGACCAGGCCGCAAAGCGCGGCGGCAAGGGTAGTGGCGGTACCCGCCAGGAGGATGGAGCCCCATCCTCCTGGGCCGAAACCAAACAGAGATAAGCTATCGGTCAATTCAACCACCTGCCATCATGTTCAGACGAAGGTTCTGCCGAGCTCGCTGAGCACCGCCGCTGCCGGATTTAGGTCGCGGCCTTTCAGTTGACGACGCTGATGTCGACAAAGATCGGCCGACCCGGTCCCTTCCTGAAGAACTCGGCGACGGTAGTGCCGGCCTTGGCGACATCGTCCATGTCCTTCTGGTCGATCCGGCCGAACGTGTTGACATCACCCGGCTCGGAGAACCCGCCATAGGGCACAATGCCTAGCTGGCCATTGGCGTAGATGTACATGTTGCCACGCGTGCGGGGTTGCGGGTTCTCGAAGGTCGTGCAGACGACCGGCAGCGCAAAGCCGATGTTGTCACCCGAGATGACCGAATGCCAACTGATCGACCGCAGTGGCAAGCAGTCGACCACCGCCTGGCACAGCTTCGGCGCCTTGTCCCAAAGCAGCTGGATGTGGGCCTTGCACCCCAGCTCTTTCCATTCAATGAGCAATGTCTTGGCCATTGACGCGATACTCCTTTATCTCAATTTCAGTTAGCCGACGAGCCGCCGCAGGGTCTTGACGCGATCGGCGTCAACCTGTTCGAAAACCGCGCCCAGCGACCATGGGAAGTAGACGTGGAGCCACCAGTGAAGAATGTTCTGGTAGGTGAAATAGGCGCCCAGGAGCGCCTTGAAGTCCTCGCGGCTTTTGACGCCGTCGAGCACTGCCACGATCTCTTCGGCGAATGACTCGGCCTTGGGGGCCAGCACGTAGCCGACAAACATCGGCGCCCTGAAGCCTACGACGAAATGCTCCCGGGTCAGCTCCTTGAGCGCCTCGAGCGGAACCTTGTCGTTGTCGGCGCCCTTGACGAGGCCGTAGACGACGTGTTCACCGAGAGCCAAGGTGTAGGTGAGCGCAAAAACCATGGTGGAAAAGTATTGACCAAAAGAACCGGCTTTGCCGTGACAGACACCCATCCTGAGACGTGTAATGTCGTCGCTTTCGACGGACCAAATTCTTTTGACTTCTGAGTCAATGTTGTTGCGGACGTCTGTCCATTGCATGGCTACGCTCCTCAGGACCAATTGCTTATGCCGCACAGCTGAATGTGACGTGCATCTGGCTCAAAGTTAATGGCTGGCGCCATCCATTGTCCAAGACTTTTGAAGACTGTTATCTATCGCAAAAACGAATTGATCAGAGGCGACCGCTAAGGTAGGAATTACGCCGGATGTTGACGGTCTTCAGGCGCCCGCCGGTCCCGCGCGCGCCGTCTTAAACGGACGGTGTCGGCGCCGGGATGGATCACTGACATGTAGCGGTTACACCGGTCTAGCGGAGGCGACGTGGAACTCTTCCAGCTACGGTACTTTGTCGCGGTCGCCGAGCATCTGAGCTTCACGCGCGCGGCCAAGGCGCTGCATCTGTCGCAGCCACCCCTGTCGCAACAGATCAAGAGGCTTGAGGACGAACTCGGCGGTGACCTTTTCCAGCGTTCAAGCCGCATATGCCGGCTCACCGACCTCGGCGAGGCGTTCCTGCCCCGCGCCCGGAGCATCCTTCTGCAGACAGAGGACGCGGCCAAGGAAATCAGGGCGCGAACAGGCCTGGAGAAGGGGATGTTGCGCGTGGGCGCCTCGGGCGCACTCGCGTATCACCTCTTGCCGCTGCTCATTGTCGAGTACCGAGCCCTATATCCCAATATTGACCTGCACATTGTCGAACACCGAACGCCGCATCTGCTGGACAGCGCCGAGCGGCACGAGATCGACATCGCTTTGATCAGGCTGCCGCACGACCGCACCAAGCTCTCGATCACAGTGTTGCGCGAAGAGTCCCTGCTGGCCGTGCTGCCGAAATCGCACCCGCTGGCCGGTGAGACCTCGGTGAAGCTCAGGCAGTTGCGCGAAGAGCCGTTTATCCTCATCAGCAACCGTGGCGAGCCGTTTCACAACCTGGTCCTGCAACTGTGCGCCCGCGAGGCCTTCCTGCCGAACATTATCTGCTCGGGCACGGAGTATGCGACGGCCTGCCGCCTGGTGGGGCTCGGGGTCGGCGTCAGCATCCTGGCCGAGATGGGCAGCAAGCTCCACGTCGAGCCATCCCCGACCTTCATCCGCATCGACGACAGGGACGCCATCAGTCCGATAGGGCTGCTTAGCCGTCCGTTTGAAGAACTCTCTCAGCCGGCAAAAGCTTTCTTCACCCTGGCAACGACCCTCGGAAAGATACTTTAGGCGCAACAGCGCTGGTCGGTACGATCACTGAATCATGAAGCGCGAGCTGAACGGCAGGCTTGCCGCGCCTACGGCCTTCGGGCTGATGGTGACGCGCGCCGGCAACGCTTCGATGGTGGCGAATTCCCGGCTGATGTCGGCGCACAACGCCTTGGCGATCTTCTGCGGCGCATAGCTGGACAGGACGACCGTCCTGAACTCGACAAACTGGGTCAGTGCGGAGATCGACGCTTTCAGGCGGTTGGAGCATTCCCCCAGCCATTCGCTGTAGGCCTCGCCAAGGTCAGGCCACTCAGGGCTGCTGCTCCAGATGATTTCGGACGGACGCCCGCGCTTGGTCAGTTCGCTCTCCAGGCGCACAAGGCCATGATCGAAGCTGGCGCTGGAGTTTCCCTTGTAGATCTGGTGGTTGAGGATGAGCCTGCTCTGCAGCCGTGCTCCGAGATAGAAGAACAAATAGTCGTTCAGCGGCTTGGCGACGCCGAACATGCTTTCGCCGCCGGCTGCCGCGGTGATGTCGTTCTGCACGAAAACCGGCAGCTTGCTCTGCTCCTCGATCTCGCCTTGCAAAGCCTTGAGGGAGGTGCTCGATCCGTTGCGGGTTGCAGCCATGGCGTCGACTTCGTCGGGAACGGCCAGCCCGATGCCGGCGACGCGGCTGCGCGCCTCGACCGGCAGGCTCGTCATGGCTTGCCCGATCGCCCCCAGCAAATCACTGCTTTGCGGAAACGGATTGGCTTCATCCGCCGGCAACTGCTTGTGGAAGCGCACGGTGCCGATGAAGTCGATGAGCGCGATGTCGATCCTGCGCCGGCTGAAGCCGACGCCGACCGCATAGGCGCCCTCCGGGTTGAGCGAAAGCGGGATGGTGGGCGGCCCGACGCGGCCGCGCTGCGCCTCGCCCTGCGAGACCAGGCCTTCCTGCTCGAGGGAACGGACGATGACCGAGGCCGTCTGCGCCGACAGGCCGGTCTTCTCGCCGATTTCCATCCGCGAAATGCCTTCGTTCTGCAGCAGTAGCGACAGTACCAGCCGCTCATTGTAGCTGCGCACGCTCAACGCGTTCAATCCGCTCGCACGATCGGCGATGCGCAACGGATTGGGTGGTGCGAATCTCATGTCAGGCAAGGGTCGCCCCGTCGGTAAGAGCGCATTGCCTGGCGATACCGGGATTGCTCATGTGGAGCGGCTCCAGCCGATCGCGTCGACCGCGCGGGCGAGTGCGGTGCCAAGCAATCTGTGCGCCTCGACATCGATATGAAACCCGTCGGCTTCGCTGCAGGATACAACCGAGCCGGCATCGAAAAAGTGCAGTTCGAGCGAGTCCGCCAGGACCTCGAACTCAAGCGCGAGCAGGCGCGATTTCTCCGGCGCGCCGGCGAAGATGGACTTCCATTCCTTGACGTCGTCCTGCATCGGTGGTGGCGCCACGATCATGATTTCCGGGGTGGTGCCGCCCGGGCCGGGCGCCAGCTCCTTGATGTCGTAGACGAGGCAGCCGATGCCCATCGCCACTTCCGACGGCGGCTTGTTGAAGCGGATCTTCAGATCATTGGTGCCGAGCATGATGATGACGAGATCGAGTGTCGCGTGGCTCTGCAGACAAGGGCGAAGATAGGTCCGGCCGTTCTTGTGGGCGCCCTCGATCGGATCGTCATGGACGGTCGTTCGACCGCTCAATCCCTCCTCGATGACGTACCAACCGGCCCCCAGCTGAGCACGCAGGATTCCCGGCCAGCGTTCATCGGGTCCATAGCGCTGGAGCGGTCCTTTGCCGGGCATTTGGCCGTGTGTGTTGGAGTCGCCGTAGCACAAGACTGATCGCATGTTTTTCCCGCTGGGACTGATCACGCGCCGTACAGGCGAGTGTCATCCATGATGGATAGCGGAGCGGTGAAACGCAAGCAAGGGAATAGTCATTCAACATGACTAACTATTGACAGGTCGAAACCGCTGTGCTTCTAAAGTGCCCGGAGGAGTTCTCGACCGTCATCATCGTCCAGCAGAAGTTGGGCTTCGACACGTATGTGTTCGAGGGGCGGGAGAATTGCGTGCATCGGTCGGTTTGCGACGACGAGCATGCCATTGGGAGAGCGTCTCGCGGCCCGTGCGAATTCGCACGGCCGGGGCAACCACAAGGAGGAGAGTTCAATGTTAGGATTGCTGAAAACCGTCGGTCTGGGAGTGCTCGTTGCGTCCGCGCTTGTCGCGACGTTGGCGCATGCGGAAGATGTCAAGCTGATGGACGGCGTCGCGCCGCGCCCCGACGACACGCGCATGACCGCGGCCGGTGCGTTCAAGAAAGATCCGCCCTGGGTCATCGGAATGAGCGACTTCGGCGTCAACGCAAACACTTGGACCGTGCAGGTGGCACATGAGGCGGAGAACGCCGCGGCAAAGGACAAGCGCATCTCGAAATTCATCCTGCTCGATGCCGGCTTCGACCAGAAGAAGCAGGTGGCCGATATCGAGGATCTGATCGCGCAGCATGTCGACGCGATCATCGTTCAGCCGGTGACCAGCACATCGGCGAATGCCAGCATCGCCAAGGCGGTCGCCGCCGGCATCCCGGTCATCCTTCACACCGGCCGCATCGATTCCGATGCCTACACCACAGAAATCCAGGGCGGCGCCGAGCACTTCGGCAAGGTGATGGGCGACTGGCTGGTGAAGACCGTCGGCGACAACGGCAAGATCTGGGTCCTGCGTGGCCTTGCCGGCCATCCGGAAGACACCAACCGCTACAACGGCCTCCTGGAATCGCTCAAGGGCACGCATGTGCAGATCATCGCCGAGGAGCATGGCGACTGGCAGTACGACAAGGCCAAGAAGCTGTGCGAGACGCTCTATTTGAACAATCCGCAGGTCGACGGCATCTGGTCGTCCGGCGCCGACATGACGCGCGCTTGCGTCGATGTCTTCAAGCAGTTCGGCACGCCCATTCCGCCGATTTCGGGCGAGGGCAACAATGGCTATTTCGGCCAGTGGATCACGGACGGATTCAAGTCGATCTCGCCGGAATACAGCCCGGCCCAAGGTGCGGCCGGCGTGCGCGCCGCCGTCGCTTTGCTCGAGGGTCAGCAGCTCTACAAGCGCTATGTCTACAATCCCGACGGCTGGGACAAGGACAAGGCCGCCAAATACTATCGCGACGATTTGACGGCCAATGTCTGGTGGCCGAGCGAACTGCCCGAGGACAAGCTCAAGGAATATTACGGCAAGAAGTGACGGCGCTGTGGCTGGCGGGGAGTGGACAAGCATTCCCCGCAGGCCGCTCCATCTGTTGAATCCTGTTCGTTCGAGGGTTTCGTGACCAATCTTATCGAGATGTCCCACATTTCGAAGGCGTTCGGAGGGAGCAAGGCGCTCCACTCCGTTTCCCTCGATCTCAAGGGGGGGAGCGTTCACGCCTTGATGGGCGAGAACGGCGCCGGCAAATCGACGTTGATGAAGATCCTGGCGGGCGTGCATCAGCCCGATTCCGGCGAGATCTTCATGAACGGGGAAAAGCTCGATCTGAAGTCGCCGCGCGACGCGCTGGATGCAGGCATTTCGACTGTTTTCCAAGAGCATTCGCTGCTGCCCAATCTGTCGATCGCCGAGAACATGTTTCTCGGCCGGGAGCCGACGACCCGGTTCGGCTCGATCGACTATCGCGCGATGAGCAGCCAGACCGCCAAGGCGCTTGGCGAACTCGGCCTCACGCTCGACCCGTCGCAACTCGTTTCCAACCTGACGATCGCCGAGCGGCAATTCGTCGAGATCGCGCATTGCATCCAGGCGGACGCCAGCGTGCTCATCCTCGATGAGCCGACGGCGGCGCTCAATGCGGCCGACGTCGATGTGCTCAACCGCAACATCCGCCGGCTGCGCGATAAGGGAAAGGCTGTCGTCTACATCTCGCATCGCATGGAGGAGATCTTCGAGCTCTGTGACACGGTGACGGTGCTGAAGGACGGCGCACTGGTCGGCACCAGGATGGTGTCCGAAATCACCACCGACGAACTCATCGCCATGATGGTCGGACGCGAACTCCAGGACCTTTTTCCCGATCGTACGGGCGACAAAGGCGACGAGATACTGCGCGTCGAAAACCTCAGGATTACCGAGACATCGCAGCCGCTGTCGCTGACTTTGCACAAGGGCGAGATTGTCGCCCTGGCCGGCCTGGAAGGGCAGGGCCAGCAGCGCTTCCTGCGATCGCTGATCGGTCGCTATCATCCCTTCGCCGGGACGATTTCCATCAACGGCAAAGCGCTGAAAATGCCGCTCCCGGCATCATCGGGCGTTCGACATTTGCAGCAGCTGAAGGTCGGCTTCGTCCCCGAGGACCGCAAGGAAGAGGGGCTCTTTCTCGCATTGCCGATCGCCCACAACATCGCCATCGGATTGCATTCGAGGCGACCCGAACTTGCGCCGGCGCGACCGTATCGAAACGTCATCGCCCGCATGATGGAGGTCATGAACATTAAGGCGGCTGGGCCATCCGCTCCAGTCGGCTCCCTGTCGGGTGGCAACCAGCAAAAGGTTCTGCTCGGCCGCTACCTGGCCGCCGATCTCGACCTTCTGCTGGTGGAAGAGCCGACCCGCGGCGTCGACATCGGCGCCAAATCCGAGATCTACCATCTGCTGCGCGACTTCACCCGCAAGGGCGGCGCCGTGCTGGTGCTGTCGCGCGAGACGATCGAGCTGATCGGGCTCTGCGACCGCATCTACGTCGTCCATCACGACACCATCGTTGCAGAAATGCCGGCGGCGCAGGCGACGGAACACAAGATCCTCGACGCGGCCCTGATGGGCGGCTCCACGCGCCAGCATTAGGGGGCCTTCATGTATCGTTCGCTTTTCAGCATCCTGAGTGGCCGGAACACACGGCAAGGCCTGTGGGGCCTGCCGCTGCTGGTCGCCTTGCTCATTTCGCTGTGGCTGACCGTCGAGACGACACAGTTCGCAACGGCTGAAAACCTCTTCAACCTGGTTGCCCAGGCGATGCCGCTGATCATCGCGGCGATCGGACAACTCGTCGTCGTGCTCATCGGCGGGCTCGATCTGTCGGTCGGCTCGGTCATCAGCTTCACCACGGCGGTGCTGGCGCTCGACCAGCCGGCGATCGTGCTGATCCCGGCGGTCTTTCTGCTGGCCGCACTCATCGGGCTGATCAACGGCCTGGCGATCACCCGCTTCAACGTCCATCCGATCATCGCGACGCTGTCGACGCAGTACATCGTGCTTGGCATCACGCGCATCTTGCGTCCCGTCTCCGGCGGCACCGTGCCGGAGATCGTCATCGCCGCCGTCTCGGGCAGTTTCCTCGGCATTCCCTATCCGGCCTTCTGGGGCATCGTCGTGATCCTGGCAGCGTGGAAGCTGCTCTACGGATCGCGATACGGGCTGCATCTGTTTGCGATCGGCGGCGGCATCGCGTCCGGCGCCGAAAGTGCCGCCCGCAATTTCGGCGTCGCCGACCGTCGCAACATCATCCTCGCCTATGTGGTCTGTTCCTGCTTCGCGGCCGTTGCCGGTGTCTTCCTGGCCGGGCGCATCGTGTCGGGCGATCCGAATGTCGGGCTGCTTTTCGAACTCGACACCGTCACCGCCGTCGCCCTTGGAGGCACGCAGCTCTCCGGCGGCATCGGCAGCCTGCACGGCACGGTGATCGGCGCGCTGGTCATGGCGCTGCTGGCCAATGGCATGAACCTCGCCAACGTCTCGCCCTTCGTCCAGACCGCTATCAAGGGCGGCATCCTGCTGGCGGTGGTCGGGCTGCAATCCCGCAAGAAAATGGGGCTCTGAGCGATGACTGCCGTTCTCGCAAATCCGATTGCCCGGCGTCTGCTTCGCATCCCGCCGTCCTATTTCGTTTTCCTCGTGCTGCTGGCGACGTTGTGGATCGCGCGGCCGAACATGCTCAACCTCAACATCATGGGCATCTTCATCAGGCAGATCGTTCCGCTCGGCATCCTGGTGCTGGGGCAACTCGTCGTCATGCGGGTGAAGTCGATCGACCTCTCCGGCGGCGGCGTCATCCTGCTCATCAACTATTTCATCTCGTCGGGCACTTTCCCCGGCGCGTCGCTGCCTTTCTTCGTCGCGCTGGCGCTCGCCACGGGCCTCGTCATCGGCCTGTTCAACGGCTTCATGATCGGCAACCGGCGAGTGTCGGCGGTCATCGTGACGCTGGCGGTCAGCATCATCCTGGTCGGGTTGGTGCAATTCCTGTCGAGCGGCAATCCGCCCGGCGACGTGCCGAAGCTGTTCAACGACCTCTACAACACGAAATTCCTGTCGGTTCCGACGCCGGTGCTGTTCTGGATCCTGCTGACCGCCGCGGTGTCGCTGCTTTTGTCGCAGACGGTGTTTGGCCGCTACGTCGCCTCGGTCGGCGAGAATGCCGAAGCAGCCCATTTCTCGGGAGTGCCAGTCCAGCGCACCGTCATCCTGGCGCATACGCTGGCCGGCCTGATCGCGGCGATCGCGGCCCTGGTGCAGACAGGTTCGATTGCCGTCGGCAGCGTCCGCGTCAGTCTCGATCTGCCGATCCTGGCCGTCGCGGCAACGATCCTCGGGGGCGTCGTCTTCGGCCGTGGCGACGGCGGCGTCTGGGGGCCTTTCTTCGGTGCGCTGTGTTTTGCGCTGCTGTTCGTGGTGATGACGGTGCTCGGCATCGACGAGCCCGGCAAGCTTATCGCTCAGGGCGTCATCATCCTCGGCGCGGCGATCTTCTACGGAGTGCGCGTGCGAACCCCCTGACGTGAAACAGCGAAAGGCAAGCGGGCACCGGTGTTCGCCGGGACCGATAAAACCGCGCGTTCAGACAATTGGCAAACAGATGGAGAGACATGGATGTCACCGCCAAAAAACATCATGTGCTACGGCGACTCGCTGACCTGGGGCTGGGTTCCGGTCAAGGAGGGATCACCGACCCACCGCTATCCCTATGATCAACGCTGGACGGGCGTGATGGCGGCAGCACTGGGAGCGGGCTATCACATCGTCGAAGAAGGCTTGAGCGCACGCACGACTTGTCTCGACGATCCCAACGATCCGCGCTTGAACGGGGCCAACTACCTGCCCTCGGCCATCGCCAGCCATCTGCCGCTGGACCTGGTCATCGTGATGCTCGGTACAAACGACACGAAATCCTATTTTCGCCGGACGCCCTACGAGATCGCCAATGGAATGGCGAAACTAGTCGGGCAGATCCTGACCAGCGCCGGCGGCATCGGCACCCCTTATCCGGCCCCGAAGGCGTTGGTCATCGCGCCGCCGCCGCTGACGCCGATGCCCGATCCATGGTTCGAGGGCATGTTTGGCGGCGGCCACGAAAAATCCAGGGATCTGGCCAGGCAGTACAAGGCGATGGCGGATTTTATGAAGATCGACTTCCTGAATGCCGGCGATTTCGTCACCACGGACGGTGTCGACGGCATCCATTTCACCGCAGGAAACAACGCCGATCTGGGGCGCGCGGTCGCCGACAAGGTCAAGTCGATCCTCGAGCCAAGCCGCGTCAGCACCGCCGCCTGAAGCCGCAACGCCCGCCGGCTTGCGGCACACAGGCCGACGGAGTGTGTCGCACCTTCCTCCCGCGATACACAAAATACGGGGCCGGACGATGAGTTCGACCCCGTATTTTTGTTGCTTGGATGGCTGTCCTGGTCAGGTTCTGCTCGGCATTCAGAGTTGCGGGGCGGGATAGATTAAGTCGTCACCTTGCCCTGGTTTGAAGACTGCGAAATTTGCCGCCCCCAATTCCGATATATAATCATGCAGGCTACGGATGAAGCCCTTCACATAGGCTGGTTTGTTTTCGCCATAAGGGTCTACGACAATCAGCGTCGGCCGGCGCAGCTGATCGGAAATGGGAATGCGTCGCAATTCGGGGCCGTCGGGGCTCGCGTCACGATTTGGCTTTATGTTGAGAACGGAAACGCCCAATCCATTCGAAACGGCGGTGCGGACCGTCTCGTAGGATCGGGTACGCAGTCCAAGTTTCGGGCGGCGAGCGGCGAAATCAAAAAGCGCCATCAGATAGGTGCGTGACTCCGGTAGATCGAGTAGCACCAATGGCCGTTGCGAGAGGTCCTCCATGGATACCGTCTCCTTGTCGGCCAGACTGTCGTCGTAACGAACAAGGGCGTGGGCTGGGACTTTGCAGATTGGGGTAATGCCGCTGCCGTATTCCTCACCGATATCGTAGGTAACGACAAGGTCGAGTGTTCCCGCGGTAAGCCAACCGCGTAACTCCACCTGATCGCCTTCGTAGAGGCTCACTTCCGATTCACCGATCTCCGCAACCATGCGCTTGATCACCGGTGGAATAAGCAATGGACCGAGGGGTGAAAAACAGCCCACCCGTATCGAATGCTCTCCCGAATGGGCCAGTTCGTCCAGCGATGAAAAAAAATCGGCGCTTGCCGACAAATATCGCCTTGCTGAGACAAGAAACTTCTGGCCCGCTGGCGTGACGACAACGCCATGGCCCTTCCTCCGGTCGAACACTCGGGTTCCGGCGGCTTGCTCCGCCATCTCCATTGCCGCAAGAATAGAGGATTGCGAAATGCGCAATTGAGTGCTGGCGGCCGAAATGCTGCCGCGCTTGGCAACTTCGACGACATATTCAATCTGGCGGACCGTAAGCGACATAGCTATTTTTTGTATCTGTTCGTTTAAATTATACATTTTATGACAGAGGGGTGACGTGCTGTAAATCCGCCATCGGGAAGTGATGGAGGAACTGGGTGCTAGCCGGCATAAGCAATATCAACGAGATTTGTCAGTGGACTGCCAAGGAGCTGACGAATGCGTTTGCCGCCGGCGAATTGAGTCCCGTCGATGCGGTGGCGGCCGTGCTCGAACGCGCCGAAGATGTCCACGCAGCGCTCAATGCCTTCACTGTGATCGATCATGACGGAGCGCTTGCCGCGGCGCGCGCATCGGAAAAAAGGTGGAGGACCGGTACAGCCCTGTCGCCAATCGATGGCGTGCCAACCACGATCAAGGATATCGTGCAATGCCAGGGTTTGGACGTCCGCTATGGAAGCACCACGACAAGCGATATCTCCGGCCAGCCCGACGCGCCGTCGGTAAGAAATCTGCGCGGGGCAGGGGCTGTTATCATCGGCCTTACGATTACGCCCGAATTCGGTTGGAAGGCCGTTACCGACAATCGCAAGGACGGCATTGCTCGCAATCCGTGGGATGCTTCCAAGACGCCGGGTGGCTCTTCCGGAGGCGCAGCCATCGCTGCCGCAGCCGGCGCGGGTGTTCTTCACCTTGGAACCGACGGTGGCGGGTCGATACGGATCCCCGCATCTTTCACCGGCGTTGTCGGGCACAAGCCCAGTTTCGGGCGGGTTCCCGCCTATCCGGCGAGTTCGTTCGGCACGGTGGCGCACATAGGGCCGATGGCGCGTACCGTTGAGGACGCAGCAGCCATGCTGAATGCCATGTCAGGCCGAGATCTCCGCGACTGGGCCCAGCCTCCAAAAGCCTTCCCCGATGTCTCGCTGCACCATGTCAATTGGTCGGAGAAGCGGGTCGGCTACTGGAAAACACCCTGCGTGGGCGGTGTCGATCAGTCGGTGACCGAGGCGGTCGATGTCGTGTTGAGAGACCTGGAGTTGGCAGGCGCCAGAATCGCGGAAATACGGCTTCCGGAACAGGATGCTCTGCTCGAGATATTCTTTCGTCACTGGTACGTTGGGGCCGCCAACCGGCTGTCGTCGATAAATCCTGGAGACCACGACATGCTTGATCCAGGGTTTGTCCACGCCGCGCGGATTGGTCAGCGGTATACAGCGGTCGAGCGCATGCAGGCTGAGACCCGTCGCGCCCAGTTCGGCGCGCAGATGGACGCGCTTCTCGACCAGTTCGACTACGTCGTATCGCCCTCGGTTCCGATTCCCGCTTTCGACATCGGCTATGACGTTCCCAAGGACAGCGGGTTTGAAAGCTCCTTTGAATGGTCGTCCTTCAGCTTTCCGATTAATTTGAGCCAGCAACCAGCCTGTTCGGTGCCCTGTGGCTTCACGGCAGACGCACTGCCGATCGGCCTGCAAATCATCGGCGCGCGTGGCGACGACGAAGCAGTTCTGAGCGCTGCTCTGACTTACCAGCAGATGTATCCGGAACGCTTTCTGACACCGGGTGGCAAATGGCCTGCCATCGGAAGAAGGGAGGACTGATGCAAACCGCTATTCCCTTCGTTCTCAACGCCCTCACGCTCATCAGCATCTTGCTGATCGTCTCGATGGGCCTCGCCATCATTTTTGGGTTGATGAACGTCATCAATCTGGCCCATGGCGAGTTCATCACCATCGGCGCCTTTACCCTGGTGGCAGTGCAAGCAGCCGGCGGCAGCTTCTGGCTCGCCCTGCTGCTCGCCCCAGTCGTCGGCTATTGCGTCGGACTCGCACTTGAAAAAGTGCTTATCGCGAGGGTCTATAAAAACCCACTCCACGCGATCCTGGTCACCTGGGGTCTGAGCCTCATTATACAGCAGGCTCTGGTGCTGACATTTGGGGCAGCGCCACAGCGAGCGGTGGGTCCGTTTGCCGGCGCGATTGACATCGCAGGGGCCAATTATCCCGCCTATCGCATATTTCTGATCGGCTTTGCGCTTGCGACTTTCGCCGTGACAATTCTGCTGTTCAAGCGGACGCGCTTCGGCCTTGATCTCAGGGCGTCCATCCAGAGCACCGAGATGGCAGCCGTCATGGGTGTCAATGCCGACAAGATAAACGCAAGGGCATTCGCATCTGGTGCCGCGCTGGCGGCGCTTGCTGGCGTGCTGCTCGCGCCGCTAACCTCGGTCACCGCCTATATGGGCATCAACTACCTGGCGCGATCGTTCTTTGTCGTTCTGGTCGGCGGTGCGGGCAGTGTCGCGGGCGTCGCAGCCGGCAGCAGCATCATTGGCGGACTCGAGACCGCGCTATCCTACCAGATCCCCACCACGGTTGCGCAGGCCCTCGTTCTGGTCCTGGCGATTGTCATTCTGCGTTTCCGTCCGAACGGGATACTTTCGTCATGAGTGCGGTCGGACAGTCCACGCGCATTCGCGACCGTGTGAAGCCGGGTTTCGTGCGGCCCTCGACGCTGATCGCCATCATCATGCTCGCGGCATTGGCGGCGATGCCGGTCTTTGTCGGCGGCTACACGCTTTCCAATTATCGCGACATCATCCTGCTTGGCCTTTTTGCTTTGAGCCTCGACATGTTTTGGGGGCGTACAGGCATTTTGAGTTTCGGTCATGCCACGTTCTTCGGGCTTGGCGCCTACGGCATGGCCATCGCCTCGACCCGCTTTGGCATCGACCCGCAATGGGTGAGTTTGGCTGGTCTGCTCTTCGGGGTCGGCATGGCGGCGCTGGTGGCGTTGGCCGTTGGCTATTTCATTTTGTATGGCGGGGTGCGTGGCGCCTATTTCACGATCGTCACCCTGGCGCTGACGCTGATCGCAAATCAAATCGCGGTTGGCTGGTCCAGCGTGACCGGCGGCGATTCCGGGCTGATCGGCGTGCCGCCCTTCTCGATCTTCGGATACAGCCTCGGTGGCACCACAGCCTCATACTATCTGGCGCTCGGCATTCTGGCCGTGTGTCTCCTGGCGGCTTTACGCGTCATGCATGGGCGTCTTGGCCTCGTTTTGACCGCCATCCAGGACAACGAAGTCAAAGTGCGCACGCTGGGCTACCGGACGCAGTTCATCCTGCTGATGACGTTCACAGCTTCGGCGGCAATGGCCGGCCTGGCGGGTGCCATCTATGCCACCGGGACCGGATTTGTGGCGCCTGATCTGATCGCGCTGTCGCTGTCGACCGAAGTCATCATCTGGGTGGCGGTGGGGGGCAGCGGGACGCTGACAGGCGCCGTCATCGGCACCTTCGTCGTCTGGCAGCTTCAGCAAAAAGTCAGTTCGCTCAGCATCGAGGCGTGGCCGCTATTTATCGGCTCGTTCTTCATCCTTCTCGTGCTGGTGTTTCCCAAGGGGGTGCCCGCTTTCGTCATGGACAAGGTCCTTCTTCGCAGGAAAAACGAAGGGGCAGGGCAATGAGCGACGCATCAATTCCCGTCCTCAAACTCAATCGCGTCAACAAGCGGTTCGGCAATTTTGCAGCCGTGACGGACGTTTCCGAGGTCTTCGCGCCCGGTGAGCTGATCTGCATTATCGGGCCTAATGGCGCGGGCAAAAGCACGCTTCTCAACATGATCTGCGGGACGCTGCCCTTGAGCGAAGGCTCGATTGAATTTGGCGACATCGCCATCGACGGGCGGGCACCCGAGCAGATCGCAAAACTTGGCATTGCGCGGAAATTTCAGGTTCCAAGCGTATTCGAAAGCCTCACCGTGGCTGACAATCTGAGGCTGTCCATGCCCCGAGGGGCCGATAGCAGGCGGCTGGAGGCCTTGCTCGCCAAGGTTCATCTGCTGGGCGATCGCGACGTTGCGGCGGGCAATCTGCCGCATGGCAAGAAGCAGTGGCTCGAGATCGGCATGGCGCTCGCCATGGAGCCGAAGGTGCTGCTGCTCGACGAACCGACGGCGGGTCTGTCGGTGGACGAGACGCGGGACACCGCACGGTTTCTCAAGGACCTCGTTGGTCGCGTGACGGTGATCGTCATCGAACACGACATGGCCTTCGTGCGCGAATTGGGTGCCCGCACGATCGTCATGCACCACGGTGCGGTGATCGCCTCCGGTCCGTTCGATCTCATCGAAAGCAATGAAACAGTCCGCGATGTCTATCTGGGGCGGCGATAGATGTTGACGGTCAAAGCACTCACCTCAGCCTACGGCTCGGCGCAGATCTTGAATCGCGTGAACCTCGATTTGGCAAAGGGCGAAGTTGTGGCTCTGCTGGGCCGCAACGGCGTCGGCAAGACAACGCTTTTGAAAACAGTCATGGCCATCGTGACGCCAACTGGTGGTGAGACCGTACTCGACGGTCGCGCCATCACCAATCTGCGCACCCACGAAATAGCGAAGGCCGGCATCGGCTATGTACCGCAGGGCCGCGGCATCTTCGACAAGCTTACTGTCGAAGAAAATCTCAAGATGGGCCTGCGCGCCAATCCGTCTGCGTCAGCCGGTATTCCTGACTTCATCTTCGAAAGATTTCCCATTCTGGATGAGCGCAGGCGTCAGGTCGCAGGCACCATGTCCGGCGGTCAGAAGCAGCAGCTGGCGATCTCGCGGGCGATGTGTGGCGACCCCAAGGTCCTGCTTCTTGACGAGCCGTCGGAAGGCATCCAGCCCAACATCATCCAGGACATTGGCGTTTTCATCCGCGACCTCGCAAAAACGCGCGGAATTTCAGTTCTCCTTGTCGAGCAGAATCTGGGGCTGGTGAAAAGTGCCGCCGACCGCTTCGCCATCATGGTGAAGGGGGACGTGGTCTATGGCGGCGCCCCCGCCGAACTCGACGATGAGGAATTGCTCCAGCGGCATCTGTCCGTCTGAGGCGCAACGAGTCAACAAAAGCAAAGGGGAACGACATGACTTCCAGATTGATTACCAGACGTGCAACGCTCAAGCGGCTCGGTGCTGGAGCGGTGGCGGCATCCGCCTTCTCGCTTGGCATGCCAAGCATTCTTCGAGCCCAGCAAGGACCGATCAAACTTGGCTTCCTGTCAGGTATGACTGGTCTCGAAACGATCTTGGGCGAGACCCAGCTCAATTGCTTCAAACTGGCGATCAGCGAAATCAACAAGGGCGGCGGCATTGCCGGCCGGCAGGTCGATTTTGTCGTGGAAGACGATCAGACCACGACACGCGGAGCGATTGAGAAGGCTCGCAAGCTCATCAACGATGACCAGGTTGACGCTATCATAGGCCTTATTGCCAGCCTGACGCATGTGGCAGCGCGCAGCGTCACGACGCCGGCAAAAAAGCTCCTGATGTACACCACCTATTACGAGGGTGGGGTCTGCGAACGCTACTTCTTCTCAACCGGCCAGGTCCCCAACCAGCAGATTGACCCGTCGGTCGCTTGGCTGACCGCAAACACCGGCAAGTCCACCTACATCGTCGGTTCGGACTACGTCTGGCCCCGTAAGAGCGCCGACGCCATCAAGGCGTCGATGGAAGCAAAGGGCGGAAAGGTGCTCGGCGCGGAATTCCTGCCATTCGGCACGCAGGATTTCGGTCCCGTTTTCGACCGGCTCAAGGCAGCCAATCCTGATTTCGTCTGGTGCATGGTGGCCGGCAGTGACGTTATCACCTTCCTCAAGCAGTATCAGAGCTTCGGCTTCAAGCAGCAATTGTTCTCCAACGGTCTCGATGAGCTGTTCTCCTTCTTCCACCCTGAGCTGACGGCCGGAACCTTGTCGAACCAAGCCTATTTCATGGGGCTGGAAAACGACAAGAATGCCGCCTTCAAGAAGGCCTATGCCGACATGTTCGGCGCCGACAAGCCGATCGATGCCATCGGCGAAGCGGCATACGATGCCGTCAATTTGTACAAGCTGGCGGTCGAGAAGGCGGGGAGCACGGAAACCGAGGCCGTGATCGACGCATTTCGTCAGGTCGAATTCGATGCGCCGCAGGGCAAGGTCGGTTTCGCCGCCAACAATGTGATGCGGTCCAACAGTCTTCTGGCGCGAGGCAACGACAAAGGCCAATGGGACATCGTCGAGAATTTCGGCCAGATCGATCCCGAGGTTACGGGTTGCAGTCTGTAGTCCGGCTGAAATGAATACTGCAGTGGCGGATTCGTTGGAAATGAGCGTTGTGGCGGCGCTCACCGCCATTCGCGAGCGCGATGTCAGTGCCCAAGAGCTGACATCGCGCTTTCTCAAGCGCATCGAAAGCGGCAATGGCGATATCGGTGCGCTGCGCCATACCTTGGCCGATCAGGCAATTGAAGTGGCGCGCGCCATGGATGTGCGCATCCGAGCCGGGGAGGCGCTCCCTCCTCTTGCCGGACTGCCCGTCGTCGTAAAAGAGAATTGCGACACCGTCGGCGCGCCCTGTTCGGCTGGATTGTCGTTTCGCGCAGACCACATGCCGTCGACAGATTCGTCTATCACCGCGCGTCTGCGTGCGGCAGGCGCCATCGTGCTGGGCGTATCTGTCAGCGATCCCGGAGCGTTCGGCGTACGCACGCCGGACGTCACTCATCCCATCGACCCCGCTCTGACGGTCGGTGGCTCAAGCGGCGGCTCGGCAGCAGCGCTGGCGGCCGGCTTCTGTCTGGGAGCGATCGGAACAGATACCGGTGGCTCGATCCGCATTCCCTCCGCTTGCTGCGGTACTGTTGGTTTGAAACCGACCTTTGGGGCTTTGCCGATGGGAGGTATTTTCCCTCTCATTCCGTCCCTGGATCACGTCGGCCCCATGGCCAGAACGGTCGAAGATGTGGCACTGCTATGGGCGGCGCTTTGTAACGACGAGGGTGGCAACGGCGCTCGCGTGCAAAAGATCGGATTTGATCCCATTTGGCTGCAGGAAGCGGACGCAGAAATCAGGGGTGCCTTTGGTCAGGTGCTGGACCTTCTCAAAGCGCAAGGCATCGAATGCCAGGAGGTTCAACTTCCCGATCTCGATGAGATTTCCGAGATGCATGGGCGCATCTTTTTTGTCGAGGGAGCCGCCTACCACCACGCCAACTTCAAAAAGCACATTGGCAGCTATCCGGCGATCGCCCAAAGCTGGTTTGCTGCGGCGCTTCAGGCGCCCGTGGGGGATTATGTCAATGCATCTGAGAAGAGGGTTCGATTCACCGACCAGGTCAATCGCCTGTTGGAGGATGTCGATGTCATACTGACGCCGACCCTCTCGGTGTCACGTCCGCGACGCGATGCGGAAGAACTGATCGTTTCGGGCAAGTCTTGCGACTTTACGATGGCGTTGGTCAGGCAGACATGTCTTTTCGACCACACTGGACATCCAGCGCTTGCGATGCCGCTCAATGATTCGGCCGAGACCCCGCATCCCAGTCTTCAGATCGTCGGACGTCACCGAGGCGAAAGCAGAATTCTGAGGTTCGCTAGAGCACTCGTTGGCACCTAGTCTGATTTCTGGCGACACAATGCCGGACGAAAACTAGAAGATCTGATTCCATGGATTTTTCGTCCAATCCACTAGTGATTGTGGGCGATTTGACTCTGCCTGATCTCGTCGATACTGGCCTTAATCGCCTCGATTTGATGGGCAACCTCCCGTTCGTCAACAAATCCGGATGTCGCCAGCGTCTCTTCAGCAGCCCTGAGCCAGCAATCGAAATATTGCAAGTCGACGTCCTCCGACGTCAGTTTTACATCTGCGGATTGATGCTCCTTCAGATCTTTGGCCAACCGCTCCTGGAATTCTATCCATTCCAGCTTGTGGCCTTTCACCAACGCAACCATGACGGCGAAAATACGCGCGTGCCATGGCTCGCGGAACAGGGGCTCGCCATCGCATCTGGGCGGCATGGTGGATCGGGCCAGGCCGATCACGTCACGATGCTGCTCAAACCGGTTCAAGATAGGACTCCCAAAGGTCGGCATTTATCGTTTCCCCCGCTTCCGCTGATTCTCCCCAAAGGCTGCGGGCAGGAAAGGCGATGGTGTAGCAGTGCTGCGGGCATTGTCCTTTGCCGGCAGCGACGGTGTCAGCGAATTGAAACACGCCGGAATCGTGGGTGACGGTGCCAACCCGACCGCGCAGATAGCGCGGAACGCGCGTGTGGTCTTTCGGGGCGTTGACCGTCACGCGCACCGACTGTCCCACCTTGAATCTCGCCGGCTGGCTGTCAGAGGGAAATTCCAGCGATGCACCTGCGATGAACGCTTCGATCAGCACTTGCGGCCCTATAGGAGACCGATTCGTCATGTCGGCATCGAACTCTTTTTTGCCGGTCTTTAACTCGTTCTCGTTCACCAGCCCCGCCTCGAGGAGCAGGGTCTCGGTCGCCATGACCCATCTCTCGAAATAGCTGTGACGGAGAGATTCATCTGCCGAAATACGCTCCAAAGCACGCCTGAACGTATCGGAGTTGAAAGGAACAACACCGGCCAGGGCTTCGACGACACCGAAAGCCCTTCTTTGCCAGTCTGCCCGAAATGTATAGTCATTGTGCCGGTCGACCGGCCCAAAGCCATGCATGCCGCCCATGTCATGAATGCCGTCCACTAAACCGTCCCCAGCATGAGTTGCTCCACCTATAGCCTTGCAGTGCCGATCATGCCGTCCCGCGTGACCATTGCGGCCAGTTCTTTGACAGATGCGCCTTCCGTACCTGATGGCTTTTTTGGGATGACCAAATATCGCACTTCCGCAGTGCTATCCCATACGCGCACTTCAACATCATCCGGAACGTCATAGCCGAATTCGGCAATAACGGCGCGCGGTTCGCGCACGACGCGCGACCTGTAGGCAGGGTTCTTATACCAGGCGGGCGGCAGGCCAAGTACTGGCCACGGATAGCAGGAACACAAAGTACATACGACGACGTTATGAACCTTGTCGTTGTTTTCGAGTACACGAATATGCTCGCCCTGGAAGCCGCTGAAACCCATGTCGTTGATAGCGGCGGTTCCGTTGCTCAGCAGCCATTCGCGGTATTGCGGGTCCGTCCAGGCTCTTGCGACGACGGCCGCGCCGTTGCGTGGTCCGACGTCGCGCTCGTAGTGTTCGACGATCGCGTCCACGGTATCCGGGTTGATTAGACCCTTTGCGATCATCAGTTCTTCGATGGCCCGCACCCTGAGGGCCGCTCCCTTCTCGATCTCGTCATGATCGTGATGGTGATGGGTACCGGCGTCGGCGTGATGGTGGCTGGCGCCGGCGTTGTGTTCATCGCTCATGACTCGTTTCCTGGTCGATCGACAGCCGGGTGTTCCGGACCTGCTCTAGTTGGCTTTCGGCGAGAGCGGCATAGTCTACCGAAACCGCAAGAATTTCTTCCAGAATCCTTGCGCTAGAAAGGAGTTCTGCATCGGAACCGAGCTTTCCTATCAGCTGGATGCCAAGTCCGCGGCCATCGAGCAGCCTAAGGCCTGGCATGGCAACCACAGGATGACCCGTCTGGCTAAACAGCGCCGTGTAACGCACCGTTGCCGCCAGGATGGGATAGCTTTTGTCGTCCAGGACAACTTGCCTCTCGTTCCGAAAGGGAGCATGCATCGGCAATATCGGCAACATCAATATATCCACCGATCCGAATGCCTGTTCCACTTCGAACCTTAGCTTTCCGCGTTCATCCTCGGCCTTCTCGAAGTCCTCCGCATTCACGGAAGCCCCCAATTCCACAGTCGATTTCGCGACTCCGGGATAGGATTCCCAAGCGTCTCCAAAATGACAAATGTGATAGTCGGCGATCTCTTTGACGGCGTTCACCATGTGTACCTTCATGGTCCGCTCCGGACTCGGAATGGAAAGATGTCTTATTTCGATATCCGCGTCTCCAACGCCGGTTAGAATCGCCGCCAACGCTGATTTGATCTGCGGTTCGGCATCGGCATAATAGTCTTCAGAGACGCCGATGCGCAGCGGCCGCTTTCCAGCCGGAGACATGGCAAAGCCTTCAGGATCGAGAACAGCCTGCAGAATGTGCAGATCCGCAACACACCTTGCCATCGGCCCGACGTGATCGAGACTCGGCGCAAGAGGCCGTATGCCGTCGAGTGGGACTCTTCCCCAAGACGGCTTGAAGCCATAGGTGGAACAACAATAGGAGGGGATGCGGATGCTGCCGGCCGTGTCGGTGCCGATCGCGGCATAAGCCAAACCGGCGGCGACAGCGGCAGCCGAACCGCCGCTCGATCCACCGGCTATGCTGTTGGGGGCGACCGGATTTACCACGGCAGGCGTGCTGGTGCCGAACGCGCCAGAATCCGTTTCCGCGACCCCTATGATGACAGCGCCCGCCGCCCTCAGTTGCCGGACCACGGAGGCGTCCTGGTGCGGGTAGTATCCGGAGAGATGGTTTAGCCCGCCTTTGCAGCGCGCGGGCACCGTATCGATCAGGTCCTTGACCGCAATCGGTATGCCATCGAGGGTGCCCAGACTCTTCCCCAGCCGCCGTCTTTTATCGGAAGCATCCGCATCGTCGAGTGCCCGTTCTCCAACGACATCGCTATAGGCGCCTACCCCCGGATTCAGCGCCAGCACCCGGTCGAGGGTCTCTTCGCACAGTCCCATCGCGGTGATATCACCACGTTGAAGATATCTGGCGACTGTCTTGACGGTTGCAAACGCTAAATCGTCTGAACCGACCTGGGCAGTGCTTGTATGAATTGGCGAAGCCTCCATCATGTCCAGCTTCCTGATACGAACTGGCCCGGTATCGCTGCGCGGCCGGGCATGCCGCGATTGTCCCGTCCACCTGCAGTTTATTCGGCCCCTACGTTGATACGCCGGCAATCGCGTTGAGCATCCCCGTCTTGTCATGGCAGTTGAAATACGAAAACGACTGGTCGGCTGCCTTCAGGACCATCATTTCGTGGTAGAGCCGTATGTTGACGGTTTCGCCAGTGTCGGCAGCCTGTTGGAGATGCCTGATCCATGGCCCGAAGATCGCAAGGTGTGTGGGCGTCTTGACCCACTTCTCTGGGGCCGCGAGCGAATGCCAGGCGCTGACGCTGTATGATTTTTCGGCCCAAACACCGTCTTCCACCACCGTCATGTAGCGGTTGAAATAGCAGCCCAACTGTGCACCCTGATCACGAATTTCGATCATTCCGGCGTCCAGGGACGGTTTGATCTTGTCCAGATAGAAAGCCAGTTCGTCGCCTTCCGCTCTCGACCAGTCTTGCCCGGAGCGCAGTAGGCAGAGATTGTCATGAGGGATGATATTGACCATACGCCCGCGTGGGTCCTGGCCCGTCGCTAGGGGGGGATCAAGCCGGGGAGCACCAACAGGCTCAAGTGCATCTGTCTGCGCTGCGGGAAGCCTGTCCCTCGCCGAGCCAAAATATGCATTGGGATAGCTGCGGAACATTTTTGGCGAAAGCTTTGCGAGGCCTTCAGGTTCCGCGTGTGAAAACGTTGTTTCGAAGTCGGCGGCGCCGGGCGTGTATGCCTCGCAGAACGCTCCGATTTCGCCATTCAAGTCGAGGCCCTGATGCCACCACCCGGCCGATAAGGCATTTCCCCAACGGCCGCATGTGGCGCTATCGTCCCAGTAGGCGACGATCAAGTTGTTCCAATAGCCTTTTTCGTCTTCATATCGGGCTCGATCCCGGTGTCTCGGCCCATCGGCAGCGTTGAATGCCGCTTCGATGGTTGCGATTGCGGCGCTCGGATCGATACCGGCGGGGCATTGTACTCCGAAATAAATGATCGACAGATTCCTGATACTGGGGTCGAACCCAGCCGAAAATGCGAGCGGCTCCGGCTTATACCTTGCCGGAGCACGCAGCGGCTGCGTTCGCTCCACTCGCAGGTGCTCCGGTATGGCAGGCTCCAGTTGGGATAGATCAGGCATCATTCCTCACTAATCTTCGCTGGAAGAGCCACTCTGGAGAGAGCAACGGCCCGGGCGTTGACCGGTTTCGAGTTGTCGGTTCCCTTTCTCGCCGTCTTGGGATGCAACGACTTATCTGCTTTGCGGCGGAAGAAGAAAAAAGCATCGGCGCCAGCTCCAGCGATGCCCTTGGGAAGCAACAACACAAAGATCACGAGGACCGTCCCGACGACCGTGTTTTGTATGTCCGCCATGCCGCGCGAGACTTCCACCAGGCTCATGATCAGCATCGCGCCGAAAATTGGGCCCCATGTCGACCGCAGCCCGCCGACGATCATCATCGACAGGATGAGAACCAGCGTCGGCAGTTCGAACAGGCTGGGTCCGGCAAAGCGGTAATGCGTTGCATAGACTGCCCCTGAGAAACCAGTGAACATGGATGTAATTGCAAAGGCGATCATGTGGAATTTGGTCAGGTTTATACCCCTGCTGGCTGCATAGATTGAGCTGTCCTTCAACGCTCGGAACGCCAAGCCCAACCGTCCGTGGATGACAACGATCGAAGCGACAAACGAGATAGCCAAAGACACAAGGACGACGAAATAGTTGCCGACAATCCAATTGCCTTTCAGAAGCGCCCGAAATCCGAAATCCTTGAACCCAGAAAATCCATTGGTGCCTCCAAAGAGTGGCTGACAATTGCCGCCGATCGCCGTGAAGCAGGCGGAGTCCGTGGTTATCAAGGAGTAGGCCATGAAGGCGATAGCGAACGTCAGAAGCGCTACATACGCCGGAGCAAGGCGAATACAGGCGAGGCCGATAAACAAAGCGGCCACAGCCGCAACTGCGGCTCCGGCGGGTATGGAAATCCAAGGCGACAGATCGAGGTAGGTGCCCGCCATGCCAACGGTATAGGCGCCGATCGCAAAAAATAGCATCTGGCCCAGTGAGAACACACCAGCGTGTCCCATCAGGACATTCCACTGTATCGCTACCGATGCCCACAACATGAATACGATGATTTCACCGAGGATGTATCTCTGTGTAACAAAGATGGGCAGCGCGGCTATGGAGACAAATAGAACGACCGCGCCGATCAGATGCCTTTGCATTTCACTAAGCTGGCTCATGCGCGAACGACGTCCTGCTTGCCGAACAGTCCCGCTGGCTTGACGATCAGCACCAGGATCACGAGCCCCAGCATCACAGGCAGTCCGTACCGAGCGCCAAAGAAGTAGCTGATCGTCGCTTCCAGAAGACCAAATGCGATGGCGGAAACGCCGGCGGCCGGAACGCTTCCGAGTCCAGCCACCACACAGATGACGAAGGCCCGTATAAGCGGGGAGGACCCCATATCTGGCGACAGACCCACGCGGGAGGAAATAAGCATGCCCGCTGCCGCAGCCAGGACCCCAGCGATGACCATAACCTGAAGATAGGCGCGGTGCGTGTTGACGCCCATGAGACTGGCTGCATCGGGATTCATGGCAGTCGCTCGAATGGCAAGTCCGAACTTACTGCGGGTCAGGAGCCAGGCGACGCAGCCAATAAGCAGTCCGGCAACCAGTAAGATCAACACGGACTGATAGGGTATTGCGACGTCACCGACCCAAAAGGATCCGTTTATCTGCAGCGGTTGCTTGAAGGGATAACCACCATATTTCTTCAGGATCAGATCCTGCAGCAAAGTGGCGACACCGACCGTTGCCACCATAACGGTTGTTTGAAAATCCTCGGTATCAAGCATGAAGCGGACCACGAGCACCTGCAGCAATGCGCCAACCAGGGCGCCAGCAGCGATGCCGGCAATAAGGCCCATATAGATCGGAGCTCCAAAGACAGTTGAGACCGTGTAGGCGGCATAGGCGCCGATCGTCATGAACACCCCGTGCGCCATGTTGAACATGCCCATGGTTCCGAATGCCAATGCGAGCCCGACCGAGGCCAGGGCATACATGGCGCCCATGGTGAGCCCGGTGGCGAAAATCTGCACAAAGATGTTCACGCGTTCTAGTTCCCCAAATACGTCTTAAGGACATGCGCTGAATTCGACAGTTCATCGGCTGACCCATGCCAGGCGAATTCGCCGCCATCCAGCAGGTGGAATGCTGTGGCAACCTTGTTCACGCGGCTTAGATCTTCCTCGACCACGATAATCGACTGGCCGTCCTTCGCCATATGCCCAAGAACCTCGTAGATGTGGTCCGTCACCAGTGGTGCCAGCCCGAGCGATGGCTCGTCGACCATCATGAGCAGGCCTTTGGCCATCAATCCGCGGCCGATCCCGACCATCCGCCGTTCACCGCCAGAAAGGGAGTTCGCTCGCTGCGTCCGGCGGTCCCGCAGTTTTGGAAACAGCGTGTAGACTTCGTCCAGCGTCTTTCCGACGTCGGCATCTGATCTTGCAAAGGCGCCCATCAGCAGATTTTCCTCTACCGTCAACCCTGTGAACAGCTGGTCGCCCTGGGGCACATGAACCAGTCCCAGCCTGGCTATGTCGGAGGCCCTTGCCGGCAGTTTCCGCCCATTGAATTCGATCTGACCAGACCAGATCGGAAGCAGGCCCGAGATCGCTTTGAGCAGCGTGGACTTGCCGTGCCCATTGGGGCCGATAATGGCTGCAATCGCCCCGCGCTCTATCTCAAAATCAATCCCGTGAAGCACCTTTTGATGGTGATAACCCGACGAAAGGGCCTTGATTGACAGGAGTGGGGTCACGCGACTACGCAGCTCCCAATATTTCTGCTTGCGACCCTAGGTAGACGGCCTTGACCGTAGGATCCTTGGCAATGCCGCGGGGGTCGCCATCATAGATGAGCCTGCCCTGGTGGATAATCAGAGCCCGGTCCGAGACTGTCGTCAGGAAGCGCATGACATGCTCAATAAAGACGATGCATGTACCTCGGCCGCGCAGATGGAAAATCAAATCGATGAATTCGTCGATTTCGGCTGGGTTGAGACCGCCTACCGGTTCATCAAGCAACAACAGTTTCGGCTTGTGTACCACCGCCGATGCCACCATGAGCTTCTTGCGTGCCAAAGCCGGAATGTCCGAGACCAACGAGTTTGCGATATCCGCAAGACCGTATTCTTGCAAACAGGCCATCGACCTTTCTCGGAACGCCTTCGTCAGCAACAGTCCCGGACGTTCGCGGCCTGACCCGTAGACAACCGCGGCGAGCATGTTCTGCAGAACCGTCAGACTTGCAAATCCACTGGTGACCTGGAAAGTTCGCGCCATTCCCATATGGAAGAGCTTGTGGGCCCTGATGCCGGTGATCGCCTTGCCCTGAAAGGTAACCTGACCGCTTGTTACTGCGGTCAGGCCTGAAATCACGTCCAGAAAAGTCGTCTTGCCGGCTCCGTTGGGCCCCCCGATACCAATAGTCTCACCACTTCTGATGGACAGACTGATCCCGTCAACCGCAGCCAAAGCACCATAGTGCTTTTTGACGTCGCGACATTCGAGGAGTGGCTCAACGTCAAACGGCATTGGCTTCACTCTACGCCTTCATCCATTTCGGCAGAACGAAATCGTGATGGTTGTATGGCTTGGGTGCTATGAGAAATCCGGACTTGGTCTTGTCCTGGATCTGATTGTAGCAAAGCGGAGCCGCAAGCGATGGATCGTCTGTCTGGACCGGGTAGCTGAAGACCGACTGTGTCTCCGGGTCGAAATGGACGCTGCCAAACACCGAACGGTAGATCAGCGACTTGAGCCGATCCGCGATCTTGCGGTTTTGGTCGGCTTCATAAGCCTTTCCCGCCCCGCCCGCGAGCGCTGCCGCGATCGAATACATGTAGAGGGCCGTGTAGGTCTGGGCGCCGCTTAGAGGTGAAGCGTTGTCACCGTAAGCGCCAAGGTAGTTCTTCGTGAAAGCATTCCCGAGTTCATCCTCCAGAACGCCAAGGCTTGTCGCATACAATACGCCCTCTGACGCGTCGCCGGCCACGTCCCGGAAGATTCCAAGGGATGCGCCATATTGCATGTAGATCAAGCTGTTTGTCGGATTGGTTATGAACTGCAGCATGAACTGCGCCTGGTCCTGCGGAAAGAAGTGTGTAACCGCAATTAGGGCCGGCGGATCGGCGCGCAGCTTGGCCAATGTCGGGCCCCACTCGGACGTCGGGGCCTGCACCGTCTCGTACAGCGAAACCTCCAGATTGTATTTCTTGGCGGTGTCACGGATGCTCTGCGCGATGTTGATGGAGTACGTCAGAGGCCCGGTGATAATCGCGAGCTTGCGGTTAGAAAGCTTCAGTTGGGCCGAGTCTTCCAGGCGCTTGATGAAATCCAGATAAGAGTATCCGTAGAAATATTCGGACGGGCAATACATGAATGATCCCCAGTATTTTTCCGGGTCTTTCTTCACGAGATCGCAATGGGCGCGAGCGGTATCTGCGTTGAGGTAAACCATCGACGCGTCCGCCGTCAGGTTCTGCAAAGCGGTCTGTGAGCCAAAATTGTAACCCGAAATGAGGACATTGGCCCCATCGCGGTCAATCAGGCCCTGACCTGCGCTGACGATGAGATCGTCGCCGCCACTTTGAGTGTCGGCGACAACAATTTTCACTTGCCGACCCAATATGCCGCCAAGTGCGTTGATTTCCTTCGCCGCCATCTCAAGGCCGCGTTGAAATTCAATGCCGTCCGGGGAGGCGACGCCCGTGAGTGGAAGTGGCGCCCCGATAATAACCGGTTCGGACGATTGCGCTGCGGCAGACGAGTTCAAACCCGCCATTATTGCGGCCGAACCAAGCCCGCTCATGCCAGCTGACTTCAGGAAGTTGCGCCGGGACGCATCAGTTTTTCGTTCGCTAGTCATGGTATTTCCCTCCATTGTTAAATTATGCATCGGGCTCAGCGTCGTCTGGCTGGCATCTGATACAGGGGCAGTAGTTCCCGTTTGCCTTCACCTCTGCTGGGCGAAGGTTCTTGTTGTTTTTTAGTCGCGCCTGCGAGAAGTTCTTAATGCAGTTCGAACCGCCATCGGCATCAACTCTTGTCGGGCCATTTTCCACCCAGTCCGATAAACCGGTCGGGGTACATCTGCTGGATTGTGAGAGCAGCGCTGAGCACACTTCCATCGGCACCGCGAGGGCCAATGATCTGCAGGCCAATAGGCAATCCGCTCGCGGTGAATCCGCATGGCACCGAACAAGCCGGCTGTTGGCTCAAATTGGCTGGGAAAGTGAACGATAGCCATTCGGTCCAGTCAGTCATCCCGCTATTCCTTGGCACGTGCAATTCAGCTTCGAATGGCGGAATGGCCACCGTCGGGGCAAAAATGTAGTCGTATTCTTCGAGCAAGCCATCCATCTGTGCGCCGAACCTGACCCGCCGAATTTCGGACTGCATGAGGTCAACAGCGTTGTAACGCCCGCCGATTTGCGCTGCCTTGACGAACCCTGGGTCGATCAGCTGATGGTCCTGAATATCTATTGAGGCCAGTTTGGTGGCAGCGGCGACATACCAATGGCGGAGGAACATCTCGAACAAGGCGTCATGGTCGGGAAGCAATGTTTCGATGACGGCGCCACCGGCCAACGAGATGTCCTCCAGCACACTTTCGACCGCGCCTATGACCTCTCGGTCGGCAGTGCCTGTGAATGGCGTTTTCCAGTAGGCTACCCGTTTACCTGACCAGTTCACCGATTTGACGTCGATGCCGCCGAAACTCATGGGCGCTTGGGTCCAGTCGCGAATGTCGCGTCCTGCCATGGCGTTCAGCATCAAGACCGCGTCGTCGACCGTCCGGGTCAGGGGGCCGATGTGAGCCAGCGTGCCGAATGAACTGGCGGGATGCACCGGAACACGCCCGAAACTCGGTTTGAATCCAACGACGCCGGTGAACGAAGCCGGTATCCGTATAGACCCGCCGCCATCGCTTCCCAGGTGGAGTACTCCGGCGCCGGTCGCTGCCGCGACAGCCGCGCCTCCGGACGATCCACCCGGAGTCATAGCGCTATCCCAGGGATTGCGTGTGATGCCGTCCTTTGGATTGTCGGTTACAGGCTTCCAGCCGAACTCGGGCGTCGTCGTGACGCCGATTATTATGGCGCCGGCATTTCGCAGGCGCTCCACGGAGGGGGCGTCCGGCAGCGAGGCGGTGTTCGGTGTCGTCTTGCTGCCGAAGCGGATATCCAGCCCTCTGCAGTAGGCGACATCCTTGATTGTGATCGGAACGCCGTCGATCGGCGAGGCGGGCTCGCCCATCTTCCACCTTGTCTCAGACGCCCTTGCCGCAGACAGCGCTCCATCCCGATCGATCACGGTAAATGCGTTGAACGCCTCCTGCGTGGCTTGCGCCCGCTCGAGAGCCGCTTTCGTCACCTCGACTGGAGACAATAATTGCCGCGCATAACGCCGAGCAAGTTCTCCGGCCGAGGCACTGCACAAGTCAGCCTTCTGTTCCTCGAATAGCACCAACGTACACCCTCCTGAGCGAGGGGGGTATTCTCAGCCCAGATCGAGCACGCTATAAAATGTAAAATATGCAATAATTGTTCTATGGAATAGAATGCGCCTGACCCTCCGCCAGATCAGATACGTCCACGAAGTGGCTCGCTTGGGCAGCATCTCTGCTGCTTGCGCTTCGCTACACATGTCGGCCTCGCCTGTGCTGGCAGCCATCAAGGTTGCCGAGGAGGAAGTCGGGACGGCCATTTTTGTCCGCCGTGCTGCCCATGGAGTCGACCTCACCCCAGCAGGACAGAAATTCTTAGTTTCAGTGCGGCGCTTCCTCTCCGCGGGTTTGGATTTCGAGAGGTCGGTCTCCGAAGTTGCACGACACAGTACGCATACGATCAGCATCGGATGCTTTTCCCCCTTTGGGGGTATGCTCATTCCCCCAGTGCTGCGGCGCTTCATCGAGGCGAACGGAGATTGTGAGATCATTTTGCGGGAGGGCGAGCAACCTGAACTTCGGCGCTGGCTCGCGACAGGAGAAGTCGATCTAGTTGTCGCCTATGACGTCGGTGATAAACTTGGCACTGCGAACACGCCAATCTGTAAGATGCCGGCGCATGCGATCATGCGGGTGGACGATCCGCTGGCGAAGCAGGAATCAGTTTCGATTCGAGATATCGCTCAACGCCCGTTGATCCTGCTCGATTTACCAGAAACAAGAACTTGGTTGCTAACGCTGTTTGACTTTGCAGGAGAGCGACCCAAGATCGGTCTGAGGGCGCGATCCTATGAATCCATACGCGCGGCCGTCGCCAATGGTCTCGGCGTCTCCATCTTCAACATGAGACCTCTCGCCGAAGCAAGTCCCGACAGTCCCTTGCTGACGCGAATACCGATATCAGATCCGCTTCGGCAACCGACCCTGATCGTAGCAGACCCTTACGGTGCCCATAAGCCAGCCTACGTCAACTCCTTCATTCAAACGCTCTATCAGTGTATCTTGGACGTGGGTCCAGCGAATATGGCCGTAGTCCAGGAGGAGTTTGCTAAGGATCTCATGTATCCAAGACCAAAATAGATGTTTGGTTTGGGAATCGGCTTTAGAACCAGCTTTTCCATCCGCCTTGTCGACGTTTGTGGCTTGTTGCGAGGGAAAGCTATCCTCCCGTCGGCGAACTGCCTTGCTCGGGATGAGGACCCGGGCCCAGAGATCGAAACCGACGTTATCAATGACGTCTCGTAGGTTTCGTCGAGACTACGGGCTAGGTTCACCAAGGGAAATAGGCGTGCAGCCCTTTCCTCCACCTGCTTCCACATCCATCACCTTCGCCGCAGGAACGACGATAATCATCCCTTCAGATGTAACCCGCCGACCGGCACTGTCGGTCGAGGCGCCCGCTTGGGTGCGCAAGCTCGTCATCCCGACACTGAAAGCGGTACAGAAGGCGGTAATCGCCCTCTAGCCAAGTTTGTAATTTTTCATGCATTGACATTGTGAATGAATATATACATAAATGCACTTGCCGGGAAATTTCATTCATTCACGTCGAGGAGTTCCAATGTCATCCCCCGAAATGCTCGAATTTGACGCCCGTGGCGCGGGCTTGTCGTTCCGCGCGAAGCTGCTCACAAACGACAATCCGGACGTGGTCCAGCAGGTACTCTCCCAGATCCCGCTGCAGAGCGTGCTTGGTCATGTTGTGGTCTCCGGGGAGGCCATATGGATGCCAACCCGCATTGTGCATCTCGGCCGCAGCAACATGGTCGCGCGCCACCCAGGTGCTGTTTACCTCTATGCGCCCGGCCAGACGATCTGCCTGACCTATGGTCGCATCACGGAAAGCGCAAAGGTCAACAAATTCGCGGAGGTGCTGGAGAGCGATCTGCCGGCCCTGCAGAGGCTCGGTGAAATCGTCTACGAACAGACCGTCGCCCAGCCACGCCGAAACATCGTCGAAATCAATGTCCGGAGGGCTGCATAATGTCTGCAATAGCCAAGTTCGAAGGCGACTGGCGCGAAGCCAAGGCCCTCATCGAAAAGGAAATCGACAGGATTTGGTTGAACGAGCCGGAGGAGATTCAAAAGATCCGCTGGGGGGTAATCGATAGTGGCGCAGGGAGCGGCGAGCAGTCGTTCTCGGTTCTTGTGCACCTTGAAGCGTATCTGATGCTGGTCGGAGCCGATGTCATGTACCGCTTCCTGAAAATCTCGCAATACGAGGATATGGAACTCTCGACGCTCAATCGAATTTCGCGCGAGTTTCTGACCGGCACCTTCAACGTCTTCGAATTCATGACCGACCTTGGCATCACCAATATGCACGAGGTCGGACAGATGTATTCCGACGCGCTGGATACGTTGTCCACCAAGGAAGAGTACGTCCAATTGACGGGTGCGATGATGACTTATGTGATCCGCATGCACCGCTGGATCCACTACATCTTTCCCTGGAATCTCGGCGTGGCGTTCCCGCATCGCAAGAAGGCGGAAGTTCTCAGCTTTGCCAGAGTAGCGGCCAACGCCTGAACAAGTGCGGTCCACAAAGCCAGCACGCGCCAAAGCCTCGGTCTTGAAAGCCGGGGCTTTGGCATTCCTGGAGTTGGCATTCTTGGAAAATGAAATATACGGAGCCTTCTATGTTGAATATATTGATACAGGAAGCGATGCAAAGGGAGCCGGATTGCATGAACCAGGACAGTGAGCCGATGCCGATCAATGCGGGCGTTCATGTAAACGACCGTCAAGCCATCCAGGCGGAACTCGATCGGCGCACCGAGGGTCAGCGATTGACGCCTGCACAGCGACGCATCGCGCAATGTCTTGCCGAGCGCAGCGCCGAGATCGGCTTTCTTTCCAGCATGGAACTCGCCGAGCTGGCCAGCGTCAGCCAACCGTCGGTGACGCGCTTTGCCATGGCGCTTGGCTTCGACGGCTATCTCGAGATGCGAAAGTATCTGCGTGCCGGCATTACAAGCGAGGAGCAACCGACGGACGCAAAGTCCAGCCGATATCAGGCTGCCGCGCTTGCCGAACTCGCCAATCTCTCTGAGCTCGCGCAATCTCTCGCCAACGAGGCGGAGATCGATGATATCGGCAAGGCGCTTGCGGCTTCACGGCCTCTCGCGGTGCTTGGTTTGCGAGCATCTGCCAGCCTTGCGCACCAGTTCGGCTTCTTTGCCTCGAAAGTGCATCCCGACGTCCGCCTGATCGTATGTGGTGGGTCGATGGTGGAAGACCAGCTTGAGCAGTGCTATGCGGCCGGTGGCCGTACACTGCTGGCATTCATGATGCCTCTATACCCCAGGGAGACGATGCATGCGCTCGAGTTTGCGCGGCAGATAGGCATGCGCATCGTGCTTGTTTCCGATGCCAGCTACAACGACCATGACAGGCATGCCGATATGCTTCTGAAAGCTCGTGTCAGTACGAGGCTGGTTTTTGATTCCTACGCAGCCTCGACGGCATTGGTGTCGGTGTTGCTGGACTCCATGTGCAACAACATGAATGGGCAGGCGCAAAAGCGCCTCGAACAGGTCGATCGCTCATCGAAAAAGCGGAAGGTCTTTGCTTCCTAGCTAGTGGCTGCTTTGGCGCCCATTCGTGAAGCGATCCAGAGGACTATGTGCGGACAGGCCGTTCTGTGAATTCGAAATTTCCCTGATAAAATGTATTGAATGTTTCATTCATATGGCGTATGAATGAAACCATGGTTTCGGGGACGTGGCAATGGATCACTCAGGACGTCATCACGTGAGATTTTCCGGCTCGTGGCCGTGTGCGGTCGCTCATTCCGCGCCCGTGAGTCAGGTCGGGGCAGGTGGCTGAATTGACCCATGCCGATCCCATAAGCCTGTTTGGTTTTGGCCCCGACGGCTGGGGCGCCATCCTTCTGGCTGGAGCCGCCGTCAGCCTGGCTGCAGCAGGCTGCGGCTTGCTGCTTGCGGCTATCATCGGCGCTTTGGGCGCTCATGCCAAACTCACCGGCGGCCGATTTGTCCGGATCGTCGCGGAAGCCTACACGACGGCTCTGCGCGGCATTCCCGACCTGCTTGTTATCTACCTCCTTTATTTCGGCGGCAGTTCCGTCGTCACCAGCATTGCTGGATTCTTTGACGATCAGGGCTTCATTGCATTGCCTGGTTTTGCTGCCGGCGTCGTGGCCATCGGGGTCGTGGGCGGAGCGCAAATGACGGAAGTGTTCCGGGGCGCCTTCCTCGCCGTCAAGCCAGGCGAAATCGAAGCCGCCAAGGCCTGCGGGATGAACACGCCGCTGCGCTTCAGACGGATAGTCGTTCCTCTGACGATGCGCCATGCGCTTCCGGGGGTAGGCAATGTCTGGCTGGGACTGCTGAAAGGATCCTCGCTCCTCTCCGCTACCGGCGTCGCCGAGCTGATGCGACAGACGCAGGTCGCCGCAGGCTCAACCCGATTGCCGTTCGATTTCTACATCGCGGCTGCTTTGATTTACGTCGCACTCTCCCTGTCGTCCGGCGCCGTGGTGCATCTTGCAGAGCGATACTATTCGCGCGGCGTTGTGAGGGCGTGATGGACATCCGCTTCATTGCCGAGACGATTCTCAGCCTGCTTCAAGGTGTTCCGCTGACCCTGGCATTGTCAGCGCTCGCCATCATCGGCGGTGCCCTCGTCGGTTTCGTCATCGCCAGCATGCGGCTTTCGCGCAGCCGGCTCCTGCAGGCTCCAGCCTGGGTTTATGTTCAGGTCATTCGCAGCATTCCGCCGCTGGTGCTGATATTTCTGATCTATTATGGCCTCGGCCAGTTCGCGGCCGTTCGCTCGAGTTTCCTGTGGCCGGTGCTGCGCGAACCGTTCTGGTGTGCAACGATTGCCCTGGTGTTCAACAGCTCGGGCTATGCCGCCGAAATCATTCGTGGCGGCCTGCTGTCGGTCGGACGAAACGAGATCGAGGCGGCCCGCGCCTGCGGCATGTCGGGAACGCTTCTTTTGCGCCGGATCGTCGTGCCCCTCGCCATTCGCCAGGCTTTGCCTGCCTACAGCAATGAGATGGTGGCGATGGTCAAGGCGACATCGCTCGCCTCCCTGGTGACCTTGATGGATGTCACCGGGATTGCGGCCTCGGTCGCTTCGTCGACCTATCGACCGATCGCCGTATTCGTAGCGGCCGGCGTGATCTATCTGGCCATCAATATGGCGCTGGCCCATGCGGTTAAGGTGCTCGAATATCGACTGACGCCGCATCTGCGACCGGCTGCACACCGGCCCGACCTACAATCGCAACCGGAGCAGCTTTGACATGACGACAGCGGTGCGACTTGAAAACGTTCGCAAGCGCTTCGGAGAGCTTGAAGTCCTGCGCGGCATTACCGTCGAGGCGAAGGAGGGCGAGGTCGTCTCGATCCTGGGGTCATCGGGATCGGGCAAATCGACGATGCTGAGATGCATCAATATGCTCGAAATTCCGAGTGAAGGCTCGGTATGGGTGGCAGGCGAGGAGGTCAAGTTCGGTTCTACCCGCGGCGCAGTATCACGCAGCGTCGACACCGCGCAGATCGACCGGCTGCGCTCGCGCATAGGAATGGTCTTTCAGAGCTTCAATCTGTGGCCGCACATGACGGTTCTGCAAAACGTCATTGAAGCACCCGTTCATGTTCTCAAGCGCCCGCGTTCGCAAAGCGTCGAGGAGGCGCATGCACTCCTGGAAAAGGTGGGCATCGGCGATAAGGCAAACCAGTATCCCGCGCATTTGTCGGGTGGGCAGCAACAGCGCGCGGCGATCGCGCGTGCGCTGGCCATGCGCCCGAAACTCATGCTGTTCGACGAGCCGACCTCGGCACTTGACCCGGAACTCGTCGGCGGTGTCCTGCGCGTCATGCGATCTCTTGCCGAAGAAGGCACGACGATGCTCGTCGTCACCCACGAGATGAGTTTTGCGCGCGACGTGTCGAGCAGGGTCATCTTCCTGCATCGGGGTGCCATCGAGGAGGACGGCAGGCCGGAGGACATTTTCACGCAGAAAAGTTCGCCGCGGTTCCAGCAATTTCTGGGGCGGTGATCGCAGCCTTAAGCCAACCAAACAATACTAAAAAGGGGAAGACCTGATGAAGCGCTACACACTCATTGCAATTGCTCTCGTCTCACTTGCAGCCGCAAACCCGTCAAGGGCTGAGGACAAGAAATGGACCGAGGTCCGCATCGCAACCGAAGGCGGCTTCCTGCCGTGGAACTACACCAAGCCGGACGGTACGCTCGCCGGCTTCGAAATCGATCTTGCCAACGATCTCTGCACCAGAATGAAAGTCAAATGCACGATCACTGCGGAATCGTTCGACAGCATGATCCCGGCGCTCAACGCTGGAAAGTATGATGCTCTGATCGACGACGTCGCCATTACGCCGAAGCGCCAAGAGGTCATAGCCTTTTCCAAGCCATACGCATCGATCTGCTATACATTTGCGACCTCCACCAACAGCGATATCGCAAGCAAACTCGAGGCTGATGACCACGTCATTTCGCTCGCCGACGGGGCGGCCGTGAACGCCGCCATGGAGCCGCTAAAGGCCGCCTTGAAAGACAAGACGATCGGCACGCTTGCTGCCGGCACCTCGGTCTCCTTTGTCGAAACCTATCTGAAGGGCGTGGTTCTGATGCGGCAGTACAAGACGCCAGACGCGCGCGATCTCGACCTCGTTTCTGGGCGCGTGGATGTGATCGTCGGATCCAAGGATGCCTTGAATGGCGCTGTGGCAAAGCAGGGCAAGGACGCCATGAAGATCGTCGGTCCTTGTTTCCAGGGTGGCGTGATCGGCAAGGGAGCCGGCGTCGGCATGCGCAAGCAGGACACTGAGCTCAAGGCGATGTTCGACAAGGCGATCACCGAGGCCCAGCAGGACGGCACGATCAAGAAGCTGTCGATTCCGGTCTTTGGCATCGATGTGACGCCGCAATAAGGCGTCACGCTTTCCGCACGCCAAACTCTCTCGACTATCAACAGGTGCAGGACAATGTTGGATACCGTCAAAGGCGTGCATGCAGTGCGCGTAGGCGTGGACTCAGGTGGAACGTTCACCGACGTCTGCGTCTACGACACCCGGAAAAAGTCGATCAGCATCTGGAAGGTCAGCAGCACCCCCCAGGATCCGTCGGTCGGAATTGCTGCCGGGATCGAGCAAGGCCTCCAGGCCTACAGAGCGGCGACAAACGAAGAGCCGGCGGTGGAATATCTTGGCCACGGGACCACCGTGGCCACCAACGCTCTGATCATCGGTCGCGGCGCTGAAACTGGGATGATAACCACAGCCGGATTTCGCGACGTCATCGAAATACGGCGACAGAAGCGCGACGCTCTCTATGATCTGCAGACCGAGAAGCCGCCGATCCTTGCACGACGGGACAGACGCCTCGAAGTCAACGAACGCGTGCTGTTCGATGGCCGTATCCTGGTTCCATTGGCTGAGGACGACGTCCGGGTCGCGGCAAGGAAGCTTCGAAGCGAGGGCGTCAAGGCAATCGCGGTGTGCTGCCTGTTCAGCTTTGTCGATTCCCGTCACGAGCAGATGATCAAGCGTATCGTGCAGGAAGAGTTTCCAGAGGCATTCCTGAGCGTTTCCCATGAAGTCGCGCCCGAGTTTCGCGAATACGAACGGTTCTCGACGACGGTCGTCAATGCTTATCTCGGACCGATCATGCGCCAGTATCTGCAAGGCCTGCGGCCGCGCTTGGACCTGATCGGTGTCTCGGTCGAGCCACACTTAACCCAGTCGAACGGGGGTGTCATTTCGGCGGAAACGGCACAGAACTTTCCTGTACGCACCGTCCTTTCAGGTCCTGCCGCCGGGGTGACCGGAGCGACGGCAGTCGGCCGTCTGAGTGGCTTCGAGGATCTCATCACGTTCGATATGGGCGGCACCTCAACGGACGTGTCCCTGATCGAACGAGGCCGGGCGCAAACCTCAAACGAGGCCGTCGTTCATGGCTATCCGCTCAAAGTCCCGATGCTAGACATTCACGCCGTGGGGGCTGGTGGCGGCTCGATCGCCTATGTCGATGCGGGCGGCATGCTTCAGGTCGGACCGCGCAGCGCCGCCGCTGTCCCCGGGCCAATCTGCTACAATCAAGGCAATGTGGACGAGGCGACTGTAACCGACGCCAATGTTGTCCTGCAGGTTCTGAATCCGACCCACCTACTCAATGGTCGTCTGCCGATCGACCAGGCCGCGGCCAAGAAGGCAATCGCTGCCTTGGGCGTGAAGCTCGGTATGGATGTAATGTCTACGGCACAGGGTATCATCAGTGTTGTCGTGGCGAATATGGCAAAAGCCATTCGCGTCATCTCGGTGGAGCGGGGGTACGATCCTCGGGAATACGCGCTGTTCGCCTTTGGCGGCGCCGGCCCCATCCATGCGACACGGCTCGCCCGCGCATTGGAAATGCGCCGTATCGTGATCCCCAAATATCCTGGGGTTATGTGCGCCCTCGGCTTGCTCCTGACGGATCTTCGCACCAGCCTTTCGAGCACGAAGCTGCAAGAGTTGTCGGAGGACAGCGCCAGAGACGTCGCGCATGAACTCGCTGAATTGGAGCAGCGTGCGCAAGGCTGGTTCGAAATCGAGAAAATCGCTCCGGAAGACCGGAAGGTGGCCCGGTCGGTTGACCTGCGATATGGCGGGCAGGGCTACGAGATCAACGTCAGCCTGCTGGAGGGAGAGATCGGGAGCCAGGCAATCGCGGCCCTCCGGTCTGATTTCGAGACCGCCCATAAACGGCTCTATGGCTACGTTTCCGAAGGCGAGCCGATCCACTTGACAACGATCCGTCTTGAATTGACCGGACGCGTCCCGAAGGTGGAACTGGCGGCGCAGCCCACCGCGACCTCAAACGTCGCTGATGCATTGAAAGCCCATCGGCCCGTCTGGCTTCCCGAGATGGGCGGGTTTGTCGACTGCCCGCTCTACGATCGAGACCGCCTCGGACCGCACCACAAGGTTCAAGGCCCGGCCATTATCGATCAGTACGATTCCACGACACTGGTTCTGACAGGGCAGTCCGCAAAGGTCGACCGCTACCTCAATCTGATCATCGAGGACAACGATGCCTGAAACCAGCGCCATGCGAAAGCATCGAGATCGAGTCGCAGTCGATCCCATTACCGTTGCCGTTATTTCCAGTGCGTTGTCGACCATCGCGGAAGAAATGGGCAAGGCGATCATTCGAGCGGCTTATTCAACAAACATCAAGGAGCGACAGGATTGCTCGACCGTCGTTTTCGACGCGGCGGGCGAGACGCTCGCGCTGGCCGAACACATTCCGATTCATCTGGGATCGCTGATTGGCATCGCATCCTATGTCCTGGCGAATTGCGACTTGTCCGACCTGCAGCCGGGCGACGTCTTCATCGGAAACGATGCTTATACGGGTGGAGGAACGCATCTCAACGATTTCGTGCTGATGGAGCCGGTCTTCTACAAGGAGAAACTCGTCGCCTGGGTTGCCAACCTCGCCCATCATTCCGATTTCGTGGACCGCAGCCACGCCCACATCTTCCAGGAGGGGCTGCGGATCCCTCCCGTCAGACTCTATCGGGCAGGGGCGTTGCAGAAGGATGTGCAGGATCTCATCCTCCTCAATTGCCAAGTGCCTCGCGAACGGATCAACGACCTGCGTGCACAGATGGCCGCGAACCGCCTGGGTGTGCGGAGATACCAGGATCTTTGTGACAAATACGGTGCTGAGACCGTAGCCGAGGCCGCGCACGAAGCGCTTCAGTCCACCGAGCGCCGAACGCGCGCCGGTATCGCCCAGATACCGGATGGCTCATACAGCTTCGGACACCCGTTCGACACAAATCTCGTCGACGAGATTCTTGATCTCAAAGTCACCGTCGATGTGCGCGGCGACGAAATATTCTTCGATTTTCCCGACGCGCCGCCGCAAATGCGTGCGCCGATCAACATGGTTCGCACGGCGCTTTTGGCGACAGTCTACTTTGCGGTCAAGACACTCATAGACCCCGGCATTCCCGTCAATGGCGGGTTCTATCGCCCCATCCACGTGACGGCGCCACAAAACAGCGTTCTTAATGCCTCGGCACCGGCGGCCGTCTACAGCCGAACTGATATTGCTGGCCGACTGGTAGACATGATCTTTGCCGCATTAGCTCCGATACTGCCGGAGCGTGTCGCTGCCGCTTCGACCGGAGGCACGCTGCTCACCAGCAGCGGCACCCATCCGAGGACCGGACGGTTCTATGTCTACAATGAAATGCACGGTGGCAGCATGGGTGGGAGGGCGAGCAAGGACGGCCTCGATGGCGTTCAGGTCAACACCACCAACACCGCAAACCTGCCGGTGGAAGCGCTCGAGATCGAACACCCGATCATGATCGACAGCTATGAGCTGGTTTGCGATTCCGGCGGCCCTGGGAAATTTCGCGGCGGCATGACGATCCGGCGTCAGGCCAGGGTCATCGATCACAACGCGACGATATCCGCGGGTGGCACCAACAGCGTAATACCGCCTTTCGGCATCCTCGGTGGCCATCCGGGCACCGTCGCTCGTGTCGAGCTTTCGCCAGGCGCTTCTGCGCTCAATAAGCGTTCCGGCCATCTCGATGCCGATCAATGGGTCGGCATGGTTGCGGCTGGCGGTGGTGGTTATGGCGATCCAAAGCAGCGTGACCATGCCCTGGTATTGCGCGACCTACGCGAGGAACGGATCTCAAAGACCGCCGCCATTGAAATCTATGGTCTCGATGCCGGCGAGATCCCTCCGGATTTGCGGGGGTAGCATCTCGGGGCAGCCATACTGAGTAGGGACGCAAATCGCGGTACCCGGAGGCATCTCGTCCGAAGGCCAAGGGTCGCAATTCGAATATGGAGGAATTTCACATGGCCCTGTCGCTGGCCCCTGGGCGTGTCCCGCTATCCGATCTCGCTGACGTCTTCTGGAACGGAACTCCGGCTTCAGTCGCTGCAGATTTTCACCCTGCGATTAGACGTAGTGCGCAGCGAATTGCTCAGATCGCCGCAGGTAATGATGCTGTCTATGGCGTCAACACCGGCTTTGGGAAGCTCGCTTCGATCAGGATCGATGCCGCTGATACGGCAACGCTTCAGCGCAATCTTATTCTATCCCACTGCTGCGGGTTCGGGGTACCGCTCTCGGAACCGATCGTTCGCCTTACTATGACTCTTAAGCTCATTTCCCTCGGGCGTGGCGCTTCGGGGGTGCGATTGGAAGTCATCCACCTTATCGAGTCCATGTTGGAAAAAGGCGTGCTCCCCGTCATTCCCGAGAAGGGTTCCGTTGGCGCGTCCGGAGACTTGGCTCCCCTCGCTCATATGACCGCCGTAATGATGGGAGAGGGACAAGCGTTCGTCGCAGGAGAAAAAGTTTCGGGCAAAGTTGCTCTCCACCGTGTTGGGCTTTCTCCTGTCGTGCTGTCCGCAAAGGAAGGTTTAGCTCTAATCAACGGAACGCAGGCGTCGACGGCATTGGGGTTGGCGGGCTTGTTTCGAGCACACCGAGCCCTGCAAGCCTCACTCGTGACTGGTGCCATGTCAGTTGATGCTGCCATGGGGTCGACGGCTCCATTTCATCCCGAAATCCACACCTTGCGGGGACATCGGGGCCAGGTCGACGTCGGGAGAGCATTGCGGCACCTTCTTGAAGGATCGAATATCCGCGAAAGCCATCTCGAAGGCGACGAAAGGGTGCAGGACCCGTACTGCCTTCGCTGCCAGCCTCAGGTCGTGGGTGCGTGTCTGGACATTCTTCGCCAGGTCAGTGTTACGCTGCAGACTGAAGCCAACGCGGTCACTGACAACCCACTCGTTCTCAGTGACAATTCTGTTGTGTCCGGAGGGAATTTTCATGCGGAGCCAGTGGCATTCGCAGCGGATCAGTTGGCACTTGCGGTCTGCGAAGTAGGCGCCATCGCTCAGAGGCGGATTGCGTTGCTGGTGGACCCGGCTCTGTCGTTCGGGCTGCCTGCGTTTCTCGCAGCGAAGCCCGGGCTAAATTCGGGTTACATGATCGCCGAGGTGACTTCCGCGGCTCTCATGTCCGAAAACAAACAGATGTCTCATCCTGCATCCGTGGATTCGACGCCAACATCCGCAAATCAGGAGGACCATGTCTCGATGGCCTGTCATGGGGCCCGCCGGCTGCTCGCAATGACCGACAACCTTTTCGGCATTCTAGGCATCGAAGCGCTCTGCGCAGTTCAGGGTATCGAGTTCCGAAGGCCACTCGCAACGAGTCCTGAACTTGAAGCCGTCGTAGCTGCAGTTCGAAGGGTGATAGCTACCTTGGAAAACGATCGATTCATGGCTAGCGATATTGAGGCCGCTGCAGAGTTCATTGGGAATGGTGTGTTGATCGACATAGTGTCGCGTGGAATTCTTCCGGATTTAGCAGCATGAAACCAGATAGTGTCAAATTGTGCTGGTGGATCGTGGTCTAATTGTTTTTGTTGCAAAGACGACGGCCCTCCGGGCCCACCGTGACCATCGATTTTGCAGCTAAAAATGCTAGACTAGTTAGAGCGGTGACGGTACTTTTTGAGACGGCTTGGGCACGTCGTCGAACGCCCTAAAGTGCAAAAAATCGACGATTGGTCCCGATAGTTGGTGAAACCTCAGAATATTTTTTGCGGCGATTTCCCCTTTAAAATCAAAAGCGTAACTTTTTGACGGACCATGCGTCGGCTTTCGGTGCCGCAAGCAAGAAAAAACCCAGCTAGATCAATGACCTAGCTGGGCTAAAAACAATCGAGTGGGAGTAGAGGGCGACGTTCGGCAGCCCTCTTGCCCTCTCTTTTAGCGCGCACCAGATGTCTGCAACCGTTCCTGCGCTCCTTCCTGACCATTTGGCTGATCAGATACGTTGCTGCTTCGGAAGTAAATCCCGTTCAGCCCCACTGAGGGCTTTGGCGTACTATGGCGTGCAAATCGGCTGGTCATAGCAGGCCAGAACCAGGGCTGTTGGCGGTAGCTTTTGCTGCTTTCCAACCTTGATATCCGTGGTCAAACTTGTTCCCTTCCAGGCAGAATTGACTGCCGCTTCCTTTTCTGTCGGACCATAAAGCAAAGCCCGTGTGATCAGTTTTCGCGCGCCGCGCCCCGGGATTCTTCGCTCTGTGTGCCGGCCGCCACGCGAAACATGTAGCCTCAAAGTCGCACAATGCGGTCTGGAATGGGCGAGGGCCGCTCCCATTCAGGCGCGTTTGACATGGCACGAGGCCCAGACCTGGAACATTGTACCTCCAACCGGGCGGCCTAGATCGCCATCGAGGTCGGGTTCGAAAACGCCTCGCATTTCTCGAGGCTCTTCCGTCAGACCTATGGCCAACCGCCCAGCAAGTTCAGATCGGCAGTCTCGAACTGACTGTCGATATTCTTTAGAATGAAGCACGACTGCTCGCTGCTCACACTGGAAGAAGCGCCTTTTGCAGTTCCGGCAGGACAACGAAAAGGTCACCGACGAGGCCGTAGTCGGCGACCTGGCAGAGCGGTGCGTCCTCGTCCTTGTTGATCGCGACGATGACCTTGGAGCCCTTCATGCCAGCATGGTACTGGATGGCGCCGGAGATGCCACGGCAATGTAGAGATCGGGGGCGACGACCTTGCCGATCCGGCTAAAATTTCGCGATATCCGTCGTGCTTCCGGGCTGATCGAGCTTCCAGACACGGGCTATGCAGCGGCGCATCTCGTCAGCGGTGGCGCCGCCTCGAAATTCGGCAAGGCGTATAGCCTTTGCCTCCAATTCCTGCTGGCGCTTGATCTTCGCCCGGGCCAGCCCATCCGATTTATCCTCGAGCCTCCGGGCTTTGCGCTCCACGCCTGGTCGCCCGAGACCGGCTTGGTCTCGCATGTCGCGCCAATCGGCGACTACGGACCGAGTCGCGATTTTTAGCTTTATTCCGGTTGTCCGTGGAAGCTCGAGAAAAGAGCCGCTGCTGCTGGCCTCGGCGGAAGCGGAGGCCGGAACGCGCATCCAAACAGCGCCGTAGTGACGGTCCGGAGGCGGCGTAAATGCAACGGAAACGCCGCGCCGGCTGTGCCGGCGTTCGCCCTCGCCTCGCCTGCAACGCGAATAGCGCTGCTGGCTCGCCCAGGTTCGGTTCATCGTCAATCACCAGATCACGCACGATCAGCACGGGAAGGAGCCGGTGAGCGACAGCGCAGGGTTCGGCGTCGTTTTGGCCTTCGGCCTATTGGTGCTCAACTGGCTGGCGATCCGCTATATCGATGTTGTCGCCTGGTTGGCGAGCTTCTGATGCGCACGCCGTTCCACCCCCGGTGCGAGGAACGGGAGAGCAATAGCAGGGCGGTACAACCTGCCCCAACCGAAGCCGCGTTCTCGACGACATGGTTACTGTGACGAGACGAACAGGGTATAAAGCTGTCTGGCAACAGACTGGTTGAGGAACGCCCACCGTCATGAAGCCGATAAACGAAGAGCACCTCGCGGTTCTACGCAGGCACATGGTCGAGGTGATTGCAATCCATGCCGACCTTGCAAGCGAAGAACTCGGCAAGGCGACGCTTGATGAGCGGGTGATGGCAGCGATGCTGCGGGTGCCGCGGCATCGCTTCGTGCCAGCCCCGTTTGCGCATTATGCCTACGAGGACATGCCGCTGCCGATCGGCTTCGATAAAACCGTCTCGCAGCCCTTCATCGTCGCTCTCATGGCCGATCTCCTTGCTCCCCAACCGCACGAGGCAGTGCTCGAGATCGGCACCGGCCTGGGCTACCAAACCGCAATCCTCGCGGAACTCGCCTCGCAGGTTTGGAGCGTCGAAATCATCGAGGAATTCGCAAGCCATGCAGAGGCTCTCCTGGAGGGCCTCGGCTTCTCCAATGTCGGCATTCGTGTCGGAGACGGGTCTCGCGGCTGGCCTGAGCACGCCCCATTCGACAAGATCCTGGTCACGGTGGCGGCTGAGCCGACGCCCCCGGCTTTGCTTGAGCAGCTCAAGCAAGGGGGGCGCATGGTTCTGCCTGTGGGATCTGAAAAAGTCCAGTTGCTGACTATCATCGACAAGGACGCGGCAGGGCAACTCAAGACTCGGAAACTCATCCCAGTTCGGTTCAGTCGGCTCGAAACGGTCTAACGAGGGGTGCGGCTGCGCGGAGCCGTGCTGGAAGATCAGGATAACGCGGGCCGCATCGATCACACGGGCGCTGGATGGCATCGCCGATCTTTTGACATCCATGCCGCAACGCTACTCGTCGAGCGCGCCTGCAGCCGCCGGTCGCAACCGCTGGCCGATCACGACGGCGCGGTCGTACGCGCGCTTCTCGAAGACCCTTATCCAGCCTACTGTGTGCCTACCAGAGGGCAAATGGGTCGCTCATCTGGGAAATGACGGCCAAAGGCTCAAGGAATTCGCCCTGTAGCAACACGTAGCGGGCAGGAGGTAACGATGGATCTCAAGGACAGGCGCGCCTCTGGTACGGCATGGTAGCCGTGATCGTGGTATTGGTTGTGATTGCGTATGCGGCTGGTTGGTTTGGCGGCACACCGATACCAGCACCGCAGCAGTGAGAGCGATCGTCATTCTCGCTTGGCGGCAGCTGACTGCTCAGTCTCTAAAGGTCGAAGGAAGGGACACCTGATTGGCTGTTTCGCTGGTTCGGCCACCATCCTGACGACGCACAGCCTGCACCGTTTTTGAGATGGCTTCCGCTCAAGTTGTTGGAACGGACCGGTCCTTGGATCGCGCGCAATCCGCAACACTCCGCCATCGGGCCGGGTAACTTCGATAGTGGTTTCGACACAGAAACTGCGATCCTACGGAGTAGCCAGGCGCCAGGTCGTGCCGGAAGTCGTACACTGGATTCACAAGGCCCAACGACCGAGCGGAGAACTCGTATCAGCCCGGCCTTCGGCGGTTTCGAAGCTAAACTGCCACTCCCTTGATCCCGCTGCCCGGCCCGCAATGGAGCCGGGCTACTCCAGCACAGACTCTGCCCGTCGGTCACCTCGATCGGCACGACGCCAGACCGACATCGTCGGACAGCCGCGCATGTTGACCGCGTTTCGCCAAATTAATGGCCGGATCTTTGCGAAGCCTCCACATCTGCGTGAACGAAGCCCTCCAGGCATCATCGTGATTGGACTTCACGATCCGTTGGAGTCACGCTGGCTGCAGGCATAAGAAGGATATGGGTGGACCAACTATCGTCCGAATAGGAGGCCAACATGAAGCACCAAACGATCGAGCAACTGCAGATCGTCGCCGAGATCGATCAGGCCTACCCGCGCCAGACCATGTCGCGCAGCGAACGTCTTGAACGCTGGGCGGAGCTCCTCGAACGGAACCCTGACCGGCGCCTCTCGACGCTGCCTCAGACTGAGTACCAGCCGGCTAATGCGCGCGCGATCATGCGCGGCCACGACACGCCGATTTCGATCGCTTTCGAGGATCCTGTCCTCCGCGCCGCCGGGTTGGAAAACGACAACTACGGCGAAGCGAAGCGGTTCTTCGAGCTGACCGACAGGCAATTGCATGAGATCATCTGCTATTGCCATTTCGGCGCGACGGTGAACGCCGCAACGGCCGCCCGTCACATCCGTGCGGCGATTGCCGGGAGACAGCCCGGCATGTTCGCTCGGATGCGTGAGGCGTTCGTCGGATAAAGCCGGTGCCGTTTCGCAGCATCATTTTTGAAGCGGCTCGCAAGGAAAGCCGCCGCCGCAGCGCAGGCAAGCGCTCCCCACGCGGGAAGGCTGCGTTGCATGAGGGATGGTGCGGTCATGATTATCCAAGGTCCTTTTCGAGAGCGGCGTCGAGGTCTGCTGGGCTGAGCTGCACCATCTGTTGCGCCGAACTCTGCAGGGCGATTGCCGGCAGGTGAATGAACGCGCCGACGCGTCGCCAGGCAAGCCTGGAAAATTTGGCGCTCCTATCATTCGAGTGCCAAAGGGGCTATGTTAAGTGTTGCAGTCGCTCTATGTGCGGCGGCAGAAAGAACCCCCAATGAAATTCCGACCACTCCACGACCGCGTCGTCATTCGGCGCGCTGAAGGCGACAACAAATCCAAGGGCGGAATCATCATTCCCGACACCGCCAAGGAAAAGCCTCAGGAAGGCGAAGTGATCGCCGTCGGCCCTGGCTCGCGTGATGAGAGCGGCAAGCTGATCCCGCTCGACGTCAAGGCCGGCGATCTCATCCTGTTCGGCAAATGGTCCGGAACCGAGGTCAAGATCGACGGCGAGGATCTCCTGATCATGAAGGAGAGCGACATTATGGGCATCGTCGAGAAGACCAAAGCAGCCAAGAAAGCCGCCTGACCGGGCGATTTGCGCTCTCCTAATTTCTAGACTGAATTGGACGTAAAATCATGTCTGCCAAGGAAATCAAATTCGCTACCGATGCCCGCGACCGGATGCTGCGCGGTGTCGAGATCCTCAACAATGCCGTGAAGGTGACGCTCGGCCCCAAGGGCCGCAATGTCATCATCGACAAGGCCTATGGCGCGCCGCGCATCACCAAGGACGGGGTCGCCGTCGCAAAGGAAATCGAGCTTGCCGACAAGTTCGAGAACATGGGCGCGCAGATGGTGCGCGAAGTGGCTTCCAAGACCAACGACCTCGCCGGTGACGGCACCACCACCGCCACGGTGCTGGCCGCCTCGATCCTGCGCGAAGGCGCCAAGCTGGTTGCCGCCGGCATGAACCCGATGGACCTCAAGCGCGGCATCGATCTTGCCGTGGCTGCCGTGGTGAAGGACATTCAAGCCCGGGCCAGGAAAGTCAAATCTTCGGACGAGATCGCCCAGGTTGGCACGATCGCCGCCAATGGCGACGCGTCGGTCGGCGCAATGATCGCCAAGGCGATGAACAAGGTCGGCAATGAGGGCGTGATCACCGTCGAGGAGGCCAAGACCGCCGAGACCGAACTCGATGTCGTCGAGGGCATGCAATTCGACCGTGGCTATCTTTCTCCCTATTTCGTCACCAATGCCGACAAGATGCGCGCGGAGCTGGAGGACCCCTACATCCTCATTCACGAGAAGAAACTCGGAAATCTGCAGGCGATGCTGCCGATCCTCGAAGCGGTGGTGCAAAGCGGCAAGCCGCTGCTGATCATCTCCGAGGACGTCGAAGGCGAAGCGCTGGCGACCCTTGTGGTCAACAAGCTGCGCGGCGGCCTGAAGGTCGCGGCCGTCAAGGCGCCGGGATTCGGCGACCGTCGCAAGGCCATGCTGGAAGACATCGCCGTGCTCGCCGCCGGCCAGATGATTTCCGAGGATCTCGGCATCAAGCTGGAGAACGTCACCATCGACATGCTCGGCCGCGCCAAGCGCGTGCTGATCGAAAAGGACACCACCACGATCATCGACGGCGCTGGTGAAAAAGCCACCATCCAGGCGCGTGTCCAGCAGATCAAGTTGCAGATCGAGGAAACGACCTCGGATTACGACAAGGAGAAACTCCAGGAGCGGCTGGCGAAGCTGGTTGGCGGCGTTGCCGTCATTCGCGTCGGCGGCGCGACCGAGACGGAAGTCAAGGAAAAGAAGGACCGCATCGACGACGCGCTGAACGCCACGCGTGCGGCGGTGGAAGAAGGCATCGTTCCCGGAGGCGGTGTGGCGCTGCTGCGCGCCAGGTCGGCGCTTAACGGGCTGACGGGAGCCAATGCCGATGTGACGGCCGGCATTTCGATCGTGCTGAGGGCGCTCGAGGCGCCGATCCGCCAGATCGCCGAGAATTCCGGCGTCGAAGGCTCGATGGTCGTTGGGAAACTCATGGACAGCAAGGATCACAATCAAGGTTTCGATGCTCAGACCGAACTCTACGTCGACATGATCAAGGCCGGTATCGTCGACCCCGCCAAGGTCGTTCGCACGGCCCTGCAGGATGCCGGCTCGATTGCCGCGCTCCTGATCACCGCCGAAGCAATGATCGCGGACATTCCGCAGAAGGATGCGCCCGCTATGGGTGGCGCAGGAGGTATGGGCGGAATGGGCGGAATGGACTACTGAGCGGCGCCTGAAAACTATAGCCAGGACGACGGAAGGCCAGCGACGCGGGGACATGCGAGCCGATATCTCGGCGATCATCGGTTCGCTCGACATCGTGTTCGGGGAGATCGATCGATAGGCGCTCGTCGCTGTCGTTTTTGCTGCTAAAAATAGTCTTGGAGACAGGAACATGACCGACACTCTTGCCGAGAAAACATGTACGCCTTGTCGCGGCGGCGTCCCGCCGCTCACGCGTGATGAAGCCCAACGCTTCCAGGCACAGGCTCCAGATTGGGAGCTGGGTGATGATGCCCACCGCATCCAACTGAGCTTTCGATGCCGCAATTTCCGGGACGCGCTCACCCTTGTTCAGGAGATCGGTGAGCTCGCCGAAACCGAAGGCCATCACCCCGCATCAGCTTCGGCTGGGGTTATGTGACGGTTTCCCTGAGCACCAAGAAGATCAATGGACTGCACGAGAACGATTTCATCATGGCGAGCAAGATCGATCGGGTGCTCGATCGCTCGGGCCGGCCCGTCGACCGCCAGCAGTGACACGGCAAATCCATCGCCAATCTAGCGAGGTCGTTTATGCCACACATCCGAACCGACAATCAGCGCGTCACCCAAATCACCATCGTCGATTCTGAACCGGACAAGCAGGCCGAGGCATTGTCCGTCATGACCGAGCGAGCGCGCTTTATGGCGCGCCAGCCTGGCTTCATCTCAATCAGCCTGCATCGCAGCCTCGACGGGCGGCGCATCGTCAACTACGTCCAATGGCAGAATCGCGATCTGCTGCGATCGGCTCATCGGTCGCCGGAATTCCGCAAGGAGTGGGGTCATTTCGATCAGTTGACGGACGAGATCGATCCCAATCTGTACGAAGTAGCCCAAGTGATAGATAGTGGTCAGTAGGCGTGCCGCCACATGACCTGAACCGCCGGGTCGAGACGGCCGACATGAGCTGACAAAGTCTAAGCCATGGCTGCCATGAACCATCGCGTCGTCACCGTGTTCGGTGGAACCGGGTTTCTCGGCCGCCGCGTTGTTCGGCATCTACGCACTGGTGAGTTTATCGTTAGGATTGCATCAAGACATCCGGAACGGGCCAGGAAGCTGTTTGGTTCTGATGATCCGCAACTTCAATCGGTCGAAGCCAATATCCACGATGAGCGGGCGATCGCCGATGCACTTGCCGGTGCTTACGGGGTTGTAAACGCGGTCAGTCTTTATGTCGAACAGGGACAGGAGACCTTTCATTCCGTGCATGTCGAGTCGGCCCGGCGGGTTGCAGTTCAAGCACACCGAGCTGGCGTCGAACGGCTCGCTCACATTTCAGGAATCGGCTCCGATGTTGGCTCGCAGTCGCTCTACATCCGCAAGCGTGGCGAAGGCGAACTGGTGGTGCGTGCGGCGTTTGCTGACGCCACTATCATCCGCCCGGCGGTGATGTTCGGACCGGATGACGCGTTTCTCACCATTATCCTCAAACTTCTCCGCCGGCTTCCAATCTATCCGATGTTCGGTCGCGGCCTGACGAGATTGCAGCCGGCCTATGTGGGCGATGTGGCAGAGGCGACCGCACGAGTGCTGCAGGGGACGGAAACGCATGCGATCACGTATGAGTGCGGCGGTCCTCGCGTCTACTCTTACAAGGAATTTCTCAGAGCCGTTGCGCACCAAGCCGGTCTTAAGCCCAAACTGATTCCAATCCCATTTGCCGCTTGGCACGCGCTGGCTTGGTTCGCCGAAATGCTCCCGAGCCCGCCCGTCACTCGGAATCAAGTGGAACTGATGCAGGTCGACAACGCGTCATCGCCGCAGATGCCGGGATTTGGAGAACTTGGAATTTCGCCGTACTCGGTCGAGGAAATGCTCCAGGAGATACTGTGGGATCACTGATTAAAGAGCTTCTTTGGCTAGTGCGCTCCCGCCAAGGGGGGCGCTTCAAGACCGACTTCCTTCTGGCCATGCCTGTCGGCCTCAAGCGCTAATATTTGCCTTCGTCTCTCAACCGATCGCGCTGCTCTTTCGCTATCACCCGTGCATCTTCACGTGATTTGAAGGGGCCAAGGGCCTATCGCGGCCGTCGACGTTCACTTTAATATACCAGCGACCGTCCTTCTCCTCGACGTCGATCGTTGTCGGCGGACGCTTCGGCAATGACATGGCCCCACTTCTGTTTGCTCACGTGAGAAAAGCATTTCGCGGCGCTTCGGGCAAATGCCCGATAGCAATATTGCGGGCGGAATTCGGGTGCCGAATGACGTCCGAAACGCTCCATCTAATACTTTAGTTGTAATCTCTCGCGTGTTTGATATCGTGACGGCGGGAGGAATTCAGATGGCGGTGGAGTGCACATTCGCGCCCCATATGGGCGTCTTTTCAGCCAATGAACTGGATCTCTTGAGAGGTGTGGTTCGTGAAGCGTTGCGGTCCGGCGAAGCGGAGCTTGACAAAGAGGACGCTGAAATGATCGCCCGCGCAGTGATTGCAGCCTGCGAGGCTGGCACCTCAGGTCGCGAGGAATTGCTTAAAGCCGCCCGGATTGCCGTCAGACGCTGCGCCCTCGATCATTATTACGATCGAGCGGCAGGCTTGTTCGCATAGGATTTCGCATCTGACGCAATGCAGGGCGGAGTTACTCGTTCTTGCGCCGCTGGCAATTGGCGCACCGGGTGCAGAGGCCTGTCAGTTGTGTCAGACCTCCTATCAGAGGGTCCGAAGCTCATCGGCCGATGATTTACCTGACCGTTTGTCCTGCACCAGCTCGTAGCTGACCTTCTGGCCCTCGTCGAGACCCCGCAGGCCGGCGCGATTCTTCGCCTAAGTAGAGCGACACACTAGGACGGACGATCGATGCGCCGCTCATAAAGCTTCCCAACAAGCTCATGGTGCCGTTGCTCCAACGCCATCCACTGGGCGAGGTCAGTCCGAACGTCGATCGCGGATAGTTCGGCAAGGATTGCCTTGATCTCGGTTATGATGCTCTGGGCTTCTTGGTCGTCGCTGGGAATGATCATGCTCGCCTCCTAGATGGGCAGCAAACCACGGAATGCCCCATTTCAATAGTCCGTCGGGGAACCAAAGGAAATCAAATTGACGCGCTCGGCAGGGTTCGAACCTGCAACCCACGGATTCGAAGTCCGGTGCTCTATCCAGTTGAGCTACGAGCGCATGGCGGGTTGGGAATCGAGCGTTCCGGTGGGCCGACGTGAACAACCCGAGAGAGGGCGGAGGCGATGGCGCCGTTCTGATCATCCGGTCGCTATGGCAGGTCGTAGGTAGTGACGCTCGGCAGCGAACCGTATCTCACCCTTATTCTCGCCGCTCAAGTGATTGCCGCCTCGTGGAAACCGGCTGTTTTCGAGGCTACTTGTTGATTGTTCAGGACATCTGGAAGTACCCGCAGTCAGAGCAGGCGAACTCCAGACACCGGCAGTCAGCTGTGATTGTTTCGCCGCCTTCTTGCAAATCGGGCATGGAGCCGAACGCTTTGCCATTCCATGTCCTCCCAATACCCTTCAAAGAAACCATACGCGGCACTCCCGTACAATCAGCGCTTTTGCGTTGATCGAGTTTTTAATCGGCGACTGCCCTTGGCTATCAAGCGCAACGAACGCCGGCGGAAGAAAAGAGGCGGCTTAAGGAAGTGACCTGGCTAGATCAACCGATACCGCTCCTTAGATTCGTTTGCCCGTCGCCTCGTGCCATTGGTGTCATCGGTTTTAGCTCGCTGCACCGCGTCGCTTTGAGCCCGATCTGAGTTCTTCTTTCTTCCGCTAGCGCCGCCTTCATTCTCCCATCGCTCGATTGCCCTCCGTTCGAGCACCTTTCGCGTCTTAAGCACGTCGAACTCAATTCCGACGCCAGCCGATAGAGCTTCACTCGCGATGGCGTCGGCAAGATCGCCGTCGGAGATTTCCAGTTCAGGAAAGATCTGTCTTATTGCTGCTAGGGCCTCCGAGAGAGCAATTGGTTTCGGGTCTCTTTGGACCTGGTTGAGGAAGGCGCTAATTGCGGCGAGCACTTCAGGCTGAATTCGGTGGGTCGGGTCCGCGCTATTCATGGCGATTCTCCCTGGCAATCGTCTTAACGGTGCATATGCGTTGAGGGTTCCCCCACGCGCGCAGGCACCAGTTTTCGCGGGTATGAGTGATTGGCCGCATTCACCGTGGCATTTATTGCCTGAGTTCTCCGGCCATTCGCGCGTCGGTGGAACAGCGCCGACCATGCCAGGGCCACGGTTCTTGGGATTTCGACCGGGCTTCGCGACGGGTGCCGCGCTCAGATGCTGCCTTTCGACAGTCCCAAGGCTTCGGCAGCTTCAGCCTGGGACAGCGCCATCATGCGGGCGCGCTCTCGGATTTCACCATCAGGTTCAGGGCGGGGCTGTAAACTTGCCGAGCCCGCGCGGGCCGGGCCGGACGAGACAGCGCGCCGGATCATCGAATTGCTGGCTCGCGCCGCAATTCTGCAGCGCAAATCGCTGAGACGGCACTATCGGCGGGGACTGGATCGCGGCGCAGCGCGCGTCGAGGCCGAGCTCGTCAAAACCTCTACCGCTTGGCCGGGAGCGACGGCGTGGCCGTTAGGCCAACGCCTTCGGCGCTGCAATGCCGCTTCGGATGGTCGCGATATCTGCCGCCGGCGTCCAACTGAGGCCGCGCCGTGCGATCCAAAGTAGGACGGATTGACCGGCGAGGCCGACGACAATCGAAGTAACAGCTATTCCCGAGATGATATCGGCATGCATGTGTGCGAGCCCCCGCTCTGCTTAAGCTACGGGCACGGAGTATTGGCTATGACTCGCGTGCGAGTCGAGGGCCGGCACCTACTTCGAAAGGGGTACATTGTGGCCGGTAGGGCAGCAGCCAAAAGGGATACCAGCGAGAGTCACGCCGAAGACTATCGGCGCTACTTGCTCATTCAAGTAACTGGTTCAATACGGCGGTGTCCCCGCGGGGGCGACCGTGGCTGATGAGATAGACGATAAGACCCTGTCTCACTCGTCAGCGATGCCTTCATTGGCCAGCAAGTCTCTTATGTCGAAAAGGTCGCGCGGATGTTGCCGGTCGAGGGCCGCCATGATCTTGCCCGAGTATAAATCTGCGAACGAGACGACCTGGATTTCTGCGAAACCGAACCGATCTTCGACCGCCGCGGAAACGTGCCTCGTTTCCGGCGCAAAGACGCAGCCGCGCAGCGCACCGTCGCTTTGACGGACGTGACCTGAACGAAGGAGTTCCGCCTCGGAGGAGGAGGCCGGTGCAGACCAGGAACGACGGGAAGCACGCCATCTTGCCTGCGGCCGCGCCGATAGGGCTTCGACACCTTCAAGGACGACGTCCATCCGCGCCAGCCCACATGGAAAGGCTGACCGAAGGATTGCTCCTGGCGGACATCGTTGAAAAAGTCGGCTGTGTCTCGGCCACGACAACGACCGATTTTCGCGTCATGTCTTGCCGCGATTTGGCAATGCGCTGGGGACCGCGTGTTTCAAAAATCGACGACAGGCGTGTCCGGCATCTGGTGCTCGAATAGGGTCCAGAACGGCGATCCTCGCGTTTCGGCGTACCAATTCTCGAAATCGGCGAGGGCGTCGTGAAGGTTCGTTGCAGGTCCGTCCTCTCTCGATGTGGAAGCGCGGAATACCGCCAGCGCAACCGGCGCGAAATGCGCGGTCACTTCCGTATACACCTCGCTGTCCGAAGCCCAGCCGAGGCGCAGACTCAGGACAGCGAAAGCGCTCGCCACGGCGACCTCCTCGCTTTCCGCCGAAGCGATGGACTCGGCGATCGCCTGCATGAGGTTGAGGCGCCTGAAAGCGAATGCGCGTTCCTGCTCAAGCGTTGCAATCCGCACGGCGGTATCCCGCCGGAAGTTTCCCTCGGCAGCCTTGGCAGCCTCGGCAGCAGCTTTCAGTTCATGCAGGAAAGGGGCCATCACCATCATCATTGCGTCTTCAACAGGATGGCGGAAGAGAGTGGGAGTCGAACCCACCAAGGACCGTCTCGCGGCCCCTCCCGGATTTGAAGTCCGGACGCCCCACCGGGGACGCTGCTCCTCCAGAAGCCTTTATGGTCTGCGACTCATTATCGTCCGGGTTGCGAAACAGATCCAGCCGATGGCTGTTGACGCGTCGCAGATCGCCGCGCCGCAAGGTGACACCGTGCCGGTCCAGAAATTCGAGAATGTTAATGGCGACCTTGCGCCCGCAACCCGCGCGGTCGCGAAACCGGGCAGCGCTGAACTGCCCATCAGGCTCGGCGGCTAGATCATGGGCGATTTCGACGATCTCGGCCAGCGCCGAGCGCAGGAAAAAGTGATCGTGCGCGATCTCATGCACTTTCCCAATGCGGCACGTGAGCTTCAGAAGCCGGCGGATTTCCGTTTCCGGTCTGGCCAACGTGCCGGCGATATCGCGCACCCGCGGCGGATGGAATCGCTCGAAACCACTTATCAGCGGCTTGATCTGCATCCAGAGAGCCTCCTCCCTGGGCGCGAGATGGACCTCGTGGCCCGGAAGCCGCACCCAGGCGCCGTCAAGGTCAAGCTCGCCGCTTCGAGCCAGGCCGCGCAGAACGGCGGCGAATGCGGGAGCCGGGAGACGCGGATCGAGCTGAAGGCGCAGCCTTTCCGTTGCAATGCCCGGCACATCCGGATTGCTGGCGTGAAAGGTCTCCAAGGTCGCGGTCAAGTCGCGCTTGAACCGTGCCCAGCATGTTGACGATACTGCGAGATGTGTCCGATCGGCGGGAATGTTGACCAGGCCGAGACGCTCGATCAGACGTGCAGTCTCGCCGGCGCCAAGCGCCCTGTCACGCGCGAACGCGCCAAGGTCCAGGTAGCGGGGCGGAGCCTCGAGAAGCGCTGCGACGGCCTGCTCGGGGGAGGGGATCGCATATGCTTCGAGCCTGGCCAACCGCTCAGGGGCACGGCGCCTGCGGCTCGGCGCCCTCAAATCAATGAAGCGCCCGCCGCCGATGGTCCGTTGCGCCGAGGTGTCTCGCACCACGTAGGCGTCGCCTGCTGCGGCCGCGATCGGGCTCTCCAGAACCAATTGAACCTTGGCAACGCCGCCGGGTGCGATCGCGTCATCGCCGAGAAGCACGATTCTGGCTCCGACCTCGGCGGCAGCATGATGGAGCCGCACCGGAAACCATTGACCGATCGGCTTGAGCTCTCCCGGCAAAACACGCAGCCCGGCGTCGATCCGATCCGTGGGTGCATGAAGTTCTGGATCGAGGACGACGTCACCGCGGCGGATTGCTGCCCTGTGGATGTTTTCGCCCGTTAGGTTGAGCGCGCAGCGGTCACCAGCATGGCCGCGTTCGGCGGCCCGGTTCTGGGCGTGAATCGAGCGTACTCGCGCTTCCAGCCCTGATGGGCTCACCGCAACTCTGTCGCCGATGCCGACCGAACCTGAAAGGACGGTACCGGTCACGACAGAGCCGATACCGTGCAGCGTGAAGCAGCGATCCGCCGCCAATCTGAAGCGGCCCGAAGCCGCGCGCCTGGCAAATCGGCCCGCCTCCTCGAACAGTTGGCGTCGGAGATCGTCGATGCCTTCGCCTGTGACGATTGAGGCCGGAACCAGTTCGGCCTCGGCGAGAGCGGTGTCCGCGAGCGCGGCGCGGATGTCCGCGACAACGGCAGCACGGCGCTCGGATGCGGCCAAGTCGGACTTCGAGAGCACGATCAGACCGCGTCTGACGCCGAGCAGATCCAGGATGGCGAGGTGCTCCCGCGTCTGCGGCATGACGCCGTCGTCGGCAGCCACGACAAACAGCACGAAGTCGATACCGCTTGCACCGGCGAGCATCGTGTGCACGAAGCGCTCGTGTCCGGGCACGTCGATGAAGCCGACGATGTCCCCGCCCGGCGCCGGAAGATAGGCGAAGCCGAGATCGATCGTCATGCCGCGCGCCTTTTCTTCCTTGAGCCGGTCGGTGTCGACGCCGGTCAAGGCATGCACAAGCGCCGTCTTGCCGTGGTCGACATGTCCCGCCGTACCCACGATCATGGCGTGATCTCCGGCAGGGCCGCCGCAGCGCGGCGCTCTGCCTCAGCAATTTCCATCGCACCCAAGACAGTGCGTGCAGCTCGTATATACCGACCCGCAAGAGGGCTACCGCCTTCTCGTGCACGCAAGAGCCACGCATAGGCTTCGACCGCGTCGGCCGGCACCCCGGTCCCCAGATGGTAGGCGGCGCCGAGCATGGCCTGACCGTCCGGATCCCCACGCAAGGCGGCGCTGCGCCACCACCGGGCCGCTTCGGCAGGATCGCGCGGTACGCCGAGCGCTTCGTGGTAAAGCATGCCTAGGCGAGTCATAGCCGATGCGATCCCCTGACCGGCGGCGGCAACTGCCCAGCGCCGCGCTTCGGCAATGTCAGGCTCTATCACTTCACCCTCGACCAGCATCCAACTAAGCATATCCTGTGCCGGCCCGTCGCCCTGTTCGGCTGCCGCCCGATAGAGCCCGGCCGCGCGGCGGTAGTCCTGCTCGACGCCCTTGCCGCGGAAATAAAGCGATGCCAGGTTCCGTTGCCCGACGGCATCGCCGGAATTTGCGGAGAGCGCCAGCCAACGGACGGCGAGGTTGCGATCCTGCTCGACGCCGAGCCCCTCAGCGAAGCAGGCCCCGATATTGTTCTGTGCGCGGGCCACACCGGACCGGGCCAGAGGCTCCCAGATATCGAGAGCCGTCGCAAAGTCGCCCCGCTTGGCGGCTTCCAGACCTGCGGCCAGTCGTTCAGCCACCGGCATATGGGCCGGCCCGCGCGCGGCACGATCAAGCCATCGCATCGACGCCTCCCGATGAGAGGTTCGCCAGATTGGGCATGAAGCCGGCTTCGTCCTCGAGACAGCGCAGGTCAAGCACGAGCGCCCCATTATCGATGCGCCCGATTACCGGGACGGGCAGCGCCCGCAGTTCGGCCGCAAGCGCGTCCAATGCCTGGCCACTCCCTGATCGGGGACGCAGTGCAAGTCCGGCGCTCGGCAAGGTGTCGAGCGGTAGCGCGCCAGATCCGACCTGGCTGAAGCACTCCACGGCGTCGACTGCGAACGCGTCGCCTAAGGCTTTGGCTAACGCGGGAACGAGGCGCTCCGCCTGGGCGGCGATGTCGGCGACCGCGCGCGCCAGGAACCTCAGCGTCGGCAACCGCTCCGCCAGACGATCGGGATTCCGATAGAGCTTCAGCGTTGCCTGAAGCGCGGCGAGCCGAAGCTTGTCGACCCGCAGCGCCCGCTTCATCGGATTCCGGCTGATCTCGGCGAGCAGATCCTGTCTGCCGATGATGAAGCCCGCTTGCGGGCCTCCCAACAGCTTGTCACCCGAGAAGGTAACGAGATCAGCGCCGTCGGCGACCGCCTCGCGTATGGTGGGCTCGTGCCTGAGACCGTAACGGGCGAGATCGACGAGCGTGCCAGAGCCGAGATCGTGCACGAGAGGCACGCCACGCTCCTTCGCGATCGAGGCAAGTTCGCGAGCCGAAACCTCAGCTGTGAACCCTTCGATGCGGTAGTTTGACGTGTGTACTTTCAGCACGAGGCCAGTTGCAGGACCGATGGCTGCGAGATAGTCCCTGGGATGCGTGCGGTTGGTGGTGCCGACTTCAACAAGTTTTGCGCCGGCGCGGGCCATGATGTCTGGCATTCGGAATGAGCCGCCGATCTCGATCAGCTCACCACGCGACACGATCGCCTCGCGACCGAGCGCGAGCGTGTTGAGTACGAGAAGAACGGCAGCCGCATTGTTGTTGACGATGGTTGCGTCCTCGGCTCCGGTCAGCTCGCAAACGAGCGATCGAAGATGATCGTCCCGTTCGCCGCGCTCGCCTTTCTCGACGTCGAATTCGAGCGCCACCGCTTCGCACATCGCCAGCCGAACAGCCTCGACCGCGTCTTTCGCGAGGAGGGCTCGTCCGAGATTGGTGTGCAGTACCGTCCCGGTCAGGTTGAAGACCCGGCGTAGGGAAGTGCGTGCTCCTTCTTCGAGCCGCGCGAGGGCTTTGGCGGCAAGATCGCCGGCTTCCGGCATCCTGGCTCCGGTGCGGCAAACGGCCCGGGCTTCGGCGAGTGCTTCGCGGATGGCGTGCGCTGCAGCCTGTTGGCCGAAACGCTGGGCCGTCGCCGCGCCAAGCGGCGTATTCAGCGCCCGATCGACCGAGGGGAGATTGCGCAGGCGGCTTGCGGACACACCGGTCATCGCATCCTCAATAGCCAATCAGGAACGGGTTGAATGATCCACGGCGATAGCCGCCTTCGCGGACGAGTAGATCGAGGCCGAGCGTAGCCACGTCGTCGGCAACGGGGTCGAGAGCGGGATCCTTATGCTGATGCAGGATTTTCACATAGCAGCCGCATGAATCGCAGGTCTCGGCCTTTATCGTGCCTGGCCCGCCGTCGATTTCCTGGTAGCCGATACCCTTGGTCGAGCCACACAGCGTGCATTTTATGCGGACATAGTTCCACCACGTCCCGCAAAGCGAGCATACGCAGAACCGCGCCCCGTGGGCGCCCTGCCAGCCAACGATGATCGATGAAACCGGCGGGCCGCCGCAGACCGGACATGCTCCATCGCCTACCGGGACTAGCGCAGAGGCGTCGAGGCGGGCGGCTATGCGGGCGAAGTGGACCTGCAGCGCGGTCGCGACATAGACATGCTCGGCGAGGGCATCCATCGGGATCGCATCAGCGAGAACGTTGCGCACCATGCCATCGCGCTTTGCCGGTGCAGCCTGCTTCAGCCGGCCAAGCGCATCAGCCGCCGTGGCCGGCTTCTCGATCGCCGACGCCGCGCTGATCAGCCTGTCGAGCGTCTCGACAATGACGTTCGGCGCGAGCCTCCCGCGATCCAGTGGCGGCATTCCGAAAGTACGCGCACGCTCACGTGCTTCCGTATTCGGCAACTCCGGCTCCCGCAAGCCCGCCTGGACGCCATGCTGGGCCTCGGCGAGAGCGGCAAGAAAGCGAAGATAGGGACCAAGTTCATGGCTTGCCGCCAGGGTGTTCAGCCGCTGCGCGCGGCGAGAAAACAGACGTTCAGACTCGGGGAGGCAGGCAAAGGGAGGGGCGGAGACTTCGCCGATGGCGGTGGGATCGGAACCGGCCGGAATGATCTGTTTGGGCATTCAAAACCTCACGAACCGCACGGGCCACGTGGTTGCCGGATCAGCAGACAAAGATCGTGCGCAAATAAATCTAGGGCGCGATGATCGAAAGTCATCCCGCCAATACCGCCCTACTTGGCGGGCTTCGATCCCGATCCTTCACTCGATTTCATCGTGACGAGTTCCCGCAGCCATTTGCGATGGTGCCGCCAGGCCCAGCCGCCAGTTACCCGTCCGCGCGTCATGGCGGGAATGGTGCCGCGCACCCAGATGGCCGAGTAGAAATGGATAATCCAAACGCCGATGATTGCCACCGCAGCGATCGAATGAACAAGCAGCGCCACCCGCTGCTGGCCGATCGTGGTGTAGGCGGCGAAATATTGTTGCCAGATGACGATGCCGCTCGAAATCAGGATGACGATGAGGATCGACATTGACCAGAAGACGAGCTTCTGGCCGGCATTGTACTTGCCGACTTCAGGGACGTTGTCCTCGTGATTGGTCAAGACGTCACGGATACGGGCGAGCCACGTTCTGTCCTCGCGCCTCCACAAATTGGCCTTCCAGAAGCGAAGGAAAAGCCCAAGGAAGCTGAAGAACAGCAAGACGCCGATCCATGGGTGGATGAAGCGCGTGAACTGGCCGCCGCCAAACAGCCCCGACAGGAAGAACAGGCTCGGGTGAAACATGGCAAGGCCGGACAAGGCGAGCAGGATCAGGCTGGCTGCGGTAATCCAGTGGTTGATCCGCGCGCCCACCGTGTAGCGGTCCACGGTGACTGGCTTGCCGGGATGTACCTGCTCGTTCGGCTTTACGTCATACCCGGCCATCGTTGTCGCCTTCCGTCAGTTCTTCGGCATGCTCCTCGTCCGTCTCGGAGACCCTGTTCGGTCCCATGACCAGATGGTGAAGCAGGCCGACGCCGGCCGCCACGCCGAGAATGGTGAGGCCGGCATATTTGGTCACGCCCTTCCACGCCTCCACGAGCGGACTGATCTTCGGCTCCTTCGGCAGACCAGAATAGAGTTCCGGCTGGTCGGCATGGTGCAGCACATACATCACATGTGTCCCTCCGACGCCGGGCGGATCGTAAAGGCCGGCATTCGAATAGCCGCGCGATTTCAAGTCCTTGATACGGCCGTCGGCGTGCTGTTTCATCTCGTCTTTCGTGCCGAACACGATCGCCTGGGTCGGGCAGGCCTTGGCACAGGCTGGTCCCTGGCCGACAGCGACGCGGTCGGAGCAGAGCGTGCATTTGTAGGCCGTGTGATCGACTTTGGAGATGCGCGGAATGTTGAACGGGCAACCCTTGATGCAGTACCCGCAGCCGATGCAGTTCTCATGGACGAAATCGACGATGCCGTTCGAATACTGCACTATGGCGCCTGGCGCCGGACAAGCCTTGAGGCAGCCAGGGTCAGCGCAGTGCATACAGCCATCCTTGCGGATCAGCCATTCGAGTTCGTTCGTCTCGGGATTGTCCCATTCGCTGAAGCGCATCAGAGTGAACATGTCCGGCGTCAGATCGGGAGGATTCTCATAGACGCCGGCATTGAAGCCGATCTCAGGATGCGTGTCGTTCCACTCGATGCAGGCCGTCTGGCACGCCTTGCAGCCGATGCATTTCGAAACATCGATGAGCTTGGCGACTTTCGTCAATTGCTGCTCGGGCGCGGGGACCGTCGAGGCCGAGCGGCGGATGAGGTCCTTGTCGGAAAAACGCGGTGCGGTATCCGTCGTCGAAGGATTTGGAAGTGGAGGAAACATCGCTTGCGCCTCCTACGCTACCGGCCCGGCGATGGGCTCGATGTTGACAAGGAACGCCTTGTATTCGGGCGTCTCGATGTTGGCGTCGCCGACATAGGGGGTGAGCATGTTCGGGCCAAAGCCTTTCCTCGCCGCTCCGGTGAAGCCCCAGTGCAGCGGTATTCCGACGATGTGAACGGTCTTGCCGTCGCAGGTGAGCGGCCTGATCCGCTTGGTCACCACCGCCTTCGCCGTAATCGAGCCGCGCTTCGACCAGACCCGTACCCAGCCGCCCTTGGCGATGCCCTTCTCGGCCGCAAGCTGTTCCGAGATCTCCACGAAGAACTCCGGCTGGATCGCCGCATTGGCGATGACGTGCTTGGTCCAGAAGTGGAAATGCTCGGTCAAGCGATAGGAGGTCGCCGCGTAGGGGAACTCCTGCGAACCCGCTTCGGCGAACTGAGCCAGATCGCCTTCGAACACCCGCGCCGCGGGGTTGCCGCGGACTTTGGGAGCTATCGGGTTCGCGATGGGCGACTCGAACGGCTCGTAATGCGCCGGGAATGGTCCGTCGCGCATCATGCCCCGGGTAAAGAGGCGCGAGACGCCTTCCGGATTCATGATGAACGGGCCCACTTGATCGGGCTTTGCCGTTGGCAAGATGTCGGGGACATCGTAGCCCGACCATTTCGTGCCGTCCCACTCGATCACCTTGCGGCTTGGATCCCAAGCCTTGCCGGTGAGGTCAGCTGACGCCCTGTTGTAGAGAATGCGGCGGTTGGCGGGCCATGAGAACGCCCATTTGGAATAGGCGCCGGTTTCGTCAGGATCGGTCGTGTCCCGCCTGGCCATGTTGTTGCCATTTTCGTTGAAGCAGCCGGAATAGATCCAGCAGCCGCAGGAGGTGGAGCCGTCGTCGCGCAGTGCGGCGAAGCCCGGCAAGAGCTTTCCGGCCTCGGCCAGCACCTTTGTCGGGTCGGCCGCGTCGGTCACCCTAGCGAGCGCCCTGCCGTTGATCTCCTGGGCAAGTTCCTCGGCCTTCGGATCCCCCGGATCTGCATAAGGCCAACTGAGCTTGACGATCGGATCGGCGAAGGCGCCGCCTTCCTTGGTGCAGAGCTCCTTCAGGCGCAGAAAGAGCTGCGCCATGATCCAGGTGTCGCGCTTGGCCTCGCCGGGGGGCGTGCCGCCGGCCCAATGCCACTGCAGCCAGCGCCCCGAATTGACCAGCGAGCCGTCGTCCTCGGCGAAGCAGGTGGAGGGCAGTTGGTAGACTTCCGTCTGAATCTGCGACGGATCGACGTCGTTGTATGGCCCGTGGTTCTCCCAAAACCGACCAGTCTCCGTATCCAGCGGATCCATGATGACGAGGAATTTGAGCTTCGAGAGGGACTCAGTCACCTTCTTCTTGTTCGGAGCTGCCTGTAGCGGGTTGAAGCCCTGGCAGAAATAGCCATTCATCTTGCCCTGGTGCATCAGCTCGAAAGTACGCAGCAGATCGTAACCCGGCAGGTCTAGCTTCGGCAGGTAGTCATAGGCGAAGTCATTCTCCGGCGTTGCCGCGTCGCCCCACATCGACTTCTGGAAGCTTACGAAGAACTTCTTGTAGTTCTGCCAGTAGCTCATCTGGTTCGGCCGGAGCGGCTTGAAACCGCGCGTCGACATGTAGGTGGCAAGATCCGGCTCCTTCTGCGTCGGCAGCGTCAGGTAGCCCGGCAGCAGGTTCGACATCAGCCCGATGTCGGTCAGCCCCTGGATGTTGGAGTGGCCGCGAAGCGCGTTCATGCCCCCGCCGCGTATGCCGATATTGCCGAGAACAAGCTGCAGCATCGCCATGGCGCGGATGTTCTGCGAGCCCTTCGAGTGCTGGGTCCAGCCGAGCGCGTACATCGAGGTCATCGCCTTGGTCGGCGACGAGCATTCCGCGACCATCGCGGCCACCTTCAGGAACCGGTCCTTCGGTGTGCCGCAGATACGCTCGACCATCTCCGGTGTGTAGACCGCGACATGCTTCTTGAGCAGGTTCCAGACGCAGCGGGGATTGGCCAGCGTCTCGTCGACAACGGCAAAGCCGTCCGTGCCTATGTCATAGTCCCAACTGGACTTGTCATAGTCCCGCTTCACCTCGTTGTAGCCGGAGAAGAGGCCGTCCTGATAGGTGAAGCCCTCCTTGACGACATAGGTCGCGTTGGTGAAGGCCTTCACATAGTCCCATTGCACCTTGTCGTTCTGGACGCAGTAGTTGATCAGCCCGAGCAGGAAGGCGATGTCCGTTCCCTGGCGGATCGGCGCGTAAAGATCCGACACAGAAGCCGAGCGCGTGAAGCGCGGGTCGATGACGATGAGCTTGGCGCCGCGGTTGGCCTTCGCCTCCGTGACCCATTTGAAGCCGCAAGGATGCGCTTCGGCGGCATTGCCGCCCATGATGACGACGAGATCCGTGTTCTTGATGTCGGTCCAGGAATTGGTCATTGCGCCGCGGCCGAATGTTGGGGCGAGACTCGCCACCGTCGGGCCGTGTCAGACACGTGCCTGGTTGTCGAACACCAGCATGCCAGCGCTGCGGACCACCTTGTAGGTCGCGAACGCGGTTTCATTGGTTGAAGCTGAGGCGGCGAGGAAGCCGGTGGTAATCCACCGGTTGACCGTCACGCCGTCATTGTTCGTCGCGACGAAGTTCTTGTCGCGATCGTCCTTCATCAGGCGGGCGATGCGGTCGAGCGCGTCTTCCCAGCTTATCGGTTCGAACTTGTCCGAGCCCGGTTTGCGGATCATCGGATGTTGTAGACGGGTCGGCGACTTTACAAATCCGAGCAGGGCCGACCCCTTGGGGCATAAGGTGCCGCGATTGGTCGGATGGTCGGTGTCACCCTCGATATGGGTGATCTCGGCCGGCTCGCCCTTTCTGAGATCGCCCTTCGAATACAAGATTACGCCGCAAGCCACAGAGCAGTATGGACAGGTGTTGCGTGTTTCGGTGGTGTTCGCGAGCTTGAAGGGCCGTATGGCCGCCGCGTGTGCGGCCTCGATGTCGCCGAAGCCGAGGGCTCCGATCGTCGTGCCGGCGAGACCCGCGCCTGCCGCCTGCAGGAACGCGCGCCGTGAGAGTTCTACATCCATTGAAATGTCCTCCCGAAGTCGATGCCCGTCGGGCATCCGCAACCTAGGATAACGGAGCTATTTTGAACCGAATCGAACCAATGTCAAACAAAGTCGACAAAGGAGGTTGTGTGGCGCACCACAATCGCGGCGGTTTATTGCCCTGCACCTGCGTTTCGCGTCTACCCCGGAATGCGATTGACGCTCGTCGCGAGCTGACCCTACAGTGCAGTGTGGTGCTGAAAATGGCTCCCGCGTGCCGGGGCGCCTTTCGAACGACTGCCGACGGTAGCGATGCCATGCGCTCCGGCGCGGTAGATGTATCCCGTTTTACGGCTCGCGCGACGCATCATTGGACGGTCAGTGCCGTTGCCGATGCGTCCGATCTCTTGTCACGTCCGATTGCAACCGAACGATCGCTGGCCCGCTGGGATCGGTGCGTTTGTTCGGCGCCGATCAAGGAGGCTTTACCATGACAACCGCCGTCGCGACTGATCCTGCCGGAACGCCGGTCGTGCGCCTGACCAGCCTTGCCCACGGCGGCGGCTGCGGCTGCAAGCTGGCGCCGTCCGTCCTGCAGCGGCTTCTTGACAACCAGGCCGAAGCCAATCCCTTCCGGGAGCTCCTCGTAGGCACGGAGACAGGCGATGACGCCGCGGTTTGGCAGATCGACGAGGCCACATGCGTGATTGCGACCACCGATTTCTTCATGCCGATGGTGGACGATCCTTATGACTTCGGACGGATCGCGGCTACGAACGCGATCTCTGATGTTTATGCGATGGGTGGCCGACCGATCATGGCTTTGGCGATCCTGGGCATGCCGCTCGACAAGATTCCGGTTCCTATAGTGCGGGAAATTCTGAGGGGCGGCCGAGCCATTTGTGCCACAGCCGGTATCCCGGTTGCTGGGGGCCATTCCATCGATTCACTTGAGCCGATCTATGGCCTCGCCGTAATCGGCACATGCCGGCCGGAGGACGTGCGGCGCAATTCCAGCGCCAGGCCCGGAGATGCCTTGATCCTGACGAAGGGGCTAGGCGTCGGAATCTATTCCGCGGCCATCAAAAAGCAGGCGTTGTCGCCCGGCGGCTACGAAGAGATGATCGCTTCGACAACCCTTCTCAACCGGGTCGGTTCGGACCTCGCGCGGGATGCGTGCGTCCACGCAATCACCGACGTGACAGGGTTCGGCCTGATCGGGCATGCCCTTGAGATGGCGCGCGGCTCCGGCTGCACGTTCGTCATCTGCGACCACGACGTTCCCGTCTTTGAGGAAGCGGCAGTGCTCGCGGAGCGCGGTTTCGTCACCGGCGCCTCGCGGCGCAACTGGTCGTGCTATGGCGATGCAGTTCTCCTGCCGCCGGATATGCCGGAGTGGCGACGCCATCTTCTTACCGATCCACAGACTTCGGGCGGGTTGCTGGTTGCCTGCGAGGCTGACAGCGCCGCGGCACTCGTCGACAAGATTATCGCGGCAGGTTACCCATCGGCCAGACTGGTGGGCCACGTCGAACCTGGCTCGGCCTCCATAGTCATCAATGCGTGACCACGAAAAGCGTAGGGTTCGGCCCAGCCCAGGTTGCAATGCAGGACGCTTCTGTTGGTTTGCGGTTTCGCTGCGGTGGATGGCTCGCTCTGGCGAGGTGTGATAGGCTACGCTGACGGTACTTTTTGAGATGGAGTCGCGTGCGCTAGCTGTGGAACCTCAACAGGTTGTCCTCGGTTAGGCCGAGGCGGCTGATTGGTGTTTTGGACTTTAGGCTGCCGTGCGGTCGATGCCAATTGTATCGGTGCAGCCAGACGGGAAGTTCTCCGGCACGATGATCGGAGGTCGGGTAGGCAATGGCGTAGGCCATTCCCTGAGCGCGGTCTGAATGAAGCGCTCTGCCTTGCCATTGGTCTTCGGCGTATAGGGCTTTGTGCGGATATGTTTGAGGCCAAGCTCGCGGCAGGTCCTGGCGAAGGCTTTCGATCTGTAGCAGGAGCCGTTGTCGGTCATGACGCGCGCGACTGAGATACCAAGGCTGGCATAATAGGCCACCGCTGCCTTGAGGAAGGCGATGGCGCTTTCCTTGCGCTCGTCGGGCAGTATTTGCGAGAAGGCGACGCGCGAAGCGTCGTCGATGCAGACATGAACGAACTCCCAGCCCACGCCGCGACTGTTGGACTGGCCGGTGCGATCGCCGGTGATGCGGTGGCCAACCCGTTCAAATCGCCCGAGCTTCTTGATGTCGATGTGGATCATGTCGCCGGGATGCTCGCGTTCGTAGCGTCGGACCGGTTCGGCCGGCTCGATGTCTCTGAGCCGCGACAGTCCAGCACGCTTGAGAACCCGGCTGACGGTGGCGGGCGACACGCCGACCTCCATGGCTATGTGCTTGCCGGTCAGCCGCTGGCGGCGCAAGGCGACGATGCGCTCGGCCACGGCCTGTTCGGTCATGCTCGCCATGACGGTGGGCCGCGACGAACGGTCGGCCATGCCTTTGCTGCCCTGGGCCTTGTAGCGCTCGACCCAGCGCGCCACGATCTTCGCCGACACACCATACGTCCGCGCCGCATTGGCTTTGGAAAAACCGCCTTCTATCACCGCCAGCGCCATCTCCTCTCGACGCAGCGGCGTGAGACGGGCATTCTTATGGATGTTCATTCGGACCCTCCGACGAGTGCTGAAGCCTGGTAACTCCAGTCTCCTCGGTCCGGTCCGAATGGACAACCTTCTGAAAGCTCACAGCTAGCGGACGCCGCGAGAGAAAAAATCGGCCGACTGACTCCGATAGTAGGCGAAACCTCAAAAATATTTTTTTGGTGATTTTCCATTTAAAATCAACACCGTAAGATTTTGACGGTCCGAGAGTCGGCTTTTGACGCTGCAAGCAAGAAAAAACCCAGCTAGATCAATGATCTAACTGGGTTTAAAACAATCGAGTGGGAGTAGGGGGTTAGCGTAGTCTGGAGTGCTTCGGCGTAGTTTTTCGCAGAAAAAGAAACGTTTCGCGGTCTATCTCATTCACCATCGGATCTACATCATCAATTGAAGCCATTGACCGTCTAAGTCATTGATTTTTTTGGCTGCAGGCAAATTGGGCGCTCGCTCGAGGGCAGCGCTCAATTTGACGGTACTTTTCATATCAGGCTCAACGTCCGAGAAAAGTACCGTCACGGATTTTCGAGCCTGACGGTACTTTTTTAGAGCGTCGGGCGATTAACATGCAACATAGCTGGCCTCTTTGAGAAAGTTCCAACATTCGGTTGGGCTGAACTGATCACAGATATTGCCGATGGCGCGCCAGAGATCGTCATAGTTTCGCGCTTTGGCTTTGCGCAGCAGTGTCTTGAGCTTGGCGAAGGCCATCTCGATGGGATTGAGGTCTGGGGAGTATCTGGGCAGGAACAGGAACCACGCGCCGCGCTCGGCCAGGGCCTGTGCGGCGCGCGGACTTTTGTGAACGTTGAGATTGTCGAGGATGACGATGTCGCCACGGCTCAGGCTTGGTGCAAGCTGGGTCTCGACATAGGCATCGAAAGCCGCGCCGTCCATGGCTCCTTCGATGATCCAGGGCGACACGAGTTCATGGCAGCGCAATCCGGCGATGAAGGTCTGGGTTTGCCATTTGCCGAAAGGCGCGTCGGCCCGCAGCCTTTCGCCGCGAGGGGCGCGGCCACGCAACGGCGTCATGTTGGTCTTGACGCTGGTTTCGTCGATGAAGACCAGCCGCGCCGGTTGACATCGCATCAGCGGCTGGCGGCGCTCGCGCCAGTCACGCCTGGCTTGCTTCACGTCGGGGCGTTCTTGCTCCGACGCCAGCAGCGCTTTTTTTATAGGTAAGCCCTTCCCGGCACAGAAACTTCGACAGGTTCGAAGGGTCCACCTTCACCCCGTGCTCAGCCTCGAGCCAGGCGCCAAGGTCCGGCATCGTGATGTCCGGTTTGGCATGCACCTTATCCAAAATGACCTGCCGCAACGGCCCCAGCTTGCCAGAGCCGGCCGGGCGGCCCTGCCGCGCCGGCGCCAGTGAACCGGTCGCAGCATACCGCGCTTGCACCCGCACCGCCGTTGACGGAGCCACCTCAAATTGAGCCGCCACCGCTCGCCGCGACTTACCAGCTGCAATGCCCCGCACCATCCGAAGTCGCAAATCAGCCGAAGTTATTTTTCCCATGAAGCACCTCCGTGCCCAAGGGAATCACAGTTCCACCAAAAAGGGAATCACATCGATTCACCCAATTCGCCCGACGCTCTAGGTCAACGTTTTGAAATGTATAAAGAAAATCGCCCACGGATGACGCCGCCCGGATTGAGCGTTACGTCGGAACGGCCGTGGATGATCTTGCCGCCATGCGCCGTCCATTCGGCGAAGTCGCCATGACACCAGACATTGTCGAAGCGTTCGAAATAGGCCGTCTGAGAGCGCGCATCTGATTTTCAACCTGTGGGATTGTCGCTCAAAATACTCTGGCTCGACAGCCTCCCACTGCTCATCGCATTGCCGCATGCCCTAAATAGGCTCCGGCACACTTGGCAAACAGTGGTGTTGGCGATGTGAATGACCCTGGGGACACTGGCAAATAAGGAGCGCTTCAGAAGCCAAGCGCCACAGCCATGCCGCTAAGCCTTTCCGACACGTTGCTGCGTCGCGATTGCGCTGGCGAGCCAGATCGGATTGAACAGGTGAGCCAGCGTTCTGTAGGAAGGCGGGTCGATTTGATCAAGCCCTCTTTCATCGCTACTATTCAGAAACGCACCGATGCCTTCGTCGACAGCGATGGGATCCGGAATCCGCAGACCCAGCGACGCCAAGTCGCCGGCAACCGACGTCTCGGGCGGCAGGTAGGCAACTGCGGAGCGCAACTGCATGTTCGGCACGGGAAGCCGGATCATCACTATTCGGGTAACCGATGGCCGTGCATCAGGATCGATGATCGTCGCACCGCACATGAGGCCAGCCAGGACGCTTACCGGCGGTGTCGGCAAGAAGAGGCAGAAGAAGAAGCGGGCATCACCGCCAGGTTCGCGCAGATCGAGATGCATGGCCCGCCCCGACATCACGAACGGACCTTCCAGACGCAGCCCGCTCGTCGGCAAGCGCTCGGCATAGGAAACGAGAAGCTTTTGCGGGCTCTGCGGTCGCGTGATCGACAATTCCCCACGGATAAGCTGACCGCCAAAGTAGGGCGACCAGGCATGGGAGTAGCAGGCGTAGGTCCCCTCGAGCGACAAGCTCGGTTCTTGGTGCTGTCCAGCGCCTGAACGGCTCGAGGATTCGATCCGCCGCTCCAGTGTGTCACGGTCGCAATTGTGTCGAGCACAAACAGCGTCGATGAAGTCGCCGAGATCGCACTCGGCAACCCAGGCTCCGGGATGTCCAAGATCCAGGACCTTTGCCCAGTCCTCATAAAGCCGAAGCTCGCGCGGGTGAGCACGCCCTTGGATCCACTTGTGCGCGCGATCGACATCGAACGAAGTCGCCGGGTTAGCGCGACGGAACGCAGTCGCGAGATCCTTGGCCGTCACGGTACCCAACAGGGCCGCGGTCGCTCGCAATTTCTGATCGATATCCCGTGCCACATCAATTTCCTTGCCTTATCGCCCGATCTCCAGGTCGTTCAGAATTTCCAGGGCCAGTTTTCCAGGAAAAGACAAAGTATTCTATACACTAGGCACCGTTTTTTTGCGAATACAACTTTCGGTATAAATGCCTGCGGCCCGAGAAACGTGTCGCAGGCACCCGCGCGGCGCTCATGAACCTGCCATCGGCCGGAAGGTCGCTGAAAAATTAGTCGCCAGAGCGTCGGTGTTGAGGGGCACAAAGATGAATCGACACAACCGGTATCGTCTGGCGATCGAGCTGGTTTTGATCGTCTCAAGCGTGTTCGGGATGCTGATTGCTCGCGCCGAAGCGCAAGATGCAGGCGATATCGCCAGAGATCAGACCACCATCATCGAGCAGTTCGAGCCACCGCCGCGGCGGGCTCCGAGCATTGGCATCACGTTTGCCAATCCAGTTGCCGGTTTGCCCGTCGAGAAACTCAAAGCCATCCGCTTCCAACTCCGCGGCGTCAAACTCGAAGGAGCTATGACGCTCGACCCGTCAATCTTCGCTCCACTTTGGAAAGACCTTATCGGGCGTAAGATTTCTCTGGCCGATCTGAAAACGGTGGTCGACGGTATCGAACGCATCTACCGCGAACACGACTACTTCGGGGCGGCTCTGGTCCCACAGCAGGATTTCAGCAAAGGCCAAATACGGATCGTCCTCTACGAAGCGCATATCCTCGACATCGTGGTCGAATCGAACAGGCCAGAGCTGAAGGAAAAGCTGCAACCGTATTTCGACCGCATGATGGCCATGCGGCCGGTCCGTGTCTCCCGCCTCGAGCGCTACGCGCTGCTGATTGCTGATATTCCGGGGGTCACGGTGGAAGCTCAGTTTTCCAAGATCGAGGACGATCCGGGCGCGGGAAGGCTTGTGTTGAAGATCGACTACGAGCCGTTCGGGTTCGCCGCGCGCCTGGATAATTTGGGCACTCCTGCCACTGGGCCGCTGCAGCTTTCCGGTATCGCGCGCTTCAACGATACTCTCGGATTGTTGGAGGGCAGCGAGGCGCTCGCGGTGACCAATCCTGTCGACCCGGAGGAGCTGGTATTCCTCCGGTTCGGGCAGCTCTTTCCGTTGGGGCCGTCCGGCTTCGCCGCTGGGTACGAGGTCGGCCATGTGTGGACGAATCCGCAAGACGATGACGACATCGACGTCGAGACCACGTTCGGCAAGATATATTTGAGGTACGCGCTCGTGCGCGCGATCGACCACAATCTCTTTGTCAATTTCGCGATCAACACCAAGGACGTAGCAGTTGACGTCAACGGCGATCCTGCAGTCAGGGCGAGCAATCGGTGGCTGACGGCCACAGGAACCTTCGACACGACAGTGGCCGGTATCGCAGTGGTCGCCGAGGCTGGCCTGGGCCAAGGGATCGGCGGCCTCGGCTCGAACACCGAGAACGCCGATTTCACCTACGTGTTCGGCGAAGGCACGCTCTCGCACAACGTCACCGAATCGCTGTCGGCACAACTGCAGATAACAGGCCAGTACGGCTTGACCGAGCTTCCTTCGGCGGTTCGCTTCGATGTCGGGGGCGATCCCTATGGCCGAGGCTTCGACGGCGGCTCGATCACCGGCGACGATGGCATCGCCGCCGCGTTCGAACTCCGGCAAAAGATAGACACCCAAATGGAATGGCTGAACGATCTCAGCCTGTTCGGATTCGTCGATTATGCAGCTGTCTGGAACCCGCCAGGCAGAGATTATGAGTTCGCTTCGCTCGGTTCCGTTGGTGCCGGCTTCCGCGCCGAGATCGGGAACCGGTTCAACCTCATGGCCTATGTCGCCACGCCCTATAAGGACGAAGCGAAGCTCGGCATCGAGAGCACGCAGTTCCGGCTTGCTGCCGGGGTGCGGTTTTAGCCGTGTGGCCTCCGTTCAAAAATCTCCCAGCGCGTAACTTCCACGCTCGTGAAAGGAATAGCCTGATGCCTGTGATCCGCATGATGCCCGTGACCCTCTTCGCTCTGGCCAGTCTTGGTATCCTCAGCGGAACCGGCGCGCGCGCCGATGCCCTTCCCCCGGTTGTGGGCGAGTTGCCCAAAAGCGTTTCGGCCCAGATCGGAGAAATCCAGTCGAAAGCTGCCTATGCGCATACGAGTTGGGGCATTCGCGTGGTCGATCTCGATACAGGTGCGGTGCTTGCCGATCAGGCAGGCGAACGATCGATGGTCCCCGGATCGATCATGAAGGTCTACACCTCGGCCACGGCACTCGATCTTTATGGTGCGGACTACCGCTTCCAGACCCCGGTCTACAGAACCGGGCCGGTGTCGGACGGCGTGCTTGACGGTGATTTGATTCTGGTCGCCTCCGGCGATTTCAGCTTCGGCCTGCGCACGCAGCCCGACGGCACCCTCGGTTACAACAATATGCCGGAAATCGACCACAACTATGCCGATACCGGCTTTGCCGGCGGTGCGTTGGTAAAGGGAAGCGACCCGCTGGCGGCGCTGGACGGCATGGCTAGGAAAGTTCGTGGCTCCGGCATCTCGAAGGTCGCGGGCGACGTCCTCATCGATGCGCGCCTTTTCGAAACCTATCGCGACCCCACCGATGGGATCATTGCACCGATCTGGCTCAACGAAAACGTCATCGACATCATGACGACGGCCGCGAGTGCCGGTCAGCCGGCCAAGATCGATTGGCGACCCAAAACCGCGTCGATCAAGGTGACGGGCGACGTGATGACCGTCGCGGAGAATCCGAAGCCCATCACGATCGAGCAGCAGGGGTCCGGGGAGATCCGTGTCAGCGGCGAAATCGCCGCCGGATCCCCGCTCGCCTTGAACATCTGGCATGTGCCGGATCCGGCCGCCTTCGCCCGAACCGCTTTCATCGAGGCGCTTGAGCGCGCCGGCGTCAAGGTCGACGCAAACCCATTCGGGAGAAATCCCGCGGAGAAACTGCCGGGCAACGCAGCCTACTCCGCTGAGAACAAAGTAGCCGAACATGTCTCGCCGCCGCTCTCCGAGTTCGTCAAGGTCATTCTCAAGGTCAGCTACAATCGCGGCGCCCATCTGATGCTGTGCCTTGCAGCCGTGAAAGCAGAAAGCCGCGATTGCGCGGCCGGAATCGGCAAGGAGCTTGAACTCCTCGATAGGCTGGGCGTATCGCGACAGAGCACATACGTCTTCGATGGCGCGGGTTCCAACGACCACGGAAAGACGGCTCCCGCGGACCAGACAACGCTCCTCACGCGAATCGTCAAGGAGCCATGGGGAGCGTCCATCCGGGACGGGATGGCCATCCTGGGCGTGGATGGAACGCAGGCTGCAAACGGTCTTGGGTCCCCGGCGGCCGGGCATATCCAGATCAAGGACGGCGCACGGGTTATCCCGGCGCCCGGAGACAATCAGGTCCTGATCGTCGCCAAGACGCAGGTCGGCTACATCGGAGCGAAAAGCGGCCGTGAACTCGCTTTTGCGATCTTCCTCAACAACGCCCCCTTTGGCTCGGTCGACGATTTCATCGCCGCCGATCATGACATCGCTGAGATCGCTGCCGCAATTCAACAGGCCTACTAGGCCGTGTCGCGTCTGCCCGCATTGGAGAGTAAGATGGAACGGAAACTGTTCAGCGGCACCCGAAGTGGGTTGATGATTGCGTTGGCCGTCGTGGCGCCGCTTTGGTGCGCCGGCGCGGCCGCGGCCGACCCCGGCCTTCCTCCCGCTATCCGCGCGATTATGGACGCGCCGCGCTACTCCGGGGCGATCTGGGGCCTCCAGGCAATCGAGCTTCCATCGGGGGCGACGGCAACGGCTTACGGCCCCGACGCGCTCTTCTTTACCGGTTCGGTGCGTAAACTGTTTTCGGTCGGCCTCGCATTGAACGCGCTCGGCGCCGACCATCGCTTCGAAACGCCGGTCTATCGCCTCGGCGACGTGACGGCTGACGGCACGCTCCAAGGAGATCTTGTCCTGCTCGCAAGCGGGGATTTGACCCTTGGCGGACGAACGATTGCTGACGGCAAGATCGCCTTCACCAACTTCGACCACACCGAGTCCAACTCGCTTGGCAGCGCGATCCTTACGCAGACCGATCCGTTGTCCGGCCTGGATTTCCTTGCCAGGCAGGTCGCCCAATCCGGAATCAAGGCCGTTGCCGGCGATGTCATCATCGATGATCGCCTCTTCGACCATTTCCGTGTGCCGAACGGGAATGTTCTGATCACGCCGATCATCGTCAACGATAACCTGATCGACGTGACGATCCTGCCGACCGAAGCACGGCAGGCTGCCAAGGTGGACTGGCGGCCCAAGACGGCGGCCTTCATGGTCAGGTCAGAGGTGAAAACCGTCGCCGCCGGCGAGCCGATAGAGATTGCCCTCGAGATCTCGCCCGACGACTCCAAGGTCGGGGTCGTTAAAGGGCAGATACCAGTCGGCTACAAGGCGAGCCTGCCCGGCGTGGCGACGCTGGTCCGGACGTTTCCGATCGCCGACCCTTCGTCCTTTGCGCGCACCGCTTTCATCGAGGCTCTGGGTAGGGCGGGAGTCGCTGTCACAGCTGCGGCGACGCGCGGTAACCCAAGCGCGAAGCTACCCTCGAACGGCTCGTACGCAAAGTTTACAAGGGTCGCTCGGCTCGTTTCACCGCCTTATGCGGAGTACGCGAAGCTGATCCTCAAGGTCAGCCACAATCTCGGGGCCAATCTGAGCCTTGCGCTGCTCGGCCTCACAAAGGGAGCGAGAACGGTCGAGACCGCGCTTGCGGTCGAGCGGAATATGCTGGTTGGTGAATACGGGCTTTCCCCTGATGGCTTTGATTTCCCGACGAATGGCAGCGGCAGCCCCGATAGCCGCGCGACACCCAGTGCCGTCACCGGGCTCCTCGCAGCGATGCGAAAGACGAAAGCATCTGAGGCCTATTTCGACGCCCTTCCCGCTCTCGGGGTCGATGGTTCACTGGCAACAGTTGGCATTGATCCACCAAATCCGACCATTGCGCCAGCCGTGGGACGCGTATTTGCGAAGACCGGGACGACAATCGCGGACGGAACGCTTAAAGCCCAGGTCTTTGCGGGATACATCAAATCCAAAGCAGGAAAACTGCTCGCCTATGTCGTCTACGTAAACAATGTCACGCCGATCGGCAGCATCGCGGACGTCATCGAGGTGTTCGGCGACGAGGGCGAGATATCTGCGATTTTGTACGATCTCAACTGATGGGCCACGAGATTTTCCGCTGCGCGCCCGAAGGCATGTTCCAACGCTGGAGCAGACGATGAAACATTCGAGATTGGTGCAGGGTCGCCTGTCGACGTCGAGCTCGCGCCTGGTGCTGGCCATACTTCTCGCAGCATGCACGCTGTCGGCAGCGCCTCCGGCGAGAGCCGACGACTGGCAAGTCAACGACGAGGGGGACCTGCAGTTAGCCCTCTTCAACGCCGACTTCGGCGACACCATCACGTTCGAAACCAACGTCACGCTGACCGCCAACCTGCCGCTCGTGCGCACCGGCAACTTGACCATCAACGGCCAGGGCTTCACCCTCTCCGGCAACAACCAGTATCGCGGCCTGTTCGTGCAGTCGGAGACGGACGACGGCATCGTGATCAACGTGGCGATCAACGATCTCACCATTACCAATGCCACGGCCCAGGGCGGCAAGGGTGGCGACGCAAGATTTGCCGTATACGGCAATCCCTCCCACGGCGGCGGCGGCGGCGGCGGCGCCGGACTGGGCGGCGCGCTGTTCGTCGGCAGCTTCGCCAATGTGACGTTGAGCAACGTCAACCTGCAGACCAACCTGGCGCGCGGCGGCAATGGCGGCGCGGTCGGACCTGACACCAGTTTCGACAGCGGCACGAGTGGTGGTGGCGGCGGCTATTGGTTCACCGGAGCCGACGGCGGTAACGGCGGCCCTAACGAAAGCGGTGGAGGCGGTGCGCCAGACGACGCCGGCGGGGACGGTAGCCAAACAGACGCCAGCCCCGGTGGCTTCGGCGGCGGCGGCGGCGGCAGCGGCTGGTGCTATGACGACGGTGACTGCCCTTATATACCTGGGGCCGGCGGTTTTGGCGGCGGTAGCGGCGGCGGCAGTAGTGGTGTGGTTGAGCCTGGTGGCTTCGGCGGCGGCAATGGCGTCAGCGACTTCAGCGGTGGCGGCGGAGGCGGTGCCGGTTTTGGCGGTGCGATCTTCGTTCAGGAGGGCGGCAGCCTGACCTTGGCCGGCTCTCTCGACATTTCCGGAAATGGCGTTGCTGGCGGTGACGGTGGAAGGAAGCAAGGGGAGGGCAATGCCACCGCCGGCCAGGGCATCGGGTCGGGCATTTTCCTTCACGGCGACGGGTCGTTCACCGTCGCCCCCAGCGGCGGACAGACACAGACCATAAGCGACGCCATCGTCGACCAGACCGGCGTGGGCGGCACCGGCACTGACAGCGGGAGCTGGTCTCTCGTCAAGAACGGCGCCGGCACGACCATTCTCACCGGCGCGAATGCCTATACCGGCGGCACCACCGTCAATGCCGGAATCCTGCTGGGCAACACGTCGAGCCTCAAGGGCAATATCGCCAACAATGCCTCCGTCATCTTCAGCCAGGCGGGCGACGGCACCTATGCCGGCAACATGTCCGGCAGCGGCGCCCTCTTCAAGCGGGGCGATGGCGAGGTCGCGCTCATGGGCACCAACACCTACACGGCAGGCACGCGAGTGGAGGGAGGAACCCTGCTGGTCGCTTCAGACGACAAACTCGGCGCGGCAGGTACCCACATCGACTTTGCCGGCGGCGGCCTGCATGCGTCCGGGACCTTCTCCAGCGCCCGCCCTGTCAGGCTTTTCATCGGCGGCGGCGTCTTCCTCGTCGACGAAGGCAAGGCCCTCACCCTGAGTGGCGTGATCAGCGGCACCGGCACGCTGGTCAAGTCCGGCACCGGCACGCTGGTCCTCATCGGCAACAGCACCAACACCGACACAACTGTCCACGCCGGCACGCTCTCCGTGAACGGCTCGATCGAAGGGCTGACGACAGTGAATACGGGCGGTACACTTGGTGGTATCGGCTCGTTGAACACGGTAATCATCAATGGTGGCGGCACGCTTTCGCCCGGCAATTCGATCGGCACGATCAACATCGCCGAGAACCTGGTGTTCGGCGCCGGCTCGGCCTACGCCGTCGAGGTCTCCAACGCCGGCGCGGCCGACCGCGCGGACGTCTTCGGCACCGCCGATCTTTCCGGCGGCACCGTCGATGTCAAGTTCCTGGCAGGCAGTTCTGTTGCCAGGAGTTACACCATCCTCAATGCCGGGGCCGGTCTCCTCGGCACTGAATTCGCCGGCCTCGACGCGCCGACTCTGCCCGGCTTCGTGACCAGGCTCGCCTATGATGCGAACAATGTTTACCTGGTAATGGCGACGGACCGCACCGATCCTGACTTCGTTGCCCTCAACCACAACCAGCTAGCCGTGGCCGATGAGGTGCTCGACCATTTCGACGCCAACGACACGCTGCGCGCCGAATTCGTCGGGCTCGACGCGGACGGGCTGAGCGCGGCCTCGGGCGAGATCGCGGCTGGCGCGATCATCTCGGGCATCGACAGCGCCGACAAGTTCCTGGCCGCGCTCGATGGCCAAGGCGAGGGCGGGGCCAGCGGCACGGAGGACGCGGCGGGCAGCGTTGCGTCTTATGCCGAGGACGACAAGGTGGCCGGCGGGGGCAACTTCGCCGCGCTCGACATGGCGGCCAGCCACGCCGCCGACCCGGTCGATACGGCCATCACCCGCCGCTGGAGCGCCTGGGGTGCGGCCTATGGCGACACCGTGAAGATCGGCGGCGATGCGGCCGTCGGCTCGCACGACACGAAGGCCAACACAGTCGGCCTGGTCGGCGGCGCCAGCTACCGCTTCGACGAGACGCTCGTCGGCTTCGCACTCGGCGGCGGCTGGTCGAACTTCTCGCTTGCGGACGGGCTGGGCTCGGGCGATGCCAGCACCTTCAATGCCGGCGTCTACGGCCGGCAGGGCTTCGGCGATGCGTATCTCTCCGGCGCACTTGCCTATGGCTTCCACGCCGTCGAGACCAACCGCAGCGTGCTCGGCGACAGGCTGACCGGTGAGTTCAACGCGCACACCTTCTCGGGCCGCGCCGAGGCCGGCTACCGCTTCGAGACGCCGGTGGTGGCAATCTCGCCCTACGCCGCCTTCCAGGCGATCGCCTATCACCTGCCGGCCTATTCCGAGACGTCGAGCGGGTCGGGAGCCTTCGCGCTCGACTATGGCAGCGACACCACCACGGCCACGCGCGTCGAGCTCGGCGCGCGGCTCGACCGTGCCATCGCTCTCGACGGCGGCGCCCGACTGAAGCTCTCCGGCCGCGCCGCCTGGGCAATCAACGGCAGCACCGGCCGCAATTTCAGCGCCGGCTTCCAGAGCTTGCCCGGCACCAGCTTCACGATCGACGGCGCCGAGCCCGACCGCAACGCCCTGCTTGTCGACCTCGGCGCCGAATACAACTCATCTTCCGGCTTCTTCGCCGCGGCCGCATTCCGGGGCGAGTTCTCCGGAAATGTCGAGAGCTATTCCGGCAAGCTCAAGCTCGGCATCACATGGTGAGGCCACCGACGATCAACGCGATGTGAGAGGTACAATACGATGCCTGGGGTTTGGAAAACGCGGTCGAGATCAATTTCAGCCGGAAGTTCTGGCGCTGACTCCGCTCGGGTCGCTCGCAAACCGCAACACGGAAGAGGGTGGGAGATGTCGAAGCACGTGGGAGCAAAAGCCGATGCTGCGAGGCGGGCAGGTCTGACGCCGCGTCTGCTCAGGGAAACCTGTCTTTCGACGCCGGGCCTGCGCCTTATGCTGGGCATGCTTTTTGCAGCAGGCACGCTGTCCGTGGCGTTCCCGGCGAGAGCAGCGGACGTCGAGGTCTCCAACGAATCGCAGCTCAGGGACGCTATCAACAATGCCCAGGACGGCGACCTCATCATCTTCACCGCAAACATCACCTTGAGCGCCAACCTGCCGACCGTGCAGCGCAACGTGACCATCGCCGGCGCCAACGAATTCACCCTCTCCGGCAACAACCAGTATCGCGGCCTGTTCGTGCAGTCGGGCACAGTGACGATCGAAGGTCTCACCATTGCCAACACCAAGGCCCAGGGTGGCGACGGTGGCTACGCACAATTCGATAGAGCCCCCGACACCAATGGAGGCGGTGGTGGCGGCGGCGGCGCCGGACTGGGCGGCGCGCTGTTCGTCGGCAGCTTCGCCAATGTGACGTTGAGCAACGTCAACCTGCAGGCCAACCTGGCGCGCGGCGGCAATGGCGGCGCGCTCAATCCGAGTACCCACGGAGGCGGCACCAGCGGGGGTGGTGGCGGCTATTGGCCGACAGGGGCCGACGGCGGCAACGGAGGCTCCTTCGTCAGTGGTGGAGGCGGTACCGGCGGTGGCGGGAACGGTTCCCTCGATGTAGGCAAAGACGGTATCTTCGGTGGTGGCGGCGGCGGCAGCGGTGACCCCGGCTTTCCGGCTGCAGGTGGGCGCGGCGGTTTTGGCGGCGGCGGCGGGGGCAGCGGCGATGTCCTTAATTCCTTGGCTGCGCTCGGTGGCTTTGGTGGCGGCAATAGCACCAGCCGTGACCCTGCCGCCGGCGGGGGAGGGGGTGCCGGCCTTGGCGGCGCGATCTTCGTCCAGCAGGGCGGCACTCTGACCCTGGCCGGCCCCCTCAACATTTCCGGAAATGCCGTCGCCGGCGGTAACGCTGGAGGGGGTGCCCAGCCCGGCCAGGGCATCGGGTCGGGCATTTTCCTTAACGGCAGCGGATCGTTCAGTCTCACGCCCGACGCCGGGGAGACACAGACCATAAGCGACGACATCGCTGACCAGACCGGAATAGCCGGCAGCGGCGGCAGCTGGTCTCTCGTCAAGAGCGGCGCCGGCACCACCGTCCTTACAGGCGCGAATGCCTATAGCGGCGGCACGACCGTCAATGCCGGCGTCTTGCTGGGCAAGGCCACGGGCCTGCAAGGCAACATCGCCAACAATGCCTCCGTCGTCTTCGACCAGGCGGGCAACGGCACCTATGCCGGCAATATGTCCGGCACAGGCACCCTCAACAAGACCGGCAGCGGGGCTCTCACGCTCACGGGAACCAATTCCTACTCCGGCGGGACGACCATCTCGGTCGGCGCGCTACTGGGCACGACCAGCAGCTTGCAGGGCAATATCCTGAACAATACCGCCTTGACCTTCGACCAGGGTTTCGACGGCACCTATACCGGTGCCATGACGGGCACCGGCACCTTGACCAAGAACGGCACCGGCGGCACGGTCACCCTGTCCGGCGCCAACACCTATACGGGCGCGACCACGGTCAATGCTGGTACGCTTCTGGTGAACAGCTCGATCGCCTCGTCCTCGCTGACGACAGTGAATACGGGCGGTACACTTGGTGGTATCGGCTCGTTGAACACGGTAATCATCAATGGTGGCGGCACGCTTTCGCCCGGCAATTCGATCGGCACGATCAACATCGCCGAGAACCTGGTGTTCGGCGCCGGCTCGGCCTACGCCGTCGAGGTCTCCAACGCCGGCGCGGCCGACCGCGCGGACGTCTTCGGCACCGCCGATCTTTCCGGCGGCACCGTCGATGTCAAGTTCCTGGCAGGCAGTTCTGTTGCCAGGAGTTACACCATCCTCAATGCCGGGGCCGGTCTCCTCGGCACTGAATTCGCCGGCCTCGACGCGCCGACTCTGCCCGGCTTCGTGACCAGGCTCGCCTATGATGCGAACAATGTTTACCTGGTAATGGCGACGGACCGCACCGATCCTGACTTCGTTGCCCTCAACCACAACCAGCTAGCCGTGGCCGATGAGGTGCTCGACCATTTCGACGCCAACGACACGCTGCGCGCCGAATTCGTCGGGCTCGACGCGGACGGGCTGAGCGCGGCCTCGGGCGAGATCGCGGCTGGCGCGATCATCTCGGGCATCGACAGCGCCGACAAGTTCCTGGCCGCGCTCGATGGCCAAGGCGAGGGCGGGGCCAGCGGCACGGAGGACGCGGCGGGCAGCGTTGCGTCTTATGCCGAGGACGACAAGGCGGCCGGCGAGGGCAACTTCGCCGCGCTCGACATGGCGGCCAGCCATGCCGCCGACCCGGCCGATACGGCCATCGCCCGCCGCTGGAGCGCCTGGGGTGCGGCCTATGGCGACACCGTGAAGACCGGCGGCGATGCGGCCGTCGGCTCGCACGACACGAACGCCAACACAGTCGGCCTGGTCGGCGGCGCCAGCTACCGCTTCGACGAGACGCTCGTCGGTGTCGCACTCGGCGGCGGCTGGTCGAACTTCTCGCTTGCGGACGGGCTGGGCTCGGGCGATGCCAGCACCTTCAATGCCGGCGTCTACGGCCGGCAGGGCTTCGGCGATGCGTATCTCTCCGGCGCACTTGCCTATGGCTTCCACGCCGTCGAGACCAACCGCAGCGTGCTCGGCGACAGGCTGACCGGCGAGTTCAACGCGCACACCTTCTCGGGCCGCGCCGAGGCCGGCTACCGCTTCGAGACGCCGGTGGTGGCAATCTCGCCCTACGCCGCCTTCCAGGCGATCGCCTATCACCTGCCGGCCTATTCCGAGACGTCGAGCGGGTCGGGAGCCTTCGCGCTCGACTATGGCAGCGACACCACCACGGCCACGCGCGTCGAGCTCGGCGCGCGGCTCGACCGTGCCATCGCTCTCGACGGCGGCGCCCGACTGAAGCTCTCCGGCCGCGCCGCCTGGGCAATCAACGGCAGCACCGGCCGCAATTTCAGCGCCGGCTTCCAGAGCTTGCCCGGCACCAGCTTCACGATCGACGGCGCCGAGCCCGACCGCAACGCCCTGCTTGTCGACCTCGGCGCCGAATACAACTCATCTTCCGGCTTCTTCGCCGCGGCCGCATTCCGGGGCGAGTTCTCCGGAAATGTCGAGAGCTATTCCGGCAAGCTCAAGCTCGGCATCACATGGTGAGGCCACCGACGATCAACGCGATGTGAGAGGTACAATACGATGCCTGGGGTTTGGAAAACGATCAAACGCATCTTCGCCGCGCCAATCGGGTTCATCATCATGCCGACCGCTTCAGGTAAACACACGAAATCGGGCTTTTGGACGGTAGCCGCAATGGCTGCCTGCCTTCTCCCGAGTTTGGCCTTCGCCGAGGCAGCGACTGCCAAGCGTATCTCCGATGCGCTTCCCAAGCTCGAAGCGATTGTCCGCGATGGCATGGCACGAACCGGCGTGCCCGGTTTAGCTATCGCCATCGTTCACGACGATGCTGTCGTATTTCTCAAAGGCTATGGTGTTCGCGAGGTGGGCAAGCCGGAACCGATAGACCCGGACACTGTGTTTCAGCTCGCCTCGCTGTCGAAGCCGATAGCATCCACAGTGGTCGCCGCCCTCGTCGGCCAAGGCCTCGTGGCCTGGGACGATCCGATTGTAAAGCACGATCCCGGATTCGAGTTGAAGGATCCGTGGGTGACACGCGCGGTAACCCTCAGTGACATGTTTTCCCACCGAAGCGGCTTGCCCGATCACGTCGGCGACCTTCTCGAGGATCTGGGATACAGCCGCGAAGAAATTCTGTTCCGGCTACGCTACGTCACCTCTGGCGGCCCTTTCCGGGCAAGCTATGCCTATACCAATTTCGGATTGACGGAAGCGGCCGTCGCTGCCGCCAAGGCCGCCGACAAGCCTTGGGAAATCGTATCGGAGGAGCGACTGTACCGTCCTGCCGGCATGACCCGAACGAGCTCGCGATATTCCGACTTCCTCGCCGCCGATAATCGTGCCGTGAACTCCATTCGTACTGACGGCAACTGGCTGCCCGGCCCGCCGCGCGATCCCGATGCCCAGTCTCCCGCGGGTGGCGTCAGCTCCACGGCGCGCGACCTCGCGCAGTGGCTAAGGCTCCAGCTTGCCGGCGGCAGGCTCGATGGCAAGCAAATCGTCGGCTCGGCCGCTCTGGCTCAAACCCATCAGCCCGTGATCGCGCGTGGAGCCGCGCAGGATTTGGCGGCGGGCAGGCTCACCCCGTTTTACGGCCTCGGCTGGAACGTCGATGTCGATGCAAAAGGCCGCCTCCATCTCAGTCACTCGGGAGCGTTTAATCTTGGCGCCGGCACGAATGTTCATCTCGTTCCCGCGGAACGGCTCGGCATCGTCGTCCTGACGAACGGCTACCCGGTCGGCCTGGCCGAGGCGGTGAGCAAGAGCTTTCTCGATCTCGTGTTTGACGGCAAAATTGAACGAGACTGGGTCGATGCCTATGGCCAGCTCTTCGCCGACGTCATGAAGCCTGACTATGGCGACGCCATCAATGCTGCGGTTCCGCTTTCGCAGCCTTCACCGGCCTTGCTTTTCGCAAGCTATCTCGGCGCCTACGACAACGATTTCTATGGCGCGCTGGAGATCGCAGATGAGAACGGCAGTCTCATCATGAAGCTCGGACCCCACAAGGAAGCCTTTCCACTTCAGCACATCGATCGCGATACGTTCATATACCAGCCGATCGGCGAGAACGCCTTTGGACCGAGTGCCGTCACGTTCACTGTCGAGGCCGATCGGGCAACAGCCATCACGATCGAGAACTTGAACCTTCACGGCCAAGGTGCCTTTCTTCGATACTCACACAAACCGTGACGGAAGGCGCTTGTAGAGGGGAGTTGGCGATGGGGTTCGACTTGATGTTTGGCGGGGGCCACACCCTGATTGCCATGCTTGGACTGCTCGGCGCGTTGCTGCTGATCGTGTCGGCGTTCATAAACAACCAGGTTGCTCACCACACGCAACGCGACGAGCGTCACAAGGAAAAGAAGCTTGAATATTATCGAAATACATCTTCGCAGCTTGGCGTGATCCTCCTGGGAATCGGCATTTCACTGTTCACCTTCTTCTTTCAGCAGAGTTACCTGGAGCGTCAAAGACAGCAGTCGCAAACGCAAGAGCTTTTGGGAAAGCTTGCGGTAAGGCTGAGCCGCGCCGCGCCGCTTCTCGAATTCGTGGCTCAGATCGACTCGGTACTGGACGATGGCGGCGCCTATCTCGATCCCGACCACGGCGGGGCGAACCGAGCCGTAACCGCAAGCGGCGCTGCTCTGGCCAAGCAGATCGAGACGATCAAGCTGCTTGAGAGGGAAATCGATCTCGATGGGTTCGCTGCCATGCAATTTTCTGCCGACTTCCAATCGTCACCCCTGGTGAACCGAATGGACCCGAACCTGTGGTTCGGCATGGTCAAGGACGAGGCAGACCTGCAGTACGCAGTGGAGCAGCTTCGCCAGGACTATGGTGACCTGCAGGCTGCGATCGCGGCTCGCAAACCCGACGAGAGCGTGACCGACCCCGTTCTCGACAACGGTATCAAGCGGGAGGTGTTGGATGTGCTTTGGGACTACGCTTGGCTCCGCGACCGCAGTCGTCGCCTCGTCGGGCGTGCCTGTTGGCTCTTGAGCCAGGGCCAGAATTTCCTCTCGCTGAAGCCGATTCGTACCGTCGAGGCCAGATACGATTCGCATCGTGAATGGCTTCAGCAGGCGCAAAAGGCCTACCAACCGTTCTCGGCCGGAGGGGAGGATTGCTACGCCATGCTCAGGGTTGCCGGGCAGCCCTGAAACATCACCAGAGCGACACTGCTCAAAACGGAGGAATAATCTTATGGGACGCATCGATATTCCGAGCAAGGCAATTGGCGCTGCGATGCTTGTGTTTTCCGTGGCCGCCATAGTTGGGTTCGCTCGAAGCGAAACGGCCTTCGTGGCAAGCGCATCGCAGCCGATCAATGTTGGTGACGCGATTGCGGCGGCCGCAGCCTATCACGAGTCCGGGACCTACCAGCGAGATCTGGCTTCCGTCGCTCAGCAGGCGACGGCCTGGATTTTGGAGGGCGCGGAATCTGCAGAGAAACCAGCGGTGGTGTTCGACATCGACGAAACCGCCCTCGCCAATTGGGATGTCATCAAGCGAGACAATTTCGGCCGGCCAATTGCCGGCCCTTGCGATCTTGCGCTCGACGGCCCTTGCGGCTGGGCCGCATGGGATCAACTGGCTCTCGACCCAGCCATTGCGCCAACTCTCGAGATTTTTCAGCAGGCGAAGGCTTCCAAGGTTGCTGTCTTCTTCATAACGGGCCGTCCCGAGGACCAGCGGCAGGCGACCGAGCGCAACCTCCGAGAGAGCGGCTATGACGGCTTCGAGAAGGTTTACATGGTTCCGGTCGGTGCGAAGTACGGCTCCGCCGCCGATTTCAAGACGCCGGTGCGAGCCGAAATAGAAGCGGCCGGCTATACCATCATTGCCAATATAGGCGACCAGCCTTCAGACCTGTTTGGCGGTCATGCGCAAAGGCTTTTCCTGCTCCCCAATCCTTTCTACAGGGTGCCCTGATAATGTGTTCGAGCCAATCGCGGACGAGAGCGACCGCATCGGTGCGTTCGGGCATGGCTTCACGGGCGGCGGCCATCCCGTCGCCGCAGCCGTGGCACTGGAGAAATCTCAAGCTGATCGAGGAGCGCGACCTTGTCGGCAACGCCATACGGTCGGTGCGGACATGCAGGCACGGTTGCGCAAGCTCGCGTCGCATCCGCTCGTCGGAGAGGTGCGTGGTGTGGGGTCTGATCGCCGCCGTCGAACGTGGCTGACCGGACCAGCAAGGCGCCGTGGGGGAAGCCCGGGCGCTTGGCGGAATGGTCGACAGCTTCCTGCAGCAGAATGGGGTCATCTCGCAATGCGATTGCCTTCTGCCCGCCGCTCATCACCACCGAGACCAAGGTCGATGCGCTGATCGATGCTTTCGAACGGTCGCTCGCTGCCGCAATGCCGCAGATTTCGCGCCGGACTGAAGAAAGTCTGTGATTGCGGGCGAGTCTTGATGTGTCCGATCGTCCTAGAGCGGGGGATTTCTGATTTTGGCCTACGAAAAAGCCAATGAAATCAATGGTATTCACATACCCTCCGGGCCACCATGACCATTGATTTTGCAACGAGATAATGCCCTGTTGCTGCGATTGACGGTACTTTTCGAGACGGCAGACAAGGCCTTCTTGAAACTCAAAAGTGCAAAAAACGTCCGATTTACATCGATAGTTGGCGAAACCTCAAAAATTTTTTTGCGGCGAATTTCCCTTTAAAATCAAAAGCGTAGTTTTTTGACGGTTCTTATGTCGGGCTTCTCGCGGCTACGAAAAATATTTGTCAGAAATTTCAATAAGTTATATGCTGTTTGAACAATCGAGTGGGAGTAGGGGAGCTGTGGCAATAGCATAGTGTCGGGGGTTATCACCCTCCGTCCGCGTCTATTCTCCGATCGACCTTAATAGATTCGTGTCCTTTCCAAATAGCTTGGTTGATCTGAACGCGCTGGGCGGCGGATGTAAAGCGCCATCGGCGTCGTGTAGGGGATTGGCGTGCAATGGCGTGTAAATCGACGGCCATACCGCCGATCGCCATAGCCGCCGATCATCCTTGCTCGGATCGCAACTCGGAGCAATTATTGGTCCGTGGTCGCCTTCCGTCAGCGCGCCGATCACCCGTGGCACGCTTTCGCGCCCGCTGGCCATCGCCTGTGCTGAGGGTGTCGCGGACGATTGGAGATCGACCCGCGTCCTGCCCGATCAGGCGAGGTGGACGTCGGTTCTTTCGCCATCGTTGGGTGAGCGCCCCGACGTCACGGCCAGATGGCGCACAACGCGCATTTCGCTCCGTGCGGTCGGCTGCCACAGTCCTTGGCGCAACGCTCTCGGGTCAGATTCTATATAGGAACCCATGCCGCGAGGTCGTGGCTGCGTGGTGGCTCTCTTCCCGGCACATCAGGCAGTTGTATTTTGATAAAATCTCCGTAACGTGCGCCGCAGTCACAGTTTAATGACGAGGTGTTTGGCACATGGCGAAGAAATTTCCAGGCGAAGGCAAAGAAGCCGCTTCGCCGCAGCAAGCAAAGCCGGCAAATGGCCATGGCGCGGCGGTGCCGGAAAGCCAGCCGGCGATCGATCCGGCCGTGCTGGAAAAGATCAAGGGCATTCGCGCCCGCGTCCACGAAACCTTCGGCAAGGTGGCGCTGGCCATGATGGCCGTGCCGCGCTACCGGCATCTCTCGATCGCCGACCTGCAGCAGCTGGTGCTCGAGCCGCTGATCCGCGACCGCATCGCCATCGCGCAGCCCGCCAAGGAAGATGGCCCGCAACTGGAGGCGCTGGCCGGCATCGCCATCTGGGCCAGCGTGTCGGCCGAGGTCGACGCCAAGATTCGCGAGCAGATCAAGGCCGGCATCTTTCCGGTTCGCCTCAAGCCCGAGGAATGGACGAGCGGCGACATCAACTGGCTGATCGACGTGATCGCGCCGACGCCCAAGCTCGCCACCGCCGTGATCGCCAATTTCAAGCAGGTGATCAAGCAGGGCGACCTGCGCATCCACCCGCTGGTGACCCGGCTGGTTGACCCCGAGGCGCTGAAGAAGATGGGCGCGGCACCGATCGCGGCGGCCAAGGTCGCGGCCGACGCCTGATACTGGCGACTATCTCCGCCAGATCGGCAATGCGCTGAAATCGGGCTGCAGGCGTGCGGCTTGGATATGAGGTGCATGGGGACTGTGAAGTAAGAAGAAGCGCCCGGCAAAGGCGCCGGAGGCGGATCCAACATGAGGGGGCGGGCATGGCCGGGGGGCTTGTCCAGGATGGTAGTGGCTGCAGGGTCGTAACGCGCGACAGCGCTACGCCAACTTGCTGCCTTTTCGAATATTCCGTTCAAGTTGAAGAGCCGGACTGCGTTTCCTTCGCTGCACACGCCTTTCGCGTGCCTGGCTTGGGGGCGAAGACGGGGGAGCCAGGTGGTCGAAATTCGACGATTTCAAAGCGCGGTCTCCTGGCAGTTGGCGCGTCGGTCGGGCTAAGCTACGCAATGGCGCTTGCCTTCGTTGGCAAGGCAGAAGCGCACCTACTGCACCCGCAAGGGATAGCCCAAAAGGAAACAGAAATGACGGTTTACACGATCTTTGACGATACCGGAGAGGACTACAGCCCTGGTTTCGCTTTGCTCGATGGTGACATGAAGAAGGTCTTGCCGATCGGGTTTGAATTTCACCCAGTGACGAACAGGGCGAAACTGTCAGATGGGACTAGCGTCAAGAAGAAAGAGTTCTACCAAGGCGTTCGTGTCGATCCGACGCACCTGCCGACCAAAGTAATAATGAAAGGACGCAAGCGGGAGCTCACTGATCTCCAGCGAGCACACAACATCTTCCTGGTAAGCGACAGTTTCCGTCAGGTGGTTGAGGGGCTAGAACCCGGCATTCATCTGTTCAAGCCGGTCGAACTGGTGTGGGAGGATGGCAGCCATGCCGCCTCTTACTTCTGGTTCTATCCTTGCGTCCGGCTAGACGGCATGGACCGCAAACACACCACGCATGAACTGACCGATGTCGGGCTTTGGATAAACAAGCCCGGTGGACAATATGTCGTAAACCTTGAGCAGGTCGCCGGGCATCATGTCTGGATCGATCCGCGCATGAATTCTTTCGACCTTCCTTTCGTTTCAGGGGCTTTCAAGCGGGCCATGGCCGATGCCGGTGTAAGGGGCATTGGCTACCACGAGTTGCCGACGATCCCGCGCGTGAAATGATCGAGACTGACCAAATTCGCCGCGATCGGCGAAACGGCTGCGGTAAGTGGCTGCCGGCTACGGCTGGCATGAACATGGAAAGGGCTCTTGCGAGCTCGGAAGGCTTCGACCGTATGTCCTTCGGCATTGCCGCTTCGGCTCTATACAGTCGGGCGGGTCGGCCTGCGCCAATAACAGCGCTATCTAATATATCTCCGAAATGTTTTGTTCAAGTATGAAGCATCGGCAGCGCGGCCTGGCTGCTGTCATCTTCCCGGTATAGAATTACTGAAAAAATATCGTCCGGGCGCAACTATTCCACTTCACAACCGCAGATAGTTTTGCTTCATTGTCGAACAAGAAGAAGCGTCGGCAAAGGCGCCGGAGGCGGATCCAACATGAGGGGGCGGGCATGGCCGGGGGGCTTGTCCATAGAAGCCATCGGCTGGCACTGGCGCTTGCAAGAGCCTCGGCGAGGCGCGTCTTTGGTTGGTTCCGCGATGCGGTCAAGCTGACAAATCCAGGACAACCCTTTGTGGCAAGGAGTTCATACGTCGTCGGCGGACGGCGCCTGCTGGCGCTGAGCTTCGGCCTTTTGATGCTGGCCGGCTGTTCGCAGGAGCAGCAGCGCGAGCCGGAGAACTGGGCGGAATTGTGCAAGAAAGCCGACTGCGAACAATATCCGACCGGCTACAGCACCTTAAAGATCGATGGAATTCCAACGCTGTATTTCCCGCTATTGGGCGTCCCCGATGTAGATCTGACGCCAGATTGGTTCCAGCGGGCGGAGACAGATGGATCGATAGTGAGATCCTTAACCACCAATATCAATATCGGCTACGTAGTTTTAGGAGCTGCATATCCGAAGGAGTTAATGAAATCGCTTGGTTTATTCCAGCAATGGCCAAGGACAATAGAATTTCCGTTTGAAATCATATTTTACATCGAAAAAAAACAAAGAGAAAGATTCTGGTTTGGCGAAAACACCAGAGGGGAGATATTTCTTGGCGATAGGCCAGACAAGGAAGTTATTACCTCTTTCCTGTCTTCGGATATGAAGAATTATCAGTCATTGACCGATGATTTTACAATAATATTTCAGTCAAAATCGCTTGGAGAACGGCCATCGAACAAATCAAAATTTAGACGGTTTGGTATATACTCGAAGAGGCCGCTCGTGCAGGGCAAGCATGTCCTTCTCTTGTGCGGTGATGTCTGCGTCTCATTCACGGTCAGTGATGGTGAGAACCAGAAAAACGTCCATCTGGAATACAGTTTTGGTCCAATGTTCCGATTTGGTCGGCTGAATATGACGGCGTCGACTCCATCGGGCTCTGAGGAGATGGTCCTGACCGCGGTCGAATGCGATGCGCCGAATCCGCTCGTGACCTGCGACAGGATGGACCAGACCTTCAAGGATATGCCGTTGGCCCTCGGTTTGCTTGATCGAATGATTGATTTCACCCAGCAGAAGCCGAAACCGGCGGAAGGGGCAGCGCAATGAGTTTCCAGATACCGCAATGGCAAAAAGACATTCTGCAGCTTGTATCGCAGTTTCTGCCTCTTGCTACCGAAGACTACAGGACGCCGTCCGCAAAGACGGCGGAGAATCTCATTGCAGCCGTTCAGACTGCGCTGACCGATCCTGCCAAATTTCAGGGCAGGCCGGCTGGTCTTGACGTTGTTGCTTATGTCACGGAAATCCTGACCAGGAACGGCGCGCTGCCGGGTCATGTTGACGGTGTCGTCAACGACATCGAGCGCAAAATCCAAGTCTATGACGGCTATTCATTTGTCCTGGAGTTCACAAGCGTTAAGGACGCCTCCGGTTATGCGCTGCGCAATGCCGATGGCGGGTTCAGTGCGCCTGTGGAAGGGCTTGATCCATTTACCTGGGTTTTCCTGGAAGGCGCGCGGCTCACGAATCTGGCCGCAAACCACGCGTCGGCGGGAGTCAGCGTTCTCGGTGAGTTTGGTCGGCAGTACAATGATCTTCAATATAAGATCAGGTTCGGACACGAGCCGAAACCAGAAGATACAACAGAAGCATCCAATAAAATCGGCACCCTTATTACTTCAGCGGCCGAAAGAGACGGCGACTTTCCTTCACTTTACTATTTGGGTAACGAAGATGGTCAGCGAGGCGCTGACAAGCTGTGGCATCAGGTTCCGGGAGCGCGGGGCTTTGGCGCGGACGTTGGCGGTTGGGCTGGCAACCCATTCTTTATGCTGTTGCGAGAGCCAGGCTTTTTCGAGCGTGACATACTTTATTACAAGCAGATCGGGGAAGCTGCTGATCCGCGGCCTACGTTCGTACCCACTTTTGAAAAAGGCGATCCGGCTTTCGAAAGTGCGACCACTTACGATCTTCTGGCCTTCTTTCGAGCTTACGTGGATTCGGCTGTAGGGGCGTGGGACAAGACACCTCTCGGGTTGCTCAATGGATTGAAAGAAGCTGCAAAGGCTATTAGCGGCGAAAATGGCTTCTTCTCAGGTGCAGAATCCACCGCGCTTGCAGCTCTGGAATTCGCCAAGGCCGATACTTTCCTGGCGCAATCCTATGGAAGTCTCCCATCGGATCTGGGTGTCGACCTGTTTAAGGCCGCAATTCATCGCGCGCCGATCGATTTGGTGGGGACTTTCTATCCGAACGTTGAGGACCTGATCTACAAACTTGTGCTCGGAGAGGTCACCCTTGGAACAAACCAGCCAAATGTCGGTGATGTTTTGGGCGTGTCCCCGGGGGCGAATGGCTATGGTCAATCCACCGACGGTAGCGACATCGTGCATGCGGGGCGGGGGGATGACAAAATCATTGCCGGGCCGGGCTCGGACCTGATTGATGGCGGCGAAGGCATCGATACGGTCGACTATTCAAACTACGACTTCGAGCTTTTGTTTTCCATTTACGACCTTGTCAATCTCGACGACAAGCAGCGGAACAAAATTGCTGAAAGTTTCATCGCAACCGTTGGCCGGGGCGATTATTGGGGATTTCTGCCTTACAGCGAGGAGGATCGCCTTTACGGCATAGAGAAGATCATAGGTGGCCAGAAAGACGATACATTCCTTATCAATCGGCTGCAGCGGGATCTTGAGGTCGATGGTTCTGCCGGCGTGGACCGTCTGTCATTCGAAAATCTGATCAGCGCCATTACCTTCGATGTGAAGAGCGGGGTCGCGACTATCGGCTCCGAGCAGGGAGATCTGCTGGAGACACTTAAATTTTCCAACATGGAAGGCATAGCCGGGACAGAGTTCGACGATGTATTTTCATTTGATAAGTTAAGTGCAAAAATAAAAGGAAACGATATTGTCGATTTTGACGGTAGGGGTGGCAGGGATACGTTAAGTTTTACTGATTACTATACGATTATCGATTCTTCTACATTGACGGTATTGCCTAATCAGGCTCTAAAGCTTGAGGGCGTGGAGTTCCATCACTTTGAAACGTTGATCCTGAGCAACGGTCGCGACGAATTTTTTGGTCTGGATCCGCAGACGACCGGAAGTGTGCCCGACGAGGATCCGGCGTCGGATCCCAGGATCGAAAACGCCATCGATGCAGTTCTCGCGGTTGACCGTCCCGGATTTGGTTCGGCGGTGAACGTTCTGACCGTTCTGTTGAATGGCCACTACCAGACGATGGGCGACGTTGAAGTCATTCGCGGCGGCGAAGGCAATGATTTCATCGCGTCCGGCACTGGCGTGTTTGAAATCCGTGGTGAGGAGGGCAATGATTTTCTCATCGGCAAGAACGGGCTCTACGTTCCGCCCAAGCCGGCGACAGAGGACACCCCGGCGGAGCCGGAGCGACGCCTGACGGTGGATGGCGGCGTCGGCAACGATCATGTGGTCGCGGTCGGCGGTACGGGAGCAATTGCTGTCGGCGGGCTTGGTCGCGACTTCATCTTCAACACCTCCGATCACGGCCAGCTCTATGGCGATACGATCGACGGCCAGGGCGGGGTCTCGACCTCTGGCCTGACCGATTCCGACGTGTTCTGGTACTGGCCGGGCACCTTCATCATGGACGCCCAGCCGAACGACCTCTTGCAGATGTTCGGTTTTCCGCTGCTCGGCGGCTCGAATTCCATCGCAGGCATACCGGCAGGCGATGGCTCGCTCGCCATCGACTGGCTCTTCCCGTTCGTCTTCTACGGCTACACCGACGGCAACCAGCTTCTGGTCATCAACACCCTGTTCGCCGCATTGGGTATCGGGCCAGCTGGCCTCCAGGGCGTCATGGTTGTCGAGGACTATGATTTCGGCGGCTGGAAGGACGAGAACTGGGGCGTGCCGAAGGCCGGCGATCTCGGCATGACCTTCCGCATCTATGGCGGCGAAGGCGCCAAGGAAATCTCGCTGTGGAATGCCGTCTGGGGCAGCCTGTTCACCTATATCGACGTGCTCGAAAACCTTGCCAAGGCGCTTCGCTGGCTTCCGGTTGACGACCCGCTGGTGCTCGACCTCGACGGCGATGGCATCGAGACCGTTTCGCAGTCGCAGTCGGGCGTGCATTTCGATCTCGACGGCGATTACTTCGCCGAGCGGACCGGCTGGATAGGCTCCGATGACGGTTTCCTGGTTGTCGACCGCAATGGCAATGGCCGCATCGACGATGTCTCGGAGATGTTCGGCGGTCCGGACCGCTCCGGCTTTTCGGTGCTGGCCGAGCTTGACGGCAACCATGACGGCGTCATCGATCTCAACGACGCCGGCTTCGCCGAGCTGAAAGTCTGGCGCGACCTCGACCAGGATGGCACCACCGATGCCGGCGAATTGTTCAGCCTCGGCCAGCTCGGCATCGTCTCCATCGACGCGCATGGCCAGGCGCTGAATTCGACGACGCCGCAGGGCACGACCCTGCGCGAAAAGGGCGGCTTCACGCGCGCCGACGGCTCGCATGGCAATGTCTTCGAGGCGATCTTCGAGACCGACCCGACCGACACCATCTTCCGCGGCGACAAGGGCGTCGCCGCCTGGCTGGACGGCGTCAAGCTGCCGGACGCCAAGGGCTTTGGCTCGATGGTCAACCTCGCCGTCGGCGCGTCGAACGATTTCGAACTGGCCGACACGGTGAGGGCGGCGGCCGCCTCGATGACGCTGCCGGACCTCAAGGATATCAGGGAAAAAGCGACGCCGGTGTTCGGCGCCTGGGCCGAGACGCTGGAGCTGACGCGTGAGCTGGCGCCGGTGCTGGTCGCGCAAGGCACGGACGGCGTCACGCTGGTCGACCGTGGCGTCTATGTCGAGGATGCCGCCGGCGGCTACTGGACCTTGAAGAGCGGTGCTGCCGTGTACGATGCCGGCGGCCATGCGATCGCCCGGCCGACGCTGGAAAACATCCTGGCGCAGGCGACGGCGCAAGGCCAGGACTGGCGGCTGGAGCAGACATTCTCGCCGACCTCGCGCGCCGAGCCGCTCGAGCACCGCGACGCAGCACCCTATCTGGTTACGGTTGTCGACGGCCGCGCCGTCATTTCCGATTACGGCATCGAGAATCCGGACGGCAGCTGGCGGCTGGCCAGCGGTGCGCCGGTGCATGACGCCGCCGGCAACGCCATCGCCCACCCGACGGTCGCCGACATCCGCGCCATGACGCCGCCCGCCGGCATGGAATGGCGCGTCGAGAGCCTCGGCGCCAACCCCTATGCCGACCTGCCGGTCGACAAGATCGGCGTCTATCTCATCGACGGCATCGTCGTCGACTACACCGTCCAGGTGACCGACGCCGACGGCAGCTTCTATGTCTGGGCGCGCAATCTCGATCGCGCGCTCGAGCTGCAGAACAAGCTCGGCCATCCCGGCGAGTTCCAGCTGCGCAACTACGAGGTCGATTTCGACACGCTCGACGAGGTCGGTTCGAGCGATGACAGCGCCTACCGCGTCGAGGTGATGACGGCCGGCCAGCTGCACTTCGCCACCTCGATCTACGGCGTCGATTTCCAGCCGCAGATGATGGCCGCGGTCACCGATCCGGTGACCGGCATGGTCAGCTATTCGGTCGGCTCCTTCAATGGCGAAGAGGCGCCAAGCACGAATCCCGACGGCAGCTATCACAGCGTCATTGCGCCGGCCATCGACATGCTCGACGTGCTGATGCAGAACTACATCGAGGTCAGCCGCGGCTTTGCCGTGCGTATGGCGCTGCAGGGCGGCCTGTCCGAGTTCGCGCAGGGCCTCGCCTACAACGCCGACACCGACCAGTTCCATGCCACCACCGACCGCGAAATGGCGCCGATGTTCGAGGCGATCTTCGCCGGCGCACCGGATGGCGCGACGGCCGCCTATGATTATCTCGCCGACTGGCGCGAGATCCTCGAGGTCGTCTATCCCGACTACCATCTCGACACCACGGCCAACTTCGTCACCGGCACGATGAAGCTGGACAAGGAATTCGTCTTCCAGATGATCATCCCGGCCTTCGAGAATGTCGGCATCGACGCCGACCTTCCGGCGGTGATGCACGCGCTCGGCGTCGACGAGACCAAGCTGATCGCCGAGACCGGCGCGCCGGTCGTCAACGGCACTGGCGGCGCCGACTATTTCTACATTTCGGCCGCCGGCGACCAGACCTACAAGGGCGGCTACGGCCGCGACGTCTATTTCGTCGGCAAGGGCTTCGGCCACGACGTCATCGAGGACCGCGAGGAGCCGCTCAGGGCGCATTCGGCCGACGAGCTGCGCTTTGCCCAGGCGAAGTCCACCGATGTCTATGCCACCCGCGACGGCCAGGACCTCGTCCTGTCCATCATCGGCACCGACGACGTGCTGCGCGTCAAGAACCAGTTCGTCGGCGACAAGATCGACCCGCTGTTCGGCTTCAATTTCGCGCCCGACACCAAGATGGTCAACATCGTCTTCGCCGACGGCGTCATCTGGGATGCCTTCCAGATCGCCCGGGCGGTCAGCCACCCGACCAATGCCGACGAACTCGTGCTCGGCTCGGAATCGCGCGACTTCCTCGAAGGCGGCAAGGGCAACGACGTGCTGCGCGGCGGCCGCGACGGCGACATCTACGTCTTCCGCCAGGGCGACGGCGACGACCGCATCTCCGATTCCAACGACTGGCCGACCGACGATCCCAAGGTCAAGATGGACCTGCTGCAGTTCGTCGGCGACATCACCCCGGAAACCATCCGCTTCCACCGCGCCGGCGAAAGCAACGACGTCACGCTGACCATGCTGGACGCCGCGGGCAACTCGACCGGCGACCGCGTCACCCTGGAGAACCAGTTCGGCTGGTACAACATCCCGCTCCTCGGCCTGCTGTTCCCGGACACGATCGAGCGCGTCGCCTTTCAGGACGGCTCCTTCATGACCGAGAAGGACGTCATGGCGCGTGTCCTGGAGGACATGAAGACCGACGGCCAGGACGCCATCTACGGCTTCAACAACGCCGACACGCTGGATGGCGGCGCCGGTGACGATGTTCTGGTCGGGCGGGCGCAGGACGACACCTACATCTACGGCCGCAATTATGGCCGCGACGTCGTCGCCGACGGCCACAACGACTTTTTCGGCAGCAGCTATGATGTCCTGAAATTCAAGGACGGCCTGCGCTGGACCGATTTCGATTTCGAGCGCGACGGCGCCTCGGCCACCATCACGATGCGCGTCACCGGCACCAACGATACGGTGACGCTGAAGGACCAGTACAAGAGCGAATTCCTGCTCGGCTTCGCCAATATGGTGGAGCGGCTCGATTTCGCCGACGGGACCTCGTGGGACTATGTCAAGCTTGCGCAGCATGTCATCGACCTTGCCCGCACCGATGGCGACGACGTTATCTACGGCTTCGACATCGGCAATACCCATGACGGCGGCGCCGGCAACGACAGGCTGGAAGGCTTTGGTGGCTCCGACACCTATGTGTTCGCGCGCGGCTACGGCAACGACGTCGTCTACGATACGTCAGGGGGCAGCGACACACTGCAGATGCAAGGCATTGCTTTCGATGACGTGATCATCGGCCGTGCCGGCAACGATCTCACCTTCACGGTGCGCAACACCGGCGAGAAGCTGACGCTTTCGGACCAGTACTACCGCTACGGCGAGCAGGGACATGCGGTCGAGTCGTTCGTGTTCTCCGACCAGATCGTCGATTTCCGCAACCTGAACCCCGAAGATGTCGACCTGGTCGGCACCGCGGCCGGCGAAACACTGATCGGCACCAACTTCGGTGAAGTCATCGACGGACGTGGCGGCGACGACACGCTGATCGGCAACAGCGACGGCGACACCTATCTCTTCGACGTCGGCTACGGCCACGACGTGGTCCAAGACCACCAGACCAGGCTCGCCTGGGAAGATCGCAACGGCAAGAGCTTGGCGGAGCACGACGACACCATCCGCTTCGGTGATGACATCACCACCGGCAATGCCGTCTTCACCAAGGATGGCAATGACCTGCTGGTCTCGGTCTCCGGCCATACCGACACGCTGCGCGTGCGCAACCAGTTCTCGTCGATCGAAGACGGGATCGAATGGTTCGAGTTCAAGGACGGGACCCGCTGGCATATTTCCGACATCGAGGAGCGGCTTGCCATCGTCGGCGGCAGCCGCGGTGACGATCGCCTGGTCGGCATCGTCGACCAGCCCAACGTGCTCGACGGCCGTCAGGGCGACGATGAACTGATCGGCGGCCGGTTGGGTGACACCTATGCCTTCGGCGGCGCCTACGACCTTGATGAGATCACCGAACGGGCCGACGGTGTTGCCGGCGCGATCGACCGCGTCATCTTCGGCAGCTCGGTCGATCCGGACGCGATCATCGTGCGTCGCGACGGCGACAATCTGATTATCGATCTCGGCAATGGCGAGGATCGGCTGACCATCGTCGACGGGCTGACCGTACGGCAGGTCGAGGAATTCCAGTTCGGTGACGGCACCACGCTGACGCTGGAGCAGATCCGCACCAGGATGCTCGTCGGCACGGATGGCGACGACGCGCTGGTCGGCTTCGACGACCGCAACGACGTGCTGGACGGCGGCGCCGGCTCCGACGCACTGGAAGGCAGGTACGGCAACGACACCTACAAGTTCGGGCTGGGCTCGGCTGACGATTCCATCCTCGACGCGGGCGGCGTCGATAAGGTGGTGTTCGGTGCCGGCATCAGCACGGCCATGGTCAAGTTCTCGGACGAGGGCGGGGACTTGCTCGTCCAGCTCAAGGGCGCCGGCGACACGCTGATCATCTATGGCGGCGCGGCGGCGGGAGCCGGGCAGCAGGTCGAGACATTCGTCTTCGAGGACGGAACGGTGCTTGGCATGGATTCCGTGCTGCGCAGCCTGCTCGCCGACGCGCAGACGCCCGGCCACGACATCGTCGACGCCCATATCGACCTGCCGGTTACGGTCGAACCCGGCCGTGGTGACGATTCGGTCTCCATCGGCGAAGATGGCGAACTGGTGTTCAAGGCCGGAGACGGCTCCGACGTCGTCGATGCCGACCAGTACGCCGTCAGCCGCGTGACGTTCTCCGATCTCGCCTCGACGGACGCGGTGATCCGCCGCGTCGACCTTGACGGGCCGGATCTTGTCATCGCCTTCCCCAATTCGGGCGATCAGCTGCGCATCGTCGCGGCGCTGACCAACGCCAACATCCCGTCGATCGAGTTCGCCGACGGCGTCACCTGGAATCGCGCCGAACTGGTGCACCAGGCGATCGCGGCGCAGTCCACCGAGCGCTCCGACGTCATCACCGGTTCAGTCCTCGCCGACACGATCGACGCTGGCAAGGGCGACGACGACGTCCAGGGCGGCGGCGGTGGCGATACCTACACCTACAATCGCGGCGACGGCCGCGACGTGATCGCCGATCTCGGCTCTTCGGGCGAGGATCGTGTGGAAATCCGCGGCTATCGCCCCGATGAGGTGACGATCAGCAAGCCGGTCGCCGACCGCGACGAGATCGTGCTGCGTTTCGAGGGAACCTCGGACGAGATACTGCTGCGCTTCGGCGTCTCGCAAGGCGTTGAAAAAATCGTCTTCGGCGATGGTACGACATGGACCCGTGAGCAGCTGTTCGAGGCAGCGATCGGGCAGGGCACCGCCTATGACGATGTCATCACCGGAACCACCGGTGCCAACACAATCGACGGCGGCGCCGGCAACGATACGCTGACCGGCCGCTCCGGCAGCGACACCTATATCTTCGCCCGCGGCGACGGCCGCGACATCATCGACGACCAGGGCACGACCTCGACCGAGGTCAACCGCCTGGTCATCCGCGACTATGTGCCGGCCGACGCCACGGTGGTGCGCTACACCGACCGGCCGGACGATCTGGTACTGCGTTTTGATGGCGGCGACGAAATCGTCATCGTCGGCGGTTTCAACCAGAACGGAAGGCACGTCGCTACGTTCACGTTCCAGGATGGAACGATTTGGGGCATGGCCGATGTGCTGTTCACCTTGGCGGCCAGCCGGCAACCGGATCAGGCGGAGCGCATCGTTGGCACCAGCGCCGGCGAGACGTTGTTTGGCGGTGGCGGCGACGATTTCCTATCCGGCGGTGGCGGCGGCGATATCTACACGTTCCGGCGCGGTGATGGCGCCGATGTCATCGAAGACAACGGATCGTCGTCCGCGACGCCCCCGGACATCATCGACATCATCGGCTACAACGCGTCGGAAGTCAGCTTCCAGCGTAATCCGGCCGCGGTCAACGACCTGATCATCCGTTTCGCCGGCACTCAGGACCGTATCCATGTCATCGGCGGTCTTGGCACCGATACTGACTTCATCGAGACCGTCAGGTTCGAGGACGGCAGGACTATAAGCCGCACCGAGATTCTTGCGCGCCTGATCACCGATTCCCAGACGGATGGCAACGACATCGTCCAGGGCACCAGCGCCAACGAGCAGTTTGCCGGTAAACTCGGCAATGACCGCCTCCATGGCGGCGACGGCAGCGACACCTATGTGTTCGCCCGCGGCGATGGCAAGGATGTCATCGACGACAATGGCAATGGCGATACCGATGTCTTGAAGATCTCGGGCTATCTGCCCTCTGAAGTTGTTCTGATCCGGGCCGCTTATCCCGCCGATTCCGTCATCCTGCGCTTTGCAGGCGCTGGCGACGAAGTGACATTGGTAAACACGCTCGACGACGATGCTAGTGACCAGATTGAGGAAATCCGTTTCGACAACGGCACCGTTTGGAAGCTCACGGATGTCAAGGCGCTGCTTCTGAGCCAGGCGGCGACGCCGGGAGATGACAGGATCGACGGCTTCACGTCCGGCGACACGATTGCCGGAGGGGCCGGGAACGACAGTCTGTCGGGTGGCAGCGGCAATGACACCTATGTGTTCGCGCGCGGCGATGGCCAGGACAGTATCGATGACAACAATGGAAATCCGTACAATGGCAGCACCGACGTTTTGCGGATCACTGGTTACCGGTTCGACGAGGCAGTTTTCTCTCAACCTTTTGGTCTGGCCTCGGCGCTCGACATAGGCTTTGCCGGCACCAGCGATCGCATTCGCGTCTGGAATACTCTCAACGGCGACGAAGTGGATCAGATCGAGCAGTTCAAGTTCGATGACCGAACCCTGACGATCGCCGAGGTCAAGGCGCTGCTTCTGAGCCAGGCGGCGACGCCGGGAGATGACAGGATCGACGGCTTCACGTCCGGCGACACGATTGCCGGAGGGGCCGGGAACGACAGTCTGTCGGGTGGCAGCGGCAATGACACCTATGTGTTCGCGCGCGGCGATGGCCAGGACAGTATCGATGACAACAATGGAAATCCGTACAATGGCAGCACCGACGTTTTGCGGATCACTGGTTACCGGTTCGACGAGGCAGTTTTCTCTCAACCTTTTGGTCTGGCCTCGGCGCTCGACATAGGCTTTGCCGGCACCAGCGATCGCATTCGCGTCTGGAATACTCTCAACGGCGACGAAGTGGATCAGATCGAGCAGTTCAAGTTCGATGACCGAACCCTGACGATCGCCGAGGTCAAGGCGCTGCTTCTGAGCCAGGCGGCGACGCCGGGAGATGACAGGATCGACGGCTTCACGTCCGGCGACACGATTGCCGGAGGGGCCGGGAACGACAGTCTGTCGGGTGGCAGCGGCAATGACACCTATGTGTTCGCGCGCGGCGATGGCCAGGACAGTATCGATGACAACAATGGAAATCCGTACAATGGCAGCACCGACGTTTTGCGGATCACTGGTTACCGGTTCGACGAGGCAGTTTTCTCTCAACCTTTTGGTCTGGCCTCGGCGCTCGACATAGGCTTTGCCGGCACCAGCGATCGCATTCGCGTCTGGAATACTCTCAACGGCGACGAAGTGGATCAGATCGAGCAGGTCAAGTTCGATGACCGAACCCTGACGATCGCCGAGGTCAAGGCGCTGCTTCTGAGCCAGGCGGCGACGCCGGGAGATGACAGGATCGACGGCTTCACGTCCGGCGACACGATTGCCGGAGGGGCCGGGAACGACAGTCTGTCGGGTGGCAGCGGCAATGACACCTATGTGTTCGCGCGCGGCGATGGCCAGGACAGTATCGATGACAACAATGGAAATCCGTACAATGGCAGCACCGACGTTTTGCGGATCACTGGTTACCGGTTCGACGAGGCAGTTTTCTCTCAACCTTTTGGTCTGGCCTCGGCGCTCGACATAGGCTTTGCCGGCACCAGCGATCGCATTCGCGTCTGGAATACTCTCAACGGCGACGAAGTGGATCAGATCGAGCAGGTCAAGTTCGATGACCGAACCCTGACGATCGCCGAGGTCAAGGCGCTGCTTCTGAGCCAGGCGGCGACGCCGGGAGATGACAGGATCGACGGCTTCACGTCCGGCGACACGATTGCCGGAGGGGCCGGGAACGACAGTCTGTCGGGTGGCAGCGGCAATGACACCTATGTGTTCGCGCGCGGCGATGGCCAGGACAGTATCGATGACAACAATGGAAATCCGTACAATGGCAGCACCGACGTTTTGCGGATCACTGGTTACCGGTTCGACGAGGCAGTTTTCTCTCAACCTTTTGGTCTGGCCTCGGCGCTCGACATAGGCTTTGCCGGCACCAGCGATCGCATTCGCGTCTGGAATACTCTCAACGGCGACGAAGTGGATCAGATCGAGCAGGTCAAGTTCGATGACCGAACCCTGACGATCGCCGAGGTCAAGGCGCAGATTGCGGTCGGTTCCGTCAACCAGATTTCCGGGACGGCCGGTATCGACACATTGAAATCGCTTCCAAGCAATGATCGGTTGTCTGGCGGCGATGGCAGCGACACCTATGTATTTGGCCGTGGCGGCGGCGCCGACGCAATCGTCGATGCCGGCAATTCTGATACTGACATTCTGAAGATCGAGGGTTATTCCGCTTCGGAAACCAGCGTATCGCGCAATGGCACCGACCTGGTCATCAGCTTTGCCGGCAGCACCGACATGGTGCGCGTCGTCGATACCCTGGAAGACAGTTACATCAATCAGGTCGAGCAGATCAAATTCGACGATGGCACGATCTGGACAACGGCCGGTGTTCGCAATGCTCTGGTGGCACAGGCGTCAACGGGGGGCGACGATCGCATTTCGGGGTTCAATGTTTCCGGCGATATGCTGGTGGGCGGGCTGGGCAATGATTGGCTCTCAGGGGGTCAAGGCTCCGACACCTATGTGTTCGGTCGTGGCGGCGGCTCCGATACGATCCTCGATGCCGGCTATTATGCCACCGACACTTTGAAGATCGAAGGGTATTCCGCTTCGGAAACCAGCGTATCGCGCAATGGCGCCGACTTGTTGATCAGCTTTGCCGGCAGCACCGACATGGTGCGCGTCGTCGATACCCTGGAAGACAGTTACATCAATCAGGTCGAGCAGATCAAATTCGACGATGGCACGATCTGGACAACGGCCGGTGTTCGCAATGCTCTGGTGGCACAGGCGTCAACGGCGGGCGACGATCGCATTTCGGGGTTCAATGTTTCCGGTGATACGCTGGTGGGCGGGCTGGGCAATGATTGGCTCTCAGGGGGTCAAGGCTCCGACACCTATGTGTTCGGTCGTGGCGGCGGCTCCGATACGATCCTCGATGCCGGCTATTATGCCACCGACACTTTGAAGATCGAGGGTTATTCCGCTTCGGAAACCAGCGTATCGCGCAATGGCACCGACCTGGTCATCAGCTTTGCCGGCAGCACCGACATGGTGCGCGTCGTCGATACCCTGGAAGACAGTTACATCAATCAGGTCGAGCAGATCAAATTCGACGATGGCACGATCTGGACAACGGCCGGTGTTCGCAATGCTCTGGTGGCACAGGCGTCAACGGGGGGCGACGATCGCATTTCGGGGTTCAATGTTTCCGGCGATATGCTGGTGGGCGGGCTGGGCAATGATTGGCTCTCAGGGGGTCAAGGCTCCGACACCTATGTGTTCGGTCGTGGCGGCGGCTCCGATACGATCCTCGATGCCGGCTATTATGCCACCGACACTTTGAAGATCGAAGGGTATTCCGCTTCGGAAACCAGCGTATCGCGCAATGGCGCCGACTTGTTGATCAGCTTTGCCGGCAGCACCGACACGGTGCGCGTCGTCGATACCCTGGAAGACAGTTACATCAATCAGGTCGAGCAGATCAAATTCGACGATGGCACGATCTGGACAACGGCCGGTGTTCGCAATGCTCTGGTGGCACAGGCGTCAACGGCGGGCGACGATCGCATTTCGGGGTTCAATGTTTCCGGTGATACGCTGGTGGGCGGGCTGGGCAATGATTGGCTCTCAGGGGGCCAAGGCTCAGACACCTATGTGTTCGGTCGTGGCGGTGGCGCCGATACGATCGTCGATGCCGGCTATTATGCCACCGACACTTTGAAGATCGAGGGTTATTCCGCTTCGGAAACCAGCGTATCGCGCAATGGCACCGACCTGGTTATCAGCTTTGCCGGCAGCACCGACACGGTGCGCGTCCTCGATACCCTGGAAGGCAGTTACATCAATCAGGTCGAGCAGATCAAATTCGACGATGGCACGATCTGGACAACGGCCGATGTTCGCAACCTTGTGTTGGCGCAGGCTGCGAAACCAGGTTCGGATGTAATCAACGGCTTCAGCAGTGACGACACATATACTTGGCGGCGGGGCGACGGCAACGATGTGGTCACGGATCCGGGTGGCGCCGCGGACCGTCTCATACTTGTCGGCGTCTTGCCTGAGGAAGTCTCGATCCTGACGGATGCCGGCAACCACTCGACGGATGCTGTTCTGGTTATCTCCGAAAGCGCGGGCGGTGCCGGCGACGGGGGCACGGTCCGCCTTCGCGGTTCGATCAATGCCGGCGGCAACGGCATTGAAACGATCCTCTTCGGCGATGGCAGAACGTGGTCGATTGCCGATTATCAGAGCATAGCAATCTCCTCGGTAAAAACCGACGCTGACGACGTGATCAATGGCTTTACATCGAATGACACACTGGTCGGTGGGCTTGGCGACGATCATCTCTACGGTGGCGACGGCAGCGATACATACGTCTTCAATCGTGGTGATGGTCGCGATGTAATCGAGGACAATGGCTGGGATGACACCGACACGGTGCGCATTCGCGGCTATGCGCCGACGGATCTGATTTTATCGGAGAGCAATTATCCAGAGGATTCACTGGCGATCCGCTTCATCGGCACTAGCGACGAGCTGACGCTGGTTAACACTCTGGACCAGGCCCGCGAGGACCAGATCGAGCGTCTCGAGTTCGATAACGGTATCGTCTGGACGATCGAAGAGGTGAAGGCCCACTTGCTGGCATCACGGTCCACGGCAGGCAACGACACATTTTCCGGCTTCTACGGCGACGATCTCATTGCAGGCGGACGAGGCAACGACACTGTAACCGACGAGTTTGGCGCCGATACCTACGTCTACACTCGTGGAGACGGTTACGACCTGATTATCGATCAGACCAACCAGGCTGGCGACGTGCTGGACCTGCGCGGCATCTCGCCGGACGAGGTAACGGTAAGGCGCGGCCTGCAGGATGATCTGGAACTGCTCATCGCTCCTTCGGCGCGGGACGCCTCCGATGCCGGACGCATCACCATCCGCAACTCCTTCCTTGCCACGTCTTCGGTCGGAATCGAGGTTGTCAAGTTCGACGACGGCACGGTGTGGACGCGCGACATGTTCGAGACGCTGGCCGCGCGCAATGTCGCGACCGCCGGCGATGACCGCATCATCGGAACGTCGCAGGCCGATCACCTCGCCGGCCTTGGCGGCGACGACTATGTTTCGGGCGGTGCCGGCGACGATACCTATGTCTTTGTACGCGGCGATGGCCAGGACATCGTCCGCGAAGCCGGCTCGGGCACCGATACGATCGAGATTTCCGGCTATGCCGCGAACGAAATCAGCTTCACCCGGCGCGGTCGCGACGGTCAGGACTTGATCATCCGTCTCGGCGCCAGCGAAGCCATCACCGTCGTCAACGGATTGAGCGATGGCTACGCCGACGCGATCGAACGCGTGGTGCTCGTCGATTCCGGCCGCGTCTACAACTGGGCCGAAATCCAGAGTTCGCTAGTGCTAGGCAACCCAAGTCCGGAGTCCGACCAGATTATCGGCACCAGCGCTGCCGACACCTTGCACGGCGGCGGCGGCGCCGATCTCTTGATCGGCCTTGGCGGCAATGACACCTATGTCTACACCGCCGGCGACGGCGACGACCGCATCAGCGACGGCGCCACCAGCACCGGCGACAGATTGTTGCTGCAGGGCATTGCCTCGACCGATGTGCAGTGGGCGCGCCGCAGTCCTGCCGACGGCAACGATCTGGTGCTGCGTTTCGAAGGCGCACAGGATCGCATCACGCTGACCGACACGTTGTCCGGCTCCGGCCACGGCATCGAGAAGGTTGTCTTTGCCGATGGCGTCGAGTGGAACCTTGCGGCCATGCGGGCGGCGGTACTGTCCTCGGCGACGACGGCGGAGGCCGACACCATCCGCGGCTTTGACGGCAACGATTTGCTGGTTGGCGGACGTGGCGACGACTGGCTGCTTGGCGGCCAGGGCAACGACACCTACCGCTTTGCACAGGGCGACGGCCACGACATCGTCGAGGACACCGGCACCACCTTTGGCGATCGTCTGGAAATCACCGACCTGCTTTCGCTGGAGGCAACGGTGGAGCGCCTCTACAAGGGCAGCGACACGGTCGTTATCTCCTTTGCCTCCGGCGGCGACACCATCACCGTGCGCGATGCCTTGTCGCAGACGGGCGCCGGCGTCGAGCAGATCGTCTTCGCCGACGGTGTGGTCTGGACCAGGCAGACGCTGCTCACCTTGCTTGACAACCATGCGCCCGTGACCGTCGAGGACGGCATCTTCACGGTGAAGATGGATCAGGAGCTTCATCTCGATCCGTCGCTTCTGCTGCGCAACGACTATGACGCCGATGGCGACACGCTGCGTGTCATCGCCGTGCATGGCGGCCCGAACGGCACCGCCCAGATCGGCGGCAATGGCGAGATCATCTTCACCGCGGCGCCGGGCTTCACCGGCGCGACCACTTTCACCTACACGGTGAGCGACGGCCGCAACGGCCTGTCCACGGCAACCGTCGACGTGCGCGTCACGCCGCCGGCCAGCGCCAAGGACGATTTCGGCTTCACCGTCGGCGAGGACGAGTTCCTGGCAATCGACGTCAGGCGACTGTTGTCCAACGACATCGACGGCGACAGGATGATCGTCGCCCAGGTGCTGGATGCGGTCAACGGCACCGTCAGCCTGTCGAGCGATGGCCATATCGGTTTCACGCCCTCCGAGAATTTCCACGGTCTTGCAAGCTTCCGCTATGTGGCGAACACGCCGGAGGGCGGCCGCGCCGAGGCGATAGTCTATATCGACGTCACGCCGCGCAACGACGCGCCCGACGCGCGCAACGACACCGGCTTCGTCACCGACGAGGATGTCGCGTTCCAGATCAACGCCTCGACGCTGTTGCAGAACGATTCCGATATCGACGGCGACACGCTCAGGGTCACCTCGGTCATCGGTAACGAGCATGTGCGCGTCGAGCTTACCGACGACGGCGTCATTCTGGTAACGCCGGAGCCATTCTTCTTCGGTCAGACGACCTTCAGCTATGTGGTCACCGATTCACAAGGCGCGACCGACACCGCCACGGTTCGGATCGACGTCACCCCGGTCAACGACCCGCCGGCGCCGGTCGCCGACTCCTTCACCATCGACGAAGACGAGCCGATCCTGATCGCCGCGGCGACGCTGATGGCCAACGACATCGAGCATGACGGCGACCCGCTCCACATCGCCTCGGTGCGTGGCGGCAGCGGCGGCTCGGTGCAGCTGTTCGAGAACCAGACGGTGCTGTTCACGCCGTCGGCCAATTATTTCGGCCAAGCCTATTTCTTCTACACGGTCGATGACGGGCAAGGCGGCCTGGTCGAGGCCAGGGTCAATGTCCAGGTCGATCCGATCAACGACGCGCCCAATGCCCGCGACGACAGCTATACGACCTTCTTCCTCAACGGCATCGAGGACACGCCGCTCACCATTTCAGTCGCTTCCCTGCTTGGCAATGACGGCGATATCGACGGGCAGACGCTGACGATCCAGTCGGTTTCCGCCAGCGGGAACGGCACGGCGGAACTGCGTGCGGATGGCACCATCATCTTCACGCCTGCCGCCGACTACTGGGGCGAGGCGACCTTCCACTACGTCGTGTCCGACGAGGGCGGCCTGGTCGACGATGCTGCCGTCACCATGTATTTCGCACCGGTGGGCGACGCACCGCCAGAGGCCGGCAACGACACGATCTATATCTATGAGGATGTGCCGACAGTCATTCCGGTCTCGGCACTTCTCGGCAACGACACCGACATTGACCGCGACCCGCTTGAGATCATCAGCATCTCGATGGGCTTCGGCACGCATGGCAGCGTCGCGTTCAACGAAAACGGCGACATCGTCTTCACGCCGGGTCTCAACAAGACCTCGGGAAGCGAATTCTCCTATGTCGTGACCGACAACGCCGACGGCACCGACAGCGCCCGCGTCTCCATCGTCATCATCCCGGTAAACGACGCGCCGACCGCGGCGCCCGATACCGGCTCGACCAGCCTCGATGCGCCGCTGGTCCTGCGCATTTCCGACCTGATGGCCAATGACAGCGATGTCGACCTCGACCCGGACGACTACGATCTGCTGTCGTTTGCAGGCGTGCGCTCGACCAGCGCCGGCACGGCGACCATCTACAACAACGAGTTCGTCGTCGTCGAATACGCGCGCGGCTTCTCGGGTGCCGTCTCGCTCGATTATACGATCAAGGATGAGGTCGGCGTCGAGGACGATGGCACCGTCCAGGCGGCGATTTCCGCCGCCCATGCCGCCACGCTCACCGGCAGCGCCATCCGCGATCTCATCATCGCCACCTATCTCGGCGAGCGCATCGAGGGCCTCGGAGGCAATGACGACATCTTCGGCCGCGAAGGTGACGACTATATCGTCGGCGGCGATGGTGGCGACCGCATCGATGGTGGCGATGGCTTCGACACGGTCGACTTCGTCGGTTCGAACATCGGTGTCCGCGCCGATCTTGCCGCGCGCATCGGCCAGGGCGGCCATGCGCAGGGCGACATCTATTTCTCGATCGAACAGCTGATCGGCACATCCTTCGCCGACGAGCTGGACGGTGATGCCAACGCCAATGTCCTGAAGGGCCTTGGTGGCGCGGACTTGCTGGTCGGCCGCGAGGGCGCCGACACGCTGGAAGGCGGGCAAGGCGATGACCGGCTGGACGGCGGCAAGGGCGCCGACCGGCTCGACGGCGGTGCCGGTTCGGACACGGTCGACTATTTCCTCTCCGATGCAGCCGTGCAGGTTTCGCTGGCCGCCGGCACCGCCGCCGGCGGCGACGCGGCTGGCGACATTCTGGTCGGCATCGAAAACCTGATCGGCACCGATTTCAGCGACGTGCTGGAAGGCGACGGCAATGACAATATGCTGACCGGCGGCCGCGGTGACGACCACCTGTTCGGCGGCGCCGGCAACGACATCCTGATCGGCGGCCGTGGCGCCGATGAGATGGTCGGCGGCGACGGCATCGACCAGGCCGACTACTCGACCTCGGTCGAGGGCGTCAGCATCAACATGGCCAACGGCGCGGCCGGCGGCGGCGATGCGCTCGGCGACACCTTCTCTTCGATCGAACTGGTGATTGGCTCCTTCCATGACGATACCATCGTCGGCGACGCCGGCGACAACGTCATTCGCGGCGGCCGCGGCGCCGACCATATCGACGGCGGCGGCGGTTTCGATATAGCCGACTACAGCGCCGCGGACGAAGGCGTCATCGTCGATCTCGGCAGCAACTTCGGCTCCGCTGGCGAGGCGGCCGGCGACGTGCTCACCAACATCGATATGCTGGTCGGTTCGTCGTATCAGGACTATCTGGCCGGCGGTGCAGCCGCCGAGACCTTCGAAGGCGGCTTCGACGACGACACGCTGGCTGGCGGCGGCGGCTCCGACCGCTATCTGTTCGGCTATGATTCTAGCGCCGACACGGTCTATGAAAACGGCGCGACCACGGACATCGACCAGATCGTGCTCGACGCCGATGTGCGCGTGAAGGATGTCAGCATTATCCGTGCCGGCGACGATCTGGTGCTTGAGCTGGAACATGATGACGGCTTGCTGATCGACACCATCCGCGTGGTCGGGCATTTCACCGGCACGCAAACCGGCATCGAGGAGGTCGTGTTCGCCGACGGCAGCGTCTGGGACCGCGATGATATCGACTTCCTCCAGCGCAATGGCAGCTTCAACGCCGAGAACGACGTCATCCGCTTCGCCGACGAGGATGTGGCGCTGGTCATCGCTCGCCATAGGCTGACCAACAACGACGCCGCCGAGGCGACCGAGCTTTTGACGATCATCTCGGTCGGCAATGCGGTGAATGGCACTGCGACGCTGCTCGCCGACGGTTCGGTGCGCTTTGTCAGTGCGCCCGATTTCAACGGCGATGCGTTCTTCGACTACACGGTGCGCGACCAGGCCGGCCGCGAATCGACGGCCAGGGTCGAGGTCGACGTGCTGCCGGTCAACGATGCGCCGATCGCCCACAATGACGGCGTCTTCACCGGTGTCGAGGACACGACACTGTTCATCTCCTATGCCGATCTGTTCGGTAACGACATCGATGTCGACGGCGATGATCTCCAGGTCGTGGCAGTCGGCCCGCTGCTCGACGACAACGGCCATCCGCTTTACCAGAATCTGCCGGGCGCAGCCTCCAACGGCATCGCCTTCGCCGGCAATGACGGTATCTATTTCACCCCAGACGGCGATCACTACGGCTTCGCCGGCTTCACCTACACGATCACCGATCCGTCGGGCGAGACCTCGACCGCTTCGGTCGAGCTCAACTTCATCGGCGTCAACGACGCGCCAGATGCCGAGAAGGATGGCGCCACCGCCCGCCTTGGCCAGACGAAGACAATCTATGTCCGTGATTTGCTGGCCAACGACCATGATGTCGAAGGCGACGATTTCTCCTTCGTCGGCATTCATTCGGCCAGCAACGGCACGGCCAGCCTGCGCACGATCATCGAGAACGGCGTCGCGGTCCAGGTCATCGATTTCGATGGCGCGGCGCTTGGCGATGCATCCTTCCTTTACGATGTCATCGACGTGCATGGCGCCCAGTCGACCGGCCTGGTCGAGATCCATGTCATCCCGCTCAACGATCCGCCGGACGCGCGCAACGATGGCGGCTTCGAGACGCTTGAAGACCAGCCGATCATCATCGACCCGTCGGTGCTGCTGGCCAACGACACCGACCCCAATGGCGATCCGCTGTCGGTCATCACGCTCGAGCGCTTCCCGCTCAACGGCAAGGTGGCGTTCAACGAAGACGGCATGATCGTCTTCACGCCGCGCTCCGACTACAACGGCGCCGCCGGCTTCACCTATACGATCTCCGACGGCCGCGGCGGCACCGACACGGCGTTCGTGTCGATCACCATCCTGGTCGACAATGACGGGCCGGTGCTGCGCGACGACATCACTTCCGGGCTCGAGGACCATCCGATCACCATCCTGGCGGCGGAAGCCTTCGCCAACGATATGGATCCGGAGGGTGACGTCATCTTCTTCGAGAACGCACACTTCCTCGGCGTGCTGACGGACGACTTCAGCCACCGCACGCTGCACGAAGAGAGCGTCGATCTCGTTTCGCCATTGGTCGATGCCGGCGTTACCGTGGCCGCGGTTTTGGCCGACGGTTCACCGCTGCCGTCATGGCTGGCCTTCGACCAGGCGACGCTGACCTTCAGCGGCGCGGCGCCCGCAGGCACCGTCGATCCGATCGAGGTGGTGCTGACCTTCTCCGATACCGACCCGCACAGCGGTCAGCCGGTTTCCTATCAAGGCTATCTTTCCATCGACCCGACGAATGCCGCCGCGCTTGCCGTGGGCGTCGCCTACGACGCCGATATGCTGGCCGTCGGGCTGGGCGAAGGCACCTGGTCGGCGGAGCTGGCCTCTGGCCGCGAACTGCCGGGCTGGCTGTCCTTCAATGCCGAGACCATGCGCATCGAGCGTACGACGGTCGAGCCGGCTGCAGACGCCGACATCGCCCGCGTGCACATTGCCTTCGCGCCGACGGATGGCGGCCAGCACGGTTTCGCGATCGAGTTCCGTATCGATCCGAACGCACCGCTCGATCCCGCGATCAACGCGCTGCTCGCCAATCCGGACTTCTTCGCCGCCAACGGCCTGTGGGTGCTGCCGGTGGCCAACGATGCCGCCGTCACCGCCGCCAAGGCGAGCGGCACCGACCTGCCGTCCTGGCTGCATTTCGATCCGCAAACGCTGTCCTTCACCGGCACGCCGCCGGCTGAATATGTCGGCTCCATTCCGGTGCGCATCGATGTCGGCGCCTCGGCCGCGACCGGCATGCCGGCCTTTGCGCTGATCAAGGACGTCGTCATCGACCAGACCTACCATCTGAGCAATCAGGGCGGCTTCCTGATCACCACGACCGACGAACACATCTATGTCTCGACGCCGGAGGACTTCAACGGCGCCTTCGTTATCGAATACAACGCTCATGACGTGAAGGATGCGGTCTCCAGCGAGCCGGCTCGCATCGTCGTCAATGTCGCCGCGCAACGCGAGTTGCCCGATTCGGTGAACGATGCGGTCAATACTTCGGAAGATACCGACGTCACCTTCACGCTCGCTTCGCTGCTCGCCAACGACCGCGACGACGACGGCGATACCATCCGCGTCATCGCTATCGGAGCCCCGGATCGCGGCACGCTCACCGTCACCATTCCTGAGCTCAGCGTCGACCTGCCGCCGGTCTCGGGCCTGAGTGCCGGACCGGTCACGCATTCGGCGACGCTCGCCGACGGCAGCGCGCTGCCGTCCTGGCTGTCGATCGATGCGCAGACCGGAAGGCTTTCCGGTATCCCGCCGCTCGGCCTGCACCAGACGCTGGCCGTGCTCGTCCATTCGAGCGACGGCACCGATACTGTGGATACGGCGCTTTCAGTGCCGGTCGACGGCAACGCCGGCGTCACGCTCACCTACCATCCCGAGCCGCAGCAATCCGGCACGGCGACCTTCACCTATACGATCACCGACGACCATGAGGGCACCAGTACCGCCCAGGTTCATGTCAATGTCGCGCCGGCGAACGATCCGCCGGTGGCGCACGACGACAGCGTCAGCGGTTTCGAGGACACCGTGCTGTCGATCGATCCGGCGACGCTTGCCGCCAACGACAGCGACATCGATGGCGACGCCTTGCGTGTTCTTTCGGTGTTCAACGCCGTGCACGGCGTGGTCCAACTCTCGGGCAACACCATCCTGTTCACCCCCGACCACAATTTCGACGGCGATGCCTTCTTCGAATATGTGGTGACCGACGATGCCGACGGCGTCGATACCGGCCGCGTCACGGTCCATGTCGCCTCCACCGACCAGCATCCGATTGCCGTCGCCGATCACTTCCAGGGCACCGAGGACACACCGGTCACAATCCTGATCGCCGACCTTCTGGCCAACGATTCCGATCCGGACGGCGACACCATCTCCTTCGTCGGCGTCGACCAGAATGGCGACGGTGGACAGGCCTTCATCCTGTCGGGCGGTCGCATTTCGCTGGTCCCGCGCGACAACATCAACGGCACGGTCACCTTCACCTATACGGTGACCGACGGGCGGCTGGGCTCGGTCGAGACGCACAACATCGTCGTCGACTTCGCAGCGGTCAACGATGCGCCGGTGGTGGCGAACGAAAGCGGCTTCATCACGCATGAGGATGAGCCGATCGCCATCGATCTCGCCGCCCTGCTGGCCAACGACAGCGACGTCGAGGGCGACACTTTGAGCATCACTTCGGTGCTCGACCCGGTCAATGGCTCGGTCCGCATCGAAGGCGGCCAAGCGATCTTCACCCCGCGCTCCAACTATTTCGGCAATGGCGGCTTCTCCTATATCGTTTCCGACGGCCATGGCGGCGCCACCACAGGCACGGTCACGCTTTCGGTAATTCCCGATGGTGACCTGCCGATCGCCGTTTCGGACAGCGGCTGGCTCATCGACGAGGACAGTTTTGTCGACATCGATCCGGCCGAGCTTCTGGCCAACGACTACGACCCGGACGGCGGCACAATCAGCTTCGTCGGTGCTTTCGGCAGCGGCGTTGAGGACCTGCCCAACGGCCTGATCCGTTTCACGCCGGCAGCCAACGCCAACGGCCATTTCACGCTCAGCTACACCATCACCGACGGCAGCGGCCCCAACGTGACGGGGACCTTCAGTGTCGATGTCCGCCCGGTGGACGACGACCCGACGGCCAGCGACGATTTCGTCTCCGGCACGGAAGACCAGACGCTGGTGATCCCGATCAGCGCACTGCGCGCCAACGACAGCGATGCCGATGGCCAGTCGATCGCGATCACGGCGCTGACCAACGCCGTCGGCGGTTCGGTGAGTTTCGACAATGCCGGCAACATCGTCTTTGTCGCGGACGCCGATCGCAACGGCCTGGCGAGCTTCGGCTATGTCCTGACCGACGTCACCGGCGCAACCGACACGGCGACGGTGACCATCGACCTGCAACCGGCAAACGACGCGCCGACGATTGCCGTCATCGCGCCGCTGACCGGCACCGAGGACACCCAGTTCACCGCGCAACTGCCGGCCGCGGCCTTTGCCGACATCGATGGCGACACCCTTGCCGTCAGCGTGCTGCTGGCCAATGGTGAGCCGCTGCCCGACTGGCTGGTCTACCATCCCGCGGCCAGAGGTCTCACCGGCCAGCCGCCGGCCGATTTCGCCGGGACGATCGATTTGCGCGTCATCGCCAGCGATGGCTCACTGCAGGCGAGCCGCATCGTCCAACTGGTGATCCAGGGCTTAAACGACGCTCCCGTCGCCATGGACGATGTCGTGGACGGACAGGAGGACCAGACCACAACGATCACCGTGCAGTCGGTGCTGGCCAACGACCATGACGTCGATGGCGATGCGCTGACGATCACGTCGATCTCGGCCAGTCAGGGCGCGACGGCAACGCTCGATGGACTTGGCAACATCGTGGTGACGCGCGAAGCCAACGCCTCCGGCGACGTGCAGATCGAATATGTCGTCTCGGACGGTCACCTGACCGATACCGGCATCATCACCGTAAGCGCCGCGCCGATCAACGACGCGCCGGTGGTCGGACCCCTGCAGAACCGGCATTCGGCCGAGGATGCGCCGATCGACTTCGTGCTGCCGCTAGGCTGGGCAACGGATGTCGACAGTGACGCGCTGACGATCACCGCCACCCGCGCCGGCGGAACCGCGCTGCCGTCATGGCTCGCCTTCGATCCGGTTGCCATGCGCTTCACCGGTACGCCGCCGGCCGATTTCAACGGCACGGTTTTGCTGCAAGTGACGGCCAGCGACGGTGCGCTGTCGGCGTCGTCGAGCTTCGATCTGGTCATCGATCCGGTCAACGATGCGCCGCGCATTGTGGCGCCGTTCTCCGACCGCTTCGTGACCGAGGACCAGGCGTTCGACGTCACGCTGCAACAGAACCTGTTCACCGATGTCGAAGGCGACCACCTGACCTATTCGATCACCGCCGCCAATGGAGCGGCGCTGCCATCCTGGCTGGTCGCCGATGCCGAGCACCTGCGCCTGACCGGCCGGGCGCCGCAGAACTTCAACGGCTCGCTCGACGTCAAGGTCACGGCTTCCGACGGTTCGCTCTCGACCTCCGACATCTTCAAGTTCACGGTGAGCCCGGTCAACGACGCGCCGGTGCTCGACCATCCGCTGCCGGATGTCAGCACCAACAGCGCCGGCCAGCCGCTGAAGACCGGCAGCGCCTTCACCATCAACATCGCGGCCAACACTTTTAGCGATCCGGACGGCGACGCGCTGCACTACGCGGCGCGACTTGCCAACGGCAACGCGCTGCCGTCCTGGATGACGTTCGACGGCGCCAAACTGACCGGTACGGCGCCGCACAACGCAGCCGGTGCCTGGAACGTCGAAATCCTGGCCAGTGACGGCTCTTTGCAGAATTCCGACGTTTTCCAGGTCACCTTCCAGCAGGGCAATGCCGGACCGATCGTGCGTGACGACGGTCGCTTCAACGTCTACGTGCCGAACGCGCTCACGCTCTCCACCAGCGTGCTCCTGGCCAACGACACCGACCCCGACAACGACCCGTTGTCGGTCGTCGGGATCGGCCAGGGCGGGCATGGCACGGTGACGCTGCAGAACGGCGTCGTCACCTACCGCTCGGCAACCGGTTATGTCGGCAACGATCAGTTCATCTACACGGTGAGCGACGGCAAGAGCACCACCAACGGCACGGTCTTTGTGAAAGCCGACAATAGCTATGCCGGCTATCAGCAAGGCACGACCGGCAACGACAACATGTTCGGCGGCTTCGGCAACGGCTCGCTCTTTGGCGGCGATGGCGACGACAGGCTGGTCACCGGCCTCCTCGGCGGCAATGCTGCCGGCGGGCGTGGCAACGACACCCTGATCGGGTTCGCCGGCAACAACCGGCTCGATGGCAACGAAGGCAACGACAGCATCACTGGCGGCATCGGCAAGGACACGATTTCCGGCGGAACCGGCAATGACCAGATGACCGGCGGCCTGGGCAATGACAACTTCATCTTCGCCCAGGGCGACGGCAGCGACACCATCACCGATTTCGATCCGGGCCTCAGGTTGCTGCGCACTTTCTTCATCGCCGGAGACGAAATCAGCATCGACGTGAACGGCATCAACGATTTCGACGACCTGATGCATGCCGGACATCAGACCGACACCGGCGTGCTGTTTGACTTCGGCAATGGCGATCAGTTGTTCCTGAAGGGCACGCAGCTTGCCGCGCTTGACAAGGACAGCTTTACCTTCTTTTAGGGCATCGGACCCCGGGACGATCCGATTCTCAAACAAAGAGATAGACTAGCAGGTTGTTGAAAAAGGATCCGAGATACCCGTTTTGAATCTGATTTGTACTCGGCTGATTCTGATGGGTTCCGCGAACAAAACAGTTTTCAACAGCCTGCTAGATCAAAAATTTGAGGTGGGACCACTGACCCTACACTTGTTCGAACCGTCCGAGGCATCATGAACCAGCCGCGTTCGGCCAAATCCGGCAAGGACAAGAACCCGCTCAGCCTTGCCCTGCGCTCGCTGCGGACGGCCTTTGTCGGCGTCGGCCTGTTCAGCTTCGCGATCAATCTGCTGATGTTGACCGGGCCGATGTTCATGCTGCAGGTCTACGATCGCGTGCTGACAGCGCGCTCGGTGCCGACGCTGATCGCCTTTTTCGGGCTGGTGGTGGGGCTGTATCTGTTCCTGGGCGTGTTCGACTTCCTGCGTACCCGCATTCTTTCGCGCTCCGGCTATTGGCTCGACCAGCGGCTGGGCGGGCTTACCTTCCGCACCTGGGTTTGCCAGGGTGTCGCTGGCCAGGCCGAGGCGGGGCGGCCGATCCAGGATTTGAACGCGGTGCGTGCGTTTCTCGGCAGTTCGGGCCTGCTTGGCTTTTTCGATATGCCGTGGATGCCGTTCTACCTAGCCCTCGTCTTCTTCATGCACCCCTATCTCGGGTTCCTGTCGCTCGGTGGCGCGGTATTGGTGGCCCTTCTGGCATTGGCGAACGAGATGCTGACAAGGCGCCATCTCGGCCGTGCCGCCGCCATAGAGGGGCTGGAGAGCCGCTTCGTCGAGCAGAGCAACCGCAACGCCGAGGCCATCCTGTCGATGGGCATGCTCGGCAATGTCGGGCGGCAGTGGCAGGCGATGCATGGAGAAAGCACGGAGCGGGCGCAGGCGGGCTCGGAGAATTCGGAGATCTTCGCCTCCATCTCCAAGGCCGTCCGGATGCTTCTGCAATCGGCCAATCTGGCGCTTGGCGCCTGGCTCGCCATCCAGCAAGAAATCTCACCAGGCATGATCGTGGCCTCCTCCATCATCTCGGGGCGTGCGCTGGCGCCGGTCGACCAGGTGATCGGGCAATGGACGGGAATCGTGCGCGCCAGGCTCGCCTACCGGCGGCTCACCGCGCATCTGGACCAGGCCGAAAAGGCGCAGCCGCCAATCCAGCTGCCTGAGCCGAAGGGCGACCTGCAGCTGCGCAACGTGACCAAACACGCCCCGGGGCAGGCCACTGATGCCGGCGGAGGTCGCCGTGTGATCCTTAACCAGATCAGCTTCGACCTGGTGCCGGGCGACGGGCTGGGCGTCATCGGCCCAAGCGCATCCGGCAAGTCCACGCTGGCGCGGCTGCTGATCGGTGCCTGGACGCCGGATGCCGGCTCGATCCGGCTCGACGGCGCGTCGCTGGCGCACTGGGACAGCGAGGCGCTGGGTCGCTATGTTGGCTACCTGCCGCAGTCGGTCGAGCTTTTGGCCGGCACCGTCCGGCAGAACATAGCCCGCTTCGATCCCGAAGCGCAGGATGCCGACATCATCCGCGCCGCGCAGACCGCCGGCGTGCACGAGATGATCCTGCGCCTGCCCGAGGGCTACGCCACAACCATCGGCTACGGCCCGACGTCGCTTTCGGGCGGGCAGATCCAGCGCATAGGGCTTGCCCGCGCACTGTTTCGCATGCCGAAGCTGGTCGTGCTCGACGAGCCCAATTCCAATCTCGACGCCGATGGCGATGCCGCACTGACGGCTGCGATCGAGCAGATGCGCGCGGCCGGATCGGTGGTTGTCGTCATGACGCACCGGCCGAGCGCGATCGCAGCCGTCAACAAGGTGATGATGCTGTCGAACGGAACCACGGTCGAACTCGGCGACAAGTCCGAGGTGCTGCGCAAAGTGACGCGCTCGGTCTGACGTGGCAATTTCGGCGGGGGTGAAGCGATGAGCAACATATCTTCCACGGACAGAAGCGGCAAGCCACGCACCGGCTACCGGACATTCCTGGTTGTAGGACTGGCGGCTTTCCTTGTCCTGTTCGGTGGTGTCTTTTTCTGGATGGCCTATGCCTCGATCTCCGGTGCGGTCATTGCCTCCGGCTCGATCATCGTCAGAGGCAAGCCGAAGCTGGTGCAGCATCTCGACGGCGGTATCATCAAGGAGATTCTGGTCAAGAATGGCGATCTGGTGAAAGCCGGAGACGTTCTGGTCAGGCTGGACGAGACGCTGCTGGACGCCAATGTTGAGATCTATCGCAATCGCCTGCGAGAGGGGCTGGCGCGCAAGGCGCGACTGGAAGCGGAGCGGGATGGCGCCGACAGCCTGACCTTTGATGAAACCATCCTCCACCTCACCGGCATCGACCAGAATGAAGGGCATCGCCACGGGCAGGAAAGGCTGTTTCATGCGCGGCGGATGAGCCGCACCGGCCAGATCGAGCAGCAGCGCGAGAAGATCAGCCAGTTTGGCAACCAGATCACCGGCGTGCAAGGAATGGTGAAATCGAAGCGGGAGCAGCTCGGCTACGTCGTCCGGGAGCTCAACGGCATCAAGAAGCTGCGCGACCAAGGGCTTGCGGCGGAAACGCGGGTGATGGCGCAAGAGGCGCGCCGCGCCGACCTCGAGGGGCAGATCGCGGAGAGTCAGGCCGATCTCGCCCGCATCGAGAATTCGATCCGCGAGACCGACATTGCCATCCTGCAGATCGATCGCGAGTTCCAGGAGCAGGTGCTGTCGGAACTGCGGGAGGTATCGACGCAGGTCGACGATCTCGTCCAGCAGATACTGGCCACCAACAAGCAGCTGGAGCGCATCGAAATCAGGGCGCCGGTCAACGGCATCGTGCATGAGCTCAACGTCTACACAATCGGTGGCGTTGTGCCGCCTGGCGGCACGCTGATGCAACTCATCGCCATCGATCAGGGCCTGGATCTGGAGGTCAACGTCGAGCCGCGCTCCATCGATCAACTGCACGCCGGACACAAGGCGCTGATACGCTTTCCGGCATTCAACCAGCGCACGACGCCGCAGCTGTTCGGCAGCATAGACACGATCTCACCGTCTACGATCGTAAACGAGAAGACCGGCGTCGCCTTCTACCGCGTCGGCATCATCGTTTCGCCCGAGGAGATTGCGAAGCTGGGCGACCTCGCGCTGATGCCCGGGATGCCGGCCGAAGCGTTCATAGAGACCAGTTCTCGCACGGTGTTGGATTTCATTTTCAAACCGTTGTCAGACAGCATCCGCCATGCATTCCGTGAACAATAGCACGATCTTGATAGCGTGGCCGAGGGGTTGTGGGTAGCGGAACAGAAATGTCAGCTGAATCATCTTCAATAGTCGAACTGACGAACTGAAACGTCCAGCAGCGGAGGCGATGAGGGATTTGATTGAAGCCGTTGCTGGTTTGCCCATTAATTCAATGCATGTCTCCCAAAAGTGACCTCGGAGTGGACAGATCATGATGGGGAATTGACCATGGCTGTCGGGTTTTCGAAGAGAGAACCATGGCAAGACATCGTGTTACAGCATCGCGTTCAAGCGTCAGGTCGTGCAGGAATATCTGTCGGGCGAGACGCTGCACAGTTGGCGAAACGGCATGACATCACCCGCACCCTGATCCGTGTCTGGATTGGCAAATATGAGGCAGGCGGCTTCGATGAAGATACGGCTTCGGCCACTCTCATCACGGAATATGAGGTGCGGATCGCCGCGCTTGAGCGGCTGGTCGGCAAGCAGGCTCTGGAGCTGGAGTTTCTAAAGGGGGCTCTGAAAAGCGCTCCGCGGCCGAAAAGCTGGTCATCCTCGACGAGCCCAATTCGAACCTCGATGCCGAAGGCGAGGCTGCGTTGACGGAAGCCATCCAGGGCGTTCGCGCGCGCGGCGGCATCGCCGTGGTCGTAGCGCACCGCCCGAGCGCGCTCGCAAGCCTCGATCAGGTTCTGGTGATGGCCAACGGCCGCGTCCAGGCGTTTGGCCCGAAGAATGAAGTCTTGAACAAGGTCACACGGCCGGCCGGCGTTCCCTTGAAGGTCGTGCCCGCATCTGAAGAGAATGTATCCTGATGGCCGGGACCCCAACCATCGATCGGACCATCCGGCGCTCTGCTTGGTGGCGTCGCCGCCTGCATCCTTCTCGTCGGCGGCGCGGGCAGTCTGGCGGCGGTCACCGAGCTTTCCGGTGCGGTGATCGCGTCGGGAAAGATGGTCGTCGATTCCAGCGTCAAGAAGGTTCAGCATCCCACCGGTGGCGTGGTCGGCGACATTCTGGCACGCGAAGGCGATGCCGTGAAATCCGGCCAGGTCCTGATCCGCCTCGACGAAACCGTCACCCGCGCCAACCTCGCGATCGTCACCAAGGGCCTCGACGAATTCGAGGCTCGGCTGGCCCGTCTCGAAGCCGAACGTGACGATCACAATGACATCGCCTTCCCAACCTCGCTGACCTCGAGGCGGGATGAGACCGCCGTTGCGCGCGCCATGGCTGGCGAACAGTCGCTGTTCGAGTTTCGCCGGCAGGCCCGCGCCGGGCAGAAGGCTCAATTGGAAGAACGCATCGCGCAGCTTGCCGAAGAGGCCTCGGGGCTCACCGAACAACGGGAGGCCAAGAGCCAGGAAATAAAACTGATCGGCACCGAACTCGACAGCATCCGCAAACTCTGGCTCAAGAAGCTTGTCTCGATCGACCGCATGACGGCGCTGGAGCGTGACGCGGTCCGGCTCAACGGCGAACACGGGCAACTGACCGCATCGATTGCACAGGCGAAAGGCCGGATCGCCGAGACCCGGCTGCAGATCATCCAGGTCGACCAGGATCTGCGCAGCGAGGTTGCAGCCGAGCTTCGCGATGTCCAGGGGAAGATATCCGAATTCGTCGAACGCAAGGTGTCAGCCGAAGACCAGGTCAAACGCATCGATATATTCGCAGTCCGCAGAATGGCGTGGTCCACCAGCTTGCCGTTCATACGGTCGGCGGCGTCATTTCGCCGGGCGAAGTGATCATGCTCGTGGTGCCGGTGGCCGACGATCTGACCGTCGAGGCCCGCATCGCGCCGCAGGACATCGATCAGCTCTCGCTCGGTCAGGACGTGACACTGAAGCTCTCGGCGTTCAATCAGCGCGTCACACAGGAACTGAATGGCAGCGTCAGCGAAATCTCCGCTGATCTCAGCGTCGACGAGCGAAGCGGCGCGGCGTTTTACACGGTTCGCGTCAGCCTGCCGCGCACCGAACTGAAAATACTGAAAGGCCTGACCCTGGCGCCGGGCATGCCCGTCGAAGCGTTCTTTTCGACCGGCAGCCGCACCATGCTATCCTACCTGGTAAAGCCGCTGGCCGATCAGATCCAGCGGGCCTTCTGGGAGGAGTGATGATGATCGCTACCCTAGGGACATTTAGGCTCGGTTGGCCGCATGTCCAATTTGAGGCCCCTGCGAGACTTGACGTGTAGATGTGCCGACCAGTGAGCTCCTTTCTCAACCGCCCGCGCGGGGTTCGATGGATGTCCGAAGTTGTTGGGTTAATCTGTTCTATATGGGTCGTTTGATCTCGGGCCAAATTGCACTAGTCATCTGACTTCATATAGCCTGCTGACGGTACTTTTCGAGACGGCAGAGACACTCCGTCGAAAGCCGAAAAGTGCAAAAATCGCTGATTGGTTCCGATAGTTGGTGAAACCTCAAAATATTTTTTGCGGCGATTTTCCCTTCAAAATCAAAAGCGTAATTTTTTGACGGCCCATGGGTCGGCGTTGTGCGTCACAAATAAGAAAAAACCCAGCTAGATCAATGACCTGGCTGGGTTAAAAACAATCGAGTGGGAATGACGGGACGGCGGCGATAGCGTAGCTTGCCGATCCGCCCTGGCTCGATCGTCACCTGTCGCTGTTTGGTTGCGATAACCTCTCTCGATCTCCTAGCAAAACACAGGATTGATCTGAACGAAGTTGGAAGGGGTGTAAAGCGCAATCAACATGTTGGAGAGTTGCGGCGTACAAAAGCGTGCAAACCGGCGGGTCTGCGTCCTGCCACGGAGGCGCAACGCAGATAGCAGTTCCTCCACGCCAAGGGCCGTTCATCGATCTCAATCGGCTGGAGAAGCGCCCAGGCGTTTGGAGATGGAAACGATCCAGGCACGAAGTTCCGGTGCAAATGGCTTTTCGAGCGCTGCACGGTCCCAGGCAAGGAAATAGGCATCGGACAACTTTATCCGCTGATTGAACGGGACGATGAGCCGGCCTGCGGTGATATCGTCGGCGGCCATCGACAATTGAGCAAGCACAAACCCCTTTCCGTTTATCGCAGCATCGATCGCGGCACTCGACAACGAAAAGGCAACTTCGCCTGACGTCTTTCGATGTGACGCGCCGATCCTGCTCGCCCATTCAGCCCAACTTGGCGGTGATTGGTGATCTTGGGCCCATTCGATGCCCAGGAGAGGAAAATCAAGAATGTCCGAGGGCTTGCCGAGAGGTCGATTGGTCAGCAATCCGGGCGCGCAAGCAGGCACCACCCAATCCGTGAACAGTTCGGTATAGTGGTCGTAGTCGTGGATCTTGGTGCCGTACGAAATCCGGAAATCAACCTGATCCTTGTCAAAACGTGGCTCCTGCTCGGCGCCGACGAGACGCACCGTCGCGCCGGCGTGGCCAATTTGCCAATCTAGGAGCTTTGGTGCGATCCACTTGCTGGCAAGCGAGGGAAGGCAAGAGATGGTCAGCGCGCTCTCCGATCGTGCCCGCTCGACGATGTGTTGGGCGTTGCGAATCTGGTCGAATCCTGAGGAAATCGCCGCATGGTAGGTTCGCCCCCAGGATGACAGTGCAACATTCCTGCCACGGCGTTCGAGCAGACTAAGCCCGAGCATATCTTCAGCCTTGCGGATTTGCTGGCTGACCGCGCCGACTGAAACGCCAAGTTCATCGGCCGCGGCCGTCACGCTGCCGCATCGACCGAAAGCCTCGAAGGCCTGTATCGCACGCAAGGGGGGCGTTTTCTTCACCTGGGTATGATCCTGGGGTCGGTTTGTTTTAGCATTTCTAAAATAGAACGCAGATGCAAGCACTATGTCGTCTCATGCCCGAGAGGTATTCGTTTTGGCGTTCACGAGCTCGGGAGGACACCATGTTTCTTCGAAATTGCTGGTATGTGGCCGCGTGGGATCATGAGGTCGCCGACAGGCTGGTGCCGACCCGGATTCTGGGAGAGGATATTGTCCTTTATCGCCGGACCGATGGCGTGGTGGCGGCGCTCGAGGATGCCTGTCCGCACCGCAAGTTGCCGCTGTCCATGGGCCGCATCAAGGGCGACACTGTCGAATGCGGCTATCATGGGCTGACCTTCGACAGCACGGGGACCTGCACACGGGTGCCGGGCGCGGAAAAGATACCGCATGTGGCATGCGTTCGTTCCTATCCGATCACCGAGCGTTACGGGCTGCTGTGGATATGGATGGGCGAAGCGGCAAAGGCCGACCCCGCGCTGATTTTCGCGGTCGACCACTGGGGCGATCCGGCATGGGGCGTCAATCGCGGCGAGTCGATGGCGCTCGATTGCAACTACCTCTACATGACCGACAACCTGCTCGACCCCTCGCATGTATCGTGGGTCCACCAGTCCTCCTTCGGCGGCGTTCAGGCGATGGAGGATGCGCCGCTCGAAACCACCGTGGGCGCGGACGGCGTGACCGTGTGGCGCTGGGTGGTCGATGCCGCGCCGGCGCCCTTCTATGCGCCTTTCCTCAAATTCTCAGGCAATTGCGACCGCAAGCAGCACTACGAGGTGCGCTACCCCTCCAACGCCATCATCAAGGCGATCTTCGTGCCGGCCCGCACCGGCGGCGAGGGTAAGCCGCTGCACGAGGACGTGTTCCTCATGGACAGCTACAATTTCATGACGCCGGTCGATGAGAACCAGACGAAATATTACTGGTTCCAGATGCGCAATTTCGCCCCCGACGACCTGGAGGTTTCGCGTCAGTTCGCCACCTCCGTGCGCGGCGCCTTCGACGAGGACCGCACCGTGCTCAATGCCGTGCACAAAGGCATGGCAAACAAGCGCACGCCCAATCTCGATCTCAAGATCGATGTCGGGCCGCTGCGCTTTCGCCGCAACCTGGCCAAGCTGATCGCCAGCGAGAACCAGCAATTGGCGGCTGCCGAATGAACGCATTCACCGCTCGCGACACCATCGCAAGAAGCGGATTTCGCGGCCTGAAAGTGGTCGCGAAGGTGCGCGAAAGCGCCATCATCACGTCGTTCCATATCGAGCCGGTCAATCCACAGGACTGGCGCGACTTCCAGCCGGGTCAGTTCCTGGTGTTCCGGATTCCGGTAGCGCGGGAGGCAGCCGGCGAAAGGGGATATGTGCTGCGTAACTACAGTATCTCCTGTTCCCCAGACAGCGCTCGCTATCGGATCAGCGTGAAGCGTGAAGCAGCACCGGCGCCGGGGCTGCCCGACGGGGTAAGCTCGTGCTTCCTGCATGACGAGATCAACGTCGGTGATGTGCTTCAGGCGGAAGGGCCGCGCGGCGATTTCGTGCTCGACAAGGCCAGCAACCGTCCAGTCGCGCTGCTCAGCGGCGGCGTAGGGCTGACGCCGATGGTGTCGATGCTGCATGCGCTGGCTGCGATGCCGGACCGCCGCGCCGTCTTCATTCATGCCTGCGAGAACGGCGATGTGCATGCCTTGCGCGACGAGGTGACCGGCCTGGTCACGACCCGGCCCGGCCTGGCCGCGCACTACTGCTACCGGTCTCCGTCCGAGCGTGACAGGGCCGACCAGCGCTTCCACAGCGAGGGCATGATTTCGCGCGACGTGCTGCAGCGCCTGCTGCCGATCGATGACTATGATTTCTACCTCTGTGGCCCACCGCCGTTCATGCAGGCGATCTACGCCATGCTGCGCGAGCTTGGCGTGCCGAGGCATCGCATTGCCTATGAATTCTTCGGCCCGGCGGCGGTGCTTGAGCCCGATGCCGTACGAGCTCCCGCGGTTCCGGCGCAGCCGGCAAGGGTCGAGCCGACCGGGGAAGCGACAACCGTGGAATTCCGGAAGTCGGGCCTGACGGCCGTCTGGGATAGCTCGGCCGCATCGTTGCTCGACTTCGCCGAGAACCAGGGTCTGTTGCCGGAATTCAGCTGCCGGGCCGGCATCTGCGGCACATGCAAGTCGCGGCTGATCTCGGGCGACGTCGCCTATTTCGAAGAACCGCTGGACGAGCTTGGGACAGGCGAAGTGCTGCTATGCTGCTCCAAGCCACGCGGATCAGTCGTCCTGGATATTTGACAAGATCGTGATGCCGCGCGTGGGCGCGGGGAAACGGAAGTCGGGATTTGGAACAGTCGGTCAAACCAGCGTCGAGCCTGCCGCTCAATCCGCATATCGCCGCCTTGCCGCCCTACAATGCCGGCATGAACATCGCGATGGCGCGGACGCTCAGCGGACGCCATGACATTGCCCGTCTGGCCAGCAATGAGAACCCGGATGGCTGTTCTCCCGCTGTCGTGGCCGCATTGGCCTCCTCATCTTTCGAACCATGGCGCTATGCCGATCCGGCCTGCACGGCGCTGCGAGCTGCGCTTGGCGAAAAACTGGCGGTCGATCCCGGCCTGATCGTTGCCGGCAATGGTTCCGAGGAGATGATCGCCGCCATCTCACGCGCCGTCCTGGTGCCGGGCGCCTCGGTCGTCACCACGGTGCCGAGCTTCGGCCTGCATGAGATAGAGCCGCTGGCTGCCGGTGCGGATGTCGTCAAGATTGCGATGACACCCGAAATGGGGTTCGATCTTGCCGCGCTCGAGACGGCGATCGCGGCCGGGCCAAGGATCGTTTTCATATCCTCGCCGTGGAACCCGGTCGGGCCGGGTCTCGACCATCCCAGCTTGCAACGGCTGATCGGCGCCGTGCGGCCCGGCACGCTTCTTGTCCTGGACGAGGCCTATTTCGAATTCGCCGATCCCGGCGCGCCCGACGGCATCGAGGTTCTGCGCGACAGCGGCATCGACCATGTGGTGCTGCGAACATTTTCGAAGGCCTATGGCCTGGCGGGACTGCGCGTTGGCTATGCCGTCTGTTCCGGCCTCGAACTGGCAAGAGTGATCGCGGCCGCCAAGACGCCGTTCAACGTCAATGCGGCAGCGCAGACCGCCGCTATTGCGGCGCTGGCCGACGAAAGCTGGATGAAGGCGTCGGCGGGCCGCGTCAGGGCCGAGCGCGTGCGCACCACCGCCGCACTTACCGGCCTTGGTTTCCGGGTTGCCCAGTCGCAGACAAACTTCCTGTTCTTCGACTGCACGGGCGACAGCTCCAGCGTTGCCGCCGGTCTCCTGAAGCAGGGGATCATCGTCAAGGCGTGGCGCGAAGCCGGCTACGAGCACTATCTGCGCGCCACCATCGGCTTGCCGGTCGACAACGACCGGCTTCTCACAGCGCTTCAGGGATTGGCGGGGCGATGAGCGGCCTCGCGTCTCCCAGGCAAACGAACTGGATCGAGCAAGCGGTTCCGTTGTCGGTTGTCGACGCGATCCGCGATGTGGTTGGCGCCTCGAATGTGCGCACCGGTGATCATGCGGGGGCGATCGACCTTGGTTCGGACGGAACGGATCGCGGCGCCGGCATCGTCGTTGCGCCTTCATCGACCGGCGAGGTCGCGGCGGTGGTGCGCATCTGCCGTCAGAATGGGATCCCCATCGTGCCGCAAGGCGGGCGTACCGGTCTGGTCGATGGAACTGTCTCGCGGACAGGCGAGATCGTGCTTTCGATGGCACGCATGAACCGCATCGAGCGGCTCGATCCGGTCGAGCGCGTGGCGGTCGTCGGTGCCGGTGTCACCCTCGAAGCTTTGCAGGCTGCCGCGTCTGAGCATCGACTGGAGCCCGGTATCGATCTTGCCGCGCGCGGCTCGGCGACGATCGGCGGCATGGTGTCCACCAATGCCGGTGGCGTGATGGCCTTTCGCAACGGCGTCATGCGCCATCGCGTGCTTGGGCTCGAGGCCGTGCTGGCCGACGGGTCCGTCTATTCTGATCTTACGCGGGTGGTGAAGAATTCCGCCGGCTACGATCTGAAGCATCTCTTCATCGGTGCGGAGGGCACGCTTGGCATCGTGACCCGCGTGGTCGTCAAGCTCGACCCTTCGCCGCGAGCCACCGCCACCGCGCTTTTCGGACTGCCGTCTGTCGAAGCGGCGCTGCAAATCATTCGTCTGGCGCTTGAATCGGATGCCGGACATTTGCGCGCGGCGGAGGCGATGTGGACCTCGTATTTCAGCCTGGCCGCCGCCGCGCATGAATGGTCCGAACCGGGGGTGCCGCTCGACCAGACGCTGTTCCTGCTGTTGTCGCTTGGCGGCGCGCGCGAAGAGGCGCTGCGCGAGGATTTCGAGCGGATCTATTCGGAAGTGATGGAGCGCTATCCCGAAGCCACCGGCATCATTGCCGGCTCGCGGCGGCAAGAGGACGACCTGTGGCGGTTGCGCGAGGACACCGGCGTGCTCTATCGCGTCCATCCTCATGCGCCTTCCTTCGACGTGTCTGTGCCTCTGTCGGAAATTCCGGCCTATCTCGACAGAATCCTGCCCCGGCTCGCCGCGATTGAATCGGGTCTGGCGCCCTATGTCTTCGGGCACCTGGCCGATGGGAACCTGCATATCATCCTCAACCGTCAGGGTCCGCTGGCGCCTGACGTGGCGGAGGCTGCCGAGAGCGTCCTGTACCAACAACTGCGGGAGATTGGCGGTTCTTTTTCCGCCGAGCACGGTGTTGGGTCCAAGCGCATCCATTCGCTGCTGGCGACGGCTGACCCGACGAAGCTCGCCGCCATGGAGCGGGTGAAACGAGCGCTGGACGATCAGTCGATCATGAACCCCGACAAGGTGCTTCCCTCCGACGCCTGGTTTGTCCGGTCCTCCAGGCCGCTCCTTTCCGGCAATGAGCGCCGATTGCCACCTCAGAACACGAGCGATCACAACGATGAATAGCCCCACGGTGGAACGACAGGGAATGAACGGATTGACCGCAACCGCCAGCGGTCCAGTAAGAGCGACCATGCGCCATGATGAGCCAGCACCAGCCTATGCCTGTGATTTCGCCACCTTGCGACAGGGATTTCGCGAAGCCGCCGAGCGGGCCGGCGCGGAACTGTCCGAATATGTTCATCCGCTGAACGGCCCGGATGGCGAGACGCTGGCGACGGATGTGGCGCTGCTTGGCCGCCGCGATGCGCGCAAGCTGATCGTGCTCATCTCCGGTACGCATGGTGTCGAGGGTCCGTTCGGCTCGACTTGCCAGACCGCCTGGCTCGGCCAGAAGAATCTGCGGCGCCTGCCGGGCGACACGGCGATCCTTGCCATTCACCTCATCAATCCCTGGGGCACGGCTTGGTCGCGGCGCGTCAACGAGGACAATGTCGACCTCAACCGCAACTTCATCGACTGGTCTTCAAGTGCTCCCGTCAACAACGGTTATGCCGGCCTGCACGACGCCATGGCGTATCGCGAGTGGGAAGGGCCGGACCGCATAGCGGCCGACGAGAAGCTCGCCGTGGCGCGCAAGAGGCTTGGGCATGCCGGTCTGGCGGCGATCGTCGAAGCCGGCCAGTATGAGTTCGCCGACGGCATGTTCTACGGCGGTGGCGGCCCGGTCTGGTCGAACCGCACCTTGAACGAAATCCTGAAGACCTTTGCCGGCGCGGCGCGCCAGGTCATCGTCTTCGACCTGCATACCGGCGCCGGGCCTTATGGTTATCCGGCTCTGCTTTCCGTGGCGAATTCCGAGCATGACGGCCTTGCCTGGGGCAAATCCATCTTCGGGCCGGCGCTGGCGACAGTCCTGACAGGTCAGGGCGCCAAGACCGACACCGGCATCGCGGCAACGGCGACCGGCTATGTCTCCGACGCCGTCCGCAAGGCAATGCCGAACGCGCGCGTGCTGCCGCTTGTCGTTGAATGCGGCACGTTGGACGGGCCGGCTGTCATGGAAGCGGTCCAGGCCGACAACTGGCTGCATCTGTTCGGCAAGCTCGATTCGCCGCTGGGCAAGCGGATCCGCGACACTCTGCGCTGCGCCTTCATTCCGGATGACCCAGACTGGCAACGCACCTGCCTGTCCAGCAGCCTGCGCTATTTCGACCGTGCGCTGGCGGACCTGCGGACTGTCGAGATAACCCAGGACATCAGCAGCGAACAGACGCCGCCCGCCGTTCCCGCCGTGGCGGCCGATCCGGCGCCCGCTGACGAGGCAAAGATCACCACGCCGGCCGTGCAGATCGACGAGCTTCACAAGAGCTTCGGCTCGCTTCTGGTGTTGAAGGGCGTCAATCTCACCGCCCATGCCGGTGAGGTCATTTCCATGATCGGTTCGTCGGGCTCGGGCAAAAGCACGTTCCTGCGCTGCGTCAATCTTCTGGAACAGCCGGATGGCGGCAGGGTCGCCATCGACGGCGAGGTGATCAAGATGAAGCCGCTGTCGAACGGCCGTCTTGGGCCAGCCGATATGGCGCAGGTCGAACGTATCCGCGCCCGCGTCGGCATGGTGTTCCAGAACTTCAATCTGTGGCCGCACATGACGGTGGCGGAGAACATCATCGAAGCGCCCCGGCACGTCTTGAAGGAGCCCCGCGAGAAGGCCATTGAACATGCCCACGCCCTTTTGAAGAAGGTCGGGCTCGCCGACAAGCACGCCCATTATCCCGGCCAGTTGTCCGGTGGCCAGCAGCAACGGGCGGCGATCGCCCGCACGCTGGCGATGCGGCCGAAGGTCATCCTCTTCGACGAACCGACTTCGGCGCTCGATCCCGAACTGGTCGGCGAGGTGCTGCGGGTGATCCGTCAACTGGCGGAGGAAGGCAACACCATGATCCTCGTGACGCATGAGATGCAGTTCGCGCGCGAGGTCTCCCACAAGGTTCTGTTTCTCCACCAGGGAAAGGTGGAGGAAGAGGGTGCGCCCGCGGCGCTGTTCGGCAGCCCGCGCTCGGAGCGTCTGCGCCAATTCCTGGCACGGACACTGTGAGGGAAGCCCGCATCCTCGAAGCGTCCGGTTCGCACCGGACAACGGCAATGAAGATCAACAAGGGGAACTGACATGAAACTGAAAGTCTTGACGCTGCTCGCATGTCTCGCGGGAAGCATGGGAAACGCATTGGCGGCCGAAGGCGAGTTGTCCATCGGAACGGAAGGCGCCTACCCGCCATGGAGCATGTCCGACGCCAATGGCAACGTCACCGGTTTCGACGCCGATGTCGGCGCGTTGCTGTGCACCAAACTCGCGGTGACCTGCCATTTCGTCGTGCAGGCGTTCGACGGGTTGATCCCGGCGCTGAAGGCCAAGCGCTTCGACGTCATCATCTCGGGCATGTCGATCACCGCCGATCGCAAGAAGGAGATCAATTTCAGCGTCGGCTATGCCGAACTGGCCAATATGTTCGTCGCGGCCAAGGGTTCTGATCTGGCCGCCATCACCGACGTCGATACGCTGCTGAAGTCGCTCGACGGCAAGAAGGTCGGCGTGCAGGCTGGCACGACCCACGCGCATTTCCTTGAGAAGCGTGCGCCGAATGCCGACCTGAAAACCTACGACACGCTTGACCAGATGCAGATCGACCTGGCGAGCGGCCGGATCGACACGGCTTTCGCCGATCAATCCGCCTTGCAGGACTTTCTGGACAAGCCCGATGGCAAGAACTTCCAGCTGGTCGGCGTTGAGATCAAGAGCACGTACGACCCGACGCTTGGCGAAGGCATCGGCGTCGGCATCGCGCAGGACAACACCGAACTCAAGGCCAAGATCGACAAGGCGCTTTGCGAGCTGATCGCGGACGGCTCGATCGGCAAGGCAAGCCAGAAATGGTTCAAGACGGACATTTCCCAGCCCTGCAAATAACGCCTTGGAATCCTCGCATGCGCCCGGAGCGCCGGGCGCATGCACTTCATTTGCACGACAAGACTAGGCGACTCAGATGGAATTCGGTCTCTGGCAGGTTTGGGAAGCGGGTTGGGTGACCGCCATCCTGCGTGGCGCGTCGATAACGATCCTGGTGGGTCTCGTCAGCATGGCGGCCGGGCTGGTGATCGGCATTGTCTGCGGGCTGATCAAATGGGCCAGGATATTTCCGCTCTCGCTGCTCGTTGATGCCTATACCTCGCTGGTGCGCGGCGTGCCCGAACTGCTCATCATCTACCTCCTGTTTTTCAGTTCGGTTGAATTCGTGACCAGGGTCGTGACCGCTTTCGGCTATGCCGGTGTCGCGGAGAGCGGCTATGCGTTCGTCATCGCGGTCATCGCCATCGGCGCGATCTCCGGCGCCTATTCGACCGAGGTCGTGCGCGGAGCCCTGGGGGCGATCCCCGATGGGCATATCGAGGCCGCTCGCGCGCTTGGGCTATCGGGCGGCCGGATCTTTCGCCGCATCATCGCGCCGCAGATGCTGCGCATCGCGGTTCCCGGCATCAACAATGTCTGGCAGACCACGATCAAGGACACGGCCCTCGTCTCGGTGGTCGGCCTTCAGGAGCTGATGCGCATTTCTTTCATTGGCGCCAATTCCACCCGCCACCCGTTCATCTTCTACCTGATCGCGGCTGTGGTTTATCTGGCCATTACGCTCGTCAGCCAGGCCGGGTTCGACGGCATCGAACGCCTCCTCAGAGTGAGGACGAGAAAGTAGTATGATGGATCTCATCCAGCTAGCGGTTCCCGTCCTGCTCAAGGGCCTGTGGGTGACGGCGGCACTGACGTTCGTTTCGGTGCTGATCGGCTTCAATCTGGGCCTCGGCCTGGCGCTGATGCGGCTGTCATCGAACCGCTTCCTGTCGGGCTTCGCCAAATATTATTCCAATGTCTTTCGCGGGACGCCACTGCTGGTGCAGATTTTCCTGTTCTATTACGGGCTTGGACAACTTTCCCTGATCAAGGACAACGCGGTTTTGTGGTGGTTGATCAGTGACGGCGCGCGCTGCGCCGTGCTGGCACTTGCGCTGAACACGGCTGCCTACACGTCCGAGATACTGCGCGGCGGATTGATGTCGGTTCCGGTTGGCCTCGTCGAAGCGGCCCAGGCATGCGGCATGTCGCGGATGCTGCGGTTCCGGCGCATCGAGTTTCCGCTCGCCATCCGCCAGGCGCTGCCGGCCTATGGCAATGAGCTCATCCTCGTCGTCAAGGGGACCAGCCTTGCCTCGACGATCACGGTGCTCGAAATAACCGGCTATGCCAAACGGCTCATGAGCCAGACCTTCGCCATCTTCGAGATCTTCGCCATTGCCGGCGTGCTCTACCTCGTGATCAATCTGCTGCTGATCGCGATCATCCGCGCCATAGAGCGTTTTCTCATGCGGCATGAATCGCGATCCCGCCAAGAATTGAGCACGCCTCGCCCGGAGGGGGCCGCGGGGGCCTTGTAACGTGCTCCCTAGCCTGGCGATGACGGTACTTTTCGAGACGGCTTGGGCGCTCCGTCGAACGCCGCGAAGCGCAAAAATAGTCCGATTGACATCGATAGTTGGTGAAACCTCAAAATATTTTTTGCAGCGATTTTCCCCTTAAAATCAAAAGCGTAATTTTTTGATGGTTCTGGTGACGGGTTTTTTGCGAAAATGGCTTATATGCTGTTTAAACAATCGAGTGGGAGTAAGGGGGATCGCCGGCAATAGTGACGTTCGGCAGCCCTCTTGCCCTTTCTTTTCAGTGCGCGACAGATTTCTTCGACCGTTCCTGCGCTCCTTCCTGACCGTTTGGCTGATCAGATATGTCGTTGCTTCGGAAGTAAATCCCGTTCGGCCCCGCAGAGGGCTATGGCGTACTACGGCGTGCACTAGGCTGGTCCTAGCAGGCCCGAACCAGGGGCTGTGGTTTGCTACGTTCGGGGCTAGCGGCAGCTTTTGGCTGCTTATCCGTCCTGATTTTCCCGTGGTCGAACTTTGTTGACCTCCATCCAAAGCAGAATTGACCACCGCTTCTTTTTTCGGCCTACAATAGCGACGTGCGCGTGCGTATCCTCTTCCATCATGGGTTGCAACAGCGCTGCGAAGTCGCACCAAAACCAAGCGGATTTCGGCCGCTGGCGCAGCACTCGCCGACTAGGCATGTGAAGATCTGGCCCGGTCCAGATCGTGGATCGCAGCTTGTATGTTGTGAGCAAAGTTGCGCCCAAAGCACGATTGCGGGAAGGCGGTGGTGCTCGTCGCAAGCAAGATATCAAGCGCCGAGCGTGGCTGGGACAGCAGCACTTTCAGGTTTCCAAATTGTGCCGAGGGGAACCAGCCCTTCAACGAGCCGAGACCAGAGGTGCGACCGCGATCGATAGGCTTTTCAATCTGCGGATCGCAGACGCGTGTCTGCTCCTGAAACACCCGCGCAATCATCTGGCGGGCAGGTGTCTTGCACATCGCGCTTCTGCCCAATTGCCTGATCTGCTCTCACTGTTCGTGCATGGCTTCTGACGAAACCTGCATGAGAGGCGAAAAAAGGTATCCGATGATGCGGCGTCTGCCAGTCTTGATCTCGACGGTGACGGACATGCCAGCACCACCATCGTTTGCTTGTCAATGAGTTTAGCTGGGCGGTGGCGCTCTCGGTTAGCCGCGACAAGATGGCGGGCGGGCGTGGAACGATAGCAATTCTCTCTGGCGCGGCCCCCCAGGGCGGAGCAATTCCCAAGCCTTTTGAACAAACGAGTAACGTCCACTTTTGTGACAACACCAAAATTGCACCAGGACCTACCCCAAAGGGGGTATGTACCCCGGCGTTCCGCTGTTCGAAAGTTGTCTTCAGGAGAACGAGGGGTATGGGAGTGCCCGAGGTCGGTGCGATTCTGCGCGGATCGCTCCATCGCTGATAGCATCTACCGGGAGCGGTCGTGAGCTGGACCTGTTCGAAGATCGGTGTCGGCGGTGTCTGGGCCAGCGGCATGTCCGTGCTTTCCCAGGGTATGACCGTGCGCGCGGAGCAGAGCAGGCGCGGGGTTGCTGCCGCACGCGCCGAATTGCTCAAATGCTGAAGTCCATGTCCCCGTTCGAGAAGATAGCGCTGGTCGGCATCGGCCTGATCGGCTCGTCACTGGCCCGCGTCATCCGCCGCGATGGTCTCGCCCGTCATGTCGCCATCTCGACGCGCAGCCAAACGACGCTGGCGCGGGCGAGGGAGCTCGGCCTCGGCTCCTCCTACACCACGGATGCGAAAGAAGCGGTCCGCGATGCCGATCTGATCATCGTCTCGGTGCCGGTCGGCTCGTCCGGCGCTGTGGCCGAGGAAATCGCGCCGGCGCTGAAGAAGGGTGCGATCCTCACCGATGTCGGCTCGACCAAGGCGTCTGTGATCGCGCAGATGCAGCCCTATGTGCCTGATGGCGTGCATTTCATTCCCGGCCATCCGCTGGCGGGCACGGAAAAATCCGGCCCGGATGCCGGTTTTGCCGACCTGTTCGACAATCGCTGGTGCATATTCACGCCGGTGCCCGACACCGACCCGGAGGCGCTGGAGAGGCTTTCGGAATTCTGGCGCCGCTGCGGCGCCAACATCGACACCATGGATCCCCAGCATCACGACATGACGCTGGCCATCGTCTCGCATCTGCCGCACATTATTGCCTACAACATCGTCGGCACCGCCGATGATCTGCAGTCGGAAGCAATCAAATATTCGGCTTCCGGCTTTCGCGACTTCACCCGTCTTGCCGCGTCCGATCCGACCATGTGGCGCGATGTCTGCCTGCACAACAGGGATGCCATTCTCGAAATGCTGGGGCGGTTCTCGGAAGATCTGGCGTCGCTGCAGCGGGCGATCCGCTGGGGCGACGGCGAAAAGCTCTTCGATCTGTTCACTCGCACCCGCGCTGTCCGCCGCTCGATCATCGAGGCCGGTCAGGAAATCGATGCGCCCGATTTCGGCCGTCAGGCGGTCGAGCATCCGGTGAAGAGTTAGACTGGCTATGGTGGCTGGTGTCGGAAAGATGAAAATGTCGGTGACCGCAGCCGGCGCTCCGGCATCCCGACCCGCATGGCGCGGCGAAGCTCGCGCAATGCTTGCGCTGGCCTGGCCGATGATGTTGACCAATATGGCGCAGACGGCGATGACGGCGACCGACGTCATCTTCATCGGCCGGTTGGGCGGTGACGCCCTGGCGGCCGCCGCGCTGGGATCCAACATCTACTTCATGGCACTGATCTTCGGGCTGGGGCTGGTCTACGCCACGTCGCCGATGATGGCAGTCGAACTCGGGCGCAACAAGCACTCGGTGCGCGATGTGCGCCGCACGGTGCGGCAAGGCCTGCGGCTGGCGGTCCTCATCGCCCTGCCAATCTGGATATTCCTCTGGAACGCCGAGACCTTGCTGTTAGCCATGGGCCAGCAGCCGGCGCTCGCGGCGCAAGCCGGCGCCTATGTGCGCTGCCTGCAATGGGCGCTGCTGCCCTTCTACGGCTATGTCGTGCTGCGCTCGTTCGTCTCGGCGCTGGAGCGGCCGGGCTGGGCGCTCATCATCATGGCGTTTGCGGTGACGCTCAACGCGCTCGGCAATTGGCTGCTGATATCGGGCAATCTCGGTTTCCCCGCGCTTGGCATCGTCGGATCGGGCATCGCCACCACCCTCGCCAGCCTGTTCATGTTTGCCGGCATGGCTGTGGTGATCGTGTTGCACAGGACGTTTCGGCGCTACCGGCTTTTCGGCCGTTTCTGGCGGGCGGATTGGTCGCGCCTGGTCGCGTTGCTGAAACTTGGCGCGCCGATTTCCGCCATGCTCGCCTTCGAGGTGACGATCTTCAATGCCGCTGCCTTCCTGATGGGGCTGATCGAGCCGGCGCAGCTTGCCGCCCATGCCATCGTGCTCCAGATCGCTTCAATCACTTTCGTGATCCCGCTCGGCCTGGCGCAGGCGGTGACCGTGCGCGTCGGTCTGGCGTTCGGCGCCGGCGATGCCGAGGGCATCGGCCGCTCGGGCTGGACGGCTTTCGTCATGGGCGTTTCGTTCATGGCCTTGATGGCGCTGGTCATGCTGGCCTGGCCGCAACTGCTGATCGGCGTGTTTGTCGACACGGACGATCCGGCCAATGCCGCGGTGGTCGGCTTCGCCGTCTCCTTCCTCGCCTTTGCCGCGCTGTTCCAGGTGGCGGACGGCGCCCAGGCGGTCGGAGCCGGAATGTTGAGAGGGTTGCAAGACACCAAGGTCCCGATGCTCTACGCCGCGATCGGCTACTGGGGCATCGGTCTGCCGCTCGGTGCGCTGCTGGCTTTTCATTTCGGCTTTGCCGGCAAAGGCATCTGGACCGGATTGTGCTGCGGGCTCGCCATCGTCGCCGCGCTGCTGCTCTACCGGTGGCTGCAACGCCACCGGTTTCTCCTGGCCACCAAAAAGCCGGCCGGCGTCCTGATGGCGGAACTATGAACCTCAGTGAGGCGCCGCCACCGTTTCGATAGCAATCGATCCCGCAATTTGCTGGGCGATTTCGGCGGCCTCGACATTGGTCGAGGCAGAAACCAAAACATAGCCATAGCGGTCAAACGAACTGCCGACTTGCTTTACCACACTGCCAATTTCCAATGGCAAGTCGATGCGAATGACGTTGGGATGGCTCCTGAACCGGAAGCTCCCCTTGATGTTCCTGACGATGCCGGGAGGCGCCATGAAGTAATGTATCGACGCCGCCCGTTTCGGCGACGCGTCGATTTGAATGGCTTCGCCCGCGGCCCAGCGCACATAGTTTTCGAGAAGATTGCATCCAGTCGATCGCTCGAAAAGCTCCGTGATGAAATCGCCAGCAAAACGGGAGTGTGTTTCAATCAGCACCGGTCCGGTTTTGGTCATCAGCACTTCGGTGTGAGACGGCCCGTAGTCCAGCCCTATGGCCTCCAATGTCTGCCGAACAAACGCGATTGCCTCATCGCGCAGCTCGGCGCTGATCCGCGCCGGATAGACATGCTGCGCCTCGACAAAGGGGTTGTGATACCGCTCTCCGCCATTGACCTCTTCATTCACGCCAAGCGAGATCAGTCCGTCATCCGTGCCGATGAAATCTAGAGACAATTCAATGCCCTCGGCGATCTCTTCCATGAGTATCGGAAAATGTGCGGAGGTGAGCGTGTCCAGCTCGGCCTGATCTCGAATGGCCCTGACGCCTTCGCTTGCGAAACCGCCGATTGGCTTGATGATCGCCGCCCCGCCGGCCTCGGCTAGAAAAGCCTTTGCTTCTTCCGGGTTCGTCACCTTCGAAAAACGAATGCCATGTCCAAGTTTCTCCTTCAGCAGTTCGCGCATGTCCGCCTTGTTTCGGCTTATGTTCACGGCTGCGACCGGAGCATATCGAAGGCCAAACTCTTCGGCGGCGAGCGCGGCTGGCAAGAGCCCGTACTCGGAGAACGAAACAACGCCCGACAAGGGCGTATCCTTGGCCATACATTTCAAAATACCCAGAAATTCCATGCTGTTCACATAGTCGGTGATGATGACCATGCGCGCGTCCTGATAGCGATAGTCGCGGCTGTCGGACGGTGACAACAATTGAACGAGCGAAAAACCCAGGCTCCTGATTATGTCGACGAGTACCGGGGCGTTGCCAAAGACCACGAGCGTCTTCATCAGAAACCGTCACCAGGGGTTGATGGTTGCGGGATGTTTATCTGCCCGCAGAGGCTGGCCTCCACAAACAACTGAAGCTTGGTGATGCTCAAAAGGTATACCCCTGTTGGGGTATGGCCTGACGACGTTGGAGCATTGGCAGCCGACATGGGTGTGTCTCGCAAATGAACGCGACGATACTGCCGAAGGTTACGATCGACACAGAAGAGTGCCGGCCACGCGTGAAAATCCTCCCTGCCGTGCAGTCGGTGATATTCCAAGGATCATCAAAAAGAGAGGCTGTCGCAGCAATACCCCATTGGGGGTATGTACCCCTCAATCAACCAGACATAGGCTATTTTCGACAAGTGAAGGGGGGTATTTGAGCGATCGCTAAAATATACTCTCGAATACTCGAATTGACGCTGCTGTATTCTTTCGTGATTGCGCCAAAGCCAGAATTCCCTGCCCATGTCCGGAGCAATCCGGGCGGGAGAACGATGACGGCAATAGCACTGGACGATACCTGGCCCGTCACGCGACCCTGACATAAGGAAATGGAAGCCCGATGCTTGCCGCCTCTCTGTCCATCAACGACATCGCATTGCATGAACTCGACGGGTTCTCCCAAACGCAGAGGGGGCAACTGCTGACACGGGTGGAGAGTGATCTCTCACATTTTGTCGCGGGCGCGGCGCCGATCATCGAAGCCGTCGCGCGCGACGGAGATGTTGCGCTGGTACGCTTCGCGCGGGAATTCGACAAGGCTGACATCACGGGAAGCGGCGTGGAAGCCAGGCGAGCGGACTTCGACGAAGCATTCTCGATGCTCGATCGGGAGATGATCGGCACGCTCGAATATGCCGCCGACAATATCCGCCGTTTCCATGAGGCGCAGTTGCCCGCTGAAATCTGGATGAAGGAAATCAAACCAGGTGTTCTTGTGGGCGAACGGTACACTCCGGTGGACAGCGTTGCGCTCTATTCTCCACGCGGGAAGGGTTCGTTCCCTTCGGCGACGCTGATGACGGCCATCCCGGCGACGGTGGCGCGCGTGCCAATGCCGATCATTCTGACGCCAGCCGGACCGGACGGCAAGATTGACGCGGCAACGTTGGTGGCCGCCAGGCTGGCGGGAATAGAGCGGGTCTACAAGGCTGGCGGCGCGGTCGCGGTTGCCGCGGCCGCGTTTGGGACCCAGACCGTGCCGCGTTGCTGCAAGTTCGAGGGACCCGGCAGCCCATGGGTGGCGGCGGCCAAGCATCTCCTGCATGGCAAAATCGGCTCGCGGGTTTCGGCGGGGCCGAGCGAGAGCATCGTCATGGCTGACGACTCTGCCGATCCGCGTCTTGCCGCGCTGGATCTGTTGATCGAATCCGAGCACGGATCAGACTCCTCAGCGTTCCTCATCACCTGGTCGCGCGAGATTGCCGAAGCCGCCCGTGCAGTCATTCCGGAGTTCTGGAAAGAGATGGGCAAGCGAAGGGTGGAGTACTCGCGCGATGTGCTGAGCGGAGCTCGTGGGGGCATCGTGCTGACCCGGGACCGCCAGCAGGCCTACGACTTCATCAATGACTATGCGCCCGAGCATCTCCAGATACATTCCAAGACGCCGTTCGAGCATCTCGGACACATACGAAATGCCGCGGAAATACTGCTTGGCGAGCATGCGCCAGGGTCGATAGCCAACTACCTGATGGGACCAAATGCCGTGCTGCCGACAGGGGGGGCTGCGCGATACGGCTCCGGCCTAAGCGTGCATGATTTTCAGAAGGCAACTTCAATCGGCCATGTCACTGCTGCCGGATATGCCGAGATGGCTCCGCACGCGCATCGCTTCGCTTCCTACGAAGGGTTCGATGCGCACGCCAACGCGGTTTCTCCGCTGCGAGAGCGCGCTCCGTTGAAAACAGACATGCCAACCTAGGGGCCGAGACAATGACAATTGCAATTAGAGAGGCAGTGAGAACGATGACGGGTGCTGAACTGATTGTGGATGTCCTGACGCAGAATGGCTTCCATCAGGTGTTCGGCGTCCCGGGCCGGCGCGTCCTGCCGATATATGACGCAATCTATCGCGCTGCAGACAAGATACGAATTGTCGCCAGCCAGAACGAGCAAGGTGCGGCATTCATGGCGGACGGTTATGCGCGGGCGCGCGGCCGGAGCTGCTGTCTCGGCATTTCAGGACCTGGTTTGCTCAACATGGTCACAGGTGTCGCGGCGTCGTATTACGATTCCGTGCCTGTCCTGGTGCTGGGCGGGCAGGCCCAGACGAAATCGATCGGCAAGTACGCCATTCAGGAGGCGACCGGGCACGGACGGTCGCCCGATCAGCTGGAGATATTCCGCCGCATCACCAAAAAGGCGACGCGAGCGCAAACAGCCGACGATATCGTTCCGGTGCTGACGGCATCGATCGACGAGATGTTCTCCGGGCGCCCAGGACCCGTCTACATCGAGTTTCCAACAGACATTTTGCACCAGGAGATCGCGCCTGGTGCCTATGACACCTCAGCGAAGCCGCCGGTGTCGGAGGACGCTTCGGCCAAACTCGAAAAATGGCCGTTCCAGGCATTGATGGCCGATCTCTCCCGCGCGAAGTTTCCGGTCATACTTGTCGGCCAGGGCGTCAATGCCAGCGGCGCGCGCGACGAGGTGAAGCGCATTGCGGAGGGCCTCGGCATTCCGTTCGTAACAACCACTCTGGCGAAAGGCACTCTGCCGGAAGACAGTGAACTGTCTCTTGGAAGTTGCGGGATTTGGGGACAGCCCGCAGCAAAGGAATATCTGTTGGGACCTTGCGACGCCATCCTGGCGTTTGGCACGACTTTTCAGGAGCTGTCATCCTATGGCTGGCGGATCAGAAGCGAGCAGATTCTGCTGCGGGTCGATATCGATGAGGGAGAGCTTCATCGAAATTACAGTGGCAAGCATAGTTTCCTCGGTGATGCGAAGGATTTTCTGACGGCGTTTGAACGCTGTCTTTCCATGGGCGGCGAGCAACCGCGGTTCCCCGAGGCCAAAGCCCTGGTGGCCACGCTCAAAAATGATGCGGGATTCTACACGACGATCCAACACGCCCAGGAGGACGTGCGGTCCGATCTGATCAATCCGATCGCCCTGGTCAAAGCGATATCCCGTCTGACGCCGCAGGATGTGCCGATCATATCCGACGTCGGCGAGAACGGGGCCTGGTCGATGTATCTGATCCAGAGGGAAAAGGTCGGCAGCTACGTCATCAATGCCGGTCTGGGTACCATGGGGCATGCCGTCGCCGCCGCTGTCGGAGTCAGTCTGGCACTGCCGGGCAACAAGATCGTATCCATCTGCGGGGATGGTGGATTCATGATGAATGGCAATGAAATTGCCACTGCAGCCAAGTATCGATCAGATGTCCTCTGGATCGTTTTCAACAACGGAATACTTGGAACGCAAAAACACTATCAGCGTGATTATCTTGACGGGCGTTATATCGCGTCGGACATGCCGGACATAGACTATTGCAGATACGCTGAGTCGCTTGGTGTTTCCGCAACGCGCGTAAAAACCATCGATGAATTTGATGTGGAATATAAGAGATTACTAAAAATCAAGGGAAATCACCTGATAGAAGTATGCGTAGATCCTAATATTAAGCCGGAACCCTGTTATTTTTACTGAAGGTCTGCTTTCATGTCGGCATTGCTGGTGGTTGGCTGCGCAGGCGGTATTGGCAGGGCGATGGTTTTGCACCTGGCTCATCAATTCGATGTTCTCGTCCTGGCAGACATTGACGTTGAAGGCGTGCGCAGGGTCCGTGACGAGATTGCCGCGGCCTGCCCAGAATGCAGATGCATGGCTGTTCATGTCGATATCAGGGAGATGGAGTCTGTCGCCAGGCTGTTTTCGGAAATAGAAGCGCAAGAGATAGACCTCACCGCGGCGGTGAACAACGCTGGCATACTTGGCGAACGCGCGACCCTTGCCGACAGCAATCCGGTCGAATGGCGAAATGCTTTGGAGCTGAATGTTTTTGGAACCTATCATCTCGTCAAACACGAGATCGCCGCGATGCGCAAAACGGGCGGCGGCAGGATTCTCAACACGGCTTCCGAGTTCGGCGCGCGCGGCGCCGTAAACGTTTCCTCCTACGTGGCCAGCAAGCACGCGATCATCGGGATGACGAGGGCTGCTGCCCTGGAGGTTGCCCAGTCCAACATCCTCATCAACGCCATTTGTCCCGGAGCGATAGACGCCGGAATCACCAGGAAGTTTGTCGATGAGGTTGAGGGGTTTCTGGAAAGAACCACGCAAGGCATTCCGCTTCGCCGGCTGGGGGATGCCGACGAAGTTGCCAAGGCCGCCGCGTGGCTCCTCAGTCCCGACAACAGCTACATGACCGGACAGTCAATATTCATCGATGGTGGCAACACCGCTTAACGGAAGGGGTTTGCGATGGAACGCAGTATTGAGCTCATCAACGATCGACTGTCTGGCCGTTACGGCCACACCAATGTGATGGTGGCCAATGCCGCTGGTGCCACCATCGAGGCCGAGGACAGCACGCTATACGTGGATTACATTCTCGGAAACCTCACCCAATTGAGAGGGTTCCGCAGTATTGCATCTTTGTTCAAAAGCCTGGGCGATGTATCGACGCCGACGAATGTCGGCGACAATCCGCATGCTGTTCAGGGTGTTCTGGCAGGTAAACTCCTGAAGATTGCCAAAAAGGAATGCTTGCGCTTTACAAATTCCGGATCGGAAGCCGTGCATCTTGGAGTTCGTGTTGCGCGTGCGCATACGGGGCGAAAGAAGATACTTCGTTTCCACGGGCACTATCACGGCTGGTATTCCGAAGAGATCGCCGGGTTTGTCCCTGTCCAGTATTCCGCAGGGCTGCCCGAGGAAGCCACTGCAAACAGCATATCGATCGAATGGAACAATCTCGATGCCTTGAATGAGGCCTTTGAGCAGCATGGCGACCAGATCGCTTGCGTCATATGCGAACCCATCCTTGCCCACTCCGGGACAATCCCTGCCAAGGACGGTTTTCTCGAGGCGATCGTAAGCCAGGCCAGCCGATATGGCTGCCTCTCGATTTTCGATGAATGCATCACCGGGTTTCGCGTTGGGCTGCATGGGGCGCAAGGCCTCTACCGGGTCTATGCGGACATGGTGGTGTACTCGAAGGCGATCAGCGGCGGTCTGCCGTTTGGCGTTCTGCTTGGAATGAAGGAACATTTCGCGCCGCTGTCGGAGGGCAAGGTATTTCACGCCTCCACCTATGACGGAAACGTGCTGTCGGCACTTTCCTGCCTGGAAGTGCTTTCGGAACTGGAGCAGGGAAAAACCTATGAGCTTGTCGAGCGCGCTCAAGGCCAGCTGATCGATGGCATCCGAACGATAATGTTGCGCTCGGGGCTGCCGTGCCATGTGCAATCTGTCCCTGGGTTCTTTCAGGTCTATTTCACATCCGCGAACGATATCGACAGCTATCACGCGGCGATGGCGACGGACTATCCGCTTTACCGCCGGTTCGTGTCGCGCATGCGCGACAACCATGTGTTGATTTCAGAGGGGGATCTGAGCCATCCGCAGCCCTATCAAAACTGGATAGGGTCCTGGTTCCTGTCCTCGGCCCACGACGACAGCGCCGTCGCCACGACACTCGAGGCGTGTGAAAAATCGGTAAAGGAGTTGCTTGCCTGATGCAGCAATATCCAAGACGCGTGTTCTTTTTCAACGATGCCGAATTCGCAATCGAGGACAGGGCGAACAAGAGCGAGATAGATCAGGTTCGCCGTGCCTTCTCACAGGTATCACGCTACATCAAGTCGCCCGAAGTCAGTGTAATCGACTACCAGTTGTGCCGGATCAATTTCGAGAACGCGCTGGGTTCCGCGCATTATGACGAAGTTATCTGCCTCGGCGGCAAGGGCCTGTCCTTGTACAACAAGGTAAAGCAGTCGCTTACGGCGGGTCGGGTCCGCGAGCTGAAGATAAGGCGGGTGTTCGACGACCAGTCCCTCGATAATTTCGATTTCGGCATGGCCATGAGTCCGGGCGATTATGCCGAACTCGAGAAGATAGCCAACAAGAGCGTATTGATTGTCGACGACGTCATCTACACGGGGCGGACGCTGGACTATGTCCTGAAATGCATCGGCGATACCAACGCGGTCTCCATGCTGACGATGGTGGCCATGGAACACACTCGAGACAATCTCGGCCGGCAGCTGTTTGCCGGGTTGATCATTCCCGGCGGTCCCTGGTCGGGACGCGATCAGGATCAGGATCTTTGGTGCTTTCGAGACCTGATCGAGAGTGATGCTGTCGTCTACAGTACTGGAAAAGCCGAAAGCTTCATAGAACGCGAAGACATAATGAGGCGCTATCTTTTTGGAGACGACTATGGGGCCGTTACCTCTGTCATCAGTGAGATCAGGCATTTGTTCAAGTGAACCCGACGTCGCGAGACTGAAGTATCTGGATGTCGGCATTTCGATGGAGATGCTTACCGACGCCAAGGAATATTCAGTCGATTTTATCGTCGTCGAAGCGAACGCCAAAGAGGTTACGATCGTGCACAAGCGAACGGATGAATTCCTATTTGTCATTCGTGGAAAACTGCTTGGCACGGTAGGGCGCCAGCCGGTCGAATTGCCTGCGGGCGGGTATGTGGAGATTCGCCGGGGCACGCCGCACACCTTCACCAACAACGGACCGGGGAGCGTCCATCTCGTGTCTTTTTGCGTGCCGAAGTATGACTCGGATGACGTCTATCAGGTCGCCGACGATGCGTAGCGCAGGTCTTCAGCTCTGCGTTGGAGACGTTCCCCGTGGACGTTGACGTCTGTATTGTCGGCACCGGCGCTGCTGGCGGCATATTGGCGTATCGTTTGGCCAAGCTTGGACTGGTCACCATGTCCGTCGATGCCGGCGATGTGGTCCCGGACTCCTACTTCAGGACCGACGAGCCCGGGGAGGCCGAGGAAGCCGATCAGTTCAATCCGTTCAACGCGCAGGCCTCGCGGTTGTTTGCCGATACGCCCGTCTCACCGGCGGACGGCTTTGTGCAGCATCAGATACTCAGGGTCGGCGGCCTGCAAAATCTCTGGGGTGGCGTTTCCCTGCGCTTTTCCAGGGACGACTTTTCGGGGCCTGGCCATTCGACGCATGCTCCGCGGTGGCCGATCACCTATGACGATCTCGAGCCCTATTATGCCGATGTCGAGGGGCTGATCGGCGTGACGGGAGCGCCTGGGGGCAATGCGGATCTGCCGGATGGGGTTTTTATCGAGCCGCTGCCGCTAAACCGTCTGGATCGCCACATCTACAAAAGACTGAAGGCGAAGCCAGGCCTCTGGTCCCGCGTCACCGCCAATCGCAAAGCTGTCGAAACACGCCCGTCCAGGCACAACCGCTGCAGGCGATGCGGAATGTGCCAGAACGGATGCTATTCAAACAGCATCTACAAGTTCAGCAGCCGGCTGCTGCCGGAGATTGTTGATGCGCCGAACTATCGGCTGAAGGCAAACACCGTCGTCCAGTCGATCACGTGCGGTGCCGATGGCAAGATAACCGGCCTTCGCTGCTTTGACAGGGCGAAGGCAACCCATACGACCGTTACCGCAAGGCGGTATGTCCTGTGCGCGGGGGCTATCGAGAACGCCAAGATACTCTTGTCCTCCCACACAGCCGAGCATTCCACTGGCCTTGCGAACAGCAGCGGGCTGGTAGGGCGTCATTTGATGGACAACCCGAACGTCGTGTTTGTCGCTCTTCATCCAAGGTTTCTTTTCACCCGCAAGGAAACCTATTTCGGCTACGGCAACCACTTGCTCGTTCCGGCACAGACCTCCGGGGACGATGGCATCAGCACGCGATACCTGGCCGACATCTACCACGGCAACCCTCATCTGGTGCCGCTGTTCAAAAGGAACCTGCCCAAACTGCTTTCACACCCGCTTGCCGAGAGGATCACCTTCGGGTCGTCGCTGATGTTTCTGTTCGGGCCTGCCGAATCGCATTTCGACAACCGGGTGGAGATTTGCGACGGGCAACCCCGGGTGTTCTACAACTGGACGCAACGCGATCGCGCGGTGATTGGCGCCATCGAGACGCAAGGGCGCCAGATGGTTCGAGCTGTCGGTGGCGTGTTTCTCGGCAGCTACCCTGGCGGCCCCGGCGATTCCATTCACTATGCCGGCACCTGCAGGATGTCGTCCGATCCCGTCACCGGCGTCGTCGATGCGAACCTGCGTTCATTCGACCATCGCAATCTCTTCATCTGTGATGGCAGTGTCCTGCCGTCACTTCCGGAAAAACATTCTGCGTTGACGATGATGGCGCTGGCATCTCGCCTGTCGGCCTATCTCGGTTCGCCGCAGGGCAGGGCCTGACAACCACGAGCGTCGCAAGCAAGCAGGCAGGATCATACAAAAGGGGCAGGGACATGAGCCGATTTGAGGGAAAGCGCGTTGTCATCACCGGTGGCAGCCGTGGCATCGGCCTGGCCACCGCAAGCAGATTTGCCGCCGAGGGAGCCCATGTCGTCGTAGCCGGTCGTTCGCTCGAGCGCCTAAACGACGCATTGGCTGCCCTGGGGCAAATGCCCAACATCGTGGCGCTGAAGTGCGACGTGACAGACGTGTCCGAGCTTCAGGCAGTCTTTGCCGAAATCAACGCACGCTATGGAACCTTCGATGTTCTGGTGGCAAATGCCGGCGTCGGCCAACGAACGGAATTCGAAAAAGTCACCGAAGCCGAATTCGACAGGATCATGAATGCCAATGTGAAAGGCGCTTTCTTTTCCGTACAGAAGGCCCTGCCATATCTGAACCCTGGCAGCTCCGTCGTGCTTGTCGGATCAAACTTGAGCTACACCGGTTGGGAGCTCGCCACAGTCTATGGGGCAAGCAAGGCAGCGATTCTGAATTTGACCCGCTCTCTGGCAAGCACACTTTCCAGCCGTGGTATTCGAGTGAATGGGGTGACGCCCGGCTCCATCAGGACAGCGATGCTGCAGGAAGTCGTGCTGGATCACTACGATGAAGCCGAATTCATCGCCAGCGAGTTGCCGATGGGATTCATCGGTGATCCGGACGATGTTGCGAAGGTCATTGCATTTCTTGCATCGGACGACGCCAGGTACATCCTTGGCGAGGATATCCTTTGCGACGGCGGATCGACACGATTGTAGCCATTGCCGGTCAGGGATCCTCTGTGTGGCTCTGGCTGTATTGCAAACCGGGTTGGGAACGAATGGCAAAGCGAAGTCGTATATTGGTGACAAATGACGACGGTATCGGATCCGGCCTGGTCTTGCCGTTCATCCAGGCCATGAGAACGGTGTTCGACGTCGTGGCGATCATTCCGCGCGATGATTGCAGCCTGACCGGGCATTCGGCTTTGGTGGGTTCCAACCAGCGGCTTCAACTGATCGGCGAAGATTGTTTCGTTCTCGACGGATTTCCGGCGGACTGTGTGGCATTGGGCCTCAACCTGCCGGAATTCGGCGCGTTCGACGCGGTTGTCGCCGGCATCAATCGCGGCCTCAACATAGGGTCCGACACCTGGTATTCGGGAACCGTTGCCGCTGCCAGGGAAGCGGCTTTGGCGGGGCTTGCGGGGATCGCGATTTCCTGCGCTGAACCCGGTGCGAACCCCGAAGAGCTGGCCAGGATTGCCACCGGACTGGTCAAGGACGTTATGGAGCGGTCAATCGCCGGCAAGGGCGTTTTGGTCAATATCAATATCCCTGCATCGGACGAAAACGGTCTGAAGGGAATCTTGCAAACCATGCCGGCCGACCATGGCTCGCGAAGCGTCTTTTCGTTGGAAAAGATGCACGCCAAGGAATGGCGTGTCAGCGTCGTGGCGGAGCGCGCTGCGAGCGCAACATGCAATGATCGATGCGAGTGCAAGGCTCTGGATCGCGGCTTCGTATCGGTTGCGGTGATCCAGCGGTTCCCTTGCAAGCCTGACCCGGCACGGGAGGTCGATCATGTTTGACAAGGCCGAGATGTTGCAGCGGGCGGCACTGCTCGCCGGGCTGACGGATTACGGGGAACCCTCCTTCGAGGAAGCATTGGAGCGGCTGCTCGATTCGGCCCGGCTCGAGGCTGGGCTGAACGGCACGGGAATTGACATTTTTCGCGATGAAGTAATCCGCTTGTTGTCAAATCGCCTCGTGCTGGTGAACGACTGGAAGGCAAACCCAACTCTGGCGGACGAAGATATCGAAAGACCCTTGTTTATCCTTGGGCTGCCTCGATCCGGCACGAGCATACTGCATGAATTGTTGGCACAAGACGTCGAGAACCGGGTCCCCTTGACGTGGGAGACAACGCGACTCACGGCGGGGCCAGGCCATGGGCTGCAACGCGAAGAGGAGATCATCTCTCGGACGGAGAACGAGTTTCTGCAAATTGACAAGATCATCCCGGATTTGAAGAAAATACACCGTATCGGTGCATTGTTCCCGGACGAATGCGTGACCTTTATGAATAACGACTTCAAAAGCATGCATTTTCATGTGTGCTACAGATTGCCCAAATTCCAGAAATGGCTGGACCGGTCGAGCTTTGTGGACGTGTATCGCTCGCACAAGCGTCAGCTGCAACGGCTGCAAAGCAGAAGGCGTGGCGTGCAGTGGGTGCTGAAGTCGCCGCAACATCTGTGGACGCTGGACGCGTTGCTCCAGGTCTATCCGGATGCACACATAGTTCAGCTTCACAGAGATCCCGTTGATTCAGTCGCCTCCTACGCAAGCCTTGTTCACAGCCTCCGGCGTGCCGTTAGCGACGTTCAAGACGCCCGCGAAATAGGCCATGAATGGGCGGAATATTTTGCGCATGGACTGGCAAAGACGATGTATCTCAGGAACAAGCTCGAAGGGCGAAATCCGTTCCTGGACATACCCTATCGCGAATTCATGGACGATCCCGTTCGCATGATTGGGCTGATATACACCCATTGCGGGCGCACCCTTTCCGCTGCCGCGGCGGAAAGGATGAAAGACTACATGAAATCGCATCCGGCCGATATGTTCGGCAAGCACCGGTACAAATTGGCGGATTTCGGTCTCGATCTGGATGAAGAGAGAGAAAGATTCCGGAGCTACCGACAGGAATTCATCGTGAACTAATGCATGTCGCCCAGAAGTGCGCGGCGGTTCCGGGACAACGACATGCATCAAGACAAAGATTTAAGCGCGTCGCATGAATCCGTTTCAGCGCGACGCGCTTTAAGCCGTCCTTCCGTTGTATTTCGGGATAGCATCAATTCAACAGGGCGTCGACCGCGTGTTCGGGCGCGAGAAACCGCGATGCCGCAATCAGGCGTCATCCCGCTCTGGTCACGGAGGATCGCTGTTTGCCGGTGGGCAGCATCGAGATCTGCTGCAGAATAGGCATGGTCAGCGCGAAGAGCTCTGCCTGAGATGACAAATTGCACTTGTGGTAGAGTTGCTTGCGATAGACCTTGACCGTCTGCGGGCTGATGCTGAGATTCAAGCCGATGGAAACCGAGGAATGGCCTTGCAGGATGAGAAGCGCGACTTCCGCCTGTCGCCGGCTGAGCGTCAGGCTGTGCCGATCCCGCATCGCGGCGATGAGGCCGTCGGTGACTGTCAGACCGCGAGGCTGGCGAGAAAGGGGATCGGCGCCGCTGGCCCAGTGCGCTTTCAGCAACGTCATGATGACGGCTTCGTGTCGTCGTAACCGCCTTTCGTCCAACGAAGAGAACATTTGCGCCGACGACCGATCCTTGCCCATCGAGATGGTGATCGTGGTGTCGTCTCCTACCGTCTGCACGACCGAGATTTCATCGGTGATTCCAATTAATCCATAGTACCACTCATAGTAGTGGCTTCTCTTGAATTGGTCGGGCGCGACATCCAGCAGCCGGAAGATCCCCGACCTCTCTCTTCTCAGATGATATTGGTAGATCGGATCCAGAACATATGCGCCTGTGAGATATGTCGTTTCCAAGTGTCTGAACACATTGGGACCCCTTGCGCAGCGATGGTGCACCACGGGAAGTGATGAGCCCTGATAGGTAATCGCAATGACATTGTCATACGGCATGCACTCGCGCAGATAGCTGCAGATACGCTCATAAAAATCCGCCCTGCCGATAGCTTCGATGGCGGATGCAAGGGTGTTCAGTTCAGCGTTCACAACAGCCCTATCTGAGCATCAAGCCCGTTCCATTGCCATGACCTTCAGCGTCTCTTCGCGGATGTCCGCGAATATCTCGCGCTTGTATGCGGTGAAGGCCGCATCGGTGACGATGTCGAAAGATCGCGGTCGCCCCAGTTCGATGGCCATGTCCTTCTTGACCCGGCCCGGACGGCTGGCGAGCACGATCACCCGATCGGCAAGGAAGATCGCTTCATCCACATCGTGCGTAACGAACAGCACCGTCACCTTATGGTCTTCCCAGACTTTTAACAGCAGTTCCTGCATCATGCCGCGCGTCTGGGCATCGAGCGCGCCGAACGGCTCGTCCATCAGCAGAATCGACGGCTTGTAGACGAGCGCCCGTGCGATCGCCACGCGTTGCCGCATGCCGCCGGAAAGCTGCCTGGGATAGGCGTTCTCGAAGCCGGACAGCCCGACGGCCTGTATGAAGTGCGCCACCAGTTCGGTCTTCTCGGCCTTCGCCATTGTGCTCTTTTCCAGGGCGAAGCGGATGTTGGTCTGCACCGTCATCCACTCGAAAAGGCTGTAAGACTGAAAAACGAAACCGCGGTTGCGTCCCGGTCCGGTGACTGGCACACCGTCGATCCTGATCTCTCCGGACGTCGGTTCATCGAGCCCGCCAACCATGTTGAGGAGCGTTGACTTTCCGCACCCTGAGGTGCCGACAATCGAGACGAACTCGTTCTCACGGATATTGATGTCGATGCGCTCGATCGCCACCAGCGGCATGGCATTCACCTGGAAGGTCTTGCCGACGCTGTCGATGGCGACTTTCGGTTTCATGAGGGTTTGGTTCACTGCTCGTTCACCGGGTTTGGCTGTTCCAGCGGAACAGCGATTGGCCACTTTTCTTGAACACATAGTCCGTCAGCAGCCCCAGAAGTCCGATGAACAGAGTGCCAAACAAAATCGTATCTGTCGCCAGGTAGCGTTGCGCATCCATGATGCGCCGTCCCAGCCCTTCGCTGGCGGCCACCAATTCGGCGACAACCAGGTAGGTCCAGGTCCAGCCGATGGTTATGCGGAACGTGTCCCATATGCCTGGCGAGGCAGCCGGCAGGATGATGCGGCGAAGAATCTCGCTGTTGCTGAACCCCAGCGTCTGGCCGGCGCGGATCAGGTTCATGTCGATGTTCTTGACATTGTCCATGATCATCAGCGACTGCTGAAAGAAGGTGCCGAGGAACAGGATCAGAATTTTCTGCGCATCACCGATTCCAGTCCACAGGATCGACAGCGGAATCAACGCCACGACGGGCATGTAGCGCACCGTCGAAATCATGGGTTCGAGCGAACCCTCTATGATGCGATAGTTGCCCATCAGAATGCCGATCGGCACAGCGACAATTGTCGCAGCCAACCAGCCGACAACGATGCGGTATATGCTGATGGATGCGTCGGCCACGAGGATGCCTTCCGAAAGTTGACGCCATCCTTCCATCACGACGGCCTGCGGGCTTGGGAGAAACAGCGGGCGCACGAAACCGAGCTCGGTAACCAGCCACCAGGAAAACAGCAGCAAGGCCGGCACCACGAAGCCTGCCGCCGAAAAGATACTGCTCGGTATCTCTTGCCTTAGCTTGAGCAGATCCCGCTTCGGCTTGTGCCGCGTACGGATGGCTTCAGGCTGATGCACGTGATTGTTCATTGGAACTCCATCGGACCGGGCTTGCGGCGCTCTTTGGGAGCGCCGCCAGTTCAGGGCTACTTCGCAACCGCGTTGAGCTCGTCGAGCGCCAGTATTTCACCGGCTGCTGGAATCTTCTTGATCTTGTCAGGGGTGGTCGCCTGCATGATCTCGCCGATCTCCTGAATGGTCGCTTGGAAATCGCCTTTGAGAATTTCCTTGTTCTCGGCCACGTTGTAGAGGCGTACCCCCTTGAATGCCGGTTCGAACTCTTTCATCGGGCTGCCGACGGCCTTGGCAATGAGCGCGCCGCCTTCCGCCGGGTTGGCCCGGATGAAGTTGATGGCGTCGTCCCAGGAGCGAATGAGACCCTGCACATCCTTGGGATGTGCCTTGATCCATACGGATGAGCCGCTGAGCAGGTCGCTGATCAGTCCGGGCTTTTTCGCAGCCGTGAAAATCACCTTGTAGCTGCTATCCTGAGCAAGCGCGGTGGAGATATAGGGCTCATATGTGACCGCCGCGTCCACGTGCCCGGCGATCAAGGCCAACCCCGCCTCCGAGGCGCCCATCGGCACATGTTCGATGTCTGCGATGGTCATGCCGTTTTGTCTCAGCGCATAATTGATAAGAAGATCGCTGGTCGAACCACTTTCGAAGGCCACCTTCTTGCCCTTCAGGTCGGTGACCGAGCCGACGCCCTTTGCCGCCAGGACCGCATCGGCCTCGAAGGACACGTCCATCACCAGGAAGCCTTTCTGATCGACGCCCCGGTTGAAGTTGGCGATCATCCCGTTGGTCGCGCCGGCGATGACGTCAAGATTGCCGCTGGCGAGCGCGGCTGTCATGTCCTGGTCCCAATTGAACGTGGTCAGCGCGACGTCGACGCCGTTTTTCTCGAAGAAGCCCTTCTCCTTGGCGACCCAAAGCGGGCCATAACCCAACCAGGGCTGCAGTCCGAGCTTGACCGTATCGGCGCAGGCGGCGGTAGCGGTCACCGTCACCAAGGCGATTGTAAGCACCAGTCTCTTTAGCATTGCGGTTCTCCTCTTGAGATTGATTTCCCCGGTTCCGGAGTTGATTTCTCCTTTTGTGGAGCCGAGAGGCGATTGAGCAGGTTGAGCGTAATTCTTCCCACATCGTTCATGCGGCCGCTGGCCGGTAGCGCGCCGCACCATGCGACCGAACTTGCCGAGAAGATGAGGCCGCCTGCGGCGAGGTTGCGCAAGGTCATTTCCGCGCAGCGACGGCTGGTGCGTTCAGGATCTCCGCCCTCGTACCAGCGTGCCGGGTCCTGAAAAAAGCTGTCGGGGAAATCCGTCGCGCGGGCGATGATGATGGTGTCCGGAGAGGTGCCGAGGGCTGGACTTGTGGCATCCACTTCGTAGCCGGCAGCCGCACCCAGCACGATGCCATCCGATCCGAAGGTCGAATTTTCAACACCCTCGAACAGCCAGGCGCATCCTGCCTGATAGCTTTCGTCGGTGCGCGTGAAAGGGCGCGCGCCGTCGAAGCCCATCAGGGAGATCGCGCCGCCGATCAGCGAGAATTCGCCACGGCCGCGGGACCGGAGATGGCCTCCCGGCTCGTTGGTGATTGAAAGCGACTGTTCCGCGATCGAACCGTCCCATGTGCGCCCGGCCTCCAGCGGCGACCGGCGCAACTCCATCAGATCGTCCTTGAAGGCGACGACGCCAGCAAAGCCGTTGCCGCCAAGATAGGCGATGCTTCCGCCTTCGGCCACGAACTGCCGCAGCGCTTGCTCGATCTCGATCGACATGTATTCGGGATGACTGCCGGTCACGACCGCTCGATAGTCACGCAGTCCGTCGATGCCGCGTTCATGCAAATCATGATCCGTGACGACATCGAACGCGATGCCATTTTCATGGCAGAATCTGAGGAAGTGCAGGTCGACCGGAAGGTTGTGCGGACAGCCGCAGAGCGGATAGTCGTAGTCGTCCCGGACGGTCACCTTCGGCTTCTTGTAAGAGCAGATCGACACGCCGCTAAGATCGGAATGGTAGTCGTAGAGCGACTTCAGATTGTTGGCGATCGCGAAGCGATGCCCGCGATCGTCGCTTTTCCATTCGTAGAGATGGTCAGGAAGATATTCGTCGGCATAGGCAAGATAGGTGGCGGTTGGCACAAGATACAACAGTGGCGACGAAGCGCGTGAAGAGCTGACGAAGAACACCACACGTTCGTAGCCACCCTCCCATTCGACCTGGAATGCGTAGACGCCTGGGCGAGCGTTTTCAGGCACCGTTACGCGATGGGAGGCAGGCCACTGAAGCGGACCGATGTCGTCGTCATGGCAGTGGATGGCATCGTAGTGCGCCGGTACGAGCCGAGGATCGAAGCTCGATCCATCACAACGCGCCGATGTCATGCAGAAGGCCGGCTGATTGACCACATCGAGGCGCAGCGGATCTGTTCCGCTCGACCACAGGACCGGCTCCGTCGGCAACAGTGTCGGGAAGTTCCAGGCGACGGTCCCTTGCGGCGTGTCCAGCCGGATCGCCGCGAATTTCGCATTGAGCGTCGGCCCGTTTCGCGACGCGCATGCGCCGAGATGGATGCCGCTCCCTTGCAGGCGCCACATATGGTCGCCGAGACATCGATCAAGTTCGTATGGTGCGAGAAGGTCGTGGGATTTGATGCGCAAACACAACTCACGGTGCCGCTGATGGAGTTCGACAGTCAGCCAGACCCCAGTCGGTGCTTTTTCTTCGGCAAGCAGGACGTCGTCGGCGATGTCCAGGACAAACGCCCCGTTGCGCAGACACAGTCTCACGGAGCCGACTTCCAGAATGGTGCGCGACCCTGGATTGCGGGTGAGGAACAGTTCGAAACGAATGCCATGAACAGACTGCGCTTTGGCGAGCTCGTCAGCCGCCAAGCGCAGGAACGAGCCTTGATCGAACTGCCGATGTCCGACTGTTTCACCTGTCGCTTCGATCGGCCAAGTCGGAAATTCGGTAACCGGCCTATCGAGCCAGCAAATCCGCGTGTTCTTTATCGGCCGATCGCAAGACAGACTGAGGTTGACCTGCTGGCCCGCCTTGGCACTCCAGGGGACAGTGTAGCCAACCGCGTTTATCGCGCCATGATCCACTGCGCGCTTCATTGATCGCTCCCGTTGAATCCATGCGCGATAGAGCGACCCACGTAGAATCGATCCGGCGTTGGCCAAATACCCCTCATACCCCTCGCTCTCCTGGGGACTACTTTCGAACAGAGGATTGCCGGGGTATATACCCCCTTTGGGGTAGGTCCTGTTGCAACAGTATGTTGTAGGCAAACTGTCTTGCAATGCGAAAATGCCGGCCGAGGCCCGGAGGAATCATACTGCCGCGAGGTCTACGGAAACTGCCGTTTCAAAAATACCGGCCGGGCGAGATTTGATCTTCATTCTCGTACGGCAAATCGAGGTGCTCAATGACCGGTCTAGATTCATCGAAGGTAACGGGATGGCGTCCTGAGACGCCAACTGGCTTCGGACCGCTCAGTCGATTGCTCCGAAGTGGTACGGCATGTCATTTCTCACGGCAGACTTTGGTTCGTCTAAAATGAGGGAGAGTTCCTGCATTTCAGCATCAATGCACGTCCCGCTGCAAGGAAACGAATGCTATTCCGGGGTCCTGCTTTGGAGCGGGAAAAGCGTTCAGCCTGCAGCGGAATGACGAACGGTTTTACGCTTCACAAGTTTGACGCCGGAGGCAATCCAACGGTGCTCGTCGACAATGTATCGGGCGGGATTCATGAGAGCGATTATCCCGAGGTAGCAAGAAACATCCTGAACAACAAAGGATTGGGTGGGGTCGATCAGGTTGGCTTCATCGAAAAGCCGCTGCGAGAAGGGCCGGATGGCCGGATGGTGATGATGGGTGGCGAACTATGTATCAATGCCCTGCGTTGCTACGGAGGCTTCCTCGCCTCGGAAAGACAACTCAAGGCTGGCAATTTCTCTATTGAAACAAGCGGTGTTGATGCCCCAATCCGGGTAACTGTCCGGAGCGAAGAAGGCATAACAAAATCGAAGGTTCAGCTGGATTGCGTACCTATCGTGTCGATTGCAGATGATGTCCATACCGTCGATCTGCCGGGTATCCGGCATCACATAGTCTTCACCCCCAAACCGTTATCAAAAGTTGAACTCAGGCGACGGCTCGCAAACATGGCGTGCCACCATCATCTCGAATTTGAAGCAATCGGGATGATTGCGATATCGCCTTTCAACGGGTCGTTCCTGATTTCGCCACTAGTCCACGTGCCCGCGACCCGCACGAGCATCATGGAAACTTCGTGTGGTTCGGGATCTCTGGCTGCATATCTCGTCCTAGCCAACTCTGTCGGCATGACGCAGACCAAGCTTTGGCAACCGAGCGGCGAATGCCTCGAAGTTGAGGAGGTCGGACGCCATACATATTCCGTCGAAGGCTCTGTTTTCCCAATCTTCACAGGATCCTTCCTGTTCGAAGGTTCTACGGGGTATTACGAACTCGTCATCGACGGTTCGGCAAAGGTTTGGGTAGGAATGGAATAGCCAAGCGTTACCAAGAAAGAATTGGAAGCCGAGCGCTGGCCCGGACAGACAACGGCTACCGTGATTGCTTCTAAGACGATCGCCAAGCCGGCTTCTTCAAGGTTATCACGGATCTCGGCTACATACCCAACTAGGTATGGCAGCGGGTGAATATAGCCATATAGATCAGCGCCGAAATCCCCCTTTGCGCAACGCCTCGATGGCTGCGGCGGAACCATACGAAAAAATACGGGAAGTTCTCTAATTCTGGCTCACGAAAAGCCAACAAAATAAACGATTCTGGCACATCCTCCGGGCCTACCATGATCATTGATTTCGCAACGAAAAAATGCACCTATTTGAAGCAGTGACGGTACTTTTCGAGACGGGCTAAGGCGCGCCGTCGAACGCCGTCAAGTGCAAAAATCGCCCGATTGGTCGCGATAGTTGGTGAAACCTCAAAATATTTTTTGCGGCGATTTTTCCTTTAGAATCAAAAGCGTAACTTTTTGACGGACCATGCGTCGGCTTTCGGTGCCGCAAGCAAGAAAAAACCCAGCTAGATCAATAACCTAGCTGGGTTAAAAACAATCGAGTGGGAATAGTCGGACATCATTGACGCGTGGGTGGCGGGACGTAAACACACACCCGGGCTCTTGCCGCCGGCTATGCCTCCGATGGAGCTTGATCCCGCCCTTTGACTGGCCGCGTTTTACGCTTTGAAACGTCCGGGTGCTGAGCGCGTCGGATCGGCGCGGCGCGGCGCGCCAGCAGCCAGGCCTCAACTTCAGCTAAGTCCCAGACGAATGCATCTAGGCGATAGTGCAAAGCGGCGGGGAAATTCACCACGGTGCTCCATTTCGTAGATGGTGCTGTCAGCGAGTGGGATCATCTCGCGCAGCTGATGGCGCCGTATAGTCCGGCGTAGTGCATCGTCGGCATTTGCCTTGGCCATGCTTTGCCTCCTGTTGCTCGGGGGGGCCGAGATAGAAAGCAATAGGTCGTGGAAGATGGAAGGCCCCACAGCGCTGCGTGCGGGAATATCGCATCATAGCGTGCAAATCGGACGGGCGGTCTCAAGGGGCAGGCGTCGTCTAGGACATCCAACCGCGGCACGCCCGAGAGAAGATCGCCGTACCGATCGGTAAAGATGTTGATATCTGCCAGTCGCGCCTAATCTTTACCGATTGGTAATTGGGCGGATGCGGTCCACATAGCCAAGCTGCTCTCGACGAGTCCCGCAAGCTCGCTTCGGCTTGCCCCTGCCGCCCCCTGCATGAGGATGCCGTTCATCATGGATTGGACGAAGCGCACAAGGCCGTCGATATTGACGGTGGGCAGTAGGTCGCCCTCGATCTTGGCCCTTTCAAACCGGGCGGCGAGGAGATCGCGCCCGACGGCCTGGCGCCTGAGGATCTCGTTGCGGATCACCTGCGCCTCATCGCCGCCCGGCATTGAGTTAAGGACCATGAGGCAGCCGCGCGGTTGTCCCTCCGCCAGTTGGGTGCGTAGCGTCCCCCTCAGGATTGCTTCGAAAACGCCTCGCGCTGTCGGAGACTGGAGCGCTCTAGCCATGTAGTCCCCTCGAAGGGATTGATAGAGCTCGAGGGCCTTGAAGAAGAGCGCTTCTTTGTTGCCGAATGCGGCATAGAGGCTTGGGCGGGTAATTCCCATGGCCTCGGTCAGATCATTCAGCGACGCGCCCGCGAAACCCTTGGTCCAAAAGACCTTCATGGCGGCATCGAGCGCTGCGTCAGCACTGAATTTTCGTGGTTCGCGAAGTTGATCGGCCGGCGTCGATCCCCTAGTTGAAGCGCTCGCGGCGGCCGCAACATCGCTGATCGCCCGCCAGGCCGCCATCGCCTGTTCGGCACCCTCTCGCAAGTCGTCGTGCGGCGCGCCGCCGGCGGCTTTCACGGCGAGGCCGCCGAGAACCGACGTCACATAGCTCGCCAGCCCTGAGGCATCAGCGTCCACAGGGAGTTCGCCACTCCGTTTCGCCTCTTCGAACCGGTCTCGCAGTTTCAGTTCTGCCGATTGGCGGCGATGAAGCAGGGCAGCGGGAATGTCGGCATTCTCACTGCCCATCGCCAAGCCCGCATGAACGAGTATGCGGCTAGACTCCTGCGCTGGCGAGGTCGTCAGCAAGCGCTTGACGACTTCTTCGGCCGTGGGGGCTGTGAGCGCCCACTCCCAGTGCTCGTCCTCGCGCGCACTACAGCGGCCGAGAACAGCGTCGAAAAGCCCACGCTTGCTTCCGAAGGCGGCGTAGATGCTGGGAGAGTTCAAGCCCATTGCGGCCGTCAATTCCGCCATGGTTGAGCCGTCGTAGCCCCGGCGACCGAAGACGTCCGCCGCGCGATCTAGCACTTCGCTCTCTTCGAACGCGCGGGGGCGGGCCATTGACAGCACTCCATTCTGTAACGTACATAACATAACCGGCTTTGGTCATCCGCCAATCGCGACGTATGACACGGGCCATTTTGTAGCAGGCGTTAGGCCTGCCTGGCTAGATAGTCAGCAAACTAGGAGGTAAAACATGAGTTCGTTCCGCTTCGAGCAACACGGTGCGGTGGGCAAACTGATCTTGCTCGGTGATGCAGACAGCGAACCAGGGTCCGACTTTCCCTCGTCGCTGCGGGCTGCCGTTCGCCAGGCATATGCAAGCGACATCCGCGTCCTTCACTTGACGTCCGCGTCCGGCAACATCGCCGTGGCAGACGATCTCGGCGCCATCGGTGACAAGGGCTCGAAATTTCTCGAAGCGTTTGCGGCCGACATCCTGGCTTCGATCCGTCTCATCGAGGAACTGCCCGTCCCCACGGTTGCTTCGGTAGCAGGGATGGCCCTGGGCGGCGGTTTCGAACTGCTCCTGGCGTTCGATTTCCTGGTCGTCGCGGAGTCGGCGATGCTCGTCCTCCCGGAAGTGTCGGCCGGCGGCATTCCGATGGCAGGCGGGGTGCAGCGGATAGCCGATCGCGTCGGCAAAACACTCGCTACTCGCTTCGTCCTGCTTTCGGAGCCAATTTTCGGAAAGGTCGCAGTCGATCTGGGTATCGCAACCCATTCAGCGCCTGACGGCAAGTTGGAGGAGGTCTCCGACGAACTCGTGCGGCATCTCGCGACAGGGCCGACCCTCGCGTACGGCAAGGCGGGCACGCTCATCCGCACCTGGGCTACCGGCGGCGTTGCGGCTGCCGACATAATCTCCACCCAGCTCGGCGCTGGCATCCTCGACACCAAGGACGGCGCAGAGGGAATGGCCATTGCGGTCGCGGCTGTGCGCAAACACGAGCCGATCCCGAAAATCCAGTTCTCCGGGAAGTAACTCGATCCGGTGCTGACATCAATTCTCGGAGTCAGGCAGCGGCTAGTCTGCGACCTCAATCGGAGGCGGATGACTGAGAGTCTCAAGTAAAGACGAACACTATCTCGACCGCACGCGAACTATTATCGAACTGTGTACTTCAAAGATCGATCTCAGTGGTTGCCGTACCGCGTGCGTCAATTTCACCATTCAAATGGAGCATGAAAGATGAATTTCGTGGATCGGAATAGATCGCTGAAGCAGACCTTTGTAGAAACCAATGGCGTCAAGCTGAACGTTGTCGAGGAAGGCGAGGGTCCGGCTGTGCTGTTCGTCCACGGCTTTCCTGACGGATGGCGGGGCTGGCGCCGGCAGATGGCGGCAGTCGCGGCCGCAGGTTACCGCGCGATATCGTTCGATACGCGTGGCTATGGCGATAGCTCCAAGCCTGAAGACGCCGCGCTTTACACGGTTCTCTACCATGTCGGAGACCTTGTCGGCATCCTCACGGAACTCGGGATCGAGCGCGCTAGCCTGGTCGGCCACGACTTCGGTGCGACGGTGAGTTGGAACATGGCGGTGATGCGTCCGGATCTGTTTGACGCGGTCTTCGGCCTCAGTGTCCCTCCGGTACTACCGGGTGCGGGGATAAGGAGTAGTCATGGGAAAGCTTGAGGGTAAGGTTGCAGTCATCACGGGTGGATCGAGCGGCTTGGCGCTGGCGAGCGCCAAGCGGTTCGTTGAAGAGGGCGCCTATGTTTTCATCACCGGCCGGAGACAGGAGGCGCTCGACGAGGCCGTCAAGCTGATCGGCCGGAACGTGACCGGCGTGCGGGGCGACGCGTCCAATCTCGACGACCTCGACCGCCTGTTCGACACGGTCAAGCGGGAAAAGGGCAAGATCGACGTCCTGTACGCGAGCGCCGGCACGGGCGAAGCCGTCCCACTGGGCGAGATTACCGAACAGCACTTCGATGCGACCTTCAACTTGAATGCGCGCGGCACGCTGTTTACGGTTCAGAAGGCGTTGCCGCTGTTCAACGACGGCGGATCGATCTTCATGACCGGGTCAGTCGCTTCGATCAAAGGTTTTCCTGGTTACAGCGTGTATGCGGCGAGCAAGGCGGCGCTGCACGCATTCGCACGCGGGTGGCTCAACGAACTCAAGGGCAGGAATATCCGGGTGAACGTGCTGCACCCGGGGCCGATCGCCACACCGATGCAGGACCAGGTTCTCACCGAGGAGGCGAAGCAGATGTTCGAATCCCTGATCCCGCGCGGAAAGATGGGCCGTCCTGAGGAAATTGCGGCGGTCGCGCTGTTTCTTGCTTCAGACGATTCGAGCTTCGTGAATGGGATGGAGTTGAATGTCGACGGCGGCTTCTCGGCCATCTGAAATCGCGCCGGATCGCGGGAGCGGTTAACCGGCGGGAACTGAGCATGATCCCGAAAAGTTGCAGACTTTTCGGATAAGATCATGCGTTAAAAACAAAACTTAGAGCATGATGTCCGATTCCTCTTAATTGCATCCTGCTCTAGCGTGTCCATGGTGGACGACTTCCGCGCTGAACGTGATGACGAGTTGGAGGGTCTGTCGCGTCGAAGCAACTCCGCCCTGTCAGAGCGCGGGGCGAATCCACCATTCTTCAAGGGATCTTCGATAGGCCGTACCAAGCGACACTATCGTTCGAAAGGTTCTCCCAGCGAAGCCACGCCGTTGAGCTTGAGCAGACGCCGGTTCGAAGAAATGATGCCGAGCACGATGACGGTCACAAGATAAGGCAAGCTCGATAGAAGTTGCGAGGAAACGTTCAGCCCTGTCGCCTGGGCCGCGAGGCTTGCTAGGGAGACGGCGCCGAAAAGGCACGCACCTAGGAAGATACGGCTGGCGAGCCAGGTGCCAAAGACGACGAGCGCAATCGCAATCCAGCCGCGCCCGGCGATCATGCCGTCGGCCCATAGCGGAGTGTAGACCACGGCTGCGTAGGCGCCGGCGAAACCCGCCAATGCGCCGCCGAAGGCGACGGCGGCGAAGCGCACGGCGATCACTGGATAGCCGAGCGCATGGGCCGCCTTGGGGTTCTCGCCGACGGCGCGGACGACGAGGCCGGTCTTGGTGTAGGCGAACATCGCCCAGATGGCGACGGTCGCGACAAGCGAAAGCCACACGACAACGTCTTGGGCGAACAGGCCACCGAAGACCGGGATATCCGAAAGCCAGGGCAGCGAAAGCTTCGGAAGCCCCTTGACCGTAAGGCTCTCATAGCTCTTGCCGAACAGCGCCGAGAGGCCTTGGCCGAGTATGCCTATGGCGAGTCCCACTGCGACCTGGTTCGCGCGGAATCCCAGCGCGATGACGGCAAAGACAAGGGAAAGCGCAGCGCTGGCCAGGCCCGCGGCGACGAAACCGAGGAGATGCCCGCCGCCCTGATGGACGACGATGAAGGCGATGACCGCGCCGAGGGCCATTAGTCCCTCCACGCCGAGATTGAGGACGCCGGCCCGCTCGGCCACCAGTTCGCCGAGCGCCGCCAGAAGGAACGGCGTAGCCGCCGCCAGCATCCCGGCGACGATGAACTCGGCGGCGTTCATGACATGCTTCCGTGGACGGCGTGGCGCCAGTCGAGCCGGTAGCGGACGAAGGCGATGGCGACGAGATAGGCGAGCAGCAGGCTGCCCTGGAAGACCCGGACCGCGGCGACCGGCAGATTTGCCGAGACCATCGCGTTATCGCCACCGATATAGAGGGCTGCCATCAGCAGCGCGGAAAAGACGATGCCGATCGGGTGAAGGCCTCCGAGGTACGCGACGATGATGGCGGCATAGCCGTAGCCGGTCGAAATGGAGCGCTGCAACTGGCCAAGCGGTCCGGCTACCTCGGCGGCTCCGGCGAGGCCAGCCGCGAAGCCGCCGATGAGGAGCGAAAGCCATATCGCGCACCCCTCGTTGAAGCCGGCGTATCCGGCTGCGTGCGGCGCGAGGCCGCCGACCTGCAGCTTGTAACCCGCGAAACTCCTCTGCATGAAAACCCACGCCGCGAGGGAGAACGCGCAGGCGACAAGCAGCGAGACGTTGACACGGGTGCCGGGGATCAGGATCGGCACCATCGCATCATACTGGAACATCACCGATTGCGGGAAGTTGAAGCCGTTCGGATCCTTCCAGGGTCCGAGAAGCAGATAGTTGAGCAATTGCGCCGCAACGAACACCAGCATGAGTGACACGAGAATCTCGTTCGCGTTGAGCCTCACGCGCCAGAAGGCCGTGAGCGACGCCCATAGCGCGCCACCCAGCGCACCGATGACAAGCATGGCGGGCCAGATCCACTGGCCCGTTGCCTCCGGGAACCAGATGGGAATGGCCGATGCGAAAATCGCGCCAAGAATGAACTGGCCTTCGGCGCCGATGTTGAAGACCTTGGCGCGAAAGCCGATCGCAAGCCCCTGCGCGATCAGCAGGAGCGGTCCGGTCTTCAGCAGGACTTCCGAGAACGAGGCCCAGGACAGGAAAGGCTCCAGAAGCATCGCGTGGAAAACGGCTACCGGATCGCGGCCCATCAGGAGGTAGAGCCCGAGATTGAGGAGTGTCGCAAGACCGAGCGCCACGGGCGGGGCGACCAGCTTCACGCTAAGCGAGGCATGCTCCCGGCGAACCAGAACGGGAAGGAACGGCGGGGAGAGAGCACTCATGCAGGGACCTTCCTGGGCGTCGAATGCGCGCCGATCATGTAGCGGCCGATCTCCTCGGGTCTGGTATCGCGCGTCACCAGCGGCGGGCTCAGCCGGCCCTGATGGATCACCCGGATCGAATCGCAGAGTTCGAACAGCTCCTCCAATTCCTCCGAAATGACGAGGATTCCCATGCCTTCATTGCGAAGGGCGACGAGACGCCGGCGGATGGCGGAAGCAGCGCCGACGTCCACGCCCCAGGTGGGTTGCGCCACGAACAGCAATTTCGGCGACAGCATGATCTCGCGGCCGACGATGAACTTTTGCAGATTGCCCCCCGAAAGCGCGCCGGCCTCCGCTTCGGAACCGGGCGTGCGCACGTCGTATTGCCGGATGCAGTCCTCGGTGAAAGCCTTGGCCCGGGCAGTGTCGACAAGGCCGCGTTTCAACAAGCCGAACGGATGGGCGGTCAGAAGGCTGTTGAGGACGAGAGACATCTCCGGCACCGCGCCGCGGCCGAGCCTTTCCTCCGGAACGAAAGCGAAGCCCAGCCGGCGGCGGGCCGCCGCATTGAGCGCGCCAACATCCTTTCCCATCATGTAGATGCGATCGGACTTCTCGCGCGGCAGCGCCGTCTCACCTGAAATCAGCGCTGCGAGTTCGCTCTGCCCGTTGCCCGATATGCCCGCGATGCCGAGGATCTCGCCGGCCCGGACCGTCAGGCTGACGTCGCTAAGAGGCACAGCGAAGGGATCGTCCGGCCGATGGTCGAGGCCGATGATTTCGAGGCGCTTTTCTCCGCCGGAATGCGCCATCGCCGGCATGGGCTGCGGCATGTCGCGGCCGATCATCATGCGGGCGAGGTCGTGCGCGTCATGATCGCGCGGGTCCACATGGCCGGTGATGCGCCCACCGCGCAGGATGGTCGCGCGGTCGCAGACCGCGCGGATCTCCTCCAGCTTGTGCGAGATGAACAGGATGGAAACGCCACCGTCGCGCAGCCGCCGCAAAGTCTCGAACAGCTTGCCCACCGATTGCGGCGGCAGGACGGAGGTCGGTTCGTCGAGGATCAGGAGCTGGGGTTCGGTCATCAGGCAGCGGATGATTTCCACCCGCTGCCGCTCCCCGACCGAGAGCGCGTGGACATGGGCGCGCGGATCGACCTCGAGTCCGAAGTCGCGGCCGAGCGTACGGATGCGTTCCGCAAGATCCGATTTGCCCCTCGGCACGACCAGCCGGATGTTCTCCACCACCGTCAGCGTCTCGAACAAGGAGAAATGCTGGAACACCATGCCGATCCCCTTGCGCCTCGCATCCGCGGGGGAAGCGAGGGCCAGGGGCTCTCCTTTCCAGCTCACCGTTCCGGCGTCCGGCTGCTCGACGCCGTAGATCAGCTTCATCAGCGTCGACTTGCCCGCTCCGTTTTCCCCGAGGATCGCATGGATCGAGCGCGGAGCCACATCCAGATCGATGTCTCGATTGGCATGGATCTGGCCGTAGCTCTTGGAGATGCCGCGCAGCGACAGGAGCGGGACGGTCATTGTCACTTCGGCAGCGGCGTGTTGACACCCTTGACGTGCCAGTCCATGGCCACGATCTCGGCCTCGCTCATCGTCTTGCCGGCGGGGACGGCCTCGCTGCCGTCGGCCTTGGCGATCGGGCCGGTAAAGGTCGAGAAGCTGCCGTCGGCGATCTTGGCTTCCACCTCCTTGATCCTGGCCACCATGTCGGCCGGGATGCCCGGGTTCCAGTCAACAACCTCGACCACCTTGTCGCCGACACCCAGGAAAGCGTTGGCGCCCTTGAAGTTGCCGGTGATGTGGGCATCGACCGAGGCTTTGAAGAAGGGCGACCAGTCGGTCGCAACACAGCCGAGATAGGTTTTGGGCGCGTATTTCTTCATCGACGAGTTGAGGTTGAAGGCGGGGACGCCGGCCTCCTCGCAGGCCGAGACGACGGAGGGTGTGTCCTGCGCGTTGGAGAAGATCACGTCGCATTTCTGCGCCAGCAGCGCCTTGGCGGCTTCCTGCTCCTTGGCCGGATCGAACCATGAGTTCACCCATACGACCGAAACCTCGACATCGGGCTTCACCGCCTGCGCTCCCAGCGTGAAAGCGTTGATGGAAGTGATCAGCTCCGGAATGGCGAAGGCCGAGACCGAGCCAAGCTTGCCGGTCTTGGAAAGCGCGGCCGCCGCCATGCCCATCAGGTAGGTCCCCTGGGAATATTGGGCCGCGAAGGGTGAGAAGTTCGGCGCCACCTGGAAACCGGAAGCATGCAGCACGGTGACGCCGGGATTGCGGCGCGCGATCTGCAGGGCACCGTTCTGGTAGCCGAAGGACCCTGCGATCAAGAACTTGTTCCCGTCGGCAACCGCCTTGTTCATGATCCGGTCGGCATCGGGTCCTTCCTGTATGTTCTCGATGACGGTCACCTTCACCTTGTCGCCATAGGCCGCCTTCACCGGTTCGAGCCCGTCGGCGAGCGCGCGACCCCAGCCGACATCGCCGACCGGTGATGGGACCACAAGCACGATGCCCAAAGGTTCGTCGGCGGCAAGCGCGCGGCCGCCCACCGCTGCGACGAGCCCGGAGGCAGCCGCGCCCTTCATCAATGTTCTGCGGGTCAGATTTGTCAGCATGTCAGTTCCCCTTGTTTTGGTTTCTAGAATTCCACGGTCGCGAGCGCCGCCTCGGCGTGCGCGAACAGCCGAGCCTCGTCGAGCCCCGGGAACTCGCCCTTGGCCCAGACGATGCGGCCGTTGATCATGGTCATGTCGGTCGGCGCGCCGATGCCCACCTTGGCCAGCAGGCTCAGCGGATCGTGCCGCGTGCCGACATAGTCCATGCGCCGCGTGTCGATGGCGAAAAGGTCGGCGGCCATGCCGGGCGCCAGCCTGCCGATGTCGCCGCGCCCGAGCAGCGTCGCGCCCCCGGTCGTCGCATAGCTGAGAAAATCGGCCGGCGGCGGAACCGGATGCTCGCGTGTCGACGCCGACAGGCATTGCAGCATGTAGGCGGAATGGATGCAGTGCATCAGGTTCGAATTATCGTTCGAGGCGGCACCGTCGCAGCCCAGCCCCAAATTGAGCCCGAAGGCCGACATCGCCGGGATGTCGGTGATTTCGGCGCCGACGAGATAGACCGGCTCCGGGCAGTGCGCGACGCCGGTGCCGCTTGCGGCCATCTTGCGCAGTTCGTCGTGGCTCAGCTCCCAGCAATGGGCATAGAAAGCGTCCGACCCGCAGAAGCCGATCTCAGCGCAATAGTCCACCGTGCGCATGCCGTGACGGGCCTCGATGAGCGGGCTTTCGCCCTCGCCGACATGTGTATGCATGCGCACTCCGCGGTCGCGCGCCAGCGCCACCGATTCCACGAACGTCTCGCGATAGCAGTTGACTGGCTGGCAGGGCGCGACGGCGACCTGGCGCATGCTGAACGGACCGGCATCATGGTAGGTATCGATCAATCGGGCACAGTCGGCGATGAATTCGTCCGTCGTTTCCAGCATGGCGTCGGGGATGGTCGAGCCTTGCGATTTCGGCAGCGTGTTGCCGCCGCGTCCGGCATGGAAGCGCATGCCGAGGAGTTCGGCCGCTTCGAACTGCCGGTCGATCAGCCGTTTGCCGGCATGCCGCGGAAAGCAATACTGATGGTCGAATGCCGTCGTGCAGCCGTGCTTTATCAACTCGGCCATGGCCGTCACCGACGCGTGGTAGAAGCATTCCTCGGTCAGTCGCGAGAAGATGGGATAGATGCGGTCGAGCCATTCGATGACCGACAGCTTCGTCCAGTCCAGATCGGCGCGGTTGCGCACGAAGCACTGAAAGAAGTGGTGATGAGTGTTGACGAGGCCGGGATAGACGAACCAGCCAGCGGCATCCCGCGCGATGGTGCCGGCGGGCAGCTCGCCCTCGTCGAGGCCTTCGCCGATGGCCCGTATCGCCGGCCCGTCGGTCAGGACATCGACATCGCGTCGGACGTCCGGACCGTTGCCCTCGTCGACGATGACCGCAGCGCAGTTCTTCAGCAAATAGCCCGCCACGTCAGGCCTCGCCGACTTCTGGGACGGGCTCGGCCTTGAGCTCGTGCAGCCGATGGATGCCGGGCATCTCGATGAAACCCTCGATGGCGCGGATCGCCCGCGACCAGAGCCGGATCGCGGGATAGGGATCGAGCGAAACGCCGCCGTCGGGCGCCAGCGCCACATAGGGAAAGCAGGCGACGTCGGCGATCGTCGGCCGGTCCGACGCAAGGAAGCGCTGGCCGCGGATACGCTGTTCGACGAGGCCGGCTTCCAGTTCCCGCAGGGCCGCTGTCCCCTGCCCCTGAAGGACAGCGATATTGCCCGGACGCAACAGCATCTCGTGCAGGCGCGCCGCCCCCAGGCTGGCGGTCAGCCGATGCGAGAAGGAAAGCCATTGCTGAACGCGCGCCGCCCGCCTGGGCGTGTCGTTGCCCAGCCATTGCGGCGCCGCCTTCGCGGCGAGGTAAACCAGCATGGCCGAGGATTCGGTCAGGACGAGGTCGCCATCCTCCAGGATCGGGATCGAACCAGCCGGGTTGAGCGCCATGAGCTCGGGACCGCGATGCTCGGCGCCGGGATGGAAGTCGACGGGGCGGATGTCGAGTGTCACACCGGTCAGCGCGGCCATCAGGCGCGCCTTGTAGCAGCTCGGCGACAGCACGTAGTCGTAGAGCTTCATTGCGCCACCAACTGCGCGCCGTAGGTGTAGCCATGGCGTTTCAGCCAGCGCCGGTAGGCAACCGATGTCAGGTCGGCCCGCGTGGGAATTTCCATGCCGGGATCGAGCGGCAGCAGCCCCGGAATCTGGTTCTCGAGGATCGACCGGTCCTGAAGGAAGATCGTCTGCTGGAAATGGATCAGGTCCGTCATCGGTGTTTCGTCGTCGAACAGCGCCATCCACGGCCAGACGTCGCACAGGTCTTCGGCAAGTGGCTGCACGAACAGCGTGATGACGTCCCATTCACCCGGGCGCGGCGGGCAGGTCTTGTAGAGGATCGAGCAGGTCGGCGCAGGCACGCGATACATGTATTCGGTGGTTATGCCGCCTTCCGCCGATTTGGCGGCCTGCGGCTGGTAGAACTTCACCTGGGTCGCCCAAACCTCGTCTTCGTCCTCCCGGATCTCGACCTTGTAGTTCTGGACCTCGGTATGCGGTTCGGCCCCCAATATGTCGGTATGCACAAAAGGAAAATGCGCGATGTCGAGGAAGTTCTCCACCGCGCGCAACGGCGAGCAGCGCACGCGCATCACCCCGACATCGACGAGCCGGCGGCCGGGCTGATCGGCCTCGGGGATCGCAAACAGCGGCTTTTGCGGATCACCGAGCGATGACCAGACATGACCATAGCGGACGCAGGCCGGCAGCGCGCGTTCGTTGCCGCCCGTGACCTTCGCGGTTCCGTCTTCGCCGCGCCTCACCACGATCGGCTCGCCCATCAGGGCCGTCTTGCGTCCATGCACATCAAGCTGGCTGGCGAGGCCGACCGGATACCATTCGTCGATCATCGCGTTGCGGGTCATTGGGCGATCCCGCTGCGCGAAATATTCTCGGCCGCCCGTCGCAGCGCCTCGGCGGCCCTCGACGCGCCGATACGCTGGGTCGGATTGCTGTCTTCGTCCACCAGAACATGCATCAGCGTCCGCGCTTGCCCTTCGGGGACAAGCAGCAGCCGGACGGTCTGGGCATTGTGCGTGTAGTCGAGCAGGCCTGCGCCGGACTTCGTGCCCGCGGCCGCCTCCAGCGCCGCGATGTCCGCTTCCACCATCATGGAGCGCAGGGGGGCAAGGCCCTCGAACCGCGGCGGCCCGGCGGCGGGTTCGCCAGCGGAAATCCATATGATACCGTCGTCGTCCTCGACGGGCTGCATCGCGACACGAATCGTGTCCGGCGGCGTCAGTGCCGGATGGGCCGGGATGCGCAGGCAGTTTCCCGCCTGGGCATAGCTCCAGCCGTGATAAATGCAGGACAGGGTCTCACCGCGCACGAAGCCGTGGGAAAGGCGCATGCCGCGATGAGGGCACCTGTCGGCAAAGGCCGCCGCACGGCCGGAGCGGCTTCGCCAAAGGGCAACGGGTCCGGCTGGGGATTGCACCGGCATTACAGTTCCCGCAGGCAAGTCCGCGGAGAGGGCAACAGGCATCCATGAGCCGGTCGGATAGGGCGGCATACTTCAACTTTCAAACGACACCAGCATCTTCCCGAGCGCAGCTTCGCGGTCAAGGACATGCTAATAAGCCTGGTTACGTTTGCACAACATTTCCTCACTGGCAATAATGCCTAAAAAAGGTGCATGACACCTGACAGGCGACGCCGCAAACCTAGCCCGATTCGTTCTCGATCGGCGCCCGGCGAATGGCCTCGACCCAGACATCGATTGGTCCAAGAGAGCACCCCATCTCCATCATGTCGACCAGTTCCGCCGGACCGGCAACGTCGAGTTCGATCCGGTCGGGACCGGCAATGAATATTGCCTGCGCGAGGCCGAGCTTAGCGGCATGACGCTCGATCCACGGAAGAAAGGATGCCGCTCTGACATCGCCGAGGATTGTCATGCGCTCGCGCGTAAAACGTCGATCTTGCTCGTTCATGAAGGATCTTAGCAACGAAATTCATTTTACAGATACGTCGTATCCAATCACGTGGCTAGGGCATGAAAAGGCGGACAGATCTTTCGCCGACAAGGACGCTCGTCATCCTCGCCGACCCCGGTCAAGACCGGGTCGCTGCCGCGACCGGTCCATATGATGTCAGCACCCCTGCATCGGATGGCTCCCGGACTGGATGGAAGCAAGTTGCTGGGGAATGGGCCAGGTTCGACGATCGCCGAGTCGACGCCGAAGCTCGACAGTTCATAGCGGTAAGATTCGGCAAGCGCCTCGAGCGCAAATTTGCTCGCAGAATAGACACCGAAGAGAGGAAAGATCAGTCGGCCCATGAGCGACGTGACATGGACGAGAAGCCGCTGCTGGCGGCACGCATATGCGGCGGAACGGCGCGGTCGGCGCGCACGGCGCCGAAGAAATTGACCGCAAACTGCCGTTCGACATCCGCGACCGTGTAGGCTTCCGTGATCCCAACGAACATCGTTCCTGCATTGTTGATCAGCGCATCAATTTTTCCGTGCTTGATTACATGGTCGATCGCCGAATTGACCGACGCTTCCTTCGACGTCGCGCATGGTCGCAACCACCGTATGACGTGCAGTTAGCCGGTTCTGACTTCGCTCAGGCGGGAAACAGGAACGCGGCGGCCGGATCGAAAAACATCTGCCGGCGGGACTGCGCTGGGTCATGTGACCGCATGGCGCTAGAGGTCGGCCTGATGTCGATCTCCTGTCCTGAGGCGGTGCGCGCAACGATGCGCCGGCGTTCGCCATAGAAGGCGACATCGACGATCTCGACATTGAGTTCCGCGCTCGCCGGCTTTCGCTCCATGCCAAACGCTTCCGGCCTGATCATCAGCCTGGTTTTTTGGCCCTTCTCGAAAGCGCCGTTGACGCTCACGCCGGAGACGAGCGAACCGTCCGTCAGCCGGATCGTTGCAGCCCCGTCGACGGTTTCGAGATGCTCGGCGGGGAGGAAATTCGAATTGCCGATGAAGCCGGCAACGAAGTCCGTCGCCGGACGGAGATACAGATCCTCGCCGGTGCCGGTCTGTTCGATGCGGCCGTCCCTGAACAGGGCGACGCGGTCGGAGAGATGCAGCGCCTCTTCCTGATCGTGGGTGACGTAGAGGATGGTGACGCCGGTCTCGCGGTGGATGCGGCGGATCTCGGCCTGGATTTCCTCGCGCAGCTTCTTGTCGAGCGCCGACAGCGGCTCGTCCATCAAAAGGATCGGCGGGTCATAGGCCAGCGCTCGCGCCAACGCGACGCGCTGCTGCTGGCCGCCCGACAAGGCGCCTGGCAATCGCGCGGCGAAGCTTTCCAGCCGCACCAACGCCAGCATGTCGGCAACCTTCTTCTTCACCTCGGCGTCCGGTTGGCGGCGAACGCGCAGCGGAAAGGCGACGTTTTCGGCCACCGTCAGGTGCGGAAACAGCGTATAGCGCTGGAACACCATGCCGATGTTGCGCTTGTGCGGCGGCACGGCGAGCAGCGACTTGCCTTCCAACTGCACGTCGCCGGAGCTCGGATCCTGGAAGCCGGCGATGGCGTAGAGCGTCGTCGATTTCCCGGAGCCCGAAGGTCCGAGAAAGGTCAGGAATTCACCCTTGGGTATCTCAAGGGTGACGTCATGCACGGCAGTGAACGCGCCGAACGCCTTGTGCAATTTGCGGATAGAGAGGAAGGGCTGGGTCATGTCTGGAACTTTCGGCGCAGCAATGCCGTCACCACCATCAGGGCAAGCGTCAGGCCGACGAGCAGGCTGGAGGCGGCGGCGATGACCGGGCTCAGATCCGAGCGCAAGCTGCCCCAGATCTTGACCGGCAAGGTCTGCAAGGTCGGGCTGGCCATGAAGATCGCTACGACGACTTCATCCCAGGAGGCGAGGAAGGCGAAGATCGCTGCGGAAAAGATGCCGATCCGGATCGAAGGCAAGGTGATCCTGAGCTTGGCCTCGAGCGGGCTGGCGCCGCAGACGATGGCCGCATCCTCGATCGATTTATCGAAGCCTTCGAGCGCCGTGGCGATAGGGATGATGGCGAAGGGCAGCGCCAGCACGGTGTGGGCGATGACGAAGCCGATCGTGGTGCCGCCGAGACCGAGGCGCAGGAAGAAGGCGTAGATGGCGATGGCGAAGACCACGACCGGCAGGACCATCGGCGTCAGCAGCAGGCCGCGCAGGATTTCGCAGCCGCGAGACTGTCCACGAACCAGGGCAAAGGAGGCGATGAGGCCGATCACCACAGCGAGGATTGCCGTCATGGTGGCGATGCGGGCGCTGGTCAGCGCCGCCTCCAGCCAGGCCGGATCGGCAAACAGCTCCTGGTACCATTTCAGCGTCCAGCCGGGTGGCGGAAAGGCCAGCCAGCGCGACGATCCGAAGGAGAGCAGGACGATGAAGACCACCGGCAAGAGGAGGAAGGCGGCGACCAGCGCGGTGAAGCCGAGCAGCGCAATTTTCAGCCAACCCATGCGGTCGTAATCAAGCAGCATCTCAGACGCCTCCCGTCACGCGGCGGGCGCCGACAAGGCGCAGCTGCAATGCGTAGAGAGCCATGGTCACGACCAGCAGGATAAAGGCGGCGGCGCTGCCGAGCCCCCAATTGAGTAACGACTGGATCATCTGCGCGATCATTTCGGCCAGCATCATGTTCGACGTGCCGCCGAGCAGTGCCGGCGTGACGAAATAGCCGAGCGACATGACGAACACCATCAGGCCGCCGGCGGCGATGCCGGGCAGCGACAGCGGCAAAAGGATACGGCGGAAGGCCTGGAAAGGGCTGGCGCCGCACAGCGACGCGGCGCGCAGCGTCATCGGGTCGATCGCCCGCAACGTGCCGACCAGCGGCAGGATCATGAAGGGCAGCATGATGTAGACCATGCCGATGGTGACGCCGGTGAGATTGTTGATGAGCGGCAGCGGCAGGTCGATGATGCCTGCGGCCATCAGCGTCCGGTTGATGACGCCGGTGCGCTGCAGCAACACCATCCAGGCGTAAGTGCGGGTGAGCAGATTGGTCCACATCGACAGGATGATGATGCCGAAGACGATCGAGGCGATCGCCGCCGGCATGATCGCCAGCATCCAAGCGACCGGAAAGGCGACGAGGACGGTGACGGCGGTGACGACCGCCGCGACCAGGAAGGTGTTGAAGAACACCCTGGCATAGGTGCCGTCACCCAGAAGCGTCGCGTAGTTCTGCAGGCCGGGAGCGGGCTCGGTGATGCTGCGCAACAGCAGGGCCAGCACCGGGACGACGAAAAAAAGCGCAATCAGGATCAGTGCCGGCAGCAGGCCAGCGAAGCCTGCCGGCATTCTGACTATCCCAAAGATCTGACGCGTTTCGACTGACATGGCGGGAACCTGTTTGTGGAACGAGACAGCCTGAGCCGCCTCGTCCCGTTCTGTTGCGGCAGCCTGCGCTATTTCGCCTGCCAGGCGTACCAGCGCGTCGCGATGGCGTCGCGGTTCTCAGCCCAATAGTTCATGTCGAGATCGATCTGCCCATCGACATGAGCGTCCGGCAGCGACTTCACGACGTCCGCCGCCATCTCGGCCTTGGCCTTGGTATTGACAGGCGCATAGCCGCTGGCTTCGGCAAATTTCGCCTGGCCGGCCGGGCTGCTTGCCGCGGCTAGGAACTTCATCGCTGCATCCTTGTTCTTGGCGCCCTTCGGCACCACCAGAACGTCGGCCGCCGTCAGGTTCTGAGCCCAGGACACGCCGACGTCAGCTTCGTCATGCTGAAGTGCGAAGACGCGGCCGTTCCAGAGCTGGCCGAACGTCGCTTCGCCGGACGCGATCAATTGCTGCGACTCCGCACCGCCGCCCCACCAGACGATATCCGACTTGATGGTGTCGAGCTTCTTGAAGGCGCGATCGAGGTCGAGCGGATAGAGCTTGTCGGCCGGAACGCCATCGGCCAGCAAGGCGATCTCGATGACACCGGGCGCCGACCATTTGTAGAAGGTCCGCTTGCCGGGGAATTTCTTGAGGTCGAACATGTCGGCCCAGCCGGCCGGTTCACCCGAAACGGCGCCCTTGTTCCAGGCGAGCACGAAGGAATAGTAGAAACTGCCGACGGCATGATCGGTGGTGAAGCGCGGATCGAGGTCGGCCTTCGGCACGGCGGTGAAGTCGATCGGCTCGAGCAGGCCGTCCTTGGCCGCCTTGATGGCGAAATCCATCTCGACGTCGACGACATCCCAGTTGACGCTGCCGCTGTCGACCATCGCCTTCAGCTTGCCGTAGTCGGTCGGGCCGTCCTGCAGGACCTTAATGCCGGATGCGGCCGTGAACGGCTCCGCCCAGGATTTGGTCTGCGCTTCCTGGGTCGTCCCGCCCCAGGAGGTGAACACCATGTCCTCGGCCCTTGCGGCTGTCGTTGCCAGAAGTGTGGTTGCGAAAAATCCGGCCAGGATGCCGGTGGTGATCAGTTTCATGTCGTTCTCCTCTGTTTGTTTTCGTTGTTGGTTGTTCGTGATCGGCGTTTTCGCCTTGATCGCGAATCCCCGACCTGCGGCGGCTACCGCATGACAAAAGGATCGGGAATTGGGTCGTCCGATGTGCGTATCCAGACCGATTTCGAGCGTGTGTAGTCGCGGATCGCGTCCATGCCGCCTTCGCGGCCGAGGCCGGACTGGCCATAGCCGCCGAACGGAACCAGCGGCGAGACGGCGCGATAGGTGTTGATCCAGACCACGCCGGCATGGATGCCGCGCGCCATGCGGTGCGCTTTGGTGAGATTGGTGGTGAAGACGCCGGACGCCAGGCCGAAAGGCGTGTCGTTGGCAAACGCGAGCGCCTCGACTTCGGTATCGAAGGCGAGCACGCTGAGGACGGGACCGAATAGTTCTTCGCGCACGCAGGGCAGGCCGGTGTTGTCATTGGCATCGATGATCGTCGGTGCGTAGTATAGGCCGCTTTCGTGGCCTGCAGGCCTTTCGCCGCCGGTGACAAGGCGTCCGCCTGCGGCAAGGCTTGCCGCAACGATCTTCTCGATCCGGTCGCGCTGCCGTGATGTGGCAAGCGGCCCCATTTCGGTTGCAGGATCCTGCGGGTCGCCGATGCGGATCGCTTTTGCCTTGCGCTTGAGCCGGGCGAGGAATTCGTCCTTCACCGAACGTTCGACCAGCAGCCGCGAGCCGGCGACGCAGCTCTGGCCGGTGGCGGCGAAAATGCCGGCGACGACGGCGTTGGCGGCACTGTCGAGATCGGCATCGGCGAACACCACGACCGGGCTTTTGCCGCCCAGTTCGAGCGTCGTGTAAGCGAGATTTTCAGCCGTGTTCCTGACGATCTGCCGCGCCGTCGCCGGGCCGCCGGTGAAGGCGACGCGGGCGACGAGCGGATGGCTGGTCAGGCGGTGGCCGCAATCATGGCCGAAGCCGGTCAGGATGTTGACGCTGCCGGCGGGAAAGCCGGCCTCATGAACCAGTTCGGCGAAGGCGAGCAGCGGGGCAGGGCCATCCTCTGAAGCCTTGAGGACAACGGTGCAGCCGGCGGCAAGCGCCGGCCCGAGCTTGACGGCGGACAGGAAGAGTTGCGAATTCCACGGCACGATGGCGGCGACGACGCCGATCGGCTCGGGCCGGATAGTCACTTCCATGTCCGCCTTGTCGATGGGAACGAACGCGCCTTCGTGCTTGTCGGCCAGTCCGCCATAGTAGCGGTAGTAGTCGCCGACATAGGCGATCTGGGCGCGGGTCTCGCGGATGATCTTGCCGGTGTCGCGCGTCTCGAGTTCCGCCAGCCGGTCGGCATTGGCGACCACCAGGTCGCCGAGCCGCACCAGGAGCTTGCCGCGCGCTGTTGCCGTCAGCGCCGGCCATGGACCGGAGCGCAGCGCAAGGTGAGCGGCCTCGACGGCGCGGTCGACGTCATCGGATGAGGCAGCGGGCATTTTTGCCCATGCCGCGCCGGTCGACGGGTCGATGCTGTCGAAAGTCGCTGCCGCGTCCTCGAAGCTGCCGTCGATATAGTTCCTGAATTGAGCGGTGCTCATCACGATCCCGCTTTCGGTTCGGTAAAAGCCGGCATCACCCTGTCGATGAAGAGCTGCAGCGATTTCTTCTTGCGCTGGTGGGAGAGGCCGCTGTCGATCCAGATCGAATACTGGTCGTAGCCGAGCGCCTCATAGGCCTTCAGCCTGGCGATCACCTCGTCGGCTTCGCCGATGACGAGGTTCTGCCGGATCTTGTCCGGCGCATATTGCGGCATGGCCGCGATTTCGGCATCAGTCAGCGGCTCCAATATGCCCTGGCGCACCGGCTTCTTGTTCTGGAACCAGGCGCCGAACTGGCAGTAGAATTGCGACAGATCCTGCGTCAGGTGGTCGGCATCGGCCGCGTCCTCGGCGACGAATGTATGCATCAGGAGCATGATTTCGGGCCGTGCTATGTCGGGGTGGGCACCACAAGCGGTGTTGAAGCGCTCCATCAGACTGGCCACCTCGCCATCGCCCGAGGCCAGCGGCGTCACCTGCACATTGCATTTGCTGGCGACGGCAAAGTCGTGCGAGTTCGGATCGCGCGCGGCCACCCAGATCGGCGGATAGGGCTTTTGCAGTGGCTTGGGCGACGAGGTGGTCGGCGGGAACGACCAGAACTCGCCGGAGAGTTCGAAATCGCCATCCCACAGGCCGCGGATCGCCGGTACCATCTCGCGCATGCGCTGGCCGGCGCCCCATGCTTCGAGGCCGGGAAAAAGCCGCTGGTATTCGTAAGCGTAGGCGCCGCGCGCAATGCCGATGTCGAGGCGGCCGCCGGAGATCACGTCGGCCATCGCCGCTTCGCCGGCAAGCTTGATCGGGTGCCAGAACGGCGCGACGATGGTTCCGGTGCCGAGCCTTATGCGCCTGGTCTTGGCGGCGAGCCAGGCGATGTTGATGAACGGGTTCGGCGAGATGGTGAATTCCATGCCATGATGCTCGCCGATCCAGGCGGTCTCGAAGCCTGCTTCTTCGGCCTGCACAACCAGCTCTTCCAGCTCGCCGACAAGCTCGGAATGCGGCTTTGCCAGATCCGAGCGCTCCATGTGGACGAAAAGCGAGAATTTCATCAGCGTCACCCGCGACCGGACAGAAGAACTGGCGAAGGTTTGGCGAGCGGCCGGACTTCGCCTTCGACCTCGTTGCCGACATAGACGCCGAATGCATCTTGCGTGCGTTCGCGGACATAGCGGGTCAGCATGGAACGAACCGCCGGGTCGGCGATCCTGAGATCGGCGATTTGGTCGATGTCGACAAGCCTGATCCGGCGATCGCCCAAACAGGGGCCGTCGACCGCTCCGCGATAGTAGACATGCGTGCGCGACGGAGCAGCTGCATCGTCCCAGACGGCGAACAGGAAGCCGAGATGCGCGTCGACAGCCTTGGCGGCAAGGCATCCTTTGAGGCTGTGGGGATCCTTTGGCGAGCCCAGCCCGCGACCTGCCGGCAATTCGTTGAAACCGTCCGGTGTTTCGAAGAACAGCACGCGGCCTTCATTTTCGAGAATGGCGCCGACTTCCGTATCAGGGGGTACGGCCGCTAGCGCCTCCTGGCTGAGGCCGGGCGTCACATAGGTGCCCCGGCAATAGCCGAGAGGCTGTGCTCCGTTGTGGCTGAAATCGCGGACGCGGCCGATGAGGATCGAGTGATCGCCGGCGTCGACCAGTTGCTGCATGGCGCAATCGAACACCGCGACCGAACCGTCGATCAGCGGATTGCCGGTCTGGCCCGGCTGCCAGGCCACGGTCGCGAACTTGTCCGCGGCCTTGGAGGCAAAGATGCCGGAGTGGGTCTTCTGGCTCTCCGACAGGATGTTGATGGCGAAGCCTTTCGATGTGGAGAACGCGCCGTGTCCCAGCGCCTTCTTGGCGATGCAGACAAGCACCAGCGGCGGTTCGAGCGAGACCGAGGTGAAGGAGTTGGCGGTGAAGCCGCGCGGCTCGCCTTCCGCACTGACCGTGGTGACGATGGTGACGCCGGTCAGGAAGGAGCCGAGCGCGCGCCGGAATTCGCCGCTGTCGAAGGCGGCATCGGCCTGCGGCGTCTCGGCTTCGCCAGCATCGAGAAAGGCGCTGATGCGGTGAGTCACTTTTTCGGATGAAGCCATTGCCATCATGTGCCTTTCTCCGCTGAGCACCAGGCATTGGCCGTGCGGCGCGAGCCGCGCCATCGCCGCCGACATGGAAGGGGTCGAATTGCTATCGTCAGACCCGGTCATGAACAGGGCTGGTGCGGCCAGCCCGGCCAAGGCATCGGCATGCTCGGCATCGGCATGGGCAAAAAGGCGATAGGTGCGCGCGTAGCCTTCCGGGTCGACGCCTTCAAGAGCAGCTCGCGCCGTTGCCGCCGCCCCCGCCAGGCTCTCCGGCAGCGGGTCGCCGAACCAGCGGGCAAGCGTTGCCGCGATGGCGGAAGGATCGCCATGCGTGCCGAGGGCTGCCGCACGCTCGCGCACGGCCTGCGCCAGGGTTTCGGGGCGGCGGAACACAGCGTTGAGGCAGACAATGGAGCGGACGCGCGACGGCGCGCGAAGGGCGATTTCCAGGGCGACCAGCGCGCCCATCGAATGGCCGACGATCGATACCGACGCAAGGCCAAGATGATCGAGCAGGCGCAGCGCCTGCTCGGCGAAATCCGACAGGGCAGCATTTTCCGGCGGCAGCGGCGAGCTGCCGTGGCCGAGCATGTCGATGGCGATCAGGTCGTGGCGGTCCTGCATCGCGACGATCTGATCGCGCCAGATCGTCGCGTTCATGCCGACGCCGTGGATGAGCAGAACCGGCGCGCCGGCGCCGGCGCGGATGAAGCCGGTGCCGTCCGGAGCAGTGTTGCGGATCCATGCGGGGGCGGCGACATCAGCCATGCAGGTCTCCCACCTCCTTGAGGTCCTGATAGCGGTCGCCGATCCGGTGATGCGGGCGCCCGCCGATCGAAGCGCCAAGCGCCACCACCAGTTCGTCGGGGGCGGGGGCATCGCCGATCTGGAAATGCACGGTCAGATAGTGCGAGCGGCGGCCCTCGTCGTTCTTGTCCATCAGCGGGATCATGATCGGCGTGTTCGGCCCGCCGCGCAGATTGGTGAAGGCGAGATAGGTCTTGGCGCCGACCGCGCGGCGGTAGTGATTGCCGAAATGCAGCGTATGGATCAACGCCGATGCATGCTCGATCTCGCCCGCCGTGCCGCAGATGGCGGCCTTGCCGTAGCCCTCGATTGCTTCGCTCGAACCGGCGACGGCGATGATTTCGCGCGTCAGCAGTTCGCCGAGGACCGGGGCGACGGCGCGGATCTCCGGCGACAGGTCCTCGGTGAAACCGCGGCCAGCCCAGGGGTTCGTCAGCACCGCGGCGACGCCGATCAGGCGCAGCGGCTTGGGCGCGGCCTTGCCGCCCTCGATAAGCGTGTTTTCGATGTAGGTGACGGTTTTTCGAATGGCCGGTTTCATGAAGTCCTCGTTCGCGATGGCAGCCATCCGGCGCCGTCATCCCTGTGTCATCTTATGGTATACCATGCTATGGAGCGCCAAGAACCTTGTCAATCGGCTGCGGAATCTGTTTTGTGGCGGCGCAAGCTAAGGCGGAGAAAAAATGTCAGACGATACGCTGCGGATCGACCGCTCTGCCAAGACACTGAGGACGCTGGCGCTGGAGCGCATGCGCGAGGCGATCATGGGCTTTCACTTCCAGCCAGGCGAAAGGCTGGTCGAGCGGCCGCTATGCGATCAGCTCGGGGTGAGCCGTTCGGTGGTACGCGAGGTGCTCCGGCAACTGGAGGCGGAAGGCCTGGTGCAGATGATACCAGGCCATGGACCTGCCGTGGCTAGGCCGGATCTCGGCCGCACCGATGAAATATACGAATTGCGGGCGCTGCTCGAAGGCATCGCGGCGCGTGCTTGCGCGACCTCTGCAACCAGCGAGCAAATCGCGATGCTTGATGGTGCCTTTGCGAACCTTCTCGAAGCCTGGGCGTCAGGGGAGCCGGTCGAGGTGATGCGGGCAACGGCGAAATTCTATGAAGAGTTTTTCGACGCTGCCGGAAAGCGCATCGCTTGGGAGATCGTGCAACGATTGAATGTTCGCATCAATCAACTGCGGTCGATGACCATAACCTCAACCAATCGCCGGGAACCGGCGATAGTCGAAATGACCGCGATCATGGACGCCATTAAGTCGCGCGACCCTGACAAAGCTGAGGCGGCCGCCCGACATCATGTCGAGCAAGCCTGGTCTATCGCTCAACAGTTGTTGCGCTCGAGGTGACGGTGGTCTTGTGGTGAAGTTCAAGCGCCAAGCTCCCGGCCTCGCCCGATACCATGCGATCCCAATGGCTGGCCGCAAGGCGTTGCTCGGTGCTGGGTTCAAGGCACGTCAAAACCGACATTCCTACCGAAACTGGGTGAAGCTACGGAGCAATGTCGCTCAAATAGTAGCTCAGGAGCCGCGCCGGAAATGTCGGCTTCTGGCGCGATGCTGGCAATGAGGTGGCCGAATTCACGCGTACGGTGGTGGCGGACCCATACGAGACAATACGGGAAACTCTCCAATTCACGCCCACGAAAAAGACAATAGAATCATGGCCCGCGCCACATCCTGTGGTCCCATGACGATTGATTTCGCAATGAAAAGATGCACACAATTGGAGAGGTGACGGGACTTTTTCGAAACGGCATAGGCGCACCGCCAGACGCCATATGATTGCAAAAATCGCCGATTGGTCCCGATAGTTGCTGAAACCTCGAAATATTTGTGGCGATTTTCCCTTTAAAATCAAAAGCCTAATTTTTGACGGTTCTGATGTCGGACTTTGCGCGCTTTAGCGTGGAAAAGTATAGTGTTAACTCGGTCTCGTTGACCATACACTCCACATCATCAATTGAACCGCCAATATCGGCAAGCTATTGATTTTCAAGAGATAGGTTTTGATTGCTGCTGGCGACGGAAAAAGCAGTGACAGAATCTGCCGGTATTTCTGACGGTACATCCAGAAGCGCGCCAACAAGCCACCTGAGGTCCGGCCGCGCGAGGTCGCTACACGGTTGACGCTCGGCTATCTATTAGGGCCATTGTTCGGCCTATCAGGTGTCTCCGACATCCGGCCTGGGTGGGGAATGGAACTTTCTGCCGATCAGTGGGCTTTTCGGATACGCCGTCGGAGAACGATGTGGAGAAATTGATGCGGAACCTTATGCTGGTCTTCGCGGCACTTGCCCTAGCCGCGTGCCAATCGGCTCCTGAACCGCCGCAATCCGCTGCTGTCGAACCTGTGTTGGATCCTGCTACCATTCCGTCCCAACCCGCCTTGGATCCTGCCGCTGTTCCTCCTGGCTCGGTAATCATGGATCAATCCGTGACAATCACTCCTCCTTCAAAGGGCGTTCCAACAAAGTACGCTGCTTTTTCGGGCAATTGGGCCGGACGATTGGAGGGCACATATGAAGGTAAACTGGCTGTTCAATCTGTTTCTTCGAACGGAAAGGTGACGGTCACCTATGCGTGGGGAATTCTGGGCGATAACAATCCGGGAGAGGCCGCAGGCGCAGGAAAAATTGTAGGGACTACGTTGAAGCTTGGGCGCCTCCCGAATGGCGCGGACGTTAGTTTTATGATGCTGCCCGACGGAACTCTGGCCGGAACCTATACGCTCGCCGGCCAGACCTACAGGGGCGTGTTCATCAGGCAATGATCAAAGAAGATACGGTCGCGCTCCCGCGGTTTTGATCCGCGCGATCGCGCGCCAATGGACAATCTCCCTATAGCGGCCCTTCCAATGCTCCGATGCCTTTGCGTCATAACCGCTGCGCTCAAGGAGCGTGGCGGCCACGAGCCGCGGCATTCCCACAACAAGGGCGGTAACGAAGCGCGCCTGACCACCCACATCCTAAAACACGCCACCAATGCCTATGCCCCCACTAATGTCTGGTGGGGGGGCTGCGGGGCGTTGCGGGGCGACCTGCGTGCGTTTCGCGGCCTTGCGGCCGGGACCGGTTTGCGAAGGGCCGTTATCCGACGCGACTTTAGCCGGCTTGGCCTTGACGATGACCGGCTGCTTGCAGATTCTGCCTGAGCGCAGAAAGAGATCGCCGAGCAGTCCGACGGTCGGCTCGGGTGTCGATGCGACCTGTTTGGTATTTTTGTAATAGTCGGTGAGGGCGCGGATGGAGCCCGTGCCCCAATCGCCATCAACCTGCATCCGGTAGCAACCCAGGCGCCGAAGTTCCGTCTGAATGCTGCGCGCAAGATCGCCCGCCTTGTCCTTTTCCGCTTCGCCCGCCGATGCGCCGACAATGAGGGTTTCGAGGCCGGAGACGACGCTCTGGCGAGCGACTGCAACGCTTTCGGTTGAAGACAGATTGGCGACCTGAGTGCCGACCGGCCCCGCTGAACCGCCTGACGGCGCCGGAATCTCGACCGACCGCAACGTCTGCCCGACGATGAGAACGGCGGTCTGCAGGTCGTTGGAGGCGAGTTCGATCTGCAGCTTCTTCTTGGCGTCGGGATCGGACAGGATGCGCGACAGGCTGGCGCTCAACTGCGCCGGATCGAGCATCTGCTGTTCGGTGAAATAGAATTGTTCACGTAGGTTCGACTGGTCCCACGGAACCTGGCGGCCGACGGTGAGCGCCTCGGTCTCGTTGCGGACGCGGATCATCATGTCCGAAATGCTCAAGCCGGGGATTTCGACATTTTTCAGGAGCGCCGTGGTAAACGGGCTGTTTTCGCCGGTACCGTCGACGGTGACGTTGCCGGGCTGGGTGGCGAAGGCAACAAATGTGTTTTCACCGACCTCTACCTGTGCCAGACCGTTGGAGATGTTGGCGCCGCTGCCCAGCGGATTGTTGCGGCAGGCATCAAGGAAGATGAAGGTCTGACGGTCGCGACTGGCGAATTTGGCGATCACATCGTTCAGCTTGACGGCGTGCGCCGTCAGCTTGTCCAGGTTTTCCGGATCGGGCGTATCGATCGGCAGCAGGTAGTTTTCGCCCTGCACCTGCATGCCGTGGCCGGCGTAGAAGATCAGCACGGCGCTGCTTTCGGGCAGCTTGGCCTCGGCGGCGTGGAAAAGCTTGGCGAATCCATCGGCGGTGAGATCGGTTCCGGTCAGAACCTCGAAATTCAGCCGCTTGAGACTATCGGACAGTTTCGTCGCGTCGTTCACCGCATTGGCGAGGTGCTCGAGACGCTTGCTCTGGTAGTTCGTGTTGCCGATGATGATCGCCAGCCGGTTGCGCGGCTGTGGCGAGGCGTTCTGCTCGACCGCGGCGCGAACGCCGACCGTGCTCAGGATCACGAAAAGTATCAGCAACGGGATGCGCAAGAAGAATCCGTGGCGATGGGTCATATCGGCATGCTCGTTCCAGCCTGCGTCAATCTTGATCCGGCAGCCTTCGAACGCACCACACGCAAACGCAATCCTGCCTGAGCGTCTGGACTCCGTACCGTCAAAGGCCAGCAAATTTTTATACCAAGTATCCTGTCAAAGATAGGAAAAAGGGATTTGTATGCAGCCACTGGACTGTGGAGGGCACGATGCCGATCAAGATCAACCTCGCGCTGCCGGTTTATGGAGCAGCCTACAAAAGCGTGTTCGTTCGCAGCCTTTTCACGGCCCTGACCCACAAGAGCCTGTCCAGCTACGCCTTCACGCTGTCGGAAATCGAGTACACGGATATCCCGTTTTCCCGGAACTATCTGCTGACGAATTTCTACTACAACAAGCCCGATTGCAGTCACATCCTGATGATCGACAGCGACATGGGCTTTTCGCCCGATCTCATCGCCGCGATGCTGGCGCTGGACAAGCCGGTGGTCGGCACTTTGTATCCCCGGCGTCTGGTCGATCTGCGAAAACTCCACTCACTGTCGACACTGCCCTTCGACAAGGCCTTCGCACAAAGCCTGGAGTTCATCGGAACCGTCGTCGAACCCCGGCAAGAGATAGGGGGCTTTGTCCGGGTATCATCATGCGGCACGGGTATCTTTCTGGTCTCCCGCGACTGCGTGACGGCGATGATCGAGAAGTTGCCCGAGACAGTGGACCGGTCTCGCTACCGAAAGAACAAGTACACCGCTCAGTTCCAGAATTTCCTGACGCCGTTCGCGAAGATCGTGACCCCGGAACTGGATTTGCCTGACGATTTTTCTTTCTGTCACCGCTGGGCGGAACAGTGTGGCGGCGAAATATGGGCAAGCTACGATCGCAAGATTGCCCATGCCGGAGACCTGACCGTTTCGGCAGCCTATTCTGATCTCTAATGTGCCCTTTGAACGGTGATACATTGGGGTAAATAGTTCGCTTCGAGCTTCTCGATCGTGACTTTGTCGCCACAGCTGGACTGATAGTCGCCCCGACGGCGAACCCCGAACCATTGCCGTAGAGCAACACGCCGCGTACACTCTCGGCGAGGCAGGTCAACGAGCCCCGATCACATGGGTGGGACCTATTTTAGTTTGTCTTAATTTGTGACGGTATCGATTTCTCGTAAGGTGGGGTCGAATGAGAGTGCCGCGCGAGGCCTATCAATTGGCGGGAGTCTCGCTGCTTGCGTTAGCGGCAGCGTCCACGTTCCAAATATCTGGCGCAGCGGCGTGCTCCGCCACTGCAAACGGCGACGGCGATCCGTTCCAGACGACATCGGTTACGGTGGAGTGCAGGACGACCGGTGATTTTCAGGACATCGATGGCGTATTCACCACCCGGTTCAATGGGTTCCAGAACTCGTCGGAGATCGAGATCAATGACTACGATGGCAATGGCGACGACATCGTAAGGATTTTTGGCGGCGAGTTGACCGACGATGTGTCGACAACGCCCAGTGTAGGCGGCCTGCCTGCGGAAGGGTCGACCTCCTTGCAGTCGGCGGATGGGACGATCCAGCTCCTTGGCGGCAAAGACCAATTCGAGATGTTCTATGGGGATTACTTGGGCGAGCCGTTCGCCCCCAACGTCAGGGCCAATCTCGATACCGGGGCGGGCGATGACACCGTCGTCATTCAGGCCGGCAGCATTCAGGACATCAACCTTGGAGATGGTGCCGACAGGGCCGAGATATCCGGCGGCGCTACGCAGGTCGGTGATGTGACCGGCGGCGTTGGGGACGACGAGATAACAGTCGGTATCCTCGAGACCGGGGAGGGCGTTTTTTTCAGCGCGCCAACCGTCGGTATTATCTCTGGGGGCGGTGGCAGCGATACCATCACCATAGGGGGAGGCAACGTCGAGGCCGTGGATGCCGGGGCCGGCGACGACCAGGTCAGCATTAGCGGCAATACCGCAATCGAATTAGATGTCGATGGAGAGGCCGGAAACGACACAATAACGGTCAGTGGCAACGCCACCATCGGCGGCAGCATATTCGGCAACGACGGCGACGACACCGTCAACATCAACGGCAGTACCATAGGGTCGACCACGGCGCCGGGCCGCGTCGATCTCGCGGATGGCGCCGACATTTTCAACATGACCGCGGGTCATGTGACCGGTTCGGTATTCGGCGAAGGCGGCGGCAACACCTATACGGTCAGCGGCGGTAGGATTGACGGTTCGATCTATGCTGGCAGCCAGAATGACAGCGTCTCGATCTCGGGCAGTGCCAGCGTAGGGATTGATCCTGAAGTGGGCGGACCGGATTCCGTCGGACTGGAGGGTGGGAACGACGCCTTCACCATGACGGGCGGCACGCTCGCGGGGTCGGTGAGCGGTGGTGCCGGCAATGATATCATTGCGCTGCATGGCGGTATCATAAACAGCTTTCTGGAAGGCAACGACGGCAACGATCAGATATTCGTCTCCGGCGGTGTGCTTGCGGGAGAGGTCATCGGCGATGTCGGCGACGACCTGATTGTGATCAGCGGCGGTACTGTCGGATCAACCGTTTCCGGCGACGACGGCAACGACACGGTGCGTATTCTGGGCGGCACGATCGGTACCGCAGCCGCGCAGGCCTATGTCGATCTCGGCACCGGGGTCAATATTTTCGATATGAGCGGCGGCACGGTCAACGGATCTATTTTCGGGCAAGGCGGCGGCAACACCTATACGATCAGCGGTGGCACGGTCACCGGATCGCTGTTCGCCGGCGACCTCGACGACAGCGTCACGATTTCGGGTACCGCCAACATCCAGGGCAATGGCCTCGGCGTCTTCGCGGTTGTCGTGCCGAGCGGTACCGTAGCATTGGAAGACGGCAACGACACGTTCAACATGACCGGCGGCACGGTCGGCGGTTCGGTCACTGGCGACGATGGCAACGACATCATGACGGTCAGCGGCGGTGCGATCGCCAATGCGTTGGAAGGAAATGCCGGCGACGACCAGCTGACCGTATCGGGAGGCTCGGTGGGCGGCGGCGTTTTTGGAAGCGACGGCAACGACAGGCTGGACATCAGTGGCGGCAGAATTGTCGGCAATCTCAGCGGCGGCCTTGGCGCGGATACGCTGACGGTCAGCGGCGGCGCCGTCACCGGGAACGTCTCCGGCGACGACGGCAACGACACCGTCACGGTCTCCGGCGGCACGGTCGGCGGCAACGTCAGCGGCGGCGGCGGCTTCGACAACGTCTCGGTCACCGGCGGCACCATTACTGGCGGCATCGACGCCGAGCATGTCCATCTGTCAGGCGGCACGATCGGCGGTGACATCACTGGCCTCGGACCCGACACGCTCGTCATCGACGGTATCGGCACGGTCGATCCGCTCAATCTGGGCGATGGCGTGCTGTTTAGTGGAACGAATGCCAATGGCACCGTCACCGACACCGACCTCGCGGCCGGCGGCAAGAGCCAGAACTTCACGGGCTTCGACAATTTCTCGGCCGACGCTTCCACGCTGCGCTTCAGCGGCGGCACGCAAGGCATCAACCAGCTCAACCTCGGCAACGGCTCGACGCTGTTCATCAACGGCAACGTCACCATGCCGGGTTCGATCATCGCCACGAATTCGCTGATCGACATGACGAACGGTGTCGCCAATGACGTGCTGACGCTCGGCGGACTCACCCTCAACGGCGCCCGCATCGGCCTCGACATCAACCAACAGACCGTGCAGGCGGATCAACTCGTTGCCGGCGCGTTTTCAGCCACCGGCGCCAACACCATCATCGTCAACCTGCTCGGCACGCCGCAATTCACCCAGCCTACCGATATCCCGATCATCGTCTCGACCGGCGGTCCGGTCACCGGGACCTTCAGCGTCACAGGCATTCCCGGCACACCGGGTTCGCTTTTCACTTATCAGGTCGTAACCGGCCCGAATGGCAGCGTGTTCTTGCGTGCCACGCCGGCCAATTTCGGCATTGCCGCGGCGCCGACCAGCGCCACCAACGCCGGCGCGGTCACGGTGGCAATCGACGCTCTCTACGGCATAAACCGCGACGCGCTCGATGCTGACCTCAACCTCTCGCCAGCGACCGGGTCTGGAATGGTGCCGGTTTCGGAGAGCTTCGGGGTCTTTGCCTCCGGTCAGTTCGCTCATACCGAGCATCACGGCTACAACATCACCGGCGGTGGTTTGGATGGCCCCGGTCCGAGCTTCGACGCCAATGATTTTTCGGCCGCCATCAGCCTGGATTTCAATGCCGCCAAACACTTCCAGTTCGACAATGAGTATGGCCTGAACATCGGCGTTTTCGCCGGCTACGCCTCGACCGACGTCAACCTCGGCGGGTTCCGGGGATTTGATGCCATCGGCGAAGGCACCAACAAGGCTGGCATGTTCGGCGGCTACGCGCTGTTGCGCAAGAACTACGACTACGCGCTGGTCTCGGCCTCCGGCTTCATCGGCGGAAGCGACGTGACGAACGGCGTGCTCGGCACCACCGGCAGCTATGACACCGAGGGCTATGCGGTGACGGCGTCGGTCGGCCACATCTTCAAGCTGGGCGAGCGTACCCGTTTCGATCTGCGCGGCGGCCTGCTTGGCGTTTCGTTTCGTGGCGATCCCTACACCGACAGCGGCGGCAACGAGTTCGGCAAGAGCAAGCTTTCTTTTGGCGCGATCAAGCTCGAGCCCGGCATCTATGGCGATTACACGCTAAGCAACGGCATGGTGATCAGCCCCTATGCGCGGGGCGAATTGCAGCAGCGTTTCGGCTACAAGAACACGACCGAAATCGACACCAGGGAGATCGACTTCGACGATGCCGATTTTTCCGCCGCGCTGTCGACCGGCTTCAACCTGAAGATGTCGGCCTCGACCACCGTCAACGGCGAAGTCCGTGGCAAGGCATCTTCAGACAGTTCCACCATCGGCGCCAAGTTCGGACTGAAGATCGCCTTCTAGCCGATGGCTCCGGCGATTGTCACAGATCCGAAATTCACATCACCTGGGCCGCACCACCACACGGTCAGCGGAGATGCTCGCCAAGCGAGAACAAGTGTTCTATGCTCTCTGGCCGCACCGCATGGTGTGATGTCGATACGGAAGTCTGTTGTCGCGGACAGGGGGTTCCATGTTCGAAGTCGTCGGATTCTGCTGGAAAATACCGTCGAGAAGGCGGCTCGCCACAAACACGCTTGGCTTGATCGTTGCGCTGTCCGTGTTGCTCTTGCCCGGACTGGGAACCGCGAACGCACAGGCGAACTGGACGCTCGATCCCACCGCGTCGGTGCTCACCTATCAGTCGGTCAAGAAGAACACGATCGTCGAGACCAACAAGATCAGGAACATTTCCGGCAGCCTTACTACGGCGGGTGATGCCAAAGTCACCTTCGATCTCAATTCGGTCGATACGGGGGTCGATCTTCGCAATGTCCGCATGCGGTTCCTGTTCTTCGAGACATTCAAGTTTCCGACCGCCGAACTGACCGCGAAGGTGGATCCCGCGGCGTTTGCCGACCTGGCGACCAAGCGACGTGTGAAGACTGTGCTTCCGTTTCGTCTCAACCTGCATGGAGTCGACAAGGACCTCGAGGCAAACGTCGTCGTGACCATGATCAGCGACAACATGGTGTCGGTCGCTTCGGAGGCCCCTGTCGCCGTGCATGTGGAGGACTTCGGGCTGCTGCCGAATGTCGACAAACTCCAGCAGGCGGCCAATGTGACCAACATTGTTCCGACCGCATCGGTGTCGTTCGATTTCGTGTTCACCGCCGACGGCAGCAAGCCGGCTGCTGTCCGGCCTGTTGCGGCGAAGACCGCCGACGTCGGACCCGTCGCCACCGATGCCGCGAAGGCGAACTTCAGCGACGAGGAATGCCTCAACCGGTTTGCGGTGCTCTCCCGAACTGGAGCTATCTACTTTCGAACGGCGAGCGCGCGGCTCGATACCCAAAGCCGCCCGCTGCTTGCGGAGGTCGTCGGTGTCGTTGGCAAGTGCCCGGGCCTGAAGGTCGAGGTTTCCGGACATACCGATTCCGATGGGTCGCCTGTCGAGAACGAGCGCTTGTCGGAGCGGAGGGCCGAGGCGGTTGCCGAGGCCATTGTTGCTGCCGGCATTCCTCGCACGCAGATCGCCGCGACCGGCTACGGCGAGGAGCGGCCGGTTGCCCCCAACGACACGCCGAAGAACAAGGCACTCAATCGGCGGATCGAGTTTTCCGCTACCAAGCTCGTCAACTGAGGAAGGGTCCGTTGTCCCGGTGGGTTTCGATCTGATCGCCCGTTGTGGTGGCCTTATGCGCGGCATCGGGCTTGCAGCCCTGGCATTGCTTTTGACTTTGTCGGCCGCCAATGCCGAACGCCGTGTCGCGTTGGTCCTCGGCAACTCCAGGTATCAGCATGCCCCGGCGCTGACCAATCCGGTACGCGACGCCCAGGCCATGGCCGAACGCCTGAAGAACCTGGACTTTGAAGTCGTTTCCGGCTTCGACCTGACCAAATTGCAGACCCAGACGACGATTGCGCAGTTCGCCAAGCAGGTTCGCGGCGCCGACATCGCCCTGTTCTTCTATGCCGGCCATGGGTTGCAGGTTTCAGGCAGCAACTACCTTCTTCCGGTCGATGCAGCACTTGAGGACGAGACCTCGCTCGACTTCGAGGCGGTGCCCGTGGATTTCATCTTGCGGCAGATGTCACGCGAGACCAGCATAAGGTTGATTTTCCTCGACGCCTGCCGTGACAATCCGCTTGCCGATGTGTTGGCAAAGACCGCCGGCGTCAAGGGAGCAAGGAGCGGCCTTGCCGAAATTCCGATCGAGAATGGTGGCGCGGGGACGCTTGTCGCGTTCGCCACCAGTCCTGATCAGGTCGCCTATGACGGGTCGGGCGAACATTCGCCGTTTGCTTCGGCGCTGCTCGCGCATATGGGCGAAACGAATGTTTCCATCACCGAAGCGATGAACCGCGTTACCGCCGATGTGTTCAAGGCAACCGCCGGCAAACAGCGCCCCTGGACCAACGTCTCGCTGACCACCGAGGTCGTCCTGCACAAGATCGATCTCAACGCGCCGCTGATCGTCGGCGAGGCGAGCGCTCCGCAACCGGAAGGCGGCTCGGATGGGCGCAACGCCACGGCAAATCCGGCCGGCTCCGATGACGACGCCCAACTCGCACTCAATGTGCTTCGTCAAAAGATCCCGAAGCTTGCCTCGGACGACCCCATCTTTTTCGACCACCCCATCGATTTTGGCGATCCGGAAATCGACGGCAAGAGCATTGCCGAGCTCATCAAGGGCAAGCCGCGCTTCAGTCCAGTGGAGGGGCTCGACAAGTCGGTATGGGAAGGCAAGCACTGCGACGGCTGTCATCAGTGGAACGAGGCCCGGCTGTGCGAACAGGCGAAAAATTTCGCCTCCAACGATGTCTCTGTTTTGCGCCTGCAGCATCCGCTTGGAACACGCTTCAAGGTGGCGCTGGCCAAATGGGCTCAAGGTGGCTGCAAGTAAGGCAGGGCATTGATGGCATCCATCCAGTTTGTGCCGGGGTGAATGCTTTAATACGCATCCGCTGATTGGCGCAGCGCCTCGATCTCGGCCATCTGGATGCCCATTTCGACAAAGGCCGAAAGAACGGCAAACCGGTCGGCGAGAGCGACACGTGCCAGTCCGGTCAGAATCCCGGCATTGACCGCATGGGCGGCAGGAAATGGTTGCAGGGCCGATACCATCGTCGCGGCCCCGGCCGAACCATTGTCACGCCATCCCGCAGCCAGGACAATCCAGCCGACCGGCGTCGTTGGCTGTGTCGCCGCGGCCGCACTGACTGCTGCCCGATGATGCACGCTGTCCGGTTCACCCACCCAGTCGCGGACAAGCGCGAGCAACTCGTGATCGGTCTCATCGAACAGGTCGGTCAGGTGGCTCAGGCATTCATGGGCCCACCAGACCGCGGCCCGCTCGGGAAGCAGGTAGGCACAAAATGTAATCGCTTCCTCGGGAACGCGCCCGGCGAGGAGGTCGCGGCAGAACTCGATCGAGCGCTGGTCGGTTGGAAGGGCTCTCATGTCCCGGCCAACAGCGGGACAGGCCATGAAAAGATCCCGTGCCGTTTTGAACCGGAGCCCATTGGCCATGACCGCCACGCTTTCATCGAGGAGCTTTGGCCACTCAAGCCTCGCGCACGGCGCGGGTCAAGTCTCATCCTGTGACGCGCCGACAACTCTCGGCATTGTCCGTGCCCCAAGTGTTTTGTCGACAGACAGTTGCCTTGGAATTTGGTATGATCGCGACGATCGAAATCGGATTGCTCAAACAGGAGGAGCCGCTATGCAGTGGAGCAGTTCAGCTTTTGTGTTGGCGGTCGTGTTTTTCTCGAGCCACGCTTCCGCCGACCCTGTTCAGAAATCAGAAGACATTGTGAAGTTTTTTGCCGGTGCGGCCGATCTCGGCAAGTCGCGAGGAATTTGTGTCGGCTCCGAGGAGGAGTGCAAAAGCAAGACCAAGGCAAATGACACGCCAGCAGGAAAATCCAGCCTCGACATGCTGATCAATTTCGGGCTGGATTCGGCCGAGCTCGACACGACTGCGCGCGCTGAACTCACCGAATTCGCCAAGGCCCTGAAGGACAGTCGGCTGCGCACGTTCGACTTCGTCGTCGAAGGCTACACCGACGCCACCGGCACCGTGCATTACAACGAAGGCCTGTCGCAACGACGAGCGCAATCGGTGGCGACCTTCCTAACAGCCAGCGGGATTGAGACCGCGCGCATCAATGCGATCGGCATGGGCGAAAAAAATCCTCGCAGCCCAAACCCGTACGATCCCGTGAACCGTCGCGTGGAAATGCGGATAAAGACGCAATAGGGCAATTCCAGGAAAAGTGTGAAACGGTTTTCCGTTCGGAATTGCGTTAAAACAAAGAGAGCGAGCGGTTCGTCGTCTCCGTGAAACGGTGAACCGCTCTAAAGCCCGTTCCATCCCGGTGATATCGGGCTGGGGAACATCAACAGTCTGAGACACTGATGCCGCGCGGTCAGGTTCAAAGCGTGTTCTGAATCGAGCCTATGAGGGCCGTGACGGTCTGTTTGTATTTTTCGAACTCCGGCGATGTCTGGCGGATCTCCGTGGTTGTTGTCTGCGGGCTGGCGTCGGTGGCCACGCGGCTCAGCTTTTGGCCCATTTTCCTCTCTGCCCAGTCCGCCACATAGCTGGCTGTCTTGCCGGTGAGAAACGGGTTGGCCTGGATGACGGCCGAACCCAGCACGGCGCTCAGTTGCGCCGAACCTGTCGCCGAAAGCACCTGATGCGCGCCTTCCATTCCCAGGAAATGACAGAGATACAGCCGACCGGCCGTGATCTGGTGACCGCGCGCCCGAAGATAGGCCTCGCCTTCGCGCGCCAGATTGCGCACCATCTCACGCGAGATCGTGGCGTCGTAGCGCAGGGCGAGCAGGTCGGCGGTCGACAGCGAGCGCGCAAGTTCCGGGCGGTACGTGTTCATCATCCTGATCCAGGTTTTCGTTATGAACTGCCCGGCGCCGGTCGCTGAAGAATTCGGGTTCTTGGCGCGAGCGCTGCCGCCACTTTCGACATGAACGATGCGGTCGGTGAGCGTTTCGACAGCGGAATCGTCCGAAGCGATCGCTGTAACCGTGCCCAAGGGGTCGATGGCCACGCCATTTTGATATAGTTCGAAATGCAGGTGTGGCCCGGTCGAAAGGCCAGTGGTGCCGATGTAGCCAATGATATCGCCGGCTTTCACCTTGGTGCCGACACCAGCCTCGATTGCAAATTTCTGCATATGCGCATAGCGCGTCTCGCGTCCGTTTCCGTGTGAAATCTTCACCAGATTGCCATAGCCGCCTCCATCACCCTGGAAGCTGATCTCGCCATCGAAGGCCGCTGCAATCGGCGTGCCCACCGGAGCCGCCCAGTCGACGCCCTTGTGGAGGCGAACGATCCCGAGGATTGGATGCTTGCGTGGCCCGAAGGTCGAAGTCATGACCCCGTTGACCGGCGTGACCATGCCGTTAGTCACCGTCAGCGAGCGAACCTGATCGTCACCGGTGACGCACGCAAACTGGCCGTCGCTCTGCTGGAAGACGAAACAGTCGAGGCTTTTTTCGGTGCCCTGGACGCCCACATACAGCACCCGCCCGGCACCCTCGTCCTTGCCGCGCGGAGTTTGCGAATAGATCAGCACGAGGCGCTGGTCCTCGCTTGCAAAGGCGTCCAGGTCCTGTCCTCTCGAGAGATACATGATCGCTTCGCCGATCACACCGGTCGGGACATTGTTGCGGGCCGCCGTCGAGTAGATCGCGTCGAGCAGACGATATTGCCTTTTGTGCGTGCCTTCCGCTTGCGCGCCCGAATAATTGAACAGGTCTTCGCGGACCCAGGGATCGACTCCCGACACGAACGCGCCGGCGGCGTTGCGCGTTAGCGTGCCGACAAACACGTTCCTGGCGTAGATCGAAACCTGCATGAGGGACATCGTGGCCGTCCCGCGGCTCGGCCTGAAACCGCGCATGGCAACGACATAACCCGGTTCCAAACTGTCCCGATTGAAAAGTGCCTTCAGGGCCGAGCCTGCCAGCTTGGCATCGTCGGCGGAGAAATGCGCATCAAGCACAACACTGTCCAGGCTGCGGTCGTTGAGGATCTTGACGAACGTGTCCTCGGTCGCCTCGAACCGCTGATAATCATTCGCGACGACCGCGACGCTGGTGTTGTTTTCGATCTGGGTCTTCTGGAATGCGGGAAGGGCTGCGTCGCCCGCATCGATTGTCTCGCCCCAGCCGGCTTCGGGATCATCGTCATCCGCCTTCTGGTCCGGAACTGCCGCGGGTTCCTCTGCGGTGGGCGATGGCTCAAGATCGTTCTGCAGATCGCCGGATGGCGCGGCAGCGGTCTTTCTCTGCGCCTGGAAGAATGCGAAATCCTCCTGCGTCGACGGTATCGTCGTCATGAATTTTTCGCTGGCGCTAAGCATGACGTCGGACAGAATTTCGATCTGGGGAGAAACGCCGGCCTGATCGAGTTCCGCCGGGCGCGGCATCGTTCGGCCTTTCGTTGCGGCGCCGGCATCGGGCGCCAGCGTGATCCACATCGGATCCCCGGCAAGGTCGATGATGGCTGGCACATAGACGGATGCATCGGCCGGCACATCGTCCGCGCCTTCGACCGCGTGCAACTCCTCGTCTTCGTCGCCGAACGACCAATAGTCCGCGGTGAGGTAGAAACCGGCGGCGATCGAAAGCAGGAGAACCACCGCGAGACCGGCAATAAGCCTGCGCCAAAGCGTGCGCCTGCGAAGGGCGGCGCGCGCCTGCTTTTTCTGCCTGAAGCTCGTGTCGATATTGTGAGTCACGGATTGCTTCCGGTCAGGAAGAAGGTCCAGCGGACTTGTTCGAGCGTATCGACTTCGAGAAATCTCGCCGCGATATGGCCGCGCTGCCAGCATTCATCGATGCCGCGTATCGAGAAATGTCGCCGCTCGATGCACATTTCTGTCGATCCAGTGAGGATCGCATGACCGAACACGTCCGTGGCATAGATGTAGATGTAGCGGTTCGTCAGTTCCTCGCGGATGACGTTCACGCATTGATTGGCGCCGATGGTCCACCAGCCATCGGTCTGGTCCGCATTGTCGACCTTCTGGCCGACGGCGAGATTGACGACGTCGAGTGTCTGATTGCAGACCGCGAATTCGGCGCGTGCTTCGCTGGATGACAGCACGGCCAGCAGCGCGGCGCCCGCCATGACCGCAACCCTCATGCGGCCTGTCAGGGTAAACAGGGCTCGAAGCGGATCATGCTGCTCTATGGGCAGGTCGGCAGACGAACGGGGCAAACGCGAGCGGCGGAGTTCCATCGGGCGCCCATGCTATCCGCCGAGCCGGAAATACTGGGCGGTGGCCGAGAACCGAGACCCATCGGTCTCGATTTCTTCAAGAATTTTGGGGAGCAGCACCGCGGCGGGTGTCGGCGTGGAGAACGCGGCCGCCTGAATATCATGGGTCCCCGTGATCACCATTATGATCTGCGGCACGGCCTTTCCGGCGGCTATGTCGGCCGCGCCGAGACCAATCGGGATGCTGAAAGTGGCCTTGCCCGGTTCTACGACGATGCGGTCGTCGAGATTGAACACCATGCCTTTGTGATCGATCAGCAGCACGCTGGAAACGAGCCCGCCGCGCGTCACCAGCGTGCCGCTGATCGGCGTACCGTTCGGCACCGACGTCCGATCGAGAACAAGCTGCGGCTTGTCGGCGGCGGTCTGCCCCAGAAAGCGGAGAAAATTGGTGACTTCGCATTGGTTTGGCTCGATGAGGCGGACGCTGATGTCCGGCTCGATATGGAATTTTGCCTGGAAATCGCCCAGCATGCGCTCGAATGGCTGCACCGCAGTTCCAAATCCTTCGATCGCGGTGGCCTTGTCGGTTGCCGACGTCATGGTCGCATAGAAACAGTCGCCGCCGCCGAAGTCGCGAACCCAGGAGACCCGTTGAGCGATGTCGTCGACGGCCGCGGGAACCCCTGGTTTGGGCACGTTCAACGCGACGACAGGCTGGTCGGGTTGTTTGGCTTCCGGCAGTACAGCTTTCTGACTCTCGGCGTTCGCGGTATCCGTCTGGCTTGCGGTGGGTTCAGGCGCCGGCGTGGTCGCCTTGGGCGGTGCCGGCTGGCTGGTCTGTGGCTCGGGCTTTTGGCTCTCGACAACCTCTGGCTTGGCCGGCAGCGGCGTCGAGATGCTCTCGGCGGCTGGCGGCGCTGGAGCGCTCGTGACAGGTGGCGCCGCCGACGTTTGGCTGTCGCTGGCCATTGCATCCGGCTGGATTGCCGGTGATGCCTTTTCGGGCGGCGGCTGCACATCCGTCGTTGATGGCTTCGGGGGGGCCTCGGTCGGCGAGGGGACTTCGGTGGGCTTGGCCGGCTGCGGCTTTTGAGCTGCCGCTGCGTCTTGCTGATTTTCAGCCGGCGGTGCGCTAGCCTCCGGCTGCGCGGGTGGAACTGCCTTTGCCGGCGCGGGGGCGTTCGCGGCAGTGTCCGCCGGGGGCGGCTTTGACAGCTCTGGCGCGGGCTTTGATGGCTCCCGTGCGGAAAGCGATGTGTTGCCGGCCGTCGGCGTCGCAGGCGTCATGAAGCCGCCCAGATAAAGGCCCGCGCCGGAGGCGACAGCCAGCGTCGCCAAGGCAGCGATCGCCATGGTTCGGGTCTTTGTGGATTTTCCAGGCACATGCGCCGTGACCGCGCGCGGCAGGCCGGCGAACTCCGGAGGCAGCCGTTCGGACAAATGCGCGGGCCGCACGTGCTGGACGAACGGCTGTCCACCTGGACCCGTTGCGATTGCGGCGTCGTGCCTCTCGACATTGGATGGCCGCGCCTGGATCTTGGTCTCAGGCGCAAAGGTTTCCCTGGTTCGCGGCAAAGCCGGCCGATCGCGGGGTGTGATGGACGTCGGCGGCGTTGTCCGCTCGTTGTCGTCACGCGTCATCCTGGCGATTTCCGCCATGCTGACCGGTCGGTCCTGCGGATCCGGTTGCAGCATGGATTCAACGATGTCACGAAAATCATCATTGATGTCGGAAAGATCAGGCACGGTCCGGCGCTTTTCGATGACCTCGAATTGCGATCCGCTCATGTCGATCGGCTTGCCGCGCAAAGCGGCAACCAGCACCAGCCCCAGGCTGTAGATGTCGGATTGCTCACTGACGTCGCCGCTGTAGAGCCCGAGCTGTTCGGGTGAAACGTAGTTGTATTTTCCCGCGAACTTTCCGCCGATCAGGGTCTCACCGCCCACGCTCGCCGACCGGGCGATACCGAAATCGATGATCTTCGCGCGGTCGACCCGGCCTCCCGGCAGGATGATGTTATCCGGGGAGAGGTCGCGGTGTATCGCTCCCGCCTGGTGCACGGCGCTCAGGCCGGACGCGAGGCGGTGGCAGAGCTTGCGCACATCTGCCGTCGGCATCGCGCCACGTCGCATGATGTCGAACAGCGACTCGCCGTCGACGAATTCCATGGCAAGGTAGGGACGGCCGATCCCGGGATCGATCGTGAAGACGTGGTACCGCACGACCGCGTCATGCGACAGGTGATTGAGGATCGTTGCCTCCTTGCGGAACAGCGACAAGATCGTCTGGTCACGGGCGAACTCGGGCAAGACGATCTTGATCGCGACATGGTCACCGGTCTGGATATTATGGCCACGGTAGACCTCGCCCATGCCACCGAATGCGATCCGCTCGTCGAGCTCGTAGATGCCGCTGAGTTGCGTGCCTACGGCGGTGTTGGCCATGCCGCCCGATATTCGCGTCTTATCGTCGGCGCCCATCAGCCTGAAGCCTCCGCTCTATGCGGATCTGGACGAGGCGATTGGCCATCGCGCCCGTCTCCGATCTTTACAAGCACGATCGTCACGTTATCCGTTCCGCCGCGCGCCAGCACCATGTCGAGCAGGTTCTCGCAGGCTGCCTGAGGTGTCGCCGACACCGTCGCCGCCCCGATCTCGGCGTCGGTGACATGTGCCGTCAGCCCATCCGTGCTCAACACAAAAATGTCCCCCGGCATGATTTCGCCCTGCTGGAAATCGATGACAATCTCGTCGCTGACGCCGATCGCTTGCGTGATGACATTGCGGCGCGGCCAGGTGCGCGCTTCGGCTGCGCTGATGATACCCCGGTCGATGAGCTCCTGAACTTCGGTGTGGTCTCGCGATATCTGCGAGATCGAGGCGTTGCGGATTAGATAGACGCGGCTGTCACCCGCCCACAGGCAGGCAAACCGCCCGTCCATCGCCAGCAGGGCGGCAACGGTGGAACCGATGGTTATGCCGCGAGATTCGGATATGCCCCGGATCTCGGCATTGGCCCGGCTCAGCCTGTCCTCGAAGCGCGCCCGAAGATCGGGTGCTGAGCTGGCAATGCCGATCGTTGCCAGATGATCGACGATACTGGCTGAAGCGACCTCTCCGGCGTCATGTCCACCCATTCCGTCGGCTACCACCCAGAGGCCAGTTTGTGGCTCGACCAGATAGCTGTCTTCATTCAGCTCACGGACACAGCCCTTGTGGCTCACGCCGAAGCTTTCAATGGGAAGGGCGACAGTATTCAATTTGCCACCAAGCGCTTTTCAAGCGTCCTTCTGCGGCGCACCTTTGGACGCTCGCTCGCGCCACTTTGCCACAGGCTCAAACATTAAAGTATCGAAAACTAAGGAAAACCAAGGTTCGAGCGTGTGTGGTCCGCGGATCGGCACCATGCTCAGCAGATCAACCCCATCTCAAAACGCCTTGGGACAGCTGAACCCGGAAAGCGCGGGGAGGAAGAAGGGGTTGGAGCCTGAGCCTGTCTGGAGCGTATAAGTAACGTCGCGTCCGCCGATCACGAAGCGCGCTTGCATGTTGCTGTCGTCGCCGGTGACGGCAGCCTTGTCCAGAAGCCGTTTCAGGGCCCACGGCCCTTCGAACTTGATGGCGGATTCGCGACCTGGCATTTCCGGCGTCAGGCTTAGGCTGGCGGACGCGGAAGCCGTGCCGCCCGACCAGGTGACCGCGCTTGGCGCGTTGCCCGTCTGATTGCTCTGGACGATCTGGCCTTCGGCATCGAGTATCGCCGTATCGGCATCGCCACTCAGTGAGAATGGTGTGAAAGTGATGCTGACCGAAGGCACCGAACCGCCCGATGGAAAGAAGGCGCTGCGGATTTCCGCGGCCAGCTGGAAGTCTTTCAGGGTTGATTTCGACAGGTCGCGTCCAAAGCGCGCATCCTGTTTCCAGCTCCAGTCCTGGCCGGTCATGTCGATCAGCGATGCGAGATTTTGTGCGAAGAACCGGTCCAGCAAGCCGCCCGGGGCGAACAATTTCGCGAAATCCGCCATCGCAACATCATCGGCAGCGTCGCCGGCGAAGGGATAACGGCCGTTGATCGCGGCTTCACAGGGAGCCGTGACCGTCTGGTCTAGTATCTGGTTCAAGTTGGTCACCGAGGTTTCGGCGACGTTGCCTTCGAACTCATCCGCCGTCGCGTTGACCATCCGGCCGAGTTGCTTGGGCAGGCGCGAGACATTGGCGCGAAGCGTGGCTATCTGCAGCTGCAGGTTCGAATTGACGCGCTCCGTCTGCGAAGGAACTTCGGCCGCCAGTTGCAGGCTCTGATAGATATCGCTGAAGTTCTGGGTCAGGGCATCGATAGGGCGGTGTCCGGCAGAGCCGTTCACCAGTGCCTGGAATGGTCTGAACTGCGCTTCGATGTTTGCACCTGGATTGAGGTTCGTTGCGTCGGCGGCCCCCGTGCCGGCGCGGCTTTGCGATTTGGCTGTGGCGATTTGTATGCCGATGCGGGCCAGGCCCTTGGCCGGATCCGCGGCGTTGCGCGGCGGGTTCTGAGCCGTGCCTGGTTCGATCTCGGTGCCGGGACCGTTGCCGTCACCTGGGTCCCGCGTCAGAGCTGTTTCGTTGGCGATCGCCGCAAAGAGCTGGTTCATCGGTGAGCTTGGGGAGGCAGCGGCTGAAAGCGCGATGTAGTGCGGCTTGTCCGTCAGCATCGCCTTGAATTTCAACTGGTCGAGAACGCCGTTCCACGAGGCCGCGAACTCCTTGCCGTAGCGATCGAGAAGCTCGGGGCCGAGCTTGAGCAATTGCTGGTTGATGTCGCCTTGTTCGCCGCCGCCGCCGAGAACCCACTGCTCGTCGACAAGCATCTGCGCAATGCGCGAAAGTTGCCGGAGATAGAAGATGTTGAAGCCGGAATGGGTGTAGATTCCGGGAACACGAAGCCCTGACAGATCGCTGCCATCGATGCGCTCGAACAGCAGCCGCGCTTCCGGCCCGCCTTTCTGGGATACGGAAAAATCGTCCAGCGCGGCAGCGTATGTCGCCGACTTGATCAAAGCCGAAGCTCGATCGGCAAGGCTCATACGCCCGAGAGAACGTTGAGCGGCTTCAACAAGCGGCTGGTTGAGTTCGAAGACGGGATCGTAGGCGTCGTCCAATGCCAGCATGGCGCGCAGGTGCTTTTCGAGTTGCTCGCGTCCTTCGCTGTTGTTTTTGCCTGGATATCGGTTCTGCTCCCAATCCTGCTTCATCCAGGAAACGATCAACGCGTCATCGACCTTCGGTGCCTTGCCGCCAAGCATCAGATAGATTTTCAAGGGTTCGTAGAGCGCGACAGGATCGGCCATCTTGGCTTGGATCGTCCGCTCGGTCTGGATCAGCAGGCGCGATCGGAACATTCGTTCCAGCGCCTGCCGATAGGCCGTTTTGGATGCCGAAAGAAGTCTCTCACGCTGACTGAGGCCGAACGTCTCCTTGATCGGTGTCGGCAGGTCACCGGTTTCGAACCCGGCCGGCAGATCGCGCAACTGGTCGAGCGGGCCGATGACGTTTTCAAGGTCGACATCGGTAACCGTGGCCGTCTTGAGCAATGGGGCCGCCGTCTCGCGATACTGGCCCATGGCAAGAGTTGTGGAGGCTATCAGCGATCGGTTGGCCGCAAAGCTCAGGGCGAGCGTACCCAGTGCGGCGGCAGCGATCAGCGTTATTGTGCCGAGGCCGCCAAGTCTGGCGATCGCCGCACGCCTTGCAGCCGATTTGTCATACGAAACCCATCCGGATTCGGCAAAAATGACGTCCGTCAGCAGATCATGCAAAAAGAAGCTTTTGCCAGTTCCGGAAAGGTGAGGGCGAGAATTGCCGCCGAAATTGCGGCCGATCGCGCCCAGCACCTGATCGATAGGCGTTCCCTCCTGCGTGCCTGACGAAAAATACAGTCCACGCAGGCTGACATTCACCTGGCTGCGGGTCGGATCGAACAGGCTAGCGACAAAACTGGTAATTCGACTCCTCAGCGCGCCGAACTGTGCCGGAAAGCCGAAGATGGAGATGCGCGTGACCGGATCAGCCTCTTCCTGGAGGCGGTCGGCCATCTCGTCCGCCAGTCGTTTTGCCAGCGTATCGAATTCGGCAGGGACCCCGGCGGCCATGTTCCTGTCGCGCTCCGCGGTCTGGAATGTCGCGCCCCATACCTTGCGCCTGCGTGACTCGTCGAAACCGCCGAAATAATCCATGAACCCGGAGACAAGATCGGCCTTGGTGAAAAGCAGATAGACTGGAAACTGGATTTTCAGCGTCTCGTGGATTTCCCTCAGCCGGCTGCGTATCTCGGTGACGTGGGCATCAAGCTGCGGATCGTCGAAGCTCATTAGATCGGCAAGGCTGATGGCCAGGATGACGCCGTTTATCGGTTGTCTGGTGCGGTATCTCTTGAGCAGCGACAGGAAGGCGAGCCAGCTCTTCTTGTCGCTCTCGGCATTAGAGTCCTGCGTCGTGTAGCGTCCTGCGGTGTCGATCAGCACGGCCTGGTCGGTGAACCACCAGTCGCAGGAACGCGTTCCACCGACGCCAGCCACCGGTTGGGCGTCCCCCGAACCGGCAAGCGGAAAATTCAAACCCGAATTGACCAGTGCCGTTGTCTTGCCGGCACCCGGCGGGCCTATGACGACGTACCAGGGGATCTCGTAGAGGAAGTTGCGCTTGCCGCTGGACCGTTTGAGCGCCGCCACGGCCTCATTCATGCGGGCTTCGAGCACTCCCGCATCATCATCATCGCGGTCGTCATTGTGCGCAACGACGGTTTCGAGCGCTTTTTGCGCCTTCCTCGCTTGCCAGAAACGCAGCCCGTAGAAAAGCACCAGCGTCGCCGCGATCACACCGATAATCGTGGCGCGCAGCCACGCAGGTCCCAACGGGCGGATATCGGCAAAGCGGATCAATGGCCCGGCAAACCACAGTGCCGCCGCGAAGCCGGCCAGCGCCGTCACGCTGAATATCCGCAGCAGCCAGCGCGTCATGGGTGTTTCCAGCAGGCCGTGCTCACAATGTTTCCTCCCTGGGGATCATCACATCGACACGGCGGTTCTTGGCGCGGCCTTCCGGCGTCGCATTGTCGGCGATCGGTTCGTCTTCGCCCTTGCCATCGACAGTCAGTCGCGAGGGATCGCTGAATTTCGCTGCCATCAACGCTTCCACGGCCTTCGCCCGGGCGACGGAAAGGTCGAAGTTGGATTTGAAGGCGCTCGACTTTCGCGGTTTGACATTATCCGTGTGGCCGACGATCCGGATTGGTCCAGGCTCGTGCTCCAGAGCCGCGGCGATGTCGGTGGCAATGGGCTGGAATTCCGGCTTCGTCTCGGCCCTGCCAGACTGGAACAGCAGCAGATTGTTGATTTCCACCACGATGAAGTCGCCCTTCGTGCCGACGGTCAGCCCGCCGCCTTCGACGTCCTTGGCTAGCGCTGCACGAATACGGTCGATCTGCCCGGTGGCCGCGGGTGGGGTGACTTTCGCCGGCTCGGCCACCGGCGCCACGCTGGCGCGCTCGATGGCGACTGACGTCGATGGGTTGAGTGCCAGCAATTCACCCGCGGCGGCGTCGCCTTCATTGGTGATGAAGACCCGCAATGCGAAGAACGCCGCTGTCAGCAGCGCCGCCGCCGCCGCCGCGACGACCCAAAGCGGCAGGCGGGCCGATGACTGTGCCATCGTCGCCGCCAGGCCCTGCCAGTGCGGCGAGATGTCTTCACCTGCATGCGCCCTGAAGTAGCGAAGCGTCTCGTAGACGTCGCGTCGAACGCGCTCAAGATTGTTGTCTTCGCGCTTCACGCCTCGATACTGGCCCTCGAACCCCAACGACAGGCAGGCATGCATCAGTTCGAGCAGATCGTAGTGCGTCTCGGGATTGGCCAGTATCTTGTTCAGTGCTTCGTAGAAGCCTGTGCCGGTGCGCTCGGTATGAAAGAACTGCCCCAGCATGCTGTGTTGCGCCCAGTCGTCCCCCCTGGGCCAGGGCAGGTTGCCGATGAGATCGTCGACGGTTTCGCAGAGGGCGAATTTCGCAATCCGCGCATCCTCTTCGGCAACGCCTGACTTTTCCACTGTCCGGTCGAATTTTTCAATCGCCTCGGTGACATGTTCCGCCAGTGGCTCCGCCTGTCTTTCGACGGGCATGAGCCTGAGCTGCCCGAGCAGCATGAGCAAAGGTGCCGCCCCGGCGAGAATAGGGTTTGCCGCGGAGTATTTGACGATGTCGGCGGCGCCGAGCAGCATCACTTGCTCGATGGCTGGCTTTGGCGCGGCGGCGGAAGAGCTGGTGCCTGCCGCGGCACCCAAGGCTGGACCTTGATAGATGACGGTTCCGGATGCCCAGCCCGGCGGCCGCACGACACCAGGATCGAACACGGTTGAATCCTTGACCCTAGAGGCTTGGTCTCCGTCCGCGACGGGTTGCTCAGGAGCTGGCGGCGATTTTGGCGTGCGCCGTGGATTTGCGCGAATGACGGTCTTGCCCGCCGGGCCGAAGGGGTCGTCCTTCGAGCTCATCGCCGATCGTCCCTGCAGGCCGGGTGCCCGCGATTGGGCGAGACAGGCGCAAGACGGTTTCTGGTCAGGTAAAGGAAAGGCAGCCCCGGCCGGCCGTAGTAGTGTCCGGAGGAGGATTGGCTAGAAAACGCGATCCCGCCGTAGCATGACATTTGCCGCAGACCCCCAGGTCAATGAGTCTTACCCGCTTGGCGAACTGTCGTATGCGATCGTAATCTCAGAAATTGTCGATTGGAACCGGATGCTGGGCGTCGGAGAGACTTTTCTTCGCCGACTGCCGTGCCATGCGTTCCTGGGATCGCCTATTTTTGCTTGTCGGCTTTGGCGTAGGCCTCGCTGAAATACGCCAGGAAGATATCCAGCATGCCGTTTTCATGTGCCTCCTCCATGGTCCGCCATGTCGCGACATAGGCGTCCCAGGCCTGGCTCTTCTTCGATGTAAACGACGTAGGCGGGAGTTTCCTGCCGATCGCCTCGGGCGACAGGTCGTCAAGCAGCCGGGAGAGCGCGGCTTGCATGGCGGCATAGGTAGCGAATTCATGCGTCTTGAGATCGCGGAATGCATCTTCGATACTGCGCCTGGCATCAAGATAGCCGGCCCTGCGACGGGCGAACATGATTTCGAGGATGTCGTCGGTTCCTGGAACGAACTTCAGCGGATTGTTGTCGGCGGCGCTAATCATCGTTCGTTGTGTGCTCTTGGCCAGCATTTTCGCGGCCGCACGTGCTTTCAGCAGCAACGTCAGTTCCTCGACCACCGCCCGCAGGACCGCGCCGATTTCGGCGGCAACTTCATGCGGGTCGCGCAATTGAAGCAATTCCGGCGAAATGCCGGCTCCGATCGCTATCTCCCGCAGCACCTCGTTTCCGGTCGAGGGCAGGGGGGGGGGACGCGACGACAATGTCGGCGCTGGAATGTGTTGGCCGGACCGTTGCTGCGCGGGATCGAAGAAAGGCCCCTCGCCGAATTCCAGCGACTGGCTTGTCGCGACCGGCATATCTCGCTGCGTCGGATCGTGGCTGGGGTAGCCTGCCGTGGCGCGCTCCTCGTCGATCGACACCAAGACAACATAACGGCCGATCAGCATCCGGTCGCCATCGCCCAGCCGATGCGGGTTAGTCATGCGCTGGCTCGATCCATTGATGAAGGTGCCGTTGCGCGAGATATCGTGCAGCCAGAACGCGCCGGCCTCGTATCGAACCTCGCAGTGCCGGCCCGAGATGAACTTGTCGGGGTCCGACAAGGTCCAGTCACAACCATCGCGTCCGATTTCGAAGCCGCGATCACGCGCCGCGTAGCTGGTCGAGGTACCAGCGGGCAAGGCGTCGACATTGTTGATTTGCAGACTGATGTACATCCAAGATCGCCGTCGATCGTTGATCGATACTCCACCATTCTAGCAGCTTGCAGGTAAAACAGGACAGCGGCGTTTCAAGCCGACGAATCGACGGGTAAGATCTTGTCGCTGCCTCTCTTTGGCCAGCGGGAAAACATGTGGTAGGCTCAACATGGCCTGGCGTGGCGGATTTAAGAAGTTCCTGAGCGTGATGCCCGTTAATATAGCGGGAACTTCAAATCCATCACATTGGCGGCCGCGTCCAGGAGAGGGCTCGACCCATGCCGAATGAACGTGCCACCGTTGTCCGGACACCGGTTGGCTCCGAGCTGTTGACCTTCACGCATCTTGTCGGACGCGATGAGATCAGCCGCTGTTTTGCCTACACGGTCGGGTTCGTGAGCACCGACTCCGACATCGATCCGTTGAAGATGCTGGGCGGGCCGCTCTCGATCGAAGGTGAATCCGATCCGAAACGCTGGTTCAGCGGCATCGTCTCCGAGTTCCGGCTCACCCGGCTCGAAGATCGGCTGGCCTACTATGAGGCGGTCATCCGGCCGTGGCTCTGGTTTCTCGGCAACACCACCGATTGCCGTATTTTCCAGAACAAGAGCGTCGTCGACATCGTCAAGGACATCTTCAAGAAATACGGTATCGCGGAATTCGATCTGCGCCTGCAGGGGTCCTATCCTCCGCGCGAATATTGCGTGCAGTACGACGAAACCGATCTGGATTTCGTGCAGCGGCTGCTGGAGCATGAAGGCATCCTGTATTTCTTCGAGCATGATGACGGCAAGCACACACTTGTCCTGGCCGATGCGATGAGCAAGCTGAAGCCTGCGCCGGGCTACGAGAAAGTGCTCTATAATTTTGAAGGTCAGGGTTCGCGGCGCGATGTCGAATACATCACCGAATGGATACCGGGCAGTTCGGTGCGCCCAGGCGCCTATGCCCACACCGACTATGATTTCACGAAGCCGGGCGCCGACCTCATGGCCAAGTCGGCCCAGCCGTTCAGCCACAAGGAGGCAGCGGGCGAGAACTACCGCCAGCCCGGTGCGCATCTCGAAGTGGGCCGGGGCGACAGCCTGGCCGCGATCCGGCGCGAGGAAATCCAGGCCGTCCACCAGCGCATCGCCGCTGTCGGCACCGTGCGCGGCCTCTATTCGGGCTGCACGTTCAAGCTGGATAGCTTTCCGCGCGAGGACCAGAACCAGGAGTATCTGGTGGTCAGCGCCGAATACAGGCTGTTCGATCCAGGCTACAGAGCCCATGCCGACGTCGACAGCGAGAACTTCAAGATGATCCTCGGCTTGGCGCCGACCGCCTTGCCCTATCGTCCACCGCGGATCACGCCACGGCCGATCATGCGCGGGCCGCAGACGGCGACGGTGGTCGGCCCGTCCGGCGAGGAAATATTCACCGACAAATACGCGCGGGTGAAGGTGCAGTTTCATTGGGACCGTCTGGGCAAGAAGGACCAGAACAGCTCCTGCTTCGTGCGGGTGTCGCAGACCTGGGCCGGCAGTGGCTGGGGCTTCATCCAGATCCCGCGCATCGGCCAGGAGGTGATCGTCGATTTCATCGAAGGCGACCCGGACCTGCCGATCATCACCGGCAGGGTCTATAACGCCTCCCAGATGCCGCCCTACGGGCTGCCGGGCAGCGCTACGCAATCTGGCTGGAAGTCCGACTCCTCCAAAGGCGGTGGCGGCTACAACGAGCTTATGTTCGAGGACAAGGCCGGCTCCGAACTGGTCAATTTCCAGGCCCAGAAGGACCACAACCTTCTGATCAAGCACGACCGCACCAAGCTGGTGCAGCACGACCAGTCCGACCGCATCGACCACGACGCCAAGCACTCCGTCGGCCACAACCTCGACGAGGACGTCGGTAACAACAAGGCGGTCAAGGTCGGCGTCGACCAGACCACCAACATCGGCTCCAACGACACCGAAACGGTGGGCGCCAACCGTTCGCTGACGGTCATGGCCAACGAGACCATCCATGTCGTGTCGAACTCGACGGAGAATATAGACGCCAATCACACGCAGACGGTGGGGATTGTCCAGACGGTGACGGTGGGCGCTGCGCGTGTCGACACGGTTGGCGCGGCGGAACAACGCACCGTCGGCGGCCTCCAGAGCAATACGATCGGTGCGACGCGCTCGGTCACAGTTGGTATAAGCCAGAGCCACAGTATCGGCACAAGCGATAGTTGGGACATCGGGGCAAGTCAGAGCGTAAAAATCGCAGCAGATCAGGGCGTCAAGATCGGCGGCTCACTAATGGCCGAGGTAGCCAAGACACGCACCTTCAAGATCGGCGCAGACGATTCGACGCAGATCGGTGGGGCACACGAAATAAAGGTCGCCAAGAAAAGTCTGACAGAGGTCGGGGACGACGCAGCTATCGCGGTTGGGAAAAACTTAACGATAGAAGCTGCCGAAAGCATTACTTTCAAATGCGGCAGTTCTATAATTACCATGAAGAAGGACGGCACAATCACCATCAAGGGCAAGGATGTGTCTATCGCGGCTTCAGGCAAGATCACGGCAACGGCCTCTGGAAAGATGACGTTGAAGGGTAGCGAGATAGCAGAAAATTGAGGAAGCGATGGTTGAGCTAAATCAGCGAATCGAAGGGGTAGTCATCGGTATATTCCTCGGAATGGACGACGGTGTGCCCCTCGTCGTATTTCCTGGCAATCCCAAGGAAACTGCGCTTAGGGCACGCAGCCTGGCGCAACTGTCATCTGATATGATCGGGTCTGAGGTGGCGCTCCTGTTTCAAGACGGAGATCCCGAGCGGCCGTTGATTGTCGGTCGCATCGTCGAGCCGGTGCGACCGTCCGGCTCGCCCAAAGTTCTGCAAGACGGAAATCGAGTGCGCATCACCGCCGACGAGCGCCTTGAACTCCGCTGCGGAAAAGCAACATTGATTATGGAGAAGGATGGTCGGATCGTGATCCGAGGCACATATTTGACCAGCCACGCGAGTGCAACGAACCGTATTCGCGGCGGATCAGTAAATCTAAACTAATGCCAGTGCCGATTGTCGTCGAAATAGTACGTCAGCATGCGGAAATGGCTGCATTTCTCTGGACTCTTTACGATTATCATCTGCTCCACCCCGGTGAAAATCCCGACATGGATGAGGAAAGGTTAGGCCGATTGGTTGACCGCATCGATGCCCATTTGGATGGTTTGCGGGTTGCTGGTGACGTCGGCATTGGCATTGCGAAACAGTACTACGAAGAAAATCCTGAAGCTGGAGAGCTATTTGTCGTCCGTATGTTGTCGACCAAAGAGCCTTTTCTGGTATCGGAGCTGGACTTGGCTACGGTCCGCGTTTATCTGGCCGCGACTTTGCCTCGATAGCTTGAGGAACGTGTCTAAGGCGCGGCAAAACTTGCTACCTCCTTCAGAATATAATATCCGTTATGAAAAACATTGCCAAATTTGCGTTGCGTTGATCCTAGACCAAGGTAGCAGCCAATCCAAACTCAATTAGTTCCAAAACTGAGGCGGAATGTCGACGATATGCCATGTTTGGTCCGTGTATTTGGCAACACCCTTGTAATCGAAATACCAAATTGCGTTGTTCACAACGTCGAACGTGTTCGAACCGGACAATTCGTCAGGAAGAAGTATTGCCCCAATTTGTCGGAGATCGTTGTCAAACACAAATATCGACGATTCGCCAAGTACATAGAAATTTCGGGAATCGTGTCTCACAGCCCAAAGACTCTCTTTTAGGTTAGGTGGTGATACATCCTCTATGTCGTCAGGGCTCGATCCTCGAAGGATTGTGCCGCCATTTCCGACGGCGATAAAACCGCCTGCAAATTCGATTATATCGTTAAGGTGCTGGGACGTTGGTAGAGTAGCTGAAAACCATCGCGCGTCTCGACGGAAATAGAGACAACCCCCGGGAGATCGGGTCACCCTCTTGTATTCACGGCTTTTCTGCAGGTATTCCTTGATCGGTCCATTCTCAAGTCTATCAAGCTCAGCCTGTTCCTCTTTGGTCGGTACACGCCGCCTTGCACCAGAATAGCCGCATGCTGCAAAAGCGTCACCGGGCCTGAGGCCAAGGCCAGAGAAATTGTTTTCGCCAACGTCTTCTTGTGTATCTTTATCGCACAACCTCTCCCAATCCCCAGCCGCGCGACGCCTGTAGATCTGCGATTTGATGCCACTTGCGATCAGATCCCCATCGACGTTGCGAATTTTCAGCAATGAACCCAAGCCACTGCCATCATCTTGTACACCTGAACCCGCGATATTCTCCCGTACCGGCTGGCGGTCGAAGAAAATGACGTCGCCGTCTATCCCGAGGGCCACATACACCGTGCCCTCTCCGCTCTGCGTTTTTTCCACAGACGTAAGTGACATAATGGTGATGTCGAGCGGCGTGACGGTCCATTGTCCGTCAGCGTAGATGACCACCTTGCTCTGCTGCGGGTCGTCCTCCATAGTGCCGATCGAAATTGCGAAGCCGCTTTCGGACTTGGAGTGACCAGCCCAGATACGATTTTCCTCAGCCATTACCTATCCTTCCGATGCCTATCGCCAAGTCCAGTGTTGTCTAGCGGCGCGATTGCCTGGTCACGGGGGGCACATCAATTTACAGGCCGCTTCGTTGGGCATTGCATTGGATGTTCGCCCTACCTGGCCATCCTTAAAATTCTCTGTCTGTTTCTCAACTTGATCTTTTGCGTCATCAATGCAGGCGAGGTCGGGTTGCTTGCCATCTTTCTTTTCCAATTCATCCAAGGTACTGCACGATTCCGCGACAATCTTGGCAATTGGGGCGGTTCCATTGTTGGCTATGGCTCCAAGCGCCGCGCGCTCGTTGGCGTGCGTGTCAGAGTGAGCCTTAGGCGCCAAGCAAATGCAGATGCCTTCTTCAAACTTGGGGGCGTTGTCGATCCTTGCGTTGACGGAGCCCCAGGCTTTCTCAACTGTCGCCACGCCAGCCTCGGCCATTGCGCGATTGCAGGTGCGGTAAGCCTTGTCTGGAACGACATGATGGGCTTGGCCACCAAGCTTACTACACTCCGCTTTAATCTTTTGGTATTCGCCTACAAGGCATTTGGTGTCTGCGGTACTCGCAGTGCCCGCCGTGCTTACCTGCGGCATCGGAGTGGGAGCGTTTGGGTTCGAACCGTGGTTGTTCGTTGTGATATCCGAAAAGCGGGTTACCGGCATCTTTTCGGCTTTTACATTCGGTGACCATGCCTCGTTATATTTCTTTCCCGTATTATTCGAATTGATGATGCCTTTTTTTGCCGCGCATCCAGGTTCTGTGCCGGTCGTTTTCGTATAGTATGACTTATTCTTTTGGCTTATATTTTCACCCCCAATTTTTACTGATCCTGTCCCCTTATCGGTATCGGAATCTACACCAAAAGTCGGGTACGGAACTGGCACGCCAGGGGGGGTGGCTGGGTTCTCGGGAGGGGTGAAGCAAACGTCGGGGAACGCCGCTATCACCTTGTTAGATTGCGCCTTGCACGACACTTCAAGGCCGTTCGCAAATACAGTCATCTCTGAAACTCGCGTGCCAGCACAACGGCGCCACAAGCGCCCTCATCATTCGATGCCTCGATAAGAACTGACTTTCCCGCTGCATAACCTTTTCTAGCCGCAATGTCAGCCATCCCGACAATGAGCGGAACAACGGCGGCGCCAATGTTTCCAAGCGACTCCGCAGGGGACCAAATGTCTACGAAGTCCCGATAACCGCGCATAACGCGATTGAGGGCCAATGAGCTTTGCTTGAACCAGTAATGCTCGCCGATCAAATCGGAAATGCGATAGCCAACGTTATGCATTTCCATGCCTGCTTCGCGAAGTGCTGTATTGTAAGCCGAAGTCATTCCGTCGGCCCTGAGCGGGAGAGTACTACTATTGTATATCGCGGCGCTTTCACGGGATAGACCTAGCCCTAGCACGCTGAGACCCGAGCGACTGGGCGCGGCGCACAGAATTGCGGAAGCTGCCTCACCCGGAATGAATCCGTTTGGATTGTCGCTCGTAAGGAGACGCCCTTGACGCGCATAATAATCGATTGAGTCTGGCACCAGATAGCTGTCGGCTCCGACAATCAAAGCATATCGTACTTCGCCAGCGGCAATTAGCTTGCGTGCGTGATCGATAGCGACATGTCCGGACGGGCGGCCATATGAGATGATCTTTGGCTTGGGGCGGGGCTGGAGGTTCAGTATTTCGTTTACCAAGCCAAGAAATCTGGGGTAGTCCGTGATCGGTCGACCCGGCCGACCCTCTTCGGCTGCGCATAAGATCAACGCTGCATCAGCCTTGGCATATGGCGCGCGGTCAAATGCCTCACTGATCGCACCTGCCGCCAAATGCGCCATGCGTTTTTGACCGATCCATCCTCTTGGGAGCGGAACCGGCGCACCTATCTGCCAGTCGCCGTTTGAAGCCGCGAATCTTGTCTCCTGGAACCCATCCAGCCCCGCCCGCATTGCAGCGCAACTCGATGGTGCATCCAGTCCGACAGCCGTCACCATCCCGACCGAGACAATATCGAGGCTGGCGCTCATGCAGCTTCCTCATCGTCGTCCCGTGCCGGTAGATCGAAGGTGCGGATGTAGCGCTTGCCCGTGGCTTTGGCACGCAGCATCCCTCTCGTCGGTGAGCCGACCCAGCATTCCGAAAAATCCAGGATCGTACGCTGTATGCGCTGCGACACACGCCACACTAACGAAAACCGCCGGTTCTCCGGATCGAACAGAATCGTGTCGGCCACAACCGGTGCATCGAATGCTTTCACCCGACCCTTGAATAGGGTCACCGGCAGCGCTGTGTCGGGCAACCTGAAACTCACCCGCCCCTCAGGCGTCAAGTTAATCAGTTGCACCTCTTCGCCGCGCCGGGGCATCTCGATCTGCTGGTCTGGCGGTGCCATCTGAAAATAACGCTCGTCAAAATCAGGCGGCAGGAACGGAAAAATATTGTCGATCCAGTTCTGGTCGTAAGTGCCGCCATATTCAATGCGTCCCGGCCAGCCGCGGCCCATCGGTCCAAAACTCATCGGCGTGTAGTCGCCGAACGGCGTGCGGATATCCTCGCCGACAGCTTGCGTATTCGGCAGCCGCAAGCCAGGAATGAGGCGTTGGTTCCTGGTCCGCGACCAGCCGGTTCCGAACGGGTTGTATTTGTAGCTGGCGGGAAGCTCGTCTTTCGGATCCAGCCTGTCGACTCCGCCCCAGGCAACGTCATAGGAGATGGGCAGCTTCAGGAAGGGCTGCGGCGACGTGGCGGTAAAGAGCGGGCCGATGGAGCGCCATTCGCGGTGGCCGACGACCTCGAACAGTTTCGACCAATTGCCAACCTTGATGCCGACCGGCACGCGCTCGGCTGGACGCCCGCCCGGTGCGTAGGCACAGCCATTGGCGATCACGTCGCAGCGCGGCTTGCGGAAGGCGAAGTCTGTCTCCCACAGCGTCGCCGAATAGCCGGGCACGCCGGTCTGGGTGTCGGCCATGACCAGCGGCACCTGCTCGGCCGACTTGCGCACAGGCCCGCCCGGCTCCGTAGGGAAATCGTAAGTGCCCTTGACGACAACGACGATGTACTCACGAGCTTCCTTGTCCATGCCCATGGTGAATTCATGCGCAAAGCCGGTCTGGTTCCAGATCTGCATCAGCTGGCCTCCCAACTGGCGGCAAAGATCTGTTCCAGGGTCGCTTGCGGCGATTGCGGATCGATGTCGAAAATATCCGAGCGGGCGGTCCACATCACCATGCCGCTGATGACCTCTTCGCTTGGCTCGACAGGCGGCACGGGCAGGGCGGCCAGCGCGGCATCCAGTTCGTCGGGCGTCAGCTCGCCGCGCTGGGCGGCGAAGGCGGCCTCCTCGATCCCAGAGAACCACGCCTCGGCGTCAGCGAGTTGAACGGGAGCCTCAGCAAACTGCGCAACGACGCTCAAAGGAAACTGCCTGCCGACTCTGTCGGCACTCTGCAAAATGATGCCTGCCGATGCGCCGAAGGAAGCCGGGCCGGCCAGGAAGCGCAGCGCGGTTGAACTTAGCCAAAAGTCGGAGCCGATCAGCGGAACAATGTGCTGCGCCAGCCAGCGGTCCCAGACGCGCACAAACTCCCCCTGCAGTCGCCGCGCGACGAAATCGCCGGTGGCCGGCATTTTGCCGTAAAAGCCAGGCAGGATCATATCTGTGGCGGACATGAGAATTTCTTGAACATTTCCAGATTGTACGGATTTTCGACGCTGGCGGCCTTGAGCTCGAAATCGGCGTACATGCCTTTCGTGCCCAGGCGCAGGCTGTAGACATCGGTCAGCGAAGTGCCGGTGAAGCGGCCGCTGCGCAGCATCCTCAGCCACGCCCAGCTGCCGGTCTCGTTGAGCAGGATCTCGGGCGATCCGTCGATCGGCTGGAAGGCGAGCGAGATGACCCCGGTTCCGTCCTTGCCGGGCCATGTCATGGGTTGCGGCCGCGTCGCGTTGTTGTAGTAGACGAGGCTCTGGCCATCGAGATTGAGCGTGACGCGCGTGACGTTGGGAGACAGGTCCTTCGGTTCAAGCGTGAAGCTCATCACCGGTCCGGTGCCGCCCGGAAACAGATCGTCGCGGATATGCCTGGCCTGCTCGAACGCTGCCAGCGCCGAAGCATCAAGGCCGAAATCGGCGCGCCATTTCCATGGCTGGCTGGTCATGTCGACATAGTTGATCAGGTGGTCGTTGATGAAACCGTCGATCAGCCCGGCCGGTCCGAACAGGCGGGCGAAATCACGCACGTTGACGTCCACCGCGCTGCCGGGGCTGAAGGGATAGCGGTCGGTCAGCGCCGCCTGGCAGAAGGGCAGTATGTCGGCCCGCCAGATGGCATTGAGCTCCGAAGTGACCGCCTTCTGAGTCAAATTGCTGGTGTCGCCGGCAATCCCGCCCAGCCAGGCGTTGATGGGATCGGGCAGGATCTGTGCCTGCCTGGCGACCGCTCCCGTCAGTTCGGCAAGGCCGCCCTGCTTCTTGATGGCATCCTGCGGATTGGGGTTCGCGGTGACCGTCTGCAGCACGTTGGAAAGCGCGGTCAGCGCGACGACTGCGGCATCCAGTGCCGGCGGCTGGCCGTCGACCTCGGCGATGGTGCTCTTGAGCGGTTTGAAATGTTCGGCCACAAGATTGCCGGTCAGGTCGACCTCGCTGGCCGAACCCGCCCGTGGCAACAGTTTCGCCCCTGTTTTCACGATCTTGCCAAGCTTGCCCAGTTTGCCTAGCAGTTTCGAGCCGCCTTTGGCTGCCGCCTTGTCATCTCCGGCGGGCGCGTCATCCGAACGGGTGAGCTCCGTCTCCTGCACCACTGCCGTCAGCAGGCGCTTCAGCGCGGAGTCGGCGCTCGAAAGATCCTTGAGGTTCTCACTGGCGACAGTGAGATCGGTCAATGGCGCGAGCCTCATGTCTCGCAGGAAGCTGTCCCATTGCGCGATATAGTCGTCATAGTAGAGCTTCAGAATATCCTCGGACAGCGCCGAGACCGAGGTTTCGGAATTTTCCGAGCAGCCGCCGGCGAAGACGGCACGATCGAGCGCCGCCTGTGCGGCGACATCGTCGATGCGATCGAGAATGACGTCGTGGAAGCCGGTATAGGTGAATGCTCCGGAAATGCCGACGCGAAGCGTCTTGGCGGAACGCCGCGCAAACACCTTGCCGCCGTTGGGGCCGGCGAAATTCGCCGGGATCCACTCCTTGAGCCCGGCCACTGCCGGATCGGCCAGCAACTGTTTGTAGGCGCGCGCCGGCAACGAAATGGTGCACACCGTTTTCAGCGCTTCGGCAACCAGGGCCTGGTCGGGCGCGACATAGCTCTCGTCGACCGTCATCCGGCGGATGGCGGCAAGCTGATGCTCTTCGGCATCGGCGGTCGGAAATGGTGCCGCGGCCGCGAATTCGGGCAAGCTGTTCACCCACCAGTTCTGGGCGTAATCGGCATCCATCTGCGACAGGCCCGTCATCATGCGATAGGTTTTCAGCGCTCCGAGCATGAAATCCGGGTCGCGGATCTGCCGCCACATGGTCGCCTCGAGCAAGGCGACCATGTGTGGCTCAAGGATATTGCGCAGGGCATGATCGTACGTGTCGGTCTGCGCCCGCACCATTTCCGCCGAGGCCGATGGTCCCAGCAGATCCTGGGCGGCGCCAGGCGGTGCTGTCCGCGCATTCGCGACTGCGTCCATCGCATCGAGCGCGCCATCCATGGCGGGCTGCTCCACCGATGCCGGAGTTGCGGCGATGGAGGTCAGCGGCGTCTGCAGCGCTTCGAACTGGCCTGCCTGGGCCGCGATGGCATTGCGGTTGTCGTAGTAGGACCAGGTGAACACCGCACCGGCCAACAGGGCCGCTGCCGCACATCCAGCCGCCGCACCCCGCCAGATCCAGGCGCGGCGCCGTTGCGCAAGCGGGTCGAACGTACCGAGGCCCGCTTCCTTGAAGATGACGTCGGTGAGCAGGTTCTTCAGGAAGAAGCTGCGTTTCTCGACCCTTTGCGCGGGCAAGACCCGCCGTGGCGGAAGGCCGAAGGACGAAGACAGTGCCGCGGTCAGCCGATCGATAGGCGCCCCTTCCTGCGTCGCCGATGTCAGATAGAGCCCACGCAGCCAGGCGACCTCTTCATACCGGCTTTCGCCGAACATCGCCTCGATCAGCACCTGGATCGGTTCGGACAGGCTTGCCAGTTGGGCGGGAAACCTGAAGATCTCGGCACGGGCGGCGAGTTTTTCCTCATCCTCCAGGCGCGGCACCAGCCGCCGCTCGAGTTCCGTCGCCAGCGTCGAAATTTCCCGTTCAACGGTCTTGGCATCGACCCGCGCATCCAGAGCGAAGGTCGTTCCCCACACCTGTTCGCGCGAGGCGGTGGACAGGCCGCCGAAGAAAGCCTCGAAACCCTTGATCAGATCAGCCTTGGTCAGCATCAGATAGACCGGAAGGCGGATTTCGAGCCGGTCGTTGAGTTCGGCTAACCGGCGGCGGATCTTGCGGCCGTGCGCCTTGATGGCTTCATCGCCCTCCGAAAGCACGTCGATCGAAAGCGCGACGATCACGCCGTTAAGTGCGCGGCGGCCCCGGTGCTTCTTCAAAAGGTCAAGGAAGCCCAGCCATTCCGCAGCGTCCACATCGGGCTGGCTCTCCTGTTGGACATAGCGGCCGGCGGTGTCGATCAGAACCGCGTGTTCGGAAAAGAACCAGTCGCAGTTGCGCGTGCCGCCGACCCCCTGCAGGTCGTCGGTGAGGTCGATCGGAAAATTCAGCCCGGACTGCCGCAAGGCCGTGGTCTTGCCGGTGGCCGGCGGCCCGACGATCACATACCATGGCATTTCGCGCAGAAACTTTCGTCCGCCCAGCTTGCGGCGCTTCAGTTCGGCCATCACCTCGGCGAACTTGGCACCGACGGCCGCGACATTCTCTTCGCCGGGGCCGAGCGGCTTTTCCACCACTGGCGCGGCAATCTCGGCGACGAACATGCGGTTGGCGCGGATCGCCCGGCGCTGGGCGACGATCAGCCAGATCAGCCAGAAGATGACCAGCAGCGCGATGATGACGATGCGCACGTTATCAGAGGCGAACGGTTCGTAGGGACCGACCCTGACGATCGGACCGAACACCCAGATGATCAGGGAAAGCAGCGTGAGGCCGATCAGCGTCCATAGCCAGCGCGATGTCAGGACCGCCCAGAGGAAGCGCAGGATGAACATCTCACAGCCTCTTTTCGACGAGCACCTCGACGCGGCGGTTCAAGGCCCGCCCCTCGCGCGTGCTGTCGGTGGCGACTGGATTGGTGGCCGCGCGGCCCTCGGAATGGACGCGATCCCGCGGCACTCCGTTCTGGACCAGCATGTCGGCAATTGTCTGGGCGCGAGCCTCGGACAGTCGCTGGTTGGTCGACAGCGGATTGGTCTTTTGCAGGGGAACGCTGTCGGTATGACCGACCACGGTGATGTTTCCGATCAGCTCCTGATTGGCGAGGATCACCTTGGCGATCGACCCGATCAGGGGCTCGAAGCCTTCGGTCAGTTGCGGCCGCGACGACTGGAACAGTTCGGGGTTGGAGGCCTGAATGATCAGCTTGGCCAGCGAAACGCTCTCGGTGCCGCTGAGGGCGGGTTTGAGGTCGGCGGGCGCCCCGGCCTGAAATTCTGGCAACAGCGCAAAATCCACCTTCTCCGGCGGCGGGGCATCGACCTTGGGCGACGTGCGGGTGATGTCGCCGCGCGCGGGCGGCGGCAGCGCGCGAACAAGTGCGGAAAGCTCGACCGCCTGGCTGCTCAGTCCCATCGAGAGCCCAACATGGATTGCCGTGGCGACAACCGCCGCGCCGAGCGCCATGACCCAGATCGGAACGATGAAGCGCTGCGGCTCGTCTGAAGCGATCACGCCTTTCCAGTTTGGCGACAGTGGAGCGCCTTCGGCGTCGGCATCGCGCAGGAAGCGTGCCGCCGCCACGCGAACGGCATTGAGCGAGCGGTCGCCCGACCGGCCTGGTACGCGATATTTGCCGCGGAAGCCCAGCGCCATGCATTGATACTGCAGTTCCAGCAATTCGCGATCCCGGTTCGGATGGCGCTCAAGTTCGTCGAGACGCGTGAAGAACTGCGTGCCGGCATCGACATCGCCGCGCAGCATGACCACAAGCGGCTGCCGCGGCCAGGCGCTGGCACCGCCCCATGGCGTGTTCAGGGCCAGATCGTCGAGCAACGCCGCCACCACCCAGGCCGCCTGGTCGGCGCGCTCCATCGAGGATCCGACCGACATAGCCGTGTCGCGTGCCCGAACCAGTTCTTCGAGCAATCGGGTGCGCAAAGCTTCCGGATTGTCCGGCGGCAGCGCACTTTCAAGTTCGGGAGCGAATTCGAGCAAAGGCGCGAAGGCGTTGACGAGTGCGTTCGGATGGGTGCGGGACCGCTTCACCACCGCGCCGGGCAAGAGTGGCGCCATCGGCCGCGGCATCGGCGCGCCGGTCAATCGAATGCGAGTGCGTTCGCGATCCTCCGACAGTCCGAACGGATCATCGCGGCTCATGATCTCACCTGTTCACCGAATAGCAGTCCACCTGCGGCTCGCTTGGCAACACGCCCGAAACGCCGATGACGAAGCCGGGAGCATCGAGCAGCGACGCCCAGTGCTCACTTTTCTGGTCCAGCTCGAGGCATAACCGATCGCCATCGTAAGGAATCTCGCGCGGCTGGGAATGAAGCGGTTTCAGCGGAATGCCGGGTAAACGCGATTTCCACAGACCCTCGAACTGGTCGGCCGAGCCGACAGTCGCCTGATTGACGAATATCTTGCGCAGCGCGTCCTCCGACAGCTCCGAACCGACCCGGATGACGATCCGGCTGGCCACCAGCAGTTTCGGGTTGTCGATGCGGATTTTCCAGACATTGGTCGAATGCCGCATGACCGGCAGCGCACGCGATTTCGGCTCGATGTAACGCAGGCTGAGGATGAGCGAGCGCAGCGCATCCGCCAGCGCCGAATAGGCGGGGCCGGGCGCCATGTGATCGTAGGCGGGCAACTCGCCCAGCCGCCGCGCGCTCGATCCGTAGGTCGCCATCGATCCGGCGAGCCCGGCAAGTTCCAGGTATAGCTCGGCTGGATGGAACACATCCTGAGCCAGCATGTGGGCCAGCCGCGGACGTGCCGCATTGGCGAGATTGAGCATCAGCAAATCTTCGACGCTGCGCCCAGGTCCGCCCATGACCATCTTGCCATGCGCCTCGGCGATCTGGTCGAGGCCGGTGACAACTTCCAGCAGCAATTGCCGGTACCAGGCCACGGCGCCGGTAACCAATGTCGGTGGCAGGAAGGTCTCGTCAAGGGAGACGCCGCCATCGGCTCGAACCCCCTTGAGGTCGGCTATCGGCAAGGCCGTGTAGCCACCGACCGACTTGCCGGGTGCGAGCAGCAGCGCCTGCGGCCGGGCGATTTCGATTTCTTCAGGGTCTGAACCGCCCTGGACGGCGTCACGCACCGAAACGATCCGCCCATGATATCGTGCGCCCGAGGCGGCAGCGTGTGCCGGATCGAAGCCGACACCGCCCGAAGGCTCCAGCGGCAAGGCGATCAGCACCGGTCCGGCGCCCGTATCGGGGGTGACCGGTAGCGGGCGCGGCGCGTCCATCATGTCTGGAATCGAAAAAGGTGTCCCGTCCGGGAAGATGCCCCGTGCCGATAGGATCGAGATCTGGCCGGCGTCGAGCAATGCCTGATCCAGCGTCAGCTGTTGAAAGCCGAACGTATGCAATTGCCCGGCCTGCAACGCGCCGCGCACCGTCGCCTCGAAGAAGCGATCCTGCTGCTGGAAATGCTGGGTCCGCAGGAAAAGCCCTTCGGACCATAGCACCCTGTTTGCATCGCTCATGCCGCTACTCTCTGCATTGAGCTCCCCTTGCCCTGGCCGCTAGGCAGAAATGCCGCCGCTGCCAAGCGTGACGTTGATCGTGAATGTCGATCCCGGCGATACCGACTTGGTTGTCCGCCAGTTCCTGCCGCCAGGCTCGCGGATCAGTGCAACGAAGCCTAGCGCCGTCGCGTCCGGCTCGACGGTGATGGTTTTGGACGCGGATTTTCCCGGCCCGACGGAAATCTGGTCGGATCCGATAAGATCGCCCGCCAGCGCCGTGCCGGCATCTCCCTGCAGCGCGAAATAGTCGGCGGAATTGAATTTGCCGGTGCTTTTCAGCCGCATCACGAGAACCGTCACCGGCCGGTCGCCGCCACCTGGTCCCGGGTTCATGCCGGCGCCGCCGGTCATGTTGACGGTGATCACCGATGGTTTTGGCGGACCACTCTGGCAAGCCGCAAGCAGCCCTGTCGCGCCCAGGGCAACGACAAATTCACGTCGATCGATCATCTCTCACTCCTCCTCATATGCATCTCGAAAATCGGCGCCGATTTCGCCAAGGAAGCTTTTTTCCGCGCTCTCGGCGATTTCACGATGGCGTTTCTGGTAAAGCTCCCACAACTTGGCGCCCCGCCCGCCAGAGAGCAGGGTGCCGATCGCGGAATTCGATTTCAGTTCTTCCTCGATCGCTGCCGGGTCAAAACGGTCGATCATCCGCCGCAAGGCGGCCTGTATGCCTCGCCAGGCACGCACGTGATGTTGCGCGAGATCGCGAACCGCATCGGCGATTGCCGCTTCGCCGGCGAGAAATCCGGGGCTGCGCTCAGCGATAAGCGTCACGATGGCGTCGTCGACCGTCGGCAGGAACTTGAGCGGATTGACTTCGGAGGCCCCGACCATGGTCTGGGCGACGCGCGCGTTTCCCTTTTCCTCGGCCCGCTTGCGCAGAAGCTGCATCAGGCCTTCCATCATCATCCGGTATTCGCGACCGAACTTCTCCATTTCCGCGATGCTGTCGCGTCCGGGGAAATCGGCTTCCTCGACACCCATGCCGTGCAGGAATGCGGCGCGAAGCGCCATCTCCCCCGGCTGCGCCGCTGCCGGCGGGCGGGCGGCTTTGGGAGCAGCACCCACACGTGGTGGAGGAGGGGTATCCGCCGGCTGCACCGGCAAATCCCAGGGATTGGCGGATTGGGATCGCTGGGCGATGCGCTCGCGCTGTTCGGTCGAACTGGCGCCGTTCGCCGAACTGGGCGCCGCGGCTGGTCCGAAACCAAAATCATCATTGAAATCGGACGGCTTTCCATGAGCGGCCTCGGCTCCGCGGCTGGGGGACGGTACCGGGTCGAGGCTGAATGGGTCCGCCTGGCTCGCCGCGCCGCCCGGTTCGCGATAAGGGGCGGGATTTTTCGACGCCGGCGTTGAAACCGGATCGAGGCTGAACGGGTCATCGAAGGCGGGCGAGTTGCGCTGGTCGGAGTTGGCACGTTCGAATGCGCCCGGAACCGGCTGCTCGAACGGGTTCGGCAGATCGGCCGGACGTGGCCGTCGCGGCTCTTCCTCGACCTTGGCGGAAAAGAAGTCATCGCGACCGATGCTCACCGGCGCCCGGGACGCTGGCGGCGCGCGTTCAGGAACCGGCCGGCCGGCCGCGGGTGCTTGAGTGGCTGGCGTTTGCAGGTCGACATGGACGATGTAGTCGCCCAGTCTCAGCCGCATGCCGCTTTGAAGGCGCGTCGACTTACCGGCACCGAGCGGGCTGTCGGAGTCGTTTATGAACAATCCGCTGCTCGACGTGTCGGTGACGAAATATCCGTCTCGCCCGCCAGAGATCTTGCAATGCGCTCGCGAAACGAACATGTCGGGATCGTTGATCTGCCAACCCGCGTCCGCGCTGCGGCCGATCACCAGCTCACCCTCGTCCAGCCGGGTCTGCCGTACCGCCTGGGTGCGTGGCCCTTGCTCCAGTGTCAGCAGCAGACTCATGCCGCGACCCCCGTCATTTCCGGCCGCCATCCGACGATTGTCCGCAGCCGCATGTCGTCAGCATCGCCCCTTTCAGCGGGTCGCGCAAGCCAGGCGGTCCGCCCGAGCTGAACCGATCCGATACGGGGCGGCGGTACGGCTTCACGCGCAAGCACGATGCGCAGGTCGACGTCGAGCGATTCCCCGACCATATCGCGAACGGCCTGCTTGAACAGTTTGAGCCGCTTGCCGCCAGGCAGGAACGCCTTGAACTCCTCGTACCCCAACGGGCCGACACGCAGTTCAATCCTGCTTTGGCGGCTGAAAACGCGCGGGCCGATCGTCGCCCCCTTGCCGAGCCCTGCAAAGGCCTTTGCAAGACGGGTCTGGAGGCCGGTTGGCACTGTTATCCAGGCGGCGATGAATTCCTTGATCTGTACCGGCACCTTGAACGCTTCCGCCAGGAACAGCGTCAGCCGTTCCGGGCCGTCGACCTGATTGGCGAGCGAAGCCGCCTGGCGAAGCTTCACCGTGTCGAGGTCGGGGTCCTGGGTGCCGGGAAGTCCTATCCCGGCCATGGCTTCAAGCATGGCGCGAACGCGCCCGCCGACCGCGCGTTCGACCTGGACAGCCGGATGCGCATCCGCCCACGCCCGATAGTAGAGGGCGATCATACGGTGCTGCAGAATGTTGACGAAGTCCACGAACGTCGTGTCGCTGGTCATCTGTGCGTCGGCGCCAGCGAACCAGCGTTGCGACAGCCGGTCGAGCACCCAGCGCGTCAGATGCAGCGGCAATGGACCCTCGGGTCCCAACAGACCGAGATTTGCAACCGTGACCCGGGCCGGCGCCCCGTCGCGGGCTTCGCGGAATTGAACCAGGTCCCGTGCGGAAAAGGCGAGGCGCACATGCTGGCCGAGCCGTGCCGGCTCACGGTCGGGGCGGCCGGAATGGCCGAACAGACCGCTCCGTTGTTCGAGACGGCGCAGCAGTTCGAAAAAGTCGAACGTCTCGGACAAACCTTCCCGGTTCGGGCCGGGCTTGTCTAGATCAGGTAGCGATTGCCGGGCGTCATCGGCCATGGCACATCCTCCTGCTTCTGCAGCAGCCGCGTGCGGGTCCGCACGAACCCGTTTATCCCGGCGTGGCGGGCAAACAGCCGCGCCAGCAAGGCCGAAAGCAGCAAGGTGCTTTGGCCGGCCAGGACCGATTGATCAACATGCAACGTCACTTCGGTACCGCGTCCGAAGCACATCGGCCCATCGATTTGCAGACGTTCGATGACCGGCTGCGAGTCGATACGCACGATCGAATGCACATTGCGAGCAAGGCTCGGATCGCCGCGATCGGCATAGAGGTCGAGCAGCGCATGCAGGGGGTCGATGCCGCGGCCTTCCTTGGCAAGACTGAGAAAGTTGAGCGCGAGCTGCGCCACCAGCCGCCAGGCGAGATCGTCGGCCCGCGATTCACCATCGGCCCCAGCCGGCAGTGCCGCGGGGATAGCTGGCTGCGGCGGACGCAGCGCGCCAAGAAGCCTAACGGTTTCGACCGGGTCGCCGGCCTCTAGCGTCAAGGTCGGATTGTCATCGAGGATCGGCAGATCACGATTGGTGCAAAGGGCCATGACGTCGAGACGCTTCAGCGGCCGGGTCGCCGGGCTTGCGAGCGGCCGGGATATGGCCAGGAAAACGTCATCCCCGGTGTAGGACGTGCGGGTCAGGCCGTCGCGGCGCTCCTCTTCCGTCGCGCGGCGAGGGCGTCGCTCGGTTGAATAGACCCAGCCACTACCGCGGTTCTGACCCAGGCTGAAGAGTTCGGGGATTTCGGCGTCATTGCCTTCCGTGTCGGCGTCCTCGACGCGGATGACCCGATAGATTTCAAAATCGCGCGCCCGCGTCCGGTCCGCATGCAACACCTGCCGCGTCTTGCGCTCATCGACTTCGACGACGTTGCACTCGCGTTCGAACAGATTGATGATCGGCGTCGCGAAAAGTTCGAAGTCCGCCGGCGTCAGATCGGCCAGCTCAGGCACCGCGCGTCTGAACAGGAAGATGATCTCGAGCCCGGCCGTGCATTTGCGCACGACGGGCCGCAGCCCCGAAACCCGCGCATAGTGGAAGCGCTCGGGCATCATGAAGTATTCGCGCAGCAGGCGGTACCCTTCGAATGTCGGGCGCGTGCGCGGCATCAAGGCTTCGTCGTCGCTGATGCCGACCATTGCGGGTATCGGCAAGGCCGACAACGGGTTGGTCTTGCCTTCCGGTCGTGCGCCGGCGGCCGTGCAGGCGCCGAAAATCGCGTCGAACAGAAGCGGCGCCTTGGTGCGCCCGGCAAAATAGAGGTCGAGTCGGTCGAGCGCCAGTTCGTCGAGCTTGCCTTTTCCGGTTCGGGCCAGCGTGATGCGGAGCGCCGCCTCGCCGCCGGCGCCGCCGATCGGCCCTATGCCGGCCATCGCCATCGCACTGCGATCCTGAAAATAGCCGACCGAAGCTATCGCTATCGGCCACAGGGTCATTTCTTGCGCGGTGGAGAAAATACAGCGTGTCGACAGGCCGGGCTGCAGGCTGGAGACCAGCCGCGTGTTGCGCTTGACGACGTGGCCGGCGAGCATGGTCTGGACCTGCTGGCCGGGTTTCAGCACCACCATCGCCGTTGCCGGCGCCGGCGTGACCAGATCGGGATAGAGAACATCGAGCACACTGCGTGAAAATCGCGAGCGCTCGGCGTCGACCTTCAGCCGAGTGCGCGCGGCGAGGAAGGCGACGCCGTCCAGCAGCCGCTCGACATATGGGTCCGGACACGGGACCGTGTCGAGGGAAAGGTTGCGCGCCACCGCCGGATGCATGTCGGCGAATTCCGCTGCAAGGCCACGGATATGGGTCAGTTCCTCCTCGTAATATTCGACGAAGACCCGATCCATCTCAAGCGTCCCTAATTTCGGTCCGCGCCAAGCCGTTATCGAGATTGATCGTGGTGCGCAGGCGCATACGTTCGGGCGTCGGCGTCATGATCAGCACCGCGTCTATCTCGATCTTCAGACCAACGGTCTTGTCGCCAAGAGTGACGGTAACCTTTGTTGCGCTTTCCTTCAGGCGAGGCTCGAAGGTGGCGAGCACCGTGCGGATCTCACGCGCCAACACGTCGCGATCGAAATCGCGGGACGAGCGGCCCGAGAAGGAAGGCACGCCATAATTGACCACGCTTCGGCGGACCTCCGGAAAATCGGCGAGCGAAGGTGGATTGTCCGAAACCTGTTCATTTTCCAGATCGGAAAGAAGCGGCGTGGCCTCGAAGCGCTCGGTGTTGAAGAGCGCCTCGATGTCACGTCGTACCGCTTCCCTGAGCACTCGGGCCGATACCACCACGCCACGGCTTTCGATCTCGACGCGGTGCTGGGTCTGAAAGGCCAATCGATGCAGACGGCGTTTCTGATCCGGTGTCAGTTCCGCATCGGCGTCGATGGCCCGCGTACTGCCGGCAACGAGTGTGTCGAGGCGTTCTGCGCCAAGCTCATCGAGCAGGACATGGCGCAGCCCGTCTATTTCCGAGGTCAGACCCGGCAGGTCATTGACGAGGCGATCCCAAAGCGATGGCTGGACGGCTTCGCTTTTCGCCCGCAAGCTACCGGTGGTCTGCTGCTTGCCCGCGCCGGGCCGCCGAACCTCACTTGCCGACATAGACATCCATTTCGGCTTCATCATTGCCGTCATAGACGAACTTGATCTTCTTGTAGGCGAAGCTGACTTCTTCCTGGATCAGGTCTTCCTCATCCTCGGCCTGCGACATGTCGTATTCCATGACGAAGGCGTCATTCAGTGTGATGACCAGATAATCCTTGCTTTCGCCATCGATGGTCCGGCGCGCCGAAAACACCACCTCATCAAGGGCCTTGTTGTCGAACAACGCCTTTTTCAGGTAGGGCGAGGATTTGTCGTAGTGCTTGGTGAACTTGATCATGCCCATGTTCACGCGGCCACGGCGCGAGACCGAATTCGGATCATAGGGTGCGACCATCTTGTAGTCGACGCCATGGATTTCGATCTCGTCCTCGTGGCCGTCGCGGGTGCTGGGGCCTTTGATATCGGGAACCTTCAGAAAGCCATCAATCTTCGTAGTTGTGGGCATTGTGTTTCTCCACCGCTTTCAAAAAACCAAGTTGTCGTTGCTGCGATCAAGTCTTCACGGACGGTAGTTCCGACACCAGTCGGAGCGAGGCGTTGATGCCCTCCAGCTGGTAATGCGGGCGCAGATAGAAGCGGGCATTGTAATAGCCCGGCCGCCCCTCCACGCTGTCCACCTGGACCTCGGCGGCGGCAAGCGGGCGCTTGGCGCGCGCCTTGTCGTCGGCAAAGGCCGGGTTGGCCAGCACGTATCGGTTGATCCACTCGGTCAACCAGATCTGCATGTCGGCGCGCTCCTTGAACGAGCCGACCTTGTCGCGCGCGATGGCCTTGAGGTAGTGCGCAAACCGCGAGACCGGGAACAGGTAGGGCAGGTTGGCGCTCAGCCGCTCGTTCGACTGTGCATCGGGATCGACCAGCCGCCCCGCCCGCGTTTCGTCGTCCTGCAGCGAGTGTGCTCCGATGAAGGCCGCGAGATCGGTATTCTTCCGGTGCAGGATGGGCATCAAGCCAAGCTTGGCCAGTTCCGCCTCGCGCCGGTCGTCGATGGCGACTTCCGTCGGACATTTCATCGCGATCGAGCCGTCATCGGTCGGGAAGCTGTGCACCGGCAGGTTGAGCACCGTGCCGCCATTCTCGACGCCGCGGATCTGCGTGCCCCAGCCAAACAGCTTGTGGCTGCGGTTGATGTTGACGCCCATCGGGAAGGCGGCGTTCATCCAGACATATTTGTTGTGGTCGCCCTGCACCTCTTCCTCGAAGGTGAAGCCCTTCACCGGAACGGTATCGGTGCCGTAGGGCAGCCGCGCCAGGACGCGGGGCATGGTCAGGCCGATGTAGCGAGCGTCCTCACTCTCGCGCAACGATTGCCACGAGGCATAGGCCGGGTTGGAGACGATCTGCTGCAGATCTTGCGGGTTCGGCAATTCCTGCCAGCTGTCCATGCGGAACAAGCGCGGCGAAGCGGCCGCGATAAACGGCGTATGCGCCGAAGCACAGATGCCGGAGATGTTGCGCAGCAGACCGACGTCGCGCGGGTGGTTGGAGAACTCGTAGGCGCCAATCACGCAGCCGATCGGTTCGCCGCCAAGCATCGAATACTCGTCCGTATAGACTTTCTTGAAGATCGGGCTCTGGTCCCACATCTGGCCTTCATAGTCTTCGAGCGTATCGGCCAGCTGTTCCTTGGAAATGTTCATCACCCGGATCTTCAGCTTCTGATCCGTCTCGGTGTTGTTGATGAGATACCAGAGGCCACGCCATGTACCTTCCATTTCACGCACTTCCGGCGCGTGCAGGATCTCGTTGACCTGGGTCGTCAGCATCTTGTCGATGCCGGCGATCAGCGACTTGATCGATTTGATCGCATTGGACGAGATGGTCGTTGTGTCTGAGCGGGACTGCGCCGCGAGCGCCAGATTGCGCACGAGTTGCTGCAGCTTCTCGCTGTCGTCCTTTTTGACCTTGAAATCCTTCTCGAGGAGCCCGCTGAATTCTCCAAGATCTATGGCTTCGGCCTCGGCGACTGCGGCGGTCTTTTGCTGTTCGGCCATGATTTATTCCCCAACCTTGTCGTCGTCGGCCAGCGCCTGGTTGGCGATCTTGCCAAGCAACGGTTCGTTGTTCAGAAGCTGCGCGATCCGCTTTTCGGCGTCGACGCGGCCATCCATGAAGCCGAGCAATTCCTCGAGCTGACGACGCATCTTGAGGATCTCGGCCAGTTGCGGAACTTGCTCGGCGATCTTGTCGGGGGCGAAATCACCCATTTTGGAAAATGTAAGATCGAGCGCCAGTTCCTCGTCGCGCTCCTGGCCCTCGGCCTGCGGCAGCGTGTTTTTCACGCGGGCTTTGACGCGGGGTCCGAGCGCCTCCATGAACTTGGGGAAGCGGTTCGCGTCGGTCTCGACAAAGGAGCGGTCCAGCACCGACTTTGACGCTTCCTTGGTTTGCGAAGCACCGGCAAGGTCGGCCATCACACCCATGACAAACGGCAGTTCGATCGTCGTCGGGCTGCCATAGGTTTCCACATCGTAGGCGATCTGCACTCGCGGCGCGCGATTTCGTTCGATGACCTTCGCTTTGCTTTCGGCTGGCATGTGTCGTTACCTTTCATCCTTCTGAGCCGTCTTCTTGGCATCGGGAACGCCGGCAAGCAGCCTGAATTCCTTCAGCCCTGAAGGGGCGAGATCTTCCATCAGTTCAACAAAATCCATGTGCACCATCCGGCGTACGCGCCGAGCCAGGTGCGGAATTGGGCTCGACGGTTCCGTGCGGTCATAGAAGGCGACGACGAGGTCGAGGCATTTCACCACGTCGTCGCGCGAGGAGATCCGGTCGGGAAGTCCCGTGCTCGAGTCCGCGTAGCTTGCCATACTTGCCATCGCATCGGCTCCATGACCGTTTCGAGCAGGCGTTGCCGGTTCCGCCGGCATCGGCGGCGTGGCCGCGCCATTCGTCACCGCGCCGGCTGCCGAATTCCGTTCGAGTGTCGTCAGCAAACGCTGCAGGAACCGTTTTAAGTCCGGAACGGGAGCGCCGCCGCCCTCGAGACGAGCGTTGAGCGCGGTCTCGACCGCATCGAGTGCCGCGATCGTTGCCCGGGCGTCGGCGATGAGCTGGACCATCTCCGCATTGGCCTGATCGATCTGTGCCGCACATCCGGCACGCACCCGGTTCAGGAGTTGTGCGTGCGCACTGACCAGCGCGGCCTTTTCCGCCGCATTCAACCCCGAGGCGGCCTCCTGGAGCATGACGCGCTCGTCGAGCGCACCTTTTTCCAGATCCTTGCCCTGAATCGGGCCGATTGCGCGCGGCGCAAAGAACGTCATTTGCCGCAGGTTCGCCAACAATCCGTCCTGCCTATTCTGTAGGTCGAGCAGCGCGTTGATGCGGCGCAAGGCGGCATCGCGTGGCGAAGCGTTGGGCCGCAGTGCCGGATGCATGGTTTCCCAATGCTGATCGAAGGTCCGCGCAATGAGGGTCAGACCTTGCGCCAGCCCGGCCAGCCCTTCTTCATTGGCCAGCGCGCGCGTAACGATCACGAGCAGGCGCAGGTCCCGGCCATGAGCGCGCAATTCCTCTGCCTTTGCGAGCACAGCGGGCCAGTCGACTGGAATGGTGCTTTGCGAGGCGGCCTTGTTGTTGCCGTCGTGGACGACCTTGAGTTGGGCTTCGGTCAGGCGCTCCAGCTCATGAAAAGCCGGGTCGTTGCGCAAATCTTCCCCGGACGGATTCTCGCCGTCGAGCGAAGCAAGCCAGAGTGCGAGATCAATCACACCAACCCCCAGCGAAGGCCCTCAAACCAGATGTGACCCAACGTTATCACACCGTCGCACTTTACCACAATTCAACGACTGCTCAAAAATTAACAGAAGCTAAATGCAACCGCCTCCGGGTGCTGAAATCCGTAGCATGATTGCCGATCCTGCATGAGAAATGCATCGCGCAGGGGCGCAATTCCGCGGTGTTTGCAGCCGGCGGTGCAGGACTTCCACAAAGGCAAGAAGCTGGCTGGACCGGTCATCGAGACCTCGTCCATCACGCGCTTTGTCAAGTGGCGGCTTATGTGGCAGGTTATCGGCTGGCAGATTGCAGGAGCACGTTCGATGGAACAGCGCCGGTCGTCGCAGAGCTTCAAGCGTAAGGAACTGGTCGGCAAGCTCAATCCTGTCGGTGTGCGCGCCTTCAAGGCCGCCGCCGACACCGCCAAGCTGCGCGGCAATCCTTACGTCGAACTCGTTCACTTCATCGAGCAACTTGTGCTTTCCGACCGCTCGGATGTGCAGATGATAATCGCCGATGCGGGACTGGATGCGAGCCGGCTCACGGCCGACATGACCCGCGCCGTCGACAAGCTGCCTTATGGCGCAACGTCGATCGAGGAATTTTCCGACCATATCTTCCATGCCATCCAGGAAGCCTGGAACCTGGCGACGCTGGAATTCGGCGTCGAGGAAGTCCGCAGCGCACATATTCTCCTTGCCTGCCTGAAGACGCCGGTGCTGGAAGGCCTGCTGTCGAAGATCAGCGCGGAATTCGACAAGATCGATGCCGACGCCGTCATCAAGCGCTTTGCCGACGTAACTGAAGGGTCGCTCGAAGCCGGGGCTGCGCCGGCTGCTGCCGCCGCCGTGACACCGCCGAAGCGGGCTCTGGGCGGGGATTCGGCGCTGGCGAAATACGCCACAGACCTGACCCAGCGCGCCCGCGACGGCAAGATCGATCCGGTCGTCGGCCGCGATCCGGAGATCAGGCAGATCGTCGATATCCTGATGCGACGCCGGCAAAACAACCCGATCCTGACCGGCGAGGCCGGGGTCGGCAAGACGGCGGTCGTCGAGGGGTTTGCTTTGCGTATCGCCGAGGGCGACGTGCCGCCCACGCTGCGGGATGTCAGCGTGCACGTGCTCGATGTCGGATTGATGCAGGCGGGTGCAAGCGTGAAGGGCGAATTCGAAAAACGGTTGAAGGCCGTCATCGATGAGGTTCAATCGTCCGAAACGCCGGTCATCCTGTTCATCGACGAAGCCCACACCTTGATCGGCGCTGGCGGCGCGGCGGGCACGGGCGACGCGGCCAATCTCCTGAAACCCGCGCTGGCGCGTGGCGAACTTCGCACCATCGCGGCAACGACTTGGGCCGAATACAAGCAGCACATCGAGAAAGATCCGGCGCTGACCCGCCGTTTCCAGGTGGTGAAGATCGATGAACCGTCGGAGGCGGTGGCCGTTCTCATGTTGCGCGGCGTGGCCGGCGTTCTTGAGCAGCACCACAAGGTGCAGATACTGGATGAGGCGATCGAGGCGGCAGTCGGCCTGTCGCATCGCTACATCCCGGCGCGGCAACTGCCCGACAAGGCGGTGAGCCTTCTCGATACCGCTTGCGCCCGTGTCGCCATATCGCAGCACGCCACCCCGGCCGAGGTCGAAGACATCATGCGTCGCCGCCAGGCGCTGGAGGTCGAGCACGGCATCATCGGTCGCGAGGCCGCGATCGGCATCGAGGTGAGCGAGCGCCAGGCACGCGTCGACGCCGGACTGGCCGAAACCGAGGTCACGCTGGCCGCGGCGCAACAACGTTGGGACCGGGAAAAAACCCTGGTCGCCGAGATACTCGAATTGCGTGCCCGGCTGCGCGGCGAAGGTGTGCCGCTCGATGCGGTGGAGACGGAGGAGACCACTATCGAGGCAGCAGGCGCGGTCGCGGTTGAGACCGAGCCGCCCAAGACTGAATTGCCCAAGACCGAAACGGCCAAGGCCGACTTGGAGGCAACGGCGGCCAAAGCCCCTCCACACGATCCAGCCGCCGATCTTGCCCGGCTGCGCGAACTGATGACCGAACTGGCCGAGGCGCAAGGCGAAACGCCGCTGATCCTGCCGTCGGTCGACCGCAACGCCGTGGCGGCGGTGGTTCAGGACTGGACGGGAATCCCGACGGGGCGGATGCTGTCCAGCCAGACTGAAAAGGCGCTGCGGCTCGCCGCTACCCTTTCCGAACGCGTGGTCGGCCAGGATCACGCCATGGAGATGATCGCCAAGCGCGTGCAGACCAGCCGCGCCGGCCTCGGCGCGCCGGAAAAGCCGGTGGGCGTGTTCCTGCTCTGCGGCCCCTCGGGCGTCGGCAAGACCGAAACCGCATTGGCGTTGGCCGAAACACTCTATGGAGGCGAGCAGAACCTCATTTCGATCAACATGTCCGAATTCCAGGAGGCCCATACGGTCTCAACCTTGAAAGGCGCTCCGCCCGGATATGTCGGCTATGGCAAGGGCGGAATCCTGACCGAGGCGGTCCGCCGCAAACCCTATTCGGTGATCCTGCTCGACGAGGTCGAGAAGGCGCATCCGGATGTGCACGAAATCTTCTTCCAGGTCTTCGACAAAGGGATGATGGACGACAGCGAGGGCCGGCGCATCGATTTCAAGAACACGCTGATCCTGCTCACCTCGAATGTCGGCTCGGAAGTCATCATGGACCGCACCAGGAACGGCACGCTGCGGGCCGGGCTCGACGATCTGGACGTTGTCTTGCGCGGCCCGTTGCTAAAGGTCTTCCCTGCCGCCTTTCTCGGCCGCGTGGTGACCATTCCCTACTATCCGCTCTCGGATTCGATGATCGAGGCGATCACCCGTCACCAGTTCGCCAAGATCGCCCGCCGGCTGCGCGCGACCAACGACGCGGAATTGGTGATCGGCGACGGCGTGATGGATATGGTCAAGGCCCGCTGCACCGAGATCGAATCCGGCGGGCGCATGATCGATGCCATCCTGACCAATACGCTTCTGCCGGAATTGAGTCGCGGGGTGCTGAACCGATCGCTCGAGGGCGAAAAAATGACAAAGGTAACCGTCGGTGCCTCCAAGGAGGGCTTCACCTATTCTTTCGAGTAGGAATGCTGATGATGATTTGCTTCGGTAACTAGGCAGGTGTGCCAGCCGGCTCCAATATTTGAAGGCACGGAAGCCCATGCCTGCCGCTCCATCTCCGCCCAAATAGGGCGAGTTTGTGTGGCGTGATTGACTACTGACGGTACTTTGCGTAGCGCAACGGTGATGGTGTCGGGCAGTGGGCAAAAGTCGTCCGATTGATCCCGATAATTGGTGAAACCTCAAAATATTTTTTGCGGCGATTTTCCCTTTAAAATCAAAAGCGTAACTTTTTGACGGGCCATGCGTCGGCTTTTGATCCTGCAGGCAAGAAAAACCCAGCTAGATCAATAACCTAGCTGGGTTGAAAACAATCGAGTGGGAATAGGGGAGCGCACTGCAGCGTAGGTCCGGTTAGAGTGGCGTACTAGATGCGACACTGCTTTCGCGATAGCTGCCGATAGATCTCGCCGCCCGGTGGAATGTTTCGGCGCGCCAGCCGAACAGCCAACCGGTCAAGCTGGCCTCAGGCTGACGCATAGCCTAGTGACCCTCATCATGGCTGCTGCCGTTCGAGGCAGGCGGTAAACATCAGTGCGGCCAAGTAAGATATGGGCGCGGGGGCAGGTGGTACCGGCGGCCGCACGGCGACTTGCGAGCCATCGCTGGGAGGTTTTAGGCAATCGCGACTGCATGGGAAAGCGAGCCAGCTGCCAAACGACCACATAAGTTTATTCGTTTTTGACCAATACGCGCCGGTGGATTCCTGTAATCTTCAGAAAAACACCGGGACAACCGGGCCAACCAGAAAGGTCGGGGAATGAAATACGTCGTCGATACGATCGGCGGTCCCGCAGGCGGTGATGCCTGGCAAGCCGCTGTTACCGAAGCCTATTTTCCGCTCGACACCGAGTATCGGAACCGTCGCGAATTTTCAGGCACGCTCGAAACCTTCTCCCTCGGGCTCGTCAGCGTATCTAAAATGCGCTGCGATGCCGTAAGCTATCGCCGCCATCGCCGCCACTTCCTCAACGAGCGTGACGCCAGCCTGCTCATCACCATCCCGGAGATGTCGGAGGTGAATTTCTCGCAGGGGTCGAGAACCGTCAATTGCAGTCCGGGGGGCTTTCTCGTCGAGAGGGGAGATGCGCCTTACGAATTCTGGCACGGCAAGCCAAACGCGCTGTGGGTCCTGAAGGTGCCGTCATCGAGCGTTCGGGCACGGATCGGATCCGCCGAACGGCTCAGTGCGCTCAGTTTCGACGCGACCCAAGGCATCGCCGCGCTCTTCCTCGACACGGTGCGAACCACGATCGGCCATCTCGATGAGATCACTGAAGTCGCTCGTGAGATGATGGGCAGGCACATCCTGGAAATGCTGTGCCTGTCGATCGTGAGTGACGACCGCGTGCTGGACAGCAGCATCTCGTCGATCCGGGCCGGCCATTTGCATCGCGCCGAGCAGTATATTCGCGACAACCTGAAGAATTCCGACCTCGGCCCGCAGGCGGTGGCTGATGCCTGCGGCATCTCCCTGCGTTACCTGCAGGTTCTTTTTCAGGACAGCAACCAGTCGATCAACGGCTTCATCCGCGACGCCCGGCTTGAACTTTGCGCCGAGGAGCTGATGTCGGTGACCAACATCAGCAGCGTCGCCGAGATCGCTTACCGCTGGGGCTTCGCCGACCAGTCTCAGTTCTGCAAGCACTACCGGACGCGGTTCGGCTGCGCACCGACCGATACCCGTCGCGAAGCAGCGAACCGGGCAGGCCGCGCTTCGACCTCAAGAGAGCGGCACTAGAGCAATTCCAGGAAAAGTGTGAAGCGGTTTTCCGTCCGGAATTGCGCCAAACAAAGAGTTAGACCCGACGAAATCCGAGCCAAGTCCACAATCTATTGCGACGTCACCCCGGCAAGGGGCGACGAAAGCCGAGCCTTGCCCGCAAAGACCCCGCGAAGGAACTGTCATGAGCCGAATCAGAGTTGCCGTCGATGTCGGAGGAACCTTCACCGACATCTGCATCATGGACGAAGACAGCGGTGCGATCCGCATCGAAAAGACCGCCTCCACGCCTGACGATCCGATGCGGGCCATCATGAACGGCGTGGAGCAGGGCCGCATCGATCTTTCGGAGGTGACGATGTTCTCTCACGGCACGACGGTCGCCACCAACGCGTTGATCACCCGCCGCCTGCCACGCACCGCAATGGTCTGCAGCGAGGGTTTCCGCGACGTTGTCGAGATCCGTCGCGCCAACAAGGAAGACCTCTGGGACACCTACAAGGATGTCGCCAAGCCCTATATCCCGCGCCGCGACCGGCTGACCGTCCGCGAACGGGTCAGTGCCGAGGGCACGATCCTGGAAGCGCTGGACGAAGAGGCCGCGCGCCGTGTCGCGGAGATTCTCAAGAAACGTCAGGTCAAGTCCATCGCCGTCTGCTTCATGAACTCCTATGTCAACGGCGCCAACGAGCGCCGCATGCGTGAGATCCTGAAGGAGGCAATGCCCGATCTGCCGGTCTCGATCTCCTCGGAGGTCATGCCGGAAATCTTCGAGCACGAACGTTTTTCCACCACCATGGCGAACGCCGTCTGTGCCCCGGTCGTCGTCGACTACGTGTCGCGTCTTGGAGAAAAGCTTGCCGCCGCCGGATACAAACGAGATCTCCTGCTGCTGCACAGCGGTGGCGGGGTCATGACGCCCGCGAGCGTCAAGGATTTCTCGGCCCGGCTCGCGGGGTCTGGCATCGCCGCTGGCGCGATCGCAAGTCGCTTCATCGGAAATCTCTGTGGCTTCCCGAACTCGATCGGCTTCGATATGGGCGGCACCAGCACCGACGTCTCGCTCGCTTGGAACGGGGAGTCGCGCATCACAAAAGACTGGTACATCGAATTCGGATATCCGATCCGCTTCCCCTCCATCGAGGTACTGACCATCGGTGCGGGCGGCGGGTCGTTGGCATGGCAGGACGAGGGCGGCAGCTTGCGCAACGGACCGCAGTCCGCTGGCGCCTTTCCAGGTCCGGCCTGCTACAAGAATGGCAACCGCATTGCCACCAACACCGATGCCAATGTCGTGCTCGGCCGTCTCGGCACCAGCCTCGCGGGCGGCAAGATCACGCTCGACCCCGCCTTGGCCGCCCAGGCTGTTCAGGAGACGGTGGCGGCACCCTTCGGCATGGAGCTCCATCAGGCGGCCGAGGCGATCATCGCCGTCGCCAACGCCAATATGGGCAATGCCGTCCGGCTTCTCTCCATCAGCCGAGGCTATGACCCGCGCGACTTTGCACTTGTCGCATTCGGCGGTGCTGGCGCTTTGCACGGAGCGGCCGTGGCCAAGGAGCTTTCGATTCCAACCGTGATCGTACCGCCCGATCCCGGCGTCACCTCCGCGCTCGGTTGCCTTCTCGTCGACGTGCAACACGATTTCTCCGAAAGCTTCATGGCCGATGCTTCGACTGTCTCGCCCGCCGAGATGCAGACAGCCTTTGTTCTAATGGAAAAACAGGCGGTTGAGCGTCTGGCCCATGAGGGCGTGGCGCGGGAAGACATGGCGCTGCAGCGCACGGTCGAGATGATGTACCAGGGCCAATGGCGCTCGCTTGCGGTGTCAGCGCCGGCGCGCATCGAGAGCATCTGCTCGCTGATCGAGGCATTCCACAACGAACACGAACGCGAGTTCAACTACCGCCGCGAAGAGGCGCCGGTGTCGATCTTCCGCATCGCGGTCAAGGCGATCGGCATCGTTCCGAAAGCCGAGATACCGCGGCACGAAGTCTTGCCTCATGTGCCCGAGCCCTTCGGCCGCCGCGGCGTCTGGTTCGACGGCGTATCTCATGACGCGGCTGTCTATGAACGCGACCAACTCAGCGCCGGCGCTGCCTTTGCAGGACCCGCCATTGTCGAACAGTTCGATTCCACCACCGTGGTTCCGCCGGGAATGAGCGCGACCGTTGACGGCTTCCTGAACATTCTCATCGTGACGAAAGGCTGAGACATGACAAAGCTGATTGAAACGAGCCCTGGCCTCGATCCGGTAACGTTCGAGGTGCTGAAGAACTCCTTCATCACCACCGTCGACCAGATGGCCGAACAGATGCTTCGCACCTGCTATTCCTTCGTCATCTACAACCGAGACTTTTCGAATGCCCTGCACGACGCCGATGGCAACTCGGTCGCCCAGGGCAACTACGACATCGCGGTCCATGTCGGTACACTGCACAACACATGCAAGGAGGTGATCCGAGTGTTCGAAGGTGATATGGCACCCGGCGACGTCTACGCAATCAACGATCCCTATGCCGGCGGTACGCATTTCAGCGATGTTCGGCTCGTCCGGCCGATCTTCGACGAAGACAAACTGATCGGCTTCTCCCAGTCGAACGGACACTGGTCGGATCTCGGCGGCTCGGTGCCGGGTTCCTTCGACGTCACCGCCCGAGACATGTTCCGCGAAGGTCTGCGGATCACGCCGTTGCGCCTTTTCCAGCGCGGCCGCTTCTGCTCCGACGTCGCCAACATGATTGCGGCCAACACGCGCGATCCGGCATCGATCATTGGCGACATCCATTCCCAGGCGCAGGCGACGCAGGCCGCCGAGCGCGAACTGTTGCGGCTGGTCAAGAAGTATGGGCGCGGCCAGGTCATGCGCGGTATGGAGGAGGTTCAGGACTACGTCGAACGTGCCGTGCGAAAGCGTCTGGCGGAGCTGCCCGACGGCACCTGGGAGACGGTCGACTACATCGACCGGGATCTCGGTGCCGGCGAAGGCATGATCCCGATCCGCATCAAGATGACGATCAAGGGCGACACGATCCACTACGATTTTACGGGAAGCCATTCGACCATTGCCTCGATGTACAATTCCGCCCCGGGCGCGACCTTCTCGGCCGTGGTCGCCGGCATGAAGACCTTCTTTCCGGACCTTCCACTCAACAGCGGGTTTTACCGGATGATCGAGGTGACCGCGCCGAAGAACAGCATCGTCAGCGCGGAATGGCCGGTGGCGGTGACCGGGTTCCTGATGCCGTTCGAAAAGATCATGAACGCGATCTTCGAGATGTGGTCGAAGATCATGCCCCAACGCGCTATCGCCTGCGCCTTCAACCTCGAATATCTGCTGGCCGGGGGGCGGGACGCACGCAAACCCGAAAAGCCGATCTTCATGTTCTACGAATGGCTGCCCGGCGGCTGGGGCGGGCGCAACGGCAAGGATGGTGCCGATGTCACCACCGCCTGCTTCGGAACCGGGTTGATGTCACAACCGAACGAAGGCAACGAGCGGGTGAATCCGACTCGGACGATCGAGTTCCAGATCAAGCAGGATTCAGCCGGACCCGGCAAATGGCGGGGCGGTGTCGGCGTGCAGAAAACCTCGTTGTTGCTTGAGGCTGAAAATGCCGTCATGTCCTATATTTGCGACCGCGAGCGCGCTGTCGTCTGGGGTGTCGAAGGAGGCCTGCCGTCGATGCCCCACGGCTTGACCATGAAGCGCGCCGGAGAAGAGACCGAGATCTGGCTCGGCTCCGTGTTCTCCGATTACTCCGTCCACACAGGCGACCAGTTCGCTCGTCCGACGGCCGGCGGCGGCGGTTTCGGCGATCCATTGGAGCGCGAGCCCCGCAAGGTGATGGAGGACGTGATCGACGACTACGTTTCCCTGGAGCGCGCCAAGACTGACTACGGCGTGGTGATCCGCGAAATCGACCGCGACCTGTGCCAGTACGAAATCGACGGGGCGGCAACCGAAGCCTGCCGTGCCGACATCCGGGCGAAACGGAAGGACTGGGCACGCATGGATCCTGAGGAGGTCGCGCGCAAATACCGCTCCGGCGGTATCGATACGCTCGATGCGGTTCGGCACTATGCCGTGATCCTCGACTGGGAGACTGGCGAACTCCTTCCCAAAACCACCGCCCAGTTCCGTGAGAGCTTTGAGAAACGGACGGTCGCTCACTGGACCTGAGCGCTAAAGAGCGCGCCGCAAACCTTGCGGGCGCTCGCAGGGAGTTATCTGTTTTTTCGATACCATTTTCAAAGAATTACTATTTCACAGGAGCCTAACGCTGGAGCAACAATGTTGCAGCGCTGCGAAAGTCGGCTGCTTCCGAGGGGTATGACAGATGGCAACAAGCGTGGAACGATCGTTCACCGCGGCCAGCACACTTGAAGAGGCAATGGCCGCACGCCGGCAAGGCGCGGCGGTGCTTGCCGGCGGCACCTGGATGATGCGTGATCCGCGGCGCGGGGTCGACCTTCCCGAGGCGGTGGTCGCACTCTACCGAATACCGGCCTTGTCCAGGGTCGAAATCGAACCGGACCATGTCGTGATCGGCGCGGCCGTTACCCATGCAGTCCTTGGCCGCGCGTTGTACGGGGCAGTGGGCTTCGAAGGTCTGGTTGCCGCGGCGGAGAATGCGGCCAATCCCGGTATCCGAAGGGTCGCCACCGTGGGCGGCAACCTCTGTGCCCTCGACTTTGCCGCCGCCGATCTCGCCCCTGCGCTTCTCGTCTGTGAGGCGACGGTGGAGCTGGAGACGTTCGAAGGCCCAAAACTCCTCGGTATTTCGGATTTCCTCAAAGACAGGCATACGCTGCTGGCCGAAGCGATTGTGACGAGAATTCATCTGCGCCGCGACCTTGTCGCAAGTGCTCACATCCGCCTGCCGCTTCGGAAAGCCGGCGACTACCCCGTCGCCATCGTCTCCCTCGCGGTGGACAAAGACAAACGATGTCGCATTGCCGTCGGCTCGGTGGAGCCTGTAGCGCGGCGCTGGACGGCGCTCGAACAAGCCATGGCGGCGGACCCGGCCTCCGCGCTCGATCCGGAGCGCGCCGCCGGGCTTGCACTGGAGCACAATGATTTTCAGGGCCGCGACGGCAAGGAAGCGGAGGGTTGGTACCGGCGCCAGGTTCTTCCGCCGCTGGTCAAGCGCGGTGTTGCCGCACTTCTCAAGACCGGGGACCTGGCATGATTGTGACATTCCGGCTGAATGGCGAGGACTGCCGCTTTGATGGCGATCCGATGACGCCGCTCGTCGACATCTTGCGGCAGGAACGATTCCTGACGGGGACCAAAGCCGTGTGCCGCGAAGGCTTTTGCGGCGCGTGCACGGTGCATGTTGACGGCGAAGCGATGCCTTCCTGCCTGAAGCCGATTGGACTCGTCCAGGGATGCGCGGTGACGACCATCGAGGGATTGAGTTCCGGAAACCAGGCGCTGCACCCGCTCCAGGCCAATTTCGAGGCGGCCGATGCCGTGCAATGCGGCATGTGTTTTCCGGGAATGGTCATGAGCCTTTCGGCGTTCGAGCGTGACAATCCGCATGCGAGCCGTCCCGAAATCAAGGCGGCGATGGTCGGCAACATCTGCCGCTGCACGGGATATGAGCGGATCGTCGACGCCGTGGCCGACTGCCTCGACCAAGCGCGGAAGGCTGGCCAGTCGGCGGGAGGCATCCATGTCTGAGCTGTCCGCGACGGTGATGAATCTTCCCCGCCGCGATGCGCAGGACAAGCTGCGCGGGCGGACAAAATACACCAACGACCGGATTCGCCCCGACATGTTGCATGCCGTGCTGCTGCGGTCGACCGTTCCCGCGGGGCGCATCCGCAAACTCGACGTTTCGGCGGCACTTCGCTGTCCTGGCGTGCGGGCGGTGGCGACCGGCGCCGATGCGCCAGGGCTCTACGGCATCGGCATTGCCGACCATCCGCTCTTGGCCATCGACACGATCCGCTATCACGGCGAGCCAATCGCCGTCATCGCCGCCGAGACGGAGAAGCAGGCGCGGGCGGCACTTGCCGCCATCATGCTCGAGGTCGAGCCGCTGACACCGGTGTTCACCATGGCCGAAGCGCTCCAGCCCGCCGCCCGTCTCGTCCACGAGGGCTGGCGCGGCTATGAGGTGATCACGCAGGGCGGTGCACGTGCCGGCAATATCGCATGGGAGGCAAAATCCAGTCGCGGCGACGTCGATGCTGCCTTCGCCCGTCCCGACATACGCATTGTCGAGAGCAGCTTCACCGTCGGCCGGCAGAGCCATGTGCCCTTCGAACCGCGCGTTGCCATCGGCTCCTGGGAGGACGGCCGTGCTCATATCCAGACCTCGACGCAGGTGCCTTGGACAGTGCGCAATGTCACCGGAAGGGTCATGCAGCTTCCGCCCGGGCGTGTGCGGGTCACTGTACCCCCTGTCGGCGGCGGGTTCGGCCTGAAATTCGATGCGTCCATCGAGCCTATCACGGCACTTCTGGCGCGTATGACCGGACGCACCGTGGTCCTGGAAAACACCCGGCAGGAAGAGATGGCAACCTGCCTCTGCCGCGAGAATGCGGAAATCCGTATTCGGTCCGCTGTCACCGCCGAAGGACACATCGCCGGGCGCGAGGCGGTCGTGCTGATGGACTGCGGCGCGTATGGAGGCGAACAGGTTTTTCTGACGACGATGACGGCGCACACGCTGGGCGGCAATTACAGGGTTGGCGCAATGCGGCTCGTCAGCCGCGCCGTATACACCAACACACCACCCAACGGCGCTTTCCGAGCTTGCAACGGCGTCTACAACACATTCGCGTTGGAGCGGCACACCGACGAAATCTGCGATGCGCTAGGCTTCGACCCAATGGAGTTCCGGAAGAAAAATGTCCTGGGAGATGGTGATCTCGGTGCCACGGGCCAGGTTTTCGAGGCCGACGTGCTGGGTCCGATGCTCGATCGTATGGAGGCGTTGCGTGCAAGTACCGGCACATCAGAAGCGAAGGCCGACGGCAGGCTCTATGGAATTGCGACCACGGTCGGCACATGGTTCGTTTTCGTCGGGCCCTCGGCGGCGACGGTGAATTTGAACGCCGACGGCAGCGTGACGCTGGTCACGTCGGGTGTGGAGATCGGATCGGGCACGATGGTGCAATCGCTGCCGCAGATCGTGGCTGGGCAACTCGGCCTTGCTCCCGACCAGGTGATCGTGCGCGAGGCCGATACAGATGCCGCGGGTCTCGATGTCGGCGTTGGCGGTGGGCGCACCACCGTGTCCATTGGTGCTGCGAGCATCGCCGCCTGTGCAGAGGTGCGGGAGAAGCTGCTGCGGAGCGCCGGTGAGATGCTCCAGACCCGACCGGAAGACCTGGTGCTGCGGGATGGTCGTGTCGAGATCACGGGACGTCCTGGTTCGGGCATGTCGATCCCCGCCGTCGTCGCCCATGCGCAGGCCACCACCGGCCCGATCTCAGGAAGCGGAGCCTTTACCGCCAGGAACACTCCGGCCATGGCGGGCTGCGCCATGGGGCATTTCATCGATGCGCTCGACATCCCCGTCTTCGTCGTTCACGAGGCCGAGGTGGCGGTTGATGCGGACACCGGTCATGTCGAGGTGCTGGCCTATCGCGTGGTTCAAGATGTCGGTCGCGCGCTCAACCCGCGCGCCATCCTGGGCCAGATACAGGGCGGCGTGGTGCAGGGGCTGGGCTATGCGTTGCATGAGGAGGTGACGCTCACCGCCGATGGACGCATCGCGCAGGACGATTTCGAGACCTATCGCCTGCCGCTGGCGCAGGACGTGGTTCCGGTCGCCGCCGACCTCTACGAGGGCGCACCGTCGATGGGGCCGTTCGGCACCAAGGGCGCGGGCGAGGTGCCCATCCTGGCCGTGGGCGCGGCGATCGGTTGCGCGGTGGCACGCGCCATCGGCAAGCCGGTGCGGCAACTGCCACTGACGCCGCCGCGCGTGCTTCGACTGCTGCACGAGCGAGAACCACCGCCGGAACTCCCACACATCGCCCCCGGCTGGGCAGCAAACACTCTGGGCTGAGGCAAGCAAACCATGGTCACCCTGAACTGCGACATGGGGGAAAGTTACGGCAACTGGCGCTTCGGCGACGATGCCGGCATCATGCCTCATATCGATTGCGCCAACATCGCCTGCGGCTTCCACGCCTCCGATCCATGGACGATGCTGAAGACCGTGCGGCTCGCGCTTTCGCATGGCAAGCGGGTTGGCGCGCACCCCTCCCTTCCCGATCGTGAGGGGTTCGGCCGGCGCGAAATGAAACTTCAGCCGGAGGAACTGACAGCCGCCTTCCTCTACCAGATCGGTGCGCTGACAGGGATGCTGGCCGCCGAGGGCGGGCAGCTCAGCCATGTCAAGCCGCACGGCATCATTTACGGCATGGCCGCGCACGACATGGACGCGGCCCGGGCAATTGCCGCGGCGGTCAAGCCGTTCGGCGTCCCGCTCTTCGGCATGGCGGGAACCTGTCACGAGACGGCGGCAGCTGAACTCGGCGTTGCCTTCGTGGGCGAGTTCTTTCCCGATCTTGCCTACGCTCCCGGCGGTAGCCTGATCATCCCGCGCGTACAGTCGGCCATCGACCTGACGCTTGCCGAGCACCGCATGGTGGGGGCGCTTACCCGACGCGAACTCGTCACCACAGACGGCACGATCCGCCCGGTCGACTTCGACACCGTCTGCATCCACTCCGATCCGCCGAATGCGCGCGACGTCGCCGCGCTGATGCGGCGGATCATCGACACCCATTCCAACGGCCTTCCATGATTCATTCTTCCGAATCGAGATAGTCCACGCATGGGATCGAGGACTATCTCGAACTCACTGCCCGAACCATTTCCACAAGCCGCTGAGGACTTCCATGGACGCGCTTTCCAACTCTCTCGCCGCCGCCGACATCGCCACCACCATGCACCCCTACACCAACCTGCGTCAGCACGAAAAAACCGGGCCGCTGATCATCAGCCGCGGCGACGGCATCCGTGTGTATGACGAGCGCGGCAAGGAATATATCGAAGGGCTCGCGGGGCTGTGGTCGGTGGCCGTCGGCTTTTCGGAAAAGCGGTTGGCCGACGCTGCCTATCAGCAAATGCTGAAGCTGCCTTACTACCACACCTTCTCCTCCAAGGCGCATGAGCCGTCCATCCGGCTCGCGGAGAAACTCGTGGAGATGACGCCGGAAAACCTGACGCGTGTTTTCTTCACGTCGTCGGGCTCGGAAGCCAACGACACCATCGTCAAGATGATGTGGTTCATGAACAACGCGCTGGGCCGGCCCAAAAAGAAGAAATTCCTGGCACGGACCAAGGGCTATCACGGCATCACCGTTGCCTCTGGCAGCCTGACAGGCCTGCCGATCAATCATCGCGACTTCGATCTGCCGGCGATTCCCGTTCGCCACCTGACCTGCCCGCACTTCTATCGTTTCGGCATGGAAGGCGAAGGCGAAGCCGCCTTCACGGCGCGTCTGCTCGCCGAGCTGGAAGCGGTGATCGCGGAAGAAGGGGCTGACACCATCGCAGCCTTCATAGGCGAGCCGCTTATGGCGGCCGGCGGCGTTCTGCCACCGCCCGTCGGGTACTGGGAAGGGGTGGAGAAAATCTGCCGGGCAAATGATATCATTCTGATAGCAGACGAGGTGATCTGTGGTTTCGGGCGGCTCGGCACGCCCTTTGGCAGCCAGAAATTCAGTTTCACGCCTGATATCATGACGCTTTCCAAGCAGATCACCTCCTCCTACATGCCGCTGGCCGCGGTGGTGTTCTCGGAGGCGATCTATCAGGCGATCGCCGACAACACCGCAACGATCGGCAATTTCGGCCACGGCTTTACGGCGTCAGGTCATCCGGTTGCCACGGCAGTGGGTCTCGAAAACCTCGCCATCTTCGAGGAGCGGGACCTGATCGGAAACGCGGCCCGCCTTGAGACGCCGTTCCAGGCCGGCATCCGCTCATTCGCCGATCACCCGCTTGTCGGCGAAGCGCGGGGCACCGGTCTTATCGGCGCCGTTGAGCTGGTGGCAGACAAGGCGACGAAACGCCCCTTCGCCAAGATTGGGCGCGCAGGGACTATCGCAGCAGGGATCGGCCACGAAGAAGGCCTCATCTTCCGCGCCATCGGCGATCAGCTCGCGCTCTGTCCGCCGATGATCTCGACAGAAGACGATGTGAAGGAAATCATGACGCGCATGGGCCGGACGCTTGAGCGCCTGACCGGTGCGGTTGCCAAGGAGGGACTTGAATGACCCGTATGAAAGCCGAACCGGTCGTCCATATCGACGACGAACGCTTTCGGGTCACCGAATGGCGGTTTGCCACCGGGGCCGAGACCGGCTGGCACATCCATGGCCATGACTACGTCATCGTGCCGCTTACGGACGGCAAGCTCGGTCTCGAAGGCCCAGACGGCGCGCAATCGCAAGCCGCTCTCACCCAAGGGGTGCCCTATTCGCGGCGGACGGGTGTGGCTCACAACGTCATCAATGCCGGCGATGCGCCGCTCGCCTTCCTGGAGGTCGAGGTCGTTGAGGCTGGCGACCTCGCAGCCAGGCGGCTCGCCGTGCTCGACCGGTTCCTCGCGGCCTGGAACGCCCGCGACGTGGGCGCGCTGATGGACTGCATGGCTGAGAATTGCGCTTTCCACGGCTCGGCTGGCCCCGATGCCGAAGGGCGCAAGCATATGGGACGTGACGCCGTGCGCGCCGCCTATGCAGCGCTGTTCGATGCCTTCCCGAAAGCCGCGTGGGCCAGGGGACGGCACGTCGTGACGGGCGACGCCGGACTTTCATCATGGCGCTTCGTCGGCACCACGGCAGCGGGGCAGAAAATCGAAGTCGACGGCTGCGATATCTTCGCTTTCTCGGGGGAGCTCATAGCGCTCAAGGATTCCTACCGCAAAGCGCGAGCCTAGCGAAAATCTGAATTCATCGGGCGATGAGGGCGGTCCAAGTGGGCCGCCCTCCTTTTTTGTCCAAAGGCAAGATCCTCAAAAGACGAAAGGGCCGGGCTTATCCGGCCCATCTTCCTACTTGAGCAAGGCTTCCATCGGTACCGGCTCGGAAATCGTCCAGTTGCCTACAACACCCGGCTTGCCGGCCTTGGTCTCGACGATCAGGTACCGCGTCTGGTTCTGGTGATGCAGTTCCGGCGTGAAGGTACGAGGCCCGAACAGCGTCGGCTCATTCTTCATCTTTTCCAGTTCCGCGACGACCGCGTCGGCATCGGTCGTGCCTGCACGCTCCACCGCCTTGGCCCAGACGTCGACCATGACGTAACCCGGAAAGACATACTGGCTCGAGGGATCGGCGCCTGTCTTCTGCTTGTACGTGGCATTGAACTTCAGCACGGCCGGATTGGGATCGTCGCCATAGATCGATCCCTGAACGGGGACGTAGAAGTTCGTCAGATCGGGCACAGCCGAGAGCCAATAGCTACCGTCGACGCCCGAGCCATTCAGGATCATGGAGTTGATACCCGCGGCGCGAAGCTGCTTGATGGCCGAGACAGCGCCCGGCATCATCGTGCAAAGCATGATCGCATCCGGCTCCTTCGGCAGAGACTTGATGCGGGTAATCTGTGCGGCGATGGAGGCGTCCTCGTTCTTGAAGGTGTCTTCACCGACAAGCTTCGCGCCCTGGGCTTCGAGCTTCGGCATCATCCAGTCGAAGCCGTCGCAGATGCCCTTGTTGTAGGCCGTCCAGGTATCGAGCAGACGGTAGAAGTCCTTTGCGCCCTTTTCCTTGAATGCCCACTCGGCCATGGTCGCGCCCTGCACGGCCGCCAGCACCGACGCGGAGAAGCTGTGCGGGCCGACACCCTGGATACCGGCCTTGACCGATTCCGCGCACAGGAAAAAGGAGATACGGCCTGCGTCCTCGGCCGCGAGCGCAGCCGGCGATCCGAAGTCGTAGTCGCAGGAGACGACCACGAGATCCGCACCCTGGTCGAGCACGGAGAGGCCCGCCTTGGCGCCTTCGGCCCGGTCGGACTTGGTGTCGGCCTTGACAACCTTGATCTGCTTTCCAAGCAGACCGCCAGCCGCATTGATCTCGTCGATGCGGATCAAGGCCGCCTCCTGGGCAGGCTTGTCATACGCTTCCATGAAGCCCGACTCCGCAGTGGCGAAGCCGATGACGATAGTCTTGTCATCGGCCAGGGCCGGGTATGCGATGGACATCGAGGCCAGAGCGGTTGCGACAATTCTCATTTTGTATGTCATGCACGTCTCCTTTTTTGTTTTCCAGTCGGGCTTGTGCCGCCGGTCACTTGTTGCGACTGCTGCGGGGTAAGGTGAGCTCGCGGTTGCCCATGAGTCCGGATGGGCGAAGCGCGAGGATCACGATCATGATGACGCCGAGGGCTATTTCCTGAACCCCTTTCGGGAGGGCGAAAGTGGACTCGCCGAGCGATACGCCTGCCTCCAGCCAGCGCAGCGCCTGGATGAGGGCGGACAGCAGGACGACACCCACCACCCCCCCCGACAGGCTGCCCATGCCGCCGACGACGAGCATGGAAAGGGTGATGAAGGTGAGACCGAGATAGAATGTGTCGGGTGTGACCACGCCGATGGAATGAGCCATGAGCGCACCGCCCAGCCCCATCACCGCGCCTGATACGACGAACGCCACCAGTCTTTCCCTGGGAATGTCGACTCCGGAAGCCGCGGCGGCGGTGGGCTCGTCGCGGGCAGCACGAAGGGCCAGGCCGGACCGGGAGATCGCGTGCGCCCAGGCGATGAAGATTGCGACCACGGCGCCGATGAGATACGGCCAGATCACGCGCACGATCGGAATGCCGACGACCGATGAGGTCGCTCCGGTCACGCTCTCCCAGTTGGAATAAATTGTGTTGATCATGGCGAGCATCGCGAAGGTCGCGATCGATGCTGCGATGCCCGATAGCCGCATCAGCACCCGCCCGAAAATGAGAGCGGCGAGGGCGGCGAACAACGCCGCCAGCACAGCCGATTGCCAGTACGGCAAACGGGTCGCCAGCAGCCATTCGGGCAGTCCCGGCAGCGAACCGCGTTTCATCATCGGATTGATGGTGAGCCACGCGGCCGCGTAGGCGCCAAGGCAGGTGAAGCCGATATGCCCGAAGCTGAGAACGCCCGAATTTCCGATAAAGATGTATAGGCCCACGACGAGGATGACACGGACGAACACGTCGATCACCGTCTGGTTGAAGGGCCGCGATCCGGTCATCACCGTGATTAGCGCGATGGCCAGCAGCAGCAGCGAAAGCAGGACCGGCGTCAGGATTGTGCGGCGGGCAAGCGCGAAGTGGGCGGGCTTTCGCTCGGCAGCCGCGGCACCGGCAGCGGTAGAGTTGGCAAGGGAGGCGGCGACAGCCATGAAATCAGACCCTTTCCTTGGTGCCGCGCGCGGCAATGAGCCCTTGCGGGCGGAAGAGGAGAACGAGGATGACCGCTCCATAGACAAAGGCATCGCGGAATGGCCGGGCGTCGATGGGCAGCATGACCTGCATGATCACCGAGGCGGCACCCAGCAGGAAGCCGGCGAGCACGGCCCCCCCGAGGCTGCCGAGGCCGCCAATGACGGTGGCGATGAAGGCCATCAACATGATCGAGGCGCCCATCTGAATGTCCAGCGTGCCTGTCTGGATGCCAAAGATCAGCGCAATGGCGGCGGCCAACGCGCCGGAGAGGGCGAACGCGCCCATGATAACCCGGTTCGCACGCACACCCAGCATGCGGGCCATCGAGAAGTTCTCGGCCGCCGCACGCATCTCCAGGCCGAAGCGGGTTTGACGCAGGAACAGTGTCAGGCCGATCAGGATGACCATCGTGGTGACGATCGTTATCAGTTGGAGGAGGGGAAGCCGGGCACCAAGGATCTCCACCGGTTGGGACAGTTCGGGCAGCAGCGAGATCGATTTCGGCCGACTGGAGAACAGCATGAGCAGGAAGTAGCGAATTACGAAACCGAGCGCGAAGGAGGCGATCATCATGGTTGCCGGATTTGCCTGGCGGAACCGCCTGAAGACGACGATTTCGCACAGCACCGACAGCCCGGCCCCGCAGAGGAGCACGAAGGGCACCAGCAGGTACCACGGCAATTGGCCAGCGAAGACGATGGCCATTGCGTCCGTAGACGGCCACAACAGGGCGAAGACGCAGAAGGCGATGACGTCGCCATGCGCGAAGTTCACGAGCCGCATGACGCCGAAGATGAGGGCAATGCCGAGCGCCCCGAGCGCGTAGAGCGAACCAAGCGAGAGTGCGTCGAACAGGATCTGAAGCATCTCAATTGTCCTCGTAACCGAAATAAGCAGCCTGGATCGCCTCGCCGTTGCCGAGCGTCCGCGCGTCGCCATCGAGCACGATCTGTCCGCCACGCATCAGGATCATCCGCCCGCCCACCATCATCGCCCGGGCCGAGCTCTGCTCAACGATCAGGAGCGTGAGCTGGCGCTGCGCACGCAGCGCGATCAGCCGCTCGTAGACCTGGTCGTTGATGTTGGGGGCGAGGCCCAGCGAAGGCTCGTCGATGGCTACAAGCCGCGGATTGGTCATCAGCGCGCGTCCGATGACCAGCATTTGCTGCTGCCCGCCGGACAGCAATCCCGCCTGCCCGTGCCGCCTCTCTTTCAGCATCGGGAAGGTTGCGTAGACGGCTTCGAGTTCGTCGGCAGCTCGGCTGCGCCAGCCGCGTTCGCGGGCGTGCATGCCGGTTCCGACCAGAAGGTTCTCTTCCGTCGTCAGCGAGCCGAAGACATCGCGCCCCTCCGGCACCATGGAGAATCCGAGCCGGGCGATGTTCTCCGGCGCCTGGCCGGTGATCTCATGACCTGCAAGGTCGATCCGGCCGCCCGCCACCGGCGTAACACCGGCGATCGCGCGCAGCAGCGAAGACTTCCCGGCTCCGTTCGGGCCGGTGATGAACAGGATTTCTCCCTCGTCCATGGAGAAGGAGACATTGCGGACCGCCGTGAGACGGCTGTAGCGGATGGTGATATCGGAAAGGGCGAGCAGGCTCATTCCATCGCCTCCAGCACAGGCAGGTCGGTGTTCGCGGCCGTGCCCATATAGGCGTGGCGCACCTTCTCGCTGTCGCGGATCGCGGCCGGCGGGCCTTCCTCGATGATCGCTCCGGAATCGAGCACGACGATATGCTCGCAAAGGCCGAGCACCAGCCCGACATTGTGCTCGATGAGCAGGACACCGCAGCCGAGATCGGCGGCGATGTGTCTTATCAGGGCCGAAAGTTCCCGCGCCTCCAGCGCGCTCATGCCAGCCGCGGGCTCGTCGAGCAGGATGTATGCGGGCCGCCCCATCAGGGCGCGGCCAATGGCAACGCGGCGCTCGTCCGTATATGGCAACGTTCCGGCGATGCGGGTGCCCAGCGCACCGATGCCTATCCAGTCGAGCATCGCTTCGGCTTCGGCGATGGCAGCGCGCCGGCTCATTCCCAGACCAACGCCGGTTACCTCCAGATTGTCCAGCACAGGCAGGTCGCGGAAGAGCCGCCCACCCTGGAAGGTGCGGGCGATGCCGCGCCGCCGGACCTGATGCGGCTTGAGACCCGTGAGTGCTGCCCCGTCGAGCTTGATGGTGCCTTCCGTCGGTGCCTGGAAGCCGGTAAGCACGTTGACGAGTGTGGTCTTGCCGGCGCCATTCGGGCCGATGAGGCCACTGATGCGGCCGGGCGTAATTTGGAGGTCTACCGATGACAGGGCCTTCAGCCCCGCAAACGATACCGAGACGTTCTCCGCGCTCAGATGACTCATGTCCCTTTCCTTCTTTTTACCGACGGAAAGGCGCGAAGCATCCGGCCTTGCGGCCAGTCACGTTGCAAATGTCTTCCCCTGTCGGTTCCGGCGATCTCTAGCGGACTGCTCGGATGCCAAATTCACGCCGTTGCCCGGCGTCGTCTTGTCGTTTCGCGCACCGGATTTTGTCTTCCGCCACGCGCGGTCGGTTTTGGCCGACCGATCTCCTCGCCTCCGGCTCCTCCGCCGGCATTTTCCCGGCTGACGTCAGCCGGCCAGATGCCCTTCAGCACGCGCCAACGCGGCGCGCTGTTCGGTTCGCGCGGCAAGCGCGTCTTCCAACGTCACCGGAACGAAGCGCGCCGGGGTGTGCGGCTGGAGCTGGGCGATCAGGTCCATGTCGGCCGATATCACCACGCCCAGCATCATGTACCCGCCACCCGAAACTGCGTCCCGGTGAAGAACGATCGGCTCTGTGCCACTCGGCACCTGGACGGATCCATAAGGATAGCAGGCATCGACGATGTTCGAGGGGTCGGAGCCGGCACCGAAAGGCTGCTCGCGCTCAACGAACTCCAGCGGCGTTCCGCCACGGAAGCGATAGCCGATGCGGTCAGCTTCGGGCGCGACCTTCCAGGTTTCCTCAAAGAACCGATTGCCGGCAGCTTCAGTGATCCGATGCCAGTACATGCCGGGAAGCATTCTGAGTTCCGCCAAACTATTCCGCGCGCGGCGCAGATTTGCAGGCAGTGAAAGACCGATTTTGCCGGAACCTTCGCCGACGGGAAGCTCATCACCCGCCTTTAGCGTGCGGCCCTGATGGCCGCCGAGTGCGCCGAGAATATAAGTCGAGCGCGAACCAAGAACCACCGGTACGTCGACGCCGCCGGAGACGGCCAGATAAGCGCGCGCGCCGCCCTTGAGGAAGCCAAAGGAAAGCCGGTCACCCGCCTTCACCGGAAAACTTTCCCAGGTCGGCCGTTCCTCGCCATTAAGTTTGGGTGGGAGCTCTCCTCCCGTGACGGCGATGACTGCGGATTGGGTGAATTCGAGTTCAGGGCCCATGAAGGTGGCTTCGAGCACCGCAGCACCCGGATCGTTGCCGACAAGCAGGTTTGCGATGCGTGTGGCAAAGCGGTCCATGCCGCCGCCTTCGGGAATGCCGACATGATAGTGGCCTGGTCGGCCAAGGTCCTGCACGGAAGTGGAGAGGCCGGGAGAGATTACCTTAACGGCCATTGATAAGCTCCATCAGCTTTGCATTGGTGCCGTAAATATCGCTGTTGAAGTCCTTCAGGCTGAAGGTGCACTCGCGAACCGTCGGCTGCCACCGATTGGCTTCGATTTCCTCCAGCGTGGCGTCGTAATCATCGCGACCAATGGCCTTGAACTTGACGATGTCGCCTGGCTTGAACAGGCACATGTCATCGGAGAGGTAGCGCACCTTCCTGGTTGGGTCGTAGATCGGGGCCGGGGTTATGCCATACATCTGGTAGCCGCCAGCGCCGCGCACCGAATAGATCGCTGCAAAGCAGCCGCCATGGCCAATGGTGAGCTTGGGAGTGTCGGTGCGCGGACGCAAGTATTTCGGCGCCTGAATCTGTTTCTTGCGCTCAACCATCTGGTACAGGAAGGGCAGTCCGGCGACGAAGCCTACCATGGATACGAACCAAGGCTGGCCGGAATAGGCCGCGATAAACTCTTCCACCGTGGCGTAGCCATTGATGCGTGCCGAATATTCAAGATCGGTGGAGGACGGGTCCTGGTGGCGCTCGCGGAAGCGCAAACAGGTTTCACGCGTCCATGGATCCTGGAAATAAACCGGCAGCTCGATGATCCGGGTCTTCAGCACCGGGTCTGCCTTTGAGGCCGCCTCTTCCATCGATTTCAGTTCGCTGAGCAAATCCTGCGGCTTGACGATGTCGGGGTTGAAGCGAATCTGGAAGCTGGCGTTGGCCGGGCAGATCTCGGTGACGCCTCGGATGCCTGCCGTACGCACGGCGTTGGTCATCGAAAGGCCGGTAAAGAAGGAGGTGAGCGACATTTCCTCGGACACCTCGCCGAAGATATGCTCGTCACCGCCGAAGTTGAATCGTATCGACATCGGTCCTCCTTTAGCCCGCCAAAGCTGCGGCGTTTTCGATGAGCCAGCCTTCCAGCCAGCGGGTATGCACGTCTCCCGCCCGCACCGCCGGATCGGCGGCCAGCGCAAGAAACAGCGGCTTGGTGGTCTTGAGCCCGCCGATCTTCAACTCGTTGAGCGCGCGGATCAGGCGCACTATCGCCGCCTCGCGCGTCTCTGCATGCACGATCAGCTTGGCAAGCAGCGAGTCATAAAAGGGCGGCACCTGATAGCCTTGGTAGAGCATCGAATCGAAGCGTACGCCCGGACCGCCGGGAATGCGAAGCTCGGCCACCTGCCCGGGGAATGGAGCGAACTCCTTCGCCGGGTCTTCGGCATTGAGCCGGACTTCGATCGCATGCCCCTTGACGGAGACATCGCCTTGCCGAATCCGCAGCTTCTCGCCGCCGGCGATGCGAAGCATCTCCGCAACGAGGTCGATGCCGGTGATCGCCTCGGTGACCGGGTGCTCAACCTGGATACGGGTGTTCATCTCGATGAAGTAAAAGCGGTCTGCTTCATCGTCATAAAGATACTCTACCGTGCCGGCACCAGAGTATTTGACCGCCTTGGCCAAAGCGACCGCCGAAGCGCAGAGCTCTTCGCGCAGCCTGTGGGAAAGTGCGCGCGACGGCGCCTCCTCCCAAACCTTCTGGCGTCGCCGCTGCAGCGAGCACTCCCGCTCGTAGCAGTGGATGGCATCGCTTCCGTCTGCCAGCACCTGCACCTCGATATGTCGGGCCTTACCGATCACCTTTTCCATGTAGAGACCACCGTCGCCAAAGGCGGCGAGGGCTTCTGCTTCGGCCTGAGGAAAGGCTTGTTCGAACTCGGCGAGCGAGTTCGCAATGCGGATGCCCCGCCCGCCGCCGCCTGCCGCCGCCTTGATCATCACCGGAAAACCGGTTTCGGTCAGCACCTCGTGGCCAGCCTTGAGACCCTCGACCCGGCCAGCCGAGCCAGGTACCACAGGGACACCTGCAGCGGCAGCGGCCGATCGCGCCGAGACCTTGTCTCCCATCATCCGGATCGCATCTCCCGACGGGCCGACGAAGACCAATCCGGCGCCTGTGACCGCGTCGGAAAACGCGGCATTCTCGGCAAGGAAACCATAACCGGGATGAACGCTGTCGCAACCGGTATCGCGGGCAGCCTTCAGAATTGCTTCGACGTTGAGATAGGACTTCTTTGCTGCTGGTGGGCCGATGTTGACCGCTTCGTCCGCAAGCTGGACGTGGAGCGATCCCGCGTCTGCGGCCGAATACACCGCCACGGTGGGGATGCCCAGATCTTGTGCGGCCCGGATGATCCTGACCGCTATCTCGCCCCGGTTGGCAACCAGAAGCTTTTTCAGCATCAGTCGAGATCCGCAATAGGTGCGCCAGCCATGATGGGGTCCTCATTGTCGGCAATGAAGCGGATGTTCGTACCGGCCGTCTCGGCCCTCACTTCGTGGAACGACTTCATCACTTCGATGAGACCGATTACGTCTCCGGCGGAAACCGCGTCGCCATCCGCCTTGTAGGGCGGCTGGTCTGGCGAAGCGCTCCGATAGAAAGTGCCGGGAAGAGGCGAAAGAATCTGGGCCATAAAAAGCTCCGGAAAACTGCAGACAGACTAATTTGGAACCGCCTGCGCGGGCGGGTTCGGTCGAGTTCAGTGCCAAGGGGCGATTGCGGTGCGCACGGCCCTGGCTATTTCGATGGCGTTCGGCGTATCGGAATGCACGCAGATGGTTTCGCAGCGTACGGGGAAGAAACTGCCGTCCTCTGCCGTGCCCTCGCGCTTGCTGATGGCGCGTACGCAACGCTCGGCCATTTCTGCGGGGTCCTTGGCGTCATGAACGCGTGTCAGGATCAGCTTGCCGGAGGCATCGTAGTCGAGATCGGCATAGAACTCGGCGATGAATGGGATACCGCGCTCTTGATAGATCTTCTCGTGCAGGGTGCCCGTCATGCCGAAGAGGGGTACGCCGAAAACCTCTGCCGCGTCGCACACGCCATGGGCGATTGCCTCCTGCTGCATGGCCATGAAGTAAAGGCTGCCATGCGGCTTGATATGGTGGAGTTCCACGCCCTCGGCCTTGAGGAAGCCGGCAAGCGCTCCCACCTGGTAAATGATGGTGTTCCTGACTTCGTCGCGGGTCAGCCGCATCTCGCGCCGGCCGAAACCCTGAATGTCCGGCAAGCCTGGATGGGCGCCGATCTTGACGCCACTCGCCTTGGCGCCGCGCACGGCGGCGTGCATGTGATCCGGATCGGAAGCGTGAAAACCACAGGCGACATTGGCAACGTCGATGATCGGCATCATGCCCACATCATCGCCTACCTTGTAGAGGCCATAGCTTTCGCCCATGTCACAGTTTAGCGTCACCGCCATCGCATTGTTACCCCTCGTAGCTGCCGTCTTTGCGGCGTTGCAGCATTTTGTGCGCATGCGGGGCATTTGTGAAATAGTAGTTTATTGATTGTGATATCAAAAAAACAGATAATGGTTCTGGGCCGGAGTGCGCCATGACCATCACCTTGAAACAGCTCGATTATTTCATCGCGACCGCCGAGAGCGGACAGGTCAGTCATGCCGCGGTGGAACTCAACATCTCACAATCGGCGGTCACTGCGGCGATAAAGACGCTTGAGGCTGACCTGGGCGTACGGCTTTTGGAGCGTAACCACGCTGGCGTAAGATTGACGATGGAGGGCGCGCGGTTTCTTGAACATGCGCGTGTTATCACCGGGGCCGTCGCAGCCGCCGTCCGAAGCCCGTTGCGCGATAGGAAAGGCCTGGCGGGCAAGCTGCGGCTGGGCATGACCTACACGGTCGTCGGCTACTACATGTCGCGCCACTACGCGCGGTTTCGAAAGACCTATCCCGAGATCGAGGTCGAGGTGCTGGAACTGCCCCGGGACGCTCTCGAAAGCGGCTTGATGTGCGGGGAGATCGACATGGCTGTGATGCTGGTGTCCAACCTGGCGCACACCGAGGAATTAGCGCAGGAGGTCTTGATGCGGTCGAACCGCCGGCTCTGGCTTTCGGCTGATCATCATCTGCTCGCGCGGCAGGAAATCAGCCTTACCGATGTGGCGGCGGAAGATTATGTCATGCTGACTGTGGACGAGGCACGCACGACGGCCGCCCGTTACTGGGATGCCGCGGGGCTTTCGCTCCGCACAGTCCTTACCACCAGTTCGGTCGAGGCCGTGCGGTCGCTTGTGGCCGCTGGCATGGGAGTCACTGTCCTGTCCGACATGGTTTACCGACCATGGTCCCTGGAAGGGCAGCGCATCGAAGTGCGCCGGCTTGTCGAGCCGATCCCCAGTATGGATGTCGGTCTGGCCTGGTCGCGTGACAGACCAATCGGCCCGGCGGCGGCGGCCTTCCGGGCCTTTATGTCCGTGACCATGGGCGGCGGCGGCTAGCCGCCGGCCGTCGGGCAGACGCTTTACCCCAACTCGCTGGTTGAACGGCGGGTAGTCTACAAGCACGGAATACCGTAGCATCGCTGAAGTTGCAGGGTAATGGCCGGCTGTGAGCGGCTGAGGCACCGCGCCGTCTCCGTAATGCTGCCGGTTTCAGCGACACATTCCAGCGATCGGAGCATCTGATGAGGTTCACGTTCGTGCCCGAGCCAGATCCGATGTGCCCAGGATGGCTGCCTGTCACGATGCAACCGATTTCGCAGAGGCAGACGATTTACCTGAACAATAAGAATGGACTCAACGGCCGGCTGGCCCGTCGTGGCAACCGCCGGTCCCGATCTGCCCCTGACATTTCCATGAAAGATATCGCCGCCCGATGCGGTTTTGGCAATGAGGCAACTTTCTTGCGGCGGTTTGGCAAATCGTTTGGCACCAGCCCCGGCCAGCATCGCGCACATTTTGGATCCCAGATGCGAGACTGAGCGATCACACTGCCGGATTGCAAACACGACGTTCGGGCTTCGCCTTGCGTTGATCCGCGGCACGCGGACCTGTGCGTCGGCTGCATCAGCGCGATCCGTGAAGTTTTCGGGCTCAGTCGGCTCGACGATCCGTCGCCCGGCGCCGGTCGATCCACAACGCCAGCAATGTGCAGGCCGCGCCCGAGAGCAGGTAGGCACCGGCGGCGATGAGGCCGAAATTGCCAGCCAGCAGCAGCGCGGCCAGCGGCGCGAAACCGGCGCCGAACATCCATGCGAGATCCGAGGTTATCGCCGAGCCCGTATAGCGATGCTGCCGCGAAAAGCTCGATGCGACGACCCCGGACGACTGCCCGAAACTCAGTCCCAGCAGGATGAAGCCCAACACCATGAACAGGGCTTCGCCCACCGTGCCGCCATCCAGAAGCTGCGGGGCAAAGCCGCTGAATGTCGCGATCGCGATCGCCGAACCGCCGAGGAGCGCACGGCGTCCAATGCGATCGGCCAGCGGCCCCGATGCCACGATTGCCGCAATGCCGAACAGCGCGCTTACCGCCTCGATCACCAGAAAATGCTCCGGCCCCTCATTGGTGAACAGGAACACCCAGGAGAGCGGAAACACCGTCACCATGTGGAATAGGGCGAAACTCGCCAGCGGCGCGAAGGCACCGACGACGACGTTCCGGCCTTCGGTCCTGATCGTGTCCCTGATGCGCGTCGGCTGCAGGTCTCCGCTTTCGTACAGTCGGGAGAATTCGGGCGTGACGACAATGCGCAGCCTGGCGAACAGGGCCACGACGTTGATGGCGAAGGCAACGAAGAAGGGATAGCGCCAGCCCCAGGCGAAGAAATCGTCGGCAGATAAATTGGCGACGAAGAACGCGAACAGAGAGCTTGCCACGATGAGGCCGATCGGCGCACCCAACTGCGGGATCATGGCATAGAAGCCGCGCCGGTTCTGAGGCGCGTTCAGCGCCAGCAGCGAGGGCATTCCGTCCCATGTGCCGCCAAGAGCCAGCCCCTGTCCGATGCGGGCAAGCGCCAGTAGCCAGATTGCAACCGCGCCGATATCACCATAGGCCGGCAAGAACGCGATGGCGACGGTCGACGTGCCGAGCATGAACAGCGCGATCGTCAGTTTCGCGCCACGGCCATAAGCGCGATCGACCGCCATGAACAGAACGGTGCCGAACGGGCGCGCGACGAAGGCCAGCGCGAAGATAGAGAAGGAATAAAGCGTTCCGACAAGCGGATCGTGCGTCGGAAACACGAGCTTGGGAAACACGATGACGGACGCGATCGCATAGACGAAGAAGTCGAAGAATTCCGACGTCCTGCCCACGATCACGCCGACCGCGATATCGCCGGCGCTGACCTGGCCATGATGCGAGCCAATCAGCTCGCTGTTCGTTTCGGTAGTCGAAGTCTTAGCCATCTTATCCGTTGCCATCAGAGGATGAACTGTCCGGGAACCAATCGCCGGCATCCATTGTGCGCTGCACACTGTGCCAAAGTCATACCAGCTGGGCATTGGACAAATTGTCCAATGTCACCGGGCCGCCGTGAGCAGTAGCCCTTGATCGATACCGCACCGCAACATGAACGACCCGGTTGCCACGGTCCATCGAGGGTGTTTGATGAAACGATTTGGAGCCTTGCTTGTGTTCCCCCTGGCCGGGCTGCTGAGCGGCTGCGATCTGGTCGTGCTCGCGCCCGCCGGCGACGTCGCGGCTCAGCAGCGCGACCTGCTCGTGGTTTCGACCTTGCTGATGCTGGTCATCATCGTGCCGGTGATGGCGCTGACGGTCTTTTTCGCCTGGCGCTACCGGCACTCCAACGCCGCGGCGACCTATGCGCCGGACTGGGATCATTCGACGAAACTGGAATTGGTGATCTGGGCGGCACCCCTTCTCATCATCATATGCCTTGGCGCGCTGACCTGGCTTGGTACGCACCTGCTCGACCCATACCGCCGGATCGACCGGATCGAGCCCGGCCAGCCCGTCACCCAGTTGCACAAGCCGCTCAGGGTCGAGGTCGTGGCGCTCGACTGGAAATGGCTTTTTATCTATCCGGACTACGGCATTGCCGCCGTCAACGAGCTGGCGGCGCCGGTCAACCAGCCGATCGACTTCCGCATCACCTCGTCGGCGGTGATGAATTCCTTCTACATTCCGGCTCTTGCCGGGCAGATCTATGCAATGCCTGCGATGGAGACGAAGCTGCACGCCGTCATCAATCGGCCGGGCATCTATAGCGGCTTCTCGGCCAACTACAGCGGCTCCGGCTTTTCGGGCATGCGCTTCGCCTTCCACGGCCTGTCCGACCAGGGTTTCGACCAGTGGGTGGCACAGGCCAGGGCCGCGTCGGCGGCGCTGAACCGCGAGAACTATCTCGAACTGGAAAAGCCGAGCGAGAACGAACCGGTCCGCCACTATGCCTCCGTCGATCCCGACCTTTATGGCGCCATTCTCAATTTGTGCGTCGAGCGCGGCAAGATGTGCATGAACGAGATGATGTCGATCGACGCCAAGGGTGGCCTCGGTCTCGCGGGCGTGCGCAACACGCTGCCGCTGCAATACGACAAGTTCGCCCGGCGCGGCGCGGTGTTTGGGAACGATCCGTCCTATGTCGCCAGCATCTGCACGGCGGAGGAGGCGGCCGCCGCGGCGCGTGCCTCCCGCAAAGCCTGGCCGACGGATTGGCCGGCCAGGAATCTTTCCCCGCTGCGCGGGGCGGGGCTGCTCCGGCCCGGAACTGAGAGCCGTCGCGCCGAGGCCGACGCGCCGCCGCTCGGCCTGCTGCGGCGCGAACTGTGAGGGATAGCCGATGTCCGATACGCTGACCAAGTTCATTTTCGGCCGTCTCACCTGGGACTCGCTGCCCCTGCACGAACCCATCGTCGTGGCCACCTTCGCCGCGGTGGCGCTCGGCGGCATCGCCCTTCTCGGCGTCATCACCTATTTCAAGCTCTGGAACTACCTGTGGCGCGAGTGGTTCACCAGCGTCGATCACAAGAAGATCGGCATCATGTACATGGTGCTCGGCCTGGTCATGCTGCTGCGCGGTTTCTCGGACGCCATCATGATGCGCCTGCAGCAGGCCATCGCCTTCAACGGCTCCGAGGGCTATCTCAATTCGCATCACTACGACCAGATCTTCACCGCCCATGGCGTGATCATGATCTTCTTCGTGGCGATGCCCTTCGTCACCGGGCTGATGAACTTCGTCGTCCCGCTCCAGATTGGTGCCCGTGACGTCTCCTTCCCGTTCCTCAACAATTTCAGCTTCTGGATGACCGTCGGCGGTGCCATCCTGGTCATGGCATCGCTGTTCGTCGGCGAATTCGCCCGCACCGGCTGGCTCGCCTATCCGCCGCTCTCCGGCATCGGCTACAGCCCTGATGTCGGCGTCGATTACTATATCTGGGCGCTCCAGGTGGCGGGCGTCGGCACCACGCTGTCGGGCATCAACCTGATCTGCACGATCATCAAGATGCGCGCGCCAGGCATGACATTGATGCGCATGCCCGTCTTCACCTGGACGTCGCTGTGCACCAACGTGCTGATCGTGGCGTCCTTCCCAGTGCTGACGGCGGTGCTCTCGCTGCTGGCGCTCGACCGCTATGTCGGCACCAACTTCTTCACCAACGACTTCGGCGGCAACCCGATGATGTATGTGAACCTCATCTGGATATGGGGTCACCCGGAAGTCTACATCCTTATCCTGCCGCTGTTCGGCGTCTTTTCCGAGGTCACGTCGACCTTCTCCGGCAAGCGGCTGTTCGGCTACACCTCGATGGTCTACGCCACGGTGGTCATCACCATCCTGTCGTACCTTGTCTGGCTGCACCACTTCTTCACCATGGGCTCCGGCGCCAGCGTCAATTCCTTCTTCGGCATCACCACGATGATCATCTCGATCCCGACCGGAGCCAAGATCTTCAACTGGCTGTTCACAATGTATCGCGGCCGCATCCGCTTCGAGCTGCCGATGATGTGGACCGTGGCCTTCATGCTGACCTTCGTCGTCGGCGGCATGACCGGTGTGCTGCTTGCCGTGCCGCCGGCGGACTTCGTGCTGCACAACAGCCTGTTCCTGATCGCGCACTTCCACAACGTCATCATCGGCGGCGTGCTCTTCGGCCTGTTTGCCGGCATTGCCTACTGGTGGCCCAAGGCCTTCGGATTCAAGCTTGATCCGTTCTGGGGCAAGGTCTCGTTCTGGTGCTGGGTGGTCGGCTTCTGGTTCGCCTTCATGCCGCTTTACATTCTCGGCCTGATGGGCGTGACGCGGCGCATGCGGGTCTTCGACGATCCGTCGCTGCAGATATGGTTCGTCATCGCTGCCTTCGGCGCGGTGCTGATCGCTATCGGCATCGCCGCCTTCCTGATCCAGATCTACGTCTCCATCCGCAGGCGCGAGGCTCTGACGGATCCGACCGGCGATCCCTGGGGCGGCCGCACGCTCGAATGGTCGACGTCCTCGCCGCCGCCCGCCTACAACTTCGCGTTCACGCCTGTCGTGCGCGACAACGATGCCTGGTGGGACATGAAGAAGGCCGGCTACATCAGGCCGCTCTCCGGTTTCAAGCCGATCCACATGCCGGAAAACACCGGCACCGGCGTCATCCTGGCGGCCTTCAGCGTCGCGCTCGGCTTCGGCCTGATCTGGTACATCTGGTGGCTGGCGGCGCTGAGCTTCGTCTGCCTGATCGCCACCGCGATCGGCCACACCTTCAACTATCACCGCGACTTCCACATTCCGGCTGCCGAGGTCACGCAGACGGAAGAGGCGAGGACGAGACTTCTCGTCGCGCAGGCTGGGGTTTGAGCATGGCATCGACAGCAACCACGGCCGGTGCCGAACCGGTCTTTCACCTGAAAGAAGAGCATGCGCACGCCGAAGGCGGCAGCACCATGCTCGGTTTCTGGCTCTATCTGATGAGCGACTGCCTCATCTTCGCGATGCTGTTCGCAGCCTATGGCGTGCTCGGCGGCAACTACGCGGCGGGTCCGGCGCCCAAGGATCTGTTCGACCTCGATCTGGTGGCGGTGAATACCGCCATGCTGCTCTTTTCCTCGATCACCTATGGCTTTGCCATGCTGACAATGGACAAGGGCCGCGTGGCAGCGACCCAAACCTGGCTTGCCGTGACCGGCCTGTTCGGCCTGGCGTTCCTGTCAATCGAACTCTACGAATTCTCCCACATGATCCATGAAGGCGCGACGCCGCAGCGCAGCGCCTTCCTGTCGTCCTTCTTCACTTTGGTGGGTACGCACGGCCTGCATGTCACCTTCGGCATCGTCTGGCTGGTGACGCTAATGGTGCAGGTCGCGAGATTTGGCCTCATCAAGGCGAACCGCCGCCGGCTGATGTGCCTCAGCATGTTCTGGCACTTCCTCGACGTCGTCTGGATCGGCGTCTTCACCTTCGTCTATCTGATGGGGATGCTGCGATGAGCGCTCATGATCATGCCGCCGACCATAGCCACGCGCATGGCGGAGCCGCGCACGGGTCGCTGAGGGGATATCTGATCGGCTTCGTCCTGTCGGTGATCCTGACCGCCATCCCCTTCTGGCTGGTCATGACCGGCGCCATCGACGACAAGCAGGCGACGGCCATCGTCGTCATGGCCTTCGCCGTGGTGCAGATCGTCGTTCATATGGTGTTCTTCCTGCATATGAACACTGCTTCAGAAGAAGGTTGGTCGATGCTGGCACTGATCTTCACGCTGATCCTCGTCGTCATCGTGCTGACCGGTTCGCTCTGGGTGATGTATCACCTCAACGCCAACATGATGCCGGGGCTTCACGACATGCGCGAGATGCCATGAGCCCGGCATCGGGCGCGGGGAGGACCAACATCGGGGAGGTGACCGGGCAGACTGGCATCGATCTGCGCGCCGCGCCAGGAAAGGGCGCCGGTAGATCGCCCGCGTCGCGATTTTTGCTCGTGCTGCTAGGGCTCCTCGGCGCGCTGGTGTTTCTTAGCCTCGGCATATGGCAGCTAGAAAGGCGAGTCTGGAAGCTCGACCTGATTGCCCGCGTCGACCAACGCATTCATGCTCCGGTCGTCGATGCGCCCGGTCCAGGGAGTTGGGACGACATGACGGCGGCCGGCTACGAGTACAGCCACCTGCGGTTGGCCGGACGATTTCTCGGCGGCCCCAACACGCTCGTTCAGGCGGTGACGGCGCTTGGTGGCGGCTATTGGGTGCTGACGCCGATGCGAACCGACCGTGGCTTCGTCGTGCTGGTCAACCGCGGCTTCATCCCCCAGGAGCGCAAGGCAGAGTTCGAACAAGAGAGCAGCGGCTTCGCTTCGTCGACCGTCATTGACGGGCTGTTGCGCATGAGCGAGCCCGGCGGCGGCTTCCTGCGCAACAACGACGCCGCGGGCAATCGCTGGTATTCGCGAGACGTTGGCGCGATAGCTGCCACGCGCGGCCTAGCCGATGCCGCCCCCTATTTCGTCGATGCGGAGGCTTCCGGCATCGACAGCTGGCCGCGCGGTGGCCTGACTGTCGTGACTTTCCGCAACAGCCATCTGGTCTATGCTTTGACCTGGTTCACGCTCGCTGCGATGCTCGCCATCGCGTTGGCCGCGCCGATGATCGGCGGCCGCTGGCAGCAAGGACCGGCAAGATGAGCGCCACGACGCCAACGCCGCACAACGGCAAATCCTTCGTTGCACCTTCCCTCAGGGGCAAGGACGGCGCGGTGTCTGGTTTGGACGCGACGAACAGGAAGAACCTTGCCCTGCTAATCCAGTTGCGTTGGCTGGCTGTGGCGGGTCAGGTGCTCACGATCCTGGTGACGCAATACTGGTTCGATATTCCGCTTCCACTGGCTGAGATGGCCGGCGTGGTGCTTTTCCTTGTCGGGCTGAACATCTTCAGCCTTCTGGTTTTGCGCGGCCACCGTCCAATCAGCAACGCGCAGCTGTTTGTCGCGCTTATCTTCGACATGGTGGCGCTGACGACCCAGCTTTACCTGAGCGGCGGCGCCTCGAACCCGTTCGTGTCGCTCTACCTGCTACAGATTACGCTTGGCGCCGCGCTGCTGACACCTTGGTCCACCTGGAGCCTGGTGGCGGCCGCTTCCGCTTGCTTCGTCTTCCTCACCTTCCAGTTCCAGCCGATCGCGATTCCGCATCACGGTGGCAGCGACCTGTTGGCCCTGCATATACGCGGCATGTTCATCTGCTTCGTGCTGGCGGCTGGCCTGATCGTGATCTTCATGACGCGCATCAACCGCAATTTGCGCGAGCGCGATGCCTATCTCGCCGATCTGCGCCAGCGCTCGGCCGAGGAGGACCACATCGTGCGCATGGGCCTGCTCGCCTCCGGTGCGGCGCATGAACTGGGAACGCCGCTGTCGACGATATCCGTAATTCTGTCCGACTGGCGCCAGATACGCAGCGTCACCCGCAACCGCGAGCTGGCCGGTGACGTCGCTGAAATGCAGGCGCAGATTGAACGCTGCAAGAGTATCGTGTCGGGCATCCTCATGTCTTCGGGGCAGGCAAGGGGCGAGGGCACGATCCGCACCAGCATCCGCCATTTCCTCGACGATCTTGTCCAGGAATGGGGTGTCAGCCGCCAGCCGCTCAATCTGGAGTACAGCAACGATTTCGCACCCGACGAGCAGATCGTGTCCGACACAGCGCTGAAGCAGGTCATCTTCAACGTGTTCGACAACGCCCAGGAAGCATCGCAGGATTGGGTCGGCGTCGTGGCCGAGCGGCAGGACGACAAACTGGTGATTTCCGTACGCGACCGCGGGCCGGGCTTCGACGAGGGTATTTTGGCCGCGCTCGGCCAGCCCTATATGTCGAGCAAGGGGCGGCCTGGCGGCGGCCTTGGTCTTTTTCTCGTCGTGAACGTGGTGCGAAAGCTCGGAGGCGACTTTTCGGCGCGTAACATGGAGCAGGGGGCCTGTGTTACGCTGTCGCTGCCGCTCGCGGCGCTGACCGATGGAGATGATCATGAGGCTTGATCGATCCTTGTTTATCGTCGAGGACGACGCCACTTTCGCGAAAACTTTGAAGCGCTCCTTCGAAAAACGCGACTACGACGTCGTGGTCTGCCAGGACAGGGAGGCATTGCTGCGCGCCCTCGAATCGGCGGTTCCAGCTTACGCCGTGGTTGATCTCAAACTTGGAGCTGGCGGCTCCGGGCTGGAGTGCGTCAAGCTCCTGAGTGCCCGCGAAGCATCGATGAGGATCGTCGTGTTGACCGGATTCGCCAGTATCGCCACGGCGGTCGAAGCGATCAAGCTCGGCGCATGTCATTACCTGGCGAAGCCAGCCAACACCGATGACATCGAGGCCGCCTTTGGTCGGGCCGAGGGCGATGTTTCGGTTTCGCTGAGCAGTCGCCCCACCTCGATCAAGAATCTCGAATGGGAGCGCATCCACGAAATGCTCGTCGAGACCGGCTTCAACATATCCGCAACAGCGCGTCAGCTTGGCCTGCACAGGCGCACCCTGGCCCGCAAGCTAGAGAAGCGCGTGGTGAAGTAAGCTCGCCGAGCGACGCCTAGGAAAGGCGCCAAGGTCGTGGTGCCAGTCTTCGACTTCTCCCTGAATGGGAAGCGAGCGCTTGCCGAATTCCGAGATGCCGTCGATCGATGAGAAAGTCCGCCACGGGTAGCGGCCGCGCATGTCCGGATTCTCCTGCGTAGGCAGGAGATTTCCGAATACCTCGAACTCCGCCAGAATCGGTGAGTGCATCTTCATATTGTAGGCACTGAACGCATGGGGGGCCTCTGCGGGCGGCTGGCGCCCATCAAGCCCCGAGACGCAACAAGTCGTGCGCGCGATCCTATCGCCGATCGCACCATGGTCACGCTAATTTCGGCTTTCTGGGTTATGTGCGTCAAGTTCTGCAAATTGGGGCGGCCACGATGCTGGTCATGCGGAACGCTACGGGAAGGTTTTGATTTTTGGACGCCGAAAAACTCAATAAAATCAATGATATGCATCCTCCAGACCCACCATTGACGTTATGATCAGCGGTTAGATGTCTTTTTCGACCCAGCCAGCCAGGTCAAGACTGGCAAACTTCCGCGTCGAGTTTATCGATTTACGGTGGGCTTCCGCGATCGCCGATCAATTGCGCGTGGTCCGCACGCCGAACACGACGCGGTCCCGATCTGACATGGGTTCGATCAGCGCATTGATTAAATCAGATCTCCAGATATACAAGACAATTTCGGGTATGGATTTCGGATAGACTGGCCATTCATGAGTCGCAATTTTCTGGTGATCGAACCTGAAGAGGGTATTGCCGTGCTCAAGGGGCTTGCCTCTTTGGCACGCATTTCCATGCTGAAACTATTGCATGAGAAAGGGCCGATGAATGTCAACGACATCGCCGCTGTGCTGTCGCTACCGCAATCGACGGTCTCGACCAATATCCAGGTGCTTGAGGATGCGGGCCTGATTCGCACCGAGAACCAGAAGGCGAAGAAGGGCAGCCAGAAGATTTGCTATCCGGCCGCCGAAGAAGTGCTCGTGGTCTTCAAGAGCGAATATCGTGCTGTCAAGAATGACGCTATCGAAGTCTCGATGCCGATCGGGCTTTACACTGGTTTCGAGGTGACGGCGCCCTGCGGCCTATGCTCGCCGGACGGCATCATCGGTCTGCTTGACGTGCCGAACACCTTCCTCGATCCGGACCGCATGAAAGCGGGCCTGTTGTGGTTCACGCGCGGCTTTGTCGAATATCAGTTCCCCAACAATGCCAAGCTCGCCAATGCCGAGATCACTGGACTCGAAGTGTTGGCGGAACTGTCATCGGAGGTTCCGGGCACCAGCGCCGATTGGCCCTCCGACATCACCTTGGCGATCAATGGCGTCGACGTCGGCACCTGGACGTCACCCGGTGATTTTGGCGACAAGCGCGGCGTCTTCACGCCCTCCTGGTGGAAGCTCAAGGGCTCGCAATATGGCAAGCTCAAGAACTGGCGAATTTCCGCCGATGGCACCTATGTCGACGGCGTCAGGATTTCCGAAGTCAGCCTCGCCGCACTCGACCTCAAGGCCCATCATTCGATCCGTGTCCGCATTGGCGTCAAAGACGATGCCAAGCGGCCGGGCGGGGTCAATATATTCGGCAAGGGGTTTGGAAATTACGACGAGGACATCCTGCTTCGGATCAAAACCAAGTGATATCACAAAACCGGGTTCTTAAAAAAGTGCAGCATTTTCAGGCCGTTGCCTTCATCGCGAGGCAAAATCTTTAGTCAATTGTCAGACTTTTGACTGTTTTGACTTGACGAGCGGCTGCCGGTCGCCTTTGATATCGGATAAGATGATTTAAATCATCATTTATGATATTGTGGGAGGAATGCATGAAGGCAGCCGTCACGGCGCATCCGCACTATGTTGTCTCGGAAATCGATCCGAGGCTCTATGGATCCTTTATCGAGCATCTGGGGCGGGCGGTATACACCGGCATCTACGAGCCTGGCCATCCGACGGCAGATGCCAATGGCATGCGTCAGGACGTCATCGATCTGGTCAGGGAGCTCAATGTTCCGATCGTCCGCTATCCCGGCGGCAATTTCGTGTCCGCTTACAATTGGGAAGACGGCATTGGACCCAAGGAAGAGCGCCCGGTTCGCCTCGACCTCGCTTGGCACACGTCGGAAAGCAACGAAGTTGGCCTGCATGAGTTCGCCAACTGGTGCGCCTCCGCCAACACCGAGATGATGCTTGCCGTCAATCTCGGCTCGCGTGGCCTCGATGAAGCCCGCAACTTTCTGGAATACACCAATCATCCCGGCGGCAGTGAGTGGAGCGACAAGCGTATCGCCAACGGGCGCAAGGAGCCCTTCGACGTCAAGCTCTGGTGCCTCGGCAACGAAATGGATGGCCCCTGGCAGATTGGCCACAAGACCGCCGACGAGTATGGGCGCCTGGCCCACGAGACCGCCAAGGCGATGCGCGCCTTCTCCAAGTCGCTCGAACTCGTGGTCTGCGGCTCTTCGAATGCCAAGATGCCGACCTATCCCGAATGGGAAGCGACCGTTCTCGACCACACCTACAACGAGGTCGACTACATCTCGCTGCACATGTATTTCGACAACGAAGCCAATGATGCGCCGAACTACCTCGCCATGAGCGAGAAGCTCGACGACTACATCGTCTCGGTCGCCGGCGTCATCGACTACATCAAAGCCAAGAAGCGCTCCAGCAAACAGGTCTACATCTCGTTCGACGAATGGAACGTCTGGTACCATTCCAAGGAGCAGGACAAGAAGATACTCGGCGGCAATGACGGCTGGCCCTTTGCCCCGCCACTGCTCGAAGACATCTACAATTTCGAGGACGTGCTGCAGGTCGGCCTGATCCTCAACACCTTCATCCGTCGTTCGAATGTCGTCAAGATTGCCTGCCTGGCGCAACTGGTCAACGTTATCGCGCCGATCATGACCGTTCCGAATGGCCCGGCTTGGCGCCAAACGACGTTCTATCCCTATCTCTTTGCCTCGCTCTACGGGCGCGGCAATGCGCTGGATCTCAAGGTGGAAAGCCCGACCTACAAGTCCGCTGTCGCGGGCAACGTGCCCTATGTCGATGTCACCGGCGTGCATGACACGAAAACCGGCCACGTCAACTTCTTCGCCATCAACCGCCATTCGAGCGAGGCAATCGAAACCGTGATCGACATCAGCGGCTTTGGCGCGGCTGACATCGTCGATCACCAGGTGATGACGCATGCGGATCTGAAAGCCGTCAATTCAGCAGCGGATCCCGGCAATGTCGGCCCCCGGAAGGAGACAGGCGCCGCAATGGCCGGCGGCAAACTGAGCCTGTCGCTGCCAGCCTATTCCTACCAGATGATCCGCCTGAAACTCTGACGTCAGGCGGATCATCGAAAAGTACATGCTCTGGGAGGAGCCTCGACGTGACGGCCGATATCGAAATCAGGAATGTCAGCAAGCAATTCGGTGCCATGGCGGTGCTGGATGATCTGTCGCTTTCCATCAAAGCACGCGAATTCATCGTATTCCTTGGGCCGTCCGGCTGCGGAAAATCGACGCTGCTGCGAATGATCGCAGGTCTCGAAACCGTCGACAGCGGCGAGATCGCCATCAACAATGAGCGTATCGATCATCTGCCGCCAGGCAAGCGCGGCATTGCCATGGTGTTCCAGTCCTATGCACTTTATCCGCACATGACCGTGCGCGACAACATGGCGTTCGGGCTTGAGAATGTCGGTGTATCGCGTGAGGTCATTGATGCGCGGATCAACGAAGCCGCCCGCATCCTCGAAATGCCACACCTGCTCCAGCGCAAGCCGGGCCAGCTCTCGGGCGGCCAGCGCCAGCGCGTCGCCATCGGCCGTGCGATCGTCAAGGAACCCAAGGCCTTCCTGTTCGACGAGCCGCTCTCCAATCTGGACGCGGCTTTGCGCGCCCGCACCCGCATCGAACTCGCCCAGCTTCACCAGCGCCTGCAATCGACAATGATCTTCGTCACCCACGATCAGGTAGAGGCGATGACGCTCGCCGACCGCATCGTCGTCATGAACAATCGCAAGATCGAGCAGATAGGCTCCCCGATGGAGATCTACGAACGCCCCGCGACCAAATTCGTCGCGAGCTTCGTCGGTGCGCCGGCGATGAACTTTGTCGATGCGACGCTCGACAGATCGGGTGGGAACGCCACGGTAAAATTCGCGGATGGCATAGCGGTCCAGACCGAGATCGCCTCCAGCCAGTTGACCGACGGCAAGTACACTTTCGGCATCCGTTCGGAGGATGTCCGCACCGTTCCAGCCGGGCAGGGCAATGCCGACGGAGTGGTCGATGTGCTCGAACGGCTCGGCGAGCGCACCTTGATCTATGCGCGGCTAGGCGATGGCCAGCAGATCGTCGGCTCGGATGTCGGCAACAGCCGCGTCGCGGTCGGCAACAAGGTCGGGCTCGCCTTCGACGGCCAGAAATCGCATCTATTCGACGAGGCCGGCCGCGCCTGGCACGCGAGGGAGGCCTGATATGGCTGACCGGCTGACGATACCGCAGACCGCGACGCCGGCCGCGAGCGTCAGAGCTCCAAGCATCGACATTTACGCACCGCAATGGCTAAACTTCATTTTCGTCGCGCCGTTCCTGTTCTTCTTCACGACGCTGCTTGTCTTCCCACTCCTCTGGGGAATGTGGTTGAGCTTCCACAAGGCCGACACCTTCTCGTCCGGAAATTTTGTCGGGCTAGGCAACTATGTCAGGCTGTTCCACGACAGGGTGTTCCTGCAATCGATCTGGAACACCTTCTATTTCGTGCTTCTGACAGTGCCGACGCTGGCGCTGATCGGCCTTTTTCTGGCACTTTGCCTCAACCGCCGCACCCGCACTGCCGCAGTGCTGCGCACCCTGTTCTTTTCTTCCTCGGTGTTGTCGGTCACCATCGTCACACTGATCTGGCGCATCGTCTTCATTCCGAATGTCGGCCTGCTGTCGACGATCTACGGATGGTTCGGAGCGACTGCTCCGGCTTTCATTTCCGATCCCAGCCTTGCGATGATTGGCATCGCCATTGCAACTATCTGGTGGTGTATCGGCCTGCCGATGATGCTCTTTCTTTCGGCGCTGCAGCAGATCCCGCACGATATTTACGAGGCGGCGGCCCTGGACAATGCCAATCGCTGGCAGACATTACGCTCGATTACGCTGCCGTCGATCAAACGCACCTTCATCCTGGTGATCATCATCCAGATCGTGCTGCAATTCCAACTGTTCGGACAGGCGTGGCTGATGACGCGCGGCGGCCCGAACAACCTGACCAAGCCGATCGTGCTCTACATCTACGACACCGCATTCCGTCGCTGGGATCTGGGCATGGGCGCCGCGGCGTCGGAAATCCTGTTCATCCTCATCCTTATAGCGGCCATGGCCCAGTATCTCGTCGCGCGCAACAAGGGGGGCCAGGCATGAGTGCTCCAGCCACTTCCATCAACGGACGGGCATTTGGCGACCGCGTCTTGTTGGCCCTCGTCATCCTGCTTTCGATCGTCATGGTCGCGCCGGTGCTGTGGGTCATCGGCCTGTCGCTCAAGGAAAATGCCGAACTGATGGCCAATCCGAATTCGGTCTTTCACGTGCCCTATACGCTCAAGAACTACATCAACACCATCGGCACCTCTTCGGTATTCGTCTGGGTGTTCAACAGCATCATCGTCTCGGGCGGATTGACACTCGGCACGCTGATCCTGTCGTCGCTCGCCGGCTACGGTTTTGCACGGCTGAACTTCCCCGGCCGAAACATCCTGTTCGTGATCGTGCTCTTCGGCCTGGCGGTTCCCGAACAGGCCGTGCTTGTCGCGCGCCACCAGATCTTCAGCATATTGAAGTTCCACAACACCTATCACGGCCTCATCCTCCCAGGCCTGTCGGCTTCGTTCGGCGTCTTCCTGATGACCCAATATTTTAAGGCCATCCCGAAGGAGCTGGACGAAGCCGCCATGCTGGACAATGCCAGCCGGTTCAGGATTTTTTGGAAGGTGCTTCTGCCGCTCACTGTGCCTGCACAGGCGACGCTCGGCATCTTCACCTTCCTTGGCGCGTGGAACGACTATCTGTGGCCGCTGATCTCGGCGACCAGGAAAGACATGTACACGCTGACCGTGGGCATGGCCTCGACGCAGACCAATTTCGCCCAGTCCGAAGGCATCGGTTTTCTGATGGCGCAGGCGGTGTTCGCCGGCGCGCCGATCCTAATCGTCTACCTGTTTTTCCAGAAATACATCGTCACGGCCGTCTCCGGCGCTGCGGTGCGATGACGAGATTGCGTGCGGCGGGGGAGTGCGCCGCGGCGATGGAAAGCATGACGCCAGTCCAGGGTGGAGTGGTGGAACTCAGTAGGAGGAACTGACATGAAAATGAAGAAATTGCTGTTTGCTGCAGTGTCTGCCAGCGTAATGATGCTGGCCAGCCAGAGCCTTGCAGCAACGGAACTGACCGTGCAGCGCTTTTTCGGTGCCTGCGATGCCGATTTCGGCACCAACACCGATGTCACCAAGGCTGTTGGCGAATGCGGCATCATCACCTCGCTGATCAACAAGTTCAACGCCGACAATCCCGATGTGCACGTCAACGTCACGACCGTGGAATGGCCGGGCTATGACCAGCTGACCGCGCAGTTCGCTTCGGGCGATGCTCCAGACATCGTCACGATCCACGAATCCGCGCTTTCGGACTACCAGTCCAAAGGCCTGCTGATGCCGCTCGACGATCTCTTGAAGTCCGTCGGCGTAACGCCTGACGCCTTTACCGACGCCGCACGCAACGGCGCCACCAAGGACGCCAAGATCTACGGCCTGCCGATCGACAGCTGGACGATGCTCTATCACATCAACATGGATCTCTTCAAACAAGCCGGCCTCATCAACGCCGACGGCACGCCGATCCTTCCGAAATCGCCCGAGGAACTGCTCGCCCAGGCCGAACAGTTCAAGCAGAAGACCGGAAAGCCTTACTTCGTTCAGAACCTGGCCAATGAGACCGCACTCTACACGCGCAATCTCTACACCTATCTGTTCCAGCAGGATTCCGATTTCTTTGCCGATCCAAAGCATGTGAAGCTGAATACGCCGGAAGCCAAGAAGGTCGTCGAGATGTACAAGGCGATCTTCGACAAGGGCTACACCACCAAGGACCTCGACTACGGCGGCGCGATCAACGCCTTCCTTGCTGGTGACGGTGGCGTCCAGCTCAACGGCACGTGGGTTGTCGGCGACAACAACGCCCAGTCCGAAACCAAGGGCACGGCGCTCAACAAGGGCGGCTATGCGGTCTACCCGTATCCGCAGCTGTTTGGCGGCGCCCATGCGCAATATGCCGACGGCCACACCTGGGCAGTCTCGCAGAAGGACCGCACACCCGAACAGACCGCGGCAATCGGCAAGTTCCTGAAGTTCTTCGCCGACAATGACTTCGAATGGTCGCGCACCGGCCACCTGCCGGCATACAAGGCCATCATCACCTCGGACGCCTTCAAGGCGCTGCCGCATCGCAACACGATCGCCGCGGTCGCCGATCTCGGCAGGCCACTGCCGTCCGCCGTACAGCGCCAGTTTGCGATCCAGGACATTATCGGCGAAGAGATGAGCGCGGCAATCACTGGCCAGAAAGACGTCGATGCAGCACTTGCCGACATGGAAAGCCGCGTCAACGAATTGCTCGCCAATATTTGAACACAGGTTCCCGGAGAGTTCTCCCGAGCTCCGCGGCTGAAAATAGTCGCGGGACTCTTTCTGTCAGATGATACATGGGACATCGCACTTTGGCGCAACCACGACCTTCAGTGTGGTCGCTGGGAATTTCTGCCCTTCAGAGGACACTCGAGCGAATCCCATGCCATCGATAGCAGTCGACAGATTCTAGGCGACCCGCAGATCTGCCGCTCTGTCGGGCGTTTCCCCCGCTCTTCGAACGGCGCCCATACGCCGTCAGACCCACCCCAACCTTCGCGACTTTGTGGCCTTCAAATATTCGGTCGCGCGCTGCTCGAAGACGTTAGCGCGCGACCGAATCTCAGCGTCGATCACACGGTCGTAGATCGATTACTGCTCCTTTTTGAACAAATCCTGGAAGATCAGCTGGCCCCAAGTGCGGCCGCGTGCGTGCACCAGCGCGCCACCCTCGTTGAGTTTTCCCAGCTTGACGGGTGCGAACCCGAGTTGTTTGGCCAAAGCCGCCACGGGAGCGGTCGCGTCCTCGTCGTCGCTCGACAGAAAGACGACCCGGTGGCCGCCCTCGACGATCGGATCGGCAGCCAGGGTAGCCGCAACCAGGTGATTGAAACCTTTCACGAACTTAGCGCCGGTGAACGACTTCGCAACGAAGGCGGAGGACGGGAGGCCGTCCAGCTCTTCAGGGACTGGAAACGCGTTCATCGCGTCGATGACCGTCTTGCCTCTCCAGCTCGGCAGGGCCTTCGCAACCTCGCGATGTTCCCCGAACGGGACCGCCAAGATGATTGTGTCGGCCTCGAGTGCATCCCGCAGCGACTTGGCGACGACCGTGGGTCCGATCGCCCGAGCCTGCGGCGCCAACGCCTCGGGCGGCCGGCGGCTCGCGACGGTCACGTCGATGTTTCTACGGGCGAAGGCGTGGGCGAGGGCCTGGCCTATCTTACCGAATCCTACAATCGCATAGCTCATAATACTTCTCCGATCCGTGTTGATATTGATTCCCGGCCCTCAACGGCGCTGGGTTATTCGTTTCGCTGCATGGCGACCTTCGCGTAGACGTCCGGCCGTGAGCGACTTCGCGCGGCCGGCCTTCAGCGCGGAAGTCGTCTCACCATTCCCGCGATCCGGCGCGATTTCAGATGGCCGAGAAGCCGCCGTCGACAGACAACTCCACCCCATTCACGAAGCTCGAATCGTCTGAAGCAAGAAACAGCGCGACCGCCGCAATTTCCTCAGGACGCCCCATCTTTCCCCGCGGGATCAGGGATTCGAACATCTGCTTCGCTTCCTCGGTGAGAACCTGGTCCTGCATCGGTGTGGCGATCGGCCCCGGGTGCAGCACGTTCACCCGGATATTCCTGCCCTTGAGTTCGTTGAGCCACCCGCGTGCGAATGCGTGCAGCGCCGCCTTGCTCGCCGCATACACGCTGTAACCAGGAAAACCTTTGATCGAAGCGACTGACCCGGTCATGAAGATCGATCCGCCGTCGTTGAACAGCGGCAACGCCTTCTGAACCGTAAACAGCGTGCCGCGCGCATTCAAGTTGAAGGTCGCATCGAAGTGCTGTTCGGTAATCTCGCCCAGTGGGACGGCTTCGCCCGTGCCGGCGCTCGCGTACAGGACGTCGATCTTGCCCTTTTCCCGCTTGACCGTGTCGAACAGGCGGTCGAGGTCGTCGAGATTGGACGCGTCGCCCCGCACGCCGGTCACGTTCCGGCCGATCAGCTTGACGGCCTCGTCGAGCGCCTCCTGTCTCCGGCCCGTGATGAAAACATAGGCGCCTTCTTCAACGAACCGCTTGGCGCTCGCCAGCGCCATTCCGCTCGATCCACCCGTGATGACTGCAACCTTACCCTCAAGCTTTCCCATGACTTCTCCTTTTCGTAGTGTCGGGACAGCATCTGCCTCCGAGGACCTCGAAATGGGTCCGCCGGTGTCAGTTGTTGAGTGCGCAAGCGCGCACATCGGTGGTGCGAAATCGATCCGGCTGGACGACTGACGCCAGCCGCGACGATCGGTGTCCGCTGTTCGGAATTGGGCCGCGAGCGTCGACATAAGCTATGATGGCCGCCGGTACTGCTGTACCATGCGCCAGGTACCGGCTTTGGAAGGCGCACCGCGTGGTGCCGGATTGCACCATGATCGACTGGGATGACGTTCGCTACTTTCTTGCCGTCGCACGCGGAGGCTCGGTGCGGGCTGCCGCCGCGCACCTCGGGGTGAATCATTCAACCGTGCTGCGACGCATCGCCCAGCTCGAGGACCGCCTCGGGGCGCAGATGTTCGAAAAGCTGCCTTCGGGCTACCGCCTGACAGCTGCGGGCGAGGAGGTCCTCGAGCTCGCGAACCAGATGGAAGCGTCGTCGCACCAGCTGGAGACGCGCGTCTTCGGTCGCGACCAGAGCGTGCGCGGGCTTCTGCGGGTGACGCTGGCACCGTCCCTCGCGACACACCTGCTCATGCCGGACTTCGCCGATTTCGCGCGTCTGCATCCGGACATCGAGATGGAAATCTTGTCGTCCGGCGAGCTGGCAAATCTGACCAATCGAGAGGCCGACGTGGCGATCCGCGTCGTCTACGACCGCAAAACCCTGCCGCTCAATCTTCACGGTCTGAAGGGACCGGAGCTGTTCGGCAGCGTCTACATGTCTCGCGACCGACTAGCCGCGTGGCGTGCGGGCTCGTCTGATCCCATCCGGTGGATCGTCATAAGCATTCATGGAATTCCGGATTGGGCCAGCGAGGGTGAGGTTCGCACCACCGGGGGGCCATTCAGGACCACGGACGCCGAGGCGCAGATCGTTGCTGTACGGCAAGGGCTCGGGATGACGACACTGCCGTGCTTCGTCGGAGATGCCGACCCCCTACTGGTGAGGGTGCCGGGCACCGACCTGCACATGTACGGAACGCTCTGGCTTCTCACACAGGGGGAGACACGCAAGACGAAGCGCGTGCGGCTCTTCACGGAGTTCGTTTCCCGCAGGCTCGCCGCGTACGCTCCACTTCTCGCGGGGCTGTCCATATCGCGCGACTGACGCCCGGCAGGCAGTTGACGCTGAGTCAGAAACTCATAGCCATCATCGCCGAGCTTCATGTGCGGACAGCGCACGGGCGACAGTCCGCTGTGGCGAACTCGTGACCGATTGATGTCGATAATAGCTGAACCGAAGTCACAGATTTTTTTACCCTGCGAAAGCTGCGCTGTGACCGGCAGGTGTCACAGCTTTCCTACTCCGTTGTCGCTTTTTTTCTGCGCCGATTGGTGTGCGACTGGGCCACGGCCATTTTTAGCTCGGGTGTGATCTCCAACGGCGCATTCTCTGACCCATGTGGGTTCTCTAGCCCCTGGACGTGGACGGTCGGAAATGGGAGTTCGATACCCTGCTCCTTGAAGGCTTGGCGCAGCCGTAGATAGAATTTGCCTTTCATACTGAAGGCACCTCCCGGTCGGGTTGTGACCTTGACCCTCAATACGATGCCGTACTCGCCGAACTCCTGTACGCCCTGCATCTTGATCGGTTCGATCACCCAGTGTTTGAACTCAGGATCTTCCGCCAGTTCGAGGCCGATACGCTTGATCAGCTTGCGAGCGAATTCGATGTCGGTGTCATAGCCGACGGTGATGTTGAACTTGTCGGTAACCCAGTCACGGCTCTGGTTCTGGACTGCCCCCAGTTCACCGAACGGTATGGTGAACAGCGGGCCACGATGGTGGCGCAGCTTCACCGAGCGCAGCGAAAAGCTTTCCACAGTACCCTTGTAATTGCCCGAGGAAATATACTCGCCGACACGAAACGCATCATCGAGCAGAAAAAACACGCCTGAAATGACGTCCTTGACGACGGTTTGTGCGCCAAAACCCACTGCGACACCGACGACGCCAGCGCCGGCGATCAGTGGGCCGATCTGGATACCCATTGAGGCGAGCATCATCAGCACCGCCATCACGATGATCAATGCGAGCAGAATGTTCTGGAGGATCGGCAAGAGCGTGCGCAGCCGCGCCTGCTGCGGATCGAGGATCGCGACGTCCTCCTCGTCGCTGATCACAGGGTGCGGTGTTTCGATGCCCAGCTTTCGTTCGATCAAAGCTTTGATGATCGACCAGCCGAAATCGGCTGCGAGGGCAATGACCACGACATTGATCAAGCCGCGCAATATGAGCGCAGTGGTCGCATTGCCCTCCTGCATGGATTGCATGTTCAGGCCCCAGACACGCGCGAGAAAGTAAGCCGCCGCCAGGATGAAAATCATTCGGATTCCGCGATCGATGACAGCGATCGTCACCGCCGGGATCGTAGGCCGGCCGGCATCTTCAGAACCCGGCCGCAGGACGAAATTAACCCCGCGCTGCGCCAGCACGATTGCCAAAGGCAGGAAGAATGCAGCGAAGGTAAACCAGAAGATTATATAGAGGCCGGCGTTGCGCTGCAGGAACAGGACGACGAAATAAGCGGTCAACAGCCATGTCGCTCCCGTGTGACCGGTGTGGTGCGCGCCGTCTCGCTGGGTTCTTGGCCGACGCCAAATGGCAAGCAGCAAAAGCAACAGCAGTACGAAATCGGCGCCCAGTGACAGGGCAATCATTCCGTCCTGATCAATGCCGAGACCGGGCAAGAGGATAAACGCGGCGCCGAAGAAGGCGAAGACGCCGACGATCCGGGGCAGCCAATAGGACCAATGGTCAGCCGCTTCGTTGGTGATCGGCAAAGCACGAACCTCGACGGCGTTCTCGACGTTCATGAAGGAAGGGACGAGCATGGCCATGACGTACATGCGCACACCCCATGTAACGACTGCCGCCATCAGAAATGTCAGGACAATTTCGCGGATAAGCATTGGCCAGTCGAACAACATGAACGCGCCGGCGCTGCCCAGTGCGAACGAGACGATCAGCATGCTGGAATAAAGCGCGCGACCGCCAATCTTCTTGGCCCGCCCAACGGGCGTATCCTTCGACTGCGCGATAACCCAAAGACGAAATGGACGGGTGATTTTGTACGTTGCCCAAGTGAGCGCTAGGCCGGCAGCGATGAACATCGCAATCAGCATGAATACGCCGGCAGGCCCCTTGCTGGACATATCCTCCATCGTCTTTGCCCGAACGCGCGCGAACTGGCCCGGCAGCAAGGGCAAAGTTCGCACGATTCTTTCGATATGGTGCCGGATCCGATCGAGCGTCGAGGACGCCATCGTATTCATCTGGCCTGGTGCCGCCGCGGCGCCGGACGATGTGTCGGTCGGCGAAGCGCCTGCCTCGGCAGGCGTTCCCGTTGACCCGGCGTCCTGATTTCGTTGTTCGGCCACCCAGGCCTTCACCGATGGATCGTCGAGAAGCTCGAATAGCTGTTTGACCCTTTCAGGCGGGACGGTCGTCGGCGCCTGCGCCTGTGCCTGACCAGCCAACAAGAGGGCGATCCCAAAGACGAGCGGCCTGGCAACCAGGACAAACATCGCAGTCAGATGTCGGAGACATCGTGCCGGGCGCGTCAGGTTCCTGGCTCCCAATCGTCCAATCATGAGTGGCATCGTGGTGTTAACCTTCCGGTCAAATCGGCAAGCAACGACATTTATGTCCGTTGTTGCCCTACCTTGTAGAAACCGATGTTGCCGTGCAAGACGTCATTTCCCAACCAGACCGTTTGTGCCGGGTACTTTGGCAGTATTTATTTAGCCGCCGGGGGCAGGGCATTCCGATCTGCGTGACATCGGGCGATCGCCGCAGTCTGGTCGCGTGAACCATCGTCAACAACAATATCGAGCGCTCCATAGGACCGCGAGGTCACGCTGCGAAGCGTCTCGTCGGTCTTGCGCATTGTGAGGGGGAATAATGACGCTGAGAAAGTTCGCCGTTCAATCGAGCACGGCCTCGACGGTGGCGACGAAGTCATCGAGCGAGCGATCCCCGCGAATCTCGATGCGCGGAAGATCGATGGGATCGCAATTAAGGTCCGCCGGCCCGTGTCTGCCGCCGAAGCCGATCCGATAGCCGGACTCCTTGGCCAGCCTGCCGAGCCGTCGGTCGGTGACAGAGAAGGGTGCCGCAAACGCCGAGGTTGGCCGACCGGTCCACCGTTCGATGAACATGCGAGAGCGCAGCAGCTCGGCGGCCAAATCAGAGCTCGACAGACCATCGATCGCGCGATGCGTCGCCAGATGACTTCCGAAGAACGCACCTTCGGCGGCGAGACGTCGCACCGTTCCGGCATTCATAAGCTGCGTCGGCGGACCGCTGACGGCGTCCCACTTTGCACTTTCACCCACCAGGTCCGTCACCAGGAACACTTCCGCGGTCAGGTCGTTCGCGCGCAAGGTCGGCCAGGCATGGTCGGCAAAATTCTGGAAGCCGTCATCGAAGGTGATAAGCACTGGGCGGCCAGCGAAAGGCTGACGGTTGGCGATGGACCATTCCATTTGCTCGGACGTGATCGCGTGAAAGCCATTGGCACGCAGCCATGCCATCTGGCTGGCGAATGCGGCGGGCGTGAGCCGGAAACGGGCGAGCGCGGTCGGACCATCATCAGCGACGCTGTGATACATGAGGACAGGGATACGTTGCCGCCGCTCGCTACGCGCGACGTCGCGGCGCAAGGCCCGCGCCCCGCCCCAGACGATATTTCGCGCGACCCCGATTCCGATGGGTGCGCGGATCGGCACATGATCAATCATCGGCTCCGTCGCCACGTCGTCCGGCGACGGGCGGCGGAAGCGGTCTATGCGATAGAGCTCGGTCTGGATCGATTGCACGAGGACGAGGCCTTCGGTCCCTGCCAGCGTCTCCGAGATCGCTTGTGCACCGAATGTGTTCCAGTCGAAGCCCGTCCTTTCAACATTGTCACGCAGCACGAATGCGTGTGCGCTGATGAAACTGCCGCCAGGCGCCAACGCCTCAGCGAACTTTTTGGTAATGCGCCGCAACTCGGCGAGATCATCCAGGTAGTAGAGCACTTCCGAGCAGAAGATCAGATCCATCTCACCCGGCAGCGTGTCGGCGGAGAAATCCAGTACGCCGAATTCAATATTCGGCTGATCGCTGCATCGCGCGCGAGCTCGTCCGACGGCTATGGCGGAGATGTCAGTTGCGGTCAAATGGCCCACTCGCGGCGCCAGCTGCCGCGTGAAGTGGCCCTCTGCGCAGGCCAGCTCAAGCGCCCGTCCGATGGGACCGGCAGGCAGAATCTCGAGCTGCCGCTCATATTTTTCCTGTTCATAGGACGAACCGTAGTTCCAGGGATCCTCGGTCGCGAAATAGCCATTCCAGAATGACGTGCGATCCTTGTCGTGCCTGGCTCGTGCGCGGCGCGGCGCCACAGGAGGCTCCGCAGGTTCGGCGCTCGACCGAACCAGCTCCCGCGCTTGCGCTGCCAATCGCTCGAGTTTGCCGAAGTGGCTGTCCGGATCAGGCCGGCGCTCCGCGGTGGTCGACAGTGCCTCGGCTGCAAGCGTGTTTGACGTGTCGGCACCGGCGTCCTTTTGCGGTGCGATCAGTTCAATCCAATGATCCCTTGTCACTGTCCCCAGCACGCCGAACTGCACGACAGCTTCGATCTGGTCATCCATCATCAGGTAGGCATAGATTTGATCGATCCCTTCCGGAAGCTCGGTCAAAGTTGGATTTCGAGCGTCGACGCGAATTCCGAGTGTCCGCGCCAGCCTGCGCGGCGCGGCAAGATCGTCGGCATCGAGAAGCATTTGCTCAAGATGATACTGGACGCGACGACCCGCGACCGGATCGCCCCAGACCTTGCCGAGTTCGATGATCAACTCGGTGAGGGCGCCGCCGAACCTGTCCCACCTGGCAGCCAATTGCGCTGGCACCGATAGGCTTCCTACCATAAGGCCATCGAAGGCCACCTTGGCGATCTCACGCGCCCACTTACGTCCTGCCGGGAGCGCGCGCAAGGACTGCGGGTTGATCGAGCCCGAGCCGCCGCCGCAATCCGACGCGGCGTTCCACAATGCGAACCACGCGAGTGCTTCGGAAGCGGTGCGGCCGATCGCCTCGACCGCTCCATTGGCGTGAGCCGATCCTGGGTGTTTGCCCCTGAGATCAGGAGAAAAGCCGCGGGCGATCACGATTTCCGCGTCTGCCAGCATCTGCGTCGAATTGCGGGAGAGCGCGCTGGGGCTGACCCAATGGAAAGCGAGCGGCTCGTCGACCATCACCCAATTTTTGCCTAGACGTGCGAGGCGCTGCCACAGATCCCAGTTCTCGCAGGTGCGCAGCGACACATCGAAACCGCCCAACTCGACGATTGCCTCCCGGTCGACCAGCAGCGCGTGAGTGGCGATGGCACACCGGCGGGCGAATGTTTCAAAGGGCTGGATCGCAACCTCTGGTGAGATGCTCGACAGGATAAGTTCGCCATCGGGCATCACGCGCTGAGAACCGCAATAGGCGGCCACTGCATCGGAAGCGGTTTTCAATGCGGCCAGCATTTTCGTGAGGAAGCTGGCATCCACCCAATCGTCGGCATCCAGGAACATCAGCCAGCGGCCGCGCGCCGTCGAAATTCCGCTATTGCGGGCGCCGGCGGGGCTATATGCGCAAGAACTCGACGTCCGAAATCGGGCATCTTGTTCCACATAACCGGCGATGATCGCGGGGGTGCGGTCCGTGGAGGCGTCATCGACGATGATCGCCTCCCAATCCACGATTTCCTGATCGAGAAGGCTATCGAGTGCGCGCGCCAGCGTTACCTCCGCGTTGTGCGCAGGAACCACGATTGAAACCAATGGATTATGCGTCACGCCGTCTTACCCGCGCCTGGTTCGAAGGAATAAGATGCGTTGATCTTTGTCGGCGTAGGCCGTCACAATCGACGCCGATCCGTCCGTCGCCCCATCATCCACGACGACTATATCCAGTATCTGGTGGGTCTGCCGGCGGATGCCGGCAAGCGTTGCGCCGATGTTTTGCTCGGCATGAACATCGGTACCACACCGCCTTGCGGTAGCATTATTCTGGATCATCGAGCTTTCGTTTTCTTCGGCAAGAGTCGGCGAATGTCAGAACCGGATAACGGCATCGGATGGCAGCACTGCCCTGTCAAGATCGGGGCGAATTGGAGGCAGGCAAAAAAGACACGAAGACAGGCTTGAATGGCAAGCGCTCATGCCCGACGGCTTGGAGCTGCGGTCATCGGCAAAAAGATGATCGCGGGCGAAGACGCGAGCGCAAGCTGATCCGGATCGACCCACTCGGAACCGCGGTCGAACTGCCGGCCCTGCAGTTGCTTGATGATGGGTTCAAGGCGCTCGATCTCACCGTCCCACTGCTCAACAACCGCCGCCATGTCACGCACAAGATGCCGCAGAAGAGCTGGCTCGCTGGGCAGATTGTCGGGGTCGAGCGGCATGTCCAAATCTACCCGAATCGGAACGCACGAACCGGCTTAAGCCGAGAAGATTCCGGCTTGCGGGGCGGCTATTTTGCTGACATGTTTACTAGTTGCTAAATTAGCACTGTGGCAGTTAGTCAAATGAAGGGGCATAGGATGGCCAAGGAATCGTCGAGTACCGCTTCTTCGGCAAATAAAGCGGACGCAAATCCGATAAGTAATGCAGACGCAAACGGGTTGAGCTTCATGGCGGGCCAGGCTCGCGAGAGCGCGGCCCCCGGCGACGCTGTAGGTGTCGACAAGATACGTGATCTTCTGTTCGGCAACCAGATGCAGGACTATGACCGCCGATTTTCCAAGCTTGAAGAGCGGGTCTTGCAGCGCTTCAAGGATGTCGAATCCGAGGCCAAGCGCAATCTTGAAATGTACGAGTCAAATGCAAAGAAGCAGGTTGACTCGCTTGCGGCGCAACTGCGGAACGAAAAAGACGCGCGAGCCGACGGCGACAAAGAGATTGACCGGAATCTTCGCGAGCAAAATCAGGCGCTTGAAAAGCAGGTGCGCGCGTTGTCGGATCAATTGAGCGAGCTTGAGCGCGAAGTTGCGGACCGGATAAATCGAAACGATCATTTGCTGCGTGAGGAAATCAAGCAAAAGAATGAAGGCATTCAGATGCTGATGGAGAAAATGTTTTCCGATCTCGGCAACGTCAAGACCGACCGAAATCTTTTGGCGGGCCTGTTTGTCGAGGTTGCAAAATGTCTAAATCAGGATCCTGTCGGTAGCAAGAGCAACTCGGAGCGTAACTGGAAAGTGAGTTGAGCGGAACTTGACGTCGACCGTCGACCCAATCAGCCTTCCGCAAAGAACAGCCTCGAACGATACAGAGATTGATCGCGAGGCTCTGGCTCGTCTTTTGATCGAAATTGCCCGGAACGTCGATCCGGACTACCGTGCGCGTTTCGACGGAGTTCCATCTGCCGATCCCCGCATGGAAACGCTGCGCCAGTTGCTGGTCGGCCGCGAGATTTCGGAGCTTTCGCGCGTTACGCATCTGCTGGACGAACCCGACCAGCTTGCGGCAGCAATGGGCGGCGTTCTTCCCAGTGCGGCCGCACGAGCGCCTCATGCGCAACTCGGTGAGGCCCTTACGCCAGCTGTCGAAAGGGCTGTGCAACGGTCCATCCAGAAGAGCCCGCGCACGCTGACGGATATTTTATACCCGGTGTTTCTGCCGGCAATTCGCAAGTCGATCGGGGAAAGGATCGACCAGACCTTTCAGTCGCTAAATGAAACTTTAAGACATATATTTACCTGGCATGGGCTCAAGTGGAGATTCGAATCCTGGAGAACCGGTGCCAGCTTCTCGGAAGTTGTCCTGAAGCATTCCCTTGTATACCGCATAGAGCATGCCTTTCTCATTAACCGCAATTCCGGGCTTTTGATAGCGCATGTAACTGCCGACAATGCAACTAGCGAAGATCCTCAACTTATTTCTTCGATGCTTAGTGCAATTCAGGACTTTGTAAAAGACTCATTTAACGAGAAGGAGCAGAGCAGCCTCGACACTATTCGTTTTGGCGACCTTCGCCTCTGGTCGGAAGTTGGACCATTTGCGACCTTGGTTTCGGTGATCCGAGGAAATCCGCCAGAGGAATTACATGAAATAGTTCGCGATGTATTGCTTCGTATCCATGAGGAATCCTCAGAGGCTTTAGAGCAGTTTGACGGCGACAGTTCGCAGCTGGCTGGCGTAGAGGCGCAGCTGCAGACATGCGTCGAGCTGAAGCAGGAGGAATCGAACCAGGGGTTTCCGTGGCTGGTGGTGACCGCGGCCCTGCTGCTTTTGATCCTGGCAGGCGGTTGGTTCTTTCTTTCCTGGCAATCCGGGCAGCGCTGGCAGGCCTATGTGTCGCGACTGGAGACCCAGCCGGGCATCATCGTTGCCGAACAAAAGATACGCGGTGGCCAATTCTATATTGCCGGCCTGAGAGACCCGCTTGCCGCCGACCCGCAGTCGCTGTTGTCCGGAACGCGGGTCGATCCCGCCCGCGTTCATTCGCAGTGGCGGTTCTATCAGAGCCTTGAGCCGGAGTTCGTGTTGAAGCGGCTGACGGCGTCGCTGGCTCCGCCGGATTCAGTACGACTTTCGATCGTCGATGATCGCATCATTGCCGAGGGTGAGGCTCCAGAAACGTGGATAGATCGGGCGCAGGCCGCCGCCCAGCAGCTTTCGGCAGGCGGGCCGGTCTTCGATATCTCTAGGGTCCGTGATGTGAGCCCCGAAGTACGCGAGGCGGAGCGCTGGCAGGCCTATGTGTCGCGACTGGAGACCCAGCCGGGCATCATCGTTGCAGAACAGAAGATACGCAACGGCCAATTCTATATTGCCGGCCTGAGAGACCCGCTTGGCGCCGACCCCCAGTCGCTGTTGTCTGGAACGCAGGTCGATCCCGCGAGGGTTCATTCGCAGTGGCAATTCTATCAGAGCCTTGAGCCGGAGTTCGTGTTGAAGCGGCTGACGGCGTCGTTGTATCCGCCCGATACAGTACGGCTTTCGATCGTCAATGATCGCATCGTTGCCGAGGGTGAGGCTCCCGACACCTGGATAGATCGGGCGCGCGCAGCGGCCCGACAGCTTTCGGCAGGTGGACCGGAATTCGACATCTCCAAGGTTCGTGATGTGAGCCCCGAAGCACGCGCAGCGGAGCACTGGCAATATTATGTGTCGCGACTTGAGGCCCAATCGGGGATCATCGTCGCCCAACAAACGGCGAGGGGCGGACATTTCTACATTTCCGGCCTGAGGGACCCGCTTGCCGCCGACCCGCAAGCTCTGCTGTCCGGAACGGAGGTTGATCCTGCCCGCGTTCATTCACAGTGGCAATTCTATCAGAGCCTTGATCCGAAGTTCGTGGTGAAGCGGCTGACGGCGTCGCTCACCCCGCCGAAATCGGTTCAGCTTTCAATCATCCAGGGTCGCATCGTTGCCGAAGGTGAGGCTCCTGCCGCCTGGATCAACCGGGCGCAGGCCGCCGCCGAACAGCTTTCGGCGGACGGAGTGGTTCTGGATGTCTCGCAGCTGCGTGAGCTGAACCTTGCAGAACTCAATCAGTTGAGACAGGCCATCCAGACGACCGATATTTTCTTCTCTTCCGGCAAGGTTGTGCCGGGACCAGAGCAGACGCCGGTTCTCGACAGGTTGGCGGATCAAATAAAGGAATTCGCCCAAAGTGCCCGCAAGTCAGGCGTAACAGCGCGGTTCATGTTGACCGGCCATTCGGACACCACGGGCCGTGAGACGGCCAACGCGTCGATCAGCGCCGCCCGCGCCGAGACAGTTCGTGCGCTTCTCAACAAGCGCGGCGTCGCTCCGGAATTGTTGCTGGTTCGGGGCGCGGGCACCTTTGAACCGGCGGTGCCTGAAAATAGTCAAACTGGTAGCTCCACCAATCGCCGGGTTTCGGTTACGGTAAACCTGGACTAGGGCGGAGCCCAAGATGTTGCAAAAAAAGATCTGCATGCTGGGCGGGTTCTCTGTCGGAAAGACGAGCCTGGTTCGCAGGTTTGTGCAAAGCATCTTTTCAGAAACCTACTTGACCACGGTGGGAGTGAAAATCGACAAGAAGAGTGTCGCACTCCCGGACAAAACCGTGGATCTGATTTTGTGGGATTTGGCCGGCGAAGACGATATCGGCTCATTCCGCGTCAGCCATGTGCGAGGTGCGACCGGGCTCGTGCTTGTCGTCGATGGAACCCGCGCCGCTACTCTTGCCGCCGCGCTCACGCTGCGCGAGCGGGTGGAGGCCGAATTCGGCGCTATGCCGTTTGTATTGCTGTTCAACAAATCCGATCTGGCCGATCGGTGGGTGATACCGGATAGTAAGATTGACGAACTGAGGCAACTTGGATGGCAAATATATCTAACGAGCGCGCTTACGGGTGAGCATGTCGATGATGCGTTTCGTCAGCTTGCTTCGATGGTTGCCAAATAGACCATGCATAGATTGCCAAGAGAAGTCGGAAACTGGATTTATGATTTCTTCTACAACGAGCACTCTATCGCATATGTGAAAATTGACGCCCAGCTTTGCATAGCGGCGAAGGGCGGTAACGTTGAACATTACGGGCTCTCATCCCTTCGCATCGGTAAGCCTGTTGCCGATCAGCTTGAATTCATGGAAGGTTTGCTGCCTTGCCCGGAGCTTCCATATCATATGGCCATGGTCGAACTGCCCAGCGGGCGTGTCGCGGACCTTCATCTTTTTGCTGATGACGACTGCGTGTGGCTGCTCTTTCTTGACGCCACCGCCGAACGCGACAACAAGCAGCGGCTTCAGCAGAAGGCTTATGAAATGACGCTCCTGCAGGAGAGGGAGCGTCAACTCAACGAGAAATTACAATCGACGAACGAGGCGTTGAGGAAGAGCCAGGAGGGATTGTCGCGTGAATATCAGCGCGCCGAATCCCTGCTCCTCAACATTCTTCCGGCGTCGATCGCGGAGCGGTTGAAAGCGCACAAAAAAATTGCTGACAACCACGCAGAGGTGAGTGTGCTTTTTGCCGACATCGTCGGTTTTACGGAAAGAGCGCGCAGCGTCGGAGCCGTGACGACGCTCGCAATCTTGAATTACTTCTTCAAGGCGGCGGATCGGCTCTCGGAACGACACGGCTGCGAAAAGATCAAGACAATCGGCGATTGTGTGATGGTGGTCTCTGGCCTGCCCACCGCGCGATCCGATCATGCACGAGCCCTCGCGCACTATGCAGTTGAACTGCGCAAGGCGGTCAAGCGCGAACGCTTCGCGGGAGAACCGATAAGACTGAGAATTGGAATTCACTCGGGACCGATCGTCGCTGGCGTCATAGGCAAAAGGCGGTTCGCCTATGACCTGTGGGGCGAGACCGTCAATCTCGCCTCACGTATTCAAACGTCCGCGGAGCCCGATGAAATCCGTATTTCCGATGCAACGCGCCAACTGCTCGGACCAAAATTTGCTTGCGACCCACTCGAGGAAACGGAATTGCGGGGTGCAGGTCGTGTGCTAATGTGGCGGCTCCCGGCCTGATTTGCCGCATGGCAGTGCCGACCCTGAGCCCATTGCATCTCAAGCCGCAAACCATCAACGCGAAGGTTTGACCCAACGGTGACCCTCATTGGGCGACTTGGGACACGGCTGACATCAGCTCCTGCGGGTTTGGCACCCCAAACATGTATCGCCCACCCTCTGGAACCTCCGTGAAGCTCCAGCGGACGATCCCCTGCCGGTCCAGCAGGAACTGACCGACCAGTTGTCCGTGTCCCGTTGCCATCATCTGCTCGTCGGCTTCGGTCATTTCGTAATGGTCCTTCATGTCGAGGATTTCGCCGGCCGCAATAGGATCCATAGGACCGGGCAACTCGCCTGGTATGTCGACCAGCATATCCTTTACCGCTGCCATCGAGACCTTGTACGGCCAGTTCGTCTCGTTTTGGGTGAATTCAAGATTGGGCAATCCAAAAGCACGATGTGAAGCGCGTTCAGGGTCGGAGGCCGCAAGCAAATTCGGCATCGGGTGGTAGCGGAAATAGAGACGCGCCCGTTCGATCGGCGTGTTGACCACCGTCAGGCTCTCCACGCCCCTTTCGCGCAGCTCCGGATCAAGCCGCGCCTGGGCGGCGATATGGCGCCGGCAAAACGCACAATGCAAACCTCGAAACAGGCCGACCAGCACCGGTTTTTGTCCGCGAAAGTCGTCAAGTGCGATCTTGCCTTCCTGGGTAATGGCGTCGAGTATCACGTTCGGCGCACGGTCGCCCGGTCGAAGGGGTACCAGGTCACTAGGCGCGGACATTTCCAACCTCCAACCCCGGCTAGTCGAGAAAAGGCAGCACCACAAGCGCTTCCGGGTCGAGCCCGTGCTGGGCGCATATACCCTGCGCCAAGGAAAAGTAGCGTTCGGCCTCGGCCAGATTGTCGAGGTCGAGATTAAGCGTTGCAAGACCATCATAGCACGGAAAAAGCAGTTGGGGTTCGGCTGTTTCGCGGGCTACGTCCAGTGCTTCGTGGAACAAGCCAACGGCCAGGTCCGGACGGCCGTTGCACTGGTGGATCTGCCCAAGCACAATCAACGGCACCGGCAGGTGCTCGCGCTGGTCGAGTGCCCGGTCGATCTCGATGGCCTTCTCGGCAGCGGGCACGCCCTCCGTTGGACAGCGATCCGTGAAAGTACAACAAGCGACCGCCAGATTGGCCAGGAGGCGCGCCTGGAAACCCAAATCACCAATATGGCGCGCCACTTCAAGACCGCGCCGACAGACCTCCATCGCCTGTGCCGGATCGATGGTCGTGTAAAGCACGCCGAGATTGGTGTAGCCGCGGCAGGCCGCGCCCAGCAGACCGGCGGCTTCGGCCAATTCAATGCTTTGCTCAACCTGGCGCACGGCTTCGCGGTTTCGCCCAAGGCGAGCCAGGGCGACAGCCTTGGTATTGAGTGCCTCGGCGGTCACAAGAGTGGCATCACGCCCTACCTCGGAGACATGCTCCGTTGTCAGAGTGCGTACGCAATCCAGCGCCGCGTCTGCCCATTTTGCCGCAAGAGCGTGATCTCCGCTCCGGAACGCCTGTCGGCCACGTTCTTGCCAGAGATGCGCCTGCTCGATCGGGGCATCCGCTCCATCGAGGAGCGCTGCCGCTTCAGCATAGCGGAATTCTGCCTTGTCCCGCTTGCCGACGTCCCAGAGCAGCCGACCGATCTTACGCAAAACTCGCGCCGACGCAACGCGATTGGCCGACTCGCGGTGTGCCTGCAACACCGTCTCGTAGTGGTGGTGCGCGATCTCGCGGCGGCCTGCAGCGCCGCTCAAATCGGCAATGCGCTCTGCAATTGCCAGTTTGAGTGGTGTTTGCCCGGTCGCGCCCAACGCAGTCAGTGCTCGCTCGTAGAAACGAAGGGCGTCGTCGTTGGCGTATATCATGCGAGCGCGATCGCCTGCCGCCTGCAGATAATGCGCGCCCTTCTCCCGCTCGGCGCTCTGTGCGAAATGATGACCGAGCACGGTCAAATCCTCGAGCCGTTCCGGCTTGTCGCCGCACAGTTGCTCCAAGGCAGCGCCAATCCGCCCGTGGATTTCGGTCCGGCGTTGCAGGAGCAGATTCTGGTAGATCACGTCCTGCAGCAATGTTTGCGTAAAGCGGTAGCTTTGCGACGAGACCGAACCAGATCCGGCAACTTCCTCGATGATTTCCGCATCGCAAAGAAGTTCGCAGCCGGCCTCTACGCGGCCGGGGTCGGTCGTCACGGTTTTCAGAAGCGTGGCATCGAAGCGCGGGCCGATTACCGCAGCTTCCTGGGCCAACCGGCGCACATCTTGTGGCAGCCGGTCGACGCGCGCAAGCAACATTGCCTGGATAGTGGCGGGAATGCCGGTTGCGACTTCGCCTGCCACGGTCCGCCATCGCTGGCCCTCGCGTATCAGCACACCGCGATCGATAAGGCCGCGAACGATCTCCTCTACAAAAAGGGGGTTGCCGCCCGCGCGCTCCAGGATCTGGTCGAGAAGCCCTCCTGCGGAATTTACCCAGCTCTCGCCGAAAAGCGCCGCCAGCAGGCTGCGTCCGTCATCACTGTTGAGCGGCGAAAGCCTGAGCGCTGTGTGACTGACCCGACTTGAGTCAAGCTGGTCGTTGTCCGGCGCCGGACGATGCGTGACCAGCAACATCAACCGCGTGCGTTCCAACCTGTCCATCACGAAACGTAGTGCCTCGAGAGACACGGCGTCGGCCCAGTGCAGGTCTTCGACGACAATCAACAGCGGCGACAACGCAAGCCGCCGTTCGATGATTGTGCGGACTGCGTAGAGAATTTGCCGCCGCAGCTGCTCGGGCTCGACATGCTGCAAGGTGGCATCGGGGTCGCCTAGACCAAGCACATGGTAGAGCAACGGCATCAGCCGCTTCGCCTCCTCGCCCTCCAGGCCGAGATCGGCAAGCAAACCTGCGAGCTTCCCCCGCATTTCGTCCCCATTGTCGTTTTGCATCATCCCCGCAGCGCTGCGCACCACTGCACCCAAGGCGCCAAATGATTGCTCGCCCAGCGGTGAGCAGGTGGCCTGTCGCACGGCGACGTTTCGAAAACGATCCTCGTCGTCGACACGGGCGACGAACTCCTTGACCAGCCGCGACTTCCCGATACCGGCTTCTCCGACGAGGCGGACAAGTTGGGCCGAGCCGCCGCACGCTTGGTCAAGGCTCGCCAGCATTCTATTGAGCTCCGCAGCACGACCTATCATCGGCGCGCTGAGGCCGAGCGCCTCGAGCCCACGCGCTGCACGCGGCGCCGTAAGCGGTGCATCCAGTCGATGGACGAGCACACCGCCAGCCTTGCCGCGAAGCACGACATCACCCAGCGACTCGTAAGAGAAGGCATGCCGGGTCAGCCTGTGAGTGAGCTCGCCTACCAGAACCTCACCCGGTGCGGCCAGCGATTGCAGGCGTTGCGCCGTATTCACTGTGTCGCCGGTCACCGAATAGGATTTGGCGGTGCCGATGCCCAATCCGCCAGTGACGACCGGACCCGTATTTATGCCTATGTGGAGTAACAGAGGCGAGCCGAAGTGGGGGGCGCGTTCGCCGAGCCGCGCCGTCCGGGCGATCATGTCGAGGGCGGCGCGAAGCGCACGTTCCGGATCGTCCTCATGCGCGACCGGCGCACCAAACAAAGCGAGCAGTGCATCGCCGATGAATTTGTCGACGAAACCACCAAAGTTTCGCACGGCCGCCGTCAATTCCTTGAACAGTTCGTTCTGCAACGCTTGCATGACCTCGGGGTCGAGCTGCTCGCTCAGCGTCGTGAAGCCGCAAAGGTCGGCGAACAAGACCGTTACCGTCCGTCGGTCGGCGTCAGAAACGGGATGCAGCCCATCTTCGCTTTCGATGTTCGCAAGCAGCGACGGAGTTCGAGAAGGCGGCACAATGGTCCGGCTTGGTGTCGGAGCAGGCCGTTCGACGGCTTTTGCGGGCGTACCGACGCTTGCCCCACATTTCGGACAGAACTCGAAATCAGGTGCGCAGAGGTAGCCGCAACTGGCGCATGGCACGGGCTGGCGCCTGCCACACCTCGGACAGAAAGCATAACCGCCCTCAACCTCGAAACCGCAGCCTGAGCAGTCCATCGAACCAGACCTCACCAGGGGCCGTGACGGCGTGATCTCGCTACGCATTTCACGGCCGGGGTATTCACAAGGATGAACCGATAGCCGTCGACCAGCAAGTGGCATCGCAGATGGGCATCGGGCGATCGGTGTGGGTCCTGCGGCAGCGCGCTGCCGATTCGGGCGGCTGCGTGGCCGTCGTTTGCGTCGAAGCAGCGTTGGCAGCCCTGTTCGAGGATATCAGCAAGCCATCCGCTATCGTTCTTCCCTGACCACAAGCGGACTTACTGCTTCGCCCAAAACAAGACGCTCATTGTCTGGCGCTGAGCGTTGGCAGTTGGCGCTACTTGCTCGTTCCCATCGACCCGACGAACGCCACCATTCAACCCCGTTGCGGACGCTCGTCGCAGAAGGCGTACGGTGAAGTTTGACCGATGCTGCCGTTCAGTCTCACAATTACGAAGGTCCGATAATATGAGATCGCGACGGAAAACTGAAATATCGGACCGTCGTTTTCAATCAAGCCCGATCCACACAAAGCCGTCCTGCTTTCGGCAGGGATATACGATCAGCTTTGCGCGGTTTTTCGAAATGTCACCCGCGAATTCATAGCCCGGCGCAGTACCATCCTGCTGTAGCTGCGCCCACCCCCTGATTTCGCCGGTAAGCAGGTCGAAACAACTCTGATGCCAGCGGCAGACCAGCCCAAGATCTGCGGTGATCGTGCTCTGCGTGTGCGGGAGCTTCAGCTTTTCGGCCTGAGCGGAACTTTTGCGTTCGTAGAGCGGCAGATGAAGATGCGGGCAGGCATTGTTGAAGGCGCAATAGCTGTCGGATCCGCGAACGACGACGATGTCGTAATCTTCAAAATCGAGTATCCGACGTTCGTAGGGCTGAAGCTCGTCTTCGGCAAAAGCGCGAATCCACCTCCTGCCGCCCTGACGGATGGTTTCGCGAGGCCGTCTGGCATTCAGCTCGGCGTCAATTTCGGGCTTCAGCCTGACGATTTCGAACAGGCTTGTGCGCTCGCCCGTACCGCGAAGGCGTACCCTGACGAAGTCGCCGATTTCCGCCTTGTCGGCGATCTGGTCGCGGAGGGCCTCGGATATCAGCAAGCGCGTACCGACATCTTTATTAGCGGCCTCGATCCGGCTGGCCAGATTTACAACGTCGCCGATGGCCGTGAGACGTTCGTGTCCAGCAAAACCCAATGTGCCGATGACGGCTTCGCCATAGTTGAGGCCGATACGAATATCGAAATCGATGCCATACATCGAGGCAAAGAACGGCTTCAGACGATCGACTGTGGCGAGGGTCTGAAGCGCGGCGTTCACGGCGCGGAGCGGGGCGTCGGGCTGGTCGTCGATACCGAATATTGCCATGAGCCCATCGCCGATCAGTTTGTCGATGAAACCGCCATTCTGCTCGATGATGTCGCCGACCTGGGCGAAGTAGCGATTGAGCAGATACATCACGTCGTAGGGCGAAAGCCGCTCAGACAGCGCCGTGAAATCGACAATGTCACTGAAGAAGACCGCAACATGCTTTGCTTCGCCGCAACGCGTCGCGGCAGCGCCGCCAAGTTGGCTGGTGATCATCATATCGGTTTCGTCCAGCACCAGGCGTCGGACCCGAAGCTCGCCTTCCGGCCTGAGCTGACAGGCCAGCCTAACTTCATCCGCCAATCTCAACCTGACCGCCATCGAAGTCTCATCGGAATTCCGGTCCGGGCAGGCCTCCAGGCCATCGAGTATCCAGACGCGGCATGTCGAGCATTTCGCCCGGCCGCCGCAGGCATGGGCGAACGGCACGCCCGATCTGAGAGCCGCCTCGAGCAAGGTCTCATCGGCGGCCACGTTAAAATCGATCTGGTCAGGTAGAGCGGTTACTTTGGTCATATTCTTGAACAGAGGTTGCGGCGTTGGCCGGCTCGCCAGTATAGCACCAATCGGCTCAGGCAATCGAATCATCCAAGATGCGAATGAGAACATTCGACCCTTTGCGGACGGTCGTTCGCGGAAGGCGTACGATGAGTTTGACCCACTCACGACGCTCACTCCGGTCAGTGATAACGTCCGGATTTGACGCGCGATTCCGATCTCAGCGAACGAAGTTGTAACACGCCATTCCAGTGTATGATTGCTTCGCCAAATTGGGTGTGTGCTGCAATAGCAGCCGAGATAGTCGCGCTTGCCGAAGGGGCTGTCGGCTCTGACGGGATTGGCGTAAGCTACAGTTAAGGGGGTGCACACATGCACCGCATCATTGCCATAGCGATCTTAGTTCTCGCGGCCGTGTTCAGTTCCGCACGGGCGGAGGTGCTGATCGGCGTCTCGGCTGCGATGACGGGACGGCTCGCCTGGATCGGCGAGCAGGGACAGCGCGGCGCGGAGATGGCAGTGGCCGACGTCAACACGGCGGGCGGCGTACTCGGCCAGAAGGTGAGGCTCATCTCGGTCGACGACTTCTGCGATCCCGAGCAAGCAGTGGCGGCCGCCAAGAAGCTGGTGGCTGACGGGGTCGTGCTCGTCGTCGGGCATTATTGCTCCGGGGCCTCGATCCCCGCATCAAAAGTGTACGAGGAGGCGGGCGTCGTTGAGATATCCCCAGGTTCGACCAATCCGCAGCTGACCGAACAGGGCCGTGCCAATGTCTTTCGCACCATTGGCCGCGACGACGCGCAAGGTTTCATCGCCGGCAACTACCTTGCCGATCGCTGGGGCAACAAGAAGATTGCGATCCTCCACGACAACTCGACCTATGGGAAGGGTCTCGCCGACGAGACCAGGAAGCAGCTGAACAAGCGGGGCGTGACTGAGGCCGTTTACGACGCATACCTTCCCGGGAAGGAAGACTATTCGGCCGAGGTCGCTGCGTTACAGACCGCAGGCGTCTCCGCCTTATACGTGGGTGGGTATCATGCCGAGGTTGCGCTGATTGCTCGCGCTGCACACGACAGTGGCTACACGGTTCAGCTCATATCCGGAGATGCTTTGGCGACCGAGGAATTTGCCCTGATCGCCGGCCCCGCGGCGGAGGGGACCCTCTTCACGTTCCCGGCGGACCCGAGGCGAAACCCCGAAGCGGCCGCGGTCGTTGAGCAGTTCCGTGCGGAGAACTTCGAACCCGCGGGCTACACGCTGTTGAGCTACTGCGCGGTCCAGGTCTGGGTCCAGGCAGTCTCGAAGGCAGGTTCGCTGGAGCCGAAGGCCGTCATTGCGGCACTGCATGAACAGGAATTCGACACCGTCATCGGTCGGGTCGATTTCGACGACAAGGGCGACCTCACAAAGCAGAGCTGGGTTTGGTACGTCTGGCGCGGTGGAGAGTACGTGCCGGTTGAATAGGGTTCGTTGATCGCCGGCGTGCCGGCTGAGACGTCTAGTCTGATGCAGACCAGTGTGGCCCGACTGTTCCGACTCGCCGAGATGCTTGAACGCCTCGGCATACGCGGCCGGCTGTTGCTCGCCTTTTTCGGGATCAGCGCCCTTGCGGTGCTGGCAACCGCTGCGGCGCTTTATGCCTTCCTCCAGGTTGGCGACGTCGTCGACCGAATTACCACGGATCGAGTGCCGTCGGCGCTCGCCTCCCTCCAGCTGTCGCGCCAGGCCGAACGGGTCGCTGCTGCCGCGCCATCGGTGCTGGCAGCGACAAGCAGGGCTCAGCACAGCGAGGTCTCGGCTGCCGTCGCGCTCGAGATGTCCCGCCTCGAGGCCCTGCGCACGGACCTCCGGGATGCCACGTTGGACACAGTGCCTTTGGCCGAGATCGAGGAAGCCGCGATTGTTCTGAGGCGCAACCTGAAGGAGCTCGACTCTCTTGTTGTCGCCCGGCTCGACGTGGTCGCCCGCAAGGAGGAGCTCCTGAACCGCCTCGCCGCGACAACGACCGGAAGCCAGCGCCTTGTCGCCACCGGCATCCTAGTGATGGATTCCAGGCTCCCGCAATGGCGGGCGGTCGCGGCCGACACGTCGCTGTCGCCCGATCGACGCGCAGCGGCGATGGCCGACCTGGTTCAGGCGATTGCGGCCTACATCCCCCAGCAGAAGGCGCAGCTGGAGATCTCGGCGGTCAACGACGCGCTGGTGAAGGTCGCGAACGCGCCGACGCCGGGCGATCTGGCGTTGATCCTTTTTCCGTTACGCCGTTCGCTCACTGCTCTTGAGAAGGCTTCTACGGAGATCGACGAAAAGCTGCGGACCCGCTTCCGGCAGCGTGTCGACGAATTCAAGGGTTTGACCGACGGCGAAGACAGCATCCCCAAGGCGCGGGAGGACGAGTTTGCTGTCCTGGCACAGGGCGAAAGGCTTCTGGCCGAGAACAATCGACTGTCGCGCAATCTCACCGCCGGCGTCGATCGCCTGGTCGCCACGGCAGACCAGGAGATCGCTGCTTCCGGTCGCGAAGCCGCGCTCGTCCAGCGCTACGGCACCGCGGTTGTGCTCGGCTCCGCCTTCCTTAGCCTCCTGAGTTCGGTTCTGGTTGTCTGGCTCTATGTCGACCGCAGCCTCCTCGCCCGACTGGGGGCCGTGAGCCAGGGCATGCTCGCGATTGCGGGGGGCAACCTTCGTGCGTCGCTGCCAGCCGCGGGCAGCGACGAAATCGGGCGCATGGCCGAAGCGCTGAGGCTCTTCCGGGATACTGCTGTCGAGGTCGAGGAGAAGAACCTGCGCGACGTTGCGGAAGCTCGTCAGCGGCTCATCGATGCCATCGAAAGCATCTCCGAAGGATTCGCTCTGTACGACGGGGATGACCGGCTCGTCCTCAGCAACAGCCGCTACCGCGAATTGCTCTACACCGGTCTGGAGACCGAACTGACGCCCGGCACGACATTCGAGCAAATCATTCGCCGATCCGCTGAGCGCGGCTACATCAGGGACGCCGAGGGGCGGGTGGAGGAGTGGGTCGCCGAGCGCCTCTCGCGGCACCGCAAGCCTGGCGAACCTTGGATGCAGCGGCGAGGCGACGGGCGATGGGTCATGATCAGCGAGCGGCGCATCAGCGCCGGCGGCACAGTCGCCGTCTATTCGGACATCACTGAGCTGAAGCAAAGGGAGGAGAACCTCGCCGAGAAATCCGTGGTTCTGGAGGCGCTTTCCAGCAAGCTGGCGAAGTATCTGGCGCCCCAAGTGTATCGCTCGATATTCACCGGCCGCCAGGAGGTCAGGATCGCCAGCCAGCGGAAGAAACTGACAATATGCTTCTCCGATATCGCGGGCTTTACCGAGACCACTGACAAAATGGAATCCGAGGATCTCACCCAACTCCTCAATCAATACCTGACGGAAATGTCGAAAATTGCTTCGGAACACGGCGCGACGATCGACAAATATGTCGGCGATGCGATCCTGATGTTTTTCGGCGATCCCGAGACTCGCGGCGTCAAGGAGGACGCGCTGGCTTGCGCGCAGATGGCACTTGCAATGCAAAAGCGGATTAACGAGCTTGCCGAAGTCTGGCGGGACATGGGGATCGAAACACCGCTGCGCTGTCGCATCGGCATCCATACCGACTACTGCACCGTCGGTAACTTCGGCAGCGAGGACCGAATGGACTACACAATAATCGGCGGCGCCGTGAATCTCGCCTCGCGCCTGGAGCAGGAGGCGCCGCCGGGGGCCATCCTCATTTCCTACGAGACGTTTGCGCAAGTGAAGGACTCAATCGACTGCGAGGAGCTGGGGCACGTCCAGGTCAAGGGGATCGCCTATCCCGTCGCCACCTACCGCGTCATCGATCTGAAGGCCAATCTGGCAGCCGCCCGTAGTGCCGTTCGAACCGAGCTGCCGCACTTTAGGCTGGAACTTGAACCGGAACTGATGTCCCCTGACGAGCGTGGCGATGCCGCCACTGCACTTCGAGACGCGCTGGATCGGCTTTGTCGTAAGCCCGGGTAGGCCTTGGTCCACAACGCCCCCCATGGACGCAAGGAGTGGGATGTGGGACGCCGCTCATTGGTGCTATCGATGCGAAGGCCTCGGAGCCGAGACTTAATATTCACGGCATCACTGGCAAGGTCCGGATATGGCGCGAGTTGCCCGTTCCGGGCGCCGCCTTAAACGACAAAGTTTGACCCAGAGCGGGCGCTCGGCGTGACAGTGTCGAACGTCCAAAAGCGTGATAGAGCAGTCATTGCCCAGGTGCGTACGTCGGCTGCATTTGACTGCCGAAAGCGGTTAGCATCGATTTCACTCAAAGTCGCTCAGAATAGAATCGAAAGTTCCCTCTTGCCTCCGTCTTCCTGCTATCGTGGAGATGAGGAGACGGACCCGTGAGCGAGACTCGTAAGCTAGCCGCAATCCTAGCTGCAGATGTGGTCGGATACAGCCGGCTCGCGAGCGCGGACGAAGATCGTACTTTGGCGAGGTTGCGGGCACTGCGCAGCGACCTGATCGATCCGATCATCGCAGTGCACAACGGCCGGGTGATCAAGCGCACCGGCGATGGGGCGCTGGTTGAGTTCCGCAGTGTGGTGGATGCCGTGCGCTGCGCCATAGAGGTTCAGAATGGTATGGTTGAGCGTAATGCCGGCGTGCCGCAGGACCGCCGCATCGAGTTCAGGATCGGCATCCATCTGGGAGATGTGGTCGAAGAAAGCGACGGCGACCTGATGGGCGACGGCGTCAACATCGCCTCGCGTTTGGAGGGCGTCGCGGCGCCCGGCGCCATCTGCCTGTCCGAGGATGCCTACCGCCAGGTCAAGGCGAGGCTCGACCTCTCGGTCAGCGATCTCGGCAGCACACAGCTCAAGAACATCGCCGAGCCGATCCGGGTCTATTCGCTGCAAGTCGGCAGCGCCGGGGCCAAGGCGGCCGCGACCTCGGAAACGGCGACGAGCCGGCCGTCTACGGCAGTTCCGCCGAAGCTGTCGATCGCCGTCCTGCCCTTCGCCAACATGAGCGGTGACGCCGAACAGGACTACTTCGCCGATGGCATCTCGGAGGATATCATCACGGCGCTGTCCAAACTGTCGCAGCTCTTCGTCATCGCGCGCAATTCGTCGTTCACCTTCAAGGGCCAGAACGTCCATGTGCAGGAGGTGGGCACGAAGCTCGGCGTGCGGCATGTCCTTGAGGGCAGCGTACGCAAGTCGGGCAACAGGGTGCGCATCACCGCGCAGCTCATCGATGCAATTTCGGGTGGCCATCTTTGGGCGGAGCGGTTCGATCGCGACCTGACCGACATATTCGCCGTCCAAGACGACGTGACGCAGCAGATCGTCGGTGCGCTGGCCCTCAACCTGACTACGGATGCCCGTCAGCGACTGGCGCCCGAGCACCCGCGCAACACGGAGGCGTATGACTGTTTCCTGCGGGGCAGGGAGCTGTGGCACCGGCTGACGAAGGACACCAACGTCGCCGCCCGCGATCTCTTGCAACGTGCCACCGAGTTGGACCCGAAGTTTGCCTCTGCCTACGCTTTCCTCGCCCTCACGCACGGACTCGACTACCTGAACCGGTGGGGTTCGTCGCCGCCGGAATCGATGGCGCAAGCCGAAGACGCCGCAACGCGAGCGGTAACGCTGGACGACAGCGATCCCTGGGCGCACTGGGCGCTGGCGATAGCCAAGCTGTACACACGACGGCACGATGGGGCCATCGACGAGGTCGAGCGCGCACTGGCCCTCAATCCGAACTTCGCCGAAGCGCACGTCTGCCTCGGCGAGGCGCTGTACTATTCGGGTAGATCCGAGGAGGCCCTCGCGAGTTTCGCCCGAGGAAAGACATTGAATCCATACTTTCCGGATGTGCTTCTGCACTTCCAGGCTCTGGCGTCGTTTCAACTGGGACGGTACGAAGAGGCTGTTGACCTCTTGCAGCAACGGCTGGCTCGCAACGCTGGCACCGACGTCTCGCGCGCGCTTCTGGCCGCCAGTTACGGCCATCTAGGTCGTTTGACCGATGCCCGCGCGGCATGGCAGGAGCTGCTTCGCGTCAATCCTGACTATTCGCTGGAATACCGTCGCAAAGTCTTGCCTTACAAGAACCCTGCCGATTTCGAACTCATGGTCGACGGGCTCCGCAAGGCGGGGATAGTGCAATGACAAAGGAGGCCATGCGGCCGGATCAGGTGCTAAAGGCCTGACCGATCTTGCGCCATCGCGCGTTTTCGCGAACCAGTTTCAGGTTGTCGGTCGTCTCGGCAAATGTCTGCAAACGGTATTGCAGGAGCAGGTCCGCGAAGAGCGCCCCTTCCGGCAGGCCGGCAAGCTGCTCGCGGACCGAGATCTTTTCATCGATGACCTGCATGCCCCAGGCATTTTCCCGAACCTGCAGCTCGGCAGCCAGATCGCTCTCTTCCGGCGCGTCTTCATCCAGCGCAGCCAGTAGGATCGAGTGGAAAAGCGCTACATAACCAATCTGCCTAAGGCCGCCCACAACCCGCACGCGCGGCAATATGGCAAGGACGAGGAACGTCAGGAACAAGTCCGGCAGCAGCACGCCGTCCAGCAGTGCCTGCCTGAGATGCGGCCGCTCAAACGGGATGGAAAGACCATGCGGCCTGTCAGGCTCGACCAGGTGCCCGTTATCGAGGACGAGCTTGCGCACGCGCTCCTCGCGGATGCCCCAGAAATAGGCCGTGGCATTGGGCAGGAATCTGCCAAATGGGCTCGATGCGGCCTCTTGCAAGGCACGTTCGAGACGCTGGCGCCTCGCCGGCTCGAGGAGCAGCCTGGAAAGCAGGCTGCCATCATAGTCCAGATGCCGCGCCACGGCAGAAGCGGCTAACCGATCATCGATGAACACCGGCCGGGCCATGCCGGAACGATCCCAATCGGCGACCAGATCCTCGTTGAGGGCCGTCAGCGCATCGGCGGCGGTTCCAAACATCTTGTCCTGGCTGGCAAGCAGGGTGCCCAGCCAGCGGCTGGCATCCGTTTCATCGCCCACCGCTCCGAGTGCGCGCTTGTTGAGGGAGACGGGACCGGCCGCGCAGGCGCTTTTGCGGCACAGTTTGTGGCGCCCCATGCCAAACAGGTTGACCTTGTCGTCGCCGACATCGAGCCATCCGGGTCCCTCCCGGCCAACTGTCTCCATGGTCATCGTCGTTCCCATGAAGCCGACGAAGGCCGACAGCCCGTTTTCGACCGCGCCGAGCCAGGCAAACAGGAGGGCATCGAAGGTGATCCGGTCCATCAGAAGCAGGCAATGCAGGCCGGACTGGATCACCGGTCTGTGCTCGAACTCTTCGAGGGCTTTGCCGATCTCCTCAGGCTGCATGATCGCACCGAGGCGCTGATGCAGGACCTCGCGCAGGATCGAGCGGGCAGCAATCGCCGGGCCGGATGCAGGCCTAGCCACCGGCCGCCACAGATGGCGGGCGTAGTCGGAAACCGGTGCATTCCAGTTCTGCTCGATATCACACACAACTTCCGGGCAGAGCAGCGACAGCACAGCCAGAATTTCCACCGGGGGCTTGGGCGTTGGATCAAAGACGGCGGTCATCAGAACCGCAGCCGCGCCATGCTCAGGAGGTCGTGGTACTGCCCGTCGGTAAAACCGGCCTTCACATGCCGGCCTTCGACCTCGAAGCCGTGGTTTTTGTAGAGACGGATGGCCGGTTCGTTGTCGGCATAGACGGTCAATTCGACCCGCTTCAGGGCGCGCCAATTGTCGGCCACGTCAAGCAGCGCGCCAAGTATGGCGGAGCCGATACCCTTGCCGACAAAGGCATCGTCGAGGCCGATATTGATCTCGCCGATATGCGAACGGCGCGGCGAACCCTGCACGACCAGACTGCCATGGCCGACGACCTTGCCGTCCAGCTCGGCAACGATCCAGGTGGTTTCCTGGCCGGATTTGGCGATGCGCCGCTCCACCTGCTCCACCATCTCGAAGGGCATCCTGAGCGTGCCCCAGCGGAAGCCCGGCATGTTGAAGATGGCGCAAAGCGCTTCTGCATCGCTTGGCCGGACGGCCCGGAGCTGCGGCTGGATTTTCTCGGACGATGGCGAGGTCGTGCTGGTCATGGCGTTTCCGGCGAAGGCAATCGGCCCGGCACGATGCACCGGACGTCACCTGAAAATCCAGCCGTCTCTGCAGACTATGATGCCGATTGCGAGCTAAAATACCGGGAGGCGGCGTAGAGTTTGAAGACGCCGCTGATGCCGATCCAGCCGAAAAGGGCGAGCCAGCACAATGTCCCGGTGGCCGTCCAGTCGATCCGATGCACCGCAGCGTCGGTGATGACGAGGCCAAAGATCGCAAGCAGGCCAACCAGAAACTGCGCCAGGCCGAGCATCAGCAGTTCCTCGCGCGGCGCACTTCTCCAGACGAGATATATGCCGCCCGCACCGGCGAGGAAGATGGCGCTGTAGACCTGAGCGTGGAAGGCATCGACCGGCCATGGCCAGAAGCTGCTGAATGTCAGGGGAAACAGCAACAGGCCGACGCCATAGAGCCCAAGGATCGCCGATTCCACCGGCATGTAGCCGCGCCATGCAGGGTTCAAGGTCACGCCTTTTGCAGAAGGACGGGTCCTGGCCCGCCACAGGAACATCCCGGATACCGCGACCGAGCCCAGATAGACCAAAAACCAGAGCCAGGGCGCTTTGCGCCCAAAGTTGAAATAGCCGAGATTGGCGAACGAGGCCGCCGACACGATGGCGGTGAAGATGAAGGCCATGACGAGCACGAGCCTGCCGGGCGACCACCTGTTCCAGAACAGCAGCGCCGCCATCACGACCATTTCGGCGGTATAGAAGCCGCCGAGGAAGCGGGCATTGAACGGCGTGACGGCCCAAGGCCAGCCCGGCTTGACCAGCGCAGGCGCGAAAAACAGGCCGGCGCCTACGATCAGGACGATGATGACGACCACGGAGAAAAGGCGCAGGACCGCGGGAAATGGTGGGTTGTCGGATGTCGGCATGGAGAAAGTCCCCAAGATGAGTACCCCATAGACCATCATAGTGCCGTTCGCGGCCGGTGAAAATCCGCCGAATGGAAATCGAACTTGTCGCCAGGCTTATCCATTCGAATGGCCGTACGGTCCGTTTCGAAGTAAGATGGAGCACTCGGACCAAAGACCGATCCGGTCAACACGCCTCGAAGGGCATTTTCCGGAGCCTGCACGATGAACGAAGCTCAGGATCTATTCTCGCTTCTGCGGCAATCGACCGATGTCGATCCGCAGGCAATCGACGCGATCAAGCGGACCATCGCGGACGGCAAGGACCGCGAACTTTGCCGCATCAATGCGCCAGCCTTCGCCAGCAAGCATGGCCTCGACGAGGAACGCGCCATAAGCGCCTTTCTCCACGCAGCGCGGGTGGGCATCTTTGACATTTCCTGGAATGTTCTGTGCCCCGGCTGTGGCGGCGTGCTCGACACCAACGCCACGCTGAAAACGCTGCAGAAGGACGAATACACCTGCGCGCTGTGCTCCGAAGGCTATTCGCCGACCCTCGACGAGATGGTCGAGGTGACATTCACCGTCAGTCCCCGCGTGCGCAGGATTGCTGCCCACAATCCACACGAACTGCCGTTGGTGGAATATTTTCGCCAGATCTACTGGGGGTCCGGCATCGATCTGCCGGAAGAGGATTTAGCGAAAAAGATAGAGACGTTTTCGCTGGAGGATATCGAGCTTGAGCCCGGGGAAAAGGCGGTTCTGACCATACAGCTTCCGTCCGAGTTCATCATAGTCTTCGAGCCGGTCACCCATTCAGCGCAGTTCATCGACGCGAAGGGCGAACCGACAAAAGAACGCCGAAGCCTGTCTTTGGTCTTCGACCGCGACCATGTCCAGAACCAGACACTGGAAATGCAACCCGGTCCGTTGCGCATTTCGCTGGAAAACAGGACCGACACCCGCGTGCTGCCGGCGGTCTTCATCGCCGGCCAGGCATTGCATGATCTCCTGGGCAAACGCCGGCCCTTCCTGACCGCCAAGCGCCTGCTCACCAACCAGACGTTCCGCGATCTCTATCGCACGGATACGCTCGACATCAACCAGCGCCTGAAGATCACCAGCCTGACCTTCCTGTTCACCGACCTGCGCGGATCGACAGCGCTTTACGAGCGGGTGGGCGACCTTTCAGCCTTCGATCTCGTGCGCGTGCATTTCCAGGTTCTGCAGGAGATCGTTGCGGCTGAGGCAGGCGCGGTGGTGAAGACGATCGGTGATGCGGTGATGGCGACATTCGCGACGCCTGATCGTGCGATTGCTGCTGCCCTAAGGATGCGCGACGCCATGCGTGCGCTCAATGACAAAAGCGGGCGCGAGGATCTGCTGCTCAAGATCGGAGTCCATGCCGGCCCTTGCATCGCCGTGTCCATGAATGAGCGACAGGACTATTTCGGCCAGACGGTCAACATTGCTTCGCGAGTCCAGAACCTTGCCAACGCACAGGCGATCTTCGCCACTCGTGCGGTGGTCGAGGACAATCTCACCGCCGATCTATTGCACAGGAACGCGCTGACGCCCGTGCCCCATGAAGTCTCGCTGCGTGGCATTGAGCGGGAGATAGCCGTGTATACGATCCCCTGAAGACTTGGATCTGAAGACTTGGTTCGTCTCGGCCGCTCACACGCGCTTGCAGAGGAAATAACGATCGGCGGGCTCAGAAGTCGGCGCCGGGAGGCGTTGCAGCAGCGGGTGATCGAGCGGCGTGCCACTGACCGCGAAGCCGCCGACGCGAAGCAGGCTCGCAATCAGATCGGGAAGCCAGGTAGCGGTCACTGCATCGCGATCATCATAGCCGGTGCCGATGTCGGCATGAACGAGGGCGGCTTCGATGCCAATGAACTTGCGGGCCGTCTCGCGTATTTCGCCGAGCACGAGGTTTTCAGCTTCGGGAATTGAGCTGGCGTGTGCGCCAACTTCGCGGTCGAACACCACGATCCGACGCCCGGGCAGGCGCTCGCGCAGATGGTGGAACGTCCGGCCATTGCCGAGGCCGAGCTCGAGCACAAGCCCCTCCATCTTCGCCACCTCGGCGCAGACATGATCGAGAATGTCGCGCTGTGCGGTCATCCTGCTGATGAAATTCTCGAGGCGACTCATATGCTTTTGTATGTCCTGAACCAGCTCAAGAGATCGGCAATGCCCGCGACAAAAACTGTTCACGGGGGGAATCTCGAAGGCGACGTGCTAAGCTCGATTGCGTGTCGGCACATATAGAGGCGGACGATGAACACTGCAACAACCGTACAGGCGGCTGGCAAGGATCATACCGGGTAGAACAGGCGGCACGGCGTGCTGCGGAATAGTGATCTCACTTGTAGGGGTCTGCGGCGTCCCGCAAGCCGTCGCCGAGGAAGTTGAACGCCATGATGACGAGAATGACGGGCAGCATCGGCAAAAGCAGCCATGGATAGAACGCGATCACGCTGACGCTGCGCGCCTCGGTGAGCAGGATGCCCCAACTGGTTATCGGCGCCCTCAGACCGAGCCCAAGGAAGCTCAGTGCCGTCTCGCCGAGGATCATGCCGGGGATGGAGAGCGTCGCCGTCGCGATCAGATGCGACATGAAGCCGGGAATGAGATGCCGTCTGATGATGCGGCTGCTCCCGGCGCCCATCAATTGCGCGGCCAGAACGTAATCCTCCTCGCGCAAGGCCAGAAGCTTTGAACGCACGGCGCGCGCCAGTCCGGTCCAGTCGAGCAGTCCGAGGATAACGGTGATGCCGAAATAGATCAGGATCGGGCTCCAGGTTATCGGCATGATCGCCGCCAAGGCCAGCCACAGCGGAATGCTGGGAATCGATTGCAGAACTTCGATTATTCGTTGAACGATCAGGTCGAAGATACCGCCGTGATAGCCGGCCAGTCCGCCGATGACGATGCCGAGCAGGAAGCTAAAACTGATGCCGACGAGGCCGATTGTCAGTGAAATGCGGGCGCCATAGATCATGCGCGAGAGCACGTCGCGCCCCAGCCTGTCGGTGCCGGCCAGAAAGAGCTGGCCGTTTTCGGAAGGGCAGACAAAATGCCTGTCACCTTCGATCAGGCCCCAGAACCGGTAACTGTCGCCCTTGCAGAAGAAACGGAGCCGCTGAACATCGTCCTGTTTGTCGATGTAGTTCCGCTTGAGCGTATCCATATCCAGCATCATCTGGCGACCATAGACGAACGGCCCGACGAACTCGCCATTGTGGAACAGGTGCACCTTCTGCGGCGGCGAATAGATGTAGTCCATGTTGCGCGAGTGCAGATTGTAGGGCGCCAGGAACTCGCAGATCAGTATCCCGAAATACAGCACTGCCAGGAATATGCCGGATACAAGCGCAAGCCGGTGTTTTCGGAATTTCCACCACATCAGCCGCAACTGCGACGCCTGAAAGACCTTCGACTGTTCGGGCGTCATCGCCTCGACCGACTGCAGGTCAAAGGGCGCGATGGAAACGTAGTGTTGCAGTGGAGCGCCCGGAGCGGGCAGCGGCGATTGCGTGTTCATTTGGTGCTGCCGCCCTGCAAACGAATTCGTGGATCAAGCAGCGCCAGCGCCAGGTCGGAAATCAGCACGCCGATAACCGTCAGGAAGGCGAGGAACATCAGGAACGAGCCGGCCAGATACATATCCTGGCTTTGCAGCGCCTTGATCAGCATCGGCCCGGTCGTTTCCAAAGACAGCACGATCGCCGTGATTTCGGCGCCGGAGATGATGGCCGGCAGGATCGAGCCGATGTCGGAAATGAAAAAATTGAGCGCCATGCGCAGCGGATATTTGACCAGCGCTTTGAACGGATGAAGGCCCTTGGCGCGCGCGGTCACGACATATTGCTTGTGCAGCTCATCGAGCAGATTGGCGCGCAGCCGCCGGATCATGCTTGCCGTGCCCCCGGTGCCGATGATCAGGACCGGAATCCAGAGATGGGCGAGGATCGACTTCGCCTTGGCCCAGCTCATCGGCTCGCCGAGATATTGCTGGTCCATGAGATGGCCGATGGACGTGCCGAACCAGATGTTGGCGAAATACATCAGGATCAGCGCCAGCATGAAATTCGGAATGGCAAGGCCGAGAAGGCCGAAAAAAGTCAGGCCGTAGTCGCCCCAGCTGTATTGATGCGTGGCGGAGTACATGCCGATCGGAAAGGCAATGAGCCAGGTGAAGATGATCGTGACGAACGAAACCAGCACGGTCAGCCACATTCGGTCCCCGACGACGTCGCGAACCGGCAGCTCATATTCGAAGGAATAGCCGAAATCGCCGTGTAGCATCCCGCCGACCCAGTAGAAGTAGCGAATGACCGGCGGCTGGTCGAAACCATATTCCTTGCGCATCATCTCGATGCGATCGGAATCCACTGCTTCGCCCTGGGCCCGAAGCTCGGCGACATAGCTGTCGAAATAGTCACCTGGTGGAAGTTCGATGATCGTGAACACCAGCGCCGATATGACCAGCAGCGTTGGAACCATCACGGCGATGCGCCAGACAAGATATCGAAGCACGCTCAGGAGCCTCCAAGCCAGAATGTATCCGGCATGTAGACGCCGAAATAGGCGGTCGGGTCGTAGCCGAAGAGTGCCTTGTCAGGCAGATTGCGCAGCCGCGAGGATGCCAGAATAGGCTGATGCGTTCCGTTCACCGTGCCGATCGAAAACACCTGATCGGTGTAGATCGACAGCATTGAGTTCCAGATTTCGGCGCGCTCCGTGGCTTCGGTCGATGAATTCCAGCGCTTGAGCAAAGCCATCAACTCGACCACTTCAGGAAGATCGGGCGCCTCACCCATCTTGCCATGGGACAGATAGTGAGCGCCCCAGAGCGGCCATTGCAGTTGGTCGTCGATGGTGGGGGCCAGCTGGTACGGGTTCATGTCGGCGGTCGGCACGCCATTGTCGATGCCCGACCACATCGACATCATGATCTGGCCGCCAAGCGCGCGGCTGCGAAAGATGTCGCGCTGCGAAGTCCGGATGAACAGGGCGATGCCGATCTTGCGCCAGTGATCGGTGATGAGTTCGAGCGCGTCGGTTTCCAGCGTGCTTTCGCCGGCCGTTTCCACGATGATCTGCGCAGAGCGCCCATCGGGAAGTAACCGCAGGCCGTCATCGTCACGTGCCTGAAGCCCAACCTCGTCAAGCAGGGCATTGGCCTGGTCTGGATCATGGGCAACCCAGGCTTTCGCGAATTCCGGCCGGTAGAGCGGGCTCTCCGGCAAGACCGTATCGGCACTTTCCTGCGCCAATCCGTAGAACACGGCCAAATTGATCTCGCGCCTGTCCACGGCGAGCGAAAGGGCGCGGCGCACGCGCACGTCACGCAAAAGGCCACGCCACACCGGGTCGGAACAATTCAGATTGGGCAGCAGCGCCAGCCGCGAACCCTGTGTGCGTTTCCATAGATGCATCTTCACCGGGTAGCGCTTCTCCGCGTCCTTCAGGAAGGAGTAATCGCTGAAGTCAATTCCCATGCATTGCAGGTCACTCTCGCCCGCACCGGTCTTGGCGGAGATGATCGCCGACGAGCTGACATTCATGATGATCCGGTCGACATAGGGCAGTTGCCGGCCATTCTCGTCTGTTCGATGAAAGAACGGGTTGCGCTCGAAGATGAACTGCTCAGCCGGCGGCTTGGTCCGGTTCTGCCAGGGATCGAGCGTCGGCAGATCCGGGTTCTCCGGGCGATACTGCCGCGACATGCGGATATGCAGGAGCGTCCATTTCGCGGCCCGGTTCTCCTTCATCAGGCCGGCGAGCCGGAATGGATCCTGGTATTTCTTGTGGAACTGCTTGAGATAGGCGGCCGGCAAAACAAGCGGTGTCGGCGAAGCAGCAGCAAGCTTGGGCAGGAAGTCGGGATTGGGCGCATCCCAACTATAGCGGACCGTCAATGGATCGACGATCTCGAAACGTGGCGGCTTGCCGTCCGCCAGCAGGGCCGGGGCGAGCCCGCCTTGCGAAAGCTCATCGTTCAGCCAGACATCTTCCCAGCAATAACGAAAATCCTCGGGCGTCAGCAGGCTGCCGTCGGACCATTTATGCCCTTCCCGAATCTTGAACGTGAAGACGCGATCATCCGCCACGTCGAAACTTTCGAGAATGTCGGCTTGCAAGTTAAGCTTTTCGTCATAGCCGACCAGGCGGGCATATCCGTAGATCGTCATCATCCGGATATCTTTCTGGCTGCCGATGATGGTGCGCAGCGTGCCGCCATACTGGCCGGGTTGGCGGCCCATCGCAGCGAGGTTCAACGCGCGCGGGCTCTTGGGCAGGCGTTCGGCGAGTGCCGGCAGAGCCCTGGCCTTCAGCTCCGGCTGAAGAAAATCCGGCTCCAGGTCGCCGGCTTGCACCGTGCCCGGCAGAAATGTCGAAGCCATGAGGCCGAGGAGGGTGCGCCGGCTGATCAATGGCGTAACTCGCTGACATCGACCGAACGTCGGGCCAGCACAAGGTGGCCGCCGCCAAGATCGAGCGGCGACAGCGTATCTTCTTCGCCCTCGTCGCGGAATTGCGGTCCCCATGCGCTGGCGTCGGAAGCGCCGCCGAGCTTCAGCGTCTTGAAATCCATCGGCCGGTCGAGATCGGGGAAAGGTACTGCGGCGACCAGTGAGCGCGTGTAGGGGTGGATCGGTTTCCTGAGCAGAATTTCGCGCGGCGCAAGCTCGACGATACGCCCGCCGCACATCACCGCGATGCGGTCCGCCATGTAGTCCACCACCGCCAGATTGTGGGATATGAATAGGTAGGTCAGCCCCAATTCCTTCTGAAGGTCCTTTAGAAGATTCAGGATCTGCGCCTGAACAGAGACATCGAGCGCCGAAACCGGCTCGTCGCAGATCAGGAGTTCTGGCCCCAAGGCCAACGCGCGCGCGATGCCGATACGCTGACGCTGTCCGCCGGAGAAACTGTGGGGGTAGCGCTTGATGAAGCGCGGATCGAGCCCGATTGCCTGCATCAGGCTCTTGACGGTGGCTAGTCGGGACGCGGCACTGCCACGTTGATGGATTTCCAGCGGCTCGCTCAAGATATTCTCCACCGTCATGCGAGGTGAAAGCGACGAGACCGGATCCTGGAAGACCATCTGGATTTTCGCGCGCAGCATGCGCAGGGCGTCTCCCTCGGCTTCCAGGACGTCGATCGGTCCTTCGCGGCCGTTGAAGACCACCGAGCCGCCGGTAGGGGTGATAGCCCGCATCAGGATCTTGCTGACGGTGGTTTTGCCGCAACCGCTTTCGCCGACCAGGCCCAGGCACTCGCCCCGCCTGATATCGAAGCTCACGCCGTCAACGGCGCGAACAGAGGCTTGATGATCCCCGCCGAACCATCCGGACTTGCGGGTGGTAAAAACCTTTGCCAGATCCCTGACCGACAACAGGATGTCGTCCGGCCCCTTCGATGCCGGCGCCGTCTGCTTGCCCAGCAGGGTGCCGACGTTCACCGGCACTTCGCGGAGCGCCTTTAGCCTTTCGCCTGGCTTCAGGTCGAAATGCGGAACAGCTGCCATCAGACCTTTCAGGTAAGGGTGACCTGGCCGGCGGAATATCGCCTCGACAGGTCCCGCTTCCATGATCTCGCCATGGTACATGACCACCACCTCGTCGGCGACATTGGCGACAACGCCGAGGTCGTGCGTGATCAGCAGCATCGCCATGTTCAGCTTGGTCTGAAGCCCGCGCAGCAATTGCAGGATTTGCGCCTGGATGGTGACGTCCAACGCCGTCGTCGGCTCATCGGCGATCAACAAAGCGGGCCGGCAGATAAGAGCCATGGCGATCATGGCGCGTTGCCGCAATCCTCCCGAAAGTTCAAACGGATACATGTCATAGGCGCGCTTGGGATTGGGAAAGCCGACAAGGCTGAGCATTTCCTCGGTCCGCGCCTTGCGCTCCGCCCTAGCCATGGGCGTATGAATCTGCAGGGATTCGCTGACCTGGTTGCCGATCGTATGCAGCGGCGACAGCGATGTCATCGGCTCCTGAAAGATCTTGCCAATGCGGCTGCCTCTCAACGCCCGGATTTCGGGTCCGTCACGCGGCATCTGCAGGATATCCTGCGTCGTGCCGGGCTTTTCAGGATCGGAAAACAGGATACGGCCGCGAACATGGGCTGTCCTCGGCAAAATGCCCATCACTGCCTGGCTGAGAACCGATTTTCCGGAACCGGACTCGCCCACAAGCGCGGTAACCTTGCCGGGCAAGACGCGAAGATTTGCACGCCTGACGGCATGCAACGGCCCCCCGATAATGGCAAAAGAGATGCCAACATCCTCGATCCGCAGCAGATCAACGCCCGAATTCATTCTCACACCAGCCCCACTCCTGGCGGCCTGCCGGGCGGCAGACCAGAAGGCGAGACTAGCGTATTGCCAGCCTAGAGCAACTTGGATTCGAACGAGTCCCGGCGGAACCGGCGACCGGGCCGCTTACCAAGGCGTTCGGATCGGATCGCGGCGGTTACTGGAGCTTCCTCGGGGCGCCGGGCGACAGCCGCGCGGCATCGCGGTGAAGCAGCATAACCTGCTCGGCGTCGGATATTCTGTCGTAAATCGGCTCCAGCGTGCCGTCCTCATCGAGTGCGAGAGCCCCCGATAGATCGGGTGAAAGCACCGTCAGCTTCTGCTTGATCCCCGCCAGTTCCTCGTTGCCGAGTGTCAGCCAGGTGTTGGCGCCGCAATAGCTGGCGAAGTCTTTGCTGGCGAGAACGCTGTGCGGATATTTCTTGGTCAGGGTCTGGAGGCGCTGGACCTCGTTTACAGCCGAGCCGAAGACAGAGAATGTGAGCCGGTCGGTAAGCCCGACATTTCCGAACATCACGTTGCCGACATGCAGGCCGATGCCAAATTTTATGTCGGACAACCCCTTTTCCTTTCTTCGCAGATTGAGATCCATCATGCGCCCAGTAGCCTTGTGCGCTGCCGCAAGAGCAGACTGGCAGGCGATCTCGGACTGCGAGCGGTGCCTTTCACAAGGGTAGACGGCAATGAAGCCATCCCCGATGAAACTCATGATCTGCCCGCCTTTGCGATTGAAAGGTGCAGCAATGGCATCGAAAAACTGGTTCAGCGTATCGATGTAGATTTCGCGGCCGGAAGTTTCGGCAAGCCTTGTCGACCCGCGCATATCGGCCATGACCAGTGCGGCCCGGATTGTGTCGCCCTCGCCGCGCTTGATCTGGCCGTCCAGCACGCGCCTGCCGGCGTCGCCGCCAAGATAAGTGGTCATCATGTTGTCGGCCAGCTTGGTGAGCACCGCCATTTTGGCTGCGATAGCCAGATGGTTTTGGATACGCAGCAGCGCCGAAATCATGCTGTCGCTGAAACCTGAAGCACTGTCGGTGGACCAGGACCCTATCATGCCCTGACTGGTATTGCCGCTGAAGGGATGGACGAAAGCCATGTAATCGGTCACGCCCATACGCCCGAGTTCATCGAAAACAGGAAATTCCGACGGGACCGAAGGGTCGAGCCGGCGCCGCAGATGGTCGAGCTTGTTGCTGAGCAGATGGTAGTATGGGCTGGTCAGGAATCTGTCAGAATGAACGCCGTCCTCTTTGCGGAAGCCTTCCACTTCCATGCCCTGGCCGCGAAGCCAAGTGAAGCCAAGCGCGTCATAAAGCGGATGAAGCATCGAAAAGCTCAAATGCACCCGCTTCAGCGGCAGGCCGGCAGCAGCCAGCCGTTCACAAAAGCCCTTTACCAATGTTTCCAGGTCGTTGCCCGCCAGCGCTGACTGAGTCAGCCAATCGGCAACCCTATCCATGAGAATGGTGGAAATTTCTGCTTGCGCTGTGCTCATACCATCTCGAAACCCGTCGAAGACGGAGCCATTATCCTTTGATCCGCCATAACACAGTCCGCCAGCGACCCAAAGATCTCCCCGAAGTCAACGAGGCCGGATTCGGCGGCAAAAGTGACGAAGCGTAACTGCATCCAACTCCTGTGGCATTAGGTGGCGAAACTGCCGGCGGAGTGCAACCCCGATCCTGGCATCGGGCAAAAATTCGCCGGCCCAGACCCCGTCAGGCCTTCACCACCGTCTCCCGGGCCAGCCCGAGGCGGCCAAAAACATTGCGTGTGTCTACGATCAGAAGGGCGTGATCAGCGATCGTCTGATAGTCGATCGCGTCATGGTCGGTTGCAATGACGACAGCATCGAAATCCTTCAATGCCGCCTCGGTCAATTCGACCGAGCGTCGCCCCTTGATCGCCATATGCTCCCGTGTGGTCGGGATCTCGGTAACATGTGGATCATGGAATTCCACCTTGCCGCCCCATTCCTCGATGAGTTCAATGAGCCGCAATGACGGGCTTTCGCGGATGTCGGGCACATTCTTCTTGTAGGCGAGCCCGATGATGAGAATGCGCGAGCGGCTGAGCGCCTTGCCGCAACGCCGGTCCAGCGCCTTCGCCAGTTCATCGACCACGTGACGCGGCATGGCGGTGTTGATCTCTGCCGCCAGCTCGATGAAGCGGGTCGGCAGTTCGTATTCGCGCGCCTTCCACGTCAGGTAGAAGGGATCGATCGGAACGCAGTGCCCGCCAAGTCCGGGGCCAGGATAGAAAGGCATGTAGCCGAAGGGCTTGCTCTTTGCCGCCTCGATTACCTCCCAGATGTCGATGCCCATCGCGCCGAGCACGACCTTCAACTCGTTGACGAGGGCTATGTTGACCGAGCGGAAAATGTTTTCCGTCAGCTTGACTGCCTCGGCGGTCGCCGTGGTGGAGACCGGAACGACGGTCTTGACCACGCCTTGGTAGAAAGCCTGCACGAGCGCCGCCGCTTCAATGCCGTCGCCTGCCACGACCTTGGGGATCGTCGCGACTTCAAAGTTGCGGTTTCCGGGATCCTCGCGTTCGGGCGAGAAGCCGAGGAAGAAGTCTATCTTCGACTGCAAGCCGGTTTCTTCCAGTATGGGCTTGATCACGTCGTCGGTGGTGCCGGGATAGGTGGTAGATTCCAGCACGATGAGGTGGCCGAGACGCAGATGCTTTGCGATGGTGTCAGTCGTGTTCCTGACAAAGGAGAGGTCCGGTTCACGGTTTTTCGTCAGCGGTGTCGGAACGCAGATGATGATGATATCGCAGACGGACAGTTCGGCAAAATCCGCGGTGGCGCGGAACCGTCCGCTCGCCACGTGGCCGGCAAGGGCTGTCGACGTCACCGCCTCAATGTAGGATTGGCCGTTGTTCAGGCTCTCGACCTTCTGGACTTCGATGTCGAAGCCGGAAACCGGGAAGCCGGCGCGTGCGACCGCAATTGCCAGCGGCAACCCGACATAGCCCAATCCGATCACACCGACTTGCGCGGCGCGCGTCGAGATCCGGTTCAGCAGACGGTCATATGCCGATCGTGAAGCGTCCAAAAACTGCTTTCCCGTGAATTCGGATAAGGCTAGCCGCTCCCACGGCGCGGCCTAGCATGGTCCAAGAACCATGGCCGAGGCATATTGCGGAAAATGAATTCTCGCAAGCCGTCATCAGACCGGCAACTTCGCCTTCAAGCTTGCGGCAGCCATCGCATAGCCGCCGGCGGCGCCATCTATGAAATGAACGTGATCGCGCTGCAGCGGCGAGGCGACGAGGCATGTCATCAAGGCCGATTTCTGGCGGTGCAGGCCATAGTTGCAGATGCCCGCCTCTTCCGCCTGTTTCAGCCGGTTCTCGATCCGCTGCAACACATCCGCGTCAACGTCGATGGTCATCTTCAAGCCGTCGTCGAATTTTCGGAAATCCGAATTGCTGGCCACCTCGCGTTTGTAGATTTTCGGATCGAAACGGCCGATCGTCCAGCCATATCTATCGGTGACGGCCGTAAGCGTCATCAGGAACACTATCCACAGCTTCGACAGCCACCGCCGTCCTGCCGGCGCCGTGGCGCGCGCCTCGATATCGAGGCCGGCGGGCAGCAAACTGTAGTCCGGCCCGTTCACCGGCACCGGGTGGCCATCGCGTTCCTGCCTGCCGGCAAGGGCGATGATGTCGGAAGCCAGAAACTGAAAAGCGCGCAAGTCGCGCGACCCCCCTGGTATGGCTATGATCGAGACGATTTCGCCATGCCGGGTTTCGATCGGGTTCCAGCGGCAGGAGAGGCCGGTCAGGTCCGGCCGCGCGCCGGCCGGCGCAGGATCGATGCGGTAGCGCCCCGCTTTCATCTCGGCTTCCGCCCAACTGCCGCCACCGCCGGCGAACATGGCATAGAAGACCGCATCGGAGGCTTGGAACCTTGCCACGCGAACGTCGAGGCCTTGCGCTCTTATATCCTTTATCGGCACGATTGCGGCGCGCAAGGTCAGGTCCAGTTCTTCCGCCACCCATCTCTGGACAGCCGCCAGCGCGTTGCGGGTGATCTCCAACGCCGAGCCGGGAAACGCCACGAGCGCGCCGTCGCCGCCGAAGACAAAGGGAAGATCTTGCCGACCCAGCGCATTGAGCAGCGCCGAAATGACGCTGGCGCCGGCCATATTCACGGTTTTATAGCGCCCAGCCTCGATCGCCTTGGTCGAGCCGATGATGTCGGCGGTGGCCAGCGCCCACCCATCGGGGAGGGGCCGATAGTTATCGATATCGGCAACGCTTTCGAACTTTGCGAAGACCGGCAGAGAAGCGACAAACGGGTCGGACGGGGCAGCTGTTTCCATGAGCATTAGATAGCACATTCCACTGCTTGAAGGTGAAGTCGATCATGCTTCGAAATTGACTTGCGCGTGCTTTCCAATGATAGGGTCCGGCAATGCGAATTGCCTTCTATGCGCCGCTGAAGCCACCCAATCATCCCGTTGCCTCCGGCGACCGCCAGATGGCACGCACGCTGGTCAGGGCGCTGGAGCATGGCGGGCATAGCGTCGAACTGGCATCCGAATTGCGCTTCTATCTACGCGAACCGGACCCGAAAAGTTTCGACGCGCTCAAGATCGAGGCCCGAGAGGAAGCCGCGCGGCTGACAAGGCTTTGGGATCGTGACGGCAGGCCCGATCTCTGGTTCTGCTATCATCCCTATTACAAAGCGCCCGATCTGATCGGACCCGAGCTGGCCTCGGCCTTTGCTATCCCCTATGTGACAGCGGAAGCCTCCTATTCGAGGCGGCGCAACGCCGGTTTGTGGGCCGATACGCAAGCGTTGGTTGTGCGAGCCGTCGAACAGGCGGCCCTGAACATCTGCTTCACGCAAAGGGATCGTCAGGGACTGACGAATGCAATTCCCGACGCCGCGTTTAGTATGCTTTCGCCCTTCATCGACACATCGGTATTCCGGGAGATGCCGGCACGAGGTTGTCCGACGCGCCTCGTTACCGTTGCCATGATGCGCCCGGGCGACAAAATCGAAAGCTATCGCATGCTGGCGCAAGCGCTCGGTCTGATCGGCCACCTGCCGTGGACCCTGTCGGTCGTCGGCGACGGGCCTGCCCGTGACGAGGTCAAGGCGCAATTCGCCGGCTTTCCCGCCGACCGTATTGAATGGCTTGGCGCGATTGAGCCAGCCGCCGTGCCGGATGTCCTCCATAGTGGAGGAATTTACGTCTGGCCGGGTTTCGGCGAGGCCTATGGCGTTGCCTATCTTGAAGCACAGGCCGCCGGCCTTCCGGTGGTGGCTCAGGACATCGCCGGTGTGCCGGAGGTCGTGCGCGATGGTCAGACCGGGTTTCTCACCCCGCCGCGCGATGTGGCGGCGTTCGCTTCTGCAATTGAAAGGCTTCTGGCCCGCAACGACGAAAGAACCATCATGGCCGCAGAAGCCAGACGCTTCATACTCGAAGAACGTTCCCTCGGCGTTGCAGCGGCGCGTCTGGCCGAACTTCTTCCGAAGGTCTCGGTTTCATGACATCCGATCGGATCTGGCAGCCCTTGGTGGAAGAACTGGCGTGCCGGCAACGGGCGGGTCGCAAGGCAGAGTTCTGGCTGCGCGATGACGACGCCGTGGACCCGACGCCCGCACTTGATCGGCTGCTCGACCTCACCGGGAAATTCGCTGTTCCGGTCACTCTGGCCGTCATTCCGGCCCTGACTGATGAGAAGCTTGTCGTCCGGCTTGATGAGGCGCCGCATGCCACGGTCGCCATCCATGGCTGGATGCACCGAAATCATGCGCCCGAGGGCCAGAAAAAGCAGGAACTCGGCGCGCATCGGCCACGCGAGGCGGTGCTCGGTGATCTGGCTCACGGGCTGTCGCACGTAACCGAACTACACGGCGCGCGCACCGTTTCGATGCTGGTTCCCCCCTGGAACAGGATTGACGCTGGCTTGGTATCCGACCTTGGATCGATAGGATTTGCGGCATTGTCGGTCTATGGACCGCCGAAGCCGGCTTCACTGGCGGTCATCAACAGCAATGTCGACATCATGGATTGGCATGGCACGCGCGGCTGCCGCGATCATGGCCTATTGGTCCAGGCTATCATCGCGCACTTGCAGCATGCATTCGACGGCGAACCGGTAGGCCTGCTCACCCACCATCTTGTACATGATGAATCGGCCTGGCTTTTCCTCGAACGGCTGTTCGCAGTCACCGCGCAGACTGAATCCTGCGCATGGCTTCCGATCAGGACATTGATCGGGCGCAGCGCGGATAGAGGAAAATAGCTCAGCGCTTTTTGTGCAATGAGACTGGAAATTCGAGCGTCTGACCATCTCGCGCGGCAAAAGCGCCGGCAAACCTGTCTTTGGCCAGTTTCTCCATCGCGTCCAGTTGCTCGTCGGTGCGTGTCGGATCGTGGTGAAACAGCGCGAGCCCCCGCGCACCGGCCGCCTCACAGAGCTTGACGCCCTGTTGCCATGTCGAGTGTCCATTACCGCGGCGTCGTTCCATTTCCTTTTCGGTGTAGGTGCAATCGTAAATGACGAGGTCGGCATCTTCGATCAGGCCGAGCACCGACTGATCGAGTGTGTCCGGCTCGTGCTCGGTGTCCGTGATCACCGCCACGACCCGGCCGCCCCATTCGACGCGGTAGCCTATGCAGCCGCCCGGATGGGTAAGACTGCCGGTCCGAACCACCACCCCTTCGCGCGGCCGAAGCACGTCTCCGGACACGAAATCGCGGCAGTCGAGCTTTGCCTTGCAGACGTCCATTTTCACCGGAAACCACGGCGGCCGTATGAACTCATCGATCATCTGCCGGGTCGTCATGCGTCCTGCAAGATGCCCGGACCAAACCGTAAGCTTGACGCTCGGGTCAAAGATCGGCGCAAAAGCCGGCAGCCCGATGATGTGATCGTAATGGCAATGGGTGAAAAGCAGGTCGAAATCGGTCAGATCCGCCGCCTGAAACGCCCTGCCGGCAGGCCGCAGGCCAGAGCCAGCATCGAACAGAAGCGTATGCTTGCCGCATCTCATCTCAATGCAGTTTGTGTTGCCGCCATAGCGAACGAATTCTGGCCCGGATACCGCAATGCTGCCGCGCACGCCCCAAAATCTGACCTGGAAAAAATCGTCGTCCATACTACTTTTCGCCCATCGTAGCTCTAGGCGGTTCGTGCGTCGATCAGATCCGCGGTCGTATGGCTTAGCCGATCGGCAAGAACCCGCAATATCTCGATGGTCATTTCCGGGAACTCCTTCATAAGCCTCAGGAAATGATCCTTGCGGATTCTCAAGGCCTCCAGATCACTTGCCGCGCTGACGGTGGCAGTGCGGGAGCTATTGCACAATATGGCGATCTCGCCGACGATCGAATTTGGCAGCAGTTCGGCAACTTTTATCGGCCCGCTGTCGGAATCGACCAGAATATCCGCCCTGCCCGAAAGGATGACATAGGCGGCGTCTGCCTCGTCGCCCTGCCGGAAAAGAATCTGGCCGGCGCTGTAGTTCACGCGATCGGATGTGAACGCGAGCAGCTTGAGCTTTGCCGGCTCAATGCCAGAGAACAAGGGAACGCGTTGCAGCATTCCAACTTCATCCTTGAGCAGCATTGTCGCAAACCTTCCTAAATTCGCGTCTGCCAGACTACGACAGAAGTTCCTTGAAGATACCGTTCTCTGCCAAAAGTGTCTCGTGTGTACCGTCTTCCACTAATTGACCCGAGTCAAAGACGATAACGCGATCGAACATCATCGCCATTGCCGGACTCGTCACGACCCACACAATTGCCGGCGAATGGCCGTCGCGTCCGGCTTCCTCGATCACGTTTCGCAGCACCTTGTCCTGAATGCGCTGGTCGAGCGCCGACAGCGGCCGGTTGAGAATGAGAAAATCGGGACGCTTGAGCAGGGCCCGGGCAACATCGAGCTTCTGTCGCTGTCCACCGGTCAGCCGCCTGCCGCCGGCGCCGACGTTGAAGTCCAGGCCGACATCCAGAAGCTCGGCATAAAGCCCCAGCTCGTCAAGAATTTCATAGACGATGGAGCGTATGCGGTCCGGCGCGTCGGGATGGTTGTTGCCAACACGCCCGAACAGGACATTGTCCATGACGGTGGCCGCGGCAATGTATTTGGCAGGATCATACCGTTCGATCGCGTTTTGCAGCTCGGGCGGCAGGTTTTCGTAGAACTGGTTGCGTGCCGCGACGATCTTGCTCATCAGCTCGTCGCTCAGCAGGCCGAAGCGGTGCCGGGGCTCGATATAGGCAAAGCTCAAGGTGATGATCATGGCGCGGTCGGCCTCCGAAACCGCATCGTAGGGGCGGTTCTTGAGCCGCTGCAGCAGGGTCTCGTAGGCGGGTATCTCCTCGGCGCTCATGAAGGCGAGCTGCTGGAAGAACTGGTGATCGGGCGGCAGGTCGGCGAACAGCTCGATCGCCTGTTCGGCGATCTCCATGCCCATCTCGTAGAGCGTGCGGTCGAGGCCGGCTTGCTTCAGCACGGAAGCAAAATAGGGATTGGCCGCCAGCGCCTTGTCGGCCAGTTCGGGGCCGGCGGCAGCGCCGAAGAGCAGGTTCTGGCCGATCGTCGCTTCCGTGTTGTAAGCGCCCGGCTCGAAAGGAACCACCAGTTCGCGCAGCCCTTCCTGTTCCAGCCGGGTTCGCAGCGCTGCACGCAGTTCGACGATCCGCCCGGCAAGCTTCGTGTGACGCGTGAGGTCGGCCGAAGAGCGCAAGCCAAGATCCAGAATGTCGCGCGACAGAAGAACCGCGTCAAGCACCCGGCGCACGGCTTCAAAGAGGTCGTGCGGGCCGGTAGCACCGGCGGAAACATAGTCGATCCAGTCGCTGTGGATGTCGAAATCCGGATTGCCCGACCGGCGTGCCTCGTCGATGTTCCAGCGCTGCTGGTCTGCCGCGGCGCCGTCATAAGTCACCGATGTGAGCGGCGCATGCTTCAACCCGTAGAGCAGGTTATCGCGCAGGCTTGCGTGGAACAGGAAAACATCCGACGAGGCGTAGGACATGCGCCGGCCGGTCACTGCTTCGGGGAGTTCAAGCAGGTCATCGGCGCCCGAAGTGACCTTTCCACTTTCCGGCCAGTTCAGCCGCGCGAAGGCTTCTGCAAGCGCCTCCGCTCCACCTGTTGAGGTGCTGACCAGCGCCACCGTCTCAGCCGGCTTGACCTGCATGGAGATACGGTTGAGGAGCATTGCACCGCCATCGTCTGCTATGGACAGACCTACCGCCGACAGCGGGTTTGTCATCGGACCGGGATCGTCGATCGTCAATGCCCCGATGCTCGGCGCAATGATATCCTCGACGCTGAACTGTTCAACGACCTGCTGATATTTGACCTGAACATCCTGCCGATCCTGATCCCAGTCGATCAGTTCCTTCATCGGTCCGGGCAGGTCCTTGTAGGCTCCGATCACGGCCACGAGCTGGCCGACGTCCAGCCGACCCCCGATGACCAGGTACCCGCCGACCATGTAGAACAGAAAGGGCGTGAGCTGCGCGAGAAAATTGTTGAGGAACTTTACCATGAATTTCCATTGGTAAAGATCGAAGCGGATCTTGAAGATGAGCCCGAGCCGGGCAGCTATGTCGGCGCGCTCGTAGTTTGACGTGTCGTGGACGTGAACCGCGCCGATGCCGTCGACGATTTCGCCAACCCGGCCCGAAAGCGCGCGCGCCGTCAGTTGCCGTTGGCGCCCGAGCACGAGCAGCCGCCGCCGCATTCGCGGGATGAGCACGATCTGGATCACCACGATCACCACCGCTATCATTCCGAGCCAGACGTTCTGGACCATGATGAACAGCATGGCCGTCAGCGCCTGGCCGCCGAGCAGCACCGGCTGCAGGAAGGCATCGCCGATGAAGCCGCCCAGCGGCTCCACCTCGTCCTTCACCATGGTCGCCACTTCGGCGGATTTCACCCGCTTGAAGTAAACCGGCGGAAACCGCAGCACACGATCGATCAGATCGAAGCGAATACGCCGCAGCATGCGTTCGCCGAGGCGGCCCTTGTAGGTGTTGATGTAGAGTTTGAACAGGCCGTTGATGACGACCAGCAAGAGGAACACAAGGCTCAGGGCAAGCAGCGTCGCTTTGCGGCCGAGCTGAAAACCGGAGAAGAACAGGACCTCGCCAATGAACGGCAGGTTATAGTGCAGCCTCATGAATGGCAGGGTCGCATCCGGTTGCTCGAACCCCTTGCCTTGGATCGGGCCATTGACGATCAGCTTCGGCAGGTCGAAGGACATGAAATACGGGATCATCGAAAGCAAGACGATCATCAATATCCAGATCTGCTGCTTCCTGGTGTGCTTCCATATATAGCGGGCTAGGCTGGGTTCCATATGCGACTGTGGATCTTTCAGCTGGAAGGATGCAGGATGCAAAAGCGCCCGCCGGCGAAGGGCGTATCGGCAATGTCTCCGTCGCCAACGACAAGCTCGAAGCTGCAGTGCACGAAGGACACCAACGGTCCGGGCAGATGCAACCGGCACTCTCCGGCAACGGGCAATGGCGAAGCGGCTAGCAGCATATTCATGTCCGCGGATCAAACAGCCTGGCGGGAGGCAAGATTGCGTTGTGTCGCCCGAAATCCCACCCTACAAGACGAATATGATGGATGTCACGCAACCACGCAATGCCGGCTTGGACTGGCACGAGCAAGCCTTGGATCTCACGCGGGGAATCGCTGCCTATGTCAACCACCCTCTCGTGGCAGGGCTGGCGCGCGTCATCGCCAAGCATCCGAAGGCCGATATCGCCAACGCCTTTAACCACAAGCAGGTCGCCTGCAAGATGTGGGCGCTCGATAGGCTGTTCGAAAGCTGCGGCGGCCGGTTCGGGCGCATATGGGTTCTGGGTGGTTGGTACGGCGTATTGCCGGCAATGCTTTTCAACGACGCCCGCTTCGACATCGCGGCGGTCGATAGCATCGACATCGATCCGGAAGTCGCATCGGTCGCCCTGACCCTCAACCGGGAAGCCGGCGACCGGTTCCGGGCGCTGACGGTGGATATGTACGCACTCGACTATGCGGCCGGGCAGCCCGACCTGACGGTCAATACGAGCTGCGAACACATCGCCGATCTGCGCGCCTGGCTTGCTCTGCTGCCGCGGGGCGCGAATGTGCTGCTGCAGTCGAACGACTATTTCAGCGAGCCGACGCACATCAACTGCGTAGCTTCACTGGCAGCCTTCGAAGCAATGGCGGCGCTACGGGAGGTGCGGTTCTCCGGCGAACTGCCGACAAAAAATTATACGCGCTTCATGCTGATCGGAACTGTTTGAAGCGCGTTACGCGAATCTCATCCAGACGCGACGCGCGTCAGGATCCATCGTCTGTTTGATCATGAGCTTTTCTGAACCCGGGTGCCTTTTTCAGGGACCATGTTCGATACCGCTCGCGCAGGATTTGCGCCGAGTGACGCGCGCCTTCCAGATCGAGACGATGCGCGGATGGCGTCGGTGCCACAAGCGCCTCTTCGATCGCTTGCCCCAAACCCTCAGGCGTTAGGTCCTTTTCCATCAGCACCGTTGCAAGACCGAGCTCTTCGAGCATTAGGGCACGAACCGTTTGTTCTGTTTCCCCGCCGGCTGCAAATGGGACGAGCAGGGAGCGACAACCCGCGCGCAGGACATCGCAGACCGTGTTGTAACCCGCCTGCGAGACCGAGAGGCGGGCGCCGGTCAGCAGGCTGGCGAAATCCTCGCGGAACCGGAAGATGGACAGGCCCGGGGTGGCATCGCGTGCGATTGCGTCAAACTCGTCTTTCGGCAGGTTTGGGCCGGTGATCAAACACCATTTCCAACCGTTGTTGGCATTCCGCGCCGCTGCGATGGTGGAGCTAACAAGGCTCTTTCCGGCAGCTCCGCCGCCAACCGACACCAGAACGTCGAAGCACTCGGAGGCCGCGGGCGATAGCGGCGCGGCAACGAGCCCTGTGTAGGTGACCTCGGCCCTGATCGCCCCAGCCAGTGGAAATGTCTTGTCGATGGTTGCGAAAGTCGGGTCGCCGTGGACCATAACAAGGTCGAAATGCCTGTTGACAAGATCAACCGTTTCCTCGTTCCGGCCCAGCTTGACGCGCTCCTGAAGAATATCACGGACGGACGTCGCCAGCAGCGGTCTGGGCGACGTCGCGTTGATGGCCTCGATCAGCGGCAAGAGTTCGAAGCGCATCTGCCGGCGTCCAAATGGAAACGCCTCGACAATGACGATATCCGGCCTGCAATTCCGGAATGCCTGGAGCAGCATCTCTGAACGCCGTTCCTTGAAATCATCGTCGATGGGTTTGCCCTGCAGGTCGACAAGTCCGGAAAATCCTTCATCACCGGAGGTGACAGGTGGCAGGGTTACAGATTTTACCCCCGGTCCCGGAAACCCCGCGACCGGCGCTCCGCCGGTTACGACGGTGACGTCAAACCCGTCATCGACCAGAGCCGCCGCGACGCGGCTGGTGCGCGCGAGATGGCCGATACCGAGCAGGTGCTGGACATAGAGGAAGGCGCGCAGCCGCTTCAATTGGCGGCCCGCCACTCGCGCTCGAACAGTTCCTTGAGCTGTCCAATGCTCGCCATATGATCGAAATTGCCGCGCACGTGCCGCTCCGCGGCGTCGCCGAGGCGGGCGCGCAGCACGGGATCACGGATCAGGCGCTCCAGTGCCTGTGCCAGGGCAATTGGGTTTTCCGTCGGAACCATCAGCCCAGTTTCATCCGCCGATATAAGCTCCGGCACGCCGGAAATATCGGTCGACACGCAGGCAAGCCGCTGGCTAGCCGCCTCCACCAGAACATTCGGCAGACCATCCCGGTCGCCATTTGCCGTGATCCTGCAGGCCAGGGCGAAGATGTCGGCGCGGCGGTAGTGCTCAAGCACCTCCTCCTGTGCAAGCGCGCCTTTCCAACAGATGCGACCATCCAGTCCGAGCTTTTGTGCCAGCGCCTTCAGCGGTTCCAGTTCCTCGCCGCCGCCGATATGCTCGAAACGCCACGCCAAGCCGCCAGGCAAGAGGGCAAGGGCTTCCAGCAAGGTATCGTAACCTTTCTTTTGGACGGCGCGCCCGACACTCAGAACGGTGACCGGTTCGTCCGGCTCCGAGCCGTCATGCTGTTTTCGCACCTCGCCAAAACTGCCGAAGCGATCAAGATCGAGCCCATGATAGCTCAGATGCACAGACGAGTTGCCGTTAGCGAGTTTTTCCAGACGGTCGAAGCCGGCTTTCGTGCAAGTGACCGTCCAGCGAGCCGAGGAAAGCTTACCTGCCAGATCCCAGTCCGCGGAAGTCCAGATGTCCTTGGCATGGGCTGAGCAGCTCCAGGGCAGGCTACGAAGCTGGCTGGCATAGCGCGTCACCGATGCCGGCGTGTGTGCGAAATGTGCATGCAGCCATCCCGCGTCTTCCGGCCATTCGGCCGCCAGCACGAGCGCTTGCCCGAAGCGGCGCGCGCGATTGCGCGTAAAGTCGCGGGGGAAATCGGCAGCCAGCGATCCGAGCGCGCGCCAGAAGCCCGGCCGCGGCAGACAAGCAAACAGCGAGCGAACGACGCGCAGCGGCTCTTCATGCAGATATTCCGGCAGATAATGGACGGACGCTTTGATCTCGTCATGCACGGGATGGCGTTTTGCGTCGGTCGGCCGCCTGAGCGCGACGAGTATCAGGTCGAACCCGGCACGCTCCAGACCGAGCAGTTCCTGCGCGATAAAAGTTTCCGACAGCCGCGGATAGCCCTTCAGAACCACGACGATCTTGCGATGTTGCAAGTCAGTTGGTTCCTTCAACGACCGAAAGGTGATGGCCGGCCCGCCGGTCGAGCAGTTCCGCGACGATTTCGGAAATATGAGGCAGACCTTCCAGCGTCAGATGCGGATTGCTCTGCGATGGGCGGGGCCGGTCCGGCAGCACCTCCAGTGCACCGGCAAACCGCCGGGAATCCTCGGCTTCCTCCGGCAAAAGCATCTCGATGAGCCCGAGTTCGGCCGCGCGCCGTGCTCGGATCAGTTGTTCCTCGCGGGGCTTGACGCGCGGTACGATGAGCGCCGGCTTGTCGAAAGACAGTATCTCGCAATAGGTGTTGTAACCGCCCATCGCCACCACCGCCTTGGCGCCGGCAATCAGGTCTTCCATTCGGTTGTCGAACTCGATCATCTTGATACAGGGGATCTTGGACCCCTTCTTGAGCAGCTTGTTGCGCTTGCGCGCCGGCATGTAAGGCCCAAGCACGATCAGCGCCTTATGCTGCAATTGCGGATCCTGCTGATAGGCATCGATGACGTCGTGGATGAGTTCGGCGCCGTCGCCCCCGCCACCGGTGGTAACGAGGATATAATCGCCCTCGGGCCGGTGGCCGGGCAACTCGTTCTTCTGCAGGCTCCGTTGCAGGAAACCGACGAACTTCATCTTTGCTCTGACAGCCGGCGGCACATCCAGGCCGGTCAACGGATCGTAGAAATCCGGCGGACCATAGACCCAGACCTTGTCGTAGAAGAGACCTATCTTGCGCATCACATCCCTGCGAGCCCACTCTGCTTCGAGCAGATGCGGCGCGTCCATCACCTCGCGCAGGCCAAGCACGAGCGTGGTGCCCCGCGTCTTGAGGTAGGACAGCGTGTCCTCGATCTCACCGCGCAGGCCGAGCGGTTCCTTGTCGACGATGAAGATATCCGGCCGGAAGGTCTCGGCTGTGTGGCGGATGATCGACTGGCGCATCCTCAGCGTCTCATGCAGATCGATGTCCTTTTCCAGCGAGGTGTACTCGCCGTTGCGCAACTTGATGACGCTGGGGATCTTCACGAAGTCGACACGGGCGCGGTAGTCGAAGGCGCCAGCGATAGTCGCACCCGAAATGATAAGCACCTGAAGTCCGCGGAAATCCTCGACCAGCGAATGCGCGATAGTCCGGCAGCGCTGCAAGTGGCCGAGCCCGAACGTGTCGTGGCTGTACATGAGAATTCGAGCGTTTTCTGCGTGCTGGGTCATTGTTGAACGTCTCTTAAAATTCTCGTCTTGAGGACCGTGCGCGACCCGCCGGCTTCGAAATCATCCTGGGTTTGAAACATCAGGCCGCAATTTTCAATTTGTAATGCCTGTCAGATAGGCTTTCTGGTTGCCAGAGGTCGAAACTAGATGGATTGGCGAATATCGCCTCGGCGAGAGAGAGCCAAGCCTCCCTGTCGTTGTGGGATGGATCGAAAGGAAAGCGGTGTCAAAAAAATCGGCAGAAGTCATCCCCCTTGATTCCAATAAGCTCCGGTCTCTCCGAACTCCATTGGTTTCGGAGCGATGAAGGCGAATTCCACTATCCTGCCCATATAGCCAATTGCTTGATCCGAAAGGACAAGGTCGCCGGGCGTCGCATGGCGCATATTGTTATAGAACTCATTTCGCGCGCCATTGCACTCGGTCTTGGGGGACCAAAGGTGCTGCCCATCAATCTCTTGACGGGCGGTCTGATTGTGATTCACCAACCGGAACTGAGCCATCTGTCGCCCAAGCTAGCCGGAATTTCAGCAAGAATCGAGTGGATGCCAGCGCTCACAACACGCCACCTGCAGAAGGACGTGTGCAACACCAGTTGCTTGTCGGTCGCTATGGCCTCTGGCAAATGCCTTGGCTGGGGCGGCGACGGTACTTTTTGAGACGGCTTGGGCACGCCGTCGAACGCCGCAAATTGCAAAAAATCGCCCGATTGGTCCCGATAGTTGGTGAAACCTCAAAAATTTTTGCGGCGATTCTAGCTTTAAAATCGCCGAAGACATTCACGTCGAACAGCGCCTTGGCGCGGTCGAGGCCTCCTCCGCGCCGCCAAACAGACCCATGCCGGCATTGTTGACAAGTCCGGCCTTGCCAGGGCGTCATCGACCATTTTTCGCGACGGACGCGTCGTCGGTCACGTCGCAGATCAGCATGGTAACGCCGTCGGGCTGATTGGAGGCCGTGCGACGGCTGGTTCCGAATACGCGGAAGCCGGCGCTCAGCAAGGTTTCGGCGGTGGCCCGCCCGATGCCGGAAGATGCCCCTGTCACCAAGGCGACGCCAGGATTGGTCTTATCCATTGAGGTCACTTTCTTTGGGTTGGAGTGGAGTTGCGAGGAGGGGGAAAGGTCTGAGCAAAAGCGTCAGTCGCGAGCGGCGTCAGCGTTCGCGCCGTGGCCATCCCAGCGCCGGAACAGCGCGCTGGCATTCACGCCGCCAAAGCCGAAGCCATTGCAGATCGCGTACTCCATCTCCATTGGCCGGGGCTCGTTTGCGACGAAGTCGATGCCGTCGCCGGCCGGATCGGCCTGGCCCAGGTTGAGGGTAGGCGGGGCGACCTGATCCCTGAGCGCCAGGATCGCGAAGATGGCACCAAGCCCGCCGGCCGCTCCGAGCAGGTGTCCGGTCGCCGATTTCGTTGCACTGACAGCTATCGCGAAATTGCGCCCGAACACGCTCTTGATCGCTTCGATCTCACCCAGGTCGCCTACTGACGTGGAGGTCGCATGCGCATTGAGATGACGGACCTCGCGTGGCGAAATCCCTGCCTGGTCAATCGCGATCTGCATGGCCCGGCGCGCGCCGTCGCCGTCCTCGGGACCGGAGGTGACGTGGTGGGCATCTGCGGTCGTGCCGTAGCCGACGAGCTCAGCCAGCGGCTTTGCGCCGCGCGCCAGTGCGTGGCTCAATTCCTCTATGACCAGCACGCCGGCTCCTTCGCCCATGACGAAGCCGTCCCGCGATATGTCGAAAGGGCGCGAGGCTTGAGCGGGTGCCTCATTGAAGCCGGTGGAAAGGGAGCGTGCGGCAGCAAACCCGCCGAGACTGACGGTGTTCATGCATGCTTCCGTTCCGCCGCAAACGGCGATGTCGGCTTCGTTTGCGCGGATAAGGCGGGCCGCGTCGCCGATCGCCTGGATGCCCGCCGCGCACGCCGTCACCGGTGCGCCGAGTGGACCTTTGAAACCATGACGGATCGAGATGTGGCCCGCCGCGAGGTTCACCAGGAAGGATGGCACCGTGAAGGGAGACAAGCGGCGGGCGCCACGCAGGTCGACCGTGCGCACCGCCTCGGTGATGGCGGGGAACCCGCCCACCCCTGAAGCGATGATCGTGGCCGTGCGCAGGCGATCCGTTTCCAGGGCAGGCTTCCATTGCGCCTGCGCAAGCGCCTCTTCCGCCGCGGCCAGCGCAAAGAGAATGAACCGATCTACCTTGCGTTGATCCTTCGCGGACAGGACGACATCGGGAGCGAAACCAGCCTCCGGATCTTCTTCCAAGGAGGGGACCACGCCGCCAATCTTCGCTGGCAGCTCTCCCACCACATCGTCCGGAAGCCTACGAATGCCCGAACGACCGGCAAGCAGGCGTGACCAGGACGCTTCGACATTGGCGGCCAGGGGCGTGACCGCTCCCATGCCTGTGACGACAATCCGTCGCATCTGCTCTCCTATCATTTTGGTGTGCCGGCAGCGCTGCCCCGCACCGTTCAGATGGCGACCGTTTCGCGAACCTGATCGGCCGCTGCATCCAGAAAAGCCTGCGCGAGGTTGGGGTCGTTGACGACCCGCGAGAGCATGACCGCGCCGACCATCGTCGAGAGAACGGCCATCGCCTTCTCGCTGTCGTCCTCGCCAACCCAACTGCCGAGCATCTCGAGGTATTCCTTGATCCCGGCTTCGAATGACGCCTTCACCTCGGCGCCCTGCCTGGCCGCATCCGAGCCGAGCGCAACGACCGGGCAGCCGTCCATCTTTTCCCCGCGGTGGTCCATACTGAGGTAGAATGAGATAACCCCGTCGAGCGGTTTCCCAGGATTTGCCGCGGTCGCGGCCGACCATTTGTGGGCGGCGCTTTCCATCGCCCGCCTGGATGCCTGCGCCGCCAAATCGTCCTTTGACTCGAATTGCTTGTAAAAGGCGCCTTGGGTCAGCCCGGCCCCCTTCATCAGATCCTTGAGGCCGATGCCGTCAAAGCCACGCTCTCGAAAAAGGCGGCTTGCCACATTGATCACGGTCTCGCGGTTTTCCGCAGCCTGAGTGCGACTTACGCGCATCGTCATCTCCTTTTTAGATTGCGTTCGTAATCTATACCCTATATAGAGGGCGAACACAATCTAAAAAGGACAAATGAAATGATCCGCAAAATCCTGAGCGCCTCGCTCCTGGCCGCGCTGTTTATTGCAACCCCGGCTCTTGCCGAAGAAGCCACCATCGGACGCCCGATCGAAGGCGGCAGCCTGCACGAGGGACACCTCGACATGGTGGCCTACTACGTCCCGGTCGACGGCGACCTTCTGGAGGTCACCGCCACCTTCGCGCCGAAGGCGGGGGGTGATCCGCAGCGGGTCGTCATGGGTCTCGCCAACAGCGACTCCGTAGCGTTTTCCATACCTGGCCATCCGGGCTCGCTTTATGCGTTCTCAAGGTCAGGCAAGGAGGTGACGGTCTCGACCGAGGCTGACACATCCCTGCGAGCCGACGCGACAATGCCCTGACCTGACGCGCGGACCGCGGCCTGCGTGACGCTGGCCGGGGCTCTCGCATCCGATCACGCCATCCCAATGAGTTTGGAGGAGAGGTCACATGCTTTATAGCTATTTTGTCAAGAAATCGATCCGGCAGAGCTTCGATGACGTCAACAATCGTCGCTGGGATGCAGCGGTGAAGGCCATCGCGCCGCATGTCCATCACCGGGTTGGTGGCGCCCACGCGCTTGGTGGGGAGCGCCATGACAAGGAAGCCCTGCGCCGGTGGTTTGAGCGCCTCGGCCGTGTTCTGCCCACTCTCCATCTCACGGTCAACCACATCTGGGTGAAGGGCTGGCCGTGGCATACCACCGTGTTTGCCCAGTGGGACGGCACCGCAACCCTGCTCAACGGCGACCCGTCATACGTCAACCGTGGTCTCCACGTGTTCACGCTGCGGTGGGGCAGGGTCCACGCGCTCGAGGAATTTTACGATTCACAGGCAGCGGCGCGCGGTCTCGCCGCCCAAGCGGCGGCAGGCCTCGAAGAAGCTGTCGCCGAACAGATTGTAAGCTAGCAGAGGCGCAGTCAGCTGAGGTAGGCGAGTTCGCTCCTATTCTATGGCACTGACTTTGCCTCCGGATTGAACGCAGCGGCTCCGCTATCCTGGACAAGTTTCGCCAAACGATCCGCAGCGTGGGTTCCACTCTTTCCAAGGTCGCGAACGCTGCTCATGTGATCGGCACCGGCGATGACGGTTCGGGAGACATGCAGACCCTGCTTTCTCAGATGCTCGGCGAATGCCTTGGCCTGGCTAAGAAATGGCGGCGTTTCCTCGCCCCCGATGGCGATCTCAACCTTCACTGACGGATCGAAGTTGTGTGTCAGTGGCGAGAACCAGCGGGCTTCTTCATCTGCGATCGCGATCTCGGCGGCAAGGAACGAGGTTTGCAGAGGTTTCAATTCGTACAAACCACCAAGGAGCAGCGCGCCTCTGATGCCCGATGATCGGCTCTGATCATTGAACAGCGTGGCTGCGAGCTGGGCACCAGCGGAGTGCCCGCTGACGGTCAATCGGCCGGGGTCGCCCCCATGGTCCGCGATGTGGTCGAGTATCCACTGCTTGGCATGACGGACCTGGTCGATGATCGTGGCCATCCTCACGGCAGGCATCAGGGCATAGTCGACAATGACCGCGATCGCTCCGGCGCGCGTCACCGTGTCGGCGACGTAGGAATAGTCGCTTTTCGAGAACATTCTCCAGTAGCCGCCGTGGATGAACATATGAACCGGCAGGCGGTCGCGATCGCCTTCCGGAAAGAATACGTCGACGGTTTCGGTGGGTTCGGAACCGTAGCCAACGTTTGCCAGCATGGGGGTTTTCGCCCTGGTTTCCGCGCTGCGGCGGATGATCTCGGCGACGATCTCATCGAAATTGGCCACGTGATCGCGAATGCGGAACGGATCTTTTTGCATGGACGTCTGCTCAGATGGTCACGGCGATGTACTTCGCTTCCAGGAACTCGGCAACGCCGTGCCTCTGACCACCCTCGCGGCCCAGCCCGCTCTGCTTGACTCCGCCGAATGGCGCCGCCGGATCCGACATCAGGCCGCGGTTCAGGGCGATCATGCCCGACTCGATCTTCGATGCCACTCGCATTCCCCTGGCGAGGTCACGCGTAAAGATGTAGGCGGCGAGACCGTATTCGGTGTCATTGGCCTTGGCGATGGCTTCCGCCTCATCGTCGAAGCGCGTGATGGGAGCCACCGGACCGAAGATTTCCTCGTGGGCCATGATAGCGTCGGCCGGCACGTCGCGAAGCACCGTCGGCGGATAAAAGTAACCCTTGCCTTCGGCGATTGCCCCGCCGCACTGGATTTTGGCGCCCCGGCCGACCGCGTCCTTGACGAGCCGGTCGATCTTGTCCACGGCCTTCCTGGTGATCATCGGACCGCACTCGGTCCGCGGATCGGTTCCGGTGCCAACATTGAGGGCAGCCATGCGGTTGCTCAACCCTTCCGTAAAGGCATCATGGATGCCGGTCTGGACGTAGAGCCGATTGGCGGCCGTGCAGGCTTCGCCGGCGTTGCGCATCTTGGCGACCATCGCACCGTCGAGCGCGGCTTCCAGGTCGGCGTCGTCGAAGACGATGAACGGTGCGTTGCCGCCAAGTTCCATGGAACAGGAGATGACGTGTTTCGCGGCCTCGGCCAGGAGCAGGCGGCCGATACCGGTTGAGCCGGTGAATGACAGTTTTCGCACGCGTGGATCGGCCAGCATGGCCGCCGTCACAGGCCCTGGCTTTGAAGTCGTCAGGACGTTGACGACGCCGGGCGGCACGCCGGCTTCCTCGTAAAGCGCTGCGAGCGCATAGGCCGTCAGCGGCGTCTCGCTCGCGGGCTTCAAGATCACGGTGCAACCGGCCGCGAGCGCCGGCGCGATCTTGCGCGTTGCCATGGCGGCCGGGAAATTCCATGGCGTGATGAGCACGCAAATGCCGATGGGCTGGTAGTCGACAATGATCCGGTTGGCGCCGGACGGCGCCAGGCCGAACTCGCCGCTGATACGGACGGCTTCCTCGGCATTCCAGCGGAAGAATTCGGCGGCATACGCGATCTCGCCGCGCGCATCGCGCAGCGCCTTGCCGTTCTCCAGCGAGATCAGGGAGGCCAGGGCCTCTGCTCGCTCACTCATCAGTTCGAAGCAACGCCTGAGAATCTCCGAGCGCTTGCGTGGTGGCGTCTCTCGCCAGCCCACAGCTGCCTTCGCGGCGGCATCGACCGCTGCAGCCGCGTCTGCGAGCGTGGCGTCAGGAACCGCCGCGATGACGGCTTCGGTCGAGGGGTCGATCACTTCAATCACGCGGCCGTCGGACGAGGGTCGCCAGTGTCCGTCGATAAAAAGACCATGCGAGAACGTCGCGTAATCGGACATATCTGCATCCTCGTCGAATTGCCCTGAAGAGATGTTCATTGGATTGCCTCTAGTGGTTACGTCGCGGCGGCGTCCATGTCGCCGTCGTAAGCCGCTTTGACCAGTCGCCGCATGGCGACAATGTCGAAACTGCGCGGGTTGTTCTTGATCAGCCGGTCGATGCCGAGCGCCTGTTCGGCGGTCCAGTCGACCTTGTCCGCGGGAAGGCCGAGCTCGGCCAGGGTTTTTGGAATGCCGATCGCGCCGAACAACCGGGCGACCTCGTCGATAGTTGCTGCAGCTGCCTGCTCAGGCGTATTGCCCGTCCGCGGCAGGCCGAGAGCGGCGCCCGTCTCCGCGATCTCCTCGGTGGCGGCAGAAAGATTATACCGCATCACATAGGGAAGCATGGTGGCGACCCCCAGACCATGCGCGGTGTGGGTGAGCGCGCCGACCGGGTATTGAACGGCATGGGCGGCCGCGGTTCCTGCCGAGCCGAAAGCGCAACCGGCCGCCAGAGCCCCCATCATGACATCGGCCCGCGCATCTTCATCCGACCCGTCCCGACAGGCTTTCTCGAGACTGCGTCCCAGGAGCTTCATGGCCAACAGCGCGAAATGGTCGGTCAGCCCATTCTTGCCGACGAAAACATGCTTCTGCGGCAAGGTCGGGTCCGTGCCGCGCCTGGCCGCCGTGAAAGCCTCGATCGCGTGGGTGAGGGCGTCCGCGCCGGCGATGGCCGTCAATCCCGGCGGGCAGGTCAAGGTCAGATCCGGATCGCATAGAGCGACAGCGGCGATGAGGTGAGGGCTGGAGATCCCGACCTTCAGCGTGCGCTCCGGGTCGGAGATGACGGCCACTGGCGTAACCTCGGAGCCGGTGCCGGCTGTGGTCGGCACCGCAATGAGGGGAAGGGTAGGGCCAGGCACTTTGAACTCGCCATAGTAGTCCTGAAGCCTGCCTCCGTGGCTGATCAGGAGCGCCGCGCATTTGGCCATGTCCAGGCAACTGCCGCCGCCGATGCCGATCACCATATCGGGCCTGAAGCCGCTCGCCTCGGCAACGCAGACCGCAACGCTGTCGCGCGGCACATCAGGCAAAGTCCTGTCGTGAACAAGGACTTCGATCGAGGCTTCCTTCAGCGAGGCGATCATCTCGGCAAACACGGACGTGCCGGCAAAGCGCTCGTCGGTGCAGATGAAGGCGCGTCGGCCATGTTTGGCGGCGACGTCAGGCAGAACTTGGCGCTGTCCTTTGCCGAACAGGATCTCGCGCGGCAATCGGATTGCGGCGAACAATGTCATGGTTGGTCCATTCTCACAAAATATCCTCTATAAAATCGTATAGGATATAGGATTGAATTGGCCGGAGCATCATGTTAGTGGTTGCACCTGTCAAGAGGCAAAGATGCAGAACACCGACGTTACATCAGACAAGGACACGCTGCCGACGGGCCGGATTTCCCGCGCCAATGGCCTGGCCGGAGATGTCTATGAAGCAATCTTCCAGCAGCTTATGTCGCTTAAAATTGCGCCGGGATCGCGCATCACCGTCGACAACCTCGTGAAGGACTTCAACGTCTCGCACACGCCGATCCGCGAGGCGCTTGGACGCCTGGAGGGTGAAGGTCTGGTGGTGAAGACCCACTTGATCGGCTATCGCGCGGCGCCGCAGATAACCCGGCGCAGGTTCGACGAACTCTATGAATTGCGCCTGTTGCTCGAGCCGGCTGCCGCGGCCAAGGCTACGGCAGCGCTGGACGAGACAGGCCTCGCGGTCCTGCAGGAGGCGGCAGGGGTGATGGCCCGGCGAGAGGGCAGGGACGAACGCCTGCGCTATTCGAACTTCGCGCGCCAGGATGCGATCTTCCATGACAGGATCATGCAGTTCGCCCACAACGACCTCATCCGCGAGACGCTGAACCACCAGCACACGCACTTCCACATTTTCCGCCTGATGTATCATTCACGCGTCACCGAAGAGGCGCTTGACGAGCATGAGGCGATCCTTTCGGCTTTCGCGGCAGGCGATCCGGACGCAGCCGAAAAGGCGATGCGGGTGCATATCGAGAATTCGCGGGACAGGCTCCTGCCTGCGTTCGAGTAGCGGTCGCGAGGTCGCTTGTCCGGGGCACCCTCAAGCTCGGTGCGCCGCTGATTACCCAGGCCAACACCAAGGAAATGTTCCCCGCCTCCCCGTTCTGAGCCGATTCGATCCCTAGGAGGCGAGGCGCGAAGTGCACCTCGCCCTGAAACAAGCCGAGAGGAAAAGCCATGCCAGGCAAAAAAATACTTATGCTGACCGGTGAATTCACCGAGGAATACGAAATCTTCGTCTACCAGCAGGCGATGGAGGCGGTCGGTCACACGGTTCATGTCGTGTGCCCCGACAAAAGCGCCGGAGATCTGATCAAGACCTCGCTGCACGATTTCGAGGGCGATCAGACCTACACCGAAAAGCCCGGCCACAACGCGCTGATCAACAAGACGTTCTCCGACGCCGAGAAGCAACTGAGCCAATACGACGCTGTCTACTGCGCCGGCGGTCGTGGCCCCGAATACATCCGCACCGACAAGCGCGTGCAGGCGATGGTGCGTCATTTCCACGAGGCCAAAAAGCCGATCTTCACCATCTGCCATGGCGTCCAGATTCTGATTGCGGTCGACGGCGTCGTCCGCGGCAAGAAGGTGGCGGCGCTCGCGGCTTGCGAGCCGGAGGTGACGCTTGCCGGTGGCACCTACATCGATCTGTCCCCCACCGACGCCTATGTGGATGGGACGATGGTTTCGGCCAAAGGTTGGACGGCGCTTGCTGCGTTCATTCGCGAATGCCTCAAGGTGCTGGGAACGGAAATCCGCCACGCATAGCCCTTCGAACCGACGCATCCCAAACGGATGCGTCGGTTCCGTCATTGTCGAATGGACTAGTCGTCGCCAATTCGGCTTCGGACGGCCGCCGTCACCGGGGCAGCCTGCGAAGAACCGAGCGATCTCAGATGCCGCGCGACCGGAGATCATCGGGAGACAACGGCTCGCCGCGCCTCGAGACACCCACCATGACGAGGGATCGCTCCGACGACGTTGCGATGGTCGGGTACTCGATACGTAACAGTTACAGAATTGCCACTGGCCCTGTGATCAGAAATGATCTTGAGCGTAGTCGGCCAAGAAAGAAATGACAGCGGCGATCTGGGAGCAAGGCACCGATCCTGTTTTCATTTGTAGCTTCTTCTTGTCGAGAACGGACAACTGGCATTGCCAAAGGCGGATTGGTCTTCGGGTGAATGCATTGCGACAGGCAGGAGGGCCGGGGCGTTGACGGTGTGGCGGTCGTTTCGAAGATCAATTTTGGCGGCAGCCATAACCATGCTGAGCGTCGGCGCTCATGCCGCCGACCTTGTCATAGCTATGCCCAACTGGTCGTCGGGTCAGGCGACCGCCAACATTTTGAAAGTCAGCCTGAAGAAGGAGTTCGGGCTGGATGCGGATGTCGTCCCGATGGGCACCCTGATCGCCTTCGCGGGCCTCAACACCGGTGAGGTCGACATCCATCCCGAGGTCTGGCTCCCCAACCTGGACAACCTCGTCAAGAAATACGCAACCGATGCAGGCACTGTCGCGATCAGCCCGATTGGAGTGCCCGCATGGCAGGGCATTTGCGCAACGCGCGTAGCTGCCGACAAATACGGCATCAAGGACATCTCGGACCTCAGCGACCCGAAGAAGACCGCATCGCTCGATACCGATGGCGACGGCAAGGGCGAGATGTGGATCGGCGCGGAGACATGGTCGTCGACCACCATCGAGCGCATTCGCGCCAACAGCTATGGCTATGCCAAGACGATGACGCTGCTGGAAATGCCAGAGGATGTCGGCATGGCTGCGGTGGATGCCGCCGAAGCCACGGATCGCCCTATGGTCTTCGGCTGCTACGCGCCGCATGTGGTTTTCAAGCTGCACGATATCGTTCGCCTGAGCGAACCGCCCTTCGATGCCGCCAAATGGAAGATCGTCCTGCCTTCGGAGGATCCGTCATCATGGCTGTCGAAGTCGAGTGCGGCGGTGGCGTGGGATACGGCGCATTACCACATCGGCTACGCGACTGCCTTGCGCAAGAAACATCCCGAACTGGCTCGTTTCCTGGATCGTATCGATTTCAAACCCGAGGAGGCGATCGACATGAGCTACGCGCTCCAGGTTGAAAGACGGGATCCTTACGAATTTGCCGAACAATGGGTGGCCAAGAACGAGGATCGCGTCAACGGATGGGCAAAGCCATGACCGCGAACCCGAAGGGAATAAATGCCGCAAGGCGTCCAACGAGCCTTGCGTCCAAGCGGTTCCCGCGGATTGCGCTGCTGATGGCTGCGGGCTTGGCGGTCTCGGCGTCGATCGCCTTTGCCGGGGGAACCCAGGTCTACAACCCGCAGACGCGGCAGTGGACCGATTACGATCGCACCAAGGCCTACAAATACTATAAGCTTCACAAGGATGTGCCTGAGGCTTTTCGCCCGCAAATGGTCAAATTCCGGACCGCGGAAGTGCCGGGCACGGTCATCATCGATGGCAATCAGCATTTTCTCTATCTTGTGCAGCCTGGCCAGCAGGCCATGCGTTACGGCATCGGTGTCGGCCGGGAAGGATTTGGATGGGCCGGCATAGTGCGCGTCGGACGCATGGCGGAATGGCCGACCTGGACGCCTCCGGCTGAAATGGTCGCTCGCGACCCCAAGGCAGTGAAATATGCGGCAGGCATGCCGGGTGGACCCGACAATCCGCTCGGTGCCAGGGCACTCTATCTGTACGAGGGCGACCAGGACACGATTTACCGGATACACGGTACGCCCGAGCCATGGACGATTGGGCTCGACGTATCATCGGGATGTATCCGGATGAGGAACGACGACGTCACCGACTTCGCATCGCGCGTCAATGTTGGTGCCAAGGTTATCGTGCTCATGCAGGGGGCGGCCCTCTACAAGGGCGTTTAAGGCAGCGTTTGGGGAGGCACGACAATGTCAGCAAAACGAGCAATCGCATTGATGCTGGGCGCAAGCCTTGGACCAGCCGCCTTGGTCGCTTGCGTCAGCGCGCCGCCTGCGCCGGAACAGATGTCCAGGACCAAAGTCGAGACCGCTCCAGCGGATCTTCAGCTGCTTTGCTCCAATGCGGTCGCCAAGGCGAACGGCATCGATACCACCAAGATCCTTCCGGTCTCCTCCAGCAAGCTCGATTCGAACACCTATCAGGTCGAACTCGATGCCGGCGGTAAAAAAACGAGCTGCCTCATCGATGCCGAAGGCAATGTCAAATCCATTCAGCCAGTCTGATCTCACGGCTGTACGTTTGGGTCGCTAATGAGGATATCGTTGATCGGCGCCGGCTGGGCAGGCGTGGCATTCGGCTGCAATGCCTTGACCGGTACGGTCACCGCGGTCGTGACCACATTGTTGGCTGTCTTGACCGTTCCAGGAGGACAGCCCCCACGCTCTCGCCGAGGCTTACATCCGACGCCGTCAACGTCTGGCCCATGACAGGCGCTGGCCAAGGCCCGCCGCCCAAGGCGGCAAGCTCTCGCATCCTGATCCAGGCATTTGCCGGGCGCAACATTCAGAGTTCGCACTTGTAGTAGAGGACCGACATTTCGGGAAACTGAGGGTCGAAGCGCTCGAAATGCGTCTTGTCGATGACCCGGAAGGATACCGAAAAACTGCTGAACAGGACGGCATCCGAACAGCTCAGGCGAACGGAGAAATGGTCGCCCCGTTGCAAGATATTCTAGGCTTTGCATGTGGCATTGGGTCCGAGGATCTTGCTTCCGGAAACGATGATTCCGGTTGCTAGCGAGGAACTCCGGTCCTTGTATTCAAACCTATTGCCGGCCTTCTTGAACGTATCGGCGCATCCTGTCCCGTTCATCGTCCACGCGCCTTGCAAGGCTTCCATGGAAGCGGCGGCGGCGTGACCTACCCCTCCGGTCAGCAAGGCGGCCAAGGCGACTGCGCTCAGAAAAGGTCTCTCGATCATGATCTCACCAACCCCGACATTTCAGGTCCTTTCAGATAGAATTCTCGAGGTTGAGGGGTTCTGGTGCCCCCGCCGCGAGACGCGTCGATGCGCCGGGATTGCTAGCGCCGGAACCGCTGCATTCCGCCGCCATGGAAGCCACCGCCGCCATGAAAGCCGCCGCCACGGAAACCGCCCCTATTGAATTCCGGGTGAAACTCGGTGCGGCGGGCAAGCGACCGTTGGTTGCCGGTCAACCTGCTTGCCCGATCGAAGCCCAGGCCTTCAGGCGCGGCCGGGCGGACATGTCGCTGCGCCCGCGGTGCATTGCCTTCGGCCCTGGGCCGGTTCTTGACGGCGTCGGTCGCTTTCGGATGATTGGCGGCAATCTGCTGTGCGGATTTCCCGCCGATATCGGTGTCCGGCGCGCGGACGGGCTGCCAACCGCCATCGGCATGCTTCTGCCACTGGCCGTTCTCCTTGCGGTAGACGTTGCCGTCTCGGCCGGCATAGACGTCGCCGCGCCTGCCTTCGGCCACGAAGCCATGATTGCCGTTGGCAGTGCGCCAGCGGGCTCCTTCCCCGCCGGCGGCCGTCGTTCCTCCGCTGATGCGCGCCCACTCCGAACCGTGCTTCACGCCCGCGGTTCCCCAGGAGCCGTATACGTTGGCGCCGCCACGGGCGAACGCCGCTGTGTCGGTGCGCGGATTGTAGGCCGCGATGAAGCCTCGTTCACCGGCCGGGCCGGCGATCGCCGCACCGCGCGCATAGGTGCCCGTTCGCGGGTTGTAGCTGGCGCCGCCGATGATGCCGCGATAGGGGCCGTAGGCGTAGCCGTAGCGGCCGAACGTCCCGCGCGCAGGGTTGTAGAACGCGCCCACGCCATAGGTGACCGGGCGCGCGTAATACGGCCAATAGCCGCCGTGCCAGCCATAGTCCCAGTAGGCCGGATAATACCAGCCCGTGCCGTAGACTACCGCGTCCCAGGCTAGATAGGCGCCGAGATAGCCGAGCGTATAGCCAAACCAAACGGCATCATTTTCAGTCCGGTAGACCCGCACATATGTGGCGTTGTAGACGGGCGAGGAGGGTGGGATCTTGTAGATCTCGTCCGGCACTGCCTTGGCGACACTGAACGGTCCTGTGGGACTATCGCCAACGAACCAGACGCCATCCTTGAGCACGAAATATTTCCCGCCCACCTGGATGACGGTCTCGTTGGTGTTGACGGCATAGGTCGCCGACGTGCCGTCGATCGGCTCGAATTTCGGCTCGCCGCTATAGGCGACATCGACGGTCACGGAGCCATCCGTCGAAACCCTAGCCATCTGCGGGATGTTCGCCTTCAGCCGCGCTTCCGCGTTCTCGGATGTGCCGGGCACGGACGCGCGCACCGACGCATAGGGCGCGTCGCTTGGAATTTCCTGGAAATCCTCCGGCAGGCTCGGCGTGGCAAAGGTCCACGCGCCGTCGAGCGCCGTCGCAGAGAACCATCTTCCCGACAACAGGACGTACCAGGCGCCAGTCTGTTTAAGAAAGAAGACGTCGTTGTCACTGTTGGAAGCCCACTGAAGTCCTGTGCCCGGAACATCCTCGAGCGTCGGCTCGCCGTCGAATTGGATCAGCTCGGCCGGCTCTGCCGAGTAGATCACCTTCGGTGCCTTGCCCTCGGCAAAGGGCGCGGGCGGGATTGCCGCACGGGCTTCCTTCCAGCTCTCTTCGTCGGGGAGCTTCGAGAGCAGGTCGGGCAGGCTCGGTGCCGGCTGCCAGTCACCGGAAAGGCTGTTGGCGGTAAGCCAGGATTTCTCGTCGCGCAGATAATAGGCGCCGCCGGCGTCGACCTTGAAGAGATCCCAATTCGTGTTCACGACAAAGGACAGTCCGCCCACGCCCTTCAGTGGCGCGTCGACTTCCTTGCCGTTGGTCTGCAGGAGAACCGCCGGAACCTTGCTGACGAAGATCGGCGGCGGATCGGATTTCAAGTCCTTCACGTCGTCCATCCTCTGGTAGCTGGCCAGGCTGGCGGTCAGCTTCTCCTCCGCCAGCGTCACCGTGCCGGTGGGAAGCAGCTTGCCGACCTCGAGCGCCAGGTCGGCGAGCGCCTTGCGGTCGAGAGCCGAGAAATCGAGTTCGGTCGCCTTGATGTCGCTGACGACGACTTCGCCCGCGTCCTGATCGGCTATCGTCGTTCCGGCAAGCCCGATCACGCCGAAGATGGGTTTGGCGTCCTTGGATGTCTTGTATTCAGCAGCAACCAGCGCCTTCAGGTCTGTAAAATTATCCCAGCTCGTCACTTGGGGCTGGTAAAGGACGATCTCGGCGCCCTGGTCCGTGGTGTAGGAGCGCGGCCAACCGGGGCGGCCGGAATCCGCTTCGTTGACATATTTGCCGCTGACGAAGCCTGTCTTGCCATTGTAGGTAGCCGCGCACCAGCCACCCGAGCCGTCGCATTCGGCAAGGTCGATCTGGGCTCCTTCCGGTATCGCCCCGATGCTGCTGTAGCCGGTGCCCGGTCCGGAGCGGAAACTGATCTTTGCCGTGGTGATGGCGGGGCCGGCGGCGACGGGCGATAACACCACGCCTTGCAGGATGAGCGCTAGAAGGAAGTTACGCATCCGCCGTTCCTCTGGTTAGGCAATCGCGCACGACTCAAAAGGTGCGCTGCCATGGTCGATTTGAGCGGAGTTTTCGTAGAAGAGCTTCGCTCCGCTTCAAGTTTCAGGAAGGAAAGATCTCCTTCCAATCCCGCTTCATGTCGGCGACGGTCCAGCCTTTCTTCGTTGCCTCATCCAACGCCTTGTCCAGCTTGCCGACCGGCGAAGCGCGGTCGTAGGCATATTCGCGTTCGGCGTCGGTGTGGTGCACCAGCCCCATGAAGCGCGGCCCTGTTCCCGACGCTGTCCATTCCAGCATCTGCTGGTCGCCGTCCGAATTGCCGAAAGCGAAAATCGGCTTTCGGCCGATGAACCGGTTGATCCCCACCGGTTTGCCGGGACCATCGTCGACGAACTCGACCTTGGCCTCCTTGACCAGCACGGGCGTTCCGTCAGGCTGAAGCTTGTATTGCGTGATGCCGGACGAACCGACGACCTGTTCCGGCGGGATGCCGTACACCTGTTCCATCCACGGCCGCATGAATTCGATCCCGCCGCCGGAGACAACAAATGTCTTGAACCCGTTCTGTCGCAGATGCGACAGAAGCTCCAACATGGGCTTGAAAACCAGATCGGTGTAAGGCCGGTTGAATCGGGGATGCCGTGCGGTCCGGGTCCAGTCGATGACGGTTTGGGCGAATTCGTCCGTCGTCATACCGGCATGGGTAATCTCCATGATCTCGATCAATCCCGGCTCGCCGGAAGCCATCAAGGCTTTCATATCGCCGGAAATGACGGCGCTGAAAGGCTGTTCGGTTTTCCATTCCGGATGTGTCGGCGCAAGCGCCTTCACCCTGTCGAGGGCAAACGCCAGCTGGAAATAAAATGGCTGTTCGGTCCACAGCGTGCCGTCATTGTCGAAAGTGGCGATGCGTTCCGAGACCGGGACGAAGTCCGGCCCTCCGGGAGCCGTCGTGCGCCTGATAAAGTCGAGGATCGCGGCTTTCGCGGCACCCTCGTTCCACGATGGCAGCGGGTCCGCCTGCGCTCGCGCCGTCGCATGGCCGGCCACCGTCAAGCCGGCTGCCAGCATGCCGGCGACCACGGTGCGTCTGTCGACTATCGCGGGACCGATCTTCGTGGTCATTGGATGATGACTTCCACATAGACCCCGCTACTCCTGGCGTAGTAGACGCCGCCGCAATTGTAGTAATAGGCTCCGTAGTAAGGGCCATAGACGCAGCCTGCGGGCAGGACGGCAAGCCTGCGGGCTGTCCGTCGAACGGTGCGGCGGGCGGTCCTACGGGCAACGCCGGCATAGGAAAGGGGAGTGAGCGGGTGCCCGATCCTTGCTTCGGCTGGCGTGCCAAAGCTGATGGCGGCCGACATCGGCTGATCCGTTTCGATCCGCAAATCGCCGAACAGAAACACCGCGGCCAGGCCGAGCGCCAAGTATGTGGATCGCCTTTTCATTGCACATCCTCCTCTTTCGGCGCAGGCAGTTCGTCGATCATCTCCAACTGGCTGAGATCGACCTTCTTGGCGCTGCCCGCATCGTGGAAATCGAAGCTCGTGGCCGGGACTTCGCTGCCGCTCTTGAAATCGCGGATTTCGAGCGTGTATTGCGGCGCCTGGGAGGTGTTCTTGCTGGTGATGACATAGCGCCTCGGGATTGGCTTCGGGCCGTCTTCGATCCATATCTGCCAGTCCACATCCGGTGTCCGGAACGCCAGATACTCGCAGGGGACACCGTCGACATTGGCGCTGGAAATGTGCTTGGCTTCGGTAACGCCGCCCAACAGGGCATCGGCAATGTCAGAGGACAGCAGATCGGCTCCGGGAGGCTCCACGCCAGCGTCGGCGAGCCGGTCGGCGAGGTCCTCAAGCGTGCCCTTGGCCTCCACCTGCGCGTAAGCATCGAGATTCTTGCCGAACACCGTCAGCATTTTTCCGTCGTAGACCATCTCGACGTCGGCGAAGCCGCCGGTGCGCGTGGCCCTGATCTTGTCGGGCCGGCTGACATTGACGGTGCCGGAACTGACGAATTGCAGTTTCTCGAAACTGGAGGAGACGGCCTCGATTGACGATTGGTAGGAGAACGAGAAATTCTGCTGCGCGCCCATATAGTCGGACATCGCCTTGAGCAGATCGCGTGCATCATCCGCGAATGCGTCGCCGAGCGGCACGAAGAGAAAGGTCGCGGCGAGGAGCCCGCCGCGCATGCCCGCTAGCCGTTTGGGATACTGCCGATGTGACATGGTGTTCCTCCGAAGCACATGGTTGGGACGTGGTCACACAAGCATCCGGGTGCCGCGTCCCCTTGGCTGTTCTTGGCCGGCTCAGCAGACGCACTTCAGCGCCGGACCGGCATCTTCGAAGAGTAGAAATTGCTGGCGACCGCACAAGGTTGACGGGCCGCACATACCGCTACGAAACGGTAACAGCCGCATCTGCCCACAGACCGAACCGATGCGGTTTCGATTTGGGGCATGAACCGTTGGCCGGGTGTCGAATGTTTGGAATGTCTGGCGGGCTGCAGAAAATTCCCCGCCCACGCAGGATCCGGAAGAGCGACCCAGCCGGGCGCGAGCCGCCTAAGCAATTCCTATTGTAACAGTAAAGTGCTGGCGCTTGTCCGCAGGCTTAGGTGATTGTTGCAAATCATGCCTCATCGCGCCAGCGTCTAGATGTGCGGCTGGAATGGTTTCGCTTGCTAACGCGGCTCGAAGTCCAATGGCCACAACTGCGGAAAACGACCATGACCGTCGGGGCTTGATTAAGCTCATGCTGAAAATGCCGGCGTTGCGCGGCAGGCTGCAAATACTGAGCGCGACAAATCCTGATCTGCTCAGTCTGTGCGGTGCCTTTGAGGATGCCAGCGCGATGCTGGAGCGTCTGAGAGCGGAAAAAGGAAACGGGAACCGCGCTGCCATAGCCGAATACGAAGAGCTTTGCGTCGAATTGGAAAACGATATCATCCGCATGTGCCAATAAATACGGATTGTCCGCCGTAGAACCTTTGCGCCTAGACGAGGCTGAGAATGGCTCGACCCGGCTATTGTTACTGTTACGTACTTCGCATCCCCACATTCTGGCCTAATTCTGTCAACGCTCCGAAAGTTCGGCGTGCAGAGAAGGGTCGCGAGTGGGGATGTCCGAGAAGCGCGTTAACCTGGCGGCGGCAGAGCCGGTCATTCTTTGGGTGCCGGCAATAGCCCGCTCTCGCCGATGATCAGAAGCTTCATGAACCAGTGTCGTCGGCCGGTTTCCGCCGATCCCAGCAGGCGGTGCGCAAAAGGCAAACCAGAGGGAAGAGCGTCAGTGTCCGGCTCAGCTTGTCGTGCCCTTGCGATGGCTTTTGCAATTGCACTATCCATGGGAACGGCCGAGGCCCAGGAGGCGAAGGAGGCCAAGGATACGTCGGGGACGAACCCTGCGGTGCTGACGAGGACCTTGGCGATCTCCAACGAGTATCGATTCCTACCGGATGACGAATACTACGACATCACCAACCTTCGTTACACAGAGCCGTTCCTCGACGGAAAGGCTTCGGTTCGGCTGACCGTGCCGCTTGATGGAACCAACCTGACAGGCGACGACGAATTCGGCATCGGCGACGTCGCGGCGAAGTTCAGCTGGATCCCTTATCTGAGCAGACGGCAGGCGTTCATCCTCAGCACCGAGATTTACGCGCCTACCGCCTCCGAGGATGTGCTCGGCACCGGCAAATGGGTCGCTGCACCGGGACTGACCTGGGCTTACTTCGCGAGCCCGGAGATCATCATCGCCCCCGCCTACATTCATAATTTTTCGTTTGCCGGCGACAGCGATCGGGCAGAGGTCAATCGCGGCGATTTCGATTTCTACGTCGTCTACAAGCCGCACGCCAAACGCTGGTGGCTCACGTCGGACGTGACCGCAAGTTACGACTTCGAAGCCAAGACAGCACCCATGTCCTGGGAGGTTGCCCTGGGGTTCAATCTTGGCAAGCTGGCAAACGGCGGGGCCATCAACGGGTATATCAGGCCAGGTATCGGCATCGGCAACGACCGGCCCTACGACTTCAATATGGAGGTTGGTGTTTCGCTGGTCAATTTCTAGCGACCAATGAGACCGGTGCAGAAAGGGAGACAATGACCGAAGCAAGATCACCTGCCTGGCTATTAACCGCGACAGCTGTTCTTCTGGCATTCGCTCCCGTCAGGGAGGCAAATGCCACAGAGGCTGTTGCTGGCCGCTATATCCCCGGCGCCTTTGCCGGCCCTGGGGCGGGCATTGTTCCGCCCACGCCAGGCGCTGCCTATTGGGCAATGTCCAACATCTACTACCATGGCGAAGCCAGTGGTCAGGTGCCATTCGGCAAAGGTTCGGTCGCGGCGGGCCTTACCGGTGATACCTATGCCGCGATCCTGGCTGGGGTCTACGTGCCCGAGTTGCACCTGCCGGGAAACTGGACTTACGCCGTCCAGCTTGCTGTGCCGTTGGGTCGGACGGGCGCCACCGCCGAGGTCGGTCCGTTCGGGACGGATCAGCACGTCACCGGGCTTGGGGACATCGCTTTCGCACCCCTCGTGTTTGGCTGGCATAACGATGCCATGAATACCTGGCTGTCGGCATCCCTGACGATCACCGCGCCTACCGGCGAATGGAAGGAGGGGGATGTTGCCTTCATCGGCATGAACTACTGGACATTCACGCCGGCGATCGGTTTCACCTATCTCATCCCACAACACGGGCTGGACCTCTCCGCCAAATTTGGCGTGGACATCAACACCAGGAACCAGGACACCGATTACTACAGCGGTGCGATGGCCCACCTCGATCTGTCAGTCACAAAGGCCGTGACGGAGAACCTGTCGGTGGGCGCAATAGCGGGCTTCCTGGACCAGATCGAAGATGATCGGGGCGCGTTCGCCGACACCCACGACGGCTTCAGGGGCAGTTCGATCGCGGTCGGGCCGCTGGTCAAATACAAGGCCAAGTTCGGAGAAAAAACCGAGGTCGATTTAACCTTGAGGTGGGCTCACGAGGTCGAGGTCGAAAACCGCATGAAGGGCGACGCTGTGTTCTTCGACGTTTCCGGGAAGTTTTGAACGGCGGGACAAACCAAGTGCCAATGCGCAAGCGGGTAGGTAAAATCGCCGCGGCTCTGTGCCTGCTCACGCTGACGGCGTGCGGCGGGGGACCGGAAGGCGTTCTGGCGCCGGTAGCCGCGAATATGACGTCCGCGTCGGCGTCGGATGTGACGATGTTGGTGGCGACCAGCCGCAAACCTTCTGGCGACCCGGCAACGCTGTTCACGGGCGAGCGCAGTCCAACACTTTCCTTGACCGACCTGACCATTTCAATTCCGCCGAACCGCGCATCCGGCACGGTCGAGTGGCCGAAAAAGCTGCCACCGAATCCCCAAAAGGAATTCGCGGTCGTCGCCGCGAAGAACCTTTCGATCCCGCAGGCGGGCGACTGGCTGCACGCTCACAATTCAAACGGTCATGTGCTCGTCTTCGTGCACGGCTTCAACAACCGTTACGAGGATTCTGTTTTTCGGTTCGCGCAATTTGTCCATGACTCGGGCGCGAAGGTCACGCCCATTCTGTTCACCTGGCCATCGCGCGCGAGCGTGCTCGATTACAATTACGACAAGGAAAGCACCAACTTCTCCCGCACGGCATTCGAGCGAACATTGAAGGCTCTGGCCAATGATCGCACCGTCACGGACATCACCGTGATGGCCCATTCGATGGGAACTTGGCTCGCCATGGAAGGGCTGAGGCAAATGGCTCTGCAGGATGGTCGGGTCTCTTCGAAGATCAGGAACGTAATTCTTGCATCTCCCGACCTCGATGTGGATGTCTTCGGGCGACAGTGGACCGAGCTCGGGCCACAGAAGCCGAAATTCACGATCATGATCTCGCGGGACGACCGCGCGCTTGCGATCTCGCGTCTGATTTCGGGCGATGTCGACCGGGTAGGCCAGATTGATCCGTCAAGCGAGCCGTACAAGTCGAAGCTGCAGGCGGCGGGAATAACGGTCATCGACCTGACCAATGTAAAGACGGACGATCGCTTGAATCATAGCAAGTTCGCCGAGAGCCCGGAAATCGTGGCGCTGCTCGGATCTCAACTGGCCTCCGGTCAAATCCTGACGGACTCGAGAGTAGGTCTTGGCGACGGACTGGGTATGGTGATTGCCGGCACGGTGGGGACGGTCGGCAAGGTCGCGGCGACGACGGTCAGTGCTCCTATTGCGATCATGGAGAGAAAGGGGAAAACCCCCGCCCCCGATCAGCTCGGGACAATTCTAAGGCACGATCCGGCGGCGGAGTGATTCCGATCGGCGTCCGTGAATGGAAGCCACCAGTTCCGGCCGCTCCCGCACGTATCGTTACGGTAACGTACTTCGAAATCCTGCGGCTGCGTCCAAGAGTGCTGGTCGACTTCGACATCGCCTCCGTTCGCAGGACCCGGCAATGAGCGTTGAACCCGTCACCGGCAAATCCGGCTCCGCCAGCATCTCGGTTGAGCTGTCGTCGAGGCGAACGGGTATGTCATTCCAGCGCACCCGCATGAGCGCCGACCGCACGCTGATGTCGGTAATTCGCACGGCGCTTTCGCTGATCAGTTTTGGTTTCACCATCTACCAGGTGTTCCAGAAGCTCAGGGACGCCGGCACGCTCAGCCATGCCGCGGCGCCCCGCAATTTCGGTGTGACGCTGGTGCTGCTTGGCATCGTCATGCTGGTCGTCGGCATCATCTATCACGTGCAATTCATGATCGGCCTGCGCCGGGAACGCGATGACATGCGCGATGCCGGCCTGATCCATGCCCAGAGCGGATATCCCGTCTCTTTCACGCTGATAACGGCGGTGATCCTGCTCGTGGTCGGCCTCGTCGCCATCGCCAGCATGGTGTTCGGCATTGGCCCGTTCACCGATGCGACCGCCGGCTGAACGACTTCGGACTGAATCAAACCGGCCCGCTCGATGTGGCCGGGCAGGATCAACAATAGGAGGCAGGAAAGATGGCGAAATCACCAAAGACCGGCAAGCCGAACATCCTCGTCATATGGGGCGACGATATCGGCATCGCCAATCTGAGTTGCTATACGCACGGACTGATGGGCTACAAGACACCCAACATCGACCGCCTCGCCAAGGAAGGCCTGATGTTTACAGACGCCTATGGCGAGCAGTCGTGCACGGCCGGCCGTTCTTCCTTCATTACCGGGCAGAGCTGCTATCGCACCGGCCTTTCCAAGGTCGGCATACCAGGTTCGGATGTCGGCCTGCAGCCCGAGGACGCGACCATTGCCGAAGTCCTGAAGCCGCTCGGCTATGCGACGGGCCAGTTTGGCAAGAACCATCTGGGCGACCGCAACAAGTACCTGCCGACAATGCATGGCTTCGACGAGTTCTTCGGCAATCTCTACCACCTCAACGCGGAGGAAGACCCCGAAGATCCGGATTATCCGAAGGATCCGAAATTCAAGGAAATGTTTGGCCCGCGCGGCGTGATGCATTGCTTTGCGACGGACAAGGACGATCCCACCGAGCAACCGCGTTGGGGCCGTGTCGGCAAGCAGAAGATCGAGGATACCGGCCCGCTGACGCGCAAGCGCATGGAAACCATCGACGACGAGATCGTTGCCGCGGCGAAGAAATTCATCAAGCGCCAGGACGATGCCGGCACGCCATTCTTCGTCTGGCTCAACACCACACACATGCATTGCCGCACCCACACCAAGCCGGAAAGCATTGGCCAGGCGGGCGAGAACCAGTCGCCCTATCACGACACGATGATCGATCACGACAAGAACGTTGGCGAGATGCTCGACTATCTCGACGAACTCGGCATCACCGACGACACCTTCGTCCTCTACTCGACCGACAATGGCCCGCACATGAACTCATGGCCGGATGCCGGCATGACGATGTTCCGCAGCGAGAAGGACACCAACTGGGAGGGCGCCTTCCGCGTGCCGCTCATCGTGCGTTGGCCCGGCAAGGTTCCGGCCGGCGAGGTCACCAACGACATCGTGCAGCATCATGACTGGCTGCCGACCTTCTGTGCGATCGCCGGCGATGCCGACATTCCGAACAAACTGCTCAAGGGCCACAAGGCCGGCGACAAGACCTTCAAGGTCCACATCGACGGCTACAACCTGGTCGACTTCCTAACGAAGAAGGGCGTGAAAAGCCCGCGCCAGGGTCTCGTCTATTTCGACGACGACGGCAGCCTCGTCGCGCTGCGCTTCAAGAACTGGAAGATCGTGTTCATGGAACAGCGCACCGAGGGCACGCTGCGGCTGTGGATGGATCCGCTCGTGGTGTTGCGCTGCCCCAAGATCTTCAATCTCAGAACCGACCCCTACGAGCGCGCGGACATCACCTCGAACACCTATTACGACTGGTACCTGTCCAAGGCCTACATGATCATGGCGGCGCAGGCGGTGGTGCAGCCGTTCCTGAACACCTTCAAGGACTATCCGCCCAGGCAGAAGGCGGCGAGCTTCACGCTCGACCAGGCGCTGGCGAAAATGGCGGACAGTTTCAACAGCGGACATTGAACCATTTTCGCGGCCGCGGGTAGAAGCCTGCCGCCGCAAGCAGCTTGTGTTCAATCGAAACCAACTAATGGTGGCCATCGTGAAGAGAATCTCATTTACTCTGGTTGGGCTTGCCGCAGCAGCCGTTGCAATGGTGTTGCCTGCACAAGCCGCCGATCAATCGATCACTCCCGCCGAAGCTCGCGCCATCGCCAAGGAGGCCACCATCTACGGCTTCCCGCTCGTCGACAGCTATCGCGTTCAATATTCCTATTTCGTCGACAAGAACGACCCGGAATACAAGGCGCCATGGAACACGCTCGTCAACACCGCACGGGTCTACACACCGGACGACAAGGCGATTCAAACCCCCAATTCAGACACGCCCTATTCCTCGGTCGGAGCGGATCTTCGTGCCGAGCCACTCGTCTTCACGGTGCCGGCCGTGGAGAAGAAGCGCTACTACTCGCTCCAGTTCATCGACATGTACACCTTCGACTTCGCCTATGTCGGCAGCCGCGCCACCGGCAGTGAAGCCGCAAACTATCTGCTCGCCGGCCCGGGCTGGAAGGGCGAGACGCCCGCCGGCGTGAAAAAGGTGATCCGCTCGGAGACTGAGCTTGCCTTCGTGCTCTATCGGACCCAGCTCTTCAATCCGGGCGACATCGAAGACGTCAAGAGGGTTCAGGCCGGCTACAAGGTGCAGCCGCTGTCTGCTTTCCTCGGGCAGTCCGCGCCCGCCGCGCCGCCGCCTATCGATTTTATCAAACCGCTCGGCGCCGAAGCCGAAAAGACCTCGCCCGATTTCTTCGCCGAGCTGAACTTCATCCTTCAGTTCTGCCCGACGCATCCGTCCGAGACGGAAATGATGGCGCGTTTCGCCAAGCTCGGCATCGGAGCGGGCAAGCCCTTCGACGTGAAGGCGCTTTCCCCTGAAATGCGCAAGGCGGTGGAAGATGGCATGGCCGACGCATGGAAGACTTTTGCCGAATACAAGGCAACGCAACTCGACACGGGCAAAAAGACCAGCGCCGACGGGTTCGGCACGCGCGAATTCTTGAATGGCGACTATATGAGCCGCATGGCCTCGGCCGTGCTCGGCATCTATGGCAACTCCAAGGACGAAGCGCTCTATCCGGTTTACTTCACCGACACGGATCGCAAGCCGCTGGACGGTGCAAAGCATTATACCCTGCATTTCGCGGCCAACCAGTTGCCGCCGGTCAACGCATTCTGGTCGCTGACGCTCTACCAATTGCCAGCAAGCCTGCTCTATGCCAACCCGCTCGACCGGTACCTGATCAACTCGCCGATGCTGCCGAACCTCAAGAAAGACGCGGATGGCGGCATTACGCTTTATGTCCAGAATGACTCGCCAGGAGCCGACAAGGAAAGCAACTGGCTGCCGGCACCGAAAGGGCCGTTCTTCTCGGTCATGCGGCTGTACTGGCCTAAATCCGAAGCACTGAACGGAACATGGAAGGCTCCGCCGCTGGAGCTGATCGCGGCGACCGAGCATAAGCCCGCGAGTGGAAGCGTGCCCGTCACCGCCGACAATTTTGTCCGCGCGGAGTCGGACCTTTATTTCAGCAACATAGTCAAGGACGGCGGCTTCGGAAAATTCAATCATCGTCGTGAGCCTGCGGCAATCGACAACCAAACCGTCATACGTCTCAACCGCGACACGCTCTATTCCGCCGCAATCTTTGATCTGGATGCCGGGCCGGTAACGATAACTCTGCCTGACGCAGGGCAACGGTTCATGTCGCTGCTGGCCATCAACGAAGACCACTATATTCCAGCGGTATCTTATGGCGGCGCGAGCACCTTCACCAAAGACCAGGTCGGCACACGGTATCTGGCGATCGCCATCCGCACATTCGTCGACCCCGCCGATCCGAAAGACGTTGAGCAGGTCCACGCTCTGCAAGACGCCATCAAGATTGACAAGCCTGGAGGGCCGGGCAAGTTCGATGTGCTGGATTGGGATCAGGCCAGCCAGAAAAAAGTTCGCGATGCCCTCCTCGTTCTCGCGACGACGATGTCCGACTTCAACAGGGCGTTCGGCTCAAAGGATGAGGTGGACCCGGTCCGCCATCTGATAGCTAGCGCGGCTGCCTGGGGCGGCAATCCCGACAAGGACGCAACCTATCTCAACACGACGCCGGCCAAGAATGACGGCGACACCGTCTACAAGCTTACCGTCAAAGACGTGCCGGTCGACGGCTTCTGGTCCGTCAGCCTCTACAATCCCAACGGATACTTCGAGAAGAACGCCTATGACGCCTACTCGGTCAACAACACCACCGGAAAGAAAAGCGCGGACGGATCCATCGACATCCAGTTCGGCGGCTGCGACGGCAAGATCCCGAACTGCCTGCCGATCGTGAAGGGATGGAATTACACCGTTCGTCTCTACCGTCCGCGCGCCGAAATCCTGAACGGCAAATGGCACTTTCCCGAACCGCAGCCGGTGGAATGACCGCGGGCATGGTGAGGCGGAAACAATGAGAACCATCACTTTTGCGATTCTCGCTTTATCCGGGGCGATCTCGACATCGTATTCTCCTGCAGCCGTAGCTGAGACATCGTGGACTTCCGAGCAACTCGCCGGGCGCGCGATCGAGCGTCGGGCTGTCGAGGCGGTCAACTGGGGGATCCCGGTCGTGAACTTCGACCGTATGTATCAGGCCGCGGTCAGGGCGGGCGCTGACTTTAACCAGATCGTCTACTGGTCAGGCCTTGCAGGCTGGAAGAACCAAACGCTTACGCCAAACCCCGACCTCATCTATTTCAAGCCGTTCTTCGACACCAAGGACGCAGGACCGATGGTGTTGGAGATTCCGCCGGCGGGAGACGACGGCTCGATCACCGGCACGATCATGGATGTGTGGCAAGCGGCGCTGGAGGATGTAGGACCGGCTGGTGCCGATAAGGGTGCAGGTGGCAAATATCTGATCCTGCCACCCGACTACAAGCAGCCGATTCCTGCCGGCTACATCGCGCTGCCGTCGTCCACCTACGAGGGCTTTGCCTTGCTGCGCTCGGTCCTCAAGACCAGGGATGATGCGGGTGTGAAGCAGGCTGTGGACTATGGCCTCGGGATCAAGCTCTACCCGCTCTCACAGGCAAGCAACCCGCCGGAAACCAAGCGAGTCGATGTGCTGGGCAAAGTCTTCGACAGCACGATCAAGTACGACTTCACCTTTTTACCTCGCTCGACCGCGTCGTCCAGTACGAACCATGGTTGCCGCGCGACAAGGCGATGATCGACATACTGCGCTCGGTCGGCATTGAGAAGGGCAAGGCGTTTGCACCCAACGCCAAGATGCAAGCGCCACTCAAGGTGGCGGCTGAAGAAGCCCACGCGTGGTTCAATGCGCGCTATGAGACCGCATTCTCTTCCTATTTCGAAGGCAAGCAATGGTTCGTGCCGGCGTCTCCGGAATTCATGGCCGTAGCTGCCACCTTATACGAAGGGGAGAACACCTACCCGATCGATGCACGTGGCTTGACCGACTACTGGGCCTTCACCACAGTAAAACACCTCGGCGCAGGCCAGTTCTACCTGATGTCGATCAGGGACGCGAAGGGAAGGCCTTTCGACGGAAGCAAGAACTACCACCTCGTGGTGCCGCCGAATGCGCCTGTGACACAGTATTGGTCCGCAGTGGTTTACGACCGGGCGACCCACGCGCTCATCCGCGAGGCCCCATCGCAGGGCAAGTCATCGCAGACCGAAGGACTGCAAACCAATTCGGACGGTTCGGTAGACCTCTATTTCGGCCCGAAGGCACCGCCGGGCAAGGAGTCGAACTGGGCGCCGACCAATCCCGGCGGCCGGTTTGAGGTGCTTTTCCGGCTCTACGGACCGCAGAAGCCCCTGTTCGAAAAAACGTGGGTTCTGCCAGACATCGAAAAGACAAAGTGAGGAATGCTCAAATGACGAAACATACCCGGACGACCTTCGCGGCGCTTGCATTCTCCGCCTTTACATCGATCGGCGCATCATGCGCTCAAGCCGCCGATCCTGTGCCCGTGACCGTCAACAACTTCATTCGCGCGGAAAGCGATTTGTATCTCAGCGTCGTCGCCTTGAAGGAAGGCGGATTCGGCAAATTCGAGCACCACCGGGATCTTTCGCCAGTCGATGCTCAAACGATCATCCGGCAGAACCGGGATACGCTCTACTCGGCGGCTGTGTTCGATCTCGATGCCGGGCCTGTGACCATCACGCTGCCTGATGCCGGCAAACGGTTCATGTCATTGCAAATGATCAACGAGGACGAGTACTCGCCTGCCGCCGTCTACACGCCCGGCAAGCACACCCTCACCAAGCAAAAGATCGGCACGCGCTACGTGCTGGTGGGCGTGCGGACGTTGGTCGATCCGGGAGATCCCGCCGACATGGACAAGGTGCACGCGCTTCAGGATGCGATCAAGGTCCAGCAACCTGGCGGTCCCGGCAAGTTCGAAGTGCCCAATTGGGATCCGGCGAGCCAGAAGAAGGTGCGCGATGCGCTTATCGTGCTCGGCACCACCCTGACCGATACCAGCCTGGCTTTTGGCACCAAGGACGAGGTCGATCCGATCCAACGGCTGATTTCGGCGGCGACGACGTGGGGTGGCAATCCGAGGAAGGACGCGATCTATCTGAACTTCACCCCGAGCAAAAATGACGGCAAGGCAATTTATAAACTTCACGTCAAGGACGTGCCGGTCGACGGCTTCTGGTCGATCAGCCTCTACAACCCGCAGGGCTATTTCCAGAAGAACGACTACGATGCCTATTCGCTCAACAACATCACGTCGAAGAAGAACGCCGACGGTTCAGCCGACGTCCAGTTCGGCGGATGCGACGGCAAGATTGCCAACTGTCTGGTGATCATGCCCGGCTGGAATTACACCGTGCGCCTCTACCGTCCACGCGCCGAAATCTTGAACGGTAAATGGCAGTTTCCCGAACCGCAGCCGGTAAAATGACAGCCGAAACCTAGGCGTGACTTCATGAGGTAACAACAATGGCTGGCGAGCACATCAAGGCGATCAAAGGAGCCATCGATAGCCTCCGCAGCGCGGAATACGATGCGCTTCAAAAGCTTACCGCCGACAACAACCCGAACACTCGTGCGCAGTTCCGCGAGATTCACGACACGCTGAAGACAATGCGAACCGCACTCAACACAGAGACCAGCCTGATCAAGCGCCTGTTGAAACTGATCGGCCTTCTTCCGGGGTGAAAGCCTGTGCGCTGCCGGCGACGCGAACCACATTGGATCGGAGCTTGTCCTGCGCAGGCTTTGTTACTGTTACGTACTTTGCATCCTGCCCTTCCGGTTCATTGTATTTCAGACACTGCGTGAGGAAGCCGATCCAAGCTGGGGTAGATCATGACACTTGCAGATGTCATCCCGATGGCCATCAATCTCTCGATGGCCTTGATGGTGCTGGCGCTTGGCCTTCATGCCAGCTGGAGCGACGCGACTTCGTTGCTGCGGCAACCGGTTCTGCTCGCCCGGTCGTTCATCTCGATGAACGTCGTCATGACCGTTCTCGCCGTGCTGATGGCACTGTCGTTCAACCTGCATCCGGCGGTGAAGCTTGCCCTTGTTGCGCTGGCACTTTCGCCGGTGCCGCCGATACTGCCCGGCAAGCAGACAAAGGCGGGTGGCTCGACCTCCTATGTCGTCGGGCTGTTGGTGACGATCTCCGTGCTGTCCATCGTCGTGGTTCCACTCGGGATCGGCGCGATCAGCGGGTGGTTCGATCTGGGCATCGGTGTGCCTGCCGCCAGGATTGCTTCGGTGGTGCTGATGAGCGTGGTCGCGCCCCTGGTCATCGGCCTGTTGATCCGGCAATTCGCCCCGGCGTTTGCGAGCCGGCTGGCGCGGCCGCTTTCCACCTTCGCGACGATACTTCTGATCGCCGCGTTCATTCCCGTGCTCATCAAGATATGGCCGGCGCTGATGGCGATGATCGGCAACCGCACGCTGCTCGCCCTTGCCATCTTCACGCTGATCGGCGTTGCTGTCGGCCACGTCCTGGGCGGACCCGAACCGGACAATCGGACCGTGCTTGCGCTTGCCAGCGGCACCCGTCACCCAGGCGTCGCCATGGCGATCGCCAGCATCACCTTTCCCGACGAAAAGGCCGTGATCGCCGTCGTGCTGTGGCATCTCATCGTCGGCGCTGTTGTTTGTATTCCCTACGTCAACTGGCGCAAACGCGCCCATGCCGCGATGCAGTCAAAGACCGCACTATGACCGGACCTGCGAGGATTTCCCGGAACGACTGGAACGCTAAATCCGGCAGCCCGACTGCCGGCGCGGTTGACAGAAGCGGTTTGTCCGTAACCAGGGCGCAAGGAGGTTGACGGATGGACGAAATTACCAGGGCTGATGACCTGTTCGTCGAAAAGCCGGAGATGATGCCGCGGTCCGTCAATTCGCCACCTGACGGCATGATCTGGATTCCAGGCGGCTCGTTTCTGATGGGCTCCGACAAATTCTATCCCGAGGAAGCACCGGTCCATCGCGTCAAGGTGGATGGTTTCTGGATGGACAGATTTACCGTAACCAATGGCGATTTCGAGCGCTTCGTGGCGGCGACTGGTTACGTGACGCTGGCCGAGAAACCCGCCAACCCCGACAACTATCCCGGCGCCTTGCCGGACATGCTCTCGCCTTCCTCGACCATGTTCAGGAAGCCGGCTGGTCCGGTCGACATGCGCAATCATTACAACTGGTGGGTCTATGTACGCGGCGCCAACTGGCGCCACCCACGAGGCCCCGCCAGCTCGATCAGGAAGCTGGCGGACCATCCGGTGGTGCATGTCGCCTATGAGGACGTCGAGGCCTATGCAAGCTGGGCAGGCAAGACGTTGCCAACGGAAGCCGAATGGGAGTTTGCCGCGCGCGGCGGTCTCGAGGGCGCCGACTACGTCTGGGGCGACGAACTCACGCCCTATGGCCAGCACATGGCCAATACCTGGCAGGGTGAATTTCCTCACCTCAACACACTGGATGATGGATACGAATACACCGCGCCGGTGGGCTCGTTTCCGGCCAATGGTTATGGCCTCTTCGACATGGCCGGCAATGTCTGGCAATGGACGACGGACTGGTACCAGGAACACAGCCGTATCGACAGCCCCTGCTGCACTGCCGAAAACCCACGCGGCGCGGCCCGCGAGGCAAGCTACGATTCACGCCAGCCCGATGTGAAGATCCCACGCAAGGTGACCAAGGGCGGCTCACATCTGTGCGCGCCAAACTATTGCCGGCGCTATCGTCCGGCAGCGCGCATGGCGCAGCCGGTGGATACTTCGATTTCACATCTCGGTTTCCGCTGCATTGTCCGCCCGGTGAGAGGCAGCCGTCCATGATCCTTGGCGAATGGCTGGGTCGGCTGACTGAGATCAGCGCGCCAATCATCGACCTGCTGGCCTTGGTCATGATCCTGGTGGGCACCCTCGAGGCATTCGTAAATGGCATCAGGGTGATGCTTAGCCATCCGGAAGGCCACTACGCCATCCGTTCGGTCTGGATGCGTCACGCACGATGGCTGATCGCCGGGCTGACATTCCAGCTTGCCGCCGACATCATCGAGACCGCGGTCGCGCCAAGTTGGGACGATGTCGGCCGCCTGGCGGCAATCGCCTTGATCCGCACATTCCTCAATTATTTCCTGGAACGCGACGCGCGGGAGGCGCGCGAACTCCAGCACGAAGGCGAAACCAGAGAAATAGAGACGACGACTTAACGCGGTTCAGAATTTGAAAGAATAGCTGATCCGCGCTAAGTATTTGTTTTTGCGCAATTCCAGGAAAACCGCCACGCACTTTTCCTAGAATTGCTGTAGGTCTAGTTCACCGGCTGTGCTTCCGGAAACTTCCAAGTGCCATTCAGCACCTCGGGTCGAGGTCTATACAGTCGGACCATATAGTTCCAGCCCGCATCGATCGGCAGGCAGTTCGGGACCTTTCCATCGCAGCCGCCGAATTGCACATCGACAGATCCGTCGCTCCCCTTCGTCGCCGTAAGATTGTTAAGTGAATAGGCATTCAGGTCGTTTGCTTCGAAGAAACCCTTGGCGTCGTAACGGCTGATGGACCAGAACGCATCAACAGGGATGTCAACAGGGACATGGAGCCTGTAGACTGTCTTGCCATCGTTTCCCTTTGGTGTGAATCCCTTATAGGTCGCATCCTTGTCCGGATTGCCGCCCCATCCTGCCGCAGCACCGATCAGGAAATGTACCGGATCGACCTCGGCCTTCGATCCGAATGCGCGGCTGAAGTCCGACATTGTCGACGCCAGGGCAAGCAATGCATCGCGCACTTTCGTCTGGCTGGCTTCGTCCCAATTCGGCACCTCGAACTTGCCTGGACCGCCGGGTTGATCGACCTTGATGGCATCCTGCAATTTGTGGACTTCATCAAGGTCACCTGGCCTCGTCGGATCGACCAGAGTGCGAACGGCAACGAAGAGATATCGCGTTCCAACCTGATCCTTCGTGAACGTGTTGCTCTCAGTTCCGTAGACGACTTTAGCTGTATATTGGTCTTCGTCGAGCACTTGCATGGACATGAATCGCGTCCCTGTGTCGGGAAGCGTCAACGTCACCGGCCCCGCGTCAAGATCGAACACCCCGGACGAATAGAGTGTGTCGCGGTTCATCCGGATCACCGTCTGCTTGTCAATCGGCACAGGCTGGCGCTTGTGGGTCAATTTGCCGAATGCGCCTTCCTCCTTGACGGACTTGGCAAGGTACATATCGGATTCGGCCCGAGCGAAGTTATCCGGGGTTACAGGTATCTTGTCCGCTGCCCAACAAGAAGTAGCGGCGCTGGCTGAGAGGATCAATCCTGCGACAATTGTCTTAAACATGACGGTGCTCCGCCTCCGACTGTTGACATGGCTGCGTATCGCCGAAGATGCGTACGAAGTTCCAACCAGCGTTACTCTTTTCCGTGAAGGATTGAAGTAACGTAACGGTTAATTTGTCGGAGCGGATTCGGGCCAACAAGGGTCGGTGGCATTATGCCATCCGCGGAATCATCGGTGGATTGGTTAATCGCTTCATCCGATGGAGCGCTTGGTGTGTTCAGCCGAATCTTATCCGAACTCACAGCCAGATGCGTCATGTTGTCCGAAATGTGCGCAACGATTTACTGGATCCGAAGGCCGACGAGCTGCAACCCTTGCGCAAGGTCAGCGCTCAATTGTGGGTCAAGATGGCGGCTGGACATATCGGAACGGAAATTTCGTTCGAAGTCGGGGCGCGTTTGCCGGATATGCGAGATCATGGCGAGCGCCTCGTCTTCTCGCCCCAGGCGCCACAGCGTTGCCGCCAGCAACAGGTCGGAGAGATAACATTCCTTGTTGACCTCCCGCCGAAGGCGCAGCAGCACTTCACCGAATTGCTTTTGCCGATAGGCATCGAAAGCGAGCGTCAATTCGGCGTCCGCCTGCGGCGAGCCGTCGAATTCCACCGCTTGGTTTGCGAGCCTCAGGCCCTCGCTTCGCTCTCCGGTGGAGTAGAGGATCCTGGCGAGCTTCGCAGCCACCTTGGTGTCGTAGGGGTTGAGGCTCATGGCCCTGCGGCCCGCCGATATCGCCGCTTCCACATGGCCCGTCCGGAACTCGGCAATCATCTTGGCCGCAAAGCTGCGAGAAGACCGAGGAGCCAGCGCCACCGCGCGATCAGCATGTTCGTGAGCGGCTGCGGTCAAATCGGTCGGCGCGTCCAGCGGGTCGATCGACAGCAGTATGGGAACTAGCATTGCATGGGCATCCGCATCGTAGGGGCGCTGCTGCAGTGTACGTTCAAGGCACTGCCTTGCCTGCTGCAAGGTCTGCGCCGTTTGCATGTTCAGGGCGAGATTTGCCCGCAGCACGCAACCGTTGCCGAGGGTGGGATTTTGTAGATCCCGGCTAGCCTCGACGGTATTGATCACGCCATCCGCGGAGGCGATTTGGGCAGCCAGCCGTGAAACCAGCAGTTGGGTCTGATCGGTCCATGACTCGGTATCTCTGCGAACACGTTCATCGCCGGACTGGAGAGCTTCACCCGTCTGTTGGTCGATGACCTGCCACCAGACCGACTTCTCGACCTTGTCGGAACCGTACTTCACAACCAGTCGGTACCGGTTCTGGGTCGGTGTGGCAGGGGAATCTTCGGCTGTGCTCGACGTGTAGACGTCCGGTGTTGAAAGCCGCAGCGAGCTGAAGCTCGAAAGCGCGATCATGAGCGAATCGCGAAGGGCAACAGCCTCGCTGTCGCCCGAGCCATCGAGGTCGACCGAGAGGGAAGGCCTTTCGGAGACAGGCATGCTGTTTAGCCCGTCCAGAAGGTTGATCCCGGCGAACAGCGCAACGCCAAGCAAGGCCATACCCGCCAGGCCCGCCCTTTTCAGGGTCCTGGTGCCTCGGCCGATTGCGTGCATTGGCGTCGATCTGAGCACCGTGTAGGCCTCGGAAAGCGGCTGCTTGCCGCCTGGATGATCTGTCCATTCATCAGGTTCCCGGACATGTCGAGAAAACATCGGCACGTACCTGCCCTTCGGAAGTTCGATGCTGACCTCCCGATCCAGCCCATACAGTTCATAATAGCGAGACAGTGCAGAGCGAAGGCGTGTCGCTTCGATCCGGACAATGGGATCAGTCGAGGCATCAAAGGATGACGGCCGGCCGAACACGTCGACAGCGATGGAGTATGCCTTAAGGGCGCTCTCGCGCCCGGCAAAAAGCTCTTCAGAAATAAAGCGCAAAAACTTTTTGTTGCGCTCCGAGCACTGAAACAGCGGGTCCGAAAGAAGGGCTTCAAGCTCTTCCCGGGCGCGCTCGTGCGTAACTGCCAAATATTCGCTTGGCTTCAGGTCTTCCTGGCCAGCGTCCATGACACGCCTCCCCTCGGTCTTGCACGGACCCGCGCGTTACAATCAACCTTGATTCCGAGTTACTCTCATGTCGAAGGGCACGTCACCAATTCCAACCTGAACCGATCTCGCGCTCAGGTATGTGCGGGATCGATAGCCCGACCGACATCGCTCGCATCTTCACCGACAGCCTGTAAACCCGCCGCGCGGCCTTCGGTTTAAGCCGCAAATCGCATTCCCAAGTTCAGCTACAGGCTATGCCGCCGATAGCGATAACGCTATGCAGTTTGTGCCACGCCGCAACCCGCGGTAGGCAGGACGGCTCGGGCGTCGTTCGCTTTCACCGGAAGACCAAAACCCAGCTTCCGACTTGTCGAGGAGCGTCTGCGGCCTGAACTTAACCATTGCCATAATTCTACGCTATGCAGTTTGTGCCAAGAACTGCTATACTTGACGTGGCGGGGAGAAGACAATCTGGCGAGGTCTTCCTATGTCAAATACTTGGAGGGGCGCTTCAGCGGAGAAGCAGGACTCAGAGTCGGGCAAAAATAGCGACCAGTCTTTATCTGCCGGTCAAGCTGATTCAGCCGATCAGATAGAGCTGAAAGCACGCACGTTTAAGTTGCATAACACGGAAGATCTTCGGGAAGCGGTGCATGGCGCGGATCTGAAGGTCGTGCAATTGGCGCCGGGCAGGTTCGAAGGCCAGCTGACGCACGCTCAGATCGGCGAACTCGCTGTAAGCGCTGGCGATTTTGGGCCAGATATCCGAGCGCGCGGTGTCATGAACCCGCAATTGGTCACGATCGGCATGATGCTGGAGAGCAGCGGCGAGGTCTCGCAGTGGGACTATGACGTCGTTCCCGGCGATGTCATAGTGTTTCCGAAATCGGTCGAACAGGAGGGCCGTTTTACTGGTCAATCCCGCTATGCGACAATCACGCTCAGCGAAGAGGCGCTCGCCGCCTATGTCACAGGCGAACGGGCTCTGCAGGATCGGGAATTCTGGACCAAGATTGACCGGTTTCGGGCTTCGCCGTCGCTGCGGGCATTTGCTAGCCGGGAGATCGCGGGAAAGATTTCGCAGCTGCGTACGGGAACAGTTCCTACCACCAGGGCAGGGATACTTTATTTCCAACGGTCGCTGGTAGAAGCCTTCATCGCGGGCATCGTCGACGAAGTACCAGAGGAGCGCGAGGAGCAGGTTCACGGTGGCGCGAAACTGGTCCGTGACGTTGAAGACTATATCGACAGCGTCGAAATCGATCGGCCAGTGCACATATCGGAATTGTGCTCCGCTCTGATTGTATCGCGGCGCACGCTCCACCGCGCATTTCAGCATACATTGGGAATCGGTCCGGTGGCTTATCTGCGCCTAAGGCGGCTATCAGCTGTTCATCGCGCGCTGGGTGCGGCGGCGCCTGCGCATGTCAGCGTCACCCGAGCAGCCCTTGACCATGGGTTCACCGATCTGGGGAGATTTGCGGCTTTCTATCAGAGAATATTTGGGGAAGTCCCTTCGCAGACGCTGGCAAAGGTGGCCTCGCTTGGGAGCTGACAACCTTGATCTGAACTTGTCCGAGGCATCGCGCTGGCGCCAAACGACCGCCGTGGCGCGCGAGGCGGCCGGCAATGTCCTACCTTGAAGACCTTTGGCGAAGCTGCATCAGGATGATTTCCAGTTCATCGCCGCTTGATGCCTAAACTGCTCCTGTTCGCGCTGAAGCTCGGGAATGCCGAGGCTGGCTACGGTGCCGCCCGCGTCGTCGGGGCGGAAGCGGACTGAAGACGCAGCAGGGAAGGCCGTGCCGATTGGCGCATTCCAATGCGACCAGACCATGGCCTCTGTCGCCGACGACATCGGCAAGACCAGGATCAATCCCGGCTATTCGCTGATCGGGCGGCTGAAAGGCCTCGCCGAACCGCGCGGCATCATGCGCACCGTCGAGCGCTCGAGCTTGCTTGAGGAGTCAGGCATAATTTGCATACGCAAAAATTACCTGTCCTGCTGCCGCAGAAGGCGGCACGGTTCGATCGCAAAACGGTTTTCGAACGGACCCGGGCCGCCGCCGAAAAGATATCGGCGGCACTCGGCTGGGGCGAATCCACCACCTCTTCACGTGCCGACCCGGAACGGCGGGACTACCCGTTCAGCGATTAACAAAAGCGATAAACTGGGAGAAGAAACATGCACTGGTCTAGGTCAATTCTGTTTGCATCCGCGGCAGCACTGGCGCTGAGCGCCATCGCCGCTCAGGCTGAAAACATGCCGAAGCGCATCGGCTACGTCACCAATTACGCCACCCATGAGTGGTATCAGAATGTCATCAAGGGCATGAAGGCTCACGGCAAGGAACTCGGCATCGAGGTTGAGGTGCAAGACGCCAACCTCGACATATCCAAGCAGGTCTCCGCGGCCGAAGACTTCATCGCCAAGGGCGTTGATGTGCTGATTATCACCCCGGTGAATGAAGAGGGTGTGGTGCCTCTGCTGCGTCAGGCCAAAGCTGCCAACATCCCTGTGGTGCTTGAGGGCAACCCGGTCAAGGGCATGACGACGATGGTTGCCATCTGCGACTATGACACCGGCTATTTCTCCGGCGTCGAGGCCGGCAAATATGCCAAGGAAAAGCTCGGCGGCACCGCCAAGGTGATGAATGTCGGCCTGCCCCTGCTCTCCGCCACGGTGTTGCGCTCGCACGGCTTCATGGACGGTCTGAAGACTGTCATCCCTGACGCCGTCATGGTCCACGACCTCGATGGCGGCGGCAATCCGGACCGCGCGCTCGAAGTGTCTTCGGCGGCACTGGCCAAGAACGCCGACATCAACATCATCTACGGCATCAACGACTCGTCTTCGCTGGGTGGGGCAAAGTCGCTGGCGTGATACTCCCAGCAGGCGAACAGAAGGTTCTCCGTTCGTGCAGGAAGATCGAATAGTTGCGGGTGTTGGCGCGGCTGATGACTTCGAGCACTTCGGGCAAGACGGCGGCGTGGACGCGCTTGTAGTCCGCGATCGCCCCGGCTTTCACGCCGATACAAAGTCCCATTCGTTGCATGCCGGTTGCTTCCCGGGCTTCTTCAGTCGAGAAGGTCGGCTGCGACTTCGAGCGTGTTGCGGAACGACGTCTCGAGATGATGTTCCATCGCTTGCGCCGCACCCTCCGCGTCGTGGCGCTTCAGCGCGTCGAAAATGGCCTCGTGCTGCTCGATCGTCTGTTCGCCATAGCCGGGCTTCGGAATGGCGAGATAGCGGCCACGATCCATCTGTGCCTTTGAAATGTCGACGGCTCTCCAGATCATCGGCAGGCCACAGATCTCCGCGATGGTGCGGTGGAAAACATCGTCGAGCTGTATCGCGGTGGCATATCTGCCGCGCGATATGGCCAGCCGGTGCGCCGCCATGTTGTCTTCCAGCAATTCGCTGGCTGCCGGCGTGAACTTGGCGGCCGCGCGTCGGGCGCTTTCCATCTCCAGTGCCCGCCGGATGACATAGGCTTCTTCCAGGTCGGCCCGGCTGATCGGAGCGACATAGGTGCCGGTCTGTGCCAGGATCTTGACCAGGCCCTCGTCGCTGATGCGCTTGACCGCTTCACGCACGGGGGTGCGCGACACACCCAGGGCCTCCGCGATGGCGACCTCGTTGATCACTTCCCCCGGCTTCATCTGCCCGACGACGATCAGGTTGCGGATCTTGTGATAGATCTGATCGCGGAGCGGAAGAGCTCGATTGAGCGTCGAAGGATCCAGGTCCATTGCAAATCCGTTTCTTCGTTCACCAGAAATGGTCGGATTATATTAGAACGTCAATTAGAATGCACGCCGATGCAAACGCCGGGACCGGTCGACATCTGGCGTCCATAACGGCTACCTGAATCTAGCTTGCCTGGGCTGTTATATTAGTGCAATAGTTGACATGGCAGCGAGAAATTCAATCCGCAACAGAAAGCCTGGACTGAGCCCGCATGTTCGCCGCGCGGGCATTTCAAGGCATGTTCGAAGAGGTCCGAACGCCAAGACGGTTTGCTACGTGACGGCGGCGGATTCACATGCCTACGCGACCCCGGCCAACAAGGCGCTTCAGGCGCGCGCAGCGGAACTAGGCATCGATATCCTGAGCCTCAGCCAGGATTTTGACGTCCAGAAGGGCACCGAGCAGCTCAACACCTGCGTCGCGGCTGTCAAATGGCCGCGTCGACCTCGCATTGGCGAGCGGCTGGAACGTCAGCGACTTCGTATTGGCGCCCCGCATCCCATCTTAACCTGCGCGACATATGGCTTGACTGCATCGAGGAGATCCGCAGCCTGTGGGGCGGGCGGCCGATGGGCGGGGCGCCGCTCGGGAGACTTTGATTGATCTACGATTTCTGCGTGATCGGCGGCGGCATCGTCGGACTTGCCACCGCCAGGGAACTGCTGGCGCTTCGTCCGCAGGCCAGCCTGCTTCTGCTCGAGAAGGAAGATACCGTCGGCAAGCACCAGACAGGACACAATAGCGGCGTGATCCATGCCGGCATCTACTATGTGCCGGGCAGCCTCAAGGCGCGGCTTTGTATCGAGGGAGCGCGCGCGACCAAGGAATTCTGCGACGAGCATGCGATACGCTACGACACGTGCGGCAAACTGATCGTTGCAACCAATGCGCTTGAAATGAAACGCGCCGACGCACTCCATGAGCGGGCCACGTCAAACGGGCTCAATCTGCGGCGTGTGGGAGAATCCGAACTGAGGGAGTTGGAGCCGAAAATTGCCGGCGTCGGGGCGCTGCTTAGCCCGGAAACGGCGATCGTCGACTACCGGGACATATGCCGGAAAATGCTGTCGCTTCTGCAGGCAGCCGGCGCGACCATCCATTTCGACGAAACGGTGGATAGGATCAAGGAGACCGGCTCTGCCGTCGAGATCGGTTCGAAGGGCGGGAACTGGCAGGCGCGTCAACTTGTCTGCTGCGCCGGACTCCAGTCCGACCGGCTGGCACGCATGGCGGGTGCGGACATTTCCTACAGGATCGTGCCGTTCCGGGGCGAGTATTTCCGCCTGCCGCCAAGGCTCAACGGGATCGTCAACCATCTGATCTATCCGGTGCCGGACCCCGACCTGCCGTTCCTCGGAATCCATCTCACGCGCATGATCGACGGATCGGTGACGCTCGGTCCCAATGCCGTGCTCGGCCTCTCCCGGGAGGGCTATCCGAAATTCTCCTTCAATGCCCGTGACGCGGCCGACATGATAGGCTTTCCGGGATTCTGGAAGCTCGTGATGCGGCATCGGCGTCATGCGGCGCACGAGCTTGCCAATTCGCTTTCGAAGCGTGGCTATCTGGAAGAGTGCAGGAAATACTGTCCGACGCTCGAACTCGCTGACCTGATGCCTTGTCCGGCTGGCATCCGTGCGCAGGCGGTTACGACATCCGGCGAAGCCGTGCACGATTTTCTGTTCGCCGAGACGCCACGCAGCTTGCACGTCGGAAACGCTCCGTCACCGGCGGCGACTTCGGCCATTCCCATCGGTCGGATGATCGCGTCAAGGTGCCTTCAGCACATACGCTAAGTCCAGCGCCGGAAGGGCCTGCAGTCGACCGGCTATGTCCTCGAGTATCGTGTGCAATTCGGCGGGCGCACCGCTTCGCCACCTGCGAGAGTTGGAAAGAAGCGTGCATAGAAGTCGCTGAGGCTGGAAACCCACGCGGTGTCTGGATTGCCGCTTGGCATTGGCGGGACTTCGTCTCCGCGTCCCATGCTGTACGAATGAACGACTCGTATTGGGATGTTTTTTGGACAAAAATGCTATGAATCGAGAGGAGTTTTGCGAATTTTTGTCGTGGGGCGATGCCAAATTTCTTAGCTGCTTCCGACAATGTCTCACACATTGACGTTAACTTAACATGACGGTATGGTTCGTTTGGCCCATCGGCCGCGTCGTTCTTTTATCACCGTTGCTCGTTGATTGTCGCCATGTCTGTCACCCCTATCCCAGCCTGCGGGATTACCTTGCAATGCCCATCGCCAGTTGCTGAAAGAGGCGGTGACCATGCCCTGTCTGCTCGGAATCGATAACGGTCTCACGGTTACCAAGGCGGTGATCTTCGACGCCGATGGCACGCAATTGTCGGTGGCGCGTCGACGGGTGCCGCAGTCGATGCCCCATGCGCGCTGGGTGGAGCGCGACATGGCCGGCCTCTGGCAAGCGACGGCTGACGCAATCAAGGAGGCGATCGCGCTCTGTGGCCGCCCGGCAGACGACATCAAGGCGGTGGCAGCGACCGCGCATGGCGACGGTCTCTATTTGCTCGACAAGGATCGTCGGCCGCTAGGCCCCGGAATCCTGTCGCTCGACAGCCGCGCCGGCGAGATCGTCGAACGATGGTCGGCGGACAGGGTCTTTGAAGACGCGTTGGCGCGCACCGGCCAGGCACCGCACGTCTCGGCGCCGTCGGCGCTGCTGGCCTGGATCAGGAAGAACGAACCCGACCGTTATGCGCGCATCGGGCATATACTGTCCTGCAAGGACTGGCTGCGCTTTTGCCTGTCGGGCACGATCGGCACCGATCGTACGGAGGCCAGCACCTCATTCACGGATTTCCGCACGCAGGCTTACGCGCCGGAAGCGATGCGCATCTTCGGACTGGACGATCTTTTCGACGCGCTGCCGCCGATGGCGCATTCGGCCGAAATCGTCGGTCACGTGACTGCCGAGGCTGCCGAAATGACCGGCCTTGCCAAGGGAACACCCGTTGCGTGCGGCCTGCATGACGTGACTGCCTCCGCGCTTGGCATGGGCGGCCATGGGGAGGGCGTGCTTGCCATCGTCGCCGGGACCTATTCCATCAACGAAGTGGTCTCTTCGCAGCCGCGCGTCGACCCGCGTTGGCTTTGCCGCAACGCCATCGACGTCGGCCGCTGGAACAACATGGCGATCTCGCCGGCCTCGACCGCAAACTACGACTGGTTTCTCGACACGTTCTGCCGCTCGGAGCAGGACAGGGCGGATGCTAATGGCGACTCGATCCATGAACTCTTGGCAGCAGAGATCGACGCGGCGCTGAAGAAGCCCTCGACCATCCTGTTTCACCCCTATCTGTTCGGTTCCCCCTTTGGCGATGTCGCCAGCGGCAGCTTTGTCGGCCTTCACGGCTGGCACAATCGCGGCGATATGCTGAAGGCGGTTCTGGAGGGCATAGCTTTCAATCATCGCACCCATGTCGAAGCCTTGCGCGAAGGCTTTTCTGTCAGCGAGATCCGACTGACCGGCGGCGGTTCGCGCAATCCGGCTTTCGTCCAGATGTTTGCCGATGTGCTGAATGCCCCGGTCACCATCACCTCGACCGACGAGACCGCGGCCTTTGGCGCTGCCCTTTGCGCGGGTGCCGCGGTCGGCATTTTCGCGACGCCGCAGCAGGGCGCCAGGCAGGTCGGCATGACGGCGCGCCAATACGAGCCTGTGCCGGCCTCGAGCGCTGTGTTCAACGAGCGCTTTTCCCTCTATGGCCGCGTAGCCGGTGCGCTCGAACCGCATTGGCCGGAGATCGAGAAGCTGGCGCGGCAAGACACTGGGGGAAGCACATGATCAAGGCCGACGAACGGCGCGAAGAGATCGCCGATTATGTGATCAAGCTCGGCCAGGTGCGCATCGACGATCTGGTCGAGCATTTCGGCGTATCGCGCATGACCATACACCGGCACATCGACCGGCTGGCGCAGCAGGGCGTATTACGCAAGCTGCACGGTGCGGTGACCGTTCAGCCTTCCGGCCTCTATGAAAGCGCCTTTCGCTATCGGGTGACGGTCAACCGGGCCGAGAAGGATGCGCTGGCGCGGGCAGCACTCGACTATGTCGAAGCCGGCCAGGTGGTGATGCTGGACGATTCCTCGACGGCAAACGCTGTCGCGACGCTGCTGCTCGACGTCAAGCCGCTGACCGTCATCACCAACTCCGTCGCGACGGCTGCGCTGCTGACCAATGTCGACGACATCGACTTCATCTGCCTCGGCGGCCAGTACCACGGCACTTACAACGCCTATATCGGTATCGTTTGCGAGAACGCCGTGGCGCAGCTTCGCGCCAATGTGCTGATCTGTTCGGCTTCGGCCATCACCGGAACCACGGCCTTCATCCAGGATCCCAATGTCGTGCGGGTCAAGCAGGCGATGATGGCAGCATCGGTCAAGCGCATCCTGCTGGTTGATCACGCCAAGTTCGACAGGATCGCGCTGCACGTCTTCGACGATCTGACCAGCTTCGACATCGTACTGGCAACCGAAGGCCTGGGCGATGCACGGGCGCAAGCCCTCGAACGCGCGGGCGTGAAGCTGCAAATCGTCAAGACGAAGGCGTCATGAATCTATCTGAAAGACCAGGTGCGGAAAATCCCGTCAAGCGTCTGGCCGCCATGGCCGTGACCGGCGAGGTCGACGTCGTCATCCTTGGCGCCGGCATCAACGGCGCGGGGCTGTTTCGCGATCTGTGCGCACAGGGCGTCAGCTGCCTGATCGTCGACAAGGCGGATTTCGGCTCGGGCACCAGTGCCGCACCATCGCGGCTCATCCATGGCGGCTTGAAATATCTCGAAACCGGCGAGTTCGGGCTGGTGGCGCAATCGACGCTTGAGCGCAATTTGCTTTTGAAGAATGCACCGCACTATGTCAGCCCGCTGCCGACCGTCATCCCGATCTTTTCCTGGAGCAAGGGCATACTGGCGGCGCTGCGAACGCTGTTCGGCTCGACCAGCGCGCCGCGCAGCCGCGGCGCCATCCTGATCAAGATCGGCCTGATGATCTATGATTTCTACGGCTCGCGAAACCAGATCATGCCGCGCCACCGCATGGTCGGGCGGCGGCAGGCGCTGGATGAGATGCCGGCGCTTAACCCTGCGATCGTCGCCACCGGCACCTACTACGACGCCAAGATAAGCCATCCCGAAAGGCTGGTGCTCGAGCTGATCCTCGATGGGCTGCAGGCAAATGCGGCCTCCGCCAGCGCGAACTACACGGCGCTGGTAAAATCCGCCGATGGCGTGCTGACCTTCCAGCCGGAAAACGGCGCGGTCTTTTCGGTGCGGCCGAAGCTGGTGATCAATGCCGCCGGTCCTTGGATCGACGATGTCAACGATCTGCTTGGCGCGCCATCGAAGATGATCGGCGGCACCAAGGGCTCGCATATCCTGCTGAGGCATGACGAACTGGTGAGAAGCCTTGCCGGGCGCATGCTCTATTTCGAAGCCGATGACGGCCGTATCTGCCTTGTCTACGACTATCTCGGCCTGGCGCTGGTCGGCTCCACCGACATCAAGGCCGATAACCCCGACGAGGTTCGCTGCGAAGCTGACGAAGTCGAGTACCTGCTCGACAGCGTGCGGACGTTGTTGCCGGGGATGGCGTTCGAGCGCGGCCAGATCGTCTACGCCTATAGCGGCATCAGGCCGCTGCCGGCCTCGGACGCATCGGTGCCCGGGCTGATCAGCCGTGACCACTCGGCGCCGGTCGCCGAGCCGGATCGAAACAGACCTTTCGCGGTCATTTCGCTGGTCGGCGGCAAATGGACGACCTTTCGTGGCTTCGCCGAGGAAGTCGCCGACACTGTGCTCGGCCGCCTGCAGCGCAGCCGCAAGGTGACGACGCAAGCCATGCCGATTGGCGGCGGCAAGGATTTCCCGGCCGATGCTGCGGCGCGGGCAACCTGGCTGGCTCTGGTTCACGCGGAGACGGGCGCTGAAGAACGGCGTCTCGATGAGCTGCTGTCACGATATGGCACCAGAGCCACGCAGATCGCCACGTTTGGGCCGGATGATAAGGGCCGACTGCCGGATTCAGAAAGCTACAGCAAATCGGAGATCGACTACATCGTCCGCAGCGAATTCGTCGAACATCTGGCTGATATCGTCATGCGCCGCAGCACACTGGCGATATCAGGTTCGCTGACAGGCCGGGACCTGCAGGAGATTGCCGCGATCGCCGGGCGGGCGCTAGGCTGGAGCGCTGGGCGCCTTGCAGAGGAAGTCGAGGCCGCTGCCGTGGAGCTCGAGGGCCGGAACCTGATGCGGTTGGACTGATCGCTCCCTCGCCGATGCTCTTTCCAAGGCAATCCGGTGGTTTGCCCAAGGGATGTGCCGTATGCGCAAATCACCCAACTCACAGACGGATTGGGATTTTTCCGATCACCGATATTATTCATTAGAAACAGGTTGTTGGTAATAGCCAGTGCGGTGAGCGCTTGGGCAATCCTGCTGACTTCAGCAGGACATAACATAGATTGACGTTAAATTAACATCATCATATGATCACCTAACATGCCTACCGCCTAATAGGCCGAAATTAACTGCCAATACGCCGGCAGACCGGCGTTTTGGGAGGGGTGAGACCTCTGAATTCCCCGTGGGCTTATGCGCCAAATCCGGCGAGGGATTGACAGCGATGCACGGATGTGAAAATTTTTGCACACAAAGATAATAATATCATCTCAGGGAGGAGATGGCTTGAAATCCGGCGGAACCGCTAACCGCGATCATGAGTCCAGCCTCGCTACCCGCGCGGCCTGGCTTCACTATGCCGGGGGTCTCACGCAGGCTCAGGTAGCCAAGCGGCTCGGCCTGACCAGCCTCAAGGCGCATCGGCTCATTACACGGGCCACCCAGGATGGCCTGGTCAGGGTGATCATCGACGGCGACGTCGGCGAATGCATCGACCTCGAGCAACAGCTGATCGATGCTTACGGACTCGACTACTGCGAGGTCGTTCCCGATCTCGATCAGGACGAATTGCCGCTGAAAGCGCTGGGTATCGCTGGCGCGCAGTTTCTGAAGCGCGAGATCGATCGCGGCGAGGAGATGCTGATCGGCGTCGGCCATGGCCGCACCCTTGCGGCAAGTGTCGAGTATCTGACGCGTACCTCTGCCGCCCATCTCCGTTTCGTCTCGCTGCTTGGCGGCGTGACGCGCAAATTCGCGGCCAATCCGCACGACGTCATGCATCGGCTGGCCGAACGGACCGGCGCGCAGGCCTATGTGATGCCGGTGCCTTTCGTCGCCAACACCGCCGAAGACCGTGAGGTGCTGCTTGGGCAACGCGGCATCAGCGACGTCTTCGACCTGGCAAGCAAGTCCGACCTGATGTTCGTCGGCATAGGCACAGCCGAACGGGAAGCCTCGCTGGTCGCCACCGGCATGATCGAGCATTCCGAAATCGATGAGGTCAAGCGCGATGGCGGCGTCGGCGAGCTGCTCGCCCACTTCTTCGACGACAAGGGCCGCCCGGTGGAAACGGCGCTGTCGGACAGAATTCTGGCACTGCCGCGGGACCAGTTGAAAGGCCGCAGGATCGTCGCCGTCGCCGGCGGCAAGGTGAAAGTACGCGCCATCAAAGCGGTGCTCGAAAGCCGTTATCTGAGCGGCCTGATCACCGACGAGTCCACCGCCCGTGCCCTTGTCGAGCAGAACCAATCCAATGGTGCGAAGCGCCAGATGAACGGAGGATCGTCAAATGCGTGACAACGGCAGATCTGCTCTTCTGGCGGTTGCGTCATGAGCGCGAAGGCCGCCACCGCGTCGACCCGGCAGACCTCGCCCGGCCCACGCCGGGCACTTGCAGGCGCCGCAATTGTCGTCCTGCTCGGCGCCATGGCGCTCGACACCAAGGTGGTCAGGATCGGCTCCGCAGGCGACGTTCGCAGTGCCGTCTTCTCCGCCGCCGACTACGGCAAGTCGGAATTTCCCAAGGTGCAGGCCGATGTCGAGGCGCGTGCCGCAGACGCGGTGACGGTGGCCACTGCGATCGCCAAGGACAGGGCGACGGCCGAGAAGGAATACGGCATGCCTGCGGGCGTTGGCCCGGTCATCTCGGTCAAGTTCAGCGGCGTCGTCGGCGAGGGAAAGTCGGGCATCTACAAGGTCGCCGTCGACGGCTTGCCCGACACCTTGATGATCCGCGTGCAGACAGGTCCGGCGATCAACGGCACGGAGCTTCGCGATGCCACCGGCAAGATCACATTCGGCCAGTTCACGAACCAGATCGAATATCAGGATGCCGGCTCGGCGCTGAACAACGAGATGAAGAAGGAAGTCCTGGCAAAGGTCGATACGAGCGCCTTGACCGGCAAGACCATATCGGTGGTCGGCGCGTTCAAGCTGGTCAACCCGAAGAGCTGGCTCGTCACTCCCGTGAGGCTGGACGCCAAATGAAACCGGCTGCCGACACCGGACCCGCGATTGGCGACGCCGTGCTTTCGGCGCGCAACATCGTCATGTCGTATGGCGGCGTTCATGCGCTCAAGGGCGTCAATTTCGACATCCATCGTGGCAAGGTCACCACGCTGTTTGGAGAGAATGGCGCCGGCAAGTCGACGCTGATGAAGATCCTCTCCGGCGTGGTCACGCCGACATCCGGTGACATCGTGCTCGACGGCAACCTCGTCAGTTTTTCCTCGTCCTCGGACGCGCGCGATCGCGGCATCTCGATCATCCACCAGGAACTGAGCCTGGCGCCCAACCTCAGCGTTCGCGACAACATCTTCATGGGTCGCGAACTGCGCACCAGGACCGGCCTCGACTTCGCCGAGGAGCAGCGCCAGGCGCGCGCGCTGATGGCCGATCTCGAAGAGGACATCGATCCGATGACCCTGGTCGAGGATCTGCGCCTCGGCCAACAGCAGATCGTCGAGATCGCGCGGGCGCTGTCGGTCGATTCCCGCATCCTGATCATGGACGAACCGACCTCCGCGCTCAGCGCAACCGAGGTCGAGGTGCTGTTCAAGGTGATCCGCGACCTGACCAGCCGCGGCGTCTCCATCGTCTACATTTCGCATCACCTCGAAGAAGCGCTGCAGATCACCGACTACGCCGTTGTCCTGCGCGACGGCGCGATAACGGCAACGGCCGAAGCCAGGGATATCGATCTCGAGTGGATCGTGCGCAACATGGTCGGCGAGAATTTCGATCTCGGCTCGCCGCCGACCGGTCATGCGTTCGGCGAGGTCGCCCTGTCGATCGAGGATGTCAGCGTCGTCGATACTTCGGGCTCAGGCTATTCCGTCGTCGATCACCTGTCGCTGGATGTCAGGGCCGGCGAGATCGTCTGCATCTATGGGCTGATGGGCGCCGGACGCACGGAACTGCTGGAAGCCGTCGCCGGACGCGTGCCGATGGCGGGCGGCCGTGCGCTTCTGGAAGGTGAGGACGTTTCGGGACTGAATATTGCCCAGCGCATTGCTAGGGGTCTTGTCCTCGTCCCCGAGGACCGCCAGCGCGACGGGCTGGTGCAGACCATGACCGTCGGCCGCAATCTCTCGCTTGCCAGCATCGAGGCATTCGCCAAGGGGTTGTTTCTGTCCCGTTCCAAGGAGCGCGGACTGGTCGAGGACTCGATCCGCAAGGTGACCATCAAGACCGCCGGCGGCAACGCCATGATCGGATCGCTGTCGGGAGGCAATCAACAGAAGGTGGTCATCGGCAAGATGCTGACGACCAACCCCAAGGTGATCCTCCTCGACGAGCCGAGCCGCGGCATCGATGTCGGCGCCAAGGCCGAGGTCTTCCGCTTGCTGAGCGAGCGCGCCGCGCAGGGCCTGGCGGTCGTCTTCTCGACCTCCGAGGTCAACGAATGCCTCAGCATCGCGCACCGCATCGTCGTCATGCGGCGCGGCAGGATTTCAGCCGAATTCGGCGCCAACGCCACCAAAGAGCAGATCATGGCCGCCTCCGGCGAAGCCGTGGTCGCCTGATCACCAGAATTTCGGAGCCCAGACCATGACCGACGTCAGCCAGGCCAGAAAACAGTCCGGTCCAAGCGCAAGCAGCGAAGGCTTCGATCTCGCCAGGCTGCTGCTCGAGGGCCGAGCCTTCTTCGCCCTGATCGTCATTATCGTCGTCTTTTCGATCCTGTCGCCCTACTACCTCTCGGTGGCGAACTTCCTCACCATGGCCTCACATGTCGCCATCTTCGGAATTCTCGCGGTCGGCATGCTGCTCGTCATCCTCAATGGCGGCATCGACCTGTCGGTTGGATCGACGCTGGGCTTGGCCGGCGTCGTTGCCGGATTCCTGATGCAAGGGGTGACGCTGACCTGGCTGGGCGTCGTACTCTACCCGCCGGTCTGGGTGGTCGCGGTGCTGGCCTGCATGCTCGGCGCCGTCGTCGGGCTGATCAACGGCGTGCTGATCGCTCGCTTCAAGGTTCCGGCCTTCGTGGCGACGCTCGGCGTCATGTACATGGCGCGCGGCCTGGCGCTGCTGATGACCAGCGGCCTGACCTACAACAATCTTGGCGGCAAGCCGGAGCTCGGAAACACCGGCTTCGATGCGCTTGGCTTCAACCGTCTGTTCGGCGTGCCGACCGGCGTCGTGGTTCTCGTGGTCATCGCGCTCATCGGCAGCATCGTTCTGAACCGCACCGCTTTCGGGCGCTGGCTCTACGCCTCGGGCGGCAACGAGCGCGCGGCTGAACTGTCCGGCGTTCCGGTCAAGACGGTGCAGATTTCCGTCTATGTGCTGTCAGGCATCTGCGCCGCCATTGCCGGCCTGATCCTGTCCTCGCAGCTCACGTCGGCGGGACCGACGGCGGGCACCACCTACGAACTGACGGCCATCGCGGCCGTCGTCATCGGCGGCGCGGCACTGACCGGCGGCCGCGGCAACATCCGTGGAACGCTGCTCGGCGCCTTCGTCATCGGCTTCCTGTCCGATGGTCTGGTGATCATCGGCATCTCATCCTACTGGCAGACAGTGTTCACGGGCGCGGTCATCGTGCTCGCCGTGCTGCTCAATGCCGTTCAGTATCGCCGCCGCAGCAAGCTCCCAAGCGCGACAGGTGGCCAACCGACTTCTCAGAAACGGGGGAAGGCCGAAGCGGCCAATCCTGCCCAAGGGAAGACTGCCAGGTGAACTGGCAGCAACACCGCGTAATCATTGGAGGAATGTACATGAAAACCATGCTGAAAAGTCTGCTTGCCGCCGCGATGGTCGTCGGGTTTACGGCCGCCGCGTCGGCCGCGGGCCTGATCTCGATCATCGTCAACGATCCGGCCAACCCCTACTGGCTGACCGAGGGCAACGTCGCCAAGGCCGAGGCCGAGAAGCTCGGCTATACGGCCAATGTCGGCGCCCACAAGGGCGACACCAACACGGAGAGCAACCTGATCGACACCGCCATCACCAACAAGTCGGTGGCGATCATTCTTGACCCGGCCAACGCCGACGGCTCTGTCGGTGCGGTGAAGAAGGCGATTGCAGCCAACATCCCGGTTTTCCTCGTCAATGCCGAGATCAACCAGGAAGGCCTCGCCAAGGGGCAGCTCGTCTCCAACAACGCGCAAGGCGCTGCTCTCGGTGCCCAGCAGTGGGTGCAGGCAGTCGGCGAAAAGGGCAAATATGTCGAACTGCTCGGCGCCCCGTCGGACAACAACGCGGCCACGCGCTCGAATGGTTACGCAACTGTGCTGAGCCAGTATCCGGATCTCGAAAAGGCCGCTTCGCAGGTCGCCAACTGGGACCGTACCCAGGGCCATGACAAGATGCAGAGCATGCTGCAGGCCAATCCCGACATCATCGCTGTGATCAGCGGCAATGACGAAATGGCTCTCGGTGCTGTTGCGGCACTGAAGGAAGCCGGCAAGCTCGCCGGCATCAAGGTCGGCGGCTTCGACGGCTCCCCGGATGCGGTTGCGGCGATCAAGTCCGGTGAACTGCAGTACACCGTGCTGCAGCCGGTCGCCATCTTCTCGGCCAAGGCCGTGCAGCAGGCGGACTCGTTCATCAAGACGGGTGCCACCGGTGCGGCGACCGAGAAGCAGCTGTTCGATTGCCTTCTCATCACCAAGGACAATGTCGACAAGTACACGGCACCCTTCGTGCTGTCTGAGTAAAACGTGCACAGGGGGTGTCCTTGCGGACACTCCCTACCTCTTCTACGGCTTGAGACAACAAGTACTGCCCTTGTGAACCGTCTTCGCAACCAATCGGAATTTGCGGCATGAAAGACCTGCTGATCGGCATCGATGCGGGAACGTCGGTGATCAAATCGGTCGCTTTCGATCTGTCCGGGCGGCAGCTCGCCATGACGTCGGTGCCCAACAGCTTCGTCACGCTGGAAGGCGGCGGCGCCGAGCAGGACCTCGATCAGACCTGGCGCGACATGGCGCGGACGGTTCGCGATCTCGCGGCCAAAATCCCCGACCTCGCGCAACGAACCGCGGCGGCTGCCATCACTGGGCAGGGCGACGGAACCTGGCTGATCGATGGCGCCGGCTCGCCAGTCTCGGGTGCGTGGCTGTGGCTCGACGCCCGCGCCGGACATCTGGTCGACGAGATGCGCGCCGATCCCCGGGATCGCAGGCGGTTCGAATTGACCGGCACCGGGCTTAATTCCTGCCAGCAGGGTGCCCAGCTTGCCTTCATGAAAAAGAACAATCCGAACCTGCTGGAGCTGGCGGCGACCGCACTGCACTGCAAGGATTGGCTCTACTTCAAGATGACGGGCGAACGCGCCACCGATCCGTCCGAAGGGACCTTCACCTTCGGCGATTTTCGGTCGCGCAGCTATTCCGGCGAAGTCCTCGACATTCTGGATCTGGCGACGCATCGCCGCCTGTTGCCTCCCATGCTTGAAGGCACCACCGACCATCATCCGCTGTCGCGATCGGCGGCGGGAGAGACTGGCCTGCTCGAAGGGACGCCGATTGTCCTTGGCTACGTGGATATGGTCATGACGGCTCTCGGAGCCGGTCTCTATGATCCCTATGGCAATGTGGGCTGCACGGTCATCGGCTCGACCGGCATACACACGCGCTTCGCCGCCACTCCCGACGATGTCGTGCTGAACGACGATGGCTCCGGCTACACGATCGCCATGCCTATTCCAGGCGGCTTTGCGCAGTTGCAGTCCAACATGGCGGCGACGCTCAACATAGACTGGCTGCTTGGCCTAGCGCGCGACGTGCTCGCGACGGCTGGCGGCAAACCTTCTCATGACGAGTTGCTGAAGGCACTCGACGCTTGGGTGGAAGCATCGGAGCCGGGATCGCTGATCTATCAGCCTTACATATCGCTGGCCGGCGAAAGAGGGCCGTTCGTCGACCCTGATGCGCGTGCGGGCTTCATCGGCCTTTCGGTCAAGCATGGCTTTGGCGATCTGGCACGCGCCGTCCTCGAGGGATTGGCCTTCGCGGCCCGCGATTGCTACCAGGCGATGGGTGCCGTGCCGAGCGAGATCCGCCTGTCGGGCGGCGCCGCGCGCAGCCCATCCCTACGTCGCATCATCGCGGCGGCGACCCGGGCGCAGGTGCGCACGAGCAGTCGCCAGGAAGCCGGCGCGGCAGGCGCCGCGATGATGGCTGCGGTCGGCCTCGGCGTCTACAGCTCCATGGAGGACTGCGCCGCCGAGTGGGTGACGCCGCTTCTCGGCGACTGCGATGCCTATGACGAGGCGCTTTCGCAAACCTACGATGCGCTCTTCCCTTCCTTCGTCGCGGCGCACCGGGCGCTTCGGCCGGTGTGGAAGGGCATGGCGCACCGCGCAGGAGCAAGATCTTGAGCAATACAACAGATGTCGTCGATCTCTTCGTGATCGGCGGCGGCGTCAATGGGGCCGGCATAGCGCGTGATGCGGCAGGTCGCGGGCTCTCCGTCATCCTGTGCGAAAAGGACGATCTCGCGCAAGGCACCAGCTCGCGCTCCGGCAAGCTGGTGCATGGCGGCCTGCGCTATCTGGAATATTACGAATTCCGGTTGGTTCGCGAAGCGCTGATCGAACGCGAGGTGCTGCTCGAAGCGGCGCCGCACATCATCTGGCCCATGCGCTTCGTTCTTCCGCATAGCCCGCAGGACAGGCCGGCATGGCTGGTTCGGCTCGGCCTGTTTCTCTACGATCACCTTGGCGGCCGTAAACGCCTGCCGGGGACCAGGACGCTCAATCTGAGAACTGCGCCGGAAGGGACGCCGATAAAGGACGAATTCAAGCGCGGTTTCGAATACTCCGACTGCTGGGTCGACGATGCGCGCCTAGTGCTGCTCAATGCGCTGGACGCCAGGCAGCGCGGCGCAAGGGTGCTCACGCGCACCGCCTGTGTCGCGGCCCGCCGCGAAAACGGACTGTGGTCGATCGACATGCAGGATGGCCGCACGGGTGCGGTGACGAAGGTCCGGGCGCGGGCGCTGATCAACGCGGCAGGCCCCTGGGTCAACGACATCGTCAGCCGCGTCGCCGGGCAGAATTCCACCCGCAATGTCCGGCTTGTAAAGGGCAGCCATATCGTCGTGCCGAAATTCTGGGAAGGGCGGCAGGCCTATCTCATTCAGAACAACGACAAGCGGGTGATCTTCGTCAACCCCTACGAAAACGATCTGGCGCTGATCGGCACGACCGACATTCCCTACGAAGGCAGGCCCGAGGAAGTGGCGGCCGAGGCAAGCGAAGTCGAATATCTGATCAAGGTGGTCAATCGCTATTTCAAGCGACAGCTGACGCCTCAGGACGTGGTCTACAGTTTCTCCGGCGTGCGTCCGCTCTATGACGACAATGCCGACAATCCCAGCGCGGTGACGCGCGATTATATCTTTGAACTCGACGCTTCCAACGGCAACGCGCCGCTGCTGTCGGTGTTCGGCGGCAAGATCACCACCTTCCGCAAGCTGTCCGAACATGCGCTGGAAAAGATCCAGCCATTCTTTCCGGCGATGAAGAAAGCCTGGACCGCCAAAATTCCCTTGCCGGGGGGCGACCTGCCCAATGCGGATTTCGAACAGTTCCTGAGCGATCTGCATGCTGAATTTTCGTGGCTGAGCCCTTCGCTGGTGAAGCACTACGCCCGAAGCTACGGCACCCGCGCCCGGCAATTGCTCGCCGGCGCGCAAAGCGAAGCTGATCTCGGCCGCCGCTTCGGTCCCGATCTGTATGAGCGGGAGGTAAGATTCCTGGTCGAAACCGAATGGGCAAGCACTCCTGCCGACATCCTGGAACGGCGCACCAAACATGGCCTCCACATCGATGCGGCCGAGCGGAAGACCTTTGAAGACTGGTTCTCGAACATCATGGCGACGGCGGACTGATGGCCTTCACGCTTTCCCTCAACACCAATCCTCTGGTCAATCGCTTCGCCGATCCGGACGATTTGATCGACGCGATCGCCTATGGCATCGGTATCCGCGACGTGCAACTGACGCATGAATTCGTCAATCCGGGCTGGCCGGCGGCGACGATTGTCAAATTCCTGCGCCTGTTCAACAGGGCGCTTTCGCGGACCGGTGTCAGGATCACCTCCGGCATGACCGGACCCTATGGCCGGCTCAATCATTTCGGCCATCCGGATGTCGATGTCCGGCGCTACTATGTCGACTGGTTCAAGACCTTCGCCGACATTTCCGCCGAACTTGGCGCGTCGGGCATGGGCACGCAGTTCGCCATCTTCACCCACAAGGACTTTGACGATCCGCAACGGCGAGCGGCACTGCTCGACATCGCGCTCGAATGCTGGCGTGAGGTGGCCGAGCACGCCAGGGCGGCGGGCCTGTCCTATCTGTTCTGGGAGCCGATGTCGGTGGGCCGGGAGTTCGGCCACACGATCGAAAGCTGCGCCACGCTGCAAGGCGCCATCGACGCGGCGAAGCTGCCCATACCGATGAAGATGATGATCGACATCGACCATGGCGACGTCACTTCGCTCAACCCTGCCGACACCGATCCCTATGCCTGGGCGAAAGCGTTTCCATTGCAATCGCCCATCATCCACATCAAGCAGTCTTCCATGAACAAGGGCGGGCACTGGCCGTTCACGGCCGCCTACAACAAGGACGGCCGCATAGTGCCGCAGAAGTTGCTGGACGCAGTTCGGCAAGGCGGCGGAACCGACAACGAAATTTGCCTTGAACTTTCCTTCAGGGAGAGGGAACCAGTCGACCATCAGGTCATCGAGATGATCCGCGAGTCGGTGGATTTCTGGGCGCCGTACGTCGACAGTGGCCGCGACAGTCTCAAGCCTCGGACTTGAGCGAAGACGTCGCCAGAAAGCCGGCTTCGATGTCGGTCGCAAAAGTATCGAAGGAGAAAAAGAATGGCCCCATATTGGGTCGGCACGAGCTGGAAGATGAACAAGACGCTTTCCGAGGCGCTGCAGTTCGCCGATGCGCTGGCGGCCTTCGTGCCTGACTTCGACCAGGCGATACAGCCTTTCGTCATTCCGTCCTTTACCGCCGCGCGCCAGGTCAAGGCGGCGCTTGCCGACACCCGCGTCAAAGTCGGCGCTCAGAACATGCATTGGGCCGACGCCGGGGCATGGACGGGGGAGGTTTCGCCAGTGATGTTGAAAGACTGCGGGCTGGATGTGATCGAACTCGGCCATAGCGAGCGCCGCGAGCATTTCGGCGAGACGGATGCGACTGTGGGACTGAAAACGGCGGCTGCTGTCAGGCACGGTTTCGTGCCGCTGATCTGCGTCGGCGAGACGCTGGCTGAGCGTGAATCTGGCCGCGCCGACGCGGTGTTGACGGTACAGGTTCTCGGCGCACTGCAAGAGCTGAGCGGCGATCAACTGAAGGCAGAAATCCTCTTTGCCTACGAGCCCGTCTGGGCGATCGGCGAGAAGGGAATCCCGGCCAGCGCCGACTATGCCGACAAGCAGCAGGCGCTGATCAAGAAGGTTGCCGCTGACCGGCTGCCGATTGTTCCGCCTGTGCTCTATGGCGGCAGCGTCAATCCCGGCAACGCGGCCGAATTGATCGGCCAGCCGCATATCGACGGCCTGTTCATCGGCCGCTCGGCGTGGCAAGCGGAAGGCTATATCGACATTCTGAAAAAGGCATCGGCCGCCATCGCGCGCTAGCCCAGAAACGGTTTTCCGTCCGGAATTGCGTCAATCAAAGAGATAGACACGAAAGCAAAGGAGTTCATCATCATGAAGATCGCACTCGGAGCCGACAGCGCCGGCAAGCCGCTGCTCGATGTCATCGCCAAGCATCTCGCCACCAAGCCAGACCTGGAGGTCGTCGACCTGAGCCAGGCTGGATTCTACGCCGACATCGCCGCCTCGGTCGGCCACGAAATTCTCGACGGCAATTACGACCGGGCCATCCTGTTTTGCGGCACCGGCATCGGCGTCAGCATCTCCGCCAACAAGGTCCCGGGCATTCGCGCCGCGTTGACCCACGACACCTATTCCGCGGAGCGCGCCGCCAAGTCCAACAACGCCCAGATCATCACCATGGGCGCACGCGTCATCGGTCCCGAACTGGCGAAATCGATCGCCGACGCGTGGCTGGCCTCGGAGTTCGATCCGAATGGCCCCTCCGCCGCAAACGTGCAGGCCGTCGACAAGCTCGACGCCAAGCGCTGAAAGCCAACCGCCGAAAGATGGGGGTTCGCTGCTGATCAGTCGGTCAAGGCGACCCGCATCGCCTCTATCACGGTCACGGCGGATGCTGCACCTGGGTCCATATGGCCAAGCGAGCGTTCGCCGAGGCGTGAGGCCCGGCCCTTGGTGGCGACCATCGCCTTGGTCGCTTCCGCGCCTGCCTTCGCCGCCTGAACTGCTGCCTCGAGACTGCCCGCCAGATCCTTGCCGGAGGCCAGCACGTCGCCCGCCGCCTGCGCCGCCGGCACCCATGCATCGATCATCGTCTTTTCGCCAGGCTCGGCCTTGCCGCGATCCTGAATGCCCTTGGCCATGGCTTGGAACAGGGCGATCACGTCCGCGTCGTCAAGCGCCGTCTTGCCCTTGACGGCTGCCGCGGCGCGCATGAGCGCGGTGGCATAGAGTGGACCCGAGGAGGCGCCGACGGCGTTCAGGAATGACTTTGCCGCCGTGTTGAGCAAGGTGGTCGGATCCGTCGCTCCGGCATCCAGTGCGGCAACCGCATCGCGTGCCGCGGAAAATCCAAGCTCCATCGCAATGCCGTGGTCGGCGTCGCCGATAACCCCGTCAAGCGCGCACAGCCGGTCTCTGTCAGCTGACATGGCGGTTGCGATCACCGCGAACATCGCAACAAGGCGTGCGGTATCGATTGTCGTCATGTTTTTGTCCCTTAACGTGAAGCGGGTTCAGCCGGCGCGAAACATGGCGCAGTCGCAAGGGTGGTCCAGCATCGTCTGCAACTCGCCGTCGAGTTGGTGCAGCGTGATCGAGGCCCCGGCCATTTCGAGCGAGGTGCAGTAATTGCCGACCCAGCTCGCGTGAATGGACACACCGATCTCATCGAGCCTCTGCTTCACGCGCCGGTTCATGATGTAGAGTTCCATCAGCGGCGTCGAGCCCAGCGAGTTGACCAGCACCGCGACCTTGTCGCCGCGCGTCGGCGCCATCTCGTCTAGGATCCTGTCCAGCATCTCGTCGGTGATCTCGTCGGCTGTTTTCAACTTTTCGCGCGCGATGCCGGGTTCGCCATGGATGCCCATGCCGATCTCCATCTCGTCCAGCCCGATCTCGAAATTCGGCCGGCGGGTCTGCGGCAGTGAACAGGGCGACAGTGCCACGCCCATGGTGAAAGTGTGGTCGTTGGCCTTGCGGGCGATACGCTCGCATTCGTCGAAGGACAGCATCCGGTCGCAGGCCGCACCCGCCGCCTTGAAGATGAAGAAATTGCCGGCAACGCCGCGGCGCTTGTGCCGCTGGTCGCGTGGTGCCGAGGCCACATCGTCGGTACTCAGCACCGTGCGCACCTCGATGTCGTCCATGGTAGCCATCTCGGCGGCCATGTCGAAATTCATCACGTCGCCGGCATAGTTGCCGTACATGAACAGCACGCCGGCGCCGCCGCTGACTGCCTTGGCGCATTCGAGGATCGGGTCTGGCGGTGGCGAGGCAAAGACATTGCCGATGGCCGCCGCGTCGGCCAACCCCATGCCGACGAAGCCGAGAAAGCTCGGCTCATGGCCCGAGCCGCCACCAATGACGAGGCCCACTTTGCCTTGGCGCGGCCCCTCGCGGGCGATGATAGAACGTGGACTGCCGTCCACGCTTTTGAGATGGCGGGGATGCGCGGCGAGAATGCCTTCCAGCATCTCGTCGACGGCGCGGTTGCCGTCGTTGATGATCTTCTTGGTCTGCACCCGGCATCCTCCCGATTTCGGTATTTTCGCAGATAATACCGGGTGTTACCGGGATTTCCACCCGGCAAGGCGTATTCGCGTGTTGAAATGTTCTCGCGCAGCGACACCTGAATCCAGGCGTCGGCTGGTTCAATCGCTCAGGCCGTCGCGGATGGCTGAGAAATAGCGATCGGTTCCGACCTGGCCGCCCTTGAGCGCAACCTCCAATCCGTCGATCGCCTCGACGCGCGAATGCGCAACGCAAAGCGGCGAACCCGGCGAAGCGGGCAGCGGCATGCGAATCGTCAGCGCATCGACACCCATCTCGCCAAGGGCGTGGCTCGACGTGTCGCCGCCGGCAATGACCACGCGCCGCAGGCCCTGTTCGACGGTTAGCGCCCGAAGGATTTCTCCGAGGCCGCGGCCAAGCCTGTGCCGGGCGCCTTCCTGCCGGTCGATTTCGGCGCCCCTGTCGGCAGTGGGGCCAAGCGCGGTGTAGAGGATGACGCTGCGCCCGGCTTGCAGGCTGGCACGGCTGTTTGCCGTTGCGCGCGTGATCGCCTGCTGCGAAGCCTGCGAAACCAGTTCGACCGGATCGACCTCGATGCCGTCGAAACCGTCGGTCAGGGCATGCCGGATCTGCCGTTCGGTGGTCGGCGAGCAACTGCCCGAGACAACGGCTATCCGGTCGGCAGCGCCCGGCGGCGTGAAACCTGGTCCAGTGTTGACAATGTCATTCGACGCCCATTCGGCCAGCAACGCATACTCGACCCCGGACGAGCCGACGACAAAAGAACCGCCGGGCTTGCGAATGCGCCAGATCTCCTTGCCGGCCAGAGCTTGCGTTTCCAGATTGTCGACATCGACAAGCACGATGGCCGTGCCATTCTCCACGAAGCGATCGAACGCTGCCGATCGCGATGCCGATTGCAGCGTCGCAAGGTCGACCAGCCCGGAACTCAGCTCCGTCTGCCGCGACAGATGGATCAGCAGATCGGACTCATCCATTGGCGTGGTTGGGTGACGGCTCATCACCGGGTGGCGGTCGATGCGGAAATATTGGTCGCGATAGGCGGCGAACAGATGGCCGAAGGCGGTGTAGCGCTTGAGTTGCGGCGCGCCGACTAGCAGCGGCACGCTGCCCTGGCCGAAAACCGAGCGGCCGATCTCGATGGCCCGGCCGATGCTGCCGATCGCCGGGCTGGAATCGAAAGTCGAGCAGACCTTGTAGTGGCAAATCGCGGCGTTGAGTGTCTTCAGCCAGGCGAAGGCCTCGCGCAGATGCGTGTCCATCCATTGCGGCGTCTCGCTGCGGCTGGTGCCGGCCAGTCCGATCGCCCGGCAATGGGCAAACCGTGAAAGCAGGGCCTCGTCCGGCTGGCGCATGAACAGCACGGTCGGCACGCCGCCGAGCTCAAGCGCCTCCATGACATCGGTCGAGCCGGTCAGATCGTCGCCATAGTAGCTGAGAAGCAGGTCTTGCATGGTTTCAGGCTGCCTTGCCGTCGCCGAATTTTTCGATCGACCGCGCCAGCTCGGAATGGTTCAGGGCGAAGTCCGCCAGCGGAATGCCGTCGACCGCCGCTTGCCAGGCTTGCTGCACGGCGCGAACGCCGGCGCCCGGCCCGTCTGGATGGCTCACAATGCCGCCGCCGCACAGGTAGAGAAGATCGACCGTCCGCCCGGTCCGCGTATATGTCTCAGGTGCCTGGCCACCCCATTGGCCGGAGCCGGCGACCGGCAAGGCGCAGTCCTCGGGCGAGAAGATCGGTGTCGTCACGGCTTTGAAGGATTCGACGAAAGAGTCGTCCGGCTCCCAGTATTTCGAGGCGATGCCGTTGATCTGGAACTGGTCGACGCCGAGCAGCCGCCAGAATTGCTGCCAAACCTTGAAGTCCATGCCGAGGCCCGGGTGGCGGGTAAGGATGTCCCAGCCGTTGCGATGGGCGTGCAGCACCAAGCTGGAGCGTTTTCTCAGGAACGCCATGCCACTAAGCCCGATCGAATTGATGTTGATGACAGCGCAATTGCCGCCGGCCTTCGCCACCAAATCGTGGTTGCGCATCATCTCGTCCGGGTCGGCATGCGAGATGCCGAACGCATACATCACCTTCTTGCCGGTCCTCTGCTCATGGTCGAGGATGAGCGGCATGATTGCCTTCACCCGCTCGGCCAGCGGCGAATAGGCCGGGCTCATCAGCTTCTCGTCGTCCTTGATGAAATCGACGCCGGCGGCGATTAATTCCGCCACCATTGCCGCCGTCTCGTGCGGCCGCAGTCCGAGCGCCGGCTTGACGATCGTGCCGATGACCGGGCGGTCCGTCACGCCGGCCAGCCGGCGGCTGCCGGCGACACCGAACTGTGGGCCGGGATGCGCCCCGCGATACTCCTCCGGCAATTTCATGTCGACGACGCGAATCCCGGTAAGGCCCTTGATCGAATAGGTGCCGCCGATGGCAATCGTCATCAGCGCCGAAAGGTCGGTGCCGATGGCATCGAATGGAAAGCCGATATCGACATCCGCGCGCTTGAACGGCCCGTTGCCGTCATCGGGAAGCGACGGCCGCTCCGCATCGGGCAGGGGCCGGATCGCCAGCACACGCGCCGCCACCCGGGCCTTCAGTTCCTCGGTCTCACCGGGAAGCGCGACGAAGGTGCCGGTCGACTGGTCGCTGGCGATCTTGGCTGCCAGCGCCTCGATGCTGCCTGGGGTCTCGATGCGATAGGTGAGGGTGATCATGGTCCGCTGTCTCAAGCCGAGGCGTTCGAAAAAGGTTCACCGTGTTCGAAATCTGGTATAATGAGTACATAAGTATTGCAAGTCATATCCGGCTGGCGGATCGACAGACGGCAATTTCCGGGAATTGTGGCGGCAGTGTTAAATAGGGCCGGGTCAAGGGAGTGATTCGCGACGATGAACCGTTCGGAACCGATTGTCCGGCGCAAGCTTTCCGACGAGGTCTTCTTGCGGCTGAAGCGCCTGATCACCAGCGGTGAATTGATGCCAGGCGACGACATGCCGTCGGAGCGCGAGCTGATGGAGCGCTTCGAGGTCGGCAGGCCTGCGATCCGCGAGGCGATGCAGGCGCTGAGCAATATGGGGCTGGTCGCGATCTCGCATGGCGAGCGCGCCAAGGTGCTGCAACTGACCGCCAAGTCGATCATCAAGCAGGTCGATGGCGCCGCCAAGATCATCCTGTCGTCATCGAAGGACACGCTTGAGCACCTGAAGACCGCGCGCATCTTTTTCGAGCGCGGCATGGTCAGGGAAGCCGCCGAAAAGGCCACCGCCGAGGATGTGCAGCGGCTGCGAGCCACCGTTGCCGAACAGCGCGGCTTCCGTGGCGATTCCGAAGCCTTCATCTCCGCCGACATGAAATTCCACACACAGATCGCCGCGATCTCCGGCAATCCGATCTATATCGCCGTCAGCGAGGCGATGCTCGGCTGGCTGAAGGAATATCACACCGAAATGCTGATCTGGACCGGCAAGGAAAAGTTCACGCTGACCGAGCACGAAGAGATCATTGGTCGGATCGAGAAGAAGGACGCCGATGGCGCCGAGAAGGCGATGATCAAGCATCTCGAACGCTCGCGCGCCCTCTATGTGATGAATTCCGAAAAGTAACTTCAACCGAGCCGGGTGATCGCGTAAGGCGTCATCACGACTTGGCCTCGGCCAAAAGCTGAAATGTCGACCGGCACGTCGTCCGCCGTCAGGTTGGCCAGCCACACGACAGTGTCGCCCGAGGCCGAGCGCCCGGCCAACGCCAGCACCTTGGTTTCATCGCTGGTCCTTGCCGCCACCTGCGTAAGGCCGGCCAGTTCGCAAAGCCCCTTGATCGCGCTGAAGATCGGCCGGGGCGATCCTTTCGCAACGGGTTCCCCTGAGGAAGCGAGCACGCCGAAAGGTCCGGTGAAACTGGAGAGCGTCAGCATCTCCAGTCCGGCGGGCGCGACGCGTGCGGCATAACCGATCGTCCATGCTGCCGCGAACAGGCCGGCATGGCGTGGGTCTCGGTCGGCCATGGCGATGCGCTGTCCCCCGGGCTTGGTCGCGCCGCCATAGGGGTTCTGGCGCATGGCAATCGTCGAAGGGCCGATCCGATAGGGTTTTGCCCCGAAGATAGCCCGCGCCGATTGGGTGATGAAAGGCAGCGCCTCCAGCGACTGCATGATGCTGAGATCGTCGGCGGCATGCACGATCGGGCAAGTGCAATGGCTGACGAAATCTAGCTGGTCTACGGGCACGCGTTTGCGGTTGAGTTCGGTGAAATAGCTGAACATGCCGCCGCCAAGACGGATGTCCCGGAAGGCGCGCCGCGCCGCGGCGTAGACCTCTTCGAGCGGCGGGCATTCAGGCCACGCGCTGCCCGGCGGCGTCGATTGCCGGTCGACCGAAGGTGAGACGGCAATGGCCTGGAGTTTCAGCCCGGCCTCGCGAACCAGGCCGGCGGCCCCGGACATCTCGGCGTCAAGATCGCCTGTGGCAGCAACGACGCATTCGAGGGTCGTCTGTACCGGATAGTCGGCGGCAAGTTTTGCAAAGGATTGCAACGCACCCAACCCGTGGCCGCGCGTCGGATCGTAGTGAAACAGCAGCTGTTGCGGGCCGAGCGCCGACAGCGTTGGGAGGCTTGCCAGCGCCGTCTCGACATCCTCGGGATAGATGACCACGCCGACATCGGGCAGCCCTGGTCCGGCCTCGCCGAGCTCGACGCGGACCGGTCGGCTGGCCACGGTAGCAGCCGGCGCTTTGCCTTCACCCGTGATGCGCAGGCTGATCGTCTGGCGCAGGGGTTCGCCGGCAGGCAGCACATAGGGCCACGGCAGCGCCAGCGGCCGCACATAGGTCTTATAGGATGCGTCCGACCAGTTGCGCTGGTCCTCCATTTCGAAAGTGTCGCCTTCCATCCGGCATTCGGCGGTGACGCCAGGCCGAATCTGATGCGTGATGGCGCGGATATTCTTGAAAGGCTGCCAGGGCTCGATCAACTCGGGAAGTTTCGTCGCCACCACGCTGCCGTCCGTATGCTCGACCGTGACCGGGCTGCCGGCTAGCCCGGCGATCGGGTGCAGGATGCAGAAGCCGCAGCGGTTGGTCTCGAAATCGTTCTCGGGAAGGGCGCTTACGTCGAAGACCAAACGGCCATCGGCAGAGCCTTTGATGGTGGCGCGGAAGCCGAGCCGGCTTCCACCGAGGGCCACACAGCTGGCCGAATAGCTGACCGAAAAAGCGTCGGCACCCTGTTCGATGATCAGGTCCGTCAATATTGGCTCGTAGGTGCCCCAATCGCGATCCCTGACTATATAGGCGATGGCGCGCAGCACCTCGGTGCCGCTATGACGGATCGTGCGCAGATTGCCGTTGACGAAGTCGGCGCTGAGCGCGCCTGCGCGCAGCCTGATTGGCTCGGCCTCGACGGCACGCGTACCGTAGAGGAGGAAGGCGTCGGCGGTCATTTCAGCAAGGCGTCGAGCTGCACCGGTTGCCGGCTCGCGGCACCGGCATAAGCGGCCTCGATCAGCGCGAACGTCTTGAGATTGTCGGCGCCCGAGGTCGCTGGTTCTACGCCCTTTGCCAGGCAGTCTACCCAGTGTTTTTGGATGGCGACGACGCTTTCCTGGATGTTGTGCCAGGGCCGCGACGCCCAAGGCAGCAGCGGCGGCGAGACGTCGGTGATGGCCGTGCCGCTCTTGCCGGTGACGGTGAGCCGGTATCCCTGCGCCAGCCGGATCGTTCCGTCGCTGCCGTCGATCTCGATCAGCGTTTCGGGAAACGGCTCCGTGGCGAGCTTCGTCGCATAGCTGCAGTCGACCACGGAGGTTGCGCCGCTCTTGTGGTCCATCAGCATGGTCGCCACATCCTCGCCCGCGATGGCGGGATTGATGCGGGCGGTTCGTGTCGTGATTGTCGACACATCGCCTAGCAGGAAACGGGCGATGTCGAGGATATGGATACCGAGGTCCTCGATGATGAAGCGCTTTCCCGTCGCCAGATAGGGCTGGTCGGAAAACACGTCATAGGCCGAGCGAAAGGAGATGCGCCCGAAGAAAGGCGTGCCGATCTCGCCGCTGTCGAGCACGCCGCGCACAGCCTGGATCGGCGACTGCCAGCGAAAATTCTCATGCACCATCAGCGGCACGCCGGCTTCCACGCACGCCCCGACCATCGCCTTGGCGTCGGCGAGCGTCGGTGCGAACGGCTTTTGGCAGATCACCGGCACGTGGTGCTGTGCCGCCATCTCGACCAGCGGGCGATGGCTGGGCGCGGTGGTGGCGATATCGACGAAGTCGAGGTTTTCGCCGGCAAAAAGTTCCGCCGCATCGGTATAGCGCCTCGCAACGCCGAACTGGTCGCCGACGATCCTGAGCCGCTCCGGATCACGGTCGCAGATGGCGACGATCGAGGCGCCTGCTATGTCGCGCCAGGCGTGCATCTGGTTGACGGCAAAGAAGCCGCAGCCGACTAGCGCTCCACGCAACTCCGCCATGCTCAACCTGCCTTCGCCATCTGCATCAAGGTGACACGTTGCTGAAGCCGGCGCTGCGCCTGGTCGACGACGACGGCGACGATGATGACGAGGCCCTTGATCACCATTTGCCAGAACGAACTCACACCCATCATCACCAACCCGTCCGAAAGAATGCCGATGACGAAGGCGCCGACAATGGTGCCGCCGATCGTGCCGCGGCCGCCCGACATCGAGGTGCCGCCGAGCACTGCCGCCGCAATGGCGTTGAGCTCGAAACTTTCGCCTGTCGCCGGATGCGAGGCCATCAGCTCGGACGAGATGATCAGGCCGACGATCGCCGCGCAGAACCCGGAGAACATATAGACGAACATCTTCACCATGTTGACACGGACGCCCGAAATCCGCGACGCCCGTTCATTGCCGCCGACGGCGAAGATGTGGCGGCCGAGCGGCGTGTATTTGGCGAGATAGGCGGCTCCCAGCGCAACGACGATCAGGATCCAGATCGCCACCGGCAGACCAAGCAGCCGGCCGGCGCCGAGGAAGCCGAAGCCGGTGGTGCCAAGCTCCGGCTTGCCGACGAGGTTGGGAAAGGTGCGGCCATCCGACGACAACAGCGCCAGGCCACGCGCGACATAGAGCACGCCGAGCGTGGCGATGAACGGCGCGACGTTCAGCCTGGTGATCAGTAAGCCGTTGACGGCGCCGATCAGGATACCGACGGCAAGCGTGATCAGCGCGATCTCGAAGACGTTGAAGTAGATCGTGTAGCCGATCTGCAGGTCGATGCCGTTGAGCACGAGATAGCCGGCCACCATGCCGCACAGGCCGACGATCGAGCCGACCGAAAGGTCGATGCCGCCGGTGATGATGACGAAGGTCATGCCCATCGCCAGGAACGCGTTCAGCGCCACATGCTTCGACATCAGGATCAGATTGGCGGTCGACAGAAAATTCGGCGCCGCGATCGAAAAGAAGATCAGGACGGCGATGAGCGCGATGAAGGTCCTGAGCTTCATCAACGTCAGGAGCATGGAGCCGCTCGGGGCAGAGGAGGTAGCCGCCTTGGCCGGGATGTCAGTCATGGGCGGTGCTCTCCGTATGTGGGGCCGGTCCGTGGCCAAGCGCCGATGCGGCGACGAGTGCCGCCTCCGTCGCCTCGGCGCGGTCGAACATGCCGGTCAGTTTTCCGTTGCTCATCACCGCGATGCGGTCGGACAATGCCATGACCTCATCGAGATCGGAGGTGGCGAACAATATCCCCAAACCGTCGCGGGACAGTTTGCGCATGGTGCGGAAGACGTCTGCCTTGGCGCCGACATCGATGCCGCGGCTGGGTTCGTCCATCAACAGCACCTTGGGTTCGGTCAGCAGCGCCTTGCCGATCACCACCTTCTGCTGGTTGCCGCCCGACAGCGACGAGACCTCCTGCACCGGGTCGGCGACCTTGATCGCCAGTTCCCGCACCATCTGTGTCACTGCCTGCTTCTCGTCGGCGCCACGGATGTGGAACAGGCGGGCAAATCGCGACAGGCTGGCCAGCGTCAAATTGCTGGCGACCGAGAGGATCGACACCAGCCCTTCGCGCTGGCGGTCCTCGGGGATCAGTGCCAGCCCGCGCCGGATGCGCCGCGTCGTGTCGCGCTCCCTGACCTGTTTGCCGCCAATGAAGATATCGCCCGTCGAATGGCCATGGCGGCCCATGATGCAGTCGAACAATTCGCTGCGCCCGGCGCCCATCAGGCCATAGATGCCGAGGATCTCGCCGGCACGCAGCGACAGCGAGACATGGTCGACGGCAAGCCCGCCGGTCGCGCGCGGCAGGCAGATTTCCTCGGCGCGGAAGATCTCTTCGCCCGGAAGATGGCCGTCTGCCTTGGCGAAATCCTTGGCGTCGGAGCCTATCATCTGGCGAACGATCCACTGCGTGTCGACGTTTTTCATCTCCTCCTGGCCGGTGATGCGGCCGTCGCGCAGCACGGTGATGTAGTCGCCGATGCGGATCAGCTCTTCCAGCCGGTGCGAGATGTAGACAATGGCCACACCGCGCGCCTTGAGGTCGGCGATCACCTTGAACAGGATCTCGACTTCCGCCGCGCTCAGCGCCGAGGTCGGCTCGTCCATGATCAGGATGCGCGCGTCGAGCGAGACCGCCTTGGCGATCTCGACCAGTTGCTGCTGGCCGATGCGTAGATCCTCGACCAGCATATCGGGCCGTATGCCGGCTTGCAGGCGTTCCAGAAATTCCGCCGCGCGGTTTTCCTGTTGCTTGCGGTCGATCTTGCCAAAGCGGTTGGTGATCTCCCGGGTGGCGAAAATGTTCTCTGCGACGCTCATATTACCGAACAGGTTCAGCTCCTGGAACACCATGCCGATGCCGCGGTTCACCGCATCGCCGGATGACGAGAAGGAAACCTCTTCGCCCTCCAGCAGGATGCGGCCGGCTGTCGGCCGTTCGACACCGGCGATGATCTTCATCAGCGTCGACTTGCCGGCGCCGTTCTCGCCGACCAGCACGTTGACCGCGCCCTTGCGCACCTCGAAATTGGCGCGCTTGACCGCAACGGTGCCGGAATAGACCTTGGAGACGTCCTCCAGCTTCAGGATGATGTCGCGCTCGGCGATCGCGCTCATGGCTTCGGCCCGATCTCTGCCTCCGCCGGTGTCACCAGCGGCAGGTCCTGGCCGCTGCCCAGCGTATAGGCGCCCAGCACCTTGGCGCTGCGGCCCTCCAGCGCCTCGCGCGGCAACTTGGACAGCACCGTCTTGTCAGCATAGCTGTTGAACGCCTTGCCGAACTGGGCGAAGTCGATCTGGTTGGTGAAGTCGTTGAACTGGATGAAGTCCAGGCTGTCGCGTAGCGCGGTACCGCGCACCGCCGGTCCGATTTGCACCCGCGCATCGGCCTTGCCGTCGCCGTCGACATCGATGTCAACCGTTGCCGCGCGGGATTGCGTGTTGGCCGCCACGATCTTGCCTTCCAGGCGAACCGCGAAAGTCCATGGCGCGTTCTCCTGCTTGTTTGGATTGCCGTATTTGGCGCCGGCGGCCGCTGGGTCGGCTTTCGCCAGGGTATGAACCTGCGGAAACGGCCCGGCTTTCTGCTGGAGATAGGGCACGGCCCTTGGCGCCCAGATCTCCTCGACCGTCTTGTCGGGATTGAAGGCGGGAGCGTTGTCGCCGGCTTCCGATTTCGTCGGCAGGATCTTGCAGGCAGTCAGGCTGATGCCAACCATCGCGGCAAGGATCGGCCAGTTCGGCTTGGTGTTCAGCATGGCGGCCTGTTGTTCAGCATCGTGGGCGGCCCACGGAAAATGGCGGCGAGGGGCGCCCTGGGGTTCGCCCCTCGCTATTCATCCCACGCGGGCTCAGTTCGTCAGCGCGAAGGTCTCCAGCTTGGCGGCATTGTCGCCATTGACCAGAACGCAATCCATCAGCTGCTTTTCCTTGGCCGGCGACTTCTTGTTCTTGATGAAGTCGTTGGCCTGCTCGACCGCCATCTGCGCCTGCGCGAAGGCCGGCTGCAGGACGGTCGCCTTGATTCCGCCCGACGTGATGGAGTCGCGCACGTCGTTCGATCCATCGAAGCCAACGACGATGACATCCTTGCGGTTCGCCGCGGCAAGTGCCGCATAGGCGCCCATAGCCATCGTGTCGTTGCCTGAGATGACGCCCTTGATGTCGGGGTTGGCCTGCAGGATCGATTCCATCTTGGAATAGGCTTCAGTCTGGCTCCAGTTGGCCGACTGCTGAGCGACCATCTTCAGATCCGGATAGTCGTCGATGACGTCGTGATAACCCTTGGAACGGATGCCGGCATTGGTGTCGGATTCCTTGCCGACCAGCTCGACGAAATTGCCCTTCTCGCCCATCAGCTTGACGAATTCCTGCGCGCCGAGCTGGGCGCCCTGGTAATTGTTGGAGACGATCTGCGCGACGGCGACGCCGGTGGCGTTGATCTCGCGGTCGATCAGGAAGGACGGAATGCCTGCGTCCTTGGCCTTCTGCACGGCGGCGACGGTGGCGTCGGCGCCGGCATTGTCGAGGATGATCGCCTTGGCGCCGCGGCCGATCGCGGTGTCGATCAGCTCGGACTGCTTGTTGGCGTCGTCGTCATGGACCAGCACCAGCGCTTCGTAGCCGAGTTCCTTGGCCTTGGCCTCCGCGCCGACGGCTTCCGCCTTGAAGAACGGATTGTCGTGCGAGGGCGTGATGATGGCAATGAGATCCGCCGCGTAGGCGGGCACTGCCGTGCCAAGCGCCAGCATGCCGGCGAAAGCCGCAAGCGTCATTCTGCGTGTGAGTTTCATGAAGTCCTCCCGTTTGAAAATTACCTTGGTCAACCAAGGCCTTTGTCGGCATCCAAATTCGTCAGGCAGCGCGGGCGGCGGATCACTTCGGGCAAGCCGTTACCGGCTTACCCTCGACGGATCATTGCCCCCAGCCATCCTCCACTCGCTCAGGCTTCGTACTCCCTGCGAAACCCTGTCGATCCGAGCCATGAACAGCTAAGCCAACTGGTATGATGAGTCAACCACAAATTCAGGTGATATGTACCTGATGAGCGGCGAAACCTGAACGTCGGCACGCCGACGCCTCGAGGGCGCCGCGCCTGTCCTCTCTCATGTGATGCGCTGAATGCTGGCGGCGATCTCTTCCGGCTCGAACACGCGTTTCCAGTCGTCACGCATCAGCACCGGCTTGCCGAATTCGATCGCCTTGTTGCAGGCGTCGGAGAACACGCCCTTGGTCTCGCCGAAGATGACGGCGCCGAGCACGTTCATATGGCCGAGCAGGAAGTCGAGCGCCGCCTGTTGGTCGACGCCGCGCGCTACGACCTCGTCGACGGCTTCCTTCATAACCGTCAACAGCGAGGCGCACACCGTCTCCGAAAGCCCAGGCTCGAGCAGCGCCATCTGTTCGACGCTGACGCGGTGCGAGCGCATGACCGGCGCCCAGATGATCTTCGCGATCGCCTCTCCCTTGGCGTAGTCTTCTTCCGGTCCCTGCATCAGGGCGCTGACCATATGCTGCTTGGCCTTGACGCCGCCGAAATAGTCCTTCTTGGCCGCCATGTCGGTCTCGTCGTTGAAAATCGGCGGATGGCATGGATGAGTGACGAAATAGGTGAGGTCCGGCCGCTTCGGCAGATGGCCGGCGAAGGGTGCTGCCGCGTCGAGCACCACCACCATCGTGCCTGATACCAGCTTGCTCTCGATGCTCGTCGCTACCTTGCCGATATGCGTGTCGGGAACGGCCAGGATCACCACATCGGCGCCCTTGAGCGCCTCGTCGGCGCTGACCGTATCGAAACCCAGTCCGGTCTTCAGCCGTTCGCGGCCGGCATCGCTGACCTCGACATGGCGTATCGTGTAGGGCGATCCGCGAAAATTGGTCGACAGGCGGTAGCCCATTTTTCCGCCGGCACCGAACAGCGCAATCGTTGTCATCTCACTACTCCTGATTTCGACGGCATCGCCTGTCGTCAACTTATCAACTGGTATAATCACGCTACCAGACTTTGGCAATCCGATAATCAAATGCAGTGCAGGTCATGACTGCCGTCACCGCGTCCCGGAACCTCCGGGCACCTTCCCCTTGGCTTGGCGCGTGCGGCATAGCCAACAGTTTCGGCATGCTGCTGGCGATGCGCGTCCTGGAGGGGGCTGGGGCGGCGCGATGATGCCGCCGGCCGGGTCGGCTGATCCTGCCTCGCGCAGCGGGCTGATCGTCGCACGACCTACATGACCTTGCTCGCCACTATTGGGTCAGCGGCCACGTTCGATCGGGCAAGTCATGCTCGAAGCGGTTTGCCTTCAAGGCAACGAATCCGTGCTAACGGGTTCCTTCGGAGCCTTCCCCGGCGCGTTGGCTGACGGAGCATTAAACGAAAAACTGGCGCAAATCAGCACCATAGATAAATATGTACCATAGCTGACGGCATAGAGTCAAGAAAAAATTCCTATCGCGGAAAGCTGCCGGCACAAAAAAGCTGCCGATACCGCCGAACTGGCTGTCGTCAGGCCTTTTGTTGACCTGAGTTCGGAGCCCTGGGTTTGCCTTCAATAGGATTGCCTCACCTGATCGGTCGATTATCATAACGTTGATAACTCCATGGCTGAGCGCTGCTCCGAAGCGCTCTTGGCGGTGGATGGCGCGGAAAGATTGCGATGGCGAAGCTGGAAACACGACGGGTGTGGGTCAAAGAGCTTTCATCTGGTGAGAAGCTGGCCATCGCCGCCGACTGCGAGCGTTTCATCGCCGATGTTCTGAAGCCACGGTTCATCCACGGCCAGTCGAATCGGCTCGACCATCCGCTAGACATCTTCGGCAAGTGGCGAGGAAACAAATACGGTTTCTCCGCGCGCTACCGTTCGGATGACGGTGAAGAATTCAACGCTCCCTTCGCCCGGCTCGACCATGTGGAGGAGCATCGCGCCGAGACCCGGTTCGACCTCATGTGGCACAGGCACACCGGAGCATGGTGGCGGTTGCATGCGGCCGTTACGTTGGACGAGGCCCTGCGTCTCATCGCGGCTGACTCGAGGCTCCAGCCGCCACTATGAATCGCGACAGTGCCCCCCGTTTCGATGTCGATGCCTTGAGCGACCTGGTCGGCAACAAGGTGTACTCGCGTGGCGAGGCCTATTGGCGTGACGGGCTGGTGCAACTGCTATCCGTTGGGCAGAAACGCGTTCTGGCACAGGTTGCCGGCACGGAGGACTATCGTGTCGAGCTGACGGGGCGTGGCGAGTCCGTTGACGGTACCTGTTCTTGCCGCGCCTTCGGCGATTGGGGGTATTGCAAGCATTTGGTGGCGACGGCTCTGGCGGCAAATGCGGCAGGCGGCGATGGCGTGGCGGAAGGCGCCGGCGCGTTCGCGCGTATTCGAAAACATTTGGAAGGCAAGGGCAAGGCGGCGCTTGTCGACATGATCATGGACAGTGCCGAGCGCGACCCGATTCTGTTGCGTAAGCTGGAAATGGCGACGCTGGCTACGCAGGACGGCGACGAGGCGACGCTCGAAGCGCGCCTCGGCAAGATGATCGACGGCGCAACCGCCACGAATGGCTTCGTGGATTACCGCGAGGCGCCCGACTGGGCGCAAGGCGTCGAGGAGGCGCTCGATGTGATCGCCTCTGTCTCGGGCAAGCATGCCGGCGTGGTGATGCCGCTCGCGATGCGCGCCATCGATCGGATCGAGGTCGCCATCGAAGACATGGACGATTCCGATGGTCATTGCGCGCGACTTCTCAACCGGGCGTGCGAAATCCACCTGAGTGCTGCCCGGGTGGCACCTTGCGAACCCGTGTCCCTGGCGCGCGACCTTTTCGCACGCGAGATCAATGGCGACTACGACACCTTCAGTGGCGCGGCCGGGCGCTACAGCGATGTCCTCGGTGAAGATGGATTGGCCGAATACCGTCGCCTTGCCAGCGAGGCCTGGGACAAGTTGCCCGCAACCGCCGGCAAGAGCCGGACCGGTCACATACTGAATGGGGATCATTACAGGCTGCGGGAAATCCTCGATTTCTTTGCCGAACGAGACGGCGACGTCGAGGCGCGCATCGCGCTTCGCGCCAAGCATCTGTCGTCACTGGAAGCTTATCTGCAAATCGCCAAACTCTGCCTCTCGCACGGTCGCGCCGATGAGGCCTTGCGCTGGGCCGAGGACGGCCTGTGGCTCTTCGAGGACGATCGGCCCGACGAGCGGCTCGTTTTCTTTGCCGTCGAACTGCTGACCACAGCCGGTCGCGATGCAGATGCCGAAGCACATCTATGGCGCGCATTCGAGAAGGCGCCGAGCCTGGAATTGTATCGGCGGCTGTGCAAGACGGGTGGCACGGCAGCGCGCGATCGGGCGGTCTCGCGTCTCCAATCCAGATTGGCGGGCGAGAAGCCATCCAAGTGGCATTATCCGGCCGAACTGCTCATCAGCATCCTGATCGAGGAGAAGCGGTTTGACCTGGCCTGGGCGAACACGCGCGAACATGGTGCTTCCGATGGGCTGAAGGAAAGGCTCGCGCGGGCCAGCGAAGCCACCCATCCGCGCGAAGCGCTGACGATTTATGCCGAACGCGTCAACCGGTTGGCCGAGTTTGGCGGCAATGACGCCTATGCGGAAGCGGCGGTCTTGATCGGCCATATGGCGGGCCTGCGCGTGGCGTCCGAACATGTCGCTTACTTGGCGGATGTGAAGGCCCGCTTCGGCCGCCGGCGCAATTTCATGAAACTGTTGCCCTGACATGCGGCGCGCGGCGATCGAGGAACAAGACCGTTATATGCTGGAACGCCAGCGGCAGTTCCGCGCGGCGGCGGATGTCGTTGCCGATGCCTGGACGCGTTTTCGCGATGTGGCGGCGGTGGCCGTTATCGGCTCCGTCGCCAAGCCGCTTTGGAAAGAGGTCCCGCGTTTCATCGAATTCCGGCGCGCACGGATCGAGGTCTGGCATGAATGCAGCGATCTCGACCTGGCACTCTGGCTCGACTCGCAGGAACGCCTCGGCGAACTGCGCCGCGCCGCGGCACTTGCCCTGCGCGAGGCGTTTGAGAAGGGAACAGGGATCAGCGTTGCCGATCACCAACTGGATGTTTTTCTGATCGAACCCGGCACGGACAATTATCTGGGCCGGCTTTGCAAGTTCAGTCAATGTCCTAAAGGAAAGATCGACTGCTTGGTTCCCGGCTGCGGCGAAATCGCCTTCAACAAGCAGGTCGCCGACTTCAAGCCGTATGACGATCTGCTCGCCCCAGCCCAAGGCGCGATGCTCTATAGGCGCGGCGTCGGCCGGATACGCTCTGCGCTTGACCTGCCGCAGACTGGTTGAAAGGCAACTGGGCGAGCCGGCGTTGGCCGTATGTCAGACGACCGCTCCACATCGCAGGCATCGCGATGATGCCTCTGTGAAAACGGCAGGCGTTGCGACAGTGAGCGACTTTTCCAGTCGTCCGGCGCGAAACGGTGCGTATACGGGCATACTTATATCCGCGAGGGCGGTTTTCCACTAGGCTGACGCCAGATGGACGGGAGCATCGATTGCGAGGATTTGCGGAAAGCGTGATGCAGGGGCCGCGGACCGTGGCCGAGCAGGTAGCGAATGTCCTGCGCGAAGCGATTGCCAGTGGAACCATCAAGGCGGGCACTCCGCTGCGCCAGGATGAACTGGCCGAGCAGTTCGGCTTCAGCCGCATGCCCATTCGCGATGCGCTTCGCCAGCTGGAAGCCGAGGGTATTGTCTCCATCCACCCGACAAAGGGCGCGCAGGTCGCCCGGATGGACGGCGCCGAGATCGGCGAAATCTATGCGCTGCGCGAACTGCTCGAATGCGAGGCGTTGCGGCTTTCGCTTCCCAATCTTGCCGGCGCGAAGCTCGACGAGGCGGAACAGGTGCTCGATCAGATCGACGCGGAGCGCAATGTCGGGCGATGGGGGGCGTTGAACCGCGCCTTTCATCTAGCTCTCTACGATGCCTGCGGCAACCATCGATTGCTCGGCTTGATCGAGGCCCACCACAATGCGGCCGATCGATACGTCCGCATCCTGCTGTCGAACCTGGACTATCGCAACCGCTCGCAGATGGAGCATCGCGACCTGCTCGCCGCCTACCGGCGGCGCGATGGTGACAAGGCCACAAGCATTCTGAGGCAGCATCTTCGCGAAGGGAGCGAGACGCTGGTCAGCGCGATCAGCGAAGATGGCCTGTCGCGAAAATCCTAGGCCGGCTCATAGGCATTGCGATGGCTTCAGCCCTGCGCCGGCCTGCGCTCGACGATGTAGATGTGGTCGGCCGCCAGCACCACTTCACCGCGCTGATTGATCACCTCGCAGCGCTCGATCACCCGTCCCGATCCTGGCCGTTTGGGGTCGTCTTCCCTGGTCGTGATTGTGGTGCGCGTGCGGATCGTGTCGCCGATGAACACCGGTTTGATGAAGCGCAGCCGGTCATAGCCATAGGAAAAGGCGACCGGGTTGACGATGCTAGCCGTCAGGCCGATGCCGACGGAGAACACCAGCGTGCCATGCGCGATGCGCTGGCCAAACGGCGTCGTCTTCATGTATTCGGCGTCCATATGGTGCGGGAAGAAATCGCCGGTGTGGCCGGCATGGACGACGAAGTCGGTCTCGGTGATGGTGCGGCCGCTGGTCAGGCGCGACGAGCCGATTTCGTAGTCCTCGAAATACTGGATCTGTTCCATCAGGGTCTTTCCGCGATCGGCGTCGCCGGTGCCGCGCTCGATTGATAGGCGGCCTCGACCAGCGCCATCGTGCTCCACGCATCCTCGACCGGGCTGATCAGCATAGCATCTTCTCCGGTGGCGAAACGCTGGACATTGGCCATGCGGCCAACGAAGCCGTCAGGAAACCACTCGCCGGCCAAGGGTACCGCGACCCAGTCTGTTCCGCCCTTCGGATAGATCTCCAATATATCCGGTTCGCCTGTGGGATAGTCGAGATTGAGGCCGAGCTTGAGATAGGCGGCGCCCTCGGTGCCGCAGATGCGAAACTCGCAGGCCTGATGCCGGCGTCCGAACTTGTGGTCGTGGTTGATCGACAGCGCGCAGCGCACGGTATCGCCATAGTCGAGAATGGCGCTGGTGCGCGTCTGCGCCACCGCGTGGTTGGGGTGGCCAAGCGTCTTGGCGTGCACACCTTGCGGGTCTCCAAGCAACTGCCGGATCAGGTCGAGATAGTGGATCGAATGCATGGCGATCTCGACGCGTGGCGCCTTGAGCAGGAACTCCCAAAGCTCCCACGGCGTGGCCAGCGCGAGCCAGGCATCGAAGTCGACGATCTCGCCGAGCCATCCCTTGGCGATCGCGTCCTTCAGCGCCAGCATCATCGGCGCGAAGCGCAGTTGGAAGTTCACCGCCGCGTGCAGCTTCCTGGCGCGGCAGATTTCGAGGATCACGGTCGCCTCGGCAAGATTGCTGCCCATCGGCTTCTGGATCAGCGCCACCGCGCCGTTCGGCAACGATTTCAGCACATCGGCATGGCGCGACGGCGGAGTGGCAAGGTCGAAGATTGCGCCCTCGACGGCGGCGGCCTCCTCGACCGAGCGAAAGGCCGTCACGCCCCATTGACTGGCCAGCTTTTCAGCCCTGGCATGGTCAGGATCATAAAGCCCGGCGACCGGAAAGCCGGCCTTCCTGTAGGCCGGGAAATGCGCGTCGCCGACGATCGATCCGGCGCCGAAGGTGACGATTGGCCGAGGCTTTGAGGGTTTTGGCCAGGATTGAACGAGCAAGGCAGGGTCGAAACCGCCTTCAGTCATGATGGAAGACCTCATCCATCTCGGCCCACCACTCGCCCTCTTTGCGCGTCGCCAACGGCTCCTGGCATGGCATGCAGACCGCCCACCATTCCTGCGTCTTCGGATCGGCCGCCATCTTGGCCATGTCGGCTTCGTAGTCGGTACCGTGGTATTCGAAGGTGCTGAACAGCAGGTTCTCTGGCCGCTTCAGGTAGATCGAGTAGTTCTTGATGTTGCAGGCCGAGATCATGGTGAGCACGTCCGGCCAGACGGCGGCATGCAGGCGGACATATTCCTCGACTTTTTCCGGCTTCAGTCCCAGAACCATCCCCATCCGCTGCATATCAGTTCTCCTATTTCGTCATCGCCGTGGTGAATTCGGCGATGCTCATGGCCTTGACCGCGTCCCAGTCCCAGTCGATGCCGATGCCCGGTTCGTCAGGCGCCAGCGCCTGCCCATCCTCGATGCGCATACGCTTGCCGGTCAACTGGTCGAGCTGCGGAATGTACTCGACATATCGGCCGTTCTGAACAGCGCAGGTCAGGCTGACATGAAGTTCCATCAGGAAATGCGGGCAGACCGGAATGTCGAAGGCCTCTGCCGCATGCGCGATCTTGAGCCAGGGCGTGATGCCTCCGATGCGGCCGACATCGACCTGCACGATCGAGCAGGCGCCTTTCTGCATGTATTCGCGGAAATGGCGGATGGAGTAAAGCGACTCGCCGATGGCGATCGGCGTCGGCGTCGAGTTGGACAGCCGCACATGCCCGTCGATGTCGTCGGCCGGCAGCGGTTCCTCGATCCAAGCAAGGTCGAGCTCACGCAGCCTTGCCGCGCGCCGGATCGCTTCGTCGACCGAAAACCCCTGATTGGCGTCGGTCATGATTTCGTAACCGTCGCCGACCGCCTTGCGCACTGCCGACAGGCGGGCAAGATCCTCCGAGCCGTGCGGCCTGCCGATCTTCACCTTGGAGCCGCGAAATCCCTTCGCCTTGGCGGCCAGCGCGTCGTCGACCAGCGCCTGCGTCTCGATGTGCAGCCAGCCGCCCTCGGTGGTGTAGAGCGGACAACGATCCTTGGCACCGCCGGCCAGCTTCCACAAAGGCAGGTTCTGCTTCTTCGCCCTGAGATCCCACAGTGCTGTATCGATCGCCGCGATGGCGATGGCCGTGATCGCGCCGATCGTCGTGGCATGCGTGGCGAATTCGAGATCGTGCCAGATCGCCTCGATCATATCGGGGTCGCGGCCGATCAAGCGCGGTGCAAGATGGTCTGACAAGAGCCGCATCACCGACGAACCGCCGGTACCAATCGTGTAGCTGTAGCCGATGCCGACCGCGCCGTCGGAATCGGTAATGGTGACGATCGGCGTTTCCTGGCTGACGAAACTCTGGATGGCGTCGGTGCGCTTGACCTTGGGCACAAGGTCCACCATGCAAAGGTCGACTTTCTCAATCCTTGCCATGTCGATCAGCTCCGCAATGTCTTTCCGGTCTCGGTGGCAAACAGATGAGCCTGCGACATGTCGAGGCTCATGGCGACCCGCTCGCCGGGCCTGAGCGGCCTCGGGTTCAGCATGCGCGACACCCAGTCTTCGCGGTTGAATTCGACGAACACCAGCGTCTCGTTGCCGAGTGGTTCGGTGACCGTGATTGGCAATTCGATCTGGTGTACGTCGGCCGCACCGCCGGAACTGATGCCATGACCAGTCGGATAGATGTCGTCCGGCCGTAGTCCGAACACGACCTTGTCGCCGGTCGCGACATTGGCCTTGAATTGGCTGGGGAGCGGCAGCTTTTCGCCGCTGGCGAAAACCAGCTGGCCACCATCGATCGTGGCCTCATGCAGGTTCATTGGCGGCGAGCCGATAAAGCCGGCGACGAAGCGCGTCGCCGGCCGCCGGAAAACCTCGTCGGGCGTGCCCACCTGTTCGATATGGCCGTCGCGCATGATGACGATGCGGTCGGCAAGCGTCATCGCTTCGACCTGGTCATGGGTGACGTAGATCACCGTCGACCGCACCTTGGCATGCAGCTTCTTGATCTCGGTGCGCATCTGCGTGCGCAATTTGGCGTCAAGATTGGAAAGCGGCTCGTCGAACAGGAAGACATCGGGGTCGCGCACGATGGCGCGGCCCATGGCGACGCGCTGGCGCTGGCCCCCGGAGAGTTGCGACGGGCGTCGGTCGAGCAGCGTGTCCAAGCCGAGGATGGCCGAAGCTTCGGCGACACGGCGCTCCATGTCTTCCTTGGCGGCACCGGCGATCTTCAGGGAGAAGCCGAGATTTTCGCGAACCGTCATATGCGGATACAGCGCGTAGGACTGGAACACCATCGAGATGTTGCGCGAGCGTGGCGGCAGGTCGTTCACAATGCGCCCGCCGATCTCGATCGAGCCGGCGCTGATCTCCTCGAGACCGGCGATCATGCGCAGCGTCGTCGACTTGCCGCAGCCGGACGGGCCGACCAGCGCGATGAATTCGCGGTCGGCAATGTCGAGATCGATGCCATGCACGATCCCGATATTGCCATAGCGCTTGGTCAGCTTGGTGAGGGTAACGGTTGCCATTGGATCAGCCTTTCACCGCGCCGGAGGTCAGGCCGCCGACAAGGTGTTTCTGGACGATGTAGGTGAGGGTGAGCGCCGGAATGATCATCACCACGGCAAGTGCGCACATGCCGCGCCAGTCGATGGTGAACTCGGCCGTGTAGTCGAGCAGGCCGACCGGCAGCGTTTTGGCGCTCACCGAGCGGGTCAGTTGCGAGGCCAGCGCGAACTCGTTCCAGCAGGTCAGGAAGGCAAAGATCGCGGCCGACGCGATGCCCGGACCGGCGAGCGGGAACTCGACCTGCCAGAACGCCTGCCAGCGCGTGCAGCCGTCGATCTGCGCGGCCTCCGCGAGGTCCTTCGGCACCTGACGGAAGAAGCCGTCGATCAGCCAGATCGTGAACGGCACGTTGAGCGCGACATAGGCAAGGATAAGCCCGAAATGCGTATCGATGATGCCAAGCCGCACATAGAGGAAGAACAGCGGCAGAGACAGCGCGATGCCCGGCACCGTGCGCGTCAGCATCAGGCCGAGGAAGACGCTCGATTTGCCGCGAAAGCGGTAGCGCGCGAACGCGTAGCCGCCGGCCATGCCGATGGCCACCGCAATCACCGTCGAGGTCACCGAGATGATCAGCGAGTTGCGGAAATATTCGATGACCGGAATGCCGCCCTTGCCGATGCCTGAGAACATCGCGACATAGGCGTCGAATGAAATCTCCTGCGGGATCCATACTGGCGGCTTGGCCATGATCTCGACGGTCGGCCGCAGCGACGACAGCACGATCCAGAGCCCAGGCAGGCAGATGGTCAGCATCGCCAGGAAAAGGCCGATGCGATAGACGATGCCCAACAGCCGGCGCTTCAGGCGGGCGGAAGAATTCTGATCCATTCTCACCACTCCGCACCGATCTGCGTGCGCGCCGCGGCGAGCTTGTTGAAGAAGTAGACCGTGAAGGCGATCGACAGCAGGATCGAGAAATAGGCCATGGCGTTGGCCATGCCCATGCGCCCGTCGCTGTAGGCGGTGCGCGCCACCAGCGTCCACAGCAGCTCGGTGCGGCCCGCCGGCCCGCCATCGGTCATGATCTTGACGATGTCATAGGCGCGCGCCACGTCGAGCGAACGGATGGTCATGGCGATGTAGGCGAACGGCATGACGAACGGCCACGTCACATAACGGAATGTCTGCCACGGCGTGCAGCCGTCGACGCGCGCCGCCTCGATCGGTTCCTTGGGCATGGCAAGCAGGCCGGCGAGGATCAGTATGGCGAAGATCGCCGTCGACGACCAGATTTCGGCGATCGAAATGGCGATGAAGGCGAGATGGCCCTCGATCAGCCACGGTATGGCATCCCTGGTGATGCCGAGCGACTGCAAGGCATTGTTTACCAGGCCGATATTGTCGTTGAACATGAACTTGAACTGGAAGCCGACGAGGATCGGCGAAAACATCATCGGGAACATCATCAGCGTGCGCAGGATGCGCTGACCGCGCGTCGCCTTCTCGACCAGCATCGCCAATCCGAGGCCAAGCAGCATTTCGAGATTGAGCGCGATGGTCAGCAGCAGAACCGTGCGGCCGAACGCCCACCAGAAGTCGGTGTTGGACAGGATCGAAAGATAATTCCGGATGCCGATAAAGACGTAGAATGTCTCGGGCCGCGTCAGGCGGAACGGGGTGAAGCTGGAATAGAGCGACAGAAGCAGCGGTACCACGACCACGGCCGCCAGCACGATCATGGCCGGAAGCAGCAGCAGGAATGGCGCGGATGGCTTGAAGCCCTTCATCAGAATCCTTGAGGTGTTTGTATATGGACGGCGGTGCGTGGACCGGGAGCGAAGGGTTGGCGTAAACCGCTGGCATCCCGCGCAACGCGATCGCCTCCCCCATTTTCTGATGGGGGAGGCGGCCCGGGAGCCGCTTCTAGAGCTTGCCGGCGTCCTGGAGGATTTGCGTCGCCTTGGCGGCGGCTTCGTCCAGTGCCTGCTTCGAGGTCTTGTCGCCGAGGATCGCCGCCTGCAGTTCGGGATAGACGGCGTTCGAAATCTCGATCCATTCAGGCGTCTGCGGCACGGCGAAGGCGTGCGTGGCTTCTTCCTGGAAGGCTGAGAGAACCTCCTTCTTGTAAGGATCGTTCTCGGCCTGCTTCAGGTCCCAGTCCCAGACAGCGGTGCGGGTCGGCAACGGGCCGGCGGCAGCTTCGAGCTTCTGGCTGTCCTCGTTGGTCAGCCACCACACCAGGGAAGCCGCGGCCTCCTTGTTCGGGCAATTCTCGGTCACCGAGAAGCCATGGAAACCGGACCAGCCGGTGCGCTTGCCGGACGAGCCCTTCGGCGCGACTTTCACGCCGACATTGCCGGCGACCTTCGACGATTTCGGATCGTTGAAGAAGCCGGCCCAGCCCGGCCAGTCCAGATTGATGGCGACGGTGCCCGAGGCAAAGCCCTGGCCGAGATCGTCCCACAGGTAGTTGGTGGTTCCGGCAGGCACGGCCTTGGCCTTGTAGAGGTTGACGAACCAGTCGAGCGCCCGGATGCCGGCCTCGGAATTGAAGACCGGCTTGCCGTCCTTGTCGAGATATTCGCCGCCCTCGGCGACCACCATCTCGTAGAATCGGCCGTTGATCGCCTCTTCCTTGCCGGCGAACTGCGTGCCGTAGAAATTGGGCGGGTTGGCGAAGAACTCTGCCTGGTCGGTGACTTCCTTCCAGGTGTCCGGCGGCACCAGGTCATAGCCGTATTTCGCCTTGAACTTGGTCTTGTTGTCGGCGTTCTCGTACAGGCTCTTCTGGTAGTAGAGCGCCGAAACGTCGAACTGCGCGCGCGGCAGCATCTCCAGCTTGCCGTCGATGGTTGCCGACGTGATCGTCGACGGCACGAAAGCGTCGATCTCTTCCTTGGGCAGCAATTTGCTGAGGTCGGTGTAGAGGCCCGTATATTGCGGCGCGAAGGACGAATGGTTCCAGCCGACGCACCAGTTGGTGCTGCCCGAGGCGATGTCGGACTTGAGCTCCTTGTCGATGTCGAAGCCATTCTTCTTGGTCAGGATGTTGACCTTGGCCCCGGTCGCCCTCTCCCATTCGGGAATGCGCTCGTAGAGCTTTTCATATTGCTGGCCGCCGATCAGCTTCACGTCGACGGTAATGCCTTCGAACTTGCCGGGCAGGTCGCCGGCAAGGGCCGCGCTTGCACCTGACGCAAGCAACAATGCACCGGCGCACACGCCGGAAAGCAGTCTGTTCATTGGTATCCTCCCTTGGTGCCGCCTCAGCGGCGACCGCAACTCGTCTGATGACAACAAGCGCTACATTCATATACAAACAAAACATTCACGGACACGTCAAGGCGAAATTTGTTTCCGCCAGCCGTGTTTCTGCGTATATGAAGGGTAAAATTCACTGGAGGGATGAGCCATGGACGACAGCGAAGACGAGCGCTATCGCGCGCCGGCGCTCGACAAGGGGCTTGATATCCTCGAACTGCTGGCAGGCGTCGACGGCGGTCTGACGCAGGCCGAAATCGCCAAGAAACTCGATCGCAGCCCCAACGAATTCTACCGCATGCTGGACCGGCTGGTGCGGCGCGGCTATGTCACAAGGCTTGATGGCGACCGTTACTCGCTGACGCTCAAGCTGTTCGGCCTGGCGCAGCTGCACGCTCCGGTGCGGCGGCTGGTGTCCTACGCGACGCCGCTGATGCGCGAACTCGCAGAGACCTCGCAGCAGGCCAATCAACTCGTTGTTTTTGATCGCGGTTCTGCCGTTGTCATTGGTCAGCAGGAAGCACCGAATTATTGGGGCATATCGATCCGTGTCGGCTCCCACATCAGTCTGTTCGACACCGGCTCGGGACATGTGCTGCTCGCCTTCCGTTCACCGGAAGAGCGCCAGATGATGATTTCCGAACACGTCCGCAGCACCGACAAGACGGCGCAATCGACCGAGTTCTTCACCCGGCTCGACCAGATTCGGGACCGCGGCTATGAGATGATGGCCTCGATGCAGACAGCCGGCGTCTACAACCTGTCGGCCCCGGTGCGCGGCTCCGACGGCAAAGCAATCGCGGCGCTGTCGATTCCCTACATCACGGTGGTCAATGCGCCTTCCGCGCCCGACATCACCAGGACGATCGAACTGTTGCTGGCAACGTGTGAAAAGCTGTCACACCTCGCTGGATCAGCGGTCGGTTCATCGGCATGAATTCTTATTTGAATGAACAATTCCTCCGTGAGATGATTTGAAAAAGCCGGAGGGAGGAGCCTCACCATGATCATCGACACCCATCTGCATCTCATCGACCGTTCGGCTTTGCGCTATCCCTGGCTCACCGGCGTGCCGGCGCTTAATCGCGATTTTTCCTATGAGGACTACGCCGTGGAGGCGCATCGTGTCGGCGTCGGGCGCGTGCTGCATATGGAGGTCGATGTCGACCCAGCCGACATCGAGGCCGAGACCGCTCGTGTCGAGGGGCTGTCGCGGCAACCCGGCAGCATGCTGGCGGGTGCGATAGCGTCATGCCGTCCCGAGGAAGGGGATTTCGCGGCCTATCTCGAACGGCAGCGGGCGAACCCGTTCGTAAAAGGCTTTCGTCGCGTCCTCCATGTCGTGCCTGACGACCTTTCGGAAGGCGCGCTGTTCCGGGACAACATCAAGCGGCTTGGCGGCACTGGCCTGACCTTCGATCTTGTCGTGCTGCCGCACCAGATCCCGAAGGCGATCGCGCTTGCCGACCTGGCGCCGGATGTGCAGTTCGTCCTCGACCATTGCGGCGTGCCCGACATCAAGGGCGGAGCCGAGCACCCGTGGCGCGAGCATATGAGCGAGATCGCCCGGCGCCCGAATGTCATGGCCAAGATTTCCGGCGTCGTCGCCTATGCCGATGCTGGCAGCTGGACGGCCGAGACGCTGCGGCCTTACGTCGAGCACACCATCAATTCATTCGGCTGGGACCGCGTCGTCTGGGGCAGCGACTGGCCAGTCTGCACGCTCGGCGGTGGCCTGTCGACCTGGGTCGCGGCGACCCATGCGCTGCTCTCAGGCTGCAGCATTGCCGAACGCGACAGGCTGTTGTCCGGCAATGCTCGCAAACTCTGGCGGCTCGACTAAGCCGGGATCGTTCACGATTTGCCGGCAGCGCCGGGCACCAGGGTACTTTCCCGAAACAGGCGATTGAGATCGGCAACGACTTCGGCGGCTTTGTGCCGGGAAGTCATGCCGGAAAGGATGCGGTCGGATGCCGCCTGCTGGAACGCCATGTAGCCGTCATGGCGTGGCCGCACCCATGCGCCTTCCAGCGTCGCGCGCGTATCCCGATAGAAATTGCCGGTCGCTTCATTGACGGTCTGATCCTCCCAGGCCGCTGCATGGCCGGGCTGCCCGCCGGCAGCGGCATAGGGGCCGCGTTGGACATCGCCGCTGGCGACCCAATAGGCGAAGTCGATGGCGGCATCTCTGGCCTTGGAAAAGGCTGACACCGCTATCCCTGTGCCGCCAAGCGCCGAACCGATCGGACCACTGGAGCCGATGACGGGGATATCAGCAAAGGCTAGCCGGTGCGGGCGAAAACCAGCCGCCGCATAGGAAACGTAGCCATAGATCAGCGGTGCGCAGACGATCCGGGAATCGGCTTCCGTCATACGCTCCGAGACGGCAATAGGATCCATCTCGAAACACGCCGGATCGACGAGCGCGGCAATCTCGCGCATCGCCTCGAAGACGTCGCTGCCGGCCACGATGTCGATGAGATCGTGGGATGGATCGGTGGTGCGGAGATGCCCGAAATTGCCGGCAAGCGTGTAGAACACCATCAGCACATGGGGCGGGCGCAACGGCAGCAGCACACGGCCTTGCCGGGCGAGGTCGAGTACCTCGCTCCAGCGCGCTGGCGGCGCATCGAGCGCGTCCGGCCGCCATGCCTGAACTTGGGCCGCCGCGTCGATCGGGAAGGCCCACTGTCGCCCCTGCCAGTTGTAGCTTGGATAGGACCGGCCGACGCTGCCTGAGGCAAGGGCTGCGCACTCTGCCTCGCGGCCGGCGACATCCAGCGGCTCGAGGCAGCGCTCAGCCGTGATCTGGCCGACATGCGGGTGGTCGATGACGATCAAATCGTAGGCGCGCGCCAGTTCCTCGACCGGGAAGGATTCGAAATCCTGCAGCGAGCGCTTGTCCCATTCGATGGCTATGCCGGTCTTCTGATTCCATAGCGATGAGCAGGCGACCATCGGGTCGTAGCCGCGCGGATGGCTCCAGGTCATGCCCTTGAGTGTGGGCACGCTCACAGGCCGAACTCCTCGCGGATTGCAGCACTGTGCTCGCCGATGCGGGGCGCCGCCCGATCGACCTTGGCTCTGATGCCATCGACCCGGAGCGGCGAACTGGTGGTGAGGATCGAGACGTCGTCCTCACGCGTCACCGTCTGCAGCATGTCGAGCGACTGAAACCCCTCGCTCGCCAGCATCTCCGGCCAGGTCAGCACCTTGGCGCACCAGATGTCGGCTGGCTCCAGGATATCAAGCCACTCGTCGATGGTCTTGGTGGCGATCCTCTGCGCGATGATTGCCTTAATGTCGTCGCGCGCCGTGAACCAGGATGCCGGCTTGTCGCGGTAGGGCGCCAATTCACTAAGCGACAGCAGGTCGGCCAGCTTGGGGATCGGCGTCATGGCGATGGCGAGGTAGCCGTCTTTCGCCGGATAGACGCCATAAGGCGCTGAGAGATAGGCGTGAGCACTGCGAAAGCTGGAGCGCCTGGGCAAGCGGCGGCCGTCGTTGAGATGCGTGGTCAGCACCTCGAACTGGAAATCGACCAGCGCTTCCAGCAGGCTGGTTTCGATATGGCTGCCCTGGCCGGTGATGCCGCGCCGCACCAGTGCTGCCAGTATGCCTTGCGCGCAGGCGGCACCGGCCAGCATGTCGCCGATGGCAAGACCGAACGGTACCGGCCCCTGGTCCTCGTCGCCATTCAGCCACATCACGCCGGAACGCGCCTGCGCCAGCAGGTCCTGGCCGGGTCGCTTGACCCATGGCCCGTCCCCGCCATAGCCGCTGATCGAGGCATAGACGAGCCGCGGGTTGATCTTGCGGACAGCCTCGTAGTCCAAGCCGAGCCGCTCGATGACGCCCGGCCGGAAATTCTGGATCAGCACATCGGCCTTGGCCAGAAGGCCGCGCAGCGCCTCGAGATCGGCTTCGTTCTTGAGGTCGATGGCAAGACTTTCCTTGGCCCGGTTTATGGCATGAAAGATCGTTGAATCGCCGCCGATCTCGGTGTCGCTGAGATAGAGCCGGCGCGACAGGTCGCCGCCATCCGGACGCTCGATCTTGATGACGCGCGCGCCGAGATCGAGCAGCCTGAGCGAGCAGTAGGGTCCCGACAAGAACTGGCTCATGTCGACGACGACGAGACCGGCAAGCGGCAATTCGACTGCTGCCGGCATTTCTATTTCTCCGTCTTGCCGACGAAATCGGCAGGGTTGCGGTACTTCACCGTCTGCAGATGCTCGCAATAGAGAACGAGCTCACCTTCGCCCTTGAACACTTCATAGCTGGCGCGGATCAGCCCCATCTCCTTGTAGCGAGGCTTCTTGTCGAGGTTGGAGCGGATCGAATAGATCGTGTCGCCAATGAAGACAGGCTTTATGAAGCGCAGTCTGTCGTAGCCATAGGAAAAGGCGTTGACGCAATTGGTGGCGACCAGCCCCAGGCCCGCCGAAAAGACGAAAGCGCCGGCGATCAGCCGCTTGCCGAAAATGCCTTCGCTCTCGGCAAACATCTGGTCCTGCACATAGGGGTGGATGTCGAGCACCAGCGTGTTGAACAAATGGCTGTCGCCTTCGGCCATGGTGCGCCGCAATGAGCGGATTTTCTGCCCGACCGGCCAATCCTCATAGAACCAGTTCTCGGCATTCCACACCGGCAGCGCGGCATGGTCCGGCGGCATGTTCTTGGGGTGCGTCGAGGCAACGCCGACGGTGGGCGCGAAGTCGCTCATAGCTGGCTCCGCCAGCCCTGCGTGGAGTACGTTATATCAGTCGGAAAGCCTATCGAGGCGTCGAAATTCAAGACGTCTCCTCCCATCAATCTTCTTTTGTAAATAGTATTTTCACATATGGGATTGCGTTGCAAGCGTGAACAGGCGAAATTTTGGCCATTCCCGCAAGCCGCCGGCGCTGGCGGGCAGGGAGGAAATCATGCGCAAGGAGTGTCTGGTCTTTGTCGGCAGCCTGAACCGCGAGGCGCCCTATTTTCAGGGCGCACGCGGCGTCGGCCTCAGCGTCTACAGCTTCAATGAGGAAACGCTGGAAACGCGAAAACTGACCGAGACCGATGACGTCGACAATCCGACCTTCCTGTCGGTGACGCCGGATGGCGCGCGGATCTATGCCAACTCTGAAGTCTTCACCTGGCGCGAGGGTACGGTCTCGGCCTACAGCTTCGATCGTGCCTCGGGCACGCTCAGCTACCTGAACAAGCAGCCATCACTCGGAAGCATCACCGCCCACAACACCATCACGCGCGACGGGACGAAGCTGCTGGTCGCCAATTACGGCATGGGCGAGGGCGGTCCGGATCGCGCCGTGACGGTCTTTGGTTTCGAAAAGGATGGCGCGCTGACAACGCCGCTGGCCAGCATCTCGCATAAGGGCAGCGGCCCGAATGCGGCGCGGCAGGAACGCTCGCATGCCCACAGCGTCACCGAAACCATTGCCGGGGGAACAGCCATCGTCGCCGACCTCGGCATCGACCGGCTGGTGTCCTACCGGATCGGCAAGGACGGAAGCCTGGGCAAACTCGCCGAATCCGCTTTGCCGCCCGGCGCCGGCCCGCGCCATCTCGCTTTGCATCCGAACGGCCGCTTCGTCTTTGTCATGAACGAGCTGGATTCGACCATCGTCTCGATGGCGCTGGACGAAGCCACCGGCAAGCTCTCCATCATCGATTCCCAGCCGGCGGTGCCGGCCGAGGCGCGCGACAGCAACCATTGCGCTGATATCCAGATCTCGCCGGATGGCCGTTTTGTCTACGGCTCCAACCGTGGCCATGACAGCGTCGTCATCATGGCCGTCGACCAGCAGGCCGGCGCGCTGGCCCTCGTCGGTTATATCCCCTGCGGCGGTGCGACGCCGCGCAACCTGGCGCTGACGCCGTCAGGCGGCCATCTGTTCTCGGCCAACCAGAATGGCGACCGCATCTCGATCTTCGCCCGCGACACCGAGACCGGCATGCTGAGCGACACCGGGCGCGCCATCGAGATCGGCACGCCGATGTGCGTCAAGATCGTGCGCTGAACGCCTGCAACCGCACATCATATCTACGTCGAAGCGTCGGACAAAACCGGCTCGGGCTCAAGCCTGTTGTATGGCCGATAGCTTCCAGTTCGAGCCGTTCTCACGCACGAATGTCCACAGCTCGGTCGTCTCCGTCGGATGTTCATCGTCGCCCTCGACGACCTTGCCGCTGGCCCGTTCGCGGGTCACGTCACGAGACTCGTAGCGCAATGCGGCCGTGGCGTAGTCGCGGTTATCCTCACGCCAGCTCTCTGCGATGTCGGCCTGCAGCAAAGCGATGTCCGTCACCTCGTTCCTGAGGCCTTTGTGGGCATTGTCGGCCAGTTCTTCCGACAGATAGGATACCATCTCGGGGGTCGTCGCCCGGCGCAAAGCGGCATGGTCCTCGCGTCCGAATGCCTCCTGGACATCGGTCAACAACTGCTGAAATGCTTCGAGGTCGGTCTGGGCCAGCCTGATCTCGTCAGAGCCGGCGGCCGGCGAGCCTCCGCCCGAACCGCTCCCAAAGCCGGGAATTGTGAAGGAGCCCGCAGTCTGTTGCTGTGCCGTTGCGCGGTTCTCAAATCGCGAAGCCTGGCCATTGCCGGCACCGGCGAGCGCCGGCGCGGGACCACGCGCGGATTGCGAGCGGAAGAACCTGATGGCCAGCATGATCGCGCCACCGATGAGCAGCGCCTGAAGCAGGAAGCCGAACATGCCGGCCAGGCCGCCGAAGCCTTGGCCGACGAGCAGGCCGATCAGGCCGCCGAGCAGCAGGCCGCGCATCATTGTTCCACCGAAGCCGCTCATGAAGCCGGGCCTCTGCGGGCCGGCCTGCGGCTGCCGGGCCGCGTTGTTCACACCGGTGTTTGGCGTCATCGAACGCTCGACTGGAGCGGTCGGCGCCGGGGCGGTCCTGGTCGGCGGTGCCGATTGGAACGTACGCATGCCACGACTGCCGAAACTGCCGCCGCGCCGCGCCTCGGCATGATCCATCGCGACCATGGAGAATGCCAGGAACAGTCCTGCAAAGAGAGCTGCAAATCGGCTTGTGCGGGAAATCATCGGAAATGAACCTTTGTCGATGCGTCTCGGAAGTTTCAGCAAACGCCGGCCTGGATTGCCGGGCGTCATGCGGTCAGTCGAACAGCTCTTCGAAGAATGACTTCTTCCGCTTCGGATAGCGGTGGCCGTGCGAGCGGGAATAATCGTCATCGCGGCCCTGGCCGTGTTGCGGCTGGGAGAATGCTGCCGGCTGCGGCGCGGGCGAGGCATCCCTGCCGGAACGCTCGATGATCTTGTCGAGTTCTCCTCGATCAAGCCAGACGCCGCGGCACTGCGGGCAATAGTCGATTTCGATACCCTGGCGTTCGCTCATCACGAGCGCGACGCGACAGGAGGGACAAACCATACCAAGGAGAGAAGAAGATGTCATACGGGGCTCCAAACCGAGAAGGAATGAGTCCGCTTGACCGAAAGAATGGAAACGGACCCGTTAAAGCGGTCCGACATCACAATCACCAGAGGCGATAGTCAGAGGGGCCCGGCCCGCACCGGACAATTAGGAATGCCGCGCCGCGCCTTCAAGAGCGACATTGCCTGCGAGAATGATTTGTTCGCCATCTCTGCTCAAACCGTCACCACGATCTCAGATCGTCACCACGATCTCAAATCGTCACCACGATTTTGCCGAACTGCTGGTTCGATTCCAGGTAGCGATGCGCCTCGACGATTTGGTCGAACGCAAAGGTCCTGTCGATGATCGGTCTGAGCGTCCCGCTCTGCAGACCTTCGACGATGAACGTCTTGGCGACCTCCAGTTTTGCCGGGTCGCCGGTGATCTCATGCACGAGGTAGCCGCGCAGTGTCAGCGTCTTGGCCAGCACGGTTGACAGCGGGAAGGGCGTCGCCTCGCGGCTGAGGCCGCCATATTCGATGAGGGTGCCGCCCTTAGACATCGCCTCCGTCAGCGGCTCGAAGATAGGCCCGCCGATCGCATCGAAGACGACGCGTACGCCTTGCGCCCCGGCGATCTGGTTCAGGCATGCCGACAGATCCTCCTCCGCCGAGGCCACCACATGCGCCGCACCGACGCCGAGCAGCGCCTGCTTCTTTGCTGATGTCCGGGTCACGGCGATCGCGGTCGCACCAACCTTGTTGGCGATCTGGATCGCGGCAAGCCCGACACTGCTCGATGCCGCTGTGATGACGATGTGGTCTCCACTGCGCAACCTGGCGATATCGATCAGCGCGCCATAGGCGGTGAGGTACTGCATCCAGACGGCCGCTGCCGTCTGCCAGTCGAGCGATGGCGGATGCTTGACCATAAGCCCGGCGGGATAGGTGGCACGCTCGCCATAGGCCGGCCAGCGGATCATCGATTGCGGCGGGATCACACTGACGCTGTCGCCCGGTGCGAAATCCCCCACTTCTTCGCCCACCGCCTCGACGATACCCGCTGCCTCGAGGCCCAGCCCCGAGGGCAGCGTCGGAGTCTCGATGTAAGTGCCCGCACGTAGCAACGCCTCGGCGCGATTGAGGCCGAGTGCCTTGACGCGGATTTGAACTTCGCCCGGACCGGGTCGGGGAAGGTCGACATTCTCGATGCGCAGAACCTCGGGGCCACCATGCTGGTGAAAGCGAACCACACGTGTCATTCGGGATACTCCAAATCGTCTGAACCGAATGTGCTATGCAGCTAGGATTTTCGGAGATAAATGGCCGTGGAAGGAGAACAGTAGAAACCAGGAGTTCCGAATATGGATCGGCTTGAGAGCATGGCCGTATTCGTCAAGGCGGTCGACCTCGGCTCGTTCGCGGCCGCGGCGGTCGCGCTTGATCTCTCCGGACCAATGGTCGGCAAGCATGTCCGGTTTCTCGAGGACCGGCTGGGTGTGCGGCTGCTCAACCGAACCACGCGCCGGCAGAGCCTGACCGATTTCGGCCGCGCCTATTATGAACGTTGCCGGCTTGTGCTGGCCGAGGCCGATGCCGCCGATGCCTTCGCCGACCAGTTTTCAGAACCACGGGGAAAACTGCGCGTCACCATGCCGGCGCATTTCGGCCGCCACTGCGTGACACCCGTGCTGCTGCGGCTGGCCCAGCAATATCCGATGCTGGAACTTGACCTGTCGCTCAGCGATCGCTTCGCCGATCTCGCTGAGGACGGCTACGACCTTGCTATCCGCACCGGTGATCTGGACGACAAGGCCGGCGTGATCGCGCGCCGCGTCGCCCGCCAGGGTATGATCGTCTGCGCGGCACCCTCCTATCTCAGAATTCATGGCGAACCGCGACAGATCGAGGATCTCGCCGACCATCAAGCGATTGTCTACCGCCGCCTTGGCCAGGTCGTTCAGCCCTGGCTGTTTGCGCGCGAGGGGCAACCCGCGCAGGAGATCATGCCAACCGGCCGGCTGCGGCTCGACGATCTCGATGCCATCGCTGACGCGGCCACCGACGGCATGGGCCTAGCCTGGCTGCCCTATTGGCTGATCAGGGAGCGCATCCGGACCGGCGCATTGGTGGCGCTGTTGCCGGATGAGCCGCGCTATCTCTACGACTGCTACGCGCTTTGGCTTAAAACGCCGCATCTGCCGCTGAAGGTGCGGCTTGCCGTCGACGCGCTGGCGGCTGCCTTGCCGAAATCGATGGCGTAACCGTAGCGTCCGCCTCTCGGTAAAGATCGCGCCAATATCCCCTGACCTTGGCGCGGCGGCAAAGGTCGTCGACAACAAGGACACAATTCGGGTTTCTTCTGCAAAGCCGGTAAAAGAGTGCACGCTTCGGCTTTGAGGCGTGGCGTTCCAGTGCCATATGAAAGTGGCCGGCGGATTGAGTGCATTGCGGGAGGGTTTATGACAAAAGGTTCGGATCTGTTCGTCGCGGCCCTCGAAAACGAAGGGGTCGAACGGATTTTCGGCATTCCGGGCGAAGAAAATCTCGATATCGTCGAATCCATACGCCGCTCCTCGATCCAGCTGATCCTGACCCGCCACGAGCAGGCTGCCGCCTTCATGGCCGCCACCTATGGCAGGCTCACCGGCAAGCCAGGTGTGTGCATCACCACGCTTGGCCCAGGCGCGCTCAATCTTTCGACTGGTTCCGCCTATGCGCTGCTCGGCGCGATGCCGATGATCATGATTACCGGCCAGAAGGGCATCCTGTCATCCCGGCAGGCACGCTTCCAGATCGTCGACATCGTCGCGGCGATGAAGCCGCTGACCAAGCTGTCGCGTCAGATCGTCTCGCCGAAGATGATCCCGTCGCTGGTGCGCGAAGCCTTTCGTGTCGCCCAGGAAGAGCGTCCAGGCCCGGTGCATCTGGAGCTGCCGGAAGACATTGCAGCGGCGGAGTGCGAAGCGGTCGCGCTGGTACCGACGCATCCCGTCGAACTGCCCCTGGCCAGTGCGGTCGCGCTCGATCGCGCTGCCCGGATGATCATGGAGGCCAAGCGTCCGCTGTTGATGTTCGGCGCGGCGGCGTCGCGGCCGCGATCGACCTCCGATCTCGCGCAGTTCGTGTTGCGCACGCAAATTCCCTACTTCACCACGCAGATGGGCAAGGGCACCGTGCCTGGCGGAACCGAACTCTACATGGGAACGGCAGCACTTTCGGAGCGCGACTATGTGCACGAAGCCATAGAGCAGGCCGATCTGATCATCACCATCGGCCACGACACGATCGAGAAACCGCCCTTCATCATGGGCGCCAAGGGTCCCAAGGTCATCCATGTCGGCTATCTCACAGCCGATGTTGAGCAGGTCTATTTCCCGCAAGCGGAGATTGTCGGCGACCTCGGCCCTTCGTTGGCGTTGCTGGCCGACCGCATCGAGGGCAAGATCCCCAATGCACAGGCGCTGCTGCCGCTGCGTGAAGGTATTTTGAGCCGGATCGCCGCGCGCGCCACCGAGGATCGCTTCACGCCGCAGCGCATCGTGCATGATGTGCGCGCCGTGATGCCGGCGGACGGGATACTCGCCCTCGACAATGGCATGTACAAAATCTGGTTCGCGCGCAACTACCGGACGCGCATGGCAAACACGCTGCTGCTCGACAACGCGTTGGCCACCATGGGAGCGGGCCTGCCGTCGGCGATGATGGCGGCACTGCTCTATCCACAGCGCCGTGTCATGGCCATCTGCGGCGACGGCGGGTTCATGATGAACAGCCAGGAACTGGAAACCGCCGTCAGGCTCAAGCTCAACCTCGTCGTCCTGCTGCTCGAGGACCACGCCTACGGCATGATCCGCTGGAAGCAGGCAGTCGACGAGTTTCCGGATTTTGGCATGACCTTCGGCAACCCCGACTTCGTGAAATATGCCGAGGCCTATGGCGCCAGGGGGACCCGGGTTGGCGCGATCGCCGAATTGCGGCCAGCGTTGGAACAGGCCTTCGCCGGCGGCGGCGTGCATCTCGTCGTCGTGCCAATCGACTATTCCGAAAACATTAAGGTGCTTGTCGACGAGCTGCGCGAGCGGCTGCCGGCGACCCCGGCGCCCTAACGACAGCGGCAACGCCGCCATCGTTATCGCCTGGAGTCGCAGCCGAGGTTCCTAGACCTTGCAGTAGGGCGTTACCGGCGCGATGGTGCCGAAATCCCTAGCGATCTCGTAGCCGATGCCGTCGGCCGCCGCCTTGCCGACATAGGAATGGCAGAGCGTGTGGTTGTTGGTGGCGTCGACGCGGATCTTGCCTTGCGGCGCGTCGAACTCGATCGACGGCAGCGCCGCCAGCACGTCGTCGTCCTTCAGCGATCCGGCCTTTTCGGCGGCCAGCGCATAGAGATGCAGGTCGTTGTAGCCTGCCTCGCCGATGCCGTTGACCATCTTCTCCTGGCCGAACTTTTCGCGGAAGCTCAAGATGTCGGCCTCGCGCGCCGCAAGACCCGCCACCAGTGCTGTCTCGCAGCGGACCCATCGGCGGTGATGCGGCGACGCATTCGTGGCGGGTTGCGGAGTTGCTCTCATTGCGCCTGGGCAGCCCTTCGGTTCTCTGGCGAGACCGCAGCCCCCTTGGCATTGTCGGCCGAGGGATTGCCAGCACCTGCCTCAATCAGCGGAATCTGCGGTGCGGCGTCGCGCGGCAAGGTTCCCTTGATCCGGGGATCGTCGACAATCTCAAATCCGGTCGCGAAGGGCACGAACCCGCAGGCACTGTAAAACCCGATGACGCTGTGATGGTCGAAGCTGCTTGTGTGCAGCCAGATGCGGTTCGGGTTGAGGCGCCATGCGAGGTCCAGGGCACCGGCCATCAGCCGCTTGCCGAACCCTCGGCCGGTCAAGGACGGGAACAGGCCGAAATAGGTGATCTCGATCTCGCGGCTGTCGGCGACGAAGAATTCGACCATGCCGAGATGCGCGCCGCTCTCATCGTAGCCGTAGTAGAGATGCTGGCGCGGATCGGCAAAATGCTCCGCGATCTCGGCATCGGACATTTCGGAAACGCGGTCCCACAGCCAGGGCGCGCCGATCTCAAAAAAGATCGCCCGGTAGGAAGCGCAGTCGGGCGTCGTGATCCGCGTCATGGCCAAGGGGTGCGCGAGATCGGGCTGCGGCGAGCGCGCCTCCATCCACGTCACCGCATTGGCAAGCTTGCCCACCGGCAGGCGATGGTAGCCAATGGCGAGTTCGGTAACTTCGGCGGGCATCGGATTTTCGGTGATCAACGCATTCCTCTCAAGTCTTGCAGAAACAGCAGTACCGGCTCGCCGCGGCCGATGCCAACTCCCCAAAGACTATGGCAGCATCGAAGACCATGGCGGCGTCGAACGGCAAGTCCTGGACTGAAAGTTTGGCACGTATGCCTCTTGCATTTCACAGGAATGGCATATGAGATATGATACACCATTCGGATGAAAGTGAAATATGATGCCTGAGCGGATTGCGGACGAGGCCATTCTGAGCGCGGTCGATGACGGCTTCGCGCGGCAGGTCGCGTTTCTGCAAGACCTCGTGCGGTTTCCGTCGCAGCGCGGCGAGGAACACGCCGCGCAGTCGTTCATGGCAGCTGCCTACGAGGCGGATGGCTACGCGGTCGACATGTGGCGCGTCGATGTCGACGCGATACGCGAACTCCCGGGTTTTTCACCCGTGGCGGTTTCCTATGACGACGCCTTCAATATCGTTGCCACTCACACGCCGCGAAACGCGACCGGCCGCTCGCTGATCCTCAACGGGCATATCGATGTCGTGCCGACTGGCCCGCTCGACCGCTGGGTGCGCGATCCCTACGATCCGGCGATCGAGGATGGCTGGATGCATGGTCGCGGCGCCGGCGACATGAAAGCCGGCCTGTCCGCCTGCCTCTATGCGCTGACCGCCTTGCGCAGCCTTGGCTATCAGCCGGCCGCGAAGGTTTACCTGCAGTCGGTGGTCGAGGAGGAATGCACCGGCAACGGCGCGCTCGCCTGCCTGCAGCGCGGCTACCGCGCCGACGCCGCTTTCATTCCCGAACCGCTGGAACCGCGGCTGATGCGGGCGCAGGTCGGGCCGATCTGGTTCCGGGTCGAGGTCGACGGCGACCCGCAGCACGCATCGGGTGCATTTTCGGCCGGCGCCAATGCCATCGAAAAGGCCTTCGTCATCATCCAGGCGCTGAAGCAGCTCGAAATCGTATGGAACGCACGCAAGGTCGATGACCCGCATTTTTGCGACCATCCGCACCCGATCCGCTTCAATCTCGGCAAGATCGAAGGCGGCGAGTGGACATCGAGCGTTCCGGCGCGCTGTGTCTTCGAAATGCGCGTCGCAACCTATCCCGGCCAAAAGCTCGAGGATGCCAGGGCCGAGCTTGAGGCCTGCATCGCCGATGCGGCCCGAGCCGATCCGTTCCTGGCCAATCGTCCGCCGAGCCTCACCTACAATGGCCTCATGGCCGAGGGCTATGTACTGGAGGGTGTCGACGAGATGGAAGCAGTACTGCGCCGCAGCCACACAGCCGTCTGGGGCGAGCCGTTGACGGAGCACGTCACCTCGGCCACCACCGATGCACGTTTCTTCGGCCTCTATGCCGACACGCCGGCGATCGTCTACGGCCCGATCTGCCGCATGCCGCATGGCTATGACGAGGCCGTCGATCTCGACTCGGTGCGCAAGGTCACCCAGACGATCGCGTTGTTCATCGCCGATTGGTGCGGGCTCGAACGCATCAATCCGGAGGCGAGGATATGAATGCGGCCGTCCCCGATGCGTTCGGCGAAACACTCGCCGAGGACGCGCCTGATGTCTCGACCGCTGACGCGCAGGCCGTCCTGCGCCGGCACTACGGGCTCACCGGCTCGGCGCGTCCGCTGCCTGGCGAACGCGACCACAATTTCCATATTCAGACCGATGGCGAGGGCGAATTCGTCCTGAAGATATCCCATCCGGCGGAAGAAGCCGGATTCACCGATTTCCAGAACAAGGCGCTCGACCACATCCTTGCGGTCGACCCAACCTTGCCGGTTCCCTCGGTGCGCAAAAGCCTTGAGGACGAAGCGCAGTTTGCGATCAGCGTCGCCGGATCGGCGCCGCGCATCATCCGGCTGGTCACTTATCTGCCAGGCCAACTGCTGTCGCTCTCGCCCACGTCAGCAGCGCAGGATCGCAATCTCGGCATCTTCCTCGCCCGCCTCGGCCGGGCGCTGCGCGGTTTCTTCCATCCCGCCGCTGGCAGCGACCTGCTCTGGGATATCCGCAAGGTCGCCAAGACGCGGCCGATGATGGCGCACATCACTGATCCGAGCCGGAGGGCCATGGTCGAGCGTGCGATGGACTCCTTCGAGGAGCATGCTGCGCCGGTCATTCCGAAACTGCGCGCCCAGATCGTCCACAACGACATGAACTCCTACAATGTGGTGATGGATGCTTCGCGGCCCGAGGTGGTGAGCGGCATTCTCGATTTCGGCGACATGATCCATTCGCCGCTGATCTGCGACCTCGCCATCGGCGCCGTCTATCGCTGGCCGGCGGAAGGTCATCCGCTGGCGCCGGCCGCGCGCTTCGTCGCAGGTTATCAGTCGGTCCAACCACTGGAGGAGGACGAGATCGGCATTCTTTTCGAACTGATCCGTGCTCGCCTTGCGCTCATCGTCAACATCGCCAGTTGGCAGGCCGAGCGCTTCCCGGCCAAGCGCGACTATGTGCTGCGCCTCGCCAGCGAGGTCTGGGCCTCGCTCGAACGGTTGGACGGCCTGTCGTCCGCTGATGCCCGCCGCTATTTTCTCGACCATTCCAATCCGGAGTAGAAGCTCGTGTCTCAATCCTCGCCATATGCTGCAAACGCCGACGTAGCGGCATCGGAGCGCGCGCTGCTTGAACGCCGCGCCAGGCTGCTTGGGCCAACCTACCGCGCCTTCTATCGCAACCCGATCCATCTGGTGCGTGGCAGCGGTGTGTGGCTCTACGATGCGCAGGGCCGCAAGTTCCTCGATGCCTACAACAACGTCGCCTCGGTTGGGCACTGCCATCCGCGCGTCGTCGAGGCGCTGTCGGGGCAGACCGCCACGCTCAACACCCACACGCGCTATCTCAGCGAGATCATCCTCGACTACGCGGAGAAACTACTCGGCACCGTTCCAGCCCATCTCGGCCACGCCATGTTCACCTGCACTGGCAGCGAGGCCAACGACCTCGCCATCCGCATCGCCCAGCATTCCAGCGGCGGCACCGGTGTGATCATCACCGATTTCGCTTACCACGGCGCCACCATCGCGACGGCGCAACTGTCGCCGGCGGCGGTCGGGGCAAAGGGCGTACCCGCGCAACACCGCACCGTGGCAGCGCCGGACATGTTCCGCGACCATGGCAAGGCATCACGCGATTTCGCCAAAAATGTCGCCGCCGCCATCGACGACATGCGTGCAAACAATATCAAGCCGGCGGCGCTGCTTCTGGACTCGGCCTTTTCCAGCGATGGCATCTTCTTTCCGGATGCGGCGGTGATGCGCGAGGCGGCCGACCATGTGAAAAAGGCCGGCGGCATCGTCATTGCCGATGAGGTTCAGTCTGGCTTCGGCCGGCTCGGCCAGGGCATGTGGGGCTTCGCCAATTATGGCATCGAGCCCGACATCGTCACGATGGGCAAGCCGATCGGTGACGGGCATCCGATGGGCGCCGTGCTGGTGCGGCCGCAACTTGTCGCCTCCTTCGGCTCGAACACCGGTTATTTCAACACCTTCGGCGGCAATCCGGTCGCTGCCGCCGTCGGCCTCGCCGTTCTGGAGGTGATCGAAGGTGAAGGACTGATCGAGAATGCGCGCAATGTCGGCGCCTATACGGCTGAGCTGCTGCGCGCCCTGCAGAGCCGGCATGGCGCGGTCGCCGACATCAGGCACAACGGCCTCTATTTCGGCGTCGAGCTGATGGCGGACGGCGACGAGGCGCTGGCCGCCACCAAGACATCGGCGGTCGTAGAAGCCATGCGCGAGGACGGCGTGCTGATCTCGTCGTGCGGTCCGCGCGGCAATGTGCTGAAGATCAGGCCGCCACTGCCGTTTGCCAGGGACAATGCCGAGCAACTGGCCGAGACGCTCGATCGCGCGCTGTCGAACTGGTGATCGGAGCAGACCGCCCATGCTGAAGCTCGAACATCAAACCCTGAATGACCGCGCCTATGGCGCGCTCAAGCAGGAGTTGATTTCCGGCGGCTTCAGCCCGGGCCAGACGCTGGTCATCCGCAAGCTCGCCGACACCTTCGGCATCTCGACGACACCGATCCGCGAGGCGCTGCAAAGGCTCGTCGCCGAGCGGCTGCTGGAGATGCAAAACAACCGCTCGGTCATTGTGCCCCTGCTGTCCGCGCCTGCCTTCGAGGAGCTGACGCGCATCCGCATCGCCGTCGAGGGACTGGCCGGCGAGATGGCGGCGACCAGGATGAGCGAAAGCGGGCTGGCTGACATACAGGCGACGCTCGCCGGCATGCAGCGTGCCATCGAGGCCGGCGACGCCAGGGCCTATCTCTCATTGAACGAGGCGTTCCACTTCGCCATCTACCAGCACGCCGGCGCGCCGATCTTGCTCAACATGATCCGCGACCTTTGGGGACGTGTCGGCCCCTATCTCAAGCTGCTGATGCAGGCCGATCGCTACATCCCGCAGTCGAACGACGCGCATCGCAAGATCGTAGTTGCACTGGAGCAGCGCAGTGGTCCCAAGGTGCGGGTTTTCATAGAAGAGGACATCGCGATGGCGGCCGCCGTGCTGTCGGCAAACCTTGACGCTGCCAAGCGACTGTCGGCCTAGCTCGACCTGTCCAGCCGGTCGCGCAGCATGCTCCAGCCGAGCAGCATGTTGGGCGCATGCCGCAGCACAGGATGGAACGGAATCGGCGCCGGCGGCGCGAAGGGCAACGGCAGGTCGCGGGCGTCGGTTCCAGTGGCCCAATCGGCCAACACCTTGCCCATCGCCGTGGTCATGGCGATGCCGCGGCCGTTGCAGGCACGCCCGGCAATCAGGCCGGAACCGAGGTCAATGAGGTGCGGCAGGAAATCCGGCTCGACGGCAGCCATTCCCGACCAGCTGTAGGCGACGGGCGGCAAGTCGGGCAGGTCGAGGTGACGGCCAAGCCTTCGCCAGATCGTCCGCGGGACGCGCGTATCGGCGCCGGCGCCAAGGATGTGCATGCCGCCGCTGATCAGCCGGTTTTCGGCATCGAAGCGGAAGGTGAACAGATTGCGCCTGGTGTCGCCGACACCTTGCCCGCCCGGCAGCAACCGGCTGCGTATTTCACGAGGCAGTGGCGCTATCGCGATCTGGAAAACCTTCAGCGGAAAATAGGTTCGCTGCAAGGTCGGATTGAGGGACCGGCCATAGGCGTTGGTGGCGATCAGCACCTTTGCGGCGCGTACCGATCCCGTCGGCGTTTTCAGCATCCAGCCATCGGCTATGCGATCAACCGAGGTGACGCGCGTCTGCTCGAAGATCTTCGCTCCGGCCTTCTCCGCCACGTCGGCGAGCCCGCGCGCATAGGCGACCGGATTGAGCACGCCGCCGGAACGATCCATCCAGCCGCCGACATAGCCTGGCACGCCCGTCAGTGCTTCGATCTCCCGCCGATCCAATGTGACTGCCGGTCGGCCACGCTGTGCCCATTGCCCGGCACGTGACTTGACCTTCTCGAAGGCGGCAGGCGAATGCGCCGGCTGGATCCATCCGTTCTGCACGGCGTCGCAGTCGATGCCGTGCTGCCGGATCAGGCGGAAAACCAGATCGGCGCTGCCGGCGGCGAAATCGATCAGCCTTTCGCCGCGCGAAGGTCCAAGATGGGCCACTATGTCGGCCGGGTCCATCTTGGCGAAGTTCGGCACGACGAAGCCCGCATTCCTGCCGGTCGCGCCCCAGGCGATGAATTCGGCTTCGAGAACGGCGACGGAAAGGCCTTTGCCGGCGGCGTGCAGCGCGGTTGAAAGGCCGGAAAAGCCGCCGCCGACAATGGCCAGGTCGACATCGAGCCCGCTCTGCAGCGCCGGCCGCTCTCGACGATCGCGGCTGACGGCATGCCAGAGCGAAGCGCCATGCGCTTCCTGCCGAACCGCGGCATTCATGACGGGGAAATGCTCTTGGCCGTCGCTACCTTCGCCCGCTTGCCAAACCACGGCCGCCGCGGCCTGTCGCCGAGCAGGCCGTTCGGCCGGGCCAGCAGGATGACGCAGAGCATGACGCCGATCGCTGCGATCTGCAGCGCGGCGGCGCGAGCCTGCTGTTCCGGTGGGAACAGGATGCTGGTCAGCGTGCCCGATCCGGCCCATATCGCCCAGACCAGGATGCTGCCGATGACGGCGCCGAGATTGCTGCCCGAGCCGCCGACGATCAGCATCACCCAGACCTGGAAGGTCAGGATCGGCAAATAATTGTCCGGCGCGATGAAGCCGGTGAAGTGCGCCTGCAGCGCGCCGGCCAGCGCCATGATGGCGCCACCCACGGCAAAGGCCTGGACGCGGTAGAAACGCGCGCTCTTGCCAAGCGAGATCGCCGCCCGCTCATCCTCGCGCAGCGCCTTCAAAACCCGCCCCCATGGGCTGCGCGACAAATGCTCCAAAGCGAGATAGGCGATCAGCGTGACGACCGAGACCACAGCAAGGTTGGAGAGGTTGAACAGCAGCGGCGTCTCGGCAAGGCTGCCGAAGGGGCGCGGGATGAAGCCTATGCCGAACGGCCCGCCGGTCAGCTTCTGCGCGTTGAGCGCGACCAGTTGCACGACGACGGCGACGCCGAAGGTGGTGATTGCCAGATAGTCTGATCTCAGTCGCAGCGTTGCCATGCCGGTCAGTGCTGCCGCGATGCCGCCGACGACCATGGCGCCGAGCCAGCCGACAAGGATCGGCAGGCCGAAGCCGCCAAGCCGCACGGCATCGTCCGGCGTCGTCAGCAGCGCCGAGGTGTAGGCGCCGATGGCGACGAAGCCGGCGAGGCCGACATTGAACAGGCCGGTCAGGCCCCACTGCAAATTGAGCCCCAGCGTGACCAGCGAGAAGATCAGCGCGGTGGTCAGGAAGAAGGCGCCGTAGCCGATCAGATCCATCAGCGTTCCCTCACACCAAAAAGGCCGATCGGCCGCACGAATAGCACCGCCATCAGGATGATGAAGGAGACGGCGGCGCGCCACTCGGCGCCGATCAGTTGCACGGCTCCGGCTTCGGCAAGCCCGATGATCAGGCCGCCGAGCACCGCGCCGGGGATGCTGCCGATGCCGCCGAGAATGGCGGCGGCAAACATCGGCAGCAGCATGTCGAAGCCCATGAACGGACGGATCTGCACCAGAATGCCGATCATCACGCCGGCCACGCAGGCAAGCGCCCCGCCGATGACCCAGGTGACGCGCACCACGCTGGCGACGTCGATGCCGACGATGCGGGCGAGTGCCGCGTTCTGGCTCAGCGCCTGCATCGAGCGGCCGGTCTGCGTGCGTGTCATCAACAGATGCACGCCCAGCACCAGCACGGCGGTCAACAGCAAAAGCGCGATCTGGTCGGGTGTGATGCGGATGCCGAAGCCGACCGGCATGGCGATCTGGATCGCCCGGCTGAAATAGGTCGGCCGCGAGGTGAAGGTGAATTCGAGCAGACTTCTCAGCGCCATCGAGGCGCCGAAGCTCGCCATCACCACGATGATCGCCTGGCCTTGCGAGCGCAGCCGCGAAAACAGCACCTTGTCGAGCAGCAGCGCCAGCAAAGCGGTGAACGCCATGCCGATGATCAGCGCGACAATCAGCGGCCAACCGAAGGACAGCGGCGCGATCGGCGCCACCTTGCCGAATGTCGCGCCGATGGTGCTGACGACGGCCAGCGTCGCATAGGTGCCCCAGGCCATGAAGTCGCCATGGGCAAAGTTCGAGAAACGCAGGATCGAATAGGTAAGCGTCACGCCGATGGCGCCGAGGCCGATCATCGAACCCGTCAGCAATCCGTCGACGATAAATTGCAGGCTCATGCCGTGCCTCCTTTCCCCGCCTGCGATGGGCGCTGGCCAAGATAGAGTTCGGCGACCACCGGGTCGTTCCATAGTTCGGCGGCGATGCCCTGGTGCCTGTCCTTGCCCTCGACCAGCACATAGGCGCGGTCGCCGATGGCGAGTGCCGCCTTGGCGTTTTGCTCGACCAAAAGGATGGTGACGCCGGACTTGCGGATGCCGGCCAGCATCTCGAACACCATCGAGACGAATTTCGGCGACAGGCCGGCGGACGGTTCGTCCAGCACCAGCACCTTGGGGTGGACGATCAGGGCGCGCGCAACGGCCAGCATCTGCCGCTGTCCGCCGGAGAGGTTGCCGGCGGCGGTGCGGCGCTGTCGGACAAGGTCGGGGAAGGCCGCATACATCTCCTCGATGCGGGCAGGGATCTCGCGCCGTTCGAGGATGCCGCAGGCAACTTTCAGATTGTCCTCGACCGACATCAGCGGAAAGATGTTTTCGGTCTGCGGCACGAAGGCTAGCCCAAGCCGCACCATGGTGTGTGCCGGTGCGGCAGTGATGTCCTTGCCGTCCAGAAACACCGTGCCGCCGGTGATCGGGACGAGACCGGCGATCGCCTTGATGAAGCTCGACTTGCCGGCGCCGTTGGGACCGAGAACGACGACGATCTCACCCTTGCCGACGGTGATCGAGGCGCCGCGCACAATCGGCACGCCGGGCTCGTAGCCGGCTTCGAGGTCGCGGACATCGAGGACGGTTTCGCTCATGCGGCGCCTCCCAGATAGGCCTCGATGACGCGCGGGTCGCGCGCGACTTCTTCCGCAGTACCTTCGCTGAGCAACTGGCCGCTCGCCATGACAAGGACGCGATGGCAAAGCCGCGTCACCATGTCGATATTGTGCTCGATGAGCAGGAAGGTGATGCCGCGCGCGTTGATGTCGCGGATGCGGTCGATGATGACTTCGAGCAGCGTCGCGTTGACGCCGGCCGCCGGTTCGTCGAGCAGGATGATCGCCGGATCGGCCATCATGACGCGGGCGAGTTCGAGCAGCTTGCGCTGGCCGCCGGACAGCACGCGCGCCGGCTCATGCGCAAGGTGGGTGAGGGTGACGAGCGCCAGCAGATCGAGCGCCTTTGCCCTGGCGGCTCTCTCCTGCGCCGCCACCCGCCATGGCGCGACGAAATTGGCGAGCAATTTTTCGCCGGCCTGGCCCTGTGCCGCCAGCATGATGTTTTCGATCAGCGTCAAATTGGGCAGCGGGCGCGGGATCTGGAAGGTGCGGCCAAGGCCACGGCCGATGCGCAGATGCGCCGCTTCGCCCGAGACCGGCGTGCCGTTGAGAAGGATCTCGCCGCTGGTCGGCAATATGCTGCCGGCGAGCAGATCGAACATCGTCGTCTTGCCGGCGCCGTTGGGACCGATGAGGCCGAGGATTTCGCCCGCTTTGACATCGAACGAAACGTCGTTGACGGCGACAAGGCCGCCGAACCGCCTGACGACATTCTTCGCCGTCAGAACCGGCGCACGGGTCACTTGCCGTTGCCTTTCCGCTGCCTCGCTCATCAAACCCTCTGGCCGAAGACGATCATTGCCGTCTCCTGATTATTGATTTGTGATCACACTTGCTTTGATCACGCTATTCGGCTTTAATTTCATCCGCAAGCCGAAAACCGGCCAAGAACGGAATTCCATGCAAAAGGCTGCCATCGAAAAGAACAACGAGGCGATCGCGGCCCAGCTTGCGCCGGTCGGCCGCGAGACTGTGCAGGACCGCGTCTATTCCGAACTGCGCCGCGCCCTGATCGGCGGCCTGTTCGAACCAAGCCAGGTGCTGACCATCCGTGGCCTGGCCGATGCCTTGGTCACCTCGACCATGCCGGTGCGCGAGGCGCTCGGCCGGCTAATCACCGAAAAGGCGCTGGAAGCGCTGCCTAACCGTTCGGTGCGCGTGCCGCCGATCACACTGGAGCGCCTCGACGATCTCTTGCGTGCGCGCATCCTGATCGAAGGCGAGGCGATCGCGCTGGCCGCCGCCCGCATGGGGCCGCGCCAGATCGCCACAATCGAAACCATTCTCGGCGAATGGGACGAGATGCGGGCGCTGAAGCACAAGAAGGACGTCGATCGCGAAGTGACGCTCAACCAGAGCTTTCACTTCGAGATCTACCGCTCCTGCGGCTCGGCCGTGCTAATCCCGATGATCGAGAGCCTGTGGCTGCAATCGGGTCCCTGCATCCGTGTCGCCATCTACGCCTTCTCGGAAGCCGGCGAGGTCGACACCGCCCAGTATCACCGCCGCATCGTCACGGCGCTGGCCTCGCAGGATGCGCAGGCGGCGCGCGAGTCGCTGGTCGCCGACATCAGCCGACCCTTCACCTTCCTGCGCAGCAAGCTGCAGGCCAATGCCGCGAAAGACCAGACATGACCGCCATCAGGATCACCGAACCACGTTCGAAGCTGTCCGTCACGGCGCTGCTGCTGCCCGAGAAGGCGCCGGAAAACGCTGCCTTCCTCTCGGCCTATCTCGGCACGCCACGCGTCGTCCCTGGCATCCATGCGATGTGGACGGGGCCTGAGATTTCCTGTCCGGTTCCATCAGCCGATATCGACGGCCAGGCCTATGCAAAACCGTTGCCGGCGGAGAACGCGACGCTGACGCCGCAGCCGGGCGACATCGTGCTGTCCTACGTGCCGCCACGCATGTGGGGCGGCAATCCCAATGCGATCTTCGACATCGGCCTCTATTACGGGCAGGGCGCGCGGCTCTTGTTCCCGATCGGCTGGCTGGCCGGCAGCGTGGTGGCGCAGGTGCGCGTCGAAGAGCGTGATCACTTCGCCGCCGCCTGCGGCGTCATCCGCCGCAACGGCGCCTGCGACGTCACCTTCAGTCTTGTGGAGATGTGACATGGCCGACGACAGTTTCGAACTCTTCGATCTTCGCGTCGAGGCGGTCATTCCCGAGGGCAAGCCGATCCATTGCGGTGCCAAGGCCGGCGACTATTTCGAACTCAAGGGCGAGATGCTGTCGATGCCGGCAGGGCAGGGTTTTTCGATCTATTCGATCTCGGCTGTATTGCCGCTGCTGGCGGCGAAGCAGCGCCCAACCCATCCGAACGACTGGATGACCTCGGACGCCGAGATCGCTTGTCCCGATCCAAATTGCGCCAGCCGGCTGCGGATCGTCAGGGTGGCCAAGCGGCGGTTCAGCCATGCCGAGACCACGGCCGTGCCGTTGCCGAAGGAGAATGACCTGAGATGACCGCCAAGACCTTCGAACTCGGCCCCGGCTACACCATCTCGCGCGTCATCCGCGGCGGCTGGCAGCTGGCCGGCGGCCACGGCGCCATCGACCGCAGCCAAGCGGTTGCCGACCTGATCGCCACCTTCGATGCCGGCATCTGGACCTATGATTGCGCCGACATCTACACCGGCGTCGAGGAACTGATCGGCGCGGCGCGGCTGCGGTTGGCCAGTGAGCGTGGCCTCGACGTTGCGGCCAGGATGAAAGTGCACACCAAGCTGGTGCCTGACCTGGAACGGTTGGCCAGCATCAGCCGCGACTATATCAGGGGCATCGTCGACCAGTCGTTGCGGCGGCTGAAGACCGAGCGGCTCGATCTCGTGCAGTTCCACTGGTGGGACTATGAACAGCCTCGCTATGTCGAGGCGATGGGCTGGCTGAACGAGCTGCGGCTCGAAGGCAAGGTGCGCAATCTCGGCACGACCAATTTCGACACGCCGAGGCTGGCCGAAATTCTAGCGGCCGGCATTCCGCTCGTCAGCCAGCAACTGCAATATTCGGTGCTCGACCAGCGGCCGGGCAACAGCCTTGCCGCGCTCGCAAAACAGAACGGCATCAGCTTCCTCTGCTACGGGTCGGTTGCTGGCGGTTTCCTCAGCGACAAATGGCTAGATATGGCCGAGCCGGTCACGCCACTCGAAAACCGCTCGCTGGTCAAATACAAGCTGATCATCGACGATTTCGGCGGCTGGGAGCTGTTCCAACACCTCCTTCAGGCGCTGAAGGCCGTTGGCGACCGCCACGGTGTCGACATCGCCACCATCGCCAGTGCCTGGGTGCTGGAGCAGCCGCAAGTGGCCGCCGTCATCGTCGGCGCCCGCAACCAGACGCATGCACTGGCCAATGCGGGTATCATGGACGTTGCGCTCGACGCCGAGGACCGGACGCGGATTGCTGCCGTCATCGCACAAGGCGCCGGCCTCGAGGGCGACGTCTACACGCTGGAGCGCGACCGCCACGGTCGTCACGGTTCGATCATGCATTACAACCTCAATGCGGGGAAGAAATGACCGGCGAACCCTCTCTGTTTTCACGCGCCAGCGCCGAAATCATCGACCTGCATCGCTTCTTCGTCGATTGGTTCGTCGCCGCGCGCGCCAATACGGTGGACTTCGGCCGCTTCGAACGCGCCATGGGCAAAGACCTCAGCATGGTGGCGCCGGACGGGCAGGTCCTCGATCGCGAAGCGGTCGTCGATCATGTCCGCTCAAGCCGCGCCTCCTGCGACGACGGTTTTGCCATTTCGATCGAGGACATCCGGCCCGGCTGGCAGGACGCCGATACCATCGTCGTCCTTTATGTCGAGGCGCAGCTGCGCGCGGGCAACCACAGTCGTCGCCAGTCGAGCGCCGTCTTCACCACCAGTTCATCGGCGCCCAACGGTGTCGAATGGCGACATCTGCATGAAACCTGGCTGCAGGTGCCGGAACGCTGAACAGGCTCCAGAATTCAAATACAGTCGAGTAACGAAAGGGGAACAACAATGACAAAGACGATACTCCAACTCACCACCGCGCTCGCCCTCGTCACGATGGCAGGTGCCGCGCAAGCCGCCGATTGCAAGATCACCGTCGGCCTCGTCATGGAGCTGACCGGTCCGGCCGGCGAATACGGCCAGGCCGGCGCCAAGTCGGTCGAGATGGCCTTCCGCGACATCAACGAAGCCGGCGGCGTGCGTGGCTGCGACCTGGCGACCGACACGCGCGACAGCCAGAGCCAGGGCAACATCGCGGTCGACGCCGCCACCCAGCTGGTTCAGGTCAAGAAGGTGCCGGTCATCATCGGCGGCATCATCTCGTCGGTGTCGATCCCGATCCTGACCTCGGTCACCGCGCCAGCCAAGATCGTCCAGGTCTCGCCGGCATCGTCCTCGCCGACGCTGACCGCGCTCGGTCGCGACGGCAAGACCAACGGCATCTTCTTCCGCACCATCACCTCGGATGCGCTGCAGGGCGTCGCCGCGGCCAAATATGCCATCGACAAAGGTTTCAAGAAGCTGTCGATCATCCATGTCAACAACGATTTCGGCGTCAACATGGTGGCCGAATTCTCGCGCGCCTACAAAGCGCTCGGCGGCACCATCGTCTCCGACACGCCCTATAACGAGAAGCAGTCGAGCTATGCCTCGGAAGTCACGGCAGCCATGGCAGGCGAGCCGGACGGGCTCTATCTCGTCAGCACGCCGGTCGACGGCGCCACGGTTGCCCGCACCTGGATTTCGCAGGGCGGCGTGCAGAAATTCCTGCTCAATGACGGCATGAACAGCCCTGACTTCATCGAATCCGTCGGCGCCGACTATCTGAAGGAAGCCTATGGCACGTCGTCCGGCACCAGCCCGACCGCCTCGACGGAGTATTTCACCAAGAACTACAAGGAATTCTCCGGCATCGAACCGTCCAATCCTGCGGCCGACCGTTCCTATGATGCCGGCGCCATTGTTGGCCTCGCCATCGCCATCGCCGGCTCCGAGGATCCAGCCAAGATCAAGGACGCTATGTACAAGGCGGTCGACCCGGCCGGCACGCCGATCTTTGCCGGCAAGGAAGAATTCGCCAAGGCGCTCGGGCTGATCAAGGACGGCAAGCCGATCCGCTACGAAGGCGTCATCGGTCCGGTCGCCTTCGACAAATACGGCGACATCACCGGCCCGTTCCGTCTGTGGAAGATCGTCGATGGCAAGGTGGCGACCGACGGTGAAATGACCACCGACGACGTCAACGCCCTGCAGGCGAAGCTCCAGTAGGTTTCATTCCTTTTTGTCCGGCATCGATTGCGTCAGCGTCGATGCCGGATGAAGAATATGGCTGCTTTGTTGCAGCGCTTCTGCCCGACGCTCAGGTCCGTTCCGTCGCGACCTGCCTGGGGATGAGAAAACGGGCGGCAAGCACGCAGAGCAGCACGGTGAACATCAGGATCAGCGCCACCAGCGCATTGATGTCGGGTGAGAAGCCAAGCCGCATCATCGCCCACAGCCTGACCGGCAGCGTGCTCTGCGTGCCGGTGACCAGTATGGTGATCATCGTCTCGTCGAACGACAGCGCGAAGGCCAGGATGGCGCCGCCAACCATGGCGCTCGACAGGTTCGGCAGAATGATGCGCCAGAACGTCTGCCAGCCCGTGGCACCGAGATCGTAGGACGCTTCGACCAGCGTGCGGCTCATCGACTGCAGCCGCATCAGCACCGTGCGGTAGACGATCGCCAGCACGAACACCGTGTGGCCGATGACGACCGTCAGCAGCGACCGTTCGAGGTGGATCTCGCGGAAGAAGATCAGCAATGCCAGGCCGCTGATGATGGGCGGCATCAGGAACGGCAGGAAGATGATGAACTGCAGGATGGACCGTCCGGAGCGGCGCCCATGATAGTAGAGCGCCAGCAGCGTTCCGCTGACCACCGACAGGATGACGGTGCAGACGCCGACGATCAGCGTGGTGCGCAAGGCGGCCAATATGTCGTGATTTTCAACCAGCGCGACATAGGTCGCAAGGGTCGGCGACGACCAGTCGACATTGCCATGCGAAATGGTGAAGAACGACGACACGATCGGCACGAACAGCGGGCTGTAGAGCAGCACCGCAACCAGTGCCGTGATCGCGGCCAGGAAGATGGTGGACAGTCGGGGCAGGGCACTCATACCGAAATCCCCCGGTTGCGCCCGAAGCGTTCGCCGATGAGGATTGCCGCGATCACCACGACCGCCAGCGCCACCGACAGCGCTGCGCCGAACGGCCAGTTATAGGCTGTGCCGAACTGGCTGTAGAGGATGCGGCCGAAGGTGAAGCCGCTGATCCCGCCGACCATTTGCGGCGTCAGGAAATCGCCGATCGCCAGCACGAAGACGAAGCTCGCCGCCGAGGCGACGCCGGGCAGGCTGAGCGGCAAGGTGATGCGCAGGAATGTCTGCAAGCCGCTGGCCCCCAGATCATCTGAAGCGCGCAGCAGCACCTGCGGAATCCGCTCCAGCGACAGGAAGATCGGCAGGATGGCGAAGGGGATCAGGAGCAGGGTCAGCGTCAGCAGGATAGCGTTCATGTTGAACACGAAAAGCGTCGACGGTTCCTGCAGGATACCGAGCGCCACCAGCGCCTTGTTGAGGAAACCGTTGAGGCCAAGGATGCTGCGGATCGCATAGATCTTGATGACGTAGCTCATCAGCAGCGGCACCAGCAGCAGCATCAGCAAGGCGTAGCGCCAGCGGCCTTTCAGCATCGTCAGGAAATAGGCGGCAGGATAGGCGAGCAGGATGCAGATGATGGCCACCGAGACGCACAGAACGATGGTATTCCAGAACACCGGAAGAAAGACCGGATCGGTGAAGAACCTGACATAGTTGCCCAGTGACAAGTCGTAGACGATCGTGCCCTGATCGACGCTGAAGAAGCTGTAACCGAGGAAGATCGCCAGCGGCACCAGGACAAAGATCACCGGCAAGGCAAACGCCAGCACTGTCACCAGCAGCGACAGCCGTCTTTCCGCAGGCTGTGTCGGACCGGCTTCGCTCATGCCAGCACCAGATGGCCTTCATGCGGCGCAAACGAAAACGATACAGCCTCGCCGGATTTGAGCGCGCTGCCATCGACCCGGCTCGGCACGCGCAGCCGCAAGCGTTGCGCGGCATTGTCGGCGCCGGCCGTGATGGTGGCGACGGTCGACGAGCCGGCAAAGGCCATGTCGGAGATCGTGCCGGAAAAACGGTTGTCGGTGTCCTTTGCATCCGCAAGGTGCAAGGCTTCTGGACGGAATGCGGCGTAGGCGCTGGCGCCATCCGCCGCGGCTTTCAGATGCGGCTGGCTGCTGATCGAGCAGATCAGGCGCCCGAGCGCCGTCTCGATCGATCGCAGCTCGCCCTGGACCGGTCCGAGTTTCCCAGCCACCAGATTGTTCTCGCCGAAGAAGCGCGCGACGAACTCGCAATTCGGTCTGTAGTAAAGATCGTGCGGCGTGCCGAGCTGGCGGATATGGCCGGCCTCCATCACGCAGATCCGATCGGCCATGCCGATGGCTTCTTCCTGGTCGTGGGTGACGAACAGGAAGGTGGTCCTGATTTCGCGCTGGATGGACTTCAGGAATACCTGCATTTGCCGGCGCAGTTCGAGGTCGAGCGCCGCCAGCGGCTCGTCGAGCAGGATCAGGCGCGGCTGGCAGATCAGCGCACGGGCGAGCGCGACGCGCTGGCGCTGGCCGCCGGAGAGCTGCGCCGGAAAGCGGTCGGCGAACCGGCCGAGCTGGACCAGATCCAGCGCCTCCGCGACACGGCGCGCAATCTCCTTGCGCTGGACATGGCGAACCGAAAGCCCGTAGCCGACATTGCCGGAAACGGTCAGGTGCGGGAACAGCGCATAGTCCTGAAACACGGTGTTGAACGGCCGCCGGTTGATCGGCATGCGGCTGATGTCCTGGCCGTCCAGACGGATATCGCCTGAGGTCAGCGGCTCCAGCCCACCGATCAGCCGCAGCACCGTGGTCTTGCCGGAGCCGGATGGTCCAAGAACGGTGAGGAACTCACCGTCCCGGATCGACAGGTCGATGTCGTGCAGCACGGGAACCGTGCCGTAGGATTTCGAGACGGACCGCAGCGTCAGCAGGTCGGTGGTCTGGTTCATGAAATACTCTCGCATACGCTTCGGCGGTCCGGAACCTCCGGACCGCCGGGTCCTTTGAAGGCAGAGTGCGGAACGGTCAGGGCGTGGCCTTGACCTCGTTCCACATGTCCGAACGCTTGAGCGGGTCCTCGACATTGTTGAGCCAGACCAGTCTGTCGTTGCCGCCGGCGCTGCCGGTTTCCGTCACCGTGTTGCCGAAGCCGGTGCGCTCGGAAAGCTCGCCGCTGACCTTCTTGCTCAGCATGAAGTCGATCCATTTCTCGGCCGCCGCATTGTCACGGACGCCCTTGGAAATGACCCAGTTGTCGAGCCAGGCAAGCGCGCCCTCGCTTGGGTTGACGTAGGCGACATGGGCGCCGATCTTCTGCAGCGCCTTGACCTGCTGCTGGCCGTAATTGGCCCAGATCAGGGCAACGTCGTTGTTCTGGTAGATCTGCTGCGCCTCGTCGGCGGTGGTGTAGAAGCTCAGCACGTTGCGCTTGAGTTCGACCAGCTTGGCCTTGACCGCCGCCATCTGCTCTTCGTTGAGGTTGAACGGATCCTTGTAGCCGAGCGTCAGTGCGGTGAACGAGAAATTGTGCTCGCCATTGTCGTAGGCCAGCACCTTGCCCTTGTAGGCCGGGTCCCACAGAACCGACATCGAGGTCGGCGCCGGCTTGACCTTGTCGGTGTCGTAGATCAGGCCGATGGAGTCGAAGCAGAACGGAATGCCGTAAACCTTGCCGTCCTTGGTGACGCCGCTCACTGCCGTCAGATCGCGGAAGCGCGGCAGCACTTCCTTCTGATTGGCGAGCTTGGTGACGTCGATCGGCGACACCAGATCGGCCTTGATATAGCGCTGCAACTGGGCGGTGTTGACGGCGAAGACGTCGAAGTCTTGGCCTTCGCTGCCCTTGATCTTGGCCCAGATCTCGTCATCGCTGCCGATGAAGACGACATCGACGCCGATGCCGGTCGCGGCGGTAAAGTCCTTGACCCAGTCGGCATCGGCGTAGCCGTCCCAGGCCAGAACCCGCAGGTTCGCGGCGAGCGTTGCCGATGTCATCAGGCCGATGCCGAGCCCGATCGTTGCCATTCTCAGAAACAGTTTTTTCAGTCCCATTTTCAATCTCCCATTGTCATTCTGGTGGACCGCGGTTTCCGGACTTTCGTCGTCACAGCTGGGTGACGGCGACCAGTCCCTCGTCCGGCACCGACACCATCCGGTTGCGCAGTGGCTTGCCGAATGTCTGTGCCTGGATTTCATACTCGTCGCCGGAAGCCGTCTTGACGCCGGAGGCGTAACTCATCACCGCCGCACCGAAGAAATAGGCATGCAGGTCGCCCGCCCTGCGGTGCATCGGGTAGCGGAAATGGAAGTGTTCGAGATTGCCGATCGAGTGCGACATGTGCGCCTCGCCCGACAGGAACTCCTGCTCCCAGATGACAGCGCCGTCGCGCAGGATGCGCGAGTGGCCGCGCACCTCGTCAGGCAGGTCGCCGATCAGCAGCTCCGGCCCGATCGAGCAGGAGCGCAGCTTGGAATGGGCGAGGTAGAGGTAGTTCTCGGCTTCCGTCACATGGTCGGAATATTCATTGCCGAGCGCATAGCCGATGCGGTAGGGGCGGCCGTCCGGCCCGTTGACATAGAGGCCGACGATCTCGGCCTCTTCGGCGCCGGCGCGCGCGAAGGCCGGCATCGGTAGCTCGGCACCGGGCGGCACGACACAGGTGCCGACGCCCTTGAAGAACCATTCGGGCTGGATCCCGATCTGTCCGGCGGCGGGCTTGCCGCCTTCCAGGCCCATGCGGAAGATCTTCAGCGAATCCGATTCCTCGGCATCCTCGCCATGGGTCAGCACATGCATCTTGTCGCGTGCGGCGGCACTTCCGGTATGGGTCAGGCCGGTGCCGGTGACGAGGAAGCGCGCCGGTTCCGGATGGTCGACTGGGGCCAACACGCGGCCATCGTGCAACAGCTGGTCGTAGTCGATCGTCGCTATGCCGGTCCGCTTCCCAACCAGCGCCGCTATCGACGTGCCCTGGGCGATCGCCGCTTCGGCCAGCTCCAGCACGCTGCTGGTCTTTTCGAGCGGGTGCAGATGATTGCCGTCATCGGAGACACGGCCAACCCGTCTGCTGCCGTCGGCCATTGTGAACTGAACAAGACGCATGAACTAACCTTCTTCCTTTACAGCCGTACGGGTCACACCCAGCCCGCGTCGACGATGAACTGCTGGCTGGTGCACATGCGGCTGTCGTCGGCTGCTAGGAACAGCGCCATGCGTGCGATATCGGAGGGTTGCAGCCGGTCGGGCAGGCATTGCCTTTCCGCGATCTGGCGTTCGCCCGCCGGGTTTAGCCACAGGCGCATCTGGCGCTCCGTCATCACCCAGCCCGGCACCATGCAGTTGACGCGGATGCGTTCGGGGCCAAGCTCGCGGGCCAGCGCCCGCGTCATGCCGTAAACAGCGGCTTTCGCGGTGACATAGGCTGGGCAATCCGGATCGCCGACCATCCAGGTGATGGAGCCGAAATTGATGATCGAGCCGCTGCCCGCCGCGCTCATCTGCGGACGCACCGCCTGCGCCGCGAAGAACTGGTGGCGCAGATTGACCGCCATGCGGTCGTCCCAGTAGGCCACCGTCACGTCCTTGGTCTGGTGGCGGTCGTCGTTGCCGGCATTGTTGCACAGCACCTGGATGGGGCCGTTGTGCTGCATCGCTTGCGCGGTTGCCGCCTGCAGTTGCTCTACGTCGCGCAGGTCGCAGGGAATGAACAGTGGCGCGACATGTCCCTCGGCCGCAATCGCGTCGACCAGGCGTTGGGACGGTTCCTCGGCCAGATCGACAAAGGTGACACGGCTGCCTTGCGCGCAGAAATGGCGCACCAGGCTTTCGCCGATGCCGCTGCCGCCACCGGTGATGAACACGCTGCGGCCCTTGAGGCTGGGGTAGGTGGCGTAGCCGCCGATTTCATCCGTCATCGCGCGCCTCTCTAGTGCGAATGCCGAGGGATGCCGGCATCGCGTCGGCCGACGAGAAAGTCGAAATCGCAGCCCTTGTCGGCCTGCAGAACGCGCTCGACATAAAGGCTCTGATAGCCGCCTTCGGGCGGCGCCGGCGGCTTCCAGTCGCGCCGGCGGATCGCCAGTTCCTCATCCGACACCAAAAGCTCCAGCCGGCGGCCGGCGACGTCGAGCTCGATGAGATCGCCGTCGCGCACCAGCGCCAGCGCGCCACCTGCGGCTGCCTCAGGTGCCACATGCAGAACCACGGTGCCGTAGGCGGTGCCGCTCATGCGCGCGTCCGAAATGCGCACCATGTCGGAGACGCCTTGCTTGAGCAGCTTGGCCGGCAGCGGCATGTTGCCGACCTCGGCCATTCCGGGATAACCGCGGGGTCCGCAGTTCTTCAGCACCATCACCGAGGAGGCATCGATATCCAGCTCCGGATCGTCGATGCGCGCGTAGCAGTGCTCGATGTTCTCGAAAACCACCGCCTTGCCGCGATGCTGCATCAGCGCGGGCGTTGCCGCGGACGGCTTGATGACCGCCCCGTCAGGCGCCAAATTGCCGCGCAGGATGGAGATGCCGCCTTCCTTGGTCAGCGGCTGGCTCAGCGGCCGGATCACCTCGCTGTTGTAGTTGGGCGCGCCGTCGATCAATTCACCGATGGTCTTGGCGCTGACGGTCATGGCGTCGCGATGAAGAAGCCCCACTTCATCAAGCGACGCCATGACCGCAGCTAGCCCCCCGGCGTAGTAGAAATCTTCCATCAGGAATCGGCCCGACGGCATCAAATCGACAATGGTTGGAACGTCACGGCCAAGGCGGTCCCAGTCCTCGAGGCTGAGATCGACGCCGACCCGGTTGGCGATGGCGATCAGATGCAGCACCGCATTGGTCGAGCCGCCGATCGCGCCGTTGACGCGAATGGCGTTCTCGAACGCTTGCCTGGTGAGGATCTGCGCGATCGTCACGTCCCTGCGCACGAGATCGACGATCTGGCGTCCGGCCATCTGCGCGAGCACGCCACGGCGCGAATCCACAGCCGGGATCGCGGCATTGTCCGGCATGCCGATGCCGAGCGCCTCGACCATGCTGGCCATGGTCGAAGCCGTTCCCATCGTCATGCAGCTGCCCGCGGACCGGCTCTGGCCCTGCTCGGCGGCGAGGAAGTCGGCGACCGGCATGCGGCCGGCCTTCACTTCCTCGGCGAATTTCCAGACGTGGGTACCCGAGCCGATATCCTGTCCGCGGAACTTGCCGTTGAGCATCGGCCCGCCGGAAACCGCGATGGTCGGCAGATTGCACGACGCAGCGCCCATCAAGAGTGCCGGCGTGGTCTTGTCGCAGCCGACCAGCAGGATGACGCCGTCGATCGGATTGCCGCGGATGGACTCTTCGACATCCATGCTGACCAGATTGCGAAACAGCATGGCGGTGGGTCGCATGTTGCTCTCGCCCAGCGACATCACCGGGAATTCGAGCGGCAGGCCGCCGGCTTCATAGACGCCGCGCTTGACGTGATCGGCGAGTGCCCGCAGGTGCGCGTTGCACGGGGTCAATTCCGACCAGGTGTTGCAGATGCCGATCACCGGGCGGCCGTCGAAAGCGTCGGCGGGGATGCCCTGGTTCTTCATCCAGCTGCGGTGCATGAACGCGTTTTTGCCTTCGCCGCCGAACCAGGCCTCGGACCGCAGCTTGCGTTTGGTGTCCGTCACGATGTCTGTTCCCGATCCTGGCGGCGCCTGTTGCGGTTGTCGACGCTGCGGCGCACGTCCTCCTCGGCATTGTCGATAAGCACCAGCAGCGCTTTTTGCGCACCAATGGCGTCGCCGGATGCAATCTTTTCGGCCACTTCCCGATGCAGCGGCAAAGAATGGCGCTGCCCTTCCGGATTGTCGTTGGAGAGGCGAAAGCTCATCATCAGTGCGGTTTCGACCAGTGCCGCCAGCGAGCCGATCAGCTCGTTGCCGGTCATGCGCAGGATGGTCTGGTGGAACAAAAGGTCGGGCTTGGCGAAGCGGTCGCCGTCGTCGACCACGGCTTCCATTTCGGCCAGCGCGGCATTGATCTCGGCAATCTGCGCCGGCGTGGCGCGCTGGGCGGCGAGTGCGGCCGACATCGGTTCGATGGCTCGCCGCAGCTCAAACAGCGCCCGGACATCCTCGGCGCTGACGCCGCTGGCATAGCGCCAGGACAGGACATCGGGGTCGAGGAAATTCCAGTCGGAACGGGGACGCACCCGTGTGCCGGTCTTCGGCCGCGATTCGACGAGCCCCTTGCCTGCCAGCACCTTGATCGCCTCGCGCAGCACCGTGCGGCTGACCCCCAGCATCTCGCTGGAATCGTCGGCATTGGGCAGTGCCTCGCCGGGCAGGAAATCGCCTTGCACGATGCGCAGTCCGATCTGCTCAACGACGGTCGCATGCAATGCCGTCGAGCCGCTGGAAACCGCCACCGCAACCCTTGACGTGCGCGCCGTGCTGAAAGATTTCTTATTCTTCATACTATTCATATGATATGTCTTATCGGCATTGCGATTGGAGTCAAGGGATGGGCGCGTGCCGATGACAAAGAATTCCGCTGCCGTTGCCGAGCAGCACCAAGAGCTGATCTCGATCAGCGATGGCATTGCGAGTGTGGAGATTGCCCCGGCCGCCGGCGGCGCCGTGGCGTCTTACCGCTGGCGGCAAAACGGATCCGTTGTGGACTGGCTGCGCCCTGCGGATCCAGCGGCGATCGATAGTCGCCATGCCGGCGCCATGGCCTGCTTCCCGCTGGTTCCCTATTCCAATCGCATAAGGGGTGGCCGCTTCGTATTCGCCGGCCGCACCGTCGAACTGCCGACCAGCTCCGACGATCCGCACCATGAGCATGGCCATGGCTGGCGTCGGCCATGGACAGTCGCGCGGCACGATGCCAGCGCCACCGTGCTATCCTATCGCCATGCCGCCGATTCCTGGCCGTGGAGCTATGAGGCAAGGCAAGCGATCTCGCTGGTTGATGGCGGGCTGGTCATTGCCATCTCGCTGCGCAACCTCTCGGACGCGCCGATGCCGGCAGGCTTCGGGCTGCATCCCTATTTCCCGTCGACGCCGTGGACGCATGTCCAGGCGCGGGTGTCCGGCATGTGGGAGACCGATGCGGAAATCCTGCCCACCCGGCACGTCCTGCCGCCTGCTGGCTCCAACCCGACCACGGGCTTCGATGTGTCGGAGACGGACTTCGACACCGTCTTCACCGGATGGGCGCGCCGTGCCCGGATCTCCTGGCCGGAGCATGGGCGGCAACTGGACATCGAGGCAGAGGCGCCGCTCGATTTCCTCGTCCTCTACACGCCGCCGGGCGAACCGTTCTTTTGCGCCGAGCCGGTCAGCAACGTCACCGATGCCTTCAACCGCAGGGGTGGCGCGGGTATCGACACCGGCTGCATCGTACTGGCACCCGGGCAGATGCGATCCGCAAGCGTTCGCTTCACGCCTTCACAGGCGATCTGATCGCCCAAGTCGAATCGCCCAATGCGAGGCCAGATCAGAACGGATAATGCTGGCCGGGATCCTCGATCGTCACCCAGCGCATATCAGTGAACTCGGCGATCGAGGCCTTGCCGCCGAAGCGGCCATAGCCCGAGCCCTTGACGCCGCCGAACGGCATCTGCGCTTCGTCGCCGACGGTCGGGCCGTTGATGTGGCAGATGCCAGCTTCGATGCGCGCGGCGACCGCCATGGCACGCTTGATGTCGCGGCTGAACACGGCTGACGAGAGGCCATATTCGGTGTCGTTGGCGACACGCACGGCCTCATCCTCGCCCTTCACCCGGATCACCGGCTTGACCGGTCCGAAGGATTCTTCGGCGTAGACGCGCATCGCCGGCGTGACATGGTCGAGCAAAGTTGCTTCGACCACGGTGCCGGTGCGCTTGCCGCCGGCCACCAGCCTGGCGCCCTTGGCGACGGCATCCGCAACCAGCTCCTCCATCTTGTCGGCTGCCTCGCTGCTGATCAGCGATCCGAGCACGACATGGCCGCGCGGATCGCCGGCCGGCAGTTTTGAAGCGCGGGCGGCGAGTTTAGAGACAAATTCATCGGCGACTTTCTCATCGACGATCAGCCTCTCGGTCGACATGCAGATCTGGCCCTGATGCATGAAGGCGCCGAACGTCGCGGCATTCACCGCCGCGTCGATGTCGGCGTCATCAAGCACCAGCAGCGGTGCCTTGCCGCCGAGTTCGAGCAACGCCGGCTTCAGGTGTCGGCCGGCGAGTTCGGCGATGATCCTGCCGACCTTGGTCGAGCCGGTGAAGTTGACGCGCTTGACCGAGGGATGCGCGACCAGCGCCTCGACGATGCCGGCGGCATACTTGGGATCGTTGGTGACGACATTGATGACGCCCTTCGGCAGGCCGGCTTCGACCAGAACCTGGCCGATCAGCCGGTGCGTACCGGGGCACATTTCTGAGGCCTTCAGCACCACGGTGTTGCCGCAGGCGATCGGCATTGCGATGGCGCGGGTGCCGAGAATGACCGGCGCGTTCCACGGCGCGATGCCGAGGCACACACCCGCAGGCTGGCGGATCGCCATGGCCAGCGTGCCCGGCTTGTCCGACGGGATGATCTCCCCCGAAATCTGCGTCGTCATCGCCGCTGCCTCGCGCAGCATGTTGGCCGCCAGCATCACGTTGAAGCCGGCCCAGGGGCCGGTCGCACCAGTCTCCTCCGTCATCAGCCTGGTGAATTCGGCGACCTTCGAGGCCATCACGTCAGCAGCCTTTGACAGCAAGGCGCGGCGCTCGCCAGGCCCGGTCTTCGACCATGCTGGGAAGGCCGCCGCTGCGGCCTCGACCGCGGCATTGGCGTCGGCAATGCTGGCTGCGGCGGCGCGCGTCGCCAGCTTGCCGGTGAACGGGTCCATGCGGTCGTAGGAGGCCGAGCCGGACGCATCCCTTTTGTCGCCGTCGATCAGAAGTCCGATATCCATTGTTCTCTCCCTCGCTCGCAGTGGAGCATCGCAAAATCTAGAAGCCGAGCACCTCGGCATTGATCGAGGCCTCGAGGCCGCCATCCACCGGCACATTGGCGCCGTTGACCCAGCGCGCTCCGTCCGAGCACAGGAACAGCACCACCGGCGCGATATCGCCCGATGTGCCGGCGCGCCCGACCCTGGCAATGTCGCTGTCGACGCGGGCGTCGCCGAGCACGCTGCGGAACTGTTTCAGGATCGGCGTCTCGACAGGGCCGGGGCTCACCGCGTTGACGCGGATGCCACGGCGTTTGAACAGATCCTGATGCGCCGCGCGGAAGGTCCACAACAGCAGCAACTCCTTGGAGACGGGATAGCCTTCCTCGTCCCTGACCGCGTGAGTGCGGACCACGTCGGCAACATCGGGGAAGCCTTCGATGCCGACCATCGAGGCGGCGCGGTTGAGATTGGCGCGCCAGCCATAGCCGGCGATCGAGGCGACGTTGACGATGGCGCCGCCTTCACGAAGTCTTGGCGCCAGACCTTCCGACAGAGCCCGCAACCCGAAGAAATTGACGGCCAGCGTCGACGCCGCGCCGGTGTTGCCGGAGAGGCCGGCGACGTTGCAGAGCGCGTCGAGCTGCTGCGGCAGGCGGGCGATCAGCCCGTCGACACCGGCCTTCGACGAGATATCGGCCTTGACGAAGCAGCCGACCGGAGCAGCCGGCTCGCGCACATCGACGCCGATCACATCGGCGCCAAGTTGGCCGGCGAGTTCCGCCGTGCGCGCGCCGATGCCGGAGGCGACACCGGTGATGAGGATCGTCTTGCCGAAAAGCATGGTCATGCCTTCTCCCGATGAGTTGTGATCTGCTGTGGCGAAGGCGTTGCATCGCCATCGGCGGCGGCTGGGAACCTGACGCGGTAACCGACCGGCAGCAGGCGAAGCCCAAAACGCTCCTCGATCGTCCCCCACAGGCCGCGCGGCAGGAACAGCGAGAACAGCACGGCCGTGGCGCCTAGCCCGACCAGGTACAAGACGCCGGTGCCGCCGAACCATGTCTCGATGAGGAAGAACACCAGCGCGCCCAAAATGGCGCCCTCGAACGTGCCGATGCCGCCGACCAGCACCATGAAGATCATGTAGGCGGTCCACTGGACATTGAAGTAGGTCTTGGGCTGGAAGGTGATCGAGGTCGCCAGCCACAGCGCGCCGGCGATGCCGATGCCGAAGGCGGCAAGCACGAACAAAAGCCGCTTGGTGCCGGTGACGCGCACGCCGACCGAGGCGGCGGCATCCTCATTGTCGCGGATCGCGCGGATCGCGGCACCTGTGCTGCCGCGCAGCAGGCCAAACAGGATGGCGAGCAAGGCGGTCATCGAGGCCAGCGCCAGCCAGTAGATGGTCGCCCGCCTGGTGCTGGCGTCGTAGACATTGAGCGAGATCAGCGACGTGCCGGTTTCGCCTTGCACCAGCCGGTCGAGATTGACCAGGAGATGCGTCAGCGCCGCGATCACCCACATGCCGATGGCGAACTCGCCATTCCTCAGCCGCAGCATGAACAGCGACAGCGGCCAGGAGACGGCGCCAACGACAATTCCGGATGCGAAGAGCGCGAGGAACGGGTTGAGGCCGGCATCGGCCAGCCGGATGGCGAAATAGGCGCCGAGCCCGAAGAACACCTGCTGGCCGACCGAGACCAGGCCGCCGAAGCCGGCCAGCGCGTTCCACATCGCTGCCAGGATCACATAGACGAACAGCGCGGTCATGCGGTCGACGGCACCGGCCGACAGGAAGTGCGGTGCGATCACGAGCAGCGCAATGATGACGGCGACGGCAATCGCCGCGATCCGCGACATCGCGGTGCCGCGCTCGATGACCGGCGAGGCCGAGACAGCGCTCATGACGCGCTCCGGGATGGCAGGCGCAACAGGCCGCGCAGGCCGAGGCCGGACGTGGAAAGCCGCACGAACAGGACGATCAGGAATGCGACATGGCCGCCGATCAGAAAACCTTGCGGATGCACTTGCGCGCCGAGTGTCTGCGCAAGCGCCAGCACGATGCCGCCGATCAGCGTCCCCCACAGCGAACCGGCGCCGCCGATGACCGCGGCCTCGAAAGCGAACAGCAGTTGCGGCGCGCCGGCATAGGGATCGAAGGTGGCGCGCATGCCGAGGAACGCGCCGGCAAGGCCGACGGTGACCATGGCTATTGCCGCAGCGATGGCATTGGCGCGGCGCGCATCGACACCGACCAGGCCGGCTGTATCCGGGTCCTCCGACGTGGCGCGGATGGAGCGGCCAAGCCTGGTGTGGGTGAGGAACACTTGCAGCCCGCCGAGTAGGATCACGGCACTGGCGAACATGATCACGGCGAGTTTGCCGACATAGATGCTGCCTGGCCATTCCCAGGAATCATAGGACAGGCTGCCGATATAGGGCGCCAGCGAACGCGTATCGGCGCCGAACTGCTCGAACAGCAAGTTGTCGATGACGATGGCCAGGCCGAACGTCGTCAAGATCGGCAGCAGGGCGCCGCCGCGCGCGCTGCGTTCGAGCAGGAAGCGCTGCAGCGTCCAGCCGATCGCCGCCATCAAGGGCAGCACGATGAGCAGGCCGACAAAGGGCGAGATGTGGAACCGCGAGGCGAGCCACCACAGCGCATAGGCCGCGAACACGGCAAGGCTGCCATGGGCGAGGTTGATGATACGCATCACCGAAAACATGAACGACAGGCCGCAGGCGATCAGCGCGTAATAGCCGCCCAGCAGAATACCCTGGATGATCTGGTTGCTCATGCGGGAACGCTCCCGGGGCTCTTCCGGTGCAGGCCGAAATAGGCCTTCGTCACATCCTCGCGCGAAACCTGTTTGCTCGGCCCTTCGAGCGCGATACGCCCTTCGAGCATGCAGATGACCCTGTCGGAAACCGCGAGAGCGCGGTTGAGGTCTTGTTCGACGAGGATGATCGTCGTGCCGGAGGCGATCAGCCCTTGCAGCGCGGCATAGACACGGTCGACGATCAGCGGCGACAGGCCGAGCGAAACCTCGTCGAGCAGCAGCACGTCCGGATTGCTCATCAGCGCGCGGCCGATCGCCGTCGCCTGCTGCTCGCCACCTGATAGATGGCCGGTCTTGGCATGGCGGCGCGGCTTCAGATTGGGGAACATCTCAAGCACCCTGTCGACGCTCCAGGCGCCCGGCCGGCCGGCGGTCTTGCCGAGCAGAAGGTTCTCCTCGACCGTCATCTGCACGAACAGTTTTCGCCCCTCGGGCACCAGCGCGATGCCCATGCCGACACGCTTGTGCGACGGCACGCTGGTGAGGTCGGCGCCGCTGAGCAGCACCCGGCCGCCCGCCGGCTGGTGCGCGCCGGCGATCGCCCTGAGCAGCGTGGTCTTGCCGGCGCCGTTTGCACCGACCAGCGCCAGCGTCTCGCCGCGCTCGATCGTAAAATTCACACCGCGCACCGCCTGCAAGAGGCCGTGCCGGACAACCAGGTTCTCGACCGCAAGCAGGCTCATTTGGGGCCTCCGCCGAGATAGGCGCGCACGACCTCGGGGTCGGCCATCACCGTTTGCGGATCGCCGTCAGCGATGATTTTTCCTGCGTCCATGCAGATCAGCCGCTCGGCCACCTGCAAGAGAATATGGACGATGTGCTCGATCCAGACGATGCCGATCTTGCGCCGGCGCAATTCCTTGATCGTGTCGACAAGTTCGCCGGCTTCACCGTCGGTCAGCCCGCCACCGATCTCGTCCAGCAAAAGCAGCGTCGGTCTTGCGGCAAGCGCGCGTGCCAGTTCCAGCCGCTTGCGGTCGAGCAGGCCGAGCGTTTCGGCGCGCCGGTTGGCAACACCGAGCATGCCGCACAGTTTCAGCGAGCCCAGCGCTTCCTCATAGGCTTCGTCGCGGCCGAGGCCCGCGCCATGTGAGGCGGCGACGAAGACATTCTCGAAGGCGGTCATGCCGCTGAACGGTTTCGGCACCTGGTGCGTGCGCACCAGGCCGAGCCGGCAGCGCTGCGTTGCCGATAGCGGCGTCACATCGCCGCCCTTGAAGCTGACCGTGCCCGAGCTTGGCGGAAAGGCGCCGGCCAGCACGCTGAGCAGCGTGGTCTTGCCGGCGCCGTTCGGGCCGACGATGCCGACCGCTTCGTCGGCTTCCATGGTGAAATCGACCGCATCCAGCACCACAAGCGCGCCGAAGTGTTTGTGGATACCGGCGGCAGCAAGGATCGCCTGTTGTTGCGGATGGGTCACCAGGCGATCCTCGTCAGCGGTCCATCAGCCGTTGTAAGGCAGAAGCTTGGCTTCGACGGGCACTTTGGGGTCGGTGGCGTTCTCGGTCACGACGTAATCGAGCGGGAACTTGGATCCTTCCTTGGCGGCCACCCACTGCGTGCCGATGATCGGGCCGGGCGAGACATTGGCCACCGGGCCGCTGGTGAAGTCGACCTTGCCGACCATCGTCTCGGTTTTCAGCGTGCTCAGCGCCTTGGCCACGGCAGCCTTGTCCTTGGCGTCGGTACTTGCCTTCAGCGCCTCGAAGCCGGCGTCGAGCAGCGACATCGAGGCGCCGAGTTGCTGCGTCCACTGCTTGCCGCTCGCCGCCTCATAGCCGTCGGCCAGCTCGGTTCCCGAAACGCCGGTCAGCGGCGATTTGTAGGGGAAGGCCTTGTGCCAGTAGGCGGCGCTCGAAATCTTCACGCCGAGGTCGCCGAGCGCTTCGATATCGGACGGGAACAGTCCGGTCTTGGCGACCTGGCAAATCTTGATCTGCTTGATCAGGCCCTGCTGCGCCGCTTGGCGCCAGAAGGCGGCGAAATCCGGCGGGATCGGGAACGAGTTGAAGATCTCGACGCCTTCCTGCTTGAACAGCGCGATCTGCGAGGAATAGTCGGTGGTGCCGGTCTCATAGGCGCCGGGATCGACAATCGTAAAACCCTCCTTGGCCAGCAGCGGTGCCAGGTGGGCGCGGATGGCATTGCCGTCGGCGTCGTTCGGATACATGACGCCGACCTTCTTGTTGGTCTCGATCAGGTTCCATTGCGAGATATAGGCCTTGAAGAACTCGCCGACGCCGAAGCCGAAATGATAGGTCCATTTGAACGGCGAGGGTGCATCGGGCTTGGCGCCACGGCCGAAATACCATGCCTCCCACGGCATGACCGTCGACAGGCACGGCACGCCCGCGGCTTCGCAGGCGTCGGCCACCGGATTGATCACCTCGGGCGTCGACACGGCCAGCATCAGATCGACGGCCTGGTTGTTGATCAGGTCCTTGGCCAGCTGGCCGGCACGCGACGGATCGGATTGTGTGTCCTGATCGACGATTTCGACGCTGTATTTCTTGCCGCCGATGTCGAGGCCTCCGGCCAGCGCCTTGCGGGCCAGGTCCAGCACGTAGCCATCGGTCTGGCCGAAACCGGCGAGCGGCCCTGTGCGCGGGCTGACGAAGCCGACCTTGAGCGTGTCGCTGGCTTGGGCAAAGGCCTCGCCGCCGCCAAGCGTGAGCGCGGCGCCGCCGGCGATCGAGGTGGCGATGAACTGGCGCCGCGAAATGCCTGGAATGCTGGATTTGCTGCCTATGGCGTGGGTCATGTGTTCCTCCCTCTGTGCTCCTCGGTCGCCACAGTGCACCAGCGGTTTGGTTCGGTAAAATGATATTTTGCGGTGTTTCGTTAACCTCTGGGTTAGGTAATTGGGGATCTTCTCAGGCGTCAGTGGCCCTGCCTTGCCGCTTCGCGGATGGTCTGCAACAGGATGGAGAAGGCCGGCGAGGGCGCCGTGTCGGTCCGCATCGTCAGGCCGACCGGCCCCTTGGTTTCCTCGGTGTTGACCGGCAGGGCGACGAAGGCGCCGCTGCCGAGTTCATTGGCAACGACACCGGCCGAAATGATCCAGACCGCATCGCTCTGCCGCAGGAAAGCGCGGCCGAAGGAGTCCGAGACGGTTTCGATCTCAGTTGCCGGCGCCGTCATGCCATTGGTGATGAACAGGCGGTCGACAAAGGGGCGGATGACCGATTCCCGTGTCGGCATCAGGGCCGGGAACTCGTCGAGCCGCGCGAACACGTCCTGTCCGGGCTCAAGCAGCGGATGTCCCGCGCGCACCACGAACAGCACCTGTTCGGAATAGAGATGCTCGAAGAAAAAGCCGGTCATGTTCTCCGGCGCCGCCAACCGTCCGACGACGAGATCGAGCGCGCCGGTGCGCAACTGTTCGAGCAGCACCGCGTTCTCGCCGGTGACGATCTTGATTGCGGCACCCGTACCCTCCTTGAGGAACAGGCTCATGGCGAGCGGCATCACCCGCGCCGACACTGTCGGCAGCGCGCCGATGCGGATCGGATGCCGGTTGACCGCCCCATCCTGCCGGACGGAATCGACACCCTGCTTGAGCGCCGTGATCGCCGTGCCGGCATGGCGAAGGAAGATTTCGCCTATGCGCGTCAGTCTGATGCCGCGGCCGTCGCGTTCGACGACCGCCACCCCCAGCGCCTCTTCCAGTTCGCGCAATGTCTTGGTCACCGCCGGCGGGCTGACATGCAGCAAGTCGGCCGCCCGCGCCACGCTTCCCTGCCGCGCAACTTCCAGGAATGCCTGCAGGTGACGGAACCGGATACGGCTCTCGGACATGGATTTGATAACCCCTGAGTTAATGAAACGGCGCAAAATATCATTTTACCGAACCAAACGCCTTGTGCAATGTGGGGATGGAGGACCGAAATCGTGCCATTCGTCACCATCGGCGGCATCACGCTGCACCATCGCCACATCAAGGCGGCCGGCAATGCGCCACCGGTCATATTCATCAATTCGCTGGGCACCGACTTCCGGATCTGGGACGAAATCGTCTCGGCGCTTGATGGTGAAATGCCTCTGCTTGTCTACGACAAGCGCGGTCATGGCCTTTCGGACATTGGCGACATCAGATCGATCGATGATCATGTCGACGACCTCTCGGCGCTCATCGATTATTTCGGGTTGAGCAAGGTCGTCCTGTGTGGCCTGTCAGTCGGCGGCATGATCGCGCAGGGCATCTATCGCAGGCGTCCGGAAATGGTCGAAGGCCTTATCCTGTGCGACACGGCGCACAAGATCGGCACGGCAGACAGCTGGAATACACGCATCGCGACGGTCGAAAGCAAGGGCATCCAGGCCATCGCAGATGGCGTGCTCAAAGTATGGTTCACCCCCGCCTTCCACGCGGCGCGTCTGGCCGAGCTCGACGGCTATTGGAACATGATGACCCGGCAAGCGCTTGCCGGTTACATCGGGACGTGCGTGGCCGTTCGCGATGCGGATTTCACCGATGCTGCACGCCACATCGCGGTGCCGACGCTCTGCATCGCCGGCGACCAGGATGGCTCGACGTCTCCCGATCTCGTCCGCTCGCTGGCCGAGCTGATCCCGGGCGCGCGCTTCGAGATCATCCGCGACGCCGGACATATTCCTTGCGTCGAACAGCCTGAAGCGCTGATCGCCCTGATCCGCGGTTTTATCGCATCGCTTGCCCCTGGAGCAGAAACCCATGGATGAAGTCCCCGGCAACGCAGCCAGATATCGCACCGGCCTCGCGGTGCGGCGCTCGGTGCTCGGCGACCGCCATGTAGACCGGGCCGAAATCGCAGCCACCGATTTCGATCAGCCGTTCCAGGAGCTGATCACCGAGGCCGCCTGGGGAACGGTGTGGGCGCGGCCGGGCCTCACCAAGCGTGAGCGTTCGATCGTCACGCTGGCGCTGCTGGCCGCACTCGGCCATGATGATGAGGTCGCCATGCATGTGCGCGCCACCGCCAACACCGGTGCTTCGCGCGACGATATCTGCGAGGCGTTCCTGCATGTCGCCATCTATGCCGGCGTGCCGGCCGCCAACCGTGCCTTCAAGATCGCCAAGGACGTGTTTTCGGAAATGGACGGAGCCGAGAATGCCCGCTAAGTCCGGCTCGAACCGGAGGCCAGAAACCGGCGCTTTCTTCCAGCGCGACCGGACCTGGCATCCGCCGGCGCTGACGCCGAACTACAAGACCTCCGTGCTGCGTTCGCCGCAGAAGGCATTGCTTGCCTTCGATAACACGCTGTCGGAACTATCAGGCCCTGTTTTCGGCCATGCCATGTTGGGCGAACTCGACGCCGACCTGATCCACAATTTCGCCAGGCCCGGCGAGAGCGCCATCGGCGAACGCATCATCGTCTACGGACGGGTGCTCGACGAACGCGGCGTCGGCGTGCCCGGCGCGCTGCTCGAATTCTGGCAGGCCAATGCCGGTGGCCGCTATCGCCACAAGAAGGACGGCTATCTGGCGCCGCTCGACCCGAATTTCGGCGGCTGCGGCCGCGCCATATCAGGCGAGGATGGCGGCTATGTTTTTCGCACCGTCAAGCCCGGTCCCTATCCCTGGCCGAACGGGCCGAACGACTGGCGGCCCTCACACATCCATTTCTCGGTCTTCGGCCATGGTTTTGCGCAGCGGCTGATCACGCAGATGTATTTCGAGGGCGATCCGCTGATCTGGCACTGCCCGATCGTGCGTGGCATCCCCGACAAGGCAGCCATCGAGACGCTGATCGCCACACTCGACATGCAAGCAACGATCCCCTTCGATGCGCGCGCCTACAAGTTCGACATCGTGCTGCGCGGCCGCCGTTCCTCGCTGTTCGAAAACAGGCTGGAGGGCACTTGATGGCCCAATCGCTCGGCCGGCTCAGGGAAAGCCCCTCGCAGACCGCGGGACCCTACGTTCACATCGGGCTGACGCCCAATTTCTGCGGAATCGGTGGCGTCTATCCCAGTGACCTCGGCGCCACCATGGTCAACGACAAGACCAGGGGCGAGCGCATCGGCCTGCGCATCCGGGTGCTCGACGGCACCGGCACGCCGCTCAAGGACGCGCTGATCGAGATTTGGCAAGCGGATGCGGATGGGCTCTACAATTCACCGGCTGAACTTCGCGGCACGGCCGATCCCAATTTCTTCGGTTGGGGCCGCTGCCCGACCGACATGGACACCGGCCTTTGTACATTTGAGACGGTCAAGCCGGGCCGCGTCCCGTTCACCGATGGCCGCCTGATGGCGCCGCATATCACGCTCTGGATCGTCGCCCGTGGCATCAACCTCGGCCTGCACACGCGGCTCTATTTCTCCGATGAGGAAAAGGCCAATGCTGAAGATCCGATCCTGGCGCGCATCGAGCACCGCGTTCGCGTGCCGACGCTGATCGCCGAGCGTCAGGGCAATACTTACATCTTCGACGTCCATCTCCAAGGGGAGAAGGAAACGGTCTTTTTCGACAGCTGATGGGCAGGAGGAGCAAGATATGACGGTATCGCCCTTCGACCATCCACTGCTCTCCGCGCTTCTCGGCGACGAGGAAGCGGCGAGGCATTTTTCCGTCGAGGCGGAAATCGAGGCGGCGCTGGCATTTGAGGGCGCGCTGGCGGAAGCGGAAGCCGAAAACGGGATTATCGCCAAGGATGATGCTGAAGCGATCGTGACCGCCCTTGGCACATTCCGGCCCGACACCGCCTTGCTGCGGGCCGCCGTCGTCAAAGACGGCGTCATGGTGCCGGAACTGGTGCGCCAGATCAGGGTGGCGGTCGGTAAAACGCATGGCGACAAAGTGCATTTCGGCGCGACCAGCCAGGATATCGTCGATACGGGCCTGATGCTTCGCCTGAAGTCCATCGTCGAGCATCTCGGCTTGCTCCTGACCGAGACCATCATACGGCTCGTCTCACTCGAAGAGCGCTTCGGGGGCAGGGCGCTGACCGGGATGACGCGCATGCAGAAGGCGATTCCGATCAAGGTTGCGGATCGCTTGACAGCGTGGCGCACGCCGCTGCAACGGCACCAGGAAAGATTGTCGGAACAGTCGAGACGTCTGCTGGTGCTGCAGTTTGGCGGCGCGGCCGGCACGCTGGAAAAGCTCGGCGACAAGGGGCCGGCGGTGCGAGCGGCTCTTGCCGCAAAGCTTGGCCTTGGCGACGCGCCGCAATGGCAGAACCAGCGTGATGCGCTCGCCGATTTTGCCGGCTGGCTGTCGCTGGTTTCAGGCAGCCTTGGCAAGTTCGGCCAGGACATTGCGCTGATGGCGCAGAGCGGAACTGAGATCGAACTTTCCGGCGGCGGCGGCTCGTCGGCCATGCCGCACAAGCAGAACCCGGTGAAGGCCGAGGCACTGGTGGCGCTTGCCCGCTTCAACGCCACGCAGCTTTCCGGCATGCATCAGGCGCTCGTGCATGAGCAGGAGCGCTCGGGTGCGGCCTGGACGCTGGAGTGGCTGCTGCTGCCGCAGATGGTCGTGGCGACCGCCGCGTCGCTGCGCCTCGCCGCCGAACTGGCCGTACAGGTCGAAAGTCTCGGCCACTGATGCGCACGCAAATCGTCATCGTTGGCTCCGGACCGTCCGGCCTGCTGCTGGGGCAACTGCTGGCCGGCATCGGCGTCGAGACGGTCATTCTGGAGCGCGCCAGCCGCGAGCACGTGCTTGGCCGTGTGCGCGCCGGCGTGCTCGAACAAGGCACTGTCGAATTGCTGGAGGAAGCCGGTGCCGCGGCACGGCTGCATGCCGAAGGGTTGCCGCATTCCGGCATCTCGCTCGCCTTCGACGGACGCCTGCATCGCATCGACCTTGCCGAACTCACCGGCGGCAAGCATGTCACCGTTTACGGGCAGACCGAAGTAACGCACGATTTGATGGACAAGCGCGACGCGGCTGGGCTGACCACGATCTACGAGGCGGCAAACGTCACGCTGCACGATTTCGACAACGCCGCGCCTTTCGTCACCTATGACAGGGACGGTGTCACGCATCGCATAGACTGCGACTTCATTGCCGGCTGCGACGGCTATCATGGCGTCAGCCGCAAATCGGTTCCGCGGCAGGCGCTGAAAACCTTCGAGCGGCAGTATCCGTTCGGCTGGCTCGGCGTGCTGGCCGAGGTGCCGCCGGCCGATCACGAACTGGTCTACGCCAATCACGAGCGGGGTTTTGCGCTGTGCTCGATGCGCTCGACGCATCGCAGCCGCTACTATGTGCAGTGTCCGCAGGACGACCGCGTCGAGGCCTGGCCGGACGATCGCTTCTGGGACGAGTTGCGCCGCCGCTTGCCCGAGCAGACGGCGGCAAGCGTCGTCACCGGCCCATCCTTCGAGAAATCGATCGCGCCGCTGCGCTCCTTCGTTGCCGAGCCGCTGCGTTTCGGCCGGCTTTTCCTTGTCGGCGACGCCGCCCACATCGTGCCGCCGACCGGCGCCAAGGGCCTCAACCTCGCCGCCAGCGACGTGCGCTATCTGTTCACCGGTTTTCGCGACTTCTATGTCGAAAAATCACACGCCGGCATCGACGCCTATTCCGGCAAGGCGCTGGCACGGGTTTGGAAGGCGGTGCGTTTTTCCTGGTGGATGACGACCATGCTGCACCGTTTTCCCGACACCGGCGAGTTCGGCCAGCGCATCCAGGAAGCCGAACTCGACTACCTCGTGCAGTCGCGTGCCGCTTCGACCGCGCTCGCCGAGAACTATGTCGGCCTGCCTTACTGAGGAATCATCCGGTGCCTTGCTGCCTGGCAAAGTCCGATAGCATCGGGCGCTGCCCCTTCAGGATCTTCACCTCGGTCTCGGCCAAAGTGAACCAGCCAGCTCTGTCCACCTCCGGAAACTCTTTTAGGGACCCTGACTTTGGCGGCCATTCCATGGTGAACATGTTGCTTTTGATGGCAGCCACATCGATGTCGATACGCGCCTCGACGGACCAGGCCGTGACAACCTTGCCGCCGGGTTGTTTATAGTCGCCGAGCCGCGCGAAGGTGCCATCGACCTTGATGCCGAGCTCTTCCTCGGTCTCGCGTTGCGCTGCCGCCAACTCGTCCTCGTCCACGCCGACGAGGCCCTTCGGTATCGACCATGCGCCCTCGTCCTTCTTCGCCCAGAACGGTCCGCCCGGATGAACCAGCAACACCTTGAGAACGCCGTCGCTGCGGCGGTAGATCAGCAATCCCGCACTGCGTTTTGCCATTTTACACGTCCGTTTGCGAAGCCGGCAGCTTTGCCGACAGTCCTTGAAATGCTGACGCTAACCTTGCGCCAGGGGATTGCGACGCTATGTCAGGCGGGTCTGCATTGCACCTCATCCGCGAGTCCGGCAATCTGATACCATCGCTTATTTGGCGGCTCGAAGGCTAGGTGACGATGCAACTCGGTCTTATTGGCTACTATAGCGACTTCGTGGTGTATCCGCTGGTGATCGCAGTGCTGGCAGTGGCCGGGCTGCTCGAGGCCGGCGAAGAGAGTGCGCCAGGCTGGGTCGGCACGGTCCTCGCCTGTCTCGGCCTCTGGACGCTGATCGAGTATGTGCTGCACAGGTTCGTTCTTCACCACATTCCCTACATCAGGGACCTGCATGATCGTCACCATGTCGAGGAGCGCAGTTCGGTGGGCACGCCGACCTGGCTCAGCCTCGGGGTGCATGCGCTGGTCGCGTTTTTGCCTGTCTGGGTGGTCTCGGATTTCGCCACCGCGAGCGCGGTGAGCTGCGGGCTGATGCTGGGGTACCTCTGGTACATCAGCATCCACCACATGATCCATCACTGGCATCCGAGCCATCCGAGTTATCTCTACACCCTCAAGCGCCGCCATGCGGTGCATCATCACATCGACGAAGCGGCCAATTTCGGCGTGACGTCGGCATTCTGGGATCGGGTCTTCGGTACGGCGCGGCTCTGAGAGCCCGTTTGGAAATTGAGATGGCGGTTGGCGGTCGTGTTCATGTCGATGGCTGGTCGCATTGAATGGTCGAATTGGTAACGCTGGAGGGATAGATGGAGGGTGGATGCCTTTGCGGCGCGGTGCGCTATGTCGTTGAGGGCGAACCGATCAGCAGCGGCATCTGCCATTGCGAGACCTGTCGGCGCGCTGCATCGGCGCCCCATCTCCCCTTCATTGGCGTGTTGTCCTCAGGTTTTCGCTACACCCGCGGTGCGCCGGTCGACTACACCTCTTCGCCCGGCGTCACCCGCAGCTTCTGCGGCCTATGCGGGTCTCCTCTGACCTATCGCCAGGACGACGCACCCGACGAACTCGACGTAATGACAGTGAGTTTGGACAACCCGAGCGCGATCCCTCCAACCTTCCATGTCTGGACGAGCGAGGCTCTCGACTGGGACCGGCTGCCGGGGGATCTCACGAGCTACTTGCGATCGCGCAGCGGTTAAGGCCGGGGTGGCGTGCCCCGACCGTTCAGCGCCTCTTACCGCGACCGCCGGAAGTCTTGGCTCCGCGAGGTCCGCTCTGGACCGGCGTGTTGTTTTGGTTTTCGTCTGACAGTTTTCGCCAGCGGGCAAGGCGCTCCGGATCGAGCGTGCCAGCCTTCAAGGCGGCCTGTACCGCGCAACCCGGCTCGTGCACATGCGTGCAGTCGCGGAACTTGCAGAGCGGGGCAAGCTCGGTGATTTCGGCGAACAGCGTGTCGATGCCATAGCCGACATCGCTGACCTGCAGCGTCCGCATGCCCGGCGTATCGATCACCCAGCCGCCACCGGCAGTAGAATGCAGCGATCGCGACGTGGTGGTGTGGCGTCCCTTGGCATCGTGTTCGCGAATGCTTCCGGTCTGTTGCGGCGATTGCTGCGCCGATCCGGCCAGCGTGTTGACCAGTGTCGACTTGCCGACGCCGGAGGAGCCGATCAGCGCCACCGTCTGGCCGACACCGCACCAGGCTGCCAAAACGGCTGCCGCATCCGATGTGCGGGGGTTCAGCATCACGACCGGCAACCCACGCTGCAACACGGCAGCCTGCCTTGCATACGCCTCGGCGTCCTCAGCGGTATCGGCCTTGGTCAGCAGGATCACCGGTGTCGTCCCTGCCTCGTTGGCCAGCGCCAGATAGCGCTCGAGCCGGGCGGGATTGAAGTCGGCATTGCAGGAGGTGACGATGAACAGCGTGTCGACATTGGCCGCGGCAAGCTGCGGCACCCTGCCGCCCTGGGTGCGGCGTTCCAGCACCGTCTTGCGAGAAAGGCGCCGCTGCACAAGCTGGTCATGCGCATCTACCAGCACCCAGTCGCCGACGGCATAGTCGCCGGTGTTGGCCTGCGCCGGCAGCGTCAGATCGACCGGTCCCGCCTGGGACAGGCCGGTCAAGCGGTCGCGATGGACCGTGGCGACACGCGCCGGGACGAGATCGGCGTCGCCCGGATCGAGCTGGTCGGCGAAAAAATCCGTCCAGCCCAGGCTGGCGAGCGATGGCGTGGAAGGATCCGTCACGGCTTTGACCACGGCGTCGCGGACATTGGACAGTATCCCTGGCAGGTGAGGCGCGAACGGAGTGGGCGATTGCCCAGCTGTATGGGCGGCACGGCGGCATTTGGCAAGCGGAGCTGCGGCTGAGGCAGGGCCACGAACTCGGGTTAACGGGTTCCTTCGGAGCCTTTCGCCGGCGCGTTGGCTGACAGAGCACTAAACGAAAAACCCGCCTGTGCGGCGGGTCACTGGCGCAAATCAGCACCATAGGCAAATATGTACCTTAGCTGACGGCACCGAGTCAAGAAAAAATTCCTATCGTGAAAAGCTACCGGCACAAAAAGCTGCCAAAACCGCCGAACTGGCTGCCGCCAGGCCTTTTGTAACCTGAGTTCGGAGCCCCGGCGGCTGAGGGGCAAGCCCTAGCCTCGACACGCCCGATACGAATCGGAAGCTGCCGAGGACGTTGGCGAGAAAACGGGCGGGCGGATCGGCCGGCGGTGTCGGTTTCTTCATCCGATGCTGCCGGCGCTAGGTGTCAACAAATAATTTGACGTACGTAATGTTTTTGCGTTGTATTGAGAACTGTGAAAATTTGACTGAATAAGTTCCGTCAAGCATTGCCGCTGCCGGTCAACGGTCGCATGACTGGGTGACCGGCCGGCCGTTGCGGTCGGCAAAGGGATCAGGAATATATCGATGGCGGAGAAGACGCACCGCACGATGGACGACTTCGCCCAGGCATGTGGCGTGTCTCGCCCGACGCTGTCGAAATATTTCGATGATCCGGCGAGCGTGAAGCCGGCGACGCGGGCGCGCATCGAAGCGGCGCTGCGATCTTCGGACTATGAGCCGAACCTTTTCGCGCGCAACCTCAACCGCAAGCGCACCCGCAATGTCGGCATCGTCGTGCCGACGGTCACCGATCCGTTCTACGCCGAGATGGTCAGCCGCATCGAATTGCGCTGCCGCGACGAGGGCTTTTGGCCGATTGTCATATCCTCGCACGGTTCGCCGAAGCTGGAGGCGGAATCGGTCAGGACGCTCATGTCGCTGAAGGTCGCGGGCGCCATCGTCGCTCCTCTGGGTTCGGTCTCGGAACCGGGCGTCTTCGAGCGGATGGGTGAAAACATTCCGATTGTCTATTTCGACACCTACATCGAAGGGAATACGCCTTTCGTTGGCAACGACAACCACCAGAGCACGTCGACCATAGTGGATTATCTGTGCCGGTCCGGCGAACCGCCGGTCTATGTCGACATTCCGCACGTCAACCACAATTCCGGCGAACGCCTGCAGAGCTACATAGAGACGATGCAGGTTGCCGGCTTGGAACCCGTCTTCATCAATGCGGCGCGCGACTATAGCTGGGACTTCGAGCGCATCGGCCATGAATGGATGGACAGGACACTCGAAAAAGGCACCCTGCCTGGCCGCACCATCCTGTGCGCCAATGATCGTCTCGCCTTTGGTGTGATGGCGGCTGCGTTCTCGCGCGGCCTGAAGGTCGGCCGCAAGCCCGATTGCGATCTGCGCGTTGCGGCGCATGACGATCATCCGCTGAGCCGCTACACTTGTCCGGCGCTGACCACCATGGCACAGGATTTCGCCGCCATGGCCGGTCGCAGCGTCGAGATCCTGCTGGCCCTGCTGAACGAGGCCGACCCGCCGAAGCAGGACATCGCACGCACGGTCAAGCTCGGCGCGACGCTGATGATGCGTCAGTCGGCCTGACCGTCCGGCGGCAGCGAACCCTTCTCGAATTGGCGCCAGGCAGCCACGGCCTCGGCCACCGCTTGCCGGGCAGCGGGGATATGGCGCCCCATCGAGACGAAGCCGTGGATCTGGCCCGGCCATTGCCGCAGGGTCACAGGCACGCCTGCGGCTTGCAGGCGCGCGGCATACGCTGCCCCTTCGTCGGCGAGGATGTCGCATCCGGCTAGCGCGACGAATGCCGGCGCGACACCGGCGAGATCAGGTGCCAGCAAGGGCGATACGCGCCAATCCAAACTGTCGTCAGGCGTTCGCACATAATGGTCGCGAAACCAGGCCATGGTGGTAGCGGTGAGCCCGAAGCCGTCGCCGAAACGCCGGTAGCTATCCGATGTCTGCCGCGCATCGGTATTGGGATAGATCAGGATCTGCGCCGCAAGCGGTGGAGCCAGCCCATCGCGGGCGAGCAGCGCCAGCACGGCGGCGAGATTGCCGCCGGCACTGTCGCCGGCAACGCCGATGCGCGCCTTGTCGATGCCGAGATCGGCGGCGTTCTCGGCCATGAAACGGAGCGTCGACAGACAATCCTCGAGTCCGGCGGGAAATTTGTGCTCCGGCGCCAGGCGATAATCGGGACAGACAATGACGGCGTTGCCGAGATTGGCCAGCCACCGGCAGATCTCGTCATGCGAATCGAGATTGCCGATGACCCAACCGCCGCCATGCAGATAGAGCAACGCCGGCGCCCCGTTCGGCAGTGCGCCGATGCCGCGATGGATGCGGATCGCAATCGGGCCGTTCGGCCCGTCGATCCGCTTTTCCAAGGTCGCAGCGACCGGCTCGTGCTCGCCCTGCAGCGTTGGGAACGAAGCATTGTAGGCGGCGCGTGCCGCCGCCACGCTGCCGGTCTCGAACGGCGCGCCGCCAGCCGCACGGCCGATTTCGAGGACGCGCAGCGCATCCGGATCGAGCGTCGTCGTCATCTCCTCAGGCCAGCAGGCTGCTTGCCTCCTCCTCGGTCAGCAGGGCCGGCTGGACGACATCGCCCGCGATGGCGACTGAACCCTGTGTTTCGCCGGAATGCAGGATCGCCTCCATGATCTCAAGCACGTGCAGCGCAAGGCTGCCGGAAGCGCGCGGCGTCTTGCCGGTTTGAAGCGAGCGCACCAGGTCGGCGACGCCGAGCATGCGGTAGTTGGCGCGGTCGGGCGCCGCATAGGGCCAGTTGCGGGCGCCGTAGAGCTCGCCTTCGCTGGCGAAATCCTGCCAGTCGGCGCCGCGTTTGGACAGCGATACGGTGCCGCCGAACGTGTCGGGGTCGGGCAGGCGCAGCGAGCCCTCCGTGCCGTGAAGCTCGATCGGGTGGTTGGAGTGGCGAAAGACATCCCACGAGGCGCCGAAGGTGACGGTCGCGCCGGAGCGGAATTCAAGCAGCGACAGAACGTTGGTCGGCGTGCCGACCTTGAATGTGGTGTTCTTGAACGGCCCCTCGGCTGATATAAGCCGCTCCTCCTGGCCGCGTGTCGCCATCGCCATGATGCGCTCGACAGGGCCGAGCAGGTTGACCAGCATGGTCAGATAATAAGGCCCCATGTCGAACACCGGGCCACCACCGGGCTGATAGTAGAATTGCGGGTTGGGGTGCCAATGCTCCATGCCGCGGCCCATCATGAAGGCCGTGCCGGTGACCGGGCGGCCGATGGCGCCGTCATCCATCAGCCGGCGTGCGCGGCGTCCGGCGGCACCGAGAAAAGTGTCGGGCGCCGAGCCGAGCAGCAGGCCGCGCGACCGCGCCTCATCGACCAGGCGCCGTCCATCGGCGGCCGAGGTGGCGAGCGGCTTTTCGGTGAAGACGTGCTTGCCGGCCGAAAGTGCTGAAAACGAAATGTCGAAATGCGCCGCCGGAATGGTCAGGTTGAGGACAAGATCGATCTCGGGGTCGGCCAGCAGCGCATCGACGCCGAGCGCCCGTATGCCATATTCCTTCGCCCGCAGCGCCGCCATATCGGCCGAGATATCGGCGCAGGCGCGCAATTCGATGCCGCCGAAGAGGGCGGCGTTGCGCAGATATGTCATCGAGATATTGCCGCATCCGATGACGCCGATCCCGAGCTTCGTCTTTGATTTTCCGTGCATCTTCGATCGTACCTTCCAACGCGGTCATGGGCTGCCGAATCCGCCGGCCGGTAGCCCAACGAGGTATACAACATTTTAAATATTGACGCGCGTAAAATTTTTAGACAACATGCGAAAATGCTGGCGTGATCTCGGGAGGCTGCCAGTTCTAGGAGGAGAAAATGACGGACATGAAAAAACGGCCGACCGCCGATGCGAATCCCGTGGGTTATGAGCGCATGGGATATTTCCGTCGCGGCCAGGGACCGCGACGGAGTCAGGCATAGATCACCTTGGCCCCGGTCCTATCAAGCTGGCTGCGTATCGCGCCAGACAGGCCATCGTCGGTGATCACAACATCGACGCTCGACAGCGAAAAGGCCTTGGAGGTCCCGCTGACGCCCCATTTGCTCGAATCCGCAAGGAGGACAACGCGCCGGGCCATGCGCACGAGGTTTCGCTTCGTTCGCGCCATGTCTTCGTTCACGTCGACCACATCCAGTGACGAGTCAATCGCATGCGCTCCAACAAAGACCTGATGCGCTACCAAGCCGCCGAGAGCCGTGTCGGCATCGGTGATCAGCGTGCTCACCGTGTCCGGATAGACCCGGCCACCGATCATGTGAACGTCGAGCCCGGGCCGATGCATCAGATGCTGCACGATATTCATCGCCGTGGCCGCGACCACGACATTGCTGAGCGGCGGTAACAGCATGGCAACCTGCATCAATGTCGAGCCGCCGTCGAAGATGACCGATTGGTTGTCCTCGAACAGTTCTACCGCTGCCCGGGCAATGCGTTTCTTTGCATCGAGGTTCGTTTGCATCCGCCGGGCGAACGCGGCCGTGGTCGAATCCGTGGTCCGGGTCACCGCGCCTCCACGGGTCTTGGTCAGCAGTCCCTTGCGGTCCAGTATCTCGAGGTCGGAGCGCACCGTGACTTCCGACACGCCAAAATCGTCTGACAGGTCCTTGATGCGAACCTGTCCGCTGCGTTGCACTTCACCCAGGATCGATTGGCGTCTCTGCTCTGACAACATTGCCCTGTCCTTGCCTCCATGCGCCAAGCGATCGCCCTGGCCTCGGTTCACTCTACCAAAAATACGCGAATTCGAAAGATTTCGAAAGATTGCATTTATCCTTTCTTTCGCAAACACTAGGTCCAGGATTTTGAAATCAATCGATTGGAGAGTTTTGGACTCATGAGCCTCGGAACCAAGGTGCGCCTGGCGCGCCTCTTCTCACACCCATCGGGGAATCTTTTTGGCGGCGCGGTCGACCACTTTGTCGGCTATGGCGACGTGCGCAAAGGAGGTCTTGCCGACCTGCCGGGCGCGCTTGCACGCGTCATGGTGGGCAAACCCGACTACGTCAGCATTCAGCCTGGCACCGCGCGCCATCTGTGGCCGCAATACGCGGGCAAGGCTTCCCTGGTGATCCAGGCCGGCTGCTTCACCCCAGACGATCGCATCAGTGAACTGATTGCAACGCCCGAGGACGCGGTGCGCGCTGGCGCCGATGCGTTGGCCGTGGCCATTCCGGTGCGCGGCGCGACCGAGGGCAAATACATACGCTGGCTGACCGATTCGGTGAATGCGGCGGCCCGTTACGGCATGCCGGTGGTGGCGCATATCTACCCTCGCGATTTCACCGACGGGGCAAAAATCGTCTTCACCCCCGACGAGATCGCCTATGCGGCACGCATCGGCTACGAGTCCGGCGTCGACGTGATCAAGATCGGTTACACCGGCGATTTCGAGTCGTTTCGAGAGACCGTTCGGACCTGCCCGGTGCCGGTTGTGATCGCCGGCGGTCCGAAGACCGACACGCTGCTCGGCGCCCTTCAGCAGACTGCGGACGCCATCCGTGCCGGCGCGCGCGGTGCCGTGGTGGGCCGCAATCTCTGGGGGCATGGCGATCCGGAAAAGGCAGCGATTGCCTTTCGGGGCGTCATCCATGACGGCCTTTCGGCGCAAGACGCCTTGGCGAAGGCGGGTGCCTGAACGATGCCCACCGTCCCTTCAATCCTCGGCTTCGGAGCTATTGCGATCGACGACATCGTCTATGTCGATCAGCCGTTGTCGGCGGGCAAGGGGAAGGTTCTGCAAAGTGCCCGAGCTTTCGGGGGAAATGTCGCGACGGCGCTTGCCGCCGTCGCGCGGCTCGGCGGAACCGCCGGGTTCGTTGGATGGCTGGGCAGTGCGGCCGACGACGCCGTGTTGTGCGATCTCGTTGCGAGCGGCGTTGAAACCGCGTTCGCGCCGCGCCACCCGCACGCGCGCCCGGTGCGCTCGCGGATCACCGTCGGTTCGGATGGGGAGCGGTTCATCGCGTATGACGACGAAGCGATGCTGGGCACCGCGCCGGACTTTCCGGACGAGGTTCTCAGCCGCGCGACCGCCCTGATCGTCGATAGCTACGCGATCGGGTCGCTGGATGTCGTGGCTCGGGCTCGCGATCTCGGCCTTGCGATCCTCGGCGATGTCGAATGGAGTCACGGCCCAGCCACCGAGAGACTGATCGGGCTCTGCGACCATCTCATTCTTCCGCTCGGCTTTGCGCGGACCGCCACGGGCCACCGGTCGCCGGCCGAGATACTCGATGCATTGTGGTTGCCGTCGCGGTCCGCCGTGGTTCTGACGGATGGCGGCAGGGGCGTCTTCTATCGCGGACGCGACGAGACAGGGCTCTGGCACCTGCCTCCGCACCGGGTTGCCGTCGTCGATTCGACCGGCGCCGGTGACTGCTTTCATGGCGCCTATGCCCTTGCATTGACGCGCGGGGCCGACACCGCGGGCCGGGTCGCATTCGCGGCCGCGGCGGCCGCCCTATCGATAACGGGGCGGGGCGGGCGCGAGGCGCTTCCGACCGACGACCAGGTCACGGAACTCCTAGCATCGACGAACGTGCCGTCGGCAGTCGAACTGAAATATGCGCGGCTCGATACCGGAACGTAGCCCGAACTATCCGAGGAAATATTTCGCAGGTGAACATAAGCCGAGGACAATCATAAAAACAGTGGCTTAGACTTGTGGAGGGAGGAATATGGCAGAAGTCGTTCTTGAGAATATCTGCAAGACATACGGGAACAATTTCCACGCAATCGACCAATTGAACCTGTCGGTCGAGGACGGCGAGTTTTTGATTCTCGTCGGGCCGTCCGGCTGTGGCAAATCCACCGCGTTGCGGATGATCGCGGGATTGGAGGACGTCACCAGCGGCAGCCTTCGGATCGGCGGAGTCGACGTCGTCGACATGCCGCCCAAGGACCGCGACATCGCGATGGTCTTCCAGAGCTACGCCCTCTACCCGCACATGACGGTGTTCGAAAACATCGCCTTTTCGATGCGGCTGGCAGGCAAGCCGAAGGTGGAGCGCAAAAAGCGCGTGGACGAGATCGCCAAAACCCTTCAACTGACGTCTCTGCTGGACAGCAAACCGGCGAACCTTTCAGGCGGACAGCGTCAAAGGGTTGCCATGGGCCGCGCCATGGTGCGCGAGCCGGCAGCCTTTCTCATGGACGAACCCCTTTCCAATCTGGACGCGAAACTGCGTGTTCAAATGCGCGCCGAAATTACCAGTCTGCAAAAGCAGCTCGGCGTAACGACCATATATGTGACCCACGACCAAACCGAAGCCATGACGATGGGCGACAGGGTCGCGGTGTTGAAAGGCGGCGTGCTGCAGCAGGTCGACACACCCAAGAGGCTCTATCAATCGCCGGTGAACGCCTTCGTTGCCGGCTTCATCGGGTCTCCTTCGATGAACCTTTTCGAGGCGACTCTGACGGGCGACGAACTGATGTCCGGCGCCTTAGCCATCCGGCTGCAGGATGCAGCCTTCGAGCGCAGGCCGGGCTTGAGGTCGTATGCCGGGCGCAAGGTCGTGTTCGGGATACGACCGGAGGATCTCTATGACAGCAGCCTCGAATCCGGCCGCAAGTATCAGACGATACCGGCAAAAGTGACCTCGATCGAAGAACTCGGATCCGAACATATCGTCCATCTCGACATCGACGCGGTCCGGGTGGACTCCGGCGACCCTGACGCGGAACGGGATTTCGGCCTGGCGTCGAATGCGGTGGCGAAATTCGAACCGGTCAGCACAGTCCGCTCCGGCTCGGAAATCAAGTTGGCCCTGGATAACGCCAAGCTCCATTTCTTCGATCCCGAGACGCATCTGGCGATCTGAATATCGCGACAAGACCCGCGGGTGAGGGTGAGGCGCCTGCGTAAGAAGACTTCTGAATAAGCAGACGATCGGCCGCATTGTGCGGTCGATCCTAAAGAAGGAGGAGAAAATGACTTTTCGTATAAAACCCGCGATGCTGAAAATAGCCGCGGCCGCATGGTTGCTTGGCGCAACCGGCGCCATGGCGGATACGACGCTGGAATTCACCCAATGGTGGGAGCCCGAATTGCCGGCTGGCTCGCTCAGGGCAATCATGGATGGCTTCGAGGCCGCTAACCCCGGAATCAAGGTGACGCTGGTCAGCGGCCCCTACGCGACCACGCGAGACCAGATCTCGGTTGGTGCTGCAACCGGAACGCTCAGCGACGTCGTCGGTCTCGACGGTGCCTGGGTGAACAATCTGAATGCGCAGAACGCACTCGCCGACATGAATCCGATGATGGATGCAAGCGGTTTCGACAAGAGCCAGGTGGCGGACATCATCAAGGTGGACGGCAAGGCGGTGATGTTTCCCGTGGCTTCCTTCGTCTATCCCGTCTTCGTGAATTTGGATCTCGCCGCCCAGGCAGGCGTGACCAAGCTGCCGTCGACCCGTGCGGAGTTTCTCGAAGCCGCCAAGAAGATGACGAAAGCCGACAAGAACCAGTATGGCTGGGTGCTGCCCCTGTCGCTGCAAACGCCATCCGGCGTCCAGAACGACATGATGTCGTGGGTTTGGGCTTCGGGTCAGTCGATGATGGCGAACGGCAAGCCAGACCTTGGGGGCAAACCGGTGGTGGATATGCTCACCTTCGTCAAATCACTCAACGACGCCGGCACCATCTCGCCCGGCATCGCCACCAAGACCGAGCAGGAAAAGGTCGAGGAGTTCGTCAACGACCGCGTCGGCATGATGATCGACTCGCTCGCGCATGTGAACCTCATCCGCAAGCGCAATCCCAAGCTGAACTTCGACCTCATCCCGGTCCCGGTCGTGGAAAACTATACCGGCAAGCGCGGCCTTCCCTATGCCTCCTGGGGCATCGGCATCTCTGCTGCCTCGAAACATCAGGAAGAGGCCTGGAAACTCGTCCAATATCTGATGAGCGAACAGGTGAACGCCAAGCTCGTGTCGCTTGCGAACGCCTTCCCGGGCAACGTCAACGCCAAGCCCGATTTCGTGACCTCGGACAAGGCTTTCGGCAAGGCTTTTGAAATCTTCAAGACCGGTTATCTCGCCAATGAGTTCACGGGCCTGCCGGTGGCTGAAGACCTGATGACCCAGTTCGACGTGCAAGCCCAGAAGATGCTCGCCGGCGAGCAATCTCCGGAACAAGCCGCGGCCACCGCCCAGAAGGGCTGGATGGCGAAATTCTGATCGGCCTGTTCCCGTTTGCTATCTTCGACCGGGTGGCCTGACTTCGGGCAGGCCACCCGGCAACAACGGATCGGCAATTTGAGATGGACCTGTTTCCGAAGCTTACCTTCTCTTGAAGGCGTATCCCAAGGTTGGCACATGACCCGGCAAAAGCGCTCCCACCACAAGCTGAAACGAGCGGTCGCACCGTACCTCTATCTGTCGCCCTCGCTGCTCATAATCGGGCTTCTGATGCTGCTGCCGATGGTGACGGTGATTGCCTACTCGTTCCAGAACAGCGCGGTGCTGCGTCGTGACCCATCCTTTGCCGGACTGAAACACTACCAGGCGATCTTCGACGACCCCGTGTTCTGGGCTTCGCTGTGGCACACGCTCTACTTCACATGCATGAGTGTCATTTTCCACATGACCATCGGCATGGTCTTCGCGCTCATGCTGAACAGCGACCGCATCAATCCGACGCTGCGCAATATTCTGCGCGTGCTCTACATACTGCCCTGGCTGTTCACCGCGGTGATTATCGCCGTGATCTGGCGCCTCCTGCTTGAGCCGAACGGTGTCGTGAATAGCATTCTCATGCAAATCGGCATCATCGGTTCCAAGGTCGAATGGTTTTCCTCGCCTGAGACCGCGCTGCACGCCGTCACCTTTGCCAATATCTGGGCGGGCTATCCGCTCTTCATGGTCAGCCTGCTCGCGGGCTTGCAGGGCATTCCCAAGGATTTCTACGAGGCCGCCGATATCGACGGGGCGAAAGCCTACCAAAAGCTGATCTTCATCACCATCCCGCAGCTGATGCCGATCATCATCAGCATCTCGCTGCTCGACTTCATCTGGACCATGCAGGTCTTCCCGTTAATCTGGATAACGACGGGCGGTGGCCCGATCTACTCGACCGAGGTCCTTAGCACCTACACGTACAAGCTGGCGTTTTCGAGCTACAACCTGTCGCAGGCTTCGGCGAGCGCTGTGGTCATCTTGTTGATCTCTCTCGGCCTGACGCTGTTCTATATTCGCTATCAAAAGGCTCGGTAGTCACCATGAGGAAAAGGCATACGCCGAAAGACAGGCTGATCACCGTCGCGCTCCATGTAGCGCTTGCGGCGGGGCTCTTTTTCGCGGCATTCCCGATCTACTGGATGCTGAGCAGTTCGTTCAAATCGAATACCGAAATCTTTGCCCTGCCACCAACCATCCTGCCAAAGGCCTTCACGCTGGAAGCGTATGCAGCCATCCTTGGCGATCCGGTAAAGCTGCGCTTCTTCTTCAACAGCTATTTCGTGGCGGGAGCGGTGACCGTGCTAACGGTGCTGATCGCCTTGCTGGCGGCCTACGGGTTCAGCCGCTTCAACTTCCGCGGCAAGGGCAGCCTGAACACAATCATCATCAGCACGCAGACGATTCCGCCGATCACACTTTTGATCCCCTTCTTCGGGCTCGTCGTTTCATACGGCATCTTCGATACCTACGTCGCACTGATCCTGACTTACCTGGTGTTTACACTGCCGTACGCGATCCTGCTGATGACGGGATATCTGAACACCTTGCCCCGCGATCTCGATGAAGCCGTGGCTGTCGATGGCGGCACCAGTTGGACGGCGCTTTGGCGGGTGATCGTCCCGATTTCACTGCCTGGTATCGTGGCGACGTCGGTCTACACCTTCCTGTTGTGCTGGAACGAATTTCTCTTTGCGCTGACGCTGACGAAGTCAACGTCCATGCGCACCGTCCCGATCGGCATCCAGCTGTTGATGGGGCAGCACGCCTTCGAATGGAACCAGATGATGGCGATGAGCGTGCTCGGCTCGCTACCGCTCTTGCTCATCTACCTCGTTGCCCAGAGGTACTTCCTCGCCGGCATGACCGCGGGCTCGGTCAAGTAGGATGTCCATCCCAAGGAAAACCGAAGGAGCAGGCCCCCGCGTATCGCAATCCTTGATGCGCCCTGCGTCAGCCGATCGTACTCGTGCTGCTCTTCCCGCGCCACGTCATCGAGCGGCTGACGCAGGGCGCATCAAGGAATAGGCGGTATCAAGGAATGAAAGGATGAACGTGAAAGACCTCAAAGTCGGCTGCCAGACCTTTACCTGGGAAATGCTTGGCAAGGCCTGGACCGGCGGTCCCGACGACCTGCTCAAGGCGATCGCCGATGGCGGCTATGCCGGCATCGAGATCACCGATACCATGATCGGTCACTATGGCGACACGCCGGAAGAGTTTGCCGCCGCGCTGAAGGCATCCGGGCTGTCGCTGGTCTCTTTCGCCTTCGGCTCGAACAGCGGCTTCACTCTGAAAGATGAGATCGGCGCCGACCTCGAGGCCGCCAAGCGCTGGATCGACTTCGCCGCAGCCTTCCCGAATGCGCTGGTGTCGATGGGCTCGGCGACGGTGGTGTCCGAAGGGCCACGCGATGAGAAGTTCGCGATCGCGGCGGAGGTTTACAACAAAGCTGGCGAGCTCGGACGCAAGGCGGGCGTCCAGGTCGCGGTGCATCCGAGCTCGCACCACAACACGCTGCTGTTCGACCGCGCCGACTACGACACGATCTTTGCCTTGGTCGACCCCGACCTAGTCGGCTGGGTGCCGGATACCGGCCATATCCTGCGCGGCCACAAGGACATGGCCGACACGCTGCGCACCTACCGCGATCGCATCCGCTACATCCACCTCAAGGACGTCGACGCCAACGGCACCTGGGCCATGCTCGGCAAGGGCGTCTGCGACACCCCTGATGTCATCGAGATCGCCAACACCGCGCCACGCTTCAACGGCTGGCTGGTGCTGGAGGAGGAATCCGAAACGGCCGCCGCCGATCCCGCCGGCGCGGTCAAGACCAACCGTCAGACAATGCGCTCCTACGGCGCCTGAAGAAACGAGACGATGATCAAGAAACAGGACAGACGCCTCAGGGTCGGCGTGCTCGGTTGCGGCCCCATCGCACAGTTCGCGCATCTGGAATCCTGCGTAAAGGCCGGCAATGCCGACCTTTATGCCATCTGCGACGCAGCACCCGATCTGCTCGCCCGCATGGGCGCCACCTACGAGCCCGAAAAAATGTATGGCGACTACGACGCGATGCTCGCCGATCCCGAACTGGAGGCGGTGATAGTCGCCACCTCGGACGCCTATCACGTGCCGATGTCGATCAAGGCGCTCGATGCCGGCAAGCATGTGCTGTGCGAAAAACCGATCGGCACCTCGGTCGAGGAGGGCGAGGCGCTGGCGCAGGCGGTCAGGCGCTCGGGCAAGGTGCTGCAAGTCGGACACATGAAGCGCTTCGACCCGGCGCTGGAGGCAGCGCGCGACTTCGTCCGCGACGAGATCGGCGAGGTGCTGGCGCTGAAGGCCTGGTACTGCGATTCCACCCACCGCTACACCAACACCGATGCGGTGCAGCCGCTGCCCGTCACCAGCAAGCTCGCGAGGAAACCGGGGGGAAATCCCAAGGCGGATCTCAGGCAGTATTTCATGCTGGCGCACGGCTCGCACCTGGTCGACACCGCGCGCTTCCTGTGCGGCGAAATCGTTGCCGTGCGCGCCCGCCTCAACGAACGCTTCGGCGCCTATTGCTGGTTCGTCGAGACCGAGTTTGCCAGCGGCGCGCTCGGCCATCTCGACCTGACCGTTGCCGTCCGCATGGACTGGCACGAAGGTTTTCAGCTCTATGGCGAGAACGGTTCCGTCATCGCCAAGACATTCAACCCCTGGTACTTCCGCGCCAGCGAGGTCGAGATCTTTCACGAGAAGACCGCCACTGCCCACAAGCCGCTCGGCGCCGACGGCCATTTCTTCCGCCGCCAGCTGGAGGGCCTTGCCCAAACGGTGCTGGAGGGCACGCCTATGCGCGGCGCCAATGTCGACGACGGCATCGCGTCGATCCGTGCGATGGTCGCCATTGCGCGTTCGGTCGAGACCGGCGAGCGGGTCGAACTCGCCTCGGTTTCGGGGGCGGTCTGATGCGTCTCGGCATCTTCGCCAAGACTTTTCCCGGCACCGAGCCGGCTGCGGTGCTCGCGGCCGTTCGGCAAGCGGGCTACGAGACGACGCAGTTCAATCTAGCCTGCGCCGGCCTGCCGTCGATGCCGGATGCGGTGCCGGCGGAAGCTGTCGCTTCTATCCGTGCCGCCGCGCAATCGACCGGTGTTTCTCTTGCCGCGCTTTCGGGCACCTACAACATGGCGCATCCCGACAAGGCCGTTCGCGACGACGGTCTCAGGCGCCTGGCCACCGTCATCGAGGTTGCCGCCGCCTTGGAAGTTCCCTTGGTCACGCTCTGCACCGGCTCGCGCAACGCCGCCGATCAGTGGGCGTATCATCCGGACAATGTTGACCCGTCCGCCTGGTCCGACATGGCCGCCGAGATGGCGAAGGCGCTGGCGCTGGCCGAAGACGCCAGCGTCGATCTCGGCATCGAGCCCGAACAGGCCAACATCGTCACCTCGGCCAGTGACGCGACCAGGCTGATCGCCGAGATTGGGTCGAAGCATCTGAAGATCGTGCTTGATCCGGCGAATCTGTTCGAACACGCCACGCCCGGCGAGGCGCGTGCCATCGTTGCCGCCGCGATCGACGAGGCCGCTGGCCACATCGCCATGGTGCATGCCAAGGACCGCCATGGTGACGGCCGCTTTGCCACCGCCGGAAAAGGCATCGTCGATTTTCCGGATTTCGTCGCGCGGCTGAAGGCAGTCGGCTTTGACGGGTCGCTCGTCACCCACGGCCTGTCCGCCGACGAAGCGCCCGGCGTCGCCGCCTTTCTGCGAGGGCTGCTCTGATGGGCGCAGCACCGGCGATGCTGCTTCGCGACGATGCGGCACTTCATGTCTTCGATACGGGGCAGGGCAGGCTTCCCGTCATCTTCCAGCATGGCCTCGGCGGTGACGCAACGCAGGTCGCGCAGAACTTTCCCGACGGCCCGTCATACCGCCGTCTGACCGTCGAATGCCGCGCGCAAGGCGGCTCCGGGGCGGGCACCAGACGGCCCTTTTCGATCGCGATGTTCGCCGACGACGTGCTGGCCGCCGCCGACGCGGCCGGCCTCGACCGTTTCGTCGCCGGCGGCATCTCGATGGGCGCGGCCATCGCCTTGCAACTCGCCGCCCGCCACCCGGGCCGTGTCCTTGGTTTGGTGCTTGTTCGCCCGGCCTGGGCTTTCGACGCGGCCCCGCAAAACATGCGCCCTTACGTGGAAGTGGCGGAGCTCATCCGCAACCGTCCGCTGGATGACGCGCGCGATGTCTTCGCTTCCTCCGCCACGGCGGCTCGCTTTCGCACCGAAGCGCCGGACAATCTTGCTTCCTTGCTTGGCTTTTTTGCGCGCGAGAACGCGACTGTTTTCGCCGAGGTGATGCAGGCGATCGCTGGGGATGGACCCGGCGTGACACGGGCAGAGGCCGCCGGCCTCGCAATCCCTACGCTCGTCATCGGCAGCGGCATCGATCTCGTCCATCCGCTGGCCACCGCCCGCAGCCTCGTCGACGCCATCCCCAACGCCATCTTCACCGAGGTGACGCCGAAGGCCACCGACAAGGATCGGCATTTCGCCGAGATCCGCACCGCTATCGGCAGTTTCCTCAAAGATCGTTTCAACAACCAGGACCCATCATGATCTCGAAACCTCTCTCCGGCCCCGCCGCCATCGCCGCATTGCCGCGCGATCGTTTGATCGCCGAATTCTCGCTCTGGTCGGCCAATCTTGCCAATTTCGAGAGCGACCTCAGGCGTATCGAGCCTTATGTCGATCTTCATCACATCGATGTGGCGGACGGTCATTTCGCTCCGTCCTTCCTGTTCTTCCCCGATCTCGTCGCCCGCATCGCCGGGCTGACGGCCAAGCCGATCCATGTCCATCTGATGGTCGATGAAGCAATCGTCGAGGCGCAGACGCGCCAGTTCGTCGAGGCCGGCGCCGACATGATCAGCGTCCATGCCGAGAATGGCGAGGCGGGCCTGCGCGCCGTCCGGTTGGCCCGCGAACTCGGCGCCGAGGCCGGCGTGGTGCTCAGGCTGGAGACGCCGGTCGAGACTGTGACGCCCTTCGTCCCGGAGGTCGCCTTCGTCACGCTTCTGGGAACCGCTATCGGCGTCAAGGGACAGGGCCTGTCGGACAAGGCCTGCGACAGGCTGGGCGCTGCCCGCGCCATCCTGAGAAAGGCCGGCCGCGAGGCGGACGTGGTTCTGGCGGCCGACGGCGGCATCCGCCACGAGACTGTGCCATTGCTGCGTGCCGCCGGTGCCGAAACCGTGGTTCTCGGTTCGCTCGCCTTCGGCGACAAGGATCTCGCCGGCCGCATCGGCTGGCTGCACGGATTGAAGGTCGCGGCATGACAAGTGAAGCCGCCCTTGCGATCGATCTTGGTGGGACGGAGCTTCGCGCCGCCCTGGTCGACCGTGAAGGCAAGATCCTGGCATTCGCGGCGGTGTCGACGCAGGCGCAGGCTGGTCCAGATGTGGTGATCGGCCAGATCGAGGCGCTGGCGGCGACCGTTCATGCCGAGGCGCCGGCGCTCTCGATCGTCGGCGTCGGCGTCGGCGCGCCGGGACCGCTTGATCCACTAGCCGGCATCGCCGTCGGTCCGCCGACGCTCGCCGGCTGGCTGGACGTGCCGCTTGCCGACATCCTCGAGCGGCGGCTCGGCCTGCCGGTGCGGCTGGAGAACGACGCCAATGCCGCGGCACTCGGCGAATGGCGCTTCGGCGCCGGCCATGGCGCGCGCTCGCTGGTCTTCGTCACGGTGTCCACCGGCATCGGCGGCGGTGTCGTAGTCGACGGGCGCATCCTGCATGGCCGCCGCGGCCTTGCCGCCGAGATCGGCCACATGACCATCACCAATGAAGGCGAGCGCTGCGTCTGCGGCGTCGTCGGCTGCTTCGAGGCCATCGCTTCGGGAACCGCGCTCGGCCGCCGCGCCACCGCCGCCACGGTCGCCGGCGATGGCTCGACCTTGCGGCGCCTGTCTGCGGACGTGGAGGTGACCGGCCGCCATGTCGTCGAGGCGGCACGGCTGCGGGACGGTCTTGCTTTGGCGCTGCTTGACGAGGAAGCCCGCTGGCTGGGCGTTGGCTTCACCAACCTCTTGCATCTCTATTCGCCGGATGTGCTGGTCGTCGGCGGCGGCATTGCCAATGGGCTCGACCTGATGCTGCCGACCCTCGAGGCGACCATCCGGCAGCGGGCCATGCGCGCCTATCGCGACGTACCGGTCGTCCAGGCCCAGCTTGGCCGCCATGCCGGGCTGGTCGGCGCCGCCAGCCTTGTCCTGTTCGACGATGTAGGCACGTTTGCGGCCCGCATGCCTGTCGGCCCAAGCACATTTCCGGACACGGCAATACCGAGGTGATCAAGGGCGTCGACCTCGAAGTCGGCAACCGCGAATTCGTCGTCTTCGTCGGCCGGAAGCGGCATGCCTCCGGCCGTTGTCAGTATTGAACCGCGCCGATTACTCGGCGGGAACGACGTCCGCCGGCAGGTTGTCGTCCGCCGTGCCCGCCAAGGCTCTGGCAAGCTTAGCCTCGTCGAGTTCGCCTTCCCAGCGCGCCACCACCAGCGTGGCGACGGCATTGCCGACGAAATTGGTCAGCGCCCGACACTCCGACATGAAGCGGTCGACGCCGAGGATCAGCGCCATGCCTGCGACGGGCACCGCCGGAACCACCGAAAGCGTGGCGGCAAGGGTGATGAAGCCTGCCCCGGTGATGCCGGCGGCACCTTTGGAGGAAAGCATTGCGACCAGCAGCAGCAGGATCTGGTCACCCATCGACAGGTGGATGTTGGTCGCCTGCGCGATGAACAGCGCCGCCAGCGTCATGTAGATGTTGGTGCCGTCGAGGTTGAAGGAATAGCCGGTCGGAATGACCAGACCGACGACCGAACGCTTGGCGCCGGCCTTCTCCATCTTTTCCATCAGCGAGGGCAGGGCGGCTTCCGATGAGGAGGTTCCCAGCACCAAAAGCAGCTCTTCCTTGATGTAGCGGATCAGCGACAGGATGGAGAAGCCGTTGTAGCGGCAGACCGCGCCCAGCACGACGAACACGAAGAGAAACGACGTCACGTAGAAGGTGCCGACCAGCATGGCGAGGTTGATGACCGCGCCGATACCGTATTTGCCGATGGTGAAGGCCATGGCGCCGAAGGCGCCGATAGGGGCTGCCTTCATCAGCACGCTGACCAGCTTGAAGATCGGCGTCGTCAGCGCCTGCAGGAAATTGAGGACGGGCGTGCCCTTGTCGCCGACCAGCGCCAGCGCAATGCCGAACAGCACCGAGAAGAACAGCACCTGCAGGATGTCGCCGTCGGCGAAGGCGCCGACGATCGTCGTCGGGATGATGTTCATCAGGAAGCCGGTGACCGACTGGTCGTGCGCCTTGGCGGCGTAGGTGTTGACCGTCGAGGCGTCGAGCGTCGCCGGGTCGATGTTGAAGCCGGCGCCCGGCTGCACGACATTGGCCACGACAAGGCCGATGATCAGCGCCAGCGTCGAGAAGGTGAGGAAATAGAGCATCGCCTTGCCGGCGACACGGCCGACCTTCTGCAGGTCGCTCATGCCGGCAATGCCGGTCGTCACGGTCAGGAAGATGACCGGGGCGATGATCATCTTGACCAGCTTGATGAAGGCGTCGCCGAGCGGCTTCATGCTTTCGCCGACCGACGGATAGAAATGGCCGAGCAGGATGCCGATGGTGATTGCGACGAGCACCTGCACGTAGAGCTGGGCATAGAAAGGCTTGCGCTGCGCGGAAACCGCGCCTGATTGGTCTGCGATGTGCATCGAACTCTCCCTGGCCGGATGAGCGAAAACGGACCGCCCTGCGTGACTTCTCCCATCGCGGCGCTCCGGTCGCGCGCCGCTGCAAGCAGGTTTGCAAGCGCTGTGCCAGATCGGCGAAAGGCCGGAATCCCGGGTTTTCCGCCTTTGTCAGAGGTCGCGCGGGCAACGCCTGTGCGGATTTCCGCACAGGCAGCGTTTGCCTGGGCGGATTTTCGCATTACACTGGCCGTAAGGCCGCGAGCAAAAAAGGAGAGGGCAGACGCAGCAGGCAGGCACCGATAGCGAATCCCAGGGATTTGCCGGCCGTGAATTGCTGCGCGAGGCGGCGGCCCGGCTGCGCGATGGCCGCTGGCTTGTCGTCGTCATTGCCCTTGCGGTTCTGGCCGGGGCGATTGCCGTTGCTGGACGCATCGCCTCCGGCCAGGCGGCCGACAATCTCCGCGACACAGCGCTTGCCGCTCTCCCGCTGGCGGCGGGAACGCTGACCGGCGAAATCGAAAAGCAGCGCCTGGTTCCCCTGGTTCTGGCCCGCGACGACGCGGTGCGCGGCGCCCTGCGCCGAGCCGGAAAAATGCAAGAAGCGGCCCTCAACGACAAGCTCAAGGCGATTGCGGGCGACGCCTCGGCGTCGGCGATCTATGTCATCGACACAGCCGGCATCGCCATAGCAGCCAGCAATGCCGGCGAACCGGCGAGCTTCGTCGGCATCGATTATAATTTTCGGCACTATTTCCAGGAGGCCATGGCCAACGGCGCCGCCAGCCAATATGGCCTCGGCACGATCAGCGGTAAGCCGGGGCTCTACCTTGCCAGCCGCGTCGACGATGGCGGCAAGCCGCTCGGCGTTGCGGTGCTGAAGGTCGAGCTCGACGGCGTCGAAGCAAATTGGCGTTCCAGCGGTTTCCTTGTCTTTGTCACCGATGAGCGCGGCGTGGTGCTGGCCACCAGCCAGCCCGACTGGCGGTTTCGTGCGCTGGCTCCACTCTCGGCCGAGGCCGTCACCGCCGCCCATGAGCAGCTCCAACTGGCCGATGCCGGCTTCGAGCCGCTGCCGATCCGGCGCGGCGCCGGCGACGGCCTGGCAACGATCGACAGTTCTGGAAAGCCGCGCCGGTTCGTCGAAGTGGTGCAGGACCTGCCGGGCGCGGTCCCCGGCTGGCGCCTCTGGCTGCTCACGCCCGCTGACGCTGCTCTCTCGTCCGCCGCCAACACGGCGCGCCTGACCACGCTGCTCGGCTTGCTGCTTTTGGGCTTGATCGGCTTCGTGCTCACCCGGCGCCGGCGAACCCGCAGGCTGAGGCAGGAAGCGCTGGCGCGGATGAATGCCGAACTGGAGAGCCGGGTCAGCACGCGAACGGCCGAGCTGACCCGCTCCAACACCGCACTTGCAGGCGAAATCGCCGAGCGTGAAAATGCCGAGGCCAAGGTTCGCCGGTTGCGCGACGATCTCGCCCAGGCCAACCGGCTTTCCATCCTTGGCCAGATCGCCGCCGGTGTGGCGCATGAGATCAACCAGCCGGTCGCGGCGATCCGCACCTATGCCGAGAATGCCGGCCGCTTTCTCGACAGCGGCAAGACCGAACCGGCCAGCGGCAATCTGACGTCGATCGTGTCGATGACCGAACGCATCGGTGCGATCACCAGCACCTTGCGCACTTTCGCCCGGCGGCCGGGCGTCGCCGCCTCGCCGCTGCCGGTGCGCGAGGCGGTCGACGGCGCGCTGTCGCTGCTGTCGGGCCGCATCCGCGATTCCGGCGTGACCATCATCAAGCCGCGCGGCAACGCCTCGCCGGTGGTCATGGCCAGCCGCATCCGGCTGGAGCAGATCCTGGTCAATCTGTTGCAGAACGCGCTGGACGCGATGAAGGACCAACCCGATCCGCGCATCGAGATCGAGCTTGCCGAGCGCGACGACAGGGTGCTGATTTCGGTGCGCGACAATGGTCCCGGCCTCGGCCCGGAAGCCGCCGGCAATCTGTTCATGCCGTTCCAGACCACCAAGGAGAAGGGGCTTGGCCTCGGGCTGGTGATCTCGCAGGAGATCGCCCAGGAATTGGGTGGCACGCTGCGGCTCGATCCCGGCAAAGGCACCGGTGCATCCTTCACCATCGATTTGAGGCGAATGAATGATTGAGGGATCAGGGCTGGTCGCGCTCGTCGATGACGATGCGGACCTGCTGCACGCCACAACGCAATTGCTCGAGCTTGCCGGCTTCACCGTGGTCGCGCGCGACGCCGCCGAGGCAGCGCTTGCCGTCGTGGACAGGAATTTCGAAGGCGTGGTCGTCAGCGATATCCGCATGCCGGGCATGAACGGGCTGCAGCTGTTCGACCGCATCAAGGCGATCGATCCGGATATACCGGTGATCCTGGTCACCGGGCATGGCGACGTCGATCTCGCCGTCGCCGCGCTCAAGGATGGCGTCTACGATTTCATTCCGAAACCCTATGCGGGAGACCGCCTTGTCGAGGCGCTGAAGCGGGCGAGTGAGAAGCGGCGGCTGGTGATGGAAAACCGGCGGCTGCGCGAAGCCGCTGCACTGGCCGCCGACGGCCTGCCGCTGATCGGCGAGGCGCCTGCCATCAAACGGTTGCGCGAGACCTTGCGCCAGATCGCCGACATGGATGTCGACGTGCTGGTCGAGGGAGAAACCGGAACCGGCAAGGAAGTGGTGGCGGACCTCCTGCACAGATGGGGGCGGCGGCGCGCAAAACCCTTCGTGGCGCTGAACTGCGGTGCACTGCCGGAGACGGTCATCGAGAGCGAGTTGTTCGGCCACGAGGCAGGCGCGTTCACCGGCGCGCAGCGGCGGCGGATTGGCAGCATCGAGCATTCCAGCGGCGGCACGCTGTTTCTCGATGAGATCGAATCGATGCCGCCGGCGCTCCAGGTCAAACTGCTGCGGGTGCTCGAAACGCGCAGCCTCACCCCGCTTGGCTCGAACGAGATCCGGCGCATCGATCTCAGGGTCGTCGCGGCGACCAAGGTCGATCTCGGCCTTCAGGATCAGCGCGGGGATTTTCGCGAGGACCTGTATTTTCGCCTCAACGTGGTGACGCTGCGCATCCCGCCGTTGCGCGAACGGCGCGGCGATATCCCGATGCTGTTCGGGCATTTTCTCGGCAAGGCGGCCGAACGGTTCGGCCGGCCTGTCTCCAAAGTGAATGCCGCGGTCAGCGATCATCTCCAGTCGCATGACTGGCCGGGCAATGTGCGCGAACTCGCGCATTTCGCCGATCGCGTCGCGCTTGGTCTTGGCCCGGACGACGAGACGAAAACGGTTCCCGCGCACGCGCCGGAGCCAGAGGCAGCATTGCCCGAACGGGTCGGCCAATACGAGGCGCAGCTCATCCGCGATGCGCTGCGCGATCATGGCGGCGATGTGCGCGGAGCCATCGACGCACTCGGCGTGCCGCGCAAGACCTTCTACGACAAGCTCAAGCGCTACGGCATTGCCGCGTCCGAATTTCGCAATGGCGGCGACCCGGATTCACAACCCATCTCGGAAAAGCGATGAACACGACACTGGAAACGACGGCAAATCCCTTGCCGGAAGACCTCACCTTTCTCGCCGAACGGCTGACGGCGTTCAACGACGGCGATGTCGGCGCATCCGAAAGAAAGGCGCTGGCCGTGTTCGTGCGCGACGAGCACGGCGCGGTCGTCGCCGGCATTTCGGGTTACACCGCCTGGGGCTGGCTTTATGTGCAGTGGCTCTGGGTCGACGAGAGGCTGCGCGGCCAGCACATGGCCGGCAAGATGCTCGCTGCGGCCGAACAGGAAGCGGTGGCTCGTGGCTGCCGGAACGCCTGGATCGACACCTTCAATCCGAACGCCGCCAAGGTCTATCAGCGCAAGGGCTATCAGCCCTTTGGCACGCTCGCCGACTTCCCTGTCGGCCGCAGCCGCATCTTCCTGCAGAAGAAATTGGTTGCCTGATCAACCCGCGAGTTTTCCGCCGCGCATGGGTTGCGGCGCGCCGGTCGTGCTCGGGAAACTGATCGGCAGGCCGCGCAGCACGCGGACCGCGAGGAAGGCAAAGCACTCCGCCTCCACCGCGTCGCCGCTCCAACCGAGGCTTTCGGCCTGTACCACCTCGACGCCGGCGCGGCTGGCCAGCATCGCCATCATGGTCGGGTTGTGGCGGCCGCCGCCACTGACGACCAGTTTTTTCGGCCGGTGGGGCAAAAGGTCGAGCGCTTTGCCGACGGCCGCTGCGGTAAAGGCGGTGAGCAGGGCAGCGCCATCCTCCGCATTCAGCCCGTCCGCCATCGCGGCGCCGAAGTCGAAGCGGTCCAGTGATTTGGGATAGGGCTTGCTGAGATAAGGGTGCTGCAGCAGCTTGGCCAGCCGTTCCTCGTCCACCTTTCCCGCACGGCCAAGCGCGCCGTCGCGGTCCATTTCGCCGAGCCCTTTCGACTTGATGAAATCGTTCAGCGGCGCGTTGGCGGGGCCGGTGTCGAAGGCAACGACATTGTCGGCGCCGTCCCACCAGGTGATGTTGGCGACGCCACCGAGATTGAGCACGGCCACCTCGCCGCTGGCGCCGGCGCTGCGCATCAGCGCGGTGTGATAGGCCGCGGCCAACGGCGCGCCTTGCCCGCCGGCGCGCATGTCGGCCGAGCGGAAGTCGTAGGCGACCTTGGTGCCCAATAGGGCATGCATCAGTTCGCCGTCACCGAGCTGCCTTGTCTGACCAAGCCGTCCGACCTGCGGCGCACGGTGCAGCACGGTCTGGCCGTGAAAACCGACGACGCCGATATCGGCCATCCTCATGCCATAACCTTCGACCAATTCCTTGACCGCCGCCGACTGGGCTCGCGTCAGGGCTTCCTCCGCGGTGCGAAAAATCGCCGGCTCTGGCCCGACAAAATTCCAGGCCCGCGCCTGCGTCAGCGTCTCTTCCAGCAGGGAGCGGATCGACGCGGGATAGGGCATCAGCCGATAGGTGCCGAAATCGTCGATCCGTTCGCCGTCGGTCTTGATCAGCGCGACGTCGATGTTGCCGTCCAGCACGGTGCCGGTCATCAGGCCGACGGCCCAGATTGGTTTCATGTTCACTTCCTAGTCCCCATTGACGAGATCGCCGACCGCCTGCCGAAGCGAAACGATGCCGCTGTCGAAATGACGTGTCGGATGGATCCGGTTGGTGAGCAAGGTCCACGCCTTGCCTCTGTCGAAGTCGATCCACAGCCCGGTGCCGGTAAAGCCGGTATGGCCGATGGTTTCGGGGCTGCACAAGGCTCCGCCCGACCACCCTCCATAGGGGCGCTCCCAGCCATGCGTGCGGGTGGCGGACAAGGGCGTGCGCATCAGCGCGATGGAACGCTCGGTTGCGCCCGTCAGCAGCCCCTGCGCGAAATCCAGCACCGACGCGGCCGTCCCGAACAGGCCGGCATGCCCGGCACCTCGCAGCGCCGAGCAATTGTCGTCGTGCACCTCGCCGGACAGCACGCGATGGCGCCAGGTGCAGTCCTCGGTCGCCGCCGCGACGTCGGGCTCTGTCGACCAGGCAAAGCCCGGGCCGGGATCCATGTCCCGGATGGTCTTTCCCGACAGCCGCTCCAGCGCGAAGCCGAGCAGCATGAAGTTGATGTCGGAATAGACCGGGTCCCGAGCCCGCCATTCGCGCTGCAGGATGAAGGCGCGCAGCAGTTCCGGGTCACGCCCATAAGTGTAGATCGGCTCGACGGCAGGAAACGGCGTCTGGTGGCCGAGGCACTGGCGAAACGTCACCGTCCGCTCCCAGGCCTGCGCATCATACTGGCGCAGGTCCGGCAGGACGGAGACCAGCGGTGCATCGAGATCGATGACGCCGTCTTGCGCCAGCGCCAGGATGCGCGGGGTGGTGAAGATGACCTTGGTCAAGGAGGCCAGGTCGAACCAGGTGTTGTCCTGCATGGGGCGGGAGTTCGGTACGAGTTGCGCCGCGCCGATCGATCGGATGATGCGGTCGCCGTTGCGGTTGACAATGCCGAGCACGCCGCCGGGGATGCGCTTGGTGGAAACTGCGGTTGCCAGTGGCTGGAATGCGCGATCGAAGAGTGGGGGGAGGTCGCTCATGGGCAGCCTCCATCGGAGAGGCAGCGATCCTTGGCGCCCCCCTCTGCCCTCCCGGGCATCTCCCCCTCTAGGGGGGAGATTGGCAGCTTTGACGTGCCGCCCGCACTCCAACGTTGGAGATTGGCGAAAGCGATGGCGACATCCAATCTCCCCCCTTGAGGGGGAGATGTCCGGCAGGACAGAGGGGGGCGCTGTCCCGCCGACCTCACGTACTTTGGCTCACCACCCATCACACCTCCGCCCGCGCCATGTGATCCGCCCCAAACTGCTCCCACCTTGCCGGAGCCGGCTCAAACCCTTGTGGGCGCACCAGCGAGGGCACCTGCCGCGTATCAAGCTCGAAATGCTCGTGCCGCCGGTCGATGGTCGGAACGGCAGCAATGAGCTTCTTCGTATAGGAATGCTTCGGCTTCGACAGCACCGAGGCCGCATCGCCGATCTCGACGATCTGGCCGGCATAGATGACGGCGATGCGGTGGGCGATGCGCTCGACGACCGCCATGTCGTGCGAGATGAACAGATAGGCCAGCCCAAACTCGCGCTGCAAATCGACCAGCAGTTCCAGCACCTTGGCCTGCACCGAGACATCCAGCGCCGACACCGCTTCATCCAGAACGACCACCGAAGGATTGAGCATCAGCGCGCGGGCAATGCACAGCCTTTGCCGCTGGCCGCCGGAGAATTCATGGGGGTAGCGCTCCAGGCTGTTCTTGGGCAGGCCGACGCGTTCCAGCAGGCTTGCCATCCTGGCCCGCGTTCCGGCATCGACCCGGCCGCCGGTGGCGATCACCGGTTCGGCCAGGATGCTCTCGATGCTGAGCCTCGGGTTGAGCGAGGCATATGGGTTCTGGAACACCATCTGCACGGGCAGCGCGCTCTGCTCAGCCGAAGCCTTTCGAGCGCCGACCGAGAAACTGCCGCGCGTCGAGCGCACCAGTCCCAGCACGGCGCGCGCGGTGGTCGATTTGCCCGAACCGCTCTCGCCGACGATGGCCAGCGTCTCGCCCGGCATCAGGTCGAAGTCGACGCCGTCGACGGCATGCACCGCGCCCGTGGCTCGGCTGAAGAAATTGCCCTTGAGCGGAAACTGCACCACCAGGCCGTCCACCTTCAAGGCCGGTTCCGTGCCTGCGCCCTTGTCGCGCCGCCCGTCCGAACGCGTCGTGCTGCCGTTGGTGAAATGCGGCACGTCCTGCAGCAGATGTTGCGTGTAGGGGTGCTGCGCATTGTCGAGGATCTGGTTCAGCTCGCCCTGTTCCACGGCCTGACCGTTCTGCATCACCATCACCTTGTCGGCGATGCCGGCCACGAGGCCGATGTCATGCGTGATGAAGATCATCGACATGCCGGTTTCCCGCTTCAGCTCGGCCAGCAGCGCCATGATCTGCGCCTGCACCGTGACGTCGAGCGCCGTCGTCGGCTCGTCGGCAATGAGCAGGCGCGGATTGCAGGCCAGCGCAATGGCGATCATCACTCGCTGCAGCATGCCGCCCGACAGCTGGTTGGGGGTGTATTTCAGCCGCCGTGCGGCATCGGGAATGCGCACCCGGTCGAGCGCATCCTTGGCCGCCGCGGTGGCTTGCCTGCCGGTCAGGCCACGGTGCAGCCGGAACGATTCCTCGATCTGCGAGCCGATGCTCAGCACCGGATTTAACGACGTCATCGGCTCCTGAAAGATCATGCCAATCTCGGCGCCGCGAATGCCGATCAGTTGCCGTTCGGTCGCGCTCATCAGGTCGAAGATGCCGCCGTCGGCGCGTTTCAGCTTCATCGCGCCGCCGGTGATGCGGCCGCCGCCAAAATCGATGAGCCGGTTGATCGACAATGCGGTGACGGATTTGCCCGAGCCGCTTTCGCCGACAATGGCCAGCGTCTCGCCATCGGCGAGGTCGAAGCTTATGCCGCGCACCACCTCATTGGCTTGCGGATTGCGGCCGAAGCCGACGCGCAGGTCGCTGACGGACAGCAACGGTGTCATGCCGGCGCCCTCCGCATCTTCGGATCGAGGATGTCGCGCAGAGCGTCGCCAAGCAGGTTGAAGCCGAGGATGCTGATCATGATCGTCAGCCCCGGAAAGATCATCAGCCAGGGCGCGGTCTCCATCAGATTGCGGCTGTCGCTCAGCATCAGGCCGAGCGAGGCGGCGGGCGGCTGTGTGCCGAGACCAAGAAAGCTCAGACCGGCTTCGGTCAGGAGAGCCCAGGCCAGCGCCAGCGTCACCTGAACGGTCAAGGGCGCCACCAGATTGAGCAGCAGATGGCGTGTGACGATGTAGGATGAACTGCTTCCAAAAGTGCGCGCGGCGTCGACGAATTCGCGCGCCTTGAGCGACAGAGCAGGGCCGCGCACCACGCGGGTGAAGATCGGCGTGTAGACGATGCCGATGGCAACGATGCTGGTCCATGTGCCCGGCCCGGCAACGGTGACGATGAGCAGCGCCAGAAGGATTGCCGGGAAGGCCAGCAACACATCCATGATCCGCATCACGACACCGTCCCAGCGGCGCCCGAGCCAGGCTGCGGCCAATCCCAGAACCGTGCCGGCAAGAGTCGCAAAGGCGACGGAAAAGAAGGCAACCGTGAACGACTGGCCGATGCCCGCCATCAGCCGGCTGGCCACGTCGCGGCCGAACAAATCGGTGCCCATCCAGTAGGCGCCATTGGGCGCATGCAGCCGGTCGACGCGGAATTGCGTGATGGGGTTGTGCGGCGTCAGCCCCAGCATGCCGAGGATGGCTATCAGCAGATAGACGCCGACGATGACGCCACCGATGCGGCCGCTGCCGTGGGCGAAGATGGCGCGCAGGATGCGCATCAGGGTTCTCCCAGCCGGATGCGCGGATCGAGCGCGACATAGGCGAGATCGACCAGGAGATTGACGATCATGAAATTGAAGGCGATGAACAGCACGCTTCCCTGCACCAGCGCATAGTCGCGCTGCTGGATCGCGTCGAGCACCATGCGGCCAAGGCCCGGCAGGGCGTAGATCTGCTCGACGATGACGGCGCCGCCCAGCAAATAGCCGAACTCGATGCCGCTCAGCGTCACCACCGGGATCAACGCATTGGGCAGCGCGTGTCGCCAGATGACGCTGCGCGCCGAGGCGCCCTTGCTGCGCGCGGTGCGGACGTAATCGTCGCTCAACACGTCGAGCATGGCCGAGCGCGATATGCGGGTGACGGACGCTGCGAAGGCAAAGCCGAGCGTAATGGCGGGCAGGATCAGCTGGCTGAAATTGCGCAGGGGATCCTGCCAGAGCGGCGCGAATTCGCCCATCGCCGGCAGCACGCCGAAGCCGGCCGACAGCGTGTAGATGATCAGCAGGCCAAGCACGAAGCTCGGCGTCGACTGGCCGATCATGGCAAAGATGCGCACGCCCAGATCGGACAGTTTCTCATTGTGCGTGGCGGCATAGATCCCGGCCGGCATGCCGACCGCAAGCGCGATGATCATCGACAGGACGGCCAGCTCGAGCGTCAGCGGGAAGCGCTCGAGGATGACGTCGAGCACCGGCCGGCCATAGGTGACGGAGATGCCGAAATTGCCGAGCAGGATGCCGCCGATCCAGCGCCAGTACTGGACGAACCAGGGCTGGTCGATGCCGAAATAGGCGGCGAGCGAGTCACGTTGCGCTGGCGTCAACAGCCCGGCCTCGGTGCCTAGCATCGCCGTGATCGAATCGCCCGGCACCATCCGGATCGCCACGAAGACCAGGATGGACACGCCAAGCAGGACGAGAGGAAACGTCGCCAGTCGTCGCATCAGATAGTTCACGCGAAGAAGTCCTCTCGTCCGATACCAGAGCGGGCGGCTACTGCTGGATGGTAACCTTGCTCAGGCTGAACAGCGTGCCGGTCGGCGTCGGCACGAAGCCGGCGACGTTCTTCTGCTGGGCCGTATAGCTGTACGAGGTATAGAGCCAGATCCATGGGGACATCTCGGCGAGGTGCTTCTCGAACTCGGCGAAGATTACCTTGCGTTTCGCTGGGTCGGTCTCGGCGCGGCCCTTCTGCATCTGGCTGTCGAGCGTGTCGTCGATGTAGTTCGCCACCTTCTGCAGATTGCCCGCCTTGGTCCAGTAGCGATTGTACATGGTGTAGGGGTCGGCGCGGCCGCCATTGAGCGCGATCGCCATGTCGAAATCGCCCTTCAGCCAGGCGTCGACATAGACGTTGAGCTCCATCATCTTGATGTCCAGCTTGACGCCGATTTCAGCGAGCTGCGACTGGATGATCTGGGCTTCCGCCGCCGCCGTCGGCGGCTCGCCGGTGGCGCCGATCACGGTCGCCGAAAAGCCGTCGGCATAGCCGGCCTCGGACATCAGCTGCTTGGCCTTTTCGACGTCGCGCTTGTAGCAGAACAGCTGGCTCGGATCGGTCGCCAGAGCGGGAATCGTCAGCGGTCCAGTGACTTTGCCTTCGCCGAGCGAAGCGGTGTCGAGCACCTCCTGCCGGTCGATGGCGCAGGAGATCGCCTGGCGCACCTTGAGCTCGGTCATCGGCTTGCGCGACGGATTGAGCTGCAGCACGTGATAGGCCAGCACCGGCACACGGTTCAGCTGCAGGCTTGCCTCCTTCGGCACCAGCGTGGCGACGAGCGGATCGTTGAGCAGGGCGAAATCGATCTGCTTGGTGCGCATTGCGGCCAGGATCGCCGCTTCATCGGGAAGCACGCTGATCTCGATGCCGTCGACACCGGTCGCGCCGCCGGCCCAATCCTTGTTGGCGCTCAACACTTCCTTGGCGTTGGGGTCCCATTTGTCGAGCTTGAACGGGCCGGAGCCGAGCGCCTTGGTGCCGATCGAGCCGGCCTTGATCTCGCTGGCCGGAACGATGGCCGCGTTGGCGTCGCTCATCGCCGTCAGGATCGGCGCATCGGGCTGCGACAGATGGAACACCACGGTCGCCGCATCCGGCGTGTCGATGCTGGCGATCGACAGGAAGTTGGCGCGTGCGGCAGCACCGGTCTTCTCGTCGAGGATACGCTCGAACGAGGCCTTGACGTCGGCCGAGGTCAGCGCGGTGCCGTCCTGGAATTTCGCCTTGGGATCGAGCTGGAAGGTCAGTTCCTTGCCGTCCTTGGAAAACTCCCAGGACGTGGCGATGGCTGGGATGATCTGCAGGCTGGCATCGACCCGCACCAGCGGCTCATAGATCAGCTCCAGCAGCCGCAGCGACGAGAACGCCGTCTGCTTGTGCGGGTCGAGCCCGGTGGCGTCCTGCGACCAGGCCATGTGCAGCGTTGCCGCATTCGCCTGCGTTGAAACCGCAGCCAAGCCGAGCATCGCCGCCAGCGTGATACCCGACAGCAGCGTTCTTGTGAGATGCCCTATCATTTTCGTCTCCCATTGTCGTTGAACTCGATGCCTTGCAGTTTCTGCCGACCGCTTCCAAGACACACATGCTTTGGACTATCGGCCCAGTCTATGCGGCCTCATGCCTTTCTGTCGCTGATTGCCTTGCGCAGGAAGCCTCCTGCCTTGCCGAGAGCCGCGCGCGCCTCTTCGGCGCCCATGCCGGTGATGGTCACCAGGATCGCCAGTTTCACATCATTGCCGGTCTGGGCGAGCGCCTGTTTGGCCTGCTGCGCAGCGCAGCCGGTCGTCTGCATGACGATCCGGATCGCCCTGGCGACCAGCTTCTTGTTGGAGGGGTTGAGATCGACCATCAGGTTCTCATAGCTCTTGCCGATGCGGATCATCGAGGCGGTGGTCAGCATGTTGAGCACCAGCTTCTGCGCGGTTCCCGATTTCAGCCGCGTCGAGCCTGTGAGCACTTCCGGACCGACCACCGGCGAGATGGCAATGTCGGCGATGCCGGCGATGGTCGAGGCCGGATTGCAGGACAGCGCGACCGTCGTGGCGCCCACCTGTTTGGCATAGTTCAATCCGCCGACGACATAGGGCGTGCGCCCGCTGACCGCGATGCCGACCACCACGTCGTCCGATGTAAGTCCGATCTCCTGCAAGGCCTTGGCGCCCAGCTTGGGATTGTCCTCGGCGCCTTCCGTCGACCGCAACAGGGCGTCGGACCCACCGGCGATCAGGCCGACGACCATGCTTTCGGGCACGCCAAAGGTGGGTGGGCACTCCGAAGCGTCGAGCACCCCAAGCCGGCCGCTGGTGCCGGCGCCGATGTAGATCAGCCGCGCGCCTTTCTGGAAGGCAAGCACGATCCGGTCCACGGCGGCTGCGATTTCAGGCAGGACCTTTTCGACCGCCGCCGGGACAGCCTTGTCCTCGTCGTTGATCTTGCGCAGCACGTCGATGGTCGGCAGCAGGTCGATGTCCATCGTCTTCGGGTTCCGGCCTTCGGAAACCAGCCGATCCAGCTCGGACATCAACCCTTGTTCGGTCATTCCAGTGCTTTCAAAACCATGCGGCACAGCCGATGGCGAGGATGGCTCGCCGACTGGCGCTCACATACGGACGATGGCCCGTTGCCGTTACCCTGTTTTCTTTTGTTAACTTTTTAGAATTGAATATTCATAGCGTCAACAGAAATTTGGAATATTTTATTCCTCACCTGACAACGCGCTATCGTCCGCCGAGGGATCTCTTGGCAAGGATGATCGCGCCCGACACGGCATCGCCGTCGGCGGGCTTCAGGCGGCGCCGGACATCGGGGGAGAGCCAGGGTTCGAGCGGACTGGCGAGGCCGCCGAGCAAGGTCACCCGCGGCGCACCTTGTTCGAACAGCACCCGCACCAGCGTGTCGATCTGCTCGGCGGCACTTTGCACGATACGCCGTCCGACCGGATCGCCCTGGTCGGCATGGCGCATCACCATCGGCGCCAGGGCCGCATAGTCCGTTGCGGTTGCCCGATCCATCCAGGCGACCGCTTCCATTGGGTCGCTCTGGAAACGCTGCATCACCTCCGCCAGAAGTGCTGTCCGCTCATGCCGGCCGTCATGGCCGCGCAGCGCCAGCTGTACCGCCTTCAATCCAAGATCGGCGCCGCTGCCCTCGTCGGAGATCGGAAACCCGTAGCCGCCGACCCGCAGGTCGCGGCCCTCGACGAAGCCCAAGCCGATCGAGCCGGTACCGGCAATGACGATGGCGCCGTCCTGACCTGAATGCGCGCCCAGGCAGGCGCCGACGCCATCGCTGACGAAATCGATGCTGGCAAAGGGATGCGCGATCGCCCTGAGTGCTTCCAGCGCGCCCTTGCGGCCGATGCCGGCAAGGCCGATGCCGGCGTGAATTCCAGCGATTTCGGCCGATCCCAGACCTGCTTCCTCGATCGCCGTGCCAAAGGCTTTCGCGACCGATGCCCAGGCGGCATCGATGCCGAGCCGCGTTGTCGCCGGACCGGACAGGCCTTGCCCGAGCACCGTCCCGCCAGCATCCTCGATACGAGCCCGGCAGCCGGTGCCGCCGCCGTCGACACCGAGAAAATAATGTTTGGCGCTGGCGCTCATGCGCTCAGCCGCTCGATGTCGGCGCCGCACAGACGCAGTTTCCTGTCCAGTTGCTCATAGCCGCGGTCGAGGTGATAGACGCGGTTGATGATGGTTTCGCCCTCGGCGACCAGCGCCGCCAGCACCAGCGACACCGAAGCGCGCAGATCGGTGGCCATTACCGGCGCGCCATGCAGTTTCTCGCCACCACGCACCAGCGCCGTGGTGCCCTGCAGCTTGATGTTGGCGCCGAGCCGCATCAGTTCGGGAACATGCATGAAACGGTTCTCGAAGATGGTTTCACGCAGCAGCGATGCACCTTCGGCGCAACACATCAGCGCCATGAACTGCGCCTGCAGATCGGTTGGAAACCCGGGATAAGGTTCCGTAGTGAGATCGACGGCTTTCAGCGGCCGGTCGCGTGATACGATGAGCCCGCGGTCGCCGGGCCAGACGCTGACACCGGTGGCCTCCAGCAATTGCACCACCGAGGCCATGTGTTCGAGCCGGGCATGGGTCAGTTCAAGCTGGCCGCCGGTGATCGCCGCGGCGATGGCATAGGTGCCGGCCTCGATGCGGTCGGGGATGATGTCGTGCGTGGCTGCATGCCAGTTGGTGTCGCCGGCAATCAGGATGCGGTGCGTGCCGGCGCCCTCGATGCGTGCGCCCATGGCGTTGAGGCAAGCGGCGAGATCAGCCACTTCGGGCTCGCGCGCCGCGTTGAGGATCTCGGTTTCGCCCTTGGCCGTGGTCGCCGCCATCATGGCTGTCTCCGTCGCCCCGACCGATGGCGAGCTCAACACGATGCGCGTGCCGGTCAGTCCGTTGGGCGCAGAGGCGACGATTGAACCGTTCTCGATGGCGATCCTGGCGCCCAGTGCCGCGAGTGCCGCGACATGCATGTCGACCGGCCGCGCGCCGATCGCGCAGCCGCCCGGCAGCGAAACCCGCGCATGGCCGAACCGGGCCAGCAGCGGCGCCAGCACGAGCACCGTCGCCCGCATCTTCCGCACCGTGTCGTAGGACGTCTCCTTGGAAACGGCGGCGCTGGTGTCGATCGTCGCGGCATGCGCCGACCGCGTCACTTCGGCACCGTGCAGCCGCACCACGCCGAGCATGTTTTCGACGTCGGTCACATCTGGCAAATTGGTCAGTTCGAGCGGGTAGGGGCTGAGCAGCGCGGCCGCGATCTGTGGCAAAGCGGCGTTCTTGGCGCCGGATATGGTGACCGCGCCTTCCAGTCTCTGTCCGCCGACGATCCGCAATCTGTCCATGGGCTGAAACCTTGTTTCACGAGAGCCGAACCGCACTCGGGCCAATCGAGAAATTAATTCTACGTTCTTGGCTGTCAATCGGAATTGGAATAATTTATTCCTTGGCCCGGCATCTGAAGCGCGAGGGAATCCCGTGTCCGTTCTGAAAAGGATCAATGCGAAGCTCGACGGCATGGCGCCTGGCGATCGCGAGATCGGCCGCTACATCGTCGACAATCCCGACCAGATGCTGCGCCTGTCGACGGCGGCGCTCGCGGCCGAGATCGGCCGCAGCCAGTCGAGCGTCGTCAAGTTCAGCCAGAAGCTCGGCTATGCCAGCTACCAGGAGCTCAAGCTCGCCGTCAGCCAGGCCAAGGCGCGGGAATGGCAGGTGCCGGCGGGCGTGATCCACGGCTCGATCGAGGCCGGCGACAGCTACCAGGTCATCCTGAAGAAGCTGATCGGCAGCAAGCTTCTGTCGATGCAGCGGACCGCCGAGGCCAACACCGAGCGCATCATCTCCAGGACGCTTGAGCTGCTGGATGGCGCGCGCCGCATCCACCTGGTCGGCGTCGGCGCTTCCTCGCTGGTGGCGCGCGATTTCTCCTACAAGCTGATGAAACTCGGCCGCAATGTCCTGCATGACAGCGACAGCCACATCCAGATGGCCAATGTCTCGACGTTAGGCCCTGACGACGTGCTGTTCGCGCTGTCCTATTCCGGCGCCAGCATCGAAACCTTGCGTATCGCCGAACTTGCTCGCAAGCGCGGCACGACGGTGATCGCCGTCACCGGCCTGCACGACAATCCGCTGAGCCGCGTCGCCGACATCCGCCTCTACACCATCGCCGATGAGGAGCGTGCGCGCTCCTCATCCATCACCGCGCGCGACGCGCAGCTGACGCTGACCGACCTGTTGTTCATCCTGCTGGTGCAGAAGCAGCCGGATGCCAACGACTATGTCCACAACAGCGAAGCGGCGGTCTCGGTGCTGAAGGCCGAGCGGTCTTCGTAGCGCCACAGCCGATGCTGGACTGCACAGCGCCGGTTCTGCAGCCTCCTGGCTCAACAACCGCAGCGATGCCACCTCTTGCCTGTCGGCCCCGAAGGCGCGACCCTGCCTGATCTGGCGAAACGCTCCCGCAGAAATTCGCAAGGAGAGAAAATCATGACATCTGATGTGGCCGTCATTGCAGGCGCGGGCGCTGGTCTGAGCGCCTCGCTTGCGCGCCTTCTCACCCGGGAAGGCTTTCGCGTGGTTCTGGCAGCCCGCAACGTGGAGAAGCTGAGCGCTCTGGTCGACGAGACCGGTGCGCTGGCCGTCGAGACGGATGTCGCCGACACCGCGTCCGTCGCCAGGCTGTTCGAGGCCTCCGACAAGGCCGGCCCGTTGGCGCTTGCGGTGTTCAACGCCAGCGCGCGCACGCGCGGCCCGATCGCCGAACTCGATGCCGAAGCGGTCAAACAGGCGTTGCTGGTCGGCGCCTATGGCGGCTTCCTGGTCGGCCAGCAGGCGGCGCGCCGCCTACTGGCGCGCGGTTCCGGATCGATCCTGTTCACCGGCGCCACCGCCAGTGTGAAGGGGTTCTCCGGCTCGGCCGGCTTTGCCATGCCGAAATTCGGCCTGCGCGGCTTGGCGCAGTCCATGGCCCGCGAACTCGCCCCGCAGAACATCCACGTCGCCCACTTCATCATCGACGGCCAGATCGAGCCGCCCGGACAGGCCGGCGACCCCGACCGGCCGGACCGCCGCCTGTCGCCGGATGCCATCGCCGAGGCCTATCTCGCGGCCCATCGCCAGCATCGCAGCGCCTGGAGCTCGGAGCTTGAGCTGCGGCCTTGGGTCGAGACGTTTTGACAATCCAGCTGATCGCCTAGGGGTCAGCTGATCGCCTAACGGAAAGTAACGCGATCCCTCCGCTGCTCCTATATACATTAGGCAATTCTCATATTTTGTAGTGCTAAGCTGCTTATCCAATACATAAAAAAGCACAGTGTAATATACACGTTTGTTTAACGTCGGTTGTGCATGTTGCGGCTTTCCCGGGCTAATTGAGAACGCGCATGCCGGTCACACGTCGTACACTGCTTGCGGCCGGAAGCGCTGGGTTGCTGATCTCGCAAGCCCGGGCAGCCAGCACTCCGGGACAGCAGGCGGAGAACGCCCCAAATCCTATAGCCAGCGGCAATGCGTTGCGCATCGCAATGCCGGCCTTCGCTTCCAATCCGTTCTTCCCGGCCGACGGATCGGGGGACAATGGCATAGACATGGAACTGGCCCACGGCATCGCCGCGGCGCTTGGTGTCGAGCCGGTGTTCGACCGATCCGCCGCAACTTTCGACGATATCGTGAAACAGGTGAGTTCCGGTCAGGCCGACATGGCGATCGGCAAACTCAGCCGGACCCTTCAGCGCGGCCGGTCGATCGTCTATTCCCGGCCCTACGCCATGTTGCGCCAGGGGCTGATCGCCAACCGCCTCAACCTGGCGCGTATTGCGCAGGGAAAGCCGCCCGAACAGATCGTCCGCGATTTCTCAGGCGATCTCGGCGTCATCGAGGGCTCTTCATTCGCCACCTACGCGGCCACAACCTTTCCGCACGCACAAATCCGCCGCCTGGCAAGCTGGGATCTGATCATCGATGCGATCCGGAACGGGACGATCGACATGGCCTATCGCGACGATTTCGAGATCAAGAAGCTGATGGTCGACGATCCGTCCATGACGGTCGTCGCGCGCTCGATCACGCTGACGGACAAGGTCGACACGATCGCAATCGGCGTGCGGCCGGACAACCCGCATCTCGCGGCCTTTGTCGATCTCTATCTCGATCTCGCGCGGGGTCAGCAGGTTCTCAACACCGACGAGATCATCGCCCGCTATCGCCAGGGGAGCAAAGCCTGACATGGCCATCTCCGAGGTAGCCGGACCCCTGCCTTTCGATTGGCGCCTCGCGGCAAGGCGCATCCTGCGCTCGCCGGTGACGACGATCGCGATGATCGCGGCAGGGATCCTGTCCGGCCTCTACTATCCAGGCTTTGCCCATGCGATCAGTCCTGTCGCACAGCTCTACCTGAATTTCCTCAAGATGGTCGTCCTGCCCTACCTGGTCTCCTCGGTCATCTTCTCCATCACGGCGATGGTCCAGGACCCGAAATCGGTCCGCTACCTCGGCAAGGTGGGTATTGCCGTGCTGCTCGTGTCGTTCCTGGCCGTGCTGGTGAGTGGCACCTTGTCGCTGATCCTGCAGCCGGGCCAGATCGAGAATCCCCAGTCGCGCATCGAGCTTGGCGAGTTCATCAATTCGCAAGGCAGCGTGTCCACCGATCTCGCCTTCCCGTTCCAGCCGCCGCCCTCCAATGGGGATCCCAGCGGCGGGCATTCGATCCTGCTCGACCTCGTGCCGAACAACGTCTTCAATGCGCTGGCCTCTGGCCAGACTATCCAGGTGCTGCTGTTCTGCCTACTTTTCGGGCTTGCCATGGGGAAGATTCCCCAGCCCTCGTCCATGAGCCTGACCCAGGCGCTCAACGCGGTCTACCGGGCCTGCACGGTCCTCACCAACTGGTTCATCTGGGGATTGCCCTTTGCAACCTTCATCCTGATCGCGGACCAGACCGCGTCGACCGGAACCAAGCCGCTCACGCTCATGGGCGGTTACCTGCTGGTGATGGGTCTTTCCTGCCTCACATTCGTTGCCGGTGCCTTTGCCATTATCGCCATCCGGTCGCGACGAAGCTATTGGACGACGATCAAGACCTGCCAGCCGCTTCTCATGGTGGCCATCACCACACGCTCTACGGTCGCCTCGCTGCCGTGGGTCATCAACCTTTTGAGCGAGCGCCTGCGGTTCAGCCTGGTGGTCGTCGAACTGCTGGTGCCGCTGCAGGCGGCATTGCTGCGCACAGGCCCGGCGCTGCTCTATACGTCGGGCGCGTTGTTCATCGCCCAGCTCTACGGCCATCCGCTTGCAGTCGCCGACCTCGTGCTCGTCGGCATCATCTCAGCGCTTCTCGCGCTCACCACCGGCGGCATGGGCAGCCTGCTCATCCTGTCCCAGATGTCCATCGTCTGCGGCTACCTGAAGCTTCCCTTCGAGGCGGCGTTCGCCTTGTTCGTCGCGGTGGATGCGGCCGTCGACACGTTCATGACGCTGGCCAGCGTCTGCACCGTCGCGGCGAGCACGGCAATGATCGCTCCCAGCCACAGGGAGACGACGCAGCCTGACGCCGCTTCGGACCAGCTCGAAGCCGAGCCTGCCGGATGATCGACGACAGCATCCGTCCCCAGCTCGGTATCATCGGCGGCCTCGGGCCGCTTGCGTCGGCCGACTTCTACTTCAAGCTGACCCGAATGACCCAGGCGTTCAGAGACAACGAACATGTGCCTGCCGTCATCCTCAGCGTCCCGCGGCTGCCCGACAGGACCGAAGCGATCCTTGCCGGCCATGACGGCCCGCTGGCGCCTTTGAAAGCCGCGGTCGCGACGCTCGATGCGCTCGGAGTCGCCTGTATCGCGATGCCGTGCAACACCGCCCATCATTGGTACGGTCAACTGGCGGCGAATTCGCACGCGGAAATCATCCATATCGGCGACGCGGTGGTGGCGGAAACGCGTCGCAGCCTGGACCGGGGCCGGATTGCTGTCCTCGCCACCCAAGGCACGCTGGTCTCCGGCTTCTATCAGGACAGGATGTCGGCGGCGGGATTTGAGCTCTGCCTTCCCGCGAACACCGAGTTTCAGCAGTGTGTCGACAGCGCAATCAGCCTCGTCAAGGCGGGTTCGATCGCGGACGCGGCGGTCGAAACCGAGCGCGCGCTCGACATCGCGCAAGCGGCCGGCGCCGATGCCGCCCTTCTCGGCTGCACCGAATTGTCGGTGGTGGCCGCCAGCCTCAACGATGTCAATGGATTGGTCGTCATCGACAGCAATGCGGCCCTGGCGCGAGCCTGCCTGACGCGATTGGGTTTCGGTGTGCAGGAAGCCCGAGGCCTACCGACCGTATCGCGGCCGCCTGGACATGACCGACCGATGCGGGCCAGCTCGGTCGCACTGGCCCAGCTATCGGTGAGTTCGATCTAGAGCGGGATGAATTTAGGTTGGGCATAGCCTGCCTCTGTGAAGTAATTTCTGCATTCGGTTGGAGTGACGGTGCCGAGGATTTGGCCGATGGCGTCACAGACGGTCTCAACTGTTCGCTTGGCGGCCTTGCGCAGCCAATGCTTGAGCTTGGCGAAGAGCTTCTCGATAGGGTTCAGATCGGGCGAGTATTTCGGCAGGAGGAACAACCTGGCGCCGGCCGAGCGGATGGCGCGGCGCACGGCCTTGCCCTTATGTGAGCCAAGATTGTCCATGATGACGATGTCGCCGGGCTTGAGGGTTGGGACAAGAACCTCATCGACATAGAGCTGGAAGCGCTCGCCATTGATCGGTCCGTCGATCAGCCATGGTGCTTCGACACGGTCGTGGCGCAGCGCCGCCAGGAAGGTCATGGTCTTCCAGTGGCCGTGCGGCACCTTGGCTTTGATCCTCTCGCCGCGCGGCGCCCATCCCCTGAGCGGGGCCATGTTGGTCTTGGTCCAGGTCTCGTCGATGAACACCAGGCGGGAAGGATCGATGCGGTCCTGATACTTGGTCCACTGCGCCCGCCGGCGCGCCACATCGGGGCGATCCTGCTCGGCCGCGATCAGCGTCTTTTTTTGTGACTGAGCTTCTCGGCGTGGACGAACTCCCACACCGAGCGATAATCGACCTTCAAGCCGCGCTCGCCAAGTTCGGCCACAAGGCCACGCAACGTGAAATCAGCGGCCCGGCAGCGCAGCAACAGCCACTCCCGATGCTCTCCGACAATGTTCTTGGGCCTGTGCCCACCCATCTTGCCGGGCGCAAGACTGCTCGTCTCGCGCAAGCGGCTTACCCATCTGATGACGGTGCTGATCCCAACCTCAAAGCGCACTGCCGCCTGCCGCCGCGACAGGCCATCCCGCTCAACTGACGCAACAACCCGTTCGCGAAGATCCATCGAATAAGGCTTGCCCATCCATGCTGGCCTCCTGATCCAGCCAGCAGGTTGAATCAGATTTGCAAGCCTAAGGGAATCCCCGCCGATTCAGCCTCAATTCATTCCGCTCTAGACGCTTTCGAGATAGGTCTCGATCTCGAAATCGCTGACATTGAGCGCGAACGTGTTCAGCTCCTGGCGTTTGCAGGCGACGAAAGAGTCGCGCAGGATTGCCGGGAAGATCTCCGCTACATGCGTCCCGCTTTCAAAGGCGGCGATCGCGGACGCCCAGTCCGGCGGCAGCTTTGCCGGCGGAAGTCCCTGGCCGTCGCTGCCGGTCGGATCACCTGGCGACAACTGCCTTTCAATGCCCGTTAGAGCGGCGCCCAATATGGCCGCCAGCACCAGGTAGGGATTGGCGTCCGCTCCTGAAACGCGATGTTCGATGCGGCGCGCGGCGGTCGGTCCGCCGGGAATGCGGATCGCCACCATGCGGTTCTCATAACCCCAGGCGACCGCGGTCGGTGCGTAGGATCTTGGGCGCAGCCTGCGGTAGGAATTGAAGTGCGGCGCGAACACCAGCGTGCTCTCGGCCATTGCCGCAAGCAGGCCGCCGACCGCATGGCGCATGATCTCCGAGCCCTGGTCGGTGCCGTCGTCGAAGACGTTGCGCCCTTCGCCGTCGACCAGGCTGAAATGAACGTGAAAGCCGTTGCCGGCGCGGTCGCCATAGGGCTTGGCCATGAAGCAGGCGGCAAAGCCGTGCTTGCGGGCAATGCCCTTCACCGTGCGCTTGAACAGTACCGCATCGTCAGCCGCCCGCAGGGCGTCCGCGACATGGTTCAGATTGATCTCGAACTGACCGACGCCGTTCTCGGCGATGGCGGTGTCGACGGGAATGCCTTGCGTCCGGCAGGCCTCGTAGACGTCGTGTATGAAGGACTCGAAATCGTCGATCTCGTCGATCGACAGCGCCGCATCGGAATCGAGACGGCGCCCGGTCACCGGCGAGACAGGTCCGACCGGCCGCTGCGATTGCGGATCGACGAGGTAGAATTCGAGTTCCGTTGCCGCGACCGGGGTCAGGCCCAGGGCCTTGTAGCGATCGAGGATGCGGGCCAGCGCCCGTCGCGGGTCGCCGAGATAGGGCGCGCCGCTTTCGTCGGCAAGCCAGAGCGGGACAAGCGCCGTCGGATGGGCGGTCCAGGCCACCGGCAGAATGCCGCGCCCCGTCCATTGGCACAGTCCGTCGGCATCGCCGGTCGAGAACACCAGTGTGTTGCCTTCGATGTCCTCGCCCCAGACATCGAGCCCGATCAGCGAAAAAGGCATGCGCAGCTTGCCTTCCAGCGCCTTCCTTGCCTGCTCGACGGGGATGCGCTTGCCGCGCATGATGCCGTTGAGATCGCACACCGCCGCCCTCAGGCTCTGGATGTCGGTTCGGCTTTCAAGCCAGTTCAAAACGTCCGCAATTGCATCGCTCAATTTATAACCTCTGGTTTTTTGAAGGTGCCGCAGCCTGACCGGCCGCACTGTCCCTGGTAAAAATAGCTTGTGAGTTTTGGGAAAGCATATCCGGCTGCGCCGGATATTTTTTCTTATTTTTTCAAGTCACTAGCTGGGATGTCGGGAGGCATTTCAAAACCAATTGCGCGATCTGCGATCGCAACATAGAGGCAAGAGAAGGGAAAGCCAAGGGGCATTCGGGCAGTGATGTCGGACGCAAACGCCCTTCGCGTCGTCATCCACGGCGGAGCAAGGAGCGCAGCGACGCAGCGCAGACCCGAGGATGACGAAGGCAGGGAGGGCGTCGGCCAATCGCGAATGCTTCTGATGGTCCACCGCGTTGAACGATGAAATTCCCGACTGCAAAGAGGCCTCCAATCCAACCCGTCAAATCCTCTGCGCTGCGGTTCTAATTCCTCGTTTGCGGAAACCTAGCCTGCTGCAGGATATGCGAGGCGCCTTCGTCGATATCGCGCACGATGGCCGCGCGGGCGCGCTCTCCGTCCTGGGCTTCGATCGCCGCGACGACTTCCTCGTGATAGTCGATGTCGAGAATGGAGGCGAGGTCATCCTCGAATCCCATGGCAAGGTTCCTGAGAAACGGGCCGACTTGCATCCATACGGTCTCGATCAGGAAGATCATCTGCTCGTTGCCGCAATGGCGGTAGATCGAGAATTTGAAGTCGTGATTCTTGCGCAGATAATCGTCGATATCGCCCTTGCGGGCCGCCAATGTCAGATCGGTGGAATGGCGTCGGATCGTCCGCAGATTGTTGCCGTTGATGCGTTTTGTCGCCAGTTCGGTCGCCGAACCTTCGAGGATCGTGCGCACCGCGGTCAACTGCGAAAACCGGTCGGCCGATATCACCGGCACCTCGACGCTGCCGTTCGGCATCGGGCTGAGCGCCCGCAGCGCCTGCAGCCGCATGAAAGCGCTGCGCACCGGCATGTCGCTGGTGCCGAGTTCCCTAGCGAGTTTTCGCGACGTCAGCTTCTGGCCCGGCACGAACTGGCCGGACATCAGCGCCCGCACGAGTTCCAGATAGACTTTCTCATGCAAGGGAACGGTGTCGACGGCGGTCAACCCGAATTGTGTTTTGTCGGCCATTGGCGGGGGCGCTGCTTCATTCGTTCTGAAATCTACCCTGATGACAACAGCCGCAGATAATCTTGCTTTGCCAAGCGCGGCGAGAACGCCGAAGTCAGCGATTTATCAACGCATGATAGACGCTTCGATCGTTGCGCGGCAAGCCAGCTCGTCACCCTGCCGGCAGTTGCACCCAAGGCTAGGCGGCCTGGTTCTCAGGCGAGCGGCGTCTCTGCCATGCTGTGCAAAACCGTCATCACAAATCTTGACCTTGCGCGCACTTGCACCTCTGGCCGCTCTCTGGCTTTTTGGGGTACCCATCCGAACGGACTGATTCGCGTCACGCCGCTCGATTGCAATGTCCCCAAGGCAGTCTGCGGGTGGATCGTGAAGCGCGCGCAATTTGGCGAAGGAGAAACAGGCATGGCCGAGTTCAAGAAGCCCGAAATCTCCGAGATGAGACCCAAGATCACCGTCATCGGCGTTGGTGGTGGTGGCGGCAATGCCGTCAACAACATGATCGCGGAGCAGCTTCAAGGAACCGAGTTCATCGCCGCCAACACCGACGCGCAGGCGCTGACCATGTCGAAGGCGACGCGGCTGATCCAGCTTGGCGCGCATGTCACCGAAGGATTGGGCGCCGGATCGCTTCCCGAGATCGGCCGCGCCGCGGCCGAGGAATCGCTCGACGAGATCATGGATCATCTGGCCGGCACGCATATGTGTTTCGTCACCGCTGGCATGGGCGGCGGCACGGGAACCGGTGCTGCTCCAATCATCGCCCAGGCGGCGCGCAAGGCCGGCATCCTGACGGTGGGCGTCGTCACCAAGCCTTTCGCCTTCGAGGGCAGGCGCCGCATGCAGATGGCCGAAGAGGGCATCGAGCGGCTGCGCGAGAGCGCCGACACGGTCATCGTCATCCCGAACCAGAACCTGTTCAGGATCGCCGATGCCAAGACCACCTTCGCCGATGCGTTCGTCATCGCCGACCGGGTGCTCTATGCCGGCGTCAGCTGCATCACCGATCTCATCGTCAAGGAAGGCCTGATCAATCTCGACTTCGCCGATGTCAAATCGGTGATGCGCGACATGGGCCGCGCCATGATGGGTACCGGCGAGGCGTCCGGCGAGGGCCGGGCGATGAAGGCGGCGGAAGCCGCGATCGCCAATCCGTTGCTCGACGAAGTGTCGATGAAGGGCGCCAAGGGCGTGCTGGTTTCGATATCGGGCGGCAGGGACATGACCCTGTTCGAGGTCGACGAGGCCGCCACCCGCATCCGCGAAGAAGTCTACGAGGACGCTGACATCATCGTCGGCGCGATCTTCGACAAGGGCATGGAAGGTCGCTTCAGGGTCTCGGTGGTGGCGACGGGTCTCGACCGTGCGTTTGGAGCCGAGGATGGCGATGCCGGCATCGCCCGGGACCACGCCGGCCAGCCGCCGGCGCGGACGCTGCAGTAGGATCTGCCTGATCCGGATTGATTGGGCTGCTTGCGGCCCTGGTAGCGCTGCGCAGAGGATTTGACGGGTTGGAGCTGTTGGTCATCGCCCGTTTCGATGAACCACCTCGGCACTAGGCCGGGCTTCCCCAATGTCGTCATCCCTGGGCGGAGCAGCCGCGAAGCGGCGTCGCGTAGACCCTGGGATCCATGCCGCGACCTTGGTCGCGGAGTGCTGCGGAGCAGAATTCTGCACCGCAGCAGTGCTTTGAAGTCGCGGCATGGATCCCTTGGGCTGCGGAGCAGATCCTCGGGTCTGCGCTGCGTCGCTGCGCTCCTTGCTCCGCCCGTGGATGATGGGTGGACGGCCCCTTGCGGCATCGAATGTGCCAAACTGGTCGTGTTGAACCCAGCGGAAGGAGACCGTCCGTCATGCAAGTTATCAGATTTGGAATCGATTTGGCCAAGAATGTGTTCCAGGTGCACGGGGTGGATGCGACCGAGCGAGTGGTCGTGCAGCGCCAATTGCGCCGCGCGCAGGTGGTGAAGTTTTTTGCCGCGCAGCCGCCGGCGCTGATCGGCATGGAGGCCTGCGGTTCGGCCCATCATTGGGGCCGCACGCTCAGCGCGCTCGGCCATCAGGTCAAGCTGATGCCGCCGACCTATGTGAAGCCCTACGTCAAGCGCAACAAGAACGATACCCGCGATGCGCAAGCCTGTTGCGAGGCGGTGAGCCGGCCCGACATGCGCTTCGTGCCGATCAAGACGGTCGAACAGCAATATGCCCGCGCGCTGCATCGTGCGCGTGACCTTCTGGTACGCCAACGCACGCAGCTGGCCAATGCCATTCGCGGCCATCTCTACGAAATGGGTCTCGCGAACGCCAAGGGGGCGGCGGGCATCGAGGGCCTGCTGCAGCTCATCGAAACGGCCGATGAAGCCATCCCCGCGGCGTTGTTGATCTGCCTGCTGCCGCTGGCCGGGCAATGGCGGGCGCTGGATGGCGAGATCGGCAAGCTGGACAAGCAGATCCTGGCTCAGGTCAGGCAGCAGCGGGCGGCCTTGCGGCTGATGACGATCCCGAGCGTCGGCCCGATCATCGCGCATGCGACGATCGCCGCCATCGGCGATGGCCGCCAGTTCGCCTCGGCCAGGGACTTCGCCGCCTGGGTCGGCCTGACCCGCAAGAACCACGACACCGGCGGCAAGCACAGATTGACAGGCCATATCAGCCGCGCCGGCGATGGCGGCTTGCGAAGGCTGCTCATTCTCGGCGCCAGTTCCTGGTTGCGGCAGGTCAGGGCCAAGCCCGACAGAGGCTCGCCCTGGATACGCGGCCTGCTGGCCAGGCGGCCGGTCAAGGTCGCCGTCGTCGCCCAGGCAGCCAAGACCGCCCGCATCATCTGGGCAATGCTGAACTCGGGACAGGAATACAGGGCACCGGCTGCGGCATAAACCGCAAAGCAAGGCCCTTAACAGCGTAAGGAGCAAAAGGCAGCACGGCAAAATGGTCAGGACCTGGGTCGGGACACTCCGCCTTCGTCATCGCGATACAAGAGCGCGTGTGGATGATTGGAACCCGATCCGCGTAACCCTTGAGGGCCAGCGGTCCAAATTCGACCGCATCAAAAGGCCGAATACATGACCGCTCCAGACTATCTGCCGAATATGCCAATTGCACCTTGCCAACAGGGGGCCGTCCATACATGACGAAGTGACGGTGTTCCGCCAATCGCTGGGGCACGCCCCAACCTCCACCACGCCGATGTTTGGATTGCTTGTCAGCCCAGCCTCAGTTCAAATTTAAAACGTTTGCAATTTTGCGAAAGGCAATTACAAACGTTTCAAACTCGTTCGAGGGAGAAACGATGACGACCCGCGTCATCACGCTCAAGGAGCTTGCCTCTAGTCTAGATCTGTCGATCACGACGGTCTCGCGAGCGCTTGCCGGCCATGAACAGATCGCGCTGAAGACGCGCGAGCGTGTCGCGCAAGCGGCGCGTCAGGCCGGCTACGTGCCCAACACGGCGGCGCGCACGCTTGTCTCCGGCCGCAGCGGTTTCGTCGGCCTTGTGCTGCCGATCCGCGGACCGAACCTTGTCGACTCCTTCCTTGGCGAATTCGTCACCGGGCTTGGCGAAGGGCTGGTGTCGCACGGTGCCGACCTGATCCTGGCCACCGCGGCCTTTGGCCATTCGGAACTGTCGGTGCTGCGCCACGTCGTCGAATCCGGGCGCGCCGATGGCGTCGTTGTTACGCGTATCGCCGAAACCGATGAGCGCCTGGCCTACCTGCGCCGGCGCGGCTTTCCGTTCGTTGCCCATGGCCGGCTGCTCGACAGCGACTTCGGCTACAACTGGCTAGACACCGACGGCGCCCATGCCTTCGGCGAGGCTTTCGACATGCTCTACGACCTCGGCCATCGCCATTTCGGTCTGGTGACGATTTCCGAGCCGATGACGTTCCGGCATCTCAGACAAGACGGCCTTGCCGCCGCCATTGCCCGTCGCGGCGATCCGTCGGTGCGGCTCGATGTGGTGACGGCGCCGCGCTTCGATAACGAGGCCCGCATCCAGGCCGTCAACCGCATGCTGCAAGGGCCTGACAGGCCGACAGCCATCGTCGCCCTGTTCGACGAACTGGCGCTGACCGTGATGGAGGAGGCCGCCCGGGCGGGTCTCAGCGTGCCGCGCGATCTCTCCGTCATCGGCTTCGACAACATCGCCGCGTCGGCCTACGCGCCGCCCGGCCTCACCACATTCGACGCCTCGATCCGCCAATGCGCGCGTGAGATCGCCGACATGCTGCTCACGGTGATCGCCGACAGGCCGGCCGCGCCGCTGACGCGGCTGGTCCGGCCGACGCTGGTTGCGCGCGCCAGCCACGGACCCGCACCGCAGACAAGAAGCTGACGCCGCCATGTCGGCGCTCAATCCAGGGAGGAAGACCATGATGAAGACGTTGAGAAGCTTGGCGGGTGCCGTGCTGGCGCTGTCGTTTGCCGCCGGCGGCGCGCAGGCGCAGCAGGTGCTGTTCTGGTCGACGCAGGCGCGCCCGGTCGAGGAAACCCAGAAGATGCGCGACGAGGTGCTGAAAGGCTTTGACGGCTCCGTCGACTATCAGGTCGCCGAGGACGGTCCCTGGCTCACCCGCCTTCAGGCTGAGCTGCAGGCCGGCTCCGGCACCATCGGCCTGCTTGGCGGCCTGCATGGCGATTTCTCCACTGTCGGCGCGAACCTTGTCGATCTCACAGGCGTCGATGTCGGCAGCGTCAAAGTCAACGAAGCCTACAAGAAGCTCGGCATGCTCGGCACCGGAGAGCAGAAATACCTGCCGTGGATGCAGGCCACCTATTTGATGGCGGCAAACAAGCAGGCCTTGCAATATCTGCCGGCCGGCGTCGATCTCAACACCATCACCTATGACCAGTTGATCGAATGGTCGAAGAACATCGCCGAGAAGACCGGCTCGCCGAAATTCGGCTTTCCCGCCGGTCCAAAGGGACTCAAGCACCGCTTCTTCGAGGGTTTCCTCTATCCGTCCTACACCGGCTCGATGGTGACCAAATTCCGCTCACCGGAAGCCGAGATCGCTTGGAACAAGTTCAAGGAGTTGTGGCAGTACACCAACCCGAACTCGACCAACTACGCCTTCATGCAGGAACCGCTGCTGTCAGGTGAAGTCTGGGTGGCGTTCGACCATGTCGCGCGGCTTGCCGATGCCTTCAACAAGAAGCCGGACGAGTTTGTCGCCTTCCCGGCGCCGGCCGGCCCCGCGGGTCGCGGCTTCATGCCTGTGGTGGCCGGCGTCGCCATTCCGAAGACTTCGCCGGACATGGACAAGGCCAAGGCGCTGGTCGCCTATATGCTGAAGCCGGAGACCCAGATCGCGACGCTCAGGGCGACCAATTTCTTCCCGGTCGTCGAGGTCAAGCTGCCCGACGACATGCCGGCTTCGGTGAAGGCTTTCGGCCCGGCGATCGCTACCATGACCGGTGCTCCCGATGCACTGCCGGCTTTGCTGCCAATGGGGCTTGGCGATCTCGGCGGCAAGTTCAACCAGATCTACACCGACAGTTTCGAGCGCATCGTGCTCGGCGGCGAGGATGTGCATGGCGTCCTCGGCGAACAAGCGACGGCGCTCAAAGCAATTATCGATCAGTCGAAGGCGCCATGCTGGGCACCCGACAAGCCGTCAACTGGCGCTTGCCCGGTCGACTGAAATCCTCCCGAGGGGGCGCCCGGAGTTTGTTGCACTCCGGGCGCCCAGACCGTCGCACTCGACCGCCCTACAGCAAAGGACACAACCATGCACGGCAAGGCTCTGCCCTATCTGCTGTTGATGCCGGCAACGTTGTTCCTGTGCATCTTCTTCCTCTATCCGTTCGCGTTGGTCGCCTTCGAGGCGGTGACCCGCGACGGCGCCTTCACCCTCGACAATTTCCGCACCATGGCCGGCAGCTGGAAATTCCCCGTCACGGTCCGCAACACGCTGCTGCTGGCGGCCATCGTCGTGCCGATCCAACTGGTCATGGCACTGCTGATGGCGAGCGTGGTGTCGCGGCTGGAGACCGGACGCAGTGCGGCGCTCTATGTGTTTGCCATTCCGCTCGGCATTTCCGATCTTGCCGCCGGCTTGATCTGGCTCGCCATTTTCGACCAGTCCGGCTTCCTCAACACGCTGCTTTCCAGCCTTGGCGTCGTCGACAAGCCAATCATGTTCCTCGGCTACCAGAGCAAGCTGACCATCTTCATCGCCGTGGCGCTCGCCGAGATCTGGCGGGCCACTGCGATCATGATGGTCATCCTCGTCGCCGGCATGGGCCTGATCCCCAGGGAATATTACGAGGCGGCGGAAGTGTTCGGCGCCAGCCCATGGCAGCGCTTCTTGCGCATCACGCTGCCACTGCTTCGCCCCAGCCTGCAGACGGCAATCATCCTGCGCGTCATCCTCGCCTTCGAGGTCTTTGCGGTGGTCGCAGCCCTTGGCGGCACCAATCTGCCGGTGCTGATGGGCGAGACCTACAATTGGCAGTTCACATTGCAGGACCGCAACGTCGCCGCCGCCTCGGCGCTGCTCATCCTCGCCATCTCGATCGGCTTCACGCTGTTCTTCCTGCGGGTGCTGCGCGTGCCGAAGGAGGCGCGGATATGAGCGCCATCACCGAAGTGCCGGCTGCCGCGACAGCCGATGCGCGCAAGGCCGGCGACTGGCTGCTGATCGCCACCGCCATCCTGCTCTGCGTCTGGGTGCTGCTGCCCATCTACCTGTTGATCGCCAACGCGCTGTCGTCGCCGGGGGAGGTCACAGCCTTTCCCAAGCGTTTCTTTCCGTCCTTTGATTTTGGCAGCCTGTCCTTCTTCGTCGAATTCGCCGGTGTCGCCAGGGCGTTGTGGAACTCGGTGCTCGTCGCCACCCTGACGATGATCCTGGCCATCGGCTTCGGTGCGCCGGCTGGTTACGCGCTATCGCGCTTCGACTTTCCAGGCAAGGAGACCTTCCGCCTCCTGGTGCTGATGACGCGCGCCTTCCCGTTGCCCCTGCTGGCCTTGCCGCTGGCGGTGATGTTCATCCGCACCGGCCTCGACGACACCGCCATCGGGCTGGCGCTGGTCCACACCACGCTGGCGCTGCCATTCGCCGTGCTGATCACCTTCTCGCTGTTCTCAGGCATTCCCGTCGAACTCGAGGAGGCGGCCTGGACGCTCGGCTGCACACGGCTTCAGGCCTTTCGCAAGGTCATCCTGCCGCTGGCGCTGCCCGGCATTGCCGCCTCGGCGGTGTTTGCCTTCACCATCTCCTGGAATGAAGTGTTCGCCGCCGCCGTGCTCACCATCGAGAACCGCACGCTGACCGCCTTCCTGCTGCAGAGCCTCGGTGAATCGCCGCTCTATCTCAAATTCGCCGGCGGTGCGGCACTGGTCGTGCCGGCGCTGATCTTTATCTTCGCCGTCCGGAAATACCTGTTTGCCATGTGGGGGATCGCCAACCGATGACGCAGGGCACGGAGACCGCTCATGGCTGAAATTGCGATCAAGGGCGTGGCCAAGCGCTTCGGCGGCTTCACCGCGCTGCATCAAGTCGATCTCACCATTGCCGATCAGGAATTCATGGTGCTGCTCGGCGCCTCCGGCTGCGGCAAGACCACGCTGCTCAGGATCGTCGCCGGGCTGGAGACGCTGAGCCAGGGCGAGGTCTGGATCGGCGGTCGCCGCGTCGACCATCTGCCGCCGCGCGACCGCGGCATCGCCATGGTGTTCCAGAACTATGCCGTCTTTCCGCATCTGACCGTGTTCGAGAACATCGCCTTCGGCCTGCGCATGAAGAAATTGCCGCAGGCCGACATCGAGCGCCGCGTCACCCGCACCGCCGAGCTGATGCATATCGAGCAGCTTTTGAAGCGCTATTCGGGCCAGCTGTCCGGCGGCCAGCGCCAGCGTGTCGCCGTCGCCCGTGCGCTAGCGATGGAACCGGACGTCATCCTGATGGACGAGCCGCTGTCGAACCTCGACGCGCTGCTGCGGTTGGAAATGCGCGCCGAGCTAAAGGGCGTGCTTGCCGCGTCGAAGACCACCACCATCTATGTCACCCACGACCAGGTCGAGGCGATGAGTCTTGCCGATCGTATCGCCGTCATGCATCAGGGCCGCATCGTCCAGGCCGCGTCGCCGGTCGAGGTCTACCGCAATCCGGCCGCGCGTTTCGTCGGCTCGTTCATCGGCAACCCGCCGATGAATTTTATCCCGGCGACGAAAGCCGCGAATGGAGACTGGACCGTCGCCGGCCTGACACTGCCGGGTCCTAAATCAGAAAAGCAGAGAATAGAATTCGCCATACGCCCCGAGGATGTCGACGCCGGCGGCGAGGGCCTGCACGCCACCGTGCGCGTCATCGAGCCGCTCGGACCGCACACGCTGGTCACCTGCGACGTCGAGGGCGGCCTGTTTCGCGCCATCCTGGACTCGAACGCCGGCGTCCAGGTCGGCGACCGACTGCGCCTTGCGCCCAAACCCGACCGCATCCGCTGGTTCGATCCTGAAACCACCAACGCCCTTTGATAGTGAAAGCCTCTGAACTCCCATGACTGCTTCTGCCACCAGTGACATCATTGCCCGCGCCGTCGAGGTGCTGAAAGAGAACGACCAGGGCGCCTACACCATCCCGACCAAGGGCCTTTATCCGTTCCAGTGGAACTGGGATTCCTGTCTGACCGCGCTCGGCCTTGCCCATTATGACGAGGCGCGTGCCTGGACCGAGATCGAGACGCTGTTCGCACACCAGTGGCCGGATGGCATGGTGCCGCATATCGTCTTCCATGTCTGGAGCGACGGCTATTTCCCTGGACCCGAAGTTTGGCAAACCGGCCGTCCGACGGCCACATCAGGCATCACCCAGCCGGCCGTCGCCGGCTTTGCCGTGCGCCGCCTGTTCGACCGCGCCAGGGACAAGAAATTGGCTGCGGAGCGGGCTCGTGCGCTGCTGCCGAAGATCGACGCCTGGCACCGCTGGTTCTATGAAAACCGCGACCCCGGAGGCGAGGGGCTGGTCGCCATCATCCATCCCTGGGAATCCGGCCGCGACAACTCCATCGACTGGGACGATGCCTTCGAGCGTGTACCGACCGAGGGCGTCGAGCCCTACACACGCCGTGACACCTTGCATGCCGACCCGGCCCACCGTCCGACACAGCAGCAGTATGACCGCTACATCTGGCTGCTGCAGCATTTTCGCGGACTTGGCTGGGACAATGCCAGGCTGCATGACGCCTCGCCATTCCAGGTCGTCGATCCCGGCTTCAACGCAATCCTGATCCGCGCTTCGACCGATCTTGCCGATCTAGCGCAAGCGCTGGGCGAAACCGGGATTGCCAGTGCAAACCGCGCCCGCGCTGAAAAGGGCCTCGCGGCCATGGAGCGCCTGTGGAGCGAGGCGCACGGCCAGTATCTCTGCCTCGACCGCGTCACCGGCAAGCTCATCGACAGCGCCTCCGTCGGCGGCATCCTGCCGGCCTTCGCGGCCATACCCGGGGCTCGCACGGCTGCGCTGGCCGCCACCGTCGAGCGACTTGCCGGCAGGGCGGGCTACGTCGTGCCGTCGCACGATCCCGACGATCCGCGCTTCGATGCCAAGCGCTACTGGCGCGGCCCGGTCTGGCTGGTGGTCAACTACATGATATCAGACGGCCTTGCCGACGCCGGCCATAACGACGCCGCACGGCGCATCACGCAATCCAGCCTGAATCTGATCCGGGAGAGCGGCTTTGCCGAATACTACGATCCGCTCACCGGCGACCCGCTCGGCGGCGGCCGCTTCACCTGGACGGCGGCGATGGTGATCGAATTTTTGCGGGAGGCACCTCTCTTGCCTTCTCCCCTTGTGGGAGAAGGTGGATCGGCGCGATAGCGCCGAGACGGATGAGGGGTGTTCCAGCGGAGTGGGACGCTGATGTTTCCTGGAGCACCCCTGATCCGTCGCCTTCGGCGACACCTTCTCCCACAACAAGGGGAGAAGGCAAGGCTGCGCCAATGCAGACTATCCAAACTTCGGGTCGAGGCTGCCCGACTTATACCGCTTGGCCATTTCCGCGACCGGCAGCGGCTTGATCTTCTGCGCGTTGCCGGCGGTGCCGAACTGTTCGAAGCGCTCCTTGCAGAGCTTGCGCATCGCCGCCATCGCCGGTGTCAAATATTTGCGCGGATCGAACTCGCTCGGGTTTTCGGTCAGCACCTTGCGGATCGCGCCGGTCAGCGCCATGCGGTTGTCGGTGTCGATGTTGATCTTGCGCACGCCGTGCTTGATGCCGCGCTGGATTTCCTCGACCGGCACGCCCCAGGTCGGCTTCATCTGGCCGCCATATTTGTTGATGATCTCCTGCAGATCCTCCGGCACCGAGGACGAGCCGTGCATGACCAGATGCATGTTCGGCAGCCGGCGGTGGATTTCCTCGATGACGTTCATGGCCAGCACCGCGCCGTCGGGCTTGCGCGAGAATTTGTAGGCGCCATGGCTTGTGCCCATGGCAACCGCCAGGGCATCGACATGGGTGTCCCTAGCGAATTCCACCGCCTGTTCGGGGTCGGTCAAAAGCTGGTCATGGCTGATCGCGCCTTCGACGCCGTGGCCGTCTTCCTGCTCGCCGCCGCCGCTCTCCAGCGAGCCGAGCACGCCGATCTCGCCTTCCACGGACACGCCGCCCCAATGCGCCATGTCGACGACGCGCTTGGTGATGCCGGAATTATAGGCGTAGTCGGCCGGCGTCTTGCCGTCTTCCTTCAGCGATCCGTCCATCATCACCGAGGTGAAGCCGTACTGGATCGCGGTCACGCAGGTGGCTTCGTTGTTGCCATGGTCGAGATGCATGCAGACCGGAATGTCGGGATGGATTTCGACCAGAGCGTCGATCAGCTTGGCCAGAACCACGTCATTGGCATAGGCGCGCGCGCCACGGCTTGCCTGCAGGATGACCGGCGACTTGGTCTCCTCGGCGGCCTCCATGATGGCAAGGCCCTGTTCCATATTGTTCATGTTGAAAGCGGGCACGCCGTAGCCGTATTCGGCGGCGTGGTCGAGCAATTGTCTCAGTGTTATGCGAGCCACCCAATAGTCTCCCGTATCTGGTTTCAAGCGCAACGTCACGGGCCGGCCGGTTGCCGGCCGGCCCTTGATGCTTCTGGCCGGATTTCGAGCCAACCGCAACCTTCAGCGCTCTTCTCGATCGCAATTCTTGTTGCAGGGCTGAAATCCGGCCTGTTTGAGAGACCTCAGGCCGCGATCTGTTCCCGCGCCGCCAGGAGCTGCACGCAGGCATTGGCCGCCTCCTTGCCCTTGACGGTGAAGTGCTCGAAGAAAAAGCGGTGGTGCTCGGCGCTGTCGTGGTAGTTGTGCGGGGTGAGAACCGCCGACAGCACCGGCACGCCGGTCGACAGCTGCACGTTCATCATGCCGTCGATGACAGCACTCGCGACGAATTCATGCCGGTAGATGCCGCCATTGACGACAAAGGCTGTGCCGAGGATCGCGCCATAGCGGCCGGTCTGGGCCAGGGTCTTGGCATGCAGCGGGATCTCGTAGGCGCCCGGCACGTCGAAGACATCGACAGTGAAGCGCTCGCCTGCGATGTCGGCCAGTTCTGCCTGGAAAGCCTGCACGCACTGGTCGACGATATCGGCATGCCAGCGCGCCCTGATAACGGCGATGCGGGTCGTTTCGTAGTCTTTATGGGAATGCTGATTCATGGGTCCATCCTTCCGTTTCGAACCAGAATCAGGACGCACGATACGGATTAAGCCCGCGAAAAGCGGGCCGGCTTCCGTTTCGTTCTCTTCCATCCGGACTGTAACCGTCGGCTCCGGAATCACACCGGATCTGCTGACCTTTCCGAAACCGGAAAGCGCTCGCGGGCTCAGGCCGAAACCTTTACCGCCGGTGGGGACTTTCACCCCGCCCTGAGAACATTAACGGCTTTGTATGGAAGGGCAGGGCGCAGCTGTCAACCGTGAGAAGGTTGGGCCAACCCGGTCGACTACCGCGTCCGCCAGGCCGCCGCAGCAGCGGCGATCAGCATCAGCAATGCGGCAACCATTGCGCAGGTGGCAAAGCCGAAGGTCGAATAAAGCGGGCCGAAGCTGGTGGTGCCGACGAAGACCGCCAGATAGGTCACCGCGCTGTTCAGGCCCATGATCGTGCCGCGCCGCGACGGATCGAGTGCAGACAGGCGCATCACCAGGACGTTCAGGCCAAAATGATTGGCCAGTCCCCAGATTGCCACCATGGTCAGGGTCAGCCCGAAACTGCCGCTCGTTGCGGCCATCGCGACGTAGACGACGGCAACCAGAAGATAGGCGAACGGCATGACGCGCCGCGCACCCAGCCGATCGATGACGCCATCGAGGAGAGCGGCTGTACCGAACCCGATGCCATAGGCGACCGCCGCCAACCCATTGGCGCTGACCGGCTCCCCAAGCCCAGCGTGGAGGTGGTCGCCAAGGTAGCCATAGACACCGTAGAAAGCGGTCATGAAGGCGGCGCAGGCAATGAGAAGCGGGACGATGCCGGGAATGCTGAGCGCCTCCAGCGGCGTCGGCGCCGGACCGCTCTTCCTGACGTCGCTCAGCGACGACAGTGTGAGGCCGGCCAATGCAAGAATGGCCAGCAGCGCGACCGCTGCGAAAACGGCGCGCCAATGCACCAGATCGGCAAGCACCGCCGACAGCGAGACGCCGGCCACCATGCTGAGCGTCCATCCGGTGAGCACGACGCCGATCGTGCTGCTTTCACGGCCCGGCGGAGCGATCGCCGCCGAACTCCCATAGATTGCCGGCATGGCGATACCGGCAGCGATGCCGGCGACCAACTGGGCCGCGACCAGCATCGCCACCGTCGGCGCCACGGCACTGGCGGCGAGCGCTATCGCCAGCAACAACAGTGCGCCCTGCAGCATCCGGCGTGCGCCGAGCCGGTCGATATAGCGGGCTAGGAACAAGGCGCTTGCGGAGGTGCCGAGGCCGAACGCGGCCGCCGCAATCATCACGGCCGGCACGCTGGTTCCGAACGACGAGGCCACGGCAGGTGCAATCGGACCCAGCACAAGCGAGTTCGAGCCGATGACCGCGATGCACCCGGTCAACAGATAGGCAAGCGCCGGAATCGGTGCTCGGGCAGTCAATGGCGCGACTTGATCAATGTTCGACATATCAGCATAATGGCCGTATTCTATTCAGTGGAAAACCAGGAATTTCGCCATGGATGAAGAAACAGATGGTATTCCGCAGAACAAGGCTGCGGCCCGCGACCTCGACGCGATAGACCGAAGAATATTAGGCGTCCTGGTCGATGATGCCACGATCAGCTACGCCGAACTCGGCGATCGCGTCGGTTTGTCGCCACCCGCGGCGCATGAGCGGGTCAAACGGCTCCGGCGCAGCGGCGCCATCAGAAACACCGTCGCCATCATCGATCCCCGGGCGGTGAAAAAGCCCTTGCTTGCCTTTGTCCATATCGACACCAAGGGCTGGGGAAAGACGCCGGAGCTGATGGCGGTCTCGCAATATCCCGAAGTCGAGGAGATCCATACCGTCGCCGGGGATACCTGCATGCTGCTGAAGGTCCGCACGGAAGACACCAGGGCACTCGAAGGCCTTTTGGCGCGCCTCTACGAAACACCGGGGGTCACCTCGACGCGCAGCTATGTGGTTTTATCGACCTATCTCGAGCGGCCGGTGCAGCCCGGCATCACGGAGACGTGGCCGACCCCGAAGCATATGGCCGAGCCTCTGTACTAGAAGCGAGCGGCTACGCTCGCTCGGGGAACATCGCCTTCAGGCCCTCGCGCGACGCTTTGGCGACGCCGCGTTCGGTGATCAGGCCGGTCACCAGCCGCGCCGGCGTCACGTCGAAGGCCGGGTTTGCCGCCGGTGTCGTCTCCGGCGAAATGCGCACCTGGGCGATCTCGCCGCCGGCTGTCTTGCCCCAGACCAGCGAGACTTCGTCGGCCGAGCGCTGCTCGATCGGGATTTCGGCCAGACCGTCATGCACCGTCCAGTCGATGGTGGGCGAGGGCAGCGCGACATAGAACGGCACGTCATTGTCGGCGGCGGCGAGTGCCTTCAGATAGGTGCCGATCTTGTTGCAGACATCGCCGTCGGCGGTGGTGCGGTCGGTGCCGACGATGACCATGTCGATCTCGCCACGCTGCATCAGATGGCCGCCAGCATTGTCGACGATCAGCGTGTGCGGCACGCCGTGGCCGGCCATCTCCCAGGCGGTCAGCTGGGCGCCCTGGTTGCGCGGCCGTGTCTCGTCGACATAGACGTGGACCGGAATGCCGGCCTCCGTCGCCAGATAGATCGGCGCGGTGGCGGTGCCGTAATCGACGGTGGCCAGCCAGCCGGCATTGCAATGGGTCAGGATGTTGACCGGTTCGCCCTTCTGCTTGCGCGCCGCGATCGCCTTGATGATGGCGAGACCGTTCTCGCCGATGGCGCGGTTGAGGCCGACATCCTCGTCGGCGATCTCTCCGGCACGCCGATAGGCGGCTTCGGCGCGTTGTTCTGTCGGCAGGGGCCGCAGGAAGCGCCGCATCTCGTCGAGCGCCCAGCGCAGATTGATCGCGGTCGGGCGCGTTTCGTGCAAGGTCTCCCACACGGCGTCGAGCGCTGCATCCGACGGGTCGTCCGCCATCTGCATGGCGACGCCATAGGCAGCGGTGACGCCGATCAGCGGCGCGCCGCGCACCCACATGTCGCGGATGGCGGTGGCGATGCCGGCAACCGTGCCGATGGTCTCGATGCGGAAATCATGCGGCAGCCAGCGCTGGTCGACAATATCAACCGAACGCCCGTCGTCGCTCAGCCAGATGGTGCGATAGTGGCGGTCGCCGACGTTCAAATGCTGCTCTCCTGTTCGATCAGCGCGGCCAGTTGGTTGACCTCGTCGATGCTGTGGATCTGGCGCCGGTTGACGGCGAGATGGCGGCCGAATTTCAGCGCCTTTGCCTCACAACTGGCGCGCAAATCCTCGTCGGCAATGGTCTCGAAATCGGCATTGTGGGCGAGGCCGAGGATGCGCCTGTGCACCTCGATGCCGGCAAAGCCGAGCAGGTCGGTCCAGATCTGGTGCAGCACATGGTCGAGCGCCTGCTCTGAGGCAAGGATGTCGCCCTGATCTTCGAACAGGCTCCTCTGGTAGAGCATGCCGGTGCGCTCGGTGCGCCACAGATGCGAGAATTCGGCGCGGAACACGGCCCAGGTCTCGGTCGTCACCCCGAGCAGATAGGCGCGCATGGCGTCGCGCTTGCCCTCCTGCTCGTGGCCGCGCTGCGAGAAGAACGACATCCAGAAATTGGCGAGCAGCATGCCGACATCGAAGGCCATCGGGCCGTAGAAAGCGAATTCCGGATCGATCATCCGGGTTTCGGTGTCGGTGACCATGATCGAGCCGGAATGCAAATCGCCATGCAGCAGCGTTTCGGCATTGGCGGCGAAGATGTGTTTCAGCCGCTGCGCCTCGACCTTGAGGTCGCGGTCGGCGCGGAGTTCGGCGACGAGGCCGTCGAGCTGCGGGCTCGTATGCCGGTTCATCTTGGCATCGAAATAGGGGTCGGAGAACACCAGGCTCTCGGTGATGTCGCAAAGCTCGACATTGTCGGCGAACAGCGCCAGATCGGCCTTGCGGTCCTTGGCAGCCATATGCAGGTCGGAGCCGCGAAACAGCGTGCGGGCCATGAACAGGCCGATATCCCGGGCAATGTTCGGCAACTGGCGGCCATCGATCAGGGCGCGGCGCAGGATGATGTGCGGCGGCGCAAGATATTCCATGATGATCAGCGCCTGGCGTTCATCGAAATAATAGATCGCCGGCACCGAGCCCGGCGCGCGCGCCTCTTGCCTTGTCAGCGCGTGATATTCGAAGAAGGAGCGCTTCAGCGGCAGCGGCCAGCTGTCGCCGACCAGGCGGACGTAGGGCAGGGCCTGCTTGACCACCACAGCGCCGCTGCCGCCCTCGACGATGAACACCAGGTTGAGATTGCCGTCACCGACCTCGCGCACCTTCCAGGCGCCAGTGTCCTTGCCGATCTTCGCGCACAGCGGATCGTTGCCGCCAAGGCGGGCAGCCAGGGTTTCGACCGACAGGGCTTCGAACGGCAATTCTTCAGTCATCGTCATCCTCCCGCATATGCGCTCCGAACATAACGGAGGCATGGCGGCCGAGCCAAGCTAGGAAGCGATCTGGCAATTGTCAATCGTGTTGACAATTGCCGATGTAGCCCATAGCGTCATGTCAGGGAGGAACGCATGGTCGGCAATGGCGTGTTCCGCGTAGAGGGACTGAGGAAATCCTTTGGCCATAACGAGGTGCTTGGCGGCGTCTCGCTTGAATTGCATGCCGGCGAAGTGACCGTGCTGATGGGCGCCAACGGCGCCGGCAAATCCACCCTCGTCAAGATCATTTCCGGCGTCTACGAACGCGGCGGCGGCACGATGGCTCTCGTCGGCCAGGATTTTGCACCCAACACGCCGGCCGAGGCGATCCGTGCCGGCGTCGTCACCGTCCACCAGAATATCAATGACGGTGTCGTCGCCGATCTCGACGTCGCCACCAATTTGACGCTGGACCGCCTGAGCGGCAGCGGCGCGCCGACCCTTTTCAATCCGGTCCGCGTGCGACGGGAGGCAAAGGCCGTTGCCGACCGCATGGGGCTGGTCATCGATTTGAAGGCGCGCGTCAGCGATCTTTCGCTAGCCGATCGCCAGATGGTGGCGATTGCCCGCGCGCTGGCGCACCAGCCGAAAGTGCTGATCCTCGACGAGCCAACCTCGTCGCTGTCCAGCGCCGAGGCTGATCGGCTGTTTGCGTTGATCGACAGGCTGCGCGAGCAAGGCGTGGCGATCCTCTACATCTCGCACCGCATGTCGGATATCAGGCGGCTGGCCGATCGCATCGTCTCGATGCGGGACGGCAATATCTCAGGCGCTTTCGACAGGAAACCGCTCGACTATGAAGGCGCGGTCAACGCCATGCTCGGCCGCAAGATCCATCTCGACCAGATCGTCGTCAGGAATTCGGCCAAGGCAATCTTGACGTTGGACGGACTGCGGATTGCACAAGGTGCCCGGCCGATCTCGCTCACGCTCGGCGATGGCGAGGTCGTTGCCATTACCGGCCTCGTTGGGGTCGGCAAGACGGCGCTGGCCGAGACGCTGTTTGGCGTGCGCCGGCCATTGTCCGGCACCATGATGATGAACGGCAAGCCCTATGCGCCGAATTCGACGGGTGAGGCGATCGCCGCCGGTGTGTTCCTGGTCGCCAAGGACCGCGGCGAGAACGGCATCGTCGGCGGCTTCAACATCCAGGAAAATATTAGCCTGCCGTTTCATAAGCGCATGTCGCGTTTCGCTGTTCTCAGGCGCCGTCTGGAACGCGCCACTGCGCGCCGGCAGATCCAGGATCTGGGCATCGTCTGCCGGTCCGAGAAGGACGACATGTCGGAGCTCTCCGGCGGCAATCAGCAGAAGGTGATGGTCGCCCGCTGGATGGCACAGGATGCGAGATTGTTCATTCTGGACGAGCCGTTTCAGGGCGTCGATATTTCCGCCCGGCGCGACATTGCCGCCAAGCTCCGGGCCAGCGCAAACGGCCGCGCCACGCTGTTGTTCGTCACCGAGCTCGACGAGGCGCTAGAGACCGCCGACCGCATCCTGGTCATGTCGGAGCAGACCATCGTCGGCGAACACCGCAATGCCGATGTCGATCTCGATCGCCTGCTGGCCGAAGTCGCCGGCGGGCCGTTGCACAGCGCGGCCTGAAGGGCGCGAAAATGGGAATTGGAATGGAGAGAGCATGGGTTCGAGTTGGGTAAAGACGGCAGCGGCGCGCGGGAGCGCTGAATGACGTTGCGCGACCACGCTATTCGCTACGGCTTCATCGTGCTCCTGTTCGGGCTCGTCGCCTATTTCGCGATCGCCGCCGACGGTTTCGTTTCGCCGCAAAGTGCCGTCTTCATCTTCCAGTCGGTCGCCATCACCGGCGTGCTGGCGCTCGGCGTCACCGCCACGCTCGTCGTCGGCGGCTTTGATCTCTCGATCGGCTCGGTCGCCACATCGGCCATGATGGCGGCGGCCTATGTGATGGTGGTGCTGGAGCAGAACGCCCTTGTCGCGGTCATCGTCTGCCTGCTGATCGGCGCCATGGTCGGCCTGATCAATGGCTGGCTGATCGTCTACATGCGCGTGCCCGATCTGCTGGCGACGCTCGGCATGATGTTTCTGCTCGTCGGCCTGCAGCGCATCCCGACCGAAGGCCGTTCGATCGCCACCGGCATGACGATGCCGGATGGCTCGGTCGCCAACGGCAAATTCTCCGATGCCTTCCTGGCGCTCGGCCGTCACCGCTTCGACTTCTTCATTCCCAATCTCATTCCGGTGTCGGTGGTGGTGCTGCTCGTGCTCGCCGTGCTGATCTGGTTCTTCCTCGAATACACGCGCTTCGGCCGCATGATGTATGCCGTCGGCAGCAACGAGCGGGCCGCCGAACTCGCCGGCGCGCCTGTCAAGGCATACAAGATCTGGGCCTACGTTATTTCAGGCGTTTTTGCCTCGATCGGCGGCATTTTGCTGGCTGCCCGGCTTGGACGCGGCGACATCGCCTCGGGTAATAATCTGCTGCTCGATGCGGTTGCCGCGGCGCTGATCGGCTATGCGGTGCTGGGCGCCGCCAAGCCGAACGCCTTCGGCACAGCCGTCGGCGCGCTGTTCGTCGGCATCTTGCTGCAAGGCCTGACGATGATGAACGCGCCTTACTACACGCAGGATTTCGTCAAGGGCGTGGTTCTGGTCGTCGCCCTTGTCTTCACCTTTGCGCTTTCGGGCAGGGGCAGGAGGTAGTTTCGACCGGGACAGGATTTTCGAGTTCAACAAGAGTGGAGGAAACAAAGTGAGCATTACAAGAAGACTTCTGGGGAAGGTGGCGCTCGGATTGGCCGGCGCAACCGTGCTGATGCAGTTCCCGGCTTTTGCCGCGGACAAGCCAGCGCCCTTCGACAAGCCCGGCGTCAAGATCGCGCTGGTGCGCTATCTCTCGACCGGCGACTTCTTCCAGGCCTATCTCTCGGGCGTCGAGGCGCAGTCGAAGGCGCTCGGCATCGACCTGCGCGTGCTCGACAGCCGCCAGGACGCCGCCCTTCAGTCCGACATGGTCGACCAGGCCATCGCGCTTGGCGTGCAGGGCATCATCATCCAGCACGGCCTGACTGAATCGATGAAGGACGCCGCCCAGCGTGCGGTCGATGCCGGCATCAAGGTGGTGGCTTTCGACGTCAATGTCGAAAACCCCAAGATCCCGCAGGTCGAACAGTCCGATCGTGACTTGGCCCGCCTGGCGCTCGAGCAGGCGGTCAAGGACAATGGCGAGAGCTGGAATGCCGGCTATGTCTATGTCGCCGGCATCGCGCCGCTCGACCGCCGCAACGAGACCTGGGTCGACGTGAAGAAGAAATATGCAGGCGTCAAGGAAGTCGCGATGTTCGGCACGCTCGACAATCCGATCGCAAACTCCGTCGCCAACCAGGCGCGCTCGGTGCTGTCGGCCCATCCCGACATCAAGGTGATGTTCGCCCCCTATGACGAATTCGCCAAGGGTGTGAAGATCGCGGTCGACGAGGCCGGCCTGAACAAGGGCATCAAGATCTATTCGGCCGACATCTCGACCTCCGACATATCAGCGATGCGCGAACCCGACAGCGCCTGGGCAGCAACCGCCGCGACCAATCCGGCAGTTGTCGGCCAGGTCTCGGTGCGTGCGCTGGCGCAGCTGCTGGCCGGTGAAGACCCCGGCCACAACGTCGTCGTGCCGCCGACGCTGATCACCCAGAAGGACCTCATCGACAAGGACATCAAGAATATGGAGGACCTGTCTGCCAAGCTGCCGCAGTTCGCCCATGCCGATGTCGCGATGCCGGCCTGGATGCCGAACCCGAACGCGAAGTAGGGTTCGCTATCGAAGGCCGCTTGCAGCAGCTTGCCGCAGGCGGCCTTTTTGCCGAATATTTGCAGAGCCAATCCGCAGGTTCTGGAAGGTTCGGTGCGCATATGGAAGCACAAGCGGTAATCGAGGAAAGCCTGTCCGGCGCCGTCGCCGGAAGATTGTTTCGATGCCCGCAAGCCACCACGGGTGTCGTCGTACTGAGTGGATCGAGTGGCCGCGTCGATGTCGGGCGCGCGCGGCTCTTTGCAAACGAAGGCTCGTCGGCCTTGGCCCTGCAATGGTTTGGCGGCCAAGGTCAGGCTCCCGGAATATGCGAGATTCCTCTCGAAACCTTCTTCGCGGCAACCGATTACCTCCTTGAAACAGGATGCCGCCGCGTCGTCTATGTCGGCACATCCAAAGGTGCCGAGGCCGCATTGCTCGCGGCGGTCCATGACCCGCGCATCAACGCCGTGGTTGCAATCAGCCCATCATCGGTGGTTTGGGGAAATATCGGCGTGGGCCGGGATGGTGTCAGCTGGCCGGAACGATCCTCATGGTCGCTCGACGGTGTCGCGTTGCCGTTTGTGCCAACGGATCCGAATTGGACACGAGAATACGCAGATGGCCTGGTGTCTTACCGCGGGCTTTTCGAACATTGTTTGAAAACCTTCGAGCGCGAAGCAGAGGCGGCAACCATCCCCGTCGAGACCGCATCGGCCGAGATCCTGCTTGTCGCAGGCGGCGACGATGCGCTGTGGCCCTCCCTATGGTTCGCGACGGATATCGTCCGGCGGCGAGACAACACGGGCAAAGTCACACATCTCGTTTCGTCGCCCGATGCTGGCCACCGCATTCTGTTGCCGGGAGAGGACACACCACGCTCGACATTGCATGCACATGGCGGCAATGACGAGGCCGATTCACGGTTGGGCAGAATGGCATGGGAAGGCATCCGAGAACTGCTGTAGCCGCAGGTCCCGAATACTTTCGCCTGTTTTGCGTCAGTCTCGGCCGGTTCTGCCTACCGCAGCGCAGCCGCGATGTTGCCGCCATCGACCGTGGTCACATCGGCGGTGGTCCGGTCGGCCAGTGCATGATGCAGGAACGCCTGCGCCACGTCCTGCGCCGTCACTTCCTGGCCGAGCAGGTTGCCGGACATGTAGTCCTTCTCCGACACGCCGCGCGCGCCCGAACGGCTGGCGATCATGGCGTCCGTCAGAAGACCCGAGCGGATGCGGTCGGCATTGACCGCGTTCGAACGGATGCCGTGCGCGCCATAGTCGAGCGCGTATTGCCTGGACAGGAACAGCGTCGCCGCCTTCGGCACGCCATAGGCGCCGAACTTCGGACCCGGATTGACCGCCTGCTTGGAGGTGTTGAACAACAGCACGCCGCCGGTGCCCTGTTCGAGCATGATGCGCACGGCATTCTGCGCCACCGACTGGTGGGCGAAGAAATTAAGCTCGAAGCTTTTGCGCAAAAGTGCGTCGTCGAGTTCGCCGATGCGGCCTTCCCAGGCAGCACCGGCATTGGACACCAGGATGTCGACGCCGCCGAACACGGCGACCGCCTTGTCGAAGGCGGCACGCACCTGTGCCGGGTCGGTGATGTCGGCGGCAACGCCGATCGAATTGTTGCCGGCCTTCTTGGCGGCTTCAGCGGCCTTTTCGGCATCGAGATCGACGACAACGGCATGGGCGCCATTGTCGGCGAACAATTTGGCCGTCGCGGCACCGATCGCGCCGGCGCCGCCGGTGATCAGCACGACCTGGCCGGTCAGCGGCTTCGGCTTGTTGGAGGCAAGCTTGGCCTGCTCCAGCGACCAGTATTCCAGCGGGAACAGGTCGGCCTTGGAGAGCGGATGGAAACGGCCGACCGCCTCGGCGCCGCGCACCGCCTCGATCCACATCTCGCCGACATCCGACGCGATCTTTGCGTCCTTCAGCGTGCGGCCATGGCCGAACATGCCGAGGCCCGGCACCAGCGTCAGCCGCGGCATCTGGTCGAGCATGGTGCGCTTGACGTCATCGAGCGCGTCATTGGTTTCGAAATAAGCGCGGTAATCCTTGGCGAAGGCGTCGACATGGCTTTTGATCACGGATTTGTAGTCGCCGGCCTTGTCGGCATCGGGCGCCGGCAGCGCCATCGGTCCGGTCTTGATGCGGATCGACAAATCGGGCGTCGACACGCCGCGCCCGGCATAGTCGGCAATCTCGGATGAATTGATGAAGTCGACGATTGCCGGCGAAGTGCGGAAATCGCTGATCATGCGGTCGTAGCGGCCTTCGCCGCGCGCTACCGCCACCGCGCCGCGCAGCGTCGGCGCGATCGAGGCTGGTGTCGCGAGCTTTGCCGGCAAGGCTGCCTTTGCAGCCTGAGGCTTGCCGTGAGTGGCGATGTAGTCCTCGGCGACGTTCACATAGTGGATCATCCGGTCGTAGGCCTGTTTGGCATCGTCGCCGAAGGTGAAGATGCCGTGCTTGTCGAGGATCAGTCCCTCGACATCAGGGTCGGCGTCGAAGATGTCGGCCGCCGCCTTGGCGAGGTCGAAGCCGGGCATGATGTAGGGCACGTAACCCATCTTCGACCCGAAGACCGTCTTCACCAGCGGCCTGGAGTCTTCCTGGTCGACGATGGCGAGGATAGCGGTCGAATGCGTGTGGTCGACGAATTTGTGCGGCAGGAAGGCGTGCAGCAGCGTCTCGACCGACGGGTTGGGCGACGACGGATCGATGAGGTTGACACGCTGCAGCGCGACCATGTCCTCGTCGGCCAATCTGCTCAGCGCGCGCGCCTTGAGCAGCGGCTTGAGCTTGACCGCCGGCAGGCCCTGCGGCTCGATGACGCCCATGTCCCAGCCGCTGCCCTTGACGCACAGCACGTCCCACTGGTCGCCGACGAGATCGGTGGCCGTCGTCTTGCAGGAGGTGTTGCCGCCGCCATGCAGGACCAGCCGTGGTTCGCCGCCGAGCAGCCGGGTCGTGTAGACGCGCAAGGCCAGGTCGCGGCCGACACCCTTCTTTGCATAGTCGGCAACGAGTTTTTCGGCTGCGTCGTCATTCCACAAATTCTTCATGTTCGCTTCGTCCGGTTGTTGTCTTTGATGGTGAAACAGGAATGCCGCGACGCTTTGATGACAATGCGTCGGCGATGGAAATTTGTGCTTTTCTAGGAGGCCTTTTCTGTTGCGGCTCGGGCATGATCGAGCAGCCGCTGCGCCATGCGCGCGCCGACCACCAGATGCGTGCAAAGGCCGCCGGCGATCGCCGCGAGCAGCGGTTCGAACTTGCTGTCTTCCTGCACCACCATCAGTCGCCTGGCGATGGCGCGCAGCGAGGCCAGTTCGGCGGATATTACCCGGCGGTTGTAGCTGCAGTCGAGCAGCTTGCCGTCGGCGTCGATGATCTGCCCGGCGATGACGCCGGCAGCGCCTCGGCTGCGCAAGTCGGCCATTTCGCCCGGTGTCAGCGCACCGCATTTGACCAGATGGCTGTCGGCATCGACCGCGCCGACCGAGTACAGCGCCAGGTCGCATTCGCTTACGCCCGACAATTGTTCGCGGATCACCGGCTCGTCGCGCAGCGCCCGCGCCAGCTCTTCCGTCGACAGCACCAGCGGCGCGTAGAAATTGAGCCCCTTGGCGTTGAGCCGCCGCGCGATTTCCATCGTGCATTGGTCGGGCCGGTAGGAATAGGGCGCGCCAAGATTGCCGCAGAGCTGCACCACCGTGACGTCCTGCAGGTCGGCATAGGACATGACGTCGGCGATCATGTAGACGGTGCGGCCCCAGGCGACGCCGATGCGGTCGCCCTTCTTGACCAGTTCGAGGAAGACGCTCGCCGCCAGCACGGCGATTTCCGTCGACGGATCGGCGATATGGGCGTTTTCCGGCGCGATCCAGACCGCGTCGAGGCTCAGAGCATCCTCGAGCTTGCGCGCCAGCACATCGTCGGTGAAAAGTTGGGTCGAGGTCGAGATGTTGACGATGCCGGTCTCGCGCGCCTTGCGCAGATACATGGCGACCGAGGCACGGGAAATGTTAAGCTGGCTCGCAACCTGGTCTTGCCGCAGGCCATGGGCGTAATAGAGCCAGGCGGCCTTGTGGATGAGCTGTTCTGCCGGTCGGATCGCCATGCCGTCTCCTTGGCTGACATTATTCACGGCTCTCGACAAAAGTCAAATTAAGCTGGGGTATGCGATGCCATTTGGCGCGGCGAATCTGGATCATCATTGCGCCAAATGCGCCCTATCGTGGCATCGTTGATGGTGACGCGGCCCGAGCCTGCGATTAGAAGGTCTAAAGAAAAGCGCGGGGAGCATGGGATGGGCAATCCTTACGAACAGGATCTCGACAAGAACGCGGCCAACCACCAGCCTTTGACGCCGCTCACCTATCTGGAGCGCGCGGCCAAGACCTATCCCGACCATACTGCCATCATCTATGGCAGCCAGCGCATCGACTACCGCAATTTCTGGCGCCGCTCGCTGAAGCTCGCCTCTGCGCTCGACAAGCGCGGCATCGGCAAGGGCGATACGGTCACCGTCATGCTGTCCAACACGCCGCCGATGCTGGAGGCGCATTTCGGCGTGCCGATGACCAAGGCGGTGCTGCATTCGCTAAACACCCGCCTCGATGCCGCGGTCATCGCCTTCCAGCTCGATCATGCCGAGACCAAGGTGCTGCTCGTCGACCGCGAATTCTCCGGCGTCGTCAAGCAGGCCCTGGAGCTGGCCAAGGTCAAGCCGTTGGTCATCGACTATGACGATCCCGATTTCGCCGCCGACGCGCCGTATCCGAAGGGCGACCGGATCGGCACGCTCGACTATGAGGCTTTCGTTGCAGGCGGTGATGAGGATTTCGCCTGGTCGATGCCCGATGATGAGTGGGATGCGATTTCGCTCAATTATACTTCGGGCACCACGGGCAATCCGAAGGGCGTGGTCTATCACCATCGCGGTTCGGCGCTGATGGCCTACACCAACACCATCCATGCCGGCATGGCCAAGCACGCCGTCTATCTGTGGACGCTGCCGATGTTCCACTGCAATGGCTGGTGCTTTCCATGGACGCTGGCGGTCCAGGCCGGCACCCATGTCTGCCTGCGCTGGGTGCGGCCGAAGCCGATCTACGATGCCATCGCCGATCACGGCGTCACCCATCTGTGCGGCGCGCCGGTCGTCATGTCGGTGCTGATCAATGCCAGGGACGAGGACAAGCGCGAATTCCCGCAGACCGTCACCTTCAACACCGCGGCCGCTCCGCCACCGGAAGCAGTGCTGTCCGGCATGGCCGATGCCGGATTTGCCGTCACCCATCTCTACGGCCTGACCGAGACCTATGGCCCGGCGGTCGTCAACGAATGGCACGGCGAATGGGACGATCTCGAAAAGGGCGAACGCAGCGCCAAGAAGGCACGGCAGGGCGTGCGCTATGCAGCCCTCGAAGGCCTGACTGTCATGGATCCCGATACGATGCGGCCGACGCCGGCCGACGGCGAGACCCTCGGCGAGGTCATGTTCCGCGGCAACATCGTCATGAAGGGCTATCTGAAGAACCGCAAGGCCAGCGACGAGGCCTTCGCCGGGGGCTGGTTCCATTCCGGCGATCTCGGCGTCATGCACCCCGACGGCTACATCCAGCTCAAGGATCGCTCCAAGGACATCATCATCTCGGGCGGCGAGAACATTTCCTCGATCGAGGTCGAGGAGGCGCTTTATAAGCACTCTTCCGTTGGGTCTTGCGGCGTCGTCGCCAGGCCCGACGACAAATGGGGCGAGGTGCCGGTTGCTTATGTCGAGCTGAAGCCTGGCAAGACCGCGACCGAAGCCGAGATCATCGATCATTGCCGCGCGCTGCTTGCCCGCTTCAAGGTGCCGAAAGCGGTGATTTTTGCAGAGATCCCGAAAACCTCAACGGGAAAGATCCAAAAATTCCGGCTACGGGAAATGGCCAAGCTCGCCTGAAGTCTCCGACTGCCTGTCGCGAAAATATTTTCTGCGGACCGCATCCTCGGACCGCCTTGTGACGTCTATTGGATGTCACCATCTGTCACCAATCGTACGCGTACGTCGAAATCCCGTTGACAGGTCGCTCATTTCGATTTACGAGTGACGAAAATTGAAATTCGTCACTCGTAAAAACAACAGAGAGCCATGTCCGAAACCGCCATCATAGTTGCCGACACCGCCCGCCAGGAGAATGTCACCCGCATTCTCGATTGCGCCGAGCGCCTGTTCCGGCATTACGGCTACGGCAAGACCAATGTCGCCGACATTGCCCGTGAACTCGGCATGTCGCCAGCCAACATCTACCGCTTCTTCGCCTCCAAGGTCGAAATCCACCAGGCCGTCTGCGCGCGCATGCTCAACACTTGCTATCAGATCGCCTACGATGCCTGCCACGCGCCGGGCAGCGCCAGCGAGAAGCTTCGCCGCTATGTGCACAGGCACTATCAGTGGACCCTCGACACCATGCTCGACCAGGAGAAGGTGCATGAGATGGTCATCGTTGCCATCGAGCGCGACTGGCATGTCATCGAAAAGCATATCGACAGCTTGCATGACTTGGTGGCCGAGGTGATCCGCGAGGGCATCGAAGCTGGGGAATTTGTCGATCAGGATCCGGTTGTCGCGTCGAGATGTTTCGCCGCGGCCACCATCAATGTTTGCCACCCTCAGATGGTGGCGCAGTGCCTCGCCAAGAAGAACCGGGCGGAGCCGGACGACCTCATCGAATTCGCGATCAGAGCCTTGATGAAGTGAATTCTGCCGAGCCTTGCGTTCGGTGGTTCATTTCCGCAGTTTCAGGAGTACGCAATTGTCTTCGCCCCAGTCCACCATCCCAGGCAGGCTATCAGCCATCATCTTGGCATTTGCCGGCGTCGCCGTGCTTGCTGGCTGCAGCCAGGAAAAAGCCGAAGTCAAGGACATCATCCGCCCGGTCAAGGTCGTCGAGATCGCGAAGGCGCATGACACCCGCACGCTCTCCTATTCCGGCTCGGTGCGTGCCCGCACCGAAAGTGCTTTGGCTTTCCGCGTCAACGGCAAGATCACCGATCGCCTCGTCGATATCGGCCAGCATGTGGCCTCGGGCGATGTGCTCGCCCGCATCGATCCCATCGACTACGACCTTTCGGTAAAGAGTGCGCAGGCGGCACTTGATGCAGCCGATCGGCAGGTCGAGACATCAGAACTATCCCGCAAGCGCGCCGAGCAGCTGTTTGACAAGAAGTTCGCGCCGAAATCGCAGCTCGAGCAGGCAACGCTGAGCTACGACCAGGCTGTCGCCACCCGCGATTCCGCCCGCTCGACCCTTGCCCAGGCCAGGAACCAGGTTGGCTACACCGACCTCAAGGCCGACAGGGACGGCATCGTCACCGCGGTCAGCGCCGATGTCGGCCAGGTGGTCGGCTCCGGCACGCCGGTCGTCACCGTCGCCGTCGACGGCGAAAAGGAAGTGCTGATCGCGGTGCCGGAAATGGAAATCGCCGAATTCAAGCCGGGCAAAATCGTCAAGGCGGGCTTCTGGTCCGACGACGCGCTGGCACTCGACGGCAAGGTCCGCGAGGTCGCCGGCAGCGCCGATCCGCAGTCGCGCACCTTTGCCGTCCGCGTCAGCCTGCCCAATGATCCGCGCGTGCTTCTTGGTATGACCGCCAGCATCGAAGCGTCGGCGGCCAATGAGCGGCAGCTCGTTTCGATCCCGCTGAGTGCATTGGCTGAGAAAGACAGCCAGTCGATCGTCTGGACCGTCGATCGTGGCGCCGACACCGTTCATGCCCGCCCGGTCAAGGTCGCCGAATTCGCCGCCGATGGCGTGCGCGTTGCCGAAGGTCTGAAGCCCGGCGACGTCGTGGTCGCCGCCGGCACGCAGTTCATGACCGAAAACTTGAAAGTGAAACCCGCCGGCGACGCTGCGCTGCAGTCCGCTTCCGCGGCAGACGGCGACGCCAAGCAGGTGCGCTGACGACAGACAACCGGCTGCGCGTTCCCGCAGCCACTGGTTTCCGGGCGGCAGGAGCCCGATCTGAGACGCTCGATTGATGTAACCCCCACATCGATTTTCGCGTCCCACCGCGATGAGTGTTTCTCCGCTCGGAGAGCCTTGCCGCCCGGAAGCCATTACCGAACCCTCGATTTTGTTGCGCTAGATAGATGGACCAGCGTCGATGACCAATTCCACGGACGAGAAGCGGCCCTTCAACCTGTCGCGCTGGGCAATCGGCCATCCCGCCATCGCGCGGTTCCTGTTTGGCCTGATCATCATTTCCGGCGCGCTCGGTTTGATGCGCATGGGCCAGAAGGAAGATCCCGATTTCACATTCCGGGTCATGGTCGTCCAGGCGATCTGGCCGGGCTCCTCGATCAAGGAGATGGAAGACCAGGTCGTCAACAAGATCGAGCGCAAGCTGCAAGAGACGCCGCATCTCGATTTCGTGCGCTCCTTCACCCGCGCTGGCAGCGCCATCATCACGGTGCAGATCAAGGGCGACACCAACACCGCCGAGGTGACGGACGCCTTCTACCAGGTGCGCAAGAAGGTCGGCGATATCCAGGGCGACCTGCCGCAGGGCCTGCTCGGCCCGTACTTCAACGACGAATTCGGCGACACCTTCATCACTCTGCACTCGATCAGCGGCGATGGCTTCAGCTATCCCGAGCTGAAGAAATTCGCCATCCAGGCGCGCGACATGCTTTTGACGACGCCCGGCGTCGAAAAGGCCGTCATCATCGGTGACCAGCCGGAAAAGCTCTATATCGACGTCTCGTCCAAGGCGCTGGCCGAACGCGGCCTGACGCTGACTGATCTGCAGAACGCGATCAAGGGACAGAACAATGTAGACCCGGCCGGCTCCGTCGACACCGGCACCAATTCGGTGCGCATTTCCGTCGAAGGCGATGTCGGCAAGGTCGAGGACATCAGGAACCTGCGCCTGCGCGCCGGCGGCCAGGTCACAAGGCTGGGCGACATCGCCACGGTGACCTCGGGGCTGGAAGATCCGTTCCAGCGCAAATACCGCTTCAACGGCCATGACAGCGTGCAGCTTGGCGTCGTCATGGCCAAGGGTTTCAAGGTCACCGATGTCGGCAAGGATGTCGAGGCGACCTACAAGCGCTTCGAGGAGGCACTGCCTTACGGCGTTTCCGTCGACCAGATTTCCGACCAGCCTGGCGTCGTCACGGATGCGGTGGCCGAATTCATGCATGCGCTCGGCGAAGCGCTGCTGATCGTGCTCGTCGTCTCGTTCCTGTCGATCGGCTGGCGTTCCGGCCTGGTCATCGCCATCGCCATTCCGCTGGTGCTGGCCGCGACCTTCGCCATCATGTACGAGCTCGGCATAGACCTGCAGCGCATCTCTCTCGGCGCCCTGATCATCGCGCTCGGGCTGCTCGTCGACGACGCCATGATCGTCGTCGAGATGATGGAGCGCAAGCTGGAGGAGGGGCTGGTCAAGGTCGAGGCGGCGAGCTTCGCCTATTCCTCGACCGCCTTCCCGATGCTGACCGGCACGCTGATCACCACCGCCGGCTTCATTCCGGTCGGCTTCGCTGCGTCGACGGCCGGCGAATATGTCCGAACGCTGTTCTACGTCGTCGGCATCGCGCTGATCGTCTCCTGGTTCGTCGCGGTCTATTTCACGCCGTGGCTCGGCAACATGATCCTCAAGCAGCGTAAGCATGCCGGCAGCCATCACGATGTCTTCGACACGCGTTTCTACCGCCGGCTTCGCGCTACCGTCAGCTGGGCCGTACGCCATCGCATCATCGTCCTGGTGATGACGCTGGTCACCTTCGGCACCAGCCTGTGGGCGTTCCAGTTCATCCCGCAGAACTTCTTCCCGCAATCGTCGCGGCCGGAAATCCTCGTCGATCTCTGGCTGCCTGAAGGCACCAGCATCAAGGAGGTCGAGGCGCAGGCCAAGGCGCTTGAAACCAAGATGATGGACGACAAGGACAAGCGTTTCATCGCCACCTATATCGGCGAAGGCGCGCCGCGCTTCTTCCTGCCGCTCGACCAGCAGCTGAGCAATCCGAACTTTGCCCAGCTCTTGGTGATGGCCAATGATGAGCCGGCCCGCGAACGGCTGATCGTCAAGTTGCGCACCGTCCTGGCCGAAGACTTCCCGTCTATCCGCGCCAAGGTCGACCGTCTGTTCCTCGGTCCGCCGACCGGTTGGCCGGTGCAGATGCGCGTCATGGGGCCGGATCGCCAGGAGGTGCGCCGCATCGCCGACCAGGTGAAGGCGAAATTCCGCGAGGATCCGCTGCTGGGCGCCGTTCATGACGACTGGCTGGAGCCGGTGCCGGCGATGAAGCTGGTCATCGACCAGGATCGTGCCCGCGCACTCGGCGTCACCTCGCAGCGCATCCGCCAGATGCTGCAGGCGGCAATGTCCGGCGCGTCGCTCGACGACTTCCGCGACGGCGAGGAAACGGTGTCCATCGTCGCCCGCGAGCCGGATGCCAGCCGCAGCCTGCTGTCCTCGGTCGACTCGGTCTATATCCCGACCGATTTCGGCGGCTTTGTGCCGCTGTCGCAGGTGGCCAAGGTGGTGCCGGTGCTTGAGCAAGGTATCGAGTGGCGCCGCGACCGTCTGCCGACCATTAGCGTGCGGGCAACGCTGCCCGACGGCATCCAGTCCAACGACGTCGTCACCAAACTGTACAAGGACATGCAGGGCCTGCGTGACGGGCTTGCGCCCGGCTACAAGATCGAGATCCAGGGTGGTGCGGAGGATTCGGCTGAAAGCCAGGCTTCGATCGCCGCCAAGGCGCCGATCATGCTGGCCGTCATCGTCGTGCTTTTGATGATCCAGCTGCAGCATTTCGGCAAGGCGATGCTGGTTCTGGCGACCGGTCCGCTCGGCATCATCGGTGCTGCAGCGGCGCTCTTGATCAGCGGCGCGCCGTTCGGCTTCGTCGCCATCCTCGGCGTCATCGCGCTGCTCGGCATCATCATGCGCAACTCGATCATCCTGGTCGATCAGATCGACCAGGACATCGCCGCGGGCATGGATCGTTACGAGGCGATCATCGGTTCGGCCGTGCGCCGCTTCCGGCCGATCACGCTGACGGCGCTGACGGCGGTGCTGGCGTTGATCCCGATCTCGCGCGGCGTCTTCTGGGGACCGCTCGCTTACGCCATGATGGGCGGCATCCTCGTTGCCACCGTGCTGACCATCCTTGTCCTCCCGGCGGGCTACGCCCTGTTCTTCGGCCGGGAGCCGAAGAAGCGTGGGGCCGAGGGGCGGACGGACGAGTTGGAACTGAGCCAGGAAGCCGAAAAGCCGCAACTGGCACTGGCCGCCGAATAGATCGACTACGCCAGCCGAAAAGGATCGGGCGCGCCGAAGCGCGCCCGATCCTTTTCATTCACGAGGTCAGATGACGAAATACCAGTTGGCGAGTAGCATCACCGCGACACCGGCAACCAGCGTCAGATAGGGCAGCATACCCGCCTTTTTGACCGAGAGGTCGGCCCCCGCCATGCCGAGGTCGGCCAGCATATGGTCGGGGAATTTCCCCTTGTCCTGGATGTAGTGGCGGAAGCAGAACACCGGGATGATCAAGGCTGCGGTGATGAGCCCGGCCCACAGCGCCATCGGGTTCCACACCTTGGCGCCCGCGCCCATGAAGATCGCGTTGACATAGGCGAAGATGGCCCCGATCCCCAGTAGCCAGCTCGGCGCCTTCCAAGGCCGCGCGATGTGGCCGTTGTCGATGCGGTGGATCCAGCCGGCGTTGAGGTTGAGGAAGTTGAAGATGATGTAGCCGCAGTTCGACACGGCGAGGATGAAGAAGAAGCTCGTCGCGTCGGCCGATGCGATGGCCAGCACGATCAGGTTGAAGACGAGATCGGTCCACATGGCGCGGGTCGGTGCGCCATGTTCGTTGACGTGGCTGAGATAGCGCGGCAGCCAGCCATCGACCGAGCCCTGGTACAGCGTGCGCGAAGAGCCGGCCATCGCCGTCATGATGCAAAGCACCAGGGCCAGGATCATCAGCATCACCAGGAGGCTGTGGATCAGCGCGCCGCCGCCGACCATGCCTGCCAGTGCGTCGGCGACACCGGAGCCGTCGACGATCGGCGTCGCCAGCATACCGTTCAGGCCAAGCACGCCCTGGAAGGTGAACGGCACCAGGATAAACAGCAGCATGCAGAGCAGGCCGGAATAGAAGATGGCCTTGAACGTGTCGGTGCCCGGGTTCTTGAACTCGGACGTGTAGCAGACGGCGGTCTCAAAACCGTAGGTCGACCACGCCGCAATGAACATGCCGCCAAGAACCAGTGTCCAGCCGGCAATGTTCCAGGCGCCGGGTTCAGGCGCATAGGCGGCGGCCAACGGCACCAGCGGCGAAAAATTCGCCCAGTTGATCTGGCCGGTGATGATCGGCACGACGCCGACGATCAGCATCGGGATGATCACCAGCAGGCCGATATATTTCTGCACGTTGGCGGTGCCGAGGATGCCGCGATGCTGGATGGCGAAGATGATCAGCATCAGCACCGCGCCGATAAAGAAGGTCGCGTTGAAGGTGAACGAGACCGGACCCAGTGTGTGGCTGTAAAGCGTCCAGTTGCGGATTGCCGGCGTCGCCGCCGCGGTCACCGCCGTGATGGCGTCGGCGGCACTCGTCCCGGCATGGGCCGCGATATAGGCGACGACATCGGGCGAGGTTTCGGTGAACAGCGGCACCGGCGCCAGCGCGTTGAGGATGTAGGCGGCCGCGATCGAGCAGCCAAGTGACAGCACCGGCGACCAGGCGAACCAGTTGCACCAGACCGACAGCGGGGCGATGAACTTGGAATAGCGCAGCCAGGCGGTGGCGCCGTAGATCGAGGCGCCGCCCGACTTGTTCGGGAACAGGCCGGCGATCTCGGCATAGGTGAAGGATTGCAGGAAGCCCATGATCATGGAGAAGATCCAGATCGCGAAGGCCAGCGTTCCGGTCGTGCCGGCAATGCCGCCGATCGAAAACAGGACCAGGGCCGGCACGCCGCTCGCCACCCAGAAGGCGCCGCGCCAGTCGATATTTCGGTGCAACTTGCCCTCCGCAGGCTGCTCCAGGACAGTGGTAATCGTGCTCATGTGTTTGGCTTCCCCATTTTGATGTTCCCCGTTCGTGACGGCCGCGACTTCGCGAGGCTTCATCATCGACGCATGCGGTGAGCGACTGCCGGTGTTTCCACTCAGTCGCATTTTTTTCTTATGAGTGAAGATTGATCCGACGCGCTTTCAGGTCAAGCGATTTATGAAGCCGTGCACATCACGCTTGCGAGCGCGCGGACTTTACACGCTCGCGAGCTCACCGACCGGCCGGCCTGTCCGTCGCGAAAGTGGCCGTCAGGAGCGCGGTTTGGTCTTCTGCGGATCGTAATGCGCAAAGGCAACGACGCGCGCCGGCAGCCGCTTGGCATGGCCGTCGAGCTTGCCGATCTCGACCTCGGTGCCGATGGCTGAATGGGTGACGTCGAGCCTGGCCAAGGCGATGGTTTTGTTCAGCACCGGCGAGCGCATGCCCGACGTGACGGTGCCGATCTGGGCGCGGCCGACATGCACGCAGTCGCCATGGCCAACGTCGACATTGGCGTCGATGTCGAGGCCGACCAGCTTCGTCTGCGGGTGCTCCTTGCGGCGGATCAGCGCCTCGCGGCCGATGAAATCGTCGGTCTTGCTCTTCAGCGGCACGGTGAAGCCGATGCCAGCCTCGAACGGGTCGGTCTGGTCGGAGAATTCGTAACCGGCAAAGATCAGCCCGGCCTCGATGCGTACCATGTCGAGTGCCTGCAGCCCCATCGGCTTCAGCCCATGCGGCTGGCCGGCCTCCCAAATAGCGTCGAACACTTTTTCGGCGTCGCGCGGGTGGCACCAGATCTCGTAGCCGAGTTCGCCGGTGTAGCCGGTGCGCGAGACGACGACCGGAATGCCGTTGCCGCCACCGATGCGGGCGACGGCGAAACGGAACCATTCGAGCTCGTCGATCGACGGCTGCAATGGCGAAGTCCAGATGACTTCCCGAAGAATGTCGCGGCTCTTCGGTCCCTGCACGGCGACATTGTGCATCTGGTCGGTGGAGGAGCGCACCAGCACGTTGAGGCCGAGTTTCGTCGCCGTCTCGCGCAGCCATTCGCCGGACAGGTCGTCGCCGCCGACCCAGCGAAAATTGTCCTTGCCGAGCCGCAGCAGCGTGCCGTCGTCGATCATGCCGCCATGCTCGTAGCACATGGCCGAATAGACGACCTGGCCGATGCCGAGTTTCTTGACGTCACGGGTCAGCGTATACTGCAGCAGCGCTTCCGAATCCGGGCCGGTGACCTCGAACTTGCGCAGCGGCGACAGGTCCATGATCACCGCATCCTGCCGGCAGGCCCAGTATTCGGCGATCGGCCCGTCCTTGGCGAAGGAGTTGGCCAGCCAATAGCCTCTATACTCGACGAAATTGCGGGTGTGCTTGGCAAAGCTCGAATGAAAAGCGGTCTCGCGGGTCATTTTCGGTTCCGAATCGGGCGTCATGCGTCTGGCGATCGCTCGCGAGAATTTGTGCTGGCCGGAATAGGTCCGCACATGGATGTCGGTCGGGTTCCAGCCATTGGCTGGCGTCGTGTCGTCGGGGCAGGCGGAGGACACGCAGACGATGTCGGTCAGAGCACGCAACAGCACGTAGTCGCCCGGCCGCGACCACGGCTCGTCGGACACCATCACGCCATGCGCGTCGATCGCCGTGTTGAAGAAGAAATTGATCGCCATCCAACCGGCTCGGGGATTGACGCCTCTGTCCGCCAGTGCGCAATTGAAATTCTCGGAGCAGTTGGTGTGGCCGGGATAGCCGATGTCGTCGTAATATTTCGCTGCGCAAGCGAGTGCGAAAGCGTCGTGACGGCCGCATGTGTCCTGCACCACCTCGACCAACGGCTCCATGTCCTGATCGTAATATTTCGAATGCAGGCCAGGCATCGGATAGCTCGCGCCCATCAGCGTGCGCGTCGTCGTCACGTCGAGTGGATGATCGCGACCCTTGTCCAACTTGCGCGCTGAAAAGCACTGGAAGTCGGTGCACTGGCGTCCGTCGACATCGATGATCTGCAGATAGTCGCCAGCCTTGACGAAATAGGCCTCCGCGGTCGCCGAATGGACGCGCAGATCGAGCACAGGGTCGGCCAGCGGGTCGGCCAACTGCGATTTCGCCGCCGGTCGGATCGTGGCGCGGCGGACGATGACGGTCAGCGAAGTCGCCGTGTCATGGCCATCGACCAGCATCGGCCCGCCAGGAGCGGCAATCAGCATTGCGCCATCGCGCGCGATCGTGAAGGCCTGTTCGGTGCCGGCGGGAGTCGCGCCGCCGAACACCCGCACCGCCTTGGCCTGATCGAGTTGCACCTGCCGTCGCGCGAGCCCGCGACGCAGGGAAGCGAGGCTGTCGTCGCCCTCTATGAGCAGGGCCTTGATGCCGGCGGCGTTGCTGTTCGACGTCTCGCCAAAAATGCTGGGATCGGTCGCGCCGGTCTTATCCCAGGCCAGAAGTTCGCAGGCCTGGCCACCCTCGACATTACGCACGGTGATCGTATCACCGGCCTCGATCTCGATCAGCACCGCGCCGTTGCCCTGGACCGTGTAACGCTCCATGCCCGGCGGCAGCGCGATCTGGCCCGGCCTCTGGATGAGGCTTGGCCGCGGCGGTCCGGCTGCAATTACGGGGTAGGGCGACTGGCTCATCTCAGCCTTGCGGTTAGAGAAACAAGTTTGCCTGTGTGTAAAATTACTTTAGCAGCAAGAATAGGCAGCATGGTCGGATTTGGCAAGGCGGAGGTGGCACAAGCTCCACCTTCTCCCACAAAGGGGAGAAGGGAAGAAGTGCGCAATCCTCTACGTCAGTTCCTCGGAATGGCTAATAGCAACTCCATACTCGGCACCCGCGTCCAGCATCGTGTGCCACAGGCTTTCGGCGAACGTCGCAAACACCAGAAGGTTGAACACAGCCTGTCCATCCGACTTGTCGCCGCCGCGCCACAGCGTGACGCTGGTGTGATCCATCGATGTCGCGGCGGCGGCGCCAACCGGGAACGATGTGGCATGCAAGTCGATCGACGACAGCTTGGCCAGCATGGCGCGCGCCTTGGTTCCGGAAATGCTGATCAGGACGCGTGCATGCGACTGGTCCGACAGCGAGCCGGACAATGCCGGCGCCAGCGTTTGCATCGTGTGCTTGCCGCCCTTCGACAGCACGAAGAACTGATCCGGCCCTGACCAGACAAGCGTTGCGTCCGAAGTCTGGGCCGCCTTCGGCGCATCCGGTGGCGCCACGCCAAACCGGGCCTTGGCCGCCTTTGCCAGTTCGGCCGCTTGGCCGCGCCGTGCCATCACCTGGATCAGGTCGAAATTGCGGATCTCGGTCAGCGAGACGCCTGCCTCGATACCGCGCGCGCCATGCGCGCCGGCGACAAGCGCATGCTCGACGGGACTGCGGGGAGCCCAGGAAAAATCAGCCACGCTGGCGCCCTCCATCCGGATCGTAGAAGACGGGATTGCAGAGTTCGACGTCATAGTCCTCGCCACGAATCGGATCATGCGCATGGACGATTTCGCCGATGCGCTCGCGGCCGCGCTCGACCAGGCCAAGACCGATCCACTGGTCCGATGTCGGCGAGAAACAGACCGAGGTGACGTAGCCTTGGTCGTTACCGGGGCCGGGTGTCTGCCCTTTCGGGATGATGTGCGCGCCGGAGCGCAGCCGGCGTGCCTTGTCCGTCGGCTTGATCCCGACCACGACCTGGCGATCGGGGGCGATCAGCGCCTCGCGGCCGGCCATGACGCGGCCGATATAGTCCTTCTTGGTCGACATCATCTTGCCCAAGCCGAGATCGGCCGCCGTCGTCGTGCCGCTCAGTTCCGGTCCGGCGATGTGGCCCTTTTCGATGCGCATGACGCCAAGCGCCTCGGTGCCATAGGGCGTCACGCCGAACGGCGCGCCAGCCAGCATCAGATTGCGCGCCATGGCATCGCCGAAGCGCGCCGGCACCGAAATCTCGAAGGCCATTTCACCGGAGAACGAGATGCGAAACAGCCGTGCCCTGAGACCACCGCGCAAGCGGACTTCGCGCGCGCCCATGAACGGAAAGCCTTCGTTCGACAGGTCTTCGGCCGGGTCGACGATTTCCTTCAGCAGGTCGCGCGTTTTGGGTCCGGCGATCGAGAATTGCGCCCACTGGTCCGAGACGGAAGTGAGCTGCACATCGAGTTCGGGAAACAGCACCTGCCGACAGAATTCGAGATGCTGCATCACCAGCCCGGCTTTGGCTGTGGTGGTGGTCAGGAAGTAATGGTCCTCGGCCAGCCGCGACGTGGTGCCGTCGTCATAGACGATACCGTCCTCGCGCAGCATCAGTCCGTAGCGTGCCTTGCCGACAGCGAGGCTGGAGAAGGTGTTGATGTAGACGCGGTCGAGGAAGGCGCCGGCATCGGGGCCGTGCACGTCGATTTTGCCGAGCGTCGAGACGTCGCAGAAGCCGACGCCACTGCGCACCGCCTTGACCTCGCGGGTCACCGAGTCCAGCCAGTCCTTCTCGCCGGCGCGGGGATACCATTGCGCACGCTTCCACAGGCCGGTGTCGACGAAGACGGCGCCCTGTTCGGTAGCCCAGTGATGCGATGGCGTCAGCCGCGTCGCATGGAACGTCTCGTCGCGGTGATGGCCGGCAAAGGCGCCGATGGCGACCGGCACATAGGGCGGCCGGTAGATCGTCGTGCCGGTCTCGGGAATGGACCGGCCGCTGACGGCAGCCATGATGGCAAGGCCGGCGACATTCGAGGTCTTGCCCTGGTCGGTCGCCATGCCGAGCGTCGTGTAGCGCTTCAGATGCTCGACCGATTCAAAACCCTCGCGCTGCGCCAGCTCGATGTCTGACGCCGTCACGTCGTGCTGATAATCGACAAAAGCCTTGCCCTTGCCGGCGACATGCCAGAGCGGTGTCAGCGAAAAAGCCTCGTCGTCGGCGACAGGTGCCGTGCCCACCGTGCCGTTGTGTCCGGTGTCACGCGCGGCTGCCGCGCCGGCGGCAAATCCCTGGCTTAGGCAGGCGCCGAGGCCAAAGTCACCGTTGGCGGCGCCCGCTGCGACCATACCAGGCGGCGCGCCGTCCGGTACGAAAGCAGCAATTTCGTCGCGCCATTTCGGCCGGCCACGGTGGTAGGAGGTCAGTCCAACCGCCGGGTTCCAGCCGCCGGAAACGGCGAGCCCGTCGGCTTCGACCTCGGCGCGCGCGCCGCCAGTCAGCGAGACCGCGACTTTCCTGACGCCGTCCTTGCCGCCGTCGACGCTGCTGACGGAACCGTGCAGCACGGGGAAGCCACCCTTGGAGGCCAGCGAGCGATGCGCCGACGAAACGTCGGGCCGCGCATCGATGACCGCCGCGATCTGCAATCCTGCCCCAAGCGCTTTCTCGACCGTGCGCCAGCCATCCTCATTGTTGGTGAACAGCGCGACGCGTTTGGCCGGCGTCGCCGCGTAGCGCGCGACATAGGTCCGCATGGCGGACGCCATCATCACGCCGGGCGTGTCGTTGCCGGCAAAGACGATCGGCCGTTCGATGGCGCCGGCCGCGACCACGCAGCGCCTGGCCACGATCCGCCACAGGCGCTGGCGCACCTGGTGCTCGGGCGGCGAGGGCAGGTGGTCGTTGACCCGCTCGATCGCGCCATAGGTGCCGCCATCGTAGACGCCGAACAGCGTCGTGCGGGTCATGATGCGGACGTTGGGCATTGAGCCGAGCTCGGCCAGGGTCCGCGAAAGCCACGCGGCTGCCGGTTCGCCGTCGATCGTGTCGCCATCCGAAAGCAGGCGGCCGCCGAGAGAGAAATCTTCCTCGCACAGGATGACGCGGGCGCCACTGCGGCCGGCCGCCAATGCCGCCGCCAGCCCGGCCGGACCCGAACCGGCGATCAGCACATCGCAATGCGCCCATGCCTTGTCGTAGTGGTCGGGATCGGCGATGCCTGCGGCGCGGCCGAGACCGGCGGCGCGGCGGATCGCCGGCTCGTAGAGCGCTTCCCAGAACTTCGCTGGCCACATGAAGGTCTTGTAGTAGAAGCCGGCGACGAAGATCGGCGCGAACAGCTGGTTGACCGACATCAAATCGTGGCGCAGGGACGGCCAGCGGTTCTGGCTGGCGGCCTCCAGCCCCTCGTAGAGTTCCGCCGTCGTCGCCTTGGTGTTCGGCTCGCGCCGTGCGCCCGTGCGCAGTTCGACCAGCGCGTTGGGCTCTTCCGAACCTGATGTCAGGATGCCGCGCGGGCGATGGTATTTGAACGAGCGGCCGACCAGCTTGACGCCATTGGCGATCAGCGCCGAAGCGAGCGTATCGCCCTGGAAGCCGGAGAAAGCCTTGCCGTCGAAACGGAAGGTGAGCGGCGCCGAGCGGTCGATAAGACCGCCGGAGGTGAGGCGATGGGATTGGCTGGAAGTCACGATTGCCGGCCTTCCGCGAGTTCCATGAAATGCGAGACGGTTGCGCTGCCCCTTACCCTCCCCCTTGTGGGGAGGGTCGCTGCGCAGCAGCGGGATGGGGGTGCGGCGCTGACCCCCACCCGGACCTGCGGTCCGACCTCCCCACAAGGGGGAGGTAGAGGGTTGGCGCTTTTCGCAACGGCGCCGACCTGGACAAGAATACTCATTTCGCAACCTGCCTCGCCCCAGCACCGGGCGCCGACTCAACCGAATAAACCTCGTGCGTCAGCGTGTTGCGGGTGACCTCCAGCCAGGCCCGGCAACCGCCGCCATGGTACCAGTATTCGCTGGTCTCGCCGGCGACGTTGTCGCGCAGATAGACATAGTCGAACACCTTGTCTTCCGAGGCGCCAGCCACCGGCCGCACCGGCTTGGCGTCGCCGAGATAGGTGAATTCGCCGAGTTCGCGTTCGCCGCAGAAGGGACAGACAATGCGCATTTCTTCTAGACCGCCTTCAATGCAGGTTCGGTTGGGCGCCCTGGCCCTTTTCGTCGATCATGGCGCCAGTCCGGAACCGGTCGAGGCGGAACCGCGCCGCCTCTTCGTGCGATTCATCGCGGGCCAGAAGGTGGGCAAAGACGAAGCCGGAGCCAGGCGTCGCCTTGAAGCCGCCATAGCACCAGCCGGCGTTGAGATAGAGCCCGTCGACCGGCGTCTTGTCGATGATCGGCGAACCGTCCATCGACATGTCCATGATGCCGCCCCACTGGCGCAACAGGCGCACGCGGCCGATCATCGGCATCAGCGCCATGCCGCCCTCGCAGACATCCTCCATCACAGGCATGTTGCCGCGCTGGGCGTAGGAATTGTAGCCGTCTATATCGCCGCCGAAGACGAGGCCGCCCTTGTCCGACTGGCTAACATAGAAATGGCCGGCGCCGAAGGTCATGACGCCAGGGATGAGCGGCTTGATCGCCTCGGAGACGAAGGCCTGCAGCACATGGCTTTCGATGGGCAGGCGCAGGCCGGCCATTGCCGCGACGCGCGACGAACTTCCGGCAACAGCCATGCCGACCTTGCCGGCGCCGATCTTGCCGCGCGATGTCTCGACGCCGGTCACCTTGCCATTGGCGTCCCTGACAAAACCGGTGACTTCGCAATTCTGGATGATATCGACGCCGAGTTCGCTCGCCGCGTGCGCATAGCCCCAGACCACAGCGTCGTGCCGCGCCGTGCCGCCGCGCCGCTGCAAGAGCCCGCCTTGCACGGGAAAGCGCGCATTGTCGAAGTTCAGGAAAGGGATCATCTTCTTGACGGCAGCGAGGTCGAGCAGTTCGGCGTCGATGCCGTTGATGCGCATGGTGTTGCCGCGCCGCGCATAAGCGTCGCGCTGTGCGTCGGAGTGGTAGAGATTGATGACGCCGCGCTGGCTGACCATCGCGTTGTAGTTGAGGTCCTGCTCCATCCGCTCCCACAGCTTCATCGACAATTCGTAGAAGCCGGTATTCCCAGGCAGGCCGTAATTGGAGCGGATGATGGTGGTGTTGCGGCCGGCATTGCCGGAGCCGATCCAGCCTTTTTCGAGCACGGCGACATTCTTGATGCCGTACTCGCTGGCCAGGAACCATGCGGTTGCCAGGCCGTGGCCACCGCCGCCGATGATCACCACGTCGTAGCGATCCTTCGGCGTGGCGTCACGCCAGGTGCGCTGCCAGTTCTTGTGGCCGGACAGGGCAGCACGGGCGAGCGAGAAGATCGAGTATTTCATACGTTCATTCCGAGGCCGCTCGCGTCGCGCTGGGGTCAGATGTCCAGCGTGTGGTCGCGCTCCCATTGCGTGAAGTGCGAAGCATAGGAATTCCATTCCTGGTGCTTCAGCTTTAGGTAGGCCGACGAGAATTCCTCACCCAGCGCCGCCTTGAGCGATTTGTCCTTGTCGAACTCGCGCAAGGCATCGAGCAAATTGAGCGGTAGCTTCGGCGCGCCCTTCACCGTATGGCCGTGCTGGTACATGTCGATGTCGTAGCGCTTGCCGGGGTCGGCCTTCGAGCGGATGCCGTCGAGACCGGCCGCGATGATGACCGCCTGCAGGAGATAGGGGTTGGCCGCGCCATCAGGCAGGCGCAGTTCGAAGCGGCCAGGGCCGGGCACGCGCACCATGTGGGTGCGGTTGTTGCCCGTCCAGGTCACCGTGTTCGGCGCCCAGGTCGCGCCCGAAATGGTGCGCGGCGCGTTGATACGCTTGTAGGAATTCACCGTCGGGTTGGTGATCGCGGCCAGTGCCGAGGCATGCTTCATGATGCCGCCGAGGAAATTCCGGCCCTTGGCAGACAGGCCGAGTTCCATCGCATTGTCGGCGAAGACGTTGGTCTTGCCGGATTTGTCCCAGACCGAGATATGGGCATGGCAGCCATTGCCGGTCAGGCCCTGGAACGGTTTGGGCATGAACGTCGCGCGCAGGCCATGCTTCTCGGCGATCGACTTGACCATGAACTTAAAGAAGGAGTGCTTATCGGCGGTCGCCAGCGCGTCGTCGAAGGCCCAGTTCATCTCGAACTGGCCGTTGGCGTCCTCATGGTCGTTTTGATAGGCGCCCCAGCCGAGCGCCAGCATGTGGTCGCAGATTTCGGCGATGACGTCGTAGCGCCGCATCACCGCCTGCTGGTCGTAGCAGGGTTTTGAGGCCGTATCGTATTCGTCGGAAATCGTCTTGCCGTCGGGCGAGATCAGGAAGAACTCGGCCTCGACCCCGGTCTTGACATGCATGCCGTCGCTGGCGGCCTCGGCGATCAGCCGCTTCAGCGTGTTGCGCGGCGCCTGGTCGACCTCCTTGTCGTCCATGATGCAGTTGGCGGCGACCCAGGCGACCTCCGGCTTCCACGGCAGCTGGATCACCGAATCCGGGTCCGGCACTGCCAGCATGTCGGGATGCGCCGGCGTCAGATCCAGCCAGGTGGCGAAACCGGCAAAGCCGGCGCCGTCCTTCTGCATGTCTGCGATTGCCTGCGCCGGCACCAACTTGGCACGCTGGCCACTGAACAAGTCAGTGTAGGAAATCATGAAATATTTGACGTTTTTCGCCCTTGCGAATTCTGCAAGATCAGTTGCCACGGTAGTTCCCCATTTTTTGTCGATTGTTGGCCCCAGAGCGTGTGGGCTTCGGCCCTTCGTTGATCAGAAGCCGTTCTTCCCCGGTATCCAGTTGGTGCCGGCCAGCGGCACGCCAGCCATGGCGGCTGCCTCGATCGTCAGCGCGACGAGGTCCTCTGGTTCAAGATTGTGCAGGCTGTTCTTGCCGCAGGCACGCGCGATCGTTTGAGCTTCCAGCGTCATCACCTTGAGGTAGTTCGCCAGCCGGCGTCCGGCGGCGACCGGATCGACCCGCTTCATCAGTTCGGGGTCTTGCGTGGTGATGCCCGCGGGGTCGCGGCCCTCGTGCCAGTCATCATAGGCGCCGGCGGTGGTGCCGAGCTCGTTGTACTCCGCCTCCCAGCGGGGATCGTTGTCGCCGAGTGCGACGAGGGCAGCCGTGCCGATCGAGACCGCGTCGACGCCGAGCGCCAGCGCCTTGGCGACGTCGGCGCCGTTGCGGATGCCGCCGGAGACGATCAATTGCACCTTGCGGTGCATGCCGAGATCCTGCAGCGCCTGCACCGCCGGCCTGATGCAGGCAAGCGTCGGCTGGCCGACATTTTCGATGAACACTTCCTGGGTGGCGGCGGTGCCGCCCTGCATGCCGTCGACGACGACGACATCGGCGCCGGCCTTCACGGCAAGCGCTGTGTCATAATAGGGGCGGGCGCCACCGACCTTGACGTAGATCGGCTTTTCCCAGTCGGTGATTTCGCGCAGTTCGAGGATCTTGATCTCGAGATCGTCGGGTCCGGTCCAGTCGGGATGGCGTGAGGCCGAGCGCTGGTCGATGCCTTTCGGCAGCGTGCGCATTTCGGCGACACGGTCGGAAATCTTCTGGCCAAGCAGCATGCCGCCGCCGCCCGGCTTGGCGCCCTGGCCGACGACGACCTCGATCGCATCGGCCCGGCGCAGGTCGCGCAGGTTCATGCCGTAGCGCGACGGCAGATATTGATAGACCAGCTGCTTGGAATGGCCGCGCTCTTCCTCGGTCATGCCGCCATCGCCGGTGGTGGTCGAGGTGCCGGACAGCGTCGCGCCGCGCCCGAGCGCTTCCTTGGCGGGACCCGACAGCGAGCCAAAGCTCATGCCGGCGATGGTGATCGGGATTTTCAGCTCGATCGGCTTCTTGGCATGGCGCGATCCCAGCACCACGCTGGTGTCGCAGCGCTCGCGATAACCTTCGAGCGGATAGCGCGAGATCGAGGCGCCGAGGAACAGAAGGTCGTCGAAATGCGGCAGCTTGCGTTTGGCGCCGGCGCCACGGATGTCATAGATGCCGGTCGCCGCGGCACGGCGGATCTCGGAAAGCGTGTAGTCGTCGAAGGTCGCGGATTTGCGCGGCGTCGTCGGCGGGTTGCGATAGGTCATGCTGCCTCAATACGCGTCGGCGTTGTCGATATTGAAATTGTAAAGCGTGCGCGCCGAGCCGTAGCGCTTGAACTCCGACGGCTTGACGCCTGTGACGCCCGCACGGTCGAGCAGGCCCTGCAGCAATTCCAGATGCTCGGTCCGCATCTCCTTGGCGATGCAGTCGGCACCCAGGCTGTCGACCTTGCCGCGCACGAAGAGCCGCGCCTCGTAGATGGAATCGCCCAGCGCGTCGCCGGCATCGCCCAGCACCACCAGATTGCCTGACTGTGCCATGAAGGCCGACATGTGGCCGATATTACCGTGCACAACGATGTCGATGCCCTTCATCGAAATGCCGCAACGCGACGAGGCATTGCCTTCGATGACCAGCAGGCCACCCTTGCCGGTGGCGCCGGCATACTGGCTGGCGTCGCCTTTGACGGTGATCGAGCCCGACATCATGTTCTCGCCGACGCCGGGTCCCGCCGAGCCATGCACGGTGATCGCGCTGCCGGAATTCATGCCGCCGCAGTAATAGCCAACGCTGCCGCGTACATCGATGGCAACGGGCTGGTCGACGCCGACGGCGACCGAATGACTGCCTTTCGGGTTCAGCACTTCCCATGCCGTTTCGTTCGAGCCGGGGGCCAGATTGTGCAGCGCCTGATTGAGTTCGCGCAGCGACAGCTGGTCGAGATCGAAAACCCGAGGGTCGTGCGCCGTAGTCTTTGAAAGCGTGATTGCCGGCATGAACTCAATGCTCCCAGAAATAGACGGTCGCGGGCTCGGGTTCCCAGACCCTCGCATTGTCTATGCCGGGCAGTTTGGTCAGCGCGCGATATTCCGAGCCGAAGGCGACATACTGGTCGGTCTCGGCCATCACGGCGGGCTTGCAGGCGATCGGGTCGCGCACCACGCCAAAACCGTTCTTGGTGCCGACGACGAAGGTGAAGAAGCCGTCGAGATCGGAGAGCGTGCCCTCCAGCGCCTCGCCGAGATTCTTGCCGTGTGCCATCTGCGAGGAGAGATAGGCGGCGGCGACTTCGGTGTCGTTCTCGGTCTCGAACGTCATGCCTTCGCGGATCAGCTCGCGGCGGACGTTGTTGTGGTTGGACAGCGAACCATTGTGCACTAGGCACTGGTCGGCGCCGGTCGAGAATGGATGCGCGCCCATCGTCGTCACCGCCGATTCCGTCGCCATGCGGGTATGGCCGATGCCATGCGTGCCGGTCATCTTGCGGACATCGAAGCGGTCGACGACCGCCTCCGGTAAGCCGACTTCCTTGTAGATCTCGACCACGTCGCCGGCGCCCATGATGCGGATGTCGGGGCGCAGCGCCTGGATGGTTTCGCGCGCCTCGTCGATCTTGGCAGGAGTGGTCCTGACGACCGCATGAGTGGATTTCACCGCGATCGTCACCGGCGTGCCGATGGCCTTGGCGAGCTCCGCCTCGAGGCCGCGGAAATCGCGGTCGGGCCTGGCCGACTGGATGGTGATCTTGGCCTCATTTTTGGACGGGGCGCCATAGATGGCGATGCCGGCGCTGTCGGGACCGCGATCGCTGAGCGAGATCAGCATCTGCGACAGCATCGCGCCAAGCTGGGGTTCCAGCGCCTTGTCCTTCAAAAACAGTCCGACAATTCCACACATGTCAGCCTCCCCGTGTTTTGTAGCTAAGAGATCGTTTGTAGCTAAGAGATGATGTATCGAATGAGTCCCATAAATTCAATCGTATGAAAAAAATTTTCCTGTAGTTACGTATGCGTCTCGATGTCGCTCTGCGCACTGCCGCCGTCCCGCCGGGCATTGTGAACCCATTTTGCGGTGCGGATGCGGGCGATCTTGTAGGCGTCGAGGATCGACAGCGCATAGATAAGAAAGCCGCCGGCATGCCGGCCGACGAAGCTGGCGTCGGGCGGCGCGATCTTGGCCGTGACCCATGCCAGGATCACCATGAAGAAAAGGAACTGCAGCCCGCGCACGGGCACGCCCAGAATGACATGTCCGCTTGCCGGCAGCACGATTGCGGCACCAAGAACAACATAGGGGTTGGTGGGTGCGGTGGCGGAACTGGTCATGCGGCCTGCCGTTCGCTTTTGTTGATCGCGTCGCGAAGCGCCGACGCCGACACCAGCAGCCTTTCGATCAGCGCGGGATCGAGTACGGCGTCGCCGAATTCGGCCTGCCGAAAGACGCCATAGCGCGCCCGCTCGGCCTCCGCCAGCAGCCAGACGATGCGCACCCCTTTCGGGGTGATCAGCAATTCCTTCGCGCGCCCTTCGGAAAAGATCGCGATGTGGCTGGCAATAAGGCCTTGTGGAAAGCGCGCCGCCCTGCGGTCGGTGCGCAGCACCGCCTCGGCTGGAAATCCAGGCGCCTTGGGCAGCGTATGCTCGAGGTGATCGAAATTGGAGAAGGTCGTCGGCGAGCCCGGCCGCATCATCATGTCGAAGGTGGCCGGCACCGCGACCTCTTCGGTGATCGAAACACTGAGCCAGCGCGCCGGCAGTTTCCGAGTCGCCAGCGTATCGACGATGGTGCGCACCTGGACATGTTGGCTGTTCCAGGATCCTTCCCAGGTGGTGACACCGGCGGTGCCGTCCGAGACATTTGCTGCGTCGGCGATGATGGTGCGGATATTGGCCTCGTCGATGGCGAGCGCCATCGATGCCCTGTTGTGGCTGGCGCGCGCCTGCCAGGCAAGGTGGAGGACAAGAGCCAGGACAATGGCCCCGGCCAGCAGTGCTGATGTCAACTCGGACATTTTCTCATGCCAGACCCGCCCGGGATCCGGACGGGTCTTCTCCCATCAATACCCCTGCGGCTTCGGCCACGGCATGGTGAACTGGTCGCCCCGCCGGACGAATCTGTAGCGATAGAAATGGAACCACAGCGAGATCAGGAAGTAGAAGGCGACCATCGCGATCAGTTGCGAGCCGAAGCCGAGGAAGATGGCGAAGAAGGTCACCACGCACAGGCAAAACAGCACGATGGCCGGGATCGGGTGGAAGGGGTGCGTGTAGCCGCGGCGGATCGAGCCCAGCGGCCACTTCTTGCGGAACATGATGATGTTGATGCTCATGAACGTGTATTGCAGCACGCCCGAAAGGATCGAGAAGGTGATCGCCTGGTTGAGGTCGGCGATAAAGGCGAAGGCCAGCGCGATCGGCAGCAGGAACAGGATCGAGCGATACGGCGTGCGATATTTCGGATGCACGGCCGAGAACCAGGTCGGCAGATAGCGGTCGCGGCCGAGCGAGAACCAGGCGCGCGCCGCATCGTTGATGCAGCCATTGGCCGAGGCCAGTGCGGCAAGCAGCGTGGCGACGAACAGCAGGTTCTCGAGCAGCGGACTGCCGGTCAGCTTGCCCGCGTCCCACAGCGGATAATAGGTGATGCCCAGATATTCCCACGGCATCATCGAGGCGCAGACATACCAGGTCATTGCGGCGGCGATCAAAAGCGTGATCATGCCGGCCATCGTGCCGTAAGGCAGCGAGCGGGCGGGCGAGCGCACTTCCTCGGCGGCCTGCGTGGTGCCCTCGATGCCGAGATAGTACCAGATACCGAACTGGAAGGCGGCGATGACGCCGATCCACCCATACGGAAGCGCATTGCCGGGCGTGACCAGTTCGTTCAGCTTCAGCACCGCGCCTTGCGTCCACGGGCTGACCGAAAAGAACAGGATGACGATCGAGATATAGGCGATCGCGGTGATGACGAAGTTGACGTTGAGCGTCATCAGAACGCCGCGATAGTTCAGCCACGCCAGCACGACGATGGTCGCGGCGATGAAGGAATTGTGGGTGAGCCCTTCGACCCCCGCCTTGGCGACGATGGTGTCGCCGAGCAGGATGGCGTCGGACACTTCAAGCATGGTGTAGGCAAAGACCAGGAACAGCGCGACATTGAAGGCCATCAGCGGTCCGACGATGTGCTTGGCCTGCGCATACTGGCCGCCGGCGGCGGCGACGGTCGATGTCACCTCCGAATCGATCATGGCGACCGAAGTGTATAGCAATCCGACGACCCAGCAGACGATCAGCGCCGCCAGTGCGCCGCCCTTGTCGGCGGCAAAATTCCAGCCGGTGAATTCGCCGACGAGAACGATGCCGACGCCGAGTGCCCAGACATGGGCCGGGCCGAGCACGCGAAGCAGTGAAACCCTGTCCCCGTGGACTGCCGGTTCAAGTGCGATCGTCATTGTTCAATCCCCACTCAGATCCGGTGTTTTTCGGAAACGGCTTCCAGCTCACCTTCGCGCGATGAGGTCAGCACCTCTTCGGAGAAGGTCGTGTCGACCTTGAACCAGTCGTAGAGCATCCACAAAGCGAGCACGATCGAGATGCCCCAGCATGCGTAAGAGAGTGCCACCCACATGATCGTGTCTCCCGTTACTTGTCGTCGAATTTTTCGTTGATGACGTCGCGATATTCGCGGTCGGATGCGCGAAACAGGAAGACGAAATAACCGATCAGCACCGCGGCCATGATGATCAGCGTCGGCCAGTCGATGACATAGTGGAAGCGGTTCTGGATGATGTCGTGCGCGGTCTCGGGCGTGTAGCCGAGCTTTTCCCAGATCGAGGCCATGGTCGGGTTCTGGCCAAGCGCCTCCCAGGTCTTGGCATCGAGCGCATCGATGGATTTCGCCGCACCGGCGAGGCCCAGTTTCAGCGGCAGCCACAGCGCCACGAAAATGGCGACCACGACGACGGCGATGTCGAAAACCTGCCCGGCTTTGCTTTGCTCTGGCGGCGTGTAGCGGGACATCTCTTCTACCCCCTCAGGACTTGCGGTTGCGGAACGCGTCGGCATTCTTGATATCGAGCCCGTAGATGAATTCCTTGTCTTCCTTGTAGTGCTTGACCATCGCCAGGATCGCCGCGGTGTTGAAGATCAGCACGGCGGCGGCGGCGATCGCGACGACGGCCTTGATGCCGCCGTGCGGGATGTAGGACCATGTCATCAGGAGGACGAAGAGGATCGTCGCCCACAGGCAGACGATCAGGAGCGCGGATCCGCGCACGTCGGAACGGTACAGCGCTTCGATGCGCTGATGCATGTCTGACATCGGTTTTCCCCTTTTTCCAACGCTCGACCCCGAATTGGCCGGCCGCTGCCCTCTTTCAAGAGAGTGAAATTTTTTTCACAAATTCCGTCCGAATTCCGCAATTGTCAAGCGCGATTTACGCGGGGTTAACCGTTTGCTTGGCGCAACGAATTTTGCCTGACAATGAAATTAATTGCTTATGGGTATTGCGGCGCCGTGGCGTTTGCGATCAATATTCGGTCAAAGCTCTCGCCGCTGCGCAGGGGGCAGGGAACAGCAGAGAATTATCGAAACGGAGGACGAGCGGATGACGGCATCCTGGAGATTTTCGACCTTGGCGGATCGCCACCGCGCGCTCGGCTCGAGGCTCGAAGACTGGAGCGGCATGGGAACCGCCTGGACCTACGACAAGGATGCCGACGAGGAGTACATCGCCATCCGCACCAAGGCCGGGCTGATGGATGTGTCGGGCCTCAAGAAGGTCCACATCACCGGGCCGCACGCCTCGCACCTGATCGACCTGGCGACGACGCGCGATGTCGAAAAGATCTACCCCGGCAAGTCGGCCTATGCCTGCATGCTGAACGAAGCGGGAAAATTCACCGACGATTGCATCCTCTACCGCACCGGCCCCAACGCATGGATGGTCGTGCATGGTTCGGGCACCGGCCATGAGGAGCTGCAGCGGGCGGCGATGGGGCGGGATGTCTCGCTGCGCTTCGACGACAGTCTGCACGATCTTTCGCTGCAGGGGCCGACCGCCGTCGACTATTTCTCAAAACATGTGCCTGGTATTCGCGACCTCAACTATTTCCATCATATGCAAACGCAGCTGTTCGGCCTTCCGGTGATGATCTCGCGCACCGGCTACACCGGCGAGCGCGGCTACGAGATCTTCTGCCGCGGCCAGGATGCCGGCACGATCTGGGACAGGATCCTCGACGAGGGCAAGGGCGCCGGCATCATTCCCTGCCGCTTCACCACGCTCGACATGCTGCGCGTCGAAAGCTATCTGCTGTTTTATCCCTACGACAATTCGCAAAAGTATCCGTTCGAGAATGAAGGCCCTGGCGACACGCTGTGGGAACTCGGCCTCGACTTCACCGTCAGCCCAGGCAAGACCGGCTTTCGCGGCGCCGAGGAGCATTACCGCCTGAAGGGCAAGGAGCGCTTCAAGATCTATGGCGTTCTGCTCGACGGCAAGGAGCCGGCCGACGAAGGCGCGCCGGTCTATCGCGACGGCAAAAAGGTCGGCGTGGTGACCTGCGCCATGTATTCGCCGCTGGTCGAGAAATCGATGGGCATCGCCCGGCTCGATGTCGACTGCGCGATCAAGGATACCAAGCTCGAAATCCGCAACAAGAGCGGTGCCATCAAGGCCACCGCTCAGCCATTGCCGTTCGACGATCCCAAGAAGACCAAGCGCACGGCGAAAGGTTGAGGCATAGTTAGGCGAGGGGTTCGAGGCACGAAGAGAGAATGGCAGCCAAGACGATCATCAGCCGGCCGGTTTACGGAACTTTGTCTCCGCAGCCCGGAAAGCATCATCTTTTCGTGGCGGATGCGGAAGGGGCGCTGGCGATAAGGGACATGACTGGGAGCGCGCCGACCGGGTTCTTCGACGAGGCCGAGATCGTCTTCATTCCGGGGCCGAACGACAAGCACGTCGCCGCGCTCGAAGCGCTGAAGCCGGCACAATTTCATCAGGCGCCGTCCTTCGCCAGCCTGCTGCCTCGGCTCAGGCAGACCCTGGCCAACGCGCATATGGGCTTGCGCCTATACCTCGCCGGCACCGAAGGCCTGATCGGCCAGGCGATGCAGGTGGCACTTGAAGCCGGCATCGACCACACCTCGATCCAGAGCGAGCATCGAGGCTCCCTGGCGCGGCGCATGCAATGCGTCCACTGCAAGGGCATCACCGAGAATGTGACGACGCAGCCAGCGACCTGCGCGCATTGCGGGCTTCTGCTCTTGGTGCGCGATCACTATTCCAGGCGCATTGCCGCTTTCCAGGGCGTCTGCATCAACGCGGAAGATCGCTCGGAGATTCCTCCGATGGAGGAGATTTTCCGATGAGCACCGGCACAACAAAACTCGATGTCGTCGTCAGTGACGTCGTGCCGGTCAACGACTTGGTCACCCGTTTCCATTTCCGCCGGCGCGACGGGCAGCTTTTGCCGACCTTTTCCGGCGGTGCCCATGTCGTGGTCGAGATGCGCGATGGCGAGCGCACCAGGCTCAACCCCTATTCGCTGATGGGCTCGCCGCTCGACACGCGCGAATATACGATCTCGGTGCGCCGCGACGATGTCGGCCGTGGTGGCTCGCTGTTCATGCACCGGAGCGTCAAGCCCGGCATGGAGATGGTGGTCAGTTATCCCGTCAATCTGTTCTCGCTCGACCTGCGCGCCAGGAAGCATCTGATGCTGGCCGGCGGCATCGGTATTACGCCATTCATGGCGCAGACCGCGCAACTGGCGGCCGAGGGCGGCAATTTCGAGCTGCACTACACCTGCCGCACCGCATCGCTCGGCACCTATGCCGATGTGCTGCGCGAGCGCTATAACAGGCGCATCAGGCTCTATCATGACGACCGCGAGGAGCGCATCGAACTCGACCGGCTGCTGTCGACACAGCCGCTCGGCACGCATCTCTATGTCTGCGGCCCGGCTGGCATGATCAACTGGGTGCGCGATCACGCAGCAAGCCTTGGCTGGCCAGCGGAAACCGTGCATTTCGAACATTTCGCGGCACCCCAGCCCGGACTGCCTTTCGACGTGACGCTCGCCGTCAGCGGCAAGTCGATCAGGGTCGATGAACAGCAGAGCCTGCTCGAAGCGATCGAGGCGGCCGGCGTCGATCCGCCCTATCTCTGCCGCGGCGGCGTCTGCGGCCAGTGCGAAACCAATGTCATCTCGCATGACGGCAAGTTCATCCACAACGACCACTGGCTGAGCGAGGAAGAGCACCGTTCCGGCTGCAAGATCATGCCGTGCGTGTCGCGCTTCGAGGGCCGGTCGCTAGTCCTGGAACGGTAGGAGAAAATCATGGGCATCACCTTTCGCAAGGAAACGTTCCGCGACGACTTCACCTTCAAGAACAGCCCGGAGCACATCAGGCGGTTTCCGTTCCCGTTCCACGAAGACGCCTACATGTATGCGGTCAACATCGAGCCGCATGTCGTCGGACCCAGGGGCAGCGTGCTTGAAAACCTGATCGACGTCGACGAGCATTATGTCGCCGAGATGCAGGACCGCGCGCTGGTGCTGGCCGAGGATCCGCTGCGCTGCCAGTCGCTGCCGCACATGACGCTGGCCGGCTGGGACCTGCTGGAACTGCTGATGGAGCAGCAGGCGCTGGGCTATCCCGAGCATTTCACGCTGACGCGCGACGGCGATCGCTGGCGCTGGATCAACCGGCCGCTCGGCATTGACGACACCTTCACCTTCGGCGACACCTCGACGCTGCCTTACGGGCCGATGGAATACATCACCCGGCAGAGCCAGGGCGATTTCTGCATCCTCGACCAGCGCGACGGCAATCTGTGGATGGATGCCGGCATGGTCACCACCCAGGCCGACTGGTCGCTCGATTTCGACATCGGCATGAACTTCTTCGAGTGGCATGCGCCGGTGCCGCTGGCGCATGAGAAGGGGATTTTCGTCAGGGCGCTGAAATTCCTCACCAACATCCAGCAAGGCAAGCCGGCCCGGCGGCTGAACTGGACGATGACGATCAATCCGCGTCTCGACACCAGCCCCGAAAATTATCACAAATGGGGTCCGGACCGGGCGACGGTGACGCCGGAGAATGTCGGCGACAAGGTGCACCTGCGCGTCGAGTTACAGAGCTTCTGGCGCCTGCCACGCTCCAACGGCATCGTCTTTCCCATCCGTTGCTATCTGATCAAGATGGACGAGCTGGTGACGCAGCCGAAATGGGCACGGCGCCTGCACCGTGTCATCCGCGACCTTCCCGACGAACTCGCCAACTACAAGGGCCTGACGCGCTATCGCCCGGCGTTGGTCGAGTGGTTGTCGAAGCTGGATGATGGCAGTGCGACCAGCCCGGGGTTTGGGCCGGACTGAAGACCCCCTCATCCGGCCGCTTCGCGGCCACCTTCTCCCCGAGGGGAGAAGAGATCGCCAACGCTAGCTCCTCTCCCCTCGGGGAGAGGTCGGATTGCCCCGAATTGCCCTTCGCAATTCGGTTGGCAATCCGGGTGAGGGGGCTGCTTGCGTCCTGCTCAACCCGCGCTCTGCGGATAGCAGATGATCGACAGATAGCGCATCGGCAGCTTCGTCAGCTGCTCCGGCCCGTGCGGCGCGTCGGCGTCGAAGAACAGGCTGTCGCCGGGCTTCATCGGATAGAGATTGCTGCCGTGCCGGTAAACGACCTCGCCTTCGAGCATGTAGAGGAACTCCATACCCTCATGCTGGAAGGTCGGAAACACATCGGAATCCTCGGTCAGCGTGATCAGATAGGGTTCGACGACGACGCCGCTGGTGTTGGAGCCGATATGGCCGAGCAGATTGTACTGGTGGCCGGCGCGGGTGCCACGACGCTCGACATCGAGGCCTTCGCCGGCCTTGACGAAGACGGCGCTCCGCTCTTCCTCGAAGCGGCGGAAGAAGGCTGTCACCGGGACGCCGAGCGCGCGTGACAGCGCCTGCAAGGTGGTCAGCGACGGCGAAGTAATGCCATTTTCGATCTTCGACAGCATGCCCAGCGAAATGTCGGTGGCGACCGCGAGATCGGCGACGGTGATGCCGAGCTTCTTGCGGAACGCCCGTACCTCGCGGCCGATCGCCACCTCCAGAACTTTCTCGCGGGTGTCGCGAATGGCATGCGGGTTCTGCGTCAGCGGCGCGCGAATGGTTTTCCCGTCGGCCGAAACTTTTGGCAGCGGCTTGGCCTTTGGACCGGCAGGACCAGCCTTGGAATCGGAAACTGTCTTCGCCATGTCGCCCCCGGCACTTTGCGGATTTATTTCACTCTAGGTGAACATGTCAGGTGCCGATACAGGAGCGCAACCGCGACGGCAAGTCGCCTGAAGGCGCATGCAGGGCTACGAACTCGGGCTAACGTGTTCCTTCGGAGCCTTCGCTGGCGCGTAGGCTGACGGAGTATTAAACGAAAAACCCGCCTCTGCGGCGGGTCACTGGCGCAAATCAGCACCATAGGTAAATATGTACCATAGCTGACGTCACGGAGTCAAGAAAAAATTCCTATCATGGATTTTCGCCTGAAATCCACCACCGCGGAACCTTGTTTCCGCACGGGGCTGTTGACAGCACGAAAGGGCCAATTACTGTCCTGTGAGTGAAATTTGTTTCGTAAGAGCAATTCCAGGAAATCGCAAAACAGTTCCGTCGGGATTTGCGTCGAGACAAAAGCCGAAATCAGATCGGGAGGCCTGCCATGAAAAGTCGCGTTGCCGTCATCGGAGCCGGACCGTCCGGCCTGGCACAGCTCAGGGCCTTCAAATCGGCCGCCGATAAAGGCGCCGACATTCCCGAAATCGTCTGCTTCGAAAAGCAGTCCGACTGGGGCGGCCTGTGGAACTACACCTGGCGGACCGGCCTCGACGAGCATGGCGACCCGGTGCACGGCTCGATGTACCGCTACCTCTGGTCGAACGGACCGAAGGAATGCCTGGAATTCGCCGACTACACTTTCGAGGAGCATTTCGGCCGGCCGATCGGCTCCTATCCGCCGCGCGCCGTACTGTGGGACTACATCAAGGGCCGCGTCGAAAAATCAGGCCTGCGCAAATGGGTGCGTTTCAACAGCCCGGTGCGCATGGTCACCTTCTCCGAGGCGACGAAGAAGTTCACCGTCACCGCGCATGACCGCACCAACGACGTCACCTACTCGGAAGAGTTCGACAATGTCGTCGTCGCCTCCGGCCACTTCTCGGTGCCCAACGTGCCCTATTTCGAGGGCTTTTCGACCTTCAACGGCCGCATCCTGCACAGCCATGATTTTCGCGACGCGATGGAGTTCAAGGGCAAGGATATTCTGATCATCGGCCGCTCCTATTCGGCCGAGGACATCGGCTCGCAATGCTACAAATACGGCGCCAAATCCATCACCTCCAGCTACCGCTCGAAGCCGATGGGCTTCAAATGGCCGGAGAATTGGAAAGAGGTGCCGCTGCTGCAGAAGGTCGTCGGCAAGACCGCGCATTTCAAGGATGGCACCACGAAAGACGTTGATGCCATCATCCTGTGCACCGGCTACCTGCATTCCTTCCCCTTCTTGACCGACGATCTGAAGCTCAAGACCGCCAACCGCATGTGGCCGCTCGATCTCTATGAAGGCGTCGTCTGGGAGAAGAATCCGCAGCTCTCCTATATCGGCATGCAGGACCAGTTCTACACCTTCAACATGTTCGACGCGCAGGCCTGGTTCGCCCGCGACGTCATCATGGGACGCATCAAGCTGCCGTCGGCCGAGGCGATGGCGGAGCACGGCGCGAAATGGCGGGCGCGCGAGGAGACACTCGAAGACGCCGAGCAAATGATCTGGTTCCAGGGCGACTACACCAAGGAATTGATGGACCAGACCGACTATCCCGGCTTCGACGTCGAGGCGGTCAACCAGACCTTCATGGAGTGGGAACACCACAAGGGCGAAGACATCATGAGCTTCCGCGACCACGCCTACCGCTCGCTGATGACCGGCACCATGGCGCCGCTGCATCATACGCCATGGCTGCAGGCGCTGGACGATTCGATGGAGAGCTATCTCGAGGTGAAGGGCGTCGCGGCGGAATAACGGATCGGTTTGCCGTCAGGCCGGCACCGCGACCCAGCCGTGGCGATTCTCGCCGTAGACGGACTGCGTCGGCGCTGGGAATGACGGGTCTCCGAAACAGCCGACAGCGACGGCCACCGCCGCCGATTTTCGTGATGGATACCAGAAGACCGTCGAGCCGCACGTTCCGCAGAAATGGAAGGTGACGGGAAAGCCGCTGTCGGAATCGCGTTGGTACGTCTGGAATGAGCCGCTGATCTCGATCGCTGCGGCATCGAAGAAAGCGGCGATCCCGAACGGACTGCCGGTTCGCCGCTGGCAGTCCAGGCAATGGCAAAGCGACACCTTGGCCGGCTCTTGCGGGCAGCGGATTTGCAATTGGCCGCAGGTGCAGCGCGCTGTCCGGTCGGTCATCACTCTCTCCTGTGTTGGGGCAGCAGAATCCTACCCGAGCCTTGCCCTGGCCTTCGCCGTCCAGGCGCTGAACAGCCGGTCGGCGACGATGCCGATGAAGGCGATGGCGAGGCCGGCGACGATGCCGCGGCCGGAATCGGCCTTGGACAGCGCGATGAACACTTCCTGGCCGAGATCGCGCGTGCCGACCATGGCGCAGATGATGATCATTGCCAGTGCCATCAGGATCGTCTGGTTGACGCCAAGCATGATCTCCGGCAGCGCCAGCGGCAACTGCACGCGAAAGAAGGTCTGGCGCGGCGTGCAGCCGGAAACCTTGGCCGCCTCGATCAGCGCTGGCGGCACCTGCCTGATGCCGTGATTGGTGTAGCGGATCGCCGGCACCACGGCGAAGGCTATCGTTGCGATCATCGCGGTGACGTCGCCGACCCGAAACAGCATCACCACCGGAATGATGAAGCAGAAGGACGGCAGCACCTGCAACGTGTCGATGATGGGTGTGACGATCTTCTCGAAACGGTCGCTGCGCGAAGCCATCAGGCCGATCGGGATGCCGATCAGGCAGGCGATGAAGGCCGAGATGCCGCAGAGATAGACCGTTGCCATGGTCTTTTCCCACAGGCCGGTGATGGCGCAGAAGGCGGTCAGCGCCGCGACGAGAACGGCCAGCCGCGGCCCGGAGAGTTGATAACCGGCAAGGCCGAGCAGGAACACCGCGCCGAGCCAGGGAAAACCTTCGCAAAAGGCGCGCAGCGGGTTCAGCAAATTGAGGATGAGCGCCACACGAAACGCTTCGATCGTGTCGAAGAAATTGATCGTCACCCAATTCACCGCCGCCTTCCACAGCGGCGCCGTAGTGAAGGTGATCGCTTTCGGCACCGCCGCGAAGGCCGGCACAAACAGGCCGAGCAGCGTCGTCACGACAAGGATGGCGATGGCCAGCGACAGATTGGGGTAGCGCCGCCAGAGGCTCGGGCTCATCTCCCGATGGACATGGCCCTTGGCCTGCTTGTGCGCGATGGCCTGGCTCAGCCGGTCGAGCGCGATGGCCAGCGCGACGATGGCGAGGCCGGCTTCCATCGCCTCACCGACCTTCAGTGCGCGCAGCGCCAACAGCACGTCGTAGCCGAGGCCGCCGGCACCGATCATCGAGGCGATGATGACCATGTTCAGCGCCAGCATGATGACCTGGTTGACGCCGACCATCAGCGTCGGCCGCGCCGAGGGCAAAAGCACCCGCCACAGTTTCTGCCGCGCCGTGCAGCCGGCCATCTCGCTGAAATCGTCGATCTCGGAGGGTACACGCGACAGCCCCAGCATCGTCGCCCGCACCATCGGCGGGGTGGCGAAGATGGCGGTCGCGATCATCGCCGAGACCGGGCTGTTGCCGAACAGCAGTAGCATCGGAATGAGATAGGCGAAGGTCGGGATCGTCTGCATCAGGTCCAGGGCAGGGGAGACGATGAGCCTTTCGGCCCACGGCTTGCGCCACGCCCAGATGCCGGCGAACAGCCCGGTGACGATGCAGAACGGCACGGCGATCGAAATCAACGCCAGCGTCAGCATGGCGCTGGTCCATTGGCCGAACAGCGCGATGTAGAGAAAGCAGCCACCAACCAGCAGGCTGAGCTTTCTGCCGCCAACGGCATGTCCGGCGAGGAAGGCGGCAGCGCAGACGCCGACCCAGGACAGGCGCGGCAGGAGATAGGCCTCGGCGCCATGGCCGATCTTGAAATTCTTGGCCAGCAGATCGAGCGCGAAATCGAGGGGAACGCCGAGCACCGCGGTAATCGAGCGGGTCAGCCACGACAGGTTCGACTTGATCCAGCGCATCAGCGCGCTGACCCAGTCGGCGACCGGCACGACGGCGCTGGCCGGATAGTTGACGGCCCACGGAATTCTGTCCTGCAGCAGGAAAACGACAAGCACGGCGGCAAGCGCGAACGCCCAAATCAGCAGCCAGATCTGAATTGGCCGCGACCTTGCCTCGCTGGCGCTTGCCGTCACCGTCATGCGCCGGCTCCGGGACGCTCAATGCCGGCCAGCAGATCGATCACCGCTTGCGGCGTCACCTCGCCGATCGGCTTGCCGGTGCCGTTGATCACCGCGAACGGCTTGTTGGCAGCAACGATACCGGCCGAGAAGCTGGCGATCTTGGCATCTGGGGTAACCGTGCCACCATGCTCCGAGCCGTCGCAGGCGCGCATCAGGCTGCGTGCAGAGATCACCTTGGCGCGGTCTACGTCACGGGTGAACTCGGCGACATAGTCGGTCGCCGGATTGACCACCAGTTCTTCCGGCGTGCCGATCTGGATGACCTCGCCGTCCTTCATGATGGCGATGCGATCGGCCAGGCGGATGGCCTCGTCGAAATCATGGGTGATGAAGACGATGGTCTTGTGCAGCATTGTCTGCAGCCGCATCAGCTCGTCCTGCATTTCGCGGCGGATCAGCGGATCGAGCGCCGAGAACGGCTCGTCGAGGAACCAGATTTCCGGTTTTGTCGCCAGGCTGCGCGCGATGCCGACACGCTGCTGCTGGCCGCCGGACAATTCGCGCGGATAGAAATGCTCGCGGCCACGGAGCCCAACAAGCTCGATAACCTCGTGGGCTCGCGCTTCACGTGTCGCCCGGTCCTGCCCCTGAATGCTTAGCGGGAAGGCGATGTTCTCCAGCACGTTGAGATGCGGCAAGAGGGCAAAATTCTGGAACACCATGCCCATGCGATGGCGCCGCAATTCGATCAGCGCCGCATCCGAGATTTTCAGGAGGTCCTTGCCCTCGAATTCGACCTTGCCATGGGTGGGCTCGACCAGCCTCGACATGCAGCGCACCAGCGTCGACTTGCCGGAGCCCGACAGGCCCATGATGATAAAAATCTCGCCCTGGCGGATTTCGAGGTCGACCGCGCGCACCGCGCCGACCAGCCCGGCCGCGGTGACATCGGCCATGCTGGCCTTGCCGTCGCGTTCGCGGATGAAATTGGCCGCGTTCGATCCGAACAGCTTCCAGACATTGCGGCAGGCAAGCTTTATCGGACGGGCATCTTTTGGCGTGCCCGCCCCATTGGACCCCTGTTCAGTCTTGTCCGTCATTCAAATTTCCTTCTGGAATATCAACAAGTGAGGCCCGGCTGATCAGCAGCCGGGTCTCATTTTTCCAGTCGGAACGGTCACTGCGCCCAGGCTTTCCAGTCTGCCTCATGGGCGGCGATCCAGGCGGCGGCGATGTCTTCCGGCGTCTTGCCGCCGAGGTCGATCTCGCCGCTCATCTTGTTGAGCTCGTCGGTGTCGACCGTGTAGGCCTTCGCTACCTTGTAGGCGACCGGCCATTTGTCCTTCATGCCGGCCCAGGAGTATTTCCAGATCTCGCCATGCGGCTTGCCGCAATCATATTTGGCGTCGGGATTGGTGCCCCATTTCGGGTCGCTGTAGCACTCGGGCGTGTATTCGGGGAATTCAACCCACTCGCCCTTGTATTTGGCCGGCGCCCAGTGCGGCGAGTAGATCCACAGCATGATCGGCGCCTTGCGCTGATAGGCCGAGTCCAGCTCGGCGAACATCGCCGCGTCGGTGCCGGCATGGATGACGGTGAAGGGCAGTTTCAGCGCCTCGACTCGCTCGTCGTCAAAGCCTTCCCAGGTCACCGGGCCACCGAGATAGCGACCCTTCGGTGCGGTCTCCGCCGTCGAGAAGGCTTCCGCGCATTTCGGATCCTTCAGCGCTTCCCAGTTGGGCAGGCCGGGGCATTTCTCCTTCATGTATTCGGGAAACCACCATTCTTCCTTGGCCTTGGGGCCGAGCTTGCCGAGCCGTTCGGTCTGGCCGGTCGCGTCGGAAGCCTTCATGGCCTCGCCGGCGGTCGTGTCCCAGAATTCCAGGCCGACATCGAGATCGCCATTGGTGAGGCCCGTGGTCAGGCTGGAGAGATAGTCGGCGGTCGGATATTCGACGGTGTAGCCGAGTTTTTCCAGGATGCCGCCGAGGATCTTGGCGTTCAGATTGACGCTGGTCCAGTCAAACAGGGCGATCTTGATCGGGTCGTTGGATTCGGGTGCGGCGGCTTGGGCGGACGGTGTCAGCAGGCTTAGCGTCGCGAGCGCGACGGCGCCCATCGACAGTTTCGAGATCTGGCTGCGAAATGACATGCTTGTTCTCCTTCAAGCTGTGAAATTATCGTTCGTTCCCTTCTTGCGGCTTTTCTTGATTGTGTTGGAAAGGCTGGTCTTTGCGCAAGGCCGTCGGCACCAAATTGTTGCCCTGGCTTTGGCCAGCGCAGGCAATATGGTGCTCAATTCTGGTGATGGCGGAATAGGACTGAAGTGCCAGCGTCATGGCTGCCGACGGATCGCTGCGGCAGCGATCATCTGCGGATCAATTGCTACTCCTGCGGCGCCTTGCAAGATGCGAGCCATCAAGGTTCCCATGCTCTCGGCTGTCGGCCCGGCAAGCCCCTTCTCGCCAAGGCAGTTTCATAGGATGAAATTATATATACCAAGGTTCATGCCGCGCAACGACTAACGCCTCGCGGGATGTATAATTCGGACTGCAAGCTACGTCGAACCCTACCAGCAGACGTAGCCGCCATCGACGATCAGGTCGAGGCCGGTGACGAAGCTCGAGGCGCGGCTGGCCAGGAACACGGTCGGCCCGACCATTTCCTCAGGCGCAGCCATACGCCCCATCGGCGTGTCGCGCTTGAAGATCTTCACCTCTTCGGCCACCTCCGGCCGCTTGTTCATCGGCGTCAGCGTGTAGCCCGGGCTGACGACATTGACGCGCAGCCCGCGATCGGCCCACTCCATGGCGAGGCTTTTCGACATGTGGATGACGGCGGCTTTCGACGAATTGTAGTGCGCTTGCGTCAGGCCACGGTTGACGATGGTGCCCGACATCGAGGCGATGTTGATGATCGAGCCCTTGCCTCGCGCCAGCATCTTGCGCGCTTCGGCCTGACAGGACAGGAAGACGCCGGCAACATTGACCTCGTGCACCTTCTGCCATTTTTCCAATGACAGCGTCTCGGCGGGTTCGGAGCCGGCAATGCCGGCATTGTTGACGGCGACGGTCAGTGCACCGAGCTCCGCCTCGACGCGATCGATCGCCGCCGCGAGATCGCCTTGCGACGTCACCGTGCCGGTCAGCACCAGCGCCTTGCGGCCAAGTGCTGTTATCCTGTGCGCGGTTTCGTCCAGTCCACCCTTCGACGCATGGCCGAAACAGGCGACGTCGGCGCCTGCCTCGGCCAATCCGATCGCGATTGCCTGGCCGATACCGCTGCCGGCGCCGGTGACCAGCGCCACATCGCCGTCCAGCTTGAAAAGATCCATCGATAGCCCTCCCTGTCCCAGGGAGGGTATGCGCTGAGCCATGCTTCGATCAAGCGCAGTTCGCAAGCGCCTCGAGGCGAAGGTTGATCGGCGTGGCCTTGATGCCGCGGATTTTCATCTCAGCGGCCGACTTCGAAGAACGGCGTACCAAGCAAATCGGGAACGACATCGATGCCGAGGCCGGGTCCGTCCGGAATGCCCATGCGGCTCCCGGTGACCGGCGGCATGTTGGACGCGGTGCGCACCGTCACCCATTCATGGAAGGCAATCGCATGCAGCCGGCGCTCCTCCGGCGTCGACAGCGACAGGTGCGCCATGGCAGCGGTGTCGATCTCGGCGCCGCCCGTGTCCTCGACCGTGATCATGAAGCCGAGGTCGACGGCAACGTCGCGGATTTGGCGCGTCTTCGTCACGCCGCCGAGCCGCGAGATTTTCAGCGTCAGCCCGTCGGCTGCACCCCGGCGATGGATTTCCAGCATTTCCTCGAGGGAGGTGACGGATTCGTCGAGCACCATCGGCTTGTCGAGCATGCGGCGAACCGACATGTTCTCATCGATCGTGGTGCAGGGCTGCTCGAACGTGTAGTCGATGGCGCGCGTGGCGTCGGCGAACTGGCGCGCCTGGTAGGGTGTCCAGCCGGCATTGGCGTCGCAGAAGATGACCGTGCCTTTCGGCACCGAAGCGGCGACCGCGGCGACGCGCTCGATGTCGTCATGGACATTGCCGCCGACCTTGACCTGCAGCCGGTGGAAGCCGTCCTTGACGATCCGCTTGGCCAGCGCGGCCATGGCGTCGACGCTGCCGTGTGTGACGACCTTGTAGAGTTCTGCGGTATCGCTCTCCTTGCCGCCCAGCAGCGTCACCAGCGGCACATCGGCGGCTCGCGCCGCCAGATCCCAGCAGGCCATGTCGAGCGCCGACTTGATGTAGGGATGGCCCTTGAACACCGTGTCCATCAGCCGGCCGATGCTGGCAAGCCCGCGCGGATCGTGGCCGATCAGATGCGGCGCGATCTCCGGCACGCCGGCGCGGGTGCCGGCCGGGAAGGCGGCTGAGTAAAAATTGCCGAGCGGCGCCATCTCGCCCCAGCCGGTCAGCCCGCTGTCGGAGGTGATCGACACGATCACCGCGTCGAAGGCGTCGGCAACGCGTCCCTTGGACATGCGGTAGGGTCCGTCCACGAAAGGCTGAACGACATGGTAGGCTTTGATGGTTTGGATACGCACGTGTCTTGTCCGCTGTCTGTGATGGTGGAAACGGGTCAGATGCCTTTCGACGGGCGCTGTTCGAGGCCGCGCGCATAGGCGAGAAGCTCTTCGAAATCGAGATCGATGTGCTCCCTGGCATGGCGCTGGGCTGCATGCACGTCCTTGCCCTTCAGCAACCGCACATAGGTCTCATGAATGTCTTCGGCCGGCACCGCCTCGTTGCGTGCCTGCTGGTGGATCGCAAAATACATCTGCAGCCGGCTGGTCAGCCTTTGCCATGTTTCCAGCAGCACCGAATTGTCGGCCCATTCGTAGATCAGGCCATGCAGCTGTAGCGCGGTTTCGATCTGGCGTGTCGTGTCCAACGCACGTGTCGCCTGCTTCACCGCTTCGTGGCGCCGGTCGAGCTCGTCGAAGAAGCGCTGGTCGCGCAGTGGCCATGTCCGCTCGATGGCGAACTCGTCCAACACCTTGTTGAGCGAATAGGCATCGTCGATGTCCTTGGCGGTAACCTCGATGACGAAGGTGCCGGCATAGGGAATGCTGGTCAGGATGCCTTCCTGCACCAGCTCGCGCATCGCCTCGCGCAACGGCGCGCGGCTGACCCGCATCTGTTCGGAAATCCGGAGTTCGTTGAGCTTCTGGCCCGGTTCGAGTTGCCCGGTCAGGATCGCGCGCCGAAGCAGCGCGACGATCTCGGCGCGGCGCGTCGTGTCCGCGATTGGACTGAAATCCGCTTTCGCCATTCGGCTGCTCCCAAGGAAACCGAAAGCAAGACAAGCAGATTGTCGACAATCTAACAAGAGGTCATTTTTGGATTCTTGGGAACCGTTGGCAGGTCGGCCTTTCGATCTCAGGCGGCGCGGCCGTAGAAGCCGATCCGCTCCTCGGTGGGGAAGCCGAGTTGGGGTTGTTCCCGTGACTTCGATTCTTGCAGCCGCTCCCGAAGTCTGCTTGTCGGTCAGTTTCCGGCACAACTCCAAACGGTCGAGCGGCGCCCGCGACCTGTGGGAAGGTCGGGGCGCCGCGCTGAAGCCGGGTCCTGACGGGGGTGTTCAGGTGGCCGGCTTTTCCGGTATCGGCGACACCGGCGCTCCGGGACCGATCTTTTGCAGATTGCCCGTGATCACCTGGTCGCCCTCGGCGACGCCACTCAGGATGGCGACCTGATCGCCGCTCGTCGGCCCAAGTGAAACCAGCCGCTGATCGACCGTGTTGCCCTTGCCGACGACGTAGAGATATTTGCCGAGCTGGCTGGAACCCAGCGCCGTCTGCGGCACCATCAGCGCGTCGGCCTGCTCTCTCACATGCAGCCGGACACGAACATATTGGCCCGGCAGCAGCGTGAACTTGCCGTTGCCGATCGTCGCGCGTGCCGTGATCGTGCCGGTCGAGCGGTCGACCGAATTGTCGATGAAAGTGAGTTCGCCCTTCTGGCTGGCCTCGGTCTGGCCGGGAAGCAGCACCTCGACCTCGATCGGGCCGTTCGCGCGGGCCTGCTCGATCTCGGCCAGATCCGTTTCGCTTGGGTTGAAGGTGACGTAGATCGGGTCGAGCTGCACCAGCGTGTTGAGCACGGTGCCAGCGACGCTGACCAGCGTTCCGACCGAGGCCTGGTTGCGGCCAAGGCGCCCGCCAAACGGCGCGCGGATTTCGGCATAGCTCAAATTGAGCTCGGCCGTGCGGACCGCCGCCTGGTTGAGCGCCAGCGACGCCTGTGCCTCGCGCAAGGTGCTGGTGCGCTGGTCGAAGCCGTCCTTGGCGAGGTAGCCGCTCTTGGCGAGCTCGGAGCCACGGCCGAGATTGGAGCGGGCATAGTCGAGCGTTGCTGTGTCGCGCTGCACCTGCGCCTTCGCCTGATCAAGAGCTGCCTGGAAGTCGTCAGGCGAGATCTTGTAGAGAAGATCGCCTTGCCGGACATCGACACCGTCGGCGGCGGTCTGCTCCTGCAGATAGCCGGGAATCCTGGCCTGCAAGGTGATGCTGCGGATCGGTTCAGTCCGAGCGGCATAATCGAGATAGATCGGGATCGTCTTCTTGACGACGCTGACCACCGGCACCGGCATGACGAACGCCGCCGGTGCGGGCGCCGCACCCGCTGTGCCGGCATTGAGGCTGAGATTGCCCATGTCGAGCAGGTGAACGCTGGCCACCGAGATCGCTCCCAAGGCGACGGCCGTTCCCAACGCGATTTTCCATTTACGCATGATTAGTCTCCAATCTTACTTATTCGGCCGCTTCCGCCAGGGGCGGCAAGGCGTGCTCAGCAGTTGGTTCATTGTCTTGAGAGGCGGGCTCGTCATTGCCGCGGCGTTCGCGCAGCTGTTCGATGACCGCGTAGAACACCGGCACGAACACCAGCGACAGGATGGTCGCTGCGACCATGCCGCCGAACACGGTGGTGCCGATCGACTGCCGGCTCGCCGCGCCGGCGCCGGTCGCAAACATCAGCGGCAGCACGCCGAGGATGAAGGCGAAGGCCGTCATCAGGATCGGCCGCAGCCTGAGCCGTGCCGCTTCCATCGCCGCGTCGACGATGCTGAGGCCTTCCTCGCGCCGTCGCCGGGCGAATTCGACGATCAGGATCGCATTCTTCGCCGCCAGGCCGATCAGCATGACGAAACCGATCTGCGAGTAGACGTCGATCTGCATGCCACGCAGCAACAAAGCTACGAAGGCGCCGAACAAGGCCAGTGGCACCGCCAGCAGCACCATGAACGGCATCGCCCAGCTCTCATACTGCATCGCCAGGATCAGGAAGACGAAGACAATGGCGAGGCCGAAGACGACGGACGCGATCGATCCTGCCTTGAGCTCCTGGAAGGTGATGCCGGTCCATTCGAAACCGAAATCCCTGGGTAGCGCCGTGGCGGCGGCTCGTTCCATCGCGGCAACCGCCTGGCCCGAGGAGAAGCCGGGTGCGGCACCGCCATTGATCGAGGCCGAGGCGTTGTTGTTGTAGTGCGGCACGGTTTCCGGACCGACGAAGGGCACGAGCTTGCCCAGCGTGCTGAGCGGCACCATGCCGCCCGAGGCATTGCGCACATAGAGCCGCGAAATGTCGGCTGCGCCCGCACGTGCATCCTTGTCGGCCTGGATGGTCACCCGGAAGGTGCGGCCGAACAGGTTGAAGTCGTTCACGTAGAGGGAGCCGAGATAGATCTGCAGCGTGCTGAAGACATCGGGCAGGTTGAGGCCAAGCAGCTTGGCCTTGCTGCGGTCGAGGTCGTAGTTGAACTGCGGCGTCGAGGTCGAGAACGGCGAGAACAGCTGCTGCGGATTGATCTCGGGTTGCTTGCGCGCCTCGGCGATCACGGCTTGCGTGGCGTCGTTGAGCGCGGAACTGCCGCGGCCAGTGAGATCCTCTACGACGAATTCGAAGCCGCCCGTGGTGCCGATACCGGGGATCGACGGCGGATCGAAGCTCAGCGCAAAGGCTTCCGGGATCTGCATCAGCTTGCCGCGCACGTCGGCGACGAGCTTCGAGGCGCTCTGGTCGGGGCCGCGTTCTTCCCATGGCTTCAGGATGGCGAATTCGACCGCCGAATTCGACTGTGCGGCACTAGTCAGGAAGTTCAGGCCGCTGATCGAGCCGACGATTTCGACGCCGGGCGTTGCCTGCAGGATGTCGCGCGCCTTTTGCGCCACCGCGTCGGTGCGTTCCAGCGACGCGCCGTCGGGCAACTGGATGACGACGAAGAAGTAGCCCTGGTCCTCGACCGGAAGGAAGGTCGAAGGCAGGCGCTGCCAGACAAAGTAGGTGGCGACCAGCCCGGCCGCGAACAGGCCGAGCATGATCCAGCGCAAGCGGATAAGAATACGCACGCCGTTGGCATAGGCATGCGACAGCCTGTCGAAGCCGGTGTTGAACCAACGGAACGGGGCGAACTGCGTCTCACCTCGATGGCGCAGGAAGGCGGCGCTGAGCGCGGGGCTCAGCGTCAGCGAGTTGAAGGCCGAGATGCCGACGGAAATCGCCACCGTCAGCGCGAACTGGTTATAGAGCTTGCCGGAGACGCCCGGAATGAAGGCAACCGGCACGAACACCGCCATCAGCACGGCGGTGGTGGCGATGATCGGGCCGGTGACCTCGGCCATCGCGGCTTTGGTCGCTGCCAGCGGCTTAAGCCCGGCCTCCAGCTGTCGTTCGACATTCTCGACCACGACGATGGCGTCGTCGACGACGAGGCCGATCGCAAGCACCATGCCGAGCAGGGAGAGCATGTTGAGCGAGAAGCCGAGCATTTCCATGACGACCAGCGTCGCCACCAGCGACACCGGAATGGCGATGGTTGGGATGATCGTCGTGCGCCAGCTTTGCAGGAAGATGAACACAACGGCGACGACCAGCACCAGCGCTTCGCCGAGCGTGATCAGCACGTCATGCATCGACGCCGAGACGAAGCGCGTCGTGTCATAGTGCATCGCATAGGAGACACCCTTCGGGAAACGGCCCGACAGCTCCTGCATCTTGTCCTTGACGCGCTGCTGCAAATCGAGCGCGTTGGAGCCGGGCATCTGGTAGACGGCGAGCACCACGGTCGGTTCCTTGCCGAAGAAGGCGGACGACGAATATTGCAGCGCGCCGAGCTCGATGCGGGCGACGTCGCGCAGCCTGACCAGCGAGCCGGTGTCCGTGTTGGCGCGCACGACGATCTCGCCGAATTCCTTCGGGTCGCTCAAGCGGCCGACAGCGTTGACCTGCATTTCGAAGGCGGTGCCGGCCGGTGCCGGCGACTGGCCGATCTTGCCGGCCGCCACCTGGACGTTCTGTTCGGCGATGGCGTTTTGTACGTCGACCGCGGTGATGCCGAGATTGGCAAGCTTGTCCGGATCGAGCCAAACGCGCATCGAGTAGCGCCGTTCGCCGAAGATCTGTACGTCGCCGACGCCAGGCAGGCGCTTCAGCGGATCGACAACCTGCAGATAGGCAAGGTTGCTCAGCGCCACCGGATCGACCGAACTGTCGGGCGAGGTCAGGTTGACGATCAGGACGAAGTTCGGGTTCTGCTTCTTGATCGTCACGCCGCCCTGGTTGACGATCGCCGGCAGCGACGAGGCGGCCTGCGAGACGCGGTTCTGGACGTCGACGGCGGCAGTGCTCAGCGAATAACCGACATCGAAGGTGATGGTGATGGTCGAGGAGCCGTCATTGGAGCTCGTCGACGACATGTAGGTCATGCCTTGCACGCCGTTGATCTGCTGCTCAAGCGGCGTCGTCACCGTGTCGGCCACCACTTGCGCGCTGGCGCCCGGATAATGGGCGCTGACCACGACCTGCGGCGGTGTGATGTCGGGAAACTGCGAAACGGGCAGCAGGAAATAACAAATTGTCCCGGCGAGCACCATGATGATGGCGATCGCTGAAGCGAAGATCGGACGATGAATGAAAAAGTTTACCACGACACGCACGCCTCTCCCGCTGCTCTTGCCCGCCCGAAGGCGCTGGCAACCCTGGACAGCCTCTGGCCGCGCTTGTCACCGTCCCGCGAACGCAGCAACGGCACCTCGTCGCGCTGCGCATCGGCGAGCGAGCGCAGCATCGTCTCGAAGGCGCGCGGGTCGACGCCATCGGCTTTCATGACCAGCCGGATCATCGGATCCCGGACGGCTTCATCTATGGTAAGATCGCGGCGCTGTGGCATTGGCCGGCTCCTTGTCTGTCGATTCGCAGCCCATGCTCGCGAACCGTTTTCATCTCTTCACCGGCCGAGGCCGCATGATTGGCAGTTCCCCGTCCCTCTCGTCTGGCAGGACCAGATCACGGCCTTGTTATTGACGGAGGGCAACATAGGTGTTACCAGTAAGTAACATCTGGAAGTTACAGACCGGTAACACCCTAGTCAAGAGGTGGCCGAGGGTTTTTTGGAAACGAAAGGAGATCATGATGACAGACGGCGTCGTGGAGCGCTCTCGTCCCCGGGATCGAATCTTGGAGACGGCACGCGACATGTTCCACAAGCATGGCATCAAAGGCGTCGGCGTCGACGCCATCACCGAAGCTGCCGGCACGAACAAGATGACGCTCTATCGTCACTTCGAATCCAAGGACGAGCTGATCGTCGAATGCCTGCGCGCCAATGCGGCCAAGGCCGGCGCTATGTGGGATGCGTTCGAGGCCGAATTTCCTGGCGACAAGCTCGCCCAACTGCATGCGTGGGTTCGCAAGGCGGCTGCCATGCTCAATGCTGACGGCCGTGGCTGTGACATGGCTAACGCCGCCGCTGAACTGACCGAGCCGGACCATCCGGCCAGGCTGGTCATCAAGGAGCTCAAGGAAGCCCAGCGCTCGCGCCTTGTGGCGCTGTGTCGGGATGCCGGCATTGGTCAGGCCGAACTGCTCGCGGATACGCTGTCGCTGCTGATCGAGGGCGCGCGTGTCAGCGTGCAGACCGTGGGTACCGAAGGTCCGAGCACGCAGTTCGTGCGCATGGCCGAAGGGTTGATCGTTTCCTTCCGGGGCACCGCCGCCGGTTGAAATCCGGCGCGACTGTTGGCGATTTACCGATCTGTGACCGGGGCGATGCCTGGCGCCCTTGGCGCAGGCCGCACCGGAGTTTCCGACGGCAGAACGAAAAAAGCCCGCTGCCGGGAGGAGGTGGCAGCGGGCTCGATTTCGAATGTGGCGCGGGAGGAGGTGCACCCCACTCAGCGTCGGCATCGCATCTGGGAGGAGTAGATGGCCGACAACCAGAACCTACGATTTGCCCAATGATTCGGCAATGATAAAAGTTGCATAGCAGGTGTGCAGAATTGCCGCACCACGCACCAATCCTCCTACAAATCCGAACAACGCGACCTTGATCCGGCGCGCTAACTTATTGAACCGGCACATTTTCCTTGAAGATCACGCGCGGCTCGATGAACTTTTTCGTCAGGTAAGGCGCCGAGGACGCAATTGAGCCGAGCAGGCGGATGACCGACTGCTCGGCGATCAGCCGGGCATTCTGGTCGATGACGACATCGAGCAGGTCGTCGACGAGATGGCCGCGCGTGTCCTTGGTGAGGTCGTGGCAGATGAACACCGGCTTGCGGTTTGGCCTGGCCTCCCGGATCGCCCTTGCAACGCCCGAGTGTCCGGCCCCGACGCAATAGATGCCGAGCAGCTCCGGCTCGTTGTGCAGCGCCTTCATGGTCTCGGTGTAGCTAACGTCGGGCTCGTCGTTGATCTCGACGGCGCTGCTGACGGTCAGGTTAGGGAACTCCTCATTGAGCACCGAGCGGAAACCCATTTCGCGTTCCTCGTGGCCGCGATAGGAGCGTGAGCCGACGACCATCGCCAGATGGCCGGTGCGGCCGCCAAGGAAGCGTCCCATCAGCAGCGCCGCCGTTCGCCCCGCCACCCGGTTGTCGATGCCGACATAGGCCGAGCGCGGTGCTGCCGGAACGTCGGACACCAGCGTCACCAGGCGCATGCCGGCGTCGACGATGTCGCGCAGTATGTTTCGCGTGCGCGGATGATCGACGGCGATGACACCGACGCCATTGGCCCTGAGCGACAGGTTTTCGACAGCGCTCTGCAGTGCGTTCGGCGAAATCCCTGCGAGGTTGTGAATCCGGCACGAGGCGACAAGCGGCAGGCGTGCGGCGTAGTCCTCGATATGTCCGGCGAGGTCGCGCATGAAGGCGTTGCTGCCGATCGGCAGCAGGAATTCGAGGTGGGCGGGCCGCGAAGGCAGCGTCACCTGATCGGCGACCGGCAGATAGCCAAGCTGCTTGGCAGCCTCCATGACGCGCTGCCGGTTGGCCGCACTCGCACCTGGCCGGTTATTTAGCACCCGGTCGACCGTTGCGGTCGACAGCCCGCAATTGCGCGCGATATCGGAGACGGTGGCTTTCATGCCGCTACCCACAGCCCGCAATTGCGGGGAATATCCGAGACGGTGGCTTTCATGCCGCAACCCTATACGCCCTGCGATGCCGCGCCAGACAAGCGATGCGATTTGAGGTGACGGGTGATTGCCGCCCATCACCCGTTCTTAGTGCGATGGCTTGCCATCGGCGATGGCATCGCGGATTTCCTTGTCCGACATGCCGGTGATGATCCGCTCGACTTCCGCCACGCTGGTCTTCTTCGGGTCGATGTCGTCGGCGACCACCTTGCCCCGGCGCATGACGACGATACGGTCGACCACCTGGAAGACATGGTGGATGTTGTGCGCGATGAAAATGCAGGAATGGCCGGAATCGCGGGCGTTGCGCACGAAGCTCAGCACGCCCTGTGTTTCAGCGACGCCGAGATTGTTGGTCGGCTCGTCGAGAATGATCAGGTCGCTGTCGAAATGCATGGCGCGCGCGATCGCCACTGCCTGGCGCTCGCCGCCCGACAACGAGCCGATCGGCGTCGTCGGCGGGATGTTCTTCGAGATGCCGACCTGCTTGAGCAGGTCGCGGGCGACCGTGTTCATCGCGTCCTGGTCCATCCGATTGAGGAAGCGCGGCGGCTTGATCGGCTCGCGCCCGAGGAACAAATTGCGGGCGATCGACAGTTGCGTGACCAGCGCCGAATCCTGGTAGATCGTCTCGATGCCCTGGGCGATGGCGTCGCCGGTGTTGCGCAGGCTCACCTTCTTGCCGCGGATAAAGATGTCGCCGCTGGTCAGCGGCACGGCACCCGAAAGCACCTTGATCAGCGTCGACTTGCCGGCGCCATTGTCGCCGAGCAGACCGACGATCTCCCGTTCATTGACGTGGAAATTGGCATCCTCCAGCGCCTGCACGCGGCCATAGGACTTGCGGATGTTCGTCATGCGGATCAGTGGCTCGGCCATGGTTCAAGTCCCTGCCTGATGCCGGCGTTCCAGCCATGAATGCAGCGCCATCATGCCAAGGATGATGGCGCCGATGAAGATGTTGTAGGCAAGGCCGGGCACGCCGATCAGCACGATGCCGTTGCGCATCACGCGCAGGATCAGGATGCCGAGCACGGTGCCGATGATCGTGCCGCGCCCGCCGGTCAGCGCGGTTCCGCCGATCACCACCATGGCGATGACCTCGAGCTCATAGCCGGTGCCGCTGTTGGGGTTGGCTGCCGACGTGCGCAGCGAAGAGATGACGCCGGCAAGCGAAGCCATGACCGACGACAGCACGAAAAGGCCGATCTTGACGCCGCTGACATTGACGCCGCGCGCCCTTGCAGCACTCGGGTTGCCGCCGGCCGCCTGGATCCAGTTGCCGGTGCGGCTTTGCGTCAGGACGTAGCCGAGCGCGATGGCCGCGGCGATGAACCAGAACAGCGACATGTAGATGCGGAATGGACCGACGAAGAAATCGCCGACCAGCGCTTCGGCCAACCAGCTGCCTTCCGCACTCCAGGTGCGCTGCGGAAAACCGTCGGTGACGAAAAGAGCGGTGCCGCGTACCACCAGCAGCATGCCGAGAGTCACCAGGAAGGACGGGATCTTGAGCTGTGTCACGAACCAGCCATTGACCAGCCCGATGAAGGCGGCAACCAGCAGCGCGACGACAAAGCCGACTTCCAGTGAAGTCAGGCCGCTGTTGAACAACGTCCACATCAAGACCGGCGAGAAACCGAACAGCGAGCCGACCGAGAGGTCGAATTCGCCCGACGTCATCAACAGCGTCATCGCCAGCGCGATCAGGCCGAGCTCGACCGTGAAAGCCAGCGTGTTGGAGATGTTCTGCGGCGACAGGAAGTCGTGGTTGATGCTCCAGAAAACGGCAATCTCGACGACGAGCAGCACCAGGGGGCCGAATTCAGGCCGTGCGATCAGGTGTTGGATGGGCGAACGATTTTCCACAGGCAATCCGCGACATGAGTGGAAGGCTGAGCGTTGCACATTCGCGTGCGAAGGGCTCGGCGAGAATGGAGCGGCAGTCGCGACCGCCGGGCGGTCGCGACTGCTAGGGTTGGAGTGTTACTTGCCGGACAGGATGTCGTCGTAGACCTGCGCGGTGTCCTTTTCGTAGAGCGCGCCGGTGATGACGTTGAAGCCCGGAGGAATGCCGCTGGCCGCCATATTGGCCAGCGAGAGCGCGACATAGCTGGTCGCCTGCGGATCCTGCCACTGGCCGGCATTGACGTAGCCGCTCAGCACTTCCTGGGTGGTGTCAAGCGAGTTGCCCCAGCCGACGACCGGGATTTCGCCCGCCTTGATGCCGGCCTGGTCGAACACACGCTTGATCGAGCCGGTGACGAGATCGCCGAGGCCGATGATCGCCTTGACCTTGGCCTTGTTGGCCGTGAGATAGTCGACCATGCGGTTGATGGCTTCGGCCTGGTCGAGCGTCGCTTCGGTGATTTCATAGGTGATGCCGAGCGGCTCGAAGACGCTCTTGATGCCTTCTTCTTCCTGCACGCCGTAGGTGGCGCCCGGGATTTCGACCGGCATCCAGACGAAGTCGCCCTTCTTCACCAGGCCCTTGTCGACCAGATACTGCGCCCAGTGCTTGCCGAAGGTGACGTTGTCACCGCCGACATAGGCGTTGAAGTCGGCTTTCGGGTCGGGCGTGTTGAAATTGATGATCGGCACTTTCGCCGCCCGCGCTTCCTTGACGATCTCGATCAGGCTGCCCGGATCGGGGCTCGTGGTGACGATGCCATCGGCCTTGGCGGAGAGGGCGGCGCGAACCGCTTCCTGCTGCGAGGCGACATCGCCATTGTGGAACGAGGTGTTGACCGTGTTGCCGGTGTCCTTGGCCCATTGCTTGGCGCCGGCCAGGAAGTAGGTCCAGACCGGATCGGCCGGGCCGCCATGCGAAATCCAGTAGAACGTCTTGGCCTGTGCCGCTGCCGGAACAATCGTCAGCGCCACCAACAGGCCGTATAGAACGAGTCTTAGCCGTGTCAGCATTTGATTTCCTCCCGTTTGTAGATGGTCAGTTCAAAAATCCGTCCCTTGTTTTGCGTCTTTTGCCAGTGCCGGTTGAATGCGTCAGAGCATTCCCTTTTTCGACGGATGGCAAGCCTCCATCTGCAGATGTAGTTGGCGTCTGACGAGGCGCCATCAACGGTCCCATCAGATTGCATCAGTTGAGGTGATTTTCCGACTGTCGGATAATTGGTGTCGAGCCTAGCTGAGCGGATAGTCCTCATCACGGTCGGCGCGCCGGTTACGCCACAGCCTGATCATCCGATCGACCGCGAGGGCAAGCACGACCAGAGCACCGGTGGTGAAGCCGGCCCAGATGGCGTCCACGCCAAGCAAGGTCATGGCGCTCAGTATTGTCTGCAGAACCAGCATGCCGATCGCGGCACCGATGACGCTGCCGTTGCCACCCGAAAGCGATGTGCCGCCAATGATGGCCGCCGCGATCGCCAGCAGCGCGAAAGTGCCGCCGTCACCGGGGGCAATGGCGCCCTGCGCGCCGACATGGATCACGCCGGCAAGCCCGGCCATGGCACCCATCAGAACCAGTGTCAGCAGCTTGACCTTGCCTGTAGGAATGCCGGCATAGGCGGCAGCCTGCGGATTGCTGCCCACGGCCTGGACCCGGTAACCGAAGCGGGTGCGATGGAGCACGACATGCATCGCCACCGCCAGCACGACAAAGACGATGCTTGTCACCGGCACAATGACGAACGCGTTGCCCGCGAAGACACTCCCATCCGCACCCGGCGCGATTGTCTCTCCCTTGCCGACGACCAGCGACAGGCCCTGGATCATCCACCATGTGCCGAGCGTCACCAGCAGAGCCGGCAGCCGCAGCGCGATCACCAGAAGGCCGTTGATCAGGCCGAGCCCGGCGCCGGCCGCGACACCCGCCAGGGCGGCGAGCCATGGGTTTATTCCGGCAACCATGAGCAGCGCCGTGAAGGTTGCCGCGAGATGGAACACCGCACCGGCCGACAGGTCGATCTCGCGCGTGGCGAGCACGAACACCATGCCGATCGCCAGCAGGCCGGGCAGGGCGGCTTGCCCCAGCAGCGACGACAGATTGGCCAGATCGAAGAAGGATGGCTGCAGCCAGCCGAGCAGCGCAACCAGGGCGACGAACGCGACAACGGCACCGGTCTCGGCCGGCAGCCGAATGCCGCGCCCCGGATTACGGTTCGTAGATCCGGCCAAAGGCGGTGCGGTATCGGTTCTGGTCATACAACGCCCTCGCGACTGGTCTGTTGGCCTTCGCTCACCGTCTCGTCCGCCGCGATCAGCTGCAGCAGCCTGCCGCCATCCATATCGGCGCCGGCGATCTCGCCCGCGAGCCGGCCCTGGTGGAAGGCAAGGATGCGATCGCTCAAGCCGGTCAGCTCGGACAGTTCCCTCGAATGCAGCAGCACGATGCAGCCGCTGGCCGCCATCTGCCGGATCAAGGCGTAGATCTCCTGCTTGCTGCCGATATCGATGCCGCGCGCCGGCTCATCGAGCAGCACCACTTGCGGGCCGATTTCCAGCCATTTGGCGATGATCACCTTTTGCTGGCCGGCGGCCGATAGCGAGCCCGCCGGCATCTCGGGAGTTGACCTGATGCGCAGCGCCTCGATCTGCCGTGCGGCGCGCTCGAGCGCTGTCCTGGGAGAATACCAGCGCGAGCCCCAGTCGCGTGCGCCGACGACAACGTTCGCCAGGTTGAAGGCGATGGACTTGTCTTGCATCAGTCCGTTGCCGCGCTCGCCTGAAATCATGCAGATGTTGCGCCGTGCCGCTTCGGTGCGGGTCTTCGGCAACCCGTCGCCGTCCGGGAAGCGCACTCTGCCCGCGCGCGCCTTTTGCGCTCCGAACAAGAGGGCAAGCAGGTCCGACACGCCGGAGCCGGCGAGCCCGGCAAGGCCGACGATCTCGCCCGCGCGGGCCGTGAAGCTGACATCCGACAACCTGCCGCCGCCGAGCCCGGAAACCGCGAGCTGCGACCGCAGCGTGCCGGCAAGCGTCGGCATGGCTCTGAGCGGTAGCGGAAACAGCGACTGGCGCAACTGGCCGATCATCGCTTCCTCCGACGTCGTCAGCTCGTGCCGCGCCTTTGACAGCACGTCGCGGCCGTTGCGGATGACCGTCAACTGGTCGGCAATGGCCAGCGCATCCTCGAGCCGGTTCGATGCGTAGAGCATGCTCATGCCCTTGGCTTTCAGCCCCCGCAGCACGGCGAACAGCCGATCTGTCTCACGCCGGTCGAGCGCCGAATGAGGGTCGTCGAGGATCAGCAGTTTCGGGTTTTCCAGAAGCGCGCGGGCGATCGCAATGAGTTGCCGCTCACCTGGCCCGAGATCGCGGAGCGGGGCGCGGACATCGACGGAGAGGCCAAGCTGGCGAAGCAGGTCACGGCTGCGCGCCTCCATTTCGCGCCGCGAGATCAGCCCGTTGTGCAGCGGTTCGCGGTTGACGAACAGATTTGCCAGCACCGGGCGCTCCGCAAACAGCCCGGCCTGCTGCAGGACGACGCCGATGCCTAGCTTTCGCGCCGCATTGGGGCTGTCGATCGTTGCCTTCTTGCCGTCAAACTCGATCGTGCCGCTGTCCGGCCGGACGATGCCCGCCAGCACCTTTATCAGCGTCGATTTGCCGGCGCCGCTTTCGCCAACCACCGCGTGGATCGAGCCGCGCTCGACCACAAGGTTCATATCTTCGAGCACGACCGTGCCGCCAAAGCGTCTGGCAACATTGCGCAAGAACAGTATCGGCGAATCGGACATGCGGACGGCCCCCCGACCGCGCCACGATCTTGGAGTGGATTGCGTCCGCAGTCACCCAGCTTCCGCATAAAATTGTGTTGATGGCGATCCCTTCGAGGCGAGGGCGGATAGGGTTTGTTGAGATTCAGGTCAGGCCGAGTCGAGAATAGTGGGTTCCGAGAACCGGAACGGAGCGTACGTTCGGGTACGCGAGTACCGGAAGCGCAGGAAACTGCTATTCGCAGACCGGCATCACCTGAATATCGGCAAACCCTAGATCAGATCGGCCTTGGCCAGCTCCCTCATCAGATGGCTGGCGCCGTAGGTCCAGTGCGGGCAGTCCGGCGACAGCCGCACCCGGTTGACCAGCGCGCCGAATTTCTCCGACGAGATGGTGACGATATCGCCGACCTTGTGGGTAAATCCCTTGCCCTTCTCGCCGCGATCCTTGGACGGAACGAACATGGTGCCGAGATAGAGCGCCAGCCCGTCCGGATACTGGTGGTGCGGACCCATGGCAGCGGCGACCAGCTCCTCCGGCGAGCGGCTGATCTCGGCCATCGAGCTTGCGCCCTCCAGCGAGAACCCGTCTTCGCCCTCGACCTTCAGGCGCACGACGGCCCGCTTGACGTCATCGATCGAGAACGTGTCGTCGAAAAGCCGGATGAAGGGACCGAGGGAGGCCGAGGCATTGTTGTCCTTCGCCTTGCCGAGCAGCAGCGCCGAACGCCCTTCGACATCGCGCAGATTGACGTCATTGCCGATTGTGGCGCCGACGATCCTGCCGCTTGAGGCGGCGATCATGGCGATCTCGGGCTCCGGATTGTTCCAGGTCGATACCGGGTGCAGGCCGACATCGGCGCCGAAGCCGACCGAGGCCATCGGCTGGCATTTGGTGAAGATCTCGGCATCGGGGCCGATGCCCACTTCCAGATATTGTGACCAGGCGCCACGCGAAATCAGCTTGGCCTTGATCTCCATCGCCTCGGGCGAACCGGGCTTCAGCTTCGACAGATCGTGGCCGATCAGCCCGGCAATGTCGGCGCGAATGGCGTCGGCTTTTTCAGCCGAACCGCGCGCCTGTTCCTCGATCACCCGTTCCAGCAGGCTGACGACGAAGGTGACGCCCGACGCCTTGACCGCCTGCAGGTCGACCGGGGAGAGCAGATACGGCTTTGCCGGATCGCGCCTGGTCTCAAAACTGTTGGCGGCGATGTCATCGAGCGATCCGATCGGTCTGCCCTTGGCCGATAGCACATGGCCGGCAGGATCCGGCATCTCGCAGATGTCACGCACAGTCGGTGCCGCACGCGACGTGATGTCGAAAACCGTGCCGTCGCGGACCGTGACCACCAGGGGATGGGGCGCGGCCGATGATCGGGCGCGGCCGAGAAAGACACCATCGTCGTCAGGCAGAACGGTCATGTTCGTCACTACTCTTCTCTCGTCACAGGGAGGGATGTTTCAACATTGTGGAGTGCCGTGGTCTCTTCTTCAAGTCGGCGTGTGGCAGAGCGGCAGACGCCCAACGGAAAGACCCATGTCGGCCATGTCCCCGCGCCGAAGAACACCGCCTCGCAAACTCTCGATTCGGGGCTACAGTCCATCCCAGCGTAGGCGCAAATGCGCGCTTGTCGATCTGCCTTGGTCCAGCGCGGTCAGGCCGCTGCCGTGATGGGCGTCCACGACATGTGAAACCGGTTCGAAACAGAAGAAATCGGCATCTCGTGCCGGCGAATAGAGAACGAAGACGTTCAGCGTCGACGATGCCTCGACCGTGACCAGGATGGCGTCATCCGGCTGGGCGATCGAGGCACGGCCGTCCCAGCCTTCGAACGCGTTGTTGACCCAGGTGTCGGGAAGGGGCGCGGCTTGCGAGAAATACCACTCCGGGCGGGAGGCAAGCGGCACAACCGCCGTCGGCAGGTGGCGTTCGTCCTCCAGCCAGACCCTTGTCGCCGATGCTTGGAGCGAGGTGTGCGGACTGCGCGGAAACCACGGATGGAAGCCGAGCCCGTAGGGCAGGCGTATGGTGGCCCGGTTCTCGACGGTCAGGACCACGGCCAGTGCGCCATCCTCCAGTGCGTAGCGGACACTTGCATGGTAGCGATAGGGTCCGATTGCACCGTTTTCCAAAACCAGCTCCATTTCAGTGCCGGTTCGTCGTGTCAGCCGCCACGGCCTTTGAAAACCGTCGCCATGGAGCGGGAACGGCTCGCCTTCGACATTGGGTTCGATCGCATGGTAGCGCCCTTCGAACTCGAAGCCCCCGCCGGAAATACGGTTCGACCATGGTACCAGCAGTTGAGACCCGAACTTCATCAGACCCGTCGATGGTTTGATGACGGGCGTGGGCACCCGGCCGGGGCGCAGCGCGTCGTAGCGCAGGATGGCGGCGCCCTGGCGAGGGCTCACCACCAGGCTTGCGCGTCCGTCGGCAAGCTGGACCGCATCACTGTTTGTCATCGACGGAAAGCCACTTCTACCAGCCACCATCGACGCTGATATTCTGGCCGCTGATCATGTCCGAGGCCGGGGAGACAAGGAACAGCACGAGATCGGCGACATGCCGCGGCTCGATGCGACGCTTCAAGCTCTGGTTGGTCAGAATCCAGTCGTTGTATTCCTGGAGCCGTTCGCCGAAAACGCGCTCCTCCGCCTCGGAAACGACAGCGCCCGGCGATACTGCGTTCACGGTAATGCCGTGCGGTCCCAATTCCCGCGCCAGCGACTTCGTGAGACCCAGCATGGCGCCCTTCGAGGCTACATAGGGCACGTAACCCTCCCAACGGCCGTTCAGCGTCACCGAACAGAAATTGACGATCCTCCCCTGGCCCTTCTTCTTCATACCAGGAGCGCAGGCGCGCGCCAGCGCGAAGGCAGCCGAGGAATTCACGCGGATCTGGTCCTCATATTCGGTGAGTGAAAAGTCTTCGAACGGACGGTTGATGATAAGCGCCGCGTTGTTGATCAAAATGTCGATCGCGCCTTCTTCGTCGGCGAGCGCCCTGACCACCGCTTCGGCTTCGGCCAACTGGTTCAGGTCGCAGCCGATATAGACGATCGCACCCTTGCTTGCCGACGCCAATTCAGCGGCGATCCCAGGTCCTTCGACAGTCTCGGGGCGGTCAAGCAGAAGCACGCGAGCGCCGGCGCGCGCAAGTGCGGCAGCCTGGGCACGACCGAGCGAACCCAGACCGCCGGTCAGGAGCGCAACTTTGCCGGAAAGGTTCGTCATCACCATTCCCCGCTTCTCAAAGCACGTTATGGACTTCGTCGATGGAGGTTTCCTCGATGCGCTTGTCGAGCACAATCTCGCCGCGCGCCATCGCGACCACGCGATCACAGCAATCAAAGACGTGATGCATGTTGTGGCTGATGAAGACGCCGGTGACACCTTGCTCCTTCAAGCCCCGAACAAAGCCGATCACCTTATGCGTTTCCTTGACCGACAGATGGTTGGTCGGCTCATCGAGAATCATCACCTTCGACTTGAAGTGCATGGCGCGCGCGATGGCGACGCCCTGCCGCTGGCCCCCTGACAGTTCGCCGACCAGCGCGTCGGGCGAGCGCAGATGCAGATCGACATTGGCGATCGCCTTGATGCTTTCGCTGCCCATCTTCTTTTGGTCGAGGATGCCCACGCCGAACACGGAAAACCGCGTCGGTTCCCGCCCGATAAACAGGTTCCTGGCAATCGACATGGTGGGAACCATGGAATTGTATTGGTAGATGGTCTCGATACCGAGGTTCATCGCATCGCGCGGCCTGGCGATCCGCACCGGCTTGCCGTCGACCAGGATTTCGCCCTCATCGGCTGTTTGGACGCCGGATAGAATGTTGATCAGCGTCGACTTGCCGGCGCCATTGTCGCCTATCAGCCCGAGCGCCTCGCCCCGTTTGAAGTCGAGGCTCACGCCCTTCAGCGCATGCACGCCCGAGTACCATTTGTGAAGATTGCGGACGGAGATGATCGCGTCGTCCATATCTCAATTCTCCATCTTGATCGCCTTGGCGCGCTTGCGCATCCAGGCATTGGCGACGACGGCGAAGATGGTCAGGAAGCCGATCGCGAACTTGAACCAGTTCGCATCGACTTGCGAGAGCACAAGCCCATTGTCGATAATGCGGATCAGGATCGTGCCGATGATACCGCCTGCGACCGTACCGATGCCGCCTGCCAGCGAAGCGCCGCCGATGACCGCTGAGGCGACTGCCTGGAGTTCCAGACCCTCGCCGATGGAAGGCAGGGGAGAGCCCAGTCTCAGCACCTGCAACATGCCGGCGAAACCGGACAGCATCGAGCAAAGCATGAAACATGCGAGTTTCACCCTTGCGGTCGGGATGCCCATCGAGGCGGCAGCGGGATGGAAGCCGCCGGTGGCCTTTATCCAATTGCCGAAATTGGTTCGGGAAAGCATCAGCGACGTCAGCACGGCAATTCCGACAAACCACAGGAACGACATGCGGAACATGTGGCCGGGACCGACAAACGACGTGAACAGCCAGTTCGGCAGATCAGCGGGAAGCAGGGGTGGAAACCCGCCCGAGACGACGATCGTCAGCGACCGGGCGATGAACAGCATGCCAAGCGTGGTGATGAAGCTCGGGATCTCGAACCTGATCGTCACATAGCCGTTGATGAAGCCAATGACCGCGCAAACGCCAAGGCCGGCCAGCAAAGCGAGTGGGAAAGGCACACCCTCGACCATGAGGACGGCCATGGACATCGGCATCAGCGCAAACACCGATCCAACCGACAGGTCGAACTCGCCGCTGATCATCAAGATCGTGACGCCGATGGCGACGAGGCCCGTTTCCGGCAGAATGCCGAGCATGCCACGAAGGTTGTCCTGGTTGAGGAACACGCCGTCCGATCGGATCTCGAAAATCACCACCAGAAGCACCAGCAGGATCAGTCCAGCCAGTTCCGGTTTTTCCAGATAGGTCTTGAAGAGGCGTTTCAAGGCAGGCTCCAGGAATTGAGGCGGGGGACCACCCGGCGGCGCGGGCACCGCCGGGTGAACACATGGCGTGCGGGGCCTAACGAAGACCTTGCGCGGAAAGCGCCATGATCGCGTCGGCCTGGTCCGGGCGTACGATACCCTGGCCCGTATCGATGTCGGAGGGTGCCAGACCTACCTTCTTGTTCAGGTAGGCTTCCATCACTGGCATAAAGCCTTGCATGTAGGGCTGCTGGTCCACCAGGGCCTGCACATAGCCCTTCTGCATTTGCTGCAGAACTTCCGGCACCAGATCGAAGCCGCCAAGCAGGACCTTGCCGGGAGCGACACCGCGATCCTGCAAGGACCGCGCAACGCCCGCGCACCAGAAGCCGGTGTCGAAATAGGCGGTGGTGTCGGGATGCGCGTTGAGATAGGCGCCGACACGATCGGACGTGACCGCAAGGTCCGTCCCGCTGTCGATCCGCTCCCATGAGACCTGGCGGTCGGGATGGGCCGCCTTGTACTCTTCGAGGAACTGCATCACGCCTGCGCCGCGGCTCTCCGACCAGTTCTGGCCTGGTGCCGAAATGCCGACCAGAACCTTGATTGGCCCTTCTTTCGGGAAGCTCTCGGAAATCGCCTTGCCGAGCGAATAGCCCGCCGGCTTGAAACCTTGCCCTATAAAGGCCTGCCGGGCGTTGCCCTTGGCGCCTTCGGTGTCATCGACATTGACCGCAATCACCAGGACGCCGGCGTCGCGCGCTTCCTTGATGACGTCGTCGAACGCCTTGTTGTCGACGATCGAGGTCAGCAAGGCATCCGGCTTGGCGGCAAGTGCCGCGCGCATGTTGGCGAGTTGCTGCTCGACCGAACCCTCGGTCTGGGTGAAGATCATGTTGCACTTGGCTTCGACCTTGCCGCAGGCATCGTCATAGCCCTTCTTCACCGCCTGCCAGAAGGTGTTCGAGGCCGACGAATGGTGCGTAAAGACGATGTTGAGCCCGTCGGCGCTGGCGATGGAAGGCCCGGCGAACAGCGTCGTGGCCAGCAAAAGCGTTGCAGTCAGTCGTTTCATTACTATTCCTCCCGTTGAGTGTACTTCAGATGTCCGCCTTGTCGGAGACGCGGCGATGGACGGTGTAGGCCCGGCCGAGGTCGGGATTGAGCTCCAGTCCGAGGCCCGGGCCGGGCGGCACGGTGATCATGCCGTCCTTGACTTCCGGCAGCGCGGTCACAAGGTCGCGATACCAGGTCCGGTAGAATGCCCTCACACTCTCCTGTACGAGTGCGTTGGGCGCGTTGAGAGACAAATGCGTGGACGCCGCCAGAACCACAGGCCCGGTGCAGTCGTGCGGGGCGACTGGCAGGTGCCAGGCCTCCGCCATCGCGGCGATCTTGCGTGCTTCCGAAAGTCCGCCGCACCAGGAGATGTCCAGCATCACGATGCCGGCGGCGCCGGTCTCCAGCAGATCCCGGAATGCCCAGCGACTGCCCAAGGTTTCTGACGCAGAGATCGGCGCCGGGCTCGCGGCCTCATAGCGCTTGAGATCGCCGAGACTGTCCATGCGGATCGGGTCCTCGTGCCAGTATGTGCCGTAAGGTCCGAGCGCTTTGGCGATCTTGATCGCCGGCAGGAGCTGCCACATCGAATGGAACTCGACCATGATGTCTATCTTGTCGCCGACAGCTTTGCGGATCTTCTCGAAAGGCTGCAGCGCCGCTCTGAGATCGGCGGCGGAAATATCGTGCCCCCGGCTCTTCTCAGCGGCATGGTCGAAGGGCCAGATCTTCATGGCCGTGATACCGTCTTCAAGGAGCTCCGCCGCCAATTCGTCGGCACGGTGGAGAAACCCGTTCAGATCGTCGTAGCCCTGCTTCGTGCCGAGACCATAGTTTGCGGTGGTCTGTCCCTTGCCGTCCTTGATGTATTCGGTGCCGGCGCAGGTGTTGTAGGTGCGGATGGACTGCCGCGAAAAGCCCCCGAGAAGCTGCGCGATCGGCTGACCTGTCGCCTTGCCGAAAATATCCCAGAGCGCGATGTCGAAGGCGGAATTGCCTCGAACCTCGACGCCGCTCGAGCGGAAACCGAGATAGCCAACCAGATCCGCGGAAAGCAGATCGATCTGCAGGGGATCGCGGCCGATGACGCGTGGCGCAACATATTCGTGCAGGTATTCCGCGACCGTGCGCGCCATGAAGAACGTTTCGCCAAGGCCGGTGATGCCTTCGTCTGTATGCACCTCGACCCAGAGCAGATTGGGCCGCTCTTCGATGCGAATGGTCTCGATCGCGCGGATTTTCATGCGATCCCCGCATCGGTCAGCGCCTTGACGCTTTTGTCGAAATGCGCGGCCATGTGTTCGGCGGCGAGTTGCGGATTTCCCGCCACGATCGCCCGGGCAATATCTGCGTGACCCTCGATCATCTTGATCTGATCTTCCACGGAGGCGCGTGTACGCCAGCCGATCACCCAGGTGCGCCGCGTGACGCCGCCGAAGGCGGTGATGATCAACGAGAACACCGGGTTGTGAGAGGCCCGCGCGATCGCCTCATGGAATGCGATGTCGTGCTCCATGACCATCTGGGGCGCATGATAGTTCTCGCGCATCAGTCGCGCGTATTCTTGGATTTCAGCCGCCTCGGCATCGCTCCGCCGAAGTGCGGCGAGCGCCACCGTGCGCATTTCGATGGTACGGCGAACATCATAAACCTGGTGGACGCTGATCTGTTCGGTGGTGACGCCGTGCTCGATCACCATCGACATGGCACCGATGTCGAGCTTGGCGACGCTGGCGCGCCGGCCGGCGCTCATGTCGATCAGGCGCATCGCCGACAGCGATCGAAAGGCCTCCCGCACCACTGTCCGCGAGACGCTGAGCCTGCGGGTCATATCGGCTTCGCTGGGCAAGAGGTCGCCGGGGCCGAGTCCCTCGACGCGGATGTATTGGGTGATGGCCTGAATAGCGGCGCTGACCAGCCCGGGATTGGTCTCTTCCGGCATCACGCTGCGATTGGCCACCATTTGCCCTCAACCTGTATGACATGTTTTCTTGAAATGCCTATATCTTTGTGAAATGCTGTCTGTCAAGGGACGTCAACCAGCGCGCCAAATGAGGGAATGCATGGATAGCGGAGAGATGCAGGCAGTTCTCGTTTTCGGTGCCCGGGATGTCGTCGGGGAGAGCCTGATCTGGGACGAAAACAGGAAAACATTGATCTGGGTGGATATTATCGGGCGGCGCATCCACCAGCTCGATCCGGACACTCTCGATCACCAGAGCTGGCAGGCACCGGACCTCGCAACCTCGATCGGCCTGTGCAGGAACGGTGGCGCAATCGTCGGGCTGCGAAAGGATGTGGCGCTGTGGGATTTCGGGGAAACCTTCAGGACAATCGCGACGATCGAACCGGATAGCCCGGACACTCGGTTGAATGAGGGCGTGGTCGCCCCAGACGGCTCATTGTGGGTTGGAACCATGGAAAACAATATCGGCCCGGATGACCTTCCGCGCGATATTTCGCGAGATGCGGGGCGGATCTATCGCGTCGACACGACCGGCATTGTGGACGCGCTCAGCGCCGATCGTTTCGGCATCACCAACACAATGATCTGGACGGCGGATGATACTTTCATCACGGCGGACACGACGAAGAACCGGATGTTCCGCTATCGCTGGGACAGGGTGCGATCGCGAATAACCGACAGGCGCCTTTTCTTCTCGGGCTTTCCGCGCGGTCTGCCGGATGGGTCGTGCATGGATGCGCAGGGCTATGTCTGGAATTGCCGCGTTGCGGGCGGCGGCTGCCTCGTGCGCATTTCTCCCAATGGGGTTCTCGACAAAGTGGTGGACCTGCCCTGCAGCTGGCCTACGAGTTGCGCTTTTGGCGGCGAGAATTTCAATACTCTCTTCGTCACGTCGGCGCGATTTACCATGAGCAGGGAACACTTGCAGGCAAATCCCCAAGAGGGCGGGTTGTTCGCGGTACGGACAGGCGTTCGAGGCACGCCGACCAACCGGTTCGGATGAGAGGTGCGTTGTTTCATCCGATACTACCCGCAGTGCCTGGAACTCCCTCAGGCTCGATCTGCGAAGCGCCGGATCAAAACCCGCTTTCAAAATAATGAAATCACATCTAGGATTTTCATTTTACAATGAATCCCAGGTGACCCTTGCCCGCACCATTCTCCGATCCGATCTGGCGCAAGCCGCAGCCGGCTTCCAGGTTTCAGTCGCTTTTTCCCGGTGGCGAAAAGGCCGATGTCGTCATTGTCGGCGGCGGCATCATGGGTCTGTCGACCGCATTGCATGCTGCCAGGCTTGGCATGTCGGTGCAGGTGCTGGAGGCCGGCGAGATCGGCCAAGGCGCATCGGGCCTCAATGGCGGCCAAGTCATTCCCGGCCTGAAATACGATCCGGAATGGCTGCTGGAGCATTTTGGCCCGGAGCGCGGCGAGGCGCTCGTCAATTTCGCGGCTTCGACCGCCGATGCGGTCTTCGAACTGATTCGCGACGAGAAGCTCGCGGTGCCGTTCGTGCGCAATGGCTGGATCCAGGCGGCGCACACCGAGGTCGCGCTGAAGGCGGCGGCAAACCGTGACCGGCAATGGCGCGCGCGTGGCGCCGATGTCCGGTTGCTCGATGCGGCGGAGATCGCTGCGATGACCGGCGCACAGGGCTATCTCGGCGGCTGGCTCGATCGCCGCGCCGGTGTGATCGATCCGCTCGCCTATACGTCGGAACTCGCCCGTGTCGCGGCAGCGGCTGGAGTGCGAATAGCCGAGCGTCAAAAGGCCGTGCGGCTCACCAAGGCCGCCGGTGTGTGGCGTATTTCGACTGAAAATGGCCCGGAATTGCAGGCGAAAGCGGTCGTGCTGGCGACAAACGCCTATACGGACGGTCTGATCCCCGGCCTTGCCCAGACGATCGTGCCGCTGCATTCCTTTCAGATCGCCACGGCGCCGCTGTCCGCCAATCTGGCGGCCACGATCCTGCCGGAAGGGCAGGCGGTGTCGGACTCCAGGCGCATCCTCGTCTACTACCGCAAGAGCGCCGATGGCCGACTGGTGCTTGGCGGCCGTGGCCGCATGGCGCTGCCGACCAGTGCCGGTGACTGGGCGCATCTCGAGCGTGCGCTGGTACGGCTCTATCCCTTGCTGTCCGGTGTCGCCATCGAGAAGCGCTGGTTCGGCCGGGTGGCGATGACGCCGGACCACCGGCCGCACATTCACGAGCCGGAGCGGGGCCTGCTGGCCGTGGTGGGCTGCCAGGGCCGCGGTGTCGGCCTGATGACCGCGCTTGGCGAGCGCGTTGCTGGTTATCTCCAAGGTGGCGACGCTAGGCAATTGCCCTTCCCGGTCTCGCCGATCCGGCCGATCCCGTTCCATGCCTTCCGCCAGGTCGGCGTCGCGGCGACCATTGCCTGGTATCGCCTGCTCGATGCGCTGGAGCGCTGACAAGGCAATTCCTATCAGTGTGATTCCGTTTGGGATTCCGCTTGACAGTTTCATGAATATGAAAAATTCTAGGCTAATTTCAAATTTCCTTGGGCAGGTCGATGTCGACCACAGTTGCAGCACCAGCACCAGAGGCCCGGTCTTCTCAGGGCTTCCGGGTCGCCATGTTGCTGCCGGGCGCGCTGGTCACCTTGCTGCTGATCCTGTTTGCGCTTGGCCTGGTGCTTTTCCTCGCCTTCCGCGGCAATGACGGATCGCTGCTCGGCGCAGGTTTCACGGTGGCGAATTTTGTCACTGTAGTGTCCGATCCGCTGTACTGGACCGTGACGCTACGCTCGCTGATCATCGCCGCTTTGGTCACGCTGGCGACCGTCGTCACCGCCTATCCCGTCGCCTACTACCTTGCCTTCCACGCCGGCCGGCGGCGCGGCCTGCTGCTGTTCCTGGTGACGCTGCCGTTCTGGACCAGCTATCTCCTGCGCGTCTTCGCCTGGAAGATCGTGCTCGCCTATAATGGCGTGCTGAACTCGGCGCTGATCGAAAGCGGCATCTGGTCCGAGCCGACATTGGCCTTTCTCAACACGCCGGCCGCTGTCGTTGTCACGCTGGCGCACGCCTATGCGCCGTTCGCCATCCTGCCGATCTATGTGGCGCTGGACACGATCCCGAAATCGCTGATCGAGGCCGCTTCCGATCTCGGCGCGCGGCCATTCACCTCTTTCCGCCGTGTCGTGCTGCCCAATTCGATGCCGGGCGTGCTGGCGGCGGCGCTCGTCGTCTTCGTGCCGACGGTCGGCGACTATGTCACGCCGGCTCTGGTCGGCGGTCCGGCCAGCACCATGATCGGTACGCTGATCCAGGCTGAGTTCGGCAAGGCCAATGACTGGCCGTTTGGCGCCGCACTCTCCGTCGCCGTCATGCTAGTCATCCTCTGCGTGGTGCTGGTCGCGCGCTTCGCCGACCGCAGATTTGGCAGCCGCACATGAGCGCTGAGCGCACGCAGGGAGGCGGCCGCTGGCTCGGCGTCTATGTCATCGCCTATCTGGTCTTTCTCTATCTGCCGGTGCTGCTGATCCCGCTGTTTTCCCTCAACAACTCGATCCAGGCAGCGTTTCCGCTGCAAGGCTTTACCTTGCAATGGTACGCGACTTTGTTCGGCAATTCGGCACTGACCAATGCGCTCCTGAACAGCCTCGTCATCGGTGCCGTTGCCGCCACTTGCGCTACTCTGTGCGGCATCACCGTGTCCTACATGGATCTCTATGGCCGCTCGCCGCTGGCCGCCACCATCAGCGCCATCGCCCGGCTGCCGATCCTGATCCCGGGCGTCATCGTCGGCATATCGCTGCTGATCCTCATCAACCTCATCGGTCTCGGTCCATCGCGCATCGCCATCGTTCTCGGCCACATACTGGTGGCGCTGCCAACGACAGTGGTGATCATGCGCAGCCGCTTCGCCGCCATCCCGAAAACCATTCGCGAGGCGGCGCTCGATCTCGGCGCTTCCGACTGGACGACGTTCCGGCGGGTGATGCTGCCGCTCAGCCTGCCGGCCATCGTCTCGGCCTTCATGCTGGCCTTCCTGATCTCCTTCGACGAATTCATCGTCGTCTTCTTCCTCGCCGGCACCGAGCCGACGCTGCCGCTCTACATCTGGAGCCAGCTCAGGTTTCCAAAGTCGCTGCCGACGGTCATGGCGCTGGGTACGTCGATCCTGGCGGTGTCCTTTGTCATCGCTGCAGCAGCCGAAATCCTGCGCCATCGCGGTCTGTCCGCACCGGCACCAAGACCCGCGGATCCATCACAACCAAAACAAACCAAGAGAGGAGAACTGCAATGGCATTCCACCTGAAATCTGGCGACCTGAAATCTGGCGACCTGATATCCGGAAAGACCGCCCGGGCCGGCTTTGCCGCCTTGGCATTGGCGCTGTCGTCGACCGTCGCTTTCGCCGGCGACAAGCTGCAATATTTCACCTGGTCGGGCTACGAACTTCCCGATTTCAACAAAAGCTTCCTCGCCGCACATCCCGATGGCGTCGAGGCCTCCATCTTCGGTGACGACGATGACGCCTTCACCAAGGTCAAGGCCGGCTTCCGCCCCGATATCGCGCATCCCTGCTACGACAAGGTGGCGCGCTGGAACAAGGAAGGCCTGCTGCAGCCGATCGACACCAAGCGCATCAAGAACTGGGATTCGATCTTCCCGGTGTTCAAGAACCTGCCCGATCTGCAGGCCGGTGACGGCAAGGTCTGGATGGTGCCGTGGGACTGGGGCAACACCTCGATCCTCTACCGTACCGATCTGGTGAAGAACCCGGAAGCGAGCTGGAACCTTTTGTGGGACAAGCAGTATGCCGGTCGCATGGCGACCATCGATGCCGTGCATGACACGCCGATCGTTGCCGCGCTTCTGGCCGGCGTCAACCCGTTCGACATGACGCCGGAGCAAATGGACAAGGTGGCCGAGAAACTGCGCGAGCAGCGCCCGTTGCTCTCCAACTACACCACCGACATGACCTCGGTCGAACAGGCGCTGGCAAGCGGCCAACTGGTCGCCGCCATGACCTGGAACGCGTCCGCCACCTCGCTCAAGAAGCAGGGCGTGCCGGTCGAGTTCATGAAGCCGAAAGAGGGCATGCTGACTTGGGCCTGCGGCTTCGTCATGCTCAAGGATGCCAAGAATGTCGATCTCGCCTATGACTTCATCAACAGCCGGCTGGACGCCGACTCGGGCAAATACCTGATCGAGGCCTATGGTTATGGCAGCTCGCTGAGCTCCGCCTTTGCCACGGTTCCGAAGGAGGAGCTGGAGAAACTACAACTGCCGTCCGACCCGGAAGTGATGCTGAAGACCACCATCTTCACCGGTCCGATGAAACAGAATGACGATCTCGCCAAGATGTTTGAGAAGGTGAAGGCGGGGGGATAAAGCTCCCCCTTCTCCCCTTGTGGGGTGAGCAGCCGGTTCGCGTAAGCGAATTCATCGTGCCAGTGGCACGATGAAAGGCCGGCGAACGCCGGGACGCTGCGAAGCAGCGGGGACCCGGCAGGGTGGATCGACTAACCACGCCCGGCCCTTCGCAGGCTCAGGGCGTTCGAAGCTCGAAAAGCCAAGCAATTGGCTTTTCGTTCGCTGTGCGAACCGCTTCTCACCCCACAAGGGGAGAAGGGAAAAGCAAACGAGGACCGACTGATGGACATGCTGGATGAAGCGGCTGAGAAGCCGAAGGACGATGCCGATGTGCGGGTCGGCCGGCGCGTGCGGGCGCTGCGGCTGGAGCGCAACCTGTCACTGGCCGATCTTGCGGCAAAAGCCGGCGTGTCGATCGGTGCGCTGAGCCAGATCGAACGCGGCATGTCCTCGCTGCGCGTCAAGGTGATCTGGCCGCTCGCCGCCGCCCTCGACATCGAGCCGTCGGCGCTGATCGCCGACGGCAACGATGCCGTCAACGACCTCTATTGCGTACGCGCTAGCAGCCGGCGGCAGATCCCGGTCAAGTCGGAAGGCATCGCCAAGGCGCTGCTGTCGCCGCCGGGCGCGACGCTGACCGGCATGCTGGTGACGGTGGAAGCAGGTGGCGGCACCGCCGAGGCCTATGCCCATGCCGGCCATGAATTCGGCTATGTGCTGGAAGGCGAGGTCGAACTGGTGGTGGATTCGACAAAATACGGGCTGAAGACCGGCGACAGTTTTGCCTTCAAGAGCACGCTTTTGCATGCCTTCCGCAATCCGGGCGCCGAGCGCTGCCAGATTCTCTGGGTCAACACCACGAAGCCGTCCGAGGTTCGCGATGGCGCCTGATCCACTCGTCCGGCTGCAGGCGGTTTCGAAGATTTTTCCTGGCGGTATCGTCGGGCTCGACGCCGTCGATCTCGACATTATCAGCGGCGAGTTCATCACGCTGCTCGGCCCGTCGGGCTGCGGCAAGACCACCAGCCTGCGCGTCATCGCCGGTTTCGAAAGCCCGTCGAGCGGAAAGGTCTTGCTCGATGGTCGCGACATCACCGCACTTCGGCCGTTCGACCGCCCTGTCAACACCGTGTTCCAGGACTACGCGCTGTTCCCGCACATGAATGTCGCCGAAAACGTCGGCTTCGGCCTGTCGCTGCGCAAACTGTCTGGAGCCGAGCAGGCAAAGCGCACCGGCGAAGCCCTCGACATGGTCGGCCTCGCCGACAAGATCGGCGCCCGCGTCTCCGAACTGTCGGGCGGCCAGCGCCAGCGCGTCGCGCTGGCGCGTGCCATCGTCTGCGAACCGCGCGTGCTGCTGCTCGACGAGCCGCTGTCGGCGCTCGACGCGCATCTGCGCGAACAGATGCAGGTCGAACTGAAGCGGCTGCAGTCGCGGCTCGGCACCACTTTCGTCATGGTCACCCACGACCAGACCGAGGCGCTGTCGATCTCCGACCGCATCGTCGTCATGAACAAGGGCCGCATCGAGCAGATCGCGCCGCCGGCCGTACTCTACGACCGGCCCGCCACGAAGTTTGTAGCAAGCTTCATCGGCACCATGAATCTCCTGCAATCACGGTTTCTCGGCCGCGATGGAGATCGCTTGCGTTTCACCGCCGGCGCCCTGCCGCTGGAGGCCATTTCTGAAACCGACCGGTCACCCGGCGAAGGCGAGGTGCGGACCATTGGCGTGCGTCCGGAGGATTTGCTGGCGATGACGGAGGCCGCGCCGGGCACGGCGCCGGCACGCGTCAACAGCATCGTCTTTCACGGCCGCACGTTGCGCCTGCATGCCGAGCTCGGGCAGGGCGCACCTGTTGTCATCGACGCGCCGCGCCAGGCCGAGGGTTTTCAATTCAGCGTCGGCGACATCGCTCATATCAGTCTGCGCCGTGGCGCCAACTGCCCGGTGCTGCCAAGCTAGTCCAACCGATCTCTAAAACCGGAGCACACGTTCGGCGGCTACAAGCAGTCGGGCAACGGTTGCGAGTATGCCGACTGGGCAATCCACGATTTTTTCGAGGTCAAGGGCATCATCGGCTACGGGGGCGTAGGCTTAAGCCCTGCTCAGCAGGCTTCTTCAACCGTTGAGCTCGCGGGCGCTGATGCGGAAAGCACCAACGCTCGCTTCGTTTTCTGCTTGATTTGTTCTCTTTTTGTTCTAAAATTTCCGGCTTGGCGGAGATGGGGTGGCGCACAGGAGGAAGGACATGAATGAACTGCCCACGTTCAACACAGCTGAAAACGGTCAAACATCTTTCAATTGGCATGAGCGGAACAGGCGTCGTCGCACCGATCGGTTGTTCTTCTGTCACCTGATGGAAGGCACCATCGCCGACCCTGTCGCTTTACAAGCGACTGCTTGGCGCGAGGAATTCGGGCTGAAAGGGAAAATAATTGCCAATCACATCTCGCTTGTTGGACTCGGCGACCATGACGGACTGCCGGACGGCTTGGTCGAACTCGCTAGCCACATAGGTTCAATGATTGTCGCAAAACCCTTCGACGTTTCTTTTGATCGCTTGTGCGCTTTTGGCGGTGGCGCGCTTGTTTTGCGTAGCAGCGACGGTAATCCGTCGCTGCAAGAGTTCTGGCGAAACCTCACGGCAGTGATTTCGGATAGCCCGTTAAAGCTCTTTCTCACGAAGTCCATTGAACCGCATGTCACGCTGCTTCGCGACAAAATGGGAGTGCCCAAAATTCGCGAAAAGACGATCGACCCGATTAGTTGGACAGTGCGTGGTTTTGCTCTCGTCCATAGCTTCATCCAGGAAGGTCGGTATGATGTGCCTCACCATTGGCAATTGACCGGCCAGGACGATGCCCGGCCCGCGATGTGAACGCCTTAAATCGTCGTCACGTGATCCACGCGCCCATCATCCTGACATGGCTTGTCAGCTACCGCACTGTCCGACGATGGCAGGCTGGCAAGCTGTTCCCTATTTGCAATTCGTCTGAACAGGAGGAACACAAATGACCATCGCGGAAATTGCCAAGGATTTCACCGAGCTGCTCAAGCAGGGCGACAACGAGGCTGCAGCTGAGAAATACAATGCCGACGATATCGTCAGCCTCGAAGCCATGGAGGGGCCAATGGCCATCGCCCGGGGCAAGGAGGCTCTCAGGCAGAAGGGCCAGTGGTGGCAAGAGAACAATGAAGTGCATGGCGGCTCGGTCGAGGGTCCCTATGTCAACGGCGACCAGTTCGCGGTGCGCTTCAAGTTCGACATCACGCCCAAGGCGACCGGCGAGCGTGTCACCATGGATGAAGTCGGCCTCTACACGGTCAAGAACGGCAAGATCACCGAAGAGCGCTTCTACTATTGAGGCCGGGAAAATCCACCGGCTTTAGGGAGCCTGCTCTTGTCGCTGGGTCGAAACAGGCATGGCGACCGGGACGATGTTCTGGCCGCCATGTGGGATGCTCAAATCGACTTCACATACTGCGAAAGCTGATCGGCCACCGTGCCCCAGCCGTCGAAGAAACCCATCTCCTCGTGGTTGTTGCGGGTCGCCTCGTCGCGGTGGATGGCGGTAGCGGTGTAGCGCGTGCCCCTGCCGTCTGGCTGAAAACCCGAACATTCCGAAGATACCGCAGTGGCGCTGGCAAAGCGGGAAGGGCGGTTTTAGGCTGCGAAGCGGATTCGACGGTCAGCCCAAGGAAAGCAGCTTTGACGATCACCATGTACGGCATCACCAATTGCGACACGGTCAGGAAGGCGCGCGTCTGGCTGGAGGGCCATGAAAGTGCCTACCGGTTTCACGATTTCAGGGCAGAGGGACTGGACGCCAAGCGGCTGGATAACTGGGTTAGCAAGGTCGGCTGGGAAAAGCTGCTCAACAAGGCGAGCACGACGTTCCGCGAGCTGCCGGACAAGGAAAAACAGGGCCTCGACGAAAAGAACGCCAAGGCGCTGATGCTGGCCAAGCCAACGATGATCAAGCGGCCCGTGTTGGAGGTCGGCGACCGGGTTCTGGTGGGGTTCAAGGCTGATGTTTATGAAGAGGCGGTGGGGAAGTAGAGCCGCCTCTCGTTCCGCGGTGTTCCGTCGCGCCCCCCTCTGTCCTGCCGGACATCTCCCCCTCAAGTGGGGAGATTGGCAGCTTCGCCGCTCCGCCATTCTTGTCGCGTTCGTGATTTGCGAAGACGACGATGACAGCGGATCTCCCCACTTGAGGGGGAGATGGCCGGCAGGCCAGAGGGGGGCGCTGTCCCGCCGACTCGCAAAAAGAAGGTCTTCAGCGTCCGCGCAGATACCCCGCCAGCGCCACCGCGTTGTTATGCGCCTCGTCATGCGCGCCGTAGAGCAGCGTCACATTGCCGTGGCGAAGCAGGCCGCGCAATTCACTCACCGCCTCGCCATTCCCATCCAGCTCAAGCCGGTACCGCTCCCGGAACTCCGCCCAGCGCGCCGGTTCATGCCCGAACCATTTGCGCAGCTCGTTGCTCGGCGCGATGTCCTTCAGCCACAGCGTCAGCGCGGCGCCCTCCTTGCTGACGCCGCGCGGCCAGATCCGGTCGACCAGAACCCGCTGCCCGTCGTCGGGAGCGGGTGGCTCGTAGATACGCTTGACCGCCAGATCGAAGGCCATCGGACCCTCCGTAAACGGGTCAGGCCCACTCGCCCTTGCGCATGACTGGCACGCGGGCTCCGTCCTTGTGGACGCCGTCAATGTCGATCTTGTCCGAACCGATCATCCAATCGATGTGGATAAAACTCTTGTTGCCGCCGCGCGCCGCGATCTCGTCCTGGCTGAGCGAGGCGCCGTCGACGAAGCACTTCGAATAGCATTGGCCGAGTGCGATGTGGCAGGCGGCGTTCTCGTCGAACAGCGTGTTGAAGAACAACAGGCCGCTCGCCGAGATCGGCGAGGAATGCGGCACCAGCGCTACTTCGCCCAGGCGCGGCGCGCCTTCGTCGGTGTCGAGCACTTTCTTCAGCACGTCCTCGCCCTTCGATGCCCTGGCCTCGACGATCCTGCCCTCTTCGAAACGCACAGAGATCTCATCGATCAGCGTGCCCTGGTAGGACAGCGGCTTGGTCGAGGAGACATGACCCTCGACCCGCCTTGCATGCGGCGTGGTGAAGACCTCCTCGGTCGGGATGTTCGGATTGCAGGTGATGCCGTTCTTGGCGGTCGAGGCGCCGCCCATCCATTCATGGCCGTCCGCCAGCCCGACGGTCAGGTCGGTGCCCGGTCCGGTAAAGTGCAGCGCATGGAAATTATGGCCGTTGAGCCATTCCGTGCGGCTGCGCAGCGCTGCATTGTGCGCCTTCCAGTTGCCGATCGGGTCCTCAACATCGACCCGCGAGGCGGCGAAGATGGCGTCGGCGAGCTTCACGACCGCAACGTCGTCGGCATTATCAGGAAAAACCTGCCTGGCCCAGGCGAGGTCCGGATAGGCGACGATGTTCCAGTTGATGTCGAAGCCGGTGATCTTTTCCAGCGCCGGCTGGTAGGCCATCGAATTGGCCTTGTTGGCGCGCGCCACTTTCGCCGGATCCTGCGCCGACAACAGCGACGGATCCTCGCCGCGTACGGCCAGCCTGGCCGCATTGTTGGAAAAGGCCTTCGCCATGCCTTCATAGAGCCAGCCGGCGGCGCGGTCGAAGCTCGCATCGGCGCCGAAGCGGTAGCGTGCCAGCGTCATCTCGTCATCGTTGAAGATCGGTGTCACCAGCCCGGCGCCGGCCTTGTAGGCGTGCTCGACGATCCGCCTGGTCAGCGGCAGTGCCGCGATGGACGACGTCAGCACCAGATCCTGTCCCGGTTGCAATTGCAGTCCGACCTTGATGGCGACTTCCGCCAGCCTGTCGAGCTTCACCGGGTCGATCGATGCGGAAACGCCGCGCGAATGTGTGGTCATGATCCTGCCTGTCGTAGTTTGATGTCCGACTCTACATAGCTCGGTGCCACGGTGCTTTCCACCGCGATCGCGCCGGCGGGTTCTGCAGTGTCGGACCCGAACTGCGCCATCGTTGCCTCGATCTCTTCCCTGATCCAGGCCTTGAAGTCCCGGACCTTGCGACTTTCGGCCTTGGTGCTGGAGGTCACCAGCCAATAGCCGAGCCCGCTCTGGGCGCGGATTCCGAACGGCGCCACCAGCCGCCCATCGGCCAGCGCATCGGCGGCGAGCAATTGCCAGCCCAGCATCACGCCATGGCCGGCGATCGCCGATTCCAGGCACAGCATCGGGTCGGTGAAACGCGCCCCCTTCAGGAAGGTGACGGGTGGAACGCCTGCTGTCTCGAACCAGCTCTCCCAGTTGATCATCGCCCGCTCGTCGGTAATTGCGCAGGTCTGTGCAAGGTCCTCGATCGACTTCAGTTTTTGGGCGATCGCCGGCGCGCAGACCGGGAAGACTTCCTGCGCCAAGAGCAGTTCCGCCCGCCCGCCCGGCCATTTGCCGTCGCCGAGCCGGATGGCGATGTCGATGTCCGAGTGATCGAGATTGGCCAGCCGCACCGAAGCGTCGATGCGCAGCAGTACGTTGGGATGCCGGTCGAAGTGGCGCGATAACCTGGGCAACAGCCATTTCGAGGCAAAGGCCGGCGCCACCGAAACCACCAATGTGCATTGCGTCGCCTCGTCGGCCAGCGCCACGGCCTGGGCAAGCTCACGAAATCCAGCGCCGAGGCGGCTCGCGAAGAGGGCGCCGAACTCTGTCAGCACCAGACCGCTCGTCGTTCGTTCGAACAGCGCCTGGCCAAGCTGTTTTTCGGTGCGGCTTATCTGCTGGCTGACGGCGCTGACGGAAACGTTGAGCTCACCGGCCGCCGCCGCCAGCGATCCGAGACGGGCAACGGTTTCGACGGCGCGAAGGCCGTTGAGATGGACGCGATTGAGCATGGTCATTTGAGTTTTTCTAAACCGGTCCGCCCGAAATCTCAATTGAAAGACACATCGAAACGGCAGATTCTAAAAGCGGAAACAGGCCTGTGGAGCCGGAAATGCTAAGGATCTTGTCGTCGTCGCTGAAGGTCTTTTTCGCTGCGGGTGAGCCGCGCCGCCGGGAGAGCGAGGCGCAGAGATGGCTGACCGATCCGCTTGCACATCCCGTCCTGAACACCATGGCGGAGCGCGAATTGGGCGACGTGCCGTTCAGGCTGACGGCGCGGCGGACAGTGCACGAGACGGCTTCATTGCACGCCGGCGGCCGCTGCTGAGCGGACGCTAAGCGTTCCGGCTTAGGGAAGGGCGAGGCGAGCGCCACGTCCTGCGGCCGCACTGGCCCAACAGATGGCGGATTGTTTCAACGATCCCTGCATTTATTGTGCGCTGCAATGATATCGGCCACCTCAACCGCGCTGCGTTTCGCTTTCGCCGGCATGATAGCCATGGCGGTTGCCATGGGCATCGGCCGTTTCGTCTACACACCGATCCTGCCCGGCATGATGGAGGAACTGCATCTGTCGCCGGCCGATGCCGGGTGGATCGCCTCGGCCAATTATCTCGGCTATCTCGTCGGCGCGTTTGCCGCTGCGGGCGGCTGGGCACATGGGCGCGAGCGCCTGCTGATGCTGGTGGGGCTTGGCGCCAGTGCGGTCCTCGCCGCGCTGATGGGGCTGACCGATGCGATGGCCGCCTTTCTCGTCATCCGCTTTCTGGCCGGTCTGGCGAGCGCCTTGGTCATGGTGTTCATGGCCAGCATCGTTTTCAGCCACATAAACGCTGCCGGGCGCAGCGACCTGCAGGCGTGGCATTTCGGCGGCGTTGGCCTCGGCATCGCGGTGTCCGCGGCGATGATGGCGGTGCTGGTCACCGAGCATGCCGGCTGGGCGGCTGGCTGGTTGTGGTCGGCGGCGATTTCGGCCGGCGGTTTCGTGGTGGTGGCGCTGTTGGCAAACGAGGGTCCGCTGGCCAATGGCGAAGCCGGCCCGGAGCCGGCGCTGGCGAAAGACCGCTCGCTGATCAAGATCATCGTCGCCTACGGTCTGTTTGGTTTTGGCTACGTGGTAACGGCGACGTTCCTCGTCGCCATCGTCCGGCAAGGCGGCGGCAGCCGCGTCTTCGAAGCCATGGTGTGGATGGGCGCCGGTCTTGCGGGCTTCCCGTCAGTCTGGCTCTGGCAGAAGATCGCTGCCCGGACCGGCCTCTATGCCACCTATGCGCTGGCGTGCTTCGTCGAAGTTGTTGGCGTCACCGCCAGCGTCGCCATTGGCGGACACACCGGGCCGCTGCTAGGCGGCGTGTTGCTCGGCGGCACTTTCATTGCCATCACAGCACTTGGCCTGCAGGCCGGACGTCAGCAGGCGCCACAGGCGCCTCGGCGCATCTTCGCCCTGATGACGGCTTCGTTCGGCCTCGGCCAGATCATCGGCCCGATCGCCGCCGGATTGCTGGCGCAGGCGTCAGGCGATTTCTTCCTCGCCTCGATCGTCGCCGCGGCCATGCTGGTCGTCTCCGGCGCCGTCACCTGGTCGGCTGCGCCAAAATCGCCATGATTGTGGGCTTGCTGTGCCGGGCATCGGGCACGGGCATTTTCTTTCCCGCTAATGTGTGACTTTATGCCCGCCGTAGTCAGCCTGATTTGCGCCTAGATCGAGGAATTCGCCACAGTGTTCGTATCTTTTTTCCCGCAGCCGAAGCTCTTCTTCACTTCGGCCGCCGTCTGGAGCCTTGCGGCGATCCTGTTCTGGTTTTTCGGTGGTGAACAACTGGGCGCGGTTTTCGGATTGCCGCCCGCTGTTGCCGGCGCGCCGCCCATCATTGGCATCGCGATCCTCATGTCGCCGCCATTTCTATGGTTTTATCTCTATTTCGCGTTCTGCGTGGCCGTCTTCTACGCATTCTGGAGCTGGTATTCGCCGCATCCATGGCAGCGCTGGTCGATCCTGATGACCGCGGTCATCCTGTTCTTCATCTATTTCAATGTGCAGGTCAGTGTCGCCGTCAACGCCTGGTACGGACCCTTCTTCGACTATGTGCAGGGACTGATGTCGGGGACTGGAAAGTCGACCAACAGCGAATTTTATATCGGATTGGCCGATTTTTCGTGGCTCGCGCTGGTCGGCATGAATGTGCAGGTGGTCAATGCCTTCATCGTCAGCCATTGGATTTTCCGCTGGCGCACGGCGATGAACAACTACTTCGTCGAGAATTGGAGCAGGCTACGCCATATCGAGGGTGCCTCGCAGCGTATCCAGGAAGATACGATGCGGTTCTCGCAGATCATGGAAGATCTCGGCTCCAGCTTCGTCCAGTCGATCATGACCTTGATCGCATTTCTGCCGGTCATGATCCAGTTGCAGGCGCATATCACCGAGTTGCCGATTATCGGCGCGATCCCGCAGCCATTGGTTGTCGCAGCCCTTGCCTGGTGTCTGTTCGGAACGATCTCGGTGATGGTTGCCGGCCTGAAACTCCCGGGCCTGCAGTTCCGCAACCAGCGTGTCGAAGCCGCCTATCGCAAGGAACTCGTTTACGGCGAGGATCACGCCGACAGAGCCCAGCCAGCCACCACCGCCGAACTGTTCGCCAATGTTCGTCATAATTATTTCAGGCTCTATTTCCACTACATCTATTTCAACGTCGTTCGGTACACGTACCTGCAGGCCGACAACATTTTCTCACTGCTGATCCTGGGTCCGTCGCTGGTGGCGCACAAGATAACGTTCGGCGCGCTGAACCAGATATCGAACGCCTTCGGCAAGGTGACCGGCTCGCTGCAGTTTCTGCTCACCTCCTGGTCGACCATCGTCGAACTGCAATCGGTCCACAAACGCCTGCGTGCCTTCGAAGCGACGCTGCAAGGCGAGCCGCTGCCTGAAATCGACCAGCGCTACCTGGCAAGACAAGGCGCCGAGGATCCGGCCTAAAAACCGGGGGGTCGGAAATCGAACCGGGTTGGCGGCTCAGCCGCCGACCGAAGCTTGCTTCTGGGAAGCATCCTGCCGCGAAACATAATCGCGAAAACTGATGCACTCGACATCGGCCTTGACGCAGACATCGCCGGCAAAGCGCTCCAGCGCGTTCCAGTAGGCGCCGTCATTCATCAGCGCGAAGTGGAAGCCGAGTTCCAGCGGAATGCGCTTGCCGACATACTGCTTGTCGAAGGCGGCGCGGAAGGCATCATAGGTCCGGTTGGCGAACTCGTCCGCCTTGCTTGGCCGCTCGAAACCGCCGGAATGCCTGACATAAAGATTGTAGTCCATGGCGATCACCGGTCGTGACTTCGGTCCCTCCGGAATCTGCGGCAGCGAAAAGTGCACGATGCCGTTGCTGGCTGTCGGCAGGGCCGGACCCTGCGAGACGCCGCTGGCGTCGAATTGATAGCCCGCCGCCGGCAGCGCTTCGTAAAGCGCCTTGCTGGTCGACAAGTATGGGGCACGAAAGCCGACCACCGCATGCCGCACGAAATCGCGCCAGCCCCCGGGCTCGGGCGCAATGCCGTTGATCGCATAGGCGTTCTCGAGAATGTGCTCGAACGAACTGAACTCTTTCAGCCAGTCTGCCTTGCTCCAGTCCTTGCCGTCGAAATGGCCGCAGCCATGGCTGGCGATATCGTGGCCTTCATGCGCGGCAAGGCCGATCTGCTCGAGCCGCTCGATGACTTCTTGCTTCGAAGCGGCAAAGCCGATGTTGGATTTGCCGGCGCTTTTGCCGGGTGCAGTGTATTCCTTGCGGGTTTCCGGCGACAGCAGGAAGACGCAGGAGAGAAAATAGGTGAAATGCGCGCCGGTGCGCTCAGCCAGTGCCCGGCTGCGCTTCCACTGCGAGATGTCGCGCGCGCTGTCGAACGAGATGATGACGACCTGTTTCGGCTTGGCCGGCGCCGGTGGCGCGGGCGGGTCGGCCAGAGCCCCACCGGCAGTGGCAAGCGCGGCAAGCGAAAACGCAACAACGCGAAATGGACGGTACATCGGCAATCGATCTTAACCCGGGGAACGTTTGCAAGCCGGCTATCGCCTAAATGTGGCGCGGGTGCGATTGGCCTTTTTGGCTGCTTCCCCAGGGCAAACATCCGTTTGCCCTGGGGAATAGGCGATTTTCCGGTTGAACCCCTTCCATGCCGGCAAAATTTCGCTAAAACGCGGGCTGACAAAGGCCCGACCGGGCAGGAATGGTTTGATCGATGTCCGACGACAGTTTTATCCGTGAAGTCAACGACGAGATTCGTCGCGAGCAGGCGCAGGCGCTGTGGGACCGTTTCGGTCCTGCCTTGCTGGTCCTTGCGATCCTCGTGGTGCTCGGCACCGCCGCCTTCGTCGGCTATCGCTATTGGGACGAGACACGCGCCAACCGCTCGGGCGATGCGTTCTCGCAGGCGCTGAAGCTTGCCAATGACGGCAAGAACGACGAGGCGCTGACCGCACTCGACCAGTTGGAGAAGGATGGCTACGGCGCCTATCCGCTACTCGCCCGCATGCGCGGCGCGACCGTCAAGGCAAACAAGGGCGATGTCGCCGCCGCGGTCAAGGATTTCGACGAAGTCGCCGCCGACACGGCCATTCCCCAGGGCATTCGCGACATGGCGCGCCTGCGGGCAGCACTCCTGCTCGTCGACAATGGCTCCTTTGCCGATGTCTCCAGCCGTGTCGAAGCGCTCACGTCCGACACCAACACGCTGCGCCACACGGCGCGCGAGGCGCTCGGCCTTTCCGCCTGGAAGGAAGGCAAGACGCAGGATGCGCTAAAGCTGTTCGACCAGATCGCCGCCGATGACGGCGCGCCGCGCAACACCCGCGAGCGCGCAACGTTGATGTCCGAGCTGATCCGCGGGTCGGGCAGTGCGTCGTGACCTTCAAAGTCGCCATCATCGGCAGACCTAACGTCGGCAAATCGACTCTTTTCAATCGGCTGGTGGGAAGGAAGCTGGCGCTTGTCGACGACACGCCGGGCGTCACCCGCGACCGCCGCGTCCACGCCGCCAAGCTTTACGACCTGCATTTCGACGTCATCGACACGGCAGGCTTCGAGGACGCGGGCGCCTCGACCTTGCCCGGCCGCATGCGTGCGCAGACTGAGATCGCCATCCGCGAGGCCGACCTTATCTTCTTCACCATCGACGCCAAGTCCGGCCTGTTGCCTGACGACAGGACCTTCGCCGAGATCGTGCGCAAGTCCGGCAAGCCGGTCGTGCTGGTCGCCAACAAGGCCGAGGCGAAGGGCGCCCAGGGCGGCATGCTGGAGGCCTGGGAACTCGGCCTTGGCGAGCCGATCCCGGTTTCGGCCGAACATGGCCAAGGCCTGCCCGACCTGCGCGATGCCGTGATCGGCGCGCTCGGCGAAGCGCGCGCCTTCGGCGAAGACGAGGATGGCGAAGACGAAGAAATCGCCGCCGGCGAGGTGCTGATCGGCGAGGATATCGCCGATCCGGATGCCGAGCACAGCTATGACGACACCAAGCCGATGCGCATCGCTGTCGTCGGCCGCCCCAATGCCGGTAAGTCGACGCTGATCAACGCGCTGATCGGCGAAGAGCGGCTGCTCACCGGACCGGAAGCCGGCATCACCCGTGATTCTATCTCGGTCGACTGGGATTGGCATGGCCGCCACCTGAAGCTGTTCGACACGGCCGGCATGCGCCGCAAGGCCAGGATCCACGAGAAGCTGGAAGTGATGTCGGTTCAGGACGGCCTACGCGCCATCCGCTTCGCCGAGATCGTCATCATCGTGCTCGACGCCACCATTCCCTTCGAGAAGCAGGATCTGCAGATCGCCGACCTGATCATCAGGGAAGGCCGGGCGCCGGTGATCGCCTTCAACAAATGGGACCTGATCGACCATCCCCAGGAGCTTCTGGCCGAACTGCGTGAGAAGACCGAACGGCTTCTTCCTCAGGCGCGCGGCCTCCAGGCCGTACCCGTATCGGCGGAGACCGGACGCGGCCTCGACAAGCTGATGGATGCCGTCATCAGGACCCACAAGGTGTGGAACAGCCGCGTCTCGACCGGCAAGCTCAACCGTTGGCTGGAAGGCATTCTGGCGCATCATCCGCCGCCTGCCGTGGCCGGGCGCCGGCTGAAGGTCAAATACGTCACGCAGGCCAAGACCCGGCCGCCGGGTTTCGTCGTGCAGTGCTCGCGGCCGGATGCGATGCCGCAATCCTATGTCCGCTATCTCTCCAACAGCCTGCGCGAAGCCTTCGACATGCCCGGCGTGCCGATCCGCATCGCGCTGCGCACCTCGGACAATCCGTTCGCCGGCAGGTCCAAGAAACGCTGAAGGCTCGGGCCTTTTAGCGCTGTGGCATCTTCGCTCGGCTGAGGTGTGACGCAACAGTGCCTTTGCCGCAAGATCTTTCGTACGCTGGCAGGACAGAGGGGGTGTGAAGGAACTCAACGCCGGGTGCTCGGTTCTGGAGTGCTGTGCCTTTCAGAAGGTTTAGCAACTTCGCTTTTCAAGAAACTAAGCTACTTCTCTCAGCGCCCGATCCATGCGCGCGTCGCCCGGCAGTGCCAGCCGCGCAGCCTCAAGCAAAATGTCGGCTAGACGCGCCGCCACTGGTTCGAGTTCGGCATCCCGGCGATACAGAAAGAGCGCCAGTTTGGGCAGTACCGGCAGCCCGGCGATCTCCGGTGTCATCGCGCTGACGCTGGCCGGCAGGCCGATGTCGGTGCGGATCGTCAGCCCCAGCCCCGCCGCAACGGCTGCCCAGATGCCGCCAAGGCTCGGGCTGGAAAAGGCCATCCGCCACGACAGCCCGGCCCTGTCGAGCGTTTCGGTTGCCACCGTGCGCAAAAGACATGGCGCTTCGAGCGCCACCAGCGGCAGCGGCTCACCGTCGCGCAGGCTGGTCTCGATGCGCTTTGCCGGTCCGATCCAGCGCATCGGCACATCGGCGACATGCTCGCTATAGGGCAGCGTCTCGCCGCTGTGCCAGGCGAGCGCGATGTCGAGACTGCCTGACAGGACCCGTTCGGCAAGATCGCTACTGCGCGCGATCCTGGCTTCGATCTTGACCTTGGGGTGCGCCCGGGCGAAGCGGCCGAGCACGTCAGGCAGCACCGCCTCGCCGAAATCCTCTTGCAGGCCGAGCCTTACCCAGCCTTCCAGCTCGACATCGTGAATGGCGGATGCCGCTTCGTCATTCAATTCGATCAGCCGACGCGCATAGCCGAGCATCGTCTCGCCGGCCTCGGTCAAGGCGAGGCCGCGCCCCGATTTGCGGAAGATCGGCGTCGACGCCTGTTCTTCCAGTTTCTTCAACTGCGCACTGACCGCGGACGTCGAGCGGCCAAGCCGGTCAGCCGCCTTGGCAAAGCTGCCCAGCTCCATGCCGGTGACGAAACTGCGCAGAACGTCGAGGTCGAATGTCACGCGTCGCATATGGTTAGTCCCGATTTTCAGGATGCTAAGTTTAAAACTTCCTGATTTTCAGGACAAAACTATGGCGCTAGAGACAAACCGTCAAGGCTAGACCGCTGACCAAGCATGGGAACGAAATCATGTCCGCCATCGTCAATTGCACCGACCGACGGCCGCCGGAACGCCTGGAAGATATGGCTGCCGGCTCCGCCGGGAGGGTATTCAAGCCCGGCCATCGCTGGAAGGTCCTGGGCATCGGCGTTGCCGCCAATGCCAGCTTCTCAGCCACATTCGCCGGCATACCGGCGACAGCAGTCGTGCTTCGTCAGGGCTATCACCTGAGCAATGCCGAACTCGGCCTGGCGCTTGGCCTTCTCGGGCTGGGCGTCGCGCTCAGCGAACTGCCCTGGGGCTTGCTCACCGACCGCTGGGGCGATCGCCGCGTGCTTCTCATCGGGCTCGGCGCCACGGCGGCGTGGCTCTTGGCCATGGCGATGCTGGTCGTGCCGACAAGGACCGGCATTCCCAACGTCACGCTGCTCTCCGCGAGCCTGCTCATCACCGGACTGCTCGGTGGTAGCGTCAACGGTTCGAGCGGCCGCGCCATCATGGGCTGGTTCCAGGAAAACGAGCGCGGCTTTGCCATGAGCATCAGGCAGACGGCGGTGCCGCTCGGCGGCGGCCTTGGCGCGCTCGTCCTGCCCGCGCTTGCCCTGTCTTTCGGCTTTACCGCGGTGTTCGGGGTTCTGGCGGGTGCATCCGCTCTCTCTGCCCTGTTCGCCTGGCGCTGGCTGCACGAGCCGCCGCCGGCGGCGGGCGAAGGCCGTCTCGCTGCGGCTTCTGTGGCCGGACCGGCGCCGCTGCGCAATCGCGACGTCTGGCGTATCGCGACCGCCGTGGGCCTGCTCTGCTTTCCGCAAGTGGCCGTGCTCACCTTCGCCTCCGTGTTCCTGCATGATTTCGTCGGACTGGGAACGGCGGCGATCAGCGCGAGCCTCGCCGCCGTGCAGATCGGTGCCATGGTCATGCGCGTCTGGAGCGGCCGCTTCACCGATCGCCACGGCAACCGCCGCCAGTTTCTTCGCTTGTGCAGTGCGCTCAGCGCACTTGCCTTCGCTGTGCTTTGGCTGCTGGTTCTGGCCGGCCCCGCCATGCCGGGCGGCCAGTTCTTCCTGATGGCGCTCCTTCCCGGTGTGCTGATTGTCGCAGGCATCTCGGTCTCCGCCTGGCACGGCGTCGCCTACACCGAGCTTGCCACGCTTGCCGGTGCCGGCCATGTCGGAACCGCGCTCAGCCTTGCCAACAGCTTCGTTTTCATCGGCTTCTTCCTGGTGCCGGTGGCCATTCCGGGACTCTTGCATCTCTGGTCGTGGTCCGGCGTCTGGCTGTCCGCCGCTATTTGCGCGCTGATCGCCTGGCCGATTTTCCTGAGGCCGGCCTGAACGGCCTGCCGCAAAACCGCCCGACTTCGCAACCACGACCTCCAGCCGACCGGGAAAACCCGATCGAACCCGTTAACGTCCCATCAAGGTTAATGCATCATTTTGCTCTCCAGTGGGGTCTGTAGCGTTCCTGGAGAGAGTTCCGTGCATCGACGCGTGTTGAAGCGGCTGGCTGCCGCCGCCGGTGAGAGAAGACGTGGCTTTCTGCCTCCGTTCGTCATCGGTCTCGGCATCTGGATCGGCTTTCCGACGGTCGCCGCTTACCAGGACATGACGAGCCTTGTCTCAGGCCTCGAAGCGAACACCCGCTGGAATTCCTATGTCGAGAAATCCGTCGCCGGTTCGACCCATGCGGCCGAGATGCCCTTTGTCGATTCCGATATCACCGGCTCTATCTCCGGATCGGGTATCCACCTGGCCGGTGTCGGCAGCGTGTCGTTTCGCGGCAAGGGCGGCAAGGTCAGCGGCACGCCCGATGAGGATCGCGTCGTGCGCGCCGAGAAGAAGGGGCGCATCGTCCAGATGTCTCCCGTCGCACCGCCGAAGAACTTCAATGCCGGTTCGATCTTCGAGCGCACCTCCTCGTTGCTGCGGCCCAGCATGGACAGCGGTTTGAAGATGGCCTTCGCCAAGCCGCAGATCAAAGGCAAGGAAATCCAGATCGCCGCGGCGTTCCATACACGCGAGGACAAGAAGCCCGATCCCGGCGTGCCGGCCATGCTCGCTTCGCTGGTCAACAATGACCATCCGGACGTGCTGGCGACCGCCTATGCGCAGTCCGAGCCCGACTATGCCAAGGCATCGCCCTTCGAAGCCCTGCTTCAGGACGAGCAGCCCAATGACGGCCGCTTCATTCCGCCGATGGCCAAGGGCGATCATTCCTGGATCCAGAACCCGCTGCCGGCGAGTGTCTTCTCCAAGAAGGAGCAGGCATGCCTGGCCAACGGCATCTATTTCGAGGCGAGGAGCGAATCCGTGCGCGGCCAGGCCGCCGTCGCCCAGGTCATCCTCAATCGCGTCCGCAACCCGACCTATCCGAATTCGATCTGCGGTGTCGTCTACCAGAACGACAGCTGGTTCAACCGTTGCCAGTTCTCCTTCGCCTGCGACGGCAGGAGAAAGCGCATCGACAGTCCGGTCGCCTACAAGACTGCCCAGGATATCGCCATGGCTGTCACCGCCGGCAAGATCTTCATCCCGGAGGTCGGATCGTCGACCCATTACTACGCCCAATATGTCCATCCCGTCTGGGCGCGCACGATGCAGAAGATGACCAAGATCGGCCTGCATATCTTCTATCGAACCTATGGCGGCGGCTGGAGCTGAGCGCGCAACAGCCGCTGATCTTTGACGTGGCGCGCGGTCGATCAAAGAGCTGTTGCCCGGGGGATTCGCGCCATGCATACCCATCATCGTGGCGGGCACGATGTCGCACCCTTCTAATTGGTTGATTTTGTTGCCTAAAATACATGGCAATGAACTTCCGCCCGTGGCTTGACGGGCGCAAACCCTCTAACTATGTTGCCGGCGACTTTAGAAGCGGACGGACGGTGACGGTCTGACCGGGCAGGGGGGTTGCGATGGCCGACAAGAATGGGCCAGACGGAACCGGAGAAACCGGCCGCGGCAAGCAGCATGAACCCGACATCCGCGACGACGATCTTGAGCGCCGCCGGCGTAATCTTGAAGCATCGCTTGCGACAAGGCGGTCGGACCGGCTCGAGGGGAAAGACGACGCGAAAGCGGGCAGTGTGGCCGGATATGGCCAGGCGCTCAAACTCTCCAGCGAGTTTATCGCCGGGGTGGTGGTGGGTGCCGGCATCGGCTGGATCATCGACCGTCTGGCGGGGACATCGCCATGGGGTCTGATCGTGTTTTTGCTGCTCGGTTTTGGCGCCGGAGTGCTCAATGTCATGCGTTCCGCTGGCGTTGTGGCAGAATTCGGACAGGGCGATAAGTCGCGCCGTGACCAGGACGACAAGAAATGACCGCGCTTCATGTGCGGTAATGCTAACGAGGCCGTACGCGGCATTGACGGGGTTTGAACGTGGCAGCTGACAAGGTCGATCCGATCCACCAGTTCCATATCAACAAGCTGATTCCGATCGAGATCGGCGGCTACGATCTGTCTTTCACCAATTCGGCGCTGTTCATGGTCGCAACCGTGGTCGTCGCGGCTGCGTTTCTGTTTCTCACCACGTCGAGCCGTAGCCTGGTTCCAGGCCGGTTGCAGTCGGTCTCCGAGATGGCCTATGAGTTCGTCGGCAACATGTTGCGCGATGCCGCCGGCACGCAAGGCATGAAGTTCTTCCCGTTCGTGTTCTCGTTGTTCATGTTCGTGCTGGTCGCCAACCTGCTTGGCCTGTTCCCGTATTTCTTCACGGTCACCAGCCACATAATCGTCACCTTCGGCCTTGCCGCTTTGGTGATCGCGACCGTGGTCGTCTACGGCTTCATGAAGCATGGTCTTGGCTTCCTGAAGCTGTTCGTGCCGCATGGCGTGCCGGTGTTCCTGCTGCCGCTGGTGGTGCTGATCGAAGTGATCTCGTTCGTGTCGCGCCCGGTCAGCCTCTCGGTTCGTCTCTTTGCCAACATGCTCGCCGGGCACATCACGCTGAAGGTGTTCTCCGGGTTTGTCGTCAGCTTGAGCGCGCTCGGCGCGGTCGGCGTCGCCGGCTCGATCCTGCCTCTGGCAATGGCGGTGGCGCTGACGGCGCTGGAACTGCTGGTCGCCTTCCTGCAGGCCTACGTCTTTGCCGTGCTGACCTGCATGTATCTCAACGACGCCCTGCACCCAGGGCATTAGACTCAAGAGTTTTCGGCCCAAGAATTTCCAACATTGGCGCCGGATGGAAATCGCAACGGAATTTTAGATCCAAAGGAGTTGAACAAATGGACGCAGAAGCAGCAAAGTACATCGGCGCCGGCATCGCTTGCCTGGGCATGGGTGGCGCGGGCATTGGCCTCGGCAACATCTTCGGCAGCTACCTCGCGGGCGCGCTGCGCAACCCGTCGGCTGCCGATGGCCAGTTCGGCCGTCTGATCTTCGGCTTCGCCGTGACCGAAGCTCTGGGCATCTTCTCGCTTCTCATCGCGCTTCTGGCCCTGTTCGGCTGAGCCCCTCTCTGGCTAAGCCATGAGAGGATTGAACAGGCCGGCCGCGCAAGCGGCGGGCCTGAATTTCGGGGATAGTCCATGTTCGTGACATCTGCCTTCGCGCAAGAGTCCGCGCCATCAGCCGATACCAGCCACGCTGCGACGGAAGGCGACACGCATTCCGGCACCGGCGTGCCTGCCGAAGCGCATGGCACGTTTCCGCCATTCGATCCGGCGACGTTCCCGTCGCAGCTTCTGTGGCTGGCGATCACCTTCGGGCTGTTCTATCTCTTCCTGAAGCGGGTGGTGATGCCGCGCGTCGGCGGCATCATCGATGTCCGCAACGACCGCATCACGCAGGATCTCGATCAGGCAGCCAAGCTGAAGGGCGAAGCCGACGCCGCCGTTGCTGCCTACGAGCAGGAACTGGCGGAAGCCAAGACCAAGGCCAACGCGATCGGCCAGCAGGCCAACGATGCGGCCAAGGCTGAAGCCGAGACCGCACGCAAGAAGGTCGAGGCCGCGCTCGATGAAAAGCTTGGCGAGGCCGAAGCCCGCATTTCTTCCATCAAGGCCAATGCCATGAAGGAAGTCGGCAGCATCGCCGAGGACACAGCTTCGGCGATCGTCGAGGCCCTGGTCGGCGGCAAGGCCAGCAAGGCCGAGATCGCGGCCGCGGTCAAATCCGTGGCCCGGTGAGGAGCGCATCATGGATTACACATCTCTCGCGACGCTCTGGGCCACGATAGCCCTGGTCATCTTCCTCGGCGTTGCAGTCTACATCAAAGTGCCTGGCATGATCGCCAAGGCACTCGACGCCCGCGCCGCCAGGATCAGCAATGAGCTGGAAGAAGCGCGCCGGCTGCGCGAGGAGGCCCAGCAGCTGCTCGGCCAGTACCAGCGCAAGCGCAAGGAAGCCGAGCAGGAGGCCGCCGACATCGTCGCCGCCGCCAAGCGCGAAGCCGACATGCTTGCCGCCGAGGCGCACAAGAAGACCGAGGACTATGTCGTCAGGCGCACCGCGCTTGCCGAGCAGAAGATCGGTCAGGCTGAGCGTGACGCCATCAGCGAAGTCCGCGCCAGCGCCGTCGACATCGCCGTGGAGGCAGCACGCGCGCTGCTCGCCGGCAAGATCGACGCCAAGGCGGGTGCCGATCTGTTCAAGGCATCGCTTGCGGACGTGAAGTCGAAGCTGAACTGAGCCTTGGTAGATGCAGTACAATCAAAGCCGCCCGGGCAACCTGGCGGCTTTTTACTGTGGCGCTGACACCAATGCTGCTGATCTCCCCCTTCGTGGGGGAGATGCCCGGCAGGGCAGAGGGGGGCGTGAAGGAACGCTAACCTTTGTTGTCCTGCGATCTACCGGGACAAGCCTGAGGGGCGAATTGAAATCGATTGAGAGGTCGGCGGGGCAGCGCCCCTCTCTGTCCTGCCGGACATCTCCCCCACGAGGGGGGAGATTAGCTATCCAATCCAGCAAAGCTCTCTTCTTCAACCACTTCCACTCCACCCAATCTGAACGGCGCAAACGACACGCGGTGCAGCCGTGCCACCGGCCCATGCGCTTCGATCGCCGTGCGATGGCGGACCGTGGCGTAGCCCATATGGACTTCGAACCCGTAGCGGTCGTGGTGATTGCCGCAACCGCACATCATACGGTCGCGCATCACCTTGGCGACGATCGAGGCGGCGGCGATCGATTGCGAGCGCTGGTCGCCCTTGATCAGTGCGCGCCCCGCGCAAGGCAGCCCAGGCGGCACGTCGCGTCCATCGGCAAGGGCGAGCTTCGGTCGGACCGACAGCCCGACCAGCGCACGGCGCATCGCCTCAAGGCTGGCTTTGAGGATGTTGCTGCCGTCGATGCCCTCGGCGCTGATGGAGGCCATCGACACCGCCTGCGCGGAGCCGAGAATTCGCAGGAACAGGGCTTCACGCTGCAAATGGCTGAGACGTTTGGAATCGTCGAGTCCGTCCGGAATGTTGGCAGGGTCGAGCACCACGGCCGCGGCAACCACCGGCCCGGCCAGGGGACCGCGACCGGCCTCGTCCATCCCGGCAACAGGCCACAGACCGTCCGCCATCGCCTTCGTCTCGAAGGAGAAGTCGGGCTTCTCGATGATCTCAAAGAGAGGCGGAGAATCAGAACGCGCGCGAGCCATGTTGCGGCGAGGTTCGCATCGGCTCCGATTCTCCGCAAGTCCCTCCGGGTCGGGTGGGGCGCCGGACCGGGAGGGCACCGTCTGCAGGCCGGGGCAGGCCGGACGGGATTCTTGGTGCGCGACGGATCAAACCATCGCGACGAATTGTCTCTTCAAAGCAGCGTCAACTGCATCTGATCTTTCCCGGCGGCAACGAACTGGTCGGTCCGCAGCGTGCGTCGTTCGGCATTAAGGCCGATCCGCTTGGCGGTGATCTCGAAGCGCCGGCCGATCTGCCAGGCATAGGGTCCCGCACCCTTCATGCGCTTGCCCCATTCCGAATCGTAGTCCTTGCCGTCGCGCATCGAGCGGATCAACGACATCACATGGCGGTAGCGGTCGGGATAATGGCGCAGCAGCCAGTCCTTGAAGATCGGGCTGACCTCCAGCGGCAGGCGCAGCACGACATAACCCGCCTCGCGCGCCCCTGCGGCGCGTGCCGAATCGAGGATGCGTTCCATCTCCTGATCGGTCAGGCCGGGGATGATCGGCGCCACCATGACCGAGGCCGGAATGCCGGCATCCGAAAGCTGCCGGATCGCCTCCAGCCGCTTGGTCGGCGTCGACGCGCGCGGCTCCATGGTGCGCGCCAGCATACGGTCGAGCGTCGTCACCGACAGCGCCACCTTGGCGAGCCCGCGCTCGGCCATGCGCGACAGGATATCGATATCGCGCGTCACCAAGGCGGACTTTGTCACGATGCCGACCGGATGGCCGCGCGCTTCCAGCACTTCGAGGATTTCGCGCATGATCCGGTATTGCTTCTCGATCGGCTGGTAGGGGTCGGTGTTGGTGCCGATAGCGATGGTTCGCGGCTGGTAGCTGTCCTTCGAAAGCTCCTTGTCGAGCAAGCGCGCCGCATCCGGCTTGGCAAACAGCTTGGATTCGAAATCCAGACCCGGCGACAGGCCCATGAACGAGTGCGTCGGCCGGGCAAAGCAATAGACACAGCCATGCTCGCAGCCGCGATAGGGGTTGATCGACCGGTCGAAAGAGATGTCGGGCGATTCGTTGCGGGTGATGATGGTGCGCGGCTTCTCGACCTGTACTTCGGTCTTGAAGGGCGGCAGTTCCTCCAGCGAATTCCAGCCATCGTCGAACACGTGCCGGCTGACCGGCTCGAACCGGCCGGACGGGTTGATGCCCGCCGACCTGCCGCGGTTGCGGTCCGGGCGGACACGCACGCCGCTCTGTTCGATCATCGCATTGGCCATCTCGGCCCTTCCTGCTCCGAAAGCCGCAATATCGGCGCGCACGATCTGTTCCATCTTCGCCCGCTCCCAGGGACTGTCCATGTTGTGTCGAATCGCTCTGTTCATGAAAATATTCCTACCTTGCTGATGAGAACAAAGCAAGAACTTTCTATGGTGCGCTGCAAAAACTGGCGCTCCCCAACGCTTTCCGCTATTCGGCTGAGGATGCTCAGCGTTCTCATCGAAACCCGCAATGACGAGGAGGGCCTTGCCCGCACGCTAGCCTCGCTGATTGGCGGCGCGGTTGAGGGCGTGGTGCGTGAAGTCATCGTCTGCGACACGGGCTCCACCGACCAGACGCATCGTGTGGCCGAGCATGCCGGCTGTCAGTATGTGACGGGCGGTGTCGCTGCCGGCATCCGCCAGACCAAGGGTGACTGGCTACTGCTCCTGGAACCAGGCGCGCGGCTGATGGAGGGCTGGATCGATGAGGTTGTTGCGCACACTGCCAAGCAAACCATGGCGGCGCGGTTTTCGCGGGCGCGTGGCAGCCGTATGCCGTTCCTGGCCCGCGTTTTTTCAGGAAACCGCGCCTTGGCCGACGGATTGCTGATCAGCAAGCGCCAGGCAGCTGCCTCGGCCAAGAGTGCCGGCAGTGCCGAGGCCATCGCCCGCGGCCTCGCAACAAAGCGGCTCGACGCCGAGATCTGGATGGCGCCGGCCAGGCAGGAACGCCGCTCCCCTAAGTGATTTTTTGCAACTGCTCTGTCCATTGTGCATTGCACAAAATCTGACGCGGGTTTAGCTTCCGGTTTACGCGGGTGAATTGGGTTTGGGTCATGCCGAGCGGCGAGCACCGATGCGGCATCGGTGACGCTCTCATATCCGAGGACCCAATGAAGCTTTCAACCCCCGACACATCCGGCACGGCCAGTCTCGAGTCCATAGCGCGCAACGGCAGCCTGCTGCGGCGCATCGCCGTGCGCATTCCAACCTATCTGACGGACCTGCGTGAAAACCCTGCCTGGCTGCCGATGTTCGTGCTGGCGCGCACCATGCCTGGACGCCGCATGCATTGGCTGGGCGCAAAACGCGCCCGCCCAGCCGCCAACGCGGGGGATACGATGTTTACCGGCGTCGAACGGCAAGCGGTGGTCGAAGCGCTGCGCTCCGACGGGCTGTTTTCAGGCCTGGTTTTGCCGCCGGCGATCCATGAAGAGATCGCTGACTTCGCCGGGCGCACGCCTTGCTTCGGCAATTTCGACCGCCGTCTCGAATTCATGCCGGGGGAACATGCCGAGGCCGAGAAGCGCCTTGGCCGCTCGCTGCTCAGTGGGCATTTTTTCGAGCGCATCCTCGACTGCCCGGCCGCACTCGCCATCCAGCGCGATCCGCTGCTTCTGGATATTGCCGCGCACTATCTCGGCGGCCAGGCAAAACTGATCACGACGCGCGTCTGGTGGAGTTTTCCCACGGGTGCCGCTTCGGATGCCGACAAGAACCTCGCCTCGCTCGGCAAGTATCATTTCGACCTCGACGACTGGCGCATGCTGAAATTCTTCTTCTACCTCAAGCCGGTCGATGCCGACACCGGCCCGCATGTCTACGTCAGGGGCAGTCACAAGCGCCGCAGCCTCAAGCATCAGCTTACCCTTCTGGTCGGCCATCCCGCGCAACAGGTTCTGGATGTCTATGGCGAGCAGAGCCCGGTGACGCTGACCGGCGAGGCCGGTCTCGGCTTCGTCGAGGACCCCTTTGGCTTCCATATGGGCACCGTGCCGGCACGCACGCCGCGGCTGATGATGGAAGTCGGCTTCGGCGTATCGCCGCCGTCGCGCCGTCGGTTTCATGGCGAGCCGGTCATCCGCTGAAAGGGACGCTTTGCCTCGGCTTCTACGGAGCCGATTTGCCGCGCCGCAGATGCTCGTCCAGGCGCGGCATGATCTCGACGAAGTTGCACGGCATGTGCCGGTAGTCGAACTGCGCCTTCAGGATGCCGTCCCACGCGTCCTTGCAGGCGCCGGGTGAACCTGGCAGCACGAAGACGAAGGTGGCGTTGACGACTCCGCCGGTCGCCCGGCTCTGGATCGTCGAGGTGCCGATCTTGTCGTAGGAGATGCGGTGGAACACTTCCGAAAAACCATCCATGCGCTTTTCGAAGATCGGCTCCAGCGCTTCCGGCGTCACGTCACGGCCGGTGAAGCCGGTGCCGCCGGTGGTGATGACGACATCGACATTTTTGTCCCGTGACCACGCCAGAACCGTGTCGCGGATTTTTTCGCGGTCGTCGGTGACGATATCGCGGGCCGCCAGGATGTGGCCGGCCTCGGTGATGCGGTCGGCCAGCGTCTGGCCGGATTTGTCGTCGGCGAGGCTGCGTGTGTCCGAAACCGTCAGCACCGCGATGCGCACGGGAATGAAGGGACGGCTCTCGTCAATTCTGGCCATCAGCATCCCTCCGATGCGATGCTGCGCGTCGCCGCGACGAACCAGTCGGGCTGGCGGCCGCGGATTTCGGCGGCCGCGCGCTTGGCGACATTGCCTGTTTCGAACAGGCCGAAGCATGTCGCGCCCGACCCGGACATCCGTGAAAAACCCGATCCAGCCTTGTTCAGCCAGGAAAGCGCCCTGCCAATCGCAGGCTGCATCGCCAGCGCTGCCGGCTCGAGATCGTTGCGGGTGATCTCCAGCCAGTTGCGCAGGCTATGAAAATCGATGCTGCGCGGCAGCGGCGGCAATGCTGCGTTGTCGCGGTGGGCAAGCGCTGCGAAGACCTCCGCCGTCGAGACCGGCGTGCCTGGATTGACCAGCACCAGCCCCAGCGCCGAAAAATCCGGCACCACCGACAGTTCGTCGCCGATGCCGCGCGCGACCAGCGGCCTGGCTGCCAGGCACATCGGCACATCGGCGCCAAGCGAGAGGCCGATCCGCGCCAGTTCGGTGCCATCGATGTCCAGGGTCCATGTCTCCATCAGTCCGCGCAGCACGGTCGCCGCGTCGCTCGAACCGCCGCCGACGCCGGAGGCAACCGGCAGGTTCTTTTCGAGCCGGATCGCAACCGGCGGTGTTCTCTGGTGCCCGACCGCCTGTCGCAAAGCATCGCGCGCCCTAAGCACGAGATTGCTGGCGTCGACAGGAACGGCCGGTGCGTAGCGGCCGGACACGGTAAACTCATCGTTGTCGGCGAGCGCGATTTCGACCCTGTCGCCAAAACGCGTGAACACCGCCAGGCTTTCGATCAGATGATACCCGTCAGGGCGCCTGCCGGTGACATGCAGCGCAAGATTGATCTTGGCGTACGCAGGCCAAGTGCGCACACCGAAAGCGGTGTCCACTGCGTTTGATGTAAGCGAAATGATGCTCAGTCCTTGGCCAGCCGGTACTCGCCGGTCTTCGGATCCTTGACCAGCGTGCCCATCGTGCCGTTGGCCGCCTGCTTTTCGGTGCGCCGCACCTTGGCGGTCACGCGCTCGGCTTCGCGGATGAAGGTGCGGTAGCCGAAATAGGCGGCGACGCCAACGACGGTGAAGAAAATGATCTGCGGCATGCCAAAACTCCTCCCACGCTGGGCCGGCGAAGGCGGCCGGTAGGGCCGGTTGACGCATGTCGCCCAAAAGTAGATCCGGATACGACATGCATGAGACTTCAAACTGTCATGCTAGACGGTTTTGCCGGGTTTTCAAAGCCCGAACCGGGACCACAATGCGCGCTCTTCCGCCGCATCGATCACGCCGCTGGCCGCAGCGGCTGCGATATCGGGCACCGAGAAACCCTTGCTCGAGCCAAACAGGCCAAAGCGGCCGAGGAAACCGCGCGGCGCTGTGATCAGCCTGAGCTGGGTTTTCGCCCCAAAACGGGTCTTCAGCACCGTGCGCATGTCGCCGAGCGCATCGACCAGTCCGAGTTCGAGGCCCTTGATGCCGGTCCAGAACAGGCCGGTGAACAAGTCCGGATCGTCTTTCAGTTTCGTGCCGCGCCGCTCCTTGACGAGATCGATGAACGTGCCGTGCACCTCGAGCTGCAGCGCCTTCAGCCGTTCGACGTCTTCCTTCTTCTCCGGCTTGAATGGATCGAGTACCGCCTTGTTCTGGCCGGCGGTGTGGACACGGCGCTCGACGCCGATCTTCTTCATCAGTTCCGGGAAGCCAAACGAGGCCGACACCACGCCGATCGAACCGACGATGGAGGACGGATCGGCGAAGATCTCGTCGCCGGCGACCGCGATCATGTAGCCACCCGATGCCGCGACGTCCTCGACGAAGACCAGCACCTTTTTGTTCTTTTCGCTCGCCAGGTCACGGATACGCTTGAAGATCAGCCGCGACTGCACCGGCGAGCCGCCGGGCGAATTGATCGAAATGGCGACTGCCGGCGCATCGTAGGAAAACGCCTTCTCGATGAGGCCGGCGGTGGAGGCTAGCGACAGGCTTGGCCGGAACGGGCCGCCGCCGGCCATGATCGTGCCATGCAGCCGGATGACCGGAATGGTGACGACGGTGGAGCGCCAGGATTTCGGCAGCAGGCGGTTGATAAGGCGTTTCACGATGGCGAAGTCTCCGGTCGATGGGTCGCAGGCATGTAGGGATTTCCCGGCCAACGGCAATGTGAGGGGCCAAGAATAGCTCAATCTCCGAACAGCGAGGCGAGGCCGTTGGTGATCATTTCGCTGCGCTCATCGGGGCCGTTGCCCGATTGCGCATGCAGCATCAGGGGCGGGCGTATGGCAAGCTTTCCCCGCGCGCCGAGCGCTGCTCGCACGACAATGCGGATCGCCGCCGCGTCGGGGCGAGGGTGGACCGCAAGCATCTCGGCATCGCCGAACCGGCCGGTGATCGCATCCAGAATGGCGCCGAGCTGTTCGGGCCGCGCGATCACGGCCAGCCCGCCGTGCGGCCTGACCACAGCCGCCGCACTGCGGATCCAGCGCTCGAACAGCCCGTCCTCCATGACATGCGCCTCCTTTCGCAGGCGATCGGGTGTGGCGCGGTCACGTGCGGCGTTGAAGGGCGGGTTCATGATGACGAAGTCGAAGTCGTTGTCGGCGAGGCCGACGGCCGCCCGCGCCCTGCCCGACACGGTGACATCGGCGACCAGCACGGATGCGCGATCGCTGAGATGCGCATTGCCGGGATGGGCAAGGGTGGCCGCGGCGAAAGCCGCCATTTCCGGCGCGCGTTCGACAAGCACCGCCTCGGCGGCTTGGCAGCGCGACAGCACCGCCAGGCCGGCGGCCCCGGCACCGGAGCCGAAATCGGCGAGACGCCCGCCAAAGGAGGATGGCACGGACGCCGCTAACGTCATCGCATCCATGCCGGCGCGATGACCGCCTTGCTTGGGCTGCACAAGCCAGAACCGGCCGCGATGGAAAGCGTCGACCGTATGGGCCGGTGTGTCCGGGACAAGGAGGGCTGGTGCGGCGGACATTATTTTCCACGGATCTCGTTGGCGATGCCGGCATCGGTCAGGATGCGCCGCGCCGCGTCGGCTTTGTCGGCGTCGACCATGACGCGCCGCGGCAGGATGCCGAGCGAGCCGTCGAGCACGCTCATGTTCTGGTCGGCGACGAAGCAGCCGATGCCGGCATCGCGCATCAGCGATTCGACAAAGGAGATGATGACGGCGTCGTTGGTGCGAATGAGCTCTATCATCGGGCGAAACTCTCAGTTTGCAGCGCTGATGTAAACGGGCAGGCGGATTCCGAGCTCCGTTTGGACGCCGGTTGACATTCTGTCGCCGCCGCCGCGCCAATTCGCCACTTGCCGTGGCCGTGTCCGCCGCCCTAGAGTCCACGAAGGGACTAAGGGTGCCGTCGCACGCTCTATACCAAGACGGGAGTGATTGTCGTGGGTGTCGTTCTCAACATCGAAAACGGGAAGCGGGAGCCCGCCTCCATCAAGGATATGATCGATCTGACCGCGGCCGATATGGGGCGCGTTAATGAATTGATCCTGTCCAAGGCCGGCTCCGACGTCGAGATGATCCCCGAAATCGCCAATCATCTGATCTCGTCCGGCGGCAAACGGCTGCGGCCGATGCTGACGCTCGCTGCGGCGCAGATGTTCGGCTATGCCGGCGAGGGCCACGTCAAGCTCGCCACTTCGGTCGAATTCATGCACACGGCGACGCTGCTGCACGACGACGTCGTCGATGAGAGCGGCATGCGCCGCGGCAAGAAGACCGCCCGCATGATCTGGGGCAACCAGGCGAGCGTGCTGGTCGGCGACTTCCTGCTCGGCCAGGCCTTCCGCATGATGGTCGACGTCGGCTCGCTCGAAGCGCTCGACATCCTGTCGAGTGCGGCCTCGATCATCGCCGAGGGCGAGGTCATGCAGCTTGCCGCCGCCAAGAACCTCGAAACAACCGAGGACGAGCATTTCGCCGTCATTAAGGCCAAGACCGCTGCACTTTTTTCGGCGGCTGCCGAGGTTGGCCCGGTCATCGCCCAGGCGACGCGCAATGATCGTGCCGCGCTGCGCTCCTACGGCATGAATCTCGGCCTTGCCTTCCAGCTGATCGACGACGCGCTGGACTATGGCGGCACCAGCAAGGATCTCGGCAAGAATGTCGGCGACGATTTCCGCGAGGGCAAGGTGACCTTGCCGGTCATCCTCGCCTATCGGCGCGGCACCAAGGCCGAGCGCACTTTCTGGAAGCGTGCCATCGAGGACAATGTCACCGACGATGCCGGCCTGGAAAAGGCGATCGGCTTGATGACCCGCCACGGCGCCATCGCCGACACGATCGGACGAGCCCGCCATTTTGGCGAGATCGCCCGCGACGCGCTGGCGCCGCTGGAAGCGACGCCGCAGAAATCGGCTCTGGTCGACGTCATCGATTTCTGCATCAGCCGGGTGAACTGAGAGGCGTCACCCGGTTGCCGGCTACTTCGCCTTTTCCGGCAAAGCGAACGCGGCAAGCAGGCTGACAACGATGCCCGCCGCCGCCAGCCAGAAGGCGATCTGTATGCCGTCGGCTATCGCGGCCTTCAGCGCTTCGCCTGTCAGCCCGCCGACATGGCTGTTGGCGATCGCGATCAATGTCGCCATGCCGATCGCGTTGCCGATGTTGAGTGTCGTGCAGGCCATCCCCGAGGCAACGCCTTGCTCGTCATGCGCGACACCCGAAGCCGCGGCGATCCACATAGCGGTCCAGACGATGCCCTGTCCGACACCGGAGATGATCAGGCCGGGAACGAGAGCCAGATAGAAGCTGTCGGCTGATGCTCCAAGGACCATCAGCACTGTGCCGGCTGCCCCGATGACCATGCCCCCGACCAGGGTCGAGCGGGTCGAAAAGCGCGTCGCCAGGCGTTCTCCGAGCTGCGTGCCGGCGGCAATGGCGATCGACGGTACCAGGAAGGCCAGGCCGGTCTCCAGCGCGGTGAAGCCATGCACGGTCTGCAACAGGACGGTGAGGAAATAGGGCAGGGCTCCGAACGTTCCCATATACAGGAAGGTGATGGTCATGCCGGCGACGAGGCTGCGGTTTTGGAACAGGCGCAACGGCATCAGCGGGTAGGTGCTTCTTGCCTCGATCAGCGCGAAGGCGATGATGAAGATCGCCGCCAGCATGGCGCTAGCAATGATCGCTGGCGAACTCCAGCCATATTCCGGCCCCTGGACCAGCGTGAAGACCAGCAATGTGGCGCCTGCGGTGACGGTCAGCGCGCCGGGCAGATCGAAGTTGCGATGCTCATGTCGCTTGGGATCGCGCGGGATCATGGCAAACGCAGCGGCGATGGCGATCCCGGCCAGTGCCACGTTGACATAGAACACGGCCGGCCAGCCGAAGGCGCTGGTGAGGAACCCTCCCGCCAAGGAGCCGAGCGTCAGGCCGCTCGCCCCGGCGCCTCCCCAGACCGCTAGCGCCCGGTTGCGCTCCGGTCCCTCGGCGAAAAGGCGGTTTATCAACGACAATGTCGCCGGAAACAGGAAGGCAGCACCGATGCCTTGCACGGCACGCGCTGCGATGATGACCTCGGGTGACCAGGCGAGACCGCCGAGCAGGGATGCCAGTGCATAGAGCCAGAGCGCGAAGATGAAGATGCGGCGCTGACCGATGAGGTCGGCGGCTCGGCCTCCAAACAGCAGGAAGCCGCCGGTAAACACGGTGTAGGCGCTTACCACCCATTGCAGCGTCTGGCCGGAAAAGCCGAGGCCGGAGCCGATCTCCGGCAGCGCCACGAAGACGATGTTGAGGTCGAGCGAAATGATGAGCTGAGCGAAGGCCAGCAATGCCAACGTGGCGCCGCGCTTGGTACCGATCCCTCTTGCGGCCGCGACATCGAGCGGCGCGCCTTGATCCAGTGAACTCATATCAGTCTCCGTTTTTTAGATTCTTTATCGATTGACAAAGAATTAGAATTTGCATTCCGGAGTCAAGCAGATTATTTGTCGATCGATAAAAAATGGAGTTTTGCAATGGCGGGCCGGCCAAGGGAGTTCGATCGCGATCAGGCGCTGGAGAAGGCGCAGGACGCCTTCTGGACGCGCGGGTACGAAGGCACCTCGATGGCCGATCTGGTTTCGGCGCTGGGCATCGCCTCGGCGCGCATCTATGCGGCCTTTGGTTCGAAAGAGGATTTGTTTCGGGAAGCGGTCGGGCTCTATGAGGCCAACGAAGGCGGTTTCGCCACTCGTGCCTTGGCTGAAGAGCCGACTGCCCGGCGGGTCGTCGAGCGGATGCTGCGCGAGGCCGTCGAAACCTATACGCAGCCAGGGCGGCCGCAGGGCTGTATGGTGGTGTCGGCCGCCACCAACTGCGCCGCCGAGAATGACCGCGTGCTGGAGTGGCTGGCGGAGCACCGCCGAGCACGCACGGTGTCGATTGTCGAGCGACTGAACGAAGCTGTTCGTGATGGGGAATTGAAGCCGGATACGGATGCCGAGGCGCTGGGCGACTACTATGCCACGCTCATGCACGGTCTATCCGTGCAGGCGCGCGATGGGGTGCCGAAAAAACGCCTGCATGATCTCATCACCGTGGCGATGCAGGCGCTGGACGCCAGGCTTGCCCCGCAGCCTTGAGTCTCTCCGGGGGAGCATTCGCGATTTCGAGTGCGATTGGCTCGACAAGTCGCCCCGCCGCAAATTATCTATAAAACATGGCAAAGGGCACAGACGACACCATCGCGGTGCGCATCAGCAAGGTGCTGGCGGACCGCATCATCTCCGGCGCGATCGAGCCGGGGGCCAGGCTTCGGCAGGATCACATAGCCGCGGAATTCCAAACCAGCCATGTTCCCGTGCGCGAGGCCTTCCGCCGTCTCGAGGCGCAAGGCCTGGCCATCGGTGAGCCACGCCGGGGCGTGCGTGTGGCGTCTTTCGATCTGGGAGAGGTCAAGGAAGTCGCCGAAATGCGGGCGGCGCTCGAAGTGCTGGCGCTGCGCCATGCCGCGCCGCACCTGACATCGGCCATTCTCGATCTCGCCGAGGAGGCGACCAAGGCCGGCGACAAGTCCCGCGATGTCAGGTCGTGGGAGGAGGCCAATCGCGCCTTCCACCGCTTGATCCTGGCGCCATGCGGCATGCCGCGCCTGCTCGCCACCATCGACGATCTGCATGCGGCAAGTGCCCGTTTCCTGTTCGCGGCATGGCGCTCGGAGTGGGAGACACGCACCGATCAGGATCACCGCGCGATACTCACCGCCTTGCGGCAGGGAAACACCGAATCGGCCGCCGTGACGCTTGGGCGGCACGTCCAATGGATTGGCCGCAAGCCGGTCAGGACGGCCTCCGGGACGACGCGCGAAGCATTCGCCATCGTCGGTTAGAGCAATTCCAGCAAAAGTCTGAACCGGTTTTCCCGGGAAAGGGCGCAAAGCGCTTTCCCTTGGGAATTGCGGAAAACAAAGGTGCAGGTCGGCCTCCGTTAAAGCCAAGGCTTGCAATCTCCAGGGAAGTGTGGATTCGATAATAGATCGAAAACAGAAATTATCTATAATTTGCAATCGATCGAAGGAATCCCAATGACAGACGTCGCATTCTCATCCAGCAAGCCGTCGTTCAGCCCGCTCCGGCTTCAGGATCGTTCCCTTGCCTGGCAAGTTGGAGCCGTCGTGCTCGGCACCCTGTTCCTGGCGCTGTCGTCCTATATCGAGGTGCCGATGGTGCCGGTTCCGGTGACCATGCAGACCTTCGCCGTGACATTGATCGGCGCGCTCTATGGCTGGCGGCTTGGCGCTATCACCATTGCCGCCTGGCTGGTCGAAGGGGCCATCGGCTTTCCGGTCCTGTCCGGAGGGGCAGCGGGTGCGTCGTATTTCGTCGGGCCGACGGGCGGCTATCTCTTCGCCTTTCCGCTTGTCGGCGCCCTCGTCGGCTGGCTGGCCGAACGCGGCTGGAACGGCAAACGGGTGATGCTTGCCTTCGCCGCCATGCTGCTCGGCAATCTTACCTGCCTGATTCTCGGCACTATGTGGCTCGCCGCCATGATCGGCGCCGAACAGGCCATCACCTTTGGGTTCCTGCCTTTTCTCGTCGGCGGTCTGCTCAAGTCCGCGCTCGGTGCCGCGACCCTCATGGCCCTTCCCGGCGGCAAGGCGAAATCGGCCAATCCGTGACAATCAGGCTGCGCGCCCACCACCTCCTTTGCCTGCTCACCTATGTCGGCAAGGGATACAGCCCCGCCTTCACCGCCAATTATGACGGGATCGCGGGGCGCCTGAGCCGGGGCGAGGACATCCTCCTCGTTTCCGGCCCGGATGATGTCTGCGCCCCGTTGCTCGACGAGCCGGAACCGCACTGTCTCAACGAGAGTGTCGTCGAGCGGGACCGGCTCGCCGCGCAGGATGTGGGGGAGTTGCTGGCACGGCCAATTCGGATCGGCGCCCGCCTCGATCTCGATGCAGCGACCCTAGCCCGGATGAGGCAGGCATTTTCAGCTGGTGGCGTGCGCAAGGCTTGCGACGGCTGTGAGTGGAATGAGCTGTGCCGCACGATCGCAGCCGGCGGGTATAGCGACGCGCTGGTGCAGCGGTCTGCCTCGCCAGGCGAACGCTGACATCGGTCCGAGCCTCAGCGGTCGATCTGTGATATATTCGTCTCCGCGCAGGGCCATGGCCGAAATTCAGGAACGGAAAACTGGTGCCTGTCGCCATGGTTTGTTAATCGGGTGCCCGGATTGTGAATTCGAGGCGGATTGAAGCGTGACCCCAAAAAGGCCATGCTTTGTCAGGAAGATCGAGTCTACGCCGATCCCGCTGACGCGGAGATGGCGCCTGGCTGAAAGGGATACGATGCGGCAAGGACGTGCACGCTGGCTGGCAAGGCTGGCAATTGTGACAGGCATGGCGATCTCGGCTCTGCCGGCCTATGCCAAGCAAACCAGCGAACCGGTCAAGATCACGTCGTTCTCGGGCGCCTATCTGGCAGCCCGGATCGCCGAAGGCGACAACGATCTCGACAGCGCCATCGCCTACTACAAGCAGGCCCTGGCCTTCGACCCGAGTGACACCGGCCTGCAGCAGAGCCTCATGCTGTCGCTGGTCGCGCAAGGCCGCTTCGACGAATCCCTGGTCTATGCCGACAAGCTCAAGGAAGTGCCTGACGTCGAGCGCTTCTCGCGCCTGGCACTGGCAGTGGATTCCTTCCACAAGAAGGACTTCACCAAGGCGCAGTACTGGCTCAAGCTGTCGCTGGAATCCGATCTCGACCGGCTGATCTCCGGTGTGATGTCCGGCTGGGCGCAGCAAGGCGCCGGCGAGCCCGCCGATGCGATGGCCTCCATCGACAAGCTGCAGGGGCCGGATTGGTTCGGCCTGTTCAAGTCGTTCCATCGCGCCCTGATCGCCGATGCGTCCGGCATGCCCGAAAAGGCCGAAGCAATCTACGCCGCGACCATGCAGGACACCGCCGCCGGTGGCGCGGCTCCTGAAACCTGGATGCGCAACGCCCAGGCCTATGCCTCGTTCCTGGCCCGCAAGGGTGACAAGACCAAGGCGCTGTCGGTGCTCGATCAGGCCGAGGCGTTTTCGCCCGGCAAGCTGGAAATTGTCGCCTTGCGCGACAGAATTACCAAGGGCGACAAGATTGCGCCCTTAGCTGCTGGCCCGTCGGACGGTGCGTCGGAAATTCTGCTCGACCTCGCCACCGCGCTCAACCGTGGCGGCGGCGAGCCGTTCGTCCGTCTTTATCTGCAATATGCGCTCGCCCTCAAGCCTGACAGCGACGCAGCCCTTGTGCAGCTCGCTGCGGTGTCCGAGCAATTGAAGGACGGGGAGGGCGCCATCGCGCTCTATCGGCGGATTCCTGCCACCTCGCCGCTGAAGGAGCTTTCGGACCTGCAGCTCGGCCTCAACCTTGCCGATCTCGACCGCCACGAGGAGGCGATCACTCATCTGAAGGCTTTCGTCGACGCCCACCCCAATGACATGCGCGCCTATCTGGCGCTCGGCGGCGTCTATTCCTCGAAGGATGATTTCCGGTCGGCCGCCACTCTCTACGACAAGGCCGTCGAGGCGCTGAAGACGCCGACCGCGGCCAACTGGAACATCTTCTACCAGCGCGGCATCGCCTATGAGCGCCTGAAGGAATGGCCCAAGGCCGAGCCGAATTTCCGCAAGGCGCTGGAGCTGTTCCCCGACCAGCCGCAGGTGCTGAACTATCTCGGCTATTCCTGGGTCGACATGAACATGAACCTCAAGGAAGGCCTGGCGATGATCCAGAAGGCCGTCGACCTCAGGCCAAGCGACGGTTACATCGTCGATTCGCTGGGTTGGGCCTATTTCCGCCTTGGTAGGTTCGACGATGCGGTGCGTGAGATGGAACGCGCCGTGTCGCTGAAGCCGGAAGATCCGGTTCTCAACGACCACCTCGGCGATGCCTACTGGCGCGTCGGCCGCAAGCTGGAAGCCACCTTCCAGTGGAACCAGGCCCGCGACCTGAAGCCGGATCCCGATGTGCTTGCCACCTTGCAGCAGAAGCTGATGAAGGGCCTGCCGCCGATCGAATCCAACACGGCGCAGGAAACCCCGAAGGTCAAGCCTGAGCCGGTGCCCGCCCCGAAGGGGTGAAGTTCGCCATTTGAGTTCAATGCGAACGGGGCTCTTTTCGGAGTCCCGCTTTCGTTTGAACCACGTATCCGGCTGACCGCCTCAGAAGAGCTTGCGATAGACGACGAAGCCGGAGTGCTCGGCGACTTTGTCGTAGAGCTTCATCGCCGTGTGATTGGTCTCATGCGTCAGCCAGTACACCCGGCCTGAGCCGGCAGCCTGGGCGCGCTCATAGACGCCCTCGATCAGCGCCCGGCCGACGCCTTTCCCACGCGAGGCCTGCGTGGTGAAAAGGTCCTGCAGATAGCAATTCGGTGCGATCGCGGTGGTGCTGCGGTGGAAAAGGTAATGCACGAGGCCCAGAAGCTGTCCCTCGCTTTCGGCGACCAGTGCATGGACCGGCTCGTAGGCATCGAAGAAGCGGGACCACGTCATCTGGGTGATTTCGCCCGGCAGGGCCGTTTCGCCGGAGCGGCCATAAAATGTGTTGTAGCCGTCCCACAGCGGCAGCCATTGGTCGAAGTCCTGTCGCGCAATGGGGCGAACGATAATCGGGCTGGGCATGATTGACCTGTTGTCTTGACAAGGACGATGCATCGAACAGACATCAGGCTGCCATGGCCGGCAATGGGCCAGCCCCTCGCAATGCTTTCAACGACATGTTCACCGGGGCGCACCGGCCCGCCTTGCTTGACGCTTCGCCGCTGGGTCTCTAGGACGTGCCGGCAAGCTAGCCTGTGCTGTCGAGGCCCCCGTGACGATTGAAATCCCGACGATTGAAATCCCCGCCCATATGCATCCCAGCCGCTCGTTCCAGGGGCTGATCCTGACCTTGCACAATTACTGGGCGGCCTATGGCTGCGTCATCCTGCAGCCCTACGACATGGAAGTCGGCGCCGGCACCTTTCATCCGGCAACGACGCTGCGCGCGCTTGGGCCAAAACGCTGGAACGCCGCCTATGTCCAGCCATCGCGTCGCCCCAAGGACGGGCGTTATGGCGAGAACCCGAACCGGCTGCAGCACTATTACCAGTATCAGGTGATCCTGAAGCCCAACCCGCCGAATTTGCAGGAGCTCTATCTCGGCTCGCTGGCGGCGATCGGCGTCGATCCGTTGCTGCACGATATCCGCTTCGTCGAGGACGATTGGGAAAGCCCGACGCTGGGCGCCTGGGGGCTGGGCTGGGAATGCTGGTGCGACGGCATGGAAGTGTCGCAGTTCACCTATTTCCAGCAGGTCTGCGGCATCGAATGCGCGCCGGTGGCCGGTGAACTGACCTACGGGCTGGAACGGCTGGCCATGTATGTGCAGGGCGTCGACAATGTCTACGACCTCAACTTCAATGGCCGCGAAGGCGCCGACAAGGTCACCTATGGCGATGTCTTCCTGCAGGCCGAGCAGGAATATTCGCGCCACAATTTCGAATACGCCAACACGGCCATGCTTTTGCGCCACTTCGAGGACGCCGAGGCCGAATGCAAGGCGTTGCTGGATGCGGGTGCGCCGGCGTCGAACGACAATCTGCCGATGCACCGGATGGTTTTCCCGGCCTATGATCAGTGCATCAAGGCCAGCCATGTCTTCAATCTGCTCGACGCACGCGGTGTGATTTCGGTCACCGAACGGCAAAGCTACATCCTGCGGGTGCGCAATCTGGCCAAGGCTTGCGGTGAGGCATTTTTGAAGACGCAGGCGGGTGGCTTGGCGGCCTGAGTTTCAGGCCTGCTTCATCATCTCGAAGGAAGCTTTGATCGGCAGTAGGCTCTGGCTGCTAGCACCGTCGATCGTGCGCAATGCCTGCCGAACGCCCGGCATCGAGAAGGCACCGTGAGCCTGCGCGGTCAAGCAGGCGCCGAGTGCGAGGATCTGCAGAAGTCTGGATGCCGTTTTCATGGTCGTTGAGCCAATAGTTCCCTGCCTGAGCGTGGGTCGCTCCAGCGCTGCGTTCGGTTCATGGAAATCTTTGATCCAAGGACGGGCGGGATCGTCTCGTCCCGACAGGACGGCCAAAATTTGTGTAAAGGGTGACAGCAGCCAGCCGAGTTGCTATGCCCCGCCCGGACCACTCTCCCGCATGAGCTGACCCCGATGCCTGACCTGCTTCTAGAACTTCGCTCCGAGGAAATCCCTGCGCGCATGCAGCGCAAGGCGGCGGGTGATCTCAGGAAGATGCTGACTGACGGCCTGGTCGAGGCGGGGCTGACCTATGAGGCGGCGCGCGAGTACTGGACGCCGCGGCGTCTGACGCTCGATATCCGGGGCCTGACCGCTCGTTCGAAGGATATCCGTGAGGAGATCAAGGGGCCTTCGACATCGGCGCCCGAACAGGCGGTCCAGGGTTTCCTGCGCAAGGCCGGACTTTCCTCGATTGCCGAGGCGCATGTCCATTCCGATCCGAAGAAGGGCGATTTTTATGTCGCCCACATTTCGAAGCCGGGCAGGGCGGCGGAAGAGATCATCGCCGAGCTGGTGCCGGGCATCATCCGCAATTTCCCGTGGCCGAAATCGATGCGCTGGGGGCCGGCCTCGGCCAAGCCCGGTTCGTTGCGCTGGGTGCGGCCGCTTCAATCGATCCTGTGCACCTTCGGCCCGGAGACCGAGGAGCCGGTGGTGGTCGATTTCGAGATCGACGGCATCCGCTCCGGCAACATCACCTACGGCCACCGCTTCCATGCGCCTGATGCCATTACGGTACGCCGCTTCGACGATTATGTCTCCAAGCTGGAAGCGGCCAAGGTCGTGCTCGATGCCGACCGCCGCAAGGAGATCATCCTTGCCGATGCCCGCAATCTCGCCTTCGCCAACGGGCTCGACCTGGTCGAGGACGACGGGTTGCTGGAAGAGGTGTCGGGGCTGGTCGAATGGCCGGTCGTGCTGATGGGCGAGTTCGAAGAGGCTTTCCTGGCCATTCCGGCCGAGGTGATCCGACTGACCATCCGCGCCAACCAGAAGTGCTTTGTGACGCGGCCGCAGGGCGTCGACGACGCGCTTTCCAACCGCTTCATCCTCACCGCCAACATCGAGGCCAAGGATGGCGGCAAGGAGATCGCCCATGGCAACGGCAAGGTGGTGCGCGCCCGCCTGTCCGACGCGCTTTATTTCTGGACGACCGACCAGGGCGATTTGCCTGACCTCGGTGAGCTCAAGGCATCGGCGGAAAAATTCGGACTTGATCTCAAGAAACCGCTCGACCAGCGCATGGCCCGCCTCGATCATCTCGGCGTGACTTTCCACGCCAAGCTCGGCACGCAAGGCGAGCGGGTGGAGCGGATCAAACTATTGGCGGAAGAACTGGCGCCGATCGTGGCGCAGTCGATCTCTCCCCTTGAGGGGGAGATGGCCGGCAGGCCAGAGGCGGTCGCCTCGCATGAAGCGCCGGCATCCTCTCTCGCCAATAAGGAGTTGCGTCCCGTCGTGCCGACCCCCTTTGTCGCCTTCGGCGACATCTCCCCCTCGAGGGGCGAGATTGCCGCGCTCGCGGGTCGCGCTGCTGTCCTGGCCAAGGCCGATCTCACCACCGAAGTGGTTGGCGAGTTTCCTGAATTGCAGGGCGCCATGGGCCGCAAATATGCGCTGCTCCAAGGCGAGCATCCTTCCGTGGCCGCTGCCATCGAGGAGCACTATAAGCCGCAAGGCCCGTCCGACTATGTGCCGAGCGATCCGGGGTCGATCACCGTGGCACTCGCCGACAAACTGGACACGCTGGCCGGGTTCTGGGCCATCGACGAAAAGCCGACCGGGTCAAAGGACCCCTATGCGCTGCGCAGAGCGGCGCTGGGTGTGGTGAGGATCATACTGGAAAACAGGATCAGGCTTTCCCTGGGTGTCGCCATTGCAGCGACGGTGGCCTCGGCGCTGGCAGCATATGAACGACTTGGCGAGGGGGCCGAGAGTCGTGGTGTGGTCACGATGCTCGATTCCCGCATCCGCGAGTACAAAGGGGCAAGCCGGCTGCTGTCGGAAGCCGGCTTGATCTCCAACTTGTTGAAGGACGGGCTAGCAAACGCAAATTCACAAACCTTCGGCTCCGCCGATCAGGAACGAGAGTTCTTCGATGGCCAGCGTATGATGGAATTGGAAGCATCGCTTTCGCCATTCATCGCCGATCTCGTCGCCTTCTTCCACGACCGCCTGAAGGTCTATCTGCGCGACCAGGGTGCACGCCACGATCTGATCGATGCAGTGTTGTCGGCAGGGGGCGCTGTCCCGCCGACCTCTCAGCGCGAAGCGCCCCCCTCTGCCCTGCCGGGCATCTCCCCCTCAAGGGGGGAGATCGGCCAATCGTCCAACGACGACCTGCTGCAGATCGTGCGCAGGGTCGAGGCGCTGGGCTCCTTCCTCGACACCGAGGACGGCAAGAACCTGCTTGCCGGCACCAAGCGTGCGGCCAACATTCTGGCCGCCGAGGAGAAGAAGAAAACGGCGGTCGCCGAAACCGTTGTGCCGGCTCTGTTTCGCGAGGATACCGAGAAATCGCTGTTTGCGGCGGTGAATCAGGCCGAGAAGCAAGCCGGCGAAGCGGTTCAAAACGATGACTTTTCCGGCGCCCTGCTGGCGCTTAGCGTTTTGCGCGAACCGGTTGATTCATTCTTTGAGCATGTTCTCGTAAACGATGAGGACGTGTCCGTGCGTGCCAACCGCCTGGCGCTGCTCGCCCGCATCCGCGCGGCCACCAATCAGGTCGCGGATTTCTCGAAGATAGCCGGTTAAGGCGAAGAAAATATTCTTTGCCGCCGGCCGTTCGCGCCGGCTTACAGTCATATGGCGATGACCTCTCCGTGGCAAAAGGGACATGTTCCCCAACCCCACGGAGGCTTCCATGAATTCCGATCACGACATCGAAGTGACAGAAGAAACCCCGGCTCCGGCCGAGGCGCTTGAATCCGCTTCCGAAACCATCCTCGATCATGCCGCCGCCGCCGCTGTCGAAGCCGCTGACCTGTCTGACGATGACGGCGATGATGAAGAAGGCGAAGAGTCTGCCGAAGCCGCCACGCTCTCGGATGACGACGAAGAAGATGAGGACGAAGACGACGACGACAAGGAAGAAGCCGCCTGAGATTTCAGCCGCTATTGACGAAAAAGGGCGGCGCCAACGCGCCGCCCTTTTTCGTCATCCCTTCCGGGTGCTGCCCCGTCAGTTCTCGAGAATGCTGACGCGCACGCTGTTTTCGTAGACGTCGACCTGGATCAGCGGCTCGCCATTGACGATCGCGCGCTTGGTCGAGGAGCTCATGGCGCCGCCGCGCTCCAGCATGCGTTGCAAGTCGGCGCGCTGGTCGTTGGTCCTGAACCAGCCATCGCCCTCGTCGTCGCTGTCGCGGCGGTGGAATTTGTGCCAGTTGGCGCGGTCCTGCCGCACCATTTGCGCGGCATTGTCCAGCGCATAGCCATCACTCGCCTGATGATCCCGATCGGAAATGCGCGCAACATAAGATCCCAGCATGTCGTCGGCATGAGCCGTTCCGACGCCAAGCAGTGACGCCAGCAGAATGCCTGCCGCGGTGACGATTCCAGATTTTCTCATGGTCAACCCCCTTTGCCCCTAGCGATGAAATCCCGTCTGCAGGAGCCGCCTGACGAAATCTAGCCGATGGCGCCCTCACGGCTGAAATAAACCGAAGCGGGGTTTGCCCGGCAATGGTGCGCCGGGCGCCAGACCGCCGTCAAGTCACGCCAACAACGTCAGGCTGCCGTTGAGCCGGGGCTACTTGGCATAGCCGTTGGGAGGCATCCGCTCACCTGCTGCCTCCCCCGGAGCACTCGGCGGGGTGGATTGGGCCTCAGCGTTGCCCGAGGGTGCCGCGGAGGCCGTTGCCGGCGCGGAGCCTGCCGCCGGCGCGGTCTCGGCGGCTGGCGCGGCACCTGTCTCTGGTGCAGCGGTTGGCGCTGGCGCCGGGAAGTCGGGACCAGTAACGCCGCCACGAATGACCATCGGGCCTGATTGGAAGCCGTGCCTGGCCTCTGGCTTGTCCGGGATCGCCGCCACCTTTTCATCGGTTACGTCGGGCTGCGCTTCCCCTATTGCCACCACCGACTTCGGATCGCTGGCGTTGACTGCATCGGCGGTTTTAGGCTGGCTGGGGGCACCGATCCTGACGATCGATGGTGTCGAGGAAGGCGCACCCGGAAAAACCAGTGACGAGGCCTGAGCCCCACCGGTCACCGCGGCCAGAACAATCCCCATCAGTATGCGCACAGACACTGACATAGCTCCCCTTTTACCCAGAAGCTGCTCAATAGCAGGCCGCAATTGATGCGGGCTTTCGCGGAAACGTAGCATTTTAGGAATTGATAAATCGCCAATGCCCCGATTTGTCCAACAACAGAGTTGCCCAACAGCCGGCTTGCCCAACGGCCGCCATCGTATTACGCACCCCGCATCTGTGAGGTGACGAGAGTGGCTGAAATACTTAGCTCGGGCGAGGCCCTGGAGCGGGCGCTGGCGCTGCTCCGGGCCGGCGATGTCGTCGCCATCCCGACGGAAACCGTCTACGGGCTTGCCGGCGACGCCACCAACGGCATCGGCGTGGCCCGCATCTTCGAAGCCAAGGGGCGCCCTCGCTTCAACCCGCTGATCGCCCACGTCGCCGACATGGCGATGGCCGAGCGCCTCGCGCTGTTCGATCCGCTGTCGACGAAACTGGCGCTGGCGTTCTGGCCCGGTCCGCTGACGCTGGTGTTGCCGCAACGGCCTGGCAACGGCATCCATCCATTGGTCACCGCCGGGCTCGATACGATTGCCTTGCGCATGCCGAGGGGCTTTGGCGGCGATCTGATCGCCAGGCTGGGCCGCCCGCTCGCAGCGCCCAGCGCCAATTCATCCGGCAGGATCAGTGCAACGACCGCGCAAGCGGTGGCGGCCGATCTCGGCGCGCGCATAAAGCTGGTGGTCGATGGCGGCGCCACCCCGGTCGGGTTGGAATCGACCATCGTCAAGGCCGAAGGGGGCAGAGTGCGGCTGCTGAGGCCCGGCGGCATTGCCGCCGAGGAAATCGAGGCGGTCATCGGCATGGAACTGTTGCGCGGCGGCACCACCGGCGTCGAGGCGCCGGGCATGCTCGCCTCGCACTATGCGCCGGGCGCTGCGATGCGGCTCAACGCCGGCACGGTCGGCGAGGGCGAGGCCTTGCTCGCCTTCGGCGGCCAGCGGGCGGAAGGCTGGCGACACGCCAGTGCCTTCCTCAATTTGTCTGAAACCGGAGACCTGCGCGAAGCGGCGAGCAATCTGTTCGCCTACATGCAGGAACTCGACAGCAGCGGCGCACAGGCCATCGCCGTCGAGCCGGTTCCCTTCGACGGTCTCGGAGAGGCGATCAATGATCGCCTCTCGCGCGCGGCCGCCCCTCGTGACAACACACAAGCCACATCATAGCTTTCCCCATGACCGAAAATTCAAACAGACTCGATCCCGCTCTCATCGATCGCTTCGCGGCGATCGTCGGCGACAAATATGCGTTGCGTGACGAGCACGACATCGCGCCTTACCTCATTGAACGGCGCGGGCTCTGGCACGGTGCGACATCGCTGGTGCTGCGGCCGGGCAGCGTCGACGAGGTCAGCCGAATCATGCGGCTGGCGACCGAGACGGGCACGCCAATCGTGCCGCAAAGCGGCAACACCGGCCTGGTCGGCGCCCAGGTGCCGGACAGATCCGGCCACGAGATCATCCTGTCGCTGTCGCGGCTGAACCGCATCCGCGAGATCGATGTCCTGTCCAACACGGTGACGGTAGAGGCCGGTGTCATCCTGCAGACGCTGCAGGAGGCGGCGGATGCCGCCGACCGGCTGTTCCCGCTGTCGCTGGCCGCGCAAGGCTCCTGCCAGATCGGCGGAAACCTGTCGTCCAATGCCGGCGGCACCGGCGTGCTTGCCTACGGCAATGCGCGCGAACTCTGCCTCGGCGTCGAAGTGGTGCTGCCGACCGGCGAGGTTTTCGACGATCTGCGCAAGCTGAAGAAGGACAACACAGGCTACGACCTGAAAAACCTGTTCGTCGGCGCCGAAGGCACGCTCGGTGTCATCACCGCCGCCGTGCTCAAGCTGTTCCCGAAGCCGAAGGGGCGCGAAGTCGCCTTCGTCGGCCTGTCGTCGCCTGAAGCGGCACTTTCCCTGTTCAGCCTGGCCATGGATCGTGCCGGGGCGGCACTCACAGCCTTCGAACTGATCGGCAAGCGGCCATATGATTTCACGCTGGCGCATGCCCAGGGCGTGGTGCGGCCCTTGGTCGGGGACTGGCCGTGGTACGTGCTGATGCAGATTTCATCGGGCCGTTCACCGGAGGATTCGCGGGCGTTGATCGAGGACGTGCTCTCGGCGGGCCTCGATCAGGAATTCGTCGGTGACGCCGTCATTGCGGCGAGCCTCGGACAGGGGGATGCCTTCTGGAATTTCCGCGAACTGCTGCCCGAAGCGCAAAAGTCGGAGGGCGCCTCGATCAAGCACGACATTTCGGTGCCTATTGCGTCGATCCCGCGCTTCATCGAAGAAGCCGCCGGCGCGGTGGCGTCGGTGAGCGCCGGCGCCCGCGTGGTCTGCTTCGGCCACATGGGCGACGGCAATCTCCACTATAACATCTCGCGGCCCGTCGACGGCGACGACGAGGCATTTCTCGCTCTCTATCATCCCATGAACAAGGCGGTGCACGACGTGGTGCGCAGCCTGCACGGTTCGATCTCGGCCGAGCATGGCATCGGCCAGTTGAAGCGCGACGAACTGATCGCCACCGCGCCGCCGATGGCGATCGATCTGATGCGCCGGGTGAAGGCTGCCTTCGACCCTGCCGGCATCATGAATCCCGGTAAGGTTATCTGATCCTTTCGACATATTGTGGCTGGTGGGATTCCGATAACCATCCCTGAGATCAGCAAAATTTAACCGACTTTCTTAAGCGCGGCGGTAAGAAGCCGGCGCTACTGTCTCCATACAAACGAGGCTGGAAAAACCGGCCCGGAGAGAACCGGACACCGGCTCTCAGGAGACAGACAGGAAGGCACTCTATGAGCATGAACACCGGACTGAAGCCAGTCTGGGCGGGACGCAACATGCGTCTCGACCCATTTCGCCTGCCGCAAGTGGTGAGCTACGCGACACGCGACGACTACGGCGATGTGACCTTCACCATCGACCAGCGCGGCGCCGTGATCCGCCGCCTGCTCGAGATGAGCGGTCTGCCCGCGATCATCGTTCTGCCCGCCAATGCGTTCCGCGGCGTTGCCGCCCGCGCCATGGAGGATCCCGAGGGCAATGTCACGGTGACCCTGGAACTCCTGCACAACGATCCGATGCTTTCGGTGCCGCTGTTGGTCGCCGACGATCTCGACGATGTCGCCGCCGACTGGCGCGCCTGGGCCGACGCTTACCGTCTGCCGATGCTGCTGATCGAATCGGATGGCGTTGCCCGCACCCTGGAAGAATCGCTCGGCGCCGCCATCAAGACGCTGCCGCCGCAGGATCGCCGCAAGGGACGCATTTCGAACACGCGCCGCCCGCGCTTCCTCGCCCGCCGCAGGGCCGGCGACCTTGGTCTCAGGCTGGTCATCGACGGCCAGGAGATTATCTCGCGAGAGTAGCTTAGCCGCTGCGCCGCGCCGGTTTCGCAAGCGTACCATGGCTCAGACCGATGCAAGGTTCGTGAAGGAACGAGGTTGCGAATGCAATACGCGACGGGGCAGACGATCAAGATCGGCGACGAGGTTATTGCCGACGGCATGCAGGGAGTGATCGTCTGCGACTTGGATAATCGTGAGTTTGCAGAAGGCTATGACACATGGGATATGCCCACGACTGAAACACTGGGCGGCGGCATCCTGTCCTAAGGTGTGATGATCGAGACCGTCGAAGCAGGCATAATCCACTACGTGGCTGGAAGCGGCGCGATCGATTTCGTCCGATCCGCAAACGGATAGCCAATGGACCAGTCGGCCTCGGCAGCGTGATGAGGCGTAACGCCGGACTTTCTGGAAGGTGGTTTCAATCTTTCCAGCTCAAATTGACTTAAACCAGCGGCTTCAGCGCCACCCACACGGCGCCGCCGATCAGGCCGAGGAAGATCAGCCAGCCGACCTGATTGTTCGATCGGAACAGCCGCAAGCATTGGTCCGGATTGTCGATATCCAACACCGCGATCTGCCGAGCCATATGGGCGCCGGCCGCGATCAGCCCGGCCAGCGCCACCACCGGCGCCTGCGCCGACGCGAAGGCAATGGCGAAGCAGATCAGCGTGCCGCCATAAAGCCCTGCCAGCCAAGCCTTGGTGTTGTCGCCGAACAGCCTTGCCGTTGAGCGCACGCCGACAATGGCGTCATCTTCCTTGTCCTGATGCGCGTAGATCGTGTCATAGCCGATCACCCACAGGATTGAGCCGATATAAAGCATGACAGCAGGCCCATCGAGATCGCCGAACTCGACCGCCCATCCCATCAGCGCGCCCCAGGAAAAGGCAAGGCCAAGCACCAGTTGCGGCCAGTTGGTTATCCGCTTCATGAACGGATAGATGGCTATGGTGGCCAGCGAGCAGATGCCGAGCAGGACGGCGAAGCTGTTGAACTGTATCAGCACCACGAGGCCGACCAGTGCCTGCAGGACGAGAAACAGCCATGCCCGCCGGCGCGTGGCCTTGCCCGACGGCAGCGGCCGCGAGCGCGTGCGCTCGACCTGGTTGTCGATGTCCTCGTCCACGAGGTCGTTGTAGGTGCAGCCGGCGCCGCGCATGGCGATGGCGCCGGCCAGGAACAGCACGAGATACAATGGCGACGGCAGCAGCGAGAGGAGCGGGTCGCCCGGACGCGGATAAGCGCTCGCCGCAAGGGCGGCTGACCACCAGCACGGCCACAGCAGCAACTGCCATCCGATCGGCCTGTCCCACCGGGCAAGCTGCGCATAGGGCCATATCGAGCGCGGCAGCACGCGGTAGACCCAATGGCCGTTCGGCGCATCGGCGACACGGCCCTGGGCCGCTTTCGACTGGATGTTTTCCATCCCCTTGGAGTGGCAGCAGCGGCGGAAACCGTCAAGCGTCAAGCGGTGGAGCGGCGCCCCTCAGCCTTTCACGAGGCAAAGATGTCGCGGGTGGAGAACCAACCCTTGGCCACGTCGACGAAGGCCAGCGCCGCATTCGACACACGCTGATGCGTGTCATAGGTGAGTAGGATCCGCTGCATGGGCAGCGGATCCGATAGCGGTTTGCAGATGAGCGGCAGCCCGTCATAGCTGCGGTCGCCATGCGGGCGGGTGTAGCTGACCGCGACGCCGAAGCCGTTGGCGACCATGCTGCGCTGCAGTTCGAACGAGCTTGTCGTCATGTCGGCCACCGGCGAAAGGCCACGGCTGCGGAACAGGTCGAGCATATGCTGCCAGCTGTGCGGCTGGTCTGTGGTGATCAGCGGATAGGCGGCCAGATCGGCAAGACTGACCGTTGGCCGGTCCGCCAGGGCATGGCCCGCCGGCAGCAGCGCGTGCGGACGAAGTTCGCGCAGCAGGACGCGGGCGAAATGTGTCGGCAGGCTGAGATCATAAGTGAGGCCGAGATCGATGGCGGCATCGCCGAGCCGTCGTCCCAGCGTCTCGAACGTCTCGTCGCGAACGACGATTTTCACGGCCGGATAGCGTTCGGAAAAGGCGCGAATGAGTGCCGGCGCGAAGAACGGCGCCAGATCCTCGAAACATCCCAGCACCAACTCCCCGCCGACAGCCGATCTGCTTGAACCCAGGCCGACAAGTTCGTCCGTTTCGGCGAGAACCTGTCTTGCCTTGGCCACGACGGCGCGGCCGAACGATGTCGGCGATACGCCGCTTCCCCGCTGGCGGACGAACAGCTTCTGGCCGAAATTCTTCTCGACCGCATCGATGGCCACCGAAATCGACGGCTGCGAGACGTTCAGCACCTTGGCCGCTCCGGTGACGCTGCCGTGGCGCGCCACGGCGACGAGATAACGCAATTGGGTGAGGGTTACATTCATAGGGCGGTCCTATGTACCAAATGGAAAGTTATTATTTTACTGAATGAATGAGGGTTGCGATAGTCGGTTCATTCCAAGAGGAGAACGCCATGGCTTCCCAAGCTGCCACACTCGACGCAACCCTGATCGACGCAGCCACGATTGCCGACTATCAGCGTGACGGCGCGGTCTGTATTCGCGGTGCGTTCAAGGGCTGGGTCGACACGATCGCCGCCGGCATCGAGCGCAACATACAGAACCGCAGCGCCACCGCGTCCGACATCGCCAACGGTCGCGGCAGTTTCTTCGACGACTATTGCAACTGGGAACGCATCCCTGAATTCGTCGAGGTGGTGCGGGAATCACCGGCCGCCGAACTGGCGGCGGCGGTGATGCAGTCGCGCACCGCACAGTTCTTCCACGATCACGTGCTGGTCAAGGAACCGGGTACGCAGAAGCCGACGCCCTGGCATCAGGACATCCCGTACTACTTCGTCGATGGCCGGCAGACGGTGAGCTTCTGGATCCCCATCGACCCGGTGAAGGAAGCGACCCTGCGCCTGATCGCCGGCTCGCACAAATGGGACAAGATGATCCTGCCGGTGCGCTGGCTCGACGACAGCAATTTTTACGCCGGCGAAGGCGACTATCTGCCGGTACCCGATCCCGATAAGGATCCCTCGCTGAAGGTGCTCGAATGGGAAATGGAGCCGGGCGACGCCATCCTGTTCGACTTCAGGACCGCGCATGGCGCGCGCGGCAACATGACAGCGGCACGACGCCGGGCGCTGTCGCTGCGCTGGGTCGGTGACGATGCGCGCTATGTCGAGCGGCCGGGGCGCACCTCGCCGCCCTATCATGGCCATGGCATGCAGCCGGGGCAGAGGCTGCGCGAGGACTGGTTTCCCGTGGTCCACCAGGGCTGAGCGAATTGCCAGAAAATCGGCGGCGACGTCCGCCTCCAATTTTCGGCTGGGGTGACGTTCCCGTGTGCAATTCCCATCAAAGCACCCTGATGCCTTGACCAGTCGCCCAGAGAGCAATAGCGGGTGCTCCAAGGGAAATAGGCATCAAGAGGTGGCCATGAACGTTCTTCTTCTCGGCTCCGGCGGCCGCGAACATGCGCTCGCCTGGAAGATCGCCGCATCGCCGCTGCTGACGAAGCTCTATGCCGCCCCCGGCAATCCAGGCATCGGCAGCGAGGCCGAACTGGTGAAGCTTGATATCACCGATCATGCCGCCGTGGCCGCGTTCTGCAAGGACAAAAAAATCGACCTCGTCGTGGTTGGGCCGGAAGGGCCGCTGGTCGCCGGCATTGCCGACGATCTGCGCGCGCAGGACATCCGCGTCTTCGGACCCTCCAAGGCCGCCGCGCAGCTTGAGGGTTCGAAGGGTTTCACCAAGGATCTCTGTGCCCGCTACAACATCCCGACCGCCGCCTATGGCCGCTTCGGTGATCTGGCCTCGGCCAAGGCCTATGTCGAAAAGACCGGCGCACCGATCGTCATCAAGGCCGATGGGCTCGCTGCCGGCAAGGGCGTCACCGTCGCCATGACGCTCGGCGAAGCACAGGCCGCACTCGATGCCTGTTTCGATGGTTCCTTCGGCATCGCGGGCGCGGAAGTTGTGGTCGAGGAATTCATGACCGGCGAGGAGGCGAGTTTCTTTTGCCTCTGTGACGGCACCACCGCGCTGCCCTTCGGCACCGCGCAGGATCACAAGCGCGTTGGCGATGGCGATACCGGCCCCAACACCGGCGGCATGGGCGCCTATTCGCCGGCCCCGGTGATGACGCCGGAACTGGTCGAACGCACCATGCGCGAGATCATCGAGCCGACCATGCGCGGCATGGCCGAACTGGGTGCGCCCTTCTCCGGCGTGCTGTTTGCCGGGCTGATGATCACGGACAAGGGGCCGAAGCTGATCGAATACAACACCCGCTTCGGCGACCCGGAATGCCAGGTGCTGATGATGCGGCTGAAGGACGATCTGCTGGTTCTGCTCAACGCGGCAGTTGATGGCCAACTTGCCCACACCTCGGTGCGCTGGCGCGACGAGGCGGCACTGACCGTGGTGATGGCGGCGAGAGGCTATCCCGGCACGCCGGAAAAGGGCTCGGTCATCCGCGGTGTCGAAGATGCGGCGGGCGACGGCGTCCAGATATTCCATGCCGGTACCGCCATCAACGGCGGCGCGCTGGTCGCCAATGGCGGCCGCGTCCTCAACGTGACGGCATCAGGCGCCACGGTCGGCGAGGCGCAGAGACGAGCCTATGCCGCGCTCGATCGCATCGACTGGCCGGATGGCTTCTGCCGCCGTGACATCGGCTGGCAGGCCGTGGCGCGCGAGCAGGCCGGCTGAAGGTCGGTATTGGAGGGTCGGCAGTCTACCGCAAACCGCGATCGATCGTGGTCGAAGCGGTGCTGAGCGGATCGGCGGCGGCGAAGGCGGCGTCGAGTTGCGCCGGCGAGCGCTGCTCGGTTCGCTTCCAGGCGACATATTGGACAATGCCAAAACTTGGCCTTCGCGGCACCGTCTTCACGACCGGCATGCGGAAACCGTCGCGGAATCGCGACCAGCGAGAACCGAGCGCTGCGACCATATCCTCGAAAGTCGGCGGCGCCGCCACCGAGGCATAGGTGATGGTGACATTGCCGGCGAGACCGGCTTCGCGTGAGACCGGTAGCGGTATCGAGGCGAGATAGTCAGGGGGCACGTCGATAAGGCCACCGAACGGCCATTGGTCACGCAGCGTGGCAGCATCCATCGGCGCGACGTTGACGTCGATGTCCTTGGGCGTGCCGGCGACCCTGTAAGGGCAGCGGAACCGGCCGCAATTGGCTTGCGCCGAAAACTGCCACAGCGCGTAGCCCTGCCAGTTGCCCATCGGAAAATGCACGTCGATGTCGGACTTGTAGCGGGCATACCAGAGCGGCAGCCGCGACAGCAGCCTGTACCTGTAGCTGTTGTCGGCAATGTACTGGGCCGTTTTGCCGTTGGTGTAGAGCACCGGGAAACGCCCAATGCGCCGATGCACCTGGCGCACGAACTCCTCGGCATCGTCGAGCGACATCCATTGCGAGGGATCGTTGCCCTCGATATCGAGAGCCATGAGATCGTCCGGCGCCGGCTCGGCGAAATCGAGGAAATTATTGGCCTGCTCGACCGGATTGCCGGGGCGGGCGAGGTGATAGGCGCCCCATTTCAGGCCGAGTGCCTTGGCCACCACCCGGCGCGTCTGGAACAGTTCGCGCGTCACCGCATGGCGTTTCCACAGCGCCTTGCAGAGTTTCACCTCGGCGTCGCCGCCCAAGCAGAAATAGGGCGGCGGCATGCCGTCGGACGCCTTGTTGATGAAGCCGACGATCCTCTTGTCGGTGGCAAGTTGGCCCCAGTCGATGGAATTGTACTCGTACGCGTCAACGACCAGGGCGCGGTCGGCGTCCTTCCACGGCTCGGAGAAATCCGAGGCCTTTGCCGCCGTCGACAGCACCATCGTCGCCGTGAGTGCGAGAAGCGCTGTGCGGCGAAGGAGGCGCGCCGTCCTTTTCAAAAACAGGGAATCCCCGTTGATCAAAGGCAAATCCTGGACCGCTATGGTTAAGGAAGTGCTTCTCGATGCGCTGCCGGTTGCGGGTCGGTCCTGCAAGGCTGCCGACATCCTAGTCGTCTGAATTCGGAGCTGGGGAGGATCTCGCCTAAAAATCGTGCTGCGCCACTAAGTCAACCATAAATTTCTTGACATACCAGTATGTATGTCATACTTATGAAATTGTCGGACACGGAAATCAAAGACTGGATAAGCGATGAACAAGGTTGTGGAAGTACGGGAAACTGGTTTGAAGCTGCTTAGAGCGGCAGGGTACAGCTATGAGCGCGTTGGAAAAGGAATAAGCTACAACGTTCGTATTAACCCGGATAAACTTGCCCATGTAAAAGTCGGTACCAAAGGTGGGCCGATAATTCGCGCTCAAAGCCTCGATGCAGAATGTGATTTCAACGGACTGACAGATGAAATTACTCATCTATTATATATCAATAGCGATAGAAAGACAGAAGAGGTTACTATCTATTTGATACCTAAAGTTGATGCAGTCAATGCTTTCCGCGATGCATGGAAAGATCGCCTAGTGAAATCATCAGGCGTGCCTGCCTCAGATATGGTATCTATTGCTTTTTTTGACGGGAAAAATGACGTCGACCACGGGTATCAAAAGAAATTTTCTAAATACGAAATTCGATCACTTAATAATGAAAAATTCTCGGTAGTTATGCCTCTGACTATTGAAGAGGCCAAGGCAGGTCTTGCGGCAAAGTTCGGCGTCAGTGCTGACGCCATCAAGATATCGATTGAGATGTAGAAGTCGCAATTTGCCATGAAATAGAATATTATGGTTCTGTTTCAATCGGCTAGCAAACGATAGGGCAAACCGTCACTATTATTGGCCAATGGTGGTTTGGCAATTTTCCAATTAGTATGAAAAGCATAGTCGAATTGATGCATGGGGGAGGCGGCGCCATTGAGTAGTGATAAACAAATCACAGGTAACATTGGCGTATTTCATGTGGCCCGTGAATTGTCGATGTCCGGTTGGAACGTCATGCTTACTGTGCGCAATGCCAAAGGTGCTGACTTGTTTGCTATCTCGGCAGACGAGCGCGTCACGCACCCGATTCAGGTTAAGGCTCACGCAAGCAAACCACAGGATTTACATTTAGGACTTGAGCCGGAGAGTTACACTACGCCGTGGTGGGTCTTTATAGCGTTTGCGCTTAGCTCAGAACCGGTATGCTATGTGATTTCGCTAGGAGAGATTCGCGATCGCATGGGACGCGATCCGGGTACCCGATCAGGGAAACCCGAACACCAGCGGCTCTTCTGGTTGCACCGTCGCTATTATACCCCCGGATCAGATTTCGAGATGATCGAGGCGCGCAATGCTTGGCATCGTCTCGGGCCGCCTCGGTAAGTTTTGCATCCTCGCCGGTCAACGCAGTCGCAACGCAAAATCCGCGTGACAAAATTTGACGTTTACGTAAAAAGAAGATGGGAGACCGCTCAAAGAGCGGATGGTTTTGCGGTGGCACTCGCTCTAGAGTCGGCGGGGCCGATGCATCAGGAGGAGTGAGCGGCATGTATCGGGCACCGGTCGAGGATATTGCGTTCACGCTCAAGCACGTGGCCGGCATGAAATCGGCGCTTGATGCCGGCAGGTTCGGCGATCTCGGTGAGGATGTGGTCGATGCCGTTCTGGGCGAGGCCGGCCGCTTCGCCACTGAAGAGGTTGCACCCCTCTACAAGATCGGCGATCAGCAAGGTGCGGTGCTGAAGGACGCTGCCGTCACCACACCGCCTGGCTGGAAGGAACTTTATCGTCGCTGGATCGATGGCGGCTGGAACGCGCTCTCCGGGCCTGAAGCCTATGGCGGCCAGGCGCTGCCGACCATGCTTGGCGTCGCGGCGCTCGAAATGTGGAACTCCGCCGCCATGGCTTTCGGTATCGGCCCGACGCTGACCATGGGCGCGGTCGAAGCGCTCGACAAACACGCCTCCGAAGACCTCAAGGCGAAATATCTCGAAAAGCTCGTCTCCGGTGAATGGATGGGCACGATGAACCTGACCGAGCCGCAGGCCGGTTCGGATCTCGCTGCCTTGCGCGCCCGCGCCGAGCCGGCGGGGGATGGCAGTTACCGCATCTTCGGCCAGAAAATCTTTATCACCTATGGCGAGCACGATTTCACCGACAACATCATCCATCTGGTGTTGGCGCGGCTGCCCGATGCGCCGGCCGGCACGCGCGGCATCTCGCTGTTCCTGGTGCCGAAATTCCTGGTTGGCGACGATGGATCTCTGGGCACGCGCAACGACGTTTTCTGTTCGGGTCTTGAGCACAAGCTCGGCATCCACGCCTCGCCGACCTGCACCATGATCTATGGCGACGGTTTTCAGGGCGCCAAACAGGGCGCGATCGGCTGGCTGATCGGCGAGGAGAACAAGGGCCTCGCCTGCATGTTCACCATGATGAACAATGCGCGGCTTTGTGTCGGCATGCAGGGCGTCGCTGTCGCCGAAGCCGCGACGCAGAAGGCGATCGCCTATGCCAATGAGCGCCGGCAGGGCAAGGCCGCGAGCTACACTGGCACCGGCATGGCGCCGATCGTCCATCACCCCGATGTCCAGCGCAATCTTCTGACCATGAAGGCGCTGACGCAGATTGCACGCGCCATCAGCTATTCCTGTGCCCACGCCATCGATATGGCCCGCGTCTCCGCTGGCGACGAGGCGGCGCATTGGCGTGACCGCGCCAATCTGCTGACGCCGTTGGCCAAGGCTTTTTCGACCGATGTCGGCGTCGAAGTCGCCTCGCTCGGTCTCCAGGTGCATGGCGGCATGGGCTTTATCGAGGAGACGGGCGCGGCCGCCTTCTATCGCGATGCGCGCATCGCGCCGATCTATGAGGGCACCAACGGTATCCAGGCGATCGATCTGGTGATGCGCAAGCTGCCGCTCGGCGGCGGCGACCATGTGCATGGCTTTATCGGTGAACTGGCTGATGTGGCTGGCGCGGTGCGAACCTCGAACCTGCAGGGTTTCGGCCGCACCGCCGATGCTCTCGACGCGGCACTGGGCGATCTGACGCAAGCGACCCGCTTCCTGCAAGAACTGGCCGCCGATGGTCGGTCCGACGAGGCGCTGGCCGGTGCCACACCCTATCTCAGGCTGATTTCGCTTGCCGCCGGCGGTGTCTATCTGGCGCGGGGCGCTCTTGCCGATCAAGGCCGTATTCCCCTTTGCCGTTTCTTCGCCGAAAACCTGCTCGGCGAGGTCAGCGCTTTGAGAGCGCGCGTCATCGATGGCGCCGAAAGCCTCGCAGCTGCCGGTAAGGCACTGATTTCCGCCTGACGTTCACAAGGAAAACACCGTGACAGACCACATCCTCGTCGAGCGCCAGGGCGCCATCCAGATCATCCGCATGAACCGGCCGGACAAGAAGAACGCGCTGACGCGCGCCATGTATGCGAAAATGTCAAAAGCCCTGGCCGAGGGCGACGCTGATTCTGCGATCCGCGTCCATGTCTTCCTCGGCGTGCCCGGCGCCTTCTCCTCGGGTAACGACCTTGCCGATTTCATGGTCGTCGCCACCGGCGGCGACGGCGGCACCGAAGTCTGGGATTTCCTGATGGCGCTGGCCAAGGTCGAGAAACCGATGGTCTCCGGCGTCGACGGCATTGCGGTCGGCATCGGCACCACGCTCAACCTGCATTGCGACCTGACCTTCGCCACGCCGCGCACCGTGTTCAGGACGCCTTTCGTCGATCTGGGCCTTGTGCCGGAGGCGGGATCGAGCCTGTTGGCGCCGCGCGTCCTGGGTCAGCAAGCCGCATTCGCGCTGCTCGGCCTTGGCGAGGGCTTTTCGGCTGAGCGCGCCAAGACCGCCGGCCTGATCTACGAGGTGGTCGAGGAAGCAGCGCTGGAGGCCTCGGTGCTAGCGGCGGCTGGCCAGATCGCGGCCAAGCCGCCGCAGGCACTGAAGATCGCGCGCGACCTGATGCGCGGCTCGCGCGACGATCTCGTCGCCCGCATCGGCGAGGAAAGCGAGCATTTCCGCGAACGGCTGAAGTCCGACGAGGCGCGCGCTGCACTCACGGCGTTCATAACAAGAAAGAAAGCTGAGCCTCTTCTTCAGGGATAAAGCCTCGTCTTGTCCCAACCGCCTTTCGCGTCGCGGCTGAAGACAAGCCGGTCGTGCAGACGGAACGGCCTGTCGTGCCAGAACTCGATTGTCCGCGGCACGATGCGGAAACCTGACCAGTGCTTTGGTCGCGGGATCTCGCCGATCGGATAGCGTGCCGTATATTCGGCCACCGCCTTCTCCAGCGCAAAGCGGCTTTCCAGCGGGCGCGACTGTTTCGAGGCCCAGGCGCCGATGCGGCTGCCGCGCGGCCGCGTCGCATAGTAGGCGTCGGCTTCGGCGTCGCTGACGATCTCCACCGGGCCGCGAATGCGCACCTGCCGGCGCAGCGATTTCCAATGGAAGCACATCGCCGCCTTCATGCTGCCAAGAATCTCCTGGCCCTTGGCACTCTCGAAATTCGTATAGAACACAAACCCGCCCTCATCGAACCCCTTGAGCAGAACCATGCGCACATCCGGCATGCCGTCGGCATCGACGGTCGCCAGTGCTACGCCGTTGGGGTCGTTCGGCTCGCTCTTCGTGGCGTCTTCCAGCCATGCGGCAAAGAGGCGAAACGGCTCGGCAGCGTCGGTAAAGTCACTGCTTGTTAACTCGGTGTCACTCATAGTTTTTCTCAAATTGTCACGAAGCCAAGATTCTTACAAAGCCAAGATTCTTAACGAAGCAAGGGGGAGGTTGCCGATTGTCGCGTATCGCGCAAGCTTTTGACAGCAGGCAATGGGGCGTTATCGCTTCGGCCAGCACGAAAGCCGTGATCGTGGCAGTCGCCTTGCCACTTGCCGCCTGCGGTGCCGGTGGCTTCAGCCTGGAAAAGGCCGAAGTCGACCGCTCGATCCTGACCAGCAGCATATCGGCTTCAGCCGCGCCGGCCAATCCGGATCGCGACTCCGACCAGACGACGATCGGCAACGCGGTGTCCTCGGCCGACATCGTGCAACTCGGCGGGCAGTCCGTTCCATGGGCGAATGCCGGCACCGGGTCACGCGGTTCCATCACCGAGCTGGCCGAGTTGAAGGACAATGGCCAGACCTGCCGCCGTTTCAAGGCCTCGCGCGAAAGCTTCGACGGCGTCGCCATGTTCGAAGGCGAACTGTGCCTGGCCGGCGCCGGCGGCTGGCGCATGCAGGATTTCAAGGCGCTCTGAGCCTGATCCGAAAGTCGATCGGATAGGCTCGGCGGTCTTTTCACCGCCCGGCACATCGCCAATCTTGCCGATATCCCGATATCGGCTGCGACCGGCTCCTTCCGGATCGACAAAAATCCTTCGCCAGTCGACAGCCGCCGACTTTCGGATCAGACTCTGATTTTCCGCTTTCGATATCCTGCGCCAGCACTGGAATTTCTTCCTATGCGAGCGCATATAGGAGGCAACCAGAGACTCAACTCTTCTCCAGGGCAGTAAGCATGCGCGACCCCTATGAGGTGCTGGGCGTTGCCAAGAACGCATCGGCCAAGGACATAAAATCGGCGTATCGGAAACTCGCCAAGAAGCATCATCCGGATCAGAATCCGAATGATCCCAAAGCGAAGGACCGTTTTGCCGCGGCCAATCAGGCTTACGAGATCGTCGGCGACGAAAAGAATCGCGCCGCTTTCGATCGCGGCGAGATCGACGCTGATGGCAAGCCGCGATTCCAGGGCTTTGAAGGCGCTGCCGGTGGTGGCGATCCCTTTGGCGGCTTTCGCCGGCAACAGGGTCCGGGCGGCTCGCGGTTCGAATTCCGCTCCGGCCGACCTGGCGTTGATCCGTTCGACGGAAACAGCGACATCTTCAGCCAGATTTTTGGCGACACCTTTTCGGGCGCGCGCGGTCCCGGCATGGGCGATCGCCGCCAGCAGGCGACCGCGGCCGATCTGAACGTGACGCTCGACATCACCATCGAGGAAGCGGCGACCGCCGAAAAGGTGACGGCGATGTTTCCCGACGGCCGCAAGGTGGCCGTCAAGCTGCCGGCCTATGTCGAGGATGGCCAGACCATCCGCCTCAAGGGCCAAGGCGAGCAGGGGCCGGGCCAGCCTGGCGACGCGCTGGTCAAGATCCATCTGCGCCGCCACCCGCGCTACCGCATCGAGGGCCGCGACCTGCATGCCGATCTGCCGGTGACGCTGGCGGATGCGGCGCTCGGCGCCAAGGTGCCGGTCGAGACGCCGACCGGCAGGCTTGCGGTCAACATCCCCGCCTGGTCGAGCTCGGACAAGATCCTGCGGTTGAAGGGCAGGGGCCTGCCGGAAAAGGCCGGCGGGCACGGCGACCTCTACGCCCATGTGCGGATTATGCTGCCGGAAGGTGGCGATAGCGCGCTCGAAGCGCTGTTGCGCAGCCAAAAAGGCTGATCGGCGGCTTTGTCCCCCGAACTGTCCGGTTTGAACGCTTGAAGGGGCTCTGTGCCTGTGCGATAGGGCACTCCACAAAGCAGAAACCTTGCGGAGAGCGCTCATATGGCGGGTGGACAGGGCCTAATGGCCGGCAAGCGCGGCCTTATTCTGGGCGTCGCCAACAACAGATCGATCGCCTATGGCATCGCCAAGGCCTGCGTCGATCATGGCGCCGAGATCGCGCTGACCTACCAAGGCGAGGCGTTCAAGAAGCGTGTCGAGCCGCTGGCGTCGGAACTGGGCGCCTTTGTCGCGGGCCATTGCGACGTCACCGATCCGGCGAGCCTGGACGAGGTTTTCGCCAATGTCGCCAAACACTGGGGCAAACTTGATTTCCTCGTCCATGCCATTGCCTTCTCCGACAAGGACGAGCTGACCGGCCGTTACGTCGAGACGACGCGCGACAATTTCCTGCGCACCATGGACATTTCGGTCTATTCCTTCACCACCATTGCCAAGCGTGCCGAAGCGCTGATGGCCGATGGCGGTTCGCTGCTGACGCTGACCTATTACGGCGCCGAAAAGGTGATGCCGCACTACAACGTCATGGGCGTCGCCAAGGCGGCGCTCGAAGCCAGCGTGCGCTATCTGGCCGTCGACCTCGGCGCCAAGAAGATCCGCGTCAACGCCATCTCGGCCGGCCCGATCAAGACGCTTGCCGCCTCCGGCATCGGCGATTTCCGCTACATCCTGAAGTGGAACGAGTACAATTCGCCGCTGAAGCAGACGGTGACGCAGGAGGAAGTCGGCGATTCCGGCGTCTATTTCCTGTCCGATTTGTCGCGCGGCGTTACTGGCGAAGTGCATCACGTTGATTCGGGCTACCACGTCGTCGGCATGAAAGCGGTCGATGCGCCCGACATTTCGACGGTCAAGGATTAACTTCCCGCCACACGTCGTCCGTCCCGATTCCGCACCGGAAGACCTGATGTACCCGCTGGTTTATATCGTGCGCCACGGCCAGACCGCGTGGAATGCCGAAGCCCGGCTTCAGGGGCAGGCCGACACCGATCTCAACGCTCTTGGCAGCGAACAGGCGACCGGAAATGGCCATCGGTTGGCCGAACTGGTGCAAAATCCCGAGGATTTTGATTTCGTCGCCAGCCCGATGAAGCGGACGCGCGAAACGATGCAACGCATCCGTGCCGCGATGAAACTCGATCCGGATGCCTATCGAACCGATCCTCGCCTGGTCGAAGTCAATTTCGGCGATTGGCAGGGGTTTACCTTTGCCGAGCTCGAAACGCTGTATCCGGGGGCTAGACGGACACGGGCGCGGGACAAATGGAACTTTCAGCCGCCCGGCGAAGGCGCCGAGAGTTATCAGATGTTGCTCGTACGGGTGAAGCCCTGGTTCGACGCGATAGAACGCCAGACGATCTGCGTGGCGCATGGCGGGGTTATGCGGACCTTATTTCGCTTCGTGCTTGGGGTGGCAGAGGACGAGGCCGCGAAGCTGGAAATTCCGCACGATCGCCTGCTCAAGCTTGAGGGCAAGAGTCTGGAGTGGCTATAGCCCTGGGCCGGCTCAACGAAACGCTGAGTCCGGCGGCACTGCACCCAATTCAGGTTGAAAGCTCTTATTCGGTGTCTGGCAGTTCCATATCCGTGATGACGTTTTCGCCATTGGTCACGTCGTAGGCGATGACGATGTCCATGCCCGGCTTCAGCGAGTCGAGATCTGTCTCGGCATTCAGCTTGTAGGACTTGCCGTCATCCAGCGTCAGCGTCGCCGTGTCCTTGTCGATCTTCTTGATCAGACCTTCTGTCTGGCCGGCGAAAGCGGCGGTGGAAAGCAGCAGCGTGGCGGCAACGGCGCCAATCAGGGTACGCATAATCGTTCCTCTTTATCATTGCACCGGCATGGCGGCGGGCGTTCAACAGCGGATGGAGCAGAGCAGAAACCAACCGAATGTGTCAAAACTAAATCCGCCAGATCACAGTTTGACCCCTGTGAAAAACGCCAATAGAACGCAACCTACAGCGTCGCGCGTCCTCTTGGACGCGCAAAGGACGCTGTAGCATTTTTGATTTTGCGCATGATCCTTTCCGAAAATCGCTCCGATTTTCGGGGTCATGCGCCAAGCCGGCTCCGATGCCGGGCAGGGTCATTTCATGTCTCACAACACGTTCGGCCATCTTTTCCGCGTCACCACCTGGGGCGAAAGCCATGGCCCGTCGCTCGGCTGCGTCGTTGACGGCTGTCCGCCCGGCATTCGCTTCACTCGATCCGACATCCAGGCCGAACTCGACAAGCGCCGGCCGGGACAGTCACGTTTCGTGACGCAGCGTCGCGAACCAGATGAAGTGAAGGTGCTGTCCGGCTTCATCCTCGACGAGGACGGCGAGACGATGATCACCACCGGCACGCCGGTGTCGATGCTGATCGAGAATGTCGACCAGCGCTCGAAGGACTATGGCGAGATCGCCCGCCAATACCGGCCCGGCCATGCCGACTACACCTATGACGTCAAATACGGCGTGCGCGATTATCGTGGTGGTGGCCGCTCCTCGGCCCGCGAGACGGCCGCGCGGGTGGCAGCCGGTGCCTTGGCGCGCAAGGTGGTGCCGGGTGTGGTGGTGCGCGGTGCGCTGGTGTCGATGGGCGAGAAATCGATCGACCGCGCCAACTGGAACTGGAATTTCGTCGGCGATGCCGAAAATCCGTTTTTCACCCCAGATCCGGCTTCCGTTCCCGTGTTCACCAGCTATCTCGACGGGATCCGCAAGGCGGGATCGTCGGTCGGTGCGGTGATCGAAATCGTCGCCGATGGCGTTCCCGCAGGCCTCGGCGCACCGATCTATGCCAAGCTCGACCAGGACATCGCGTCCGGCCTGATGTCGATCAACGCCGTCAAGGGCGTCGAGATCGGCAATGGCTTCGAAGCAGCCCGTATCACCGGCGAGCAGAATGCCGACGAGATGCGCATCGGCAATGATGGCAAGCCGGTGTTCCTGTCCAACAATGCCGGCGGCATCCTTGGCGGCATCTCGACCGGCCAGGCGATCGTCGCCCGTTTTGCCGTCAAACCGACGTCATCGATCCTGACGCCACGAAAATCGATCGACAAGGACGGCAAGGACGTCGAGATCATGACCAAGGGCCGCCACGATCCATGCGTCGGCATTCGCGCCGTGCCGATCGGCGAAGCAATGGTTGCCTGCGCCATCGCCGATCATTATCTGCGTCATCGAGGACAGACAGGGAAGGGAATAGGCAGTAGGGAATAAGCAGTAGGCCGCACGATACAGCCTTTTTCCTTTCCCTACTGCCTACTGCCTACTCCCTGCGAGCGAAGCGAGCGTTCATGCCTTACGACCAGAAGAAAATCGTCGAAGCCCTGCGTGCTTTCGAACGTGGCGAGATCGTCGTCGTCATGGACGATGACGGGCGCGAGAACGAGGGCGACCTGATCGTCGCCGCCGTCCACTGCACGCCCGAAAAGATGGCGTTCATCGTCCGCCACACCTCCGGCATCGTCTGCACGCCGATGCCGCGCGAGGAAGCCAAGCGGCTCAACCTTGCGCCGATGGTTGCCGACAATGATTCGGCCCACACCACTGCCTTCACTGTCAGCGTCGATTTCAAGCACGGCACCACGACAGGCATTTCGGCTGAGGACCGCACGCTGACCGTTCGCAATCTTGCCAACGGCAATGTCGGCGGATCGGATTTCGTCCGCCCCGGTCACATCTTCCCGCTGATCGCGCGCGAGGGTGGCGTGCTGATGCGCTCCGGCCATACCGAAGCAGCGGTTGATCTCTGCAAGCTCGCCGGCCTGCCGCCGGTCGGCGTCATTTCCGAACTGGTCAACGATGACGGCACCGTCAAGCGCGGCCCGCAGGTGCAGACTTTCGCCGAAGAGCATGGGCTGAAGCAGGTTTCGGTCGCCGACCTCATCGCCTACCGGCAACGCAAGGAAACGCTGGTCGAACGCGTCGCCTGCTCCGACATCGACACGCTCGGCGGCAAGGCGCAGGTCTTCACCTACACGCTGCCGTGGGACTCCATGCATCACGTTGCCATCGTCTTCGGCGACATTCGTGACGGCGAGGAAGTGCCGGTGCGGCTGCATTCCGAGGATGTGGTGACGGATGTTTTCGGCACCAGCCATCGGCTTGACGGCATCATGAAGGCGATGGGCGAGCGCAGGCGTGGCGTCATCGTCTATTTGCGCGAAGGCTCCGTCGGCGTCGCCCACCAGGAGCGCAAGCGACCGGCGAGCGGCGACCGCGAGGATCACGAAGAAGCACGCCGCCGCGAAAACGAGTGGCGCGAGATCGGGCTCGGCGCGCAGATACTCAAGGATCTCGGCATCTCATCGATCAACCTGATCGCTTCGCGCGAACGCCACTATGTCGGCCTCGAAGGTTTTGGCATCCACATCGCCAAGACCGAGATCCTCTAGGATATGTCGATATTCAGGTGAGGCCGGCCTGCAAATGACGGCTTTCTGCGCTTCCGGTGCTCACGGACCGGAAAGTCCGCTGCGCTCCGGTTCTCGAAATCCATCATTTTCGACTCGGCCTGACCTGAATCTCAACCTATCCTGGCTGTCACTCGGCCGGAACGACGGCCGCTTCGCATCCTTCCAGTTCGCACTCATGCGTGGCAAGGCTGCGTTGGCCGAGCAGCACCGTGGCCAAAGCGATCGTGCCTGAAGCCACCGACACCCAGAACCCGTTCTGGGCGCCGAACGCGTCCACCACCGCACCCGCGGCGAAGGAGCCCAGCGCCATGCCGATGCCGATCCCGGTGGTTACCCAGGTGATGCCCTCGGTCAGCATCGCTTCCGGCACGTGCCGCTCGATCAGGCCGAAGGCGGTGATGAAGGTCGGCGAGATCGCGACGCCGCTGACGAACACGGTCAGCGCCAGCAGTGGCACGCTGTCGGCGGTGAGCGGCAGCAGCGTGCCGAGCGCGACGAGGGCGACTGCGATGGCCAGTTGGCGTTGCAGCGGCGCCTTCAGGCTGAGCGCGCCGACAATAATGCCCAGCACAAAAGACCCCAGCGCATAGACGCCGATGACCAGGCTCGCCGCCTCCGGCTGTTCAAGCTCCTTGGTGATCGCCACGGTGCTCACTTCGGTCGTCGCGAAGGTCGCGCCGATAAAGATCAGGGCGAAGGTGATGATCTGAACCGGCCGCAGGCGGATCGCCGACCCGCTTGAGCCCTGTTCCACCGGCCGCACTTGCGGCTCTGTCGAACGTTGCAGGATGAAGGCTAATGATCCGAATGCGAGAAACAGCGTGCTCACCAGAACACCGGCTTCCGGGAAGAGGGCGGCACTGAGGCCCACCGACAGCGATGCCCCCGCGATATAGACCAGTTCGTCCGCGGCCGACTCAAAGGCGAATGCGGTGTTCATCTGCGGCCGCCCGCGGAAGATCTCGGTCCACCGCGCCCGCACCATTGCCGGCATGCTGGGCATCGCCGCGGCGAGAAATGCCGACATGAACAGTGTCCACACCGGCCAGTCCTGGTTGGCCGCCGCAATCAGAACGGCGAAGGCCAGCACCGCGATGATGGTGGTTGGCACCACGATCCGCGTCTGGCCCAGGCGGTCCACCAGTCTCGATATCTGCGGCGCGACAAATGCGTTGGCCAGCGCGTATGTCGCGGAGACAGCTCCGGCCAGCCAGTATTCGCCGCGTGTCTGCGACAGCATCGCCACGATGCCGATCGGCGCCATGGCGATCGGCAGGCGCGCCACGAAGCCGGCTGCGGCAAAGCCCTTGGCTCCGGGGGCGCGAAAGATTTCCGAGTAGGGATTTTGCATGGGTGGTTCCTCGACAAAGGACGATTCGACAATTACATACGAAGCGTATGATTGTTAAATAGAGCATACGCTGCGTATGTCAATTGGCATACGTAACGTATGTGAGTAGGTCCAGAAGCCATGCACAAGCCCCGCAAGGAGATGATCGCCGAGACGCGCGCCAAGCTGATCGCGGCAGCCCGCCATGCTTTCGGCACAACAGGCTATGCGGAAGCCTCGATGGATGATTTCACCGCGTCGGTCGGGCTGACGCGTGGCGCGCTCTATCATCATTTCGGCGACAAGAAGGGGCTGCTGCAGGCGGTCATAGCCCAGATCGACGGCGAGATGGCGGCGCGCATCAATGAGGTCGCGTCGAGAGCGCCGACCCGCTGGCAGCATTTCGTCGACGAATGCTCGACCTATATCGAGATGGCGCTGGAGCCGGAAATCCAGCGCATCATGTTCCGGGATGGCCCGGCCGTGCTGGGGGATCCAGCGCAATGGCCGAATGCCAGTGCGTGCATCGTTTCGATGACCGACCATCTGACCGCGCTGCAGGAGGAGGGGGTCGTTGTCTCCAGCCTCGACCCCGAGACTGCCTCGCGACTGATCAACGGAGCGAGCAGCCAGGCGGCGCAACGGATCGCCAATTCGAACGACCCCGAAGCGACGTCGAAGAAGGCGGTAGCGGCATTCAAGCAACTGCTCGAGGGTCTGCTTAGAAGGCCGGGTCCGCAACCAAACTGAAGGCCCAGCGGTGGCCCGGCGCCATGGTCGGCAATTGACAATCGCCGGGTTGAGTTCATCCTCTGCCACCATCTCTGAGGCGGAGATTCGGGGCGCATGTGGGATTTCGATATCGGCAGGTCGGTGTCCATCATGATGCGGACCTGGCCGTTCATTGTCTTTCGCATGATCGTCTATTTCGGCATCACGCTGGCCTACATCATGGCGACCGGCACCGGCGCCTCCGTCGGCTATGGCGTCGGCCATATCTCCACCGATCCCGACGGGCCGCTGTCATTTGCGCTGTGGGGCGGCGTGGTCGGCTTCGGCATCGTTTCGATCGCCGTCTACTGGATCCGCGAATACATCCTCTATGTCGTCAAGGCCGGCCACATCGCCGTTATGGTCCATCTGATCGACGGCCGCGACATTCCGGGCGGCCAGGACCAGATCGCCTATGCCAAGGATATCGTCACCCAGCGCTTCGCCGAGGCCAACATCCTTTTCGCCGTCGACCAGCTGGTCAAGGGCGCCATCCGCGCCATCACCGGCCTGCTCGGCGGCATCGCAGCCTTCCTGCCGATACCGGGCCTGAACGGCCTGGTCTCCTTCATCAACACGGTGATCCGCCTGTCGCTGACCTATGTCGACGAGATTATCCTCGGCTACAACATCCGCATCAATTCAGCCTCGCCGTTCGAGACGGCGCGCCAAGGCGTCGTGCTCTATGCCCAGAACGGCAAGGTCATGGTCAAGAACGCCGTCTGGCTGGCGGTCATCATGTGGGGCGTGTCCTTCGTCATCTTCTTGGCTATGCTGGCGCCCGCCGGCGCCATTCTCTTCCTGATGCCTGGCCAACTCGCCGGCTGGGCCTTCGTGCTCGCCATCGTCTTCGCCTGGGCCTTCAAGGCGGCTTTCATCGAGCCCTTCGCCATCGCTTGCCTGATGCAGGTCTATTTCAAGACCATAGAGGGCCAGGTGCCTGATCCCGCCTGGGACACCCGGCTGGCCGAGGCGTCGTCGAAGTTCAGGGAGCTCAAGGACAAGGCACTCGCCTCCTTCGGCGGCTCGCGCTGGGGGACGGCCGACGCGACACCCTGATCCGGCGCGGTATCGACGGCGTTGAGACGCGCCACGGTTGACTTCAGCGGCGCCTCACCTTGCCCGCAAAAAGTCTCGCTCATGATCAGCTCCGGCAGCGGCAGCCGCCGTCCCCAGCCATGCGTTTCAAGATCCGGCTTTGGCGCGAACTCGGAAACCCGGCCGACGCAGAGATAAGCGACCGGCGTCACATGCTCGGGAATCGACAGCAGGCTTTTCAGCGCCTGCGCCTCGATGATGCTGACCCAGCCGACACCGACGCCCTCAGCGCGCGCCGCCAGCCAGAAATTCTGCACCGCGCAGACCGTGCTGTAGAGATCCATCTCCGGATTGTGCAAGCGTCCCAGCGGCGAGCCCTTCGAGCGCTGCCGGTCGCAAGTGATGCAGATGTTGAGCGCGCTTTCGCAGATGCCTTCCAGCTTGAGCTTGCGGTAGAGCGCCTGCCTGTCTTCCTCAATGGCCGGCAGCTCCTGCTCGCGCGCTGCCAGGAACAGGTCGCGCACCTTTTCGCGTCGTCCGGCATCGCGGATGACGATGAAGTTCCACGGCTGCATGAAGCCGACCGACGGCGCGTGATGGGCGGCAAGCAGCAGCCGCGCCAACACCTCATCGTCAAGTCCGATGGGCAGGAAATGGCTGCGCACATCGCGCCGCGTGAACATGGCGCGATAGACCGCATCGCGCGCACTCTGGTCGAATCCTTCGTCAATGGCAGCGGTCAAATGTTCCGGCATCGCTTGTCCCCTTGCGATTGCAATCGATGTCATCCGCCTGACCATGCGGATAACGATGCCTGCCAGGCCGGTCTTCTGGCTCGGGATCAACCCGCGTCCGGTGCCTTCCCGTCATCGACAGTGGCATTTACCGGCGCGGTCCCCCTTACAGCGTTGGGCACGCCACGGAGTTCAACCGTGTTCCCGATTCTCCCGCTTGCGGCGGGCACCAGGCAGTGCGAGGGACCTTACGCCGAAGCGCTGAGGACGCCAATGCCTGCACCGACACGAACGGACGCAGACGCGATTTTCCCCAGTCATTGGCCGCCCGTGCATGGCCTTTGTCGATCCGGGTCACTAGATTAGGACGATGACCACTCGTCTCTACACCCATCCTATCTTCCTCGAGCACCTTACGCCGCCCGGCCATCCCGAGCGGCCGGACCGCTTGCGCGCTATCGAGCGTGTGCTGGACGACGAAGCCTTTGCCGCGCTCGATCGTGTCCAGGCGCCGGAAGGCGACGAGGCCACCATTCTCTACGCGCATCCCGCCGATTTCGTCGCCCGCGTGCGCGCCGCCATTCCCGACGAGGGGATTGCGCGCATCGACGGCGACACGTCAGTCAGCCCGAAAAGCTGGCAAGCGGCGATCGCTGCGATCGGCGCCTCCAACGCCGCCATCGACGACGTCTTTGCAGGCCGCGCCGACAACGTCTTCGTCGCCGCCCGGCCGCCCGGCCACCATGCCGAAAAAACCACGGCCATGGGTTTCTGCCTGTTCAACACGGCAGCGATCGCGGCGCGTTATGCGCAGAAGAAGCATGGCATCGAGCGTGTTGCCGTCGTCGACTGGGATGTGCATCACGGCAACGGCACGCAGGATATTTTCTGGGACGATCCGTCGGTGCTCTATTGCTCGACACACCAGATGCCGCTTTATCCCGGCACCGGGGCAAAGAACGAAACCGGCGCCGGCAACATCGTCAACGCACCATTGGCGCCGCAGACTGGCAGCGAGGTCTTCCGCGACGCTTTCCTGTCGCGTGTGCTGCCGGCGCTCGACAATTTCGCGCCCGACCTGATCATTATTTCGGCGGGGTTCGATGCGCACCACCGCGACCCGCTGGCGGAGATCAACCTGACCGAGGATGATTTCGACTGGGCGACCGGCCAGCTGATGCAGCGTGCGGCGCGCCACAGCGGCAATAGGCTCGTCAGCCTGCTTGAGGGTGGCTACGATCTGCAGGGATTGGCATTTTCGGTCGCCGCCCATGTCGGGCGGCTGATGAAAGGATGAATAATGGGCGATGAGATCAACGAAGACGTCAAGGCGATGAGCTTCGAACAGGCACTCGACGCGCTGGAAAAGATCGTCGATGATCTGGAGCGTGGCGACGTGCCGCTCGATCAGTCGATCAGGATCTACGAGCGTGGCGAGGCGCTGAAGGTGCATTGCGACAGGTTGCTCAAGGCCGCCGAGGACAAGGTCGAGAAGATCAGGCTGTCGCGCGACGGCAAGCCGGTTGGAACGGAGCCGCTCGACGCGGACTGAGGCGCGATCCGAATGATGGTCTTGCCTTACCGGTTTTTGGACATGATCGTGATCGAGAATATCATCCGTCGATTGAAAGCGCTCCAGGACAAGAGGAGATACGGAAGCGATGTGCAGAAACATCAAGACCCTGTTCAATTTTGATCCGCCGGCAACCAACGACGAAGTCCGCGACGCGGCACTTCAGTTTGTCCGCAAGCTGAGCGGAACGACGCGGCCCTCGAAGCAGAACCAGCATGCCTTCGACCACGCCGTCGAAGCCATCGCGGCATCGGCGCGCGAACTGCTCGATTCCTTGGAAACCCATCAGCATCCGCGCAATCGTGAAGAAGTGGCGGCCAAACTGCGGGCAAAGGCAGCCATCAGGTTTGCCTGACGTGGCGAAAGCGGCATTGCCGCCGACAAGGAGAGTCCATGAGCTTCTTCCCCGGCAAAGACCCTGAAGTCGGCGACGCCTTTGCCAGCGATCAGATCGAGCTGATGGTCATCCCGAACGCCAAGGACATCGGTGGCTTTCAGGTGCGCCGCGCCCTGCCGACCGCCAAAAGGCGGCTGGTCGGGCCTTTTATCTTCTTCGACCGCATGGGTCCGGCGATCCTGCGGGCCGGCCAGGCGCTGGATGTTCGTCCGCATCCGCATATCGGCCTGTCGACGGTCACCTATCTGTTCGACGGCAAGATCAGGCACCGCGATTCGCTTGGCACCGAAATGGTCATCCAGCCTGGTGACGTGAACCTTATGACCGCCGGCCGCGGCATCGTCCATTCCGAACGCACGCCGGAGGAATTGCGCGGGGCGCCGATGTCGGTCTCCGGCCTGCAGACATGGCTGGCGCTGCCGGACGACAAGGAAGAGGTGGCACCGGTTTTCGAGAACACCGCAGCGCTTAGGCTTCCCGAGATCGACGCCGAAGGCGTCAGCGGGCGCATCGTCATCGGTGATTTCCAGGGGCTGCGCTCCCCGGTAAGGGCCGATTCCGAGACGCTCTATGCCGACCTGCGCCTCGCTCCCGGCGCCAGCGTGAAAATCCCGGCCGATGCGGAAGAGCGCGCGATCTACACGCTGGAAGGCGAGGTCTCGATTTCAGGCGACATCTTTCCGGCTGAGCGCTTGCTGGTGTTCCGGCCCGGTGACGAGATCGTCGTGTCGTCGCGGACCGGCGCGCATTTCATGCTGTTCGGCGGTGCGTCGCTCGGTTCGAAGCGTTACATCTGGTGGAATTTCGTCTCGTCGTCGAAAGAGCGTATCGAACAGGCGAAAGAGGAATGGAAGACGGGCCGCTTCGACATCGTTCCCGGAGATGAAGAAGAGTTTATTCCGCTACCGGAAAGCTAATGCATGTCGCCCAAAGTGGCCCGGTTTTGGGAGAACGACATGGATAAAACAAAGACCACAGCCTGATCCGCGTCACTGGCACGCATTTACTTTCGCTGGCCGGCGGCCTATTTCGCCCCATCAACCGAAAGCCTGAGCACCCGTGAACGCAACGCCGCATACGCCGCTTCTCGACAAGGTCCGCATCCCGGCCGACCTGCGCACGCTTGCCGAGAGCGAACTGCCGCAACTGGCGTCCGAGCTTCGCGCCGAGCTGGTCGACGCCGTGTCCCACACCGGCGGTCATCTCGGTGCCGGCCTTGGCGTGGTCGAGCTGACGGTGGCGCTGCACTATGTCTTCAACACCCCGGATGACCGGCTGATCTGGGATGTCGGCCACCAGGCCTATCCACACAAGATCCTGACCGGCCGCCGCGACCGCATCCGTACGCTGCGCCAGGAAGGTGGCCTGTCCGGCTTTACCCGCCGAGCCGAGAGCGAGTACGACCCCTTCGGCGCCGCCCACTCCTCGACATCGATATCGGCCGGCCTCGGCATGGCCGCCGCCCGCGACCTGTCCGGGCGCCGCAACAATGTCATTGCCGTCATCGGCGACGGCGCCATGTCTGCCGGCATGGCCTACGAGGCGATGAACAATGCCGGCGCGCTCGATGCACGGCTGATCGTCATCCTCAACGACAACGATATGTCTATCGCGCCGCCGACCGGCGCGATGAGCGCTTATCTGGCCCGTCTGGCCTCGGGCAAGGCCTATGTCGGCCTGCGCGACTTCGGCAAGAAACTGACCTCCTATCTCGGCAAGCGCGCCGACCGTGCGATCACAAGGGCGGTCGAGCATGCACGCGGCTACGTTACCGGCGGCACGCTGTTCGAGGAGCTCGGCTTCTATCACATCGGCCCGATCGACGGTCACAATCTGGAGCACCTGATTCCGGTCCTGAAGAATGTCCGCGACAACGGCGAAGGCCCGGTGCTGATCCATGTCGTCACCCAGAAGGGCAAGGGCTACGCGCCGGCCGAAGCCGCCGCCGACAAATATCACGGCGTCAACAAGTTCGACGTCATCACCGGTGCGCAGGCCAAGGCGCCAGCCAACGCGCCGGCCTACACCAAGGTGTTCGCCGAAAGCCTGGTCCAGGAGGGCCGCGAGGACGACCGCATCGTCGCCGTCACCGCAGCCATGCCGAGCGGCACCGGCCTCGATTTGTTCGGCGAAGCATTCCCGTCGCGCATCTTCGATGTCGGCATCGCCGAACAGCACGCGGTGACCTTCGCCGCCGGTCTCGCCACCGAAGGCTATAAGCCGTTTGTCGCGATCTATTCGACCTTCCTGCAGCGCGCCTACGACCAGGTCGTCCACGACGTCGCCATCCAGAAACTGCCGGTGCGCTTTCCCATCGACCGTGCCGGCTTCGTCGGTGCCGATGGCGCCACCCATTGCGGCGCCTTCGACACCACCTTCCTGGCGACATTGCCGGGCTTCGTGGTGATGGCGGCTGCCGACGAGGCGGAGCTGCGCCATATGGTGCGCACCGCGGCAAGCTATGATGATGGTCCGATCGCCTTCCGCTATCCGCGCGGCAATGGTGTCGGCGTCGACATGCCGGAGCGCGGCTCGGTGCTCGAAATCGGTAAGGGCCGGATCGTCAAGGAGGGCACCAAGGTCGCCCTGCTGTCCTTCGGCACGCGGCTGCAGGATTGTCTGATCGCCGCTGAGGAGCTAGGTGCTGCCGGGCTTTCCACCACGGTTGCCGATGCCCGTTTCGCCAAGCCGCTCGACGAGGATCTGATCCGGCGGCTGGCCCGCTCGCACGAGGTTCTGGTGACGGTGGAGGAGGGCGCCGTCGGCGGCTTTGCAAGCCACGTGCTGCAGTTCCTCGCCCATGAGGGCTTGCTGGAAAGCGGCCTGAAGGTGCGTCCTCTGGTGCTGCCTGACGCGTTCACCGACCACGCCAAGCCGGAAAAGATGTATGCCGATGCCGGCCTGGATGCCGCCGGCATCGTTCGCACGGTATTCGTCGCCCTCGGCCATGCAGAACGCGCCCAGCGCGCCTGAATCAAAATATCAACGGCTTGCATCAGTTTGCCGGCTTGATGTCTTAAAGCATTGTTAACGCTGACGTTTGGCGCTTTGCTTGCCGTGTCTCTTGGCCGTTTTTCAACGGCGCCCTGCTAGATCGTTGATCAGGCAGGGAAACAACAACAATGAAAACGCTTCTGTGCGGCGCAGTGCTTTACGTCGCCATCGTCGCGCCGGCCGCAGCCGAAACGCGTTATGATCGCAGCCTTGAAAAGGCGGCCATGGGCATCATCGCAGGCAAGATGGGCGGCATCCGCGGCGGCTTTTCCTACAAGCAGGTGCCGCAGCTTGTGGTCGTGCCGGCGCCGGCACCGGCGGCCGTGATCGAACACCCACGCGAGGAAGCCACGGGCAAGCCCGACCACGGTCTATCGCCCGCCGTGGAACGGCAGGTTTCGCGAACCATTTTCTAAAATCGATCGGAGTCGGCCTGCCGATGCCTTTTCGTTGTCCATGCCGCCATTCGGCGATCTGAAAAGGTTAGTCCTCCGCCAGCTCCGCCTCTTTCGCCGGTTTCCCGGAGCGCCAGGATTTGGCGGCGTGGCGTGCGCGGTCGGCCAAGATGGCGAGGCGTCCGCGCAGGCTCCGCCCACCCATCACCGACGACAAGATCACCGAATGCGTCGCAAAGCGGCGCTTGAAATCCTCGCCGCCGCAGAGAAAGTCGATCGTGGTCAAGCCCCGGTCAAGCGACCACTGGATGTAATCCATCATCAAGACCATGCCCGGCGACGCCCGCTCGAAGGCCGGATCATAGGTCGTGACGAAAGCCATCATCGTTCCATGCTGCTCGAAATTGATCGAGATGGCGATGATCTCGTTTTCGCGTTCGAGCACGAAGATGCGCAGCAATCCGAGCCCGGCCAGGACGGAGATCAGCGCTGCCAGAGCGGGGGAACCTTCGTCGAAGAGGTCCGAAACGCGGCCATGCTTTGCCAGCCACAACCGCTTCAGCGCCGCGACGCGCTCCAGCACCGGCTCGCGGGCTTCGTGCGCTTCCATCAGGCGGAAGCGCAGCGCGCCACCTTCCTCCATGAATTTGTTGCCGCGGCGATAGTTTTGGCGGGCTTTTTTCGATTGGCTTTCGAACCATTGTGCGCCGCCTTGCCACGTGCCAGCGACACGATAGCTGATCTCGCTGCGGTGGTTTGGCTCCAGGATCGTGCCGCTGCGTGGGGCGGCGGGACCGAGCAGGGCCTGGATTCGAGAATCGGGCAAAAGACGATTCAGATAGACGAGGTCGAAGCCGCCATCGTCGAGAATGCGTTGCCAGAGCTGGGGCAGGATCTGCGGGTCGCAATCGGGGGCAAGCAGGACATCGCCATAATCGCAGTGATCCTTCGCCGCCCATTCCAGGACGCGGATGCCCGAGCGCCTGAAGGTTGCGAGCGCAATGACGCCCTCGAGCCGCTCGTCGCTCCAGACCAACCCGATCCTGAGGCTGCGCCGATCCTGATGCGGCGTCGTGCGCCACCATGCCGAGATCCAGTCCGGATGCTGGAAAACGAGGCCGCCGGCGCGTTGCCAGAGCGCTGCCCAGGCGGGCGCGATTTCTGCCAGGCGCGCATCCGAAGTTGCGACTTCGATCCGGTGCGTTCGCGGCAGCCGGCACACGAAAGGTCCGTTCAAGGCTTGCCCCCTTGCGACGATTGCTGCGGCTCTGGCTTGTCGGTTCGGAAGTGTCTGGCGATCTGCCGCCACATCCGCTTCAGCGGCAGCACATAGAGGCCTGCGAGCGACTGATAATCGCGCACGTTGCGTTCGATCAACCCGAACTTGAAATCCTCGTCGGGTCTCGGAACGCATAGAGTTCCGAACAGCCGATCCCAGAACGAGAACAGCAGCCCGAAGTTCTTGTCGTAATGGCGTGGGTCCGTGCTGTGGTGCAACTGATGCCAGTGCGGGCACAGGATCAGGTTGTTCAGCGGCCCAAACGAGATCTTGAAATGCGTGTGCCTGACGAAATCCATCATCAGGATGTTGCGTATGATGTAGACGTTGACGCCAAAGACTGTCAGCTCAATGAGATTCAGCGACACCAGCGACCAGATGCCGAAGCAGATGCCGGGAATGACGCCATCCCAGGCCCGGTTCATCAATTCGTCGAGCGGGTGGACGCGATCCTTGGTGATGCCGACCATCACCTCGGCCGAATGGTGGACCTTGTGCAGTTCCCAGAGCACCGGATAGCGGTGCTGGGCGACGTGATAGAGATAATACGAGATGTCGTAGGCGAGCAGCATGGTGATGGTGAAGATCGTCACCGTCACCGGCCCTGCAGGACCCTCGATCAGGGGCGGCTGGATCGGCAGGAGCGTCGACAGCAGCCAGTTCGTCGCATAGCCGACCGCGCTGACGAAGACGATGCCGGCAGGCAGCATGAGGAATGGCATCAGGGCCTTCCGCGTCACCCAGAACAAAAGGTCGGCCCTCGCCGAGGGATGCGTGATGACCTCATGCGGGACCGCGAACTCGAAGAATTCTTTCCAGCTCTTTTTCTCGACCGTGCGCCAATAGGCGACCAGGGCGCTGACCAAAGCAGTCAGCAACAAAAGTCCGGTCGCCAGCAGGCCGGCGCCGGAAATCCGGTCAAGAACCTTGTAGACGATGTCGCTGGCCATTTCCAAGGTTGCCGCCTCTTCATCCGGTTTTGCCGGTCGTTGCGGTCATAACATTGAAGTACTCAAGCAAATGCGATCAAAACTGGTTAAGAAACCGTGAGGTTTTCTCGAATTCGGACACTTATCCGCAAACGGCGACGCTTCATGCTTCGGCAGTCACCCGCCTCAAACAGCGCAACGAACGGATCTTCAAAGGATGGTGGGCGCGACTGAACTACCCACCGTCGTCCCAAAGTCCAATATTGCTGGGCATGATGGTGGGAGACGAGATGCTTCCGGCCGGTGCCCTTGCCATCGTCGTTGGCTTTCGCCATGAAGGCCGATGAATTCGCCTCTGCCAGCCAGCACACGCCAGCGGCTCGACGACCTGCTCGTCCAGCGCGGGCTGTTTGCCAGCCGTTCGCGTGCCCGCGACGCGGTCGAACGCGGCACGGTGACGGTTGACGGCGTCCTTGCTCGCAAGCCCGGCCAAACCGTTTTGCCGCAATGCCTTGTTACCATCGATGATCCGGCGCGAGGCTATGTGTCGCGCGCGGCACTCAAGCTGATCGGTGGGCTTGACCATTTCGGCCTCGACCCCGCCGGCTGTGAAGCGCTCGATATCGGCGCCTCGACCGGCGGCTTTACCCAGGTGTTGCTCGAACGCGGCGCGGCCCATGTCACCGCCGTCGATGTCGGTCATGGCCAGATGCATCCTGATGTCGGCCAAGACCCGCGTGTGACGGTGATCGAGGGCCTGAACGCCCGCGATCTCACAGCCGCCGATCTTGGCGGGCGTATCCCGGATTTCATCGTCTCCGATGTCAGCTTCATCTCGCTGAAACTGGCGCTGCCGCCGGCGCTGGCCATGGCGAAGGCCGGCGCAAAGGCCATGTTTCTGGTCAAGCCGCAATTCGAGGCTGGTCGCGAAGCAATCGGCAAGGGTGGTCTGTTGAAAGATCCCTTCGATGCTGCCCGTGTCGCTGGCCTGCTGCAGGATTGGCTCGACGCCGTTTCCGGCTGGCGCTCGCTCGGCCTGCATCTGTCGCCGATCGAGGGCGGCGACGGCAATCGCGAATTCCTGCTCGGTGGGATCAAGGACCGATGAACGCGCGCTTCAGCATCAGGAAACTTGGCGCCCAGGGTGACGGCATCGCCGAGACCGAGAGCGGCGATCTGTTCATCCCCTTCACATTGCCTGGCGAAACGGTCACCGCGGCGCGCGAACGGGACCGCGCCATGCTGATGGCGGTGCTGGAAGCCTCGCCGCTGCGCATCGATCCGGCCTGCCGCCATTTCACCGAATGCGGCGGCTGCGCCCTCCAGCATTTCGAGGCCGAAGCATATCGCCAGTGGAAACGCGAAAAGGTGGTGCACGCCCTGAAGGGCAAAGGCATCGATTGCGAGATCGGCGACCTGGTCGCTTGTGCGCCGCAGACGCGCCGCCGTGTCGTGCTTGCCGCCCGGCGCACAGAGACAGGCATGCTGCTCGGCTTCCATCGCCATCTGTCGCCGGAGATCATCGCCATCGAGGAATGCCCGATCTCGCTGCCGGAGATCGTCGCCGCGCTAGATCGCTTGAAGGCACTCGCCGAACTGGTTTGCGCCACCACCAAATCGTTTCGGCTGGCGGTTACGGTGACCGGTTCGGGTCTTGATGTCGCGGTTTATGAATCCGGCAAGCTCGGGGAACACCAGCGCCGTATCGCCTCCAATTTCGTCATGGCTCAGGGCTTTGCCCGGCTTTCGATCGACGACGAGATCGTCATCGAACCCAAGAAGCCGGTTGTCATGTTCGGCGGCGTTGCCGTTGCCATTCCCCCGGGCGCCTTCCTGCAGGCAACCGAAGCCGCCGAACAGGCGATGGCCGATATCGTCTGCGGACATCTGAAGCGTGCCAAGAAAGTGGCGGATCTTTTCGCCGGCTGTGGCAGCTTTGCCTTGCGGCTTGCGGCAAGGTCGGAAGTCCATGCGGTGGAGGGCGATGCGGCAGCCCTTTCGGCGCTCGACAGGGGATCGCGCTTCGCCACCGGCCTGAAGCGGGTGACGGGCGAACGCCGCGACCTGTTCCGCCGGCCGCTGACATTCAAGGAGTTGAACGCCTTCGACGGTGTGGTGTTCGATCCGCCACGCGCCGGTGCCGAGGACCAGTCGAAGCAGATCGCCCGCTCGGATGTTCCTTATGTGGCTGCGGTGTCCTGCAATCCGGTGACGCTGGCTCGCGACCTGCGCATCCTCATCGACGGCGGCTACGCCCTGAAAAGCGTAACGCCGATCGACCAGTTCCTATGGTCGCCGCATGTCGAGGCGGTGGCACTGCTGGAGAAGCCGAAGCGGCGGCGCTAATCTGCCGATTTTCACAACGCCGTGCTTGAATTTGCCGCCCCAACCGCAAGACGTAGTCGGGCCGAAACTAGCCTTCGCGGACGCTTTCGTACCCGGCCGCTTGCGCGGTGTTAATGAACTTACGGTCGAAGGTCACAAACGCAGAGCAGTGCGAGGACCTGCCTAGATGGAGCGCATCGGCGAAATCCATTCCCGTCTCGGCTAGATCGAGCGCGGAAGAGACAATCGCTGCATCCTCTATCTCGACAGCGGGAAGTCCGCCGAACACCCGCAGTGCATTGACGATCGAGGCCTGATCATAACCATGGGCGCTACGCAGCACCCATTCAGCCTCCAGGATCACCGTGACGGTGACAAAAACGGGTTCAGCGTCGATTAGCCGCCGGGCTCGCGGGGACTGCTCGGGATCGTCGTTCGTCAGATACCTGACGACAACGTTGGTATCAATCGCGAGCATGGCGCCGTCGTGCTTCAGCAAGGACGCCCGCGTCCATTTCCTCCAGCGTCTTCGGCCTGCCACTGTGCGGCAGGACGCCAAAGACATCTTCTGGCCGCGTCGGGGCAAAGGCCGCCGCCGATTTCAAAAGTACTCCGTCCGGCGTGTCTTCGACCTGCAAGCGCGTGCCCGCGCCCCAGTTTCTCCGTTTCCGGATAGCGCTGGGCAGGATTACCTGTCCCTTGGTGGAGACGGTCGTTACAAGTTTTTCTGTCGCAGCCATCGCGGCACACCTTTGTGTAAGACAAAGGTAAGATAATCCTATCGCGGCAGCTATTCAAGTCTGCCCGCTCGCATCAAACCCTGGTGCCGCCCACCGTCATCTGGTTCATGCGCAGATGCGGCTGGCCGACGCCGACCGGCACGCCCTGTCCGGCCTTGCCGCACATGCCGATGCCGGTGTCGAGTTTCATGTCGTTGCCGATCATCGAGACGCGGTGCATGGCGTCCGGTCCGTTGCCGATCAGCATGGCGCCCTTGATCGGCTGCGTCACCTTGCCGTTTTCGATCATGTAGGCCTCGGTGCAGCCGAACACGAATTTGCCCGAGGTGATGTCGACCTGGCCGCCGCCGAAGGAGACGGCATAGATGCCGTTCTTGACCGAGGCGATGATTTCGTCCGGCTCCATGTCGCCCGATGTCATGTAAGTGTTGGTCATGCGCGGCATCGGCTGGTGCGCGTAGCCTTCCCGACGGCCGTTGCCGGTCGCTTTCATGCCCATCAGCCGGGCGTTCTGGCGATCCTGCATGTAGCCGACCAGCTTGCCGTCCTCGATCAGCACATTGCGGGCCGAAGGCGTGCCTTCGTCATCGACGGTGAGCGAGCCGCGCCGCTCGGGCATGGTGCCGTCGTCGATGACGGTCACCCCCTTGGCGGCGACCTGCTGACCGAGCAGGCCGGCGAAGGCCGAAGTCTTCTTGCGGTTGAAATCGCCTTCCAGCCCATGGCCGACGGCCTCGTGCAGCATGACGCCCGGCCAGCCGCTGGACAGCACGATGTCGAAGGTGCCGGCCGGCGCCGGTATGGCCTCGAGATTGACCAGCGCCTGCCGCAGCGCCTCCTTTGCGGCGTGCTTCCAGCTGTCCTCGACGAGGAATTCGCCAAAGGCCTTGCGGCCACCCATGCCGTAGGAGCCGCTCTCCTGGCGGTCGCCATCGCCGACCACGACAGAGACGTTGATGCGGACCAGCGGCCGGATGTCGCGCACCATTTGGCCATCGGCGCGCACGATCTCGACATGCTGCCAGGAGGCGGCGAGCGAGGCCGAAACCTGGCGCACGCGCGGATCCTCGGCGCGCAACCACGCATCGATTTCCTGCAACAGCTTTGCCTTGGCCTCGAAGGAAGGCGAGGGGATCGGGTTCTCGTCGCCATAAAGATGGCGGTTGGTGCGGGCGGGCGCGGCGGCGAGCGTGCCGGAATAGCCGCCCTTGACGGTCGAGACGGCGTCGGCCGCACGCAGCAGCGAGGCTTCGGAAAGATCGCTGGAATGGGCGTAACCGCTGGCTTCGCCGGCAACGGCACGCAGGCCAAAACCCTGGTCTGTATTGAAATTGGCGGTCTTCAGGCGGCCATTATCGAACATCAGCGCTTCGCTCTCGCTGTATTCGAGGAACAGCTCGCCGTCGTCGGCGCCGTTGATGGTCTCAGCGACGATCTGCTTGATGCGATCGTCTGAAATGTCGAATTGGCCGATCAGGCTGTTCATGGCGCGGGCCTTTCAATAAGCGGTTTCACGGGATGTAGGCGCCAGGGCGCCATTCGGCAATCCTCACGATGGAACACGGCAGACCCTATGTCAGGCGGCGCGCCATCACGATTTCGTCGATCTCCCGGCCCTCATGAAGAAAACCCGCAGGTATGCGGCCAATTTCCTGAAACCCTTCGCGTCGATAGAATCGGATCGCGGCGGGATTTTCCGCGCTTACAGCTAACTCGACCTGCCTTACACCCGATGCGCGGGCGTGATCGAGCAGCAGATCGAGCATCGCCACGGCTTGCCCGCCGCCACGCTCGCTGCCGCGCAAATAGACCATGATGATGGTGGCGCGGTGCGCCATCTTGCTGCCCTGCTGCCTCAGCAGGCCCATTATGCCGACAGGCTCCTCGCCCCGAAAGCTGACGACGACCGGGTTGGCCGTCAGGCGCCGACGCCATTCCTCGTCAGGGAGACTTTCCCAATCCGATGCGCTGCTGGCGAAGGCTTCGGGAGCTGCACGCAAAGCCTCCAGGCGAATTCGCTTGAAGATTTCGAAATCGTCCGGATCGAGCAGTTTCAAGGCCAAAACGGTCAGGCTCAGGGCAGAGCGGCGAAACCGTCGGCAAAACCCTTGAGATCGACCGGGATGCCGATGCCTTCTTCCGGTGTCTGGAAGACGATGAAGGTGGCCGACGTGCCAGTCTTCAACGTGTCGAGCAGCGGCTTTTCGAGAATGACCTCGGCATAACAGCCGTCCTGGAAGCAGCGCACGAAATAGGCGCGGCCGATATCCTTGCCGTCGACATTGAGGCCGAGCCCGTTGGGCAAAAGCACGCCGAGCGGCGCCAGCACGCGCAGGATCTCCGCCTTGTTGTCGGCGGTGCGCAGCACGACGACCGACAGCCCCATCTCCGGACGATCCTCGGCGACGACGTTCTGCATCATCACGCATTGTTCCGAGGTGGCACCGGCCGGCGTGTCGCAGATGATCGACCACGCGCCATGCGTCGAGCGGACCGTGCCGCTCGGCTGTGCGGCATTGGCCATGCCAGACGAGCCGATACCAGACAGGGCGGCGAGAAAGATGACCTTCGCCCAGTTTCTCGAAAGCCAAGAGTTCATAACGGCTCCATTGCGAATCACGGCACTTTAAGCCGCGCCAAAGCCAAGTAAAGGACGAGACCGCACCCGGTCTGCCCCGAAAAAGCCAATACGGCGCTTTTCCCTGCCAATTTCGCCCGAATTGCGACGTCCGGCCCGTGCTGCCCGCAGGAATATGACGGTTGGCCGGATATCGGCGATTCGAGGTCGTCGCCGCTGCCTTCAAAGGCACATCCGGGCTTGCGCGCAAAAATGCCGCACGGTTTCGCCCGCTCCTTTCTTGCGGAGGGAAAAAGAGTATGGTTTGAACCACCTTGAAACTGTCGGGATTCCCGTCCCGGCATTGTTCGTTATTCTCGTGGGTACAGCGGCGAGGAACTGGGAGACGATGAGGGCGATGAGAAATTTCCTGGCAAACGCCAAGGTTCCAGCAAGTGCCAAGTTTCTAAGTGCTTGTGCCGCTATCACGTTCTTCGCAGGCGCATCCGCCCATGCCGACCAGCCCAAGGACTGGGAGACAACCTTCCAGGCGCCGGCGACCGACATGATGCGGCAGATCGAATGGTTCGGAAACTACACGATGTGGTTCATCGTCCCGATCACCATCCTGGTGCTGCTCCTCCTCGCCTATTGCATCGTCAGATTCCGCGCCAGCGCGAACCCGGTTCCGTCCAAGACCAGCCACAACACGCTGATCGAAGTGATCTGGACTGTCGGCCCGGTCGTCATCCTGCTTTGCCTCGCAATTCCCTCGTTTCAGCTGCTGACCGCGCAATATACGCCGCCGGAAGAAGCAAAGCTGACCGTCAAGGCGACCGGCAACCAGTGGAACTGGGACTACGAATACCAGACCGAGAACACGCTTTCCTTCAACTCCGCGATCCTCCAGGACGGTGATCGGGCCGGCGCCGGCAAGGAGGACCGCAAGGTCTATCCGCGCCTGCTGGCCGTCGACAACGAGCTGGTGGTGCCGGTCAACACGATGACGCGCGTGCTCGTCACCGCGACCGACGTGATCCACTCCTTTGCCATGCCGTCGTTCGGCATCAAGACCGACGCCATTCCGGGGCGCACCAACGAGACCTGGTTCAAGGCGGAGAAGGAAGGCCTCTACTATGGCCAGTGCTCGCAGCTCTGCGGCAAGGACCATGCCTTCATGCCGATCGCCATCCGCGTCGTCTCCGACGCGCAGTTCAAGACCTGGCTGGCGGCAGCCAAGACCGATCTGCCCGGCGCCAACAAGACGCTGATGGCCGAGGTCGACGGCCAGAACAAGGTAGCGGCCGCCGGCAACTGATGCCGCGGGTTAGCAAGATTTAGGGAACGGAGCGGAACATGGCAGGCGCTGCAGCTCACGACGGGCACGACCACAAGCCTTATCACGGCTGGGTCCGCTGGGTTTATTCGACCAATCACAAGGACATCGGCACGCTCTACCTGATCTTCGCGATCATGGCCGGCATCATCGGTGGTGCCTTGTCGGTCGCCATCCGCATGGAGCTGCAGGAACCCGGCATCCAGATATTCAGCGGTCTGGCGCAGATGGTCTACGGCATGAACGGCGACGCCGCGATCGACGGCGGCAAGAGCATGTACAATGCCTTTGCCACCGCGCATGCGCTGATCATGATCTTCTTCATGGTCATGCCGGCGCTGATCGGCGGTTTTGCCAACTGGATGGTTCCGATCATGATCGGTGCGCCCGACATGGCGTTCCCGCGCATGAACAACATCTCTTTCTGGCTGCTGCCGCCGGCCTTCATCCTGCTGCTCACCTCGATGTTCATGCCGAGCGCGCCGGGCGCCTTTGGCGTCGGTGGCGGCTGGACGCTTTATCCGCCGCTTTCGACCTCGGGCCAGCCCGGGCCGGCCATGGATCTGGCGATCCTGTCGATCCACATCGCCGGTGCGTCATCGATCCTCGGCGCCATCAACTTCATCACCACCATCTTCAACATGCGCGCGCCCGGCATGACGCTGCACAAGATGCCGCTGTTTGCCTGGTCGGTGCTGATCACCGCCTTCCTGCTGCTGCTGTCGTTGCCGGTTCTGGCCGGCGGCATCACCATGCTGCTCACCGACCGCAATTTCGGCACGACGTTCTTTGCGCCCGATGGCGGCGGCGATCCGATCCTGTTCCAGCACCTCTTCTGGTTCTTCGGTCACCCGGAAGTCTACATCCTGATCCTGCCGGGCTTCGGCATCATCAGCCACGTCATCTCGACCTTCTCGAAGAAGCCGGTGTTCGGTTATCTCGGCATGGCCTATGCCATGGTGGCGATCGGCGCTGTCGGCTTCATCGTCTGGGCGCACCATATGTACACGACCGGCCTGTCGCTCGACACGCAGCGCTATTTCGTCTTCGCAACGATGGTCATCGCGGTGCCGACGGGGGTGAAGATCTTCTCCTGGATCGCGACGATGTGGGGCGGGTCGATCTCGTTCAAGACGCCGATGCTGTGGGCGCTGGGCTTCATCTTCCTGTTCACCATCGGTGGCGTCACCGGCGTCCAGTTGGCCAATGCCGGCCTCGACCGCTCGCTGCATGACACCTATTTCGTCATCGCCCACTTCCACTACGTGCTGTCGCTAGGTGCTGTTTTCGCCATCTTCGCCGGTTGGTACTACTGGTTCCCGAAGATGACCGGCTACATGTATTCGCCCGTCATCGCCAACACCCATTTCTGGGTCACCTTCGTCGGCGTGAACCTGATCTTCTTCCCGCAGCATTTCCTCGGCCTCGCCGGCATGCCGCGCCGCACCATCGACTATCCTGACGCGTTTGCCGGCTGGAACTATGTGTCGTCCATCGGCTCCTATATCTCGTCCGTCGGCGTCCTGATCTTCCTCTACTGCGTGTTCGAAGCCTTCCAGAAGAAGCGGATCGCCGGTGCCAACCCATGGGGCGAGGGCGCAACGACACTCGAATGGCAGCTGCCTTCGCCGCCGCCCTTCCACCAGTGGGAACAGCTGCCGAAGATCAAGTAAGGCGGCGCCCGCTCGAATACGAAACCGCCGGCTTGCCGGCGGTTTTGGCCAACGGAATGATGGACTTAAGTACGCATGGCCCTTGTCGACGACCCATTGATTGACGAAGCGGGCTTTCGCATGTCGGAAGCGACGGCGGGCGATTTCTTCGCCCTGCTAAAGCCGCGCGTCATGTCGCTGGTGGTGTTCACAGCCTTTGTCGGCCTGGTCGCGGCACCCGTGACCATCAATCCGCTGCTGGCGGTGATCGCCATCCTGGCTATCGCAATAGGCGCTGGCGCCTCCGGCGCGCTCAACATGTGGTATGACGCCGACATCGATGCGGTAATGACGAGGACCGCCAGCCGCCCGGTTCCGGCCGGTCGCATCCAGCCGCACGAGGCGCTGACTTTCGGGCTGGTGCTGTCGGTGCTGTCGGTGATGACGCTCGGCGTGCTGGTCAACTGGCTGTCGGCGACGCTGCTGGCGTTCACCATCTTTTTCTACGCCGTCGTCTACACGATGTGGCTGAAGCGCTGGACGCCGCAGAACATCGTCATCGGCGGAGCCGCCGGCGCTATTCCGCCAGTCATTGGCTGGGCTGCGGTGACCGGGACGGTCAGCCTTGAAAGCATTGTCCTGTTCCTGATCATCTTCCTGTGGACGCCGCCGCATTTCTGGGCGCTGGCGCTGTTCAAGTCCGAGGACTACGCCAAGGCCGGCATTCCGATGATGCCGAACGTCGCTGGACACGCTTCGACCCGCCGCCAGATCTTTGCCTATGCGCTGGTGCTGGCTCCCGTCGGCGTGCTGCCGTGGCTGCTTGGCTACACCACGCCGGTCTATGGTGTGGCCGCCCTGCTGCTCGGGGTCGGTTTTGTCTGGTACGCGTGGAAAGTGCTTGGCATGGCCGACGACGACCGCGTCATGAAGCCGGCCAAGGCCCTGTTCGCCTATTCGCTGCTTTATCTCTTCGCCATCTTCGCTGCCTACCTGGCCGACAGCGTTGTCGAACGCGCGCTTGCCATAGGTGGAGCATGACCATGATCGAGGAAAAGCTCGAGACTGTCACGTTGACCGAGCGTCAGAAGAAGGCCCAGCGCAGCCGTTCCATCGCCATCGGCGTGGCGCTGGCGCTGCTGGTCGTCATTTTTTACATCGCGACGATCGTGAAGTTCGGCCACAATCTAGGCACGATGTGATGAGCGTCGAGACGTCCAAAAAAACGACGGGCAATACCAGCAACGTCATTGTCGCGGCGGTCTGCCTTGCCTTCTTCACCGGCATGATCGGCATGGCCTATGCCGCGGTGCCGCTCTACAAGATGTTCTGCCAGGCGACGGGCTATGGCGGCGCGACGCAACGCGCCGAGAAGCAGTATGCCGGCCGCGTCCTCAACCGTGAGATCACCGTCCGCTTCGATGCCAACATCGCCGGCGTGCCGTGGGAGTTCCAGCCGGTCCAGCGCTCGATGACGATGAAAATCGGCGAGACGGTGCAGGCGCACTATCAGGCGACCAACAAGTTCGATCGCCCCGTGACCGGCCGCGCTACCTTCAACGTGCAGCCTGAACTGGCGGGTCCCTATTTCAACAAGGTCGAGTGCTTCTGCTTCACCGACACGACGTTGAAGCCCGGCGAGACGCTGGATATGCCGGTCCTGTTCTATGTGGACCCCGATATCGTCAACGTGCCGGAACTGAAGGACGTGAAGACGATCACTCTGTCCTATACGATGTTCCCGGTCGAGAAGACCAAGCCGGTCGCCTCTTCGGAGCCGGCCCAGGGCAACAGCAAGACAATTTCGAATACCGAAGCAAATCTCGGGGGTTGATATGGCCGACGCGCACGCAAAACCACAGCATGACTATCATCTCGTCGACCCGAGCCCGTGGCCTTTCCTGGGATCGGTAGGCGCACTCGTCACCGCTTTTGGCGGCGTCTGCCTGATGGAGTACCTGAAGGGCGGCTCGTTCCCGATCTTCGGCTTCAACATCGCCAATCCGTGGCTGTTCTTCATCGGCATCGTGATCGTCCTCTACACCATGTTCGCCTGGTGGTCGGATACGATCAAGGAAGCGCATGAGGGCCATCACACGCGCGTCGTGTCGCTGCATCTGCGCTACGGCATGATCATGTTCATCGCCTCGGAGGTGATGTTCTTCGTTGCCTGGTTCTGGGCCTATTTCGACGCCAGCCTGTTTCCGAGCGAAGCCCAGCAATATGCCCGCACCGCGTTCACCGGCGGCGCCTGGCCGCCGAAGGGCATGGAGGTTCTCGATCCCTTCCATCTGCCGCTCTACAACACTGTCATCCTGCTCCTGTCGGGCACCACGGTCACCTGGGCGCACCATTCGCTCATCCATGGCGATCGCAAGGGGCTGATCAACGGCCTGGTGCTGACCGTCGGCCTCGGCATGCTGTTCACCATGGTGCAGGCCTATGAGTACATGCACGCTCCGTTCGCCTTCAAGGATTCCATCTATGGCGCCACCTTCTTCATGGCGACCGGCTTCCACGGCTTCCATGTCATCATCGGCACCATCTTCCTGTTGGTCTGCCTGATCCGCGCGATCAAGGGCGACTTCACCCCCAAGCAGCATTTCGGCTTCGAGGCGGCCGCCTGGTACTGGCACTTCGTCGACGTGGTCTGGCTGTTCCTGTTCGCATCGATCTACGTCTGGGGATCGGTTGGCGCGGTGATCGAGAGCCACTGATCCCGGCCTGAGAGATTTCTATTTCTGGAAGGCGGCCGCGGCGACGTGGCCGCCTTCTCCTTTTCGGCGCAGTGATCGCCGATCGATGGAACATACGGCAGACGATTTTTCCGGGCGATTTGCCCTGGGCGGCATGATCATGATCCACGGCCAGCCGAATGGTTACGGCTGATGGCTGCTTCAATTGGTCGACTGGACTGACGGCTGTATTGCGGTTACGGACTCCGACATGGACGAAATCTGGGCAATGGTGGCCGATGGCACATCGATCGAGATCGAGCGGTAAGCAATGAGCGACGACGCTTCCATGGGGCAAGATAGGGCGATCTGGCCTCCGATAGACCCGATTTCGGCCGGCCTGCACGGCCGCTGTCCACGCTGCGGCGAGGGGAGGCTGTTTTCCGGCTTCCTCACTGTCGGCAAACGCTGCGTCAATTGCGGCCTCGATTATTCCTATGCCGATGCCGGCGATGGGCCTGCGGTCTTCGTCATCCTGATCATCGGTTTCATCATTGTCGGCCTGGCGCTCTGGGTGGAAGTCACGCTGAGCCCGCCGTTGTGGCTGCATCTGCTGGTCTGGATTCCGCTGGCTGTCGTGCTGTGCCTGACAGCGCTGCGGCTGATCAAGGGCGTGCTGCTCACCCTGCAATACCGCAACAAGGCGGCCGAGGGCCGGCTGGATCGCGGTGAATGAGCGATACATCCGTTAAAGCCGGCGGTCGTTCGCGGCCGAGATCGGCATTGCTGTTCGGCCTTGGCCTTGGGCTGTTCCTGATCCTGGTGGCGCTCGGCACCTGGCAGGTCCAGCGCCTGTACTGGAAGGAAGGTCTCCTGCAGACCATCGACCAGCGCACTCATTCGGCGCCACGGCCGTTGGTAGAGGTCGAGAAAGAGTTCGCCGCCACCGGCGACGTCGATTACACGCCTGTCACCGTCACCGGGACGTTCCTGCATCAGGGCGAACGGCATTTCTACGCGACCTGGGAAGGTGACGCCGGCTTCAACGTCTACACGCCGCTTGCCCTCGACGATGGCCGCTTCGTGCTGATCAATCGCGGCTTCGTGCCTTACGATCTGAAGGATGCCGCCAAGCGTGCCAAGGGGCAGGTGACGGGCAGGGTGACGATCACCGGCCTGGCCCGCAACCCGCTGCCGGCAAAGCCGTCGATGATGATTCCCGACAACGACGTGGCGAAGAACATCTTCTACTGGAAGGACCGCGACGTGATGGCGGCAAGCGCCGGGCTGCCGGCGGGCGCTGTACTGGTGCCGATCTTCATAGACGCCGACAAGACGCCAAATCCAGGCGGATTGCCGGTTGGCGGTGTCACCATCATCGACCTGCCGAACAGCCATCTGCAATATGCGATGACATGGTATGGGCTTGCGGCCGCCCTCGCCGCCGTGCTCATCCTGCGACTTCGCCGTCCCGCGAAAGAGGAATGAACGCGAGCGACAACCTGACAGGGCCATCGCCCTTGACAGGACGGGGGTAGGCACCTCATTTCGGCGCTGACGAACCGGCCAGGATTTAATGCTTCAGACAACCACCAAGCCTCCTTTGACGATCCGGCTCTGCCAGCCGCGCGGCTTTTGCGCCGGGGTCGACCGTGCCATCCAGATCGTCGTGCTGGCGCTGAAGAAATATGGCGCGCCGGTCTATGTCCGTCACGAGATCGTGCACAACCGCTACGTCGTCGAGGGGCTGCAAAGCCTTGGCGCCGTCTTCATCGAAGAACTCTCCGAGATCCCGGCCGAACACCGCCAGAGCCCGGTCGTGTTCTCGGCGCATGGCGTGCCGAAGTCGGTGCCGGCGGATGCACAGGCGCGCAACCTCTTCTATCTCGATGCCACCTGCCCGCTGGTGTCGAAGGTTCACAAGCAGGCGATGCGCCATCAGCGGCTTGGTCGCCATGTGCTGTTGATCGGTCACGCCGGCCATCCCGAGGTGATCGGCACCATGGGCCAGCTGCCGGACGGGGCGGTGACGCTGATCGAGACCGAAGCCGACGCCGCCAAGCTCGCACCCGCCGATCCGCAGGCGCTCGGCTTCGTTACCCAGACCACGCTGTCGGTCGAGGACACCGCCGGCATCATCCGCGCCTTGCAGGATCGCTTTCCAGCCCTGCAGGCGCCGGCGGCGGAATCGATCTGCTACGCCACCACCAACCGCCAGGAGGCGGTCAAGGATACCGCTTCGGGCGCCGATCTCTATTTGATCGTCGGCGCGCCCAATTCCTCCAATTCGCGACGCCTTGTCGAAGTGGCGGAGCGCGCCGGCGCCACCATGTCGCTTCTCGTGCAGCGCGCCGCCGAGATTCCGTGGAATGACATCGGCAACATTTCGACGCTCGGCCTGTCGGCCGGCGCGTCGGCGCCCGAAATCATCGTCGACGAGATCATCGACGCGTTCCGCCAGCGCTTCGATGTGACGATCGACCTGGCCATCACGGCCACGGAAACGGAGGATTTTCCGGTCATGCGGGTACTGCGCGATGTCGAACTGACGCGGGCCGACATGGCCTTCGTCAATGGAGCCGCGTAAGGCACATGGCGGTCTACACCGACGTTGCGGAAGGCGAACTCGGCGCATTCCTGAAGCACTATCCGGTTGGCGATCTCCTGTCCTACAAGGGCATTGCCGAAGGCACCGAAAATTCGAACTTCCTTCTGCACACCTCCAGCGGCTCCTACATTCTGACGCTCTATGAAAAGCGGGTCGAGAAGGCGGATCTGCCGTTTTTCCTCGGCCTGATGGGCCATCTCGCCAATAAAGGTGTGTCCTGCCCACTGCCGGTGACCGCGCATGACGGCAGCGTCATCGGCACGCTCGCCGGCCGGCCGGCGGTCATCATCACCTTCCTCGAAGGGCTTTCGCTGCGGCGGCCGACAGCGACGCATTGCGCAGAGGTCGGCAAGGCGCTGGCACAGTTGCACCTGGCCGGCGCCGATTTTTCGATGACGCGCCGCAATGCACTGGCCATCGACGGCTGGCGCAAGCTCTGGGACGCGTCCCGTGATCGCGCCGACGAGGTTGAGCCGGGCCTGGCGGCCGAAGTCGATGCCGATTTCGCCGATTTCGAGCGCAACTGGCCGAAAGACCTGCCGCAAGGCATCATCCATGCCGATCTTTTCCCGGACAATGTTTTCTTCCTTGGCGAAAAGCTCTCCGGCCTGATCGATTTCTATTTCGCCTGCGACGACCTCTACGCCTACGACGTCGCCACTTGCCTCAACGCCTGGTGCTTCGAGAAGGATTTTTCCTTCAACCTCACCAAGGGCAAGGCGCTGCTTGCCGGCTATCAGAGCGTGAGGCCCCTGAGCGAACAAGAAAAGGCGGCGCTGCCGATTCTGGCGCGCGGTTCGGCGTTGCGCTTCATGCTGACCCGGCTGTACGACTGGCTGACCGTTCCCGATAGCGGGCTGGTGATGAAACGCGACCCGACCGAATACATCAGAAGGATGCGGTTCCATCGGGCGATCAAATCTCCTTCGGAATATGGATTGGCCTGATATGGGGTATCATGAGCAAACAGGTTGAAATCTTCACCGACGGCGCCTGTTCGGGCAATCCCGGCCCCGGCGGCTGGGGCGCGATCCTGCGCTTCAACGGCACCACTAAGGAGCTTTCCGGCGGTGAGGCCGAAACGACCAACAACCGCATGGAACTTCTTGCCGCCATCTCGGCGCTGAACGCGCTGAAGGAACCGTGCACGGTCGAGCTTCACACCGACAGCAAATATGTCATGGACGGCATTTCCAAGTGGATCCATGGCTGGAAGAAGAACGGCTGGAAGACCGCCGACAAGAAGCCTGTAAAGAACGGCGAACTCTGGCAGGCGCTCGACGAGGCCAACAAGCGCCACAAGGTGACCTGGAACTGGGTCAAGGGCCATGCCGGCCATGTCGAGAACGAGCGCGCCGACGAACTCGCGCGCGAAGGCATGGCGCCGTTCAAGAAAGGCCCGTTCAAGCCTGCAGCAGCGCTAAAGCCGGCTGCGCAGGCAAAACAGCCCACAATTGCGAAGGTGCGGCGCTCGACCCAGAGTTATTGATCCGGAAGCGGAGCGGCTCTCGGGCAGGAAGATCTCTATCGTGCCGGTCTTGTATTATATCACGCATCCCCAGGTTCAGGTCGACGCTAATGTTCCCGTTCCGGAATGGGGGCTGTCCGAGATCGGACGCACGCGAGCGTTTGCAATGCTCGATCAGCCATGGCTCGGGTCGATCCGGCGTATCGTGTCGTCAGCTGAGCGCAAGGCGATGGAAACCGCCGAGATCCTCGCGGCGCATCTGCGTCTTGCCATCGAGGTGAGGCAGCGGATGCACGAAAACGACCGATCGGCGACGGGTTTCCTGCCGCCGCCGGAGTTCGAGATCGTCGCGGACCAATTCTTCGCCAATCCACACGAAAGCGTTCGCGGATGGGAGCGCGCCATCGATGCCCAGCAGCGTATCGTCAGCGAAGTCGACGCTGTGCTCCGCACCAATGACGCCGACGACATTGCCTTCGTGGGTCATGGAGGCGTGGGAACGCTGCTGTTGCTGTCTCTTAGTGGTAAGGAAATCAGCCGCGAAGCGGATCAGCCGGCCGGCGGCGGCAATTATTTCGCCTACGATATCGGCGCGCGCCAAATTATCCACGGATGGCGGCCGATCGACGGGTTGGCGCAGCCGTAGACGTTTATCGGATCAGCAGAGCCGTGCCGTACAGCCCGAGCGCGAACACCGTGTGCGACACCAGGTTCAGCGCCCGGACCTGCATCGGGTTAGGGCGCTTCGAAGCGGCCCAGCCGGCGCCCAGGCCTGGTGCCAGCAGGAACCAGCCGGCACCGACGGTGACGATGCCGAGGACGAAAGCCGGCAGGAATGTCGGCACGGCAAGCCAGCCTGCGCCGGCCAGCACCACCAGGATGATGCCATAGACGATGCCGACCAAATAATGAAAGGCCCAGCCTAGCGCCTGTTCATGCGCGTAAGGTGCCGCATCACCGATATCGTCGTGAAAGACCTTGTCGCTGAGGTGCCAGACCCAGCGACCGACCGGCCCCCAGTTCGGGCGCGGCTGGCCGAACGTCTTGTGCAGGAAGATGGCCCAGAGATCCATCGCCACGGTGGCGCCGATACCGATCGCGATGGCGCGCCAGAAGATGTCGAACATCGCTAGTGTTCCCCCAAAGGCAAAGCCTGGACTGCAGGCGCGATCGTCGTCGAGGGCTTATGCCCGGCGCCGTCGCTGAAGTTCAGAGCTGTCCCAGAATATGAGCCGCGCCGGACTCATCGACACCGGGCTTGGTCTCGACATTCAGCGCGGTGACCTTGCCGTCGTCTATGACCATCGAAAATCGCTTCGAACGCAGCCCCATGCCGCCGGCGGAAAGGTCATTGTCGAGGCCCACCGCCTTGGCGAAATCACCATTGCCGTCGGCGAGGAACAGGATCTTGCCCTCACCGCCAGTGAAGCGCGCCCAGGCACCCATGACGTGGACGTCATTGACCGAAACGACGGCGATCGTGTCGACGCCGCGCGCCAGGATGGCCTCATGGTTCTCGATATAGCCGGGCAAATGGTTGTTGCTGCAAGTGGGCGTGAAGGCGCCGGGGACCCCAAACAGCACGACCTTCTTTCCCGAGAAGATCTCGGCCCCGGTAATCGACTTGGCGCCATCGGCGGTCATCGTCTTGAAGGTCACGTCAGGCAGCTTGTCGCCAACGGAGATGCTCATGAATTCCTCGCTTGGGAAATTGGGAAGGATGTGTCTTTGCGTATCGAACTCGACGGCTTCCTGCAACCGTCCGGGCAGGCTGGATCAAGGGAAAGGCAGAAGCCCTTCGACCGCGCCGGCCGAACTCGTCAGCGTATAGTGAAGCCCGCCATCGGTCGGCGTCGTCGAGGGGCGATCGAGGATCGGCACGGTGAAAATCAGCTTGCCGTCCTTTTCGCTGCGGGCAGGGGTGCCGAACATGTAATCCCGCTCGCCGGCAACGAAGAAATCCGCCGCCGCCGGATCGCCGGGAAAACTCGCCTCGACAATCAGCGTCTCGTGGTCGCCTGGCAGTACGTTGATGCCGAAATCGGACCTCGCGGGCGTCGGCAGTGCCGTGAAACTTGCCCTCACCAGCGCCGCGTCCTCGGCATTGTCCGGATCGGAGGCGGGGTCGACGGTCAGCCGTGTCTGCACTGGAATGCAGATTGTTTCACAGATGCCGAGAAAGATGTCGGCATCGATGACCGCCGGCTGGTTCGGGGTCGTCAGCGTGAATGTCACCGGAAGCGAAACCGGATAGTTGTAGCCAGCCCATTTGCCGTAGCCGTCGTCATGGCGCTGCGGCGCCGGAAACGACAAAGTGGCGTCGGCGATGTTGGTGCTGGCCGAAACATCGAGCTGCGGCGGCACGCCCGCATCGCCGGGATCGCGCCAGTAGGTCTTCCAGCCGGGTTTGAGCGCTATGTCGAGAACGCCCTGGATGCGGCCGGCATCATCGGCTTTGCCTGATGTCACCAGGCGGACCTTGCCGCCTTCGCTGTTGTACCACGCCGATGAGGAGGCGGCGGCGGGAAGAGCGGTCGCCGATCCGATGGCGGCGCCGAGCAGCAGGATTTTCAAGCTTCGCATGGCGGTGATTTGATCGTCCGTTCGTGGCCGCGCAATGATTTCATGGCTTTGCCGGTATCATATTTGCGTGACCTTGAGGGAGAAGAATGCTCGAGCCGGCAGCATAGGCTTTCGTCGAATCCCGCACGGCGCATCTTTTCGGCGCTTTGGAAACGCGTTAGGCTCCCTTTCATGGACTTGTTGCGCCACAAGAAGACGGTCGCCAGCCGCGGCTTTCTTGACGATCAGTTCCTGATTGCCATGCCTGGCATGAAGGATGATCGGTTTACGCGCTCGGTCATCTATGTCTGCGCGCATTCCGATGAAGGCGCCATGGGCCTGATCATCAACCAGACACAGCAGATGCTGTTTCCCGACCTGCTCGTGCAACTGGGCATTATGAACGAACAGGAGGCGATCCGCTTGCCGGCGCAGGCGCGCGATTTCGTGGTGCGCAATGGCGGACCCGTGGACCGCAGCCGGGGCTTCGTCCTGCATTCGGGCGACTACCGGGTGGAATCGTCGCTGACCGTTTCGGACGACATCTGCCTGACCGCGACGGTCGACATATTGCGCGCCATATCATCCGGCCGCGGGCCTCGTCACGCGCTGATGGCGCTCGGCTATTCCGGCTGGGGCGCCGGCCAGTTGGAGACCGAGATCGCCGAGAATGGCTGGTTGACGTGTCCGGCCAATGCCGAGCTCCTGTTCGACACCGACATCGAACGCAAATACGACCGTATCCTCGCCGCGATCGGCATCGATCTCGCGCATCTCAGCCTCGCTGCCGGGCACGCCTGAGCCGCTTACGCCTGCGTCAGAGGATACTGCTCCTTCAGTGTCTTCAGCACCTGGTCGCCTGGCATCGGCGCGCCGAACATGAAGCTCTGCACATATTCACAGCCCATCTGGCGCAATTCCAGCGCATCGCTTTCGTCTGAAATGCCCTCGGCGACGACAGACAGGCCGAGCTCATGCGCCATGTTGACCATCGATTTGAGCAGCACCGCGCGCTTGGGCGTGTTGTCGTCGACGAAGCTCTTGTCGATCTTGATGGTGTCGAAGGGGAAACGCGTCAGATAGGCCAGTGACGAATAGCCGGTGCCGAAATCGTCCAGCGACAGGCCGATGCCGAGCTGCTTCAGCTTGGTCAGCACATGGGCGGTCTGTTCGGGATTGTCCATGACAAGCGATTCGGTGAGTTCGAGCCGGAAGCAGCGCGGCTTCAGATTGGCCCGCGCGATGACCGAGCGGACATCGCTGACCAGGTCGCGGCGGATCAACTGGCGGCTGGACAAATTGACCGAGACCGACAGCGGCGCGTCGCCGATCTGCTTTTGCCATGTGGCGAGGTCTTCCGCCGCCTGCTGCATGGCAAACAGGCCGAGCTGCACGATCAGCCCGCAGCTTTCGGCGACCGGGATGAAATCCGCCGGCGGGATCATGCCACGGCGTGGATGGTCCCAGCGCAGCAGGGCCTCGAAGCCGGCGACGCTGCCATCCTCCAGCCGCACGATCGGCTGGTAGGCAAGCGTGAATTCGCGCCGCTCGATGGCGCGACGCAGGTCGGATTCGAACTGCAGCCTGTCGGTGCCGACGGTGCGGAAAGCCGGGCGGAACGGCTCGATCCTGTCGCCGCCGAAGCGCTTGGCCTGATGCATGGCAAGCTCGGCATCCTTGACCATGTCCTCGGCCGACATTTGCGGCGAATTCCAGGTGATCAATCCGATCGACGCGGTCAGCACGATCTCGCGCTTGGCGAAGGTAATCGGGTTGTTGATCGCGTGCTTGATGGCGTCGGCGACGGCGGCGATGCGGGCCGGGTCCTGTTCGGAAAGCAGCATCAGCGCGAACTGGTCGCCGGCAAAGCGCGACAGCGAATCTTTCGGCTTGAGCAGCCGGTGCAGGCGGCGCGCGATGGTCAAAAGGATGGTGTCGCCGGCCGAGATGCCAAGCCCGTCATTGACCTGCTTGAAGCGGTCGATATCGATGACGAAGACGGTCGGCCGGACTTTTTCCTCGGTGCGGGCGATCGAGATGATCGCCTCCAGCCGGTTCATCAGCAATTCGCGGTTTGGCAGCCCGGTCAGATTGTCGTGTACGGCGTCGTGCAGCAGCCTTTCCTCGGACTTCTTCTGCTCGGTCACGTCGACCATGGTGCCGACGCAGCGGATGACCTCGCCGTCCGATCCGATCACCGGGCGCGCGCGCAGCGAGAACCAGTGATAGTGGCCGTCGGCACCGCGCAGGCGGAAGTTCTGCGACACCCGGCCGCGCCGGTGTTCGAGCACCACGTCGAGTGTCGTGCGGAACGTGTCGCGGTCGTCGGCATGCAGCACAGGCAGCCAGTTGCGCGCCGCGCCGCCAAGACTGTTGGGCGCCAGGCCGAGCTGGATGCTGACATCGGGCTTGGTGACGACGCGGTCGCGCAGCACGTCCCAGTCCCACACCGTGTCGCCCGACCCGGCGACAGCCAGCGCCTGCCGCTCGAGGTCGGAAAACAGGCCCTGGTGCAGCGCGCCGCCGGCAAAGGCATGCTGCATGACGGTGAAGCCGATCAAAAGGATGATCAGGATCAGCCCGCCACCCAGCGCCGGCTGGGCAATATCGTTGTCGAGCATGCCGGTGATCGCCATCCACGATCCGCATAGCCACAACAGCACCATGACCCAACTGGGCACCAGCATGATGGCGCGGTCGTAGCCGCGTATGCCGAGGAAGATGATCAGGCCGAGTCCGGTCAGCGCGGTGGCGGCGAAGGACAGCCTGGCGATGCCGGCGGCGACCGCCGGATCGACGATGGCGACACCGGCGATCAGCACCAGCCCGAGGATCCAAACCAGCGCGCCGTAGCTGAAATGGCCGTGCCATCGGTTGAGATTGAGATAGGCGAACAGGAACACCACGAAGGTTCCCGCCAGCGCCACCTCCGTTCCCGCTCGCCACATCTGCTCGTTGCCGGGCGATATCTCGATGATCTTGTTGAGGAAGCCGAAATCGACGCAGATATAGGCAAGGACCGCCCAGGCGAGTGCTGCGGTCGCCGGGAACATCGAGGTTCCCTTGACCACGAAAAGAATGGTCAGGAACAGCGCCAGCAGGCCGGCGATGCCAATGACGATGCCGCGAAACAGCGTGTAGGAATTGACTGAGTCCTTGTAGGATTCCGGATCCCAGAGATAGACCTGAGGCAGTTTGGGCGAGGCCAGTTCGGCGATGAAGGTGATCACAGTGCCGGGGTTCAGCGTCACCCGGAACACGTCGGCGTCGGGGCTGGTCTGGCGGTCGAGCGCGAAGCCTTCGCTGGGGGTGATGGCGGCGATGCGGGTCGAGCCGAGATCCGGCCAGAAGATGCCGGAATTCACCAGCCGGAAATGCGGTGCGACGATCAGCCTGTCGAGCTGCTGGTCGGTGGTGTTGGCAAGCGCGAACACCGCCCAGTCGCCGGTCGAGCGCGCATCATTTGCCTCGACCTCGATGCGCCGCACGATGCCGTCCGGTCCGGGAGCGGTAGACACCTGGAAATTCTCGCCCTGGTTCCGGTAGATCTCGACGGCGCCTGAAAGGTCGAGCGCGACGTCGTCGCGGGCGATCTTGATCGGCTCGACGGCGAAGGCCGACGATGCCGCGCACAGCGTTAGGATCATCGCTAGGACAAAGGCGAACAGCGGCCCGTTGCGCAGGAAATTCGTCAAAAATCAGTCCTTCGTTCCAACGCCCGGCGGATCGTCCGCGATCCGGGCGTAGAGGTAGTGGTCCTGCCAGATGCCGTTGATCCTGAGATAGGATCGCAGAAGTCCTTCGCGCCGGAATCCGGCTTTTTCAAGCACACGGATCGACCTGATATTGTCGGGAATACAGGCCGCCTCGATCCGGTGCAACCTCAGCGTATCGAAGGCGAAGCGGGTCACCACCTTGACCGCATCGGTCATCAGGCCGCGGCCGCCGAACCGCTCGCCAATCCAGTAGCCGACATGGCCGCTTTGCGAGACGCCGTGGCGTATGTTGCCGAGCGTAATGCCGCCCGCAAGCTTGCCGCTGCTCCTCTCGAAGATGAAGAAGGCGATCGCGGTTCCTTGCGCATAATCTTCGCGGTAGCGGCTGATGCGCAGCCGCCATGCGTTGCGGTCGAGTTCATCGGGAGTCCAGCGTGGCTCCCATGGCTCGAGGAAGGCGCGGCTTTCACCGCGCACCGCCGCCCACTCGCGGTAGTCGTTGGTGAACGGCACACGCAGCGTGACAAGGTCGCCTTTCAGTGCCGGCAGGTCACGGCGAAAGAAAGGGAGCGCGAACATGGCGCTTTGAGGGACTTAGACGGCGAGCTTGCGGGCCGTGGTCGGCGTGCCCGCGAGCGATTCGAGAATCGCCTCGTATGGCGCCAGCGTACCCACAGGCCCGACAGCGGTAAGCGTCGGCTTGGTCGAAAACAGCCGCGACGACAGATCGGTCAGCCGCTCGATCGTCAGCGCCGACAGCCGTTCCATCAGTTCCTCCTTGGCGATCGGCCGGCCGAACAGAAGCAATTGTCGAGCGATCTGCGAAGCGCGGCTGGCCGGGCTTTCGGCGGACATGATCAGCCCGGCGCGATATTGGGCACGCGCGCGGTCGAGTTCTTCCTGCAGGATGTTCTCGCCGGCCTTCTGCAGTTCGTCGATGATGACAGGAACCAGTTCAGCGATGTCGCTCTGGCCGGTGGCGGCATGGATGCCGAAGACGCCGGTGTCGGAAAAACCCCAGTGGAAGGCATAGACCGAATAACACAGGCCGCGCTTCTCGCGGACCTCCTGGAACAGGCGCGACGACATGCCGCCGCCGAGGATCATCGACAGCACCTGCGAAGCATAGAAATCGCGCACATGATAGGCGCGGCCTTCGAACCCGAGCACGATCTGCGCGTCCATCAGGTCGCGGTCCTCGCGAAAATCGCCGCCGACATATTGCGCATATTGCGGGATGGTGCTGTCGGCCTTCCTGCGGAAGCCGCCGAGCTGCTTCTCGACCTCGCGCACGAATTTGTCGTGCTTGATGTCGCCGGCAGCGACAATCACCATGCGCTCGGCGCCGTATTGCCGTTCGATGAAATCGTGCAACTGTTTCGAGGTGAAGGATTTGACGGTTTCCGGCGTGCCCAGGATCGAGCGGCCGATTGTCTGGTGGCGGAAGGCCGTCTCGGTGAACCTGTCGAAGACGATGTCGTCGGGCGTGTCGTGCGCGGCACCGATCTCCTGCAGGATCACATGCTGCTCGCGTTCGAGCTCCTGCGGGTCGAACTCGGACTCCTGCAGGATGTCGGCAAGAATGTCGACAGCCAGCGGCACATCGTCGGAGAGCACCCTGGCATAGTAGGAGGTGGTCTCGACGCTGGTGGCGGCGTTGATCTCGCCACCGACGTCCTCGATCTCCGAGGCTATTTCGAAGGCGCTCCGCCTTTTCGTGCCCTTGAACGCCATGTGCTCGAGCAGATGGGCCATGCCATGCTCGTCGTCACGTTCATTGCGGGCACCCGACTTGACCCAGGCACCAAGGGCAACCGATTCGATGCTTTGAAGGGTTTCGGTGGCGACTGTCAGGCCGTTCGACAGACGGCTTACCTCAACACCCATATGGCTAGTACTCCCTAACGCGCCGCCCGCGCGCGGCGGCCGACGTAATCTTCCACCATTTTCAGGTCGGATGGAAGTACCGTGTATTTTTCCTCCGATGTCATCAACCCCCCTAGCCATGCGGGCAGAGGGGGCGACACGCCGCTGGCGGCTTCGACAGCGGCCGGGAATTTTGCCGGATGCGCGGTGCCAAGCACCACCATCGGCACGGCGCCTGTCGCCTTGCCTGCCGCGACATGAACGGCTGCCGCGGTGTGCGGATCGAGCAGATAGTTGCTGGCCGCGAGCGTCGAGCGGATGGTGGCGGCGACCTCGTCCATGTCAGCGCGGCCAGCATCGAATTCGGACCGCATTCCGGCGATTTGCTGGGTTTCGATGGTGAAGGCGCCGGACTGCTTGAGGCCGTCCATGTAGCGCCGCACGGTCGCCGCGTCACGGCCGGAGGCCTCGAACAGCAGGCGTTCGAAATTGGACGATACCTGAATGTCCATCGACGGCGAGGTGGTCGCAAAGACGCCCTTGGTGCGGTATTCGCCGGTCGCGAAAGTGCGCGCCAGGATGTCGTTGTCGTTGGTGGCGATGACCAGCCGCTCGATCGGCAAACCCATCTTCTTGGCGGCGTAGCCGGCGAAGATATCGCCGAAATTGCCGGTCGGCACGGTGAAGGAGACCGGCCGGTCCGGCGCGCCGAGCGACAGCGCCGAGGAGAAATAATAGACGATCTGGGCCATGATGCGAGCCCAGTTGATCGAATTGACGCCCGAAAGCGAAACCCGGTCGCGAAAACCGTGATCGTTGAACATGTCCTTGAGCAGCCCCTGGCAATCGTCGAAATTGCCTTCGATCGCCAGAGCATGGACGTTTTCAGCCGTCGATGTCGTCATCTGCCGCTGCTGCACCGGCGAGACGCGGCCATGTGGGAAAAGGATGAAGATGTCGGTGCGGCTGCGCCCGGCAAAGGCGTCGATTGCCGCCCCGCCGGTGTCGCCCGAGGTGGCGCCGACGATGGTGGCGTGCTGATCGCGTTCGGTAAGCACGTGGTCCATCAGCCGGGCGAGAAGCTGCATCGCCACGTCCTTGAAGGCGAGCGTCGGTCCGTGGAAGAGTTCCAGGATGAAGGTGTTGGGGCCGGTCTGCACCAGCGGGCAGACGGCCTCGTGGCGAAAGGTGGCATAGGCTTCGCGCACCAGCCGTTCGAAGACGGGGGCCGGGATTTCGCCGCCGAGGAACGGCGACAGCACGCGGATGGCAAGATCGGGATAGGCAAGGCCGCGCATGGCGCGGATCTCGGCTGCGGAAAACTGTGGCCATTCGCGCGGCACGTAGAGCCCGCCGTCGCGCGCCAGCCCAGCCAGGACTGCGTCGGAAAATCCGAGAACGGGGGCTTCCCCGCGGGTACTCACATATTGCATGTCACAAATCCGTTACTGCTTGGCTTTTCCGCCCACCGCAAGGTGGTTAATTTCTGCGCTGGCTCAGTCGCATTTTTGCCGCGCGGTTGATATACGTCACCAGCTTTGCGAGAGGGAAGTGCAGTTTCATGGCGTTTCGTACATTCAGTGGTCGCTTTTTGGCGGGTCTTGCGCTCACCGGCTTTATGCTTGCCGCCGCCGGCTGCCAATCGGGCGACAATGGCATCCTGAACCTCGGCATCGGCAAGAAGGATCCAACGGCTCCGCCGCCGCCGCAGGATCCCAAGATACTGGCCAGCCAGTTGCAGGCCTATTGTCCCAGGGTGACGGTGCGGGACGGCACGGCCTTCTTCAACACCTATTCCAAGGATGCCCAAAAGCCCAAGCCCAGGATCAAGAAGACCGGCGACGCCGCGCAGGATGCCGCGGCCCAGGCCGAGGCTGATGCCGCCGCTGCTACCCCGCCCGACGAATCGGCCAACATCATCTACCAGGCGTCGGTCAGCGACGTGACGCGCGATTGCAGCCGTGCCAACGGCCAGCTGACGATGAAGATCGCGGTTGCCGGCAAGATCGTCCCAGGACCGAAGTTTTCTCCGGGCACCATCACGATGCCAATCCGCACCGCCGTGATGCATGGCACCGAGGTCCTCTACTCGCAGCTCCACCAATATCAGGTCCAGGTCACCGATCCTTCGGTCGCCACGCAGTTCGTCTTCACCGATTCCAATGTCGTCGTGCCTGAGCCGACCGCGCAGGACTATCAGGCCTTTGCCGGCTATGACGAAACCGCGCAGAAGGCAACGACCGACAAGCCGAAGAAGAAGCAGAGGAAGAGAGCCGCCGCGACGAACTAGGCGGCAAACACAAGATATGAGCTGGGCTATGTGAAGCTCTTCGGCCATTCTCTGGCCCCATGGACGACGGCGAGGACTTCAACGTCACCGCCACGCACGCGGTAGATGTAGGGCGTCCGCGATATCACCAGTTCGCGGGTTCCATTTGCGCGACCCTTGCGCCCAATTATTGGATTCGACACTAAGAGCTCATCCGTGCGGCCAATCAGGTCGGCTGCAAGCCGGTAAGCCGCAACGGGACTGTCTTGCGCTACAAAATCCTGAATCTGGTCGAGGTCACCGAGAGCGGCGTTCGTCCATGAAACCTGCATCAGGTGGGACGGTACTTGTTCAATACCCGTTCGATGTCGGCACGGCTGGCAAACTCGCCACGGTCGGCCGCTTCGATTCCTGCGTTCACCTTGTCTAAAAACCGCTCTTGCCATTCGAGGGAATGGCCGTTCTCAAGCGCATCCGCAATGACTTCCGACGCGGATAGGCTGGACCGCGCGGCGATCGCATCGATGCGAGCCTCTAGCTCTGGCGTGATTTCAAGCTCAATCGTCATCAGGCAATTATCGCATAGCCAGCAGGGTTTTGAAACGAAAACCCGCTCAAAAAATGCAGCACCGGATCCGACCACCCCGAAGCGCGGCGAAAGCCGAAGTCGAGCAAAAGGCGGGCTCGACGGGTCATCCACAACTCTCAGCGCTCAGCTCGACAATGCGGCCCGGCGTCTTATCGATGAAGCGCGCCGAAAACGAGAACCGGTAGGCCGGCCGGACGGTAGGAGTCCTGCCGCAACCAATCCATCAGCGGAATTCAGTCATGCGCTTCAGGCATCCGCTGACCACTCCGACAGCGCCGCAATCACGCTTTTCAGCTCCGCCCAGCGGCGGATCACCGTTTCGGCGCCGGCCTCGGTCAACGCGTCGGCATGGCCGGGATAGCTGTGTCCAGCGCCGGTGAAGCCGATCACCCGCATGCCAGCCGCCCTGGCGCCGTGCACGCCATGCACGGAATCCTCGATGACGAACGTGTTCGCCGGCTTGGCGTTGAGTTTCTCCGCCGCGAACAGGAACACGTCGGGGGCCGGCTTTGTTTTCCCGGTCGGTGTTTCCATCGCCGAAAAGATTCGGCCGGCGAAAAACGGCAAAAGATGCACCTTCTCCAGCATGAATTCGACCCGCTCGGAGCGTGAATTCGAGCAGACGCAGCGCGGCACGGTTACCGCGGCGACCGCCTCCCGCACCCCGTCGATGACGCGGACGTCGCTGCGCAGCTTGCGGTCGACCAGCTCCTCGGCGCGGTCGATGAGCGAGACCTGGAACGGGATGCTCGACTTCTCCTCGACCCGTATCATGATGTCCTTGAAGGTCAGTCCGGCATAGGTCTCCGCGAGCTCCTCGGCCGATATTTCATACCCGGCCAAGGTCAACAGCTCCGCCTCGACGCGGGCGGCGATGATTTCGGAATCGACGAGCACGCCGTCGCAATCGAATATGACAAGGTCTGGCTGGGGCATGGTGATCCGGACAATGGGAGGATGAAGTGGCCTCGGAAGGCTCAGGCGGCGCGGCATACACCAACAGGGCCACCTTCGCAAATTCAGCGGTCTTCACCGAATATTTACGCTGATCGGTAACCATAACAGGGAGTAAACAGCAACGCGTGCCTTGGGTGTCAGAATGTCTGCCGTGCGTCTTCTCGACGAGCTTTCCCACGCTCCCCAGCAATCCGAATGGCTGGACACGATCCTCAAGGGCGACTGCGTTGCAGCACTCGACCGGTTGCCGGAAAAGTCGATCGACGTCATCTTCGCCGATCCGCCCTACAATCTGCAGCTCGACGGCGACCTGCACCGGCCCGATCAGTCGAAGGTCGACGCCGTCGATGACGACTGGGACCAGTTCGAAAGTTTCGAGGCCTATGACGCCTTCACGCGGGCCTGGCTTCTGGCGGCGCGCCGGGTGCTGAAGCCCAACGGCACCATCTGGGTCATCGGCTCCTATCACAACATCTTCCGGGTCGGCGCCAAGATGCAGGATCTCGGCTTCTGGATCCTCAACGACGTGGTCTGGCGCAAGACCAACCCGATGCCGAATTTCCGTGGCCGCCGCTTCCAGAATGCGCATGAGACGATGATCTGGGCTTCGCGCGACCAGAAGGGCAAGGGCTATACCTTCAACTACGAGGCGATGAAGGCGTCCAACGACGACATCCAGATGCGCTCCGACTGGCTGTTTCCGATCTGCACCGGCGGCGAGCGGCTGAAGAACGACAATGGCGACAAGCTGCATCCGACGCAGAAGCCGGAAGCGCTGCTTGCCCGCATCATGATGGCCTCGACCAAACCGGGCGACATCGTGCTCGATCCCTTCTTCGGCTCCGGCACAACCGGCGCGGTCGCCAAGCGCCTTGGCCGCCATTTCGTCGGCATCGAGCGCGAGCAGGCCTATATCGACGCCGCCAACGAGCGTATCGACGCGGTGCGGCCGCTGGATGAGGCTGACTTGACAGTGCTCACCGGCAAGCGCGCCGAGCCGCGCGTCGCCTTCGTCAGCCTGATCGACACCGGACTGGTCATGCCCGGCGCCACGCTCTACGACGCCAAGAAGCGCTGGGCGGCCAAGGTGCGCGCCGACGGCACGGTGGCGATCGGCGACAGCGCCGGCTCGATCCACAAGATCGGCGCCGAAGTGCAGGGTCTGGATGCCTGCAACGGCTGGACCTTCTGGCATTATGAGCGCAGCGGCGGCCTGACCCCGATCGACGAGCTTCGCCGCATTGCACGGCTTGGCATGGAGCGGGCAGGGGCCTGAGGCCAGGGTGTAAAAGTCGGCGCTCTACGGCAGCCCCCCTCTGCCCTGCCGGGCATCTCCCCCTCAAGGGGGGAGATCAGCAGCGTCTGCGACCGCTCTCACCTTGCAACGTCAAAAATCGGCGAAGCGGTGATGACAGCCGATCTCCACCCTTGAGGGGGAGATGGCCGGCAGGCCAGAGGGGGGCGCCGTAGAGCGCTACCTTCGGCCCTCTGTGCGGTTCACACCGCGATGCCGTACCGCTCAAGGTCTGCTTGAAGCGTCTTGGCGTCGGTGAACAGCACCGACTGCCAGCCGGCTGCCTTGGCGCCATCGACATTCTTCTGGCTGTCGTCGATGAACAGCGTGGCTGACGGTTGGAGACCGAACGCGGCGACGTGGTGATCGTAGATGGCGCGGTCTGGCTTGATCTGGCGGATATCGGCCGACACCGTCACACCGCGCGGACGATTGAGAAAATCGAAGCGCTCGCGGGCCTCGGCCAGCGTGTCGCTGGCGAAGTTGGTCAGCATGGTGACGTCGTGGCCGCTCTCGATCAGGCCGATCATGATGGCGACGCTGTCGTCATAGGCATGCGGCACCATGTCGTGCCAGTGGCGGCGGAAACCGCGGATGTTTTCCGCGTGATCGGGGTGGTCCGCGATCAGCAGCGCCTCGGCCTCTTCCCATGTCCGGCCGCGATCCTGCTCGATGTTCCAGTCATGCGTGCAGACATTGTCGAAGAACCACTTTCTCTCTTCGACATCCGGAATGAGGCGGCTGAACGGAATGTTGGGATCGTAGTGGATCAGCACGCGGCCGATGTCGAAAACGATGTGGCGGATTTCAGTCATGGGGCCTCTTTGCACTGTGTGGCGACGGCTTCTTCGTCGCGCCGGGTATCGCAGCCTCGATTGCCTTTTTCATGACAGTCGGCAGGGCCTCGCCGGAAATTTCATGGGCGAGCGACCAGAAATGCCCGCCTGGCGCATCACCTTTGATGTGGGCGCGAAAGACTTCGAGGTCGAGAGCGAAATGCGTGAAGACATGTGCAATGCGGCCTGCATGCTGCCAGTCGGCGGGAAAGGGCGCGGCCGCTTCCGTGATCGCCCCGTCGATCCGCGCGGTCCAGCCCGTTGTCGGCACCTCGGTCATGCCGCCCAGCAAGCCCTTCTCCGCTCGCTTACGCAGAAGAATGGCGCCATCGTCCCGCACGGCGACGAAGGCCGCGCCGCGCCGCTGCGGTTTGTCGGCCTTGGGCAGGCGCACTGGGAAGTGCTCGGGATCGCCTGAAACGACCGCGTCGCAATCTTCGCGCAGCGGGCACAGCATGCAGCGCGGCCGTCGCGGGGTGCAGATGGTGGCGCCGAGATCCATCATCGCCTGGGCGAAATCGCCAGGCCTTGTCCTGGGCACCATGCGCTCGACATGGGCACGTATCTCGGGCTTGGCTTCGCTGAGCGGGGTTGCGATCGAAAACAACCGGGAGATGACGCGTTCGACATTGCCGTCGACAACGGCGGCGGGGCGGTCGAAGGCGATCGCCGTGATCGCCGCCGACGTATAGGCGCCGATGCCGGGCAATTCTTTCAAACCCGTCTCCGTGTCGGGAAACCGGCCGCCACGCTGGGCGACGAGATCGGCGCAGGCCTTGAGATTGCGGGCGCGGGAATAATAGCCGAGCCCGGCCCAGGCCTTCATCACGTCCTCGGTGGGTGCCGCGGCCAGCGCCTCGACGTCGGGCCATTTCTCGACGAAAATCCGGAAATAGGCCTTCACAGCTTCGACGGTGGTCTGCTGCAGCATGACCTCGGAGAGCCAGATGCGGTAGGGGTCAGGCCTTACGCCGCGCGCATGCTCGCGGGGTGTGACGCGCCAAGGCAATTCACGGTGATGCACATCGTACCAGCCGAGCAGGCGGGATGCGATACTTCCGGATGCAGCTATGTTGCTATCCCCGGATGCAACTCTGGTGCTATCCCCGGATGCAACCCTGGTGCTATCCCCGGATGCATCTACGGTCTTGCGGGTCTGGTCTGCTGATGCCATTGATCTTGTATTGGCCTGGCCGGTATCTGGTGGGGTCGTGGCTGGAGAACGTACATGGCAGGGAGAACGCCCTACGGCAATCCCGTCCCGGTCAGCGATCTCGCGACCAAGATCCTCGACCCGGTGCTGCGCAAGCGCGCCGGCATTTCGATCGGCCTCGTCCAGTCATGGGACGAGATCGCCGGGCCGAGGCTGGCCAGCCACTCGCGCCCTGAAAAAATCCAGTGGCCGCGCCGCATGCACGAGGACGACCCGTTCGAGCCGGCGGTTCTGGTCATCGCCTGCGAAGGCATGGCGGCGCTTCATCTGCAGCACGAGACGGGCGAGATCATCAACCGGGTCAACGCCTTCCTCGGCTTCACCGCCATCAACCGCATCAGGATCCTGCAGAAGCCGGTGATCGCCGACAAAGGCAGGCGCAAACCGGCCCTCAGGCCGCTGACAGCGGCCGAGAAGGTGAAATTGTCTGGAACCGTCGGCTTGGTCGACGATGATGGACTGCGCGCCGCATTGGAAAAACTTGGCGCGACCATTATCGGGGAGAGAAAGCCGTAGACCCCTTGAAGAAAGTCATGGATTTGTCGTCAATATCTCGCATTCGTGATCGCTCTTGTCAGGTTTCGCGATTGGATTGGGGATCGAGATGCCTTAATTCGCGCCAACTCTCGCCTTTTCGTGCCTTTGCATTGCAAAATCCAACTCTTGTCAGGTGATTCGTATGAACCGTCCCCCGTTTGGCCAAAGCTTGTCTCGCAGAAACGTCCTGTCTTCGCTGGTTGCCATTCCGGCGGTTGCCCTGCTCGCCGCCTGCAGCGACTCCGGCGAGGAGGCGAAGGCCGCGGATGTGAAGCCCGCGGCCCCGGCCGCCCCCGCAAAGCCGGCCACACCGGCCGCTGCCACCGCGCCGGAAGCCCAGGGCACCGTGGACATGGCGGAATTGCTGAAGCCGGGTGCGCTGCCCGACAAGCAGCTCGGCAAGGACGACGCCAAGGTCACCATCGTCGAATACGCCTCGATGACCTGCCCGCACTGCGCGCATTTCGCCGAGACCACCTTTCCGGAGCTGAAGACCAAGTACATCGACACCGGCAAGGCGCGCTACATTCTGCGCGAATTCCCGTTCGATCCGAGTGCCGAAGCCGGTTTCATGCTGGCGCGCTGCGCCAAGGATAACTATTACCCTATGGTCGATGTCCTGTTCAGGCAGCAGGCGAACTGGGTTGGCGTCCAGAATACCAAGGATGCGCTGCTGCAAATCTCGAAGCTCGCGGGTTTTACACAGGAGTCCTTCGAGGCCTGCTTGACGGACCAGAAACTTCTGGACGATGTGAGATCGGTCCAGAAGCGCGGCGCCAATGAATTCAAGGTCGACTCGACACCGACCTTCTTCATCAACGGTAAGACCTACAAAGGGGCGATGTCGATTGAGGAAATGTCGGCCATCATCGACCCGCTGCTCTGACGCTCAGTCAGCACCGAGGCGGCCGCGCTTCGGCGCGCGCGGCTTCTTGTCGTGCCGCGAATTCTTATCGCAAGACCGTGGAGACCCGCTTGATAGGCGGCGCGAATGAAATTTTCGCGCCTTCGCCTCCTCGGTTTCAAGTCCTTCGTCGAGCCCGGCGAGTTCGTCATCGAACGCGGACTGACCGGCATTGTCGGGCCGAATGGCTGCGGCAAGTCGAACCTTGTCGAGGCGCTGCGCTGGGTAATGGGCGAAAGCTCCTACAAGAACATGCGCGCGTCCGGCATGGACGACGTGATCTTTTCCGGCTCGGGCACGCGTCCGGCCCGCAACACCGCCGAAGTCACGCTTTTCCTCGACAACAGCGACCGCTCGGCGCCCGCTGCCTTCAACGATGCCGACGAACTGCAGGTGTCGCGCCGCATCGAGCGTGAGGCCGGTTCGCTCTACCGCATCAACGGCAAGGAGGCGCGCGCCAAGGACGTGCAGCTTCTGTTCGCCGACCAGTCGACCGGCGCGCGTTCGCCGTCGATGGTCGGTCAGGGCCGTATCGGCGAACTGATCCAGGCCAAGCCGCAGGCTCGCCGCGCCCTGCTCGAAGAGGCGGCCGGCATTTCCGGCCTGCACACACGCCGCCACGAGGCAGAACTGCGTCTGAAGGCGGCCGAACAGAACCTCGAACGGCTGGACGACGTCGTCGGCGAGCTGGAAAGCCAGATCGAAAGCCTGAAGCGCCAGGCGCGCCAGGCCTCCCGTTTCAAGAACCTATCCGCCGATATCCGCAAGGCCGAAGCCACGCTCTTGCATCTGCGCTGGACACTGGCCAAGACGCAGGAAGGCGAGGCGCGTTCGGCGCTGGCGGTTGCAACAGCGCTGGTCGGCGACCGCGCCGCCGCCCAGATGGCCGCCGCCAGGGAGCAAGGCATAGGCGCTCACCGCTTGCCGGACTTGCGCGACGCGGAAGCCGCCGCCGCCGCGGCCTTCCAGCGCTTGTCGATCGCCAAGTCGCAGATCGAAGAGGAAGCCGGCCGCATCCGCGCCCGTCAGAGCGAACTCGAGCGCCGGCTGCAGCAGCTCGACGGCGATATTGCGCGTGAGGAGCGCATGGTCCGCGACAATGCGGACATCCTTGAGCGCCTGCGCACCGAAGAAGCCACGCTGAATTCGGAAAATGCCGGCGCGGCCGAGCGCGAGGCCACCACTCGCGCTGCGTTCGAGCAGGCGGCTTCGACGCTTTCGCAAAGCGAAGCCAAACTCGCCGCGTTGACCGCCGAGCGGGCCGAGGCTGCCGCCTCGCGCAACCAGATCGACCGGACGCTGCGCGACACCGCCGAGCGGCGCGACCGCTTCGGGCGTCAGCTTGCCGACGTCGACCGCGAATTGTCCGACATTCTCTCTAAGGTCGCCGGCCTCCCCGATCCCGCCGAGAAGCGCGAACTGGTCGAACAGGCCATGGCGCTGCTGGAGGAAGCCGAGGCCACCGTGTCGCATGCGGAACAGTCGGTCATCGATGCCCGCGCCACCGAAAGCGCTGCCCGGCCGCCGCTGCAGGATGCCAGGGCCGAGTTGGCGCGGATCGAGACCGAAGCGCGCACGCTGGCCAAGATTCTGAATGCCGCCAGCGGCGATCTCTTCCCGGCCGTGCTGGAACAGATCAGCGTCGATCGCGGGTTCGAAACGGCGCTGGGTGCCGCCCTTGGCGAAGACCTCGACGTGCCGCTCGATCGCAGCGCACCGGTGAACTGGGGCCAAAGCGAAATCCAGCCCGGCGACGCGGCTCTGCCTGAGGGCGTGAAGAGCCTGGCCAGCGTGGTCCATGCGCCGGCACAGCTCGCCCGCCGCCTGGCGCAGATCGGTATCGTCGAGGCCGGCGACGGCCGCCGGCTGCAGGCGCTGCTCGCGCCCGGCCAACGCCTGGTCAGCCGCGAGGGCGCGCTGTGGCGCTGGGACGGCTTTACCGCCAGCGCCGACGCGCCGACCGCCGCCGCGCAAAGATTGGCTCAGAAGAACCGGCTGGCCGAGCTCGATGCCGAGGCGATCCAGGCGACGTTCGTCCTGCGCCAGGCCGAGGAGGCGCTGGGAGAGGCCGAACAGGCGCTCCGCCTGGCGAGCGAGGCCGAGCGCAATACGCGCCAGGCTGGCCGTGATGCCCAGCATCGGCTGGACGCTGCCCGCAATGCGCTGGCGGAGGCCGAGAGGGCTGGCGGCGAATTGCAGAGCCGGCGCGCGGCACTGGACGAGGCGCGCGCCCGCATCGTCGACAGCCATGAGGAGATTTCGGCGGCCTTCGCCGAGGCGGAAATGCTGCTGCAGGACGCGCCCGATCTCGGCGATCTGCAATTGCAGCTCGAACAGTCCTCGGCCAACGTCGCCCGCGACCGCGCCACGCTTGCCGATGCGCGTGCCGTGCACGAGGGGTTGCGGCGCGAAGCCGAGGCGCGCGCGCGCCGGCTCGATGCCATCGGCGCCGAGCGCAGCAATTGGCTGGAGCGGGCCGAAAACGCCTCGACGCAGATCGCATCGCTTGGCGAACGCAAGGCCGAGGCCGAGGCCGAACGCGAGCGACTGGCCGATGCGCCCGATGAAATCGACGCCAAGCGGCGCGCGCTGCTGTCGCAGCTCACCGAGGCCGAGACCTTGCGCAAGGCTGCGGCCGACCGTTTGCAGGAAGCCGAAAACAGGCAGTCCGAACTGGACAAGGCCGCCACCGGCGCTATCCAGTTCCTGGCCGAGGCGCGCGAGACCCGCGTTCGCGCCGAAGAGCGGCTGACGGCGGCCGACGAACGCCGGCTGGAGGTCGAGGCGCGCATCCAGGAAACGCTGAACACGCCGCCGCATCTGGTCATCCGCCACACCGGTCTGGAGGCCGACAGCCCGATGCCTGAGATGGCCGAGATCGAGCGTCAGCTCGACCGGCTGAAGATCGAGCGCGAACGGCTGGGCGCTGTCAACCTGCGCGCCGAGGAGGAGCAGAAGGAGCTGTCCGACCGGCTGGAGGCGATCGTATCCGAGCGCGAGGACATCATCGAGGCGATCCGCAAGCTCAGGCAGGCGATCCAGAGCCTCAACCGCGAAGGCCGTGAGCGTTTGCTAGCCGCCTTCGACGTCGTCAACGGCCATTTCCAGCGGTTGTTCTCGCATCTGTTCGGCGGCGGCACGGCGGAATTGCAGCTGATCGAATCCGACGATCCGCTCGAGGCCGGGCTTGAAATCCTGGCCCGCCCGCCCGGCAAGAAGCCGCAGACCATGACGCTGCTTTCCGGCGGCGAGCAGGCGCTGACGGCGATGTCGCTGATCTTCGCGGTGTTCCTGACCAATCCGGCGCCGATCTGCGTGCTCGATGAGGTCGACGCGCCGCTTGATGACCACAATGTCGAACGCTTCTGCAACCTCATGGACGAAATGGCCGCCACCACCGAGACGCGCTTCGTCATCATCACCCACAATCCCATCACCATGGCGCGTATGAACCGGCTGTTCGGCGTGACCATGGCCGAGCAGGGCGTCAGCCAGCTGGTGTCGGTCGACCTGCAGGCGGCCGAAGCGATGCGTGAGGCGAGCTGATCGCGCCGGGCTAATGCATGTCGCCTAAAATGACCCCGGTTTTGGGAGAACGACATGCATAAACAAAGACCTTAAGCGGTCGCGTGAATCCGTTCAGGCACGACACGCTTTAGCCGCTTCTCGCGGGTCTTGCAGTTTCCAGCGACGAACGGACGGCATCTTTATCCCCTAACGAACGACTCCGCGGTCGAAAGCGGATAGATGGACAAGCTTGCGATAGCGGCTATCCGCTTGGCTCGATAAGCGGCGCCGTATAGGCGGTGCATATATGCACAACCGATGTCGAGGATTCTGCGGTACCGCTCGGTCGTGCACTCCCCCAAATAACTCCACGATGAAGAGGTGGCCTGCGTAGTGCACCATTGATCTTCCAGGACCTGTTCAAAAAGGACAAATGAACGATGTACGACCATGTAATCTGGCCGGAGCGGTATGACCCTAGAACGTCGGCCATCTATGCGCTGAACGACATCGACATCAAGGCGCCGCCTGAAGTGGTCTGGAAGCTGCTCGTCGATGCCGAGAATTGGATGAGCTACTTTCCTGCCGAGGATCAGGTCAAGATCCTGGCAGGTGAGGCGGAACTGGCGCTCGGAACCAGGTACAGTCGAGTCACCGTCGGATTCCCGATGAGCCTTATAGTGACGGAGTTCGAGCCCTGGCGCCGGCTCGCTTGGGCGACGACAGTCGACGGCGATGGGACCGGCTCGAGCGCATATCACGGCTGGGTTATCACGCCGACCAACGATGGCTGCCATGTCCTGACCGAGGAGACCCAACAGGGGGCCTGGTTTCTGGACTTGCTCGGGCACAAGCATCCCGGCGCGCTCTACCGCTATCACCAGGAGTGGGTCGAAAGCCTCGCCCGCGCAGCGGAGGCTGAAGCAGCAAAGAAAGCGAGCTGACGCCCCTGTCCACGCTTCAACGCTGCGCAACGCTGCCTTCGTCCGGATGCTGCCGGTACTCGCCTTGTTCACCTATAATTTGGAGATGAAATACCATGAATATCGAACTCAAGGGCCGCAAGGCGATCGTTACGGGGTCAACGGCAGGCATCGGCCGTGCTACCGCGGAGGGACTGGCCCGTGCCGGCGCATCGGTCGTCATCAACGGCCGTGGAGAAGCCCGGATTGACGAGGCGGTGCGGCAGATGCGGCAGGCCTTTCCCGGAAGCGACATTTCGGGCATTGCCGCCGATCTTGCGACATCGGAGGGTGCCGAGACCTTGATCGCGCAGGCGCCAGACGCCGATATCCTTGTGAACAACGTGGGCACGGCTCACATCCGGGACTATAGCGGCGTCGAGGACATCGCGAAGATCCCCGACGAGGACTGGCTTGGCCTCTTCCAGTTGAACGTAATGAGTGGCGTGCGCGTGACCCGTCATTACCTGCCGCGGATGGTGGCGAAAGGCTGGGGCCGCGTCGTGTTTGTAAGTAGCGAGTCCGCGGTCAACATTCCCAAGGAAATGCTCGACTATGGCATGACCAAGACAGCTCAACTCGCGGTCTCGCGCGGGCTTGCCGAGGCGGTCGCGGGCACGGGCGTCACTGTCAACGCCGTCTTGCCGGGACCTACCCGCTCTGAGATCCTGGGCGACTTCATGGCGAAGCAGGCTGACGCAAATGGGATCACGCAGCAGGAAGCAGAGCAGGGCTTCCTGAAGGCGATGCGTCCGACCACCCTCATCCAACGCTTCGCGACCACCGATGAGGTAGCCAACATGATCATCTATGCATGCTCGGAGCAGGCTTCGGCGACAACCGGCGCGGCTTTACGGGTGGATGGCGGCGTGGTCCGTTTCGTCGCGTAGCAGGACGACCAAATTGTTCCGTTCGCGATCCTGCACCGGTGCCGCGCTGTTGCGCGACATGCCGGCCCCTAAAAATAGGTTCGCGGCGCGACAAGGTTGTTCTGCTGGCGAACATAAAAACAATAGAAGCCGAACGCTGCGGCGAACCACATGAAGGCCTCACCCATAGCCAGCCGGTTGTTTGAATTGGTAAGGATGGTCAGGGCGAAGAAGACCAGTGTCGAGATGTAGCAGGACCATGCGGCCGGAGCGATAAGCTTGGCCCGCGTGGCCAGCAGAACCTGCCTGGCCGACCAGGTGTAGAGAAAGGCAAAGAACGCCAGTCCGACCACACCATAGCGCACGGCAATCTCCAGATAACCGTTGTGGAAGATGTTGAAAATCATGGGATGATAGGTTCTGTGCTGCCATTCGGTCAGCCAGCTGGAGCTGGCTCCGAAGATCGGGTGGCGTTTCCAGATCTCGATCGCATCCGCCCACAGCATCAGCCGTTCCTTGGCCGCAAGCGGAACCGTATCGCTGGCGATGGCGCGGTCGAAGGCCGGGAGGACGCCATGCCTCAAGACATCCGGAACCAAGGCCTTGACGAAGATCATGGTGTCGCCGGCGGTGGACCAGAAGACGTTGTGTGTTGCGACAACGCCGGCCGCCACGATCGCCAGCACGCCGCCCGAAACCAACAGTTCGCGGCGATGGCCTCTCGCCAGGGTCATGACCGCCAGCAAGAGCAGGACGAGGGCAAGCGCAAGCCAGACGCCCTTTGACCGCATCTCGATGATGTTGACGAGGGCAAACAGCAGGACGGCTGTCGACAGCACCCAATGCAGGTTCTTGGTTGCTTTCCCCAGGTCCGTTCTTTGGGCGGTGTATGCCATGAATTGCAGCGTGCAAAGGAAGATGAAGCCGGCCGCCATCGAGGCATGGATGGGATTGTTGAAAAGCCGCGGAACCGGTTGGATACCTCTAAGCATGTCCGAATAGAAGGTGTCCGCCGCCAGGAAGACAAGACTGAAGATCATGAACCAGAGGACGAGCCGCGCGGGCTGCCTGACAAACAGCAAGAGCGCGAAGCCGGTCGTCGCATAGAACAGCGGAAACATGTAAATGCCTTCGGAGCCACCCAACTGGTGGGTGCCGAAATAGACGATCGCCAGCCGGATGAAGACGTAGAGCGACCAACCCACGCACAAACCGCCGACCCAACCGATCAGCGGTTTGCTGTAGGTCCACAAATCCACCCTCAACCAGCGGATGAATGCTACCAAGGTCAGCGCCAGACCCGCATAGCGATAGGTGTCGGCTTCGCGCCAGACAGCGGAGACCAAGGCGAGAATGGCGAGTGCCGCAAGCAACACAAGCAGGCTGTTGCGCGGCGCATCGTCCTTGGCGTAGTCCGGGATTTCCCGCGGCAAAGGGGGCCGCAGCAGGACGTGATGCAGGCGGCGCAGCTCGTCCCTGGCCCGCAACGCCCCGGCACTTAGTCGGCTCGACCCGCCAAGCCTTGCGAATTTGTAACTTCCCGAGGGGCCGGCTATGCCGGAAATCTTGCTGCTGGCGGCGAAGCCAAGCACGTTTTGGCGAACCGAATAGACTTTCAGGCCGGTATCCCAAAAGCGTTCGAGCGCGACGTCCCATGGCATTTTCATCAGGGCGAGCGCCGACAACAGCCCCTGTGCCCCCTCCCGCGTCACCAGATAGGCGGCCGCCGAGCCTTGCGGGCCATGCAGCGCGCGACCGATCTCGTCGCCTTCCGTCGTCTCGACGGCCCGCATGAAGAAGCTCATGCGATGGTTGGTCAGCTTGATGGCATCGAAATCCGGCACCGCCGCGATGATGGCCTCGATGCGCCGTAGGGTGTTTTCGCTGAAGAGGACATCATCCTCGACGATCAGGCCATAGGCGCCGCCACCCGCGAGGAACGTTTCAAGCGCCTGGATATGGCTGCGGTAGCAGGCATATTCGCCGGGCAGAATGTCGCGCCCGCTCAGCTTGCGTGCGGTTGGAAGATCGATCTCCGTCCAGTCCTCTTTGGCAAGCGTACGGCCGTCGATCGCGGCAATGCGCTGCAAGGTCAGGCCGGCCGCCTCGGCACTGGCGCACAATTCGCTCCAGCGACCGGTCTCGCGATCGAGGTTGATAGCGAAGATAGGAAGGCTCATTGAAGTTCCATGTTGGACCGCCACCCACTTGGTCGAATCCGACGACCTTGTATGGAAAAGGGGGAGATGTTCAAGGCAATACTGTTCAGGCCATGTGTAACGTGGCGGCCTTGATTTTCCGGCCCTCAGTTGTGTCCGGAACGGACACGGAACGGGATGGCTGGGGCGCCAGGATTCGAACCTGGGAATGTCGGTACCAAAAACCGATGCCTTACCACTTGGCGACGCCCCAATAGCCGTCAGAGTCGCTTGTGCGGCGCGTTATTAGCAGAGCAGCCGAAAAGCACAATCCTTATGAGTGACGGTGAGAACGCTCGAATTGGGCCGCAAACGCGGTTGCCGCCAGACGGCATGAGAACAGGCTATTCGGACCACACCGCCATCTCGTTGCCGGCCGGATCGACGAAGTGGAAGCGGCGGCCGCCGGGGAATGCGAAGATCGACTTGACGATCGTGCCGCCGGCACTTTCGACAGCGCGCAGCGTTTCCTCCAGATCCCTGCTGTAGAGCACCGGCAATGGCTTGGCGGGCGCTTCCGCGGCATCTGCCTGAAAACCTCCGTCCAGGCCTTCGGCAAAGGCCGAATAGGTCGGCCCATAATCGGTGAACGACCAGGCAAAGGCAGCGCTGTAGAAAGCCTTAAGCCGGTCCAGCGTTCCGCCGGTCGCCGGCATTTCCAGATAGTCGAGTTTTCCGGGCAGTTTCATGGCGCACCTGTTTGTTCACTTTATGTTCTAAAGCAAAAGCTCCGGAATGGCAAGTCATTTTGCCGCATCTTCGGACATGGCTTTTGCTTAATCGATTGTAGAAGCCGGACCGCTTTGCCGGCGCTTGCCTTTCGCACTGCAGCATCATATCGCTCCAGGGTCGGACACGGCGGAATTTTCGTTTCGCCAATCTTTCCAATCTCCTGCAACCGGAGAGCGATACATGACCAAATGGGTTTTCACCTTTGGCGATGGTGCGGCGGAAGGCCGTGCCGGCGACAGGAATCTGCTGGGTGGCAAGGGCGCCAATCTGGCCGAGATGTGCAGTCTGGGGCTGCCGGTGCCGCCGGGCTTCACCATCACCACGGAGGTTTGCAACGCCTACTACGCCAATGGCCGAATTTATCCGGCCGGGTTGGAAGCCGACGTCGCGCTCGCGCTCGACCACATCGGCCGGTTGACAGATCGTCGGTTCGGCGACCCGTCGAAACTGCTGCTGGTGTCGGTGCGTTCGGGCGCGCGCGCCTCGATGCCCGGCATGATGGATACCGTGCTCAATCTCGGGCTGAACGACGAGACGGTCGAGGCGCTCGCCGCCGATTCCGGCGATGCGCGCTTTGCCTATGACAGCTATCGCCGCTTCATCCAGATGTATTCCGATGTCGTCATGGGCCTCGACCATGAGGTGTTCGAGGAGATCCTGGAGGACCAGAAGGGCGGGCTCGGGCATGAGCTCGACACCGAACTCACGGCGCTCGAATGGCAGGGCGTCATCGCGCTCTACAAGGCCAAGGTCGAGGAAGAGCTCGGCAGGCCGTTTCCGCAGGATCCGCACGAGCAGCTGTGGGGCGCGATCGGCGCCGTGTTCTCGAGCTGGATGAACAACCGCGCCATCACTTACCGGCGCCTGCACGACATTCCCGAAAGCTGGGGCACGGCGGTCAATGTCCAGGCCATGGTGTTCGGCAATATGGGCGAAACCTCGGCCACCGGCGTTGCCTTCACCCGCAATCCGTCGACTGGCGAAAAGATGCTCTATGGCGAGTTCCTGGTGAACGCGCAGGGCGAGGACGTCGTTGCTGGCATCCGCACGCCGCAGAATATCACCGAGGCGGCGCGCATTGCAGCGGGCTCGGACAAGCCGTCGCTGCAGAAGCTGATGCCGGACGCGTTCCAGTCCTTCGTCACCATCTCCGACAGCCTGGAGAAGCACTACCGCGACATGCAGGATCTCGAATTCACCATCGAGCGCGGCAAATTGTGGATGCTGCAGACCCGTTCCGGCAAGCGCACCGCCAAGGCGGCGCTGAAAATTGCCGTCGAGATGGCGCGTGACAGGCTGATCACGAAGGAGGAAGCCGTCGCTCGCATCGACCCGGCCTCGCTCGACCAGTTGCTACATCCGACCATCGATCCTAAGGCCGCGCGCGACGTCATCGGCATCGGGCTGCCGGCCTCGCCCGGTGCCGCCACCGGCGAGATCGTCTTTTCCTCAGGCGATGCCGAGGAATTGAAGACGCAAGGCCGCAAGGCGATCCTGGTGCGCATCGAAACCAGTCCCGAGGACATTCACGGCATGCATGCGGCGGAAGGCATCCTGACCACGCGCGGCGGCATGACCAGCCATGCCGCGGTCGTGGCACGCGGCATGGGCAAGCCCTGCGTGTCGGGCGCCGGCTCACTGCGCGTCGACTACAAGGCCGGCACGCTGATGGCGATGGGCTCGACCTTCCGCAAGGGCGACATCATCACCATCGACGGCGGCAACGGTCAGGTGCTGAAGGGCGCCGTGCCGATGCTGCAGCCGGAACTTTCCGGCGATTTCGCCGCCATCATGGAGTGGGCGGACGCAGTACGTCGCATGAAGGTGCGCACCAACGCCGAAACGCCGCTCGACGCACGCATGGCGCGCTCGTTCGGCGCCGAAGGCATCGGCCTTTGCCGCACCGAGCACATGTTCTTCGACGGCGACCGCATCGTCGCCATGCGCGAGATGATCCTGGCCGACACCGAGAAGGACCGGCGCACCGCACTCGCTAAGCTTCTGCCGATGCAGCGCTCGGATTTCCTCGAGCTGTTCGAGATCATGGCCGGCCTGCCGGTGACGATCCGCCTGCTCGATCCGCCATTGCACGAATTCCTGCCCAAGACCGAGGAGGAGGTGGCCGAGGTCGCCGCCGCCATGAAGGTGTCACCGGACAAGCTCAGGCAGCGCACCGAGGCGCTGCATGAGTTCAACCCGATGCTCGGCCATCGCGGCTGCCGCCTGGCCGTCTCCTACCCCGAGATCGCCGAGATGCAGGCGCGTGCCATTTTCGAGGCGGCCGTCGAGGCCGGCAAGAAGGCGGGCGCTCTTGTGGTCCCCGAAATCATGGTGCCGCTGGTCGGCCTCGTGAAGGAGCTCGATTACGTCAAGGCGCGCATCGATGGCGTCGCCAAGAGCGTCATGGAGGAAACCGGCGTCAAGATCGACTATTTAACTGGCACGATGATCGAGCTCCCCCGCGCGGCCATCCGCGCCCATGTCATTGCAGAGTCAGCCGAATTCTTCTCGTTCGGCACCAACGATCTGACGCAGACGACCTTCGGTATTTCGCGCGACGATGCGGCCTCGTTCCTGGAAACCTATCGGCAGAAAGGCATCATCGATCAGGACCCGTTCGTCTCGCTCGACATCGACGGCGTTGGCGAACTGGTGCGCATGGCTGCCAAAAAGGGCAAGGCGACACGGCCCGACATCAAGCTCGGCATTTGCGGCGAACATGGCGGCGACCCGGCCTCGATCCGCTTTTGCGAAGAGGTCGGCCTCGATTACGTATCCTGCTCGCCCTATCGCGTGCCGATCGCCAGACTGGCGGCCGCGCAGGCAGCGGTGCTTGTCGCCAAGGCAGGCCGCGTATAGGATCAGCTGGGCAAGGCTTACCGTTTTGTAAGGCGAGTCACGCGAACGCGCTGCCGCGATCGCGTAATTTCGACATTGTTTGCGCCCAGTTTGTGGCGTCCCGCCAATTGTCTCGGAAACAGATGTTGCAGACTTCACCCGCACCGTTCCGATCTATTCTGGTCATCCAAACGAAGTTCATTGGAGACCTCGTCCTCGCCTCCGTACTTGCTGAGAACCTGCGGCTCGAATTTCCAGGCGCCAAACTTGTGTTTCTATGCGAGGCTCGCTTCGAGAGCTTCGTGATCTCCCATGGCATCGCTTCCGAGGTGGTCACGTTCAGGCGTGCCCGCACGCAGGGCACCCCCCTGGAGCGTGGGAAAGAGCTTTACGCCACGATACGGGCGTTGCGCCGCTACCACTTTGACCTGACGATCGACATCACCGATTCAAAGACGTCGCGCATCATCTCCAGGTTCGTCAACGCACCGGTCCGCGTCGGCTACAATCCCACCGAGAGACCCTTGCGTTTGCTGGAGCGGCAGCCCGCAAATGTCTTTGCCAGGCCGTTTGGTTTTGATGGCCAGCATTTTCTGTACCGCTACCTCTCACCGCTCGAAGCGCTCGGCGTCGAACCCCGCACCATGATCCCGAGCATCCAACCGCTGCCGATGGAGACGGCAGAGGCACTGGCGCTGCTGGACAAGCACCATCTGCGGCCGAACGCCTTCATCGCCGTGCATGCGGGTGCAAGCTTCGAGGGGCGACGTTGGCAGCCGGAGCGGTTTGCCGCGGCGATCGCCGAGATTGCGGGGGAAACCGGCCTGGACGTCGTCCTGGTGGGCGGCCCGGACGAGCGGGAGATTGCCGAGCGCATCGTCGCCAGGACCGCGCCGTCGGTGGTCGATCTCGTGGGAGCCATGTCGCTGGAAAGGCTGCTGGCGGTGCTGAAACAGGCCCGGCTGTTTCTCGGCAACGAGAGCGGCCCGATGCACATGGCCGCAGCCACCGGAACCCCGGTTGTCGGGCTGTTCGGTCTGACGGATCCGTCGCGATGGGGTCCCGTGGGCGTGCCCAGCATCTCGCTCCAGCCGCCGATGCCTTGCGTCTGCGTGGCCAAGGATCTCTGCCGCGCGCCGGATCCCAGCAGGGCTTTCTGCGTCTGGGGCTTGGAGGTCAAGCCCGTGGTCGATGCGGTGCGCGAGGTTCTTTCGCGCACCGAAGTGAAGCTGAACCGCGCTATCTGAGGTCATATGCGGCGCGGACAGCCAATACCGCCGGAATGGCCGGTTCACCGCACGAACAGTCAAATTGTCGCGCCGAGCGCTTTTCTGCCATGCACCGTCCCGATTTCCGCCTTCATGCGGGTCTTGGGATGCCGGCTTGAAATGACCGGCCAGGAATTCGGTTGATGCGCCTGCTGCACAAAAATCTCTGCATGATCGCCATGTCGTTGGCGATGGTCTCCGTCGGCCGTGCCGCGCCACTCGTCGAGCCGACGCTGCACATCAGGCCGCAGGCGAGCGGAGCCGGCCGCGTGGCGCTCACGCTTGACGCGTGCGGTGGACAGACCGACGACCGGATTCTTTCGGCGCTGGTGGAAAACAAGATTCCCGCCACCATTTTCGTGACCGGCATCTGGCTGAAGCGAAACGCCGCCGCGGTCGAGATCATGCGGGCGCATCCCGACCTGTTCGAGCTGGAAAATCACGGCGGCCACCATATCCCGGCGGTCGATACGCCGCAGAAGATCTACGGCATCCGCAGCGCCGGCAGCCCGGACGCGGTGCTGGCCGAGGTCGAGTCGGGAGCCGCCGCTCTTGCCGGGACCGGAGAGCCTGCGCCGAAATGGTTTCGTGGCGCAACCGCCGAATACAGCCCGTCGGCAATCGCCATGATCCGCAAGCTAGGCTTCAAGGTCGCGGGGTTCTCGATCAACGGCGACGGTGGCTCCTTGCTTGGCGCCAAGGAAACCGCGCGGCGCATCGCGGCGGCCAAGGACGGTGACGTGATTATCTCGCACATCAACCAGCCGACGCATGCGGCCGGCGAAGGCGTGGTGCAGGGCCTGCTGGCGCTCAAGGCCAAGGGCCTGACCTTTGTGCGGCTCGACGATGCCGATGCCGATGACATCGGCAATCATGGCACCACCGACTAAAGCGCGTCGCGTCGAAACGGAATCACGCGCCGCGCTTTAGGTCGTTGTTCCCATGCATGTCGTTGTCTCAAAACCGGGGCCACTTTTGAGCGACATGCATTAGGTATATTGATATTCAGCCAGGCGTGGCTTCGATCGTGACCTTGTTGGCGTAGAATGCCCCGTGGTTGCCGATTTCAGCCATCTCGTCGAAAGGCTGCTCGTAGGCCCACATGGCATTCTGGCCGATCTCGCCGGCAAGCAGCACGCTCCAATAGCTTGCGTCGCCCTTGTAGGGGCAATGGGTCGAGTGATCGGTGCCGCTGAGCTGGCCGAAATCGATGTCCGCGAACGGAATGTAGAAGGCCGCGGGGTAGGGGGGCTCGGTCAGCACCTTGGCGTTCGCCGATGAGGCGATGACCGTGTCTCCGGCGCGCACGGTGACAGTGCCGGCGTAGGGCTCGATGGTGATGACCTTGTCGGGATTGCGTTGAAAACCGGGGGCGGGGTTGGCGATCTGATCCATGCGGGGTCTCCTTGCATCGACTTTCAGATGTGTCGCGCAAGGGCGTTGTTCAAGGCCTGCTGTCGCCGTGCAACACGCAAGCCCCTGGCGCAGGCCAGCGATGACGGACCACGCCTCCGAAGTCAGTTCGCCAGCGGTCAGGCGGCGGCCTTGAACACGTCCATGAGACCGGCATAGGCAGCAGCGATGCCGGCGACCGGATTGCTGCTTCTCGACACGGTTTCGACTTTCAAGGAACCACCGCCGGTCGGCAAGGTGAGCAGCAGGAACTGGCGGTTTCCGCCGTCGCCGACTGACGCTGCCGCGACGTGCTGGTCCTCGCCCTGATTCTGGACGCACATCTTGAACAGCAGCGTGCCGCCGACCGCTTCCAGAGCGCCGCCGACAACTTCAACAAATTCATCTTCGGAAACAGTCTTCGTATCCGGCACCAGATCGGCCAGACTTTCGGCAAGCGTACTCTCGAGTGCCTTGTCGTCGAGCTGCGCGTCCATGCGAACCTCTTTCAGTCGCCAATCGCCCCTTGCCCGTTAACGAAACTTAACGCCGACGATGGCCGGATTGTGGCGGTTTTCCACCAATGCGGCGCTCAGTGGTGCTGACGGCTGGACAATCCGCCGGTTCGCTCCACAATGGCACAAAAAGTACAACGCAAAAGCGTGAGGGAGGATGGAATGCTGGGACTGATGCAGGAATGGCCGCTGCTTTGCCATAAGCTCATCGACAATGCCGAGCGGCAGCATGGCGTGCGCGAGATCGTGTCACGCTCGATCGAGGGGCCGATCGTGCGCACCACTTACGCCGACATCCATCGTCGCGCCTTGAAGGTCGCCCAGCGGCTGGAGCGCGACGGCTATCGCCTGGGCGACCGCATCGCGACGCTGGCCTGGAACACCGCACGCCACATCGAGGCCTGGTACGGCATCATGGGCATCGGCGCCATCTACCACACGCTCAATCCGCGGCTGTTTCCCGAGCAAATCGTCTGGATCATGAACCATGCCGAGGACGAGGCTGTCTTCGTCGACCTGACTTTCGTGCCGCTGCTCGAGAAGATCGCCGGTGCCGTAAAATCGCTGAAACAGGTGATCGTGCTGACCGACAAGGCGCACATGCCGCAGACGACATTGCCCAACGCGGTCGCTTATGAAGACTGGCTTGATGAGGCGGATGGCGACTTCGCCTGGAAGACCTTCGACGAAGGCACCGCCGCCGGCATGTGCTATACGTCCGGGACCACGGGCGATCCAAAGGGTGTCGTCTACAGTCATCGTTCGAACGTGCTGCACGCCATGATCGCCGCCATGCCCGACGCCATGGGCCTGTCGTCGCGCGATACGATCCTGCCGGTCGTGCCGATGTTCCACGCCAATGCCTGGGGTCTTGGCCAGAGCGGGCCGATGATCGGCGCCAAGCTGGTCATGCCTGGCTGCAAGATGGACGGCGCCTCGATCTATGAACTGCTCGACACCGAGAAGGTGACCTTCAGCGCCGCCGTGCCGACCGTCTGGATGATGCTGCTGCAGCATCTGGAGGAGACAGGCAAGAAGCTTCCCTATCTCAACAAGGTCGTCATCGGCGGCTCGTCCTGCCCCCGCGCGATCATGACGAAGTTTCAGCAGAACTACGACGTCCAGGTCATCCATGCCTGGGGCATGACCGAAATGTCGCCGCTCGGCACGCTGTGTACCTTGAAGCCGGACTATGCCGGCCTTGAGGGTGATGCCCGGCTCGATGTCCAGCAAAAACAGGGCTACCCGCCCTTCGGCGTCGAAATGAAGGTAACCGACGACGACAACAACGAGCAGCCCTGGGACGGCAAGACATTTGGCCGCCTGAAAGTGCGCGGACCGGCCGTTGCCCGCGCCTACTATGGCGGCGCCGGCCCGGAACAGTTCGACGAGGACGGCTGGTTCGACACCGGCGACGTCGCACACATCGACGCCGGCGGCTATATGCAGATCACCGATCGCGCCAAGGATGTCATCAAGTCCGGCGGTGAATGGATATCGACCATCGACCTCGAGAACCTGGCTGTCGGCCACCCCGATGTTGCCGAGGCGGCCGCCATCGGCGTCCATCATTCGAAATGGGGCGAGCGGCCGTTGCTGGTCGTGGTTCGCAAGCCGGGCAAGGAACCGAGCAAGGCGGATATTCTCGACTTCATGGACGGTAAGGTGGCCAAATGGTGGATGCCGGATGACGTCGCCTTCGTCGGCGAAATTCCGCATACCGCCACCGGCAAGATCCAGAAGATCACCTTGCGCCAGCAGTTCAAGGACTATCGCTTGCCGACGGATTGACGGGATGGTGCATGTTTCGGCTTCATGCCACCGCAAAAAGTCACTAAGTGTCCGTTCGGGTTGGGGCAGCGCAGAAAACGATGGTTAGTATTCCAGAACGGCAAACGTCGAGGGCGGCCGGCTGGTCGCGGCGCACGGCTGCTTTTTCGGCGGTTCTGCTGTTGACCGTCTTTGTCGGCCATCGCTTCGATCTCGTCGAAACACCTGTCTTCCTGTGGGTGCTGGGCATTGTCGCGCTGCTGGCCGCCCTGGCGCTGTTGTTTGCCGGGTTCGCCTTTTCGCGGCTGTGGAATTTTGGTGACCGCGGCGGTCGCGACCTGACAGTCGGCGCCCTCCTGGCGCTGCTGGTGCTCGCACCCTTTGGCGTCGCCGCCTATTGGGCGACAATCTATCCGCCGCTCAGGGATATCTCGACGGATTTCGACGAACCGCCGGCGCTCGATGTGAGCGATCGGACAAAGGATATGAACGTGCTCTCGCCATCGACACCGGGTGAACAGCGGCTGCAGACCGATAGCTATCCGCTGGTCAGCACACGCAGCTACGACCTACCGTTCGAGACTGTCGTCAATGCCGTCGAAACCGTGCTCGACCGGCGCGATTGGGATCTTACCGAACCCTATCCCGACCTCAGCGGGCAGAGCGAGGTGACCATCACCGCGCTGGCCAAGGGGTTCGTGATCGGCCTTCCGGCCGATGTGGCGATCCGCGTGACCGACGACGGCGACACGATCATCGTCGACATGCGGTCGGCCTCTCGCTACGGCCGCTACGACCTTGGCGACAACGCCGCGCGCATAACCGATTTCCTGGCCGAGCTGGACCAGGAAGTCGCCGGCCAGGTCGGCGCGGCGCCGGCCGAATAAGGAATCAGCCCATCTGGGGCAGCCCTAGCCAGCCGGCGTGAAAATGCCGTCGATGGCCGGTGAGGCGTCTGTCGTGACCAGACCGCGCGCCACCAGATCTTCCAGATGGGCAAGCACCGACAATCCGGCGGCGCCATGCAGCCGTGGGTCGGTATCCCTGTAGATCGCCTTGACCATGTCCACGATCGTGCGGTCGCCCCCTCTGACCCGCTCCAGAATGGCGCGCTCGCGCATTTTGCGATGTGTCTTCAGTCCGCGCATGAAGCTGCGCGGTGCCGTCACCGGCCCGCCATGTCCTGGCAACAGCAAACGGTCCCCGCGGTCGATCAGCCGGTCCAGCGAGGCCATATAATCGGCCATCGCTCCATCCGGCGGGGCGACGATGGAGGTCGCCCAGGCCATGACGTGATCGGCCGAAAACAGGATGCCGGTTCCTTCCAGCGCAAATGCCGCGTGATTGGCGGTATGGCCCGGGGTCAGGACCGTCCTGATCGACCAGCCGTCGCCGTCGACGACCTTGCCATCGGGCAGCGCAATGTCGGGGACGAAAGCCGTGTCGGCGCTCGCGTCGAGCGCATTGGTCTCGCCGATATGCAGGGGTCTCGCGGAGCGATGCGGCCCTTCTGCCAGCACGGCCGCGCCGGTGCGCTCCTTCAGCCGGGCCGCCAGCGGGGAGTGGTCGCGATGCGTGTGGCTGACGAAGATATGGCTGACCGGCCGTCCCGCGATCACATCGATCAGGGTCTGCAGATGCGTCTCGTCGTCCGGTCCCGGATCGATCACCGCAAGCGTATCGCGGCCAACAATGTAGCTGTTGGTGCCGTGAAAGGTGAAGGGGCTCGGATTGCGGGCCGTGATGCGCTGGACATCGAGCGCGACACTCACCCCCCGGCCATAGAGGGGGTCGAAGCCGGTATCGAATTTGAGTGCCATGGCGGATGCATCGGTGCCTTGTTTCAGGAAACGGCAAAACCGATTGCCGCATAACACGCAAGCCAATATAGGAGTACGTGAGGCCGCGAACATCTGATAGCGGCAATCGGATTGGGGAAATACCATGGCAATTGCAACTACGATGCGTCCGCTTGTTTCTCTGGCTCTGCCGCAAAATGGCGCTGCACGGCTGGCAACGCAGCTTTTCCTGGCGATCGCCGGAACGCTGGTGCTGACCCTGTCGGCCAAGACCAAGGTGATGCTCGGGCCGGTCGACATTTCGATGCAGACGCTGGCCGTCATGCTGATCGCCGCCGCCTTCGGCATGCGTCTCGGCGTCGCCACCCTGCTGCTCTACATGGCTGAGGGCGCCATGGGCTTGCCCGTCTTCCAGAGCACCCCGGAAAAGGGTCTCGGCATTGCCTACATGCTCGGCTCGACCGGCGGTTATCTCGCCGGCTTCGTGGTCATGGCGGCAATCGTCGGCTGGGCCGCCGATCGCGGCTGGGACCGCCATCCGATCAAACTTTTCAATGCCATGCTGGTTGCCGAGGTCGTCATGATGGCGATGGGCTTTGCCTGGCTGGCGCTGCTGATCGGCCCGGAAAAGTCGTGGCAGTTCGGCGTCGTGCCCTTCATCGTCGGCGACCTGATCAAGGTGGCTCTCGCGGCGAGCCTGGTGCCGGCCGTGTGGACGCTGCTGAAGCGCGACTGAACCGCGAGCAATCGAAGAAGCTGGAACGGCGTGATTGGTGGATTTCGGTCTGGTGTCCGCCAAGTGATCTCACTAGGTTTCCGGAAACAGCTTCGGAAGCGCATCCAATGCGTCGGCCGGGAAGCCTAGCGACACCGGGTCTTTGGGTGTCTCCGACGCCAACAGACCGAGCGCGATCACGTCGTCGAACACGCGACGCGCCGTGCGCTCGGGCAGTCCGCTAATGCGGGATGCTTCGCCGCGTTCAAATTCGCCGCGCGGCGGGCCGACGTGTAGGCGTGCTGGTTCGGTGCGCAGTACGCTTTCTTCCATGGCTGGCCGATCTTGGATCCCGCTAAATACATAATTATAAAGATATATTTCGAATTTTCTAAGGACATTTGGCCGATCTTCCGGCCGAACTTGGCGATCGGCGGGATAAGATCGGACGACAACACAAAATCCAGCGGCCTCGGGAATACAAAATCCTGCTCTCGAAATTGATCTGTCCAAGCTCCTACGCAACTCGCAAAGGGATGCGATCGCCGACGTGGTACTGAGAACTGCACTGTGTCATTGACTATCATCCCGGCATCGTCGTTGCGTACGCAGGAGTTTCAACAGCATCAACAATGCCGTTGATCAAAAAACTTCCAGAACTGTTGATGTGAAATAGATGCTTGCTGGTGTAGCCGCACTAGCGTAGCTGTTGGTCTTCGACTGTGTCGGATCGCCACAGGTGATACGCCGTTTACAAACGAGCGGACAAGCCAAGCAGATCATCGCAATGGCCCATCGCCTGCACGGCAACTTCGGGGGGAAGGGCAGGGCGTTGAATGTCGCGGCCTCAACTATTGTCGGAAGCCGGCATTTCCTGTTCCGGATTCGTTTTCAACTGCTTGGCGGACTGACATTCGCGATTTTTGCGCCGGCGATTATCCGGATAGCCTTCAATTCTGAGTTTATCTATTCGACCAACCTTCAGGTGACTGTGACCGCCGCGGCGATAGCGCATCTTGCGGGTTTTCTCTCCTATCGCCGCATCGGAAATTTCCCAGGCGTGGCCGCGGCCAGTTACATCTTGCCGACATTTGCCTTGTCCTACGGGGCTGTTTTCCTGACCATCTTCTTTTTCCGGTTCGAGTACAGCCGATTTCAGGCCGCTGCCAGCTTCACGCAGTCCACGCTCTGGTATTTCGGCCTGAGCCTGCTGACCCGGCGCCTCGACCCGCACCGGCTCGTCGTCATTCCTGGCGGAGATGTCGAGCGCCTCAAGGCGTTGCCGGGGGTGCACTGGTTCTGGATCAATTCGGCCAGCACCATCATCGAAAGAGCCAGCGGCGTCGTCGTTGACCTGCGTGCCGATCTCGGCGCGGAATGGGAACGATACATCGCCGACCGGGCTCTTTCGGGAACGCCGGTGTATCATGTCAAGCAGGTCAGGGAGTCGCTGACCGGTCGGGTCGAGATCGAGCATCTGTCGGAAAATACGCTCGGTTCGCTCAATCCAAACCAGGCCTATCTCAAGATCAAGCAGGCAGCCGACTGGGTCTCCGCATTTGTCTTGATTGTCGTTCTTTCCCCTGCTCTGGCGCTGATAGCGCTGCTGATCCGGCTGGATTCCGAGGGACCCGTGCTGTTTCGGCAGCAACGCGTGGGCTATCGGGGCAAGATCTGTACGGTCTATAAGTTTCGCTCGATGCGCCAGCACGCCGGCGCCGGCAGCGACAAGGAGAAAGCGATCACCAAGCGCGATGACGATCGCATCACCCGCGTTGGGCATTTCCTGAGAAAGTGCAGGATCGATGAGCTCCCGCAGGCCATCAACATTCTGCGAGGCGAGATGAGCTGGATCGGACCGCGTCCGGAAGCTGTCGTGCTGTCGCAGTGGTACGAGGCTGAGCTGCCATTCTACCGCTACAGGCATATTGTCAGACCGGGCATAAGCGGATGGGCGCAAGTAAATCAAGGGCACGTGGCCGCCGTCGACGATGTCATGGAAAAATTGCACTATGATTTCTACTACATAAAGAACTTTTCGCCTTGGTTGGATGTTTTGATAACTCTCAAGACAATGAAGACGATGCTTACTGGCTTTGGCGCCCGATAGCCAATGCGAGGCATGACTCTGGAATAGCAAGCGCAGGAAGCAGATGGATCTCGCCTTCAGGAAGATTGCGATCATCGGACTTGGCTATGTCGGCCTGCTGCTGGCGGTCGCCTTCGGCGCCATCAGGGTCGTCGGCCTTGACATCAGCCAGTCGAGGGTGGATGCGCTGAAGCGTGGCGATAAGACCCCGGGCGTCATCTACGACATCAAGGGTTTGTTCCCCAGGCATGTTACGGATGGGCTGTTCTGATGAAGGTTCTGGTCACCGGCGCTGCCGGCTTCATAGGCTATCACGTCTCGAAGCGGTTGCTGGAGCGCGGCGACGAGGTTGTCGGCATCGATAATGTCAACAGCTACTACGATCCTCAGATCAAGGAGGCGAGGCTGCGGCTGTTGGAGGAGGCGAGCCGCAAGACCAATGCGGGCTATCATTTCATCCGCGGCAATCTCGCCGACAGAAATGTTGTCGACGGCTGCTTTGCCGGCCACGCATTCGACCGGGTGATCCACCTCGCCGCCCAGGCCGGGGTTCGCTACAGCCTGGAAAACCCGCGGGCCTATGTTGAGAGCAACATCATCGCCTACACCAACATGCTGGAGGCCTGCCGCAACCATGCCGTTGCGCATCTGACCTATGCCAGCACTTCGAGCGTCTACGGCGCCAACACCGATATGCCGTTTTCCGAGCATCGGCCGGCCGACCATCCGCTGCAGTTCTACGCCGCTACCAAGCGCGCCAACGAACTGATGGCGCACAGCTACAGTCATCTGTTCGGACTGCCGACGACCGGGCTCCGCTTCTTTACCGTATACGGCCCCTGGGGGCGCCCGGATATGGCGCTTTTCCTGTTCACCAAAAACATCCTTGCCGGCGAGCCGATCAAGCTGTTCAACAACGGCAATCACACGCGCGACTTCACCTATGTCGAGGACATCGCCGAAGGTGTGGTGCGGGCCAGCGACAACCCGGCGACGGGCAATGCCGCCTGGGACTCCGGCCGTCCGGATCCGGCCACAAGTAGCGCCCCTTGGCGCATCTTCAACATCGGCAACAACAACCCGGTGAAGCTGACCGCCTATGTCGAGGCGCTGGAAAAGGCGCTGGGCCGGAAAGCCATCGTCGAACTGCTGCCGCTGCAGCCCGGCGACGTGCCCGATACCTTTGCCGACACATCGGCGCTGGAGCAGGCGGTCGGCTACCGTCCGACTACGACGGTGACCGAGGGCGTCGCGCGATTTGTGGAGTGGTACCTAGCTTTTTTTGGACAGGGATAAGCCTATCTGGCGATTCCCGGCTGATCCACGCGGAGCCTTGTTCCGCGACTATGCGACCAGGAGGAGATGGGATCGATACGGCTCGCAAACAGGCAGTCTGCAACCCATTGCAGTCCAAGGCGCTATTGAGCGTTTGCATCCCTACGTTCAATCGGCGGGATCGCATCAGCGCTCTGGTTCAGGAGCTGCTGCAAGTGCAATACCCATTGCAGATATGTGTCCATGTCGACGGCTCGACCGACGGAACCGGCGAAGCGCTTGCGGAAATCGCGTCTCGCGATGCCAGATTGGTGGTCACCACTGGCCCAAATGGCGGCAGAGGGGTCGCAATGTTTTCGGCGATCGCTTCCGCCACCGGCGACTATTGCATGATTTTCGATGATGACGACGATCTCTTCACCGGTCGCTTGCCGGAGGTTTGTGAGCGCCTCTCGCGGCAAGGTGCAGATGGGAAGATTGCAGGTTTTGTGTTCTCCATGGTTCTCGGTCAACCAGAGGCGACGGCAAGCCCGTTTCCGTCGGAGTGCTCAAACCTGATCAAGATGCGGGCCGACGAAGGTGTGGTCGGCGACAGGAAGGAGATCATAAGAACTCATTTGCTGAAACAGGTTGCCGTGCCTCCCGCGGGGCGGTTCCGCCGTGTTCCAACATCTCTTCTCTGGTCCAGATTGGCGATCGAACACGATGTTGTTTGCGTCAACGTCGATATCGGGCGAAAGCGGTATTTGCCGGAGGGAATGACGGCCAGAATTCGGCTTCTTCAGTGGCAAAATGCGTATCCGATGTTGTTGCTGAACTTGAACTACATCAGGGCATTCTGGCTAGGGCGATATCGGTCGGTCCGGTTCCTGGGCAAGGCGGTCCTTGCCTGTATGGGTTTTGGTGTCTTGAGTTTTCCATTCTTGCTCAAAAGGTCATTCGCACGGGTGACCTCATGAAAACAGCCAGCCTGTGGAAACTTGTGGAGTCCATTGCAATCCGAATTGTTCCTGGCCTTCTGAATATAGTGACCTTACTATACATCGGAGACCATCTGCAAACTGAACAATATGGTATTTTCAGCACGACAATTGCAACGGTTTCATTTATTTCGACGCTTGTTTTTGGCGCCGCGACCTATTCGATAATGCCGGTTTCTGCAAAAATGCATGCCGCAGGAATGGGTAGAGAGTACGTATCGTCAATTTTGACTGCCCTGGCCATTGTGGCGTTGTCTGTCGTTCTAGCCGGATTGGCACTGGCGTGGTTCGGATTTGGCGACGCCATTGCCGCAACCATCGTCGTTTCATTCGGCTTGCACACCGCACTTCAAGAGGTCCTGAGGTCGCAACTGCGTTTGTGGGCTTACGGTTGGTCGGCGATTGGCCAGGCTATCGCATACCAGGTGGGAGCTATAGTCCTGCTTGCCGGGGATGCCAAAGTAGGCTCGGCCCTTACGGCCTTTTCGCTCAGCTATTTCGCCGGAGCGCTGGTCTCATTTGCCTTACTCGGGCCGATGACTCTGAGGCGGCCACGCTTTTCCTACCTTGGAGGGTCGCTGGCCACAGGGTGGAGATTTGTGTTGAGCAATCTGGCCGAGAGCGGCGTGTATATCGGCATTCGATACATTATTTTGTTGTTTGGCTCCGAGAACCATCTCGGCGTCTTTTCGTTTTGTCTCGATCTCTCGCAACGCTCGGTCGGCTTCTTCATGAATGCGGCCAGCTTCGTGTTTGTGCCAAGGGCATTTCTCAGCGTCGTACATGGAAACGTCGGGGAGTTTCGGCGCGGATTGTTCGAAGGGGCGACCATCGCACTCATTTTTGCGATTGCGGCTGCGGCCGGAATAAGTGGCCTGTTTGTCTCAGGCTATGCATCCGGATGGCTGGGGACGTCATTTGATCCTGTGGTGTTCGGGATCGTTTCTTGTGCTGTTCTGGTCAACCGGACAAAAAAAGTGGTCATCGATCCGTTTGCGCTCCGCTCGAACAAGGCAATGACGCTGACCTATTCTTACGCGATAGGAGCGTTGGTTTGCTGTTGTCTGGCGGCAATGAACCTGTGGTGGCGGCTGCCGCTTGGCAGCGAAGTGGCTTTTCTGTCCGGATATGTGGTGGCGGCTGCCTGTTCGTTTTTCGCGTTGAGGAGCGTGATTGCAGACAACGGGCCTGATGCAACAGAGCGAGCTTTTTCGATGGCTGGGTCGGATGTCGGCAATGAATGAGAAGAAAACATTCTGTGACGAGAAGAACAGCCGCATCGTCCATGTCGGCATGATGGCCGACGACGACTATGGGGGTTCTCACTGGGGTGAAGGGAATGTCTTGAGACTGGATTGCTTTGTCGTCGGAACGACAAGGCGCGACAGCAGGGACGGCATTCTAAGGGGTTTGCGGGCCGCCGCGGATCGGTTGCTCCGTCCATTTTCGCATCATACGCGGCTCTTCCACAGGATTTAGCGCGGATGTCGAATCCGAGTGGCCGCAGATCGGCAAACGAGATCGACGTCGAAACAGTATCGATGTCGCGAAGGTTTGTTCGCGCGAACGTGGCCATTTCCGAGTTCCTGGACAGAACGTTGCCATTGCGCCTTCGCATCGACGGCAACCGAACCTTTGCGACGGAGATAGCGCCCGCTTTGCTGACCGCAGACGCTCGGGTTTACGATCTTGGCGGGGGTGCCAGGCCGTTCGTCAGCCTCCCGGAGAAGCGGCGCCTGAAGCTTTTTGTGGTCGGGCTCGACCTAGACGCGGTGGAACTGTCGAAAGCACCGCGCGGAATATACGACGAAGAGATTGAAGCGGACCTCACCTCGTTTGAGGGGAGGGGCGATGCTGATGTTGTGATCTGTCAAGCGACGCTCGAACACGTCCGCGACGGTGAGGGTGCCTTGCGTGGCATTGCCAGTTGCGTGAAGCCGGGAGGCATGGTTGCCATTTTCTCGCCCTCGCGCAACGCTGTTTTCGCCAGGCTCAATCGGGTCCTGCCGGAGGGGATGAAACGACGGCTGCTTTTTGCGATCTACCCCGAAAAGGGCAAGGGTCATGACGGGTTTCCGGCTTTCTACGACAAGTGCCTTCCCAGTGAGGTCGAGGTAATCGCAAAACGCAACGGCCTGGAACTCATCGAGCGTCGTCTGTTCTGGAAGAGTTCCTATTTCTATTTTTTCGTACCTGCCTTTCTCGTCTGGCGCATCTGGTTAGGCTTTTCGGCCCTGCTTCTCGGCAAGGATGCTGCCGAAACCTACGCCTATGTCTTTCGGCGCAAACCGTGACTCCTGGCGGCCCATGAAAAGCAAGCTCGCGCTGATCGCCATCCCGCTCGATGTCAGAGGTGGTGCCGAAAGCATCCTGAACCTTGTCGCGCGTGCACTCGCGAGCCGGCCCGACTGGGATGTCGAAATCGGCTTTCTGGGTGGCCAGCCAGCGGGGGACGCCGCTGGATCATACGAGGATGGAATTCGGCGCAGCTACGGCTTTGGCGACGGCAAAGCCATGAGCGAGGTTTTGCTCGCCCCACGACTGATCCGGCATCGGTACGATTTGGTGCTCTCAAGCCACGCGCGGGTGAATTCGTTCCTGGCCGCCGCGCGAAGCGTTGGCGTTCTTCGAAGCCGCAGACTGGTCGCTCGCGAGTCCACGGTCCTTCTGGATCGCTTCAAGGGTCCTCGCGCATTGGCCTACAGGGCGCTCTACGCTGCCTATGGCAGCCAGGACATGGTTGTCGCGCAAACGGGCTACATGAATGAACGCCTGCGCCATGTGTTGCCCCGGCGTGCCATTGCCAAGCTGTACACTTTGCCCAATCCGGTTGACGAAGATCTCATCGTCAAAATGTCCACCGAGACCTTGCCGGAGGATGACGCGAAGATGTTTTCCCGTCGCCCCCAGATCGTCTGGTGCGGCCGGCTTATCGAGGCAAAACGCCCGACGATCGCGATTGATGTACTCGCTGAGGTCAGGCGCAGAACCGGCGAAGATTATGAACTTGCGATGGTTGGCTCCGGACCCTTGGAAGCGGAGTTGAGAGCCCGCGCCAGCAGTCTTGATCTGGCCTCGCGCGTAAATCTGCTCGGCCAGAGAGACAATCCATTTCCGCTGTTTCGCGCATCGCGCGCCGGCGTGCTCACGTCGGTGACGGAGGGATTTCCCAACGTCCTTCTCGAAATGATGGCCTGCCGGATTCCCGGCATCGTCACCACGCCCTGTGCGGGAGATCTCCACATGTTGTCCGGCCTGGAGATTTCAGGCGGGTTTGGCGCATCGGAAATTGCGGATGCATTGCTGAAGGTTATTCGCGGCAGCGATCGGTCGGCCTTGTACGGAAAGACCTTGTCGGAAAGATCGCCGGGGCGTTTTGCGGATATGCTGTTGGGAGCGCCTTGGTCATATCCGGGTGGGCAGAGATGAAGCCTGCGGTTCGCAACAAGATAATCATCTCGATGAACACGTCCTGGAACGTCGTCAATTTCCGCAAGGGTCTGGTCGAGGCGTTGCAGAGCCGTGGTTATGACGTCGTCATCGTCGCGCCGAGAGACGAATATTCTTCGCTGATAGCGGCCATGGGCTGCCGCTATGTCGAACTCGAAATGGACAATTCCGGCACGTCGCCATTGCGGGATTTGGTCCTTCTGTGGCGCTATTGGCGTCTCTTGCGGCTTGAGGGGCCGTTGGCGTTTGTCGGCTTCACGATCAAGCCTAATGTGTTCGGCTCCATCGCGGCCAATCTGAACGGCATTCCGGTCATCAACAACATTTCGGGATTGGGGACGGCATTCGTCCGTGGCGGCCTCCTGCTCAGAATTGCCAAGGCTTTGTATCGGGTAGCACTGACCCGTTCCAAAATGGTTTTCTTTCAGAATGACGACGACCGGAGGCTGTTCGTCGACGAGCACATGGTTCGCAAGGAGCAGACCGGACTTTTGCCTGGCTCCGGCATCGACCTCGTGCATTTTGCCCCGCCGGCCGAGGTGCACACCCGGTCTGGCGCCATTGTCTTTCTTCTCGTGGCCCGGCTTCTCTGGGACAAGGGCGTCGGCGAGTTCATTGCGGCGGCACGTCGGGTTCGCCGGGAGGTGCCCGCTGTTCGTTTCCAACTGCTTGGCTTTCTTGATGTCGAAAACCGGACTGCGGTCAGCCGTGAGCAGGTGGAAAAATGGGTCGGCGAGGGATTGGTCGACTATCTCGGTTCCACCGACGACGTGCGGCCCTTCCTGCGTGCCGCCGATTGTGTCGTCTTGCCCTCCTACAGGGAGGGAACGCCGCGCTCATTGCTCGAGGCGGCGGCCATGGGCAAGCCGCTGATCGCGACCGATGTGCCCGGATGCCGGGAGGTGGTGGACCACGCCGTAAACGGCTTCCTGTGCAAGGTTAGGGACCCAAATGATCTGGCAAGCAAGATGATCGAGTTTGCGATGATGGATGATGCGTCGAGGGATCGAATGGGAGTGGAGAGCAGAAGGAAGGTCGAGCGGCAGTTTTCGGAAACGATCGTCATCGAGAGATACATTCGGCAGATAGAAAGACTGAGCGCCCTGGCGGTGAAATGACTGAATCTGCCCTGACGTCGGCCAGACCAGTTTCCTGCATTCGGGTATTTGTGGGTCTTTTATTGGGTAACACCGGCTCTTGAGTTTTGGGTATGACTCTGAAGATCGGTTCCTTGCAAAGAACGATCCCAGTCCGAAGCCCGGAATGGGTGCTCAACTGGCATACCCGTTAGCCGTGATCAGTATCGATTCGATCTCGAATTACAGGCTGTCAGCACGACAAATAGTCGAAATCGCACGGCTGCCGTCGAGGGAAGATCTAGAGAAAAAATGTATTGATAAATCAACAAATTAGGCGATTTTGGCGAAAATGGTTTGGCACGCTGGCTTTGATCAAATCATATCGACTCAGTCACGGGGGAAGGGACATCTCAATTTTCTACCCGAGAATAAGAAACCTGTGGCAGGCAGTCGAAAATTATACATGTGGTTTGGCTAAAGTACTGCGCTCGGGCAGGCACGAATCAGGTTAAATTGCCTCGATCGCGCGAAACGAGTTGGAATTGTGGCAAAAAACTGGTACGCGCTGATTTACTATCTTTGAATTGGTGCGTCGAAGGTGATGCAGCAAGAGGGGATCAAAGACAGATGAACCTTGTGATTAAAACCACGCTTGCCGTATTTGTGGCGTCAATCGGTTTTGATCCGGTTTCATCCTTCGCCCAGGACGCCTCGTGCAACTGCGCGACAGCCGCCATTCGGCTGTCCGGTGGTGGCGGCGGATTCGGTCCGCCGGAGGCGATTTTCGACGGGGTGCTTCTGACGAGTGGCGTACTTTCGGCGACGCAGGACGACGACAACAGCATCAGCCGCTGACGGAGAGGCAGCGGCGTTTGACGCCATGGTGGTGGGTTTGCCCGGACTGAATTGACTGGCAGCGGGCTGGGGATCTCTTGGGGTGGAGCGGGTGTAATTCGTCCCAGGAGGGTGAGTTGCAGGTTGGGTGGGGTAAAAATGACGAATCGTCATCGGTTCGGGGCTGCTTTCTCTCTTGCTGCATTTGCTGCAGAGAGCGTCCTGTTTGCCACACCCGCGGCTGTCGCTCAGCAAACCTGTTCCTGTCTCGCGACCGTGCCTTCGATCGCCGGTGCGGTTGGTCGTCTTACGCAGGTCCATGGTGATGTTCAGATGTCCCAGGCCGACGGCTATGCGGGGGTGGGCGCTGAGGCGCCGGTGTATTCAGGCGCGCGCATCATGACCGGGACGCAGGCGTCCGCTTCTCTGGCTGTCGGCACCAATTGCGCGTTCGATATTCCGGCCAACGCCACGATCAAAGTCGATCCTGTCGAAGGCGGCATGTGTGTTTCGCTCTACACGCCAGCTGCGACGGTCGTGCCTGGCACCTCGGAGCCTGGCATGCTCCCGGTTCTGCTGGGGGGCGCCGCGGTTGGTGGTGCCGCGGCACTTGCTATCGGCATGCAGGACGACGATGACGCCGTCAGCCGGTAGTCGAGAGCCGACCACCCGCTGTCGGCAGCGTGGGCCGTTTCGGTGGATTTGGCCGGCTGTTCAAGGGCGGATCTCTGTGATGGGCATTTTCGATCTCGCAAGACATCATGCCGGCACCATACCTGCGTTGCTTGTTTCGCTTGCGATATCAGCTTGCGCCAGCACTGCGTCGACATCGTCCACGCGCCCTGTCAGCGCGTTTCAACCGGTGTCGTCCTCCACGGCCCTTGCTGGCGGTGGCACGCTGCAGATGGTGAAGGATTTGGCTGCGCCGCAGAGTACCCACAATGGCAGCGAGCAGCCCCTGTCCGCCAATGATGTGCTCGAGGTCAGCGTGTTCCAGGTCGACAATCTGAACAGAACCGTTCAGGTCGACGCGGGCGGGCAGATTTCGCTTCCGCTGATCGGAACGATGACCGCGGCCGGTAAGACCGTTCGTCAGCTCGAGAAGGAAATCGAGACCGCTTATGGTGAAAAATACCTGCAGTCGCCTGATGTGACGATTTTCGTCAAGGAATCGGTTGGCCAGCGCATCACGGTCGATGGTGAAGTCAACAAGGCCGGCATTTATCCGGTCACCAGCAGCGCTTCCTTGCTGGATGCGATCGCCCTTGCCGGAGGCTTCAACGCGGTCGGTGATGCCGGCAAGGTCTTCGTCTACCGCAATGTCGGCCAGAACAAGCTCGTGGCAAACTACAATGTCGAGGAAATTCGCGCCGGCAAGAATAGCAACCCGCGCATCTATGGCGGCGACGTGATCGTTGTCTTTGCCTCGAAGTCGAAAATCGCAATGAACAATTTGAAGGATGCCCTCGGCCTCGCCTCCAGCGCGGCCCGCATTGCGGTCATTCCGTAGGACAGGTCACGATGCGGACAACCCAGGATCACCTCGCGCATGCTCGATCGTAACAGGCAGTCCGAACGTGCCGGACCCGGACATGGTGAGGCCCTGTCTGCGGATCTCTACTACGATGTGCCGCGAAACTACGGTCCCAATGGTCGCGACAATGCCAGTCAGGATGAGGGGTTCAATCCACTCAAGCTGCTTTTCTATATCGTCCAGTATCGTTGGCTGATCGTGACCATGGTGGCGGCCGGGCTTGTTGCCGGCGTCATCGTGACAATGATGCAGACACCAAAATATCAGGCAACGACGCAACTTGAAGTTCTGGTCCCTTCGGCGAGGGTCTTTCAGGACATCGAGGTCGTTTCCGAAAACAGCGACGTCCGGGCCTTCCTGACCGCGCGTGAAAAGTTGAGGAGCCGCACGCTGGCTCAGCGTGTGGTGTTCCAACTGGGGCTTAGCGAAAGGCCGGACTTCCTGTTTCCAACGCCGAGCTTTTCGCTGAGCAACATTGTCTATCGTGCATTCGGAATGTCCAAGTCGCCTTCCATCGAGGAGAAGACTCCCGAAGAGCGTGAGGCAATTGCCATCAAGCGCGTTCTGGAAGACCTGACGGTCAATCTGGTCACCAATACAAGCCTGCTGTCGATCACCTTTGTCGATCAGAAGCCGAAATATGCAAGTGACGTAGCCAATCAGGTCGCGCAGAGTTTTATCGATCAGCGGTTGGACCAGACGAGCGAGACCTCCGATTTGGCACGGCAGTTCATCCAGGAACAGGTTTTGCTGGTGAAGCAAAAGCTGCAGACCTCCGAGGAGGAATTGGTCGTCTATGCAAAAGATGCCGGCATCACGATCACGAGCGATGACAAATCGCTGATCGGCTCGAACATCGAAGCCCTGAACACGGCACTGGCCACGGCAATCCAGGAGCGCCTCGATGCGGGGCGGGTGGTGGATCAGGTAGAAAAGGGCCGCGGGTCGAGCCTCGGTCCGGTTCTGGAAAGCGAAGGTCTGCAGAAGCTCAGCGACAAGCTGGCGGATTTGACCAGCCAGTATCAGCAGAAACTGGGCATCCTGAAGCCTGGTTTTCCGGAAATGCAGCAATTGCAGTCGCAGATCAAGGAACTGCAGCGGCTCTATAACAACGGCGTTCTGGCGATAACCGATTCATTGCGACTGAAATACCAGGAAGCGCAGAACAAGGAGGCCGACCTCGAGTCCAAACTCGCGGAGATGGAAAGACAGCAGGTCGTCTTCAACGACAAGAATATCAAATACACGATCCTGAAGCGTGAGGTCGATTCCAATCGGTCGCAGTACGACAGCCTTATCACCAAGCTGAATGAAGTCGGGGTTAGCTCGGAACTCAAGACGCAAAGCGCTGCGATTGTCGATTTCGCATCGCTGCCTGTGGCCCCCTATTCTCCGCGCCTGAGCATCAATCTTGCAATCGCGTTGGCGCTTTTCATGGCTCTGGCTGCATCGGCCATCTACATCATCGAGTTGCTGAACAACACCTTCACCTATCCGGAGCAGATAGAGAAAGAGCTGGGATTGGCGATGCTCGGCATCCTGCCGCTTGTCGATGACCGCGAACTCATAGCCAGCATCGCCGATCAAAAGTCCGGGCTCTCCGAGGCCTATCGTTCGCTGCGGACATCGCTGCAGTTCTCCGGCGCGGAAGGCGCGCCGCGATCGCTGCTGGTGACCAGCTCGGAACCTTCGGAAGGCAAGTCGACCACATCGTTCAAGCTCGGCCAGGATTTCGCGGCGCTCGGTGCAAAAGTTCTGCTTGTCGATGGCGATCTTCGCAAACCCAACCTGCATCGGTTGTTCGGTCTCGATAATGCGATCGGTTTGAGCAACCTGCTGACAAATACCGTTCGCAAGGACGATCTGGCCGGCATTTTCAGGACGACAAAATACCCGGATGTCACCGTGCTGACATCCGGAACGATTCCGCCGAATCCGGCCGACCTGCTCTCGTCACCGAATATGGCGCTGATCTTGGCCAATCTCGGCAAACGCTTCGATCTGGTCATCATCGACGCCCCGCCGGTTGTCGGTCTTTCCGACGCCCCAATCCTCAGCAGGCTTGCCGAAGGCACCTTGATGGTCGTGTCCGCGAACCACGTCACACGCAAATCAGCCAAGACGGCGCTCAAGCGTCTGCGCGCGGCCGGTGCGAATGTGATCGGAGCGACGATGTCGAAATTTGCGGTGAACAAGTTCGACTACAACAACGCCTACAAATACATGAACTACCAGTACCACGACTACGGCGAGGGCATCCCGAAAATTGAGGGCAAAGTCGATGACGGAGCAGGCCAGTTCGTTCACGCAAAATCTCCGGCGTTCAGGCGTTTGGTTCGTCGCCTCCGTTCTGGTGTTGGCGACTTCGTCGATCGGGCTAAGTCGGCTCCTTGAGGCCGCAGCGCCGGCCGTCTCGCTTGCCCTCGATCCGTTGAACGTAGATGCCTTGATAGATGACATTGCCAGCGAACTGAACGGAACAGGTAACGGCTCTGATCTCAGCGTTTTGGACGCCAGAGCCAGGAGCGCGCTTCGCTTCAACGTCGCGGACGCCCGGCTCTACAGCCTGTTGGGCGAGATCAGGTGCCGGCAAGGCGAGCCGGACGAGGCTTTCAAATTCTTCGATCAGGCTCGAAAGCTGTCCAAGACCGAAATCCATGCGCTTCAGAGATCGATCGACCGTTCGATCGAGGTAGGTGATCTGTCAAAGGCCGTTGGCGAGATCGACACCTTGCTGCGCCGGTGGCCGGACCGGTTTCCAGTCATCGCCGCTGGCATGCCGGCCATTCTTTCAAATCCGGACGGATATCAGGCCGTCCTGGCAGCCATAAAGATAGAGCCCCCATGGAGAGCCAATCTTTTCTCGGCACTCGGCCAGGATCCGCGGGGCCTGAGCGCCGCAAATCAACTGCTGCTCGACCTTGCCGGATCGAACTCACCGCCGACATCGAAGGAACTGTCTGCCGTGATCAATGGCTTCATCAGGCAAAAGGACTACGAGCCGGCCTATCGACTGTTCCTTTTCAGCCTGTCCGATCAGCAGCGGACGCTGGGTGGTTACATTTTCAACAGCAGCTTTGAACCGGTCCTCAGCGGCAAGCCATTCGACTGGCAGGTTCACGATCGGTCCGGTTTGGAAATTACCTTTGCCGGGCCGCGCGATGCCGGCGAAAGCGACAGCGGAGCGACCGTTCGATTTTTGAATACGCCGGTGAGGAACGCAGCGCTCCAGCAATATATCGAATTGCCTCCCGGCTCCTACAGGATTTCCCTGATCGCCTCGGCGAGAAACCTCAAACTGCCAAAGCAATTGTTCTGGTCCATCAGATGCGTGGACCCGGCGGGGGAAATAGCCCGGTTCAACATCCCTGAAGGCACATTCAGCCGGCGGGATTTGAGCCTGGATTTCGCCATCGGACCAAGCGCATGTCCCATGCAATTGTTGCGGCTGGAAACAGCCGCCATCGCTGAGAGTTGGCGATTTCGATACGTCGGCACCTTGGTCATGCACAAGCTGAGCATCGAAAGAGTTTCATCTTGAGAGAGCGGTCAACACGGTCCATGGAGTGGGAAAAGTATCTGCTTGGCTCGGCTCTTTTCCTGTCGGTGCTGATTGGCGGCGGCACGGTAAGCGGCCTCTACACCGAAACGTTGATCGAAATTGCAGCTGTCGTCTCGGCCGCGGTCGTCTTGTCAAAGCCATCGAGGCAGAGGATCCCTCCTTCGGTTCTGTGGCTGCTTGCGCTAGCCCTTGCCCTGTTCTGTTTTCAAATCATGCCGCTGCCGGCAGTGTTGTTGAGCGGATTACGGCCAGAGGTGCTGCTCGCAGATCCATGGCTGATCGGCGAAACCAGGCTGCGCTTCGTCAGTGTCGGCGTCGGGCGCACGATAGAGTGTCTGTTGTATTTTGCGGCGGCGGCGGCATTCTTCCTGAGCGTGATCCGCTTGCGCGCAGATCAGGTGTCCGGGCTTCTGCCGTTCTTTTTCATGGGTGTCGTCTGTAACGGACTGGCCGCGGCGATCCAGTATTCGCTCTCCGATACCGTTGCCATAGAGGGGTTGTTGCCGTTCACGATCAATGCGGGGCTGTTTGCCAACCAGAATCATTTTTCAGCTTTGCTCTTCGTCTCCATCCCCTTCGTCGTCTACTACGGTCTGTTCCGTGGGCACCTTCTGTCTGGATCGCTGGGTTTGATGCTGCTGTTGGTGCTGCTTCTGGCCGCGGGTTCGCGCGCCGGTATTCTGATAGGGCTGGCGATCACCATAATATCGGTTGTCTTTCTGTCTGCTCGCTCGAGGCTGGGCGGGTATGGCATCCCCGCGGTCTTCATCGGTCTCTCGGTCTACACGATGGGCGCGTGGACAAAGATCGATGCGGAGGTGGTCGATCCGGCCTTTGGCCGAGCCGAATTTGCACGCACGACGATCGCAGGAATTGAAGACAACTGGGCGACAGGAGTGGGTTTCGGCAGTTTTCCGAAGGTCTACCAGATTTACGAAAGGGGTGAGATGATCTTCAAGCCTTACGTGAATCACGCTCATAATGATTACCTGGAACTGACACTTGAGGGTGGCGTGGCTGTTGTTTTTCTGGTCACAGCGTACCTGATATTGCTTCTCGCATCATCTGTCGGGGCGCGGCGGGATCCACTGCAGAAAGCGGCGTTTCTCTCAGTGTCGTTTCTGCTCGTTCATTCGCTGGTTGATTATCCGTTGCGAACGGCAGCGCTTGCGATGATTTTTGCCTATATGAACGGTATCATCTTTCACAGAGGCTTTGCCGAACGGTTGAGCCAAGGCCAGTCGACCCAGGCCCATGACGACAATCCGCTTGTTCCCGCCAGGTCGTCGGCCTTGGCAGGATGAGAGCTGCGGGTTCGCGAAATTGGGCTTGAGATTGGTGCCTCGACGTGATCCGCTCGTTTGTGGCGTGCCGAGATTGACAAGCCATTGCTTGGAACCTAAGCACGGGCAGCAAGGGCCAGGGGGCCTGGCATGAACAAGGAGAGCTTCTTGAAAGGAATTATCCTTGCTGGGGGCAGTGGAACGCGTCTTTATCCGCTAACATTAGCAATCTCTAAGCAGATTCTGCCGATATACGACAAGCCGATGATCTATTATCCGCTGAGCGTTTTGATGCTCGCGGGTATCCGCGAGATTCTGGTCATTTCAACGCCGCGTGATTTGCCGGTTTTTCGCGATCTGCTTGGCGACGGATCGGAGTTCGGGCTCGATCTGTCCTATGCCGAGCAACCGCAACCCAACGGGCTCGCGGAAGCCTTTATCATCGGCCGGGATTTCATCGGTAAAGACAGCGTGTCGATGATCCTCGGCGACAACATCTATTTCGGTGATGGGCTGTCGCAGCTTTGCCGTGCCGCGGCCTCGCGCGAAAAGGGGGCTTCGGTGTTCGCCTATCATGTCGAGGATCCCCAGCGTTATGGCGTGGTTTCCTTCGACAAGGCCACCGGAACGGCGCTGACGATCGAGGAAAAGCCGCAGGCCCCGAAATCCAATTGGGCTGTCACCGGTCTCTACTTCTATGACAACGACGTCGTCGACATCGCCCCTGCCATCCGGCCCTCGGAGCGCGGCGAGCTAGAGATCACGGCGGTCAACAATGTTTACCTCGAACGCGGCCAGTTGCATGTGCATCGGTTGGGGCGCGGCTATGCCTGGCTCGACACCGGCACGCATGACAGCTTGCACGAAGCCTCCTCATTCGTGCGCACCATCGAGCATCGCCAGGGCATTAAGGTCGCCTGTCCCGAAGAGATCGCCTTCGAGCAGGGTTGGCTGACAGCGGACAAGGTTCTGCGGCGAGCCGACCGCCTGGGCAAGAATGAGTATGCTGCCTACCTGCGCAAGCGGGTGGTGGAGCTGGCGGAGGGCTAGGTGCTGGAAGTCAGGTCCCTTGGCATTGATGGCGTGCTGGAAATCGTTCCGAAACGGCACGGTGACGCGCGCGGTTTTTTTGTGGAAACCTACAATGCCGAGCGCTTTTCGCAGGCCGGCATAGGCTTGAGTTTCGTACAGGACAATCATTCCTATTCCGCGGCGGCAGGTGTCCTGCGCGGGCTGCACTACCAGCTTGCGCCGCGAGCTCAGGACAAGCTGCTGCGTGTCATCCGAGGTGCGCTGCTCGACGTAGCCGTCGACATTCGCCGCAGCTCGCCAACATTCGGAAAATGGGTTGCGCTCGAAATTACGGCCGAAAAGGGCAACCAGATTCTGGTGCCGAAGGGCTTCGCGCATGGCTTCATGACGCTCGTGCCGGACACCGAAGTCCTGTACAAGGTGACGGATACCTATTCGCCTGAACACGACCGCTCGATCCGTTTCGACGATCCCGCCATCGGCATTGAATGGCCTTCATTGGCCGGTGGGTTTCAACTTTCTGACAAGGACCTCAAGGCGCCGCTGCTGGCCGCCGCCGAGGTGTTCGCCTGATGGATTGCCAAAGGGGTAGGATGAGGACAGCATGAATTTTCTAGTAACAGGCGGTGCCGGCTTCATCGGTTCGGCGGTGTGTCGGCATCTGTGCGCCAACCCGGCCTATCAGGTCACCAATCTCGACAAGCTCACCTATGCGGGAAACCTGGCCTCGCTGCGGCCGATCGAGAATGCGCACAATTACCGCTTCGCCCAAGTCGATATCTGCGACGAAAGGGCGGTGCTCGACATCCTCCACCGGGACGATATCGACATCGTCATGAACCTTGCCGCCGAGAGCCATGTCGACCGCTCGATCGATGGACCGGGCACGTTCATCGAGACCAATATCGTCGGCACCTACAAGGTTCTGAATGCCACCCTGGAATATTGGCGCGGCCTTGCGGACGACAAGAAAGGCCGCTTCCGCTTCCATCATGTCTCGACCGATGAGGTGTTCGGCGATCTGCCTTTCGATGGCGGCATGTTCGTCGAGGAAACACCCTATGCGCCGTCTTCGCCCTATTCAGCCTCGAAGGCGGCCTCGGACCATCTGGTGCGGGCCTGGCACGAAACCTATGGCCTGCCGGTCGTGCTTTCCAATTGCTCGAACAATTACGGCCCCTATCACTTTCCCGAAAAGCTGATCCCGCTGGTGATCCTCAACGCGCTCGACGAAAAGCCGCTGCCGGTCTATGGCGCAGGCGCCAATGTGCGCGATTGGCTGTTCGTAGAGGATCACGCGCGAGCGCTGGAAGTTGTCGCAACCAGGGGACAGCCGGGCGAAAGCTACAATGTCGGCGGCAATTCGGAACGGACGAACCTGGGCGTCGTCGAGACGATCTGCGATCTGCTCGACATCAGGCGTCCCCGCATCGGCGGCAAGAGCTATCGCGACCTGATCTCGTTCGTCACCGACCGCCCCGGTCATGACCGCCGCTATGCCATCGACGCATCGAAGATCAGCCGTGACCTCGGCTGGGCGCCGAAGGAGAACTTCGACAGCGGCCTGGCGAGAACCGTGGACTGGTTTCTCGACAACAAATGGTGGTGGGGGCCGATCCGCGAGCAGCGCTATGCCGGTGAACGGCTGGGCGAAGCACGCAAGGAGGTCGTGTGAGGCTCGTTGTTACCGGACGCGACGGCCAGGTCGCTGCAAGCCTTGTGGAGGCCGGCCAGGCGCGCGCCGGCGTGGAGGTCATCGCCATTGGCCGTCCGGAACTCGACCTGGCAAAACCCGACACGGTGATCGACGCCATTGTGGCCGCAAAGCCTGATATCGTCGTCTCGGCTGCCGCCTACACGGCGGTGGACCAGGCCGAGGATGAGCCCGATCTGGCATTCGCGGTGAACGCCGTCGGCGCCGGCAAGGTGGCGGAGGCCGCCGCGCGGCTTGGCGTTCCCGTCATCCATCTCTCGACCGACTATGTCTTCGACGGCAGCGCTCCCGGTGCCTATGTCGAGACCGACGCGACTGCGCCAGCCAGCGTCTACGGCGCCTCCAAGCTTGCCGGCGAGCAGGCGGTGGCTGCTGCCAATCCGCGCCATCTGATCCTGCGCACCGCATGGGTCTACAGCCCGTTCGGCAAGAATTTCGTCAAGACCATGCTACGGCTTGCCGCCGATCGCGACGAGATCGCCGTGGTGGCCGATCAATGGGGAAATCCCACCTCAGCGCTTGATATCGCCGACGCAATCCTGCATGCGGCAGCAATGATGCATGGCAATAAGAGTTTTGCTGCGTCAGGCACCTATCATCTGGCCGGAACCGGCGAGGCCAACTGGAGCGGCTTTGCCCGTCACATCCTGGACACAAGCCGCGTGTTTGGTGGCCCTTGGGCTCGGGTACGGGATATTGCTACGATGGACTACCCGACCAAGGCTCGCCGCCCCGCCAATTCCCGGCTGTCGAGCGCGAAATTTGCCGCTGCGTTCGGCTGGACGGCGCCGGACTGGCGGCAATCGACGGAAACGGTGGTGCGTCGGCTGGTGGACGACACGAAACAGGTACTGACGGCATGAACAAGCATCCCTCACCAGAAAATATGCAGGATGCGAAGCCGCAGGCAGTTCGCGAGACTGCGCCGAAAGTGCGCAATACAAAGTCGAAAGCTGCCAAGCGCACCTGCATCATGGTGCTCGGCATGCATCGCTCGGGCACCAGCGCGCTGACCAGGGCGATCAATCTGCTCGGCGCGGAACTGCCGAAGAATTTGCTTGGGGCCAATCCCTCCAATCCAGCTGGGCACTGGGAGCCGGCCCGCCTCATCGAACTGCACGACCAGATGCTGGCCGAAGCTGGAAGCAGCTGGGATGACTGGCGATCCTTTGATTCCAGCGATCTCGGCGCGTCGCGCCTGCGCTTCTACAAAGCTGAGATCGCACGGCTGATCGAGGAGGAATACGGCAGCGCGTCACTATTTGTCCTCAAGGAGCCGCGCATCTCACGTTTCGTGCCGCTCTACGCAGAAATCTTTAAACGCATGCGTATCGACGTGCGCTACGTGCTGATTGAGCGCAATCCATTGGCTGTGATCGCCTCCTTGGCGAACCGGAACGGTTTCACGATGGGCTTTAGTTCGCTTCTTTGGCTCCGCCATGAACTGGAAGCTGAGCGCGCAACTCGGGGACGGTCACGCATCTTGTTGTCCTACGAGAGTCTGCTTGATGACTGGCGACAGGGAATCGATGGGATCAAGAGTACTCTCGGGCTCAATTGGCCGCGGCCCGACATTGAGTGGCAATCCCTGTTGTCCACCCATTTCTCGGCCGACAATCAGCACTTTGCCGCCAGCACAGAGTTGCTCGACGCTGATCCGCGTATCATTGACTGGGTCAAGGACGCGTATACGGCACTTACAATGCTCAGGTCCGATGATGTTGATACAGTTGCGACAGAAAATCTCGATCGGGTCAGGGCAGAGTTCGATTCTGTTTCAAGAATTTTTGGCGACGCTTTTTTCCCCGAACTTGATAGCCGCCTTCGAGTGCTTCATCAGCAGAAGTTGGAGCAGCAGCAATTAGCCAAACAGCGCGGTGACGAGATCGAAAGATCGACGTTCGAGTACAATCAGAGGATTTCGGAAGTGCAGGCTGAGACAGCGCATCTCGAGGCAGAGCTTGCTGGACGGCAGAATCTCTTGGAAGAATCCGCTTCCTTGGCAGATGAGTTCAAAAAATCTCAGGAGCTTATTGTTGATCTAAATAGTCAAATACAGGCGCTTCAAGTCGAAAGGTTGGCTCAGGAAATTCAATTAAATAATGATCTGCCGACCCCCTCAACCGGTTTCGATCCCCATTCTCCTACGTTTCTAGCTCTTTCCAAGACTCCAGATGAACAAGAGCAAGTAAATATGTGCGTAGATGAAACAAAGCTTGTTGCCTTCTACCTTCCGCAGTTTCATAGAATAGATGAGAATTCAGAATGGTGGGGACCTGGTTTTACAGAATGGACGAATGTTGCGCGGGCAACCCCTAATTTCTCTGGGCACAATCAGCCGCGAATTCCTCGCGAACTAGGATACTACGACCTCACACACCCTCAGATAATGCGGGAGCAGGTCGAGATGGCGAGGCTCTACGGCCTGCATGGATTTTGTTTCTATCACTATTGGTTTAGCGGGAGAAGAGTATTAGAAAGGCCGATAGATTTATTTGTTAATTCTGATATAGATTTTAAGTTTTGCTTGTGCTGGGCTAATGAAAATTGGACCCGCGCATGGGATGGGGATACAAAAAACATTCTTCTGGAACAAAAGTACGCCGAAGGGGATGCTGAGGCTTTTATCGACACGATGCTCTGCTACTTCAACGACCAGAGGTACATAAAAATTAGCGGCATGCCGCTACTGGTGGTCTATCGGGCCAAGGATATCCCGGATCCGCAGCGCTGGTTTTCCCTATGGCGGGATCGCGTGGTTGCCAATGGGTTTCCGGGCCTCCACATCAGCGTGGTCGATTTCTATGACATATCCACGCCCGACGAGGTGGGGGCTGACTCTCTGGTCGAGTTTCCCCCGCATAAATTCAACGGACCTCAGAACCACCCTTCGGAATTTCCGACTTTCACAAATCCGAATTTCTCGGGCGGCGTTGTTGACTACCGGAAGATGATTGCTCAAAGCGCAAATCGCCCGAAGCCGTCTTTCAACATGTTCAGGGGTATTATCCCAGGATGGGACAACACCGCCCGGCGACAAAACAACCCGACAGTTGTGATTAATTCAACGCCCGAACTATATGGCGAGTGGCTTCGCTTCCTGCGCTTTCAGGCTCGGCAGAATCACCCCGACCCAGATAGCCGCCTCGTATTTGTCAATGCATGGAATGAATGGGGCGAGGGATGCTACCTTGAACCAGACCAGCGATGGGGGCTTTCTTATCTGGAGGAGACGCTTCGTGGCAAATTCTTCGACGCAGCAGAGGAGCCGGTCGATACAAATAGCGCACGGTCGCGGTTGTTCGATCGTCTGGTGGCTCCGACAGGGCACGAGGAACTTTCGGTTACGCAAATACCCAGAGAGATCCTAGCAGCCATTGTACCACCTAGCCCAATAGCCGTGAGGGCATCAAAGCTGCTGCGAAGATTGCCGCCGTTGCATTTTTTGGCGAGTTACTTCTACAGGCGTTTTCGGCTAGCGAGGTAGACAAGCGATGGACAATGTCGCTGTGGTGGCTCATTTTGATGCAAATGATCGCGTTGAGGCTAATTTTATCGAGTTGTTGACATGCTTATCGAAAAGATTTGATCACGTCATACTGGTAACGACGAGTGAGATAAGAGAAGATATTGCGAAAAATCTTCCCAAAGTTATAACCATAAGAAGGCCGAATTTTGGGTATGACTTCTTTAGCTACAGGGTTGGTTTGAATTATGCGGAGAAAAATTTCGAAGTACAAAGCATACTATTGGTAAATTCCAGCTTTGCTATTCTCTCATCTCAAATTTTTGATAGAACTTTGGCAAAGATGCTGGAGCTGAAATCTGAATATGATGTAGTTGGTTCAAGCGAGTCGTATCAATTCTCGTGGCATCTGCAGTCGTATTTGATTTTGTTGGGATCGTCGGTTCTGAGGTCGGCTTGGTTTGAAGATTTTCTCGCCGGTGTTGAGCCGACTGGCTCGAAATTTGAGACCATAACAAGGTTTGAAATTGGCCTATCTTCGGCATTTCGAAGCAATAACGTTAAGGCTACGGCGATCCTGCAGCCGTCGCCAGAACAGCTTGAGCGCGCTAGCCAGCAGTGGAGCGCTGGTGACAGGCAATACGCTTCCGGCCCTGCATTCCTTTCTAGTGCCACCTCACCGGCGCAACGGTTTAATCCCGTCCACCACCTTGCCGAGCTTGTCGCCCGCGAGTTGGGCTATGCCAAACTTGAGGTTCTGAGGGATAACCCCCATCACATCGATTTGGGCTTTGTCGATGAGGTTTGTGAGCAAGAGCGTCTTGGCGAAATACAAGAAATGCTCAACCGTAGCCAATCCAACTACACGCGCGGAAGTGACAACCTTTCTACTCTCAAGGCGGAGGTCCGTAGCGTTCCCAAAGTGAAGCTTGCCCGGTGGCGAAAAACGAGGGTTGGAGAGATTGAAATAGCGGTTATAGTCCACATACACTATATCGATATGATATCAGATATTAAAAACTTGCTAAAGAATATTGTTGTCCCATTTGATATTCATGTAACCACGGCGTCTGAAGGCTTTTGTAGTCAAATTTTTTCTGAATTCGCTGATTTGGCGCGAAGCGTTTCTATATTTTGTTCGGAAAATAGGGGGCGGGATATAGGGCCGTTTATATCGGTCTATCGTAGCGGTGCTCTCGATCACTATAAGGCTGTTCTGAAAATTCACTCAAAGAAAAGCGCTTACAGCGCTAATGGAATTCTTTGGAGGGATAGGTTGTACGGCTCAGTCGCTGGCGATTCACTAACTGTGTTGAGATCTGTGGAATTGATCAAATCGGGCGAAGTCGGCATTGTCGGCCCACATCGATACTATCTGACCAATGACCGGTTTTGGGGTGCGAACCGCGACACGGTACGTCGGCTGCTCAACGAGATGACCGCGTTCCCTCCGGAGGCGAATCTAGAACTAGGTTTCTTCGCCGGCTCGATGTTCTGGTTTGCGCCAAAAGCACTAATGCCGTTAAAGAACACCCCTGAGGACACGCTCGATTTTGAGCCTGAGAACGGCCAGCAGGACGGCACGCTTGCGCACGCGATCGAAAGGGTTTTTTGCCCTATCGTGCGCAGTCAAGGTTTTGCCGCATCCAGCGTCATCCTTCGTGGGGCAGATATTCACAGATACTCGTCAATCGGGAACGACGTTCCAGTGTTGTGACGTTCGGCGCCGTGAAAGCTGAAATCGCCTTAGAGAGCAACAGTTTGATTGGCCTCGGCCTCTAGTTGGAAGGAAGAATAGGTAGGTTATGACTCTGCTGCTGTCCCTCATTCGCCGCGAGGTTGTCGGCCGTTACCGCGGTTCTGCGCTCGGGTTGTTGTGGTCGTTTCTCAATCCGCTGTTCATGCTGGCCGTCTACACGTTTGTTTTCGGTGTTGTGATGAAATCGCGCTGGACGACTCCTGACCAGCAGAGCGCGACGCATTCGACAGGCGAGTTTGCAGTCATCCTGTTTTGTGGGTTGATCGTCTTCCAGTTTTTTGCGGAGGTAGTCTCGCTGGCACCCGGACTGATCGTAGCCAACGTTAACTATGTCAAAAAGATCGTATTCCCGATCCAGATACTGCCGGTAGTTTCTGCAGGCGCCGCCCTGTTTCATGCGGCCATCAGCCTTCTGGTTCTGATAGTTTTCGCCTATGTCGTTTTTGGCGATGTTCCTTCAACGGTGGTTCTGGCGCCGGTGGTTTTCGCACCGCTGATTATCCTTGTTGTCGGCATCGCGTGGATATTGGCCTCGATCGGGGTCTATTTCCGCGATATGAGCCAGATCGTGTCGCCGCTGGTAACCGCGACCATGTTCCTGTCGCCTGTGTTTTTCCAAAGAACGTCGTTGCCGGCTTGGCTGCAACCTTGGCTTTCGCTAAACCCGCTCGCCATCCCGGTCGAGAGTTTCCGCAATGTGATAATATTCGGAGTGCTGCCTGACTGGTCGGCGCTCTGTTACTATTCGCTAATCGCAATCGCGGTTGCGTTTCTCGGCTTTCAATTTTTTCAGAAGACCCGCAGAGGTTTTGCCGATGTCCTCTGACAGATCTACCTTTGAAGCTCTAGGCCTAACACCCGACGCAGCCATTCGCGTGCGCGACGTGTCGAAACGCTATGTGATGTTCGAGCGACCTGAGGATCGCTTCAAGCAGATGGTGGTGCCGCGGTTGGAGCGTCTGGTGGGCCGTCCCCCGCGTCGTTATTTTCGCGACTTCGCCGCCCTGTCGGGTATCTCCTTCGAGATAGGTCGCGGTGAGACAGTCGGCATCATCGGTCGCAACGGCTCCGGCAAATCGACACTGCTGCAGATTATCTGTGGTACGTTGCAGCCGACTAGCGGGTCGGTCGAGGTCAACGGCCGCATCGCTGCACTGCTTGAACTCGGCGCCGGGTTTAATCCGGAATTTACTGGGCGCGAGAATGTTTTTCTCAATGCCTCTATCCTCGGTGTGCCTCGCAGGGAGATGGAGTGGCGTTTCGACGACATCGCACGTTTTGCCGACATCGGCCCGTTCATTGACCAACCCGTGAAGACCTATTCGTCGGGCATGTATGTTAGACTCGCCTTCGCTACCGCCATTAACGTTGATCCGGACATCTTGGTGGTGGACGAGGCTTTGTCGGTCGGTGACGAGGCGTTTCAGCGCAAATGCTTCGCTCGGATCGAAGACATCAAGGATAGAGGTGGCACTATTCTTTTTGTCAGTCATGGCGCCCAGACCATAGTGCAACTGTGCACGCGGGCGATCCTGATCGATGGAGGTGAGAAGATTCTCGAGGGCAAGCCAAAGAAGGTCGTCGGCCAGTATCAAAGGCTTATCCATGCTCCTGCCCATCGAGCTGGGCCGATCCGATCAGAAATATTGAAAACAGTTGAAGAGGCGAGTGACGGCGATTCTCCTGAGTCTAGGGTGGATTTTGAAGCACCCCCAGCCGAGGACTTTTTCGACCCCAATCTCAGCCCACAGGGGACGATCGCTTATGAAGAGAACGGCGCAACGATTTTCGAATTAAAGATAACACGAACCGACGGACATCCGGCCAATGTGCTCGTTCAGGGTCAGACTTACCAATGTCGCTACAGTGTAAAATTTTCTCGGTCTGGCAAAGTCGGTTTTGCGATGTTGGTAAAGACGGTGCAAGGATTAGAACTTGCCGGACAAACCAGCCATCGCCCCGGTGAAGGACACTCCGCCAATGCCGGGGACGTTTTTGACATTTGTTTCCCATTCAAGGCCGTATTTTTGCCCGGTACTTACTTCGCAAATGCTGGCGTCTACATAAGTGGCGGCAGTGAGGAGTTTCAGCAATTGCACCGCCTCGTTGACGCTATAGCATTCAAAATCATGCCAAATCTGCCAACCCGTGCTCGCATCGGGATGATTGATATTGTGCCTGACGAGGCAGAAAACACCGTTGTGACCAAGAAGTAGCCCACCAATGCGCGAGGATGCTTTGCGTCAACGCAAAGTTTGTCGCCTATCGAGGAATTGCTTGCCGCGTGATCCTATCCTCCGAAAGGCGCGCCCAATGTTGACCTTCGTTAACCCAATTGTTGACGATAATTCCGGCCATGCAGTTATCTCGGAAAGTTAGGACGGATGAAAGTTGGATCGATGCGTGACGGCCGAGTCGGGTTTATGATTGCCGGCGTGCAAAAGGCTGGGACGTCGTCTCTCTTTTCATACCTTGCGCGCCACCCAGACCTGCAAGGTCCAACCGTTAAAGAAACCCACTTTTTTGACGACGAGACCGGAGTGGATTGGGCAAAGCCTGATTATGAACGGTTTCATGGCCTCTTTGCTGCCGCCGACGGCGACAATCGAATTGCCTTTGAGGCCACGCCAATCTCGATCTTCTGGCCGAATGCGCTGGAGCGCATCGCCAAGTACAATCCCGACATGCGACTGATCCTGATCTTCCGTGATCCCATAGAGCGAGCGTGGTCGCATTGGCGGATGGAGATCGACAGAGGCACGGACAATGTCCCATTCGGCTTTGCCATAAGGCAAGGTCGCTGGCGACTTCGCGACCTAGCGACAAACCACCCCGCTTGGCGGATCTACAGCTACGTGGAACGTGGCTTTTACGGACGGCAGATCGATCGGCTGCTCGGGCTTTTCGACCGCCAGAACGTTCTGTTCCTGCGATCCAACGACCTAAAGCGTGACCCTGCGGCGACGCTCGCGTCGGTCGCCACGTTCCTTGAGTTACGTCCCTTTCCGCCAGGCAAGCCGATCATCCAACATGTCGGTGAATCTGATTTCGGTCGCGTTAGCGATGTGGATTTCCGCTACCTGAAAAGCCTATATGCCGAAGATCTTGAAGATTTTGCCAAGACCTCTGGTATCCGGGTTGACGATTGGTCAACATGGCATTCGATGAATTATGAGGGGACCTCGTGACCTCCAACATTCTCTTCATCGTTGCCGACGATCTGAACTCCTGGATCAGCCCGCTCGGCCGTCATCCGGATGTCAAGACGCCAAATATCGAGAAACTGGCACGTCTCGGGACGACGTTCACGCATACTTACTGCACCGCCCCCTACTGCAATGCCAGCCGCATGTCCGTTTTCACCGGCTGTCTACCCTCAACCACTGGGGTCTATGCGAACGAGCCGTTCTGGGACGCTCCGTTGCGACGTCCGACTTTCCTTGAGAAATTGAGGGAGCGCGGTTATTTCTGCTTTGGCGCGGGTAAAGTGTTTCATGGATATTTCGACTACGCCACGGCTGGACGCGACAGACACCGCCACGCTGGTTGGGTAGATGCGGAGAACCGTCCGGCCATGTGGGACGCGTTCGAGACCGTCAATCCGGAGCCTCTACCGCCCAACCGTCCGCTGAACAAAATGTTCGATTTTAACCGCTTTGAGGCACTTGATCCCCGCAACCATCATTTTGACTGGGGTCTGCTGCCGGATGAGCAAGAAAGCCTCATGCCGGACATGCTCACGACGCAGGCGGTCACAAGATTCCTGGCGGCCCCACCCCAACAGCCATTCTTCTGTGCGACAGGCTTCTATAAACCACATCTACCTTGGTATGTTCCGAAGCGCTTTTTCGATCACTACGATCGAGACGCCCTTTCATTGCCCTTCGTCAAGGCTGACGACCTCGATGACGTGCCTGACATAGCCAAGGCATGGGCATTGTCGCCGCCGGATCACGAGACGATAACTTCCCATCATCAGTGGCGAGACGCCGTGCACGGATATCTGGCCTCGATCTCTTATTGCGACCACCAAATCGGAGCCATCCTGCGCGCTCTTGAAAGCTCTCCCGCTGCCGACGATACGGCGGTCGTACTCTGGGGTGACAACGGTTTTCATCTTGGCGAAAAGCTGCATTGGCGCAAGTTTGTGTTATGGGAGGAAGCAACGCGTGTGCCTTTCATCGTGATCCCGCCAAAGTCAAAGGCGCAGGCGGCCAAATCACGCATCAGCGAGCCGGTAAGCCTTATCGACTTATTCCCGACGCTGTTCGATCTTTGCGGTCTGGATGTGCCGCAACAAATTGATGGCCGATCGCTTGTTTCCGCAATGTACGGAGCCCAGCCTGTGGAGACGCCGGTAACCACGACTTGGCTAGCGGGAAATCATTCCTTGAGGTGGAAGAATTGGCGATTCACACGATATGTCGATGGCAGCGAAGAGCTTTATGACCACGCGGCCGACCCGCACGAATGGAACAATCTTGCCGGCGACAACCGATTTTCCAATGTATCGGCATCTCTCAGGGCTCGCCTTCCTGAAGAGGGAGCGAGTTGAGTGACGGTCGCAATCTTCTGAGAACCGCCCAGTGTGATAGCGCAAGGTGTTGTGCAGCCAGAACTCTGGGCGAACGACCACCGAACCGTAGCGCATACTGCCAGAGGGCATGCGCTGGGTCGAGTGGCGGTATGCGACAGCTTCGAAAGTCGCACCCACGGTTTACTCAGACCTGATCAGCCTCGCAAACATGTCTATCTCTCCACGTGGCGTGCGCGTGACGATATCGAGCGTGAATGGGATGAAGTGGTCCTTGCAGAGCGCTTCTATCTCATCGTGGAATGACTCCGGATCGAACACCCAGCAATGGCAGTCCACATATTCACCGATCGCCTTTGTCGCCATGTGGATAGTGTAATCCAAGGTATGCACGAGCCGACCATTGATGTCGTGCCAACGATAGCTGTCAAACACCTGAATAGGGGCAGGTTTCTGCCTTCTCTCTATATAGGCGGCAAAGAAGTCCTTTTGCGCGGAGAGCGCGCGTCTGACATCGAACGTACAGTGCTTGTTGGGGACGATGAGCGAGAGGACGCCGCCAGGCTTCATGACACTGCCAACATCCTGAAGCCACGAAATGATGTCGGGCACATGCTCGATGACATGGGACGCAATGACGTAGTCGAAACGAAGTGCCATCGGCACCACGGCATGAAGCGGTCCGCCACCGGTGACGAAATCGACCTCGACAAAACTATCAACCGATACAGTGGGATTGCTCCGGTGGTTATCCCGCAACTGTGCGGTTGAGCAGTAGTCGGCGTAGTAGACCTTGCCGACCAAAGGCAGCGCAGCTGGATTCCCGAGTGCCCCGATTTCGAGGCCTATTCCGTTGCGCTGATCGATGTTTTCAAACAATTGCGCGGGGCGAGACAGAGTCCGGTCGATGATCATGCAATCAGCCTGCCAATTCCAGAATCACAGCATCTTGACCCGCACCAGGTTGAGGGCGTCGACCACTCCAAATCCCCCATATCGGAGGTCTAGCCATTCGGAGATTCGCACTAGCGACTAGTGCGGCTATGGCGTTCTCTTCGTAGGCTACAGCGTGTGTCGGTTTCTCAAGTTCGTGGACATAGCACCCTCCACCCAGTGGGTGATAAAAAGTGATATACGATTTTGGGCCTTGGTTCTGGAGGATGTCACCGTTGACGATGAAAAATGTGGCGAGAACCTTGCCGTTAGGCTTCAATATCCTTGCGAATTCGCTGAGGTAGTGCGCGACGTCTTGCTTCATCATATGAGTGAAAACTGAGTGCAGGATGATGGCATCAACCGACGCATCAGGTACAGGGATTTTGCACTGCTGAAGGGTCACCGAGCCGTTTGGATTGTACCATTTCTCTGCCACATCAAAGTGTACGAAGCGAAAATTAGGATGTTTCGCCGTGATGGCCCGCTGGCACCAGTCGATCATTGGCTTCACTACATCGATGCCGAGATATTGACCTTTTGAGCTAAGGCGCTCGGCTAAAGGGATAGCATCTCGGCCGATGCCGCAGCCAATCTCTACAATGGAGTTGTCTGGCGAAATACCGATATGATCGTCAGCTTGCTGCATGTGTTCCTTGGAAATGTGGTCGAACGTGTCTTCGCCGCCACCAGTCATATGCGCAAGATCGACGGGGATATCGAAGCCTTTGTAACGGAATGTGGCAGCCATTCTTCCTTGATCCTCGCCTTTTGTTGGTCACGTTTCGCACTGTCACCGATTGTGCGCAAGTCTCGATCGTCAAAACCCACAACCCAACGTGCAACACGTGACCTGAGATTCGGCTCCAAAAAACATCTGGCTATGCCTCGCCCCCCGCAGTATGCGATACAGAACGGTGGGGGCCGGGGATGGCGCCTTTGAGAAAGGTGATCGGCGACGAAGTATCTTCGTGTTCGCACTTCGCGGTGTCCATCATACCCTTGAGTCTGGAGTCTAGTGCCTTCAAATGAATTCTTACCTCGAATCAGTATTCGGGCTCAGGCCACAGATGCGGCGCGCCTTCATCATGGTCCAGGACGTGGTCATGGTCTTGGTGGCCGTGGCGCTCAGCCTCGTGCTTTCGCGGTCGAATCTTTCGTTCGAACCGCTCTCCAACGAGGGTCTGGCAACCTGGGCCGCCATTGTTCTCATCAGCCATTTTCTGTTCAGATATTGTGGCCTCTACACGACCGTCTGGCGCTTTGCCTCGACGCCTGACTTTTTCAATATCCTGAAGAGCTGCGCGATTTTGACACTCGCTCTTTATGCCACTTCGCTGCTGGCTCGTTCTTTCCAGCCGGTGCAAGGGCTCAACGAGCGTCAGTTCATCGTCTTCTTCCTCGTCTCCTTCACCATCATATCGGCGCCCCGGCTGTTCTACCGTTTCCTGCGTGACGGCGCGAGCTGGGGCATTCTGAGCCGCAAGACCGACGAGACGCAGACCAAGCGCGCGCTGTTCGTCGGCCGGCTCGGCGAAGCCGACCTGATCATTCGCTTCACGCGCACGGCGCAGCCGGCGGACCATTCCATCGTCGGTATCATGGCGACCGAGCGCGGCGCGCCGTTGGGGACGCGCATCCAGGGTGTTCCCGTGGTGGCGACACTGCCGCGCCTGATCGATGTCTTGGAAGACTACGCGAGCGGCACCAAAAGCCTGGACTTGCTGATTTTCGGCAGCGGCGCCGAGCACGAGATCGAGGACTATTCGGAACTCGTCCGCGTCGCCCGGCACGGCGACATAAATGTGGTGCAGTTCTCAGGTCTTTCGGAGCTGGAACGGCACGGAAAGCTGGTCCTCGACACCGTCGAGATGGAAACGATCCTGCGCCGCCCGACAGTCGCGTCCGATATCGAGCGCATCGGCGCCTTTGTAGGCGGCAAACGCGTTCTGGTCACGGGCGGTGCCGGCTCGATCGGCCAAACGCTGGTCAAACGGTCGCTGGAACTGGGAGCAGAATCGGTGCTGGTCGCCGACAACTCCGAATTCGGCATTTTCCAGCTGAGCCGGTATATCGACGAGAAGGATCATGACCGTCTCAAGGTCCGTATCGTCGATGTCGCGGACCGGCGCCAGATAACGCGGGTCGTCACGGAATTCCGGCCGGACATCATCTTTCACGCCGCGGCGCTCAAACACGTGCCGCTGCTCGAGGAAAACTGGGATTCGGCCATCCAGACCAATATTTTCGGAACGCTCGTCTGTGCCGAGGTCGCCGCCAAATGCGGGGTTGCGCAATTTGTCCTGATATCGAGCGACAAGGCGGTGGATCCGACATCCGTGCTTGGCATGACGAAGCGGGCCGCCGAACAGATCATCAGCGCCTTGCATGGCACGCCCTCGAGCGAGCCGGGCGGACGCCGCCCCGCCACCAAGTTCATTGCTGTGCGGTTCGGCAATGTCTTTGGCAGCAACGGTTCGGTAGCGACCATATTCCAGGCACAGATCGAGGCTGGGGGACCCGTCACCATCACCGACCGGCGCATGACACGCTATTTCATGACCGTGGCCGAAGCCGTCGATCTCGTCATCATGTCGGCGGCCGATGCCGCGTCGCGGCAGGGCGGAGACGATTATGCCGTCTATATGCTCGACATGGGTAAGCCGGTGCCGATTCTTGAAGTGGCCGAAACGATGATCCGTTTGTCAGGAAAAAGCCCATACAAGGACATCGCGATCCGGTTCACCGGCATAAGGCCAGGCGAAAAACTCCACGAAACGTTGCACGGCAACGATGAGGAGCTCGTCGAACTCGGCATTTCGAAGATTTTTGGCCTGAGCACCGATGTCGTGGAATGGTCGGATGTCCAGATCGCGCTCACGGCGCTGCAGCAGTCGGCGAAAAACCAGGACAAAGCCGCCGCGCTCGCCGTGATGGCAAACCTGGATCGCGCCAAGAAGGCCAGGGGAAGCATTCATCTGAGCGCGATCCCAAAAACGGTCGGGCAGGCGGGCTAGCGCAATTCCAGGAAAAGTGTGAAACGGTTTTCCCAGGAAAGCTCATAGCGCTTTCCCTTGGGAATTGTGTCAAATCAAAGAGATAGACCCGAGATCAGAATTTAGAAAGCGATCTTGCTCGTGAGCAAAGAAGATCTGCGCATTGCGGTCCTGATGGGCACGAAAGACGGCGCCGCCTTCATCGATGAGCAGCTGCAGTCCCTGCTCGCGCAGTCGCACCCGCTGGTCGACCTGTGGATTTCGGACGATGGCTCCGCCGATGGCACGACCGCCATCATCGAGACATGGAAATCCCGTTGGCCCAAAGGGCAAATGACCCTTGTGGAGGGGCCGCGGCAAGGCTTCGCCGCCAATTTCCGATCGATGATCCTCGACCGACGAATCGACGCGGACTGCTATGCTTTCTGCGACCAGGACGATATCTGGGAGCCCGACAGGCTGGAGAGCGCTATCAGCTGGATGCAGGCCCATGACGCAAAGATACCGCTGATGTTTTGCTCGCGAACCGCGACCATGACGGAAACGGGAAGCCTCGTCGGCCATTCGCCGCTGTTTGCCCGGCCGCCATCCTTTCGCAACGCGCTTGTGCAAAGCATCGCCGGCGGCAACACCGTCCTGCTCAACGCCGCGGCACGCGACCTGCTGGCCAGGGCCTCCGCGACGACCGGGTTCGTCAGCCACGACTGGTGGGCCTATCTCATCGTGACCGCCGCCGGCGGCATCGTCCGCTACGATCCGCGGCCGCTGGTGCGCTACCGGCAGCACGCTGCAAACCTGGTCGGCGCCAACGTATCGTGGAGGGCAAGGGTTTCCCGGCTTGGCCGCCTGTTCAAGGGTGAGTTCGCCAGCTGGACGGATCGCAACCTTGACGGACTTGCCGTCAATCGCGATCTCCTGAACGCAGACGCGGCGGCGTGCCTTGACCTGTTCGCAAACGGGCGGCGGGGCGGTCTTTTCCAGCGTTTGCGCGCCTTGCGCAAAAGCGGTGTCTATCGGCAGACTTTTTCCGGGAACCTGGGGCTCTATCTCGCTTTCGTCCTCGGGCGCATCTGAGCATTGGGACGGCTGCGTGGCGCGCTTGGTCGAGAGATGAGCTCATGCTACGTCGACCGGATTGACGGGCTTGGCCTGCGGCGTCGCCTCGGGACTTTGGCAGGGAGCACTATCGGCCACTCATGAAGGCAACCAAGCAAATCTTCGATCTTGCCGGTGCGGCTTTGCTGTTGGTGGCAACATCTCCTGTTTTGGTGCTTGCCGTCCTTGCCGTTCGGGCATCGTCGCCTGGTCCGGCTATTTTTTCGCAGATTCGGGTCGGCCGCGACGGCCGGCTTTTTCGCTGTCACAAGTTGCGCACGATGTATGTCGGGACGCCATCGTTGCCCTCGCATGAGGCGCCCGCGAGTTCCGTGACATCGGTTGGAAAGGTCCTGCGGAAGTTCAAGCTCGATGAGCTGCCGCAGTTCTGGAACGTGCTGAAGGGCGAGATGAGCCTGGTCGGGCCGCGCCCCTGCCTGCCGACCCAAACGGAATTGATCGAGTGTCGCAGGCGGCTGGGCGTTTTGGCAGCGCTTCCGGGCATAACCGGCCTAGCCCAGATCAAGGGCATAGACATGTCGAACCCGAAACTTCTGGCCGAAACGGACGCTGCCTATCTGCGCACAGCGTCGTTCGGGCTCGACCTTCGGATCCTGCTTGGAACGCTCTATCGAAGCTGAGCAGACCATCATGGTCAAACAAGGCGTCAGGATTTGCCGAGCCGCGCCAGTTCGGCCAGCCGCCCCAGTGGGTCGGTTTCAGGCTTCCATCCCTGCGATATCAGCAGGGCAGGGTCGCATATCTGTGTCGCGGTCAGGCTGTCCCAAAACGCCCGCTTGCCCAGCACGCTTGCTGCAGGCCGCATCAAGCCGGCCGGCACGGCCATCAGGCGCATCGGCCGTCCGAAACCTCTGCGAAAGGCGGCGATGATGGCCTCGACTGCGACCGGCGGCACATCGGCGCCAACATAGATCGGACTAAGTGGCTCCGAATGGCTCAGCAGGTGCGACACCGCTCGCACTGCGGCCTCGGAAGACATCAGCGAGCGGATTCCCGTCAAGGCGCCAGTCGGCAGCGGCAGCGCCGTATCGGCCAGCCGCATCAGCGTCGCCAGGTTTCCCTTCATGCCGATTCCGTAAACCGGAGGCAGGCGCAACACGGCGGCGTCGGAGCGGCCATGCGACGCATAAGCGTCCAAAACCTGGATCTCGCCTTCGCGCTTCGAACGTCCATAGACGCATTGCGGGGCAGCAAGCGTGTTCTCGTCGATCGTCGCGCTGACGCGAGCGCCGATCACGGCCCGGATCGAGGAGAGATGGATGAAGCGTCCGCTTGCCTGCGCGGCCGCGGCATGCGCCAGCCGTGCGCTCAATTCCACATTGGCGGTCCGATAGTCGGCTTCCGTGGCGTTGCCCTGATCATTGTTGAGGCCAGCACAATGGACAACGTGAGTCACATCCCTGGTGAGCGTCAGGAAGGCCTCGGCCGGCGCATCGAAATTGGGCATCAGCATCGCGCCGTCCCCCGAACCAAGCCTCTCCGGACGGCGAGAGGCAAGGCGAAGCTCGGCACCGGCTTCGCGAAGGTGGCGCGCGACAAGACGCCCGATGAAACCCGTCGCGCCCGTGACTAGGACCTTCATTGCCTTGCCCGGAACAGCTCTTGGGTGGCTGATGGTGCCCGCTCTTCCATCACTGGTGCAAGTACCCGCTCTTCCGACAAAGGAATCTGGCGTCCGGAAGCGAGATATGTCCCGCACACCAAGAAGACCATCAGCACCGAGTCAAGAATGTCATGGCCGACCAGGATGCCCGTCATCCCGGCCGTGAGATAGGTGATCACCGCGATGACAATCATGGTGGCGCCGAACCGCTCGACCGGATCGCCGCTGTTCCGTAGGACCCGGGCGGCATTCCCAGCCGCAACGGCAAAGATCGCCGCCAGCGTCACGGCGCCCAGAATTCCTGCTTGCACCAAGGCGGTGAGGAAGCCGTTGTGGAAATGGTTGAAGCCGGCGTCCATTGCGAACTGGTCATGAAAGCCCTGCTTTATCAGCAGCTGGGTCGCCCCCATACCATGTCCGAACACCGGCATGTCATGGAATGCTTTGAGGCCGATCTGCCAAAGCGCAACACGTATTCCCACCGAGGTGTCGTAGTTGCCGCCAACTCCAAGCGCACCCCAATCGGAGCGCAAAAAGTCGACGCGCCCGGATATCGCCTGGAAGCTGGAAGTGGCGATCACGACGCCGACCGCCGCCAGCAGCAGCAGCAGCCGAGCGGCATTCCTGCCTTTGAGCCTATGCCGGTTGATCAGCATAACGGCGACGCCGGCGATCAGCAGTGCCAACCAGACAACACGTGAACCGGAATAGATAATGGCAATCGTCCCGGCCAGTGTGGCGTAAAAGAGCGGGTTCCTGGCCTGCTCGATCCCTGACAGGGCGCCGGCCACACAGACCACCACGGCGAGGCAGACGACCGTCGCGAACACGATCGCATTGCCGGCTCCGCCCTCGGCCCTCATCCCCAGCCAATATTGCTGATAGATCGCCAGCAGCACTGCGACAAAACAGGCGGCCATGCTGGAGAGCACGATGGTACGGGCAAGCGTAGCTTTCTGCGTGATGCTCCAGGTCGAATAGGAGACGGGGAAAAACAGGAAGGTCACGAGCGGGATAAGATGTGGCGCATCGCGGGCGAACGAGTTGTTGATGATGGAAGCCAGGAGATTGGCTGCGCAGTAGGCATAGATCGCGACCGTAAGCCAGATCATGGGCCGGTCGGCGTTGAAGCGCCTTTTCCTCAAAGCAATCAGCAGGGTGGACCAAAGCCCTCCGCCGTTGAACACAAAGCTGACCACCGATCCCAGAACCGGTGGAAAAAAGAAGCAAAGGATGGAGAAGTAGATATTCACCTGCGAGGGCGTGAATTGCTGTCTCAGGGATGAAAGCCGGCTCAATTTTCGGGCTCGCTATTTTCGGCCAGTTTCATACAGCGGATCTTGTTTAGCGAAGTAGAATGCGCTCGCCTCGAAATTCCCCATAGCTCATCATGCATTGCCCGCTTCCCGAGGCTGTATAACGGCTGGGCTCTCTTTTCGATAGTGTGTCGGGACCGATTTGCTACCGAAAAATCGGTAGACGGCGCCGGCCGATCTGAGCACGTCCCCGGAAGGTCCGCAGCCAACCTATTCAAGCAATATTTTTCCGGTGTTTTCTCAGCCCTCGGGCTTGAGAGCAGGAATTTCCGGGTTTCGCGGGATTTATGGAAAATTCATTCCCGAACCATGTGTCGCCGGGTCAGTCCAGCATTGTTCTTGACAATGGCGATCTGGTAGAACGCCGGCACGAAAGATTGTCCGGAAGCAGGACTTGAACCGGGCACAAAAAGCTCGATGATTTGAGGCAAGGTCTTCTGTCGGAAGGTACGAAAGAACGCCCACAGTCCATGACAACAGCGCTTACGCATCTTCAGCGGCTTGAAGCCGAGTCCATCCACATATTCCGCGAGGTCGCGGCTGCCTTTGCCAAGCCGGTCATGCTCTATTCGGTGGGCAAGGATTCATCCGTGCTGATGCATCTGGCGATGAAGGCGTTTTACCCCGCCAAGCCGCCGTTCCCCTTTCTTCACGTCGACACGACATGGAAATTTCGCGAGATGATCGCATTTCGCGATCAGATGGCGCAGAAACTCGGCTTCGATCTCCTGGTTCATGTCAACGAAGATGGCGTGCGCGACAACATCAATCCGTTCGACCATGGCTCGAATACCCATACCCATGTGATGAAGACCGTAGCGCTGCGCCAGGCGCTCGACAAATACGGTTTCGACGCCGCCTTTGGCGGCGCTCGTCGCGATGAGGAGAAATCGCGCGCCAAGGAGCGCATCTTTTCCTTCCGCAACGCCCAGCATGTGTGGGACCCGAAGAACCAGCGCCCCGAGATGTGGAAGATATTCAACACCCGCGTCGCATCGGGCGAATCGATCCGCGTCTTTCCGCTGTCGAACTGGACCGAGCTGGATATCTGGCAATACATCCTGCAAGAGAATATCCCGATCGTGCCGCTCTATTTCGCCAAGGAACGGCCGGTGGTGGAACGTGACGGCATGCTGATCCTGCTGGATGACGAGCGCATGAAACTTCGCCCCGGCGAGACGGTGGAGAACCGCCTGGTGCGGTTCCGCACGCTTGGCTGTTATCCGTTGACCGGCGCCATCGAATCGGATGCCGACACGCTGGAAGCCATCGTCGGTGAAATGCTGACCGCGCGCACCTCCGAACGGCAGGGTCGGCTGATCGACCGCGATGAAGCCGGCTCCATGGAAAAAAAGAAGCGCGAGGGGTACTTTTGACCATGCGCCACATCATGGCAAAGAGCCTCGCACCCACTGACGGCGTCCGCGACTATCTGGCGGCGCAGGAGAGGAAGTCGCTGCTGCGCTTCCTGACCTGCGGCTCCGTCGATGACGGCAAGTCGACGCTGATCGGGCGCCTGCTTTCCGACACCAAACAGATTTTCGAGGACCAGCTCGCGGCGCTTGAACGCGATTCGCGCAAGCATGGCACGACGGGCGACGACATCGATTTCGCTTTGCTGGTCGACGGTCTCGAGGCCGAGCGCGAGCAAGGCATCACCATCGATGTCGCTTACCGCTTCTTTGCCACGCCGAAGCGGAAATTCATCGTTGCCGACACGCCCGGACACGAGCAATACACCCGCAACATGGCGACCGGCGCCTCGACTGCCGACCTGGCGATCGTGCTGATCGATGCCCGGCAGGGTGTGCTTCGCCAGACCAGGCGCCATTCGATCATCGCCTCGCTGCTCGGCATCCGCCACGTCGTGCTGGCCGTAAACAAGATCGATCTTGTCGATTTCGATCAGACGGTTTTCGACCAGATCGTCGAAGACTACGCTCAATTCTCGCGCGATCTCGGCTTCCAGACCATTGTGCCGATCCCAATGTCGGCCCGTTATGGCGACAATGTCAGCCGCCGATCGGACAGCATGAAGTGGTATTCCGGCCCGACGCTGATCGAGCATCTCGAAACCGTGTCGGTTGACGAAGCGGTGGTCGAACTGCCGTTCCGTTTTCCGGTTCAGTATGTCAATCGCCCCAATCTCGATTTTCGCGGCTTTGCCGGCACGATCGCCTCCGGCTCTGTTGCGCCCGGCGATGAGGTCGTTGTCGCCAAGTCCGGAAAATCCTCGCGCGTCAAGCGGATCGTCTCCTATGGCGGCGATCTCACCCAGGCGGCTGCCGGCCAGGCCGTCACGCTTGTCCTTGACGACGAGGTCGAGATCTCACGCGGCAACATGCTGGTTTCGCCTGCCGCAAGGCCGCAGGTCGCCGACCAGTTTGCCGCCAATATCGTCTGGTTCGACGAACACGCGCTGCTGCCCGGCCGCTCGTACATTTTGCGCACCGAGACCGATCAGAGCAGCGCCACCGTCACCGACCTGAAATACCGCATCAACGTCAACGATTTTGCGCATGAGGCGGCCAAGTCGCTCGAAATGAACGAAGTCGGCATCTGCAACATATCGACGCGGACGCCGATCGCCTTCGATCCCTTCGCCGAAAACCGCACGACCGGCGCCTTCATCCTGATCGATCGCATCTCCAACGCCACCGTCGGCGCCGGCATGATCCTGCACTCGCTGCGCCGCGCCGAAAACATCCATTGGCAGTCGCTCGACGTCGGCAAGCGCGTGCGCGCCGACATGAAGAACCAGCGGCCCGCGGTGTTCTGGTTCACCGGGCTGTCGGGCTCCGGCAAGTCGACCATCGCCAACCTGTTCGAAAAGAAGCTGTTCGCCACCGGCCGCCATACCTACATCCTTGACGGTGACAACGTCCGTCACGGGCTCAACCGCGATCTTGGTTTCACCGATGCCGACCGCGTCGAGAACATCCGCCGCGTTGCCGAAGTGGCGCGTTTGATGGCCGATGCCGGGTTGGTCGTCATCGTTTCGTTCATTTCGCCGTTCAGCGCCGAGCGGCGCATGGCGCGCGAATTGATGGCCGACGGCGAGTTCATCGAGGTGTTTGTCGACACGCCCTTCGAGGAATGCGCCAGGCGTGATCCAAAGGGCCTCTATGCACGCGCGCTGAATGGCGAGATCAAGAATTTTACTGGCGTCGATTCTCCTTACGAAGCGCCGGAAAACCCGGAAATCCATCTGCAGACACTCGGCAGATCGGCCGAAGAGATGGTAGACGCCCTGGAACACTGGCTGAACGAGCGCGACATTGCCGAAGACCAATACGACAGCGGCGGCGGCATCTGACGACAGGCTGATGCTCGAAACCTTCGAGCGGCTGGCGCTCGCGGCCGGGCGCGAGGTAATGCGTGTGTTCCACGCCGGCTGTGCGGTTGACCGCAAATCCGATTCGTCGCCGGTGACCGAGGCGGATCGAGAGAGCGAGAAGATCATTCTTGCCGGACTGCGCGCTGCCTTTCCCGATATTCCCTGCGTGGCCGAGGAGGAAGCATCCGCCGGCATTGTGCCGCCCGATCTGGACGGGGCGTTCTTCCTGATTGATCCGCTCGACGGCACCAAGGAATTCGTCAACCGCCGCACCGATTTCACCGTCAACATAGCGCTTGTCCGTCACGGCGTGCCGGAAGTCGGCGTCGTCTTCGCGCCTTGCACTGGCCGCTTCTTTTCCGGTCTGCCGGGCAGGGCGGAATCTCTCGAAGTCGATAGCGACTACCAGATCGTCGGACGCCGGCCGATTTCGGTGAGGACGGCCGTAGCGCCGCTGGCCGTTGTCGCCAGCCGATCCCACAACACGCCGGAAACCGAGGCCTATATTCGCGACCTGGGTGCCGCCGAAATTGTTTCGGTCGGCTCGTCCTTGAAGTTCTGTCTTCTCGCCAGTGCCGAGGCAGATGTTTATCCGCGCTTCGGCCGTACCATGGAGTGGGACACAGCGGCAGGCGACGCCGTGCTACGCGCGGCCGGCGGCATGACGCGCACGCTAGATGGCCAGCCGCTGGTCTATGGCAAGCGCAGGCAAAGCGATGATGAGGATTTTGCCAACCCGCATTTCATTGCGAGCGGGAAGGGCGCCAGCGCCTAATCTCCCTCCTTGAGGGGGAGACTAGGCGCTGGCGACAGAGGGGTCGGTACGACCGGACGCCACGCCATCTGCTGCGAAAGAGGAGGCTGGCGCTCCACGTGCGGCGACCCTCTCTGGCCTGCCGGCCATCTCCCCCTCAAGGGGGGAGATTAGGCGCCTCTAAGCCGCCGCTACATGCGCTGAATTCGAGCCGATGTAGTTGCGGATCGTTTCGATGATGCGGTCCTGGTCGGCTTCGCTGAGATAGGGGTGCATCGGCAGGCACAGGATCCGCTTCGGCAGCTCTTCCGAAACGGCAAGGCCGGTCGGCGTGCGCGGGTAGTCGCGATAAGCGACCTGCGCATGCAGCGGCTTCACATAGTAGATGACCGATGGGATACCCTTTTCGCCGAGATGCGCCTTCAGCCCGTCGCGCTTGGGCGTCTCGATGGCGTATTGCGCCCAGGCCGAACGGCTGCCGTCCAGATTGCGCGCGGCAGTAACGATGTCACCAAGCCCGTCGGCATAGCGCTTTGCCACGACCTGCCGGGCGACCATCTCGTCTTCGAGAATGGCCAGCTTCTCGATCAGGATCGCCGCCTGCAGCGTGTCGAGCCGCGAATTGATGCCGACGCGGACATTGTCGTATTGCGTCTCGCCCTTGCCGTGGAAGGCGAAGGAACGAAGCTGTTCGGCCAGCGCATCGTCATTGGTGAACATCGCACCGCCGTCGCCGTAGCAGCCAAGCGGCTTTGCCGGGTAGAAGCTGGTCGATCCGACGGCACCGAAGGAACCGCACATCTTGCCGTCGAGCGAACCGCCCATCGACTGGGCGGCATCCTCGATAACCATCAGCCCTTCGCGGTTGGCGATCGCCATGATCGCCTCGTAATCGGCGGCAAGGCCAAACAGATCGACGGGAATGATCGCCTTCGGCTTCAGCCGGCCTTCCTTCTTGATCATGGCGATGGCCGCTTCGAGGCTGGCAATGTCGATGTTGTAGCTATGCGGGTCGACATCGACGAACACCGGCTCGGCCTTGGCCAGCGCCACGACTTCGGCGGTGGCGGCAAACGTGAAGCTTGGCACGAACACCGCGTCGCCCGGGCCGACGCCGGCCGCAAACAGCGGCAACAGCAATGCGTCAGTGCCGTTGGCGCAGGCCACGACATGCTTGGTGCCGATATAGGCGGCGAGCTTGTTCTCGAATTCGGTGACTTGCGGCCCGAGAATATAACGGCCTTCGTCGACGACATGGTCGATCGCGGCCTTCAGCCGGTCGCGGATTCGTTCGCGCTGCGCGCCAAGATCGATGAACTGCATGTCGGCCTCAAAACGGGTTAGCCAGATAACCGGCCGCTGGTACCAGAGTTGCGCCTGCCGAGAAAGCCGGGCAGGCGGAGCCCTAAATTGCCCAAGTGTCGCAGTCCGTTACCAGTATTTCCCGGCGAATGTCAGCCAGATGCCGGAAATCCGGGCTTCGTCGGGCGCCATCCCGCCCTTGTAGCCCTGGAGAGAGCCTCTGCGAAACATAAAGTGATCGATTGGGCTCAACTTATGTTGAGCGTTGCTCAGGCGATTTCGTGCCGCCAGGGCGGGTTGGCGCCGGCCCGCGATACGGTCACCGCCGCCGCCTTGGCGCCGAGCGTCAGCGCCTTGTGGATGGCGTCTTTCGACAGGCCGGAAATCGCCGCCTTCGTCAGCAGGCCTTGCTCATGCAAGGAAGCGAGGATGCCGGCGTTGAACGTATCGCCGGCGCCGACCGTATCGACCACTTCGACCCTTTCCGGCATGACGGTGATGGCGTGCTCCTTGCTGTAGCCGACGGCGCCCTCGCTGCCATGGGTGACGACGATCAGCTTCGGGCCGCGATCGAGCCAGTTGCGGATGACATCCTCGTGCGAGCCGGCTTCGCCGAACCAGTTCAGGTCTTCGTCCGACAGCTTCACGATGTCGGCCATGGCCATCATGGCGCGGATGCGCCTGAGGTGCTTGGCCTTGTCCGGGATGAAGTTCGGCCGGATGTTGGGATCGAGCATCATGACGCGGTTTTCATGCTCGCGCCGCATGAACTCTTCATAGGCACTGCCGGCGGGCTCGGAGATCAGGCTGATGGCCCCGAACAGCATGGCTTCGATCTCGCTGCCGAGCTGCGGCAGGTCGTCGATGGTCAGCATGCGGCCGGCGGTGTTCTCGTCATAGAAGGTGTAGGTCGCCTGGCCGTTGGTGAGCTTGACGAAGGCCAGCGTCGTCGGCCGTGGCGAGGTGTGCGCATAGGTGGAACTGACCTTGCTAGCCCCAAGCGCATCCCGGAACTGGCCGCCGAACAGATCCGACGACAGGCCGGAAAAGAAGCCGGCCGGCGCGCCGAGCCTACCGAGCGCTATGGCCGTGTTGAACACGGCGCCGCCGACATAAGGCGCAAACGCGGGCTCGCCCGCTGTCGTCGTGCGCGGCAGCATGTCGATAAGGGCTTCGCCGCAGCAGAGGATCATGGCTTCCTGGTCTCCGGCGGATAGATCACGCCCTTGCGGATGATGATGTTGGCATAGAGCCGCGGCTCGCTGGTCGCGACGATGGCATGCGCCGATTTGACCCGTGCATAGAAGTCGGCGCCGGCCAGCGCAACCACCTTGCGGCCCGGTGCGCGTTTGGCGCAGATCGCCTCGATCTCATGGTGGACGGGATCGGCAAGCGAGGGGTCGCCCTTGACAGAGGCGCGAAACAGCGCCTCCGGCACGGCGTCGTCCACCGGCAGCACGCTCAAGATCGCGTCGAGCACCGGGATGAGATGGTGACCATCGGCCCGCACCAGCCGGGCTGCCTGCTGTTCCGCCGGATAATTGCCGTCGACAAGGGCGATTTCGTCGCCATGGCCCATGGCGCGCAATGTCGCCAGAAGCTCCGGACCGAGCAGCGCCGGGATTCCGATCAGCATCAGGCGCTCCTGGAAATCGTCGTCGAGCCGATCAGGAAACGTTCGGAAAGTGGCAGGCTGGCGCCGCCGAGTGCCCTGGCATGAATGCCGACAGTTCCCTCGCGAACGGCGGGTAGCTTCAAGCCTTCGCCGTCAATCGTGGCGATTGCCGCGATGATGGCGTTGACCAGCCGGCGGCGCACCGCCTTCGGCATCCAGCCGTCGATCACCGCCGCTTCGAAATCGATGACCGAGGATGCGGCGACGATGGCGTAGGCGAGGGCTTGCGAGGCGCTGGCGATCCAGTCGTCGAGTTCGGAGCCGATCTCGCCCCAGTCTTCCGGCGATGTCCACAGATGCGAGGCCTCGACGCCGCGCGCATTGAGCGCCTTTTCGAGCATGGCGATGGACGCAACGTCGATCAACTGGGTCGGCTTGCCGTCCGGCCCGGGCACGGGCATCGAGCCGAGCGCGCCGGCATTGCCGGTCGGCCCGCCGAAAAGCCGGCCATTCAGCACGATGCCGCCGCCGGCAAAGGCGCCGATGTAGAAATAGACGAAGTCACGCGCGCCGCCCGCCTGGCCGAAGACGAGCTCGGCGCCGCAGGCCGAAGTCGCATCGTTCTGCAAATAGACCGGAAAATCGCATTGCGCCTGGATGTCGGCCCTGATGTCGCGGTGACGCCATTCGTCCATGACGTCGCGCGGGGCGCCGGCAGTATCGGCCCAGTTCCACAATTCGAATGGCATGGCGATGCCGAGCCCGGCGATGCGCTTGTCCTGTGCGGACGTCAGCTCACCGCGCATCTGCCGCATGCCGTTGCTGACGAAGTCCACCGTCTCGCGCGGCGCCGGGTAGCGATAGGAATGCTGCAGCATCGAGCGCACATTGCCGAGAAAGTCGATGAGCACCAGTTCCGCGCTGCGGCGGCCGATCTTCAGGCCGATGAAGAAGGCGCCTTCGGGATTGAGCGCCATCGGGATGGAAGGCTGGCCGATCTTGCCGCGCAACGGCGCTTGGCGCAGCAGAAGGCTTTCTTCCTCCAGCTCGCGCATGATGACCGAAACGGTCTGCGCCGAAAGTCCGGTCATGCGGGCGATGTCGGATTTCGCCAGGCTGCCGTGCTGGCGCACCAGCGAGAGCACCAACCGCTCATTGTGGTCGCGCATGCCGCTCTGGTTGGTGCCGCGGTGAATGAGGCTGTCATTCATCTCGGGCGAACCGTGCCTCGCAATGGCGGTTTCCACCCTGTTCCTCCCGTCGTTTCCCCGCAATGCTTTTGGGCCAGAATGGGTGAACGAAGCAAGGCTGTCAATAATAAATAAGAGTGATTTAATTATTGACAGAGGCTTCGGCCTAGTGTCTGTTGAGGCAGCGTCCACGCTGGGAGAATTTCGTTGGACGCACTGCAGGTGCCGGTTGGCCGGCATCCGGAATGGTTCCATTGGGAGGAAAATCGTGACCAATACAAAACTGTTGAAATCGACCGTGTTTGCCGCCGCGGCGCTGGGTCTGATGGCGTTTGCCTCGTCCGCATCCGCGGCCGGTGTCGGCGCCTGCCTGATCACCAAGACCGACACCAATCCCTTCTTCGTCAAGATGAAGGAAGGCGCGACCGCGAAGGCCAAGGAACTCGGCGTCGACCTCAAGACCTACGCCGGTAAGATCGACGGCGACAGCGAGAGCCAGGTCGCGGCGATTGAAAGCTGCATCGCCGACGGTGCCAAGGGTATTCTGATCACCGCATCCGACACCAAAGGCATTGTGCCAACCGTGAAGAAGGCGCGTGATGCCGGTCTGCTGGTGATCGCGCTCGACACACCGCTCGATCCGATCGACGCGGCCGACGCGACCTTTGCGACGGACAACCTCGAAGCCGGTAAGCTGATCGGCGCCTGGGCGGCCGCCACACTCGGAGACAAGGCCAAGGATGCCAAGATCGGCTTCCTTGACCTGACGCCTTCGCAGCCGACCGTGGACGTGCTGCGCGACCAGGGCTTCATGATGGGTTACGGCATCGACGTGAAGGACCCCAACAAGATCGGCGATGAGGACGATGCTCGCATCGTCGGCCACGACGTCACCAACGGCAACGAAGAGGGCGGCCGCAAGGCGATGGAGAACCTTCTGCAGAAGGACAACACCATCAACGTCATCCACACCATCAACGAGCCGGCCGCTGTCGGCGCCTACCAGGCGCTCAAGGCCGTCGGCCTCGAAAGCCAGGTGCTGATCGTTTCCGTCGACGGCGGCTGCCCCGGCGTGAAATCGGTGACCGAAGGTGTCATCGGCGCCACCTCGCAGCAATATCCGTTGCAGATGGCGGCGCTCGGCATCGAGGCGATCGCTGCTTTCGCCAAGGATGGAACCAAGCCAAAGCCGACCGAAGGCAAGAACTTCTTCGATACCGGCGTCAACCTGGTGACCGACAAGCCGGCAACCGGCGTCAAGTCCATCGACACCAAGGAAGGCCTCGCCAAGTGCTGGGGCTGATGCCGGTCTGACAGGCATCTAAGGAACCTGGGCGGTCGGGGCTTGATCCCCGGCCGCTTCGGGTGGACGATGGCTCGCGTGACCGCGAACAATCCCGGCGACAGACCGGAAAGGCGTGGACTGGCGTTGGCGTTTGGCTGAAGCCTACGGGGAGAAAACATGGCTCAAGCTCAGGAATTCGAGAAAGTTCTTTCGAGCAGCGATACAAGTGTTGCCGCTTTCGACGAGCACAAATCAGCCGTCAAGCGCATCCAGCATTTCCTGCATTCGACGCCGGCCGCGGTGCCGCTGATCGTGCTCGTTCTGGCAATCATCGTCTTCGGCATCACCATCGGCGGGCGGTTCTTTTCGTCCTACACGCTGACGCTGATCCTGCAACAGATCGCCATTATCGGCATTCTGGGTGCTGCGCAGACGCTGGTCATCCTGACCGCCGGCATCGACCTGTCGATTGGCGTGATCATGGTGATTTCAGCGGTGATCATGGGCAATTGCGCGGTCAGCTACGGTATGCCGAGCGTGCTCGCCGTGGCGATTGGGCTTGCTGCCGGCGCGGCCTGCGGGCTGCTCAACGGGGTGCTGGTCGCCTATATGAAGCTACCGCCCTTCATCGTGACGCTTGGCACGTGGAACATCGTCATGGCCACGAACTTCATCTATTCGGCCAATGAGACGATCCGCGACACCGACGTCGACACGCAGGCGCCGCTGCTGCATCTGTTTGCATTGAGCTTCAAAGTCGGCACGGCGGTGCTGACGCTCGGCGTCATTGCCACGGTCGTGCTCGTGATGATCCTCTGGTATGTGCTCAATCACACGGCGTGGGGCCGGCATGTCTATGCCGTTGGCGACGACCAGGAGGCGGCGAAGCTGTCGGGCATCCAGACCAAGAAGGTGCTGATGACAGTCTACACCTTGGCGGGGCTGATCGCCGCTTTCGCTGCCTGGGTCTCCATCGGCCGCAACGGCTCGATCTCGCCGTCCGCCGCCGTCACCGACTACAATCTGCAGGCGATCACCGCGACGGTGATCGGCGGCATTTCCCTCTTCGGCGGACGCGGCTCGATCCTGGGCACGCTGTTCGGCGCGATGATCGTCGGCGTCGTCTCCATGGGCCTCAACATGCTGGGCGCCGATCCGCAATGGAAGGTGCTGCTCACCGGTGTGCTGATTATCGGCGCCGTGGCAGTCGATCAATGGATCAGAAAGGTTTCGGCATAGTCATGACCCAGGAACCCATTCTCACCGCTCGTGGACTGGTCAAGCGCTATGGCCGCGTCACCGCCCTCGACAATGCCGACTTCGACCTCTACCCCGGCGAAATCCTTGCCGTCATCGGCGACAATGGCGCCGGCAAATCGTCGCTCATCAAGGCGATATCCGGCGCGGCCGTGCCCGACGAAGGCGAGATCCGGCTCGAAGGCAAACCGGTCTCCTTCAAATCGCCGATGGAGGCCCGCGAGGCCGGCATCGAGACCGTCTATCAGAATCTGGCGCTGTCGCCGGCGCTGTCGATCGCCGACAACATGTTCCTTGGCCGCGAGATCCGCAAACCGGGTTTTCTGGGCGATTGGCTTCGTATGCTCGACCGTCCGGCGATGGAAAAGCGCGCCCGCGACAAGCTCACCGAGCTTGGCCTGATGACCATCCAGAATATCAGCCAGGCGGTGGAGACGCTCTCAGGCGGCCAAAGGCAGGGCGTGGCGGTGGCGCGCGCCGCCGCCTTCGGCAGTCGCGTGGTGATCATGGACGAACCGACGGCCGCCCTTGGCGTCAAGGAAAGCCGCCGCGTGCTCGAACTGATCCTCGACGTCAAGAAGCGCGGCCTGCCTATCGTTCTGATCTCGCACAACATGCCGCATGTCTTCGAAGTGGCCGACCGCATCCACATTCATCGCCTTGGCCGTCGCCTCGCCGTCATTGATCCCAAGCAATATACGATGTCCGATGCCGTCGCCTTCATGACCGGAGCCAAGGCTCCACCGGAAGCGGCGCTGGCGGCCTGATGCACATCGCCCAAAGTGCGTGGCGGTTTTGGGGACGACGACAAGCACGGAACAGCAATTTGAAGCGCGTCGCGCGGATCGTCTGGGCGTGCCGCGCTTCAAATTGTCAAATTGCCGCAGGGTAAGCCGGAGCGGGGTTATCTAAATCGATTGAACATATGGCAGTATCGGCTAGCATGGGCTGGGAGGAATGGTGAAAGCCGGTATGATCATGGCAAATGCACGAGAAGGCGATATGGCAGACGCGATGACATCCAAAGCCTCCATTCTCGAAATCCCCGATCCCAAGACGCTCGCCGACGAGGTCCTGCTGGCTCTCAAATACCGGGTCGGCAAGGGCACTTCCGTCGCCACCCAGTACGACTGGTTGACCGCCTCGATCAAGGTTGTGCGCGACCGCATTGTCGATCACTGGATGCAGGCGACGCAGGAGGCCTACGCCCAGCAGGAAAAGCGCGTCTATTACCTGTCGCTCGAATTCCTCATCGGCCGGCTGATGCGTGACGCCTTCTCCAATCTCGGCCTGATGGACAATATGCGCGAAGCGCTGAAGTCCCTCGGCGTCGATCTCGACCTCATCGCTGCGCTAGAGCCGGATGCGGCACTCGGCAATGGCGGCCTCGGTCGGCTAGCCGCCTGCTTCATGGAAAGCATGGCGACCGTCGATATTCCCGCGCATGGCTACGGCATCCGCTACGCTAACGGTATGTTCCGCCAGGAGATTCACGATGGCTGGCAGGTCGAACTGCCCGAGACCTGGCTCGATCACGGCAACCCTTGGGAATTCGAACGCCGCGAACGCTCTTTCGAGGTCGGTTTCGGCGGTTCGGTGGAATCGGTCACCTCCAAGGACGGCCGGCTCGAGCGCCATGTCTGGAAGCCGACCGAGCATGTGCTGGCCGTCGCCTATGACACGCCCGTGGTCGGTTGGCGGGCAAACCGCGTCAACACGCTGCGGCTGTGGTCGGGCATGCCGATCGATCCGATCTTGCTCGACAAGTTCAATGCCGGCGACCACATCGGCGCGCTTGCCGAAAGCAACAAGGCAGACGCGCTGTCGCGGGTGCTCTATCCCGCCGATTCCCACAAGGCCGGACAGGAACTGCGGCTCAGGCAGGAATACTTCTTCTCCACCGCTTCGCTGCAGGACATCGTCCAGCGCCATCTCAGCCAGTATGGCGACCTGAAGTCGCTGCCCGACAAGGCTGCGATCCACCTCAACGACACCCACCCGGCCATCGCCGTGCCGGAATTGATGCGTCTGTTGATGGACGTCCACGGGATGGATTTCGATCAGGCGTGGGATATCACCAAGCGCACCTTCGGCTACACCAACCACACGCTGCTGCCCGAGGCGCTGGAAAGCTGGCCGGTGCCGTTGTTCGAGCGGCTTTTGCCGCGCCACATGCAGATCGTCTACGCCATCAATGCGGAGGTGCTGCTGGAGGCGCGCGCGTCCGACCAGTTCTCGGACGAGCAGATCGGCCGCATCTCGCTGATCCAGGAAAATGGCGACCGCCGGGTGCGCATGGGCAATCTGGCCTTTGTCGGCTCGCACTCGATCAACGGCGTTTCGGCGCTGCACACCGACCTGATGAAGGAGACGGTGTTCGCCGACCTGCACAAGCTCTATCCCGAGCGCATCAACAACAAGACCAACGGCATCACGCCGCGGCGATGGCTGATCCAGTGCAACCCCGGGCTGACGTCGCTTGCCCGTGAGGCGATCGGCGACCGTTTCCTCGACGATATCGATGCCATCAAGGATCTCGATGCCTTCGCCGGCGATGCTGCCTTTCGTGACAAGTTCGCCGCCGTCAAGCGCGCCAACAAGGCGCGGCTGGCCAACCTCGTTGCCGACCGGCTCGGCATCAAGGTCGATCCCTCGGCGCTGTTCGATATCCAGATCAAGCGCATCCACGAATACAAGCGCCAGCTTCTGAACATCCTTGAGGCGATCGCCCTCTACGACCAGATCCGTTCGCATCCCGAGCGAGACTGGATGCCGCGTGTAAAGTTCTTCGGCGGCAAGGCGGCGCCGAGCTACCATAACGCCAAGCTGATCATCAAACTCGCCAACGACGTCGCCAAGGTCATCAACCGCGATCCGGCCGTTCGCGGTCTGCTGAAGGTGGTGTTCCTGCCGAACTACAATGTCAGCCTGGCCGAGGTCATGATGCCGGCTGCAGATTTGTCCGAGCAGATCTCGACCGCCGGCATGGAAGCGTCGGGCACCGGCAACATGAAGTTCGCGCTGAACGGCGCGCTGACCATCGGCACGCTCGACGGCGCCAATGTCGAGATCAAGGAATGCGTCGGCGACGACAACATCTTCATCTTCGGCCTGAGCACCACCGAGGTCGCCGATCGGCGCAACAATGGCTACAACCCGCGCGCTGTCATCGAAGCATCGCCGGAGCTGGGGCAAGCAGTTGCCGCCGTTTCGTCAGGCGTCTTCTCGCCGGACGATCCGGAGCGCTACCGCGACCTCATCAACGGTCTCTACAACAGCGACTGGTTCATGGTTGCCGCCGATTTCGATGCCTATGCAGCCGCCCAGCGCGAGGTCGATGCGGTCTGGCGCAACAGTCCCGACTGGTATGCCAGGGCGATCCGCAATGTTGCGCGTGTCGGCTGGTTCTCCTCCGATCGCACGATCCGCCAATATGCGAAAGAAATCTGGAACGTGCCTGCCTGATGTGATTGCATGAGGCCGCGAACAATGTGGTCCCGGTGGTGTGAATTTGAAAGTCGGATCACACCACTAGAAACCAACACTCGGTGCCTGGGGAGGGACACTGCCTGATGAAGAAGCCGCGCGCGACCGCTGCGACAAGCGGGCCGGACGGACTGGCGCCAGCCAGCGATGTTGCGGCGATTGTCGCCGGCACGCATGGCGATCCGTTCGCGGTCCTCGGCGTCCATGAGGTCGGCAAGGGCCTGTTTGCCCGTTGCTTCGTTCCGCATGCGGAGTTCGTCACCGCCTACACGCTGACCGGCATCGTCGCCGGTGAACTGTCGAGGCGCGACGACGGTGGTTTCTTCGAAGGCAAGCTGTCGATCCGCAAGCGTCAGCCGCTGCGTTATCATGCCAGGAACGCCGGCGGCGACTGGTGGCTGACCGATCCCTACTCGTTCGGTCCGGTGCTCGGTCCGATGGACGACTACTACATTGCCGAGGGATCGCATCTCAGGCTGTTCGACAAGCTCGGCGCCCATGTCATCGAGCACGAGGGCGCCACGGGCGTGCATTTCGCCGTCTGGGCTCCTAATGCGCGGCGCGTCTCCGTGGTTGGCGATTTCAACGAATGGGACGGCCGCCGGCACACGATGCGTGATCGCCGCGACACCGGCATCTGGGAACTGTTCGTACCCGACATCGGGGCCGGACGACCCTACAAATACGAGATCATCGGCTCCGATGGCGTCAGGCTGCCGCTGAAGGCCGACCCGTTCGCCTTCAAATCTGAATTGCGTCCGGCCACCGCTTCGGTCGTGGCCGTGCCGCCGGCGCATGAGTGGGGCGACGAGGCGCACCGCAATTTCTGGCGCAATGCCGATCACCGGCGCGAAGCCATCTCGATCTACGAGGTCCACGCCGGCTCCTGGCAACTTCGCGATGACGGCACCTTCCTGTCGTGGGATGAACTGGCCGACCGGCTCATCCCCTATGCCGTCGAGACCGGTTTCACCCATATCGAGTTCATGCCGATCTCCGAACATCCCTATGACCCGTCCTGGGGCTATCAGACGACCGGCCTCTACGCGCCATCGGCCCGCTTCGGCGATCCGGACGGCTTTGCCCGTTTCGTCGATGGCGCCCACCGTGCCGGCATCGGCGTTGTCCTCGACTGGGTGCCGGCGCATTTTCCCGTCGATGAGCACGGCCTGGTTCATTTCGACGGCACCGCGCTCTATGAGCACGCCGATCCACGCAAGGGTTTTCATCCCGACTGGAATACCGCGATCTACAATTTCGGTCGCCGCGAGGTGGTGTCGTTCTTGGTCAACAATGCGCTGTTCTGGGCCGAGAAATACCATGTCGACGGTTTGCGCGTCGATGCGGTCGCCTCGATGCTCTACCTCGATTATTCGCGCAAGGCCGGCGAATGGATCCCCAACGAGAAGGGCGGCCGCGAGAACCTTGAGGCGGTCAGCTTCCTGCAGAAGATGAACAAGGAGGTCTACGGCCACCATCCGGGCGTGATGACGATCGCCGAGGAATCGACCTCATGGCCGAAGGTCTCGGCACCGGTGCATGAAGGCGGGCTGGGCTTCGGCTTCAAGTGGAACATGGGCTTCATGCACGACACGCTGGAGTATTTCTCCAAGGAGCCGATCTTCCGCAAGCACCACCACAACGACCTCACTTTCGGCCTGACCTACGCCTTTTCGGAGAATTTCGTGCTGCCGCTCTCACACGACGAGGTCGTGCACGGCAAAGGCACGCTGCTTGGCAAGATGGCCGGCGACGACTGGCAGAAGTTCGCGACGCTGCGTGCCTACTACGCCTTCATGTGGGGCTATCCCGGCAAGAAGCTGCTGTTCATGGGGCAGGAGTTCGCGCAGCGCCGCGAATGGAGCGAGGCGCGCGCGCTCGACTGGAACTTGCTTGAGTTCCGCCCGCATCGCGGCGTCTGGCAAACGGTGCGCGACCTCAACTACCTCTACCGTTCGCGCCCGGCGCTACATGGCCGTGATTGCGAACCGGAAGGGTTTTCCTGGCTGATCGTCGACGACAGCCAAAATTCGGTTTTTGCCTGGCTGCGCAGCGCACCGGGCGGCAGCCCGGTGGCCGTGGTTTCCAACTTCACGCCGGTGCCGCGCGACAATTATCGCGTGCCGTTGCCGACGGCCGGCAAATGGCGCGAGATCATCAACACCGACGCTTCGGAATATGGCGGTTCCGGCAAGGGCAATGGCGGCATGGTCGAGGCGCGGGCGGAAGGCGGAAGCATCTCTGCGACGATGCTTTTGCCGCCGCTGTCGACGATCATGCTTGAACTCGTTGCGGACTAAATCCGTCAACTCGTCGCGGACTGAGAGACTGAGTAACTTGGGAGGGTAGAAATGGCAGACTTGAAACGGACCCAGCCGCTGGCGCGCGATGCCATGGCCTATGTATTGGCCGGCGGCCGTGGCAGCCGCCTTAAGGAACTGACCGACCGGCGTGCCAAGCCGGCCGTCTATTTCGGCGGCAAGACGCGCATCATCGATTTCGCGCTCTCCAATGCGCTGAATTCCGGCATTCGCCGTCTTGGCGTCGCCACCCAGTACAAGGCGCATTCGCTGATCCGCCATCTCCAGCGCGGTTGGAACTTCCTGCGCCCCGAGCGAAACGAGAGTTTCGACATCCTGCCGGCCAGCCAGCGCGTCTCGGAAACCCAGTGGTACGAAGGCACGGCCGACGCCGTCTATCAGAACATCGACATCATCGAGGCCTACGGCCCCGAATACATGGTCATCCTGGCTGGCGACCACATCTATAAGATGGACTACGAGATGATGCTTCGCCAGCACGTCGACGCCAATGCCGATGTCACAGTCGGCTGCCTCGAAGTGCCGCGCATGGAAGCTACCGGCTTCGGCGTCATGCATGTCGATGCCAAAGACAACATCATCGCCTTCGTCGAAAAACCCGCCGATCCGCCCGGCATTCCCGACAGGCCGGAGTTCGCTCTGGCCTCGATGGGCATCTATGTGTTCAAGACCAAGTTCCTGATGGAACAATTGCGCCGCGATGCGGCTGAGCTGGGCTCGAGCCGCGACTTCGGCAAGGACATCATCCCCTATATCGTCCAGCACGGTAAGGCGATCGCGCACCGCTTCGCCAAGTCCTGCGTCCGCTCGACCGCCGAGAACGAAGCCTACTGGCGCGATGTCGGAACTGTCGACGCCTATTGGGAAGCCAATATCGACCTGACCGATGTCACGCCGGAACTCGACCTCTACGACCGCGACTGGCCGATCTGGACCTATGCCGAATTGAAGCCGCCGGCAAAGTTCGTGCATGACGAGGATGGCCGCCGCGGTTCGGCCGTGTCCTCGCTCGTCTCAGGCGATTGTATCGTCTCGGGGGCTTCTCTGAAAAGAAGCCTGATCTTCACCGGCGCGCGCATCAACTCCTATTCGACGCTGGAAGAAGTCGTCATGCTGCCCGACGTTCATGTCGGCCGGAACGCAAAGTTGAAGCGCGTGGTCATTGACCATGGCGTTAGGATACCGGAAGGGCTGGTAGTCGGCGAAGATCCCGTTCTCGACGCCAAGCGGTTCCGCGTTTCCGAAAAAGGCATTTGCCTGGTCACGCAGGACATGATCGACAAGTTAGGGCTCTAACGCATGCAGGTTCTGTCGGTCACGCCCGAGATTTTCCCCCTGATCAAGACCGGTGGGCTTGCCGACGTGACTGGCGCGCTGCCCATTGCACTGGCGGCCAAGGGCGTGACGATGCGCACGCTCATTCCCGGTTTTCCGACCGTCATGGCCGCCTTCAAGAAAAGGAAGGCGGTTCTGCAATATCCCTTGCTGCAGGGCGGCAAGGCCGCCGTCCACTCCGTCCAACTCGCCGGGCTCGAACTGTTCGTACTCGACGCGCCGCATCTGTTCGACCGTCCGGGCGGCCCCTACGGCAATGCGACCGGCGTTGATTGGCCAGACAACTGGCGGCGCTTCGCGGCGCTGAGCCAGGTTGGCGGCGACATCGCCGGTGGCGCCATCTCTGGTTACCAGCCCGACATCGTCCATGCCCATGACTGGCAGTCGGCGATGACGCTGGCCTATATGCGCTACGGCAAGGCTGTCGGCGTACCCTCGATGATGACCGTGCATAACCTTGCCTTCCAAGGCCAGTTCGGTGCCGGCATCTTCGGCGAGCTTGGCTTGCCGGCGGCGGCGATGGCGCTTGACGGCGTCGAATATTATGGCGGCGTCGGCTTCCTAAAAGCCGGCCTGCAGGCCGCCTGGGCGATCACCACGGTCAGCCCGACCTATGCGCAGGAGATCCGCTCGGCTGAATTCGGCATGGGCCTCGACGGCCTCATCAACATGCGCTCCAGCGATCTCTATGGCATCGTCAACGGCATCGACACCGGCATCTGGGATCCGGAAGCCGACAAGCATCTGGTGTCCAACTACACGGCCAGCACGCTGAAGGCACGCGCCCCCAACAGGGTTGCCGTGGAAGACCGCTTCAGCCTCGAGCGCGACGGCAGTCCGATCGTCTGCGTCGTCAGCCGGCTGACCTGGCAAAAGGGCATGGACATCCTGGCGACAGCGGTCGACGGTATCGTTGCCACCGGCGCGCGGCTGGTCATCCTCGGCTCGGGCGATGCCGGCCTTGAGGGCGCGTTGCTTGCCGCCGCCGCCCGGCATCGCGGCCGCATCGGCGTCGTCGTCGGCTACGACGAGGGACTGTCGCACATCATGCAAGGCGGCTGCGACGCCATCGTCATCCCCTCGCGCTTCGAACCGTGCGGGCTGACCCAGCTTTACGGTCTGCGCTATGGCTGCGTGCCGGTGGTTGCCCGCACCGGCGGCCTGGCCGATACGGTCATCGACGCCAATGAGGCCGCCGTTTCGGCCGGCGTCGCCACCGGCTTCCAGTTCGCGCCCAACAATGGCGGCGCCTTGCTGCACGCCATGCGCCGCCTCGTCGACGCCCATGCCAGTCCCGCGGTCTGGGAATCGCTGCAGCGCCAGGGCATGAAGGCCGATGTGTCGTGGGACAAGAGCGCGGAAAAATATGTCGAACTCTATCGCTCGCTGCTTTCGAAAAGGGTTGCCTGAAGCATGATACGCACCGTCCCCACCAAGCCCTATTCCGATCAGAAGCCCGGCACGTCGGGCCTGCGCAAGAAGGTGCCGGTGTTCCAGCAGGAGCACTATGCCGAGAATTTCATCCAGTCGATCTTCGACGCGCTTGACGGTTTCAAGGGCAAGACCCTGGTGATCGGCGGCGACGGCCGCTTCTACAATCGCGAGGTCATCCAGAAGGCCATTGCCATGGCGGCCGCCAACGGCTTCGGCAAGGTGATGGTCGGGCAGGGCGGCATCCTGTCGACGCCGGCCGCTTCGCATGTCATCCGCAAATACGAGACCTTTGGCGGCATCATCCTGTCGGCCAGCCACAATCCGGGCGGCCCGCACGAGGATTTCGGCATCAAGTACAATGCCGGCAATGGCGGCCCGGCGCCGGAAAAGCTGACCGACGCGATCTTTGCCAAGACCAAGACGATTTCGAGCTTCAGAACCGCCGACATCGACCCGATCGACATCGACACGACAGGCACGGTCAAGGCCGCCGGCATGACGGTCGAGATCATCGACCCGGTCGCCGACTATGCCGAGCTGATGGAAAGCCTGTTCGATTTCGACGCCCTGCGCAAACTGTTCAAGTCAGGCTTTCGCATGCGCTTCGACGCCATGCACGCGGTGACCGGCCCCTACGCCAAGGAAATCCTCGAAAACCGGCTCGGCGCGCCCAACGGCACCTGCCGCAATTTCAAGCCGCTGCCGGATTTCGGCGGCCACCACCCGGACCCGAACCTTGTCCATGCCAAACACCTCTATGACGAGATGATGGGACCTGACGCGCCGGATTTTGGCGCCGCCTCGGATGGCGACGGCGACCGCAATCTGATCATCGGCAAGGGCATTTTCGTCACCCCGTCGGATTCGGTCGCCATGCTCGCCGCCAATGCCCGCCTGGCGCCCGGCTACAAGGCCGGTTTGAAGGGCATTGCCCGCTCGATGCCGACCAGTGGCGCGGCCGATCGTGTTGCCGAAAAGCTCGGCATCGGCATTTATGAGACGCCAACCGGCTGGAAGTTCTTCGGCAATCTGCTCGACGCCGACATGGCGACGATCTGCGGCGAGGAAAGTGCCGGCACCGGCTCCAACCATGTCCGCGAAAAGGACGGCCTGTGGGCGGTTCTCTTGTGGCTCAACATCCTTGCCGCGCGCGGCGAAAGCTGCAAGCAGATCGTCACCGAGCACTGGGCAACCTATGGCCGCAATTACTATTCGCGGCACGATTATGAGGAGGTCGAGAGCGACCGCGCCAACGCGCTCGTCGACGAATTGCGCGCCAAACTCGGCACGCTGCCAGGCACCAGCGTGAGCGGCATGACAATCGCCAGCGCCGACGATTTTGCCTATCACGATCCGGTCGATGGTTCGACCAGCGAGCACCAGGGCATCAGGGTGCTGTTCGAAGGTGGTTCGCGCGTCGTCTTCCGGCTCTCGGGCACCGGCACGTCGGGTGCGACCCTGCGCGTCTACATCGAGCGCTACGAGCCGGACACGTCGAGGCACGATCTCGACACGCAAGAGGCGCTCGCCGATCTGATCGCGGCCGCCGATGATATAGCCGGCATCAAGAGTCACACCGGTCGCAACGAGCCGAGCGTGATTACTTGAGAGTGGCTGTGCGCGCCTTTCCTTCTCCCCTTGTGGGGTTCGAAGGACGGGGCGAGACCCGTGGCTCGCCCCAGGGCGGTGGATCGGCGCGCAGCGCCGAGACAGTTGAGGGGTGCGCGAAGGATCGCCGTCCTTGCCAAGCTGGAGCACCCCTCATCCGTCGCCTTTGGCGACACCTTCTCCCACAAGGGGAGAAGGTGGAGTCCGCATGACCCCCCTCGGCGCCACCGCTACTCCGGAAGGCATTCGCTTTGCCGCGTGGTCACAAGCCGCCCGTCGGCTCTGGGTCTCGATCTTTGACGAGCAGGGCGGCCGGGAAATCCAGCGCCTTGAACTGCAGCCGGAGGGCGAGGGCGTCCATGCGCTGTTCGTTGCGGGGCTTGGCTCCGGAACCCGCTACGGCTTTCGCGTCGATGGCGACTATGCGCCGGAGCGTGGACTGTGGTTCGACCCCGATAAATTGCTGACCGATCCCTACGCCGTCGAGATTGATAGGCCCTATGCCTATGACTGGCGGCTGGCCAATCGCCGGGGCGAGGGGGGCGATACCGCGCCGCTGATGCCGAAGGCGATCGCGGCTGCCTTGCCGAAGCCTGTGCAGGCTGCGCCGCCGCTCTTCCGCGCCGGCGGCCTGGTCTACGAAATTCCGGTGCGCGCCTTCACGCTGCTGCATCCGGAGGTTCCCGAAAAATTGCGCGGAACGGTCGCCGCACTTGCTCACCCGGTGGTTGTCGAGCACCTGAAAAAACTTGGCGTCGGCGCGGTCGAGCTGATGCCGGTGACCGCGTCGATCGACGAGCGGCATCTGCCGCCGCTCGGGCTGCGCAACGCCTGGGGCTACAATCCTGTCACCTTCATGGCGCTCGATCCGCGTCTGGCGCCGGGCGGCATCATGGAATTGCGAAACACGGTCGCCGTGCTGCGCCAGGCCGGGATTGGCGTCATCCTCGACCTTGTCTTCAACCACACCGGCGAGAGCGACAGGCTTGGTCCTACGCTGTCGCTGCGCGGCCTCGACAGCCAGGCCTATTACCGGCACACGCCTGACGGCGGGCTGGCCAACGACACTGGCACCGGCAACACGGTCGCTTGCGACCATCCTGTCGTCCAGGAAATGGCTCTCGACACGCTTCGCCATTTTGTCCGGTATGCCGGCGTCGACGGCTTCCGCTTCGACCTGGCGCCCATTCTCGGGCGGGTCGAGGGCACATTCGACGCCGAGGCGCCACTGCTGAGGTCGATGCACGAGGATGCGCTGCTGGCCGACCGCGTGTTGATCGCCGAGCCCTGGGACATCGGTCCGGATGGCTATCAACTCGGCAATTTCCAGCCGCCTTTCCTTGAGTGGAACGACAAGTACCGCGACGATGTCAGGCACTTCTGGCGTGGTGACGCCGGCATGGTCGGCGCCTTGGCCACCCGGCTCGCCGGCTCGTCCGATGTGTTCGCAACGAATGGGCAAAACGCCAGCCGCACGGTCAATTTCATCGCCGCCCATGACGGCATGACGCTCGCCGACATCGTGCGCTATGAGCGCAAGCACAACGAGGCCAATGGCGAGCAGAACCGCGACGGCCACGATGAAAACTTGTCTTGGAACAACGGTGTGGAAGGCGATGCGGACGACCCGGTCGTGGCAGCGGCTCGCCTCAACGATCAGCGCGCGCTGCTCGCCACGCTGTTTGCCTCGCGTGGCACCATCATGCTGACCGCAGGCGACGAATTCGGCCGCAGCCAGCGGGGCAACAACAACGCCTACGCGCAGGACAATGCGATCACCTGGCTCGACTGGGCCGGTCGCGACCAGGCGCTGGAGCGCTACACGGCAGAACTCTCGACGCTGCGCCGCGCGATGCCGGCATTCTCCGACACAAGCTTCCTCACTGGCCGGCCGCGGGCAGGTTCCGAGGTTCCGGACGTCGCATGGCTGACCGAAACGGGCGCGCCGCTCGATGAACAGAGCTGGCAGGATCCGCAACGGCATCGTCTTGTCATGATCCTGGCCGCCGATGACGGACCCCGCCTTGCAGTGGCCGTCAACGGCGATCGCCGGACCTGCATGTTCACCTTACCTGAGCGAGACGGATTCTTCTGGGTTCCAGCCATCGAAACCCCGGATGCAGTAGACATATCGCGACCGGTATCGGGGCGGACGGTGATCTTCATGATCGAACGAGCGCGGATCGGTGCAAGGGAGAAGCGCAATGGGTGACAAGGCCGGATGGTGGCGCGGCTGCGTCATCTACCAGATCTATCCGCGCTCGTTCCAGGACACGACCGGCGATGGCAGCGGCGACCTCGCCGGCATCACATCGAGGCTCGCTCATGTCGCTTCGCTCGGTGTCGACGCAATCTGGCTGTCCCCCTTCTTCAAGTCGCCGATGGCCGATATGGGCTACGACGTGTCGGACTACTGCGATGTCGATCCGATGTTCGGCACGCTTGAGGATTTCGATGCGCTGGTCGCCGAGGCGCATCGTCTCGGCCTGAAGATCATCATCGACCAGGTGCTGTCGCATTCATCCGACAAGCACGACTGGTTCTTAGAAAGCCGCGCCAGCCGCGATAATCCCAAGTCCGACTGGTATGTCTGGGCCGATGCCAGGCCTGATGGCGGTGCGCCCAACAACTGGCTCTCCGTTTTCGGTGGCCCGGCCTGGGAATGGGATTCGACCCGCCGACAATACTACATGCACAATTTTCTCGCCTCGCAGCCCGACCTGAATTTCCACAATCCGGAGGTTCAGGATGCGCTTCTGGACACGGTGCGGTTCTGGCTGGAGCGCGGTGTCGACGGTTTCCGGCTCGATACGGTCAACTACTATGTCCACGACCGCTGGCTGCGCAGCAATCCGCCGCTGGCATCAAGCGTCGCCGGCACCAACAGCGAGACCAACACCTACCTTTACCAGGAGCATCTGTTCGATAAGACGCAGCCCGAAAACCTGGCGCTCCTCCGCCGCTTCAGGGCGCTGCTCGACGAGTATGAGGACCGTGCCGCCGTCGGCGAAATCGGCGACGAAGGTCGCTCGCTGCAGACGCTCGCCGCCTACACCTCCGGCGGCGACAAGCTTCATATGTGTTACACCTTCGACCTGCTTGGCCCGCAGTTCTCGGCGGCGCATGTGCGTGGCTGCGTCGAAGCCTTCGAGGCAGCCGTTTCCGATGGCTGGGTCTGCTGGGCGTTTTCCAACCATGACGTGGTGCGCCATGTCAGCCGCTGGACAAGACCGGGCAGCGATCCCGATGCGGTGGCCAAATTCTCGATCATGCTGCTGTCCTGCCTGCGCGGCTCGATCTGTCTCTATGAGGGCGAGGAACTCGGCCTGGAGGAGGCGGAGCTCGCCTATGAGGATCTGCGTGACCCCGTCGGCATCCGCTTCTGGCCGGGCGTCAAGGGCAGGGATGGGTGTCGCACGCCGATGGTCTGGGAGGCCGGCGCCGACAATGCCGGCTTCTCCACCGGCAAGCCCTGGCTGCCGGTGCCGGCAAGCCATCGCGCCCGCGCGGTCGACGTCCAGAATGCCGATACAGCCTCAGTGCTGACTTCCTATCGGGCCGCGCTGGCCTTGCGCAGGGGGCATGAGGCACTGGTAACGGGCTCGATCCGCTTTCTTGACGCCGAGGGCGACGTGCTCGCATTCGTCCGCGACGGCGGCAGCGAGAAACTGCTCTGTGTCTTCAATTTCGCTGAGGAACCGGGCAATTGGCCGTTGCCGCCTGATATCGGAGCGGTTGCAAAGCTTGACGGCGATGCTGCGGTCATCGAGGAGGCCGAACTTTCGTTGCCCGCGCTCGGATACTTCCTTGGTCGCCTCGATTGATGGCCGTCTTTACTGGACGAGGACCGAGCGTCCGCAAGTCGCGCCGGTGACCCGGACATCGGCTTCACCGACACCGACACCCAGTGCTGAAAGCACATTGTAGAGCAGGTCGTCGACGGGCGCCGTTACACCGTTCAGCACGGCCACCACCGCTGGCTTCACTGCTCCGAGCAGGGCGGTCAAGTCGATTCCCAGGCCGAGCGCGTTGACCGAAAGCGACAGGTTGCTGACCAGCGACGTGGTGAGCGACTGTGTGATGTTGCGCGTCGAAACGGTCTTGATCGTCTTGTTGGTGATATCGGTCGCGTCGAAGGTCAGCGTCGTCGGACTATTATTGGTGATCGCGGTGGCGGCGGAGCCCATCACCTGTATCAGCGGAATGTTGATCAGCAGCAGTTTGAGGCTCACATCCGCGATGTTTGCGTCTGTGAATGTCTGCGGTTGGCTGAAGTCGCCAAAGCCTGAACTGTTGCTGTTGGCCAGATGCAGCGAGGCAATGCCTGGGTGTGCGGCGATGGAAACCTTGATGCTGGAAGGCCCCGTCGGACAGGTGATGTCGGTCAGTTTGGCTTCGGCATAGGCGACTTCCACATTGAGTGGCAGATTGACCGCCAGCAAGCTGATGCCTCCACCGAGACTGGGGGTGCCGACCCCGACGGTGGCCACCAGTTTGATACGTGTCTGGGCTGTGCGCACCGTGGTGCCGATTCCACCGACCGCGAGCCATGGCGAAAATTGTGCCGGCTCACCGATGGCGATGGTAAGCGCGGTGGACAAAAGCCCGGGTACGGCGGCTCCGAGATTGACCTGAGCCTGGTTGGTGCCGTTCGCCAGCACGGCGGCGGCAGTCAGCATTCCCATGGCGCTTGCATCGACCCCAAGGCCTGTTGGGGTTTGTCCCAGTCCCAGGCTGCCCACGGAGCCAAGGTCGACAAGGCTGCTGAGCGGGATTTTGACCGTACTGGTCGACCTGGACGCGATCGTCTGCAGGGCGACCTTGGCCGTATTGCCGAGCCCGGGCACATTGGCCATAGCCGTGGCGATCTGACCGACGGTCGCTTGCGACGCTAGAACATCCGAATAGGACACACCGGTCAGGTTCAGCTGGGTGGCAAGGCCGTCGACGAAGGAAAGTACGCTCACATCCGCGGAGAGCAGAGAGTTATAGTCCATGACGCTGAGCGAGATGTTTCCGCCGAGAAGTCCACTGAGAAGCGCGTTCAGAATGCCGCCATTGACGCTGGCGAGCCTCGACCCGACCGAGAAGGTCGCCTGCGGCGTCATGCTGGCGGTGGCCTGGGTGCCGATAACGGGAGAGGGGATCAGCGAACTCGCGAAATAGCGGGCGGGGATCTTCTTCAGGGTGACACGGACGGCATTATAGGGTGTAACGCTGGCCTGGAAGCGCTGGCTCACATTGGCGCCGGATGCCACATACCGCCCAGGCGTGACTGTCACGACGGTTTTGCCGACGGCCGGAGCGATTGTTTGTCCCGAACCCTGAACGACAACATTTGGCATGCCGTTGTCGGTCAACGTGGTCACGACTGCAGTATCGATGTTGGTGATGTTCGAGGCCGCGGTGATCGCCGCCAGGTCGACCATTGCCTGCGCTTCGCGGCGCTCGCCATAGATCGAAGCCTCGTCAATTGCCACCGCGGCCAGCGCCAGCGCCACCGGCGCGCTCAGAGCCGCCATGACGGTGAAGTTCGCTTTCCTGTCGGCCAGCATCAACCGCGCCAGCCGGCCGATTCCATTGCCCGCACGCAGCAGCATTCAGATGCCCCCGACCCTGATCGTTGATTGGCGCCTTATCGTGGTTCCAGGCATGGCTATCCCTGGGAAAAGGTTCCAGATCGGCAGGTTGCGGGCATCATACTGTACGGACACCACGAACTGGCTCCCATCGGCCGTGCTGTCGTTGGCCTGGTAAGTCAACTTGCTGGCATCCACGAAAGGGTATCCGCCGGCATTGTTGGTGACGAAGCTGGCAACGAGCGTCTGGCGCTCGGTCTGGTTCAGCCCGGCAATCGCCGTACGGGCCGCGTCCGCCGCGATCTGCTGGATCGAGTTGGCGGCACCGAAATATATACCGTATGCAACCATTCCGAGCAGAAGAAGGATGAAGATCGGTGAGAGCAAGGCGAATTCAACCGCCGAAGTTCCCGAAACATTTCTCCGGAATCTGCGACCTTGAGCCATGTCGATGAGATTGCGAACCATAGCGCCGAGCATGCCAAAGTTCGCATGCAGAAAGCGAAAACCCTATGTGCAACCTGAGGGTGCATGCAATTGAAAGGCATCTCTAATTTAGCGGCTACTTCTTTGATTCTGGCTATTGACTTAGGGTCAATCAGTACTCAGTTGAAAAGAGCTTACCTCCTGTCTAGTCTCCTGCCACCAGCCACCGGCGGGAACCGGTGGCGCGCTCAAAGGGGTCAGATATCGGCTCCGGGGCGTCAACACATAAAGGCGCGCCGACGGCAGCGCCGACAGGGAGAACTTCATGCTGAAAAATATGCTGAAGGCGACGGTGCTCGCCACAACCATGGCGGTGGCCGCCGGCACGTTCTACACGCCGGCTTTCGCCGAGACCGTCTATAACAGGGGATCCGCCGCCGAAGCGGAGACGCTCGATCCGCACAAGACCTCGACGGTCTACGAAGCCGATATCATACGAGACCTGTTCCAGGGCCTCGTCATGCATGACCAGAAGACGAACCTGATTCCGGGCGCCGCCGAAAGCTGGACGGTATCCGACGACGGCACGGTCTACACCTTCAAGCTGCGCAAGGACGGCCTCTGGTCGGATGGCAGCCCGGTGACGGCGGACGACTTCGTCTATTCGTTCCGTCGGCTGGAAGATCCGGCCACCGCTGCCGAATACGCTTCAATGCTCTATCCCGTGAAGAACGCCGAGGAAGTCAACACCAAGAAGGGCAAGCCGGAGGATATGGGCGTCAAGGCGCTTGACGCAAATACCCTCGAAGTCACGCTGAAGGCGCCGACGCCTTACTTCCTGGAGATGCTGACCCATCAGGCGACATACCCGGTCAACAAGGCGTCTATCGAAAAGCTTGGCGCCGACTGGATCAAGGCAGGCAAGCTGGTGTCCAACGGGGCCTATACAGCGGCGGAGTGGATACCCAACGACCATCTGAAGCTGGTCAAGAATCCGAAATTCTGGGACGCCGCGACCGTCAAGCTTGACGTGGTCAACTACATCCCGACCGAGGATCGCTCGTCGGCGATGAAGCGCTTCGAGGCCGGCGAACTTGACAGTTACGGTGACCTGCCGACCGAACAGCTCAACGATCTCAAGGCCAAATTCGGCGACCAGGTTCGTGTCGGGCCGTATCTCGGCACCTACTATTATGCAATCAAGACCGACAAGGCGCCGTGGGACAATGTCGAACTGCGCAACGCCATCTCGATGGCGATCGATCGCGACTTCCTCGCCGAAAAAGTCTGGCAGAATTCGATGCTGCCCGGCTATTCGATGGTGCCTCCCGGCATCGAGGGCTACACGCCGGCGCTGGCCAAATACGCTGACATGCCGCAGATCGACCGCGAGGACGCTGCCAAGAAGATCCTTGAGAAACTCGGCTATACACCCGAGCATCCGTTGAAGATGGAGATCCGCTACAACACCTCGGAAAACCACAAGAACACCGCCGTGGCCATCCAGGAACAGTTGAAGCCGCTTGGCGTCGAGGTCACGCTGCTCAACACCGACACCAAGACCCACTACGGTTTCCTCGAGCAGAAGGGCGACTACGACGTGGCGCGTGCCGCCTGGATTGCTGACTACAAGGACCCGGAAACCTTCCTCGGCATCTCGCGCAAGGCCAGCGGCAACAATTATTCGAGCTACAACAGCCCGGCCTATGAGGCGGCCATGGACAAGGCGGCCGCCGCCGGCGGCAAGCCCGAACAGCGCATGAAGGAACTCGCCGAGGCCGAGCGCATCCTCGTCGACGACGTCGGCGAGATCCCGCTTCTGTACTACAGCTACCACGACATCGTTTCCTCGAAGCTGCATGGCTTCGACGACAATGTGATGGACATCCATCCGTCCCGCTTCATCAGCAAGGACTAAATCCCTGGCCAAGCCGCCGCGCCCTCAGGGCGCGGCGGTGCTGGTTTGCCATCGCATCGGCCCGGGAACCGGATTCGATTTTCGGCAATGTCGGTGCGAAGATTTGAAGGCTAGAGCGCAATCGTCCCGCTGGACGCGCGTTGCTCTGGATCAAGCGGGGCACCGATGCTGCGATATGTATTAAGGCGGCTTTTGACCGCCATTCCGACGCTGTTCGTCATCGTGACCATGGCGTTTTTCCTGATGCGCGTCGCGCCAGGCGGTCCCTTCAACCAGGAGCGGGGGTTGAGTCCCGAGATCAGGGCCAACCTTGAAGCCCAGTTCGGCCTCAACGATCCGCTCTGGCTGCAATTCGTCCATTATCTCGGCAATCTTTTGCGCGGCAATTTCGGCCCGAGCTACAACATGCCGGATTTCACCGTCACCGAGCTGTTCGCCAAGGGCCTGCCCATTTCGGTCCAGCTTGGCGCCTCTGCGCTCGTCCTGGCACTTCTGCTCGGTTCCATGCTCGGCACCATTGCCGCGCTCAATCAGAACAAGCTTGGCGACTATGCGGTGATTGCGCTGGCGACCGCCGGCAGCACAATCCCCACCTTCGTTATCGCGCCGGTAATCCAGCTCCTGTTCGGGCTGACCTGGCGCCTGTTACCGATCGGTGGATGGGGCGACGGCGCTTTCATAAACAAAGTTGGCCCGGTTCTGACGCTCGCTCTGCCGCAGATCGCCATTGTCGCCCGCCTGATGCGCGGATCGATGATCGAATCGCTGCGATCCCATCATATCCGCACGGCACGCGCGCTCGGCCTCTCCGATTGGTCGGTGGTGGTCAAGCACGCGCTGCGCGGCGCCATCCTGCCGATCGTCTCCTTCACCGGTCCGGCCGCCGCAGCACTGCTGACCGGTTCGGTCATCGTCGAGACGATCTTCTCCATTCCGGGCGTCGGCCGCTATTTCGTCGATGCCGCGCTCAACCGCGACTACACGCTGGTGATGGGGACGGTGGTCGTGATCGCCATCTTCACCATCGTCTTCAACCTGATCGTCGACGTCATGTACGCGGTCGTCGATCCGAGGGTGCGCTATGACTGACATCGCAGCCACGGCTCCCGCCGTCATCGGCCGCTCGCTCTGGGGTGATGCCTGGGCGCGCCTCAAGGCCAATCGCGCCGCCATGTTCAGCCTCTTTTACCTCGCTTTGATTGCGGTTATCAGCGTGTTCGGACCCTCGTTCGTGCCGCATCAATACACGACCATCTATGGTGACTATGTGCGCACGCCGCCGAGTCTGTCGGCCTATCCGAAGGCCGACACGATCGAGACGGCGCTCACAGAAGCGATCAAGCGCATGCGGGTCGACATCAAGGAGTGGCGGCAGGAAGGCAACCAGGTCTTCGTGACCGTCAAATCGGCCAAGCCGATCGACGACCGCAACATACGCTATCTCGACCGTTCCGATGCCTTCGATGACACCAAGATCGAAAGCAAGTCCCCTGACGGCCTTGAAGTGACGATGAGCGCCTCGATCAAGCAGCAATATTTCCTGTTCGGCACCGACAACACCGGTCGCGATCTTCTCTCGCGTACGCTGATGGCCGGGCGCATATCGCTGGCCATCGGCCTGCTCGCCGGCGTCGTGGCGGTGGTCATCGGCGTTGTCTACGGTGCCGCGGCCGGTTTCGCCGGCGGCAAGGTCGACGAGGTGATGATGCGCATCGTCGACGTGCTCTATTCCTTGCCCTTCATCTTCTTTGTCATCATGCTGGTGGTGTTCTTCGGCCGCAACTTCGTGCTGATGTTCCTGGCGGTCGGCGCCGTGTTGTGGCTCGACATGGCGCGCATCGTACGCGGCCAGGCGCTGTCGATCCGCCGGCAGGAATATGTCCAGGCGGCGGAGGCGATGGGCGTCGGCCAGCGCGGCATCCTGCTGCGCCACGTCATTCCCAATCTGCTTGGTCCTGTGGTGATCTACATGACGCTGCTGGTGCCGCAGGTCATCATCCTGGAAAGCTTCCTGTCGTTCCTTGGCCTCGGCGTGCAGGAGCCGATGACCAGCTGGGGCGTGCTGATCTCGGTCGGCGCCAAGAATATCGGCACCGCCAACTGGCTGCTCCTGTTCCCCGCTTTCTTCCTTGTCACGACTTTGTTCGCCTTGAATTTCGTTGGCGACGGCCTGCGCGACGCGCTCGACCCAAGGGATCGCTAAGATGGCTGCTTCTGAAACGATCCTCAGCGTCAAGGACTTGCGGGTCCGCTTCCGCACGCTCGACGGCGCGGTCGAGGCGGTGAAGGGTATCAACATCCACGTCAACGCGGGCGAGACCGTTGCCGTGGTCGGCGAATCCGGATCCGGCAAGAGCCAGACGATGATGGCGGCGATGAGCCTGCTGGCATCGAATGGCGAAGCGACCGGCAGTGTCGACTATCGTGGCCGCAACCTGCTGACGCTGAGCAAATCCGAACTGAACCAGGTCCGTGGCCGCAAGATCAGCATGATCTTCCAGGAGCCGATGACCTCGCTCGATCCGCTCTATTCGATCGGCAACCAGCTGATCGAACCGATCCGCCGACATCGGGGCCTGAAGGCCGCCGAGGCGCACGAAGAGGCGCTCAAGCTGCTGCGGCTGGTGCATATTCCCGATCCCGAGCGGCGGATGAAATCCTATCCGCACGAAATGTCGGGCGGCCAGCGCCAGCGCGTGATGATCGCCATGGCGCTGGCCAACGACCCCGACATATTGATCGCCGACGAGCCGACGACGGCGCTCGACGTGACCATTCAGGCGCAGATCCTGATGCTTTTGGCCGAATTGCAACGCAAGCTCGGCATGGCGATCGTCTTCATCACCCACGATCTTGGCATTGTCCGCCGCTTTGCCGACCGGGTCTATGTCATGCGCCAGGGCGAGGTTGTCGAGGAGGGCGAGGCCGAAGCCATCTTCGTCAACCCGCAGCATGCCTATACGAAAATGCTGCTGGCGGCCGAGCCGACCGGCAGCAAGGCGCCACCACCTGCCAATGCCCCGGTGCTGCTCGAGGGCCGGAATGTCGAAGTGACGTTCAGGATCGGCGGTGGATTTCTCGCCGGCGAGCCGCTGATGCTGCGTGCCGTCGACCACATCTCGATCCGGCTGCAGCGCAATCAGACCATCGGCATCGTCGGCGAATCGGGCTCGGGCAAATCGACGCTCGGCCGCGCCTTGCTGCGGCTGTTGCCCAGCGACGGCCTCATCCGTTTCGGCGATCGCGACATCTCCCAGGCCGACCGGCAGACGATGCGGCCGCTGCGGCGTCAGATGCAGCTCGTCTTCCAGGATCCGTTCGGCTCGCTGTCGCCGCGCATGACGGTCGGTCAGGTCATCACCGAAGGGCTTCTGGTGCATGAGCCGAACCTTTCGGGCAAGCAGCGCGACCAGCGCGCGGTCGAGGCCTTGCGCGAGGTCGGCCTCGATCCCAACGCCCGCAACCGCTACCCGCACGAATTCTCCGGCGGCCAGCGGCAGCGCATCGCCATTGCACGGGCCATGATCCTGAAGCCCAAACTGGTGGTGCTGGATGAGCCGACCTCGGCGCTCGACCGCTCGGTGCAGAAGCAGATCGTCGAACTGCTGCGCAAGCTGCAGGCCGACCACGAACTGTCCTACCTCTTCATCAGCCACGATCTATCGGTCGTGCGCGCCATGGCCGACTACATCATCGTCATGAAACAGGGCAAGATCGTCGAGGAGGGGCCGACCGAGGCCATCTTCAGCAATCCGCAGCACGCCTACACACAGACGCTGATGGCCGCGGCGATCGACGTCACGCGGTTTCGCCTGAGCGCCTGACGCTGCCACGGGGCGCAATGAAGCTCATTGCGCCGGCGAGGTGCATCTGCGCGCTCTCGCGCTGGCAATAGCCGCTTCCTGCTGCTTCAGCCGCTCGATCCTGGCCGTTTCGCGGTCGGCAACCGCGGTCTTCACGCGCGAGCCGCCCAGCAGCCAGCGCGGAACGCTGGTGTTTGCAACCTTGCCGCGGGTGACCGCGGTTTGCGAGATGTCACGCGCAACGTCACCCAGCGCGCTGTTGAGCTCGGTACACGTCATCGAATTGTATTTCGCCGGATCGACGGTTCTGCCGATCGATGAACAGGCGGCGACGAGAAACAGCGCAATCATCAGGGCCGGCGGCGAGGCTGTCGTGGAATTCAAACGCATGTCGCATCCGGCTCGCCGTTTCATCGACCCCATCATATCCATCGAATTACCTAGGGCCGATGGTCATTTCGTCAAAATTTGCGCTCGCGAAGGACCTGTCAATGAGCTGAGCCTTTCCGGCCAATGCAGGCCATTCAGTCACGGGCAAACGGAGAAACCCGCCCCGGCGCTGACGCCGGGGCGGGCTTTTTCGCTGTAAGCCAGCCTTCGCGCCGCGCCCGCCACCTCCATCACGGTTGTCGGGTCATTTATTGAAAATTTCCCTGGAAGGTCTCAAGCTGCTTCAGCGACGCATGTCCTCGGAGGGCAACCGCCGAGCACTGCCTGAGCGATGTCGGTTTCATTTTCATCGACATGCGCCGTCACCAAAACGACCCCCTCGGCAACGCCCCGATCACCCGCCTCTGTGGTGATCGGGGCGAATGTTCCGAGTAGACCGCCGGCAACGCCGCCACAGACCGCGCCAGTTGCCAATACGCCGGCGGCAAGAAGATTGACGCCGTGGGTTGCAACAGTGCTCAGGCAAGCCAATCCGCCGACGACGGCACCAAGAACAGACCCCAAAACGGAAGCCCATAGAGGTCCCACTTCGTCATTGTAGGGTCCGATGATGGCAATCTGTACGCGAGGAATTCCAGCTGCCACCAGGTCGCTGGCGACCCGGGCCGCTTCGGCAGGGGAATCAAAAAGTCTGCTGATTGTTCGCATGGTCGCTCAGGCCGTTTTCTTGTCCAGTAGGGTATCGGCAACGAAAGATGCGGCAATCAAGTCGTCGCCCTCGATTCGGCCCTCGTCGCCCTCCAGGATGGCGGCGACCTTCTGGAAGGTCTTCATCTCGCCTTCAGTAATCCGGGCTTCCTGCATCCTGGCCTTGATCTCGGCCACGCGCATGCCCAAGGCATGGGATCTTGTAGTCTCGCGGTTCGACATGGTGATGCTTATCCGTTTTTTTCGATTGTCCCCGCGCCCAACCAACTGAACTTGGGGCAGGTGCAAACGTTCCCAGGGCTGGGCTTCGGTCGGGCGGGGTGCAGGACCTAAGTCCGATCGCAACGCGCAATGGTCTCACTGGCGGCGCTGCTTGGAACGGCCATCGTTTGCAGCCGTTGTCCGCTGCGAGTTTGCGGGAGGAGGCTGATCGAGAGAAGTGTTGGCCAAAGCGCGCTGATTGCCGGCAACTGTCTTCGCGTTGGCCTTGCTGGTGATTGGAACAGCCCTTGGCTGGGCATCCAGGAGAATCGCCTACGAAGATTTTGCATATCGGCGCAGCTACGTCCCCTCTTGCGTCGATAGGGTTCGCTCGCCGGTCCTGTACCTGAGTATGGCGGGCGAACCTCATTTCCATAGGCAACCGATGGCAAAAAAGCATGCCGGCTCCAGCCAGCATGCAACCGACGTTTCAGATTTGGCCTAATCAGTCCAAGGCCGAATCGTCAGCGTCTTGGAGGGGCTTATCGGCGCGTCGGGCCGACGACGAAGGACAAGATTCTTAGCACGTCTCACCAAGGAGCACGCAATCTCGCTCTATCAGCCGGAATAAGAGTTTGAGCGCCGAAGTCGGGATGCGCTAACACTTTGTTTTTCTGGTCGGAGTGGCAGGATTTGAACCTGCGACCCCCTCGTCCCGAACGAGGTGCGCTACCAGGCTGCGCTACACTCCGTGACCAGACCGCGGGCTTATAGCCGCCGCACTTCGTTCCTGCAAGCGGCAATGGCAGCGCTTCTGTCGCATTTCGTCCGCTTTCGTCAGGCATTTCCGCAACGCTCGGATTTCGGTTCGGAATAAACGTGGCTTAAAGCCTTGTGTGCTAAGCCGCAGCCCTCGACAACCTTATTTTCCGCCGCTCGGAGTTTTCCAGTCTTGCCCCTCAGGATCGTTGGCGACGCCCGGCCCAACAGTTTCGAATTCGAAACCGAAGCGCTGATCAAGGCGTCCGGCTTTCGCGAATACGATGCGCGCTGGTGGTTTGGCCATCCCGGCTCCGCGCAACGACCGGAACTCAATCTGATCGGCGTCCAGGCGCTCGGCATGGGGCTTGGCACGCTGATTCGCCGTCTCGGCACCGGTCCCGATATCGTCACCGGACATGATTTTCGCTCCTATTCGCTGTCGATCAAGCTGGCGCTGGTGTCCGGCCTGATGGCTGCCGGTGCGCGCGTCAGGGACATCGGCCTGGCGTTGTCGCCGATGGCCTATTTCGCTCAGTTCGCTTTGGATACTTCCTCGGTCGCCATGGTCACCGCTTCGCATAACGAGAACGGCTGGACCGGCGTCAAGATGGGCGCGGCGCGGCCGCTGACCTTCGGCCCGGAAGAGATGAGCGCGCTGAAGACGATCGTGCTGGCCGGCGATTTTGACCTTGTCGGCGGCGGCTCTTATGATTTCGTGCGTGATTTCCGCGCGACCTATCTCGACGATCTAACCGGCGACAAGCGCATCACGCGAAAGCTGAAAGTGGTCGCGGCCTGCGGCAATGGCACTGCCGGCGCCTTCGCCCCGGAGGCGCTGCGGCGCATCGGCTGCGAGGTCATACCCCTCGATGTCGAACTCGATCACACTTTCCCGCGCTACAATCCCAATCCAGAGGACATGCAGATGCTGCATGCCATCAGGGACAAGGTGCTGGAGACCGGAGCCGATGTCGGACTTGGCTTCGACGGCGATGGCGACCGCTGCGGTGTCGTCGACAATGAAGGCAATGAGATTTTTGCCGACAAGGTCGGCGTGATGCTGGCACGGGATATTTCCAGCCGGCACCCGGGCTCGACCTTTGTCGTCGACGTCAAGTCGACCGGCCTGTTCAATACCGACAGCGTGCTGCGGGCTAACGGCGCCGTCACCGATTACTGGAAGACCGGCCACTCCTACATCAAGCGCCGCGTCGCCGAACTTGGCGCCGTCGCCGGTTTCGAGAAGTCTGGCCATTTCTTCTTCAACCCGCCGATCGGCCGTGGTTACGACGATGGGCTGGTCACCGCCATCGCCATCTGCCAGATGCTGGATCGCAGTCCCGGCAGGTCGATGGCCGATCTCTACCGCGCGCTGCCGCTGACTTTCGGCACGCCGACCATGTCGCCACACTGCGCGGACGACATGAAATATGGCGTGGTCGAGCGGGTGGTTGTCGACTTTCAGGCCATGAAGCGGGATGGAGTGGTTTTCGCTGGGCAGAAGATTGCAGACCTCATCACCGTCAACGGCGTTCGCGTTGTCGCCGAGGACGGCACCTGGGGGCTGGTGCGCGCTTCATCCAACAAGCCGGAACTGGTGGTCGTCGTCGAAAGCCCGGTGTCGTCGCAGCGCCGCCGGCAGATGTTCGAGGCCGTCGACGCCGTACTGCGCCGCAGCCCGGAAGTGGGCGCCTACAACCAGACCTTTTGAATGGTAACCGAATGACCGAGCGGATTGTCAGTTTTGTCATGAGCGGCGGCGTCGGCTCGCGGTTGTGGCCGCTGTCGCGGGAGGACAATCCCAAGCAGTTCCACGATCTGTCGGGCGACGGCTCGATGCTGGCCAAGACCTTGCGCCGGCTGACCGCGCGGCCGGAAGGCGAAACGCCGATCTTCCTGATCGCCGCGGAGCGTCACGCCGATCGTGTCCACGCCGATCTGGCCGGCCTCGATCTCGCCGGCGGCGGTCCGCTGTTCGAGCCGGCAGGGCGCAACACCGCCGCCGCCGTCGCACTGGCGACACTGCGCACACTGTCCGAGTTCGGCGACAGCCTGGTGCTGGTGGTGCCGTCAGACCATGAGATATCAACGCCGCGCCAATTCTGGCAGAGCGTCGAAGCCGGCACCGAGGCCGCCCGCACCGGCCGGCTGGTGGTGTTCGGCATAAAGCCGACGCAACCCGAGACCGGCTACGGCTATATCGAGGTCGCAGCCGAAAGCGGCGGCACCTTCGATGTCTCACGCTTTGTCGAAAAGCCGGACCTTGCCACTGCGCAAAATTATCTTGAGGACGGAAATTTCTACTGGAACACCGGTATCTTCCTCTTTCGCGCCGGCGCCATGCGCGACGCCTTCGCGGCTTTCCAGCCCGATATCTGGCAGGCCACCGAAACAGCCTACAAGGCTGCGACATCGGATCTGTCCGGTCTCTATATGCCGCTTGAGCTCTACACCGCCATCCCGTCGAACTCGATCGACTACGCCATCATGGAGCGGGCGAAAGACATTGCCATGGTGCCGGCGGGCTTCCGCTGGAACGATCTCGGCTCGTGGCAGTCGCTGCTCGATGTCGGTCCAGCCGACGATCAGGGCAATGTCATCATCGGCGATGTCGTCGCCATCGACTGCGAAAACTCCTACATCCGCAGTGACGGTCGCCTGCTGTCGGCGATCGGCATGAAGGACGTCGCCATCGTCTCGACAGCGGACGCCACCTTCGTCGCCCCGGTCAGCCACAGCCAGCACGTCAAGAAAATCGTCGAGCAGCTTGAAAAATCGGGCCGGCTGGAGACCCGGTTCACGCCGGCGCATGACCGTGTCATCGAAAGCGGCGCATGGCGCCGGCGCGTGCATCACTGGCTGTTTCAGGAGACCTTGCCGCTGTGGTCGACATCGGGCGTCGACGAGCGTCACGGTGGGTTTCATGAGGCGCTCGGCCTGGACGCCTCGCCGTTGATGAAGCCCAAGCGCATGCGCACCATGGCCAGGCAGGTCTATGCCTTCGCCGTCGCCGGGGCGCGCGGTTGGGACGGTCCGGCCGACCGGCTGATCAGCCATGGCATCGCGTTCATGGCCGGGAAGGGCCGCACCGACAAAGGCGGCTGGGTTCGCACGCTGAATGTCGACGGTTCGGTCGCCGACGCCACCGAGGACGCCTACGATCATTCCTGCGTGCTCCTGGCGCTGGCGCATGCGCATATGTCGGGCAATCCCGACGCCTTGCGTCTCGGCGAGGAAACCTTCGCCTTTCTCGACGCGCATCTCGAGGATAGCCGCATGACCGGCTTCCTCGAAACGTCGGACGGGGAGGGCGAGCGTCGCTCCAACCCGCATATGCACCTGCTCGAGGCGTTTCTTGCCTGGTATCAGGCGACCGGCGAGCGCGCCCATTTGCGCCGCGCGGCGCGCATCATCGACCTCTTCCGCAGTCATTTCTTCGATCCGGAAAGCTGGACGCTTGGCGAGTATTTCGATGCCGAATGGAAGCCATCCGCCGGCGACAAGGGCTCGTGGACCGAGCCCGGCCACCATTTCGAATGGGCTTCGCTGCTGGTCGATTTCGCCGGACGCAGCGGCCAGGCCGAGTTGAGCGGCTTCGCCAGGAAACTCTACGCCTCGGCGATTGCCAATGGCCTCAACCGTGCCACCGGCCTTGCCTATGGCGCTGTCTCGCGGCAGGGCTTGCCGCTCGAGCTGACATCGCGCAGCTGGCCGCAGGCGGAAGCAGTAAAGGCGGCGATCGCACTCGACGGTTCGGGCGGCCCCGATCTCAAGCCCGAGATCGAAGCGCGCGTCGGCCGGCTGTTCCGCTGGCACATCGACCCGGCGCCGCTCGGCCTGTGGATCGACCGCATCGACGAGCGCGGCCGCTCGCTGGCATCGGACGTGCCGGCCAGCATCTTCTATCATCTGGTCTGTGCGCTGACTCAGTATCTGGACAGCACGGCGGAGAAGGCGTGAGGCCCTACGCGGCCTTGCGGAATTGGCCACTCGCGCCATCACGACTTTTGATCGGAAGTGGGCATTCGCGATCTGTACCCATCGATGAAAATAGTTCAGGACCGATGTCGATTTCCGGGAGGCTCATTCGTCTTCACGATAGGAAGCCGAAGAACCCAAGCAAGGAAACGGATGCGATGACAATCACCATCACGGCATTTGAACGATCGCCCGATGGCGGCAAGGGACTGGCGCGCGATACGCGCGTTCGCTGGGCGCTCGAAGAAGTGGGGCAGCCTTATGAGGTTCGTCTTGTTTCCTTCGCGAATATGAAGGCGCCTGACCATCTGGCCATCCATCCCTTCGGCCAAATCCCTACCTATGAGGAAGGTTCTCTCTCGCTGTTCGAGACCGGCTCGATCGTCTTTCATCTTGCTGAGCAGCATGCGGGCCTGCTGCCTGGGGATCGCAATGCGCGTGCGCGCGCGATCACGTGGATGTTTGCCGCACTCAACACTGTCGAGCTGCCGATCCTTGAATTGACGACGGCAAGAATATTCGAAGCTGACAACCCTTGGAGCGAGGAGCGCTTGCCGTTGGTAAAGGACCGTGTTCGCGCTTGTCTCGACAAACTCTCTGCTCGCTTAGGCGTCGCCGACTGGCTCGATGGTGAATTCAGCGCGGGCGATTTGTTGATGGTATCGGTGCTGCTGCGACTAAGAATGTCAGGCATTTTGGACGAGTATCAGAACTTGGCTGACTATGTTGCTCGCGGGGAAGCTAGGCCCGCTTATATCAGGGCTTTCGCGGCGCAATTTGCGATCAACGCCCCCGAGCGCTTATGAGCCTACGAGCTAGTAAGGGCTCGCCACATCCCCGGTCTCGACATAGACCGACTTCAGCTGCGAATAGAGCGCCAGCGCCGCCAGCGAGTTCTCGCGGCCAATGCCTGACTGCTTGAAGCCGCCGAACGGGATTTCCACCGGCGTCAGATTGTAGGCATTGATCCAGCAGGTGCCGGCTTGCAGCTCGGCGATGACCCGGTGGGCGCGCGGCAGGTCGCGCGTGAAGACGCCGGCAGCAAGGCCGAATTCAGTGTCGTTGGCGCGGTCGATCACCTCGTCCTCGCCGTCGAACTTCAGCACGCTCATGACAGGCCCGAAGATCTCCTCGCGCGCGATGCGCATGGCGTCGGTGACCCCGGTGAACACCGTCGGCTCGACGAAAAAACCACCCTGAAAACCCTGCAGTGAGGGCAAATTGCCGCCGCAGGCGAGAACGGCGCCATCCTGCTTGCCGATTTCGATATAGCCGACGACCTTGTCGTGCTGCGCTTTCGACACCAGCGGCCCCATCTGGGTTTCGGGGTCGAGCGGATCGCCGATGCGGATTTTTTTCGTCCGCTCGACCAGCCGTTCGACGAAGCGGTCATGGATACCGCTCTGCACGAAGACGCGTGTGCCGTTGGAGCAGATCTGGCCGGTCGAATAGAAATTGCCGAGCATGGCGCCGCCAATGGCGTTCTCGATGTCGGCATCGTCGAACACGATCAGCGGCGACTTGCCGCCGAGCTCCATCGTCGCGTGCTTCATCTTCGAACCGGCGAGCGACAGCACCTTGCGACCGGTTGGCACCGAGCCGGTCACCGAAACCTTGGCGACGACATCGTGGCCGACAAGGCCGGCGCCGACATCGCCATAGCCCTGCACCACGTTGAACAGCCCATCGGGCAGGCCGGCCTCGCTGTAGATCTCGGCCAGCGCCAGTGCCGAAAGCGGCGTGTTCTCCGACGGCTTGAACACCATGGCATTGCCCATGGCGAGCGCCGGTGCCGATTTCCAGCCGGCGATCTGGATCGGGTAATTCCACGCGCCGATGCCGACACAGACACCGAGCGCCTCGCGCCTTGTGTAGGCGAAGGACCCGCCGAGATCGACCGACTCGCCATTGTAGGCGGCGACCGCACCGCCGAAATATTCAAGGCAGTCCGCAGCCGACGGCGCATCCGCTACAAGCGTCTCCTGGATCGCCTTGCCGGTATCAAGCGTCTCGATGCGGGCGAGGTCGGCGTTGCGGGCGCGCAATATGTCGGCGGCGCGGCGCAGGATGCGCCCGCGCTCGACCGGCTTCAGCCGCGCCCAGGCGGGCTGTGCCGCCCGCGCTGCCTCGACGGCGAGTTCCAGCACGTTCGGCGTCGCCGAACGCAGCATGGCGATGGTCTCGCCGGTTGCCGGATAGATGACCGGCAGCGGCGCGCCGCCTTCGTCTTCGATGTAGCGTCCGTTGACATAGTGCGATGCCGTGGGCTGAGCGCGCATGGAAGTCTCCAGATTGTCTTTCGCGGCATGCGGATCGTGCAGTCACACGATAATGCTCTATCTGTCGGAGGCCTGCCAGCGCGGATTGATCCATGGTTCCTGGTTGGACGGCGCCAGCGGCGTGCGGCCAAGGATGTGGTCGGATGCCTTCTCGCCGGTCATGATCGACGGCGCATTGAGGTTGCCGTTGGTGACGCGCGGGAAGATCGAGGAATCGGCGACCCGCAAGCCGTCGACGCCGATGACTCGGCATTCCGGATCGACGACGCTCATCATGTCGTCGGCGCGGCCCATCTTGCAGGTGCCGCAAGGATGGTAGGCGCTCTCGGCGTGGTCGCGAATGAAGACGTCGAGATCATCGTCCGACTGCACCTGGCTGCCGGGCGAAATTTCCTGTCCCCGATAGGGGTCGAATGCCGATTGGCCGAAGATTTCGCGCGTCAGCCGGATGCAGTGGCGGAACTCCGCCCAATCGTCCGGATGCGACATGTAGTTGAAGCGGATCACCGGCTTCGATTTCGGATCCGGCGAACGCAGCGTCACCGAGCCGCGCGACTTCGAGCGCATCGGTCCGACATGCGCCTGGAAGCCGTGCGACTTCGCCGCCGCCTTGCCGTCGTAGCGGACTGCTGCCGGGATGAAATGGTACTGGATGTCGGGGTAGTCGACGCCGGCTCGCGAGCGCACGAAGGCCGCCGCCTCGAAGTGGTTGGTGGAGCCTAGGCCAGTCTTGAAGAACAGCCATTGCGCACCGATGAGCGCTTTCGAAAACGGGTTCAGCACCGAATTGAGCGTGATCGGCTGTGTCGATTCCTGCTGGATGTAGAGTTCCATATGGTCTTGCAGATTGCGGCCGACACCGGGCCGGTCGGCCACCACCGGAATGCCGTTTTCGCGCAAATGCTCGGCCGGGCCGATGCCGGAGAGCATCAGGATCTTGGGTGAATTGATCGACGATGCGGCGACGATAACCTCACGTCGTGCCTTAACGACCTGAATCTGTTTGTGAGCTTCGATCTCGACGCCGATGGCGCGTTGATTCTCGATGATCACCCGCCGCGCAAAGCCCTTGACCAGACTCACATTTTTGCGCCCGAGTGCCGGCTTCAGATAGGCCGATGCCGCCGACCAGCGGCGGCCGCCGCTAATGGTCTGCTCCATCGGCCCAAACCCCTCCTGCTTGGAACCGTTATAGTCGTCGGTCAGCTCGAACCCGGCCTGGCGGCCGGCCTCGACGAAGGCACCGTAAAGCGGATTGCGCCGCGAGCCACGCTGCACATGCAGCGGACCACTTTTGCCACGCCAACCATCCTCGCCACCGTTCGAGTCTTCCATGCGCTTGAAATAGGGCAGCACGTCGGCGAAGCCCCAGCCGGCCGCACCCTCTTCGGCCCAATGATCGAAGTCGCGGGCGTGGCCGCGCACATAGACCATGCCGTTGATCGAGGACGAGCCACCGATCACCTTGCCGCGCGGCGTCGCCAGCACGCGGCCGCCGAGATGCGGTTCCGGCTCGCTTGCAAAGCCCCAGTCATAGAGGCTCATGTTGAGTGGGATCGACAGCGCCGAAGGCATCTGGATCAGCGGCCCGATATCGGTGCCGCCGAACTCGATGACGATGACCGAATGCTTGCCGTCCTCCGACAGCCGGTAGGCCATGGCAGAGCCGGCCGAGCCGGAGCCGATGATGACGAAATCTGCTTCAAGCATGGTTCATATGCGCCATAAAATCGGCGAGCGAGACATTGCCGCCGGTAGCCACAACAAGGACGGTTTTGTCCTTCACATCCACCTTGCCGCCGAGCAGTGCGGCGAGCGACGCAGCACCCGACGGTTCGAGCACCAGCTTCATCCGCTCGAAAGCGATCCGCATGGCGCTACGCACCGATTGATCGTCGACGGTGATGCCGCGAACGCCCGCGGTCTTGACCGCGGCAAACGGCGCGTCGCCCGCCGTCGCGACATCAGCCCGTCGCAGATCGATTTCGGCGCGATCGGCATCGTCTCGATGCTGCCATGTGCGAGCGATGAGCCCATGCCGTTGAAACCTTCCGGCTCGACGCCGATGATCTCGGTGGCCGGCGACAGATAGTGGAAAGCAAGCGAAACGCCGCCGATCAACCCACCGCCACCAACCGAACAGAACAGAAGGTCAGCGCTGGCGTCCTTGGCGGCAAGCTGGTCGAGCGCTTCGAGGCCGGCGCCCGCCTGGCCGGCTACGATCTCCGAATCGTCGAATGGATGCAGCAGGGCCAGACCTTCCGTCTCGGCGATCTCACGCGCCTTGGCGGCGGCGACTTCCTCCCGCGCGCGCTCGCCATGGTCGGTCAGCACGACGCGGGCGCCGTAGCCCGCCGTTGCGTCGCGCTTGGCAGCCGGTGCATCGATCGGCATGACGATGGTGACGGGAATGCCAAGCGCCTGGCCGGCGGCCGCCAGCCCTTGCGCGAAATTGCCGGAGGAATAAGCGACGACGCCTTTCCTGGCCTCGTCGGCCGAAAGCTGCTTCAGCCGCCAATAGGCGCCACGCACCTTGAACGATCCAGCCCATTGCAGCGATTCCGGCTTGATGAAGACGCGGGCTGCTCCCGTCTCTCGGGCCAGTGCCGCCGATTCCAGCAGCGGCGTAATCTGCGTCGCCTTGGAGGTGACGGCGTAGGCCTGCTTGAGATGGTCGAGGGTGGGCACGAAAAGATCTGACATCATTCGCCTCGCGGATACCGTTTGCTCTCTTCGAGATTGTCGAGGTTCATGTGGTTGCGCATGTAGCGCTCGGACGCTTTTTGCAGGGGCTGGAAATCCCAGGGGTAATAGGCGCCGTTGCGCAGCGCCGGATAGACGACCCAGCGGCGCGCCTGGCTTTCGCGGACAGCGGCATCGAAGCCGGCCATGTCCCAGCGCCCCCGGACCTTTTCCATGAATGCCGCCACCAAGTCCGCATTGGCGGGATCGCCAGCCAGATTGTCTCGCTCGAGCGGATCGGTTTCGAGATCGAACAGTTGAGGCGGATCGAGCTCGCAATGGACGAATTTGTATCTGCCGTCGCGGATTGCCACCAAGGGCGCGTTGGACCCTTCGGCGGCATACTCCATCAACACCGGCGCGGCGCGCTTGATGCCTTCGGTGAGCGGCAGTAGCGACTGGCCGTCGGTCCACGGCGCGATCGCAGCGATGTCGATGCCGGCGAGGTCGCAAAGCGTCGGCGCCACGTCGAGATTGGAGACCGGCGTCTCGATCCGTCCGGCGCGAACACCCTTGCCGGCAATCATCAGCGGCACCCGCGCCGAACCCTCGAAGAAGCTCATCTTGAACCACAGGCCGCGCTCGCCGAGCATGTCGCCATGGTCCGAGCAGAACAGGATGATTGTGTCGTCGGCCATGCGGGTGCGCTCGAGAACGTCCAGGATCTCGCCAAGCTTGTCGTCGACATAGGAGATGTTGGCGAAATAGCCCTGTCGCGAACGGCGCACTTGTTCCGGCGTGATCTCGAAAGAGGGGTAGTCGCTGGCGTGGTACAGCCGCTGCGAATGCGGGTCCTGCTCGTCATGCGCGATGAACCTGGTTTCCGGGTCCAGCGCCTGGCAATTCTCATAGAGATCCCAATATTGTTTGCGCGCGACATAGGGATCGTGCGGGTGCGACAGCGAGACAGTGAGGCACCACGGCCGATGGCTCGCATCGTCTTGTTCGCGCGAAAGCTGATAGAGCTTTTGCGTGGCCAGGAACACAACCTCGTCGTCATACTCCATCTGGTTGGTGGTCTCGGCGACACCGGCGCCGGCGACCGAACCCAGATTGTGGTACCACCAGTCGATGCGCTCGCCGGGCTTGCGGTAGTCCGGCGTCCAGCCGAAATCGGCCGGATAGATGTCGGTGGTCAAGCGCTCTTCGAAACCGTGCAGCTGATCCGGCCCGACGAAATGCATCTTGCCCGACAGGCAGGTGTAATAGCCGGCGGCGCGCAGATGGTGGGCGAAGGTCGGGATCGATGAGGCGAATTCGGCGGCGTTGTCATAGACGCCGGTGCGCGACGGCAACTGGCCGCTCATGAAAGAAGCACGGCCCGGCGCGCAGAGCGGCGACGCCGTGTAGTTGTTGGCAAAGCGCGCCGAACGCGCGGCCAACGCTTTCAGATGCGGTGTGTGCAGAAACTCCGCCGGCCCGTCCGGAAACAGGGTTCCGTTGAGCTGGTCGACCATGACGATCAGGAAATTGGGTCGCTTCGTTGTCACTGTTTGCGCCGCTCACCGAGTTTGGTTTCGAGATAGTCCTCGACCAGCGCGATCGCGGTCGCGGCGTCGGGCACGCCGTCCTTCAGTGCGCGCCTGATGTAGAGCCCGTCGATCATTGCCGCCGTCGCTTCTGCGACGCGGTCGGCTTCGGCTCTGGGCAAGATGCCGGTCAGCCCGCTCATCAGGTTCGAATGCAGCCGCCGCGCGTAGACCCTGAGCAGCCGGCGCAAGGCCGAGGATTTCTGGGCCTCGACATAGAAGGCAAGCCAGGCGGCAATGGTTTCCGGCTGGAACTGGATGTCGGAGAAGTTGACGGCAACCACGGCCGAGACGCGTTGCCGCGCGGTACCGGCCGAACCAAGGGCGCGCAACGTATCGGCGGTAAGCTCGGCCAGGATGTGCCGCATCGTCGCCAGCAGCAATTCGTCCTTGGCGCCGAAATAGTGATGGGCAAGAGCCGACGAAACGCCGGCGCGCCCGGCGATCTCGGACATGGTCACGTCGAGCGAGCCGCGCTCGCCGATCGCCGAGATCGTCGCGTCGATGAGCGCCTTGCGGCGCAGCGGTTCCATTCCGATTTTCGGCATCTCGCAATGATCCTTTCGAACAGGATTATTTTTTATTGACGGGTCAATCAACAAAAAAATCGGCACCGGCTTCGTCTGCACCAAGCGATTGTCTAGCTTCAGCCCTTCACGAAGCGGGCAGGATTGTTTATATTTGAACAATAAAGGCGAACTGCGCCATGAGCCCATATGCTAGGCTGGCGCCAAGGATGGAGACCGCCATGACCGCATGCATCGTTGGCTGGGCGCATTCGCGCTTCGGCAAGCTTGAGGGCGAAACGCTCGAAAACCTCATCGTCAAGGTGGCAACGGACGCGCTCGACCATGCTGGCATCGGCCCGGACGAAGTCGACGAAATCGTGCTCGGCCATTTCAACGCCGGCTTTTCGGCGCAGGATTTCACCGCCAGCCTGGTGCTTCAGGCCGACGACCGGCTGCGCTTCAAGCCGGCGACGCGCGTCGAGAACGCTTGTGCCACCGGATCGGCGGCGGTCCGCCAAGGCATCCGTGCCATCGAGGCCAATGCCGCCCGCATCGTGCTGGTGGTCGGTGCGGAGCAGATGACGACCACGCCCGGGCCGGAGATCGGCAAGAACCTTCTCAAGGCGTCCTATCTGCCCGAGGATGGCGAGACGCCGGCGGGTTTCGCCGGCGTCTTCGGCAAGATCGCGCAGGCCTATTTCCAGCGCTATGGCGACCAGTCGGATGCGCTGGCGATGATCGCCGCCAAGAACCACAAGAACGGTGTCGACAACCCCTATGCGCAGATGCGCAAGGATTTCGGCTATGAGTTCTGCCGCCAGGAGAGCGAGAAGAACCCCTTCGTCGCCGGTCCGCTGAAGCGCACCGACTGCTCGCTGGTCTCCGACGGCGCCGCCGCCCTTATCCTCGCCGATACCGCGACGGCATTGAAGATGCGTCGCGCCGTTGCCTTCCGCGCCAACGAGCATGTGCAGGATTTCCTGCCGATGTCGAAGCGCGACATCCTCACCTTCGAAGGCTGCGAGCAGGCCTGGACCCGGGCGCTGAAGAACGCCGGCGTGACGCTCGACGATCTCTCCTTCGTCGAGACGCATGACTGCTTCACCATAGCCGAGCTGATCGAATATGAGGCCATGGGCCTGGCCAAGCCGGGAGAGGGCGCCAAGCTGGCGCTGGACGGTACAACGGCCAAGGATGGCCGCCTGCCGGTCAATCCCTCAGGCGGGCTGAAGGCCAAGGGCCATCCGATCGGCGCCACGGGCGTATCGATGCATGTCTTGACTGCCATGCAGCTTGTCGGCGAGGCAGGCGGCATCCAGGTGCCGGGCGCAAAACTCGGCGGCATCTTCAATATGGGCGGTGCGGCGGTCGCCAACTACGTTTCAATATTGGATCGGATCAGGTAGAAGCAGCCCGTATTTTTACGGGGTAGCCATGACAAATCCGGTTCTGATCGAAGTCTTGCGCGGAGCGATCGTCGAGAGCGCACATCGTGGCGCGGTTGCGGTCTTCGATGCCGACGGTAAGCCGGTCTGGGAAATCGGCGACACCTCGAAGCCGGTGTTCCCGCGCTCGGCGGTCAAGGCGATCCAGGCACTGCCGCTGGTCGAGAGCGGCGCGGCCGACGCCTATGGCTTCGGCAACCGCGAACTGGCCCTCGCCTGTGCGTCACATTCGGGTGAGCCGGCCCACGTCGAACTGGCGCGATCCATGCTGGCCAAGGCCGGGCTGGACGGATCGGCGCTCGAATGCGGCACGCATTGGCCGTCCAATCATGACGCCGAGATTGCACTCGCCCGCGCCGGCGGTTCGCCGAACGCATTGCACAACAATTGCTCCGGCAAGCATTCAGGCTTTCTCTGCACATGCGTCCACGCAGGGATTACGCATCGCGGCTATGTCAAGCCGGGACATGGCCTGCAGGAGATGGTGCGCGACGCCATGCAGGCGGTGACTGGCGCCGTCCATGGCGCGGATGAGCGGGCCATCGATGGTTGCTCGATCCCGACCTATGCGGTGCCGCTCAGGAGTTTTGCGCTCGGCTTCGCCCGCATGGCCACGACAAATGGTTTTGGCCCCGAGCGAGCCAAGGCCGCAAAGCGTCTGCTGGCCGCCTGCATGGCAGAACCCTTCTTCGTTGCTGGCAGCGGCCGCGAAGACGTCGCGCCGATGGGAGCCGCACCAGGGCGGATTTTCACGAAAGGCGGCGCCGAGGGCGTCCACTGTGCCGCAATTCCGGAACTTGGTCTCGGCATCGCACTCAAATGCGACGATGGCGCCGGCCGCGCCGGCGAAGCCATGGTTGCCGCCGTTCTTGCCAAATTGCTGCGCGCTGACGAGGCCATGGCGGCAAGGTTGAACGAGCTGGCAAACACGCCCATCGAAAACCGCAACGGCGCCAAGGTTGGGGCACTGAGGCCGACAGCAGCCCTCAGCTGACGTGATTGCGCTCGACGGTCAGATGCGGATAACCGGTATCGTTTGACGAAGCGAGATCGCCGGTCGCAGGCTCGGCCCAGCGCTGGCCGACAACCGCACCGTTGAGCGCGCCATCGATGACATTGTCTGAAATGACGGCCGTGCCTGCACCCTCGACCACGGACACGACGATGCCGGTTCCGGCCTTGCGGATGATGTTGCCCGTAGCGACGACATTGCGCAGGTAGGGACCCCAGCCGATCTGCATGCCGTAGAGCGGCGCGTTCTCGATGACGTTGTTGGAAACCGTGGTGTCGGCTTCGACGCCGATGCCGACGCCAAATCCTGGCGAGTCGGCAGGGTAGGGGCCGCTGGTCGACAGACTGCGCACGATGTTGCCCGAGCAGACACCCATGCGGCCGCCTTCGTTGAAATTGACGATCGAGATGCCGTTGGCGGCACCGTCGACGATGTTGTTGCTGATGATGGCGCCTTCGAACGAGAATTCGGAATAGACTGCCGTTTCGCCCGAGCGCGAGCAGGTGTTGCCTGATACCTGCAGATTGCTGGAGCTGTTGGCGCGGATCGCCGAGAACGCGCAATCCGAGACGATATTGCCCGAGATGACGACATTGCCGGCGCGAAAGGCGTTGATGCCGTTGCCGTTTTGCCCGGTTCCGCCGCTCCGCGCCGTGATCCGTTCGATCCGGTTGCCGGTGACCATGGTGCCGTCTTCCGCCGCCTGCCAACGGTGCACGAGGATGCCGCCATTGGCGCAGTCAGAGACGGTGTTGCCTGATATCGCCAGCCCGCCGGCTTCGACCGAATAGATGCCGGCATCGGCGGCGCCCGATATCTCGCAGCGCTCGACCCGGCCCGTCGCGCGTTCCAGAGCCACCCCGTTCTTGCCGCTGCCGGTTATCTGGCAATTGTCGATGGCGAGGTGCGCGACACGGCGCAGATCGAGCAGCCCTTGCGTATAATCGCCCATCGTGCGGTTCGAACCATCGAAGACCAGCCCGCTGAGTTCAATATGGTCGGCCTGTTCGGCCATGAACAGGTGTCCGTCGCCGCCATAAACAATGCGCGTTGCGCCCGGCACGCCCGAAAGCCGCACGCGACCGGGCAGCGAGAGGTTGGACACCACATAGGTGCCCGGCGGCAGGAACACTGGCATATCGCGGCCGTGTGCGTCACGCAGCAGCTTGGCGAAAGCCTTGCTCTGATCGTCGAAGGTGCCGGGCTGCACACCGAGTTCGGTGGCATTGATCGAGCCGCGCATCGAGGCTTTCTCGATGCCGCTTAGACTTGCGGCTGCCGCCTTGCCAAGCGAAAGGCCCACGATGGCAAAGCCGGCGGTTCCGGTCAGCAGCATTCGTCTGTTCAACATTGGCACAGAATCCCAGCGTTCACCCCAGGCACCGCAGGATTCGTGCCAGGCGGGCTGCCTCTCCTCTCCGGGGCAGCGACAATGGCTTGTCGAGCAGCCTCTCCGCGCCTAAGTTCAAGGAATGAGCAGAGCTTTCACGCGCGAGGAAGACAGCGAAAACGCCATTGCCGGTGTTGGTGAGCGACCGATCAGTCAGCACCGTAACCTGGTGACGGAGCGTGGCCTGGCGCAGATCGGGGACAATCTGGCCGAGCTGCGCGACATATTGGCGAAGGCCGAGAGGAAGGCCGACCGCGAGCGTATCGCGGTGGTATCGCGCGACCTGCGCTACTGGACCGCCCGGCGTGAAAGCGCCGAGCTCTCTGTGCCAGAGCCGGGCAGTGACCTGGTGCGTTTCGGCATGGGCGTCACGCTTGAGGGCGACGACGGCAGAAAGGTGCACTGGAAAATTGTAGGCGAGGATGAAGCCGATCCCACCAAGGGTAGCATTTCGCATGTTTCGCCGATGGCCGTCGCCCTGTTCGGCAAAAGGGTCGGCGACGTGGCTGTGGTCAACGGCAAGGAATGGGAAATCGTCAAGCTCTCGGACAGCTAATCCTCGAGCTTGACGACATGGTCGCGGAAAAAGGCCGTGGCTCCGGCTTCGTCAATTTCTCCCGATGCGACCGCCATGACAAATTCGTAGAGCGTGCCGTTGTCGGCTGTCAGGACATGGCCGTTCACGATCAAAAATGCACCGGCTGCCACGATGGCCGTGCGCTTGTTGCCATCGACAAAGGCATGATTTCTGGCAATGCCGAAGACATAGGCGGCTGCCAGATCTTCGACCGAAGGATCTTCGTAATTGGCCTTGTTCTCGGCACGGGCGAGCGCTGATTCAAGAGCGTTTTCATCTCTTAAACCTTGCGCTCCACCATGCCTGCGCAATTGTTCGGCATGCATCGCCTCAACCGCGCGACGTGACAGAAACTCCCAGCTCATTCGGCGAGCTTCTGGAGTGCGACCTTGTATTTGTCCATGACCTTACGAGCAGCTTCCATCTGCCGCTCGAAACTGTCGTCCACCGGCTCAAGGGCAATGCCCTTGTCCGTTTCGACGATCTGAAGCTGATCACCTGTCTTCATGTTCAGACGCTCAAGCAGATCCTTAGGCAGGATCACGCCTTCGGAATTGCCGATCTTGCGAATGGTCGTGTTCATGATGGATCATCCTGTTGCAACGCCAATTATAACTCGACAGGGGTTCTGTTGCAACAGGTATTATAACAGACGTGTTAAGCCGACAGCAGCCGGTCCAGCAAGCGATCCGCTGCTTCCGGAATCACCGTGCCCGGTGGGAAGATTTCCGCAGCGCCGGCTTGCCGCACCGCATCATAGTCCTGCGGTGGGATGACGCCGCCGGCGACGATCAGCATGTCGCTCCGGCCGAGCTTCTTCAGCGCGTCGCGCAACTCGGGGATAAGCGTCAGATGCCCCGCCGCCAGCGACGAGGCACCGACGATATGGACGTCCTGCTGAACCGCGAGTCTCGCGATCTCCTCCGGCGTCTGGAACATCGCGCCGACGGTGACGTCGAAGCCGAGATCGGCGAAGGCCGTGGCGATCACCTTCTGGCCACGGTCGTGGCCGTCCTGTCCCATCTTGGCAACAAGAATACGCGGCTTGCCGCCGGTTTTCTTCTCGAAGGCGTCAAGCTTGTCCTGCAGCCCATCGACTACGGGATGATCGCCAAGTGCCTTGCGATAGACGCCGGAGATGGTTTGAACCGTAGCGACATGGCGCCCAAAGGCTCTTTCCAACGCGAATGAAATCTCGCCGACCGTGGCATTGGCGCGCGCGGCCCGGATAGCGAATTCCAGCAGGTTTTCATTGCCTTGCGCGGCACGGGTCAGCGCATCGAGGGCGCTTTCGACGGCGCCGACGTCGCGTGTGCCCTTCAGCCGTTGCAGCTTCGACAATTGCCGCGCCCTGACCTCGGCATTGTCGATCTTCAGCACGTCGACCTCGATGTCGGTCTCGGGCCGATGGGCATTGACGCCGACCAGCATCTGCTCGCCGGAATCGATGCGTGCCTGCGCGCGTGCGGCGGCTTCCTCTATGCGCAGCTTGGGAATGCCTTGTTCGGTCGCCGCCGCCATGCCGCCAAGCGCCTCGACTTCCTCGATGTGAGCAAGCGCGCGCGCCGCCAGATCATGCGTCAGCCGTTCGAGATAGGCGGAGCCGCCCCACGGATCGATGACGCGCGTCGTGCCGGATTCCTTTTGCAGGATGAGCTGCGTGTTGCGGGCGATGCGCGCCGAATGGTCGGTCGGCAGCGCCATCGCCTCGTCGAAGGAATTGGTGTGCAGCGACTGCGTGTGGCCCTGCGTCGCCGCCATCGCCTCGATCATGGTGCGGATGATGTTGTTGTAGGGATCCTGCGCCGTCAGTGACCACCCCGAGGTCTGGCAATGGGTGCGTAGCGATAGCGAGCGCTCGTCCTTGGGCGAAAAGTTCTTCTCCATCAGGGTGGCCCACAGCAGGCGCGCGGCCCGCAGCTTGGCGACTTCCATGAAGAAGTTCATGCCGATGGCCCAGAAGAAGGACAGGCGTGGCGCGAAGCGGTCGATGTCGAGGCCCGCCGCGACGCCGGCGCGGGCATATTCGATGCCGTCGGCGATCGTGTAAGCGAGCTCCAGGTCGGCCGTCGCACCGGCCTCCTGCATATGGTAGCCGGAGATCGATATCGAATTGAACTTCGGCATGTTCTTCGACGTGTACGAGAAGATGTCCGACACGATCCGCATCGAGGGTTTCGGCGGATAGATGTAGGTGTTGCGGACCATGAACTCCTTCAGAATGTCGTTCTGGATGGTGCCGGCAAGATCCTTCTGCGCAACGCCCTGTTCTTCCGCCGCGACGATGTAGAGCGCCATGATCGGCAGCACCGCGCCGTTCATCGTCATCGACACCGTCATCTCGCCGAGCGGAATGCCGTCGAAGAGCTGGCGCATATCGAGAATGGAATCGATGGCGACGCCAGCCATGCCGACATCGCCGGCAACGCGTGGATGGTCGCTGTCATAGCCGCGATGCGTGGCGAGATCGAAAGCGACCGATAGCCCCTTCTGGCCGGCGGCAAGGTTGCGCCGGTAGAAAGCGTTTGATTCCTCGGCCGTCGAGAAGCCGGCATATTGCCGGATGGTCCAGGGCTGCTGGACATACATGGTCGGGTAGGGGCCGCGCACGAAGGGCGGCAGGCCCGGATAGGTGTCGAGATGCGGTAAACCCTTGAGGTCGCTTTGATTGTACAGATGCTTGGCGACAAGGCCTTCCGGTGTCGTCCGCTGGCCCTTGACCTCGACAGCTGCGCGGCGTGGCGGGACCCAGCCGATCTGGCTGAAATCGGGGATCAAGAGGCGGCTCCGATCGATTGGTCGATGCGGACCGGAAACAGCGGCTCGCAGACGGCAACGCCTTCGGTGAAGGCCGGCCGCCGTTCCGCCGCCAGCGTCTCGACCGGACGTTCGCCTTTCAGGGGATAGAGCGTGGTGCCGACGATGTCCCGCTCGCCTGCCTGGTAGGCCACATTGCGCCGCGCTGCCGCTGCGTGAACGCGCTTCTGGATATGTCCGTCCTGAAGGCTGGACAGGACGCCGCCCTCGGCCTCGATCGTCTGCAATTCCGCCCAGGCCAGCTCGCACAATTCCGCGGTCAGCGCCTCAACCGCGCCGGAACCATAGGCAGGATCGGCGACATGATCGATATGGCTTTCATTGGCTATGATCAGTTGCGCGTTGCGGGCAACGCGACGGGCAAACCCGGCCGGCAAGCCATGCGCGATGGTGTGCGGCAGGATGGAGATCGAATCGGCGCCGCCGGACGCCGCGGCAAAGCAGGCGATCGTGGTGCGCAGGATGTTGGTCTCCGGATCCATGGCCGTCATCATGCGAAACGACGTCTCGGCATGGATATTGGCGGTGGATGTCGGGATCGAACAAGCTTCCTGCACCCGTGCCCAGAGCCTGCGCAGTGCCCGCACCTTGGCCACCGACAGGAACTGGTCCTGGTCGACGCTGAGCGCGAAGCCGATATGGGGTGCGGCATAGACAAGCGGCTGCCGCGCCGTCTCGAACATCCTGAGGTAGGAGACCGCCGAAGCCAGCATGATGCCGAGCTCCTGCGCTTCCGTGGCGCCGGCATTGTGGAACACACGCCCGTCCGCCTCCAAGAGCACGCCCGGAACGCCCATCGAGAAGAAATGCGCCAGCGATTGCGGCATCGAGGCCTGCAGCGCCTCGATCGACATGCGCAGCCGGCCGGTTCCGGCAAAGATCGCCGCTGGATCGATGCCGAAGGAGAGGTTGAGCTTTGCAGGGTCCGACCGGCGCTTGCCCAGGAACGCCACCAGCCAGTCGGCTACGGCGCGGCTCCAGGGATGGGCGTCGATGCGAACCTGGATGCGGTTGAGCGGCACGCCGTCCAGCACCGTCTCCAGCGCTTTCGCCGTCCTCGGCAAGCCATAGCCGAACGCATTCGGCGCCCCCTCGAAGACAAGCGACAATCCCGTAGCGCCTTGAGCCACGTCCTCCAGAGCCTGGGTTCTGGCGCGGTCGATGTCCGGATCGTCGACGCGCTGGCTGACGATCCATGGCGATTTCGGGTTTGCGCGCACGATCGGTTCGGCTGCGGTGCTGCGGTCGTAGAGCGGTTCGATGCGGATGTTGTCGTCGCTATGCGAGACCAGCTTTTCCTCGAACGAAGCGCCTGCCAAGGCTTTTTCCGCCAGGGCCAGCCATCGCTGGCGCTCGGCGTTCTGTGGTTCAGCATCCTGGATCAAGGCTCCGGCGCCCATCCGTCCTCCTCGTTTCATGCGGCCGCACCAGCCGGGAGCGGTTCAGTCTACGGTCGCCGGTCCGATATCGCAAATGCAATGCGCTTTCAGAGACCGGATTCGATCTATCAGATATAGGTCAGCCTGCGTGGACGAACCATGAACGATTGCCAAACCCCAGCAAAATCCGCAAGCTCCAAAAAACCGATTTGAGGATTGGCATTGTCGCTGTGCGATGGCCTCACTATACCTGCGGCAAGGCCACTGGATTTAGACACATCAGTTTGCGGAGACCGGACATATGGCTGACGACACCAGTATTTTCATCGGCGCCAGCCGCAAGCCCGACGACAGCTATCAGCGTGCCGAGCAACTGTTGCTGCAATATGGGAATCGTCACGGCCTGGTGACCGGCGCCACTGGTACCGGCAAGACAGTCACCTTGCAGATTCTGGCCGAAGGTTTTTCCAATGCCGGCGTGCCGGTGTTCTGCGCCGACATCAAGGGCGATCTGTCCGGCATTGCCATGATGGGCACGGCGCAGGATTTCCTGGTCAAGCGGGCCGAGCAGGTCAAGCTCGACCCCTACGACTTCCAGGAATTCCCGGTCATCTTCTGGGACCTGTTCGGCGAACAGGGTCACCCAATCCGCGCCACGGTCTCGGAAATGGGGCCGTTGTTGCTGTCGCGCCTGATGAACCTGACCGAGGCGCAGGAAGGCATCATGAACATCGCCTTCCGCCTGGCGGACGAGGAAGGCCTGTTGCTGCTCGACATGAAGGATCTGCAGGCGCTGCTCGCCAACATCGCCGCACGCGCCGACGAGATCGGCTCGCGCTACGGCAATGTGACGAAGCCGTCGGTCGGGGCCATCCAGCGCACGCTGCTGGTCCTGGAGCAGCAGGGCGCGGCAAACTTCTTCGGCGAGCCGGCACTGCGCATCGCCGACATTATGCGCACCACACGCGACGGACGCGGCGCCATCAGCGTGCTTGCCGCCGACAAGCTGATGATGAACCCGCGGCTCTACGCGACCTTCCTGCTGTGGCTGATGTCGGAACTGTTCGAGGTGCTGCCGGAAGTCGGCGATCCCGACAAGCCGAAGCTGGTGTTCTTCTTCGACGAGGCGCATCTCCTGTTCGACGAAGCACCCAAAGTGCTGATCGATCGCGTCGAACAAGTCGTCCGCTTGATCCGCTCGAAAGGCGTTGGCGTCTATTTCGTCACGCAGAACCCTCTGGATATTCCTGAAAAGGTGCTGGCCCAGCTCGGCAATCGCGTGCAGCACGCGCTGCGCGCCTATACGCCGCGTGAGCAGCAGGCGGTGAGGACAGCGGCCGAGACGTTCCGGCCAAATCCCGATTTCGACTGCATGACCGCCATTACCCAGCTCGCCACCGGCGAGGCACTGGTTTCAACGCTGGAGGCCAAGGGTGTTCCGTCCATGGTGCAGCGGACACTGATCCGCCCGCCATCCTCGCGGCTTGGGCCGATAACGGCCGCCGAGCGACAAAAGCTGATCCAGGAAAGCCCGGTCGTCGGCCAGTACGATCAGGTCATCGATCGCGAATCGGCTTTCGAGATGCTGCAGAAAAAGGCCAAGGACGCGCAGGATGCCGAAGAGCAGGCCCAGCAGGCCGGCAGCGGCGGCTCTCGCTGGACCATTCCGGGCTTCGGCAATGACGATCCCGCGCCGCAATCCGGTGGCAGGCGCGCCCCTGCACCGCGCCCGTCCAATCGCCAGACCGTGGCCGAGGCGGCGATCAAGTCGGTGGTGCGCTCGGTCGGCTCGTCCGTCGGACGTGCGATCGTGCGCGGGATACTGGGGAGTTTGTCGCGCGGGCGGTAAGGAGCGGCGGCTATGCGCCAGAGGCGCTAGGCGCCGATGTGCCGAAAGTCTTGATTGGGGCCGACGAACGGACTGGCAGCTTCCAGGCTCCGAATGTCAGAAGCGGACCTTCAGTTTAGTTTAGTTCGAGTATCGTCGTGACGTGACCCAGAGCGGACATTCAAGCGGCCGCCCGAGCGACGGCGACAAGCTTTGCGGCGCCTCCTCGTCCTGCCGGGTGGGCCTTTGGTTACCGCAACACCGTCAGAACCACGCCCATTGCCACCATGCTGACCAAGCGATAGCTAGCATTGATCGCATAATAGCGCAGAGGCCGGTGCTCATAGGTCACCGAATGCAACAGCGTGACCGCGATGAAGCCGAGCCAGAGCAGGAACGTGCAGAGGACGGCCGGGATGATCGTCAGCGCGTCCCAGGCGTGAAGTACCTGATCGAGGATAAGCGCCATGACCGCAAACGAGGCAAGGTCGACCGCAATCGCTCGCCGCAGGCCGGCAGCGAATTTCGCGCCGTCGACGCCCGACATCTCGGCCCACGGCCGGATGAACAGCAGCGGCGAATACCAAAGTCCAGCGACAACCCAGGCTGCGAGGACCGCAGCTCCGATCCCCCAGAGGTTTATCGGTACAAACTCGATCATCCTGCCTCTCTCTTCCAGCATACTGATCCCAATGATCTAGCGGTCATATTGGATATAGCTTACTATATCCAATATGAATGACAAGCCAATGAATCACAAGCCAAAGACCCGCAGGCGCTACGACGCACGGCTGCGGTCGGAGCGCGCTTCCGGCACGCGCCAACGCATTCTCGATGTGGCGAAAAAGCTCTTCACTGCGCGCGGCATGGAAAAGGTCACGATTAGTGACATCGCATCGGGCGCCGGTGTTTCGGCACCGACCCTCTATGCCCTGTTCCAGTCGAAAACTGGCATTCTAAGAGCCGTGGTCGAGCGTTCCTTCTTCGGCCCGCGCTATGCGGAGATGGCTATGCAGGTCGAGAACGCGAGAGACCCCGAGGAGATTTTGCGTATTACTGCCTCGATCTCTCGGGTCATCCTCGATACGGAAGGCGAGGAGATCGGCCTTATGCGCGGCGTCTCGGCCCTGTCGCCCGAGCTGAAGGCGATCGAGACGGAGTTGGAGACCGTCCGCTTCAAGCTCCAGGAAGCGCGTGCCAAGCTTCTCGTCGAATCCGTCACTGTCGCGCGCCAACTTGGCTTAGCCCGCGTGCGCGACATCCTATGGATGTATACCGGCCGCGACGTTTATCGCATGCTCGTGTTGGAGCGCGGCTGGTCTTCGGACGAATATGAAAGCTGGCTCGCCGAGACGCTGATCAAAGCGCTGATGAGGCGAGATTAAGTTGGAGCATGCTCATCAGTGCGTGGAGGTGGTCAGGCGGCCGCAGCAAGGCCCCGGGATCGGATCAATTTTCATGCCCCAAAGGCCCGGCGGCGCTTATCTCACACCGCTCCAAACGTCGACTTTTGGCGCGACCACGACCGCCAGCATCGTCACCCGGATGTCTGCTTCCGGGCGGAGGTAAAGTCCGCCTCAACGGCCGACATCAGGAGCAAAGCGGCCATCCGCTGTGCGCAAGACATAGATCCTCTTCGGATCAACAGCTGTCATCCGGGCGTTTGCCACCTGTCAGAAGCCCATGCCCGGCGCAAAGCGCCGGACTTGAGATCTTGATATATTGGCCGGGTGAGGCAGATGAACCCCGCAGTTGGCAAACCTTCGCACGCCGCAGCTTTAGAAAATCGAATTCGTGATCGCCTTTACCGGGCCGAGCAGCACTGATCCGTCCGGCACGCCGGCGTCGATCGGAATAGCCTTGCGGTTGGCCGTCGCCACCATCGGCTGGCTGGCGTCGCTGGTCACGACGACCGGGGTCTTCGACGGCACGCGGTCATAGAGGTCGATGATATCCTGGTTCATCAGCCGCACGCAGCCCGACGAGACCGACTTGCCGATCGACTTCCATTCCGGCGAGCCGTGCAGGCGATAAAGCGTGTCGACGTTGCCCTGGAAGAGATAGAGCGCGCGGGCGCCAAGCGGGTTCTTCAGCCCGCCGGGCATGCCGCCATTGTCGGCGCTGTATGGCTTCAATTCCGGCTGCCGGGCGACCATCTCATCCGGCGGCGTCCATTTCGGCCATTTCTGCTTCCACTGGACGACGGCGTCGCCGGACCACTCGAAGCCGGCGCGGCCGAGGCCGACGCCGTAGCGGATCGCCTGGCCGCCCGGACGAACCAGATAGAGGAAATGGCCAGTCGTATCGACGACGATGGTTCCCGGCTTTTGCCCGGTGGGATCTGAAACGATCTGGCGCAGGAACTGCGGATCGATCTTGTCGAACGGGATGGCCGGAAGGTCGAAGCCGCCATCGCTGACGGCAGCATACATCATTGCATAGTCCTGCAGCGGCGGCTCGACATAGGCCGGCGGCGGCGGCTCGACCGGCTCCGGTCCGGTGGCGGCGCATGCTGAAACCGCGATCGAGGCGGCGCCCAATGCAGCGGCGTTGAGAAAGCCGCGACGGCTCAGGCGATAGGATTCGATTTCGGTTATGGACATGGTTGCCTTCTTTAAGTCTCAAATCGCAACAAAGCATAAATTCGGCGCCGCTGTTGCGGGTGCCTGACAACACCTGGGGCGATAGGCGGTTCCGATTCTGGCCCGAACGTGGACAAACAAAGGCGAAGCTGTGACCGCACCGCTACTGTGGCGATAGCGCCACAGGGTGCGGTCGGCTAGTTGCCGGGCGCCAACGCTTCGAGCGATGGCAGGATCAGGGCCGGCGGGAAGTCCCGGTATTCCTCGGGCTGGTTTGTGCGGTTGATCCACACCGTGCGAAAACCGAATTTGGTGGCGCCTGCGACGTCCCAGCGATTGGAGGACTGGAAGGAAACCGCGCTGGGGTAGAGGCGCCAGCCGGTGGCGACCATGTCGTAGACCGATGGATCGGTCTTGAAGCGCCGCACCGTGTCGACCGAATAGATGTCGTCCAGAACCTGATCGAGTGCGGCGGATTTGACGGCTGCCTCCAGCATTTTAGGCGAGCCGTTGGATAGGATCGCCAACTTCGCTCCCGAAGCCTTGAGCGCCTTGAGCACCGCCGGAACCTCCGGATAGCAATCCAGCCGCCAGTAAGCGTCGAGCAATGTCGCCCTGAGGGCGGGATCGGCGGAGGGAACCTTGCGCAAGGCGAAATCGAGTGCTTGTTCTGTCAGCTGCCAGAAATCGGCATAGGCGCCCATCAGTGTGCGTACCCAGGAATATTCGAGCTGCTTGGCGCGCCAGATTTCCGACAGCAATTGGCCGTCCGGCCCGATCCGGTCGGCATGACGGCGCACGGCGGCATGCACGTCGAACAGCGTGCCATAGGCGTCGAAAACATAGGCGGCGTATTGCATGACAACAGTTTTGGGGGCAGGCGCGACAAGGTGCAAGCTTTGATTGCACCGCGCTTGTCGCTGGCCTCAACAAAACTCCATGATGCCCGTTGACGGCGCCTGCCAAAGCATCTTCCAATGGCCGTCACACGACACCGATTGAGACGGGACAACGCGAATGACACTGGCGGCTGCGGCGCAATCCACGACATGGACTTTCGTCGATGGTGATTGGCACGAGGGCAATGTCGCCATTCTGGGGCCGCGCAGCCACGCAATGTGGCTCGGCACCAGCGTCTTCGACGGCGGCCGCTGGTTCGAGGGCGTGGCGCCGGACCTCGAGCTTCATGCGGCCAGGGTGAATTCCTCGGCGATTGCGCTTGGCCTCAAGCCATCGATGACCGCCGAAAAGATCGTCGGGCTGACATGGGATGGGCTGAAGAAGTTCGATGGCAAGACCGCGGTCTACATCAGGCCGATGTATTGGGCCGAGCATGGTGGCTACATGGGCGTGCCGGCCGATCCCGCCTCGACCCGCTTCTGCCTTTGCCTCTACGAATCGCCGATGATCCCGCCGACCGGCTTTTCGGTGACCGTGTCGCCGTTCCGCCGCCCGACCATCGAAACCATGCCGACCAACGCCAAGGCCGGCTGCCTCTACCCCAACAACGGCCGTGCCATTCTCGAAGCCAAGATGCGCGGCTTCGACAACGCTATGGTGCTCGATATGCTGGGCAACGTCGCCGAGACCGGGACATCGAACATCTTCCTCGTCAAGGACGGTCATGTGCTGACCCCGGCGCCGAACGGCACCTTCCTGTCCGGAATCACCCGTTCGCGCACGATGACGCTGCTTGGCGAATATGGCTTCAAGACCACCGAAAAGACGCTGTCGGTGCGCGACTTCCTCGAGGCAGACGAGATTTTCTCGACCGGAAACCATTCCAAGGTGGTGCCGATCACCCGTATCGAGGACCGCGACCTGCAACCCGGGCCGGTGGCCAAGAAGGCGCGCGAACTCTATTGGGATTGGGCGCATTCGACTTCCGCCGCCTGAGCGGATAAAAAGGCGATCGGCGCTTCATTCCGGAGTTGCCCCAACCCATTCCAGACCTATCTTAGTCCGGTATCGACACCGGCTTTTTTCACGAGGGAGTACCATCCATGGCTTTTGAATTGCCCGCTTTGCCTTACGACTATGAGGCCCTGCAGCCTTACATGTCGAAAGAGACGCTGGAATATCACCACGACAAGCACCACAAGGCGTATGTCGACAACGGCAACAAGCTCGCCGCCGAGGCCGGCCTGGGCGATCTGTCGGTCGAAGAGGTGGTCAAGCAGTCGTTCGGCAAGAATGCCGGCCTCTTCAACAATGCCGCCCAGCATTACAACCACATCCATTTCTGGAAGTGGATGAAGAAGGGCGGCGGCGGCAACAAGCTGCCAGGCGCCCTGCAGAAGGCAGTCGACAGCGATCTCGGTGGCTACGACAAGTTCAAAGCCGATTTCATCGCCGCCGGCACGACGCAGTTCGGCTCCGGTTGGGCCTGGGTTTCGGTCAAGGATGGCAAGCTGGCGATCTCGAAGACGCCGAATGGCGAGAATCCGCTCGTCCATGGCGCGTCGCCGATCCTCGGCGTCGACGTCTGGGAGCACTCCTATTACATCGACTATCGCAACGCCCGGCCGAAATATCTCGAGGCGTTCGTCGACAGCCTGATCAATTGGGATCATGTGCTGGAATTGTACGAAAAGGCGAAATGATCGATTTCCAGAAAGCCCCGGTATCACCCGGGGCTTTCTTTTTCTGCGTCCCGTAAATGAAAAGGTCCGGCAAAAATCGTCAGGGGAAGGGAATTTTCCCCCTGCAGCATCCGTTAACGCCTTGTCCCGAAATGCCTTCATCATGGAGCCAATTGAATGAGAAAGCTTGTTATCGCCATCTCTATGCTCGCACTCGCGGCTTCGGCGGCCTTTGCCGACCCGATCCTCGATCGGCAGGCTTTGATGAAGGAACGTGGAAAGATCGTTGGCGGCCTGTCGAAGGTGGTCAAGGGCGAGGAGCCCTTTGATGCAGCTGCCGTGCTGACACAACTGCAGGCGCTGCAGACGAATGCCGAGAAATTCGACGCCGACGCTTTGTTCCCGGCAGGCAGTGACAAAGGCGACACGACAGCCGCGCCGAAAATCTGGGAAGACACGGCTGGCTTCAAGGCCGCCGGAGGCAAATATCTCGCCGACGTCAAGGCTGCGGTCTCTGCCTCCCCTGCCGATGTCGACGCGCTTAAAGCGCAAGTCGGCGCCATCGGCTCGGATTGCGGCACCTGCCATCAGGGCTACAGAATCAAGAAGAGTTGATCGCCAGCCATGGCATGGCTGAAAAAACTCGTCGGCGCCCTCGTCATTCTGGGCGGCGTCGGCGCGGTTACAGGATGGGTCCTGTCGGCGCCGGCGCGGCTCGACAGTCAGACCCCGGCCAAGCTCGGGCCTGGCGATGCGGTCAAGGGCAAGCGCATCTTCTATGCCGGCGGCTGCACCTCTTGCCATGCAAAGCCGGGCTCGCAGGGCGATGCGCGGCTTCAACTCGTGGGTGGCCTCGAACTCAAGACGCCGTTCGGAACCTTCGTGCCGCCCAACATTTCGCAAGATCCCACGGACGGCATCGGCGCCTGGTCGGTCGAGGACCTCGCCAATGCCATGCTGAAGGGCGTCTCGCCCTCGGGCGAGCATTTTTATCCGGCGTTTCCCTATGCGTCCTACGCGCGCATGAACCCGGCCGACATTGCCGACCTCTACGCCTTCCTGAAGACGCTGCCGGCCGTCGCCGGCAAGGCGCCGGGCAATTCGCTCAGTTTCCCCTTCAACATTCGTCGCGGCATCGGTCTTTGGAAACTGCTCTACCTCCGCGATCAGCCGGTCGTTGCGTTCCCCGAAGGCACGCCTGATCCGGTGATGGCCGGTCGTTATCTGGTCGAGGGACCAGGCCACTGCGGCGAATGCCACACGCCGCGCGACTTTGCCGGCGGCACGAAAAAGAACGATTGGCTGGCCGGCGCCGTGGCCGCCGAGGGCCGCGGCACCGTGCCCAACATCACATCGGGCGAGGGCGGTCTCGGCGATTGGTCGGAGGCCGACATCGCCAACTATCTCGAAACCGGCTTCACGCCAGAGTTCGATTCGGTTGGCGGCGCCATGGTCGACGTGCAGCGGAACATGGCCGAACTGATGCCGGAGGACCGTGCGGCCATCGCCGCCTACCTCAAGGCGATACCGCCGCATCCAAACGGCTATCCGGCACGCAAGAAGACGGCGGCGAACTAGTTTTCCGGCGACAGGTGGCGGTCGCCGAGGAAATCGAAGCCGGTTTCAAAGAAATGATTGTAGTCGCAGGTTAGTTCTTCGCCAGGCGCGATATCGCGCAAGGCGTATGTTTCCTCAGGTGAGGAGACGTCGCAATTCGGCTCATCCGCATGGTTCATAAAGCGCGCGTCGTCGGCTTCGAAGACGATGTAATTCGGGTCGCGCCGGTCGGGGTAGGAATAGCGGTCGAGATAGCTCTTCACCGATCCGCTTTCGCTCTCATACGTTTCCAAGTCGATGATCCGATCGAATCTCGGGTCCAGCTTCCAGATCAGCGTGCCGCGCGGAATGTGGGCCTTGGCAAACACACCGATGCCCTGGATGGACGATTTGTCGAGATAGACGTCAACGAGCAACATGGCGGACCCTTGCGAGATAGTACTGGAGTCGCGGCTTTGAAAAAGCCGGGCATTGGGTAGCGCGCGATGGTGACAATTGCGAGCAGAAAATCGCGGCGCATGACCGCGAAATGGAGCCTCGAAAAAGATCATACGCAAATCAAAATTCATGACCTTGGAAATCCGTCGAGGAACAGCGGCGGTCGGTTCGCTACCCGTTGCGCTGACCGATGGCGAGGTTGCTTTGAATAGGGATGAAAAGGTCAGCGCTGCTGCAGCGCGAGCCGAACGCCCAGCGCGCAGTAGATGCCGCCAACAACCTTGCCCTGCCAGCGCAACACCGTCGGATTTCGGCGCAGGAAGGTGCCGAGCCGACCGGCGCTTACTGCAAAAACGACCGTGCTGAAAAGACCAAGTACGACGAAAATGATCCCCAATGTGGCCAACTGAAGCATCGCCGATCCGTTTTCAGGCCGCACGAACTGAGGCAGGAAAGCGAGGAAGAAAAGCGCGGTCTTGGGATTGAGCACTTCGGTCAGGACAGCCTGTCGAAACGCCTTGCCGGCGGAGATCGCGAGCGCACCGGCAGCCGGGTTGGCCGGTATCTTCTCGATGATCGCGCGAATGCCGAGATAAACCAGATAGGCCGCGCCGATGTACTTTACGATGCTGAACAGCGTCGCCGACGCGGCGATGATCGCCGAGATGCCGACCATAGCCATGATGGTATGAAACACGTCGCCGGCCGCGATCCCGGCGCCGGTTGCGATGCCGACCCTGGTTCCGGAGCTCGTTGCCCGGGCGATCGTCAGCAGGGTGGCGGGGCCTGGAATGAAGACGAAGCCGAGCACGACCGCGATGTACGCGATCAGGGTGGTGAGGTCGATCATTTGTTCGTTGCTCCCGTAAGCTGCGCCTTGCCCATCACTTTCAGCGCGAAGGAATAAGTGTAGGCGATCTCTTCCAGCCGCGAAAACCGGCCGGAGGCGCCGGCGTGGCCGGAATCCATGTTGATCTTGAACAGCACCGGATTGTCGCCGCTCTTGCGGTCGCGCAGCCGCGCCACCCATTTGGCCGGTTCCCAATAGGTAACGCGTGGATCGGTGAGACCGGCCAGCGCCAGGATCGGCGGATAGTCGAGTGCCGCGACATTGTCGTAGGGCGAATAGGCGGCGATGGTTCGGTAATCGTCCGCTGACGCGATCGGATTGCCCCATTCAGGCCATTCCGGCGGTGTCAGCGGCAGGCTTGCGTCGAGCATGGTGGTGAGCACATCGACGAAGGGAACCTCGGCAACGATGCCGCCGAAACAATCCGGCGCCATGTTGGCGATGGCGCCCATTAGCATGCCGCCGGCCGAACCGCCTTGCGCGACGATGCGATCATGGGCCGTGTAGCGCTCAGTGACCAGATGGCGCGCGACGGCGATGAAATCGGTGAACGTGTTCATTTTGTTCTCCCGCTTGCCGTCATCGTACCAGCCGTAGCCCTTGTCCTTGCCGCCGCGGACGTGAGCGATGGCGAAGACAAAGCCGCGGTCGACCAGCGAGAACCAGTTGGTGTTGAAGGCGGCCGGAACGGTGATGCCATAGGAGCCGTAGCCGTAGAGCAGGCAAGGTGCGGATCCATCCAACGGCGTGTCGCGATGGTGCAAGAGAGAGATCGGCACCAACTCGCCATCGCTGGCCGGCGCCATCAGCCGCCGCGTGACATAGTGGTCCGAATCATGGCCGGACGGCACTTCCTGGGTCTTGAGCAGCACTCGCTCGCGGGTGCGCATATTGTAGTCGAAAACCTGGGCCGGCGTTGTCATCGACGAGTAGGAAAAGCGCATGATCTCGGTGTCGTACTCATAGGAGCCCGACAGGCCGAGCGAGAAAGCCTCCTCGTCGAGGGACAACAGATGCTCCTCGCCACTGGTACGGTCGCGCACTACGATGCGCGGCAGGCCTTCCTTGCGCTCGAGCCGGACCATATGGTCCCTGAAGCCGATCACCGACAGGATCAGCCGACCGGGCTCGTGCGGCACCAACTCCTGCCAATTGGCACGCACCGGATCGCTCACCGGTGCCGTCATGACCTTGAAGTCCTTGGCGCCGTCGGCATTGGTCAGGATGAAGAAGATGTCGCCGCCTTCTTCCAGATCATATTGAAGGCCAATCTCGCGCGGCGACACCAGTTTCGGTTCGGCAAACGGATCGTCGGCGCGCATCAGGCGATATTCCGACGTCTCGTGATCGTTGATGCCGATCATGATCCATTCGTTGTTGCGGGTGCCGCCGACATTCATGAAGAAGCCGGGATCGGTTTCCTCATAGATCAGCCGGTCGCTTCCCGGGCTGTCCCCCAGCGCATGAAACAGCACCTTGGACGGGCGATGATTGGGGTCGAGCCGGGTGTAGAAGAAGCCGTCATTGCTGGCATTCCAGACGCCTGAACCGCCGGTGTCGGGTACCAGATCGGTAAGTTCCTTGCCAACCTCAAGGTCGCGCACGCGAAGCGTGTAGAATTCGGAGCCCTTGTCGTCGAATGCCCACAGCAGCTTGGCATGGTCGCCCGAATGATCGACGCCGCCAAGGCGGAAATAGGCCTTGCCCGCGGCCTCCGCGTCGCCGTCGAGCAGGATATGCTCGGCGCCGCCGTCGCGCGGCATGCGGAAATAGCGCGGCTGCTCGCCGCCAAGCTTGAAGGATGAACCATAGGCATAGGGTCCGTCCTTCATCGGTACGGAAGAATCGTCTTCCTTGATACGCCCCTTCATCTCCTTGAAAAGCTGCTTCTGCAGCTCGACCGTGTCGGCCATCAGCTTTGACTGGTAGGCGTTCTCTGCCTCGAGTTCGGCGCGGATCCCCGCATCGAGCAAGGACGGATCCCGGAACATCTCCTGCCAATTGTCGGCCCGCAGCCAGGCATAGTCGTCGGTTCGCGTGATGCCGTGATGCGTGTCGAAAACCGGTCGCTTCTCGGGCGTTGGCGGGCTGACGATCGGAAATACGGACATCTTGGTCATTGCGTCTCGCTTTTGGAATATCTTGAATGGCGAATGAACACGCCGATCAGGGCGGGTTCAAGAGCCGCAGTCTATTGGTTGTGTCGGGCTCCAGGAGATGAGCTGGGAGGAAAGATGATGACTATCTGGTCTCGGACTGCTGCGGCTTTCACCGTTGCTTCGCTAACTCTGGCCTTTGCCGGCCAGTCTCATGCGACCGTATTCGCGGCTTGGCAAGTGGCCAATGTGCCGTTCGGCGACACGCTCAATGTGCGCAATTACCCGTCGGGCACCTCCCAGAAGCAAGCGGCTTATCCAAACGGGACCGTTCTGCAGATGACCGGGCGATGCACCGGCGGGACAAATCTGCTCGACATCGCCAATCAGCCGGCGTGGAAGCAGGAACAGACGGTTCGCTATCGCTGGTGCGAAGTCTGGCATGACCCGGCCCAAAACGGCAACTTCGTCACCGGGTGGGCTTATGGCAAATACATCACCTCGCATTGATTGACGCGGTAGCGATCAACGATCCAGCCGGCGCGCCGGGCGGCAACCTGTGGTTTTGTGGACAGATGTGAACAACCAAGATCGCGCGTGCAATAGCCAAGCAAAATCAAGCATTGAAACCCACTTTGTGAGTTGCCGCGAATGTAAAGGCGATCTGACGTTACGTCAGCCGCTACCGGTTCGCGCGCGAAATATCGATAAATTACACAATGCACGAAAGATTGAAGCTGATCAGGGAATATTTGATCAATATCGTTCAATATAGCGCAAAGGACGAATTGACTTACTTGGTCGGCAGGGTCATTGATGTCCCCGCGACACGAATCGTAGAAGCTCTGCCGCACAAAACTCGTGCAATGCCCTGCCTGTAAAAAAGGGCGCAGATCGAAGTAACTCTTGTTGGGGCCTGAAGACCATGGATATTGTCGAAACACCTTCCAGAAACAGCGATGCGCTGATCGAATTGACCGCCGATGTGGTGGCGGCCTACGTCAGCAACAATCCCGTACCAGTCGGCGAGTTGCCGAACTTGATATCCGATGTCCATGCCGCCCTCGGGCGTGTGGGCGGAACCGCCGAACAGCCGCCTGCCGACAAGCAAAAGCCGGCGGTCAACCCGAAGCGCTCGGTTCATGACGACTACATCGTCTGCCTTGAAGACGGCAAGAAGTTCAAGTCGCTGAAGCGCCATCTGATGACCCACTACGACCTGACGCCGGATCAGTATCGCGAAAAGTGGAACCTCGACCCGACCTATCCGATGGTTGCACCCAACTATGCCGCCGCCCGGTCCCAACTCGCCAAGAAGATGGGTCTCGGCCGCAAGCGCAAGGCGCGGTAATCGCTGCCAGAGCAATTCCAGGAAAAGTGTGAAACGGTTTTCCCGGGAAAAGCGCATAGCGCTTTCCCTTGGGAATTGCGTCAAAACAAGCCAGATCGAATCGAAAAACGGCGCCTTCGGGCGCCGTTTTGATTTCGCGGGGCAGCGGCACGATGATCGAGGAGTGTCAGGCAGTTTGCTTGAGCGCCGCCTCGGCGTCGCGCTTGATGCGCTTGACCATCGAGCGAAGGCCGTTGGCGCGCTGCGGCGAAAGATGTTCGTCGAGGCCGAGTTCTTTCAATGTCGCTTCCGCATCGGTCTTCTGGATCTCGCCGGCCGTCCTGCCGGAAAACAGCGCCAGCATGATAGCGACCAGCCCACGCACGATATGAGCGTCCGAATCGCCGGTGAAGATGATGACCGGATCGGCTCCCGGCCCCTGTTCGGTGGTCAGCCAGACCTGGCTGACGCAGCCCGGCACCTTGTTGGCGGCGCTGCGCTGCTCGTCGGGAAACGGAGGCAGCGCCTCGCCGAGTTCGATGACATAACGATAGCGGTCTTCCCATTCCTCGAGGAACGAGAAGTCGTCGCGGATCGTCTGGATCGTGGTGGTCATGCCTGGGATATAGTCACGAGGCGGCGCCGCGTCACGGAAAAAAACAAGAACACCGCAGGCGTCGAGAGGCCAGACAGCCCGCGGTGCGCCGTCGAAACGGCTTAATTCTGAGGCGGCAGGTCGACCGTCTCGGGCAAGACGATTTCTTCGGGCAGGCTGCCGGTCATCGTCGATGTGTCGGGTCCAGCGGTGGACTTGTCGTCCATCATCGCTGCCGCGATCTTGGCGGTCTCCTTGGCGCGGGCGGTGATGGTGTGCATCGCCGACTTGCCGGTCTCGCAGACATCGGGCTTGCGTTCGCAAATGCCGGCGATGTCGCCAACCGCTTCGCGTGCCGCAAACAGGGCTTGGATCGGTCCGACGCTTTCGCGGCCCGATTCGTCGGGGCCGACAGTCAGTGGCAGCGCCAGCAGCACCAGCGAAAACCAGAAAGCCATTCTTATAAGAAAGACCATGCCCTTGCCCTCTCGTCGTGACCGGATCATGCATCCATATGGCATGACCTCTTTTGTGGGCAGGATGTTGGCACACAGGCGCAAAGGACGGCTTGCAGCTTAGCCGACAATTTTCCTCAAATTTTAGGCAAATGCGAAACGAGCCGTTGTGCAATCGGTTTGTCTCAAATCCGAATGGTTTTTATTAACACCGGATAACCATCTATCTCCATGCTTTTCCTTCATTTTTCCCGAAAGCCGGGAGTCCGAGCGCTGCGTGCATCCACCCGATGGGTGCCGCCGCCGAATAACCCTCCGTTTACTATGGCTGCATTTGCCCGTGCTTTCGGCTGCCGGCATCCCGATATTTGCCGTGGGTCGGGGTCTTGGTCGGCCCCGCCTTATCCATTCCTTAAACGCTGAATGCGAGTTTCAAAGCCAACCAGAACCATCTGCAAAGCAGAGCTGTCCACGACAAGTGCGAGTGCGTTGAGTTGAGTTCAATCAAGGCCAGATACGTTGAATTGCCTGGCGCGATTTCAGCCGGTTGCGAACGTATGGTCCATCCGTCCATTCTCGAGCGGAGCGACCGCGAGCGCCAGCGGCGCTTCATTGGCGTCATGCTCGCCGCTCCTTTCTTTGCCGCCGGTGCTGCGGTCACGCTGATCACTTCAGGTATGGGCGCCGCCGTCACCATGGCCGCTATCTTCGCGGCCTTTGGCCTGTGCTGGTTCGTCGCCTTGCTTGTCGCGGCGACCGGCAAGATGACTGCGGCCGCTCAACTCGCCCTGGCGATGGCGGGCATTGCTCTTGCTGGTTTGATCGCCGCCGCCGGAGGGCTGAGCTCGCCTGTCGCCATGCTTGTCGTGGCGCTGCCATTCGAAGCCTGGTGGATCGGCGCCTCGCGGCGTGCGGCACTTTGGGGAACCGTGTCGGCCGCTGTCGCCATCCTGGCTCAGCCTCTGGCCGCAACTCTGTTCCCATTCACGGGGACGCAGATTGCCGCCTGGCACTGGCTGGTGCCATTGGCATGGGCGCTCACACTGATCCCGCGCGCATCGGCGTTTCAAAACACGGCCGATGCGGCTGACGTCGCCGACAAGGCCGACCGTCTCGAAGACATCATCGATGCGGTGATCTTGCGCGTCGCCCGTCATGGCGAGGTTCTGGACGCTTCGCCAAAGGCGCGCACCCTTCTGAAATTGCCGCCCGAACTGCTGTCCGGGAACGGCCTCTTCGATCGCATCCATCTGTCGGATCGTGTCTCCTATCTCAGCGCACTCGCCGACATGCGCGATGGCGCGCTGTCGCGCCGGCTCGAATTGCGCATCCGGCTGCCTCAGAACGGCAGTGGCCAGAATGAAAATCGCTTGGCGGCGGACAATTACCGGCCGTTCTCGCTTGATCTGGTGCGCGGTGAGGAACAGGACGACGCCTTCACACTTGTCCTGCGCGAGAATGACGAGATTGCCCGGCTGCGCGAGGATCTCGCGGCGGCCAACGAGGCGGCGGCAACCGCCGAGGTGGCGAAAGGACGCTTCCTGGCTGTGGTCAGCCACGAACTGCGCACGCCGTTGAATGCCATCATCGGTTTCTCGGACATGCTGCTGCATGAGATGTTCGGCGCCTTCAAGGATCCGCGCCAGAAGGAATATGTCGGCCTGGTGCGGGATTCGGGCCAGCATCTGCTCGCCGTCGTGACCTCGATACTCGACGTGTCGAGGATCGAATCGGGCGTCTATGCGACCGAACCGGAGCCCTTCCGGTTCGCGGAGGCGGTCGAAATGTGCCAGTCGATGATGCGGTTGCAGGCACAGGCCAAGAACATCGATCTGCAAACGCAGATCGCGCCGGACGCCGGCGACATCAATGCCGATCGGCGCGCCGTGCAGCAGATGCTCATCAACCTCGTCTCCAATGCGATCAAGTTCACCCCCGATGGCGGCGATGTCGTCGTTGGCGCCAAGCGTATCGGTTCGCGTCTGCATTTCTGGGTCAGGGACACCGGCATCGGCATCGCCGAGGAGGATTTTGCCAATCTCGGCAAGCCCTTCATGCAGATCCAGAACGACTACACCCGCCGTTTCGAGGGCACGGGTCTCGGCCTTTCGCTGGTCAAGGGTCTGGTGGCACTGCACGAAGGCACGATGTCCATCGAAAGCATGCCGGGCGAGGGCACCACGGTGACCATCAGCCTGCCGGTGAACGGACCGAAGGGACGTCAGGTGGAGAAGGCCGGCGTGCTGACCATGCCTGTGGCGATGGCGAAAGGGGACAGAGATGGCTCGCTCCGCAAAACGGCCTAAGGCGGTCAAGCGCCGCAGCAACGCCTTTCAGGACGGCGCCGTCGCTGTCGGCGGCATGATCTCGCGCAATCCCGTCCTGTTGGGCGGCTCGACGGCATTCCTGGTGACGCTGTTCTACGTCTCCGCCAATGCCTTGTGGTACCAGCCTTTCCCGCATGCCGGCGCGTTCTTCGCAACCCGCAGCATCGAGGGCTTTCCGCGCGCGGCGTCCGACGAACCGGAGACGACGTTCAACATCGTGCGGCCATCCGGCACGCCGGCACCGATCAAGGGCGATCCGGTGATCGAGCAGGTGCAAGGCATACTGAAGGATCTCGATTTCTATTCCGGAACGGTCGACGGCATTTCCGGCCCCAACACGCGCAAGGCCATTCAGGCTTATCAGCAGAAGGTCGGGCTCAGTGCGTCCGGCGAGATCGACGCGCTTCTGCTGGATCAACTGGGCGCGACGCCGAAAACCGCTTCCGTCGTACCCAGGCCGCAGCCGCGTCCTGATACGCCTGTCACCGTTCCGGTGTCTTTGCAGACAGGTTCGGGGCAGACAAACTCCGGGCAGGCGAATGCCGAGACGCAAGCGCCCGATGCCCGCATCGTCAAGATCCAGGCCGGGCTCAAGGCGTTCGGCAATGACGACATGCAGCTGGACGGCGTCGTCGGCGCGCGCACCAAGGCAGCGATCAAGGAATTCCAGTCGCTGTTCGGCCTGCCGCAAACGGGCGAGCCCGATGAGATCGTCTACGTCAAGATGCGCGAAATCGGCCTGACCAACTGACGGCTGAAACGACGGCTCGCCCAGCGGCGGAAATATCGATAGAGAGCCCGCTTGCCTTGTTTTCATGCATGTCGTTGTCCCAAAACCGGACCACTTTTGGGCGACATGCATCAGCGGAGTTCTCTTATGCGCGTGACATCGGATCTGTGGGTATCGGCCCTGTTGCGCCGGGTTTTCGGTGCCGGCGGATTTGCCGCCGTGGTCAAGCGCGGTGCAACCGAAGCCGGCGCTGTTTTCGTGCTGGCGCGGGGCAGGCTGGGCGAGGTTGCCCTGTTCGGGCCGGCGCCGCAGACAAGCTACGATTCGGCCAAGCCCGACGACCGGTTTTTCAGTCTGCTCGCGGCCGGCGACGATGCCGCAATGCTCGATGCCAGGCTGGAGAGGGAGAAAAAATTCGACCCCGACATCTGGGTGGTCGAGATCGAGACCGGCACTGTGCCCGTCGAGGAGCTTATTTCCGTGAAGACGCCCTGAGGCCGGAGGAAGCCTCCGCGTCGTCACTGTTCGATGCCGTTCGGCTATCGCTGTTTGCCGGCATGGCGTCACGAACAACCCTTGCAACGGTTTCGGCTTTCCAGAGGCGCACCTTGTCGACGGCTGCTTCACGATGCAGGAGCCGGTAGCGGTCGAGGAAGGCGCGGATAGCCTGCGGATGCGGGAACTGACTGGGATAGACCGCGACCGTGATCAGGAAGGCCCTGTCTTCGCTGAGGTCGAGAGACCGCAGTGCGGCAAGCAGCGAGGCATAATTCTGGTTGGCGATGAGTGATCGCGCGGTCGAGAAATCGATATCGAGCGCATCGGCCAGCGCGGTCTGGAAGAAGGCGGCGTTTCCCGTCAGCGCCGTCTCGCGCAATTTGACATAGGTGTCCGCGCCGGTGAAAGGATCGGCGTTCGTTGCCGCCGCCTCATCGCCCGTGCGCATCATCGAGCGCAGCCTGCGCCGTGCATTCTCGGCCGCGATGCCCAGCGCCTGTTCTCGGGCGGGTTCGTCGGCGGCAGTCTCCGTGCTCAACGGCGCGATCTTGTCTGCCGCGGCGGCGTTCGCATCCGGCTCCCGCACGCGCACCAGGGTCGGCCTTTCGAGCGCCCGGATCAGGTCGGCGATGGTTGGGTTCAAGCCCTTGCGCCGCGCAATGGCACGGGCATGCGGCAGGCCATGTCGCCCGATCAGCGCGATGAGATCGATGTCGGTGACCGCGCGTGAGCGGATGAGCAGCGGCGCGGCGATGTCGACCGGTTCCTCGCAGAGCCGGCGCACCAGGGCGGCGGGGGCATATTCGCATTCGGAAAGGGCGGCTGCGACATAGCGGCGTGATTCGACGGAGACGTCATTGAACAGCGGCAGCGTTAGGTCTTCGAGTTGGCCGATCTCGCGACGTGAAGGGCGGGTGAGCGAACAGAATGCCGACACCGCGGCGCGGAACAGCCTTTCGGCCTTTCCCGAGTCTTTTCGTACCGCGATTTGCCTGAAGTCCGAAGATGACACGAAGGATACGCCCGTACTCGACACAATCTTGACCACGCTCGACCGGGACCGTGTCGGTTTCGCGGGTGCCTCGGTCAGAACGTCCTGACCTCAAGACAAAGATCAAGTTAGCGACGATCCGTTAGCGCTCCGTTAACCCTCTGCCTGCCTTAATGATATTTGGAGGCGTTGCGTTGTGCTCCGGGGAAACCGAGAGGAATGCGCGAACCATGGGCATGGTACTGTCTTTCGTGCCGCGAACGGCACCAAGCAATCGGACAAAGCAAACCGCCGAAATGCCGGCGGCGGTGATCATCTTTCCCGGCATCCGCTATGAGCGATCGGCCGCTGGCGAAGTACGGCCGATCGATCCCGACAAGCCAGGATCGCCAGGGACGAAGCCGTTTCCTCACCACTGAGTTTCGGCGGCCACGGACCGCTGATCTGGCGCATATCTAGAAGTCCTGCAACTCGCAGGAACTCTGCTCGAAGAAGCGCGATACGATCGGCTTCCAGCTGTCATCGGGCACGAAGGCGCGGATGACGAAGATGCCTTCCTCGATTGGCGCTTCGACGAAGATCGCTCCCTGAAGGTCTTCGGGAAGATCCTTGCGCACGTCGATCATCTGCGCCGGTGTCAGCACGACGGCATCCAGCACGCTGCCGGTCGCGGTGTGGTCGTTGAAGGAATAGATGTTATGGCCGCTGCGGTCGTAGACCGAGACCGACCAGAACGGGACATGTCCAGGCGCCTTGATGCGGACCATGCCTTCGCCCAGGTCGAACCGGCACGCCGTTGCGTAAAACAGGGGGTCGACGGATTTCACCACGGGCGCGCCACCGGCCTCGGCATCGAGCCGCGTCATCTTGTAGAGATCCGACGCCATGGACAGCCGCGACCAGGCGTCGCGTTCGGAAAACTCGGGCACCAGAAGCAGCACGGCGATGTGCACGATGCCGGCGCCGAGCAAGCCGAGCAGGACGGCATGCAAAAGTCTGCGCATCGCCGCGGAAAAACTACGCATCGCAGCCGACCTTGACGATATTCGGCAGCGAGACATCCGACAGGCCGGTGCTGCTGGCGATCGGCGTGTCGTAGAAGGTCAGCACGAAATACATCCTGCCGAAACCGTCGGTCAAAAGCCAATTGCCCGGCATCGGGTGATGGCCGGCGGAAATGACGACCGAATTGTCGGACTGGCGCACCACCCCATAGGATTGTAGCGCCGCGAGCCGGGGTTTGCCTGTTTCGACGACGCCGAGCGACTGGTCGGCGGCATAGAGCGTCCAGAACCGCGCCGTCGGAAATCCACCCTCGATGGTATAGGTGCATTCGCGCTTGAGTTCGCCGCCGCCCGCATCGCGCTCGGCAACGAAGGACAGCCCTTCGGCGCGCCCGAGCGCAAGCACGCCCTCACGCGCCACACGGGCTTTGGAGTAGGGATCTGCAGACGGCGTACCTATGTCGGGAAAGGCTGTCCATTGGCCGATCCGGATGGCGCCGACACCATCCTGGACTTTCAGCGCATACCAGACGCTGCCGCCACCGCCGACGATGGCTATGGCAAGCGAAAGCAGCGTCAGGAAGGCATTCTTGAGCATGAGGGGCCGGGGACGTGAAGAGTTGCCGCTCGGGATATCGCGGCGCAGGGCCTTGTGGCAAGCGGGCCGATGGATTTGCCTGCCCAGACCAGTCGGAAAGGATCACAGTGCCGACAGCGTCTCCGGCGGTTGAGGCGCATCGAGGACGGGCGCCGACTGGAACAGCCTGGTCATGTCCCGCAGCGTCTGCGTGGTCCGGCTGGATAGCACCGCCGGCCGTTCGGCCGCGGCGTCGGCCGCTGCCTGTGCATCGCTCTTCTTCTGCGCTTCCTCGGCCTTGGCCGCGACCTCCTCGTCGACGAAGGGTTTGTCGATGCCCGGGATCGGTTTGAGGTCGATATTCTGGTGCGCATAAACCATCAGTCGCTGCCACACCATTGCCGGCAGCGAGCCGCCGGTCATGTTCTTGGTCGGCGTGAAGTCGTCGTTGCCCATCCATACCGCCGCCGTGTAGTTGCCGGTGAAGCCGACAAACCAGGCGTCGCGGTAGGACTGCGTCGTGCCGGTCTTGCCGGCGACGACGATGTTGGGAAGTTGAGCGCGCCGCGCCGTACCCATCACCGGCACCGCGGCCAGCATGGTGTTCATCGATTTCAGCGCCTGCTCCGACAGCACCCGGTGTGGCGGCGGCGCATCCTTGGCGAAATCATAAACCACCTCGCCGGTGCGGGTGACGAGTTGGCTGATGCCGTGCCGGGAGCCGACGAAGCCGTTGTCGGCGAACACGCTGTAGCCCGTCGCCTGGTCCATCACCGTCATGCCCGAGGTGCCGAGCACCATTGTCTTGTGCGCTTCGAGCGGCGATTCCACACCCATCGCCTCGGCCATGGCCTTGATCGGGCCGATGCCGAGATGGTCCTTGGCCAGCCGCACCGGCACGGTGTTGATCGATTTGGCCATTGCCATGATCAGCGTGACGTTGCCTGCCGATCCGCCGCTGTAATTGTGCGGCGACCAGGAGCCCCAACTGATCGGGCCGCCGGAAATGATGGAGTTGGGGGTGAAGCCGTGTTCCATCGCGGTTGCGTAGACATAGGGTTTGAACGACGAGCCGGTCTGGCGCAGCGCCTTGGTGGCGCGGTTGAACTGGCTGGCGCCGTAATCGCGGCCGCCGACGATGGCGCGTACGGCGCCGTTGGTCTCGATGACGACGACCGCGCCCTCGGTGACGTTGTACTCCTTGCCGAACTGGCGCAGGTGGAACTCCACCGATTCTTCCGCCGCCTTCTGGATGTTGGCGTCGAAGGTGGTGTGGGCGACAAGCGAGTGCTGGCCCGGCTTGGCGATCTTCTTGACCTCGTCGAACGCCCAGTCGAGGTAATAATCCGGGCTTTTCTGTTCGCCGCGGTCAACGACATCGGCCGGGTGCAGCCTGGCCTGGAGGACCTGACCTTCGGTCATGAAACCGGAATCGACAAGGTTCGACAGCACCACATTGGCGCGCGCACGCGCCGCCGGCAGGTTGATGTGGGGAGCATATTTGGTCGGCGCCTTGAACAGCCCGGCCAGCATCGCCGCCTCGGCGAGGTTCAGGTCCTTGACGCTCTTGCCGAAATAGAAGTCGGCGGCCGCCTCGATGCCGAACGTGCCGCCGCCCATATAGGCGCGGTCGAGATAGAGCTGCAGGATTTCCTTCTTCGACAGATTGGCCTCGAGCCACAGCGACAGGAAGGCTTCCTTGATCTTGCGCTCCAATGTGCGCTCATTGGTGAGGAACAGGTTCTTGGCCAGCTGCTGGGTGATGCTCGAGCCGCCCTGGACGACGGAGTTCGCCCGCACATTCTCGAATATGGCGCGCGAAAGACCGAGCACGTCGATGCCGTAGTGGTCGAAGAAGCGGCGATCCTCTGTGGCAAGCACCGCCTTGATCACGTGATCGGGCATCTCGTCGACCGGCACCGAATCGCGCTGGATGATGCCGCGCTGGCCGATCTCGTTGCCATAGCGGTCGAGGAAGGTGACGGCGAAGTCGCCCTGGGCGCGCCAGTCGCCGGCCGTGTCCTGGAAAGCCGGAATGGCCAGCGCCAGCATCACCACAATACCGCCGGCGCCGAGCGTGAAACCCTCGCTCAGCAATTCGACGACGCGGCGGCGCCAGCCGGATACGCGAAAGCGCCGCGAGAAGATCGTCGCGGATTCCCAGAATTGGCGCGCCTTGAAACCGATTTCGTAGAGCGAGGAATCGATCCACGCATCGAGCGCCAGCAGCCGGGTGGCGATCGGCCCTCTTCTCTTGCGCGGTTCAGGACTGGCCATTCAAAAACCCGGCTCGGCTGTGGCGTGACCTGAAAACCGCAAGCCGGCAATTTCAGGGCGATGCACCGTCCCGACTATTCATCCATTTTGCGGACGCTCACAAGGGCGGTGAGGACACAACTGCATAGTTTGTTGGTGCGAAGGGCAGGAGAGTCAGGAATGGGGATTGGCGCGCTCAGCCTGCCAGAGCAGTGCCTTGAATGATCATCGCGGCGAGGCTGCCGCGATGGCCGCCTGCAGCAGTACCCGCGCGCCGGTAACGGCGTAGGCAGGTTCCACATATTCTGCCTCGTTGTGGCTTAGCCCGTCACGGCACGGCACAAAAATCATCGCGGCGGGCGCCACCCGTGCGAGGAACAGCGCGTCATGGAATGCCCCCGATATCATCTGCTTATGCGGCAGCCGCAGCGAATTGACGGCCTCCTGGACAGTTTTGACCATATCGGGAGAGAATGCCGCCCCGGGCATGTCAAACGACCGCGTGATCGTTACCGTGCAATGCTGAGCCTCTGCTTCCGCTGCGCAGACCTGACGCAACTCGGCTTCGATGGCATCGAGCCGCTCTACCTGCGGATGCCTGATGTCGACGGCAAAGACCACGGACTGCGGTATGGCGTTGATCGAGCCAGGCTTGGCGGTGACCCGGCCCACCGTCAGCCTTGCGCTGCTGTCGAACGGCATGATCGTCGTCTGCAGGCGGTGCATTGCGGCAGCTGCCGCGACCATCGGATCCTTGCGATAGGCAAGGCCGGTTGTGCCGGCATGACCGGCAGCGCCCTCGATGGAAACTTCCAGCCAGCGCGTGCCTTGCACGGCGGTGACGATACCGATCGGCAACCGCTCCTTTTCCAGCGATGGCCCCTGTTCGATATGGAGCTCGATATAGCCGGAGATCGGCATGCCAAGGGGGCGAAGGGTTGCCTCTGGCAAGGCGGAGATTGTTGCCCCGAGCTCCCCTGCGAGGGACGCACCGTCGCTGCCGATTATGGACCGCCATGCGGAAGTATCGGCTCCAGTGAAAGCCATGGAGCCCATCACACCGGGCGCGAACCGACTGCCCTCTTCATTGGCCCAGGCGACGACCTCGATCGGCATTCGAGTTTCGGCCTTCGCGTCCTCCACGGCTTCGAGCGTCTCGAAGGCGGAAAGCGTGCCGAGCGCTCCATCGAAGCGCCCCCCGGTCGGCTGGCTGTCTAAGTGGCTGCCGATCAGCAGCGGCGGCAGCGTGGCATCCGTGCCTTCGCGGCGGATGAAGAGGTTCGCCATGGCATCCTGAAAGACCGCGAAACCGCGCTCGATCGCCAATTCCGCCAGCAGGCGCCGGGCGCTGCGATCCTCAATGCTGAACGCCTGTCGGTTCACGCCTCCGGCAGGCGTCGCGCCAATCCGGGCGAAGGCATCGAGTCGGCTCAGCAGCCGTTCGCCGTCGATCTCCGGTACCAAAGTCACCGCTTGAGGCCTCGGATAAAGGCGTTAACCCGTTGGGGGTCGACCTGATTCCACCACACGCCATCATACTTGAGCGAGCTGGCGACAATCACGCCGTCGACGATGTCGAGGATATCGTTGGCGTTGTCGGGCGTCACCCCGCTCCCGACAAGCGTCGGCAGCCCGGCGGCATCCTTGATCATCCTGATATAGCCTAGATCAGCGGCATGGCCGGTGCGTTGGCCGGTGGCGATCACGGCGTCGGCATCGAAGAACACCAGGTCCTTGACTTGTTCCTCGACTGGCCGGTCGCCGACGATGGCGTGGGCGCCATGCTTGACATGCGCGTCGGCGAAGATGCGGATGCCGTTGGCCCGAAGCTTGGCGCGGAAGCGCATGGCACGCGCCGCTTCGCCTTCGATAAAGCCCTCATTGGCAACATAGGCGTTGGCCCATTGATTGACGCGGACGAAGGAAGCACCGGAGGCACTGGCGATCGACAGCGCGGGAATTGAAGCATTGGCAAGCACATTGATGCCGATCGGCCGGCTGAGTTCCTTTCGGATCCGGTCTGAGACGACGGACATGTAGGCGGAGGTTTCCGGCCCGATATCGTCGGGCTTGGCAAACGGAACGTCGCCGTGGTTTTCGACGATCACGCCATCGCAACCGCCATGCAAATAGGCTTTGGCGTCGTCGAGGCCGCGCTGATAGATAGCCTCGACCGCTTCGCCATTGTAGCGCGGCGCACCTGGTAGAGGTGCCAGATGAATGACGCCGATCACCACCTTGCTTCGGCCGAAGATCGACTGCAGGGCATCATTCGTCACCCGGCCGACCGGTTTGGGGGATTTTGTCATGCGGTTTGCGCTTCCGTCGTTTCCATGAGCAGTTTCATCTCCCGCCTGTCAGGGCAGGAGCCGAGCGTCCCGGCGCGTCCAACCGAGATGGCTGCGGCGTGGACCGCGATCCGCGCCGCCGCGGTGAGGTCCATCCCGGCCGCAAGGCAGCCGGCGAGGCAACCGCAAAAGACATCGCCCGCGCCGCTGGTGTCTACCACGGCCACGCTCGGCGCCCCGATCCGGTCGACCCGACCGTTGTCATCGGCGACCAGGCAGCCAAGCGCGCCAAGCGTCACGACAGCGGTGTCTGCGCCTTGACTGATTAGTTCGCGGGCTGCCGCGTCGGGACCATTTATTCCAGTCAGTTGCTCCACTTCGCCTGCATTGGCGATGGCCAGGCTGACGTCGCTCAAACCCGGTGTATGGCCGGCCGCAAGCGGGCTTGGATTGAAGACCGTCATCGCTCCCGCGCTGCGGGCCGCCTTTAGGCAAGCGGTCGTTACATCCGGATCCAGATTACCCTGGACCACCACGATGTCGCCGCGTTCGACCGATCGGATAAAATCGCTGTCGGCCAGGGGATCGAAGGCGGCCGCGCAACTGGCGCCGGTGACGATGAGGTTCTCGCCACGGGCATCGACTATGATCGTCGACCGGTCGCTGGGCAGCGGCAGCATCGTTACATGGCTGGTGTCGAGATCGCGGCTCAACTGCTCTTTGATCCAGGCTCCGGCGGCATCGTTGCCGATCGCCGTACGGAAGCGGACATCGGCTCCGGTGCGCGCCGCGGCCACCGCCTGGTTCGCACCCTTGCCGCCAAGTCCGTCGGCATGCTCCGACGCATTCAGCGTCTCGCCTGCAGCCGGAAACCGGTCCAGCCGAAACGTCGTATCGACGCAAACATTGCCGACGACATGGACGCGCATGGCTAATCCCTGGCTGTTGCCCAGCCCAGCATCTGTTCGAACAGTGTCTTGTAGCCATTCCAGGCGATGAAGCCCGGCGGCAGCCAGTGCGGGCCGACATCGGAGGTCCAGGCGACGGTGCGACCCCGCCCATATTTACCAGTCACGAGCAGTGGCAGCGAACGGTAGTCCGAGGAAACGGTGGCGAGAACTTCCGCACCGTCCTTGACCGTGACTTCGTTGAAGCCGAGCAGGATCGGCCAATCCTTGCCGAGACCCTCAAGGATCGGATGGTTCTGCGGGCCTACAACGACCGGCGCATAGCCTTCCGGGACCTCGACACGGTCGTCCACGGGCAGGCAGGTGACCGGCAAAACGTCCTCGACCGGCGTCTTGTGGTAGCGCGCGCCACCATTGATGCCCTGGAAGCTGTAATAGCCACCGAACATCAACAGGCCGCCGCCATTGCCGACATAGTCGCGTAACAGGCGCAGTCGATTCGGCGTCGGTTTGGAATGAACCCAGGTGTCCGGGTGGAGCAGCAGCGTGTTGGCACCAAGATCGGAAAGCACGACCGCGTCATAGGCGGAAAGCGTTTCCATGGACTGCGGGAAATTCCGCTGCGCCTCATGCGCCGGCATGAAGGTGACATCGAACGGACTGTCCTTCAGCGCGGCCAGCAGCTCATCGGCACCGGTGTGATAGGTTACGGTCGGAAACTGATCGAAGCCTTTGATGTGGGTCGCGGTCGAGACCCAGGACTCGCCTGCGAGAAGAACCTTCTTCCTGGACATGTAGTCTCCCTATCTTGTTTGGAGCCGCGGCTCAGACGCCCTCGGCGAACACGGTCTTTGGATTGTCGACGAGCATGATGTCGATTGCCGACTGCTCGACACCATGGCGTTTCAGTCTCGGCACGAAATGCTTCAGGATGAAGCCGTAGCCGAAACCGCCGAAGCGGGTCAGCATGATCTTGAGAAAGACGTCCTGCGACAGCAGGATCCGGTCGAGCAATCCCATGTCGATCAGCGAGCGGATCGCCCGTGCATTCTGCTCGTCGGACGGCGATTGAGCATCCTGGTCGGCATAATAGAAATCCATGCCGATCATGTCGTATTCCAGGAATGCGCCGCGCGCGGCGAGGCTTTGCTGGTAGGCAAGATCGTTGTGGCTCGGGTTCATGTGGCAAAGCACCGTATGCCGGAGATCGGCGCCTTCCGCCTCGACCACGTCGAGCACGTCATGAGCCAGTCGCTCCCAGCCAGGCAGATGAATGGTCAGCGGCACGCCGGTGATCTTGGCCGCGCGAGCCGAACCCCGCAGTGACTTGCGTTCCTCGTCGGTGAAATCCTTGCTGACACCGACCTCGCCGATGATGCCGGCCATGATTTCGGGCTGCGTCGACCCGCCGCCGACATCGTTGACGAGGAATTCGGTGACGTCGTCGACGTCCATCGCTTTCAGCCAGTCGGGATGGGTGTGCTGCAGGTAGAAGCCCGTACCCATGATGATCCGCAATCCTGACGCACGGGCGATCCGCGCCAGCTTCACCGGATCGCGGCCAATGCCGATATTGGTCGCATCGACCACGGTATGGCCGCCGAGTGCCCGGTATTTTGCCAGCTCCGAAAGCGCCAGGTCGCTGTCGTCGAGGGAGACGTTGTCGCGGTTCATGTAGGGGTTCATCCGCAGTTCGCCGATGATCTCCATGCTGACCGGCTGCTCGGCGATCTTCTTCTCGTCGGGATGACAGGGGCATTTCCAAGATGTCGCGCCATCGAGCAGGATGTGTTCATGCATCAGCGTCACGCCCATGTCGGCAATCGAGACCGGGCCGGTAACGGTCATCACGGTGCCGGAGCGAACACCGATCGGCGCCCGTTCCCTTGGCTTGTCGTCGAACAAATGATCCATGTCAGCGGCTCCGCGTTGCGCCTTTGAACAGGCGGAAATTCAGCCAGATGGCAACGAGGATGATTGTGCCGGTGACGATCGGCGTCAGGAAGGGCGACATATGTGCGAGGATCAGGCCGTTGCCGATAACCGCGACGGTCAACGCGCCGAGCACGGTGCCGATGATCGTGCCGCGCCCGCCGAACAGGCTGGTGCCGCCAAGCACCACGGCGGCAATGACATCGAGCTCGAAACCCTGGCCGGAATTCGATGAGCCGGAACCGAGCCGGGCGGCAAGAACAATGCCGGCCGCCGCCGCCGCCATGCCCGACAGGACATAGACGAACAGCGTCATAAAGCGCGTATCGACACCGGCGCGGCGCACCGCTTCGGCATTGGCCCCGATGCCGGTGACATAGCGGCCGAACGGCGTCTGGTTGAACGCGAGATAGGCGACGACCAAGACGACAAGGGCGAGCAGAGCCGGTACCGGCACACCAAGAAACCAGGCCCTGCCGATGTTGACGAAGAAGCTGGTCGGCTCAACCGGGATCGAATAGCCGCCGGTGATCAGCAAGGCCACGCCGCGGATGATGGAAAGACCGGCAAGCGTAACGATGAAGGCCGGGATCCGCTCATAGGCTATGAAGAAGCCCTGCAAAGCGCCGATCGCCGCGCCAAGAGCCAGCATGGCGACGACGACCAGCGGCCACGGCAGGCCGGACTGCAGCAAGACAGCCGACAGCGTTGCCGTCAGAGCCAGCACCGACCCGACAGAAAGGTCGATGCCGCCAGTGGTGATGACGAAGGTCATGGCTGCCGCAACGATCAGCAGCGGCGCCGACTGGCGCACGATGTTGAGCAGATTGGGTGTCGTCAGGAAGGAGCCGGTGGTCAGCGAAAAGACCACGCAGACGACGAGGAAAAACAGCGTAATCGAGACAACGCTGCCATTGGCTATCGCCACATCCTTCCATGTGCTGTTGTGGGTGCGTTTGGACGGCGAGGCGCTGATTTCCTTGGGCGATGATGTGACGTTCATGGCTGAACTGCTTCATCACGGCTGGCGCGGGCAGAGCGCGCCGTGAATTTACGGCCGACGATCAGGTTGACAACCTCCTCGATGCTGGTGTCGCCGATCTTGCGTTCGGCGACATTGCGGCCCTCATACATGACCTGGATCCGGTCGCAGACGAGGAACAGATCCTGTAGCCGATGGGTGATGAGGATGACGCTGACGCCGCGGGCGCTGACGGTTCGGATGAGCTCCAGAACCGCCTCGACTTCGGCAACCGCAAGGGCCGCCGTCGGTTCGTCCATGATCAGCACCGACGGATCGAACGAGGCGGCGCGGCCGATGGCAATCGACTGGCGCTGCCCGCCGGAAAGGTTTTCGACCTTCAGTCTGGTATCGGTGATGACTATGCCGAGCCGGTCGAGCATTTCGCGCGTCTGGTCATGCATACGCTTGTTGTCGAGAAAGGGGACGCCGAGAAGGCGGCGGCGCGGCTCGCGGCCGAGGAATAGATTGCCCGCCACATCCACCGTGTCGCAGAGCGAAAGGTCCTGGTAGACCATCTCCACCCGTGCGGCGCGGGCATCGGCCGGTGAGGAAAAGAAGATAGCCTTGCCGTCGATCTCGATGCTGCCGGAATCCGGAATGACCGCACCGGACAGAACCTTGCTCAGGGTGGATTTGCCGGCGCCATTGTCGCCGACCAGCCCGAGCACCTCGCCCGGCTTCAGGTTCAGCGAAACATCATCCAGTGTCTGGATAGGGCCGTACCGTTTGGAAATACCGGTCATCCTGACGCGGTAGGTCTCGCCATCGCTCATCATGGTTCCAGTTCTAGAACGCAAGAAGTTCAATCGGTCGCCGGGCCGTGCAGGCAACCATAAGGTCATTGAGCGGCCCGGCGCTCTGGGGAGGATATTACTTGAACATGTCCTTGAACTGGCCGACATTTTCCTTGGTCACGATGGTGATCGGAACATTGATGATCGGATCGATCTTCTCGCCCTTCTTGAGCTTGCCGAAGGCTTCGATCGCCGCCTTGCCTTCACCAGCCGGATCCTGCTGGACGACTGCGATCACCCAGCCCTCTTCCAGACCTTGCACCGCCGACTTGGTCAGGTCCCAGCCGAACACCTTGACGTCGCCGGTACGGCCCTGGCTGGTGACGGCAGAGACCGCGCCGAGCAGAGCCGGCTCGCCCGTCGCATAAAGCGTCGTCATGTCGGGATTGGCGGTCATGAGGTTCTCGGAGGCGGACAGCGCTACGTCCTGGACGTTCTGGCCGTCGACCGTGTCGAGGAAGATGACCTTCTGGCCACTATCAGTGACGGCCTTCTTGAAGCCGTCGAGCCGCTGGTTCTGGATGAACGAATTGAGCGCGCCGACGACGCCGATCTTGGCGGTTCCGTTCAGCTTGGTCTTGACGTATTCGGCGTAGAACTTGCCGATATCTTCGCCGGCCTTCGTGTTGTCGACGCCGACGAATGCGACGTTGTCGCCGTTTGGGATCTGCGCGTCGATGGCAATGACCGGAATTCCGGCGGCCTTGGCCGCGGTTATGGCCGGCTTCACACCGTTGACATCGATGGCGACGAGAATGATGCCGTCGACCTTCTGGGTGATGTAGTTCTCGATCGCATCGTTCTGCGCGCTCGGTACATTGTTTGCGTTGAAGATGACGAGGTCGACGCCGGCAGCCTTTGCAGCAGCCGTTGCACCGTCATTGATCTGGTTGAAGAACAGGGCCTGCTGGTTGATGGTCACCAGCGCATAGGTCTCGGCCATGGCGGAAGCAGAGCCGAGGGCGAGGGTCATGGCGATGGCTGCGGCGCAGCCTGAAAGGATCTTGGTAAGACGCATTCCGGTTCCCCTTGGTTTTATGGAAAAGGCCCTTGATCGGGCTCACCTGGCGCCTGAGCGCAGAGACATAATTCAAGATACTTGATTTCTTGTCAAGTGACTTGAATTAGCACCAAGGAAAGGAAATGGGGGTGCGCCGGATCAGAATGTTGCCGGGGTGTTCACCCAGAAAATGCTGGCGCGCTCATCGCCGACATTGCGGTACCAGTGCGGCAGCTCGGAGTTGAAGACGAAGGAATCACCGGCGGACAAGCGAAACGTTTTTTCGCCCACCATCAATTCGATCGCACCTTCCAGGAGATAGCCGACTTCCTCGCCGGCATGCTGGATCGGACCGGCGCTCTCACCGCCCGCCTCGATATGATGGATGTTGCACTGCAGGAGATGGCCGGGCGAATACGGTATGACACGCTCGAGCGAAATACCTTCGCCGCGCCGAAGCGGATCGAGCGCGATCAACGGCCGCGATCCGGCTCGAAAAACGATGCCTTCCTCGCCATCGGACTCCTCGAACATCCAGCCAATGTTCGTGCCGAGCACCTCGACAAGCCGGTGAAGCATGGGAAGCGAGGGCGAGACCTTGCCGTTCTCGACCTTGGAAAGCAGGCTTTCAGAGCAGTTCGCGGCGGCAGCGAGCACTTTCAAGGTCAGCCCACGCGTCTGCCGGGAGAGTTTCAACCTTGTGCCGAGCCGCAAGAGGCTGGTGGCGGTCGAGCGCTCGTCGCCGCCCTTGCTGTTGTGGGTATCGATCTTGTTCATTGGGGCGCGCGAACATCTCCGCTGGTTGGGCTGACTCGTAAAACTGATCTTATGCGATGTCCATCCTATGAAAAATGGAGGAATACGCTGGATCGGAATCACGGACCCGTGCATGGCAAGCGCCGCGCCACCGTTTCAACACTCGCGAATGGGCTTTACCCTCAGGCCGGTTCGCGCTTCAGCGCCTGCGCCATGCAGTGGATGCCGCCGCCGGTCTTCGAGATCTCGCTCATGTCGACGGCAGCGACTTCGAAACCGCGCGCCTTGAGCTGGCCGATCAGCGTCTGGCTGGAGGTCGGCGCGATCACCCGGTCCTTGCCAAGCGACATGAAGTTGCAGCCGAGCGCCATCGTGTCCTGGAACGGCACGTCGATGATCTCGTGGCCCTTGCCCTTCAGCCAGTCGACAATGCCTGGCTCCGTACAGGCGAGGCAGACGGCGGTCAGCTTTTCGGCGATCGGCACCACCATCAGGTCGATGTGGACGTAGTACTCGTCGATGAAGGCGATGCGGGTTTCCCAGCCTTCCTTGTCGAACCAGGCCTGGACCTGGCGCGCGCCTTCTTCCTGCGTGCGGGCGCCGCCACAACCGATCAGCACGACGCCGTCCTCGATGACGTTGAAGTCGCCGCCCTCGAAGGTACCAGCCGTGACCATGTCGTAGATCGGGATGCCGAGCTTTTCGTAGGTGCGGATCGCGGCATAATTCTCGCCACGCCGCCACCAGTTGGCCATGGCGGTGATGAAGGCGCCGTAAGGCGTCATGACACTGGAATCACGGGAATAGACCTGCATCGGCAGTTCCGGCGTTGGCTCGTGCCAGTGGATATTGACGCCGAAATGCTCGTAGGCGGCGACGAGGTCCTTGTGCTGCGCCTGGGCGATCTGCACGTTGCAGGGCGCCTCGCGCAGATGCTTTCGCGACAGCGAGCTGGTCGAGAGATGCCGCAGGAAGTTCGGCGAGCCGAGCAAGACATCGGTCAGCACGTCGGTCTCGTTGGCGAAGCCCCAGGCGGTCAGCGGCTTGGTGCCGCCGGCCGGGTTGCGGCGCTGCAGCGAAAACGGCTCGGCGACAATGCGGTCATGAACGGTCATGGGATGCTCCTCGTGAGGGTGTCTGATTGCTCGGGATCCACCAGTCGCGTCCGCGCGGGGTGGTGACATATTCCGGCCAGCGAAATCCAATCGGCGGCTCGTAGTCGCAGAGCGGCGCGACCCAGTTCGAACCGCCGATGCCACCGCCGGTGCGGGTGACGAATTCATTCATCGCCGCATCGCGGGCGGTCTGGTCTTCCAGCAGGCGAAGGGCGGCGAGCGCGATCGTGCGGGATGCGCAGGCCACCATCGGGTCGATGGTTGCGGGAATACCGCCCAACGCGTTCATTACCCATGACGGATAGGGGTAGCCGGTCTCCGAACGCAGTGCCGGGCGGGCGACATAGAAGCGCGCCGTCGGCGTATGCCAGCTCATGTCGGTGTAATCGTCGGAGGTCGAATTGACCTGCGAGGGCGGCAGATCGCGGCGCAGGATCGCTTCCGCCGCCTGCGGCTCGATCAGGCGCTCCAGCTCTTCGATGAACGGCTCGTCGCTCGCCATGCGCCCGGCATTGACCTGTATCTCGCGCGCGACTGCCTTGGCCTCTTCGTCCCAGTGCGGTGGCCCGACGGTCGACAACGCTTCATAGGCGATTTCGGCCATGGCATGGTTGGCCAAGCCCGGCCGTGACTTCGACACCCAATGCCGCTCATGGCGGCAACCGCTGATGCTGGCAGCGGCCTCGGCGTTGCGGTCGAGCACCGCGGTGACCTGCTCGGCCATGGCAAGCGTCGGCACGCGGATCATGTACTGGATCTCGGCCAGCCCCGCCGGCAGGTTGTCGGCGGTCGCCTGGCCGGCAGTCAGGATCGCCTCGCTGATCGACCAGCCGCCCTGGTGCGGCAGCATGGAATCACGCAGCGCCTTGGAGGCCATATACATCATCGACAGTGCGTCGTTGGCACCGGGCGCGCGCGCCGCCGAATGCGCTTGCGGAATGGGTGCCGCACCTGCCGCCGCCCGCGCCCAGCGCTCCGGCTGGTCGCAGATGAAGCGATAGATCATCGCGTAGGCCGCACCGCAATGCGTGTCCCAGCGCGCCGTGTTGCAGAGCGGCAGCATGTAGAACGGATGGAAGGAGATCACGCCGGCAAGGCCGTCATAATAGCCCTTGGCGGCATGGATCGGCTTGGATCCGCGCACCTTTTCCGCCGGCTCGCCGGTGAAGCGCAACGTACCTGATATGCCATGGTGCTGCATCGCCGCCTTGGTCGCCAGCAGCCCGCCGAGGCTCGAAATGCCCAGCCCGGAATGCGGATCGGTATGACCACCGGCATGTTCGGAGAGCCCCCGGCGCGGACGCTCGACCGTAGCGGCATCCTGGCAATTGCCCGGCACCGCGTCGTATTCGGCGTACATGCCGATGGTCGGGCCGGGGCCGTTGGTCCAATGCGCGCAGAAGGCGGTCGGCATGCCGCCGGAACCTTCTTCGACGGAAAAGCCCTCGCGCTTCAGTCGCTCGACATACCAGGCGGCGGATTGATACTCGCGCCATGCGGTCTCGCCGAAATCGAAGATGGTGCGTGTCCACGCGGACAGCAACGGTTGGATGCCGTCAAGACAGGCAAGGGCGGTTGCTTGCGCCGAGGTGGCCACCGGGTTCTCCATGGCATGAGAAGAAAGCAGTGAAGCGGTTCGCTAGAAAGTGATATGTTTTCCCGGTTCATGCAAATTCGGTTCACCTGAGGCTCCTTGCGCATACCATCGACACAAGCGCTGCGCGCGCTCGACAGCTTCGCCCGTCACGGCAGCGTCTGGCGCGCCGCCGACGAACTGCACCTGACCCGCAGCGCCGTCAGCCACCAACTCCGCCTGCTGGAGCGCGACCTCGGCTTCGACCTGCTCGAACGCATCGGCAAGGGCGTGGCGCTGACGCCGCGCGGCCAGCGCTACGCCAGCGACGTGCGCAAGGCGCTCACCGTTCTCGGCGACGCGGTGACACGCCATGCCGGCACCGGCGTTGGCGGCTCGTTCAGCGTCAGCTGCACGCCGGGCTTCGCCTCGCTGTTCCTGTGCACCCATATCGGCGAGTTCCGGCAGATGTACCCTGACGTGGCGCTGCGCATCCTGACGCCGCGCCGGCTCGACGATGTCAGCAACGCCGACGCCGATGCCTTCATTGCTTTCGGTGTCGGCAATTGGCCGAACCGGGCGGTCGAACCGCTCTGCGAAATCTCGTTCACACCGCTCTGCAGCCCGACGCTGCTCAATAAGGTCGGTGGATTCTCCAAGCCAGCCGATGTTTTGCGCGCCAATCTTCTCCATCTCGGCGATACCGAGGATTGGGGGCGCTGGCTGGCGCTGTCCAAGGTGGAAAACCCCGACACAGAGCGCGGCATCTTCTTTTCCGACATGAACCTGGTCTTTTCGGCGGCGATTGCCGGCCAGGGCATCGCCATGGGCGACGAATTGACAAGCCGCCGGGCGCTGAGCGAGGGTCGGCTGGTACGCCCCTTCGACATCGCGATCAAATCGCCACGCTCCTATTTCCTGGTCTCCGAACACGCCAAGGCTTCGCATCCGGTGCTGGAAGCGTTCGCGGGTTGGCTGAGGTCGAAGCTCTCGGAGGTCAGCTAATCTCCCCCCTTGAGGGGGAGATGGCCGGCAGGCCAGAGGGGGTCGCTTCGACTGGGCTCAGCCCTCATTTTTCAAAGAAAGAGGAAGTTGGCGCTTCACGCGCGGCGACCCCCCTCTGTCGCCTTCGGCGACATCTCACCCTCAAGGGGGGAGATCAGCTCCATAGATGAATCAAATTTGCCGATCACGCGAAAACTATTCGGTTGCGGTGAGCCGGCACCCTGCCTACGATTTCGACAAGCGTTAGGGAAAGGGCAGTATGCAGCAACCCAGCCGTGCCGCAGAGATCAAGGCAATCGGGATCGGCAAGAGCTTCGGCTCGTTCCGGGCGCTGGACAATCTGTCGCTCGATATCGGCCGTGGCGAGTTCCTGACCCTGCTCGGGCCGTCCGGTTCGGGCAAGACCACCTTCCTGATGATCCTTGCCGGCTTCGTGCAGCCGACCGAAGGCAGGCTGTTCAGCGACGGCGTCGACATCACCGACCGGCCGGCCGAGCAACGCGCCGCCGGCATGGTGTTCCAGGGCTACGCGCTGTTCCCTCATATGAGCGTCGAAGCCAACATTGCCTTCCCACTCAAGGTACGCAAGAAATCGGCCGCCGACATCAAGCGCCGTGTCGGCGAGATGATCGAACGCGTCGGCCTCAAGGGCCACGAGAAAAAACTGCCGGCGCAACTGTCAGGCGGTCAGCAGCAGCGCGTGGCGCTGGCGCGCGCGCTGGTGTTCGAGCCGGGCGTGCTGTTGCTCGACGAACCGTTTTCCGCACTCGACAAGGGCCTGCGCGGCCAGATGCAGGCCGAGATGAAGCGGCTGCACCAGGAGACCGGCACCACCTTCGTCTTCGTCACCCACGATCAGAGCGAGGCGCTGGCGCTGTCGTCGCGCGTTGCTATCTTCAACCATGGCAAACTGCTGCAGGTCGGCGCTCCCGACGAGGTCTACGACCGGCCGGACAACCGCTTCGTCGCCGAGTTCCTCGGCGAGATCAACATGCTGCCGCTGAAGGGGGTGCGCCCGGCCGACAATGGTTCGACCGGCCTCTGTGAAGACCGTGCGGTCTCCATGCACTGCAAGGCCGAACTGGTGCGCGGCGATGCAATCCTGGCGATCCGGCCCGAATACATGTCGATATCGGGCGAGGCGGCAGCCGGCGAGAACGGCATTGCCGCGACAGCCACCAACTCGACCTATCTGGGTGCTGCGACGCGGCTTGACCTGACGACACGGCAAGGCGCCAAGGTCACGGTTTCGGTGCCCAACGAGGTAGCGGCCGCGGCGCTGAGCAAGGGCAACTCCGTCTGGCTCACGTGGCCGGCGGAAAAGGGTTTCCTCCTTCCGCATGGAGGACAATGACGAACGGTGGCGAAACACGCGCACCACCGTTTTCCGGCACTATCAACGACAAAAAAGGGGAACTGACATGACACATGATACCAAAAAACAAGCCATCGAGAGCCTGTCCGTTAGGGCAGGTCGCGGCGAGATCTCGCGCCGGCAGTTCACGCAGCTGGCGGCGCTCGTTCTGGCCGGCACGCCGATGCTGCTGCGCTCGACCGGTGCCTTTGCTCAGGCCAAGGAACTGGTGCTGGTCAACTGGGGCGGCGACGCCATCACCGCCTATGACGCCGCTTACGGCCAGGCCTTCACCAAGGAAACCGGCATTACCGTCAAGATGGACGGCTCGGGTCCGACCGAAGGCGCCATCGCCGCTCAGTTCAAGAGCGGCGCGCCGACCTGGGACCTCGTCGACGTCGACCCGTTCTCGGCCATCACGCTCGGCGCTCAAGGAGCTCTCGAGCCGATCGACTATACGATCGTCGACAAGAAGAAGATGCGCGAGGGCTTTGGCTGGGAATACGCCGCCTCAACCTATTTCTTCTCCTATGTCATCGCCTACGACTCCGAGAAATACGGCAAGGACGCGCCGACCGGCATGGCCGATTTCTTCGACGTGAAGAAATTCCCCGGCAAGCGCTCGCTCTACAAATGGGGCGTGTCGAGCTGGGAGGCCGCGTTGCTGGCCGACGGCATCGCGCCGGCGTCGCTCTACCCGCTTGATCTCAAGCGCGCGCATGACAAGATCGCCGCCTTCAAGGAAAACGTCGTTGCCTATTGGGGCGGCGGCGCCGAGAGCCAGAGCGTGCTGCTCAATGGCGAGGCCTCGATGGCAATCGTCTGGTCGACGCGTGCCTCGCTGATCGAGCAGGATAGCGGCGGCAAGATCAAGTTCATCTGGGACCAGGGGCTGATCTCGCCCGGCGCGCTCGCCGTGCTCAAGGGCAATCCCGGCGGCAAGGATGCGGCGATGAAGTTCATCGCCAGCACGCAGGACCCGGAAAAGGAGCTGGTCATGTTCGACAAGCTCGGTCAGGGTCCCGCCAATCCGGCAGCCGACGCGCTGATTCCCGCCGACAAGAAGCGCATCAACCCGGTCGATCCCGAGAACATGAAGAAGCAGATCGCGCTCGACATGGACTGGTACGCAAAGAATTACGGGCCGGCGCTCGACGAATACACCAAGATCATCTCGGCCTGACCAGGGCCGGGACAGTCGGGTCGAAATGAAATCCTATCTCTCCGACAGGATGGGCGCGGCGCTGTTGATGGCGCCGCTGCTCCTGTTTCTTGTCCTGGCCTATGCCTGGCCATTCCTCGGCGTCGTCAAATGGAGCTTTACGCTGCCGACGCCGGGGCTCGGCCAGTATGAGGCGCTGCTCACCGACGATCTGGTGCAATCGGTGTTCATCCGCACGCTGCGCATCGCGGCGGTCGTCACCGTGGTTTCGGTGGCCGCCGCCTACGCCATCACCGTCGTCTGGGTGCGCGGAACCCCGGTACAGCGTCTGATCGCCGAGTTCTGCATCCTCGTTCCCTTCTGGATTTCCGTGCTGACCCGTGCCTTCGGTTGGGTGGCGCTGCTCTCCAATCGCGGCCTGATCAACACCTGGTTGCAGGCGATCGGCTTCATCTCCGAACCGCTGGCGCTGGTGCGCAACGAATTCGGCGTCATCGTCGGCATGACGCATTTCCTCATTCCTTTCGCTGTTTTTCCGCTGGCATCGGCCATGCGCAGCCTCGACGACCGCGTGCTCCTGGCGGCGCGCGGGCTCGGCTCCAGCCGCATGCGCACCTTCTGGACCGTGTTCGTACCGATGACGCGCTCCGGCATCATCGGCGCGGCGATGATCGTGTTCGTTTTCTCGCTCGGTTTCTTCGTCACCCCGGCGATCCTCGGTGGTGGCCGTAGCGTCATGATCGCCGAGCTGATCTATCTCAGGATATTCCAGAGCCCGGATTGGGGTCTGGGTGCGGCGATCAGCGTCGTGCTGGTGCTGTTCGTCGGCGCGCTGATGGCGCTTTTGTTCCGCTATGTCAGACCGAAGCAGTTGATCTGATGCCGACCTACCGCCCCGGTCCCGTCTCGCTGATCATCGCCGCCTTCGTGGCGCTGTTCCTGCTGATGCCGCTGCTTGCAGTCATCCCCGTCTCGCTGACGCCGAGCCGCATGCTGGCCATGCCGTCGGGCGAACTGTCGCTGCGCCACTACCGGGCGCTGATCGAGGATCCGCGCTGGCTCCAATCGATCCTGCTCAGCATTCGCATCGGCATCGTCAGCAGCGCCTTTTCCACGGTGCTTGCGCTGTGTTTCAGCCTCGGCGTCTGGATGTTCCAACCGCGCTTCACGGCGGCACTCGTCGGCTTCGTGCTGCTGCCGATGGTGGTGCCGCCCGTGGTCTCGGCGATCACGCTCTACTTCCTTCTGACCTCGATCTCGGGCTTCAGCTCGTTCTTCGGCTATGACACCTGGCTTGGCGTCGCCATGGCCCATTCGGTGATGACCGTGCCCTTCGCCACCGTGCTGATGCTGGTCTCGCTCAGCCAGCTCGACCGCCGCATCGACCTTGCCGCGCGCGGCCTTGGCGCAACTGTCTGGGAGCGCGCCACGCGCATCATCATGCCCAACATCAAATTCGGCATCGTCACCGCGGCGTTGCTGTCGTTCGTGCTGTCCTGGGAAGAAATCGGCGTCACCCTGTTCATCACGTCGGTCAATGCCATCACGCTGCCCAGGCTGATGTGGATGGGCCTGCGCGACAACATCGACCCGGCGATCGCGGCCCTGTCGGTGATCCTGATCATCATCACGGTGCTGGTGCTGGCGGTGCGCAGTTTCTTGGCCAGGCAGGCTTCGGGCTAGCCCATCGCGCGGCGGATTGTCCTGGACAGGCTGGCAAGGAATGCCGGTCTGGACGATGCGTCGAGCTTCCACGACAGGACCGCCATGGCCATTTGCCGCGGCAGCATGCCGACCGACAGGAACCAGGCGGCAAGCACGGCACGGCGGCGCAGGGACGCCGTCATTTCGAGGCTGGCGACGGCGCCCGCCGCCGCGAGCGCCAGCCGGGAATCGTCGGCCACGGGGTGCCGGTGCCTGTCCGCGCAGAGCGACGCCAGCCGTTCTTCTAGGTGGACCGGATCATGGCGAACAACGTCTTCCGGCACGACGGTCAGGCCCGCCTGCGATGCCTGGTCCGACAGCGCCTCCATGCGGTGGAAATCGTGCTCTACCCGCCAGCGTGCCCGCTCGGCGAGCTTTTCACCGAAAACCGAATGGTTGGCGCCGTGGATCCGGTAGGCGCCGACACATTCGTCGATCGACTGGACGTGGCCATAGAGCGGCGCCAGCGTCGCAAGATAGCCGTCGGCGCCCTGTCGGAAATCCGTTTCCGGAATCGGCATGATCGATTCCAGGATCGTCCGGTCAAAGGCCAGCCCGCTGGTCACGGTCGTCTGGTAGCGCCCCTTGTGCAGCAATTTCGGCATGACATCGCCGCTGTCGAAGGGCAGTTCCGGCCGCGGAAAGACGTCCTTGATGCGTTGCCGGTCATCGACGATGTGCAGTCTTGATTGCACCTGGGCGGTTGCCTCGTCCCAGGTGTCGACGATTGTGGAGACGGCTTCCGGATAAAGATAATCGTCGGCGTCGAGGAAGAGAATGATTCTGCCCGAGCTCGCGGCAAAGCCTGTGTTGAAAGCGGCCGCATGCCCGCCATTCTTTGGTCGCGGACAAGCGACGATCTTGTCGCCATAGGATTCCATGATGGTCGTGGAATTGTCCTGCGATGCATCGTCGACGACGATGACTTCGACGTCGTCGTGGTCCTGCTCCAGGGCGCTGTCGATGCTGCGCTCGAGGAACCGCGCGTAATTGTAGTTCGGAATAATGATGGAAACCGGGATTTTGTGGGACTGCATCGCATTCGACCTCGCATCTTGCTTTGGTTTCGGCAAAATCCGCTCGTGGGCTGCTTCCTCTTCAAGCTGGCTCCGTGAGTTTCCCGAGGAAAGCGCCCGCCTTTTCGTCGGGAGGCGGATCACGCCTCTCTTTCGCGACTTCATGCACAGCCGCCATTGCCTTCGAGGATCGCGGTGGCCGACTGGGTCAGGTGTGTCGCTGGCCGGTAAAAGCTCCGACGCCCCGGCCATAGATCAAGCGCGACGGAAATGGCATCGTGTTCGGTCGCAGCGGGACCGAAGCGGACGCCCTGAAGGCATGTCCGATACTGGCCTTCGAATGCGGCTGGAACAAGCCCCCATCCGAAAATTGACGTGCGGACGCGTCGCCAGGCAATGTCAGGCGAACCAGACAAACCTCACTGAGATGACGAATCGCCATCGCCTCAGCGTGTCGAATGGCTATATCTGTCAAAACATGCAGGACGCGGACAGGCTTGCGAAAAGCGATGATCGGCAGCGCAACGGCTAGAGGGAAGAACGATGACGGCGTCCGGCGATTTGCAGCAGGCATTGTTCCAGAGACTGCGAAGCGATGCATCGCTGTCGGCGCTGCTGGGCGGCGCCGGATTGCTCGAGCAGCCAGCCGACAATGCCGCCTTTCCCCACGTGACTTGTGGCCAGACCAGTGCCTTCGACTGGGACACCGGCGCCGAGAACAACGACGATCAGTTGATCACGCTGCATGTCTGGTCGAAGGCCCAGGGCGAAGCTGAAACGCTTGCCATCATGGATGCCATCAAGGCGCGCCTCGCCGATGCGGTGCTGGTGATTGGTCCTCGCGGCCAGACACGACTGTCGCTCGAATTCACCGAGGCCCGCCATGACGAGGATCTGCTCGTGCATCACGGGCTGCTGCGTTATCGCGCGATAACGCAGGAAAATGCCTGATGCGCTTTCAATATGGTCGAAACGGAGTCTAGACTGGACCTTCGCGGGATTTCGCCGGGTTGGGGCGGTGAAATCTCAGGTTGACTGTCTCGCGTTGCAGGGGTGTGGCGAGGATGTTTTCGGCGGCGTTCACTGTTCATTTCACGTTCAGCACCGATGCGTTACAACGCCGACTATGAAAACGCTTCGCTCCCACTTCCGAACCGCGACACTGGCGCTTTGTGCTGCCGGGCTGTTTGCGTCGCAGGCGATGGCGATGCCGGTCGTAGCGCCTGATCAGGCAAGCCCAATGGTATTGGCGGCGGCCGATTGCTACGCCATCGGCCAGCAGGTTGCCGAACAGAATGGCGGAACGCTGGCCAAGGCTTCGCAGTCGACGCGCGGCGGCCAGCCGGTTTGTGTCATCGTCGTGCTCGTTCCGGGCAAGGACGGACAACGTCCGCGCCGTTCCGAAATCATCGTCCCGCAAAACTGATCCACTCTTCCAACTTAAAGGCCTCCGTTTCCCAGGCCGCCGGAATCGGCCTATATCTGACCCTAGTTCTTCAACAGGTATCGAACTCCGCATGCGCGTACTCGTCGTCGAGGATGACAAGGATCTCAATCGGCAGATATCGGATGCGCTGGTCGATGCCGGCTATGTCGTCGACCGTGCCTTCGACGGTGAGGAAGGTCATTTCCTCGGCGACACCGAGCCCTACGACGCAGTGGTGCTCGACATCGGCCTGCCGCAGATGGACGGCATCAGCGTGGTCGAGCGCTGGCGGCGCGGCGGCCGCAAGATGCCGGTACTGATCCTGACGGCGCGCGACCGCTGGAGCGACAAGGTCTCCGGCATCGATGCCGGCGCCGACGACTATGTCACCAAGCCGTTCCACATCGAGGAGGTGCTGGCGAGGCTGCGGGCCTTGATCCGCCGTGCTGCCGGCCATGCCTCGTCCGAACTGACCTGCGGGCCGCTACGCCTCGACACCAAGGCATCGAAAGCCGACGTCGACGGCGTGCCGCTCAAACTGACGTCGCACGAATTCCGCCTGCTTGCCTATCTGATGCACCATATGGGCGAGGTCGTTTCGCGGACCGAACTGGTCGAGCATCTCTACGATCAGGATTTCGATCGCGATTCCAACACCATCGAAGTCTTCGTCGGGCGGCTGCGCAAGAAGATGGGCATCGACATGATCGAAACCGTGCGCGGCATGGGCTACCGCATGCGTGAGCCGGAGGCGTAACTCGGAACCGCTCAAACCAACCGCAAGGACGCCGCTTTCGCTGCGTTTGTGGCCGCGTTCGCTGACGTTCCGCGTCATCGCCTTTTCCACGGTCTGGGCGATCGTGACGCTCGTTGTCATCTTCACCCTGATCACCACGCTCTACCGCCAGGCCAGCGAGCGCGGTTTCGACAGCCTGCTTTCGGCGCATCTGTTCAACCTGATCGGCTCCATCGGTATTTCCGACAGCGGTGCGCTCACCGGCGCGCCCGACCTCGGCGACCTGAGGTTCTCGGAGCCGAATTCGGGCTGGTACTGGTCGGTTGAGCCCGCTTCGGAAGGTGTGCATGGCGATCTCCACTCGTCGTCGATGACCACGACGATCCCATCGCCAAGCGTTGCGGATGTGCCTTTCAACGCCAGCTTCCAGCGCAGCTATCCGGCCGAAGGCATCGATGGTGAGCAACTCGAAGTGTTCGAGAGCGAATTCGTTCTCGATGCCAAGAACCGCGCCGCGCGCTTCCGCGTCATGGGCAACCAGAGCGAACTCGAACAGGAAATCGCCACCTTCCAGCGCCGCCTGCTGACCTATCTCTCGTTGTTCGGCGTCGGCATGATCGCCATCAATGCGATCGCCATCCTGCTCGGCCTGCAGCCGCTGCGCCGGGTCAGGAACGCGCTTGCCATGGTGCGCGAAGGCACCGCGCAGAGGCTCGACGGCCGCTTCCCGGCCGAGATCGAACCGCTTGCCAACGAGACCAATGCGTTGATCGAAAACAACAGGCGCATCGTCGAGCGGTCGCGAACCCAGGTCGGCAATCTTGCCCATTCGCTGAAGACGCCGCTCGCGGTGCTGCTCAACGAGGGCCGGGCACTTGGCGGCGCCAAGGGACAGCTGATCGCCGAACAGGCCGCTTCCATGCAGAAGCAGGTCGAGCACTATCTGCAACGCGCCCGCGTCGCCGCGCAACGCGACAGCGTCGTCTATCGCACGCCGGTGGCGCCGCTGGTGCAGCGCATGGTGCGGGTTCTGCAGAAGCTCAACCCGCGGACAAATCTGTCGCTGTCGCTGCCGGCGACCGAGATCGTCTTTGCCGGCGAGCGCGAGGACCTTGAGGAATTGCTGGGCAATCTTCTCGAAAATGCGATGAAATGGGCAAAGAGTTCGGTGCTGGTCTCGGTCGTGCCTTTGACCGGCAAGGACGATCCGGCCGGCCTGTTCGAGATCGGCATCGAGGATGATGGCCCGGGCATTCCCGAGGACAAGGCGCGCGAGGCGCTGAAGCGCGGACGGCGCCTGGACGAGACAAAGCCCGGAACAGGTCTGGGGCTGGCCATTGTCGCCGACCTCGTCAACGAGTATGGAGGCATTCTGGCGCTCGAACGGTCCGGCATGGGCGGATTGAAGGCGGTGGTGCGATTGCGGAGCCTTCAATAATGCTTAGCCCAGCGACCAGCGGCCAAATTTCCGACAAATATCAACACTATGGCCACGCCGACTTCTCCGGTGACGCGGCCCCCGGCTCATCCATAACAGGCTCCAACTCAAGAAAACCGGTTGTTGGCATGAAGATTCGCGTCGCGCTCGTTTCCGCATTGCTGGCCGTTTCCGGCTGCACCACCTTGGGCGGAAAGGGACCTACCGTCGCGCCGACACCGGCCTCGACGCCACCTTCCAGCGGCAAGGTAACCACGACGATCATCTCGGCGATGGGCGGTGGTCTCGTCGGTGGATCGATGGGCGCCAGCCTCAGCGAGGCCGAGAAGCGCAGTGCGCTCGAGGCTGAATACAAGGCGCTCGAATATACGACCAGCGGCCAGAAGGTGACGTGGAAGGGCGCCCAGGCTTCGCGCTACGGCGAGGTGGTTCCGGCGCAGCCCTATCGCGTTGGTTCGCAGGACTGCCGCCAGTACACACAGACGGTGTTCACCGGCGGGGCCGGGGTGACGGCGCGCGGGACCGCTTGCCGCAATGCCGATGGCAGCTGGACGCCGCTGACCTGACGACCGTCTGCCGGCGGCAGGCTCCGAACTCAGGTTAACAAGGACCTGACGACAGCCAGTTCGGCGGTGTCGGCAGCTTTTGTGCCGGTCGCTTCTCAGGATAGGAATTTTTTCTTGACCCCGTGCCCTCAGTTATGGTACATATTTACCTATGGTGCTGATTTGCGCCAGTGACCCGCCGCTCAGGCGGGTTTTTCGTCTAATACTCCGTCAGCCAACGCGCCGGCGAAGGCTCCGAAGGAACCCGTTAACCCGCGTCCCCGTCAAAGCGTCGCAGGATGCATGTGTTGGCAGGGCAGGGCTCCGCCTTTATTGGAAGTACCATGCTGTTCTGGGTCATAGCCGCAATCCTCACGCTGGGCGCAAGCCTGGCGGTGCTGCTGCCGCTGGCCGGTGGCTCGAAGAGCGCGTCGTCGAGCGGCGATCACGATCTCGAAGTCTATCGCGACCAGTTGTCCGAGCTTGACCGCGACGCCGCACGTGGCTTGATCCAGCCGGCGGAAGCCGCCGAGGCGCGCGCCGAGATCGCTCGCCGTATCCTTCGCATCGATGGTTTGGCCGGCAAGACGCCCGTTGGCCGAGCCTCGGTCGCGGCAAGGCTGGTGGCAACCATGGCCGTGCTGGCGGTCCCGCTGGTCAGCTGGGGCCTTTATGTCAAGCTCGGTTCTCCCGACCTGCCGTCGCAACCGCTCAGCGAGCGGTTGGCCAAGAATCCGGCCGACAGTTCGGTTGACGAACTGGTCGCGCGGGCGGAAGCCCACCTTGCCGCCAATCCTTCCGACGGCAGGGGATGGGACGTGCTGGCGCCCGTCTATCTGCGCATGCAGCGCTTTTCCGACGCGGTGGCCGCCTATCGCAACGCCATTCGCCTCGACGGCGACAGCGCTGTTCGCCGGGCCGGTCTCGGCGAGGCCATCGCCGGAGCGGCGGGCGGCATTGTCTCGGCCGATGCCCAGGATGCTTTCGAGGCGGCCCTGAGGCTCGATTCGGCCAATGCGAAGGCGAGCTTCTATTTGGCCATGGCCTTGGCGCAGGAGGGCCGCGCCAAGGAGGCGGCCGCGGCCTGGCGAGCGCTGCTGGGCAGATTGCCGCCGGAGTCGCCATGGCGCGGTGCGGTCGAGCAGGCGCTGGCCAAGTCCGGCAGCCCCGAAGTCGCGTCCGGTGGCGCCACCAATGGTCCCGATGCCGGCGATATCGACGCCGCATCCTCGATGTCGCCGCAGGATCGGGAAGCCATGATCAACACCATGGTCGCCGGCCTCGACGACAAACTGCGACAAAATCCGCGTGATGCGGAAGGATGGATGCGGCTTGTTCGTTCCTACGTCGTGCTGGGCAAGGCCGATCAGGCGCGTGAGGCGCTCGGTCGCGCCATTGCCGTCTTTGGCGCCGACAGTGACGAAGCCAGGAAATTCACCGCCTTTGCCGCCTCGCTTGGCCTGACGGCGACGGAGTAGAACAAGACATGACGCGCAAACAGAAACGATTGTCGGTGATCGCCGGCGGGCTGGCTTTCCTGGGCGCTGCCACCGGGCTGACCTTCTACGCGCTTGGCCAGAAGGCGTCCTATTTCTACATGCCGGCCGATCTGACCACCGCCAGTGTCCAGCCAGGCCAGCGCATCAGGCTGGGCGGGTTGGTCGAAAAGGGCACGATCCAGCGCGAGCAGGGAGCGACGGTCGCCTTTTCCGTCACCGACACGCACAAATCGGTCAAGGTCACCTACACCGGCATCCTGCCCGACCTTTTCCGCGAGGAGCAGGGCGTCATCACCGAGGGCACTTTCGGCCCGGACGGGGTTTTTGTTGCCGACAGCGTGCTGGCCAAGCATGATGAGCGCTACATGCCCAAGGAAGTGGCCGACGGTCTGAAGGCAAAGGGCGTCTGGCAGGAGAGCAAGAGTGAATAGCTCTGGCACGAGAGCAACAGTCCATGGTTGAAACCGGCCATTTCGCCCTGGTCCTGGCGTTTGCGCTGTCGCTGGTGCAGACGATCGTGCCGGTGTTTGGCGCCCGCCTGAACAACCAGCGCCTGATGGCCGTCGGTGGCCCGGTTGCTGTGACCGGCTTCGCCCTGACGGCGCTATCCTTCGCAGCACTTGCGAGCGCCTATGCGAGGTCCGATTTCTCGGTGGCGAGCGTGTGGGAGAACTCGCATTCACTGCAGCCGCTGATCTACAAGATCACCGGAACCTGGGGCAATCACGAAGGCTCGATGCTGCTCTGGGTGTTGATCCTGACTTTCTTCGGCGCGCTTGTCGCGGCCTTCGGCTCCAACCTGCCGGCGACGCTGCGCGCCAATGTGCTTGCCGTGCAAGGCGCGATCGGCGCTACCTTCTTCCTGTTCATCCTGGCGACGTCCAATCCCTTCATCCGGCTCAATCCAGCGCCGATCGAGGGCCGCGATCTCAACCCGATCCTGCAGGATCTCGGCCTCGCCATCCACCCGCCGCTCCTCTATCTCGGCTATGTCGGCTTCTCGATCTGCTTTTCCTTCTCGGTCGCGGCCCTCATCGAAGGCCGCATCGACGCGTCCTGGGCGCGCTGGGTGCGGCCGTGGACGCTGGTCGCCTGGATGTTCCTGACCGGCGGCATCGCCATGGGATCGTATTGGGCCTACTATGAGCTCGGCTGGGGCGGTTTCTGGTTCTGGGATCCGGTCGAGAACGCCTCCTTCATGCCGTGGCTGGCCGGCACCGCACTGCTGCACTCGGCCATCGTCATGGAAAAGCGCTCGGCGCTGAAGATCTGGACGCTGCTGCTCGCCATCCTGACTTTTTCGCTGTCGCTGCTCGGCACCTTCCTGGTGCGCTCGGGCGTGTTGACCTCGGTGCACGCCTTCGCCACTGATCCGACGCGCGGCGTGTTCATACTGTGCATCCTGACGCTGTTTATCGGCGGCTCGCTGGCGCTGTTTGCGCTGCGCGCTTCTCGATTGACAGCCGGTGGCCTGTTCCATCCGATTTCGCGCGAAGGAGCGCTTGTCCTCAACAATCTGTTCCTGACCACGGCGACCGCGACCGTGCTCGTCGGCACGCTCTATCCGCTGGTCGTGGAAGCTTTTTCGGCCGATAAGATCTCGGTCGGCGCGCCATTCTTCAACCTGACCTTCGGACCGCTGATGGTGCCGCTGCTTCTGGTGGTCCCGTTTGGGCCGCTGCTGGCCTGGAAGCGCGGCGATGTCTTCGCCGTCGCACAACGCCTGATGGTGTCGTTCGCCGCGGCGCTCCTGGCAACGCTGGTCACCGCCCTGTTCATCGACGGCGCCTCGGTGTTCGCGGCCTTGGGTGTCGGCCTTGCCGTCTGGCTGATCCTTGGCGCGCTTACCGACCTCGCCGTCAAATCCGGATTTGGCAATGTTGCGGCGGGAATCATGGTCAGGCGCCTGCTTGGCTTGCCGCGCTCGGTTTTCGGCACCGCCTTCGCTCACCTTGGCCTTGGCCTGACCACGCTCGGCATCGTCGGGACGCTTTGCTTCGGCACCGAGAAGATCCTGTCGATGCATGCCGGCGAGACGGTCGAACTGTCCGGCCATACGCTGCGTTTCGTCGGGCTTTATCCGGCCCAGGGACCGAACTACGCCGAGAACCGCGGCCGCTTCGAACTGATCGGCGTCAGCGGCAGTCCTGTTGGCGAAATCAGCTCCGCCAAACGATTTTATCCGGTGCGGCAGATGACGACGACGGAATCCGGCATCAGAACGATGGGCCTCTCCCAACTCTACATTTCGCTCGGCGACGAGGGCAAAGACGGCTCGGTTGTGGTGCGTCTGTGGTGGAAGCCGCTGGTGACGTTGATCTGGGGCGGCGGCCTGGTGATGATGGCGGGTGCCGCCATGTCGCTGATGGACCGGCGCCTGCGCGTCGGCGCGCCGTCGCGGCGGCGCAAGCAGGCCGTGGCCTCCGCTGGTGTGCCATGAGCACGAGACTTTCGCTAACCTCGATTGTCCTGCTGCTGGCGCTGTTCTTTGCCGGCACGGCGTTGGCGGTGAAGCCCGACGAGATGCTGGCCGATCCGGCGCTGGAAGCGCGGGCGCGGGCGCTGTCGGAAGGCTTGCGCTGCATGGTTTGCCAGAACCAGTCGATCGACGAATCCGATGCTGACCTTGCCCGCGACCTGCGCGTCCTTGTGCGCCAGCGCCTCGTCGCCGGCGATACCGACCAGCAGGTGATGGACTATGTTGTCTCGCGCTATGGCGAGTTCGTGCTGCTGAAGCCGCGTTTCGACCTGCGAAATGCGCTGCTTTGGGGCACGCCTGTCCTGCTGTTGCTGGTGGGCGGCGTTTTCATCGTGCTGACCGCGCGGTCCCGCCGCACGCTGGCGACCAATGCGTTGACCACTGAGGAACAGGCGGCGCTGGACAAGATACTAGGCAATTAGCTCGGCCATTCCTCCGAGGGCCAGTCCTGCGACGTGTGAATGACGCGCAGGATAACGACGCTCTGACGGCCAGCGATCGGGCGCAACTCATAGGCAATGATGTAGGGCAGGCGGCCGATGAGCTTCTCATAGGTGCCTGTTACTCGGCCTGGCCGGCCCGTCGCCATATCACCAAGGCCCCGGCCCATTTCACGAATACGATCCGCTAGGCGTCGGGCGGCTGCAGGATTGTCCTGAGCGATAAAGGCAACTTGCTGCTTAAGATCGTCCAGCGCTTCTCGCGACCAGGCGACGAACCGCTTCACGCCTTGCCCGAGCGCCTGGCTTCCGCCGATTCGATGACCGCGTTGATTTCCGCCATGGCATCGTCGTGAGGCACGACACGGCCAGCCGCCGCGTCTTCCATGCCGCGTTTGATGCCTTCAATGATATCGAGTTCGCGATCGACGTAGGCCGAGACCGCCTCGGCGGCGAGGAACGATTTGCTACGCCGGGTGTCGGTGGCGATCCGCTCCAGCTTCAGCTTGGTTTCGGAAGAGACCCGGATGGTCATGGTGGTGCTTGCTGTCATTTATGAAAGCCTTGTGGTGGGCTGTGTACAAGATAGTACATCGGACCATCGCAGCCAAGGGGTTTGTGCGTCCCCTGACCCAAACATTACCAAAGTTTCATGTGTCGGAAATGGCGCTGTAATGTGCGCCTCTCTAATTCTCCTCCCCGAGGATGCCGATCAGCAGCGTCCATTTGAAAGAGGATACGAAATCCATGAATATTGCCCCCAATTCATATTCCGTCACCCGCAAGCGCCTCCTGGCTGCCGTCGCGTCGATCGCCGTGGCAGGTGCGATCGGTGTCGGCGCGCTGACCAGTGGAACCAGCCCTGTTCTGGCAGACGCCGTGCGCGTCGAGGCGCCGCAGGTGCCGGGTTTCGCCGACGTCGTCGAGCGCGTTTCTCCCGCCGTTGTCAGCGTCAAGGTCAAGGCCAAGATCAGCCCGGCGGCAGACGACGGCTCCGACCAGTCCGACGATCAGGACGGCATGAACAACCTGCCTGACAATCCGCAGTTGCGGCGCTTCTTCAGGGAATTCCGCGGCTTTGGCGATCAGGACGGCCAAGGCGGCAACAGGCGTTTCAGCCACCGCGACCACAACAACGACCAGCCGCGGCCGGTTGCTCAAGGGTCGGGCTTCTTCATCTCCGATGACGGCTATCTCGTCACCAACAATCACGTCGTTTCGGAAGGCTCGGCCTTCACCGTGGTGATGAATGACGGTAAGGAGCTCGACGCCAAGCTGATCGGCACCGACGCGCGCACCGATCTCGCCGTGCTCAAGGTCGACGGCGTCGGCAAGTTCACCTATGTCGACTTCGCCGACGATTCCAAGGTTCGCGTCGGCGACTGGGTGGTGGCGGTCGGCAATCCGTTCGGTCTCGGCGGCACCGTCACCGCGGGCATCGTCTCGGCCCGCGGCCGCGACATCGGCGCCGGCCCCTATGACGACTTCATCCAGATCGACGCTTCGGTCAACCGCGGCAATTCGGGCGGCCCGACCTTCAACCTCAACGGCCAAGTCGTCGGCATCAACACCGCGATCTTCTCGCCGTCTGGCGGCAGCGTCGGCATCGCCTTCGACATCCCCGCCTCGACCGCCAAGCAGGTCGTTCAGGACCTGATGAAGAGCGGTTCCGTGCAGCGTGGCTGGCTCGGGGTCGAAATCCAGCCGGTTACCTCCGAAATCGCTGAATCGCTCGGTCTGAAGTCCAACAACGGCGCGCTGGTTTCCAGCGCCCAGGACGACGGTCCCGGCAAGAAGGCCGGCATCACGGCCGGCGACGTCATCACCCAGGTCGACGGCAAGGACGTTGCGTCGCCGAAAGAACTGGCGCGTCTGATCGGTGCCTACTCGCCCGGCAAGTCGGTCGACGTCACCGTGTGGCGCGACGGCAAGAGCCAGGCGGTCAAGGTCGATCTCGGCAAACTGCCCTCGAGCGACAAGCAGGCTTCGAACGACCAGCAGCAGCCCGCCGCTCCGGTCAAGCCCGACACGCTGGCCGATCTCGGCCTGACCGTCACCAAGTCGGAAAACGGCAAGGGACTGGTGGTGACCGACGTCGATCCCGACAGCGATGCCGCCGATCGAGGTATCCAGCCGGGCGACGTCATCACATCAGTCAATTCGACCGAAGTGAACGGCACCGACGACGTCACCAAGGCGATGACCGATGCAGTCAAATCCGGCCGCAAGGCAGTGCTGATGCAGATCACTCGCGACGACACCAATCGTTTCGTCGCGCTGCCCGTCGCCAAGGGCTGACGCCGGCTCCGGGACCGGAGTTCGGTTTCGGAGGCTGTTCGACTTTTCCAGTGCGGCAGTTTCAAACACCCCCGAGCCGCCGCACGGGAAGCATGGAGGAGGGCGCGTTAGTCAGTCATCGTGCTCTCCCCCGGCGGCAGCGGGCTTCCCATCGCCCGCTGCCGCACAATTCAAAAGCCCTTCAGCGGTCTGATGCAGCGACATTGGGAGCGAGGACTTTACCGCGCACGGCTATCGGATGATCTTGATCGCGATGCGCTTGGCAAAGGCCACAATGCAGATGTCTGCCACTCAACCTTCCGGCGAAATCGCGTATAACAGCCCTATGAAGATTCTCGTCATAGAAGACGATCGCGAGGCTGCGGATTACTTGCAGAAAGCCTTTACCGAGGCCGGCCATACCGCGCATGTCGCCGGTGACGGTGAAACCGGCTTCGCGCTCGCCGATGCCGGTGACTACGACGTGATGGTCATCGACCGGATGATGCCGCGCCGCGACGGCCTGTCGGTCATTGCCGGTCTGAGATCCAGGGGCAACACGACGCCGGTGCTGATCCTGTCGGCACTCGGCGAGGTCGATGACCGGGTTACGGGCCTGCGCGCCGGCGGCGACGATTATCTGACCAAACCTTATGCTTTTTCCGAACTTCTGGCCCGCGTCGAGGTTCTCAACCGCCGCGCCAGCGCCAAGGAAGCCGAAACCGTCTACCGCGTCGGCGATCTCGAACTCGACAGGCTGTCGCATTCGGTCCGTCGCGCGGCGCGTGAGATTACGCTGCAGCCGCGTGAATTCCGTCTGTTGGAGTATCTGATGCGGCATGCCGGTCAGGTGGTGACCCGTACCATGCTGCTCGAAAATGTCTGGGACTATCATTTCGATCCGCAGACCAACGTCATCGACGTCCATATCTCGCGGCTGCGCGGTAAGATCGAGAAGGGCTTCGACAAGCCCATCCTGCACACGGTTCGCGGCGCCGGCTATATGCTGAAGAGCGGCTAGCAGCAGCATGGCCCTTTCCGTGCCAGCCATCATGAAGACGACGGCAGCGCGGCTTTCGGCGCTCTACCTCCTGCTCTTCGCGCTCTGCGCGGTGGCGCTCGTCTTCTACATGACCTCCCTGTCGGCGCGCATGCTGACCGCGCAGACCCAGGACACCATCAATGACGAGGTGCTCGGTCTGGCTCGCGCCTATCAACGCGGCGGCCTGCCGGTGCTGGTGCGTGTGGTCGAGGCGCGCTCGCGCCAGCCCGGCGCAAACCTCTATCTGATCGCCGACGCCAACGGCCAGATCCTGACCGGCAACGTGCAGAGCCTGGAGCCGGGCGTACTCGAAACCGAAGGCTGGACCTCGAGCCCGTTCTCCTATCAGCGCTTTGGCGAGGGAGAGCTCGAGCGGCAGCGCAATCTGCAGACTGACCAGGGCACCCCGCCATCCGATCAGAGCGATACGCAGGTGCAGGGCGAGAAGGGCCACAACGCCATCGCGCTGGTACTTCGCCTGCCGAACCAGATGATCATGCTGGTCGGCCGCGATCTGGGCGAACCGGAGCGGTTTCGCGCTGTCATTCGCCGCGCCCTGATGCTGGCGCTGGGCATGATGGGGCTTGGCGGGTTGCTGATCTGGTTCTTTGTCGGCCGCGCCGCGCTGAAGCGCATCGACAGTGTGTCGGAAGCCAGCCGCCGCATCATGGGCGGCGACCTGTCGGGCCGGCTGCCAGTGACCGGCACCGGTGACGAGTTCGACCGGCTGTCCGAAAATCTCAACGTCATGCTGGCCAGGATCGCCACACTCAACGAAGGCTTGAAGCAGGTTTCCGACAACATCGCGCATGATCTGAAAACGCCGCTGACCCGATTGCGCAACCGGGCCGAAGCGACGCTTTCGGGTAAGCACAAGCCCACCGACTACCGCCAGGCGCTGGAAGGCACCATTACCGAGTCCGACCAGCTGATAAAGACCTTCAACGCCATCCTGATGATCTCTAGGCTGGAGGCTGGCTACTCCTCGGAGAACACGGACCGCGTCGATCTGGCGGAGGCCGTGCGCGATGTCGTCGAGCTCTATGAGCCGGTAGCGGAGGAGGCGGGGGTGTCGCTCAAGGCAGACGTGCGGGAGGCGGTCTTCGTCAACGGCAACCGCGAACTGATCGGCCAGGCGCTATCCAATATCGTCGACAACGCCATCAAATATTCGACCGACGCCAATGCCAAGCCGGCCGTGCGCGTGGCACTTGGGCGGGCCGGTGCGAACATCCGTCTGTCGGTTACCGATAATGGCCACGGCATTCCCGACGATAGCGACCGCGCCCGCGCGACGGAACGTTTCGTGCGGCTGGAGAAGAGCCGTTCGCAGCCGGGCTCCGGCCTTGGCCTCAGCCTTGCCAAGGCCGTCATGACTTTCCACAACGGCCGGCTTGATCTCCTGCCCGGCAATCCCGGACTATCCGTGGTCATGAGTTTCCCGGCACGGGAGGATCACTGATGGGCACGGCTGTGAGGGCGACAGATTGGCTGCTGAAGCCGGCGATCAGCCTGGCTCCGTTGGACGAGGACCGTTCGCGGCAGGAACTGGCCGGGATCGCTTCAGCCGCAGGCGAACAAGGGCTGACGCGGCTGGCCAAGTTCCTAGCAGGCAAAGGGCCAGCTCAGGACTTCCTCGCCGCGGTCTTCGATCTGTCGCCGTTCCTGCGCGATACCGCACGCCGCCGGCCGCAAATCCTGGACGGGCTGTTCGACCAGACGGTCGAAGATCGGCTGAAGGCGATCGGTGCCGCCGTCGACCAGGCGCATCTGGCCGAAGCGGTGTCGGAATCCGGGCTGATGATGGAACTGCGCCAGTGCAAAGCCGAGGCGCATTTCCTGATCGCGCTGGCCGATCTTGCCGGCGAAGCCGAAACGGCGCTGACGGTGCGGCGGCTGAGCGATCTTGCCGATCGCTGCACCCGTGCGGCCGTCGACTTCCTGCTGCGCGATGCGCATAGCCAGGGCAAGCTCAAACTGCCGGATCTCGACAACCCGTCGAAGCAATCGGGCTGGATCCTGCTCGGCATGGGCAAGCTTGGTGCGCATGAGCTGAATTTCTCCTCGGACATCGATCTCGTGGTTTTCTTCGATCCGGAAGCGCCCGCCGTCGTTGACCCGCTCGATGCCACCGAGCTGTTTTCGCGGCTGACGCGCCGCCTGGTACGCATCCTGCAGGACCGCACCGAGCACGGCTATGTCTTCCGCACCGATCTGAGGTTGCGCCCCGATCCCGGTTCGACACCGCTGGCGATCCCGGTCGAAGCCGCATTGCGCTACTACGAGGCGCGCGGCCAGAACTGGGAGCGCGCCGCCATGATCAAGGCGCGTCCGGTGGCTGGTGATCTGGCCGCGGGCGCTGCCTTCCTCAAGGAGTTGCAGCCCTATATCTGGCGCAAATACATGGACTACGCGGCAATTGCCGACGTCCATTCGATCAAGCGCCAGATCCATGCCCACAAGGGACATGGCGAGATCGCGGTCAAGGGCCATAACGTCAAGCTCGGGCGCGGCGGCATCCGCGAGATCGAGTTCTTCGTCCAGACCCAGCAGCTTATCGCCGGCGGCCGTTTCCCGGAACTGCGCGGGCGCGAGACCGTGCCGATGCTCGGCCAACTCGCCGCACGCAGCTGGATCACCGCCGATGCGCGCGATGCGCTAGCTCGCCAATACTGGTTTCTGCGTCGGGTCGAACACGCCGTGCAGATGGTTGCCGACGAGCAGACGCACACGCTGCCGGAAGACGATGAGGGGCTTGAGCGCATCGCCCGCATGCTGGGCTTTGTCGATGCTGCCGCCTTTGCCCTGGCGTTCCGCGCCTCGCTGCAGCAGGTCGAACGCCACTACGCGGCACTGTTTGAAACAGCACCCGAACTTTCAACCGGCATCGGCAATTTGGTCTTCACCGGCGATGTCGACGATCCCGATACGTTGCAGACCTTGCACGGCCTCGGCTTTCTGCGCCCAAGCGACATCTGCCGCGTCATTCGCGGCTGGCATTTCGGCCGCTATCGCGTCACCCAGTCGGCGGAAGCGCGTGAGCGGCTGACGGAACTGACGCCGGCGCTGCTGCGGGCGTTCGGCCAGACGCGCCGGGCCGACGAAGCCCTGATGCGCTTCGACGAGTTTCTCGCCGGCCTGCCGGCCGGCATCCAGCTGTTTTCCCTGCTGCAGTCCAATCCGGCCCTGCTCAAGCTTTTGGCGACGATCATGGGCGCGGCTCCCCGGCTGGCGGCGATCATCACGCGCCGGCCGCATGTCTTCGACGGCCTGCTCGACCCGGCCTTGCTGACCGAATTGCCCGATCGCGCCTATCTGTCGGCGCGGCTTTCCGCCTTTGTCGAGGGCGACCGGCTCTATGAGGACGTGCTCGACCGGCTGCGCATTTTTGCCTCCGAGCAGAAATTCCTGATCGGTGTTCGGCTGCTGGCCGGCTCGATCGATCCGGCGCGGGCCGGTCGCGCCTTTTCCGATCTGGCGGATCTCACCATCGAGGCGGCGTTGCAGGCGGTGGCGGCCGAATTCGCGGCACGCCACGGCACGATTGCCGGCGGCGTGGTTTCGCTGCTCGGCATGGGTAAGCTCGGCAGCCGGGAGCTGACCGCCGGATCGGATGTCGACCTCATCCTGCTCTACGACCACGATCCCGATGCCGAGGAGTCCGATGGCGACAAGCCGCTGGCGCCTTCGCATTACTACACCCGCATGACGCAGCGGCTGATCGCGGCCGTGTCCGCGCCGACGGCGGAGGGCGTGCTCTACGAGCTCGACCTGCGCCTGCGGCCATCCGGCAACAAGGGGCCGGTGGCCACCCATATCGATGCCTTCAAGAAATACCAGCGCCAGGAAGCCTGGACCTGGGAGCACATGGCGCTGGCCCGCGCGCGCGCCATAGCCGGCGACGCCAGCCTGTGCAGTGAGGTTGAAGCGGAAGTGGCGGCGGTGCTTGGCCAGCCGCGCGACGCTACAAAGGTGATGGCCGAGGCCTCGGACATGCGCGCCATGATCGAAAAGGAAAAGCCGCCGCGCGATCTGTGGGACATCAAGCTGATCTCCGGCGGCCTGATCGATCTCGAATTCATCGCCCAGGTGGCTGTCATCACCGGGCAGGTAGGCGCCGGGCCGCGCGTTACCGGCACGGCCGAGATCCTGTCGCGTCTGGCACCGGGCTTTGCCGATGCCGGGGTCAGGCAGGAGCTTGGCGACGCCTACGCGCTCTATCTGGCGCTGACCCAGATGACGCGGCTGTGCCTTACCGGAGCCTTTGAGCGCGACGACGTTCCGCCGGGGCTTTCGGATCTGCTTCTGGCGGTGACCGACCTGCCGGATTTCGGTGTGCTGGAAGCACATCTCAAAGAGACGTCGCAAAAGGTCAGGAAGGACTTTGATCTTTTGCTCCGTACGCGATGACCGCGACGAGCGGCTATCCCGGCTAGAGCATCGGACCCAAAAGTGGAAACCGGTTTTGGGAAAATCCGATGCTCAAACAAAGAGACAGAGCGGCAACTGGATCGAAGATCCGCCGCTCTGGCATCGGGGGTGACGATGCAACAGGAGAAGACCATGAGAAAGACGACCAAACTTGCCCTTGCCTTCGTAGCCTTGGCCGGCGCCGTCGGCACCACGGCCTATGCCGAAAACAATGCCAGCGCAAAAATGCGCGAAGGCACGATGATGCGCCTCGACAAGGCGATGAGCGCTTCCGATGGCACCATCAACTTCGACCAGTTTTCCGACGCCATGAACGCTCGGCTGAAGAAGCTCGTCGCCGACAATGGCGGCAAGCTGACCGTCGCTCAGCTAGCCGATGCGCTCGAGAAGGCGCGTTTCGAGCGGATGGCCAAGCGCATCATCGCCCGCTACGACACCAAGGGCGATGGCACGCTGACGTCAGACGACATCGCCAGTCGGGAGAAGAAGGTCTTCGCCATGCTCGACAAGAACAACGACGGCAAGATCGAGAAGCGCGAACTGCCCAAGGGCGGCCGCTTTGGTCGTCACCGTCAATGGGGCGACGACGGCGAAGACGGCGGCATGGAGTGAGATCCGATGCAGGCTCCGGCGATCTCAGTCGGAGCCTGTGTTTACCTAGGCCGCAACTTTGACCGCCGGCGCGCTCTTCTTCACCGGAATGCGCACCGATACGATCGTGCCGACACCTTCGGTCGAACGGATCTTCAGCGCCCCACCCTGAAGCTCGGCCAGCGAGCGCGAGATGGCGAGGCCAAGGCCGGACCCGGCGTGGCTCTTGGAGAACTGGTTCTGCACCTGTTCGAAAGGCCGTCCGAGCTTGCCGAGCGCCTCCTTGGGGATGCCGCAGCCATTGTCCTCGATCGTCAGCACCAGCGCGCCGGATGTGTTGCGGGCTCTTACCGATATGTGGCCGCCCTGGCCGGTGAATTTCACTGCGTTGGATAGCAGGTTGATGACGATCTGCTTGATCGCACGGCGATCCGCGACCAGCGTCAACGCGTCGGCGATACGCGTTTCCACGGTGATGGCCTTCTGCGCCGCCTGCAGCGAGACGACGCGAACGGTCTCGCTGATCAGCGGGCCGAGATCGATCTCTTCCCGGTCCAGCGAGAACTGGCCGGCCTCGATCTTGGACATGTCGAGAATGTCGTTGATGACGCCCAGCAGATATTTGCCGCTGCTGTTGATGTCGGTGGCATATTCCTCGTAGCGCTCTGATCCGAGCGGGCCGAACAGCCCCTGTTCCATCAGTTCGGAGAAGCCGATGATCGCGTTCAGCGGTGTGCGCAACTCATGCGACATGTTGGCCAGGAATTCGGATTTGGCCCGGTTCGCCGCTTCGGCCCGTTCGGTTTCCTTCATGTATTTGCGGTTGAGGTCGACCAGTTCGCGCGAACGCTCCTCTTCCGCCCGGCGGGCGAGGCTGAGATCATGGATCGTCGCCATCAGCCGGCGCTCGCTGTCGACCAGCTTCTCCTGGTGCAGCTTGATCTGGGTGATATCGGAACCGACCGAGACGATGCCGCCGTCGCGGGTCTTCAGCTCGTTGACCTGCAGCCAGCGGCCATCGGCCAGCTGCCGTTCGAAAGTGGCGCCGCCTTGCAGGCCGCTGGTGTGGGCAAGCCGCCGTTCGGAAGCAAAGGCCAGCATGCGTTCTTCCAATGCCGCGCGCGCGACGCCCGGCATCACGTCGCGGTCCGAAAGCCCGTTGTCCTGCTGGTACTTGGAATTGCACATGATCAGGCGCTGCGCCGAATCCCACAGCACGAAGGATTCGTTGATGTTCTCGATCGCCGTTCTGAGACGAAGGTCGGCCGCCTCGGAACGCAGCGCCAGATGACGCTGCTCGGTAACGTCGACGGCGATGCCGATCAGCTGGATCTCCGGCGCTTCCGGATCGATGACTTGTGCCCGTGCGCGCATCCATACCCATTGGCCGTCGGCATGCCGCATGCGGAACACTTGGTCGATATGGTCGATCTCGCGTGCGACGATTCTGTTGGCGAGCGCAAACAGGTCGCCGTCCTCGGGATGGATGATCTCGTCAACCTCGCCGAAGGACAGCATCGAGTCGCAGGGCTTGTAGCCGAGCATGTCGTACATCGAACGCGACCAGTACATCTTGCCGCGCACCATGTCCCAGTCCCACAGGCCGCAGCGGCCGCGAACCAGCGCCATGTCGATGCGCTGATGCGCTTCGAGGTAGATGCGGTCGGCCGCCTGCGCGCGTGCGGCCTGGCCGAAATAGGCATAGAGGATGATGATCAGCACGCCGGCCGTCAGCACGAACAGGGTGACGTTTAGCGAAACGGTCTTGCGCCAGGCATCGAAAACCGCGTCCTGCGGCACCAGGGCCGCCGATGCACCCTTTCCGTCATTCGCCAGGCTGACCGCCGCGTACCAGTCCCGTCCGTCGATGTTGACGTCCATGACGCCGGCACGATCGCCGAACATGAACAATGGCTGGCCGCCCTCGACGAGGCCGTCGAGCGAACGGCCCTGCCATGGCGTCGAGCGTGGTGTCACGGCGACGATCCTGAAAGCGCTGTCGGTGACGACGAGCACATGGCTGCGGCCCATCGCGCCCTGACGGCTGGTGGTCTCCAGCAGATCCTGGATGGCGCCGGGCACCGTTTCCGAGGTGGTGGCGAGCGAACTGGCCAACTGGCCCGCCGCCAGCGTCAGGATCGCCTTGGCATTGCGCTCGACATCGTCGCGCTCGTTCATCAGCGACAGCACGCGCAGCGCCGCGATGACGATCAGGAAGGTGATGATGAGGACGGGTATCGATCGGCGCAGCAGCGGCTCGGCGGCCAAGAGCCGCCGATAGGCCGGTTCGGCGATGAGCCGCGTATTCCCGGCAAGGCCGTCGCTGCGCGTCTCGCGACGCGCAAAAGCCGTCCCTCCGGGCGCGCCCCACGCGTCCGCCTTCGCCATAAATGGCACTCCCCGAATTTGCCTATGCTGCTTGGTGATCCGGCAAACGCCGCACATCCGAATCGTCAGTAAAGAATCAAAGGTGATTCGCCTTGTCCAGTGGCTCGGCGAAAAAAGATTAAAAATCGACTAAAATAACGGCGAAACGTGCCAATGCCCCTTGTCGAGCGCACGGCTGTCCCTCTGCGTTGCTTGACAGGCTGTAGTTTATAAACTACATTCCCTCATGATCGATCTGAAGCAGACCGAAACGTTCCGAAAATGGTGGACGCGACTGAGGGATGAGCGCGCCCGATCATCGTCCTCCTGTGCGGCGGCGACAAAGGCACCCAGAAGAGGGACATCACGACGGCGAAACGTCTGGCGAAAGAATGGAGTGAATGACATGGCTGAAAAACTAACAACCTTTGATCCGGCCGAGGGCCTGACCTCCGATGAGGCCATTGCCGCATTCATGGCGGAAGCATTTGCTTCCGAAGATTCCGGCTATATCGCGCACGCGCTGGGGGTCGTAGCCCGCGCCAAAGGCATGGCCCAGATAGCGAGCCAGACGGGACTTTCGCGTGAGCAGCTCTATCGCTCGTTCAGCGAGAACGGCAATCCGACCCTGAAAACGACGATTGCTGTGATGAAGGCGCTCGGGATCGAGTTGACCGCTAAGCCCCAGTCCCATCAGCCGGGACTGATTTAACGGTCGCTTGAAGAGATTGGGTATTCACGCCAGTGTGCGCTCGACGATATCCCGCAGATCCGCTGACAGGTTTTCGGCGCCGGCGATCGAAAGCAGCGCTTCCCGGGCCTTGGCTTGCCGGCCAGGTTCGAGCGAACGCCAGGATCTGAGCGCCGTCGCCAGCCTTGCCGCCACTTGCGGGTTGCGCTTTTCGACCTCGAGCACTGTTTGCGAAAAGAACCGGTAGCCTTCGCCGTCTGCCCGGTGGAAGCCGGTCTGGTTGGCGCTGGAGAAGGTGCCGATCAGCGATCGTACCCGGTTCGGATTGCCCATCGAAAAGGCCGGGTGGCTGGTCAAGACCCTCACGGTGTCGACGGTCCGCGGTCCCGGAACGCTGGCCTGGATCTGGAACCACTTGTCCATAACCAGCGGGTCGGACCCGTAGGCCGTCTCGAAAGCCGCCAGCGCCTCGATCGCCTCTGGCGAACCGTGGTGACGATGCGCGAGCACGGCAAGCGCTGCCGCGCGGTCGGTCATGTTGGTCGCCGACTGGGAATGCGCGGCGGCGAGTGTTGCTCCGCCCGGCTGCAGCGCCAGATAATCCAGCAGCGTGTTGCGCAAGGCGCGTCGCCCGGCGCTCGCCGCGTCGGGGCTGAACGCTGCCTTGTCGGCAAGGCCGTCGTAGAGGCTCGAAAAAGCGTCGCGGTTCGCGGTGCCGATCGCCAGCGCCAACGCCTCGCGGGCGGCATAGATGGCATCGGGATCGATATTCCTGCCGATGTCGCGGGCAATGTCGGCTTCGCTGGGCAAGGCCAGCGCCAGCGCCCGATAGGCCGGCTCCAGCGTCTCGTCGCCGGCGATGCTGCCGGCGAGTTCGCTCAGCCGCGCCGCGAAACCGGGCTGCTTGCCGCCGAGGGTCTCGCGGAAGGCCAATATCAGCGCATCGGTCAGCAATGTGTTGAAGGCCTGCCAGCGCGAGAAGGCGTCGCTGTCATGGCGGGCGAGAAAGAACTGGTCGTCGGCCTTCTGCTCGACTGACAGCGTCACCGGCGCCGAAAAGCCTCGGTTGAGCGACACGGCCGGGCGCTCGGTCACGCCGGAAAACCGCACGAGGTGGCGGCGCTTGCGGACATGGATGACGCCGTCCTCGACGCTGGCGCCCTCGACGCCGCTATACGCCACGGGCTTGCCGCCGGTGCCGATCAGGCCGAAGGCGAGCGGGATGTGCATCAGCCGCTTGCGGCTTTCGGAGGGTGTCGGCGGCACCGACTGCTCGATTTCGAGCGTGAATTCCTGCGCGGCCGGATTGTGCGTCGAACTGATCGTCAGGTTCGGCGTGCCTGCCTGATGATACCAGAGCGCGAACTGCGACAGGTCGCGGCCGGACGCATCCTCGAACACCTTGATGAAATCCTCGATCGTCGCCGCGTCACCGTCGTGCCGCTCGAAATAGAGGTCCATGCCGGCGCGAAAGACGTCGGCCCCGAGAATTGTGCGGATCATGCGCACCACTTCGGAACCTTTCTCGTAGACCGTCGCCGTGTAGAAGTTGTTGATCTCGCGGTAGCGGCGCGGCCGCACCGGATGCGCCAGCGGACCCTGGTCCTCGGGAAACTGGTGGGCGCGCAAAGTGCGCACTTCGGCGATGCGCTTGACCGCGCGCGAGCGCTGATCGGCGGAGAATTCGTGGTCGCGGAAGACCGTCAGCCCTTCCTTCAGGCAAAGCTGGAACCAGTCGCGGCAAGTGATTCTGTTGCCTGTCCAATTGTGGAAATACTCATGCGCGATGATCGCCTCGATGTTGGCGAAATCGGCGTCCGTCGCGGTCTCCCGATCGGCCAGCACATATTTGTCGTTGAAGATGTTGAGGCCCTTGTTCTCCATCGCGCCCATGTTGAAGTCGGACACGGCGACGATGTTGAAGACATCGAGATCGTATTCCCGGCCGAACGCCTCTTCGTCCCATTTCATCGATCGTTTCAGCGCGTCCATCGCGTAGACGGCCAACTTGTCCTTGCCGGGCTCGACATAGATGCCGAGCTCCACCGTACGACCAGACAGGGTGACGAAACTGTCGGCGAGCTGGCCGAGATTGCCGGCCACCAATGCAAACAAATAGGACGGCTTGGGGAAGGGGTCGTGCCAACTAGCATAGTGCCAGCCATCGCCGAGATCGCCGCTGTCGAGCCGGTTGCCGTTGGACAGGAGCAGCGGCGCCTCCTCACGCAGCGCTTCGATCCGCACCGTGTAGACGGACAGGATGTCGGGTCGATCGAGGAAATAGGTGATGCGGCGAAAACCCTCGGCCTCGCATTGCGTGCAGTAGACGTGGCTCGAGCGGTAGAGACCCATCAAGGCTTCGTTGCCCGCCGGCGCCAGCTCGGTCTCGATGAGCAACTGGAAGCGACGTGCCGCCGGTGGCTTGAGAATGGTCAACTGGTCAGGCGTCGCCAGCAGATCCGCCGGTTTCACTTTCCTGCCGTCGATCTCGATGCGCTTGAGCGTCAGCCCGTCGCCGTCGAGCACCAATGGTGCCGACACGGAGACGCCGTCACGACGCTCGATCGTAAGCACGGCGGTGACGTGCGTTGCGTCTGGCGAAAGGCGGAAGGTGAGGTTGGTTTGCGGAATGAGATAGTCGTTGGGGCGATAGTCTTCGAGTTTGAAGACCTGGCCGGTGTCCGTGCGCATTCCGTGGGTTTTCCTGTCGATTGCGTTGGCGGCGGATTGTGTCCGCTGGTCCAAGAAATTTGAAGTCCGCGCTCTTTACACGAAACGGCCCCTCGACAAAACTGAGGCAATGCCTATTTCAGGCATTCCTTCTCCCGTCATCATCACGAGGCATCCATGACCGTCGTCACACCGAAATTCGGCATGGGCGCATCAGTACTGCGGCGCGAGGATGCCGCCTTCATCCAGGGGCAGGGCCGCTATACCGACGACATCCAGCCAACTGGCGTCTTGCATGGCTACGTCCTGCGCTCGCCTGTCGCCAAGGCCAGCTTCACCATCGGCTCGACCGAGGCGGCGAAGGCAGCACCAGGCGTCCATCTGGTGCTGACCGGCAGGGACTTGGCCCATCTCGGCGATCTCAAGTCCGGCGTCATGCAAGAACAGCCGGACGGCACCAAGGCGCCGACGCGTGACATCCCGATCCTGTGCCGCGACCGGGTCAACCATGTCGGCGATGCCGTCGCCTTCGTCGTCGCCGACAGCCGTGCCTTGGCGCAGGATGCCGCTGAACTCATCGACGTCGACTATGACAGCGAAGATGCGGCCTCCGGGACGGCAACAGCATTGGCCGAAGGCACGCCGCTGGTCTGGCCGGAGCTTGGTTCCAACCGCGCCTTCACCTACCACATGGGCGACAAGAAAAAGACCAAGGCGGCTTTCGCCAAGGCCGCCCATGTCACCCGCATCGAATTCGTCAACAACCGGCTGGTCTGCAACTACATGGAGCCGCGCTCGGCGATCGGCGAGTGGAACGCTGAGGAGAAGCGCTTCGTGCTGACCACGGGGTCGCAGGGCGTGCATTCCATGCAGTACATCCTGGCCGGCGTGTTCAAGGTCAAGAAGGACCGGCTGCGCGTTATCACGCCGGACGTCGGCGGCGGTTTCGGGCCGAAGAGCTTCGTCTACCGCGAATATCCGCTGGTGCTGGAGGCGGCAAAGCGGCTTGGCCGTCCGGTGAAGTGGGCCGGCGATCGCACGGAACACTTCCTGACCGACGCGCAAGGCCGCGACAATTTCGTGACGGCCGAGATGGCGCTGGACAAGGATGGCCGCTTTCTCGGCATGAAGGTGAACCTGCTCGCCAACATCGGCGCCTATATCTCGCAATACGGCCCGTTTATCCCCTATATCGGCGTCACCATGTCGACCGGCGTCTATGATATCCAGGCGCTCGATGTCTCGGTCACCGGCCTCTACACCAACACCTGCCCGGTCGACGCCTATCGTGGTGCCGGCCGGCCGGAAGCAGCGTTCCTGCTGGAAAAGCTTGTCGATGCCTGCGCCCACGATCTCGGCCTGCCTGTCGAGGAGATCCGCCGCCGCAACTTCATCCGGCCTGAGCAGTTTCCCTACCGGACGCAAACTGGCCGCCTCTACGACACCGGTGAATTCGAAGGCCATATGGAGCGCGCCATTGAGCAATCCGAATGGAAAGCGTTTCCGGAGCGGCTGGCGCAGGCGAAAGCCGACGGAAAGATCCGCGGCCTCGGCATGGCGACCTATATCGAGGCCTGTGCCTTTCCCGGCTCCGAACCAGCCTTTGTCGAACTCAACGGCGACGGCACGGTGACGCTGAAGATCGGCACCCAGACCAACGGGCAGGGGCACGCCACCGCCTATGCGCAGTTCCTGTCGGAAAAGCTCAATCTAGACATCGACAAGATCCATGTTCGCCAGGGCGATACCGACGAGCTGAAGGCCGGCGGCGGCACCGGCGGCTCGCGTTCCATTCCGCTGGGGGGTGTGTCAGCTTCCCGCGCGAGCGAGGATCTGGCCAACAAGATCAAGCGCATCGCAGCCGACGAGCTTGAAGCCTCGGCTGCCGACATCGAGCTGTCTGATGGCGTTGCCCGCATCGTCGGCACCGATCGCTCGATTGATTTCTCCACCATCGCCAAGGCCGCCAAGACGCCCGAAGATATCAAGGGCTTTGGCGAGTTCGTGCAGGACGAGTGCACCTATCCCAACGGCACTCACATCTGCGAGGTCGAGATCGATCCCGAAACCGGCGCGACCGATATCGTCCGCTACACCATCGTCGACGATTTCGGTGTCACCGTGAACCCGATCCTGCTCGCCGGCCAGGTGCATGGCGGCGTCGTGCAAGGCATTGGCCAGGCGCTGACCGAGGACACTATCTATGGCGAGGACGGACAGCTTCTGACGGCGAGCTTCATGGATTACGCCATGCCGCGCGCCGACAATTTCCCGTTCTTCCATTTCGAGACCCGCAACGTGCCTTCGACCACCAATGCGCTCGGCATCAAGGGCGCAGGCGAGGCCGGCACCATCGGCTCGACGCCGGCGGCACTCAATGCGGTGACCGACGCGCTCTGGCGCGCCTACGGCGTCAGGCACATTGACATGCCAGCAACGCCGGCGCGCATCTGGGCCACGATCCGGGAAGTGTCGGGAGCGTGACAGCAGGCCCCGGCAACCCTTCGGCCACAGCCAGCGATCATGCCGATGGGCACGGCACGCTCACCGGCATTACGCTCAAGATCATCTCGGTAGCGGTCTTTGTCGGCATGCAGACCTGCATCAAGTCGGCAGGCACCGTTCCGGCGGGCGAGATCGTCTTCTTCCGCTCCTTCTTCGCGATCTTCCCGATCATCGCCTTCCTTGCCTTCAGGAAAGAACTCGGCACTGCCTTCACCACCAAGCGTCCGCTCAACCATATCGCCCGCGGCCTAGTCGGCGTCGGCGCCATGGGGCTTGGCTTTTTCGCGCTGACGCGGCTGCCGCTGCCGGAAGCGATCACGCTGAACTACGCACAGCCGCTACTGGTCGTGGTGTTTTCCTCGATCTTTCTCGGCGAAGCCATCCGCGTCTATCGCTGGAGCGCGGTCGCGGTCGGGCTGGTCGGCGTGCTGATCATTTCCTGGCCGGAACTGACGCTGCTGAGTTCCGACGAAGCGCTCGACGACCAGGAAGTGCTTGGCGTCATCGCCGCCCTTGTCGCGGCGGCGATCTCGGCCGTCGCCATGCTTTTGGTGCGCAATCTCGTGCAAAGCGAGCGCACCGCGACCATCGTGTTGTGGTTTTCGGTGACGGCGAGCGCCATGTCGCTGCTGTCGCTGCCGTTCGGCTGGCAGGCGCTGACACCGCTCCAGGCGGCTCTCCTGGTTGCGGCCGGCTTCTGTGGTGGCCTCGGCCAGATCCTGATGACGGCGGCCTATCGCCATGCCGAGGCCTCGGTCGTAGCGCCGTTCGAATACACCTCGATGATCCTCGGCGTCGTCGTTGGCTATCTCGTCTTTGGCGACGTCGCCACGCTGAACATGCTCGTCGGCGGCCTGATCGTCGTTGCCGCAGGGATCTTCATCATCTGGCGCGAACGTCAGCTTGGCCTGGAGCGCACCCGCACGCGGAAGGCGGCCACGCCGCAGGGGTGACCGGCATGATTATTGGTATACGATGAGAGCAACGACAGAACAGGTTGGGGTAACCATTTGATCTGCATTCTCGCTCTATCCGGAGCGTATCTGTTCGTAGGATTCGTCCTCGCGTCGTTTGCTACGGCTTGGGTATCAATAGCTGTGGTAATCTTCAGACAGCCCTGGGATGAAGAAGATTCTGATTTCTGGAGGATCGGCCACGGCACTTTCCTGTGGAGGGAAATGCGACGACCGAAGGACGAACATTCAAATACGGGATTTTCGGACTTCTGACGTGCTTGGCGTTGGCGTTGATATTCGCTCTGATGCTGCTCGCGGCTCAGCGGCTTGGAGTTGCCTTCACTGTGTGTGGAGTCTCCGGTTGAACCGAGTGCGCCGGATTTGAAGCACCAATCAGGAGCGTTCGGCGCGTTCCTTCGCCAATCGCACCAGCTCCGTCCTCGTCTGTTCATCGGCGGGGAAAAACGATTCGATCGCCAGTTCCGACAGGGTCACTTCGAGCGGCGTACCGAACACGGTGATGGTGCTGATGAATGACAGCACCTGATCGCCATGCGCCAGCCTGAGCGGGTGCACGATGGCATTCGGCTCGACCGGCGCCGGCCGGCTGCCTTTCAAGCCGGCCGGATAAGTCTTCAGCTCACGTTCGAGCTCGACCAGCACCGGGTCGCCGCTGGCGTCATTCTGGTGCTTCAGGCGCTCGAGCAGATGCGTCCGCCATTCCTGGAGGTTGACGATGCGCGGGGCGATGCCGCCGGGATGCAGGCTGAGGCGCAGCACGTTGACCGGCGGCGCCAGCAGTGAAGCCTCGCTGACGTCGGCAAGGAAGGGAGCGATGGCGGCATTGGCCGAAACCAGGTTCCAATGCCGGTCGACAGCGAGTGCAGGGAACGGTTCGTGTCCCTTAAGCACAATCTCCACCGCCGCCATCGCCGGCGCCATCGTGGTGTCGGTCAGCGAGCGTTCGCTGAAGCTCGGCGCAAAGCCTGCCGCCATCAGCAATTGGTTGCGCTGCCTGAGCGGGATCGAAAGCTGCTCGGCCAGATGCAGCACCATGTCGCGCGAGGGCGCGGCGCGCCCGCTTTCGACGAAGCTCAGATGCCGCTGCGAGATCTCGGCCTCCATGGCGAGGTCGAGCTGCGACATGCGGCGGCGCGTGCGCCATTCGCGAATGAGGCTGCCGGCGGAGGTTTGGGATGTCGTCATGGGGCCATGGTTAGGCGGAGGGAGGCGCATTTCAATTACCTGGGAGGTTATCGGTACTGCATCTGCGTTGGACATTAGCGAAAGCGGAGATGACAGCCAATCTCCCCCCTCGTGGGGGAGATGCCCAGCAGGGCAGAGAGGGGCGCTGTCCCGCCGACCTCTCGATCAGCATCCCGGCATCCTCATTCGTGTGGGGCACAAGGTAAAACAAAGGCTGGCGATCCTTCGCGCCCCCCTCTGTCTTGCCGGACATCTCCCCCACGAGGGGGGAGATTGGCTAATCGCTAATCCCTCAGCCAACTTCCCGCAGCTTAGCCTTCACTTCAAGAAAATCCCGCCACGCCAGCTTCTTGTGCGACGGCGTCCGCAGGAGATAGGCCGGATGCAGCGTCGGCATGGCCGGGATGGCGATGCCAGATGCCGCGGTGTGGACGCGCCAGTTGCCGCGCAGCCGCAGGATGCCTTCGCTCGTATTGAGCAAGGTCTTGGCCGACGGGCCGCCGAGATTGATCAGCACCTTCGGATTGACCAGCTCGATCTGCCGCTCGATGAACGGCCGGCAGATCTCGGTTTCGTGCGGCGTCGGCGTGCGATTGCCCGGCGGCCTCCACGGAATGACATTGGCAATATAGACAGATGTGCGGTCGAGCCCGATCGCGGCCAGCATGCGGTCGAGCAGCCGGCCCGAGCGGCCGACGAAGGGCAGGCCCTCGATGTCCTCGTCGCGGCCTGGCGCCTCGCCGACCAGCATGACGGCGGCTTCCGGGTTGCCGTCGGCGAACACCAGGCTCTTGGCGGTGGTCTTGAGATTGCAGCCGTCGAACGCCGCCATATGCTGGCGAAGCTCGTCGAGGGTCGTTGCTGTCGTCGCCAATTGGCGAGCCAGCGCCGCTTGCGCCTCGTCGGGAACGGTGGCCGATGTTGCGCGCGCAGTCGGCGGCGCATTTGGTCTGCCACCTGCTTCGGGGCGAGACATGTTCGTCGAACGCTGCGGTGCGGCGGTGTCGCCCGAAGGCGCAGCAGTCGGTGCGCGCTCCATTGGCTTTGGCGTAACCTCGGCGAACCGGTTCACCGGCTGCTCTTCAAGCGCCTCGTCGACGCCCACGCTGGCATAAAACGCCAGCAGGTCGGCGATATCAGGTCTGTTGTTTGGGGAAGCGGCAGTCATGTCGGCACATTCGTCCGCATGACGGCAATTTGCAAGGCTGGCCGCTGCTCTACCCCGTCGGTATGCGGGGATCCTGCACCAGGTAAAAGGTCCAGCGCGGGGTGTAATCAGTCATCAGGAATTCGAACCTGGCGGTTTTCAGCGGGTCGACCTTGCCATTCCGGAACAGCAGCCGGTCATAGGGTTCGAAATCGCGATCGAAATCGGTGAAATTGCTCGACCAGATGTTGTCGGGCGTCTTGTTGCGCTGGTCGAACGAAAGTCCGTCACCGAACACGCTTGGCCGGTTCAGGATTTCCTGCAGCTCGAACTGGAACTCGACCCAGGCCTGGCCGCTGTTGTTGAGCACGTCGATGCGCATATACATGATGCCATTGGCGAATTCGCTGGCCTTGCCGAAAGCCTGGATCGGCTTGGTCGTGCGGATTGTTAGCGTCACCGGCGTTGACGCATTCAGCTCCTCGGTGATGACCAGCGGGTCGTCCCGCGTTCCCGTGCCCGAAGCGCCGGTGATGTGGAAGCCGCCAAGCTCGTCGGAGAAGGAGTAGGCGCCCGCTGCCCAGACTTTGACTTCGTCCGCGGCAGCGTAACCCGGTGCCAGTACCAGAAGGGCCAAAAGGAGCGCCCGGCGGACCCGGCCGGGCGTCGATAAAAAGCGCGTCGATGAAAAGCCGGCTGGCCCAGGAATGCGCATGGCGTGAAGTATGGCCGATAAGCAAGCCGTCGAACAATTAAAAACGCAAACGCTGCGGACCATGCTAAGCGAAAAACACTCGCAGAGCCTCGCAATGCGCGACTTTTTGGCCAAAACCGCATTGTCACGTATGCGCCGGTTTCCTGTCGCCAATTGATGCGCTATGCAGCGCAGGAGCCAGCAAGATACCCGAATGGGATAAGCCAGTGCGGAGGGGTTGATGAGCGACATCGAACGCGAAAGCATGGAATTCGACGTGGTTGTCGTCGGCGCCGGACCGGCCGGCCTCGCTGCCGCCATCCGCCTCAAGCAGGTCAATCCCGAACTCTCGGTCGTCGTCCTGGAAAAGGGCGGCGAGGTCGGCGCCCATATCCTCTCCGGCGCCGTCGTCGATCCGATCGGCATCGACCGGCTCTTGCCGGGCTGGCGCGACGAGGATGACCATCCTTTCAAGACGCCGGTCACCGCGGACCACTTCCTCGTCCTTGGCCCCGCCGGCTCGTTCCGCCTGCCCAACATGCTGATGCCGCCGCTGATGAACAATCATGGCAATTACATCGTCTCGCTCGGCAATGTCTGCCGCTGGCTGGCGACCAAGGCCGAAGCGCTCGGCGTCGAGATCTATCCGGGCTTTGCCGCGGCCGACCTACTCTACAATGAGGAAGGCGCCGTTACCGGCGTCGTCACCGGCGACATGGGCATCGAGAAGGACGGCACGCACGGCCCGGGCTTCGCGCCGGGCATGGCGCTGATGGGCAAATATGTGCTGATCGGCGAGGGCGCGCGCGGCTCGCTCGCCAAGCAGCTGATCGCCAGATACAAGCTTTCCGATGGCCGCGAGCCCGGCAAATACGGCATCGGCCTCAAGGAACTCTGGCAGGTCAAGCCGGAGAACCACCGGCCGGGCCTGGTCCAGCATTCCTTCGGCTGGCCGCTCGACATGAAGACCGGCGGCGGCTCCTTCCTCTACCATCTCGAGGACAACCAGGTGGCGGTCGGTTTCGTCCTCCACCTCAACTACAAGAACCCCTGGCTGTCGCCGTTCGACGAGTTCCAGCGCTTCAAGACCCATCCGGCGATCCGCGGCACCTTCGAGGGCGCCAAGCGACTGGGCTACGGCGCACGCGCCATCACCGAAGGCGGCTGGCAGTCGGTGCCGAAACTGTCATTCCCCGGTGGGGCGCTGATGGGCTGTGCGGCCGGCTTCGTCAACGTGCCGCGCATCAAGGGTTCGCACAACGCCGTGCTGTCCGGCATGCTGGCGGCCGAGCATGTCGCCGAGGCGATCGGTGCTGGGCGCGCCAATGACGAGCTTTCCTCCTACGAGGCGGCCTGGCGGGCGACCGATATCGGCAAGGACCTGAAGAAGGTTCGCAACGTCAAGCCGCTGTGGTCGCGCTTCGGCACCATCGTCGGTGTCGGCCTCGGCGGCCTCGACATGTGGCTGAACACGCTGTTCGGTGTCTCGCCTTTCGGCACGCTGAAGCATGGCAAGGCCGACTACGCAACGCTCGAGCCTGCCGCCCAGCACAAGAAGATCGCCTATCCGAAGCCCGATGGCATACTGACTTTCGACCGGCTGTCCTCGGTGTTCCTGTCCAACACCAACCACGAGGAAAACGAGCCGGTCCACCTGCTTGTCGGCGACATGGAGTTGCAGAAGCGTTCCGAACACGATGTCTTCGCCGGACCATCGACGCGCTACTGTCCGGCCGGCGTCTATGAATGGGTCGACAAGGACGGCAACGCCGCCGCCGACCCCTCCGCCAAGGACGTGCGCTTCGTCATTAACGCGCAGAACTGCGTGCACTGCAAGACCTGCGACATCAAGGATCCGAACCAGAACATCAACTGGGTGCCGCCGCAAGGCGGCGAAGGCCCCGTCTACCAAGGTATGTAAGCCACGCGCCGACGGGCCGTCTCGGCCGCCGCAAGCAAAATTCCGACGAAGGCCGGATCTGCCGGGACATGTGAATATTAGAACTGTTGAAACTGCCGCGCCTTTATGGTTCCATTCCCCTGAGGATACGGAGATGGCCAATGCGCGTGGCGGTTCTGGCATGCCTTGTGGCGATCGGCGCGGTGTGCGGTTCCGCTCCGGCGGCCTCGGCCGGCACAAGGGTGCTGGTCATGACGCGGACCTATGACATCACCGGGACCACAGGCCTGGCGCTGATGCAGGCGATGGACCGCAAGGGGCCGAAGCACGGCTTCATGACGCACGCCATCGCGCTAACCGGCTACACAGTGGATTGGGACCTTGACGCCGGCCAGGACAATGGCGTCTGCCGCATGCGGCGCGCCAACGGCACGCTCAATCTCTTCTATACGTTTCCGCGTGTCGGTTCGACCGCCACGCCGGCGCTCCAGAAACGCTGGACGCGGTTCTTCGCCGGCGTCCGCAGGCATGAGGAAACCCATGGCCGCATCGCCAGGGAGATGATGCGCGCCACCGAAAGATCGATCTCCGGTCTCAGGATTGCCGACGACCGGTCTTGCTACAAGACACGCCGCGAGGCACAGCGGCGTATCAAGGCCACCTATGCCGCATATGAGGCGAAACAGCTCGCTTTCGACGCTCGCGAGCATCGCGACGGCGGTCGCGTCGAGCATCTCGTCGCCGCTTTGATCAAGCCTTGATCTTTTAGCCTGGCGTCCTGCCGGTCTGGGCCATCGCTGCGGTCGCGGTTTCATGCTCGTCGACCGGCTTCTGTCGTTCCAGCCTGAGCGAGAACTCCACTATGACCGGTAGGTGATCCGAGCCGGTGTCTTCCAGCCGTGTCGCGGAATGGATGGTCACGCCGCCCTTGCTGAAAACCTGGTCGATCGGCAGCCCGGCGAAGCGCCGCAGGAAATCCGGCAGCTTGATGCGGATCCAGGTCGGGCCGGCGGACGGCATGACGGTCAGCCTGCCGAGCGAGGCGACGCGGCGCACGGCCGCACTCCATGGCACGGCATTGCAGTCGCCCGCCATGATCGCCGTCTCGCCAAGTGAAGAGAGGGTCGGCGCCAACTCGCCGATCTGCCAGTACTGCTCACGTGGCCAGGGCCAACTGAGATGGATCGCGGCGACATCGACGTCGATGCCGCCGAAGTCGACGGTGGCGACCGCCATCGCGCCCCGCCGCTCGCACCGTGCCTCTGATCCTGCGGCGAACGGCCGCCGCGACAGCAGCGCGACGCCGAATATGCCATTGGGATAAGGGCACAGGATCCGGTAAGGATATGCGCTGGAGATATAGCCAAGCTCGGTCGCCCACATCGCCGACACCTCATCGAGGGTGATCACGTCGGGATTGGTCCGGCCGATCAGCGACAGCACCTTCTTCGGCGTCGGATTGTCGTAGCGCAGGTTCATCTGCAGCAGCTTGTAGACCGCGCGATCTTCGTTCCTGGCTTCATAGGCGGCCTGAACCGGCCACAGGCGGGAGAATGACAGCGTGGTGGCAAAGGCCGCCACGGCAAAAAGCAGTGCCACAACCGCTTGCAGGCGAAATGTCGTGGCCAGCAGCGGCAGCGCGCAAAGCGCCATCAGCACGGCAAGGTGGACGCGGAAATGCGAGAAGGAATCGAAGGCCGGATGCAGCGTTCCGAAAAACCCGGCCACCAGCGCAACCGAACAGGCGAGCATTGCCAGGAATGCTACCGAAATCAGCAATGTCCCGAAGCTCGCTCTCTCCATGTCGCCTGCTTATCGGCAGAAATGCGGCCCAATCAAGATGACGAAATGATGCGTGGAACCGGCCTACTGGAACGCCGTCTCCGAAAAACTCCTGAGCTTACGCGAATGCAGTCGCTCCATCGGCATTTCCGCAAGCTTCTCCATCGCCCTGATGCCGATTGTCAGGTGCTGCGCCACTTGGCGTTTGTAGAATTCGGTCGCCATACCGGGCAGTTTCAGCTCGCCATGCAAAGGTTTGTCCGAAACGCACAGCAGCGTGCCGTAGGGCACGCGGAAGCGGAAGCCATTGGCGGCGATGGTCGCCGATTCCATGTCGAGCGCGATGGCGCGTGACTGCGACAGACGCTGTACCGGGCCGCGCTGGTCGCGCAGTTCCCAGTTGCGATTGTCGATGGTGGCGACGGTGCCCGTGCGCATGATGCGCTTCAAGTCGTAGCCGGACAGACCGGTGACTTCGGCGACGGCCTCCTGCAACGCCACCTGGATTTCGGCCAGCGGCGGGATCGGCACCCAGACCGGGAGATCGTCGTCCAGCACGTGGTCCTCGCGGACATAGGCATGCGCCAGCACATAGTCGCCCAGCGCCTGGGTATTGCGCAGTCCGGCGCAGTGGCCGAGCATGACCCAGGCATGTGGCCTCAATACCGCGATGTGGTCGGTTATGGTCTTGGCGTTGGAAGGCCCAACGCCAATGTTGACCATGGTGATGCCGCCATGCCCGGGCTTCTTCAGGTGATAGGCAGGCATCTGCGGCAGCCGCGGCGGCGCGACGCCTTCACTCGGCGCGCTTTGCCCGACCCTGGTGATGACATTGCCCGGCTCGACGAACTCGGTGTATTCGCCGCCGCCATTGGCCATCAGGTCGCGGGCGCGGGCGACGAACTCGTCGATGTAGAACTGGTAGTTGGTGAACAGCACGAAATTCTGGAAATGCTGCGGCGTGGTCGCCGTATAGTGCGACAGGCGATGCAGCGAATAGTCGATGCGCTGTGCCGTGAAGGGCGCCAACGGCCTGGGTTCGCCGAAGGCAACTTCGAAGGTGCCGTTGGCGATCTGGTCGTCGGTGCCGTCGAGATCCGGCACGTCGAACAGGTCGCGGATCGGCCGCTTGATGCGCTCGGCCGCCGCGCCGTCGACATGAGTGCCTTCGAGAAAGGCGAAATGCAGTGGGATGGGGGTGGTCGATTCCGAGACGGTGACCGCAACCCCATGATTGCGCATGATCAGGCGCAACTGCTCGACAAGATAGCTTTCGAAAAGATCCGGCTGGGTGATTGTGGTGGAAAAATGCCCCGGCGTCGGCATATGGCCATAGGCTTGGCGCGAGTCGATCTGAGTGAACGACGTGGTGGTGACGCCGATCTCCGGGTAGAAGGCCCGGTAGCGCTTGCCATTGTCGCCGCCCGCTGCCGCCAGTGCCGCAAAGGAGTCGCGCAGGAACCTGGTGTTGCGATCGTAAAGCGTCTGCAGTGCCGCGACGGCCTTTTCGGCGCTATCGAAGCTCTTCCGGCCAAAAGGCTCCGGCATGACGACAGATTCGATGGCTTGTGGGTAGATTCGCTTTTCCATGGCTCAATATAGAGACTTGGATCGGCACTTGGGAGGGGTGTCGCGACCGAAGACCGTCCTTTTCTTTTATCCGCGCTGCAAGCTGACCAGGAGCACAAAGCCGACGCCGGACTTCTTCAAAGCCGGTGCGTCGATCGTTGAACCGGCGCCAGTGCGCATCATCGGCACGGCCAGAACCGGCGCGGCCAGAACCGTCAGGATAAGAGCCGCCCGCGGCAGAAGCCGAAGGGTCTTGAGAGCGTTGGCGGCGATGCGGTTCATGGTCTTTCAGCTTTTCTTTTCGAGGTCTTGGTTTCTTTGTTCAGTTGCGAAGATGGGTGGGGCAGGCGAGGCGGCAGGTTCTGGAACTGGCCTCGTCCCAGGCGCGGGCCGGACGGCCCGCTTCGGCGACGAGGATGGCGAAGAACATTCCAAACAGGCTCACCAGCAGGCAGACGATGGTAAAGCGGCGAGCGAGCATTGGGTCATGTCTCCGTCAACACGCCGGAGAATGCCCTGATGCAACTGAACCGGCTCTGATGCCGGCGTTCATCTGCGGTTCAAAATAGTTGACGGGATTTGGGCGCGGCGGCGCTGGTTTCGGCAGGCGCTGCGTGAGGCCAAGGAGGCGCGGGCGCCTCGACAAACGGAAAACGGGACCCGTCGGGGTCCCGTCTTCAGGTCAGAAGGATACGGTCGATCAGAGCTTGTGCCAGGTCTGGCTCTTGCAAATCAGTCCGCCCAGCACGCAGCCGCTCATCTTGAGCGAGGTGCCCGACAATGTCGCCTTGCCCGAATAGGTCTTGTCGTTTGCCGGATCGGTGATGTTGCCGGCATATTTGTTGTCGCCTGCCGCCTTGAGCGAGCCGATGGTCTTGCCGGCATATTTGCCGGACTTGAGCGTGATGGAAAACGAACCACCGCCAGCGATGGCCGCGGTGTCGCCGGCCTGAGTCTTCCAATTGCCTTCGATCGGGTCGGCCCATGCCGCACCCGCCATGATCAACGTGGCCGCCAGGGCCAGGCTCACTTTTCGAAACATGCTTTCCTCCCTTGGATGTCCGGCCGGATGCTCCGCCTCGCCGGTCTGCCGCTTACGCAAACGTAAGCTAATCCAGCTCCCAGAAAAACAAAAGCGGTGCCGTAGCGGAAGACTTTGGGATTTTGAAGGTGCCCGAATGCACCTCGCCGATGAGGAAATGAAACGATCGGCATGTTGCCTTTGGTTTCCGTGGTTAGCAGAGTCTTGCTTTCCTCGTTTGAAATTTTTGTCAAATTTGATGCAAGCAGGCTGAATTGCTGACTTTGTATCCTTAACGAATTTTCGCGTTTACCTCTTGTTTTAGCTTTGTTTTCCTCAAATTAAGCACGCCATTTAACGACGGATTCAAGCCTGCACGGCATTCTCGAAAGCATCGGAAGAGCAGCCGGCAAGGACGAAAGAAGGCAGCTCTCGGGAGCCTGACAGGGGCCACAAACAGGGGACTGAAATGGCACGTTTTGAAATGCTTGAAGCAGGTTTCGGCGCCATGGGAGCAACTGCCCAGGCCGACATTCTTTTCGAACTGGGCATGATGTATGCGACTGGCCGCGATTGCGAGACCGATGTCGTTGCCGCCCACAAATGGTTCAATATCGCCGCGATCAAGGGCTCGGCCCGCGCCGCGGAACTGCGCTCGGAACTGTCGGCGGCCATGTCGAAGGTCGAGATTGCCAAAGCGCTGCGCGAAGCCCGCGAATGGATGACCATGCACTGAGATCCGCCAATCGCAGGAAGGCATGTCGAAGACAGGGAAGCTCCGGGATCAAGACCGCACAGACGGCCAGACCCGGTGGAATTGAAGGCCGCGCAAGACAGTCGACGACCTGGAGCGTGATCCGGTTTTCTCGAACAAACGGAGACCGTTTGTCCAGAGATCATGCTCTGAAGAAAGAGAACGCGGCAGGCCGCAGGGTCCAGTCGTGCACCATACGGGGAAGGCGAGCGGGATTCTTGGCTGCGGGGCGCCTGGAGATTGCTCGACGGACAAAAAAGCCACGACCGGCCGGAACAGGCTGGCGTGGCTTTTTTGCGTGGATGACGCCTTGCAGGCCCAATCGAGCGCCGCCAATGCGCCTAGACAGGCCCAATGAAGGGTGAAATTGTCCCGCCTCTCTGGAAGAAGCGCGGCCGGGGCGGCCGCGCGTGAGTGGAGGAGTTCTACCATCATGAAAAAATTGAGTATTTTGAACGCGGCTATTTTCGGCCTGATGATGAGCACGCCGGTCGCATTCGCCGACGACATCACCTTTGCGGTGATCGGCCCGATGACCGGACAGCTCGCCACTATCGGCGATCAGTTCAAGCAGGGCGCACAGGCCGCTGCCGACGCGATCAACGCCGCTGGCGGCGTCAACGGGTCGATGATCAAGCTCGATATCGAAGACGACCAGTGCGATCCCAAGCAGGCCGTGTCGGTTGCCAATCGCGTCGTCGCCGACGGCGTCAAGTTCATCGACGGCCATGCTTGCTCCGGCTCCAGCATTCCGGCCTCGGCCGTCTATGCCGAAGCCGGCGCCTTGATGATGAGCCCGGCCTCGTCAAACCCGGTGCTGACCGACGCGGCGGCCAAGGCCGGCTGGCCGACGATCATGCGCCTTTATACGCGTGACGATGCGCAGGGCGCCTTCATCGGCCCGTGGATCGCCAAGAAGTTCGCCGGCAAGAATGTCGTCGTCCTGCATGACAAGAGCGCCTACGGGCAGGGCGTGGCCGACGCCGTCAGGGCAACCATGAATGCCGGCGGCCTCAAGGAGGTCTATTATGACGGCATCAACGCTGGCGAGAAGGACTATTCGGCTCTCGTCACCAAGTTGAAGGATCTGAAGGCAGACGTCGTCTATTTCGGCGGCTACCATCCTGAAGCCGGCCTGATCCTGCGTCAGTCTGCGGAACAGAACCTGAAGTTCCAGCTTATCATGCCGGACTCCATCGCATCGCCGGAATTCTGGCAGGTTGCCGGCCCGGCCGGCGAAGGCACCATGTTCGTCTTCCCGTCGGATCCCCAGGCAAAGCCCGAAGCCAAGGCAGCCGTCGAGAAGATCAAGGCCGGTGGTTTCGTGCCGGAAGGCTTCACGCTGTTCTCCTACGCCACCATCCAGGCTTTCGCTGAAGGCATTAAGCGCGCCGGCAGCGACGATCCGGCCAAGGTGGCCGAAGCGTTGAAGAACGGCACGCCGATCAGCACCGTTGTCGGTGATGTCACCTTCGACGAAAAGGGCGACCTCAAGAATGCCAGCTACGACATCAACCAGTGGCACGACGGCAAATACGCGCCGATCGCTCAGTAATCGCCGACCTGGCGACTGCATAACATAGAGAAATGGCCGGGCTCGTCCCGGCCATTGAACCATTTATGCTGGTATTGCGCGACCGTGATCGGCTTGGATCCAGGCCAAAACTAGTCTTTCGTAGTCCGCAAACAAAATGTTTTGGTCATCGATACCTGCTTGCGCCATAAGATCGGGCAAAGCCGCAAGGAATCTATCATAGCTGTCCAGAGCCAAGTTGGGTGATGGAATCGATTTGCGTCGCGAAACTGTCGCGAGCCAATCGCGCACCCGCGTTACATGGTCCTAGGAACACCTTGGTGTGCGGTAATATCCATCCCAGCAAGGTCCGAAATGAACTGTTGATATCGGTACTGAGCCACATCTAGTATCAAGCATCGCTTTTTCTTCTGCTCATCATCGCCATATCGCTTGGCGCCAAGAAACAATCCAAGTTCCAGCGGCATGTTGAAGCGAGGCAGATTGTTTATCGGATCCAGTTCGGTGCGTGATAGGTCATGGACACCATAGCGGCTTTCTTCCACAATCCTGTAGAGCTTATCTATGCGCGTTTCAGCCCCATCATCCATCTCGCGAGCACATCTCGCACGGAATCCGCATGCCAAGACACCAAATACTAGAGCGTGGAAGCTTGGTGCAAAGGCGACATCAAAAGGGCAATTGATGAAAACATCACGCGCGCCCATAGGTTAGCGAGCGTATTTGCTTATATAGTGAGTAACGACGTCCAAAGCTTTTCGGTCGGATATCCTACCTGGCTTTGTGATTGGTTTCTGGGCCAACGTGTGGGCTGCCGCCGCCTTTGCTGGCGCCGCCTTTGCCTTGGCCGATGCTGCCTTCTTGAGGATCGTTGGCTTAGCTACCTTCGGCCTGACAGACGGCTTCGTTACCGAAGATACTGTTGTTTCAACAATCCTTCCGGCGGGGGACGTCGTCACGATCTCCCAAGATCCCGACTTTTTCGAACTCAGCTGAGTATTAGGTGACTTGCTCATGATCATGCAGATAGCATCTTCAAACCCAAAATTAAACGGGTTCAATCAAAGATATCGCTCTAGACAGCCTCGTCCGCGAACCGCACCAGCACCGTTCCGTCGGTGACCTGTGCACCCTCGGTGGCGATCTCCGCGATCACACCGTCATGTGGCGCGGCGATGCTGTGTTCCATCTTCATCGCCTCGAGGATCAGCAGCGGCTGGCCCTTGATCACCGCATCGCCTTTTGCCACGCGCACCAGCTTGACCAGTCCGGGCATCGGCGCGCGCAGGCTGCCGGCGCCTGCCGCCGCCTCATCGGCACGTGCCAACGGATCCGACACCACGAAAGTATAGCCAACGGCGCCTTCGAAGACGGTGATGTGGCCTGGCCAGCGGGCGAGGCGCGGCGCGGCGCGAAAATCATGCGAATTGGTGTTTTCATAAGGTTTGTCGAGCGCCACCTGGAACCGCCCATCCGGCCGCACCGAAACCTTCGCCGCGATATCGTCCTCGCCGAACTTCAGCCATGTACGTCGCGCCACGCTGTGGAAATGCGCATAGCCGGCCAGCGACGACCACGGATCGTCGGATGGCGGCAATACTCCGGCACCGGAAGCCGCAAGGGCGGCTGCCGCCACGGTTTCGCCACTCGGCGGCGCGACCTCGGTCAAAGCCTCCTGGTGCCTGGCGATCAGGCTGGTGTCGACGTCCCCTGCGGCAAAATCCGGATCAGCGGCAAGGGCGGCAAGAAAAGCGGTGTTGACGGTCGAGCCGGCGATCTCGGTTCGCGACAGCGCCGTGCCAAGCGCTTCCAGAGCCGCCTGCCTGTCCTTGGCGTGGACGACTAGCTTGGCGATCATCGGATCGTAATAGGGCGAGATCGCGTCACCGGCTCGCACGCCGGTCTCGATGCGCATGGTAGCGCCTTCGGCGCCCGCGCCCGGAAATTTCAGATGATGCAGCGTGCCCGTCGCCGGCAGGAACCCCTTTGCCGCATCCTCGGCATAGATGCGCGCCTCGAAGGCATGGCCGGCGAGCGCGATCTCGCTTTGCGTCTTCGGCAGCTTTTCGCCGCTGGCCACCCGCAACTGCCACTCGACCAGATCGGTGCCGGTGACCATTTCGGTGACCGGATGTTCGACCTGCAAGCGGGTGTTCATCTCCATGAACCAGAAGCGGTCGGCCTTCAGGCCTTGCGAGGCATCGACAATGAACTCGATGGTGCCGGCGCCCGAATAGTTGATCGCCTTGGCAGCCTTTACCGCTGACTCCGTCATCGCCTTGCGCAGCGCCGGCGTCATGCCCGGCGCGGGCGCTTCCTCGATCACCTTCTGGTGGCGGCGTTGTGCCGAGCAGTCGCGCTCGTAGAGATGCACCGCATTGCCGAAGATATCGCCGAACACCTGCACCTCGATGTGCCGTGGCTTGTCGACATATTTTTCGACAAGCACGCGGTCGTCGCCGAAAGCGGCTTTCGCCTCGCGCCGCGCGCTGGACAGCGCCTCGGAAAATTCGTCGGGATGTTCGACCCGGCGCATGCCTTTGCCGCCGCCGCCAGCACGCGCCTTGATCAGCACGGGATAGCCGATCTCGCGTGCCTTGGACGCCAGCAGCACGATCTCCTGCGCCTCGCCATGATAACCCGGCACGACCGGCACGCCGGCTTTTTCCATCAGCCGCTTGGCGGCGTCCTTCAGCCCCATGGCACGGATCGAGGCCGCCGACGGCCCGATGAAAATGAGCCCCGCCGCCACCACCTGGTCGACGAAGTCGGGATTTTCCGACAGGAAGCCGTAGCCGGGATGAATGGCTTCAGCACCCGTCGCCAGGGCTGCCGCGATGATCTTGTCGCCGCGCAGATAGCTTTCGCCGACGGGCGAGGCGCCGATATGCACCGCCTCGTCGGCCATCTCGACATGCAGGGATTTCGCGTCGGCATCCGAATAGACGGCGACAGTGCGCACGCCCATCTTGCGCGCCGTGCGGATCACCCGGCAGGCGATCTCGCCGCGATTGGCGATCAGGATCTTGGCGAACATGGAGCCTCCGCAAGTAAGGTTCGAAGTTCGCGGGAAACAGGGCGCTTGAACACCCCCCTCTGGCCTGCCGGCCATCTCCCCCGCAAGGGGGGAGATTGGCAGCTTCGCCCTCGCTGCGAACTTTCAATGTTGGAATTTGGCGAAAGCGATAGCGACAGTCGATCTCCCCCCTTTCGGGGGAGATGTCCGGCAGGACAGAGGGGGGTACTGTCCCGCGAGCCATTCCAGCCTTCGGCGTAGACCTCTCCCTTACCAAGGGAGTGCTCTACCTTGCGGTCGGTTGTATCTATTTCGATGCCGAGATCGCGCAGCCGCCGCTCGCTGTCTTGAGTTTCCATCGCGTCAAGCCGGCCTGGCAGTTGCGCAGCGCCATTTCTTCCGCTGCCTTCTGGGACGGCGCGTTGAGCTTCGTCCCGCAGATGATGTAGAGGTCGACAACGCGCGAATAAAAGGTCGTGGCGTAGGCCGAATGACCGCTCGCCGCGACGTAGCCCTTGTAGGCAACGTTGCATTCGCCCGAACCTAGCGTCGGCGGAAAACGCACGTCTCCCTTGCTTCCTGCGAGCGATTCCGCCTGACTGGCACCAGTCGTTGCGAATATTAGTAAGCTTGCAAGTATCGAGACAGACGTCCCCCGGCAATATTTCAGTTCCATTTCCACCCTGTCCCCATTGCATTGCGCGGGACAAGCAGTAGCGAATATTTTTCCTCGTCGCCAGTTTATTGGTGGAGATTCGAAGCCGCCTATGCTGAGGAATCGATTGGCCCATTCAGTTCAGCCTTCTCGCAAGGCAGCAACGGCCCGTTGGTATAGTTCTGCCATCTGGCCATCGAAGCAGCAGAAAATGACGGTTTCGGGCATTGTTTTCTCTTTGATGAACGCGCTAATCGTGCTGACAGCGATCCGCGTCGCCTCATCTTTCGGGTAGCGGTAGATACCGGTCGAGATCGCCGGGAACGCCACCGTGCGGCAGTCATTGGCGGCGGCCAGTTCGAGCGAACTGGTATAGCAGGAGGCCAGCAATTCGGCTTCGCCTTTGCCGCCACCTTGCCAGACCGGACCGACCGTGTGGATGATGTGTCGCGCCGGCAGTTTATAACCCTTGGTGATCTTGGCTTCGCCGATCTTGCATCCATTCAACATGCGACATTCGAACTCGAGCTCACGGCCGGCCGCGCGGTGGATGGCGCCGTCGACCCCGCCACCACCGAGAAGCGAGGTGTTGGCGGCGTTGACGATGGCATCGACCGCCAGCTTAGTGATGTCGCCGATATGAACCTGAATCCGCGGACTATCGTTCATGTTACATCCGGAACACGCCGAAGCGCGTCTCCTCGATTTCGGCGTTGAGCGCGGCGGACAGGCTGAGCGCCAGCACGTCGCGCGTCTTCGCAGGGTCGATGATGCCGTCGTCCCAGAGGCGTGCGGACGAATAGAGCGGGTGGCCCTCATGCTCGTATTTCATCAGGATAGGCTTCTTGAATTTCGCCTCCTCTTCGGCGCTCCATTCGCCGCCCTTGCGCTCGATGCCCTCGCGCTTGACCATGGCCAGCACCGTTGCCGCCTGTTCGCCACCCATCACCGAGATGCGGGCATTCGGCCACATCCACAGGAAGCGCGGTGAATAGGCGCGGCCGCACATGCCGTAATTGCCGGCGCCGAACGAACCGCCGATGATGACCGTCACCTTCGGCACCTTGGCGGTGGCGACCGCCATCACCAGCTTGGCGCCGTCCTTGGCGATGCCGCCGGCTTCGTATTTTCTGCCGACCATGAAACCGGTGATGTTCTGCAGGAAGACCAGTGGGATCTTGCGTTGGCAGCATAGCTCGATGAAGTGCGCGCCCTTCAACGCGCTCTCGGAAAACAGCACGCCGTTGTTGGCGATGATGCCGACCGGCATGCCATGGAGATGGGCAAAGCCGGTGATCAGCGTGGTGCCGTAGTTCTGCTTGAACTCATCGAATTCGGAACCGTCGACGATGCGGGCGATCACCTCGCGCGCGTCATAAGGTTGGCGCAGGTCTGTCGGCACGATGCCGTAGAGTTCATCCGCCGGATGAAGCGGCGGAATCGACTTCTGTAAGTTCAGGCTTACAGTCTTGTTCCGATTCAGGTTTTTGACGATGCGCCGGCAGATGGCCAGCGCATGCTCGTCGTCCAGCGCATAGTGGTCGGCGACGCCGGAGAGCCGCGTGTGCACATCCGCCCCGCCCAGATCCTCGGCACTGACGTCCTCACCGGTGGCCGCTTTTACCAGTGGCGGGCCGCCGAGGAAGATGGTCGCCTGGTTGCGCACCATGATCGTCTCGTCCGACATCGCCGGCACATAGGCGCCGCCCGCCGTGCAGGAACCCATGACGCAGGCGATCTGCGGGATGCCGGCTGCCGACATGTTGGCCTGGTTGTAGAAGATGCGGCCGAAATGCTCGCGATCGGGAAACACCTCGTCCTGGTTGGGCAGATTGGCGCCGCCGCTGTCAACGAGGTAGATGCAAGGCAGATTGTTCTGCAGCGCGATCTCCTGCGCCCGCAAATGCTTCTTCACGGTCAGCGGATAATAGGTGCCGCCCTTCACCGTGGCGTCGTTGACGACGACCATCACCTCGGTACCTTCGACGCGGCCGATGCCGGCGATCATCCCGGCCGCCGAAATCTCCTCGCCATACATCGACCATGCGGCGAACTGGCCGATCTCGAGGAAGGGCGAGCCGGTGTCGAGCAACTGGGCGAGGCGCTCCCGCGGCAGGAGCTTGCCACGGGAAACGTGGCGCTCACGCGCTTCCTCCGAACCGCCACGCTCGACCATGGCTGCCTTCTCCGCAATGTCGGCGACCAGCCCCCGCATGCGCTCGGTATTGGCACGAAAGGTTTCGGTGGAGGGCGAGATCTGGGTTTGGAGTACGGCCATGCTACACCCCCTCCGCCATGATCTCGCGCCCGATCAGCCAGCGCCGTATCTCGCTGGTGCCGGCGCCGATCTCGTAGAGTTTTGCGTCGCGCAGCAGGCGGCCGGTCGGATAGTCGTTGATATAACCATTGCCGCCAAGCAGCTGGATGGCGTCAAGCGCCATCAGCGTTGCCTTCTCGGCGGCAAACAGCACGCAGCCGGCGGCGTCCTTGCGCGTCGTCTGGTCGCGATCGCAGGCGGCGGCGACGGCATAGACGTAGGCGCGCGCGGCGTTCAGCGTCGTGTACATGTCGGCCAGCTTGCCCTGCACCAGCTGGAACTCGCCGATCGCCTGGCCGAATTGCTTGCGTTCATGCACATAGGGGATCGCCACGTCGAGGCAGGCCGCCATCAGGCCGATCGGGCCACCGGCGAGCACGGTGCGCTCATAGTCGAGGCCCGACATCAGCACCTCGACACCTCGCCCTTCCTCGTGCAGCACATTGTCGAAGGGGACTTCGACATCCTCGAACACCAGTTCGCCGGTGTTGGATCCGCGCATGCCGAGCTTGTCGAGCTTTTGCGCCACGGAAAACCCGGCAAAAGCCTTCTCGACGATGAAAGCGGTGATGCCACGCGATTCCCGCTCCGGATCGGTCTTGGCATAGACGACCAGCGTCTCGGCATCCGGCCCGTTGGTGATCCACATCTTGGTACCGTTGAGCACATAGCGGTCATTGCGTTTTTCGGCGCGCAGCTTGAGCGAGACGACGTCGGAGCCGGCACCGGATTCCGACATCGCCAGCGCACCGACACGCTCGCCCGAGCATAAAGCAGGGAGATACTTCTCCTTCTGCGCCTTCGTCGCCCAGCGGTTGATCTGGTTGACACAGAGATTGGAATGGGCGCCGTAGGAGAGGCCCACCGAAGCCGAGGCGCGGGAGATTTCCTCCACCGCGATCACATGCGCAAGATAGCCCATACCGCTGCCGCCGAAATCGGGGTCGGCGGTAATCCCAAGCAGCCCAAGCGCACCAAGTTCGCCCCATAGATGCGCCGGAAATTCGTTCGAGCGATCGATATCGGCGGCGATCGGCGCGATGCGGTCCTGGGCGAAGCGCCGCACCATGTCGCGCAGCGCCTCGATCTCCTCATCATGCCCGAAGCTGAGCGTGTTCGTGTACATGTCGTTCCTCCCTGCCGTCGATCTTCGCGCCGACGAGCCGCATTGTCATTGAAAGATATGTCGCCGTGACTTCGGCGATCGACAGGCGTTCGCCCGGCCGAAACCAGACGATAACGCCGGTCATCATCTGGATCAGCGCCATCGCTGTGAGCCCGGTGTCGTCGATGCTGAACACACCCGTCTCGGCGCCATCGCGCAGGATGGCGCGCAGCTCCTTTTCGTAGGCTGTGCGCATCCGCAGGATCTGCGTCAGCCGTTCGGGCGACAGGCTGCGCAATTCCATGTTCGATACATGCGTGGCATGCCGACGCCCGATATGGAACGCGATGTGGTTTTCGACATAGGCCGAGAGCCGCTCCTCAGGGCCTGCACTTATCGGCGCGGCTGCCTCCCACGCTTCGGTCAGACCTTCCATATGTTCGCGCATCAGCGTGAACAGAAGCTCTTCCTTGGTCGGAAAATAGCGGTAGAGCGCGGCTGCCTGGACGCCGACTTCAGCGGCCAGCTGGCGCATCGACATCGCTTCGTAGCCAAGGCGCGCGATGAGGTTGACCGCGGCCTCGCGGATGGCCGCCTCGGTCTTTTCGCCATCGGATCCGGTGGTGCGTGCCATATTAGCCCCTTCGCGGGACAATAATAAAACGAACGTTCAATTAATTCAAGGTGTCCGACTCAGATTCGCTTTCATGCAACAATCCTGAACCCGACGAAAGTGTCTCCGGCTGCCAGCTCCTTGACGTCGACCCTGGAAACCGAAGCCCCGGACGGCCCATTCCAGAGGCGCTCGATCATTGTCGAGACCGCTTCATCGAGGCCTGCAATCTGGGCCGTTACAGACCCATCCGCTTCATTGCGGACCCAGCCCGCAACACCAAGGCTCGTGGCCTCGTCCCGAACCCAGATTCTGAAGCCGACGCCTTGCACATTGCCGTAGACACGTGCCCGCACTTCCCTGCGAAGACCAGCCATGAACCTCTCCAAGCCTGTCTCATTGGAATCTGGCGCATGGCTCAAGGAATGCAACCCGGGAATTGCCGCGCAGGACGCACTAGCTGGGCTTTCCGACTTCTGAAATTAATTGACTCAGTCCATTAATTTTGGAAAATGGTGCTGGCTATTGGGAGTTGGACGCAGATGTTGGACGAACGAAACGCATTGGTGGCCGATATCAGGCGCTTCAATCGCTTCTACACGCGCACCGTTGGTCTTCTCGACGAGACGCTGACACAAAGCGCCTTCACCCTGACCGAAGCCCGTGTGCTGTTCGAACTCGGCCACCTTAATCGTACGGCGGCTTCTGAAACTGCTGGGGAGCGGGGTTTTCTCGCCAAGGCTTTTCATCTGGAGATGGGTCCCATTGCTTCCGACATCGCCAGGCAATTGCGTGTCGATGCAGCCTATCTGACACGAATTCTGCGTAAATTCGCCGCCGAGGGCCTGACCGAGACCCGGACCGATCCGGCCGACAAGCGCCGGCGGATTCTGTCGCTAACGGCAAGAGGCGAGGCAGCCCTTTCAGGGCTCCAGGCTGCGGCCGATCGGGACACGGCGCGGTTGATCGAAAGCGTACCCGACGACAGGTTGCAGGAACTGGGCAGCGCCTTGCGCAAGGCAGGGGAATTGCTGGGCGATCCCGCCCGTGAGAACTGCGAGGTGGCGCTGCGGCCGCATCGCGTCGGCGACGTTGGCTGGGTCGTGCAGCGGCAGGCCCAGCTCTACGCCGAGGAATATGGCTGGACGATCGAATTCGAGGCCATGCTTGCCGAGATCGGCGCCGATTTCATCCGCAATTTCGTGCCCGGCCGCGACTTCTGCTGGATCGCCGAGCGCGGCGATCAGCCGGTCGGCGCGGTGTTCCTGGTTCATCAGGACGACGAAGTGGCCAAGCTTAGGATGCTGCATGTCGAGGCGTCGGCGCGCGGCCTCGGCATCGGCAAGCGCCTGGTCGCGGAATGCGTGAACCAGGCCCGCGCTTGCGGCTATACCAGGCTGGTGCTGTGGACCAACGACATCCTCGTCGCGGCGCGCGCAATCTACGAGCGCGCCGGCTTCAGGCTGGTCTCGCAGGAACACCACCACAGTTTCGGCAAGGATTTGACCGGCCAGACCTGGGAGATGGATTTGTAAGTGCCGCTGGTTTGCTCGCCAGCGGTTTCCTAGTTCCCCCGCGCTGCCGCCAGCGCACCGGGCAGTTCCTCGGCGAAGATGTCGAGTTCGTGATCCAGTCCTACGCTGACGCGGATGCAGCGGTCGAGCACCGGCACCATCGGCTTGCGGATGAAGACGTCGCGTGACAGCAGGCCCTGCAGAACTTTCAGCGCAAAAGCGCCATCGCGACCACAGTCGATGGTGACGAAGTTGGTTGCCGACGCCAGTGGCTTCAGCCCGTTCGCCTCGGCAATGCCGGCGATGCGTCCGCGGCCGGCCGAGACCCGCGCCACCACGCTCTGCAAATAGTCCTGATCGGCAAGCGCCTCGACGCCGGCGATCTGCGCCATGCGGCTGACGCCGTAATGGTTGCGGATCTTCTCGAAGTCGCGGATCACCTGGGCCTCGGCCACCGCATAGCCGCAGCGTATGCCGGCCAGCCCATAAGCCTTGGAGAGGGTGCGCATGCGGATGACGTTTGGCCTGGAGATATCGATCGGCGGCAGTGCCGAGGCCGGTCCGAGTTCACCATAGGCCTCGTCGAGCACCAGCATGGTGGTTTCCGGCAGCGCTTCGATAAAGCGGATGAGCTCGCCCGCCTCCCACCAGCTCCCCATCGGATTGTCGGGGTTGGACAGATAGACCAGCGGCGCCTTGTTCTTGCGCACCGCCGCCAGCAGCCCGTCCAGGCTTTCCCTGTCGTTCTCGTAGGGGACCGTCACCAGCCGCCCGCCGACACCGGCAATATGGAAGTTGAAGGTCGGATAGGCGCCGAGCGAGGTGACGACCGCATCGCCAGGCGCCACATACATGCGTGCCACCAGGCTGAGCAGGCCGTCTATACCTTCGCCGACAACGACGTTCTCGGCCTTCACGCCATGATGCGCGGCGACCGCCACCTTCAGATCGTAATTGTCGGGATCGCAATACATCCACATGTCGCGGGCAATTCCAGCCATGCGCTCGATGACGCGAGGTGAAGGCCCAAAGCTGCTCTCATTGGCGCCAATGCGGGCGCGGAAAGCACGCTCACGCTCGCGCTCCTGCGCTTCGGGGCCGACGAAGGGCACGGTCGACGGAAGCGCTGCGATGAGCGGCGTGAGGGGAGGGCGCTGGCGCATGATAAGGCTCGCTCGAAAAACGGTCTTCTTGCTAGCGTGGAGGCATGTTGGGCGCAAGATGACAATGCCGCGCTGGATTTCGCCGATCCGTTTTGCTAGCAAACTAGAATGAGCAACCGATTGCCGCCCGCTTGGGCCAAGCACCTTAATACGCAACCAGCGCCGAAGGGCGCACCGCCGAAGGTTGGGCAACCGAAACCTCAGCCCGTAAAGGCGGCTCCGTCTCGCGCTCAGGCCAACGATATGATGTTGAGGCAGGCGCTCGAGTTCCAGCAAGAGAATCGATTGCCTGAGGCGGAAGAACTCTGTCATCGCGTTCTGGCGAGAACGCCCGAACATCCGCTGGCCCTTTATATACTGGGGACGCTGGGGATCGGGTACGACGACGAAAAGGTCCTGCGGTATTTTGCCAGGGCGATCGCGCAGGAGCCTCTAAATCCCTACTACCACCTAAGCCTCGGTCAAGCCTATTTGAGGCTCAGCGAGTTTACACCGGCGATCAAACACATTCAGTACGCACTGGCATTGAAGCCGGATCTGGTGGAAGCGCTTTGCGCCTTGGGCGATGCATACAATTCGTTTGACAAGGGGGAAATGGCGCTGCCGCTCTTTGAGAAGGCGCTCAGGGTCGACCGAGATCATCCTATGGCCCGGTTGGGGCTGCCTCGTGCGCTGGCAAGCCTCGGCCGTATGGACGAAGCCGCGGTTCATCTCAAAGAGGCAATAGATCGGCGCATCGAGGTACCTGCCGCCTACAATGCACTTGTACGCACGCACAAATTCACTGAAGAGCCACCAGAACTCGCGGCGATCCTGACGGAACTTCAAGACCCTGACCACGGGTCCAAGGGAGCGACGGCGCTCCATCACGCGGCCGGAAAGCTACTCAACGACCTCGGTTGCTACAAGGAGGCGATGGAGCACTTCAAGAAAGGAAATCAAGCCGGCGGCAACAGGTTCGATCTGCAATCCTACCGTCGTTGGGTCGACGCCCTGATCGAGACCTTTACACCGGATTTTGTGGCTTCAAGGACTGCTTCTGGCAATGTCTCGGAGGTGCCCGTGTTCGTAGTCGGGATGCCTCGCTCGGGCACAACACTGACTGAGCAGATCTGCGCCAGCCATCCCAATGTTCATGGCGCTGGCGAGTTAACAAAGCTTAGACGCACATCGAATGGGCTCGATCTTAGGTTTGGATCCGGCATAAGCCCGGGTGAGGCGATTGCATCGATGACTCCACAGCTGTCCAGGGCGCTGGCTGCGGAGCATCTTGCCTATCTGCGCGAGCGGGCTCCTGATGCACTTCGAATTGTCGACAAGATGCCTCACAATTTCGAGCTGGTCGGCCTGATTGGCATCCTTTTCCCCAACGCCCGCATCATTCATTGTCGCCGCGACGCCATTGACAACTGTATCTCTTGCTTCGTCCTGCAATTCAGTGAAGCGCATAGCTACAGCGCCGACCTGGAGACACTGGGGCTTTACTACAGGGAGTATGATCGTCTGATGCGGCATTGGGACAAGATTTTCCCGGGCCGTATCTTCGAAAACCGGTACGAGACGTTGATTGAAAATCAAGAGAAGCAGTCGCGCTGTCTCATAGATTATCTCGGACTACCCTGGGACGATACCTGCTTGCGCTTTTTTGACAGGGCCGGCTCCGTAAATACCTATAGCAATTGGCAGGTCCGCCAGCCGATCTATACGTCGTCCGTCAAGCAGTGGAGGAATTACGAAAGCGAGATCCAGCCCTTGATCGAGACCCTCGGCGATTTGGCCGATATCTGATCTGAATCTGGAAATCCAGGCATCGTGAGTCCACACCGCGTCGCCTGTTCTGGCAATCTGGGCAGCCCAGCCATTGAGCAGGTCGACATCTGCAAGGTCTGAAAAAGGCGCGACGGACGAAAAACCCGGCGGTTGCCCGCCGGGTTAGATTTTCAGCCAGGCTCGGTCCGTTAGAACGAGCGCTGGAAGCGGAGAAGACCGCCGACGCTGCTCTTCTTGTCGGCATTGGTAAAGTTGGAGAAGTCGACGTCGTCGAACTTGCCTGCATTGAGGTAGTCGACTTCGGCCGTGATCGTCATGCCAGGAACGATGTCGTAGGCGATGTTCGCCGCGACGCCGAGGTTCTTCCAGTCGTCATACGAAATCTGGGTGTTGAACGAGGTCTTCTCGTTGAACTTGTAGGTGCCGCCGCCCCACACTGCCCAGTTGCCGCCCCACGTCTTGTAGAAGCCGCGGCCGCCAGCCGGAATGGCATAGGTCGGGTCGTTGAGGTTGTCATCCGTGCCGTAGCCGCCCATGACCCACAGCTGTATGGCATCAGAGACGTTCACGTCCAAGCGAACCTTGCCAGCGACTTCTTCGTAGTTGCTGTCGTAAGCAACGACGCCGGTGATCGCGCCCCAGCCCTGTGTCCACTTCACGCCGCCGACGACATGCGGAACGTAGCTGTCGATCGTGCCGACGACGCCCGCGCCTTCTTCGAGAGAGAGAACGGCCGAGAAGCCGTTACCAGCGTCGAAATAGTACTGAACGACGTTGGTGTCGAAATCGCCGTAGGGAACCAGCGTATCCTGGATGACGTTGCCGGCGTAGCCGATGAACGTATCGAAGGCCGATTCGTCCTTACCGACGCGCAGACCGCCGAGCTGGATCCAGGCGAAGTTCAGCGATACGTCCTTGTTGCCGGCGGGGTTGCCGATCGGATCGCCGTCGGCGTCAAAGGCGCCGTAGTTGTTGCGGTTGCCGAAGTTGAAGCGGGTCTCGGTGTAGGTCTTCAAGGTGCCGAGCTCGGTTTCCTGGCCGGTCCAGGTCTTCAGCGTGAAGCGGGCGTTCTTGTACCAGGTGTCTTTTTCTTCACCGTCCTCGTGATCGAAGCTGCGAGCGCCATCGAACGAGCCGACGTCGCCGCCGCCGATGTCGTAACGGATGTAGCCGCCGATGCGCAGGCAGGTCTCGGTGCCGGGGATATAGAAGTAGCCAGCGCCGTAGACGTCGCAAATCTTGACGTATTCAGCGGGTTCCGGCTCGGCGACGACGACGGCGTCGGCGGCGCGCGCACCGGAAACTGCGATCAGGGCCGCAGCGGAGCCGAGGAGAAGGCTCTTGATGTTCATTTTCTGACCTCCAGTCAGAATCGAACGAAACAACGGTTTTGGCGATGCCTGCTTCTGCAGCAAGCAATTGTTATTTCTGCGTTTTCTCGGGAAACCTCTGGATTTTTCACAAAGGAAGCGGGCAGTCACCACAGACGTTTGCTGGCGAAGGCGTGCCCGGAACCTGATTTGAGATAGCGCTCGAATGAAGTGGCCTTGGCTTGATTCGAGAAGGCGACATAGGTCACGATCCGCCATGGCAGGAACTTGGATGTATGACTGGATTTTCCGTCGTTGTGCTCGGCAAGCCGTCGCTTCAGGTCGGAAGTCACGCCGATATAGCGTTCACCTTCCACAGCCTTGCTTTCCAGCAGATAGACGTACCACATCAGCCGCTCCCCTTCGCCAAAGGCGAGGCATCCTGCTTTGCAGAAGGGCGACTGCCAACCCTATTCTATAAGGAATTCAAGGCTTTTGAGGCCCTCCTTCGCTACGGCTTCGGAGGGCATCCTGCTTCGCTCGGAGGGTTTGGGCTTGTCCTGCGAAGCGCGCGGCGCGAAGCAGGATGGCGGAGAGGATGGGATTCGAACCCACGAGAAGCTTTTGACCTCTACTCCCTTAGCAGGGGAGCGCCTTCGACCACTCGGCCACCTCTCCGTTGCGCCGCTGGATAAAGAAAAGCGCCGGCACAATCAACAAGCTCGCGTCATTAAATGAAAAAATAAGGAAACGCGCCAAACCGCGGCTTTCCGCGGATGCGGCGGTTCTGCGGCAGTTCCTGGCCAGCGACTCGGGATCTCGCCATGATTCCGTCGGGCGATCGCCGGATTCGCCCGCAAACAAGGGGTTGCGGAGGGGCAGATGGTTAACGAGAGCTTTCTGAGTGAGGCCAAATCGTGTCATTTGTGCAACAACGCCAGGGGATAGCAGCCGAACAGCCCTTTCGCCGGTACGATCGTGGTTGAACGCCGCCGCCTCATGGGTAATGTCGATTTCGAAGGAGCGGCGCGGTGCGCATCTTTTTCGGTAGTGGGGATGGGGCAGGGAACGCTGTCCTTCAGCAAAGAATACCCAGACCCGTTTTTTAACTTTTGACTGGAGGTCAGAAAATGAACATTAAGAGCCTTCTCCTCGGCTCCGCTGCGGCCCTGATCGCAGTTTCCGGTGCGCGCGCCGCCGACGCCGTCGTCGTCGCCGAGCCGGAACCCGCTGAATACGTCAAGATTTGCGACGTCTACGGCGCTGGCTACTTCTACATCCCCGGCACCGAGACCTGCCTGCGCATCGGCGGCTATGTGCGTTACGACATCAGCGGTGGCGACGTCGGTTCGTTCGATGGTGCGGAGTCCCGTGACGTGAAGGACGGTGATACGCAGGATACCTGGCGCAAGAAGGCCCGCTTCACGCTGAAGACCTGGACCGGCCAGGAAACCGAACTCGGCACCTTGAAGACCTACACTGAGACTCGCTTCAACTTCAACAATGCCAACAACTATGCCACCTACTATGGCAATCCTGCTGGCAACAGCGGCGCTTCGCTGAACTTCGCCTGGATCCAGCTCGGTGGGCTGCGCGTCGGTAAGGACGAATCGGCCTTCAATACGTTCATCGGCTACGCCGGCAACGTCATCCAGGATACGCTGGTTCCCTACGGCGATTTCGACACCAACGTCGTCCAGTACTACTTCGACGCCGGCAACGGCTTCTCGGCCGTGGTGTCGCTCGAAGAAGGCGCGGGCGCTGGCAAGTTTGGTTCCTACGGCGTGGGCACGATCGACAGCTACGTTCCGCACGTCGTCGGTGGCGTGAAGTGGACACAGGGCTGGGGCGCGATCACCGGCGTCGTTGCTTATGACAGCAACTACGAAGAAGTCGCCGGCAAGGTCCGCTTGGACGTGAACGTTTCTGACGCCATACAGCTGTGGGTCATGGGCGGTTACGGCACCGACGACAACCTCAGCGACCCGACCTATGCCCTTCCGGCTGGCGGTCGCGGCTTCTTCAAGCAGTGGGGCGGCAGCTGGGCAGTGTGGGGCGGTGGCACCTACAAGTTCAACGAGAAGACCTCGTTCAACGCCCAGATTTCGTATGATGACTGGAAGAACCTCGGCATCGCCGCGAACATCGCTTACGATGTGGTTCCCGGCTTCACGGTCACGGCCGAAGTCGACTACCTCAACGCAGGCAAATTCGACGACGCCGACTTCTCCAACTGGACCAATGCCGACAACAAGAGCAACATCGGCGGCATGCTCCGCTTCCAGCGCTCGTTCTAAGGGCTGGTTCCTTACAGATGAAATCCAGCCCGGGCGCGCAAACGCCCGGGCTGTTTTTGTTTCGTGACTGGGTCAAGGAAAACAGAAGGAACAGGGGGTAACGGTAGCTGAATAGGGTCCGTGGGATGGTTTCGTGGGATCCGCTGATGGGCGGATGAAATCACAACTGCGTGATTCATATCTCTTGAAAGGACGCCTCCAAGCGGATAGGGCTGATCTATCCCACTCGGGGGTGTGGCAAATGATGACGACCGAAGCGATTCAAGAGGGTGAACCCTCCGATCATTTTTCGATGTTTTCTTCTCAAAATTCGACGATACGATACAGTTACAACAAGATCAGAGAAGTAAAGTCGTACAGGGTTGGAGAGCTCTTTTTAGCATACCGGGACATATTGTGGGATGATGGGCGGCATAAATACAATGTCAGCTCTTTCATCGGCGAGATAGATGAGCTTCTCCTTGGGGAGCGATTCAGCGCCTTCGACCAGAGTACCCTGGACAACCTTATTGGTACCTTGCGCCAGCGCGGCAACAGCAACGCAACCATCAATCGAAAGATGGCTGCCCTCAGCAAACTGCTGCGCAAGGCTCATAAGATGGGAGATATCCACAGCCTGCCCGAGTTCCGCCGCCAGAAGGAGCGGGCGGGACGGATTCGTTTCCTCGAGAGGGACGAAGAGGCCAGGCTGTTCGCCGCCATCAAGAGCCGCAGCGAGGATGCCTACAGGCTTTCAGTCTTCCTGGTCGATAGCGGATGCCGTCTCGGTGAGGCGCTCGGGCTGATCTGGAATGACATCCAGGAGCACCGCGTCAGTTTCTGGATCACCAAATCCGGCCGCAGCCGCACCATTCCAATGACCGAGCGGGTCAAGGAGGTCATCAAGCTGCCTCCCACTGAAGGCCGCCGGCCCAAGGGTCCGTTCACCAAGCTCAGCCAGGCACAGTTCCGTGCCATCTGGAACGACGCGAAGGCCGAAGTCGGCCTTGGCGCCGACGACCAGGTGGTGCCGCACATCTTGCGCCACACCTGCGCCTCGCGTCTTGTCCAGGGCGGCATCGACATCAGGCGCGTGCAGATGTGGCTTGGCCACCAGACCCTGTCGATGACCATGCGTTACGCGCATCTGGCCACCAACGATCTCGATGGTTGCGTCATCGTGCTGGAAACGCCTCGATCGACTCAGCCGGCTGGCAACTGCGCGGAAGGCTCCGTGTTTTCATCGCCCGTGACGACGCCTTCGTCGCCGACGGCGGAGCGGAAACAGAGGGACGCTGCGGCAAGGGAATTGCCGAAGGCTCCTCGGAAAAATTCAAAAGCCAAGTAGGCTGGAGAACCTTGCCTATACTATTGTAGCTGTCCCGTGACCTTGTTTGGTCATGGGATTTACTTTGGAATATTCTTCCGTTCGGCTCGATCGAGAAAAGCAGCGATGTCGCTGGGTAGACCGCCGGTCTCGAGGAATGGCGCATGGCCCTGGTCCTCGACGATGATCGTTTCCATCATGGAATGGTGCTTTCCCATCTGCTCCAGCGTTCCCGCCGACAGAAGCCTCGAATTGGCACCACGTATGGCCAGCAGAGGAATGGCGGCCAACGCCTCGAATTGCGGCCATAGATCAGGCAGCTTCTGCGTCAGATCGAGACTGGCAACGGTATCGACAAGCTTCGGGTCGAAATCCGGCATCAGGCCTTGATCCGTCTCACGGTAGAGCGCCCATACCATCCGCGCCCAATCCGCATCGGTGAGTGCGGAAAAGTCTTCGCCGTGAACGCTGCGCTGGATATCCACGGCCTCGGCGAAGGTCTTGGGCGTCGGGTCGCGCTCGAGATAAGACTGGATATGGGCAAGCCCTGCCACCTCGATCACCGGTCCAATGTCGTTGAAAACAATCGCTTTCAGGACAGCCGGCCGTATCATGCCCAGAACATGCACGATCAGCCCGCCGCGCGACGTGCCGATGAAGGCTGCTTCCGCGATGTCCAGCGCCGCCAGCCCAGCTAGGACGTCGCCGGCTTCGACGCCGACATTGTAGTTTTTGACATCGGGATCATACGCTGACTGCCCCCGCCCGCGATAGTCGAAGGCGATGACCTTTCGCGGATTTGCCGCATGCGTCGACAGATGGAGCGCCAGCTCATGAAAATCGCGAGCATTGCGGGTCAGACCTGGCAGGCAGACGACCGGCCAGCGGCCGGTATTGGTTTCGCCATAGACGCGCGCATGGAGCTGGAGCCCGTCCGGTGCGCCGTAGAAAAAGTCAGAAAAACCTTGGTCGTTTGGCATACCGATTCGCTTCCCCACCGTCATCAGATCGCCTCCAACTGCTATAGGCGAGGGCAGGGGTGGTCAAATCGGGCCAAAGTGCAGGCGTTGAAACTTTGAGATGCTGGAGGGACAGCGCCCCCCTCTGTCCTGCCGGACATCTCCCCCTCAAGGGGGGAGATCGGCTATCCGCTTTGGTTTCGCCAATATCAAACGTAGCAGAATTGGCGGCACGGCCGTGCTAGCCAATCTCCCCCCTTGAGCAGGGCTGTCCGGGGAAAGTCATTCATAGGTGAAGCACATCTGGTTTGGGGAGTAATTGGGTTTTCGTTGACTTGGGTTGACGGGTGGCGGTTTGTCGATGGCGGCGATGTTTCGGCGCTCGAAGAGGCATCGGTTGACCAGATCGGTGAACCTGAGGATTGGCATGGCGATACGGTAGGCGCGAGCGGCGATGCGCAGCAGCGCATAGGCGACCATGGCGGCGAAGAGTTGCAGGCGGATGGCATTGTCGTTGTTGCCGAGGAACTTGCGGATTTTGAGATGCTGCTTGATCCAGCGAAACAAGAGTTCGATCTGCCATCGGCCTTTGTAGAGCTGTGCGATCTCGACGGCGGTTCGCTTGAGGTCGTTGGTCAAGAGCGTGATGGTGTCGCCGTCATTTCGCTTGAGGATGAGCCGGCGCAACGGGATTGCCAGTTTGCTGTTGGTTTTGCTGGCAAGACTTACGTTAGCATCCTCCAGAATGGTGAAGCCATCACCCTGAGTTTGGGCGATGCGACGCTGGCGCTCGACCTTGAGACCCATATTGGATTTGGGCCGCGTGACGAAGAAGGCCTTGGCGGTGGCGATCGCCGTCCACCAGCCGTAATGGCAATAGCCCTTGTCGAACACGTAGGTGGCGCCCTTCTCGATGGTGATCGTGCGGCCGATCTGGGCATCGTTGACGTTGGCATCGGTGATGTCGAGGACGCGCGGGCAATCGCTGTCGGGATCGTAGACGACATGCATCTTCATGCCACGAATGCGGCCGTTCGACTTGGCCCAGGCGCAGGTCTTGCCGAGCGGAATAGGCGTGGAATCGATCAGCCGCAGCATGGCCGTGCCCTCACGGCGCGTCTGCCGGTCAAGTTGGCCGGCAAGCAGACCGAAAGTCTCGGCAAAGAGACCAACGGGGCGGCGGCGGTTGGCATCCGACAAGGTCGAGCGGCGCAACCGGTCGGTGCCCAGATGATAATGGTGCTGGCAGTTGGCGTTCCAGCCGGCTTCCAGGCTACGCAGGCTGTCGGCGCCACTGAGCTGCGCATAAACCAGCACCATCAGGTGGTCCCAACTCTTGAACGACTTGTCGTAGGCATCCCCGTCATGGCTATCCACAACCGTCTGAAAGCCGCGCCGATTGATCGGTTCAACCAGCTTGCCAAGAATGCTAGGTGTAAAGCGCATGCTCCGTTCCCTTTCTGAGTCTCGACAACCAGAAGGTAGACGGAAAACCGCCGTCTTACGGGGCATGCGCATGCGGCATTTCGATTCAGCTGACGTTTTCCCCGGACAGCCCTGCCCCTTGAGGGGGAGATGTCCGGCAGGACAGAGGGGGGCGCCGTAGAGCGCCAGCCTTTGACTTACCCGTCGCTGTCCCCTCAACTCCGCCCGTTCACCAGATCCCCGACAATATCGTATTTGCCGGAAATACGCATCTTGTAGACTTCGTAATTCTCCATCACGCGCTGCACGTAACTTCTTGTTTCCGTGTAGGGAATCCGCTCGATCCAGTCGACGACGGCATCGATGTCCTTGCCACGTGGGTCGCCATATCTGGCCACCCACTGGCTGGCCCGGTTGGGGCCGGCATTGTAGCCGGCGAAGGTCAGCACATAGGAGCCGTTGAAGCGATCGAGCTGTTCGCCGAGGAAGGCCGAACCAAGCGTCGCATTGTAACCGGCGTCGGTGGTCAGCCGTGTCTGCGAAAACTGCAATCCGGCCTTCTTCGCCAATTGCCTGGCGGTGCCCGGCATCAGCTGCAGCAGGCCGCGCGCGCCGGCGCTGGACACGGCGCCGATGTTGAATTCGCTCTCCTGGCGGGCGATCGCGTAGGCCAACGCCTTGCCAGAGCCGGAAATGTCGGCCGAATCGGGAATGACACCGAGCGGATGCGACAGTGCGCCGACATCGATGCCACGTGCGCCGGCGATCTTGCCGATTTTCAGCGCCATGAAATGATTGCCTTGCTTTTCCGCAAGGACAGCCAGCAGCGCCAGTTCGCCCGGACTGGTCAACTGCCCGGCAAGGTCGCGATAGAGCGTTTCGGCATAGCGGTCGTAGCCTGCCTCCTGCAGCCGCTTGATGGCGCCGACGGCTTCGCGGCCGCCAAAATTCTGCCGGTCGGCGGCACTTGGCTGGGGATAGACGATGTTCAGCGCCTGCCGGCCGACGCGTTCGGCGGCAAGCTGACCGTAAAATGTCGTGCCGTAGGCAGCGGCGCGCGCAAAATAGTCCCTGGCATTGCCTGGGCCGCCGACTTCCGCCGCACGGCCGAGCCAGTAGTAGGCACGCGACAGCGTCATCGGCCCCTGCGCGAGGTCGGCAATGCGGGCGAAATGGGTGGCCGCGGTTTTTGGGTCGTTCAGCCCGCGCAGCGCATACCAGCCGGCATGGAATTCGGCCTCCGCCGCATTGGCGGCGCTTTCAGCGGCGTGCGTGGCGACGATCTTGTACGCGGTCTTCATGTCGCCCTGGTCGACCAGTTCACGCGACAGCACCCGGCGCTCGACCCACCAGGCATCTGGATCGACCAGAGCGTCGCGATCGGTCGGCGCCTGCATCACAATGGCGGCGGCGCCGGCAAAATCCTCTTGCTTGCGCAGATACTCGGCCTGCGCGAAGAAGTAACCGGCCGAACGCTGTGTCGCCGGCACGGCCTTCAGCAGTTTGGCGGCGTTCTTGTCGCCTTTGTCGGCCGCCGCCCAGGCATCGGCGAGCTGCCGGGCGCCGGCGAGGCCGGCGACGCGCAGCGCGGAATTCGCGCGGTCGGCATAGAACATGCGCTCCATGCGAAAACGGTGGTCTGCGGCCGGGATTAGGCTGCCGAACTCCTTGACCAGCGCCGTCTCGTCCTTGGCCTCCAGGGTCGCCGTGCGCCAGAATGGCGACAGCACCGAACGCGCCGCCTTGACGTTGCCCGACGCCACATAGGCGCGGGCGAGAACCATCACGCCTTCGAATGTCTGCGGCTGGCTGCCGTCGAACGCCCTGATAACGATGTCTGGAGCAGGGTTCTCGCGATAGAGCGCGCGCTCGCTGTTCTTGCGCAGGGCGACGGTGCCCGGCCAGTTGGGTAGCATCTTTGCCGCGGCGGCGATGTCGCCGCTCGGAACCTTGTCGCCGCCATAAAGCGCTATCGCCCAGGCAAGGATATGCTGGTCGAGCGAATGAGCGGGAAGGGCGTCGCGCACGCCACGGGCGCCGGGACTATCGCCCGCCGCCAGCGCATCCAGCCCGCTCTTCAAGAGGGCGACATCGGGCGAGGGCGCCTGTTGCGTCCTGTCCTGCAGGTTGGGCATCGGGAGGGCCGAGCCTGGCATTGCGATGGTCGAGGCCAGCATCGGAATGGTCGAAGTGACCTGTACATCGACGCTACCGCTCGTCGCCATGCCCGGCATCAGCGCGAGCGTGGCGCCAAGCAGCGCGAAGAGGTGAGGCCGACTGCCCGGCATGATCCCTAGGTCTTTCCTTGTCCTGACATTCTACCAGCAGCCGAAGATGCCTCGAAGCCTAAACTTAGGTCGTGAAGAGCCCGTAAACAAAGAGTTAGCGAGGCCGTTCGAATTGCGCTTGCTGGCACCATGGCAATGCTTGCCGCGCGACCATGTCGAGACTATGGTGCGCCGCTTCGCTTTCGGCTAGAAGGCGCGCACGATAACCCGAACAACAAAATTCAATAAGTCCCAAGGAGTTGGACGATATGCTGAGAGGCTCGCTTACTGCGCTCGTGACACCGTTCGAAAAGAGCGGGCGTTTCGACGAGAAAGCCTTTCGCGCGTTCGTCGAATGGCAGCTTGGTGAGGGCACGAGAGGCCTGGTGCCTGTCGGCACCACCGGCGAGTCGCCGACGCTGTCGCATGAAGAGCACCGCCAGGTCGTCAAGGTGTGCATCGAGGTTGCCAAGGGACGCGTTCCGGTCGTCGCCGGCGCTGGTTCAAACAACACCGAGGAAGCCGTCGGCCTCGTGCAATATGCCGAGAAGGCCGGCGCCGATGCCGCTCTGGTCGTCACGCCCTACTACAACAAGCCGACACAACGCGGCCTGTACGAGCACTTTGCGGCTGTCGCCAGGGCGACCAAGCTGCCGATCATCATCTACAACATCCCGCCGCGCTCGGTCATCGACATGATGCCGGACACGATGGGGCGGCTCGTGCACGACTTCAAGAACATCGTCGGCGTCAAGGATGCCACCGGCAAGGTCGAACGCGTCTCCGAACAGCGCGCCACCTGCGGCAAGGATTTCATCCAGCTTTCGGGCGAGGACGCTTCGGCGCTTGGTTTCAACGCGCATGGCGGCGTCGGCTGCATTTCGGTGACGTCGAACGTCGCGCCGCGGCTGTGCGCCGAATTCCAGGAGGCGACGCTGTCCGGCGACAGCGCCAAGGCACTGGACTTGCAGGATCGCCTGCTGCCGCTGCACAAGGCGATCTTCATCGAGCCTGGCGTTTCCGGCGCGAAATATGCGCTGTCGAAGCTGGGCAAGGTCGAGAACGTGCTACGCTCGCCGCTGGTCACGATCGAACAGTCGACTGCCGACAAGATCGATGCGGCGATGAAGCACGCCGGCTTGATTAATTAGGGATGAGGCGCCACCTCTCCACATCATGAATCAAGTCAGAAAAGCCGATCCCAACAACAAGACCGTTTCGGAAAACCGCAAGGCGCGGTTTTCCTACGAGGTGCTCGACACGGTCGAGGCCGGCTTGGTGCTGACAGGCACCGAGGTCAAGTCGCTGCGCCAGGGCCAGGCCAACATCCAGGATAGCTACGCCTCGGTCGAAGGTGGCGAGATCTGGCTGATCAACTCCTATCTGCCGGAATATCTGCAGGCCAACCGCTTCAACCATGAGCCGCGCCGGCGCCGTAAGCTGCTGCTCAACAAGCGCGAAATGGCGAAACTGTCGCAGAGTGTCGACCGCGAAGGCATGACGCTGGTGCCGCTGAAAATCTATTTCAACGACCAGGGCCGCGCCAAGCTGCTGCTCGCTGTCGGCCGTGGCAAGAAACTGCACGACAAGCGCGAATCCGAGAAGCAGCGCGACTGGTCGCGCGAAAAGGGCCGGCTGCTAAAAGAGCGTGGGTAGGCTGGGGCCATTCGTTTGAAGAACCGGATTGTCCTCCTTGGTTTGGCCAGCCTGGTTTCTGTGTGCCTCGTCGCCGCGGGCGGCTATCTCTATTTCAGGTCATATTCCCCGGATCGCGACAAATATCCGGTCAGGGGCATCGACGTCTCTCACCATCAGGGCCAGATCGACTGGCGCCGTGTTGCCGCCGACGATGTCGCCTTCGCTGTCATCAAGGCGACTGAAGGCGGCGATCATATCGACGATGCCTTCTCCACCAATCTGCGTGAAGCCCGCGCCGCTGGTCTCGTCGTCGGCGCCTATCATTTCTTCACCTTCTGCCGGCCGGGTGCTGACCAGGCGAAGAATTTCATCTCGGTGGTCCCGCACGATCAGCCGTTGCTGCCGCCGGTTGTCGACATCGAGTTCGGCGGCAATTGCCCACAGCGGCCGACACCGGAGCAATTGAGCGCCGAACTGGCGGCGTTCCTGGCTCCAGTCGAAGCAGCGTTCGGCAAGCCTGCTATCGTCTATCTGACCGACGAGGCGGCACAGACCTATGCCGGGCGCATCGCCGCCCGTCCGCTCTGGCTGCGCTCATTGCTTCTGGAGCCGAACCGCGGCGACTGGGTCTACTGGCAGTATCACAACAGGGGACGCGTCGACGGCATCAACGGCGATGTCGACCTGAATGTGCTGCAGGGTGGGCCGGCGGTATTGGCTGCGCTGTCTGCGCCGCCACGCTGAGCTGATATGTCTGCCGGCACCGCTTTATGTCCGCAGAAACGCTGCTATCTGACTGAAAACACTAACGAACATCGCCTCGGTCAGCACGCCGGTATTGGTGTTGTAGCGTGAGCAGTGATAGCTCGAAAACAATGTTACGTCTCCAGCACGCAACTGTCCGCCATGCTTGAACGGGTAGGCGGCGACGCGCCCACCCAGCGCCCGCACGGTCGACTGGTGCGCGATTGATCCCAGTGCCAGCACGGCGCGCAAGTTCGGGAACCGCGCGATCGTCGGTACCAGGAATGTCCGGCAGGTGGCGATCTCGGCACCCACCGGCTTGTTTTCCGGCGGCACGCAGCGCACCGCATTGGTGATCGCCGTGCCGACAAGCTCGAGCCCGTCATCTGGCCGCGCCTTGAATTCACCGCGTGCAAAACCGTGCGAAATCAGCGTCGAGTAGAGCAGGTCGCCGGCATAGTCGCCGGTGAAGGGACGTCCGGTGCGGTTGGCGCCGCGCAGCCCGGGCGCCAGCCCGACGATCAGCAGCTGGACCGCCGCGTCGCCTTCGGGAGGCAAAAAAGTCGGCACCGGTGCGTTGAACCAGGATGGCTCGCGCTGCCGCCACTCGGCGATGAAATCGTGCAGCCGCGGGCAGAGCGGGCAGTCGCGATTAGGTTCGGAGGCGCAAAGGGCGGTCAAGGCGACCGGCCTCAGTAGTCGTCCTCGTCGACTTCGGCCGGCTCGGGCCGGCGCACCGGCCGCTCGGACGGATCGCGTCCGACCTCGTTCTTCAGCGTTGCCAGGTCGATGAAATGGTCGGCCTGGCGGCGCAGATCGTCGGAGATCATCGGCGGCTGCGATGCCATGGTCGAGACGATCGACACCTTGCGGCCGCGCCGCTGTAGCGCTTCGACCAGCGTGCGGAAATCGCCGTCGCCGGAAAAGATGACGTAGTGGTCGACGACGTCGGCGAGTTCCAGCGCATCGACGGTGAGTTCGATGTCCATATTGCCCTTGATCTTGCGGCGGCCGGTCGAGTCGGTGAATTCCTTGGCTGGCTTGGTGACCACCTTGAAGCCGTTATAGTCGAGCCAGTCGATCAACGGACGGATCGAGGAGTATTCCTGATCCTCGACCAGTGCCGTGTAATAATAGGCGCGCAGCAGATAGCCGCGCTTCTGGAAGCTAGACAGAAGCTTGCGATAATCGATGTCGAAGCCGAGCGCGCGCGACGTCGCGTAGAGATTGGCGCCGTCGATGAATAGGGCGATTTTTTCACGAGGGTCGAACATGGAAAATATTCCTTCTCGAAATAAACGGCCGTCTAAACGAAATGCGAAAGCGAGTATCGGTCAGCCTCACAATAAACCGGCTGACCTCTGCGTCATCCGAGATAGCGCCAGTTTTGCGGCAATCCAAGGGCGTGTTGCGGCACTGCAAGCAATTGTGATCGGGACCCGGAACGTATAAGTACAGAGCTGGTTTTGCCGAATCCGGTGTTTGAGCCAGGGATTGGGCGGCTTGCAACTCCGCCATTGCCATGATGCTTGTATTTTGACGGCGTTCGGGTTATGGACCGCGCCTGTTTTCCATCAAATCCATCGCATGAAAGGGGCATCCATGGCCCGCGTAACCGTTGAAGATTGCATCGACAAGGTCGACAACCGCTTCGAGCTGGTGCTTTTGGCTGGCCACCGCGCCCGGCAGATCAGCCAGGGCGCGCCGATCACCGTGCCGCGTGACAACGACAAGAACCCGGTCGTGGCGCTGCGCGAGATCGCCGATGAGACACTGTCTCCCGACGACCTCAAGGAAGATCTGATCCATTCGCTACAGAAGCATGTCGAGGTCGACGAGCCCGAAGCCGACGGCGAGGCGATTGCCGATCAGACCGGCGCTGCCGTTACGGCCACCGACGCCGATGACACCGAGGAGAACATCACCTTCGACCGGATGACCGAGGAAGATCTCTTGGCCGGCATCGAAGGCTTGGTGCCCCCGGAAAAAAGCGACGACTACTAAGCGAGCGATCTGGACCTGCCTGGAATACGTTTCCAGCACTTCCGTCCAGTCAGTTTCGTGGCTATCTAGTACCAACTGTCGCAAATACCAGATGCAGTTTTGGCCGCGCTTAGCATAATGCCTGAATCTGGTATTTGCGACAGTTGGTACCGGGGGTGCGCCGTACGCTAGTGCGGCGCATCAATCATTTCACCGCTGCGAGATCCCGCCCATGATGCGTCAGTATGAGCTTGTCGAGCGCGTCCAGCGCTACAAGCCTGACGTCAACGAGGCTTTGCTCAACAAGGCCTATGTCTATGCCATGCAGAAGCATGGCCACCAGAAGCGCGCTTCCGGCGACCCCTATTTCTCGCACCCGCTCGAAGTCGCCGCCATCCTCACCGAAATGCACATGGACGAGGCGACGATCGCGGTCGCCCTGCTGCATGACACCATCGAGGACACGACCGCGACGCGGGCCGAGATTGACGATCTGTTCGGCCCCGAAATGGGCAAGCTGGTCGAGGGTCTGACCAAGCTGAAGAAGCTCGATCTCGTCTCGAAGAAGGCCGAGCAGGCGGAAAACCTGCGCAAGCTTCTGCTGGCGATCTCGGAAGATGTCCGCGTGCTTCTGGTCAAGCTTGCCGACCGCCTGCACAATATGCGCACCCTCGACCATATGCCGGAGGCCAAGCGCCTGCGCATCGCCGAGGAGACAATGGATATCTACGCGCCGCTGGCCGGGCGCATGGGCATGCAAGGCATGCGCGAAGAGCTGGAGGAGATCGCCTTCCGCTTCATCAATCCTGAAGCCTATCGCGCCGTCACCGCCCGGCTTGCCGAAATCTTCGAGCGCAACAAGGGCGTGCTGACGGATATTGAAAAGGCGCTGTCCACGCTGTTCGAGAAGCATGCGATCAACGCCAGCGTGAAGAGCCGGCAGAAGAAGCCGTGGTCGGTGTTCCGCAAGATGGAGGCCAAGGCGCTGTCCTTCGAGCAACTATCCGATATCTTCGGCTTCCGGGTCGTTGTCGACAGTGTCGAAGATTGTTATCGCGCGCTTGGCGCCATTCACACGGCGTGGTCGATGGTGCCCGGCCGCTTCAAGGATTACATTTCGACGCCGAAGCAGAACGACTACCGGTCGATCCACACCACCATCGTCGGGCCGTCGCGCCAGCGCGTCGAGCTGCAGATCCGCACCCGTGAGATGAACAAGATCGCCGAATACGGCGTTGCCGCCCATTCGATCTACAAGGATACGGGCGGCAAGACGAACGGCGCCGCTCACGCCATCTCGAAGGAGACCAACGCATATGCGTGGCTGCGGCGCACCATCGAGCAGCTTGCCGAGGGCGACAATCCGGAGGACTTTCTCGAAAACACCAAGCTGGAGCTGTTCCAGGACCAGGTGTTCTGCTTCACCCCGAAAGGCATGCTGATTGCGCTGCCGCGCGGTGCTACGCCGATCGACTTTGCCTATGCGGTGCATACCGATGTCGGCGACACCTGCGTCGGCGCCAAGGTCAACGGCCGCATCATGCCGCTGATGACGGAATTGAAGAACGGCGACGAGGTCGAGATCATCCGCTCCAAGGCGCAGGTGCCGCCAGCGGCGTGGGAATCGGTCGTCGTCACCGGCAAGGCGCGCTCGGCCATCCGCCGTGCCACCAAGAACGCCATCCGCAAGCAATATTCGGGTCTCGGCATCCGCATCCTGGAACGCGCCTTCGAACGCGCCGGCAAGACCTTCACCAAGGAAAGCCTGAAGCAGGTGCTGCACCGGCTGGCGCGCAAGGACATCGAGGACGTGCTGGCCTCTGTCGGTCGCGGTGAGCTTGCCTCCACCGACGTCATGAAGGCGGTATTCCCCGACTACAAGGACGAGCGCGTTACTACGGCCGTCCCCAAGCCGCGAGAAGAGGGCTGGTCGAAGATCCGCAATGCCGCCGGCATGCTGTTCCAGATTCCGGGTCGCGCCGCGCGCAAGGACAAGGACCAGCCGCGCGACGGCGCCGTGCCGATCCGCGGCGTGCGCGGCGACCTGCCGGTGCGTTTCGCGCCGGAAGGGGCAGTGCCTGGCGATCGCATCGTCGGCATCGTCCAGCCGGGCACCGGCATCACCATCTACCCGATCCAGTCGCCGGCGCTGCAGGCTTTCGACGACCAGCCCGAGCGCTGGATCGACGTACGCTGGGACATTGACGAGCGCACCAAGGAGCGCTTTCCGGCGCGCGTCTCGGTCACCGCCATCAACGCGCCGGGTTCGCTAGCCGACATAGCCCAGGTGGTCGCCTCGAACGACGCCAACATCCACACGCTGTCGATGGTGCGCACCGCGCCCGACTTCACCGAAATGCTGATCGATCTCGAAGTCTGGGATCTCAAGCACCTTAACCGGCTGCTGTCACAGCTCAAGGACAATTCGAGTGTCAGCGATGCAAGGCGCGTCAATGGCTGACACGGCTGACCTGTATGGGGATATGCAGAAATGAACACCGATGAAGTGCTGGGCATTTTCCGCGAGGCGGGTGCTGTTCTGGAAGGGCATTTCATTTTGACCTCTGGCCTGCGCAGTCCGGTCTTCCTGCAAAAGGCGCGCGTGTTCATGCATGCCGACAAGACCGAGCTTCTGTGCAAGGCGCTGGCCGAGAAGATCCGAGCGGCGGTGCCGGGCAAGATCGATTATGTCGTCGGTCCGGCGATCGGTGGGTTGATCCCGGCTTACGAGACGTCGCGCCATCTCGGCGTGCCGGCCATCTGGGTCGAGCGGGAAGGGGGCGAGTTCCGCTTGCGCCGCTTCGAGATCGCCAGGGGATCGCGCGTCGTCATCGTAGAGGACATCGTCACCACCGGCCTGTCGATCCGCGAGACCATCGAGTGCCTGCGCGATCTGGGCGCCGAGGTAGTGGCCGCCGCGTGCATCATCGACCGTTCGGCCGGCAAGACCGATGTCGGCGTGCCGCTGATCGCGCTCGCCGAATACGAGGTTCCGGCCTATCCGGCCGACCGGCTGCCGCCGGAATTGGCCGCCATCCCGGCGATCAAGCCCGGCAGCCGCAACATCTGACGAGGAGTCCGTGATGATCGCCGGCATCGATCATTTCGTGCTGACCGTTGCTTCGCTGGAAGTGACCTGCGCCTTTTATCAGCGCGTGCTAGGCGTTGAACGCATCGATACGCCTGGCGGGCCGACGGCGCTGGCTTTCGGCCCCCAGAAGATCAACGTGCATGAGATCGGGCGGACCTTCGAACCGAAAGCGAAGACGCCAACGCCGGGATCCGGTGATTTCTGCCTGATCACCGACCGACCGCTCGCCGAGATATGCGCCAGCCTGGCCGTCAATGGCGTTGACGTGGAGCTCGGTCCGGTCGAACGTGTCGGAGCGAGAGGTCCGATGATGTCGGTTTATTTTCGCGACCCGGACGGCAATCTGGTCGAGGTCAGCGAATACCTGCCGTAGCCGCCTGCGACACTGCGCCTTTCGGCGAGGCGACTGTCGTTCCTTAAATTCGCCGCGATTGTCCAATGTTCGAAGCGAGACCTGCCATCCCCGAAGGGTGACAACGAGCGCGCGCTGCGCAGACGGTGTTTGGTTGTTCTTGCGCCGGCGCGTCGCTATATGAAGGTTGCGATTGCCATAGGGTGATCGTCAAGCGCAAGATGTGGCTGTCACGCCCGGCTGAAGCTGCCGGTGCGAGAGCTGTGGAACGGGAACAGAGTGCTTTTTCGACGCCGCAAGCCTGATGGTCTTTACGAGCGGGTGCGTACCTATCTTTGGCCGCGCCGCTCGTTCTCGCGTTCGCTTCAGTATTTTTCCAAGCGCATCCTGCGGCTGAAGGCCACGCCGCATGCGGTGGCGGCCGGCGTCGCGGCCGGCGTCTTCGCTTCGTTCTTTCCCGTCGGTTTCCATTTCATCATTGCCGCCGTCCTGTGCTGGGTGATCGCCGGCAATCTGGTGGCGGCGGCCTTGGGCGCGGTGTTCTTCGGCAACCCGCTGACCTTCCCGTTGCTGTGGGGTGCCTCTTGGGAAACCGGCAAGCTCATCCTCCACGATCGCCTGCCGGCGCATGGCCCGCCGGCGCATCTCGGCGAGATGCTGCACAACCTCTCTTTTGCGCAATTGTGGAAACCTATCCTTGAGCCGATGCTGATAGGCGCCGTTCCGCTCGGGCTGGTCTTCGGGCTGCTGTTCTACGCCCTCACGCGCTGGGGCATGACCGCTTTCCGGGAACAGCGGCGCAAACGCCTGGCCGAGCGCGCAAGCCGGCATGCACAATCGTCCCATCCCAGCGCAAGCATCGGTTCCGCTGCACGATGATCATCGGCATCGGCAGTGACCTGATCGATATCAGACGCATCGAAAAGTCGCTGGAGCGTCACGGTCAGCGTTTCATCCAGAGAATCTACACCGAGGTCGAACAGGCCCGCTCCGAGAACCGCCGGGCGCGTGCGGCGTCCTACGCCAAGCGCTTCGCTGCCAAGGAGGCCTGCGCCAAGGCGCTGGGCACCGGTCTGGCACAAGGCGTGTTCTGGCGCGACATGGGTGTCGTCAACCTGCCCAGCGGCGCCCCGACCATGGCGCTGACGGGAGGGGCGCAGGACCGGCTCGACAAAATCCTGCCAAGGGGCCATCGGGCGGCAATCCACCTCACCATCACCGATGATTTCCCACTCGCTCAAGCCTTTGTGATCATCGAGGCGTTGCCGGTCGAAGAAGCGCCACATTGATTGCATCTGACGACCGGCATTGACGTTGCCCAGCGCGCGCCGAGACTCTATACCATCCAACGCACAATCGAGGACGACATGAGCGTGGCTGAAAAATCTGAGAAGAAATCCGGCGGCCTTGGCGAGACCGTCAGCGTCATCGTCCAGGCGCTTTTGCTCGCCCTGGTCATCCGCACGCTGTTGTTCCAGCCCTTTTCGATCCCATCGGGATCCATGCGGCCGACGCTTCTGGAAGGCGACTATCTGTTCGTCACCAAATGGTCGTACGGCTATTCGCGCTACTCGCTGCCTTTCGGCCCGGACATTTTCTCCGGCCGCATCTGGGGCTCCGAGCCGAAGCGTGGCGACGTGGTGGTGTTCAAGTTCCCGCCCGATCCGTCTGTCGACTATATCAAGCGCGTGGTCGGCCTGCCCGGCGACAAGATCCAGGTCAAGGACGGGCAGCTGTTCATCAATGGCGTCGGCGTGCCGCGTGTGAAAACCGGCCAGATCGACAATCCCGACATCACCGAGGAATCGCGCCCGATCGATGTCTATCGCGAGACCTTGCCCAACGGCGTCAGCTACGACACGCTCGACCTGAATTCGAACTCGATCGGCGACAACACGCGCGAATTCGACGTGCCGCCCGGCCATTATTTCATGATGGGCGACAACAGAGACAATTCCGCCGATAGCCGTTTCACCGTTGGCTATGTTCCCGAGGAAAATCTGGTTGGCCGCGCCAATCTTGTTTTCTTCTCGATCGCCGGCAAGGCAAGCCCGCTCGAAATCTGGAAATGGCCGTCGCTGATGCGTGCTTCGCGCCTGTTCCACTTCGTCAATTGATGGCTTTGAAGCGCCCGACAGGCGAAATACTGGCCGGTTTGGTGAAGGCCAAGACCGGCCACGTCTTCAAGGATACCCGCTTGCTCGAGACCGCCTTGACACATTCCAGTGCGGTCAAGGCGGCAAGCAACAATCAGCGCCTCGAATTCCTTGGCGATCGCGTGCTCGGGCTTGTCGTCGCCGATATGCTTTTCGAGAAATTTCCTGACGCAGCAGAGGGTGAAATCGCACCACGCTTCAATGCGCTGGTGGATGCGCGGACATGCTCCGAGATCGGCATTGAAATGCAGCTCGAGGACCTGGTCCGGGCCGACGCTGCCTTGAAGATGCGGTCGCGTGGTTCGGGCGGAAACTATCTGGCGGATGCGGTCGAGGCTCTGATCGCGGCGGTTTACGTCGACGGTGGCATCGAGGCCGCACGGCGGTTCGTCCTGCGCTATTGGGAACCGCGCTCGCACACGGTGATTGCAAAGCCGCTCAATCCGAAATCCGATTTGCAGGAATGGATCGCCAAGACCAGCGATGCGCGCCCTGAATATGTGATCGAAAAGCGCGAAGGACCCGACCACCAGCCCATCTTCACGGTGTCCTTGCAGGTCCGCGGCTTTGCGCCGATAAGCGGCACCGGCGGCTCCCGCAGGGCCGCCGAAGAGGCGGCGGCTTCGGCATTTCTTTTGCGCGAAGGCGTCTGGGCCACCGCATCGGTCCAAAAATCGGAGCGCGCGCGGCGCTCTAGTGAAGGGAGCGCGGCATGACCGCCACCGAAGAGCCGGCAACGCAAGCTGCCCCGACGCATTCGGGCTTCGTCGCGCTGATCGGCGCGCCCAATGCGGGCAAGTCGACGCTGGTCAACCAACTGGTCGGCGCCAAGGTGTCGATCGTCACCCACAAGGTGCAGACGACGCGCGCCATCGTGCGCGGCATTGCCACGCATGACAATGCGCAGATCGTCTTCGTCGACACGCCCGGCATCTTCAAACCGAAGCGTCGGCTGGACACGGCGATGGTGACCACTGCCTGGGGCGGCGCCAAGGACGCCGACATCGTGCTGCTTTTGATCGACGCCGAGCGCGGCATCAGGGGCGACGCCGACGCCATCCTCGAACGGCTGAAGGATGTGCGCCAGCCGATGGTGCTGATCCTCAACAAGGTCGACCGCGTCAAGCACGAGGCGCTGCTGGCCTTGTCGGCGGCAGCCAATGAGAGGGTGCCATTCAAGCGCACCTTCATGGTTTCGGCGCTGACCGGTTCCGGCTGCAAGGATGTGCTCGACTATCTGGCCGAGGCTCTGCCGGCCGGCCCCTGGTATTATCCGGAGGACCAGATCTCGGACCTGCCGATGCGCCAGCTCGCGGCCGAGATCACTCGTGAGAAGCTGTATCTGCGGCTGCATCAGGAATTGCCCTATTCCTCGCATATCGAGACCGAGAAATGGGAAGAGAAGCCGGACGGCTCGGTGCGCATCGACCAGACCATCTATGTCGAGCGCGACAGCCAGAAGAAGATCGTTCTCGGCCATAAGGGCGAGACCATCCGCGCCATCGGCCAGGCGGCGCGCATGGAGATAGCAGGCATCCTCGAACAGAAGGTGCACCTGTTCCTGTTCGTCAAGGTGCGTGAGAACTGGGGCGACGACCCCGAGCGCTACCGCGAGATGGGGCTCGAGTTCCCGCGCTAGGGTCCATGGACAGCAAGCCGAACATCGACACAGCGCTTGTCAGCCGATTGGTCGCCACGCAATTTCCCCACTGGAAGGAGCTTGCGGTCAGGCCGGTAGAATTTGGCGGTTGGGACAACAGGACCTTCCATCTCGGCGACGATCACCGTGCGGCTGCCGAGTGCCGCGGCCTACTCCCTGCAAGTGGAAAAGGAGCATCGCTGGCTGCCAAGGCTGGCGCCCCTGCTGCCGCTGCCGATCCCCGTACCACTGGCGATCGGAGTGCCGGCCGAAAACTATTCCTGGCACTGGTCTGTCTACCGCTGGATAGAAGGCGAGACGGCAAAGCGCGAGCGTATCGCCAACCTGCAGCAATTCGCGACCGACCTGGCCGCGTTCCTGGTCGCCTTGCAGCGGATCGATCCCACCGGCGGACCGGCGCCGGGACAGCACAACTTCTTTCGCGGCGGACCGCTAACCGTCTATGACGGCGAAGCCAGGGACGCTATTGCCGCCCTCGACGGCAAGATCGATACATCAGCCGCGAGCGCGGTGTGGGAGGCGGCGCTCGCCGCCACGTGGCACGGCGCGCCGGTCTGGTTCCACGGTGACGTCAGTTGGGGCAATCTGCTGGTCAGGCAAGGCCGGTTGAGCGCGGTGATCGACTTCGGCACTTCGGGCGTCGGTGACCCCGCTTGCGATCTTGCGATCGCCTGGACGCTGTTCGGAGGTAAAAGCCGCGAAGCGTATCGCGCTGGTCTTCCGGCCGACGAGGCGATGTGGGCGCGCGGTCGTGGCTGGACGCTGTGGAAAGCGCTGATCACGGTCGCCGGACAGATAGGCGTCAACCCGGGCGAAGTCGAAAAATCGCGTCATGTGATCGATGAGGTGCTTGCCGATCACGCGCGGTGGGCGTGAGACGTCAAACGATCAAGCCGCTCTCGCCTACCAGATCCTAATCCTGTCGCCGAAATCATCCGCCATCGTATGGCGCGACCAAGGATGTTCTGGCCGAAGCGATGCTTTTCCGGGCTTATGGAGTGCCGATCCGCCTGATCGAGGCGGCGGGCCACATCGCCTGCGTCGTTCAGGTCGACTGAGAGGCGTCACGAAGGAATCGTCTTCAACGGTTGGCTGCTGTCACAATCAGCAACACGACAGCGCTCCAGCGAGTTTCGATCGCCTAAGAAGAGGCAGACAGGCTTGGCAGGCCTCACCCGCGTTTCGCATCAATGACAGCGTGCGATTGGCGGTTGGACGCCATCCGTCGGTGGACAGGGCCGGTGGGAATCAGGTCATTTTCGAAGGAAACCAGCTGGATATTCCGTATTTTGACCGTCCTGGTAGAAATATGATGCGTTGAAAGTATATTTAGCCGCGAAAGTATATGAATATATATTTAATATATGACGATGTTCCGATTGTGCCATTCGCCATATGCATAAGTGTTATTTGTGCAACACAACATTAAACTGTTTAGAGATTTGGTGTTATTTCGGAAATCGTCATTGAAGGCGGAAGATCGATGGGTATGTTCGCGCTCGAAAAGGGGGAGCGGTGCGAGCCTTTTTCGTTGTGGGGGTGAGGCGGGAAAACATTGCCGCCAGCCCCGAAGCCATTTTTTAAACTATGACTGGAGAGGTCAGAAAATGAACATCAAGAGCCTCCTTCTCGGCTCAGCCGCGGCCCTGATCGCGGTCAGCGGCGCGCGCGCTGCGGACGCTGTCGTCGTCGCCGAACCGGAACCGGCCGAATACGTCAAGATCTGCGACGTCTACGGCGCCGGCTACTTCTATATCCCGGGCACCGAGACCTGCCTGCGCATCGGCGGCTACATCCGTTACGACGCTAGCTTGGGCGACGGCAATCGCGTGCTCGACGGCACCAAGGCCATCGATTCCCAGGATGGCGGCGTCAACGACACCTGGAGCAAGAACGCGCGCTTCACGCTGAAGACATGGACCGGCCAGGAAACCGAACTCGGCACGTTGAAGACCTATACCGAGACGCGCTTCAACTTCGGCAGCGTGACCACGGCCAAGGGCGCCGATGGCTTCGCGATCGACAGCGAGGCCGGCAACAAGGCCACCGATCTGCATTTCGCCTGGATCCAGCTTGGCGGGCTGCGCGTCGGCAAGGACGAAACGGCCTATGATTCCTTCATCGGCTATGCCGGCAACGTCGTCCAGGACACGATCATTCCTTACGGCCTCAAGGACACCAACCTGATCAGCTACTACTTCGACGCCGGCAACGGCTTCTCGGCGGTGGCTTCGCTCGAAGAAGGTTCGGGCGCCGATACCATCGACAGCTATGTTCCGCATGTCGTCGGCGGTGTGAAGTACAAGGGCGATTGGGGTGCGATCACCGCGGTCGGCGCTTACAACAGCAACTGGGAAGAATGGGCCGGTAAGGCTCGCCTCGACATCAAGGCGACCTCGGACCTGACCCTGTTCGCTATGCTGGGCTACGGCACGGACGACAACAAGGCGACCAACTTCTACAAGCCATGGACCGGCAACTTCGCCGTCTGGGGCGGTGGCACCTACACCGTCAACAAGAAGGTCCAGCTCAACGCCCAGGTCTCCTACACCGACTTCGAGGACTTCGCGGTTGCCGCGAACGTCGCCTACACCATCGTCCCCGGCTACACGATCACGGCCGAAGTCGATTACTTCAAGAATTTCGACGACAAGTTCAAGGACGGCGTCGGCGGCATCGTTCGCTTCCAGCGCTCGTTCTGACGGATCGACTGACCTTACCAGACCGCCCGCAGCACATCGCTGCGGGCGGCTTTTTGTATGCCGATGCGAGGTGACGGCCTGCCGGGCGCCAAACAGGGCTCCGAACTCAGGTTAACAAAAGACCTGACGACAGCCAGTTCGGCGGTGCCGGCAGCTTTTTTGCCGGTCGCGCTTCATGCGATAGGAATTTTTTCTTGACTCGGTGAGGGCAGCTATGCTACATATTTGCCTATGGTGCTGATTTGCGCCAGTGACCCGCCGCACAGGCGGGTTTTTCGTTTGAAGCTCCATCAGCCGACGCGCCGGCGAAGGCTCCGAAGGAACCCGTTAACCCGAGTTCGTAGCCCTGGGCGCCAAACCCAACCCTTGATTTCGCCATCCAACCGGTGAAAAGCTTTGGGGATGGAATGGCGCGACGAGGGAATCATTCTCGGCACCCGCAAGCATGGCGAAACCAGCGCCATTCTCGAGGTGATGACGCGCGCGCATGGCCGTCATCTCGGCCTTGTTCGTGGCGGCCGTTCGCGCAAGCAGCAGCCTGTGCTCCAGCCCGGCAATCGCGTCGACCTGTTGTGGCGGGCGCGGCTTGACGAGCATCTCGGTACGTTCCAGGCCGAGGCGATCGAGATGAACGCGGCCCGGCTGATGGATAGCGCCGTCGCGGTCTATGGCTTGCAGACCATGGCCGCGCATCTGCGGCTGTTGCCCGAGCGCGACGCGCATGAAGGTCTCTACGAAACGCTTGCCGTGATGATCGTCCATCTCGACGATGCCGACGCTGCCGGCGAACTGGTGGCGCGCTTCGAGCTTCTGGTGCTGGACGAACTCGGCTTTGGCCTCGATCTCAGTCAATGCGCCGCCACCGGCACGCGGCAGGACCTTGCCTATGTCTCGCCGAAGTCGGGACGGGCGGTATCGCGCGAGGCCGGCGAGCCATGGCGTGACAAGATGCTGGCCTTGCCGGCCTTTCTGCAGCGCGGCTCCGGCCTGCGCGCGGATCCGGCCGCGGTCGACGACGCCTTCCGGCTGACCGGTTTCTTCTTCACGCGCCACGTCTATGAGCCGCGCGGCATCGAGCCGCCCGACGCCCGCGCCGGCTTCCTCGCCGCCTTGCGCAAGCACCACGCGCGCGGCAGGGCCACAGCCGGTGGGAATGCGGCCAGAGAAATCATCACATGAGCGAAGTCGAACTTTATCCTGGCCGGGTCTCGCCCCTCGGCCTCGGCACCATTCCGCACATCGACATCCTGAAATACACCGGCCTGGAGCTGCTGCAGCGCATTGTCGATGGCAAATATCCGGCGCCGCCGATCTCCTTCCAGCTCAACTTCGCGCTGACCGAAGTGTCGGAAGGCCGTGCCGTGTTCCGTGGCCTGCCCAACGAGCGCCACCTCAACCCGCTGGGCAGCGTGCATGGCGGCTGGGCGGCGACGCTGCTCGACTCGGCGCTAGCCTGCGCGGTGCAAACGCTGCTCGAAAAGGGTGAGGCCTACACCACAGCGGAGTTCAAGGTGAATTTGACGCGGCCGATCACGCCGAAGACCGGCGAGGTGGTCTGCGAGGGCAAGGTTGTTCACAAGGGCCGCACGCTGGCGGTGTCGGAAGCGACGCTAAAGGATGCCGGCGGCAAGCTGCTGGCTTTCGGCACCGAAACATGCTCGATCTTTCCGGCGGCCAATCTGGCGGCGCGTTGACTGGCGGCGCATCGAGTTTTCCGAGCTTGGATTTTCTGGCCGTTTGGCCGCCGCATTTGAATGTCAATGAGACTGAACGTCAGTGAAAACTGGCCTGGTTTGGGGGAACCGCCATGTTTGAGAGCCTGATCGGCCTTGTCGCCATCATCGCTTTGTTCGTCATCATTTCGCGCCAGCAGAGCCGCATCGGGCTTGTCGAGCGCGAGCTTGGCGCGCTGCGCAGCCTTGTGCTCTCGGGAGCCTTGCCACCGGCGGCCAAGTCGTCCGAACAGGCCGCGCCCGTTGGCACTCCCGCCGATGTGGCTCCAGCCGAAGCGGCCGCGGCCGATATCGTCCCGCCAGTGGTAAGCGAAGCGGCCACCGCGCAGGCGCCAGCCACGGAAACGGAAGCTCCAACCGATGAGGTCGTGTCCGGGCCGTGGGCCGCCGCGGAAGCGGCCCTGAAGGCGGCGGAACCTGTGGCGCCAACTGCTGCGCCGAAAGCCGCCCGCCAGACCGATGTCGAAACCGCGCTCGGGACCCGCTGGGCGGTCTGGGTTGGCGGCATCGCGCTGGCGCTGGGCGGCCTGTTCCTGATCCGCTACACCATCGAGGCCGGCATTTTCGGCCCCGGCGTGCGACTGACCATGGCTGCGGTTCTCGGCCTGATACTGATCGCCGGCGGCGAGTTCATCCGCCGCACCGGCTTCAAAGTGCCGGTGCAAGGCGCTGCCGGCGCCTATATTCCAGCGATCCTGACCGCGGCCGGTGCCTTCATCCTGTTCGGCACCGTCTATGCCGCGCATGGCATTTACGGCTTCATTGGCCCGGCACTCGCCTTTACGCTGCTCGGCGCCATTGGCGTGGCGACGATCGCGGCAGCCCTGGTCCATGGCCAGGCGCTGGCCGGCATCGGCCTCGTCGGCGCCATGGTGACGCCGGTGCTGGTCGCCTCGCAGGCGCCCAATCCCTGGGCGCTGTTCGGCTATCTCGCGATCGTGCTTGCCGCCACCGGCGTCATCGCCCGCATGCGCGACTGGAAGTTGCTGATGGCGGCTGCCTTTTTCGGCACAGGTGTCTGGACCATCCTCTACATGACCGATGCGCCGGGGGCGAACCTCTCCGCCATCCTGTTCATCGATGCCGTCACGCTGGCGGTGCTTGCCCTTGTCTGGCTCGCTCGCCGTGGTGACGAAACCGGGCCAGCCCGGGCTTTCGACTGGCCGTCCATCGTGCCTGGCCTGTTCGTTGCATTCTCGGCGCTGGGCCTGTCGGTCGACCCGGTCTTCGCCGCTGCCGGCTATGCCTTGCCGGGCGCCGTGATCCTCGCCGCTATGGTGGCTGTCGCGCTCTATCGTCCACTTGCGTTGCCGCTCCTCTACGCCGCGGGATTGGTCACGGTGCTGATCTATCTCGGCATTATCCCGCCAACCTCGATCGTTTCCGATTTTTCGGGCGGCGCCCTGAGCGTCGACGGACTGCCCGTGGCCACCTCCAATGCGCTGACATTACGCATCGGCATCGCGCTTGGCCTGGTCTTCATCGGCGCCGGTTTCTGGGCCGCCCGCAGGTTCGCCGGCGGCATGGAGATCCGCGCGGCCTCATGGGCAGCGTGGGGCGTCGTCGTGCCATTGGTCATCCTGCTGGCGCTCTGGTTCACCTTCGGCAATCTCGATCGTGACTTTGTCTACGCCGCCGCAGCAGTACTGCTGATCGTCGTTTTCGCCGCCGGCGGCGAGTGGATCGCACGGGCCGAAGAGCCGCCGCTCAACGGCGGTATCGCGGTATCGTTTGCCGTGGGTGGCGCGGCCATCGCCGGCCTTCTGCTGCTGCATATGGCTTTCGATTCCGGCTGGACCACCATCCTGCTCGGTGCGGCGGCCATCGTGCCGGCGCTGGCCACGCGTTGGCGCTCCTATCCGGTGCTCGGCTGGATTTCGGTTGGCGCGGTGATCGCGGTGCTAGGCCGCGCCGCCTTCGACCCAACCATCGTCGGTGCCGAGTTCCTCTCCACGACACCGGTGTTCAACTGGCTGCTGCCGGGCTACGGCGTACCTGCGCTGGCCTTCGGCTTTGCCGCCTGGCAGCTCGCCCGCACCACCAATGGCCGGCCGCGCCTCGCCATGGAAGCGGCGGCGGCACTGTTTGCGCTGCTCACGCTGGCCATGCTGGTGCGCCATGCCATGCACGGCGGCGTCATCGACACGGGTGCCATGACGCTCGCCGAACAGGCGATCTATACGCTGATCGCCATCGGCGCCGGCGCCATCCTGGTCGCCATCGACATGCGTTCGCCAAGCTCGGTGCTGCGCTATGGTTCGATGGCCGCCGGCGTGGTCTCCGTCGCCTTCATCATTATCCGGCACTTCGTGGTGCTGAACCCGCTTTTCACAGACGAATCGACCGGCCGCATCCCGGTGTTCAACCTGTTGTTCCTCGCCTATCTCCTGCCGGCGATCGCCGCAGGCGGGCTGGCGCTCTATGCCAGGGACAAGCGGCCGAAATGGTATGCGCAGATGCTGGCGCTGGTGGCTGCCGTGCTTGCCTTCGCCTATGCCACGCTGTCGGTGAGGCGGCTGTTCAAGGGCGAGTTCATCGGCCTGTGGAGCGGCCTCGGCCAGTTGGAAACCTACACCTATTCGGCGCTCTGGCTGGTGATCGGCGTGGCACTGCTCACGGCCGGCGTCTGGCTGAAGTCACAGGTGCTGCGCATTGCCTCGGCCGCGCTGATAGCGATCGCCGTGCTGAAGGTCTTCATCTTCGACATGTCGGAGCTGGAAGGCGTGCTCAGGGCGCTGTCGTTCATCGGCCTTGGCGCCGTGCTGATCGGTATCGGTCTGTTTTATCAGCGGCTGCTGACGCGGGCGGCGCGGGAGGGATGATATTCTTGCTTCCGTGAACAGTTCTTACCGGTCATGGACCGGTTATCCGCTATTTTCGGATGGTGCCACGCACGCGGCGTTGTACGATTGCCTCTTTGATGAGGCCAGCGATACTGCGGACAAACGCCGGGCTGAAGGAGCCGATTGGTTTCGTCGTGACGAGATCGTAAGCTTCGTCGACTTGTACGCGGTTGTACTCGTCTAGAATCAGCCACGACGGAAAATCGAGCCCACCTCTGCGGCACTCTATTTCGCTCACAGCAACATGCGTGCGGGACTGGTCGGGCTTTTGCGAAGTGAGCGGGAACAAGAAGAGTGCGGCAGGCGTCGTCGGCGTTCTAACCACAATGCAGACCGGCCGCGCCTTGCGGCCGGATTCCTCGCCGGCATCAGCCTGCCGCGCCCATAGATAGTAGTATCGAAGCAAATCGCCTGGCTTAAGCATCCGGCTTGTCGCCGGTTGTGATGGCTTCCAATCCGGACAGGAGTTCATCGTGAATCTCGTCCGGCGCGTCCTCAAGCGTGTAGGCTACGGCATGAGGCGAACTGACGAGCTGCCGGTATTGGGTGGCTGAGAGGATGATCAGCTTCTCCTTGCCGCGTTTCGTGAGCGCGACAGGCTCGATCATTGCCGTTTCGAGAATTTCGCCGGACGCCCGGTTCATGTCTGAAAAGGTGAATTGCTTCATCGAGTGGTCCTCATACGTATTTTACCTATTGTGCATATTTTACGTATTTAAGCAATCGATTTTGCCACTGCCTTTCCGGTCGAGAATAAATCGGCACCAGCGAGCGCTATTGCATTGCTTGGGTGAACGGGGCGGCGGACCGCTTGCGCCGCGCCGAGAAGGCGCGTTCAATTGGGATCGATAGCAATCCTTGGTGAAGTACCGCGCCTGCGCCGACCTCGGTGCGGTGCTGATCGGCATCGGCCTGTCCTACCAGCGGCTTTTGACACGGGCGGCTAAGGGATATGAAGACGCTTCTTGAAAGAATATGCAGAATGGAATATCTGAATATCATTTTGGAGATATTCAGATGCCGCTTTATATCCGTGACGACGAAGTGGATGCGCTGGCCGCCAGATTGCAGCGTGAGACGAATGCTCCGAGCAAGACGGAGGCGGTGAAGACCGCACTTGTGCACGAACTTGAGCGCAATCGCGCCAAGGTGCCGTTGCGCGACCGGGTCGCGAGGCTGCAGGCGGAGGCCGCGAAGATAGGCCTGCCAAATCCCGATTTCGACATGAAGAAATTCACCGACGAGATGTGGGAGGACTGATGTTTGTCGATGCGTCGGTGATTGTCGCCATTCTCAACCGGGAGCCGGGTTGGGAGGAACTGGTCAAGCGGCTCTCTGGTTTTGCCGGCCAGTCCTACGTTTCCCCATTGGTGCGTTTTGAGGCGACACAGGCGCTGGCGCGCGCAGCCGCTGGCTCCCGTAAACCTACGGCTGAAGCCCTCCTCAAGGCTCGCGATCTGGTCGATCAGTTCATAGTGGAAATTGGTGGAGAGAATGTGGTGATCGGCGAAGACATCGGTTTCCACGCCATCAATGCCAGCGCTCGCTATGGCAAGGCCGTTGGTCATCAAGCCGATCTCAATTTCGGCGACTGCTTCGCCTATGCCTGTGCAAAAAGCCTCGATGTTCCGCTGCTCTACAAGGGCAATGATTTCCTGCTAACGGATTTGGGATAATTCGGCTTTCTCCTTGATTGGTGGGAATAAATCGGCACCAGCCAGCGTTATCTCCTTGCTTGGGTGACCGGGGCGGCGGACCGCTTCGCGCTGGCCGCTTGCGCCGCGCCGAGAAGGCGCGTTCAATTGGGATCAACAAGGGCGACCTCGAAACCAGCGGTCATGGACGAAAAGAAGGCAGCAATCCTTGGCGAAATACCGCGCCTGCGCCGCTACGCACGCTCGCTTTTGCGCGACCGCGACGCTGCAGACGATCTCGTCCAGGATTGCCTCGAGCGGGCGCTTGTGCGGCTCGACAACTGGCAGACAGGAGAAAGCCCCCGGAGGTGGCTGTTTACGATCATGCATCATTTGTTCATCGACCAGATGCGCAAGGTGAACCGTCGCGGCGACGCGGCGATGCTGCCGCTGGAGGCGGGCGAGGTCGTTGCCCAGCCCGCCGAGCAGGTGGAGAGTATTGCCTCACGCGAGATCATCGACGCGCTGCAAGCGATCAGCCCCGACCGCCGCGCAGCCCTTGTCATGGTTGCCATCGAAGGTTTTTCCTATGCCGAAGCAGCCAACATTCTGGGCGTGCCGGCCGGCACGCTGATGTCGCGCATTGCGCGCGGGCGCGAGGAATTGCGTGGGCTGCTGGACGACACGGCGCGTCGCCGCGCGATAAGGATCGTCGAGAAATGATCCGCCGAGACTTCTCCGAACGTGACATCCACATGGCGCTCGATGGCGAGCTGCCCGGCGACGAGCGCGCTGCCTATGACGCCTGGCTCGACGCCAATCCCGAGATGAAGGCCAAGAGCGCCCGCTTCACCGCCGATCGGACGGCGCTGCAGACCGCCTTCGCCGGCGTGCTGGACGAAGCGGTTCCCGCGCGGTTGCGCAAGGTCGTGCTCGGCGAGGCGCAGGTCAAGCCAGCTGTGCCGCGCTCGCGCTGGTGGCTTGCCGCCGCGGCCGCCGTGCTTGTGGTCGCCGGCGGGCTTGGCGGCTACCTTGCCGGCATCGACCGCATCGGACAGGAGGATCAGGCGGAAGATCGACTGGCGGAGCAGGCAATCGCGGCCCATGTCATCTATGCCGCCGAAAAGCGGCATGCGGTCGAAGTGCCGGCCAGCGACATGGATCATCTGCAGACCTGGCTGTCCAACCGGGTAGGTTTGAAGCTGGTGGCGCCGAACCTGACCGCGAATGGTTTCCAACTGGTCGGCGGCCGGTTGCTTCCCGCTGGTGAAAGCAAGGCCGCAATGCTGCTCTACGAGGACGACAAGGGGGAGCGTATATCCCTTTTCGTCACGGCGGAATCGGCGGAGAATGCCAAGGGAACCTATGCATCGGCACAAGACGGTCCGCGGGCCGTCTACTGGATGGACAAGGGCTATGGCTGCGCTGTCGTCGGCTCGCTGCCGCGCGAACAATTGGCCGTCGTGGCAAAGAACGCCTACGGCCAGCTTCTGGCCGGCCTGGCCAGTTGAAGGTGCCACTTTTGACGGCGACTCCAATCCATAAATTGCGATCCTGTCAAAGCGTTTCCATGGCTGAGCTGCCGCCGAATCTGTCACAATTCGGCCCTATTCGAGGTGCGATAGCGCTTTGTGGCCATCGGTATTTCGGCTGATGTCCTGAACGTCTTCGAGTAGGGCATTTCCCACCACCAATCGAGGTTTTCTCAACCCGCATGCCTGCCGAGATCCGCACGGCCCGCGCGTCTGACGTCGATGATCTCGCCGCCATCGAGAAAGCTGTTTTCTCAAGCGACCGTATTTCCCGCCGCTCCTTCCGCCTGTTCATCGAGCGTGAAACCGCCGAGACGCTGGTCGCCGAAGTCGATGGCCGCGTGGCCGGCTATGCGATCGTGCTGTTTCGCAAGGGTAGCGGCGTGGCACGCCTCTACTCGATCGCGACCGGTCCGTTTTTCGGTGGGCTGGGTGTCGGCCGCATGCTGCTCGGATCCGCCGAAGACGCCGCCTTCGAGCATGACCGCATGATGCTGCGTCTCGAGGTGCGCGAGGACAACAGCCGCGCGATCCGCATCTACGAACAGGCCGGCTATCGCAAGATTGGCCGTGAACCCGGCTACTATGAGGATGGCGGGACAGCACTTCGTTATGAGAAGACCTTGCGCGGCGACATTCCGATCGCCACCAAGGTACCGTTCTACCCGCAGACCTGCGAATTCACCTGCGGCCCGTGCTGCCTGATGATGGCGATGGCCAATTTCGATCGCGGCTTCGTGCCGGATCCGGTCATGGAAATCCGTCTGTGGCGTGAAGCGACGACCGTCTTCATGATGTCGGGACCCGGTGGTTGCGAACCGTTCGGCCTCGCGGTCTCGGGGTACGAAAGCGGACTTGCGGCGGAGATCTATGTTTCCTTCTATGGCGCGCTGTTCCTGCAATCGGTGCGCAGCCAGGACAAGCGCCGGGTGATGGAACTTGCCCAGGTCGACTTTCGCCGGCGCGCGGAACTTTGCGGCATCCCGGTGAATTACCGTTCGTTCACTATCGACGACATCCGCGCCGCGATCGCTGGGGGAAAGCTGGTGCTGGTGTTGATCAGCGGCTTCCTGATGTTCGGCAAGAAGGTGCCGCATTGGGTGCTGGCTATCGGCGATGACGGCGACCATATCCTGATCCACGACCCCTGGGTCGAGGACGAAAGACAGGAGACCATCCTTGATGCCGCCAACATTCCCGTGCCTTACGGCATCTTCATGAACATGGCGCAGTTCGGCCGCGACGGACTGCGTGCCGCCATCACTCTGGGAAAGCGCTGATAACAATGACCTGGGTTATTCTTACAGGCAGGCAGAGCGATCTCGACCAGGTGGCGACACCACACAAGATCATCACCAATCGCGACTATCTCGCACATCCCTCGCTGTTTCGCGGCCAGCGGCCGAAGGTCATCAACCTGTCGAACAACTACGGCTACCAGAGCCGCGGCTACTATGCCTCGCTGCTGGCGGGCTCGCGCGGCCACAAGGTGATCCCGACCGTCGAGACGATGATCGACCTCTCGGAGCGCAAGCTCTACGAGCACGCGCTGCCGGAACTGGAGCTGGCGCTCAACAAATGCCGCAAGGATCTCGGCGGCGCCTTTCCGCAAAAGGTCTGCATCTTCTTCGGCATCGGTCCGTCGAAGATCTGGGACCGCTTCGCCAAGCTGTTGTTCGACTGGTTCCGCGCACCGGCGCTCGAAGTCCACATCAAGGACAGCGCCGAATGGGCCTCGATCCGCAAGATCGGCTTTCATCCGCTGGCGCGTATGACCGAGGACGAGGAAAAAAGCTTCATCCAGTGCCTGGAGACCTACACCAACCGGGAGTGGCGCGACACCAAGGGCCGCACGCCGGCGCGCTACACCTTCGCCACGCTGGTCGACCCGCATGAGGAATTGCCGCCGTCGGAAATCTCGTCGCTGCGCTACTGGGCCAAGATCGCCGAGAAGATGGGCGTCGAAATCGAGCCGATCACCAAGCGGGACCTCGCCAAGCTCGCCAATTACGACGCGCTGTTCATCCGCGAGACCACCTCGATCTCCAACCACACCTACCGTTTCGCCCGCCGCGCGCAGCAGGAAGGCATGCCGGTCATCGACGACCCGCTGTCGATGATCCGCTGCACCAACAAGGTCTATCTCAACGAGCTGATGGCCTACAACAAGGTGCCGGTGCCGCCGACGGTTATGATAGCCGGCACCTCGGATCTCGAACTGGCGGCGCAGACACTGGGTTTTCCGCTGGTGCTGAAGATCCCGGATTCGTCGTTCTCGCGCGGCGTCAAGAAATGCGCCAACTTCGAGGAACTGAAGACGCTTGCCTCCGAATGGCTGGAGGATTCCGACCTTCTGATCGCGCAGAAGTTCATCCCGACCGAATACGACTGGCGCGTCGGCGTGCTCGGCGGCCAGCCGCTGTTTGCCGTGCATTATCTGATGGCCAAGAAACACTGGCAGATCGTCAACCACAAGGCCAACGGCAAGCCCGACCAGGGCGGCATCAAGACCTTCACGCTGAAGGAGACGCCGGCGCACGTCGTCGAGACGGCGGTGAAGGCGGCGCGCTGCATCGGTGACGGACTCTATGGCGTCGACCTCAAGGAGACCAAGGACGGCGTCTTCGTCATCGAGGTCAACGACAATCCCAACCTCGACCATGGCTGGGAGGATTCCGGCGAAAAGGACGAGGTCTGGGTGCGGCTGACGCATTGGTTCCTGGAGCGGCTGGACCGGCCGGGGCGATAATTTGATCGGGGAGAAGATGCTGTTCATCGTGATCGAGGATTTCACCGGCTGTGATCGCAAGGAGATCTACCGCCGCTTTCGCGACCGGGGCCGCCTGAAGCCGGACGAGCTTGTCGTGCATCACAGCTGGATCGCGGCGGACATGAGCCGCTGCTTCCTGCTGGTGGAGGCCGATGACGTTACGCTGCTGCAGCGCTGGGTCATCGAATGGGCGGATCTGGTGGAATTCGAGATCGTTCCCGTGGCGACGAACAAGGACATGGCAGAGGCATTGAGCACCCACCTCTGACAATAGCCGCCTGTCAGGTCAACGCAGTGCCGGCGAGCCCACTGCGCGCCGGCATTCGTCGATCAGCCACTGGCGAAATGCAGCCACGACATCGCGTCTCGCGCTGCGATCCGGGATCGTCAGGCAATAGGGCTGGCGCAGTTCCAGTGCTAGGGGCAGGGGCCTGACGAGCCGGCCGTACTCCAGCGCCTGGGCACAGTAGATCCCTTGCGCCAGCGCCACGCCCAATCCCGAAATGGCAAGGTCGAGCGCTGCGCGCGATGAGTTGGCCGAGAGGCCGCGCTGCGCTGTGCGACCGGGCTCGATATCGGCCGCTTCGAACCAGTTCCGCCATGACGGAAACGATGCGCCGGTCGGCCCCCAGTCGGTGTGGATCAGCGGCAGGCTGGCGAGGCCTTCGGGTTTGATCGTGCAGGCCAGCCCGGGCGAACACACGGGATAGACTGCGTCCTGGACGATATCCTCGGTCGGGTGCTCGCGATAATGCGGGCCATAAGAGAGCCTGATGTCGATCAGCTCGCGGTCGAACGGCACCGGGTCGTCGTCGCCTCTGAGCGATATGTCGACGGCGCCATGGCTTGCGACAAAACCGGCGAGACGCTGCGAAAGCCAGCCCATAGCCATGGATGGCGGTACCGATACCACCAGGCGCGGGCGGAATGCATCGCCGCCCAGCTGGCGTGCAACGCTGCCGATCTCCTGGAAGGCCATGGTCAGCCTAGGCAGCATCTCGACGCCGGCTTCGGTGAGGACGACGCGCCGGTTGACGCGGTGGAACAGCTTGCGACCCATCTGCTCCTCCAAGCTGCGGATGAGCTGGCTGACGGCGGCGGCCGATACCGAAAGCTCTTCCGCCGCCGCGGCAAAGCTGCCTGCTCGCGCCGCGGCCTCGAAGGCCTGAAGTCCCTTGAGAGATGGAAGTGTGACCATGATCACCAGATAGATAAGCTCAGCTTTTCAAAGTTGCAGAAATCGTCGTTTTTGGAAAGTTTTTTCATGGGATACAGTGAAGCTACATCAAATCCCAGCCCAGGATCGAAGCCGGTGGATCATCGCGACGTAACCTCATCGTTGACGCAGGAGGAGCGCAATCGCCTGACCGCCAAGTCGGATGTCGCGGGTCTTGTTCAGCTTGCCGCTCATTGGGGTGCGATCGTGATCATCGGATCGCTAATCGCCGCCAAGGTGCCGTTCTGGCCGCTGCTGATGCTGCCGCAAGGCATCCTCATCGTGTTCCTGTTCACGCTGCTGCACGAGACGGTTCATCGTACGGCTTTCGAAACGCAATGGCTGAACGATGCCGTGGCACGGGTGTGCAGCCTGGCGATCGCGCTGCCGGCGGACTGGTTCCGCTACTTCCATTTCGCTCACCATCGATACACCCAGGATCCCGACAATGATCCGGAGCTGGCTTTCCCCAAGCCGGAGACTTGGCGGCAATACATCGTTCATGTGTCGGGCATTCCGCTATGGCGCGGGCATTTGCTGACGCTCTATGCCAACGCGATGGGCCGCGGCCGGGAAAGCTACGTTCCGCCAAAAGGCTACGACAAGGTGCGCGCCGAGGCGCGTGCCATGATTGCCTTCTATGCCGTCGTGCTCGTGTTGGCGCTATGGTTCAAGGCGACGGTGTTGCTCTATGTCTGGATCCTGCCGGCACTGCTCGGACAGCCGTTCCTGCGCCTCTATCTCCTGGCCGAACATGGCCGCTGTCCGTTCGTCGCCAACATGCTGGAGAACTCCCGGACGACGCTCACCAACTGGTTCGTCCGCAAGCTGGCCTGGAACATGCCGTTTCATGCTGAACATCACGCCTACCCCGGAGTACCGTTCCATCAACTGCCGCGGTTTCATGCGCTGATCGAGCGGCATTTGAAGGTGGTCGAGCCGGGTTATGTCAGCTTCCACGAAAAATACATCGAGACACTGCATTGACGATGGCCGACCTCAGCCGGTCTGGCTGTGCAACCCACGGGATTTCAGCAGACGCTGAATATCCACCGCCTTCGACGGCACGCCGATGAGGTAGCCCTGCGCCTCGACGCAGCCATATTTGCGCAGCGTGTCGAGCTGGCCATCGGTCTCGACGCCTTCAGCGGTTACGGTGATGCCAAGCTCCTGGCCAAGCCCGATGATGCTGCGCACGATCGCCGCGGTGTCGCGATTGCCGATGTCGCGAATGAACGAACGGTCGATCTTGATCTTGTCGACGGGAAAACGCCTGAGGTAGCCGAGCGAGGAGTAGCCGGTGCCGAAATCGTCCAGCGCGATACGAATGCCCAGTCCGCGTAACTGGCGTAGTGTCTTCAGCACCGCGTCACTCTCGTCCATCAGCACGGTTTCGGTGATTTCCAGTTCCAGCCGGCCGGCTGGCACGCCGGAGAAGGCCAGCGCCGAGATGACGTTGCGGGCAAAGCCGCCGCTTTTGAGCTGCACGGCCGAGACATTGACCGCGATGCGCAGGCCGGCAGGCCAGCTTGCAGCCGCCGTGCAGGCTTTCCTCAGCGCCCACTCGCCAAGCGGTACGATCAGCCCGGTTTCCTCGGCGACCGGAATGAACTTGTCCGGCGCCACAGTGCCGCGCGCTGGCGAATGCCAGCGCATCAAGGCTTCCGCGCCGACGATCTCGCCGGAGGCGATGTTCATAATGGGCTGGAAATCGAGATCGAATTCATGGCGCGGCAGCGCTGCCTCGAGGTCGCTCTCGAGTGCGCGTCGTTCCTGCGCCATGGCGTCCATACCGGGCTCGAAGAAGCGATACAGGTTGCGCCCTTCGCTCTTCGCCCGGTAAAGCGCCGTATCGGCGTTTTTCAGCAGCGTGTCGGCATCCCCGCCATCGTCAGGGAAAATGGCGATGCCCAGGCTGATGCCGACATGCATCTCGCGGTTCTTATCGCGGAACGGTTTTGTGATCGCCTCGACGATCCGCTTTGCCAGTTTTTCGGCATCGGCGGTGTTTTTGAAATTGAACTCGATGATGACGAACTCGTCGCCGCCGAAACGGGCGACGATGTCTGTTTCATCGCGCAGGCAGCGCTGCAGCCTCTCAGCCACGCTCTTCAGCAGCCAGTCGCCGGCCGGATGTCCCCAGGTGTCGTTGACGGTCTTGAAACGGTCGAGATCGAGCGAGAAGATTGCCAGCGGTGCCGTCGCATCCTCCAACGCTTGGTCGAGCCGCTCACGAAACATCTGTCGGTTGGGCAACCCGGTAAGCGGGTCATGATGCGCAAGGTGGGTCATGCGCTCTTCGGCCAGCCTGCTTTCAGTGACATCGTCGAATGTGGCGACCCAGCCGCCGCCGCTCATCGGCCGGCGCGCGATCATCAGCGTTCGTCCGTCGGCAAGCTGGCTCGGGGTCGATCGCGTCTGCCCCGCCCGCAGGCGAGTCTCGGTTTTGGAGACTTCGCTGTCGATGTCGATGGACGCATAGACTCCCAGGCGCACGAGTTGTTCGAGCAATTCGCGGTGGCCCATGCCAAGCGGTAAGTCCGCCGCGCTAACACCATAGAGTTCCAGAATGCGCTGATTGCGCACGATTAGCCGGCCGTCGGCGTCGTACATCAGCAAGCCTTGCGACATGTTGGCGAGCGCTGCGTCGAAACGGCGGTGCTGCTCCTTGAGATCCTCTTGCGCGCGTCGCTGTTCGGTGATGTCCTCGTAGATCGAGACCCAGCCGCCCAAGGCCAGCGGACGATGCGAGATGCTGATGATGCGGCCGTCCGACAATTTTTCCTCGTATGTCGAGGGCTTTGCCTGGTCGATATAGGGCTTGCGGATGGCGTAGAGTTCGTCGGCGCTTTGCGAGGCAATGCCGATATCGACGCTGTGGCGCAGAATGTCGAGGAACCGGATGCCGGGCCGTATCACTCTGGCGTCGAGGCAGAAGATGTTGATGTAGTTGCCGTTGCAGATGATCATTCGTTCGTCGGCGTCGAACATGCACAGGCCATGCGACATGTTCTCGACCGCGGCCGAAAAACGTTGGTTCTGCTCGCGCAGTTCGTCTGCCACGTGGCGGGAGCGGTCCATGCCTTCGGCCTCCCGTTCCGGGACGGCCGGACCATCCTTGGCATCAGCGACGGGCATGAGCGCGCCTGCAGACCGTGATCGAACGCCCTACTGTGGTCGCCGCCGGTTAATTTAGCGTTTTAATGTATGTCGCCCAAAAGTGACCTCGGTTCTGGGAGAACGGCATGCGTAAAAATAAAGACCTGAAGCGTGTCGCATGAATCCGTTTCAGCGCGACGCGCTTTAGCCGATGGCGGGTGCCGAAACCTGGTGCCGCGACTTCTCGATCGCGGAAAATCGCTTGAGGAACGCATTCTGCGCCCAGGTCACCGAGCGTGGCGTGAAATCGAAGCGGTCGGCATTGAAGCCGCGCGGACGGCCGAAGAACTCGGTCGCCTCGGCGGTCGAAAAGCCTGCGAGCAGCGTTGCCTCGAAATAGGCGGCGATCTGGTCGGCGCGCTTGATCTCCTTGCGCAGCGCAGCACCTGGTTCAGGCGGCAGTGAGAAGCGCAGATGGATGGCGCGCTGCAGCCGCAATTCACAGTCCTTGTAGCTGCCGCCCATCACCGATTTGAACGGGGAGATCATGTCGCCGATGACATATTCGGGGGCGTCGTGCAGCAGCGCCGCCAGTTGGGCGTCGGCTGAAGCCTCAGGCACCAGGTCGCAGAACAGCGCTTCGACCAGCAACGAGTGCTGGGCAACCGAAAAGGCATGCTCGCCGCTGGTCTGGCCGTTCCAGCGGGCAACGCGGGCGAGCCCATGCGCAATGTCTGAAATCTCGATGTCGAGAGGCGAGGGGTCGAGCAGGTCGAGCCGGCGGCCCGACAACATGCGCTGCCAGGCGCGTGCCGGCGCGCCGACGCGGTCCGCGGCCATCAGGCCTCCTCCGCGCCGACGCGGTCCGCGGCCATCAGGCCTCCTCCGCGCTGACGGCTTCCTGCGGGAAGCTGAATTTGGCCCACGAGGGAATGGCCAGCGCAACCGGCACATGTCCCGCCAGGATCGACTGGCCGGCGTCGAGCGCCGCCTTGATCCGGTCGATGCGGGCAATCGCCAGGCCTGTCGCGCCGGCGATCGAGCCGAGCGTGCCGACCGGCCTGCCATCGACGGTTAGCTCGGTGCCCGGAGCGGGCAGGGGACTATCGGCCGATGCAATCATAACGCGCCGCCTGGCCGTGCCGCGATGCTGCATACGCGAGACAACTTCCTGGCCGACATAGCAACCCTTCTTGAAGCCGACGCCGCCGGTCTCGTCCAGCAGCACGTCATGCGGGAAGGCATCTCCAAGCTGGTAGTCGCTGCCGCTTTCAGCAATGCCGCCGGCTATGCGGAAGGCTTGCCATGCGGCAAGGTCGCTGCGCTCATCTGTTTTGCCATAGCAACGCGTGACGGCGCCACTGCGAAAGCGCGTGTCTGTGACCAGCGTTGAATCAGATTGTGAGGCTGTTGACTCATTTCCCCACGCGACGGTGACAAACACCTGATCGACCTTGGCAATCTCGACCTTCGCACGCAGTTTGTAGAGCGTCAGCCGGCGTACGAAATCGTCCGATATATCGGCACGGCATTCGAGCTGGAATGAATTCTCGCCGGCACGAGAGATGAGGAAATCGAACAGGATCTTGCCTTGCGGCGTCAGCAGCGCACCGGGCTTGGCTTCGCCGGGAGCCAGGATGTCGAGATCGGTGGTCAGGATGTTCTGCAGAAAATGCTCGGCGTCGGGACCCGAGACGGAAATGAGGGCGCGGTCTTTGAGCTGGGCAAAGGGCATGGGCGGAAAAGCAGCCTGATCTTGCAAAATGGTCGGCCTTTACGTAAGCCGCTGGCACTCCCCCCGCAAGAGAGCATGGCCATGAACTACGACCTCATCCTGACAGGCGGTACCGTGGTCAACCATGACGGCGAAGGGGCTCGCGACATCGGTGTGAAGGACGGGCGTATCGCCGCCATCGGCGATCTCCGCCGGGCCTCGGCCGGTGAGACGATCGACTGCCGCGGCCTGCACATCCTGCCGGGTGTCATCGACAGCCAGGTGCATTTTCGCGAACCGGGGCTGGAGCACAAGGAAGATCTGGAAACGGGTTCGCGCGCGGCCGTGCTTGGCGGTGTCACCGCCGTGTTCGAGATGCCCAACACCAATCCTTTGACCACCAGTGAGGCGGCGCTTGCCGACAAGGTTCGGCGCGGCACTGGTCGCATGCATTGCGATTTTGCCTTCTGGGTCGGCGGCACCCGCGAGAACGCGAAAGACGTTGGCGAGCTTGAGCGGTTGCCGGGCGCGGCCGGGATCAAGGTTTTCATGGGCTCGTCGACCGGCGACCTGCTGGTCGAGGATGACGAAGGCGTGGCATCGATCCTCAGAAACACGCGCCGCCGTGCCGCCTTTCATTCGGAAGACGAGTTCCGGCTGCGCGAGCGTCTGGGTGAACGCATCGAAGGCGACCCGTCATCGCATCCGGTATGGCGCGACGAGATCGCCGCCTTGCGCTGCACCGAACGGCTGGTGCGCATCGCGCGAAACACACGCGCCCGCATTCATGTCCTGCACATCTCGACGGCCGAGGAGATCTTGTTCCTCGAACAGCACAAGGATGTCGCGACCTGCGAGGCGACGCCGCACCATCTGACATTGAGCGCCGTCGACTATGCGCGACTTGGCACGCTGATCCAGATGAACCCTCCGGTCCGCGCTGCGCGCCATCGCGACGGCATCTGGCACGGCGTTGCGCAAGGCATCGTCGACGTGCTCGGCTCCGACCATGCGCCTCACACGCTGGCCGAGAAGGCCAAGCCCTATCCGGCCTCGCCGTCGGGAATGACCGGCGTGCAGACGCTGGTGCCGATCATGCTCGACCACGTCAATGCCGGCCGGTTGACCTTGCAGCGCTTTGTCGACTTGTCCAGCCACGGCCCGCAACGCATTTTTGGCATGGCGAGAAAAGGCCGCATTGCTGCCGGCTACGAAGCCGACTTCACCATCGTCGATATGAAGCGGCGAGAAATCATCACCAATGCGCAGGCCGGCTCAAAAGCCGGCTGGACGCCTTACGATGGCAGGGAAGTGACAGGCTGGCCGGTCGGCACCGTCATTCGCGGCCGCCGCGTCATGTGGGAAGGCGAGATCGTCACGCCCAGCCAGGGCAAAGCGGTGGAGTTTTCAGAGGCTTTGGTGGGCCAGTTGTTTCCCCAGCGTTGGATTTCTTAAGTACGATCCACTAAGTTAGGGGATTATGAACGCAGATATCGCGCCCATGATTGTCCCCGCAGAGTTTCCGGAGCTCCAGGCGCTCGCTTGGAACCGCGATGCGGAACGCCCGATCCCTGCCGAGGAGGCTTTCGCGCTGTATGAGCGCAATTGGCGTTTTGTCGATCAAAAACGCCTTACGACGCGTGAAAAGCTGCTTATCCAGACCCTGGCGGACAAGTTCGGTCGTGGCATCCTTTTGACCACTGTCTGAAGTTCGTTCGCTGTCCTGATCCTTACCTCGCAGATGGAACATCAATCCCCGGCGACGAAGAACGACCACTGTCCGGCAGGCGTGATGCCGACGCGGTAGAAGATATAAGCGCCGAACTGCTTCATGTCGTCGAAGTCGCCGGCGGTGACGATCTTGAACAGTTCGACCCTCTGCTTGGCGTCCAGCTTGTCCAACGGCAGGGCGAAGAAATATGGCCACACATAGAGCTCTTCCGGCTTGCCGGCATCGAGGTGGACGTAGCCCGCATTGAGCACCTCCTCGAGGATGGCCAGGATCTCCTGGCCGTCGGGATCGCCGGAGAGGCCCTTGAGGAAGGCGATGGCGTCTCCGTCAATGTCGGTCAGCGATATTTGCGTCATGCTGTCGCCGGTGCCGATCAAGGGCCGCAGCTTTTCGATGTCGCCGCCCTTGCATGTCTCGACGATCAGGTCGTGCATGCGCCGTACCGGTTCCGGTAGTTTGCCGAGATCGTAGACAACCTCGGGTGCCGGCGTGTCCGGATCGACGCGCGGTCTGGTCACGCCGCCATCCGCTGGGCTGTCCGGCTCGGCTTCGGCAGGAGCGGCTGGCTGACTGGCCGGAGGCGGCGTTCCGACAGGGTTGGGCATTGGCACGGTGCTTCCCGGCGGCGACATGTCGTCATCCGCCGGCGGCGTTACTGTTGGGGGGAGCTCTTCGCGCTTGATCTCGCTTAGCGCGTAAGCGGGACTGCTCGCGAGACACACACCCAGGGGAATCGCGGCACAGCTAGCAGCGAAGGAGATGCAGAGGACCAAGCCGCGCGGCTTGCCTGACATCGAAAAACTCACTGCCCGTTTCTCCCTGCTTCCGGGCATGACGCCCGAGCGGCATTTTGCCGTCAAAGAACCGGAGGTCGGTTCAGTGCCGCAGCCGTTCGGGCTCGAAGGCGCCAGCAATCACCTTTTCACGCATACGGTCGAGCAGGGCAAGGGCCGAGGTCTCGCCATTGGCACGCAACATTTCGCCGAAGGCGGTTTCGAGCGCCGCTTCGGCAATGATCTCGGGCTCAATGCCGGCAGAGAGACCTTCCGCCCAGGCCTCGCTGTGGCTTTCCACGGCGGTCAGGCGCTTCTCTTCCCTGACCAGCGCGTCGATGTCGCTGACACCATGTTCCATATGCGATGTCCACCCTTTCAAGCGGCGATCCGTCGATGCGGATCAGGCTTGATCTGTTCATTTCACACGCAAGGTCAATTAAGTATTTGTAAATACGACATTTTTTTGATCGTCTTTTACAAAGCCCGATTGCCTTGTGCGAAGTTGCGTTCAACTCGGGTCAAACTTAGCCGATTAGGGCGGCCCGCGGGGCGAAAACCTTCAGTTTGAGTTAATTCCGCATTCGCGCGGTAAGGTTTCGTTAATACTGTTGCAGAAGCGCCACACGAGGATTGCACCAAGATATCGCCCGGCACAAGCCGGATATATCGGCTGTCACCAGCAATGGTGCGGATAGTTGTTGATGAGCAGCTCGAAATGCCTAGTTCCCGTAACGCGAGGCGATGTCGCGCGAGAGTGTCTCGCCTTCCTTCATGTAACGGCTGATGGCTTCGGTCGCCGAAGGGGTGCACCGCGTGTAGGTGCCGCCGAAGGAACGGTAGCCGCGGTTGAAGCTGGCGATGAAACGGGCGCGCCGTTCGGCGTCCGGATTTTCCGAATCAAGCAGCTTCTGCATTTCGACACGCCACTGGTCGCCTTTCTCGCCGCACAGATTGCGCAGGAAATGCAGCGATCCCAGAACTTCCGCCAGCCGCATCAGCCCAGGCTCGAACGGCGACCCGGCGCTGAGCGCAGGCCCTGCCGAGACGGCCATGCTGACGGCCAGACATGCAGCGAGGAATGGAGAGAGGCGGTTCATAAGCCTTTGTGACGAAACAATTTGTCGCCCGCAAGGCGATTTTCAGGGCTGCGGCCTGGCGCTTCCGCCAAGGCCCAACAATTCCTCGGCGACCGCGAACACCGAGCCGGCGAGCGGCAGTGCAGCCATCTCGCTGAGCGTATAGAAGGCCGCCGTCTCGGCGTCGTCGCTGGCCACTGCTTCGCCGCCGGCATAGGCGGCGCCGAAGACCGTGAGGAGATAATCGACCGGATGGTCGTCGTCCCTGCCGTCGATGTGGATTTCCCGAAGCGGGCGGTAATCGATGGCCCGCAAGCCGGTCTCTTCCAGCAGTTCGCGTTCGGCTGCATCCTGTAGCGTTTCGCCGGCTTCGACCTTGCCGCCTGGGAAGGCGTAGAGCCCCTGTGAGGGCTGCCGCGCCCGCTTGACCAGAAGCACGGTGTCTGCGCGTACGACGGCGACCGAGACTGCCGGAAGTGTCTTGCGCGCGTCGTTCATGGATTCCCGATCAGGCGTGAAGGGCAGGTCCGTTGTGGACCGCCCAACATGGGCAAGCTTTAACGGTTGCGCAACGCCGGTTCCATCGCCACTTTCAACCATTCGACCGAACCATTCGGCCAAATCATTCGGAAGGCCACCAACGACCATGTGCGGACGTTTTGCCTTGACCGCGACACCGGATCAGACCGCTGCCTTTCTGGACGTGGCGGGGCTTGATGATTTCCCGGCGCGCTACAACATCGCGCCGACACAGCCGATCCTGACGGCGGTCGCCGGCGCTCCGCGGGCGCCGGGTTCTAACCTGCCCGACCGCCAGCCGATGCTGGTGCGCTGGGGGCTCATCCCCACCTGGGTCAAGGATACCAGGGAATTTCCGCTGCTGTTCAACGCGCGCTCGGAGGGCGCTGCCGAAAAGGCCTCGTTCAAGGCCGCCATGCGCCATCGCCGTGCGCTGGTGCCGGCGTCAGGCTTCTACGAATGGCGGCAAACCGGCGGAAAGAAGGGGCAACCCTACTGGATCCGGCCCAGGCATGGCGGGCTGATCGCCTTTGCCGGCCTGGTCGAGACCTACGCCGAGCCGGGCGGTTCGGAGATGGACACCGGCGCCGTCCTGACCATCAACGCCAATGCCGACATCGCGCATATCCACGACCGCATGCCGGTGGTGATCGACCCCGGGGATTTCGCCCGCTGGCTGGATTGCCGCACGCTCGAGCCGCGTGATGTCGCCGACCTGTTGCGGCCGGCACAGCTCGATTTCTTCGAGGCAATTCCCGTCTCCGACCTCGTCAACAAGGTCGCCAACACCGGACCGGAGATTCAGGAGCGGGGCGAGATCGGGCCGGAGCCCGAGAAGGTCAGGCGCCAGAAACCCGGCGCGGACGACAGTCAGATGACGTTGTTCTAGCTGAACTGTTCTTCAGCGGCGCATGTCGGCGCCATTTTGCCTGGCGCCTTGGAGCCGGCCGTACCCACTTCAGGCAGCGCGTGGCGACACGATCTTCTGTGCCGGCTTCTTCTTCTTCGCGGTGTGGAGAAGGGCGGCGACGATCGCGGCCGGGCCGATCGCGCGATAATGGTTGGCCAGCGCCGGTTGCTTGGCGCGGTTGGATTCCTGCTTGCTGCGAGGCATGTCTCTCTTCCCAGATAACATTTTCGTGTCTGCGTTTGATGGCCGATTCTGACCAAATCGTGACGCCTGCTGATCTAGCCGGCGAATGTTTCATGACTGTGCCGACATGTTTAATAAAATGTTTCAGTGCATCATTACCTGTGATCCAGCAACGTTTTTGCCGAAACTTGCGACTTGACGGCAACACAAGCCAAGGCGATAAAGCCGCCCATGAAAACGTCTTTCGCCATTTGTGGCATTTGCATTATTGGCTAGCCTCGCGCTGGTCCGGACGTTTTCGCCTCATCTTTCCCCAGATTGGACAAACGCCCCGGCCAGCAGGCTGGAGCTTGATTTGCGTCTCGCGCAGGGCTGGCTCCATTCAAATTGAGTTCTGAACCGGGAAGGCACGAATGTCTGACGCATCGCAGGGCCTGCGCCTCTACAACACGCTAACGCGGACGAAAGAGGATTTCGTCCCTATCGATCCGGACAATGTGCGCATGTATGTCTGCGGCCCGACGGTCTACGACTTTGCCCATATCGGCAATGCCAGGCCGGTGATCGTCTTCGACGTGCTGTTCCGTCTGCTGCGTCATGTCCATGGGCAGACGCACGTCACCTATGTGCGCAACATCACGGACGTCGACGACAAGATCAACGCGCGCGCTCTGCGCGATTTCGGCGGCGAGATCGCTTCCAGCACGCTTTCGTTGAACGAGGCGATCCGGCGGGTCACCGAAAAAACCGCCGATCAGTTCCATAGGGATGTCGCGGTTCTCGGCTGCCTGGAGCCGACGGTCGAGCCGCGCGCCACCGAATTCGTCGAGCCGCGTGCCGACGGCAAGGTCGACATGATCACCTTGATTCAAAGCCTTATCGAACGCGGCCATGCCTATGTTGCCGCGGGCGAAGTCCTGTTCGACACGGCGTCGATGCCGGACTATGGCCAGTTGTCGAAGCGCAATCTCGACGAGCAACAGGCCGGCGCACGCGTTGCCGTCGACGCGCACAAGAAAAATCCCGGCGATTTTGTCCTCTGGAAGCTGTCGTCGCCGGAGGAACCGGGCTGGAATTCGCCATGGGGCAGGGGCCGGCCGGGCTGGCACATCGAATGCTCGGCGATGTCGGCCGCCTATCTCGGCGAGGTGTTCGACATCCATGGCGGCGGCCTCGACCTGATCTTCCCGCACCATGAGAACGAGATCGCCCAGTCGCGCTGCGCGCACGGCACGGACGTGATGGCCAACATCTGGATGCACAACGGCTTCCTGCAGGTCGAAGGGCAGAAGATGTCGAAGAGCCTCGGCAATTTCTATTCGATCAACGAACTGCTGGAGACCGACACTTTCGGCGGCCGCAAATGGCCGGGCGACGTGCTGCGGCTGGCAATGCTGATGACGCATTATCGCGAGCCGATCGACTTTTCCGTGCGCAAGCTGGAAGAGGCCGACAACACGCTGCGCAAATGGAAGCGGGCGGCGGACCTCGCGCCGGCGACGCCGGGACAATTGCCCGCGGAGGTCATCGATGCCTTGTCGGACGATCTCGCCACCTATGCCGCCTTCCAGGTCCTGACCCAGTTGGCCGGCGAGGCAGCGGACGGCAACGATGCCGCCGCTGCGCTAAAGGCGTCGCTGCTGTTCCTCGGCTTCGATGTCGCGTCGGCGAAGGTTGATGAAGACCACGTTGCCAAGGCCATCGCCAAGCGTCTCGCATTCATCGCCGCCAAGAACTGGACCGAAGCCGACCGCATCCGCGACGAATTGCTGGCACAAGGTATACAGTTGAAGGATGGCAAGGACTCGGTCACTGGCGAGCGCGTGACGACTTGGGAGGTGAAGAGGTGAGGGTGGCGCCAAGCACCCCCCTCTGCCCTGCCGGGCATCTCCCCCTCAAGGGGGGAGATTGGACGTCATTTCGGCTTTCGCCAATCGCCCCCGTTGATCATTGCGCGTCTCCTGCGAAGCTGCCGATCTCCCCCCTTGAGGGGGAGATGTCCGGCAGGACAGAGGGGGGCGCCTCGCGATGACCCATTATCGCGTTTCTCCCGTCAACCGTGGCAATGCGCGCAAGATGCGCAAGGGCATGACCGATGCCGAACTGAAGCTTTGGAATGAGATCAGAGCGCACAGACTCATGGGACTGGCGTTTCGACGCCAAATGCCGATAGCTGGTTACATCGTCGATTTTGCTTGCTCCAACAAGAAGCTGATTGTTGAGCTGGATGGCTCCCAGCACGCTTCGCATGAGGTTTCGGCGTCAGATGCCGCGCGGACAGCCAAGCTTGAAGCGTTGGGCTGGACCATCCTGCGCTTCTGGAACGACGACATCATTCGCGATATCGACAATGTCTGCCAGCATATCGTGATCGAGGCCGGCCTGGCCGGTGCCGAAATGCCAACACGTGAACCAGCAAGGGAGTCCGTCTCATGATCGACCATCTCGGCATCACCGTTGCCGATTTCGACGCTTCGAAGGCTTTCTATGATAAGGCGATGGCGCCGCTTGGTGCCGCGCTGCTCTACATGGTGCCGCTGGAATACACCGGCGGCGCCAAGGTCGGTGGCTACGGCCGCGACCGGCCGGTGTTCTGGCTGAGTACCGGCAAGGACAAGCCCAGGGATCACCAGCACGTCGCCTTCACCGCGCGCAGCCGCGCCGAGGTCGATGCCTTCCATGCCGCAGCGCTCGCCGCCGGCGGCAAGGACAATGGCGGACCGGGCCTGCGCCCGCACTATCACCCGGACTACTATGGCGCTTTCGTCTTCGATCCCGACGGCAACAATGTCGAGGCCGTCTGCCATGCCCCGGAGTGAGCAGCGATGAGCCTCGACAACCGGCCGGTCTACACCGGCGGCTGCCAGTGCGGCGCGGTGCGCTTTCGTGTCGAGGGCGCGCTTGGCGACGCTTCGGTCTGCCATTGCCGCATGTGCCAGAAGGCATTCGGCTCGTTTTATGCCCCACTGGTTTCTGTACGTGGCGCCAGGCTCGACTGGACGCGGGGCGAGCCGAAATACTTCCGCTCCTCCAACCATGTCGATCGTGGCTTTTGCGCCGATTGCGGCACGCCGCTGACCTTCACCGCGCCGGATGGTGTTGGCCTCGCCATCGGCGCGTTCGACAATCCGGCGGAGATCGTGCCGCTGATCCAGTGGGGCACCGAGGCAAAGCTGCCTTATGTCGATACGATCCCGCAATTGCCGGGCGAGGAGACGATGGCCGACGTGTCGTCGGCCTCTTATCTGGCCGATCTCGTCTCCTATCAGCATCCGGACCACGACACCGAACAATGGCCGCCAAAGGAAAAGCCATGACCGATCAGATAAGAACCGGTGGCTGCCAATGCGGCGCCGTACGCTTCCGCATTCATGGAGCGCTCGGCCGTCCGTCGATCTGCCATTGCCGCATGTGCCAAAAGCAGTTCGGCTCATTCTTCGGCGCGCTGGTCACGGTGCCCAAGGATGGCGTCGAATGGACCCATGAAGAGCCGAGCTATTTTCAGTCGTCGGTCAACATCGATCGTGGCTTCTGCGCCCGCTGCGGGACGCCGCTGACCTACCGGCAGCCTGGCGGACTTGAGATCGCCATCGGCGCCTTCGACGACCGCTCGGACCTCGCACCGCAGATCCAGGTCAACTACGCCGCGCGGCTGCCTTGGGTGGAGACGATCTTCGATCAGCCCATCCATCAGGATCCCGACTACTATAACAGGCAGGAATCCATCATCTCTTTCCAGCACCCTGACCACGAAACAGTGGACTGGCCGACCAAAGGTTTGCAGCTATGAGCAGTCAATTGCGTACCCTCTATCCCGAGATCGAAGCCTTCGATTCCGGTATGATCGACGTCGGCGACGGCCATCAGATCTACTGGGAGCGTTCCGGCACCAAGGGTGCCAAGCCGGCCGTCTTCCTGCATGGCGGGCCGGGCGGCACCATTTCGCCAAAACACCGGCGTCTGTTCGACCCGAAGCTTTACGATGTCATCCTGTTCGACCAGCGCGGCTGCGGAAAATCAACGCCCAACGCCTCGCTCGAAGCCAATACGACCTGGCACCTGGTTGCCGACATCGAACGCCTGCGCGAAATGGCCGGCTTCGACAAGTGGCTGGTGTTCGGCGGCTCCTGGGGCTCGACGTTGGCGCTTGCCTATGCCGAAACGCACCCCGAACGCGTCAGCGAACTGGTGGTGCGCGGCATCTACACGCTGACGCGTGCGGAACTGGAATGGTACTATCAGTTCGGCGTTTCGGAGATGTTTCCTGACAAATGGGAGCGGTTCCTGGCGCCGATCCCGGAGGCCGAGCGCGGCGACATGATGGCCGCTTACCGCAAGCGGCTGGTCGGTATAGATCGCAAGGCGCAGATCGAGGCGGCCCGCGCCTGGAGCCTGTGGGAAGGCGAAACCATCACGCTGTTGCCGGAGCCGGAGACCAGCGGCCCGTTCGGGCAGGACGACTATGCCATTGCCTTCGCCCGCATCGAAAACCACTATTTCGTCCATGCCGGCTGGCTGGAGGAAGGGCAGCTGCTGCGCGACGCGCACAAGCTGAGCGACATTCCCGGCACCATCGTCCACGGCCGCTACGACATGCCGTGCCCGGCGCGCTATGCCTGGGCGCTGCACAAAGCCTGGCCCAAGGCGGATTTCCACCTGATCGAGGGCGCCGGTCATGCTTATTCGGAGCCGGGTATCCTTGACCGGCTGATCCGCGCGACGGATCGGTTCGCGGGGAAGGTATAGTCGATGCACGGCGATCCTTCACACCCCCCTCTGTCCTGCCGGACATCTCCCCTGCAAGGAGGGAGATTGGATGTCGCCTTCGCTTTCGCCAATCGCCGACGATGCAGGACCAGTGTTATCGTTAAAGCTGCCGATCTCCCCCCTTGCGGGGGAGATGGCCGGCAGGCCAGAGGGGGGTGCTCAGGCACCTTGCTGTCATGAAAAAGGAAAGACTGTTCCTCTTCGACACCACGCTCCGCGATGGCCAGCAGACGCCGGGGATCGACTTTTCCGTCGAGGACAAGATCGCCATCGCGAAACTGCTCGACGCTTTCGGCCTCGATTATGTCGAAGGTGGCTATCCCGGCGCCAATCCGACCGACACCGCTTTCTTCCAGGAGAAACGCACGTCGCGCGCCAAATTCGTCGCCTTCGGCATGACCAAGCGGGCAGGAGTATCGGCGTCCAACGATCCCGGCCTTGCGTCACTTGTGCAATCGAAGTCGGATGCCATCTGCTTCGTCGCCAAGAGCTGGGACTATCATGTCCGTGTCGCGCTCGGCTGCACCAATGAGGAGAACCTCGACGCCATCAAGGCCTCCGTCGAGGCGGCGATTGGCGCCGGCAAGGAGGCGCTAGTCGACTGCGAGCATTTCTTCGACGGCTTCAAGGCCAATCCCGACTATGCATTAGCCTGCGCCAGGACCGCTTACGATGCCGGCGCACGCTGGGTGGTGCTGTGCGACACCAATGGCGGCACGCAGCCGTCGGAAGTTCGCGTCATCGTCGAGAAGGTTATTGCGTCCGGTATTTCAGGCGATCATCTCGGCATCCATGCCCATGACGACACCGGCCAGGCGGTCGCCAATTCGCTGGCCGCTGTCGAGGCCGGCGTGCGCCAGATCCAGGGCACGCTCAACGGCATCGGCGAGCGCTGCGGCAACGCCAACCTGATCTCGATCGTGCCAACCTTGGCGCTGAAGCCGGCCTTCGCCGATCGTTTCGAGACGGGCATTTCGACTGAAGCACTGACCGGCGTTTCCAGGTTGTCCCGCGCGTTCGACGAACTCTTGAATCGCGCCCCGGAAGCGCAGGCGCCTTATGTCGGCGCCTCTGCCTTCGCCACCAAGGCCGGCATCCATGCTTCCGCGCTGGCCAAGGAACCGGCGACCTATGAGCACGTCCCCCCGGAAACGGTCGGCAACCGCCGCCGCGTCATGGTTTCGGACCAGGGCGGCAAGGCCAATTTCCTCGCCGAGCTGAAGCGGCGCGGCATCGACGTGCCTAAGGACGATCACCGGCTCGACGCGCTGATTGCGGTGGTCAAGGAACGCGAGGCCGAGGGCTATGCCTATGAGGGTGCCGACGCCAGTTTCGAGCTTTTGGCGCGCAAGATGCTGCACGGCCTGCCGGAATTCTTCAACGTCACCTCGTTCCGCTGCATGGTCGAGCGCCGCTTCGACGCCAACGGTCAGTTGAAGACGGTGTCCGAAGCGATCGTCAAAGTGCTGGTCGACGGCGAGGAGAAGATGTCGGTCGCCGAAGGGCATGGCCCGGTCAACGCACTCGACATCGCGCTGCGCAAGGATCTCGGCAAATACCAGAACGAGATCGCCGACATGGAGCTCGCCGACTTCAAGGTTCGTATCCTCAATGGCGGCACCGAGGCGATCACCCGCGTTCTGATCGAATCGTATGACGGTACCGGCGCGCGCTGGTGGACGGTCGGCGTCTCCGAAAACATCATCGACGCCTCGTTCCAGGCGCTGATGGATTCCATCGTCTACAAGCTAATGAAGAACCGCGAGATGGCCGGGCTGGTGGCGGCCGAATAGGGTTGAACCATCAGCGAAAGTCCATTGATCCATCAGAACTTTGCGATGGTCTTGGCAAGGTGGCTGGGCCATAGCGTTGGCCCATGGCCACTGAAGCAATTGTACTGGACGCGGATTCCAAGGCCCGGCGCGGTTTCCTGCTGGCGCTGGGCGCCTATCTCTTATGGGGATTGCTGCCCTTCTACATGAAGGCCGTGGCGCATCTGCCGCTCGCCGAAGTCATTGCCCATCGCATCGTCTGGTCGGTGCCGATCGCCGCCGCCGTTCTGGTCTGGGCCGGCCGCACGGCGGATTTCAAGGCGGCGCTTCGCTCACCCCGCACCATCGCCATGGCGGCGCTGACGGCGGCGCTGATCTCGGTCAACTGGGGCATCTATGTCTGGGCGATCGCCGTCGACCGCACCGTCGAAACCGCGCTCGGCTACTACATCAATCCGCTGGTTAGCGTCGTCGTCGGTGCGCTGCTGCTTGGCGAACGGCTCGACCGGCTGCAGATCGCGGCGGTGGTTCTGGCGGCGGTCGCCGTCGCCGTGCTGACCATCGAAGGCGGCAAGCTGCCTTGGGTGTCGCTGGCGCTGGCGTTTTCCTTCGCCGCCTACGGCTTCTTCCGCAAGACGCTGCCGATCGGCCCGAGCCAGGGTTTTCTGCTCGAAGTGCTTTTGCTGTCGGTGCCGGCGCTCGGCTACATCGTTTATCTCACAGCGACCGGACAGGACCACATCATATCCAGCAGTGGTGCCGATACGGCATTGCTGATCGGCTGCGGTCCGATTACATCGGTGCCGCTGCTGCTTTTCGCCTTCGGCGCCAAGCTGCTGCGCCTCTCCACCATCGGCATCATGCAGTATATCGCGCCGACCATGGTGTTCCTGATCGCCGTTTTGATCTTCGACGAGCCTTTCGGCACCACCCAGGCGGTTGCGTTCGCGCTGATCTGGGCGGCACTAGCGATCTATTCCTGGTCTATGCTGACGACGGCGCGCAGGGCTTCTGCTCGATAAGGAGTTTCGATGTATCTGCTGCATATCGCCAACAAGAACTATTCCTCATGGTCGCTGCGGCCCTGGGTGTTGATGCGAGAGTTGGATATTCCATTCGAGGAGCGGCTGACGCCATTCCCGACCGGACCGAGCTGGGAACTCTACCGGTCGTTTTCGCCCAGCGGGCGGGTGCCGTGCCTGATCGAGGACGGCTGGGCGGTCTGGGATTCGCTCGCCATCGCCGAATATCTCGCCGAGCGCCACCATGGCGTGTGGCCCGTCGAGGCCAAGGCGCGCGCCTGGGCGCGCTCGGCCGCCGCCGAGATGCATTCGAGCTTCACCGCATTGCGCGACGCCTGTCCTATGAGTTGCGGCGTGCGGGTAAAGCCGTTCCCGATGTCCGACGCGCTGAAGCAGGATCTTTTTCGCCTCGGCGATCTCTGGAACGACGGCCTTGCCCGTTTCGGCGGGCCGTTTCTCGCCGGCGCTCATTTCACCGCCGTCGATGCTTTCTTTGCTCCGGTGGCGTTTCGCGTCCAGTCCTATGAGCTCTCCTTCGAGGGAGCGGCTGCCGCCTATCCGGGACAACTGCTCGATCTGCCGGCGATGCGCGAATGGTACGCAGCGGGCCTTGCCGAGACCTGGCGCCAGCTCGATCACGAAGCGGAGGTCGCCGCCGCCGGCACCATCATCGAGGATCTTCGCGCCACGGCGTGAAAGCCGTCAGGCAGCCGCTACATCTGTCCGAGCCGCCTGGCAAAGAGATAGGTCGCGCCCGCGATTACCATCGACACCGCCGTCACCACCCAAAAACCCATCGGCGTGTCGACCAACGGCAGGCCGCCGACATTCATGCCGAACAGGCCGGAGATGATGGTCATCGGCAACAGCACCGCCGTCATCACCGACAGTACGTACAATAGCCGGTTCGACTGAGTCGTCAGCTTGGCCATCAGCTCGTCCTGCAACAGCCGGGCGCGCGCCTGCAATTGCTCGCCGTCATAATGCAGCGTCTGCGCCCTGTGTGAAAGTCGCGCCGCCATGTCGTTGATGGAATCCGGCAGGTCGTTGCGGTGCGAATGGTCGAGATGGCGGAACAGATTGGTCAGCGTCGCCATCTGCCTGTGGATCACCACCAGATGCCGCCGAGCGTCGACGAGGGACTGCCGCTCATTGTGCCATGCGTCGCAGACGATGCGATCCTCGATGCCGTCGAGACTGTCGCCGAGTGCCGCGAGTTCAGCCACCATGCCGTCGAAAGACTGGCCGACAACCGCCTCGATCAACTCGGCCGGCGAGCGGAACTTGCGCGATCCGCTTTCGATCGCCTTGCGGATGTTGTCGACCGACTGCAGCGGCTGCTTGCGGGCGCCGACCAGCATAGTGTCGTTGAGCGCGAAACGGAAATGGCCGAGCCCGCCTGCCTCCACCGAATAGTCATGGCGCAGGTCCGGCAGGTCGCCGTAGAGCCAGTCATCCTCCAGGTCGATGTGGCAGCCATGGCTGGCGGACAGGAAGGCTTCGCGCACCGGTGCCGGCAAAGCCTGATCGGCGCCGATCTCATGGCGTGCGCGCATGTCGGAAAGCTGGTAGCTGCGCCATGTCCAGTGCGCGGCCGAGGCGTCCCTGGTTCGCACGCCCTCAGCGGTGAAGTGATAGATGAAGAACAACCCGTGCTCGTCGGGCAGGTAAGGCGACAGATCGGTGCCTTCCGGGGCGAGAGCGATATCCATGGACGTCGTGCCAGATACAGGTTTCGAACATGGCGCCGCTTGATCGCCGCCAGACCTTCGATGTCTAGCACGAGCGAACCCGCTTTCGTGTGACGGTTTTTTGACAGTCGATCACAGTCTGTCGATTGGCCGCGGCAATGCGGAGGTGACGCCTTCGTCACCCCCGGATTGTGCCCTGTCAGTGCTTCGGGCCGAAGCCGGGATAGGGCTTGAGCGGCACGATTGCGACAATGTCCATCATGCCGGCCTTGACCAGTGGCAAGGTCGCAAGACGGTCGCGAACCTCTGCGTCATCAGCGGCCTCGAACATCATGCCGCTGCCCGGGATGTCGCCTCGGTTCCACACTTGGCGCACCGCGCCTTCGGAATAGAGCGTGCGCCGCTGTTCGGCTTCGCCGGGCAGAAGCGGGGCGAAATCGGCATCGGTAAATTTTTCGGTGTTGCGGGTGAGAAGGGCAAAGAACTGCATGGCGGTCTCCTTTGGTTGGGATGGCCGACTATCACTTCCGCTGGTTAGACTGTCCAAGACTGGTTAGGCTAAAGTTGAGACCCAAAAGGACTTTACGCTTCGGAGAAAAAATGTTCGACCTGCGTCAGCTCCGGTATTTCGTCACCGTCGCCGAAACCGGCAATGTCGGGCGCGCCGCCGAAATGCTGCATATCTCGCAATCGCCGCTCAGTCGGCAGATCATGCAGCTCGAGGAGCAGGTGGGTGTCTCCCTGTTTGAAAGGTCGAAACGGCGGGTCCATCTCAACGCGGAGGGTCGCGCCTTCCTCGCCGAGGCCCGCGCGCTGCTGTCCAATGCGCGGCGGCTGGAGGAGTTCGGCCGCAACCTGGCCAGCGGCGCCGTCGGCCGTCTCGCCATCGGCTATGTCGAAGGGGCCGTGCATGCCGGGCTTGTCGCCGGCATGCTGCGCCAGTTCCGCCGCGACCGGCCGGCTTTCCACCTGCAGCTGAGAAGCCTGCGTTCGGCCGCACAGCTGGAGGGGCTACGGCAGCAGTCACTGGACCTGGGCTTTGTCTATTCGCCGCCGCCCGACGATGATCCGGATGTCGCAGCCATAGCGCTGCGCCACGAACCGCTGGTGCTGGCGATCCCCGAAGATGATCCACTTGTTGAAGTGTCAGAGATCGAGCCGCATCACCTCGACGGCCGCACCTGGATCACCGTCGTGCGTCAGCCCGACGACACAAATCGTGGCCAGTTCCTGGCCGCATGCGCCAAGGCCGGCTTTCTGCCCGACATCGCCTATGAGACGGCGGATCCGCTGACCTCGCTCGGTCTGGTCAGCGCGGGGCTCGGCCTGGCGACGGTGCAAGCCAGCCTGCGTGCCGCCGCACCGGCGCGAATCGTTTTTCGCGACCTGCCATGGTTCGAACGCACGGTCTCCATCTATCTTGCCTGGCGGCGTCATGATCGCCGCGCGGTGATCGACGGCTTGCGGCAGGCTGCACAGGAGGGCAGTAGGCAGTAGGCAGTAGGCAGTAGGCAGTAGGCAGTAGGCAGTAGGCAGTAGGCAGTAGGCAGTAGGCAGTAGGGGGGCAGTTCACGAGGACAGTTTCCGGCGCCCCTATTTCCTACTCCCTACTCACTACTGCCTTACAGTTTGTCTATGACCGACTGCACGCCCTCCGTCGGGGCGTCGACGGAGGATCCAGCCACCATGATGGCGGCGACGATCGCTTCGGGGTCGTCGACCACCAGCGGCTTGACCCTTTGCGCGGTGTGGATGAAGCCCTCGGCGGCCATGTGATCGAGCAACGCTAGCATCGGATCCCAGAATCCTCCGACATTGCCGAAGACAATCGGCTTGCGGTGATGGCCGAGCTGCGCCCAGGTCATGACCTCGACGATCTCCTCGACCGTGCCGATGCCGCCCGGCAGCGCCACAAAGGCGTCGGATTTCTCGAACATCTTGTGTTTGCGCTCGTGCATGTTGTCGGTGATCAAGAGCTCGTCGAGCCGGCCAAGCGCGGTTTCGGTCGCCTCCTTGTTGATCAGGAAGCGCGGAATGATGCCCGTAACCTTGCCGCCGGCCTTGAGCGCGCCTTCGGCGACGGCGCCCATAATGCCTTTGGTGCCACCGCCGTAAATCAGCCGCAGACCCGCTTTGGCAATGGAGCGCCCGAGCAAGTGTCCGGCCTTGATATAGATTTCATCGCGGCCCGGAGACGAGCCGCAATAGACGCAGACGGATCGAATCGTGTTCATGCCGATGATTGGTGATTGGGTCTGAAAGCGCGGTCAAGCCCCAAGGGTTAACAGGCTGGGCTTTTTCTTGTCGGTATTGGTAAAACAGGCTAGACCGGCGTTAGGTGGCTAAGGGGTAGGGAATATGGCAATTAATCCATTGAAGGCGTTCCTGTTCGCGGCGGGTGGGACCGTTGCGGCCGCGGGAACCGCCTATGTATCGGGCGCGCTCGACCCGTATCTCAATCCCACGCTGCCCGCGCAAGTGGCGGCGCTTACACCGCCCGCGGCGCCGAAACCGGCTGATCCCGGCACGGAAGCGCGGCTGCCCCCGGCGGAGGTCCCGGCCGCTCCCGCTGCGGTGCCCCAGGCAACCGCACCGGATGCGGCGGCGCCGGCAACTGCAGCTGGGGCCGGTCCGATTGCACCGTCTTTCGACGTCGTGCGCGTCGAGGGCAATGGCTCTATCGTCATTGCCGGCAACGCGGCGCCCAACGCGAAGGTCGAAATTCTCAACGGCTCGACGGTGCTTGGATCGACGGTCGCTGGCCCCGATGGCGCTTTCGTTATCATTCTCGATGATCCGCTGAAGCCTGGCGACTACACAATTGCTCTGCGTGCGACCACCGGCGATGTCGTAACGCCCTCGGTGCAGACCGCTGTCGTCTCGGTTCCCAAGGATGCGGCCGGCCAAGTGCTGGCCATGGTCGAGGAGCCGGGCAAGCCGGCCGAACTGCTCACCGTTCCCGCGCCCGAGACAAAGCCCGCTGCCGCTCAGGCCGCCGGCGACCAGGCTGCCGCGCCGGGCGCGCCTGCAGCCGAAGCGCCTGCAACCGCTGCTCCGGCTCCCGCGGCTCCAGCGCCGGCCGTGGTTGAAGCAGCACCCGCTCCAGCAGCGCCGGCGACACCGCCCGCCGTAGCAATGGCCGAGCCCAGGATCGTCGTCGAGGCGGTCGAGATCGATGGCAACAAGATCTTTGTCGCCGGCCTCGCCGATGCCGGCCGCAAGGTGCGCGCCTATGCCAACGACATCCTGCTCGGTGATGCGCAGACGTCGCCGGATGGTCATTTCCTGGTCGAGGCGACACGCGACATTCCGGTCGGCAGCTACACCATCCATGTCGACGGCCTCGATGCCGACGGCGTGACGGTGGTGGCCCGTGCAGCCGTACCGTTCGAGCGTGAGCCGGGCGAAGCGGTCGCCGCCGTGGCCAAGCCTGCCGAACCTGCCGCCGCTGAAGCGCCCCCGGCTGCCGAGGCGCCGGCCGTTGCCGTCGCACCGGCCGCCGAGACGGCACCGGCGACGGCGTCCGCTCCCGCAGCCAAGGCTCCGGCCACCGTGGCAGAGGCGACGCCGCCAAGCGATGTGCCCGAAACCGTGGCGCCCAAGCTTGAACATGCCGACGGCGCGGTCATCATCCGCCGCAACGACACGCTGTGGCGGATTTCACGGCGCGTCTACGGCCATGGTGTGCGCTATTCGACAATCTACCTCGCCAACCAGGACCAGATCAGCAACCCCGACCATATCTGGCCCGGACAGGTGTTCAAGGTTCCGGAAAAGTCGAAGGAAGGCGAAGCCGCCGACCTCAAGGCGATGGGCGAGCAGGCGACGACAGCGCCGGTGAAGACGAAGTAGGGCAGCACGGGACGCACGCTTTCGTCGCGTTCCGTCACCCCCCCTCTGTCCTGCCGGACATCTCCCCCGCAAGGGGGGAGATTGGCAGCTTCGACGTCTCGGCTCATTTTGCGGCAATGGCGATTGGCGAAAGCCTATGTGACGTCCGATCTCCCTCCTTGTGGGGGAGATGGCCGGCAGGCCAGAGGGGGGTGCTGTCCCTCCAGGGTTGAAAGGTTCATCGACGGGCGGCACGCCAATCTACCCATCGGGGTAGCTTGCCCCACAGCCGGTCATCGTCTATCGCCGATGAACGATGACAGAATCCTCTCCGGAAACAAACGCACCCGGCTGCAGCCCGGACAGCCGTGCCGTCGCCGCCCGACTTGCAGCGCTCTCCCATCCGGCACGGATCGAAATCCTGAAACATCTGTCGGCCAGAAACTCCTGCTGCTGCCGCGAAGTCGTCGATCATTTCGATCTCGCGCAGTCCACCGTGTCGCAGCATTTGAAGATACTGGTCGAAGCCGGGCTGGTCCGCTTCGAGCCCGATCGCCAGCGCTCGCGCTACGCGATCGACCACGCCGCGCTGGCCGATGTTTCCGCATCGGTCGCCGCGCTCGTCGATTCCTGCTGCTCCGGCCGCTGAAATAAGAAGAAGGAATAAAAATGGCCGAAAAAACCGTCTCGGACTCCTCGACCTTCAAGACGCTGCTCAACCTTTGGCCTTACATGTGGCCGGCGGACCGCGCCGATCTGAGAGCCCGCGTCACCTGGGCGACGCTTCTGCTGGTCGTCGCCAAGCTGACGCTGGTCGCCGGTCCTTATTTCTTCAAATGGGCGACCGACGCGCTGGCCGGCGACGCCAAATCGGTGCCGCCGCTGCCGAGTTTTCTGCTGGCGCCCGTCATGCTGGTCGTCGCCTACAATGTCGTGCGCCTGGTGCAGCTGGGCTTCAACCAGCTGCGCGATGCGCTGTTTGCCCGCGTCGGCCAGTACGCTGTGCGCCAGCTCGCCTTCCGCACCTTCGTCCACATGCACCAACTGTCGCTGCGCTTTCACCTGGAGCGTCGCACCGGCGGCCTGTCGCGCATCATCGAACGCGGCACCAAGGGCATCGAGACGATCGTGCGCTTCATCATGCTCAATACGGCGCCGACCATCCTCGAATTCGCGCTGACCACCGGCATTTTCGCCTATACCTATGGTTGGAAATATGTGGCCGTCGTCGCGGTCACCGTCTGGGTCTATGTCTGGTTCACGGTCCGCGCCAGCGACTGGCGCATCTCGATCCGCCGCGACATGAACGACAGCGACACCGACGCCAACACCAAGGCGATCGACTCGCTGCTCAATTACGAGACCGTCAAATATTTCAACAACGAAGGCATGGAGGCCGAGCGCTTCGACCGCTCCATGGCGCGCTATGAGATATCGGCGACGCGCATCTGGACTTCGCTCGGCTGGCTGAACTTCGGCCAGGGCATCATCTTCGGCCTCGGTACCGTCATCGTCATGTGCATGTCGGCGCTGGAAGTGCAGGCAGGCACGCAGACGGTCGGTGACTTCGTCTTCATCAACGCCATGCTGATGCAGCTGTCGGTACCGCTCAATTTCATCGGCTTCATCTACCGCGAAATCCGCCAGGGACTGACCGATATCGAGCAGATGTTCGACCTTTTGGATGTTCCGCAGGAGATCGTCGACAAGCCGGATGCCAGGCCGCTCGCCGTCAGCGCTGGCAAGGTCGAATTCCGCGACGTGCATTTCTCCTATGATCCGAACCGCAAGATACTGAAGGGCATCAGCTTCGAGGTGCCGGCCGGCAAGACCGTTGCCATTGTCGGGCCTTCGGGTGCCGGCAAGTCGACCATCTCGCGGCTTCTGTTCCGCTTTTACGACGTGCAGGGCGGTCAGGTGCTGATCGACGGCCAGGATATCAGGGACGTGACGCAGGAGAGCTTGCGCGGCGCGATCGGCATGGTGCCGCAGGACACCGTGCTGTTCAACGACACCATCGCCTACAACATCCGCTACGGCCGCATCGGTGCCAGCGAGGAGGATATGCGCAAGGCGGCCGAACTCGCGCAGATCGGCCCCTTCATCGAACGGCTGCCAGACGGCTACAAGTCGATGGTCGGCGAACGCGGGCTGAAGCTTTCCGGCGGCGAGAAGCAGCGCGTGGCGATCGCCCGCACCATCCTGAAAGCGCCGCCGATCCTGATGCTCGACGAAGCGACTTCGGCGCTCGACAGCCACACCGAGCAGGAGATCCAGGCGGCACTCGATCTGGTCAGCCGCGGCCGCACCACCATCGTCATCGCCCACCGCCTGTCGACGGTGATTACGGCCGATGAGATCATCGTGCTGCAGGACGGCCAGATCGCCGAGCGCGGCACCCACGCCGAACTGATGCGCAAGCATGGCCTTTATGCCTCGATGTGGGACCGCCAGCGCGAGGCGACCGAAGCCGAGGAACGGCTGCGCATCGCCCGCGAGGGCGACGAGTTTGGCGTCATCGTCCGCCGGCGGACGTCGGAGGTGTCATAGGCGATGGAGCTGCTCTCCCTTCTCCCACAAGGGGAGAAGGAAAAGATTTCAGAAATTCCGCTTGACCTCAACTTAAGTTGAGATTGTAGGCCATTCCTGGAGCCCAAAGCACCATGATCCAAGAACGGAACAATCGAAATGAGCACAATAAATCAGAACGTTAACGGCGGCAGCGTGTTCAGGGTGGACAAATTCGTCGTCCCGGCCATCGCCCGCGAGGAGATACTCGCCAAGGTCCGGACAACGCATGAATTGCTGCGCCTGCAACAAGGCTTCGTGCAGGATTTCCTGCTCGAGCAATTCTCGGGGCCGGGCGAATTCAACCTTGTGACGATCGTCGAATGGGAAAGCCAGGCTGCCGTCGACAATGTCGTGCCGATCGTCAAGGCCGCGCACGAGCGCATCGCCTTCAACCCGCAGGAGACGATCGCCCGGCTCGGTGTGCGGGCCGACATCGCCAACTATCAGCGGATTCCCGGGCTCTGATCTTTGTTGAGCATGATCTTTCCGAAAACCGGTTTCCACTTTTCGGGACCATGCTCTAGCCGGGCCAGCCGACGCCAGGTGCCGGCGCTTCCACGCTGAGCACCTGGCCGGTGCGGGCGTCGCTGACCATATGCTCGAAGCCACGCCATTCGGCGGCGGCGATGAACAATGTTTGCCTGTCCGCACCGCCCAGCATGCAGGCAAAGCAGCCGCGATCGACAGCGACCGTCTGCAGCACCTCACCGCCTTCGCGCACCCGCACGCAATGCTTGTTGGGAACATCCGCATACCAGGCCGCCCCTTCGGCATCGAGGCAGATGCCGTCGGGATATCCGTCGAGATCGGCCCAGACCCGTCGGTTGGCGAGGCGGCCGTCGGCGGCGATGTCGAAGGCGGTCAACCGGTTGGCGTGGGATTCGGCGACGATCAGCGTCTTGTTGTCCGGGGTCACCGCCATGCCATTGGCAAAGGCGATGTTTTCCGCCACTTGCCGGGCCGTGCCGTCTGGCGTGATCAGCACGATGGTGCCGGGGCCGAAATGCTCGCCAGGTGCCGGCACCGGCCCTCCGCCGTTGACATAGATGTTGCCGCGCCCGTCGACGACGATCTCGTTCCATGGGCTTTTCGAGAGGCTGTGCAGATCGGCATGGGTGACGAGGCTCCCATCTGTTTCCTGCCGCAGCAGCAAGCCTTCGCGACCAGAGACGACGAGCAGGCGGCCATCCGGCAGCCAGTCGATGGAGTAGGGCAGGACGGCCGGGACGGTGAGCACGATTTCTTTGTTGCCGTCGGCATCGACAGCTATGATCTCGCCCGTACCCCAGTTGCAGAGCCACAGGCGTCCGTCATGCCAACGCGGGGATTCCCCGAAGGCGAGGCCGCTTACGACGATCTGGGCTTTCCTGGTTGCTGATTGCTGCGATGGCATTGCGGGCTCCACGGTTGGTTCGATGGGCGCTTTGCACTCCTTTGCGGGGTCGATGCAAAGCGTTGACTCTTCAAGGACGGCCGAACATAGCTCGTCCCGACAATGGCAATGGTTTTCCGGAGCGATGTCGACAAAGTCTGACACCGAGGAGCGGCCCCCCGGCGTAAAGGCCGACATCGCCAACTATCAGCGCTTGCCGGAACTGTAGGGAGGCATCCCTCATAGCGGCGCCCGGCGTTTGTCTGACGCGGGGCATCGTTCAGATATCGGAATATGCTAACTGTTACCGGTAGATCTGCCTGGGGCTTTTATCTCTAAGGGCAGCTGATATTGTCTCGCTGGAAGTAACCATCCATTTTCTTTTGGGGCTACGGAAGCATTTTCGATGTTTGGGTTTTTCTCGCGCAAGTCCAGAGGAGCTTCCGGGAAGACATCGCCCACTTTCGAAAATCAGCCAGTCAACCTCCTCGTGCCACTGGTTGTGGTGTCTCGTTCGAAGGCCGAAGAAGCTGGTGGGCAGCCGTTTGGTCTCGTCTTCGCTGTCATGCAATTCGCCACAACGATGGTTTCCAAAGGCCTCTATCGGTATCCAGAGATCAACCCTAAGGCGATGCAGGTCTATCACGCCCACTGGTACTCCTCGGAGGTAAAGAACGGCGGCCACAGTCAATTCATTCGCAATGCGGGCCTGGAAATCGATACGATGATTGCCAACGCTCGAGCTGGCCTCACCGCTAGTGGTGCGAAGGGGCAACTGGCAACTCTGGAAAAGATGTCCGCCTGGGTTGCCGAGCATCCGGATAAGGCCGCCAAACAGACGGGCTTTGAGGGCGGTCGCGACGATTTTCTGGATACGCTTGACGATGCGTTCTACGACGCGGATGAAGCCGCGCCGATGGTGAATTTGCTCGCGCGCTGGATCGCTTCTTGGCCCGATTTGCAACTTGTCGATGATGACAATTGCGACGATGCCATCAATCGACTGGCGATGGCTAACCCCCAGCGCGAAGGCAGGCTTCTTCACAAGTCGGTTGGCGACCTGGTCCGCCAGATGTTGGGCCGGCGCGATGTCGGCGCCGGCCTTGCTTGCGCAAAGATATCGCTACCGGAAATCAAGGGGGCATTCGGCATGGCAAGGGTGCTGACTGTCGACGGGCAGAAGCAGATGGTCTCCCAACTCCGAACCAGTGCAAAGGAGCTCCGGCTGTGCGTCGCGACAGAGACACACGTGGCTGTTTATGAGCAGATCGCGCCGGAAGACCCTCCAGTCGTACGCTCGGGGGAGAATCTAGTCGGAGCTAATGCCCCGCGAGTCGGCATAAGGCTTGGTCGCGCCGAAGACTCAGAGATCAGCACGGTGATCGATCTGGCGGAAAGGTATCATGCTCCCGTCGCTGTCGATCTTCTGCTGCGCAAGGCCGGGTTCGACCCCGCTGAAGCCGCTGTTTCAGGGAACTCAATAGTGCAAACCGCGGAAGGGCCAATCGTGTACTGGGTGGTGCTGGCGTCTGGCCAGGCCTTCCTTTTCGTATCTTCGCCGAATGGCAGTGTGCTCTTGCGGGGCAAAGACGACAAAAAGCTCGCCGAGGCTACGATGTCTGAACTCGACGAGCACTTTGATCGGTCCGCTGCCGCGGGCTAGGTTCTCCAGCCGCCCAACCCAGCCACCCCCGCCTCGCCGATTGTTGCGTTGCGGCGAAGGGGTGTTTCCGCTATTGAGGCCGGACCTGAAACAGGGACTGCCCCCATCCCATGAGCCTCGTCGACTCGATCAAGAACGCGTTCGTACCGATCCATCGCGAGGGCTATCCCTTCATCGCGGCCTTTGGCGCGGCGACGCTTTTCCTCGGCTATTTCTCCTCGATCCTGTTCTGGATCGGTCTGATCCTGACGGCTTGGTGCGTCTATTTCTTCCGTGATCCTGAGCGCGTTACACCGGTTGATGATCGCCTGGTGGTCAGCCCCGCCGACGGCATCATTTCTGCAGTCGGACCGGCCGTACCGCCGCGCGAACTCGGCCTCGGCAATGTCGAAATGACCCGTATCTCGGTGTTCATGAACGTCTTTTCCTGCCACGTGAACCGCGCTCCGGTGCGCGGCCGTATTGCGAAAATCGAACATCGGCCTGGGAAATTCCTCAATGCCGAACTCGACAAGGCCAGCACCGAGAACGAGCGCAACGGCCTGGTCATCGAGAGCCCCAACGGCACGGTCGCCGCAGTCCAGATCGCCGGCCTGGTGGCGCGGCGCATCGTCTGCTGGGCCGAGGCCGGCGGCTCGATCGCCATCGGCGAGCGTTTCGGCCTGATCCGCTTCGGCTCGCGTGTCGATGTGTTCCTGCCCCTGGCCGCCACGCCGCGTGTTGCCGTCGGCCAGACGGCGGTCGGCGGCGAAACCGTGCTGGCCGAATTCGGCGGTGTCGCCGGCACGCCTCTTGTTCGGATTTCCTGACCGGTGGGCACGCAATACAAAAAGTTCGAGGCCCATGCCAGCGGCGGTCCGCGCATCCGCGAGATTCCGATGCGCATGGTGCTGCCCAATCTGGTCACCGTGCTTGCCATCTGCGCCGGCCTGTCCGGCATCCGCTTCGGCTTCGAAGGCCGCTTCGAGCCGGCGGTGGTGATGGTGCTGCTGGCGGCTTTCCTTGACGGCATTGACGGCCGCCTGGCGCGCATGCTGAAGGCGACCTCGAAGTTCGGCGCTCAGATGGATTCGCTGGCCGACATCGTCAATTTCGGGGTGGCGCCGGCTCTGGTGCTCTATGCCTTCCTGCTCGACCGCGCCGGCTCGCCGGGCTGGATAGCAGCACTTCTGTTCGCCATCGCCTGCGGGCTGCGGCTCGCCCGTTTCAACGTGCTCGATGACGAGAAGGCCGATCGCCCCATATGGCAGTCCGAATATTTCGTCGGCGTGCCGGCGCCGGCGGGCGCCGTGCTGGTGATGCTGCCGCTCTATCTCTATTTCCTGCGCACAGGTCTGGAACCCAGCCGTCCGGCCGCCTTCGTCGCCACCGGCTTCACCATCCTGGTCGCCTTCCTGCTGGTCAGTCGGCTGCCGGTCTATTCCGGCAAGAGCCTGAGAATCCCGGGCGACAGGGTGTTGCCGATCATCCTTGGTGTCGTGCTCTACGTGCTCCTGCTGATGACCTATCCCTGGTACACGCTGACCGCCTCGGTCGCCGGCTACCTGATCTTCCTGCCCTTCAGCGTGCGCGCCTACTCCAAACGCGCCAAGCGAGAGGGCGAGAAAGTGCCGCCTTCGGATATAGGGTAGCCGCTAGAGCCGCAGGCCCCGCAGCAACAGATCGCTCCAGGCGGACGCAAAGCGTTCGTCGCTGATGTCGATCGCAGTTTCGCCCCAGATCGCTTCGAAGACCCGGAACATGGCGACGCTGCCAACAATGACGGCGGCGACCGCCTCACTATCATGTGGGCGCAGTTCGCCCTGACGCTGATGTTCCCGCAGCCATTCGGCGACGGCCAGGTACGTGCTTTGCATGATCTCGACACGTGCCGAAGCCTTCAATCCGGGAAAATGCTCCAGATCGCGCCACAGGATACGAAGCACATCGCGATTGGCGCCGAGCTTTTCAAGCATACCTTCCACAAGCCGCCGCGAACTCTCGTCTATGGGAAGCGCGGCACCGCCGAGTTCTGCCCGGCCTTCCCGTGCCGTGCCGACAAACTCTTCGATCGCAGTGGCAAGCAGGTCCTGTTTTGAGGGAAAGTGCTTGTAAAGTGCGCCGGAGCCGCGCGACAGACCTGCCGCCTCCTGAATGTCGGGAACGCTCGTTCGGTCGTAGCCGCGCTCGGCAAACAGGCGGATAGCCTCGCGCAGGATGCGCTCGCGTCCGGGTGATGGCGACTTCATGGCTGCTCCTGGCTCAATGAACGTGGTGACAGGGATTGGCGATGGGCCGATAGCATCCGGCGGACAATCGGATACGGATGGATCACCGCGCGCGCTCGCATTGCTCGGAAAGCCACGCCTTCCAGGTCCTTTTGCCAAGGCGCTCGCCGGTTTCGACCAAACCCATTCCGAGGCTCATCTTGCGGCCTATCGGCAGCGGCAGGATGAGACGCCTGAGCCCAAGCGCATCGCAGTATTGTCGTGCGAAGCTCGAGAAGGGCATCATGTCAGGACCGCCGATCTCCGGGCGCACGCCGCGTTTTCCATCGGTGACAGCCCGGCTGAGATAGAAGGCTACGTCGCGTGTATCCACCGGATTTGAGGGCGAGGTCGGCAGCGGCCAAACCGGCAGCCATTTCAACCCGCCGAGCATCTGCGCGAGAAGGTAATAGAACGGCGTCGCGCGGATAACCGACCACGGAAGTGAGGACTCCCGCACAAGCCGTTCGCCCGCCAGTTTTACCCGGGCATAGGGCAGGCGGCTGAATTCGAGACCGACGATGGACACGAAGATGAAGTGCGAGACGCCGCTATGCTCCGCGGCGGCGAGCAGATAGCGTGTGCCGTCGACATCGACGCTGGAAGGGCTCGAAAAGAAGTCGACCAGCCTCATCCCGCGCTTGGCGATGGGCGAGAGCGTCGCGGCATGGATGACCGTGTCGATGCCGCGCAGCGCCTCTTCGATGCCATCTCCGGTCGCGAGATCGCCCATTACCCATTCAACGGAATTGTCTTGCCCAGTCTTTCGGGCAAGCAATCGGACGGTGTGGCCCGCTTCGGTCAATGCAGGTGCGAGATCGCGGCCCAGATGCCCAGTCCCTCCGGTAACAAGGATTTTTGCCATTCGAAACCTCCTCATGCCGGCACATGATTGGTAAGTGAATGATCACTCACCAATAAAATGCCGATAGGGCAAAAACGTGGCAGCGGCGCTTATTCGCGCCTCCGGGGTGTTGCTCGGAGGGACGGCTTTCCTTTCGAGATGGAACGGGCCTACGCCGCGACGCCGAGCCCCAGCCGGTCGATCGCCAGCTTTCTGGCAGAGACATAGTCGGTCTTGCCCGAACCCAGCACCGGGATTTCCTCTACCTTGACGATGTCGTTGGGCACCATCAGCTCGGCGGCACCCGCCTGTTTGCCAAACTTGCGCAACTCGTCGGGATTGGCGTCGTCGGCGGTGGTCACCAGCACGATGCGCTCGCCGCGCCGCTTGTCCGGTACCGCCACAGCCGCGTGGCGCTCCTCTGGCCATAGAGACTGCACCAGCATCTCGACTGCGCCCAGCGACACCATCTCGCCGGCGATCTTGGCGAAACGCTTGGCGCGGCCGCGAATGGTGATGAAGCCTTCGCGGTCGACAGCAACGATGTCGCCGGTGTCGTGCCAGCCGGTCAGCGGCTGCAGCTCGCCGGGGCGGTCCGATGTCATGTAGCCCATCATCAGGTTCGGTCCGTCGAGCCACAATTGGCCGGCGTCGGAGATGCCTTCGACCGGCTCCAGCTTCATGCGCATGGCCGGCAGCAGCCGACCGACCGTGCCGTCGCGGCCATGGATGGCGGTGTTGACGGCAACCACCGGTGCTGCCTCGGTCAGCCCGAACCCTTCGATGATCTCGGCCTGGAAGCGTTCGCGATAGACGCGGCGGGTTTCCGGCTTCACCGCCTCGGCGCCGGCGACGACGAAGCGCAGGCTGGAAAAATCGCCGTCCTTGGCAGTGCGCGCATAGTTGGCGAGGAACGTGTCGGTTCCGAACATGACGGTCGGCTTCACCTTGCGCGCGACCTCGGGGATGAGCTTGTAGTGCAGCGGCGAGGGATAGAGGAACAGCTTTACCCCGGTGACCAGCGGCAGGATGGTGCCGCCCGTCAGGCCGAAGGAGTGGAACACCGGCAGCACGTTGAGCAGGATATCGGCGGGCGAAATCGTGATCCGCGCCTCGGCCTGCATGGCGTTGGCAAGCAGGTTCCTATTCGACAGCACGACTGCTTTCGGTGTGCCTTCCGAACCCGAGGTGAACAGGATCACCGCCGGCTTGCCCGCATCCTGCCGCTGCAGCGGCCAGCGCCACATCAAGGCAGCGGCAAGCTTGTCGAGCGCGCTGACGCCTTCCCGCACATCCTCCAGCCAAAGCAGCCTGGCGCCGCCTTTTTCGACCGCCGCGACGATGTCGGCGATGTCGGCCTTCTCGATGAAGGCACGCGATGAGACAACCGTGCGGATCACCGCGGTGCGCACCGCGGCGGTCACGCTCGCTGGCCCGGCCGTGTAGTTGATCATCGCCGCCACCCGGCCGGCCGACAGAAGGCCGACAAACGACAGCACCACGCCATTGGCGTTGGGCAGAAGCAGCCCGACCGCTTCGCCGGGCGCCGTCGCCGCCTCGAAGCGCCTGCCTAGGACGCGGGCGCCGATAAACATCTTGCGGTAGCTCAGCGCGCCCGAGATCACATCCTCGATGATCGGGTGCGAGCCGCCGAAGCGGCTTGCGGCATCGCGGATGGCCAGGAACAGCCCACGATCGAGATCGGTGCCGAACAGACGCGCCTCGGCAACACGGTCGAACAGCGCGTTGGTGTTCGAGGCCTGGTCCGGATTGCGCGCCACCAGTTCGGCGATGGTCATCGGCTCCAGCACGCTGATCGACAGCTGCGGAAACCAGCGGCGCGGTGCCTTGTCCGCTGACGTCAGCGACACCGGCAGACTGCGCGCGCCGCCGACAAAGATCGGCACGATCTTGGCGTCGGCCTGCATGGCGATGCGGGTGACCGCACGAAACAGCCGAAACGTCTTGACGTCAGGCTCGACCGCATCCGGCAGATAGACGGCGAGCCGGCCCTTGCCCTTCAGCACGCGCACCAGCCGGCGGCTGACGAAGAGATGTTCGGCGTTGAAGGCGATGGTGCGGCCAAGCTCGCGCCACGGTTCGAGCCATGGCGAGCGCGCCGAGACCTCATCGAGAATATGGAGCGTGTCGTCCGGCAGCAACGACAGCATCAGCGCCGGCTCGAAACGCGATTGATGCGAGATGACGTAGATGACAGGGGCCTGCGCCTTGCGGGCGATCTTGATGCGGCTATCTCCGATCCGGTAGGCGAGCTTGAACGGCACATAGAGCAGCGCCTGGGTGAAGCGCAGGCCGAGGCGGAATTTTTCCACCACGCCGATCAGCAACCAGGCCAGAACAAGACCCGCAAGCAGCGCCAGTGTCAGGATCATGCCGCGTCTCTCCCAACGATTTTATCACCTCGGCTCTTTTGCGGCCGCTTCGGCCAGAACCTAGACGATGTGGGAGCAACGTCAATGCGGATGAGTGCGCCTCTTGCTTTCCCACTCAAGGGAGAGGGAAGTCGGAGCTCCTCACGCCGCCTGCAACCGCCCGCTGATGAAACGAAACTCTTGCGTCTTGCCGCCATAGCCGTAGGCGGCCGCCGGCACTTCGTGCACGAAGGCATAGCTTTCCTCGTGCACGCCGCCCAGCAGGCGGCCGAAGGCGGCGAAGAGCGCCTTCAGATACGCTTCCAGCTCGAGCTTGGTGTTGGTCCCGTCGACCACCTTGATATCCAGCCAGAACGTATTGGTGCCATGCCCGGCCAACGACTTGCCGCCAGCGAACCAGTGCTGCGGATCGACATAGGACACGGCAACGGCTGTGATCGTCGGATCCTTGCGCAGCTGCGTCGCGGTGATTTCGGTAATTTCCCTGGCGATGCTGGCGGACAGGGTGGTGTCAGGCTTGCCGGTCACGCTGATGTTGATGATGGGCATTTCTCTTCTCCTTGGTTCGAGCGACGTCCGATCGCCGTTGGAAGAACCATGCCATTATCTTTAGGTCAAAAAAATCGAATTGTTTTAAAATAAAGATTCGATAATATCGAAGTATGGAAACACTCGATCCCGATCTGCTTAAAACCTTCCTCGCTTTTGTGGACAGTGGCTCGCTGGCCCAGGCGGCCTCAACCGTCGGTCGTTCGCCCTCGGCGGTGACCGCCCAGATGCAGCGGCTGGAGGAAATCGTCGGCGAGCCGCTGCTGGCGCCGCAAGGGCGGGGGCGTGGCTTGACGCCGGCGGGTGAGGACCTCGTCGGCCATGCCAGGCGCATCCTGGCCGCCCATCGCGAGGCATGGCTGGCGTTGAAGGGCGCACGCGCCGCCGGACGCGTCGCCATCGGCACGACACAGGATTTCGCCGACAGCGGCCTGCCGAACCTGCTGCGTGCCTTCGCCGTCAGTCATCCGCGCGTCAGGATCGAATTGCGGGTCGGCCGCTCCGCCGAATTGGCGCAGGCGCTGCAGTCTGGCGGTCTCGATCTGGCGATCGTCATGCGGCAGGCGGTGGCGCCAGACGAAGTGGGCGTGCTGCGCGAGCCCATGATGTGGCTCTGCTCACAAAAGGGCCTTGTTTCGCGGCAGGAAGAACTGCCGCTGGCACTGCTCGATCCCTACTGCGGCTTTCGCGAAGCAGCACTTGCCGCACTCGATGCAGCCGGCCGCCGCTACCGCATCGCTGCCGGTAGTGCCAGCCTGGCTGGCCTGCGCACGGCGGTGAACGCCGGTGTCGCGCTGACGCTGCGAACGGCCCGCTTTGCCCATTCCGGCATTGTCGAGGCGCCGCGCGAGCTTGGCCTGCCGCCAGTTCCGATGGCTGAGTTCGCCATCCGGCTGCGTGCCGGTGCCGATGGTTCTGCAGCTGATCTGGCAACTCTGCTCAGTGGTAACCTCGCCTTGTCGGCTGGCTGATGCCAAAGCCAACCCTTGCGATCGGTCGACCGGCAAAGAAAAAGCCGACCTTGCGGTCGGCTCAGGAGTAAGACGGGCCGAGGGGTTTGGGGGGACTTGGGGATGGCCCGTCGCACCAATAATGCCTGACCCCGATGATGGTTCCGTGACTGTGTCACTTTTTTAAGAAATATTTGACGCCACGCGTTGCGAGCCGGCCATGCGTTGCGAGCGGGCTGTCAGCCAATCCCGCCCGGCATGGGCAAACACCGCGCACAACACGATGGCGCCGCCGATCATGCTGGCGACTGGTGCAATCTCGCCCAGGAACAAGAAGGCAAACAGGATGGCGAACGGCACCTCGGCCGAGCCGAGCAACCCTGATTCTGCCGGCGGAATGAGCCGCGCACCCTCCGTCCACAGGATCGAGGACAGTGCGAAGGATGCGCCGAAGGTGGCGAGCAGAACGGCGTCCCTTGGCGAAACCGCCAGCGGATCGGTGACGAACCAGCCGAGCACGAACAACAGGAACGCCGAAACCGCACCGGCCCACACCACCGGCGTGTCGCGGAAGGCGCGCACCATGATCATGTAGAGGCCGCTGCCGATGGTCATCAGCAGTGCCAGCCCGTCGCCGAATAGATTGCCGCTGCCGAAGCCGGACCAGACCATGATCGCCACGCCGCACAGCGACACGGCGGCGGCGACCATCGTCTGCAACCGGAACGGTTCGCGCGTCAGAACCCAGGCCAGCAGTGCGGTAACGAAAGGTGCCGTGGCATAGATGACGGCGACATTGGCGACGAAGGTGAACTTGAACGCCGAGATGAAGGCGATGCTGGCCAGCGCTCCTTCCACCGCCAGCAGCCATCCGCGCCAGCCCAATCGCAGAGTCTCACGCCCGCCTGAGCGGTAGCGCCGCCACAAAACGTAAAGAGTGACCAGGATCGAGCCGACGAAGCCGCGCCAGCAGATGATGGTCAGCGGGTCGGCATGGATCGACTTGGTCAGCACGCCGGTCAGGCCGAACACAGCCGCCGAGGACGACACCAGGACGATGCCCAGCGTGCGCTCCGCGGCGATGTCGTTGGCGGCTGCAATGTCAGTCATCCCGTCAGCCTAGGTCGTTCCGTGCTGACATCGTAGTGTCAGCAGTCATGGTCATGCACATCATAGCCGTTTGCGGAAATGCTCGGTGCCGACGATCAACAGGCCGGCGGCGATGATCAACGCGGCACCCAGGAACACTTCGCGCCGCGGCACGTCGCCCCAGATCGTAAAGCCGAGCGCGAATGCCCACAACAGCGAGGTGTATTCCAGCGGTGCCAGCACCGAGGCCGGTGTGCGCTTCATACCTTCGAACAGAAGATATTGCGCCAGGCCGCCGAGCGCCCCGACGCTGCCAAGCATCAGCAATTGCTGCGGGTTTGGCGTATGCCACCAATGCAGCGCCGGCACCGCCGAAAACAGCAGGAAATAGAAATTGTTGAGCAGGAGCTGGATCATCGAGCGCTCGGCAAGAGCGGTCCTGCGCAGGAGCACGATGGCGATGCCCCACAAAAAGGCGGCCGCCAGCACCAGCAGCACCGGCACGGACAGGCCGAGATGGGTCGGGTCGCAAGCGACGAACACGCCGGCAAAGCCGACCAGCACCGCCAGCCAGCGCAGCATCGGCACCTTTTCGCCGAGCATCGCCACGGAAAGCACGGTGACGATGATCGGCGCCGCATAATAGACGGTGGTCAGTTCGGCCAGTTGCAGGCTACGTGCGGCGTTGTAGTAGCAGAGCCAGGCGGCGAGCGTGAAGGCGCTGCGCACCAGCATCGGCCGCACGATCGGCGAGCGCATCGTGTTGGCAAACAGCCGTCGCCCACCGATCGCCGCGCAGGCGCCCAGAATGGTGATGCTGCGGAAGAACATGATCTGCCAGACGCTCATGCCAACGACCAGCAGCTTGATCGAAGCATCCTGCGTCGAAAACAGCAAATAGGCCGCACCGGTCAGCAGGATGCCTGCAAGAACCCGCTCGCGTGTTTCGAGAATGGCGATATCGGCCATGAGGCGCGTGGGACCAAAAATTGCCGGAGCGGCAGAATGCTGTGAGGAGCGACACGAGCGAGCTGGGAATTCAGCTCTCTCGGCACCAAGCTATACGGGCGAAAAGTCGGTGCGGCGCTGCGCCAGCCCCGCGCTTATGTTGGGGCAGGGGTTCCATGGCAAGGCGCACTGTCGCAGCGCTTATTGCGTCGCCTGGTAAAGCTCCGAAGCGGCCTCTTTCAGGGCGCGCCGACCATCGGATCGGAAATACATCATGTGCCCGCCCTCGACGACATCCAGACGGATAGGCTTGGCGTTGGCGAGCGACGGGATCTGGTTCACCAGATAGCGCGAGGCGAGGTATGGCGTGACCAGGTCGGTGTAGCCGTTGACGATCAACACGCCGAGCGATGGGTTGAGCGAGCGTGCTCGCTGCAGATCATCCATCACCCCGGCATAGCCTTGCCGTGATGCGCTGGTCCCGTAATCCCAATTGTGGCTGATTTCGCCATTGAGCAGCCGATAACTGATATCGGTGCGGAAATTCAGTTCGTCGCTGATGTAGCCGACGAAAGCCGACGTCAACGCCGGAACACTGCGGTCGAGCACTGGATCCGGGCCGGCGATGCGGGCGCTCTCGGGCGCGATGTCGGCCGTGCCGATCATGGCGTCGTAGGGGCTTAGCACCTTGCCGCTGGCACGGGCGAACTCCCTCGCGAACAGGCCGGTCGGTATGCGGGCGGAGTTCCGCTGCACCAAGTCGAGCGGCAGGCCAGTAATGTCAGCCACGCGTTGGCTCGCCTGCCGCCTGCCTTGCTCCAGTCCGCTGGTGATCGCCGTAAGGTAATCGCCCAGCGCATAATGCTCGACTTCGGCCAGCTTCTCTCGCAGCGCGTCGCCGCTGACGCCTTCGGCGCGCAGGCGCACCGCCGCCAATGAAGGCAGTTCGAGCGCCCAATGCAGCGGCTCGAATTCGTCGGGCTGCACCAGCGTGAACTCCAGCGCCGGCGAGATCAGTACGATGCCGTTCGGACTGATGCCGATATCTTCCTGCAATGTCCTGGCGAGCAGTGCCGCGCGGAACCCGCCATAGCTTTCGCCGGCGAGGAACAGCGGCGACCCGGTGCGGCCATTCTGCGCGAGATAGAGCCGGATGAAGGCGCCTATCGAGCTGGCATCCTGGTTGACGCCCCAGAAGTCGCGCGTGTCCTGACCCGGCGCCTCGCGGCTATATCCGGTTCCGACCGGATCGACGAAGACGAGATCGGTTATGTCGAGCCAGCTGTCCGGATTGTCGATGAGTCTTTGCGGTGAGGGCAGGAATTCGCCGTCGGCTCCCGTTGCGATGATACGCGGACCGAGGGCGCCGATATGCAGATAGGCGGATGCCGCTCCAGGGCCGCCGTTGAACACGAAGGTGATCGGCCGCTGCGGGTCTTTGGCCACGCTTGCCGGTGGTTCCAGCGTGTAAGCGACGTAGAAGATCTCCGCCGTGACGTCGCCCTTGCCCGAAAGCAGCGACAGGGTGGCGGCCTTTGCCTGATAATCCAGCTTGCGCCCGGCAAGCGTGATCGAATGGTTGGTGGTCTGTGGTGGCGGCAGCAGCGACAGAACACCGCCCGAGGGTCCTGGCCGCTCCGCCGTTTCAGCCAGGACGGGCTGCGCCAGGGCGGCAAGGATCGGCAGGAGAAGGAAGATCAGCTTCAGCTTGACCGGCATGATGGCTCCGCGAGAACGACTCCCGCATAGGTATGGCCGAGATGATCGAAGTCAAAGGAAATGGCTGTTTTGAACCTGCAACGGCTTGCGCTAGTGTGAGCCGGAATGCAGTCGAACATCTCTCTAGATCGGTTTGGACACTGGAGCGGCGGCGTGGCCGCCGCGGCCATGGCTGCAACGCCCGAAGAATTGTCGGCTCGCTTCACGGCGGCGGCGAGCGGGCTGCTTGGTTCCGACCGCGTCTATGTCGGTTTCTATCGTCGCGATATAACATCCCTGACCATCGATGATGCCGGCCCCGATCGCTGGAACCGCCACTACGACGCCCACATCTATCGCCAGGATCCGTTCTTCCAGAGGTTCGCCAGCACAAGACAGGATTTCCTGTTGCCGCTATCGGCCCTGCGAAATAGCGACTTCCAGTTCACCCCCTACTATCGCGAATTCTACGGCCCTTCCGATAGCTTCGACGAGATAACCGGCGTGTTCAATCTCGACAGGCTGACCGCAGGCTATGTCACTTTTCTCAGGCGAAACGGGGCAGCACCCTTTGGCGAGCGGGATGTGGCGATGGCTTGCGCGACAAGCAGCGCGACACGGCTCATTCTGGAAAGACTGCTTCATCTGTGCCGCTCCCGGGACAAAGGCGTCGCAATCGGTGACGCCCGCTCGCGTTTGAGCACGCGTGAGACCGAGATTGCACGACACCTGCTCGACGGCGGCAATGCCAAGACGATTTCGCGAAGCCTCGCCATATCGCCCGGCACCGTCCGCAACCACATCAAGCAGATCTATCGCAAGCTCGGCGTACACTCCCAGGTCGAGCTTCTGGCGGCGATCGGCGCAGCCGCTCGGGACTGACGGCTTCCGCGGGCTCTATTGCCCCGTCACGATGCGCGTCCACATGCGGTTTTGCGATCGCAGCAGCTTTGGGTCGTTGTTGTCGACCACGAACAGCCTGGCCTTGACGGCATCTGGCGGAAAGACGCCGGGATCGCTGGCTATTGCCTTGTCCATCAGCGGCAGGGACTCCGGTATCGCATTGGCGTAGGAGACATAGCTGGAATTGGCCGCGGCGATATCGGGCCGCAGATTGAAATTGATCCAGGCCTGGGCGTTGTCGGGATGCGGCGCGTCCTTCGGCACCGCCATCGTATCGAAGTTGATGAGCGTGCCTTCCCTAGGAATGGAATAGGCGATCTCCAGCTTCTTCACGGATTCCGCCGCGCGGGTCCTTGCCTGGAGGATGTCGCCCGACCAGCCCAGCACCACACAGATGTCGCCGTTTGCCAGGTCATTGATGTATTTCGACGAGTGGAAATAGCGGATGTAGGGCCGCACCTTGCCCATCAATTCCTCGACCTTGGCGAGGTCGTCGGGACTGGTGGATTTGGGGTCGATGTGAAGGTAGTTCATCGCCATCGGGATGACTTCAGCCGGCGCATCGATCATGGCCACGCCGCAATCGGAGAGTTTTTTGACCACGTCCACGTCGAAGACCATGGCGAAGGAGTCCGTCGGCGCGTCCGGCAGCCGCTGCTTGACCGCGGCTACATTGTAGCCAATGCCGTCGGTGACTGCCATATAGGGCACGGCATGCAGGTTCCGCGGGTCGGCGCCAGCGATCAGCGCCAGGGCTTGCGGATCGATCTTCGAGTGGTTTGAAAGCTTCGACTTGTCGAGTTCCAGGAAAGCGCCTGCCGTCACCTGGTTCTTCAGGAACGGATAGGCCGAGGGGTAGACCACGTCATATCCCGAGCCGCCGGTGAGCAGCTTGGTTTCAAGCACCTCGTTGCCGTCATAGACATCGTAGCGAACCTTGATGCCCGTCTCCTTCTCGAATTTCTCGGCGGTATCCGGCGCGATGTAATCGGACCAGTTGTAGACGTTGACGATTTTTTCCTCATCCGCCGAGGCCGCGCCGGCGCAGATGCCGCAAGCAAGCCCCGCAAGCAGGGTTGAGACGATCACAGCGCGCATGAGTGTTCTCCTTTTCGCTGCTGGTTTTTGGCGTCATCCGTCAACGCCGTTGCGGGGCATAGACCGGCAAGGTGATGCAGGCGACATTGCCGCCGCCCAGCAAGATCTCGCGCGAGTTCTCGATGCCGATGATCTTGTGCTCGGGAAACAGCGCGGCCAGCGTCTGCTTGGCCGCTACGTCGAGATCGCAGCCGAACTGCGGCACGACCACGACGCTGTTGCCCGGATAGTAGTTGATGTAGCTCGCCGCGATCCGGTTCCCGGCCGGCCGCGCCCAGGTCGAATCCAGCCGGTCCACGCTTTCGCTCTCTTCCGGCGTCATTTCGATCGGCAGGGGATGGGGCAGCCGGTGGACCTCCAGCGCGCGGCCACGCCCGTCACGGACCGAACGCAGCACCTCTTCGGCTTCGCGCACGATCTCGTATTGCGGGTCGTCCCGATTGTCGGTCCAGCTCAGCACGACCACTCCGGGGCGCACGAAGCAGCAGAGGTCGTCGACATGACCGTCGGTCTCGTCGAAGGCGAGGCCTCGTGGCAGCCAGATGACGGTGTCGACACCGAGATAGTCGCCGAGCTGGCGCTCCACCTCGGCCTTGCCGAGATAGGCATTGCGATTTCGGTTGAGCAGGCATTGCTCCGTGGTGATGAGGGTGCCCTGGCCATCGCATTGCAGCCCACCACCCTCGGCGATCAGAGGCGCCCGGTAGCGATCCATGTTCTCGATTTCGAGCACTTTTTGCGCCGCCAAATCATCCAGGTCCCATGGTGAATAGAGGCCGCCGTCGAAACCGCCATAGGCGTTGAAGATCCAATCGACGCCACGCACGTCGCCTTGATCGTTGACGACGAAATTGGGTCCGCTGTCGCGCAGCCAGGAATCGTTGGTGGACATCTCCACGACACGTACATGACCAGGCAATCGCGCCCTGGCATTCTGCCACTGGCGAGCGGATGCCGCCACGGTCACCGGCTCGCTCTGCGCGATCGCCGCGGCGACATCGACGAACAGCTTTTGCGCCGGCTTGGCGCCGAGGCGCCAGGTGTCTGGCCGCTCCGGCCAGATCAGCCAGCAGCCTGACTTGGGTTCGAATTCGCCAGGCGCGCGAAACCCATCCTGTTTCGGCTTTGTCGAGAGGGTACGGGGCATCTGGGGTCCGCCGGGAAATGGAGTGATGACTGCACGGATCAGACGTTTTTGAGACCTTGTCCGTCAATGTCCCATTTGGGATATCGGTGTTCGCGCCGGCGGCGGCTGGCCAGTATTGCTGAACGGCATTGCCATCCATTGGCGATCGGCGCAAATCTCGACCGGACGGCGTCATGCCGAGGTGGAAACAGTCGACGAAAGGGGACAGCGGATGGATGCGACCGAACTGAAGGCCATGCAAGCGCCGCTGAAGCAGGCCTATCGTGACGATGCTTCGCAGGCCCTGATCACGCTTCGCGCCAAGGGGTCTATCGACGACCAGTCGGTCGCCTGCAAGGTGGAGACAGGCAGGGCTCTCGCCATCGCCGGACTGCATCCGGCAACAGGCGGCTCAGGCCTTGAGCTTTGCTCGGGCGACATGCTGCTGGAGGCACTGGTGGCCTGCGCCGGGGTGACGCTGAAGGCAGTGGCGACGGCGCTCGAGTTCAAACTCGGCGCCGCCACGGTGGAGGCCGAAGGCGATCTCGATTTTCGCGGCACGCTCGGCGTGGCAAAAGATGCGCCGGTCGGCTTTCGCGCTATCCGGCTCAATTTCAAGCTCGACACCGACGAGCCGCAGGAGCGCATAGATTCGCTGCTGAAGCTGACCGAGCGCTATTGCGTGGTGTTCCAGACCATCAACAGCAGGCCCGAGCTGACGGTCAGCGCACGGCGCTGACGCTTATTGTGCTGACGGCTCTTCTGCGTCGCCCTCGTCGGAGAAGGGCGAGGCGCTAGGCACGCATTGTACCGACCAGCCGGCCGGTGTCGGCTGCTTCTGATATTCGGTGATGGCGGCGGTGCACTGTTCGCGCTTGTCGAAAGTGCTGGGCAGCACGACCATGCCGCCCTGCGGGCCGGCGATTACCAGATACCAGACCAACGCTGCTGCGGTCGTAGCCATGGGGATTTCCTTGTTCTGCCAGTTGGGCGCTTGTTGTGGGAGTCGCTGTGACCCTACCAACTCCACGGAAATGACGAAAGCATGACCGCCGCGCAGCTTCCCGCCGTCACATCACAGCCGCGTGATCTGACAGCGGGTTCTTGCCTCGATTGTTAAAGCCCAATCGGCTCAGTTGGTGGCAAAACAATAGAACAGGCCATCGCCCCCGGTGCCCCTCAGCGCTTCCTGGCTGCAGCCGCCGCGCGAGGCGTGCGAGGAATTCCAGGATTTGGCGGCAGCCGAATCGTCAAGGCCGGTGCGGTCATGATGGCCCATCATTGCGGCCCCTTCCGCCCCGCTCATCGTCCAGTCCCCGCAGGTCTGATCGGCGATCTTAGTGCCGTCGGGCTTGGAGCCGGTCAGTATGTCGTGGCGGTTCGGCGTATCGCCGCGACCGTTCACGACCTCCCCCTTCTCGTTCAGTGCCGTCTGCTTGGTGATGCCGTTGGCATCGCTGTGCAGCGAGGCGACGTCGTCGGCGATTTTGACGCCCTTGGCGTTCACCCACGGCCCCTTGCCGATACGGTCGCGCGCATCGGTGTCGCTGGTCGACAGATAGGCGGCCCAGCTCTTGCCGGTGACACCGGCGGCTTCCGCCAGCGACGCGCAATGCGCGTCGGCGCCCTTGAGGCCACCGAGGTCGGCACCCTTGCCGGAACCGACACTGGTGACGAAGAAGCTCATCGTGGCATCTTGCGAGTAAGCGGCGTCCGAGGCTGCGATCAGTGTGGCGGCGGTGGCGAGAAGCAGTTTACGCATGTCGGTCCTCCGGTTTGGTCTTCGACGGGTTACGTCAGAAGAAACGTTGCCGGAGGCCTGTTTAATCCCTACGCATGTCGCCCAAAAGTGTGCAGCGGTTTTGGGAAAACCGACATGCGTCAAGAAGACTCAAGTTTTATTCCGGCTGACGATAGGCGACGAAGCGATTGTGCTTGGCCTGGAAGATCAGCCCGGTCTCTTTCAGCTCCGGGCTGGCCAGCGGCACGATGCGTTTGGCGACCTCCGAGGGGTGCGGCAGCGTCTCGGGATCCTCGCCTGGCACCGCCTGCGCCCGCATGGCGGTGCGCGTGGCGCCGGGGTCGGCGGCATTGACGCGCAGTGGCAGGCTCTGCGTCTCATGCGCCCAGGAGCGCATCATCGTCTCGACGGCCGCCTTGGACGCCGCATAGGGCGCCCAGAAGGCGCGCGCCGAGTGCGCCGCATTGGAAGACAGGATGATCGCGCGGCCGGCATCGGAGAGCCGCAGCAGCGGGTCGACCGAGCGGATCAGCCGCCATGTCGAGGTGACGTTGATGGTCATCACCTTCTCGAAGGTTTTTGCTTCGACATGGCCGATCGGCGAGATGACGCCGAGCACGCCGGCATTGGCGACGAGAATGTCGAGCTTGCCCCAGCGCTCGTGGATGGCGCCGCCCAGCCGGTCGATGCCCGCCATGTCGGCGAGGTCGAGCGGCACCAGCGTTGCCTGGCCGCCAGCTGCCTTGATCTGGTCGTCGAGCTCTTCCAGCCCACCGACGGTGCGCGCCACCGCGACGACATGCGCGCCGGTGGCAGCCAATTCCTTGGCGATGAAATAGCCGATACCGCGCGAGGCACCGGTGACGACCGCAACGCGGCCGGTGAGGTCGAGGGTCATGCTATGGATTCCGTAAGGTCGGTGTGAAACACCCCCCTCTGCCCTGCCGGGCATCTCCCCCTCAAGGGGGGAGATCGACTGTACGCGACGGTTTCGCCAATTGCGAACGGTGCAGAACTGGCGTTAAGCCCAATACCGGCTAATCTCCCCCCTTGAGGGGGAGATGTCCGGCAGGACAGAGGGGGGCAAACTGGCGAAAACAAATGACGGTCCGGCCTAAGTCCCGCTCGTCGCCAGCAACGATAGCGTGCGCACATTGTCGTGGCCTTCGAAGTCGAGCAGGCGGGTCGGGTACTGGCCGGTGAAGCAGGCGTCGCAGAATTGCGGCTGGTCGTTGTCGCGGCTGGCCTCGCCGACGGCGCGGTAAAGTCCGTCGATGGTAAGGAAGCCGAGAGAATCGACGCGGATGAATTCGGCCATCTCCTCCACCGACATGCGCGATGCCAGGAGTTTCGACTTCTCCGGCGTGTCGACGCCGTAGAAGCAGGAGGCGCGTGTCGGCGGCGAGGCGATGCGCATATGCACTTCCTTGGCACCGGCGTCGCGCACCATCTGCACGATCTTCTGGCTGGTGGTGCCGCGCACGATACTGTCGTCGACCAGCACCACGCGCTTACCTTCGATCATGCGGCGGTTGGCGTTGTGCTTCAGCTTGACGCCCATGTGGCGGATCGAATCGCCGGGCTGGATGAAGGTGCGGCCGACATAGTGGTTGCGGATGATGCCGAGTTCGAAGGGAATGCCGGCGGCTTGGCTGAAACCGATCGCCGCCGGCGTGCCCGAATCCGGCACCGGCACGACGATATCGGCCTCGACAGGGCTTTCGACCGCCAGTTCGGCACCGATGCGCTTGCGCACCTCATAGACGTTGCGGCCTTCGACCGAAGAATCCGGCCGCGCGAAATAGACATATTCGAAGATGCAGAAGCGGGTCTTCTGCGGCTCGAAGGGGAACATGCTCTCGATGCCCTTGGACGTGACGACAACCATCTCGCCGGGCTTCAGGTCGCGCACGAAACGCGCGCCGATAATGTCGAGCGCGCACGTTTCGGAGGCCAGTATCCAGGCGCCGTCGAGATCGCCGAGCACCAGCGGCCGGATGCCGAGCGGATCGCGGCAGCCGATCATCTTCTTGGCCGTCATCGCCACCAGCGAGAACGCGCCCTCGACCTGCCGCACCGCATCGATGAAACGCGAGTTGAGGTCGCGCTCCTTGCTGGTGGCAACGAGGTGCAAAAGCGTCTCGGTATCGGAGGTGGAGGAGAAGATCGCGCCTTGCTTCTGCAGCGCGCGCTGCACGGTCATGGCGTTGGTCAGATTGCCGTTATGTGCGACGGCGAAGCCGCCGTCGGCGAGTTCGGCGAAGAAGGGCTGGATGTTGCGCATGCCGGCGCCGCCCGTCGTGGCGTAGCGCGTATGGCCGATGGCGCGGTTGCCTTGCAGGCTGTCGATGACGCGCTGCTTGGTAAAGGTGTCGCCGATCAGGCCGACATGGCGTTCGACATGGAACTGGCTGCCGTCATAGGAAACGATGCCGGCCGCTTCCTGGCCGCGATGCTGCAGCGCATGCAGGCCCAGTGTGACGATGGCTGCCGCGTCCTGGCGGCCAAAAATGCCGAACACACCGCATTCGTCGTGGAAATGGTCGTCGGCCTCGGCGGAAAGCACGTCGTCTGCGTCTGCCATCTTAAGCTCCGCTAAAATCGCCATATAATGCGGGTTCGCGCCGAAAGCAACGCGGGCCGTGCAGTCGTTCACACCATCGTCAGGTCCTGACGCCGTTTTCGGCGTCAGTTTGCCGGTGCAGCCGGTGCCGGATTGGCCGGGGCGTTGTCCGCCGGTGGTGTTGCGTCATTGTCGTCAGGCGCCGGCGTGTTGGCATCATCGCCACCGGCCGGGGCATCCGCCGCCGGTGCGTCCGGAGCAGCGGGCGTCTCTGCGGCCGGCTGATTCGGGTTGAGCTTCTTGAGGATCGCGTTTTCCGGATCCTCGGGCAGCAAGCTCTCGAGCTTGGCGCCGATCTGCTCGAGCAGCGGCCGCGACTTGGCCTCCGTGACCCAGGCCGGTGCCTTGGCGCCGGCCAGCCAGTTGAAGAACAGCAGGGCGACGGCGACGACCAGAATGCCGCGCGCGGCGCCGTAGAGGAAACCGAGCGTACGGTCGAGCGCGCCTATCCGGGAATCGATGATCCAGTCGGCGAGCTTCATGGTGATGACCGAGACGACGATCAGCGCGATGATGAAGACGACGCCGGCGGCGGCCGCCATGGCGACCTTTTCATTCTCGATATAGGGCGCGAGGTAAGGCACAACCGGCTTGTAGAAGAAGAACGCCGCCGCTGCCGCTGCTGCCCAGGAGACAACGGACAGGACTTCGCGCGAGAAGCCGCGAACCATGGCGAGCATCGCCGAGACCAGAGTGAAGCCGACGAGAATTCCGTCAAGCAGCGTAATCGGCATGTCTTTCGCCCCACTCCATGAGCCGCATTATAGCGCGGAGCATCGGGTTCTGGGTCCGATGCTCTAATCTTCTTCGTCCACGCGGCTTCGGCGTGAGCCGGCTATGCGTGCCACGAGGTCGGCAAGCTCGGTCGGCTGGAAAGAACCGGCTCCGATCCCTCCGGCCAGTTCCCCGCTGCCCGAGGGCAGAACCGCGCTTCCAAAACCCAGCTTTTCGGCTTCCTTGAGGCGCTGTTGCGCATGCGCAACGGGCCTCACGGCGCCCGAAAGGCTGATTTCGCCGAAATAGACGCAATCGGCGGGAAGGGCAAGACCGGTGAGCGAGGAAACCAGGGCCGCCGCTACCGCCAGATCGGCCGCGGGCTCCGAAATCCGGTAGCCTCCGGCGACGTTGAGATAGACATCGTGTGTGCCGAAGCGCACGCCGCAATGGGCTTCGAGAACCGCCAGGATCATCGACAGCCGGGCTCCGTCCCAACCGACAACGGCGCGGCGCGGCGTACCGAGCGAGGAGGGCGCAACCAGCGCCTGGATCTCGACCAGCACCGGCCTCGTCCCTTCCATACCGGCGAAAACCGCGGCACCGGGCGATTTGGCATGGCGTTCGCCAAGGAAAAGCTCGGACGGGTTGGCGACCTCGCGCAGGCCCTTGTCCGACATTTCGAAGACACCGATCTCGTCGGTCGGTCCAAAACGGTTCTTCACCGTGCGCAGGATGCGATAGTGGTGGCCGCCTTCGCCTTCGAAGTAGAGCACGGCGTCGACCATGTGCTCGACGACGCGCGGCCCGGCGATCTGGCCTTCCTTGGTAACATGGCCGACGAGCACGATCGCCGCCCCTGTGGATTTCGCATAGCGGATCATCGCCTGCGCGGCGGCGCGCACCTGGGTGACGGTGCCCGGCGCCGAATCTGCAAGGTCGGTCCACAGCGTCTGGATCGAATCCAGAATGACGAGGTCGGGCCGCTTGCCGTCCGCGATCGTCGCAAGAATATCCTCGACATTGGTTTCGGCCGCGAGTTCGACCGGCGTGGAAGCGACACCGAGACGCTGCGCACGCAGCCTGATTTGCGCGACGGCTTCCTCGCCCGAGACATAGACGATGCGGTGGCCTCTCGAGGCAAGTGCGGCAGCCGCCTGGGTGAGCAGCGTCGACTTGCCGATGCCGGGATCGCCGCCGACCAGCAACGCCGAGCCACGCACGAAACCGCCGCCGGTGGCGCGGTCGAGTTCGCCGATTCCCGAGACGATGCGCGGCGCGTCCTCGATGTCGCCGGACAGCGTGGTCAGCACCACCGCGCGGCCCTTGCGGGCGTTGCGCGTGTTGGCCGGCCCCGAGCCGATGCCCCCGGACGTGCCTTCCTCGACCAGCGTGTTCCACTCGCCGCAGGCATCGCATTTGCCGGCCCAGCGCTGATGCACCGATCCGCAACGCTGGCAGATGAATTGGACCCGGGATTTGGCCATTAGAGGGATGCCACGTGGTGGCATGCTGGCGGGGCAGCGCCCCCCTCTGGCCTGCCGGCCATCTCCCCCTCTAGGGGGGAGATTTGCAGCTTCAGCGCTTGCCTCTTTTTTTCTGCCTCAAAAATTGGCGAAAGGGGTGATGACATCCAATCTCCCCCCTGGAGGGGGAGATGTCCGGCAGGACAGAGGGGGGCGCCAAGGAACGAGACCTGTCTCAAGAGGTCACTCGAACCTTTCTGGCAAATGATGCTCCTCGGCGAGGTCGGAGAAGCGGGTGAACTCGCCCTGGAAGGCGAGGCTGACCGTGCCGGTCGGGCCATGGCGCTGCTTGGCGATGATCACTTCGGCCTTGCCCTGGACCTCGATCATCTTTGTTTCCCAGGCTAGGTGCTCGGGCGTGCCTTTTTCCGGCTCCTTGTTCTTGATGTAATATTCCTCGCGGTACACGAACAGCACCACGTCGGCGTCCTGCTCGATCGAACCCGATTCGCGCAGGTCGGACAGCTGCGGATGCTTGTCGTCGCGGCTTTCGACCTGACGCGAGAGCTGTGAAAGGGCGATGATCGGCACGCCAAGCTCCTTGCCGAGCGCCTTCAGTCCGGTGGTGATCTCGGTGATTTCCTGGACGCGGTTCTGCGACGCCTTGGCGGACGAACCCTGCATCAGCTGGATATAGTCGATCACCATCAGGTCGAGCCCGCGCTGGCGCTTGAGGCGGCGGGCGCGCGCCGCGAGCTGCGCGATCGAAATACCACCCGTCTGGTCGATGTAGAGCGGGCGCTTGTGGTTCTCCTGCGTGTAGGCGACGAGCTTGCCGAAATCGGCCTCCGTCAGGTCGCCGCGCCTGATTTTCGACGATGGGATCTCGGTCTGCTCGGAAATGATGCGGGTGGCCAGCTGCTCCGACGACATTTCGAGCGAGAAGAAGCCGACGACGCCACCATTGGCCGCCTTGACGGAACCATCGGCCTGCTGGGCGGGCTCATAGGCGGCAGCGATGTTGTAGGCGATGTTGGTGGCCAGCGACGTCTTGCCCATGCCTGGGCGGCCGGCGATGATGATCAAATCGGATGGCTGCAGGCCACCCATGCGGTGGTCGAGATCGCGTAGGCCCGTCGCAATGCCGGACAGGTGACCGTCGCGCATGTAGGCCGCACTGGCCATGTCGACGGCATTCTTCAACGCATCGGAAAAGCTTTCGAACCCGCCATCGTAGCGGCCGTTTTCGGCCAGCTCGAACAGCCGCCGCTCGGCGTCCTCGATCTGCTCGCCCGGCGCCATGTCGACCGGGGCGTCATAGGCGATGTTGACCATGTCTTCGCCGACGGTGATCAGTGCCCGGCGCGTGGCAAGATCATAGATGGCGCGGCCATAGTCGGTAGCATTGACGACGGTGACGGCTTCCACCGCCAGCCGCACGACATATTGCGCCATCGTCATGTCGCCGACCTTCTCGTCGGCCGGCAAGAAGGTTTTCAGCGTAATCGGCGTCGCCACCTTGCCCATGCGGATGAACTCGGACGCCACCTCAAAGATCTTGCGGTGCAGCGGCTCGTAGAAATGGCTGGCCTTGAGAAAATCCGAGACGCGGTAGAAGGCGTCGTTGTTGACGAGGATGGCGCCGAGCAACGCCTGCTCGGCCTCGATGTTGTTTGGCGCTTCACGATAAAGCGGTGTTTCCGCGACGCCGAATTTTCGCGCTGCTTCTGCCATGATATCCCCGATTTCGATCCCGGCTTTTCGATAACAGAATGGGAGAAGTCAGTGCTGACTTATCTGCAACAGTGCCGATGCCAACCAACATCGATGCTCGCTTGTTCACAGGAACGACAAATCGTCCACAGGACAGAATTCCCGTGTCCCGATTTCAGTTGACTCGGCAGGGTGGCAATTTACGCGAAAAGCAAGAACAAATCAAGAACATTTGCATGGTCAAATCTCCAGGATGTCGCCCCAGTCCGACCGCCGCGCGACCTTGAACGTCTCGCCGTCACGCTTGGTGAACAGCTTTTCGCCGGCGCTGCCGTCGCTCTCGCAAAGTTTCAGCAACACCTTGCCGGAGCCGGATTTCGGCGGCGCAAGAACCCGCGCCTGGTGCGAAATCGGCGGGTCTCGGGACGCCGCGACATAGATGAACTTCTCGTCCTCCCATGGCACATCGGCATCCTTGGCCAGCCGGTGCAGGCGCGAGCGGGCGACGCGGCGGGAAAAATGGCACCAGTCGGGCGGAGCGAGCGGGCAGGGAGCCTGATGCGGACAAGGCGCAAGCACATGCGCGCCCGCCTCGATCAGCCGCCGGCGCACGGCAAGGATGCGCTGCCAGCCGGCAGGCGTGCCTGGCTCGACGACCAGCAGCGTATCGCCAGTGAGTTGCCAGAGCCGGTCGATGAGCTTCGGCAGGGATGCGGGGGCAATTTCGTCCAGCACATAGGCGCAAGTGACCAGATCGGCCGGCTTGAGATCGGCAAGGTCGATGGTGGCGTCACCCGCCAGCCATCTGGTTTGGGTGGCAATCGCGCCGGCGGCAAGTGTCTCGCCGACCTTGCGCACCGCCGCGCTTGCCTCCAGCAGCACCGCCTGTTCGAGATCGGGCCACTGATCGGTCGTGGCCCAAAGCACCGTACCAGGGCCGGCGCCGACATCGAGCAGGCTCCTGGGTTGAAAGCTGGGCTTGGTGTCGCTCAGCGCGTCGAGGCTGGCTCGAATCGCGGCATAGGTCGCCGGCAGCCGCGTCGCCAGATAGGCCTTCACCGCCAGATCCTCGGCCATGTGTAGGCGACCGTCGCGCAACTCGGCACGATAGCGGTCGGACAGCGTTTTTGCCGCTTGCTTCAACGTCGCCAAGGGGACGTTTTCGAGCAGGCGCTCCACACCTTGGCGAAGGGACGCCGGCAGCTCCATCTCACGCGCCCCGAGGGGCGAGGAGGATCACCGAAGCGCCGGCAATACAGAGCGCGGCACCGGTAAAATCCCAGCGGTCGGGACGCACGCCCTCCACCAACCACAGCCAGCCAAGCGACGCCACGATGTAGATGCCGCCATAGGCGGCGTAGGCGCGGCCGGCGGCTGACGTATCGACCAGCGCCAGTAGGAAGCCGAACAGGGCAAGCGAGGCGAGGCCGGGAAGCAGCCACAGCGGCGACTTCTCCAGCCGCCACCAGGCCCAGAACGAAAAGCAGCCGGCGATCTCGGCCAGAGCGGCAGCGGCATAAAGCACGTAGGTCATGAAAAAGGTCCCGAGACGATCACGGGACCTTTTTCAGTGCAGGCGCCGGCAATGGCAAGCGGCAATGCTTATTCCTGGTCAGCAACCTTGCGGCGGCGAACCGGCTTGGCGGCAGGGCTCTTCTTGACCGGTGCCGTTTCACGATGCCCCATATCGCGCATCTCAAGCGCCTTTTCGCACTTGGCTATGTAGTCGCGCGACATCGGCAGTGTATCGTTCTTCTTGGCGATCTGGATCTGGAAGATGACTAGGTCCTGCCAGCGGAAGGCGGCTTCCGAGGCAGCCAGATAGAACTCCCACATGCGGCAGAAGCGTTCGTCATAGATCGCCTTGGCCTTGTCGCGGTTGGCGGCGAAGCGCTGGCCCCAGTGCTTCAGCGTATCGGCATAGTGGAGTCGCAGGATCTCGACGTCGGTGACAACCAGGCCCGACTTTTCGATAGCCGGCATGACTTCCGACAGCGCGGGAATATAGCCGCCCGGGAAGATGTACTTGCGGATGAAGGCACTGGTCGCCCACGGCACGCCGGAGCGGCCGATCGTGTGCAACAGCATGACACCATCCGGCTTGAGCAGCGTCGCGCTTTTGTCGAAGAAGGTGCGGTAATGGTTGACGCCGACATGCTCGAACATGCCGACCGAGACGATGCGGTCGAAACGCTCGTTGAGCTCGCGGTAGTCCTTGAGCTCGAAATGCACGCGGCTTTCCAGCCCTTGCGCGTGCGCCCGGTCGGTGGCGACGCCATGCTGCTCGGTCGACAACGTCACGCCCTGCACGTCGACGTCGAAAGCCTTGGCGAGATAGAGGCCGAGCCCGCCCCAGCCGGAGCCGATGTCGAGCACCGTCTGGCCGGCCTTCAGCCGGAGCTTGGCGGCAATGTGGCGCTTCTTGGCGGCCTGCGCTTCGTCCAGCGTCATGTCCGGCTGCTCGAAATAGGCGCAGGAATATTGCATGTCCTCGTCGAGGAAGAGCCGGTAGAGGTCGCCCGACAGATCGTAGTGGCGCTGCACGTTGCGGCGCGAGCGCGAGGCGGTGTTGATCTGCTGCAGGCGGCGGAAGGCGTGGCGCAGCCCTTCGATGGCCTTCGACCAGGTGGCGTCGATGCCGCCGCTGCCCATGTTCTGGAAGGCGATGCGCATCACGCCCAGCACGCCACCTTCGAGAATGTCGAGTTCGCCGTCCATGTAGGCTTCCGGCACCGCCAGCATCGGATCGAAGGTGATGGCGCGCTCTGCATGCGCGGTCTTGATGTGCATGTGCACCGGTTCGCCGCTGCCGTCGCCGAAAACCACCGCCGTGCCCTTGGGGCCGGTCACTTTGAGATTGCCGGTGCGCACCAGCCGGTCGAGAACGCGCTTCAACAGAATATTCATGACCAATGTCCCCTCTCGGCCAGACAGGCTGTCTCGGCGCGTGACCCGAAAATCGGCAACGGTTTTCGCCGGAGGTCTTGCGCCGAACCAAAGTTGTACAGCGTAGTTAGCGCGGCCAAAGGACGCGCGACGCCATAGTCTGCAACAATATATAGGGATTCGAAAAGTTCCATTTGGCACAAAAAAGCCCGGGCGAGAGGCCCGGGCGTTGGTCCAGCATGGCTGGATGACGGCAAAGTGATCGAAGCAATGCTTCAATCGAGATCGGAGCACAGCTCCAATCCCCTTGCGACGTACGATCAGGCGTTGTCTTCGCCGCCTTCGAACTCGGTGTTCGGGTCGAAGAAGTTTTCCGGCCGGGCATTGTCGTTGATGTCGTCGCCATAGATGGCTTCGGCGGTGGTCAGCGTCTCGCCCTTGGCCTGGCGTTCGGCTTCGTCGGCCGTGCGGGCGATGTTGAGCGTGATGGTGACTTCGACTTCCGGATGCAGCGCGATCGCCACATTGGTGAGGCCGATGGTCTTGATCGGCTGGTTGAGCAGGATCTGGTTGCGGTTGATCGAGAAACCTTCCGCAGTCAGCAGGTCGGCGATGTCGCGGGTCGAAACGGAACCGTAAAGCTGCCCGGTTTCACCGGCGGAGCGAACGGCGATGAAGCTCTTGCCGTCGAGCTTTTCGGCAACCTGGGCGGCTTCCGACTTGCGCTCGAGGTTGCGGGCTTCGAGCTGCGCGCGCTGGCCTTCGAACTTCTTCTTGTTGGCTTCGTTGGCGCGCAGCGCCTTGCCCTGCGGCAGCAGGAAGTTACGGGCAAAGCCGTCCTTGACCTTGACGGTATCGCCCATCTGGCCGAGGCGGGAAACGCGTTCGAGAAGAATGACTTCCATGGTTTTGTTCCTTCTGTTGGGCGCCAATCGATCGATGAGATCGACGCCGAATGTCTCTGGAACAGGTCAGGAAGCTTGAGCGCCTGAGGCGCTGGTGTCGCTGTCCTGCCTGTCGCGGCAGTTAGAGGTTTTTAGCCTCAACCCGGGATTTGATATTCAATCCTGCGGCGCCCGTCGCCGTGGGAGAAGAGCGGGCGGCGAGCCGCCCGCATTGGAGATATTAGCGAACCACGTAGGGCAGCAGACCGAGGAAGCGGGCGCGCTTGATCGCCTTGGCGAGTTCGCGCTGCTTCTTCTGGCTGACGGCGGTGATGCGCGACGGCACGATCTTGCCGCGCTCTGAAATGTAGCGCTGCAGCAGACGCACGTCCTTGTAGTCGATCTTGGGCGCGTTGGCACCCGAGAACGGGCAGGTCTTGCGGCGGCGATGGAACGGGCGCCGGGTCGGGATCTGGTTGATGTCGACCATTATTCTGCACCCCCTTCAAAGCCTTCGCGCGGACGGCGCGGACCACGATCGGCACCAGCGTCGCCGAACGAGCGCGGCGGACGATCGCCGCGGTCGCCGCGATCGCGGTCGCCGAATGAGCGCGGGCCACGATCGCCACGGTCGCGGTCGCCGAAGCCGCCGCGGTCCGAGCGCTCTTCGCGCTTTTGCATCATGGCCGAGGGGCCTTCCTCATGCGCCTCGACCTTGATGGTCAGGAAACGCAGCACGTCTTCGGACAGGCCCATCTGGCGCTCCATCTCGTTGAGCGCGGCCGCCGGGCAATTCAGGTCCATCAGCGTGTAGTAAGCCTTCCGGTTCTTGTTGACCCGGTAGGTGAGGGACTTCAGTCCCCAGTTCTCGACCCGACCGACGGACCCGCCATTTGCGGAGATGACACCCTTGTACTGTTCGACAAGCGCATCGACCTGCTGCTGCGAGAGGTCCTGCCGGGCAAGAAACACATGTTCGTAAAGAGCCATTATGTCTTATGCCTTTCTTCGTTTCTCTCCCGGTTCCCGGCGGCAAAAGCCTCTGCAACTTCTCTGACCCGCAAACCCTCGAAGGGTACGGGGAAGAAAGGAGCATAACGAGACGGTCGAGAGCGGAGACACGGGAGGCGGAAGCACTTCTGGCTTCACACGAAGGTTTTCGAGAAAACCTCCGGCCCTCCGTTCAGCCCCCAGCAAGGACCGGCAGATTGCGGGCGTCTATATAGCAATCCGGCTACAACGCAAGGGCAGGCGATGTCGTTTGTCGTAAGCAGATGATGTCGTCCGCGTCGCAGGCGGCCAAAAATCAAACAGCAATAACGGCTAGGCTTCGGGGTTTTCCGGCAACTGCGCCTTAACCACAATGTCAGGTCGTGCGGAGTTGAAACCCAGCGTCAACCGTCGATTCATCATGCGAGGCGCAGAAGCCGGATAACCCGCGCACAAAAAGCGCGGCAAGCATTTTCCGGGGGTATGGATGCTTCTCAACAAGTTCTGGCGCTCGACGAGCGGCAATTTCTCGCTAGTGCTGGGATTGGGCTTGCCGGTCATCCTGACGGCTGTCGGTTTTGCAACCGATGTCTCGACCCTGATGCGGGCCAAGGGCAATCTGCAGAATGCCCTTGATTCGGCAAACCTTGCTTCTTCGCATCTTGGCGATCTCGACATCAGCCGCAATGACGCTTTCAACCGCTATTTCCAGGCCAACATCGTCGGTCATGGCGAACTCAGCAATGCGCAGGCGACATTGACTGTCGACAAGGGCGTCAACTTCGTCAAGACAAAGGCGGTTGCCTCGGCGGACGTCAATCTCAACTTCGCCTTCCTGTTCGGCAACAGCAAGCACATCGCGGTCGATGCCTCCGCGGTCGAATCGAACAATCAGCTCGAAGTCGTGCTGGTGCTGGACAACACCGGTTCCATGGCCGGCGCTCGCATGACGGCGCTGAGGACGGCGACGAAATCGTTGCTCGACACGCTCGAGTCGGCAAAATCGCCGACGCGCCAGGTCCGGGCTTCGCTGGTTCCATTCGTCACGGCCGTCAATGTCGATGGCGATGAATTCGACCCGTCCTGGATCGACATGGACGGCAAGTCTTCCACCAACGGTGTCAATTTCCCGGTCATCGACGGCAAGCGTCCCCATCATATGGCGCTTTTCAAGCAGCTCAAGGCGACCGGATGGACAGATGCGGGATGGAACGGCACCGGATGGAAAGGCTGCGTCGAGGCGCGGCCGGGCGCTTACAATATTTCCGACACGCCGCCCGATCCGGACAAGCCCGACACGCTGTTCGTGCCGTATTTTGCGCCGGACGATCCGGAAATTGCCCAAACGCCGTCTGCCTCGTATGGCAACTCGGCCAGGCACTACAACAATTCCTATCTCGACGACGGCTACGACAAGACCAAGCTCGATAAGCAGAAAGGCAACCGTCTCGGCATCGATTTCAGCGATCTCGAAGATCCGTTGACGCCCGGCAAGGCTGCCAAGGAGAAGGTCGCCAAATATGTGGCGCCCGTCAAGGAGCTCATCACCGAGACGGGCACCCCTGTCACCGTTGGCCCGAACCGCGCCTGCCCCACACCGGTCGTTCCCCTCACCGACGATTTCGACAAGTTGCGCAAGGCAGCCAGCGAGATGACCGAGTGGAACGGTTCAGGCACCAATGTCTCCGAAGGCCTGTCGTGGGGCATGCGGGTGCTGTCGCCCGCCGCGCCCTACACCGATGGAGCGCCGTGGAAGACGCCTGGCATCAGCAAGATCGTGCTGTTGCTCACCGATGGAGAGAACGTCGTCTATGGCGCAAGCGAAGAACTTGCGACAAAGTCCGACTACACATCCTATGGCTATCTGGCGGGTGGCCGTTTCGGATCCGACAACCAGATCACCGCGGCGCGCAATGTCGACGGCTGGACCAAAAGCGTTTGCACGCAATTGAAGAACGAGGGCGTGCAAATCTACACCATGGTGCTGCAGTCCGACACCGCCGCCAACCGCGAGCTTTACAGCGCATGCGCCTCTGATCCGAGCGGCTATTATGCCGTCAACGATCCGGCAAAACTGCCGAACGTGTTCCTGCAGATCGCCAACAAGTTTACGAAACTGCAATTGACGAATTGAACACTTGGTCCGAGAGAGATGGGCCGGCCCTGACGGGATCGATCCGTCTCAACTCGTATGGGCGACAACCTTGTCGACCGTTTCGGGGAAGAAGTCAGGCGCTGCCCGACGCTTGCCGAACATCATATCGTACTGCAGCAGGCGGAAGTCGCGGATTGCCGGGTCGATCTCCTTCTGCCGCGCCCAATCGGGCGTGGCCTCGCCAGTCGGCGTCAGCAGCAAATTGCGGTCGACGACACGGTAACGTTCGCGCATCTCGCCCAGGAAGCCGGTGTAATAGGGATGGCTGATGCCGGCCGTCTTCAGGATATGATAGGGCAGGAAGGCCGGGCTGACGGCGCCCATGTCCTCAGCCGGGCCGGTGCGGTTCGACCAGATGACCAGAGGCGTCTCGTGATGTTCGAGTGCAGCCTCGGGCGACGCTTCCTTGCGCGGCGCGACATTGTCCTTCAGGAAACCGGTTTCGACATAGACCGGCCCCAGCGGCGGCAGGTGGTCGCCGAAAAAGGCGATCACGGTGGGGCGGGAGCGTTTCTTCGCCCACTCGACGAGGCGTTCAAGACCGCGATCGGCATCGGCTGAGCCCTCGGCGTAGCTGAGCAGCGATTCGCGCGCCCACTGGCTGATCGGCGCCTGCACCTTATGTGTCGGATTGTAATAGCGGTTCGGCTCGTAGGGACCATGGTTTTGCAGGCTGACCGCAAAGAAGAACACCGGCTCGTCGCTGGCGTCGGCCTCGCCGATGATCTCGTCGGTCATCGCCGCGTCCGATGCCAGCGGCCCGCGCTTTTGCATGGGCGGCAGCGTTTCTTCCGACTTGAAATCGTTGAAGCCGAAATCGGCGTAGACCGCGCCACGGTTCCAGAACCAGTTGGTGCCGGGATGGATGGCGCGCGCCCGGTAGCCCTGGCTCTTCAGGAAAGTCGCGAGCGAAGGCGTCGGCGTGCGCACATATTGCTGATAGGGGATGCTGCCGGCGGGCAGGAAAGCGTTGGAAAAGCCGGTCAGCGCCTCGAACTCGATGTTGGCGGTCATGCCGCCGAATTCCGGCGAGAACATCGAGCCAGAGCGCAGCGCCCGCACATTGGGGATCGGATCGGGCGTGATGCTGACGCCGGGCAGCTTGGTCGGATCCCAGAAGGACTCGCTCATGACGATGATGATGTCGGGCTTTTCGGCGGGCACCGAGGCGATCACATCAGTCCTGCCGATCGCGGCGATTGCCTTGTCGGAATAGCCCGGCGGCGCCGAAACGTGCGCCATAGGCACGTTGAGAGCAAAGGCCAGCGCAAAGCCGTTGGAGGCATAGTTTTCCTTCTGATCCCACATGATCGGGATGATCTGCAGCCGATCCCTGGTCCAGGAGAAGGTGGCGTAGTCCATGATCGAAACGAAGAAGGCGAGCAGCGGTACTGCCAGCGTCAGCCGCGCAAGGCGGCCCTTGCGGCTGAGTGCGGGAACCTTGCGGCGCCATAGCCGCCAGCCGTAGACGAGCAACGACAGGCCGGCGACGATGCCGACGACCATGGCAAGCGCGGTCATCGGCCGTTCGCGCACCAGCAGCGGCAACAGCGCGAAGATCTGGCGGGCATAAAGGAAATCGGTCGGATAGAGCGGATCGCCGAGATAGTGCGACTTTTGGTGACCGACGAAAGCAAGCGACAGGGTCAGCGGCGCGACGATCATCAGGCTCTGGTGGCTGCGGCCGAGCACCGCATCGAAGCCGATCAGGAGCAGCGCGAACACGACAATGGTGGTCCAGCCGGGCTTGAACGGCTGCAGGAAGAAGGAGACGGTGCCGGCGAAGTCGCCGCGCACGATCAGCTCGATGGCAAACACCAGGACAGCCGCGATTGCCAGGCTGATCAGCCCATAGCGCACGACCGGCCATCTCCTGCCTGGCAGATAGCCGGTGGACGGATCGTCTTCCAGGAACTGTGGCGCGGCTTTTCCGGCGCGTTTCGAACTCTTTGCCACTTTAACTTCCCCACCCAGCGACAACACGTCACTCGATTGTCATGGAATTGTCACGCAAAGCTAGCGGCTGTAGCGAAAATAAGAAGAGCCAGCAAACGAATCGTGAGCGGTTTTCATCAGGAGTGATCGCCAAAAACCCTTTCGCAACAGGGGCTCGGCAGGCAAAGTCGCCGTCGGGCAGCGGTGAACCGGGCTTGACTTGGCGGCCTGCCTTGCGTCACAGGCAAGAAAAACTCGTCTATCAGGCAAGCAAAACCAGCCCTTGGGAGCCCTCGCATGGCCGTTGCATTCACCTTTCCTGGACAAGGCAGCCAGGCTGTCGGCATGGGCAAGGATCTTGCTGACACCTTTCCGGAGGCGCGCAGGGTCTTCCAGGAGGTCGACGACGCGCTCGGCGAAAATCTGTCGAAACTGATCTGGGAAGGGCCAGAAGAGGTGTTGACGCTGACCGCCAACGCGCAGCCGGCGCTGATGGCCGTGTCGCTGGCCGCGATCCGGGCGCTGGAATCGCGCGGCTTCTCGCTGAAGGACAAGGTCACCTATGTCGCCGGCCATTCGCTGGGCGAGTATTCGGCGCTCGCAGCCGCCGGCTTTGTTTCGGTTGCCGATGCCGCCCGGCTGCTGCGCATCCGCGGCAATGCGATGCAGGCGGCGGTGCCGGCGGGCGAGGGCGCGATGGCGGCGATCATCGGGTTGGAACAGGCCGATGTCGAAGCCGCCTGCGCAGAGGCTGCCCAAGGGACCGGGAAGGGCTCGGTCTGCCAGATCGCCAACGACAATGGCGGCGGCCAACTGGTCATTTCCGGCACCAAGGCCGCGGTCGAACTGGCGGCCAAACTGTGCACCGAAAAGGGCGCCAAGCGCGCGCTGATGCTGCAGGTCTCCGCGCCGTTCCACTCCGCGCTGATGACCCCGGCCGCGAACGTCATGCGCGAGGCGCTGGCCGGGGTGGCGAAGGCCACGCCGGTCGTCCCCATCGTCCCCAATGTTACAGTCACCCCGACCAACGACCCGGACGAGATCGCACGGCGTCTGTTCGAGCAGGTGGTTGCCCGTGTGCGCTGGCGCGAGACGGTGGAATGGTTCGGCGCAAACGGCGTCACAACGCTCTACGAGATTGGCGCCGGCAAGGTGCTTTCAGGCTTGGCGCGGCGCATCAACCGCGACATCGCCACTGCCTCGGTCGGTTCCGCGGCCGAGGTCGAAGCGGCACTGGCGGCGCTTGGTTGAACCGCCTGGCTTGAATTCACCAACGCCCGGCCACATGAATACGGGCATCGCAACCAAGGTGCGGCATGTCCACCTCGATCCGTCTTTCTGCAGAAGTCTGGCAGCGCCTGGATGCTCTTGCGTCTAGGACCGGCCGGAGCAAGGCCTATCATCTACGTGAGTTCATCGAGCGTGGTCTTGAGGATATAGAGGACTATTATCTTGCAGCCGAGGTGTTGGCGCGGATCAGGAGCGGCGAGGAAGACACGATGAAAGCCGGCGACTTCTGGTGCGGCGATGTTTACAGATAACCGTTGTCCGGTTTGAGAGAAGGAAGAGACATGTTCGAATTGACTGGCCGCAAGGCGCTCGTCACCGGTGCATCGGGCGGCATCGGCGAGGCGATCGCCAGGGTCCTGCATGCGCAAGGCGCCATCGTAGGCCTGCATGGCACCCGCGTCGAGAAACTGGAAGCGCTGGCCACCGAGCTTGGCGACCGGGTCAAGCTGTTTCCAGCCAATTTGTCGAACCGTGACGAGGTTAAGGCGCTCGGCCAGAAGGCGGAGGCCGATCTCGAAGGCGTCGACATCCTGGTCAACAACGCCGGCATCACCAAGGACGGGCTGTTCGTGCGCATGTCGGATGCCGACTGGGACACCGTGCTCGAGGTCAACCTGACCGCCGTGTTCAGGCTGACCCGCGAACTCACCCATCCGATGATGCGCCGCCGCCATGGCCGCATCATCAACATCACCTCGGTCGTCGGCGTCACCGGAAACCCAGGCCAGACCAACTATTGCGCCTCCAAGGCCGGCATGATCGGCTTTTCCAAGTCGCTGGCGCAGGAGATCGCCACCCGCAACATCACCGTCAACTGCGTCGCCCCTGGCTTCATCGAATCGGCGATGACCGACAAGCTTAACGACAAGCAGAAAGAGGCGATCATGGCGGCGATCCCGACGCGCCGCATGGGCACCACCGCTGAAGTCGCGTCCGCCGTCGCCTATCTCGCCTCCAACGAAGCAGCCTATGTCACCGGCCAGACCATCCATGTGAATGGCGGCATGGCGATGATTTGAACGAGGTCCGGCAGCAACACCACAGGGTTGTGAAAAGAGACCGTTTCGGCTTGGACCTCGGCTATTTTTCGTGTAATGCGGCCCGCAACCCGGCGGTTCGGGCAAAAACCGGTCCGTAGCCGTTGCGTTTCCGGCAGGACCATCTTTCAGCTTGATTAGCGGCATTCTGCCCGCTAACGAAGACAGACAAACAAAAGACGAGGATGCCCAAATGAGTGACACCGCAGAGCGCGTCAAGAAGATCGTCATCGAGCACCTTGGCGTCGATGCCGACAAAGTGACGGAGCAGGCGAGCTTCATCGATGATCTGGGCGCCGACAGCCTCGACACGGTCGAACTCGTCATGGCGTTCGAAGAAGAATTCGGCGTCGAGATTCCCGACGACGCGGCCGAGACCATCCTGACGGTCGGCGATGCCGTGAAGTACATCGACAAGGCTTCGGCCTGACGCTTTCTGCAGTCATCACCGGGGAGGACCTGCGATGAGGCGTGTCGTCGTCACGGGCCTTGGGTTGTTGTCGCCGTTCGGCATGGGCTTTGAGCACAGCTGGAAGGAACTTCTGACCGGCCGCAGCGCAGCCAAGCGCATCACCGAGTTCGAGGTGGAGGATCTTGCCTGCAAGATCGCCCACGTCGTTCCGCGTGGCGACGGCAGCAATGCCACCTTCAATCCCGAGGCCGTGCTCGAGCCGAAGGAATTGCGCAAGATCGGCGACTTTATCCTGTACGGGATTGCCGCCGCCGATGAGGCGATGAAGGATTCCGGCTGGGAACCAAAGACGCATGAAGAGCAATGCGCCACCGGCGTCCTGATCGGCTCCGGCATTGGCGGTATCGAGGGCATCGCGGAGAACGCGATGATCCTCAGGGAACGCGGTCCGCGCCGCATCAGTCCTTTCTTCATCCCGGGCCAGATCATCAATCTCGTTTCCGGGCAGGTTTCGATCAGGCACGGGCTGAAAGGCCCGAACCATGCCGTCGTCACGGCCTGTTCGACCGGCGCGCACGCCATTGGCGATGCTGCCCGGTTGATCATGTGGGGCGATGCCGACGTGATGGTCGCCGGTGGCGCCGAAGCGCCGGTGACGCGGCTGTCGATCGCCGGCTTCGCCGCATGCCGGGCGCTGTCGACCGATCGCAACGATGCACCGCAAACGGCGTCGCGCCCCTATGACCGCGACCGCGACGGCTTCGTCATGGGCGAGGGCGCCGGCGTCGTCGTGCTCGAGGAGCTCGAACATGCCAAGGCGCGCGGCGCCAAGATTTACGCAGAGGTGACCGGCTACGGTCTCACCGGCGACGCCTATCACATCACCGCGCCCGCCGAGGATGGCGATGGCGCCTTCCGTTGCATGACGGCGGCACTGAACCGGGCCAAGCTGACGCCTGCCGATGTAGACTACATCAACGCGCACGGCACCTCGACCATGGCCGACACGATTGAGCTTGGCGCGGTAGAGCGGCTTGTCGGCAATGCCGCGTCGAAGATTTCGATGTCGTCGACCAAGTCGTCGATCGGCCATCTCCTGGGGGCGGCCGGTGCGGCCGAAGCGATCTTCTCGATCCTTGCCATCAGGGACAATGTCGCGCCGGCGACCATCAACCTCGACAACCCGGAGCGCGAAACCGCGATCGACCTGGTGCCGAACAAGCCGCGTGCCCGCCAGATCGATGTGGCGCTGTCCAATTCCTTCGGCTTTGGCGGGACCAACGCGTCGCTGGTCTTCCAGCGCTACAATGGATGATCGTCCGGCCGCCGGGCGATGCTTCGGCGTGCCGTCAATTTTGCCATATTCGCCCCTACTCTGCCGCTGGGGATTCGTTGGGCGATCGAACGGTAGGGCGAAATGAACACAAATCCGGCAGATAACGGAGAATTCGGGCAACGGCCGGCGACATCCGGACCGATAGTGCCGAAAACGGCCAGCGAGGCGTTGCGGCCGGAGGCTGGCACGCCGCCGCCGAAGCGCTCGCGTGCGTCACGCAGCCAGGTCGTCGTGTTCATGAACTTCGTCATCTCCTCGGTGATGCTGATGGTTCTGGCTGCCGGCGTCGCGGTCTATTTCGGCAAGCAGGAATTCACCGAACCCGGCCCCTCGGCCAATGGCGACACCTTCCTGGTCAAGCCGAGCACCGGCGTCCAGGATATTGCCGACCAGCTCGAACGCCGCGGACTGATCAGCGATGCCCGGATATTCCGCCTCGGCGTGCGCGCCTTCGGCAATGATTCGGCGCTGAAGGCCGGCGAATACGAGATCAAGCCCAGGGCCTCCATGCGCGACATCATGGAGCTTCTGAAGAGTGGCAAGTCGGTGATGTATTCGCTGACCGTTCCAGAAGGGCTGACGGTCGAGCAGGCATTGCAGCGCATCGCCGACGAGCCTGCCTTGAGCGGCGATATGCCGGCGACCACGCCTCCCGAGGGCAGCCTCGCCACCGACACGCTGCGCTTCACGCGCGGCGCGACGCGCCAGCAGATGGTCGACAAGCTGCTGGCGGATCAGAAGAAGCTGGTCGATGATGTCTGGCAGCGGCGCGCGCCGGACCTGCCGCTGGCCAACGTCGAGGAGTTCGTTACGCTGGCCTCGATCGTCGAGAAGGAGACGGGCAAGGGTGACGAGCGTTCGCGGGTCGCCGCCGTCTTCCTGAACCGGCTTGCCAAGGGCATGCGCCTGCAATCCGATCCGACCATTATCTACGGTCTGTTCGGCGGCAAGGGCAAGCCGGCGGACCGGCCGATCTACCAGTCGGACATCCAGAAACAGACGCCCTACAACACCTATATGATCAGCGGCTTGCCACCGACGCCGATCGCCAATCCGGGTCGTGCGGCGCTGGAGGCGGTGGCCAATCCGTCGAAGACCGACGACCTCTATTTCGTCGCCGATGGCACCGGCGGGCATGTCTTTGCCGCGACGCTGGACGAGCACAATGAGAATGTCGCCCGCTATCGCGCCTTGCTGAAGAAACAAGCCGATGACGCCGCTAAGGCCGCCAACACCACTGGCGCCAGCGACGGCAATGCCGACAAGCCGGTTGATGGCGGCGAAGGCGATGCGGGCGCTGCCCAGTAGGATGAAGAAAGGCGTTGCCGACCGGGCAACGCCCTGACATGTGGAAGAGCGCCCCGCGTCCGTTTTCGACGCGCCTGGGCGCGCAGTCATTTTCAAGTCGTATTTACTCCGCTCCGGAAAGCCGGTTTCGGGGCTGATGCGCCAGGGGACACGTGGGCGATATGAATTTGCAGAGCATGACCGGTTTTGCGCGAGCCGTCGCCGAGCATGAAGGCACCTCGATCGCCTGGGAGGTCAAGTCCGTCAACGGCAAGAGCGTCGAGGTGCGGCTGCGGCTGCCGCAAGGCTTCGAGCGGCTGGAACCGGCCGTCAGGCAGATACTTCAGAAGCGTTTTTCGCGAGGCAATTTCCAGGCGACGCTGAGCATCGGCCGTGCCGCCGGCACGCAAGCGCAGCCGATCGTCAATGAGGCCTTCCTGAAAGACCTGGCGGGGCTCGCCAAAAGGCTGCAGGAGCAATTCGGCGTTGCTCCCGCGACATCGGACGGATTGCTTTCGCTGCGCGGCGTGCTCGACATTCCCGAAACTGTCGAAACCGAAGAGGCGCGAGCTGCGCTCGATGCCGCGATCATGGTCGCGCTCGAGGTGGCCCTTAAAGGGCTCGAACAGGCACGACAGAGCGAGGGTGCCGCGCTTGCTTTGCTACTGTCGGGTCATATCGACATGATCGAAGCGCTGACGCTGCGGGCCGAGGTGGATCCGTCACGCGAGACGGTGGCGATCCGCGAGCGCATCGCCGAGCAGGTCAGGATGTTGATGGATGCTTCCGCCAATCTGGACGCGACCCGACTGCATATGGAGGCGGCATTCCTGGCCACCAAGGCCGATATTCGCGAAGAGATCGACCGGCTGAAAACGCATGTCGCATCCGGCCGGGCATTGCTGAAGGGCGGCGGCGCGGTCGGCCGCAAGCTTGATTTTCTGGCACAGGAATTTAACCGCGAATCGAATACGCTGTGTTCGAAGTCGAATGCCGCCGCTGTCACCGCGATCGGGTTGGAGCTGAAGGCGGTGGTCGACCAGTTTCGTGAACAGATCCAGAATCTGGAGTAGCCAATGGTTGCCAAGGATTTGGGGTCCCGCATTCGCCGCCGGGGCCTGATGCTCGTTCTGTCGTCGCCGTCCGGTGCTGGCAAGTCGACGATCGCGCGCAACCTTCTGGAAAGCGATTCCAGCCTCGAACTGTCGGTCTCGGTCACCACCAGGCCGCGCCGCGGCAGCGAGATCGAGGGCGTCCACTACCATTTCCGGACGATGCGCGAGTTCGAGCGGCTTCGTGATTCCGACGCGCTGCTCGAATGGGCCGAGGTGCACGGCAATTGCTATGCGACCCCGCGCGAACCGGCCGAATTGGCGCTTTCCGAAGGGCGCGACATGCTGTTCGACATCGACTGGCAAGGTGCACAGCAGCTCAAGGAGAAGATGCGCGCCGACATCGTCTCGATCTTCATCTTGCCGCCGTCGATGAAGGAATTGAAGGCGCGGCTGAAGCGCCGCGCCGAAGACCAGGAAGCGGTGATCGAGACGCGGCTGAAAAACGCCCGCAACGAGATCGAGCACTGGAAGGAATATGATTTCGTCATCGTCAATGACGATCTCGACCGCGCCTTCGCCGAAGTGCGCGGCATCGTCGTCGCCGAGCGTCTGAGACGCGATCGCCGGCCTGGCCTGTTCGATTTCGTCTCGGGACTGCTGGACGAGAAGACGGGCTGAGGCGGTGAAGCGCCAATCTCCCCAGTGGGAGATTGGCAGCTTCCTACACCGCGTTGGTCAGCCGGACGAATTCCTCGACACTGAGCGTTTCGGCGCGGCGTGTCGGATCGATCCCGGCGCGTTCGAGCAGGGCCTCGCCGCCGAGGCTTTTCACGCTCTGCCGCAGCATTTTTCGGCGTTGGCCGAAGGCGGCTTCGGTGACGCGGCCGAGTTTTTTCACCTCGGCGGGCAGGGGCGCCGGGCGCGGCACCAGATGCACCACCGAGGATGTGATCTTTGGCGGCGGCGTGAATGCCTGGGGCGGTACGTCGAAGGCGATCCTCGCCTCCGTCCGCCAGCCGGCAAGAACCCCGAGCCGGCCATAGCTGTCGCTGCCGGCGGGCGCGACGATGCGCTCGGCCACCTCGCGTTGGAACATCAATGTCATCGAGGTGTAGAAGGGCGGCCAGTCGCTGACCGTCAACCAGCGTAGCAGAAGCTCCGTGCCGATATTGTAGGGCAAGTTGGCCACGATCTTTACCGGACCGCCATCCCGGCTCGCTCGACTGGCAAGGGCAGCGAAATCCGTCTTCAGCGCATCGCCGGACACAATCTCCAGCCGGCCAGGATAGTGATCGGACACTTCGGCAAGGGCAGCCAGACAGCGTTCGTCCCGCTCGATGGCAATGACATGGTGCGCGCCGTTGGAGAGCAAGGCGCGTGTCAGCCCACCAGGTCCGGGGCCGACCTCGATCACTGTCGCATCGGTCAAATCGCCGGCGGTGCGGGCGATCTTGCCGGTCAAATTGAGGTCCAACAGGAAATTCTGGCCGAGCGCCTTCTTTGCCTGCAGCCCATGACGCTCGATCACCTCGCGCAGCGGCGGCAGCCCGTCGATGCTCATGCCTGCGGTCTCATGCGGCAACCGGCCTCGTGTTCGTGTCGGCCAATTGCCGGGCAAGCTTCAATGCCGCCATCAGGCTGTCGGGCCGCGCCACACCCTTGCCAGCGATGTCGAAGGCGGTGCCATGGTCGGGCGACGTGCGGATGAAGGGCAGGCCGAGCGTGACATTGACCGCCTCATCGAAGGCCAGCGCCTTGGCCGGGATCAGCGCCTGGTCGTGATACATGCAAAGGGCCGCGTCATAACCGGCCCGCGCCCGGGCATGGAACAACGTGTCGGCCGGAAGGGGGCCGAAAGCGTCGATGCCTTCGGCACGCAGTATGTCGACCGCCGGACGCACGATGCGCTCGTCCTCGAGGCCCATGGCGCCGCCTTCGCCGGCATGTGGATTGAGCCCGGCAATGGCGAGCCGTGGCCTGGCAATGCCGAAGCGGCCGGTGAGATCGGCGGCGGTGATACGCGCGGTGGCGACGATAAGCTCGGTGGTCAATGCCTTGGGCACCTCAGCCAGCGCGATATGGATGGTGACGGGAACGGTGCGCAGGTCCGGCCCTGCCAGCATCATCACCGGCATCGCTTCGACGCCGCTGTGCTGGGCTGCCAGATGCGCCAGATATTCAGTGTGGCCGGGAAAGCGGAAGCCGGCATCATAGAGCGGCTTCTTGGCGATGGGGCAGGTCACGATAGCCGAAGCTTCGCCGGCAAGGCAGTCGGCGACGGCGCGGTCGATGGCTTCGATGGTTGCGGTCGCATTGGCCGGGGCGGGCCGGCCGGGGCTGTCGATGCAGCGGGCGGCGAGCGGAACGACCGGCAGGGCGCGGGCAAAGACTTGCGCCGCTCGTGCTGGTGTCGTTTCGACGATCGGCAGCGAAATGCCGAGGAGGCGCGCCCGCGACGCGATCAGCGCCGGATCGGCAAGCAGATAGAAGGCGGGCAGGGCGGCAGCCTCGCGCGCCATAAAGGCGGCGATGGCGATCTCCGGCCCGATGCCGGACGGATCGCCGGCGCTCAATGCGAGCGCAGTCACTGTGCTGGCCACGTCAGCGCTTGACGATGCGGGCTTTCGCCTTCAGCTCGTCGACATATTTCTTGCTCAGCTCGTCGGCGTTCTTGTCGCCGGAGCTTTCGCCCTGGAAGACCATCTGCGCGACCTTGTCGTCGGACACTTCGCGCGACGAGCAGATGCCGATGAATTCGACGCCGCGTTCGGTTTCGCGCGTGACGGTGGCGCCGCCGACCTTGGTAGCCTTGATCTGCTCGGCCCAGTCCTGCGGCAGTTGCGGCGCCAGCACCCGGCCCAGATCTCGAACGGTGACGTCGATCAGGCCCTTGGCGAATTCGCGCGTCGTGTTGCAGCCGCTGAAGCGGGCTCGCATGGCGTCGGCCTCGCGCTTGCGCTTGCCCAGCGTCGCGCTGCGTTCGGCCGCCGGCACCACGAAGATGACTTGCTGCAGCATGTACTCGGTGGCGCTCGGCTTGGAGCCGCCTTTTTCGAGCATCTTCCTGACGAGATCCTGTTCGCTGACGGCACCGGTGCCGTCGCCGGAACGGTAGCGCGCGCTCAAGGCCTGGTTCCAGGCCATCTGAGCGCGGATGAATTCCTTGAAGTGGCTCTTGCCGACGCCTGACTTCTCCATGACGCCGTCGAGCTGGCCGAGTTGCATTTTGTTGCTCGAGGCGAAGCGCTGATAGGCGGCCTCGACCTGCGCGTCGGTGATGCGGATACCAAGCCGCTTGGCCTCAGCCATGCGCAGCGTCTGGTCGATCATTTCCTGGCCGGCATCACCCTTCTTACGCTGCAGCTTCAGGAAGGCGGCGCGATGGGCGATATCGCCGGTGGTGACCGGAATGTCGTTGACGACGTATTTGATTTCGCTGGCGAAAGCCGGTGGTGTCATCACTGTGAGCGACACGGACGTTGCCGCCACCAGCAACGCGAACCCTGCTGAAAAGAGGTATTTCCTCATCGTTGGCATCCCAATTCTATCCCGGTTCCGCCCAATTCTTATCTTTTCAGGTGCGCGAAATCCGTGCCAGCCCTATGCGGCGAAACGATGTCGCCGATTGTTACTGGATCGAGTCGATGGCACTGCTCGACGAGCCGAAATCGCCGAGGGTGCGGAACGACAGATTGAAGCCGATCGTCTGCGACACCTCCCTGGTGTTCAGGTCGCGCGACTGCGAGTAGGTCATCAGATAGGTGAAGCAGGAATCGTTGTAGGCGAAACCGACGCCATCCCTGACCAGAAGGCTTTGCTGCAGGTCGTAGGTTCCGGTGCCGAAGACGCGCCAGTTCTCGGCGAGATGCGTCGATGCACCAAGCGTGACCTCGTGACGGTCGGTGGCGAAACCGTACAGTGGCTGGGCCTGGATGAAGGCATATTTGGCGCTCAGCGACACCGGCAGGCCGGAATAGGCAGCCTTCACCTCGGCGCGGCGGATTTCAAAGCTCTGTTCATCGAAACGGCCACTGACCGACGCCGCGAAGCCGTTGGGGCTGTTGATGCCGAACAGGCCGACATAGTCGGACTTGGTCGTGTCGAGACCGGAATTGGCGCCGACATTGACCAGATCCGGTGTGGCGAAGGAATTCTCGCCGCCGATCTGATAGGATTGGCCGAAAATGGCATTGGTGCCCCAGCCATTGTTGTAGGAGCCGGAATAGCGGAAGCCGACATTGGCGCGCGAACCGCCTTCGACACGGTCGTAACCGGAGAACTTGTCGCGTTCGAACAAGGTGGTCGCGTCGAAGACCATGCTTTGGGCGTCTTCGTTGGGAACGGCGAGACCGCCGACATACTGCTCGTTCGGGCGCATGAAGAGCTGCGCCATCGGCTCGATCACGTGACTGGACCCGCTGGCCATGGAAAACAGCATCGGCCAACGCATCTCAAGCCCGGCTGTTGCCATGTAACGGGCAAACGACGACCGCATGTCGGCCTGCTCACCCAAATTCGTGGCCATATCGTTGACGGCGTCGAGCGAAGCCGATGACGCTTTGAGGTAGTCGACGTCGCCCTGCAGCGCGAGCAACGGCGTCAGCACCAGCCCGTCATCGGTGACGAAGCTCCGCTTCCATTCGGCCTCGGCGGTGAGACGACCCGATTCGCCTTCGATGCCAGGGACGCGTTGCGTGGGGGTGAAGAAAGTCTTATCGAGATCGTCACGGCTGATGACCCGCGTATTGACATTGAGCGACAGCTGGCCACCGCCGACCGACGCGTCGGGAATATAGGCGTAATCCAGCGACGGCAGCGCCCAGGGCTGCTGGCCGCTTCGGGCGAAGGGATTGCTGTCGAGCGCATCCTCCTGCACATCGAAATGCATGGCGCGTACGTCGAAATAGTTGCGGCCATTGAGACCCGTCAGATACACCGACGACTGGTGGACTGAGGCATTGTACTTGGCGATGTCGTAGGTGTTCGAGAAATTCTTGTCGGTCTGCAACAGTACGTCCCAGCCGAAATTCCAGCGCGAATTGATAGCGAACTGGCCTTGGGTACCCATCATACCGCGGAATTTGTTGGGATCGCCCGCCGCACCCGAATTTACATTGTTGCCGTTGGGGGGAAAGGCGGTCGTGTCGAGGAAGGCATCGGGATCCTGCTGATGGATTCCGGCGATTTTCAAACTGTACTGGCCATTGTTAAAGCGCTGGCGCCACTCGGCCTCGCCGAGGAAGCCCTGCTTGGTGTAGCCGGTGCCGGTGACGGTCAGGTCATAGGTCGGTGACAAGGCGAAGTAGTAGGGAACTTTTACGCCGACGCCGAGATCGTCGTTGAAGACGACGCCTGGGATCAGGAAGCCGCTCTTGCGCTTCACCGTCGGGTCGGCAATCTCGAATGCAGGCAGATAGGCGAGCGGAAAACCGAAGAACTCGAAATTCGCATTCTCGAAGCGAACCGTCTTCTTCTCGCCGTTCCAGATGATCTTCCTGGCCTTGACGCGCCAGGTCGGCGCTTTGTCGGGCTTGTCTTCGCACGGTTCGCAGGCGGTGTAGACGCCGTTGTGGAACGTGGTCAGCACGCCGCCCATGCGCTCGGCGCTTTCGGCGGCGAAATAGGCCTTGTCGATGGTTTCGACGCGCAACGCGTTGACGAAGCCGTCGGCGAAATCATCGGTGATGTCGATATGTTCCGAATTGATCTTGGTGCCGTCGCTGTTGATGACTTCGACATTGCCGCTCGCCACCATCCGCTTGGTGTTGCGGTTGTATTCGACCCGCTGGGCGACAAGGCGATTGCCGCCATAATCGATCTGCACGCCACCGACGGCGGTCACCGTCTGGTTGTCGTTGTTGTAGACCAGCGTATCGGCCGCCAGCAGCATCTGCGAGCCGGACGGAACCGACGTCGCCATGTCGCCGACCTCCTGCGCAAGCGCCGGTGCCGGAACGGCGTAGGCAAGCACGCACGCCAAGGCGGTCGCCGCATAGAGGCGCGCCAAACCGGCCTGCCTGTTGCTGGGCAAAAACGCCTCCCTCACTAGCCGTCTTCCTTGTATAACAGGAAAGTCACCCCGAAGAACATAGCCACCACGACCGGCACCCAGGCGGCTACGACAGTCGGCACGAACCCCGCCACGCCGAATGCCTTCACCAGCACCGAAACGACATAAAGCAGAAAGCCAGCGATGATGCCACCCAGAATCATCGTCGCCGACTGCCCCATCCTAGCAAATTGCATTGAAACCGTTGCCGCAATCAGCGTCATGGCGACGAGAAGGAACGGCAACGCCAGCAGCGAATCAAACTGCATGGCAAAGGCATTTGCCTTGAGGCCAAAGGAGCGGGCAACCTCGATTTTTCCGGGCAGGTCGTAGAAAGGGATGGTTTCGGGGCGCGCCAGCCGCTCTTGCACGAATTCAGGCTTCAGATTGGTCGGCACGCGATCGCTTGCCGATGCCTGGATGGTGCCGTTCTGGAGCGTCTTGACGTCCTGCAATTCCCAATAGCCGTCACGCAAGAAGGCGCGCGCGGCGTCCTTGCGCTCGACGATATTTCCTTGCGGGTCGAGAATGAAAAAGACGACATCGGCCATCTCCAGGCCCTGGTTCAGGATGGCCCGCGCACCGATGATGGTGTCCCCCGAACTGGTCTTCTGCCGAATCCAGGGCGCGGCATCGGCCGAAACCGTGTTCGATTTGCCGGAACGCAACTGGGTTTCGATCTGCTCGGACCAGGAGAATGCGTGCGCGGCGAGCGGATTGATGACGCCTACAGACAGGGCGCCGAACAGCAAGGCTCCGATGCAGCATGGCAACAGGAATTGCCAGGCGGAGACGCCGGCGGAACGCGCGATGACCAACTCGTAACGCCGGTTGAGCGATACCAGCGTCGCCATCGCCGAGAACAGGCCGACAAACGGCACGGTCTGGAGCATGATCATCGGCATTCGCAACCCCGAAATGGCCACTGCCGTCCCGTAGGTGAAGCCTGGCAGGCCCGTGGTGCGTCCGGAGAGCTCGGTGAAATCGATCAGGAACACCAACGCCAGCAGGCCGATGAAGAACCAGATGGTGATCGTCACATAGCGGAAGAAGAAATAGCGGCCCAGCGTCCAGCCCATCAGCTGACCCCTTGCCCTGAAGTGCCGCGCCTGGAGAAGCGCAGCTTGAAAGCGTTCCAGCTGTCGCCGATACGGGTGGCGAAATTTGTCATCCAGTCCGCCCAGGCCACCGGCAGTTCCATGGTCCGGTTGGAGACGATGAACCAGATCGCCACCGCGGAAGCCACGATCGGCACGCCATAGACCATATAGGCATATTGCGGGATTTCATCGGCCTTGCTGGCTGCAAAGAAGCCCAGCCAACGCACGAACAGCGATATCGCGATGGCCGTGATCAGCGGGTTGACGCGCGCCTCGCGGTGCGAGCGCGCATCTCCGGCGACCGCAAGCGCGATCAGCGCGAAGACCATGGAGTAGGTCCATTCCGAAAACCTTTGGTTGACCTCGGCCCGGTATTCATTTGGAATTTGCTGGTAGTTCTTGTCGTTGGGGTTTGGATTGAGCAGGTACTGGGTCGTCTGGTCCTTTGGCAGCAGCGTCACCTCCGAAGCCGCCGCCATGAAGGCCGACATGTCGAAGGCATAGGAGGTGAAGCGGATGACGGAGAGATCGCCGGTCAGCGTCTTGCGATGGATGACACCGTCATTCATCATCAGCACCTTTTCGCCGCCGCGTTCGATGATGCTGCCGGTCTTGGCGTAGTAGACGAGGTTGACGCCTTCTTCGCGCGAATCGGCGACGAAAATGCCGCCCAGCCGATTGTCGGGAAGCCGCTCGCCAACCTGCAGGAACAACCCGTCCTCGATCTTGCGGAAGGTGCCTTCCTGGATGATCAGCGACAACAAATCCGCGCGCGATGACGCCACTAGGGCGCGGTTTTTCTGCCGTGCGTAAGGGTCGATGCCATTGTCGACGGCAAAGGAAAAGACGGCGGCGGCGAGCGCCAGCAACATGATTGGCCGCACGATCGTCCAGCGCGAGGCGCCCGCGGCGTTGACGACGACGAGTTCGGAATCCGAATTCATGACACTGAGTGTCTGTGCGACCGCCACCACCAGCGCAAAAGGCACCACGATCGGGATGATGGACGGAAGAATGAGGGCGGCGACTTCGAAGAAGGTCAGCGCCGACTGGCCGCTGTCGGTGACCAGATCGATCTTTGCCAGCACTTGCGTCGTCCACACGATGGCCAGCGTCCAGACAAGCGCGGCCATGAAGACCACGAAAGTGCGGCGCATGATGTAGCGTTCAACGACCTTCATGAAGGCTTTTCTCGATTTTTTCGAACGGCATCATGCCACCGAACAAGGTAGCTGTCCGGCAGCGCCTGCACAACTGGCTCCATAAGATGGTCGATCCGGGTCACGTCCCAATCACGCCCCCCGGCGGGTCGGAGTGTCGGCGGGAATGGATAAGAAAGGGCGAACATCGATGGTTAACAACAGGTTGCGGCAAAAAGCGGGGCCGTGCCGCGACGAATCGTCATCGATTCCGTAGGTCATATGGGATGCGAATTCGGCAAAGTCTTGCCAAATGCCGGAAAACGACCAAATGTCGCGCATCGTTTCGAACCACTTCCCCAAAAGCCGCGCATTCCCTGAAAGCAGGACATGATGAATCAAAGACCGTCGATCGCCTTCGTCAAATTTTCTGCGCCACAGACCGCGGCGAACAAGAAGGGCACGGTCTTCGTGCTCTCGGCGGATGAGGGCGGCCTAAGCGACGCCGCCAAGGCCTGCGATCCCGGCAAGACGCTGGAGCGAGCCTTTCCCGTGGCTGAGTTTACGGGCAAGTTCGCCAGCACGGTGGAAGTTCTGGCGCCCCAGGGAGCGTTGCTCGACAGGCTGCTGGCGATAGGCGCCGGCAAGGTGTCTGGGCTCGACGACTATGCGTGGCTGAAGCTTGGCGGCACCATCGCCGCGTCGCTGCGCAAGGCAACCGACGTGACTGTGCTGCTCGATCTCGCCGGTGCATCGCCGAGTGGCAAGGATGCGGCAAGCCTTGCGGCGGGCATTCTTCTGCGCAGCTATTCCTTCGACAAGTACAAGACCAGGAAGGACAAGGACGACGGCAAGGCAGAGCCGAAGAAGCCCGTCAAGGTGACCATCCACACCGCCGATCCTGCCGCTGCGAAGAAGGCCTTCACCGATGCCGAGGCGGTGATCGACGGCGTGCTTCTGGCACGCGACCTCGTCAACGAGCCGGCAAACGTGCTTGGGCCGGTCGAGTTCGCGGCCAAAGCCAAGGAGCTCGAGGCGCTTGGCGTCAAGGTCGAGATATTGGCCGAGAAGGAGATGAAAAAGCTCGGCATGGGCTCGCTGCTCGGCGTCGCGCAAGGCTCGCCACGTGGCGCCCGCATGGCGATCATGCAGTGGAACGGCGGCAAGCCGAAGGATAGCCCGGTCGCCTTCGTCGGCAAGGGCGTCACTTTCGACACCGGCGGCAATTCGATCAAGCCGGCCTCGGGCATGGAGGACATGAAGGGCGACATGGGCGGTGCGGCCGCGGTCACCGGCCTGATGCATGCGCTGGCGGCTCGCAAGGCGAAAGCCAATGTCGTCGGCATCATCGGACTGGTCGAAAACGCCGTCGACGGCCATGCCCAGCGCCCCGGCGATATCGTCACCTCGATGTCGGGCCAGACCATCGAGGTGCTCAATACGGACGCCGAGGGCCGTCTCGTGCTGGCCGACGCGCTGTGGTACTGCAACGATCGCTTCCAGCCGAAATTCATGGTCAATCTGGCGACGCTGACCGGAGCCATCATGGTGGCGCTCGGCCAACATTATGCCGGCCTGTTTTCCAACAATGACGAACTGGCCGAAAAGCTCACGGCGGCGGGGCAGGCAACGCAGGAGCGGCTGTGGCGCATGCCGCTCGGCGCCGAATACGACAAGCTGATCGATTCCAAGAACGCCGACATGAAGAACATCGGCGGCCGCTATGGCGGCGCCACCATTGCCGCACAATTCCTGCAGCGCTTCGTCAAAGAGACCCCATGGGCGCATCTCGACATTGCCGGCACGGCGATGGGTGCGCCGTCGAACGAGATCAACCAATCCTGGGGTTCCGGTTTCGGCGTCAGGCTGCTCGACCGGCTGGTGCGCGACAATTATGAGCAGTGAGCGAATTCAATGACTATAGACTGAAGCGATGGCCGACGTCCTGTTCTACCACCTGACCGAATCGACGCTCGAAGATGCGCTGCCAGGCCTCCTGGAACGCAGCGTCGATCGTGGCTGGCGCGCGGTGGTGCAGACCGGCACCGAGGAGCGCCGCGATGCGCTCGACCAGCATCTGTGGACTTTCCGCGACGATTCGTTCCTGGCGCATGCGACCGATCGTGAGGCTTATCCCGGCGAGCAGCCGATCCTGTTAACCACCGGCGACGGCAATCCCAACCAGGCCAAAATAAGGTTCCTCGTTGACGGCGCGGTGCCGCCTGACCTTGGCGGCTATGAGCGTGCGGTGTTCCTGTTCGACGGCCACGACGCCGCCCAGGTCGAGGCGGCGCGGGGGCACTGGAAGGTGATGAAGGATGCCGGCCATGCCGTGACCTACTGGCAGCAGACGCCAGACCGCCGCTGGGAGCGCAAGGCCTAGTGCCGCTCAGAGGTGACCTCGGTTTTGGAAGAACGGAATCATAAAAGCAAAAATCCAAAGCAGGTCGCCTGAACCGTTCAGTCGACCTGCTTTGGACCAGCGGCTTGTCGCAGAAGACAGTATCTACTGCTTTGCCTTGATCCGGTTCATTTTCCTTGTGACGTAGTCGCCATATTTCAATTTCATCGACTCGTCCGACCGGTTGCGATGCGAGCTCTTGAAAACGTACCATTCGCCATCAGGCGACTTACGCTTGTAGATGACCTTGCCCACCTGGCGGTGCTCGAAGCAGGTCATCGAGCCCTTCACACCCCAGGAGCCGTGCCATTGCGCGCGGTAGCACAACTTGCCGCCTCCGGGGATGAACCACATGCCGTCGCCATAGCCCGACTTACCCTTGTTGTGGGTCCAGGCGTCGAACTGCCGCTGCTTGACGGCAAAGTACCCGGCGCCCTTCTTGCCCCACAGCCACGAATGGTTCTGATAGATCTGGTAGACGCCTTCGTCAGGAACCACTGTGGCCTCTTGCACCTGCTCGGCGATTTTCGTCGCCGCCTTGGCTGTCGCAGGGACCTGGAAGGCAAGAACAAGAACGGAGCAGGCAAATGCCGCTCCGAGACAATTTCCCACTACCCGTTTCACGAAACTTCTCCACAGACTGATTTACGCCACGCCTCAACCCTCATCCCGAACCGCTGGTTCGGGATGGATCACGATCAAACAAGGAGATGGAGATCCGTCCCGATCGCGTCGGGATGGATCGGCACGATGCGTCTACGGCAGGACGTGCTGGGTCACCCTCCAGTCCGGCAGGCCATAGCCATCCAGCCACGGCCACACTTCCTTCTGGTTGAAGTAGACAACCGAAGTCAGCGCCGGGAATTCCGCGTAGGACTTGCGGGTATCTTCCTGCCACTTCGTCACATAGTCCTGCTTTCCGACATAGCCGAGTTCCGCCACCACGATCGGCTTGTTGAAAACCGCGACGCGGTCATAGCCGGGCTTCAGCATCTCGGCGAACGTACGGTCACGACCGGCCTCGTCATTATCCTTTTTCTGGAGACCGAACACAGACAGGCCGATGACATCGACGTAGTCGTCACCAGGGTAATATTTTTCCAGACCCTCTTCGCCTTTGGGTGACCACATGTATTTGGCGGCGGGGGCAGCCTTGCGGCAGACATCGACTTCGCGCTTGTAAGCCGAGATCCAGTCCTTGGGAGCCCAGTTGGCCCAGGTGAAGCGGCCGTTCGTGTCCTCCATTTCCTGAGCCCAGCGAATGGTCACCGGGCTCTTCATCTGTCCCGCCAGGCTGCAGATTGCCTGCATGTTGGCGTCATATTTGCCGCTCAATATGCCGTCGCGCAATTCGGGTGGGGTGATGCGCCAGTCCTTCGACCAGGTCCACGGCTCAACCGTGATCAACAGCGAACGGCCGCGCTGCAGCGCATAGGTGTCGGCTAGCGGCAGCGTTGCCAGATCGACGTCTTCCCAAGGCAGGAACAGCTCTTCGATGCTGGCACTCTTGTCGGTGCTGAAGTCCCCGTAAGGATCATAGGATCCAAACGCCGAGGCGGCGCTGCTCGTCTGGACGGGGTCCGTCACGGCTACGGAGCCAGCGCCTCCTGCAGTGGGGAAAGCGGCGCTCCCGCCCAATACCAGCGCGATTGCAAGTGCATTTGCTGCAGGGTGTTTCATGTAGACCTCCCATGGCCTCAACTTCCTGCGGAAGCTAAAGCTTCGCCCGTGCGCATCGACGCTTGATCGACGCGGCTATCCAAAACCAATCGGCTCTATTGGCGGAATCCGCGGGATTTCGGAGCGACCACTGGCGGGTGTATGAGCTTTCGCACAGAGCCCACCTAAGAATTATCTCTCAAGGCGCCGAGACGTAGGGGCCGTCGAGAGAAAAGTTCGCCGCGATACTCACAAATTCGCGTCAACATCCCGATACATTATCCCTAGCTAAATTAAGAGCCGGTCGCGGCCAAGAGTCAAGGACAATTAACGGTTGCTTAACCTTGACGGCCACAACATGGTTAACGCTGATCGAGTCGAAACCACAGCTCACGGCGTCGACCCCCGCCTGGAATTTCCAACGTTGAAAAATGAGCAGGCTCGCCGCCGCCCAATTCAAGGCCTTAAGTTAACCAGATATCAAGAAACTAAATTAAGTAAAAACTAATTTAGTTGACACTAAGCAAGCGACGGCCGATTCTGCGCCTGGGACTTGAGAGCTTCGGCCGTCTGTCGGCGGAAGCCCAAAGTGGCGGCGAGTAGCGTATGAGTGCTTCGGTTCATGCCGGCATCAGCGGCCATACCAGCAAACGGGCGCATCGATCCGAGCTGGCCGCTGCTGCGCACAAGGGACCCTTTCTGGTGCCCGTGCTGTCGGCCACTCAGCAATGGACATTGAGACTGGGGCTGGCTTTCTGGTTCGTCACGCTCGGGTTTTTCTGGACCTGGTGGCTAAAGCCAGAGCATGTCGAGCATCTCGGGCCATACGCATTCGCGACACTTATTCTGGCATGGCTCACGCTGATGCCGTTGTACTTCCTCTTGAACGTGCATGCGTCGAAAAAACCGTCCAAGCTTCACACGATCCCGAAGCGGTCGCGGGTCGCGATGGTGGTCACCAAGGCCCCGTCCGAACCGTTTGCCGTGGTTGCGCGCACGCTCGAAGCGATGCTGGCGCAGGATTATCCACACGACACCTGGCTGGCGGACGAGGACCCAGCCGAGGAGACGGTTCGCTGGTGCGATGCCCGCAACGTCATGATTTCGACGCGGCGCGGCCGGGAAGATTATCATCGCAAGGTGTGGCCGCGCCGGACGCGATGCAAAGAGGGGAACCTGGCGTTTTTCTACGATCATTATGGCTATGAACGCTATGATTTCGTCGCTCAGATGGATGCCGACCACGTACCGACACCAACCTATCTGAGGGAAATACTGTTTCCCTTCGCCGATCCCTCGGTTGGTTATGTCTCCGCGCCGAGCATTTGCGACAACAATGCCGCCGAGAGCTGGGCGGCGCGCGGCAGGTTGTTTCCGGAAGGGATGTTTCACGGACCCCTGCAGTCCGGCCATACGGGCGGTGGAGCTCCGCTCTGCATCGGCTCGCACTATGCCGTGCGGACCAAGGCGCTGAAGCAGGCGGGCGGTCTCGGTCCGGAACTGGCCGAGGACCATTCCACGTCGATGCTGATCAACGCGGCCGGATGGCGCGGGGTGCACGCGCTCGACGCCATCGCCCATGGCGACGGCCCGCAGACCTTCGCCGATCTCATCACCCAGGAATTCCAGTGGTCGCGCAGCCTGATGACGATCCTGCTCGAATACTCGCCGAGCTATCTTCCCAAGCTGTCGCCGCGGCTGAGGTTCCAGTTCCTCTTTTGCCAGCTCTGGTATCCGCTGTTCGCCGTCTTTGCGTTGTTGATGTACGTCATGCCGATCTATGCGCTGTCCACCGGGCGCAACTTCGCAAATGTCATGTATCTCGATTTCCTGTTCTACTATCTGCCGAACGCCGTCGCCCTGGTCGGCCTGGTGATGCTGCTGAAGGCGTTCGGCGTGTCGCGGCCGATCACGGCCAAGACGATCAGCTGGGAAGGCACGCTATTCCTCTTCTTCGCGCGCTGGCCGTGGGTGCTCGCCGGCACGCTGTCGTCGATCCGCGACTATCTGACCAAATCGTTTGTCGATTTCCGCGTCACGCCCAAGGGCAGCGGCCCCAAGCACCTTCTGCCCGCCCGCGCCTTCGCTCCCTATGTGGCGCTGGCGATCGGTGCGGCGCTGCCGGTGCTGCTGGTGGAGCACCCCTTCGATGCCACCGGCTTCTATTGGTTCGCCGCCTTCAACGCCTTCCTCTATGGGCTTCTGGTGGTGGTTATCGTCGTAAGGCACGTCATCGAGAACAGAATCCCGCTGCGTGCCAATGCCGCGAAAGTCGCCTTTCAGGGGGCGCTTGCCGTGCTGGCGCTGATCGTGCCGGCAGCAGGCTTCTACGATCGTGGCCTGGAAGGCGTCTACGGGCTGCAGCAAGGCGCCGGCGGCTTCCGCATCGTTCGCATCGCTTATGTGGTTTCCGGCGCCGGCCAAGGCAACATTGGTGCCCGCAATTTCTACTTCGACCCAGGTTGGGAAACACGGCGCTGACGCCCAGAGGCATCCGCGCGCAACCAGCTCCTCTGAAACTGCATACGCCTAGATAGTCTGCCTTCATAGCCGACCGACAAGTTGGAACGGCTGCAGGCCAAAAGATCAAATTTTAATAATATCCGATCGAGCGCTGAAAGACCGCGCTCATAATGTCGTTTGCACGAATTTTAATAAGTTCCCGCTAATATTCGGGCTGTGATGTGAGCGGCCAGGGCTACTCACATGGCGCGGAAAGCAAACAAGAGAAAATAGGTCTCCGCGCTCCAGCGACTATATTTGTGGCAGGGGATGGCAATGAAAAAAATTATGAAAAAAGGGGCAAGGATAGGCAAGAAGTACGCCTGTGCATTTGCCGCTATTGCATTGATATCGATGATGTCCGGTTGCCAGAGCATGGATACGACCAAGACCGGCTCGATCGGCACCAAGCCCGTGGTTCATTCGCTCGGTAAGAAGGTGCACCAGAAGCGGCTGCATCTGGTCAACCGCAAACCGCTCACCCGAATGTCCAGTGTGATGCGCACCAGGGAGGTAGCCTATGCGGCCTTCGTACGGACGCAGCGGGTCGGCAGGCCCGCGCCGGTGAAGGTCTCCTACAGCTTGGGCAAGAGCGGCCCTCTTCTGGGGCATTCACCCTGGATTTGTGGTCCGAGCGGTTTTGGGCAACGCGCCAGCTGCCGGTCGCGCTACTAGAGCATCAGACCTGAGGTGGCGGCCGATTTGACCGCCGCCTGGTCTTCGCCGGGGGGCGCGAGTCGAGGGCGAGAGGTTGGGGCGGGCTTTGCGCCTTGCCTCTTGCCCTCCGACCACCATCGGTTCGTTCCGATCAGCTCATGATGGTCGGCCTGGGCGATGCCAGCCGTCATTGTCGCCGGCCGGTGGCCGCGGTCGCGCGACATAGGCCGATGCTCCGTTCGCCTCGTGATAGACGCGCGCCAGCATTTCCGCCAGCACCCCCGACGTCACCATCTGCACCCCGGCGATGAGCAGGAAGAAGCCGGTGAACAGCATCGGGCGTGTTCCGATGTCTTCGGCGAAAAACAGCTTCAGGCAAAGCAGATAGGCAAGGATCAGCGAACCGAGTGCGCCAAGTACGATGCCGATGCCGCCGAAGAAATGCCCGGGCCGTGTGCGATAGCGCATGAAGAAATACATGAACACCAGATCGAGCACGACCCTGAAGGTGCGCGAAATGCCGTATTTGGACTGGCCGTGGATGCGGGCATGATGCGTCACCACCTCCTGCGCGATGCGCCTGGGCGTCGTCACCGTGGCCAGCCATGCCGGGATGAAGCGGTGCATCTCACCATAGAGCTTGACGCTGCGGATGACGTTGCCGCGATAGACCTTGAGGCTGCAGCCATAGTCCTTGAGGCGCACCCCGGTGACGCGCGCGATCAGCGCGTTGGCGATGCGCGAGGGGAGCCTGCGCATGAAAAACCCTTCCTGGCGATCCTTGCGCCAGCCGACCACCAGGTCGAGATCCTCGCTCAGCAAGCGGTAGACCATACGTGGAATATCATACGGATCGTTTTGCAGGTCGCCGTCGATCGTGGCGATGACGTCGCCGCGCGCCGCGTCGATGCCGGCCTGCATCGCGGCGGTCTGCTTGTAGTTGCGTACCAGCTCGACCGCATGCACATGCGGGCCGTAATGCGCTGCCAGGCGCCTGATCTCGCTGACCGTGGCGTCGGTGCTGCCGTCATCGACCAGCACGACCTCCCACGGCTGCTCATAGCTTTCCATCGCCTGGTGAATCCGTGCCAGCAGCGGCTCGACGTTTTCGGCCTCGTTGTACATGGGTACGACGATGGACAGCGTATGGTTCGGCATCACCGCGCCGTCAGGCAGTCCCGAGGCAGGGACGGGCAATATGTTCATTGGGATGGTTTCCTTGCAGGTCCGACAGCCGGGTTCCCGGGCAGCGTCGATTTCGAGGGAAACAGCCAGGCGATCGCACCGGTGACGATGGCCGAGCAGAAGATGAACAGGTGCAGCGCCAGCGCCGCCTGCAGGCCATTCTTCATCGCGATTCCGGAGGTGAGCAGCGCCGCCGCCGCTCCTGCTTCATAGGTGCCGAAGCCGGCGACGCCTTGCACCGGCAATATGGCGGCGCCTTCGGCCCCGACCGCGCCGGGAAAGGCGGTCGAAAAGGATGTCCCCAGCAGCATTGCCAGCAACCATCCCTGCACGGTGAGCTTCAGCGACCAGTTGGCGATCGTCCACCACCAGCCGTAGCGCGAGCGCCCGGTCGCCTCGGTGAAGGTGTCGCGAAGCAGGCCGAGCTTCGCCACGATCCTGCTGCGCCCGGCCCAGTCATGCGGCGCGCGCGCCCAGCGCGGCAGGTACCAGGCGGCGGCGATCAACGCGGCGACGCCCGCTATCCTTATCGCCGGATGCAGGCCCGGCCACACCGCCAGGGCCAGCACGCCGACGACGAAGCCGTCCTGCAGTCTGAACCACAGCAGAGAGGCGCTGGCGCGCATGATCGGTATGCCGAAGACCTGCCGCAGGAGCAGGGGAAAGGCCGTCTCGCCGCCGCGGAAGGGCACGACGTTGATCATCGCATTGTGGATCAGGATGACGCGCAGGCAGGCGCCGAAACGGCCATGCACCTCGTCGCGGAACTCGTCGCAGACGCGCAGCGCGCGCAGCACGTAGGTGACGAACAGGGCAAAAGTGACAGCCGCGAATGCGCCGGGCGTGATGCGTGCGAAAGCGTCGCCGACCATCTCCCAGCGCGAATCGCTGACGACCCAGGCCAGCAGGGCCAAGGTCACGACAATCGAAATCACCCGTTTCAACAATTCAACAATTCCTTCGCAGGCTTTCGCCCTCGAGTTCCGTCGGACGCGGCGTGCTGTATCTCAAGATCCGCGGCATTGGTAGCGGATCGGGTCGCCGGTCGACCACATTGCCTGGCATGCGGGGGACGAACGGCCGTTTCGCGCAACCGCCGGCGGCCGTCACATTCCGGCCCTTGCCTGATCTCCGGCCCAGGCCGCTTGCCGGTCCGGCTCCATCAGGGGAGGCCAAGTCTATAGATCAGCAGCCTATCCGAATCCACAAGCTTGGTCGCGGTTTTGTCCAGATACTCGACCACCCCTTTATGATGCTCCATGAACAGCCGGTCCTTCTTGTCGGCCGCGTTCTTGGCGACACCGAACAGGTCGGCGCCTTGCGCGCGCAAGTCCTCGAGCTGCGCGACTGCGGTGGCGTCATCGGCGACGAATTTGGACCATTCGACGTCGCCGCCGCCTGGCGGGAACACCCAGCCGCGCGTTCGGCTGTAATAGACGGGGACGGGATCGCCGACCTCGGGTGCAATGGCGATGACGAGATCGCCGGGCCTGGCGAGCCGCGCCAGTTCCTCGCCGAGCAACTTGCCGTCCATGGCGATCGGCGCCTTCATAGTCGCGACGAGCGGGAAGGTCGACCAGACGAGCGTGACGGCAGCGAGGCAGACCGCGCGCAGCACGACAGCCGGCGACAGGACGGCGCCGGACCCAAACGTTACCAGCAAAAGCGCGCCGCGGCCGCAGAACATCGCGAACGGCACATGGAAGATGTGATAGTTCCACGGATTGCTGGTGATCTCGCGCGCCGCGGCCAGATAAACGACCATGGCAGCGGCCAGCCAAACATAGGGAATGGCCGAAAGGGTACGTTGCTTCGGGTCCTCGACGGGTCTGGGCGGCATCCAGAAGCCGACCGCGATCAGCACCATGAACGGATAGCCGTAGAACCACCAGACCGAGGTGTTCCATACGGATTTGAAGTAGAAGCTGTTCCTGAAGAATGTCCAGAAACCGGAATCCCAGATATAGCCGCTGCCCGCGACATGAAACGGCGGGTAGCTGCGGCCGAGATAGATCGCCCAGCTGAAATAGGCGCCTATGATGGCCAGGCTCAAAAACCCCGACAGGAGGACCACGGTCGCCTGCTTTCGCTTCTTCTGCAGAATCCAGCAGACCATCAGGTAGAAGATGACGGCGCCGGCGGCGAGACCCGGTGGCTTTGCCAGCACGCCAAGCGAAAAGCTGGCCGTTGCGAGCGGCAAGAGCCAGCCGCTGCCGCCGGCCCAGAATTTGGCGAACAGCCAGACGCCGAGTGTCACCAGGGCCAGCATCGCGGGATCGGGAAGAAACGAGCTGTCGATCATGATCGCCGCCGGCATCAGCGCATAGGCAAGGGCCGCGGCGTGGGCGTGCGTTTCGCCCCAGCACAGCGCCGTTAGTCTGTGCAGCGAAAAGACCGTCAACAGGCCGAACAAGGCCGCGACCATCCGGCCGAACCAGTCGTGCCAGCCGAAGAGTTGGTAGAGCAGGGCGGTCAGATAGCTGACGATCTGGAACTCGCGGCCCTGATAGCTCGGCCCTGGTCCGGTCCAACTGATCTCAGGGAAAAAGATGTTCCAGCTGCGCTGCTGGAAATTGTCCGCCATCATTGCCGTACTTGTCTCGCGCCAGCTGAAGGCGTCGACTAGCGGCAAGGTGATGTTGTGGAACCTGAACACCACTGCAATGAAAAGGATTCCCAGTAAGATAGCCGTGTTTGAGCTCAGGGTGTTGCGAGCAGCCATGTCCCGGTCGGTCGACTGCTGCAGGTATTGTTGAACTTCGGCCTGATTCAATTCCGGGTCGTCCGTCATTTGAAACCGCGTCCTCCCTGACGCTTGCGGATTGCTTTTTGCGCGCGATTGTCAAAGGTGCAGCAGTATACGGCGCAATCCTTAATTTTGGCGACACAGGTTGCGTGCGTCTCGAATAGTTGCTGTCCGTCCGCTTCGTGAAAGTTGACATCACGGTTCTCGCGGCTGTTAAGTAGTTCGCATGGCTGTCGCTGATAGCGCTGCCCGGGGTCAAAGGACATGCGAACGCCAATTGTGCCGATAGCTCCGACCAGATTGCCGCCGCTTGGTGGCGGTGGTCGGCGACACAAGGAACGTCGTCGGTCCGCAAATTGCACGCAGCTCGTGTTTCTCCTCGCCCTCTGCAGCCAGACGGCGCTTTCGGGAACGGCGCAGGCGGCTGCGGCTAGGGAAAACAGGCCTGCGGAAGCGGTTGCCGCCACCGTTCCGACTGCCTACGAGTTATCGCTTCTTTACGCCGACCGCACATGGGTGTGGAAAAACGGAGCCGCCTATTTCGCACAGGCCAATCGACGCCTCGAGGCCTGGACGTCCGGGCAAGACACGGCATCTTTCGCCGGGGGCAGATGGCTGGTGACCGACGGAGGCAAGATGTGCATGGAGCTCGCCTGGCGGTCGACGAGCTACACCGGCAAGCAAAACCGTACCTGCTACAGCCACCGGATCCAGGGCGGGAACATCGAGAAACGCAAGGATCCAGACGGGGAATGGTACAGTTTCAAGCGATCTCCCGAGGGTCTTTCCGACGAATACCGGAAATTCGAAGTGGGCAACACGAAGGGCGCGCAGTTCGAAGAGGCCCGCAAGCTGGTCGGGTCCAAGAAGTAGCTTGTGTTTCAGCCGCGCCTGTCAAGCAACCGGCGAATCGCTTATGATGAAGCCTTGAGCGGTTCGGCTGGCGCGATCAGCGCGCCGAACGCCGATTGATCGCATTCAGTCGCATTCCATTCCATCTGCCAGAACGACGAGACGACGAGCCTACCATACGGGTTTCATGAAATTTAATAATTAGTGATGTCTAATATTCCTGCGTGATATGCGAGTGGTTGCTTATGCGGCGTGGAAGCGACGAGTGTGTCGCGACGCGCCGTTGGCTTATACTTGATAACAAGGGACACATGATGAACAATTCCGCAATGGGCGCATTTCGCCCAGGCAAAAATATAGTATCCATCGTCGCGGCCGCGGCGATGATCTCTACGATTGCAGGCTGTCAGGGTATGGATACGACCGAAACCAATTCGGTCCTCATCAAGCCCGTGGTCCACACGGTCCGCGGCCAGCCTACAGTCCAGCCGGTCCAAGCTAGCTTCGTGCGTTCGCTCAGAGCCGAGCCGACGATCCAGATGACCAGCACAGTACGGACGGCTGAAAGAGATTACGCCTTTGCATCGGTGCAGCGGATCAAAGTCCGCACGCCGACACCGGTGAAAGTCTCATTCAATCCGAGCAATGGTGGCACGTTCTCGGGCGGTTCGCCTTACATCTGCAGCCCTAGCGGGTTTGGCCAACGCGCGAGCTGCCACCCCCGTTATCTCTGATCTGTCGAGCGGCGATAGACGCTGTCGCCGCGGTCGGCGGCAGTCTCATCGGCTTCGTCTTCAGCCCAAAGAATGGGGCAGCCGTCCTGACGATCGTGTCGATGTCGGAAAGCTCCGGCACAAAACCAAGCTGTTCGCGTGCGCTTCCCGGATCGGCGTAGAGCTCCGCCGGATCGCCCGGGCGCCGGCTCCTGTAGACGGCCGGAACCGGTCTTGACGTCATGCGGCTGACCGCTTGGACGATCTCTTTGATGGACACGCCTCGTCCGGTGCCGAGGTTGACCGCCAGGCTCCGTCCGCCGCCCTCGAGATGCATGAGAGCCTTCAGATGGGCGCGGGCAAGGTCGCTGACATGGATATAGTCGCGTACGCAGGTGCCGTCCGATGTATCGTAGTCCGTGCCGAAAACCTCGATCTCGTCGATGATGCCCGATGCGGCCATGAGCACCCTGGGGATCAGGTGGGTTTCCGGCGAATGCCACTCACCAAGCTCGCCGTCGGGGTCGGCGCCGCAGGCGTTGAAATAACGCAGGATCGCGAATTTCATGCCGTATGCCGACGCGTAGTCGCTGATGATCTGTTCGCCCATCAGCTTGCTGCGTCCGTAAGGGCTGATCGGGTTTTGCGCGGAGGTCTCGCGCACGGGCAGTGCTTCCGGCACGCCATAGGTAGCGCAGCTGCTGGAGAAGATGGTGTTCTCGATTGAGTTCGCGCGCGCCGCATCGAGCACCGCGATGGTGCCTGTTACGTTGGTCGAATAATATTCGGCCGGCTCGTGAACGGACTCGCCGACATAGGCCAGCGCCGCAAAGTGGATCACCGCCGTCGGCCGATACGCCTTCATCGCCGCCCGCAGTGCCTCCTGGTTCCGGATATCGCCGACGACTAGCGGACCCCAAGCGACGGATTTCTCGTTGCCGCGGCTCAGATTGTCGAAAACCACCGGCATATAACCGGCTGCGGCCAGCAGCTTGCAGGTGTGGCTGCCGATGAAACCGGCCCCACCCGTCACCAGGATTGCCGGCAAGGTCATGAAGCCGCGGCCCCTTTGGCCATCCGGCTTCCGTAGAGCAGAGTGTCGAAATACTCGACGGTATGTGCGAGCCCCTGGCGCAGGCTGACTTTCGGCTCCCAGCCAAGATTGGCCCTGGCAAAGGAAATGTCCGGTTTGCGCTGTCTGGGATCGTCTATCGGCAGCGGTCGATGCACGATCTTCGATCGGGAGTTGGTGTAATCGACGACCAGTGTCGCCAGTTCCATGATGGTGAATTCAGCGGGGTTGCCAAGGTTGACCGGGTGCGCGGGCGCTTTCGGCGCATTCATCAACCGGACAAAGCCCTCGATCAGGTCGTCGGCATAGCAGAAGGAACGCGTCTGCAGGCCGTGGCCATAGACGGTCAGGTCTTTGCCGCGCAGCGCCTGGACAACGAAGTTCGAAACCACGCGCCCGTCATCGGGTTGCATGCGGCGGCCGTAGGTGTTGAAAATGCGGGCGACGCGGATATCGAGGCCATAGGTTCTCGAATAGTCGAAGAACAGGGTTTCGGCCGAGCGCTTGCCCTCGTCGTAGCAGGACCGTGGTCCGTGTGTATTGACGTTGCCGAAGTAGCTCTCGGGCTGTGGGTGCACGAAGGGGTCGCCATAGACTTCGGACGTCGAGGCTTGGAATATCTTGGCCTTGTTCTGTCGCGCGAGCTCCAGAAGGTTCAGCGAACCAAACACGCTTGTCTTGAACGTATGAATCGGGTCTGCCTGGTAGTGCGGCGGAGAGGCTGGGCAGGCGAGATTGTAGATCTCGTCGCACTGAAGATCCAAAGGCAGTGCATTGACGATATCGTGCTCGATGCACGTGAATCTCGGATTACGCAGAAGGGCATTGAGATTGTATCTCTTGCCGGTGTGAAAATTGTCCAACACGACAACGTCGTATCCGTCTCGCAAAAGACGTTCGCACAGATGCGATCCTAAAAATCCCGCGCCTCCGGCGACCAAGGCGCGGCTTCGGTTTTGGTTGGCGCCCCTTTGACTGCCGGATTCCAGTTTCAGAACCTTGACAAGCTTACTCATGCTGCCCTCGCACGCACACGCTACCGCCAAGCCGGACAAAGCATCGCCCGGCCACGTCCCTGAGAACGCGGCAAACCCTCCGCATCTGCGGAATCGCCATCGCTGATGTGCGTTAGTTGTTCTTTGGGTTCGCGAAGCTGGTGCGGCTACACGACCAATGTGCTGCCGTTCAGCATTCTCTGCGCCCGGAAATCGCGATCACACGCCTTTTGCCATCATCGTCGATTGCTCGCCCAAATTGCACATCCCAACGCATCGAAAATATACCTGTGAAGATCATAGTCAACTAAATTAGCAATTCCTTAAGCATATCCGTTTACGAATGGTTAATCATGAGGCCAGCGCCTTGCCCAAGGCGCACAAGCTCCGGAAGCTGGATGGCTGCCGCAACTGGCCATCGCCTTTTGATCGTCAGGACGCTATTGGCAAGGTCCGATACCTTGTGGTGGTGCGAATGCGCTTTCTGTTTGTCCTGATCCTGCTCGCCGGCACCGGCATCGGTGTCATCTATCCCTGGGCGATGAGCAATTTCTCCGGCCATGAGATCGGCATCTGGCGGGTCTATGAGCAGGGCCGCTTCAAGCCGCTGACGGTTCCGCTCTCCGGCCGCGACGAGCCGGTGCGGGTGCTGGTCGACCTGACCGCAAGAGCCGAGCGCATCGTTTCGCAGCAGCGCACCGTGCTGACGCTGACCGCCGCCAGCAATGGCCGAACGGTGCTCGCCTCGACGCTGCAGTTCAACCATTCCGAGAACCCTCGCCAGGCAAGCCCGCAACTGCCCGACAAGATCTTTCGTGACGAGGCCGGCGTGATCGCGACCGTCAGCCCTGGCCCCTATACCTTTACCGTCGGGCCAGGTGATGCCGACGACATACCGATGCGAGCGGTCGATCTCATCTTGCGCTCCGGTGTCGGCGAGATCGACAGCCGCGCGCGGCCGGTCGGCTACGCGCTGATGGCGATCGGCTTTCTCGGGTTTTTGCTGACCTTGCGTTCTGGCGGCGGCGGCCGGCCGGGAAATCCGAACTCACAGCCGCCACCGCCGCGCTGGGGCAGGGGATCCAAGTGAACTACCGCCACGCCTATCATGCCGGGAATTTCGCCGACGTCGTCAAGCATGTCGTACTGACGCGATTGCTCGAATATCTGAAGCAGAAGGACAAGGCGTTTCGCGTCATCGACACCCATGCCGGCATCGGCCGCTACGATCTGTCGTCGGTCGAAGCGCAGAAGACCGGTGAGTGGCAAGCCGGCATCGGCAGGCTGATCGATGGCTCGTTTGCGGCGCCGGTGGCGGCACTGCTTGCGCCTTATCTGGAGACGGTACGGTCGCTCAACCCCGAGGGCGGCATCCAGAAATATCCGGGCTCGCCGCTGATCGCGCGTCATCTCATGCGCAAGCAGGACCGGCTGACGGCGATCGAGCTGCACCCCAAGGATGTCGCGAAGCTGAGGACGTTCTTTGCCGGCGATTTCCAGGCCCGGATCATCGAGCTCGATGGCTGGCTGGCGCTCGGCGCGCATCTGCCGCCGAAGGAAAAGCGCGGCCTGGTGCTCATCGATCCGCCATTCGAGGAAGCGGGCGAGTTCGAGCGCCTCGTCGACGGGCTCATGAGGGCGCACAAGCGGTGGCCCGGCGGCATCTATGCGCTGTGGTATCCGATCAAGGACCGCAAGGCGATCATCGCCTTCCGCAAGGCGCTGAAGCAGTCCGGCATCCCGAAGCTGCTCGACATCGAATTCGAGATCAGACCCGCTTCTTCGGAACCCAGCCTCGATGGCAGTGGCCTGCTGGTGGTCAACCCGCCATTCACGCTGGAGGGTGAGCTGCGGACGCTGCTGCCGGCTTTGCACCGACTGCTTGCCGTGGAAAAGCCGGCGCACTGGTCGCTGGAATGGCTGGCCGGAGAGCAGGCTTGACGGCGAAGGGGCTCGCCCTCCCTCGGTCCAGTTGTCGATGTGCCGGTCCCACGCCAGTCTGGCTTTGGCCAACGCCGTTCCAGACTGGGAAACCATTGTTTCGGCAACCGCTTGACCGCCGCCAAGCGAATCCGCACAGTGCGCGCAATCGACCTTGAGAGGCTGCCATGACTCGCTTCGCCAAATCCGCACTTGCCGCTCTGATTTCGCTTTGCACTCCGCTTGCCGCGCCTCTCGGCGTCACCCAGGCCGCGCAGGCCGCCGATCTTACGGTCTATACCGATGAGGACAGCGGCGTCTGCGGCGAAGCCTGGGTGCTGAACAAGATCACCAGCCGCTTCTCCTACCAGGTGCACCACGTGCCGCATCTGCCTGATGTGCAGATCACCGATTTCCGGCGCATCCACCAGCATCGCTATCTGGCGGCCAGCGACACCTGGCCGATCGGCCGCCGTTATTGCGGCGCCACCGTCAGCCTGTCCGACGGCCGCGATCGCACCATCTGGTACCTGATCGAGGAAGGCCAGGGCTTTGCCTCGATCGGTGACAATGTCGAATTCTGCGTCTCGGGCTTCGACCGCTGGATGGTCTACAACGGCCGCTGCCGCGTTCTGCGCTGAACTCGGCTTTCCGTTCCAATCTCTTCGCGCCCGCGGCTTGATCGGCTGCGGGCGTTTTTCCGTGCTGTATTGACAGAAAGGTGCGATCCGCCGCATAGCTATGAGACAGACCTGTCTCATCACTCGGTAGGTGTCATGACATCATCGCCTGCTTCCGACAAACGCCAGCATATCGTCGAAACGGCCTACGCGCTGTTTAAGCGCGCCGGCTTCCATGCCACCGGCATTGACCGGATCATCGCCGAGGCCGAGGTGGCCAAGATGACGATGTATCGCCACTTCCCCAGCAAGGACGAACTGATCGTCGAGGTGCTCGACTATCGCGCCATGCGTTTCGACCGCCAGCTCGACCGGCTCGCCCAAGAAGGCGCCACGCCGGAGCAGAAAATCACCAGAATCTTCGACTGGCATGAACGCTGGTTCCGCAGCCCGGATTTCCACGGCTGCCTGTTCGCGCATGCGCTGGCCGAATTCGGCGATCCCAGGCATCCGGTGTTCAAGGCCGTTGCCAGGCAGAAGAACGGCCTCAAGCGGCGCATGCAGTCGATCCTCGAAGAGGTGATGCCGCGTGGCCGCGCCGAGAGTGTGGCGGCGACACTGCTTATGTTGATCGAAGGCGCGACCTTGCTGGCGCAGATGGGGCAGGCGGGCACCGCCATTCGCGACGCCCGCAAGGCGGCCCTGGGCATCATCGCTGCTTCGCGCAGGCCGCAGTGAGCCCGCTGGTTATCGGGCTCGCGCTGTTTGCCGCTGTTCTGCACGCGACCTGGAACGCCTTCCTGCGAACCGGGGCCGACAGGTTGTGGACCGTCACCGTCATGAGCTTTTCCAGCACGGCGCTCGCCATTCCCTTCGCTGCGTTGCACGCTCTTCCGGCCGCGCCGGCCTGGCCCTATGTCATGCTCTCGGCCTGCCTGCAGGTCGGCTACAGCGTGTTTCTGGTGGCCGCCTACAGATATGGCGAGCTGGGACAGGTCTATCCGATCGTTCGCGGCAGCGTGCCGCTGCTGGTCACGCTCGGCGGGTTCCTCCTGGCCAACCAGCAGCTCACCATGCCGCAGACCGTCGGCGTCGCGCTGGTCGCTGGCGGCATCATGGGTCTTTCGCTCGGACAAGGCAGGGCCGCCACAACGTCGATACTCTATGCGCTGGCAACGGGAGCGATCATTGCCGCCTATGCGACGGTCGACGCGATCGGTGTTCGCGCGGCGGGAAATGCCGCCGCCTACACCGCCTGGGTGCTGCTGCTCTACGGAGCCTTGCTGCCGGCGACCTTCGTCGCCTGCCGTGGCCGGCTCATCGTCAACCCGCGGGCGCCCGAAACCTGGAAGGCGCTGGGCGGCGGCATGTTCGCTCTTCTGGCCTATGGTGTCGTGGTCGCCGCCTTTGCGCTTGGGCCGGCAGGTCCGATCACCGCGATCCGCGAAACCAGCGTCGTCTTCGCGGCCTTTATCGGACGCCTGTTTCTCGGCGAGATGCTGACGCCCAGGCGCGTCGGCGCCTGCGCCATCGTCGCACTCGGCGCCATCTGCCTCGGCTATCAGCCGTGACGGAAATGCGTATCGCTCGCCGGCACAGGCAGCAGGCACACCAACGGCACCTGCGTTACAGTGTTCGTCACACGCTGAGATTTCGCCCGATCGCCCACGCTATTTTCTGGGCGGCGCCGCCTCGGCCTGATCGAGGATATTGCGCAGGAACGCGGCGTGGCCGCGGAACGCACGCCGTCCGCTCGTCGTCGCCCTGACGCGCGTCTGCGGCCGGCGGCCGACGAACAGCTTTTCGATGTCGACATAGCCGGCCCTGGCCAGCGTATCGAGATGCGCGCCGAGATTGCCGTCGGTAACGTCCACGATGGCCTTCAACTGGCTGAAGTCCAGCGTTTGTCGCCTTTCCAGCATGTTCAGGGCAGCCATGATCCTGAGCCGTGTGCTCTGGTGGATGATTTCGTCGGCACTCATAAATCAGCTCCGATGCGACCAGAGATCACCGACGACGAGGCCGCTGCCATGGGTCGCCGTCTCCGCAATCTCGAACAGCGAAGGCGCCGCTTGCTCCCGTGCGATCGACATTGAAGCGGTACGACACATCACGCAGAATACTCTGTGATGTAGAGTAATCTGTCAACACACGCGCAAGTGGGTGGTGCGATCATGCTTGACAAGGTGATGCTGCGATCAGCCGTCACATTGCCGTGTAGATCGTCTGCTTGCACGAGATGATCGCACCGATGAAGCAGCGGTCATGACGTCAGCGAGCGAAGATCGATGCGCAAAGCTGCCGGATGATCTTCAGAGCTTTGCAGGTGGAGTGGTCTCGCAGCGCGTGGAGAATGTCGACGGCACACTCTGGGCAATGGTAAAAGATCAGCACTGGTTTTTTGCGGCGATCGACACGATCGCGTGCGATCCGTAACCAAAATTTAAGCTGCGAAAATCAGTCTGTTGCTTCGCTGGCTAGCAAGCCGCGAGTCAGATATGCATGAGCGCGCCGGGTCATTACGACCGTCGGCACAACGGAAGGGGCATCGCATGGCTAAGCAGTCATCCAAAGCGCCGGCGTCCAAAGCACCGGCAAAGAAAGCACCCGCAAAAGCAGCGACGGCGAAGGTCGCAGCTGCAGTGAAGAAAGCAGCACCCGCTGCCAAGCCGAAGGCCGCGGCGGCCAAGGCAAAGGCAGCGCCGGCCAAGAAGCCGGTCGCAAAAGCTGCGGCAAAACCGGCAGTGAAGAAGGCAGCACCTGCCAAGGCAGCGGCGAAGCCGGCTGCGAAGGCAGCACCGGCCAAGAAGCCTGCTGCAAAGGCCGTGGCCAAACCTGCTGTGAAGAAAGCAGCACCGGCCAAGAAACCGGCTGCGAAGGCAGCGCCTGCCAAGAAGCCGGTTGCGAAGGCTGCACCGGCAAAGAAGGCAGCGGCGGCGAAGTCTTCGGCACCTGTGAAGAAAGCGGCGCCTGCGGCCAAGCCGAAGGCGGCACCCGCCAAGGCCGGCAAGAAGTAGTCGCGTTCTCCCTCGTCGGGGGGAGTGCCGAGACAGTCAAGGGCGGGTGCCCGACAGGGCGCCCCGCTCGTTGTTTCGGGACTTGGAAGGCGAGAACAGAGGCGGACGGAGGATATCTTTTCGCAGCTCCCAGGACTTCGCCACAAGGCGGAGTCCGGTGGGGCTCTTTTTGTGTCGGCGTGGGGCTTTTCAGCGCTGGTTGTTGACCACCTGATCCGAGTGCTGTTTGCGCCGTAGATTTCGGATTTGCCGAACGTCGCTCGCTGGCGGCTGGGTTTTCCGCTTCTGGCCATTGCTCGATCGCGCCCGATCGGTCAACACTGCCCGCCAGCAAACAGGAAACCGATCCATGCCGAAGCTGCTCTACGCGTCGACTTCTCCGTACAGTTCCAAGGTGCGAATGGCAGCAGCCTATGCCGGCATCGCCGTCGATCTGGTGCCGATCAAGACCGAGGAGAAGCCAGCCGACTTGATGATCGCCAACCCGCTCGGCAAGATCCCGGTTCTGGTGCTTGAGGACGGACGCTCCATCCACGACAGTCGCGCCATCACCCAGCACCTCAACCGTTTGTCGAAGAACGCGCTGTTTCCGCGCAATCCCGACAAGCGGCTCGAGGCGGAAGTGCTGGAGGCATTGGCGGACGGCATTTGCGACTGTGCGCTGTCGATGGTCTATGAACGGCGCACGCGGCCCGAGGAGATGGTCTATCAGCCCTGGCTCGACCGGCAATGGGCGAAGATCACGGCAGCGCTCGACCTGCTCAACGCCAACCCGCCGAAGCTGCCGAAGAAAATCACTGCCGGCCAAATGGCGCTGCGCGCCTGCCTTGGTTATCTCTCGCTGCGCTTTGCCGGAAAATGGGAAAAGGGTCGCGCCCGGCTGACGCGCTGGGCAGCGCGCTTCGACGAGAAGTTTCCAGAACTGAAGCCCTGCATTCCGGGTTGATCGGCCCGATCAACCCAGGTGATTGACTCAATCAACCCGGTTGATCGACGCGATCACGCGGGATCACACAGACACAAAAAAAGCCGGGCGCGAGGCCCGGCTCTTTTGTGTCGTGGCTTTGAACGACTTAGAACTTCATGCCGACGCCGAAGGTGACGCGGTTGTCGGTGGCCTTGACCTTGCCAATGCCATCGAAGCTCTTGCTGCCGAAGTCGGTGTAACGATACTCGACACGGCCGAAGACATTGTCGGTCAGCTTGATGTCGGTGCCGAGGCCAGCGGTCCAGCCGAGCATGGTTGCGGTATCGCTGGCGCCAAGAACGCTGTCCTCCACCTTCAGGCTCCTGCCGGCGAGACCGCCGGTGCCGTAGAGCAGGATTTCCGGGGTCACGGCGTAGCCGAGACGGGCACGCAGCGAGCCTTCGAAGCCGCCCTTGGAGTCGATGCCGTTGTCGTCGCCCTTGACGCCGTTGTAGCCGAGTTCGGCTTCAGCGCCGTAGACGAAGTTCTCCTGCTGCCACTGGTAGCCGCCGAAGACGCTGCCGACGAAACCCTTGGTATCGGTCTCAACGCCGAAGTCCTTTTCCTTGGTACGGCCGCTGAAGCCATAGCCGACGTTCAGACCGGCATAGGGACCAGCCCACGAAGCGACCGGGAGTTCAGCGATCGGCGCGGGTGCCGGCGGCTCTTCCTGGACAACGTCCGCGGCATAAGCGGTTCCGCTGAGGGCGAAGAGCCCGAGCGCCACGGCCAGCGGCCGAGCGAATTTGAGATTGGCTTGCATTGTTCTTTACTCCTTAAGCCACAGGACACAGGCTTGTTTCTCACGATCGCCATCTACCCGTCCGGGGGGTGAAACGGATCTGGCGTTCGTCGGTTCCAAATGTCGTGTCAAAATGCGGCTGAAGCGAACCTGAACTTGGGTCATTCCCCGGCGCGAATGAGGCAGAACCTTGACGTTGCATCTTCGCAACAGCGAAATGGCAGGAGCCATCCCGCGCTGCGCTGCACACCGCTTGGTGCAAGGAGTCCAGCGCCCTATATTCCGGTCCGGCACTCCCGAGTCCAGGACGGCTCGGGACGCCAACCGGCGGTTTCGCCACAATGCTGCCCAAGGTGCAAACGCCATTTAACGCATGCCGGGCCATATTTCGCCGGCACCGTGTTTTCGGGCCGAAATTGAGGATTGACACCTATGAGCAAAGCCACTGCCACGGTGCTGGTGACGGGCGGGGCGAAACGGATCGGCAGGGCAATCGTCGAGGATCTCGCCGCCCACGGTTTTGCTGTCGCCATCCATTGCAACCGCTCGCGTATCGAGGCCGATGCGTTGGCTGCCGCAATCAGTGCCGGCGGTGGCCGCGCCGCCGTGGTCGCCGCCGACCTGACCGATATGGACGCCGCCAGCGACCTAGTCGGCCAGGCGCAAGCGGCGCTCGGACCGATCTCGCTGCTGGTCAACAATGCGTCGCTGTTCGTGGATGATTCGGTTCTTGATTTCGACTGGCGGGCCTGGGATCGGCACTTTGCCGTGCATGTGAAGGCGCCGGCGCTGCTGGCGCGGAACTTCGCCCGGGCGTTGCCGGTGGGGCAGGAGGGTCTGATCGTCAACATGATCGATCAGCGCGTCTGGCGGCCGACGCCGCGCTATTTCTCCTATGCGCTGTCCAAGTCGACGCTGTGGTCGGCGACGCAGATGATGGCGCAATCGCTCGGCCCCCGCATCCGCGTCAATGCCATCGGTCCGGGGCCGACCTTGAAGAACACACGCCAGGACGACAGCGATTTCGCCGCCCAAGTCGAGGGTCTGATTCTCAAGCGCGGCCCGGAATTGCCGGAATTCGGCGCCACAATCCGCTATCTCTGGAAAGCGCGCTCGGTCACCGGCCAGATGATCGCGCTTGATGGCGGCCAGCACCTTGCGTGGCAGACGCCCGATGTGACAGGCATGACGGAATGAGTCCTTTGGATCACAAAAACAAGCCGCGCGGCGGCGCCGACGATCTGCCTCCCGATATCGACCTCGAGGACGAGGCGGTCGAGGAGATCGTCGAACCTGCCGGTCCCGATGTCGCCTTCACCGCCATCGACTGGACGCCGCATGCCGGCGACGCCGAAGGCATGGTCGGCGCCGAGGTGATCCAGACGCTGGTCAAGCGACTGCCCAACGCGCCCGGCGTCTACCGCATGATGAACGCCGCCGGCGATGTGCTCTATGTAGGCAAGGCGCGCAGCCTGAAGAAGCGCGTCACCAACTATGCGCAAGGCCGTTTCCACACCAACCGCATCGGCCGCATGGTGCGCGAGACGTCGACGATGGAGTTCGTCGTCACCCGCACAGAGATCGAAGCGCTGCTTCTCGAAGCCAACCTCATCAAGCGCTTGCGGCCGCGATTCAATGTGCTGATGCGCGACGACAAGTCGTTTCCCTATATCCTCTTGACCGGTGACCATGTCTCGCCCGGCATCTACAAGCATCGCGGCGCGCGCTCGCGCAAAGGCGATTATTTCGGCCCCTTCGCCTCGGCCGGCGCCGTCGGCCGCACCATCAACTCGCTGCAGCGCGCCTTCCTGCTCAGGAGCTGCACCAACTCTTTCTACGAGAACCGCACACGGCCGTGCCTGCTTTACCAGATCAAGCGCTGTGCCGGGCCTTGTACCGGCGAAATCTCACACACCGACTATGCCGAGCTGGTCGATGAGGCGAAGGACTTTTTGTCCGGCCGCAGCCAGAAGGTGAAGACGGAAATCTCGGCCGCCATGCAGCAGGCGTCGGAAGCTCTCGATTTCGAGCGCGCCGCCATCTATCGCGACCGGCTGGCAGCTCTGTCGCATGTGCAGAGCCACCAGGGCATCAACCCGGCGACCGTCGACGAGGCCGATGTTTTCGCCATCCATCAGGAAGGCGGCCAGGTCTGCATCCAGGTGTTCTTCTTCCGCACTGGCCAGAACTGGGGCAACCGGGCCTATTTCCCCAAGGCCGATCCGGCGCTGGAGGCGGCGGTGGTGCTGGGTTCTTTCCTGGCGCAATTCTATGACGACAAGCCGACGCCGCGCGCGATCCTTCTTTCGCATGGCGTCGAGGACCAGGAATTGCTGGCCGAAGCGCTCTCCACCCGTGCCGGCCGCAAGGTGGCGATCTCGGTGCCGCAGCGCGGCGAAAAGAAAGACCTGACCGACAACGCCCTGCAGAATGCCCGCGAAGCGCTCGGCCGCCGACTGGCTGAAACATCGACGCAAGGACGCCTGCTGGCGGGTTTCGCCGAAACCTTTGGTCTCGCCAAGCCGCCGGTGCGCATCGAAGTTTACGACAATTCGCACATCATGGGCACCAATGCGGTCGGTGCCATGGTGGTCGCCGGGCCGGAAGGTTTCGTGAAGAACCAGTATCGGAAATTCAACATCCGCTCGACCGAGATCACGCCCGGCGACGATTTCGGTATGATGCGCGAGGTGATGGAGCGGCGGTTTTCGCGGCTGCTCAAGGAGCATGGCAATGTTGTCGCGGCCGGCGATGCGGCGGCAGGCGAGGCGGCCGATGACATCGAAGACGATATCTCCGGCACTTTCCCGGCTTGGCCCGACGTCATCCTGATCGACGGTGGCCAAGGCCAGATGACGGCGGTGCGCAAGATCCTCTCGGATCTGGGCATCGAGGATCGGGTGGTGGCCATTGGCATCGCCAAGGGCCAGGACCGCGATGCCGGCCGCGAGCGCTTCTTCGTCAAAGGGCGGGATTCGTTTTCGCTGCCGGTGCGCGATCCGGTGCTCTATTTCGTCCAGCGCCTGCGCGACGAGGTCCACCGTTTCGCCATCGGTTCGCACCGTGCGCGCCGCAAGAAGGAGATGGTCAAGAGCCCGCTCGACGAGATCAGCGGCATCGGTCCCGGCCGCAAACGCGCGCTCCTCATGCATTTCGGCACCGCCAAGGCGGTCAGCCGTGCCGCAATAGAGGATTTGAGGAAAGTCGACGGCATTTCCGAACAGATCGCCAAACTGGTCTACAATCATTTCCACGAGAGTTGATGGATTCGGCTATTTTCGGCTGGCCAATCGATTCTGGCCTGTTGACCCCCCACATTCGTATCTGATTTGAGTAGGCAGGCAGAAAGAGTCCCCCGGATATGGCCCAGCGCGCGTTCAACCTGCCCAACATGCTCACTTACGCCCGCATCATCGCGGTGCCGCTGGTGGTGCTGTGCTTTTTTCTCGAAGGGCATCTGAAGTCGAGCGACTTCGCCCGCTGGTCGGCGCTGATCATTTTCCTGCTCGCCTCGATCACCGATTATCTGGACGGTTATTTGGCGCGTGCCTGGCAGCAGACCTCCAACATCGGCAAGATGCTCGACCCGATCGCCGACAAGCTGCTGGTCGCCACCTGCCTGCTGCTGCTGGCCGCCGACACCGATCGCCATGCGGGCATTGCTGGCTGGTCGCTGTGGGCGGCGATCATCATCCTGTGCCGCGAAATTCTGGTCTCGGGCCTGCGCGAGTATCTGGCGGCGCTGAAAGTCTCGGTGCCGGTGACGCAACTGGCAAAATGGAAGACCGCCATCCAGATGGTTGCCATCGCCTTCTTGCTGGCCGGGCCGGCCGGCGACAAGATCTTCCCGCTGACCACGCAGACCGGGCTGGTGCTGCTGTGGATCGCGGCGTTGGTTACGCTCTATACCGGCTACGACTATTTCCGCGCCGGCCTCAAGCACATCATGGACGAGTGAGATGACGACCCGGCTCATCTATTTTGCCTGGGTGCGCGAACGCATCGGCATGCCGGAGGAAGACGTCGACTTGCCGGCAGGCATCGAGACGGTCGCCGATCTCCTGCGCTGGCTGAAATCGCGCGGCGAGGGCTATGAGCATGCGCTGCAATATCCCGACGTGATCCGCGTCGCCATCAACCAGGAGCATGTCGAGCACGGCGAGAAGATCGCGGGTGCCCGCGAGATCGCGCTGTTCCCGCCGATGACCGGAGGCTGACATGACCGGCGAGGTCGTACCTGTCGTGCGCATTCAGGCGCAGGATTTTGATGTCGCCGCCGAGATCGCCAGACTGACGCAAGGCCGCGCCGATATCGGCGCGGTGGTGACTTTCTCCGGCCTTTGCCGCGACGAGCAGGGCACACTCTCCGCGCTTGAACTCGAGCACTATCCCGGCATGGCCGAAGCAGAAATCGCCCGCATCGCTGCTGAAGCGATCGAGCGTTGGCCGCTGCAAGGCCTCACCGCCATCCACCGCCACGGCAAGATCGCGCCCGGCGAGAACATCGTGCTGGTGGTGGCCGCCTCGGCGCATCGCCAGGCTGCTTTCGAGGCGGCGAATTTTCTCATGGATTATCTCAAATCGCGCGCGCCCTTCTGGAAGAAGGAGCATCGCGTTGACGGCTCCGAGGGCGGCTGGGTCGAGGCCAAGGAAGCCGACGCCAGGGCCGCGCAACGCTGGAAACCGTCCGAATAAATCCTGCCGCAGCCATGCATTGACCGCAATCCTTTGGCCAATTGACGGGATTGGTCAGCCTGGGCATTGGCAGCCCTGGGCATTGACAGCCCGGGGTGAGGGAGATGGTCATGCTGGACAAGATCGCGGAGTTCTTCGTCTTCGGTTTCGTGCCTTTGGTCGTCGGCATATTGGCCGTGCCGGAACCGTCCCTAGCCGCCGAAAATTCCGTGAGAGGCGAGGTGATTTATCGCGAGCGCATTGCCTTGCCGCCCAGTGCCGTCCTCTCCGTCCAGCTAGCCGACGTGTCGCTGGCCGATGCGCCGGCCACCATCATCGGCGAGCAGAAAGTGACGCCAGCCGGCCAGGTGCCGATCAGCTTCGAGATCAAATTCGATCCCTCCGTCATCCGCTCGCAGATGACCTACGCGCTGCAGGCCCGTATTACCGTCGACGACAACCTTCTGTTCATCTCCGATACGCGCCATCAGGTCGATCCGCTGACCGATGTGCCGCAGACCATAGTGCTGAAGATGGTCACTCCGAGCGCCGAGCCGACGGTTTCCGTCTTTGATCAGCTCTGGCTGGTCGACTTTGTCGACGGCATCGGCGCCGTCACCGCGCCGCAAGCGACGTTCAAGGTCAGCGAGGCCGGCAAGGCAGGTGGCAACGGCCCCTGCAACAGCTATTTCGCCACCGCCAAGGTCGAGGGCCAGGCGATCGCGATCGGCGACATCGGTTCGACCTACAAGGCCTGCGCGCCTGAGGTGATGGCCGAGGAAAAGGCACTGTTCGATGCCTTGGCCAAGGCGGCGTCATTCCGTGTCGATGCCGGCAAGCTCGTCATATCAGACAAGGATGGCCGCGAGATCCTGCGCTTCAGCGCAGCAAGTTAGCGCGTATTTCGATCGCCGAACTTTTCGGGAATAATCCGGCCAAGGGAAGCGTTTCTCTCAGACATGGCGGGTAAGGCAAAAGGGATATTTTCGAATATCCTTCGTTGAAGCCGCCAGACCTGCTGCGGCTCGTTCTGGCCTTAACTCAAAGGAGTCCAGAGATGAAAACGCACGCGCTTATCCTTGCTGCCGCAGGCGCATCGCTCCTTGCTTTCACCGGCCTTGCGAAAGCGGACGACCATCTGTTCAATGCCCTGCAGCATGGTCTCAGCGACGATGGCCACCCGTTCCAGACCAACAAGGCCGGCCACAGCGGCGACCTCGCGCCTGGGCAGGGCAGTCCGTTTACCGGTGAGGATACACAGACACCGGCCACCGATACGGCGGCGGCCAATGACCATGCGAACGTAAAAGATCGCCAGCCGAAGTGACCAGAACCCGTCGCGGGCGGCGGGCGCGTCTCAAGCCTTGGTCAGTTCGAATACAGCGCCGTAGTGATAAGGCGGCACCTCGACCAGTTCGGCAAACCTGAGGCCACCCGCCTCGGCGGCCGCTATCGTCTGCTCCGGAGACAACCTCAATTCGGTCTTCGGTCCGCGCGGCTCGCCCAGCACAGTGGTTTTGTCCCGCGGATACTGGTGCCAGTTGACGATGGCGAAACGGCCGGCCGGGCCAAGCGTCGCGCGCACCGCACGGGCGAGGCGCGGCCGGTCCGGAACGCCGTGAAAGGCGTTGGCCATGAAGATGAAGTCGACGGGTCGAGGCACGAGCCCTGCAAGCTCGTAGGCGTCGCCCGCGACAAAGTCGCAATTCGTCGCGCCGCATTCGACCAACCGGTGTCGGGCGATTTCGAGCAGGTTGGCATCGATATCGATGGCTACGACATGGCGGGCAACTTTGGCGATCGGCAGCGTGAACCAGCCGTCGCCGCAGCACAGATCGATCACCTCCATGCCTGGCTTGATCCCCGTTGCCGAAAGCACCGCGGCGGGCTCAGGCCACAGCGCTTCCCACCAGCCGCTGTCCGGCATCTCTGTGCCTTGGAAGAAGCCCGGAATGGCACTGGTCATGCTGAGGTCCGCTCCATTGTCGGATACATCAGTTCAATGTCTCACCCTAATACAGGCAGTTCGCAAGGGAACCCGACAGTTCGGCCATGAAAAAAGGCCGGCGAAACACCGGCCTTTCTACGGGATCCAGGGGTTTGGATTATCGGCTCAGCCGACGATCTCGGTATCCGAGAACCAGTACTTGATCTCTTCCGCCGCGGTCTCCGGCGCATCGGAGCCATGCACCGAGTTTTCGCCGATCGACAGCGCATGCACCTTGCGGATGGTGCCTTCGGCGGCGTTGGCCGGGTTGGTGGCGCCCATCACTTCGCGGTTGCGCGCAATAGCGTTCTCGCCTTCCAGCACCTGCACGACGGTCGGTGCCGACGACATGAATTCAACCAGTTCGCCGAAGAACGGACGGTCCTTGTGGACGGCATAGAAGCCTTCCGCCTCACGGCGGCTCATCCACACCCTGCGCGAGGCGATGACGCGCAGGCCGGCCTCTTCCAACATCTTGGTGATGGCACCGGTGAGGTTGCGCCGGGTTGCGTCCGGCTTGATCATGGAAAATGTGCGTTCGAGCGCCATGGGTCGTCCTTGTCTGAGAAATGGAATTGAGGGTGGCGGGCTCTATACAAGCCGCCCGGCCCATTGCCAAGGGGCGCCGATCAGACGGCTGCACAGCAACGCTTTGCTTGCTATAGTCACCGTGTCGGCGCCGCGCTGAAGTCGGCCCGCATGGAGACAACATGACCATGGCAGACGATCGTCAGGAACGCATTCGCAACCGCGCTCATCAGATCTGGCTGCAAGAGGGACAGCCGGCTGGACACCACGAGCGCCATTGGCATCAGGCGGCGGCAGACGTCGACAAGGAGGATGCCGCGGGCAAGTCCGCAGCCAAGAAGCCAGCTGGCGCCGGCAAGGCAAAAGCGGCCCCCAAGGCGGCAAAGCCTGCCGCTAAGGCCAGCAAGCCAAAGAAGGCGGCGACCAAGTAAGGCCTGGCTATCGCCTCGGCTGACCTTTTTTGCAGCACATTGGCGGCTCGTGTTGCCTTGCGGCAGGGGCAGGCGTTGCGGCGTCACGCTGCCGCGGCCACCTTTCGTCCCAGCCCGCCATGCAGGTCGAGGCAGCGGGCGAACCACTGCGCCACCACGTCGCCGTCGTCGAGCAGTTGGTAAGGCGAGGCTATGCGTGCCCATTGCAGCGCGCCGAAGACGATATAGTCGGCAAACAGCGGCGACGTGCCGCCGATGAATGGCTGATAGAAGAGCGTCGAGCGCAATGGTTCCAGCGAGGCCCTGAAGGTGCCGAGCCCAGCCTCCCGGGCGGCCATCACGTCTTCCAGCCGCTTGCCGAGACGCTGCTCCCGGCTCCGACGGAAATAGGCGGCGTTTTCCGCGTCCTGCATGGTGTGGAGGTCCATGATCGCCGCGCTGGTCACATAGGGGTGAATGGTCAGTTGCGACCAGCGTTCGACGAAGCGCGCCGTCGCCTTGCCACCTTCACCGCCAAACAGCGTCGGCCGGTCCGGATAGGCTTCGTCGAGATAGAGCGCGATGGCGAAGGAATCCGCGACGACCGTCTCGCCATCGCGGATCACCGGAACGGTTTTCGAAACGCCGCCTTCGACAGCAGGCACCTCGAGAAAGCGCGTTGGCGCGGTCGATGTGTCGAGCCCCTTGTGGGCAAGCGCCATCGCCACCTTCCAGCAATGCGGGCTGAATGGACGTGTGGCGTCACGTCCGACGAGGTCATAGAGCAGAATGGTCATTGGCGGCGGCGTTCCTGCGGGTTAGGTAGGCCTCGCATCGACGCGAGCCGAGGGAAAGCCATGAGACAGCATTTCATGATGTTTGCGGCCTATAATCAATGGGCCAATGGCCGCATCTACGATGCCGCCGCCGAGCTCGACGAAGAGGAATTCAACCGCGATGTCGGCGCTTTCTTCGGCTCGATGATGGGCACGCTCAACCACCTTTTGACAGCCGACCGCATCTGGATGAAGCGCTTCACTGGCGAGGGCGATGCGCCGACGACACTGGACGCTATCCTGCATCGGGGGTTGGCCGGCCTGCGGATGGCGCGTGAAGCCGAGGACAGGAGGATCATCGATTGGGTCGGCGGCCTCAGCGACAGGGCGTTGACGGGCCGCTTCACCTACATGACCGTGTCGGACATGCGCACCGTCTCGCAAAGGCTGGCGCCGGCGCTGGACCATGTCTTCAACCACCAAACCCACCATCGCGGTCAGGCGCATACGATCCTGACCATCCTGGGACGGCCAAGCCTGGGGTTGGACCTGATGCTTTTCCAGCGGACCGAGGAGGGCAGGGCTTTCGCCTGATCCGGTGGCGTTTTGCGTAGTCAGTCCGAAGGTTGAAGAGCTTGCGCCGACTATCGCTGCATTTTGTGCTGCAGCATGATCTTTACGTCCGGCCACTCGGAATCGATGATGCTGAACCGGACGGAATTGCGCTTCCGACCGTCCGGCATGATCCGCTCGTTGCGAACGATCCCTTCCTGCTTGGCCCCAATTCGCAGGATGGCTGCCCTTGACGCGTCGTTCAGTTCGTCTGTGGTGAATTGCACACGGACACATCCCATGACCTCGAATGCATGGGCCAGGAGAAGATACTTCGCCTCGGTATTGACCCCGGACCGCTGAACCGAACTGCTGAGCCAGCTATGCCCGATCTCCAGCTTTCTATTCGCGCGATCGATCTTCCAAAACCGCGTACTTCCGCAGATCACTCCCGTACTGCGCATGACGATTGCATAAGGCATGACAGTGCCAGCCCGTCGTCCAGCCAAGGCATTGGCGACATATCCATCGATCGTGTCTGGCCCAGGGACCACGGTAGCCTTCAGGTTCCACAGCGCACCATCCGCTGCTGCGCTGAGAAGCCCCGACGAATGGTCCTGCTGAAGCGGCGTGAGCTCAACAAGCGTACCGACCAAGGCAAGCTGTATGGATAGGACGTCCATTAACCGATAGCTCTCAACTCGCGTGTTGCCGGTTCGAATCTCATCGGCGAACAACCAGATGCTTGCCCGAAATTCAGACAGCCATCGAAACCTCGCCGCGGATCTCGCTGTCGAGCTCGTTCTGCGTCGTAGCCGCTTCCGTCATGACCCACTGTTTGAACAGATGCACCTTGCGGGCGGAAAGGCTCTTTTGCGGGGAAACAAAATACCAACCAGCCGTGTTCGGATGGTGGACGGCGAAGGGAGCCACCAGCCTTTCGGCGCGGATGTCGCTGGCCATATAGGCACGGTTGGCCACCGCAAACCCCATCCCGGAATTGGCTGCCTCGTAGGACATCATACACGAGTCGAAATAGATGCTCTTGGTCTCGCTGAGCTCGAAGCTGGCGCCGGCGAAACCGAGCCAGGATTGCCAGTTCTGGGTGCAGGTATCGGAATGCAGCAGCGTGAAGTGCTTGAGGTCGTCCGGTGTCACCCTCGACGGCGGCTTGTCGCCGAGAACTTCACGGAACAGCTTGCGGCTGCACACCGGTGTCAGGTCTTCCCGAAACAGCAGGTCGGACTGCAGCCCGTGAAAGTGGCCGTCGCCATAGCGGATTTCTAGATCGAATTCGGAAGTCGTGAACTCGTGGGTCGCATAGGACGTCGAGACCCGCATCACGATATCGGGATATTGCCGCTGGAACAGCGGCAGGCGCGGAAACAGCCAGCGTGCCGCGAAGGTCGGCAGCACCGATATTTTTAGCACATGCTCCTGCGATTCCCCGGTCGCTTCCATGCTGGCGGCGACGATTCTCTCCAGCGCCTCGCGAACGCGCGAAACATAGGTCTCGCCCTCCGGCGTCAAAGACACCGCATTGCCGCCGCGCTGGAAGATCTTGAAACGAAGCTGGTCCTCCAAGCTTTTGACGCGCTGGCTGACCGCTGAAGCGGTGATAAACTGTTCTTCGCCGGCGCGCGTGAAATTCCCGTGCCGCGCAGCACTCTCGACGATTTTCAGCGAATTGAGGTTGACCTGACTGAGCAGACGCACGGTTTCGACCTTAAGCTGGGCTTACACTAGCACCAGCATTCCTAATTTTACAGGGGTGGGTGAATTAATCGACTGTTTACCAAGTGTTGCCCCCATCCTGGAGAAGTAGAATGAACGCCCATACCATTCCCGAACTGCGTTACGCGATGAGTCGTGAAGCCATTATCGGCCATGAAACCGCCTGGAAAGTGTCGAGTTTCGGTGTCGCGCAATATCTGCACGGCTATGACCCGGCGCTGCTAGCCGCGATCGAGGAGGCTGCTCTGAAGCTCAAGGCCAGCCACGCCGTGCACAAGCACCTCGATCTGACCTTCATCACCGGGGCCGACCGTTTCATCCCCGAGATCAAGGAATTGCTGCACGACAAGCTGCGCCTGGAGCGGCTGTCCGACATGATGGGCACAAAGCTGGAGCCCTATCCGCTGTCGATCGTCGGCTCGACAGTCACCTTCATGAACCCGAAGGACGGGGCGGTGGAATGGCATTGCGACGGCGTTCCGGTCACCGAACTCATTCCGCTGTCGATCAGCAATCCGCTGGTTGGCGGCCATCTCGAAATCTACTGCGACGACTCCGAAACCGGCCGCGCCATCCTCGAATCCGGCGGCGAGATTCCGCGCAACCAAGTCATGCGCATCGATCACAAGATGAACTACGCGACGCTCGGGCAGTTCCTGGGCGTCTTGCATCGTACCGCGCCGATCCGGTTCGGCGAGCGCGTCACACTGGTGCTCAACCAGCGTTCGGTCGCCAAACCCTATGTCGACGATAACCGCATGTTCTATCTCGCCGCCGACAACGATCATGACCGTGAGTGGGTGAATGAACTGGCCGAAGATGTCTGGACCAACCAGCTGCCGGCCTATCGGCGCTTCGAGGCTGAGCATCCCGTGCCTACTCCCGTCGACGCGCCCGTTCCGGGCGGGGCAAGGGAATCATGGTGATGAACCTTGATCCCGAAAAGTGGCAACCGGTTTTCGGACAGGATCATGGTCGAACAGCGAAATAGAGCCCCGCGCCGATTGTTTCGACATGGATCAGGCTCGATATCCGCGCTGGTCTTCGCTGCCGGCGCGGTGGCGTTGTGGTCGACAAATGCGCTGGTCGGCAAGTCCCTGCTGGCCAGCCACCCGGTGTCGCAGGTGCAGTTCCTGCAATTTACAGGCGCTGCACTCGTCTTTGCCGCCATCCGGCTGACGAGCCGCGAAAGAGTAGCACCGGTCACGGCCGGGGCTGCGCTCATCCCTCTTGCGGTCGGCTTCATCGGCCTCGTCGGCACCATGGTGCTGCAATACATCGCCTTCGCTTCGATGCCGGTGATCGAGGCCAATCTTGTGGCCTACACCTGGCCGTTGATGGTCGCTGCTGCGGTCATCGCCTTGGAAAATCCGCCACGCCCGGCACTGCTGGGCCTTGCCGCGGTGGTGGGTTTCATCGGCGTTGCGCTGGTGATTTCGGGAGGGCGCAACCAATCTTGGCTCCAGGGCGATCTCGTTGGCTATCTCGCGGCATTCGGGTCGGCGCTGTGTATGGCTTTCTATTCGATCATGGTGGGACGGGTCGTCACCTCGCCGGATCGCCTGTTGCTGCCCTCGGCGCTGGTCGGTGTCGTCTTGACGTTTCTGTGGTGCGTTCGCGATGGCGGTGCCTGGCCCGTCGGCTCGGACCTGGCTCTCGGCCTCTATCTCGGCGCCGGCCCGATGGGCTTGGGCTACTATTTCTGGTCACGCGCCCTGAAACTCGAAGGCAGCGGCAAGATCGCGGTCGTCGCCTATCTCACGCCGATCACTTCGACCCTGCTTTTGACCCTGTCCGGCGAGCGGCTGACGATGACGGCCATTGCCGGAGCTGTCCTCGTCATCGGCAGTTGCGTCGCGGTCGGTGTGGAACGTTCGGAGGCCGAAAACCATGTTTGACGAAAATGAACGCCTTGCTATTCAGGAAGCGCACTGGCTAATCAAGGAATTTGGCGCCGAGGCGCCGCTTTACGCCGCGATGAAGGCCGAAAAGGCGATAGAACAGAAGGATTTCGGGCGTTGCGCCCGCTGGAAGCGTATTCTGGAGATATTGGCCGATAGCCCTGCCACGAAGTCTGCTAGTTCCAAGTATTAGATTTTCTAATTTGCATAGCGCCGATTTCGCATGAAAGCTATTTTTGCCGATTCTTAATTCCTTTATGAGACTTGGCGGTCCGTCGGGGGACGCGGTTAAAGAGATACATCGACACAAGTCTTCGCTGGGGTGGAGGATTTTGTCGCAAATAAGGTGAAAGAATTGTCAAATATCGATGATAAGACGGTTATCGAGCTGACGGCCGATATTGTCTCGGCCTATGTAGGCAACAATCCGCTTCCCGCTTCCGGTTTGCCCGAGTTGATTGCCAGCGTCAGCGCTTCGGTTCGCAAAATCGCTGGCGCGGCTGTCACGGAAACCCCAAACCTGGTTCCGGCCGTCAATCCGAAGAAGTCGGTGTTTCCCGACTACATCATCTGCCTTGACGACGGGAAGAAGTTCAAGTCGCTCAAGCGGCACCTGCGGACCGACTATGGCCTGAGCCCGGACGACTACCGGGCCAAGTGGGGCTTGCCGCCGGACTACCCGATGGTTGCGCCAAATTACTCGGCGACACGGTCGGCGCTGGCAAAGTCGACAGGACTTGGCCGCAAGCCGGCAGCGGTGCCGGCCACCGTGGCCAAGGCGACGAAGCGCAAGGCGACTGCCTGAGGGTAGGCAAGCCGCTGATCGGCTGCTTGACGACGCCCTCGCGGGCGTCGTTTCGAGGCCTTGTGCGGCCAACTGGCCCGCAAGGCCTTGCGAAGCGTTGATGTCCAGTGCAAAAGCGCGGCCATGCTGATCATCAACGACCTATCGCTCCGCATGGCCGGACGCTTGCTTCTCGACCATGCCTCGCTGACCTTGCCGGCCGGCACCAAGGCTGGCCTTGTCGGCCGCAACGGCACCGGCAAGACGACGCTGTTCAAGGCCATCACCGGCGATTTTCCCTCGGAGACAGGCTCGATCAGCCTGCCGAAGAGCACCCGTATCGGTCAGGTGGCGCAGGAAGCGCCAGGCACCGAGGATCCGCTGATCGAGATCGTGCTCAAGGCCGATCTCGAACGCACGGCACTCCTTGAAGAGGAAAAGACCGCCACCGATCCGCATCGTATCGCCGACATCCATATGCGATTGGCCGATATCGACGCGCACTCAGCCGAGTCCCGCGCCGCCACCATTCTTGCCGGCCTCGGCTTCGATGACGCCGCGCGGCGGCGCCCGGCCTCGTCCTTCTCCGGCGGCTGGCGCATGCGCGTGGCGCTTGCCGCGGTGCTGTTTGCCGAGCCCGATCTTCTGCTGCTCGACGAGCCGACCAACTATCTCGACCTCGAAGGCACGCTATGGCTGGAAAACTACGTGTCGAAATACCCGCACACAGTGCTGTTGATCTCGCACGATCGCGACCTGCTCAACCGCGCCGTCAACTCGATCGTCCATCTCGACCAGAAGAAGCTGACCTTCTGGCGTGGCGGTTACGACCAGTTCGAGCGTCAATATACAGAGCAGAAGGAATTGCAGGAGAAGGGCCGCGTCAAGCAGGAGGCCGCCCGCAAGCACATGGAATCCTTCGTCGAGCGCTTCCGCGCCAAAGCCTCCAAGGCCAGGCAGGCACAGTCGCGGATCAAGGCGCTGGAGAAGATGAAGCCGATCGCGGCCATCGTGAACGATTCGGTGCGGCCATTTTCTTTCCCCGAACCGGTCAAGACGGTGGCCTCACCGATCGTGGCGTTGAACAACGTCAATGTCGGCTACACCGAAGGGCAGCCGATCCTCAAGAAGATGACGCTGCGCATCGACGCCGACGACCGCATCGCGCTGCTCGGCGCCAACGGCAACGGCAAGTCGACCTTCGCCAAATTGCTGTCCGGCCGGCTGAAGCAAGAGAACGGCACCATGACGGTAGCGCCCGGGCTGAAGGTGGCGATCTTCGCCCAGCATCAGCTCGACGATCTCCGGCCGGACGAAAACGCCTATGAGCATGTCCGCCGGTTGATGCCGGAGGCGCCGGAATCGAAGGTGCGCGGCCGCGTCGCCCAGTTTGGTCTCACGACCGAGAAGATGAACACCGCCGCCAAGGATCTGTCGGGCGGCGAGAAGGCGCGGTTGTTGATGGGCCTGTCGGCCTTCGAGGGGCCGAACCTGTTCATCCTCGACGAACCGACCAACCATCTCGACATCGACAGCCGCGAATCGCTGATCCATGCGTTGAATGAATTTCCCGGCGCCGTCATCCTGATCTCGCACGACCGCCATCTACTCGAAGCGACCGCCGACCGGCTGTGGCTGGTCAAGGATGGGGCAGTCAACCCGTATGATGGCGATCTGGAAGACTACAAGACACTGGTCACCGGCGTCTCCGGCGACCGCCGCGGCAAGCGCGAGGCCGACAAGGCGTCAAAGGCCGACCGCCGCCGCGATGCGGCCGCGCGCCGCGCGGCCTTCGAGCCGCTGGCCAAGGAGATCCGCGCCACCGAAGCGCTGATGGACCGCATCCGCAAGCGCATTGACGGCATCGAGGACGAACTGTCCAATCCGGCGGTCTACGAGAAAGATCCCTCGACAGCGACACGGCTGGCCAAGGAGCGCTCGCAACTGGCCCAGACACTGGCCGGCCACGAGGAGAAATGGCTGACGATGTCGGCGGAGTACGAGGAAGGCACGGCGGAGTGATTACCCTCCCCCTTGTGGGGAGGGTCGATCCGCGAAGCGGAGCGGGGTGGGGGTCTGCGCCGCACCCCACCCCGGCGCTACGCGCCGACCCTCCCATCAAGGGGAGGGTAAGATCTGGCCCTACACGCTGCATTCGAAACCCGCTAACCTCATCCCATGAACCAGCACGCCAAGCTCCGCATCGGCCATTCGGCCTGTCCGCATGATTGTCCTTCGACCTGTGCACTCGAAGTCGAACTGCTCGACGGCAATCGCATCGGCCGCGTCCATGGCGCCAAGTCCAACAGCTATACGGCCGGTGTCGTCTGCGCCAAGGTCGCGCGTTATGCCGACCGCGTCCACCATCCCGACCGTTTGCTGAAGCCGCTGATCCGCGCCGGTGCCAAGGGCAACGGCGCCTGGAAGGAAGCGAGCTGGGAGGTCGCGCTCGATCTCGTCGCCGAAAAGTTCATTGCGGCTGAAGTGAAATACGGCTCGGAGACGGTCTGGCCCTACTATTATGCCGGCACGATGGGGCTGGTGCAGCGCGACGGCATCGACCGGCTGCGCCACGCGAAAAGATATTCCGGCTTCTTTGGTTCGATCTGCACCAATCTTGCCTGGACCGGCTGGATGATGGGAGCCGGCGCGCTGCGCGGGCCGGACCCGCGCGAGATGGCGAAATCCGATTGCGTGGTGATCTGGGGCACCAATGCGGTGGTCACGCAGGTCAATGTGATGACCCACGCCATCAGGGCACGCAAGGAGCGTGGTGCGAAAATCGTCGTCATCGACGTCTACGAGAACGCGACGATGAAGCAGGCCGATCTCGGCTTGGTGCTGAAGCCCGGCACCGATGGCGCTCTGGCCTGCGCGGTCATGCATGTGCTGTTCAGGGAAGGCATGGCCGACCGCGCCTATCTCTCGAAATACACTGACGACCCGAAGGGGCTAGAGGCGCATCTCAAGACGCGCACGCCGGACTGGGCGGCTGATATCACCGGCTTGACGGTCGCCGAGATCGAGGCCTTTGCCCGTCTCGTCGGCACGACGAAGAAGACTTATTTCCGCCTCGGCTATGGCTTCGCACGCCAGCGCAATGGCGCCGTCAACATGCATGCCGCCTCTTGCATCGCCGCGGTTACCGGCAGCTGGCAATATGAGGGCGGCGGCGCCTTCCATTCCAATTCCGGCATCTTCAAGCTCAATCAGGATGTGCTGGAAGGCACCAAGATGCGCGATCCCTCGATCCGCCATCTCGACCATTCGCGCATCGGCCCGGTGCTGACCGGAGCCAGCGATGCGCTTTACGGCGGCCCGCCGGTGACGGCGATGCTGATCCAGAACACCAACCCGGTGAATGTGGCGCCGGAGCAGCGGCTGGTGACGCAGGGGTTTATGCGCGACGACCTGTTCTCCTGCGTGCATGAGCAGTTCATGACCGACACGGCCAAGCTTGCCGATGTCGTGCTGCCGGCGACGATGTTCCTGGAACATGACGACGTCTACAAGGGCGGCGGCAACCAGCACATCACGCTCGGCCCCAAATTGATCGAGCCGCCGGAAGGGCCGCGCACCAACCATTTCGTCATCGAGGAACTGGCTGAGCGCCTCGGCGTCGCCGATCGTCCCGGCTTCGGCCTGACCGAGCAGCAGCATATCGACATCATCCTTGGCAAGCGCGGGCTGGGCAGCTTCGACAGCTTGAAGGAAGACAAGTGGGTTGACCTGCAGCCGGATTTCGACACCGCGCATTTCATCAAGGGATTTGGCCATGCGGATGGAAAATTCCGTTTCCGCGCCGACTGGACCGGGCAGGCGGCGCCCAACAGGCCGCCCAAAAGCATGGGCCTGTTCGGCCCGGTGGCGCTTCTGCCGGAATTTCCAGACCATGTCGACCTGATCGAGGTCGCCGACGAGGCGCATCCGTTCCGGCTGACGACCTCGCCGGCACGAAACTTTCTCAATTCGACCTTTTCCGAGACACCGGTGTCGAAGGCCAGGGAAGGCCGGCCGGAACTCTTGCTGCACCCCGATGATGCCGCAGCACTTGGGCTGGCCGACGGCGACCGCGTCGAGGTCGGCAACCAGCGCGGCGAAGTCGTGCTGCATGCAAAGCTCTTCGGCGGCATCAAGCGTGGCGTCGTCATCGCCGAAGGCATCTGGCCAAACAGCGCCCATGAGCGCGGCGAGGGCATCAACGTGCTGACCGGCGCTGATGCGCCGGCGCCCTATGGCGGCGCTGCCTTCCACGACAACAAGGTCTGGCTGCGCGCGGCAGGCTGAGATTGGCGAGAACTCAATCTCGCCAAATCATACCGGCAGGGTTTCAGCCGCTTTCTTTCGATTTCGCCGGAGACCGATGTCGTCGGCGATCTGCTTTGCCTCGATCGAGATTTCGCGCAACAATCCGGTGACCGGATTGTGAAAGCCGATGAGATAAAGGCCGAGCTCTGAAGCCCTTGCATTGACGCCGCTGCGGCCTGGCTGGACGCCGGGCTCCAGCAATCTTGCATGGCCCGGCCGGAAGCCTGTGGCGAAGATGATCGCGTCGAACTCGCCATGCCTGCCGTCGGCAAAACGGGCGCCTTGTTCGGTGATCTCGGCAATGTCGGGTACGACCTTGATCGCCCCTTCGCGGATTTTGCGCACCGTGCCGATATCGATCGTCGGAATGCGCGACGCCTCGGAGATCTGCTGCAGCATTCCTTGCCTTGGCCGCCTGAGCCCGTATTTCTCCAGCCTGCCCAACGCCAGATCGAGGATGACCGGGAACAAGGCATCGTTGATGCGTTGCGGCATCAGGCGCGCCGCCATGCCGATCATCTGGATGGGCACGCCGAGTAACTCGCGCGGGACGATATGGACGCCGCCGCGCACCGAGATCGTCGGCCGCGCGCCGCCTTCCACCAGATCGAGTGCGATCTCGGCGCCGGTGTTGCCCATGCCGACGATCAGTACCGGCCGGCCGGCGAAAGGCATGGCGTTGCGATAGTCGGCGCTATGCAGCTTTTGGCCCTTGAAGGTATCGGCGCCGGCAAATCCGGGCATCAGCGGCTCCGCGTTGTTGCCAGACGCAATCACAACGTTTGAAGCATGCAAGGGACCAGTCGTCGTATCCACGAACCAGCTTCTGCCCCGCCGGGTGATCGCGCGCACCGTTTCTCCAAATCGGGGCCGCAGATCGAAGCGCTGCGCGTAGGCATCGAGATATGCGGCGAAGAGATCGCGCGGCACATAACGCGGATATTCCTTGGGAAAGGGCACGAAGGGCAGCGAGGAGTAGCGCTTGGCCGTGTGCAGATGGACGCGCTCATAGTGGCGTCGCCAGGCGGGTGCGGCTTGCTGCTCTTTTTCCAGGAGGACGAAATCCTGCCCGCTCTGCCGCAGGCACGCGGCAATGGCCAGGCCGGCAGGCCCGGCACCGATGATCGCAACTGGGGTGGTGTCGTCCAAGCGCGCCTCCGCAGCAGAATTCACAGCCCGAGAATGTCAAAAACATGGTGGGCAAGTAAAGGGCCTGCCGCCGCGCGGCAAATGCTTAGACAGGTAAAGGCACCGTCAACCCGACCTTGACCCGGTCCATGGCAACGAAAGTGCGGAATTTGCGGACATTGTTGCTGTCGAAGAACAGTTTTCGCGTTAGCGCCTCATAGGCGCCCATGTCGGCCACTGTGATCACCAGGATGAAGTCGGCCTCGCCGGTGACGTAGTAGCATTGCTGGACCTCAGGGGTCGCCGAGAACTGCCGCTTGGCCGCGTCGATCAGTTCGGCACGTTCGCTCTCGAGTTCCACCTCGACGAAGATGGTGATGGGCTGGCCGACCGCCGCCGGCTCGATGACCGCGACATTGCCGGCAATGACGCCGGTCTGTTCCATGCGCTTGATACGGCGCTGCACCGCCGGCGCCGACAGGTTGACCGCCTCGCCGATCAGCCGTTGCGGCGTCGTGTTGTCGCGCTGCCGGATGGCAAGGATGGCGAGGTCGAAACTGTCGAGCGAGGGCGGCAATACAGGCAATGGAATATCCCGGACGAAACAAACTTGCATTTGGGAAGCCATATTACAGCGCTCTTTGCGACAGTCCTGCAATATGTTCTCGCTGAACACCAACGAGGCCGCCAATGTTCCTGCTCAACCGCAACGCATCGCACCGCCGGCCGCTCGATCCGATCGATGCCGAAACCCTTGGCGTGACTGGAGCCGACACGGTCGAACATTTTCTTTCCCATCGCGACAATCACCGGATGACGCCGCTGCATGCGCTGCCGGCGCTCGCCGCCGAGCTCGGACTGGGCGCCATCCATATCAAGGACGAGGGCTTTCGCCTTGGCCTCGGCAGCTTCAAGGCGCTTGGCGGCGCCTATGCGGTCTTCCGCCTTGTGCTTGAGAAGGCTGGAAACCGGCTTGGTCGGCTCGTCGATGTGGCCGATCTCGATCGGCCTGATGTGCGGGCCGTCGCCGCGGCGATGACATTTGCCTGTGCTACCGACGGCAATCATGGCCGTTCGGTCGCGCAAGGCGCGCAACTCGTCGGTGCCAAGGCGGCGATCTTCGTCCATGCCGGCGTCAGCGAGGAGCGTATCGCGGCGATCGCCCGCTATGGCGCCGAGATGATCCGTCTCGACGGCAATTATGACGATTCGGTCAGGCAAGCCGCCCAGGTTTCGGCCGAGAAAGGCTGGACCGTGGTCTCCGACACCTCGTGGCCCGGCTACGAGCGCATTCCCGGCCTGGTCATGCAGGGCTATACGGCGATCGTGCGCGAAGCCTTGCGTCAGCTCCCTCGGGTGCCAACGCATGTCTTCGTGCAGGCCGGTGTCGGCGGCATTGCCGCTGCGGTGGCCGGCCATCTCGCCATCGTGCTCGGTGATGCCAGGCCGACCGTCATCGTGGTCGAGCCGGCGCGTGCTGCTTGTGTTTTTGCCGCCGCCCAGGCCGGGCACCCGGTCAAGGTCGCGCACGGCCAGCCGACGGTGATGGCCATGCTTGAATGCTACGAGGCCTCTCCGGTCGCCTGGCGGGTGCTGGAGCGTGCCGCTGATGCCTTCATGACAGTGGACGAGGCCGACGCCATCGCGGTGATGCGGCGGCTGGCGCGGCCGGCGGCCGGCGACCCGGTGATCGTCGCCGGCGAAAGCGGCGGCGTCGGCCTTGCCGGGCTGATCAGGGCAATGGCCGACAACAAGGCCGACCTTGGGCTCGACCAAAAATCGCGGGTGCTGGTGATCAACACCGAAGGCGCCACCGACCCGCATCGCTATGCCGAGCTGGTTGGCATGAGCCCGGCCAATGTGCTGGAAGGCAAGATAACAGCCGAGGCAACGTCATGATCGCCATCGATGCACAGCGGCTGCTTGGCCGTATCCGCGAACTCGGTGCCGTCGGTCGTGACGGTGAGGGCAGGCTGATCCGGCTGGCCGCCTCCGACACCGATAGGCAGGGCCGCGACCTCTTCGTCGGCTGGCTGCGGCAGGCCGAGCTCGATGTCGCCATCGACCGGGTCGGCAACATTTTCGGCATCTGGCAAAGCCCGGAAAATATGGAGCGGGCGCCGCTGCTCATCGGCTCGCACATCGACACTGTCATCGATGCCGGCATCTATGACGGCTGCTATGGCGTGCTTGCCGGGCTGGAGGTGATCGAGACGCTCAAGGCATCAGGCTTTTCGCCGTCGCGCCCGGTCGCGGTCGCCGCTTTCACCAATGAAGAGGGCGTGCGCTACACCCCCGACATGATGGGCTCGCTGGTCCATGCCGGCGGCATCGATGCCGAAACGGTGCTGGCGGCTGTCGGCACCGATGGCAGCGTGCTTGGGCAGGAGCTCGCCCGCATCGGCTATGCCGGCGACCGGGAGCCCGGCTTCCTCAAGCCGCATGCCTATCTCGAACTGCATATCGAGCAAGGGCCGGTGCTGGAGCGTGAGGGCGTCCCGATCGGCGCGGTGGAGAATCTGCAGGGCATCTCCTGGCAACGCATCACCATCGAAGGCGTTGCCAACCACGCCGGCACCACGCCGATGTTGATGCGCCACGATGCCGGCCACGCCGCCGCCCGGATCATCACCTTCCTGCTTGACCGGATCAAAGCCTCGAACGCGCCGACCGTCGCCACCGTCGGCACGATCCGCTTCGAGCCAAATGCCATCAATGTCATTCCCTCCCGTGCGGTCTTCACCGTCGATCTGCGCGATCCCGACGAACAGCGCCTGCAGGCGGAGGAGGCGGTGCTTGCCGCCTATATCGAGCAGCTTGCCGCCGTCGAGAACGTGGCAGTTTCGGTCGAGCAACTGGCCCGCTTCGAGCCGGTGATCTTCGACCTCGGCATCGTCGAGCTGATCGAGGCCGCCGCGAAAACCCGTGGCCTCGGCGTCCGGCGCATGACGTCCGGCGCCGGCCATGATGCACAGATGCTGGCGCGCATCGCTCCGGCGGCGATGATCTTCGTGCCGAGCATCGGCGGCATCAGCCACAGTCCGCGCGAGCACACCGACGATGCCGAGCTTGTTGCCGGCGCCAACATCCTGCTTGATGTGGCCGCGCAACTTGCAAAGTAGGTCAACAGGGCAAAGAAATGTCTGAACTCAATCGCGACGCGCTGAAGCAGGAGATGATTTTCTGGCGGCGCGATCTGCATGCGCATCCCGAATTCGGCTTCGAGGAGAAGCGTACAGCCGCCTTCGTCGCCGCCAAACTGCGTGAGTTCGGCCTCGACGATGTCACCGAGGGTGTTGGCGGCACCGGCGTCGTCGGCACGCTGAAGCGCGGCAGTGGCAATCGGGCGATAGCACTCAGGGCCGATATGGATGCGCTGCGCATCACCGAACAGTCGGACGCACCCTACCGTTCCGGCAATCCCGGCATCATGCATGCCTGCGGCCATGATGGCCACACCACCATGCTGCTCGGCGCGGCAAAGCTGCTGGCCGGTGAGGGCGGTTTCGACGGCACCGTGCGCTTCATCTTCCAGCCGGCCGAGGAATGGGGCAGGGGCGCACTCGCCATGCTCGACGATGGGCTGATGCAGCGTTTTCCTTTCGACGAGATCTTTGGCCTGCACAACATGCCCGGCCTGCCGATCGGGCATTTCGAGACCCGCGCCGGCGCCATCATGTCGGCCGAGGATATCTTCGAGATCGTGCTGAAAGGGCTCGGTGGCCATGCCGCGCGGCCGCACGCCGGCAACGAAACGTTGGTCGCCGCTTGCGCGCTGGTCACCAATCTGCAGTCCATCGTCTCGCGCCGGCTGAGCCCGGCCGACATATCGGTGGTGTCGGTGACCGAACTGATCACCGACGGCACCCGCAACGCTCTGCCCGGCCTTGCCCGCATCCTCGGCGATGCGCGCAGCTTTCGTTCCGAGGTCAGCGCCGAGATCGAGCGGCAGATGCGCATCATCGCCGAGGGCACCGCCGCGGCCTACAATGTCACCGCCGAGGTCAAATACAGCAGGGAATTCGTGCCGCTGCGCAATGATGGCGAACTGGTCGATGCCGCGTTCGCCGCCGCCAGAAACGTGTTCGAGCCCGGCAACATCGCCGTCGCCCGCGAACCGATGACCGCCTCCGAGGATTTTGCCCGTTTCCTCGATCACGTGCCGGGCTGCTTCGTCTTCCTCGGCAATGGCGACGCTTCCGCGCCGCTGCACAATTCCAGCTACGACTTCAACGATGACGGGCTGTTGTTCGGCACGAATTTCCATGTCGCCGTGGTCAGGCAAAGGCTCGCAGCCGGGAGATGATCGCGGCGTGACTGCCAGGCCGTGCTCGCCGCTGGCCCGGCGTGGCGGCAAAACTCCTCAAGGAGATTGCCGGCATGATGGTCAAAACACGCGTTTGTCGCGCCGGATATGCGTAGCGTCACGCGGATCGGTACGCTGTTAACAAAGACAATGGACCGATGACGCAAGGGAAAGACTCAGCTAGTCTTGCTGTGCGGCGGACCTAATTATCCGCTTGGCCGGCGCTTCATTCCTCCCAAGCGGCGCCGGCCTTCTTCTCCAAAAGCGTATCGAGGAATGCATTGCGTCGACGTTGGCGAAGCTATAGCCGCCCCTCGATCTCCACGCGGTCGAGACAGTCGGCAGGGGAACCAAATGCCGTTTCCTCGGTTGGTTCTGCTCCAACGGAGTGCTGCAGCCATGTTTCGTCTGCTAGTCGCCGGCGCTTTGGCCTACGTCGCCTATCGCATCGCTAGGAAGATGGTCGAGGACGTGCCCGATACAGTCGACCCCTTGCTATTGCCGCCGTCGCAACATGATCGTGAGACCCTGCGCCGGCAGTCGGCCGCGATGGGCGTCGATCCGCAACGCTAAAGAAACGGACGTCGCGCTTCGGCCTATCAGGCATGAGCCATCCTCGCATCGACGTTGCGAACAAAGCAGAAACGATGCTTGATGGGCGATGAACCTCGCCACTGCTGATTCGACTTTTCGGGAACCGACCGTCCAGCCAGCCTATCTCGCCCGGCTGAACGACGCCCAGCGCATGGCCGTCGAGCACGGCGACGGCAAGATCGCCGGCCCGTTGTTGGTCATTGCCGGCGCCGGATCTGGCAAGACCAATACGCTCGCGCATCGCGTCGCCCATCTGGTCGTCAAGGGTGCCGACCCGCGCCGCATCCTGCTAATGACCTTTTCGCGTCGCGCCGCGTCCGAAATGGCGAAGCGGGTCGAGCGCATTGCCGGCGAGGTGCTTGGCCGCGACGCCGCGGTGATTGCCGATGCACTGACCTGGGCTGGAACCTTTCACGGCATTGGTGCGCGACTGCTGCGCGACTACGCGCTGGAGATCGGCCTCGACCCCGCCTTCACCATCCATGACCGTGAGGATTCCGCCGATCTGATGAATCTGGTCCGCCACGAACTCGGCTTCTCGAAGACGGAAGCGCGTTTCCCGACCAAGGGAACCTGCCTTGCCATCTATTCGCGCGCCGTCAACGCACAGGCGCCGCTTAACGAGGTGTTGGGGTCGGCTTTTCCCTGGTGCGCCGGCTGGGCGGAGCAACTGAAAGAATTGTTCGCCGGTTATGTCGAAGCCAAGCAGGCGCAAAACGTGCTCGATTACGACGATTTGCTGCTCTACTGGGCGCAGATGGCGGCCGAGCCTGAAATAGCAGCGCATCTGGGTGGACGGTTCGACCATGTGCTAGTCGACGAATACCAGGACACAAACCGCCTGCAGGCTTCGATCCTGATGGCGCTCAAACCCGACGGTGCCGGGCTGACCGTGGTCGGCGATGATGCGCAGTCGATCTATTCGTTCCGTGCCGCCGAGGTGCGCAACATCCTCGACTTCCCCAACCAGTTCGCGCAAGCCGCCGATGTGGTGATGCTGGAGCGCAATTACCGCTCCACCGAAACCATTCTGGCCGCCGCCAATGCGGTGATCGGCGAGGCCTCGGAGCGCTTCACCAAGAACCTGTGGTCGGAGCGCAAATCCAACGACAGGCCGAGGCTGGTGACCGTGCGCGACGAGGTTGAGCAGGCCAATTTCGTCTGCGACACGATCCTGGCCGAGCGCGAGGCCGGGACGGCGCTGAAATCCCAAGCGGTGCTGTTTCGCGCCTCGCACCACAGCGGGCCGCTGGAGATCGAACTGACGCGCCGCAACATTCCCTTCGTCAAGTTCGGTGGCTTGAAATTCCTCGATGCCGCGCACGTCAAGGACGTGCTGGCGGTGCTGCGCTTTGCCGAAAACCCGCGCGACCGGGTCGCCGGCTTCCGCGTGCTGCAACTGATGCCGGGCATCGGCCCTTCGGCTGCCGCACAGATCGTCGAGACCATGACGACGGCGCTGGATGAGGCGATGGGCCTGGCCGGCTGGCGCCCGCCGCAACGCGCCGCGGATGACTGGCCGGGCTTCGTCTCGCTCTATTCCGGCCTGCGGGCCGGCGCCAAATGGCCGGCCGATCTCGAACAGATCAGGTTGTGGTACGAGCCGCACCTTGAGCGCATCCACGAGGATGCGACGACGCGGCGCGCCGACCTGTTGCAGCTCGAGCAGATCGGTTCGGGCTATGCCTCGCGCGAACGGTTTCTCACCGAACTGACGCTCGATCCGCCGGACGCCACCAGCGACCAGGCCGGGCCGCCGCATCGTGACGAGGATTATCTGATCCTGTCGACCATCCATTCGGCCAAGGGCCAGGAATGGAAGAATGTCTTCGTGCTCAACACGGTCGACGGCTGCATCCCGGCCGATCTCGGCGTCGGCACCAAGGAAGACCTCGAGGAGGAGCGACGGCTGCTCTACGTGGCGATGACCAGGGCCAAGGACAATCTCAACCTGGTCATGCCGCAACGCTTCTTTCCGCACGGCCAGGCGGCGCGCGGCGACCGCCATCTCTATGCCTCGCGCACGCGCTTCATCCCGGCTTCGATCCTCGCGGCATTCCAGCAGGTGTCCTGGCCGAGCGCGCAGGCGGCACAGGGCAGGGCGGCCAGGCCGGAGGTGCGCGTCGACATTGGAGCGCGCATGCGCGGCATGTGGAAATAGCCGCTGGGATAGCGCCATGCTCCAACCACCGATCAGGATAGCCCTCGCCGGCGCGCTGGGGCGCATGGGCCGCCAGATGGCGGAGGCTGTGCGGGGCGATGCGCGGCTGGCGCTCGCCGCCCGCTTCCACCGGCCGGGCGCCGTCGGCGAAGGGCTGGTGAGCCGCGACGAGGCACTTGCCATTGCCGACATCGCGATCGATTTCACCACGCCGGCCGCCTCGGCCGACCTGGCCAGGATTTGCGCCGAGCGCGGCGGGCCGGCCCTGGTCATTGGCTCGACGGGCTTCAGTGCAGCTGAGTTAGCTGATATCGCCGACGCCGCGAAAACGGTTCCCATCGTGCGCTCAGGCAGTTATTCGCTTGGGCTCAACATGCTGGTCGGATTGGTCGAGCGGGCGGCGAAGGCGCTCGATCCCAACGACTGGGATGTCGAAATTGTCGAGGCGCATCATCGCCACAAGATCGATGCGCCGTCAGGCACCGCCCTGATGCTGGGGCAAGCTGCCGCTGGCGGGCGCGGCATCGACCTGGACACAGTTGCAAGGCGCGTCCGCGACGGCGTCATCGGCGCGCGGCCGGCTGGTGAGATCGGTTTTGCGGCGATGCGCGGCGGCAGCATCGTCGGCGAACACAGCGTTAGCTTTTGCGCCGAGGGTGAGACCGTGACCTTGTCGCATGCGGCCGGCGACCGCATCATGTTCGCCCGCGGCGCCATCGCCGCTGCACTTTGGTTAGCGGGACGCCCGCCCGGCGAATATGACATGCGCGACGTGCTGGGCCTGACCGGCCAATAGCTGCCGATTTGTCGTTCTGGGTGGATGTCCGGATCCATACCTCGCCCACTTCCGCACCGTAAAATGAAGCTGGGCGGCTCAGACTCGTTCAAACCGAACCGTTCGGTTCGATTTATGTTGACGCACTGTGTAGCAGATGGTGAACATTGGCTTGGCTAACGGCCTCACTGGCGAGGGGCGGTATCCACCTAACGACCTGATATTTAATCATAAAATTATGACCGCCGGAGGCCATCACCGAATTTCAAGGCCCGGATTCGGGTCGCAAGGGAACATCTTCGTGATTGGAATCCGCGGCAGGGCAAACCCATCTCGGTGTGGTCCGAGTGACGCGAAATTCCTCCCAAGCGCGCCACTAGACGGACAGAGCAAAGAAATACTGGAATAAAATAATGACCAAGATCGCACTCACCGCCACTGCTCTGCTTGTTGCCACGGGCAGCGCCTTTGCCGCCAGCGACAACTATGGCTCTTACAATGCCAACCAGCCGGTTCCGAACCAGTCGGTTACCAGCCAGTCGGTTACTGGCCAGTCGACTTTCAACCTCGATACCTCGCACACCGGCTCGATCCTCAAGCCCTCGAAGGCACAGGGCGACGCCAATGCCAAGGTGCCAGCTCAGTCTGGCCAGGGCATCTGGGGCCGCTGATCAACGCAGGCCTTGACGACAAAGAGCGGTGGGCCTAGCCCGCCGCTCTTGTTTTTTGCGCATGACGACGCCGATGCCCAGGCGGCGACCGATCTCCGAATTCCACCGATGATCCACAAAGTATCGCCGCTTCCTGGAATAAAACCGGATGGCATCTGGTCTTGTCGTTAGCGGAACCGTCCTCCCAAGACGCCGCCTAACGGAAAACCAGGAGACTTGAAAATGCACAAGATCGCTCTCACCGTCGCCGCCATCTTCGTTGCCACCGGAAGCGCCTTTGCCGGCAGCGACCACTACGGCTCCAACAATGCGAGCCAGCCGGTTGTCAGCGTTGACCACGCCGTCACCGGCTCGGTGAAGACCATGGCTGGGCACAAGGCTGCGGATGCCAGGATGAAGGCCACAACCAACTGGCCAGACCCCGGCCAGGGCATCTGGGGCAACTGATTATCAAGCGGAAGGTTTGGCCTCCTGGATTCTAGCCCAGATCCTTCGGCCGCAGACAATGTGTCAGCCGGGTGGAGGACAGGCCGGACCAGTCGCCTTCGAAGACAAAGCGCGCAAGGGCTGCCGTCGGGAATTTTTCCTCGAGCTTCTTGCGCGCGTTGGTCTCCGATCCTGGCCCGGCAAGCTGCCTGGCCAAATCCTCCAGGCCCGGATTGTGGCCTATCACCAGCAAGCTGCCGCATGACGGGTCCGTTTGATGAACCTGGCTCAGAATGTCCTTCGCTGAAGCGCCATAGAGCGCCTCGATGAACGCGATCCGAGGGTGCGTGGGTAGCTCAGCCGCCACTAGCCGCCAGGTGTCGCGAGTTCGCCGCGCCGCCGACACCAGCACCAGGTCCGGTAGCCAGCCGCGCGCCGCAAGCTCGCGCCCCATCAATCGTGCCGCCTTCAATCCACGTTCGGCGAGCGGCCGGTCGAAATCATCGAGATCAGGGCCGTCCCAGCTCGACTTGGCGTGACGCAGGAGGAGCAGCTGTTTCATTGGTTTCTGTTCAATCCAAGGGATGTCGTGCCGGGAGGCCGGTATGCATCAGAGCAACGTCGACACATCGCGCGCGCCATGCACGATGCGTACAATTTCGATCCGGCCGTCGGCGCGACGATAAAGAATTAGATAATTGCCGATGGTCAGCGCTCGCGTATCGGCGCCGATGTCGGGTCTTCGGGGTCCGGACTCGGGAAAAACGGCAAGCTGCAAGATGCGCTCGGCGATGGCATCCAGAAAATGATCGGCGGCACGGGGGCTGTGCTCGGCAATGGCGAGCCAGATGCCGATAAGATCATTTTCCGCCGCCGGGCTGCGAATGATCTGCACGCCTGCCATTGGCCTATTTCTTGACAGCGTCGACGAGCCGGTTGCGGGCCTTCCGCTTGATGTCCTCGATGTCGAAAGCAGCGAACGGGCCGCTCTCCAGTCCCTCCGTCCATGCCTTGCGCAATCGCTCCATTTCGGCCTCGCGAAGCGGCTGGCGCAACTGCCACTCGCGTAGCGCTTCACGGATCACTTCGCTTGCAGACCCATAGCGGCCGCTGTCAACGGCCTCCTTGACCATCCCTAGCAGTTCCGGGGAAAGCGCCACGCTGACTTTTTCGACTGTCGCCATCGAACTGTCTCCTTGGCCAGAAGGTAGCAATATTTGCTACCGCGCTCAAGGATTCAAGGCGTGATGCGCGCCAGATGCTCGAGGTCGGTTTCTTCGCGCAGCGGGTCGGGCGCCATCACCACCGAAGTGCTGTTGTCGGCATCGTCGGCAAAGTGGGCAAGCACGGTGCGGCCGGCCTCCATGCGCGCCTTGCCTTCGGCGACCAGCCCCAGCGCCAGCGGATAGAGCCGGTGCTCGGCCTTCAGCACACGGGCAGCCAGCGCATCCGCGGTGTCGCCGACCATCACCGGCACGGCCGCCTGGGCGATGATCGGGCCGTCATCCATCTCGGAGGTGACGAAATGCACGGTGCAGCCATGGATGCGCATGCCGGCGGCCAGTGCGCGCGCATGGGTGTCGAGCCCCTTGAACGCGGGCAGCAGGGCAGGGTGGATGTTGATCATGCGGCCCTGCCATTTCTGGACGAAGCCGGGTGTGAGGATGCGCATGTAGCCGGCCAGCGCCACGATCTCGGCATTGAAGGCCGCGAGCGCTGCGTCTATCGCGGCGTCATGCGCCTGCTTGCTGGCATGGTCGGCGCGCGAGACGACCTGTGTGGCGATGCCACGCGCCTTGGCGATGCCGAGGCCGGCAGCGTCGGCCTTGTCGGAAATGACGCCGACGATCTCGGCCGGGAAGGCCGGGTCGCTGGCCGCCGCGATCAGCGCGGTCATGTTGGAGCCGCGCCCCGAGATCAGGACAACGGTACGTTTCCTCTGCGCGCTCATAGGCCGATCGAGCCCCGATAGATGACGCCGGCGTCGCGGCGCGGCACGATGCGGCCGATCGGCGTCACGGTTTCGCCGGCCTCCTGCAGGACAGCCGCGACCTGCGCTGCCTGGCCGGACGCGACCACCAAAATCATGCCGATGCCGCAATTGAAGGTGCGCATCATCTCTTCCGGCGCCACGCCGCCGGTCTTGGCCAGCCACGAAAACACTGGAGGGACGTCGATCGCCTCGAGGTCGAGCTCGGCCGAAAAATCCTTGGGCAGCACGCGCGGAATGTTTTCCGGGAAGCCGCCGCCGGTGATGTGGGCGAGCGCCTTGATGCCATGCGTGTTGCGGATCGCCTTGAGGATCGACTTGACGTAGATGCGGGTCGGCTCGAGCAGCGCCTCGGCCAGAGTGGCTTCGTCGTTGAACGGCGCCGGATCGCTCCACGCCAGGCCGCTGACGGCAACGACGCGGCGCACCAGCGAAAATCCGTTCGAATGCAGGCCCGAGGAAGCCAGACCCAGCAGCACGTCGCCCTCGACGATATCGTCGGTGGGCAAGAGCTGGCCGCGTTCGGCGGCACCCACCGCAAAGCCGGCAAGGTCGTAGTCGTTGCCGTGATACATGCCGGGCATTTCCGCCGTCTCGCCGCCGATCAGCGCGCAGCCGGCCTGGCGGCAGCCCTCGGCGATACCGCCGACGATCGCGGCACCCTGATCGGGATCGAGCTTGCCGGTGGCGAAATAGTCGAGGAAGAACAGCGGTTCGGCACCTTGCACGACGATGTCGTTGACGCACATGGCGACGAGATCGATGCCGATCGTGTCGTGCTTGCCGGCATCGATGGCGATCTTGAGCTTGGTGCCGACGCCGTCATTCGCCGCCACCAGCACTGGATCGGTAAACCCGGCCGCCTTGAGGTCGAACAAGCCGCCAAACCCACCGATCTCGCCATCGGCGCCCGGCCGGCGCGTCGCGCGCACCAGCGGCTTGATCTTCTCGACCATGAGATTGCCGGCATCGATATCGACGCCAGCCTCGGCATAGGTGAGCCCGTTCTTGCGCTTGGTCATTTCTGACGCTTGCTCATCGCTGTTTCCACTCGGTTGCGGGCTCTTCGCATGAACGGCCTCGCCTCGCAAGGATAACGGCAGAATGGTAGGGCTTTTGCCCCCTGATAAAAGCGTGGGCGACAAAACCTCGCGTCTCCATCTTCGCCTCGTATCCTTGTGTCTAGCCGTTGTTGGTGCTCTGTTGCCATCCATCAGGCATATGGGGACAAGCCATGCTCAATCCGTCGCAACAGATCATGAGGCTGGGGTTCGGATTCGCCGTGTCACAGGCACTGCGCGTCATTATCGAACTCGGCATCCCCGATTTCCTGGCTGCCGGCGAACGGTCGGTGGATGAACTGGCGGCCGCCACCCAGTCAGATGCTGACTCGCTCTATCGCGTAATGCGGCTTCTCGCGCCCGAAGGGATTTTTAGGGAAGTGCTGCCCCGTCATTTCGAGTTGACGGAGGTTGGCGCCGCGCTGCGCTCCGATCGGCCGGGTCCCCGTGACTTCGTCCGTATGATCAACAGCGAGGCTTATCTTGCCTTCGAGCAGTTGCTGCATTCCGTGCGCACCGGAAAGCCGGCCTTCGACAAGGTGTTCGGAAGCCCAAGGTTTGACTGGCTGTCGGAACACCCGGTGCAGGCCGCCCTGTTTCAGCGTGCCATGATCGCCATGAGCCAAGGCAGCAACGAGGCCGTCGCGGAAGCTTATGACTTCAAGCCTTTTACACGCGTCGTCGATGTTGGCGGCGGACATGGCCAGCTTCTCTCGGCGATCCTGGCCGGCAACCCTCATCTGAGCGGCGTGCTTTTCGATCTGCCTTCGGGCGTCGCGGCGGCACGCGAGGGCGCCGGAGGCGACCTGCCGCGCACCGAATTTGTCGCAGGCGACTTTTTTGAAAGCGTCCCCACCGGTGATATCTACGTCATCAAGAAGGTCGTTCACGACTGGGATGATGGGCGTGCCGTGAGGATACTGCAGAATTGCCGCGAGGCGATGCCGACGAACGGGAAGGTGCTTGTGGCCGAGACGCTCGTGCCGCCGGGTGACGAACCGAACCCGATCAAGGGTATCGACGTGGTCATGCTCGCCGTGACCGGCGGCCTGGAGAGAACGCAGCTCCAATATGCAAACTTGTTCGAAGCCGCTGGGCTACGCCTTGAACGGGTGATTCAGACCCGAGGACCCATTTCCATCCTTGAGGCGTCCGCGGTCTGACCAAAGAAGGTCTCGCCGCGAGATCAGGTCGGTACTTCGAGTGGAGAGCGGCCATTACCGAACTGTCTCAAAACGCCGTCGCGAAACTTGTCTCGCGCAGTGCTATACTGACCAAGCCAACCTGCACTCGCCGCAGTCAAGGAAAATGCATCATCGCTGCGGACACCCTGCGGGAGTCGCCGGTCCGGATCAGAAATAAGACGACAGGGAGGATGACGTGTCCCTTGACGCCAATGACTTCGATCAAGCAGTTGAAGAATACCACCTGGCTCTGGATGAGTTCATGAAAGGAAACCCCGCGCCTGCGAAGAAGCTCTATTCCCAACAAGACGACGTAACTCTGGGCAATCCCTTTGGCCCTTTCGCACATGGATGGAAGCAGGTCGTTGAGACGATGGAGCGAGCGGCATCGAATTACACGGACGGCGACGCTACCGGCTTCGAGAACATAGCGAAGTGTGTGACGTCTGAGCTGGCATACCTCGTCGAAGTAGAGCGGCTCAGGTCCAAGGTTGGCGGCCGGAGCGACGTCACCCCTCTGGCGTTACGCGTGACGAGCGTCTTTCGCCCAGAAGATGGTCTCTGGAAGATTGTGCATCGTCATGCCGATCCGATAATGACGGCTCAGCCGGCCGATTCGGTACTCCGCCGATAGACACGGTTGTGGTTTGGAGAAGCGGTTCGATCTCGCAAACCCTGCGGCAGCGCCGCTATTCTTCAGTCCGTTCTTTGTTAAGGGTCGGCCCGCGTCATCGGGCTCGCAGCATCGGACGGCCGCTCTGGGTCGTGAGCCGAAATTCAAATTGAGACACTACCAAGCGATGGGACATGCGTTTGACCATCCCCAATCTGATCACCATCCTGCGCCTTGTCCTAGTGCCGGCAGTGGTGCTGGCGATGCTGCAGGCGCGCTGGGACTGGGCCTTTGCCGGGTTCCTCGTTGCCGGCATTTCCGACGCCGTCGACGGCTTCATTGCGCGCCGTTTCAAGCGGCAATCCAGGCTCGGCGCCTATCTCGACCCGGTGGCCGACAAGCTGCTGCTGGTTTCGGTGTTCGTCGTCATGGGCTTCAACGGGCAATTGCCGCTCTGGCTGGTCGTCACCATGGTGTCGCGCGACGCATTGATCGTCTGCGCTGTTGTGTTGTCTACCGCCATGGCCCGTCCGGTCGAGATAAAACCGCTTTTCGTGTCGAAGGCCAACACCGCCATCCAGATCGTATTGGCCGCTGTTGTGCTGGGTGAGCTCGCGCTTGCCGTGCACCTCGACCCGCTGCGGCCGGCCCTCATATTGCTGTCCGGGGTCTTGACCGTGGCTTCGGGCGCGGCCTATCTCGTGGCTTGGCTGAGGCATATGAGCTGACATGGCGAAGGCTCCAAACCGAGCACCTGACCAAGGATCCATCGAAGCGGCCGCCGAGGCCGCGGCGGCAGGCGAAACTGCGTCTCTGGTGTTCCGCAGGCAGATCTTCTTCTGGCTGACCGGATTGGCCGTGCTTGCGCTCTTTCTCTATGTCTTCAGTGCCATCCTGCTGCCCTTCGTCGCCGGCATGGTACTTGCCTATTTCCTCGATCCCGTTGCCGACCGGTTGCAGCGGCTCGGCCTGTCCCGTTTCATGGCGACGGTGGTCATCCTCATCACCTTCCTCATCGTGCTGGTGCTGGCCTTCGTCATCCTCATACCGGTTCTGGCCACGCAGATGGCCGATTTCGCCGGCAAATTGCCGGAATACCTGACCCGGCTGCAAAGCCTGATCACGTCGTTCGATCCAAAATGGCTGGAACAGAAATTCGGCGTCAACGCCAATGGCCTGCGCGATGGGCTGAATTCGCTACTGACCTCGGGCTTCGGCCTGATCACCACCGTGTTCACCTCGCTGTGGAGTTCCGGCATGGCGCTGGTCTCGGTGGTCAGCCTGTTCGTGGTGACGCCGGTGGTCGCCTTCTACATGCTGCTCGACTGGGACCGCATGGTTGCGGTCATCGACAGCTGGGTGCCGCGCGACAATGTCGCGACCGTGCGCGCCATCGCACGCGACATCAACACCGCCACGGCCGGCTTCGTGCGCGGCCAAGGCACGCTGTGCCTGGTGCTGGGCGCCATGTACGCCACCGGGCTGACGCTGACCGGACTGAATTTCGGCATCCTCATCGGCCTGTTCGCCGGGCTGATTTCCTTCATCCCCTATGTCGGCTCGCTGACCGGGCTGGTGCTGGCCGTCGGCGTCGCCTTCGTCCAGTTCTGGCCGGACTGGACGATGATCGTCGCCGTCGCGGTCGTCTTCTTCATCGGCCAGTTCATCGAGGGCAACATCCTGCAGCCGCGGCTGGTCGGCAAAAGTGTCGGCCTGCACCCGGTATGGCTGATGTTTTCGCTGTTCGCCTTCGGCGCGCTGTTCGGCTTCGTTGGCTTGTTGATCGCGGTGCCGGCTTCGGCTGCCGTTGCCGTGCTGGTGCGGTTTGGCATAGCCCGCTATCTCGAATCGCCGCTCTATAAGGGCCACGGCGCGGCGCCTGTGCCGCAGCTTCCGGCCGATCGCGGCGGCGGCCACCGCACGCAACCGCGTCGCTGAAGTGACTGCCCAGCCAACCGACCCGCCGCGCCAGTTGCCGCTCGATCTCGGCCATGGCACCGGCTATTCGCGTGACGAGCTCGTCGTCTCCAGCACCAATGCCCAGGCGGTGGCGCTGGTCGATCGCTGGCCGGACTGGCCCTCGCCGGTCGTGGTGCTGGCCGGTCCCGCCGGTTCGGGCAAGACGCATCTCGCCTCGATCTGGCGCGTGCGCGCCAAGGCGGTGGCGGTCGACGCCGGGCGCATTGGCGACTGCATCGCCGATCTCGGCGCAAGGCCGGCACTGATCGACGATGTCGATACCGGGGCGGTCGATGAACAGGGCCTGTTCCACCTGATCAATGCGGTGCGTGGCGCGGGATCGACGTTGCTGCTGACGGCGCGGCGCTTCCCGTCGGCCTGGGGTGTCAGGCTGCCCGATCTCGCCTCGCGGTTGAAGGCGGCGGCGACAGTCGAGATCCATGAGCCCGACGATCTCCTGCTCGCCGGCGTCATCACAAAACTGTTCGCCGATCGGCAAATCGAGGTCGAACCGCATGTCGTGCAGTATCTGGTGCGCCGCATCGAGCGCTCACTGGCGACAGCGATGCGCGTGGTGGAACGGCTGGACCGCACCGCGCTCGAACGCAAGACGCCGATCACGCGCACGCTGGCGGCCGAAACCGTCAACGCCATGGACGAAGGGCAGGGCGAGTTCGAGATCTAGGCCGTTGCGTGGCATGCTGCTCCGGGTTGGCCAACCACGCGCTTACACTGTCGGATCTTGAAATGGACCATTTAATGGTCTATTTTCGGATAAAATGTGGACCAGAGAATGGTCCATGAGGAGCAAGCAATGCAGGTATCCGTCACCGATGCCAAGGGACAACTGACCGAATTGGTGCGCCGCGCGGAGGCAGGCGACGAGGTCATTCTGACCCGTCACGGCCATGCGGCGGTGCGGCTGGTTCCCATCAAGCCTGCAACTGACAAGGATGGCCGTCGGGCGCTCATGGAAGCGGCGCGGGCAGCGGGTGCCGCCAAGGCGAAGGCCGGACCGTCGGCCGCGCGCAGCCAGGATTTCCTTTATGGCGATGACGGCATGCCCGAATGATCGCGGTCGACACCTCGGCGCTGATGGCGATCGTGCTTGATGAACCGCAGGCCAGCGCCTGCATGGCCGCGCTCGAAGCCGAGAACGACCTTCTGATTTCCGCCGGCACTGTCGCCGAGGCGCTGATCGTCGCGGCCCATCGTGGCATCGCCGCCGAGATGTCCGGCCTGATCGACGGGCTTGGTTTCGAGGTGGTGGCGGTGACGCCGGCGTCAGCCCGGCGCATCGCTGAGGCCTATGCGCGGTGGGGCAAGGGTATCCATCCGGCCGCGCTCAATTTCGGCGATTGTTTCTCCTACGAGGTGGCGAAGGAGCACGCTTGCCGTCTGCTTTATGTCGGAGCCGATTTTTCCAGGACCGACATCGAAGGTGTGTATTGAACGTCGCGAGCCGGGAGATGTCGTTGTCGGGCCGGTGAGTTCGGCCAGTCTCACAACCACATTCTGGCAAAATGGCGGACCGCCAGGTAGACGGCCGAGTGGGCGGCGATATAGCCAGCGGCGACCAGCACGAACATCCCGATGCTGGCACGCCAGGAGCGGGAGACGACGGCGCTTGGGGCCTGCCTTGCCTGTCTGCGGCTTTCCCAGTTGTTCCACATCGCCAGCGCTGAGCAGGCAATCGCCCATGTCACCATGAATGGAACCGTTATGCCGGCATAGGCAAAGTATGCCGGTCCGAACAGCGACACCCACGCATCGATCCCAAGCATAGCCTATCCCCTGTTTGCCGAAGTTTTGCACCGCAAAACTGTGGCGGCAAGTGCACGACCAGAGCCGGCGCGGATGACCGCACGGTCGCGCCGAAGGCATTCGCATTTTCCAGGGATGGTCGGAGTGGAGAGATTCGAACTCCCGACCCTCTGGTCCCAAACCAGATGCGCTACCAGGCTGCGCTACACTCCGAACGGTCTGTTGCCTATTCATTTCGGTGTTGCATGGCAAGAGCAAAATCCTGCGAGAGCAAAATCCTTGCCGCCGTGCCCATTGCGCAGTAATGACGGGCGAAGGGTGGCGATGCTGCCTTGCACAAGAACGAGGTGGCCATGTCCGCGCGCATTTTCAGCCCAGCCAAAACCGCGATGCAGTCCGGCAAGGCCAAGACCGGCTACTGGGTGCTGGAATTCGACCCCGAGTCGCGCAAGAAGATCGACCCGCTGATGGGCTACACGACGTCGGGAGACATGAGAAGCCAGATCAGGCTCACCTTCGATACGCGGGAAGAGGCGGTGGCCTACGCCGAAAAGCAAGGGCTCGCCTACCGCGTCGAGGAGCCGAAAGAGACCAAGCGCCGCCAGATTTCCTATGCGGAGAATTTCCGCTATGACCGCAGGACGCCCTGGACGCATTGATCGCGGCGGCCAGCGCCAAAACATCCAGCCGGGCCAACGGCTGGCCAGCGGTCCCGTAGCTCAGCTGGATAGAGCACCGGCCTTCTAAGCCGATGGTCACAGGTTCGAATCCTGTCGGGATCGCCAATATTTCCAGTGTCCGACCCGGAGACATGGTTAACAGAACGTACCTAAGACATGGGTAACACTTTTGGCCCGAAGGGTTCCGAGTGGATCGCGCGGCCGCCCTGGGTCGTCGTATTATTTCGTGACTCAACCTTTTCGGAACCTTCCCGCGCACGGTGCGTTTCGGCGCCTGTATTCGCAAAGCCTCATACAAAAGCGGATCGGTGGGAGGCAAACACGGGTGGGGAGGAGTGTTGCCATGTCGAAGCGAGAGATAGGAATGTCCCCGGCCCTGGATCGGCGCATAGCTGACCTCAGGGCGCGGATGCAGGACGCACGGATCACGGAATACGAAATAAAGACCTTTCAGAAAGTGGCTTCCGTCATGGGAGGCGGCGAAGGCTCCCTACGTCTTGATGCCGATGACCTGATCGCGGCATCTTTTGTCACCGACGTGCTCGGTGAATCGACGCTCAACTGACGGCGGGCAGTCCCTCCAGTTTCGAGCGTCGTCTGTCCTAGCTCAGCCAATAACTGGTCCGGGCCTTCAAGCCGGGAAGAAGTCGGGCGGTCGCCTTTTTCGGCGGCCGTCCCGTGGCGTCCGTGCGCCCCTGGAATTGCTCGATGTCGCCCGACATTGAATTGGAGGGAAAGTCTTATCAATTTGTTTGCGTTGGTGCCGCATAGTAGCGACGGCTAACGGAGTGAACGCGATGAAGCTCGATCTGTCACCGACGAGCTGGGGCAGGGTGATCGCTGTCACGGCAGCCGGTACGGCATTCTTCATTGCCGTGGCCTTCTTCGTCGATTCCTTCAATTTCCCCTATCTTTCGCGCGAGGCCGTGTGGCGGGCGCAGATGACCGATTTGATGCTGCCTTTGGTGCTGGGCGGCTCGTTTCTGTTTTTTCTCATGTGGAAGATCCGCCAGCTGGCCATCGCGCAACGCGACCTCAGCGTCGTTGCCGCGACCGACAGTCTGACTGCGGTGCTGAACCGTGGCGCCTTCTCGATGCTGGTCGAAGCCTATCTCGAAGAAACCCGCAAGCAGGAGCAGACCCGTTCGGGGGCGCTGCTGATCATCGACGCTGACCACTTCAAGTCGATTAATGACCGCCTCGGCCATGACTGCGGCGACCAGGCGCTCAAGCTGATAGCGCAGGCAATCAAAGGTCAGCTGCGTGGTGGCGATATCGTCGGCCGCATCGGTGGCGAAGAATTCGGCGTGTTTCTTCCAGGCGTCGATCCCTCGCAATCCTGGGTGGTTGCCGAAAGCATCCGCCGGCGCATCAGGGAGATGGAGTTTTCGCCCGGCGGCAGGCCTTGCCCGCTTTCCGTCAGCATCGGCGGCACGAGCTTCACCGGCCCGATCACCTATGAGGAGATATTTTCTGCCGCCGACAGAAGGCTTTACACCGCCAAGTCGAACGGACGCGACCAGGTCAGCTTCGATCCGGCGGGCGCCGTTCCGGTGCCTCTGCCCAGCGTTGCTACGGTGCATTGACAGGAGGCCCGGCTCCGACAGCACGATGATTTGTCCAGGCTGTTGCACGGACGGCGCTTTCGCTTTGCCGACATCACGCTAAAGGTAGTGCCCGGTGCCCCGACGGGGCTGGATGAATCGGGCAGGGCCTTCTTCGCATGACATTGATGGGCGCGGCGGCTCTTCTGATCCTGGTCCTGACCTACGCCGGTGTCGCCATTGGCCGCATACCCGGCCTGCGCCTCGACCGGGCCGGGATCGCACTGCTCGGCGGGGCCGCGATGATCGCCATCGGCGCGCTCAGCATGGAGGATGCCTACCGGGCGATCAATTTCGACACCATCACGCTTCTGCTCGGCATGATGATCGTGGTGGCGCACCTGAAAGTGTCGGGCGCCTTTCGCGGCCTTGGCGCCGTTGCCATCGAGCACGCGCACGCGCCCTTCATGCTTTTGGTGATGGTGACGCTGCTCACCGGCGTTCTGTCGGCCTTCCTTGTCAACGACGCCATCTGCCTTGTCATGGCGCCGATCGTCGTCCACGTCACCCGTGTGATCAAGCGCAACCCGATCCCCTATCTGATCGCCACGGCCACCGCGTCGAATTGCGGCAGCGTCGCCACCATCACCGGAAATCCGCAAAACATGGTCATCGGCGCGCTGTCGGGCATTTCCTATCCGGCCTTTTCGGCAGCGCTCGCCCCGGTCGCCCTGTTCGGCCTGGTCGCGGTGGTTGTCATCATCCGTGTCGTCTACCGGGCCGAATTCGCCCGCACGGTCCAACTGACGCCCGAGGTTTCGCGTGGCCGCATGCACAAGGGGCAGGTGCTGAAGGCGGTGGTGGTGTGCATCGGACTGGCAATCGCCTTCTTCGATGGCGTGCCGGTCGCCAAGGCCGCACTCATCGGCGGTGCCATCCTCTTGCTTACCCGCGCCATCAAGCCCGAGCGCATCTATCGCGAGATCGACGGTCCGCTGCTGTTCATGTTCGCCGGCCTGTTCGTGGTCGTCGCCGGCGCCGAAAAGACGCTTCTTTCGCCCGACATGATCGCCTCGGCCAAGAACCTCGGGCTGGACGATGTCTGGCGGCTGTCCGGCTTCACCGCGGTGCTTTCCAACATCATGAGCAATGTTCCGGCCGTGCTGGCGCTCCGGCCCTTCATACCCGGCCTCGAAAACCCCGAGCGTGCCTGGCTGGTGGTTGCGATGAGTTCGACGCTGGCCGGCAATTTCACGCTGCTCGGTTCCGTCGCCAACCTGATCGTCGCCGAACAGGCACGGGCCGCCGGCACGCCGCTGTCATTCGGCGCCTTCTTCAAGGTCGGCTTGCCGCTGACGCTGATAACGCTGACGGCCGGCACGGCGTGGCTGGCGTTTGGGTTCTAGATCTAGTTGCTTGAAGTTCGCGCCCGCACAAGCGTTGCGGCGGCGTGCCCTGCCGCCCCGATATAGTCGGGGTTGTGGTGGATCAGCATGCTCGAGAAGGCGCCGTCCATGAGCAGCACGATCTCGCGCGCCAGCATATGCGGCGCCGTGACGCCGTGGGCCGACAGTTCGGCTGCGAGCCATTTTTCGAAATTTGTCTTGTGCCGCGATCCGGCCTTGACTGCCGGGTGTCCAGGCATCGAGGCAAGCTCCGCGGCAGTGCGCAGGAAGCCGCATCCTTTCCATTTGGGATGGCGGGCGACACGCGCCAGATTGGTGAAAATCGCTTCCACCTTGCGGTCGGCACCACCTTCAGCGGCATCGAACCAGCCGGCCATCTGCTTCAGATTGGGCTGGTCGCGGGCATCGAGATAGGCAGCGATCAGATCGTCCTTGCTCTTGAAGTGATAGTACAGCGTCCGCTTGGTCAGCCCGGCTTTTTCGGCGATGGCATCGACGCTGACGCGGCCAATCCCTTCGGCATAGAAGAGCTTCGTCGCGGCATCGACGATGCGTTTGCGGGTGGGGCTGGATGCTTCAGGCATGGCGCCAAGTATACCGACTAGTGAATATACAAGCAAACGAAAACCTGATCCTTTCCGGTCAACGCATGCTGGAAAGGAAGCCAAATGACCGATCTTGTCTTAGGCGAGACACATGACGGGGTAACCGTCCTCACTCTCAATCGTCCCGAAAAACTCAACGCGCTGAACTATGCCCTGATCGATCGCCTGCTTGCGATCCTCGACGACATCGAAGTCGACGACGGCGTTCGGGCGGTCATTCTTACCGGAGCAGGGGAACGGGCGTTTTCGGCGGGTGGCGACATTCGCGAGTTCGCGGCCAGCGTGGCGCTCGGCGTCGATGTCGCGATGCGGGACTTCGTCATGCGCGGGCAGCGGCTGACGGCGAGGCTGGAAGCGTTTCGCAAGCCCATCATCGCCGCCGTCAATGGCATTGCCTTTGGTGGCGGCTGCGAAATCACCGAGGCCGTGCCGCTCGCCATCGCCAGTGACCGTGCTTTGTTCGCCAAGCCGGAAATCAACCTTGCAATGCCGCCGACCTTTGGCGGAACGCAACGCCTGCCCAGGCTTGCCGGGCGCAAGCGGGCGCTCGAATTGCTGTTGACGGGCGACTGGTTTCCACCGCCGCGCGCCCTTGAACTGGGCCTCGTCAACGAGGTTGTGCCGCATGCCAAGCTGATGCCGGCAGCCATTGCCTTGGCCAAGCGTATCCTGCGGCACTCCGATCTGGCGATCGCGAGCATCCTCACGGCCGTGGCGAAGGGCCTCGACCAGAGCATCGCCGATGGATTGCTGGTCGAGGCCGGCCAGTTCGCCGGCATGGTCCCGACCGCCGATCTTCGCGAAGGACTCGATGCCTGGATCGAGCGGCGCGAGCCTCGCTATGACGGCTCATGGACGCATATCAGCCGGCCGGACGAAGCCAGGCGGGCTTCGTTGGCGCTGGATCAGGGCGCTACCACCAAGCGGCCTTTCATGTTGGGGTGAAAGCGGCAGAAATAGTCGACCGGTCCCGCCGCCTTCAATGTCAGGCTTGCGGACTTCTTCGGCGGGATCATCACCTCCCAGCCACCCCCGGCGGTGGCCGTGTGGGCGAACACGTCCTTGTTCACCCACATGATCGTGTCGCCGACCTTCGCCTCGACGGTGGCTGGCGAGAACACCAGTCTGTCGATCGTGACCTGGATGGTTTCGGCCCGCGCCGGAACGATGCCGACGGCCAGCGTCAACGCAATCCACGGATGGCGTCTCGACATGCTCCTCTCCTTACTTGAGCGTGCCGGCGACATGTTCAGCGTGCTGCTCATGGCCCTGGAATATCTTTAGGCCGGTTTCCAGCAGGCTCTTCAGCTCGGCATTCTGCGCCGACGGAATGAGCAGCGTTTCGAGCGCGCCGTTGACCTGCTTGTGGTAGGCGACCTCATTGTCGACATAGGCCTTGTCGAAGGCAGCACCGTCGAGCTTGGCGAGTTTGGCCCGCTCCTCCGCCGCAGCTTTGGTCAGCGCCTTGCTGGTGGCGTTGTCTTCCGGCGTGACCTTGAGCTTCTTCACCAGGTCGAGCGCCTGCACGTTGACGGCCTCGTGGTCGCGCACCATGTCGTTGGCAAAATCCACGACCTCCTTGTTCTTCGATTTTTCGATCGCCAGCTTGGCCGTCTCGACGTCGATGACCCCGGCCGTGTAGGCGATGTGGGCGATCTGCGGATCGGTTGGTTTGTCGGCTGCTTGTGCGAACGGGGCAGTGCCAAGCAGCAGCATGGCGGCAAGCACGGTGGTGTGTCGGATAGACATGGCATCTCCTTCGCCGGACGCTGAAATCGCGCCGGACTTTGCTTTTCGGTTGACGGTTATTGGATGCGGGGTATCGGCAAACGTTCCCGTAAAAATCGACTGAATCCGATGAGATCAGCTTTCCAGCCCAAGCCGCCGCATGACGGCGCTGGTCAGCCTTTCGCAACGCCGGCCGGCGAAGGGGAAAGCATCGAGCAGAACCGGCCCGATCTGGTCGTCGAGTGCCTTGCGCACCAGGGCGCGGGCGCGGTGCAGCCTTGTCTTGACGGTTTGCGGCCGCACGCCGAGAAGATCGGCCGTCTCTTCGATGCTCAGCCCCTCGATTACCCGCGCCATGAACACCGTCCGGTAGACGTCGGGAAGGCTGTCGGTGGCCTGTTCGACCAGTTGGAGGATCTGCCGTTGCGCCATCGTCCGTTCCGGGTCGTCGCTGGGGTTGAGGGGAAACCGGATGATCTCGGCTTGCGGATTTTCCGGCAGTGCCACCGTTTTGCGCCTTTTGCGCAGGCGGCCAAGTGCCTCGTTGATGACGATGCGCGACAGCCATGTGGCGAGCGAGGAGTCGCCGCGAAAGGCGTCTAGATGGGCGAAGGCCCTGACATAGGCCTCCTGGACGATGTCCTCGGCTTCACTGTCATTGCGCACGACGCCGCGCGCGATCCTGTAGAGCCGCTGATTGTGTGTCTTGATGATGGTGCGGAAGGCATCGCCGTCGCGCGCCAAGGCGCGGCGCACGAGCTGCATGTCGCCTGACGCAAGAGAAGGCACGGCCGTCAAGACAGCAGGCATGGCCAGTTTCCTCAACCCAATCTTCAAAACCTCGATTGAGAGATTGGACGCTGTTGCCGGCAAAAGGTTCCCGAAGATTTTTCGCCGGGTCCGGCGGCGGCTATCCTACCGCCCCGGTGAAGGCTTGTCAGGCAGCCTGCAGGCGCGCCGTGGCCGCCAGCAGGTCGGTCTGCGTGATCAGCCCGAGAATCCGCTTGTCGTCGTCGACGATGATCACCGCATGGCTGCGGCCGTCTGTGAGCACGGGCAGCAGACCCATGGCGGCGGAGCCGGCGGCGGTTGTCGCCGCCGGCGATATCACGGATCCAACCGTGCCGGAGGCTTGGGTCAATTCCCGCAATCCCACGGTGCCTGCCAGCCTTGCCTCGGCGTCGACAACCGGCAAGGTGCGGATGTTGTGGTCGAGCAGCAATTGGCGGGCCGCTTCGGCCGGGGTGTGGGCGTCGACCGAGATCACATCGCGCGACATGATGTCCTCGCACAGAAGGGTCTTGTGCGCGCGCACCATCGCCTGCAATTCGACCTGCCTCAACAGTCGGTCGAGATCGTTGCGATCGATATCGAACGTTTCTTCAAGCGCACCAAGCGCGGCGTCGATGTCTTCGGGCTGGAAACCAACGCGCGACTGTGCCGGCGGATCGGCGGTGCCGTGGCTGTTCGCTGGGGTAGGAACCGGCACATGCGGATAATTGCGCCGGGCCAATCTGTGGAAGCCGTAGCCGAGCGCCACCAGCAGGATCGAGTTCAGCGCCACCGGCACGAATGGAAACAGGAAGCCGGCGCTGATGACGGCAGGGCCTCCCAAAACCGCGGTCAGTGCGGCCGCCCCGCCCGGCGGATGCAGGCAGCGCGTGAACGACATGGCGGCGATGGCCAGCGCCACCGCGATGCCGGAGGCAAGGGCGGTTTCGTGGATGAAATGCGCCACGATCACGCCGACAAGTGCCGATATCGTGTTGCCGCCGATGATCGACCATGGCTGCGCCAGCGGGCTGGCCGGCACCGCGAACAGGAGCACCGCCGACGCCCCCATCGGCGCCACCAGCAGCGGCACGTGGGGACCGTTGCCGAGCACAAGGCTGGCTATCACACCGGTGAGCGCAATGCCGATGGTCGCGCCGATACAGGCAACGAGGCGCTCGCGTAGAGTCGCGCCCGCAAGAATGGGAACAAAGAGGCGGAAAGCCATGGGGTCGGGAACTCTGCCGGTATTCCAGGGAGGTCGAAAATGTGCTGATCGCACCGCAATGACGCGGCATCGTCGAATTTGAAAGCCAAACTGATCCGGGAAACTATAATTTGAGGGAATAGAATTCCGCTACGCAGCCGCCGCGGCGGCCAGACCGCGCGAAATGTCGGCCTTCAGGTCGTCGACGTCCTCGAGGCCGATCTGCAGGCGGATCAACGGACCCTCATAGGGACCCTTCGCGACAACGCGGTCGCCGAGCCAGACCGGCACCGCAAGGCTCTCATAGCCGCCCCAGGAGTAGCCGAGGCCGAAGATCTGCAGCGCGTCGAGAAAGGCGTGCTGCTGCTTCTGTCCGCCGCCGGCAAGGACGATGGAAAAGATGCCGCTCGAGCCGGAGAAGTCCCGCTTCCACAGCTCGTGGTCCGGGTGGCTGGGCAGGGCCGGGTGGAGCACGCGCGCCACGCCTGTCTGGCCCTCGAGCCAGGAGGCGATGGCAAGCGTGCTGCGCTGATGGTGTTCGAGCCGCACGCCCATGCTGCGCAGGCCGCGCAACACCTGGTAGACATCGTCAGGCCCGGCGCAGCAGCCAAGCGTGCAGAAGCTTTCATAAAGATGCTTCCAGCAGCTCTCATTGGCCGACACCGTGCCAAGCAGCACGTCGGAATGGCCGGCCGGGTATTTCGTCGCCGCATGGATCGAGATATCGACGCCATGGTCGAGCGGACGGAAATACAGCGGTGTCGCCCAGGTGTTGTCCATCATGACGATAGCGCCCGCGGCGTGCGCCGCCTTGACGATGGCCGGGATGTCCTGCACCTCGAACGTGTTGGACGCTGGCGATTCCGTGAACACCACCTTGGTGTTGGGCTTGATCAACGCCGCGATGCCGGCGCCGATCTCGGGGGCGTAGTACTCGACCTCGACACCCAGCCGCTTCAGCATCGTGTCGGCGAAGTTGCGGGTCGGGTGATAGACCGAATCGACGATCAGCAGATGGTCGCCGGCCGACACGAAGGCGAGCAGCGGCACGGTCACCGCCGCAAGGCCCGACGGCACCACGATCGTGCCGGCCGAGCCTTCCAGCGCGTCTATGGCCTGGGCAAGCGCATCGGTCGTCGGTGTGCCGCGCGTGCCGTAAGTGTATTTCTGGCTGCGTGCCGCCATCGAAGCCGCATCGCGGAAAAGCACGGTCGAGGCATGCACCACCGGCGGATTGACGAAGCCGAAATAGTCGTGCGGATTGTTGCCTGAATGGGCAAGGCGCGTGTTGATGCCCATCCTGCCGCTAAAGTGCTCGCTGCCGTCTTTCGCCATTCTGCGTCGCCTTGTTTGACAAGCCGCTAGCCATAGTGCGGCGGCATGGACCGTGCAACAGCCACCGTCCGCCAGGAGATGGACTTCGAATATGCCAATTCGTCGCGGCAAAAACAGCGATGCGGGGAGGGCGGCGTGACACCGGCGGTCATCATCGGCAACTGCGCCAGTCTCCGCCGACAGGGCTACGAACTCGGGTTGACGGGGTTCCTTCGGAGCCTTCGCCGGCGCGTTGGCTGACGGAGTATCAAACGAAAAACCCGCCTGTGCGGCGGGTCACTAGCGCAAATCAGCACCATGGGCAATTATGTACTATAGCTGACGGCACCGAGTCAAGAAAAAATTCCTATCGTGGGAAAACTACCGGCACAAAAGCTGCCGACACCGCCGGACTCGCTGTCGTCAGGTCTTTTGTTAAACCTGAGTTCGGAGCCCCTATCTCCGCCTGCCTATTGTGGGCGGCTGTGAACGGTATATGATCTGCAACTAATATTAATCGCCGGATTGCTTCGATCAGATGCTGCCGGATGGTTGCTGCCGGTTGACCTCTGGTCCCCACGATCCGGATCGCGCTCACGAAGCGTGAGCGCGGCAAGGGGAGGAATGCCATGCCGGACGTCAAATGGACAATGAAGGCGCGCGAATTCATCAACTGCAACTGCGCTTATGGCTGCCCGTGCCAGTTCAACGCCATGCCGACATACGGGTTCTGCCAGGCGGTCGCCGGCATGGAAATCGAGAGCGGCCATCACGGCGACACCAAGCTCGACGGATTGCGGTTCGTCGGGATTTTCAGCTGGCCCGGCGCGATACACCAGGGCAGGGGCGAAGCCGCGGTGGTGATCGACGACAGGGCGACGGAAGCCCAGCGTGGAGCGCTGCTTCGCATATTGGGCGGTCTGGACACCGAACCGGGTGCAACGATATTCCAGGTCTTCTCGACCACGCTGGAGAAATTCCACGATCCGATCTTTGCGCCGATCGAATTCAAGATCGACGTCGACGCGCGAACCGGGCGGCTGCACGTCAAGGGCGTAACCGACGGCCGTGGCGAGCCGATCAAGAATCCGGTCACCGGCGCCGAGCATCAGGCACGCATCGACCTGCCGCATGGCTTCGAATACGCGATCGCCGAGGTTGGACGAGGCTGGACCAAGGCGACAGGCCCGATCAAGTTCGAGCTGGCCGACACCCACAGCCATTTCGCCAATCTGCATCTCTCGCAGAGCGGCATCGTGCATTGACCTGATCGAATGGGCGACACGGCCCTCGAGGCGGTGCTGCGGCGCGACCGTGCGGTCGTGACGGCCGCGCTCGTCGTGATCGCCGTGCTCGCCTGGGCCTATGTGCTGTGGCTCTCCGTCGACATGGTCATGCCCGGCGACAGCGCAGGCGGCGACATGGCCGGAATGGACATGTCGAACATGGACATGTCGACCACGGACACGGGCAGCATGGATATGGGCGCCGCCGTGGCGCCCGCTTTCAGGACCTGGGCATCGGCCGATTTCGCTTTCATCTTCACAATGTGGGCGGTGATGATGGTCGGCATGATGACGCCTTCGGTCGCGCCGATGTTGCTGCTCTATGCCGGCGTCGGCCGCAAGGCGCGGGCGGATGGCCGGCCGATCGCTGCGACGGGATGGTTTTTTGCCGGCTATCTCGCCGTATGGATCGTCTTCAGCGCCCTGGCGACCGGGGCGCAATGGCTGCTTGCCCGTCTTGCCTTGCTTGATCCCTCGATGGCGACCGACAGCGCGATCCTCGGTGGCCTCGTCCTGATCGCCGCCGGCCTCTATCAATGGACACCGATGAAGGGTGTCTGCCTGCGCCAATGTCAGGCGCCGATCGCGTTCCTGGCCAGCCATGGCGGGTTCCGTTCCGCTCCGCTCGGTGCGCTTCGGCTCGGCATCGAGCACGGCGTCTATTGTCTCGGTTGCTGCTGGGCGCTGATGGCGCTGCTGTTCGTCGGCGGCGTCATGAACCTGCTGTGGATCGCCGGCATCGCCATCCTTGTTCTGCTGGAGAAGACGGTTCCGACCGGGCAAGTGATTCCGCGCGTTTCAGGCCTGTTCATGGTCGTGATCGGAGTCTGGCTCATCTTTCGAGCCCTTTGAGAACAGTCCTTGTCCGCGGCGGTATTGGCCTACTGCCGCTAGGTAAACCATCAGATGACAGTCTTTGGGCATGGCAATTCATTGCGCTCTTAGGTCAACAACGCCGGGGCGTTGCCCGGGATGGATTTCGCCGCTGCGGCACGTATTGACCCCGCATTGGCGTTTGCGTGAGCTTTGCCGCCTTTATTGGCGCTGCTGACCAAATCGCGGGCGCTTTTGTCTGCAATTCAGGCATTTGCGGCAATCGGTTTTCAAACTCTTTGGGTTTCGGTCATTTTCCTTGACCTCACGGGAATTATCGCCTTCGATGACATTCGTGAATGGGAGGCGGCGCGTCGGTTACGATGCGGGGTTCCGGAAATGGGCCGGAATGGGAGCTGCGTTCACGCGGGAGAAAAGATCAGGGTTTGCCCCTGGAAAACAGAGAAAAGGGTCTGTGGGTCATGAAACATACTGCTATCGGCATTCTTGGCGCCGCCACGCTTGGGTTGATGGCGTCGGCCGCGTCGGCAGCCACGCTCGACACGGTCAAAGCGAAGGGCTTCATCCAGTGCGGTGTCTCGACCGGCCTGGCCGGCTTTTCGGCGCCGGACGACAAGGGTGACTGGCAAGGCATCGATGCGGATTTCTGCCGCGCTGTCGCGGCCGCCGTCTTTGGTGACGGCACCAAGGTCAAGTTCACGCCGCTCAGCGCCAAGGAGCGGTTCACCGCCCTGCAGTCCGGCGAGATCGACATCCTGTCGCGCAACACCACCTGGACCATCAACCGCGACACGGCACTTGGCCTGAATTTCATCGGCGTCACCTATTATGACGGCCAGGGTTTCATGATCAACGCCAAGAAGCTGCCGGGCGTCAATTCGGCGTTGCAGCTCTCCGGCGCCGCCGTCTGCGTGCAGAGCGGCACGACCACCGAGCTCAACCTCGCCGACTATTTCAAGGCCAACAAGATGGAGTACAACCCGGTCGTCTTCGAAAAGCTGGAAGAGGTCAACGCCGCCTATGATGCCGGCCGCTGCGACGTCTACACCACCGACCAGTCGGGCCTCTATGGCATCCGCCTGACGCTGGGATCGCCGGCCGACCATGTCGTGCTGCCCGAGATCATCTCGAAGGAGCCGCTCGGACCAGCCGTTCGCCAGGGCGACGACCAGTGGTACCACATCGTCAAGTGGACCTATTTCGCACTGCTGCAGGCTGAAGAACTTGGCATCACCAAGGCCAATGTCGATGAAATGAAGAACTCGCCCAGCCCCGAGATCAAGCGCGTGCTTGGCCAGGAAGCCGACACCAAGATCGGTACCGATCTCGGCGTCTCCAATGACTGGGTCGTCAACATCGTCAAGGCCGTCGGCAATTATGGCGAAATGTTCGAGCGCAATGTCGGCTCGGGCAGTCCGTTGAAGATCGCGCGCGGCATCAACGCGCTGTGGACCAAGGGTGGCCTGCAGTACGCTCCGCCGATCCGCTGATCGAAATGTGATCCGGGAGGCAGGTCGTCTGCCTCCCGGTTTCTCTTTCCAGGGGACGGTCGAATGGCATCTCAGGAAGTTCTTCGCGAGGAGCCCAGCCGGGGCTCCTTCATCAACGATCCAAAGATCCGGGGCATATTCTTCCAGGCGCTGGTCGTCGTCTTGCTGGTGGCGGGCGTCTGGTGGATTGCCCACAACGTCATCGACAACCTGACGCGCCTGCACATTGCTTCCGGCTTCGGCTTCCTCAAGGGCCGCGCCGGTTTCGACATCAGCGAGAGCGCCATCGCCTATTCATCGGATTCGACCTATGGCCGCGCCATTCTGGTTGGCTTCCTCAACACGGTGATCGTCGCCATCGTCGGCATCATCACCGCGACGATCATCGGCTTCATCATCGGCATCGGCCGGCTTTCGCAGAACTGGTTGATCCGGAAGATCTGCACGGTCTATGTCGAGGTCTTCCGCAACATCCCGCCGCTGCTGGTCATCTTCTTCTGGTATTCCGGCGTGCTGGCCGTGCTGCCGGCGCCGCGCGACAGCATCAATTTACCGTTCGGCTCCTTCCTCAACCAGCGTGGTTTCTATTTTCCACGCGCCGTCTGGGGCGACGGCTCCTGGCTGATCTTCGTCGCTCTGCTTGTCGGCATCGCCATGGCGTGGTTCGTCGCGCGCACGGCGCGGCAGCGGCAGATGGCGACCGGCCAGCAATTTCCGGTGTTGTGGACAGCCCTGGCGCTGATCGTCGGGCTGCCGCTGCTGGCCTATGCGCTGAGCGGCTTTCCCCTGACTTTCGACTACCCGAAGCAATCGACTTTCAATCTGACCGGCGGCTTCCAGGTCAGGCCGGAGTTCCTTTCGCTTTATCTGGCGCTGTCCTGTTACACCGCCGCCTTCATCGCCGAGATCGTGCGCGCCGGCATCAGGGGTGTCAGCACGGGCCAGACGGAAGCCGCCGGTGCGTTGGGGTTGCGGTCCGGATCGATCCTGCGGCTGGTCGTCGTGCCGCAAGCCATGCGCATCGTCATTCCGCCGCTGACCAGCCAGTATCTCAACCTGACTAAGAACTCGTCGCTCGCCATCGCCATCGGCTATCCGGACCTGACGGCGACCGCCGGTACGGTGCTGAACCAGACCGGCCAGGCCGTCGAGGGCGTGGTGATCATGATGGTGATCTATCTGGCCATCAGCCTTCTGACCTCGCTTGTGATGAACTGGTTCAACGCCAAGATGGCGCTGGTGGAGAGGTGAGGTAAGGACATGCAAGAACACGATATGTCCTGGGTGCGCACCGAAATGGTGCTGGCGCAGCCGGCGCCAGCCGGCGTCACCGGTCTCGGTGCGTGGGTGCGCAAGAACCTGATCGCCTCCGCCGGCGACACCATTTTGACCATCGTCGGCATCGCATTGGTGGCGATGATCCTGCCGCAAATCATCAACTGGGCGTTCATCAACGCCGTGTGGACGGGACCCGACCGGACCGTATGCGCCACGGTGGCGCAAGGCGGCGTCCAGCCGGATGGCTGGACCGGCGCCTGCTGGGCTTTCGTCAATGCCAAATTCGGCCAGTTCATGGTCGGACGCTATCCCCTCGAGGAGCGCTGGCGGCCAATCCTGGTCGCCATCCTGTTCGTGGCGCTGCTGGTGCCGATGCTCATCCCGAAAGTGCCGCGCAAAGGGCTGAACGCCATTCTGCTGTTCTTTGTGCTGCCGATCGTCGCCTTCGTCCTTTTGGTCGGCGGCATGTTCGGCCTGCCGCATGTCGAGACCTCACTGTGGGGCGGGCTGCTGGTAACGCTCAGCCTGTCCTTCGTCGGCATTGCCGTGTCGCTGCCGCTTGGCATCGTGCTGGCGCTCGGCCGCCGTTCCAAGATGCCGATCATCAAGACGCTGTGCGTCGTCTTCATCGAGACGGTGCGCGGCATCCCGCTGATCACCGTTTTGTTCTTTGCCAGCGTCATGCTGCCGCTGTTCCTGCCGGCCGGCGTCTCCTTCGACAAGTTCCTGCGCGCTTTGATCGGCGTGTCGCTGTTTGCCGCCGCCTATATGGCCGAAGTGGTGCGTGGCGGACTGCAGGCGATCCCCAAGGGCCAGTATGAAGGTGCCGACTCGCTCGGCCTCGGCTACTGGCAGAAGATGTATTTCATCGTCATGCCGCAGGCGCTGAAGCTGGTCATCCCGGGCATCGTCAACACCTTCATCGGCATGTTCAAGGACACCAGCCTGGTCATCATCATCTCGATGTTCGACCTGCTCGGCATCGTCAAGCAGAACTTCTCCGACCCGAACTGGGCAACAGCGCAGACGGCCAGGTCCGGCCTGATCTTCGCGGCCTTCGTCTTCTGGCTGTTCTGCTTCGGCATGTCGCGCTATTCAATGTACACCGAACGCCGGCTCGACACCGGCCACAAACGCTGATGCATGTCGCCCAAAAGTGTATAGCGGTTTTGGGGTAACGACATGCATCACAACCAACGATAAAATGCATGTCGCCCAAAAGTGTATAGCGGTTTTGGGATAACGACATGCATCATAACCAACGATAAAAGAACAAGGGGATCCCATCATGGCCACCGAAAATGCCGTCAGTGCGGAAGAGATCAAGGTCAACGCCGCCAAGATGCAGATTTCCACCACCGATGTCGCCATCGACATCATCGCCATGCACAAATGGTACGGCGAGTTCCATGTGCTGAAGGACATCAATCTGAAAGTGATGCGCGGCGAGCGCATCGTCATCTGCGGCCCTTCGGGCTCCGGCAAATCGACGATGATCCGCTGCATCAACCGCCTGGAAGAGCACCAGAAGGGCAAGATCATCGTCGACGGCAAGGAGCTGACCAACGATCTCAAGAAGATCGACGAGGTGCGCCGCGAGGTCGGCATGGTGTTCCAGCACTTCAACCTGTTCCCGCATCTGACCATCCTGGAGAACTGCACGCTGGCGCCGATCTGGGTTCGCAAGACGCCGAAGAAACAGGCCGAGGAAATCGCCATGCATTTCCTCAAGCGCGTCAAGATCCCGGAACAGGCCCACAAATATCCCGGCCAGCTGTCCGGCGGCCAGCAGCAGCGCGTGGCGATCGCCCGTTCGCTGTGCATGAACCCGCGCATCATGCTGTTCGACGAGCCGACCTCGGCGCTCGATCCGGAAATGATCAAGGAAGTGCTGGAGACGATGGTCGGGCTCGCCGAAGAAGGCATGACCATGCTGTGCGTCACCCACGAAATGGGCTTTGCCCGCAAGGTCGCCAACCGCGTGATCTTCATGGACCAGGGCCAGATCGTCGAGCAGAACACGCCGGCCGAGTTCTTCGACCACCCGCGCCATGAGCGCACGAAGCTGTTCCTGTCGCAGATCCTGCATTAGGCCTCGACGGTCACGAAGAGCCCGGCTGAAACACCGCCGGGCTCTTTTGCGTATGGATGATGGGCAGGCGGGCGGTTTATGTCGCGCCGAAGCGCGTTTGCGGGGCCGCCTTTCGTGAAAAGACTGGGACGTTTTCTTGGCCTTCTGCTGATGGCCGTCGCGCTCGCCGTGACGATGGGCGCACTCGTGCCGCGACCGCTGTGGCCGCCGGCCGCCGCCGCGCCCGCCGTGACCCGCCACATCCTGGTGCTGAACAACCCGATCCACACGGACATCGCCATCCCGGTCGACGATGCCGTGCGCCGGCGCTTCCACTTCCTGGCCGACGCCGGCATACCGGCCGACAGTCCGGAGGTCCGCTACATCGTCTTCGGCTGGGGCGGCCGCGCTTTCTACCTGGAGACGCCGACATGGTCTGAGCTGAAGGCGGTGCCGGTGATGAAGGCACTGACCCTCGACGCGTCGGTCATGCATGTCGATGTCGCCGCTGACATCGTCGAACCGCGCGCGGACGTTGCGGGTTTCGACATCGGCGAGGATCGCTTCGCAGCGCTGCTCGATTTCATCGATGCGAGTTTCCAGCGGGGTCCGAAGGGTCCGATCCTTGTGCCGGATGCGGCCTATTCCAGCTTCGACGGCTTCTACGAAGCCAATGGCCATTTCAACGCGCTGGTCGGCTGCAACACCTGGACGGCGGCGGCGTTGCGTACAGCAGGCCTGCGCACCGGCTGGTGGAACCCGCTGCCGGCTTCGCTCGGCCTGTCGATGCGGCTGTATAATTAGCGTGGGCATTCCGCGAATTGGCAAGCGTCGTGTTCCTTCACACCCCCCTCTGTCCTGCCGGACATCTCCCCCGCAAGGGGGGAGATTGGCAGCTTCGGCATTCCGCTCCCTTCTGCGACGACGGAGATTGGCGAAATCGGCGGTGCCGGCTGATCTCCCCCCTTGCGCAGGGCTGTCCGGGGAAAGTCATTCATATATGAAGGCCATTTGATTGGGGGAGGCTCGGTCTCTTGGTCGGCTTGGATTGACCGGTGGCGGCTTGTCGATGGATTGCATTTTACGCCGCCCAAACAAGTATTGAGCGACCAGTTCTGTGAACCTCAAGATTGGAATAGGGACACGGCGAGTGCGCGCGACAATGCGCAGCAGCGCATATGCGATCATTGCTGCGAAGAGTTGCAGGCGGATCGCATTGTCGTTGTTGCCCAGGAACTTGCGGATCTTGAGGTGCTGCTTGATCCAGCGGAACAGAAGCTCGATTTGCCAGCGACCTTTGTAGAGCCGGCCAATCTCGACGGCCGAGCGCTCCAGATCGTTGGTCAAAAGCGTAATGGTGTCGCCCTCTTGGCGCTGAACGCGCAGGCGGCGCAGGCGCATCGGCAGCTTGCAAACACCCTTGCTGACCAGGCTTACCTCACTGTCTTCCAGAACCAGGAAGCCATCGCCCTGCGGCTCGGCTATGGGGCGATCACACACCAGCGCCAGCCCCATGTTGGCCTTGGGCCGCGTCACGAAGATCGATCCGGCTTCGGCGATCGCCGTCCACCAGCCGTAGTGGCAGTAGCCCTTGTCGAACACGTAGGTCGCCGCAGCTTCGATCGTGATCTGGCGGCCGATCTGGGCGTCGTTGACGTTGGCGTCGGTGATGTCAAGCACGCGCGGACAGTCGACCTTCGGGTCATAGACGACATGCATCTTCATGCCGCGGATGCGCCCATTCGACTTGGCCCAATCGCACAGTTTGCCGAGCGGAATGGGGGTCGAGTCGATCAGCCGCAGCATTTCTTTGCTCTCGCGGCGCATCTGCCGGTCGAGTTGGTCGGCCACAAGGCCGAACGCCTCGGCAAAGACGGCCACCGGACGCCGTCTGTTGGCGTCCGACAAGGTCGAACGCGTCAGGGGACCGCTGCCCAGGTGATAATGATGCTGGCTGTTGGCGTTCCAGCCGGCTTCCAGGCCACGCAAGCCGCTGCTGCCGCAGAACTGGGCATAGATCAGCGCCACCAGATGATCCCAGCTCCTGAACGATTTGTCGTAGGCATCCCCGTCGTGGCGATCCACAATCGCTTGGAATCGACGCCGATCGATGGCTTCAAGAAGCTGCCCGAAGATGCTAGGTGCAAAGCGCATGCCCCGTTCCTTTTCTGAGTCTCGACAACCAGAGAGAAGACGGACAAAACCCGTTTTACGGGGCATGCACATGCGGCATTTCGATTCACTCAATAAGTTCCCCGGACAGCCCTGCCCCTTGCGGGGGAGATGTCCGGCAGGACAGAGGGGGGTGCTGTCCCGCCGGCCGATTGTGCTTTTAGCTAGCGGTTCCGGCACGCTTAGCGTCGGATGATCTGCGGTTGCCACCCATAGAGCCAATCCAAATCCGCCGCGAGTTTTTCCGACGAGCGCACCTTCAGGAACAGATTGCGGGCGATCGCTACCGGACCCGCGGCATGCCAGGCGAGCCGGTTGACAGCGCCGCGTCTGGTGACCTGCGCTACACGAGGCCGCCGCAACTGTTCCCAGACCGCAAGCCCAGCTAGAGGGTCTGCGGGCAAGTCGGCAACGACAGCTGCAAGCGTCGCCGCATCCTCGATCGCCATGGCCGCACCTTGCGCCGCGAACGGCGTCATCGCATGCGCGGCGTCACCGATCAGCGCGATGCCGGTCGGTGTTGTCCAGGACTGTTGCGGATCGACAGTATGGATCGGCCACGCCGTCCACGGGCCGGCCTGCTCGACCAGACGGGTAAGTCCTGCCGCGGTGCCGCGCAGGGCACCGGTCAGGATTCCGGCATCGCCATTGCCGGACCAGCCCTCGGCGATACGGTCCCCCTTGGTGAAGGCGGCGAGATTGAAGGCAGCGCCCTTGCTGACGGGATAGGCGACCATATGGAAGCCGGGATGCAGGAAGGTGGTGACACAATTGGTTGCACCGATCGCGGCAAAGGCCTGTCCGGCAGCGCTGTCGGCGCGAATGGTGGCACGCCAGGCCAGTTCGCCCGAAAACCGGCTTCTCGACGAGGTCGCTCTTTGGGCCGAATCGACAAGCCTGCGCACCGACGACCAGACGCCATCGGCGCCGACCAGCAGGAGGCCCTCGGCCTCGATGGTCCTGCCGTCGATCTCGGCCGTCGCGGTGATGCCATGCGGGCCGGTGGCGACGCTGCCGACGCGCGCGCCGGTGGTGAGATGGATATCCGGCATCTCTGCAACCCGTGCCATCAACGCACTCTGCAGGTCGGCGCGATGCGCCACGAGATAGGGGGCTCCCCAACGCCTTTCTCCGGCTTGTCCCAGCGGCACCCGCGCGAGTTCGCGCAGCGTTGCGGCGTCCTTCAAGACCACGGCTTCCGGCCGCACCGCTGCCGGCAGCAGCCTGTCGAGCACACCAAGCTGGCGAAGGATGCGTGTCGCGTTGGGAGAAAGCTGGATGCCGGCGCCTGCTGCTTCCAGGCGCGGTGCCTGTTCGAACACACGCACACAATAGCCGCGTTCGGCGAACGCAACGGCCGCGGTCAGCCCGGCGACGCCCGCTCCGGCGATAACGACTTGCCGGGATCGCGTGTCGTCCATCGGGCCTGCCGCGGAAGGGTCAGGCGGCCTGATCGATATAGAGGCAGCCTGCCGGCAGCGTTTCGGTCGCCTTCAGCTTCGGCGAATAACGGTAGAGCGTCGAGCAATAGGGGCAGACTTTTTCGTTGTCGTCGCCCATGTCGAGAAACACATGCGGGTGGTCGAAAGGCGGATTGGCGCCCGTGCACATGAATTCCCTGACGCCGATGTCGATCGCCGGATAGCCCGCATCGTTCTGAAAATGGGGAATGGAACCGCCTGCCATCGTCGTCTCCTTAATCTCGTAGAATTGCATCTGGATCATAACCCATCTCTTTGCAAGATCGATGAAATGAAACTGTCGCAAAAGCCTGTCAGAGGATAAGTTAAGCCGGTTAACCCATGATCCGAAAACCGATTTCGGTTTTCGGGAGGGACCATGTGTCGCTATAGAGACTAGCTAACCGGCCAGTGCGCGGGAAGAGCGGGAATCATGAACGAACTGAAGCCGGTGCAAAGCGAATTCATCGACGGCGAGGCGGCAAGCCCGGAAGGCGGCAATCCGGACCGTTTCGTCAACCGCGAATTTTCCTGGCTGCAGTTCAACCGGCGCGTTCTTGAGGAATCGCTGAACCTCAATCATCCATTGCTGGAGCGTGTCCGCTTCCTGTCGATATCGGCTGCCAATCTCGACGAGTTCTTCATGGTGCGCGTTGCTGGCCTCGCCGGCCAGGTGCGCGAAGGCATCGTGCTGAAGAGCCCCGACGGGCGCACCCCAGAACAGCAGCTCGAACAGCTGCTGCGTGAGGTCGAGCGGCTGCAGGAGGACCAGCAGAAGAGCCTTTCGGCGCTCACCGTGCTGCTCAACAAGGAAGGCATCGAGAGCATCACCCGCGATGCGCTGACCAAGGACGAGAAGGTCTGGCTGGAAGACCATTTCCAGGAGCAGGTGTTCCCAGTGCTCACCCCGCTGTCGATCGACCCGGCGCATCCGTTCCCGTTCATCCCCAATCTCGGCTTCTCGATGGCGCTGCAATTGCGCCATCGCAAGAACGGCGAAGAGATGAGCGCGCTGCTGCGCCTGCCGGTGGCGCTGAAGCGCTTCATCCGCCTGCCGGACCGCAAGCGCCATGTCCGCTTCATCCCGCTGGAGGAGGCTGTCGGCCTGTATATCGGCAAACTCTTCCCTGGCTACGAGGTCAAGGGCTCCGGCACATTCCGCATCATCCGCGACAGCGATATCGAGGTCGAGGAGGAATCGGAAGATCTCGTGCGCCTGTTCGAGACGGCGCTGAAGCGCCGCCGCCGCGGATCGGTGATCCGCATCGAGTTCGACGTACTGATGCCGGCGGAACTGCGCGACTTCGTCGCCGGCGAACTTGGCGTGTCGTCGAGCCGCATCAGCGTTCTGACCGGGCCGCTGGCGCTCAGCCAGATTTCCGAGATCGTCGCCGTCCCCCGCGATGACCTCAAATTCACGCCCTACAATCCGCGCTTTCCCGAACGTATCCGCGAGCATGGCGGCGACTGTTTCGCTGCCATCCGCGAGAAGGACATCGTCGTCCATCACCCCTACGAATCGTTCGACGTGGTGGTGCAGTTCCTGCGCCAGGCGATGGCCGACCCGGAAGTGGTGGCGATCAAGCAGACGCTTTACCGCACCTCCAACGATAGCCCGATCGTGCGCGCGCTGGTCGACGCAGCGGAGGCCGGCAAGTCGGTGACGGCGCTGGTAGAGCTCAAGGCGCGCTTCGACGAGGAGGCCAACATCCGCTGGGCGCGCGACCTGGAGCGCGCCGGCGTGCAGGTCGTGTTCGGCTTCCTCGAACTGAAGACGCATGCAAAGATGTCGCTGGTGGTGCGGCGCGAGGACGGCAAGCTGCGCAATTACGTGCATCTCGGCACCGGCAACTACCACCCGGTCACTGCGCGCATCTACACCGACCTGTCCTTCTTCACCACCGATCCGACGATCGCGCGCGACGTCGCCCAGCTGTTCAATTTCATCACCGGCTATGCCGAGCCGACCGACGAAATGCGTCTGGCGATCTCGCCGTTCACGCTTCGAAACCGCATCTTGAAGCATATTTCCGCGGAAGTCGCCCACGCCCTGGAGGGCCGGCCGGCGCGCATCTGGATGAAGATGAACGCGCTCGTAGACCCGATCATCATCGACGCGCTTTACGACGCCAGCCGCGCCGGCGTCGAGATCGACCTTGTCGTGCGCGGCATCTGCTGCCTGCGGCCGCAGGTTCCGGGCCTGTCGGAAAACATCCGCGTCAAATCCATCGTCGGCCGTTTTCTCGAGCACAGCCGCATCTATTGCTTCGGCAACGGCCATGGCCTGCCCTCGGACGAGGCGATCGTCTATATCTCCTCGGCCGACCTGATGCCGCGCAATCTCGACCGCCGCGTCGAGACCATGGTGCCAATCACCAATCCAACTGTGCATGAACAGATCCTGGGCCAGATCATGCTGGGCAACATCATGGACAATCAGCAAAGTTTCGACGTATTGGCTGATGGAACCTCCCGGCGCGTCGTGCTTGAGGAGGGCGAGGAACCGTTCAACGCGCAGGAATATTTCATGACCAATCCGAGCCTGTCGGGACGGGGTGACGCGCTGAAGTCGCACGCGCCCAAGCGCATCGCGCAGTTCAAGCGTCGCAAGAAGAACGCCGCAGCGTCCGGCTGATGCTGTCTGATTCCCAAGGCCGGCTGCAGGACCGCCGACCGCTGTCCATCATCGACATCGGATCGAACTCGATCCGTCTCGTCGTCTATGAGGGGCTGGCGCGCTCGCCGACCATGCTGTTCAACGAAAAGATGCTGGCCGGTCTTGGCCGCGGCATCGTTTCGACCGGCAAGCTCGACCCCGAGGCGGTGACCCGCTCGATGGAAGAGTTCCGCCGCTTTCGCGCGCTCTCCGACCAGGCCGGCGCCGAACATATGTACGTGCTGGCGACCGCCGCCGCCCGCGAGGCGATCAACGGTCCTGATTTCATCCACCGCGCCGAGGATGTGCTGAAGACTGAAATCCGTGTCATCAGCGGCCGTCAGGAAGCCTATTATTCGGCGCTCGGCGTCATTTCCGGCTTCCACCCGGCCGACGGCATCGCCGGCGACCTTGGCGGTGGCAGCCTCGAACTGGTTGACGTCGACGGCGAAGCGATCGGTGACGGCATAACGCTGCCGCTGGGCGGCCTGCGCCTGCAAGACATGGCGAAGAACTCGCTGACCCAGGCGGCAAGGATCGCGCGTGACGAACTGGCGAAGGCGAAGCTGTTGAAGGGCGGGCAGGGGAGGCCCTTCTACGCCGTCGGCGGCACCTGGCGAAATCTCGCCCGGCTGCACATGGAAATGACCAACTACCCGCTTGGCGTCATGCACCACTACGAGATATCGGCCGAAAGCGCGGCGAACTTCCTCAAGCAGGTGGCCAAGGCCGAGATCGAGAAGGTCAAGGGGATCGAAGGCGTTTCGAAGAACCGCCGTTCGCTGCTGCCTTACGGCGCCATCGTGCTGCAGGAGATCATGGCGGCGATGCAGCCGTCGAAGATCATCGTCTCGGCGCTCGGCGTGCGCGAAGGCTTCCTCTATTCGCTGCTCGACGAGGCCGAGCAGAAGGCCGATCCCTTGATTTCGGCCTCGGAGGAGCTAGCCCGCTTGCGCTCACGTTCCGTCACTCATGCGCATGAGCTTGTCGACTGGACCGCCAAAACCTTTGCCGCCTTCGGCATCGACGAGACCGAGGACGAGGCACGCTACCGCCACGCGGCCGCATTGCTGGCCGACATCGGCTGGCGCGCACACCCCGAATATCGCGGCAAGCAATCGCTCAACATCATTGCGCACGCGTCCTTCTTCGGCGTCGACCATCCCGGCCGTGCCTTCCTGGCCATGGCCAACGCCTATCGTCACGACGGCATCTTCAACGAAGCCATCGCCCCCGAAATCAAGGCGCTGGCGCCGCCGCGTTATCTGGAGCGCGCCCGCGTGCTCGCCGCCATGATGCGCGTCGTTTACCTGCTGACGGCGTCGATGCCCGGCATCATGCCCAGGCTGAAATGGGAACAGCGCGGCAACGGCGTGTTGGCGCTGGTCTTGCCGGCATCGCTGGCCGATCTATATGGCGAACGGCCGGCCGGGCGCCTGGCGCAACTGGCAAGGATCACCAACCGCCGGCTGGTGCTGGCCGTCGAGGGCGGGCCGAGCGTTTCGGTGAAGTAGTTTCTGGTGCGGCGTTCAGTCGACCATGTTGGAGGCCATTCGCGACAGCCGAGAAACTCGATGGAGAAAATCCATGAAATGCAGCCAGACACTGTTGTTGGTGCTTTCAGGCTTATGTTTTTTGAGTGTCGGGTCAGCCGGAGCGCAGACGCTATACACCTTGTCCATCGAGTCCAAAGGGACATTCGAATTCGATCGATCCTATCCAAAGGGCCATGGCCAAAGAATGCCATTCAATTTTCATGGAATGCGTCGCGCGCCCAAGGACGGAGAAAAAATAAACTACTTCGTGTTCAAGCCAAGCGCCGATGTATTCAAGTTCATGAAATCCCTGACGAAGGACGATTTGTCCTCGCGCCTCGAACCATGTTCGCGGGGCATTGATCAGACGCTATCCGAGAGAGCTCAGACAATAGAAGGGCCGATCCAGCCCATTCTTGGCCGGATTGATCTGCTGCCCTATCTGAAGAGAAAAAAGCTTGTTGAATCAGATGGCTACATCTACGTCGCGATAGACAGAAATCTTCGAAATTATGTCAGAGATAGAGATGATTTCGGATGGGAGTGGGTGGCGGTAGCGGCAGAAAAACAGCAACTTTGTCTGTATGTTGGCGTCGGTCGGATGGGCTTATTCAGCGCCATGGCGTCGGTGCCGGTCAACGTAAGTCGTCTCGCAAAGTTCGTGTTTGTGGACGAATGAACCGAGTCGGGTTACCCGCTCAGGAGCCTCCTGCAATTATCCGCCCGTCGACCGACCAGGCTCCCGCACCGGCCATTGCCAGCGCCAGGAAACCGCCAGCTATCGCAATGTCCTTCATCAGCATCTGCTGGTGCAGGAAGGCGAGCATCGCGTCGCCACCGCCCTGGCCGTAATGGCCGATGAAACCGGCGGCAATGCAGAAGGCGGCAAGCAGCAGCGCCGTGATCCGGGTCTGGAAACCAACCAGGATGAGCAGCCCGACGATCAGTTCGAACAGGCCGGTGCCCCAGGCGGCAAGTGTCGGCAGCGGCAGGCCGAGGCCGGCGAAATAGCCTGTCGTGCCGGCAATGTCGCTCAACGCCTGGAAACCGGAGGGCACGAACAGGGCGGCGAGCAGCAGCCGGGAAAGCAGGAGAAGCGCGTTGCGGGGCATGGTCACCTCCGTTGTCGGCCCACTGGTTGGCCTCGGCCCCGATGCTCTCGATCCTAGCAGAAATTCCGGCCGATAGATCGGCGGGCATACACCGACAACGAAAATGCGGCGCGGAAAATTCCGCGCCGCCTTTTGTTCGGCTGTCGTCAGGCTTGACTCAGCCGCGCTTGGCGTCGACCGAATAGGCACCGGCGCCCGAGGAAGCCAGCACGAGGAAGCCGCCCGCGATGGCGAGATTCTTCAGAAACTGGATCATCTGCATCTGGTCGGCCCAACCGGTGTGGGCGACCAGGCCGGTGGCGACGGTGAAGACCGCCAGCACCAAGGCAACAATCCGGGTCTTGAAGCCGACGAGGATGGCGAGACCGCCAAGAAGCTCGATCAAGCCGACGACAATGGCCGTTACGGTCGGCAAGGGCAGGCCGAGGCTGCCGAAATAACCGGCTGTGCCGGCGATGGCGGTGAGCTTGCCGAAACCTGAAAGCAGGAAGATGACCGCAAGCAGAACACGGCCGAGGAGGATGGTGGTTGAGGCATTGGATGCGCCGGAACCGGCGACTGAAGTGTTGGTGGACATGGCGAGTCTCCGAATGGGGTTGAATGCCCACTCAGATAGACGACGAGGACTGTTCACCAAAGCCGCTTATGCGGCGACACATTGTTCACAGGCGTTGCGTTCTAAGCTCATCAGGTCGACGCGAAATTCATGTCGCGAGAAGAGGCTGCGGGAGCAAATTTTCCCGCCTCAGTCCACCGCGCTTGAAGGTTGGATAGTGCAGATTGCCTTGAAGATTGGCCGAAACGCCCATCGCTTCGTCATCCTCGGGCGGAGCAAGGAGCGTAGCGACGCGGCGCAGACCCGAGGATCCATGCCGTGACCTTAACCAAGGAATGCAGCGGAGCAGAATTTGAACCGCGGCAGCGCTCTGAAGTCACGGCATGGATCCTTGGGTCTTCGCTCCGCTTCGCGTCGCTACGCCCAAGGATGACGAAGTTTGGGAGGCTTCGGCCAATCTCAAGCGTTTGCGACGGTTCACCGAAATGAATGGTGAAATCCCGGTTGCCGACAAATCCGCAACCTTTCCCTGTGTCGAGCGCTACCCTGGATGCGTCATGTCCTCCGGCCGAACCAGCCGGTCGTAGTCGGCTTCGCTGACCAGCCCGGTGGCGAGCGCTTCCTCGCGCAGCGTGGTGCCCTTCTTGTGGGCGGTCTTGGCGATCTTGGCCGCATTGTCGTAGCCGATGGTCGGCGCCAGCGCCGTCACCAGCATCAGCGAGCGGTCGAGTGCGGCCTTGATGTTGTCTTCGCGCGCCTCGATGCCGACGACGCAATTGTCGGCGAAGGAGATCGAGGCGTCGGAGAGCAGTTGCACCGACTGCAGGAAGTTGTAGGCCATCAGCGGATTGTAGACGTTGAGCTCGAAATGGCCCTGGCTGCCGGCGAAGGTGAGCGCCGCATTGTTGCCGAACACCTGCACGCAGACCTGCGTCATCGCCTCGCACTGGGTCGGATTGACCTTGCCCGGCATGATCGAGGAGCCCGGCTCGTTTTCCGGCAGCGACAGTTCGCCGAGGCCCGAACGCGGGCCGGAACCGAGGAAGCGGATGTCGTTGGCGATCTTGAAGAGTGCCGCAGCAGCCGCGTTGATGGCGCCGTGCGAAAACACCATGGAATCATGGGCCGCCAGCGCCTCGAACTTGTTCGGCGCGGTGACGAAGGCGATGCCGGTAATGGCGGCGATGCGATCCGCCACCCTTTCGGCGAAGCCGACCGGTGCGTTGAGGCCGGTGCCGACCGCGGTGCCGCCCTGCGCCAGTTCCTGCAGGCCCGGCAGCGTCAGCTCGATGCGCTTGATCGACGAGGCGACCTGTGCGGCATAGCCTGAAAATTCCTGACCGAGGGTGAGGGGGGTGGCATCCTGCGTGTGCGTGCGGCCGATCTTGATGATGTGCGCGAAAGCCTTGGTCTTGGCTTCAAGTGCCTTGTGCAGATGTTTCAGCGCCGGCAGGAGGTCGTGCACGATGCGCTCGGCGCAGGCGATGTGCATGGCCGTCGGATAGGTGTCGTTCGACGACTGGCTCATATTGACGTGGTCGTTGGGGTGCACCGGCTTCTTGGAGCCCATGACGCCGCCCAGCATTTCGATCGCCCGGTTGGAGATCACCTCGTTGGCGTTCATGTTGGACTGGGTGCCCGAGCCGGTCTGCCAGACCACCAGCGGGAAATGCTCGTCGAGCTTGCCGTCGATCACCTCTTGCGCCGCCTCGACGATCGTCTTGCCGATAGCCGGATCAAGCCGCTGAAGGTCCATGTTGGCTTCGGCCGCCGCCCGCTTGACGATGCCCAGCGCGCGCACGATCGACGCCGGCTGCTTCTCCCAGCCGATCTTGAAATTGCCAAGGGAACGCTGCGCCTGCGCGCCCCAGTACCGGTCGGCGGCGACTTCGATGGGGCCGAACGTATCGGTTTCGGTTCTGGTCTTTGCAGCGGTCACGGGTCTCTCCTTGTCGAAGTCGGCAACGGCGTATCGCGTTGCACAAACGGCTTCAAGCGGAGATTGCGGGCAGCAAGGATGCAAATCGGTTGAAGATGCGGCGCTTTCCTTCTCCCCTTGTGGGAGAAGGTGGATCGGCGCGTAGCGCCGAGACGCTTCTCACCCAGCCGTGTACCCTCCGTCGATGGCGAAGATCCCACCGCTGGTCCAGGCTGCCTCTTCGCTGGCCAGATAGACCGCTATGCCGGCCAGGTCGTCGGGGCGGCCGATTCTGCCGAGCGGATAGCTGCGCTCGACATAGGCCTTCAGTTCCGCCTTTGCCTCGGCCGGCAGATTGTCGACGGTCTTGCGCCGCATGGCCGTGTCGACCGTGCCTGGCGCGATGGCGTTGACGCGGATGCCGCGCGGGCCGAGTTCGAAGGCGAGTGACTTGGTCAGCGAGTTCAGCGCGCCCTTGGACAGCGAATAGAGGCTCGACGGCCGCTTCGGGATCATCTTGTTGGCGAAATAGGACGAGATGTTGATCACCGATGCACCGGTCGCCAGATGCGGCAGCAGGCCCTGGGTGAGGAAGAACACCGCCGTCACATTGAGCGCGAAGGATTGCTGGAACTGCTCTTGGCTGACGGTTTCGAACGGCACCAGGAAAGCCACCGCTGCATTGTTGACGAGGATATCGAGCGGCCGAGCGGATCTTTTCACCTGCTCGACGACGGCTGCGATGCCGGCCGATGTCGCAAGATCGGCCGACAGCGTCTCGACATTGCCGCCGAGGTGCTTGCGGGCGGCGTCGAGCTTGTTGGTGTCGCGGCCGACGATCAGGACGTCAGCGCCCTCGTGCAAAAAGGCTTCGGCGATCGCCAGGCCGATACCGTCCGACCCACCGGTGACCAGCGCGCGCTTGTTGTGAAGTCTCATGGAACGCTCCGAGGCAGCTTTGGCTACCCGCGAGAGCACCTCATATCGGCGGCCGAGGTCAAGCGGCCAGCCTATCCCACGGTATGAACTTCGGGCTCTCGCAGGGCCAGCCGCCCGGCGACATAATTCTTGACCTGGCGGATCGCCTGCTCGCGCGAGACGCTGCCCGGCTGCAGGCCGAGCCGCAGCCAAAGCCCGTCGATGAGCGCGGTAACGCCAAGCGCGATGTCGTCGGCTTCTCTAGGTGAGGCGAGGCCATGCAGGCCCGACAAAAGGTTCGAGCGCATGCGCGCGTGAATTACCCTCTGGATGCGGGCCATCTTCGCGTCGCGCGGCACCTCGGCGCAGAGCGACAGCCAGGCATGGCAGAGAGGAGGCTGGAACAGATGCTCCTCGAAATTGCCCTCGATCACCGCATCCATGCGCTCCATCGGCGTCTTCGCCCGACGAAGCCGCGCGACCACCGCCTGGCACAGGACGGCATTGGCCTCGCGCATCGCGTGCTCGAACAATTCCTGCTTGTTGCGGAAATAGTGCAGCACGATGCCCTTGGAGGCGCCGGCCTGGGCGGCCACTTTTTCCAGTGTCGCGCCGGCAATGCCTTCGCGCTCCAGCACCGCGAAGGCAGCCTGCCGCAATTCCTTACGGCGTATGTCACTGAGGCGCTTGAGTTTCACGGGTTAGGTCCATGCATCGCGAATCCATGTTGACATCTTCGCCCGTCCAGATCAAGAATTGACCCATGGGACAATAAAAAGACCAATTGGTCAATTTTAGACAATGAGGAGAACCGAAATGTTGCGCATCCTTGCAAATGGCATCTGTCTTGCCGCCCTGATGTTGGCCTCTCATGTGGCCCAGGCGGCCGAGGCCGAGCAGTGCAGGACGGTTCGCATGGCCGAACCCGGCTGGAACGACCTTGCCTTCACCGCGGGAGTAGCCAACGTCCTGCTGGAGGCGCTCGGCTACCAGCCGCAAAGCCAGGTTCTCGGCATCAACGTCATCTACGAAGGCATGAAGAACAGGGATCTCGACCTGTTCCTGGGCTACTGGGACCCGGCCATGGTCACCTATTACGAGCCCTACAAGAAGGACGGCTCCGTCGAGAATGTGCGCGTCAATCTCGAAGGCGCCAAATACACCTTCGCCGTCCCGACCTACGTCTGGGACGCCGGCGTCAAGGATATTTCCGACCTGCACAAGTTCGCCGACAAGTTCGGCAAGAAAATGTACGGCATCGAGCCCGGCTCCAACCAGTTGATGATGGACGCCATCGCCGATCCGGCCTTTGGCCTGGACGGCTGGCAAGTCGTCGAGTCGAGTGAAGCCGGCATGCTGTCGGAGGTCGGCTACGAGATCAAGGAGAAGCAGTTCATCGTCTTCCAGGGCTGGGCACCGCATCCGATGAACACGATGTACGACTTCAAGTACCTGACCGGCGGCGACAAGTTCTTCGGCCCGAATTTTGGCGCCGCGACGGTGACGACGCAGGTGCGCAAGGGCTATCTCGAGCAATGCCCGAATGTCGCGCAATTCCTCGGGAATCTCGCCTTCGACATCGATTTCGAGAATGTCGGCATGGGCTATCTGATTAATGACGGCATGAAGCCGGAGGGCGGCGCGCTGAAGGCAATCACGGCGAACAAGAACCGCCTCGACACCTGGCTCGCCGGTGTCACCACCTTCGACGGCCAGCCCGGCCTTGCCGCGGTCAAGGAAAAGCTCGGCCTGTGAGACCGGCAGCGCTGGATGCCTTGCCGGAGCAGGATGTGATCGCGGAACAGGACGCCTGGGCCGGCCGCAAGCAATTCATCACTATCGGCGACATCGACATCGCCTATGTCGAGATATCAGGCGCCGAGCCGGCGCTGCTGTTGGTGCACGGCTTCACCGACACCAGCCGCAGCTTTTCGCTCCTGGCGCCGCATCTGGCCGGCCGCCGGCTGATCATGCCGGATTTGCGCGGCCACGGCGCTTCGCAAGCGGGCAAGGGCTGCGGCATCGCCGACTTCGCCGACGATATCGCCGGGCTGATCCTACGCTTGCGGCTCGACCGGCCGGTTGTCGTCGGCCATTCGCTGGGCGCCATGGTGGCCATCGCATTGGCCGGACGACACAGGGAGCTGATTGGCGGCCTGGTGGCCCTGGCCGGCACGTTGAGCCCCGATTTCGCGCCGGATCATCCGCTGGTCGCCGGCGTCCAGGTTCTGCGCGACCCGATATCGCCGGCCGATCCGTTCTATGCCTGGTGGCATGCGTGCCGGCCCGGCGTGCCCGCAGCCTTTTTGGCCGGCCTGGCGAATGACGCCTCGGCCATGCCGTCGTCGCGCTGGCGGACGATCCTGGAGGAAATCCGCGGCGCCGATCTGACCGACGCGGCGCGAACCGTGCAGGCCCGAACGCTGATTATCGCCGGCGCGTGCGACCCGCTGTTCGGCGAGGCGCACCAGCAGGCGTTGCAGTCCGCTCTTGCCGAAGCCGTCTTGGTCCGGGCCGAGGACTGCGGCCACAACCCGCATTGGGAAGATCCGGGCCTCGTCGCAAAGGCCATCATCAAGGCATTTGAAGTCTAACGCCCGACCAGCGATTGCGAAGTGGGCGACAGCCGCAAAGTCTCCGTTGGTTTGGTCATGCCGGGCTGCGCGGCCCGCCAAAAAGCCTGCCATGCCGGCGAGGCGGCGAGGGCGGCCTTGTGGCGGGCATGCGCCTCGGCGCTGGCGAAGCCGGTGACGGAGATGAAGACGTTTTCATCGGCCCGCACCGGCAGGCGCGGAAAGCTGTTTTCGGCATGCTCGGTAACGAACGCGGCGAGCAGGCGTGCGTCGGCTGTCATCAGGCACGCCGTCTCAATCTCGAAGCGATTGGCGAAATCAGCCTCTGTGCCGGGCTGCAAATGCTGAATCTCGATGACAACGATGCCAGCCAACGGCTTGTCTTGAATGGGCTTTTCGTCGATGGCCAGACCTGGCCGCCGCGCGCCCGCGAGGTCGAAGCCGGCGCCCGGCCACGCCGGCTTGAGCAGCAGCACGTCGTCGGAATCGATCATCGTCGCATTGGCCGCAGGGCCGTGCGCGGCCCAGACCGGCCCGCCATAGAATTCGGCGAGAGCATTTTTCCGCGCGACCATGCCATTGAAGCCGCGCATCCAGACGAACATGTCAGGCCGATCGATATCCCGGAATTGGCCGATAATGGTCATTCCGGCGTCCTCCTGGCCCTCGATCAGTCTCCCGTCGAAGATGTCGATGAGCGTGTCGCGCCGGCCGGGTTTCAGCGTGTATTGCCGCAACTCGACGACAGGCGAGGCGAGCGCCGTGGGTTTCGTCGCGACGTTCCGGGGCAGGTTCATCCGACATTCTCCAAAACAGGGTGATCATCCTGTTTGTAAAACAGACCGGTTGTCCTGTTTTGTCAATATGCTATCTTCTTTTACCTTCTCCCCTTGTGGGAGAAGGTGGATTGGCGCGCAGCGCCAAGACGGATGAGGGGTGCTCGACGATGCGCCGTTGGTGCCAAGCTGGAGCACCCCTCATCCGCCTTCACTTCGTTCAGGCACCTTCTCCCACAAGGGGAGAAGGGGGAGATCCGCATGGCACGCCCGGGAAAACGCATCAACGACCCTGAAGGCATGCGCAAAAAGGTGCTCGATGTCGCCGAGGACGCGTTCCAGGCGCGCGGCTATCACGCCTCCAGCATCGGTGACCTGATGGCGGCGGCTGATGTCAGCGGCGGCGCGCTGCATCACCATTTCCCGACCAAGAAGGCGTTGGCGCTGGCGGTGATCGACGAGCGCGTGGCGGCGGCGGTCGAAGAGACATGGATCGCGCCGGTGCTGGCGGCGGCGTCAGCGCGCGAAGGCGTGCGCGCGGTGTTCGAGGCCGTGGCGGCGGAACTGGAGCAACAGGGTTTCGTGCGCGGCTGCCCGCTCAACAATCTGGCGCACGAACTGTCGCTTGCCGATCCGGATTTCCGCATTGCCCTTGCCAGTATTTTTGCCGGGTGGCGGCGGGCGATTTCCGACAAGGTGCGAGCCGACCAGCAGGCGGGCAGGGACGAGGGCACGGATCCCGAACGCTTCGCCGCGCTGGTGGTCGCCGCCTATTCCGGGGCGATGTCGATGGCCAAGGCGGCGCAGGATGCGAGCCTGCTGCGGGATTGTCTGGCGGGACTGGAGCGGAGCGCGTTGTCGCCATCGCAAGGCGGATTGGTTGCCAGGCGACGCAACAGGATACTGCCACGGCCGAGAACTATTTGATGTCGGCAGGCCAGAGGGGGGTGCGAAGGATCGCGACGCAGCCGCTTCTCTCGACCTTGCGGCTTCGCTCTGGCTGACGCGAGGGCGAAGCGAAGAAGCCGGATCCTACCTACTCAGCCAGCGGCTTGATCGTCTCGTAGCCATTGACCGATTCCGAGCTGGTGCCTTCATCGTAGCGCCGCGCGAGCGCGGCTTGCAGGTCGGGCGCATAGAGGGCGGTGAATGTATCCAGCGTCTCGCCGGCGCCGTTCGTGAAGGTCTCCTTGACCGCCAGAACATTGTATTTGCAGTCGCCCAGGCTGAATGTTTCCTTGCCCTTGACGGCCAGGGTCAGCGTCTTGGTGCTCTTCGGCTGCTTTTTCGGCGACAACTCGACGAACTCTATCGTGGCTTTTGCCCCTGCCTTCAACGGAAACAGTTTTCGCAGATCGGAAAACGGGATCATCGCCTGCCGACCGGTGTCGCTGTCGCGAAACACTTCGATCAGGCCGGCGAAAAGATATTGCGTCTGGGGCGATTGCGACTCGTAGGTGTTGGCGACCGACATCATCCCGCCTGCCACGGGCCGAAATTCGCTCTTGATCCCGGGTCTCGCCAGAACGAAACCCTTCTTGGCGGAGTTGGCGTCGATACAACCGGCGGCATGCGCGGGGCTCGCGGACAGCATCGCTGCCAAAATCATACAGATAGGTGCAGCTTTCATTTTTCTTCCTCCTCCGCTCGCGCAAGTTGAAAGAGGAGACATGCCAGGCCGGTGGCATCATGTCGATGGATGGCGGCATCGAGAGGCGCTGGACGGCTGGCCGCTCTCCATGCTGAAATTCAGCGCATGATGAATCGCCGTTCCACCGGATTGTTTTCCCGGCGCAGTCTGCTGAAGCAGATGGCGGGTTTTGCCGCGGCCGGCGCCTTGTCGCGCCCGGCCTTCAGCCAGACCGGCCAACGCGTCCAGTCCATCGACGCCACCTTCCTGTTCATCGCCGATGTCCATGCCTGCCGCATGGCGAACGGCTTGAGCCCCAATTGCCTGCAGGAAGGCAAGACCGACGCGGCGCTGCTGCGTAACGTGGCAGCACTGAACGGTCTCGGCGACAAGGACTGGCCGGCCGAGATCAACGGTGTCGCCACCGGCTTGCGTTCGGCCGGCAGCCACATCGGCGCGCCGCTCGGCCTCGTCGTCGGCGGCGACATGACCGACGACGGCGGCGGCCAGATCACCCAGCCGAGCGAAGGCACCCAACTGCTCCAGTTCAGCCAGCGCTACCAGCAAGGCGTCGGTCCCGATCGCGTGCACATGCCGGTCTATGTCGGGCTCGGCAACCATGATCTCGACCAGAACGGGCCACCGCACCATGTCGACTGGTACCGGCGCGAATTGCGCGACTATGTCGAGGTCAATCATCGCGCCGGCGTCTTCTTCAAGCCGCCGGCGCCGGCGACCGATTATGATCTCGACACCGACTGCTATTCCTGGGACTGGGGTGGCCTGCATCTCGTCCAGACGCATCGTTTCGCCGGCGACACCGGCCACGGTGCCGAGAGCAGCCTGCCATGGCTGAAGCAGGATCTGGCGACCTATGCGGCGGACGGCCGTCCGGTCATCCTGTTCCAGCACTATGGCTGGGACATTTTCTCGATAGAACGATGGGACGCCGCCAAAAAGAGCTACGACGATGACGGCGCCGGCGCACCGCATTGGTGGAGCGAGGCCGACCGGCAGGCGTTGCTGGCGGCGCTGAAGGGCTACAATGTCGTCGGCATCTTCCATGGCCATCAGCACGAAACGCCGCTGATCTACCGCAGGGACGGGCTCGATCTGTTCAAGCCGAAGGCCGCCTATATGGGCGGTTTCGCACTGGCCAGGGTGACCAGCGACGGCATGGACGTGGTGCTGGGCGAGGCGACCGGCGATCATGGCGAGGTCGCCTTCACCAACGCCTTCTCCAAGGGCTGGAGCACATGAAAAAGGCGGCCCTCGCGACCGCCTCTTCCCGATAAAAGAGCGGTTCTCGCTGCCGGATCAGAGCGCCTTCTTGACCTTGTCCTTCACGTCGCCATAAGCCTTCTGCACCTTGCCAGCGATCTTGTCGGCCGTGCCTTCAGCCTGGACCCGCCTGTTGCCGGTTGCCTTGCCGGCGGCTTCCTTGACCGAACCCTTGACCTGTTTGGCAACGCCCGCGACCTGATCCTTGTTCACCATTTTCCGCATCTCCTGAGAATTCATCCGCCGGAATCTAACGAGCCGGCGGTCGGTTAGGTTCCAGGCGTCGCCCGGACGGCAGATCAGGTCGCGCGGCCGCACCCTGAGGCAAGGCTGGCGGATTAGGCTGCGAACACGCGCCGCCTTAAGGATTCTGGGTGATCGTGCGTTGGGGGAGAAAAATGGCTGAATTCACGCTCTTCATCGGCAACAAGTGCTTTTCGTCATGGTCGCTGCGACCGTGGGTGGCGATGAGGCATCTGGAGATTCCGTTCGAGGAGGGTTTTGTGCGGCTGCGCACGCCCGAAACCTTTGCCAACCTGGCGAAAGTGTCGCCGACCGGCCAGGTGCCGGTGCTGAATCACAATGGCAAGATCATCTGGGAAACCCTTGCGATCCTTGAGTATCTTGCAGACCTGTTTCCCGGGAAAAGCTCTGGCCGGCCGACATCGACACCCGTGCGCTGGCGCGCTCGGTGGCGACCGAGATGCATTCAGGCTTTCGCGAGGTCCGCTATGGCTGGCCGATGAATTTGCGTCGGCCGAAGGGCCACAAGCCGCTCGACGCCGAAGGCGAGGCGCAGCGGGCGCGCATCGAGGCGCTGTGGCGCGAGTGTCGCGAAAAATACGGCAAGGGCGGTCCGTTCCTGTTCGGACATTTCACCGCGGCCGACGCCATGTATGCGCCTGTTGTCACCCGTTTCGACACGTATGGCGGCACGCTTGCGCCGGATACGCGCGCCTATGTTGACGCCATGCTGGCAACGCCGGCGATGCGTCACTGGTATGCCGAGGCCGCCAAGGAGACGTGGCCGGAACCCGGCCCGGACGAATAGCTGGATCCAACGAAAACGCCCCTCGCACCTTTTATCGTGCGGGGGGCGTCTTTGCCATCAACCGTTCTTTCGATTGCTCTCATGAACTGCTGATGACAGGGAATAAATGCGCGTTTGCGCAGATGGTTCCCTGACGCAGTGAATTTTTTCGAATTGCCGGCCGCGCGCTGTTTGGCGTCCAGTTTGCCGTCATTCCAGCCGGAGGTTTTGGAGAATTCCGCAGGTGTGGCTTTATGCAAATTTGACAGCGCGCCAAAAGAAGCCTAAAAGAAATTCGTCGATATTTGTTTGACCGACTTTTGTTATCCGCGCACGAATGCGCGCCTTTGACGAACTTCCCCATCAAAAATCGAGACAAAAATCGTTGTGCGTTCGCACGACGATTAACGAATATTTGCCATGGAAAGGGTTCGTTATGAGCACCGGCACAGTTAAATGGTTCAACGCCACCAAAGGTTTTGGTTTTATTCAGCCTGACGACGGCTCGGCCGACGTTTTTGTCCACATCTCGGCCGTAGAGCGCGCCGGCATGCGCGACATCGTCGAAGGCCAGAAGCTCGGCTACGAGATGGTCCGCGACAACAAGTCGGGCAAGATGTCCGCCGACCAGTTGAAGGCGGCCTGAAAAACGAATTCAGCTCTCCCGGTGACCACGGATGTACTGGCACCGGTGAGTGGCGAGTTCGGGCGCATGGCCGCGGAAGCGTGAGTTTCCGCTGGATTTCATGCGCATGAGAGGAGCGTGCCTTGCGCATCCATCTGGATGCGCGGCGCCCCCACGGAAGGTCAGGCGGTGCCTGGCCTTTTTTCATTTTACGCTTGTTGCCGCCAAAAAAGCGCTGCGCATGGGGCCGAACGTGCTAAGGGACGCTCCAGCAACTTGAATGCGCTGCGGATTGCTTTGTGCGTCGTCCTGACCGAACACCCGGTCTCGCTCCATCGGCACCAAGCTCCTGACAGGAGAAAGATCTTGACCGCTCAATCGAAGACAGTCGAACAGGCCGTGTCCCTGTTCAGCAAGACGCAAACCCAGTCGATGTCGCTCAACCGGATCAATTCCGAGCGCGATGCCGTCAGCCAGGCGCGGGAAGCCAAGACGGCGCGCCTGCGCGAACTGCGCCTGGAAAAGGAGGCCGACGAGATGGCCGCCGCCGCCGCGCTAGCCGCTTTGCCGAAGCGGGCCGGAAAACGCTGATGGCTACCAAGCGCGTACCGCCAACGCCGATCGCCGCCGACGCGACCATCGCAGATATGGTCGAAGGGCTCGACAAGCCGGTCGAATTCGTCAGGCGCGTGCTTGAAAAGCTCGAGCGCTGCAAGCGTGCACATGGCGATGCCCAGGTACGCGTCGGTGTGCGTGGCCGCGCCGAATGCCCGAACTACCTGATCGAATATGTCCGCGAAGACGCCAAAACCCATGAGCTTGTGACTTATCAGGATGCCGCCTACAGCGGCAGCACGCATCGCGAACTGGCGCCCCACCACATCGAGGCGGTGAAAAACTGGTCGCCCGAGGAAATGAACATCACGGCGGTTTCGGCGCTGATCGGCCGCCTGCGCAATCCGCGCGCACCATCATCGCGTTTCGCCGACGAGGATTGACATGGCCATAAAATTCTCCGCCAAGGATCAGCCGACAGCCTCGGCTGCCGCAAAACCGGCCAAGCCGCTTGCCGCGCCGAAGGCCGGCGCCGCCGAGGCCGCGACCGATCTGTTCAAGTCACCGGCGGATTCACCGAAGGGCAAGACAGGCAAGAAGAAATAGCGCCTTGCCGCAGGACGCCGATCGCAATCCTGCAGCACCAGGGCTGTTCGCCCTGGCGGCCGCCGCAAGCCTTTTGTCGTCGCAACACGGCACCACCGCTCTGTTCGACTGCCAGAGCTGCGGCGCCTGCTGTTCCTATTCGGCCGATTGGCCGCGCTTTTCCACCGAGGACGACGCCCAGCTCGACCGCATCCCGGAAAAACATGTAGCACCTGATCTGTCGGGGATGCGCTGCGAAGGCGTGCGCTGTTCAGCCCTGTCCGGCGAAGTCGGCAAGTCGACCGGTTGCCGCATCTACGACCTACGCCCGGATGTCTGCCGTGCCTGCATGCCCGGTAACGAGGAGTGCCTGATGGCACGCCGGGCGCACGGATTGCCGGTGTAACTGCCAATCTCACCCACAAGTTGGCAGGGCTATCGCCTATGGAATTTCCAGAGATGTCTGCCCGGCACGGACCCCCACCCCTAACCCCTCCCCACAAGGGGGAGGGAGACTTCCGTTGGCGCTGACCTAGGCGAATCGCCTGTCTTTCAGCGCCAAAGAAGAATTAAAGGCACGCGGCAGCTTCCCTCCCCCTTGTGGGGAGGGTTAGGGTGGGGGTCCCTCTTCGCAAGAATCCATATGCGATAGGCTTGCCCCTCGTGGGAGATCACGCCAATCGCCGCCGCTTGTGCGCAGACCCGCCGCCCGATACCTTCCACGCCGGGCAGGGCAGTGGAGGATTTCATGAGCATCGAATTTCTGTTGACGTCGCTGATCGTCGTGGCTTCGCCCGGCACCGGCGTTCTCTACACGCTGAGCGCCGGCCTTTCGCGCGGTGCGCGGGCCTCGATCATCGCAGCCTTCGGCTGTACGCTCGGCATTATCCCGCATATGGCCGCCGCTATCACCGGCCTGGCGGCGCTGCTGCACACCAGCGCGGTCGCCTTCGAGACGCTGAAATATCTCGGCGTCGCCTACCTGCTCTACATGGCCTGGAACACGCTGAAGGAAAAGGGCGGCTTGAGCGTCGAACAGGATGTGACGCCGCGCTCGGCCGGCAAGGTGATTGCCACCGGCATCCTCGTCAATGTGCTCAATCCGAAACTGTCGATCTTCTTCTTCGCCTTCCTGCCGCAATTCGTCAGCACCACCGAGCCAAATGCGCTGTCGAAGATGCTGGAGCTCAGCTCCGTCTTCATGCTCCTGACCTTTGTGGTTTTCGTCGGCTACGGTATCTTCGCCGCCTCGATCCGCAGCCATGTCGTGTCGCGGCCGATGGTGCTGACCTGGATGCGCCGAACCTTCGCCGGCGCCTTCGTCATGCTCGGTGCGAAGCTGGCGCTGGCGGATCGGTAGCCTAATCCGCCCTTGCGGTTTCGGAAGCCCCCTCGCTTCCGGAACCGGGCGCAGCCCGGATACCCAGCCGCCAGGCGGAGGGCGGGACGCCGATCATCTTCTTGAAGGCGCGGCTGAACGCTGCCTCCGACTCGTAGCCGATCTCCGCCGCGATGTTCGCGACGTTGCTGTTGCCGGCACTGAGCAATTCCGAGGCGATCTGCATCCGCCACTTGGCGAGATAGTGCATTGGCGGCATGCCGACGGTTTTCGTGAAGCGCTCGGCGAGCACCGTGCGCGACAGCGCGGCCTCCTTCGCCAGCGCCTCCACCGTCCAATTGTGCGCCGGCCGGTCGTGGATCAGCGCCAGCGCCTTGCTCAGATGCGGATCGCGCAGGCCCGCCAGCCAGCCGGTTTGCTGCGGTGGCAGCGACTCCACATAGCGGCGCAACACGTCGACGAACATCAATTCGCTGAGCTTGGTGAGCACCGTCTCGCTGCCCGCCCGCTTTTCCGCGACCTCCGACACGGCCAGCTTGATGAACTGGCCGAGCCAGCCGCCATCGCCTCTCACGTCTCCGGCCTTGATGACCGGCGGCAGCGCTTCGAGCAGCGGATTGAAGGGCAGGGCATCGCAAGCGAGATAGCCGCATACCAGCCGGGCCGACATCGATCCGTCCTTGACGTAGTTGATGGGGAATGGCGTCTGGCTGGCGGCCGCGATCTCCAGCACATCCGCGGTCGGCGGATCCGCACGCAGGTCCGGATTGCTCGACATGATATGCGGATCGCTCCTGGTGAAGACCACGACTTCGCCGGCCTCCACGGGCATCGCCTCCTTGCCGATGATGCGGGCGAAGCACCGGCCGGCCGTGAGCACGTGGTAGGAAATCAGGTGATCCGCGCCCGGCAGTATCCTCGGCAGTATCGAAGCCGGGGAGGGCGAGCAGACCGCCCATGGATCCTGGGCCGCGATATCGAAAAACGTCGCGCCGGTGAGGCGCACCGTTTTCAACAGGTCAGACAGAGCGTCCCCGGCCATTCACCCATGTCCCGTAAGTCGCGCGGCAACTCGGCGCGTCATCCCTTTCGAGTTCCGGACGCGCTGTCAAGTAAGGCGGACGCCCCGTCATTCCGTTCGTTGCCGGAAGCTTTAAACCCCGCCAGGCGCTGAGCCTCGCCCCAGATCGGACGCTCGAAGCGCGGTCGAACTCAACGATAAGGACGTAAGTCATGACGGTACATAAGGGCGGGTGCTTTTGCGGCGCCGTGGAAATCGAAGTGCGCGGATCGGCCGAGGCCATGGGCTATTGCCATTGCAGTTCGTGTCGGTCGTGGTCGGCGTCTCCCGTCAACGCCTTCACGCTGTGGAAGCCGGAAAACGTCAAGGTCACCAAGGGCGCGGAGTTCCTGTCCGGCTTCGAGAAGTCGAAGATGAGCGACCGCCAGTTCTGCACCAAATGCGGCGGCCACCTGATGACGGGTCATCCGCCGCTCGGACTGGTCGACGTCTATGCGGCCACGATACCGACGTTGGAATTCAAGCCGGGGGTCCACGTCAACTATTCCGAGACGGTGCTGCCGATGAAGGACGGCTTGCCGAAGCTGAAGGATTTTCCGGCCGAGCTGGGCGGCTCCGGCGTGGGCGTGCCGGAGTAATCCCGCCGATGACGCAAGATTTCCGACAACCATATTTCACGACAGGAGAATACGCATGGACATCGCGACTTTTCGCGCCACGCAGGAGCCGATCAAGGATCTATATCGCAAGGATGCGCGGGCGGCGCTTCTCACGCTGAGGGCCAAGGGCAGCGCCGACGACTCCAGGGTGACCTGCAAGGTCGAAACTGGCCGCGGGCTTGCGCTGGCCGGCATCCATTCGAAAGCCGGCGGCAGCGGGCAGGAGCTTTGCTCCGGCGACATGCAACCTTGACGGGGATTCCGGGGTGGGTCCGAGCGCAGCCTGAACGAATGCAACTCGTCGCGCCAGGCTCTATCCCTTCACGTAGCCCATCGCTTCGACAATTCGGCCGTTCGCGACGCGCATCAGGTTGACACCGCGCAGCGAACTGCCGTCGGACATCCAGAAACGCCAGCGGATCGTTGCGCGGTCGCCGGCGACGAAGGTTTCCTCGATGTCGAAGCGCGTGCCGGGTGCGGTGGCGATCGCCGACCACAGCTCGACGCAGGCGGCCTTGCCCGCGCGGCGGGCGCCGTCCGGCGCCGGCGTCGTATTCTCGATCATGCAGTCATCCGCCACCAACTCGTCCAGAGCGGAGGGGTCATGGCGCTGGAAGACGTTGTTGTAACGCCGCATGATCTCGGCCGTTTCGGCGGAGCGTTTGGCCGTGGCGATGTCGATGATGAGTTCCTGGGTCATTGGGATGCTCCTTCCGTTTTCAGTCATCGATGAGGCTCGCCTTGAGCGTGATCGAGGCGACGCCGGCAAGCGCCCGCGAGACCAGGCAAGTCGCCTTGGCGGATTGCGCCAGCCGCTCGAAATCCTCCGCCGCCAGCCCGGCGACGCCGGCCTCTGTCTCCAACTCGATGCGGGTGATGGTCGGCCCGGCCGCGGTGGCGCCGAGATGCACCTTCGCCACCGTGTGGATGCTGTCTGGAACATGGCCTTCGCGGCCGAGTATGGCACTCAGCGCCATCGAGAAGCAGCCGGCATGCGCTGCTGCGATCAACTCTTCCGGGTTGGTGCCCGGCCCGTTCTCGAAACGCGACGGAAAGGAATAAGCGCCTTCGAACACGCCGCTGCCGAGCCGCAAGCGGCCCGAACCTTCCTTCAGCGTCCCTTGCCACTTGGCCGAGGCTTCACGAATAGTCATTGTCGTTCTCCCTTGGGTTTGAGGACTCGATGGATCAGGCGCCGTCGATGATCACCTTCCCGAAGACGTCGCCCTGCTGGAAATAGCGGTATGCATCGCTGGCCTCGGCGAAGGCGAAGACCTTGTCGATGACGGGCCGCAGGCGGTGCTGCGAGACGGCGCGCAGCATGGCTTCGAGGTTGGTCCGGTTGCCGACGAAGAGGCGGCTGATGGTGGCGAGGCTGCGCTGGTAGAGCGCCGCCGGTATCTCGATCGACCCGCCTTTCGCATCCTGCAGCGTCAGCAGCACGATGTGGCCGTAAAGCGTGCTGGCGATCAGCGACTGCGCGAAGGTTGCCGGGCCGCCGGTCTCGACGACGAGATCGATGCCGCCGGTGTGGTCGCGAACGGTCGCACCCCATTGCGGCATGTCCGGTGTCGAAATCGCCAGGTCGGCGCCCAGCGCCCGCAGCCTGTCGGCTTTCTCGCCGCGCGAGGTGACGGCGACGACGCGGCAGCCGAGCAGCTTGGCGAACTGCAGTGCAAAGAGCGAGACGCCGCCCGAGCCGATGACCAGAACCCATTGGCCGGGCTTCGGAATTCCGGCGCCCGTTACCGCGTTCCAGGCTGTTAAGCCGGCGCAGGTCAACGTTGCCGCCTCATGCCAGTCGAGATGATCGGGCAGCCGCACCGCCCATTGTTCGTCGAGAACGGCGTATTCGGTCAGCATGCCGTCCAGCGTGCAGCCGAGCTGGTCGATCAGCCCTGCATGGATGCGGCCGTCGATCCAGCGGGCAAAATAGCTACCTGTCACGCGATCGCCGACGGCAAAGCGGGTGACGGCGTCGCCGATGGCGACAATGTCACCGGCCCCGTCGCTCAGCGGAACGACGCCTTGGCGCGGCGGCAGCGGATAGGTCCCGTTGAGGATCATTGTGTCGCGCCGGTTGAGCGAGGTGGCGCGAACGCGCACCACGATCTCATGCGGTGTCGGCTCCGGCTGCGCCGCGTCGCGCATCACCAGGGATTCGGTCCCACGGGACCCTTCGAGACGGTAGTTGCGCATGTCGATCCCCTCGAGAAATATATAGACTGATCTACATATTATGTAGACCGATTGTCATATTCTGCGCAAGGCCTATAATGATTCCTGCTGACAGAGGTTGACATGGCCAACGACACCCGCACCCGCATACTCGAGACGACAGGGCTGCTGCTCAGGCAGCGCGGCTATCACGGCACTTCGCTCAACGACATATTGAGCGCCAGCGGCGCGCCGCGCGGCTCGCTCTATTTCCATTTCCCCGGCGGCAAGGACCAACTGGTCATCGAGGTGACGCGCGCCAGCGTTGCCGACGTGACGGAGAGGCTGGGCGAAGCGCTGGCTGCCGAAAAGGATCCGGCGGTGGCCGTCCATCATATCTACCAGTCGGTGGGGCGCATGCTGGAGGACAACCAGTTTTCGCTGGGCTGTCCGATCGCGCCTGTCGTGCTGGACTCGCCGATCGACGTGCCGGAACTGGCGGAATTGTGCCGCTCGGCCTTCGAACAGTGGATAGGCCTGCTGCGGGACGCCTTCGTCAGAGCAGGGGTGCCCGAGCGCCGCGCGCATGCATTGGCGCTGCTGGTCGAATCGTCGCTGGAAGGGCTGATGGTGATCGCCCGCGCCACCCGCGACCGCGCCCCGGTACAGGCCGTGGCCGATGAGGTGGCGGCGCTGATCGAAGCCGCGGTGCTTGCTGGAGGAGGCCGCAATCGCGACACGGCGATTTCCGCGGCCGAGATCCCATCGCCGGGGTATTGATATCGCCAGGCGCCTTGTGCGGTCACGCAGGTCGCAGGAGGCAGCGGGCTTTCTTTGCTTAGCTAATCTACAATGTCTTTGCGAGCGGCTGAGGCGAGGAAGGCCGAGCGTGTCTGTCCGCGTTCACGAGCCGTCGCATCGATAGCTTCGAGCAGGCCCAGATCGAACGATACGTTGATCCGCGTCGTCGATCCGCGATCACGTATCAGCGGAATGACAGTCGTCATGGCGCCGTCGCGATCCTCCGCGAGTTCGGGATCGCTCATGATGGCGTCAAAGTCGCGCGGCGGGGGAACTGGATCGTCGTCCGCTTCCAGCATGCGGACATGACCGGAGAGCGCCTCTACGGCGTTGCGCACGGCTTCGTCGATCGTATCTCCTGCCGAGATGCAGCCAGGCATGTCGGGGAAGCTCACGCCGTAGATACTGTCCGGGTCTTTGTGGATGAAGGCGATGTAACGCAAGCTTCTCACTTTTGGTTCAGGAGGCCCGCCTGCTTCAACAAAGCGCGAACAGTTCCTGTAGGCATGTCCTTGCGTGGATGCGGAATTGTAACCTTGCCCGGCTTCGTGGGGTGTTTGAAATGGTGGTGAGAACCAGTCACGCCGATTCTGAACCAGCCATCAGCCTCCAACAATTTGATCAGGGCGCGGCTATCGCGTTCCACAGCTGCATTCTCCGTGTAAGATAATACACACGCCCACTGAAATCAACATTCACGAGTGCCGTGCCCTGTAGACATCGGCCAACACCCATTCTGACGCATCCTGAAAGAATAAAAAGGGCGGCATCGCTGCCGCCCTTTCCATAAGCTTAGCCAGATTGGCTGGATTAGAAATCCATGCCGCCCATGCCGCCCATGCCGCCGCCCATGCCGCCAGGCATGCCGCCGCCGCCAGCCGACTCCTTCTTCGGAGCCTCCGCGATCATGGCTTCGGTGGTGACCAGCAGGCCGGCGACCGAAGCCGCGTCCTGGAGAGCGGTGCGAACGACCTTGACCGGATCGACGATACCCATGGCGATCATGTCACCATATTCGCCGGTCTGGGCGTTGTAGCCGAAGGTCAAGCCCTTGTTCTCAAGGATCTTGCCGGCAACGATCGATGCTTCCGCACCGGCGTTGGCCGCGATCTGGCGGGCCGGAGCCTGTAGCGCACGACGAACGATGTTGATGCCGGCGGCCTGGTCGGCGTTGACGCCGGTGGCCTTGATGTTGGCCGAAGCGCGCAGCAGGGCGACGCCGCCGCCTGCAACGATGCCTTCTTCCACGGCCGCGCGGGTCGCGTTGAGGGCGTCATCGACGCGGTCCTTCTTTTCCTTGACTTCGACTTCCGTCGCACCGCCGACGCGGATCACCGCAACGCCGCCGGCCAGCTTGGCCAGACGTTCCTGCAGCTTCTCCTTGTCGTAGTCCGAAGTGGTCTCTTCGATCTGCTGCTTGATCTGGGCAACGCGGCCCTGGATCTCGGCCTTCTTGCCGGCGCCGTCGACGATGGTGGTGTTCTCCTTGGAGATCGACACCTTCTTGGCGCGGCCGAGCATGTTGAGGCCGACGTTCTCGAGCTTGATGCCGAGGTCTTCCGAGATGACCTGGCCACCGGTGAGGATGGCGATGTCTTCCAGCATGGCCTTGCGGCGATCACCGAAGCCCGGCGCCTTGACGGCGGCGATCTTCAGGCCGCCACGCAGCTTGTTGACGACCAGCGTGGCCAGAGCCTCGCCTTCGACGTCTTCCGAGATGATGAGCAGCGGCTTCGAGGTCTGCACGACGGCTTCGAGAACCGGCAGCATGGCCTGGAGGTTGGAGAGCTTCTTCTCGTGCAGGAGGATGTAGACGTCCTCGAGCTCGGCAACCATCTTGTCGGCGTTGGTGACGAAGTAGGGCGAGAGGTAGCCGCGGTCGAACTGCATGCCTTCGACGACTTCGAGCTCGGTCTCCGCGGTCTTGGCTTCCTCAACCGTGATGACGCCTTCGTTGCCGACCTTCTGCATCGCTTCCGCGATCATCTTGCCGACCGACTCGTCGCCATTGGCCGAGATCGTGCCGACCTGGGCAACTTCCTCGGAGGTCTTGATCTTCTTGGCGGCCTTGCCGAGCGCCGCGACGACTTCGGTCACGGCCAGATCGATGCCGCGCTTCAGGTCCATCGGGTTCATGCCGGCGGCAACGGCCTTGTGGCCTTCCTGGACGATCGACTGCGCCAGAACGGTCGCGGTCGTGGTGCCGTCGCCGGCGATGTCGTTGGTCTTCGAAGCAACTTCGCGGACCATCTGCGCGCCCATGTTCTCGAACTTGTCTTCAAGCTCGATTTCCTTGGCGACGGTGACGCCGTCCTTGGTGATGCGCGGGGCGCCGAACGACTTGTCGATGACGACGTTGCGGCCCTTGGGGCCGAGCGTGACCTTCACCGCGTCGGCGAGGATGTTGACGCCGCGCAGCATGCGCTCGCGGGCATCACGGGAGAATTTTACGTCTTTGGCAGCCATTTTTAGCTCCTGGCAGGGGCTTTGATTGAGCCCGGGAATTCAGTTGAGAAAAGGCCTGATATCAGCCGATGATGCCCATGATGTCGGATTCCTTCATGATCAGAAGGTCTTCGCCATTGAGCTTGACTTCCGTGCCCGACCACTTGCCGAACAGGATGCGGTCGCCGGCCTTGACGTCCAGCGGGACCAGCTTGCCAGCTTCGTCACGAGCGCCGGAGCCGACGGCGATGATCTCGCCTTCCTGCGGCTTTTCCTTTGCCGTGTCCGGGATGATGATCCCGCCGGCGGTCTTGGATTCGGATTCGACCCGGCGAACGACCACGCGGTCATGAAGCGGGCGGAACTTCGACTTTGCCATTTTTTCTTCCTCGATGAGAACGGTGAGAACAGTTCCTCTATCCGGCGGCGCCGGACACACGGTTGGCACTCACCAAAGGCGAGTGCTAACGTGGCGCTGAAATAGGCTGCTGGCCTGACAGAGTCAAGGCGCGCGGCGCCGTCCGGGAGCGTGAAATTTTTCTACGGATGGAGGCTTACAGAAACAACCGCAACTGCGTGTGAATGATCGAACGATAGTCTTCGATCGTGCGGCGGCTTTCCGCTTCGCCCTGGGCGAGTGCCAGGCGCACCACACCGCCGGCGAGCTGGAAGATCAGCAGAACCATGCGTTCGAACTGCTCGCGCTTTTCCGGCTCGATCAAGGCGACGACATGGTCGCAGAACATTTTGGCCTGGTGCCGGGTTTCGGCGATGTCGAGGTTCTTGAGTGCCTTGTCGGCCTGGATGGCGTTCTGCAGATCCTGGATGGCCGGATCGCCGGCGACACGGCTGCGATAATCGTCAAGCAGCCGGTCGGCGGCCACGATCACGTCCTTCGCCTCGCGGACATCGGCGATGATCGCTGTCAGCCGGGCGCGGCTGACCTCCGAAAACCGCTCATAGAGCATCGCCAGGATCGCCGATTTGTTGGGAAAATAGTGGTAGACGGTGGCGATCGGCCCGCCCGCCAGCATGCCGACCTCCTTCATGGTGACGGCGTCGATGCCCTTTTCGCCGATCAGCCGCATGGTTGTCGACAGGATCGCGTCGATGCGCTCGCGGCTGCGCTCCTGCTTGGGTCTGCGCCTGGGCTCGGTCGCCATTCTCTTCAATTCCGTCATGCACCGATCTTTCGCACGGGTTTTTCAAATTCCGGTTGACAAGAAATATGATCAAGTATCAGCTTCTGAAATGCTGACAGGTTGTCAGCTTTTTTGCCGCACGGCAAGGACGTTGGGAGGCGCCTTTGGCTTCGACAGATACCGGCCACGCAGGCAGTGGCGATTGGCTGGTCGGCAATCCCACCGGCTGGCAGCTTGCCTCGGCCCTGTGGATCGGTTCGGTCGGCCTGCTTATCCTCGGCCTGCAGCCGGTGCTGCTCGGCGCCCTTTACACCGAGGGCCATGTCAGCGGCGATGAACTGGCGCTGGTCGCCACCGCCGAGATGATCGCCATTGCCATCGGTTCGGCTGTCGTGGCGATGTTGCTCTCGGCGCACAATATGCGCTGGAAAAGTGCCGTCCTTCTGCTGTTATTGGCTCTAGCCAATGTGTGGACGGCCTATGCCGCGAGCGCCAGCACGCTGATCGCGACCCGCGCCCTGGCCGGGCTCGCCGAAGGCGGTCTGGTCGCCGTCGCCACCGAACTGATCGCCCGTTCGCGGCGCGCCGAGCGCATCGGCGGCTATTTCGTCACCATGCAGACGCTGGCGCAATGCGCGCTTGCCCTGTTGCTGGCGCTCTATGTCATTCCGGCCGCGGGGTCGGCGGGCGGCTTCATCGTTCTTGCCGTCGTCTGCGTCGCGTCGCTGGCGGTCGCCTTCATCGTCCCCGGGGACTATGCCGACCTGCCCAAGGAGGAGAACCTGGCCAATGTGCTGACGGTTCCCTCGATGACCGCGCTGTTGTCGGTCTTCTGCTACTTCATGTTCTTCGGCGCGGTCTGGGCGTTTCTGGAGCCGCTTGGCGCGCAATATGGCATCGATGGCCGCACCGTCGGCCTGATCGTCTCGGCGAGCCTCGCTGCACAGGTCCTGGGGGCGATGACGGCAACCATGTTGGAAGCGCGCATCGATTATCGCCTTGCCATCGCCGTGATCGGCGCCGTGGCGCTGGTCAGCTCCCTGGTTCTTGCTGGTGGCCCTGGCCTGACGACATTCTGGATCGCCGCTCTGGTCATGGGCTTCATCCTCTTGTTCATCGTGCCCTACCAGATCCGGCTGGCGATCACCGCCGACGAAACGCGCACCGCCGTACTGCTGGTGCCGGCAGCCCAACTTTTCGGCCTGGCAATCGGGCCGATCGCGGCGTCGCTACTCATCGACGGCAAGGATTTCCGGCCAGTGCCGGAATTCGCCGCCGCCAGCGCCGTCGCCAGTGTGGCACTGCTCGGCCTGTTCATCCTCGTGACGCGGCGTCGCCGCGCCGTTGCCTGAGCAGCGCCATGTCGAACAGTTGGAGCAACTGGTCCGGCTTTGTCACTGCCGAGCCGAAGCTGATCGCCAGCCCCGCCGACGCCGGCGAACTCGGTGATCTCATGCGCACAGCGCCCGGCCCGATCCGTGTCGTCGGCGCCGGTCATTCCTTCACGCCGCTGGTGAAATCCGAGGGCACGATTCTGTCGTTGGAGAGGCTGGAAGGGCTGGTCTCGCACGACGCCGAAAAACATCAGGCGCGGGTGCGGGCAGGGACCCGGCTCGGCCCGCTCATGCACATCCTGCAAGGTATTGGCCAGGGCCTGCCAAACATGGGCGACATCGACCGCCAGGCGATCGGCGGCGCGCTGGGCACAGCCACGCACGGCTCGGGACCGACGCTCGGCGCCTATCACACGCAGTTGGAGACGGTGCAGATCGTCGATGGGCTCGGCAGGGTCCGTGACTTCAAGCGGGCAGGGGATCAGGAGATGATCCATGCCATCGGCGTTGCGCTCGGCGCCTTCGGCGTGCTCACCGAAGTGACGCTGAACAACATCGCGACCTACCGGCTGCGCCGCCGCAAATGGATGCTGCCGATCACTGAGATGCTGCGCGATTTCGAGACGATGATGACCGCGCATCGCTCGGCCGAATTCTACTACATTCCGTTTTCCGGCTACGCGCGGTTCATTGCCAGCGATTTCAGCGATGCCGCGCCCACCGCCCGACCGCCGGAGCAAGACGAGGCGGGTTTGAGGACGCTGCGCCGGCTGCGCACCGGGCTTGCCTGGTTGCCGTCGCTGCGCCGCCGGCTGATCCTGGGCGCCGTCGCGAAAGTGCCGGCCGAGGACTATGTGCAGGACTGGCTCAACGTCTATGCCAGCGACCGGCAGACCAAGTTCAACGAGATGGAATATCATCTGCCGTTCGAGGAGGGGCCGAAGGCGCTGGCCGAGATCATCGAGCTGACCGAGAAGCGTTTTCCCGAGGTCTATTTCCCGATGGAGGTTCGCTCGGTCGCGCCGGACCAATTCTGGCTCTCGCCCTTTTACAACAGGCTCACCTGCTCGATCGCCATCCACCATGACGCGGCGAACGATCCGCTGCCGTTCATGCGGGCGGCCGAGCCGATCTTCCGCAGATATGGCGGCAGGCCGCATTGGGGCAAGATGCACAGCCTGAAAGCGGCGGAGCTGAAAAAGCTCTACCCGCGCTGGGATGACGCCATGGCGGTGCGCCGCGACGTCGACCCGCAAAACCGCTTCGTCTCGCCCTACATGGCTGGCCTTTTCGGCATCGAGCCCAGTCCTTTTGGCATTGAACGATGAACGCCTATTTTTCCACCCTGTCGGATGCGCTGAAGCAAGCCGGCATCTTCCAGCCCTGCCTGCTGCTCGATCGCGACCGGCTGGACAGCAACATTGCGCTGGTGAAGGAGAGGCTTGATCCCGCTCTTGCCGCGCGGCTGGTCGACAAATCGCTCGCCTGCCTGCCGCTGCTTGCGCATATCGGCAAGGCGCTTGGCACCAACCAGTTCATGACCTTCCATCCGCCGATCAGCGAGGTGGTGTTGAAGGCCTTTCCGGATGCCGATCTGCTGTATGGCAAGCCGATGCCGATCGGCGCGGCAAGAGCGGCGCTGGCGAAAGCCGACGCCGACTGGTCACGTGTCTGCTGGCTGATCGACAGCGAGGAGAGACTGGCGGAGTATGGCGCACTCGCTGACGAACTCGGCACCGAGTTGCGCATCGCTTTCGAGATCGATGTCGGGCTGCATCGCGGTGGCTTTGCCAGCCCGGAGGCCTTGTCGAAGGCATTGAATGCGCTGCCGGCCCGGCTGCATTGCGATGGCGTCATGGCCTACGAGGCGCATGCGCCGCATATTCCCGGCCTGTTCGGTGGACCGACGAAAGCACTGGCGAGGGCATCGGAGAAGGCCGCGGCATTCGTCGCCTGTCTCGGCGCCGACCAGCGCCGCATCTTGAACATCGGCGGCAGCAAGACCGCGCTGCTGCATCATGGCGGAACGGCCAATGAAGTGTCGATGGGCTCGGCTTTTGTCCTGCCCAGCGATTTCGATACATCAGGTCTCGACGGCTTCCAGCCGGCGGCGTTCATCGCCACCCCGATCCTGAAAGTGGTCGAGCCGATGCTGCCCGGCCCGCCGGCCGTTACCCGCCTGCTGCAGGCGCTCGGCCGGTTTCCGCGCAAGGGCTGTTATCTCTATGGCGGCAAGTGGATGGCTGAGCCGGTGTTCCCCGAAGGCATGAAGACGAACGGCCTGCTCGGCCTGTCGTCCAACCAGCAATTCATGGGCCTGCCGGCCGATGCGACCGCAAGGCCAGGCGACTATGCCTTCCTGCGCCCGACGCAGAGCGAGGCCGTGCTGCAGCAGTTCGGATCGATCGCGGTGTTTTCCGGCGGCAGGATCATCGATCGCTGGCCGGTGCTGCCGATGGCGTGACCGACTACGCCTTCACCGGTATCCAAATCTCCAGCCCGCCATTGCCGCTGCGCGGGTCGAATTCGGGTCCATAGCGCTCGAATTCCGGTCCATCCGATATCTCGTGGCCCGAACCGGGCAGCCATTTGTTCCAGATCGTGTTGACGGTACGGCGGATGGTCGAGATGTGTTCGCGGTGGGCAAAGACCGCATATTTCTGTGCCGGCACCCGCACCCGGCTGAATTCCTTGGGCAGGTCCGAAAAGTCCGACACCTCGACGCCGGCGATGTAGTCGAAATTGCCGGCATCGTCGCCGTTGACGCAGACGCCATAGGCGACGTCGCCGGTCTCGCCTGGAATGTTGCCGATATAGGGGCCGAAGCGCTGCCACTGCATCGGGATGGCGGCGCTGGTTTCGCAGCTGTAGCGTTCGCCGAGGCCAGCGATCAGAAACGGCCGGCTGGTCTCGAAACGCGGCGGTTCGAGGTTGGCAAGAAAGGACTGGTCCATCAGGATCGGCTCCACGAGGTCGAGCTTGTCGAGTGTGCCTTGCGCACGCACCAGCTCCGGCGTGGTGCCGAACTGATCGCGGAAGGCACGGGTGAAAGCCTCATGCGAGGCGTAGCCGGCGTCGAGCGCGACCGAGAGGATGTCGGGCGCCCCGCCAGCCAATTTGCGCGCCGCTTCGCTCAGCCGGCGCGAGCGCATGTAGCCCATCACCGAGCGGCCGGTGGCTGCCCCGAAAGCCCGCGTCACATGAAAGCGCGACACGCCGCTGCTTTGCGCGACGTCGTCGAGCGAGATCGCTTCCGGCAGATGGCTTTCGACGAACCACAGCGCTTTCTCGGTCGGGTTCATTTTTCTCCTCGCATTGGCCGGATCATGATGCCGTTTCCTGACGCGGCCAGTTTGATCGAAATTGCGCATCCTGCGCAATCCGCGCCGATGCCCGCCGCAGTTGCGCACCGAGATGGCCAGCCGGCCAGGCGCTCCTTGCCGCTGACAGGCCAATTCGGCTGGGGGCTTTCGCTTGACAGCGGCCGGCGTCATCTCTTAGACATGTTATGTTATTACATTAAGAGAGCGCGCAATGTCTGTTTCCCTCAAGTGGCCCACCCAGAAATCCGTTGCGAAGCGATTGGTGGAAATCTACGCTGAGGCAATGATGGTCCCCGAGTCGAAAGGCGAGGGGTGAAAAGGGAACACGGTGAGGCCTGATCAGGTCGAGACCGTGGCTGCCCCCGCAACTGTAAGCGGCGAGCAAAATCCGTGAATGCCACTGGCCGGCAAGGCTGGGAAGGCAGGATGGCGCAACGACCCGCAAGCCAGGAGACCTGCCATCAGCATGAGTTGACCGGACGGGGTGTGCCGGGAGGAGACGCGAATCCCGGTCTTGTCGGCCGGCTCGCCAGCTTCCTTCCGTCGCCAGTTTTGGAAAGTGACGGAAAGTTGGACGGCCCTATCGATCACCGCATCATCGTGTGCACGCTTTGCCGTCCCGGCAATCCGGCAGGCAGCAGCCGATGACGGCGCCGCTTCTCGAAGCACATCACCTCTGTGCCATGGCGAATGGGCGGGATCTGGTCCAGGCGGTCAGCCTGTCGGTGGCCGCTGGCGATCGCCTTGCCATCATTGGTCCCAACGGCGCCGGCAAGACCACGCTGCTGCGCATGCTGTCGGGCATGCTGCGGCCAAGCTCGGGCGAGGTGAAGCTCGGTGGGCGGCGGCTCGACAGGATTTCGGCCGCCGAGCGGGCACTGCATATCGCCGTGGTCGGCCAGACGGACCAGCCCGATCCGCGGCTGGCGGTGATCGACTATGTCGAGCTTGGCCGGGTCCCGCATGCCGGGCTGAGGCGCAGGCGCGAGGAACGCGACATCGTCTTCGACGCGCTGCGCCGGACCGGCCTGCTGCCGCTGCTTGGCCGCACCATCGGCTCGCTGTCGGGCGGCGAGCGACAGCGCGCCCAATTGGCCCGCGCCATCGCCCAGCAGCCAAAGATCCTGTTCCTCGACGAGCCGACCAACCATCTCGACCCGCGCGCCCGCGGCGAGCTGCTCGAACTCGTGGCCGGCTTCGAGATGACGGTGATCGCGGTGCTGCACGACCTGGCGCTGGTGGCGCCCTTCGCCACCAGGGTGGCGGTGATGAACCATGCCCGTCTGCAAGCGCTCGCGGCACCGCGCGAAGCGCTGACGCAACAGCTGATCCGTGAGATTTTCGGCATCGATGTGCTGCGCCTGCGCCATCCGACCGAAGACCGCGAACTGACGGTGTTCGAGGTGCCGAACCGTGCCGCGCCGCCGTCCTGATTGAAGCCGTTCCGCATTCGACCCAATCCCATCCACAAAGGAGCAAAATCCGTGAAACGCCTTGCCTTTTCGCTTGCCTTCTCGCTGCTGGCCTCGACAGCCCTGGCCTTCCCGGTCACGGTCGACAGCTGCGGCAAGCCGCTGACCTTCGACGCGCCGCCGAAGCGTGCCGTGGTCCAGGATCTCAACATGGCCGAAATGGCTTTTGCGCTGAAACTGCAGCCGTCGATCGTCGGCCTGACCGGCATCACCGGATGGTACAAGGTCGGTCCCGAATTCAAGGCCGAGCAGGGCTCGATCCCGGAACTGGCGCCCAAATATCCGACGCTCGAAAACCTGGTCGCGGTCGAGCCCGATTTCTTCTTCGCCGGCTGGTATTACGGCATGAAGCCGGGTGGCGAGGTGACGCCCGACACGCTTGCCCCGCACGGCATCAAGACGCTGGTGTTGACGGAAAGCTGCGTCCATCTCGACAAGAACCGCCCCGCCGCCTCGATGGACCTGCTCTATGGCGACGTCGAAAAGCTGGGCACGATCTTCGGCAAGGAGGCCGAGGCTGAAAAGCTCGTTTCGGGCTGGAAGACGCAGCTCGCCGACATCACCGCCAAGGTCGGCGACCGTAAGGGTACGCGGGTGTTCCTCTATGATTCCGGTGAAGACAAGCCGTTCACCGCGGGCAAATTCGCTATTCCGAGCGCCATGATATCAGCCGCCGGCGGCGACAACATCATGGCCGACATGGACACCAGCTGGGGCAACACGGACTGGGAAACGGTGGCGTCGCGCAATCCGCAATTCCTCATCCTGCTCGATTACCAGGACGGCGGCGGCTACAGGAAGCTGCTCGATTTCCTGAAGGCGCATCCGGCGATGAAAGAGACCGACGCGGTCAAGAACGAGCGCTTCGTCGCCTTGCGCTATGCCGAGCTGACGCCTGGACCGGCCAACATCGAAGCGATCGGCAAGATCGCCAAGGCCATGCACCCGGAAGCGTTTTGACCTTGCGCCATCCGGCATTTGCACTGGCCATGCTGGTGGGAGCGGCGGTGATCGCCGCTCTCGCTCTGCTGTCGATCGCCTATGGCTCGACGCTGATCCCGTTGACCGACGTCGTTGCCTCGCTCGGCCGTGCAATCGGTCTGGGCGGGCACGATGTGCCCGGGCCGGTCGGCAAGATCGTCGTCGACCTGCGGCTGCCGCGCACGATCCTCGCCATCTGCGTCGGCGCCGGCCTGGGCGTCGTCGGTGCGCTGTTGCAGACGGTAACTCGCAACGATCTTGCCGACCCGTTCCTGTTCGGCCTGTCCTCGGGCGCCGCCGCCGGCGCTGTTTCCGTCATCACCGTCTTCGGCGACAGTTTTGGCATCTGGACGTTGCCGGTCGCGGCCTTCACCGGCGGCATACTGGCCGCCGGGGTCGTCCTGCTGCTGGTCGCGCGGGTGAGGGGGCAAGGTCCGGAGCGGCTGATCCTCGCCGGCCTTGCCGTCTCGTTCATGTTCACCGCCTTGACCAACTACCTGGTCTTCGCCGGCGACCAGCGCGCCGCCCACTCCGTGCTGTTCTGGACGATGGGTGGGCTCGGCCTGGCGCGCTGGAACAATATCTGGCTCGGCGCGCTGGGTGCCGGCACCATCCTGGCTTACGCGCTGTGGAACCATCGCCGGCTCGACGCTTTCCTGGCCGGCGAAAACGCCGCCGAGAGCCTTGGCGTGCCGGTGGCGCGCATGCGCCGGACGACCTTTCTCGTCGCCGCCTTCTCGACGGCGATCCTTGTTTCGGTCGCCGGCGTCATCGGTTTCGTCGGGCTGATGATCCCGCATCTGTCGCGGCCGCTGGCGGGTCCCTTGCATCTGCGCCTGGTCGCCAGCTGTGCCGTCTTCGGCGCCGTGCTGTTGCTGGCCAGCGATCTTCTGGCCCGAACGCTGCTGCCGCCGCAGGAACTGCCGATCGGCATCATCACCAGCTCGGTCGGCGCGTTCTTCGTCGTCACCATGCTCATCCGCAACCGGCTCTGACCGCGCGGGCAACAGGTCGCCGGATCACACGGTCCAGAAATAGCGCACGATGTGAAAGAACACTGGGGCCGCGAAAACCAGGCTGTCCGTGCGGTCCATCATGCCGCCATGACCTTCGATCAGATGGCCCCAATCCTTGACGCCCTGGTCGCGCTTGATGGCCGAAGCAACCAGCCCACCCAGAAATCCCATCGAGCAGGCGACGAAGGCCACGGCCGCCGCCTGCAGCGGCGAGAAGGGTGTCACGAACGACAACAGCGCGCCCAGCAGGCTCGCCGACACCAGCCCGCCGATCAGGCCTTCCCAGGTTTTCGACGGCGAGACGGTCGGCGAAAACCGGTGTTTTCCGAACAGCTTGCCGAAGATGTATTGCAGCACGTCGCTGCCTTGCACGACGATGATCAGGAAGGCGATCAGCAGCAGGGTGCGGCCTTCGAAGCCCGGCACCTCAAGCGTCAGCAGGGCAGGGACATGGCTGACGCAATAGACCGAGATCATCACCGCCCATTGCTGCGCGGCGATGCGCTCGAGGAAGCGTTCGGTGTCGCCATGCAGCGCCGTGATGGCCGGCATCAACAGGAAGCAGTAGACCGGGATGAAGATGACGAAGAGCCCGTACCAGGCGGTCCACACCAGCCAGTATTGAAACGGTATGATGATGCCGAACATGCCGAGCAGCACCCAATGGTCGCTGCGGCGCGTATGCGTCAGCGTCACGAATTCCCGCAGCGCGGCGAAGGAGATCAGCGCAAACAGGATGGTCATCCCGTAACGGCCGAAGAAGAAGGCGACCGTCATCAGCGCCACCATCACCCACCAGGCATTGATGCGCTGCGTGAGATTGACCAGCGTCGAGCTGAGCGGCTTCGGCGCCCGCGCCGAAAGTATGGCGGCGACGATGCTGGCGGTGGTCAGCACCGCCAGCAGGCCGATGATCAGGATGGAGATCTCGTGGCGCATCAATCGTCTCGCTCGGGACGCGGGTTGAGCGCCAGAAGCGTGGCGTGGGCGCGTGCGAGAAAGGCCCGGCGTTCTTCGCCCGGGCCAATCGCCACCGGCGCGCCGAAGACGACGCGGCACAGCAGCGGCACCGGCAGGAACTGGCCCTTGGGCAGCACGCGCGACATGTTCTCGATCCAGCACGGGATCAGCTCGACCTGTGGCCGCGCCATCGACAGATTGTAGAGCCCGGAACGGAAGGCCAGCAGCGGCTCCTCGGTCATGTTGCGGGTGCCCTCGGGAAACAGGATCAGCGAGTGGCCCTGGTCGAGAACCGACAGCATGATCTCGATCGGGTTTTCCTCGGGCTTCGTCCATTGCCGATTGATGAGCACGGATGACAGCATGTCCTCGGCAATGAAGCGGCGCAGCCGTGACTTTCCCCAATACTCACCGGCGGCAACCGCATGCGTGATCGCGCGCTCCCTTTCGCTGAGGCACGCCGACAAAAGGATGAAATCGCCATGGCTGGTGTGGTTGGCGAAATAGATGCGCTGCCGGTCGGACGGCAGGCTGCCGTTCCAGATCGGACGCACCCCGGTCACCATCCAGGCCAGTGCCGAGAGGCCGACGGAGGTTACCGCCTGCAGCAAGGTGAAGGTCTTGAGCGAAAGCCTGTTCATCGCGGCGCCCAAAACCCCGCCGCCAGAAGCGCCGCGGCATAAAGGATAAGAGCGGCGCGCTGCTTGAACAGCAGGCGACGGGTGCCGGCCATGCGGTCGTCGAGCGAACGTGTCGTGGACTGGAAGGGCTTCAGGCGCATGCGGGCCAGCATGTCATCCACCGCGGCGCCGCCGGCAACCTCGTCGTCATGGCTGGCCATCAGCCGGAACAGCAGGGCGTCGAATGCCAGCAGTGCCGACAGCACCAGCACGGCGACAGCGCTCGCGGCGGTGATCGACAGAGCGATGGCCGCCGGCAAGCTCTCGAAGGCGCCGCGCGCTGAGGCAGCCAGCGGCGCAAGGATGTTTGCGACCACCACGAGTGCGGCCGGCCATGCTGCCTGCCGCATCAGCATGCCGGCGAAGCGTTCGGTGCGGTCCTGGTAGGCATTGCCGGTCATGACGCCGCCCGCTCCGTGGCCTCGGCAAGATGCACCGGCCGGCCGGCGGCCGCGAGCATCTCGCGGGCGAGCGTCGGCGTTTTGGCCCTGCCGGTCGCGACCAGCCATTCGGCGACGACGCCGGCGCTGCGCTGGAAGCCGAGCGCGCAGCACACCAGCACGGTGCCATCGCGGCGCGCGCTTTCCAGCGCGCCGGCTGCCCGTTGCTGTATCACCATTGGCGGCGGCAACAGGTCGATCATCGGAAAGCTGACCCAGCGGCAATTGGCGCCCGCCGGCTCTTCAAGTTCGGCGGCGAGGTCGATGACCGTGCCGAAGCTGTTGGCTTCGCTTGCCCTGGGATAACGCCCGAGAAAGACGCCGTCGGCGACCGCCACCTGGGGAGCAAGTTTGCGCGTCCAGGCCCATATGTTTGCCCTGGCGCCGAGACGGTAAGGCCAGAGCAGAACACGGCTCGCAAGCGTGATGCTGCCATCGGCGGATTTCTGGAACATTTTTGCGCCTGCTCCGGCATAGGCGAAGGCGACGATGGCCAGCGCCAGCGCCGGCCAAAGCAGGGAGAGCGCGACAGCGCAAAACAAGGCGCCGAGCGCTGCGGCCATCAGCGCAAGGACAGCGCCCAGCGCGTAGAACAGCGCCAGCCGCCGCGCCTTCGCATCGCTGGTCAGCCTTGCGCCTGAAAACGGCAGCTCGCCGCTGCGCGGAAACAGCCACAGCGCAAAAATCCCGAGCAGCGCGCCGGTCGGGATGTCGATGAAATGATGCTGCCAGGTCGTCAGCACCGAGGCGCCGATCAAAAAGCACCAGCCATGCCAGAGCGGCAGGAGAAAGCCGGCGAGCCGGTGGCGCCAATGATCCCAGATGATCACCAAAAGGGCGATGTGCAGCGACGGCGCCTGGTTGAACGGCTTGTCGAAACCGCCAAGCACGGCAAACAGGAAGCCCGGCAGCCCGGTCGTTGCGGGCCGCACGAATGTCGCGGTCAGCGGGAACAGGATGAAGCAGGCAACGGCGACGATTTGCGCGGTGAGATAGCGCCCGGCCAGACGGTCGACCCCTTGCCTGTTGTCGTTGAGCAGCAGCGACAGGCCGTAGAACAGGTTGATCGACCAGTAAGGCACGATGGTCCAGGCGACGAACGGGATGCTGTGTTCCCACGAGAACACGATGCTGCCGACATCGTCGCGCCGCGAGGCCAGCCAGTTGGCAAAACCGTAGCTGAGGTAGAAGAACGGCGCCAGGAAGGCCAGCCAGAGGGCTGCCCTGACGACCACCCGGCTATAGGGTTCGGCATGCGCCACGGATGCAGGCGATGGGACCATGCTGTTCAGCGGCGCCGCGCGACCGAGACGGTGAAGATGCCCCATTGGTCGATGCGCTGCTCGAGCTTTTCGAAGCCGGCGGCTTCGACGAGCTGGTCCATCTCGCCCTGCGTGCGCCGGCGCATCACCCAGGCTTCGCCGCCGCGATGCGAGGTCAGGCTGCGGGCGATCATCTCGAGCTGCGGGTGCCAGGGCTGGTTGGTGTAGAGCAAGAGGCTGCCCGGCTGCATGGCATGGGCCAATCCACCGAGCGAGCGGGCGATCATAGCGTTGTCCGAGAACAGCTCGTAGAGGCCGGAAACGATGGCAAGGTCCGGAGCCGGATTGATCGAAGCGAGCATGTCGGCATCGAAGGCGTCGGCGCGCTGGAACGAGACATCAGCCGGCAACTGCCGCTCAGCGATCAGCTTGCGGCCAAGCTGGACGTTGAGGTCGGAATAATCCTGCAGGCGCACGCTCGCCGGTTGGTCGGGACTCTTGACGATGGCATCGAGAACATAGCGGCCGTGACCGGCGGCGATGTCGAGAATATGCGCCGGCCGCCCAGTGGCCTTGAGCGCCGCCAGGCAAGACCCGATGAGTTCTTCGAGATGCAGCTTGCGCTGGCGGATGCCGCGCCAGCCGATGGCTTCCAGGAAGATGCGGTCGACGACGCGGCCTAGGGGCGAAAAACCCCGTGCTTCGTTTTCGTAGACATAGTCCAGCGTCGAGCCGGAATCGAAGCCCGTGGTGACGCCGGCTTTCATACCTTGGGAGACCCAGGCGCCCATGCGGATGGAGGCGCGGCTGAATGCCCAATAAAGGCCCTTGGGCGACAACAGATCGAGCGGCGAGGCAAGCCTGTCGGCCTCGTCGCGGGTGTAGCCAACGATGTCCGCCTGCTTCAGGTCGACAGGCGCGTCCGGTGCTGCGAACTGCTTGGCCAGGAATGGCCGGATCAGGTCGAGGGCCTGCGCCCGGTCGCGTTCGCCCAGTGTATCGTGGAAGAACCCCGGCAACACATGGCGTTCCTTGGTGCGGCTGCCGAGATTGACGAAAAACGCGTGCTGTGGGCCGTGACGCACCACCCAGTCGCTGCCCGAAAGCAGAAGCTGCGTCGGCACGGTGATGGCGCGGGCATCAGTGACGATACGGGCGGCGTGCTGGTAGAGTTCGACCAGGATGTTGGAGGCGATCGGCCGCGTGATTAGCGGATCGCTCTCGAAGGAGGCGATGCGCACGGGATCATGGGTCAGGAATTTCGCCTTGACGTAGGAATTGACGAAGAAGCGCCCCTTGATCTTCTGCCAGAACGCGATGCCTTCCCTAGCGAAGGGCACGTAGAGCTTTACCGAAAAGGCCGGCGAGGCCAGCACCATGGCGCGCAGCTTCGGCGCATAGTCGTGCACCCAGGCGGCGGCAAGCACGGCACCGAAGGACTGCGCGATCAGCGCGATATCCTGCGTGGCGAAGCCATCCCTGGCGGCGATCTCGCGCATGAAGCAGTCGATGTCGCGCACCAAGGCCGAGAAGGAAGGGGCATAGCCGCGCTCGCCGGACGAACGGCCATTGCCGCGCGCATCCCAGGCATAGAAGGCATGGTCCGGCATCTGCAATTCATCGACGAGATGGGCCATGCGGCCGCCATGCTCGTGGCCGCGGTGGAAGAGCACCACCGCGCCCTTGGCATCGGCGGAAGCCGCCGGCCAGAAGCGGTAGAAGATCTCCGTCCCGTCATGACTGCGGAAGACTCGCTCCTGCGCTTGCCGCTCAAGGCTTTCCGTGACCGCGGCGGCGATCGGTTCGTGCAACATGGACTTTCCCTCTGGCGGCATGGCGAGCCTCGATGCTCAGCTGGCGCTGCCAATAAGGCCGGCGCGTATCCGGTTTATGGCGGTCAGCAGCGAAAGCGTTGCCATGGCCGGAAACACAAAGGGTGCGATGGATGCCGGCCAGAGTCCGGCGGCGCACAGCACGGCGACCACGCCCAGCGCCAGCGCCCTGTCGCTCTTGCCGAACGGCCCGGCATAGTTTCGCCCGATCTTGGCGGCGATGCCGAGCACGCCGGCGAACTCGGTCAGCACGGCTGACATCGCGAAGGCGACGACGCCCCATGCGCCAAATTCCGGAAAGACGGCAAAAGGAAGGATCAGCGCGAGATCCGAAACGACGTCGCACAACTCGTTCAAATACATGCCGAGCGTCGAAGCCTGCCCGTGTTCCCGCGCGAGCATGCCGTCCACGGCATTCAGCGCCATGCGCACGAACATCACCGCGGGGATCAGCAGCAGCAGCCAGCGCCATTCGTGCCAGATCGCGATGGCAGTCCCAGCTACTACCGACATCAGCGCTGCCAGTATGGTGATGCTGTTTGCGGTAACGCCGATTGCCGCTAGCCGATTGACCAGCGGCCGCAGCCGTCCCTGGAAAGCCGGCTTGAGAGCATAAAGCGTCGGCATTTTCGTGATCCCCCGATCCTGACAGCGGCTGTACATCAATATGTCAGGCACGACCAGAGCAGAGGCTGCTGCGGTCACAATGCGTTCACCAATCGCTAACCATGATCGGTCCGGCATGGCTGTCATACCCATTTGCCGGCTTCTGGCGCAATGCCGCATCTTGAATAGTAAGCACGCTTATTATATATCGCGCTCATGGTTTCCAATGGCATCGACAGATTGGGCTTCTTGATCCACGACGTGCAGCGCCTGATGCGCAAGCGCTTCGAGGCGAGGGCCAGTGGTTTGGGACTTTCTTCGGCGCAATGGCGGCTTCTGGTCCGCGTCGCCAAGGAAGACGGTGTCGCGCAGGCCCGGTTGGCCGAACTTCTCGAAATCGAGCCGATCAGCGTTTCGCGCCTGGTCGACCGCATGGAGGAGGGAGGCTGGATCGAGCGCCGCCCTGACGCCGCCGATCGCCGCGTCCGCATGATCTTCCTGACGCCCAAGGCCAGTGATGCCTACGCGGTGATCAAGAGCATTGCCGGAGAAGTCTACGAGGAATCGCTGGTCGGCGTGAAGCCGGAAGCCCGTCGCGTCCTCATCGAGGGGCTCGAGGCGATGGTCCGCAACCTGACGGACGACGAGACGCCGTCCACTGAAAAAGTGAAGAATACAGAAGGCACAGCAGCATGAACGCGGTAGCCAAGCTAGACGAGAAAGTGACCGAGCTGGAAATGGAAGCGCCGGAGAAGCCGGCCGTGGCCCCGGTGGCAGTCGCTCCCCAGGTGCAGCCGGCCCCGTTGCCGGTGAAGAAAAAGCGCCGGCTGGGCCGCTTTCTGCTGATGGTCGCGCTGCCCGCGGTGCTGGCTGTCGGTGGCGGCTACGTCTGGGTCACCGGCGGCCGCTATCAGGAAACCGAGAACGCCAATCTGCAGCAGGCCAAGGTGTCGATCGCTTCCGACACGGCCGGCCGCATCGTTAAAGTCGACATCTTCGACAACCAACTGGTCAAACAGGGTGACGAGCTGTTTGCCATCGACCCCGAGCCCTACCGGATCGCGCTGGCCCAGGCCGACGCGGCGGTGGCCGGCGCGCGTCTCAATGTCGAGCAGCTGCGCGCCGCCTATGGCCAGTCGATGGCCCAGCAAAAGTCCGATGCCAGCCAGGTCGCCTTCGCCCAGTCGCAGTTCGACCGCGCGGCCGACCTTGCCCAGAAGGGCATCAACGCCAAGTCGTCGCTGGACGAAGCCAAGAACGATCTCGACAAGGCCAAGCAGCAACTGGCCGTCGCCGAGCAAGGCATCATCAGCGCCAAGGCAGCCCTCGGCGGCAATCCCGATATCGAGACCGACAAGCACCCGACCGTGATGGCCGCGCTCGCCGCGCGCGACAAGGCGGCCTACGACCTGGCGCAAACCACGGTCAAGGCGCCGGCTGACGGCGTCGTCAGCCAGGCCTCGTCATTCAAGGTCGGTCAGTATGTCGGTTCCGGCACGCCGCTGTTTTCGCTGGTCGAGACCGGCGACACCTGGATCGACGCCAATTTCAAGGAAACGCAGCTCACCCACATGAAGCCCGGCCAGAAGGCCGAGATCGTGGTCGATACCTATCCAGGGCGCACCTTCGAGGCGACGGTCAAGGCGATCGGCGCTGGCACGGGAGCCGAGTTCTCGCTGCTGCCCGCCCAGAACGCCACCGGCAATTGGGTCAAGGTCACGCAGCGCATTCCGGTGCGTCTCGAACTGACCGACGCCGACGCCAAGATGGCGTTGCGCACCGGCATGAGCGCTACCGTCACCGTCGACACCGGCGTTGCGCGTGGCCTGCCGTCGATCTTTGGTCACGCCACGGCTGGCGAGGCCGCGCAGTAAAGTCAACCGAATGCCGCGGAGACCAGCGGCTGAGGTGAATAGCAGGATTGGTCTGATGGGAGGAACTGGAGGGATCAGCGTTTGGGCGAAGCCGCATCGCGGCTTGACCGAGATCTGAAATCTCCACGGACCCGTCGGTCCTCATGTTTCCGGGCGGCAGGCATCCGCTCATAAGAGACTTTCGATCGATGTAACCCCCACATCGATAATCGCGTCCCACCGCGATGAGGGTCTCTCAACGGAAGGCGTTGCCGCCCGGAAACCCGTTGTACACGTTTTTGTTACCTGCTGGAAGTTCCACGTCATGAGCACGCCCGAACCCTTCAAAGAAGTGCCGCATCGCGGCCTGATCACGGTCGCGCTCATGCTGGCGACGATCATGCAGGCACTCGACACGACGATCGCCAACGTCGCGCTGCCGACCATGACGGGCGATCTCGGCGCCTCCCCGGACAACATCAACTGGGTGCTGACCTCCTACATCGTGGCCGCCGCCATCATGACGCCGGTCACCGGTTGGCTGGCCGACCGCTTCGGCCGCAAGGAACTGTTCCTGACGGCGGTGGTCGGCTTCACCGTGTTCTCGATGCTGTGCGGCATTGCCTGGAGCCTGGAGACCATCGTGTTCTTCCGGCTGATGCAAGGCGTGTTCGGCGCGGCGATCGTGCCTCTGTCGCAAACCTTCCTGCTCGACATCAATCCCAGGGAACGCCACGGCCAGGCGATGGCCATCTGGGGCGCCGGCATCATGCTGGGGCCGATCCTGGGTCCGACGCTGGGTGGCTGGCTGACCGAGAATTTCAACTGGCGCTGGGTGTTCTTCATCAACCTGCCGGTCGGCATCGTCGCCTTTCTCGGCATGGCCGCCTACCTTCCGGCCGTTGCCCGGCGCGTGCGCGGTTTCGATTTCTTCGGCTTCGCCATGATATCGCTCGGCGTCGGCGCGCTTCAATTGCTGCTCGACCGCGGCGGTGAGGTCGACTGGTTTTCCTCGGTCGAGATCTGGATCGAGCTTGGCCTTTCCCTCACCGGCTTCTGGGTGTTCATCATTCACACGATGACGGCGGAACACCCCTTCATCGATCCCAAGATATTCCTCGACCGCAATTTCGTGACCGGGCTGGCGTTCATCTTCGTCATGGGTGTGCTCATCCTGGCGAGCATGTCGCTGCTGCCGCCAATGCTGTCGACCATCTTCGGCTATCCGACCATCACCATCGGCGTCGTCATAGGGCCACGCGGTGTCGGCACAATGATTTCGATGCTCGTCGTCGGGCGGCTCATGAGCAAGATCGACGCCCGGATCCTCGTCGTCATCGGCTTCCTGCTGACCGCGCAGTCGCTCTACACCATGTCCAGCTTCACGCCGCAGATGGACAATTGGCTGATCATCAGTTCCGGAATCATACAGGGCCTGGGCATGGGAATGGTGTTCGTGCCGCTGTCGACCGTCGCCTTCGCCACGCTCGACGTGCGATTCCGCACCGATGCCACGGCTCTGTTCAGCCTGGTGCGCAATCTTGGCTCTTCCATCGGCGTGTCGGTCGTGACGGTTCTGATGGTGCGCAACACGCAGGTCAACCACACCGAGCTTTCGGCCTTCATCAACCCGTTCAACCCGAACCTGTGGGCGGTCTCACCGGCCGCCGCGAGCGGCGACCCGATGGCGCTTTCGCAGGTCGATCGCATGGTCAATCTCCAGGCGATGATGATCTCTTACGTCAACGACTTCAAAATACTTATGGTGATGACGCTGATTGCCGTCCCGTTTGTGTTCCTGCTGCGCAAGCCCAAGCAGGCGCCGGCCGGTGGCGCGCCAGCCGCCCACATGGACTAGCTCCCATCAGGTCGTGTTCGTGGTGGCGCACGGAACCGGCACGCCTGCTATTTCCCGAGCACCAGGCTCCAGTAACGGAGATTGCCGTCGCTGCCGTCGCGCACATAGGCGAGGCCGAAACGGGTGAAGCGCGGGTCGAGCATGTTGCGGCGATGGCCTGATGAATGCACCCAGATGTCGAACAGCTTCTCAAGGTCGAAACGGCCCTCGGCGATGTTCTCGGCGGCGGCACCCGCAATGCCATTGCCTTTGACTCGCGAGGCGAAATCCTTGCCCCAACCGGTGGTGTGGCTCATGCGCCGGCGCTGCGCCATGTAGCCGGCCTGCTGCAGGGCGGCCTGTTCGAGCTGCCGGTCGGCGACCAGCGGCGCGAGCCCGGCCGAGGCGCGGATGCTGGCCAGCGTGCTGGTGGCGGAAGAGGAGACCCCGGCGCCTTCGCCGGTCGGCAGCGAAACCGTGCTGCAGGCGGCGAGACCGGCCAGGGCTGCAAGGCCGACGCCTTTCAGCAGCATGCGCCTGTTCAGATTCGGGATCGGGTGGATTTCGGTTTTGGCAATGGTCATGGCCACCTGAGATAGTGGCGATCATGGCTTTTGCCGGGCACGGCGGCGAAAATCCCGGCGGAAATCAACGATCCTAGGCGGCTGTATCGAGATCTGCGTCCGAGGAGCCGCCCATCCGGTCGCCTGCCGTACGCACCCACCAGGCGCCGAGCGCATCGATCAACGGCACAAGCTTGCGACCGGGCGGGGTGAGGTCATAGTCGACGCGCAACGGATAACCCGGATGCACCGTCCGCCGCACTATACCGGCGTCCTCCAGCTTGCGCAGTTCCAGCGCCAGGATACGGTGCGACACGGTTGGATTGTCGCGCCTCAGGTCGCTGAACCGCTTGGTCCCATCCTTCAGATAATAGAGCAGCAATGTGGGCCAGCGGCCGCTGAGCACGCGCATGGTCTCTTCGATCGGGCAGCGTGAGACGACGTCTTTCATGGGCGGGTCCTGGTTACAGAATTGTGCGTAATTTACATGGGGCGACCAGCGTTTAGGGTCAAGTTTCGCTGCGCGGCGTGATCCCTTGAACCATGGAAGAAAACAAATGGAACCTATCCTCCTTTACGGCTTCCCGGCGGGAAGCTCGATGGGGCTCGTCGCTGCCTTTGAACGGGTCGGACAACCCTATCGCCTGTGCCGCGTCGACATGCTCACCGAGATGAAGAACGACGCCTATGCCAGCATCAACGGCCGTCAGGAAACGCCGGTTTTGATCACCGACGAAGGCATGGTGCTCACCGAGACCATGGCTATCGCCGCGTGGCTGGAAGCCCGCGACGCGCAACGCCGCATCAGCTTCGAACCGCGCACGCCGCAAGCCGACCGCATGCACCAGCTGATGGCCTTCGTGAACACCGGTTTCACAGCGGCCTTCAGCCCTCTATGGGCGGCATTTGAGATGGCGGCGGATGACCCGGCGCTGAAGGCGGTCTTGCGCGACTTCGGCCGCCAGGCCGTTACCAATCGCCACAATCAGCTCGAAGAGATGATCGCCGACACCGAGTTCCTGGTCGGCGACCGGCTGACGCTGGCCGATACCACGCTGATTGGCGTGGCGCGCTGGGCGGAGTTCCACCAGGCGGTCGACGGCGCTGCCTATCCCAAGCTGGCCGGGCTGCGCCGCCGCATCGAAGCCGATCCGGTGGTGCGATATGCCTTGGCTGTCGAGGATGGCGAACAACCCGCTGGTTCGGGCGCCTGCCTTGGCCACGTCCCGCTGGCCGAAGTGATCGATCGCTTCGCTGCACCGGCGCAACCGTAGCGATGCTCCTTTTCAACTAGATGTGCCTTGTGAAAGGCACTTATCTGCCGGAGTGCGGTTGCCGCACTCCGGCGTTGTTGAACGCTACCGCCGGCGCCTCCGGACGTCAGGTCAAACGTCGGGAGCCGTCTCTCATTTCACGAGAGTGATCATCCGATCAGCATACATTGCGCGATTCCCAAGCGCAGCCGCGCAGTCCGACGTGACGGACGAATTTCCGGTCATCTGTACCGTATTTCCGACAAGCCTGAGACAGTCGCCCTGGGCGCTCATATCAGAGTTGCCGGCGTAGGAAATGGGCGCGTCTGGCGCGTAGATGAAACCGCTGAGCTCGGAATTTGCGCCGCCATTCAACGTCAGGGCAGACGTATTGCCGTGATCCTGGAAAATGGTGATACCTGCATAAGGGCCGCTGGTGGGCGGGGAAAGGTTCACCTTCTCATTGGCATTTATGTAGATCTGAGCGCTTTCCATGAGGAATATGGTCACGCCTTGGCCAGTCAGGCTGCCGTTTCCCCCTGGCTTTATGGTGGTGCCGCGCATGATGTAGACACCCGGATTAAGCGTGATGTTCCCCGACAATGTCTTGTCGCAATAAGTGCCGGGCGACAGCGTGTAGGTTTTGCCGTTCGGGACCGGCAAACACAATGTGTAAGGGGGAGGAATGACGTCGGCCAGTGGATCAAAAGACGCGTACCGATGTTCGTGCGGCGTTCCGCAGGCGAGATTGGCGCTGGGTGGCAACAGCCCGCTGGTGCCGCCGACGGTTGAGACACAGCCCGCCGAAACCAGTGCGGAGCCGCCTCTATTGACAGAATCGGACGCGTCCGAGTTCGCCGCGATCACGCAATTGTCCATCGAGACGTTGGTCGAGCCCTGCAGGTTCACGGCGGCGGACGCATGCGGATTGAGCGCCAGCACGCAGGCCTGCGCGCCAGGCTTTATCTTGACCGAGGCCGAGCGGTAGGCCTGCCAAGAGGCCGAGTCGCCGATGAAGCTTGGGTGGCTTATGCTGGACGACAGCGAGACAAAGTAGGCGCTTGGGCTGCCGCTGGCCGTTGCCGTGAAAGCGGAGACGCTGCCCGAATATTCCTGCGGGTCGGCCGCGCTCATATTTGCGGCGAAGAATTGCAGCCCAAGCTGCTGAACATCGCCAGCCGCCATCTCGGGAGAGAATTTCGTGCCGATGGCGAGCCCCGCCGCGTCCAGCGAGTTCTGTAGTTGCGAGGCGTCATGGCTCGTGCCGACCAGATCAACGGCGCCAGCCAAACCAATCATTATCGGCAGCATCGCCACGGCGGTCACTATGGCAAAGTTGCCACGCTCCGAAGACCAGAAGCCTTTCAACGCGAACATCGCCCCTCGCCAAAACTTGTAAGGCTCAGGTGATACGCCAGGGGTCTCTATGAGCCATTTAAGGAAATGCTAAAATGCGTAAATGCTAAAATGCAGCACAATGGTTGGCCAAAACGAAGCCCGCCAAGGCACGGCCATATGAGAGGCGATGCGGAGAGATGAGCACAAGAGGAGTTGCTCCCCAGACCATTGACGCGGCGACAATCGCCGCCAACTCTGCTATCGTGCCTCTCGTTCTTGAAGTGGCAGCTCTGGCGGCCATCCTGGCGGTGACCGCCCCGACACACGGGAGGAAGGTTATGGCCGGCTTTCATGTCATGGCGGACGCACGTGGAATGCATGTGCAGCCCACGGTGCGTCGCATCACCATTTCGGACCTTTGGGATGCGCTCCGCCTCGGTGTCGAGGATTTCTGGGCAAAGCCCTCGCACTACGTGTTTCTGTGTCTGATCTATCCTATCGTTGGCCTGATCCTGACGCGGTGGACGTCTGGCGCCAATGCCATCCAGCTCATCTATCCCCTGATGTCGGGTTTCGCGCTGGTCGGGCCGTTTGCCGCGCTCGGCCTTTACGAGATCAGCCGCCGGCGCGAACTCGGTATGAACACCTCCTGGTGGCATGCACTCGATGTACGCCGCTCGCCGGCGATTCCGTCGATCGCGGTGATAGGAATCATGCTGGTGGCGCTGTTCCTGTTGTGGCTCTACACCGCACAGTCGATCTACACCGGCCTGTTCGGCGATCAGCCTCCGGCCTCTATAGGCAGCTTCATCCGCGAGGTGCTGACGACCGGCAAGGGCTGGACTCTGATCCTTGCCGGCAATGCAGCAGGCTTTGTTTTCGCCGCGGTCGTGCTGGCCACCACCGTGATTGCCTTCCCGCTGCTGCTCGACCGGGACGTCGGCGCCGTTTCCGCCATTGAGACCTCGGCCCGGGCGGTAATGACCAACCCGCTGCAGATGGCGCTGTGGGGGTTGCTGGTCGCCGTGCTTCTGGTCATCGGTTCGATCCCGCTGTTTGCCGGTCTCGCCGTCGTCATACCGGTGCTCGGCCATGCCACCTGGCATCTCTACCGCAAGGTGGTCGAGCCGGAGCGGGCGGAGCAGACAAGGCGGCCGATGTAGGCAGTGCTCTAACGCTGTGCGTCGGTCGCCATCTTCAAGGCAAGTGCCGCCAGCACGGTGCCCATCATCCAGCGCTGGATGACCAGCCACAGGGGCCGTCCGGCGAGGAAGGCGGCGATCGAGCCGGCCGTCACCGCGATGACGGCATTGACGCTGAGGCTGATCGAGATCTGTGTCGCGCCGAGCACCAGAAGCTGCGACAGGACGTGGCCTTTGCCGGGGCTGATGAACTGCGGCAGCAGCGACAGATAGAGCACGGCCACCTTCGGATTGAGCAGATTGGTCATCAGGCCCATGGCGAACAACTTTCGCGGCCTGTCCCTCGGCAACTCGCGCACTTCGAAGGGTGAGCGTCCGCCGGGCTTCACTGCCTGCCAGGCAAGCCACAGAAGATAGAGCACGCCGGCGAAGCGCAGCGCGTCATACGCATAGGGCACGGCGAGCAGCAGCGCGGTGATGCCGAATGCCGCCGCCAGCACATAGAAGACAAAGCCGAGTGCCACGCCACCGAGCGAGATCAGCCCGGCCTTAGGCCCTTGCGACAGGGAACGCGAGATCAGATAGATCATGTTGGGGCCAGGCGTCAGCACCATGCCGAGGCAGACCAGCGCGAAGGCGAGATGGTTGGCGGTTTCGGGCATCTGTTCGTTCCCCTGTGCGCCGCGAATGAACTGACGATCCCGCGAGCGGTCAACATGTGCCTGCCCGGGGAGGCGCGCGCAAGAGCATGGCGGCGCCAGCCGTTGCGCCAGCTAGATGTCAATGCCTTTCGGATCAGCCGACGACACGCAGGTTCGACAATTCGTTGCCGATTTCCTTGAAGTCGTTCGACAAGGTGGCGCCGGTAGCGTTCCAGAACAGTTTTGCCGGCTTGCTCGCGTCCGTCGGATCCTTGCGGAAGCGCGAGTTCGACGAGCAGGATTTCAGCGCGTCGATCGCCAGTTTGTCGGCCGTCTTGGTCGTGGACAGATCGAGCGCCACCGTCATCACCATGATGTTGGCTGCCTTGGCGTTGTTGCAAAGCGTCGCCATCTGCTCGTTGAGCGCGTTGGTATAATTGCCGTTCGAATAGTCGAATTGGCCAATGGCGCTCGACGTGCCCATGAACAGGCGACCCACCGAAGTGCCGTTATAGCCTGGGTTGAGATAGCCGAAGGACGCATAGGTCGATTTCGAGTCGGCGGGGTCGGAATGACCGAGCGACGAAGGCGTGTAGTAGGTATTGGCCCCATCGGTCAGCACGATCACGACCTTGTCGTTGCCTCTCTCGGTTTCCGGGCGGCCTTGCGTGAACGGCTCGCCGCTCGAAACCACCCGCCAGCCCCAGGCCATGCCTTCGGGAACATTGGTGCCGCCATCCGGCTTCATCAGGTCGATCGCGGCCTTGATCGCGGTGAGCCCAGTGGTAACGCTGACATCGGTCAGTGGCGTGATCGGGTTGGTGGAGCAGCTGTAGTTCGGCCCGTTGCCGGCCGCCAGCGCCGGCGCATTGATCGGTCGCGGCTGGAAATATTTGGCCATGTTGCGCAGCCGGGTTTGGCCGGTGCTGCTCGAAGGATCGTCGTTCCACCAGCTGTTGATGGCGCCATAGGTCGTCGGCGTGGCCTCGTCGGGATCCTGGGTGAGCCTCCAATGGTTGCCGGGTTCGTCCGGGGCGAACATCGGCACGAACATCGTTGCCGGATCGCCAACCCCTATGCCGGTGTTCGCCGAGCCGCCGGACGGCGCGGCGTCGTTGACATTGTAGGGATAGGGCCTGGCCTCGACGCAGCCCTGCCAACTGGCGAATGGGCCATAGGTGTCGATATAGTCATATTCATCGTGGCTGTCGCTGCAGGTGTTGTTCAAGTTGTACTCGTCGCAAACCACACGCTTGCTGTTGATGACACGCTCATGGTTGGTGACGACCTTCATATCGCGGTACAGCGAAAACCGGGTCAGCATCTGGCCTTCGTCGGTGCCCCATCCGGAGCCGCGCTTGTACCAGATGCCGTTGGCTTTCTGGGCTGACTTGTCGACCGCGTTCAGCGTCGACCAGTCGAAATTCTCGTTCGATACCGGCGACAGGCCTTCGGTGTCCATCCAGGACGCGTTGCCGTTGCCAGGACCGACATTGACCGAGGCGGCAAACGGCACGAGGCCGAATTGCACCGGCCTGTCGACCTGCTTGATCATGATCGCTTGCTGGGCCAGCGTGTCGACCAGCTGTTTGGCCGCGGTCTTGAGAAGATCGATGCGCTTTTGCCCCGAGCCCGTTCCGGTGGTGGTCATCGATCCAGAATTGTCGAGCACCAGGGCGACTTCCAGAGTGTTCTTCAGCCGCACTTCCGAAGTGACGTTGAAGCTGATCTTCTGGTTTGCGTCGGTTTCGGATTTGCCGAGGAGCTGGCCGAAGACGGGATAGAAATAAGGCTTGTAGTCAAGCCGGGCGCTCATTTTGAGCAAGCCACCGCCGGTGGTGTTGCTTGGCAAGGTGACGCTGAGCGTCGTGTTGGCGCGATCGACCTTGTTGAGGTTGGCATTGAAGAAGTCGAGCGCATAGGCTCTCAACTGGTCGTCGGTCGCGCCTTCCGTCAGCCGGCGCGCGGTGGCGAAGTTGGCGGCATCGAGCGCATTCAACACCGTCTGTTTTTCGCGGCTCATCTCGGTGAAATCGACCGCCATCGCCAGGCCGCCCATCAGCGGAACCATCGCAACGACCGTCATAAGAGCATAGTTGCCGCGCCTGTCGCGGCAGAACTGACGCCAAAGTTCATGCATGTCTTGCAGCGGCCCCCGCCGGCGGATTCTCGGTCGACGCCAGCTTTCCACAAAACGCTGAAGGCCGCGTTTGGGAAATCGCTCGATTGCCGGGTCGGCACTTCACCAACCGCTAACCAGTGAGCACCCTTGCTGACGCTGCGCAGATGCCCGGCGAAAGCTGGTGACAGGCGGGGGCGGTTCGGCTAATCCGAACCGGCTGCGGCGAACCGTCTGTCGCGGCGGTCGCAACGATCATGACTGAAGGAAATAGCATGGCGGATTCGCCTGAAATCATCGGCTCGCTCGAAGATGTTTCGAAGGCCTATTCGGCAATCCTGTGCGATGTCTGGGGCGTGGTCCACAATGGCGAGAGGCATTTCCCCGTGGCGGCCTCGGCACTGGCAAGGGCTCGAGAGGCGGAAATCCCCGTCGTCCTGATCACCAATTCGCCGCGCCGAAGTGCCGATGTCGTGGCGCAGATGAACGCGATCGGTGTTCCGCCATCAGCCTACGACCGGGTGGTCACCTCAGGCGACGTGACCCGGGATCTGATCGCCGAAGGTCCGCGCAGGATTTTCCATATCGGCGCCGACCGTGACTTCACGCTCTATGAAGGTCTCGACGTCGAGCTTGTCGAGGAGTTCGAGGCGTCCGGCGTCGTCTGCACCGGCCTGTTCGATGACGAGGTCGAGAAGCCCGAGGATTACACCGAGCTTCTGCGGCGGCTGCGTGCCAGGAACCTGCCCTTCATCTGCGCAAATCCCGACATCGTGGTCGAGCGCGGCGAACGCATCATCTGGTGTGCCGGCGCGCTGGCACGCGACTATGCCCAGCTCGGTGGCCGTACATTGATCGCCGGAAAACCTTACACGCCGATCTACGACCTCGCGATGAAGGAGGTTGCCGAGCTTCTTGGCCGGCCGGTCGAGCGCGCCCAGGTGCTGGCCATCGGCGACGGCATGATGACGGATGTGAAGGGTGCGGCCGATAATGGCTTCGATGTTCTCTATGTCTCCGGCGGCATCCATGCCCGCGACTATGGCGATGTCTTGCAACCGGATCCGGCAATGTTGGCGGTCTTCCTGGAAAAGCATGGCTATCGTCCGGTGGCCATCATTCCCAGACTGCGGTAGGTGACGATGGCGACCTTCCAGCACATCCTGGCAACCGCTCCGCTGCCCGCCGATCTGCGCGGCGGCGTGGTGGCGATCGGCAATTTCGATGGTGTCCATCGCGGCCATCAGGCGGTGCTCGAGCGGGCACTGGCCGAGGCCGGACGGCGCGGAGTACCGGCCCTGGTGCTGACATTCGAACCGCATCCGCGCAAGATATTCAGGCCCGATATCCCGTTGTTCGTGCTGACGCCGCCGCCGATGAAGGCGCGGCTCCTGTCGCTGCTGGGCTTTGCCGCGCTGGTAGAACAGCCGTTCACGCGCGACTTCGCCTCGCTGTCGGCGGAAGCGTTCGTGACCGATGTGCTGGAAACGAACCTTGGCATCACCCATGCCGTGACCGGGTTCGATTTCCACTTCGGCAAGGATCGCCAAGGCGGCCCGGCCTACCTGATGGCTGCTGGCGAGCGTCACGGCTTCGGCGTCACGCTTGTCGACGCTTTCCGTGACGAGGGCGCCGAGGTGGTGTCGTCCAGCCGCATCCGCGAATTGCTGGGCGAGGGCGAGGTGGCCGAGGCCGCCGGGCTGCTCGGCTATCGCTTCACCGTCGAAAGCGAGGTGGTCGGCGGACAGCAGCTCGGCCGCACGCTTGGCTTTCCAACCGCGAATATGAGGCTTTCAGCCGAAGCTGCGTTGAAAGAGGGCATCTATGCCGTCCGCTTTCGTCGCGCCGACGGCACGCTTCACGACGGTGTCGCCAGCTTCGGCCGTCGCCCGACGGTCGACGACAATGGTGCGCCGCTTCTGGAGACTTTCGTCTTTGATTTCTCCGGCGACCTCTATGGCGAGGTCTGCCAGGTTTCCTTCTTCGGTTTCCTGCGCCCGGAGGTGAAGTTCGAAGGGCTCGATGCACTGGTCGCGCAGATGAAGCGCGATGAAGCCGAGGCACGCGCGCTGCTTGCCGGCGTCAAGCCGCTCTCCGAGCTCGACGCGGCCATGGCGTTCTAAGGTCTGTCGATATTCAGGTGATGCCGGCCTGCAAACGGTAGCTTCCTGCGCTTCCGGTGCTCACGTACCCAAACGTACGCTCCGCTCCGGTTCTCGGAATCCACCCTTTTCGGCTCGGCCTGACCTGAATCTCAACAGACCTTAGGCATGATCCTACTTTTTCAGCGCCAGGCCGACGGCGATGAAGGTCCAACCCTGGAAGATCAGGTCGATCGCCAGGAACAGACCTAGCACCCATAGGCTGTTGACCGGCCAGCCCATGGCGATGATCAGACCTGCAAGCGTGCTGATGACACCGGCCGCGACGATCCAGCCCCAGCCGCGTTCCGGCCGATGGCTGTAGCCGACCCAGGCCCTGAGCACCCCTGACGCGACCAACGCGATTGCCAGCAGGAACGTCAGCACCGCTGAAGCGAGCAGCGGATTGTCGAAAGCGAAGAAGCCGGCGACGGCGTAGAGGAGCCCACTCAGCAGCCAGTAAAAGAAGCGGCTCCAGGTCTTGACGCCGAACGCATGCACGATCTCGATGATACCGGCCATCAGCATCAGCCATCCCACGACATAGACCGAAGCCACCGTGGCGATGAACAGATTGGCGAAGGCAATGCCGCCGAAGATGAGCAGCAGCACGCCGAGCGCGACAAACCACCCCCATTTTGTCCGTGTCTGTTCGAGCGCGATTTTCAAAGCGTCGCCATGCAGGGTCATTGTCGCCGTCTCCATCAAGGGCCGCGGGATACTGCCGGATGGAAGTTAGTCCCGGCGCCGACCAACGTCCAGCCGATGACCGAAAGCCGGAACGCAGCAAAGCGCGAGCGGATGTCTCGGGGTTAAATCAAATTTTACCAAACGGCCGTCAAAGCTGTCGTCGGTAACCGTGTGCGTTGTGTTAGTGGAGTGGCCATGAGTCGTCCGGTCGGAAGAATCTCTCTGGTGTTGGCTGCTGCGGTGCTGGGTGGGGCGGGCGCTGCCAATGCGGGCGAGGGCAGCTGGCTTTCCGGCGACTGGTATCTCACCGTTGGCGCCACCGGGATGGTCGCGCCTGACTTCGAGGGCGGCAAGAAGTACCTGCTCAGCGCCTCGCCGATCATCTCGCTGGGCAAGGCCGGGCCGGCGGCCCGCTTCACCTCACGCAACGACAACATCTCGCTGGCGCTGATCGACGATGGCGGCGTCCGCGCCGGCGTGACTGGCAAGTTCCTGTTTTCCCGTGACGATGACAATGCCGACGAGCTGAAGGGCCTCGACCCGGTGCGCTGGGGCGGCGAAGTTGGCGGCTTCTTCGAATTCTATCCGACGGATTGGCTGCGCGCCCGCGCCGAACTGCGCCACGGCATTCGTGCTCACAACGGCTTTGTCGCCGACATCGCCGCCGACGCCTTCTACGACGTGACGCCCACCGTGCGGATTTCGGGTGGACCGCGTGTCTCGTTCGCCTCGGGCAACTATTTCGACGCCTATTATGGCGTCGACGCGCAGGAAGCGGTGGCCTCGGGCCTGAGCGAATATCATCCCGGCGGCGGGCTGAAATCGACCGGCCTCGGCGGCGCCATAACCTGGAAGGTGACCGAGCCGATGACCGCCAGCCTGTTCGGCGAGTATTCGCGCCTGATGGGACCGGCTGCCGATTCCAGCCTGGTCAAGGAACGCGGCGACCGCAATCAGTTCATGATCGGCGTGTCGACCAGCTATCGCTTCGATTTCACGATGTAGGTGAATCGAACGAGACGCTTTATTCCTGCGGCTTTCTCCGCTAAAAGCCCTGCCATGACGAGCTTTTCGCGCCATTGCGCGCTGACTATACGAATTACGAGCCCGGTGTTCCGGGCGGCCTGAGCGCCGCTGGAGCCGCCGGGAATCTTGCGCGCGGCCTCTCGCGCTTTTTCCAAATCACAGGCATGTCGCCCAAAAGTGGCCCCGGTTTTGGGAAAACGACATGCGCAAAAAGTATAGTTCAACGCCCGAGCTCCTTTGCCGCCGGGCAATGCACATGGCAGACCAATGACCGAAACCGCTGAAACGATCGATTATTCCAAGACGCTTTACCTGCCGCAGACGGATTTCCCGATGCGCGCCGGCTTGCCCGAGAAGGAGCCGCTGCTGGTCAAGCGCTGGCAGGACATGGACCTCTACCGCAAGCTGCGCGAGAGCGCGGCCGGCCGCACGAAATACGTGCTGCATGACGGTCCGCCCTACGCCAACGGCAACATCCATATCGGCCATGCGCTGAACAAGATCCTCAAGGACGTCATCACCCGCTCGTTCCAGATGCGCGGCTATGACTCGAACTATGTGCCGGGCTGGGACTGCCATGGCCTGCCGATCGAATGGAAGATCGAGGAGCAGTACCGCGCCAAGGGCAAGAACAAGGACGAGGTGCCGGTCAACGAATTCCGCAAGGAATGCCGTGAGTTCGCCGCGGGTTGGATCACGGTGCAGGGCTCGGAGTTCCAGCGGCTCGGCGTCATCGGCGACTTCAAGAACCCCTATATGACGATGGCTTTCCATGCCGAGGCGCGGATCGCCGGCGAGCTGTTGAAGTTCGCCATGTCGGGCCAGCTCTATCGCGGCTCCAAGCCGGTGATGTGGAGCGTGGTCGAGCGTACGGCGCTGGCCGAGGCCGAGGTCGAGTACCAGGATTACGAGTCCGACACGATCTGGGCGAAGTTCCCGGTCGTCAGCCTGGTTCGCCCTGTCGATGACGGTGAGACCAAACTGACGGAAGGAGCGCTCGATCTGCTGCAGGCCCATGTCGTCATCTGGACGACGACGCCATGGACCATCCCCGGCAACCGCGCGGTCAACTATTCGCCGCGCATCAACTACGGCCTCTACGAGGTCACGGCGGCTGAGAACGCATTCGGCCCGCAGCCGGGCGAAAAGCTGATCTTCGCCGACGCCCTGGCCGAAGACGCCTCGGCCAAGGCCAAGGTCACCTTGAATCGACTTCGCAGCGTTTCGGCGCAAGAGCTTGGAAGCCTTACGCTTTCGCATCCGCTCAAGGGCTTTGGCGGCGGCTACGAATTTGCCGTTCCGATGCTCGCCGGCGACCATGTCACCGACGATGCCGGCACCGGCTTCGTCCACACCGCGCCCGGCCATGGCCGAGAGGACTTTGACGCCTGGATGGATGCGGCGGTGGATCTGCGCGGCATTGATCCCGCCATCCCGTTCACCGTCGACGATGGCGGCTTCTTCACCAAGGACGCGCCGGGTTTTGGCCCGGACCGCGAGGGTGGGCCGGCACGCGTCATCGACGATAACGGTAAGAAGGGCAACGCTAACCAGGCCGTCATCGACGAGCTGATCAAGCGCAACGCGCTGTTCGCGCGGGGCCGGCTGAAGCATAGCTATCCGCATTCCTGGCGGTCGAAGAAGCCGATCATCTTCCGCAACACGCCGCAATGGTTCGTCTATATGGACAAGGACCTCGGCGACGGTTCGACGCTGCGCAGCCGGGCGCTGAAGGCGATCGACGACACCCGTTTCGTGCCGGCAGCCGGCCAGAACCGCATCCGTGCCATGATCGAGGAGCGCCCGGACTGGGTGCTGTCGCGCCAGCGCGCCTGGGGCGTGCCGATTGCCGTCTTCGCCGATGCCGACGGCAATGTTCTGAAGGACGAGGCGGTCAACCAGCGCATCATGGACGCCTTCGAGCAGGAGGGCGCCGACGCCTGGTTCGCGGCCGGCGCCAAGGAGCGGTTCCTCGGCAATCACGATGCGTCCAAATGGAAGCAAGTGATGGACATCCTCGACGTCTGGTTCGATTCGGGCTCGACGCACGCCTTCACGCTGGAGGATCGTCCTGACTTGAAATGGCCGGCCGACGTCTATCTCGAAGGCTCCGACCAGCATCGCGGCTGGTTCCACTCCTCGCTGCTGGAAAGCTGCGGCACCAGGGGCAGGGCGCCTTACGATACCGTCGTCACTCATGGCTTCACCATGGACGAGGATGGCCGCAAGATGTCGAAGTCGCTCGGCAACACCGTTGTGCCGCAGGACGTCATCAAGCAGTCGGGCGCCGACATCCTGCGGCTTTGGGTGGTGACGACCGACTATTGGGAGGATCAGCGGCTCGGCAACAACGTGCTGCAGACCAACATCGACGCCTACCGCAAGCTGCGCAACACCATCCGCTGGATGCTGGGCACGCTCGCCCATGACGATGGCGAGGAGGTGCCGCTGGAGAAGATGCCGGAGCTGGAGCGGCTGATGCTGCACCGGCTTGCCGAGCTCGATGAAGTCGTGCGCTCTGGCTACGACGCCTTCGAGTTCAAGCGCATCACCCGCATGCTGCTCGATTTCATGGTGGTCGAGCTGTCGGCCTTCTATTTCGACATCCGCAAGGACGCGCTCTACTGCGACGCCCCGTCGAGCGTGAAACGCAAGGCTTCGGTGCAGGTGGTGCGCCATCTCTTCGACTGCCTGGTGAAATGGCTGGCGCCGATGCTGCCCTTCACCATGGAAGAGGCCTGGCTCGACCGTCATCCGGACGCCGTCTCGCTACATCTCGACCAGTTCCCGCAAATCCCGGCGGACTGGAAAAACGAGGCGCTGGCGGAAAAGTGGCGCAAGGTGCGGCAGGTGCGACGCGTCGTCACCGGCGCCCTGGAGATCGCGCGTGCCCAGAAGGTGATCGGTTCGTCGCTGGAAGCGGTGCCGGTCGTCACCATCAACGATGCGACGCTCGAAGCGGCGATATCGGATGTCGACATGGCCGAGATGGCGATCACCAGCGATCTGGTCATCGCCCATGGCGAAGCACCGGCCGGTGCCTTCACGCTTGACGATGTCAGGGGTGTCGCCGTGGTGGTCGAGAAGGCCGAGGATCGCGGCCTGGTGAAATGCGCACGCTCCTGGCGCTACGCTGCCGATGTCGGCCAGGATCCGGAATTCCCGGATGTTTCGGCTAGGGATGCGGCGGTGCTGCACGAATTGAAGGCGCTTGGCCGGCTTTGACAGGCCGGCTATCGGTGCACAAATGCCACGCCGGGCGGTCGAAAACCGCCCGCGCGTTGCCCTTAACGAGTGGTTGAGGTAAACACGCGAAACTCCGGAAGACAAATTGTCGCCGGATTTCCGTCGCAAGTGCTTGGACGATGGGGACCGGCCATAAGGCCGGCGGCAATCGAGAGGCTGTCTACAGTGGGACTTTTTGGCATGACCGAGAGAGTTAATGCGCGCCTGGCGCTGCTGGCGCCGCTTGTCGCATCGGGCCTCGCTTTGTCCGGCTGCATGGGCTCTCCGACCTACGGCACCGACAAGACCGCCAGCGAACAGCTGGCCGGCGATATTTCGGGCGCCTTTTCATTCGCGCCGAAGCGCAAGGAACAGATCGACTACAAGCCGCGCCCGACTTTGGTGAAGCCGGCGCCAGGCCAGAAGGAAGCGCTGCCGGCGCCGCAGGACAGCATCGAGACGGCGAGCGCCGAATGGCCCGAATCGCCCGAGCAGCGCCGCGCCCGCCTGCGCGCCGACGCCACCGCCCATCAGAACGACCCGGCCTACCAGTCGGAGATCGTCGACGACGTGCAGACCGACCCGGCCTCGGTGAAGAAGGCAATGGCGGATTCAGGCTCGAGCCACCCGCCGGCGTGGACGCCCGCGGATTCCGACAAGGGCCGCGCCGCCGAGATCCAGCGCCGGCTTGTCGACAGCAAGCAGGGTGACCCGAACACCCGCAAATATCTGAGCGAACCGCCGGTGCAGTATCGTGTCGCGGCCGGCACGGCGCCGCAGAATGAACTTGGCGAGGACGAGTACAAGAAGGAACGCCGCCTCAAGAAAGAGGCGGAAGGCAAGAAGGGCAGCGGCTGGTTCGACTGGATGCCGTCTCTGTAAGAATGCCAAATTGCCCTTGCGGGCGTTGCACCTGGCTCAGCCGCGCCGTTCCCGAAAAAAATCCTTGAGCAGCAGGGCCGCTTCGGTCTCGCCCATGCCCGGATAGATGTCGGGCGTGTGGTGGCAGGTTGGCGAGGCGAAGAAGCGCACGCCATTGACCACCGCGCCGCCCTTGTCGTCGGCGGCGCCGAAATAGAGCCGGCGCAGCCGGGCGAAGGAAATGGCGCCGGCGCACATGGCGCAAGGTTCCAGCGTCACATAGAGATCATGCCCGGTCAGCCGCTCGGCGGACAGTTTGCGGCAGGCTTCGCGGATAACCAGCATCTCAGCATGCGCCGTCGGGTCGGCAAGTTCGCGTGTGCGGTTGCCGGCGCTGGCGACAACGCCATCGCCGTTGGCGATGACGGCGCCGACCGGCACTTCGCCGCGCAAAGCTGCCGCTTCGGCCTCTTTCAGTGCCATCGCCATGAAATCCGGTCGCTTCACGCGGTTTCCATTCCGATTATCTCCTCGCCGGCTTTTGGTTTTCGTTTGTCTTCGCGGAAAAACCGGTCTCCACTTTTCCCTGACAAACTCGGGCGATCCTGTTATTGAGCGCATCAACCCGAAAATCGGACTCGGTTTTCGGAAATGATCATGCGCCAAATCAAAGTGCTACAGCGTTCGTTGCGCGCCCGAAAGGATGCGCCACGCTGTAGCAGCGCAAACGGACAAAGGCCACATGGACGACAAAGACAAGAAATTCCGACCCAAGAAGGGGCCGGCCAGGAGTGGCCCGAAAGCCGCGGGACCGCGCAGCCGTGATGGCGCCGCCGGCAAGGGAGGCAAGCCGTCCTTCGGCGCCAAGAAGCCTTACGCACCGCGTGGCGACCGCCCGATGGCGGCTGAGGGCGAGCGACCGAAGCGCGACTTCAAGGGCGGCGACAAGCCATTCAGCAAAGGCCCGCGCCCCGAAGGCAAGCCCTTTGAGAAGCGCGAGGGGCCGCGCAAGCCTTATGCGCCGCGCGGCGACCGTCCAATGGCCGCCGAGGGCGAACGCAAGCCCTATGAAAAGCGTGAGGGGCCGCGCAAGCCTTATGCGCCGCGCGGCGACCGTCCAATGGCCGCCGAGGGCGAACGCAAGCCCTATGAAAAGCGTGAGGGGCCGCGCAAGCCCTACGCACCGCGCGGCGACCGTCCAATGGCCGCCGAAGGCGAACGCAAGCCCTATGAAAAGCGCGAAGGGCCACGCAAGCCTTACGCCCCGCGCGGCGACCGCCCGGCTGCTGCGGCAGAGGGTGGCGAAAGGCGCTTCGACCGTCCCAAGCGTGATTTTAGCGACCGCGCGCCGCGCGACGCTGATCGCCCGAAGCGTGACTTCGCTGATCGCCCCAAGCGTGATTTCGGCGATCGCCCCAAGCGTGATTTCAATGATCGACCGCAAGGCGCATCGGGCGGCAGGTTCAAGCCACGCCCGCGTCCCGCCGAGGGCGCGGAAGAGGCTGGCGAACGCATCGCCAAGCGGCTTGCCCGCGCCGGCCTGGCTTCGCGCCGCGATGCCGAGGAGCTGATCGCCGCCGGCCGCGTCAAGGTCAATGGCCGCGCCCTGACCTCGCCTGCCTTCAACGTCATGCCTGATGACATCATCCATCTCGACGGCATGGAAATCCCGCCGATCGAGCGCACCCGGCTGTTCCTGTTCCACAAGCCGGCCGGCGTCGTCACCACCAACCGCGATCCCGAGGGCCGCAAGACCGTCTTCGACGTGCTGCCGGCCGAATTGCCGCGGCTGATGACCATCGGGCGGCTCGACATCAACACCGAAGGCCTGCTGCTGCTTACCAATGATGGCGGCCTGTCGCGCGTGCTCGAACTGCCGGCCACCGGCTGGCTGCGCCGCTACCGCGTGCGTGTCCACGGCAAGGTCGAGGAGAGCGCGCTTGCCGGCCTGCGCGAAGGCATTGCCGTCGACGGCGTGTTTTACGGCGCCATCGAAGCGACGCTCGACCGCGAGCAAGGCACCAATGCCTGGCTGACGATCGGCCTGCGCGAGGGCAAGAACCGCGAAGTCAGGAACATCCTCGGTTCGCTCGGCCTCGACGTGACGCGGCTGATCCGCATCTCCTACGGCCCGTTCCAGCTCGACGACCTTGCCGAGGGCCATGTGCTGGAGATCAAGGGCAGGGTGTTGCGCGACCAATTGGGCGAGCGCCTGGTCGAGGAATCCGGCGCCAATTTCGACGCCGAGGTCACCAAACCGTTTTCCAACAAGCCGGTGCGGCGTACTGAAGTTCGCGAGCCGGAGCCGGAACGGCCGAAATTCACCCGTGACGGCGAACGCCGTCCGATCGGCGAGGGCGGGTTGATCAAGAACCGCAAGCGCCGCGAAGGCAGCCGCGACGAAGCGCTGGGCAAACTGTCGACAAGCCCCGACAGAAGCGCAGAGAAGAGCTTTGGCGAACGCGGCCCGCGTCCCGAACGCAGCTTTGGCGACAAACCCCGTGGCAATTTTGGCGACAAACCTCGCGGCGGCTTTGGCGACAAGCCTCGGGGTGGCGGCAAGAAATCCGAGCGTGAGCAGCGGCCGATCGAGCCGCCCGGCCAGCGCAAGGCCAATGTCTGGATGGCGCCGGGCGCGCGGCCGATCGGCAAGGGTAGGGCAGAGGCCGACGCCGCCAAGGCAGCGGAAGCCAAGGCACGCAAGGCGTCGTTCAAGCCGTCATACGGCAAACCCGCCGGTGCAAAACCCTTCGGCAAGCCGCGTGGCGAGCGCCCAGGCGGTGCTGGTGGCGGTGACCGACCGCGCAGTGGCCCCCGAGGCCCCAAAGCGAGATGAGAATCGTCGGCGGTGAGTTTCGCGGGCGTCCCTTGGCGACGCCGCGCAGTAGCGCCATCCGTCCGACGACCGATCGCACCCGCGAGGCCGTCTTCAACGTGCTGGCGCATCGCTTTGCCGAGCAATTGGACGGCGCGCGTGTGCTCGACCTGTTCGCCGGCACCGGCGCGCTAGGGCTCGAAGCCCTGTCGCGCGGTGCGTCCTACGGCGTCTTCATCGAGGAATCGGCCGAAGGCCGTGGGCTCATCCGCGACAATGTCGAGGCCTTCGGCCTGACGGGGCGCACCAAGATCTTTCGCCGCGATGCCACCGGCCTTGGCGATGCCGGCACGCTGGCGCCGTTCGGCCTCGTCTTCGCCGACCCGCCCTATGGCAAGGGCCTCGGCGAGCGCGCTTTGCAGTCGGCGAAAGCCGGCGGCTGGCTTCGCCACGGCGCACTGTGCGTGGTCGAGGAGGCCGCGGTGGCTTCCTTCGAGCCAGGCCCCGGCTTTTCCGTGCTGGACGAGCGCAACTACGGCGAGACCGTCATCCGCTTCATCGAGGCCGCCTGATACGCCTGCGCGATTGGCGGTTCCTCGCCCCCAATCCTTCATTGGGGGAGAGGTGGCCGCGAAGCGGCCGGAGAGGGGGACGGTTGTGCGAAACTGTAGCCTTCGACGGCTTTCGAAACGGTCAGGCCAGCTTTTCCTCGGCTCGTCGGCGCAGGCCCCTCTCCGTCTCGGCTTCGCCGAGCCACCTCTCCCCCGCTTCACGGGGGCGAGGAAACCGAGCGCCGCCTCTAAAATGACCAACAATTCACTTTGCTTGTCGCCAGCACCTTGCCTATCGTCTACCGACAGAACCGGAGCCGTTGATGACATCCAGGATTGAATGGCTGCGGGGAACGCTGTTGGCGACCTCTTTGGCTTTTGCGACAACCGGTCCGGTGCTGGCCGACAGCCCGGTCTTGCCCAACTCGGTTCCGGCCGAGTTCAAGGTGACGGACTTCCTGCTCGACAACGGCATGGAGGTGGTCGTCATTCCCGACCATCGCGCGCCGATCGTCACCCACATGGTGTGGTACAAGATCGGCAGCGCCGACGAGCCGCCCGGCAAATCCGGCATCGCGCATTTCTTCGAGCATCTGATGTTCAAGGCGACGGCCCACCATGCGGCGGGCGAGTTCGACCGCGCCATTGCCGACATTGGCGGCTCCAACAACGCCTTCACCTCCTACGATTACACCGCCTTCCACGAGACGGTGGCGCCGTCCGCGCTCGAACTGATGATGAGCTTCGAGGCCGACCGCATGCGCAACCTCATCCTCACCGACGACGTCATCAAGACCGAGCGCGACGTCATCCTCGAGGAGCGCCGCTCGCGCATCGACAACAATCCAGAGGCGGTTCTGGACGAGGAGGTGGATGCGACGCTTTGGCAGAACCAGCCCTATCGCATTCCGGTCATCGGCTGGATGCAAGAGATGCAGCAACTGAACCGGACCGACGCGACCGCCTTCTATGACAAATATTATCGGCCCAACAACGCGGTGCTGATCGTCGCCGGCGACGTCGAGCCGGACACGGTGCGGGCGCTGGCCGAAAAGACCTATGGCAAGGTGGCGCGTGGCCCCGATCTGCCGCCTCGCATCCGTCCGGTCGAGCCGGAACAGAACACCAAGCGCACGGTCACGCTCTCCGACGCCCGCGTCAGCGTGCCGAGCTTTTCCACCCAATGGGTGGTGCCGTCCTATCATACGGGCAAGCCGGGAGAGGCGGAAGCGCTCGATCTCTTGGCGGAGATCCTCGGCGGCGGCAATCGCAGCCGGCTTTATCAGGCACTCGTCGTCCAGCAAGGCATTGCCTCCAATGCCGGCGCCTATTTCCAAGGCACCATGCTCGACGACACCAATTTCACCGTCTACGGCGCGCCGCGCGGCGATGCCAAGATTTCCGACGTCGAGGCGGCTGTCGATGCGGAAGTGGCGCGCATCGTCCGGGATGGTGTTACGCCATCGGAGCTGGAAAAGGCCAAGGACCGCTATGTCAGGTCGATGACCTTTGCCCGCGACAAGCAGGATTCCATGGCCAACATCTACGGCTCGACGCTGGCCACCGGTGGCAATGTGCAGGATGTCCAGCAATGGACGGACCGCATCCGTAAGGTCACATCAGGCGAGGTCAAGGCCATCGCCGCGCGCTATCTGGTGCTCGCCCGGTCGACCACCGGCTATCTCTTGCCGCAGCAACAGGCGGGGAATTGATGATGAATTCGATCCCCATGAGCGAGGCCGCCCCCTCATCCGGCCGCTTCGCGGCCACCTTCTCCCCGCTGGGGAGAAGAGGCTGGCGCCAGCGCCAGCAAGCTCCTCTCCCCGTCGGGGAGAGGTCAGCCGAGCGAAGCGGAGGCTGGGTGAGGGGGAGCGCCGGCTTCCGCGATTGGCCGCTGCCGACGATTGCCGCATGGCGTGCACTCATCACCCTCTTCCTCTCCATCCTCTTCCTGATCCTGCCGGCACTCACGGCGCGCGCCATGGACATCCAGTCCGTCACCTCGCCAAAAGGCATCACCGCTTGGCTGGTCGAGGACTATTCCGTGCCTGTCGTCGCCATCCGCTTCGTCTTCGGCGGCGGCTCGACGCAGGATCCGGTCGGCAAGGAAGGGTTGGCCAATTTGATGACCGGCCTGTTCGACGAAGGCGCCGGCCCGCTCGACAGTGAAGACTTCCAGATAAAGCTCGACGATGCCGGCGCCGAAATGAGTTTCGACGAAAGCCGCGACGGCATTTACGGCTCGATGCGCATGCTGGCCGAGCAGCGTGACCAGGCGTTCGACCTGTTGCGGCTGGCGGTCAACGAACCGCGCTTCGACCAACTGCCGATCGACCGCATCCGCGCCCAGATCCTGTCCGGCATCATCTCCGGCGAGAACGATCCGGACACGGTCGCGCAGAACAAATGGGCGCGCGCCCTCTATGGCGATCATCCCTATTCCCGCTCCGACCAGGGCACCAGGCGGAGCATTGCCACCATCACGCCGGACGATCTAAAAACCTTGCACAGGGCGGTTTTCGCGCGCGGCGGCCTGCATGTCGCCGTCGTCGGTGCCATCGACGCGGAGACGCTGAAGAAGAAGCTCGATATGGTGTTCGGCGACCTGCCGCAAAACCAGGCGCTCGCCCCAGTGGCCGATATCGACCCGAAACTGGCGCAGCATATCGAGGTCGACTACGACCTTCCGCAGACCTCGCTGCAGCTCGCCTATCCCGGCGTGAAGCGCAAGGCGGCGGATTTCTTTCCCGCCGTGCTGATGAACGAGATTCTCGGCGGCGGCACCTTCACCTCGCGCCTGTTCCAGGAGGTGCGCGAAAAGCGCGGGCTGGCCTACAGCGTCAACTCTTCGCTGATCAACCAGGACCACGCCAATGCGCTGATCGTCAGCACCGGCACCCGGTCCGACCGTGCGGCCGAGACGCTGGGCATCGTTCGCGACGTGATCAAGCAGTTGGCCGAGCAAGGCCCGACCGAAGCCGAGCTGGCGGCAACCAAGAAATACATGATCGGCGCCTATGCCATCAACAATCTGGATTCCTCAAGCGCCATCGCCTCGACACTGGTCGAACTGCAGCTCGACGATCTCGGCATCGACTACATGCAGCGCCGCGCCGGCTACATCAACGCGGTGACGCTCGACCAGGTCAAGGCGGCGGCGAAGAAGCTGCTGACCACCGAGCCGACCATCATGGTCATCGGCCCGAAACTGGCCGGAGCCGGCAAGGGATGAGCCCGACCTTCGGCATCGCCTTTGGCGGCGGCGGTGCGCGCGGGCTGGCGCATATCCATGTCATCGAGGCGCTGGACGAGCTGGGAATAAAGCCGGTGGCGATTGCCGGCTCGTCGATCGGCGCCATCATGGGCGCCGGCATGGCATCAGGCATGACCGGCAAGGACATCCACGACTATGCCCGCTCGATCCTCGGCCGCCGCGCCGAAGTGGCAAGCCGCATGTGGCGGGCGCGGCCGGGCACGATCGCCGAGGCCATGCAGGGCGGCATCCGCGTCAGCCAGTTCAACGTCGAGCGCATCCTGAAGGCTTTTTTGCCCGAGGCCATTCCAGAGACCTTTACCGAGCTGAAAATCCCGCTGAAGGTGACCGCGACCGACTATTTCGGCCACAAGCTCGCAGTCTTCGTCGACGGCGACCTGCATTCCGCGCTGGCGGCCTCGGCGGCGATACCGGCCGTGTTCCGCCCGGTGACGCGCGACGGCAGGCTGCTGATTGACGGCGGCATCTACAACCCCGTGCCGTTCGACCTGATCGAGAACGACGCCGACATCATCATCGGCGTCGACGTCGTCGGCGCGCCGGAAGAGGCCGACCGCAAACAGCCGACCTCCGTCGACCTGATGTTCGGCGCCACCCAATTGATGATGCAGTCGATCATCGCCAACAAGCTGAAGCAATGCCGCCCCGACATCCTGGTCCGCCCGGCGGTCTCAAGATACCGCGTCCTCGATTTCCTGAAGATCGACGCTTTGATGAACGAGACGGCTGACATCAAGGACGAGCTGAAGCGGCAGGTGGAGAAGGTGTTGGAGGCGAAGAATAGCGCCGCCATCAAGGGGAGGCGGGGCAAGCAGGTCGGCTGAGGTGAATCCTTCCCGATCCGTCTAGAAGGAACGAGGTCCTAACGGTTCACGATTTCGCCGTCACCGGTGCATATTCCAGGGCGACGACGCCATTGCTGAAAGGCCTGGCGGAAATCAGGTCGAGCGACACCGGCTCGCCGACTGGGAACAGCGGCTTGCCCTGGCCGACGGCGCCGGGATAGCTGAGCAGCCTGACGCGATCGACTAGGCCGTGGCGCAGCAATTCCTGTGCGATGCTGAGGCTGCCATGCACATAGATATTGCCGCCACCGCCTTGCTTCAGGGTCTTGACCGTTTCCGGCAGCGGCCCCTTCAGCAATTCGGCCGGCTTCCAGTCGAGCGCCTTCAGACTGGTCGAGGCGACATATTTCGGCAGCGCGTTGAACCGGTCGGCAAAATCTCCGGTTTCCGTGGGCCAGGAGCCGGCAAAGATTTCATAAGTCTTGCGCCCCAACAGCATGGCGCCGCTGTCGGCAAGCTCGTCTTCCTTGAACCTGTTCATCTCATCGTTCCAGGTCACACTGGGCAGCTTCTCGACCTCGGCAATGCCATCGACGCTGATGAATTCGGTGACGATAAGTTTTCGCATGGCGCTCTCCTTCTTCCGCCAAAGGACGGATTGGGCAGGGCGTTTGCGACACGCTTCGTGAAAAATATCGCGGCGCGTTGGAGAAAGAGAGGCGCGCTATCAAACAGGGTGGGGGAACAAGGTAAAATGACCGAGCAATCGACATCGCCCTCAGCACCCGGTGCCGAGGGAAGAATCACGAATGGGAATGTGAAGAGAATGCGGTCCGGCTAGAGCGTCGGGCGAATTGGGTGAATCGATGTGATTCCCTTTTTGGTGGAACTGTGATTCCCTTGGGCACGGAGGTGCTTCATGGGAAAAATAACTTCGGCTGATTTGCGACTTCGGATGGTGCGGGGCATTGCAGCTGGTAAGTCGCGGCGAGCGGTGGCGGCTCAATTTGAGGTGGCTCCGTCAACGGCGGTGCGGGTGCAAGCGCGGTATGCTGCGACCGGTTCACTGGCGCCGGCGCGGCAGGGCCGCCCGGCCGGCTCTGGCAAGCTGGGGCCGTTGCGGCAGGTCATTTTGGATAAGGTGCATGCCAAACCGGACATCACGATGCCGGACCTTGGCGCCTGGCTCGAGGCTGAGCACGGGGTGAAGGTGGACCCTTCGAACCTGTCGAAGTTTCTGTGCCGGGAAGGGCTTACCTATAAAAAAAGCGCTGCTGGCGTCGGAGCAAGAACGCCCCGACGTGAAGCAAGCCAGGCGTGACTGGCGCGAGCGCCGCCAGCCGCTGATGCGATGTCAACCGGCGCGGCTGGTCTTCATCGACGAAACCAGCGTCAAGACCAACATGACGCCGTTGCGTGGCCGCGCCCCTCGCGGCGAAAGGCTGCGGGCCGACGCGCCTTTCGGCAAATGGCAAACCCAGACCTTCATCGCCGGATTGCGCTGCCATGAACTCGTGTCGCCCTGGATCATCGAAGGAGCCATGGACGGCGCGGCTTTCGATGCCTATGTCGAGACCCAGCTTGCACCAAGCCTGAGCCGTGGCGACATCGTCATCCTCGACAATCTCAACGTTCACAAAAGTCCGCGCGCCGCACAGGCCCTGGCCGAGCGCGGCGCGTGGTTCCTGTTCCTGCCCAGATACTCCCCAGACCTCAATCCCATCGAGATGGCCTTCGCCAAGCTCAAGACACTGCTGCGCAAAGCCAAAGCGCGAAACTATGACGATCTCTGGCGCGCCATCGGCAATATCTGTGATCAGTTCAGCCCAACCGAATGTTGGAACTTTCTCAAAGAGGCCAGCTATGTTGCATGTTAATCGCCCGACGCTCTAGGGCGAGAGAATCGCGAGCCGGGTGAAAATGCGGAGATGGCCGGGAAGCTCGTGATCCCGGCGTTCCCCCTCAGTCCTTAGCCCGCTCCACATACGCCCCATCGGCCGTCATCACCACCACGCGGGTGCCCGGCGCGATGTGCGGGGGGACCAGCGTACGCACGCCGTTGGATAGCACAGCGGGCTTGTAGGACGACGAGGCGGTCTGGCCCTTGGTCGTCGGCTCGGTTTCCACCACTTCGAAGGTGGCGCGCTGCGGCAGCACCAGGGAAATGGCGATACCGTTGAACTGCGACACCTGCACGGCCATGCCTTCCAGCAGGTAAGGCGCCATGTCGCCGACCACGGCTTCCGACACCGCGACCTGGTCGTAGCTTTCCGGGTTCATGAAATGAAAGCCTTCGCCGTCGCGATAGAGGAAGGTGTGCTCGCGCTCCTCCACATAGGCGCGCTCCACCTGCTCGGTGGTGCGGTAGCGCTCCGAAACCTTCACCCCGTCGCCGATGCGGCGCATGTCGAGCTGCGTCACCGGCGTGCCCTTGCCGGGGTGGATGTTTTCGGCAAAGAGGATCACATAAAGCTTGCCGTCCTTGTCGACGACATTGCCTTTGCGGAGCGAACTGGCGATGACTTTCACCACGGTTTTAAATCCTGCAAGAGTTGACTGGCGTTTGCCGGCTTGTGCGGCGCTGGAAGGGGGCCTACCGCATCTTGGCCGCCGCCGCCAGCCCCCTTCCACCATGATCTGAGCCCCATGACCGTAGCTTCGCCCTGGTGGACGCCTGACGTTCACGCCGACCGCCGCCCGCGGCTGATGCTGCGCAACGGCATCGCCGCCAGCCTGCGCGACTGGTTCGCTGTCCATGATTTCGTCGAGGTGGAAACGGCCGCCCTGCAGGTCTCGCCCGGCAACGAGGCGCATCTGGCGGCTTTCGCCACGGAAGCGATCGGGCCGGACGGCGCAAGGGCGTCGCTCTATCTCCACACCTCGCCGGAATTCGCCTGCAAGAAGCTGCTCGCAGCAGGCGAAGTCAAGATTTTCAGCTTCGGTCCGGTCTACCGCAATCGCGAGCGCGGCCCCTTGCACCATCCCGAATTCACCATGCTCGAATGGTACCGGGTCGGCGAAGCCTATGAGAGCCTGATGCTGGATTGCGCGGCCTTGCTGGCACTGGCCGCGACAAGGGCAGGGGCGACTCTTTTCTCTTTTCGTGGCCGCGACTGCGATCCGTTTGCCGAGCCGGAACGGTTGAGCGTGGCGGATGCCTTCACCCACTATTCCGGCATCGATCTGCTGGCCACGGTCGCCGCCGACGGCAGCACCAACCGCGACGCGCTTTACGCCGTCTTGACCAAGGCCGGCCTGCGTACCGCGCCCGACGACAGCTGGGCGGATCTGTTCAGCCGGGTGATGGTGGAAAAAATCGAGCCCTTCCTCGGGCAGGGACGAGCAACCATCCTGTGCGAATATCCGGTGGCCGAGGCGGCACTGGCGCGGCCGAGCCCACGCGACCCGCGCGTCGCGGAGCGCTTCGAACTCTATTGCTGCGGCGTCGAGCTCGCCAACGGTTTTGGCGAACTGACCGACGCCGGGGAGCAGCGCCGGCGCTTTATGACCGAGATGGACGAGAAAGAGCGCATCTATGGCGAGCGCTATCCGCTGGACGAGGATTTCCTCGCTGCCCTCGCCATCATGCCACCGGCCAGCGGCATCGCGCTCGGCTTCGACCGGCTGGCGATGCTGGCGACAGGCGCGCAAAAGATCGAGGATGTGATCTGGACGCCTGTTGCTGCGTCCTGACCTGGAGTTCGAGGCTTGCCGCCGGTCCCGGCCTGCTCAATGCGCGAAAACCTGCTCCAGCGAGCGAAAACCCTTGAATTCCAAGGCATTGCCCGAAGGGTCGCGGATGAACAGCGTTGCCTGTTCGCCGGGCTCGCCCTTGAAGCGGACCATCGGCCGTTCCAGCCAGTCGATGTCGTCGCGCGCCTCCAGCCGCGTCGCCAGGCGTTGCCAGTCGTCCATCAGGAGCACCGCGCCGAAATGCGGGATCGGTACCGTGATGCCGTCGACCTTGCCGTCACTGGGAGCCTGTGCGGCCTGCGGCCGCAGATGCGCCGACATCTGGTGGCCGTACAGATCGAAGTCCACCCAGGTCGCCGACGAACGGCCAATGGCGCAGCCCAGCACCTCGCCATAGAAAACGCGGGTTTCATCGAGATCACGGACCGGGAAGGCGAGATGGAAGGGTGTCATCGAGATGCTCCGTGCAGGCTGCGGACTGATTTTGCGTCACAGGGTTGGCGGTTTTGAACCGTCAACCCTGCATTTTGATTGAAGCCTATGCCATTGCACAAGCCGGACCGGAACAATAGATGGGTGGGCAGCGGCCAGACGCCGGCCGCACCAGCAGGATTTCAGGCATGACCGATATATCAGACGCAGCAAAATTGACCGACCGCGTCGCGGCTCTGGTCGAGGCTGCCAAAAAGGCCGGCGCCGATGCCGCCGACGCGGTGGCCGTGCGCGGCCGCTCTACCGGCGTGTCGGTGCGGCTTGGCAAGGTCGAGGGCACCGAATCGTCCGAGAGCGAGGATGTCGCGCTGCGCGTCTTCGTCGGCGGTCGGGTGGCAAGTGTCTCGGCGACGGCTGCCTCGGATCCGAAGGTGCTGGCCGAGCGCGCCGTTGCGATGGCGAAAGTGTCGCCGCAGGATCCCTATCAAGGCCTTGCCGATCCGGCATTGCTCGCCAAACAGACGCGCGATCTCGATCTGTTCGACGCCACCGAAGTCTCGGCCGATCAGTTGAAGGAAGCAGCCCTTGCGGCGGAAGCAGCCGCCCTTGCCGTCAAGGGCGTGACCAATTCGGCCGGCGCCAGTGCCGGTGCCGGCCTGGGCGGCCTGGTGTTGGCCACCTCGCACGGCTTCCTCGGCCACTATGTCGGCTCGCGTTTCTCGCGCTCGGCCAGCGTCATCGCCGGCGAGGGTACCGGCATGGAGCGCGACTATGAATTCTCCTCGCGCCAGCATTTTGCCGATCTCGATGCGCCAGAAGACATCGGCCGCAAGGCCGGCGAACGCGCGGTGCGCCGCATTGGCGCGCGCAAGGCGGCGACCGGACCGGTCGATGTGGTGTTCGACCCACGCGTCGCGCGCGGCATCGCCGGCCATCTTGCCGGCGCCATCAACGGCGCCTCGGTCGCACGCAAAACCTCGTTCCTGCGCGACATGATGGGCAAGCAGGTGGCCGCGTCCGCCATCACCGTCACCGATGAGCCGCTCAGGCGGCGTGGCCAGGCCTCGCGTCCGTTCGACGGCGAAGGCGTCGAGGGTGAAAAGCTGTTGATGGTCGAGAAGGGCGTGCTCAACCACTGGTTCCTGTCGACCTCGGCCGCGCGCGAGCTTGGCCTCGTCACCAATGGTCGCGGCGCGCGCAGCGGCTCCTCGGTTTCGCCATCCTCGACCAATCTAGCCATCGAGCCGGGCGAGCGATCGCCGGAAGAGCTGATCAAATCGCTCAAGATCGGCTTCTACGTCACCGAGGTATTCGGCCAGGGCGTCGACATGGTCACCGGCGAATACAGCCGTGGCGCCTCCGGCTTCTGGATCGAGAATGGCGAGCTTGCCTATCCGGTGGCGGAGGTCACCATTGCTTCGAACCTGAAGACCATGTTCCTTAACATGGTGCCGGCCAGCGATCTCGACCGCAATTTCGGCACCGCGGCCCCGACGCTCCTGATCGAAGGCATGACCCTTGCCGGAGCATGACCTGACCATAGCCGGGGCCACCGAAGATTTGCCGCTGCTGCGCGATGCCGCCCGCGAGGCGGGGGTCATCGCCATGCGCTACTTCGGCAACAGCCCACAAGTCTGGATGAAGGGCGGAACCTCGCCGGTGAGCGAGGCCGACCATGCCGCCGACGCCTATCTGCGCGAAACGCTGCTGGCGGCGCGGCCGGATTATGGCTGGCTGTCGGAAGAAACCGTCGACGATCCGGCGCGGCTTTCTGCCCGCCGCACCTTCGTCGTCGACCCGATCGACGGGACGCGCGGTTTCCTGGAAGGCCAGCGCACCTGGTGCGTCAGCGTTGCGGTCGTCGAGCGCGGGCGCACGCTGGCCGGCGTGCTGGAATGCCCTGCGATGGACGAGACCTATTGGGCGCTGCCCGGGCAAGGCGCTTTCCGCAACGGCAGGCGCATTGCGGTGCGCAAGCTGGCGGACACGGCCGAGATTTCCGGATTGAAGCAGTTGACCGACCTGATCCCGGCCGAATGGCAGGCGCGGCTGAAGCGTGCGCCCTACAGCCCATCGCTCGCCTATCGGTTGGCCATGATCGCCAATGGCGCGCTGGATGGCACTTTCGTCAAGCCGAACGCACATGACTGGGACATTGCCGCGGCCGATCTCATCCTGCGCGAGGCCGGGGGCCAGCTGCTCGACAGGCATGGCCGCGCCCCGCTCTATGCCGGCGAGGTGACCCGCCACGGCGCACTTGCCGCCGGTAGTGGTGAATTGCTGGCTGTGCTCACCGGAGTCATTGCCGGGCTGGACGCGTGAAAGCGTTTTCCAGCGCGAGATGAATTCATCTCGCTCGAAGGTTCCAAAGTCGGCGGCTTTGGTCTAGACCTGTCACAAACTCACGATATGTGAAGGACCGACATGGTCGCGGAAGACGGAAAGAAACAGCTTTTGCATCTGGTGTTCGGCGGTGAACTGAAGAAGCTTGGCGGCAGCGAATTCCGCGATCTCGATGGGCTCGACATCGTCGGCATCTATCCGGACTATCAATCCGCGCACACGGCGTGGAAAGCCAAGGCGCAAGCCAGCGTGGACAATGCCCACATGCGTTATTTCGTCGTTCATCTGCACCGGCTGCTGGACCCCGACAACAAGGCTGCCGGTTGACTTCGATGGAGCATGACCTGGCGAAAGGGCCAGCAAGCGATGCCGCGCCTGCCGGCAGGCGACGCAGCCGCACGACCAAGGCTTTCTGGCGCAAGATTCGCCAGCCGCTGGCGCAGTCGCGATTCGTCAAGAACGCGATCGCCAGCCTGTTCGCCCAGTTCGTCCGTTTCGTGCGCCTTACCAATCGCGTCGTCGAGGGATCGGCGCGGTTTTCGGGCGGGGCCTATACCGAGTTCGAACCCGGCATCATCGTCCTGTGGCATGGCCAGCATCTGCTGACGCCAGCCTACTACCCCAAGCGCAAGCCGCTGGTCGCCATGGTCTCACGCAGCGCCGATGCCGAGCTCAACGCCTTGATGCTGGAAAAATTCGGCATCGAGGCAGTGCGTGGTTCGGGCGGGCGGGAAAATGCCAGGCATCTCGACAAGGGTGGGGCAAAAGCGCTTATCGCCCTGAAAAAGTCGCTCGCGGTCGGCAAGAACGTCGCCATGATCGCAGATATTCCGCATGGTACGCCGCGAGACGCAGGACTTGGCATCGTTCTCCTGGCGCGCCTCTCGGGCCGGCCGCTCGTGCCCGTCGCCATCACCACCAGTCGCCGCAAGGTGTTGGAGAAGAGCTGGGACAAGACAACCATCAACCTGCCGTTCGGCCGCTCGTCGATCGTCATCGGCCCGCCGATCTTCGTGGCCGCTGGCGCCGACGATGCCGAAATGGAGCGCAAGCGCCAGGAAGTGACAGTCGCGCTCAATGCAGCGACCGATGAGGCCTACCGTCTCGTGGATGCTCCGCGATGAGCGGCCGCTGGGCGCGAGCGATGCTGTCGGCATATCGTTTCGCGGGTGCGGTCGCCTATCCGCTGGTCGGACCCTATGTGGCCTGGCGCACCTCGCGCGGCAAGGAAGACCGCTACCGCCGCCGCGAGCGCTATGGCGTCGCTGGCCGCCCGCGCCCCGACGGGCCAATGATCTGGATCCATGCGGCGAGCGTCGGAGAGACCATAGCCGTGGTGCCGCTGGTCGAAAGCATCCTCGACTATGGTGTCAACATCGTGCTGACGACCGGCACGGTCACCTCGGCGCAGGTCGCCGACGAGCGGCTCGGTGATCGGATCATCCACCAGTATGTACCGCTCGACCTCAAGCCGGCGGTCAGCCGGTTCCTCGATCACTGGCAGCCGGATCTGGCGATCATCGCCGAATCCGAGATCTGGCCGATGACCATCCTCGAGCTTGGCGCGCGCCGCGTGCCGCAGGTGCTGGTCAATGGCAGGCTGTCCGACCGCTCGTTCAGATCGTGGAAGAAACGGGCCAACATCGCCGAGGCGTTGTTCGAGAATCTGGCTCATGTCGTGGCGCAATCGGATGTCGATGGCGAGCGGTTTCTCGCGCTCGGCGCGCGGCCGGTCACCGTGTCGGGCAACCTCAAGGTCGACACCTTGCCGCCGCCCGTCGACGAACGGGCGCTGGCGACGCTGCGGCGGCAGATCGGCGCGCGTCCCACCTGGGCTGCGATCTCGACCCATGATGGCGAGGAAGTCGTCGCCGCGGAAGTTCACGCGACGTTGCACAGGCGTCACCACGGCCTGCTGACGATCGTCGTTCCGCGCCATCCCGATCGTGCAGAGGCACTTGCGGCGCAGATTTCCGGCATGGGCCTGAATGTCGCGCGGCGCAGCAAGGGCGACAGGATCACGGCCGACACCGACATCTTGCTTGGTGATACGATCGGCGAGATGGGGCTCTATCTCAGGCTGACCGAAATCGCCTTCGTCGGCCGCTCGCTGACCTCCGAGGGTGGCCAGAACCCGCTGGAGCCGGCCATGCTCGACACGGCGGTTCTCGCCGGGCGCAATGTGCAGAATTTTCGCGAGGCCTACCAGCGTCTGCTCGACAGCGGCGGCGCCAAGCTGGTGCGCGATCGCGACATGCTGGCCGGCGCCGTCAATTTCCTCCTGACCAACGAAGTGGCGCGCCACGAGATGATGGCGGCCGGCGTCGCGACCGTCGACGAGATGCGCGGTGCGCTGGCGCGCACGCTGAAATCGCTTGAGCCCTACATCCAGCCGCTGGTCGTCAAGTCGCGCCTGAAGGGCGCGAACGGGCGCTAACGTGGCCTCCGAAGCACCACCATTCTGGTGGGAAGAGCCGGATTGGCGGGTCCTGGCACTGTCACCCCTTTCGGCCATCTATGCGCTCGCCGCCGGCCGCGGTATGCGGCGGGCCAAGCGTGAGAAGATCGAGGCGCCGGTTCTGTGCATCGGCAATTTCACGGTCGGCGGCACCGGCAAGACACCGGTGGCGATCGCGCTCGCCGAACAGGCCAAGCGTATGCATCTCAAGCCAGGCTTCCTGTCGCGCGGCCATGGCGGCTCTTTCGCCGAGCCGCATGTCGTTGATATCGATCACGACAGCGCCCGGCATGTCGGCGACGAGCCACTGCTGCTCGCCGAACACGCGCCGGTGGCGGTGACGCCGCACCGCGCCGCCGGTGCCCGGCTGCTGCTGGAACGGCATGGCTGCGATTTCCTGATCATGGACGATGGGTTTCAGAGCGCCCGCATTCACATCGACTATGCGCTGGTCGTCGTCGATGCGCGCTATGGGATCGGCAATGGCCGGGTCATTCCGGGAGGCCCGCTCAGGGCCAAGATCGTTGATCAACTGGTCTTCACCAGCGGGCTGTTGAAGATGGGTGAGGGAACCGCCGCCGACGCCGTGGTTCGCCAGGCGGCACGCGCCGGCCGGCCGATCTTCGAGGCCCACACCGAGCCAAACGGTAAGGCAGGGCTTGCCGGCAAGCGGTTCCTCGCCTTCGCCGGTATCGGCCATCCCGAAAAATTCTTCGACACGGTGCGCGAGGCCGGCGGCGAGCTGGCGTTGACGCGGCCGTTTCCGGACCATCATTTCTATGCCGAGGACGAACTCGCCGAACTGGCGACGACCGCGCGCGCCGAAGGGCTCGTCCTCATCACCACCGCCAAGGACGCCGCCCGCCTGCGCCATGGCGCATCACAGGACTTTCTCGACCGGCTTGAGGTGCTGGAGATCGACACGGTCTTTGAACTCGACAATGTTCCCGGGCGCATCATCGACGAGACGCTCGATGCCTGGCGCCAGCGCAAGCTGAAGGGCTAAAGCAATTCCAGGAAAAGTGTGAAACGGTTTTCCCGGGAAAGCGCATAGCGCTTTCTCTTGGGAATTGCGTTAAATCAAGAGGTGGAGCGCTTACGCAATTCCGGATGCATCTCGATTTCGCGGCGCAGCGAGGCGGTGGCGCTGACGTAAGGCTCTTGCCTGGCGACGCTCCAGTATTTCAACTCGTCGAGCGGAATGCTTTCCCCTGTCACCGCGCAGCGCACGAATGCGCCGGGGCTGGTAACCTGGAAGTCGCCATCGAGATAGCGGATGCGGGCTTCCTTGCCGCCAGGGCCTTCGAAACGGTTCATCATGCGGGGACGCCGAGGTTCATGGGGATTTCATCGCCATAAATTCCCGGCGAGGTCAAGCTTGCGACAAGCCTGAGACAATGCTGAACCCCTATTGTTGGGGAGAAAACGCTGTTGTCGGGGCACTATGGACATTTCCTCCGCTCGCCTTGCCGCCTTGCTCAGGGAAGCGATGACGCCGCAGGCCGTACCATCGGCAAAGGCTGATCCAGTAAAAACGGCACTGGTGAAGGCGCTGGTAGCGCCGCCGGCGCAGTCCGGCGTCCCCGTTCGCCCGGCAGCGACACCGGCACTGCCTATGCTAATATCGCCGGCAACGACCGCGGGAGTCCCGCATACGGCCTCGGTGGAAATGTTGCAGGCCTATCTGGCGCTTGCGGAACCGGACGGCGAAACAGCCGGCGAAGCCGCGCCGGCTGCGATTGCGGCAAGGAGACCGGCGGACGGAGACACTGCGCAACGTGGCCTGCCGCCAGCCCAGGCAAGGGTCGATGAGGGAGCCGCCGCGGGATCCGCGGCACTGCCATGGCTTGCATTTCTCTCACCTGAGGCTCCGGCCCTGCGCAGCGCGACCGTCGGCGATGCGGTTGCAGGACGAGGGCAGGCGGCTTCCCCGTCAAATGGCGTGGCCCGGCACGAAAACAGGCAGATGAGCGTCGGGCTGATGTCGCTCGCGGCCGGGTTTCTGGCTGCGGCGATCATCGGTTTTGTGTTGCTAGTGCTGCGCTAACTCTCGGCCTCGATGAAGGCTTCCATCTTTTCCGGCGCCAGCCCTGCCTGCACAGCGATACGGCGCGCCAGGTCCGCCGCGGCGGTACGCGGCCGTCCCATCGGCCGGTCGAGCCAGTAGGAAACCGGATTGAGCGCGGTGCGTTCATCGACGGGGGTGATGCGGCCCGACTTCAATTGATGCCCGGTCAGGGGCGGTCGTGCCAGAGCGATGCCGAGCCCATAGGCGGCGGCGTCGAGCACCAGATTGTAGTCCTCGAAGCGGCGGTCCTGCGGGCGCGGGCGGTAATCCATGCCTTGCGCGGCAAACCAGGCGCGCCAGGCCGACGCGTCGGAATCGTTGATCAGCGGAAATCTGAGCAGCCGGGCAGGGTCGCCATGCCCGATCTCGCGAGCAAGTTCCGGCGAGGCGACGGGGAAGACATGTTCCTCGAAAAGCTGCACCGAGATACGGCCCGGAATGCCGCCGCGGCCGCAGCGGATCGAGAGATCGATGCCCTCATCGGCAAGGTCGGCCTGGCGGATATCGACGTCGAGCACGATGCGTAGCTTGGTGGGATTGTTCTCCAGCGCCGCCATGCGCGGCATCAGCCACAGCCCGCTGACCGAGGGGATCGAGGTCAGCCGCACCACGGCGGTGCCGCGCGGTTCGACCCAGCGGTCGGAATGGGTGGAAATCAGCGCAAAAGCTTCCGCCGTGCGCAGATGCAGCCGGTTGCCTTCGATCGTCAGCGAGACGCCACGCGCACCGCGATCGAAAACTTTCAACCCCAGCCAGTCTTCGAGCTTGGCAATCTGCCGGCTGACGGCACCGTGGGTGATGTTGAGCTTTTCGGCGGCCGCCGAAAAGCTGCCTGTTCGCGCCGCCGCATCGAAGGCACGCAAGGTTTCAAGCGGCACCATTGTGTCCGAGCTGTGATCCATAGTCACAGGTGATCCTCGATTTGGTCGTTTGTCAACCGGCCTGAAATGGCGTTTTCTGCCTTTCAGGACCAAGGAATATGAGGGCAGTTAGATGGGCGCGACGACTGGTACGTTGAATTCGACACAGCGGATGGACACCACGGCAGCCATCGCGGTGGCGCTGACGGTCGTTGGCTGGGCTTCTGCCTTTCCGGCCATCCGAGCCGGTCTCGCCGCATTCGGGCCGTTGGAACTGGGTGCGTTGCGCTTCGCCATCGCTGCGGTACCGGCGGCGATCTTCCTCGCCGTCAAGCGTCCGGCGCTGCCCAGGCTGGACGAAGTGTGGCGCCTGGTTTTTGGCGGCGCCATCTTCGTCGCGCTCTACACAATCATGCTCAATTTCGGCGAACTGACCGTCTCGGCCGGTGCCGCCGGCTTCATCATCAATGTCAGCCCGATCTTCACCGCCATCATGGCGATGGCGCTGCTTGGCGAACGTTTTTCGGGCATGGCCTGGATCGGCACGGTGATTTCCTTCGCCGGCATTGGCGTCATCGCCGTGGCCGACGGGCATGGCCTGTCATTTAACACCGGCGCCCTGCTGGTGCTTGGCTCGGCCCTGTGCTCGGCCGTCAACACCATCGTCCAGAAGCCGCTGTTTGCCCGCCATCATCCGTTGACCATTTCGGCTTCGAACATGGTGCTCGGTGCGCTCTGCCTGTCGCCCTTCCTGCCGTCAGCCTTTTCGCAAGCGGCGGTTGCCGACACCGCAGGCCTCGGCGCTGTGATCTTTCTCGGCATCGTGCCCAGCCTGATCGCCTATGCCGCCTGGGCAACCGCGCTGTCGCGTCTGCCGGCCGCACGTGCCTCGAACTTCCTCTATTTGGTTTCGCCCATGTCCGCCCTGATCGGTTTCTTCTGGCTGGGCGAAGTGCCGACATTGCTCGGCATAATCGGCGGCGCTCTGGCGCTTGGCGGTGTCATCGTGGTCAATTTGAAGCGTTAAAACAAAAGATTGGAGCTGTTTGCGGACTTAAACCGGAACCGTATCCGCCAGTATGCAGACACCCGGAGGAAGGACAGCTATGGTGAGCCGCCTTCACTGGGGGACGGAATGGCAAGACTGTTCATATCGGCAATTTTTTGTGCGCTGCTGCTGATCGGGAAAGCCGCCGCGGGCTGGTATCATGTGGAGAATTACGAAGGGTCCATCGGCTCCCAGCCCGTTCATGTCTCGCTTCAGACATATGACGGCTTCGGCAGCGGCATAGCCATCGAGGGAAGCTACTTCTACGACGCGAAACAAAGCCCGATAGCGGTGTTCGGCAAGCTCGACGGCACCAGGCTCGCGCTCTGCGAGATCTCGAACGACAAGGAATTCGACCGGATATTGGTGCTTGGATCAAAGATCCCCGTCGACACCACCCAATGCCCGTTTTCCCTCGACATGGCTGAAAGCAGCGCGACAGGCACCTGGAGCAAGGGGGCGGACAATTATCCCGTCACGCTCAAGAAAGTCGCGAGCCTGGACGATACTGGCGACCCCAAGATCGACGGGAGCGTCGAGATTCCCTTCTGGGCCGAAACAGCCGCCCACAGGTTTGCCGGTGTTTATACCAACACCGACTCAGGTACTTGCATGACGAAAATGCAGGTCATCAAGAAGCGCAGCGGGAAGGTCGTTCAGGTAATCGCCTTCGATGATGATGGCTGCAACGCCGGCATGCTGATGACGTCCATCTATCAGAACGTTCAGAAGTGGGTCGAACGACGCAAGGACATCATTTCCGTGAATTTTCGTGGTGGCGGCGCCGGCTACACGATGGACTACGTCTTCAATCGTGCCACCGGGAAATATCGACTAACGAAATGACGTGCGTCCGGCCCTGCCGTTGGCCGTCGGATAGTCGGCTTACCGCCGCCCGAAAAGCCGTTCGATGTCCGCCAGCTTGAGTTCGATATAGGTCGGGCGGCCGTGGTTGCAGGTGCCGGAGCCGGGCGTCGCCTCCATCTGCCTCAGCAAGGCATTCATCTCCTCGGCCTTGAGCAGGCGGCCGGAGCGGACCGAGCCGTGGCAGGCCATTGTCGCTGCGATCTTGTCCAGCCGCTCCTTCAGTGTGTCGACCGTGTCGTTGTCGGCGATCTCGTCGGCGAGGTCGCGCACCAATTGCTGGACATTGGTCTCGCCGAGCATCGACGGCGTCTCACGCACCGCGACAGCGCCGGGGCCGAAACGCTCGATGCCGAGGCCGAAACGGGCGAGCGTCTCGGAATGCAGGGCAAGGCGTTCGGCATCCTCTTCCGGCAGATCGATGATCTCAGGCAGAAGCAGCATTTGCGAGGGCACGGGGCGCGAATGCAGCGCATTCTTCAGCGCTTCGTAGACCAGACGCTCATGCGCCGCATGCTGGTCGACGATGACAAGCGAATCCCTGGTTTGCGCGACGATGTAGTTCTCATGCACCTGCGCACGTGCCGCACCCAGCACCGCGCCGAGCAGTGTCTCGGCCGCCTCATCCTGCCCGGCGCGCGTATCGGCGCTGGCAAGCGGGCCGGCGTCGAACGCGGCCTGCTCGTGCTCACGAAAACCGCGCTGTTCGAAGCCCGCACCCTCGAAACCCCCGCCCTCGAAATGCATGTCGAGCGGCCGCTGCGGCGAGCGCGCCGGATCAAAGCCGGTCGGGCCTGATGCGTGGTAGGCCGCGTCGTAGCTGCGGTGGCCGTTTGCCGGTCCGCCGTGGCCGTAGGATGCGGCTCCTGGCCGGAACGCCGCCATCATGCCGGCGGCACCCGTGGTGGCAGCGCGGATGCCGGAATCGGCAAGCGCTTGGCGGATGGAACCGACGATCAGTCCGCGCACCAGTCCGGGATCGCGGAAGCGCACATCGGCCTTGGCCGGGTGGACATTGACGTCGACGATGGCCGGATCGAGCGTCAGGAACAGCACCGTCACCGCATGGCGGTCGCGCGGCAAGACGTCGGCGAAGGCACCGCGAATTGCGCCCGCGATCAGCTTGTCGCGCACCGGCCTTCCGTTGACATAGGCATATTGCTGCAGCGCATTGGCGCGGGTGAAGGAGGGGATCGAGACGTGGCCGGTCAGATGCACGCCTTCGCGCATCGCCTCGATGGCAATGGAATTGTCGGGAAATTCGGCGCCCATCACCTGGGCGATGCGACGCAGGCTGCCCGCCGCGCTGTCGTCGGTCGCCGGCAGTTCCAGTGTCGAGCGGTCCGAGCCGGCCAGCGTGAAGCGCACGGCCGGGAAGGCGATGGCGATGCGCTTGACCACATCGCTGGTCGCGGAGCTTTCGGCGCGCTCGCCTTTCATGAATTTCAGCCGGGCTGGCGTGGCGAAGAACAGGTCGCGCACCTCGACCGTGGTGCCGCGATTGGCCGCCGCCGGCCTGACGGGCAAGACGCGGCCGCCCTCGATGCCGATTTCGGCGGCGTTGTCGCCGGCGGCCGTGCGTGAACGGATCGACAGCCGCGACACCGAGCCGATCGACGGCAGTGCTTCGCCGCGGAAGCCGAGCGAGCGGATGTCGTTGATATCCTCGGCGAGCTTGGAGGTGCAGTGACGCGCGATCGCCAGCACCAGCTCCGGTTCGGGGATGCCGGCGCCGTCATCGGTGACGCGGATCAGATTCAGCCCGCTACCGGCGGTGACGATCTCGACGCGCGAAGCACCGGCATCGAGCGCATTCTCGACCAGTTCCTTGACCACGCTCGCCGGACGCTCGATGACTTCGCCGGCGGCGATCTGGTTGATCATCGTTTCTGAAAGCTGGCGGATGGGCATGGCGCCACTATAGGCGGATTCGTAGGTCGTGCGGAAGCTTTCGATGCCAGCGGGCCAGCACCCCCCTCTGTCCTGCCGGCCATCTCCCCCGCAAGGAGGGAGATCGGATGTCGCCACGGCTTTCGCCAATCTTTAGCGCTGCGGGAAGAGCGACTGCCAATCTCCCCCCTTGCGGGGGAGATGTCCGGCAGGACAGAGGGGGGGTGTGAAGGATCGCTGCGATCGTCATTCTGCGGCACACCATCAAGTACTCACGCCTGAGCGGCCAACCAATCCCTTACCTTGCGGGCATTCTCGCTCAACTCGCGGTTCTTCGGCCAAACCACATAGAAGGCTTTGCCCGTCCTCAGCACATGATCCGTTACCGGCACCAGCAGACCTGATGCCAGCAGCCGCTCGGCAAGGTGCCGCCAGCCAAGCGCGATGCCTTGCCCTTCCATGACGCCCTGGATCACCAGGCCATAGTCGTTGATGCGCAGGCCGCGCGCGGTATCGCTGAGACTGGCGCCGGCCGACTGGAACCATTCGTCCCAGCTAGCCGCCTCACGATACGGTTCTTCCAGATGGATGAGGCGGTGCGTGGCCAGTTCGGCAGCGGATTTGGGCAGGCCGAACTTTGCCGCATAGCTGGTGCCGGCGACGGGAAATATCTCCTCGTCCGCCAGCGGCAACGAGTGATAGTCCGGCCAGTCCCGCGGCTCGCCGCCGCGCACGCCGAGCGGAATGCCTTCCGCAATAATGTCGAGGTCGCGGTCGGCGGTCTGGATGCGTAGGTCGATCCCCGGCAGTTCATCGCGGAATTGCTGCAGGCGCGGCATCATCCAGAACGAGCCGAAAGCCGTCGACGCGGCAAGCGTCACATGGCCGCCGGTCGCCTGCAGGCGCAGATCTTCCGCCGATTTGCGGATGTGCGAAAGGCCGAGCGAAACGTCGGCGTGGAAGCGCTCGCCGGCCTCGGTCAGGATGACCTGGCGATGGCGGCGCTGGAACAGCTTGGCGCCAAGCTGTTCTTCCAGTCCTCGCACGGCATAGGAGACGGCGGCCTGCGTCATACCGAGCTCGCGTCCGGCCGCGGTGAAGCTCGACAGCCGCCCGGCGGCCTCGAAGACGATCAGGCTGCCGGCGGAGGGCAAGAGATGGCGCAGGCTTCGCATAAGCTGAGCTTATACAAGAGATCAGGATTTTCCAGCGTCACATCACCATTTTGTCGCGTTAGGCTGCTGCCGATAAGTGGAATGGAGTTGCCATGAACGCACCGGCCCCTGAAGTCACCGAACACGCCAATCGCCGCAGCGGCGGCCGCCTCGGGCGCAAGGCGCTGCGCGGAGCGCCCGTAACATCGTTTCCGACCCTGGTCCGCCAGATCCCCGTCTATCAGATGGTTCCGGATGAGGCGGTCGAACTGATCCACCAGGAGTCGCTCTTGATCCTCGAAGAGGTGGGGTGCGAGTTCCGCGACGACGAGGCCATTGCACTGTGGAAGGCGGCTGGCGCCGATGTCTCGGAGACACGCGTCCGCATCGACCGGGCGTTGCTGATGGAGCTCGTGTCGAAGGTGCCGTCGGAGTTCACGCTCAATGCGCGCAATCCGCAGCGTTCGGTGCGCGTCGGCGGCAACAATTCCATCTTCGTGCCGATGTACGGCGCACCCTATGTGCGCGACCTCGACAACAACAGGCGTTATGGCACGCTCGCCGACCTCAACAATTTCCACAAGCTCGCCTACATGGCGCCGGCGTTGCACTCGTCGAGTTCCATCATCTGCGAGCCCATGGAAATCGCAGTGCCGAAGCGCCACCTTCACATCATCCATTCGGCGCTGAAGCATTCCGATAAGCCGTTCATGGGCATCGTCACCTCCAAGGATCGGGCGGAAGACACGATGGCGATGGCCGGCATCGTGTTCGGCGAGGACTATGTCCGCGACAATCCTGTCCTGGTGTCGATCACCAACTGCAATTCGCCGCTTGTTTGGGACGCCACCATGCTGGACGCGATGAAGGTCTATGCGCGCAGCAACCAGCCGCTGATCCTTGCGCCCTTCGCGCTGTGCGGCGCCTCGACCTCGGCCTCGGCCGTGGGGGCGGTGGCGCAGGTCAATGCCGAAGCGCTAGCGGGCATCGCATTCACGCAGCTGCTGCGTCCGGGGTCGCCGCAGATCTATGGGCAGTTCATGGTCACGGTGGACATGAAGACCGGCGCTCCGATGGGCGGCACGCCGGAGGCGGCCCAGATGATGTATCTGATGGGAGCCCTGGCGCGCAAATACCGGCTGCCATGGCGCACGTCCGGCTTCCATGTCGGGTCGAAGCTGAACGACGCCCAAGCGGGCTACGAGGCCAACATGCTGATGCATGCCGCCATCCTCGCCGGCGCCAACTACATTTGGCACTCCGCCGGATGGCTCGAGGCCGGCCTGACCTGCGGCTATTCGAAATTCGCGACCGACTGCGAACAGCTTGTCGGCTGGTACAAATATGCCGGCGGACTGCCGTTCGACGATTTCAAGGAAGCCATGGCGGCAATCCGCGAGGTGGGGCCGCAGGGTCATTTCCTCGGCACCCAGCACACGCTGGAACATTTCGAGTCCGCCTTCTTCATGCCCTCGATCATGGATTTCAATTCGTTCGAACAGTGGAAGGCCGAAGGGGCGAAGGACCACGACACGCGCGGTCGCGAGAAGGCGCGCAACATGCTGGCGGATTACGAGGAGCCGAAGCTCGACGAAGGCATCGCCGATGGCCTGGCGGACTTCATCGCGCGGCGCGAGGAGAGGCTGCCGGACAGCGTCAGTTGAGGCGGCGAATCAAAAGAAAACCGGACGGGAGGAAAGAAATGACATTCTTCAGAAGCAATGGCGATCGGGTGCCGAGCATCATCGAGGCGATGGCCGACGCTGCTCGCGAAAATCGTGCCGACCGGCGCGAATTCCTGGCGTTGGCAAGCGCCTTCGGCGCCTCGACGGCGCTTGCCTATGGCATGATCGGCCTTGCCGTGCCGGATCGGGCCTTGGCCGAAGAGCCGAAGAAAGGTGGAACGCTGCGCGTCTCGATGTCGGTGAAGGGACAGAAGGATCCGCGCACCTACGACTGGGTGGAACTGGCCAACATTTCGCGCTGCTGGCTGGAGCCGCTTGTCCGCTACACCAGGCAATTCACATTCGAACCCGTGCTGCTCGAAAGCTGGGACGTCAATGACGACGCCACCGAATATGTGCTGCATGTGCGCAAGGGCATCACATGGAACAACGGCGATGCTTTCGGTGCCGATGACGTCGTTCAAAATCTGACGCGCTGGTGCGAGAAGAATGTCGCCGGCAACTCCATGGCCGCCCGCGTCGGCGCACTGATCGACGCAAAGACCGGTAAAGCCAGGGATGGCGCGATCACCAAGGTCGACGACAACACGGTCAAGCTGAAGCTGAACGAACCCGACATCTCGTTGATCCCGAACTTCACCGACTATCCGGCCCTCGTGGTTCATCGCAACTTCGATGCCGACGGTGCCGATCCGATCAAGAAGCCGATCGGCACCGGACCGTTCGAACTGGTCTCCTACGATGTCGGCCAAAAGGCGGTCCTCAAGCGCCGTGAAAACGGCAAATGGTGGGGTGGTGAAGCGCCGCTCGACGGTGTCGAATTCATCGACTACGGCACCGACTTCAACGCTTCGGTAAACGCATTCGACTCCGGCGAGATCGACCTCAATTTCGAGACCCCCGCCGACTTCATCGACATTCTCGACAAGATGGATCTTGTCAAATCGGAGGTTGCGACGGCAACGACGCTGGTTGCGCGAACCAACATCACCCACAAGCCCTATGACGACCAGCGGGTGCGCAACGCTCTGCAAATGGCCGTCGACAACAATGCGGTTCTCGAACTCGGCTACGCCGGGCGAGGCACCCCTGGTGAAAACCACCACGTCGCCCCGATCCACCCGGAATATTACGCGCTGCCCAAGAAGACACGCGACGCCGCTGGCGCCAAGAAGCTGATGGCGGAAGCCGGCCAGGCCGACTTCGAGCATGAGCTGATTACCATCGAGGACGATTGGCAGAAGAACACCGGCGACGCGATCGCCGGCCAGCTGCGCGATGCCGGGATCAAGGTGAAGCGCACGGTGCTGCCGGGCTCGACCTTTTGGAACGACTGGACGAAATATCCCTACTCGATGACGATCTGGTACATGCGCCCGCTCGGCGTCCAGGTTCTGGCGCTGGGATATCGCACCGGCGAGGCCTGGAATGAATCGGCATATTCGAATCCCGATTTCGACGCCAAGCTCAAGCAGGCGCTTTCGCTCATAGACGTCGAGAAGCGGCGCGAGGTCATGAAGGATGTCGAGCAGATCCTGCAGGATTCGGGCGTCATCATTCAGCCCTACTGGCAGAAGCTCTTCAGCCATATGAACAAGAAGGTGAAGAACTACGGCGTCCACCAGACCTTCGAGATGGATCTCCAGAACGTCTGGCTGGACGGCTGAAACAAGGCGCTGCAAGACTTCATGAGCCGAAAAAAAGCCGATATGCAGGATACGTGGTATTGATAGGCTCAAGCCATCAAAAGCCGGAGATTCTGCATGCGACTGACAGCGCTCGTTGCCGCCCTTTCGATAGCCTTGCCGGCTGCCGCCGTCGCAGGACCGGCGTCCGACGCGGTGAAGTTCTTCTATGTGCCGGCGGTCAAGTTCGAGGCCGACGAACAATATCGGGATCGGTTCACCGAGCCGGTGACGAAATTGTTCGACCTGAACGACCAGGCAACGAAAAAGAACCCGGACCAGGTCGCCTGCATCGATTTCGATCCTGGTCTCGACGCCCAGGATTTCGATCAGAAAACTGTCTCGAAAACGCTGAAACTGTCTGAGAAGCTGGATGGCGACAACGCAGAGATTACAGCATCCTTCAGCTTGTTTTCGGAAGGCGATGATTCAAAACGTGAAATGCTCTGGTCGCTCAAGAAGATCGACGGCAAGTGGAAGATATCGGACATCGCGTCCAAAACCAGCGACTGGACGCTCAGCGCGCTGGAATGCCTGGCCGGCCAGACACCGGAGTGATACGATGGCCCGTCGCCCGTTCCTGGCGCTGTCGACTGTGTGCCTGCTGGCGGTGAGCGGCGCCGCCGCGCAAGGTTTGTTGGGTGCGCCGCCGGCAAATGCCCCGGCCGACGCCGCGCCGGGCGACAGCGGGGCACCGCCCGCAAATGCGCCCGGAACCGGGGTGGAGCCGGCAACGCCGCCGGTTGGATGGTCGCCAGCCGAGGCGGCGCCGGCAGCACCTGTCCAGCCGGGCTCGCCGACCGCGGTGGTGCGGCCGTTTTACGATCAGGTCGGGCTGGAGATCGATCAGTCGGAGCGCAGCCATTTCATCGATCCGGCGAAAACCGTGCTCGACAAGAGCGACGCCTTGCGCAAATCCGGGCAGGGCGAGTGCCTCGACCCCAACATGGCGCTGGACAATGCCGACTATGACAAGACCGAGATCGACAAGAGCCTGAAGACGCTTGAAGCGATCAACGGCGACCAGGCCAAGGTCATCGTCGCCTTCGTCGTCGCCGGCAACCCGCACCGGCTGGAATGGAAATTCAAGAAGGTCGACGGCGACTGGAAGATCACGGACCTGTTGTCGGTGACCGGCGAATGGGCGCTCAGCCAGTACCAGTGCGAATGACGGGCGGGCTAGCCCCGCCCGCGATAGGGCGCGACCCCGGTATCGGGCAGCCAGGCGCCTTCGGGCGGAGCGCCGGTTTGCCAGAACACGTCGATCGGAATGCCGCCGCGCGGATACCAATAGCCGCCTATGCGCAACCACAGCGGCTTGGTCGCCGCCACAATGCGGCGGCCGATCATGACGGTGCAGTCTTCATGGAAGGCGCCATGGTTGCGGAACGAGGTCATGAACAGCTTGAGCGACTTCGATTCCACCAGCAGCGCATCGGGTGCGTAGTCGATGACGATATGGGCGAAGTCCGGTTGGCCGGTGACCGGACACAGCGAGGTGAATTCCGGGCAGGTGAAGCGCACGATCGCCGGCGGTCCGTCGCCGCGGGAAAACGGTACGGTTTCCAGGATCGCTGCTTTGGGGCTTTGTGGCGTCTCGACGTGCGCGCCGAGTTGGGTGAGGGTTTTGGTGTCGATCATGGTCGGGATCCTTATCGCATGTCGCCCGCAAGTGCGTGTGGGGACGACATGCTTGAAAACGAATTTTGCCGCTCATTAGCACAATTTGAAACCGCAGGAAGACGATGACCAGCAGCGACCCGCTTCTCCAGCCTTACCAGCTCAAACATCTGACGCTGAAGAACCGGGTCATGTCGACCAGCCATGAACCGGCCTATTCCGAGGACGGCATGCCGAAAGAGCGCTACCGGCTCTACCATGCCGAGAAGGCCAAAGGCGGCATGGCGCTGACAATGACCGCCGGCTCGGCGATCGTCTCGCGCGACAGTCCGGCCGCCTTCGGCAATCTGCATGTCTATGACGACAGGATCGTGCCGTGGCTGGCTGAGCTTGCCGATGCCTGCCACGAACACGACTGCAAGGTGATGATCCAGATCACCCATCTCGGCCGCCGCACCGGCTGGAACAAGGCTGATTGGCTGCCTGTGCTCTCGGCCTCGCCGGTGCGCGAGCCGGCGCACCGGGCTTTCCCGAAAACCATCGAAGACTGGGACATCGAGCGCATCGTCGCCGACTACGCTTCGGCCGCGCAGCGTTGCCAGGCCGCCGGCCTCGACGGCATCGAGTTCGAATCCTACGGCCATCTGATGGACGGCTTCTGGTCGCCGGCCACCAATCACCGCGACGACGAATTCGGCGGCTCGTTGGACAACCGCCTACGCTTCACCAACATGGTGCTTGATGCCGTGCGGGCAGCCGTCGGCGACAAATTCGTCGTCGGCATCCGCATGGTCGCCGATGAAGACTTCGACAAGGGACTGTCGAAACAGGAGGGGATCGAGATCGCCAGGCGGCTCGCCGGCTCCGGCAAGGTCGATTTCCTCAACATCATCCGCGGCTCGATCGAGAGCGATGCCGCGCTGACCAAGGTCATCCCGGTGGCCGGCATGCGCTCGTCGCCGCATCTCGATTTCGCCGGCGAGGTGAGGGCGGCGACGAAATTCCCGACCTTCCATGCGGCGCGAATATCCGATGTCGCCACTGCACGGCACGCCATCGCCACAGGCAAGCTCGACATGGTCGGCATGACCCGTGCCCACATCGCCGATCCGCACATCATCAAAAAGGTGATGGAGGGCAGGGAGCACGAGATACGTCCGTGTGTCGGCGCCACCTATTGTCTCGATCGCATCTACGAAGGCGGCGAAGCGCTGTGCGTCCACAATGCGGCGACGGGCCGCGAGGCGGATATCCCGCACATCATCGTCAAGACCGAGGGAGCGAAGCAAAGGGTTATCGTCGTCGGTGCCGGCGCCGGCGGGCTCGAGATTGCGCGGGTCGCGGCCGAGCGCGGCCACAAGGTGACGGTGCTTGAAGCGTCGAGCCAGGCTGGGGGACAGGTGCGATTGGCGACACAGAATCCGCGCCGCAAGGAATTGATCGGCATCATCGACTGGCGGCTGGCCGAACTCGACCGGCTCGGCGTCGAGATCCGCTACGACACCTGGGCGGAAAAGGACGATGTTTTGGCGCTGTCGCCCGACGTGGTGGTGATCGCCACCGGCGGTCTGCCGCAGAACCCGCCGCTGACGGCTGGCGACAACCTTGTCACCTCAAGCTGGGACATCATGGCCGGCAGCGTCAAGCCCGCGGAAAATGTGCTGCTCTATGACGACAATGGCGGCCATCAGGGCATGGGCGCGGCCGAATTGATCGCCAATGCCGGCGCGAAACTCGAGTTGGTTTCGCCGGAACGCTTCTTTGCTCCGGAAATGGGCGGCATGAACCATGTGCCATACATGCGCGCCTTCCAGGAAAAGGGCGTCACCATCACCATCAACACGCGGCTGCGTTCGGTTCGGCGCGAGGGCAACCAGCTGGTCGCCGAGCTAGCCTCGGATTTCGCCGATGGCTGGCGCGGCGAGCGACGGGTCGACCAGGTGGTGGTCGAGCACGGCACGCTGCCGCTCGATGATCTCTACATCTCGCTGAAGCCGCTGTCGAAGAATGGCGGTGCGGTCGACTACGAACGGCTGGTGAGCGGTGGCGACATCTTTCCCAAGCGCAATCCAGAAGGCGGCTTTGTGCTGTTCCGCATCGGCGACGCCGTCGCCTCGCGCAACATCCATGCCGCCATCTACGATGGCATCAGGTTCGGCTTGCGGATCTGACGCGCGTCATCGGGAAGTTGGTGGCACGCGGCCGGACCTGCATACGAGAGCCCGTGTACGACGGTCTGGCCGCGTGCCCGCACGTCATTGGCTCGTCGCCAGACAACGTACGATTCTGTGAAGTGTGCTGCGTGGCGGCGCTCAAAACATTCTGGCGGTGGCCATGCACAGCACGGTCAGCACCAGCAGCCCCCCAGCGATGCGCTCGCCTCTTGTCATCTTCGCGCGCAACTGGCTTTCCGTTGCCGCATCAGCACCGGCAAGCTGCCTGCTGGCTGAGCCCACCAGCGCGCCTTGCACGCCGGCGGCGATCAGGGCCGTCACGATGCCCAGCGCCAGCACCTTCTCCATCGAGCCGAAAACGCCCTCATGAAAGAAATACCAGAGCAGTATTCCGGTCAGGAAAACCAGGCCAGCAGCGCCCATTTGCGGCCGGAAGAATCGTTCCGCCCGGATGTCCGGGTCACGGCCGACCGCGATGGTCGTGCCCGCCCAGAATACGCCTGCCATGACATGAAGACCGATAACGACGATGTAGACATATTGCATGATCTGCTCTCCTCTCTCGTCCGTCGCTGCTATATAGTTAGATATCTAACGGTTAGGTGTCAATGTATAAATCACAGCCAGTTCCATCGGCCTTTCCCTTGCTCTAGTGTCTGACGATGACGCCCTTCGAACGCCCGCCAGTCGGCATGAATCTCGGACGAACCGCCAAGCTGGTTGCCCAGGCCTTCGACGCAGCCCTGGTCGAGGCCGGCGGTACGCTGCCGGTCTGGCTTACCTTGCTGTCGGTCAAGTCGAGCAAGCTTGCCAACCAGCGCGAGCTTGCCGGCATGATCGGTATCCAGGGCGCGACGCTGACCCATCATCTCAATGCCATGGAGGCGCAGGGGTTGCTGATGCGCCGCCGCGACCCCGTCAACCGCCGGGTTCATCTGGTCGAATTGACCGAGGCCGGAGAAGCGATGTTCGAGACATTGCGCAAGGCGGCACTTGTCTTCGACAAGCGACTTCGTACAGGATTGTCCGACGAGCGGCTGGCGGAGTTCGCGCAGGTCCTGGCCGTATTGCGGGCCAATGTCGAGGCGCCGAGCTTCGGACGATTGTTGACGGCTTTTCCCGGTGACAAGAACGATATCCCGCCTCGTTCCCGCAAACCGGCTCGCAAAGTCAAATCATAACGGCCGCTCAGTCATCGTAATCCTTGATCGCCCCAAAGGTGTAGCGGCGCAGCTTCAGCGCGGTGATCAAATCGGTCAGCTTCGACTTGCCGTCAAAACCGTCCTGAAACATCTCGTCATGCATCAGCAGGATCAGCTTGCCGGGCTTGACGAAGCGGCCATAGCCGAACAGGTGATCGATCTCGCTGACCAGGTGATCGACGCTCTGCACCGGCTCGCCGCTGTCCTTGTGCACCCATTCGTGGTCCCAGCCGTAGAGATAGAAGCCCGAGGCCGCGACAAACTCGTAGTCGGGCTCTTCATGCCCCTCTTGGGCGAGGCCAAGCGAGGTGTCGTTCTTCGACATCGAGGGCAGCCTGAACACGTCGCGCCCTGGCAGCCGCGCATGCACAACCGGCTTCAGCCCGAGCACCGCATTTGCCCGCATCATGTCGGCGACGACACCTTCGGTGTCACCGTAGAAATGCCGGTAGTGATTGTAGGCATGGCTGTAGCTGTGGTTGCCGAGCGTCACCAGAGGAAGCTGCTTGGCGCGTTGGACGAGCGCCCTGTTGGCGGCGCTCGCCTGCGCATGCATGCCAACCATGAATAGGGTTGCAGGAACCTGCTCGGCTTCCAGCACATCGAGGATGTTGCTTGTGCCGTTCAGCGGGCCGTCGTCGAAGGTAAGATAGATGGTGCGATCGGCCCCATGGGCAGGGACCGAAAAAATCAACAGCGCCGCCAGGACAAACCGAAACAGTGTCATCACCCGCGTTATCCCCCCGCGATCACGACAGGCCGCCATGTCGGTGGCTGCTTGTCAAGGCGATCAGGGGGTGTTCACACCAAGCTTCCCTGCAGCACCGTCAGCCTCGCCTTTTTCGGCATGCGGGCGGTCAGCCATTCCAGCGCCTTGTCGTGCGGCATCGGGAAGGCGATGGAATAGCCCTGCACCTGGTCGCATCCGATCGCCATCAGCGACTCCAGCTCGGCCTCGGTTTCTGCACCCTCGGCAACGATCGAGATGCCGAGGCCTCGGGCAAGCTCGGTGATGGCGCGGACGATCTTCGAGTTGTCGCCATTCTCATGGATGTTCTGGACGAAGCGGCGATCGATCTTCAGCCGGTCGATCTCGTTCGGGTTGACATGGCTGAGCGAGGCATAGCCGGTGCCGAAATCGTCGAGTTCGAGATGGACGCCGGCTGCCCTGATGTGGCGCAGCTTGGCGGCGATGCCCGTCTTCTCGTCGTCGAGAATGACGGATTCGACGATTTCCAGCGACAATTTTTGTGACGGCAGCCCGGCCTTTTCCAGCGTCTCGAATAAGAATGCATCGAAATCGTGTTCGCGCAACTCGGTGCCGGAAACATTGACGGCAAGCCGACCGAAGGCAATGCCGGCGCGATTCCATTCGGCCGCCTCGTTGATCGCCTTGCTGATGACGATGCGGCCGATCTCGGGCATGAAGCCGCATTTCTCGGCCACCGGAATGAATTCGCCGGGCGGGATCATGCCGCGCTCGGCATGGTTCCAGCGCACCAGCGCCTCGATGCCGCTGATCGTGCCGTTGGTCAGCGAAACCTGCGGCTGGAAATAGACCTGAAACGCCCGCTCGGCGATGGCGACCTTGATGTCGTGCTCGAGCTGCTTGCGATAGTCGAGCTCGCGGCGCAACTCTTCGGAGAAGAACGAGAAGTTGCCGCCGCCCAGCTTCTTGGCGGAGTACAGCGCCAGATCGGCGTGGACCAGCAGATCCTGCGCGTTGTCGGCGTCGATCGGATAGACGGCGATGCCGGCGCTGGCGCCTGGGAGGATGGTCGTGCCCTGAAAGACGATCGGCTCGTTGATGTGAGCCAGGATGCGCCGCGCCAGCATGTTGATGTCTTCGGTGCCGCCGGCACCGCCGAGGATCATGACGAACTCGTCGCCGCCCAGGCGCACGCACAGATCCGACGCCCGGCAGGAATCGCGCATGCGCTGCGCGGTGACGACCAGCACATAGTCGCCGGCGGCGTGGCCGAGCGTGTCGTTGATCTGCTTGAACCGGTCGAGGTCGAGCTGGACGACGGCAAGGCGCTCGCGACGCCGGTGCGTGCCCTTGATCAGCGTGTCGAAATGATCGGTCAGGAAGGTGCGGTTGTGCAGGCCGGTGAGGCCGTCATGCACCGCGATGAAGGCCATGGAGTTGCGCGCGTCGATCAGTTCATGCGTCTTGCGCAGGATGGCGTTCGACATCGGCCTGAAGATGAAGAGCGCCACCAGTATGATGACGCCAAGGGTGGCATAGAACAGCGTGCGGTGTAGTGCGAGCAGCTTTTCGGAGCGCTCGTCGGCATCGGCGCTGATGCGCTGGCCAAGCGCGGCGTAGCCCGACAAGTTCGCATTGGCGACAGAGGCATCGAGATTGACGCGTTCGTCGCCGCCCTTGTAGCCGCCATTGCCTGTGAATTGCGATTCATAAGCCGAGATCAGGCGGTCGCCATTGGCGATCAGCCCGACCGAGAAATAGTCGAGGTGGAAGGGCTTGGCGAAAAGCACGCTCTCGATCGACTTTGGGTCGAGCTTGGCCGGCGATTGCGGATCGGCTCCCGTCTGCTCGAGCAGCAGGTCGTAGTTCGTCTCGAATTCCGCCGTTGCCTGCTTGAGCGCGCTGACCAGCGCCGGCTGCTTGTCGCGTGAGGCAGCACCCGTTGCACTGGCAAGGAAAACTATGCGCTGCGACAGCGTCTTTTGCGTGCTGACAATGTCGAGCAAGGTGTGGTTGTGCTGTTGGGTGGCCATCATCTGCTGCAGCAGGATGAAGGAGGCTATCACCATGGCCGCAATGATCACCAGGGCAAGCCAATAGCCGGCCTTGATCAGCAGTATGAGCTTGCCTGAAACGGTTTGCACCGGCTGCTGCGACATTTTCGGGGGCGGCCCTCTCGCCAACGGATTTCTGTATGAGCACCATTGAACTGCAAATGTTAACAGGACTGGAAATCGACAGCCGGCCGGCAAGGGGGAGCCGTGGAAAGATCGCGAAATGGTTATCGGCTCGTTTAGTGCTGTACCGACATTTGAGCGGTCACCGGCCAGCGCCATTTGTGGTGGCGTTGCTTCCGCGGCCGCATGACGATCTACTTCCGGCGCTTGCCACCGATCCGGTCGTTTTTGCGATGGATTTTTCGCGCGGGTGGGACGACAGTCGGCCCACATCAAACGAGGCCCGATCATGACCGCAGCATTCCTCTCCCACATCGACAGCGAGCTTGAAGGCCTGAAATCGGCCGGGCTCTACAAGTCCGAGCGGGTGATCACTTCGACGCAGTCGGCAGAGATCGAGGTCGGCGGCGACAAGGTACTGAATTTCTGCGCCAACAACTATCTTGGCCTCGCCGACAGCGCCGATTTGCGCAATGCTGCCAAGCAGGCGCTCGACCGCTATGGCTACGGCATGGCGTCGGTACGCTTCATCTGCGGCACGCAGGAAGAACACAAGCAGCTCGAATCCACGATTTCCTCTTTCCTCGGCATGGAAGACACCATCCTCTACGGCTCGTGCTTCGACGCCAATGGCGGTCTGTTCGAGACGCTGCTGGGTGAGGACGATGCGATCATTTCCGACGCGCTGAACCACGCCTCGATCATCGATGGTGTGCGGCTGTCGAAGGCCAAACGCTTCCGCTACGCCAACAACGACATGGCCGACCTCGAGGCGCGATTGAAGGAAGCCAGGGATTGCCGCTTCCGGCTGATCGCCACCGATGGCGTGTTCTCGATGGATGGCATTATCGCTAATCTCCGGGGTGTCTGCGACCTTGCCGAGAAATACGACGCCATGGTGATGGTCGACGACAGCCATGCGGTCGGCTTCGTCGGCCAGAACGGCCGCGGCTCGGCCGAGCATTGCGGCGTCGAGGGCAGGGTAGATATCATCACCGGGACGCTGGGCAAGGCGCTCGGCGGCGCATCAGGTGGTTATACCTCGGGCAAGAGCCAGGTGGTCGACTGGCTGCGCCAGCGCTCACGGCCCTATCTCTTCTCCAACACGCTGATGCCGGCGATCGCTGGCGCTTCGATCAAGGTGTTCGAACTGGTCCGCAATGGCGATGCCTTGCGCGAGCGCCTCTATGCCAACGCGGCGCGGTTCCGGTCGCGGATGGGCAAACTCGGCTTCACCTTGGCCGGTGCCGATCATCCGATCATTCCGGTCATGCTGGGCGATGCGAGCCTGGCGCAGGAGATGGCTGCACGCATGCTGAAACGCGGCATCTATGTCATCGGTTTTTCCTTCCCGGTGGTGGCGAAAGGCCAGGCGCGCATCCGCACGCAGATGTCGGCGGCACATTCCACCGACGATATCGATCGCGCGGTGGAAGCGTTTGCCGCCGTCGGGCGCGAACTCGGGGTCATTGGATGAGGCTTTACCCTCCCCCTTGTGGTGAGGGTCGACGAGCGACCGCTTGCAAGGCAAGTGGTCGGGAGACGGGGTGGGGGTGCGCACAGATCTCCACCGACAAACTTTTGGACCCCCTGGCCTTCGGGCCACCCTCCCCACAAGGGGGAGGGTAAGGAGCTAGATATGTCGAACATGATGAAGGCGCTTGTGAAGGCCAAAGCCGAGCCGGGCATCTGGATGGAAGAGGTGCCGGTGCCGGAGATCGGCCCCAACGACGTGCTGATCAAGATCAAGAAGACGGCGATCTGCGGCACCGACGTCCATATCTACAATTGGGACCAGTGGGCACAGAAGACGGTGCCGGTGCCGATGGTTACCGGCCATGAGTTCGTCGGTACTATCGCCGATTTCGGCGCGGCGGTCACCGAATACAAGGTCGGTCAGCGCGTGTCGGGCGAGGGCCACATCGTTTGCGGTCATTGTCGCAACTGCCGCGCCGGGCGAGGGCATCTCTGCCGCAACACGCTTGGCGTCGGCGTCAACCGGCCGGGCGCCTTCGGTGAGTATCTGGCGATCCCGCAGCACAATGTCGTGCCGATCCCCGATGATGTGCCGGACGAGATCGCCGCGATCTTCGATCCACTGGGCAATGCCGTCCACACCGCATTGTCCTTCGACCTTGTCGGCGAGGACGTGCTGGTCACCGGCGCCGGGCCGATTGGCATCATGGGCGCGCTCGTTGCCCAATGCGTTGGCGCGCGAAAAGTGGTCATCACCGACATCAACCCGGTGCGGCTGGCGCTGGCGAAAAAACTCGGCGTGCAGCATGTCGTCGATGCCTCGAAGGAAAAGCTGCGCGACGTCATGCCGGTGCTCGGCATGACCGAGGGCTTTGACGTCGGCCTCGAAATGTCTGGCGCCGCGCCCGCCTTCCGCGACATGATCGACACCATGAACAATGGCGGCAAGATCGCCATTCTGGGCATTGCGCCGACCGGTTTCGAGATCGACTGGAACAAGGTCATCTTCAAGATGCTGCATCTCAAGGGCATCTACGGCCGCGAGATGTTCGAGACCTGGTACAAGATGATCGCGCTGGTGCAAGGGCCGCTGGATGTTTCCGGGCTTATCACGCACCGCATCGGCATCGACGACTACATTTCCGGTTTCGAGGCGATGAAGAGCGGCAATTCCGGCAAGGTGGTGATGGACTGGTAGATGCCGGCCCTACCGCAGAATTCTGTTTGTCATCAGCCATTTCACGGAGCGGGGCCACGCGTAGTTCGCACCCATGCGAAGGTCGGTAAAACCCTCCGAAACATGTTTCCCCGTTTCAGCGTCAAGGATGCGAATGAACATGGTATGCTCTGTTCGGTTGACGCGCGTTACCACGCCTAGCAAGGCAAGAGACGCGCCGTCCTCCTTGGCAATCTGGCCTTCACAGCCCCCGCAGTTGCGCAATCCGTGCGGCGCAGCGTCCAGCTTATCCCTCGCCGGCACATCAATTATTGTAAAACGCCCAGACTGGGAGAGCATGTCCTTCGCAACTTGTGCCGACTCGGACAGATAGCGCCTATCGCGTTCATCGGGGGGAATTATCCCCGCCCCGGCGCTCTTGTCCTCCAATTCGAAAGGAAACACCTCGATTGACATAGGCTTTGTCTGCTGAGCGTGCGCAAATGTGCAGGTGCCTACAAGCAGCGTCACCAGGACACTCAATGTGCGAATGCGCATGGTAGTCCTCCCGTCAATGTGGCAGCCATTATATACGGCTTGACAACACAAATCTCGTTCAAAGCATAGGAAACGCTACGCTTTGATCATGGTGGGCAGTTTTCACGCAGTCTCGCTCGAGCTCGGTCGTCCAGAGTGATTTGTTTGACCGTAACCCTTGCTCGAGGTCAGGCTGGTCTCCAGCGCCGCCAGCCCCTCGGCGATCGCGGCGCGCTCGCCGGTGCTCAGCCTTGCCAGCAATTCCTGCTCGAAGGCTTTTGCCAGCGGCACCATCTCGCGATAGGCGGCAAGCCCCGCTCCGGTCAGCGTCAGACGTTCGATACGGCGGTCTTTTTCGTCTGGTTTTCGTGAGAGCCAGCGACGCCGTTCGAGCTCGGCGACGGCGCGCGAAACCTTTGTCTTGTGCATCGCCGATTGTTCGCCCAGCGCCGTCGCCGTCATCGTGCCGTGCTGTCCGAGCCCGGCCAGCGTGCGCCATTCAGGACGCGTGAGGCCGTGACGGTCCTTGTATATCCCCGAAAATTCGCGGCTGACGGCGTCGGCAAGCCGGTAGAGCCGGTAGGGCAGGAAATTTTCCAGATTGAGAATTTCAGGCGCGTCGGACGCTTCGCTCTTGATCGCCATTTTTCAAAGCCGCCATTGATGGTTACATTTTCAATGGTTACAAATGAAACCAGTTTGGTCAATTGAGATCCATTTCGGGAGGAAGCAATGGCCTTTTCCTATATGCCGGGCTTCGGCAACGATTTTGAGACCGAGACGCTGCCCGGCTCGCTGCCGCAGGGACGGAATTCGCCGCAGCGGCCGGCCTACGGCCTCTATGCCGAACAGCTTTCCGGCTCGCCCTTCACCGCGCCGCGCGGCACCAATGAGCGGTCCTGGCTCTACCGGATCCGGCCAAGCGTCAAGCACACCGGCCGCTTCAAGGCTGTGAGCTATCCCTTGTGGAAGAGCGCGCCGAATGTCGGCGACCATGAACTGGCGCTTGGCCAGTATCGCTGGAATCCGGTGCCGATGCCGAAGGAGCCGACTGATTTCATTCAGGGCATGCGCAGCATCACCACCGCCGGCGACGTGCTCGGGCAGACCGGCATGGCAGCCCACGTCTATGTCGCCAACACGTCGATGGCCGACGATCATTTCTTCAACGCCGACGGCGAGTTGCTTGTTGTGCCGCAGGTCGGCGCCTTGCGTTTCGTCACCGAGATGGGCGTCATTGAACTGCGGCCTGGCGAGATCGCCGTGCTGCCGCGCGGTTTGGTCTTCAAGGTCGAACTCGTCGACGCCGAAGTGCGCGGCTATGTCTGCGAGAACTACGGCGCCAAGCTGACTCTTCCCGATCGCGGTCCGATCGGTGCCAATTGCCTGGCCAATCCGCGCGATTTCAAGACGCCTTGCGCCTGGTTCGAGGAGAAGGAGACACCGTGTCGGCTGACGGTAAAATGGTGCGGCAATTTCCACGTCACCGAGATCGGCCATTCGCCGCTGGATGTCGTTGCCTGGCATGGCAATTATGCGCCCTACAAATATGATCTGGCGACGTTTTCGCCTGTCGGAGCACTGCTGTTCGACCATCCCGACCCGTCGATTTTCACGGTGTTGACCGCTCCGAGTGGCGAGGAGGGCACCGCCAACATCGACTTCGTCATCTTTCCGCCGCGCTGGCTGGTGGCCGAAGATACGTTCCGGCCGCCCTGGTATCATCGCAACATCATGAGCGAGTTCATGGGCCTGATCCACGGCCAGTACGACGCCAAGGAGGAGGGGTTCGTGCCGGGCGGCATCAGCCTGCACAATCTGATGCTGGCCCATGGGCCGGATGCGCCTGGCTTCGAAAAGGCCTCGCGCGCGGAGCTGAAACCGGTCAAGCTCGACAACACCATGGCCTTCATGTTCGAGACCCGATTTCCGCAGTTGCTGACCCGCTACGGCGCCGAACTGGAAACCCGGCAGGACAATTATATCGACTGCTGGGCCGACCTGAAGAAGCGTTTCAACGGCACGCCCGAGGGCGACTGGTCTTGAGCGGCGAGCCAATGCCGGATCGGCTGGTGCTGCTGGGCTCGAAGGGTGGGCCGGCATTGCGGCCGGGCGGGCCATGGCCGAGTTCCTCGCTGCTGCAGATCGGCGGCCGCAGCATCGTCGTCGATTGCGGACTTGGCGTGACGCGCGGCCTGGTCGATGCTGGCGTTAGCCTGAAGGCGCTCGACCTGATCTTCATCACGCATCTGCATTCCGACCATGTGCTGGAACTGGGGCCGTTGATCCACACCGCCTGGACGGCGGGCCTGGCGACGCCCGTCGGCGTGTTCGGCCCGCCAGGCACCGGCCACTATTGGCAGCGTTTTTGTCAGGCGATGGAGTTCGACATCGAAATCCGCATCGTCGATGAGGGCCGGCCGGATATTCGCGAACTGGTTTCGATTGTCGAATTCGGCGAGGGCCAGGTGGTCGAGCAGGGCGGCCTGATGGTTTCGGCGCTGCGCGTCGACCATCCGCCGGTGACCGACTGTTTTGCCCTGCGTTTCGAGCATGGCGGGAAAAGCGTGGTGTTCTCCGCCGATACGGCCTTCTTTCCACCGCTCGCCGATTTTGCCAAAGCCGCCGATATCCTCGTCCACGAAGCCATGCTGGAAGACGGCATAGAGCGGCTTGTGGCCAAGACCGGCAATGGCGCGCGATTGAAAGACCATCTGCTCGCCAGTCACAGCTTTGCCGAAGAAGGTGGGCGCATCGCCAGCGATGCCGGGGTGAAGAGACTGGTGCTCAATCACCTCATTCCGGCTGACGATCCCGAGATCGGCGAGGCCGGCTGGACTGCCGCCGTCAGGAAAACATGGGCCGGCGACTTGACGATCGCCCGCGACGGCCTTGTTGTGGGGTTAGCATGATCCCGAACCGAAGGACCGCGTCAGCGAAAAGTGGGAACCGGTTTTCTCGGACAAACGGTTCCGTTTGTCCAGAGATCATGCGTAAGACAAAAAACCAAAGCAGCGGAAAAGCTGCGCAAGGAGAGGAAACCGCATGAAGCTTGCCACCTTGAAGGACGGGACGCGCGATGGAAAACTCGTCGTCGTCTCGCGCGACCTGACGCGCTTCACCGATGCCTCGTTCCTGGCACGCACGCTGCAGGCAGCACTCGACGATTGGCGGCGCATCGCTCCGCACCTTACGACGATAGCGGAATCGCTGGAGAACAACGCGGTGCCGTCGGAGCGCTTCCACGAACACGACGCCCATTCGCCGCTGCCGCGCGCCTATCAATGGGCCGATGGCTCGGCCTATGTGAACCATGTCGAACTGGTGCGCAAAGCCCGCGGCGCCGAGATGCCGGCGAGCTTCTGGACCGATCCGCTGATCTACCAGGGCGGCTCGGATTCTTTCATTTCGCCACGCGATCCGATCCGCATGGCTGACGAGGCCTTCGGCATCGACATGGAAGGCGAAGTCGCCGTCATCGTCGACGATGTGTCGATGGATGCAAGCCTCGATGAGGCGCGTGCCGCGATCCGGCTGGTCATGCTGGTCAACGACGTGACGCTGCGCGCGCTCACTGGGCTGGAGCTTGCCAAGGGATTTGGCTTCTTCCAGTCGAAGCCGTCCTCGGCGTTTTCGCCTGTCGCCGTCACGCCGGACGAACTGGGTGACGCCTGGGACGGCGGCAAGGTCAGTCTGCCGCTGCTCGCCGATCTCAACGGCAAGCCATTCGGCCGCGCCAATGCCGGCACCGACATGACGTTCGATTTTCCGGCGCTGATCGTCCACGCCGCCAGGACAAGGCCGCTGGTATCAGGCACGATCATTGGCTCGGGCACCGTCTCCAACAAGCTCGACGGCGGGCCGGGCAAGCCTGTCTCGGCCGGTGGCGCCGGCTATTCCTGCATCGCCGAACTGCGCATGATCGAGACCATTGTGTCAGGCGAAGCCAAAACGCCATTCCTGCGCTTCGGCGACACGGTGCGCATCGAGATGAAGGACAAAGCTGGTCATTCGATCTTTGGCGCCATCGAGCAGAAGGTCGAGAAATACGAGAGGTAAGGGCATGACGGGGGTCTATCTGCTGGCGGGTGTCTGGGCACTTGCCATACTGGCGGTCTTCATCCATGCGATCCGGCTGAGCTATCGCATCGAGGCGCGTTCGCCCGCCCTGACCAACCGCAGCGGCTTTCCGCGCAAGGCGATGATGTTCCACACCATCACCAACATGAACGTCGCGCGAGACGCGGAAACGCAGGGCATGCGTCGGCGCATGAACCGGCTTCTGCTGATCGTGCTTGCTGGATTTGTCGTTATGTGGGCGGGTTTGTATCTGGTGCGGTCGACCGGATGACGTGATGAGCCTGCTGGATCATCTGCGCCGCATAGTTTGTGAGGCAGGTGCTTTCGCCGATCATATCAGAGCGACACCGTAACGGGAGAAATGCGGGTCGGATGTCAATATGGTCAGGTTCTCTACTTGCGCCTGTGCAATCAGCAGTCTGTCGAACGGATCACCATGGTGGTGGGGTAGGCCCGCTACGGCGTTCGCATGTTGTAAGGTTACGGCGAGAGGCTGAAATTGCATCCTTGGAAGCAGCGTCGGCAGATCGTCCGGCGCGTTGAGTTTCCCGATCGAACGTTTGATGGCAATTTCCCAAACGCTTGCCGCGCTCGCGAACACCACCGCTTCCGAGGCCAGAATAGCACGGTGGTGCTCGCTGAGACGTCGATCGTCCGAAATCGACCAGAGGATGATGTGGGTGTCGGCGAGAAACGGGCCGACAGTCATTTCACGTACTCGTCCCACTCAGGACCGAGTTCATCAAAATCGTCCGCAATCCAGATCTTGCCTTTCAAGGCGCCGATACGCGGCAGGGGTTCGGCCGCTGCCGGCGGTACGATGCGCGCGGCCACCTTGCCGTGGCGTGTCAGAACGATCTCCTCGCCGGCTTCCGCTCGGCTGACGAGTTCCGACAATTTGGCCTTGGCCTCGGCGATGGAAACATTCATGGACTCGATCCTTTGTGACCATAATTTAGGTCATAATTGATCGTGACGCAAGAAGTTCGGTTCGGGGTCGGCTTACTCCGCCGCCTGAACCTTGATCACCCCGCGCTTGATCTGGTCCTGCTCGATCGATTCGAACAGCGCGCGGAAATTGCCTTCGCCAAAACCTTCGTCGCCCTTCCTCTGGATGAACTCGAAGAAGATCGGCCCGATCACGGTCTTCGAAAAGATCTGCAGCAGGATCTTGGTCGTGCCGCCGTCGACGACGCCTTCGCCGTCGATCAGGATGCCGTGCTTCTTCATCCGCTCGATCGGCTCGTCATGGCCATTCACGCGGTGATAGGACATATCGTAATAGGTTTCCGGCGGGCCGGGCATGAACTTTAGCCCGTTGGCGGCGAGCTTGTCGGTGGCCTCGTAGATTTCGTCGGTGCCGACAGCGATGTGCTGGATGCCCTCGCCATTGTACTTCTTCAGGTACTCGGCGATCTGGCTGGTCTCGTCCTTGGACTCGTTCAGCGGAATGCGGATCTTGCCGCAGGGCGAGGTGATGGCGCGGCTGACCAGGCCGGTGATCTTGCCGTCGATGTCGAAGAAATGGATCTGCTTGAAGCCGAACAGATTGCGGTAGAAATCCCACCATTTGTCCATCTGGCCGCGATAGACATTGTGGGTCAGGTGATCGAGATAGTAGAAGCCGACGCCTTCCGGCCGCGGGTCGCGTGCACCCAGCCACTCGAACTCGGCATCATAGGCCGAGCCCTTCTTGCCGTAGGTCTCGATGAAATAGAGCAGCGAGCCGCCGATGCCGACGATCGCCGGCACGTCGAGCGCCTTGTCGGCGCCTTCGTAAGGCGTGGCGCCCTTGGCAACCGCGTGGTCGAAAGCATGCTTGGCGTCAACCACCCGCCAGGCCATCGAGGCGGCACAAGGGCCGTGCTTGTCGACGAACTTCATCGCATGCGAGCCGGGTTCTGCATTGACGACATAGTTGATGTCGCCCTGGCGCCAGACGGTGATGTCTTTCGTGCGGTGCCTGGCCACCTCGACATAGCCCATGCGGGTGAACAATTCGGCCAGCTTTTGCGGCTCCGGATGCGCGAATTCGACGAACTCGAACCCATCGGTGCCGGCGGGGTTGTTCTTGCTGATCTTGGCGGGCGGGGCGTCGTGCGGAAAGGGACCCATGGCATTCCTCCGAAAGCTGATTTGGCCTGAAAAGCCACCTGGCGTCATCATAGCGCGGAGCCGCTGCACGGTGCTTGCATTCAAACGCTTTAAATGATCATCTCATGCGAGAAATATGCATGCTATTTGGAAAAACCATGGATGAGACGCGCATTGATCAGTTTGACCGCAAGATAATGGCGCTGTTGCAAGGCGACGCGCGGCTGACCAACAACGACCTTTCGGAGCGCGTGAACCTATCAGCGTCGCAATGCTCGCGCCGCCGCCAGCGGTTGGAGGAGGACGGCTTTATCAAGGGCTATCGCGCCGTTCTCGACCGCGACAAGCTTGGTTTTTCCTTGGTCAACGTCATCTCGGTGACGCTAGCCACCCACAACCGCGACAATGCCAGGCGCTTCGGCGAGCTGGTGGCGCGGCTGCCCGAGGTGCAGGAGGCCCACGCGCTGACCGGTGAGATGGACTACATCCTGAAAGTCGTAACGCCCGACCTGAAGTCGCTGTCGGAATTCGTCAATAACGTGCTCCTTCCGCACGAATCCGTGCAGCACGTGAAGACGGCAATCGTGCTTGAGACGCTGAAGGAGACCAGCGCGCTGCCGATTTAAGCGGATTTCGCCCGATATGCTGGAGGGACAGCGCCCCCCTCTGTCCTGCCGGACATCTCCCCCTCAAGTGGGGAGATTGGCTGTCACGTTCTTCTTCGCCAATCACCGAAGTTGAAAAGGAGGTGGCGGCGCTGCCGCCGCTGATCTCCCCCCTTGAGGGGGAGATGGCCGGCAGGCCAGAGGGGGGCGCTAAGGAACGCCACCGTGCGGGATGTGTCTCACCCCTTCGATTGCTGGATCAGCCCGTAAAGGTTGGTGCAGCGCGCGCCGGAGCGGCAATAGGCGAAGACCGGCCCGTCGAGCTCGTCCAATGCCTCGGCCTGATCCTCGACATTCTCGGCGGTGATCTGGCCGCTGATCACCGGAATGTAGCGGAAGGCGAGGCCCGCGGCTTCGACCGCCGCCTTGACGGTGTCGGCCGAAGGCTGGCCGGGCTGTTCGTCATCGGGCCGGTTGCAGATCACGCTCTTGAAGCCGGCTTCCTTGATGGCGGTGACGTCTTCCGGCTGGATCTGGCCCGAGACCGAATAGTCCTCGCTGATTTCGCGGTATTCCATGGCAGTGTCCTCGCAAACTTGTCAGGCGGCAGTCTTGCCACTCCCCGAGATGGCCGGCAATCCGCACCGAAGGAATTCTCTGCCAAATAGACATCGCGCGCCAGAAAATCCAACCGGGCCGATACGGACCGGCTGGATGTCCCTTCAAACTCAGCTGCCGAGAATGGCGCCTTTGATCTGACGGATGTTGTTGTGCATCATGTCGATATAGGTCGCGGCCGGGCCGTCGGGCTGCGAGAGCGCGTCCGAATAGAGCGTGCCGCCGACCTTGATGCCGGTTTCGCTGGCGATCTGCTCAATCAGGCGTGGGTTGGTGATGTTCTCGACGAAGATCGCCGCTGCCTTGTCCTGCTTCACCTGCTCGACCAGCTTTGCGACATCGGCGGCGGATGGCTCGGAATCGGTGGAGATGCCCTGCGGAGCGAGGAAGGTCAGGCCGTATGCGTGTTCGAAATAGCCGAAGGCGTCATGCGAGGTGATGACGACGCGCTTCGCTTCAGGGATAGAGGCGATCGCCGTTTTCACTTCACCCTCGACCGCGTCGAGCTTCTTTGTGTAGGCGGCGGCATTGGTCTGGTAGCTGACGCAGCCGTCCGCATCCGCCGCGCAAAAAGCATCGGCGATGTTCTTCACATAAATCCTGGCATTGGCGATAGACTGGAAGGCGTGCGGATCGGTGACCGTCTTGCCGCCGCCGGTGCCGGCACCTTCGGCTGCATCGGCATCGGCGAATTCAGGCTTGAAATCGATCGGCGTCACGCCCTTGGTCAAGGTGATGATGGACGCCTTGGTGGCACTGGCATCGACCAGCCGCTGCAGAAACCCTTCGAAATGCAGGCCGTTGACGAGCACGATATCGGCCTTGGCCATGGCCACCGCGTCGGCCGGGCTCGGCTCGTAGACATGGGCGTCGCCGTCAGGTCCGACAATGGTGGTGATGTCGATACGATCGCCGCCGACGTTTTTGGCGAAATCGGCAATGACGGTGAAGCTGGCGACCACTTTCAGCGGTGCCGCGAAGGCCGACGATGCGCCAAATGCAGTTAATGTTATAACGCTCATAACCAGGGCGGAGCGGATCGATTTCAGCATAGGCGGGTCTCCTTCTAGGGGCGGGGGATCAGGCCGTTCTGTGACGGTGATGGATGATGCGCGCGCGCAGGATGCCGCGCGTGCCAAACAGGATCGAGGCGAAATAGACAACGCCGGCCGACAGGATGATGGCCGGGCCGGACGGCAGCGACGCGTGATAGGACAACAGCAGCCCGGCGACGCAGGAGGCAAAGCCGATCAGCACCGCCAAAACGCACATCGGCTCGACGCGCACCGTCCAGAAGCGGGCAGCGGCGGCCGGCAGCATCATCAGCCCGACCGACAGAAGCGTGCCGAGTGCCTGGAAGCCGCCGACGAGGTTGAGCACGACGAGGCCGAGGAAGATGAAGTGCACTGGGCTGCCAAGCCGGCTGACCGAGCGCAGGAACAGCGGGTCGAGGCATTCGGCCACCAGCGCCCGCCAGAAGATGGCAAGGCTGACCAGCGTCACCGCGACGATGCCGCCGATCAGCGTCAGCGCTTCATCGTTGAGCGCCAGCACGGTGCCGAACAGCACGTGCATGAGATCGACGCTGGAACCGCGGATCGACACCATCAGCACGCCGATAGCGAGCGAAATCAGATAGAACGCCGCCATTGAGGCGTCCTCGCGCTGGATGGTGAAGCGCGAGACGGCACCGGCGCCGAGCGCGACGATGACGCCGGCGATCAGGCCGCCGATGGTCATCGGCAGGATCTCCAGCCCATAGAACAGGAAGCCGGCGGCGGCACCGGGCAGGATGGCATGCGCCATGGCGTCGCCCGACAGGCTCATGCGCCGTAGCATCAGGAAGACGCCGATCGGGCAGGCGCCGAGCGACAGCATCAGCGAACCGATCAACGCCCGCTGCATGAAGCCGAAATCGGCGAAGGGCGCGATCAAAAGACCGTAAAGCGCGTCCATCAGGCAGCCCTCGGTCCGATGCCATGTTGATGGTCATGGTGGTCGTGATCAAGGCCATGGTGATCATGGCCATGGGCGTGCTCGTCTGGTTCACACCAGGGCGCATTTTCTTCCCAGGCCTCGTGGAAGCGGCGGGCGCGCAGCAGATTTTCCGGTTTCAGCGTTTCCCTGGTTTCGCCCCAGGCGATCGGTTGGCGAGCCAGAAGCAGCGTTTCGGGGAAATTCTGCCGCACAAGGTCCAGATCGTGGACGACAACCATGATGGTGCGTTCCTCGCCATGCCAGTGCTTGATCAGCGCGATCAGGTCGCCGACCGTCTTGGCGTCGACGGCGTTGAACGGCTCGTCGAGCAGGATGAGGTCGGCGTCCTGCAGCAGGACGCGAGCAAACAGCGTGCGCTGCAACTGGCCGCCCGACAGCGTGTCGATCGGGCGCTTCTCGAAGCCGCCGAGGCCAACCGCCATCAGCGCCTTGCCGACGTCATCGCGATCTTCCCTGGTGTAGCGGCCAAGCAGGCCGCGTCGTGGCCACAGGCCGAGCGAAACCAGATCGACCACGCGTGCCGGAAAGGAGCGGTCGAGTTCCGATTGCTGCGGCAGATAGGCGGCGCGCACGCCAGGCGCACGGATAACCTCGCCGGCCATCGGCTTCAGGACGCCGACAATACCTTTCATCAGCGTCGATTTGCCGGAGCCATTGGCGCCGACGACAGCCGTCAGCGAGCCCTTGCGGATGGTGCCGTCGAGATGATGGATCGCCGGATGGCTGCCGTAGCCAAGCGTCAGGTCGCGGAATGTCAGGCAGGTATTTGTCATTCTGCGATCCGTGGGGGCGGCGAAATCCGGCTGCTGGCGGCGGCCGATTGGATATGTGATGTTATTACATTAGTCAACAAGCCAATCTGGCGGAATTGCGGCTGCCGGGTCAACTTGCTGTGTGTGGATGTCATACGTCGTTGGCCCAAGGGGATTCGCCAAGGGATTTGATTGGGCGACCTTGCCCGAAGCCGGCTGCGACTCTAAAGAAGCGCAACCGCCACAGGAAGGAACCATCCAATGAGCATTCGTCGCATCGATGTTGGCCCACGCATGAGCCAGGTCGTCATCCATGGCAACACGGTTTACCTGGCTGGTCAGGTCGGTCAACCCGGCGGCAACGTCGCTTCGCAGACCAGGGATATCCTGGCGGCTGTCGACGAACTGCTGGCCAAGGCCGGCTCCGACAAGACAAAGATCCTGCAGGCGATCATCTGGCTGGCCGATATGAGCACCTTTGCCGAGATGAACGCGGAGTGGGACAAGTGGGTGTCGCAAGGCAACACGCCAGCCCGCGCCACCGGCGAAGCAAAGCTCGCCGGACCGGAATATCTGGTCGAGATTATTATTACGGCGGCGATCTGAGCTCTTACCCTCCCCCTTGTGGGGAGGGTCGCCGCGAAGCAGCGGGTGGGCGCAGCGCGTCTCGCCACCATTGCTTCGCAATGCCGGCTCGCCGACCCTCCCCACAAGGGGGAGGGTGAAGAAAGACTACCCCTGTGACGGCCTGAACCTTGCCACCAGCGTGTGGCTCTCGGCCGCGTAGGTAAAGCGCACATGGGTGACCGGGTGATCGGCGCTCCATGTCCGCCGCTCGACCACCAGGCACGGCGCGCCGGCTGCGATCTCCAAAGCCGTCGCGATATGCCGGTCGGCGGCGACAGCGCGAATGCGGTGCTCGGCTTCGCTCCACGGCACGCGGCCGATCAGCCACGGCCCTGGTGCGATGGCCAGGAATTCCTCTTCGGCTGCATCAGGCACGGCGGCCAGGTTGATCAGCCGCTGTTCATGCGCGAACGGCCGCTCGCCGGCAAAATGACCGCACTCCAGCGCCAGCACCGGACCGGGGCTGGCGAGTTCCAGCGAGGCCCGGTCCCCGGCGCTGCTGCGCCTTTTGTGCCGTGCCACGCGCTCGTAGCGATAGGGTAGGCCGAGCGCCTCGACTTCAATGCGGATGTCGTGGATCTCCAGCACCGCCGCTTGCGACTGCGGCCGGCGCACAAAGCTGCCCGAACGCCGACGGCGTTCGATCAGCCCGGCCTTGGCCAGTTGCGACAGCGCCTTGTTCACCGTCATGCGCGAGCAATTGTATTGCACGCTCAGTTCGTGCTCGAACGGGATGCGGTGGCCGGGCGCCCAGGCGCCGGACAGGATCTTTTCGCTTATGTCGGAGAGGATGCGCTGGTGCAGCGAGCCGCCAGCTTCCGCATCCGCGGTCTCGACAATGCTCATGCTGAAAGCGCCGTCATGACGCTGCGAAACCGTCCAGCGATGGCCTCGCGCTTGACATGCCTGCCGCCGCTGACCTGTTTGAGGCCATGCACCCAGACGCAGTCGACCTTGCTGCCATTGGCAAAGATCCAGGCGTCGAGGATCGCGTCGCCGCTCTTGCCGGCCAGCGAAGAATTTTTGGCGTCGAGCGAGACGAGATCGGCGGATGCGCCGATGGCGATCCGCGAGGCGCCGGCGCCAAGCGCGACTCTGCCGCCGTCAAGCGCGGCGTCGAACAGCGCGCGGCCGGTCGAGCCGCCGGCCACCGCCAGCACATTGCGGGCGCGGTGGGCGAGGCGCTGCGAATATTCGAGCTGGCGCAATTCGTCGGGCAAGCCGATCAGCACGTTGGAATCGGAGCCGATCCCAAAGCGGCCGCCATGTTCCCTGAACAGCGGCGCGGCAAATGTGCCGTCACCAAGATTGGCCTCGGTGATCGGGCAAAGGCCGGCGATGGCGCCGCTCTTGGCCATGGCAACGGTTTCCGCATCGGTCATATGCGTGGCGTGGATCAGGCACCAGCGCTTGTCGACCTTGGCATGGCCAAGCAGAAACTCCACCGGCCGCGCGCCTGACCAGGCGAGGCAATCCTCGACTTCCTTCACCTGCTCGGCGATGTGGATATGGATTGGTCCATCCGGCACCATCTCGGCCACTTCAGCCAGTTCTTCCGGTGTCGCGGCGCGCAAACTGTGCGGAGCGACGCCGACAACCGCTTGATTCAAAGTGCGAACGCTTTCCCGGCATTTCTCAACAAGCCGCGAGAACCGATTCACATCGTTGATGAATCGCCGCTGGCCTTCGTTTGGCGCGGCACCGCCGAAAGACGAGTGCGCATAAAACACCGGCAGCAGTGTCAGGCCTATACCCGTTTCGCCGGCCGCGGCCGCGATGCGCTCGGCCATTTCGGCGAGGTTGGCGTAGGGTTTCCCATCGCGGTCGTGATGCAGATAGTGAAATTCGCCGACGCGTGAAAAACCGGCCTCCAGCATCTCGACATAGAGTTGCGCTGCAACCGCCTCGACCTGATCTGGCGTCATCGACAGGGCGAAACGGTACATGACTTCGCGCCAGCTCCAGAAACTGTCGGCGGAGGGGCCGCGAAGCTCGGCAAGGCCGGCCATGCCGCGCTGGAAGGCGTGGCTATGCAGGTTGGGCATGCCGGGCAGCAGGATCGCGTGACATTCGTCGCCGGCCACAGCCGTGGCTCCAGACTCGACGCCCGTGATGCGCCCTTTGCCAAAAGTGATCCGCACATTGTTGTGCCAGCCAGTGGGAAGGAGCGCCTGTTCCGCGAAGATCGCTGCCACTTTTCTCTCCGGTTCTCTGTCTCACATGCGATGATGGCACTTGCAGTGCGTTTCAATATGTATATACATAATCGCCGTCGAATGAAACGGAAAAGATGATGGCCGCAGAGAGCAAAAGTCGGGCAGGGGGCCTTCGTCTGTGGCGCAATGCGCGTCTCGCGACCATGGCCGAAAGTTCTGCCGGACTAGGCGTCGTCGAACACGGCGCGATCGCTGCGCGTGACGGCCGCATTGTCTATGCCGGTCCCGAATCTGAGATGCCCGCCGCATTTGCCAAGGGGGCCGAGACGGTCGATTGCGAGGGCCGATGGATCACGCCCGGCCTGATCGACTGCCACACGCATCTGGTGCATGCCGGCAACCGCGCCAACGAGTTCGAGATGCGGCTGGCCGGCGCCACCTATGAAGAGGTCGCCAGGGCCGGTGGCGGTATTGTCTCCTCGGTCAAATCCTTGCGGGCCGCCAGCGAGAGCGATCTGGTCGCCCAATCGCTGCCGCGTCTCGATGCGCTGATCGCCGAAGGCGTGACGACCGTCGAGATCAAGTCCGGTTATGGCCTCGACCTCGAAAACGAGAAAAAGTCGCTGCGTGCGGCACGGCAGTTGGGCAACCAGCGGCCGGTGACGATCCGCACCACCTTCCTCGGCGCCCACGCGCTGCCGCCGGAAGCCAAGGGCGACAAGGACGCCTTCATCGATCTGGTGGCGAAAGAGATTCTTCCATCGGTTGCCGTCGAGGGGCTGGCCGATGCGGTCGACGGTTTTTGCGAGGGCATCGCCTTTTCGCCGGAGCAGATGGTGCGCGTCTTCGATGCTGCAAAAGCGGCCGGCCTGCCGGTCAAGCTTCATGCCGATCAACTGTCCAACCTGCATGGCGCCGAACTTGCCGCCCGTTATGGGGCGCTGTCGGCGGATCATCTCGAATACACCGATGAGGCGGGTGCGGTGGCAATGGCCAAGGCCGGAACCGTGGCGACGATCCTGCCCGGCGCCTACTATTTCATTCGCGAAACCAAGAAACCGCCGATCGGCCTGTTTCGCCGGCACGGCGTCAAGATGGCCGTCGCCACCGACAATAATCCCGGCACCTCGCCGCTGACCTCGCTGCTTTTGACCATGAACATGGCCGCGACCTTGTTTGGCCTGACCGTCGACGAATGCCTTGCCGGCGTCACCCGCGAGGCCGCCCGCGCGCTTGGCCTGCTGGGTGAAACCGGTACGCTTGTATCAGGCAAATCCGCCGACCTGGCGATCTGGAACATCGAGCGCCCCGCCGAACTCGTCTACCGCATGGGCTTCAACCCGCTGCATGCCCGCATCTGGAGAGGACAATGACCGAACTGACCCTGAAGCCCGGCAATGCGACGCTGGCCGACTGGCGCGCCATCTACCGTGGCGCCGTGCCCAAGCTCGACGATGCCTGCCGGCCGAAAATCAAGGCGAGCGCCGAGGCTGTCGCCAGGATCGTTGCCAAGGGCGAGCCGGTCTATGGCATCAACACCGGCTTCGGCAAATTGGCCAGTGTCCGCATCCCGGCCGGGGATCTCGAGACCTTGCAGCGCAACATCGTGCTGTCGCACGCCGCCGGCGTCGGCGAGCCGATGCCATCAGCCGTTTGCCGGCTGATGATGGCGCTGAAACTCGCCAGCCTGGCGCAGGGTGCCTCCGGTGTGCGGCCGCAAACCATCGAACTGCTCGAAGCGATGCTGGCCAACGACGTTATCCCGGTGGTGCCGGCACAAGGCTCGGTCGGCGCCTCCGGTGACCTTGCCCCGCTGTCGCACATGACGGCGGTGATGATCGGCGTTGGCGAATGTTTTACGCCGCATGGCCGTTTCCCGGCCAAGGTCGCCTTTGTCTCGCACGGCCTGGAGCCGGTGACATTGGGCGCCAAGGAGGGCCTGGCGCTGCTCAACGGCACGCAGTTTTCGACGGCCTATGCGCTGGCTGCTTTGTTCGAGGCCGAAGTGCTCTACCAGTCGGCGCTGGTCGCGGGCGCCTTGTCGACCGACGCGGCAAAAGGCTCGGACGCCCCCTTCGATCCGCGCATCCATGCGCTGAGAAAGCATCGCGGCCAGATCGAGACGGCGGACGCGCTGCGCAATTTGATGGCCGGCAGCGCCATCCGTGAATCGCACCGGGTCGGCGACGAGCGCGTGCAGGATCCCTATTGCCTGCGCTGCCAGCCGCAGGTCATGGGTGCGGCACTCACCGTGCTGCGCCAGGCAGCGGATACACTGGGCGCCGAGGCCAATGGCGTCACCGACAATCCGCTGATCTTCGCCGAGGATGACACCGCACTTTCCGGCGGCAATTTCCACGCCGAGCCGGTGGCCTTCGCCGCCGACATGATCGCGCTTGCCGTCTGCGAGATCGGATCGCTGTCGGAACGCCGCATTGCCATGCTGGTCGATCCCGCGCTGTCGGGCATGCCGGCCTTCCTGACGCCAAAGCCCGGCCTGAACTCCGGCTTCATGATCCCGCAGGTGACGGCGGCGGCGCTTGTCTCAGAGAACAAACAGAAGGCCTATCCGGCCAGTGTCGATTCGATCCCGACATCGGCGAACCAGGAAGACCATGTTTCGATGGCAGCCCACGGTGCGCGGCGGCTGATCGGCATGGTCGAGAACGCGACCGCGGTGATCGGCATCGAACTGCTGGCTGCGGCCCAAGGCTGCGATTTCCATGCGCCGCTGGCGTCGAGCGCGGCACTCGAGGCCGTGCGCAAGCTGGTCCGGGCCGAAGTGCCGCATCTCGATAATGACCGGCATTTCCACCCCGATATGGAAAAGGCCATCGCCATGGTGCGCAGTGGAGCGGCGGTGAAGGCGACGGGCACGGTGGTGCTGCCGGGAATCGCGTCATGACATTGAATGCAGCCATAGGCCGCGTTCTGTCGCGCCGCCCTCTGTCCTGCCGGACATTTCCCCCTCAAGGGGGGAGATTGGCAGCTTTGGCGCCCTGTTCAATCCTGCAACATGGGCGATTGGCGAAAGCCGGCGTGACATCCGATCTCCCCCCAAGAGGGGGAGATGTCCGGCAGGACAGAGGGGGGCGCCGTAGAACGCCAGCGCGGGGAGATTTTTCATGACTTCACCCTCCTGGCTCACCATCACCCAAGGCACTGCGCCCCTGCTAGTGTCGATTCCGCATACCGGAATCGATCTCGCCGGCCTGGAGAACCGGCTGGTGTCACCTTGGCTCGGTCGCCGCGATTGCGACTGGTGGATCGAAAAGCTCTATGATTTCGCCGACAGTCTCGGTGCGACTGTCGTGCACACCGCGATCTCGCGCACCGTCATCGACGTCAACCGTGATCCGTCAGGGGCTTCTCTCTACCCCGGACAGGCGACGACGGGCCTTTGCCCGACCGAGACCTTCGATGGCGATCCGCTGTATCGGGAGGGGGAAGAGCCGGGGCCATCGGAGATCGACGAGCGCCGCGAAAAATTCTTCGTGCCCTACCATGCCGCCTTGCAGGCCGAGATCGGCCGCTTGCGCGGGTTGCACGAAAAGATCGTCCTCTATGATTGCCACTCGATCCGTTCGGTGCTGCCGCGCCTGTTTGAAGGCACGCTGCCGGTGTTCAATCTCGGCACCAATGACGGCAAAAGCGCCGATCCGACGTTGCAGGCGGTGGTCGGCCAGATCATGGCCGAAACCGGCGAGACTTTCGTCGTCAACGGTCGCTTCAAGGGCGGCTGGATCACGCGTCATTTCGGCCAGCCGCAACAGGGTGTTCATGCACTGCAGATGGAACTCTCCAACCGCGGCTACATGCGCGAGCCCGATGGCAAGGGCGCGCCCGACAATTGGCCGGTTCCCTACGACGCCGAGTTTGCAGCAGCGATCCGCGCCACGCTGCGGAAAATCCTCGAGGCCACGATCACCTGGGCGCAGAGCTGACATCAGATCCTTTTATGGAGTGACGACATGAACAATCCTCGCCACAACATCCGCGAAGTCCGCAGCCCGCGCGGCACCGAGATCAGCGCCCGCTCCTGGCTGACGGAAGCGCCGCTGCGCATGCTGATGAACAATCTCGACCCGGACGTTGCCGAAAACCCAAACGAATTGGTCGTCTATGGCGGCATCGGCCGGGCGGCGCGTACCTGGAACGACTTTGACCGCATCGTCGCCTCGTTGAGGACGCTGGCCGATGACGAGACTTTGCTGGTGCAGTCGGGCAAACCGGTCGGCGTGTTCCGCACCCATCCCGACGCGCCACGCGTGCTGATCGCCAACTCCAACCTGGTGCCGCACTGGGCGAATTGGGAAAAATTCAACGAGCTCGATAAGAAGGGCCTGATGATGTACGGCCAGATGACGGCCGGCTCATGGATTTACATCGGCACGCAAGGCATCGTGCAGGGCACCTACGAGACCTTCGTCGAGGCCGGCCGGCAGCATTATGGTGGCAATCTCCAGGGAAAATGGATCCTGACCGGCGGGCTCGGCGGCATGGGCGGCGCCCAGCCGCTGGCCGCCGTCATGGCCGGCGCCTGCTGCCTGGCGATCGAATGCAACCCGGATTCGATCGATTTCCGCCTGCGCACCCGTTATGTCGACGAGAAGGCCGAGACGCTCGATGAGGCGATGGCGATGATCGAGCGCTGGACCAAGGCCGGCGAGGCGAAGTCGGTCGGCCTGCTTGGCAATACGGCCGACATCGTCCCGGAAATGTTCAGGCGTGGCATTCGCCCCGACATGGTGACGGACCAGACCTCGGCGCATGATCCCATCAACGGCTATTTGCCGAAGGGCTGGACGATGGCTGAGTGGCGCGAGAAGCGCGTCAGCGACCCCAAGGCGGTCGAGAAGGCGGCACGCGCTTCCATGCGCGAACATGTCGAGGCGATGGTGGCGTTCTGGAACGCCGGCGTGCCGACACTCGATTACGGCAACAACATTCGCCAGGTGGCCAAGGAGGAGGGGTTCGAGAACGCCTTCGCCTTTCCCGGATTCGTGCCTGCCTATATCCGTCCGTTGTTCTGCCGCGGCATTGGCCCCTTCCGCTGGGCAGCCCTGTCGGGCGATCCCGAGGATATCTACAAGACCGACGCCAAGGTGCGCGAACTGACGCCCGGCAACGCCCACCTGCACAACTGGCTCGACATGGCGCGCGAGCGCATCGCCTTTCAAGGGTTGCCGGCGCGTATCTGCTGGGTCGGCCTCGGCGATCGCCACAGGCTTGGCCTCGCTTTCAACGAGATGGTGGCCAAGGGTGAGCTGAAGGCGCCTGTCGTCATCGGCCGCGATCACCTCGATTCCGGCTCGGTCGCCTCGCCGAACCGCGAAACGGAATCCATGAAGGACGGCTCGGACGCGGTGTCCGACTGGCCGCTGCTCAACGCGCTGCTCAACACGGCGTCGGGCGCCACCTGGGTGTCGCTGCACCATGGCGGCGGCGTCGGCATGGGTTTTTCGCAGCATGCCGGCATGGTCATCGTCGCTGACGGTACGCGGGACGCAGCAAGGCGCCTGGAGCGGGTGTTGTGGAACGACCCGGCGACCGGTGTCATGCGCCACGCCGATGCAGGCTACGACGTCGCCATCGAGTGCGCCAAGGAGCACCAGCTCAACCTGCCCGGTATTCTCGGATAACGGATCATGCGCGTCTTGCGGGCGGCCGATTACAAATCCATGCCGTGGAAGAACGGCGGCGGGGTAACGACGGAAATCGCCGTCTCGCCCGCTGGTGCCGGGCTCGACGACTTCGACTGGCGCGTCTCGATGGCGCGCGTCGAATTGAGCGGCCCGTTTTCGCAATTCGCCGGCATCGATCGCACGCTTGCGGTGCTCGGGGGCGAGGGCATCGTCCTCGATATTGCCGGCTACCCACCGGCATCCATAAACAGGGTGACCGACCTGTTTTCCTTCCCGGCCGACGTGCCGACCACGGCCACGCTGATTGGTGGACCGATCACCGATCTCAATGTCATGACCCGCCGTGGCCGGACTGCGCACTCCGTTGAACGCCTGTCGATTTCGACCCCTGTGGAAATCCGGACTGAAGCCGGCACAACCCTCATCCTGTGCATGAACGGCGAAGTCACTGTGCGCGCCGCCGAGCCGGTTCGCCTCGGACCGCTCGACACGCTGCTGTCCGGTCCGGAGAGAACCAGCTTGCTTGTCCAGCCCGCCCCTGAGGCGACGCTATTCGTGATCCGGATCGATGGCATCTCCGGCAACGATTAACGCTTGTTTCCAAACATGATCGCGGTGCTTGCGAAATATAGCGTAAGCTGCTGGCGGCATCACGAAAAAGCCTGAATCCTCCCCGTCGATCGAGCCTGGCGGGAAGAGGGGCGTTTGTCTTTGAGTTTTGCTGAGAGATGACGCCCTGTCGTGGTGCGGAAACAAACTTTCGGCAAGTGGGGTTTATGCAACCAATTGCATTTGAATCGGTTTTAGGGCCATTGCCGTGGCGGTGACGCCGCTCAGTGCCCGCTTACGGAATTTTCAATGAATATTCAGACGAACCCTGCCCAAATCGAGAAGACAAGCGCAAGCTTCCCGGCCATCACCGAAGAGCCGATCCGATCCAATTACCTGCCCGAAGAGCGGCTTCGGCTGCTTGGCGAAAGCCTGGCAAATGGTGATCTCACCGATCTGTTCGGCCTGAGGCCCTTCGATTTTCAGGCTCGTGTCCGCGACAGCGCCAAGAAGATCTTGGAAGTCTACCGTTCGACCAATGCCGCGCAAGCGAGGGGCGAGACGATCACTCCGGCGGCACAATGGCTGCTCGACAACAATTATCTGGTCGAAGAGACCATTTTCCAGGTCAAGCGCGATCTGCCGCGCCGCTTCTATCGCCAGTTGCCGACCCTGAAACTGCCTGACAACGGCACGGTGCCGCGCGCGCTGGCGCTGGCCTGGACCTATGTGGCGCATTCGGACAGTTCCGTTTCGGCGACGATGTTCAAATCCATCGTCCAGGGCTTTCAATCGGTCGAGCCGCTGAAGATCGGCGAACTCTGGGCGCTGCCTTCGCTGTTGCGCTTCGTCCTGATCGAAAATCTCCGCCGGTTGGCGGTCAGGGTCAATCGCACCCGCCAGATGCGCCAGATCGCCAATGATGTGGCCGACAATGTCCTGGCGACCGACGACAGCGGCGACCGGCAGGCTATCCTGTCCAACTTCGGCGCCCACGCGCAGGACACCACCTTTGCCACTCAACTGCTCTACCGCCTGCGCGATGGTTCGCAAAATGCCGGCAAGGCCCTGGAATGGCTGGAAGGCGAGCTCGAAAAGACCGGCTCCGATGCCGAGGAAATCATCATTTCCGAACATCACACGCTGTCCAGCGGCAATGTGACGACGGGCAACATCATCCGCGGCCTGCGCCTCATCAACGACATCGACTGGACTGTGTGGTTCGAAGGCGTCAGCCGCATCGACACCGTGCTGCGCGAGCGCACCGATTTCGCCGCGCTCGACTTCTTCTCGCGCGACCAGTACCGGACCGCGATCGAGGAATTGGCGCGCCGTTCGAACCTTTCGGAACATCGCGTCGCCGAGAGGGCCATCGAGCTGGCCGGCCACGCCGCCAGCGATGGCGACGTCGTTTTAACCGGATCCGCCCACACCGATGTCGGCTTCTTTCTCGTCGGCCCACGCCGGCTGGAACTGGAGAAGGCGATCGGCTACCGGCCGACCATCAGCCAGACGGTCAAACGCGCCTTCCGCAAGACAGGATGGCTTGGCATCGTCGTACCGGTGTTTGCGCTGACGGCCCTGCTTCTCGTCCTCTCCGGTAACGCACTTGCCAATCTCGGCCTGTCGGTGCCCTCGATCATCCTGATGCTGGCGCTGTTTGCCGTGCCGGCCAGCGAAGGTGCGCTCGCCTTCTTCAACACCGTCGTGTCGCTGTTTCTGAAACCGACGCGCCTCGTCGGCTACGACTACAGGCACGGCGTGCCGCCCGAGGCGCGCACGCTGGTGGTGGTGCCGTCGCTGATCGGCTCGCGCGACGACGTCGAGGAAAACATCCGCAACATCGAGGTGCATCATCTCGCAAACACGGCCGATGAAATCCACTTCGCGCTGCTGTCGGACTGGCCCGACAGCAAGACCGAGATCGATGCGGCGGATACCGAAATCCTCGAATTCGCCCGCGCCGAGATCGCTCGTCTCAACGCCCGCTATCCCTCCGAAGGGGCGCCGCGCTTCTACCTCCTGCACCGTCGCCGGCTCTTCAACGCGGCTCAAGGGTCCTGGATGGGCTGGGAGCGTAAGCGCGGCAAGCTGCACGAGCTCGACCTTCTGCTGCGCGGCGACAGCGACACCACCTTCCTGCCGCTCGACGTGCCGCTGCCGGAGAACGTCGTCCATGTGATGACGCTCGATGCCGACACGCGCACCACCCGCGACGCGGTCGCGACCCTGGTCGGCAAGCTCTGCCACCCGCTCAATCGTCCGCATTTCGATGCCGCAAAGCGCGTCGTTACGGCCGGCTACGCGATCCTGCAGCCGCGCATCACCGCATCGCTGACCAGCGGCGACGACGCATCGTTTTTCCAGCGGGTCTTCTCGGCCAACCGTGGCCTAGACCCTTATGTCTTTGCCGTGTCCGACCTCTATCAGGACGTCTTCGGCGACGGGTCCTTCACCGGCAAGGGCCTCTATCACGTCGACGCCTTCGAGGCCGCGCTGCAGGGCCGCATCGAGGAAAACACCATCCTCAGCCACGATCTGCTGGAAGGCGCGCTGGCGCGCTCGGCGCTGGTCACCGACGTCGAACTGGTCGAGGACTATCCGACGCGCTACTCGGTCGACGCCTCGCGCCACCATCGCTGGGCACGCGGCGACTGGCAACTGCTTGGCTTCATGCTCGATCCGCGCTCCGGCGTGCCGGCGCTGTCGCGCTGGAAGATGATCGACAATCTGCGCCGTTCGCTGACGCCGATCTTCTGGGTGATGGCGGCGATCGCCGGCTGGACGCTGCTGCCCTTCACGCAGGCCGCGCAATGGCAGGCCCTGCTGATCCTCAGCCTGTTCATGGCGCCGACATTCGATATCGTCAACGCCATCCTGCCCAAGAGCGGCGACCAGACGCCGCGCGGCCATTTCTCGGCCCTGGCGCGCGACGTCGCCTTCGGCACTGCCATGGTGGCCATGAAGATCGTGCTGATGGCGCATAACGCCTGGATGATGGGCGATGCCATCGTCCGCACGCTTTACCGGTTGTTCGTCAGCCGCCAAAACCTTTTGGAATGGCGCACCGCCTCGCAGGCGCACAAGGCGGGCGACAATGATGTCGGATCGTATTACGGCATGATGTATGGCGCCGTGATCATCGGCTTTGTCGGCCTTGCCATTCCGGTGCTGGCCGATTCGACCGGCGCCTTCGTCGCCTTCTTCTTCGCACTGTTCTGGATTGGCTCGCCGGCCATCGCCAGCTGGATCAGCCGTTCGGCTGAAACCGAGGATCGGCTGCGCATATCGCAGGCCGACATCCATACGCTGCGCACCGTGGCGCGGCGCACATGGCACTATTTCGAAAGCTTCGTGACATCGGAGCATCACCATCTGCCGCCGGACAATTTCCAGGAAAGCCCGGCGCCGGTCGTCGCACCACGCACCTCGCCGACCAATATCGGCGTCTACCTGCTGTCCGTCGTCTCTGCCCGCGATTTCGGCTGGATCAGCCTGTCCGATGCCATCACCCGCATCGACGCCACGATGGCCACGATCGAGGGCATGCCGCGTGAGCGCGGTCATCTCTTCAACTGGTATGACACGACGACGCTGAAGCCGCTCTATCCGCTTTACATCTCGGCAGTCGACAGCGGCAATCTGGCCGGCCATCTGGTGGCGGTGGCGGCGGCCTGCGCCGAATGGGCGGAGGCGCCCTCCGTCCATCTCCAGGGCGATTTCGAAGGCATTCTCGACACCGTCACCATCCTCAGCGAAAGCCTTGATGATCTGCCCGATGACCGCCGCCAGTTGCGCCCCTTGCGCCAGCGCCTCGCCGACCGCCTCGACGGCATGCGGCGCGCGGTCGACACCATCAAGGCGCAGCCGGAAATGGCCTCGATCCGCACCATCAACCTCGCTGTCCTTGCCGGCGAGATCCGTAAACTTGCGACTGCGATCCACACCGAAGCGGTATCGGCCCAGAGCGACACCATCGTCGACTGGGCGGCAAGGCTGGAAGCCACTTGTGAGGCGCATGTGCATGACGCGCACAGCGACGACAATGCCGTCGAGGCACTGCGCGCCAAGCTGCTCACCTTGCGCGAGCGCACGCGCCGCTTCGCCTTCGAGATGGATTTCTCGTTCCTGATGCGGCCGGAGCGCAAGCTGCTGTCGATCGGCTACCGGGTCGAGGAACACCAGCTCGACGAAAGCTGTTACGACCTTCTCGCTTCCGAGGCGCGGCTGACCAGCCTGTTCGCCATCGCCAAGGGTGACTTGCCGACCGAGCACTGGTTCCGGCTTGGCCGGCCGATCGTCGAAATCGGCTTCAAGGGCGCGCTGATGTCCTGGTCCGGCTCGATGTTCGAGTACCTGATGCCGCCGTTGGTGATGAAGGAAGCGCAAGGCAGCATTCTCAACCAGACCAGCAAGCTGATCATCAAGCGCCAGATCCAGTATGGCCGCCAGAAGAACGTGCCATGGGGCATTTCGGAAGCGGCCTACAACGCCCGCGACCGTGAGCTGACCTACCAGTATACCAATTTCGGCGTCCCCGGTCTCGGCCTGAAGCGCGGCCTCGGCCAGAACACGGTGATCGCGCCTTACGCCACCGTGCTCGCGGCACAGTTCAATCCGCGCGAAGCCGTGCACAATCTCGCCCGGCTGCGGGAGATCGGCGCACTTGGCCGCCACGGCTACTACGACGCCGTCGACTTCACGCCGCAGCGCGTGCCGGAAGGCACGGATCATGTCGTCGTGCAGAACTACATGGCCCACCATTCGGGCATGTCGATCGTGGCGGTTGCCGATGCCATTTTCGAAGGCCGTATGCGCGACCGCTTCCACAGCGATCCGGTCATCGAATCGGCCGAACTTTTGCTGCAGGAGAGGGCGCCGCGCGACATCCCGACCGCGACCGTAAGGACCGAGGCCGACGAACGCGCCAAGGACGAGACCGAGATCGACAGCCCCGACACCCGCATCGTGCTCAACCCGCTGCAATCGCTGCGCTCGACCAGCGTCATGTCGAACGGCCGCTATTCGGTGATGGTCACCGCGACCGGCTCGGGCTACAGCCGCTGGGGTGATCTCTCCGTCACCCGCTGGCAGCCGGATCCGACCGAGGACCGGCTCGGATCCTACATCTTCCTGCGTGACGCCGACACCGGCGACTGGTGGTCGGCGACGGCTGAGCCAAAGCGTGCGGCAGACGAAAAGGCGCAGACCTTGTTCTCCGACGACAAGGCGAGCTTCGTCAAATCGGTGGGCACGTTGCGCTCCGAGGTCGAATGCATCGTCGTTTCGGAAGGCAATGGCGAGGGACGTCGGGTCACGCTCTACAATGACGGTCCGACCGACCGTCACATTGAAGTCACGTCCTTTGCCGAACTGGTGCTCGGCCTGGAAGCATCCGACAACGCGCATCCGGCCTTCTCGAAGATGTTCGTGGAAACCGAAATCGCATCGAACAACGCGGCGATCTTTGCCACGCGGCGCAAGCGCGAGACCAGCGAGCCGGATATCGCCATGGTGCATTTCGTCACCGATCCATCGGGATCGGCGCGTGATGCCGAAGCTGAGACCGACAGGCGCGCCTTTATCGGCCGTGGCCGCACCATCGTCGACGCGGCCGCCTTCGATCCGGGCGCCAGGCTCGGCGGCCATTCAGGCTTCACGCTCGATCCCGTGGCCTCGCTGCGCCGCCAGGTGCGCGTGCCGGCCAACAAGAAGATATCGCTGACCTTCTGGACTGTTGTCGGCGCCGGCCGTGCCGACCTGGACGAGGCCATCGCCCGCCTCGACCATCCGGAAAGCTTTGCCCGCCAGGCCATGCTCGCTTGGACGCGTAGCCAGGTGCAGACCCGCCATATGGGCCTCAGCCTGACCGATGCCGCCAATGTGCAGAAGCTGGCGCGCTACCTGATCTATCCGGATCCGTTCCTGCGTCTTCCCGCCGAATCCATTTCCTCGGGGCTGGGCAAGCAGTCGAGCCTGTGGCCGACAAGCATTTCCGGCGATTTCCCGATCTTCCTGGTCAGGATCGGCGACGTCGCCGATCTCGAAATCGTCGCCCAGGCGCTGCGTTTCCAGGAATACATGCGCACCCGCGGCATGATGATCGACTTCGTCGTCGTCAACGAGCAGGCGTCCTCCTATGTCCAGGACCTGCAGCGGGCGGTCGAGACACTGTGCGAAAACAGCCGCTTGCGCGGCAAGGAACTCGGACCTCGTCAACATATTTTCGCGGTGCGCCGCGACCTCATGGACGAGACCACCTACAAGACGCTGCTCGCCGTCGCTCGGGTGGTCCTGCACACGCGCAACGGCACCATCTTCGACCAGATCGAGCGCGCCGAGGCGGCGGCCCTGCAGGCGCGCGACGCTCTGGCAGCATTGCCGATCCTGCGTGAACCGCTGTCGCTGATGCCCACGACGCATGCATCTGCCTCGCAGGCGATGGCGAATGTCAGCGCCGATGGCAGCGGGCTCAGCCAGTGGAACGGGTTTGGCGGTTTCGACGGCGACGGGCGGCACTATGTGGTGCGCCTGGCCGGCCGGCGCACCACGCCGCAGCCCTGGATCAATGTCGTCTCCAACGCCTCGTTCGGCTTCCACACCTCCGCCGAGGGGGCTGCCTTCACCTGGAGCCGCAACAGCCGCGACTACCAGCTGACGCAATGGTCCAACGATCCGGTCTCGAACCGGCCGGGCGAGGGCCTCTACATCTACGATCAGGCCAGCGGCAAGGCGTTTTCGCCGCTCGCTGCCGTGGTGCGCGATCCCTCGATGACCTACGAGGCCTGGCATGGCCAGGGTTTCTCGACCTTCCGTTCGAACCGCGGGCCGTTGTCGATGGACCTTACCCATGTTGTCGATCCGGTCGATCCGGTGAAGATTTCGCGGCTGCGCATCCAGAATTCCGGCTCGGTGCCGGCGCGGCTGCGTGTCTATGCCTATGCCGAATGGGTGCTCGGCGGGCATCGATCGCGCACGGCGGCAACCATCGTCCCGTCCCGCGACGCCGGTACCGGGGCGCTGCTGGCGCAAAACCCCTACGGGCTCGATTTCGGTGAGCGTGTGGCCTTCCTTGCCGCCGATGGCGGCGTCCATTCGGTGACATCGGACCGCTCGGAGTTCCTCGGTCGGCATGGCTCCAGCGAGCTGCCGCAGGCGGTGCTGAGTGGTGCAGCACTATCGGGCCGTGTCGAGGCGGGCGACGATCCGTGCGCGGCGATCGCCCGCGACATCGAGATTCCGGCCGGCGGCGACGTGACGCTGCTCTGGCTGCTCGGCGACGCGGAATCGGCTGAAGAGGCCAGCGCCCTTGTCCAGAAGCATCGGGCCAAGGATTTCGACCAGCGGTTGGCCGACAATGAGCGCGCATGGCGTGGCTTCCTCGACACCATCCAGGTCGAGACGCCGGACAGGGCGCTCGACGCCATGGTCAATCACTGGCTACCCTATCAGAGCCTGGCCTGCCGCATCCGTGCCCGTTCCGCCTTCTATCAGGCTAGCGGCGCGTTCGGCTTCCGCGACCAGTTGCAGGATACGCTGGCGTTGCTGGCGCATGACCCGCAACTGGCGCGCGACCAGATACTCAACGCGGCACGGCGGCAGTTCCCCGAAGGCGACGTGCAGCACTGGTGGCTGCCGCGCACCGGGGCCGGCGTGCGCACGTTGATCTCCGACGACGTGGTCTGGCTGGCCCACGCCACGGCGCGCTATTTGCTGGTCACCGGCGATGCCACCATCCTGAAGGAGCAATTGCCCTTCGTCGATGGACAGGCGCTGGGCGAGGGCGAGTACGATGCCTTCTTCACCCCGGAAATCTCGAAGAAGACGGCGTCGCTCTACGATCATTGCGCGCGTGCGCTCGACCTGGCCATCAAGCGCAGCAGCCCCGCGGGCCTGCCGCTGATCCTTGGCGGCGACTGGAACGACGGCATGAACCGCGTCGGCGAGCACGGCAAGGGCGAGAGCGTCTGGCTTGGCTGGTTCCTTTTGAAGACGCTTGGCGACTTCGCTCCCGTCGCCAAGACCGAGGGCGATGCCAAGCGTGCACAGGCCTGGGCAAAACATGCCGATGTTCTGAAGCGGGCGCTTGAAAGCACGGCATGGGACGGCGAATGGTATCGGCGCGGCAGCTTCGACGACGGCAGCCCGTTGGGGTCTCGCAACTCGCAGGAGTGCAAGATCGACTCCATCGCCCAGTCCTGGAGCGTACTTTCGGGAGAGGGCGATCCGGCACGCTCGACGACGGCGATGGAGCAAGCGACGAAGCTGCTCGTCGACGACAAGCTCAAGATCGTCAAGCTGTTCACCCCGCCCTTCTCGAAGACCGAGAAGAACCCCGGCTACATCAAGAGCTATCCGCCTGGTGTGCGCGAGAATGGCGGCCAGTACACCCACGCCGCCACATGGTTTGTCATCGCACTCGCCGAGATGGGGCGCACCGATGAGGCCTATCGCTGTTTCACGATGCTGAACCCGGTCAACCATGCGACCGACGAGGCCTCGGCCGAGCACTATCGCGTCGAGCCCTATGTCGTGGCGGCCGATATCTATGCCGATGACGGCAATGCCAGCAACAGCAAGGGCGGTCGTGGCGGCTGGACCTGGTACACCGGCTCCGCCGGCTGGCTCTACAGGGCGGCGGTCGAGGGCATCCTGGGCATCGAACGGCGCGGCAAGCGTGTCCAGTTCAAACCGAAACTGCCCAGCCACTGGGATGGTTATTCGGCAAACCTCAAGATGCTGGGGGCGGAACTCAAGGTTCGCGTCATCCGCGACAATAAGGCCAAGGCGATGTCGCTGGAGCTGAATGGGGCAAAGAGCAAGGCTTCGGCGGTCGAACTGAAAGACGGCGAGGTGACCGACGTCGTCATCAGGATCCCGGCCTGATGCATGTTGCCCAAAAAGCGTGCTCTCGGGGCTAAACCCCGGGGCGCGGTTTTTGCACAATGACAGGATGACGGGCGCGCCATCCCGCCTGGCGTTGCTATCCGCCCGACGAAGGCGCATGCCGCTTAGAAGCCATGAAATCAAAGGCTTGAGGCGCTCCTTAGGAGTTGCGTCGAGCTGCGAGACGTGGCCGCCCATCGCCTGGAGCGGCGCAAGGCAGCTTTTGTTTCGCACTATACTGCGCAGAAGGCATTTGGGCCTTAGTCATCCGCCCGACATCGTTACTGATTAAAATTGTGGCAGCGCGCGCCAGCTGCCATGATTTCGCCGCATGCCTGACATTTTACCTTTCTTCTCAAACCGTTAGGTGATCACGGCAGATTTCGGAACGTCGCCATCTTTTGTTCGCGCTAAGGGAACTGAAGAGGTACACGGCCATTGTTTTGCGACGTATCAACCGGTACGAATAAAATGATGCAGTGCACAATAAACAGCATGGCGGAGTAACTGGGGTGACCCTTCTGCAAATCTACTGGCGAGCCCTCGGTTATCTGGCCGCGGACAGGAAACGCGTCGCGTTGATCTGTTCGGCCAACATAGCTCTCGCCATCGTAGCGCTTCTCGAGCCGATTATGTTCGGTCGCGTCATCGGCGCCATTTCCGAGCGCGGCTCTGTCTTCACCACGCTGGTCATGTGGGCCGGTCTCGGCGCCTTCAACATCGTTGCTTTCGTCATGGTGGCGCGCGGTGCTGACCGCTTTGCTCACAAGCGGCGCAGCGAAGTTCTGTGCCAGTCCTTCGAGCGCGTGATCACCATGCCGCTCGCCTGGCACCATCAGCACGGCACCTCCAATGCGTTGCACACGATGCTGCGCGCCGTCGAAACCCTGTTCAGCCTTTGGCTTGAATTCATGCGCCAGCATCTGTCCACGGCTGTCGCCCTTGTACTACTGGTCCCAACCGCGATCAGCATGGACCTGCGCATGTCGGCGGTGCTGCTTGGCCTAGGACTGCTCTATGTCGGCATCGGTCGGATGGTAATGCGCCGCACCAAGGCGGGCCAGGCCGCGGTCGAGCGCCACTACCACAAGGTGTTCGCGCATGTGACCGACTCGGTCAGCAACGTTGCGGTGCTGCAGAGCTACAATCGCCTCGGCCATGAGGCCGATACGCTGCGCCGCTACGTCAAGAACCTGCTCGACGCGCAGAACCCTGTGCTCGACTGGTGGGCGCTGGCCAATGCCTTGCACCGTCTGTCATCGGCAATCTCGATGCTGATCGTGTTGTCGATCGGCTCCTATCTCGTGACTCATGGTCAGTTGGGTGTCGGCGACGTCATCGCTTTCACCGGTTTTGCCACGATGTTGATCGCCAGGCTCGACCAGATGTCGGCTTTCGCCAACCAGATTTCCGAGGCCCGTGCCAAGCTTGAGGACTTCTATCACCTCGAGGACTCCGCGGCTGACGCCGCCGAGCCGGACGGCTTGCGCGATCTCGCCAACGTCACCGGTCATGTCCGCTTCGAGAATGTCGGCTTCGAATTCGCCAATTCGGGCCATGGCATCGACGACGTCTCCTTCGAGGTCCAGGCGGGCCAGACCGTCGCCATCGTCGGTCCGACGGGCGCCGGCAAGACCACGCTCATCAACCTGCTGCAGCGTGTCTTCTCGCCGTCGCATGGCCGTATCCTGATCGACGGCATCGACACCCGCACCGTGACCCGCAAGTCGGTGCGCCATTCGATCGCCACCGTGTTCCAGGATGCGGGCCTGCTCAACCGCTCGATCGAGGACAACATCCGTGTTGGCCGCGCCGATGCGACCAATGACGAGATCCATGCCGCCGCCAATGCTGCTGCCGCGCAGGACTTCATCCTGTCCAAGAGCAATGGCTACGACACGCTGGTTGGCGAACGCGGCGGCCAGTTGTCGGGTGGCGAGCGTCAGCGCATCGCCATTGCCCGCGCCGTGTTGAAGGACGCACCGATCCTGGTGCTCGACGAGGCGACCAGCGCGCTCGACGTCGAGACCGAGGACCGCGTCAAGGAAGCGATCGACGAGTTGCGCCGCGACCGCACCACCTTCATCATCGCCCACCGCTTGACCACCGTTCGCGACGCCGATCTGGTCGTGTTCATGGACAAGGGCAGGGTGGTCGAGATGGGCGGCTTCACCGAGCTGTCGCTGCGCAATGGCCGCTTTGCCAGCCTGCTGCGCGCCGGCGGCTTACTCAACGACGAGGAGGTCCGCCGCCTCAGCCGCACCGTGCTGCAGCAGCAGGAAGCGGCTGCCTAAGCTGGGCGTCTCTGCCTTCTCACCTTGTGGGGTCCGAAGGACGGGGCGAGACCCGCGGCTCGCCCCAGGGCGGTGGCCGAGCGAAGCTCGGTCGGATGAGAGGTGTTGCAGAAAACACCAACGCCTCATTCCTTCCGGCACCCCTCAGCCGTCTCGGCGCTACGCGCCGATCCACCTCTCCCGCGAGGGGAGAAGGAAAGCGCTGCCCAGCCCTGCGACACCACCGCTCGATTGCCCCAAACGCGTCGGCGGTTTATGTAGAGCCGCATGAGCGACACGACTTCACGCCTGACCGGCTGGATGGATCTTGCCAACCCGACGCGCTTCGTCGGGCTGGCCGACAGGGTCGTGCCTTGGCTGGCGTCCATTGCCGCGATTATCCTCGCCGTCGGGCTCTATATGAGCTTCGCCGCGCCCGAGGATTTCCAGCAAGGCATCACCGTCCGCATCATGTATATCCATGTGCCTTTCGCCTGGCTCGCCATGATGTGCTACACGCTGATGGCGGTTTCCGCACTCGGCACGCTGGTCTGGCGGCATCCGCTGGCCGATGTCGCGCTGAAATCGGCGGCACCCATTGGCGCTGTCTTCACCGCGCTGGCACTGATCACCGGTTCGATCTGGGGCAAGCCGATGTGGGGCACCTGGTGGGTCTGGGATGCGCGGCTGACCTCGGTCTTCATCCTGTTCCTGATGTATCTCGGCATCATCGCGCTGACCCGCGCGCTCGACGACGCAAGCCGCGCGGCCTGGGCCGCCGCCATCATCACGCTGGTCGGCTTCATCAACATCCCGATCATCAAATTCTCGGTCGACTGGTGGAACACGCTGCATCAGCCGGCCTCGGTGTTCCGCATGGGCGGCTCGACCATCGACCCAAGCCTGCTGTGGCCGCTGCTGGTGATGGCGCTCGGCTTTACCGTGCTGTTCTTCGCGCTGCACCTGATGGCGATGCGCACCGAAATCCGCCGCCGCCGCGTCATTGCCATGCGCAGGGTTGCGGCACGGCTGGCCGAACGGTCCGCCAACTGACGCGCGTCGAGATCCTTCGCGCCCCCCTCTGTCCTGCCGGACATCTCCCCCTCAAGGGGGGAGATCGGCTGTAATTTTGGCTTTCGCCAACGTCTATCCCTCAGCAGTGAGTGGGACGCTGAAGCTGCTAATCTCCCCACTTGAGGGGGAGATGGCCGGCAGGCCAGAGGGGGGCGCTGTCCCGCCGACGTCGCTGAAGATACTACGGCGTTTCGCTGGCTTAGATGATGACTCTTACCCCATCCTTCCGCGCGCCGCCACCGGCAGCGTTTCCAGCACTTTGTCGCCGTCGATCAGATTGACCTCGTTGAACAAATTGGTCACCACGCAGCAATGGTCGGGTACCACCCGCACCCGCTCGCCAATGCGCAGCTTGCCATCACCCGAAAGCGTGACGGTGCCGTGTTCCTCGCTCAGACCGGTCACCCGCGCACCAGGAACCCCGAGCATTTCGCCGAAATCGGCGAGCCCGAGCGTGTCGCTGGACAGCGCCTTGCTGCCGGCATCGAGGATGGCGCGCGTTGCCGTGGGGTGGCTGACCACCGTCGACAGCACTGTCAGCGCGCAATCGTCGAGCGTGCCGACGCCTTTCGCGACTTGATAGCGGTCGAGATAGATGTAGGTGCCGGGACGATACTCCGTGACCACCGATGCGTCGCTGGAACGCCACATGTCCGGCGTGCCGCCGCTGGAGATGCGCTCGCAGGCGAGCCCAGACGCGGCTAGTGCCTGCTTGGCCTCGGTGAGCCAGGCCTCGGCCTCCGCCGCGCGGCCGGCGGCCGGATAGGTCATCAGCCCGCCGAAGGCGAGGCCACCGGCGCTGTCGATCCGTCTTGCCAGCGCAACCGCTTCGCCGGCCGTTTGCACGCCGCAGCGGCCCATGCCGGTGTCGCATTCGACCAGCACCGGCAAACGATGGCCGGCATCGGTGAAGGTGGCGGCCAGTCCTTCCAGCGTCTCCATGCTGTCCGCGGTGACTGAAAGGGTGACACGGCGGTGCAACGCCAGTAGCCGCTCCAGCTTGGCGCGGCCGAGGATGTTGTAGGGGAGGAAAATATCGGCAAGGCCGGCATCGGCCATCACTTCGGCCTCGCCGATCTTTTGGCAAGTGATGCCGACCGCACCCGCCGCCACCTGCTTCTTCGCCCAGTAAGGCAATTTGTGCGTCTTGATGTGCGGCCTGAGCTTCAGCCCGTTTCTGTCGGCATGGGCCTGGGCGCGGGCAATGTTGGCTTCGGCGCGTGCGGCGTCGATCAGGATCGATGGCGTATCGAGGTCGTGGATGGTCGGCATCGTCTGTCACCCCATGGAAGTCCGCGGGGGTTATGACCCTGAAAGAGCATGATGTCACGCTGCCAGCGGAGCCTATCTGTGGTCCATGTGCTCGAGGCTGAAGGCCTGACAGGATCGACACCGGATCGGCGTTCCGCTATGCGATTTATCGAAAAAGCCGACATGAAGGGACCATGGTCATGAAACGCTCCGCCATCAACGACATCATCCGCGAAGCCGACGCTTTCATTCGCTCGTTCGGCTACATCATGCCGCCTTTCGCCTATTGGTCGCCCGAGGAGGCGAAGGCGCGCCAGGCCGACTCCGCGGCCGTGTTTTCCTCGCGGCTCGGCTGGGACATCACCGATTACGGCCAGGAGAAGTTCAAGGAGCTCGGCCTGTTCCTGTTCACCGTTCGCAACGGCCGCTACGAGGACATGAAGAAGGGCATGGGCATGCTCTATGCCGAGAAGATCATGATCTCGCGCAAGGACCAGCTGTCGCCCATGCACCGCCACAACATCAAGGCCGAGGACATCATCAACCGTGGCGGTGGCAAGCTGGTGCTGGAACTGTTCATGCATGACCGCGACGGCGGCATTGATCCCAAGGCCGAGGTCTCGGTGCCTGTCGACGGAACCATCCACAGGCTACCGGCTGGCGGGCTCCTGAAGCTCGACCCGGGCCAGAGCGTCACGCTTTTGCCCGGCGTCTGGCATGCCTTCTGGGCCGAGGGCAAGGATGTGCTGATCGGCGAGGTGTCGACCGTCAATGACGATCTCACCGACAACGTCTTCCGCGAGCCGATCGGACGGTTTTCCAACATCGACGAGGACGTCGCCCCGGTGCACCTGCTGGTGTCCGACTATGAGAAGTGGCTGGGCTGAGCGCCGATCGGCTGCGCCGGGCGGCCTCAACGACAGCAGCCTGGCGCTGACTGCACGCTTGTCCTGCACAGGCAGGACGAGCTGATCGGCACGTCTGCTCTGGCCATCGCCGTGGCAAGGCTTGCCTGCAATGCCGGCAATTCATCGGTCTCGCCACGCCGTTTCAGGCATTCCAACAGCCCGGGCAGCGCCCAACGAGTACTATGGCCGCTTTGCTTTTAGACACTACCGCCACCACTGGCTGGTCCTTTGGCCGGCGCTTCATTTTGCCAGCCGGCTAGCTCCGGCAAGTCGTCAAGCCAACTTTTCTCGGTCATCAAGACATCGCCGGCCTGCGGGTCGGCCTCGGTGGCGTTTTGAATGAGCCAGTCCATCCACTTCCGATAGGCAACCGGGTCCAACTGGGGCGGCAGCACCTTGGCCTTGGCCAGCATGCGTTTGCGGAAACTAACCTGCCTGCGGAGTTTGGTCGTCGTGAATTTGATGGCCTTGCCCTGGTATTCGACCGTCCAGCGCCCGTCGCCATGGCTGGTGAGCCTGTCGATGGCGAAGCCGACATCGACCGGCCTATCCCGCCAGGGAAGCTCGACGGCATTCTTCCTCACATCGAGTGCCCATCGCCTATAGTTGGCCCCGGCACGCTGGGGCGGCAGTACCCCGGCCTGTTCGAGTATCTTCCTGCGGAAGGTCGGCTGCTTCTTAAGCTGGCCTGTCGTCAACTCGATGCGATGCCCACGGAATTCGACGTGCCAGCGAATCCTCCCGTTGCCGAAATACTTCACCAGCCTGTCGATGACGAACTCGTCATCGGTAAGCATCACGCACCCCTGCTTGATGCTTTCGAGAATGTACTGGCTATCAGTGAGCATTACGTGGCCTCGTGCAGGAACCTTTCATGAAGCTTCGCTAAGGCGCACGCAACGACCGGGCAATCTCGCCTTCCATGATTCCGTCGCATAGACACCGATGACGCGTCATATCGCACACGCGCTCATCCTGACCAGCGGCTTAGGAGCAGCGGCCCGGCGTCGGGGGTATCGAGGGGACTGGCGCCGAGCCTAACCGGCTTGGGGGGGCAGTGCCGGCTGTCCGAATTATAAGCCATTTCATGCATTGCTGCTAATTTAATTAAAGGGCCATGTTCCGTTCCCCAGGAGCCAGATCGACGAGGCCAGGAATCCGGGAAGCCCGCATGAAGCATCTGCGCGGCGAGGAAGAAAGGCCGATGAGGCCGCGAGAGGAGCGGGCTTTCCGCGTTAACCGCGGTAAGGGAGAGCCGCGCCCTGAAACACTGCTGGTTGTTTTCGAGAAATGTCTGGCTGGGGAACCTGGATTCGAACCAGGACTAACGGAGTCAGAGTCCGTGGGTCTACCGTTAACCTATTCCCCAGCAGGCGCGGTCATGAACCGTGCGGGCCGAGCGGCCAAGCCGCTGTGAGCGCTGCCTTGTAGCCGCCAGCGGGAAATAGTCAAGCCTGCTCTGCGGTTCAATCGCCAGGTTTTGTCAGTCGGTCCAGGTGTTATCCTCCAGGCGTCGTCCGTCGGCGTCTCAGCTCTCGCTGCGGCTAAACTGCGAGCGCTCGAAGAACAACACGACGCCCAGGCCCAGAATCAGCGGGATGATCAGATAGAACAGCCGGAACACCAGCAGCGCGGCCAGCACGCCGACCGGGTCCATGTCGGACAGGCCGGCAAGGAACACCACTTCGAACACGCCGAGGCCGCCCGGGGCGTGCGAGATCTGCGCGATCGAGAAGGAGACGAGGAAGACGCCAAGCACGACGAAATAGCCGGGATTGTGGGTTCCCGGCAGGGCAAAGAAGATGATCGCGGCCGCCGCCAGCAACTCGATCGGGCCGATCAGCAATTGCCTGGCGACGATCGGCAGCGCCGGATAGTGCAGCTGAAAGCTGGCGATCTTCAGCGGGCGCAGATGCAGCCAGCTGCCGAAGACATAGGCGGCGACAAGGATCAGCATAGCGATGCCCGCCGCCTTCGACAGGCCATGGTGGGCGATGCCGGAAAACCGGTCGAGTATCTCGGGCTCGAAGACCAGCACGAGGCCGGAGGCGAAGATCGTCGACAGCACGAAGGTGATCCAGCAGATCGCCACCAGCACGCCGATATCCTGTCCGGTCAGGCCCTTTGTGCCGTAGGCGCGGTAGCGGATGACGGCGCCGGAAAACACCGAACCGCCGATGTTGTGCGACAGCGCATAGGTGGTGAAGGAGCACAGCGTGACGAACAGCCACGACACGCGCTTGCCGATGTGCAGGAGCGCGATGTGGTCGTAGCCGGCGAGCGAGGCATAGGCGATGACCGAACTCAGCGCCGCAAGGATCCAGCCGCGGGCAGGTATGGCTGATATGCCGTCCCAGACATCGTCGAGCGAAATGCCGCGCAATTCGTGCCACAGCAGCAGCAGCGAAAAAATCACCGCCGCGAGACCGACGACCGGCCAGAAATAGCGTCTCCAGTTCATTGCCTGACTGCCATGCGTTGCGGGTCCGCTTGCTTTTGTGTCGGTGATGCGAGGAGGCCGGTTATGCCCGGTTCTTCCGCTCATTTCAGAAATGCCTCATCGAAGCCGGCTATTCAACCGCGAAGGTTTTTCACAACGACAACCGCCAGGATTTGTCCGTGTTGCCAGCGGCTGAAAGGGCGCCAGCCGGCGTTGCGCTAGCAGCCGAGGCTTGCGGATACGTTACGCAATGCTTCCGGAATGATGGTTTGCAAGGCCCAGTCGGCAAAATTCGGCATGCGGCTCTTGGTGATCGGGCGCGGCACTGTTAGTCTGGCGGCAACTTAAAACACTGAAGCGCCTGCAGCGTCCATCATCGGTTCGCGCGGCGCCGGAAGGAACGACAGTGGAAGACCACGACACCGGCGCCGGCGCGCCGGAGGTGGGCGTGTCCAGCGCTTCCCAAGGGTCAATTGGCCCGGGAACCGCCAGCTGGCAGCAACGCCGCCCGACGGAGTCCCGCTCCGCGGACGGGCAGGCCGGCGACGCGCCCCAGAAGGGCAAGCCCAAGAAGCGGCGCAAGCGAAGGCGCGGGCGCAAGGTTTTCGCGCGCGACGAAGCGCGTCCCACGGAGAATCGATCGCCGGCGCCAGGCAAAACCGGTGCTCCGGCGGTAGAAGCGCACAGGCCGGCGGAATCGGTGGCTTCGTCCGCCGCTGCATTGGCACGGCCCGAGCAAGCCATCCGTCGGCCGCCGGTGCACGAGCTTCCCGTGTTTGCGGCACTTGATCTCGGCACCAACAATTGCCGGCTGCTGGTTGCCGTGCCGACACGGCATGGCCAATTCCGCGTCATCGATGCCTTTTCCCGCATCGTCCGGCTGGGCGAGGGGCTCACCGCCAATGGCCGGCTCGGCCAGCCGGCGATGGACCGCGCGGTCGAGGCGCTAAAAGTCTGCGGCGACAAACTGCGCAACCGCAAGATCCGAAAGGCCCGGCTGATCGCCACCGAGGCCTGCCGCACCGCCGAAAACGGCATCGAGTTCCTCGACCGCGTCGAGCGCGAGGCCGGCCTGAAGCTCGAGATCATCGACCGTCAGACCGAGGCGCGGCTCGCGGTGTCCGGCTGCGGCTCTCTGGTCGAGCGTGATACGCAAGGGGTCGTGCTGTTCGATATTGGCGGCGGCTCATCCGAAATCGCTCTGATCGATCTCGCCGGCCGCCGTTCGCCAAGGCTTGCCAATCATATCGTGTCGTGGACGTCGCTGCCGGTGGGCGTCGTCTCGCTGGCAGAGCGTTTCGGCGGCCGCACGGTGACGCGCGAGATCTTCGCCGCCATGGTCGACGACGTTGCCGGCCGGCTGGCCAGATTCGATGGGCGCGACCGGCTGAGCCACCTCAAGGCGAGCCCGAATTTCCATCTGCTGGGCACGTCCGGAACGGTGACGACTCTCGCCGGCGTTCACCTTGACCTCGAGCGCTATGATCGCCGCCGCGTCGACGGACTGTGGATGGACCGCGACAGTGTCGACCGCATGGTCGAACGGCTGGTCGGCTGGGATTTCCAGCAGCGCTGCGCCAATCCTTGCATCGGTGCCGATCGCGCCGACCTGGTGCTGGCCGGCTGCGCCATCCTCGAAGCAATCCGCGCCGTATGGCCGTCGGAGCGTCTGCGCGTCGCCGATCGTGGCCTGCGCGAGGGCATATTGAGCGAGCTGATGGCCGATGACGGCGTCTGGCGCAACGATGGGCGTGGTAGAGCGTGAGCTCGTGAACAGTCGACCCCCACTCCGTCGAGCTTCGCTCGACACCTCTCCCCCGATCGACGGGGGAGAGGAAGGGCGCGAGCTTATGCAGGCTGGCACCTTTCCTCTCCCTCCGGAGGGGGGAGAGGTGGCGCTGCGAAGCGGCGACGGAGTGGGGGAAGCCGTTCACGAAACGCGCGGTCGTCGAAAAACGGCCACAACTCGGCGAGCTAGAAAACTCAGACAAGAAATCACACAATGACCAAGAAACCGGAAAAACCAGGCTCCGCCAGCATTCGCGTTTTGAAGACGCGGATCAAGAAGAAGAGCGGCCTGAAGGAATCGTCGCGTCGCTGGCTGCAGCGCCACATTAACGATCCGTATGTCCAGCGCTCCAAGGCTGACGGCTACCGCTCGCGCGCGGCCTACAAGCTGATCGAGATCGACGACAAGCATCATCTTCTGAAGCCGGGCATGAAAGTGATCGATCTGGGCGCCGCCCCTGGCGGTTGGTGCCAGGTTGCCGCCGCGCGGACGAAATCGACGGCCGACAAGCCGCATGTCATCGGCATCGACTACCTGGAAATGGACGCCGTGCCCGGCGCCCCGGTTCTGTTGATGGATTTCCTCGACCCGGCAGCGCCGCAAAAGCTGGCCGAGGCGCTGGGCGGGGATCCCGATATCGTGCTGTCCGACATGGCGGCACCGACCACCGGCCACAAGCGGACCGACCACATCCGCACCATGCATCTGTGCGAGGTGGCGGCCGATTTCGCGCTGTCGGTGCTGAAGCCGGGCGGCCATTTCCTCGCCAAGACCTTCCAGGGCGGGGCTGAAAACGAGCTGCTCTCGATGCTCAAGAAGAACTTCCGCTCCGTCCATCACGTTAAGCCGCCGGCATCACGCGATGAATCGGTCGAGCTCTATTTGCTGGCAAAAGATTTCAAAGGGCGAGATCTTCCTTCTCCCCTTGTGGGAGAAGGTGTCGCCGAAGGCGACGGATGAGGGGTGTTCCAGGGAACACCAGCGTCTCACTCCGCTGGAACACCCCCATCCGTCTCGGCGCTGTCGCGCCGATCCACCTTCTCCCACAGGGGGAGAAGGCAAGAGGCAACTACTTCCCCGCCGTGCTCGCTTCCAACGTCTTGGGCGCCGTCAACCGACCATGTCCGGAGACGGCGTTGCCGGCATCGGGCGCCAGCCGCATGAACGACAGCGACGCGGCGGCGGAAATCGCCGCGACGACGAAAAACGCGGTGTGGAAATCCGCCAGCGTCAGCGACCTGTCGTTCAGGCTTGTGGACACTTCCAGGATGCCGCCGGCCACCGCCACGCCCAGCGCGATCGACAACTGCTGGAACACGGCCGCAATCGGCGTGGCCTTGCTGGTGTCTTCTGCCGAAACCTCGGCATAGGCGAGCGCATTGACGCCGGTAAAGAACATCGAGCGGATGAAGCCGCCGACCAGTAGCATGGCCAGTATCAAGAGATAGGGTGTGTCGGGTGTGAACAGGCCGTTGATGGCTATCGATACCGCGGCGACCAGCGAACCGACGACCAGCACGCGGCGGAAGCCGGCAATGCGGAAGATCAGCGCGGTGACGAATTTCATGCCGATGGCGCCGATCGCCGAAACGAAGGTGATCATGCCGGACTGGAATGGCGTCAGGCCAAAACCGATCTGGAACATCAGCGGCAGCAGGAACGGCACTGCGCCGATGCCGATGCGAAACAGCGATCCGCCGAGCACCGAAGAACGGAACACCTGGTTGCGGAACAGTTCGAGCGCCAGCAGCGGATTTTTGGCGCGCCGCGCATGCAGCAGATAGAGCGCCCCCGACACGAGGCCGACCGTTACGGTGATGACGCCGATTGTTGGCGGCAGATACGGCAGGCTGACCACCGACAGGCCGAACACCACACCGGATGCCGCCAGCCCGCTCAGCACGAAACCGATGAAATCGAGCGGTGGCGTCTCGATCGAATCGGTCCGTGGCAGGAAACGCGTCGCCAGCCAGATGCCGATCAGACCGATCGGCACATTGATCAGGAAGATCCAGTGCCAGGTGAAATAGGTGGTGATGAAGCCGCCGACAGGCGGTCCGACCAACGGCCCGACCAGTGCAGGCACGGTCAGCCAGGACATCGCCGCGACCAGTTCGCTCTTCGGTGTCGCCCGCACCAGCACCAGCCGCCCGACGGGCGTCATCATGGCGCCGCCAATGCCTTGCAGGAAGCGTGAGACCACGAAAGCCGGCAGCGAACCGGAGAGCGCGCAGGCGATCGAGCCGACGATGAAGACCGCGATCGCGGCACGAAAGATGTTCTTGGCGCCGAAACGGTCGGCCATCCAGCCGCTGATCGGAATGAAGATCGCCAGCGACACGAGATAGGCCGTTAATGCCAGCTTTAGCGCGATCGGGCTGGTGTGGATGTCGATGGCGATCGCCGGCAGCGATGTCGCGATGACGGTCGAATCCATGTTTTCCATGAAAAGGGCGACCGCCAGGATGAGCGGGATGGTGCGGTTCAAGGAACGCGTCCGACTTGATTCTTTATGATTGACCGGGAGGCAAGCCAATATGCAGGGCGGTTATCATGGGCTGGCCCTGATGTCGTGTTAATTTGCTGTCACTTTTGTGCGACTGCGGGGAGGCTGGCGGTTCGCTTGGCCTGCCGCAGTGCCTGAATCAGAACTGCTGAGACAGCCAAGGTCCTCTCGTTGCGTCTCCAGGCGCTGGCCAAACAGCGAAGAATAGCTTGCGAATGGTGATGTGCCGCGCTATTGTAGTGAATATAACTACCATATGGACTTTGTCATGGAAGAAGCCGTTTCCGCAGCCGATGCCAACCGCAGATTCTCTCTCATCCTGCGCGGTGTTCGCGAAGGACAAAGCTACGTCGTGACCAGTCACGGACGCCCGGTTGCGCGAATAGTGCCCGCCGATCGACAGCAGGGTGTGGCTTCCCGCTCGCGCTTGGCGTTGTTGTCGCGCCTCGAACGCCAGCCTGTTGTGAATGTCGGGCGCTGGACCCGTGATGAGCTCTACAAGGACGAGCGGTGAAGGTCGCGCTCGACACCAATATCCTTGCCTACGCGGAAGGGGTCAACGGTGCCGAGAAGCGCGATATCGTTCTCGAACTGCTGCGCAACCTGCCGCAAGAGGCTGCTGTTATTCCTGTTCAGGTCCTTGGTGAGCTGTATAACGTTCTCGTCCGCAAGGCCGGAAGACCGCCTGTGGAAGTCCGGGATGCCCTTCTGGGCTGGCGCGACGCGTTTCCAGTTGCCGGAACAACGCAAGACGTAATGATGATGGCGGCTGATCTGGCTACGGACCACCACTTCGGCATTTGGGACGCGGTCATTCTGTCCACTGCTTCGCAAACCGGCTGTCGGATGCTCCTTTCGGAAGACCTGCAAGACGGCTTCACATGGGGCGGAGTAACTGTCGTCAGCCCTTTCGCATCGCCGCGTCACGCATTGCTGAGTGCGCTCTTGGGGGAGTCTTCCGGATAGAACGCGAAACGCCGCGACGATCGGCTTTTCATCGGCGCCGGGACGTGGTACCAGCCAGCGCCAATCCTGAAAGGGAAGAAACGAGTCGGCGCTGTCCATTCCGGTCCAGCGCTTTTTTGTATTCCCCACCGCGTTTTATATTCAAGGGACTGGCCATGGCAAAAATCATCGAAACGTCCACCGGCGCATTGGCGCTGACCTTTGACGACGTGCTGCTGCAGCCCGGTCATTCCGAGGTCATGCCCGGCGAAACCGATGTCCGCACCCGCATTGCCGGCGACATCGACCTAAACGTGCCGATCCTCTCGGCGGCGATGGATACCGTCACCGAGGCGCGACTTGCCATCGCCATGGCACAGGCCGGCGGCATCGGCGTCATCCACCGCAATTTCTCGCCGGCCGAACAGGCCGAGCAGGTGCGGCAGGTCAAGAAATTCGAGTCCGGCATGGTGGTCAATCCTGTCACCATCGGCCCCGACGCGACGCTCGCCGATGCGCTCGGCCTGATGCGCAGCTATTCGATCTCGGGCATTCCGGTGGTCGAGAATGGTGGCACTGGCGGCCACAAGGTCGGACGGCTGATCGGCATCCTGACCAATCGCGACGTGCGCTTTGCGTCCGATCCGGCGCAGAAGGTCCATGAACTGATGACCCGTGACAACCTGATCACGGTCAAGGAGAACGTCGACCAGGACGAGGCCAAGCGGCTTCTGCATCAGCACAGGATCGAAAAGCTGGTCGTCGTCGACAGGCAGGGCAATTGCGTCGGATTGATCACCGTTAAGGACATCGAGAAATCGCAGCTCAACCCGCACGCCACCAAGGACGCCCAGGGTCGCTTGCGCGCCGCCGCCGCCACCAGCGTCGGCGATGACGGTTTCGAGCGCGCCGAACGCCTCATCGATGCCGGCGTCGACCTTCTGGTGATCGACACCGCGCATGGCCACTCGCAGCGCGTGCTTGACGCGGTGACTCGCGCCAAGAAACTCTCCAACTCGGTTCGTATCCTGGCCGGCAACGTCGCCACCGCCGCGGGCACGCAGGCGCTGATCGACGCCGGTGCCGATGCCGTCAAGGTCGGCATCGGTCCGGGGTCCATCTGCACCACCCGCATCGTTGCCGGCGTTGGCGTGCCGCAGCTTTCAGCGATCATGTCGGCGGTCGAGACGGCGCACAAATCCGGCGTCTCGGTGATCGCCGATGGCGGCATCAAATATTCCGGCGATCTCGCCAAGGCGCTCGCCGCCGGCGCCAGTGCGGCCATGATCGGCTCGCTGCTGGCCGGAACCGACGAAAGCCCCGGCGAGGTCTACCTGCACCAGGGCCGCTCCTTCAAGGCGTATCGCGGCATGGGCTCGGTCGGCGCCATGGCCCGCGGCTCCGCCGATCGCTACTTCCAGGCCGAGGTGCGCGACACGCTGAAACTGGTCCCTGAAGGCATCGAGGGACAGGTTCCCTACAAAGGACCTGTGTCTGGCGTGCTGCACCAGCTTGCGGGCGGCTTGAAAGCCGCTATGGGTTATGTTGGTGGCCGCGACCTTGCCGATTTCCGCGAGCGCGCCACCTTTGTGCGCATATCCAATGCCGGACTTCGTGAAAGCCACGCCCATGACGTCACGATTACCCGCGAAAGCCCGAATTATCCCGGCGGAGCCTGACCAATACGGGATCGGGCGGAACCTGACGGCGACGATCCTGCGGCTGTCGCGTCACGTGGCCGCGCTCTGTTTCCTGTCGGCGGCAGTATTCATCGCCATGACGGTGATGGAATTCTTGTACTTCCGCCGGTTGAGTGGCGGCTTGCCCTCACTCGACATGCGCGTTTTCGGCTTCACGCCCGACGAAGGCATGGCCTGGCTGACGGCGCTCGGCCGGCGTGGCGGCGAGATCATCCTGGTCTGGCACTATCTGACCTTCGATCTGTTGTTCCCGGCGCTGCTGTCGGTGACGCTTGTCAGCTTGATCCTGGCCGTCGGCCGGCGGTTGAAGGCTTTCCGCGTGCTGTCGGCGCAACTGCAGTCGATCTTCGCGCTGGTCCTAGTGCTGCCCTACACGCTTGCCCACTACGCCCAGAACATCGCGGTGGCGCGGCTCCTGTCCGATTTCCTGTCGGCGAACCCGGACTCGCTGTCTCTCGCCTCGGCGCTCACCGTCACCAAATTCGCGCTTTTCGCCGTCCCGGCGATCGTCATTGTCGCCTTCTGGCTGGCAGGCCAGAAACGCCAGGCTTGATGCCGCACGCAACGCCCAGCCGGGCAGGGGGCGCTTCATGAACCAGACCACGATCTTCTGGCCTGTTCTGGCGCATGTGCTGCTGCGTCTACGGCGTCCTGGGTCGCCGCAGATACAGCGCAATTAGATCAGGCGAAGCCAAGGCCGGTCAGTTCAAGGTGCGTTCGACCGAGCCGGCCTCCAGCATCACCGTTGCCGCCAATCCTGCTCGGCGTGGTTTGAGCAGAGCAGTTCTCCTTCTCCCACAAGGGGAGAAGGGAAGTCCGCACCCCTAAAGATCAAACACCGCGATCTTGCGCTTGTCGAACTTGATGCCGATCTCGCCGCGCACCAGTTTCAGCGCTGCCTCGCCGAATACGGCGCGCCGCCAGCCCTGCAGGGCCGGGACGTCGGCTTCCTCGCCTTCGGCGGCGATGCGATCGATGTCGTCGCTGGAAGCAAGCACTTTCGAGGCGACGCCTTCCTTTTCCGCGACGATCCGCAGCAGCACCTTCAACAGCTCCGCCGCGGCGTTTGAACCCTCGGGCGGCTGGAAACTCTTCGGCAGCTTCGGCATCTGCTCCTTGGGCAAGGCAAGGGCGGCGTTGACCGCTCCAAGCAATGCCGTAGCGGTCGAGGAGCGCTCCCAGCCCTTTGGCGTCGTGCGCAGCTTGCCAAGGGCTGCCGCGTCGCGCGGCGCCTGCTGCGCCACCTCGTAGATCGCATCGTCCTTGAGCACGCGGCCGCGCGGCACGTCGCGTTCGCGCGCCTCGCGCTCGCGCCACGCCGCCACGCCCTGCACGATCGCCAGTTCCTGCGGCTTGCGCAGCCGCATCTTCAGCCGCTTCCAGGCGTCCTCGGGATGCGGGTCATAGGTCTCGCGTGAGGTCAGAACCTCCATTTCCTCGTTGAGCCAATGGGCGCGGTTTTCCCGCGCCAGTTCGGCGCTGAGATGCTGATAGACCTCGATCAGATGCGTGACGTCGGCCAGCGCGTAGTCGAGTTGCTTGTCGGAAAGCGGCCGGTGGCGCCAGTCGGTAAAGCGCGATGACTTGTCGAGGCGCGCGCCAGTGATGCGCTGCACGAGCTGATCGTAGGAAACACTGTCGCCGAAACCGCAGACCATCGCCGCGACTTGCGTGTCGAACACCGGATGCGGAACCAGATCGCCGAGATGGACGATGATTTCGATGTCCTGCCGCGCGGCGTGAAAGACTTTGACCACCGCCTCGTTGGCCATCAGCTTGAAGAACGGCTTCAGGTCGATATCGGGCGCCAGCGGATCGATCAGCGCCGTCACGCCGGGTGCGGCCATCTGGATCAGGCACAGGATCGGCCAAAACGTCGTTTCTCGAATGAATTCGGTGTCGACGGTGACGAAATCCGACTTTTCGAAAGCGGCGAGAACGGTCTCGAGTTCTTTCTGGGTGGTGATGACGTGCATCAAATCGCTTTTGGCAGGAGTAAGGTCTTCCTAGATTTCAGCCGGCGGGGCTTTCGTCAAGCTTTGGCACCGTCGTCATGAGGTTCCCGGCCCCTCGGAATCGCCGTTTCTCCTGGCGAGCCGGGCGAAAACCGTCGATGTGCGCAAGAGCGCGGTGATGCGGCTGCGCCGCCCTGCCGGCACGCCGGACCGGGCTTGCATGCGGTAGAGGATGACGGCGATGAAGATCGCATAGACCACCGCGCTGAATACAAACAGGGCGCCCGGTCCGAAATATTGCATCGCCGTCGAGGCGGCAAACGGGCCGCCAATCGCGCCGAAGGAATAGAACAGCATCAGCGCCGCGTTGATCAGCACGAACTCGCCCGTGTCGGCGCGATCGTTGGAATGCGCCGCCGACAGCGAATAGAGCGGCATGGCGAAACAGCCGAAGATGAAGACGAGGGCGAAGTTGAGCAGCGGATTGCTGCCGGCGATGAACACCAGCGCCAGCGCTGAAAGCATCGCGCAGCAGGTCGTCATCAGCAGCACACCGCGCCGGTCCCAGCGGTCGGAGAGGTAGCCGAGCGGATACTGGATGATCGCGCCGCCGAAGATGCCGACGCTGACGAAGGTGACGACATCGGCGACCGACATGCCGATCTGCTCGGCATAGACCGGCGACAAAGTGCGAAAGGCGCTGTTGGTGACGCCGACGGCAATGCAGCCGAAGCAGCCCAGCGGCGAAATCCGCCAGACGCGTGCGAGGTCGAGCTTGACGTCCTCGGGCGGCGTTGGGTTGGAGCGGTCGCCGAGCGAGACCGGCACCAGCGACAGCGTGATCATCATCGACATGATGGCGAAGATAGCGAAACCGCCGGCGCCGAAGATCGGGATCAGGAACTGGGCTGATGTCACCGAACCGATGTCGACCATCCGGTAGATCGCCAGCACGCGCGCACGGTCATGATTGCTGACGCCGGAATTCAGCCAGCTTTCGACGATCGTGAACAGCCCGGCGAAACAGAAACCGCCGGCAAAGCGCACCGCGCACCACATCACCGGATCGATGACCAGCACCAGGAGCAAGGTGCCGACCGAGGCAATCGCCGCCAGCGCCGAAAACGCCCTGATATGGCCGACCGCCTTCATGACGCGGGTGATGGCCAGGCAGCCGAGCAGGAAGCCGGCGAAGTAGAAGGTGCCCATCAGGCCGATAACGGAAGCGGAAAACCCTTCCTGGGCGCCGCGCAGCGCGATCAGCGTGCTCTGCAGCCCATTTCCGCCGAGCAGGATGCCGGCGGCGAGAAGGAGCGGGATCAGCGGGCGGATGGAGGACATAAAGGGGTGATCACGTGTCGGTGATCCCTTCTTGAACCATCGCCTTGCCCAATGCCAGCGGCAATTCCCTGCTCCAACTGGGATGATCGCTGCATTCGCCTGGATTCGTTTCGCGCATTTCGCTTCGGTCTGCGCTCAGCGCTGCCGGCGACGTGACTGCCGATCGCCGGGCCACAGGTCGAACCGCTCGGCTGCTCCCGTTGCGATACCTATTCCGGCGAGAACTGCCATCAGCCCGACAATCAGGTTCGCGCTTACCTGTTCGCCCAGGAAGACGACACCGAAGATCGATGCCGTCACCGGATTGACCGCAACGGAGATGGCAACCAGTGTCGGCGACGCGCGCCCAAGCGCGAACGCCCAGAGGAAGAAAATGAAGGCACCGCAAATTATGGCCAGATATCCGCTCGCGATCCACTGCGGTCCGCTGAGCGTGGCAAGTTGCGCGAAGCCTCCGTTCCAAGCCACCAGGGCCGACAGACACACTGCGCCGACGCCCATGCCAAACGCTACGAACGGGATCGGCGCGGTGCGCGACAGAAATGGCCGCGACCAGACGTTGTAGAGCGCCATGCAGAAGGCAGCCGCGACCATGAGCAGGTCTCCGCGCCATGCACCTGGAGGAGCGGTCGTCAAGCTCGTGCCGAGCGCGACGGCCACCCCCGCCATTGCGATCAGGACGCCGACGATCTTGCGCATGGTCGGCGGCTCGATCCTCAGGACTGCCCCGGCAAGCATGGTGAGCAGAGGCAGTGTCGAGAGTGCCAGGGCTCCACGCGCTGCCGTCGTGTAGACAAGGGCTCCATTGAACAGCACGGGAAACAGGCCGAAGAACAGCAGACCCAATGCGCCGGTACCGGGCCAGTCGTTCCTCGGCGGCCACTTGTCTCGCCGCCAAAGCGCTACAGCGACCAAAACCAGAAAACCGCCGCCGAACCGGACCGCACCGATGGTGAGAGGATCGAGCGCGCCTGCGAGATATCGCGTTGCGCCAACGGCGGTGCCCCCAAGAGCGCTGGAGAGAATCGCGGCGAGCACTCCTAGAATTTCCATTGTCCCTGACCTTGCCGGTTCGGAGCAGCGATATCGGGCAGGCGGGTCAAAAGGAATCGAATAAGTCCAATAAGCTTGATAACATTCTGCTATGAACATCCCGAGTCTCGATCCGGACCTGCTGCGGGCCTTCGTCGTCGTTGCCGAGCGCCTCTCGTTCACGCGAGCCGCCGAGCAGCTTAATCGAACGCAGGCCGCCATCAGCTTGCAGGTGAAACGTCTTGAGGAGCGTCTCGAGACCATCTTGTTCCGACGCTCGACAGCGCGCGTCGAACTGACGGCCGCCGGGGAGGCCTTTCTGATCGATGCCCGCCGCATTCTTGCTCTCAATGAGCAGGCGATTGCACGTGTTTCCAGTCAGCGGGTGGCTGGGCAGGTTCGCATCGGGGTCATGGAAGACTATGGCACCAAGATCCTGCCGCGCCTCCTCGCCGGCATCGCCGAGCGATTTCCGCTCGTGCAGGTCGAAATGGAGATCGGTCTCACTGCCCGACTGCTGAAACGACTGGGGTTGTCGTTCGACGCGGTCATCGCCATGCATCCGGAAGGCACGGCCGAGGGTGATCTGATATGCCGCGAAAGGGCGATTTGGGCAGCCTCGGCGGCCCGCGCTGTCGAGGAACTCGATCCGCTGCCCGTCGCTCTGTCGAGTCCCGATTGCCTGTTTCGCTCCTGGGCCATTGAGGCCCTCAACAAGGCAGGCCGGCCATGGCGATTGGCCTATGTCAGCCCGAGCCTTTCAGCCACGGAGGCAATCGTCGAGCAGGGCCTGGCGGTCACCGTGGTCAAAGGCAGCATGCTTGCGCGTGGCCTGCGCGGTATCCATCCCGGCCGACATGTACCGCCGCTGCCCGGGGCGGAGATTCGTCTTCATCGGGCCGAGACGGCTTCCGGCAGCGCTGTACTAGTCGTCGATCACCTTGCCCATCGCCTTCGGCTATCGGCGCTTGGCTCATAGGTCCCCTTGGTCACTCCTTGTGCGAAGGACAGAAACCGCCCTTCAGCGGCCAAGCTCCTTGGCATTCCAGTTCGAATTTCGGCCCTCGGTGTGAGCCAACCACCGAGCTGTGCTACCATCGACCTATGCTGAACGGATCCTGTGCCTGCGGAAGCGTACGCTACGTCATCAATGGGCGGTTGTTGGGTCCCGTGACCTACTGCCATTGCTGGCGATGCCGGAAGCATTCCGGTTCAAGTTTCGGAACCACCGCTGGGGTCCGTTTCGACGAGCTTACCATAACCCAGGGGAGACTATCGAGCTGGGAATCCAGCCCCGGTGTACATCGCTTCTTCGCAAGTTGTTGCGGCTCGCCAATCTACAAGCGCGATGACGCTGCGCCTGAGATTCTGGGATTCAGGCTGGGGACGCTCGACACGGACCCCGCAGTGTCGGTTGACGAGCATTTCATGGTCGGATCGAAGGCGCCTTGGGTCAGGATTGAGGACGATCTGCCTCAGGAAGCAGGCGGTCCGCCGTTTGGAAAACGCGACTGACGTGGCGGCGTAAGTGAAAGTCCGTGAACAAGCGAAAGTCGGTAGTTGAACCGAGATGCCAAACAAGGGCCGCTTGCCTTGACAAATCCGGCCTCCCATGCGCTTTTCGCGCAAATTTTCAGGGCCGGGCCGTGATGCCTCGGCCCGCAACCCAGCACCCCGGACTTTACCAATGACAATGCACCGTTACCGCAGCCATACCTGTGCCCAGTTGAGGAAGAGCGACGTCGGCTCGACCGTTCGCCTGTCGGGCTGGGTGCATCGCGTGCGCGATCATGGCGGCCTGCTCTTCATCGACCTGCGCGACAATTACGGCCTGACCCAGATCGTCGCCGATCCGGATTCGCCGGCCTTCAAGGTCGCCGAGACCGTGCGTGGCGAATGGGTCATTCGGGTCGACGGCGAGGTCAAGGCGCGCTTGCCCGAGACCACGAACGCCAACCTGCCGACCGGTGAGATCGAGATTTTCGCCCGCGAGATCGAGGTGCTGTCGGCGGCCAAGGAATTGCCGCTGCCGGTGTTCGGCGAGCCTGACTATCCCGAGGACATCAGGCTGAAATACCGCTTCCTCGACCTGCGCCGCGAGACGCTGCACAAGAACATCATTGCGCGGACGAAAATCATCGCCGAAATGCGCAAGCGCATGGGCGAGGTTGGCTTCACCGAATTCTCGACGCCGATCCTGACCGCATCTTCGCCCGAGGGCGCGCGCGACTTCCTGGTGCCGTCGCGCATCCATCCCGGCACCTTCTACGCGCTGCCGCAGGCGCCGCAGCAGTACAAGCAGCTGATCATGGTGTCGGGTTTCGACCGCTATTTCCAGATCGCGCCCTGCTTCCGCGACGAGGACCCGCGCGCCGACCGTCTGCCCGGCGAATTCTACCAGCTCGACCTCGAAATGAGCTTCGTCGAGCAGGACGACGTGCTGTCGACCATGGAACCGGTGATGCGGGGGATCTTCGAAGCCTTCGCCAACGGCAAGCCGGTGACGCAGAACTTCCAGCGCATTCCCTATGATGTCGCCATGCGCAAATACGGAACCGACAAGCCGGACCTGCGCAACCCGATCGAGATGCAGGCCGTCTCCGACCATTTCCGCGATTCTGGCTTCAAGGTGTTCGCCAACATCCTGGCCAACGATCCGAAGGCCGAGGTGTGGGGCATTCCGGCAAAGACCGGCGGCAGCCGCGCGTTTTGCGACCGCATGAACTCCTGGGCGCAAGGCGAGGGCCAGCCGGGACTGGGCTACATCTTCTGGCGCAAGGAGGGCGACAAGCTCGAAGGCGCCGGCCCGCTGGCCAAGAACATCGGTGAAGAGCGCACCGAAGCTATCCGGCAGCAGCTCGGCCTTGCCGACGGCGACGCCGCCTTCTTCGTCGCCGGCGATCCGAAGAAGTTTGTCTCCTTTGCCGGTGCCGCGCGCACGCGCGCCGGCGAGGAGTTGAACCTTGTCGACCGCGAGCGTTTCGAACTGTGCTGGATCGTCGACTTTCCGTTCTTCGAATGGAACGAGGAGGAGAAGAAGATCGACTTCGCCCACAACCCGTTCTCGATGCCGCAAGGCGGCATCGATGCGCTGAACGGCGAGGACCTGCTCGGCATCAAGGCGTTCCAGTACGACATGGTCTGCAACGGTTTCGAGATCGCCAGCGGAGGCATCCGCAACCATCTGCCCGAAACCATGGTCAAGGCGTTCGAGACGGTCGGCCTCGACCGTGCCACGGTCGAGGAGCGCTTTGGCGGCCTCTACCGCGCCTTCCAGTATGGCGCGCCGCCGCATGGCGGCATGGCCGCTGGCGTCGACCGCGTCGTCATGCTGCTGGTCGGCGCCAAGAACCTGCGCGAGATCACCATGTTCCCGATGAACCAGCAGGCCTATGATTTGTTGATGAGCGCGCCTTCGGAAGCGAGCCCGCAGCAGCTTCGCGAACTGGCGCTGCGCGTCGCGGTGCCCAAGAAGGACGCCTGATCGAACGCTTCGGGCGATGCTTTAAAGAACCGCCCGAACCAATTCTTTCGATTCGCTAATCTCACAAAAAAGCCCGGCATCGCTGCCGGGCTTTTTCGCATGGTCGAGATCGCTTCGATCAGTCTTCGTTGGCCTTGACGGCGACGCCGAGCGTCTTCGGCAGGTCGAGCGGGTTGGACATGGCGCCCGCCATGATCAGCGCGAACGGCACCGATGCCGGCGGCTCGGCCGAGATTTCGAGGCTCTTAGGATCGTCGAGATATTTGCTGACCGCGGCCGTGACCTGCGCCGTCAGCTCGGGATTGTTGAGCTGGGCCATGCCGAACGGCACGATCGCCTTGGCCTGGTTGGCAATGTCCTTGCCGGACATGCCTTGCTGCTTGCCGACATAGTCCAGCACCTTGTTGGTCAGCGAATCGTCATCGAAGCGGATCGAGGCGCTGTTGAACGAAAGCTGCTGCAACAGGCCGAGCATGGCCATGCCTTGCGCCGAATTGTCGGCGCCTTCAGGCTGTGCCGCCATCTTCTTCTGCATTTCCTGCAGCGACTTGATGAAGTCCAGCGTGTAGCCGCCGAGATCGAAGGTCATGCCAAGCGTGCCGGCATTCTCGACGGAGATGTCGTATTTCGACAGTTCCATCTTGCCGTCCGTGGGCTGCCAGGTGCCGGCCATTTCGAGATTGCCAGCGATGTTCTGGTAGCCGAGCGCGTTGATGACATCCTTGGACTTGGGGTCGTCGACCAGCGTCAAATCGGCGTTGAACTTTTCCGTCGTAGCGGTGAATTCCATCGCCTTGCCGTCCGCCGGCGGCGTGATCTCGATGGCAAGCCCGTCCATCGAGAAAGCGGTCTTGTCGGCGACCTTGACGGTCATGTTCGACAGTTCGGCGGATTTGTACATCATCAGCGAGCCGAGCGGGCCGGTGGCGCCGTCGGCCGGAACCGTCATGTCGTGGATGACGAAGGGGCTGAGGTCGAGGGTGACGCCGTCCTTGCTGTGCGTGAAGGCAGCCGTCGATACGGTGGCGATGTCATAGCCGCCATTTGCCTCCGTCACGCCTTCGAGTTTGACGTCGCCGATGGGAAGGGCTTCCTTCTCAGCGGCGGGTTTGATGGCAACGCCCTGCAGCACCATGCTGGTGTTGTCGCCGGTCACGCCGGTCCAGGTGATGTCGACACCCTGTGCGACAAGCGCTGCCTTCAGCCGGTCGGCAACCGCCGTATCCTGGGCGAGGGCGGCGTTCAGCGGCAGCGTGAGCAAGAAGGTCGAAAAAGCCAGTTTCTTGAGAGTTGAGCGTTTGATTGTCATCGCAAGGTCCCTGAGAGTGTTCTGAAAATTGTTTTCAATTCTTTGCGCCGTCACCATTCCGTGACGAACTGGACGGGAAAAAGGCATGTCCTGGCACATTGGTCAAAAATCACGGCGAAAGGCAAACCCGATCCCGTCTTTGCGCAAACCGGTGAATTTGTCATGAAGAGCCGGTAGCCGGATATCGTCGAGCTTGGCCATAGAACCCGCATGTAACAGGCTGATGTTGGTCGACATCGCTTGGTGTAGGGTTTCACGTTGCAGAAGGGTCGGTATCTCAGCCGGGCTCTTGCCGCGAATCACCCGCTCGGCTAGTCCGAGCCCATGGGAAAAAGGCTTTTGCCGCCTGAAAATGGCGGTGGCGATCATATCGAGCCGGTCGATCTGAAGAAGGCGCTGGAAGAGCGCTATCTTGCTTATGCGCTGTCGACCATCATGCACCGGGCGCTGCCGGACGTGCGCGACGGACTGAAGCCGGTCCATCGCCGCATCATGCACGCCATGCGCCTGCTGCGGCTCAATCCGGACCAAGGCTTTGCCAAATGCGCGCGCATCGTCGGCGAGGTGATGGGCAAGTTCCACCCGCATGGCGATCAGTCGATCTATGACGCGCTGGTGCGGTTGGCGCAGGATTTCTCGATGCGCTACCCCCTTGTCGACGGACAGGGCAATTTCGGTAACATCGACGGCGATAACGCCGCCGCCATGCGCTACACCGAAGCGCGCATGACCGACGTGGCGACCGAACTGCTGTCCGGCATCACCGAGGACGCCGTCGACTATCGGCCGACCTACAATGAAGAGGACGAAGAGCCGGTGGTTTTGCCCGGCGCCTTCCCGAACCTTTTGGCCAACGGCTCGTCCGGCATCGCGGTGGGCATGGCGACATCGATCCCGCCCCACAACGCGGCCGAGCTTTGCGACGCGGCGCTGCACCTGATCGAGCATCGCGACGCGCCGGTGGCGAAGCTGATGGACTTCGTCCAGGGGCCGGATTTCCCGACCGGAGGCATCATCGTCGACAGCCGCGCCTCGATCCTCGAAGCCTATGAAACCGGGCGCGGCGGTTTCCGGGTGCGCTCGAAGTGGATCCAGGAGGACCAGGGCAGGGGCACCTGGAGCATCGTCGTCACCGAAATCCCTTACGGCGTGCAGAAGGCACGGCTGATCGAAAAGATCGCCGAGCTGTTGATGGCGCGTAAGTTGCCGCTGCTCGAGGATATCAGGGACGAGAGCGCGGAAGACATCCGCGTCGTGCTGGTGCCGAAGAGCCGCTCGGTCGACCCCGGCATCCTGATGGAATCGCTGTTCAAGCTGACCGAGCTGGAAAGCCGCTTCCCGCTCAACATGAACGTCCTGTCGCGCGGCAAGGTGCCCAACGTCCTGTCGCTGAAGGGTGTGCTGCAGGAATGGCTCGAGCACCGCCGCGACGTTTTGGTCCGCCGCTCGAAACATCGCCTCGGCGAGATCGAAAGACGGCTGGAGATCCTTGCCGGTTACCTCATCGCCTACCTCAACATCGACGAGGTGATCAGGATCATCCGCGAGGAGGATGAGCCCAAGCAGGTGATGATGGCCCGCTGGTCGCTCACCGACATCCAGGCCGAAGCCATCCTCAACATGAGGCTGCGCGCTCTGCGCAAGCTTGAAGAATTCGAGATCCGCAAGGAATTCGACGGCCTGAGCGCCGAGAAGAAGCAGATCGAGGCGCTGCTTGCTTCAAACGAGAAGCAGTGGGCGACGATCAAGTGGGAAGTCACCAACATCCGCGACAAGTTCGGTCCGGAGACCGAGCTAGGCAAGCGCCGCACGCAATTCGCCGACGCGCCCGAGCACGATCTGACCGACATCGCCCATGCCATGATCGAGCGCGAGCCGGTCACCGTGGTCGTTTCGGAAAAGGGCTGGCTGCGGGCGATGAAGGGACATCTGGCCGATCTCTCGACGCTGACCTTCAAGGAGGGCGACAGCCTCAAGCTCGCCTTCCATGCCCAGACCACCGACAAGGTGCTGGTCTTCACCACCGGCGGCAAATTCTACACCATCGGTGCCGACCGGCTGCCGGGCGGCCGCGGCCATGGCGAGCCGATCCGCATCATCGTCGACATGGACAATGACCAGGACATCGTCACCGCCTTCGTTCACGACCCGAAACGCAAGCTGCTGCTGGCCTCGCATGACGCCAACGGTTTCATCGTGCCGGAGGAAGAAGTCGTCGCCAACACCCGCAAGGGCAAGCAGGTGATGAACGTCAAGGCGCCGGACGAAGCCAAGCGCTGTATTCCGGTCACCGGCGACCATCTCGCCATCGTCGGCGAGAACCGCAAGATGCTGGTGTTCGCGCTCTCCGAGATTCCGGAGATGGGCCGCGGCAAGGGCGTGCGTCTGCAGAAATACAAGGACGGCGGCCTTCTCGATCTCAAGCCGTTCACGCTTGAGAGCGGCCTCTCCTGGCAGGATTCAGCCGACCGCACTTTCATCCGGTCGCGCGAGGAACTGGCCGAATGGATCGGCGCCCGCGCCTCGGCCGGACGCATGGTGCCGAAGGGATTCCCGAGGACAGGGAAATTTGGATGACGCTGCGATCTCCCCCCTTGAGGGGGAGATGCCCGGCAGGGCAGAGGGGGGCGCTGTCCCGCCAGCGTATCAAATAGTCACGGCGCCCCACACCTGCCTCAATTCCTGGGTCGCAAATACCAACGTGGCGATCCTTCACGCCCCCCTCTGTCCTGCCGGACATCTCCCCCTCAAGGGGGGAGATTGGCAGCTTCGCCATCATCATTTGGACTATCGTCACGATTGCTGCACTATATCGGTGCATAATCTGGAGGGGTGTTTGGGAGAGGCATGCGTTTGAAGGAAGCAAAAATCCAGAAACCGGAACGGCAGCAGCGCCTGTTCGGCCTGTCGACACCGCTCAGGGCCGCCGTCATTCCGCCGCTGTCGGCGGCGCGCTGGCTGCTGGTGCTGATCGTCGCTGCCGGCGTCTATTTCTTCCATGGTTTTCTATTTCCGGTGCTGGCGGCGCTCGTCATCGCCTTTGCCAGCTGGCCGCTCTACCGGCGCCTGCTTGTCGCGGTCGGCGGCAACCGCACCATCGCCGCGACCTTTGCCATATTGTTCATCCTCGCCTTCCTGGTGATACCGATCGCGCTCGCCGGCACCTATGCGATCAACGAGGTCCGCGAATGGGTCGCCTGGGCGATCGAGACCAACCGTCACGGCGCGGTCACGCCACACTGGATCGCCACCATGCCTGTCATAGGCGAGTGGCTGAACGAGCAGTGGACGACCAATTTTGGCCATCCCGGCGGCATCGGCGAACTGATCCAGCTGATCAGTGGCGCCAACATAGGCAGCATCTATCGCGGCGTGCTGGCTGCCGGCGGCAGCGCTTTCGGCCTGCTGTTGACGCTGCTGTTCATGATGATCGCTTTGTTCTTCGCCTATCGCGACGGCGAGCATTTTTCCGGCCAGATCGACCGCCTTGGCGAACGCATCCTGCCGGCCAGATGGGAGCGCATCTCGCGCGTCGTGCCGGCGACGATCTCGTCGACCGTGACCGGCATGACCGTCATCGCCATCGGCGAAGGCCTCGTGCTGGGCATTGCCTACTGGCTGGCCGGCGTGCCGTCACCGGTCACACTCGGCGCCCTGACCGGCGTCATGGCGCTGATCCCTGGCGGTGCGCCGCTGTCGTTCACCCTGGTCTCGATCTACCTCGCCGCCAGCGGGTCGCCGATGGCCGGGCTGGCTCTGTTTCTGTGGGGCGCGGTCGAGCTGTTCATCGTCGACAAGACATTGCGCCCGAAGCTCGTTGGCGGGCCGATAAAGCTGCCCTTCCTGCCGACCTTTTTCGGCCTGATTGGTGGCGTCAAGACCATGGGATTTCTCGGCCTGTTCATCGGCCCCGTGCTGATGGCCCTGCTGGTCGCGATTTGGCGCGAATGGCTGCGCGAGGTGGAAATGGCCGATGAAATCGTGCCCGGCTCGCCAGCAGAAATCGAAGCCGGCCCACAGATCGAGGTCCTGCCCGAACCTGGCGTGGCGAAGAAAGCCAGCGCCTGATTCGAAAGGCGGCTCACGCTACACCGGATGATGCACCGCAAGGTCGCTACGCCGCTTGCGTCCCTCATGCAGCTGCCACACCGAATGCGCGACTAACGTGACGATCAGGATCGTGCCGCCGATCAGGCTGTTGCGGGTCGGTGTCTCGGCAAAGATCATCCACACCCAGACCGGCGCCAGCACGGTTTCGAGCAGATAGAACATCGCCACTTCCGGTCCTGAAATGTATTTCGGCCCAGCGGCGAGGCAGAAGAACGAGATTGGCATGATGACGGCGCCGTTGAAGATGATCCACCATGGCGCCTCCACCTGAAAGCCCGTCTTCGAGACCATGAAGGCCGCCAACCCGAAAGGCAGGATGACGCCGATCAGCGCGGTAAAGCCCATGTCCTTGCCGCTGGCGCGCGAGATGGTGATGGCACAGGCGATCAGGAAGGCCGAGCACAATGCCATCAGGTCGCCGAACAGATGTCCGGTGCCGACGGAATCGCCGACGATGATGGCGACGCCGACGATCATCGTTGCCAATGCCGCAAGGGTCAGCGGCCGCGGCCGCTCCTTGAGGAACACCCACGACAGCAGCGCGGCGAACATGGTGGTGAAGGCCAGGATGAAAACCAGGTTGGCGGTCGAGGTGTTGTAGACGCCGGTGATGAAGGCAATCGCGCCAAGCCCGTAGATCGCGGCAACGATCAGGCCCGACCAGCCCGGGATGAGCTGCGGCGCATTTTTGCTGAACGAGCGCCAGACGCTCCACACGATCAGTGCGGCGGTCAAGGTGCAGGAGGTGCGCAGCAGCAAGATCGTCCACGCCTCGCCATGGGCGAGCCGGATCAGGGGGATGTCCACGGTCAGCGTCAGCCCGCCAAACGCGGTGAGCAGAAGTCCTTTGGTGTGAGTATCGTGAGAAGACATGCAGCGACTTTCGCAATGAATTCGAGAGAGGATGGCGGACCGGCGCAATCGCGCACTCTCCGCCAAGCAGCGGAAAGACCGGCATCATCTCGGTTGAAAATATTTAGGCCCGGCTTGGGAAAGAGTAGTTAGCGTGAAACCGCTTCGTTGGTGTAGCGCTCCCAGCCTTTCGGGCCGAGATGCTCCTGCGGCATGAAGCGCATCTTATAATTCATCTTGCGCGAGCCGTTGACCCAGTAGCCGAGGTAGACATGGGGCAGGCCCATCGCCCTGGCGCGGGCGATGTGGTCGAGGATCATGAACGTGCCGAGCGACCGTTCCTCTAAATCGGGATTGAAGTAGGAATAGACCATCGACAGGCCGTCGGCCATCTTGTCGGTGAGCGCCACCGCAATCAGCTCGCCCTGTCCCTTGCCGGTGATGAAGGTGTCGGGTCCGCGTCGCCGATACTCGATCACCTTGGTGTCGACATGGGTATCCTCGACCATCATCGCATAGTCGAGCACCGTCATGTCGGACATGCCGCCACGGCGGTGGCGGGCATCGAGATAGCTGCGGAACAGGGAATATTGTTCGGTCGACGGCTCGGCATTGTGCATGTAGCCGACGAGGTCAGAATTGTGCTGCAGCACGCGTTTCATGTTGCGGCTGGCGACGAATTCCTGGGCCAGGATGCGTACCGAAACACAGGCGCGGCAGGTTTCGCAGGCTGGCCTGTAGGCGATGTTCTGCGAGCGGCGGAAGCCGCCTTGTGTCAGCAGGTCGTTCATCTCCGCCGCCTTGTCGCCAACCAGGTGCGTGAACACCTTGCGCTCGAACTGGCCGTCGAGATAGGGGCACGGCGATGGCGCGGTCAGGAAGAACTGCGGCGACTGGGTCGGATGCTGCGTCATCGAGCCTTGGAAACACTCCTTCGAATCGCTCTACCTTTGGCGCGGACGGCGAAAAATTCAACAGGATTATGCGGGCGTGGTTGACTCGACGCCTTCACATTTACGCTCAATCGGTTGCGACTGCCCTTCAGAAGCCGTTTCAGCGGTCGGTGCGGCTGACCACGGTACCGAGCAAAAGGTCGTGCAAGGTGCGCTTGCGGTCGGAAAACAGCGTCACCAGCAGCACGAGTGGCGACAGGATGACGTTGCCGGCCCAAAACAGCACCGAATGGACGACCGCGGTGAGGCCATCGATCGGCCTGCCGTCGAGCCGGTCAAGCCGGATGCCCATCATCTTCATGCCCGTGGTGGCCTGGTCGGTGCTTCCCAACGTGTTCCAGATGTAGAGGATGGCGACGGCCGGCACCAGGACGCCGAACAGCATCCAGCCAAGGCCGAGGGTCAAAAGCCCGAGGAAGAACACCAGAATGGCGAACGGAATGGTGAGCAACGCGACGATGATGTAGTCGATCACGAAAGCCAGGATGCGCCTTGTGCGCACACCGTCATAGGCCCTGACATCGTCGAGCCTGCTGGTGATGATTTCGCCGTCGAGAACGCGCGCGTTCATGTCATTTCCTCGTAACAAGGCCACGGCATAGGGTGCGGGGCCGCTCTGCAATGAGATGGTGAAGGCCGATAGCGGAATCAAGATCGGGCCTTTTGCGGCGCGCTCGCTCAAACGGCATCAGACGCGATCCGAACCGGTTGAATTTGCGGCGCGGATGGCATTAGCTTGCTGCGGCGCAACAAAGCGCCCAGGGGCAGGGGACGGGGCAATATGGATTACGACATGCTGGTCATCGGCAGCGGCCCCTCCGGCCGCCGTGCGGCGGTGCAGTCGGCCAAGCTCGGCAAATCTGTGCTGGTCGTCGACCGCGGCCGGCGTCTGGGCGGTGTCTCGGTGCATACCGGCACCATTCCATCGAAAACGCTGCGCGAAACGGTGCTCAATCTCTCCGGCTGGCGCGAGCGCGGCTTCTATGGGCGCGGCTACCGGGTCAAGCAGGACATCTCGGTCGGCGATCTGGTCGAGCGCCTGCACAAGACGCTCGATCACGAGGTCGAGGTGCTGCAGCACCAGTTCATGCGCAACACGGTCAAGAGCGCTCGCGCCGCGGTGAAATTTCTTGGTCCCAACAAGGTCAGCCTGACCACCGACACCGGCGATTACAGCGAGGTTGGTTTTGCCAACGCGCTGATCGCGGTCGGCACAAGGCCGCACCGGCCGCGCGACGTGCCTTTCGACAAGAGTCGCGTCTTCGACAGCGACGAGATGCTGGAGCTTGACCGCCTGCCGCGCACGCTGACGGTGATCGGCGCCGGCGTCATCGGGGTCGAATATGCGACGATCTTTTCCGCGCTCGACGTGCCGGTGACGCTGGTCGAGCCGCGCAACTCCATCCTCGATTTCGTCGACCGTGAGATCGTCGACGATTTCATCCACCAGATGCGCGATCGCGGCATGACCATCAGGCTGGGCAGCGCGGTGAAGGAAATACGCTCCAAGCCCGACGCCGCCGAGGTGGAACTGGCCGATGGCCGCACCATCCGTTCCGAGGTCGTGCTCTACGCTGCCGGCCGCACCGGCAATGTCGGCAGCCTCGGCCTGGATGTCGTCGGCATCGACGCCGACTCCAGAGGGCGTATCAAGGTCGATCCGCAAACGTTCCAGACCAGCGTGCCCAACATCTACGCCGCCGGCGATGTCATCGGCTTTCCGAGCCTGGCCTCGACCTCGATGGAGCAGGGCAGGGTAGCGGCCTGCCATGCTTTCGGCGTGCCCTTGCCGCCGCCGCCGGAAACCTTTCCCTATGGCATCTACGCGGTGCCGGAAATCTCGACCGTCGGCCAGTCCGAGGAACAGGTGCGCGAGAGCGGTGCGGCCTATGAGGTCGGCGTGGCACGTTTTCGCGAGACCTCGCGCGGCCACATCATGGGCGTCAACACCGGCTTCCTCAAGCTGCTGTTCTCGATCGAAACGCGCCGCCTGCTCGGCGCGCATATCGTCGGCGAGGGCGCCACCGAGCTTATTCACATCGGCCAGGCGGTGATCAATCTCGGCGGCACAGTCGACTTCTTCGTCAACAACACCTTCAACTATCCGACGCTCGCCGAAGCCTACAAGATCGCTGGGCTGGATGCCTGGAACCGGATGGGAAGAGGGTAGGCAGGCTGGTCGTGCTGGCGAGCCTGTCAGCCTGCCTGCACCACCGCCGCCGATCCCGCCAGCCATTGCCTGACGATTGCCGCGTCGGCGCTATCGAATTCATGACCCGATGGAACGATCCGGGCGTCGATCTCGGCGCCATGCTGGCTGAGCAATGTCACCAGAGCAGGCGCGAAGGGCGCGTAGGTGAGATCCGCCGCACCGGCGACGATCAGCACCCGCGCCTTTGACAGATTCGTCGCCGGCACATGATCGAGCACCGGCATCGGTCGCAGCAGCGCGGCGCGTTCGACAAGACCGGGGTGCAGCAGCATCAGGCTCGAAACCAGATTGGCGCCGTTCGAATAGCCGAGGAAAATCGCGCGGGAGAGGTCGAGATGGTGGCGTGTGGCCGCGTCAGCGACGAAGCCCGCAAAGGCATCGGTTTCGGTGCGGATGCTCTGCTGTTCGAATCGCGTCGGCGTGATGCGTGCGAACCAGCGGAAACCATCCTCCTGAACGATGCGGCCGCGCACGGCGATCAGCACGGCACGCGGCGCGATTTCTCGTGCCAGCGGTACCAATGTGGTCTCGTCGACACCTGACCCATGCAGCAGGAAGAAGCATTCGCCCGTCGAATCCGCAGGGCTGTAAAGGCGGTAGCGGAAGGTGAGATCACGCCGTAACACACCATCTTGTGAGGTCTCTTCAGTCATGGCCTCATCCTTTTGATTATATGACGTTCCGCTCAATTTGCCGGCTTCAAAACGCAATATTTTCAAGCTCCGCGAAAGTTGATTGAACCAGGCGCATTACAGTCCGTTTCTTCGCCGATAACATTCCTTCGGGAGGAATCGAAGCGGTGCGCCGGGGGTCGCATTGCCGGCATGAACAACCAGCTTTGAGGCCTTTTTGTCGATGACCACCCCAATTTCGCCGGATCGCGATGCGCGTATCCCCGACCGCGATGCGCGTGTCTCGGACCGCACTGAGCGCGACACGCGCATAGATGTGTTCCGCGCTCTCGCTCTGCTGACCATCTATGTCGATCATGTGCCGGGTACCGCCTTCGAGTATCTGACCTATAAGAATTTGGGCTTTTCAGACGCGGCGGAGGTCTTCGTGCTGATCTCCGGCATCTCCGTCGCGCTCGCCTACGGCAAGAAATGCCAGCCTGGAAACCGGCTGCTGGCAACGCTGAAGATGTGGCGCCGCGCTGGCGTGCTCTATGCCGCCCACATCGTCACCACGATGGTGGTGATGGCCATCTTCTGCGCCGCGGCCGTGTTCGTCAGGCGGCCGGAGCTTTTGACGATGATCAACATCGAGCCGTTGATCAAGAATACGCCGCAAGTGCTGATCGGCATCGTCACGCTCGGCCACCAGCTCGGCTACAACAACATCCTGCCGGTCTATGCGGTGCTGCTCTTGCTGACGCCGGTCTTCCTGCTCTTCGTCGCCTATCGGCCAGTCTTGGCACTGGTCGCATCCGGCGCGCTGTGGCTGGTCGCGGGGATTTACCAGATTGCTCCGCCCAACTATCCCGAGCCCGGCTTCTGGTTTCTCAATCCGCTGTCATGGCAATTCCTGTTCAACATCGGACTGGCGGGCACACTGCATGTGCGTCGCGGCGGCACCATTCCGGTCAACCGGTGGCTGGTCGGCGCGGCCTTGACTTACACCGTTGTGGCGCTGGTCTGGGTGCACAGCCCGCTCTGGGGGCATATCTCCTGGTTTGGCCTGCCTCCCGTGCTGACCGGTTTCGACAAGACGTTCCTGTCGCTGCCGAGGCTGCTGCATATATTGGCGGTGAGCTACCTGATCGTGGCATTTCCGGCCATCTCGAACCTGTTCCGCACCGGGCGCGATCATCCGCTGGCCATATTGGGCAAACGATCGCTGCCGGTTTTCATTGCCGGCACGGTGCTCGCAATGGCGGCGCAGGTGCTGAAGCTGATCAATCCGGGCGGATTTGCCTATGACAGCCTGTTGATATCGGCCGGCATCGCCATGCAGTTCGCGCTCGCCTACTATCTCGAATGGCTTTCGGGCCTCGGCTGGTCCGGGAAAAGCAGGCCGGCTCGGAACGCAGCCCCGCCCGTCCATACGTCGTTCGGCATGTCGTCGATGGCGACGAGAATGGGGCGTTGAGCCGTCAGGCGGCTCCAGCGGGTGTGGGGCCGGAAGAGGCCCGCACCACGAGCTCGACCGGCAGCGATTGCCGGCTGAACGAGCCGTCATTTTCAAGGATCGCCTTGACGGCAAGGCGACCCATCTCGGCGATCGGCTGGACGATCGTCGTCAGCGGCGGCTTGGAAACCGCTCCTTCCGGCACACCGTCGAAGCCGACGATCGAAACGTCGCCCGGCACCGCAATGTCACGCTGCCGCAGCCAGTCCAATGCATGCAAGGCGATCCTGTCCGACATCGCCAGGATGGCCGTCGGTGTTTCGGCGCCGGCGAAAATATGGTCGAGGCCGGCCCACACACTCTTCTCGTCATTGGTCGTTTCGTAGATCGGCACACGCGCGATGTCGATGTCGAAGCGGGAGAGCTCGGCGAAATAGCCTCGCAGGCGGTCGCGCGTGGCGGAGTAGAGGGCCATCTCCACCTGCTCCCTCGTCGTGGGGCCGAAGCCGGCGTCCGCACAGGGCAGGGTAAGCACGGCAAAGCGACGATGCCCGAGCTCGGTCAGATGGCGGGCCGCCAGGCCGGCCCCGGCGATGTTGTCGACACCGATCGCCGCGACGGCGTCATCGTCGTCCGAATCGAGATCCAGCGCCACAAAGGGGAGCTTCCGTTCACGTGCCAGTTGGACCAGCTTTGAGCCGCCATCGACGCAAAAGACGATGAAGCCATCGACCAGCGCACTCTGAATGTTCCACGCGAGCTGCTCGCTGTTGACGGCGGAGACCAGCGAAATCCCCGCACCGGTCGCGTCACATGCCTGCGAGATGCTGGCCATCATCACCCGGGCAAAGGGGTCGTCGAAGAAATAAGACAGCGGCTCGGCGGTCGCGACGCCGATCGCGTTGACCTTGCCGGCGCGCAGCAGCCGGCCCTTGGGGTCGGGTCCGCCATATCCCATCGCCTCGGCTGCCGCCTTGACCCGCTCGCGGACCTCCTCGCGCACGATCTCCGGACGGGCGAACACGTTGGACGCTGTGCCGTGCGACACGCCGGCCGCTTTTGCAATGTCCGCCAGGCGGACCGGTCTTGTCTTTGCAGAGGTCAATGGCGCCATCTTCGTCTCCTGAATCCTTCCCATCTAACACTTTCGTTGGATCGGTTCAAATTTTGACTTGATTCAAGCGTCGAAGAGGCATACGTTTGAATCGATCCAAGGGAATAACAGTCCTCAGGATTGGATCGATTCAACACAATCAAGGAGTTGTGCCATGCATCCCGTCAATTTTCTGTTCGAAGACATTTACCGCAACGACTGGAGCATCTCGTCGAACACCATCACGCAGAAGCGCCGCGGCAAGGCCAGCCCATGGGTTCGCGAGTTGCGGTTCCTTGTGGAGCGCAAGCGGAGCTGATCGGGGTCGGTTTTTCGCGTCCGTCGATTGGATCGATTCAAGAACCAAAAGGAGCGCACATCATGCATCCCGTCAGCTATCTGTTCGAAGACATCTACCGCAACTATTGGGGCATCGCGCCGGCTTCCAAAAGGCCGGAAGGGCGTTGGTTGGCGAAGCTGCGGCGACGCAATCGCGAATTGCTCATCAAGCCCGAGCGCCGGCAGGACTAGCGCTCGACGTTTGGTGCCGGGCAGGGCGCGCGGAGGCGTCAGGAACGCACGCGCACCAGCGCCGAGGCAGCGATTGCCAGCCAGCCGGCGATGAGCAGGGTGCCGCCGATCGGCGCCGACAGCGGGAACAGCCGCGAGCCCAGAAAATCGCGGGCCAGCAGATCGCCGCAGAACAGCAGAAGCCCAATCAGCAGGATCAGGCTGCCGATGCGCAGGATCCGATTCGCGCCAAGCAATCCGGCGGCAAGGAACACCGGCGCATGCATCAGCAGGAAGGATGCGGCGGTGCCGACGAAGGCGCCGCCCAGATGCGCGGCCGCCGCCGACAGCGCTACGCCGGCGGCGCCACAGAGGCCGCCGGCCAGGACAAGGATACGGCCGCTGTTGCCGGAAGGTCGCTCAGCCGTGCTCATGTCCATGGCTCCGTGATATCAGAGGGATAAGCCCAACCCGTCAGGGCTTGCCGGCGTTGGCGAGCATGTCCTGCTCGCGGCGTGATTGCGCCAGCCAATTATATACCGCGCCGCCGGCCATCAAGATGGACGTGCCCAGAAACACCGAGCGCATGCCGAAATGGCCACCGGCAAAGCCGCCGAGCAAGGGGCCGGCAACCTGCCCGACATATTGGGCGGAGATTGACAGCCCCAGCACATTGCCGCCGACCCCATCGGGAACATTGTGGCGGATCACGCTGGTGATGCAGGGCAACAGCCCGCCCAGCGCCAGGCCCATCAGGAAGCGCAGGCCGATGAGCTGCCAGCTCTGCGTGACGAAGGCCTGCGGGATCAGCAGCAGCGCCGAGACGGCAAGCGCGCCGATGATGACGTTCCAGTGGCCGATGCGGTCGGCGAGCTTGCCGAGGCGCGAGGCCGACAGGATGGCGCCGAGCGCCGCCGCCGACATGACGACGCCCGAGATCAGCGTCACGCGGCTCTGGTCTTCGATCAGCTGCTGCACGTAGACGGTGATGATCGGCTCGATTGACATAGTGGCGAAACTCAACAGCATGCCGGTCGCCAGCATGGCGACGACAGGCCGCTTGTCGGGGATTTGTGCCCAGCCGCCTTTCGGCTTGTGCTTCGGCGCCCCATCCGCTGTTTTCGGCCGGGGATTCTCCTTGATCAGGAACGTCGTTGCCAGGAACGCCAGGAAGATGACGCCGCCGGACAAGAGGAAAGTCGCACGGATGCCGATCAGCGGCGGCAGTGCGCCGCCAACCAGCGGGCCGACCAGAGCCCCACCGGTTATGCCGGCCGACAGCAGGCCCAGCGCCCAGCCGGACCGCTCCTTTGGTGTCTGCATGGCGACGAGGATGGTCGATCCCGAAGAATAGCCGCCGGCAAAACCGATCAGCAGCCGCAGCAGCACCAGTTGCCAGACGGTCTGCACCATGCCGGTCAGCGACATGCATATGGCCATGCCAAAGCTGGCGCGAACCAGCATCACCTTGCGGCCATAGCGGTCGCCGAGACGCCCCCAGAGCGGCGCCACCAGCGCCGCCGCGAAGAACGTCGCGCCATAGGCGATCCCCGACCATTGCACGATCGCCGCGTGGCCCTCGGCACCGAGCTGCTCGATATAGAGCGGCAGGAACGGCAAAAGCAGCGTCATGGCGACGAGCGTCGAGAACGACCCGGCAAAGCACACGAACAGATTGCGCCGCCAGTGGATGTTGTAGGCGCTGTCGGTCTGTGGGGTCTGCGGCATGTCATATGTCCTGTCCAGGCAACGCCTTCGTTGGCAGGTTGCTGCGGATACCAATTTGGGATACCAAGATGGCGCCCGTCATGGACGCAAGCTTGGCCGCTGTCAATGCAACCGTCGAACGTGATCGGAAAAATGGCCCGAAACCAGCAGCGGCCAGAAAAATGGAAACGACAATGTCGCAGATGCAGAGCGTCGAAACACAGCTTCGGCAGATGATCCTGGGACTCGAGATCGGTCCCGGCGAGAAGCTGACGGAACGCTGGATCGAAAGCCGCTTCGGCGCATCGCGAACTCCGGTCAGGGCAGCACTTCTGCGGCTCGAGACAGAGGGCTTGGTCGGCAAGGACGGCCGTGGCTGGACGGTGTCGCCCATCAACCTGGCCGAGCTCGAGCAAATCGCTGTCTACAGGGAAGCGGTCGAGGTCGCGGCACTTCGCCTGACATGCGGCCTGGCGGACCGGAGCGCCGTCGACGTCATCGAGGCGATGCTCGCATCCTGCGACAACGACACGCCGCGCGAGGAATGGCATCGCGTCGGCATGGATTTCCATATCGAACTGGCGCGTCTGTCGGGCAATGAATTCCTGTTCCGGGCGGTCCGCGATGCCATGACGCGCCTGTCGCGGGCGCGCTGGCTGGAGGTCCGCGACGAAGCGGCCCTCAGCCGGGCCTGGGCCGAACATCGCGCCATTCTGGCGGCAACACGCCTTGGCGATGCCGATGAAGCAGCGCGCCTGCTCTCAGGCCACATCGTCGGCAGCCGCGACCGGTTGGTGACGTCGCTCGCCAACGATCGGCGTGGTCTTCGCGCCAGAGGCTTTGCCGTCGTTGCTGCTTAAGGCAGGGCACGCGCGGCGCAAAAGGCGTCGTCTGGACGGATGCACACTTTCGGCCTCGCTTCGCAGACGCCGATGGCGTAAGGAGCGGCGATGGAAAACAACCGATTTGAAACACCCGTGACCGTCAAGTCAGTCACGGCGGGAAGCACTCAGCTCTTGCGGACGGCGCGTGAGGCTTCCGACTACCTCCTCAACAGCTGGCCCGGCAAGCGCAGCCCCAAGCATCGCGCGGCGCTGCAGGCCTGCCATGACGCACTCGCCGGCGACAAGCCGGCGATGAACGCCAGGCGCGCTTTCATCGCGGCAGCGCGTGAAGTGGACGTCTTTGTCAGCGACAAGGCGCCGGCCTGATACAAGCCGACATCTGAGGCGGCAATCCGGATTGAGGCATGGCCCGCAATTGCGGGCCTTTTGCCGTCACTTTGCCGTTTCGGTTTCGGCTTCGGTCTCGTCCTCGGGCTTCGAACGTTCGCGCGCCGCAACCTTGGCCGCCAGCTTCTCGGCCTTCTTGGCCGCCTTCTGGCGGTCGCGTTCCTTGCGTTCTTGATCGTAGTTTGGTGGTCTCGCCATATCGGCTCCTTTTTCACTGCCTTGCGGCTCTGACCCTGCCTAGGAGCATTAGCCGTCAAACACAACAGCTGAAGCGATAGTGCCGGCTGTTCGTGGTGACGACGGTCCAGGACTTGCAAGATACGCGGCACAATGATGTAGGGAGCGCCGGGCCGCCAACATATTGCGAGCTGCCCGTTTTGTTTTTATCAAGTGACTGATGGCCACAATCGCGCGAACGACGGAAAAGGTTTTCTACTATGCGCGAAACGTCTTGCGCGACGTCGCCCCGCAGGCACTTTTCCGCCGGCGGTTGGCGGGCCGGCTCGAACAGGCCAGGCTTTCGGATGAGGCCGTGCGGCGGCGGTTGACCTACTACAACAAGCTGCGGGACGCGTTTACGCCCAGCCCGGCTGCCGTGCGTATCGACCAACTGCCCTCCACGCCGACCATGTACTATTACGACCTCAGGGAGTTTGCCCGCTATTTCGACCCGGCATTGCTCGTCGACGTCGAATTCGGTGACGTGATCGGGGTGCCGAAGGTGCCTACGCTCGTCAAGAATCGGCCGATCCGCGCCGACGACAGCAATGCGGTGATCATGAAATTCAACAAGTTCCGGCATTTCCACATGCCGGCCGACGCAACTGCCTTCGCCGACAAGCGCCCGGCCGTGATCTGGCGCGGCGATCTCAACAATCCGAAACGGACAAGATTTCTCGACGCCGTACGTGACTTGCCGCTTTGCGACGCCGGCTCACACAAGCCGAACGCGCCAGCCGAATACAGCAAGCCTTTTCTCAGCATCAGCCAACAGCTGCGTTATCGCTACATCGTCTCGCTCGAAGGCAACGACGTGGCGACCAACCTCAAATGGATCCTGAATTCGAAGTCGCTCTGCCTGATGCCGTTGCCGACATACGAAACATGGTTCGCGGAAAAGCAGCTCGAGGCCGGTGTCCACTATGTGCCGCTCGACCCGGATTTCGGCGACATCACGGACAAGGTGCGCTATTTCGAACGACACCCGGCCGAGGCGCAACGCATCATCGCCGCGGCCAATGCCTATTGCCGCCAATTCTCCAACGAGCAGGACGAGCAGGCAATCTCGCTGCTCGTGCTCTACAAATATTTTGTCCTCAGCGGCCAGATCGAGCCTGATCCCAAGGTCTGGCGGTTTATCCAGGATTAGGCCGTCGCTTGCCTCGGCACCTGCTCGTCAGAGGCCGCTGCGGTCTAGAACCAGGTCGGCTGGGCCGAAGCGGTCCTTGGCCGTCAGTTGCTGGTGCCAGTAGGGATAGAGCAAAGGCGGCCGGCTGACCGCGTCGAGGCGACCGCGCTCGTCGCTGGTGAGCACCAGGCTTGCCGCCGCGATGTTGTCCCTGAACTGCGTTTCGGTCCTGCCGCCGATCACCAGCGAACTGACGGCCGGGCGGCCAAGCAGCCAGGCCAGCGCCACCTGCGCCGCGGACACGCCGCGTTGCGTGCCGATCGAGACAAGCTCGTCGACGATCCGCCATAGCCGGTCTTCGTCGCGGATCGGCGGTTCGGACCAGCCGGCGAGCTGGCGGGCGGTAGGGCTGTCGCGGCGGTATTTGCCGGACAACAATCCGCCGGCAAGTGGACTCCAGACCAGCACGCCCAGCCCCTGGTCGACGGAAATCGGCAGCAGCTCGTACTCCGCCTCGCGCGCTTCCAGCGTGTAGTGGATCTGCTGCGTGACGAAGCGCGGCTGGTGATGGCTGTCGCTGATGCCGAGCCCCTTCATCACCTGCCAGCCGGAATAGTTGGAACAGCCGACATAGCGGATCTTGCCCTGGGCAACCAGCGTGTCGAGCGCGGCGATGGTTTCCTCCAGCGGTGTCACGCCATCCCACTCGTGCAGGAAATAGATGTCGATGACGTCGGTCCTGAGCCGTTTCAGGCTCTTCTCGCATTCGCGGATCAGGTGATGGCGCGACAGGCCTTCATCGTTCGGACCGTTGCCGATCCGCATCCGCGCCTTGGAGGCGATCAGCACGTCGCCCTTGCGCTTGCCGCCGAGCGCTTCGCCGATGATCTCCTCCGAAATGCCGTTCGAATAGACATTGGCGGTGTCAATGACGTTGATGCCGGCATCGATGCATAGGTCGATCATCCGACGCGCCTCGTCGAGATCGGTCTTGCCGACGGCGGAAAACGCACCGGCGCCGCCGAAAGTCATGGTGCCCATGGTCAGTGTCGAAACTTTCAGGCCGGAACGGCCGAGGGTGCGGTATTCCATGTCGGTCCTCGCGATTGCATTTGGGAAGGGGGCTGGGGAAGGGGGCGCCCCGAATATGTGACCGCTATTTGTAGGATAATTTGAGCCGCTTGTCCCCATGCCAGGACGACGGATCGATCATACCTCACGGACTTGCGGCGGCGGCAATCACGCTCAGGCTGCAATAAAACCGTCATTGCCGGTCTATATTGAAGTCGGCTCAGGTGTCGCCGTTCCGGCCGCAAGCCGTGAGTTTGGGGCGTTGACGTGGATCGACAGAGCTTGCAAGCGGAGCAGTTGATATGACCGAGCTAAAACAGAATTTTCCAGCCAAGGATTGGCTTGAAGCCGAACTCGCAGACACGCTCGACGAAGACTATGAGCTCGAAATGTCGGAGCCGGCGCTGTCGATGGAGATCGCCAAGATCTACAAGAGTGCGCATCCGCCTTCGATCGATCGCATGCAGTATTTTCGCGACCTGATCACCTTGCAGTCCGAATTGATCAAGCTGCAGTCCTGGGTCGCCTATCACAGGAAGAAGCTGGTGGTGATCTTCGAGGGCCGCGACTCGGCCGGCAAGGGCGGTGTCATCAAGCGCATCACCCAGCGGCTCAATCCGCGCATCTGCCGCGTCGTGGCGCTGCCGGCGCCGACCGAGCGCGAAAAGTCGCAATGGTATTTCCAGCGCTATGTCCCGCATCTGCCGGCCGGCGGCGAAATCGTGCTGTTCGACCGCTCCTGGTACAATCGCTCCGGCGTCGAGCGGGTGATGGGCTTTGCCCAGCCCGATCAGGTGGAAGAATTCTTCCGCGACGTGCCGGAGTTCGAGCGCATGCTCGTCCGCTCCGGCATCACCGTGGTCAAATACTGGTTCTCGATCACCGACGAGGAGCAGCAGATGCGCTTTTTGATGCGCATCCACGATCCGATGAAGCAGTGGAAACTGTCGCCGATGGACCTGCAGTCGCGCGTGCGCTGGGAGCAGTACACCAAGGCCAAGGAAGAGACCTTCGCCCGCACCAACATTCCCGAGGCGCCGTGGTTCATCGTCGAAGGCAACGACAAGAAGCGGGCGCGGCTGAACTGCATCGATCACCTGCTCAAGCAACTGCCCTATGAAGAAGTGCCGCACGAGGAGATCACGCTGCCCGAGCGCGTCTTCAACCCCGAATACGAGCGCCAAGTGCTGCCGCGCGAGCTTTACGTGCCGGAGAAGTACTGAGCCCCTTACCCTCCTCCTTGTGGGGAGGGTCGCGGCTCAAATCGCGCTGTACGCGCGGTTTGGGACGCGGGGTGGGGGTCTGCGCCGCACCCCCACCCCGTCTCCTGCGCTTTGCCCCGCAAAGCGCACTCACCGACCCTCCCCACAAGGGGGAGGGTAAAACCTAAGCCCGCTTGATGACGACATGCGTGGCGAGCGGCGTCGCCACCTGCTCGGTACAGGTGTAACCGAGCTTGGGCATGTCGAGGCCGGCAAAAAGGTTCTCGCCCGAACCGAGCAGCACCGGCGCGATCGCCAGATGTAGCTCGTCGATCAGCTTCTCCTGGAGGTATTGCCGGATGGTGGCGACGCCGCCGCCAACCCGCACGTCCTTGCCGCCAGCGGCCGCTTTCGCCTGTTCAAGCGCCGAATGGATGCCGTCGGTGACGAAATGGAAGGTCGTGCCGCCCTCCATGACGATCGGTTCGCGCTTATGATGGGTCAGCACGAAAACCGGCACATGGTAGGGCGGGTTGTCGCCCCACCAGCCCTTCCAGCTGTCGTCGGGCCATTCGCCGCGGATCGGTCCGAACATGTTGCGGCCGAGGATCCACGCGCCGACATTCTCGAAGCTGCGCGCCGCAAACGCCTCGTTGATATCGGTGGTGCCGCCATCTTGTCCGAGCACCATCTCACGGAAGGTGCGGGTGTCGACAAACCACTTGTGCAAGGATTCCCCGCCGACGCCGAGCGGATTTTGCAGATCCTGATCGGTACCGGCGCCATAGCCGTCGAGCGACAGGGTGAAAGCATTGACGCGAAGTTTGGACATGGCGAACCTCCTCGATAACCAGTTGTATTTTGCAAGCAGTTGCGTTGTAGCAGACTGATTGCGAATTGCAAGCGGTATTTTCTAAGGGCGACTATCGGACCATCAGTGCTGAAGACAAGCCGGCAGCCGCGCCGGTAAGAACCCGCCGTTGCCGCCGCGCATGGGCAGAGAAGAAAGATCCGGCGGTCTCCTGCAATTGCGTGTGACGAGGATGCGGCCGCAGGCTATCTGCCAGTGCCGTCCAAGGCCTCCATGATTTCGGCTAGAATCGGTTCGATCCGGCGCACTGCCATCAGAATATGCGCACAGCAGATCGTTCGATGTCGGCCTTCAACATGGGATTGAGGCTGTCGCGGGTGGTGATATCGATCTCCGCTGACATCTTCTCTTCAAGAAATTGCTTGATGCCGACCAGATCAATCAGCGAAAAGCGTCTTGCAGGATCATAATCGATGAAGAGGTCGAGATCGCTGTCAGGCCCTGCGTCGCCCCGTAAAGTCGATCCGAAGAGATAAAGCGAGGTCGCGCCCATGCCTTTGATGGCATCTGCATTTCTCTGCAACCGCTCTATGACCTCATTCCTGCTCATGAATTCATTCTAGCGGATTGCGTCGAAAATTCCAAAACGACCTAGCGGTCTCCCTTCAGCAGCTCCGCCACCTCTGGCGCGAAATAGGTCAAGATGCCGTCGCAGCCGGCGCGCTTGAAGGCGAGTAGCGATTCCAGCATCGCCTTCTCGCCGTCGATCCAGCCATTGGCGCCAGCGGCCTTGATCATCGAATATTCGCCCGAGACTTGGTAGGCGAAGGTCGGCATCTGGAATTCGTCCTTCAGCCGCCGGATGATGTCGAGATAGGGCAGGCCGGGCTTGACCATCAGCATGTCGGCACCCTCGGCGATATCCTGTTCGGCCTCGCGCACCGCCTCGTCGGAATTGGCGTGGTCGATGTAATAGGTCTTCTTGTCGCCCTTGAGCAGGCCGGCGGTACCCACTGCCTCGCGATAGGGACCGTAGAAGGCCGAGGCGAATTTGGTTGCGTAGGACATGATCGCCACATCCTGAAAGCCGTTGGCGTCGAGCGCGTCGCGGATGGCGCCGATGCGGCCGTCCATCATGTCGGACGGCGCGATGATGTCGGCGCCGGCCGCCGCCTGGATGACGGCCGCGGCGGTCACCTGTTCCACCGTCTCGTCGTTGACGATGATGCCATCGCGCAGGATGCCGTCATGGCCGTGGCTGGTGAACGGGTCGAGCGCGGCGTCGGTGATGATGCCGATTTCGGGCACGGCGTCCTTGATCGCGCGGGTGGCGCGGTTGATGACATTGTTTGGGTCGAGGATGTGCGAGCCGGTCTGGTCGCGCAGCGAGATGTCGACATTGGGGAAGGTGGCGAGTGCGGGAATGCCAAGCTTGGCCGCGCGCTCGGCCTCCTTGACCGCGAGATCGATCGACAGGCGGAAGACCCCCGGCATGGCGGCGATCGGCTCACGCACTTGCCTGCCGTCGACGACGAAGATCGGCCAGATCAGATCGTCGACCGTGAGCCGGTTCTCCTGCACGAGGCGCCGCGACCAGTCGGCCTTGCGCATGCGGCGCAAACGGCGGCTGCCGGTGATGTCGTCGACGCTGCGCGCGCCAGCTGGCTTGGTCAGGGTGAATTTGTTCATCGCCAAAACTCTCGTTCGGTGACTTTTACCACGAGCCCTTGCCGCTGACCAATGCGACACGTTTGTGCCAGCGATCCGGTCGAGGCCTATTCGGGTTGCCCATTGCCCGACAGGATCTGCGCCGCGCCCTTGATAGCAACGCGGAAAGCCTCATCGAAGCTGACACCGCGCACCTGCCAGATGTAGGTCTTGCTTGCCGTGGCCAGCCGCCAGTCGGCGATCCAGCCCAGTTCCTTGTCGCTCCACATGAGACTGCCGGAAAGCGCCTGATCGGCGCCGGCCTTTTTCGCGGCCTTATCCAGGACCGGCATTGCGGCGTCGCGCAGCGTCTTGTCGTCCAATCCAGCCTGCGACAGCTGCGCCGCCATGGGAAAAGCCACCTGCATGGCCAGCGGCGCGGCGGCATTGCTGAACGATTCGCGCATCAGCAAGTCGCGCTTGTCATCGGCATCGAGCGCGAAATGCCTGATACCGCGCTCGGTCGCCAAAAACACCGCCAGCCGTGGCCGCTCGGCCAGCCACGGTCTGCTGCCGAGCGAAGCAAGCACCGGGTCGATGTCAGCCGGCTTATACTGACAGTAAAGATTGTGGGGCCGATCGTACGTGCCTTGATCGTCATGGTTGGGAATGCCTTCCATGCGGTCGCGGTAACTAAAGCTGGCAACGAAGCTGCCGGCCTTGTCGCGCAGCGCTGCCATCTCCGCTTTCGCCGGCAGGCGCGGATCGCCGGAAACCCGGACCAGAACCGCGTCGAGACAGCGCTTGAACCCGGCCTGCCGGTTTTTCTCGTACTTGCCGTTGACGATGGTCTGAGAGCTGTAGAGCTCTTCCAGGCCCTCCGCCTTGGCCAGACCATTGGCGGCGCCGATGGCCAGCAGGCCAGTTAGAACAAGGGCAAGGCGCAAAAACTGCGGCATGGCTCACCGTCCGGTTCGAAACCCGTCATCGACATATGGCGGCCACGCAAGGTCAGGGCCGGTTCTGAAGAACGACACGTTGTTGGTGAAAATGCTGGCCGGGGCAAGTCTGATCATGCGCCCGTCCGGATGTTCGATCTGGGCCACGTTGTCGATGAACCATTCGTTCCAGCTTGGCTCGGGACCGAGATATCTGAGAAGCAGCCGTTTGAAGCGGTCCGGCGACATTGGTTCGATGGTGGCGACGCCGCGCAGCCCGAGATGAAGCAAGATACCGGCATTGTTGTCGAAGTGAACAATCTCCACCGCGCAACGCGGGTTTCTTTCGAGATGCTTTACAGCGCTTCCATCCGACGACCCGAGAAGCCAGATCGCACCATCTTCCCAGATGAACCATACCGGTGCGTTACGCGGTGCGCCGTCCGCGCCGACGGTCGCCAAATTCGCCATCAGCGGGCGACTTAGAACATCGTCTGGATCGAACTTTCGCGGCATCGCCAAATTGTCTCCCGACGCTTCGGGTACAGGGATCAAGCGCTCGTTCTTTCGCCTCACAGACGGATAAGTTGCACCCATTTGGCCGGGACGCAAAGGAACAGCGGTCGGACTTGGCATTGACGCAACCATGCGCCACGCTTTAGCACTTCAGTCCCGGCGGCCGGGGGAGGGATTCTTTCACGATGGATTTTGGCGGAGGCGACGAGATCCGCTTCGAACATCTGGGCCGGGCCGGCGTCGTCACCCTGACGCGGCCGCAGGCGCTCAATGCCTTGACGCACCGCATGATCAGGGCGCTCGACGCTGCCCTTTCCGCCTGGGAGGCAGACCAAGGCGTCGATGTCGTCGTCGTCAAGGCCGAGGGCAGGGCGTTTTCGGCGGGCGGCGACATCCTGCATGTCTATGAGACCGGCCGGGCGGGAAAGCCGCCGGTCGAGTTCTTCGCCGACGAGTACCGGCTCAACGCCCGCATCAACAGCTCTAGGAAACCCTATGTCGCGCTGATCGACGGCATCGTCATGGGCGGCGGCGTCGGCATCTCCTTCCACGGCTCGCACCGGGTGATGACCGAGAATGCCCAGTTCGCCATGCCGGAGGTCGGCATCGGCTTTTTCCCGGATGTCGGCGCCAGCCACCTGCTGCCCGATCTCGGCGGCTCCTTCGGCATGTATCTGGCGCTGACCGGTAATCGCATCCGCTATGGCGATGCGCTGTGGTCTGGGCTGGCCACCCACACGATCAAGGCCGAGGATCAGGGCGGCTTCCTCGACCGGTTGATGCTGACTGGCGATCCGGAATCGGTGCTGCGCGGTGTCTTCGTTCAGGCAAGGCGAGAGACCGACAGGCCGACGCTGGAGGCGATCGTTCGTCATTTTTCGCAACCGTCCCTGAACCGCGTCATCGGCAGCCTGGAGCGTGCCGCGGACGCCGATGAGTTCGCGGCAAAGACGCTGGCAACGATACGCACCCGCTCGCCGACCAGCCTGCGCGTCGCCTGGCGCCAGATCAGCGCCGGGCTGACGCTGTCGATGGAAGCCTGCATGAAGATGGAGTTCCGCATCCTCAACCGGATGCTGGCCGGCCATGATTTCTACGAAGGGATCCGTGCCGCCATCATCGACAAGGGCTCAAAACCGCAGTGGCGTCCGGCGAGCCTCGCTGCGGTCAGCGAGGCCGATGTCGACGCCTATTTCGCTCCACTGGGCGAAAGGGAGCTCTTGATATGAGCGAGGTGACCTCGAGGCGCGTCGTGCTGCAGCCCTCCGGGGTGGAGGTGATCTTCGCCTGGTTCCAGCGCGTCATATCGGGCTACTGCCTGCTGTTCGGCATTCTCTACTGGATCAAGCTGATCGGCTTTTATCCGGGCTCGCTGTGGCGTTTCGACCTGATGCCCGTGCACTGGCAGGTCGCGGCGGTGGTGCTGGCCGTGTTCTTTCCCTTCGCCGCCGCCGGCCTGTGGATGCTGGCATCCTGGGGGCCGGTGATCTGGTTCATTTGCGCTGCGACCGAGACAGTCATGTATGCCGGCTTTCCCGAGCTTTTCGGCCACCGCCTGATGATTGTCGTCTCGCATGCCGCGGTGGCGGTGCTCTACATCGTCTTCCGCGTCATCATCTGGCTGCAGAAGCGCCCTGTCCGCCACTAAGCCCTTGAGCACATTGGCGACCCGGCGGCTGCCTGAATTCGTCCCCTCGATCGTTGCCGAAATCTTTAGGTTAATTATCCTTGCTCGGGTGACCGTTCGTTAAGCCTCTTCCGAAACCTCTTACCGGTAAGCTCTTGTTAGCCCTAGCGTTTAAGTCGAATTTTATGAGTATTCGATAGTGTCGCGATCAAGGTGAAAAACAAAAAATCACCAGGGCGACAAACGAGAGGCAAAGACAATGATCAATTCGCGTCCGGCGGCAAAGACCGCCAACGTATCCGACGATCGCCGTGAGGCTATCCGTTCCCTGTACATGGAATCGCTGCAGCTTGTTGAGCGGCTGCACCGCCGCCTGCTTGATGTGATCAAGGACGAGTTCGACCGCAACGGCCGTTCCGACATCAATGCCATCCAGGCGCTGCTTTTGTTCAACATCGGCAATTCCGAGCTGACCGCCGGCGAGCTGCGCTCGCGTGGCTACTATCTCGGCTCGAACGTCTCCTACAATCTGAAGAAGCTGGTCGATCTCGGCTTCATCAACCACCAGCGCTCGCGCATCGACCGCCGTTCGGTCCGCGTCTCGCTGACGCCGAAGGGCAACGAGGTGGCGGAGGTCGTCGCCGGCCTTTACGAGCGTCATGTCGGCTCGATCGAACAGGTCGGCGGCATCAACACCGACGAGTTCAAGCAGATGAACCGCGCTTTGCAGCGGCTCGACCGCTTCTGGAACGATACCATCGCCTACCGGATGTGAGGCGTCGCATCGGATCCGGCCCGCGTCACAGAAGCGCGGCCGAAATATCGACCTTCAGTCAGGGCCGGTGCCGATAGGCATCGGCCTTTTTCTTTGGTTTTGGCCGATCACCCTTTCGAGCTACGGCTTCAGCGGACAGAACTTCTCATGAAAATACGCCAGCGCCTGTTCGGCCTGGCCGGGCTCGCCGAAGAACGGGCCGATGGCTTCGGGCTCGCGCGTCAGGTCACAGCTGCCCTCGGTGTCGGTCGAGCAGGATTTCACCAGCCCCTTCAGCGAAATGGCTTCGGGCGGATTGTCGAACGACAGGGCGGTTACGCCGCCAAGCTGCATTTCGTAGGTCAGGCGATAGTAGATCTCGCGATCCTCTTCGAATTGCTGTTCGGTCCTGTAGATGCAATCGCCCAGCCGAGTGACGATGAACCTCAGCGTTTCGATCTTGTCGCCGACCTCGTTAGGGCCGGTGCTGGTGAAGATCGCTGGCGATCGGGACAACTGCTTCAGCGGTTCCTCGGCCCGCTGGCCGTATTTGGGGATCGCGGCCTGTTCCAGGCCGTGCACGAAATAGGCGACCGTTTCCTCCGGTGTTGGAGTGCTGCCGTTCAGACCTCCGGCCAAAGCAAAGGTCGCGACGACCGAAAGCACACCAAACATGGTTCGTTCCTCACGTTGATTGGCTTGTCAGTGTATCATGATCGCCCAGTGGTTCATCGTTCGACGTCGCGGCCGGCACTCGCGGATCGGTACCTAAAAAGCACGGGCTTTTCATTTCGCTGCGTCGCCCGAGGCAAATCGCGGGCCAAGGCCACGTTGCCGCCATATTCCAATGGAACCGAGGATGCCGGTGATGCTGTGGTGAAGGCCGTGCGTTCACCCGGAAACCGTATCGCGCCGCGAGCGTTTGTGGCCGACTGATACGGACCATGGTTGGCTAATTGTTAAGATTGCCAATTTTAGAGTGCGGGCGAGATCGCCCGATGATCAACGCAGCAGATCGAACGCTACAAGAATGTCTGGAACGTCCATGAGAACCAGCCGCCGTTTTTTCCTCTCCGGAGCCTCCGCGCTCGCAGCCGCGATGGTCGCCGGCGGCGCCAATGCGCAGGATGTGATCGGGGATATCCTGAAATCCTCGGCGCGCGGCAATTGGGACGACCAGTTCGACGCCCGCGCCAGCGAGGGCGGCAAGGTGGCCTCGACGCTGCCGATCTTCAGCCCGCAGACCGTCGCCTTCACGGAACAGGCGGTCGCGCAGTATCAGAACATTGTAGGGCAGGGTGGCTGGGTCGATGTTCCCGCGACCAAGAAACTGCAGCTCGGCGTCGATGATCCCGATGTGGTGCCATTGCGCAAGCGCCTGATGGTCGCGGGCGACCTGTCGCAGAGCGCCGGCATTTCGACAGCTTTCGACTCCTACGTCGACTCGGCGGTCAAGCGCTTCCAGCTGCGCCACGGCCTGCCGGCTGATGGCTCAATGGGCAAATACACCTATGCGGCGATGAACGTTTCGGCGCAGATCCGGCTTGGCCAGCTGCAGACCAATCTGCAGCGGCTGCGCGAAAAGGCCGGCACGCTGGGCAGCCGTTATGTGCTGGTCGACATTCCCGCAGCACAGATCGAAGCGGTCGAGAACGACCGTGTCGTGCTTCGCCACACCGCGATCGTCGGCAAGATCGATCGCCAGACGCCGATCGTCAATTCCAAGATCAACGAGATCATCGTCAATCCGTACTGGAATGCGCCGGTCTCGATCGTCCGCAAGGACATTATTCCGCTGATGCGGAAGAATCCCGATTATCTGAAGGACAGCCATATCCGCCTGTTCGCGCCGGACGGCAGCGAAGTCGATCCGCTCAATGTCGACTGGTCGACCGACGACGCCGCCAAGTATCGCTTCCGCCAGGACCCGGGCGCGGGCAATGCGATGGCGTCGGTTAAGATCAATTTCCCGAGCCCCGACGGCGTCTACATGCACGATACCCCACAGCAGAGCCTGTTCGGCAAGATGATGCGTTTCGATTCCTCGGGCTGCGTGCGCGTGCAGAATGTGCGCGACCTCGTCACCTGGATCCTGCGCGACACGCCGGGCTGGGACCGTCAGCATTTCGAGGCGGCGATCAAGACCGGCGAAAACACGCCGATCCAGATTACCAACCCGGTGCCGGTCCATTTCCTCTATCTCTCGGCCTGGTCGACGGCCCCAGGCGTCGTGCAGTTCCGTGACGACGTCTATGCGCTCGACGGTGCCAACGAGCTGCAGATCACGTCTTCGCTTTAAGCAACTGATATTTTTATAGAAAGGGCCGCCGCTCAGGGCGGCCTTTTCGTTGCTCGGGTGCCGCTGCATTTTTCGCGGGACGGGCGGCTGGACGGACCGGCCGGCTTTGCGCATGGTCGGCGGACAAGTCTGGAACCGGACCATGGAAGTCGCTGTCTTCATTCTGGTCGTGCTCGCCTTCGTCGCGCTTTCCGGTGCACTGGTGCGCCTGGTGCGGGTGCCGCTGCCGGTGCTGCAGATTGCGATCGGTGCCGCACTCGCCTGGCCGGTGCGCGGCATCCATGTCGAGATCAATCCGGAGCTGTTCCTGCTGGTGTTCATCCCGCCGCTGCTGTTCGGCGATGCTTATGGCGCACCGAAGCGTGAACTGATGGCGCTGCGCGGACCGATCCTCGACCTTGCCATCGGGCTGGTCTTCTTCACCATCGTCGGCTTCGGCTACGCCTTGCACTGGCTGGTGCCCAGCATTCCATTGGCGGTCGCTTTCGCGCTCGCCGCCGTGCTGTCGCCGACCGATGCGGTGGCTGTGTCCTCGATCGTCGACAAGAATGTCGTTCCGGCGCGACTGATGCACATTCTCGAAGGCGAGTCGCTGCTCAACGATGCGTCGGGCCTCGTCATGTTCCGCTTTGCCGTGGCAGCAGTGCTGACCGGGAGCTTTTCCTTTGCCGCGGCTTCGCTCAGTTTCCTCTATGCCGTGGCTGTCGGCATCCTGGTCGGCGTGGCGGCGCTGTTCGTTGCCGCCAAGCTGCTGCAATTGCTCAACCGCATCGGCGGCGTGCCGGCCGAGGCGCAGGTGCTGGTGATGATCTTGCTGCCCTTCATCGCCTATCTCGGCGCCGAGCATGTTGGAGCTTCCGGCATCCTGGCGGCGGTCACCGCCGGCCTGCTCACCGGCGGCTCCGGCGTGTTCCGCTTCCTCGGCGTCTCGGCGCGCATGCAGACGATGTCGCTGTGGACGACGCTTTCCTTCGTTTTCAACGGCGCTCTCTTCATCGTGCTCGGCCTGCAGCTTCCCGACATCATCCGCCATGTGCCGCCGGAACTGATGAGCCTGCATCCGATCATCCAGCCGATCGCGACCGTCATCGCGCTGACGCTGTGCCTGATCACGCTGCGCTTCCTGTGGATATGGGTTGGCGATATCGCCGCCGGCATCGCCGCGCGTCTGGGCAAGCGCAAGGTCGAGCCGTTCGGGCTGCGGGTGCGGCTCGCCGGTTCGGTGGCCGGCGTGCGCGGTGCGATTACACTTGCTGGCATCTTGTCGCTGCCGCTCGCCATGCCGGACGGCTCGCCGTTTCCGGCGCGCGACCTGGTCATTTTTCTCGCCGCCGGCGTCATCATCTGCTCGCTGGTCTTCGCCAGCCTCGCTCTGCCGACGATCGCCAGGGGGCTGGTCGAGCCTGGTGAGGATGCCGGTGCCGCCGAGGAGCGCCTGGCGCGTGTCGGCGCTGCCAAGGCGGCAATCGCGCGCATCGAGAGCATTGCCGGGGCGGAGGACGACGGCGAAGTGCCCGGTGCCAGGCTTGCTGCCGCCGATAACATCGTCGCCGGTTACCGGCGCCGCATCGCCGCCTCAGACGAAGCCGACGAGGCCCGGGCCGAGGCGCGCGAAGCCGGAAGGCTAGAGCTAGAACTGCGGCTCGCCGGCATCGAGGCCGAGCGCGCGGCCGTGCGTGACATGTTTCGCAGCGGCGAAATCAACGACCATACGTCGCAGGCGCTGTTTACCGAGATCACGCTCACCGAGGCCCTGCTGAGAGGCCGCAAAGCGAGGAAATAACGACCTGCGCACTTCGCTGGCGCAATCCGGCCAGCAAATTTCGCGCCGCAAACGTGGCGGGGCGAAAGCAACTGTGTTAATGGCGCGGCGAATGCATGTTGCTCAAAAGTGTGCAGCGGTTTTGGGACAACGACATGCATAAATCGAAAATTGCCCCCGAACCCCGAGGATTTCAGGCCATGGCAACAGCAGCGGCAGTGTCGAACAAATTCGAATCCTTCTTCGAAACCACGCTGGAAGATGCCGATCCGGAGATTTTCGGCGCCATCCGCAACGAACTCGGTCGCCAGCGCCACGAGATCGAGCTGATCGCTTCCGAAAACATTGTTTCCCGCGCGGTGCTCGAGGCGCAGGGCTCGATCATGACCAACAAATATGCCGAGGGCTATCCGGGCAAGCGCTACTATGGCGGCTGCCAGTTCGTCGACGTGGCCGAGGAACTGGCAATCGAGCGCGCCAAGAAGCTGTTCGGCTGCAACTTCGCCAACGTCCAGCCGAATTCCGGCAGCCAGATGAACCAGGCGGTGTTCCTGGCGCTCTTGCAGCCCGGCGACACTTTCATGGGCCTCGACCTCAATTCCGGCGGGCATCTGACCCACGGCTCGCCGGTCAACATGAGCGGCAAATGGTTCAAGGTCGTGTCCTATGGCGTGCGCCAGGACGACCATCTGCTCGACATGGACGCCATCGAGAAGACCGCGCATGAAACCAAGCCGAAACTGATCCTGGCCGGCGGCACCGCCTATTCGCGCGTCTGGGACTGGAAGCGCTTTCGCGAGATCGCCGACGCGGTCGGCGCCTATCTGATGGCCGACATGGCGCATATCGCCGGCCTCGTAGCGGGCGGCGTGCATCCGTCGCCGCTGCCGCACGCCCATGTCGTGACGACGACGACGCACAAGTCGCTGCGCGGCCCGCGCGGCGGCATGATCCTGTGCAATGACGAGGACATCGCCAAGAAAATGAATTCTGCGGTGTTCCCCGGCTTGCAGGGCGGCCCGCTGATGCATGTCATCGCCGCCAAGGCGGTGGCCTTCGGCGAAGCGCTGAAGCCGAGCTTCAAGGTCTATGCCGAGAGCGTCGCCGCCAACGCCAAGGCGCTGGCCTCCAGCCTCAAGGAAACCGGTCTGGATATCGTCTCCGGCGGCACCGACAACCATCTGATGCTGGTCGATCTGCGTCCGAAGAACGCCACCGGCAAGCGCGCCGAAGCCGCCTTGGGCCGCGCCAACATCACCTGCAACAAGAACGGCATTCCGTTCGACCCGGAAAAGCCCTTCGTCACCTCGGGTGTGCGCCTCGGCACCCCGGCCGGCACCACGCGCGGCTTCGGCCAAGCCGAGTTCCGCGAGATCGGCAAGCTGATCGCCGAAGTGCTGGATGGCCTCAAGGTCGCCAATTCCGACGAAGGCAATGCCGCCGTCGAAGCGGCGGTCAAGGCCAAGGTCGTGGCGCTGACCGACCGTTTCCCGCTCTATCCCTATCTCGGCTGACGCGGTAGGAGGTCTTACAAACTTGCCGCGACGACAAGCATCGTCGCGGCAAGGCTGGAGCGTTCGACTGGAGCCTTGATGATGCGAATTGTTCGTCTCGTTGCCGTCGCTGGTGCCCTGGCCGCTTTGACGGCCTTGCCATTCTCAGGCAATGCCTTGGCGCAAACCGCCCCCGCCCAAACCTCCCCCATTCAGGCCGCACCCGCGCAACCTGCACCTGCTCAGGCAGCGCCCGCGGCGCCGGCCCCGTTGGCACCCAAGCTCGAAACCTTCGGCAGGTGGTCGACCCTAGTCGACGAGGTCGACACCGGTGAGGATCTCCGCAAGACCTGCGCCGCCTCGACCGCCTTTATCGGCGCTGGCGGCGAGAGCGGCACTCTGACGCTCATCATCACGAACGGCGATGCGCTGCCGCCGGACGCCTATCCATCCATAACGATGGCCGTCGACAACAAGGCCTTGCCGACCGGCAAGTCGGTCGCGGCCACCTTTGGTGACGACAAGGGCCACGTCGCCGCAAAACTCCATTCCGATGGTGCCGTGAACGGCCGGCTCAGCTGGACCGTGGACAATCAGGCCAAGACCAGCCTGGCGCTCTTGCGCGCCATGCGCCATGCATCGGTGCTTGATGTTTCCTTTGGCGACGCGCCGGTTGGAAGCATATCCATGGACGGCTTCACCAAGGCCTATCGCAGCCTCGGCGCATCGTGCGGGTTCCCCACCGCCGACGTCGCCCCCTGACGACATCGGCACGCTATCTGTCTGCTTGGCGAGGCTGGCAATCTTGCTTCCGCCTCGCTATCTCTGTGGCTGAGAGGCGAGGGGCTGTTGGCGATACTTTGCCATCGTTGCAAAAACCTCTAAGCCTTTCGCTTCACCAGATTCGCCAACCATAGGCTTCTCCATGCGCTGTCCCTATTGCCAGTCAGAAGATACGCAGGTGAAGGATTCGCGCCCCGCCGAGGATGGCGCGGCGATCCGCAGGCGGCGCGTCTGCCCCGATTGCGGCGGCCGCTTCACCACTTTCGAGCGCGTGCAGTTACGCGATCTCGTGGTGGTCAAGAAATCGGGCCGTAAAGTGCCGTTCGACCGCGACAAGCTGTTGCGCTCGGTGGAGATCGCCGTGCGCAAGCGCAATGTCGACCCCGAACGCATCGACCGTGCGGTGACCGGCATCGTGCGCCAGCTCGAAAGCTCCGGCGAGACCGAAGTCGCCTCCGGCGAGGTCGGCCGGTTGGTCATGGAAGCGCTGAAGTCGCTCGACGATGTCGCCTATGTCCGCTTCGCCTCGGTCTATCGCAATTTTCGCGAGGCCAAGGATTTTCACGAATTGCTGGGCGAACTCAAGGGCGACGAAATCAAGGGCGACGAGGACGCCAGCTGAGCATGTCTGCAAGCGAACAGGCCGCACTTGATCGCCGCTTCATGGCGGCGGCGCTCAGGCTGTCGCGCAAAAATGCCGGACGCACCGCGACCAACCCTTCCGTCGGCACGCTGATCGTACGTGACGACGGCAATGGTCCGATGATCGTCGGCACCGGCGTCACCGCTGTCGGCGGCCGCCCGCATGCCGAGACCGAGGCCCTAGCCGAGGCCGGCGCGCTCGCCCGTGGCGCCACCGCGTATGTCACGCTCGAACCCTGCGCTCATCACGGCCGTACGCCGCCTTGCGCCAATGCGCTGGTCAATGCCGGTGTCGCGCGCGTCGTCGGCGCCGCCAGCGATCCCGATTCGCGCGTGTCCGGCAAGGGCTACGCGATCCTGCGTGCCGCCGGTGTCGAGGTGGTCGAGAAGGTGTTGGCCGAGCAAGCCGCCGAGCAGATGGCCGGCTATATGATCCGATCGTTGAGAAAACGCCCAGAAGTGATTCTCAAGCTTGCGCTTTCCAGCGACGGCAAGATCGGCCGGGAAGGCGGTGGGCAGGTGTCGATCACCGGCGATATCGCGCGCCGCGAGGTGTATCTGATGCGGGCCGAGGCGGACGGCATACTGGTTGGTATCGGCACGGCTCTTGAGGATGATCCGGCCCTGACAGTGCGCTTGCCGGGGCTGGAGAACCGTTCGCCTGCACGCATCGTGCTCGACCGCCAGATCAGGTTGCCGGAGGCCTCGAAGCTGGTTTCGGGCGTGGACCGGGTGCCGCTCTATGTCGCCGCTTGCCTGGAGGCCGATCCGCTGCGGCGTGCAGCACTCGAACGCGCCGGCGTGCGCTTCATCGGCACGGAGACCCATGAAGGCGGTGTCGCGTTGCCGGAACTGCTCGAGGATCTGGCCGCGCTCGGCATGGCAAGCTTGCTGGTCGAGGGCGGCGCCAAGGTGGCGAGCGCGTTCCTGGCCGACGGGCTGGTCGACCGCATCGTGCTGTTCCAGGGGCCGGAAGCGATCGGCGATGACGGCATTGCATCGCCGATTGACGCTAACCACATCCCGGCAGGATTTCGCAAGCTTCGCGATATGCGTTTCGGCGAAGACAGCTATGCCGAGTGGATAAGGGATATCTGATGTTTACCGGGATTGTCACCGATGTCGGCACCGTTGCTTCCGTCAAGCCGCTCAGGGAAGGGGTAGGGTTGCGCATCGACACCGCCTATGATCCGCAGACCATCGCCATCGGCGCCTCGATCTCCTGCGGCGGCGTCTGCCTGACGGTTACGGGCTTGCCCGACAGCAGCTCGAACGCACGCTGGTTCGAGGTCGAGGCCTGGGAAGAGGCGCTCAGGCTGACGACGGCCATGGGCTGGAAGTCGGGCACGCGGATCAATCTGGAGCGGGCGCTGAAGATCGGCGACGAACTCGGCGGCCACATCGTTTCGGGCCATGTCGACGGCATGGCCGAGATCATCGAGCGCAAGGATGAGGGCGACGCGGTGCGCTTCACGCTGGAGGCGCCGCGCGACCTGGCGAAGTTCATTGCGCCAAAGGGTTCGGTCGCGCTAGACGGCACTTCGCTCACCGTCAACAAGGTGGAAGGCGCGCGCTTCGACGTGCTTTTGATCCACCACTCATTGACCGTGACCACCTGGGGCGAGCGCAAGGTCGGCGGCCGCGTCAATATCGAGATCGACACGATGGCGCGTTATGCGGCGCGGCTGGTCGAGGCGGCGAAAGAAGGGCTTTGACGGCTACCGATGCTACGTCACTTCCTTGCAGTCTTGAAATTCCCGGCCATTGGCCGTACATTGGCGCCAGGAGAACGACGATGACCGCACATCCACCACGTAGTCGTGTCCGTGGCGAGCGTCTAGAAACACGCGTCACGGCCGACCAGAAGAACCTTATCGAGCATGCTGCGGCACTTCAGGGTCGAACGGTGACGGATTTTGTCTTGACCAGCGTTCAGGAGGCTGCCCGCCGAGCCATTGAGGAGCATCAGCGCTTCGATCTGTCCGTGCGCGACAGCCGCGCGTTCGTGAATGCTCTTGTCAATCCGAAACCTGTGAACGATCGTCTGCGCGATACGGTGCGTCGGTATCGTCAAGCCACTGGCACCTGAGGGGGGTGGGCTCGACTGAGGGGCGTTTGCGGGTTGAGGTGCTTGGCCCGCAGCACGACAGAACCTCATTCGAGAGCGGCGCAGAACCGCTCGATCGATATCTCAAGATTCAGGCAAGACAAGACGCTCGTAAGAACATTGCCGCGCCATTCGCACTGGTTTTACCGGATGGAGCCATCGCAGGCTACTACACGCTCTCTTCGACTGCCGTGAATGTTGGCGATTGGCCTGCCCAAACCGTTCGCAAGCTCCCCCGTTACCCGCTCATTCCGGCCACGTTGCTGGGGCGTCTTGCCGTTGATCGGCGATATCAGGGACAAGGCTATGGCCGCTATCTCCTTGCCGACGCCCTGTCCCGTTGCGTCAGGAGCGAGATTGCCTCGTTTGCCGTTATTGTCGATGCTAAGGACGAAGATGCACGCCGCTTCTACCAACGCGAGAGTTTCTTACCGTTCCCAGAACAGCCAATGAAGCTCTTCCGGCCGATGGTTGATATCGCAGAGCTATTCAAATGAGGAAGGATTGATGGACAGGAGGATTTCCAAAGACGAAGAACGGCTGACACGGGATGCATTAGCCGATGTAGATGCCGGCCGTGTTGTGGATCATGAAGCCGTTCTTGCCTGGGCTGAAAGCCTTGGTGCTGACTGCCAGGTTCCCGCACCTTGCCCAAAGAGGAGGTAGGCCCGATACACCTCCAGCAATCTTCCGCTTGCGATGACCCCGGCTTCGGCCTAAGTCACCGGCAACTCCCCGGAGACTTTTATGGCTGGCACATCCCAACACGGCAAAGCGTTCATCCGCCCGAAGACGAAGGCCCACCTTCTCGTCATCGAAGCGCGCTTTCACGACGACCTTGCCGACGCGCTGCTCGAAGGCGCGACAAGCGCACTCGATGAAGCGGGCGCGACTTATGATGTCGTCACTGTTCCAGGTTCGCTCGAGATTCCCGGGGTGATCACTTTTGCACTGGACGGCGCGACGGAAGGCGGCACACATTATGACGGCTTTGTTGCGCTCGGCACCATCATCCGCGGCGACACGTACCATTTCGACATTGTCGCCAATGAATCCAGCCGCGCGCTCATGGATCTGAGCGTGCAAGACTCTGTCTGCATCGGCAACGGCATCCTGACCACCGAGAATGACGCCCAGGCCTGGACTCGCGCCAAGCGCTCGGAAGGCGACAAGGGCGGCTTTGCCGCGCGTGCGGCGCTGACTATGATTGCCCTCAAGGAACAACTGGGAGCGCGATCGTGAGCGAACCCGCTTCGCCCGGCCAGCCCGCGGTGCGCCACGCCAACAAGCGCGGTGCTGCCCGTCTGGCCGCCGTGCAGGCGCTCTACCAGATGGATGTCGCCGGCAGCGGTGTCTTCGAGATCACCGCCGAATACGAGGCGTTTCGTCTTGGCAAGGAAGTCGACGGCGCGCTCTATCGCGAGGCCGATGCGCAATGGTTTCGTGCCATCCTGGCGGGAGTCGTCGAGAACCAGAAGACCATTGACCCCATAATCCGCCAGGCGCTGACCGAGGACTGGCCGCTGTCGCGGCTCGATTCGACGCTGCGCGCCATCCTGCGCGCAGGCGTCTACGAGCTGATGAAGCGCGAGGATGTACCCGTCGCGGTTATCGTCTCCGAATATGTCGACATCGCCAAGGCTTTCTACGAGGAAGACGAGCCGAAGCTGGTCAATGCCGTGCTCGACCGTGTGTCCCGCCGGGTGCGTGGCGAGGGGCGCGGCAAGGACGCATCATGACGGCAATCGCCATCGGGGCAGGCAAGGAAGCGCGCCGCACCGCTTTGATCCTCGCGGCCTCACAGGCGATCATCGGCTCTGCCGCCCCCATCGCCATCTCCATGGGGGCGCTGGCGGGGCAATACCTGCTTGGTCCTGACAAGTCTCTGGCAACGGCACCGATCACCGGCTTCAACATCGGCGTGGCGCTTGGCGCGCTGCCTGCGGCGGCCATCATCCGCGGAATAGGCCAGCGCGGCGGCTTCATGACCGGCACCATCGTCACGGCGCTTGGCGGCCTGATCGCCACACTTGCGCTTTATCAAGGCAGCTTCTGGCTCTTTGCCTTTGGCTTGCTCACCATCGGTATCGGCGGCGCTTTCGTCCAGCAGTTCCGCTTCGCCGCCGCTGACAACGCACCGCCTGAATTCAAGGCGCGCGCCATCTCCTTCGTGCTGGCAGGCGGCATCGTCACCGCTATCCTTGGGCCGCAGATCGTCATCTTCACCCGCGAATTGTTGGCGCCGGTGATGTTTGCCGGTTCATTCGTCTCCATCCTGCCGCTGGCCGCGGTCGGCGCCGTCATCCTGTCGTTCCTGCGGCTGCCGGCGAAAGCATCCGGCAAGGTGGAGATCGCCGAGGGCGACGCCAGGCCATTGGCCGAAATCGTCACGCAGCCTCGTTTCGTCGCCGCGCTTTTCTGCGCGGTCGGCAGCTACGCGCTGATGAGCTTCGTCATGACGGGCGCACCGCTGGCCATGGTCGGCTGCGGGCTGTCGGAGGATGACGCGACGCTTGGCATCTCCTGGCACGTCATGGCGATGTTCGCCCCGAGTTTCTTCACCGGCTCGCTGATCCATCGCTTCGGCGCCGAGCGCATCGTGGCGACCGGCCTGATCCTGCTCATCGGCTGCGCCATCGTCGCGCTGTCGGGGCTGGCGCTGTGGCAATTCTGGACGTCCCTGATCCTGCTCGGCCTTGGCTGGAACTTCGGCTTTATCGGCGCCACCGCGATGGTGGCAGCCAGCTATCGGACATCGGAAAAGGGCAAGGTGCAGGGCTTCCACGACTTCGTCCTGTTCGGCTCCGTCGCCTGCGCCTCGCTGATGTCGGGCATGGTCTATAATGCCTGGGGCTGGGAGATGCTGAACTGGATGATTTTTCCGGTCACCGTCCTGTGCTTCGTGGCACTCGGCGCGCTCAAGCTGACGGGCTTGCGCAAAGCCGACGCCCGATCCCTCCGCCGCTTCACCTGACACGGCGCTGTCAGCACGATCCCGGCCGAACCTATCGCACCGGAACAAAATTATTGCGTCTGCGCCTATTGTTATGAAACCGTATGCCCCGACGGAGCGTTTGAGCCATGCTCATATGCGGCCACCGCATTTCGGTTCATAGCAAGGGGTTTTCACGATGTTTTCAGTCAAGGTTCTGGCCGGCGCGGCATTGGCGCTCGGCATCACCGCGGCTTCCGCCAGCGCCCAGGTGGTTGTCTCTTCGAAGATAGATACCGAGGGCGGTGTGCTCGGCAATATCATCCAGCTCGTTCTCAACGCCAACAACATCAAGACAACAGATCGCATCCAGCTCGGCGGCACCCCGGTGGTGCGCAAGGCGATCACCGCCGGTGAGATCGACATCTATCCCGAATACACAGGCAACGCCGCCTTTTTCTTCGAGAAGGCCGACGACCCGGTCTGGAAGGATGCTGCCAAGGCCTATGAGACGGCCAAGAAGCTCGACTACGACGCCAACAAGATCGTCTGGCTGTCGCCGTCACCTGCCAACAACACCTGGGCGATCGCGCTGCGCAAGGAGGTCGCCGAGACCAACAAGCTCGCCACGCTCACCGACTTCGGCAAATATGTCGCGGGCGGCGGTCAGGTGGTGCTGGCGGCTTCCGCCGAGTTCGTCAATTCGGCGGCGGCACTTCCGGCCTTCCAGACCACCTACGGATTCACGTTGAAGCCTGACCAGCTGATCACGCTCTCGGGCGGCGACACGGCGGCAACCATCGCCGCGGCCGCCAACCAGACCAATGGCGCCAACGCAGCCATGGTCTACGGCACCGATGGCGGCATCGCACCGTCCGGGCTCGTTGTGCTGGAAGACGACAAGGGCGTGCAGCCGGTCTACCAGCCGGCGCCGATCATCCGCGAAGCGGTGCTGAAGGAACATCCCGAGATCGAGACGCTGCTGAAGCCGGTCTTCGCCAAGCTCGACCTCGTTACATTGCAGGAACTGAACGGTCGCGTGCAGGTCGGCGGCGAGCCGGTCAAAGGCGTTGCCGAGGATTTTTTGAAGAAGAACGGGTTTTTGAAGTAGCAAGCCTGAGATCGTGACGCCGGTGCGAGGCGCCCCCCTCTGGCCTGCCGGCCATCTCCCCCTCAAGGGGGGAGATTGGCTGTGTCGGCACCGGCACTCTCCTTGCAGTGAAAATTGGCGAAAGCCATTGGGACATCTGATCTCCCCCCTTGAGGGGGAGATGGCCGGCAGGCCAGAGGGGGGCGCCTCGCGCGGAACCTTCCACCCTGCAGTCGCATCTCCCTCGGGGCACACCGCTCTGCACGGGTCCGCTTCATGACCCCCCGCCTCGACAAGCTCGGCGTGGTCATCGCCGCGATATCAGCCTATGCGGCTTTCGCCGCGCCCTTTGCCACGTTCCGCGCCAACCGCATCGTGCCCGGCCAGGCGCGCTCGATTCTCGAGGCGCTGCCGGCAACGACCGGGCCGTTGCTGCTCGTCATCATCGTCGTCGCCGCGCTCATTGCTTTGTTCAAGACACCGCTTGCGCTGCGCCTTGCCGCCAGCGTGGTGGTGCTTGCCGCGCTGGCGCTGCTGATCGGCGTCGCCGGCACATTTCTCACGCCGGCGGGCAACACCTTTGCGAGGGTTTCGCCCGCCTCCGGTTTCTGGGTCCTGATCTTTGCCTTCACGCTTTTGCTGGCCGATGTGCTGACAAGGCTGAACCTGTCGCCATGGATGCGCGTTGGTGCGTTGGTGGTGGCGGCGGCGACGGTCGGTCTTTTGCTGATTTCGGGAAGCTGGAATGACCTTTCCATTCTCAAGGAATACGCCAACCGTGCCGACAGTTTCTGGGCCGAAGGCTCCAAGCACGTGACGCTGGCGCTGGGTTCGCTGCTTGCCGCGGTGGTCGTCGGCCTGCCGCTCGGCATTCTCTGCCACCGCGTCGAAAGACTGCGCGCCGGCGTTCTCAACGTGCTCAACATCATCCAGACCATTCCCTCGATCGCGTTGTTTGGCTTGCTGATCGCGCCGCTCGGCTGGGTTGCCACGCATGTGCCGGGAGCCGCCGCGCTCGGCATTCGCGGTATCGGCACGGCGCCCGCCTTCGTCGCGCTGTTCCTCTATTCGCTGCTGCCGGTGGTGGCCAACACGGTGGTCGGCCTTGCCGGGGTGCCGCGCGCCGCCAACGACGCCGCGCGGGGCATGGGCATGACCGATCGCCAGCGTCTGTTCGGCGTCGAGTTTCCGCTGGCTTTTCCTGTCATCCTCACCGGCATCCGCATCGTCTTGGTACAGAACATCGGCCTTGCCACCATCGCCGCACTCATCGGCGGTGGCGGTTTCGGCGTGTTTGTTTTCCAGGGCGTCGGCCAGACGGCGATGGACCTTGTGCTGCTCGGCGCCGTGCCCACGGTCGCGCTCGCCTTTGCCGCCGCAATCGTCCTCGACGCGGTGATCGAAATGACTGCCACCAAGCGCAGGGTTGAAACGGCATGATCGAGATCGAAGGTATTACCAAGCGCTATGACGCGACAACGGTGGTCGATGACGTCTCGATGGTCATCGAGCCGCGCACCATCGCCGTCATCGTCGGCACGTCCGGTTCCGGCAAGACGACGCTGCTGCGCATGATCAACCGACTGGTCGAACCGACCGCAGGTGTCATTAAGCTCGATGGCGCCGACAATCGCTCGCTACCCGGCTACGAACTGCGCCGCAGCATCGGCTATGCAATCCAGGGCCATGGTTTGTTTCCGCATCGCACGGTGGCGCAGAACATCGCCACCGTGCCGGTGCTGCTCGGCTGGAGCAAGGACCGCATCAAGGCCCGCGTCGACGAGTTGATGACGCTCTACCAGCTTGATCCCGAAGCATTCGGGCCGCGCTACCCGCACGAACTGTCCGGCGGTCAGCAGCAGCGGGTCGGCGTTGCCCGCGCGCTCGCCGCCGAGCCCAACGTGCTGTTGATGGACGAACCGTTCGGCGCGCTCGATCCGATCATCCGCACCAAGGCGCAGGAGGATCTGCTGGCGATCCAGAAGCGCTTCGGCACCACCATCATTCTCGTCACCCACGACATGGAAGAGGCCGTGCACATGGGCGACAAGATCGCGGTCATGGATGCCGGCAAGCTGGTGCAATACGCCAGACCCGCCGAGATCCTGGCGAAACCGGCAAGCGCCTTCGTCGAGACCCTGGTCGGCGCCAGCGAAAGACCATTCCGGTTGCTGTCGCTCGGCCGCGTCCGCGACGCCGTGGAAAAGGGCTCCGCCGAAGGCGAAGCGATCCCCGGCGACGCCAGCCAGCGCGATGCGCTGGCCGAATTGTTGTGGTCGGGCCGGCCGGCGTTGCCTGTCACAGGCACCGACGGCAAGCCGCTTGGCCGCGTCACGGTCGATGGTTTGGTGAAGCGCGCGGCGAGGCCGGCATGAAAGCCTGGCTTCCATCGCTGCTCAGGCTTGCCGTGGTGGCGCTGCTCGTCGCCTTCGTCACCAATCCCGGCTGGTTCGAGCCGTTGCTGAAGCCGCTGACCGAGAACAATGCGCCGGTGATCTACAATCAGGGCAGCCTGCTGACGCTGACCTTGCTGCATTTGCGCACCGTTCTGGTCGCCACCGTGGCCGCGACCATCGTCGCTGTGGCGCTTGCGATCCTGGTCACCAGGCCCGCCGGCGCCGAATTCCTGCCGCTGTCGCGCAGCCTGGTCAATATCGGCCAGACCTTTCCGCCAGTTGCGGTGCTGGCGCTTGCCGTGCCGGCGGTCGGCTTCGGCGAAAAGCCGACGCTCATCGCGCTGTTTCTCTACGGCCTGCTGCCGATCTTCGAGAACGCGCTGACCGGCCTGACGACGCTGCCGGCCAATGTCGTCGAGGCGGCGCGTGGTGCCGGCATGACCGGTTGGCAAAGGCTCACCAAGGTCGAACTGCCGCTCAGCGCCCCGATCATTCTCGGCGGCATCAGGCTGTCGGTGGTGATCAGCCTTGCCACCGCCACCATTGGCTCGACAGTGGCCGCCAAGACGCTGGGCGAAGTGATCATCGCCGGGCTGCTGTCCAACAACCTCGCCTTCATCCTGCAGGGCGGCCTGATCGTGGCAGCCCTTGCCGTGCTGATCTATGACGGTCTGTCGGCGATCGAGCGCTACACGGCGCGCCGCATGGGCCGGGAGGCTGAGTAGCCGGGGTCAGATTTTCGGCGGATCGACCGAGAGACAGCCCTCAATGGCTTCGCGCAGATTTGCCAACAGCTCGTCCAGGGTTTCTCCCTGCGTTGCGCACCCAGGAATGGCGGGGACCTCGGCCCAGAAGCCACCTTCTTCGGCTTCGTGGACGATAGCTTTGAACTTCATCGATCAACTCCTGTCCGGCCAAGAAGATATGCTCGCGATGAGCATTTGCAAAGCAGTGGCTGCGCGGCCTGCTCGGCAACGTGGGTTCGGATCAGCCTGAGCGTCTCCCTCTCTCACTGGCAACCAGCCGGAAATCAGCCCCATTCAATCGATCTAATTCGACAATGACGCCGATAGAGGCGCCGCCGCTTTCCACTTTTGGGCGAAAGCCGGGCAAAAACCGAACAATATCTTGACGTTCCGAGCCCTGTTTCGCATACACCGCTGCGAAGAGGCGGATTCCGTGCACGGAATCCGGTCTTTGTCTCAACGGCCCAGGGAGGGGTTCTTTTGGGCCATCAATCGAGGAAAATCCGGCAATGACAATTATTTCCGCCGTCATCGCCTGCGGCCTGCTTTCAATCCTTTACGCCATCTGGGCGACACGTTCGGTCCTTGCGGCCGATCAGGGCAATGCACGCATGCAGGAAATCTCCGCGGCCATCCGCGAGGGCGCACAAGCCTATCTGGCGCGTCAGTACACCACCATCGCCATCGTTGGCGTCGTCGTCCTCCTGCTCGCCTGGTGGTTGCTGTCCATCACCGCCGCGATCGGCTTCTTGATCGGTGCGGTGCTTTCGGGTGCCGCCGGCTTCATCGGCATGCATGTCTCCGTTCGCGCCAACGTTCGCACGGCGCAGGCCGCATCGAACAGCCTCGCCGCCGGCCTCGACATCGCCTTCAAATCGGGCGCCATCACCGGCATGCTGGTTGCTGGCCTGGCGTTGCTCGGCGTATCGATCTACTACCTTGTCCTGACCCACTTCTTGGGCCTTCAGCCCAATGACCGCATCGTCATCGACTCGCTGGTCTCGCTCGGCTTCGGCGCATCGCTGATCTCGATCTTCGCCCGTCTCGGCGGCGGTATCTTCACCAAGGGTGCGGATGTCGGCGGCGATCTCGTCGGCAAGGTCGAAGCCGGTATTCCCGAAGATGATCCGCGCAACCCGGCCACCATCGCCGACAATGTCGGCGACAATGTCGGCGACTGCGCCGGCATGGCAGCCGACCTGTTCGAGACCTATGCGGTGACGGTCGTCGCCACCATGGTTCTGGCTGCCATCTTCTTTGGCGGCACCGCCGTTCTGGGTGCGGCCATGCTTTATCCGCTCGCCATCTGCGGCGCCTGCATCCTGACCTCGATCGTCGGCACCTTCTTCGTCAAGCTCGGTTCCAACGGCTCGATCATGGGCGCCCTCTACAAGGGCCTGATCGTCACCGGCCTGCTGTCCATCGTAGGCCTTGGCGTCGCCACCTCGGTCACCCTCGGCTGGGGCGAGATCGGCACCGTTTCCGGCATGGCCATCACCGGCAAGAACCTGTTCATCTGCGGCCTCGTCGGCCTCGTGGTGACCGGTCTCATCGTGGTCATCACCGAATACTACACCGGCACCAACAAGCGCCCGGTCAACTCCATCGCCCAGGCGTCGGTCACCGGTCACGGCACCAACGTCATCCAGGGCCTTGCGGTCTCGCTGGAATCGACGGCGCTGCCGGCCATCGTCATCGTCGGCGGCATCATCTCGACCTATCAGCTCGCCGGTCTCTTCGGTACGGCGATCGCGGTCACGACGATGCTCGGCCTTGCCGGCATGATCGTTGCCCTCGACGCCTTCGGCCCGGTCACCGACAATGCCGGCGGCATTGCCGAAATGGCCGGCCTGCCCAAGGAAGTGCGCCACTCCACCGACGCGCTTGACGCGGTCGGCAACACCACCAAGGCGGTGACCAAGGGTTACGCCATCGGTTCGGCCGGTCTCGGCGCATTGGTGCTGTTCGCAGCCTACTCGAACGACCTGAAGTTCTTTGCCGCCAATGGCGACAAATATCCGTACTTCCAGGGCATGGGCGAGATCTCCTTCGATCTTTCCAACCCTTACGTCGTCGCCGGCCTGATCTTCGGTGGCCTGATCCCGTATCTGTTCGGCGGCATCGCAATGACGGCCGTTGGCCGTGCGGCGGGCGCCATCGTCGAGGAGGTGCGCAAACAGTTCCGCGAGGATCCGGGCATCATGGCCGGCACCTCGAAACCGAACTACGCACGCGCGGTCGACCTTCTGACCAAGGCGGCAATCAGGGAAATGATCATCCCGTCGCTGCTGCCGGTGCTGGCGCCCCTCGTCGTCTATTTCGGTGTGCTGCTGATCTCCGGTTCGAAGGCGTCGGCCTTTGCAGCGCTGGGCGCCTCGTTGCTCGGCGTCATCGTCAATGGCCTGTTCGTCGCCATCTCGATGACCTCCGGCGGCGGCGCCTGGGACAACGCCAAGAAGTCCTTCGAAGACGGCTTTATCGACAAGGACGGCGTCAAGCACCTCAAGGGTTCCGAAGCGCACAAGGCTTCGGTGACCGGCGACACGGTCGGCGATCCCTACAAGGACACCGCCGGTCCGGCGGTCAACCCGGCGATCAAGATCACCAACATCGTGGCGCTCTTGTTGCTGGCGGTGCTCGCACACGGCTGATCACGGAGCAATTGCTCGAAACAAAACCCGCGGGAGCGATCCCGCGGGTTTTTTTGTGCGAAGCCAAGATCGATGCTTCAAAATATCAATCTTCGCGCTATCTGCGGCAGATGGCCGGCACCTCATCCATCCGGCTCGTGCTTCGACGGTTCTGCAGGCCGCCGGCAAGCATACCGCCGGCCTTGCCTTGAGTGTGGCCACAACAAAAACCCGCGGGATCGCTCCCGCGGGTTTTTGGTCGCCTGAGATGGTGCTGCTCTCCTCGAGAGGAAGGCAGGTCTGAGATCAGGGAGTGCCGCCGCCCGGAACGCCCGGCGCCAGCTTGCTGGCGCCGTTGATGATCTGGCTGAGGAAGTTCTGGTCCTTGCCGCCGGTCGGTGTGGTGCGCGAGACGAAGTCGAACATCTTGCCGTCTTTCAGCCCGTAATTGGCAATCTGGGTGACGCGGCCGTCGGCGCCGAAATAGACCGCCAGCACCTTCTGATCAATGAGCCTGGGTTTGTCGAAGGCGACGTAGCGCTTGCGCGTCTGCGAGATGTAGTAGAACGCCTCGTTGTCGAAGGTCGCCGTCGTCGACGGCGTGCCGAGCGCTAGCAACACCTGCTCGCGGCTGGAACCGACTGGCACCGAATCGATTGCCTGCTGGTCGATGACGTAACCCTGCGTCAGCGTCTCGCTGGGGCTGAGGTCACCGATCATCTTGGAGGTGTGGCAGGCAGATAGCGCCGAAATGATAACCAGCAGCGAGATCGCGCCGGCGGGCCTGGACGAGAAGGTCGACTTGAAATTCAGCGCGCGCAACAACAACTCCATTAGCTGGCCGCAACTTGCGCTGGGCCGCGAAACCGGTAAACCAGCTTGCTTGCCGATGCAACAAGGCCACTTCAACAAACGGTCCCCAGGAGACCATCCCCAATGTTCCAGCGCATTTTTGGCCGCGAACGCCACGCCAACCGCGCTATCACCGAGGCGCTTTACGCACAAATCGTGGCGGCGGCGCGGCAAACTGTGTTTTATTCCCACTGGAATGTGCCAGACACGCCGCTTGGCCGTTTCGAGATGTTGTCGCTGCACATGTTCCTGTTCCAGCACCGGTTGCGCGGTCATGGCGGCGTGGCGCAAGAGGTTGCTCAGGTGCTGATCGACGAGTTCTTCCTGGACGTCGATCACTCGCTGCGGGAATTGGGCATTGGCGACGTTGGCGTGCCCAAGCGTATGAAAAAGCTGGCAAAGATGTTTTATGGCCGAACCGCCGCCTATGATGATGCGCTGGAAAGAAACGACCGCGACGGGCTCACCGCGGCCCTTGCCCGCAATGTCCGGCCCGATGCCGGCGCCTGGCCCGAAGCGCCGCTGCTGGCCGACTATGTCATCGATGCCTGCAATCAGCTGGCCGCGCAGCCGTCCGATTCGATTGTCTCCGGCACGCTGGCCTTTCCCGTCGCCAAGGGAGATTGAACAATGAAGCATGTCGACCCGCAAAGCCCGGTCTCCTTCCGCGCAAACGTCACCCGCCTGCCGCAAAAGGGCTTGCCGGTGGTGATCGAGGCCGACGCTGCCCAACGTGCCGCACTTGCGGAGGAACATGGGCTGCTTTCGGTCGAATCCTATCGCGCCGAGCTTCTGGTGGCCTCATGGAAGCGCAATGGCGTGAAGATCAGCGGTCGCGTCGAAGCTGACATCACCCAGGCCTGCATCGTTACGCTCGAGCCTGTCGAAGCGCATATCGACGAGCCGGTCGAAGCGCTGTTGCTGCCAGAGGACTCCAAGCTGGGACGACAGGGTTTCGATGGTGGCGGCGAGATACTGCTCGATGCGGAAGGCCCTGACAGTCCCGAAACATTTTCCGGTGACACGATCGACGTCGGGGCACTTGCCGAGCAGTATTTCGGACTGGCTATCGACCCCTATCCGCGCAAGCAGGGTGCGTCGCTGGATGTCGGTGGCGGGACCGAACTGGCGGAGAATGAATTTCAGCAAAAACTGCGATCCCTGCTGGGAAAATCCTGAAAACCTCGCCCGCGACGGAAAAGTCGGTTGTGCGGCAGCCCAAAACCGTTATTTTCGCCGAACCTTCGCGGTCGCTAAAGCGACCTGCCGCCTAACCGTGAGATAAATACCGCGTGATCAGGATTTCCATCGATGCCATGGGCGGCGATCACGGACCAGCCGTGGTCATCCCAGCGCTCATGACGGTCGCGACCCGCCGTCCCGACATCCGCTTCGTCATCTTCGGGCGTGAGGAGGTCGTGCGCCCGGAACTCGCCAAGTTTCCCAAGCTCGCCGAGGTCAGCGAATTCTTTCATTGCGAGATCGCGGTCAGGATGGACGACAAGCCGAGCCAGGCGCTGCGCCACGGCCGCTGGAAGTCGTCGATGTGGAAGGCCGTCGAGGCGGTCAAGACCGGCACGGCGGACGCCTGCATTTCCGCCGGCAACACCGGCGCGCTGATGGCGATGTCGAAATTCTGCCTGCGCACCATGGCCACCATCGATCGCCCGGCGATAGCGGCCCTTTGGCCGACAATGCGCGGTGAGAGCGTGGTACTGGATGTCGGCGCCACCATCGGCGCCGATGCGCACCAGCTCATCGACTTTGCCATTCTCGGCACCGGCATGGCGCGTTCCGTCTTCGGCGTCGCACGGCCGAGCGTCGGGCTGCTCAACGTCGGCGTTGAGGAGATCAAGGGCCAGGAAGAGGTCAAGGAGGCCGGGCGCATGCTGCGCGAAGCCAACATGGCTTCGATGAATTATCACGGTTTCGTCGAAGGCGACGACATCGGCAAGGGTGTGGTCGACGTCGTCGTCACCGAAGGCTTTGCCGGCAACATCGCGCTGAAGACGGCGGAAGGCACGGTTCGCCAGATCTCTGGCTATCTGCGCGCGGCGATGGGCCGGACGCTGATGGCCAGGATCGGCTATGTCTTCGCCAAGGGTGCCTTCGATCGCCTGCGCGAAAAGATGGATGTCGGTCGCTCCAATGGCGGCGTCTTCCTGGGGCTGAACGGCATCGTGGTAAAGAGCCATGGCGGAGCTGATTCGGACGGTTTCGCCGCGGCGATCGAGCTTGGTTACGACATGGTGCGCAACAATCTGCTAGACCGCATCGAGGCCGACCTGGATCTGTTCCATGCGCGCAACCCGCATGCCCTGACAGCTAGGAAATCCGACGTCGTTACCGACGCAAAGGAATAGGAAAGAACCTTGATCAGATCAGTCGTGCGCGGCACGGGCGCCGCGCTGCCCCGCAGAATCATGAAGAATGCCGATTTCGAAGGCATGGTCGAAACGTCCGACGAGTGGATCGCCCAGCGCACCGGCATTCGCCAGCGCCATATCGCCGGTGACGACGAGACGACGGCTTCGCTGGGTGAGGCGGCGGCGCGCGCGGCACTCGCCAATGCGGGTCTGACGCCCGCCGACATCGACGTGATCGTGCTGGCGACCTCGACGCCCAACAACACCTTCCCGGCCACTGCCGTCGATATCCAGAACCGGCTCGGCATGCATCATGGCTTTGCCTTCGACATGCAGGCGGTCTGCTCGGGCTTCGTCTATGCCGTCACCACAGCCGATCTCTACATCCGCGGCGGCCTGGCCAAGCGCGTCCTGGTGATCGGCTCGGAAACATTCTCGCGCATCCTCGACTGGAGCGACCGCTCGACCTGCGTGCTGTTCGGTGACGGCGCCGGTGCCATGATCCTGGAAGCAGGCGAGGGTGCGGGCACGATTGCCGACCATGGCGTTCTTGCGGCCAGCCTGCGCTCCGATGGCACGCACAAGGACAAGCTTTTCGTCGACGGCGGGCCGTCGACCACGGGCACGGTCGGCCATCTCCGGATGGAGGGCCGCGAAGTCTTCAAGCATGCGGTGGGCATGATCACCGACGTCATCGAAGCGACGTTCTCGCAAGCCGGCATATCGGCTGATGATCTCGACTGGTTCGTGCCGCACCAGGCCAATAAACGAATAATTGACGCTTCCGCCAAGAAGCTCGGGATAGCCGAGCAAAAGGTGGTGGTGACTGTCGATTTGCACGGTAACACCTCGGCTGCTTCCGTGCCGCTGGCGCTCTCGGTGGCCGTCGCCGACGGCCGCATCAAGAAGGGCGATCTCGTCCTTCTGGAAGCGATGGGTGGTGGCTTCACCTGGGGCGCTGTTCTGGTTCGCTGGTAAGTGCCGAACGGTCCGGTTTCGGTCCTTGACCTTGCCGGATCAATTACTTAGGCTCTGCCGTTGTTGTGTCGAATTTTATGTTTTGAGCTGATGGGACGGTCGCATGGGGGGAAAGACACTTACGCGCGCCGACCTTGCCGAGGCAGTTTACCGGAAGGTCGGCCTGTCGCGCACTGAATCGGCCGAACTCGTCGAAGCGGTGCTGGATGAAATCTGCGAAGCCATCGTCCGTGGCGAGACGGTGAAGCTATCGTCCTTCGCGACATTCCACGTCCGCTCGAAGAACGAGCGCATCGGCCGCAATCCCAAGACCGGCGAAGAAGTGCCGATCCTGCCGCGCCGGGTGATGACCTTCAAGTCGTCGAACGTGCTGAAGAGCCGTATCTTGCGCTCCCATCAAAGCGGCAAGGCCAAAAGCGGCAAGTAGCCTTATCGTCTATTGCGCGGTTGAAAACCGCTGCCGCCATGACGCCGGGCTTGAATATTGCTTCATAAACCGCTGAAATAAGACCCGATTCGGAAAGGTAAGCCGGATCGTCGTCCAGCGTGAGGATTCGCCCATGGACAAGAGCCCAGACGCCTTTCGTACCATCAGCGAGGTCGCCGAGGATCTCGATCTGCCGCAGCATGTGCTGCGCTTCTGGGAAACGCGTTTCAACCAGATCAAGCCGATGAAGCGCGGCGGCGGCCGCCGTTACTATCGGCCGCAGGATGTCGAGCTGATCAAAGGCATCCGCCACATGCTCTACGATCAGGGTTACACCATCAAGGGCGTGCAGAAGCTGTTGCGCGAGAACGGCAATCAATTCCTTGTCGCCATCGGCAATGGCGACATGGCCGCCGTCGAGGCGATCTCGCAGCGCAAGCAGGCCGATCAGGTGCCACTGACGCCCGCGGCACAGCCGCGCGGCATGGACGACGAACTGGTTGGCCAGCCGCGGGTCAAACCCAGCCGCCGCTTTTTCGGTATGGGCAAAAGCGACGAGGACGGTCCGGTCCAGCCGGACGCGTCTAAGCTCTCGCGTGACAATCGCGCGCTGCTGCAGGAGGCGCTGTTCGACCTCCTGGAATGCAAGCGCCTGCTTGACCAGGTGCGCTGACCGCAGTTCGACGCAACGTCGATAGTTCGAAACCGGAACCCGACTTTCGGTGAGGCGTTACGCTTCCTTCTGCAATTGAAGGAAACACGTCATGGCTTCATATTCGACCTTCTCGGACATCGATCTCGACCGGCAGGTCGCGGCTCTCGCCAAGGAATTGGCCAGCTTGAAGAGGGTCGTGGCCAAGCAGAGCGGCGCCTACTACGAAGACGGTCGCGATGCCGCGCTCGACACCTATTCCGATCTTGCGGGGCGTCTGCGCGATGCCATGCCGGCAATCCGCAAACAGGGCAGGGTGATCGAGAAGTCGGCTCGCGACCATCCGGCGGCGGCCGCTGCCGTCGGCCTTGTGGTGCTCGGGCTGGTCGCCAGTCTGCTGTTCAGCCGGCGCTGAGGAGCGGTGCTCGGATATTGGAGATAGCTGGCGCTGTCATTCGATGAACTTGGTGCGCCCAAATCGTGTCGAGCCTACGCGCCATAAAGCCAGGAGAAGGCCAGCCTTGAACAACGAGCCAAGGCCGGCCCTGTCGTTGGCAAGTCTGCCGGGCTTACACCTTCTTCACGTGGTGATGGTGATGATGATGGTGGTAGCGGACGTGGTGGCGATGATGATGGTGGTGACGATGATGCTTCGCCATCGGGGCCGCGTCCGCACTCGTCGCACCGATCACCGGGACCGTGAAAGCCAGTGCGACTGCAAGCCCGAGAGCTGAGAGGAGGGACTTCTTCATGGATCGTTTCCTTTTGTTTCGCGGGCGCATATGGATCGGGTCGATAGCCTGGCCGCCGCGAATGGAATTACGCTCCTGAATTTTTTCGCCAGTATTTCCCGATCGTAGAATCTTGTTTCTGGACTGTTTCTGCGTGGTCCAGCCACCGTCACCATCCGGGCTGAAAGCCGCCCCTTGCCGGCTGTTTTCCCTCACATCGGCGGGACGACGCCATTGTTTCCCACCACCACGCGACCGCTGCTCAGTGTACCGTTAGCCTCGCGTTCGGCGGTAACGAAGACCGTCGCACCGGGCTTGAGGTCGGCCGGCGTGGCCGGCGCGAAAGTCACGACAGGCGTGGTGTCGGGGATCGAAATCTTCTTCGTACGGCCATTGTCGTAGGTCAGCGTGACGGATCGCCCGCTTATGTCGGTGACGTCGGCCACGGTGCCGTTGGTCATCCGGCTGTTTGGCTGCAGGTCCCAGGGACGGTCACCCTCGCCAGTGCCTTTCAACGCGGCCGGAAAAACCACCACCTCAAGGGCGCCACTGCCGCCATCCGCCTTCGAGACGGAGGCGATGCCGAGGAAATCGCCCTGCTTGATGTCTTTTGCGGAGGCGTTGGCGACGCCCGAGATCTTCCAGCCGGCCTTGAGCTTGATCGCTGACGTATCGCCCTGGCGGGTTTTCACGGTGAGCAGCGTGGGTTCGAAGCTGACCACCGTGCCGCGCACGCGCAGAGCGTCGGCGGCTTGGGCGCCGCCGGCACCGGCGAAGGAAAGGCTGGAAATCGTGCCGAGCACGACCATGACGGTCTTCAAGTTCATTGCAAAAAATCCTTCCGGGAACGAGCTGGCTGGAACCGGATGGTTTCACGCCAGCGACTCGGGAGATAACGAACGGGCGCGGCGAAACTGCCGGCAAAAGGCCGATCAGGCCTTCAAAACAACTTGATCGCGACGTGTGCGCGAGAGGCCGCGCAAGGCGCTGGTTCACGATCCCGTGACGGTCGTTTTGGCTCTTGGCAAATCGCCGGCGAGCGGGCATGTTCCCGATCGTCTCAGGCAACACTCCTCATTTGATCAAACTCTTTCAGTCATGGAGTTGCCAATGCCCCATAATGCGAAAAGCGAAGCCCTCTCCGACCCGGCAGCCAACGGGAGCGGGCCAGATTACAGCACCACCCTCAGAGCGATGCGGGAGACCCGTGGCTACAGCGTGGAAGAGCTGTCCCTGACATGCGGTCTGTCGGTTGACGAGATTGAGGATATCGAGAACGGCAAGATAACGGATCCGTTGAAGCTGCGTCGTATTGTGTCCGCGCTTCGACTTCCCCAGGAGGCTCCGGTCACCCCGGCCGCGCCGGCGCCGACGGCGCTGGGCCGATCCCCGGCATAAATTGCCACCATGCATTCCAGTGAACCCGCCAAGGCCCCCTTGGCGGGTTCACTGTACCTGCCGCAGCCTCACTGCTTCAGCCTGGGGCTTGCCGATTCGTCTGTCGCACGTGCTTATACGCGCGACGGCTTCGGCTGCTGGACAGCAATCTGCTGTCCATCAAGGTTTTTGAATCGTGGGTTTTGACGATGAGCCTGGAATCCGTTCGTGCCTTCTTCGCCACCCACGCGCCCGACATCGATGTCATCGTCACGGAAGCGAGTTCGGCGACGGTGATCCTGGCGGCTGAGGCGCATGGCGTGCTGCCGGCACAGATCGCCAAGACGATCTGCCTGCGCGTCGGCGACCGCACCATGCTGGTGGTGACCAGCGGTACCGCCAGGCTGGACAACCGCAAGTTCAAGGACCAGTTCGGGGGCAAGCCGCGAATGCTCGACGCCGCCGAGGTTGTCGAAGCGACCAGCCACCCGGTCGGCGGCGTCTGCCCGTTCGGCCTGCCGGCACCGCTGCCGGTCTATTGCGACAAGTCGCTGCGCGAGTTCGACGAGGTCGTGCCTGCCGCCGGCGCCACCAACGCGGCCGTGCGGATCAGCCCGCGGCGCATGGTCGAGATTACCGGCGCTGAGTGGGTGGATGTGTGTCAAGGGTAGGCGCTCGGAGGTCCGAGCAAGGACCGTAAAGGACACGTTCTGAGATTTGCCCTGATCCGAGATCTGGCCCGTCTGACCTGACATCTGGAGAGGCGGACTTCGGGGGCAAGTCCTGCTTTGAAATGGTCGGAGTGGCCGGATTCGAACCGACGACCCCTTGACCCCCAGTCAAGTGCGCTACCGGGCTGCGCTACACTCCGGACCGGTCGCGATGTATCGTGATAACCCTGTGCGGGTCAACCGAATTCCGCGACTTTTATCCCGCTGCGATGGCGGGTGCCGGCGAGCGCTGCAACGCTGGCCGCAACATCCGCTGATGGCGGTATTCCAGCGCGATGGCGCCCCAGATCAGGCCGAGCAGCAAGTAGACATGGCGCCAGTGGTCGATGTCGATGAAGGTACCGAGCCCGATATTGCCGATGAAGGCGACATAGGCGCACAAGAGATACGGCTGCCACGGCCGGTCGCGCAGCAGGATGCGGAATCCGGCTGCTATCGTCCACAAGACAAGCGCGAGGAACGACACGAAGCCGAGCCAGCCATAATCCATCAGCATTTTTAGCCAGATGTCGTGGGTGTCTTCGCCAAAGATCGTGCCGAAGACCAGCGGGCCGATGCCGAAAGGATGCTCCATCGCCATCTGGAAGCCGATTGCGTAGCGGGCGAAGCGTCCGAGGCGGGCGGTGTCGTAGCTCTGTTCGAGATGGGCGCGGTTGGAAAACATCTCCGACACGCCGGGCAGCTGCAGAATGACGATCATGGCGACGACCAGCAGTGCCAGCGCGGCAATGGTCATCACCACCACGCGCAGACGGAACATGCCGCTGGCGCTCTGCAGGAACAGGCAGCCGGTGAGCAGGACGGCCGAGACGGCGAACATGCCCCAGGCGCCGCGCGAGAAGGAGAAGAAGATGCCGGCAGTGATGATCAGCAGCGGCACAGCCAGCAGCGGCATGCGCGTGACCGGTCCGGTCAGAAGCAAATAGAGCAGATAGATGCCGGGCAACACCAGGAACGGTCCGAACACGTTCGGATCCTGGAAGGCGCCGGCGGCGCGGTCGTATTTGGTGAACATCTCGGCACCCGGAAAGGCGTGGAAGTAGCCTGCGATGCCAAGCAGCGAGGTCGCCACTGCAGAAACCACATAGGCAATGAAGATCAGCCGGTAGAGGCTCGGCCGCACGGCGGTGATCGATGCGAAGAACACCGCGCTGAAGGCGAGAAACAGCGACACGGCGAGATAGAGCGGCGTGTTGGCGAGGTCCGCCATCTGCGTCATGGAGATCATGCCGCCAATATTCATCGTCACCAGCAGCACCAGCAGCGGCGTGGCGGCGCGGGAAATCCTCAAGCCGAAAAGTGCCCAGATGGCGATCAGCCCGGCCGTGTAGAGTTCATAAGGCGCCGGCTCGCTGATGACGAAGCCGGACAGCAGAATGCCGAGGAAGACCGCGCCCGACGAAATCAGCGCGATCAGCTTGGCGTTGACCGCCGCGCGCGGCACATCATGGGCGATCGCGCTCAATAGGCGTTTTCCGTGTTGAGCAGCCGGATCGGCGTCAGGAACAGGATCCGCAAATCGAACAGCAGCGACCAGTTCTCGATGTAATAGAGATCGTACTCCGTCCGCATGCGGATCTTCTCGTTGGTGTCCATCTCGCCGCGCCAGCCATTGATCTGCGCCCAGCCGGTGACGCCCGGCTTGACCTTGTGGCGCGCGAAATAGCCGTCGACCACTTCATTGTAGAGCAGGTTGTGCGACTGCGCGGCGATGGCATGCGGGCGCGGGCCGACCAGCGACAGCGAACCGAGCAGCGAGTTGAAGAACTGCGGCAGTTCGTCGATCGAGGTCTTGCGGATGAAGCGGCCGACGCGGGTGACGCGCGGGTCGTTCTTGGTCACCGTCTGCTTGGCGGTCGGGTCGGCCTTGTCCGTATACATCGAACGGAACTTGTAGACCTCGATGATCTCGTTGTTGAAACCGTGCCGCTTCTGGTGAAACAGCACCGGTCCCTTGCTGTCGAGCTTGATGGCGATGGCGGTCGCCAGCATCACCGGCGAGAACACCACGATGCCGATCAGGCTGAAGACGATGTCGAAGGCACGCTTGGCGACCGAATCCCAGTCGTTGATCGGCTTGTCGAAGATGTCGAGCATCGGCACCGCGCCGATGTAGGAATAGGCGCGCGGTCGAAATTGCAACGCGTTGGAATGCGCCGACAGTCGGATGTCGACCGGCAGTACCCAGAGCTTCTTCAGCAACTGCAGCACGCGCGATTCGGCGGTCAGCGGCAGCGACACGATCAGCATGTCGATGCGGGCGATGCGGGCGAACTCGATTAGTTCCGAAATGGTGCCGAGCTTGGGGTAGCCGGCGACGATGGGCGGCGAGCGCTTGTCGCCGCGATCGTCGAAGATACCGCAGATGCGGATATCGTTGTAAGGTTGCTTTTCGACCGAGCGGATTAGGATTTCCGCCGCCTTGCCGCCGCCGACGATGACGGCGCGCCGTTCCATGCGGCCATCGCGCGCCCAGGCCCGGATCAGCTTCGACATCACCAGCCTGAGGCCGAAGATGAGAACGAAGCCGATAACGAACCAGCTGCCGAACAAAAGGCGTGAATAGTCTTCCGACATCTTCATGACGAACGCTGTCAGCGCCATGAGGGCGAAAGTGCCGGCCCAGACCAGCAGGACACGGCCGAAATTGGCGATCGGCCGCATCAGGGCGACGATCTGGTAGCAGTCGGTGACGTCGAGCAGCACCACGGCAAGGAACGACCCGGCGGCGATCGTCACCGGATACTGCCAGGCGAGGTAATTGAAGAACCCAACAAAATGGAAATAGACCGCGAGCCCGGACAGGAACAGCAAGCCGAATTCGACCATGCGCAGGACGCCGCTGACCATGATCGGCGACATGGTATCGCGCCTGTACTGCGAAGCCACCTGGCGGGCGACATTGTTCATGCCGCCAGGCGCGTCGCCATCGGCCGGGCCGTCGAATTTACGCACCGCCTCTGCTGAAAAGCGGCGCGCGGGGTCGATCTCGTTCATGGGGCTTTCCGCAAGCTTCCCGACGTGAATAGCAAAAGAGAGCTAAGAAACCCTTGAAACAACGCACGGCTTTGGAACGGCTTGGCCCTGCGGGTTATTTGCCGAGCGCGGCGAAGTAAGCCTTCTCGATGTCCGCGGCCATCACATCGGCGCCGAAGCGGGCCTCGAGGTCGGCGTGATCGGGCATGAGGTCGCTATAGGCGGCGGGGTCGGCCAGTGCCTGGCTCATCTTGTCGGCAAGCTCGACTGAGTCGGGCCGGATCAGGGCAGGGGAACCGGTGCCGAAGATCTCCGGTATGCCGCCGACGGCGGTGGCGATCATCGGCTTTCCCGCAGCAAGCGTTTCCAGGACGATATAGGGCATGGCTTCGGCGCGCGAGGGAACGATGACCAGCGCTGCCAGCGCAAACGCCTCCCTGGCCGGCATCGGTGGCAGGAAGCGGACATGGTGCTCAAGCCCGAGGCGCTTCACTTGCCTATGGTAACGCGGCAGGTCGTCGCCGTCGCCAACCATAACAGCGGTCAGCGCGCGGCCGAACTGGGGGCCGGCAAGGGCGAGCGCATCGATAAAGATGTCCGGTCCCTTCAGGTCGCGCATCATGCCGATATAAAGCAGATCGGCTGCATCCGGCTCGGTGCTCACCGGCTCGAATTCGGCGGCGCGCAGGCCGTTGTAGACCAAGGTGTTGGGAATGGGCGGCTCGCCGACCTTGTGGCGATAGGTTCGCCTTTCATAGTCGGACACAAACAGCAGGTAGTCGGTGAAGCGGGCCATGAAGCGCTCGAGCGCGAAGAACAGCTTTCCGGTGGTCGTGTTCTCGTCATAGTGGAGAGAGCCGCCATGCGGCGAATAAAGGCGGGCTACGCGAGACCTTGATACCCGCAACAATGAGCCGAACAGACGGGCATAGGCGCCACCCTTGGCGCCGTGCCCGTGCAATACGTCCGGCCGCAATTCCTTGATGATCCTGTAAGTGCGCCAGGCCGAGGCGAGGTCGCCCGGACCGACATGGCGCTGCATCGGCGTGCGATGGATGCCGAGCGCCAGCATGTCTTTCATCTGCCCGAACAGGTGTTCCTCGAACTCGCCGCCCGTCGTCGAATCGCAGACGATGCCGACGGAATGTCCGGCCGCGACCTGCGCCTCGGCAAGATCGCGCACATGCCGGAAAATTCCTCCGACGGGTGAACGAAAGCAATGGACGATCCTGAGCGTGTCCGCCACTTGGTATCTGTCAGAACAGACGTTCGCGGACGTAAACGGTATCGCCAGGAAGCAGCGGGTCGGAAGTGACCACGCGGCCGGTCATCACCTTGCCGTTGATGTCGCGAGTGATGTCGACGCTTTCCTGGTTGGCGCGCGGCGTGAAACCGCCGGCAATGGCGATTGCCTTCTGCACCGTCAGGCCGGGGACATAAGAGTATTGGCCTGCGGCGCCCACTTCGCCCATGACGAAGATCGGCCGGTAGCGGTCGATCTCGACCGAAACGTCGGGATCGCGCAGATAGCCTTGCCGCAATTTGTCGGCGATCTCTTTTTCCATCTGCTGCGCGGTGTGGCCGCGCGCCGGTATGGCGCCGACAAGCGGGAAGGAGAGGTAACCGGATTGGTCGACGCTGTAGGTGTTGGTCAACCCGTCCTGCTCGAACACGGTGACGCGGACGCGGTCGCCGGCGCCAAGACGATAGGGCTGATCGAGCACCTCATGGAAGGCCGCCGGCGTCGGCCGGTAGCTGGAACAGCCAGCAAGCATCGATACGGCAAGCAGAGCGCGAAACAGGGAAGCAGTGCTTTTCATGACCGGACAGGTACCTTCGACTGGGCCGCTGCGGCGTCGCAGCAAACATCAGGGATCGAGGTCCGTTATCATCCTGTTAGGGTTAATGGCCGGTAAAGGGAGCGGCTGGCGCATGGCGCATCGGCAAGAGTTTATGATTTTTTCGCAAGTTTGTTTCTCGCTCGCCAGTAAACCCTAACGGAAACTTACCGTGATCTTAACGGCTGAGTTACCATAGTTGTTTACGGTGCATCCCGACCCAGTATCGGAGTAGGGATGCATGTCCGTTCAGTCCGCGGCCGCAGATGTCGACGTCGATCTCAGGCAGCTCTTCGCCAGCCTGGCGAGGAATTGGCTGCGCATAATCGTCGTCGTCTTGCTGGTGACGGGTCTGGCGTTCGCGTTCGCCTCATTGGCAACCAGGCACTACAAGGCCGAGACGCAGGTGGAGATAGCTCCACGCGAATCCGTCTACACGCGGCCGGCCAGCAACAACAATGATACCGACAAGCCTATTCTCGACGAACAGGGCGTCGCCACCCAGGTCCAGATCATTTCCTCCAACGAAATCCTCAAGCAGGTCGCACAGAAGCTTGGCCTGGAAAAACTGCCCGAGTTCAATGAAGCGCTCGACATGTCGGCGCTGAGCCGCGCCCTGGTCCTGGTCGGCTTGAAAAGCGACCCGATGGAAATTCCGACGGAAGAGCGCGTGCTCAAGAAAATGCACGAGAAGCTCAACGTCTATGGCGTCGAGAAGACCCGTATCATTGCCATCGAGTTCTCATCGGAAGATCCGCAACTCGCTGCCAAAATACCGGATGACATTGCCGCCGCCTATATAGCGGGGCAGGGGGCGGCCAAGCTTGAATCGAACAACGCCGCCGCCGACTTCCTGGCGCCGGAGATCGCCGACCTGTCGAAGCAGGTCAAGGATGCCGAGGCCAAGGTCGCCGCCTACCGTGCCCAATCCGATCTTCTGATGGGTGGCAACAATTCGGTGCTGGCCACCCAGCAGCTTTCGGAACTGTCGAGCGAACTGTCGAAAGTGCGTGCCAACCGCGCCGCGGCCGAAGCGACCGCTGACGGTGTGCACAGGGCGCTGCAGAATGGCGGTTCGCTGGATGCCGTGCCGGAGGTTCTGTCATCGGATCTGATCCAGCGCTTGCGCGAGCGACAGGTCGAATTGCGCTCCAACATCGCCGATCTGTCGACGACACTGCTGGGCAATCATCCGCGCATCCGCGCGCTGAAATCGCAACTGTCCGATCTCGACGCGCAGATCCGCAGCGAAGCCCAGAAGATCATGAAAGGCCTGTTGATGCAGGCCGAGACGGCAAAGGCCCGCGAGAACCAGCTAGTTGCCGACGTCAACACGTTGAAGGCGGCGTCGGCGCAGGCCGGCGAACAGCAGGTCGATCTCGACGCCCTGCAGCGCGACGCGACCGCCAAACGGCAGCAACTCGAGCTGTATCTGACCAACTACCGCGAAGCGGCTTCGCGCCAGGATCGCAACTACCTGCCGGTCGACGCCCGGATCGCCTCGAAGGCCTCGGTTCCTTCCGAGGCCTATTTCCCGAAGGTCGGACCGATCGTTGGCGCCGCCTTCGCCGCATCGCTGCTGATCATGGCCATCGTGACGCTTCTGCGGGAGCTGTTTTCCGGCCGCGCGATGCGTCCGGCGACTGGTTCCCGTTTCGAACGGATCGATGAGGTCGCGATGCCTGATATTGCGCCGGCCCCCGGTAGGGTCGCAATGCCGGCTGCCCGCCAGGAATTTGCTGCCTTTCAGGAACCCATTGTTCGCCAGGAGATGGGAGAAAGTCCGGCCGAAGCGGAGGCCGAGCCCTACACGGCCGCGATGCCCTATCGGGCCGAGGCGCCGGATACGGGCGCCATGTCCGATGCGGTGGCAGCAGAGCAGACGGCTGTCGCGCCCGAGCCGGCGCGTTCGGCTCTGGGCGAGATCGACATCGAGAAGGCTGCCGAGAAGCTGATCGCCAGCGGTGCCGCGCGCGCCATATTCGTCTCGCCGGAGGGCGACGAGGCAGCCGCATCAGCGATCCTGGTGGCCCGCGAGGTCGCGGACGCCGGCCTGCGCGTCCTGCTGCTGGACCTTACCGCGTCGGGGGCGGCATCACGGCCGATGCTGGACAGCGGCCTTTTCCCCGGCATCACCAACCTGCTCGCTTCGGAAGCCCAGTTCAGCGACGTCATCCACGCTGATCTGTACTCGGACTGTCACGTCATTCCGGTCGGCACCGCCGATCCGGTCCGAGCCATGCGCGCCGCCGACCGGCTGCCGATCATCATGCAGTCGCTGACCACTGCCTATGACCTGGTCGTGGTCGAGTGCGGGCCGGCCGACGCGCAAGGCATCGGCCGTCTGGCAGGTGATGCCACCGAGGTGTTCCTATCCATGCTGGAGGCGGACGACGAGGTGACGCAGGCCGCGGTCAAGCTGATCGAGAACGGCTATCCCGATCTCACGCTGGTGACGCCGCTCGGCCACGAACCGCCCGGCAATCCGGTACCCGGACGACGCTCCGCCGCCTGAAGCAATTCCCTAACAGGCGCCGGTTAGCGGTCTGCCCGGTTATCCCAGTTCCAGGGTCGTTACGCCGAACACTCGCTGCAGGCCGAGCTTCGGGGGCAGGCCCTTGTACATGCGGGTGGTGGTGAAGGTCGGCGCAAAGCCGGCCGCCTCGAGCGCCGCGATGAAACCGATGTTGTCGGCGGGGACGTCGATGTGCAGGTCGCCGCCCTCACAGGCGCCAGCCAGTCCGTCCAGCAGTTGCAGGGCGATTTCCATCTCGTCGGCAAACAGCGGGCCGACCTTGAAGCCGGAGCGGCACGGCCGCGCCACGGCGTAGCCGGCGGTGCCGCGCGAACTGATCGCCGCCAGCCCGCAGTGCGGTGCCTGCAGCCATCGCTGCAGGAAGGCCCGCCGCGGCGCCGGAAAACAATATGAGTCGTAGGCGATGATGTCGGGCACAAGCTGCGTTGTTATCATGCGCAGCCCGTCTGCCCTGATCGCCGGGCCTGCCTTGCGCCCGGTGTAGCGGATGGTTTCGTAGGCCGGCCTGAAGCCCTTGCGCCGGTAATTGGCCTGCTGCTCGGCGACGCCGTCGAGGCCAACGGTCCTGCCTGCAAGCCTTTTCATGCCGGCGTTCCAGACTGCCTTGCCGTAGCCTTTGCCGCGTCGATCCGGCCGGCAGATGTAGAGGCCGATGAAACCGAACTCGCTTCCATAGGCCACTGCCGAGATCGCGGCGACCATTTCGTTGCCGACAAAGGCGCCGATGAAGCCTTCGGGATCCGCAGCCTGCAACATCGCCGCGTCTTCAAGACCGGGGTTCCAGCCTTCCACAGCCGCCCAGTCGACGAGAACCGCCAGCTCCTGCAGCGACAGTGTGCGGATGGTAGGCTTCATGGTGTTCACTCCGCGGCGACTGCTCCGGGCGAGAAGGATTTCAGCATGCCACGATAGGGCTTGGCCAGCGGGCTTGCATAGGCGCCGCGCTTCGATGTCGACAGGCCGAGTGCAATCAGCGCTTCGGCCTGCTTCAGTGCCGCGCCGACGCCGTCGATGACCGGAAGTTCGAATTCCGCTTGCAGCCGGTGCGCAAGATCGGCCATGCCGGCGCAGCCGAGCACGATGGCCTCGGCGCGGTCTTCAGCGATGGCTCTGGCGATTTCGTCGCACAGCTTGCCGACCGCGCCCGATGCCGGATCTTCAAGCGCAAGCACCGGAATGTCCGCGGCGCGCACAAGCGCCCGTCCCGCCATGCCGTAGCGCTGCACCAGCCCTTCGACAGGTACACGCGAGCGTTCGGTGGTGGTCACAACAGTGAAGCGCTGGGCGATGAAGGCAGCCATGGTGAGCGCTGCCTCGCAAATGCCAATGATGGGAATACTGGCCATCGCGCGCGCGGCGTCCAGACCGGTATCGTCGAAACAGGCGATGATGGCAGCCTGCGCGCCGGCACGTTCACCGGCGGCGATCTCCATCAAAAGGCCAGGCACGGCCAGTGCCTCGTCATAATAGCCTTCGATCGAGGCCGGTCCCATGGACGAGGTGACGGCGATGACCTCCGTCCAGGCGCCGGCGACGCCACGCGCCGCGGTACCTATGGTCTCTGTCATGCTGGCCGTCGTGTTGGGGTTCACTATCAATATCTGCACGATCAAGCCCTGGCCCTGCGGCGGCCGACATAGAGGATGATGCCCAGCGTCGCCAGGATCACCAGGAACGAGAACACCGTCGTCACCGTGCCAAGCGCGTAGAGCACCGGTGTCGTCACATTGGTGGTCATGCCGTAGATTTCGAGTGGCAGCGTGTTGAAGGTGCCCGAGGTCATCAGCGTGCGCGCGAACTCGTCGTAGGAGAGCGTGAAGCCGAACAGGCCGACACCGATCAGGCTCGGCGCGATCATCGGCAGCACGACATGGACGAAGGTCTGCCAGGAGGTGGCGCCGAGGTCCCGTGCGGCTTCCTCATAGGCCGGCGAGAAGCGGTTGAAGACAGCAAACATGATCAGCACGCCGAACGGCAGCGTCCAGGTCAGATGCGCGCCGAATGCCGACGTGTACCAGGCTGGGCGCAAGCCTATCTGCTGGAAGACGACGCCGATGCCCAATGAAATGATGATCGAGGGCACGACGAGGCTGGCGACCGCCATGTAGAACAGCGCCGTGGCGCCGCGGAATTTCCGGCGGAAGGCGAGGCCTGCAAGCAGCGAGACAGCGACGGTAACGATCATCACCATGATGCCCAGCACCAGCGAGCGCTTGAAGCTGCCGCCGAAATCGCCGACCGCCTGGCGTTCGAACAGATTGGCGAACCAGTGCAGCGACACGCCGTTGAGCGGAAAGGTGAGGCCGCCGGTCTCGCCCTGGAATGACAGGATCAGGATCGCCGACAGCGGGCCGTAGAGGAACAGCACGAACAGCGTGAAGAAGGCGGCCAGCACGTAGAATTCGACGGTGCGTTTTTCGTGGTTCAACGTCAAAGCTCCTTGCGGATGTCGACGATGCGCAGGATGCCGGCGACCATCAAGAGCACCAGCACCAGCAGCACCACCGCGTTGGCGGCGGCGGCCGGATACTGCAGCAGCGACATCTGGTTCTTCATCATCAGCGCCACCGAGGCGCTCTGGCCGCCCGACATCACCTGCACGGTGGAAAAGTCGGCCATGACGAGCGTGACGACGAAGATGGTGCCGATCGCCATGCCCGGCTTGGCCAGCGGAATGATGACGTTCCACAGCACCTGCCAGCCGGAAGCGCCGGCGTCGCGCGCGGCCTCGACCAGCGAGCGGTCGATGCGCATCAGCGTGTTGAAGATCGGCGTCACCATGAACAGCGTGTAGAGATGCACCATGGCGAGCACGACGGCGAATTCGGAATAGAGCAGCCATTCGATCGGCTTGGGCACCAGGCCCATATGCACCAGCGTCGAGTTGATCAGCCCGTTGCGGCCGAGCACCGGAATCCACGAGATCATGCGGATGATGTTGGAGGTCAGGAACGGCACGGTGCAGACCAGGAACAGCACCATCTGCATCGCCGTGGTGCGGATGTGGAAGGCCAGGAAGTAGGCGACCCAGAAGCCGATGAACAAGGTCAGCGCCCAGACGATGGCGGCGAATTTGATGGTGTTGAGATAGGTCTTCCAGGTGACCCAGGAACCCAGCACGTCGGAATAGTTGGTGGTCAGGAAATCCGGGTACATGGCGGCGAAGTCGTAATCCCAGAAGGAAACGACGACGATCATGATGATGGGTAGCAGCAGGAACGCACCGAGGATTATTGCGAGGGGGGCAGACTGGAGATAGGGCGTGACGGCGCCGATGGAGACGCGACGGCGCCTGGCGGGCTTGGCGGTGGATATGGCGGGGCGTTCGAGGGCGACTGTCATGCGGACAACCTTCGCAGTGCGGCGGGAGAGCAATCTGTAAGGCTGAGATCCTTCGCGCCCCCCTCTGTCCTGCCGGACATCTCCCCCTCAAGGGGGGAGATTGCGCCCTCGACACTGCTTTCGCCAACCATCGGCGTTGCAAGGTCAAAGGCGGCGACGAAACTGCCGATCTCCCCCCTAGAGGGGGAGATGCCCGGTAGGGCAGAGGGGGGCGCGAAGGAATGAGGCATCTCGAACTAACGCGCTGCCTGCCTTAAGCCGCGATGAACTCGTTCCAGCGCTTCACCATGTAGCGGTCCTCGTCCATGACCGAGTTCCAGCAGGCGACATGGCCCATGCGCTCTTCGAACGAGCCGCCGTCACGCAGCGCGCCGGCCTTTTCCATGACAGTGCCGTCGGGCGCCTTGATGTCGCCCTTGGCCGGCTTGCCTTCGATCCAGTAGCCCCACTCGTCCTCGGTCATGAACTTCTTGGCCGAGACCATGTTGGCCGAATAGTAGCCTTGGCGGTTGAGATAGCCGCCGACCCAGCCCGACGTGTACCAGTTGATGTACTCATAGGCCGCGTCGAGCTGCGCGCCCGAGAGATGTGCCGCCAGGCCAAGGCCGCCGCCCCATGAGCGGTAGCCTTCCTTGAGCGGCTGGAAGCGACAGGCGATGCCCTTGGAACGGACGGCAGCGACGGCAGGTGACCACATCGACTGGATGACGACTTCGCCCGACGCCATCAGATTGACGCTCTCGTCGAAGGATTTCCAGAAGGCGCGGAACTGGCCGTCTTGCTTGGCCTTGATCAGGAAGTCGATCGTCTTGTCGATCTCCTCCTTGGTCATGTTGCCCTTGTCGGCATATTTGATGTTGCCCATGGCTTCCATGATCATCGCCGCGTCCATGATGCCGATGGAGGGGATGTTGAGGATCGCGGTCTTGCCCTTGAAGGCCGGGTCCATGATGTCGGCCCAGGTGGTGATGTCGCGGCCGACGAGGTCTGGGCGGATGCCCAGCGTGTCGGCGTTGTAGATGGTCGGCACCATTGTGAACCAGTTGGTCGGCGCCTTGGCGAAGACCTTACTGTCCTGAGCCTCGACAAAGCCGACCGTGTGCGGTGCCGTGCCCTGGGCGATGACGCTGTCGGGCGTCAGCTTGCCGGTTTTGAACAGCGGCACCAGCTCGTCGTAATATTTCAGCTTGCTGACATCCATCGGCTGCAGCACGCCGCTTGGGAACACTTTCTTGCAGATCCAGTATTCGATATCTGCGATATCGTAGCTGTCGGGCTGGGTCACGGCGCGCTGGGCCGCCGCGTCTGAATCGGTCGCGGTCATTTCCAGCGTGATGCCGAGATCCGCCTTGCACTTGTCGGCGATGGCGTTGAGGTTCGACACGCCGGTGCCGAACTGGCGCAGCGTGATGTTGGACTGCGCCCAGATGGTCGGAAAGCCTGATATGGCGCCAGAGCCGGCGGCAAGGCCGACGGCGGCGGCACCCGTCTTGAGCAGCGAGCGGCGCGAAATGCCCGCCTTGGTTTGCGCAGTGTTTGTCATGCCTATTCCCCTGTCTTGTTTTGCTTCGTTGACGTCATGAATGAAGGCGTCCGAGAACGACGGCATCCTCGGAATCCCAGGCGAGCGGTACGGCGTCGCCAATGGCGACGGGTTTGGCGAAGAAGTCGGAATCGTCGACGATGACGGTGAAGTCGTCGATGCCGGCGCCGGTGACGGAGAGCTTTACCGTGGCGCCGCGATATTCGATGTTGGAGACGATGCCGGTGAAGCCGAGGCCAGGCGAGGGCGGCTCGCCGATGCGCACATGATCGGTGCGGATGGCGATGTCGATCGGCGCCCCCGCTTCCCGTGGCTGGCCGCTGGCGGCAAGCGAGCCGCCGCCATTGACGTCGAACACGACCATGCCGTTGCGTTCACCGGTGACCCGGCCGGAGATGACATTGTGGTCGCCCATGAAGCGCGCGACGAAGGCGGTGGCCGGCCGCTCGAAGACATCGCGCGGCGGAGCCGCCTGTTCGATGCGGCCATCGTTCATCACCACGATCAGGTCGGCGAGAGCCATCGCCTCCTCCTGGCTGTGGGTGACGTGGACAAAGGTGATGCCAAGCGAGGTCTGCAGCTTCTTCAACTCGGCGCGCATGCGGATCTTCAGGAATGGGTCGAGCGCCGACAGCGGTTCGTCGAGCAACAGCGCCTCGGGATCTGTGATCAGCGCACGCGCCAGCGCGACGCGCTGCTGCTGGCCGCCTGAAAGCTGCGCGGGCCGTCGCGTGGCATAGGCCTCCATCTGCATCAGCTTCAGCATATCGAGCGCCTTGGCACGGCGCTTTTCCTTGTCGACGCCCTTCATCTTCAGGCTGAAGGCGACATTGTCGATCAGGTCGAGATGCGGGAACAGCGCATAGGACTGGAACATCATCGCCGTGCCGCGCCGGGCCGGCGGCAGGTCCGTCACCACCACATTGCCGAGGCGGACATCGCCGCTGGAAATGCTCTCATGGCCGGCGATCATGCGCAGCGTCGAGGTCTTGCCGCAGCCGGAAGGACCGAGCAGGCAGCAATAGGTTCCCGCCGGGATCTTCAGGCTGATGTCCTCGACGGCGGTCGTCGTTCCATAGACTTTCGAAACGGACACGATGTCGATTTCGGCGGCTTTGGACATAGGCTTCCCCGTTTGGTCGCTTTAACCAAAGCATCATGCGTGCCAATCCCAATATGGCCGGCCAAGCATTTGAATTGTCGGGAAAATCAGGATTCTTGGGTGCCGCTCACAAAATGGGCCGGGTTGTGCATTGCACAAAATATGGGCGATTGTGGGCGATGTGCACAAAAATCGTATGCAATCTTTTTTGCCTTCGTGTCCACTTTGCCTCTCGTACTGGCGTGGATAGTCGCGCTAGAAAGGGCGGAAAGAATTTGCTGCATGAACATCGCCGACCAGATCTATTCCGCCACCGACAGCGCCACGCAGGATCGCGCGCAAGCGATCCGCGACCAGTTGCGCGACGCCATTGTCGACCGCCGGCTGGCCCCGGGCACCAAACTGTCGGAAGGCGAGGTCGGCACGCTGTTCGACGTCTCCCGCACCGTTGCACGCGCCGCCCTGCAGATGCTGTCCTTCGAGGGGCTGGTGCGCACGGAGCGCAACCGCGGCGCCTTCGTCGCCAATCCTTCGCCTGAGGAAGCGCGCCAGGTATTCGCCTCGCGCAGGCTGATCGAACCGGGCATTGCCATCGCCGCCTGCGGGCATGTCACCGCCGCCGACATCGCTGCCTTCAAGACGCAGCTCGACGAGGAGGGCCGCTTCATCGCTGAGCGCGGTCCCAATGCGCGGCGTTCCGAAATCAAGGCGTCGGGCGATTTCCATCTGCTGCTCGCCGCCGTCGCGGGCAATGCCATCCTGCAGCGCTTCATGGAGGAGCTGGTGGCGCGCTCATCATTGGTCATCGCCCTTTACGGGCGGTCTGGGGTGTCAGCCTGCGGGCACAGCGAGCACACCGGGATTGTTGGAGCGCTGGAGAGCGGCGATTGCGGGCTGGCGAGCCGGTTGATGCTGCACCACATCGATCATATCGAGGCCGATCTCGATCTGCGTGTCAGGGCCGGTCCGGCGCTCAGGGAAGCCCTCAACTTCTGAGGCCTAAATTAGCTTTCGTCCTCGGCGGGCGCCGCAGTTTGCCCGGCCGCCTTGCGGCGCAGCATCTTGGTCAACTTCCAGATCATCGGGCTGTTCTTGATGAAGGTTTTCAGCCTCGCGCCTTGCCTCAGCGTCAGCGCCAGCATGCGGCCCTTCAGGGTCAGCGGTATGAGCACCTCGAAATGCCGGGTTTCGATATCGCACCATAGCCGCTTGTAAGGCTCGTCGCCGACTGAGAAATCATAGACCTCGAAACCAGCCTCGCAGGCTTCCTGGATGTTGTCGAAGAACAGGAAGTCGCCGGGGCTGGTGTGGCCAAGATCGTCCTCGGCTATCGCGCCGAATTCGCAGATCAGGCGCTTGCCCGAGAGGCTTGAGCCGGTGACGGCGCGGAGCTTGCCCGCAACCTCGAGCCCGTGCAGCACGAAGGAGGGCTTGTCCTCGGCAAGCGCTTGCGAGAACAGCGCGCGGAAGAAGCCGCGCACCTGCTCGTCGCCGAAGACGTTGGTGATGCCCATCTTGCGAAAGCGGAATTCCTTCATCTCGAAAAAAGCGTCGAGCAGCCTGTTCACCTCGTCCGGTGTGCGGGCCTCGATGCGCCGATGGCTGCCAACCGCCTCGAATTTCCGTATCTGCGAACGGTGCTTCTTGCGCTTGCGCTTGCCGCTGGCACGAGAAAGCAGCGCATCGAAGCCGCCGGCAAGGTCGACGGCCAGCGCCAAATTGGGGCTGGCAAAATGGTCTAGCGCGGCGAGCGGATTGGCGACGCCGTCGAGATCGGGCAGCAACCGCTCGAGCGCGACGAGATCGATGTCCGGGCGTGCCTTGGCAATCGCCGCCATCATCGATCGGACGGCCGCGATATCCGCCCTGGTCAGCCAGTCCGGATCGGCGGCGACGAAATTGCCATTGGCGTGGCGGCCACCCATGAAGCGGGCGACGCGGAACGGGCCGCTGGCGGTGACCTCCAGCGCCAGCGAAAAAACCGGCTTGCCTTCGGCGCTCAGCGTCGCGACGAGCAGATCCGGTCGGCCCTCGGCAGCCCAGTTCAGGATCCAGGCAGCACTCTGCGCTGGGGCAAACAGCGCCGAGCGGCAGAACTCGGCATAGGCCGCGAGCCCGTCAGCGGACGCCACTGAAATCGACAGGCCGGCATGGTCCCGTGGCAAGGCGCGCGACGACGCCTCGGTCGCCGCAAGCCGATTGCCGTCAAATGACGCGGTTGCGTCAACCATACCTCAATCCTTAGGGCGTATTGATCGCGATTTGGGGGTTCGCCTAGGCGCATTCCGTGCTTGGATTAGCCTAGGCGCAAAAGGTGAATGAATGATCGACGGCGGGGAGGCAATCCGGAAACTGGCGCTGAACGTCGCCCGCTACACCGGCCTTGCACCGCTGGCCAAGCCGTTCATCGGCGGCATTGGCGCCATCCTGATGTTGCACCGCGTTACCGCGACGCCCGAAAAGCCGGATAGCGTCAATCGGCATCTCAACATCGCGCCAGGCTTCCTCGATGCCGTGATCGCCGACATGAAGGCGCATGGCTATGCCTTCGTCTCCATGGACGAAGCCGTCGAGCGCATCAAGGCAGGCGGCAAGGGGGGGCAATTTGCTACCATCACCGCCGACGACGCCTATCGCGACAACATGACCGAAGCGTTGCCGGTGCTGGAGAAGCACGGCGCGCCGATCACCATCTATGTCGCACCGGGGCTGATTAACGGCACCGCCGACCTGTGGTGGGATGTGGTCGAGGACATCGTCAACGCGCGCGATACCCTGACGCTGGCGCGGCCGAATGGTCCGCTGACGATCGACTGCTCGACCCCCGCGAAGAAACTGCAGGCCAATGCACGCCTGCACGCCTATCTCACCTCCGAAGTCCGCGAGGAGGATCTGCAAGCGGTGTTGCGCGACCTGGCTCGCTCAAATGGCATCGACGCCGACGGCTCGCGCTTGCGCACATTGATGAGCTGGGACGAAATCCGCAGCATCGCAGCGCATCCGCTGGTGAGGATCGGCGCCCACACCATCAACCACAGCAATCTGAAGCGGCTTCCCGAAGCCGATGCGCGGCACGAGACCGGCGCCGTGCGCGCCATGTTGCAGGCTGAACTCGGCGACGAGCCCAGCCATTTCGCTTACCCCTATGGCTATGCCAGTGCTGTAGGCTGCCGCGAAGTCGGCTTTGCCCGCGACGCCGGCTATACGTCCGCCGTGACGACGCGCCACGGCGTGCTGCGCGCCGAACATGCCGGGTTCCTGCATGCCTTGCCGCGCATTTCAGTCAACGGCCGCTACCAGAGCCTCGCTCACATCCGCACCATGCTGTCGGGCGTGACGACGCCGCTCGCCAATGCCGGCAAGATGGTGGTCACCATCTGACGGCGGCGGTACGCTTAGCGCTTGGCCCTCGGCTCCAACATCAGCCATTTGATGATGCCCATCGCCGGCAGCACCCAGAGCAGGCCGCTGAGCAGGAAGAACAGGAAATGCACCCACGGACCCGACTCGGAGAGCTGGGCGACCGCGAAGATCGATGCGACCAGCGCATAGATGATGACCAGTGCCACCAGCAGAAACATTCCGATCAGCTTTTTCAGGCGCATGGGCATGGTTGGTCTCCTGATCGAGCATGCCGGGAATTCGCATAGGCGGCCTGGCAGGCTCAAAGTGTTGGCCCCGCATAGGCCTTGGCGCGAGGCTGTGCAACCGGTGAGGCGCGGCGCAGCAGGGCAACGAACTCGGGCTGACGGGATCCTTCGGAGCCTTCGCCGGCACGTTGGCTGACGGAGCATCAGACGAAAAACCCGCCTGTGCGGCGGGCCACCGGCGCAAATCAGCACCATGGACGAATATGTAGCATAGCTGACGGCACGGTGTCAAGAAAAAATTCCTATCTTGAAAAGCTAGCGGCACAAAAGCTGCCAACACCGCCGAACTGGCTGCCGCCGTTAACCTGAGTTCAGAGCCCTGACGCGGCGCGACGGCGTGCCGCGCCGCATGGCCTTGCCAGCACGGGTGCGATGGTCCACCAATCCGCGAAACCAACCTGCCGGGACAAGATCATGGCTGCCATATCAGCTGCCGCGCCATACGTCGCCCGCGCCCGCGACCTGCGCAACAGGGCGCTGCTGCGCGGCTGGCTCTATGTGGTGCTTCTGGTGCTGTTTGCGCTAGTGCTGGTCGGCGGCGCCACCAGGCTCACCGATTCCGGCCTGTCGATCACTGAGTGGAAGCCGATCCACGGCGTGATCCCGCCGCTCAACGATGCCGAGTGGCAAGAGGAATTTCAGCTCTACCAGCAGATCCCGCAATATGCCGAGCTCAACAAGGGCATGAGCATCGAGGCGTTCAAGTCGATCTTCTGGTGGGAATGGGCGCACCGCATCCTGGCGCGTAGCGTCGGCCTGGTCTTTGCCTTGCCGCTGCTGTTCTTCTGGGCGACGCGCCGAATCGAGTGCGGCCTGGGGCCGAAACTCCTGGGCATTCTCCTGCTCGGCGGCCTGCAGGGCGCCATCGGCTGGTGGATGGTGGCCTCGGGACTGGTCGACCGCGTCTCAGTCAGCCAGTACCGGCTGGCGACCCACCTGACACTCGCCGCGCTGATCTTCACCGCGACCATGGTGGTCGCGCGAGGATTGGCGCCGCATTCCGAACCTGCCGCCGATAGGTCGACGCAGAGGCTGGCCGGTTTCATCGTGCTGCTGGCGCTGATCCAGATCTATCTCGGCGGGCTGGTCGCCGGGCTCGACGCCGGCTTCAGCTACAACACCTGGCCGCTCATGGACGGCAAGATCATCCCAGGCGATCTGCTCATCCTCGAGCCGGCATGGCGCAACTTCTTCGAAAGCCCGAAGACAGTGCAGTTCGTGCATCGGCTCGGCGCCTATACGGTGTTCATCGTGGCCTTGTGGCACATGATCGCCACACGCCGGCGGCTGCCAGGCTCGACGCATGCTCGCCGCGCGACGCTGCTTTTTGTGACTGTGCTGGTGCAGGCCTCGATCGGCATCGGCACGCTGCTGATGCATGTGCCGCTGCACATGGCGCTGACCCATCAAGCTTTTGCTTTGATCGTGTTAGGCTTTGCATCAGCGCATTGGCGCGGCACCAAGGGCGCCTATCCCCTGCCAACGGAAATCGCGCTCAGGGGCTGATCCCAGGCCGATCGGGGTCGGATCAGAAGCTTCCCCGCACCGCCCGGATCGCCTCGGCGATCGACAATTCGCGGTTCTCCTCGACCGCGTTGTCGTCCTCATGATGCCAGGACGCCGACAGGCAACCATAGGTGATGGCATGATCGAGAATGGCCGGCGGTGTCTGGCCCAGTATCTTGGCAAAGACCGCGGCCATATGCGCGATCCGCTCCTGATCGAGGCAAAGCTCGTCCCGGTCGAGCGGGTTGTAGAACATGTTCGCGGCGTCGAAACCGGGATCGCCGAGAACGCCCTTCGGATCGATCGCCAGCCAGCCGCGCGGTCCGTGCAGGATGTTTTCGTGATGCAGGTCACCATGCAGAGGCCTGATATCGTGCGGATTGGCCAGCAACCGATCGGCGATGACGGCGGCCTCGACATAGAGGCTGTCATGGCCCGCGTCGCGGTCGGCATTCGCCTTGTTAAACAGGCTGGCGAACCGTTCTCTCAGCGGCTGAAGTTCGGGCGGGAAGTGGTCTTTCCCAGGCGAAAACAGTTTTGCCATCACATCGGCCGCGATTTCAGTGGCGGCGTCGTCGCCTTTTTCGTTGAGAACCTGCTCCAGCAGCGTTTCACCGGCATATTCGAGCAGCATGCTATGGCCGTCGCGGCCGAGCAGGCGCACCGCGCCTTCGCCGCGCCGCCAGGCGAGAAAATGCTCGCCGCGTAATTCGTCGGCGACGTCATCGAAAGGCTTGAGCGCCTTGACGATCGCGGGCGAGCCGTCTTCGCGCAAAACCTTCCAGATGCGGCTCGAAAAGGTCTCGGCAATGAGTTCGGGCGCGCTGACTTTCCAGCGCGCCGGAAATGCTGGCGTGTCCATCAGAGGCCGAGCATCAGGTCCATGTTCTGCACAGCGGCACCCGAGGCACCCTTGCCGAGATTGTCATAGACCGCCAGCAGCAGGGCCTGCGCCCGTTTGTCGTTGGCAAAGACGTAGACCTTCATCCGGTTGGTGCCGTTGTAGATTTCCGGATCGATCTCCGGCATGCGCTCCGAATGCGCATAGGGCGCCACCTCGACCACACCGCCCTTGATGGCGGCGAAATGGTCGGCAATCGCCGCATGCAGCTCCGCACCCGTCGGCACATGGTCGAGGCCGCCAAGCTGCAATGGCACAACGGTGATCATGCCTTGCGCGAAATTGCCGACCGCCGGCTGCATGATCGGATCATGCGACAGCCTGGCATAGGCCCTCAGTTCCGGCACGTGCTTGTGCTGCAAGGTGAGGCCGTAGGGCAGGAATTCCGAGGCGTCCTCGCCCTTGGCGACATAGTCCTCGATCATCGGCCGTCCGCCGCCCGAATAGCCCGAAATGCCGTTGACGGTGATCGGGAAATCGGCAGGCAACAGGCCAGCGGTGACCAGCGGCCGCAGCGTCGCGATCGGTCCCTGCGGCCAGCAGCCGGGGTTGGCGACGCGCTTTGCCGATGCAATCGTCTTTGCCTGTGCCTTGTCCATCTCGGCGAAACCATACGCCCAGCCTTCCGCCACGCGATGCGCGGTCGATGCATCGATGACCTTGGTGGTGTCGTTGGCGATCAGCGAGACGCTTTCCTTCGCCGCATCGTCGGGCAGGCACAGGATCGCGACATCGGCGGCATTGAGGAACTCTGCGCGCGCGGCCGTTTCCTTGCGGCGCGCTGCGGGAATCGAGATGATTTCCAGGTCGCCGCGCTCGGCCAACAGTGCCCGAATCTGCAGGCCGGTGGTGCCGTGTTCGCCGTCGATGAAGATTTTCGGTTTCATGGACTGATCAAATTCCCTGATATTTCAAGGCTATATGCCCTGACCTTGATTCACTGTGGCGCCGTTGTGGTTGCCGTTGTTGTTCAGCTCTTCAAGCCGTGCCTTTCGCTCCGCCAGCAGGCCGAGATACTGCATGGCCACCATCGAGCCGGCGATCGCCGTTATATCGGCGTGATCATAGGCCGGCGCAACCTCTACGACATCGGCGCCGACAATATCGACCTGGTTGAGCTGGCGCAGCGTCGACAGGATCTTCGCCGAGGACGGTCCGCCGGCAACCGGCGTGCCGGTTCCCGGCGCATAGGCCGGGTCGAGGCAGTCGATATCGAAGGTGAGATAGGTCTTCTTGCCGCCGGTGCGGTCGACGATGGCGTAGGCGATGTCGGACGCGCGCATCTCCTCGATTTCATGGCCGTAGAGGATCTTGATGCCGAACGTGTCCGGCGCATGGGTGCGGATGCCGATCTGGATCGAACGGTCGGGATCGATGATGCCTTCCTTGACGGCGCGGCCGACGAAGGACCCGTGGTCGATGCGCTTGCCGTCGTCCGGCCAGGTATCCTGATGGGCGTCGAACTGCACCAAAGCCAGCGGACCATGGATGGCGGCGTGCGCCTTGAGCAGCGGCCAGGTGACGAAATGATCGCCGCCCAGCGTCAGCAGGAAGGCGCCTGATTTCAGGATCTTCGCCGCTTCGCGCTCGATCGTGCCCGGCGTCTTCTGATGGTTGCCCGAATCGAGCAGGCAATCGCCATAGTCGACCACCGCCAGATGCTCGAACAGGTCGCGTGAAAACGGATATTGCGGGTCGTTGTCGAGGATCGCCGAGGCGCGGCGGATTGCTTGCGGCCCGAAACGGGCGCCAGGCCGGTTGGTGACGGCGGCGTCGAAGGGAATGCCCCACACCACAGCGTCCGCGCCCTTCATATCCTTGGTGTATTTGCGCCGCATGAATGACAGCGCGCCGGAATAGGTCGGCTCAAGGGCGCCGCCCGTTTTGGAACGGGCGGTGAAGGCGTGGTCGATGGTGTTGTTCGCCATTACGAATCCTCGTTTTTCATCGGGGTGCAACAACTACAGAACCGGCACGGAAGATGCCAGTCACAGCTTGGCGAGACGGAATGGCGCTGCGCGAGTGCCACGGCAAGACAGGACTTGTATCATCATGACGCAGACGGCGTTTCTCAACCCCACCCGTGCCGTGGCGTCGACCCACAGCGGCACGATCGTCGGCGAACGCTTCCTGGTCCTCGATTCGTGGCGCGGCATCTGTGCGCTCCTGGTGGCGCTGTTTCACTTCCCGACCGGCTCGACGATTTCGCAAAGCGCCTTCATCGGTTCGTCCTATCTCTTCGTCGATTTCTTCTTCGTGCTTTCCGGCTTCGTCATCGCCAGCAGCTACGGCAATCGGCTGAACCGACCGGAACAGGTCGCTCGCTTCGCCCTGGTCCGTTTCGGCCGCATCTACCCGCTGCATCTGCTCATGCTTGCCGCCTTCGCCGGCTTCGAGCTGCTGCGGCTGATGCTGCCGCAATTGCACGGCACCGGGGCTGCTCCCTTCACCGGCGGTTTCGACCTCAACAGCCTGCTTGCCAATCTTCTCCTGCTCCAGGGTGTCGGCTTCGAGGATCAATTGACCTGGAATGCGCCAAGCTGGAGCATTTCGGCCGAGTTCTTCGCCTATCTGCTGTTTGCCGGCGTGGTCTTGGTCGCCGGCGCACGCGCCTGGATATGGTTTGTCGCCGCCGCTGTTACCGCGCCGCTGTTCCTGCTCGGCTTCTCGACCCATCATATGGATGTGTCCTTCGATTTCGGCTTCATCCGCTGCCTGTACGGCTTCTCGCTCGGGGCCTTGCTGGCCTGGTTTCAGCACGATTCCATTGCAGGGGCACGACAGGCTCTCGCCAGGGGTGGTCCACGCATGGACTGGACCCTTGCGGAGATCGTCATGGTTGCCGTTATCGTGCTTTTCGTTTCGCTGGCGGGCGACAATGATTTCGGCATCGCGGCACCCCTGGTGTTCGCGCTGGCGCTGTTCCTGTTCGCGCATGAGGGCGGCTGGATCAGCGCCTTGCTCAGGGCGCCGTTCATGGTGACGCTCGGCGCGCTGTCCTATTCGATCTACATGGTCCACATCTTCGTCCAGGCGCGCATGATCAACGTCGCCGGCCTCGTCGAGCGCAAGCTCGGCCTCGGCCTGATCGGCGACATCGTGCTGCGCGGCCAGCCTGCCACCGGCTTCGGCGCCGGGTGGACGGGAACGGCGGCGATCGTCGTCATGCTCGCCGTGACCATTGTCGCTTCCTGGATCACCTGGCGCTTCGTCGAAATGCCTGCAATGGCATGGTTCCGCCGGCTTTCCAAACGCATCTGACGCATTCCGCTAGCCGGCTTCGTTCACCCAGCTGTCACGGGCGTCGCTTATCCGGGTCTCGATCCGGCAAGGAGCGATTCTCAATGCGGACCCTTTGGCTGAGCCTTCTGCTTTCCGCGACCCTGGCGGCTGCCTCTGGCCAAGCCTTGGCCGGCGAAACCCGCGCCAGACAGATTCTCGACCGCTTCGAGCATGCCAACCAATGGCGTGACCACGTCATGGTGGCCGCGCATCGCGCCGGCAGCATGCAGGCCGGCAAGACGCTCTATGCGGAAAATTCGATTGCCGCTGTCGAAGGCTCGATCGCCATGGGCGCCGAAATCGTCGAGGTCGACATAAGGCGCTCGAAGGACGGTGAGTTCGTCGTCATGCATGACAGCTGGCTTGACCGCACCACGACCTGCAGGGGCGAGGTGGTCAAGTACACGCTGGCCGAACTGAGGACCTGCCGGCTGGTGATCGAGGGTACCGGCATCGTCACCGATGAAACAGTCTCGACCCTACGCGAGATGCTGCTGGCGACCCGAGACAGGATCCTTATCAACCTCGACAACAAGCTTGATGTCGGCGACCTCTCGGGCATGATCGCGGTGGCTCGCGATCTCGGCATGGCCGAGCAGGTCATCGTCAAGGAGAACCTGTGGAATTCCACCCGGATTTCCACGGTCAGGGCCGCCATGGATACCATCGGCGGCGGCTTCCAGTTCATGCCGATCATCGCTGACGACGCGGTGCATGATGCCAATTTCGCCGGGACGGTCGACCGCGCCTTCTCGCCGCGCGCGATCGAGTTGATCAACTGGCGAGCGGGCGCCGAGACGCTGACCGAGACCGGCGGCCCGCTGTTCAGCTCACGCATGCGCGCAGCCGCGGTGAAAGGCGACTGGCACATCTGGGCCGACACCTACGCCATCGCTGGCAAGCCGGGTGGCTTCCTCGCCGGCGGCCGCGGCGACGAACTGGCGGTCGAGGCTAGCCTGCCGCGCGAAAGCTGGGGTTTCTGGGCCGATCGCGGCGCTACCATCATCCAGACCGACGAGCCGAAGGCGGCCATCGACTGGCTGGCGGCGAATGGTTTTCGCGTGCCTTATGCCGACGAGACGCGGCCGGCTGAGCCGGCGAATACGGCGAGTATCAATTAGCAACGCCGGCGCTGGCGCAGTCAACGCTGGCGCTGCACCCCACCCGGCGCGCAGCGCCGGGTGGGGTGATAGCCGAACCCTAACAGGCAGCCCGTGCCGCGCTCTTACGCCGCCATCGCCACCCCATCCAACTCCCCGAGCACATCGTCCGAAAGCACCAGTTCGGCAGCCGCGAGGTTCTCCCGCAAATGTCCGACAGATGATGTGCCGGGGATCAGCAGGATGTTGGGCGCGCGGCGCAGCAGCCAGGCGAGCGCGACCTGCATCGGTGTGGTGCCGAGGCGCGCCGCGACGCCTGACAGGGTGGAGGATTGCAGAGGGTTGAAGCCGCCGAGCGGGAAGAACGGCACATAGGCGATGCCGTCGCGGGCGAGGTCGTCGATCAGGGTGTCGTCACCGCGATGCGCCAGATTGTACTGGTTCTGCACGCAGACGATCTCGGTGATCCCACGTCCTTGCGCGATCTGCGCCGACGTCACGTTGCTCAGCCCGATATGCCTGACCAGGCCCTTCTGTTGAAGCTCGGCCAGCACGGTAAGCGGCGCTTCGATCGATCCCTCTGCTGGACCATGGGTATCGAACATGATGCGTAGATTGACCACATCAAGCACGTCAAGCCCGAGATTGCTAAGATTGTCGTGCACCGCCTGGGTCAGCGCTTCGGGAGAAAAGGCCGGCAGCCACGATCCATCCGCGCCGCGCCGGGCACCGATCTTGGTGACGATGACGAGATCGTCCTTGTAAGGCGCCAGCGCCTCGCGGATCAGCCGGTTGGTGACGTGCGGACCGTAGAAGTCGCTGGTGTCGATGTGGTCGACGCCTTGCGCAACCGCCTCGCGCAGCACGGCCAATGCCGCGTGATGGTCCCTGGGCGGCCCGAACACGCCGGGTCCGGCGAGCTGCATGGCGCCGTAGCCAAGCCGCTTCACGGTGTGGCTGCCAAGCTTGAAGGTGGCGGGGGTGAAGGTACCGGCCTGTTGAATATTGGACATGATGGATCTCCTTTGAGGAGGCAGAGATAGGCGCTGCTCAACCTCGTGATAATCAGGTACAATCCACACAGGCTGTGCGGAATGGCGAACAATGATGGACCTCAGTGATCTGAACGCCTTCGTCGCTGTGGCGCGCGCCGGCGGCTTCCGCGATGGCGCGCGTGCGAGCGGCGGCAGCGCCTCGGGCCTGAGCGAGGCGGTGCGCCGCCTTGAGGCACAGCTCGGTGTCAGGCTGTTCAACCGCACGACGCGCAGCGTCGTCCCGACCGAGGCGGGCCTCAGCCTGCTGGAGCGGCTCAGCCCGGCGCTGTCGGAGGTGGAAGCGGCGCTGGACGTTGTGAACGGTTTTCGCGACAGGCCGGCGGGCTCGCTGCGTCTCAACGTGCCGGTCAGCGCCGCCCGGCTGATATTGCCGGACATCGTGCCGGGCTTCCTCGCCGCCTATCCCGGCATTCGGCTGGAGGTGATCGCCGACGAGAATTTTGTCGACGTGCTGGCGGCCGGCTGCGACGCCGGCATCCGCTATGACGAGCGGCTGGAACAGGACATGATCGCGGTGCCGATCGGACCGCGCGTGCAGCGTTTCGCCACTGCCGCCAGCCCTGCCTACCTAGATCGCCATGGGCGGCCGCAACACCCGAGCGACTTGCTTGGTCATTCTTGCGTGCGCGGCCGCTTTGCCAGCGGCGCGATGCTGCCGTGGGAATTCGAGCGCAACGGCGAGGTCGTCCGGATCGATCCGACGGGGCCTCTGATCGTGCGCATCGGTGGGGCGACCGATCTTGCCGTCGAAGCGGCCATCGCCGGCACCGGCATCATCGGCCTGTTCGAGGGCTGGCTTCGCCCTTACTTCGAAAGCGGCATGCTTGAGCCCGTGCTCGAACCGTGGTGGCAGAGTTTTCCCGGGCCTTTCCTCTATTATCCTGGCCGGCGCCTGGTGCCGGCGCCGCTGCGGGCGTTCATCGATTTCATCAAGGCCGGCAAGCCCTGATCTGGCGCCAGGCATGAATTGCGCCGGTTCCATCACCCCACCCGGCGCTGCGCGCCGACCTCCCCATCAAGGGGAGGTAGGGCGCAGCGCCTTTCTTCTACCTCCCCTTGATGGGGAGGTCGCGCCGCAGGCGCGGGTGGGGTGACTGCCGAGCCGTAGACAACGAGCCCCCAAACAAAAAGGCCACCCGGAGGCGGCCTTTTCGATTGTCTGAAGCTGCGAAGCTGCTTAGCGCTTCGAGAACTGGAACGAACGACGGGCCTTCGCCTTGCCGTACTTCTTGCGCTCGACGACGCGGCTGTCGCGGGTCAGGAAGCCACCCTTCTTGAGCACGGCGCGCAGCGTCGGCTCGTAGTAGGTCAGCGCCTTGGAGATACCGTGACGAACGGCGCCCGCCTGGCCGGAGAGACCGCCGCCGACAACGGTCGCGACGATGTCGTACTGGCCGGCGCGGTTGGACGCGATGATCGGCTGGTTGAGGATCATCTGCAGGACCGGACGCGCGAAATAGGTCGCGAATTCCTTGTCGTTGACGATGATCTTGCCGGAACCCGGCTTCACCCAGACGCGCGCAATGGCGTTCTTGCGCTTGCCGGTGGCATAGGCGCGGCCCGACTTGTCGAGCTTCTGGACGTGGACGGGGGCTGCCGGCTGGGTATTGGTGTTGCCGGTGGCGGCGCCCAGTTCTGCGAGCGAGGAAAGCTCAGCCATCTTATGCGACCTTCTTGTTCTTGGAATTCAGCTTGGCCACGTCGAGGATCTCGGGCTGCTGGGCGACATGCGGATGCTCGGCACCTGCATAGACGCGCAGGTTCTTCATCTGGCGACGGCCGAGCGGGCCACGCGGCACCATGCGCTCAACGGCCTTCTCGACGACACGCTCAGGGAAACGGCCCTCGAGCAGCTGGCGCGCGGTGCGCTCCTTGATGCCGCCTGGGTGGCCGGTGTGCCAGTAATAGACTTTGTCGGTGAACTTCTTGCCGGTGAACACCACCTTGTCGGCATTGATGACGATGACGTTGTCGCCGTCGTCGACATGCGGGGTGAAGGTCGGCTTGTGCTTGCCGCGAAGATGATTGGCGATGACAGTGGCCAGACGACCGACGACGAGACCTTCGGCGTCGATCAGGATCCACTTCTTCACCACATCCGCAGGCTTCTGCGAAAAGGTTGTCATGTGTTTTCTGCTTTCGGTTCGGACCTTCACGAGGGAAGGCGTTTCTTGTTGCTTGGATTGGCGAAAGGCGCTTGCCCGCCGCCAATAACAAAACGGCGGCCTTTGCGGGCCGCTGCTTCGTGAGGGGCTTATAGGCGAGGGCGAAGGGGCGCGTCAAGGCTGAAGTTTCTGGAGTATTCCTAAAAGGTTATGCAAAAACAATGGGTTGTAGATGCGGTATTATAATACCGCAAGAAAGGAACGTTCCGGAGCATGGCCGGAACGCTCTTTGACCGGTCCGGTCTTCAGTTGGCTCTTTCGAGCGAGCGGCGGATCTCCGGCGCAATTTGGTCCATCGCGGCGGCAAGCCAGCCGCAGAGCTCGTCCGGCGAGGTGTCATGAATCCACACCAACCGGCTGCGTCCATTGTTCTCTGCAAAGACCTGCATGGAGGTGTTGTCGTGCGATACGTCTTCTCCTTCCCACGCCCAGACGATGCGGCGTGCCTGTTCGTCGCGGGCTATAAGCCTCTCCCGCACGACGTTGCCGTCGGCGAAGGTCATTTGCCGCAAGTCGGGCTCGATCAACCGGCAATCCACGAAAATATCTGGCGTTGTCAGTCGCGGCCCTTCGGCGAAGTTGCCGACGGTCTGCCAGACCTTCTCAGGCGATGCGTCGACTATCATTTCCCTGATAACTGATCCCACTTTGGCACCTCTCGTTTAAGAGCAGACAGGTTTGTCTACTAGACAAGTCTGTCTGTATGGCGGAAAAGGGTCGACGTCAAAGGGTATTCGATATGGTGGACCACGCTACTGACATCGGCCGGGAGAGTGCTGCGCGCAGCCGCGTACTCGATACAGCCACGAACCTGTTCTATGCCGAGGGCGTGCACGCGGTCGGCATCGACCGGATCATCGCCGAGGCAGGCGTGGCCAAGGCCACTTTCTACAAATATTTTCCGGCCAAGGATGAACTCGTCCGCGCGTACATTCAGAACCAAAGCCGGCAAGGGAGGGCGATGATCGACAAGATCAGCGAGCGATCGGCGCGGGATTCGATCCTGGCTATCTTTGATCTTGTTGCGGACGCCGCCGCCCAGCCTGGCTACCGCGGCTGCCCGTTTCTGAACGCTGCCGCCGAATATCCCGACCCAAGCCATCCGGTACGGCAGGCGATCGATGAGCATAGGCGTTGGAAGCGCGACCTGCTGCGCGGCCTGCTTGTGGCCGACGGCAGTTCGGATTCCGAAACCACCGCCGATATCCTCACCGTTGCCAGCGATGGGCTGCTCATCGCCAGTCACCTCGATAGGCCTGCAAATTTGCGTCGCCTCATTCTTGAGACGGTTCTCCAAATCTTGGGACCGCTGGCGGACAAATAGTTGGCGGCAGGAATTCGGCTAACGCTTCGGCGGGATCGAATAGGTGCCGGTGGCGTGCGCCACCGTGTGCCCGTCCGGGCCGGCAACGATGTCGATGTCGAACACCATCAGGCTCTTTCCCAGCTTCAGGATGCGGCAATGGCCGTCGATCGGTCCGGCCTCGGCCTTGCGGACGAAGTTGATGTCGAGGTTGACTGTAACAGAGAGCGCATCCGGCCCGGCATGCGACAGCACGCAGACATAGCCGCCGATGTCGGCCAGCGTGAACAGCGACGGGCCGGATACGGTGCCGCCGGGACGCAGGTGCCGCTCGCCGGCATTGAGCCGCACGGTGCAGCCACCCGGGAACACGTCGATCGCCTCGAAATATCTGAACTGCTCATTGAGCTGCGGATAGACGGTTTCCATCAGCGCATTGACTTCTAGTGCGGTCAGCACGGGCTCGAGGTTGGTCTGGGCGGGCATGTCGGTCTCTCGTTTTGTGCGCACCTGTATGAGCGCAGCGCGGCATTTCTGGCAACCTTCGTCCCTTGGTGCAAGCGATCGGTGTTGGACGAAATCCGATCCGGTATTAGATACTCTGCCAGCCCGAGCGGAATCGCGGAGACATTTCCATGGCCGAAATCCTAGCCATCAAGCCTGCTGCCGTCGACGGTCCGGTTGCCGCAAGACTGGACAAGGGCGTGCTGCGCCTGACGCTTGCCAATCCGCCCGCCAACGCCCTGTCGCTGGCGGTGATGGCGGCGCTGACGACGGAGCTCGAACGCGCCAAGGCCGACAAGGCGGTCCGCGTCATAGTGCTGTCGGCGGCCGGAAAGGTGTTCTGCGCCGGCCACGATCTCAAGGAAATGACCGCGCGACGCGCCGACGCCGATCGTGGCAAGGCCTTCTTCGCAGAGACGTTTGCGGCTTGTGCAACGCTGATGCAGGCGATCGTGCGTCATCCCTTGCCTGTCATCGCCGAGGTCGACGGCCTTGCCACCGCCGCCGGGCTGCAACTGGTCGCCAGTTGCGATCTTGCGATCGCCTCGCACGAAGCGACCTTCTGCACGCCGGGTGTCAACATCGGCCTGTTCTGCTCGACGCCGATGGTGGCGCTGTCGCGCAACGTCTCGCGCAAACATGCGATGGAGATGCTGTTGACCGGCGAGACGATCGATGCGGCGACGGCTAAGGAGTTCGGCCTGGTCAACCGTGTCGTGCCGCGCGAATATCTGAATCAGATTGTCACCAAATACGCGCAAACCATTGCTTCCAAATCATCTTTGGTGGTCAAGACCGGCAAGGAAGCCTTTTATGCGCAGGCGGAAATGGTTCTAGCCGACGCCTATGCCTATACCGGCCGGATCATGGTTGAGAACATGCTGGCACGCGACGCGGAGGAGGGCATCGGCGCCTTCATCAACAAGCGCAAGCCGGAATGGACGGACGAGTAAGGAGACGTCATGGAACCACGCATCTCCATCATCACCATCGCCACCGACGATCTCGACCGCGCGGTGCGTTTCTACGAGGCGATGGGCCTGAGGCGTCATGCCGGCATCACCGACGGTGTCGCCTTCTTCCAGATGGGCGGCGTCATTCTCGGCCTGTTCCCACGCGCCAGCGCTGAAGAGGATTCCGGCATTGCGTTCGCCACGTCACCGTCGGCTGTCTACCTCGCCTACAACACCCGCTCCGACGCTGAAGTCGACGACGTGCTCGCCAGGGCGGAAAAAGCCGGCGGCCGCATCGTCAAGCCGGCCGGCCGCGCCTTCTGGGGCGGCTGGTACGGCTATTTCGCCGACGCCGACGGACATGTCTGGGAAGTGGCGCACAATCCGGCCTTTCCGATTGCGGAAGACGGCACGATTTCGCTGCCTGATTGATGGCCTATCGCAAGCAGCTGACGCGGCTCAAGGCACCGTATCTCAAGCGCGTCCTGCTTGATCCCGCGCGGGTCGAGGATTGGGAAAAATACCCCTGGAACCTGCCGCTGTTTCGCGGCCACGAGTTCGAACTCGAATTCACCACGCCGATCACCATCATCGTCGGCGAGAACGGCACCGGAAAATCGACACTGCTCGAGGCGATCGGCGCGCTGGCCGGCTACGACGAAGCCGGCGGCGGCAAGGGCTACCGGCCGGTCGACCATTCCAGTGCGATCGACAAGAGTGGCGCTGCATTGGCAAACACATTCCGTGGCCACTGGCTGCCGAAAGTCACCGCCGGCTGGTTCTTTCGCGCCGAATCCTTCTACTCCGTGGCCCGTTATCTCGATCAGGCGGCGCTGGAAGACCCGTTCAGGCCACCGCCGCCGGACTTCCTGTCCTGGTCGCATGGCGAGGGCTTTATCCGCTTTTTCGAGGAACGTTGCCGCAGGCAAGGCATCTACATCCTCGACGAACCCGAGAGCGCGCTCTCCCCGTCGCGCCAGATCGAGCTGCTCAAGATGCTGAGGCGCATGGACCAGTCGGGCACCGCGCAAGTGATCATGGCGACGCATTCGCCGCTGCTGATGGCTTGCCCCGGCGCGCGGCTGTTCCGCATCAGCCGGTTCGGACTCGAGCCCGCCGACTTTCGTGATACGGACCACTTCCGCATGCTGCGCGATTTCAGCAATGACCCGGATGGTTTTCTCGACGAGGCGTTGTATGAAGACGAGGCATGAACCACGATAGTTACGACAACACCTACATCGCCGGCATCCTCAATTCGGTAAAAACCGTCGCCATGGTCGGCGCGTCCGCCAACGATGTGCGTCCGAGCTATTTCGTGCTGAAATATCTGCTGGCCAAAGGGTTTTCGGTGTTCCCGATCAATCCTGGCCAGGCCAGCAAGGAGATCCTCGGCCGGATGACCTATGCCAGGCTCGCCGATATTCCCGAACCGATCGACATGGTCGACATTTTTCGCGCGCCGGCGGCTGTGCCTGGCATCGTCGACGAGGCATTGCGGCTCGACCCCTTGCCGAAAGTGATCTGGATGCAGCTTGGCGTGCGCCATGACGAGGCCGCCGCGCGCGCTGAGGCTGCCGGCATCAAGGTGGTGATGAACCGCTGCCCCAAGATCGAATATGGCAAGCTGTCCGGCGAGATCGGCTGGACCGGCGTCAATTCCGGCGTGCTGTCGTCGAAAAAGCCGCTGATGCGCTCCGGATTCCAGAGTTTCGGGGTGCGGCAGAAGTAGGCGAGCGCGAAAGCGCAAAATTTTTCCGGCAAATGCCGTATTTTCCTGATGTTTGATGGAAGGTCCTGCATCGAAGGGTATTTTCTTCTTTGCATTCGCGCCTGGCCTTCGCCAAGAATGCCCAGCCATTTCAAGAGTTTCAAAAAAGGGAGGTTTTCAGTGACCCGCACGCCAGGTTTCAGTACGCTCGCCATCCATGCCGGCGCCAAGCCCGATCCGGCGACCGGCGCGCGTGCCACGCCGATCTACCAGACGACCTCCTTCGTCTTCGACGATGCCGATCATGCCGCCTCACTGTTCGGGCTAAAAGCCTTCGGCAACATCTACACCCGCATCATGAACCCGACCCAGGCGGTGCTGGAAGAGCGCATGGCGGCCCTCGAAGGCGGCACGGCGGCGCTCGCGGTCGCCTCCGGCCACGCGGCGCAGGTGATCGTGTTTCACAATCTGATGCAGCCGGGCGACAATTTCGTCGCCGCCAACAAGCTTTATGGCGGTTCGATCAACCAGTTCGGCCATGCCTTCAAGAACTATGGCTGGGAGGTGCGCTGGGCCGACACCAACGACATCTCGACCTTCGAAAGCCAGATCGACGACAGGACCAAGGCGATCTTCATCGAGAGCCTCGCCAATCCGGCCGGCACCTTCGTCGACATCGAGAAGATCGGTGACATTGCCCGCAAGCACGGCCTGCCGCTGATCGTCGACAACACGCTGGCCTCACCTTACCTGATCCGGCCGATCGAGCACGGCGCCGACATCGTCGTGCATTCGCTGACCAAGTTCATCGGCGGCCATGGCAACTCGATCGGCGGCGCCATCGTCGACGGAGGTACCTTCGATTGGTCGAAATCGGGCAAATACCCGATGCTCTCGGAACCGCGCCCCGAATATGGCGGCCTCGTCCTGCACGAAACCTTCGGCAATTTCGCTTTCGCCATTGCCGCGCGCGTGCTCGGCCTGCGCGATCTCGGCCCGGCGATCTCGCCGTTCAACGCCTTCCTCATCCTGACCGGCCTGGAAACGTTGCCGCTGCGCATGCAGCGCCACTGCGACAACGCCGTAACGGTTGCTGCCTGGCTGTCCAATCATCCCAAGGTCGCGTCGGTGAACTACCCCGGCCTGCCCAGCGACAAGAACAACGCACTGCAGAAGAAGTACTCGCCGCTTGGCGCCGGCGCCGTGTTCACCTTCGCTCTCAAGGGCGGCTATGACGCCGGCGTCAAATTTGTCGAGGCGCTCGAACTGTTCTCGCACCTCGCCAATGTCGGCGACACCAAGTCGCTGGTCATCCATCCGGCCTCGACCACCCACCGCCAGCTTTCCGACGAACAGAAGGTCAAGGCCGGCGCAGGACCGGACACGGTGCGGCTGTCGATCGGCATCGAGGACGTCAACGACATCGTCGCCGACCTCGAACAGGCGCTTGCCAAGGTCTGAGCGCATTACCCTCCCCCTGCGCGGGGAGGGCATAGTGATATCGGAAAGAGGCCATTCTTGTCGCGGTCGGCATAAAATCAAGCATTTGTTGTCAGCAGACGGTGCGCGAGGTCTGAGACAAGGGAAATCGAACGCGGCACCGCTATCTCCCGCTGGCCTTGAAAACCACGTCCGGCTCCTCCACCTAACACGCAATGAGCGCACAACTTTCCGAATGAGGAAGCGCCGGCAGATGAGTCTGCTAGCCACCGGCAATTCAACAGCGCATCGCGATGCCGACCATCGTTTTGGCCGGCAACGTTAACAACAGAGCGTCTTCCTCTTCGTTGTCAGATGAAGGGAGATACACAATGGCAAAGGTCGTTTGCGTCCTCTATGACGATCCGGTCGACGGTTATCCGACAAAATATGCGCGCGATGGCTTGCCGAAGCTCGACCGCTATCCCGGCGGCCAGACACTTCCCACGCCGAAGGCCATCGACTTTGAACCGGGGGTCTTGCTCGGTAGCGTGTCGGGCGAACTCGGCCTGAGGAAATTCCTCGAAAGCACGGGCCACAGCTTGGTAGTGACCTCGGACAAGGACGGTCCCGACAGTATTTTTGAACGCGAGCTCGTTGACGCCGAAATCGTGATCTCGCAGCCGTTCTGGCCGGCATATCTGACCGAAGAACGAATAGCCAAGGCAAGCAGACTGAAGCTTGCGATCACCGCCGGCATCGGATCCGATCATGTCGATCTACAGGCCGCCATGGACCGCGGCATCACGGTCGCCGAGGTGACTTACTGCAATTCGATCAGCGTGTCCGAGCATGTGGTCATGATGATCCTGGGGCTCGTGCGCAACTACATCCCGTCCTACCAGTGGGTCGTGAAAGGCGGCTGGAATATCGCCGACTGCGTCGCACACTCCTACGATATCGAGGGAATGCAGATCGGAACCGTCGGTGCCGGCCGGATCGGCGGCGCGGTGTTGCGCCGGCTGAAGCCGTTCGACGTCAAGTTGCACTACACCGATCGCCACCGCCTGCCTGAGGCGGTCGAGAAAGAGCTTGGCGTCACCTTCCACAAGGACCCCGCATCCATGGTCGGCGTCTGCGACGTGGTGACGATCAATGCGCCTCTGCATCCGGAGACGGAAAACCTCTTTGACGAGACGATGATCGCCAGGATGAAACGCGGCGCCTATCTGGTGAACACGGCGCGCGGCAAGATCTGCAATCGTGACGCCATCGCCCGCGCGCTGGAGAGTGGCCAACTCGCTGGCTATGCCGGTGACGTCTGGTTCCCGCAGCCGGCTCCCAAGGACCATCCGTGGCGATCGATGCCGCATCACGGCATGACGCCGCACATCTCAGGATCGTCGCTCTCCGCCCAGGCGCGCTACGCTGCGGGCACCCGCGAAATTCTGGAATGCTGGTTCGAAGGTCGGCCGATCCGTGAGGAATATCTGATCGTCGATGGCGGCAAGCTCGCCGGTGCCGGCGCTCATTCCTACAGCGCCGGCGACGCCACCCGCGGTTCGGAAGAGGCGGCACGCTTCACGCGGCGAATATGATCTACATACGATACAGTGAGGTGCGTTCCGAACGCCACAGATTTGTAGCTGGAGCCTCCGGAAATCGATCCGATTTTCGAGGTTGTGCGCTTGACGACCTTTCTCACAAAGGGGGAGGGTAAGCCCACTACAACGGAGCCTTTCATGAGCGCAGCGACTTTCCTTTCCCTCGACGCCAACAGCGTCGAGGCCGAGCCTGGCGCGCCGGCGCCGGATCGCCTGATTTCGGGCGATCCGAAATTCCGCACCTGGAATGTCGAGGAGCGGGAGGGCGGCCTCTATGCCGGCATCTGGGAGTCGACTCCGGGCAAGTGGCGCATCGTCTATGACGAGTGGGAGTTCTGCCACATCCTGTCCGGCGTTTCGGTGATCGCGGAGGACGGTGGGCAAGCGCGCACCGTCAAGACCGGCGACAGCTTTGTGCTGAGGCCTGGCTTCAAAGGCAGCTGGGAAGTGCTTGAAACGACTCGCAAGGAGTATGTGATCAAGCTCTGATCACCTTCCGGCGCCTTGTCATGGAAGGTCAAGGCAGGCCCGCGATCGTCGGAAGCCGACGACGAGCGTTTCCAGCCCATGGAAGTGGTAAGTGTCGCGGAAGCTTGGGCTTTCGGCAAGATGCAGCTTTGGGTGTCGTTCGAACAAGGTTTTCAGCGACACCTGCAATTCGAGCCGGGCCAGCGGTGCGCCGATGCAGAAATGGATGCCGGCGCCGAACGACACATTCTTCTGGTCTGCACGATCCGGCCGGAAGGCCAGCGGTTCGGTGAAGGCGCGCGGGTCATGGTTGGCCATGCCAAGCAGCAGCCCGATCGTCTGGCCCGGCTGCACCACGATGCCAGGCGCGACTTCGATCTCCTGGTAGGCATAGCGCGTGAACATGTGCAGTGGCGCATCGAAGCGCAGGCATTCCTCGACCGTTGCTGCGGTCGCTTCGGGGGAGCCGAAGAAGCGCCTGACATCGCCGCCTTGCATAAGGATCGAACGGACAGCGTTGCCGGTCTGATGCACTGTCGCTTCATGACCGGCATTGAGCAGCAGGATCGTCGAGGACACCATCTCGTCCTCCGACAGTTTTTGGCCGCCCTCCTGCGCCGAGATCAGCAGCGACAGCACGTCGTCGCCGGGATTCTTGCGCCGCTCGGTGACGTAACCGCGCAGGAACTCGGCGAACTCACCAGCGGCTCGGTTGGCCGTTTCCTCGGTTTCGCGCGTGCGGCCTTGAATGTACATGGCGACCATCTGGTGCGACCAGTCGAGCAGTTGCGGCCCCATCTCGACCGGCACGCCGAGCATTTCGGCGATGATGGTGATCGGCAAGGGCGCCGCGAAGGCCGGCAGCAGGTCGACCGTCTTGCCCGGTTCGAAACGGTCGATCAGTTCGTTGGCGAGCGCTTCGACACGTGGCCGCAGCCGTTCGACCTGACGCGAGACGAAGGCACGGTTGACCAGTGTTCTGAGCCGCGTGTGCACGGGCGGCTCCAGTTCCAGCATCGAATTGGCTTCGATGCCGTCGAAAGCGCTGAGATGGGTCCGGTCCTGTCCGATGCCGCGACTGTCTGGAATGCCGGCCGGATTCTGGCGGCCGAAACGGCGGTCGCGCAGCAGCCGGCTGACGTCGTCGAAGCCGCCGAAGCACCAGAAGCCGAACTCTTCCCAGAAGAAGGCATTCGATGCGCCGTGCAGAAACGCATAGGCCTCGTACGGGTTCTGAAAAAAGGCCGGCTCGTGCGGGTCGAGCCGCAGGTGTCGCGTGGCTGGATCAAAGACCAGGCCGGCTGGCGTCAATTTGCTCATGCCAGACCAATAGCGCGGCTTGCCAGTCCGGTTCCAGACCGTATGTTGGCGCCCGCAACCAATGCGTTGAGCCAGCCGACAAGGCTGCGGAAAGTCTGATCTGATGAATGTGATCGTTGTCGGCGCGGGTATTGCCGGTCTCTCGACGGCGTGGTCGCTGGTCAAGGCAGGTCACAGCGTTTCGATCGTCGAGCAGGGACCGATCCCCAATCCGCTGGCCGCCTCGGGCGACCACCACCGCATCATCCGCCGCGCCTACAGGGCCGGCACCGGCTATGGCCGGCTGATCACCGAAGCCTACCAGGCCTGGGACGAGATGTGGGCCGATCTCGGCGAAAGCCATCTCGATGCGCGCGGATTTGTCTGCGTTTCGCGCGAGCCGGGCGATGAGGCCGAGGAGTATCGCGAAGGCCTGGAGGAGGGCAATTTTCCGTTCGAATTGCTGGAGCCCGACGCGGCCGTGAAACGCTGGCCGTTTTTGGAAGCCGGCTCGTTTCGCTATGCCTATTTCTCGACCGAAGGCGGCGCGCTGCATTGCCGCAAGATCGCGTCCGGTCTGGCAAAGTGGCTCCGCGCCAACGGCGCCAACGTCTATGAACGCAGCAAGGTCACCGCGATCGACTCCGAGGCCGGCCATATCGTGCTCGAAAGCGGCGAGACGATGCAGGCCGACCGTATCGTTGTCGCCGCCGGCGCCTGGGTGCTAAAGCTGTTTCCGGAACTGGACGGCGAGCTGAAGACCTATCGAACCGCGCTCGCCTATGTCGAACCGCCAGCCGACCTCAAGGCCGCCTGGCGGGCGGCGCCGGTCGTCCTTGATGTTGGAGGCGCGGTCGACGGCTATGTGATCCCGCCTTCCGGCGGCGCCGGCATGAAATTCGGTTCCGGGCTGCACAGGGTGCCGACCAGCGACGCCGACTGGAACCGTCAGCCGGTGGCGGGCGAGGGCGAGGCGATCCGCAATTTGTTCTCGCCGCCGATCGCCCGCATCGAGGAATATCAGGTGACCGAAGTCGTCACCTGCGCCTACACCTTCACCGAAGACGAAAAATTCATGGCGCATGAAAAGGGCAAATGCCTGGTAGTCTCGGCTTGCTCCGGCCATGGCTACAAGTTCGGTGCGGCGGTCGGCAGGCGCGTTGCCGCCGCCGTCGGTGACGGCGACATCGCCGGCCTGAAGGCATGGCTGCGGGCGGAGGTCGCCTGAACGCCGCCGGAGCACCGACGCGCTTAACGATACGCCTGTGCCTCACGGCTAGCGTATCGAGACCAACGAAATCAACATTTCATCAGACAGAGTGCGGATCGAATTCGTCCTGTCAAAGCAGAGCTAGGAAGACGAAGACATGGACATCCGGGATATTGATTTCGACGCACTTAAAGCAATGGTCACGCCGGACGATAACGGCATCGGCCGAGGTTCATTCGACGCCTGCAATGCCTTCAATTTTCAAGTGGAAGGCATGTCAATCGGCCGCCGCATTCAGACAATTGTGAACCGCATTGGTGTCAAGGAACACACCGCAAAATGCCAGACAGTTCGCTACTATATGGCGAAGGTTGCTCGGGGCATGACCGGCGATGACATCAAGGCTGAAATGACGCGGAGCAGCAAATACTCTTCGCATATGGGCGTCGATATCGAAGGCGTTGACGGACCTGCCGAGAAAATTCCGAATCTCAGCATCGTGTTCTGATCGACCCGAGCTCACTCGCAACGAAGAAAGCCCGCCTGAGAGATCAGCGTAGGCTTTTCTTTATCCGAACAGGCACCATCGGGGCGCCGAAATCAGGACGTTTTGCTCCTAATCCTGGCAGTGCCTGGGAATGTGCACGCGCCGCCAGCCGGATGAGCCTTCGCGCACCAGCACGCGTCGCGCAACGGTTTGGTAGGAGGCGGGAACATCGATGATGCGCCTTTGCTCGGGCTGCACCAGTACCTCCTCGGCGATGCTGTCGTATTGCGCGGGAATGACGACGCGTCGCGTGCGCTCCGGCCGGATCACCACGGTTTCGGCGACGCGCTCGTAGCGCGCCTTGTGCCAGATCTTGCACAGCACCTTGCGGCCATGGATGACGCGCCATTCCCAGGAATAGCCGCCGCCATCGACCCGGACCGTATGGTAGACGGTGCGGGTGACGGCGGGCACGATCTCGTAGGTCACCTGTGCCGGAACGGTCATGACCACACGTTCCCGCGTGCCGTAGATGGCAGGGGTATAGTCGACCTGCTGGCCGGGCGGGCTAACCAGCACGTCTTCGTAAACCGTGTCGTAGACATCTGGCGTGCGGACAGGTTCATAGCATTCGACGGCGCGGCCGCCGGCCGCTGTCTGCGAAATCGTGCCGAGCATGGTCAGCCCGGCAATGGTGAAGCATGCGGTTTTCCCAAACATGACACTCCCCCTGTTGAACGGCATGAAGACGTTCAACGTTGGATTGTAGGCGAAGAGGCGGTGGAGAAAAGGGGATTTGCCGTATTTCGTTAAGCGATGCGGTTAAGAAATTGCTACGGGTGGTGACGACACCGCCGAACGATCACCGCACCGGTGGACGAATCCCGTGAATGTAACCTTGATTCGACTTACCCAGATGGCTAGGAGGGGTCGGCCTTGCACAAGGATGAGCCGGCATCCTATTTACAGAATAACGATCCAGAACCGATTCTGCCCGATAGGCCAGCATTCCGGGCGCCGGAATCCCACCGCGAGATAAGAGATAACGAATGAAGAACCCCGTCGAAACCTACATGAACCTCGTTCCGATGGTGGTCGAACAGACCAATCGCGGCGAGCGGGCCTACGACATTTTCTCGCGTCTCCTCAAGGAGCGCATCATTTTCATCACCGGTCCGGTCGAGGACGGCATGGCGACGCTGGTCTGCGCGCAGCTTTTGTTCCTGGAAGCCGAGAATCCGAAGAAGGAAATCAACCTCTACATCAATTCGCCGGGCGGCGTCGTCACCTCCGGCATGGCGATCTACGACACCATGCAGTTCATTAAGCCGGCCGTGTCGACGCTCTGCATCGGCCAGGCGGCCTCGATGGGCTCGCTGCTCTTGACCGCCGGCCACAAGGACATGCGCTTTGCCACGCCGAACGCCCGCATCATGGTTCACCAGCCTTCCGGCGGCTTCCAGGGCCAGGCGTCCGACATCGAGCGCCATGCCCTGGATATCATCAAGCTGAAGCGTCGCCTCAACGAGGTCTACGTCAAGCACACTGGCAAGACCTATGACGAGATCGAGAAGACGCTCGACCGCGACCATTTCATGACCGCCGACGAAGCCAAGGATTTCGGCCTCATCGACAAGGTCATTTCGTCGCGCGAAGCGGCCGAAGGCGCGCTGGCATAAAGGCAAGTTGGCAGTTGGATGTCGCCATCACGCGCTTTTGGTGTGTCTTGCGGCATTTCGGCCACAATTGGCTGTTCCCTCAGGGGACAGGATTGCCTACGTTAAGGCTATGTTGAGTTTCGGCGGCTTAGCTTTGTGCGGGGTTGTCGCGAATCGTTGCCACGTTTTCTGATTTGTGTTTCGTACGGAATGCGTTGCGGGAGCCGGAACACACTGGCGGCGGCGGATTCCCGCGATAGATTGAGTATGCGCCCTTTCAGCCAGACCATCGGCGGGCGGCCATGAAAGGACATGAAAATGAGCAAGGTCGGCAACAACGGCGGCGATTCCAAGAACACGCTTTACTGCTCGTTTTGCGGAAAAAGCCAGCACGAAGTGCGCAAGCTGATCGCCGGTCCGACGGTCTTCATCTGCGACGAGTGCGTCGAACTCTGCATGGACATCATCCGCGAGGAGAACAAGACCTCGATGGTGAAGTCGCGCGAGGGCGTGCCGACACCGCAGGAGATCCTCAAGGTTCTCGACGACTATGTCATCGGCCAGCCCTACGCCAAGCGCGTGCTGTCGGTTGCGGTTCACAACCATTACAAGCGCCTCGCGCATGCCGGCAAGAACAACGATGTCGAGTTGGCGAAGTCCAACATCCTGCTGATCGGCCCGACCGGTTGCGGCAAGACGCTGCTCGCGCAGACGCTGGCCCGCATCATCGACGTGCCCTTCACCATGGCTGATGCGACGACGCTGACGGAAGCCGGCTATGTCGGCGAAGATGTCGAAAACATCATCCTGAAGCTGTTGCAGTCGGCCGACTACAATGTCGAGCGCGCCCAGCGCGGCATCGTCTACATCGACGAAATCGACAAGATTTCGCGCAAGTCGGACAATCCGTCGATCACCCGCGACGTGTCGGGCGAGGGCGTGCAGCAGGCGCTGTTGAAGATCATGGAAGGCACCGTCGCCTCCGTGCCGCCGCAAGGCGGCAGGAAGCATCCGCAGCAGGAGTTCCTGCAGGTAGACACCGCCAACATCCTGTTCATCTGCGGCGGCGCTTTCGCCGGCCTGGACAAGATCATCTCGGATCGCGGCAGAAAGACCTCGATCGGCTTCGGCGCCATCGTCGCTTCGCCCGAGGATCGTCGCACCGGCGACGTCTTCCGCCTGGTCGAGCCCGAGGATCTGTTGAAGTTCGGTCTTATCCCCGAGTTTGTCGGTCGTCTGCCAGTTCTGGCGACGCTGGAGGACCTCGACGAGCCGGCGCTGATCCAGATCCTGACCGAGCCGAAGAACGCGCTGGTCAAGCAGTATCAGCGGCTGTTCGAGATGGAGAATGTCGACCTGACCTTCCACGAGAACGCCCTGTCGGCGATTGCCAAGCGTGCCATCGAGCGCAAGACCGGCGCGCGCGGCCTGCGTTCGATCATGGAAGCGATCCTGCTCGACACGATGTTCGAACTTCCCGCACTCGAAGGCGTGCGCGAAGTGGTGATTTCGGAGGAGGTGGTGACCGGCAGCGCCCGGCCGCTCTACATCTACTCCGAGCAGAAGGAAAAGAAGGGCAATGTCAGCGCCTGACATGAGCCCGCAGCGGAATTCTGAAACGGCGCCGCAAGGCGCCGTTTTGCTGTCGCGCAGGGTTTTGCTGGCGCGTTCCGGTTTGGCGTCGCAAATGTGTCACTTGCGGGCACGTTGAAGGAGCGGATTTGGACTCGCCCCTTGATCTTTGTGGATCGTGCATCCAACTAACTGGAGAAGGCCGAGGTGCCCGATTTCTGTGCTGTAAAACTCCCGTCACAAACGGTGGTAGGCGGAACGATCCCCGGTCGTTAATATAAGATTCGCGGTTGGCTGATTGGCGGCCGCGACATGAAAGGTTGGACAATGGCCAAAGTATCCAAGGCACCCAGCGACGGCGTCTTCGCAGTCCTCCCACTGCGCGACATCGTGGTGTTCCCGCATATGATCGTTCCGCTCTTCGTCGGGCGTGAGAAGTCGATCAAGGCGCTGGAAGAGGTGATGGGTCAGGAAAAGCAGATACTGCTTGCCACCCAGATGAATGCCGCCGACGACGATCCCGAGCCCGATGCCATCTTCGACATCGGCACGCTCGCCAATGTGCTGCAATTGTTGAAGCTGCCCGACGGCACCGTCAAGGTTCTGGTCGAGGGTGCCTCGCGCGCGAAAATCGTCTCGTTCACCGACCGTCCCGACTTCCACGAGGCCCGCGCCACGGCGTTGACCGAGCCGGAGGAGGAAGAGGTCGAGGTCGAGGCGTTGGCGCGTTCGGTCGTCACCGACTTCGAGAACTACGTCAAGCTGAACAAGAAGATCTCTCCCGAAGTGGTGGGTGCCGCCAGCCAGATCGACGACTATTCCAAGCTCGCCGACACGGTTGCCTCGCATCTTGCCATCAAGATTCCTGAAAAGCAGGAAATGCTGGCCACGCTCTCGGTCAAGGAGCGGCTGGAAAAGGCGATGGGCTTCATGGAAGCCGAAATCTCCGTCCTGCAGGTGGAGAAGCGCATCCGCTCGCGCGTCAAACGCCAGATGGAGAAGACGCAGCGCGAATACTACCTCAACGAACAGATGAAGGCGATCCAGAAGGAGCTCGGCGAGGGCGAGGACGGACGCGACGAGGCCGCCGAGATCGAGGCGCGCATCAAGAAGACCAAGCTCTCCAAGGAGGCCCGCGAAAAGGCGGAGGCCGAACTGAAGAAGCTCAGGACGATGTCGCCGATGTCGGCTGAATCGACCGTTGTGCGCAACTATCTCGACTGGATCCTGTCGATCCCGTGGGGCAAGAACTCCAAGGTCAAGCAGGACCTGGCTTTCGCGCAGAACGTACTCGACACCGATCATTTCGGCCTCGACAAGGTCAAGGACCGCATCGTCGAGTACCTTGCCGTGCAAAGCCGCCAGAAGAAGCTGAAGGGGCCGATCCTGTGCCTCGTCGGCCCTCCTGGCGTCGGCAAGACCTCGCTCGGCAAGTCGATCGCCAAGGCGACCGGTCGCGAATTCATCCGCATGGCGCTCGGCGGCGTGCGTGACGAGGCCGAGATCCGTGGCCATCGCCGCACCTATATCGGCTCGATGCCCGGCAAGGTCATCCAGTCGATGAAGAAGGCGAAGAAGTCCAACCCGCTCTTCCTGCTCGACGAGATCGACAAGATGGGCCAGGACTTCCGTGGCGATCCGTCATCGGCGCTGCTCGAGGTGCTCGATCCCGAACAGAACTCGACGTTCATGGACCATTACCTGGAGGTCGAATACGACCTGTCGAGCGTGATGTTCGTGACGACGGCGAACACGCTGAACATTCCTGCGCCCCTGATGGACCGCATGGAGATCATCCGTATCGCCGGCTACACCGAGGACGAGAAGATCGAGATCGCCAAGCGGCACCTGATGCCGAAGGTGGTGCGCGACCATGCGCTGCAGCCGAAGGAGTTCTCCGTCGGCGAGGACGCGATCCGCGCCATCATCCAGACCTACACCCGTGAAGCGGGCGTCAGAAGCCTGGAGCGCGAGTTGATGAAGCTCGGGCGCAAGGCGGTGACCGAGATCCTGAAGACGAAGAAGAAGACGGTGAGCATCACGGCGGAGAATCTCTCCGATTACCTCGGTGTCCAGCGCTTCCGCTTCGGCCAGGTCGAGGCTGACGATCAGGTCGGTGTCGTTACCGGGCTTGCCTGGACGGAAGTCGGCGGCGAGCTGCTGACGGTCGAAGGCGTCATGATGCCTGGCAAAGGCCGCATGACGGTGACCGGCAATCTGCGCGACGTGATGAAGGAATCGATTTCGGCGGCGGCCTCCTATGTCCGTTCGCGCGCCATCGATTTTGGCATCGAGCCGCCGCTGTTCGACAAGCGCGACATCCACGTGCACGTGCCGGAAGGTGCGACGCCCAAGGATGGACCGTCGGCCGGCGTGGCGATGGCGACCGCGATCATATCCGTGCTGACCGGCATTCCGATCAAGGCGGATGTGGCGATGACCGGCGAGATCACACTGCGCGGTAGGGTGTTGCCGATCGGCGGCCTGAAGGAAAAGCTGCTTGCCGCGCTGCGCGGCGGCATCAAGAAGGTGCTGATCCCGGAAGACAACGCCAAGGACCTGGCGGAGATTCCGGACAACGTGAAGAACGGCATGGAAATCATTCCGGTCTCGCGGGTCGGCGAGGTGTTGCGCCACGCATTGGTGCGTATGCCGGAGCCGATCGAATGGGTCGAACCTGTCAATCCTCCGGCCACGACGACCGACACCACGGACGAAGCCGGAAAGACGCTGGCGCATTAGGGCGTCGCGCGTCCGCTAGGACGCTTTGAACTTGCGCATGGCCCCGAAAACCGATTGCCGTTTTCGGGGCCATGCGTTGGTTTTCGCCGAGGTTGCAGTGCACAAACAGAGAGCCGGGTCCAGCGCCCGGCTTTTTCATGTGAAAAACCCCGGAATTCCGGGCTTTTTCCGCTTTTTTCCTGCCTTTTCGACTTGGTTGCGGGAGCGCTTCTTTCTAAAGTCCGTTTCCTGCCGGATGAGTCGATAGTTCCGGTGTTCTCATGGAAGGGAATTTTTATGAACAAGAACGAACTGGTGTCCGCTGTCGCCGACGCCGCGAGCATTTCGAAGGGTGACGCGCAGTCGGCGGTCGACGCGGTATTTTCCGTGATCACCGGCGAACTGAAGAAGGGCGGCGATGTCCGGCTTGTCGGCTTTGGCAATTTCACCGTGTCGAAGCGTGCGGCGTCGACCGGCCGCAATCCCCAGACCGGCGCCGAAGTCCAGATCCCGGCACGCACCGTGCCGAAGTTCTCGGCCGGCAAGGGCCTCAAGGACGCCGTCAACTAAGCGCCTTTTTCTTTCAGAGACCCCAGAAAAGCCGGGCTTGCCCGGCTTTTCGTTTTGGTGCCTACGCGAGTACATGCGGCCAGAAAAGCCGGGCTTGCCCGGCTTTTCATTTTGGTGCCCTACGCGGGTACATGCGGCCAGAAAAGCCGGGCTTGCCCGGCTTTTCATTTTGGTACCCGACCGTCGCGCTGGCGGCCGGGTTATGCGGTCGGCGCCTCGGCGCGCATCAGGCCTTCCTTCTTGAGGTCGGCCCAGAGCGCTGCCGGCAGTTTCGCATCGAGCAGCGAGCGGTTGCTCTCGACTTCGCTCGGCCGCTGCCCGCCGGGGATAACCGAGACGACCGAAGGATGCAGCAGCGGGAATTGCAGGGCGGCCTCGATCAGCCGCACGCCGTGACGCTTGCAAACGCTTTCGATGCCGGCGACGCGGTCGAGGATGTCCCTGGGCGCCTCGGAATAGTTGTAAAAAGCGCCCGGCTTCGGTCCCGTTGCCAGGATGCCGGAATTGTAGGGTCCGCCGAGAACGATGCCGATGCCGCGTGCCTGGCAGAGCGGCAGGAAGGAGGTCAGCGCCTCCTGTTCCAGCAGCGTATAGCGCCCGGCAAGCAGGAACAGGTCGAAATCGCCGCGCTCCGCCAGCGTCTGCGCAACCTGCCACTCGTTGATGCCGCCGCCGAACGCCTTGATGACACCCTGGTCGCGCAGCGAGAGCAGGCCGTAATAGCCCGAGCGCATGAACTCCTCGATGCGCCGGTCCGCTGCTTCCTTGCTGCCATGGGTGAAGATGTCGACATCGTGCACGAAGAGGATGTCGATACGGTCGACGCCGAGCCGCTCCAACGAGGCTTCGAACGAGCGCATGACGCCGTCATAGCTGTAGTCGTAGACCTCGCGGCGCGACGGTGTGTCGAAGAACTTGCCGATGCCGGTGCGCTCTTCGGGTGGGCAGGCGCGCATGATGCGGCCGACCTTGCTCGACAGCACATAGTCGTCGCGCTTCTTGCCGCGCAGGAACGGATTGAGCCGCGTTTCCGACAGGCCAAGCCCATAGAGCGGCGCGGTGTCGTAGTAGCGGCAGCCGGTCGCCCAGGCGGCCTCCAGCGTGGCGTTGGCGTCTTCGTCCGAGACGGCACGATAAAGATTGCCGAGCGGCGCCGTGCCGAAGCCGAGTTCGGTAAAACTGATGCCGCCATTGCCGATGCGGTCGAAATGCCGTGTCTTCATATCCTGCCGTTTGCCTCGCTTGATTTGTCTGACATGACACTATCATGGCTGCGACCGGGCAAAAGCATCGCTGCGCGTTGGACACGCATTTTCGCGGTTGCTAGCATGAACGAAATCAAGCTGTTCGCGGCAGCAAGAGCGGCAAATACCAGGGTGATTTTCAATGGCAGGTTTGCGGTGAGCGACAAGAGCAAAAGCCTGTTCGAGACCGCGCTTGACGAGCTCGGCGGCGTGCTGGCGGGCGTCGACGAGAGCCGGATCGACGCCGCCTGCAAGAAGCTGGCCGGCGCCAGCCGGATCGTCGTCTACGGCTGCGGTCGTGAGGCCCTGCAGGTCAAGGGTTTTGCCATGCGGCTCTACCATTTGGGCCTGCCGGTTTTCGTGGTTGGCGACATGACCACGCCGCCCTTGGGGCCGGGCGATGTCTTCCTGGCCAGCTCCGGGCCGGGAGAGACCTCGACCGTGCTGACCCTCATGCAGGTCGCGCGCGATGCCGGCGCGACCAACCTGCTACTGACCGCCCAGGCCGAAAGCGGTGCTGCAAAGCGCGCCGATTTCACGCTGCTCATTCCTGCGCAGACCATGGCCAGCGATCAGGGGGCGCAGAAGACATCGGTGCTGCCGATGGGCTCGGTGTTCGAAGGCGCGCTGTTCCTGCTGTTCGAAGTGATGGTGCTGAAGCTCAGGGCGATCACCGGCGCCTCGCCGGAAGCCATGCGCGCCCGCCACACCAACATGGAATAGATCATGCGCTACGAATTGATGCTGCCGCACCAGATCCGCAAGGCGATCGCGGAGAACTGGCCGGTCGCCCTGCCGCTCGGCGTGCTGGAATACCATGGCGAGCACATGGCCGTCGGCATGGACACGCTGGCAGTCGTCAAGACGCTGGAACTGTTCGAGAAGGAGAGGGACGTCGTCATCCTGCCGCCCTTCTACTACGGCGCGGCGAGCTACGCGGTGGCGCCGCCGGAAGGCAGCGGCTCGGTGCAGGTCGGCGGCACTGCGCTGGCGCCCTTCGGCGAGGAGCTGTTCTACAGCCTGCTGCGCATCGGCTTTCGCAACATCCACGCCATCATCCACCACCAGACCGAGAATTTCGCCGCCGGCATGCCGACCGATCTCGCCTTCAAGACCGCCGGCCGCCAGGCGATCTTCCGCTTCCTCGAAAAGGAGCGGGGTGAAGGCTGGTGGGGCTCGCAGGCGATGGCCGCCTACTATGCCGAGCATGCCGAGGGCAGCAATTTCTTCAACTGGGTACAGGTGCACCCGCTGATGTCGGCTGACATGAAGTACCCGTTCGACCATGCCGGCATCGGCGAGACCTCGCTGATGCTGGCGCTATGCCCGGAAGCTGTCGATGCCGCTCACTTTGGCGACAACAAGAGCTGGTATACGGCGAGCGCGCCCGAAGCTTCGGCTGAGTTGGGGCAAAAGGGCGTCGCTATGATAATGGACCATCTGCGGGCGATATTGAGGATCTAGCAGACAAAACCGCTATGCAGCGATCCTTCACACCCCCCCTGTCCTGCCGGACATCTCCCCCGCAAGGGGGGAGATTGGCCGTCACGCCGGCTTTCGCCAATTTTCAGAGTTAGACAGGAAGGGGCGGCCAGCGAAGCTGCCGATCTCCCTCCTTGCGGGGGAGATGGCCGGCAGGCCAGAGGGGGGTGCTGGCCCGCCGACGTCGAAAATTTACAAATCAGGGGCGCGAGACCGCCGCCTCTCGCTTGCTACTTCACCGCACCCGCCGTCATGCCCATGATCAGATAGCGCTCGAGCGCGATACCAATCACCGCCAGCGGCGCGATGGCGGCCGTGGCAAGCGCTGCCATCGACCACCAGTTGATGCCTTGCGAGCCGGTCTGGCTCGCCACCATGACGGGGATTGTCTTGGCATCGGTCGACGTCAAAAGGGCGGCGAAGAAATATTCGTTCCAGCACAGCACCATTGCCAGGATGAAGGCGGCGACCATGCCCGGCAGCGCGATCGGCATGACGATGCGGAAGAACGCCCCCCAGATCGACAGCCCGTCGACGAGGGCTGCTTCCTCGAGCTCGACCGGGATCGAGTTGAACTGGTCGCGCATGATCCAGATGACGATCGGCAGCACCATCAGCGTGTAGAGCAGGATCAGTCCGATACGCGTGTCGAGCAGGCCGACCTCGCGGTAGAGCACCAGGAAAGGCAAGGCCAGCACCACCGGCGGCAGGATCAGCTGCGACAGGAAGAAGAACGAGATGTCCTCGTTCTTGAACCAGGCGAAATGGTAGCGATAACGGGTCAGCCCGTAGGCGGCGAGGCTGCCGATGACGATGGCGAGGCTCGACGCGCCGACCGAGGTGATCACCGAATTCATGAAGCGCTTGAGGAACTCGTCGCGCACGGTCGAGGTCTGGAAGATCGAGTCCGGCGACAGGCCGAGCGAGCGCCAGCCCTTCCAGTCCGGCTGGAAGTCGACGAAGGGGATGAGGTGGCCTTGCGTGACGTCGACCGCGGTCTTGAACGAGGTCGTGATCGTCCAGTAGATCGGGAACAGGCAGATGAACGCCCAGAAGGCCAGTGCCCCATAGATGAAGACGCGGCTGGCGAGGAAGCTCGCCGGCGAGCGGATCTCCGAGGCTACATATTCGGTGGTCTGAACGCTCATCTCGGCTCAATTCACATTGCGGACAAAACGGTTGGCAAATTTCAACAGCCAGGTGACGAACACGACTATGATGACCAGATAGGCCATCGCCAGCATGGTTCCGTAGCCGACATTCGAGCGATCGCGGTATTCGCGATAGATGAAGCTCGACACGGAATCGGTGGCGCCGCCGGGGCCGCCCGATGTCACGGTGATGATGATGTCGGCAAGCTTCAGCTTGAAGATGATGCGCAGGATCACCGCCGTCACCGACACCGGCAGCATCAGCGGGAAGGTGACCTGCCAGAAGGTCTGCCACGCATTGGCGCCGTCGACGCGTGCGGCTTCCAGCACCTCGCGTGACATCGCCTGCAGCCCGGCCAGCAGCATGATCATCATGAACGGAATGAAGGTCCAGGCGTCGAGTATCATGATCGCGATGCGCGCGATGATCGGATCGGAGAAGAAGGCCGGATTTTCCCAGCCGAGATGGCGCGCCAACGTTGCGGCCGGTCCGAACCGGTACTCCATAAGCGATTTGCCGATCATCCACGACACCGCGACCGGCGACAGCATCAGCGGCATCAGGAAGACGACGCGGAAGAATTTTCGCGCCCGGATCTGCGCGTTGAGCAGCAGCGCCAGGCCGAAGGCAATGACATACTCGACCGCCACCGCCAGCACGTAGAGCACCATGTTGAACAGCGCATTGCGGTAGTAGGGATCGCCCAGCATCTGCCAGAAATTGGCGAGCCCGTTGAATTTTCGCCCGGAGAAGGAACTGAGGTTCCAGTCGGTCAGTGCGATGTAGAAACCAAACAGCGTCGGGAAGATCACCATGGCGATGGTGAACAGCAGCGCCGGCAGCAGAAACAGGGCACGCTGGCCGTCCTCGCCGCGCGTCAGCACCTGGCCGATGCCGATCGCCACGCCCCACAGCACATAGGCATAGACGACGGGGCGCCAGGTCTCGAAGCCGATCGTATCGGCGCTACCCTTGTAGAGGATTTCCAGCACGATCATGGCCAGCAGGCCAAGCGTCGCAACAGCCATCAGCGCCCAGCCGAGCCGTTTGCGGCCTGGAGAAATCAGATCGGAAGGGCCGGCATCTGCCGGCCACGGGTTTACGGTCGAAGTCTGGTCAGCCACAAATCTCGCCCGTTTGAAGGCTCGCAAGGAGCCGGAGCCGGTCTAAAGTGGTCCGGCGTTACCGCCGGACCACGGTTCATAGGCCAGCCTACATGCCGAGCGAGGCCTTGTAGAGCTTGACCTGGTTGTCGCGGCCGATCTGGTCGGTCAGCTTCTCCCAGGCCGCCGCAATGGCGTCTGCGCCTTCCTGCGCCTTCATCTTGCCGGCGAAAGTGTTGGCCAGGATGTCCTCGGCGGCACTGTAGTACTGGAAGATGCCGGGGATGCGTGGCTCGATCGCCGCGTTCGGATGGTTGTAGCTGTCGGATTCCGACTTGAGATAGGAGGTAATGAAGGCCTCGTCGTAGCCGGCGGCGACCCACTCCGGAATGTCGAAATGCGAGTTGCGGTAGGGCTGGAAGCCTGACGGATACATCGCCGTCCAGATCGACAGGTCCTTGCCGCCGAGGTGCGCGGCAGCGGACCATGCCGCCTTCTTCTTCTTTTCGTCGGTATCGACGCGCGCCATGACATAGACGCCCCAGCCGAGATAGGCGCAATTGGGCGCATAGTTCGGGCCGCTGGCGAGCTTGTCCCAGGCGCCGGTCTTCGAATTGTAGACATCGTCGGAGCCGGGCAGGATCGAGAAGCCGGTGACGTCGCCGACAACCGACGAATCGTTGGTCTTGACGTTGGAGCCGACGTCGCCCCACCAGGTGACCATCGAGCCGGTGCCGGCCAGGAACTGCTGGAAGGCGGTTGTGTTCGGATCGGCGTTGATCTGGTCGGCGGGTTCGGACGGCAGCGCGTCGATGACGTCCTGGATGGCGCGTACCCAGGCCGGATTGTTGACGCGCGGCTTCATCGTGTCGGCGTCGAACAGCCAGGCCTTGTCGTCAGGATGCTTGGCGTAAGCGCTAGCGCGGCTGCCGAGGAAATAGAAGCCGAAACCGCCCCACGCCTTGGGCGCGTCGAGATAGCCAAAGACGTCCTGGTCCTTGAGCTTCTTGCCCTTGAGGAATTTGGTCACGGCCTGGACTTCCTGCCAGGTCTTCGGCACCCCCCATTCGGTGGTCGCGCCGCCATCCTTCCACGCCTTGGCGAGGTCGGCATCGGCAAAAACGTCCGTGCGGTAGTTGAAGTTGTGCGCATCGCCGTCGACGGTGACGCGGTACTGCTTGCCGTCCCAGGTGCCGACCGGCGGCTGCAGATAGGCCACGACATCCTTCATGTCGATCTGCTCTTTGACCCAGTCCGGCATTTCGGAGGTCAGGCCCTTGCCGCAGACATCGCCTTCGAACGGTGCGCCCATTTCGATGATGTCGAAATCGACGGTGCCGGTGGCGATCGACTGCTGCAGGCGGGCGTTGTAGTCGGCCTGCGCCAGGTCGATCCAGCTGATCTTGGCGCCGGTATAGGCCTCCCATGGCTTCAGGAAGCCGCGGAACAAAACATTGTGAAGGTTCTGGTTGTTGAGGCCCATGAAGGTGAGTTCGACGCCGGCGAATTCGCCTTCCTTGACGTTGGCCTTGGTCGCTTCGAGGCAGAGTTCACCGACCTTCTGGAAATCGGCGTCCGTCGGCTGGCCTTTGCCGACGCCGGGGATCTGCAGGATTTTGGAGCGCAATTCGCTTGCCGCGGAGGCCGGTCGCGTCAAGGCGCCAAGTCCGGCGCCGGATGCGGCCGCGATCGCGGCCATGCTGGCCGCGCCCTTCAATATGTCGCGCCTTGTGGCGCCGGCTCGAACCAGTTTGTCGTAAAGACCCGTTCTCATCGCCTATTCCTCCCAGAATATCAGTGTGAATAAATCGGCCAACTGTCGGACGCTGGAGCGCCAACGATGCTCCCGGTTCGGAAACGAATTAGGCAGGACCCCACCCTGCGTCGATTGAAGTTCCGATTGCGGATCGGGTACCAACATTTTGACCAGCGCCTGCCACTATTCTCACAACCAAACGCCGTGTCAACGAGAGCGGGTTTTTATCTATAGGGGACCGACTTGCCCTGGCAGGTCGCGTTGGTTAGCTTCTGCGCCTACGGCTAATGGAGCCGACGGGGGAGATATGGCGCAAGTCGCGATCAGCAAGGTGGCCAAGGCCTTTGGAACGGTTAAGGTTCTGCACGAAGTCAGCGTCGATATCGCCGACGGACAATTCGTGGTGCTGGTTGGCCCTTCGGGTTGCGGCAAATCCACGCTGCTCAGGATGGTGGCCGGGCTGGAGACCGTCTCCGCCGGCACGATCGCCATCGGCGACCGCATCGTCAATCATCTGCCGCCGGCCAAGCGCGACATCGCCATGGTGTTCCAGAACTATGCGCTCTATCCGCACAAGACGGTCGAGCAGAACATGGCCTTCGCGCTCAAGCTGCGGAAAACCGATCCGGCGGTGGTCGCCGAGCGGGTCAAGCGCGCCGCCGACATCCTCGACCTCAATCCCTATCTGAAGCGCTATCCCCGCCAGCTTTCCGGCGGCCAGCGCCAACGCGTGGCGATGGGCCGCGCCATCGTGCGCAATCCGCAAGTGTTCCTGTTCGACGAGCCGCTCTCCAATCTCGACGCCAAGCTGCGCGTGCAGATGCGCACCGAGATCAAGGAGCTGCACCAGCGGCTGAAGACCACCACCATCTACGTCACCCACGACCAGATCGAGGCCATGACCATGGCCGACAAGATCGTCGTCATGCGCGACGGCCGCATCGAGCAGGTCGGCGCGCCGCTGGAACTGTTCGATCGGCCGGCCAATCTTTTTGTCGCCGGCTTCATCGGCTCGCCTTCGATGAACCTGCTCAAGGGAGTCATGCGCAAGGGCGCCAAGCCTGGTGTGGAGATCGCTGGCACACTGTTCCCAATTGCACCGGGCAATGCCGCGCAGGACGGCCAGGCCGTCGTCTATGGCGTGCGGCCGGAGCATCTCGAAATCCATCCCGACGGCGTACCGGCGAAGATTTCGGTGGTCGAGCCGACCGGCTCGGAAACGCTGGTGTTCCTGCGCTTCGGCGAGGGCGAGATGGTGGCGCTGTTTCGCGAGCGTCACGACTTCAAGCCGGGCGATACGCTCAAGCTGAAGCCGCGGCTCGACCAGATCCATCTTTTTGACGCCGAGACCGGCAAGCGTCTCTGATCCCAACTCACGAGGAAATACCATGCTCAAAGGCATCAACCCGTTGCTCAATGCCGACGTGCTGCAGGCATTGCGGGCGATGGGCCATGGCGATGACCTGATCATCGCCGACACCAATTTTCCATCCGATTCGGTAGCGCGCCAGACCGCGCTCGGCCGCCTGCTGCGCATCGATGCCTCGGCCGCCGAGGTGGCAAAGGCGGTGCTGTCGCTCTACCCTCTGGACACGTTCGTCGACGACTCAGCCGCGCGCATGGAGATCGTCGGCAAGCCGGACGAGATTCCGGCTGTGCAGAAAGAGGTGCAGAAGGAAGTCGACAAGGCCGAGGGCAAGCCGTGGCCGATGATAGCGGTCGAGCGCTACGCCTTCTACGAGCGCGCCAAACAAGCCTATTGTGTCATCCAGACCGGCGAACGCCGCTTCTATGGCTGCTTCGCCTTCCGCAAGGGCGTCGTGCCGCCGGATGCGGAATAGCGGCATGGCTTCGGGCAAGCCGGTCGTCATGAAGCCTGTCGTCATATTGGGTGTGTTCGTCGCCGACACCGCCTATAGGGCGCAGCGCCAGCCGCGCATGGGCGAAACCATCCTCGGCACATCCTTCACGCTGGGGCCGGGCGGCAAGGGCTCGAACCAGGCGGTCGCCGCCGGCAAGCTCGGCGCCGACGTCACCTTCCTCACCCGCCTCGGCGTCGACCCCTTCGCCGACATGGCCAGGCAGACCTGGGCGCAGGCGGGCGTCAAGAATGCCGTCATCGACACGCCGGAAAGCTACACCGGTGCGGCCTACATCTTTGTCGAGGAGACGACCGGCAACAACGCCATCATCGTCAGCCCCGGTGCTGCGATGCTGATCTCGCCAGCCGACATCGAAGCCAATGCCGCGCTGATCCGCAGTGCCGGCGTCTTCGTCACCCAGCTCGAACAGCCGATCGAAGCAGCTATGCGGGCGCTGGAGATCGCGCGTGGGGCAGGGGTGACGACGATCCTCAACCCGGCCCCGGCGGCAAAGCTTCCCGACCACATCTACACGCTCTGCGAATACCTCACGCCCAATGAGACGGAAACGGAGGAATTGACCGGGATGAAGGTCTCCTCGGTCGACGAGGCGCGAGCCGCTGCGGATAGTATGCTTGAAAAGGGCGTCGGCACGGTCATCGTCACGCTGGGTGACAAGGGCGCGCTTTTGCATTCGAAGGAGCGCTCCGACCATGTTCCAGCCGTCAGCGCGGGACCGGTGGTCGAGACCACGGGGGCAGGGGACGCCTTCAATGGAGGCCTGGCCGCAGCGTTGTCGCGAGGCGTGGAGCCGCTGCAAGCGGTGCGCTTCGCTTGCGCCGTCGCCGGAATCTCAGTGACGCGGCCAGGAACCGCGCCGTCGATGCCGACGCTGCAGGAGGTCGAGGCGCTGCTGGCGAGAGGGTGATCTTGCGGGGCCAGACGTAGGCACGGCCGAAAGGACCTGAGTGACCTCAGGCCTCTTGCAAGACAATATTTTTGACAATCAATGTCGACATTTCTCCGAAGCCAAGGGCTTGATACCCCCTTGAGAGAAATGGCGCGAGTGACGGGGCTCGAACCCGCGACCTCCGGCGTGACAGGCCGGCACTCTAACCAACTGAGCTACACCCGCGCATGGCGAACACGTGTCAGCCGTGTTCGTCGTTGGGGCGCTGGATAAGGGGTTCGCCACCGGGTGTCAAGCGTGACAGGACAGCATAACAGCAAACAGGAGAAGGTTTTTTGACAGCCGGCGTTTTGTTGGCAAAACCGGCATCCAACCAGGGCGTTCTGCGCTCATTTGGCCTTGCGAAGCCGGTCCCGACCGCTTAAAGGTCCGGCCCGGAGCGGGCGATTAGCTCAGTTGGTAGAGCGCTTCGTTTACACCGAAGATGTCGGCGGTTCGAGCCCGTCATCGCCCACCACTTTTCCTCGATGAATTCAACGGCGTCTGCCGGCCATCTCCGGCCGGAGCGCCTGCTTGCGCCCAGCTATGCGCCCAGAAACGATGGTTTTCGGGCGCTTAATGGGCATCTGCGGCGGCCTGCTGGAAGTCGGATGGTGGTGGCCGTAGGTCGATTCTATCTGTTTTACCGTCATGCCAAGCGAGCCGGCGGCATCCCAGATCGGCACTCGCCGCTGCATCAGCAGGTCGCACGGGTGTGGCGCAGGATGTGCGGCGTGACCTCGCCGAGCTTGGCTTCGACGCGTGCGGTTACACTCGATGGGTGGCGAAGGCCGATTGGCCCAAGTAGAGTAGGGCGACAGCGCTTTGGGGGGGTGAATGGCGAATACGTTCGAAAGGTACGCTAACGACATCAATCGCCTCTCCGAATTGGGTGCGAAGTTGGCGCTGAAAATGCAAATGGAGGCAACGCCAAACGCAAAGATCTCCCATCCATTTTCGGAGGAAGACGTCAAGAACCTGCCGGATGTCAGGTCGAACTATCAGGGTTGGTATTCGGAGGCGCTTGCGCTTGTCAGCCAACTAATCCCCGAGCGCGAGGAGGATTTTCGATCATACTATGCGCCAAAGGGTGCGCGGAAAGACATCCTCTATTCGAACTACACGATGTCGGACTATTTGCGTGGCACAACGATAATGCGTTACGGCGATCTAGTCGTCGGTCCCACCGCTGCTGTTCCGGCAATTTTTCAGCAGTTTAACATCATTTCCGGGCTGGCTAATCGCTTCTCGTCAACCCTGTATGACATTAAGACGCTGCTCCATGCTGACTTGATGGACGACGAACTCGAAGCTGCCGAAGAACTCAACAAAAACGGGTTTCAGCGCGGAGCCGGTGCGATGGCGGGAGTGCTTCTCGAAGGTCACCTTGCCGCCGTTTGCGATCGTCACAAAGTTACATTGCGCAAGAAAGACCCCGCCATTTCCGATCTGAATGACGCCTTGAAAGCTGCATCAATCGCAGATGTTGCGCAGTGGCGTTTCATCCAACACCTTGGCGATTTGAGGAACAAATGCGACCACAAGAAAGCGTCTGATCCTACCAAGGAGGAGGTTGGCGAGTTGATCGAAGGTGTTCGAAAGATGACCAAGACGTTGCTCTGATGGCAAAAAGGCTACCGCCACCAAACTTGACGTTCTGCTCCGAGGCCAAAGCCATCAGCGATCTTGGAATGCGCCCAGATAGCGCTCAGATATACACTGCAAGCGCCCAATTTCAGCTAACACAGTGGGCACAAACGGCATGAAAAAGCCGGGAAATGCGCCCTTCCTGCAGTTTGAACGCTTCGTTTACACCGAAGATGTCGGCGGTTCGAGCCCGTCATCGCCCACCATTCCAATCACACAATCCATCCACTGCCGCGTCAATGGCGAAGCCCGCGGTATGGCGTGGCTGGCTGTCCATCAGCCGCCGCGTCACAAACCCGCAGCAGATCGGCATGGATGTTTCTGGAGTTCAACAACTCGGCCGCTTCCGGGTAGCCCTCGGCGAGCAATGCGGCCACGATCTCGGCAGGCGAGTGGTGGACACCACCCTCGGCCAAAGCATGAGCCCGCTGGTAGATATGGCTGGTTCTGATTTCGTTGGTCATTCCCAAACATCCCCCTTGATCAGCACTTGATGAACAACCTTTGAGATGCGAAGTTGTTCCGCCGCAACTTGTGGGGGAATATTTGCAACTAGATCAGGATGACGTTTGGTTGAATCGTCATCCTGATCTATCTCTTTGTTGGAGCATGATCTCTGGACAAACGGAAACCGTTTGTCCGAGAAAACCGGTTCCCACTTTTCGGGATCATGCTCTACTGCGCGGGCGATGAATCTGTCGCTTGAAGTTGCGCCTCTCATTCCCGCTCGCCATCAGGAGACTCAGCAGTCCATCGTCATTCCTGCGACGATCACGGCGGCAAGAGCCGAAAATCATTGCCCTCCGGCAGCAGCTGGCCGCCGTCGACGATGATGGTCGTGCCGGTGATGTAGCTGGCGTCGTCGGAGGCGAGGAACAGGAAGGCATTGGCCACGTCGCGCGGACTGCCGAGCCGGCCGAGAGGGATGGAGTCCTCCATGTTCTTGATGTAGGCAGCACCCCGATGCAGCTCGATGGCTTCGGTCAGGATGTTGCCGGGCTCGACACCGTTGACGGTGATGCCATAGCCGGAGAATTCGAGCGCCGCGGCGCGGATGAAGCCGTTGATGCCGGCCTTGCTGGCCGAATAATGGCCATGGCCGGGGCTGGTGACATGCGGGCCGGTGATGGACGAGGTGTAGAGCATGCGGCCAAAGCCCTGCGCCTTCATCGGCACCAGGGCCGCGCGGCTGGCATTGAAGGTGCCGCGCAGATTGACCGCCATGACACGGTCCCAGTCGTCGGCGCTGGTGTTTTCGATCAGCTGCCAGGGATAGATGCCGGCATTCTGCACGATGATGTCGAGGCGGCCATGATGCTTGACGGCGAGCGCCACGGCGGCCTCGGCATCGCTCATTTGCGAGATGTCGGTGCGGATGAAGGGGACGCTCAGTTCGTCCGCGGTCGCTTGCCCGGCCTCGACCTCGGTGTCGGCCAGCACCAGCTTCGCGCCTTCCTCGGCAAAGCGCAGGGCGATGCCCTTGCCGATGCCGCGGGCGCTGCCGATGATCAGCGCCACCTTGTCTTGTAGCCGATTGGTCATGCGAGCCGTCCTGTCATGCGAGTCTTTGGCGGATGGTTTGCTTGAAAGCGTCGAGCAGCACGGCGGCCAGCACCAGCAGGCCATGGATCACCTGGGTGAAGTTGGCCGGCAGGCCCATCAGGTTGATCGCCGTGTTGATGGCCGAGAGCAAAAGCACGCCGGCATAGACGCCGGGGAGGGTGCCGACGCCGCCTTTGAGACTGACGCCGCCGATGACGACGGCGGCGAAGGCGTTGAACAGCAGGCCAACGCCGAGATTGGCGGTGGCGCCCGAGGTGCGGATCGCCAGCAGCCAGCCGGCGAGGCCGGCGATGGCGCCGGCGAGCACGAAGGCGATGATGAGATTGCGGTTCACCCGGATGCCGGCGCGGAAGGTTGCAGTCTCGTTGCCGCCGATCATGATGAGGTGGCGGCCAAACGGCGTCTTGGCCATGATCAGCGAAAAGACGACGAAACAGCCAACCGCGATCCACGCGGTGAGCGGCAGGCCGATAAGGCGCTGGATGCCGAACCAGCGGATGGCCGGCGCCAGGTCCTGCGCCGAGCGGCCGCCCGAAATCACCAGCACCAGGCCGCGCACCCAGATGTAGGACGCCAGCGTGATGATGAAGGCGCTCATCTTCACCTTGACCACCAGATAGCCGTTGAAAGCGCCGATGAGGCCACCGACGGCCAACGCCAGCAGCAGCGACACCGGGACCATCAACCATTCGGGGTGCAATTGCACACCCATGCCGATGCCCGACGAGCAGAACAGGATGCCGACCGCCATGGCGCTGAGCGCCGCCACCGATTCCACCGACAGGTCCATGTGACCGGCGATGATGACCAGCGCCAGGCCGATCGACATGACACCGAGCACGCTCGAAGCCTCGATGATGTTGGCGAAGATGCCGAGCTGGAAATAGTTTGGGATGAAGATGGAGAAGACCACCAGCACGAACAGCAGCATGAACCAGACGAGGTTGTCGAGAACGAACTCCAGGGCTTTGCGTGTGCGCGGGTTCATGGGCTGATCCGGTTGGCGCATGCCCCGCGAAATCAATTCGATTTCGTCGGGATCAGGCGCGGATTCAAATTCGCCACGGCGTCCTTTTCGGACGCGGCGTTGTGAAAGGGCAGGCTCCGGGCCGCTACGGCCCGGAGCGCTTTTAAATGACTATTCGACTGATTTGACGGTGTCCGCCGGCGGCTTCTGGTTGCCCCAGAAGGCCGGGTTGTCGACATTTTCCTTGGTGATGGCGGCACCTGGGATCTTGATGTTCGGACCCCAGGCTTCCTTGGTGACGGTAGATTTCAGGCCGAGCACGTCGTATTCGCCGGGCTTGATCTCTTCCTTCTTGACGACCTTGTCCATGAACATGGCGACAGCCGCGGCCTGCGCGTAGAGCGGCTGCTCGACTTCGACGTTGAGCCAGCCCTTGCGGATCAGGTCGAGGCCGACCGGAGCGCCGTTCGAGCTCATCAGCATGACGTCGCCCGGCTTCTTGCCTGCCGCCTCGAGCGAGGCGACGGCGGCAACCGAGAGGTGTGCGGCATGGCTGAAGATCAGGTCGATGTCGGGGTTTGCAAGTATCTGGTCGTTGACGATGGTCCCGGCTGCATCCGCCGCCCACTGCATGGCCGGAAGCGAGATGATCTTGACGTCCGGAAACGCCTTCATCTTCTCCTCAAAGCCCTTCTGGATGTCGAGCGTGTAGGGATCGCCGGGATCGCCGAGCACCTGCAGCACCTTGCCCTTCACCGAGCCGTTCTTGGCTTTTAGCAGTTTCTCGGCCTGGTCGGCGGCGACATAGCCGATCTCGACCGTTCCGGCGACCGAAGTGAAGTCGGACGGCGTCGACGTGATCTGGCGGTCGAACTCGACCACCGGGATGCCGGCCGCGCGGGCTGCTTCAATGGACGGTTTCAGCGCATTGAAATCGACCGCCGCCAGGATGATGGCCGCCGGCTTCAGCGCGATGACGTCGTTCATCTGTGACTGCTGAGCGTCGGTCTTGTTGTCGGCGTTCAGCGTCTTCATCTCGTAGCCGGTCTGCTTCAGGAACAGTTCCAGCGCGCTCACCGAGCCGGTCTGGAACTCGTCCAGCAGTGTCGGCACCATGTAGTAGACGATACCCTTGGACTGCGCGAATGCCGGCGTGAGCGTGGCAAAGGCCAGTGCCAGGATACCGAAGACAGCAAGAAGTATTCGCTTCATGTCGTTCGCTCCTCTTTTACGCCGGACCCCTCTTTTGTCCCTCAGCCCGCCGGTCCGGCACCGGCAAGCGTCTCACCGGTGATCATGTTGATCACCGCATCGGGACTTGTTTTGTTGCGTGCGACATCGCCGGCCACGACGCCTTGCCGGATCACCACGATCCGGTCGGCGACCTGAAAAGCCTGCTGCATGATATGGGTAATGATGACGACGCCGATGCCCTGGTTGGCCACCTGGCGTATCATATCGAGACCGCGCCGCGTCTGTTCGACGCCAAGGGCCGCGAACGGTTCGTCGAGCAGCACCAGCTTGCCGCCCCAGTGCACGAACCGGTTGAGCTCAATGGCCTGCCGCTGGCCACCCGAAAGGTGCTCGACATTGGTGCGCAGCGACGGGATGCGGGTGCCGGCACTGGCCAGCGCCTTTCCGACGACGGCTTCCATGGCGCGCTCATCGAGCACGGGAACGCCAAGAACCTTCCTGGTGATCTCGCGGCCCATGAAGAAATTGGCGACCACGTCGACATTGGTGCACAAAGACAGGTCCTGGTAGACGGTCTCGATGCCGGCCGCCTTGGCCTCGGCGGGCGATTTGGCAAGGAACTCCTTGCCTTCGAACAGCATGCGGCCGGAGGTCGGCTCCAATCCGCCCGATATGATCTTGACCAGTGTCGATTTGCCGGCGCCGTTGTCGCCCAGCAGCGCCACGACTTCGCCCTTGCCGATCGAGAAGCTGATTCCCTTGAGCGCTTCGATCGCGCCATAATTCTTGGTGACATTGTCGAGCACCAGCAGGGGTTCGCTCATGCCGCAATTCCTCCGGTTTTCAGAAAATCGCGCTCGCGCTCGCGTTCGGCGGCGAACATCTGCCCGAAGCGCGGCGACAGCACGCCGGATACGGCAAGCGCGGCGGCGCCACGCAACACCGAATGTTGGCCACCACGCGCGACCGTGATTCGTGGCGTCGTGCGGTCCTTCCGTGCGGAAACGGAGTTGTGCAGGCCGCCGGCCGAACCAGCCAGCATTTCGAGCAGATCGGTGGATGCCAGCCCGCCGAGAATGACCGTTTCAGGGTCGAACAGGTTTTCGATGACGGCGACGGCATTGTGAAAGATCGGCGCGACTTCGGCCACCCATTCGGCCTCGCTGCCGTTCCAGCGCCGGAGCGCCTCGATCGAGAGGTATCTTTCGAGACAGCCGCTGTTGCCGCACGGGCAGGTCTCGCCGCCGGGGACGACAGGAATGTGTCCGATCTCGCCGGCATTTCCCCAGGCGCCGCGCAATGCGCTGCCGTCATGAACCATGACGCCGCCAAGGCCGACGCCGAAATAGAGATAGTAGTATTCGGAGAATCGAGCGCCGAGGCCGTAGAGGCGCTCGCCCATGGCCGCGGCCGCCATATCGGTTTCAAAGAACGCCGGCAGCCCGGTGGAAGTCGCCAGCCGCTCACCCAGCGCCACATCCTTCCAGCCGGTCATGGTGGTCGGGCCGACGAAGCTCATGGATTCGACATCGAACGGTCCGGGCAGGGCCATGCCGACCCCAAGCACCCGTCCGCCAGCGCGCAGTCTGGTCAATTCAATCACCATCGCCCCGATCAGATCGAAGGCATGGTCGGGCGTTGCGTTCGGCGCCTCGCGGTAGGTGCTCTCGATCACGTCGCCGCTCAGATTGATCAAGGCGGCACTGATACCGAGCGGGGTGATGTGGACGCCGACGGCATAGCCGCCCTCGGGATTGATCCGCAAGGTCGCCGGCGGCAGGCCGCGCCCCTTCGGTTCCTCGCGCAGCGACAGGATATAACCCTGTTCTTCCAGTTCGCGGACGATGGTCGATACGGTCTGGACGGTGAGGCCGACGCGCCGGGCGATTTCGCCGCGGGCAATCGGCCCATGCAGGCGGATGGACTCAAGCACGATGCGCCGGTTGTAAGGCCGCCCGAACTCCTGATTGGTCCCCCGCAATGCCATGACGCGCGCCCCTTAGGAGAAGGCAGCTTCGCATTGCTTATTTATTCAGTCAAATGGAATTCAAAAATAATTTGATGGCCAAAACTCAAACCCGGAGGAGGCTCTGATGGCGTATCCGGTTCAGGACCTGCTCACGCGCCGCACTTGGCCGATTGCCGCCATGGCGAAACCGCTTCAAGGGTGAGCGACGTTGACCGTTGATCCGACAAAGCATGGAGCAAAGATGATCGAATTGCCGTTTGCCCGCGACGAGTACCAGCAGCGGCTGCGCAAGATCCGCATCGAGATGGCGAAGCGCGGTCTCGAACTCCTTGTCGTCAATGACGTTGCCAACCAGCACTACATCACCGGCTATGATGGCTGGTCGTTCTATACGCCCCAGGTGGTGCTCATTCCGATCGAGGAGGTCGAGCCGGTTTGGATCGGGCGCGCCATGGATGCGGCCGGCGGTCTTTTGACGGCCTGGATGAAACCAGAGAACGTGGTTGGTTTCCCGGAGGATCATGTCCAGCGCGCCGACCGTCATCCCATGGACTGGATCGCGAGCTGGATCGTCGCGAAGGGCTGGGGCGGCAGACATATCGGCATCGAACTCGAAGCCTACTATTTCTCCCCGAAAGCCCACGCCCGGCTTGTCGCCGGACTGCCCAATGCGAAATGGCATGATGCCGATCTGCTGGTGAACTGGATCCGCGCGGTCAAATCGGCGCCCGAGATCGCCTATCTGCGCAAGGCCTCGAGCCTAGCCGAGGCGGCCGTCACGCGAGCCTTCGAGGTGATCGCGCCAGGTGTTCGCGAATGCGATGCCATCGCCGCCATACAGGCGGCGCAGATCGCCGGCAGCCCGGATTTCGCTGGCGATATCACAGCGCTTCCGCCGACTATCCTCGGCGGCGAGAACGCTTCCGCCCCGCACATCATGTGGAGCGACAGGCGGTTCGGGGACAACGAGACGATTGCCCTGGAACTTGCCGGCGTCTGCCGCCGCTATGCTGCCGGCCTCGCCAGAACCATGCAGCTTGGCAAGACGCCGACCAATGTCTCGGATACGGCAAAAGCGGTGATCGAGGGCATGGACGCGGTGCTCGATGCGGTCAGGCCGGGAACATCGGCCGAAGCCGTCGAAGCCGCCTGGCGCAAAGTCATTCAAGGCTACGGCCTGAAGAAGGAATCGCGCATCGGCTATTCCATCGGCGTCGCCTATCCGCCGGATTGGGGCGAACATACGATCAGCCTCAGGCCGGGCGACAAGACGGTGCTACAGCCGGGCAATGTCGTGCATTCCATCCTTGGCATGTGGATGGACGGTTGGGGCATCGAGATCAGCGAGACCATTTTGGTGACCGCAACCGGCAATGAGGCGCTGACAAGGTTCCCGCGAGAGATCCATGTCAAATCCTGAGGCTCTGCGACGGCAAATGATGTAGCGAAGACCGGCACAAAAAGCCAACAGCTGTCCGAGCGGTGCTTGTGCCCTACATAGGCGGTATGGATACGATCTATGTCTTGCTGATTTTCGCTGCGGTCATTGCGATCATCTATCTGGGCGGCAAATGGAACACGTCGGATACCGACCACTATATGGGCTTCGACAACCTGCGTCCGCCCCACAAGGGCAAAGCCCCGAACGGCGGCGACACGGATCCGAAAAAGAAATGAGCGCCGCGCGCGCCGACGGCCGTCTGAACGGGTTGATTGCCTGCGAGTCGGGATAGAGCTTGTTCTTGAGTGTCTGACCGCCGATCAGCTCTCCGCCTGCCAGCCTCAGAGGTACTGGGCGACCTTCTTGCCGACAGTCAGGAATCGCAACGGATCGATCGCTTCGCCATTGTGGCGGACTTCGTAATGCAGATGCGGGCCGGTCGAGCGGCCACTGCTGCCGGTCTTGCCGATGACGGCGCCGGCGTCCAGTTTCTCGCCGACGGTCACGTCGATCTCGCTGAGATGCCCGTAACGCGTCGCAAAACCGTTGCCGTGGTCGACTTCCACCATGCGGCCATAGCCGCCATTCCAGCCGGCTTTGGTGACGGTGCCAGGCGCCGTGACCTTGGCGGCCATGCCGATCGGCGCCCTGAAATCCATGCCGGAATGCAGGGCGGCGGTGCCGAGGAGAGGGTCGGTGCGCACGCCGAACGGACTTGTGACGGAATGACCCGGAGCCGGATTGGTTAGCGGCAGCTGGCGTGCTTCCTTCTTGAGGTGGTCGAGCGCGTCCAGCGCTTCGTCCAGCTCCTTGACCTTGCTGTCGAACACCATCGAACTGTCGAGCGGGATCAGCGGTCCGCCGACATCGCTATCGCTCTTGCCGAAGTCGCTGTCGACCGGCAGTCCGGCCGCTTGAAGCGCCTGGGTGATCGCGTCGGCACTCTTGTAGGCGTTGTCGGCAAGCGTGCTGATGCGGGTGAGCTGATCGCTTTCGATGGATTTCAGCGACTGGTTGATCGAGACGAAGAGCTTGTCCGCACGATCGGCGGCTGAATCGTTGGGCAGCGGATCGGAGCGGGTCGACCACAGCGAGAACGGCCTGGTGTCGCCGGCGCCGAGGTCGGCGCTCAGGCTGGCGATCGCATAGTTCTGCGCCGGCTCCTTGATGCTGCCGGTCACTTCGGCGCGTTTGTCCGGCTTCGCAACCGCTGCCGGATCTTCGGCCGGCGCCGCGCCGACTTCATTTTCAGCACGCTCGAGCAGCGGGCCAAGGCGGCCGTGACGCTGGCTCAACTGGCTCTGGCGCTCAAGCAGTTCGCTGACCTTGGTTTCCATCAGCTGCTGGTCGAGCAGCTGGCGGCTGGTGATGCGGTCGACCTGGGCGCGAAGCGCCGAAATGCGATCCTCATAGGCTTGCTGCATGCGTGCCTGCCGCGCCGTGGTGGCGCCGATCAAATCGTCGCGCAGCACGAGGTAGGAGGTGGCCATGAGGTAGCCGATGGCAATGGCGGCCAGCGCCGAGCCGATAAAGGCCGCCAGCCAGGGTCGGATCGTGAAGTGCCTGATCTCGTTGCCCCGGGCGATGATGACCGTGTGGGGCTCCTTGCGCTTGCCGAAGACTGCGGACTGACCGGTTGCGTTCACGGGACCAAGCTTTCGTTTACGACACAACGACAGCTTGACTACACATTATTAAGGTTAACAAAGGCTTGCAGCGCCGGCTTGCCCGCAGCGACTGCCCGCCAGGCGTGCGTAAGGTTGTAGGGGAAACCGCGCCAGCCTCGCCGGCAAAACCTCAAAGCGCGCGAACGGCCTCGAGCACCTCTTCCGCATGGCCCTTGACGCGGACCTTGCGCCAAATCCTGGCGATCCGCCCGTCGCGGCCGATCAGGAACGTCACGCGCTCGACGCCCATGTATTTGCGGCCATACATCGATTTCTCGACCCACAGATGGTAGGCCTCGATCACCTTGCGCTCCTCGTCGGCGGCGAGGTCGATGGTGAGATTGTATTTCGACTTGAACTTGTCGTGCTTCTTGACGGCGTCGGGCGACAGGCCGATCACCACGGCGCCGGCCTTCTCGAAGTCCGGCTTCAGCTGTGAAAAGCTGATCGCCTCTTGCGTGCAGCTTGTTGTGTCATCCTGCGGATAGAAATAGAGCACGATGGGCTTGCCTAGGGATGCGGCAAGGCTGACTGATCCGCCGCCGTCGCGCGGCAGATCGAATTGCGGCGCAAGATCGCCTACGTCGAGGTCAGCCATACCGATGCCCTTGTTTGTGGTTACGCGCGAAGCCACACCGATATAGTGTCGAGCGGGGATTCGTCCACGATCGAGTTCGTAGAACGGAAAATTGCGTGGATCAGGAGCAACCGCAGCACGAGAAGATCCGGTTCAGGCGTGATGAGATCACCGACCTGGGGACCTTTCCGTCCGCCTGCCGCGTGCCGCCGCTCGGTCAGGCGTCGATCGGACGCGGCTTTCGCATGCTGGCAAGGGTATTTGCCGGTTTCGCCAGCCTCGTCTTGTTGGCGGCAGTCGTTGTCTATCTCATCGGTGCGTCCGGCGTCGGTTCGGAACGGCTTCGCACGGAAGCGGAAACGGCTCTCGAGAAACTGGCGGGTGTCGCTGTCAATGTCGCGGTCGGGCCGGCCCGCATCACGCTCGACAGTTCGAGTTTCATAGCGCTCCAGGTCAGCGACGTCAGCCTGAAGACCGCTGACGGCAAGCCGATGGCCGATGCCGGCCGTGTGCGCTTCGGTGTGCGCCTGATCCCGCTGCTGTGGGGGGATGTGCGGCTGACCAGTGCCAGGATCTCCGATGCCCGCATCGTCACGGCGGCAATGCCATCCGGCGGCGACTGGACCGCCATGCTGCGCAATGCGGATGGCCTGATCGATCCGGAGAAGCTGTCCACTGCGGTGTTCGGAAACGTCAACCGCGCACTCGATGCCGTGCGGGAAGATTCGCTGCATCGGGTCGATCTTCACAACGTCGAATTCGTGCTGCCCGAAACCGGAGCGATCAAGCTCCTCAAAATCACCGACGCCACCGTCGAGCAGTCGGGACCCGGCGGTATGCAGTTCTCGTCCACGGCGGATGTCGACGGCAGGGCGGTTACCGTTGCTGCTTCCGCCACCCGCGATATTGCGGCACACCGCGTCACGGCGCTGGATGCCAGCATCGATCTGGCGGATGCCGGTGTTACCACTGGGCTTGCCGACACCACGGCCGCTGCCGGCAAGTTGGGCGCGGTCACCTTGAAGCTGACGGGATCGGAAGGATCGGGTGCGAATGCATCGCGGCTGACGGCCGCTTTGTCGTCGACGGGTTCCGTCCTCGATCTCGGCACGCGCGGGCTGCTGCCGGCCAATTTCGATGTCAATGCGACGCTGGTGGCGGGCAGCAACAAGGTCCAGGTGGATAGGCTGCTGCTGAAGACCGGTCGCTCGACATTCGATTTCGCCGGTTCGATCGGACCGAAGCCGGCAAGCGGCGCGACGGGTGAGGAGCCGTCGTATCGCTACGACCTGACCAGCGACGGTTCCTCGCTTGCACCTTCGGAGTCGCCTGAGCCTGCGCTCACCTTCCTCGCCCGGATTGCCGGTGTCTACAACACGGTCAGCCATAAGCTGGTCGCCGAGCAGATCGCGCTTCGGTCCGCCGCCTCCGGCGAAGTGCTTGGCACCGCCGCCGTGGCGTTCGTCGACGGCAAGGCGCCGGGGATCAATCTGGCGTTCAACATCCACGACATGCAGGTCTCCCACGTCAAGCAGCTGTGGCCGTGGTTTTCGGCACGCAACGCCCGGCTGTGGGTGCTGGCCAATCTGTTCGGCGGCCGCGTCGTCGACGCCAACCTTCAGTTCCAGGTCGTGCCTGGCCGCCTGGGCAATGGCGTGCCGCTTTCCGCCGATGAGGTGTTCGGCCGCTTCCAGATCGAGGGATCGCGCTTCGACACCGCCGGACGCATCCCGCCGATCCGCGACGCGGTTGGCGTCGTCGGCTTCCACGGCAACGATGTCGACATCTCCCTGTCCTCGGGCACTGTCTATATGCCCAGCGGCCGCACCGTCGCGGCCAGCAACGGCACGCTGATCGTCAAGGCGGCCAATCGCCCGCCGGTCATCGGCGCGCTCGACATCGACGTCAACGGCGAAGCGTCGGCCGTCGCCGAACTCGCATCCTACGAGCCGATCAACGCCATGCGCCATGTCGGCATCCTGCCGGAAGACCTGTCGGGCAGCGTCACCGGCCACGTCAAGGCGGATATTCCGCTGCAGTCCGGCGTCGATAGTTCGAAGCTCGATTGGCTGGTGTCGCTCGACTACAGTGGCATGTCGTTGGCCAAGCCCTTCGAGGGGCAGATCGTGACGGATGCCGACGGTTCGATCACGGTCGACCCCGAAAAGGCGGTGATCTCCGCCAAGGCGTTGTTGAACGGCATTCCTGCCGAACTCGACCTTGTCGAGCCGCTCAGGGATGATGGGCCGGCGCGCAGCCGCAAGGTGGCCCTGGTGCTCGACGACAAGATCCGTGCCGCCGCCATGCCCGGCCTGAAGCCGCTGCTTGCCGGAACGGTGAAGGTGGCGATCGACAAGAACGGCAGCGGCGACCAGAACGTCTCGGCCGACCTGACCAATGCCAGGCTGGACATTCCCTGGGCCGGTTGGAGCAAGGGGGCGGGCGTGCCGGCCAATGTCACCTTCGTCATGACCAAGTCCGGCGACACCACGACGCTGTCCGACTTCGATCTCGGCGGAAAGTCTTTCTCCGTCGACGGCAGCATCGTACTGGTCAACGGCGCTTTGTCGTCGGCGCGGTTCAGCAAGGTCACCTTGAACAGGGGCGACGACGTTTCGGTGTCGGTGAAGCGGTCCGGCAAGGGCTATGCGGTCGACATATCCGGCAACGCGCTCGATGCCCGCTCGCTAATCAAGCAGTTCACCTCGGATGTCGATACGGCCACCAAGACCACCGGTTCCGATGCCATTTCCGTCAGCGCCGATGTCGATCAACTGACCGGTTTCCACGACGAGCGATTGTCCAATTTGAAGCTCGACTATAGCGCCGCCGGTTCGCGGGTGAACGGGCTGAAGGTCAGCGCCACGGCAAGTTCGGGCGCGGCCATATCGATCAGCAACACAACCGGCGCCGGCCGGCGCACACTCAACATGCAGTCCGCCGACGCCGGCGCCATCCTCAGGTTCCTCAACATTTACGAGCATATGGAAGGCGGAACGATCACCCTGGCGCTTGCGGGACCGAGCGACGGCTCGCTGACGGGCAAGGTCGACACCAGCAACTTTTTCATTGTCAACGAACCGAAACTGGCCTCCATCGTCTCGACCACGCCGGCCGGCGACAGCCGCAGCCTCAATCAGGCGGTCAAGGGCAAGCTCGACACGTCGCGGGTGAAGTTCGAACGCGGTTACGCCGAGATCGACAAGGGCAGCGGCTATCTGAAACTGGCCAATGGCGTGCTGCGCGGCCCGCGCATCGGCACCACGTTCCAGGGCACGCTCTACGACCAGGACAACAATATGGACATGACCGGCACGTTCATGCCGGTCTATGGCCTCAATCGGATCTTCGGCGAATTGCCCATCGTCGGCGCGCTGCTCGGCAACGGCCGCGACCGTGGCCTGATCGGCGTCACCTACCGGCTCAAGGGCAATGCCAACAAGCCGGTGCTGGACATCAACCCGCTGTCGGTGATCGCGCCTGGAATATTCAGGTCGATCTTCGAATACCGGTGATCTTCGCCTCGAAGGATGCGGTCATGGGGCTTCGAGTTCCATTGCTCTTTGAGCTGCCTTGGCGATAAACCCGGAGCGTGTATACCCGTGAGCTTCGGCGAATGCATCGATCCGCTGAAGAACATCGTCCGGTAGAGTAATGTTTACTCTCACCGCTTTCTTTGTTTCGGTTTTCACACCAACCAGAATAGCCACGCCGTCACGGTTGGCCGCTGATGCCATAACCTCAGCCAGAGACGAGGGCTCTGGAATAGCCTCTCCGTCCTCGACAAGCCCTTCGACATGAAAGGCAAGGGCCTCTTCGGCCATAACTCGAGCGTCGTCCAAGTCCTTACCCGCCGTAATCACACCGGGAAAATCAGGAAAAGACACGCCGAAGTCGCTTTCGGCATCCTTATGGATTAGTCCGATATACTGCTTCATGTCTCACCTCAGTGCCAGCCCAGACTGCTTTTCGATGCTACGCAGCGTGCCGATGGGTATGTCTCGTCTGGGGTGTGGAACGGTGACCCGTCCCGGTTTGTCGTTGTGCTTGAATTGAGCGTGACTGCCTTTTCGAGCGACCTCGAACCATCCATCAGCGACCAATTTTGCAATCACATCGGTGCTCTTTATGTGTGTATCAATACACACTAATGCGCATGATGTCAATTGTGACCTCAGGACCGACCCGCACCAGGAGGCGGAAAAGGCGCCCCAAACAGTCGTCCGTCGGATGCGCAGCGGACCGTCAGCGCGAAACCGGGGTCAGGGTCAGCACCTCACTGTTGGTCTTGCACGAACCCGGCACGCCGGCGATGCACCCCTTCGTGGTTTGCTTGATCGTCATGGTAGAGCCGTCGCCCGAAGGGCCGATCGTATAGGTGCCGCTGCCGGCGCCTGAAAAACCGCCCCCAGCCAGCACATAATCCACTGTCCCGCCGGAGCGCGACGTTGGCGAGTACACGAAATTCGCGGTGCCACCGGGGAATTTGCCGACTACCTTGAACGCCTCGTCCAACTTCGCCACGGTTCCGCTCACCTTGATCCGAGCGCCGCCGCCGGTGACCGTCCACGGGCCGGGGCAAAGCTTGTCCAGCACGTGTTCGGTAATCCGGGCAGCCTCGTCCAGAACCGCATCGTCATCTGCAAAGCCGGTGAAGCTGTCAACAAGCTCGCCGCCGGGGTTGGTTCTTACCTCTATGGTCCAATCGGCTTTCCCAGCGCCGAATTTGATGCTGCCACCAATCAGAAAATCTGGTGCCTCGGTGCCGAGCTTCTTTATCGCCGTGGCAGGATCAGCATATTTCGACTGCTGAAACTTCTGTTCCTTGTTCACCTCGTCGATCCGCCGCCATTCGACGACCTTTCCCGCGCACCATGCAAACTCCCCGCCGTCGTCCAGCATGGTGACGGCCTGGTGCAAGATAGCCTCGCCCAGTCCATTGCCAGCAAACTCCTGACCGGGATAGTTGTCGGTGGTGATTGTGCCAACCGCCAGCACCACATCGGCTTGCTGCGCTGATGCGATCGCCGGTGACAGCAAGACTAGCAAAAACGCACAAAGCATCGGCACGAAATGCGACGCCAGCGACCGAACCTGCACCTTGATGCGCCCCCGCATACGGATCATGCCGCACACTGCCCCTGTCACCATTGGTCTGTCCAACGAAATCGCGGGCGCCGGGTACTGGGGCCATCGTCGCCTTGCTGATCGAAACCAGCAGGCTCAACGGCGTCGAGCCGCTCGGCTATCTCGCCGACGTCCTCGTCAGACCGGCCGCACCAGGATGTGTTTTTTCCTGCCCAGCGAAAGCTTCACGACGTTTTCCGGACTCAAATCCTTAGGCGTCACCAGCCGGCGCTCGTCGCTGACCGGCTCGTCGTTCAGGCGCACCGCACCGCCCTGCACATGCCGCCGCGCTTCACCGTTCGAGGCCGCCAGTCCGGCGCTCACCAGCAGCGAGAGAACACCGAGGCCGGCTTCGAGCGCGGCCCTGTCAACCTCGACGGTCGGCAGCGATTCGGCGAGTGCGCCTTCCTCGAACGTCTTGCGCGCCGTGTCGGCGGCTTGTTCGGCGACTGCGCGGCCGTGCAGCAGGGCGGTGATCTCGGTGGCGAGGATCTTCTTCGCCTCGTTGATCTCGGATCCGCCGAGCTGTGCAAGCCGCGCGACCTCGTCCAGCGGCAGCGTCGTGTAGAGCTTCAGGAAGCGGCCGACATCGGCATCCTCGGTGTTGCGCCAGTATTGCCAGAATTCGTACGGGCTCAGCATTTCCGCATCGAGCCAGACCGCGCCCGAGGCAGACTTGCCCATCTTGGCGCCGGACGAGGTGGTGAGCAGCGGCGTGGTCAGCGCATAGAGCTGCGCATCCTCCATGCGGCGGCCGAGATCGATGCCATTGATGATGTTGCCCCATTGGTCGGAGCCGCCCATCTGCAGGCGGCAGCCGAGACGCTTGTAAAGCTCGACGAAATCATAGGCCTGCAGGATCATGTAGTTGAATTCGAGGAACGACAGCGACTGCTCGCGATCGAGCCGCAGCTTGACGGAATCGAAGGCCAGCATGCGGTTGACGGAAAAGTGACGGCCAACATCGCGCAGGAAATTGACGTAGTTGATCTCCATCAGCCAGTCGGCATTGTTGACCATGATGGCATCGTTCGGACCGCTGCCGAATTTGAGGTAGGGCATGAAGTTGCGGCGGATGCCGGCGAGGTTGTCGTCGATATCCTGCGGCGTCAGCAGCTTGCGCGCCTCGTCCTTGAACGACGGGTCGCCGATCATCGAGGTGCCGCCGCCCATCAGCGCGATCGGCCGGTGACCAGTCTGCTGCAGCCAGTGCAGCATCATGATCTGGATCAGTGAGCCGGCATGCAGGCTCTCGGCGGTCGCGTCGAAGCCGATATAGGCCGTCACCGTCTCCTTGGCGAAGATATTGTCGAGGCCGGCATCATCCGAAGTCTGGTGGATGAAACCGCGCTCGCTCATCGTGCGCAGGAAATCGGATTTGAAGGCAGGCATTGTTTCTTTCCCGAAAGCGTCCGGCCGCTGCGGCTCGGGCGTGCATGAACGCGCGCGTTTAGCATCCAAGCGCGATCAGCAAAAGTGGTTTCCGGTTTTGCGTCTGATCGCGCGCCAGACAAAGGTCCAGCGATCAGCAAAAGTGGAATCCTGTTTTGCCGCCCGTGCGGATGGCGTTGCGAATCCTTGCTTCGTCGTTTTGGCTGGCGTATTGAGGCGCCGCGCAGGGGCAGGACCCGAAGCGCCGCGACGGGGCTATCCCGCAAATCAGATCCGGAAGCTCCGCGATGAACAGGAATTATCTCGCCCTCTTTCTGTTCAGCCTGCTGATGACGTTCAGCGGACTGGCGAGCCTTCCACCAGTCGACCGCGACGAATCCCGTTTTGTCCAGGCCACCAAGCAGATGGTCGAAACCGGCGACTATGTCGACATCCGTTTTCAGGATGCCTCGCGCTACAAGAAGCCGATCGGCATCTACTGGCTGCAATCGGCGGCCGTGGCGCTGAGCGGCGAGGGGGCGGCGGCGCCGATCTGGGTCTACCGCCTCGTCTCCATGCTTGGCATTGCCTTGGCCGTCGTCGGCATCGCCTGGACAGGCACGAAGCTCTTCGGTGCCAATGCAGGCCTCGCCGCCGGCCTGATGATGGCGGCGATCTTCGCGACCGCCTTCGAGGGCCGCGACGCCAAGACCGACGCCATGCTGCTGGCCTGCTGCGTGGCGGCGCAAGGCGCGCTCGCCCAGATCTATCTGGCAGCGCGCCGCAACCAACCGGTAGCCGGCCATCTGCCGTGGATCTTCTGGGCGGCTCAAGGCCTGGGGATCCTTATCAAGGGACCGGTGGCCCCGCTATTATCGGTGCTGACGGTTGCCACGCTGTTTGCTTTCGAACGCGACTGGCGCTGGCTCCTGAAGCTGAAGCTCGTGCGCGGTGTCGCCCTGGTGCTGCTTATCGTGCTGCCCTGGGTCGCCCTGATCACCTGGAAGAGCGGCGGCGCCTTTCTCCAGGATGCCGTCGGCAAGGACATGGTGGCCAAGGTCGCGTCGGGCGAGGAATCGCACGGCCTCCCGCCCGGTTTCTACATGCTGACCTATTCGCTGTTCATGTGGCCCTTCGGCCTGATCGCGGTCGGCGCCGGGCTGCAGGCCCTCAACCGTCTGCGCGACGATCCGCGGCTGCGTTTCTGCCTCGCCTGGTACATACCGTTCTGGCTGGTGTTCGAACTGATCCCGACCAAGCTGCCGCACTATGTCCTGCCGGCCTATCCCGGCATGGCGCTGCTGATCGGCTGGTTGCTGACATTGTCGCCGCGGGAGGCGAATGCGCCGCTCAGGCGCTGGCAGGATTGGTTGTGGTGGTCGACCGCATTCGGTCTGGCCGTGGTCAGCCTAGGCCTGGCGGCGGTCTGCGTCGGAGCACCGATCTACCTCACCGGCACCTTCTCCTGGTGGAGCATTCCGGCGGCCGCGGCGGCACTGGCGGCGGGCTATTTCGCCTTTTCGCGGCAGTTGCAAGTGCCGCTGCGCCGCATTGGCGCCATCGCGGTCTGCGCCGGCATCACCTATGGCTTGCTATTCGGCGTCATCGCGCCCTCGCTGAAACCGCTCTGGCTGAGCCCGGCGATCGAGGCGGCGGTCCAAGCCAACAAGCCCTGCGACACCTCGGTGCTCGCCTCGGCTGAATATCACGAACCGAGCCTGGTGTTCCTGGTCGGCACCAAGACCGTCCTGACCGATGTCGATGGCGTCGCCAAACATCTGCTTGGCGATCCGGCCTGCGCGCTGGCGCTGGCACAGGTCGTTGACGAGCAGAAACTGAATGGGCTGCTGGCGGCGCAAGGCAAGTCGGCGAACCGGGTGGCCGAAGTTGACGGGCTCAACTATTCGTCGGGAGACAAACTGTCGCTCGGCCTCTATCGTGTGGCCCCATGACGGCTCGCCGATGCCCATGACGGCAACACTGGGGTCGAATTTCCTATGCTGGTGAAATCACGCCCTTCGGTTTTCAGCCTGCTCCTAGGGGTCGGGCGCCGGTCCCTCGACAATTTTCGCGATACGATGCAGATCGCCAAAAGGCGCTTTGCCACCCGTCCAGCCAGATACCCGAACATTTTGTGGTCGGTCTGGGCGCTGGTCTGGGTTTTGCTGACGGCAGCGGCGTTTGTTCGTCTCGACACGCCGGCCGGAATGCTTCACGGCCAGTGGTCGGCGGGATTTGCCCGGACCGCCGACTTTGTCACGCAGTTCGGCCTGGGCGGCTGGTATCTCATTCCGTCGGCGCTTCTGCTCGTCGCCGCGAACCTGACGGACTGGCGAGGTCTCTCCCGGCGCTCGCTGATGCTGGTCTACAACTGGACCTGCCTGGCCTTTCTGGTGCTGTGCGCCGTCGGCCTGTCGGGCCTCGCCGTCAATGTGCTGAAATATGCGATCGGCCGGGCTCGCCCGCTCTATTTCGAAGACTTTGGCGTGCTGGCCCTGCATCCCTTCGCTTTCGATGCGCGCTTCGCCGGCTTCCCGTCCGGTCATGCCACGACAATGGGCGCGGTGTTCGGCGTCGCTTTGCTGTTGTTTCCGCGGCGCTGGTACATCGCCCTGGCGATCACCGCCTGCATCGCCTCGACCCGGATCTTCGTCGGCGCGCACTATCCCAGCGACACCGTCGCCGGCTTCGGCCTTGGCTGCGGCTTTGCGCTGGCCTGCGGGCTGGTCTTTGCCCGGCTCGGCTTCATCTTTCGGCCGATGCCGTCGGGATTGCCGGTCCGCAAGAGGACGTTTCGCTTGGCATGGTTTGGCCAAGCGAAGCAGGTCAGAACCTAAACCATCCGGGTTTCTTCACTCCTCCGGCCTACGGGCGGCATCCTGGCGGAGTGCATTGGCTTCCAATGCATGTGCACGGCGGAGTCGGCTTCGGCAGTAGGCTGGAGCCGAGCTGAAACGTCGCCTTTCCTTCGAATTTGCACGTTGTGTCGTCCCCGAGAACGTACTGGGTGTCATCCACAGCAATCCATAACCGCCTTACGTGATCCTTCCATTGGAAAACCGTAAGCGTTTTATAGGGAACTGACAGATTGGTGTTTGTTCCGGTGCATTGAAGATTACAGCTTGACGTCTGGCAATCGTATTGCACGAGGCCTTGTATTTCGCTGAGTGCCGCAGCTGGACCCGCCAACAGTTCCATAAGAAGAGCTGCAATCAGAATCCTTCTCATGCCTGCCCCCGACTGTGTCTTGTAGGAGAATAGCATAGTGCAATGTGCGGCGCATGTCCCTGAAACCTTGCTACAGGGACATCGCTAGACGCCGTCCAGACCGCCATAGGACCTGACCAGGCCGGCCATGCCGGGCGATTGGTGGTCCTCGTGTTCCAGTCCTTGCGCAACGCCGACGCGATCGGCAACCGGCCGGTTCTGGCTGACCTTCCACTTGCCGTGGATTTCGCTGATCTCGATTTCCAGCCCGATGATGCCCTTGATCTGCGACTGGATGAAGGGCGCCGGCGCATCGGTCACCGCCCAGGGTGCGGCGCGAGTGCCCTCCTGGGACGCGGTCAGATCGGCGATCTGCTGCGCCAGCCAGTCTTGGTCATCCATCACCTTGACGGTGCCGCGAACCTGCACGATGGCATAATTCCACGTCGGCACCACCTTGCCGGTCTCGCGCTTGGTCTCGTACCAGGACGGCGTCACATAGGCATCGCTGCCCTGGAAGACGATCAGCACGGGTGACGCCGGATTGTCGGCCAACAGGCGCCATTGCGGATTGGCGCGCGCCAGATGCGCGCGCAGCCTGCCGTTCGGCCCGACATCCACGTCGAGCAGGAACGGGATGGCGTTGGCGACCGGCCCGTCCGGTCCGTTGGAAACCAACAGGCCCAGCGGATGCGCTCGGATCAACCCGTGCAGGATTTCCGGCCGCGTTTCCCTGAATTGAGGAGGTTCGTACATCGCCGTCCCTGCTTCCTTTGTCTATCTCAACCGCTTCGGCCGCGGGTCCGACAACTCGCCGGCCAGCCGGCGGTCGAGATAATCCGCACATTCCTCGAGCAGCAGGTCGGCGTCGTTGGAGAAGAAATGGTTGGCGCCGGGCAAGGTCTTCTGCGTGATGGTGATGCCCTTTTGCGTATGCAGCTTGTCGACCAGCCCCTGCACATCCTTCGGCGGCGCCACCTTGTCGGCATCGCCATGGATGATCAGGCCCGATGACGGGCAGGGGGCCAGGAACGAGAAATCATAGGTGTTGGGCTGCGGCGCGATCGAGATGAAGCCTTCGATCTCCGGCCGGCGCATCAGGAGTTGCATGCCGATCCACGACCCGAAGGAATAACCGGCGACCCAGCAGCTCTTGGAATCCGGATGCAGCGACTGCACCCAATCCAGTGCCGCGGCGGCATCCGACAGCTCGCCGGTGCCGTGGTCGAACTCGCCTTGGCTGCGGCCGATGCCGCGGAAATTGAAGCGCAGCGTGGTGAAATCCCGCTTCTGGAACATGTAGAAGAGGTCGTAGACGATCTTGTTGTTCATCGTGCCGCCGAATTGCGGATGCGGGTGCAGGACGATGGCAATCGGCGCGCTCTTTTCCTTGGAAGGCTGATAGCGACCCTCCAGGCGGCCGGCAGGACCGGTGAAAATGACCTCAGGCATAAAATACTCCACTGGGTAATACGAACGCGCGGTGCCCGGAACGTTTCCTCTGGCCTTGACGCAGGGCGAGCGTCTTCTTAGAAGCTAGTTTAGAATTGTTCAAAACTGAGTGGCAAGACATCGAGCCCAGCCACCCGCGCCGCAAGCCGCGTAAATAGGACGGCTCGCCTTGGAATTTCAAGGAAATAACGCCATACGACAGCGGAATGGCTTCAGACGGGACCAACTGGACGAAAATGGCCGGAATACGCGCCTATCTCGACTACAATGCCAGTGCGCCGCTGCTTGCCGCGGCCCGCGAAGCTATGGTCGCGGCTCTTGATGTCGCCGCCAACCCGTCGTCGGTCCATGCCGAGGGGCGTGCCGCACGCCGCCTGATCGAGACCGCCAGGCGTGACGTGGCGGCGCTGGTCAACGCCAAGGCCGAACACGTCGTGTTCACCTCCGGTGCGACCGAAGCCGCTTCGACGCTGTTGTCATCGGACTGGCAGATGGGGCGCGGCACTGTGCGCATGAGCCGGCTTTACGTGTCCGAGGCCGATCATCCCTGCCTGTTGAATGGCGGGCGTTTCCCGGCAGCGCAGGTGACGCGGATCGGCGTCGACGCCAACGGCATCGCCGATCTCGGCGCCTTGGCGGCGGTGCTCGGCGGTCATGACAAGGCCGACGGCCTGCCGCTGGTCGCCATCCACGCCGCCAACAACGAGACCGGCGTCATCCAGCCGATCGATCGCATCGCCGGGATCGTCAAGGCGGCGGGCGGCATTCTGGTCGTCGACGCCGTCCAGGCTGCGGGGCGCGTTTCAATCGATATGTCAGCGGGTTACGCCGATTACCTGATTCTGTCCTCGCATAAGATCGGCGGTCCCAAGGGCGTCGGCGCCATCGTCGCCGCCTCCGACTTGATGATGCCGAAGCCGCTGATCAATGGCGGTGGCCAGGAAAAGGGCCATCGCGGCGGCACCGAAAACCTCGCTGCCATTGCCGGCTTTGGCGCCGCCGCACGCGAGGCGCTGGCCGGGTTGCCGGCCATGGATGGCGTGCGCCAGCGCCGTGACGAGATCGAGGCCATCGTGAAATCGCTGGTGCCGGACGCGGAAATCTTTGGAACCGGCGCGCCAAGGCTTGCCAACACGACATTCTTCGCTATTGCGGGCGTCAAGGCCGAAACCGCGCAGATCGCCTTCGATCTGGCCGGTGTTGCGCTGTCGGCCGGCTCCGCCTGTTCGTCGGGCAAGGTTGGGCCGAGCCATGTGCTGAAAGCCATGGGCTACGGCGACAGTCTTGGCGCCTTGCGCGTGTCGATCGGTGCCGCGACCGGCGCGGGAGACATCGAGCTTTTCCGCGCTGCGTTGGCGGGGATTGCCGCACGTAGGGCGGATAGAGAAAAGGCCGCGTAGGCGGTTGGAGCATCGGACCGAAAAGTGCGTAGCGGTTTTCGGGAAAATCCGATGCTTGACGAAAATGATTTTGGGCCTTTCGGCCTGGTAGAGCCGTGCGTTTCATGCTGGCCGGGTGAATTTCCGGTCGGAACGCACTATATGGAACTTACGCGGCCGCGAGCGCTTCTTCGGCGTTCGTTTTTGGCGGTGCCATAGTTTGAAAACTGCCGGGCCTTGACCCCGGCGTGGATGGAGAACGCATATGCCTGCTGTGCAGGACACGATCGATCGGGTCCGAAAGATCGACGTCGACCAATACAAATACGGATTCCAGACCGAAATCGCGATGGACAAGGCCCCCAAGGGCCTCAGCGAAGACATCATCCGCTTCATTTCGGCCAAGAAGGATGAACCGTCCTGGATGCTGGAATGGCGTCTGGAAGCCTATCGTCGCTGGCTGACGCTGGACGAGCCCACCTGGGCGCGCGTCCACTATCCCAAGATCGATTTCCAGGACATCTACTTCTACGCGGCGCCCAAGAGCACGCCCGGCCCGACCTCGCTGAGCGACGTCGATCCCGAGCTGCTGAAAGTCTACGAGAAGCTCGGCATTCCGCTGCGGGAGCAGGAAATCCTCGCCGGCGTACAGAAGACCGACGCCTCCGAGCTCGAGGAAGTCAGCGACAATGTCTACAAATCGGGCCGTGTCGCGGTCGACGCCGTGTTCGATTCCGTCTCCGTCGTCACCACCTTCAAGAAAGAGCTGGCGCAGGCCGGCGTCATCTTCTGCTCGATCTCGGAAGCGATCCGCGAGCATCCGGAGCTGGTGAAGAAATATCTCGGTTCGGTCGTGCCGACCTCCGACAATTACTACGCCACGCTAAATTCCGCTGTCTTCACCGACGGCTCCTTCGTCTTCGTGCCCAAGGGCGTGCGCTGCCCGATGGAGCTGTCGACCTATTTCCGCATGAACGAGAAGAACACCGGCCAGTTCGAACGCACGCTGATCATTGCCGAGGAGGGGGCTTACGTCTCCTATCTCGAAGGCTGCACGGCGCCGCAGCGCGACGAGAACCAGTTGCATGCCGCCGTCGTCGAACTGGTGGCGCTCGACGACGCCGAGATCAAATATTCGACGGTGCAGAATTGGTATCCCGGCGACGCCGAGGGCAAGGGCGGCATCTACAACTTTGTCACCAAGCGCGGCGACTGCCGCGGCCACCGCTCGAAGATCTCGTGGACGCAGGTCGAGACCGGCTCGGCGATCACCTGGAAATATCCGAGCTGCATTTTGCGCGGCGACGATTCCTCGGGCGAATTCTATTCGATCGCCGTGTCGAACGGCTATCAGCAGGTCGACAGCGGCACCAAGATGATCCATCTCGGCAAGAACACGTCGAGCCGCATCATTTCCAAGGGCATCGCCGCCGGCTTCTCGCAGAACACTTATCGTGGCCAGGTTTCCGCGCACCGCAAGGCGACCAACGCCCGCAACTTCACCAACTGCGACTCGCTGCTGATCGGCGACCAGTGCGGCGCGCACACCGTGCCCTACATGGAAGCCAAGAACTCGACGGCGCAGTTCGAGCATGAAGCGACGACGTCGAAGATTTCCGAGGACCAGAAATTCTACGTCATGCAGCGTGGCATTCCGGAAGAGGAAGCGATCGCGCTGATCGTCAACGGCTTCGTCAAGGACGTCATCCAGCAACTGCCGATGGAATTTGCCGTCGAGGCGCAGAAGCTGATCGGAATCTCGCTTGAGGGCTCGGTCGGCTGACCGGACAGATATTCAGGAAACGAAAAAATGCTTGAAATCAGAAACCTGCACGCTCGCATCGTCGATGACGGCACCGAAATCATCCGCGGCTTGAACCTGACGGTGCAAGCCGGCGAGGTCGCCGCGATCATGGGGCCGAACGGTTCGGGCAAATCGACGCTGTCCTACATTCTCGCCGGCCGCGAGGATTATGAGGTGACCGAGGGCGACATCCTCTACAACGGCCAGTCGATCCTCGAAATGGATCCGGCCGAGCGCGCCACATCGGGCATTTTCCTCGCTTTCCAGTACCCGATGGAGATACCGGGCGTCGCGACCATGGAATTCCTGAAGGTGGCGATGAACGAGCAGCGCAAGGCGCGCGGCGAAGAGCCACTGAAAATCCCGGAATTCCTCAAGCGGGTGAAGGAAGCAGCCGCCTCGCTCAGCATGGACATGGCGATGCTCAAGCGGCCGCTCAATGTCGGCTTCTCCGGCGGCGAGAAGAAGCGCGCCGAGATCCTGCAGATGAAGCTCTTGGAGCCGAAACTCTGCGTGCTCGACGAGACCGATTCCGGGCTCGACATCGATGCGCTGAAGATCGTTTCTGACGGCGTCAACGCGCTGCGCGCGCCAGACCGTGCGTTCCTTGTCATCACCCACTACCAGCGCCTGCTCGAACACATCGTGCCCGACAGCGTGCACGTGCTCTACAGGGGCCAGGTCATCAAGTCCGGCGACAAGTCGCTGGCGCTCGATCTCGAGGCCAATGGCTATGCCGGCGTGATCGGCGAAGCCGCGTGAGATGCCAGAAGGCAAGGTCAAACTAATGAATATGCACACACAGCCCCAGCGGACACCGGCCGAAACAGCGTTGATCGACGCGTTCGGCGACCGGCTGTCGCTGCTGCCGGGCGATGGCGCGGTGATGCTGAAGCGCGACGACGCCATCGAGACGATCAAGCACGGCCTGCCGACACGGCGCATCGAATCCTGGCACTACACCGACCTGCGCCGGTTGCTGAATGCCGTGCCGGACTTCGACCCGGCCGCCAATGCCAAAGCCATTGCACCCATCGTCGACGGTTCCGCCGTGGTGTCGATCCTGAACGGCAAGTCCGACGCGAAAGTGCCGGTCCTTGAAGGCGTTACCTTCCAGCCCCTGTCGGAAAAGCTGATCGACGGCAGCATCGCGCCGGGGCTCGATTCCTATGGCAGCGACGACGCCATCGGCGCGCTGAACACGGCTTTCGTCGCCGACGGGTATTTCGTCGATATCGCCGATGGCGCGGAGCTCGAAAAGCCGATCGAATTGCAGAACCTGCAGGCCGGCGGCCAGACCCATGTGCGCCTGCCAGTGCGTGTCGGCGCTGGCGCCAAGGCCGTTATCGTCGAGCGTCAGACGGGTGACGGGGCTGCTCTGGTCAGCTCGGTCAGCCAGCTCGTGCTTGGCGAGGGCGCCGAGGTGACGTGGCTGATCGTGCAGGAGCAGCCGGAAACGGCGACGCATCTTGCCCAGTTCAAGGCACATCTCGGCAAGAATTCGAAGCTGACGGTGTTCTTCATGAATGCCGGCGGCAAGCTTGTGCGCCAGGAGATCGTGGTCAGGACGACGGGCGAAGGCGCCGACTTCACGCTTCGCGGCATCAATCTTTTGGCCGGCGATACCCATACCGACGTGACCATGGTGCTCGACCACGCCGTGCCGCACACCACCTCGACGGAAGTCATCCGCAACGTGGTGACGGGCAACGCGCGCGGCGTCTTCCAGGGCCGCATCAACGTCCATCAATATGCGCAGAAGACCAACGCCAAGATGGCCTGCAACACGCTGTTGCTGTCGGACGACGGCGAGTTCTCGACCAAGCCGGAGCTTGAAATCTTCGCCGACGACGTCGTCTGCGGCCATGGCGCGACGGTCACCGAAATCGACCACGACCATCTGTTCTACCTGATGGCGCGCGGCGTCGACGAGAAGACCGCGCGGGGACTGCTTGTGAAAGCCTTCGTCGCCGAGGTGATCGAGGAACTGGACGACGAGGCGATCGTCGAGGCGCTGGAAGCACGGCTCGACGGCTGGTTCGTGACGCACGGGTGAAGTGGTCGAGGCTTGGCCTCGACCATACCCCTCATCCGGCCGCTTCGCGGCCACCTTCTCCCACAAGGGGAGAAGGAAGGGCGCCCAGCCTTCTCCCCTTGTGGGAGAAGGTGGATTGGCGCGAAGCGCCAAGACGGGATGAGGGGTGCTAGGCAGAATGAGGCGATGAGCTTGTGATGGACCAGAAACTCGAAAACATTCCCTACGACGTCGAAGCGATCCGCCGCGATTTCCCGATCCTGTCGCGGGAAGTCTATGGCAAGAAGCTGGTCTATCTCGACAATGGCGCCTCGGCACAGAAGCCGCAGGTGGTGCTGGATACAATCCAGCACGCCTATTCCCAGGAATACGCCAACGTCCATCGCGGCCTGCATTTCCTGTCCAATGCCGCGACCGACGCTTATGAGAAGGCCCGCGAGACGGTGCGCCGTTTCCTCAACGCGCCAAGCACTGACAACATCGTCTTCACCTCGAACACGACCTCGGCCATCAACACGGTCGCCTACGGTTATGGCATGCCCAACATCGGCGAGGGCGACGAGATCGTGCTGTCGATCATGGAGCACCACTCCAACATCGTGCCGTGGCATTTCATCCGCGAGCGGCAGGGCGCGAAACTCGTCTGGGTACCGGTCGACGATCTCGGCGTCTTCCATCTCGAGGAATTCGAGAAGCGGCTGACCGACCGCACCAAGTTGGTCGCCATCACGCAGATGTCGAACGCGCTTGGCACGGTGACGCCGATCAAGGAGATCGTGCGCATCGCGCATTCGCGCGGCATTCCCGTTCTCGTCGACGGCAGCCAGAGCGCCGTGCATATGCCGATCGACGTACAGGATCTCGACTGCGATTTCTTCGTCTTCACCGGGCACAAGGTTTATGGCCCGTCGGGCATCGGCGTGCTCTACGGCAAGAAGGACATTCTCGCCGGCATGCGCCCCTTCATGGGCGGCGGCGAAATGATCGAGGAGGTGACGGAAGATATCGTCACCTACAACGAGCCGCCGCACCGTTTCGAAGCCGGCACGCCGCCGATCGTCCAGGCGATCGGGCTAGGCGCGGCATTGGACTATATGGAATCGATAGGTCGCGAGCGCATCGCCGCGCATGAGGAGGACCTCAAGAATTACGCGCACGAGCGGCTGCGCGCCATCAACTCGCTGCGCATCTTCGGTGACGCGCCAGGCAAGGGCGCCATCATCTCCTTCGAACTGCAAGGCATTCATGCCCATGACGTGTCGATGGTGATAGACAGGCAGGGCGTTGCCGTGCGCGCGGGCACCCATTGCGCCCAGCCGCTGTTGAAACGCTTCGGTGTAACCTCCACATGCAGGGCATCGTTCGGCATGTATAATACCAGGGCCGAAGTCGATGCTCTGGCCGAGGCGCTTGAAAAAGCGCGCAAATTCTTTGGATGACGTTTTTGGGTGACGACCATGGATGATGTGAGCCACACCACCGAGACCGCACCGGAAGCGGCCATCAACCCGCTGGTTTCCGCCTCGGCCATTCCCGCCGACGAACTGGCGCGGCTGACCGACGACATCGTCTCGGCGCTGAAGACGGTCTACGATCCGGAAATCCCGGCCGACATCTACGAGCTTGGCCTCGTTTACAAGATCGACATCGAGGACGACCGCTCGGTCAAGATCGACATGACGCTGACCGCGCCCGGCTGCCCAGTCGCCGGCGAAATGCCCGGCTGGGTGGAAAACGCCGTCGGCGCCGTCGAAGGCGTTTCCGGTGTCGAGGTCAACATGACCTTCGACCCGCCCTGGTCGCCCGACCGCATGTCGGAAGAGGCGCAGGTCGCGGTGGGGTGGTACTAGCGTCGAGCCTGGCAGACTTGCGCCAGGGATAAAACTTCACCATTTTAGGTGAGGAATCATTCGGCAGGCCTTGAACCCGCATGGAATGGAGAAGGAAAAAGAATGGCACGCTTCGCCGTCATCACGATGACCGAAAAGGCCGCCGACCGGGTGCGCGAGATTGTCGCCACGCGCGACAATGCGCATGGCATTCGTCTCGGCATCAAGAAAGGCGGCTGCGCCGGCATGGAATACACGGTCGACCTGGTGACCGAGCCCAACACCAAGGACGACCATATCGAGCGCGACGGCGCCCATGTCTATGTCGCGCCCGAGGCTGCCCTGTTCCTGTTCGGCACCGAGATGGATTTCGAGCAGACGACACTGCGCACCGGCTTCACCTTCCACAACCCGAACCAGAGCTCGGCCTGCGGCTGCGGCGAATCCGTCGAATTGAAGCCGGCTGACCTGAAGGCGCTGGCAGAGGCACGCGCCTCGGCCTGATCTCCCTTCGCCCCGTTTACGGCAGGGCGATCGCATATGCAATCGCCCTACCGTAAACGGGGCGAAGAGCGCTAATCCACCCACATGCCCGTCCGCTTGTGCCAGTCGGCGATCGATTCCTCGGGATAGACGTCGAAGACCTTGTCGTGCTTGCCGATCACCGGCTCAACCCAGTTCGCCTTGTATTTCAGCATCAGGTGCACCTTGCTCGGTGGGATGGGCAGGTCGCTGTCGATCGCCGAGGCGAAGGGATGCACCAGCTCCGGCCAGGTCGGATCGTAGAGCCAAAGGGCTGATCCACATTTCTTGCAGAAATTGCGCTCACCGGTCGATATCTCGCAATGCGGATGCTCGTCGTCCTCGATCTCCGCCCGAAAGACGCCGAGGCTGCGCTTGCCCCTGACGTTCAGCGTCTCGTTGTCGGCGCCGAGATTGATGGCGAAGCCGCCGCCGCCTTGCTGCTTGCGGCAGATGGAGCAGTAGCACAGCATGAACGGCGCCGGCGTGTGGCTCTCCACCTCGAAACGCACGGCATTGCAGCGGCAGGACCCTTTCAGCAGAAGCGGCATTGGGAAAACTCCGATCGACCTCTCTCAACCTGTCAGCATGATTTTGGTTGCGGCGATGACAAGGCCAAACGCCGGTGACATGATCGCGGCATGGACAATGAACGCATCGCCGAACTGTTCGAAGGCCTCGGCCCGGTCAGCATCCGCAAACTGTTCGGCGGCAAGGGCATCTATTTCGACGGTGTCATCGTCGCCATCGTGCTGCGCGGCGAATTGCTGTTGAAGGCCGACGAGCAAAGCGCGCCCGAGTTCGAGGCCGCCGGCTGCACGCAATGGACCTATACCGGCTCGCGCCACGGCAAGCTGGTCGTCATGCCCTATTGGAGCATTCCGGATAGCGCGTTTGATGACCCCGACGAGATGACTGTGTGGGCACGTCGGGCGTACGAGGCGGGGCGAAGGGCGGGGAAGTAGCTGCCCGTCAGCGCGAGGCAGCCCCCTCATCCGGCCGCTTCGCGGCCACCTTCTCCCCGCTGGGGAGAAGAGGTTCGCGCAGGCGCTGGCCAACTCCTCTCCCCTCGGGGAGAGGTCGGATTGCCCCGAATTGCTCTTTGCAATTCGGTCTCGGCAATCCGGGTGAGGGGGACCTTCGCCGCGTGAACCTACAGCGCCTTCGCAATCCCCGTCGCCAACCTTGCATTGTTCTCCACCAGCGCGATGTTGGTCTTCAGGCTCCTGCCACCGGTCAGTTCGAGGATTTTCGACAGCAGGAACGGCGTCACCGCCTTGCCGGTCACGTGGAGCGCCTCGGCGGCCTTCTGCGCGGCCTCGATGTAGCCCGCCATCTCTTCAGCCGGGATTTCATGGTTCTCAGGCACCGGATTGGCGATCAGCATGCCGCCGGCGAGCCCAAGTGCTGCCCGCGTTTGGTAGAAATGCGCGATCTCTTCCGGTCTGTGCAGGGTCAGCGGCGCGCGAAATGGCGAATGCCGCGACCAGAAGGCCGGCATCGTCTCGCAGCCATGGCCGATCACCGGCACGCCGCGCGTCTCCAGCACCTCCAGCGTCTTTTCGATGTCGAGGATGGCCTTGGCACCGGCCGACACGACGATGACGGGAGTGCGCGCCAGTTCGTCGAGGTCGGCGGAGATGTCAAAGCTCTTTTCGGCGCCCTTGTGCACGCCGCCGATGCCGCCGGTGGCGAACACTTTTATGCCGACCATATGCGCCGCGATCATGGTGGCGGCGACCGTGGTGCCGCCGGTGCGCCCTTGCGCTACGGCAAAGCCGAGGTCGGCGCGCGACAGCTTCATGGCGTCACCGGTCATTGCCAGCGATTCGCGCTCGCCGTCCGAGAGGCCGATCTTGATACGGCCGCCGACCACGGCGATCGTCGCCGGCACAGCGCCGCCATCGGTGATGATCTTCTCGACATCGGCTGCCATGGCGCCATTGTCGGGGTAGGGCATGCCATGGGTGATGATGGTGCTTTCCAGCGCCACCACCGGCCGGCCGTCGGCCAGGGCCTGCGCCACCGGCGCGTGGATATCGATGAAGGGGCGGGCGGTCTCTGGGGTCATCTCGATCTCCAATCCGGAGTGCGGCGCGTCCGTCGGGACGCTCGGCAACACTGCGGCACTATGAATTTGCCGGTCTCATGCCACTTCCTGCGCATCCGGCACAAGAGCCAACGCTTCCGCGAAGCTTGCCGCGGTGAAATCCGGAACGGCATCGGCGCTTTCGATGGCTAGCGTCGCCGCGGCGATGCCCTCTCGCAGGGCTGCCCGCAGCGGCAGGCCGCGCAGCAGGGCGGCAACTGTCGCGCCCGCCAGCGCATCGCCGGCGCCGGTGACGTCGGCGATCTTTCTTGGCGGCGGCGGCAGGATCGAGAAGGCGCCGGCTTCATCGAAGCCCAGCATGGCACCGCCGCCCGCCGTCACCACGCCGCTTTTGAGCCCTGCGCGTCTCAGCCCGGCGACGATGTCTTGCGGGGAAGTCGCTGCGTCCAGCTCTGCCAGTGCGATCGCTTCGCGCCGGTTCATGAAGACGACGGCCAGATTGCCCAGCACCGGCTTCAAACGCACGATCTTGGCCGGCGAAATGGCAATGGCGAAGACGGGCTTGCCGGCGGCAAGCAAGACCAGCCGCTCCAGTGCTGCCGTCGGCAGGTTGGCGTCGCAGAAGACAGCGTCGGCGGCAGCGATCACCTCGCGGACCCTGGAGCGCCTGATCTGCTTGGGAAACGCCAGGTCATAGAGCGCCATGTCGGCGAAGCCGACGATCAGTTCGCCGTCGCGGTCGATCAGCGCCGTATAGCTCGGCGTGGTGCGGTCGAGGAACACGGCCGACAGGTCGGCAATGCCAGCCTCGGCGATAGCGCGGGAAACTGTATCGGCCGCTGCATCGCCACCGCGCGCCGACATGAGCGACGCGGAGACGCCACGAAGCACCGCACTGCGCAATGCGTTGAAGACGCCGCCGCCGACATCCTCGCGCATCGTGCCGGGATTGGAGGCGGCAGGCACGTAAGCGCCGGACACCTGGCCACGCCGGTCGATATGGGCGCCGCCGATGGCCAGGATTTTCGCGGATTTCAGCATGCCGGCGATATGACCTTTGTTATTCCAGCCGCACAAGCGCTAGGCTGTGCGACGGAGCTTCGCATGCAAGGCGGCGATTCGGCAGGTCGAAACAACCGAGCCGTCTGGCCCAACGTATGGTGCATCCCTGATCGAATTCCTTGAACATAAAAAGAACAAATCCGGATATTGTTTGTTTTTCAGATATTTGATCCCTCTTGCCAAACGAGAACAAAAAAGGTACAAATGGGCAGGGATTACGGATTGTCCGGCCTTCATTGACGACCAAGGGGTGATGTATCATGGCTCAGAATTCTTTGCGGCTGGTAGAGGACAAGGCAGTGGACAAATCAAAGGCTCTGGATGCGGCGCTGTCGCAAATCGAGCGGGCTTTCGGCAAGGGCTCGATCATGCGGCTCGGCGCGAACGAGCAGGTCGTCGAGATCGAAACGGTGCCGACCGGCTCGCTTGGCCTCGACATCGCGCTTGGCGTCGGTGGCCTGCCGCGCGGTCGCATCATCGAAATCTACGGGCCGGAAAGCTCGGGCAAGACGACGTTGGCCCTGCACACCGTGGCTGAAGCCCAGAAGAAGGGCGGCATCTGCGCCTTCGTCGATGCCGAGCATGCGCTTGACCCGGTCTATGCCCGCAAGCTTGGCGTCGATCTCGAAAACCTCCTGATCTCGCAGCCCGACACCGGTGAGCAGGCGCTGGAAATCTGCGACACGCTGGTGCGCTCCGGCGCCATCGACGTGCTGGTGGTCGATTCGGTCGCGGCGCTGACGCCACGCGCTGAAATCGAAGGCGAGATGGGCGATTCGCTGCCCGGCCTGCAGGCCCGCCTGATGAGCCAGGCGCTGCGCAAGCTGACCGCCTCGATCTCGCGCTCCAACACCATGGTCATCTTCATCAACCAGATCCGCATGAAGATCGGCGTCATGTTCGGTTCGCCCGAAACCACCACCGGCGGCAACGCGCTGAAATTCTACGCATCGGTGCGCCTCGACATCCGCCGCATCGGCTCGGTCAAGGACCGCGACGAGGTCGTCGGCAACCAGACCCGCGTCAAGGTGGTCAAGAACAAGCTGGCGCCGCCCTTCAAGGTGGTCGAGTTCGACATCATGTACGGTGAAGGTGTGTCCAAGACCGGCGAACTTGTCGATCTCGGCGTCAAGGCCGGCGTGGTCGAGAAGTCGGGCGCCTGGTTCTCCTACAATTCGCAGCGTCTCGGCCAGGGCCGCGAGAATGCAAAACTGTTCCTGCGCGACAATCCCGACACCGCGCGTGAGATCGAACTGGCGCTCCGGCAGAATGCCGGGCTGATCGCCGAGAAATTCCTTGAGAATGGCGGCTCCGAAGGTGGCGACGACGGGTTCGAGGAGGAATCCGGCGCGATGTAACAGCCCCGCGATGTCGGCCGGAGTTCGGCCATAATCGCGTTCTATTATCTCAGGCTTATGTAATTGAGTTCCGCGTTATTGCGTTTTGAAACCGCCGGCCTAGCGCCGGCGGTTTTGCGTTTTGGCGGCGAGCCAGGCCGGTTCGAACTGCCCGGCAAAGACCGCAGGTTGGACCAATTCCGTGTTTCTGGACAGGGTGCGACGCGGCGGCTAAAAGGCCAAGTCTTATCTTCTAATAAGTCTAGAGCCCATTTCCGCCGGTTTTGCCGGCGGCTCTCTCGAAAAGGCAGCATTCATGAGTGGCGTGAACGAAATCCGGTCGACATTTCTCGACTACTTTCGCAAGGAGGGTCACGAGATCGTCGCGTCGAGCCCGCTGGTGCCGCGCAACGATCCGACGTTGATGTTCACCAATGCCGGCATGGTGCAGTTCAAGAACGTCTTCACCGGTCTGGAGAAGCGGCCCTATTCGCGTGCCTCGACCGCCCAGAAAAGCGTTCGCGCCGGCGGCAAGCACAATGATCTCGACAATGTCGGCTACACCGCGCGCCATCTGACCTTCTTCGAGATGCTCGGCAATTTCTCCTTCGGCGACTATTTCAAGGAGCGCGCCATCGAGCTTGCCTGGAACCTGATCACCAAGGAGTTCGGGCTGAACAAGGACAAGCTCTTGGTCACCGTCTATCACACGGACGACGAGGCGGCCGGCTTCTGGAAGAAGATCGCCGGTTTTTCCGACGACCGCATCATTCGCATCGCGACCTCGGATAATTTCTGGGCGATGGGCGACACCGGACCGTGCGGGCCGTGCTCGGAGATCTTCATCGATCGCGGCGAACACATCTGGGGCGGGCCTCCCGGCAGCCCCGAGGAAGACGGCGACCGCTTCCTCGAATTCTGGAACCTGGTGTTCATGCAATATGAGCAGGTCACCAAGGAAGAGCGCATCGACCTGCCGCGGCCGTCGATCGACACCGGCTTGGGCCTGGAGCGCATGGCCTCTATCCTGCAAGGGGTGGAAAGCGTCTTCGAAACCGACCTCTTCCGGCACCTGATCGACGCGGCCTCGTCCGCGATCGGGCATGGTCCCGACAAGGAGACCGTTGCGTCCTACCGCGTCATTGCCGATCATCTGCGTTCGTCCTCGTTCCTGGTCGCCGATGGCGTGCTGCCGTCGAACGAAGGCCGCGGCTATGTCCTGCGCCGCATCATGCGCCGCGCCATGCGGCATGCGCAGTTGCTCGGTGCCAACGAACCGCTGATGTGGAAGCTGGTGCCGGCGCTGGTGCGCGAGATGGGCCAGGCCTATCCTGAACTGCTGCGCGGCGAACAATTGATCACCGAGACCCTGAAGCTCGAGGAGACCAGGTTTCGCAAGACGCTGGTGCGTGGCCTCGGCCTGCTCTCCGAGGCGACGGAAACGCTGCATGCCGGCGACATGCTGGACGGCGAGACGGCCTTCAAGCTCTACGACACCTATGGCTTCCCGCTTGATCTGACGCAGGACGCGCTGCGCCAGCGCAGCATCTCGGTCGATCTTGCCGGCTTCACCAATGCGATGGAGCAGCAGAAAGCCGAGGCGCGCAAGCATTGGGCTGGCTCCGGCGACGCGGCCACCGAGACCATCTGGTTCTCCGTGCGCGAGAAGGCAGGCGCCACCGAGTTCCTCGGCTACGAGACTGAAGCTGCGGAAGGCCTCGTCCAGGCGCTTGTCCGGGACGGCAAGACCGTCGACAGCGCCGGCAAGGGCGACGCGGTCGCGGTCGTCGTCAACCAGACGCCGTTCTATGCCGAGTCCGGCGGCCAGATGGGCGACACGGGTATCATTTCAGGCGAGGGATTCTCGATCGAGGTCTCCGACACGCAGAAGAAGGCCGATGGGCTGTTCGTCCACATCGGCAAGGTCGCCAGCGGCACGGTGAACACGGGCGCTGCCGTCGAGCTGAAGGTCGATCACGCGCGTCGCTCTCGGCTGCGCGCGAACCATTCGGCGACGCATCTGATCCATGAGGCGCTGCGCGAAGTGCTGGGCAGCCATGTCGCGCAGAAGGGCTCGCTGGTGGCGCCGGAGCGCCTGCGCTTCGACATCTCGCACAACAAGCCCATTTCACCGGAAGATATCGAAGAGGTCGAGCGCATGGCCAACGAGATCGTTGTCCAGAACGGCCCGGTGACCACGCGCCTGATGTCGGTCGACGATGCCATCGCCGAAGGCGCCATGGCGCTGTTTGGCGAGAAGTATGGCGACGAGGTGCGCGTCGTGTCGATGGGCACCGGCGTGCATGGCGCCAAGGCAAACCGGCCCTATTCGGTCGAACTCTGCGGCGGCACCCATGTCAGGGCGACCGGCGATATCGGCCTGGTGCGTGTCGTGTCGGACAGCGCGGTCGCTGCCGGCGTGCGCCGCATCGAGGCGCTGACCGGCGAGGCGGCGCGCAGACATCTCGACGAGCAGGACAGGCGGCTGAAGGCGGCGGCGGCCGTGCTGAAGATCTCGCCAGCCGACGTGCCGGCGCGTGTCGAGGCGCTGCTCGAGGAGCGCAAGAAGCTCGAAAAGGAGCTGACCGAAGCGCGCAAGAAGCTGGCGTTGGGCGGCGGTGCCGCCGCTGGTGCGGCGCCGGAGAACGAGACCGTGGCGGGCGTAGGCTTCCTCGGCAAGGCGGTCTCCGGTGTCTCGCCGAAGGATTTGAAGCCGCTGGCCGATGCCGGCAAGACCTCGCTCGGTTCCGGCGTCGTCGTCTTCGTCGGCACGGCCGAGGACAACAAGGCGAGCGTCGTGGTCGCCGTCACCGACGATTTGTTAAGCCGCTTCAGCGCGGTCGACCTTGTGCGCGTGGCCTCCACCGCATTGGGCGGGCAGGGCGGCGGCGGTCGGCCCGATATGGCCCAGGCCGGCGGACCGGATGCGTCGAAAGCCGCCGATGCGATCGCCGCGGTGAGGGCGGCGTTGGAGGCAGCCTGAAAGCCACCCCATGAAGGTGCTCGTCCTTGGCGGCTATGGACTGATCGGCGAAGCCGTCGTCGGCCGCCTGCTAGGCGACGGCCACCAGGTGACCGGCCTCGGCCGTGATATCAGAGAGGCCGCGCGGCGCTGGCCGGCAGTGAGCTGGGTCGCGGCCGACATTGCGCAATTGCTTGCCGTTGAAGACTGGCTGCCGATGGTCGCCGGCATGGACGCGGTCGTCAATGCGGCAGGCGCCTTGCAAGACGGCCCACGCGATCGCCTCGACGCAATCCACCGCGCTGCGGTCGTCGCGCTGGTCGCGGCCTGCGAACGGGCCGGTATCAGCCGCTTTGTGCAGATCTCCGCCGTCGGTGCCGATCCAGCCTCGGGAGATGCTTTTTTCAACACCAAGGCGCAAGGCGACAAGGCCGTCGCAAGCTCCTCGCTGGAGTGGACGATCCTGCGCCCGGGCATGGTGGTCGCGCCGGCCGCCTATGGTGGCACGGCTCTTCTGCGTGCCCTTGCCGCCTTTCCCGGCTTTGTCCCGGCCGTTATGGCGCGCCAGCCGATCCAGACCGTGGCAGTCACCGATGTTGCCGAGGCCGTGTCGCGTGCGGTTGCCGGTTCCCTGCCACCCCGTCTAGCCGTCGATCTCGTAGAGACCAATGCCAGATCGCTCGCCGATGTTCTCTTGGCCTTCCGTGCATGGCTTGGCTTGCCACCGGTCCGCGTCGTACCGATGCCGGCTTTTCTCGGTCGGCTTGCTGCTGTTGTTGCCGACGGCCTCGGTCTGCTCGGCTGGCGATCGCCTTTGCGCAGCGCAGCCCTTGCCGCGCTGGGAGGCGGCGTGACCGGCAATGCCGGATCTTGGAACGGTGTAAGCGGTCATCCGCTGCGGCCACTGGAGGCAACACTGGCCGCCATGCCGGCGCATGTTCAGGAGCGATGGTTCGCGCGGCTCTGGCTGCTGAAACCGGTGGTATTCGGCATCCTCTCGCTGTTCTGGCTGGTGTCCGGCATCGTCGGCTTTATCAGGCAAGACGCGGCCGCTGACATTCTGATCTCGCATGGCTTGTCGCAGGCGCTCGCGCTGGGGATGGTTCTTGCCGGAAGTGTTGCCGATATCCTTGTCGGGACCGCTGTTCTGGTCCGCTCCTTCGCCCGCCTCGCGCTGCTGGGGATGATCGCCATCACCGTGGCCTATCTTGGCGCAGCGACGGTACTTGCGCCCGATCTGTGGCTCGATCCTCTGGGAGCAATGGTCAAGGCTGTCCCAGCGTTTTGCCTTGCCCTGGTGGCGCTGGCGATTTTAGACGAGCGATGAACCTCTGGGTCGACCTCCTGCGCTGGACGCACATTATCGGCGCCACGGTTCTCTTCGGCACCGGCGCCGGCATCGCCTTCTTCATGCTGATGGCGCAGCGCACCGGCCGCGCCGATATCGTCGCCCACGTGGCGGGCACGGTAGTCATCGCCGATACCATTTTTACGGCGACCGCCGTCATCGTGCAGCCGATCACGGGCGTGCTGCTGGCGCAGGCCGTGGGCTGGCCGCTATCCGAAGGCTGGATCGTGTTGTCCCTGCTGCTTTATGTCGTGACCGGCCTGTTCTGGCTGCCGGTGGTCTGGATTCAGATTCGCATCCGCAACCTGGCGCGGCAGGCGGTACGCGAAAACGCGCCGCTGCCGCCTGAGGAAAAGCGCCTGTTCCGCATCTGGTTTGCTTGCGGCTTCCCGGCTTTCGCCGCCGTGCTTGCCATCCTGTGGCTGATGGTCGCCCGGCCCGACATAGGGTTTTAGCCCATCGCCATCCGCGGGCTGCTCAATCCGACTTTTCGGTCTTGGCAAAGGCCTCCCGTGCGGAGATTCGATCCCACCAGGCCTGGATCTCGGGAAACTCGGCCAGCAGCTTTTGCCCCTCGGCGACCTTGACGAAATAACCGATGATCGGCGCCGCATGCAGATCGGCCAGCGTCAGCTGATCGCCGAGCAGCCAAGGCCCGGGAGCCTTGAGTGCGGTGAGCACCCGCATCACCGTTTCGGCCTGGCGCAGTCCGGCGGCGATCAGCGCCTCGTCGGGCGCCTCCTTCTCCAGCCGCTCGACGGCGACATCCCAGACCATCGACCTGTACGCATAGGCATCGAGGATGCCGATCATCTGGTTCATGGTTGCGCGGGTGCGGGCGTCTTTTGGCTGGAGAGCTGGCCCTGCAAAAACCTCATCAACATACCGGGCAATCGCGCTCGTCTCGAAGAGCCGAAGCCCGTTATGCTCGAAGGCCGGGATGCGGCCGAACGGGTGGTGCTCAAGATACCAGGCGGGAATGCCCTCAGCTGCAAAGACATCGACCGGCACAAGCTCGTAGTCGATGTCTTTTTCCGTGAGCACGAGGCGGACGATGCGCACATAGACGCTGTAATCCGCCCCGTAGACGATGGGCTTGCCCGACGATGTGGTGTTGACGCTGTGACCGATGCTGGCCACGCTCTATTCTTTTATCTTTACAACGGGCTTGCCATCTTCGCCGATGCCGAGCGTGATCTTGCCTCCAAGGTTCGCCGGAGCGGGAGTGACATTGGCAGCTTGCACCTCAAACCTCGGCATGGAGTCCAAGAGCTCTTTTCCCTTGGTACTCTTTAGCCGTTCTTGCTGATCGAACCACATGGCCATTTACATCTACCTATTTGGCACAATTCAGCTCGGAAGACAGATTTGCACTTCGACACGCCTCAAGTCTTTGTCGTTAGCCTAGTGCCGTTGCGCACCGAGATCAATATCGAGCGAAGCCTTTGGACGACATGCCTACGCCATCGCCTTCTGCAGGTTCTCGTCGATCTTGTCGAGGAAACCGGTGGTCGACAGCCAGGGCTGGTCGGGGCCGATCAGCAGCGACAGGTCCTTGGTCATGAAACCGGACTCGACGGTCTGGATGCAGACCTTTTCCAGCGTCTCGGCAAAGCGCTTCAACTCGGCATTGTCGTCGAGCTTGGCACGGTGCGCCAGGCCACGCGTCCAGGCGAAGATCGAGGCGATCGAATTGGTCGAGGTCTCCTCGCCCTTCTGGTGCTGGCGATAATGGCGGGTAACGGTGCCGTGCGCGGCCTCGGCTTCCACCGTCTTGCCGTCCGGCGTCATCAGCACCGAGGTCATCAGGCCGAGCGAGCCAAAGCCTTGCGCCACCGTGTCGGACTGCACGTCGCCGTCATAGTTCTTGCAGGCCCAGACATAGCCGCCCGACCATTTCAGGCTGGAGGCCACCATGTCGTCGATCAGGCGGTGCTCGTACCACAGCTTCTTCGACTTGAACTCGGCTTCGAACTCGGCCTCGTAGACTTCCTGGAAGATATCCTTGAAGCGGCCGTCATAGGCCTTGAGGATGGTGTTCTTGGTCGACAGATAGACCGGATAATTGCGTAGCAGGCCGTAGTTCAGCGAGGCGCGGGCGAACTCGCGGATCGAGTCGTCCAGATTGTACATGGCCATGGCGACACCGGCGCCCGGCGCGTCGTACACATCATGCTCGATCACCTTGCCGTCCTCGCCGACGAACTTGATCGTCAGCTTGCCCTTGCCGGGAAAGCGGAAATCGGTGGCGCGGTACTGGTCGCCGAAGGCGTGACGGCCGACGATGATCGGCTTGGTCCAGCCGGGCACCAGGCGCGGCACGTTCTTCATGATGATCGGCTCGCGGAAGATGGTGCCGCCGAGGATGTTGCGGATGGTGCCGTTCGGCGACTTCCACATCTTCTTCAGCTTGAATTCCTCGACGCGCTGCTCGTCGGGTGTGATCGTCGCGCATTTCACGCCGACGCCGTATTTCTTGATGGCGTTGGCCGAATCGATGGTCACCTGGTCGTTGGTGGCGTCGCGATGCTCGATGCCGAGGTCGTAATATTCGAGTTTCAGGTCGAGATAAGGGTGGATCAGCTTGTCCTTGATGAACTGCCAGATGATGCGGGTCATCTCGTCGCCGTCGAGTTCGACGACCGGGTTCGCCACCTTGATCTTCGCCATGGAAAGAATGCCTCGTTCGAAAGTTGATTGATTGCGGGCCGGCCCCGCCAGGATAGGACCTCGCCTATAGCAAAGCGATCCGGGCGGTGCAAACTGGGGCAAGGCAGCCGCAAGCTTTCTGCTGGAGCAACCGTGAATAAAAGAGGCGATGCCCCGCACCACGCAGGTCATCGCCTCTTTTTTCGAGCACCGTTCTCGCCAAATTGACGAAAATGGCCGCGCTGGCCGGATCGAGTTGGAGCGCGGCGGCCGCCAGCTATTTCAGTGGAATGGTGGGTGGGTTCGGGCCATCGGAGGTGTTGCCGTTGATCTGATTGTTGCCATAGGACGAGATCACGCCGCCATTGAGGATAGCGGTGCCAAGGCCATTGCCGGAGATCGTCGATCTGCCGATACGGATGGTCGCATTCGCTCCGTCCACACGCAGGCCACCGGCCACGCCGTTATTGGCCACCGCGACACTGTCGACCATGATGTTGATGGCTGGCCCGCCGACCGGATTGAATATGCTGATGCCGGCGTTGGTATTGCCCGAAGCACTGCTGTTCACAATTGTCGTGTTTGATCCGCCTGTATTGCTCGTGCCGTCAGCCTTCAACCCGGCAAGGTTGTTGTTCTCGATCGTGCTGCTATCGATCATGACCTTCGCGATACCGGCGCCAGTCGGCTGAACACGAATGCCGTCATTGTTGCGGATGATGGTCGAGTTGTTGACATAAAGTTCGGCCGTGCCTGACGGCGAGAACAAGATACCGGCACCGTTTGGTGTGGCACCAACACTGTCATGAATGAAACATTCCTCGACATGCAAGGCGGCGCCGGCAAGAAACCGAACTCCATTTAGACCGGGCGAGGTCGGCGGTGCACCGTTGATATCGAGACCGCGAAGAACGACGACATCGGTCGCTGCGGCGTTGATGATCACGCCATTCGTCGACGAATGCAACACGCCCGCCTCGACCTCCGGGCAAGAGATGGTCATTGACTTGGTGATCGTCACCGCGCCGTAGGCACCCGAGTCGATGCAGTTGATTTCACCGCCGGCGGCGGTTTTCGAGATGGCGCCGGCGAAGGTCTTGCAAGGCGCCGTGCGGCTGCATGGATTAGCGTCGTCACCAAGACCGGAAACCCACGTCCGTGTCGCCTGCGCGGACGCTGGCGCGATCAGGAAAACTGATGCCAGAAGCAACACAGCGAGTGAAAGGAAGAATCGTATGACGTTCATTTGCCCCTCCAGAGGTTTTGGCCAACGCCCTCGTCGGCCATCGAAACCCGTTTCGAAATACTTGGGGCATGAAAAAATTACAGGAGCGTGCAAGGCACACTCCGTATTCCAAAGACCATCCATCGATTGCACGTCAACCCCAAGCGGCCCGGATATTACCGCTTTCTAATGTGCTTTTCCAGTCACGCGACGCGTCAAAGTGAGGAAATGTGCATTCGGATCGTAGATGATTTCCGTGAGAGGAAAATATCGCGAAATGCCGACAGTTGGCACCGACCGGGATATTGTCGGCGCTTGGCGCGCCATGACCGGGCCATCAGGTGTAATAGGCATGGTATCTTGAGAGCACGAATGCGATACCGTATTCCATCAACATTCGGCTCATCTGCTTTGTTCACTTGTCCCCGTATCGGAACCTTCGCGCAAACCGGGGAGGGCGAAGTAAAGCGGCCGACTTCAAAAAGCTGGATCGATATGGCAGGACGTGCGCACCAAAGGCACCACTCCAGGGTCATGCGTTCGACCTGCGTTGAGCCGCAGCCCTTCCGGCCTGACCTGGAGGCATGTAAACTAGCGCTCGCATCCCGACCGCTTCGACTGCTTGCTTCGCGCGGCATGCCGCGCGAAGCATTTTCGTATCGTCCCGTCGGCTATTTCAGTGGAATGGTGGGTGGGTTCGGACCATCGGAGGTGTTGCCGTTGATCTGGTTGTTGCCATAGGACGAAATCACACCACCATTGAGGATAGCGGTGCCAAGGCCATTGCCGGAGATCGTCGATCTGCCGATGCGCAGGGTCGCATTCGCTCCGTCCACACGCAGGCCACCGGCCGCGCCGTTATTGGCCACGGCGACACTGTCGACCATGATATTGATGGCTGGCCCGCCGGCCGGATTGAATATGCTGATACCGGCGTTGGCATTGCCCGAAGCACTGCTGTTCACAATTGTCGTGTTGGATCCGCCAGTATTGCTCGTGCCATCAGCCTTCAACCCGGCAAGGTTGTTGTTCTCGATCACTGAGTTCTCGATGATGACCTTGGCAATTCCAGCGCCGGTCGGCTGAACACGAATACCGTCATTGTTGCCGTTGATGGTCGAGTTATGGACATAAAGCTCGGCCGTGCCGGACGGCGAGAACAGGATGCCGGCGCCGTTCGGTGCAGCGCCGGTGTTGCCGCGAATGACGCAATCCTCAACATGCAAGGCGGCGCCGGCAAGAAACCTGATACCATTGAGACCGGGCGTGGCCGACGCACTGTCGATGTCAAGACCGCGAAGAACGACGATGTCGGTAGCCAACGCATTGACGATCACGCCATTCGTCGATGAATTCGACACGCCTGCCTCGACGTCCTCGCAAGCAATGGTGATTGCCTTGGTGATCGTCACCGCACCGAAACCACCTGGATCGATACAGTTGATTTCACCGCCGGCGGCGGTTTTCGAGATGGCGCCGGCGAAGGTCTTGCAAGGCGCCGTGCGGCTGCATGGATTGACATCGTCGCCAACGCCGGAAACCCATGTTCGTGGTGCTTGCGCGGAAGCTGGCGCGATCAGGAAGACTGACGCCAGAAGCAACGCAGCGAGTGAAAGGAAAAATCGTACGACGTTCATTTGCCCCTCCTAAGGTTTTGGCCAACGCCCTCGTTGGCCGTTGAAATTCATGTCGAAATGCTTGGGGCATGAGTAGATGACAGGAGCGTGCAAGACGCCCCCCATCTTCCGAAGACCAACCGTCGATATACATCGGACCCAAGCGGGCCGGATATTATATATTTCTAATTTATTTTCCAGTGACGGGATGCGTCATAGTAAATAAATAGCATTCGGAGCGCAGATGATTTTTGCCATGCGAAAATATCGATGATAGCAACAGCGAGTACGAGGCGGCGCATATGTCAGAGATTTGGGGATGCACTGTGGCGCGGTAGCGCGATCGCCCGCTCATTGACGTAATCCTAGGTCTGCTGCGTAAACCAAGGGAGCGGCAGGGGCATATAAGGTTATTTCTCGGTTTGCCGGCCAACCACCCTTCAAAAAGCCGTATCGATATGGCAGGACGCTGCGACTTCGTAGTGCAATCATCTGGAGCACATGGCAGGAACGGACTTTCAGCGCGGCCTCATGACCGCCGGCCCGGCGATCATTCTCGTCGAGCCGCAGCTCGGCGAGAACATCGGCATGGTCGCTCGTGCCATGGCCAATTTCGGCCTGTCGGAGCTGCGCCTGGTCAACCCGCGTGACGGTTGGCCGAGCGAGAAGGCACGCGCGGCGGCCAGCCGCGCCGATCATGTCATCGACGCCGTCACCGTGTTCGATGATCTGGCCTCGGCGCTCGCCGACTTGAATTTCGTCTTCGCAACCACGGCCAGGCAGCGCGATGGCTTCAAATCCGTGCGCGGGCCGGTGGAGGCGGGCAGGATGCTTCGGACCCATCATGCAATGGGACAACGCACCGGCATCCTGTTCGGCCGCGAGCGTTTCGGCCTCTACAATGACGAGGTCGGCCTTGCCGACGAGATCGTCACCTTTCCGGTCGATCCCGATTTTTCCTCGCTCAACATCGCCCAGGCCGCGCTGCTGATGTCCTACGAGTGGATGAAGTCCGGCCTCGAGGATGAGACCAAGACCAATTTTTCCGGCCCGGACATGAAGCCTGCAAGCAAGGAAGAGCTGCACGGCCTGTTCGCCTACCTCGAAGGCGCCTTGGAAGCGCGCGGCTATTTCCGGCCGGCGCCGAAGAAGCCGAAGATGGTCGACAATCTGCGCGCGGTGCTGACGCGTGCCGGCTTTGCCGAACCGGAGCTCAAGGTGCTGCGCGGCATCATCTCGTCTCTCGACAGGTTCTCGCCGGCGATGCCGCGCGGCGATGGTTCTCCTGGCGACGACCCACGGCGCTTGCCCGCGGCCGCCGCGCGTGCCCGCAAGGCGGAAATGGCTCGCCACCCGCCCGACGCCAACGGCGACGACAATGACACGCCACCGCTGGGCGGCAAGGGAACCGACAATGACTGAGCGGCCGATCCTGATGTTCGATTCCGGCATCGGCGGGCTGACAGTGCTGCGCGAGGCGCGCGTGCTGATGCCCGACCGCCGCTTCGTCTATGTCGCCGATGATGCCGCCTTCCCCTATGGCGCCTGGGAGGAGCCGGCCCTCAACGCCCATATCCTTGGCCTGTTCGGCGCGCTGCTGGAAAAATTCCGGCCCGAGATTTCGGTCATCCCCTGCAACACCGCGTCGACGCTGGTGATCGACGCGCTGCGTGAGAAATTCCCCGGCCATCCCTTTGTTGGCACGGTGCCGGCGATCAAGCCGGCGGCGGAACGCACGCGCTCCGGGCTCGTCTCGGTGCTGGCGACGCCCGGCACGGTCAAGCGTCAATATACGCGCGACCTGATCAGCAAATGGGCGCAGAAATGCCACGTGCGGCTTGTCGGTTCGGACCGGCTGGCGCCGCTGGCCGAAATCTATATGCGCGAAGGGTTCGTCGACGAGGAGATCGTGCGCGAGGAGATCGCGCCATGTTTTGTCGAGAAGGACGGCGCCCGCACCGATATTGTCGTGCTCGGCTGCACGCATTATCCGTTCCTAGCCAATCGCATGCGCAAGACCGCACCCTGGCCGGTCGACTGGATCGACCCGGCCGAAGCGATCGCCCGCCGCGCCATGTCGCTGCTTGCGCCTGTCGACGGGCCATTGCCGGTGGGCGAGCCCGACATCGCCGTCTTCACCTCCGGCAAGGTGGACTTCGCCACCAGTCGGCTCATGCAGGGCTTTGGCCTGACGGTCGCTTGATTTCAGGAACATTGGCTGGTTCGCCGCGTTTCTTCCCCAGGCAATGAAGGGAGAAACGACCATGCCAGCCACCTCGAAAGCCCAGCAGAAAGCCGCGGGCGCCGCCTTGTCGGCCAAGCGCGGCGAGACGAAGAAGAGTGAACTCCAGGGCGCTTCCAAGGGAATGTACGAATCAATGAGCGAAAAGCAGCTCGAGGAATTCGCCGAGACGAAGCGTAAGGGGCTGCCGGAAAAGAAATCGAAACATTAGCCCTCGGCCTTCCATGCTCACGAGAGAAATCAAAAAAGCCCGCGGCCAAAACCGCGGGCTTTGAGATGATGTGGCCGCCTGAGGCCGAACCGGAACTTACCAGCGCCCCCGGCAGTGCCGCACTTTGTAACGAACGACGTGTCTGTGGCCGTGCCGCCAAACCACCCTTTTCTTCACCACGATGCGGCAAACCTGATGGTGCCGGTGGCCTTGCCAATGTCTGGCCTCTGCCGGCTCTGGTGCAACGGCCATCGACCCGGCCAGTACCGCCGCACCTGCCAACGTAAGGAAGAATTTCTTCATGTTAGTCACGCTCCTCCAGCTCCAGTCACGTCCTGGTGCCGTTGGCGCACAACCCCCGCCACATCCGGCATCGCATCGACATCGGGGACGGTATACAGTTGCTTTCCGCCGCGCCATGCAAAAGCTTGACACCGGTTAAATCTCGGTTTAACCAGCCGCCACCACCGGGCAGCGATGTCCGGTGTTTGTTTTGTATGTGCAAGATCAGGTATTCTAATCGTTTCTGATCTTGTTTGAACTGACGTGTCCCGTGGGTTTTCCGCCGCGTTGCGTGGGAAGACCCTGTCAGGTCTCGAAAACGGAGGCCAGAGGAGGGCGCGTTTCCTTCGCCCGGACCATGAGGTTCCGGGTGTGTTTGTTTTGAAAAGGGAATGCGATGAGCAAGCGCGAATCCGCGAAGTACAAGATCGACCGCCGTCTCGGCGAAAACATCTGGGGCCGCCCGAAGTCCCCGGTCAACAAGCGTGAATACGGCCCCGGCCAGCATGGTCAGCGCCGTAAGGGCAAGCTTTCCGATTTCGGCCTGCAGCTGCGCGCCAAGCAGAAGCTGAAGGGCCATTATGGCGACGTTTCTGAAAAGCAGTTCCGCAAGGTCTATGAAGAGGCCGATCGTCGCAAGGGCGACACCTCGGAGAACCTGATCGGCCTGCTCGAGTCGCGTCTCGACGCGGTGGTCTATCGCGCCAAGTTCGTGCCGACCATTTTCGCCGCCCGTCAGTTCGTCAACCACGGCCACGTCAACGTCAACGGCAAGCGCGTCAACATCGGCTCGTACCGCTGCAAGCCGGGCGATGTCGTCGAAGTGCGCGAAAAGTCGAAGCAGCTGGTCATCGTTCTGGAAGCGGTCGGCCTCGCCGAGCGCGACGTGCCGGATTACATCGAAGCCGATCACAACAAGATGGTCGCGACCTTCTCGCGCATCCCCGGCCTGGCGGACGTCCCGTTCGCCGTGCAGATGGAACCGAACCTCGTCGTCGAATTCTATTCGCGCTAAACGAGCGCGTTCTGCGATACCAAGCAAAGGCCGCCCGTCGAGGCGGCCTTTTCTTTGTCGGTCATGTCCGCTAATCCGGCGTTCTGGGCCACTGAAAGCGACATGCCATGAACATGCTGCCAGACATTGAACCGATCGCCGACAGCGAAGGCGGCTTTCATCCGCTGTTTGCCGATGTGCCGTCCTCGGTCGAGTTCAACAAATTGCGCAAGCGGCTGCTGCGGCTGACCCGGCAGGCGATCGAGGATTTCTCGATGGTGAAGCCCGGCCAGCGCTGGCTCGTAGCGCTCTCGGGCGGCAAGGATTCCTACGGTTTGCTCGCGGTGCTGCTCGACCTCAAATGGCGCGGGCTGCTGCCGGTCGATCTTCTGGCCTGCAATCTCGACCAGGGCCAGCCGAATTTCCCCAAGCACATCCTGCCCGACTATCTCGACAGCCATGGCATTGCGCACCGGATCGAATATCAGGACACCTATTCCGTCGTCACCGACAAGCTGCCTGCGGGCAGCACCTATTGCTCGCTCTGTTCGCGGCTCAGGCGCGGCCATCTCTACCGCATCGCGCGCGAGGAAGGGTGTTCGGCGCTGGTGCTCGGCCACCATCGCGAGGACATTCTCGAGACCTTCTTCATGAACCTCTTCCATGGCGGCCGTCTCGCCGCCATGCCGCCAAAACTGCTCAATGACGAGGGCGACGTCATGGTGCTGCGGCCGTTGAGCTACTGCGCCGAGGTCGATCTGGAGAAATTCGCTGCCGCCATGCAGTTCCCGATCATTCCCTGCGATCTCTGCGGCAGCCAGGAAGGTCTTCAGCGCAACGCCATGAAGGCGATGCTCGAGGACCTGGAAAAACGCATGCCCGGCCGCAAGGACACGATGCTGCGCGCGCTGTCGAACAGCAGGCCATCGCATCTGCTCGACAGAACGCTGTTCGATTTCGCCGCGCTCAATGAAACCCTCACCGCCAGGTAAGACGTTCCCGATGACATTTGACGACACCGCGATCGACTGGCTGGCCGGCATTCTGGCCGAGGCGGCGCTGACCGAGATCATGCGGCGTTTTCGCCGGCTTGGTGAGGGCGATATCAGGCAGAAGACCTCGGCCACCGACCTGGTGACGGAAGCCGACGTCAATGCCGAGCGGCTCATCACTGCCAGGCTGCGCGAGCGCTACCCCTCGGCGATGGTCGTTGGCGAGGAGGCCTGTTCCGACAATCCGGCACTGCTTGACGGTCTGGGCGATGCCGATCTGGCGTTCGTCATCGACCCGGTTGACGGAACCTTCAACTTCGCTTCCGGTGTGCCGCTGTTCGGCGTCATGCTGGCGGTTGTGGTCAAGGGCGAGACCGTCGCCGGCATCATCCACGATCCCGTCGGCAAGGACTGGCTGATCGGCGCCAGGGGCGCCGGCAGCCATATCCGGCATGCGCATGGCAGTTTCGAGAAGGTGCATGTCGCGGCATCCGCGCCTATCTCGGAAATGACCGGCTCGGTCTCCTGGCAATATATGTCCGAACCGGAGCGGTCGCGGCTGGCGCGCAACCAGACGAAGATCCTGTCGCAATTCGCCTATCGCTGTGCGGCGCATGAATATCGCCTGCTGGCGAGCGGCCATGCCCATTTCGTCGTCTACAACAAGCTGATGCCGTGGGACCATCTGGCCGGTGTGCTCATCCACGCCGAGGCCGGAGGCCATGCCGCGCGCTTCGACGGCAGCGCCTATCTGCCCTCGCATCTCGGCGGCGGCCTGCTTGTCGCGCCCGATCGGGAGAGCTGGCACGAATTGCGCCGCGAGCTCTGGGCGCAATAGGATCAATTCCTGCGGTTAGCGGAAAGAGCTGTATATAATCTCGCGCAAATCGGGAGGCTCTCGAATGAAACCTCGGTTCGCAATCGTCGCGGCGGCTCTTGCCGCCGCCCTGTTTGCCGGCTCCCAGGAAGCGAGATCGCAAGTGCGCAGCTGTCGCAGTCCCGATCCCGTCGACACGATAAAGGAGATGTCGGACGCTATCTATGCTTGCTGGAAGCCGCCACCCGGCACCGCCGGCATGTCGCTGACGCTGCGGTTCTCGCTTCGCCGCGACGGCACGCTGATTGGCAAGCCTCGCGCCACCTATTCCGATCTGGGAACCGATGCCCAGTTCAGCCGGGCCTTCGTGGCTTCCATCCTCAGGGCACTCGATGAGGCTCTGCCTTTGCCCTTTTCGGACAGCATGGGTGAAGCGATCGCCGGGCGTATGCTTGCCCCTCGCTTCACGGCGGCCCTTGAGGGTGCGTCCTGATGCATGTCGCCCAAAAGTGGCCCCGGTTTGGACAACGACGTGCGTAGAAACAACAATTTAATGCAAGTCGGTGATGTGCCCTAGAACGGGTGGGTTTTGCGGCTGGAACATCTTGCCGCGCTCGGCGATGAAGATCATCAGCAACGCCGCGACCGAGACGCTGCAGAAGCCGGCGGCCAGCGGCGTCACCGTGCCATTGAAGGCCTGGCCGATCAGCGTGCCGAGAATGCCGCCAAGAAAGGTCTGCATGAACCCCAGAATGGACGACGCCGTGCCGGCCAGTTGGCCGAGCGGCTCCATGGCCAGCGCGTTGAAGTTCGCGCCGAGCGCACCGAATGGAAGCATGGCGCAGGCAAAGAAGGTGATGAACAGCCAGAGCGGCATCTTCATTTCCAGCGAAACGACCAGCCAGGCAAGGCTGATGACCAGAAACAACAGCAGCGCGCTCTGCGACAGGCGGCGCATGCCGATACGGCCGACGAGGCGCGAGTTCAGAAAATTGGAGAAGGCAAGTACGCCCGCAACCCCGGCGAAGATGACCGGGAACATCTCGCCGACATTGAATATGTCGACATAGATCTGCTGCGCCGAGGCGATGAAGCCGAACATGGCACCGAAAATGAAGGTGCTGGCGAAGGCATAGCAGATCGCAATGCGGTTGGTGAGTACGATGCGAAACCCGCCGAGGATGGAGTTGACGGTCAGCGGCCGACGATATTCGGGATGCAATGTTTCAGGCAGGCGTAGCAGCGACCAGGCCGAGACGATGAGCGCACCGGCGGCCATGGTGACGAAGATCCAGTGCCAGGTCGCAAACAGCATGATGAACTGGCCGATGCCGGGAGCAATGACCGGTATCGCCATGAACACCATGAAGATCAGCGACATCACCTCGGCCATGCGCCGGCCGTCGAACGTATCGCGCACGATCGAGACGGCGATGACACGGGTCGCGGCCGCACCGATGCCTTGCACGGCGCGGCAAAGCAGAAGCGTTTCAAAGCTTGGCGCAATGGCGGCGGCCGCAGCCGCGGCGACATAGATCACCAGCCCGGCGACCAGCGGTGCGCGACGGCCGAAGCGATCCGAGATCGGCCCGAAGAACAGCTGGCCGCCGCCGAAGCCCAGAATGTAGGCCGTTATGACGTACTGCCGGTGGTTTTCATTTTCGACGCCGAGCGAGGCGCCGATCTGCTGCAGCGCCGGCAGCATGATGTCGATGGCCAGCGAATTCAGCGCCATGAGTGCTGCGCACAGCGCGATGAACTCCCAGCGTGGAATGGGCAGTTTGCTTGCCGATTGCGGCGCTGGTTTTGGCTGGTCCACGGCAAGTCCGATCTTTCAAACGAAAATGCGCCGGCGGGCCGGCGCATTGGCTCGTCTTGGCCCTGGGTTCAGGACGTAAAAATTGTCGAGGTGGGCCGGCCCGATGCCCTGGCGCATGAGTCCGAAAATCAACCTTCGGATAGCAACATGCACAAAACAGAAATCAGGCGGCGCCTTTGACGCTGACGCCCTTTTCGACGAGGAATGTCTGGAGTTCGCCTGCCTGGAACATCTCGCGGACGATATCGCAGCCGCCGACGAATTCGCCCTTGACGTAGAGCTGCGGGATCGTCGGCCAGTTGGAATATTCCTTGATGCCCTGGCGCAGTTCGGCCGAGTCCAGAACATTCACGCCTTTGTAGTCGGCGCCGATATAGTCGAGGATCTGGACGACCTGGCCGGAAAATCCGCATTGCGGGAAACCGGGCGTGCCCTTCATGAAAAGGACGACGTCGTTGCCCTTCACTTCATTGTCGATGTAGTCGTTGATGCCGCTCATGGAATATCCTTTCCCGCCTGTGGGAGCCAGGCTCGAAACATATCCTTCAAATAAACCCAACGATTGCTCGAAACAAGACGTTAGCCGTGCCGCGGCCGAAATGGCGCAAAGGATGGGCCGTGTTGGGCCAAGCGGTTCCAGGGACCTAACATTTGCGGGCACGTACGCAGATGAATGCCGGCGCCAGGCTCAGTTCGCCAAAATGCCGGGGATCGACGGTTTCCATTTCCGGCAAGGGAAGTGGCTCGACAAAACGGTCGAGCGTCCAGCCGGTCTCGACAAGACCGTTGAGAATGTCGCCGAGCGGCCTGCGATAGGATTCGGCATAGGGATTGGGTTCCCCGAAGCCACCCCAGTGCATGCCCCAGCGATTGGTCTCAAAATAGGTTTTCTCGCCCCTGCTGCGGGTATCCGCCCAGTCGCGCATCGGATGACCCATTGAAAAGACCAGCCAGCCGCCCGGCCGGGCGACGCGACAAAATTCCGAGAATACCGGCTTGAGAGTCTCGACATAGTCGAGTGCCAGCGAACAAAGCACACCATCGACACTGTTATCGGCGAGCCAGTCCAGAGGCTTCGTCATGTCGGCTTCGCGGACATCGACATCGAGCCCGGCGCATCGTTGACGGGCGATTGCCGTCATCTCCGGCGTGACGTCGAAGGTCCTGACGCGCGCACCGGCACGTGCCAGCTTTTCCGAGCAGATGCCCGAGCCGCAGCCGGCGTCGAGAATGTCGAGCCCAGCGACGTCGCCGACAAGCGCCATCGACGCCGGACGTTCGTAGAGGGCATTGTGCGGCTTGCTCGGAGCAAACGCGTCATAGCGGTCTGCAAACGATGCATAGGCCTGCCTGGCGATCGGCGTGTCGCTGCTGCTTGTCATCAAGCCGTCTCTGCGCTGGTGGAAAAGCCTTAATCGGGAACGCTGGTCTGCAAGGCGAGTGCGTGCAACACGCCGCCCATATTGCCCTTCAGCGCGTCATAGACCATCTGGTGTTGCTGGACGCGGCTCTTGCCGCGGAAGCTCTCGGCCACCACCTCGGCCGCATAATGGTCACCGTCACCAGCGAGATCGCGAATCGTCACCTTGGCGTCCGGAATGCCGTCCTTGATCAGTTTTTCGATGTCGTGGGCGTCCATTGCCATGGCAAAATCCTGTGTCGAGCGGCCGGTGTCAGGCCATAAGATGAGAGTCGGGCGAGCCTAAAGCCTTTCCGGTCCGGATTGAAGCCGTCCCATCCCGTTAACGGCAAGACGGTCCGACGGTTTCAGAGAAAGGCTAGGCCGGTGGGCTTGCGTCATCCTCGGCAACGTCCTCGCGTGTCGAGAAAGCGCGGCCAAGGCTGAAGGCCAGCACATAGAGCGGAACGTTGAGCACGAGGCTGACAATGGGGAGATAGCTCGTCATTTGCCAAAGCGGCGAGAAGAACGGTTGGCCATAGCCGTCGCAGACAAGCGACGAACCGTATTCCCACAGCGCCCCTATCACGACCGCGCAGGCAAAAAGCTTGATGCAGGTGACGATATGCCTTGCCCGTGCCGGATCCGGCGCTAGGCGGCCCCAAAGCACCAGGCAGATGATCGGGACCGCATAGATGAGGTTCTGCAGCGCCAGCATCGGGATGGCGCCGTTGGCCGCGGCAAGAAACTGCGCGCGTGTTTCCAACCGGGCGCAAACCTCGCTCGAGGTCGTCGACAGCAGGAAAAAGACGAACGGCCCGAGGAACCAGAAGAAGAACAGCGACGGCCAGAAGACGACTGCAAGCAGCGCCCGGGCAGCCAGTTTCGTCAACCGGGCTGATCCATGAAGCGGGGGAACCAGCCTTCGTGAGCCCCGGTCAATTCGCTGACCGGAATTGCCCTTGCGTCGCCAAGCTTCAGCGCGCTGCCGCCGGTCGAACCGATCCACGGCGCGAAGATGCCGAGTTCGCTCTGCTGTTTGCGAATGGCGTCCCATTCATCACCATGCGGATCGATCGACAGCGTCAGGAGATAGCGGCCCTGGTCCTCGCCGAACCAGACCGGGATCGGATCGGTGCCGGCAAGCCCGGGAACGGTAGCGCCGATGCCGGACGTCATCGCCATCTCGGCAAGTGCAACGGCAATGCCACCATCGGAAACGTCGTGCGCCGCCGTGACGATGCCGGAGGCGATGAGCGCGCGCACATGGTCGCCGACGCGCTTTTCGTGATCGAGGTCGACCGGCGGCGGCGGGCCATCCGTGCGGCCGTGTATGTCCCTGAGATAGACCGACTGCCCGAGATGCGTTCCCCAGGACGCGGGCGCGCCGACCAGCAGGATCATCTGGCCTTGCGCCGCAAAGCCAGTCCGCACCATCTTCGACCAGTCGGCGATCAGGCCGACGCCGCCGATGGTCGGTGTGGGCAGGATGCCCTGGCCGTTGGTTTCGTTGTAGAGCGAGACGTTGCCGGAGACGATCGGGAATCCGAGCGCGCGGCAGGCGTCGCCGATGCCCTTCACCGCGCCGACCAACTGTCCCATGATCTCGGGCCGTTCCGGGTTGCCGAAATTGAGGTTGTCGGTGGCGGCCAGGGGCAGAGCGCCGGTGGCGGTCAAATTGCGCCAGCACTCGGCCACCGCCTGCTTGCCACCCTCATAGGGGTCGGCCTCGCAATAACGCGGCGTCACATCGGAGGAGAAGGCGAGCGCCTTGGTGGGATGGCCCTCAACGCGCACCACGCCGGCATCGCCGCCGGGAAGCTGCAGCGAATTGCCCTGGATCAGCGTATCGTATTGTTCCCAGACCCAACGGCGCGAGGACAGGTCGGGACCGCCGAGCAACTTCAACAGCGCATCGGCCACATCGGCCTGCGGAACATCATCGGCGGCCAGCGGCGCCGGTTTCTTGGGTTCGACCCAGGGCCGGTCATACTCCGGAGCCTTGTCGCCGAGATCCTTGATCGGCAGATCGGCGACCTGATCCCCTTGATGCAGAACGCGGAACCGCAGATCGTCGGTGGTCTTGCCGACGATGGCGAAGTCGAGCCCCCATTTGTGGAAGATCGCCTCGGCTTCCTTTTCCTTTTCCGGGCGCAGCACCATCAGCATGCGCTCCTGGCTTTCCGAAAGCATCATTTCGTAGGCGCTCATGCGCTCTTCGCGCACCGGCACCTTGTCGAGATCGAGCTCGATGCCGAGATCGCCCTTGGCGCCCATTTCGACCGCCGAGCAGGTGAGGCCGGCCGCCCCCATGTCCTGGATGGCGATGACGGCGCCCGAGGCCATCAGTTCGAGGCTGGCTTCCAGCAGGCACTTTTCGGTGAAGGGATCGCCGACCTGTACGGTCGGGCGTTTTTCGTCGATCTTGTCGTCGAATTCAGCGGACGCCATGGTGGCGCCACCGACGCCGTCGCGGCCGGTCTTGGCGCCGAGATAGACGACCGGCAGGCCGACGCCCTTGGCTTCCGACAGGAAGATCGCGTCGGTCTTGGCAAGACCCGCTGCAAAGGCGTTGACCAGGATGTTGCCGTTGTAGCGGGCATCGAAATTGACCTCGCCGCCGACCGTCGGCACGCCGAAGGCGTTGCCATAGCCGCCGACGCCGGAAACCACGCCGGAGACGAGGTGCCTGGTCTTGGGATGATCGGGCGCACCAAAGCGCAGCGCATTCATGGCCGCGATCGGCCGCGCGCCCATGGTGAAGACGTCGCGCAAGATGCCGCCGACGCCGGTCGCTGCTCCCTGATAGGGCTCGATGTAGGATGGGTGGTTGTGGCTCTCCATCTTGAAGACGACGCAGTCGCCGTCGCCAATGTCGACCACGCCGGCATTCTCGCCCGGTCCCTGGATGACCTGCGGGCCGGTGGTCGGCAGCGTGCGCAACCACTTCTTCGAGGATTTGTAGGAGCAGTGCTCATTCCACATGGCCGAGAAGATGCCAAGTTCGGTAAAACTCGGCTCGCGCCCGACAAGGTCGAGAATGCGCTGATACTCGTCCGGCTTCAGCCCGTGTGAGGCGATGAGTTCGGGGGTGATCGGCACGGAATTGGAAATGGTCATGGGTGGCGATTTTTATCCGGGGCGCGTTGGGATTTTGAGTCCCGTCTTATCGCAAGCTTTGAGGCCGATACACCCATCGATTGACGAAAAACGACGGAAAACCGGACAAAGCCACGCAGTGTTAGGAGAAGCTGTCGTAGCCGGCCCGGCCTTCATCGAGAAGTCGCCGGATCACCGCGACGCCTTCGGCGATGTCCTTGCGCTGTCTCGGCTGCGAAACGCCGAAGCGGACGGCATGAAAAACCTGCTCGGAACGGCCGGCCTTGAACTCGTCCTCGTCGTCGATCAGCACGCCATGTTCGAGGCAGGCGTTCTTGAAGGTGCCGGAAAGCCAGGGGTCGGGCAGGGTCAGCCAGACAAAGGGCACCCGGTCATGTGACTTGAGCGCGAAGCCGGCCAAAGTCTCGCGCACGATGGCGATGCGGGCGCCGATCTCGGCGATGCTGCGTTTGCGTATCTCATCCGCCTGGCCAGACAGAACCAGCCTTGTGTTCACCTCCGCCAGCAGGAAAGGCATGCCGCCGGTCATCATCTTGTGGGCGACGCGAATGCGATGCCGATAGGCGGGCGGGCAGGAAAGCCAGCCGCCGCGCACACCGGCCGCGACCGACTTCGACAAGCCGCCGGCGACAATGGTCCGTTCAGGGGCATGTTCGGCCAGCAATGGCGTCGGATCATCGGTCAGATGACCATAGAGATCGTCCTCGATGAGGACGACGTTGTATTCGCGTGCGACACGCGCGATTGCTTCGCGGCGCGCCGTCGACAAGATGGCCAGCGTGGGATTCTGTGCCGTCGGCATCAGGAAGATCATCTTGGGATGCTTCTGCGCGCAGACGCGCTCGAAATCCTGGGGATCGATGCCTTCATCGTCCGATGCCACCAGCGCGGTGCGTCGGCCGATCAGGCCGGCGCTGCGGGAAATCTGCGAATAGGTGAGGTGCTCGAAGGCGACATAATCGCCGGGCGTGGTGAGCGCCGCGATCGCCGCCATCACCGCGGCATGGGTGCCGAGCGTGGGAACGATGGTGTCCGCATTCGGGCGAAACGAATTGCGCGACAGCCAGCGGGCGCCGGCTTCATACCAGCGGTCGGGGAATTCCCGCGTGTAGCTCGAAATCTCATGCGGATGGTCCTGCGCGGTGCGCGACAGGACGTCGGCGACAATATCGCCCTGACCGATATCAGGTGCCGCCGTGCTGTCGAAACGCAGCTTGCCGCGCGGCGCATCGATATGGCGAGTGCCTTCCGTGCTGACGTCCGGAGCCGGAAAATCCGGCTTCGCGCCGGCGCGCTGGCCGAGCACATAGGTTCCACGCCCGACTTCGCCGCTCACCAGCCCACGCTCACGCAGCAATTGATAGGCCCGGCCGACCGTGCCGACGGTGGTGCCGATGTCGTAGGAGAGGTCGCGTTGCGGCGGCAGTTTTGCTCCGGCATCGATCACGCCCCGATCGATGTCCGTTTCGATGGAATCCGCCAGGCGCTGATACAGCGGGCCGGAGCCGGCAGTGAGATCTGGAAGCCAATTTGTCATGGTGACAATTTTCTATATTGCACCCGTTCGTGAGTCAATACATATCAGATGGGTGCAAAAAAGGGTGCAATTTAGAATTCTGGTAGAAGAAAATGCATACAATCGTTACAATCCGTCATTCGAGCGCCGAATTATCAGGCCAATCGACATGGCCATCGGGCCGAAGCGGCTTTGTCAGCCGTCTGGTGCGCGTGGTGCGGTCGCTGGCGAGATGGATCGACCATCTGCTGGATCGTCGCCGCAGCCGGTTGGTGTTGCTGGAGATGACCGATGATCAGCTTAAGGATATCGGCGTCTCGCGCTGCGACGCCCATCGCGAGGGCATCAGGCCGTTCTGGGACTGACCATAATCCCAAAAAGTGGGAACCGGTTCAGTTCTAACGGACGCTCGATGCCTTGGTCCGCGCAGCGCCATGGTCGGCAAGGACGGCGACCACGCACAGCACCAGAAAAAGTCCGGTGATGGCCGCCGCTGAGATGGCGACGCTGGCAGCGCCGTTCTTGGCGACATCCAGGAACGGGTAGGGCACCTCACCGGCAAGCGGCGCCCGCGCCAGCGCATAGATCAGATAGGCGATGGGATAGAGCACCCACCAGGAAATGTCGCTCCACCGCGTCCTGCCGTCGGCGCCTGCGATCAGCCACCACAGCACGAACAGCACCGGCGTCACGTAATGCAGGAGAACATCGCAGAGCAGGAACAGGCCCTGCGGCTGCCAGAGCCTTGCCAGAACCGTGGCGTAGATGATGAAGACCAGCGCGAGCGAAGCGGCAATGCCAGCCCGCATCCGCGTCCCGGCAAAGGCCGGCAGCCAGGCATAGCCCGAGGGCGACAGCAGCGACGTGTACACCAGCACCGCGCCAATGTTGGTCAGGATGGTGAAGAAGCTGAGAACGAAAATGATGGAGCCGAACAGGCCGCGGCCTGCCTCCATCGATGCCGGAACGCTGATGCAGAACTGCAGGACGAGCCCGGCCAGACCGATGGCCAGACCCGCGATCTGCAGGAACCGGCCCATTGCGCTAAGCGGCCGCCGCACAGGAGGGATTGCCTGCCTGCCAACGAGCGATGTCGGAGCCGATGCGAGCGCCGAGCGGATCGTTCATCAGCGGTCCAAAGACGTCGACGCGGCTCGAATTGCCTTGCGCCTGTACGACCAGCAGCGGTTTGCCGCCATAGTGCTTGGCCGGGACCAGCAGGAAACGCGGCGTGCCGCTGTACGAATTCAGCTCATTGGCCATCTGATACTGCTTGAAGGCCGGGTCCTTGCTGGCGATCCAGCATTTGTGGGCAGCGATCGCCACCTGTTCCATGGCCAGCAGCGCAGCACTTTTGCCCGACGGAACAGGCGTGGCCTTTGGGGTCGACTGGCAGGATGCCAGCGCAAAGCCTGCCGCCGCAACCAGGGCGATCGTCCTGTTTCTGATCAAGCGGCACCCATCTCAAGCTCGGACAGGAAGATCTTCAAGCCGTCGGTCATTTCGCCCCACACCCGCGACAATGCCGGATGTTGCGAGGCGATCTGTTCATAGGCGTCGAATTTGGGATAGGCGTCGAGCAGGTCGTGGCGTCCCGTCATGCCTCGGAAATTGTTGAAGATGAACCGCGTCGGCGTCAGCCAGGCATCGGCGAAACTGATGTCGTCACCGAGCGCGAAAGGCCCTTGCGCCATGCGCGCCTCGATCGCCGCCAGTCCGTGATGCAGGCGGGTGAATTGGGCGTCGATCTCGGCACTGTTTCGCTTCGGCACGGAATGAAGCTCGAAAAGCTTCATCATCGGGGTCAGCACATCGAGATCGGTGATGCGGGCGAACATGCGCACCAGCGCGCGGTCCTTGGTATCGGGCGGCAGCAGCGCCGGTTCCGGAAAGCGTTCCTCAAGATACTCGGCGATGACCACCGATTCGACGATGGTTTCGCCCGAGCCGGTGATTAGCACCGGAATTCGGTTCATCGGTGAAATGGCGCGAAACGCTTCCGGGATGGGAAAGCCTGGCGGCGGCGCGATGATCTTGAGCGGCACGTCCTTGATGTAGGCTAGTGCTCGTACGATGGACGAGTAGGGCGACAACGGCCGCGAATAGAGTTTCATGACCGTCTCTCTCCCCAATGATGCGGACTTGCCCCGACAAAGAGACAGGAATGTCCGGCTGTTTTCAAGCTGTTCGCTTCGATGATTTCAGGCAGCGATGCCGAGGGCACTCTCGAACAATCCACGGCCATCGGTACCGCCATGGGCTGCTTCGATCAGGTTTTCCGGGTGCGGCATCAGGCCGAGCACATTGCCGCGCTCGTTGACGATGCCGGCAATGTCGTTGATCGAGCCATTGGGGTTGGTGCCCTCCGCATAGCGGAACACCACCTGGCCTTGGCCCTCGAGACGGGCAAGCGTGTCAGCGTCGGCGAAATAATTGCCGTCATGATGCGCGACCGGCGTGCGGATGATCTGGCCCGGATGGTAGCGGCGGGTGAACATGGTGTTGGCGTTGGTGATCTCGAGCTTGACCTGCCGGCAAACGAATTTCAGCGAGGTGTTGCGCATCAAGGCGCCCGGCAGCAGGCCGGCCTCGACCAAGATCTGGAAACCGTTGCAGACGCCGATGACCATAACGCCCTGGGCCGCCTTTTCGGCCACTGCCCGCATGACCGGCATACGCGCGGCGATCGCGCCGCAGCGCAGATAGTCGCCGAAGGAAAAACCGCCCGGAATGGCGATCAGGTCGACATCGGGGATTTCGGTGTCGGTCTGCCAGACCGTAACCGGCGGTTGTCCCGAAATCTTGGTCAGCGCAGCGATCATGTCGCGGTCGCGGTTGAGGCCGGGAAGAAGGACAACGGCTGATTTCATTTTGGTTCGTAAGGCCTCTGGGCTTCGGCGAGTTCGCGCAGGTCGAGACGTCTGTCTATGCGTTCAAGACGCTCGTCTTGCCGGGCGAGAATGCCGTAGATGTTGTGGATATCACTTTGCGTTGCCACCATGTGACCCCGCATCACATTCAACTCCCGTTTCGTCTCGGAAACATCCTGACGAAGCTCACCGATTTCGTGATGCACACGCTTCATAAGCTCGAACATCAGTTCATTCGTGACTTCCGGCATAGTGCCTCCGACACAACCTCAGGTAAGTGTCACACTATAATTCTCAATCACCGTATTCGCCAGCAGCTTGTCGCACATGGCCTTGAGATCAGCCTCGGCCTTGGCCTTGTCGCTTTCCGCCAGCTCGACGTCGAACACCTTGCCCTGCCGCACCGCGCCGACGCCACCGAAGCCCAGGCCCGACAGCGCGTGTTCGATTGCCTTGCCTTGCGGATCGAGTACGCCGTTCTTGAGGGTGACGGTAATGCGGGCCTTGATCACGCTGGACATGCTCCTGTTCGATTCCGGGTTAGTGCGGCTTGCCTTTGAGGCCATCGGTCGAGGCGACAAGCACCGGACCGGTCGGGCGCGGCGGCTCGTTCTCGTTCATGATGCCGAGGCGGCGGGCAACTTCCTGATAGGCCTCGACGAGGCCGCCCATGTCGCGGCGGAAACGATCCTTGTCCAGCTTGTCGTGCGTAGCCACGTCCCACAGACGGCAGGAGTCCGGCGAAATCTCGTCGGCGACGACGATGCGCATCATGTCGCCCTCGAACAGGCGGCCGCATTCGATCTTGAAGTCGACGAGCTGGATGCCGACGCCCATGAACAGGCCGGAGAGGAAGTCGTTGACGCGAATGGCGAGCGCCATCACGTCGTCGATTTCCTGCGGGCTCGCCCAACCGAACGCCGTGATGTGCTCTTCCGACACCATCGGATCGTCGAGCGCGTCGGCCTTGTAGTAGAATTCGATGATCGAGCGCGGCAAAACCGTGCCTTCCTCGATGCCGAGGCGCTTGGACAGCGAACCGGCGGCGACATTGCGCACGACGATTTCGAGCGGAATGATCTCGACTTCCTTGATCAGCTGCTCGCGCATGTTGAGCCGGCGGATGAAGTGGGTCGGAATGCCCATGCGGTTGAGATGGTTGAAGATGTGCTCGGAAATGCGGTTGTTGAGCACGCCCTTGCCGTCGACCACTTCATGCTTCTTCTTGTTGAACGCGGTTGCGTCGTCCTTGAAGAACTGGATGAGCGTACCCGGCTCGGGTCCCTCATAGAGGATCTTGGCCTTGCCTTCATAAATGCGGCGGCGATTTTTCATCTGATTTTTCTCTGGGGTTCCGGACAGGCGGCAAGCGACCGTTTCCTGCCCGTCTGCCTGAAATAGTGCGGCTACGGTAGGGTTCAATGCCGGGTCTATCCCAATCACATCGTTTGCTCAATCGGCAAATCCTCCCAATCAACCGCTTTCGGGACTGAAATGCCGCAGCGCAGCATGCGATGAAGCGTATTGACCGGCCCGCGACCTTTTGGTTTGTGCTTTGGCAACACACATATTCACTGCCAACGAATCGAATTTGACCCGGAGGGACGCCCATGAACAGCATGAAGGACCGTGAAGAAGGCTTCGAGCGCAAATTCGCATTCGACGAGGAGCTTCGGTTCAAGGCCTCGGCGCGCCGCAACAAGGCGCTCGGCCTTTGGGCCGCCGAAAAGCTCGGGAAGTCCGGCGCCGACGCCGACGCCTATGCCAGGGAAGTGGTCGTTTCCGACATCGAGGAAGCCGGCGACCACGACGTGTTCCGCAAGATCCGCGGGGATTTCGATGCGGCCGGTGTCGAGCAGTCCGACCACCAGATCCGCCGCACCATGGATGAGCTGATGGCGCAGGCGATCGAGCAGATCAAGAACACCTGATCCAACCACGCGCTGGACCAATCGACCGCCCGACCTATCCGGGCGGTTTTTCTTTGCCTTTGCCGCGGTTTCCGGCTGAAACTGCGATCGTTAACAAGGAAGAGTCCATGTCCCTGAAGTCCCGCCTGGCGGCCGATGAAACGCTGCTCACCGCATGGTCCGGCGTGCCGGATGCCTTGACTGTCGAAATCGTCGCCAAGCAGGGTTTTGATGCCGTGACGCTCGACATGCAGCATGGCGGCCATCACGAAGACAGCGTGTTGCGTGGCCTGGTGCCGGTACTGGCTGCCGGCAAGCCGGCGCTGGTGCGCATTCCCGTCGGTCGCTTCGACATGGCAAGCCGCGCGCTCGATTTCGGTGCCGAGGCTGTCATCGCGCCGATGGTGAATTCGGTGGCCGATGCAAAACTGTTCGCAGCCGCCATGAAATACCCGCCGCTCGGCGAGCGCTCCTGGGGGCCGACCTACGCCTTTCCGCGCCACGGCAAGGGCGACCAGGCCGAGTGGCTGCGCGACACCAACCAGCGCACCATGGCCTTCGCCATGGTCGAGACGCGCGCGGCCCTCGATGCGCTCGACGGCATTCTCGACACGCCCGGCATCGACGGCATCTTCCTCGGCCCGTCCGATTTCTCGATCGCCTGGAGCAATGGCGCGACCGTCAGTTCGACGCTGGAAAGCATGATGGAGACAGTAGCGTCGGTCGCCGAGCGCACCCGCAAGGCCGGCAAACATGCGGCGATCTATGTTGTCGAACCGGCAATTGCCGGCCGCGTCGTGTCGATGGGCTATCGCCTGCTGGCCATGGGCTCGGAACACGCGCTGATCGGGCTTGGCGCGAAAACCCTGATCAGGAGCGTTCGCGATTCGATCGGCTCCTGAAGACGCTCAGGGCTTCAAATCCGTCAGGAATTTAGCGAAGGTCATCGACCCTTCGGGCCAAGGACCAAAGCCGGAATCCGCGTTGAGGTGACCGGTCTCGCCGGCATCGATGAACAGCGACCCCCAGGCTCCGGCAATGTCCTCGGCGACATCGAAGGCGCAGAACGGATCGTTGCGGCTGGCGATCACGATCGAGGGAAAGGGCAGCAGCTCACGCGGGTAGGGGCCGAAGGTCATCAGGTGCCTGGGCCTTATCTCGGGATTGGCGACATCGGGCGGCGCCACGAAGAAGGCCCCGGCAACCGGCTTGCGGAACCGCGGAATGGCCTGCACTGCCGTGGCGACGCCGAGCGAGTGCGCGACCAGCACGACCGGTCGCTCGGCCTCGTTGACCGCCTTTGCAACGCTCGCCGTCCAGTCCTCGCGCACCGGCTTCGACCACTCCGCCTGTTCGACGCGGCGCGCCGTCGACAGCTTCGATTGCCAGCGGCTCTGCCAATGGTCCGGGCCGGAATTGGTGTAGCCCGGTACGATCAGAATATCTGCTTCCTTGACCTTCATGGCGCTGAGATAGCGAGCGGCATCGCTTCGTGCAACCGGCAGGAACGCCGCTTTTGATCACAATAGTGAACACCATGTTCGCTTCTTCGCATCTTGTGTGAACGATGCCGATGGACGATCTGTGGTCAGGAAAAGAAACAGCCGTGTGTGGGAACCCTGACTTTGGAACTGACACGACGTACAATGATCGGCGGCGCGGGGCTTCTCGCCCTGGGAGTTTCGCCGCAGGCCGGTCGAACGGAGCATCTGATGAGTGAACTGCCTTTTGCCGCCACCACTCCGGTCAGCGTTGCGCGCGTCGGGTTGAAGGCACGCGACGCCGAAAGTCTTGCCGCATATTATCGCAGCGTGGTCGGTTTGCAGGAGTTGAGCCGCGCCGATGGCGCTATCACGCTGGGCGCCGCCAACCGTCCGTTGCTGGTGCTTGAGCCGGATGCTTCGGCCAAGCCGGATGATCCGCGCGGCGCCGGCCTGTTCCACACCGCCTTCCTGCTGCCCAGCCGCGCCGATCTCGGCCGCTGGATCAACCACGCCATGTCAGACAAGATCGCTATCGAGGGCGCTTCCGACCATCTGGTCAGCGAAGCACTGTACCTGACCGATCCCGAAGGCAACGGCATCGAGATCTATGCCGACCGCCGTCCGCAGGACTGGAAGTGGAATGGCGACAAGATTGCCATGGCGACAGAGCGGCTGAACATTCCGTCCGTCGTTGCCGAAGTGCCGGCGGGTGATGCCGGCTGGCAGGGCGCACCGGAAAACAGCATCGTCGGCCATGTCCACCTGCGTGTCGGCAGGCCGGAAGAGGCCGAGGCCTGGTGGAACCAGGAATTCGGCTTCGACACGGTGGCCAAATATGGCGGCCAGGCGGTGTTCCTGTCGTCCGGCGGCTATCACCACCACATCGGCGCCAACGCCTGGCAGAGTTCAGGCGCCGGCCGCCGCGATTCCACCCGGTCCGGTCTCGCCTGGGTGGAGATGCGTTCCTACAATGTGACCAGCCCGGTGACCCGCGAAGACCCATGGGGCACGGTGATCAGGACTGTTCCCGGCAAGGCTTGACGCCAGCGACGATATAGCGCTTTACCTCAAGCTTCCCCGAACACCCGCCTGAAAATCGTATCGACGTGCTTGGTGTGATAGCCCAAGTCGAATTTCTCGCGGATCTCGGCTTCGGGCAGGGCCGCGGTCACTTCCTTGTCGGCCAACAGTTCTTCAAGAAAATCAGCGCCTTGCTCCCAAACTCTCATGGCGTTGCGCTGCACCAGCCGGTAGGAGTCTTCGCGCGACAGGCCCGCCTGCGTCAGCGCCAGCATGACGCGCTGCGAATGCACGAGGCCGCGGAACTTGTTCATGTTCTTCAGCATGTTGTCGGGATAGACGAGCAGCTTGTCGACGACGCCGGTCAGCCGTGACAACGCGAAATCGAGCGTCACCGTGGCGTCCGGGCCAATCATGCGCTCGACCGAGGAGTGGGAAATGTCGCGCTCGTGCCAGAGCGCCACGTTCTCCATCGCCGGCAGCGCCATGGAGCGGACCATCCGGGCAAGACCGGTGAGGTTTTCGGTCAGCACCGGGTTGCGCTTGTGCGGCATTGCCGACGAACCCTTCTGGCCCGGCGAAAAATACTCTTCCGCCTCCAGCACTTCGGTGCGCTGCAGATGCCGGATCTCGATCGACAGCCGTTCGACCGATGAGGCGATGACACCAAGCGTGGCGAAGAACATGGCGTGGCGGTCACGCGGGATCACTTGCGTCGACACCGGCTCCGGCTTCAGGCCGAGCTTTGCCGCGACGTGTTCCTCAACATAAGGATCGATGTTGGCGAAGGTGCCGACCGCGCCTGAAATCGCGCAGGTGGCGATGTCTTCGCGCGCGTGCACCAGCCGCTCGCGGCAGCGGGAGAATTCGGCATAGGCCTGCGCCAGCTTGACGCCGAAGGTTGTCGGCTCGGCGTGGATGCCGTGGCTGCGGCCGATGGTGACGGTGTCCTTGTGCTCGAAGGCACGCCGCTTCAGTGCCGCAAGCAAGCCGTCGATATCGGCGAGCAGGATGTCGCTGGCGCGGGTAAGCTGCACGGCAAAGCAGGTGTCGAGAACGTCCGACGAGGTCATGCCCTGGTGGATGAAGCGGGCGTCCGGTCCGACGAATTCGGCGAGATGGGTCAGGAAGGCGATGACGTCGTGCTTGGTGACGCGCTCGATCTCGTCGATCGCCTCGACATCGAATTTTGCCGCACTGCCCTTTTCCCAGATGGTTTTGGCCGCTTGCCTGGGAATCACGCCGAGTTCGGCCAACGCGTCGCACGCATAGGCTTCGATCTCGAACCAGATGCGGAACCGGGTTTCGGGCGACCAGATGGCGACCATTTCCGGCCGGGAATAGCGAGGGATCATCGGTCAGTCCTGACGTATCGAGAAGTTTTGCCCGCGTCCTAACAGAGGCGAGCAAAATGCTCAACGCCGCTGGCGCGCAAACCAGACACTCGCGGCAAACAGGGCGACGAAACCAAGCGGAAAATAAAGCCGGATGCCCAGCACCACGAACTGGTAGAGCGCAACCAACGTCGTGAAGATGAACTGCAGGACCCAGGTGTGGGTGAAAGCAGGGGCATGCCACTCGGCATAGTAGGAGCGGTATTGCAGGGCAAACAGCCCGGCGGTCAGCCCGACCGTCGCGGCGGCGAGGCATACGAACGCCGCCGCGAAGGCGACCTCCCAGCGCCTGCCCTGCGAGACCAGCCGTGCGGCAAACAGGCCGATCGGAAAGGCCAGCGCGGCTCCCACCGCGAACAGCATGGTGACGATGCGGATTTTCGCCGGCGTCTCCCAATCGTCCAAAAACAGGGTGACGAGCGCGCTGGCGCCCATCGTCACGGCCCACAGCGAGGCGCCGAAAAGCGCTGTGTGCGGCGTCGGTACGGCGCGGCGAAGGCGGTTGAGCACACGACCGCGCGAAGCGGATTGAAGAAGCGGTGTCACAGGCGGCCAGTCACCGCGATCCAGCGAAAATCAGGCCCTTCGAAGCCGTATTGGCGTACCGCGATCAGCACTGCGTAGGCGCTAAGGCTGTCCATGGAAAACGTCTGCACCGCGCCGATACGGTAGCCGTTCGGGCAACCCCGGCTTTTCGGTATCGCCTTGTCCTCGTGCAGCAGCTTCGTGGTGCCGCCATCCTGCGCCTCGATGCGCAGCAGCCGAAAGCCGTTGATCTCGCCCTGGCTCTCGCAGCCTTGGGTGTTGTTCATGCCAAGCTCGTCAAGGCGGAATTCGAGCGGCTGGTCGACCGGCGAGAAGATCGGGCGCGGGTTGACCGCCATCCGGTGCGGATCGGCCGAAAGTTCGGTCACCGGGTTGAAGCCGGCAGTGATGCCTTTGTTCGCGGTCAGTTCGGCCTGACTAACAATGGCTTCGCCTTTTTGCCGCGCCTGAAGGCGTGCCGCGTCCAGTTTGGCATTCTCATCCTCGATCCGAACCCGGATCGGCGTGCCCTTGAGAAAGCTGTCGTCGTTCGTGTCGATGTAGTAGCGGTTGGCATAGGGAAAGCCCGATCCATCCTGCACGCCATATTCCTCAAAAGCGAAGACACTGCCGTCCTTGGTGAAGCCGAGGATTTCGAGTTCGGCGACATCGCCGGCACGGGCGGCGATCGAGGTCGCGAACTGTGCAAGCAGGCCAACCGCAAACAGAAAGAGTATTCGCATCGGTCCTCACCCCGTGATCGTCTCATCCACTAGCACGACAGAATTAAAACGTCGTGCAGTGCGAAAGCCGATGCATCCAATCTGCCCGTCATTTGTTATCGTCGGCAGTCCCAATGGAGAACCACCATGACCGACACCAGCAAAATTCGCGAGCACATGGAAGTCGTCGGCGCCGATGGCGTGCATGTCGGCACCGTCGACAAGGTCGACGGCCAGCGCATCAAACTGACCAAGGTCGATAGCGGCGAGGGCGCTCACAAGGGCCATCACCACTACATTCCCCTGAGCCTGATTGCCGAGGTCGATGGCAAGAAGGTGTGGCTGTCGGCGAATTCCGATGTCGCGGTGACGTTCGAGGAAGAAAAGTCCGATCGGGTCTGATTGATCGCTTCACCCCAAGCGTGACGACCACACCGGAAACAGATCGCTTTCGGCCGGCGTTGCCGCAAACACGCCACGGCTGATGGCCCGCGCCATGGTGGCGCCGGCCGTCGCATAGAGATCGATCGCCGCATCGGCGGTGAGTTCGATACCACTCGTGCCTGTCGCCAGCGCAAACACCAGGTCGCCATCGGCCGGCGTGTGCGTCGGCCAGATGGCGCGCACGAAGCCGTCATGCGCTGAGATCGCCAGGCGCTTTGCGGCTGCCTTGGTGAGAACCGCGTCCGTGGCAATGACGGCGATGGTGGTGTTGCCGCCGGTCTCCATTTGCCCGCCGACAAGCTTGTCGCGATATTTCAGCAGGATCTTTTTGGCGTCGTCCGGCATCGGCGAGGGATAGCCAAGCCCGCCGAATTCGTCGCCGATCTCGAACGGGGCCGCCCAGAAATGGCGGGTTCGGCCTATGCTCACCGAGCCGGTCGGATTGACGGCTGCCAGCGCACCGATGGTGACGCCGCTGTCCAGCAGCGTCGACGCCGAGCCGAGGCCGCCCTTCAGCCCCGACGTCAGCGCACCAGTGCCGGCGCCGATCGTGCCAAGCTGGAAATCGGCGGTGGCGGTTTGCGCTGCTTCATAGCCAAGCTCCCGGTAGGGCGGATAACGGCCCCAATCCTTGTCTCCGCCATTGCGCAGGTCGAACAGGATCGCCGAGGGCACGATCGGCACGCGAAAGCCACCGACTTCAAGGCCGATGCCGCGTTCGCGCAATGCCGCCTGCACGCCGGATGCCGCGTCGAGGCCGAAAGCCGAGCCGCCCGAGAGCACCACGGCGTGCACCACATCGACCGAATTGTGCGGTTCGAGCAGGTCGGTCTCGCGGGTGCCCGGCGCACCGCCCAGGATCTGGACGCCGGCCACTGTCGGCGCGTCGCAAAGGATCGTCGTGACGCCGGACTTCAGCCTGGCGTCGGACGCGTTGCCGACGCGCAGGCCGGCAACGTCGGTGATCAGGTTGCGAGGGCCGGTGCGAAACATCAGTTGCTTTCCAAAGGCGCAAAGCGCGTGCCGTCGAAGCGAAAGACACGGTAGGGGCTCTGGCTGAGATCGCCTTTCGCATCGAAGCGGATCGGCCCGATCTCCGTGGTGAAATCCTGTCCGGTCAGCGCTTCTGTCAGCGGCTTGCCCGAGCTCTCGGACAGGCCTGACGCCGCCTTGGCGATTTCGACCGCCGCAAAGGCGGGCAGTGTGTAGCCGTCAGCCACGACCTTCCGCGCGTCAAAGGCTGCCAGCACTTTGGGGTCGGCGACATCAGCCCATTCCGGTGGTGCGATCATCAGCGTGCCCACGGCATAAGGCACGTCGCCCGGCGGGGTGCGCAGATTTTCGCCGCCGGCAAAGACGATGCCTGCCTGGAGCTGGGCGGCATCGCGGCCCATGATGGCGATGTCGTCGCCGTCGCCGCCGGCAAAGACATGCGTGGCGCCGGCCTTCTTCAATCTGCCGATCATGCCGATCTGATTGTCGAGCTGTGGCCGGAATGTGTCGACGAATACCGGTTTCAGCGCCGCCTGTTCGGCCTCAGCCCGCAGCGTTTCGGCGATTTCACGGCCATAGATGGTGCCGTCGTCGATGATGGCGAACAGCTCGCTCTGCCACAGACGGGTGAGGGTGGAGGCGACGGTGTTGCGCTCGTCGTCGCCGCGTGGGCCGAGCCGATAGACCGGCCAGCCGGTCTTGGCGCGGCGGTCGGTCAGGCTTTCGGTTCGCACGCCAACGGTGATGACCGGAATGCCGGCGTCCTTCAGGATCGGCATCGCCGCCTCGATCGCCTCGGTGCAGAGGAATCCGACCACGATATTGACCTTGGCGGCAGCGAATTCCCTGGCAGCGGCAGCGCCGCCATCGGCGGTGCAGGCGTCATCCACCGTCTTCAGTTCGATGCCGTTCGCTTCGGCCGCCAGGCCGGTGCCGGCCTCGACCTGTTTGCCGAGAATGGCCGATGGTCCAGACAAGGGTGCTGAGACGCCGACCAGCAGCGTCTGGGCGCTGGCGGCGTTGGCCAGAAACAGCCAGAACAGCGCCGCTATTGTTCTTGTCCTGGGTCGCATTCGAGCGATGAAGTCCTCCGTGCCGGTTCTATGCTCCTGGCACTATTACCGCCAAGACCTAAAGGCTGCCCGGCCTTGGTGCAACACGCGAATTTCGGGATATGGCTCAGGCACTTCGCTTGTGGCGGGCTATATCTGGCCATATATGTCGGTGGGATCCTGACCATGGAAAAAATACGGTGCTGAAGAAGAACGACATTGGGCCGCAGGCCTATCGCGACGCGATGAGCCATTTTGCCGGCCACGTCCATGTGGTCACCACCGACGGGCCGGCCGGCAAGCGCGGCGCGACGGTGATCGCGGCCTGTTCCGTCTCGGATACGCCGCCGACCATTCTGGTCTGTCTCAACCGTGAAAATCCCAAGAACGAGCCATTCGTGAAAAACGGCAGGTTTGCCTTGAACACGCTGGCTTCGCATCAGGAGCCGCTTTCGATCGGCTTTTCCGGCATCACCGGCCTGCCGGTCGAGGAGCGCTTCGCGCTCGGCGAGTGGGACGTGATCTCCACCGGTGCGCCGACGCTGAAGGGCGCGCTCGCCGTGTTCGACTGCGAATTGATCGACACCAAGGACCTGGCCACCCATCGTGTGCTTTTTGGCAAGGTGACAGGGCTGCGGATGGGCGATAATTTGCGGCCGCTGATCTACCACGCCCGCGGCTACCACGTTCTGGAAAGCGGAGCGGCGGCGTTCACGGAGAAAGAATGACCGAGCTGAAACCGCGCGCCGCGCCGCGGACGATCGACGAGACGCTCGATCTCCTGACCGGCGCGGACTATGTGGCGGACCGGTCGCTGGCGACCGTGCTGTTCCTGTCGTTGCGCATGAAGCGGCCGCTGTTCCTCGAGGGTGAGGCCGGCGTCGGCAAGACCGAGATCGCCAAGGTGCTGGCGCAGGCGCTTGGCCGCCGCCTGATCCGCCTGCAATGCTATGAAGGCCTCGATGTCTCGTCTGCCGTCTACGAGTGGAATTACGCCGCGCAGATGATCGAGATCCGTATGGAGGAGGCGGCCGGCAAGGTCGAGCGTTCCGCCATGGAGCGCAACGTCTTCTCCGAAAAATACCTGATCCGCCGCCCCGTGCTCGATGCGCTGACCGGCAAGACGGGCGCTGCGCCTGTCTTGCTGATCGACGAGCTCGACCGCACCGACGAGGCGTTCGAGGCCTTCCTGCTCGAAATCCTGTCCGATTTCCAGGTGACCGTGCCTGAACTCGGCACCATCAAGGCGGAGGAACCGCCGATCGTCATCATCACCACCAATCGCACCCGCGAAATCCACGATGCGCTGAAGCGGCGCTGCCTCTATCACTGGGTCGACTATCCCAATGCCGAGCGCGAACTGGAGATCGTGCGCCGCAAGGTGCCGCAGGCCAACCAGCGGCTTTCGGCCGAAGTGGTCTCCTTCATCCAGAAGCTGCGCCAGATCGAACTGTTCAAGGTGCCTGGTGTCGCCGAAACCATCGACTGGGCCGGCGCGCTGACCGAACTGGACAAGGTGGCGCTAGACCCGGAAACCGTCTCCGACACGATCGGCGTGCTGTTGAAGTACCAGGACGACATTGCCCGCATCGAACAGGGCGAAGGCCGGCGCATCCTCAACGAGGTGAAGGCCGAGCTTTCGGCGGCGGAGTAGGCGATGCCGCGCCCCGAACCGAAAGAGGCCATGCCGCACGGACGGATCGCCGACAACATCGTCTATTTTGCCCGCACCTTGCGCAAATCAGGCATGCGCGTCGGGCCGGCCTCGGTCAAGGACGCCATCGAGGCGGTGCTCGCCGCCGGCATCGGTTCGCGCGATGATTTCTACTGGACGCTGCACGCCGTGCTGGTGTCCAGGCATGAGGATCACGCCACTTTCGACGAAGCCTTCCGACTGTTCTGGAAGTCGCGAGAACTGATCGAGAAAATGCTGGCGATGTTTTCGCCGGTGGCGCCCGACAACAGGGAAAAGCAGAAGCCGCGCACGGCTGAAAACCGCGTCAGCCAGGCGATGTTCGAGGGCCACCAGAAGAACCAGCCGCCGCAGGAAATCCCCGAGATCGAGGTCGACGCCCGCTTCACCTTCTCTGGCAACGAGGTGCTGCGGGCTAAGGATTTTGCCCAGATGAACGCCGCCGAGATGGCCGATGCCAAAAAGGCGATCGCCGAGCTGCGGCTGCCTTTCGACATGGTGCGGACCCGCCGCTTCAAGGCCGATGCGCATGGCCGCCGCATCGATCCGCGCGCCATGATGCGTTCGGCGGCGCGCACCGGCGGCGAACTGATCCTGCCGAAGTTCCGCTCAGCCCGCGAGGTTCATCCGCCTCTGGTTGTGCTGGCCGACATTTCCGGCTCGATGAGCCAGTACACGCGCATCTTCCTGCATTTTCTTCATGCGTTGACGGAAAAGCGCCGGCGCGTGCACACATTCGTCTTCGGCACAAGGCTGACCAACCTGACCCGGCAGATGCGCCATCGCGACCCGGATGCAGCCCTTGCAGACTGTTCGGCGGCGGTCAGGGACTGGTCGGGCGGCACCCGCATCGGCGATACGCTGGCCGAGTTCAACCTGATATGGTCGCGGCGCGTGCTGGGGCAGGGCGCGGTCGTGCTTCTGATTACCGACGGGCTGGAGCGCGACGACGTCGCCGGCCTGTCGGAGGAAATGGAGCGCCTGCACAAATCCTGCCGGCGGCTGATCTGGCTGAACCCGTTGCTGCGCTTCGACGGTTTCCAGGCGCGTGCCCGCGGCGTCAAGGCGATGTTGCCGCATGTCGACGAGTTCCGCTCGGTGCACAATCTCGATGCGCTGGCCGATCTCTGCGCGTCTCTGGACAAGAAGTCGGCTCAGTCTGTCGATCCTCGCCGATGGCTGGATGCTGGCGCGAGGCACGCCGCATAACCATATCTTTCTCACCCGAAAAACAGATCCTCGAGAAAAACAGACTCCTAGAGAAACGGTCATGGAAAACAGCATTTATCTGGATGAGGCCCGCGACCCCCTGATCATCGCGGAAGGCTGGATGAAGGACGGCAAGGACGTGGCCATCGCGACAGTTGTCGAGACCTGGGGTTCGGCGCCCCGACCCGTAGGCAGCCATCTGGTCATCGACGCCGACGGTAATTTCCACGGCTCCGTCTCTGGCGGCTGCGTCGAAGGCGCTGTTGTCACCGAGGCCATCGACGTCATCGACAGCGGCAAGGCGAGGATGCTGGAGTTCGGCGTTGCCGACGAAACCGCCTGGCAGGTCGGCCTGTCCTGTGGCGGCCGCATCAAGGTCTATGTTGAAAGGCTCGGCTGATCTTCAATGGATCCCTATGCACTGAAAACACTGAACGCCGAACGCCGTGCCCGCCGCGCGGCGATCCTTATCACCGATCTTGGCGACGGCCGTGACCGTATCGTGCGCGAGGGCGATCAGGTCGCCGGCGATCTCGGAACGGCGATCGCCAGGGCATTCCGCACCGGCAATTCCGGTTCGGTCGAGGCCGAGGGACGGACTTTCTTTCTCAATGCGCATCTGCCGCAGCCGCGCCTCGTGGTGATCGGCGCCGTTCATATCAGCCAGGCGCTGGCGCCGATGGCCAGGATTGCCGGCTACCCCGTGGAAATCATCGACCCCCGCACCGCCTTCGCCACGCCGGACCGCTTTCCCGACGTGGCGCTCCATGCCGAATGGCCGGAGGATGTGCTGAAGCGCCAGCCGCTCGACAGTTACACCGCGCTTGCCGCCGTCACCCACGACCCGAAGGTCGATGATTTCGCCCTGAAGGCCGCGCTCGACGCCAACTGCTTCTATGTCGGCGCGCTCGGCAGCAGGAAGACGCACGCCAAGCGCGTCGAACGCCTGCTGGCGTTGGGGGCGAGCGCCGACCAGATCGCCCGTATCCATGCGCCGATCGGGCTCGACATTGGTGCTGCCAGCCCGGCCGAGATCGCCGTTGCGGTGCTGGCGCAAGCCATCCAGGCCTTCCGCTCGCGCGGTCTCGACGCCAAGGGTGCGGCGGCGTGAAATTCGGCCCGATCCCGATCGAGACGGCGGAAGGCGCGGTGCTGGCGCACTCCACCACCGCTGGTGAACGCCGCTTCCGCAAGGCGCACAGGCTGAGCGCGGAAGATGTGGCGCTGCTGCGGGCCGCCGGCATTTCTGAGGTCGTGGCGGCCGTGCTGGCCGCCGACGACCTCGGCGAGGATGCCGCCGCACAAACGATCGCCGAGAGCATGACCTTTCGCGGCATCGAGGCCAAGCCGGCCGCGACCGGGCGGGTCAACCTTCATGCCAAGGCGTCGGGCATCTTCACGGTCGATGCCGCTGTTGTCGACGCCATCAATGCCATCGATCCGGCCATCACCATCGCCACGCTGGCGCGGCATGCGCCGGTCGAGAAAGGCCAGATGGTCGCGACGGTGAAGATCATTCCCTTCGCGGTCAGTTCAGCATTGGTCGGCGCCGCGACAAAAATCTGCGCCGGTGGTGAGATCTTTGCCGTCAACGCCTACCAGCCGGTACGGGTCGGCGTCATCCAGACGGTTCTGCCGGGCATCAAGCCAAGTGTGCTCGACAAGACGCTGCGCGTCACCGAGGCGCGGCTGGCGCGCACAGGCGGCAGGCTGACGGCCGAGCGCCGCACGCCGCATGAGATCGCGCCGGTGGCGGAGGCTGCGGCCTCCCTGGCGCGCGACAACGACATGGTGGTGATCTTCGGCGCCTCGGCGATGAGCGATTTCGCCGATGTCATTCCGGCTGCGATCGAAATGGCGGGTGGGACTGTCATCCGCGCGGGCATGCCGGTCGATCCCGGCAATCTGCTGGTGCTCGGCACGCTCGGCGGCAAGCGCGTCATCGGTGCGCCCGGCTGCGCTCGCAGTCCCAAGGAGAACGGCTTCGACTGGGTGCTGGATCGATTGATTGCCGGTCTCGACGTCACCGCCAGGGATATTGCCGGCATGGGGGTCGGCGGGCTGTTGATGGAAATCCCGACACGACCACAGCCGCGCGAACCGTTGCCGGCCAAAAGCCAGCTCAAGGTCGGCATCGTGCTGCTGGCGGCCGGCCGCTCAAGCCGCATGGGTGGACCGAACAAGCTTTTGGCGCTGTTCGACGGCAAGCCGCTGGTGCGCCGCACCACCGAACGGGCGCTCGGCTCGAAGGCGTCCAGCACGATTGTTGTTACCGGCCACCAGCGCGAGCGGGTGCGCGCGGCACTGGCGGGCCTCGACGTGACCTTCGCCGACAATCCCGATTTTGCCGAAGGCCTGTCCACCTCGCTGAAGGCCGGCATCGCCTATCTGCCTGAGGATTCCGCCGGAGTGATGATCGTGCTCGGCGACATGCCTGATATCACGTCCGACGATCTCGACAGGCTGATCGATGCTTTCCGCAAGGCCGGCGGCAATGCCGTGGTCCGCGCCTCGCATGACGGCAAGCGCGGCAACCCGGTGCTTCTGCCGCGTTCGCTGTTTCCAGCCATCGCCCATCTCGAAGGCGACACCGGCGCACGCCATCTGGTCGAGACCGAAGGGCTCGATGTCATCGATGTCGAGATCGGCGCGGCGGCAACTGTCGATGTCGACACACGCGAGGCGCTGGAAGGCGCCGGCGGCGTGCTGCAGGATTGACAAACCCAAGCCGAATTACGCATGCCTGCGGTATGGCTCTCCGGTTCCTCCCCTCTGCGTTTGCGCCTTTACCCCCCTCTGGCCTGCCGGCCATCTCCCCCTCAAGGGGGGAGATTGGATGCACCTTTGGATTTCGCCAATCTTCAAACCAAGATGGGCGCCGCCATCTAAACTGCCAATCTCCCCCCTTGAGGGGGAGATGGCCGGCAGGCCAGAGGGGGGCGTGCCGCGCTATCCTCACGGCAATGCTTTTCTTATTTTCTCCGGCCGCCAACGCCGACACGTCATCTCTGAAACCCTTCAAGGACGATCTCTTCGCCTATCCGGCCACGCTGTCGTCCGACAGCAACGGTGCCTACACGGTCATCGACTACCGCGAGATGCGTGACATCAACCAGCGGGACCAGGTGCCCGAGCGCCGGGTGAACGCTCAATACACAGACACCAGCGTTCGCAAGGTGCAGCAGGATCTGCTGCTGAAGACCGATGCCGGCGATGTCAGGCATGTCGCCGTCGGCAAGACCGAGGGCGCCGGCATCATCGTGCTTTACCTGCACGGGCAGGGGGGCAGCCGCAAGCAAGGCGTCGACGACTTCACCTTCGGCGGCAATTTCAACCGGCTCAAGAACCTGATGGCCGGCAATGGCGGCCTCTATCTCAGTCCGGATTTTATCGATTTCGGCGACAAGGGCGCGGCACAGGTGGCGGCGCTGATCGGTCATTATGCCGAACAATCGCCAGGCGCGAAGATCTTCGTCGCCTGCGGCTCGATGGGCGGTGCGCTGTGCTGGAAGCTCGCAGCCCGCAACGATACCGGCCGGCGCATCAATGGGCTGCTGCTGCTGGGCTCGCTATGGGACGAGGGTTTCCTCGCCAGCCCCGCCTTCAGGCGCCATGTCCCGGTTTTCTTCGGCCAGGGCAGCCATGACGTGGTTTTCCCGGTGGAAAAGCAGGAAGCCTTCTTCCGCTCGATCATCGCCAAATCGAAAGCCTACCCGTATCCGACCCGTTTCGTCCGTTTCGAGACCGGCACCCACGGTACGCCGATCCGCATGACCGACTGGCGCGGCACGCTCAACTGGATGCTGTCGAAGGCGCCGTGACGCATATCGGCCAAAGCGCAGTGGTCATGGGCTCGGCCGATATCCTCTTGTTGGTGTAGGCTGATCTGGTTCAGCAACTCGGAAGCACGGCTATGGACGCTCACCCTTTCAAGATCCAGATTACGAACGAACAACTTGAGGATCTCCACAACCGTCTTCACGCAACGCGATGGCCAGTTTCGTCAATCCAAACAGGCTGGAACGACGGGGCCGACCTACCGTTCATTGAGCGCCTTGCGGATTACTGGCGAGATCGGTTCGACTGGCGAGCGCAAGAGGCGCGGCTGAACCGGCTGCCGCAATATATGGCGAGGGTGAACAACCTGGACGTCCATTTTGTCCACCAGCCCGGCACCGGACCGGCGCCGCTGCCGTTGATCATCACGCATGGCTGGCCCGGTTCCTTCATCGAAATGGAACGAATCATTCCATTGCTAACGGATCCATCTGCCCATGGTGGTGATCCGGCCGACGCTTTTCACGTTGTGGTTCCATCGTTGCCCGGATACGGCTTCTCGCAGGCGCCGACGGAACCAGGCTTCCACTCCGGCCGCATCGCGGAGCTATGGGTGCAGTTGATGCGCAGGCTTGGCTATGGCCGCTTCGCTTGCCAGGGCGGCGACATCGGCGCGGGCGTCTCCGCCTGGATGGCACGGCTCTTTCCTGAAAACGTGCTTGGCATCCACGTCAATTACATTCCCGGGAGCTATCGGCCACCCTTGGGTGCAGCTCAGCCTCCTGTCACCGTTGAGGAACAGGCATTTCTGGACAAGGCTGCGGCCTGGACGGAAACGGAGGGCGCTTATGCCCACCTGCAGGGCACGAAGCCTCAGACGCTTGCTTATGCGCTGACAGACTCGCCGATCGGTCTCGCTGCCTGGATGATCGAGAAGTTCCGTTCCTGGAGCGATTGCGACGGTGACGTGGAGCGCGCCTTTGGCATGGACGCGCTCCTCACGGACGTTTCTCTCTACTGGTTCACCAATGCGCTCACCTCGTCCTTGCGGCTCTACAAGGAGAATCGGCTCTCCCCTCTTGCCTTCAAGGCGCGGGAACGCGTTTCGCCACCGCTTGGGGTAGCGCTTTTCCCCCGCGAGTTGCCAATGCCGCCGCGCTCCTGGGTGGCGAGGGTCTTCGACGTCCAGCGATGGACGCCGATGCCGCGGGGCGGCCATTTCGCTGCGCTGGAGGAACCGAATCTTCTGGTGCAGGACATTCGCGCCTTCTTTCGGCCGATACGTTCGCAGCCTGGATCGAGAAGGTGAATGCGAAGGGCAGGTCGAACGCGTTCCTGATTGGTCGTCCCTAGGGCGCGGTGTTGTAGTCGACAACCGTCTGCGGATTTTCCTCGCCGTCATAGGACGCATCGACGTCGTACTGGACCAGCGAGAAATTGCCGTTGCGGAACAGGTACGTGCCTGCGTCGGATGCATCGCCGACCCCGCGCCACTTGTTGAACGTGGTGATCGTCTGGGTAGCCTCGTCATAGTCGGAATTGACCGCCCAGCCGGACGTCTGGAAGCCGACGATGGTCATGCCCAGCAATTTGCCGTCGCTGTCATTGTTCTCGTAGCGGATGTCCATCTTGGGTTCGGCGAACTGCAATTGCTGCACGCCCGAGACTTCGTCGGTCATGTAGTAGATAGAGCTTTCATTGTAGGCGGCGGCCGAGCAGGAGAAATGGAACAGCCGCGTCTCCTTGTCGGGGTCGCCGGGCTGCGCGTCCTTGTCTTTGTATTTGATTGAAAAGACGGTCGGCTCGTCGGCCAGGAACTGCTTGTCGCACTGGTCGCCATAGGTCGCCAGAAACGCCTTCTTGGCCTGCTCCAGTGCTGTGTCCTTCTTCGGTGGCGGCGGCCCGTCGCCGCAGCTTGGCGGCAGCGCTTCCTCGAAATCGGCGGTGGAGGGTTTCAGCGCCCCTTTTTCGATGTGGATCGGATCGAAGGGCGGCGCGGCCTGGACCTGGGCATTCACCTGGCGCAGCGTATAGCAGCCGGCAAAGACCTTTTCGCCGCCGGCCTTGTCCGTGGCGCGAATGGCGACGGGAACGTTGTAGAAAATGCTGCCGGCCGCACCTTCGTCGGAAACAGCCCCGATCGCGACCTCGACCTTGTCTGTGCCATCAAAGCCCTTGACGAAACTGTCGAAATCCTTTGCCGGCTTTGTATCGCCGAAATACCCCCATGCGCGGGCGAATTCATGCCGGCTGATGGCGCTGTAGAGCGAACGGACAACCGCGTCGGCGCTCGACCGGTCGTCGACATACGGCGCTTCGGGTGCATCTTCGGCGGCCAATGCGACCTGGCCTGCGGTGGCAAGGGAGAGAAAGGCAGTCGCTGCGAAAAGGGCGCGTCTCATCGGGAATCTCCGCTCGATAGAGAGATTCTACGATGGCGATTGCGGCAACGTGGTGACGCGGCGTCGGCGGTCTTGAAAAATCATGCGCGAAGGCGCTACGTCGCGTCCGCCGGCGCTCGGCCGGACAGGAGATTTGACGTGACGATATCGATGTATGAGGCATCCGTGCCTGTGTTTTCGGCCAGGCTGAAAGCGCTTTCCAACGTGCTGGCGACCGCCGAACAGAATGCGCTTGACCGCAAGATCGACCCGCAGGTGTTTTTGACGGCGCGGCTGGCGCCAGACATGTTCGCCTTGACCAGGCAGGTGCAGATCGCCACCGATCATGCCAAGGGCGCGCCGTCACGGCTCGCCGGTCGCGAAGTGCCGAGATACGAGGACAATGAGGCGAGTTTCGCCGAAATCCAGGCGCGCATCACCAAGACCCTGGACCTTCTGGGCACATTTTCGGCTCCCGAGTTCGACGGCTCCGACGACAAGATCATTGAGCTGAAGCTTGGCGGACGTGAAAGCTCGATACCCGGCCTGCAGTATCTACTGCATGTGGCGATGCCCAACTTCTATTTCCACCTCACCACGGCTTACGACATCCTTCGCCACAACGGCGTGCCGTTGGGCAAGGCGACGTTCCTGGGAACGCGCTAAGGATTGAGTTCTTGGAGATGTCCCGGATTGATCCGGGACATCCTGAAAACCGGATGTACCTAAAGCGTGTCGCGCCCGAAGGGATTCAGGCGACCCGGTTTAGGTCTTTGTTTTTGTGCATGTCGTTCCCCCAAAACCGAGTTCACTTTTGGGCGACATGCACTAGCGAATGGACATTTCGCGGGCGACGCGGGGGAAGTCGGCCGGCTTGATGCCGATGTCGGCGCGGTCGGCATTGCTCATCGAATGAAGCAGCGCGAGCGCCGAACGGTATCTCAAATGCTCCTGCGGCCGCGGCCGGGCGAACATTTCAGTGAAGAAACCCATGATTCAAGCCCCAAATTGGTCCTCCACGGCTGCTAATATACGTGAATCGTGACAATTGTGCAGTGCAGCATTTGCATACCTGCCATGTCTTGGCGAATTTTTCGCCATTTTCTGCAACCGGATGAAACTTTTGGCCGACGCGCATCGTAGCCTCGAATGCTGGCTACAAGGCCGGTTTTTCCTCGCCACTCCTGGCGAATTCCGGACTGCATGAAAGTGCGGTCCGGCTTTTTGTTTTGGGATTACGGATAGTCAATCGGCGAGCCCGGGCAACGCTAAATTCGTTAAGATCGGTGGCATGCATTTTTAACGAGCCGGTTCTATGCTTTATAGCTTGCACAGTCGGGACATGGGGAGGCTGACATCGCTACTGGCGCCAAGCGTGATTTCGCTTCATTGCTCGACGATCTCTTCGTCACCCCCGACAGGGATGACGGAATTGGGGATGATGGGATCGAGGGCGAACAGGCCGGCGCTCGTCCATCCATCCCGTTCGACTATCTCTCGGTGGCCGATGAACTCCATTCCGGCCGCATCAAGGTTTCCGCTGCCGAATATCGCGAGGCGGGTGCTGATCTGGCGACCGAATTCGCCGCCTTGCTCGATCATGCCAAACTGGCTCTCGCCGGCGAGGACCCAAAACCCGAGGAAAAACTGCCGCCGATCGATCCCGAAGCCATTGCCATCGAACTCGGCCTCAATCAGCCCAAGCAGGTCGCCGATTTTGGCCGCATGCGCCGCAGCTTTGCCTTTGCCAATCATCCCGACCGTGTCGCCCCGCATCTGCGCCAGCGCGCCATGATCCGCATGCAGGTGGCCAACATGCTGATTGACGAGGCCAAGCGCCGCGCGCTGGCCGGTGCTCGCCGCTAATCCGGCTGGTTCACGCAAAAGTCGGTTCTGCGAGACTTGGAGAGCGGCTCTGCTTTCCCTATAGATGCGCTTCCTCCCGCGCAGTCGCGCCAGCCTTCCTCGGAGCCGAATTCCATGCATAAACGCCGTCTCGGTCGGACCGATCTTCTTGTTACCCAGATCTGCCTGGGCTCCATGACCTGGGGCCAGCAGAACACCGAGGCCGAGGGCCACGCCCAGATGGACCTGGCTTTCTCGCGCGGCGTCAATTTCATCGACACCGCCGAACTCTACCCGATCCCACCCAAGGCGGAGACGCAAGGACGGACCGAAAAGATCATCGGCAACTGGATGAAGGCCAACGGCAACCGCGACAAGGTGATCCTGGCCTCCAAAGTCGTCGGTCGCACAGCCAACGCATGGTTTCGCGGCGACAGGCCCTCGCAACTGGTGCGCGCCGACATCTTCGACGCCATCGACAAATCGCTGGCCAAGCTCGGCACCGACTATATCGACCTCTATCAGATCCATTGGCCTGAGCGGGACATCCCCTGGGGTGCCAATCCGACGCGCATCGGCGCCGTATCGCCGCGCGCCGATTCTGTCGGCGCACCGACCGACGAAACGCCGATCGCCGAGACGCTTGGCGTCTTCGACGAACTGGTGAAGGCGGGAAAAATCCGTCATTTCGGCCTGTCGAACGAGAGTTCCTGGGGCGTGATGCGTTTCCTTGCCGAGGCCGACAAAGGCATCGGCCCGCGCGTCGCGTCGATCCAGAACGCCTACAATCTCGTCAACCGCACCTTCGAGGTGAACCTCGCCGAGGTCTGCGAACGCGAGCAGGTGTCGTTGCTGCCCTATTCGCCGTTGGCGCAGGGCTACCTCACCGGCAAATACGACCACGGCGCCCGCCCGCAAGGCTCGCGCTCGCAGCTGTTCAATCGCGGCCAGCGCTACGAAACGCCAGGTGCGGCCGAAGCACAGCTCGAATACAATGAGCTGGCGCGCTCCTTTGGCCTGGAGCCGGCCCTGTTTGCCAACGCCTATGTCTCGAGCCGGCCGTTCGTGACCTCGAACATCGTCGGCGCGACGACCGTTGCGCAGCTCGACATGGCGCTGTCCTCAGTCGATGTCGTCTGGACCGAAGAGATGCAGAAGGCGGTGGATGCGATCCACCAGCGGGTCGGCAATCCCTGTCCTTGAACGGGATTGGCTGCGGCCGAATACTCAATAATTCCAAGGGAGCGGGCAATCATGAATTTTCCAGTCGAAACCATCCGGGGGAAATTTCCGGCTCTTTCCGTGACCGACAAGGGCCGCCGCCGCATTTATCTCGACAATCCGGCCGGCACACAGGTGCCGCAAGCCGTCGCTGATGCCGTGTCGCGCTGTCTCTTGACCACCAATGCCAACCTCGGCGGCTATTTCGAAACGACAATTGCCGCGCAAGCTGTCGTCGAAGAGGCGCACCAGACCATGGCCGATTTCCTCGGCGCGGCGAGCCCCGAGGAAATCATCATCGGCGCCAACATGACGACGCTGACCTATCACATGTCGCGCACACTCGGCCGCACGATGCAGCCCGGCGATGAGATCATCCTCACCCGCATGGATCATGAGGGCAATGTGTCGCCCTGGCTGCAACTGGCCGAGGATCTCGGCCTTGTCGTGCGCTGGCTGCCATTCGACCCAGAGAGTTGGCAGGTCGAGGAGGCGACGCTGGCCGGTCTGCTTTCGCAGAAGACACGGCTGGTCGCGTTGAACTACGCCAGCAATTTGACCGGTTCGATCAACCGGGTGAAGGCGCTGACCGCCATCGCCAGGAATGCCGGCGCGCTGGTCTATGTCGACGCCGTCCAGTTCGCGCCGCACGGTCTGATCGACGTGCAGGAGCTCGGCTGCGATTTCCTGATCTGCTCAGCCTACAAGTTCTTCGGCCCGCATATGGGCATATTGTGGGGGCGTCGCGACCTCATCGATGGTTTGAAACCCTACAAGTGCCGCTGCTCGTCAAATGGCCTGCCGGAGCGGTTCGAACTAGGCACCCCGCAGATCGAGCTGATGGCCGGCCTCACGGCCGCGGTCGATTACTTTGCCGACCTCGGCGCGGCGGCTGGCGAGAGCGGGTCACGAAGGCAGAAGATCGCCAAGGCGTTTGCGGTTTCGATCGCCTATGAAAACCCGCTAGCGCAACAGCTGATCGATGGCCTGTCCGATATCGAGGGCCTGATCATCCACGGAATCACCGATCCGAAGCGGCTCAGCGATCGCGTGCCGACGGTGTCCTTCACGGTCGATGGCATCGTGCCCGAAACGATCGTGCGGCAGATGAATGCCGAAAACATTTTCCTGTGGTCCGGCCACAACTACGCCTGGGAGATCGTCCACCAGCTCGGCATCCCGGCCGAGCATGGCGTCGTGCGCATCGGCATTGCCCACTACAACACATCAGCCGAAATCGACGAGACGCTGGAGAGCGTGCATCGGGTCATCGCCATGCTCAGGCAGCAGCGCTCCTGACGCCAGCGCGAGATCAGCGCGCCTTGCCGCCGAAGCCGGTGAGGAATGCGGTGAGATTGTCGCCGAGTTCGTCGCAGAGATAGCCGCCTTCCTGGACGATGACCGTCGGCAGGCCGAGCTTTGCGATGGCCTCGCCGATGCGCGAAAAGCCCGGCGTTGTTACCGAAAGCCCGCCGAATGGATCGCCCTCGAACGCGTCGAGACCGAGCGCCACGACAAGCGCGTCGGGCGAAAAGGCGCGGATACGCTGGAATGCCACCGCAAGCGCTTCCAGAAACGCCGCGTCGGCGGATTTGCGCGGCAGCGGCAGGTTGAAATTGTAGCCGAGGCCGGCTCCTTCGCCGCGCTCGTCGGCATGGCCCCAGAAGAACGGATAGAAGCGCACGGGATCGGCATGCAGCGAGATGGTGAGCACGTCAGGCCGTGCATAGAAGATGCCTTGCGTGCCATTGCCGTGATGCAGGTCGACATCGAGGATCGCCACGCGCGACGCCTGGTTGCGCAGAACCTGCGCGGCCACCGCCGAATTGTTGATGAAACAGAAGCCGCCGGCGACATCGGCAAAGGCATGGTGGCCGGGCGGGCGGCACAGCGCGTAGGCGGCCGGCGCACCTGATATCACCGCCTCGGCAGCATCGACCGCGCTCCAGGCGCTCCACAGCGCGCTCTGCCAGGTTTCGCCCGAGATCGGGCAAGCGGTATCGGCCATATGATAGCCGGCCTGACCGACCGCCGAGGCAGGATAGGAGCCATTGCGCGCAATCGGATGAATGTTTGGAATCACTTCAGCCGACGCGCCTTCGATGCGCTGCCAGCGCGTGTAGATATGCTCGAGGAAATCAAGATATTCGGGCGTGTGCACCGCCGCGACCGGGCCGAGCCCATGATCCCGAGGCCGTTCGATCGCGCAACCCGCAGATAATGCGCCGGCTAACAATCTCTCTACGCGCTCCGGCTTTTCCGGATTGGGCTGCGCCGCACCGCTCGAAAGAAAGGCCCTGGGATCGTGGCGCTTCTGCTCCTCGGCATAGAAGGCTTTCATTCCTGCTCCTCATTCTCCGGCGCGTCGGCGAAGGCAAAAAAGGCTTTGCCTTTGATCTTCTGCGTCTGCTCGTAGCTCGACCAGGCGATACCCAGCCTTTCGTAAAACGCCTTGGCGCCCTCATTGTCGGTGTCGACGGACAGCCTCAGATACACGCCCCCTTCTTTCCGGCACTGTGCCGCGACGTGCCGCAGCAGCCGCTCGCCGATCTTGCGGCCGCGAAACCGGTCCTCGACATAGAGATCCTGCACATAGACGCCAGGCCGCCCCATCCAGGTCGAAAAGATCGGGAAATGCAGGCAGAGCCCGGCGAATTCGCCACCCACTTCGGCAATTAGTGTCGAGAAGGCGGGTTTTTCGCCAAAGCCCCAGGTTCTGAGATCGTCTGCCGTCGAGATGATTTCCTCCGGCGCGCCGATATGGGTCCCGAGTTTCAAGATCGCCGCGTGGATGGTTTCGACATCGTCGATCCGGCCGGGGCGGAGGAGGATATCGTTTGATTCTGTCACGATAGGTATGGCGCCAAGGCGCCCCCCTCTGTCCTACCGGACATCTCCCCCTCAAGGGGGGAGATCGGATGTCGGCATTGGTTTCGCCAATCACCGACGTTGGAAGATGGGCAGCAAGATCGAAACTGCCAATCTCCCCCCTTGAGGGGGAGATGTCCGGCAGGACAGAGGGGGGTAGGGCTGGACGCAAACATCTCAGATCGTCATCTCAAAACGCCACCCGATCGCCGCCCTTGAGCGCCAGCATGTCGCGCGCTTCCGTGGGTGTGGCAACCTCCAGCGACAGCCCATCGAGAATGCCACGGATGCGGCGCACCTGGTCGGCATTGGATTTCGCCAACTGGCGGCCGTCATAGAGGCTGTCTTCCAACCCAACGCGGACATTGCCGCCCATCGCCGCGGCGATTGAGATCAGCGGCATCTGGTTGCGCCCGGCGGCGAGCACCGAGAACTGGTAGCTGTCGCCGAACAATTTGTCGGCGATCCGCTTCATGTGGACGAGGTTCTCCGGGTCGGCGCCGATGCCGCCGAGAATGCCAAGGACAAACTGGATGAAGAGCGGTCCCGACACCAGACCCCGGTCGCGGAAATGCGCCAGCGAATAAAGGTGCCCGACATCGTAGCATTCGAATTCGAAGCGCGTGCCGCAGCCCTTGCCCAACCGTTCCAGTACGCTCTCCATGTCAGCGAAGGTGTTCTTGAAGATGGTGTCGCGCGTCGCTTCGAGCAGCTTGGGTTCCCATTCGTGCTGCCATTCCCTCGGCTTGTCGAGCATCGGGAACAGCGCGAAATTCATCGAGCCCATATTGAGCGAGCACATTTCGGGTTCGGCCCTGAGCGGCGCCGCCAGCCGCTGATCCAGCGTCATCAGCGACGAGCCGCCGGTTGTGATGTTGATCACCGCATCGGTCGCCTGCTTGATGCGCGGCAGGAACCGCATGTAGACGTCCGGATCGGCGGTCGGGCGGCCATCCCTCGGATCGCGGGCGTGCAGATGCAGGATTGATGCACCGGCTTCGGCTGCTGCGATGGCGTCTGTGGCGATCTGGTCCGGCGTCACCGGCAGATAGGGCGACATGGACGGCGTGTGCACCGAGCCGGTGACGGCGCAGGTGATGATGACTTTTCTTGCCGCCATTCTTTTGCCCCTCAACCTTCGACCGGCAGGTCAAGCTCGGAAGCCAATGCCTCCAGCGAATCGCCGATGATCGAGACGATCTCGCCGAGCTGTTCCCTGGTGACGATCATCGGCGGTGCGACCATGAAATTGTCGCCGTCGACGCCGCCCTTGACCCTGCGGCCATAGATGATCAGGCCGCGTTCATAGGCGAGGTCGAGCAGCCGCTGCGTGGCCTTCTTGGTCTGGTCGATCGGCCGGAGCGTCTCGGGATCGGCAACCATCTGGGCGCCGGTCAGCAGGCCCTTGCCGCGCACGTCGGCGATGAACGGAAACCGCTTCGCCAGCCCTCTCAGCCCATCCATCAGCACGTCGCCCATGGCGGCAGCGTTGGCGATCAGGTCGAGCCGGTCCATTTCACCGAGCACGGCCAGCCCGGCGGCGCAGGCCAGCGGGTTGCCGGCATAGGTGTGGCCGTGCTGAAAACCGCCCGAGTCGAGCAGCGGCTTCACCAGCCGCATCGGGGCGGCCAGCGCGCCGAGCGGCGCATAGCCGGAGCCCAGCCCCTTCGACAACGCGACGATGTCGGGCTTGCAGTTCCAGTGGTCGCCGCCAAGGAATTTGCCGGTGCGGCCGGCCCCGCTCATCACTTCGTCGTGGATGAGCAGGATGCCGTAGCGGTCGCAGATCTCGCGAACGCGCGGATAATAGCTGTCCGGCGCCACCAGCGCCGCGGTCGCAGCACCGCCGATCGGCTCCATGATGAAGGCGACCACGCTGTCCGGGCCTTCGGCCAGGATCTTCTCCTCCAGCATGTCGGCATAGCGGATGCCGCGCTGTTCCATCGAAAGATTGTCGCGGTCGCGCCAGGCGTTCGGCGCCGGCACGGTCGGCATCACCCGCATCATCGGCTCGAACGTTTCGGCCAGCGCATCGTCGCCGGTGATCGAGAGCGAACCCAGCGTGCCGCCATGATAGGAGGGGAAGCGCGTGATCACCTTCCAGCGGCTGGCCTGGCCGGTGGCAACCGCCCATTGCCGTGCCAGCTTGATGCAGGATTCCGTCGCTTCGGAGCCACCGGAGACGAAGAAGATACGGTCCATGCCTTCCGGCAGCTTGCCGGCGAGTTCCCGCGCCAGCTCTTCCGCCGGCTCGTTCTCGAAATGCAGGCGATAGGCGAAGGTGGCGCGGTCCATCTGCCGCTTCATGGCGTCCAGCACATTGCGGTTGGAATGGCCGATATTGGCGACCATCGGGCCGCTCGAGCCGTCGATGAAGCGGCGGCCGTCCTGCGTCCACATGTAGATGCCCTCGGCGCGGTCGATCAGCGGCCGGCGCAGGCTGGACAGATAGAACAGATGCGACTCTCGGCGGGCATGAGTGTCTTGCGTGGCGGTCTGGACTTTCGACATGTCAGGACTTTCCGAGATAACGATCGAGGACATTTTTTGTGACGCGTTCGACCATCGGGTCCTGTCTTAGCAGGCCGGCGACCCATTCGCAGCTTCCGGCATGGAACACCTCGCCCTTACCGCGCGGGAAATTGACGATCATGCCGTTGCCGCGTTTGACCTTTTCCAGATTGGCGTCGCTCGCCTCGCCGAACAGCGTTTCGGCGGTGAAGCGGCCGTCCTCGTCGGTGAGGAACTGGTCCTCGATCGGAATGTCGGCGCTTTCCTCGACCTGGGATGCCATGCCGACGGCGAGAACCTGCAAGCCGTCAGGCGCGCCGCTGGTGGCGGTCGGATAGGGCAGGCCGCCGCGTATCTCGAAGTCCAGCCCGTCGACCTCATAGCCATAGACATGGCTGTCGGCGCCCAGCAGGTCGCCATAGTAGATGCCGGTGCCGGCAAAGGCCCAATGCTCGGGCCTGTAGACCGGAAAACCGCGCACGCCGCGCGGCGCGCAGCCACCCCAACCCGCATAGACCCCGCGCGTCGCGTTGAGGCCGAAGGTCGCCGATCCCGGCCGGCCGATTTCCGGCGCCTCCCAGGAATTGGTGGCGCGGGTGACGTCGCCGCCTGGGAGATAGGCGGGATCTTCGGCGCGCGCGCGATATTTGTAGCAGACCTGCCGGCGGCCCTCGTCCTCCAACCGCGTCTGCCACATGAAATTGCCGGCAAAGCGCGCCGCATGACCGCCGCGCTCGATATAATTGTCGACCGCATCGCGCATCTCCCAGGTCCAGTATTCGTCATGGCCGACGAAGACTGCGCAGTCGTAGCCGTCGAGAATCTCCGGTGAAAAATGGAGATCGTGCTGGCTGGCGAGATCGACTTCATAGCCGGCCCGCTCAGTGAAGCGGAAGAAGTGACTGTCGTAGCTCGCCCAGCCGGACGAAGCGTATTTCTTGGAATGGCCGGTGGCGAGCGCCCACTCCATGTGCGGATAGCGCGGCACGGTCTTCGGCGGCACGGCGACTTCCAGCGGCACACGCGGCGCATCCTTCGGCAGCACGACGAAGCCACGGCACCAGGGGCGCTGGGTCGACACGATGGGCGAATACAGGTTGCGATCCGGCCCGGTGATGCCCTGGTAGTGGTTGGAGCCGCCCCAGGTGTTGTAGGCAAGCCAGGTTCCCGTCGCCGCTACCTGCAGCACACGGCCAGGTTTGCGGCCCGGCTGCGGGCTGACGATGAAAATATGGTGGCATTGGATCGGCTTGCCGTCACGGCCGTCGGCGGTCAGCGTCACCCGGTAGGCTCCGGACGGCCAGTCGTTCTCGACACGGAATTCAAACGAGGCGTCCCAGCCGCAGCCTTCAACCGAACATTGGTCTGGACTGTCCTGCCAGCGCGCCGCGATGCCCGATTTTTTGTATACCTTGGTCTCGCTGCCACCATCCCGGGTAATCGTCATGCCGAACGTCGGAGCTGTCGAACTGACATGCAGTGCCACCGTTTCGCCGGCGCGATAGGAAAACCGGTCGCTGTAGCACCAGATCTCGCCGCGCTCGCCATCCATCCCAGGCCATTCATAATAGTGGCCGCGCACCGCGTGCCGCCGCTGCTCCGGCGTCAGTCCGAAATCGGGGAATTCGGTCGGCAGATGGGTCATGAACACCTGAAAGGTCGAAGGCCGCCATTTCGGCGATCTGCCGGTCATGCGTCAAATGGAAACGATCGGGCCAGCATTCGTTAGCCGCACCCTTGGCCGCCTCCATCAAACGGACTATCTCAGGGCAGGCGGCGTTTCCGCCACGGGGGTCGGCATGCTCAGAGTGCAAAAGGTCAAGGTGGACGAGATTTACGTGCCGACGGCGCGCAAGAAGACGCTTCATCCTGAGACCGTGCGCCATCTGGCCGAGGACATTCTGGAAAATGGCATGAAGACGCCGATCCAGGTCCGCCACGACGGCAAGCGCCATATCCTTGTTGAAGGCCTGCATCGGCTGGAAGCGGCAAAGTGGCTCGGCGAGACCGAGATCGAGGCCTATCTGGTGCAAGCCAAGCGCCACTGACACGTCCTTCGTTCCCCACGGATCGACGCGGAGCAGGGACGTCATCGCGAATTTTTCGCGGCCGGTGTCGGTTTTCGGTTCATCGGCTCGTCCTTGGGACGGAAGCCAGATCAAACGCAGGACGCCATCATGACCACCAAGCTCGACATCGCCCCCACCAATGACCGTGAACTGGTTCTCGCCCGCATCATCGATGCGCCGCGCGAGAACGTCTATCGCTGCTGGACCGACCCGAAACTGGTGACGCAATGGTTCTCGCCAAAGCCATGGACGACGCCGCGCGCCGAGATGGATGTGCGCACCGGCGGCTCGAGCCTTGTCGTCATGGCTAGCCCGGACGGCAACGAATTCCCCAACCCGGGTGTCTTCCTCGAAGTCGTTCCCGGCAAGAAGATCGTCTTCACCGACGCCTACACCCAGGCTTGGCAGCCGTCGGAAAAGCCGTTCATGACCGTAGTGCTGACCTTCGAGGACGAGGGCAATGGCACCCGCTACATCGCTCGGGTCAGGCACTGGAGCATCGCCGACCGCGAACAGCACGAGAAGATGGGTTTTCAGGAGGGCTGGGGCCAGTGCACCGACCAGCTCGAAGAGCTCGCCAAAACGCTTTGATATCGGCAGGGACGAGAGGAGAACGATATGTCCAAAACCTTGCTTTTCGCCATTCTTGCTTCGGCCGCAGCGCTGCTTGCCTGTCCGGATGCCACCAATGCAGAGGAGACAAAACCCGCCATGACGACCGAAACGAATGCACTGCCGAAGCCGGAAAAGTCCGGCCTGCTGCCGATCAACGGCCTGAACTACTATTACGCTATCTACGGCAAGGGCGAACCGCTGCTTCTGCTGCATGGCGGTCTCGGCACCACGGACATGTTCGCGCCGCTCCTGCCCAAGCTTGCCGAAAACCGCACCGTCATTGGTGTCGACCTGCAAGGGCATGGCCGTACCGCACTCGGCGACCGGCCATTCAGCCTGGAGGCGATGGGCGATGACATGGCTGATGTCGTCAAGGCGCTCGGCTACGACAAGGTCGACGTCATGGGCTATTCGCTGGGCGGCGGCGTCGCCTTCCGCATGGCCGTGCAGCATCCCGAAGCGGTGCGCCGGCTCGTCCTGGTGTCGACCGGCTATGCCGCGGACGGCTTCTACGCCGAGATGCGTGGCCAGCAGGCGCAGGTCAGTGCGGCGGCTGCCGATTTCATGAAGGACACGCCGATGTACAAATCCTACGTGGCGGTGGCGCCACGTCCGCAGGATTTCCCGAAGCTACTCGATGCGCTCGGCAACTTCATGCGCCAAGAGTACGACTACTCCGCCGACGTCGCCAAGCTGAAGATGCCGGTCATGCTGGCCTATGGCGACAGCGACATGTACAAGCCCGAGCACGAGATCAAGTTCTACCAGATGCTCGGCGGCGGGCTGAAGGACGCCGGTTGGATGCGCGAGAACCTGTCGCAGAACCGCCTGGCCATCCTGCCCAACCGCACTCACTACGACGTCTTCTTCGCCCCCGAGCTGACGGCCGCCGCGCTGCCTTTCCTCAATGGCGAGACCAAGGTCAAGACCTGGGACGAGGTCGTCAGCGAAACGAAATAGCCGGCTGCCTATTGCCGTCGGCCATCTCCGACGAGATGGCCGACAGTCTTGTCAATGAGGTCTTTCGGCATTGCGGCAGTTGCGACGCAAATGATTTGAGACGTCGGCTTATCTAGCATTTCCCGCCCACTCCAGCCGCTCGAAAAAGGATATTCTGCCGCGATGCGGAAATGAAAGTCAGTGTTAGTCACAGGTGGAAGAATCGTTTAGGGGAGTGTTAAAAAAGTATCAAGAAAGGGGGCTTTCCTGCATGACCGATACTACAAAAATCTTGTGTTGCCGCATCTCTTGGATGCCGGAATACAAATCCAAAGAGGAAAAGCCTTTTTCCTATCATCGATACATTCTCGACCAGAATACGCCCTATGAGGCCTTGAACTTTTTGGCAGGCGATGACGGGCAATTTCGAGGATATGTACCCGTCGGCGGCGATGCCGACGACAATTTTGGCAAGATTAATATTGCTCGTCTCGGAGGGGCTCGGAGAGCAGATCGGGAGGAGGGCGTCATCGTTGTATTCTGCGCTCCTCATGAGCGCGAGGGCGGGCTGCGCATAGTTGGATTCTATCGCAATGCGACCGTGCTGAAAGAGCCGGAGATTTCCGATCTGCCCGACCGTACCCGTGTCACTCGCGTGATCTCGAAAGATGCTGTGCTGATTCCTGAGGTAGACCGCATTTTCACCGTTCCGGGTCGGCATGACGGCGGCTTCGGCCAGTCCAGTCTATGGTACGGGCTGAATGAAGGTCATCCCTTGCGCGACGCCGTCCTGCGTTATGTCGAGAACACAACGGAACTGCCTTCTTCTCAACTAAGCGTAATCGAATATCGCCGCCGCAAGACACACGAACGATGGGAAGGTCGCGGCTCCGCTCGACGCTTTATCCATCAAAAGGGATTTCGCTGTGAAGCCTGCAACTATGCCATCGCCCCAAAAGACCAACTGATCTGGGGAACTGGATTTGAGTTGTACCATCTCATGCCTTGGGCAGAGATGCAGGAAGGCGTGGAGCGGGAGCTCATTTCAGATGACTTTGCCGTCCTGTGCGCTACCTGTCACCGTGCGATTCACCGGTCGGACCATGTGTCAGATGTGGGGGCGTTTCGTTCACGGGTTCTGGCGAGACGTGATGTTTGAGTGAGGGTCGCGAGAGCCCTGTATTAGACGACAGCGCTGGAGCGGTATGACCGGCAAGCGGCCGCTTCCGCGCATCGGAGTCGAGATCACGCTCTCGCAGAGGATGACCGGATTCCGCCTGCTTTAGCCATCGAGCGCATCGTAACGAATGTCGACCGAGGCTCGCAACCATAAGAGTCAGTGGACACTCCTCCACATTGTGACCCGCATCACCATAATCGATGGTGTTGTATCAAAGCTTTTCAATTGACCCATTCGGTCTCGCCGCTACCCTGCGCGCCTATTCTCTCCCACCAATGGATCCGGACAATGGCAAGATATGAAGGCGGATGCCTGTGCAAGGCGGTGCGTTACCGCGCGGACGCGGCCCCCATCAATGAACGCATCTGCCACTGCCGGGTTTGCCAGAAGGCGATCGGCGCCGCCTTCAACGCACGCGTGCTGTTTCGCATCGACGACGTGACGGTCGACGGGCCACTGGCGACGATAAACTCCTCGCCGGACCTCAAGCGCGGCTTTTGCCCGAGCTGCGGCACGACGATGTTTTCCCGGCGCGATTCCGCCGGGATTATCGGCGTCACCACCGGCTCGCTCGATGACCCCACGGTTTTCAAGCCGCAAATGCATATTTTCACGGCCTCGAAGCAGCCTTGGCTGGTGCTCGATGACGGTCTGCCGCAGCACGAAGGCGCCCCGCCGCCAGGCTAATAGCTTCTTCCTTCCCCTGAACAAAATTTAATCCAAATCAACACGAGATAGCCGGCAAAGCGTCATTGGCGGGCCATGTTTGTCTCCCTATTTATGGGTCGCGGGTACGGCATTCGAGGAGACGACGGATGAACGACAGCATCAGCACCCTGGACGAGCTTTTGAGCGATCCGATGGTCCTGCTTGTGATGGAGCGCGATCGTGTGCGCCCCGAACAGGTGCGCATGCTGCTCGAACGGGCTCGCCGGCCCTCCGTCGATGAGCCCGAACTGCCGCCGGCGCATGTGATCGCCAGGGCATGCCAGAAACTCTGGCTCTGCCCCTAACCGCGTTGCGATTTTTTCTCTGAGCCCCAAACCGGCCCCAGCGTGGGTCGGTTTCAAATCGCGTGCATCCCACCGCGCCAGCTTACAAATCCGTAAATTGATTATCCCACCCACGACGATAAGGCTTGCCTGGGATTGACCGATGGTCGGTCCACGCAAGTCCGATTTCTCATGTATGGAATTCGACATTGACCGACATCTGCACTCAAGGCCTGGACACGGGCTTCGTCGGATTGGGTTATGCCAAGGTGGCGTTCCTCGGCGTGGTGCAAGGCATCACCGAATTGCTGCCGATTTCCTCGACCGCCCATATGCGCATCGTGCCCGCCGTGCTCGGCTGGCAGGATCCCGGCTCCGCCTTCTCCGCCGCCATGCAGCTCGCGGCCTTGGCCGCCGTGGTCAGCTATTTCTGGAGCGACGTCAGGGATATCCTGTTTGGCTCGCTCGACGCCCTGGCGCGACGCGATTTCGCCGACCGGCATTTCAAGCTGGCGCTGTGGATCGTGCTGGCGACGATCCCGATCGTCATCGCCGGCGTGGCGCTCTCAGGCGTGCTCAACGCCTGCAATTCGCCATTGCGCAGCCTGACGGTGATCGGCTGGGCCTGCATCGCCATGGCGATCCTGCTGGCGCTGGCCGAGATTTTTGCCCGCCACCGGCGCGTCATGGGCGAAGCGAAGCTGATTGACGCGCTGCTTGTCGGTGTCGCCCAGATCGGCGCGCTGATTCCCGGCGTGTCGCGCTCGGGCTCGACCCTGACGGCGGCACTGGGGCTTGGCTTCAAGCGGGCCGAGGCGGCGCGCTTCTCGTTCCTGCTCGGGCTGCCGGCGATCGCGCTCGCCGGCCTCAAGGAGCTTTGGGAACTGCACAAGGTCCATCTCGACGCCCATGGCTGGTCGGTTCTCGCCGTCGGGCTGGTCGTCGCCTCGATCTCCGCCTTCTTCGCCATATGGGGACTGATGCGCGTGCTGGAGCGCTTTTCGGCCTGGCCGTTCGTCATCTATCGCGGCCTGCTCGGCGTCGTCCTGCTGCTGGGCGTGGCGATGGGATGGCTCGTCTAAGGCAGTTCCACAGTATCGCTTGAAACAGGCTATATCCGTACCGGACCCCGAATCTGGATTCCGGTACGCGCATGGCTTTCTTGACCCTTCTGCAATCGGTGCCGCTGCTGCTGGCGCTGGCCAAGGGTGCGTTGCCGTCGGTGGCGGCGGCACTTGGCATGGGGCTTGGCCAGTGGGTCGCTTCGCTGCCGCCATGCCGGGACTTCGCCTTCGAGGCGACCAGCTATCTTGTGTGCGAGGTCGATCCGAAACGATATCAGGTCGAACTGTTCTGGAAGGATCCGGCGGGCAAGCCGTTTCAGTCGCTGCACAATCTTCATGCGGCGCAGCAGGCGGCCGGGCGCACCATGCTGTTTGGCATCAATGCCGGCATGTATCGCCCGAACCTCGCACCGGTCGGTCTCTATGTCGAGCGTGGCCTCGAAATGGCCACGGTGAAAACGGGTTCGGGAAGCGGTAATTTTTCCCTGCAGCCGAATGGCATTTTCTACATGCGCAACGGCAAGGCCGCGGTCCGCGCCACCAGGGATTTTGTGAAAAAACGTCCGGCCGTCGACTATGCGACGCAGTCGGGACCGATGCTGGTGATCGACGGCAAGCTGCATCCGAAATTCCAGGCTGACGGCACCTCGCGAAAAACCCGCGATGGTGTCGGAGTGCGGAAGGACGGCGTCGCGGTCTTCGCGATTTCGAACGGCACGGTGACCTTCCATGCCTTCGCCCGTCTTTTTCGCGACGCGCTCGGCTGCGACAATGCGCTGTTCCTCGACGGCACCATATCGAGCCTGTTCGCGCCTGCCATCGGCCACAACGAGGATTACTGGAATCTCGGTCCGATGATCGGCGTTTTCAGGAAATCCTAGCCGGTTTTCCACCGCGCCTGCCCGCACGCGGTAGGGGCGAAAAAATTGATTCAAACTTTATTGGTAATTTCTCATTCATAACTGATCCGGTTTGTCCGTCGGCGGTCGTTTTGCCCTCGGTCTGTTGTGTTTTGAGTACAGGTCCAGATGCGGATTCCGGGCGCCATCAGTTTCTTGATCGCATCGTTATGCCTTGCCGGCTGCACGTCGACGGCCGGCGTCGATGCGCTGGATTTGCAGAAACCGTCAAGCGAGACCACCAGCTCGGTGATACGGCCGCCGGCACCCATCGCCGCTGCTTCGGCGGCAAGGGGTAACAGGGCGGCAAGGGCCGAATTGGCTCCCATGTCTGACAACGGTTCGGGAGAAAAAACGCGCCCGTTTGGCTTGGCGGAGGAGGAAGAGACGGGGGTGTTTGCCGCGCCCGATGTGCCTGATCCCCAAGTGCCTGATGTCGGCGGGCTGCCGGTCGAGCCGGCAGCCTTGGTGTCGACACCCAAGCTGTTGACCCGCGCGGCACCGGCCATGCTTGCTGGACCGCTCACCCGTTACGGTTTTCGCGATGCCAAGCCGATCAATTTCGGCAAGGCTTCGCCCCGCCACCTCGCCGTGCATGGCGTCGACGTCTCGCGCTGGCAAGGCAACGTCAATTGGGACAAATTGCGCGCCCAGGGCGCCAACTTCGCCTACATCAAGGCGACCGACGGTGGCGATCATCTCGATCCGATGTTCACCAGGAACTGGCGCAATGCCGACGCTGCCGGCCTGAAGCGCGGCGCCTACCATTTCTTCTACTGGTGCCGCACGGCGGGCGAGCAGGCCGACTGGTTCATCCGCAACGTGCCCAGGGTCGAAGGCGCGCTGCCGCCGGTGATCGACGTCGAGTGGAACGGCGAGTCCAGCTGCAAGCGGCGGCCGTCGCGCGAAAAGGTGCTGGAGAAGATGCAGGTCTTCATGGACAGGCTGGAGCGCTATTACGGCCAGCGGCCCATCATCTACACCGCGCCCGATTTCTATCGCGACAATCTGCGCGGCGCCTTCCTCGACTATCCGTTCTGGCTGCGTGCCGTGGCGCGGCACCCGTCAAAGGTCTATCCCGATCGCAAATGGCTGTTCTGGCAGTATTCCGGCTCCGGCCTGTCGCACGGCGTCACCGGCCGCATCGACCTCAACGTCTTCCACGGCGACGAGCGGCAATGGCGTGCCTGGGCCGGCGGACGGCAGACCGTAGCCGACGCCAACTGAAACAAGTATCAGGCTTGGCGTACTTCGCTCTCCCGGGTGTCCGCTGTCTGGGAGAGCACCCAATCCCTGAACACCTTGATCTTCGGCGTGTTGCGGCGGCTTTCCAGATGCACCAGCCAATAGCCATCGCCATCAGATCCGACGACGTCGAACGGCTGCAGCAACTGTCCCTTTGCAAGCAGGGCGCTGTAGAGGTTGTGCGTGAGGATTGCAGCGCCCTGATCGGTCAGTGCGGCCATCGCGTCGTAAGCCTGGCCACCGAGTGCCGGACCGGCGATGACGCGATCGCGATCGAAGACCGCACCGGCTGCTTCAAACCAGGTTTTCCACCAGGGGTCGTCAGGACCGCATAGCGCTACCTTGTAGAGATCCTCAGGGTGCCGAATGCCGCCGACGCTTTCGGCCAGTTCTGGACTGAGCATTGGCGTGTAATCCGCCTTGAACAGATAATGAGCCGCCAGGCCGGGCCATTTTCCAGTGCCGGTTCGAATGCCGATATCTATGTCCTCGCGCGCGAAATCCACCAGCCGGGACGATGTATCCACCTTCACGGCGAGATCGGGATGCATCAACTGGAATGTTCCAAGCCATACGGCCAGCCAGTTCGATGCAAATGTCGCCATGGTTGTGACGGAAAGCACGCCGGCCGCTCCGCCCTTGGTGGCGACCCACGCATCGGCCAAGGTTGAAAACGCGCCTGTTGCGTGTGGCGCCAGATGCTGTCCGGCCTCGGTCAGCGCAATCTGCCTTGTTTTTCTTATGAAAAGCGGCGTTCCGGCGCGTTCTTCCAGAACCTTGATCTGATAGCTGGCGGCCGACTGGGTCATGCCGAGTTCTTCGGCGGCCTTGGTGAAACTACCCAGCCGCGCCGCGGCTTCAAACACCCTGATAGCCCCTAGTGGCGGTAGCTCCCAACTCATGACGCATCAATCCTCCTGATGCATGGTACGCGACGTTCGATTGGAAGCCAAGGCTGAAAACAGGCATGCTCCTTTCATCAAATCGAACCCCGAAAGGACATGACAATGACCGCCTCCTCGCACAGCACGTTTCGTCGTCCGCTCCTCGACCTCTTCGCCGCTCCCTTCAGGACCCGCTCACGCGGCCTGCTTGACCAGCGTGCGCTCTCGGACCATTTCAAGCGCGATATCGGCTTGCTCGATGGGCACGCTACCGCCGGCAGCATTCGCTAAGGAAACTCTTTGACCAACATCGATGCAGGGGAGGACAAGATGGGTGTGTCATCGGATGCTCTGACGAAGAACCGTCAAACGATCAGCGCCTACGAGGATCATGCCGAACAGTATGATGCCATCGTGCGCCATGTTCCCAACGAGAGGGAGCAGGCATCGCTAAAACGCCTTGTGGCGATCGCCGGCACAAGCGGCCGGATTCTGGAAGTCGGGTCCGGAGCGGGATACGATGCCGATTTTCTCGAGAGTTTGGGCGTCAAGGTTCGGCGCACCGACGCAACCAAGCGGTTTCTGGAACTGCAGGCGGCGCGCGGCAAGCACGGCGAGCTTCTCGATCTCATCACCGACGATCTGGGCGGTCCCTACGACGCGGTCTTGGCCCTGTGTGTCCTGATCCATGTGCCGCGCGACCAGACCGACCAGGTGCTTGCCAAGATAGCCGCGTCGCTGCGGCCCGGCGGCGCCTTCCTCGTCTCCATGCGCAATGGCGATGGCGAGACATCGGGCGAATATCATACGGTCTATTGGCGCAGGGACGACTTCGCGGCCCGTCTCGAAGACGCCGGGCTGGTCCTCATCAGGGACGATTTCAACGTCGGCCGCAACAGCGAAGAATGGAACACGTTCCTGGCCGTGAAGCCTGCATGATGCGGCGTGGGCTGTTGCTGTTTGCGCTGCTCAGCCTTTTCAGATTTGCGAAAATACAAGACATTGCCGTCGCCTTGCTGTCTATGTGCAGGTTCCTGCACTCCTGGGGGGAGACGAGTTGGAACTCAAGATCATGCTTGTCGGCTTTGCCTGCGTGGTCGCGGGCATGCTGTCGTTCATCACCTTCATGAAATGGCGAGAGGTGAAGGCACTCAGCCGCTGGCTGCCGACGCCGGGAAAGATCATCTCGTCGCGCGTCGAGGCACGCGAGGTCAGAAGCTCGGGCGTTGGCTCGGACAGCAGTGATACCACCGAAATGCGCAATTTTCCGGCGATCACCTTTGAATACAAGGTCGGCGGCAAGAAATTTCAAAGCTCGCGCTACAGCGTGAAGGAGAATTTGGGGAATTTCGAAGTCACTGAGACCCTTGCCCAGTTTCCCCGCGGCGCGGACGTGACTGTCTTCTACAATCCAGCTGATCCGAGCAAAGCCGTGATCGAACGCACCATGCCCGAAGGCGCCTTCAAGTTCATGATCCAGCTCTCGGCCGGGCTGGTGGTGGGCGCGCTGGTGCTGGTGTTCTCCGTCGGCGGTGTCCTGGAGGCGATCGGGCCGCATCTGCCCAAGCCGCAGAACCTCGGCGCGGCGGCGCTGCTGCTGTTCATGGGCCTGTTTGCCCTGCGCATGGGCTTCGTCCAGAAATCGATGGCCCAGCAGGCGGCAAAATGGCCGATCGCCGCCGGCTGCATCGAAGCCTCGGGCCTGCAGGCGCTTCGAAACCATTCAGCCTATGGCCGCTGGCGCACCGTCTTCAAATCCCGCATCGTGTACTCCTATGGCGTCGCCGGCCAGCGCTACAGCGCCGATCGTGTGACCTTCGGCGCCACCGTGACCGCCTCGTTGCCCGGTCTCGTCGGCGGTCAGGCACGGCAGTATGTCGAAGGCAGCAAGGTCGACGTGCACTATGACCCCGCCAACCCCGGCTCGGCGGTGCTCGAATGCCGGGTGCGCGGGCTCTGGCTGCTGTGGGTCTGCTCGGCAGGCTTTCTCGGTGGCGCTGCGTTTCTTGTCGGGCTGTTCTGAGGGCACCGGACGCCTTCAGCAGCGGACGAGGGGGCCGCTGTCGAAGCCGGGCCAGGTGAATCGCATCGTCTCGCCGTGCCTCACAATATGGATGACACGGGAGAACGGTTCCTCGAGCGACGGGTCCGCCCCGTAGCACTGGCTGGCCTGCACCACCCAGCCGGTCGGGCTTTTGCGAAACGTCGCGTGCTCACAGCCGAATTCGGGAAGCGACAGCGACGCCTGATCCACGGTGAAGATGGCTTCCCGCTGGACTTCGGCGGTCGCACTGCAGTTCAGCCGATCGCTGGACCATGTCCCGACATAGGGTGCCGCCGCCAATGCAGGGCCAACCGCGAATGCGGACATCGCCATCGCCAAACGCCACATCACCACTCCTTCGGTCAGCGCTCGACCATACAGGCTGTTGGGGTTTGCGAGGACAAGTTTCGTCCGGGGCGGATAAACGCTGCCGTTCCGGATTTCGCTTATGCTTTTGCGTGGATGATGCGACTGTGACGGCCAGTCCGCACCCGGCTTTGGCTCGCACAACGCTTTCCCAGGGACATTCGATGACCACTCGCAAACTGGCCTTCGTGTTCCTGCGGCTCCTCGGCCTTAAACGCGCCGAGACCCAGCGATGAGCACGCGCATCGAAGACATGAGAAACCTCGGACCAGCCATGGCGCGGATGCTGGCGGAAATTGATATTCTCCGTGAGGAGGATTTGCGCAATTTCGGCACGGTTGAAGCCTACCACCGACTGAAGTTCCGGTTCGGACGGCATGTGACGATCCTCGCACTCTATGCGATGGAGGCGGCAATTCGCGGTTGCGACTGGCGGGCGCTTGATACCGAAACCAAGGAGCATCTGCGTGGGCAGGTGCTCCAGAACAGGCATTAAGTACCGTCAGGGGCGGACAAACGCCGCCGTTCCGGATTTCGCTTATGCTTTTGCGCGGATGATGCAACTGTGCGGGCCAGGCAACGCTTTCCCAGAGACATTTGATGATCACCCGTACACTGGCCTTCGTCCTCCTGGGCCTGCTCGGCCCGATGCAGGCGGCCTTTGCAAAAGAATGCCTCCTGAACCACGCCACCTATCGCGAGCCGCGCTCGGGTGCCGTCATGCAATTTCGGCCGCTCGCCAACGAGCCGGCGGCGCTGACGGCCGAAGTGTTTTCGCTGACCGTGCCCAACACTGGCACCAGCCTGCCGGCCGACATCACCTGGACCAACGGCAAAAATTCCTTCCCGCTCGGCACCATCCGCCACGCCTGCACCGACGACGACCGCGAAGGTGGCCTGCAGGACGGCAGTGGGCTGTGCAGGATATGGCAGGGGCAGGTCTATGCCTTGACCAGCGGTGGCGCCGAACAGTTGAATTCGCGCGAAGCCACACCGGCGCCGAAAGGGCTGCTCTTGCCCGATTTCGGCGCGGCTTTCACTGAATGGGTGGATTTCGCCAATGCGAACCCCGATGGCTCGGCCTGGGATGCCTTCACTTTGGCAGGATGCAGCGATGAATAGCGCCATGAGATCGATCATCTGGGCCACCGCCCTGCTTGCATCCGCGACGATATCCACCATGGCGGCCGAGCCGGCGCCATCGCGCCCGCCCATCGACAAATGCGTCTGGGAAAAATTGTCTGACAAAACTGTCGGGCTGGCCGCCTGGGCGCAGCGCTGCGACTTCGGCTTCCGCCAGATCCATTTTGAGTTCGCCGGCAACGCGCTCGCCATCAAATACAGTGACGGCGGTGCAGCCGATCCTCTGGTCGAACTGTTCGACGTAAAACCCGGCGAAACCGCCGAGGCCGCCTTGCAGCGCCTGTTCCTGGAAAAGACCGACAAGGCCGTCAGCGCCCGCTGTGTGTTGACGCCTTACACCGAGGGCACCGTGCCTGCCGGTGTCAAACGCTATACGTTCAGCCCGGACGTCGCCTACGCGAAAGAACTGAAAGCAATAGCCAACCCCGATGAGATCCCGGAGCCGCCGTGCGGCGACTGGGGCGAAATGCCTGACGGCATCCAGTATTTCGAGGTGCTGGCGGGTGAGGCGCGGAAAGTACTGTTCGTGCGGATTGGCCAGGACGAACCGCTGTTTGACGAGCAGACGCTGCAGGTTTTGCCGGCGGGGTAGGGGCAGGGAATCCTGATCGCAGGGCCTGTCTTTATGCTTCGACGTACTCCGCGAGGCTGACGCCTTTCGGCACATCCAACCCGTCGGCTCGCAAGCCTTCGATGTGAAAGCGTATGGCGTCGCGAATCTCGGTTTCCACCTCAGGCACAGTCGCACCGGTCGCGATGCAGCCGGGTAGGTCCGGCACATAGGCGGAAAAGTTATTTCCTGCTTTTTCGATTACTACCGCGTAACGCATGCCATCACTCCTTCAAACCAGACTGCTTGAGGATGCTGTTCAGTGTCCCCGGCGCAACCTCTTCAGACGGCTTGCCGGCCACGGTGACGCGGCCGGCTTTGATCTTGTGCTTATATTGGCGATGACTGCCCTTGGTTGCAACCAGATACCAGCCGTCGGCCTCCAGCAGGCGAATGACTTCGCGAACCGTTAGCCGAGGGGGCATCTTTCCTCAGCTGCACCCGCTCGTGGCGCCGCACGTGTCGCACTTCTCACAGGTCCCGTTCCGCACCATGGTAAAGTTCTGGCACTCGGAGCAGGAATTTCCGGTGTAGCCCTGCAGCAGTGACCTGGCGCGGCGGTCGTTGGCGAGTTTCTTGGCTTCGGCCGCTTCAACGGCCGCGGCGTCGGTGAACAATCCCGCCGTGGCGTCGGAAGCAACACCCGCTGCTTCCTCGAAGGCGACGTCCTCGGCCAGTTCCTTCGCCCGCTCCTCATAGTCGCGCTTGTAGGCGACCGCTTCGTCGCTGGCCGGTTTCAGAGCCAGCACGTTGGAGCCGGAGAAGGCGGTCGGTGCCGAGCGGGCAGGGGTGCCCGAGGGAGCCGCAAAGCCTTTCGGATCATTGCCGCTGACGCGTGACACCAGCTTCACCGGCGAGGCGCCGCGGGTCAGGCCCTTGGAGACCGCGTCCGTCTTGCCTTCGCTGATGCCACGGCCAAGTGCGGTGTTGGAAAAGTCCGACTGGTCGACATGGGCGAGGTCGTTGCGGCCGAGATAGGAGATCGCCAGCTCGCGGAACACGTAGTCGAGGATCGACGTCGCGCTCTTGATGGCGTCGTTGCCTTGCACCATGCCGGCCGGCTCGAACTTGGTGAAGGTGAAGGCGTGCACATATTCGTCGAGCGGCACGCCATATTGCAGGCCGAGCGAGATGGCGATGGCGAAGTTGTTGAGAAGGCCACGCAGCGTCGCGCCTTCCTTGTTCATGTCGATGAAGATCTCGCCGAGACGGCCATCGTCATATTCGCCGGTGCGCAGGAAGATGGTGTTGCCACCGATCTTGGCCTTCTGGGTGTAGCCCTTGCGGCGGCCGGGCAGCTTTTCCTGCTCGCGCGACACGCGCTCGATGATGCGCTCAACGATCCGCTCGGTGATCTGTGCGGCACGCGCCGCCGCTGGTGCGGCGATCAGCTGCTCGAGGGCTTCGTCCTCGTCGTCCTCGACATCGGCGAGCAGCGAGGAATTGAGCGGCTGCGACAGCTTCGAGCCGTCGCGGTAGAGCGCGTTGGCCTTCAGCGCCAGCTTCCACGACAGCATGTAGGCGCCCTTGGCGTCTTCCACCGTCGCATCGTTGGGCATGTTGATGGTCTTCGAGATGGCGCCGGAGATGAAGGGCTGCGCTGCCGCCATCATCTGGATGTGGCTGTTGATCGACAGCGAGCGCTTGCCGATCTTGCCGCACGGGCTGGCGCAGTCGAACACGGCGAGGTGTTCGGCCTTGAGGAAGGGCGCGCCTTCCAGCGTCATCGCACCGCAGACATGGATGTTGGCGGCCTCGATGTCCTTCCTGGAGAAGCCGAGCGCCGGCAGGATCTCGAACGAGAAATCGTTGAGCTGCTCGTCGGTGAAGCCGAACGTCTCCTTCACCCAGTCGGCGCCGAGCGTCCACTGGTTGAAGACGAACTTGATGTCGAAGGCCGACTTCAAGGCTGCGTTGAGCGCCGCGATCTTCTCGTCGGTAAAGCCCTTGGCCTTGAGCGCGCCGGGGTTGATTGCCGGCGCCTGGTTGAGATTGCCATGGCCGACCGCATAGGCCTCCATCTCGGCGATCTGGGCTTCGGAATAGCCGAGCGTGCGGAGCGCTTCCGGCACGGCACGGTTGATGATCTTGAAGTAGCCACCGCCGGCCAGCTTCTTGAACTTCACCAACGCGAAGTCGGGCTCGATGCCGGTGGTGTCGCAATCCATGACCAGGCCGATCGTGCCGGTCGGCGCAATCACGGTCGCCTGCGCATTGCGATAGCCATGCTCCTCGCCGAGCTCGATGGCGCGGTCCCAGGCGGCCTTGGCGTGGGCGGCGAGTTCCTGCTGCTTCAGGTCGGAAGCGACCAGCGGCACCGGGTTGACGGCGAGCTTCTCGTAGCCCTGCTTCTCGCCATAGGCGGCGCGGCGATGGTTGCGCATCACGCGCAGCATGTTCTGCGCATTGCGGTCGTAATCGGCGAAGGCGCCGAGCTCGCCGGCCATCTCGGCCGAGGTGGCATAGGCCACGCCGGTCATGATTGCCGTGAGTGCGGCGCAAATGGCGCGGCCTTCGTCGGAGTCGTAGGGAATGCCCGACGTCATCAGCAGGCCGCCGATGTTGGCGTAGCCGAGGCCGAGCGTGCGGTATTCGTAGGACTGCTTGGCGATCTCCTTGGACGGGAACTGCGCCATCATGACCGAGATTTCGAGAACGATGGTCCACAGCCGCACCGTGTGCTCGTAGGCAGCGATATCGATGGTGCCGTCGGCGTTGCGGTAGGGCAGCAGGTTGATCGAGGCAAGGTTGCAGGCCGTGTCGTCGAGGAACATGTATTCCGAGCACGGGTTGGACGCCCGGATCGCACCGGCGGAAGCGCAGGTGTGCCAGTCGTTCATCGTCGTGTTGAAATGCAGGCCCGGATCGGCCGACGCCCAGGCGGCGTAGCCGATCTTTTCCCACAGGTCGCGCGCCTTCAGCGTCTTCAGCACCTTGCCGTCCTTGCGGGCGGTCAAGTGCCAGTCGGCATCGTCCTCGACGGCGCGCAGGAAATTGTCTTTCAGCGACACCGAATTGTTGGAGTTCTGGCCCGAAACGGTGAGGTAGGCATCCGAATCCCAGTCGGTGTCGTAGGTCTTGAACGACATCGAGCTATAGCCCTGCTTGGCGAACTGGATGACGCGGTAGATGTAGTTCTCCGGCACGGCGGACTTCTTGGCCGCCTTGATCTCGCGCTTCAGCGCGGTGTTCATCGCCGGGTCGAAGCAGTCGTCGCCATTGCCTTCGCAGTTGACGCAGGCCTTCATGATCGCTTCGAGATGCTTCTTGACGATCTTGGAGCCGGTCACCAGCGAGGCGACCTTCTGCTCTTCATTGACCTTCCAGTCGATGAATTCCTCGATATCGGGATGGTCGGCATCGACAATGACCATTTTGGCGGCGCGGCGCGTCGTGCCGCCCGACTTGATGGCGCCCGCCGCGCGGTCGCCGATCTTGAGGAAGCTCATCAGGCCCGACGAGCGGCCGCCGCCCGACAGCTTTTCGCCTTCGCCGCGCAGCAGCGAGAAGTTGGAGCCGGTGCCGGAACCGTATTTGAACAGGCGCGCTTCACGCACCCACAGGTCCATGATGCCGCCCTCGTTGACGAGGTCGTCCTGCACGCCCTGGATGAAGCAGGCATGCGGCTGCGGATGCTCGTAGGAGGATTTCGACTTGGTCAGCTTGCCGGTGAACGGGTCGACATAGAAGTGGCCCTGGCTCGGGCCGTCGATGCCATAGGCCCAGTGCAGGCCGGTGTTGAACCATTGCGGCGAGTTCGGCGCCACGCGCTGGGTGGCCAGCATATAGGCAAGCTCGTCGCGGAAAGCGCGCGCGTCTTCTTCCGATGCCTTGAAGTAGCCGCCCTTCCAGCCCCAATAGGTCCAGGTGCCGGCCAGCCGGTCGAAGACCTGGCGGGCATCGATCTCGGAACCGTAGCGCTCGGCTTCGGGCAGCTTGGCGAGTTCGGCCTCGTCGGCGACGGAGCGCCACAGGAAGGAGGGGACGTCGTTCTCTTCGACCTTCTTCAGGCGCGCGGGGACACCGGCCTTGCGGAAATACTTCTGCGCCAGGATGTCGGCGGCAACTTGCGAAAACTGCGCCGGCACGTCGATATTGTCCAAGCGGAACACCACCGAACCATCCGGATTCTTGATCTCCGAAAGCGCCTTGCGGAATTCGATCTCCGCATAGGCAGATTGTCCTGGCTTGGTGAAACGACGCTCGATGCGCATTGGTCCGGTCCCTTTTGTCTATATATAGCGCTTTCGTCAGGGGATTTCTGCCCCCAATGCGAAACGCGCATGTCCGCCGTCTGCCGGCGTTCGAAAACGGCCGGCTCTCCATTTTCGCGGTCTCCGCCGGCCCTGCTGGTCAAACTCCTTGCGAAGCACCTGTCCAACGCGCCGACGAACCCACGGGTCCCTCAAAACTGATTTTTTCCGATTCCCTCAATCGAGGGAAATTCACACTATCTAGCGCCGAACCTACCTGCAAACACTAAATATAGTATTAACAGACAATTTATTCAAGCCCGGCAATTGTCCCTATCGTCCCCAACCGCCCCACAATCCCAACGCTTCCGCCGGCCTCGTAAACAGGCGGAAATAAGGGCAAAACGCACATAAATCCGAGAAAAGACCGGGCTCAGAACTTTCCGGTCGCACTCTCAACAGGAGCGCATGGCCTATAAAAGGCGACTCGTTTTGCGCCGTCAAGGATTCGTTTGCGTAGCTTTTGTGACCCCAACATCTTGTGTGTCACATATGTGGATAACGGGGATAGAATTGCGGGCGGCGATCGCAATTTTGTCGCCGCCAGGCAACGCAGACGCGGCAACGATCCAAAGCGTCGTGAAGGGTGGTCCAAGCGCGGGCTTGCCAACCACCGCGTCCCCGAATGGGTCAGCCGTAATGCAGCCTGGGTTTTGGCTCGATGCCGGTGAACTGCACCCCGAGACGGTCGTTGCGCCGCCAGCGGACCTCGCACCGATAGGCGACGCCGTCGAGCGGTACATAGAGAAGAAAGCGATCGGGAACCCGGGCTTCCAGCGGCACCTTCAGTTCGGCGCCACCTTCGTGCTGATTGCGCAGCGTGCAACCGACTTCCGAATTCGAAATTCCGGTGATGATCGACCCGCCCTTGAGCACGCGCGGACGATGCTCGCGCTGGGGCTCGCCGGAATCTTCCTGAAGTGGGTTTGCAGGGTTCGACATCGATGACACGCCAGATCGACCGATTCTTATCCGCGAATGATTAGCAAACCATTCACGCCGCCGTATCGAAAATACGTCAGTGCACTCGATAGTTGCCGGCAGTTGCCGGCTGGCCCTCTTGCCGCGGGAGATAACGACCGATCAGGGGAAGCTGTGCGGGTCGGCGCAAAAATAGGCGATGATCTGGCAAAGGTCTGGTTCGTTGATCATGCGCACCGCTTCGCTGGAACTGACCCATTTGCGGGTGCGAGAGTGTTTTTCCTTCCAGCGGTCGGCGATCTTGTCGACGTGCAGCGGAAACACCAGGACCTCGCACGGCACTTCTTCGCCGGAAGCCAGTACCTTGGCGTAGAAGTAACGGCCGGCTTCGAGATGAGAGATACTCCCGCGCAGTCCGGCTTCCTCGCCGGCCTCACGCGCCGCCGCTTCGCACAGAGGCTCCCGGGCCTCGGGCCAGCCCTTGGGAAGCACCCAGCGGCCGGTATCGCGGCTGGTGATGAGCATGATCTCGACACCGTTCCCGGTATCGCGCCAGGGCAGGGCGGCAACCTGCAGGCGGCACGGCGCCGTGCCGAAGAGCCGTCGGACCCTTTCGGCCAGATGATTGTGTGTTGTTGGCCTCGTCAACATCGAAGAAGCTAGCCCCAGCCTCCAGAATCGTTTGCCGTCTCACGAATCTTACGGCTAATTGTCGTCAATAAAAGTAAAAACTTTCGTTCGTCTGGCCGAGTTCCGCCAATAGGCGTCGAATTCGCAAAAATATCCGGCCTGCCGAACCTGTTTGCGAAAGCAAATCATGCCCGGTGCAAGCTGCTGGTCTGTAACAGGCAGGTTGTTGCGAATCAGCCAGCGTGGTCGTCGGCGATCGGCTTCTGGTAAGTGAAGCCCATGTCCCACGGGAAATAGATCCAGGTGTCCTGGCTGACTTCGGTGACGAACGTATCGACCAGCGGCCGGCCCTTCGGCTTGGCGTAGACGGTGGCGAAATGCGCCTTCGGCATCATCGCACGCACGATGCCTGCCGTCTTGCCGGTGTCGGTCAGGTCGTCGATGATCAGCACGCCGGCGCCGTCGTCGGCCAGCAAGGCCGGCGTGATCTCTTTCAGCACCTGCAATTGCCCCTGGCTGGTATAGTCGTGATAGGAGGCGACGCAGACGGTTTCGATGATGCGGATGCCGAGTTCGCGCGAGATGATCGCCGCGGGAACCAGCCCGCCTCGGGTGATGCAGACGATCGCCTTCCACTGCCCCTTGTTGGCGCCGGCCAGCCGCCAGGCGAGCGCGCGGGCGTCACGATGGAATTGGTCCCAGGAGACCGGAAAGGCTTTTTCGGGAAGGGACATGTCGCGCACTCCGCAGCACGCGAAAATCGCGTGAGGACATTTGAAGGGATGCGCGCGGAATTAGCCGGAAAGCCTAGGCATTGGCAAGTGGCGGAGCATTCAGTCATATGGGCGCGGCTACTTCCGACGTCAGCACAGAAGTCGCGGCTGCTATCGCCCGCCTCACATCCTGCTCGCTGGTGCGCCAGTTGACCACGCTGACGCGCATGGCGCGGCGGTTGCGCCATGTCGTGCCGGAGAAGAAGGCTTCGCCTGTAGCATTGATCCTTTGGATCGTTTCGTCGGTAAAAACGTCGTTTTCTCCAGGCGATGCACCAGGTCGAACGAAGCTGAGCAGGCCTTGATTGAGCCTTGGCCTTGCCAGAATCTCGGCACCTGGCAGTTGGCCAATCCCCTCGACAATGCTGGCGCAATGCGCGCAGCAGCGATCCACCAAAGCCTCTACGCCGTTGCGGCCGAGTTCCTTGAGCGCGGCATAGACGGGAACGCCACGCGCCCGGCGAGAGTATTCCGGATTCCAGTCTATCTGGTCCCTCGCGACGGTTACCGGCGCGACATAGGAGGCGTTCGATGTCATCGCAGTCCGATGCGCGTTGCGATCCGCGATGATCGCGATGCCGCAATCAAAGGGAACGTTAAGCCATTTGTGGCCGTCGGTCGCCCAGCTGTCCGCCATTTCCACGCCGTCGAGCAGGTTGCGATAGGTTCGACTCGAGCGCGCGAAGAGGCCGAAGGCGCCGTCGACGTGAACCCAGGCGCCGGCCGAATGCGCCATCGGGATCAAGTCCTTGAACGGGTCGCATGCGCCGATGTTCAGGTCGGCAGCATTCAGCACGAGTATGGCCGGCTTGGAGTTTTCGGAAAGCGCGGCATCGAGAACCGCGGGAGAGACGCGCCCATCCCCGTCTGTTTTCAATTGTTCGATGGCGTTGCGGCCGATCCCCAGAAAGCGCACAGCGCGGTCAATCGTGACGTGCCGCTGGTCGCTCGTTAGCACTCTGATCTCAGGTGCTCCAAACAGCCCGTCTTCTTCCGTATTCCAGCCGACGCGCTTGAGCAGCGCGGCCCGCGCAGCGGCAAGGCTCGTCATGTGCGCCATCTGGCAACCGCTGGTGAAAGCAAAAGAGGCGTCGCGCGGCAGATCGAGCAGTTCCTTGATCCATTCGCCGGCCGTTTCTTCGATTACCGCGGATGCAGGACCGGTTGAATAGAGCGCTGCGTTCTGATCCCAGGTGGCAACGAGCCAGTCGGCCGCGAGCGCGGATTCCAGCCCGCCGCCGACCACCCAGGCAAAGAAGCGTCCGCCTGCGCTGCCATGCATCCCGGCGCCGGCGTCTCTGGCAATGCCCGAATCACATCCTCCGCACTGCTGCCATCGGTCGGTAATGGACCGGCGAAAGACCGCTTGAGGTCCGACAAGGTGGCCGTAGCCACCACCGAGCGATCGTCCAGTCCGTCGATCCATGCCCGTGCTGCATGGTATGCGAGATTGAGCGCCGTGTTCATCGAGTGGGTCTCTCCAAGTAATGGCAATGCACACACCAAGATGCTGATGGTCAGCCACCAGTCCGTTGAACCACATCGGTCCGGCTGGATTTCTCAGTTTGGCCTACGCCGATTGCTCTGAGAAACGAAAAGGACTTACACTGATCGTCAGCTAAATTGGCGAATTGGGCTTGCCACTCATGTCGAACCACGTACGGCCGGATTCGGGTGTTCTGTTGGGGCTGGACAACGCGCTCCTGCGTACTTTGCTGGCGGTTGTCGACACGGGCAGCTTCGTCGGCGCTGCCCGAACAGTGCACCGGACGCCATCTGCCGTCAGCATGCAAATGAAGCGGCTCGAGACGCAGATCGGACAGCCGATCTTTGTGCATCAAGGACGCTCCATATTGCTGACGTCGGCAGGTGAAGCACTTCTGACCTATGCGCGGCGCGTTCTTGGGATCGCCGAAGAGGCGGTCGTGCGGTTCAGCCGCCTGTCGCATGGACGCACTGTGAGGTTGGGAATGACGGACGAGTATGCCGTTGCCTTCCTTCCCTCGGTTCTCGCCAGCTATACGGCTGCGTATCCCCTGGTGGAGATCAACGTCACTTGCCGCGCGAGCAGCATGGTGTCGCGGATGCTGGAAGAGGGCGAGCTGGATGTTGCGCTCGTGACGGCCGGCGCGACAGGTCGAGCCGGATCACCCGACACGGCCATTCACAGAGGCCGGCTTGTGTGGGCAGGCCTTGCGCATGGGACCGCCCACCTCCGCCGTCCGCTGGCGGTCGCCGCAGGCCCGACGAGCTGTATGTGGCGGAAGTCCGCTATCGACGCGCTCGACGCAGCCGGCATCCCGTATCACATCGTTTGTACAAGCGAGAATCTCGCTGGCCAGCTCGCACCGGTACGAGCTGGGTTGGCAGTTGCGCCGTTGCCGATTGCAGCCTTGTCGGGCGACCTGGCGCCGTTCGGCTCGGAGCACGGCCTTCCGTCCGTCGGCTACTATGACGTCGCTTTGCGACGCAGCCCTCACGCGGCCCATGAGCTGACTTCCGCCGTCATCGACCATGTCGGGGCGTATTTCGCCGCGCGCCAGGGATCCTCGATCCACACATCCTAACGCGACAGGAAGGCCGCCACCGGCGCCGTCCGCAGTACATTGCGTGTCACGCCGCCAAAAAGAAGCTGGCGCAGCCATGAGTGGCTGTAGGCGCCGAGCACCAGCAGATCGGCGCCGGTCTCCGCGATCCTGGTCTGGATGATGTCGTCGACCGAATTGCCGCCCGACTGCTGCACCGAGACGCTGACGGTGGCGCCGTGGCGCGACAGCGCCGCCGCGATTTCGGCGCCGGCGGCCTCCGGGCTTTCGTCGAGCGTTTCAGGGGGGTCGATGACCAATATGTCGGTCTTCTCGGCTTCTATGATGAAGGGCAGTGCGTCGAAGGCGGCCCGCGCCGCTTCCTTGCTGCCGTTCCAGGCGAGCAGCACGTGCTTGTAGGTGGTGATCAGCGGACCCGCATGCGGCACCACCAGCACCGGCCGGCCGGCGTCATAGACGAGCGTGTCGACATCCGCGGTCGAGTCACCGCCCGTTTCGCGCTGCGCCGCTATGATCAGGTCGGCGGCACGCACGTTCGAAATCCCGGTCAGCGCGCTGTCGCCCGAAAAGCTCTCCAGGCTGCGCCACTCGAAGGAAAGACCGGAATCCTCGATGCGCCTGAGGAACAGAGCCTGCAGCTTCTCGGCCCGCTCCCGGCTCATGTCGGCCGAAACTTGCAGGAATTCCGTATCGGGAAAGCCGGTGGCCGAGGTGTAAGGCACCGGAAGCGCTTCGGCATGGATGCCGATCAGATGGCTCTGGAACCGGGTGGCGAGTGGAATGGCGCAGTCGAGCACCCGCTCCGCGTCCTGCTCATTCTGCAGAATGGCGACGATGGTTTTGAATCGCATGACAATCCCTCGGTTTACGAGCACGAAACTCGTACCGAGGAAACGTTGCAGCGTCGTGCTTGGTTCCGGTCCGGACCAGATCAGCCGGGATTGCTGGCGAACCCGGCCACCATGGCTTCGACATCGGCGCGCGCGGCGTCCAGGGCCTCCTGGCTGCGGGCGCGCACGACCAGTTCGGTCCAGAACTTGCCGTCGCCATATTTCGGGTAGGAGCCGATGATCGTGTCCGGATGCGCTTTCTGGATGTCGCCTAGCGGCCCGCCGATAAGGCCTTCGCCGAACGGGCAGGGCACGGTCGCCGACAGCATTTTGGTGCCGGCCTTCAGCGTCGGCACGACGTTGTCGAGCATGGCCTGGAAAATCGACGGCACGCCGGCCATGACATGGACGTTGCCGATGCGGAAGCCGGGCGCAACCGACACCGGATTGTCGATGAGGTCGGCGCCGCGCGGCATCCGCGCCATGCGCTTGCGGGCCTGTGTATATTCGATGCCGCGTGCGGCATAGCTCGCCTCCAGCATCGCGTAGGCCTTGGCATCGTATTCGCAAGGCACGCCAAAAGCCTTGGAAATGGAATCGGCCGTGATGTCGTCATGCGTCGGGCCAATGCCGCCGGTGGTGAACACATAGGTGTAGCGGGCGCGCACGGCATTCACCGCGGCAATGATCTCGTCTTCCTCGTCCGGGACGATGCGCACTTCCTTCAGGTCGATGCCGATCGCCGTCATGATGTCGGCGAGATGGCCGATGTTCTTGTCCTTGGTGCGGCCGGACAGGATCTCATCGCCGATGACGAGCATGGCGGCGGTTACGATTTCAGGCATGGAAAGCTCCGGCAAGGCGAGTGGCCCGAGAAGGCGAGTGGCCTGAGATAGCGCGGCGCGGCGGTTGCCGCAATGCCACCCGACGGTGAACGATCTGCCGCATCAGGGACGTTCGACGGAAGGTTGCACCTGGATTGGAGGCAGCTAAGCTCATGCCGGTTCTGGTCCGGGTGAACAATGCTCCTGTCGATTCTGTCGTGGCTGCTGGTCGTCCTGTTGTTGCTGGCGGTCCTCGTTGTCGCCAGTCTGGTGCTGGCGACGCTGTGGATAGCGGCCAAGGCCGAAAGGCTGGTGCCGCCAATCGGAAAGTTCATCGAGATCGACGGCAATCGCATCCACTATGTCGATCGGGGCGAGGGCCGGCCGATTGTCTTCGTGCACGGGCTTGGTGCCCAGCTGCATCATTTCCGGCACACTCTGTTTGGACAATTCGGTCCGGGCTACCGCTTGATCGCGCTCGATCGCCCTGGGGCGGGCTATTCGAAGCGGGCGAGCGGCGCCACCGGCCAGCTGCCCGAACAGGCCGAGATCGTGCGACGCTTTATCGAAGCGCTGGGGTTGGAAAGGCCGCTGGTGGTTGGTCATTCCCTGGGCGGCGCCATTGCCCTTGCGCTGGCCGTGGAACACCCCGAGGCGATTTCCGGCATCGCGCTGTTGTCGCCATTGACCCACATCGAAGCCGGCGCGCGCGAAAAGCTGGGCGCGCTCTTTCACCCGTCACGTCTGTGGCGCAGGATCATGAGCTACACCCTGGCGGTACCGACAAGTCTCCGATACGCGCGGCAGACAATGGAATATATTTTCGCGCCGCAGATGCTGCCCGCCGACTATATGGTCGCGGGAGGCGGGTGGCTCGGGCTCAGGCCAGCCCATTTCTATGCCATGTCATGCGATGTCGTGGCGATCGAGCGCGATCTTGGCCGCATCGGAGCTCGCTATGGCGAGATCGCCATGCCTGTCGGCATTCTTTTTGGTGAGGCCGATCGCGTGACCAGCTTTCACACCCAGGGTGCGCCGATGACGTCAAGGATCGAGGGGCTCGATTTCGAATTGGTCGAGGGAATGGGGCACATGCCGCATTTCGTCGCGCCGGAGCGCATCGCCGCATTCATCGAGCGCATCGCCAGCCGGGCTTTTGCAAGCTGACTTCACCGCGGCCTCACGAGAATTTCAAGGAACCATTCGGCTGATTGCCGGGTTTTACCCGTGTCGCTCCCAAGACGACGAGATATGAAGCTATGGAGTAATTCAAATGCACACAAAACTTCTCGCAGCATCCGTCCTGACGATTGGTCTCGCCACATCGGCGATGGCCCAGTCGATGGACGACAGATATTCCAACAATCATCACTGGTGGCTGTTCGGTAACAACGACCAAACACAAACAACTGTCGACCCATACACCACCGGAAGCATCAGAGACGGGTCCGGGCTGAACGTCCAGGGCAATACCGGCGGGATTGGGCCATGCGCCCACAACACGCCAGGTCCCGACGCCAACTCCGGACAAAACGTCAACGATAACTATTGCGGCAAATAGTCAGAACATGATTTCCGAAAAGCGGACACCGATTTTCTGGAAAGCCATGTTCAAGGGCTAGTCCGAGGGGCAGCTGCTGGCCGCTGGCGCGTCCTCTCTCCGGACGGCTGCGGTCGGCGCTCTGCCGGACCAGTGCTCCTGCTCAATATCAAATCGCGATACGAGAATTAGTCGGAGACTTCTGTCTGCGGCCGGTCCCGGCCGTCGGCCAGTTCCTCGTGCCATTTACCTTCCGCGTCCTCGTATTGGATGCCGTCCGTGGCGCCGGCGATCTGCTGCTCGGCCGAAGCGATTTCGGCGGCACGCAGAGCGTCCTGATGCGTGGGAAAAGTCTCGGAAAAGGTCGCTCCGACCTTGTAGGCCCAGCCGCCGTCATGCTCGACGATCTTGTAAGTCAGCTTCGCCATGAAAACCTCCAGTTGAAAGGTCCGTCTGCTCAATGCAGCCGGTCGTCGTGCAATTTGTCGTCGGGCACCAGCACTTCCGATTCCTTGGCGGCTTCAATCAGCGCCCGGCGCGCATCCGCTGTCGAACGATAACCTTCCAGCACTTTGAGGCAAGTGTCGAGGGCATCACGATGGCGCGGACCGCGATTGAGCGGCCACACGGTCATCAGGCACTCCGCCGCCTCCTGGGCACTGCGGATATAGCGATATTTGCCGACGTGGCCAAGTTCGACGACGACCGGCACTTCAAAAGGTTTGTTGTCCATCATGGCCGCAACGCAAAGCAGCCAATTTGGTTGCAACCATGGCCGTCAGCCTGCGCCCAAACGTCTCAGAGCTTGCCTGGAGGCGGATATCCGACTGGGAGCGGCTTTCGAAACAGCCTCTCAGTAGCCGCAATCGTTGCGCAGCCAGCGGGCGTTTGCCCAGCCGGTCCCGCCGCCGATTTCGACCTGATACCAGTTGCCGCGCCGGTCGAAGATCTCGGTATGATCGCCATTGAACAACTGGCCGATCATCCGCGACGATGAATTCGGCCGCGTCCGCACGGCAAGAAAGCCGCTGCCTGTCGCCAGATTGTAGCGACCGGACAGGCCGTGCACCGTCCCCTCGCAATATTGCGCGCCGGCAGGCGTCGATGCGCCGATCCAAAGTCCGGCCACAACGGTCAGCGCTGCAACCGGCAAAAATGCCCTCAACGACATGATTTCCTCCCAAGCCTGGCCGCGCCCGCCGCAGCCTCACCCAACGTAACAGGTTGCGGAAGGAATTGAAGCGAGGCTGTGGGAAGCTGTCCAGAGCGAGAGCGTCGGTATCAGCGAGACGGGCCGGTCAGCCCGCCGCCTTCATCCAGTGCTGCATCGTGGTCACCGAGCGGGCAAGCTGCGGCGCCGGATGGATTGTCTCGCTGAATGTCGCCGCAGCACGCCATCCCCAGCGCGGGTCGGCCAGGAAGGCGCGCGCCAGCGCCACCATGTCGGCGCGGCCCTCGGCGACGATCGCTTCCGCCTGCTTCGGATCGTCGATCAGGCCGACCGCGCGGGTCGGGATATCGGCGCCCTTGCGCACGGCTTCCGCCAGATGCACCTGGTAGCCGGGGCCGGCGGGCAATTTCTGCAACGGCGAATTGCCGCCGCTCGAGCAGCAGAGATAGGCGACGCCGACCTCCTTGAGCGCTTTCGCCACTTCGATCGCCTCCTCGACATCGAAGCCGCCATCGACCCAGTCGGTCACCGACAGCCGGGCGCCGAGCATCAGCTTTGGCGTTGCCTTCCGCACCGCCTTGGCGATCTCGACGACAAGACGCATGCGGTTTTCCAGCGAGCCGCCCCAGCGGTCCGTGCGCTGGTTGGACAGGGGCGACAGGAACTGGAAGATCAGATAGCCGTGCGCGGCGTGCAGTTCGAGGAAATCGAAGCCGGCGCGTTCGGCCCGTCTTGCCGCCTCGGCGAAGCGCTCGATGAGTTGCAGGATCTCCTCTTCCTCCAGCGCGCGCGGCACGTTCCAGCCGGTGTCGTAGGCGATGGCCGAGGCCGATACGGTCTGCCAAGGATCCTCAGTCGGCTGCAGCGGCCCGCCGCCCTCCCACGGCTTGCGGTTCGAGGCCTTGCGGCCGGCATGGGCAAGCTGCGAGCCGAACTTGGTGCCGGGAGCGGCGACGCGTCTTGCCGCATCCAGCGCCCGGCGGGCGGCGGCCTCATTGTCTTCGGAATAGAGGCCGAGGCAGCCATGCGTGATACGCCCGCGCCGCTCGACATCGGTCATCTCGACCGTGACCATGCCGGCGCCGGACATTGCGAGGTTCATCCAGTGATACAGGTGCCAGTCGCTGGCCGAGCCGTCTTCGGCCGAGTACTGGCACATCGGCGCGACGGCGATGCGGTTGGGGAAGGTGAGGCCGTCGAGGGTGATCGGCTGGAAAAGCGACGCTGTCATGGGAAACTCCGGGGAAGGGTTAGCAGCTATTTAGGCAGCCGATTGCGCCTGCGCCAGACACGAGGCGGTGAAACGGCTTCTGGACCAATCACTGATGGCATTGCCGAAACGCCGGTTCGCGGCTACGCCTCGGCCCGACAATGCATGTCGCCCAGAAGTGGCCCGGGAGAACGACATGCACAAAACAAGAGTTCAAAGCGCGTCGCGACGCGCCTTGGCATGGAGACCATGATGGAAGATCGCGTTCGCATCCGTTCCGAGGAAATCCTCTCCGACGACTGGGCCGTCCTGAAGAAGACCGTCCTCGACTACCGCCGGCGCGACGGGCAATGGGAGACGCAAATTCGCCAGACCTACGATCGCGGCGACGGCGCGGTGATCCTGCCTTACGATCCCGCCCGTTCGACCGTGCTCCTGGTGCGCCAGTTCCGCTATCCCGCCTACGTCACCGGCCACCGCGAGCCGCTGATCGAGGCCTGTGCCGGCCTGTTGGACGAAAACGATCCGGAAACCGCCATCCGCAAGGAAGCGGAGGAAGAACTCGGCTACCGGCTGCAGAACATCGAGCGGCTGTTTTCGCCCTATATGAGCCCGGGCAGCGTCACCGAACGGCTCTGGTTCTTCATCGCCCGCTATTCGCCCGCAGACCGCATCTCGGCCGGCGGCGGCGCGCCGGAAGAAGGCGAGGACATCGAGGTGCTGGAAATGCCGCTTGACGAGGCGTTGGCCGGCATCGCCGACGGCCGCATCATCGACGCCAAGACCATTATTCTGATCCAGCATTTGAAGCTGAATCCGATCGCTACTTGAGCCGCGACGGTTTTCTGGCGCGCCGCGGCGACATGATCGGTCTCACTGCAAGAGATCGGCCTGCGCTCTCGCGGCGCGCACAGGCCGGCCCCGGGCCGCGCATATAGTGGAGTTCTGGCCGGTAGCGTGGGGCAATGAATTCGCGAAAGGCGGATGCCAACCGAGTGATCAAGGCCCAACCTTCCAGGACCCAATCTCTGTAAGAGGCCGGAGACTGTTCATTTCCGAATTTTGTCTGTGCTATCCACATGACGGCAAAGTCCGCGAGGCCGACGCCGATACGGTGTCGCGTCCGCTTGAACAAAAGACCGAACCCGATTGGTTCGCGGTTAGAAATCCCCATGAGGTCTCGGACGACAAGAGGGCTACCCCCAAGGCCGTGACCAGGAACACCGCGGGAAGGCCAAACAGAAGCTTGCGCGACATCATTGTCCCAACCTCACATGCCGGTGTCGATATGGAACAGCGTCTTTGCGCCCGGCATGCCTGAAGCTGGGGAAGCAAGAGCCGTGCCACTCTTGATGCATCCGCCTATGTCACCGGCCATCGCGGGCCGTTGATCAAGGTTATCGCAGGCTGAAATCGCGCGCTTTCTGGAGGCAGCCGAAGCGCTGCACCTAAGCATCATCAAGCCGTTCAACATTGCGACCACTACAGGCAGACGCGCGTCCTGCATGAGGGTGCTGTTAAAGGCGGTTCGGCAAGTCACCGGCAATCGGCGTCAACGCCGCTTGGTTTCATTGTGTGACTTTCCGTCCCAACCGCCATACCATTGCCCTTGGTGGCTGCCGCGAAGGGACGAGCGAATATGGCCTTTACTGTCATCTGGTATGGACGACAGGGCATCGTCGACAAGGAAATGTTCGACGCGGAGAAAACGGCGAAGGATCATGCAATCTCCATGTTTCAGACCCGGAAGGGCGACGATGGAATCGTGTCTGTTGAAATTCGCAAGGAAAACGGCACCGTCGTTTTTAGCCATGCGGAGAACTAGACGAAATAGCCGCCGACGGCGGGATGAGTTTGGGGATTAGGTCGGCAGTTTTTTTCAGAATGCGCGGTTCGCGAATGGTTGCCGCCCGTTCCCTGCCAGCAGTCTAAGCCTTTTGGAGCAATGTCATTTCCTGCAGTGAAAGACTAGGAATAGCTTGCTCAAAGGATTCCTGAGATGGCAACTGAAAGCACAAGGTACAATAAGCAGGTTCCGGAAGCCAAAGCGCGCCGTGACTTTCTGAAGAAGGCCGGCCGCTTCGCGGCCGTGACACCGCCGGCTATAACACTACTGCTCGGCACCAGTTTGAACTCTGAGGCGGTAGCGAAATCAGGTGGAACACGTCCCGGCAAAGGATCGGGCGACAAGAACCACGTTCACGTCGGCCGCTCCCCCAATGGCTTCACATTCGGGCGAAGTCAGTCCGTCAGCCACGGCGGATCGGACAACACCGGCGGCGGAGGCCACGGGGGCTCAAGGTCCGGCGACCCGAATTAACGCGCTGTGGGGCGAATTACCCGGCATCGACATTCCGCGCTTCTCGACAGCTTGTTCAGGCGAAGGCTGTGTCCCCACTATCCCAAAGTCCGACTGCTAGAGCGGGATGAATTTAGGTTGGGCATAGCCTGCCTCTGTGAAGTAATTTCTGCATTCGGTTGGAGTGACGGTGCCGAGGATTTGGCCGATGGCGTCACAGACGGTCTCAACTGTTCGCTTGGCGGCCTTGCGCAGCCAATGCTTGAGCTTGGCGAAGAGCTTCTCGATAGGGTTCAGATCGGGCGAGTATTTCGGCAGGAGGAACAACCTGGCGCCGGCCGAGCGGATGGCGCGGCGCACGGCCTTGCCCTTATGTGAGCCAAGATTGTCCATGATGACGATGTCGCCGGGCTTGAGGGTTGGGACAAGAACCTCATCGACATAGAGCTGGAAGCGCTCGCCATTGATCGGTCCGTCGATCAGCCATGGTGCTTCGACACGGTCGTGGCGCAGCGCCGCCAGGAAGGTCATGGTCTTCCAGTGGCCGTGCGGCACCTTGGCTTTGATCCTCTCGCCGCGCGGCGCCCATCCCCTGAGCGGGGCCATGTTGGTCTTGGTCCAGGTCTCGTCGATGAACACCAGGCGGGAAGGATCGATGCGGTCCTGATACTTGGTCCACTGCGCCCGCCGGCGCGCCACATCGGGGCGATCCTGCTCGGCCGCGATCAGCGTCTTTTTTTGTGACTGAGCTTCTCGGCGTGGACGAACTCCCACACCGAGCGATAATCGACCTTCAAGCCGCGCTCGCCAAGTTCGGCCACAAGGCCACGCAACGTGAAATCAGCGGCCCGGCAGCGCAGCAACAGCCACTCCCGATGCTCTCCGACAATGTTCTTGGGCCTGTGCCCACCCATCTTGCCGGGCGCAAGACTGCTCGTCTCGCGCAAGCGGCTTACCCATCTGATGACGGTGCTGATCCCAACCTCAAAGCGCACTGCCGCCTGCCGCCGCGACAGGCCATCCCGCTCAACTGACGCAACAACCCGTTCGCGAAGATCCATCGAATAAGGCTTGCCCATCCATGCTGGCCTCCTGATCCAGCCAGCAGGTTGAATCAGATTTGCAAGCCTAAGGGAATCCCCGCCGATTCAGCCTCAATTCATTCCGCTCTAATGCGATCCTGCAACGCTAGGGCCGCGTGACTGCCGCGAGTTGCGAGGATTCTGACACTTATCGCAGAGCATGAACCGAAACATGCCCCTCCCGATCATCGCGGCTGGGGCGGATGACGATTTCAACGTCGCGATTGAGCAGCGTGAGAAAACCCATGAGCCGTTCGACGGAAAATCCGTCCAGGCGATAATTTACCAGCGCCGACACTTTGGATTGTGGAATACCGAGTAACTTCGCTGTCGCGACCTGGCGCAGTTTGCGCGCCTTGACGATCTCGTTAAGGGCGAGAGCAAGACGCGTCTTGGTCTGCCGGTCGACAGCATCGGGTAGGCCCAGATCGGCGAAGACGTTACCCGTCCCGTGTTCCATATCGTTCGTCATGTTCGTCTCCTGCCGTTCGTCCGGCTTCGTCATTTTTTCTCGTAGTCTTCCCGCGCCCGCTTCAACCGCTCGCCGATGAGGTCGACATCGGTTGTCGCGGTCCGCTTGCCGGACGGGCTTTTCTTCTGGAAGGCATGGAGCACATACACCGCACCCTCGAAGCGCACAGTGTACACCGCCCGATAGGTGTCGCCGTCGTGGCTTTCCACCACCTCAAACACACCGGCACCTTCGCCCTTCCACGGCTTGGCGTGCGGATGCTTGCCGCCCAGCTGAGCCAGCCCGAGCGCATACCCCATGTCGCTTTTCACCGGATCGGGAAAAGCGAGGAAGTCCCGCTTGGACGACCCCACCCAGTGCAGCGGCTTTTCGCCGTAAGGATGTGGCGGCGGACTCATCGCAGGAAATATACCTGTTCGGGTATAATCTGGCAAGTGCTGGATGATGGGCGGGATGCGGGCTTGAGCCGTGACGGCTGGGATAGGCCGGGCGCTGAAGCGGCGTTTCTGGTACGTTCGCTGGTCCTCCTTCGCCGAAGGCTTCGGAGGACACTCCTTCGTCTAACGAGCTTCAGGTGGCGTCTACCGAGCTTCAGGTGGCCTGCCGCCCGAAGCTCGAAGAGCGAAGGGTGGTGCGGACGACGGGAATCGAACCCGTACGATCAGAGATCGAGGGATTTTAAGTCCCTTGCGTCTACCAATTCCGCCACGTCCGCAGGCCCGCCCTTTTCAGACGCCAGACAGAGGCCGTCAAGTCGTGTTGTCGACTTCACCGAACGCGCGAACGGACCAGGCGGCTTGGTGATACTAGCGCGATCACGGAATTATCGGCGCCACTGGCACTGCTACGATGTTTGCGTGGCGGATTTGATCCGCCAAGGCCGGCGCCTCTCAGGCCCAACCCAATCCCCCCGCCCACTGGGAGCGTCGGCCGCCTTCCTTCCACACCGTAGCTGAGGGATTTTAAGTCCCTTGCATCTACCAATTCCGCCATGTCCGCCGTCAAGCCACCTTCTGGCGCTGGAGCATTCCTGACGGTTTGCTGGTGGGAACGAGTTCGGGGCCGCGGCCGTTCGAAATTCAGGGACAAATGTGGATTGGAGGCCTCGAATGGGTGGCGAGTCTGGATCGATGGAAGCGCGGGTCAAAAAGCTGTTCGAGAGGTATGAGCTGCTTTTCAAGAAGTCGCTCGCCGGCGATGTCGACATGGACGAGGTCGCATCCGTCTATGCCTCGGCCTTCATCGCGGCATCGCCCGCCGGCGTGCTGGCCGGGAAAAACGATGACCAGCTCAAGCACACGATGGAGCAAGGTTATGCGCGCTATCGAGCGATCGGCACGAAGGAGATGCGAGTGCGGAATATCGGCATCTCACCGATAGACGAGCTCCATTGCGTTGCCCATGTCGCTTGGTCGTCAACCTATGCCCGCAAGGATCGGCCGGACGTCATGATCGACTTTGACGTCCACTATCTCGTCCAGATCCTGGACGGAGAGCCAAAAATATTCGGTTGGGTGTCAGGCGATGAGCAGGAGCTTCTTCGGAAGCATGATATCGGCTGAGGTCTGCGTGCGGTTGACGTTTCGCTTGCAGCCTCTCTCAGAACTTGTAGCTCAAATTGATGCCGACCGTATTCAGCTTCACCTTCTGATCGCGGTCGTTGAAGGGTTCCGGCGCGTCATAGTGTTCGGAGCCGAAATCATAGTAGCGATACTGCGCGCCGACGACGAACTTGTCGGTCAGCGCGTAGTCGACGCCGGCACCCACGGTCCAGCCGACATTCGTGCGCGTGCTGTCGTACGCCGGACCCGCGACTTGCGATGTTTCGATGCCGGCAAAGGCGACGCCACCAATACCGTAGACCAGCAAGCGATCCGCTGCATAGCCGGCCTTGGCGTTGACCGACCCGAACCACTTGATGTCGGTACCGAATGTGCTTCCCAGGCCCGATTCCGTCGTGCCGTCGACCGAGGAATAGTTGAGCTCTGCCTCGGCGCCGAGCACCGCCTGGTCGAACTGCCACAGGCCGGCGACATGGCCGCCGACGAAACCGCCGTCAACGTCCGGCGAGGCAGAAAACGGCGCGCCTTCCGTCCCCGATATATCGGATTGGCCCCAGCCATAGCCGGCCTGCAGACCGGCGTAGTAGCCAGTCCAGTCGAAGCCGGGCGCGGTCATCGGCACGTCGACCGTTGGGTCGGCTGCAAAAGCCGGCACGGCCAGAGCGGCAAGAAAACCGGCGCTTGCGACCATCAGGCGATGCATCGAACTCCCCGAAATGACGATTCAGAAAGGTTCCTTGCCGAGAGGATAACCGCATTCGCCGCAATCGCAATCCCCGGTTGCCGCACGGAATCCCTATTTGGCGTCGATGAAGTCCAGAGCCGCCCGGCTATATTCATCCGGCGCTTGCAGCATGGCGAAATGACTTGCGTTGGGCAGGATGATCAGCTTCGCGCCCGGGATGGCAGAGGCGATGTATTCGGTGTGTTCGCGCTTGATCGCCTCGTCATGGTCGCCGGCAACGATCGCCGTGGGCGTGGTTATCTTGCCGAGCTGTTCCTTGGCCCACGCCGGCTCAGTCTCCCACATATGGCTCATCTGCGCCACGAAGGCGTCATACTGGTCCGGTGTCTTCGACATCTTCTTGTAGTCGCGGCCGGAGCGGTCGATGTAGGCGGCAGAGGTCTTGTTGGTCATCACACCCGGATCGAGGCCGTCGGTGGTTACGTTGGCGGCTTGCGCAAAGAGCCTTGTCAGCCGTTCGGGATGATGCAGCGCGATGTCGATACCGATAATGCCGCCATCGCTCCAGCCGACAAGCGCGGTCTTGTCGATCTTCAGGTAGTCGAGCAGCGCCAGATAGTCCGACGCCATCAAGTCGTAGCCATAGGGCTGCTCGGTGCGGGTGGAGCGACCGTGACCACGGCTGTCGGCGACTATCACCTTGTGCGTTTTGGAGAGCGTGGCCACCTGACTGGCCCAGATGTCGGCGTGGCCGAGGCCGCCATGGATGAGCAGCACCGGGTCGCCCGCGCCGAAAACGGCGTAGTACATCTGGATGCCGTTCACCGGCGCATAGCCGCTTTGATCAGACTTGGGCATGGCCGCTGGCTCCGGCAAGGTCTGCCAACGTTCCTCCGCGGCGGCAAAAGTGGTGGACGCTGCGAACAAGAACAAGATGACGGCGAAGGCTTTCCAAAAACGGGTCATGTTTCCCCCTTGCGGCTCGGTCCACGATCGGCATCGCGGTTTAGCCGGATCAGTCAACAAGCTCAGCCTGCGCCGGATGTCGGACCCAGGGCCACGAACTCGGGTTAACGGGTTCCTTCGGAGCCTTCGGCGCATTGACTGACGAAGCATTAAACGAACCTGCCTGCGCGGCGGGTCACTGGCGCAAATCAGCACCATGAATAAAACTGTACCATAGCTGAGGGCACGGAGTCAAGAAAAAATTCCTATTCTGAAAGCTACGACAAAAGCTGCCGACACCGCCGAACTGGTTCCGCGAGGCCTTTTGTTAACCTGAGTTCGGAGCCCTGATGTCGGACCGACGGCTCTGGCGGCGCCCGCCGACATTTGCGACACTGGCCGCAACCGAGGAATCGCCAATGACGAAAGCCAAGCCCGCAAAACCCAAACCGTGGACCGAGATGGCGACACATCTGGTCGATGTCGCCATGGGGCGCAAGCCCGCCGATCTCGTTATTCGCAACGGCCGCTGGGTGAATGTCCATTCGGGCGAGATCGTCGCCGGCACCGACGTCGCCATTGCCGGCGGGCGCTTCGCTTATTGCGGGCCTGATGCCAGCCATGCCATCGGCCAGGGCGTCACCAGGGTGGTCGACGCCGGCGGGCGCTATTTGGTGCCCGGCCTCTGCGACGCGCACATGCATGTCGAGAGCGGCATGGTGACGGTGACCGAGTTCTGCCGGGCTGTCATTCCGCACGGCACCACCTCGATGTTCATCGACCCGCACGAGATCGCCAATGTGCTGGGCTTGGCCGGCGTGCGGCTGATGCATGACGAGGCCGTCGCCATGCCCATCAACGTGCATGTGCAGATGCCGTCCTGCGTGCCCTCGGCGCCGGGGCTTGAACATGCCGGCGCCGAGTTGACGGTCGCCGATGTCGCCGAGGCGATGACCTGGGAAAACATCATCGGCCTGGGCGAGGTGATGAATTTCCCAGGCGTTGCCGCCAACGATCCGGTGATGTCGGGCGAGATTGCCGCGACGGTGAAAGCGGGGAAAACGGTCGGCGGTCACTATGCCTCGCGCGATCTCGGCCTGCCGTTCCACGGCTATGTCGCCGGCGGCCCCGAGGATGACCACGAGGGTACGCGCGCCGAGGACGCCATTGCCCGCGTGCGCCAGGGCATGAAGGCGATGCTGCGGCTGGGCTCGGCCTGGTATGACGTCGCCTCGCAGATCAAGGCGGTGACGGAGAGCGGCATCGATCCGCGCAACTTCATCCTGTGCACCGACGACAGCCATTCCGGCACGCTGGTCCAGGAAGGCCATATGGACCGCGTGGTGCGCCACGCCATCCAACAGGGGTTGAAGCCGGTGACGGCGATCCAGATGGCGACGCTCAACACCGCCCAGCATTTCAAATTGGAACGCGAGATCGGCTCGATCGCGCCGGGGCGGCTGGCCGACCTGCTGATCGTCTCGGATCTCGCCGCAATGACCATCGACGAGGTCTATGCACGCGGCGTCAGGCTGGCCAAGGGCGGCAAGCTCGAAATCGATATTCCGGCCTATGATTACCCAAAGACGGCGAAGAACACCGTCAAGCTCGGCAAGAAGCTGAAGGGCGGCGACTTCGATATCGCGGCCCCCAAGGGCGCCAACGAGGTGCGGGTGCGTGTCATCGGCGTCATCGAGAACCAGGCGCCGACGCGCGCGCTGGAGGCTGATCTGCCGGTCGAGGACGGGCTGGTCGCCATGGATCGCCGCAACGATGTCTGCCAGATCGCGCTGGTCGAGCGCCACCGGGGCACGGGCGGCGTCACCAATGCCTTCGTCTCCGGTTTCGGCTACATGAGCGACTGCGCCCTGGCGTCCAGCGTGGCGCATGACGCCCACCACATCATCTGCGTCGGCACCAACAAGCAGGACATGGCGCTGGCCGTAAACCGCCTCGGCGAGGTCGGTGGCGGCGTGGTGCTGTTCTCCAAGGGCAAGGAGCTGGCGTTGGTCGAAATGCCGATCGCCGGCCTGATGTCGGACGAGCGGGCCGAAATCGTCGCGGCCAAGGCGGAGAAGCTCACCGAGGCGATGCGCAAGATGGGCTGTTCGCTGAACAACGCCTATATGCAGCACTCGCTGCTGGCGCTGGTCGTCATCCCTGAACTCAGGATTTCGGATGTCGGCTTGATCGACGTGACGACGTTCCAGAAGGTTGACCTCTTCGTTTGAGATCAGCCGGCGATGCCCGGCGCTGACTCACCCGCCGGTGGCGATGGTCAGCACCTTGAACGGCGTGGTGATGACGATCTCGGCGACCGAGCCGACGGCCTTGCCGAGGCCCTGGCCGAGATTGTTGAGCTGTGTCGGGTCGGGTTCGTCCGAGGCGAGGCCGGCCGGCGCCCGCAGCCGGTCGCCGAGCAGTTGCACCAGCATCGGATTGTCGGCGAATTTGGCGTGGTTGAGGCGGTCGCCGCCCTTGGCCTGGGAAAGATCGACCACCGATACGCCATAGCTGGCGAGGTCGGCCGCGTTGCCGTAATCGCCGACGCGCGGCTTGTCGCCCGAGATCAGCGAGGAGAGCTTGAGAGCCCGGTCATCCGCGGAGAGCAGAATGGCGAACGGCTTGTCGGGTTTGCCGTAGCGGATCATCTGTTTCTTGAACACGTCGACATCGATGTCGGGCGAGGCCAGGATGACATAGCCGAGCTTGCCGCCGAGATCGCGATCGTCGGTGATGGCAAGCTGGCGCAGCGCCTCCATGGTCACCCAGGTTCCCATCGAATGGGCGATGATGTCGATGCTCTTGACCTTCGTTTTGGCCAACATCCTGAGCGTAGCCTCGAGGTCGTCACGCGCCGCGTTGGCACTTTCCTTGTCATAGATGTAACCGGTGGTCTTGCCGCTCGACGCCCATGAGAACAGCACCGGCGTGCCGGAATATTTCGTGTCGTGGGCAATCTGCGTCAGTCGGTAGATGCCGTCGTCAAAACCGTTGTTGAAGCCGTGCACGAAAACCAGCGCACGGTCGCCGCGCATGGCGATGTCGGCGCCGACCGCCTTGGCGAATTGCGGCGCGCCTTCATAGAAGGTGACGTCCTTGGCGGTGAAATCCTTGGCCGGATTGCTGTTTGCCGATCCCTTGGCCCGCTCGATGGCGCCAACTTGGTGGCTTTTCGGAACGGTGACGTCGACACGGGCAAAGCTGGTGGTCAGCGAGCGATCGCCATCGTACACCTGACGCGGGTCTTTTGTTGCCCTCTGGCGGGTGGTGGCGACGAAGATTTCATGCGTGGCCGCAATGTCGGAAGCGGGCACCGAGACCGTCGTCCTGTTGAGCAGGTCGTGCGTGTTCCCGCCGGCGCAGCCGGTGACAGCGAGCGCCAATGCAACGACGAGGTAACTCTTCGAACGCACGGTCACACGCCGGCTCCCGCAAAGGGGGACGTCAAACGCATGACGTCGCTGGCTATTCCGATAAAGCCCGAGGCCGGCTCGGTCCAGTCCAAAGTGAGTCCATGCGTCGGCAACGGTGAGCAGGCACGGCGAAAACCGCGGGACCGCATCTACTGCCCGAGCAGGCTGATGCGGTCGGTCACGTCACGGTCGCTGGCAAAACCGTCGTCCTCGCGCAGCCGCTGGCCGATCATCTTCACCAGCGTCGGATTGTCGGCGAATTTCGTATGGTTGAAGCTGTCCGATCCCTTGACCTTGGAGAGGTCGACGACCGTCACGCCGTATGAGGCAAGATCGGCGGCATCCTTGTAGTCGCCAACGCGCGGCCGCGAACCGGCGATCAGGCCGGAGAGCCTCAGCGCCCGATCGTCGTCCGACAACAGCAGGATGAACGGCTTGTCGGGCTTGCCGTAGCGCCGCATCTGGCTCTTGAACACGTCGACATCGATGTCGGGCGAGGCCAGCACCACGTCGCCGAGCTTGCCGCCGAGATCGCGATCGCTGCTGATGGCCATCTGGCGCAGCGTTTCCATGGTGACCCAGGTCCCCATCGAATGCGCGACGATGTCGATGCGCCGCGCGCCCGACTGCTCCAGCATCCTGAGCGTCACTTCCAGCTGGTCGCGGGCAGCACTGGCGCTTTCCTTGTCGTAGACGTAATCCCTGGTCCTGGCGCCCGATGCCCAGGAAAACAGCACCGGCGTGCCTGGATAGCCGGAATCATGGACGATCTGGGTCAGACGATAGACGGCGGCGTCGAAGCCGGTGTTGTAGCCATGCACGAAGACCATGACGCGGCCGCCACGCGCCGCGATGTCGGCATTGAGCGCGCTGGAGAATTTCGGCTGGGTGTCGTAGCCAACGACCTCGGAAGCCATGAAATATTTGGCCGGGTCGTCCGACTTGCCGCGCGAGCGCCGCTCGATCTGGCCGGTCTCGTGGATGCCCGGAACAGTGACGCTGACACGGGCGTAGTTCAGCGTCGCCGAGCGCTCGCCGTCGAAGACCTTGTTGGGATCGTCGGATTTCTTGCGCGTCGTCGCGATGAAGATGCTGTGGTTGCCGGCGATCTCCGTCACCGGAGCGGACACCATGGCGCTGCCCAGCAGTTCCTGTGTTTGCGAACCTGCGCAGCCGGCGACCAACAAGGTTAGGACAACGGTCAAGATCTTCTTCAAAGGCACGCCTGAAATTCCAACTCCGGCCGAAAGGCCTGTCTACCCCCGCGACACCTCCCGGACAGCCAGAGTGCGGCAGAACTAAGTCGTGTCCAGTCGAAATGTGCTCAGCGCCCGGTTAAAGCCATCGCAGTGTTGCGCGAAAGCCAAAATGGCGGGAGAAACGCCGGAATGTTGGAAAAGGGCAGCACTCGGGGCCATGCTCGACCTGCTCCATGCACATCAACAAGCGCTTACAAACACCTGAAAGAAATATAAGAATATCCGTCTGTGAGAAGCATGAACGGCCGGACAATGGTGTGGCGAGCCCGGATATGCGATAGGCGGGCTGGCTACGCGAAGGCAGGACGCGCAACAAACAGCCAGCGCGGCCCGATAAATATAGAAATCGGCGGGACAACGTGCGGCGCAAGGTGGTTTTCCAATGAACAGTTTTTCTTCCCGCGTCGCTGCCGCTGCTGCCGCGATCCGCCAGATCTTCCCGGAAACGCCGCTGCAGGAAAACGACTATCTGTCGAAAAAGACCGGTGCGCGGGTACTGCTCAAGCGTGAGGACTTGTCGCCGGTGCGCTCCTACAAGATCCGCGGCGCCTTCAACTTCTTCCGCAAAACGCTCGCTGCAGGCAACGAGGCCGAACTGTTCGTCTGCGCGTCCGCCGGCAACCATGCACAGGGCTTTGCGTTCGTCTGCCGTCATTTCGGCAAAAAGGGCGTGGTGTTCATGCCGATGACGACGCCACAGCAGAAGATCGACAAGACCAGGCTGTTCGGCGGCGATTTCGTCGAGATCAGGCTGGTCGGCGATTTTTTCGACGACTGCTACCGCGCTGCCTTCGAATTCACCGAAAGTTCCGGCGCCCATATGGTGCCGCCCTTCGACCACAAGGACATCATCGAGGGCCAGGCCACCGTCGCCTATGAGATCGCGGACCAAATGCCGGGCGCCCGCATGCCCGACATCATCATGCTGCCGGTTGGCGGTGGCGGGCTTGCCGCCGGTGTCACCCATTATTTCGCCGACCAGGACAGGCAGGCGCGCTTCGTCTTCTGCGAGCCGGCCGGCGCGCCGAGCCTGCGCGAAAGCCTCGCGGCGGGAAAACGGCTCAAGCTCGCCAAGGTCGACAATTTCGTCGATGGCGCCGCAGTGGCCGAGATCGGCCGCGAGCCGTTGCGGCATCTCAAGGATTTTCCGGCCGACACGGTGCGGCTGATCCCGGAAAACCGGCTCTGCGCCACCATGATCGAGATGCTCAACGTCGAAGGCGTCGTGCTCGAGCCAGCCGGCGCGCTGGCGATCGATGCGCTGAAGGATTTTTCGAAGAAGGAGATCAGGGGCAAGACCATTGTCGCCGTGGTTTCGGGCGGCAATTTCGATTTCGAGCGGCTGCCGGACGTCAAGGAGCGGGCGCTACGCTTCGAGGGGCTGAAGAAATACTTCATCATCCGCTTCCCGCAGCGGCCCGGCGCGCTGCGCGATTTCCTCGAACTGCTCGGTCCCGACGACGACATCGCCCGTTTCGAATATCTGAAGAAATCGGCGCGCAATTTCGGTTCGGTGCTGATCGGCATCGAAACCAAGGACCGCCGCAATTTCGACCTGCTCAAGGCGAATTTCGAGGCCGAGGGCGTGCAGTACCAGGACATTACCGACAACGAAACATTGGCCGGGTTCATCATATGAGCGGTGCCGGAAAAATCTTCGTCGCGCTGTTTTCCGGCATCAATGTCGGCGGCAACCGCATCGTCAAGATGGCGGAGTTGCGGTCGTTCTTCGAGGATCTCGGCTTTTCCGATGTCGCCACCTATGTGCAGAGCGGCAATGCAGTGTTCCGGGCGAAGAAGGGCGACGCCGCGACGCTGACGAAACAGGTCGAAGCAGCCTTCGAGAAGAAATGGGGTTTTTATTCGCGCATCATGGTGCGCGATCTCTCATGGTTCGAGCGGCTGGTGAGCGAAAATCCCTATCCGGAAGTCGCCGCGGACCACACGAGGCTGCACGCCTATGTGCTGGAGCGCGAGCCGACCGCCGACGAGGTCGCTCGGCTGGCCGAAAAGTGCACCGGACCCGAAAGCTTCGAGATCAAGGGCGATGTGCTCTACTTGCACGCGCCGGATGGACTGGGCAAATCGGTGTTTGCCGGGCTGATCCCGCGCACGCTGAAGGTGCCCGGCACCGCGCGCAACTGGCGCTCGGTGCAGGCGCTGCTGGAGATGGCCGCTCAGGCTGGTAGCAAATAGGTCGTCGTCTATGCTTGTGGTGCGAGTTTCCAGTCGAAGGTCAGTTCTTCGCGGAAGGCAAAGCGCTTGATGTGATCGGCGACGACACTTTCCAGGCGTTCGATCGACCCTGCTTCGTCGGTTGACACCGTGATATGCAGCGCGCTCGCGTCTGCGTCCAGAACTGTGCGGCCCATTGAGAGATCGATGGTGCCATGGCTGGGATCGAACTCGACCGGGAATTTGTGCGCCCAGTGCTTGCACAGCTGCTGCAGGTAGCGGCTGGCGTGTTCGGTGGTGACGTCGGCATGGCTGGTCGGCATGAACTCTCCTGGGCAAGCGCCTGTTTAGCGGACAGATAGGCACCGTCCCGGAAAAACCAAACGGTAACAGCCTGTCAGCCGAGCCTTATCCGCTCAAGACAGCGTGATTGGCCTACCAGCTTCCGGTGTTCGCCATCGAAGCCCATGGTTCTGCCTTGGCCTTGGCCGGGCCTTTTTGCAAAAGCTCGATCGAAATGCCATCCGGCGACCGGATGAAGGCCATGTTGCCGTCGCGCGGCGGCCGGTTGATGATGACGCCATTGTCCATCAGATGCTGGCAGGTGGCGTAGATGTCGTCGACCTCATAGGCGAGGTGGCCGAAATTACGCCCGCCCTTGTAGTCTTCCGGATCCCAATTGTAGGTCAGTTCGACCAGCGGCGCCTTGTCGGCGATGCCGCTTTGCTCATCTTCGGAGGCAGCGAGGAAGATCAGCGTGAAGCGGCCTTGCTCGTTTTCGTAGCGGCGCACCTCCTTGAGGCCGAGCTTGTTGCAGTAGAAATCAAGCGAGGCATCGATGTCGGCGATGCGAACCATGGTGTGCAGATAGCGCATGTGATTTCCTCGATAATTGCGTTGCGGTGCAACATAGGGTCGGCCCTGTCAAAGGGCAATCATGCGGCAGTGCGCAATGCCGGCAAAGAACAAATCCGGTATTGCTGCAATGAACCGTGAAAAAAGGCACGGCAGGTCTTGCACACACCGGAAGCCGCAGTGTTAATCTGGTATCAAGAATCAGTTGCGGTGTTCTTGAAAAAAGGGGGCATTCTTATGGGGGAAAAGGCCTCTTTGACGGGGCGGGACGGAACCCTTGGCGACGCCTTGCAGCGCGACGAAGGCGGCGATGCCGCTGATCTGCTCGAAGTAGCCGGCGCCATCAAGTGGTTCGATGTGGCCAAGGGCTATGGTTTCATCCTCCCGGATGACGGCATCTCGGGCGACATCCTCCTCCATGTGACCTGTCTTCGAAGGGACGGCTTTCAAACCGCCTTGGAAGGTGCGCGCGTGGTCTGTCTCGTCAAGCATGGCGACCGCGGATTGCAGGCCTTTCGGGTGCTCTCCATGGATCTCACCACCGCGGTCCATCCAGCCGAGATGCAGGAGCAGCGCACCCATGTCGCGGTGACGCCGGAAAGCGGCCTCGAACGCGCCTTGGTGAAATGGTTCAACCGCACCAAGGGGTTCGGATTTCTCACCCGCGGCGAAGGCACCGAGGACATCTTCGTCCACATGGAGACCTTGCGCCGTTACGGCATCACCGAGCTTCGGCCCGGGCAGGTCGTGCTGGTTCGCTTCGGACGCGGCGACAAAGGCCTTATGGCCGCCGAAATTCACCCCGATATGGGGACCTTGCCGGTCTCGCATTAGGACGATTCCGGTCGAGGATTTTAAATGGCTTACAGGAACTGGCTGACTGCGGGCGTGATGTGCGCCGCAATTGCCGTCGTCGCCGCTGCCGGTGGTTATTTCTATTCCGAAAAGCCGACCTCGGCGGACAGCCGGGCGATGATCCTTCCGGTCGATCCGGCGCCCCTGGTCGTGGCGACGAAAGGCGGCGATCGCACTTTTTCCATTGAAGTCGCCGACACGGCCGCCGAGCGCGAGGCCGGCTTGATGTACCGCCAGGACATGGCGGACGACCATGGCATGCTGTTCGTCTTCGAGATCCAGCAGCAGGTTAACTTCTGGATGCACGACACACCGATGCCGCTTGATCTGGTCTTTGTCGGCCAAGACGGCAAGATCCGGGCCGTCAAGCACGGCGAGCCGCAATCCGACGCCGTCATTTCGCCCGGTGTACCCGTGCGCTTCGTGCTCGAACTCAAGGCCGGCACTGCCGCCAGGAACGGCATCGAGTATGGCGACCTTTTGCGCCATCCGGCCGTGGGCACGGCATCCGGCCCCGGCATGCCGCCAGCCGACAATGGCGATGCGCCGAATGGCGGTGGCGGTTGAGCGCGCAGGCGGGATCGCAGATGCAGTCTTTCATCCATGACGGCTTCGAGCTTGCCTTCCTCGATCGCCAGCCGGCATCGGGCAAGGGCGATCCGGTGCTGATGATCCACGGCTTCGCCTCGACCCATTATGTCAATTGGGTGTCGCCGGGTTGGTTCAAGACCTTGAACGATGCCGGCTACCGCGCCATCGCCTTCGACAATCGCGGCCACGGCTCGTCGTCCAAGAGCTATGAGGAGGCCGACTATACGCCGGCCAAGATGGCCTCCGATGCCGCTGCCTTGCTCGGCCATCTCGGTATCGGGCGCGCCCATGTCATGGGTTATTCGATGGGCGCGCGCATCGCGGCGTTCATGGCACTGTCGGATCCGGACAAGGTGGCGACGCTGGTCTTTGGCGGCCTTGGCATCGGCATGATCGACGGTGTCGGCGATTGGGATCCGATCGCAGCCGCCCTGCTTGCCGACGATCCAGCCGCGACCAGCCATCCACGCGGCCGGTCGTTTCGTGCCTTCGCCGACCAGACCCGCAGCGATCGCCGGGCGCTGGCCGCTTGCATCGCCAAATCGCGCGAACTGCTGAGTGAGCAGGATGTTGCCCGCATCGCCCAGCCGACGATGGTCGCCGTTGGAACCACCGACGACATAGGCGGCTCGCCCGATGAACTTGCCGCGTTGATGCCGAACGCCAGGGCCTTCCACATCGAGGGCCGCGATCACATGCTTGCCGTCGGGGACAAGACATTCAAGCAGCGCGTGCTGGAGTTCTATGCCGAAAATCCGCTCTGAGCGGACGGCGGGGGGAGCGAGCAGGAGTGCCACCGGCAAAACGTTCGGTTATACCGGCATTGTCGGCGTTCGCGGCAGGCGCCGTTGCGATAACCATTCTGGTGGCGATCCCAAGCGAGGCCTCGAAACTTCAGTCCGGCGCTCTCGCTGCTTGAACCGACTTTGCCATCACGCACAGCAGCTCGAACATCATCGTCGCGCCGGCAAGAGCCGTCATTCCACCTAGATCGAAAGGCGGCGCCACCTCCACGACGTCGGCGCCGATAATGTCCAACCCGTCGAGCAGGCGGACCATTTCCTGCGCCTCGCGGGTGGTGAAGCCGCCTAGCTCGGGCGTACCGGTCCCGGGGGCCATCGATGGGTCGATGCAGTCGATGTCGAAGGTCACATAGATGGGCGTGTTTCCGACGATACTGCGCGCCTCTTCCATGACGCTGGCCGCGCCCCGCCTGACGAATTCCTCCATGTAAATGATACGGATACCTTGGGCGACCGCCCAGTCATGTTCGCCGGGTTCGTATATCGAGCCGCGGATGCCGATCTGGACGACGCGCTTGGGATCGAGCAGTCCCTCTTCGATGGCGCGGCGGAATGGCGTGCCATGCGTATAGGGATTGTCACCGAAATAGCGGTCGTTGGTGTCGGAATGCGCGTCGAAATGGATCATGCCGACTGGCGTCTTGCGGGCTACAGCGCGCAGCACCGGCAACGTCGTCAGATGATCGCCGCCCGCGGCAAGCGGAATGGCGCCCGCCGCGACGATTGCCGCGATGCCGTCCTCGATGCGCTTCAGCCCGTCCAGGAGGTTGATCGGATTGACCGAGAGATCGCCGACATCGGCGACATTGGCGATGCTGAACGGCTCGGTCCCCGAGACGTGATGGGCGCGCCGCATCAGGCTCGACTGGTTGCGGATTTCGCGCGGCCCATGCCGCGCACCGGCACGGTTGGTCGTGCCGCCGTCCCACGGTATGCCGACGAGCGCGATGTCGAGCCCCTCCGCACTCGGCACTGCCGGCAGTCTCATGAAGGTTGAAAGTCCGGCGAAACGAGGCACGGCGGAGGCGTCGATCGGCTGGAAGAAATTGCTGCTCATGGTGTCGGCACCTCAGAAGAATTCACGTTTGACGATTTCCGCTATCCGCGTTTCGCAGTCGTCGAGCAGCCAGCGGCCCTTTTCCGCCGATGAGCCCTCGGTCAGCGACAGCACGCCGGATGGCGGCACTTCCTCGGCCGGTTTGGGATAGCGATCATATGGCCTGAACTGCGCGGGGCCGTCATGCAGCGCCTTGCCGAGGTCGACGAGCTCCGGACGCAGCGCCAGCATCATCGAGGTCTCGATGACGCTCGCATGTTCCAGCTCGATGCCGGGATAACCGTCGGGGAAGACTTTTGCCAGCGTCTCTGTGCGCACCATTTCCCAATGGTCGATGCGCAGGATCGTCAGATCCGCCGCACGCTCGCGGCCGATGGCGTCGAGCGCCAGTTCGATACCCTCGATCGACGGGCCGATGTTCTCGTAGTGGCCGTTGAGCACAACGATGCGCCGGACCTTCTGGCGATGGAGATCGCGGATCACATCCTTGACCAGCAGCGAAAACGTATGCGCCGTGATGTTGATCGTGCCGGGGAAAGCCGGGCCGCCGCCTGTTCTTGGCTGCGAGCGGTTGCCATAGGCGATGGTTGGCGCGACGAGGCCGCCGACCTGCTTCGCCACCGTCTCGGCGATGGCGGTGGGAAGCACCACATCGACGTTCATCGCCATGTGGTGACCGTGCTGCTCGGTCGCGCCGAGCGGCAGGAAGATTGGGGCGCCGGCGGCGATCCTCTTCTCGGCTTCGGGCCATGGCAGTTCAGCGAGGAAAACTCGGTCTTTCATGATCATCTCATTTCAAAGCATCGCCGCGCCACCATTGGCGCCCAGGCATTGTCCGGTGAAGAAGGTGGCGCCGGGGCCGGCAAGGAAGACCACCGCCGAGGCGATTTCATCCGGGCGGCCGATCCGCCCCAGCGGGTGCGTCGTTTCCAGCGCGCGCTGACTCTCGCTCAGCGCCTCGAAACCGAGAAGCGGCGTGTCGGTCGGCCCCGGCGCCACGGCGTTGACCAGGATGCGGGGGGCAAGCTCACGCGCCCAGGATCGGGTCAGGCCGAGCAATGCCGCCTTGGTCGCGCAATAGACCGAGGCGCTCGCTCGGCCGAGATAGGCAAGCTCGGAGGCGATGTTGACGATGCGGCCGCCATCGGGAAGGTGCGGCAGGACCTCCCGTGCCACGATGATGGCGCCGCGCACATTGACGGCGAACATGCGGTCGACATGGTCGAGCGAAATCGCGCCAAGCGGTGCTTCCTGGAGGATGCCGGCATTGTTGACCAGGATGTCATAGCCGCCGATCCGTTCCGCACCCTGCTTGACCGCGGCAATGATGTCGGCCTCGCTGGCAAGGTCGCAGGCAAGGATCGGGATATCGCCTTCGGATGCTTGGAGATCGAGCCCGAGAACTATGGCTCCAGCCTCCTGCAAGGCGAGTGCGGTCGCGCGGCCGATGCCGCTGGCCGCACCGGTGACCAGCGCGCGTTTTCCTTGCAGTGGAGTTACCAAGGCACTTCTCCCCTGTCGACACCGAGCGACTGCCCGGTGATGTTGGCCGCGAGATCCGACGCCAGGAACAGATAGGTGCCGGCCATATCGGCCGGCTCCATCAGGCCGGGCAGGGCCTGCGCGCCGACGATGTCTTCGAGCAGTGCTGCTTCGCTGACCGCGCCTTGTTCGGCCATCCGGCCAAGCGAGCGCATCGATGCTTCCGTGCGGACCCATCCAGGGCACACCGCATTGACGCGGATGCCCTTCGATCCAAGTTCCTTGGCCCAGGTTTTCGTCAGGCCGATGATGGCGTGCTTGGAGGCGACATAGGCGCCGAACCGCGCTTCGGCGACGCGGCCCCAGATCGATGCGGTGTTGATGATCGAAGCGCCCGCCCGCATGCGCGGCAAGGCGCGCGCGGTGACCAGCGCCGTGCCGATGATGTTGATCTCGATGATGCGCCGGAAGGCGGCTTCGGCCGCGTCGCTGCTGTCGGTGATCGGCGTCATCAGCTCGAGGCCGGCATTGTTGATGAGCACGTCGATCCGGGAGATCGGTTCGAGTGCCGCCCTGACGGCCTCGCGGTCCGCGATGTCGGCCTCCATGCCGGTGGCGCTCAATTCTTCGGCCTGTTCGTGCACGGCCGCGTCATTGGCAATGAGGTGCAGGCTGGCGCCGGCCTGGGCGAAGCCCTTGGCGATGCCGAGCCCGATGCCACGGCTCGCTCCGGTGATCACGACCGTCTTTCCGGAAAAGGAGAGGCTCATACGACCACTCCGGTTTCGTTGCGGATCAGATGCAGGACCTTGTTGCGCAGCTCGAAGAATTTCTGGGTCTCCCGGATCTCCAGCGGCCGGTCCGGGCCAAGCTCCGTCGCCACGTCGATATCGGCGACGATCGAGGCCGGACGACGCGAGAACAGGATGATCCGGTCGGCGAGAAACACCGCCTCTTCGACGTCGTGGGTGACGAAGATGATGGTCTTTTCCTCGCGGATCTGGATCTGCCGCAGCTCGACCTGAAGCCGCTCGCGCGTCAGTGCGTCGAGGGCGCCGAAGGGCTCGTCCATCAACAGCACGTCCGAACCCGCGGCGAGCGTACGGGCTATGGCCACGCGCTGTCGCATGCCTCCCGAGATCCGGTTTGGATAGGAGTCGGCAAAGTCGGCGAGCCCGAACAGCTTGAGATAGTGGCTGATACGCTCGGCCCTTTCGGTTGCGCCGAGGTCCTTCCGGTAGCGCATGCCGAAGGCGATGTTATTTTTGACGGTCAGCCAGGGAAACGACGAATAGGACTGGAACACCATGCCGCGCCGACGGTCAGGCCTGACGACCTTTTCCCCACCGAGCAGGATCGAGCCGGAACTTGGTTCGTCGAGGCCGCCGACCATGCGCATCAAAGTGGTCTTGCCGCAGCCCGACGGGCCGAGGAAGACGACCAGTGAATTGCGGTCGAGGCCAAGTCTGGTCTTTCGCACGACATCGACGGGGCCGAAGGACTTGGCCGTGTCGACGAATTGAACATATCCGGTCATGTCAGGTCCTCACAGATACCGGAACAGCCGGCGGTGAAGCAGGCGCAGGAGCTGGTCGGTGACCAGGCCGATCAAGCCGATGACGACGACACCGGCCATGACTTCGGGCGTCTTGACGAAGCGCCGGGCCGTCCAGATCACATAGCCGATGCCGGAATCGGCAGCGACGATCTCGGCGATGATCAGATAGGTCCAGCACCAGCCGAGCGTGATGCGCAGATTGTCGAGCAGCGTCGGTCCCATCCAGCGCAGGGCGACGTCGATCATGACCTGCCTCGAATTGGCGCCGACGGTGCGGGCGACCTCGACGAACTCCTGCGGCACGCGCCGCATGTCGTCGGCGACAAGCAGAACGAGCTGGAAGAACGTGCCCAGCCAGAGCAGGAAGATCTTGGTCTCCTCGCCGACGCCGAACCAGATGATGGACAGCGGCACAAGTGCGGGGACCGGCAGATAGCGGATGAAATCGATCATCGGCTCCAGTGCGGCGCCGACGATCCGGTAGCTGCTCATCATGATGCCGATCGGGATTGCCATGACGGCGGCGAGCAGGAAGGCTATCCAGACACGGGTGGTCGAAACCGCGACGTGCCAGAGCAGGTTTTGCTCGGTCAGCATCGTCCACAGCGCAATGACGACGCGGCTCGGCGATGGCAGGAACTGCGGCGCAATGATGCCCGCGCGCGCCGCCAGCTCCCACAGGACAATGACGAGCATGGCCGCCGCGACGCTGACGGCAAACTCCACCATCGGCGATGCACGGCCGCGGAAGACGAACAGGCTGCTGAACAAATCACTATCCCCGGATGATCGAAAGAACGGCCGTCACCGGCGGCAAGCCGGAATGACATCGCTGCCGACAGCCGCGAGAGGCTGCCGGCCCGGCCGTGCGGCCGCTATTTTGCCGGGACCTTGTTGATTGCCGAATTGTCGATCTGGTCGGCAGCCACCAGTCTGTTGTCGGCGGCGCCGTTATCCAGGTTGAGATCCATCACCGTGTCGAATATCTCGTGCAGCGTGCCTTTTTCTCCCGGCTTGCCCATGTAGGCCAGGGATTCGGCAAGCGTCGTGTAGGACAGGCTGGAGTTGACGATGTCGGTCACTTCGGCAGGCGTCAGGCCGAAATGCTTGGAGGCCATGTCGGCGAATTTGTCCGGCTGGGCCTTGATGAAGTCGACCGCCTCATAGATGCAGCCGAGAAATTTTGTGTACTTGTCGGGGTTCGCCTTGAAGTCGTCGTTGCGGGCGATGATCGCGTCGATGATGATGCCGCGATGATCCTTGGACGAGATCAGCATGCGGGCACCGGTGCGGGTCGAGGCCTTCAGCGCCTGCGACATGAACGGTTCGTAGGTCGCGATCGCGGCGATCGATTCATCGACGAAAACCGCACCTGTATCGGCTGTCGCGATGTCCTTGATCTGAAGATCCTTCAGCGTCAGGCCGGCCTGCTTCAGCTCCATCTGCAGCAGCAGGCGTGAGGGGATGTTGGGCTCGGCCGCGACGACCTTGCCCTTGAGATCGGCAACCGACTTGATCTTGTCATCGGTGATGACGCCGTCGCCGCCGACGGATTCGTCGATCGTGCCGATGATGATGCCGGGCGTCGAGGCATCGCGCGGGCGGCCCTGATATTCGCCGACGGAGCGCATCTGCATCTCGATGTCGCCGCGCGCCATCGCCGCCATGACGTTGGTCAGGTCGTCCTCGAACTTGATGCTGACGTCGAGGCCCTTGGCCGTGAAGCAGCCAAGGTCGCTGGCGATATGGACAGGCGCAAATCCCAGCCATGTTGGCGCAAGGATGCGGATCTGGTCGGCGCTGAGGGCGAGCTGCGAACTGGCGAGCAGAAGGGCTGCGGACAACGCGGTGCCGAATAACGGTTTCATGATTGTTCCCCAATTTTGTTCCGCGCAGGCTCGCGATTTCTGACATTGATGTAAATGAGTTTATTTAGAACGATACATCGAATAATATCGATGTATCGTTCTTTGCATCAGGGGGAGCGGCATGCGCCGGCTGGACAACATCGATATCCGCTTGCTGCGCGTTTTCGTGGCGCTGGCCGATTCAGGCGGCTTCGCCGCCGCGCAAATCACACTCAACCTGTCGCAGCCGACGCTCAGCACGCATCTGGCGGAACTGGAGAAACGCATCGGAGCCCAGCTCTGCCATCGTGGGCGCAAGCAATTCCGGCTGACCGAGGTCGGGCAGGCGACCTATGATGCGGCGCAGAAGCTGTTCCGCGACCTCGACGATTTCGGACATCGCATCAATGCGGCCAGCGGCAGCCTGTCGGGCCGCCTGCGGGTCGGGACGTCGGATGGGGTTTTCACCAGTGGTGAACTGGGTATCCAGCACGCGCTCAGCCGCTTCATGGAGCCGGATTCCGATGTCTTCATCGACCTTTCGGTGGGCACGCCGTCCGAACTCGAGCAACAAGTCGCCGACGGCGGCCGCGACATCGTCATCGGACCGCTGTCGCAAAAGGCGCCCGGCGTCGTCTATCGGGACTACTGCGGCGAGCCGCATCTTCTCTATTGCGGCCGCCGGCACCCGCTTTTTGCGGTGCCCGATTCAAGGATCGACCAAAGCGCCGTCGACGCCGCGCGGTTCTCGGTGCGCAGCTATCGGCATTTCGACGATCTCTACCTTGTCGGTCATCCCAGGGCGAGTGCATCGGTGGTGCACATGGAGGCGCAGTTGATGCTGATCCTTTCGGGCAATTTCATCGGCTTTCTGCCGTGCCATTTTGCCGATCCCTGGGTCGCGGCCGGAGACATGCGGGCAATCAAGCCAAGGGCCTATGCGTTCAGTTCCATACACCGCGTCGCCTATCGCAAGACCGACGCACAGCGCTCGCTTGTTCAGGCATTCCTCGGTGCATTGTTCGATGCAACGCCCGCGGCAGGATAGGGCTACATGCGCGCCGTCGGCGAAGGTCACGAAGGTGTTTGCAGGGCCTGCAGCGATCGCGCCATGTTCTCCCGAGCTTGCGGTTCGAAGCGCTGGCGGAACTCTTCGGTGTGGAAGATGTTCGGGCGGGCGAGGAAACTCTTCAGGACAGCACTGCGTCCGGCCCGCCACATCGGCCCCTCCACCCAAGCGTACTCGCGCCGCACGGCACGCTCGTAGGCGTCGAAGGCTGTCGGCGCGGCACCCAGGATCGATAGGTCCATGTCGAGGAAAAGACTTGCGTCCCGTGTGGCCGCCGCATCGCCGAACGGCGGCAGTTGATGCGTGGCGGTGGCGACGATCATCGCCGAGATGCGGTCGAGGCGTGACGGATCCGCGCGGCCAGCCAGCTTTTTCTCGGCAAGGTCGGCACTTTGCGCCTCATTGTCCTTGGCCTTGCTGTCATAGACTGCATCGTGGAACCAGATCGCCGCTTCGATCGCCTCGGGATCGGCGAGCAATCTTCGATAGTCACCTGCCAGCGCCAGCATCGCCTCGATATGGGCAAGGTTGTGGTAGTGGCGGCCTTGTGCCCGGTAGAGGGCTGAAAGCTCGCTTTTCAGCGTGTCGTCGATCAAGGGTTCGTTTTCCATGGCTGCTTGAATTCCCGCGAACCAAATCCATTTGACAATGCACTAAGGAAAATTGAGTTCAATCGTGCTATGATCTGGCTTATATGTGCGGCCGGACAACAGGCAAGCACAACGGGCAAGCCAGGCAGGACGCAGGACGAGACGGCGATGAACAGCATCAGCATTTCCCGACACAGCGCATTGAAGCCGGTCGATCCGATTTGGCGTTCGATCCGCGACGAGGCGATGGAGGCGGTCAACCGCGACCCGCTGCTTGCCGCATTCCTCTATTCGACCATCCTCAACCAGGACAGCCTGGAGGAAGCGGTTATCCATCGCTTGGCCGAGCGGCTCGCCCACCAGGACATCGGCTCCGATCTCATCCGCCAGACGTTCAAGTCCATGCTGGCCGACGACAAGGAGTGGCCGACGACGGTGCGCGTCGACATCCAAGCCTATTACGATCGCGATCCGGCCTGCGACCGCTTCATCATGCCGGTGCTCTATTTCAAGGGTTTCCACGCCATCCAGACCCATCGGCTGGCGCATTGGCTGTGGAATCAGGGGCGCAAGGATTTCGCCCTCTATCTGCAGAGCCGCTCGTCCTCGGTGTTCCAGACCGACATCAACCCGGCCGCCCGTATCGGCAAGGGCATCTTCATCGACCACGCCACCGGCCTTGTCGTCGGCGAGACGGCGGTCATCGAGGACGATGTGTCGATCCTGCATGGCGTGACGCTGGGCGGTACCGGCAAGGCCGGCGGCGACCGCCATCCCAAGATCCGCTACGGCGTGCTGATTGGCGCCGGCGCCAAGATCCTCGGCAACATCGAAGTCGGCCATTGCTCGAAGATCGCGGCGGGCTCCGTGGTGCTGTCGCCAGTGCCGCACAACAAGACGGTTGCCGGCGTGCCGGCCCGTGTCGTCGGAGAGACCGGCTGCGATCAGCCGTCGCGCCAGATGGACCAGCTTTTGCCGTCGCAGACGATGGATCAGGTCGTCAGCTTCGACATCTGATTTTCGCAAGCCCGCCGCCTGCTGCCGGTTTCCGGCCGCGGGGCATGAGCGGGTGGTTGTCTCGTCTTATCAAGCCGCTTGCCTTTACATGGCCATTGTCGACGTGCCAGAAGCGCGTTCGAACGAGCAAGCCCGATGATCGGAGAAGACTGTTGAAGCCGGACGAAATCAGAAAGCTGGACGCCTATTTCAAGCGCGTCTTCCAGAACCCCAAGCTCGAGGTCAAGGCACGGCCGCGCAAGGAAGATTCGGCCGAGGTCTATGTCGGCGACGAATTCCTCGGCATCGTCTTCAAGGACGAGGATGACGGTGACTACAATTTTTCGATGGCGATACTCGACATCGATCTGGCCTGAGCCAGCAATCTTGCGGCCGGCTCCGCCTAGCATGGGGCCGGCCGCATCTTCCCGGGCTTCTTAGTGTCCCGTCTTCAGAACACGCCCGGCTTCGGTGGCGATTGCCGCGTCGAGCGCCCGCCAATCACCCAGAAACTCCCTTGGGAAGCGATAGGTGAGGCTGAGTTCGTCGCCGATCTGGATATCGCGCTCGCAGGGCGCCAGCGACTGCTCGGCACTCGGTCCGCTCAGGCAACGGGCCACGAACGGGTCCTTGCCGGGTCGCTTGCCGACAACCAGCACCTCGTTCAAATAGCCTGATTTCTCATTGAAACCGTACACTGTCGTGCCGCCAGGTCCCGCGATGCCGGGTTGGGTGATCAACGCGCTGTAGATCGGCGCGAAGCGGCCACTCATGTCACGCGACATCATCTGCTGTTCGAAAGACAGGAAGATGATGCTCTTGGCTGTCCCTGTGTGGTTGAAATCGTCCCGCGCGGCCTCGTTGTAGCCGTCCATCTGGGGATAGCGCAGGTAGAGGTCGAGCCGCGAGGCGATGCCGTCGCGCCTAGCCTGGGCGAAACGAATGGCATTGGCCGGGACGGTGATGACATTGTTGCCGATCACCACCCGATGGATCGTGGCGTCGTCGGTGTATCCGGCCATGGCAATCGAATGGCCGAACCATTTGCCGCCAAGGCTGATCGCTACCGACAGCAGGGCCAGAGCGGCAAACCCGTAGAATACCCGCTTCATCAGCCGGGAATCGACCACGGTCAGATCAGAGCCGTCGGCGATCGCTGCTTGCTTCATCTCAGTCCTCGGATCTCGGGCCGCCTGTGCGCCTTTGCTGTCCCCAAGCGGCACACATCGCACGGCACGGTTCTTGCAGCCTCTAGGGAATGACTGTGCAATTTCATGGTAAATGGAAAGTTAAGATGGAGCCGCTTGAACTCACACTCTTCGCTTTTGCTGTCGGGCTGACGGCCTGCGGGCTGGCTGGATCGGCCATGGAACTGGTGTCGGGCCGCAAGGTCGCCTTCACCGAACCCTATGTGTCGCCGTCACATATCTTGCGCTCGCTCCTCGCCACCGCTTGTGCCGGACCCTTCATGCTGGTCAACGATGCCATCGACGCCCGGCGCGAGCGCCGCATTTCGATGATAGCGCTGATGTCCTGCGGCTGCACGGCAATCGCCTGGGCCTTGGCGCTGGGTGTCGTCGTGCTTGCCATTGCCTCTTGGACGATCCGTCTCCTAGGGTCCGACCTGCCAGCCTGAGACGATTCGGAGACCGAAAATGCCGCTTTATGCGATCGATGGAACGGAGCCCAGCTTCGCGGATGCGGATAGCAACTGGATCGCGCCCGATGCGACGCTGATCGGCGACATCAGGGTCGGCCGTAACGCCGGCTTCTGGTTCGGCACCGTCATTCGCGGCGACAACGAGCCCATCGTCATCGGTGCCGACACCAACGTGCAGGAGCATACGGTCATGCACACCGATCCCGGCTTCCCGCTAACCATCGGCGAGGGCTGCACGATCGGCCACCGCGCCTTGCTGCATGGCTGCACGATCGGCGACAACAGCCTGATCGGCATGGGCGCCATCGTGCTGAACGGCGCGAAAATCGGCAGGAATTCGCTGGTCGGCGCCGGCGCGCTGGTCACTGAAGGCAAGGAATTCCCGGACAATTCGCTGATCGTGGGCTCGCCGGCCAAGGCGATCAGAGTGCTGGACGAGGCGGCCGTTGCAAGGTTGCGCGGTTCGGCGGCGCACTATGTCGCCAACGGCAAGCGCTTCAAAGCGGGGTTGAAGAAGGTTTGAGTCCAGCTTAGCCACGTGCCGGCGGTGGTTTCGTCGCGCCCCGACTCACTGTCTGTCAGAGCTGCGCCCGGCCATCGCATCGCGCAGCAATGAAGCACCGGCTTCAAAACCGGCAATCTCGGCTTCGTTGATCGCTGTCCTGTAGTCATCGATGCGGGTTTCGAGCGCCGGGTCGGCGCCCGCCGCCAAAAGCAGGCGGATCGCATCGACACTGCGAATTGCCACCGAATAGTGAAGCGGCGTCCAGTCGTTGACGCCCCGCATGTTGGGATCGGCGCCAGCTTCGATCAGCACCCGCAGGATATCCAGCCTGTCGGCGCGGTCGGTGGACAGCGCCGCAATGATCGACGGAAACCCGCCATGATCCTGATAGTTTGGATCCGAGCCGGCGCCCAGCAGGGTCGAGATGAAGCCGACGGGGCTCCAATAGATCGCATATTCCAGCGGATGCCCGAGGCCGAGCTCAAACGGCATGCGTTCGTCGAACCAGCGGGAAGACCCGCCCAGGGCTACGCCGAGGCCTTCGAAATCGCCGGCCTTGAAGGCATCGTCGATCGCCTTGAACAGGCGATGACGCTCGCATCGATCTTCCGGGATTTCCAACATCGCGGTGATCCAGAAGGCGAAACTGACGGCCTATAGTGCCCGGATCTGTCGCACGTGGAAAGGTGGGCCGGGATATTCGGATGCACCCGACGGTTCAATGAGACTTGGATCTTTGCAGATCAAGCCTCCGCCAGAAATGGCGGAGCCGGCCCGGGGACGGGGCCGGCTCCTTTGACCCGGTCGTTGGGGACGGGGAGGGTGGGGACTCGACCGGGTTTCTCCTGAAGCGCGCATTCACGCGGCGCGCTTGACCTCTGTTAAATCAGCGAACGCTGGCGACCGCGTCGGAGCGGCCGTCGTTGATCGTCACCCAAACGCCGGAATTCTGGTCTGACTGGCGCTTGAGATAGGTATAGTCGGTGTCCGTCCAGGACAGGACCTTGGTTTCCAGATTGTCGAGGATGAATTCGCCGAGGCTGGTGCGTACGGTCAGCACCGCGTGGCCGTCGCCATTCGGCTGGCGCGCCACCGTCATCAACAGATTGCCGGCCGGCACGCCCGCATCCATCAACTCGCGGCGCTTTTCCAGCGCGTAGTCCTCGCAATCGCCATAGCCATTGTCGGGATAGGCCCAGTATTCCTCGACACCGTAGTTTTCCATGTCGGTGCGCGGCTTGATGCGGGTGTTGACCGAATTGTTGATGTTGACGATCTTCGCCCACAGTTTGCGGGTCAGTTCGACCGGCGCGCCCTTCGGGGTCTTTTCGCTGCATTCGCCTGATATGCGCTGGCAGAATTCATAATGACCGACAGGTTGCGTGGTGCGTCCGCCGGTGTGCATATAGGCCGGTCCCGCGGCATATGCTGATCCCCAAGCGGAAAGCTGCATCGCCATTGCCGCCAGCAACAGCTTGCCCCTCGTTTTCTTCATTGTTGTAGTCTCCCCGTTCGAAGGAGACATTGCCACATGTGGATTTATTTGAGGCAAAAGCGCGAAGTAGATATTGAGTAAAACGCCAGTAGAATTCACATAAAATTTGAATTATTTGAGTATTAAATTATTTGGAGTTTTCAAGCTCCGACTCTCGGCTATCGTCGCGGAAGCCTTGCCGAGGCGGCCAAGCGCTGGTTGTGGACGCAAAAACAAAAAACCGGCCGCACGGGCCGGTTCCTGAAGTGCTGCTGTCGGGCCTGCTCAGGCGCGTGGAGTGTTGAATTCGGAATCGAGCGTTTCGGGGCGTTGGATCACGGCGAATTCGATGGCCACTCCGTCCTCGAAATGGCGCACGACCTGCCCGCGCATGGTGCCGAGCATGACCTGGATGCCGATCGCCGGCTTGACGTCGATCTCGATCGCGGCGCCGGAAAGCGACAGGTCGATGATGCGGCACTGGTACTGGCGGCCGTCGCCGAGCTGCAGCACGCTGGTCGGATTGCGCGGTGCGACGCGTTCGTGGCGACGATCTTCCGGCAGGTCGAGTTCATGCTTGTTGGCAAGCCAGGTCAATTGCGCTGCAAGCTTGTCCTTCTTGCGATCCGAGGCGATGACGGTCATCGCGAAACCATCCTGCAGGGTGCGCGTGACGACACCTTCGATGCGGCCGATATGATCGATGTAGGCGATGATCTTTTCGCCGGGCATGCCAATGCGGTCGGTGCGGAACGCGACATTGCCCGGTGACATGTCGACGACCTGGCAGGGGTGCTCGGTGCGGTCTTCCAGCATGAAGCGCCCGTAAATCTTGACGCGGACGCGCTGAAAGTTACGCCTTTCAGCTTGGGACGGCGCATAGTCGACCGCCGCTGACCTCATGACTGCCTACACCTCGTTTGGCATCCCACGCGCCGGTGCGAGGAACTTCATCAGAGAAGTACAACAAAGCGGGTTAACAAAGGGAAAAGCGGGCGCTTCGGCGCGTTGCTTTTTTAAGCATGCCGTTGTCCCAAAACCGCTGCGCGTTTTTGCGCGACATGCATCAAGCCACGAGGTTGCGGACTATTCCTCGCGCCCGCCGTCGAACACGACGAGATGGCGGATGCGACGCGCCCGGCCGAGCGCCGAGATCGTCTCGGGTGCCCCGTATTCATCCGGGACGAGCGAGGGAACATCGATCGCCGGACGGTTGTTCAGAAGCTCCTTTTCCGGATCGATGACGCGGATCGAATCGATCAACGCGTCGGTGATCGGATCGGCGCCCAGCCAGAAGGGTTTTTCCACGGCGCTGATGACGCCCAGGCAGCGCGGATTTTCGACGCCGCCGTCGAGCGGCAAGGCGAGCAGTTCGAACTTGTTGGAACGGCCGTTGCGGCTGAAGCCTTCATAGCTGATGAGAACCACGGATTTCTGTTCGAAGACGCCATGGACCAATCGCGTGACGAGCCGCTGATCTTTCTCGCGCCATAGCGACGGAAAGGAAAACCCTTTGAGCTCGCGGCCGTAGCTGGCGCAAAGCCTTGTGCCGGCCAGCCGGAATACGGCTTGCCCGCGCGTGTCCCTTTCCAGGATAAAGGTGTCGGCCAGCAGCGACTTGATGTCGGCCGGTTCGACCTCCGAACGCTTCGGGGCAGGGCGTCCGTCACGCAGGCGATTCCAATAGTGGAACAGCGTGATCGATCCATTCTGGTTCATGCTATGCTGCTCCGCGCATTCTGTCGTCTGATGTCCCATCGGTGAACAGAAGGGCGCCCTCCGATGACCTACATGCGTTGCGGAGCAGGAAGCGTGCCAGCGTCGTTAACACTTGTTCACGGGTCGGGGCCGTTAAGGTTAACAAGTGGTTTACGTTGCATCGAAGCGCGCCCCGTGGCACACAAAAACCACTCCAGAAGCGGTCGTTTCGCGACGATCGGCAGCACTTCAGTCAAGAGTTTTAGGGGAGCAGGGGGCTCGACCAGCCGTTCAAGGGAAACCTTGAACGGCTTCTTTTTTGATTCGCGCCCGGTGATTCGCGGTTAACGGCGGGCGGTATTTCTGCTCGCCCACCGTGCTCGTAACAATCCCGATCATCGATAGCGCGGCATCGCCCGACCGCAGGCCTTGCGACCGGCAACGGCAACATTTGCCAATGACGCGCTTCGAAAGAGAAAAATCTGCGTTCCGGACGGTTCCGTTGCCGCTGTACTCTTGCGAATTCGCTGCTTAAGGCGCGACGGCGGCGGTCCCGCGGTCCGGAGACGTGCCTTGTTGGCGTACTTTTCCTGGGGACCCCTTGATGAAAACTTCCATTCTTGGACTGATCACCGCGAGCCTGCTCGCCTGCGCCGTTCCGGCTGGGGTGGCTCATGCGGCCGGTATCGCGGGCGCTCCCGCGCCTTTTGACAAGGGCGGCGTGAAAGTGGCACTCGTCACCTTCATCTCCGCCGGCGATTTCTTCCAGGCCTATCAGGCTGGCGCGACGAAACAGGCGAAAGCGCTCGACATCGATCTCACCGTCTTTTCCGGCCGGCAGGATGCGGCAGCACAACGTGACCAGATCGAACAGGCGATCAATCTCGGCGTACAGGCGATCATCATCGACCATGGCCAGCCGGAGGCTCTGAAGGATGTCGCGCAGAAGGCACTCGACGCTGGTATCAAGGTCGTCGCTTTCGACGTCGATCTCGGCAATCCGAAGATCCCGCAGGTCGAGCAGTCCGATCACGAGCTTGCCAAGGCGTCCCTTGGCCAGGCGCTCAAGGACAACGGCACCTCGTTCCAGGCAGGTTATGTCTACGTTGCCGGCTTCGCGCCGCTCGACCGCCGCAACGAAATCTGGGAGGAGACCAAGAAGGCCAATCGCGGCGTTGTCGAGAAAGCACGCTGGGGAACGGTCAACGCCACGACAGCAGTATCGACAGCCGACCAGACCAAGGCGGCGTTCCAGGCCAATCCCGACATTAGTGTCGTCTTTGCCCCTTATGACGAGTTCGCGCGCGGCGTGAAACTCGCCACCGACGAGCTCGGCATCTCGAACAAGGTGAAGATCTATTCGGCCGATGTATCGACGGCCGATATCACCGAAATTACGGCGGAAGGAAGCCCATGGGTCGCCACAGCGGCCACCAATCCGGCTGTCGTAGGGGCGGTTTCGGTTCGCGCGGCGGCAAAGCTGATCGCGGGGGAGGATCCCGGGCACAACATCGTCGTCAAGCCGGTCCTGCTGACACAGGAGGAGTTGCGCAAGAACGGCATCAAGACGATCGAGGATCTCGACGCCAAGCTGCCCGCTTTTGGCCAGAGCGACGCAGCGACCGCAAGCTGGATCCCCACCAACTGACCTTTTTCTCCCCTCCCTCGTTTCGCCGCGAAGGAGGGGGGGACAACGCTTGCGCCGGTGTGCCCTACCGTTTCTTTCCCAGGCCGAAGGTCAGCGCCAGAGCGCCGACCAGCACCACGCCCTTGACGAAATCCTGCGTGTAATAGGGCGCGTTCAGCATGGTGAGGCCGTTCAGGAGGACGCCGACGAAGATTGCGCCGGCCACCGTGCCGATCACATGCGGGCGGCGCTTGTCGAGCACGGCATAGCCGATCAGCGAGGCCGCCACCGCGTCGAGCAGGAGCGAGTTGCCGGCCGAGACGTCGCCGCGGCCGACACGCGAAGCGACGATCAGCCCTCCCAACGAAGCAAGCGTGCCGGACAGGATATAGGCCCAGAGCCGGTATGCCTTGGTCGGCGCGCCGGAAAGATGCGCGGCCGTTTCGTTGCCGCCGATGGCATAGAAGACCCGGCCCCAGCGGGTGCGCTCCATCAGGAACCAGGCGAGCAAGGCGACGACGGCCATGACCACGACGGACAGCGGGACAGTGTCGAAGAGCCGCGACCGCCCGAGGATCAGAAAGCCCGGATCGTAGGCTCCGGGAACGGATGAGCCGTCGGGCAGCACCATGCCGGCGGTGATCGAGCGGCCGCCCGTCGGGATCAGCTGCAGGCCGGCGAGCAGGAACATCGTCGCCAGCGTGGCGAGAAGATCGGGGACGCCGACGCGGACGATCAGCAGCCCGTTCAGGAGGCCGATGAAGGCGCCCATCAGCAAGACCAGCACCATGGTCTGGGCAGCGTCCAGCTGCCAGACGACCATGGCATAACTCGCCGCCATCACCGACGAGGCCGCGATGCTGCCCACCGAAAGATCGAAGCCATCGGCCGACATCGTGATCGAGACCCCGACGCCGAGAATCGCCACGACCGAAACCGCCTGCAGGATGGAGAACAGGTTGGCCGAGCGGATGAAGGCGGGCTGCGCATACCAGAAGCCGATCACCATCAGGGCCAGCAGCATGAAGAGCGCGTAGCGGCGCGTTTCGCGGAAAAGCGATGTGCGCGGGGCGGCCTGCTGCACTGTCGTCGGATCGGTCATCGATGATCTCCGGCCTTTTCGCTCTCGACCTTGCCGATCTGGTCTGTCAGCGAACCATGGCCGTCACCGGCCTCATGAAGGGAATGATCGCGCATGACGAGGATGCGGTCGGCAACCTCCAGCGCCTCTTCGGTATCGCTGGTCGCGATCAGCGTGGCGGAACCGCTCTGGCTGTTGCGGATCGCGGCGATCAGGTCGGCACGCGCGCCGACGTCGACACCCTGGAAAGGTTCGTCGAGCAGCAGCAGCCGGCAAGGTGCCGCCTGCCATCGGGCGAGCACGACCTTCTGCTGGTTGCCGCCGGAAAGCTCGTCGAGCGTGTCGTCGGGTCCGCGCGCCTTGATGCCGAGCCGGGCGATCGCCTCGGCGGCGACCTTGCGCTCCCGCCCTTCCCGCAGCAAACCGCCCGGAAACCAGCGCCGCAGATGCGGCAGGGCGATCGTGCCGGCAATCGAGGCACCAGGAACCTCGGGCGGCAGCAGCGACGATGCCCAGCGGTCCTCGGCGACCATGAAGACGCCGTTTTCGATCGATCGCGCCGGCCCGTTGGAAAGCCACGGTTTTCCGTCGAGCATGAAGCTGCCTTGCGCCAGCGTTTCCAAGCCGAAAAGCGCTCGCAGCAGCCGGCTCTTGCCTGAGCCGAGCGTGCCGGTCAGCGCGACGACCTCCCCGGAGCGCAGATCGAGATCGAAAGGCCTCGCCCCGGGAATCAGCCGCGCTCCCTTGATGGAGGCGATGATCGGGGCCGTCGATATCTTGTTGTTATGGGCGGCGGCTTCCAGCGTCCGACCGATCATGGCCGCAACCGCGGCCGGAAAATCGATCGGCGTGGCAAAAGCGCCGACGACGCGACCGCCGCGCATAACGACGGCGCGGTCGGCGATGGCGGCAAGGTCGCCAAGCCTGTGCGAGATGTAGAGGATTGCCATGCCGCCCGCGCGCAGCCGCCGGATGATGGCGAAGAGCCGGTCGGCCTCCGTGGCCGAGAGGCTAGATGTCGGCTCGTCGAGGATGAGGACCGAGGCCTTGGCCGCGACGGCGCGGGCGATGGCGATCAATTGCCGCTCCGCCGGCCGCAGATCGACGAAGTCGCGGTCGAGCGGCAGGTCGAGATCGATCAACGCCGCAATAGTGCGCGCGCGCCTGCGGATCGACCGGGCCGAAACGAAGAAGCGCCCACCTGGCTGGCAAAGTTCGTCGAGCAGGAGATTCTCGGCGACCGTCAATCCGGCGGCCCCCACCTGGTCCGTCGCCTGATGGACGGTCGCGATGCCGGCAGCCTTGGCGGCGCTGGGCGATGAGAAGGCGACGACCCTGCCGCCCAGCGTGATCGTTCCGGCGTCGGGCACATGCGAGCCCGAAAGGATTTTCACCAGTGTCGATTTGCCGGCGCCATTGGCGCCCATCAGCGCGACGACTTCCCCGGCTGCCACGGCAAGATCGGCCCCGGTGAGCGCGCGCGTCGGCCCAAAGGATTTTTCGATCCCGGCGACGGCGATGGAAATGGGGGCGATACTGAGGGACAAGTGGTTCAGCCGGGTTACAGGTTGAATGAGAATTGGGAAAGGCAAGCAAGCCAACGGGGTCGTATCCGTCAACCGCCATATTCCATGATCGCCAGTCCGGCATTGTAATCCGGCGAATAGACGATGCCGTTGGCGTCGACGAACACGTCGGTCGACTGGATTACCCGCGGCCGGTTCGGACGCTTGTCGACCATGCGGCTCGGAGCCGCCGGCACCAGCGCCCCTGTCTCCTTCGGCCGATAGGGATCGGAGATGTCGAATACGCGCACGCCGGCATTCTGATAGGTTGCAAAGATCAGCGTGTCGGACACAAAGCTGCCCGGCCGGTTCTCATGCAGATTGTGCGGGCCGAAATGTCCGCCCTTGGCGGTGTAGTCGGTCTCGTCCGGGGTCGGCAGGGTCGAGATCGAAATCGGGTTCGCCGGATCGCGTATATCGAAGATCCAGGTGAGCTTGCGCCCATCCTCCTCGTGGTCGAGCACGGCCTCGTCGGCGACGACGAGCAGGCCGCGTTTGAGCAGCGGCAGCGCCGAATGCGTGCCGCCGCCATAGGGTGGCGACCAGTTTTTGTGGGTGATCAGCCTCGGCAGGGCAGGGTCGGCGACGTCGAGGACGGTCAACCCGCCGTCGCGCCAGCAGGCATAGGCGGTATCACCCTCGACCACTGCATGATGCAACGCATAGCGGCGGCCGTCGGGCCAGCCCGGTGTCTCGCCGCCGGCCAGATGCATGCCGGGAATCCACCAACGACCGGCCTCGACGGGCCGTGTCGGGTCCTGAAGGTCGACCGTGAGCAGGATGTAGTCGCTATAGCCGTCGAGAAGTGCCGACACATAAGCGTAGCGCCCGCCGACATACCAGATGCGATGAATGCCGATGCCATCGACCCGGAAGAAGCCGATCTGGCGGGGCCGCGTCGGCTTCGAGATGTCGTAGATGGCCATGCCGGCCGACCAGTTCCGCGCCGCGCCCGAACCGGAAGCGGTACCGATCGTCTCGCCGATCGACTTGGTGTAGTAGACCTTCTCGTCGAACGCGAAAGTGGCATCGGCGAACAGGTCGCGCGCATGGACGACCAGCAACAGATCCTCATGCGTCTGCAGATGGATCGTCCAGGTATTCCGCGGCGCCGGCACGAACACGGTCCCGCCCGGGTTCTTGGGATCGCGCACATCGATGATGGAAAAACCCTGCGACCAGGGATGCGCGACATAGGCGAAGCCCCGGTGCACCATCACCTGCAATCCGTCCGGCCGCCCGCCCTGATCGGAATGACCGATCAGCCGCATGTTTCTGGAATAGTCGGGGGTAGGGACAGAACTCATGATCGTCTTTCGAAAGCTCGGGCGCACCCTGCTGTCGCAACGGGTGGCGGCGCAGATGCGGTCGCCGTGCGGAGTCCCGAGGCCGCGCAATCATCCCCGGCCAGCCGGGGATGATTGTTTGGATTGGTGATTGTCTGAAGGAAGGTGCTGGATTTCAATTCGACGCTGGTATCCAGGGTGCCTTTGCCGCGTCGCTGTCCTTGAAGGCCGGGAACTTGGCCTGCAGGTCTTCGATCGTCTTGATGTTGTTGTCGACGAGGTCTTTCTTCGTGACGAGCGTCGGCTGGATCAGCACCGAATGGCCGGGATCCTGGCCGGCGATCGACTGGGCCAGCGCGCGCACCGAAGCCTCGCCAACCACGGCCGGGTTGGTTGCCGCAGTCGCCACCCATGGGCTATTCGGTTCGAGGATGGCCTGGATGTCCGAGGTCGAGATGTCGACGCCGTAGATCTTCACCTTGTCGGCCACGCCAAGCTCGTCGACGGCGAGCTTCACGCCACGGGCGAACTCATCCCATGGGGCAAAGACGACCGAAAGCGTCGGGTTGGCGGTGAGCACGGCTTTGGTCTGATCGGCGACCGAAGCCGCGACGGTGTCGTTGACCACACCCCATGTGGCGACTTCCTTGATGCCCGGGTACTTCTTGCCGAAATCCTTCCAGACCGCATAGCGGCGGTCGAGCGGTGCGAAGCCGGCGACGTAGAGGACGCCGCCATCGAACTTCTCGCCCTGGTCCTTGATCGCCTGGTCGAGCACGAGGCGCGCCATGTCGGCATCGGACTGCTCGACCTGCGGGATCTTGGGGTTGTCGAGGTTGGTGTCGTAGGCCACCACCGGAATGCCGGCGTCAAGTGCGGCCTGTGCGACGTCCTTGATGGCTTCGGGCTGGCCGTTGTTGATGATGATGCCTTGCACGCCGAGATTGATCGCCTGCTGGATCAACTGCCGCTCGGTGTTGATGTCGTTGCGCGCCTGCGAGATGTTGGCCTCGATGCCGAGCGCGTCGGCTTGCCGCTTCACGCCGGCCTCGAATGCCTGGAGCCAGTCACCGGAGCCGAGGAAGCTGACGACGGCGATCTTGACGCCGCCCTTGTCGAAGGGAGCCGGCGCGCCGGATATGCCCTGCGCGGAAGCGGCGGTGACGAGAGTAGCGATGCCGGCCGCTGCAGCCAGCGAGAGAATATGCTTGATCATTTGGAGACCCCCTTTGGAATTGGCCGCATTCTAGGGAGGGGACTCACCGCTTCCGAGGACGCTCATTGCGAGTTTTTCAAATCCCGGAGCATTTCCGCTTCGCTTCCTTTCGGTTTCTTAGCAAATGAAGGCGACTCGCGGCGGGGCGTTCGCTGTTGGAGAAACAGATTTGTTCCAACGCGGGCATCCTTGCTCTAAAGGACGCGCAGGAATCCCGGGACCAGATGCGCATGAGTGAACCGACAGACCCTTCGGAAACGGAACAGATGGGCGACACGCCACCACCGCGGCGCGAGCCGGTGTTCAACCTGCCGCCCGTGGTGCTGGCGGTGATCGGCATCTGCGTGGCCGTCTATCTGTTGCAGCAATACGTGTTGACCGATTCCCAGCAGATGACATTGCTGTATGACGGCGCCTTCATTCCTGTTCTCTACACCGGGCAGTATGGCTTCGACTGGTTCCTGTTTTCACGGCCCTTCACCTATGCCTTCATGCATGGAGGCTTTGCCCATATCGCCATCAATATGGTTTGGCTCGCCGCGTTCGGTTCGCCGTTGGCAAATCGTTTGGGGACGCTGTGGTTCGCGCTGTTCTTTGCCGCGACCGGGCTGGCCTCGGTCGCGCTTTTCTGGGCGTTGCATCCGTATGGAGAGGCTCCGCTGGTCGGTGCTTCCGGCGCGATATCAGGCATGATGGGGGCGGCGGCGCGGTTTGGCTTCCGCACGGACCGTTTGGCCGGCAAGGCTGCTTTCGCCGGCCCTGTACTGCCGATCGCATTCGTGTTGCGCTTGCGCGGCGTCGTGATCTTCCTTGCCGTGTGGATGATCATCAATCTCGCCACCGGCCTTGTTGTCGGCTTTGCCCCGGGAGTAGAGGGGCAGATCGCGTGGGAGGCACATATTGGCGGCTTTGTCGCCGGCTTCTTCGGCCTGCGCTGGTTCGACAGAAGATGGCAGGCGCCTGACTGGGAGAGCACCGACCTCCGCACTTGAAATGCAACCGATCACGGCGCACGATGTTCACTCTTACGTGAAGGCCGGTCAGGGCAGGAATCGGCCAAGCAAAGCAGAGGAGGACGCCATGACGGTTAAGGCAATTCTCGAGAAAAAAGGCCATGACGTGTTCACGCTCGGGCCGAACGAAAAGCTGAGCGAAGCCATCCGCATCCTGGCGGAACACAAGATCGGTGCGCTGGTCATCACCAATGGCGATCACAAGATCGTCGGCATCCTTTCAGAGCGCGACATCGTGCGGGTTGTCGCCCGGGAGGGTGCAGCCGCGCTCGATATCGCCGTGCGTTCGGCGATGACGCCGAAGGTGAAGATCTGCAACGAAAACCATACCGTCAACGAGGTGATGGAGATCATGACCCGAGGCCGCTTCCGCCATCTGCCGGTTGAAAAGGACGGCATGCTCGATGGCATCGTGTCCATCGGCGACGTGGTCAAGCGCCGCATCGAGGACGTCGAGCGCGAGGCCGAAGAAATCAGGGCCTATATCGCCACCGCCTGAGCGGTAAAGGGTCCGCCGGAGGGAAACCGACCGGCGGAGCCGCAGTCTACCTGTTGTCGAGTTCGGAGCGGACGAGTGCGAGCCCGCGCCGGGTGATGCGGTAAGGTCCACCGTCAGACGAAGAAACCGCCTTCTTCCGCTTCAGCTTTCGAAACAGGTCGAGATCGACGCCCGGATAATGCCAACCGTCACGGGTCAGGCATTTGACGGAGGCGATCCGTTTCTTCTCGTTCTTTTCGATTTCAATGCGTCCGCCCTGCGCGAGCAGATGCAGAATGCGCTGTTCTATGCGCGAAATGTCCATGTGAGAGTTTTTCCGGGAAAACAAAAAATGCCGCCGCCGCGAAGCTTCGCGGCACGGGGGTTTCAGGTTTTCTGCCCTGCCTCGCTAGGAGGTCAGGGCCTTACCGGGACTGAGCGTAAGTGGACATCCACTCTCCATTGGAACGGGCGTCGTATAGGCGAAAGCGGCTGAAAAGACCAGTCCATGGCTTTGCGCTTGTCTCTTTTGGCGGTTTGCACTAGCGAGGTTGCACACCAAAATATGCTTAAAAGCATAATCCGAGTTCCAATACGCAGGCCACAATGTCCCTCATCGACACCCGCACGCCCGACGCCAAGCGCCTTGTTTCCGGTGCCACCGGCGACTGGGAGATCATCATCGGCCTCGAGGTCCATGCGCAGGTCACTTCGGAGGCAAAGCTGTTTTCGGGCGCTTCGACCGCTTTCGGTGCCGCGCCCAACGCCAATGTCAGCCTCGTCGATGCGGCCATGCCCGGCATGCTGCCCGTCATCAACGAGGAATGCGTCAAGCAGGCGATCCGTACCGGCCTCGGGCTGAAGGCGCAGATCAACCACAAGTCGGTCTTCGACCGGAAAAATTACTTTTATCCCGACCTGCCGCAGGGCTACCAGATCTCGCAGTTCAAGCAGCCGATTGTTGGCGAGGGCACGGTCATCGTCTCGGTCGGCCCGGACCGCCAGGGCGAATTCGAGGACATCGAGGTCGGCATCGAGCGGCTGCATCTGGAGCAGGATGCCGGCAAGTCGATGCACGACCAGCATGCGACAATGTCCTTTGTCGATCTCAACCGCTCCGGTGTGGCGCTGATGGAGATCGTCTCAAAGCCCGATATGCGCTCGGCCGACGAAGCCAAGGCCTATGTCACCAAGCTGCGCACCATCGTGCGTTATCTCGGCACTTGCGACGGCAACATGGACGAGGGCTCGATGCGCGCCGACGTCAACGTCTCGGTGCGCAAGCCCGGCGGCGAGTTCGGCACACGCTGCGAGATCAAGAACGTCAACTCGATCCGCTTCATCGGCCAGGCCATCGATTACGAGGCGCGCCGCCAGATCGCCATTCTGGAGGATGGCGGCAAGATCGTTCAGGAAACGCGGCTGTTCGACGCCGTCAAGGGCGAGACGCGCTCGATGCGCACCAAGGAAGAGGCGCACGACTACCGCTACTTCCCCGATCCCGATCTTTTGCCGCTGGAATTCGATCAGGCCTATGTCGATGCGCTGGCCAGGGAATTGCCCGAGCTGCCCGACGACAAGAAGGCGCGGCTGATCGCGTCGCTCGGCCTGTCGACCTATGACGCCTCGATCCTGGTGTCGGAAAAACCGATCGCCGACTATTTCGAAAAGGTGGCTGCCGGCCGCGACGGCAAGCTCGCCGCCAACTGGGTCATCAACGATCTGCTCGGGCAATTGAACAAGGCTGGCAAAAGCATTGAAAACGCTCCGGTTTCGCCCGATCAACTCGGCGCTGTCATCGATCTGATCAAGGACGGTACCATCTCCGGCAAGATCGCCAAGGACCTGTTCGAGGTCGTCTGGAGCGAGGGTGGCGATCCGCGCCAATTGGTCGAAAGCCGTGGCATGAAGCAGGTCACCGATACCGGCGCCATCGAGAAGGCCGTGGATGAGGTGATCGCAGCCAACCCCGACAAGGTCGAACAGGCGCGCGCCAAGCCGAGCATGGCCGGCTGGTTCGTCGGCCAGGTTATGAAGGCGACCGGCGGCAAGGCCAACCCGCAAGCGGTCAACGACCTCGTCAAGGCCAAGCTGGGCATCGAGTAGGGCCGTGTTCGTCCGCACCGCCGGAGAGCGCGACCTTGCCGCTGTGCGGACGCTGCTGGTCGAAACCTGGCATGCGACCTATGACGCGATCTATGGCGCTGCGAAAGTCACCGAGATCACCGATGAATGGCACTCGATCGCTTCGCTCCGCTCGCGGCTGACGCGGCCGAATTCGGAATTCCTGGTGGCCGATGACGGCAAGCGCATCGGCGGCATGGCGTTCGCCGCCGCCACCGCCGATGCGAAGGTCATCCTGTTGAACCAGCTCTACGTCCATCCGGATTGCCAAAGGCGCGGGATCGGGCAGGCACTGCTCGACGAGGTCGAAGCCAGTTTCCCGGAAGCGCGGACGCTGCGCGTCGAGGTCAAGGAAGCCAATGCGGCAGCCATCGCTTTCTACCGCTCGAAAGGGTTTTCGTCCGCCGGCAACACCGCTAATCCTCGTGAGGCCTCAGGGCCGACGACGCTAAGTTTCGAGAAGCCGCTCGGATAGGGCTGCCAGCAGCGCTTCTTCGGCGCCAACAGCGCCGCTAGGCGGCTGCGATATGGCCATGCGTCATCCCGGCATTTGCTGTGCCGGCTCACGGGAGATATGCAAGGGCATGACCAAACTGTCCCGCACCGTAGCGTTGGCGCTACTCGCCATCATCGTTTTCGCAACCTTGTCGCCGATCCAGCTGCGGCCGCATATTGCCGAGGCGACTGTTGAGCGCGCCCTGGCTTATGTCCTGTTGGGCTTCGCCCTGGCGCTCGGCTTCCCCAACCGACTGTATCAGGCCGCGATCTTTGTGGTTGCGACCGCCGGCATACTGGAACTGCTTCAGATCGTCGATCCCGGTCGCCACGCGCATGTTGCCGATGCACTCGTGAAAGCTGGAGCCGGTATTGTCGGGATCCTCGTTGGGCAATTCTTCGTCAGGAGCAGCGGACGGATAGGAGAGGGATAGGCGCGGCAGAAACCGCCACGACGATGCGGCAATAGCTTGGTCTCGAACACGACTAGGCTGAGTAAACCGCGACATTGTCGATCAGTCTGGTCTTGCCGAGCCAGGCGGCCGCGAGCAGGCGCCCTTCGCGGTCTCGACGCCATGGCGCGAGCGTCAGGCTTTCGCGTGCCTCGACATAGTCGACCTCGCGAAAACCGGCAGCGATGAGAGCACGGCCGGCCTCTTCGGTCGCGTCGCTCTGGTCGGTACCTGCCGCCAGAGCCGCGGCCGCGTCGCGCAATATCACGTTGAACTGGCGGGCGGTCTTCAGTTCGGCCTCATCGAGATAGGCGTTGCGTGACGACATGGCGAGACCATGCACGTCACGGATCGTCGGTGCGCCGATGATCTCGACGGGCAGGTCGAGGTCGCGGCAGAGCTGCCTGACGACGCAAAGCTGCTGGTAGTCCTTCTCGCCAAAGACCGCACAGTCGGGCGTTGCCTGCAGGAGGAGTTTTGCCACCACGGTCGCGACGCCGTCGAAAAAGGCCGGCCGAAAGTCCGTTTCGAGCCCGGCGGAGGGGCCGCCGACCGAGATTTTCGTAGCGAAGCCTGCGGGATACATTTCGCCCACCGTCGGTGTGAAGGCAAGGTCGGCCTTTGCAACGCCCAGCCGGTCGAGGTCGCGGGCGAGCTGGCGCGGGTACTTGTCGAGGTCCTCGGTTGGCGCGAACTGTGTCGGGTTGACGAAGATCGACACGACACAGCGCTCGGCTCTTTCGAGCGCGATTTTGACCAGCGAGATGTGCCCATCATGCAAAGCGCCCATGGTCGGCACCATGGCGACACGAAGGCCATCGCGCCGCCAGTCCTGGACTTGCGCGCGAAGTGCGGCAACGCTGTCGACGACGACGGGTTGGCTCATGCGTCATCCCTGCTGTTTGTCGCCGAAAAGACGTGGCCGGGGCCGGGGAATGTCCGGCTTCGCACCTCGGCTGCGTAGGTTTCGGCGGCATTCGAGATCACGCTGCGCAGATCGGCGTATTCCTTGACGAATTTAGGCACGCGGTCGACGGTCAGCCCGACCATGTCGTCGATGACCAGGATTTGGCCGTCGCAGTCGCCGCTGGCGCCGATGCCGATGGTTGGAATGGCGATGCGGCGGGTAATATCGGCGGCGACGGTTTCGACCGTGCCTTCGATGACCACCGAGAATGCGCCGGCGCTCTCAACGGCGAGCGCATCGCGAACCAAAGCCGCAACGGCCTCCTCGGTGCGACCCTTGATCTTGTAGCCACCGTCCTTCTCGACCGATTGCGGCTGCAGGCCGATATGTCCCATCACCGGGATGCCGGCGGCGACGATGGCCGCAATCTGCTTGCTCATGTCGACGCCGCCTTCGAGTTTCACCGCCTGGCAGCCGGTCTCTTCGACCACCCGCCGCGCCGAGGCAACGGCTTGTGCTGCCGAATCCTCATAGGTGCCAGCCGGCAGGTCGACGACGACGCAGGCTCTGGCCGAGCCGCGCATCACCGCTTGCCCATGCGCGATCATCATCTCCAGCGAGGCCCCCAGCGTCGTCTTGTGGCCGTGCAGCACCATGGCGACGCTGTCACCGACCAGAAGCAGGTCTACATGCTCGTCGAGCAAGCGGGCCACTGGGTAGGTATAGGCGGTGAGGCAGACGATCGGCGTGCCGCCCTTGCGGCGGCGAATCGTGCCGGCGCTGATGCGAATGTCGGTGGTCGGCAATTTTGTGGCCAATCGTCACCTCCTTCGGCCTCAAGCCGGGCTGGATACCCGTATGGGCGCGCGCAGAGCTTTAGAAAGACCGCAAAGGCTTGGCAAGCGTGCATCCTGCGGTCGAGAAGATCACAGGCTTGTGTCGGGTTTCCGGCAAGCCATTTGCGCGCTCACCGTGGCAAAAGCCTTGCCTTCGGCAAGGCCTGACGCCATAAGCAGGAAACGGGCGCTGTCGGCGCGAGGGTTCTGAAATGAAGACTTTCCTTACGCAGTTTTTCACCTGGTGGAACAGCCAGACGCTGGGAACGCGCCTGCACACCTGGCGGCATGGCAAGAAGGTCGGCCAGGACGAGACTGGCAACGTCTACTACGAGGGCGGCATCGATTCGGAAGGCCGCACGCGCCGCTGGGTCATCTACCGCAACTATTCGGAAGCCTCCGCCATACCGCCCGGCTGGCACGGCTGGATCCATCACCGGGTCGACGTCGCGCCGGCGAGCGAGGACTACAAGCCGCGCGACTGGCAGAAGCCGCATCAGCCCAATCTGACCGGCAGCCCGGCCGCCTATCGCCCGAAGGGCTCGGTGCTGACCAACCAGCATCGCCCGCAGGTCACGGGCGACTACGACGCCTGGACGCCGGGGTCGTAGCGACGGGGTGCAAGCCGGTCCTTTATCGCCACAATTGGTGTTTAGCTGCTTGCTGATCAGAAAACGGCGACTAGCCTTGGCGATCGACAGAATCACCCCGGCGCGAACCACCGGTATCCCTATATGAGCTTTTTCAAACTGACATCGATGGGCGGCCTGACATTAGCCGCCGGCCTTGCCGTTGGCACCGCGGCCTTTGCCGCTTCGCCCGAACCCGCACCGGTGCCGGCACCGCCCGCGGGATCGGAGCGGGTCACCAATCCCGTCGCCGAGTTTGCCGGCATCGACAAGATCACCGGCCGCATCATCACCTTCGATGTCTATATCGACGAAACGGTGCAGTTCGGTGCTTTGCAGGTGACGCCGCGCGTCTGCTATTCGCGGCCGCAGAGCGAAGAGCCGAAGACCGATTCCTTCGTCGAGGTTGACGAGATCACGCTCGATCGCAAGATCCGCCGCATCTTCACCGGCTGGATGTTTGCCGAAAGCCCCGGCCTCAACGCCGTCGAACATGCCGTCTATGACGTCTGGCTGAAGGAATGCAAGCAGAAGTCGGATGTGCCGGCGCCCGACGGCGCCAAGGCTGACGCGACCAAAGCCGACGCTCCCAAGCCCGCCGCGGCCAAACCGAAGGCCACGACCACTCCGGACGTGACAGAGCCTGATGTGACGGAGCCGGACGCTTCGGAACCCGATACGACCGACGCCAACTGATCCTCCGGAACCGCCCTGGCCACCATGCGTTGGGCCACGGACGACCGCGCATTTATGCGCAAGGAGGATTTTCCGATGTCAGACAGCAAGCGGATTATGGCCGGCAAGGCAGAATTGCTCGAGCTCGAAAAGGGGTTCTGGACAGGCGACGCGGCCTACTATGCGGCGAATGCCGACACCGAATGCCTGGTGGCGTTTCCGAAGATGGCCAAGGCGATGGACAATGCCGATCTCGCCAGGACTGCAACCAAGCCCAATCGCTGGCGGGACCTGAAGATCGACCTCAAGGGTATTATCGAGCCGGGCAGCGACATCGTCATGCTGACCTACGAGGCGCATGCGACACGCGAGAACGGCGAACCCTACGCGGCATTGGTCAGCACCGGCTACGTCCATCGCGTCAATGGCTGGAAGATGATGTTCCACGCGCAGACGCCGTTGGAAGCCGCAGCAGGGAAGTAAGAGGCACAATCGCCAGGAAAAGAATTCGGCGTCAGGGATAGAATACGGCCTCGCCCTTCAGCGCGTCGGCGAGCATTTTCTCATACTTGCCGCGCGGCACATCGACCGCGCCGAAGCGCTTCAGGTGATCTGTCGTGAACTGCGTGTCAAGCAGTGCAAAGCCTCGCGCCTTCAACCGCTCGACGAGATGATAAAGGCAGATCTTGGAGGCGTCCGTCTCCCTGGCGAACATGCTCTCTCCGAAAAACACCCGGCCGAGCGATACGCCATAGAGGCCGCCGACCAGCCGGTCCTCGCGCCACGCCTCGACCGAATGACAATGGCCTATCCGATGCAGTTCGACATAGGCTTCGCGGATCGGCGCATTGATCCAGGTCGAGCGCCGCACCGCGCGCTTTTCGGCACAGCCATCGATCGTCGCTTCGAAATCGAAATCGAAACGGATGTCGAAGGGATGTTTCTTGATCGTTTTCCGGAGGCTTTTCGGCGTGTGAAAGTCGTCAAGCGGGATGATGCCGCGCGTTTCCGGCCGCACCCAGAACACCTCCGGGTCGCCGGCACTTTCGGCCATCGGAAAGACGCCCGAAGCATAGGCCTTGAGCAGAAGGTCGGTGGGGATGCGATAGCCGGGCGCGTAGGGACGGGTCATCGCGTCTGTGCGCTACTCTTCCTTGGCCAGGTATTTTTCCAGCCAGTGGATGTCATAATCCCCATTGGCGATGTCGGCATTGCCGACGAGATCGCGAAACAGCGGCAACGTCGTCTTGATGCCGTCGACGACGAACTCGTCCAACGCCCGGCGCAGCCGCATCATGCATTCGACGCGGTTGCGTCCATGCACGATCAGCTTGCCGATCAGGCTGTCGTAATAGGGCGGGATCTTGTAGCCGGAATAGACGCCGGAATCGACGCGGATGCCGAGACCGCCCGGTGTGTGGAAATGGGTGATCGTGCCGGGCGAGGGGGTGAAAGTGCGCGGGTCCTCGGCATTGATGCGGCATTCGATGGCGTGGCCGTTGAACTTGATGTCCTCCTGCTTCACCGAGAGGCCGCCGCCCGAGGCGACGCGGATCTGCTCGTGCACGAGATCGATACCGGTGATCGCTTCCGTCACCGGGTGCTCGACCTGCAGGCGCGTGTTCATCTCGATGAAATAGAACTCGCCATTCTCGTAGAGGAACTCGATGGTGCCGGCGCCGGAATAGCCGAGATCGGCGATGGCCTTTGCGCAGATGCCGCCGATACGGGCGCGCTCTTCGGCATTGAGGGCCGGTGAGGGCGCCTCTTCCCAGACCTTCTGGTGGCGGCGCTGCAAGGAACAGTCGCGCTCGCCGAAATGGACGCCGTGGCCAAAGCCGTCGCCGAACACCTGCACCTCGATGTGACGTGGTTTTTCCAGGTATTTCTCAATGTAGACGGCATCGTCGCCGAAGGCCGCACCGGCTTCAGTGCTCGCCGTCTGCAAGGCGATCTCGAGGTCGGCCTCGGTAAGGGCGACCTTCATACCGCGCCCGCCACCGCCTGCCGATGCCTTGATGATTACGGGATAGCCGATCTCGGCGGCGATGCGCCTGGCTTCCTTTTGATCGGTGACGGCGCCATCCGAACCGGGCACGACCGGAATGCCGAGGCGCTTGGCGGTGCGCTTGGCTTCGATCTTGTCGCCCATGATGCGGATATGGTCGCCGGACGGGCCGATGAAGGTGATGTTGTGAGCAGCCAGGATGTCAGCGAACTTGGCGTTTTCCGACAGAAAGCCGTAGCCCGGATGCACGGCATCGGCGCCGGTGATCTCGCACGCGGCGACGATCTGATGGATGTTCAAATAGCTGTCGCGCGATGGCGGCGGCCCGATGCAGACGCTCTCGTCGGCGAGCCGCACATGCATGGCGTCGGCGTCGGCGGTCGAATGCACCACCACCGTCTGGATGCCGAGCTCCTTGCAGGCGCGCAGGACCCGGAGGGCGATTTCGCCGCGATTGGCGATGAGGATCTTCTGAAACATCAGGCCTGCTCTACTCGATCACGACGAGCGGCATGCCATATTCGACCGGCTGCGAATCCTCGAACAGGATCGCCGTCACCGTACCGGCGCGTGGCGAGGGGATCTGGTTCATCGTCTTCATCGCCTCGATGATCAGCAGCGTCTGGCCTTCCTTCACCTTCTGGCCGACCTCGATGAACGCCTTGGCGTCGGGCGAAGGAGCCAGATAGGCCGTGCCAACCATCGGCGAGGTGACCGCGTTCTTGGAAAGATCCGCCACAACGGGTACGGCAACGGCGGCGGCTTGCGCTGCTGCTGGCGCATAGGCCGGTTGCGGCGCCGCGATCGCGTGAACGGCCGGTGCCTGCCGCGAAACGCGCACCTTCAGGTCACCCAGTTCAACCTCAATTTCGGTGAGGTTGGTGTCGTTCAGTATGCCCGCCAGATCGCGGATCAGCTGCTGGTCAACACCGGTCTTCTTTATCGACATTTTCGAGCCTTCTGTTTGTTGGCCGGTCATAGGCGTGCGGCCAGCGCCTGTAGCGCCAGCGTGTAGCCGAGCGGCCCAAAGCCACAGATCATGCCGACCGCAACCGGCGCGACCATGGAGACGTGGCGGAATGGTTCCCGCGCATGGATGTTGGAAAGATGAACTTCGGCGACGGGCAGTGGCGCGACGGCGCGGATGGCGTCGTGAATGGCGATCGAGGTGTGGCTATAGGCACCTGGATTGATGACGATGCCGACAGCCTTGTCGCCGGCTTCCTGGATCCAGTCGACAAGGTCGCCCTCATGGTTCGACTGGCGGAAATCGATCTCGAGCCCAAGCGCCGTGCCGGCCTGCTTGCAGTCGTCGGCTATGGCGGCAAGCGTCTTGCCGCCATAGATGCCCGGCTCGCGCTTGCCAAGCGCGTTGAGATTGGGACCGTTCAGGACGAAAACCGTTTTCAAAAAAGCCGACCTTTCCCGGCGCCGACATCAAGCCGGCGCGCTGGGTCCTCTATAGTGGGCATAGCCGCCCGCGGAAAGAGCGCAAGTGCGTTCTTTCACTGTCCACAACAGGCGGAAATGTGCCCGTGAGAAATAGGCTCACGAGCAAGATCAAAGCGCGGCTTTCGCCGCCTCGATCTTTTCAGCCAGCACTTCCTGTCCAAGCGCCCCGAACACGACCTCGTTGCCGACGACATAGGATGGCGTTCCGGTGATCGCCAGCTTGTTGGCAAGGTCGTAGGTCTTGGCGAGGGCCTCGTTGATTGTCGGGTCCTTCATTTTCTCGCGCAGCGCCGCTTCGTCGGCACCGAGCGACAGCGCGACCTTGATGGCTGCCGCCTCGGTGGCGCGCCCCTGGCCGCCGAGCAGTGCATTGTGGAACTCGCCGTACTTTTCCGGCTTCATCAGGTGGAAGGCCATCGAAACGACGCTCGCCTTCTGCGAATCCGGTCCGAGGATGGGGAATTCCTTGAGCACGAAGCGCAAATCCGGATCGGACTTGGTCAGCGCCCGCATGTCATCGATGGCGCGTTTGCAGAAGCCGCAATTGTAGTCGTAGAACTCGACGATGGTGACCTTGCCGTTCGGGTTGCCGACGACGCCGTCGAAGGACGAATTGAAGATCTGGTCCTTGGCGTTCTTGATCACGCCGAGATGTGCGATGCGTTGCTCTTCCTTCTGCTTGGCCTCAAGCGCGTCCTGGACCTCCAGAAGCACTTCCGGGTTCTTCAGGAGATAATCGCGGATGATGCCTTCGACCTCGGTGCGGTCGATCTTGGTGTCGGCCGCCGCCGTCTCGACTGGCTGTGCGGTGCCAGCCCTGGCAGTCTGCGGGTTTCCGGCCACGAATCCGAAAGCCAGCATGGCCAGCGCGACCGCAACCCCCGTGGTGCCCAGCAGCAGTGCCTTTTTCATCGTTCCGTTCCTTCTACCTGTTTCCGGTCTGGCTATGTCGCAGCGCGCGACCGGAAGGTTCACTTGATCTTGGTTGATGGCTTGTAGTTTATGATATCCTGGGCGCGAAGCCAGCGCGGCTCGCCGCGTTTCATCTGCTGCTGCGCCCGCATGGCGAAAATCTTCGCATCCTTGTAGTTACCAGAATAGAAATGGCCTTCGGCGGTGGCGAGTTCCGCGCCCGGTATATCGCCCAACTCGCCATAGGCCTGTGCCAGATAGCGGTATCCGGCTGAATTTTCCTTGTCGCGCCCGAGGCCGTTGTTGATCTGCACGACTGCTTTTTTCAGAGAGTCGGGCGTGCCGACGGCCATCAGCGCCTGTCCCATGGACACCGGCAGCAGGCCGGACCGTGCCGTATCGAGGCTGATCGCCTTGGCGTAGGCGTCGGCGGCTTCCTTGGGCTTGTTTGCCTTCATCAGGATGTCGCCGCGCAGTTCCTGGAAATAAGCGTTCTTCGGCTGAGCCTTGATCAGTGCATTGGTCTTGGCGAGCGCGGCGGCGATGTTGCCGAACAGGTAGGTCGACTGGGCGTCGCCATATAGCGCGGCGAGGGTCCCGTGCATCTTTCGCATCAGCCGCGACGCCGCCGCCTGGCCTTCCATGTAGACGGCGATCTTCACCCGCACCATGTCATGGCGCTGCTGCAGCGCGGGCGGGTCCAGCCTGTCGACATTGGGGCTCTGTTTCACCAGCACTTCGAGGTTGGAGATACGATCCTGCGGCATCGGATGGCTGATCCGGTAAGGATCGACTTGCGCGCCCGAAAGCGACAGCGCAGTCTGGAAGCGGTGGAACGTCTTCAGCATGCCCATGCCGGACTGGCCGGTGGCGTTGAGATAGGTGATCGCCGAGCGGTCGGCCGTCATCTCCTCGGTGCGCTGGTAGGCGAGGATGCTGCGCTGTGCCATCTCGCCGCCGCCGGCCGCCACGCCCATGCCCGCACCGGCGAGGCCGCGGCTGTTGGTGGTCGCACCGGCGACCATGGCGCCGGCGCCAAGCAACGTCGCAATGACGGCCATCGTCTTGGCGCGTTCGAGCTGGTCGCGCAGTTTCTGCTGGTGGCCGCCGGCGATATGGCCCGCTTCGTGGGCAATGACGCCGATGATTTCGTTGGGCGTTTCGGCCGTCATCAGCGCGCCGGTGTTGATGAACAGCCGGCGCCCGGTGACGAAGGCGTTGAAACTCTGGTCGTTGACCAGGACGATGTCGATGCCGTCATTCGCCAGGCCCGCCGCCTTGAAGATCGGCCGCGCGTAGTCGCGCACCAGCGCCTCGATCTCGGCGTCGCGCACAACCGGCACGTTCTGGGCGAAGGCGCTGACCGAACTCGCCATTGCGACGACAATGCCAAGCGAAAGCGTCGCGAAGACGCGCGCTGCCTGGGCAATCGTCGATCTGGGTCGGCTCAACATGATGGCTCCACTGGTAGACGAGCGGGCGAAAGATGAAAAGTCGGCGCCGGAAACTTCCTCAACTTGTGATCCTCACATCAATCGGGCATTTGTGCGGCACATGCGCCAGGGGCTTGGCGCGCTTGATCGTCGGGATAGGGATAAAATGGTCGTTTCACTCTCACGCCGTGGCAATGTCGAGCCCTTCCATGCCATGGACATTCTGGCAGAGGCAAACCGGCTGAAGGCCGAGGGTGTGCCGGTTGTTTCGATGGCCGTCGGCCAGCCTTCCGACCCGGCACCGGTCCTGGTTCGCGCGGCCGCGACCAAGGCGCTGCAGGACGGACGCATCGGCTATACCGACGCGCTGGGCCTGGCAGGTTTGCGCAAGGCGATCGCCGGACACTACGCCGATCACTATAGGCTTGAGATCGAGCCCGACCGGATCGCGGTCACCACCGGATCGTCGGCCGCCTTCAACCTCGCCTTCCTGGCGATGTTCGATCCGGGTGACCGCGTTGCCATCGCGGCGCCCGGCTATCCCGCCTACCGCAACATCATGGCCGCGCTGGGCATCGATGTGGTCGAGATCGAACTCGGCGACGCCGCCTACCTGCATGCAGGCCATCTCGAGACCGCGCACCGCGAGAAACCGCTGAAGGGCGTGCTCTTCGCAAGCCCAGCCAATCCGACCGGCGCGGTCATTCCGGCCGATGAACTGGCGGCCCTGGTGAGGACGGCACAAGAACTCGGCATCGCTGTCATCTCCGACGAGATCTACCACCGGCTGGCCTATGCCGCCCCCGACACCACGGCGCTTGCCTATGGAGGCGACGTGACAGTGATCAATTCCTTCTCCAAATACTATTGCATGACCGGCTGGCGCATCGGCTGGATGGTGCTGCCGGAAGGCCTGGTGCGGCCGGTCGAGCGCGTCGCCCAGAGCCTCTACATCTCGCCGCCGGAACTGTCGCAGGTCGCCGCGATCGAGGCGTTCAGGGCGACCGACGAACTGGAGGCGGTGAAAGGCCGTTACGCTTGGAATCGCCAGCTGTTGATGAAACGCCTGCCGGAACTCGGCTTTCCGCTGGCGGCGCCCATGGACGGCGCCTTCTATGCCTTCTGCGATGTCACCAGGCACACCAACGACAGCATGGCCTTTGCGCGAAAAATGCTGGCTGAAGCGCATGTGGCGGCAACGCCCGGCCGGGACTTCGACACTCAGGCGGGGCACCGCACGATGCGGTTTTCCTACGCCGGCAGCCACGACGACATGGTCGAGGCAATGGCGCGCATCGAACGCTGGTTGAGGTAGAGCCATGCCGGAACTCGAACAGGCCCCCAAACTTGATCAGGCCCCCAAACTTGATCAGGCATTGGCTGAAGTCGCCGCCGAAATGGCCGATCGCACCGATCGCGGTGACGTCGCTTCCTACATTCCGCAGCTGGGCAAGGTCGATCCGAAGAAGTTCGGCATCGCCGCGGTCACCAATGACGGCCGCGTGCTAATGGCGGGTGACGCCGAACAGGTGTTTTCGATCCAGAGCATCTCGAAAGTGTTCACCCTGACATTGGCGCTCGGCAATGTCGGCGACGCGCTGTGGCAGCGGGTCGGGCGCGAACCGTCAGGCAATCCGTTCAACTCGATCGTGCAGCTCGAGCACGAGAACGGCATTCCGCGCAATCCGTTCATCAATGCCGGCGCCATCGTCATTTCCGACATCCTGCTCGCCGGCCACCAGCCGCGCGAGGCGATCGGCGAGATCCTGCGCTTCATCCAGTTTCTGGCCGACGACGAGACGATCATCATCGATCGCGAGGTCGCCGCGTCCGAACGCGCCACCGGATATCGCAACTTCGCGCTTGCCAACTACATGAAATCCTTCGGCAATCTCCACCATGCGCCGGAGCTGGCGCTGGGCGTCTACTTCCATCACTGCGCCATCGCCATGAGTTGCCGGCAACTGGCGCTCGCCGGCCGCTTCCTCGCCAATGGCGGCAAGAACCCGGCGACCGGGCATTCCGTGGTGTCGGCAGAGCGGGCACGCCGCATCGGCGCGATGATGCTGACCTGCGGCCACTATGACGGCTCCGGGGATTTTGCCTTCCGCGTCGGCATCCCCGGCAAGAGCGGCGTCGGCGGCGGCATATTGGGCATCGTGCCGGGCGTGGCTTCGCTTGCCGTCTGGTCGCCCGGCCTCAATGCCAACGGCAATTCCAAGCTGGGGTCGATCGCGCTGGAAAAGCTGGCCAGGATGATGAACTGGTCGATCTTCGCGCCTTAACCGTTCGCGACCCGTCATGACGCCAGATATGAAAATCCCGCGCCGTCTTTCGATGGCGCGGGATTCGTTTTGTCAGAAAATCAGTTCAAATGCTTGAAAGGTTTAGAAAAAGCCCTTCCGCTGCCACCAGCCGGCGCGCTTCGGCTTGTCCTCGGTCTTGGCCGCGGGTTCTTCCGCGACGGTCGAAGACACCACCGGCTCGACCGGCGCATTCACCGCCGGCTTGCGCCGCGACGGGCGGGCCTTCGGTGCCGCCTCGACGGCTGCTGCTGCCTCGTCTGACGCAGTGGCCGGCGTCTCGGCCGGAGCTTCCGCCTTGATGGCCGGTTCGTCCGCGACGATTTCGGCCGCCGCCTTCTTCGGCTTGGCGACACGGCGTGGCTTCTTCGGCTTCTCCGTGCTCGGTGCGTCGTCATTGGCCGGAGCAAGCGCCACCGGCTCTTCGGCTGGTGCGGCAACGACCGGCTCGCTGGCGATCACCTCGGTTGCGCCTTCAGACACGTCGGCTGTTTCGCCGGCGCTTGCCTCGGCTTCGCCTTCGCCGTCTTCGCGGCGATTGCGTTTGCCGCCGCGCTTGCCGCGCCGACGCTTCTTGCCCGGGCCTTCGTCCGAAGTGCCCAGGCCTTCATCCGAAGTGCCCAGGCCTTCGTCCGAAGTGCCTTGACCCTCGTCCGATGCCTCAACCGTTTCGGAAGCTTCGGCAACACCAACAGGGACGTTCTCGTCCGCTTCCGCCTCGCCGTCGGCTGAGTCCGAAAACTCACCGGCTGGTGCGGAGACGGAAGTCCCTTCCGCAGGTGCGCCATGTTCGCGGTCGCGATCCTTGCCGCCGCGACGACGCCGGCGCTTGCGACGCTTCCGGTCGCGGCCTTCGCCTTCTTCGCCACCGGCAGCGGGGCGGGGCTGTTGCTGCGGCTGCTGGCGCGGTTGTTCGGCCTGCACCGGCGCCTCATCCTCTTCCTCGATGACGACAATCTCGTCGTCGGCCTCTTCCCGCTCGACATAGGCCGGCAGGCTGCGCAACTCGACAAAGCCTTCCGGCTTTTCAGCCAGCGCGCCGCGGAAGATCGCATAGTGCTGCGAACCAACCGAATCGTCGGCCTCGATGGTGATCGTCAGCCCGAAGCGGCTTTCGAGTTCCACCAGCGTGCCGCGCTTGTGGTTGAGCACGTAGAGTGCGGTCGCCGCCGGTGTCCGCACCGTGATGTGGCTGCGCGAATCCTTGAGGAGGAATTCCTCGATCGCCCGCACCACCATCAGCGCGACCGACGAATCGGAGCGCACATGGCCGGTGCCGCCGCAATGCGGGCAGGGCTTCATGGTCGATTCCAGCACGCTGGCGCGGATGCGCTGGCGTGACATCTCCATCAGGCCGAAATGCGAGATACGGCCGACCTGGATGCGCGCGCGATCGTTCTTGAGGTGATCCTTCAACCGCTTCTCGACGGAGCGGTTGTTGCGGTTCTCCTCCATGTCGATGAAGTCGATGACGATCAGGCCGGCGAGATCGCGCAGCCTGAGCTGGCGCGCGACTTCCTCGGCCGCTTCCAGATTGGTGTGGAGCGCGGTGTCCTCGATCGAGTGCTCCTTGGTGGAGCGGCCCGAATTGACGTCGATGGCAACCAGCGCCTCGGTCTGGTTGATGATGATGTAACCGCCGCTCTTCAGCGTCACCTGCGGCTGCAGCATGCGGTCGAGCTGCGCCTCGATGCCGTTGCGCACGAAGATCGGCGTCGTGTCGCGGAACGGCTGAACCACCTTCGCGTGGCTCGGCATCAGCATGCGCATGAAGTCCTTGGCCTCGCGGTAGCCTTCCTCGCCGGAGACAAGAATCTCGTCGATATCCTTGTTGTAGAGGTCGCGCACCGAGCGCTTGATCAGGCTTCCTTCCTCATAGACCAGGGCAGGGGCCGTGGACTGCAAGGTGAGACTGCGGACATTTTCCCAAAGCCGCATCAGATATTCGTAATCGCGCTTGATCTCGGCCTTGGTGCGGCTCTCGCCGGCGGTGCGCAGGATGACGCCCATGCCTTGCGGCACTTCGAGATCGGCAACGACCTCCTTGAGGCGTTTGCGGTCGACCGCGCTGGTGATCTTGCGCGAAATGCCGCCGCCACGTGCCGTGTTCGGCATCAGCACCGAATAGCGGCCGGCGAGCGACAGATAGGTGGTCAGGGCCGCACCCTTGTTGCCGCGCTCTTCCTTGACGACCTGCACCAGCAGGATCTGCCGGCGCTTGATCACTTCCTGGATCTTGTACTGGCGGCGCACCGGCTTGCGGCGGTTGCGCACCTCTTCCAGCGCGTCCTCGGCACCGACCGATTCGACCTCATGATCGTCCGCATGCGAGGACTGTACTTCCTCCAGCATGCCGCGATCATTGTCGCCGGACGTCGCTTCGCTGCCTTGTTCGGCCTGCGGGACGACGTCGGAAATCACATCGGCTTCGACCGAGGCGGCGATCGACGTCGGGCCGCCCTCGCGGGTTTCGGCTTCGTCCTCATCAGCGGAATCCTCGCCATGTCCGGACGCATCGGCATGTTCCGAAGTATCGGCATGTTCCGAAGTATCGGCAGCATGTTCGATGATCTCTGACGTGTGAGAGATGTCCTCGACAGTAGCGCCAGCGCCTTCGCTTGCCCAGGCAGCTTCGCTTGCCTCGTCGGCAGCTTCGCTTGCCTCGCCGGATTCGGCTGCATCGCGCTTGTGCTCGCCGCGGTCGCGGGGCTTGCCGCCGCGCCGGCGGCCGCGCCGTCCACGATCGCGGCTCTGGCGATCATCGCCGTCGCCGTCCTCGTTCTCCTCGTCCTCAGCCTCCTGCGCTTCCGCGCGCAGCAGTGCCTGACGATCGGCGACCGGGATCTGGTAGTAGTCGGGGTGTATTTCACTGAAGGCGAGAAAACCGTGACGGTTGCCGCCATATTCGACAAAGGCTGCCTGAAGGGAGGGCTCTACGCGCGTTACGCGGGCTAGGTAGATGTTTCCTTTGAGCTGCTTCTTGTCCTGGGATTCAAAGTCGAATTCTTCAATACGGTTACCGCGTACGACGACAACGCGTGTTTCCTCCGGGTGGGAGGCGTCTATCAGCATTTTGTTGGGCATTATTTCGTTTCCTCCCGGCAGCCGTCAGCCGCAGCTTGCGGGGCAAAGCCCGCTGCTGCGTGTCTGGAGTGTGGGTGCCGGATGTCTGAATGTCCGCCGGCCGCCGCTTGAGCGCCATGGCGGTGCCGCCCGCAGCCATACTGGCGCGGTTTGATGCGGACCTTTCCATGATTGCGCTTGAAGCCATCGTCACCAGCAGAACCTTTTTGAACCAAAGCCCGGGCGAACCGGACCAGCTTGTTTGCTCATACAGAGCCGGCGCGGGAACAAACCCGGCCGTTTTCCTCACGCAGGCGATTCCCCCGCCACGGGCGCACACCTGCGAAATTCGTCGCGATCACCTGGACCCTTTTCGCGTGAAGCGAAAGGAGCCGCCTTTTTCATCTGACCCTGTAGCAGGAAGCTGCGGAGGAGGGCGGTTCCAGGATTGCAGTGATCCACCATCGCTTTTATGATTTGGCGGGGTGGAAGGCAACCCCGATTTCCGATGCCGGCAAAAAGCAGTTCCGTAACGTAAGCCTGGGTTTCGACCCTTCCATGAAAAGGCTTGGTTAACCTTCTCTGGATACCAATCGTTAATCGAGTTCGCGGCCTAACCGGCAGTTCGACGAAACGACGGGGCGCCTTGCGCCAAACCGGAGCGACTGGAGAAGAGATGGGACTGGCAGGCTTCACAGACAAGGGATGTCGTGTTGGCGGCCGGATTCTCGGCGCCTTCTGCCTCTTGCTGCTGCTGGCGATCTCTTCGGGCTTTTCCTCAATCGCCAATGCCGCCGATGCTCCACTCGTGGCGAAAGGCTACAAGATGGCCGGCGATGCCACCAAGATGCGCATCGTCATCGATTTCGATCGCGAACCCGATGTCAAATGGTTCCTGCTGCGCGGGCCTAACCGTCTTGTCATCGATCTCGCGAATACGAGGTTCGCCATTGATGCCAAGGACTTGAAGGCACGCGGCCTGGTCAAAGGCGTACGCCTGGGCGAGCTCGCCGAGGGCGTTTCGCGGCTGATTCTCACCGGCAAGGGACCCTTCGCCGTCGACAAGCTCGATGTGCTCAAGAACGAGGACGCAACCGGCTACCGCATCGCCATCGACATGTCGGCGGCCTCCGCACGCGAGTTCGACACCGCACTGGCCAATCAGGCGCTGACCACCGGATCGACGGTTTCTACCGACAAGGGCGGGCGGGTTGGCAGCGGACCGGTCTCCAATCCCGGCCATCGCTTCACCGTCGTCATCGACCCCGGCCATGGCGGCATCGACGGCGGCGCCGAGGGCCTGAACGGCACCATCGAGAAGAACGTCACGCTGGCCTTCGCCACGGAACTGCGCGACAAACTCGCGGCCGTCGGCAATTACGATGTCTTCATGACGCGCGACACGGACGAATTCCTGCGCCTGGACGACCGCGTGCGCATTGCCCGGCAGCATGAGGCCGATCTGCTCATTTCCATCCATGCCGACACAATCAGCGTCAAGGGCATTCGCGGCGCCACCGTCTATACCGTCTCCGACAAGGCTTCGGACCCCGAGGCGCAGGCGCTTGCCGACCGGGAGAACCTCTCCGACCAGTTCGCGGGCATGGAAATCAAGAACGACAGCAAGGAAGTCACCGACATCCTGATCGACCTGATCCGCCGCGAAACGCACAATTTCTCGATGAGTTTCGCCCATACGCTGGTCGGCCAGCTTTCCACCAGCGTCGGCCTCATCAACAATCCGCAGCGTTCGGCGGGCTTCAAGGTGCTGAAAGCACCCGATGTGCCGTCCGTGCTGGTCGAACTCGGTTATCTCTCGAACGCCAAGGACGAGGCACAGCTGCTCAACGCCGACTGGCGGGGCAAGGCGGCCCAAAGCATAACCAATGCCGTCGCGCTTTTCGCGTCAGCCAAGGCCGGAGCGAGGGCCGGGGGCTGACATGACCGGCGGTGTCTGCAACCAGAGGCAGCGTGGCTCGGCGACAACACCCGGTGCTTTTATTTCCGGCGCGAAGCCGCGAAATTCGGCATTGCCGTATTTTGTCCACATGGTGGCGACAAGGGTTTTCGATTACGGATTGGGACCGGCTCGAAAGCTTGCGCGAAAGGCGGCTTCGTTTAGGAAATTCCCGAACCAAGGACTGGAGCGGGTATGATTCGTCTCATTGGCTATTTTTTCGGCATCGGCACGACGCTGGCCCTTCTGGTCGCGGCGGGCGTTGCGATCTACATCGGCCATTTGTCGAAGGATTTGCCCGACTACGAGGTGCTGGCCAAATACGAGCCGCCTGTGACCACCCGCATCCATTCGTCGGACGGCGCGCTGATGGCCGAATATGCTCGCGAGCGGCGCCTGTATTTGCCGATCCAGGCCATACCGGATCGCGTCAAGGCGGCCTTCCTGTCGGCGGAAGACAAGAACTTCTACAACCATCCCGGCATCGACGTGACCGGCCTTGGCCGCGCCATCATCGTCAACCTGCAGAATCTCGGCTCGGGCCGGCGCCAGGTCGGCGCGTCGACGATCACCCAGCAGGTGGCGAAGAACTTCCTGTTGTCCTCGGACCAGACCTACGAGCGCAAGATCAAGGAGATGATCCTCGCCTTCCGCATCGAGCAGGCCTATCCGAAGGATCGTATTCTCGAGCTCTACCTCAACGAAATCTTCTTCGGCTTCGGCGCCTATGGCGTCGCCGGTGCGGCGCTGACCTATTTCGACAAGTCGGTCAACGAGCTGAGCGTGGCAGAAGCCGCCTATCTGGCTTCGCTGCCGAAAGGGCCGAACAACTACCACCCCTTCAAGCATGCCGATCGTGCGCTGGAGCGCCGCAACTGGGTGATCGACCAGATGGTCGAGAATGGCTACGTTACGCGTGAGGAAGGCGACAAGGCCAAGGCAGAGCCGCTGGGCGTGACGCCACGCCGCAACGGCAACTATCTGTTCGCCGGCGAGTACTTCACCGAGGAAGTGCGCCGCCAGATCATCGCCCGTTACGGCGAGAATGCGCTTTACGAGGGCGGCCTTTCCGTCCGCACAACGCTCGATCCGAAGATCCAGCTCATTGCCCGCAAGGCGATGCAGAGCGGGTTGATGAAATATGACACGCTGCGCGGTTATCGCGGACCGGTGACGTCGATCGACGTATCCGGTGACTGGGGCGTGCCGCTGGGCGCCGTCAAAGGGCTGGAGGACGTCCCCGAATGGTCGCTGGCCGTCGTGCTCGACAGTTCGGCGACCGGCCTGTCGATCGGCCTGCAGCCGGCGCGCCAGGCATCGGGCGAGATCGTCAAGGAACGCGTCGAAGGCACTGTCAGCAAGGAGGACATGGGTTTTGCCATGCGCCATGTGGTCGCCGGCAAGACCGTCAAGGCCAAGTCGCCGGCGGAGGTGTTGAAGCCGGGCGACGTCGTCTTCGTGCAGAAGAACGATGGTGCCGATGGCGCCTACAGCCTGCGCCAGGTTCCCGAGGTGGAGGGCGGCCTGATCGCCATGGATCCGCATACCGGCCGTGTCCTGGCCATGGTCGGCGGCTTCTCCTACGCGCAGTCCGAATTCAACCGCGCGACGCAAGCCATGCGTCAGCCGGGCTCGTCATTCAAGCCGATCGTCTATTCGGCGGCGCTCGACAATGGCTATACGCCGGCCTCGGTGATCATGGACGGGCCGATCACCATCCAGAGCGGCAATACGACCTGGACGCCGAAGAATTACGACGGCACCGTCGCTGGCCCCGCGACCCTGCGCTCCGGTATCGAGAAGTCGCGCAACCTGATGACGGTGCGGCTTGCCAATGACATGGGCATGAAGCTGGTCGTCGAATATGCCGAGCGCTTCGGTGTCTACGACCATCTGGCGCCCTATCTGCCGATGGCGCTGGGCTCCGGCGAAACGACCGTGATGCGCATGGTGTCGGCCTATTCGATCATGGCCAATGGCGGCAAGTCGATCAAACCGTCGCTCATCGACCGCATCCAGGACCGCTACGGCAAGACGGTGTTCAAGCAGGACGAACGCGGCTGCCAAGGCTGCAATGCGCAGGAATGGCAGAACCAGCCGGAGCCGGAACTGGTCGACAATTCCGAGCAGGTGCTCGATCCGATGACCGCCTATCAGATCACTTCGATGATGGAAGGCGTCGTGCAGCGCGGCACCGGCGCCACCATCGGCGAACTCGGCCGCCACATCGCCGGCAAGACCGGAACGACCAACGACGAAAAGGACGCCTGGTTCATCGGTTTCACGCCCAACCTCGTCGTCGGCCTCTACATGGGCTACGACACGCCGCGCGGCCTTGGCCACGGCGCCACCGGTGGCGGTCTCGCCGCACCAATCTTCAAGGATTTCATGCGGGTGGCGCTGGACGGCACGCCCAATGTCGACTTCAAGGTGCCGCAAGGCATGAATCTGGTCGCCATCAACCGCAAGACCGGCATGCGTGCCGCCTCGGGCGATCCCGGCACCATCATCGAAGCCTTCAAGCCAGGTACCGGTCCCGCCGACAGCTATTGGGTGATCGGCATGGGCGCCGATGGCTCCAATGCCACCGGTGGCGCGCTGTCGCCGCAGGCCAATCAAGCCATCCAGTCCGGCGGCGGCGGCCTCTACTGACGATTTTCACGAGCGGATGGGCTGGCCTCGCGCCAGCCCATTTTGCTTTACAGCCGGCGGCGGCCTCCCTATGTATCGCGCCGACCGACTTCAGCAAACAGGACAGAACAGCCAGCCATGCGCGCGGAAACGCAGAATATTGTCGACGAGATCAGGCAGGCGATTACCCTGCTGAGGAGGCATCTTTGACTGGGATCAGGCCATAAAGCGGCTTGAATACCTCAATGTGCGTGCCGAGGACGCCAGCCTCTGGAACGAACCGCTGGAAGCGCAGAAGCTGATGCGCGAACGCCAGGGTCTCGAGGAAGGCATCGCCTCGGTGAAAGGTTTGACGCAGGCGCTGGAAGACAATATCGGCCTGATCGAACTCGGCGAGGAAGAGGGCGACGAGGGCGTCATTGCCGAGGCCGAAGCAGCGATCCGCTCGATGCAGGGCGAAGCGAAGGCCCGCCAGGTCGAGACGCTGCTGTCGGGTGAGGCCGACGCCAACGACACCTATCTTGAAGTCCATGCCGGGGCCGGCGGCACCGAAAGCCAGGACTGGGCCTCGATGCTGCTGCGCATGTATACGCGCTGGGCCGAGCGGCGCCGTTTCAAGGTCGAGGTGCTGGAAATGCATGACGGCGAGGAAGCCGGCATCAAGTCCGCCACGCTGCTGATCAAGGGCCACAACGCCTATGGCTGGCTGAAGACGGAATCCGGCGTGCATCGCCTGGTGCGTATTTCGCCCTATGACAGCAATGCGCGCCGCCACACGTCTTTCGCCAGCATCTGGGTCTATCCGGTCATCGACGACACGATCGAGATCGACGTTTCCGAATCCGACGTCCGCATCGACACCTATCGCTCGTCCGGCTCCGGCGGCCAGCACGTCAACACCACCGATTCGGCGGTGCGTATCACGCATCTTGCCACCGGCATCGCGGTCGCCTGCCAGGCCGAACGTTCGCAGCACAAGAACAAGGCCAAGGCCTGGGAGATGCTGCGCTCGCGCCTCTACGAGGAAGAGCTGAAGAAGCGTGAGGCGGTTGCAAACGCCACCGAGGCGTCGAAGAGCGATATCGGCTGGGGTCACCAGATACGCTCCTATGTGCTGCAGCCCTATCAGTTGGTGAAGGATCTGCGCACCGGCGTCGAGAGCACCAGCCCGTCGAGCGTGCTCGATGGCGACCTCGACGACTTCATGGAAGCCTCGTTGTCGCAGCGCATCGAAGGCGGGGCTGGCGAAGCCGTGGCGGACCTGGATTAGGCCCTCACATAGACCGGGATTGGCAATGGCTCGCAAGCTTGCCGGAAAATGTCTGTGCGGCGCTGTGCAATACGCGGTGACCGACGAATTCGCCTACGCGGCAAACTGCCATTGTTCGAACTGCCGGCGCACCACCGGTTCGGCCTTCAAGCCGTTCGCCGGTATCGAGCGTGAAAAGCTTGTTCTCACCGAGGGCGAGGACAAGCTTTTGATCTTCGGCGACGAAAGCGGCCATGACGCGCATTGCGGCCGGTGCGGCTCGTTGCTTTATTCGCTCGTGCGCGACGGCGCATACGTCCATGTCGCCATGGGAACCCTCGTCGACGACCCATCCATCCGCCCGACCGCGCACATTTTCGTCGGTTCGAAGGCGGGTTGGTTCACCATCACCGATGACCTGCCGCAATATCAAGAGCACGTGATTGCCGGCTCTGACCGGCCATAGGTGGAACCACAACGGGCCAATCCCGTTTATTCGACGCCCGTTTGCCGGGAACTGACCTTGGCCTCATCTCGTCGGCGGTAGCGGATACCTGACGTCTGTAGTGCGATGTCGGGAATGCATCTTCTTGCGCCGACCAAGGAATCAGCCCAGCATCCAAGGGCTGGGAGACAAAAAGCATTTATGGCCGGACGCGGCATATCTGCGACCTGACGATCCGGCCACTGGGAAGACACGTTCCGGGAACGGGCAAGCGAAACGCTTGATGCTCGTTTGAAAGGAACGTTTCCATGTCTGCTGCCACACCCAGATCGGCCAATGCCGTTCAACCGGCTGGCCGCCTTCTGTTTTCCCTGTTCGCAATCGGCGCGATCGCAATGCTGACGGCACCTGCCTTGGCGCATGACGCCACGCCCACGGCGGCAAAGCCACAAGGCTGGAGTTATCCCTTCGCCTGCTGTGCAAACTATGATTGCCGCACGACCCATACGGGTGAGGTGCTGGAAAAGCCCGAGGGCTATGTGATCGCCGGAACGGGCGAGGTCGTTCCGATGAGCGACAAGCGAGTCAAGAACAGCCCGGACGGCGAATTCCATTGGTGCGCACACCAGGCAGGTCTCGACGCCGGCAAGACGATCTGTCTGTTCGTGCCGCCGCGTTCCTATTGAAAGCAAGGCGGCGTTCGGGGGTCCGCGGTGATAGCTGACAGATGCTTGTCAGGGGCGTTCCTTTATGGTGCCTTTGCCCGAGGGCGGCGGGCATTGGAGAGGAAAGCGTTCATGACAATCAAGGCAAGCTGTCACTGCAAGGCGACGACGTTCGAGGTTTCGCAAGCACCGCAGACGGTGACGCAATGCACCTGTTCGTTCTGCTCGAAACGTGGCTCGCTCTGGGCCTATTACATCCCGTCGCAGTTCAAGCTCACCAGCCCGATGGAGAACGTTTCTTTCTACCGGTGGGGATCGAAAACCGTTAAGCACGGTTTTTGCGCTACCTGCGGCTGCGGCACCTTCACCGAAACGCCGGACTGGTCGACCGGCGAGCCGGATTTCGACAATCCCAAGATCAGCGTCAACTCGCGTTTGTTCGATGATTTCGACCTCGACAATATCGAAGTGGTGGTCATCGACGGCAAAAATCTCTGGTAGCCTGATCTTGTATCGGTTCCCTCGGGAAAAGCCGGGGGCGACGCTTTTGCCGTTCCGCTTTTTGCCGCATTTCATGGTACAAGTCGCCACAAGGGCTGATTTGGCGCCACCGCAAGGCGTGACTTGGAGAGGGACTATCCTATGAAAAAGACTGTGCTCGTCGTCGTGGCGACAGCTGTGCTCGTGAGCGCCTGCACCACCACCGATCCGTATACGGGCGACCAGAAGATTTCCAACACGGCGGCCGGTGCCGGCCTCGGCGCCCTGGCGGGTGCCAGCCTTGGCCTGCTTGCCGGCGGCAATGACCGCCGCAACGCACTGATCGGCGCCGGCATCGGCGCGCTGGCCGGCGGCGCCATCGGCGCCACCATGGACCAGAACGAAGCCGAGCTGCGCCGGCAGCTCGAGGGCACTGGCGTCAGCGTCACCCGCAGCGGCGACCAGATCATCCTCAACATGCCGTCCGACATCACCTTCAACGTCGATCAGGATGCGGTGAAGCCCGGCTTCTACCAGGTGCTGAACTCGGTCGCGCTGGTGCTGAAGAAGTTCAAGCAGACCACGGTCGATGTCTTCGGCCATACCGATTCGACTGGCGGAGAGCAGCACAATTTCGATCTGTCGCAGCGCCGCGCGCTGGCAGTGGCGAACTATCTGTCCGGTCAGGGCGTCGATCAGCGCCGCTTCGCCGTCACCGGCTTCGGCAAGACGCGTCCGATCGCATCCAATGCGACGGCCGAAGGCCGCGCCCAGAACCGCCGTGTCGAGATCCAGTTGTCTCCGCTCACCTGAGCTGTTCGGCAAATCAATGCGAAACGGCTCCCATGTGGGGCCGTTTTTGTTTGAGCCGACGTCGGCGCTCTTCAGGTGCGCTATAGAATTAGCTGCTGCTAAAATAATGCTTTCCCGCAACCATGGAAAGGAATAGCATCGTCGCTGTTCCGGAGGGGATGAGGCGGTGTAACTGGCCGCGCAATCAGCATTTTTCCGCCTCGGTCTTGCACGGCCAGATCAGAAAGTCTGGGAGGAATGCATGACAAGAACAGCCAGCCTTGGGCGCTGCGGCGTCCTCGTTTTAACGGGTTTCGTAGGCGCATGGTTGGGCGTCGCTACGGCTCTGGCAGAGGACGCCAACAAGGCCGATATCGATGCCTTGAAAAAGTCGCTCGCCAAGTATGAGGACTACACCGCCGCCGTCCGCGACCTCTATCTGTCGACGGTCGGCTGCGTCTACTACAGTGGAGAAAAGATAGCCGGCGCGATGGATTACCCGAAGGGCGCCATGGGCATCCATTTCGTCAATGTCCCGAGTATCGGTCAAAAACTCGACCCGATGCATCCCAATGTGCTGATCTACGAACCGACCAAGAAGGGCTTGCGCCTGGTGGGCGTGGAATGGCTGGTGCCTCTGACGCCGGACATCAAGGAACCGCCGAAGCTGTTTGGCCAGACCTTCATGGGTCCGATGGAGGGGCACTATCCGCTCATCCCGAGGGAGTTCGTCCACTACGACCTTCATGCCTGGCTTGGGGACAATCCGAACGGCATGTTCAGTCCGACGAACCCAAACGTTAAATGCTCGAAGGCCGAGTTTCCGATGCTGGAAAAACCGACCAAGATGATGCCTGGGCCGATGTAACGGGCGAGTGGGGCTTGCTAGGGCATGAACTCATAAGTGGGCATGGTTAGATCAAGCACGTATGTCTGCTTCCGAGGCGAAAGCGGCCATTCTCGGCTACCGTTGCCATGTCGCCCGCCAGCAAGCCCTTGTTCTAAGACAAACCCGTCATCGAGCTCTCATCAGGGAGGATACAATGATCAAGCGGGGACGCATGTGGGCGATAAGGGCTGCGTGGGTCCTTTGGCTTGTCGCACTGCCCGCCCAAGCGAACAACTTAGGTGATCTTGTCAGGAATGGTGACGTCGCAGCTGTGACTTCCGCCTTGGACAAAGGCGCTCCTATTGACGAAATTGATGGAGTCACGGCGCTCTATATCGCCTGCGAAGCCGGAAATGTCGATTTGGCAAAACTTCTGATCAATCGTGGGGCGGACGTTAACCTGCCCGTCAGTTGGCAAAGAACGCCACTCTACGCCGCTAACAAGGGTGGGTACGCTGACATCGTGAAGCTGTTACTCGATAATGGGGCCAATCCAAATCACTTGGCGAAAGCGCAGACCCCGCTGCACGTGGCTGCCGAGAATGGCTGCCTTCAGTGCGTCATCCACCTCGTGGATGCTGGAGCAGATGTCAATGCTCTGACATCGAATGGAAGCCCGCCCATACATTTGGCCAAGCTCGGTGGTCACGACGACGTCGTGGCCTACTTGCACAGTCATGGCGCCCGTCGACCGGCCATTGCGCCGATTTCGGCACGACTTGCATCGGCAAACGCTGAATCGGGCAAAGAAATTTTCGGCAGAACGTGCGGGGCTTGCCATCTTGCAGCGCCGGGGGTCAAGGTTTCCAAAAAGGCCAATCTGTGGGGCATCGTGGGGCGGCGAAAGGCTTCGCAAGGCGATGTCGAGTATTCGTCAAGTCTAAAGGATGCTGGTGGCGATTGGACCTTTGAGGAACTCAATTTTTTTATCTCAAACCCCGCACTCACTTTGCCTGGAACAGATATGACTTTCCCGGGTCTGCAGGACGAGAAGCAGCGAGCGGACCTCATCGCTTACCTGCGGACCTTGAGTGATACACCGTTGCCGCTTCCCGACAATTGATTGCTCCTGTCCGGCGGATACTGTGATCCGCAAATTAGCTTGCAGCGGCGTATGTGGCTGCGCGCTTCTGAGTCCACGCCCTAGGAGCGGGCGGGCTGATCGACGATCATTGCGACGATCCGGCGTACGATCGGAAGGACCATCAGCAGGCTCGGAAACGCGACGAGCCATGATGCACCCCATGCATACGACCAAGTCGCCACGAAATCGCCCGCCCAGCCCGTGCCTATTGCGGTCGAAACCGCCGAGACAATGCAGGACATGAGGATTGAAAGAACGAACGGCATCACCACCGTGCTGTAGGAAGGCGGTAGTTTTCTCAATTTCAAAACCCTATCGCGTGACATGAAAATCTCCTGGTTAGAAAAAGTGGGTAGAGCGAGGTCGGTGCGATCAGGCGGCGCGTGCATTTCGTTGGGCCAGTTCGCCAATGAAGCTTTGTAAAGAGCGTGGCTCGCGGCCCAGGGCGGCACGCAATGTCAGGCTGTTTCCGCCGAGGCCATAGTTGGCGTAGTGGTCAAAAACCTTGGCCAGCAGATGCATCTGACCATCACTGTAGGGGAGGCGGGCATTCGCCGCCCATTCGCCAAATGTCGGCTCGCCGGCGGAGATCGGGCGGCCGAGTTCCTCGCCCATCATTGAAACGATCTCGTCACGGCTGTGCATGCCGGCGCAAAGTTCTAGCGTCGCATAGGACAGTCGCGCTTCGGTCAAAGCGATCGCAGCCACTTCGGCGACATCGCGGTAATCGACACGCGCCAGCTTGGCTGTTGTTGGAAACGGTTCCGAGAAGACGCCGTGCTCGACAATGAACGGCCAAGCCGCCTCGATGTTCTGCATGAAATTGGCAGGGTGCAGAATGGTGTATTCCATGTCAGTCGAATAAAGGGCAGCTTCGACCGGCACCTTGCTCGCATGGTTTTCCAGCTTCGTGTTGGTGGGCTGGATCACCGACGAGAAGACGAATTTTCGAACACCTGCCCAGCTCGCCGCTTCAACCATGGCAACACCCATCGCGGCTTCATCGGGGGCAAAAGCCGGCCCGATGTGAAAGACGCCGTCGACGCCCTCTACGGCCCTTTCCAGACTCCGATGGTTGCGCAAATCTCCAGTCACGACCTCGGATGCGCCGAGTTTCCTGGCCTTTTCGACGTTCGCGGGATGATCGCGAACGAGTGCTCGAACACTGGCATTGCGGCGGACAAGCTCAGGCACGACAAGTCCGGCAAATCGGCCGGTGGCGCCAACCACCAGGACGGTTGGATTGGATGCTCGCATGACGTTTCCTTCCATCAAGCCGGCCCTTTCGAGGCCTCTTGCAGGAAAATAAAACGTCGCGATGCGCGTTACAATTACGTGATATTGCGATAGATTCTCTCGATCTTCGGGAGAGTTCATGAGCCGGATAGATGATTTTGAAGCTTTCATCGCAGTCGTCGAGCTGGGAAGTCTGACGGCTGCCGCACGCCGACTGAGCCGCTCGCTGCAGGCGATCAGCCGGTCCTTGGCGACATTGGAAGAATCAGTCGGGGTGGAACTTGTCCACAGAACAACACGCCGCTCGACACCGAGCGAAGCCGGAGCGGCTTTTTTCCACCGCATCAAACCCGCCATCGAGGACATAAATGAAGCCCAGCTGCAAGCGGCCAACCTGCGATCGGAGCCGTCAGGCATCCTGCGCGTGAGCGCCCCAGTTCTGTTCGGTCCCGATTTCCTCGTACCTGTCATCGCCGAGTACATGCGGATGTATCCTCGGGTCGAGGTTGACCTCCAGCTTTCCGATGGATTTGTCGATCTCGGTGCCGAAGGCCTCGATTTGGCGATACGAATCGGCAATTTGCCGGATTCCAGCTTGCGAGCGAAACGCCTGGGCGCGTTGCGGCGCGTCGTATTCGGCGCACCGTCCTACTTTGGACAGCGCGGTCGCCCGATCCATCCCTTTGAACTGGGTGCGCATAGCTGCATCGTTCGAACCGTTGACGAGCATCCGGGTGAATGGATATTTCAGATTGACGGCAAGCCCCGGGCGGTCAAGGTCACCGGCGCTTTTCGGTCCAATTTGATGACGCCCATCTATGCCGCCGCAATCCACGGATTGGGCTTGGGCTACTCGCCTCTTTGGCAGATAAGGCATTTGGTGGATGAGGGTCGCGTCGAGTTGGTCTTGACCGAATTCGAACCGGTGCCGGTACCGATACACGCCTTGTGGCCGGAAGGCAGGTCATCCTCGGCCAAGGTTCGCACGTTCCTGGATATGCTTGCGTTCCGCCTGGAACTCAAAAACCTCTAGCCGCCGATGGCTTTCGCAAGCGACGACATACTTTGCGCGTCTAAAAGACGCGAGGCGCCGCAATATCAGACCTTGGCGACGATCCGCATGAAGGCCGGCATGTCGTCGCCAAAGCCGACGGTGGAATCGTTGTCTTCCTGGTGGCGTTGGCGGGCAGGGCGGTTGCTGTCGCGCTGCGGCCGGGTATCGCCGCGTTCCGGTGCCCGCTGTTCGTTGCGATCGGATGATTTGCGCTCGGTGTTTTCCGAACGGATCGCTTCCTTGCGCGAGCGCCGCTCATCGATGTCGGCGACTGCAGCCTCGGCCCCCGGCTGATCCTCAGGGACCGTTTTCGGTGCTGCATCTTCGCTGTGCTTGGCATGGCGTTCGCGTGGTTTGCGCTCGCCGCCCTTTTCCCTGCGATCGTCGTCCTTGCGTCCGGCACGACGTGGCGCACCCTTGCCACGGCGCGGAGCATCGTCCTCGCCTTCGCTGGCGACCACTGTCGACAGGTCGCCGTCATGCCATTCGATCTTGTTGCCGATCAGCCGTTCGATGGCGTCGATGTATTTGGTGTCCGACTTGGTTGCGATGGTGAAGGATTTTCCAGAGCGCCCGGCGCGGCCGGTGCGGCCGATGCGGTGGACATAATCCTCGGCATGGATCGGCACGTCGTAGTTGAAGACGTGGCTGACGTCGGGGATGTCGAGGCCGCGCGCGGCGACATCGGAAGCGACGAGGTAGCGCAGCTTGCCGTCGCGGAAATTGGCCAGCATCTGCATGCGCGCGCGCTGGTCCATGTCGCCATGCAGCGCACCGGCGTCGAAATCATACTTCAGCAGTGAGCGGAACAGTTCCGACACTTCGACCTTGCGGTTGCAGAAGATGATCGCATTCTTCAGCTCCGCATCCTCTGCCTTGATCAGGTTGCGCAGCGTCTCGCGCTTATCCCATGGCTTGGAGCCGGATTTGACCAGCCGCTGGGTGATGTTGGTCGCCGCGGACGCGGCCTTCGAGACCTCGACACGCACCGGCGCATGCAGGAACTGTTCGGTGAGCTTGGTGATTTCCGGCGGCATCGTCGCCGAGAAGAACAGCGTCTGCCTGGTGAACGGAATCATCTCGCAGATGCGCTCGATGTCGGGGATGAAACCCATGTCGAGCATGCGGTCCGCTTCGTCGATGACGAGGATCTCGACGCCGTTGAGCAACAGCTTGCCGCGCTCGCGGTGATCGAGCAGGCGGCCGGGCGTCGCGATCAGCACGTCGGCGCCGCGCTCCAGCTTCTTGTCCTGTTCGTCGAACGACACGCCGCCGATCAAAAGCGCGATGTTGAGCTTGTGGTTCTTGCCGTATTTGACGAAGTTTTCCTCGACCTGCGCGGCAAGCTCACGCGTCGGTTCCAGGATCAGCGTGCGCGGCATGCGGGCGCGGGCGCGGCCCTTTTCCAGCCTTGTGAGCATCGGCAGCACGAAAGACGCCGTCTTGCCGGTGCCGGTCTGGGCAATGCCCAGTACGTCCTTGCCGAGCAAGGCATGCGGAATGGCGCCCGCCTGGATCGGCGTCGGCTGCGTGTAGCCGGCATCGGTGACTGCGGAAAGGACCTTCGGCGAAAGGCCGAGGTCTGAAAAGGTCAACGCTTCTGGAGCGATCGTGGTGTCTGAGGACAAGTGTTGTTGTCTTTGGCTGGTTCGGGGAAGCGCAACGGCGTCTAATGGCGTCTGTCGCGGCAAGCGCCACGCGCCTGCAAGATCGGTATTGCAATTAGGAGCAAGCCCTCGATTTGTCAACAGAAACGGGCGTGATTGGCACGATTGTGAAGTTGTAACCTTAATCGCGATGCTTAATCTGCGTGCCGTTCGCGGCGCCGGCTCAGTAACGGAACTGTTCGGCGAGAATACGCTCGTTCCAGGAATGATTGGGATCGAACAGCAACGTGGCGGTCGCGGTCGGCGATTCCCTGACCGTCACCGAGGCCACCGCCTTGACTTCCGTATGGTCGGCGGCGGCGTTCACCGGCCGCTTTTCCGGCTCCAGAATGTCGAAGCGCACGGTCGCCTTGTTGGACAGCAGCGCGCCGCGCCAGCGGCGCGGGCGAAACGGGCTGACCGGGGTCAGCGCCAGCAGTGGCGCATCGAGCGGCAGGATCGGCCCGTGCGCCGAAAGATTGTAGGCCGTGGACCCGGCCGGGGTCGCGATCATCACGCCGTCGCAGTTCAGCTCCTCGAGCCGGACCTGTTCGTCGACGGTGATGCGGATCTTGGCCGTCTGATAGGATTGGCGCCACAGCGCCACCTCGTTGATCGCCAGTGCCGAAATCGTCTCGCCTTCCGAGGTCACGGCCAGCATCTCCAGCGGCCGGATCGTTTCGGCGACGGCGGCCGCAAGACGCTCGGTGAGGCCACCGGAACGATACTCGTTCATCAGGAAGCCAATGGTGCCACGGTTCATGCCGTAGACCTTCTTGCCGGTTCCCATCGTGTCACGCAGGGTCTGCAACAGGAAGCCGTCACCGCCAAGCGCGACGACGGTTTCAGCATCCTCGACGGAGGACTGGCCATAGCGCGCCGACAGGCTTTCCAGCGCCGTCTTGGCGTCAGCGGTGTCGGACGAGACGAAGGCGATGCGGCTGGCGGCTTTGCTCATGGCTCCCCGATGACGACCGATTGGCGGCGGCCGGTTGCCGGGCCGCGCCAGCGCCGGGGTAGCATGAGCGAGGCATGTCTGCAAAGGGAGCCACCATCCCGGATGGCACCGCCATCCCGGACGGCAAGACAACCGCTGAGCGGCGGGATACAGAGCTGCCGTTCGCGCATCATGTCAAAGGCTACGCGAATGTGATGGTTAAGACTGGCCTTAAAGTCTCGTAAAGCCGGATCGGTCATGTTAGCCGGCAGTGGATGGGTTGCGTGGGGGCTAGCCAGTCGAGGCCGACATATTGCCGGTAACGCGCCTGATCATCGTCTTTCTCATTCTGGGAAGCTTCGCGCTGCTCTTTGCCGAACTGGTGCGCCAGTCCGAAGAGACAAGCTTCCGGCCGCAGCCCACGGCGTCGCGCTGTGGTGATGCCGCCGGAGCACCATGCCCGCAAAGGGCGCTGTAAATCCTGAAAGTGTCCTGATCGTCCGCCCCATGGCTGGCAGCGTTGACGCCTGCTTCATTACGCGAGGCCGGCGAGCTGCTGCGAAGGATTCATTTCAGCCTCGACCCGCCATCACAACTCCTGCTTAGCCACTCACCGGGTTCCACCGCATCGGTTTTACAGTCGATTTGCGGACCCATGGCTATATCGGGCAAAAAGATATTGACTGTATGTTTAGTCACAGTTACCCCTAAGGTCGAGGATTGAGTTGGACAGCCGGCGTCAGCCGGTGAATGGCCACCGAGAAGAGGGGAATATCTTGACAGCCATGCGGCCCGCCGTTGAGGCGAAGGGCGTCACCAGGGTCTTTCGGGGAACCGGTCAGGATTCGGTCAGAGCGCTCGACAACGTCTCCGTCGCGATCCGCGAAAATGAATTCTTCACGCTGCTGGGGCCGTCCGGCTGTGGAAAGACGACGCTGCTCAGGCTGATCGCCGGCTTCGACTTTCCGACCGACGGCGAGCTCCTGCTCTATGGCCAGGACATCGCGCCGCTGCCGCCCTTTAAGCGGCCGGTCAACACCGTCTTCCAGTCGTATGCGCTGTTCCCACACATGACGGTCGCCGACAACATCGGCTTCGGCCTGAAGATGCTGGGCAGGCCGAAGGCAGAGATCGAGGCGCGTGTCGACGCGATGCTGAAACTCGTCCACATGCAGGAATTGAAGAACCGGCGCACCAGCCAGATCTCCGGCGGCCAGCAGCAGCGCGTCGCGCTGGCCCGGGCGCTCGCGCCGCAGCCGAAAGTGCTGCTGCTCGACGAGCCGCTGTCGGCGCTCGACTACAAGCTGCGCAAGGAAATGCAGATCGAGCTGAAGCGGCTGCAGCATGAGACCGGCATCACCTTCATCTTCGTTACCCACGACCAGGAAGAAGCGCTGACCATGTCGGACCGCATCGCGGTGATGTCGTCAGGCAACATCCTGCAGGTCGGCACGCCATGGGATGTCTATGACCATCCGGCGGAGCGGTTCGTCGCCGACTTCATCGGCGAAACCAACTTCCTGACCGGCACGGTCGAAAGCGCGGGCAATGGCCAGGCGCAAATCGCCTTGCGCTCGGGCGCCAGGATCCGCGCGACCGCTGCCGTGGACTTCCGCGCCGGCGGCAATGCAACGCTGATGGTGCGGCCCGAGCACGCGAAGCTGGTCGAAGGCCGTGGCGATCTCTCCGGCACCATCGAGAACATCGTCTACTTCGGCACCGACACGCATATCCATGTCCGGCTGGACGAAGGCGATGTCTTCATGGTGCGCCAGCAGAATTCGCGCAGCGCCGGCTGCGGTTTCGAAAACGGCACCAAGGTCGGCATTCAGATTGGCGACAACGCTGCACAAGTGTTGAAGGACTAGCCCCATGGCAACCGCGAGAGAGGTCGCCGAAAAGGCCGAACGTGACGATATCAGGTCGCGCTGGCTGCTTTCGGCCCCGGCGCTGCTGATCGTCTTCCTCGCGGCCCTAGGGCCGCTGCTGATCGTGGTCGTCTATTCCTTCCTGACGCCAGGCAATTACGGTGATGTGAAGTGGCGGTTCTCCACCGACGCCTGGGTGAGCGTGCTGTTCGAGCGCGATGTCTTCGACGACACGCTGTCCTTCGCCACGGCCTATCTGTCGATCTTCTGGCGCTCTGTGTCGCTGTCGCTGGCAACCACCGTGCTGACCCTGATCCTCGGCTTTCCCACCGCCTATTTCATCGCCACGCGGCCGGATCACCGGCGCGACATCTGGCTGTTCCTGATCACCATTCCGTTCTGGACCAACCTTCTGATCCGCACCTTCGCCATGCAGGAAGTGCTGCGCAATGACGGCATCATCAATTCGGCGCTGCAAGCGCTTGGGATCACCGACCATCCCATCCAGCTCATGTACACCAATTTCGCCGTCCTGGCCGGCATGGTCTACGTCTTCCTGCCGCTGATGGTGCTGCCGCTCTACGCCAGCATGGAGAAGATCGATTTCCGCCTTGTCGAGGCGGGCTATGATCTCTACGCGACGCGGTTCGAGGTGCTGAGGCGCATCATCGTCCCGCTGGTCACGCCGGGCATCGTCGCAGGCTCGATCCTCGTCTTCATTCCTTCGCTTGGCGCCTATGTGACGCCGCGCGTGCTGGGCGGCGGCACCAATCTGATGATCGGCAATCTGATCGAGCTGCAGTTCGGGGCAGGTCGCAACTGGCCGCTCGGCGCGGCGCTGTCGATCACCTTGATGGTCATCGTCATGGTGGCGCTGCTGTTCTATACCAGAAACACCACAAGGTCGGATGGCGCCCATGGCTAAGCGCTTCGACGTCCGGCGGCAGAACGGCTTCGTCAGCCTGGCGATACTGTGTTTCTTCCTGCTCTATCTGCCGATCGCCACGCTGGTGGTCTACGCCTTCAACGACAATGACTCGCTGGCGATCTGGAAGGGCTTTTCGCTGCGCTGGTTCCATGTCGCCTGGAACAACGGGCTGGTGATCGAATCGTCGCTCCGCTCGTTCCAGATCGCCGCCGTCGCTGCGATGCTGGCGACGATCTCGGCGACCATGGCGGCGTTGGCGACGACCCGGACCAAACCCTATCGCGGACTGACCTTCAAATATGCCTTCATCAACCAGCCGCTGATGGTGCCGGAGATCGTCACCGCCGTGGCGCTGCTGATCGTGTTCTCGCGCATCAAGATCTGGACCGGCTATTCCGGCCTCGGCTACCTCGTCGCCGCGCACACCGCTTTCTGCGTCCCCTTTGCCTATCTGCCGATCCGCGCGCGGCTCGAAAGCATGTACCTGGCGCTCGAAACAGCGGCCGCCGACCTCTACGCGACCAAATGGAAGACGTTCCGGCACGTGACCTTGCCGCTGCTTTGGCCGGGCATTCTGGCCGGGCTGATGCTCGCCTTCGTCGTCTCGCTGGATGATGTCGTCATCACCGAATTCGTCAAATCCGGCGGCCAGGACACGCTGCCCACCTACATGCTCGGCCAGATTCGCCGCGGCGTAACCCCCGAGATCAATGCCATCTCGACGGCCTTCCTGGTGCTGTCGATCGGCATCGTCACCGCCTTCTTTTTCGTCAGCAGGAAACGGACCTGAGGCAGCTTTGCCGCCGGTCCCAACAATGGGAGCATGCAGCATGAACTGGAAACTGACCGCGACGGCCATCGGGCTGTCGCTGCTGGCTGTCACGGGCGTGGCCCGTGCCGACGGTGCGCTCAACATCTACAATTGGGGCAACTACACCAGCCCCGACCTGATCAAGAAGTTCGAGGAGACCTACAAGGTCAAGGTCACCGTCACCGACTTCGATTCCAACGACACCGCGCTCGCCAAGATCCGCCAGGGCGGCGCCGGTTTCGACATCGTCGTGCCTTCGGCCAGCGTCGTTCCGATCTGGATAAGCGAAGGCCTGCTGCTTGAATCGCGCCCGGACCAGATGGAGAATTTCAAGAATGTCGATCCCAAATGGGTCGACGTGCCCTTCGATCCGGGCCGCAAATACACCGTTCCGTGGCAGTGGGGCACGACCGGCGTATCGGTCAACAAGTCGGTCTATTCCGGCGACATCAACACCTCGGCGATCTTTCTTGACCCGCCGCCCGAGCTCGTCGGCAAGATCAATGTCGTGCCCGAAATGGGTGACATCATGTTCCTCGCCATCGCCTATGAAGGCGGCCAGTACTGCACCGACGACAAGGTGCTGCTGAAGAAGGTGCGCGACAAGCTGGTCGAGGCCAAGGCCAAATGGCTGTCCTTCGACTATGGCGCCGTCGACGGCCTGGGCAAGGGCGACATCGCCGCCGGCGTCAACTGGAACGGCATATCGCTGCGCCAGCGGATGCAGAACGACAAGATCGCCTATGGTTATCCCAAGGAGGGCTATCCGATCTGGATGGACAATGTCGCGGTGCTGAAGGACGCCAAGAACGTCGAGAATGCCAAGCTCTTCCAGAACTTCGTCATGGATCCGCAGAACGCCGCGATGATCTCGGCCTTTGCCCGCTATGCCAACGGCATCAAGGGCTCGGAAGCCTCCATGCCAGCGGACATGAAAGGTGCGCCGGAAGTCGATGTTCCCGCGCAATTCGCTGGCAAGGGCCAGTTCATGCAGGCCTGTCCGCCGGACGTACAGGCGCTCTACACGAAGATCTGGACCGACCTGCAGAAATGACCTGATCCGGGTTCCCGCGCCGCTGCATGCGGCGCGGCCACCTCCCGTCCATGCCAAACGCGATCCGCCGATCGCAGGAGACTTCCCATGACCGATCTCGACCTTTGCTACATGCCGGCCAGCGAGGCGCTGCGGCTGTTCAAGGCGAAGAAACTTTCGCCCGTCGACCTCATGCAGGCCACCATCCGGCGTGCCGAGGCCACCAAGCCGACGGTCAACTGCTTCACCTTCACGCATTTCGACGAGGCCATGGATCTGGCCAGGAAAGCCGAGGCGAAATACGCCAGGGGCGCGCGCACCGGGGCGCTCGAGGGGCTGCCGATCGGCATCAAGGACGAGAGCTATATCAAGGGCAAGCCGACCTCGCATGGCTCGCTGCTGTCGAAGGACGCCATTGGTGGCCATACCTCGACGATGAACGAGCGCATCATCAAGGCCGGAGGCATTGTCCATGCCCGCACGGCGACGCCTGAATTCAGCTGCGCCGGCTATACCTGGTCGAGGCGCTGGGGCGTGACGCGCAATCCGTGGAATCGCGATTTCACGCCGGGCGGTTCGTCGGGAGGTTCCGCGGCGACGCTGGCTTCCGGCACGTCGTCGATTGCCACCGGCTCGGACATTGCCGGCTCGATCCGCATTCCCGCGTCGGCCTGCGGCCTCGTTGGCTTCAAGCCGCCTTACGGCCGCAACCCGGACGAGCCGCCGTTCAACCTCGACTTCTACTGCCACACAGGACCGCTGGCGCGAAACGTCGGGGATGCGATCCTGCTGCAGAATGTCATGGCGGGACCGAGCCCGCTCGACATCGCCACGCTGCGCCCAAAACTGCGGCTGCCGCTCGACTACAAGCCGATCAAGGGCTGGAAGATTGCTTTCTCGATGGACCTTGGTTCTTTCGAAGTCGACCCTGACGTGCGCAAGAACACGCTTGCCGCCTGCGATGTGTTCCGCTCGCTGGGCGCCACGGTCGATGAAGTCGATTTGGGCTGGGGCGACGACGTGCTGAAGGCCGGCATGGCCTATCTCGAACATCTGTTCGGCGCCTCGTTGGCGCAACTGCTCAAGGAGCATGGCAAGGACATGACGAGCTATGCACGTCAATTCGCCGAGGACGGGCAAAAGTCGAAGGCGACGGACTTTGTCGGGACCCTCGATGTGGCGGCCAGGATGTACCAGACGCTGGGGCCGCTGCTGGAGACCTACGATGTGCTGATCTGCCCGACCAACGCGCTTCCCTCCGTGCCGGCGGAGTTCGATCAGACAACGGGTACGGTCGAGATCAACGGCAAGCAGGTGAACCCGTCGCTTGGCTGGGTGATGACGACGCCATTCAACATGATGAGCCGTTGTCCGGTTCTGTCCGTGCCATCGGGCCGGGCGGCAAGCGGTGTGCCGACAGGCATCCAGATTGTCGGCCGCACCTATCGCGATGCCGATGTTTTCCGCGCGGCCATGGCCTATGAGACGGCCAACGGGCAGTGGTACACAGACACCGAAACGCGTCCGTCGCTATAACAGGGCGAGGCGGCCCTTGCCGCGATGCAGCTTGATCTCCGGCTTTGGTTGTGGTGAGCCGACGCCGGACACCTCGAATAGACGGATCCGTGGCGGCGCCGACGATCGCCGCCACAAGGGTTCGAAAGGAACTGGACGAAGATGGCGCAACAAAAGGCTACAGCGGCAAAACGCAAAGGCGCAATGGCGAAGAATGGAGGCCCGGCAAACGATGCCGCACCGAAGGACCGTCGGCGCGAACGCGGCGAAGCCAGCGTGCAGCGGATCATCGACGCCACCATCGAGCTCATCGCGGAGGAGGGGTTGGCAAGCGTCACCATGCAGCGCATTGCCGAACATGTCGGCTCGTCCAATGCCTTGGTCGTCTTCCATTTTCGCAGCAAGGAGAACCTGTTTCGCGCCGTCCTGCAGTATCTCAGCGATCGATACGATGAGCAGTGGGTTACGCTGGTGCGGGCGCCCGGCCTGTCGCCGGTGGAGCGGGTCTTGGGCGCGGTCGATTGCGCGCAACGTTTCGCCCGCCAGCACCCGAACTGGGTTTCGGTCTTCGTCGTGTTCTCCAGCGACCGCAAGAGCATGCAGATCTACAATGAAATCGGCTTGCCGAGCGATCTCGCCTACACCGCCGAGGCGCGCGAGCTGCTGATCGAGATTTCGCGCAGCGGCGGTTATGGCGGCGTCGACATAGACACTCTGTCAGAGAGCCTGAATTATCTGGTTCATGGCGCCTGGTATTGGGATCATCTCAATCCGTCCAGCCGCGACACCAATGTGCTGCGCAAGACCATGCTGCTCCTGCTGCATCAGGCGTTTCCGCGGCATTTCGAACTGATGCCTTGATCCCACTCAAGGGTTCTGCCGCAGGTGGCAGCCGGCTTGCCGCTTCTGTTCCAGATATTCGTCGACAAGCTGGCGGTAACGCACCTTGCCGAAGCTCGGAAAATGGCCGCCATGCACGACCGAGACATCGAGGTGGCGCAGTCGCATGAGTGTCGCCATGTAATCGGGGATGTCCGAGTGGTAGACATCGTCGATCAGCGGGCCGTCATAGATGATGTCGCCGGATAACAGGATGCCCGTCCTGTTTTCGTAGAGCGCGATGCCGCCCGGGGAATGGCCGGGCGTGTGGATCACCTCGAAGGCGCGGTCGCCGAGATCGACGACATCGCCATGGCCAAGCAAACGGCCGGCAGGCGCGGGCAGAATGCCGTAGCGCGCCGTGTCCCAGCCTTGCGGCTGGCGATCGAACATCTCGTCGGTCGCATAGGTGCCGGCAGCCGTCCATTCGTTGCGCGGATCGGCGAGGATCCCGGCCTCTGCCGCGTGCACGCAGCGCTCGGGAAATTCGTGGTGACAGCCGATATGGTCGAAATGCGTGTGGCTGGCGACGCAGATAAGCTTGCGCTCGCTGACCAGCGGCACGTGACGCCGAAGGCTGAAATGGCCAAGCCCGGTGTCGAAGAGGAGATCGCGATCACGGCCGCGCACATGCCACATATTGCAGCGGAAGAACGGCTTTATCCACGGCTCGTGGATCAGCGTGACACCATCGCTCATGCGGATGGTCTCGTACCAGTCTGGGGCGTCGATGACCGCAAGCGTGCCCATTTTCAATCCGTCAGAAAAGTTCAATCCGTCAGCAGGATGATCTGGTCGGTATCGCACGAAACGGCAACCGTGTCGCCCGGCCGGGCGGTGGCTGTCGCGGGCAGCCTGGCGATGAACTGAAGCGACGGGTCCTCGATGGAAACGGCGAGCACGCGTTTGAAGCTGCCCTGGAAAACGACGTCGCTCACCCCGGCCGTGCCGAGTTTGACGGTGCCCGCGGCCGCGCCGAGGACAAGATGCTCCGGCCGTATGGCCAGCACAACGGCGGAGCCCACTGGCAACGCGCCGGGCAGCGTGACCGGCCCAATCGGCGTCGCGACAGTGCTTGTCTTCTCCTTCGCCTGCGTGACTGTGCCGGCAAGGATCGTGCTCTCGCCCATGAAGGTCGCGGAAAAGCGCGTCGCCGGCCGTGCGTAGACGCGCTCGGGCGGGCCTTCGTCCTCGATGCGCCCGTCATTCATCACCACGCAATGGTCGGCCAGCGCCATTGCTTCTTCCTGGTCGTGGGTGACATGGATGAAGGCGGTACCGACGCGCTTCTGGATCGCCTTCAATTCGTCCTGCATCTGCCGGCGTAGCTTGAGGTCGAGCGCGCCGAGCGGTTCGTCGAGCAACAGCACCGCCGGCTCGATCACCAGCGCCCGCGCCAGCGCCACGCGCTGCCGCTGGCCGCCGGAGAGCTGATGCGGCTTCTTGTCGAAGGCGGCAGCCAATCCGACCAGCGCCAGCGCCTCGCGCGCCTTTGCCGCCCGGGTAGCGCCATCGACGCCCTGCATGCGCAGGCCGAAGCCGACATTGCTGCCGACGCTCATATGCGGAAACAGCGCATAGTCCTGGAACACCGTCGTCGTCGGGCGCTTGGCCGGCGGCACCGAGGTACAGTCCTCGCCGCGGATGAAAACCTTGCCTTCGCTGGGGGTGACGAAGCCGCCCAGAATGGAGAGCAGCGTCGTCTTGCCGGACCCCGAAGGCCCGAGCAGGATCGTGTAGCTGCCGGGTTCGATCCGCAGCGAAACGTCCTTCAGCACCGTGTGCTGGCCGAAGCGATGCGAGACATTGCTGATGTCGACGAGGGGCGCGCTCATGCCGGCTTTCTCCGCAGCAACATCAGTTCAAAAAACACCACCAGCACGATGGAGACGGCGAAGACCAGCGAGCCGACGGCGTTGGTCTTGGGGTTGAGGCCGGAACGCAAGAGGTTCCAGATTTCGACAGGCAGCGTGGTGTCGAAACGCGTCAGCAGGAAGGAGATCACGAACTCGTCCCAGGAGAATGTCATCGACAGGAAGAAGCCGGCGAAGATGGCAGGCGCCATCACCGGCACGGTGATCAGCAGCAGCACCTTCCATTCCGGCGCGCCGAGGTCGCGCGCGGCGCGCTCGATGTTGATCTGGTGGTCGCCCATCTGGCTGTAGATTATGGCAAAGCACAGCGGCAGGTTGATCACGACATGGCCGATGCCGGCGGCCAGCAGCGATTTCGGCACGCCGGCCCAGTTGAACAGCACCAGCAGCCCCATGCCGATGATGAGATAGCTGACCGTCAGCGGCAGTGTGATCAGCCCGCGCAGCAGGCCGGAGCCGGGCAGGACGAAGCGCGCAAAACCCCAGGCGGAAAGGAAGCCGAGCGTGACGGCGGCGAGCGACGAAATGGAGGCGACCAGCAGCGAATTGACCAGCGCCGAGGTCAGCCGCGTGTCGCTGAGAACCGCCTCGTACCAGCGCAGCGACGGGCCGGTGAAGGGCGGGATCGGGAACGAGGTCGCCTGCAAAGAAAACAGCACCAGCACGACGACCGGCAGGAAGATGAAGGCATAGACGGCGAGCGCGTAGAGCCAGGAGGCGATGCGGACGAGCTGGCGCATCTCAGGCCCGCTCGATCTTCAGCCAGCGGGCGCAGGCCAGGTAGGCGATGGTGACGACGGCCATCAGGATGATCGACAGCGCCGAGGCCAGCGGAAAGTCGCCGCGCCGGCCAATCTGCATCATCACCAGCTGCGGCATCAGAAGCTCGTTGTTGCCGCCCAGGATCTGCGGCGTGATGTAGTCGCCGATGCACAGCACGAAGGTGAGGAAGGCGCCGACCATGATGCCGGGCAGGGTCAGCGGCAGCACGACATGCAGGAAGGTGCGCACCGGCCCGGCGCCGAGATCGGCGGCGGCCTTGCGATAGCTTGGGCTGAGCTGCTTGAGATTGGCGAAGATCGTCAGCGTCAACAGCATGACGAAGAAATGCACGAAGCCGGTGACGGTGGCGAAACGCGTGTTGGCGAGCTGCAGCGGCTCGCTGATGAGGCCGGAGCCGGTCAGCGCCCGGTTGACGACGCCGTTCTGCGCCAGCACCAGCAGCCAGGAGTAGGAGCGCACGACATAGGAGGTCCAGAACGGCAGCACCGCCAGCATCAGCGCCAGCCGCTGCCAGCGCTCCGGCACCTGTTCGGCGAGGATCCAGGCGAAGGGATAGGCGAGCAGCACCGAAACCACGGTGACGATCGCAGTCACCTGCAGCGAATTCACCATCGCCTGCCAGTAGGATGGGTTGGTGAAGAACTGGCTATAGTTGGATGCCGTGAAGCCGCCGCCCTCATGCGCCGTCAGGCTGGAAAACCCCATGGCGATGAAGGGCAGCACGAAGAACAGCAGCGTCCAGCCGAGCGCCGGCGTGACCAGCGCCCAGGGCAGAGCACGGCTCGCCCGGGGCAGGGCAGGCCTGTTGTTTGCCGAGGGGCTCATGAGCGACGACAGCTCATTTTGCCTGCAGCATTTCGGTCCACATGTCCTGCATCTTCTTGTCGAGATCGGCGTTCGGCGCCGGATAGGACTGGGCGCGGGCGAGGAAGTCCGGCTGCTCGTCGAAGCGCAGAACCTTCTTCTGGTCGTCGGTCAGCGCCGCCTTGGTGTTCGCCGGCATGCCCCAGTAGCAGGACGAGGTGGCAAGCCGCGCCTGGCCCTCCGGGCTCATAATGTACTGGATGAATTTCAGCGCCATGTCCTTGTTTTTGGAATCCTTGAACATGGCCAGCGACTGCGACCACAGAACCGCACCCTCCTTGGGGATGGAGAAGTCGAGCGCCGGGTTTTCCTTGGCCAGTCCCGCCGTCACCCATTCGCCGCCGCCGACCAGAATGTCGACCTCGCCGGTCGCCAGCGCCGTCTGGCTGGCGGTCACTTCGCCGACCAGCTTGGCGTTGGCCTTCATCTTGAGAAGCTCGTCCTTCAGCGCGGGCAGGTCGGCTTCGGTGAGCTCAGCCGTCTTCTTGCCGATGGCGAGTGCCGCCATGCCGATGACCGGCAGATAGTAGTCGTAGATGGCGACCTTGCCCTTGTACTTGTCGCTGGTGAGGGCTGCCATCGACTGCATGTCGGCCGGATCGACCTTGGTCTTGTTATAGCCGATCGTGTTGTAGCCGAACTTTTCGGTGATGCCGTAGCGCTTGCCGCCGACCACGGTGGAGCCGTCCATCTTCACCTGCGGAAACAGGTCGGCCAGCGGCAGTCCGTCTTCCGGCAGCGGCTCGAACAGGCCCTTTTCGACACCGCGCGGCACGTCGATGCTATCGATCACCATCACATCCCAGTCGCCCGGCTGCGACTGTTCGACGATGGCAAGCCCGGCGCCGGTGCCCTCGAATTCCTTGACGTTGACCTTGACGTTGTTGGCCTCTTCGAACGGCTGCAGCAACGCCGGATCGGAATGATCGCACCAGATCAGCGCATTGAGATCGGCGGCTTGCGCGCCCGTCGCAAGCAGCAGCGCCGCGGCTGCGGCAGCAGTGCGCAAATGAGTCTTCAGGATGGAAAGTGGATTGCTGGCTTTAGCGGACATCGAGTGTTCTCCCTTGCCTTTGTGGCTTCTTGCAAAAAATTGAACCAATTCTAAAATTGAGTCAATTCTGTTTTTATGGCAAGAGGCTGACATGAGCGGATTGCGGGCAAGGCAAAAGGCGGACCGGCACCGGCGCATCATCGAGGCGGCGGCGGAACTGTTTCGCGAGGCCGGCTATGAAGGCGCCAAGATCGAGGCGATCGCCGCGCAGGCCGAGGTCTCTGTCGGCACGATCTACAACTACTACGAGAATAAGGGCGACATCCTCGGCGCCATCGTCTCGCTGGAGGTCAACGAGGTGCTCAATGCCGGGCAAGGCGTCGTCGCCAGGCCGCCAGCCAATGTCGGCGATGCGTTGGACACACTGATCGGCATCTACATCGAGCACTCGCTGCATTATCTCAGCAAGGAGATGTGGCGGCAGGCGATGGCGATCTCGACGCAACTGCCCGACAGCCCGTTCGGCCAGGCCTACACCGCGCTCGACCGCGCGCTGACCGAACAGATCCGCGCCCTGATCGCCCGTCTGCAGGTGCTCGGCCTGGTGCGGCAGGACATTGACGGGGCGGCGCTCGGCGAACTGATCTTCAACAACATGAACATGATGTTCATCGAATTCGTGAAGCGCGACGCGGCGAGGATACCGGAACTTCGCGCGGCGATACGGAGGCAGAACAGGATATTGGTGGCGGCGATTGGAGTGTGAGGGAGTCAGGAGCAGACAGGAGAAAATCGTCGGTTCGGCATATTGTCATTTCACACCAGCGCTCGCCTCTTGAGTTGAATTTAAAACCTGGTACAACTTAAGGGGGCATAAAAGGGGGAGGGGTAAATGGGGGCGTTTTCCATCTGGCATTGGGCGATCATGCTGCTGTTGATCGGCGTGCCTGTTTTCTTTGCTGTTCGATCAGCCGCGAAGCCATCACAGAATCCTGAGGCTCTTGTGGGCTTCGGCGGCTGGCTGATGCTGCTGGCTATCGGCCAGACATTGTCACCGCTGCGCACACTTGCCGAATTGGGGTCCTCAAGCGACGGCTACAGCCAGCTCATGCTGGTGCCGAATGGACCCATGGTGGTCTATGGCGAGGTTGCCCTGCTGCTGGCATTTATGGTGCTTCAACTGGTGGTGCTTGTTGCCATGCTGAGGCGGAGCCCTTGGTTCAAGCAGTTGTTTCTCATCCAATGGCTTGCAATTCCCGTGGTGTTCATACTGGACGCGATCTGGGTCTCCACCGCACTCGGGGTTTCCGTTGGGCAAGTGGTCGCCGGAGAGGCGCTCGCGGCGCCTATAGTCTCGTTTGTGCTGACAGGACTCTGGGTCGCCTACGTCTACAAGTCCGTCAGGGTGAGGAACACGTTCACCAGGGCTGGCGCATCTGCCCAGGTTGCGAGCGCGTCGTAGAAGACAGCGCAACTTGGAATACTTTGGAGCGTCAGGGCTCGGCGAACCGATCTTCAACAACATGATGTTCATCGAATTCGTGAAGCGCGACGCGGCGCGGCGATCCGAAGGCAAAACCGGATTTTGGTGGCGGCGATCGGGGTGTGAGAAAGAGTCAGGCCAGCTTGAAGAACGCCAGCAACTGCAATGCGTGTGAGCTCCTTGAGATGAACGCGGCGTGTTAGGTTCATCTGCGCCTTCAGCGACAGATTGGAGACTCAGCGCCCCAGCTGAACAAGGTGCAAACGAGCTGAGCGCGTTGCTGCGTCAACGGCGGACCGGACCAGAAATGTCCAGATCGTGAGCCGACGTTAAGTGACAAATTTCGCAGATTGCGCGTTAGTCCGTTGCCTTCGCAGCCCGTTTGGCTTTCCCGAATTTCGATTCTTCCCGCCGCGATTTGAAGGCCAACGCCACCTCTTCGGACCGCTTGGCATCTTCCTCATTTTCTAACCAAGGCCAAACCAATGCCAATAGACCATCGATTGGCCCTTCGGTCTGGACGCTATCGACAATCACATACCAACGGTCGCTGTGAGTGTCGTATTTGTGTTTGGAGCCTATCGCTTCGGCGGCACCTGCGGCGTTGGCGTTGAGTTCCTTGGTCACTGCATAAGTAATTCCGCCGCTTGCCGTCGAGACAGAGAACGCTTTGATTGCCTTGCCGGTGAATCGAATTTCCTTTCTAAGCGAATCGATATGGGCGGAAATGTCGGTCAGCGCCTGCTCGGAAAAATCATAGAGATCGATGACAACGGAAGCGATTGCAGGGTCGGCATTTTTCAACTCTGCCAGCAGTTCAGAAATTATCGGGATGTCCAGCGTCTCGGCGACACCCTTTGGTCGTTCCGTATCAATGCCCACGTCAGCCGCAATCATGTAGTCATCGACGGCCGTCGCAAAATCGCGGTCCAACATCATCATGTCCGCGTCGGGCGGAAGCGCCAGCTTGGCCCGAATGTGGTAGCCGAGAAAATTGTACTCACTATCTGAGATCACCTTCTCGAACACATTCGATCGGCACTTAAGGTAAAATAGCATCTCGATTGGCGTGGGAAGCATTTTCGCCACACAATCAAGGACGCCAAGATCCCAAATAACAGGTGCGATGTTGTCGCCCTGGTTTAGCATCTTGCCTGAGAGGAAGGTCGACGCCGGGAAAGGGTCGCTAAGGATCACTACGGGAAAGAAGCGGGGATGGGAGGGCATTTTTAGCGTTTGGCCCTTCGCCGTCTGGCATTGCAAACCACCCTTGATAAGCTCGACACAGCGCAGCGCCTGCTCGTAAGGGTCCTGTATAGCTCCTTTGAAATCTGTCTTAAGCGCCTCGGTGTCACCTGCTCGTGCCTTCAACGTGACACGCTTTGATTTCGCCTGCACAACGAGGACGAATTCACCGTAGACCACAAGGACATCAATTTCGCCCACGACCGCTTTTGCCCCATCCAGAATCGAGACATTTTGAAAGACGTTGGCAGCGCCAAACACGCTCGTGAGGATATGTGCCGAAGACTTTTCTAAGAATTCACCTCGTTTTTGCGCCGCCGCATCACGGTAGGCTTTGTCAGCCATCATCCAGTAGAACGGGCTCTCGTAAATGGATTCAAGGAGCCGGTACTGATTTGGAATATAAAGGCAGTCACCAATATCGATAATCGGGGCGATATTCGCCTGATTGACGGCGAACGGATTGGTGAAGTCTGCGTTTGCGCCTGTGCTGGAAATGGCGAACTTGGCGAAAAACCTGTTCGCCTTTTCGCCAAATTTTTCCCGCACGTCGGTTTTGGCGATCAGCAAACTGTTCGTGAGGTCGCCGTTCGTAAATTGATGGCCCTCCATCCGCATGTGGCCGACCGTTGTCATTTGGTCGTTGACCCGCCCGATGATGAAATCCGCAATTTCTAGCATCGGTCTGATTGAGAGACCGGCATTCTGTACGAACCAGACCGCATCCTCGCGGTAGCGTTGTCGGCTAAAGTTTGAAAACTGATGCAGGTAAAAGCTCTCTGCACCGTAGTAAATAGCCTCTCGGGCTACGAGGCCGATCGAACCGGGGTCATCAATGAAGCTTTGCGTATCCTTGTCGAATTCGGGGGCACAGTCCGTCAATATGCGATCATGTAGTTCGCGCAGGAGCGTATCGGCATCCGCTGCGAACGAGTCGTCTTGAGCAAGAACCGAAAAAGCCTTGTCTGTGTCAGCCTGAACAGTCAGGCCTAAAAGCAGCATCAACTCATTTTTGTTTAGCTTCGACGTGGACCAGCGGTGCTCAGGATCGTCGGCAATGCTCCCGTCGTGTGTATCTATGGTTACAACCCAATCGCGATAGATGATCGAAGAGATCTCATGCAGGGCACCGTCACGCTGCGCTAGCGACCGAAGGTCTGCGAATATTACCTCGCTGGTTCGGGGCTCCGGTCGGTCCTGTGCAACTTCTGCAGCAGCTTCTTGTTCAGCAGGCCCGCCGTCTTTTCCGGTCATAGCGCTGGCTTAGAATGTTCGACCCGCGCCACATGGGCGCGGGGTCGCACGCTCACCGACAATTCAACCTCTTGCCCGAGTTGGGTTAAAACCGTCATGAGGCGATCCAGCGTAAATCGTCCAAGATTGGCGCGGCGGATACGGGAAAAATCGGCATGGCTGATCCCGGTGACGTCTTGCGCTTTGCGGGTCGTCCAGCTGCGTTCGTCCAGGATTTTTATGATCTCGGACGCCATGATGGCCTTTGCCTGCAAAAGGTCGGCGTCGTCGCGATTGAAGTCGCGAAACACGTTGCCGCTGCCGTGGACCAATTCCATGTCGTCTTCTTTTTTCGTGCTCATCTCAGCATCTCCTTCAGTCGCTTTATCCGCTCAAGGACCAGATCGATCTCCTGTTTGGGTGTTTTGATTCCGCTCTTCGACTTCTTTTGAAAGGCGTGGATAACCCACAAAGCGCCTTCAAACTGAATCGTATAAACAGCGCGATACGCGTCGGTACGGTGACGCAAGGCCACTTCGTAGACACCAGTCCCCAGGCCTTTCATCGGCTTTGCGTTGGTAGGAAAGCCGCCATCGGCGGCGATCGTCAACGCCGCCAAAACCTCGTCCTGGGCGTCCTTCGGAAAGTCCTCGAATGCCTTTAGGGCAGCTCTAACCCATGAAACCGGCCTGGTATCGCGGTAGATAATCATCTATCACCATGTTGGCAAATTTGCCACCAAATGTCAAGGGCTAAGCTATCGTCAGCAAGCGACTTATGGGCTAAGGACGGTCCGCTTTAAATATGAGCCTACTTTGGATCAAGATGCTCTTATCGCTTCGAAACAACGGCAGAAACGGATACGATCACCTTAGATAATCTAGCCTCTGAGAATATTGTGAGCGCAAACTCTCCAAGCACCAGCGATATCAAACGCCTATTTGCCCTTTCGGGAAATCGCTGCGCTTTCCCAAAGTGCAATGCTCCGATGGCAATCGGCGACACGCTTATCGGCGAGATTTGCCACATCAAGGGAGCTAGACTTACCAGCGCTCGACATGATCCTGACCAGCTTCCTAGAGAGAAGCATGCATTTGAAAACCTCATTTTGATATGTCCGACGCACCATACCGTCATCGACGATGACAAAGAGTCATATACGGTCGACCGGCTTCTTCGCATGAAGCGCGATCACGAGGATCACACAAAACCAGTAGAGGAGAGCGAGGCCGATCGGGTGGCGCAAGTCTATGTGCAAAGTGTCGAGACCTCCGGCCAGAGCGGCGGATTCGCCGCGCATACTGTCCACGCAAATACCATCACCGTGCAAACCACCCATGGCGCAGGGCACTTATCAAGCCGTCAAATGGCGGCTGTCGAGCATCTCTGGGAGATAGTCAGAGGCCTTGGTAGCGAGTTCAGCACCGTCGTTTTTGTCGACTCTATCCTGCTGCCAGAGGAAATGGACGGCTACTTTAAAGGTAAAGAAAGCCCCCCTCTCATGGATGCTCTCCTCGAATACAAAAACTCGAATGTGCCCATCGACAAGTTGGCTCGTGCAGGTGCCAATGAGGCAGCTAAGGAGCGTCCCTTTGTCAGTCCTCGGCTCTGGTCAATTTTCTTCATTATCCAGGCCATATACGGGCGCAGCGCGTTTCTCCTCAGCAACTCGTTCAAAGAGAGGCAGCTCAAACATTGGCGCGACGATGATGGCTGCGACCAGTTGCTGCGATCCGTACTCCCGGCACAAGCCGTCGATCACACCAAAGGCCTTTCCTTCAATGGGCTGCGGACAGCGATTGATATGCTCGAATCCCAGTTTCTAACCGAGGCGGGCATGAATAAGCCGCAGTGATTTATTTGACTTCAGCGACGTTCGAGAGATGTTCTAGACCTTTGCGCGCGTCCATTTCGCAAATGTGTTACTCTTAAGTCGAATCTATGAGGAGTCGTCCACTGGTAAGCATCGTTCACTTAGCGCCCGGCGAACCTCCTCCTGAAGAGCGGCATGTTCGGGTTGTTGTTCACCGCGACGCCTTCGGTGAAAAAGGCTACTTCTTTGATAGTGCCGAAGAAGACTACGGCGGCAGCGGCCCATTCGACTGGCGCAGAGATGAAGCGCTTGAGCGCGCTCAGGATTTTGCCGCCATGAGCGGCATCGGGCTTTTGGTCATCGAAGGAAGATTGCAGCGATGACAGCTCGTGTACCGATCGCGCAACTGGTTCAGCGAATACATTTCGAAGATTTTGGTGGCGCCGAATTTGAACGGCTCGTTTTTGCGTATCACGTCCGCGCAGGATGGCATTATGTCGAATGGTACGGCCAAACGGGTAGTGACCAAGGCCGCGATATCGTAGGAGAGTGTGCCGACGAGGCGGGCAACTTCAAGCGTGCCGTCATACAATGTGTCAATCGCGGCAGTCTCACTCAGGCGAAAGCCGAGAAGGATATTGATAAGGCCCTATCATTCGATCCGAGCATCGCAAGCTTTAAGTTCGTGACACGGGGCACGGTGTCCGCTGCTCGGAGAAACGCGGTGAAAGCGTTTGCTGACAAGTGTGGGGTCAATCATCTGACAATCTGGTCGGGTGCGGATTTCGAGGAGAATCTTCGACTGGTCGGCGAAGATCTCTTGCGCCGCTTCTGTTTGGGAGAAGCCTTTCCCGACGACGCCGAAAAGCTCCGAAGTTTTGCGGATGACTTTCCCACCCTCGGGGATGAGGAGTCTTTAGCACAGATGGCTGCCGTTTTTGATCGGCCCGCGTTTCGGACCCCATTTTTCCAAGAGTGTTCTCTTCATGCATTCCAGCAGGCAGTTGAGGATACTATCGCTGCGCTAAACACGGGCTTGTGGCGAACGCGAGAGGGTGAGGCCATTCGCCGTATTCCGTCGGTCCACCATCTGCGGAATCCTACCGCGAAAAAGCAGGTCATGCGGGCGATCCAGTTGGTAGATGAACTCCGACGCACGTTCGTCTCGGGCCTGCGCCATGGCACGATCAAGCCTTGCGGCTGCGGCAATGCCAATTGCCCAATTTTTATGATCGAACCATCAATAGGGGAGAGGCTAGACAGGATTCGCTCGGACGCGCTGCAAGCCTTTCGTGCGGCGTTGCCTGGATTTCCGGTTGCGCTGGAATAGACTCGCTCCGAGAGAGGAGGGTTATCGAATCGCAAAAATCTCAGCACCATTCAAGATGTAGGAGACATGAAAATGGACGGAACCGAACTGGTGCCCCCGGACGGAATCGAACCGCCGACCTTCGGTTTACAAAACCGCTGCTCTACCAGCTGAGCTACAAGGGCACGGCGCTCCGGTTAGCATATTTGTTGCGTCAGTAAAGACAAAACTCCGTTTTTTCCCAGGCATGCCGCATGGGTCGTCGGGGAGGGCATCCTGAAAAGCGCCGGATTGCTTCCTACATAGGAGCTAGGTGCAATCGCTTCGAGCAGGGGTGTCGCATGATCAGATTTGTCATCATTCTCCCGATCATCTTCGTGACCTGGATGCTGCTGGTGAAGATCATCAGCGATGTGAAGAAGGCCAATGTCGACTGGACCGGCATCACCGCCATCATCGGCTTCATCGCGCTGGCTTTCTGGCTGCGCCATGTCACGGGGATGTGAAGAAAGCGAGTAGCGAATAGCAACGTAGCGAGTGATGCGCGGCGTTCCTGTCTTTCCCTACTCGCTATTCGCTACTCACTATTCGCTCTCCTAAAGGCCACTTCACAAAAAATCTCCTCCACCTTCGAACCTTTTCCCGCGCCGCTTCGACTGATGGTCAGAGGCGAATGGGTCGCCTCGATCAAAAGATCCAGGAGATCATCATGTTGAAGCGCACTCTTACCTCAGGCCTCGTCGCCATTTTCGTCGCCACCGGCGCGCTCGCCGGCACTGTCGGCACGTCGTCCGCCCACGGCATGTACGGCCATCATCATCACCACCACAAGCACTTCAAGAAGTTCTGGTGGAAGCACTACAACCATCATCACCACAGGCACGGCCGGGTGATCATTTTCCTTTGATGGAGGAACCCAGTTCTCCCAAGAGGGCGGCTTCGGCCGCCCTTTCTTGTATTGGCGATCACCTTGTGAAGCGGGACGGCAAAGTGCCGATCTCCCTCGTTGCGGGACGCGGCCAGAATTGATTGACGGATCGGCGGGACAGCCTCTGTCCTGCTGGGCATCTCCCGCAAGGGCAGGGCAATCGTATACGGCGCTCCCCCTCTCCGTCTCGGCTTCGCCGAGCCACCTCTCCCCCACTTTGTGGGGGCGAGGAACCCAGGCTTTTCAAGGCCGCGACCTCGGCGGTTGGTTTCCTCGCCCCCATGAAATGGGGGAGAGGTGGCCGCGTAGCGGCCGGAGAGGGGGCTGGCGCTGCCCTTCCCGCAAGGGAGATTGGGGGTTGTCAATCGGCAACGTCTGCAGGTTGAAGTTGCTGCCGGCACGAACTCGGCCCGGGCGATCCAAGCCGGCTCCAGAAAAATCGAAAAAAGATTCGAACCTTTTTCCTGGCCGCGACGACAGACGATCAAGAGGCGGATGGATCGCCTCGGTCAACGAAGCAAGGAGATCATCATGTTCAAGAACACACTCGTTTCCAGCCTCATCGCCACCGCCGTCGCCGCCACCACGCTGGTCGGCACCGTCCAGCCCTCGGCCGCCCACAGCCATCACCACAACCGCGAAATCGGTATCGGCATTGCCGCCGGCGTCGGTGGCTTCGTCCTGGGCAGCCTGCTCTCCCAGCAGCCCCGCACCGTCTATGTCGACGAAGACGGCGGCTCGTGGCATGTCCGCCGCTGCTACGATCGTTACGCCAGCTACGATGTGGACTCCGACACCTATGTCGGCCACGACGGCTATCGTCACTACTGCCGGCTCTGAGGAGGGGCGTTTCAATCAGCTGAAAAAGAGGGGCGCCCCCGCCGCCCCTCTTTTCGCTGTCCGCATGATCTCAGGCCGAGCTGACGCCGCCGATCATCCTGGTCACCTCGGCGGCGGCGTCGCGCACCAGCGGGCCGATCTCGGCCAGCCGCTCCGGCGTCACCCGCACGGTCGGCCCGGAGACCGAGACGCCACCGATCGGCTCGCCGAATTCGTTGAAGATGGCGGCCGCCACGCAGCGCATGCCGGGATGCCGCTCCTCGTCGTCGACCGACCAGCCGCGCAGCTTTGTTCTCGCCAGATCATGGGCAAGCGCCGAAATGTCGGACAGCGTCCTGTCGGTGAAGCGCTGCAGGCCTGCCTTGCGCAGGATGGTTCCGACGCGCTCTGGCTCGAGATGCGCCAGCACCGCCTTGCCGATGCCGGACGCATGGAAGGGGCTGCGCGTGCCCGGCCGGAAGAAGGCGCGGATCGCCTGATGCGTCTCGACCTGGCTGACAAAGACGACGCAATCATCCTCGGCGACGCCGAGATTGGCGGTCTCGCCGGTTCTTTCCATCAATTCCTGCATGACGACACGCGCGCGGTCGACCAGCTTGCGGCGGCGCAGGAAGGCCGCGCCCATGCGGTAGGTCTCGACCCCGATCGACCACAGCTGGTCTGATGTGTCGAATTCGACCATGCCGTGGTTTTGCAGCGTCGTCAGCATGCGATAGGCGGTGGAGGCGGCAAGGCCGCTCTGCGCCGATATCTCGCTCAGCGACAGGCCGCTGCCTTCCGCGACAATGGCCAGGATGCGCAGCGCCCGGTCGAGCGACTGCACCGAACTGGCCTCCGAGGGCCCGTTGAAAGCGCGCGGCCGTCCGCGCTGGCGTTTTTCGGTGGTTTCCATGCCGTCATTCTCGGTCGGTTTCGCCAAACGCACAATGAAAAAGTTTTTCACTCGGACAATAGGATAAATTCCTGGAAAACGAAAAATGCAATAAAATCAGAAATATGACGCCATTTTCTAGAAATGAAAAAATATTCTGAAAAAATTGAAAAATACCCCGCTTGCTGACATCCTTAGCCAATCCAACAATGACAAACCCGTGGAGGGCTGGAAAATGGCCAGGATGCGCGCTGTCGATGCCGCTGTTCTCGTTCTCGAAAAGGAAGGCATTTCCTGCGCTTTCGGCGTTCCCGGCGCGGCGATCAATCCATTCTATTCGGCGCTGAAGGCGAGGGGAACAATCCGCCACGTGCTTGCCCGACACGTCGAGGGCGCTTCGCACATGGCGGAAGGTTTTACCCGGGCCAAGGCAGGCAATATCGGCCTGTGCATCGGCACATCGGGACCGGCCGGCACCGACATGATCACCGGGCTCTATTCGGCGGCCGCGGATTCCATTCCGATCCTGTGCATCACTGGCCAGGCGCCGCGGGCACGGCTGAACAAGGAGGATTTCCAGGCCGTCGATATCGCTGCCATTGCCGCGCCGGTCGCCAAATGGGCGGTCACCGTCATGGAGCCTTATCTCGTCCCCATGGCGCTGCAGAAGGCATTTCACCTGATGCGCTCGTCGCGGCCGGGTCCGGTGCTGATCGACCTGCCGGTCGACGTCCAACTGGCCGAGATCGAGTTCGACATCGACGCCTATGAGCCGTTGACGCCGTTCAAGCCGGCTATGACACGCGCCCAGGCCGAAAAGGCGTTGACGATGCTCAACGCGGCGGACAAGCCGCTGATCGTCGCCGGCGGCGGCATCATCAACGCCGACGCGTCCGATCTGCTCATCGAATTCGCCGAAATTTCAGGCGTGCCGGTCATCCCGACCTTGATGGGCTGGGGCGCTATCCCCGACGACCACCGGCTGATGGCCGGCATGTGCGGGCTGCAGACCTCGCACCGCTATGGCAATGCGACGATGCTGGAAGCCGACTTCGTCTTCGGCATCGGCAACCGCTGGGCCAACCGCCACACCGGCTCGGTCGACGTTTATACAAAGGGGAAAAAGTTCATTCATGTCGACATCGAGCCGACGCAGATCGGCCGTGTCTTCGCGCCGGACCTCGGCGTCGTTTCGGATGCGGGCGCGGCACTGAAGATGCTGCTCGACGTCGCCACCGAGTGGAAGACGACTGGCAAGCTGCGCGATTGGTCCGGCTGGGCGAAGGAGTGCCAGGCCCGCAAGAAGACGATGAAGCGCAAGACGCATTTCGACCAGGTGCCGCTGAAGCCGCAGCGTGTCTATGAGGAGATGAACAAGGCGTTCGGCCGCGACGTCACCTATGTCACCACGATCGGCCTGTCGCAGATTGCCGGCGCGCAGTTCCTGCATGTCTACAAGCCGCGCAACTGGATCAATTGCGGCCAGGCCGGCCCGCTCGGCTGGACCTTGCCGGCGGCGCTTGGCGTGCGTGCCGCCGATCCCGACCGCACCATCGTGGCGCTGTCGGGCGACTATGATTTCCAGTTCATGATCGAGGAACTGGCGGTCGGCGCACAGCACAAGCTGCCCTATCTGCATGTCGTCGTGAACAACGCCTATCTCGGCCTGATCCGGCAGGCGCAGCGCGGCTTTTCGATGGATTTCGAGGTCGACCTTGCCTTCGAGAACATCAACCGGTCGGGCGATCCCGAGGCCGGCTACGGCGTCGACCACGTCGCGGTCGCCGAGGCGATGGGCTGCAAGGCGGTCAGGGTGCGCAAGCCGGAAGAGTTCGCCGCCGCGTTCAAAGAGGCGCAGCGGCTGATGAAGGAGCACCGCGTTCCGGTCGTTCTCGAATTCATCCTCGAACGCGTCACCAACATCTCGATGGGCACCGAGATCGACAAGATCACCGAATTCGAGGACCTTGCCGAACATCAGGAAGATGCGCCGACGGCGATCGTCATGTTGGATTAGGAGAAAAAGAATGCCGCGTTTTTCAGCCAATCTGTCGATGCTCTTTGGCGAGCACGACTTCCTCGACCGTTTCGATGCCGCTGCTCGCGCCGGCTTCAAGGGCGTCGAATATATCGGCCCCTATGACCATGCGCCCGATGTCGTCGCCACCCGGCTGAAGAAGAACGGCTTGACCCAGGTGCTGTTCAACCTGCCGGTCGGCGACTGGGGCAAGGGTGAGCGCGGCATTGCCGTACTGCCCGACCGCGTGCCGGAATTCCGCCAGGGCATCGCCAAGGCGATCACCTACGCGCAGGCGCTCGGCTGCCAGCAGGTCAATTGCCTGGCCGGCATCGCGCCCGCCGGCGCCGACCGCAAGGTGCTGGAGGATGTTTTCGCCGAAAACCTCGCCTTCGCGGCGGAAAAGCTGGAGCAGGCCGGCATCAGGCTGCTGATCGAACCGATCAACACGCGCGATATTCCGGGGTTCTTCCTCAACTACTCAGATCAGGCGCTGGCGCTGATCGATCGTGTCGGCTCAAAAAACCTGTTCCTGCAATACGACATCTATCACATGCAGATCATGGAGGGGGATCTCGCCCGTACCATCGAGGCAAACCTTGGCCGCATCGCGCATATCCAGCTTGCGGACAATCCCGGCCGTCACGAGCCGGGGACGGGCGAGATCAACTATCCCTTCCTCTACGACCACATCGACCGCATCGGCTATTCCGGCTGGGTCGGGGCGGAATACAAGCCGAAGGCTGGGACCGAAGCTGGGCTGGGGTGGTTCAGGGAGTTGGCCGGGCAGGGGAGTGCTGCTGCGTAGCAGTTAAGGCCCCCTCATCCGGCCGCTGCGCGGCCACCTTCTCCCCGGTGGGGAGAAGAGACGCGCACCAACGTCGGCAACCTCTTCTCCCCAGCGGGGAGAAGGTGGCCCGTAGGGCCGGATGAGGGGGCGTTTCACACAAGCATTTGGAGAACCACAATGGAAACCATCGGCTTCATAGGCCTCGGCATCATGGGCGCGCCGATGGCGGGGCACCTGCTGGATGCGGGTTATCATGTCATCGCCAGCGACCATCGCTCCAAGCCGCCGGCCGATCTCCTGGCCAAGGGTCTGAAGTCGGTCACTGGCCATGCGGCCGTGGCCAAAGCCACCGACATCATCATCACCATGGTACCGGACACGCCGCAGGTGGCCGATGTGCTGTTCGGCGACAACGGCGTCGCCTCCGGCCTGACCAGGGGCAAGTTGGTTATCGACATGAGCTCGATCTCGCCGATCGAGACCAAAATGTTCGCCAGGAAAATCAACGATCTGGGTTGCGACTATCTCGATGCGCCGGTTTCGGGCGGCGAGGTCGGGGCCAAAGCGGCGTCGCTCACCATCATGGTCGGCGGCGAGGAGAAGGCCTTCGAGCGCGCCAAGCCCGTGTTCGAGAAGATGGGCAAGAACATCACCCTGGTCGGGCCGAACGGTGTTGGCCAGACCACCAAGGTGGCCAACCAGATCGTCGTCGCGCTGACCATTGAAGCCGTCGCCGAAGCGCTTGTTTTTGCTTCAAAAGCCGGCGCCGATCCAGCCAAGGTCAGGCAGGCGCTGATGGGCGGGCTGGCGGCTTCGCGCATCCTGGAAGTGCATGGCGAGCGCATGGTCAAGCGCACCTTCGCACCGGGCTTCCGCATCGAACTGCACCAGAAGGATTTGAACCTGGCGCTGGAGGGCGCCAAGGCGCTCGGCGTGGCACTGCCCAACACGTCGACCACGCAGCAACTGTTCAATTCCTGCGCCGCCAATGGCGGCGCGAAGGAGGATCACTCGGCCCTGGTCAGGGCGCTGGAGCGGATGGCGGGGCATGAGGTGGGTTAGAAGCGAATAGCGAGTAGGGAGTAGGGAATGACGAATAGGGATTGCAGCCACGAATAGCCGGATTCGACTTTCGCTACTCGCTACTCGCTACTCGCTACTCGCTACTCGCTACTCGCTACTCGCTACTCGCTAAAAACTTCCGCGCCACGTAGAGGCTCACCGCAGCCGCGTTCGACACATTGAGCGAATGGATCGCGCCGGGCATGTCGAGCCGCGCCAGCGTGGTCACCGTCTCGCGTGTCTTCTGGCGCAGGCCCTTGCCCTCGGCGCCCAGCACCAGGGCGATCTTTTCTCCAGCAAAACTCTTTTCGAGTTCGGCCGGCCCGTCCGAATCAAGCCCGATGGTGCGAAAGCCGGCTTCATGCAGCTGGCCGAGCGCGTCGGCGAGGTTCTTCACCTCGATCTGGTCGATGTGCTCGAGCGCGCCGGAGGCGGATTTCGCCAGCACGCCCGATTCCTGCGGGCTGTGGCGGGCCGTGGTGATCAGCGCGCCGGCGCCGAAGGCGACCGCCGAACGAAGGATGGCGCCGACATTGTGCGGGTCGGTGACCTGATCGAGCACCAGCACCAGCCTCGCGTCACCAAGTGCATCAAGCCGCTTGGCTTTAAGCGGTTCGGCCTCGATCAGCACGCCCTGATGCACGGCGTCCGATCCGGTGACCTTGTCGATGTCCCTGGGTTCGACCAGTTCCGTCTTGAAGGGCAGGGCGGCGAGATCGGCGATTTCGAGGCGTTCGGCCGCATTGCGCGTCACCAGCATCCTTCTGATTTTGCGACGCGGATTCTCCAGTGCGGCGCGCACCGTGTGCAGGCCGTAGAGCCGCACTAGGCCGTCCGCGGCATTTTCGCCCGGCGGAACCGGCTGTCGCGGCCGGAACGCCGGCGCGCCGCCGCTTTTCTCGTCGCGATAGGCGCGGCGCAGCTTGGCGTAATGGGTGTCTTTCGGGGTGTTGGTTTTATCGCTCATGGCTGGCTTCTATAGCCGTGTCCTCCGGCCAAGGATATGGCCCGTCGCCGCAGCCGGCGAACAGAAACGAAAAACCCTGGCTGCGCGGTTGACACCCAATGGCCTTGCCGCCATAAGGCGCTGCGCTGGTTTCGGAGAATACATATCTCGGGTCCGGATCGGCGTGAATGCCTCGTTGCATGGCTTCGGCGGCAGACTGGAGAGGTGCCCGAGTGGTTAAAGGGGACGGACTGTAAATCCGTTGGCTTAGCCTACGTTGGTTCGAATCCAACCCTCTCCACCACTGCCGGCCGGAAGCCTTCAAACGCAAAGGGAACCGGGCCGAAAGTGCCATGGCGCTTTTCGATGTTTGTCTCGCTCGAAATCTGAAGTCCGCGCGATAAAGCCCCGGTCGCCTTCCATTGGCTTGGGCTCAGTTCGCCGCGTTGATCGACTTGGCCAGCTCTTCGAGCTTCCTGGGATCGTTGCCGTGGCGGCGCACCAGTTCAAGGCAGCCGCGCCGAAGTTTGGGATTACGCTTCTGCGCGATTGGCCAGCAAGAAACCAGATAACTTCGGATTCGCAGTCGACAAGCCAGTCATGCAGGCTGCGGGCGAAGCTTCGAGGCACGACGAGTTCGTATGAGGTCTCTCCGGTGCGCAACAGGAGTACCGGCACATGATGGAAGGATGTCAGCACGGCGCGGCCCGGAGCGACCGTCGGCGCGTGCCAGTCGACGGCGATGCAGCAAGACCATCCCGATCTTCACGCTCGTCCTGCTGATGTATCTCGTGATGTCGCTGGTCCTCACCATCGGCATGCGGCTGCTCGAAAGGCGTGCATCGGCCGGCCTGGCGCGGGGGAAGGCAGCATGATCTGGGACTGGAGTTTCACCCTTGAAATCCTGCCGGTGCTGGCACAAGCGGCCATCGTTTCGGTGGAGGCGACGCTGATCGGCTTCGTGCTAGCCGCCACCCTCGGCCTGGTGCTGGCCGTCGTGCGCATCGCGGTGCCATGGACCGGCTGGACGATTTCCGTGCTGGTCGAGCTGATCCGTTCGACACCGCTGCTCATCCAGATATTCTTCATCTACTTCGTCTTCCCGAAATTCGGCCTCGTGCTCGACGCCTTCACCGCCGGCGTGCTTGCCATTGGCATCCACTACGCCGCCTATTGTTCCGAGGTCTACCGCGCCGGTTTCGACAACATCCATCGCGGCCAGTGGGAAGCCTCGATCGCACTCAATCTGTCCGCATGGACGACGTTTCGCGACATCATCATCCCGCAGGCGATCCCGCCGATCGTTCCGGCGCTCGGCAACTACCTCGTCGCGCTGTTCAAGGAGACGCCCTTGCTCTCGGCGATCGCCGTGATGGAGCTGATGCAGACCGCAAAGATCATCGGTTCCGAAACGTTCCGCTACACCGAGCCGATCACGCTGGTCGGCCTGTTCTTCCTTGCAATGAGCCTGGTTTCAGCCGTGCTCATCCGCGCCCTCGAACGTCTGCTCAACCGGAGGCCCACGCGATGACGGAACAACCGATGGTCCGCTTCGAAAATGTTTCGAAACGCTACGGCTCGCTGACCGTTCTCGACGGGCTCAACCTGGAAATCGCGCGTGGCGAAAAAGTCTCCGTCATAGGTCCGTCGGGTTCGGGCAAAACGACGGTGCTACGCATGCTCATGACGCTGGAGACGATCAATGACGGCGTCATCTGGGTCGAAGGCGAACCGCTGACCCACATGAAGAAGAACGGCATTCTTGTTCCTGCTGACGTTGCGCATATTCGCCGCATCAGGGCGAAGATCGGCATGGTGTTCCAGTCCTTCAATCTTTTCCCGCATATGACGGCAATGGCCAACTGCATCGAGGCGCCGATGACCGTGCTTGGCATGAAGCGGTCGGATGCCGAGGCGCGGGCGGCCGAACTCCTGGAACTGGTCGGACTGGCCCAGAAGAAGGACCATTATCCGTCGCAACTGTCCGGCGGCCAGCAGCAGCGTGTCGCCATCGCCAGGGCGCTGGCCATGCGGCCCAAGATCATGCTGTTCGACGAGGTGACGTCGGCGCTCGATCCCGAGCTTGTCGGCGAAGTGCTGCAGGTGATAAGGCAGATCGGGCGCGAGCACGATCTGACCATGCTGATGGTCACCCATCAGATGGGCTTCGCCAAGGAGTTTTCCGATCGCGTTTGTTTCTTCTATCAAGGCAAGATCTGCGAGCAGGGACCGCCAAGCGAGCTGTTTGGGGCGCCCAAGAACGAGCGGACAAGGCAGTTCCTGCATGCTGTCCTGGAGGCTGGATGACCGTTGAGACTGATGATGCGCCCATAGCCGCAACCGTGCGCCCGCTCTCGGCGCGCGAGCGGTTCGAGCGCATCTACCGGATCTTGCGCGACCGCATCTGCCTGCTGGACTATGCTCCGGGAAGCCATCTTTCCGAGGAAGAACTCGCCCAGGAATTCGAGATCAGTCGGACACCGGTTCGGCGCGTCCTGGCTCGTCTCGAATCCGAGGGCCTTGTTCAATCCGTGCACGGCGTCGGCACGATCGTCACCGACGTCGATATCGAGGAATTGCAGCAGGTCTATCACCTGAGGCTGGAACTGGCGCTCCTCGTCGGAAAGCTTTCGCCGATCCCGCGCACTGCGGAGGATCTCGATCGGATTCGGGCGCTCATCGCGCGCTGCGATTCCGATATACTGAACCCAGATCAGCGCGCCTTCCTTCGCCTGAACATGGATTTCTTCTACGAACTCACCGCGATGACGGGCAACCAGCCGCTGCGCGAGATCAGCGAGCGTCTGTATTTTCAGGTCGCACGCGTGGTCCTGAAGATGATGCCGCAGCTGGGTCTTGTCGAAGAATTCACTGCCTTCCGCCGGGAGATGGAAGAAGTCCTTGCCGCCGCGGAGATCGGGGACTGGGAATCGATCGGCCATATAAGGCGCGCCCATATCTCGATGAGCTTTCGCCGCATGATGCGTCACGCGGGCGAGATCACCGATTTCGACAATGGCATGTGATTTGCGGCATGTGATCTGCGCACCGGTCAGCGATCGATCTCGCCAAACACGATATCGAGCGATCCGATGATCGCGGCAACGTCGGCGATCATGTGCCCTCGAGACAGAAAATCCATCGCCTGCAGATGGGCAAAGGAAGGCGCGCGTATCTTGCACCGGTAAGGGACATTGCCCCCGTCAGAAACCAGATAAACGCCGAATTCTCCCTTTGGCGCTTCAACCGCGGCGTAGACTTCTCCGGCCGGCACACGATGCCCCTCGGTGTAGAGTTTGAAATGCTGGATGGTCGCCTCCATCGAGCGTTTCATCGTGGCGCGCCGCGGCGGCGTGATCTTCTGGTTTGGAATCGCGACCGGCCCCTGGCCTTCGGGCGACCGCAGTTTTTCCAGGCATTGCTTCATGATCCGGACCGACTGGCGCATTTCCTCCATGCGAACGAGATAGCGGTCATAGCAGTCTCCATTCTTGCCGACGGGAATGTCGAAATCCATGTCGGGGTAGCATTCGTATGGCTGTGCCTTGCGCAAGTCCCATGCCGCGCCCGATCCACGCACCATCACGCCGGAAAAGCCCCAGGCCCAGGCGTCATCCAGTCCGATTGCGCCGATATCGACATTGCGTTGCTTGAAAATACGGCTGCCGGTGAGCAATTCGTCGAGGTTGTCGCAGACCTTGAGGAACGGGTCGCAGAAGGCCTCGATATCGTGCAGAAGATCTGGCGGCAAATCCTGGTGCACGCCGCCGATCCTGAAATAATTCGCATGCATGCGGGCGCCGGAGGCGCGCTCGTAGAAGACCATCAGTTTCTCGCGCTCCGCAAATCCCCAAAGCGGCGGGGTCAGTGCGCCGATGTCCATGGCCTGCGTCGTGACATTGAGGAGATGCGACAAAAGCCGGCCGATCTCGCAAAAAAGGACGCGGATGAGCTGGCCACGCTTGGGAACCGTTATTTCGAGCAGTTTTTCGGCGGCGAGGCAGAACGCATGCTCCTGGTTCATCGGCGCGACATAATCGAGCCGGTCGAAATAGGGCAGCGCTTGCAGATAGGTCTTGTACTCGATGAGTTTTTCCGTGCCGCGATGGAGCAGGCCGATATGCGGATCGGCACGCTCGACGATCTCGCCGTCCAGCTCCAGCACCAACCGAAGAACGCCATGGGCAGAGGGATGCTGTGGCCCGAAATTGATGGTGAAGTTGCGAACGGCGGCTTCGACCATGACAGCTCTCCGCGAGTTGCGTTTCGATGGTTCACGGCGTGACCTGTATGGTTCGGTGCGCCGCTCAAGTCGTCGTCTGGATGATCAGCGTCAGAGTGCCATCGCCATCGATGTTTGCCGCGACGACCTGCGAGGAGTTGAGCCCGCTCGCCCTCAGCGCCGATGTCGCCTGGGGCGAAGCATCGATGGAGTTCTGCAGGCGAAGCAAATCTTCGGCGCTGGTCTGGTTGATCACGGCATCCGCCTGGGCCTTGATTTCCGCGGGTAAATCCTCGACGGCGACGATGGCAACATTGGTGAAATTCGAACCAGGAGAGCCTTGATCAGGTAGCGTCTCCGGTTGAGCTTCGTCCTGTGGTGGCGTCACCTGGGGAAGCTGTGGGCCGATGGTTTGCCCGTAGATGGGTTGTGTAATGACCGCCCCGGAAAGTGCGACAACTATCGTCAACATCCGCATGGTCGCTCCTTGCATCCGCTTGAGTGACATTTTGAAGAAACCCTCATGCTGGGCGATGGTTCCGTACGTCTGGCACACCGGACGATTTCGCCCCTGACCAGCTTTCGAAACGGCCTACCGCCGGTCGACGTCGCTTTGTACGAAATCGACAATTGGCTCATGGCCGAAAATGCGCAATCATTGGAAAATGGAACGGCGGCTAGACGACAAACTCGATTGCAAGGCTTGCGGGACTATCCAAATGGACATTCCCGACAACGCCAAGGAGTCGACGCCAATTCATTGCAGCAATTGCGGCGCCTTTCTCGGCGAATGGGGCGAATTGCAGGATGATTTCTACCGCCAGGCTCGCGGTACCGAAGCATTCGACTTGCGCAACGGAAACATTATCAAGAAGTAGGGCGACGGTACCGTCACGGGGTTTTCGAGCCGGAAGCCAGTTCGCAGGAGCTTCTTAGTCAGCGCCATGGAGCGGGTTATGCTCTAGCCTCTCCAGTTTAAAAGTGCCGGGCCGCGTCAGTCGCTGCTTTGGCGGGCGCGAACCAGGCATACGCATCAGCGGCTTGCCGCAAGCGGTCTCTCGTCGATGAATGCAGCCGGCCGAATCCGGTCGTGTCGAATTCTCCAGCCTACCGCTCTTGTCGAAGCATCACAGCGCGATAATTCCATTGAAGGCGTGGGCGATTCGCCGTCTCAACAGGAGCTGGCCATGAAACACCAAACACTCGACCAACTGCATGCCGTCGCCAAGATTGAATCCTCGGCTGCATATTCCGCAATGACACGAAATCAGCGCATAGAGCGCTGGGCTGAACTGCTGGAGCGTAATCCCGAGCGATGCCTTGGCGCGTTTGCGGGCACCGAACATCTGCACCCCGAAACACGGGCAACGATGCGTGGCGAGGGATCGGCAATTTCGGTTGCCTTCGAAGATCCGGTGCTGCGCGCGTCGGGTTTGAAAGACGATACCTATGGTGAGGCAAAGCGCTTTTTCGAGCTGAACGACTGGCAGCTGCACGACATCGTCTGCGATTGTCACGTCGGCGCTACCATGAAAGCGCGCTGGGCTGCCAGCCGGGTCCGCTCAGCGATTGGCGGCAGGTTCTTTACGTGGTTGAGGCAAAGGATAATGCGTTGACCGGAGGTGGGGATCGCCGCCTGCTACGGTATGCGATCCCCTGCCTTGCTCGACGCGCGGATCAACCCTTGTCTTGGTGATATAGCCGGTCGGTCGCTCGGTCGCTTTCCCTGCGTTCGGCGGGTCCAGGCCGGCGGTGTGTCGCAACGACATAGGCCATCAATATGACCAGCAGCAATGGCCCGCCGGCAACGACAACCAACCACATGACACTTTCAAACATGGCACATCTCCTTACCCAAACAACCGGCAAGGAGACGAGCCGTTCCGCTCATGGCGACAAGGCTAGGCGAAGGGATTCGTCGACGCACTCGAATTACCGATTGCGTTCGTATGTCCCGACGAGTTCGGCTTGCTCGAGTGCATGTTTTTGCGCCTCACGCCAGATGCGCTCGACGCCCGTGCTGGCCGGGATGGCAAGGCTCGGCGTGTCGAGCGCGGCCAGCCGGAAATGGTAGTGATGGACGCCGTGTCCGATCGGCGGTTCAGGGCCGTCGTAATAGGCGTTGCCAAAATCATTCGTTGCTTGCCTAAGAGCGCCCGGACCCGGCTTGCCGCTTTCCGCCTCGGGAAGTTCCCTTGTGTCCGGAGAGATATTGAATACCGCCCAATGACCAAACATTCCGCTCGGCGCATCGGGATCCTGGACGACGAGAACGAGGCTCTTCGTCTTATCCGGCACTCCCGACCACTTCAGCGGCGGCGACACGTTCTTGCCGTCTCGGGTATATTTTTCGGGAATTTGTTCGCCTTCGGCAAAGGCGGCACTGCTGAGGGCAAGTGGCATGGTTCACTCCTTCAAGGGACAGTTGATCGCAACGACACACGGCATGCTATTTGTTGGTCCGCATCTTTTGTCTTGGATTGATGCCACCGGCGGCGGTCGTGTCGTTTTCGACGTCACCTTCGACCGTGTTCTCGCCCTCAAGCTCGAACTCTTCACCTTTCTTGAACGTTCCCTTGGAAGTCCCGATACCAGGATTGTTCGCCAAGTCGGCATCGCTCGGTTTTTTCCATTTCGGATGTTTGGTTCCGGTCATGAGAAAACTCCCTCGATGAGGATTTCAGTTTTAAAATCGCAAGCCGGATGAATTGTTCCGGTTCCACGCCTCTGCTTCATCGGCTCGCTGCGCGTCGGCTAAAGCCCGAATGGATAGGTATCGGGAACGCCAGTTCCCGCATGCTCCGGGCCAAGCGAGGTCACCGCCGCGGTTTTGTCGAACCATAGGAACGCATCGAACTGCTGGGGCAGGGAAGCGTCCGCGTAGTGGCTGCGCAGCTCGGTTTCCGGTCGGTAGATCACCCCGATGAACCGCTCCAGCCTGCGTTCCAGCAGGCGCTCGCACAGCGCTTCGTCGCGCATCAGGTCGAGCAGGAACCGCGGCACGCGGCTATCGTGGCAAAGCCGCTCGTAGCTGTCGGCGTGCGACGCGCGAATTTGCTTCACCTCCATTTCGCCATCCCAGTCGCTGGCGGCCGCCACAGTGCCGGAATGCGTGCCCATGCCGATTAGCGCTGCCTCATCCCCGAAACGCTGCCGGCAAAGCTGGCCGATATTCAGTTCGTCCCTGACGACACCCATCTCGGTATAGCGGGCATCGCCGATATGGGAATTGTGCGCCCACACCACCGCCTTGGCATTAGGGCCGCCGGCGTCCAGCAAATGTTCCAAGGTCTCGAACATGTGCGTGTCGCGCAGGTTCCAGGACTCCGCGCCGCCATAGTACATGATCCGGTAGTAGTGTTCGGCGGACGCGATCAGCCGGGCATTCTGACTGGCGTCGAGAAAGTCGGTGCCGTCCTGTTGTGCATAATCGAGTTGTTTGGCGAGCAAGTCCCGGCATTGTTCCAGCACGGCTTTCTCGCTTTTTTGATATCCGGCGGTGAGCACCGCACGACCGTAGGTGGACGGTTCGTGTTGCCAAGGCGTCAGGCAGCCATAACGCTCGCGCGCGATCTTGGCTGCCTGGGGATCGACCCGGTCGAGATAATCGAGGACCGCGCCGATGGACCCGCTCATGTTGTAGATGTCGAGACCGTAGAATCCTGCTTGCTCCGATGGCTCGAGCTTCTCGTTGTGATGGCGCATCCAGTCGGTAAAGGCCGCGACGTCGGTGTTGCGCCACATCCACGTCGGAAACCGTTGGAATGGCGCACCGGCGCCGGTTCGCTGCCGACGATGGCGAACATAGCGGTCGATCGCCGCGGCGTCGGGCCAGTCCGCCTCGACCGCTACGATGGTGAAGCCGTGCCGTTCGATGAGCCTGCGGGTGATTGCCGCGCGCGCCCTGTAGAACTCGGACGTGCCATGGCTTGCCTCGCCAAGCAGAACGACGCGCCGGTCGGCGAACCGATCGAACAACTCGCCGAAGGCCGGATCGTCGAAATCAGGCAGCGGTTCAGCCGCGGCCGCGATCATATCGGGCAGGCTGATCGGATGCGGATGTCGAAGCGGACGACCGACCTCGGTGACCGTGCCGTTTTCCGGCCAACCCTGCTCGCCGATGAGAGGGACGAAGCGCACGCCGCCGAAATCCTCCTCGCTATAGGTTGCGGCACCTGTTCGGGTGACTTTGAGCAGACGTTGCAAATCCGGATCGTCGCCGACCGGAATGATAAGCCTGCCGCCGACATCGAGTTGCTCCTGAAGGGCGAGCGGTGCGCCGGGACCGCTGGCCGTCACCACGATGGCATCGAAGGGCGCCGCCTGGGGCCAGCCCTTGGTGCCATCGCCTGTCCGGACTTCGATGTTTTGATAGCCGAGTTTTTCAAACCGCCGCTTCGCCGTTTCGGCCAAACCGGGATGACGCTCTATCGTGTAGACCTGTTCGACGATCCGGCTCATCACCGCGGCCGCGTAACCCGAGCCGGTGCCAACCTCGAGCACGTGGTCACCAGGTTTGACATCCGCCATCTCGATCATGAACGCGACAATGTAAGGTTGCGATATGGTCTGGCCGTCGGCGATCGGCAGCGGCGTGTCTTCATAAGCAAATTCCTCGAAGCCGGGTTCGACGAAGGCCTCGCGTGGAACTTCGCGCATCGCCTGCAGAATCTCACGGTCGTGGATGCCACGCCGCCCAACGTGGATATTGACCATTCGATCACGGGCACGGGAAAGATCGAGCATCTTTTTAGCTCCCTTTGGTGCAACGCCTCGAGGTTATCCTTCGCGGTACCTGGTCAACCATCGCCTTGAGCCTGGCCTTCGCGGTTCCAGTTTCTAACCACCGGAAGACTTCAAGGTTCCCACCTATTTGCGGATAGAGCCGCGAGCCCAGCCAGGATCGCGATGGGTCTCTTGGCAGCGCGGGTCGCGACACCGTCCCCGGACGGCGGCAGCAGGGCTTGCTCAGGCGCAAAGATGCCCCAGTTATCACCAGCGAACCGAAGCTGGAGATGTCGATGAACGACAAGGCTGCCGCGACGCCGCAGGCGATCGGCCTCGAACGGATCAATCTCATGGACCGCTACTGGCGCGCCGCGAATTACATCTCGGTCGGCCAGATTTATCTGCTCGACAATCCGCTGTTGCGCGAACCGCTGAAGGCCGAGCACGTCAAGCCGCGGCTGCTTGGCCATTGGGGCACGACGCCGGGCCTGAATTTTCTCTACCTGCATTTGAACCGCGTTATCCGCGAACGCGACCTCGATGTTCTGTTCATCTGCGGCCCGGGCCATGGTGGTCCCGCGATGGTCGCCAACACCTGGCTTGAGGGCACTTACAGCGAAATCTATCCGGATATCGGGCAGGGCGAAGACGGGCTGAGGAAACTGTTCCGGCAGTTTTCCTTCCCCGGCGGCGTGCCAAGCCATGCCGCACCCGAGACACCCGGCTCCATCCATGAGGGCGGCGAACTCGGATATGCGTTGGTCCATGCCTTTGGTGCGGCCTTCGACAATCCGGATCTGGTGGTCGCCTGCGTCGTTGGCGACGGCGAAGCCGAGACCGGTCCGCTCGCGGCGGCATGGCATTCCAACAAGTTCCTGAACCCGACCTCGGATGGCGCCGTCCTGCCGATCCTGCATCTCAACGGCTACAAGATCGCCAATCCGACGATCCTCGGCCGCATGGATGACAAGGAGTTGCGAAACCTTTTCGACGGTTATGGCTACGAACCGTTCTTCGTCGAGGGTCATGAGCCTGTCGCCATGCATCGGGCGATGGCCAGGACGCTCGACATGGTGCTCGATCGCATCCGGTCCATTCAGGAGCAGGCCCGGGTTCCGGGATGGCATGGTGAACGTCCGCAGTGGCCGATGATCGTGCTGCGCAGTCCCAAGGGCTGGACCGGGCCGAAGGAAGTCGACGGCGAGAAGGTCGAGGATTTCTGGCGCTCGCATCAAGTGCCGGTATCGAATGCGCGGGGAAATGAGGAGCACCGCAAGATCCTCGAAAACTGGATGCGAAGCTACGAACCGGAAGAGCTGTTCGACGAAAGCGGGCACCTGTTACCGGAACTCGGGGCACTTGCTCCAACAGGGACAAAGCGCATGGGCGCAAGTCAGTACGCGAATGGCGGGCTGTTGAAGCGTGACCTCGTGCTTCCGGACTGGAAAAGCCTGGCGCTGGAAGTGCCTCGTCCGGGAGGCGTTATCGCCGAAGCGACGCGGATTTGCGGAAGCTATCTTCGCGAGGTGTTCCGCCTCAATGCCGAAGCGCGGAACTTCCGCCTGATGGGGCCGGACGAGACATCCTCCAACCGCCTCGACGACGTGTTCGAGGTCACCGATCGGGTCTGGATGCAGCGTATCGAACCCTACGACGTCCATCTTTCCCGTGACGGACGTGTCATGGAAGTGCTCAGCGAGCATCTCTGCCAAGGGTGGCTCGAAGGCTATCTGCTCACCGGCCGTCACGGCCTGTTCTCATGCTACGAGGCCTTCATCCATATTGTCGATTCCATGGTCAACCAGCATGCCAAATGGCTGAAGACCTCCGGCGAGCTTGCCTGGCGCAAGCCGATCGCTTCGCTCAATTACCTTTTGACCTCACATGTCTGGCGCCAGGACCACAATGGTTTCAGTCACCAGGACCCTGGCTTTGCCGATCTGGTCGCCAACAAGAAGGCGGACACGGTAAGGCTCTATTTCCCGCCGGATGCCAACACGCTGCTGTGGATCACCGATCACTGCCTGAGAACCTATAACCGCATCAACGTCATCACCGCCGGCAAGCAACCGACGCCGCAATGGTTGACCGTCGATCAAGCCGAAGCCCACTGCAAGGCGGGCGCTGGCATCTGGCAATGGGCCGGTACGGTTGCGGAGGGCGAGGAGCCGGATGTGGTCATGGCCTGCGCCGGCGACGTGCCGACGCTGGAAACGCTGGCTGCGACGGACATTCTGCGCTCCGGGATTCCCAACCTGAAGATCCGCGTCGTCAACGTCGTCGACCTGATGACGTTGCAGTCGAACACCGAGCATCCGCACGGCCTCACCGATCGGGCATTCGATGCACTGTTCACGAAAACGAGGCCGGTCATCTTCGCCTATCACGGCTATCCCTACCTCATCCATCGCCTGACCTACCGCCGCGCCAATCACGACAACATGCATGTGCATGGCTTCCGCGAGGAGGGCACCACGACGACGCCTTTCGACATGGTGGTGCTCAACGAACTCGACCGCTATCACCTCGCGCTTGCCGCCATCGAACGTGTGCCGGGGCTGGCCGAAAGGGCCAAAGGGCTTGCCGGCGAACTCCACGACAGGCTGGCGAAGCACAGGGCCTATGTCCGCGAGCACGGCGAAGACATGCCCGAGATCCAGAAATGGACGTGGCCTGACAAAAGCGCGGCAAAGGCTCGCCAATGATGCGCCAGTCGATCCTGGCGCTGAATGCCGGCTCGTCCAGCGTCAAGTTCGCGCTTTACGATCTTGCCTCCCCGCAGGATCTGCAGCTTGTTTCGCGCGGCACGCTGGATCTGGGCGACGTACCCACACTCCGCGCAAAAGCGGCCGACGGAGCGATGCAGTGCGATCGGCGACTCGCCGCCGACAAGCCACGCGATGCAGCCATAGGCGAGATGCTGAATTGGGTGCAGGGCGAAATGGGGGAAAGAAACCTGCTCTGCGCCGGCCATCGCATCGTGCATGGCGGAAGCGAGTTCATCGAACCCGTCCGACTGACCCCCGCAACCATCGAAGCCATCGACAGGCTGACGCCGCTCGCTCCGCTGCATCAGCCTCGCAGTCTCGCGCCGGTTCGCGCCATAGCCGCCTTGCAACCGGACCTGCCGCAGGTTGGATGCTTCGACACTGCTTTCCACCAGACGATCGATCCTCTCGTGCGGCGCTTCGCCCTTCCGCGCCAATATGAAGAGCAAGGCTTGCGCCGCTACGGGTTTCACGGCCTTTCCTATGAACACATCGCCGGGCGGCTCGGCGAGATATCGCCGACTCTTGCGACGAAACGCACCATCGTCGCCCATCTCGGCAATGGGGCCAGCCTTTGCGCTTTGCAGCAGGGCAAAAGCATCGATACGACGATGGGTTTTTCGGCCCTGGATGGCCTCGTCATGGGCACGCGTTGCGGCGCCATCGATCCCGGCGTGCTGTTGTACTTCCTGCTGGAGAGGGGCATCGCGGCGGACGAATTGCAGACGATGCTCTACGAGAAGTCGGGACTGCTCGGCTTATCCGGTATTTCCAGCGACATGCGGACGCTGGAAGCGAGCGGTGATCCTCGCGCCCTTGAGGCGATGGCGCTTTTCGCCTTCCGCACGGCGAGGGAAGCAGCAGCGCTTGCGAACACGATGGGTGGTCTCGAATGCCTCGTGTTCACCGCCGGCATCGGCGAACGGTCATCATTCATCCGCAAGGCGATATGCGAAAAATTGGCCTGGCTTGGCGTGGTGATCGACGGGCCAGCCAATGACGCGCATTCCGAAATCATAAGCCGTCCGGACAGCAAGGTGGAAGTCCGTGTGGTTGCGACCGACGAGGAAAAGATTATCGCGCGCCACAGCCGCATGGTGATGCAAGTCTGAGGGATCGGCGATCCGGTTCCTGCCTGAACGGGAGAAGGCTGCCAGCTCCTGCCGACGCCAACACTGGGCCTGACGCCGACTGTGCATCCGAGGGAACCAGTCAGGCCGTGCCGCGTCATAGAAGCAGGTTCTGTTGCAGCCCAGGGAAGTGACATCGATGATCAGGCTCCTTCTCGTCGCCGCCGCGGTGTTCGCCCTTGCATGCGGTGCGACGGGCGCGGCCAAGCTGGACCCTGACGCCGTCAATCGTGCCCAATTCGCCGCCGGCGAACCGAAAGGCGTCGATCCGACAATTCTGAGGGCACAGATCCTTTTGGATCGCGCCCGCTTCTCGCCGGGTCTGATCGACGGCCGCTTGTCGGAGAACTTCACCAAGGCGGTTGGCGCCTACCAGACAGCGAACGGTCTCCAGGCCGACGGCAAGCTCACACGCGAGACCTGGGACAAGCTAGTGGCTACCTCTCCCGGCCGTCCGGCCCTGGTTGCCTTCGAACTGACACCTAAGGATGTGCGCGGACCTTTCACAAAGCGCATTCCGGCTCGCATGGAGAAGATGGCCCGTCTGCGGCGGCTCGGCTATCGCAACGCCATGGAGAGGCTGGCGGAGCGCTTCCATGTCAGCGAACAATTGCTGAGAATGCTCAATCCAGGCACCAGCCTCCGGAAGGCCGGCACGATGTTGATGGTGCCTGATGTTGGCCGGGACGATCCTCCAGCCACCATTGCCGGCGTCGAGGTCGACAAGGGCGCTCGCGTTGTGCGCGTGCTCGATGCATCCGGCAAATGGCTCGCAGTCTACCCCGCCTCGATCGGGAGCGACGAGAAGCCGGCGCCGAGCGGCATCGCAGAGGTCAAACGCGTGGTGCATAACCCCACCTATCACTACGATCCGAAGTTCGCCTTCAAGGGCATCAAGACCAAGCGGCCCTTCACCATCGCCGCCGGGCCGAACAATCCCGTGGGATCGGTCTGGATCGACCTTTCCATCGAAAGCTACGGCATTCATGGCACGCCCGAACCCGGCAAGATCGGCACGACGTTCTCGCATGGCTGTATCCGGCTGACCAACTGGGATGCCGAAGACCTCGCCTCCATGGTGCAGAAAGGCACCAAGGTTAACTTCAAGGACGAGTTGGCGGACGTCGGCAACGAACGGTCTCAATAGCCCGAAAAGCGGCGCCTGAGGCGGCGCGGTCGTTGGAGGGCATGGCGGACAACCTCGAATCCGGCAGTCCGCCCGGGACGAAACTCGTTTTCGGAAACGTTTGTGAGGCAGGCAAAGCTCAAAGCCGGTGCCTCAACGCCGGTGCCGATTGAGCAAAGACCCTTCGGCGGCGCACGACACCGCACGACGCCCAGGGAGACCGGAAATGTCTGCCAACGCCTACATCAACCAGATCGCAACAGTGGTTCCTGAACACGAGGTTCATCAATTCTACCTGCGGTTCGCGGCTTCCATGCTTGCTGCCAATCGCCGGAGGATATTTGAACGCATGGCCGGCCTTGCCGGCATCGAAAGCCGCTATTCCTGCTTTGCGCCAGCCCTCGACCCCGAGGGAGCCTATGTTGATCGTGCCGGAACCTTTATCCGAGGTGCATTTCCCGGAACGGCCGAGAGAATGGCGATGTTTTGCGAAGCCGCTCCTGTACTGGCAAAAAAAGGCGTCGACGGATTGCAGCTTGGCAACGAAGCATCGCGCATCACCCATCTCATCGTCACCACCTGCACCGGGTTTTCCGCGCCGGGCATCGACTTGGACCTGGTTCGAAGCTGCGGTCTGTCGGACAGCGTCGAGCGCACCATGATCGGGTTCATGGGGTGCTACGCCGCGATAAACGGCCTCAAGCTGGCCCGCCACATCGTTCGCTCCGACTCGCAATCGAGGGTCTTGCTGGTCAATATCGAACTCTGCACCTTGCATCTCAAGGAAACCAACGAGCTGGAAAAGCTGCTGTCCTTCTGCCTCTGGGGCGACGGCTGCGCGGCCACACTTGTCACCGCCGAGCCGTTCGGCATCAAGCTCGACAGTTTTCACTGTGCTGTCGCGGACGAGCGGCGGGATCTGATGAGGTGGGACATTCGCGACGATGGCTTCGATATGGTTCTTTCGGGCCAGGTCCCTGCGGCGATCCATGACGCGTTGCTGAGCAACCAGGACGCCTTCCTCGGCGGCCGGCCAACCGAAGCGATCGATCTCTGGGCCGTGCACCCTGGCGGGCGTTCGGTTCTCGATGCCGTCGAAAGAGCGCTGAACCTCGCTCCCGCCGCGCTCAAGCCGTCGCGCGAGGTGCTGCGCCGATACGGAAACATGTCGTCGGCCACCGTGATGTTCGCGATGCAAGAAATGCTGAAGGCGCCGCCGGGCCTGCTCGGCTGCGGCATGTCGTTCGGACCCGGACTGACAGCTGAAACCATGCTCTTTCGAACAGTATGATGAGCGAACTGAACCAACGTTGCCTTGTCCCGGAAATCCTCGACGGATTGGCGGTCGACGATCCGCGGGCGCTTGCTTCGCGCCGCGATCTCCGCCGCATCAACGCGCTGATGTTCCAGGCGTGGATCATGGCGTCATTGCTGCGGAAATTCGTGCCGACACCGCCACGGCGCATTCTGGAGATAGGCGCGGGCGACGGCACCTTCATGCTCGCCGTGGCGCGGCGCATCGCCAGGCATTGGCCCGAGGTGGAACTGACAATGCTCGATCGCGTCGGTCTCCTCACAACTGAGCTTTCCACCGATTTCGACCGGCTGGGATGGACCGTCGAAGGCATCACAGCCGACGTGTTCGATTGGGCGGAAGTCGCTGGCGGCAGGCGGTTCGACGCGATCACCGTCAATCTGTTCCTGCATCATTTCGACGACGCCGGGCTGGTGCGCCTGTTTTCCCTGCTGGCGACGAAGGCTCCTTTGCTCGTTGCGACAGAACCGCTGCGATCGATGCCGGCGCTGGCCGCGGCCCGTCTTTTGCCGGTGATCGGCGTCAATGACGTGACACGGCATGATGCGGCCCAGAGCGTACGTGCCGGCTTTCGCGGCAGCGAACTGTCCAGTCTCTGGCTCGCGGCCGGACGCAAGCCGCTCGAGGAACGACGCGCCGGTCCTTTTTCCCATATTTTCGTTGGCGCCAGTGACAATGCCGGTTTTGAGTTGAACCCGTGAGGAGCCCATCGACCCATGACGCGATCGTCATCGGCGCCGGCCCGGCGGGAAGTTCCGCCGCACTGACACTGGTTCGGCATGGATGGTCCGTGGCGATCGTCGAAAAGAGCGCGTTCCCGCGCCGCAAGGTCTGTGGCGAATACATCTCGGCAAGCAATCTTGTCCTTCTCGACCGACTGGAGATCGGCGATGCCTGGCGCATTGATGCTGGACCCGAAATCCGCCGCGTAGGCTTCTTTTCCGGCGGAACCTGCGTCGAGGCGCCAATGCCGGATGCAAAATATCAGCCCTCCGCAAAAGACGGCTTCGGCAGGGCGCTAGGCCGGGACGTTCTCGACGCCCTGCTTTTGCAGGCGGCCCGATCGGCGGGGGCCGAAATATTCCAGCCTTGCCGGGCCGTCGCCATCGACCGGGATGGGGACATGCAAAAGGTGCGCATTCAGGCGCGGGACGAGAATTCGGACGACGAGACAACGACCTTGCGGGCGCCGGTGATTATCGCCGCGCACGGCTCCTGGGAACCGGGACCGCTGCCAAGCCAACTCGAAAAGATCAGCCGCCCGTCGGACCTGCTCGGCTTCAAGGCGCATTTCACCGGGTCGTCGCTCGCGCCCGATCTGATGCCGCTGCTGGCGTTTCCCGGCGGCTATGGCGGCATGGTCCTGGCCGATCATGGCCGGCTGTCGATCTCGTGCTGCATAAGGCGCGACATGCTCGCGCGACTGCGCAGGAACCATGGCTCCGGACATGATGATCCCAAACAGGACAACCATGTGTCGGCTGCCGAGGCGGCGTTCCGCCATGTCATGGCTTCTTGCCGGGGCGTGAACGATGCTCTGGATGGAGCTCGCCTCGACGGGCGTTGGCTTGCAGCCGGCCCGATCCGGCCTGGCATCCGCGCCTGTTATGAACAGGATATCTTTCGCGTCGGCAACGCCGCCGGGGAGTCTCATCCGATCATCGCCGAAGGCATCTCGATGGCGCTTCAGTCCGGTTGGCTGCTAGCCAGGGAACTTGCAGGCGCCTCAAGTGGCCGGGCAGGGCGCGAAGCTGCCGGCAGACGCTATCAAGCGGCCTGGCGAGGATTGTTTTCGACGCGGGTCCACGCAGCTGCAGCCATCGCCCGAATGGCCCTCGGCCCCGGCGGCCCTGCCTTGATGGGGGCGACTGTCCGCAATTTCCCCCAAGCACTGACACTTGGCGCGCATATGAGCGGCAAGACGAGGCCAGTCCCCGGTCTTACATGACGGCGCCACAGGTCCCAGAACGAGAATCGTCGCCTTTGCCACCTTCGGCATGTGCGAACCCGACGAAATCCAGGTGCCTTGAGAACGCCCCGGGTGGCAACGGCATTCCTTGTACGACAGCTTGACGATCACGCATGAGTTCATGTCCGTCATGCTGGGGGTGCGTCGGCCAGGCGTTACCGTTGCAATCCAGGAGCTTGAGGGCAGGGGCCTGATCAAGGCAAACCGCGGCGAAATTGTCATTCGCGATCGCGCCGGCCTGTTCTGGCTGACGGCACCTACAGCGAGCCGGAAAGGGAATATGAGCGCCTCATCGGCAAGATTGCCTAGCCGCCATCCCTTTGCCTGAATCAGTGTTCGCAACCGTACTAAGGTCGCGCGAGATATCGACAGCACAACCGATCGTCATAGATAGAATAAGTCCGGACCGACGCAGCGCCAATCGCGAGATGCCGGCACGCCGCGACCCTGCCGAAGCGGCCCTGCCGTCGGCCGAACGGGTCGGGGAGGGCGGTATGTCAAAGGTGGTGAAAAGCGATGTCGTTGATCTCGAGACCTATAGCGCGGTCTATGCGGTCCTTTCCGGCTACGGCGCGAACGACATTATCTCAACGGCGATCGCGGTGGATGAAATCCGCAAGAGATTTCCTGAATGTCCGTGCGACGACGAGGAATTGGTCGGCCTTATGCTCCACGCCATGACGGGCAAAAAAATTGCCGTGAGCTTCGACCACCGTGTGGAACCCGTCGTGCGGCCCATTGCTTCCGATAGCAACGACTTGCGATGATGATGTCTCGCGGCCAGCCAAAGCCCGGGTTGGGAAGGCCTGTTGAAGGTGACCATGGCAAACGCTGTGCGGCATTGAGTTAGCGAGCCTTCAACGCGTCCTATCCTTCGGCCTTGAAGTTCCTGGCTTCCTTCTCGACCTTGGGGCTGTCCTTGCCATGCTTTCGCATCAATTCCTTGGCCTGCTCGGGCGAGATATCGGTCGTCTCTGCCAAGCGCAGCGCCTTCTTGTCCTTGCTCTCGGTCTTCTGCTTCTTGGCCGTCATGGCTTTTTGAACTCCCTTGAAGACTGTTCCGATCGATCTTTGCCGATGCAACCATCCGAGCGAGCATGCCTGGATGGATGGTCATTGCTTTGTTCGCTTCGACGAAACTTCAACGACGCGGTGCCTGGCAGGTTCCCTCTGCCGACGATCTGGAAGTTCATGCAGGCCTAGCAAAGGGGTGTTCCGCCCGAGGTCGTCACGCCACGCGGCGATACCGGTGGCGATCACGGATGAATTCGTTGAAGAAGCGGCCTTTTGAGGAAGCCTTCGCGAAAGCGGCATATGTTGCCGGGGCGACATCCTCATAGTCATAGCGTTTGCCGCTCGGCACAAACCAGACCGAAAGGATTCTGGTCGTGGGATCGTAGTGTGTGTTTCGGATCACGGTCGATGGCATACTGGCACCCGATGGGTCTCCCGGATAATCCGCCAGAGCCCGGATAATCCGCCAGAGATAGCCAGGTTCCCTCGATGCCGTCACTCGTCGAGCAGCGACTAAAGCGCGGGTTGCCGAACTTCACGTCGCGCTTCCTCGATGTCGATAGATGCGAGAAAGGATGCTTCAGATCGTACGGTGCGCAGGTGTTTGAGGCATCGCTTGTCCTGACCTCCGGATGGAGCATGTGACGCCATCATCAATGCATGGGCTCGCGTACCAGATGGAATTTCGCGATCTCGCAGTGTCGGTCCACCAGCGACAGCAAATCCGTGGGCGGGCCGCTACGGTCCGGCCGCCTCCAGCCAATTTCAAACGAGAATACCGGGCTGTCGCGATCCGGTCGGCGCTCGAGGCCAACCAATCGCGCCCGGTAACCGAGCGGCTTGACGATTTCGTCGAGATCGCCCGCTCTCCCATCCTTCCAGGCGACATCCAGTTCAGCATGATGGTCGCGAGGAATGTGCAGGTCGATCCACTTCAGAACGAGAAGCGTCAACAAGGTCAGCAACGTCCCGGCCACCCCCAAACCATACTGGCCGCCGCCGAAGGCCAAGCCGATCGCCGTCATCACCCACAATGTGGCAGCCGTGGTCACCCCGCTGACAAGGTTGCCGCGGCGAAGAATGGCGCCGCCGCCGATGAAGCCGACCCCTGTCAGCACGCCGAGCGGAAAGCGCAACACGTCCATGGAGCCAAAGGAATCGGGGCTTTTGCCGCCAACTCCCAACAAAATGTTGGCCTGTACCATCGTGAGGGCGGCGGCCAGTCCGACCAGGATGGTCGTCCTGAAGCCCGCCGAATGACCGCGCGTTTCGCGGTCCAATCCTATCGCCGCCCCGGCGACTACGGTCAAAACCAATCGCACCACGATATCTTGCCAGTCTGGATTTAGGGGCATTGCAAGGGCCTGAATTAGAAGCCGATTATTGTGCAATCCAATTCTCGTGCGCGCGTTAAGTTCCCTGCGCCATGTTCAGGATATCGGTGTGGCCAAGGTCGCAGCTGAAAATTGAGACCGTAATTCTAGCGGCGCGGGCTGCGTATCGGGATTTGCACGACATTCTCCGACCCAGGCAGGTCAAAAGCCATGGCCAGTTGACGCACGGAGGCCATCTCCACGATCAGTTCTTCGATCGAAAGGTTTGGCAAACCGGTCTTCACTTTCTGCCTTACCCTGGCTGCAAGCTCATGAACCCGCACCGGGACGAAAAGTGGGCTGTCGTCCAGCAGCTTGCCGATTTCGATCACGACATCGGCGTCAATATCTTTCGGCAATTCCCGCATGGGCGTCACCTCGCTCCCGAAGCGGCCCGTGACACCACGGGCAATCCGGCATTGCGCGCCAGGCGGTGTTGGCTGTGCCGGGCGCTGGTCGATAGCCGGATTCATAAATCCGCTGGCTTCGACGTGTCACGAAAAAACGTCGGTACGGCAATAACCAAGCGGTTCGGTTCACCGGCCTGCAGACGCGATGCCCGGATCGCGGCCCTGCAGCGGCTCTTTCCCAGGAACAAAAAATATCGCCCGGAATTGAGACTGATGGATCGGAGGATCGAGTGATGGATAGCAGGGAAGAGCGCATCAAACGGCGAGCCTATGAAATCTGGGAGCGCGAGGGCCGGCCAACGGGGCGCGAACAGGAGCATTGGGATCAGGCCGTCCAGGAGATAGAGGCGGAAGGTTCGGAGACCGAACGTGGTCCAGTCGCGTCTGATCAGGCTGTTGGCGCAAAAAGCTGGAAGGATTGAAGGCAGGCCCGCTTGTCTCTGCCTGGCAACCCAAATCCTTCAGCCTCGTTTGTCGAATATCAACCAGAGGAGGTTTCCGTGAAGAGGCCCCTGCCGTTTCTGGTGCTGGCTGCCGTTCTTGCGCTCGGCGCATGTGACAACAACATAGAGCCGACGAAAGCCAATGCCGAGACGGTCACCAAAAACCCACAGGTTGACCAGGACACCAAGTCGACGACCGGCGGCGACCAGCCAACTGCCGTGCCGCAGAAATAAGTCCTGTCTCGTTCCGCGATACGCCCTTGCTGCGCATCGCCTATCTCAGGGAGGGGACGTCTGTCGCAAATCTCAGGCAACTGACGTGACGAGTGGTAGATGCTGCTGGGTCTCGGGCGGACATCATGAAACCTTTTGATTTTTAAGCCGTTATCGGCCTTATGTCCGGGGCTGAATTCAAGCCGAAAAGGGTCGACGGGGCCAAACCACGCGGTGCTGCAAAGTCGCGCCGGAAAAAGGCATCGACTGTCGAAGCCGCGGCCGGGGCCGACGATCAAGCCGCGCCCGAGGTCGACGGCCAGGCCGCGCCGCCGCCGGATGCCATCGAACCTGATCCGGAACTGACGCCCGAAGAGGTCGAGCAGGCGCGCAAGCGATACTTGCTGCGGCGTTTCTGGATCAGCGCGCGCGGTTACTGGAGCCGCGGCGGCGATCGGTTCGCCTGGCCGCTCACGATCGGGGTGCTGCTGCTGATCTGCATCAATATCGGCTTCCAGTATGGGATCAATGTCTGGAACCGCTCGATGTTCGATGCACTCGAGCAGCGCAACGCCCGCAGCGTCTATTTCCTCAGCGCCGTATTCGTGCCGCTGGTGATCTGCAGCGGCAGCCTTGTCGTCGCGCAGGTCTACCTGCGTATGACGATCCAGCGCCGCTGGCGTTCCTGGCTGACCACCGCCGTCATCGCACGCTGGCTGGCAGGCGGCCGCTACTATCAGTTGAACCTCGTCGGCGGCGACCACAAGAACCCCGAGGCCCGCATGACCGAGGATCTGCGCATCGCCACCGAGTCGCCGGTCGATTTCATCGCCGGTGTCCTCAACGCGTTTCTGTCGGCCTCGACCTTCATCGTCGTGCTATGGACCATCGGCGGCGCGCTCACCCTGCCGATCGGCGGCGAGAGCATCACCATTCCTGGCTTCCTGGTCATCACCGCGATCATCTATGCCGCCATCACCTCGACCTCGATGGTGGTCATCGGCCGTAATTTCGTCCAGCTCTCCGAGCGGAAGAACCAGGCGGAGGCCGAACTGCGCTACACGCTGACGCGCGTTCGCGAAAACGGCGAGAGCATCGCCTTGCTGGGCGGCGAAGAGGAGGAACGCAGCGGCATCGACAGGAATTTCGGCCATGTGCTGAGGCAATGGGCGCTGCTGACTGGCCAGCACATGCGCACGGCGGCGGTGTCGCAGGGATCGAGCCTGTTTGCGCCGGTCGTGCCGATCCTGCTGTGTGCGCCAAAATTCCTCGAAGGCTCGATGACGCTTGGCGAGGTGATGCAGGCAGCTTCTGCCTTCGGCATCGTGCAGGGCGCTTTCGGATGGCTGGTCGACAACTATCCCCGTCTCGCCGACTGGAACGCCTGTGCCCGACGCATCGCTTCGTTGATGATGTCGCTCGACGGGCTCGAGCGCGCGGAACAGAGCGACGCGCTCGGACGCATCCAGCACGGCAAAACCGATGACGGGGCGATGCTCAGCCTCGACAATCTCTCCGTGACGCTCGACGACGGCACCGCCGTGGTCAAAGAGACCGAGGTTGCGATCGAACCGGGTGAGCGGGTGTTGGTGGCCGGCGAATCCGGCTCGGGCAAGTCGACGCTGGTGCGGGCCGTCGCGGGCCTGTGGCCGTGGGGCGGCGGCGGCGTCAATTTCCACGCCGGCAGGCGTCTGTTCATGCTGCCGCAACGCCCCTACATCCCTTCGGGTACGCTGCGCCGCGCGGTTGCCTATCCTGCGGCGGCGAACAAGTGGACGATCAAGCAGATCAAGGCTGCCCTCGACAAAGTGGGCCTTGCCTATCTTGCCGACAGGATCAAGGAAGAAGCGCCATGGGACCAGACGCTGTCGGGCGGCGAAAAGCAACGCCTTGCCTTCGCGCGCCTGCTGCTGCATCGCCCCGATATCGTCGTGCTGGATGAAGCGACCTCGGCGTTGGACGAGAAGAGCCAGGACAAGATGATGGAGACGGTGATCCGCGAATTGCCTGACGTCACCATCATCAGCGTGGCGCACCGCGCCGAACTGGAGGCCTTTCATAGCCGCAAGATCACCCTGGAGCGGCGCAAGGGCGGGGCCAAGCTTGTCAGCGATATCGATCTCGTCCAGCGCAGGAGGAGCAGGCGGAACCTGCTCGGGCGCGCCCTGTGGGGCTCCGGTGCTCGCAACAGAAGGTAACGCCTCCAGCAGGGCCACACTGTTGCAAACGCGCGACCGACTGACGAAGCTATCCCGGTCAGATCGCGGGAGCCTCCTTGACCTTCGAGACGTCGTCGAATAGCTAAGGCTCGCGCGCGGGTATAGCTCAGTGGTAGAGCAGCAGCCTTCCAAGCTGAATATGCGGGTTCGATTCCCGCTACCCGCTCCAGACTTTCATCCCCAGCACCGGCAAACGAAACACTGCGCGCGGGCGAGGCGCGCAGCGCTCCAGAATCGTGCGCCTGTATCGCGCTAGCTGTTGAACGCGGATGCGACCTGGTGCTGCTGCGGCACCTGGCCGTTCGGGGTCAGCTTGTCGACGATGCCGGGCAAGGCAGCGGACAATTGCTTGAGCAGCTCCTGCTCGTCCAGCCCGGTCCGTTGCGCGATCTCGCGAATGACCTGGGGGCCGATCGCGGTGCCGAGATCATTGGCGTTGATCGACTGGTTCTGCCCGGTGCCGACCCAGGAATCCGCGGCGTTGCCGTGGCCGGCATCCCTGAGCTTGTCGAGGAGGCCGCCCAGTCCGCCGAGCAGGCCACCGTCGGCGGAAGTCGTTTCCGTTGGGGCAGGGGCGGCCGGAGCGGGAGCGGCAGACTGCTCGGGCTGTTCGGCACTTCTGCCGCTTAGCATCTTTCCGACCAGCAGCGCGCCGAGCGCGATCATCAGTGGTTTGGTGATGTTGCCGCCGGGAACGGCGTTGTCAAAAAGTCCCATAGTGGATCCTCCATAGCGACCAAGCCCGTCCCGTCCTCGACAATGGACCATTCGGGCGGAATTTCAAGCTGGCTTGAGGTTTTGACAATCATATGAAAATGTTCAGCTGGCGGGGGGGATGGAGAGGAAAAAATGGGTATCATCAGCTGGATCATTCTCGGCGTGGTCGCCGGCTTCATCGGCAGCAAGATCGTCAACAAGACCGGCCAGGGCATGATCATGGATATCGTGCTCGGCATCGTCGGCGCCATTGTCGGCGGCCTGATCTTCAGCGCCTTCGGCGCGTCGGGCGTTACCGGCCTCAACATCTACAGCCTGATCGTCGCCGTGGTTGGCGCGGTGGTCGTCCTGTGGGCCTACCATCAGTTCAGCGCGAAGCGGGCGCTTTAGGCGCCTGCCAGGTCGTCTGAGGTTCGAATTTCTGCTGAGGCAAGACCGGCTTAGGGCCGGTATGTGCAGCGGCTCGCCTATGGCATCAACACCGCGTCGGCGGCGGCGAAAAAGATCAGCGTTCCCGCGATGAACACCGCCCAGCCGACAAGCGACTTGCGGATGGCGGCCTTGTGCTCGGTTTCGGAGCTCTTGTTCCGGTCAAAATCGGTCATGGGGAACTCCCTTGGCTGATTGATCAAATCGCCGTCGATCGAACGGCTCTTCGCCGATTAGACGATCTTTTTCGGCTCGGCAACGGCTCGTGAGCGCCTGTCAGGGTGCCGGGCTACGCGACCACGGCCAGCCGGCGCTGACGCTGATCCAGCGACACGATGGTCAGCCCGCTGCCGACGACCAGCAGGATGCCGCAGACCGCCAGCGCGTTGGGGAATTGCCCGAATACCAGCAGGCCCGAAATGACCGCCCAGACGGTGAAGCAATAGTAGAACGGCGCCACGGCGCTGGTCGGTCCGACGCGATAGGCCATGAAGATGAAGAAGTGGCCGAAGATCAGGAAAAATCCGGCGCCTGCCAAAAGCAGCAGGTGGTGTGTCCCGGGCATCACCCAGCGCTCGGAAACCAGATGCGCGGCACCGGCCCCGATCAGCACCACCACGACGGCGGAAATCGCCACGATCATCCCCGGCACCTCGGCCGCGACCCGCCTGCCGGCAAGGTCGCGCGCCGCCGCAAGTGCTGCGTTGCCGAGCGCCAGCAGCGCATAGACCGAAATGCCTTGCATGGTCGGCTGCGCCACCATCAGGGCGCCGATGAAGCCGAGCCCGATCAGCGCCATGCGCTGGCCGCCAATCCGCTCGCCAAACAGGATCGAGGAGCCGACCAGCATCAAGAGGGGTGTGATCTGTCCGAGCGCGGTGGAATCGGCGATCTGCATGTTGGCGAGTGCGACGACATAGCAAAGGATCGCGGCCATCTCGAGCAGGTTCCTGCGCAGCACTTGGCCGTCGAAGATCAGCGGGATCTGCTTGCCATAGCCCAGCGCGAACAACAGCGGGAAGCCCCAGAGCGCTGCCGCCACGCCGCGCAGAAACAGCACTTCATAGGACGGCAGGCCTGCCGTCGCGAGCTTCATCATCGTGTCGTTGACGAGATACGACCCCGTCGAGACGATCATGAACAGTGGGCCGCGGATGGAGGCAGGGATGAAATGCATTTGGTCAGGAGATCAGACCCCGGTTCCGACCGCAATGGGCCATGGCCTGGCCTTGAATCAGACAGGGCGGGCGGGCAAGCCAGCGCTATCGCGGCTTCGATCCATCGGTCTGTCACCCATTTCATTTCGTCTCCAGCCTTCCTATATCAGCGCTACATCCCTGCAATCGGATCGATGGTTCGGACTGAGTGAGACGGCACCCAGCCAAAAGACGCTTGTGTTTTTTGGCCTTTGTCGCTAATCGCCCCGCATTCGACTGAACTGAAGGTCCCGGCCGTCCAAGGAAAGAGACTATGGCAAAAGGTAAATTCGAGCGTAACAAGCCTCACGTGAACATCGGCACGATTGGCCACGTCGACCATGGCAAGACGTCGCTGACGGCGGCGATCACCAAGTATTTTGGCGAATACAAGCGCTACGACCAGATCGACGCTGCCCCTGAAGAGAAGGCGCGCGGCATCACGATCTCGACGGCGCATGTCGAATACGAGACGGCCAACCGTCACTACGCTCACGTCGACTGCCCCGGCCACGCCGACTATGTGAAGAACATGATCACCGGTGCCGCGCAGATGGATGGCGCGATCCTGGTCGTGTCGGCCGCCGACGGCCCGATGCCGCAGACCCGCGAGCACATCCTGCTGGCCCGTCAGGTCGGCGTGCCGTCGATCGTGGTGTTTTTGAACAAGGTCGACCAGGTCGACGACGCCGAGCTGCTCGAACTGGTCGAGCTCGAGGTGCGTGAGCTTCTGACCAAGAACGAATTCCCCGGCGACGACATTCCGATCGTCAAGGGTTCGGCCCTGGCTGCTTTGGAAGATTCGGACAAGAAGATCGGTGAGGACGCGATCCGCGAGCTGATGGCTGCGGTCGATGCCTACATCCCGACGCCGGTTCGTCCGCTCGACAAGCCGTTCCTGATGCCGATCGAGGACGTGTTCTCGATCTCGGGCCGTGGCACGGTCGTCACCGGTCGCGTCGAGCGCGGCGTGGTCAAGGTCGGCGAGGAGCTGGAAATCATCGGCATCCGTCCGACGACCAAGACGACCTGCACGGGCGTGGAAATGTTCCGCAAGCTGCTCGACCAGGGCCAGGCTGGCGACAACATCGGCGCGCTGCTGCGCGGCGTTGATCGTGAAGGTGTCGAGCGCGGCCAGGTTCTGGCCAAGCCCGGCACGGTGAAGCCGCACAAGAAGTTCGTGGCTGAAGCCTACATCCTGACCAAGGACGAAGGTGGCCGTCACACGCCGTTCTTCACCAACTACCGTCCGCAGTTCTACTTCCGCACGACCGACGTGACCGGCATTGTGTCGCTGCCGGAAGGCACCGAGATGGTGATGCCGGGCGACAACATCACGGTCGATGTCGAGCTGATCGTGCCGATCGCCATGGAAGAGAAGCTGCGCTTCGCTATCCGTGAAGGCGGCCGCACCGTCGGTGCCGGCATCGTCGTCACCATCAAGGAATAACCGACACCGGCATTCGCCGGATCAGGTTCGAAACGGAAAGGGCGGTCCTTGGGGCCGCCCTTTTTGCTTTTCGCCCGGCGGTCGGGCGCGTCTTGCCGCCCGAAACCTTGTTGCAAGCCTTTCGACCTCGTCTAGTATAGGTTGCATCAAGGGGCTTTTTCCAAATGGTTCCAGGGCGCCTTCACCATTGTCGGGCATTGTGGTCGCTGGCGCTGACCTGCCTGCTGGCGTTGCTTGTCACGGGACGTGCCTTTGCGGCGGATACGGCTCCGGATCTCGGCCCGACAATGCGGTTTGGCATTGTCCGCAGCAACGCACCGGGGTGCGAGCCGATCTGCCCGGAATGGATATCGGCTGAAGGCTCGATAGAAGCCGGCACGCCGGCACTCTTCAAACGCATGCTGAAGGCGCTTGGTGGGCGGAAACTGCCTGTTGTCGTGGATTCTCCCGGCGGCAGTGTCGAGGCGGCGCTGGCGCTTGGCCGGCTGATCCGCAAGAACAAGCTCGATATCGCCATCGGCAAGACGGTGTTCTCCGGTTGCCAGCCCAGCGCGAAAGATTGCCCGGGCCGTGACAAGAACGGCGCCCGCTACTTCGGTGGTGTCCTTGCCTATGGCGCCATGTGCAATTCCGCCTGTCCGCTGATGTTTGCCGGCGGTGTCAGGCGTGTCGCGGGCGAATGGGCCTATCTCGGCGTCCATCAGATCACCACGACCTACATCCGCACGAAATTGCAATACCGGACCACCTACCGCGTCGTGGGGGGCAAGAAGAAGGTTCTCAATACAAAGATCGTCAGCCGCAAGAACGCCGGTAGCTACAAGACCTACGAGATGAGCAAGGCGGTGGAGAAAAGGCTGGCGGCCTATCTCGACGAGATGGGCATCGAACAGGGTGTGCTCGAAACGATGAAGGGCACCCCGGCCAGCGAAATCCACCAGATCGCGCTCGACGACATGCTGACGATGAAATTGGTCACCAGCACGGACACCGTGGACCTGTTGACCGCCGCGAGCCTGTGCGAGCCGGGCCGCTTGGCCGCGAATTGCCGGGAAATGCCGGAGAACAAGCCGGCCGATGACCTGACGGCCGCGGTCCAGCCCAACCCGCTGCCCGAACTCATGCCGCGCGATGAAGGCATGCGCTTTGTCGTGGTTCGCGGCAGCAACCCGCTCTGCAATCCAGACTGCCCGGAATGGATTTCGGCGGAAGGGGCGATTACGCCTCAGACCCCGCAGAAGCTGCGGCAGTTGCTGGCCACGCTTGGCGACCGGCAACTGCCTGTCGTGATCAGCTCAAGAGGAGGCGACCTGTTCAGCGCCCTGGCGGCGGGACGGCTTGTCCATGAAAACAGGCTCGACGTCGCCGTTGGCCGCACCGATTTCGTCGGCTGTGACCCGGGAGCGTGGAATTGCCTGGCCGAAGACGGCGCCTATGCCGGACTGAGCATCGATGCGGGCGTGGAGTGCGATTCGGCCTGCGCGCTCATGCTTGCCGGTGGCGTCAGACGGCTTGTCGGTCCCCAGGCACGGCTTAGCCTGTACCCGATGGGGCAAAAGCAGATGGTCAAAGCTTACCTGGAGGAGATGGCAATCGGTCCCGCTCTGTTCGCAGCCATCGAGCAGCGCTCGGTCGAGCGCCGGCTTGAGCCCGATATGATGCTCAAGGTCGGACTGACGACAGGCCCGCAATCCGTCGACGCGCTGACCGGCGCCACCATCTGCGAAGCGGTGCCGAAACCCGGGAATTGCCGGATCCGGCCTTCCGCCAATGCCGAGGCTGACGCGCCAGCCAAATTGTAGAGGGCGGCGAAGCCGCAAACTGGCCATCGAGGCAGGTTGAGTCGCTCTCGATTTTTCCGTTATCGTCGCTGTTGGCGGCGCCGGGCAGGTGGAGGATCGAGAATGAGCCAAAATATCCCGACACTCTACGAATGGGCCGGCGGCAGCGAGGCCTTGAACCGGCTGACCCAGACTTTCTATGACAAGGTGGCGCAGGACCCGATCGTCGGGCCGGTGTTCAAGACCATGTCGCTGGATCATCCGGCCCATGTCGCGGCCTTCATCGGCGAGGTTTTCGGCGGACCGAAAACCTACAGCGAGCAATTTGGCGGACACCGCGAGATGGTCATGCACCATCTGGGCAAGCATCTGACCGAGGAGCAGCGCCGGCGCTGGATCAATCTCCTTGCCGATGCCGCCGACACGGTCGGCTTGCCTGATGATCCGGAATTCCGCTCGGCCTTCATGGGCTATGTCGAATGGGGATCGCGGCTGGCCAAGATGAATTCCAATCTCGGCGAGACCTGCGATCCCGAGACAGAACCGATGCCGACCTGGGGCTGGGGCGTGCCGGGCGGCCCCTATCGGGTGCCGGACGCCAAATAGCTCCGACCATCGCACCGGGAGGCGCACGAAGAGGGCAGGCGCCGCCGCTATGAATCGCGTGCCAGCGACTTCAAGCGGGAGCTCGCGATCGACCGCGACGGGCTGGTTGTAAGCTATCCCGATTTCTGGCGCAGGGGCTAAGGCACGTTTGCTTGCAAACGCTCTTTACAGAGCGTGCGGAAGCTTTTAGGAAGCGCCTGCTGCGCCGATGTGCGCACGATACGGGCATAGCTCAGTTGGTAGAGCGGCGGTCTCCAAAACCGCAGGTCGTAGGTTCGAGCCCTGCTGCCCGTGCCATTTCCCTAGGGAAATCAGGCACATAGAAATCGCCTTGCTTGGCGAGGACGCCGAAAGTAGCCTTACACATCTCTTGCAGAACCTTCCACGTGCTCAGGGAGTGTGTGGCAGTGGCCGAAGGTTACGCGATTCTGGAAGGCAAAGTTCACGTCTATCGGCGCAACGACAGCCCAATTTGGCAGTGTTCGACGTCTTTGAACGTGTTTTCCGTGGACAACTCGCCGCGCCGTCTCGGCCCTGTCCTTGGCTCGCGCCAGACTGCCCTCCTTGGTGCTGCCCCGCCAGTTCTTGCCTTTGAGATACGCCGCCGACCAGTTCATCGCCGAATATGAGGTGTTGACCGACGGCGAGCGGAACGCCGTTGGGTCCAGGATCACTGTCGGCGCGGTCGCACGCTTCCGGCCAAGCATCGCCTCGACCTGTTGACTTGATACGGTCGTTTCATATCATGGAAGCGATGGTTTCTCTATCGTGGCTTCTGCTGACTTACAAAGTGCCGCCCGAGCCGGCCGGCAAGCGCGTCGCATTATGGCGCCGACTGAAGGGCATGGGCGCGGTCTACCTGCAGAACGGCGTCTGCCTGCTGCCGAAGACCGAGGATCATGTCCGCCGACTGAAGATGCTGGAGAACGATATTTCCGAGATGGGCGGCGAATCCGTCATCCTGGAGACCATCGCCCTCGATCGTGTCCAGGAGGACAAGGTGGTTTCTCGCTTCAGGGCGGATCGTGACGACCAGTACCGCGAGTTTCTCGGACGATGCGCCGATTTCGAGAAGGAGATCGCCAAGGAGATCGCGATCAACAAATTTACCTATGCCGAGCTCGAAGAGGAGGACACCGACCTCAAGAAGCTCCAGGGCTGGCTGGAGAAGATCAAAAAACTCGATTTCTACGGCGCGCCCCTTGCTGACGAGGCCGCCCTGCGGCTGCGCGCCTGCGAGGCTCTGCTCGACAGCTACGCTCAACGGGTCTTCGACGCCCATGACGAGAACCGATGAGATGGCAGGTCACGATGGCGGATCAGATGCGGTGACGATCGAGATCATTGATCGGCCTGGAATCCGGCGAAGCATTCCGACCTCCATTTGGGCGCTCGGCTTCGTGTCGATGCTGATGGATATCTCGTCGGAGATGATCCACGCGCTGTTGCCCGTCTACATGGTGACAATTCTCGGAACCTCGGTACTCGCCGTCGGGATCATCGAAGGCATCGCCGAGGCGACGGCCTCGATCACCAAGGTCTTTTCCGGCGCGCTCAGCGACTGGCTCGGCAAGCGCAAATTCCTCGCCGCGCTCGGCTATGGCCTCGCTGCCTTCACCAAGCCGATCTTTCCGTTGGCGTCTTCGATCGAATGGCTCATCGCGGCGCGCTTCATAGATCGTGTTGGCAAGGGTATTCGCGGCGCGCCACGCGATGCGCTTGTCGCCGACATCGCCCCGCCGCATCTGCGCGGCGCAAGTTTTGGCCTGCGCCAGTCGCTTGACACCGTCGGCGCTTTCATCGGCCCGCTCCTCGCCATCGGCCTGATGTGGCTGACAGCCGATCATTTTCAGGCGGTGTTCTGGATTGCCGTCATTCCGGCATTCCTGTCCGTCGGCCTGATCCTCGTCGCCGTCAAGGAACCGGAGCGGCCAAAGGAACTGCGGCGTGTCCGTATGCCGCTGCATCGCGATGAACTGCGCCGTCTTGGAGCGACCTATTGGTGGGTCGTGGCGGTCGCCGCCGTGTTCACCCTCGCTCGCTTCAGCGAAGCCTTTCTCATCTTGCGGGCGCAATCGATCGGCCTGCCGCTGGCCCTGATCCCGGTGGTCCTGGTGATCATGAGCCTCGCCTATTCCCTGTCGGCCTATCCTATCGGCGTGCTGTCCGATCGCGTCAACCGCCTGACTCTCCTGGCCATTGGCCTTGTGCTTCTTCTGCTGGCTGACCTCGTACTCGCCTTCGCGACGGACTTCGTCTGGGTCGGGATCGGCGTCGCGTTCTGGGGTCTCCATATGGGTTTCACGCAAGGGTTGCTGGCAACCTTGATCGCCGAGACCGCGCCAGCGGAACTGCGCGGAACCGCCTTTGGCATGTTCAATCTGGTCACCGGTTTGGCGCTGCTTATTGCCAGCGTGATCGCTGGCGCGCTTTGGGATCAAGCGGGGCCTCAGGGCACATTCCTGGCTGGTGCCGCCTTCACCATGCTGACCGTTGTTGGATTGTTTGCCATCCGCAGCCGGCTGAGAGGGCGGACGGATGCCTGACACCCGCGGCGCCCACCTGCCAACCCTTACCCGTCAATTGCCCCAGAGTACCGCACATGCGTCGACACTGGAGGTCGAACCTAGGAGTCGCCTATGTATGAACTCGACGCCGCGGTAACACATGCAATCAACGGGTTGGCTGAACGAAGCGCGGCCGTCGATTTTCTGATGATCTGGGTTTCAACTATCGGTGTCCCACTTCTGGTGCTGGCCGTCGCCGTCCAGTGGTGGCGACGCATCGATAGACCGCAGGTCCGTCACGTCCTTGTCGCGGCAGGGCTCTCTTTCCTTCTCGGCCTCGCCCTCAATCAGCTTATCCTCCTCTTCATCCACCGGATGCGGCCGTACGATGGCGGCGTAACCCATCTTCTCATCCCCCGCAGCGCCGACTTCTCATTTCCCTCCGATCATGCAACCGCAACCTTCGCCATCGCGGCGGCGTTCCTCCTGCACGGCTCGCGGCGCGTCGGGTTTGGTTTCCTCGCCGCCGCTGCTCTAGTCACTTTCTCGCGCGTCTATATCGGAACCCATTACGCCAGCGACGTTCTGGGCGGGGCGCTGACCGGGGTTATCGCTGCCTTCGCCGTTCGCGCAGTCTATTGGCAAGACACCCGCATCGACCGCCTCATCACCGGCATTCTATAGGAAAGCCTCGGGATGCTGACGTCCCTGGTCTCATCTGTGGTCGAATTCCTGACGGCGCACCCGCATGTGGCCTATCTGGCGGTGTTTCTGCTGGCGCTTTCGGAGTCGATCCCGATCATCGGTGTCGTCATCCCCGGCACCGCTGTGATCCTCGCGCTTAGCACCTTGGTGCCAAGCGGCGTCTTGTTGCTCTGGCCGTTGCTGATCGCAGCCACTTCAGGCGCCATCGCTGGTGATGGTTTTTCATTCTGGCTCGGGCACCGATACCATCGCGAGATCCTTGGCCTCTGGCCACTAAACCGGAACCCCGAACTGATTCAGCGCAGCGAGGCCTTTTTCACGCGTCACGGCGACAAGAGTGTTTTTCTCGCACGCTTCACGCCGGGCGTCCGCGCCTTCATTCCGCTCCTCGCCGGCATGCTGGGAATGTCGGTCAGGCGGTTCTATGCCGTCAATGTTGCGTCGGCGCTCGCCTGGGCTCCGTCGCATATCCTGCCGGGTGTGCTCGTCGGTGCCGCCTTCGGCATTTTCGGTGCGGCCGCAAAGCCGCTGGCGATCCTGCTGATCGTTCTGGTCGTGGTAGGTTGGGTGGTTCTGCATGCCGTGCGCTGGACGTTGCGCCGCGGCATACCCCTCCTGATCGTTGGTGTGGAACGGCTGCGGGCCTGGGCCGGCGCCAGCGACACCTGGCTCGGCCGCAATCTCACCAGTTTGCTAGATCCTCTACAGCACGAGGCGCGGGCTCTCGCATTGCCGATGGTTCTGCTGATCGGAGCAGCGTGGCTATTCTTCGGCGTCCTTGAAGATGTCGTCAGCGGCGACCCGTTGGTGCTCGCCGACGGCGCGATCTATCGCGCCCTCCAGGATCTTCGTAGCTTGCCCGGCGATGCGGTGATGATCGCCATCACCGAACTCGGCGACACCGTCGTCGTGGTGGCGGTCACAATCATCATCTTTCTGTGGCTTGCGTGGAAGCGCGCCTGGCGCACAGCCGCCTATTGGATCGCTGCAATCGCCGGCGGATCGGCCCTCAACACAGCCATCAAAGTGGCGCTGCATCGAACTCGGCCCGGTGAGTTGCACTATTCCGGCTGGAGTGCCTTTTCCTTTCCAAGCGGCCACAGCACCGTCAATACGGTGCTCTACGGGTTCCTCGCCTTCCTTATCGCGCGTGAACTTCGCCCCGCATTGCGCGTCTCGGTCGCTCTCGGCGCCGCGGTTCTGATATTCATGATCGCGTTCTCACGCCTCTACCTCGGTGCGCACTGGCTGTCCGACGTGCTTGGAGGCTTGGCATTCGGGGCCGCGTGGCTCGCGCTACTCGGACTGTCCTATCTGCGTCGCCAAGCTGAGCGCATCGAACCAAGTGAACTGCTCGCCGTCGGATGTGCAGCGCTTGTCTTCGCCGGCGGCTTCCATATCTACCGCAGCCACGTGGCGGATATTCAGCGATACGCCGTCAAAAGCACGACGCAATCCATGACGGCCGCCGGATGGTGGGCGTCGGATTGGCAGCAACTGCCGGCGCGACGCATCGACCTTACCGGCGAGATGCAAGAGCCGCTGACGTTCCAGTGGGCCGGTAGCTTGCAAAGCTTGCAAGACGTATTGCTACGGAAGGGTTGGCACACATCGGCAGCTTGGGCACCATTGAGCACGCTGACCTGGTTCACCGGATCGGCCAGTCCGGCCAATCTTCCGGTTGTTCCCGTTCTCGCCGGCGGTCGCTTTCCCAGCCTTACCCTTGTTCGACAGTCCGGTGGCGTTGTATCCTCGGATTCTCGTCTCGTTCTCCGGCTGTGGGCCGCCGACGTCGAGGTTACCAACGGACAGACCGCGCCGCTCTGGATCGGGTCTGTCGTCGAGGAGCGTCTCGATCATCCCCTCTCGCTTGTCACCCTGGCACTAACGCAGCCTGACATGAACGCACCGCGGAGCGCGCTGGCCGCCGCTCTTGATGGCGCACATCTGGTTTCCCGAGCCGGTGGGATCCCGGAGGCAGATTGGGACGGTCACGTTCTGTTGGCCCACGGAGCCAGCACAGAGGGAATGAGCCCCAAGTGATTGCCGTCCTCAGGGCGCCCCATAACGCACACCGTGCGTTTGGGCTTCTCCATCAAAACGATATTTCTGCGGTCTGGCCTTTGAAAATCGGCGACCCGCTTGCCATATTAGCTCGATTGGGGCATAAGGGCGCCATAGCCGGGACGGAACGACTGGATGGTTCCGAGGCGGTGTTTGGTCATAAAGCGGAGACTTGCCACTTGCGTGGATCAAGAATCGGTTTTATGTAGACGAAACAGACACGCGACGCGTGGAGCTGGGAAGCCGGCTTTACGCGTCTGATTTGCATGGGCGAAATGATTGCGCTGATTCGGCGCGAGATTGGGCTCAGGCGGCACGTCCCGGTCAGCGGGATCATCCAGGAGACCCGGTCAACGGGTCTTGAAGACAGAGCGGCATATGGCTTCGAAAACCACAAATCCTTTCGTCTTTCTCCAGCAGGTTCGCGCGGAGACCGCCAAGGTGACTTGGCCGTCGCGGCGCGAAACGATGATCTCGACGGTCATGGTCCTGGCTTTCGCTGTGATCGCGATGATCTTTTTCTTCACCGCCGATCAGCTCATGGGCCTCGCGGTCGAACAGATTCTGGGCATCGGACGCTAAGTCCGGCGATTACGGAGAAGTCTTGAAATGACCGCGCGCTGGTACATCGTCCACGCCTATTCGAACTTTGAAAAGAAGGTCGCCGAGGATATCGAGAACAAGGCCAAGCAGAAGGGCCTGTCCGCCGACATCCATCAGATCGTGGTGCCGACCGAGAAAGTCGTCGAAGTTCGTCGCGGCCGCAAGGTCGATGCCGAGCGCAAGTTCTTCCCGGGCTATGTGCTCCTGAAGGCCAATCTGACCGACGCTGTGTTCTCGCTGGTCAAGAACACGCCGAAGGTCACCGGCTTTCTGGGCGACTCCAAGCCGGTGCCGATCACGGAGGCGGAAGCGCAGCGCATCCTGAACCAGGTGCAGGAAGGCGTCGAGCGCCCCAAGCCCTCGGTCACGTTCGAGATCGGCGAAGCGATCCGCGTTTCGGATGGCCCGTTCGCGTCGTTCAACGGTTTCGTCCAGGAAGTGGACGAGGAGCGGGCGCGGCTCAAGGTGGAAGTTTCGATCTTCGGGCGCGCCGTGCCTGTCGATCTGGAATTCGGACAGGTCGAAAAGGGCTGATCCGAAATCCCTGACGCCGGTTTGGCGGTCAGGGGAGGCGGCGCGGAAGCGCGCGGCCTGAGAACGGTGGGAGGCGAATGCGGCTTTAGCCGGCTGCGCGAACCGCACCACCAGACTGCAACCGCCGGGTTTCCCAGATAGTGGGGCCGGCATAGACGAAGGCAGGAAAAGAGATGGCTAAGAAAATTGCAGGCCAGCTCAAGCTCCAGGTGAAAGCGGGATCGGCCACGCCGTCTCCCCCGATCGGCCCGGCGCTTGGTCAGCGTGGCATCAACATCATGGAGTTCTGCAAGGCGTTCAACGCGCAGACCCAGGAAATGGAAAAGGGATCGCCGGTTCCGGTCGTCATCACCTACTACCAGGACAAGTCCTTCACCTTCGTCATGAAGACGGCGCCGGTGAGCTACTTCCTGAAGAAGGCGGCTAACCTGACGTCGGGTTCCAAGGAGCCGGGCAAAGTCAAGGCCGGTACGGTTTCGCGTGACAAGGTCCGCGAGATCGCCACCGCCAAGATGAAGGATCTGAACGCAAACGACGTCGAGGCGGCCATGCGCATGGTCGAGGGCTCCGCCCGCTCGATGGGTCTGGAAGTGGTGGGCTAAGATCATGGCAAAGATTGCAAAGCGTGTATCGAAGACCCGCGAAGGCATCGATCCCAACAAGGCTTATGCCCTGGGTGATGCGCTGAAGCTGCTCAAGGACCGTTCCTCGGTCAAGTTCGATGAGACCATCGAAGTCGCCATGAACCTCGGCGTCGACCCGCGCCACGCCGACCAGATGGTCCGCGGCGTGGTCAACCTGCCGAACGGCACCGGCCGCTCGGTGCGCGTCGCCGTGTTCGCTCGTGGCGACAAGGCCGACGAAGCGCGCGCCGCCGGCGCCGACATCGTCGGTGCCGAGGATCTGGTCGACATCGTCCAGAAGGGCACGATCGATTTCGATCGCTGCATCGCCACGCCGGACATGATGCCGCTGGTCGGTCGTCTGGGCAAAGTGCTCGGCCCGCGCGGCATGATGCCGAACCCGAAGGTTGGTACCGTCACCACCGACGTTGCCGCTGCCGTCAAGGCATCCAAGGGCGGCGCCGTCGAGTTCCGCGTCGAGAAGGCCGGCATTGTCCATGCCGGCGTCGGCAAGGTCTCGTTCGATGTCAAGGCGCTGGAAGAGAACATCCGCGCCTTCGCCGACGCCGTGACCAAGGCAAAGCCGGCTGGCGCCAAGGGCAACTACGTCAAGAAGGTGTCGGTCACCTCGACGATGGGTCCGGGCCTCAAGCTCGATGTCGCGACGCTCGCGGCATCCTGATAAGTTTTAATTGAGATCGGCTTGGTAAAGGCCTGATCTTGCAAAGAATTCCGGGCCTCCGACCTCGTTGGCGGCCCGGTGCCGGAAGTCGAAAGGCTTCCGGACATCCTGTCCGAGATTGCAGGCGGCCCAACAGCCTTAATTCATGTGGGCCTGCATGAGACGGGTGAAGACCGGACAACGGAGCGATTGCTCCAATGAAAGGTTCGAACCGTGTTTGCCTTTTGTCTGCGCATCGTTCGGCTCGCCGGCCGATGTGGCGAAAGGGGGCAGGATCCTCGAGCGTCGTTCGGGAGATCCGTTACTGGATGGCCCGGCCGACAAAAGGCAACCCGACGCCTGTCCTCGTGAATGGGATGTTCCCGTTAACAGGATTGGGGTCAACTGGAGATAGGCAGTGGACAGAGCGGAAAAACGCGAACTCGTCACGGGCCTGAACGGTGCGTTTTCGAACGCAGGTTCAGTGGTCGTGGCCCACTACGCCGGTATCACCGTCGCGCAAATGAACGACCTTCGGTCGAAAATGCGCGCCGCCGGTGGCACCGTCAAAGTCGCGAAGAACCGTCTCGCCAAAATCGCTCTTCAGGGCACGGACTCCGCATCGATCATCGAGCTGTTCAAGGGACAGACGCTGATTGCTTATTCGGAGGATCCGATTGCGGCGCCGAAGGTCGCGTCCGATTTCGCCAAGGGAAATGACAAGCTCGTCATTCTCGGCGGCGCAATGGGCACCACCTCGCTCAACGCCGACGGTGTGAAGGCACTCGCCACACTTCCGTCGCTCGATGAGCTGCGCGCCAGGCTGGTTGGCATGATCGCCACGCCGGCAACCCGGATCGCCCAGATCGTCAATGCGCCAGCGGCTTCGGTCGCGCGCGTCATCGGCGCTTACGCCCGGAAGGACGAGGCGGCATGAGGCCGTTCCTCGCTATCACAAACACACGTTCGAACCTTATGAAGGAACACAACAATGGCTGATCTCGCAAAGATCGTAGACGACCTTTCGAAGCTGACCGTCCTCGAGGCGGCCGAGCTGTCGAAGCTTCTGGAAGAAAAGTGGGGCGTTTCCGCCGCTGCTCCGGTGGCGGTTGCCGCTGCTGGCGGCGCTGCGGCCGCTGCTGCTCCGGCCGAGGAAAAGACGGAATTCGACGTCGTCCTCACCGAGGCAGGCGCTCAGAAGATCAACGTCATCAAGGAAGTCCGCGCCATCACCGGTCTTGGCCTCAAGGAAGCCAAGGATCTGGTCGAAGCGGCTCCGAAGCCGGTCAAGGAAGGCGTTTCCAAGGCCGACGCTGACAAGTTCAAGGCCCAGCTGGAAGCAGCCGGCGCCAAGGTCGACCTGAAGTAAGCGTAAAAGCGGCGGACGGCCTCGCGTCGTCCGCCACTCCCTTCAGTTGAGGGAGCACGCGTAGCGCGAGACGTACGAGAACCTCTTTCCTGAGGGCCGAAAACCGGCCTTCAGGAAACGGGTTTTCTCCCGTTCTAGCCGGCCGCCGACAGGCGCCGGGAAAACAGACAGAGGGTTGCCGCCAAGGTGGCCCAGCATGCAAGGCGAGCCGCGGCGAGGCTCGTCCCAAGTTTAGAGCTAAGGAGCGACGATGGCCCAGACCCAAACTTTCAATGGCCGCAGACGCGTACGCAAGTTCTTCGGAAAGATCCCGGAAGTTGCGGAGATGCCGAACCTGATCGAGGTTCAGAAGGCATCCTATGACCAGTTCCTGATGGTGGCGGAGCCCAAGGGTGGGCGCCCGGACGAGGGACTGCAGGCCGTTTTCAAGTCGGTCTTCCCGATTCAGGACTTTTCCGGTTCCTCGATGCTGGAGTTCGTGAAGTACGAGTTCGAAGGACCGAAATTCGACGTTGACGAATGCCGTCAGCGCGACCTCACCTATGCCGCGCCGCTCAAGGTGACGCTGCGCCTCATCGTGTTCGATATCGACGAGGATACCGGCGCCAAGTCCATCAAGGACATCAAGGAGCAGGACGTCTACATGGGCGACATGCCGCTCATGACCTTGAACGGCACCTTCATCGTCAACGGCACCGAGCGTGTCATCGTCTCGCAGATGCACCGTTCGCCGGGCGTCTTCTTCGATCACGACAAGGGCAAGTCGCACTCGTCGGGCAAGCTTCTGTTTGCCGCGCGCGTCATTCCCTATCGCGGCTCGTGGCTCGACATCGAGTTCGATTCCAAGGACGTCGTGCACGCCCGCATCGATCGCCGCCGCAAGATTCCGGTGACGTCGCTGCTGATGGCGCTCGGCATGGACGGCGAAGAGATCCTGTCGACCTTCTACAACAAGATCACCTACAAGCGCGCCGGCGACCATTGGCGCATTCCGTTCAACGTCGAGCGTTTCCGAGGCCTCAAGGCCGTCGGCGACCTGGTCGATGCCGATACGGACGAGGTCGTTGTCGAGGCCGGCAAGAAGATCACCGCCCGCCAGGCGAGGGCGCTTGGCGAAAAGGGTCTCAAGGCGATCAAGGCTACCGACGAGGACCTGCTCGGCAACTATCTGGCCGAGGACATCGTCAACTACGCCACCGGCGAGATCTTCCTCGAAGCCGGCGACGAGATCGACGAGAAGACGCTCAAGGTGCTGCTCGGCACGGGCGAAGACGAGATCAAGGTTCTCGACATCGACCACGTCAATGTCGGCGCCTATATCCGCAACACGCTCAACGTCGACAAGAACGAGAGCCGCCAGGACGCGCTGTTCGACATCTATCGTGTCATGCGCCCCGGCGAGCCGCCGACGCTCGAAACCGCCGAAGCCATGTTCAACTCGCTGTTCTTCGACAGCGAGCGCTACGATCTGTCGGCCGTTGGCCGCGTCAAGATGAACATGCGCCTCGAGCTCAAGGCCGAGGACACCGTGCGCGTGCTGCGCAAGGACGACATCCTGGCCGTGGTCAAGACGCTGGTCGAACTGCGCGACGGCAAGGGCGAAATCGACGACATCGACAATCTCGGCAACCGCCGCGTGCGTTCGGTCGGCGAGCTGATGGAAAACCAGTACCGCGTCGGCCTGCTGCGCATGGAGCGCGCGATCAAGGAGCGTATGTCCTCGATCGAGATCGACACGGTCATGCCGCAGGACCTGATCAACGCCAAGCCGGCGGCCGCCGCCGTGCGCGAGTTCTTCGGTTCCTCGCAGCTGTCGCAGTTCATGGACCAGACCAACCCGCTGTCGGAGATCACCCACAAGCGCCGCCTCTCGGCGCTTGGACCGGGCGGTCTGACCCGCGAGCGTGCCGGCTTCGAGGTGCGCGACGTGCACCCGACGCATTACGGCCGCATCTGCCCGATCGAGACGCCGGAAGGCCCGAACATCGGTCTGATCAACTCGCTGGCGACCTTCGCGCGCGTCAACAAGTACGGCTTCATCGAGAGCCCGTACCGCAAGATCGTCGACGGCAAGCTGACCAATGACGTCGTCTACCTCTCGGCGATGGAAGAGGCCAAGCACCATGTCGCGCAGGCCAATGCCGAACTCGACAAGAACGGCGGTTTCGTCGACGAATTCGTCATTTGCCGCAGTGCCGGCGAAGTGATGATGGCGCCGCGCGAAAACGTCGATCTGATGGACGTCTCGCCCAAGCAGATGGTGTCGGTGGCCGCGGCCCTGATCCCGTTCTTGGAAAACGACGACGCCAACCGCGCTCTGATGGGCTCGAACATGCAGCGTCAGGCCGTGCCGCTGGTGCGCGCCGAGGCGCCGTTCGTTGGTACCGGCATGGAGCCGATCGTCGCCCGTGACTCGGGCGCCGCCATTGGCGCCCGCCGCGGCGGCATCGTCGACCAGGTGGATGCGACGCGTATCGTTGTTCGCGCCACCGAAGATCTCGATCCGGGCAAGTCCGGCGTCGACATCTACCGGTTGATGAAGTTCCAGCGTTCGAACCAGAACACCTGCATCAACCAGCGTCCGCTGGTTCGTATGGGCGACCGGGTCAACAAGGGCGACATCATTGCCGACGGTCCGTCGACCGAGCTCGGCGATCTGGCGCTCGGCCGCAACGTGCTGGTCGCGTTCATGCCGTGGAATGGCTACAACTACGAGGACTCGATCCTCCTGTCCGAACGCATCGTCGCCGATGACGTCTTCACCTCGATCCATATCGAGGAGTTCGAGGTCATGGCGCGCGATACCAAGCTCGGACCGGAGGAAATCACACGCGATATCCCGAACGTCTCGGAAGAAGCGCTGAAGAACCTCGACGAAGCCGGCATCGTCTACATCGGCGCCGAAGTTCAGCCGGGCGACATCCTGGTCGGCAAGATCACGCCGAAGGGCGAAAGCCCGATGACGCCGGAAGAGAAGCTTCTGCGCGCCATCTTCGGCGAAAAGGCATCCGATGTGCGCGACACCTCGATGCGCATGCCTCCCGGCACCTTCGGCACCGTCGTCGAGGTGCGCGTCTTCAATCGCCACGGTGTGGAGAAGGACGAGCGCGCCATGGCGATCGAGCGCGAGGAAATCGAACGCCTCGCCAAGGATCGCGACGACGAGCAGGCCATTCTGGACCGTAACGTCTATGCGCGTCTTTCCGACGTGCTCGTCGGCAAGGAAGCGATCGCTGGACCGAAGGGCTTCAAGAAGGGCTCGACGCTGTCCAAGGATACGCTCGACGAGTATCCACGTTCGCAGTGGTGGCAGTTTGCCGTGGAGAACGAAAAGCTCCAGAGCGAACTGGAAGCCCTGCGTGGCCAGTACGACGACTCCAAGAAGGCGCTCGAACAGCGTTTCATGGATAAGGTCGAGAAGGTCCAGCGCGGCGACGAAATGCCTCCGGGCGTCATGAAGATGGTCAAGGTCTTCGTGGCCGTGAAGCGCAAGATGCAGCCCGGCGACAAGATGGCCGGCCGTCATGGCAACAAGGGTGTCGTGTCGCGGATCGTTCCGGTCGAGGACATGCCTTTCCTCGAGGACGGCACGCATGCCGATATCGTGCTCAACCCGCTGGGTGTGCCGAGCCGCATGAATGTCGGCCAGATCCTGGAAACGCATCTGGGCTGGGCTTGCGCGGGCATGGGCAAGAAGATCGGCGAGCTGATCGACACGTACAAGGCGGCGGGCGACATCAAGCCGCTGCGCAAGACGCTCGAGAGCTTCATGCCGGCCAACGACCGCAACGAGCCGGTTCGCGAGTATGACGACGAGAGCATCGTTCGCCTCAGCGAGCAGATGCGTCGCGGCGTTTCGATCGCGACCCCGGTGTTCGACGGCGCGCACGAGGCCGACATCAACATCATGCTGGAGCAGGCGGGCCTGCACACCAGCGGTCAGTCGCAGCTCTATGACGGACGCACGGGCGAGCCGTTCGATCGCAAGGTGACGATGGGCTACATCTACATGCTCAAGCTTCACCATCTCGTGGACGACAAGATCCACGCGCGTTCGATTGGTCCGTACTCGCTCGTCACCCAGCAGCCGCTGGGCGGCAAGGCGCAGTTCGGTGGCCAGCGCTTCGGCGAAATGGAGGTCTGGGCGCTCGAAGCGTACGGCGCGGCCTACACGCTGCAGGAAATGCTGACGGTGAAGTCGGACGACGTCGCCGGCCGTACCAAGGTCTACGAGGCGATCGTCCGCGGCGACGACACCTTCGAGGCCGGCATTCCCGAGAGCTTCAACGTTCTCGTCAAGGAAATGCGGTCTCTCGGCCTCAATGTCGAGCTGGAGAACACCAAGCTCGACGACAACCCGATCCGGCTGCCCGACGCGGCCGAGTAGACAAGACGCTCGGTCGCGGAAACCGCGACCGAGCGCATCAAATTCGACGGCCAGTGGCCGACAAAGACGGCGGGCGTTTGGCCCGCGCTAGATGCAAGGGGTTTTCGAGGACCCCGAAAAGGAGAACGGCATGAACCAAGAGGTCATGAATCTCTTCAATCCCCAGGCGCCGGCTCAGGTGTTCGATTCCATCCGGATATCGCTCGCCAGCCCTGAGAAGATTCTGTCCTGGTCTTTCGGCGAGATCAAGAAGCCGGAGACCATCAACTACCGCACCTTCAAGCCGGAGCGTGACGGCCTGTTCTGCGCGCGCATTTTTGGCCCGATCAAGGACTATGAGTGCCTGTGCGGCAAGTACAAGCGCATGAAGTACAAGGGCGTCATCTGCGAGAAGTGCGGCGTCGAAGTCACGCTGTCGCGCGTCCGCCGCGAGCGCATGGGCCATATCGAACTGGCCGCGCCGGTTGCCCATATCTGGTTCCTGAAGTCGCTGCCGTCGCGCATCGGCACGCTGCTCGACATGACCCTGAAGGACATCGAGCGCGTCCTCTACTTCGAGAACTACATCGTCACCGAACCTGGCCTCACCGCGCTGAAGGAGCACCAGCTGCTCAGCGAGGAGGAGTACATGATCGCCGTCGACGAATATGGCGAGGACTCGTTCACCGCCATGATCGGCGCCGAGGCCATTCATGACCTCCTGGCCGGCATGGACCTGGAGAAGATCGCCGGCGACCTGCGTTCGGAACTGGCTTCGACCACCTCCGAGCTGAAGCAGAAGAAGTATCTGAAGCGGCTCAAGGTCGTCGAGAACTTCATGGAATCCGGCAACCGTCCGGAATGGATGATCATGAAGGTGGTTCCGGTGATCCCGCCGGACCTGCGCCCGCTCGTCCCGCTGGACGGCGGCCGCTTCGCCACGTCGGATCTGAACGACCTCTATCGCCGCGTCATCAACCGCAACAACCGTCTGAAGCGGCTGATCGAGCTGCGCGCTCCCGGCATCATCGTGCGCAATGAGAAGCGCATGCTGCAGGAAGCCGTCGATGCGCTGTTCGACAACGGCCGTCGCGGCCGTGTCATCACCGGCGCCAACAAGCGCCCGCTGAAGTCGCTGTCCGACATGCTCAAGGGCAAGCAGGGCCGGTTCCGTCAGAACCTGCTTGGCAAGCGCGTCGACTATTCCGGCCGCTCGGTCATCGTGACCGGTCCGGAGCTCAAGCTGCACCAGTGCGGCCTGCCCAAGAAGATGGCGCTCGAACTGTTCAAGCCCTTCATCTACGCCCGTCTCGACGCCAAGGGTTACTCCTCGACCGTCAAGCAGGCGAAGAAGCTGGTCGAGAAGGAGCGTCCGGAAGTCTGGGATATCCTCGACGAGGTCATCCGCGAGCATCCGGTGCTGTTGAACCGTGCGCCGACGCTGCACCGTCTCGGCATCCAGGCGTTCGAGCCGATCCTGATCGAAGGCAAGGCGATCCAGCTCCATCCGCTGGTCTGCACGGCCTTCAACGCCGACTTCGACGGCGACCAGATGGCGGTTCACGTGCCGCTGTCGCTGGAAGCGCAGCTTGAAGCCCGCGTGCTGATGATGTCGACCAACAACATCCTGCACCCGGCTTCCGGCGCGCCGATCATCGTGCCGTCGCAGGACATGGTTCTGGGTCTCTACTATCTCTCGATCGTCAACCAGAACGAGCCGGGCGAGGGCATGGTGTTTGCCGACATGGGCGAACTCCAGCACGCGCTCGAGACCAAGGCGGTGACGCTGCACGCCAAGATCAAGGGCCGCTTCCGTTCGGTCGATGCCGAAGGCAAGGTCGTGTCGAAGATCCATGACACCACCCCCGGCCGCATGATCATCGGCGAGCTTCTGCCGAAGAACGTCAACGTGCCTTACGAGACCGCCAACCAGGAGATGACCAAGAAGAACATCTCCAAGATGATCGACACCGTCTACCGCCACTGCGGTCAGAAGGAGACGGTCATTTTCTGCGATCGCATCATGGCGCTCGGCTTCAGCCATGCCTGCCGTGCCGGCATTTCGTTCGGCAAGGACGACATGCTGATCCCCGATGCCAAGATCAAGCTGGTCTCCGACACCGAGGCTTTGGCCAAGGAATACGAGCAGCAGTACAATGACGGTCTGATCACGCAGGGCGAGAAGTACAACAAGGTCGTCGACGCCTGGGCCAAGTGCTCGGAAAAGGTCGCCGACGAAATGATGGCCCGCATCAAGGCGGTCGAGTTCGAGGACAATGGCCGTCAAAAGCCGATGAACTCGATCTACATGATGTCGCACTCCGGTGCGCGTGGCTCGCCCACCCAGATGCGTCAGCTCGCCGGAATGCGCGGCCTTATGGCCAAGCCGTCGGGTGAAATCATCGAGACGCCGATCATCTCGAACTTCAAGGAAGGCCTCACTGTGCTCGAGTACTTCAACTCGACCCACGGCGCCCGCAAGGGTCTGGCCGACACCGCCTTGAAGACGGCGAACTCGGGTTACCTCACCCGTCGTCTGGTCGACGTGGCGCAGGACTGCATCGTCAACTCCGTCGACTGCGGCACCGACAAGGGCCTCACCATGCAGCCGATCGTCGATGCCGGTCAGGTCGTCGCTTCGGTCGGCCAGCGCGTGCTGGGCCGTACGTCGCTCGACGACATCACGCATCCGGTGTCGGGCGAGATTCTGGTCAAGGCCGGAACGCTGATGGACGAGCGTGACGTGGAACAGATCGAAAAGGCCGGCGTCCAGTCGGTCCGCATCCGCTCGGCACTGACTTGCGAAGTCAGGGTTGGCGTCTGCGCGGTCTGCTACGGTCGCGATCTGGCGCGCGGCACCCCGGTCAACCAGGGCGAAGCCGTCGGCGTCATCGCGGCGCAGTCGATCGGCGAGCCGGGTACCCAGCTCACCATGCGTACCTTCCACATGGGCGGCACCGCGCAGGTGGTGGACAGCTCGTTCCTTGAAGCCTCCTATGAGGGCAAGGTCGAGATCCGCAACCGCAACGTGGTGCGCAACTCGGACGGCCAGCAGATGGTCATGGGCCGCAACATGGCGGTTCTGATCCTCGACGAGGCCGGCAAGGAGCGCGCCACGCACCGTCTCACCTATGGTTCACGCATCTTCGTGGACGATGGCGACAAGGTGAAGCGCGGCCAGCGTATCGCCGAATGGGATCCCTATACCCGTCCGGTCCTCACCGAAATCGAGGGCAGGGTGTCGTACGAGGATCTGGTCGACGGCATTTCCGTTCAGGAAACGGCCGACGAGTCGACCGGCATTACCAAGCGTGAGGTCATCGACTGGCGCTCGACGCCACGCGGCAACGACCTCAAGCCTGCGATCGCGATCCAGGACGCCAAGGGCAAGGTCGGCAAGCTGTCGAAGGGCGGCGACGCCCGCTTCCTGCTCTCGGTCGAGGCCATTCTTTCGGTCGAGCCGGGCTCGCAGGTTCGCCCCGGCGACGTGCTGGCGCGTATCCCGATGGAAAGCGCCAAGACCAAGGACATCACCGGCGGTCTGCCGCGTGTTGCCGAATTGTTCGAGGCCCGTCGTCCGAAGGATCACGCCATCATCGCCGAGATCGACGGCACGATCCGCTTCGGCCGCGACTACAAGAACAAGCGTCGCATCATCATCGAGCCGCATGACTCGACGCTCGAGCCGGTCGAATACCTGATCCCGAAGGGCAAGCCGTTCCATCTCCAGGACGGCGACGTCATCGAGAAGGGCGACTACATCCTCGACGGCAATCCGGCGCCGCATGACATCCTGGCGATCAAGGGCGTGGAGGCTCTTGCTTCCTACCTCGTCAACGAGATCCAGGAAGTCTATCGTCTGCAGGGCGTGTCGATCAACGACAAGCACATCGAGGTGATCGTTCGCCAGATGCTGCAGAAGGTCGAGATCACCACGCAGGGCGATTCGACCTATATTCCGGGCGACCATGTCGACGTGATCGAGCTGGAAGAGGTCAACGAGCGCCTGGTCGAGGACGGCAAGAAGCCGGCCGAAGGCCTGCCGGTGCTGCTCGGCATCACCAAGGCATCGCTGCAGACGCCATCCTTCATCTCGGCCGCCTCCTTCCAGGAGACGACCCGAGTGCTGACGGAAGCCGCGGTTGCAGGCAAGACCGACATGCTGCAGGGCTTGAAGGAAAACGTCATCGTCGGCCGGCTTATCCCGGCCGGTACCGGCGGCACGATGAGCCAGATCCGGCGCATCGCCACCTCGCGCGACGAACTGATCATTGACGAGCGCCGCAAGGCCTCCGGTGTGGAAGTCGCCGAGCCGATGCTGGCAGACATGACGACCGCCGCGCAGTAAGCGCGGAAGGAGAGAAGAGGAAAAGGGGCCGAATGGCCCCTTTTCGCGTTTTGGTCCCCAAACTGGATCGGAGAAGAAAACGATGAGCAAAAGGACTTGGGCGGCTGTCGACGACTACATCGTCGGTTCCCTGTTTGAGGCGGACCCTGTGCTTGATGCCGTTCTGGCGGCCAATCACGATCATGGTCTTCCGGCGATCGACGTGTCGCCGGCGCAAGGCAAGCTGCTTTCACTTCTTCTGCGCATGCGGGGAGCGAAGAAGGTTCTCGAAATCGGCACGCTGGGCGGCTATTCGACCATCTGGATGGCGCGGGCACTACCTGTCGACGGCAAGATCGTGACGCTTGAACTCGATCCGCACCATGCAGCTGTCGCGCGATCGAATTTCGAGCGGGCAGGAGTGTCGGCACCGGTCGATCTGCGGGTCGGGCCAGCGCTACAATCGCTCGCTGCACTCAGCACCGAGAATGCCGGTCCGTTTGACCTCATCTTCATCGACGCCGACAAGCCGAACAACCCGAATTATCTGTCCTGGGCCATGCGGCTTTCGAGGCCGGGGACCGTGATCATCTGCGACAACGTCATCCGCGACGGCGCAGTGCTCGATCAGGGTGGCCGTGATCCCAATGTAGAAGGCGCACGCGCGGCATTCTCCTTCATCGGCGGCGACAAGCGTCTGGATGGCACCGCCATCCAGACAGTCGGCGCCAAGGGCTATGACGGCTTTGCCATTGCGATCGTCGAGTGATATCACACCATGATTGTCTGAATGACGCTGATACGACCAACTCGGTCATACTCACTTGTCATCGGCTGTTCGTTTGACGACCGGCTTGCCCCAATCCGTCGCTGCTTCGCAGCGCCACCTTTCCCCCCTCCGGAGGGAAAGGAAGCCGCGTTGGACGAGCGTTGGCGGCATTAGGTTCGCGCCCTTCCTCTGCCCCGTCGATCGGGGGAGAGGTGGGGGTCGACCTGGCACGAGCGTGCATTCACGCCAGGTCCGCGATCCCGTCGCGTGCACAAATCAGTCGAAAAATGCCTCGACCACGTTGCGCTTGCCGAGCATGAAGGCGTCGGCGACATGCTGGAGCGGCGCCAGATCGACATCGGAAACGCCGGCACGCACGATCTCGGCGAAGCGCTTGTAGAGCATCGGGTATTCCGCTTCCGGGTCTTCGTGAATGACCTTGCCGTCGATGGCGAGCTTCGAGCCGCCGCCCGACAGCACCATTGCACCCTTGTCGGTGTCGGCCAGGATGTCCCAGCTTTGCGGGCCTGTCTGCAGCCAGTCGAGATCCATCGTCACCGGCAACCCATTCGAGGTGCGGAAGGTGACGCGCGCGGCAACCGGGGAGGCGCGGTTTTCGGGAAAGTCGAGCACGGCCGACGTGATGAACATCGGCGGCAGGATATGAGTCGCAATCGACAGCGCATTGATGCCGGGATCGAAGACGCCAAAACCGCCGGGAGCCCAGATCCATTCCTGGTTTGGGTGCCAGCGGCGCACGTCTTCTTTCCAGTTGATGGCGGCCGAACTGATGCGGGCTGAGCTGAGAAAAGCACGGGCGGCCTCGACCGCCGGCGCATAGCGCGAGTGCCAGCTGGCGAACAGCGAGACGCCGTTCTGCGCGGCCAATGCCTTGAGGTTTTCGACCTCGCTGACGGTGGCGCCTGGCGGCTTCTCCAGGAAGACATGCTTCTTCGCCATCAGTGCCGTCCGTGCCGCATCGTAGCGGAACTGCGGCGGCATGCAGAGCGACACGGCCTCGAGCTCGGGCACGGCGTCGAGCATGGATTCGATATCCGGGAAATTTGGGATGTCATCCACCTTGCCATGCCGGCTCGCGGCCGCGATGAGGCGATAGTCCTGATCCTTCGCCAGGGCCGGCAGGTGCTGGTCGCGGACGATCTTGCCGACACCGACGATGCCTATCTTGATGGGCTGGGACACGGCCGCTCCGTCTGTTGAGTGATGGTGATGGTTTCTTATCAGAACACTTGCCTCGGGCAAGCCGGAGCCGAAAGACCAAGCTCAGCCTTCCTCTGGCGGCAGTGTCGGGATTCGTCGGTCAGAAAAGGCTCGATAGCCGATTCGCCTCGATAGCCGAATCGAAAGCTGGGCCGAAGACCCGGTTTCAGATCGGCACGTCGAACGTAACGATCGACACTTCGCCTTCGAGCGCGCCCTGGAAGGCGGAAATATGCGGCTCTTCGTCGGGTATGCCGTCCATGTCGCCGATCTGGTCGAGCTCGGCCTCGGCGTAACCTTCGGCGGCAAGCGATTCGAGTGCCCGGCGCACCGCCGAATCGTCGTCGGGCGCGACCAGCATGACGTGGACGCCTTCCGGTTTGCCGCCCTTTTTCTTCCACACCCGGCCGGTGATGATGGTGACCGGGCGTTCTTCATTGTCGTTCACGGGCCGATTCCTCTTGGCAGAGTGTGGGTGGGCGAGGGGGTTTTGACTGCTCATGCGGCCTTTTCGCATGAAGACGGGCCGTGCAACAGCGCAAAGCCATTCACTTTGCTAAAGGCTTGGCACTTTCTTCCCCGCCCTTGCAAAATTGCGAAAGAAAATTACATGCGTTTTTCACATGGCTGCCAAGCCCTGGTCGGCGCGCAATATTTGGTGCTCCGGGCTTGACGGTCCGCGGTCTTACGAGTAGAAGCCGCCCAGTCAGAACCGATGTGAGGCTCTCCCTTCCGAAGCGACACGCTTTGGAGTTTGCCTCAAACAGGGTTCGTTTTACGAGCGAAAAGACATTTCCGGCGTGCACGAAGCGGTTCCGCTTCCTCTGCCATTTGTTCGGGCAAGACCGCGAGGCGCGGTTTGTGGCCCGAATTTGCGTATGGAAATGACGCTTTGAGCGGCCCTGACCGGGCGAGACACGGAATTGAGAGACAAGAGGGTTTAATGCCTACCGTCAACCAGCTGATCCGCAAGCCGCGCATTGCGCCGGTGAAGCGCAACAAGGTCCCGGCCATGCAGCAGAACCCGCAGAAGCGGGGCGTCTGCACACGCGTCTATACAACGACGCCGAAGAAGCCGAACTCGGCGCTGCGCAAGGTGGCCAAGATCCGCCTGACCAATGGTTTTGAAGTGATCGGGTACATCCCTGGCGAAGGCCACAACCTTCAGGAACACTCCGTGGTCATGATCCGCGGCGGCCGCGTCAAGGATCTTCCGGGCGTTCGCTACCACATCATCCGCGGCGTGCTCGACACGCAGGGTGTGAAGAACCGCAAGCAGCGCCGTTCGAAGTACGGCGCCAAGCGTCCGAAGTAAGATTTTCCGGCCTTGGCGCTCCTTGAGTGCGTCGGGCTATGAGATTGAGAGACAAAAGCCATGTCGCGTCGTCACAGTGCAGAAAAGCGTGAGATCAATCCGGACCCGAAGTTCGGCGATCTGATCGTCACCAAGTTCATGAACGCCGTCATGTATGACGGCAAGAAGTCGGTCGCCGAGACCATCGTCTACGGCGCGCTCGACCAGGTTCAGTCGAAGACCAAGCAGGAGCCGGTCACCGTCTTCCATCAGGCGCTCGACAATGTCGCGCCGCATGTGGAAGTGCGTTCGCGTCGTGTCGGCGGCGCCACCTACCAGGTTCCGGTCGACGTGCGCCCTGAGCGCCGCCAGGCTTTGGCCATTCGCTGGCTGATCGCCGCGGCCCGCAACCGCAACGAGACCACGATGGTCGACCGCCTCTCCGGCGAGCTGATGGACGCGGCCAACAACCGCGGCACGGCCGTCAAGAAGCGTGAAGACACCCACAAGATGGCTGAAGCCAACCGCGCTTTCGCGCACTACCGCTGGTAAAGCGCGAACGAGACTGAGAGGCAGCTACGATGGCCCGCGAATACAAAATCGAAGACTACCGCAATTTCGGTATCATGGCGCATATTGACGCCGGCAAGACGACGACCACCGAGCGCGTCCTCTATTACACGGGCAAGTCGCACAAGATCGGCGAAGTCCACGACGGCGCTGCCACCATGGATTGGATGGAGCAGGAGCAGGAGCGCGGCATCACCATCACGTCGGCCGCGACCACGACCTTCTGGAAGGGTCGTAGCGGCAAGATGTACCGCTTCAACATCATCGACACCCCCGGCCACGTCGACTTCACCATCGAAGTCGAGCGTTCGCTACGCGTTCTCGACGGCGCCATCGCGCTGCTCGATGCCAATGCCGGTGTCGAGCCGCAGACCGAGACCGTCTGGCGCCAGGCCGACAAGTATCGCGTTCCGCGCATGATCTTCTGCAACAAGATGGACAAGATCGGCGCCGACTTCTACCGCTCGGTCGAGATGATCGGTTCGCGCCTCGGCGCGCATGCCGTCGTCATGCAGCTGCCGATCGGCGCCGAGACAGAGTTCAAGGGCGTTGTCGACCTCGTCGAGATGAACGCGCTGGTCTGGCGCGACGAGACGCTGGGCGCTGCCTGGGACGTCGTCGAGATCCCGGACGACCTCAAGGCTCGTGCCGAAGAATACCGCGAGAAGATGATCGAGGCCGCCGTCGAAATGGACGAGACGGCGCTTGAGAATTACCTCGAAGGCAAGATGCCGTCGAACGACGAGATCCGCGCGCTGATCCGCAAGGGCACCATCGCGGTGAAGTTCTACCCGATGTTCTGCGGCTCGGCCTTCAAGAACAAGGGCGTGCAGCCGCTGCTCGACGCCGTCGTCGAATATCTGCCGTCGCCGGCCGATGTTCCCGCCATCAAGGGCGTCGATGCCAAGACCGACGCCGAGATCGAGCGTCACGCCGACGACAACGAGCCGCTGTCGATGCTCGCCTTCAAGATCATGAACGATCCGTTCGTCGGTTCGCTGACCTTTGCCCGCATCTATTCGGGCAAGCTCACCAAGGGCGTCTCGCTCGACAACACCGTCAAGGGCAAGAAAGAGCGCATCGGCCGCATGCTGCAGATGCATGCGAATTCGCGCGCCGACGTCGAAGAGGCTTTTGCCGGCGACATCGTCGCCCTGGCCGGCCTCAAGGACACGACCACTGGCGACACGCTCAGCGATCCGCTGCATCCGGTCATCCTGGAACGCATGGAATTCCCCGATCCGGTCATCCAGATCGCCATCGAGCCGAAGACCAAGAACGACCAGGAAAAGATGGGCCTCGCCCTTCACCGCCTGGCCGCCGAGGATCCGTCCTTCCGCGTCAAGACCGACGAGGAAAGCGGCCAGACCATCATTTCCGGCATGGGCGAACTTCACCTCGACATCATCGTCGACCGCATGCGTCGCGAGTTCAAGGTCGAGGCCAATGTCGGCGCGCCGCAGGTGGCTTATCGCGAGACGATCACCCGCAAGCACGAGCAGGACTACACGCACAAGAAGCAGACCGGCGGTACCGGTCAGTTCGCTCGCGTCAAGATCCTCTTTGAGCCGAACCCGGACAGCAGCGAGTTCGAGTTCGAAACCAAGATCGTCGGCGGCGCCGTGCCGAAGGAATACATCCCCGGCGTCGAAAAGGGCATCAACAGCGTCATGACCTCGGGTCCGTTCGCGGGCTTCCCGATGATCGGCGTCAAGGCGACGCTGATCGACGGCGCTTACCACGATGTCGACTCCAGCGTTTTGGCCTTCGAAATCGCCGGTCGCGCCTGCTTCCGTGAAGCCGCACCCAAGCTTGGCGTGCAGCTGCTCGAGCCGATCATGAAGGTCGAAGTCGTGACGCCGGAAGACTACGTCGGCAGCGTCATCGGCGATCTGAACGGTCGTCGTGGCCAGATCCAGGGCCAGGAAGCACGTGGCGTGGCCGTGGTCATCAACGCGATGGTGCCGCTCGCCAACATGTTCAAGTATGTCGACAACCTGCGCTCGATGAGCCAGGGCCGTGCGGCTTACACGATGCAGTTCGATCACTACGAGCCGGTCCCGACCGCAGTGGCCCAGGAAGTCCAGAAGAAATACGCATAAGGGTTTCTTAGCCACCGGGTCGCGCCCCTTGCGCGGTGCCGGATCTGAAGAGCGAATAACAATTTCCCCTTAGCGGGTAGAATAGACGGAGAACGATTATGGCCAAAGGTAAATTCGAGCGTAACAAGCCTCACGTGAACATCGGCACGATTGGCCACGTCGACCATGGCAAGACGTCGCTGACGGCGGCGATCACCAAGTATTTTGGCGAATACAAGCGCTACGACCAGATCGACGCTGCCCCCGAAGAGAAGGCGCGCGGCATCACGATCTCGACGGCGCATGTCGAATACGAGACGGCCAACCGCCACTACGCTCACGTCGACTGCCCCGGCCACGCCGACTATGTGAAGAACATGATCACCGGTGCCGCGCAGATGGACGGCGCGATCCTGGTCGTGTCGGCCGCCGACGGCCCGATGCCGCAGACCCGCGAGCACATCCTGCTTGCCCGTCAGGTCGGCGTGCCGTCGATCGTGGTGTTTTTGAACAAGGTCGACCAGGTCGACGACGCCGAGCTGCTCGAACTGGTCGAGCTCGAGGTTCGCGAGCTTCTGACCAAGAACGAATTCCCCGGCGACGACATTCCGATCGTCAAGGGTTCGGCTCTGGCTGCTCTTGAAGATTCCGACAAGAAGATCGGCGAGGACGCGATCCGCGAGCTGATGGCTGCGGTCGATGCCTACATCCCGACCCCGGTTCGTCCGCTCGACAAGCCGTTCCTGATGCCGATCGAAGACGTGTTCTCGATCTCGGGCCGTGGCACGGTTGTCACCGGCCGCGTCGAGCGCGGCGTGGTCAAGGTCGGCGAGGAACTGGAAATCATCGGCATCCGTCCGACGACCAAGACGACCTGCACGGGCGTCGAGATGTTCCGCAAGCTGCTCGATCAGGGCCAGGCCGGCGACAACATCGGCGCGCTGCTGCGCGGCGTTGACCGTGAAGGTGTCGAGCGCGGCCAGGTTCTGGCCAAGCCCGGCACGGTGAAGCCGCACAAGAAGTTCGTGGCCGAAGCCTACATCCTGACCAAGGATGAAGGTGGCCGTCACACGCCGTTCTTCACCAACTACCGTCCGCAGTTCTACTTCCGCACGACCGACGTGACCGGCATCGTGTCGCTGCCGGAAGGCACCGAGATGGTGATGCCGGGCGACAACATCACGGTCGATGTCGAGCTGATCGTGCCGATCGCCATGGAAGAGAAGCTGCGCTTCGCCATCCGTGAAGGCGGCCGCACCGTCGGTGCCGGCATCGTCGTCACCATCAAAGAGTAATTTGGACTTAAACCGATCTGTCGCGGGCGCGGGAGTTGCCCGCGCCGCGCCAGAACAAGGAAGTGACGCATGAACGGACAGAATATCCGCATCCGCCTGAAGGCGTTTGACCACCGCGTGCTCGACGCCTCGACGAAGGAAATCGTGTCGACGGCCAAGCGCACCGGCGCAAACGTCCGCGGCCCCATTCCGCTGCCGACGCGGATCGAAAAGTTTACGGTCAACCGGTCGCCTCACGTCGACAAGAAGAGCCGCGAGCAGTTCGAGATGCGCACGCACAAGCGTCTGCTCGACATCGTCGATCCGACCCCGCAGACGGTCGATGCTTTGATGAAGCTCGATCTGGCCGCCGGCGTCGACGTCGAGATCAAGCTCTAAGGGAATGAGAGCGCGGTAAGGGGCGGTGCCCCTGGCCCGGAACTCTAAAGGAATTGAACCGATGCGTTCAGGTGTGATTGCAAAGAAGGTGGGAATGACCCGCATCTACAACGATGCCGGGGAACATGTTCCCGTCACCGTTCTCCAGATGGAGAACTGCCAGGTCGTGGCCCAGCGCACGCAAGAGAAGAATGGCTACACCGCCGTTCAGCTCGGCGTTGGCCTTGCCAAGGTGAAGAACACGTCGAAGGCGATGCGCGGCCATTTCGCGACCGCTTCCGTCGAGCCGAAGGCGAAGGTTGCCGAGTTCCGCGTCTCCGCCGACAACATGATCGATGTCGGCGCCGAGATCACCGTCGAGCACTTCGTCGCCGGCCAGAAGGTCGATGTGACGGGCACGACGATCGGCAAGGGTTTTCAGGGCGTCATCAAGCGCCACCACATGGGCGGTGGCCGTGCGACGCACGGTAACTCGGTTTCGCACCGTACGCACGGTTCGACCGGCCAGCGCCAAGACCCGGGCAAGGTGTTCAAGGGCAAGCATATGGCTGGCCACATGGGCGATACCCGCGTCACCACGCAGAATGTCGAGATCGTATCGACCGACGCCGACCGCGGCCTGATCCTGATCCGCGGTGCGGTTCCCGGATCGAAGGGCGCCTGGATCCTGGTCCGCGACGCGGCCAAGGTGGCGCTGCCGGCCAATGCGCCGAAGCCTGCCGCGATCCGTGCTGTCGCCAAGAACGATGCCCCGGCCACAGAGGGAGCGGAATAATGGATCTCAAGATCACAACGCTTGGCGGCAAGGACGCCGGCAAGGTGAAACTCTCCGAGGAGATTTTCGGCCTTGATCCGCGCGAGGACATCCTGCAGCGCGTCGTGCGCTGGCAGCTCGCCAAGAAGCAGCAGGGCACGCACAAGACCAAGGGTCGCGCCGAGATCGCGCGCACCGGCGCCAAGATGTACAAGCAGAAGGGTACGGGCCGCGCCCGTCACCATTCGGCACGCGCTCCGCAGTTCCGCGGCGGCGGCAAGGCCCACGGCCCGGTCGTTCGCAGCCACGAGCACGAACTGCCGAAGAAGGTTCGCGCGCTCGGCCTCAAGCATGCTCTCTCGGCCAAGGCCAAGAGCGCGTCGATCATCATCATCGACGAGCTGAAGCTGACCGAGGCCAAGACGAAGGCGCTGATCGCGAATTTCGCGACGCTGGGCCTGACCAACGCCCTGGTGATCGGTGGCGCCGAGCTTGACAAGAACTTCAAGCTGGCGGCGACGAACATCCCCAACATCGACGTGCTGCCCATCCAGGGCATCAACGTCTACGACATTCTGCGCCGCGGCACGCTGGTCCTTTCGAAGGCCGCCGTCGAGGCTCTCGAGGAGCGCTTTAAATGACCGACCTTCGTCATTACGACGTGATCGTCTCGCCGGCGATCACCGAAAAGTCGACCATGGCCTCCGAGCAGAACCAGGTCGTCTTCAACGTCGCCAAGAAGGCGTCGAAGCCGGAAATCAAGGCCGCCGTCGAAGCGCTGTTCGGCGTCAAGGTGATGGCCGTGAACACGCTTGTCCGCAAGGGCAAGATCAAGCGCTTCCGTGGCACGGTTGGCCGCCAGAGCGACGTCAAGAAGGCGATTGTGACGCTGGCCGAAGGCCAGTCGATCGACGTCGCGACGGGTCTCTGAGCAAGGCCGCGAGGACAGAACAATGGCACTGAAAAAATTTAACCCGGTAACGCCCAGCACCCGACAGCTGGTCATCGTCGACCGCTCGGGCCTCTACAAGGGCAAGCCCGTCAAGGGTCTGACCGAAGGCCTGACCAAGTCGGGCGGCCGCAACAATCACGGCCGCATCACCGCCCGCTTCATCGGCGGTGGTCACAAGCGTTCGTACCGCATCATCGACTTCAAGCGCCGCAAGTTCGACGTCGTCGGCACGGTCGAGCGCATCGAATACGATCCGAACCGCACCGCCTTCATCGCGCTGATCAAGTATGACGATGGCGAGCTGTCCTATATCATCGCTCCGCAGCGTCTGGCTCCCGGCGACAAGGTCGTGTCCGGTGAAGCGGTCGACGTGAAGCCGGGCAATGCGATGCCGCTGGCTTCGATGCCGGTCGGCACCATCGTCCACAACATCGAGCTGAAGCCCGGCAAGGGCGCTCAGGTCGCCCGTTCGGCAGGTGGTTATGGTCAGCTGGTCGGTCGTGACCAGGGCATGGCGATCCTGCGCCTCAATTCGGGCGAGCAGCGTGTCGTTCACGGTTCCTGCATGGCCACTGTCGGCGCCGTGTCCAATCCGGATCACGGCAACATCAATGACGGCAAGGCCGGTCGCACGGTTTGGCGTGGCAAGCGCCCGCACAATCGCGGCGTGACCATGAACCCGGTCGACCATCCCCACGGCGGCGGCGAAGGCCGCACCTCGGGTGGCCGTCATCCGGTTTCGCCCTGGGGCAAGCCGACCAAGGGCAAGAAGACGCGGTCCAACAAGGCGACCGATAAGTTCATCCTGCGCTCGCGCCATCAGCGCAAGAGCTAAGAAGAGGTAACGCCAAGTGACTCGTTCGATTTGGAAAGGCCCCTTCATTGACGGCTACCTTCTCAAGAAGGTGGACAAGGTTCGTGAAGGTGGTCGCAATGAGGTGATCAAGATGTGGAGCCGTCGCTCCACCATCCTGCCGCAGTTCGTCGGCTTCACCTTCGGTGTCTACAACGGCCAGAAGCATGTTCCCGTCTCGGTGAACGAGGACATGGTCGGTCACAAGTTCGGTGAATTCGCTCCGACCCGGACCTATTACGGTCACGGCGCGGATAAGAAGGCGAAGAGGAAATAATCATGGGCAAGGCCAAAGCTCCGCGCAGGCTTGCTGATAACGAAGCGCGCGCCGTGTTGCGCACGATCCGTATCAGCCCGCAGAAGCTGAACCTGGTTGCCGCGCTGATCCGCGGCAAGAAGGTCGCGACAGCGCTTTCCGATCTCGAATTCTCGGCCAAGCGGATTTCCGGCACGGTCAAGAAGACGCTGGAATCGGCAATCGCCAACGCGGAAAACAACCACGACCTCGACGTCGATGCGCTGATCGTGGCGGAAGCCTATGTCGGCAAGTCGATCGTCATGAAGCGGTTCCATGCTCGTGGCCGTGGTCGCGCCAGCCGTATCGAGAAGCCGTTCTCGCACCTCACGATCGTCGTTCGTGAAGTCGAAGAAAAAGGGGAGGCCGCATAATGGGCCAGAAAGTCAATCCGATCGGTCTTCGCCTCGGCATCAACCGCACCTGGGATTCGCGCTGGTTCGCGAACACCGGCGAGTACGGCAAGCTGCTGCATGAGGACATCAAGATCCGCAAGTATCTTGAGAAGGAACTCAAGCAGGCCGCGATCTCGAAGGTCGTGATCGAGCGTCCGCACAAGAAGTGCCGCGTCACCATCCACGCCGCGCGCCCGGGTCTGATCATCGGCAAGAAGGGCGCCGACATCGAGAAGCTTCGCAAGAAGCTGATGGAGATGACGAAGTCCGAGACGCACCTCAACATCGTTGAAGTGCGCAAGCCGGAAATCGACGCGACCCTGGTCGCTCAGTCGATCGCCCAGCAGCTCGAGCGTCGTATCGCGTTCCGCCGCGCCATGAAGCGTGCCGTTCAGTCGGCGATGCGCCTCGGTGCCGAAGGCATCCGCATCAACTGCGCCGGCCGTCTCGGCGGTGCCGAGATCGCGCGCATGGAATGGTATCGCGAAGGCCGCGTGCCGCTGCATACGCTGCGTGCGGACGTCGACTACGGCACGGCCGAAGCGCACACCGCTTATGGCATCTGCGGCGTCAAGGTCTGGGTGTTCAAGGGCGAGATCCTCGAGCACGACCCGATGGCCTCGGAGCGTCGCGCGACTGAGGGTGATGCAGCGCATGGCGGTGGTGGTGATCGCGAACGCGGTCGTCGTCGCGAAAACGCCTGAGACATTTAGGAATTTGGAGTTAGAACGATGCTGCAGCCAAAGCGCACAAAGTTCCGCAAGCAGTTCAAGGGCCGTATCCATGGTACCGCAAAGGGCGGCACCAACCTGGATTTCGGTGGTTTCGGGCTGAAGGCGCTTGAGCCGAACCGCGTCACCGCGCGCGAGATCGAGGCGGCCCGCCGCGCGATCACTCGCGAAATGAAACGCGCCGGTCGCGTCTGGATCCGTATTTTCCCAGACGTGCCGGTCACTTCGAAGCCGACCGAAGTCCGCATGGGTAAGGGCAAGGGTGCGGTCGACTACTGGGCGGCGCGCGTCAAGCCGGGCCGCATCATGTTCGAGATCGACGGCGTCAATGAAGAAACCGCCCGTGAGGCACTGCGTCTCGGCGCGGCCAAGCTCTCGGTCAAGACGCGCTTCGTGCAGCGCATCGCAGAATAAGGACGGGCTGATCATGAAAGCCGAAGACATCCGGACCAAGACCCAGGACCAGCTGACCGACGACCTGGCCAGCCTGAAGAAGGAGCAGTTCAACCTGCGCTTCCAGAAGGCCACCGGCCAGCTCGAGAAGACCGCGCGCGTGAGACAGGTCCGTAAGGACATTGCGCGTATCAAGACCATCGCTGCGGAAAAGTCCGCGGCTAAGAAGGCTTAAGGACGAAAACCATGCCAAAGCGCATTCTGCAGGGCACCGTCGTCAGCGACAAGAACGAGAAGACGGTTGTCGTCAAGGTCGAACGGCGCTTCACGCATCCCGTGATGAAGAAGACCGTGCGCATGACCAAGAAGTACAAGGCGCACGACGAGAACAACGCCCACAAGGTTGGCGATCAGGTGTTCATCCAGGAATCGAAGCCGATTTCCAAGGACAAGCGCTGGATCGTCGTGTCTTCGGACCAGGCGTAAAACAAACGAATTTTGGACAGACCGGGGAGGGGCTTAGAGCCTGTCCCGTTAGAAGAGAAGAAGGCGGCCAGTCATGATTCAGATGCAAACAAACCTCGACGTCGCGGATAATTCCGGCGCCCGTCGTGTCATGTGCATCAAGGTGCTGGGCGGCTCGAAGCGGAAATACGCTTCCGTGGGCGACATCATCGTGGTGTCGATCAAGGAAGCCATTCCGCGCGGCCGCGTGAAGAAGGGCGATGTGATGAAGGCGGTCGTGGTTCGCACGGCCAAGGACATCCGCCGCCCGGACGGCAGCGTGATCCGTTTCGACAAGAACGCGGCCGTTCTCGTCGACAACAAGAAAGAGCCGATCGGCACGCGTATCTTCGGACCGGTTCCGCGCGAACTCCGCGCCAAGAACCACATGAAGATCATCTCGCTCGCGCCTGAAGTGCTGTAAGGAGCCGGACCAATGCAAAAGATTAGAAAAGGCGACAAGGTCGTCGTGCTGGCCGGCAAGGACAAGGGCCGTTCGGGCGAAGTCCTCTCGGTACAGCCGAAGGAAGACACCGCGCTGGTGCGCGGCGTCAACATGATCCGCCGTCACCAGAAGCAGTCCCAGTCCCAAGAGGGCGGGATCATCACCAAGGAAGCGCCGATCCAGCTGTCGAACATCGCGCTGGCCGATCCCAAGGATGGCAAGCCGACCCGCGTCGGTTTCATCTTCCAGAAGGACGGCAAGAAGGTGCGCGTCGCCAAGCGCTCGGGAGAAGTCATCAATGGCTAAGGCTCAAACCACGAAGCCCAAGGCTGAAAGCAAACAGTCCAAGGCTCAGAACACGCCGCGCCTCAAGCAGGTCTACAACGAGACCATCCGCAAGGCGCTGCAGGAACAGTTCGGCTACGACAACGAGATGCAGGTTCCGCGCATCGACAAGATCGTGCTGAACATGGGCGTTGGCGAAGCGACCGCAGATTCGAAGAAGCCTTCGATCGCGGCCGAAGACCTGGCGATGATCGCCGGCCAGAAGGCCGTCGTCACCCGCGCCCGCAACTCGATCGCCGGCTTCAAGGTCCGCGAGAAGATGCCGATCGGCGCCAAGGTCACGTTGCGCAAGGAACGCATGTACGAGTTCCTCGACCGCCTCGTGAACATCGCACTGCCGCGCGTCCGCGACTTCCGCGGGCTCAATCCGAAGAGCTTCGATGGCCGTGGCAACTACGCCATGGGCATCAAGGAACACATCGTGTTCCCGGAGATCAACTACGACAAGGTTGATCAGATCTGGGGCATGGACGTCATCGTTTGTACGACTGCGAAGACGGACGACGAAGCCAGGGCATTGCTCAAGGCCTTCAACTTCCCCTTCCGCCAGTAACGGCAGCGAGAAAAGGAAAAATCTGAAATGGCAAAGACCAGCTCAGTCGAGAAGAACAACAGGCGCCGCAAGCTTGCCGACCAGTACGGTCCCAAGCGGGCTGCCCTGAAGGCGATCATCATGGATCAGTCCAAGCCGATGGAAGAGCGCTTCCGCGCTCAGCTCAAGCTTGCTGCCATGCCGCGCAACTCGGCCAAGATCCGCATCCGCAACCGCTGCGAAGTTACCGGCCGTCCGCGCGCCTACTATCGCAAGCTCAAAGTATCGCGCATCGCGCTTCGTGATCTCGGCAATAACGGCCAGATCCCGGGCCTGGTCAAGTCGAGCTGGTAAGGAGGACATAACATGTCATTGAGCGATCCTCTCGGCGATATGCTGACCCGCATCCGCAACGCATATGGCCGCAAGAAGTCGAGCGTTTCGACGCCGGCCTCGCGCCTGCGCACCCGCGTCCTCGACGTGCTGAAGGCTGAAGGCTATATCCGCGATTACAGCCAGACCGACTTCGACAACGGCAAGTCCGAAATCGAGATCGAGCTGAAGTATTTCGACGGCGCGCCCGTCGTGCGCGAAATCGCCCGCGTCTCGAAGCCAGGCCGCCGCGTCTACGTCTCGGCCAAGTCGATCCCGCAGGTCGCCAACGGCCTCGGCATCGCTATCCTTTCGACACCGAAGGGCGTGATGGCCGACCACGAAGCACGTGAACAGAACGTCGGCGGTGAAATCCTCTGCCAGATCTTCTGATCTGGCAGTTGACCGCACAGTGGAATCCGGTCTTCGGATCGTTCCCGAAGACAGAGACCTGAAACAAGAGAAGTGACGAGGACAACAAAATGTCTCGTATTGGAAAGAAACCCGTTTCGCTGCCGCAGGGCGTGACCGCGACCGTCAACGGCCAGACCGTGACGGCGAAAGGCCCCAAGGGTGAGCTGAAGTTCGTGGTGAACGACGAAGTCCTGGTCAAGATGGAAGGCAGCGAGATCGCTGTCCAGCCGCGCGACCAGACCAAGACCGCCCGCTCCAAGTGGGGCATGTCGCGCACGCAGATCGTCAACATCCTGCAGGGCGTCAAGGACGGTTTCGAAAAGAAGCTCGAGATCACCGGCGTCGGTTATCGCGCAGCGCTTCAGGGCAAGAACCTGCAGCTGGCACTTGGCTTCAGCCATGACGTCGTCTATGAGACGCCGGCTGGCATCACCATCACCGTGCCGAAGCCGACTGAGATCACCGTGACCGGCATCGACAAGCAGCAGGTCGGCCAGGTTGCGGCCGAGATCCGCGAATACCGCGGCCCCGAGCCTTACAAGGGCAAGGGCGTCCGTTACGCTGGCGAGAAGATCGTCCGCAAGGAAGGCAAGAAGAAGTAGTGGGCTTGGCCCCGAAAAGTTGAAGACTTTTCGGAAAGGACCAAGCTAAGAAGTGTAACGCCGCGGGGAGCGGTCGCGGGAGGCGCTTTCGCCTACCGCATATGGCGGCCCCCGTTTTTTGAAGGCAAGGAAGACCATCATGGGTACCAAGGAATCCACGCAGCGCCGTGCGCAGCGCGTCCGTCGTCAGATCAAGAAGGTCGCCGGCGAGCGTCCGCGTCTGTCGGTCCACCGCACGTCGAAGAACATCTACGTGCAGGTCATCGACGACGCCAAGGGCCACACCATCGTCGCCGCTTCGACGCTCGAGAAGGACCTCAAGGGGTCGCTCAAGACCGGCGCCGACACCGCCGCCGCCGCCGCGATCGGCAAGCTGATCGCCGAGCGCGCCACCAAGGCCGGCGTCAAGGAAGTCGTCTTCGACCGCGGCGCCTACATCTATCACGGCCGCGTCAAGGCGCTCGCCGAGGCTGCCCGCGAAGGTGGCTTGAGCTTCTAAGCATGGTCCCGAAAAGTTGCAGACTTTTCGGATAAGGATTATGCGAAGGGAATGATTTCGCCCCCGGTGACCCACAGAGGCACTGGATCTTATCAGCAACCGTGCTTCCGGAAAAAAACAAGGAACAGGATATGGCACAGGAACGTAGGGATGGCGGCCGCGGCCGCGATCGTGAAGAACGCGATGATGGCATGGTGGACAAGCTCGTCCACATCAACCGCGTCGCCAAGGTCGTCAAGGGCGGCCGTCGCTTCGGTTTTGCAGCACTCGTCGTCGTCGGCGACCAGAAGGGCCGCGTCGGCTTTGGTCACGGCAAGGCTCGCGAAGTGCCGGAAGCCATCCGCAAGGCAACTGAATCGGCCAAGCGCGACATGATCTTCGTGCCGCTGCGCTCGGGCCGTACGCTGCACCACGACGTCGAAGGACGCTGGGGCGCCGGACGCGTGCTGCTGCGCGCTGCCAAGCAAGGTACCGGCATCATCGCCGGTGGCCCGATGCGCGCTGTCTTCGAGACGCTCGGCATGCATGACGTGGTCGCCAAGTCGATGGGTTCGTCGAACCCCTACAACATGGTTCGCGCCACCTTCGACGCGCTGAAGAGCCAGATGCATCCCAAGGATGTGGCTGCTGCTCGCGGCATCAAGTATTCGACCCTTCAGGCCCGCCGCGGCACCGCCGTTGCGGCTGAAGAATAGTCGATCTGACCAGGGATTTTGACCATGGCCAAGAAAGCAACCAAGACCATCACCGTTGAGCAGATCGGTTCGCCGATCCGCCGTCCGAAGGAACAGCGCGCGACGCTGGTCGGGCTCGGCCTCAACAAGATGCACAAGCAGCGCACGCTGGAAGATACGCCCTCCGTGCGCGGCATGATCGCTGCCGTCCAGCATCTCGTCCGCGTCGTGGACGAGGGCTGAGCCAGAGCGCAGGAGAACTCAGATGAAACTCAACGATCTGCGTGACAATGACGGCGCGACGCACTCCAAGAAGCGTCTCGGCCGTGGTATCGGCTCCGGCTCCGGTAAGACCGGCGGTCGCGGCGTCAAGGGCCAGAAGGCGCGCTCCGGCGTCGCCATCAACGGCTTCGAGGGTGGCCAGATGCCGCTCTACCGGCGCCTGCCGAAGCGTGGCTTCAACAACATCTTCGCCAAGAGCTTCACCGTCGTGTCGCTGGCCCGCATCCAGGTGGCCATCGACGCCAAGAAGCTCGACGCCAAGGCGACCGTGACGGCTGAATCGCTGGTTGCCGCCGGCGTCATCCGCCGCGTCAAGGACGGCGTGCGCATCCTCTCGGACGGCGAGATCAAGGCGAAGCTCGCCTTTGACGTCGCCGGCGCCTCCAAGGCCGCGATCGAGAAGATCGAAAAGGCCGGCGGTTCGGTCAAGCTGCCGGAAAAGGCAGCCGCCGAGTAACGGCAATTTGAAGCGCGATCGGCAAGAGTGGGCTCCGGTTTTGTTCACGATTGCGCTTTGGTCTGCTCAACGAGGCGGCCGCGTCGACGCGGCCGCTTGCATGTTTAGAGCCCGGAGCTTATCTCGTGAGCTTCGGTGAAACGCGCCGCCTGACCTCAAGGGCCATCAAGCGTTACCAAGCGGAGAATCAGGCATGGCTTCGGCTGCTGAACAATTAGCCTCGAATCTGAATTTCTCGGCCTTTGCCAAGGCGGAGGACCTGAAGAAACGCATCTGGTTCACCATCGGTGCTCTGCTCGTCTATCGCCTCGGCACCTATATCCCGCTTCCCGGTATCAATCCCGATGCCTTCGCCCAGGCCTTCTCCTCGCAGAGCAAGGGCGTGCTCGGCATGTTCAACATGTTCGCCGGCGGCGCCGTGCAGCGCATGGCGATCTTCGCGCTCGGCATCATGCCTTACATCTCCGCCTCCATCATCATGCAGCTGATGACCTCGGTCATTCCGTCGCTGGAAGCGCTGAAGAAGGAAGGCGAGCAGGGCCGCAAGGTCATCAACCAGTACACGCGCTACGGCACCGTGTTGCTTGCGCTGGTTCAGGCCTATGGCATTTCGGTCGGTCTGGAAGGCGGCAACGGCATCGTCAGCGATCCCGGCATGTTCTTCCGCATCTCGACCGTGGTCACACTGGTTGGCGGCACCATGTTCCTGATGTGGCTGGGCGAGCAGATCACCGCTCGCGGCATCGGCAACGGCATTTCGCTGATCATCTTCTCCGGCATCGTCGCCGGCCTGCCGCACGCCATTTCCGGCACGCTGGAACTTGGCCGCACCGGCGCGCTCTCGACCGGCCTGATCCTGGCGATCATCGTGCTGGCCATCGTCGTGATTGCGCTCATCGTGTTCTTCGAGCGCGCCCAGCGCCGCTTGCTGATCCAGTATCCGAAGCGCCAGGTCGGCAACCGCATGTTCCAGGGCGACACCTCGCATTTGCCGCTGAAGCTCAACACGTCGGGCGTCATTCCGCCGATCTTCGCCTCGTCGCTGCTGTTGCTGCCGGCCACCGTCGCCGGCTTCTCGCAGACGACCAACATGCCGGCATGGGCCAGCACGGTGCTGGCGTCGCTCGGCCACGGCCAGCCGCTCTATATGCTGTTCTATGCGGCGATGATCGTGTTCTTCGCCTTCTTCTACACGGCTATCGTGTTCAATCCGAAGGACACTGCCGATCAGCTCAAGAAGCATTCGGGCTTCATTCCGGGCTACCGTCCGGGTGAACGCACCGCCGATTACATCGATTACGTTCTCACCCGCATCACCGTCGTCGGCGCCATTTATCTGGTGCTGGTGTGCCTGCTGCCGGAGTTCCTGATCTCGGCGACTGGCGTACCATTCTACCTCGGTGGCACATCGCTTCTGATCGTGGTCAGTGTCACGCTCGATACGGTTGCGCAGATTCAGGGTCACCTGATTGCGCACCAGTATGAAGGCCTGATCAAGAAGTCGAAGCTGCGCGGGGGGAAGAAAGCCAGATGAGGTTGATATTGCTTGGGCCGCCAGGAGCGGGCAAGGGGACACAAGCACAAAGACTGGTAGAAAAACACGGCATACCCCAGCTTTCGACGGGCGACATGCTGCGTGCTGCCGTCCAGGCTGGCACCGAAGTCGGTAAGCGCGCCAAGGCGGTGATGGATGCCGGTGAACTGGTGTCCGACGCCATCGTCAACGCCATCGTCGCCGAGCGTATCGATCAGACCGACTGCGCCAAGGGGTTCATCCTCGACGGCTATCCGCGGACCCTGGTGCAGGCGGACGCGGTCGAACGGATGCTTTCGGATCGCTCCCAGGGCCTCGACGTCGTCATTGAACTTGTCGTCGACGACAAGGCGCTGGTTGGTCGTATAGTCAAGCGCGCCGACGAGGCGCAGGCCGCCGGCCTGCCAGTTCGCAAGGACGACAATCCGGCTGTGTTCGAGGAGCGTCTGCGAGAGTACTACAAGAAGACGTCGCCGCTGATTGGCTACTACTACGCCAAGGGTAAGCTCCGCAGTGTTGACGGCATGGCCGGTATCGATGCCGTGACGGAGCAGATCGAAGCGGTGCTCAAGGACGCAACGCGGGGAAATTAACGATTGCACTTGACGGAAGCGGTTCGCTGCGGTATGGCGGCCCGTCTTCCTATCAGGCATGGGCTTTGCTTGTCCGCAAGGGCAAGGCAGCCGCTTTGAACTGGAAACTCCCGCATGGGCCGGCCTCCACCGGACGCGGGGCAACTTGAGATAGCGCCGGCCTGCCTTGTTTTTGAGGATTGGCCGGCCCACATGGAGAAGGGAAGAACATGGCTCGTATAGCCGGCGTCAACATTCCGACCAACAAGCGCGTCGTCATTGCGCTTCAGTACATTCACGGCATCGGCAAGAAGTTCGCCCAGGAGATCGTCGACAAGGTCGGCATCCCGGCCGAGCGTCGCGTCAACCAGCTGACCGACGCGGAAGTGCTGCAGATCCGCGAAACCATCGACCGCGATTACCAGGTCGAGGGCGACCTGCGCCGCGAAGTCTCGATGAACATCAAGCGGCTCATGGACCTCGGCTGCTACCGCGGCCTGCGTCACCGCCGCTCGCTGCCGGTCCGCGGCCAGCGCACGCATACCAATGCGCGCACCCGCAAGGGTCCGGCCAAGTCGATCGCCGGCAAGAAGAAGTAAGTGAGCGAATAGCGAGTAGCCATTAGCGAGTAGGGAATCCCTATTCGCTATTTCCTACTCACTACTCGCTCTCAAAGGTGGAGCCGCTGGCATTACGGCGGTGTAGAGATCAACTGAAAGGACTATCATGGCCAAGGAAGCCGCTCGTGTTCGCCGTCGCGAACGCAAGAATATCTCGTCGGGCGTTGCCCACGTCAATTCGACCTTCAACAACACGATGATCACCATCACCGACGCGCAGGGCAATTCGATTGCCTGGTCGTCGGCCGGTGCCCAGGGCTTCAAGGGTTCGCGCAAGTCGACCCCGTTCGCTGCCCAGATGGCTGCCGAGGATGTTGCCAAGAAGGCCCAGGAACACGGCATGCGCATGCTCGAAGTCGAGGTCTGCGGACCCGGCTCCGGTCGTGAATCGGCACTGCGCGCCCTGCAGGCCGCCGGCTTCACCATCACCTCGATCCGTGATGTGACGCCGATCCCGCACAATGGCTGCCGCCCGCGCAAGAAGCGTCGCGTCTAAGCAATTTACCGAACGTCGCGCGAGCGCCCTTGGGGCGCTCCTCCACGGCATTCCAGGTCGCCCGCCACGATTGGATGGTGGCGGGTCAACGGAAGGAAAGCACCATGATCCAGAAAAATTGGCAAGAACTGATCAAGCCGAACAAGATCGAGTTCTCGTCGAAGAAGAAGACGCTGACCACGCTGGTCGCCGAGCCGCTCGAGCGTGGCTTTGGCCTGACGCTGGGCAACGCGCTGCGCCGCGTGCTTCTGTCTTCGCTGCGCGGTGCGGCTGTTACCGCCGTGCAGATCGACGGCGTTCTGCATGAATTCTCGTCCATCGCCGGCGTGCGCGAGGACGTGACCGACATCGTCTTGAATATCAAGGAAATCGCCATCCGCATGGAAGGCGATGGTCCCAAGCGCATGGTCGTTCGCAAGCAGGGACCGGGTGCGGTTCTCGCCGGCGACATCCAGACGGTTGGCGACGTCGAGATCCTCAACCCGGACCACGTCATCTGCACGCTGGACGAAGGCGCTGAAATCCGCATGGAATTCACCGTCGACACCGGCAAGGGCTACGTGCCGGCCGACCGTAACCGCGCTGAAGACGCGCCGATCGGCCTGATCCCGGTCGACAGTCTCTATTCGCCGGTCAAGAAGGTCTCCTACAAGGTCGAGAACACTCGTGAGGGCCAGGTTCTCGACTATGACAAGCTGACCATGACGATCGAGACCGATGGCTCGATCACTGGCGAGGACGCGGTGGCTTTCGCCGCCCGCATCCTGCAGGACCAGCTCGGCCTGTTCGTCAACTTCGACGAGCCGCAGAAGGAAGTCGCCGCCGAGGCCGTCACCGAGCTCGCCTTCAACCCGGCGCTGCTCAAGAAGGTCGACGAACTCGAGCTTTCGGTGCGTTCGGCTAACTGCCTGAAGAACGACAACATCGTCTATATCGGCGACCTGATCCAGAAGACCGAAGCCGAGATGCTGCGCACCCCGAACTTCGGCCGCAAGTCGCTGAACGAGATCAAGGAAGTCCTGGCGGCGATGGGCCTGCATCTCGGCATGGAAGTGCCGGACTGGCCGCCGGAAAACATCGAAGACCTCGCTAAGCGTTACGAAGACCAATATTGAGCATGAATTCCAAGGATCGGCGGCGTGGGCCGCTCGATCCGACGGTCATGCGGAAAACCATCAGAGGCCGCGGCCTCTTGAACAACTGAAGAAGGAAAAGAGCCATGCGCCACGGTTTCAAAGGCCGTCGCTTCGCCCGAAGCATTAGCCATCGCAAGTCGATGTTTGCCAACCTCGCCGTGTCGCTGCTCGAGCACGAGCAGATCGTCACCACCCTGCCGAAGGCGAAGGATTTGCGTCCGATCGTCGAGAAGCTGGTGACCCTCGGCAAGCGCGGCGACCTGCACGCCCGCCGTCAGGTGATCGCGCAGATCGGCAATGAAGGCATCGTCAAGCGCCTGTTCGACACCATCGCCCCGCGCTACGCCACCCGCAATGGCGGCTATCTGCGCATCATGAAGGCGGGCTTCCGCCACGGTGACAACGCCGCCATGGCCGTCATCGAGTTCGTCGATCGCGACACCTCGGCCAAGGGCGCCGGCGACCGCGCCCGCATCGAAGCCGAAGGCACCGAAGCGGATTCCGCAGCCGCATAACGCTCGGTTTTTGCCAAATGACTTCAAAGGGGCCTGCGGGTCCCTTTTTTGTTTTCTGAAAGCGATAAATGGCGGCAGAAGCCAATTTTCTGGTCGGCCCCAGGGGTCTTTGCCCAAAATAATCGGATTTCAGCGGCTTAGCCTTTCATTTTGCACAATCGTCGGGACAATGCCCCCGAACTCGCCTTGGAGGATTCGTGAATGCGCGCCACCCGACTGTCCCTTGTTCTGCTCTTCGCCATGCTGGCGTTCGCGGCCGCACCGGTGGTCAGGCAGGCATTGGCCGAGGAGACCAAAACCGATCCCGGCCTGTCCGACGTGCTGACCGACCTGCTGCATGGCGTCGAGGGCGAGAACGCCACGTCCGGCCCCGACAAGCGCGTGCCGTTCGGCCGCGAGGAGGTGCAGCTGTCGTTTGCACCGCTGGTCAAGCAGACGGCGCCGGCCGTGGTCAACGTCTATGCCTCGCAGACCGCCAAGGTGACGTCGCCTTTCGACGGCGACCCGTTCTTCGAGGAATTTTTTGGCCGCTCGCAACCGCGCGCCCAGTCTTCGCTCGGCTCTGGCGTGCTGGTCGACCCGACCGGTATCGTGGTCACCAACTACCACGTCATCAAGGACGCCGATCAGGTCAAGGTGGCGACCGCCGACGGGCGCGAGTTCGACAGCAAGGTGATGCTCAAGGACGAGACGTTCGACCTTGCCGTGCTCAAGATCACCTCCGACAAGCCGTTTCCTGTCATCGCCATCGGCGATTCCGACGCGCTCGAGGTCGGCGATCTGCTGCTGGCCATCGGCAATCCCTTCGGTGTCGGCCAGACCACCACCAGCGGCATTGTCTCGGCACTGGCGCGCAGCCATATCGGCGTGTCGGATTCCAGCTTCTTCATCCAGACCGACGCCGCCATCAACCCTGGCAATTCCGGCGGCGCGCTGATCAACATGGGCGGCCAGCTGGTCGGCATCAACACGGCCATCTACAGCCGCAGCGGCGGTTCGATCGGGATCGGCTTCGCCATTCCTTCGAACATGGTTCGCGCCTTTGCCGACGCGGCCAAGGCCGGCCTCGATTTCTTCGAGCGACCCTATATCGGCGCCGAGTTCGAAGCCGTGACGCCGCAGATCGCCGAATCGCTCGGCATGGAGAAGCCGACCGGTGCACTGGTCTCGTCGGTCGAGGCGACCGGACCGGCTGCCAAGGCGGGGCTCAAGCCCGGCGATGTCGTGCTGCAACTCAACGGCAAGCCGGTCGAGGGTATCGAAGCGCTGGACTACCGGATGGCGACGCTGTCGATCGGCACAACCGCGAATTTCGCGGTTCTGACCAAGGGCCAGCAGGCGGCGATGGACATCGCGCTGGAGCGCGCTCCTGAAGGCATGAAGGCCGCCGAAGTGACGCTGCATGGCCGCAGCCCGTTCTCGGGCGCCAAGGTCGCGGAACTATCGCCCCGGCTCGCTCAGCGGCTTGGCCTGCGCACCGACATCAAGGGCGTTACCGTGGTCGACATCAACCGCGATTCTCCGGCCGCCGATTTCGGCTTCCAGCCGGGCGACATCGTGCGCGAGGTCAACGGCACCGCCATCGATACCGCGGCGACCCTGGAACTGGCGGCCAAGACGGATACGCGCTGGTGGCGCTTTACCGTCGAGCGTGGCGGGCAGATAATGCGTCAGGTGTTGCGTTATTAGGGCACGGCCCGTCCATTCGGGCTCATGCTCCAACGAAAAAGAAGTGCATGGCCGATCTGTTCAGCGTCGATGAACCGGAAAAGGTGCCGCCCGGGCGGCCGCTGGCCGACAGGCTGCGGCCGAAGAATCTAGGCGAGGTCGTCGGTCAGGAGCATCTGACCGGCCCTGACGGCGCGCTGACCCGGCTGATCGGTTCGGGTTCGCTAGGCTCGATGATTTTCTGGGGTCCGCCCGGCACCGGCAAGACGACGGTGGCGCGGCTGCTTGCAGGGGAAACCAGCCTGGCGTTTGAGCAGATATCGGCGGTATTTTCCGGCGTGGCCGATCTGAAGAAGGTGTTCGAAGCAGCCAAGCTGCGCCGCGCCAATGGGCGACAGACCTTGCTGTTCGTCGACGAGATCCATCGCTTCAACCGCGCCCAGCAGGATTCCTTTCTCCCGGTCATGGAAGACGGAACCGTCGTGTTGGTTGGCGCCACAACCGAAAACCCGTCCTTCGAACTGAATGCCGCTTTGCTGTCGCGCGCGCGGGTTCTGGTCTTTCACTCGCTGGGCGAGGACAGCATCGCCAAGCTGATGGCGCGGGCTGAGGAGACCGAGGGCAGGGCGCTGCCGCTCGATGACGAGGCGCGGGCCATGCTGATCCGCATGAGCGATGGCGACGGCCGCGCGTCTCTTACCCTTGCGGAGGAAGTCTGGCGGGCTGCCAAATCCGGCGAGATCTTCGATCCCGAGGGACTACAGCGCATCGTCCAGCGCCGCGCGCCGATCTACGACAAGGGCCAGGACGGCCACTACAATTTGATCTCGGCGCTGCACAAATCGGTGCGCGGTTCGGATCCCGACGCGGCTCTCTATTATCTCGCGCGCATGTTCGATGCCGGCGAGGATCCGCTCTATCTCGGCCGCCGGCTGGTGCGCATGGCCATGGAGGACATCGGCCTTGCCGACCCGCAGGCGCTTGTCGTCGCCAATGCCGCCAAGGATGCCTATGACTATCTCGGCTCACCCGAGGGCGAACTCGCCTTTGCCGAGGCCACCGTCTATCTCGCCACCGCGCCCAAATCCAACGCCGTCTACACCGCGTTCAAGGCGGCCACGCGGGCCGCGAAGGAACACGGCTCGCTGCTGCCGCCAAAACACATCCTCAACGCGCCGACCAAGCTGATGAAGGAGGAAGATTACGGCGCCGGCTACCGATACGACCATGATGAGCCGGATGCCTTTTCGGGGCAGGATTATTTTCCGGAGAAGATGGGTCGCCAGACCTTCTACGATCCGCCCGAGCGCGGCTTCGAGCGCGACATCAGGAAGCGGCTCGATTATTGGGCGAAGCTGCGCAAAGAGCGGGAATAACCGGCTTGCGTGGCCCGGTCGTCGTCACGCTGCGAAACGAGGCTTCGCCTTGGGGAATTTCCGCCGCGGTCGTATTCCATGCGCTGCTCGTCGCGATGCTGGCCTCGATGCCGCTGCCGAAGCCGCCGAAACGGCTGGAGGAGGAGCGGGTGTCGGTCGACATCCTGACGCCGCAACAGGTCGAAGCCTCGATCAGGCCGCCGCCGGCGCCGGCAGCGCCCGAGGTGAGGCCAGCGGAGCCGCCGCCCGTATCCCAACCGACCAACGCGCCAGCCATGATCCGGCCGACCGAAATGCTTTCGGCCAAGACGCTGGCCGATCCGCGCAGCGGGCAGGCGCGCGCCGATCTCGCCACCTTCGCTTCCGACGAGCGCATGGTGCAGTTGTGCAATCTCGAAGCCATGGATCAGATTCGCCGGTGGCGCACGGACTATCAGCCGGAGCGGGTGGTGCCTTACGCGACGGCCGAGGAAAAAATCACTGGAACCACGATCGCCGCGAATGGTGCGGCTTTCCGCAGCCGCGGAAACTGGTATGGTTTGAAGTTCAGATGCCAACTGGCCGGGGACGGCGAAAGCGTCGTCGGCTTCGAATTCCTGGTTGGCGATCTGGTCCCCAGGGAAAAATGGGACGAGCTTGGCCTGCCGGCGGTCCATTGACCCGATACCGGCAGGCTTCACCAGGCAGCCAGCCGGCCCGCAATAGCAGGGCCGTTGTGTGGTAACCCAAAAAACCTTATCAAGGCGCACGGCCGGGCGGTGGTCGTTGCCGTGATTTTGGCATCTCATTCGCAACAGGATCGCGCTTCGCGCGTGGAAAAATGACAAAAAACCTTCGCAAATCCCTTCGCAAATTCGCCATTGCCATCCCGCTTCTCGCCCTTGGCTTCTATTTCATTCCGATCCTGACGACGATCTTCATCATCTGTGGCCTGATCGATGTGCTGCGCAACGATCGCAAGGATCTGTCGCTGTTCTCAGGCTATTTCCTTGGCAACGGCCTGTTCACCTGGCTGCTTTCGCCCTTCAACCTTTTGGTCGATCTCTTGTGCTACCGAAATCCGGGTGTCTGGAAGCTGGAGCAGTTTCCCGCCGACTATCAGCGCGAGGTCAACGAAGTCCTGGACATCTTCAAGGCGCGCAAGGACGAGATCATCGCCGATATCGATGCCAATTTCGGCGCCGGCCGTCGCGGCATGTATGTCTACCAGTGGTACGGCAAGCACAAAATCGACAACGTCGCCGAGTTCAACAAGGATTTCAAATACATCAAGACCATTGCGGTCTCCGTCTTCAGCAAGCGCGAATCGACGTCCTGGCACTTCGGCCCGCTGCGGCTCAGCCTGCGCATTCTCTACAATCTGATCCCGGTGAAATCGGAGATTTTCGTCGAGTGCGGCAACGTCAAGAACTACTGGTACGACAATCCATTGTTCATCTTCGACGACACGCTGCTGCATCGCTCGGTCAACGAGTATGACGGGCGTCGCTACTGCGTCTTCATGGACATTATCAGGCCATCCCCGGTCCCCCGCCTCATCGCGGGCATGCTCGCTATCGTCTCGGTGAGCGTCGAACGCATCAATTCCATGTTTTACAAGAACTGGAAGATGATCGGTTCGACCAAGCCGAAGAAGCCCGAGACCACCTGATCCTGAGATCATCGATGCTGCCGGCTCCACCGGCGGCATTTGGCTTGCCCTGTGTGTGTAAAAACTGGCCATAGCCCCGGTTTGGCCTCGACAGTTCTGTCCCCTCCATTCCTCGGCGGCCTCAAGTGACGAAGCACGAAAATCTTATATTCTGGGCAAAAACGTACCTATGCACGGTTTTGCTTGGCGTTGCTCTTGCGGCCATATACGTAGGTCTTGAACAGCCTATATATTATTGGGATTTCGCTGCCTATTTCGACGCGTTCAACCAGTTGGGCGCACTCTTGGCTGAGAGCCCAATTCGGTGGTTGCGCCAAATAAAGATCTCCATTGAAGCGGATGATTACGGCACGGCGATTTTGGCGCCGCTGATGCCGTTTTACTTGCTCTTTGGCGGTTCAAGACTTTCATATGTCGCCGGAGTGATCACGGTTTACCTGGTCCCAACCGCTCTTTTCATGGGCAGGATGAGCTACCTGGAGGCGGTCTCCGAGACATCTCCATCCCGGAGCTGGCTCGTCGTATGGATTGCGGCCTTTCTCTACACGCCGTTCTGGGCGGCGACGCTTCGTGGATGGCCGGATATCGGCGGTTGTTTGGCGCTTTCCGCAGCGACTTATTTTCTTTGGAAATCAAGGTTCCTGACCCGTCAACCGGTGATCAGCGGAATACGTGTTGGTGGGTATCTGTGGTTGGCGTTCATGCTGCGCCGCTGGTATGCCTATTCTGGCCTAGGCATCGGGATTTCGGCGGCCCTTTTTTGCCTATTGCAGGCCGCAAAAGACCGGGACTTTCGGGCGCTTCTGAAAGCTGCGTAGGCGGCCTGTGTGCGGTTCTCGTCGTTGCCGGAGCCGCATTGGCCTTACAGCAACCCTTGATCCTCAAGATTTTGGGAACCAGCTATGGTGACCTCTACAGCGGATACAAGACGACCCTGGCCTCCCAGCTTGAGCAGGTAATATCCCGGCTCAGCTATGTGAATTGGCTATTGATAATATTGGGCCTTTGTATCTCTGTCATACGTCGCAACCGCTTTTCTTTGTTCTGTGCCGTTGCATCGGTGCTCACCTTTTTCCTCTTTACCCGGACGCAGGATCCGGACCGTCATCATTCAATGCCAATATTTCTTTGGCTCTTTCCGGCATACGCCCAGGCAATCGTCGCGATCGTTTCGATGCCGGCGCTGAGATCGCGATGGTCAGCCGTCATCATAGCCGTTGCCGCTGGGTTTGCGTATTTGGGCACTTTTCTTCCGATCGGCCGTCAGTTGCTGTCACCGGTCAGCTACGTGTTTGCGAGAGAAGACACGCTTCCGCTTCACCTTGACAATATGTCTGAGTACAGACGCCTTATTGATGATCTTGTTAGAGAAATGCGGCCGGACGATCGTTTTTCGGTATTTGCCTCAGGCTCGGTCATGAATGACTGGCTGCTGTTTGCGATGAACAAAGGTTTGGATCCTCACATCGAATGGATATGCCAGGTGGATAGTCGCGATCAATTCAGGCCGGGAGCGTTGAAATCTAAATATGTTGTCGTAACCGACCCGCCTGTTACCCATTTGCAATCGGGTGCACAGCTCTGTGTCACGATACCAGACCAAGCTATTGTCGAAGGCAAAGGCATCGGTGCCGCATATAAGCGCATCGCGGCATATCGGTTGTCCGGCGACGTCAAGGGCTACCTCTACGAACAGATGCGCCCGGTCAGCAAAGCGGAAATCGATGCCTTATACAGCGAGTTCAGAGAAAAATATCCGGGCTGGGCAACACCTGAATGGTGACGATCAGGTTTAGCAAGGGCGAGGCGGTTCCTGACGCGATCGACTGTCTGCGCCGCCGCGTCGGCTCGTCACGCATTGCATTGGGATTGACCAGGCCGCCTGTGTGGGGGCAGTAGACGAAGATGTTCAATCTGCTTCTCGTTGTGGTCGGCGGCGGCATCGGCGCCGGCATTCGTCATCTCACCAGCATGGGTGCGCTGCGGCTTGTCGGCCCTAACTATCCCTGGGGCACGATGGCCATCAACATCGTCGGCTCGTTCGCCATGGGCCTGTTCATCGCCATCTTGGCGCGCCGCGGCGGATCGAACGAGCTCAGGCTGTTCGTCGCCACCGGCATTCTCGGCGGCTTCACCACCTTTTCCGCATTCTCGCTCGATTTCGCGACGCTGTGGGAACGGGGATCCACACTGCCGGCGTTTGGATATGCCCTTGCCAGCGTCATTGGCGCCATTGTTGCCCTGTTTCTGGGACTTTGGCTCGTAAGAAGCCTGCCTTAGTGCTATTGCCGCGCCAAGAGCAGGCCGAGCTTTGCTCGGGAAATGGATAAGCGAAGAAAATATGGCAGGCGTTGAACAGATCACGGTGGAGGCCGGCGAGGCGGGCATGCGGCTCGATCGCTGGTTCAAGACCCATTTCCCCGGCCTTGGTTTTGGCCACCTGCAAAAGCTGCTGCGCTCCGGCCAGATCCGCGTCGATGGCGGCCGCGTCAAGGCCGACACCCGTGTCGAGCCCGGCCAGATGGTCCGCGTCCCGCCGCTCGAGGTCGACAAGAAGGGCGAGAGCGCGCTGACCGGTCATTCGATCCGCAACCAGGGCGATGCCGATGTCCTGGCGAAAATGCTGATCCACGAAGATCCCAAGGTCTTTGTCTTCAACAAGCCCGCAGGCCTTGCCGTGCAGGGCGGCTCAGGCGTCACCCGCAATGTCGACGACATGCTGGAGGCCTGGCGCAGCCAGAAGGGCGAGAAGCCTAGGCTGGTCCACCGCCTCGACCGCGACACCTCGGGCGTGCTGGTTGTTGCCCGCACCCGGCTTGCCGCCATGAAGTTGTCGGAAGCGTTTCGCGCCCGCGAGACCAAGAAGACTTACTGGGCGCTGGTCAAGGGCGTGCCGCCCAAGCGCGAGGACAAGATCTCGACCTGGCTGATCAAGGAGCCGACGCCCGACGGCGACCGCGTGCGCGTCGCCGCGCATGGCGAAAAGGGCGCCGACCACGCCGTCTCCTATTACCGCATCATCGAGCAGGCGGCGCAGACGATGACCTGGCTGGAGATGGAGCCTTATACCGGCCGCACCCACCAGCTTCGTGTCCATGCCGCCTATATCGGCTGCCCGATCCTAGGCGATCCGAAATATTTCGAGGCCGACACCAATTGGGATTTCCCCGGCGGCATTCAAAACCGCCTGCATCTGCATGCTCGCCGCATCATCATTCCGCATCCGGACAAGGGCGTCATTGATGTCACCGCGCCGATGCCGCCGCACATGCGCCAGAGCTGGAACCTGATCGGCTTCGACGACGCCAGCGCGGAGGACTGATCGTGAGCGGCGCCACCGATGCGCTCGACAGGCGTGACACGATCGACATGGCTGCCGCCGCCATCATGGTCGGCCTGACCTTCTCCTGGGGGCTGAACTACGTCGCCGCCAAGATTTCTTACGCCGGCTATGATCCGGTCTTCCTGTCGATCGCACGCTCGATCATCGGCGGCCTGTGCGTCTTCGCCTGGTGCCGGTGGCGCGGCATCGCGCTTTTCACCCGGGACGGCACCTTGCTCGCCGGCATAGTGGTTGGCGCGCTTTTCGGCGTCGAGTTCCTGTGCCTTTACGTCGGTCTGGAGCACACGACCGTTGCCCGCAACACGCTGCTGGTCAACACAATGCCGTTCTGGATGCTGCTCGGCGGCCATTTCCTGCTCGGCGAGCAGATTACGCTGAAGAAATTCCTCGGCCTGCTGCTGGCCTTTGCCGGCCTTGCCGCGGTGTTTTCCGACAAGCTCGGCGGCGGGGACATGCTGTTCGGCGATCTCCTGAGTCTCGGCTCCGGATTCTTCTGGGCTTTGACCAACATCCTCATCAAGCGGTCGAAGCTGGTCGAGGCGAGCGCCGAAAAACTTTTGCTTTACCAACTCGCCGGTGCGGCAATCGTTGGCATATTGGTGCTGCCTCTCGCCGGCGCGCCCATTCGCGAGCCGACCTTGCTGCCGACTTTGGCGCTGCTTTTCCAGGCGGTCTACATCGTTGCCTTCACCTATGTGTTGTGGTTCTGGCTGCTGCGGCGCTATCCGGCGTCCGGCCTGTCGAGTTTCACCTTCCTGTCGCCGGTTTTCGGCGTTTTGTGCGGCGCGATCATCTTGAACGAGCCGCTGACCATGCGCATTTTCCTGGCACTTGGCCTCATTGCCGCCGGCCTGATCATCGTCAATCGGCCCACGCGCAAGCTGACACCGGTGTAGGAGAGACTTTCATGCGTGATATCCTCAACGACCTTGAAGCGGGCAAATATCTTTCCGATCCGGATCCGGTGCGTCGCGCCCAGATCCAGATGAAGACGCCGCTGCCGAAGCGCTTCTACAAGACCGTTTCGGTCGCGCAGGTCGCAGACGGCTTTGCCGTGCATCTCGACGGCAAGCCGGTGCGCACGCCGGGCAAGGCGCTGCTGGCGCTGCCGACCGAGGCGGCGGCAACGCTTGTTGCCGATGAGTTCGCCGCTCAGGGCGAGGTGATCAATCCGGTGACGATGCCGGTCATGCGCCTCGTCAACACCGCGATAGACGGCGTTGCCAGCGATCCGCAGGCGGTGCTGGAGGACGTTCTGCGCTTTGCCTCGTCCGATCTGCTCTGCTACCGCGCCGACGCGCCGCAAGGGCTGGTGGAGCGGCAGAACCAGCATTGGGATCCGGTGATCGACTGGGCGAGGGCGACTCTTGGGGCTCGCTTCAATCTCGCCGAAGGCATCATCCATGTCGAGCAGCCGCGCGAGACCATCGCCGTGCTGGACAGCCATCTTGCCCAGCGCACTGACCCGCTGCGGCTCGCCGCCATCCATGTGATGACCTCGCTGACCGGCTCGGCGCTGCTGGCGCTGGCTGTCGATTTCGGCGAGCTCGACGCTGAGGCTGCCTGGGCCGCTGCTCATGTCGACGAGGACTGGCAGATCGAGCATTGGGGACAGGACGCCGAGGCCGTCGCGCGCCGCGCGGCCCGCAAGCGCGACATGACGGCTGCCGTCGGTCTGCTCGAAGCGCTCAAGGGCTGACGGGTTTCGCCCTCGCTCCGCTTTATCCCGCAGTGCACCTAATACCAAAGTCATAATCCCAAAGACGCGCTGCCTTTGGCGGGCGCTTTCTGTCATTTTTTCCATGATGGCTGTCGTTGAGTCCGTGTTCGGAGGAGAACGCGGACAATGGCGCACAGCATCGAGGACAAGGGTCACACGGGAGGATAAGCTCAATGGCAATGGCATCGACCGCCGGCGGAACAAGCCGCGGCATGACGCGGGAGGAGAAGAAGGTCATCTTCGCTTCCTCGCTCGGCACCGTTTTCGAATGGTATGATTTCTATCTCTACGGCTCGCTGGCAGTGTTCATTGGTTCGACCTTTTTCAGTCCAACCATTCCGGAAGCGACACGCAACATCTTCGCGCTGTTGGCTTTCGCCGCCGGCTTCCTGGTGCGCCCGTTCGGCGCATTGCTGTTCGGCCGCATCGGCGACCTTGTCGGCCGCAAATATACTTTCCTTGTCACCATGACGATCATGGGCTTGTCGACCTTCCTGGTCGGCCTGCTGCCTGGCTATGCCACTTTGGGCATCGCGGCTCCCGTGATCCTGATCATCCTGCGCATGCTGCAGGGTCTGGCGCTGGGCGGCGAATATGGCGGCGCGGCCACCTATGTCGCCGAGCACGCACCGGACAATCGGCGCGGTTACTACACCTCGTGGATCCAGACGACGGCAACGCTCGGCCTGTTCCTGTCGCTGATCGTGATCCTGATCGTCCAGGCTTCATTGAGCAAGGAAACCTATGCTGCCTGGGGCTGGCGTATTCCGTTCATCGTATCCTTCCTGCTGCTCGGCATCTCGATCTGGATTCGGCTTTCGCTCTCCGAATCGCCGACCTTCCAGCGCATGAAGGATGAGGGCAAGGGCTCCAAGGCACCGCTGACGGAAGCCTTCGGCCAATGGAAGAATGCCAAGATTGCACTGTTGGCGCTGCTCGGCCTCACCGCCGGTCAGGCCGTGGTCTGGTACAACGGCCAGTTCTATGCGCTGTTCTTCCTGACCAACGTGCTCAAGGTCGACGCGCAGTCGGTCAACATCATGATCGCGATCGCCTTGGCGGTCGGCTCGATCTTCTTCGTCGTCTTTGGCTGGCTCTCCGACAAGATCGGCCGCAAGCCGATCATCATGGCGGGCCTTGCCTTGGCGATTGTCTGCACCTTCCCGCTGTTCAAGGCACTGACCTGGGCTGCCAATCCGGCGCTTGCCACGGCCCAGCAGAACACGCGCGCGACGGTGACGGCTGCACCCGGCGACTGCAGGTTCCAGTTCAATCCGGTCGGCACGGCGAAGTTCACGACGTCCTGCGACATCGCGACTTCTTTCCTGACCAAGAACTCGGTTCCCTATGACGTGGTGTCGACGGCCGCTGCCGGAACACCGGCATCGGTCAAGATCGGCAACGAGACGGTGAATTCCTATGACGCCGTCGCCGCTGGCGATCAAGCCAAGGCCAAGGACGCGGCCTTCGTGAAAGCCGTCAACATGTCCCTGAAGGACAGCGGCTATCCGCTGAAGCGCGCGGCGATCAAGGTTGCGGACCAGAAGCTCGACGCGTTTGTCGCCGCCAACCCGGAACTGAAGCTGGACGCCGCCGCAATCCGCGCCGGTGAGAAGGCGACGGTGCCGATCGACCAGGCGGTCAAGGACAAGCTGCTGACCACCGATGAGGCAGCGGGCGCACCCGAAGTCACCGTCTACAACATTCCGGGCGGCGGCGCCTTCGCCATGTTCGCCGATCCGGCGGCCGTGAACTGGCCGATGACGATCGGCATCCTGTTCATCCTGGTGGTGTTCGTGACCATGGTCTACGGGCCGATTGCGGCGATCCTGGTCGAGATGTTCCCGACCCGCATTCGCTACACTGGCATGTCACTGCCCTATCACATTGGCAATGGTTGGTTCGGCGGCCTGCTGCCGGCGACGGTGTTCGCGCTCAGTGCCTACAAGGGCGACATCTATTACGGCCTTTGGTATCCGGTGGTGATCGCGGCGATGTCGCTGGTCATTGGCATGATCTTCGTCAAGGACACGCTCGGAACCGACCTGCACACCAAGCAGTAACGGGCTGTTCGACAACCAACAGAAAACCCGGCGCGAGCGATCGCGCCGGGTTTTTAATGCGGACTCAAAAGAGGTTAGCTTTGCCGTTCCTGCTTCTCGTCCTCGATCGCTGCCTCGTGATACCAGCCGTCCCCGAAATCCGCCTGAACACCGCGCAGCGAGGCAAGCTCTGCTGCAAACTTAGCCTTTCCGCTCAAATTTGAGGCAGAGGCTCGTACTGCCGCCGGGAACATCAGAATCTTGGCCGACGGTCGTGTGGAAATGATTTCCATTGTCGGGCTCCTTTCTTCTGCCGAACCTTCTCGATTCAACTTGATCCGAAGATAAGGTCTGCAATCAAGTTAAGCAATATGCCTACGAAAAGATCAGTATTTGCACATTATTTATGCAAGCTTTGGCTGTGGTTGATCCGGACGCAGTGCTTAGACGTCTTGTCGATTTCAGACGAATGCGGCGTCAATTTTGCCGCACCCTCCAGATCAAGAATGGCACACGAATTGCATTTTAAGGATCGGCAGAGCCGGCTGCTGATGGCAGACGCATGTCGACGCCGTTCAGTGTTCGGTGATCAAGCAACGAGAGGCTAGAATGACGAAATACAAGCTCGAGTATATCTGGCTCGATGGATACACCCCGGTCCCCAACCTTCGCGGCAAGACTCAGATCAAGGAATTCGCCGAGTTCCCTGATCTCGAGCAGTTGCCGTTGTGGGGCTTCGATGGTTCCTCGACCCAGCAGGCCGAAGGACACAGCTCCGACTGCGTGCTGAAGCCGGTCGCGGTCTATCCGGACCCCGCCCGCACCAACGGCGTGCTGGTCATGTGCGAAGTCATGATGCCCGACGGTGTCACGCCGCATGCATCCAACAAGCGCGCCACCATCCTCGATGACGAGGGCGCATGGTTCGGCTTCGAGCAGGAATATTTCTTCTATAAGGACGGCCGCCCGCTCGGCTTCCCTGAAAGCGGCTATCCCGCACCGCAGGGTCCGTACTACACCGGCGTCGGCTATTCCAATGTCGGTTCCGTCGCGCGCCAGATCGTCGAGGAGCATCTCGACCTTTGCCTCGCGGCCGGCATCAACCATGAAGGCATCAACGCCGAAGTGGCCAAGGGCCAGTGGGAATTCCAGATTTTCGGCAAGGGCTCCAAGAAAGCCGCCGACCAGATGTGGATGGCCCGCTACTTGATGCAGCGCCTGACCGAGAAGTACGGCATCGACATCGAATACCACTGCAAGCCGCTCGGTGACACCGACTGGAACGGCTCCGGCATGCACGCCAATTTCTCGACCGCCTATATGCGCGAAGTCGGCGGCAAGGCCTATTTCGAAGCGCTGATGGCGGCTTTCGACAAGAACCTGATGGACCACATCGCCGTCTACGGCCCGGACAACGACAAGCGTTTGACCGGCAAGCACGAGACCGCGCCGTGGAACAGGTTCAGCTACGGCATCGCCGACCGCGGCGCCTCGATCCGCGTTCCGCATTCCTTCGTCAAGAACGACTACAAGGGCTATCTGGAAGACCGCCGTCCGAACTCGCAGGGCGACCCCTACCAGATCGCCTCGCAGATCCTGAAGACGATCGCCTCGGTTCCGGCGAGCGCCCAGGTTTCGGCGGCGGCTTAAGCGTTTCGGCCTGTATGACAAGAAGACCCCGGCGTTCGCGCCGGGGTTCTTTTTTTGCCGTTACCTGGCAGATCGCATTCCGGGCAGAACATACCCAGAAAAAGTCAGGCAATTCGGGCGGTCGCAAATCGCGCGGAGTCCCGGCCGCAGCCGTGTCGACTTCCGGCGATCGCCCGTCAGAAAGCCCGGAAAACCGGCATTTCTCGGCACTTTTCCGCAGCGGAACTCTTCCATAAGCATCTGTTCATGCAACGAAATCGACTGTCCACAGCCCGGGCGGCGGCGTTGACATGTTGCAGCGCTGCATGCGTATTCGCGGGCCTTGGGGTTACGTCACGCGATGCTGTTCGGACGGGCGGGGTTTTCTTGAACGGCGGCATTGGCGGGGGCGCCGGACGAGCGGTCACTGTAGCCTGAGACAGTGCGCCGCTCGCTCCTGGCTTCAATTTTCATCATCGACCGAGCTGTTTCTGGCTGCCGGTGGTTCGTGGCTCGGGCAATCCCAAACTTTCATACCATCGTCGAAAAGCTCAATGACAAGAGGCGCGTTTATCACGATGCGGGCCTGTCGACACACGCGCGCCCATCGGTGCACAGCAAAAAGCCCTTGAAAGAGGGAAATCTTTCAAGGGCTTGAATATTGTAGTGAATCTTAGTCCGAGATTAAATCTCAGACCGAATAATACATGTCGTACTCGACCGGGTGCGGGGTCATTTCGAAGCGCATCACCTCCGCCATCTTCAGCTCGATGTAGCTGTCGATCTGGTCGTCGTCGAACACGCCACCGGCCTTCAGGAAGCCGCGATCCTTGTCGAGGCTCTGCAGCGCTTCACGCAGCGAACCGCAGACGGTCGGGATCTTCTTCAGTTCCTTCGGCGGCAGGTCGTAAAGGTCCTTGTCCATCGGCTGGCCGGGGTGAATCTTGTTCTTGATGCCATCGAGGCCGGCCATCAGCATGGCGGCGAAAGCGAGGTAGGGGTTCGCGCCCGGATCGGGGAAGCGAACCTCGACGCGCTTGGACTTGGGCGACGAGCCGAACGGGATGCGGCAGGAGGCCGAGCGGTTGCGCGCCGAATAGGCGAGCAGCACCGGCGCTTCGTAACCTGGAACCAGGCGCTTGTAGGAATTGGTCAGCGGGTTGGTGAAGGCGTTGATCGCCTTGGCGTGCTTGATGATGCCGCCGATGTAGAACAGGCAGCTTTCCGAAAGGCCGGCATATTCGTTGCCGGCGAAGGTCGGCTTGCCGTTCTTCCAGATCGACTGGTGGACATGCATGCCCGAGCCATTGTCGCCGAAGATCGGCTTCGGCATGAAGGTTGCCGTCTTGCCATAGGCGTTGGCGACCTGGTGGACGACATATTTGTAGATCAGCATCTTGTCGGCGTTGCGGACCAGCGTGTCGAACTTGATGCCGAGTTCGTGCTGGGCAGCAGCCACCTCGTGGTGGTGCTTTTCCACGCGCACGCCCATTTCGGCGAGCACGGTCAGCATTTCCGAGCGCATGTCCTGCGCGCTGTCGATCGGCGGCACCGGGAAGTAACCGCCCTTGATGCGCGGACGATGGCCGAGATTGCCTGTCTCGTAGTCGGTGTCGTCATTCGACGGCAGTTCGGTGGAGTCGAGCTTGAAGCCGGTGTTGTAGGGGTCGGCCTTGTACTTCACGTCGTCGAACACGAAGAACTCGGCTTCCGGGCCGACATAGATGGTGTCGCCGATGCCTTCGGCCTTCATGTAGGCTTCGGCCTTCTTGGCCGTACCGCGCGGATCGCGGTTGTAGGATTCACCCGAAACCGGATCGAGGATGTCGCACAGGATGACCATGGTCGATTGGGCGAAGAACGGGTCCATATGGACCGTGTCCGGGTCGGGCATCAGCACCATGTCGGACTCGTTGATGGCCTTCCAGCCGGCAATCGAAGAGCCGTCGAACATCACGCCATCGGCGAACATGTCTTCCTCGACCTCGATGACATCCATCGTCACGTGCTGAAGCTTGCCCTTCGGGTCTGTGAAGCGCAGGTCGACGAATTTCACGTCGTTGTCCTTGATCTGCTTCATGATGTCTTTGGCTGTCGTCATGTCATGTATCCCTGTGTGATGACTTTTTTTGATGATGACGTTTTCAGGAGGATGGCGCGGTCGAGTCAGACCGCGTCCATGCCCGTTTCGCCGGTGCGGATTCGCACGACTTCTTCGATATTGGAAACGAAGATCTTGCCGTCGCCAATACGGCCGGTCTGCGCCGCCTTGCGGATGGCCTCGATCGCGCCTTCGACCGCATCGTCGCCAAGCACGACCTCGATCTTCACCTTGGGCAGGAAGTCGACGACATATTCGGCGCCACGGTAGAGCTCGGTATGGCCCTTCTGACGACCGAAGCCTTTTGCTTCGGTGACGGTGATGCCCTGCAGTCCGGCCTCCTGAAGCGCTTCCTTCACTTCGTCCAGCTTGAATGGCTTGATGATCGCTTCGATCTTTTTCATGTAAAAAGTGGCCTCCACTGCCAAAAAAACGGGTTGTGAGCCCCCGCTTGCGCCTCCATCAAGCACGATCTGTGCCAATTCAGCGGATTCGAAGCGGTCTCATACGATTTCGAAGCCGCGCCACACCGGGATGCAAATTCACGTCATTCGCTGTACCGGGAGCGGCATGGGCTGCTGGAGCCTACACAGCGCCAGCACCTGCGTCCGCACAAAAATTAGGCATATCGCCTATCCATCAGGCAATTTTGTGCCTGCGATGCCCTCATGGCAACGTTATGGCCGCAAATCTCGGCAACTCCCCCTTGTTTGCTTCGGATCGAAAATTGGACAATGCTTGATCGCATGCGGATCGGCAATCCATGAGCAACGAACTTCTTTTTCCCGCCGAAATGAGCGAGGCCGATCGGCTGACGATTGCCGCCGGTCCAGCCGACGGTATCGGCCTGATGCGGCGCGCGGGCGAGGCGGTCGCGGCCGAGATTCTCAAGCGTTACCCCTCGGCGACGCACGTCCATGTACTGTGCGGCCCCGGCAACAATGGCGGCGATGGCTATGTCGTTGCCCGCATCCTGGCCGGCAGTGGCGTCGGCACAACGATCTGGGCATCCGGAGCGCCGAGGCCGGAAAGCGATGCGGCGCTCGCCGCCGCGGAATGCCCGATCAAGCCCCGGCCGCTGTCTGATTTCGACGCCGAGGCCGGCTCGATCGTGGTCGACGCGCTCTATGGGGCAGGGCTGTCCAAGCCGCTGTCGGGCGATGCCGCCAAAGCCGTCGATGCCGTGATGGCCCTGTGCCTGCCCGTGGTCGCGGTCGACCTGCCGTCGGGCGTCTCGGGAGCCAGCGGCGAAATATTGGGCACGGCGTTTCGCGCCGAACTCACCGTCACCTTCGCGCGAAAGAAGCCTGGCCATCTGTTGCTGCCGGGGCGCGGGCAATGTGGTGAGATCGTGCTGGCCGATATCGGCATCGCCGACGGCATCATCGCCCAACTCGCTGTCGCGACCTTTGAGAATGTGCCGGGCCTGTGGGTGCGGGAGCTTCCAGTGCCGGCGGTCGACGCGCACAAATACAAGCGCGGCCATGTAGGCGTCTTTTCCGGCGGCCCAAGTGCTACGGGCGCGGCGCGGCTGTCGGCGCTTGCCTCGGCGAGAAGCGGGGCAGGGGCGGTCACCGTGCTGTCGCCAGGCAATGCCATGCAGGTGAATGCGACACACCTGACCTCGATCATGCTGCGGAAGATCGATGACGTCGCGGACGTTGAGGAATTTGTCGGCGAACGCCGACCGTCGGTCTTTGTCCTCGGACCCGGCTTTGGCATCGGCGAAAAGACGCGGATCTTCGGGCTCGCGCTCCTCGCCTCCGGCCAGTCACAGGATGCTGCCGCACAGGTCGATGGTCTTGTGTTCGACGCCGACGCGATCACCTCCTTTCGTGAGGCACCGGACGTGTTGTTCGAAGCCGCCCGCAGGCCGAATGCACCGGCCTTGGTGATGACGCCGCATGAGGGTGAATTCGGCCGCTTGTTCCCTGATATCGCCGACGACAAAACCTTGTCGAAACTGGCCAAGGCGCGAGCCGCCGCCGCGCGGGCCAATGCCGTCATCGTCTACAAGGGCGCCGACACGGTCATAGCTGCGCCTGACGGCAAAGCGGCGATCAATTCCAATGGCGCGCCATGGCTGGCCACGGCCGGGTCAGGCGACGTGCTGTCGGGCATTGTCGCCGGGCTGCTGGCGCAAGGCATGCCGGCCTTCGAGGGCACTTGCGCGGCGGTGTGGCTGCATGCCGAGGCCGGCAGCCGATCTGGACCCGGTCTGATCGCCGAGGATCTGCCACTGGCGCTGCTGCCGGTGCTGCGCGAACTCTTCGACGCGCGCACGGCCGTTCCATGAGCCGCGCCCTGGCTTTGCTGCTCGCCACCCTCGTTGCCGTCTTCGTGGCGTCGGCAGCGCGTGCCGAAGATCCTGTGACCATCGTCGACGATCCGTCGGTGCTCGCCGCGCTCGATGCCAGGGGTTTCGGTTTTGCCGATGTTTTCGGGGTCGACGGCGAGGACGGTCTCAAGACGCTCTACGACGAGGCGCCGGCCTATCACGCCATCGTCGAAGCGGTGGCCTCCGATGTTGCGGCACTGCGCGCCGAGATGAAGGCAGGCGGGCGGCCGCTCTACGAGGTCACCGACGGCAATGTCGGCCGCATCATGGACATGCGCTGGCTGAAGACCGATGCCGCGCGCTTCCGGCTGGTCGGCGTCGTCAACCGGCTCGACCGTCGCGATTTCGCCGCGCTGCGGGGCGACAGGGGCTGCGGCGAGGTGCGCTTCATCTACCGCCTGGCCTACAGCTTTCGCAAAAACGGCAAGCTGCTGGCATCGCGGCTGCCATTCAATTTCAACGCCATCTATAGCACTGCGCCCGATGCCGATGGCGGCTGTGTCGGCGTTGCCGGACGCTGGACGCCACAGCTGGACGAGACCGTCGATGCCGGCTGGCTGACCGGAGGACCTCTGGAGAAGGCCGGGCTGACCTTCAAGCAGCTGGAGCTCAACGCGCAGGTGGTGCGCTTCCCTTCTGGCCAGGAAACCGAGTTCGGCGGCCATGCCGCCTATCTCATGCGGATATTCGGCGTCGACGGCGCTGCTATCAGTGAGAAGCCGCTGGAGAACACGCCCGACACCGCACGGCTCTCGCAGGACGCGGCGCTGAAAGCGCGGCTCGCCGCCTATGTCGGCGCCAATTTGCCGGCGGTCGACGAAGGCGTCTATGAAATCCCCGGCGAGTTCCTGGCCAGGAAGATCATCTCATGGTCGACCTTCGGCAGTGCGCGGCAGGCCAATCATCCGTTTACGCAATTATTCCAACCCGAGGAATTCGCACCGCTCGATTATTCCACACTGAAATTGGTGCGCACGCCGGAAGCGCTGGTCGAGCGGCTGGACAATGGCGCCTGCCAGGGGTGCCATCAGGCCGGTTCCACCGCCGGCTTCCACTTCATCGGCCTCGACGACAAGACGACATCGCCGTTGAACCGCATCGAGGTCGGCATCTCGCCGCATCTTCATGCCGAGATTCCACGCCGCCAGGCGTGGCTCGCCGCCACCGTCGAGGGCAAGCAGCCAAACCGCTTCCGCCCGCTCTCCTTTGCGCCGCCGGCAGCCTGGACCGACGCCGGCGCGGTCGACTACGCGCCGGCCGAGATGTCGATGCCGTGCCTGATGCCGGAGGACGCGGCCCGATTCCGTGCGACCTGGCAATGCGGCGGCGGCGCCGTCTGCACGCCGCTGGCCACCGCTTCGGGCGTACGCACGAAACTGGCGCAATGCCTGCTGCCCAAGGACAGCGAAAAAATGTTTTCCGGCCATCCCTGCCTGACCGGATCGATCGCCAGCAACGCGGCGCAGCCTTTCAACGACCGCTACAGCATATCGGGGCAGTTCGCGGCCTTCGCGCCCGATGTTTCGCGCACCGCCTACACCTGCCGTCCGCCGAAGATCGGCGTGCCCGGTGGCATCGCTTATCGCGGTTGCGACGACAAGGACCGTGTCTTCGCGGGGTTCAAAGCCGGTAAACCGATGCCGAACGAGATCTGCGGGCTGGTCGGCGGCAAGAAATTTGACATCTGCGTGGCCACCAACAATTTCGATCAATGTCTCGGCGGCGCCGTCAATCGCGGCAACCGGCCGGCCTGTTCGGCCGATCATTTCTGCCGCGAGGACTATATGTGCCAGTCGCTGCCGCCGGACACGCCGGGCATCGGCAAGGTCAGAGGCATCGGCTTCTGCTCGCCGACCTACTTCATCTTCCAGATGCGCATCGACAATCACGCGACGCCGTGGGGCAGCCCTGTCCGCGCCACCATGGGAGCGGGATTTGGGGCGGCGGAAGAGGAGTGAGCGTCAAGCCCTTCCGCTACAGCTTTGTGGTTGTGGCGATCATCTCGACTATGCCCTTGGCACCGCAGCCACAATTTATTCGGCAGGTCCAGGTAACTGCTAGGGACTGGTTGTCGGCACTTCATTTGAGTCTGAAACAATCATAAGCAGTTGATTATCCAAGAGAAATCCAAACATCTTGGAATAGATAGTCGCAAATCGGTCCAGTTCGCGATTGTTTTGTAGCGCATCAGTTAGAAAGAGGCCTCGCCATTGGCCAGCGGCAGTCTTGGGCAGAGACTCCATGGCAAACCAGAGCCAAAAAAGATGAATGAGAATTGTACGAAGTATCCCGACAGAGGCGGCCAGAGGCGTCGGAAAAATGGGGTACGACTCATAGTCGCCGTCTTCGTTACCAAACGCCGTCGAAAGACCCGCTGTAACGGTTGGATGCAGTAGCATCGAGCCAGATAATTCCGCGTCTTCGCGGAGAATGTCGACAAGTTTGCTATTTTGAACGCCAATCTTTTCGGAGATGAAAATTGACACTCTAATCTTCAGCTTGTTCTTACTTATATATTTGTGCCAGAAAGCGTTAGAGTCCTCTGGTTCAACAGCGCGCACGAATTCTTTCGTTAATTCTTTGTCTTGTATGCAGCAAATCAGCGCGTCGACGTGCTCGAGATAACTTCTTGTTAGTGCACGAGCCTGTAAATCGAATCCGGTCTCGATAAGTTCAATTATAGCCCAAAGATCGTTCGCAAGACGCGAGAAAAAAGCTAACGCAGCAACTTGCTCATCCAGCGGCTCAGACGTTTTTGGAGCGTTTGCGAAATCTTCAACAACGGAAGCCGCCAACATAGAAAGCCAGCCGGCAGAGATATTCGTACATCGATGGAGCAGATAAAAATCTGTATCGTTCTCGAGTATGTTTTTGAATTTGCTGCGCCTCGAATTCAGCTCATCCTGTTCTCGATCGATCGGCGTCTCTCGACCTTGATAAAAGTCTTTGAGGATTGTGCTGTCAAACGTTTCTCTGACACGCATGATTTTCACAGCGGGATGTTGTCGTGCTTCTTCCAGGGGTTCTGCATGTCCTTGTTGCGCAGCATGCGCAGCGCCCGGGCGATGCGGCGGCGGGTCGAGTGGGGCATGATCACCTCGTCGACATAGCCGCGCTCGGCGGCGACGAAGGGCGACAGGAAGCGATCCTCATAAGCCTTTGTATGGGCTGCGATCTTTTCGGCGTCGCCGATGTCCTTGCGGTAGATGATCTCGACCGCGCCCCTGGCGCCCATCACGGCGATCTGCGCCGTCGGCCAGGCATAGTTCATGTCGCCGCGCAGATGTTTTGACGCCATCACGTCATAGGCGCCGCCATAGGCTTTGCGGGTGATGACGGTGATCTTCGGCACGGTCGCCTCGGCATAGGCGAACAGCAGCTTGGCACCATGCTTGATCAGCCCGCCATATTCCTGCGCCGTGCCGGGCAGAAAGCCAGGGACGTCGACGAAGGTGACGATCGGAATCGAAAAGCAATCGCAGAAGCGCACGAAACGCGCCGCCTTGCGGCTGGCATCCGAATCGAGCACGCCGGCCAGCACCATCGGCTGGTTGGCGACGAAGCCGACCGTGCGGCCCTCGACGCGCCCGAACCCGGTGACGATGTTCTTCGCGAAATTCTGCTGGATTTCGAAGAAGTCGCCTTCGTCGGCGGTCTTCAGGATCAGTTCCTTGATGTCGTAAGGCTTGTTGGCGTTGTCGGGGATCAGCCGGTCGAGCGACAAATCATGATCGGTGACCGACTGGTAGCACTCGATCTCGGGAAGCTCCGATGTGTTGGATGCCGGCAGCAGGTCGACCAGCCGGCGCATCTGCAGCAGCGCCTCGACATCATTGTCATAGGCGCCGTCGGCGATCGAGGATTTGGTCGTGTGCACGGAAGCGCCGCCGAGGCTCTCGGCGGTCACCGTCTCGTTGGTCACGGTCTTCACCACATCCGGCCCGGTGACGAACATGTAGGAGGTGTCGCGCACCATGAAGATGAAGTCGGTCATCGCAGGCGAATAGACGTCGCCACCGGCGCAAGGCCCCATGATGACGGAAATCTGCGGAATGACGCCGGAGGCGAGCACATTGCGCTGAAAGATCTCGGCATAGCCGCCGAGCGCGGCCACACCCTCCTGGATACGCGCGCCGCCGGCATCATAAAGGCCGATGATCGGCGCGCGGTTGCGCAGCGCCATCTCCTGCACCTTGATGACCTTTTCGGCGTGCGCTTCCGACAGCGAGCCGCCGAACACGGTAAAGTCCTTCGCGAAGAGATAGACCGGGCGGCCGTTGACGGTGCCCCAGCCGGTGACCACGCCGTCGCCGGCGATCTTGGTCTTCTCCATGCCGAAATCGGTCGAGCGGTGCTCGACATACATGTCGAATTCCTCGAACGAGCCCTCGTCGAGGAAAACCTCGATGCGTTCGCGCGCGGTGAGCTTGCCCTTCTTGTGCTGGGCGTCGATGCGCGCCTGGCCGCCGCCCATGCGGGCGATCTCGCGGCGGCGCTCGAGTTCCCTGAGAACGTCTTTCATGGCTGATCCCCCGCGACGCGCGAAACTTCTTGGCTGGCATTCGCCTGATATGGCAGACTAAACCTATGAAGAACAACATAGAAATATCCGAGGATTTGAACCGCCGGATCGACATGTTGGCGTCCCGCTCTTCTCTCACTCGCGATCAAATCATAGAGGATGCCCTGTCGCACGGCCGTTCCCTGGCCCGGCGGGAAAAGTGGATCGCCGGCGTTCAGGCGGGAATCGAGGCCGCCGATCATGGCGACTTCGCCAACGAAGAAGAGATCGCGGCCGTTCTCAACAAATACAATCAGGCATAACGATCTGTGCGAATTGTCTGGACCCGCCGCTATCTGATCGAGCTTGAGTCGATTGGCGAATAAATCGGTCAGCACGATCCGCGCGCTGTCGCGCGTGTTGTCAATCCTGAGGTTTCGTGCTCGTTGGGTCGCGCCTGTTTTACGACGCTGCGCGTTTCGCGAACGCCTTCCCCCATTCCGTCGCTGCTTCGCAGTGTCCAGCCGATAGATGGGTAACAGTTTGAACCGGATACATAGGTAACAGTTTTCCCCCTTATAATGGGTTCGCCGCAGCGCCAAGCGGTTGGATTGGCGCGGCGCTGCGGCGAACCAGTTTCATGTGCTTGTGGTCGATGAAGCCGAGCGGATGGGCATAGAAGCGCACCGCCCATTCGCCGTTCTCAGTCTCTTCGATGGCAATCGGCTCGCCTGCCAGCGTGGCCGAGACGTAGATTTCTGCGCCCTGCCATTTGACGGCGCCGTTCTGGCGCACGCTGCGCACCGCCGCCTCGTCCGGATAGTCCGGCTCGGGGATCGTCTTGGGCATGGGACGGGTCGAGGGACGGTAATGCTGCGCCGGGGTGCCCATGCCAAGTGCCTCGTGCGGGCGCTCCTCATTGTAGCTGCGCCGGAAGGCCTCGAAGGCCTTGGCTTGAGCCGCCCTGTCGGCCTCCGGTGCCTTGGCCATCGGCAGCATGGTCAGGTGGAAGCGCTCATGGCGCCCGTTCTGCTGCGGCTTGCCCGGCTGGATGCGCTCAAGAGCGATGCCAAGCTTGATGAAGCGCGCCGCAAGCGGTGTCAGCCCAGTGACGCCGGGCGATGCAAAGGGCGGGCCATTGTCGCTTCGGAACCGATCCGGCAGGCCATGTTCCTCAAACAACCGCTCAAACACCGGCCAGGCTTCGGCATCCGCCGTCGAGCCCGTCGCTTCGAGCGCCAGGAGGTAGCGGCACGCCCCATCCATCACCGTCAGCGGCTCGCAGCGCCAGCCGTCGCCGGTCCGGAACCAGCCCTTGTGATCGCCCGTCCACAGCGCATTCGGCCCCTCGGGCTCCGGCCATGGACCGTTGCCCGCCGCCCTCCAGCGCGCGCGCCGACGCCCGACAAGGCCATGCCGCTTCAGGATCTCGCCAGCCGTCGAGACCGCCGGCCAGCCGCAGCAGGGCTCCGCACGCTTCAGCCGGGCCATGATCTTCTTCGGCCCCCACAGCGGATGCGCTTCCTTCTCCGCCACGATCCGCTCCACCAGCTCCGCTGCCGTTGCCCGGCCGTGCTCGAGCGGCGCCCGCGGCTGGTCGTGCAGGCCTTCCGGCCCGAACTCCCGGTAGCGTCCAAGCCATTTGTATCCGGTCTTGCGCGAGATCTCGAAGGCAGCACACAGCTGCGTCATCGTCTCCTCGCCAGAAAGGCATTCCACAACAAACCGAAGCCGCTCATCCATGAGTACAGTCTCTCGCCAAACCATCGCCGGTCCTCCCGGCGAAGGAGAAAACTGTCACCCATCTAATCAGTCCATTCTGTTACCTATCTATCCGGTTCGGACAGCAGCGCCACCTCTCCCCCCTCCGGAGGGAGAGGAAGGGCGCCGGCTGGAATCGTTTCACGCCCTTCCTCTACCCCGTCGATCGGGGGAGAGGTGTCGAGCGAAGCTCGACGGAGTGGGGGTCGACCTTTCATCAAATCACGGAGCGAGGGAGTGGCCGGACGAACGTCTGAGTTGGCATTCACGGCCGCTCACATGAGCTGGTTTGTTGCACTGCAGCATAACGCCCCTTGCATTTGGTGGCGAACTGGGCCATATGCGGCGACATAGGCGCTTGGGCCGGGATACTCCGGCCTTCTCGACGAATGAGACTGGTTGCGTCTGTTTTCCCTCTTTCCGGTATATCGGCCCCTTTCCGGTACATCACAAAGCGGCGAAAAAGCCCCGTGGCATGATGCCTGCGGGCACGACAGCGCAGCCGCGCGGACGGAAACGTCCGCCGCCTTGTCGTTCCATGACAATTTGTTCGACGGCAGGTTGCGCCCTGCCGCCATCGATGTTTGCGGCCAGAAGCCGCGTGAAAGAAGATTATTTTGACCAACGAAAACACTTTGCCCGCTGCGGAACTTACCGGTTTCGCGGCACTGGGTATTACGGGCGCGCTGCTCAAGGCCACCCACAACGCCGGCTTCACCGAGCCGAAGCCGATCCAGGCGCAGGCGATCCCGCCGCAGATGGAAGGCCGTGACATTTTTGGCATCGCCCAGACTGGCTCCGGTAAGACCGCGGCCTTCGCGCTGCCGATCCTGTCGAAGATCATCGCTCTCGGCACCAAGCGCCGGCCGAAGACGGCGCGTGCGCTGATCCTGGCGCCGACGCGCGAACTCGCCGTGCAGATCGAAGACACCATCAAGATCCTCGCCAAGGGCGCGCATGTCTCGACCGCGCTCGTGCTCGGCGGCGTCTCGCGCTTCAGCCAGGTGAAGAAGGTCGCTCCCGGCGTCGATATCCTGATCGCAACGCCCGGCCGGCTGACCGACCTGGTGCGTGAAGGCGACCTCATGCTTGCCGACACCAAATGGCTGGTGCTCGACGAGGGCGACCGCATGCTCGACATGGGCTTCATCAACGACGTCAAGCGCATCGCCAAGGCGACCGCTCCCGACCGTCAGACGGTGCTGTTCTCGGCGACCATGCCCAACGAGATCGCCGAACTGGCCAAGGGCCTGTTGAAGAACCCGATCCGGGTCGAAGTCGCGCCGCAAAGCACGGCGGCGGCCGAGATCGTGCAGGGCGTCGTCTTTGCCCGCACCAAGCAGAAGCGCCAGGTGCTGTCGACGATGCTCGCCGATGAAGCGATGAGGTCCGTCATCATCTTTTCGCGCACCAAGCATGGTGCCGACAGGGTGACCAAGGACCTCGAGCGCGACGGCTTCAAGGCCGCCGTCATCCACGGCAACAAGTCGCAGAACGCACGCCAGAAGGCGCTGAACGATTTCCGCGACGGATCGGTGCGCATCCTGGTGGCGACCGATATCGCGGCGCGCGGCATCGACGTGCCCGGCATCAGCCATGTCGTGAATTTCGACCTGCCTGATGAAGCGGAGAGCTATGTCCACCGCATCGGCCGCACCGGCCGCAACGGCATGGACGGCATCGCGATCACGCTTTGCGATCCTTCCGAGAACAGCAAGCTGCGCCAGGTCGAGCGCATCATCCGCACCAAGCTGCCGATCGTTGCCGACCATCTCGGCAGCCCCGATCCGCAGCGCAATCCGGCTGAAAAGAACGAGCGCTTCGAGCCGGCCAATGATCGCAACGACCGCAATGGTCGTCGCGACGGCAGGCGGCCCGGTGGCGAGAACAAAGGCAACGGCTTTGGCAAGAAGCGCTTCGGCGACAAGCCGGCCTTCGCCGGCGAGCGCAAGCCGGATGGCGCCAAGCCGGCCTTCAAGGGCAACAACAAGCGCCGCTTCGGCGGCAAGCGTCCGGCTGCGCGGGCTGCGTAAGCCGGACCGCGTTGTGATCAGTCAGGCTTAGGCTGGCTGATTGCCGGGGCGGACCAAGGAAAGGGCGGCTGAAGCGATGCTTCGGTCGCCTTTTTCGTTTGCTTACTTGACCACCGCCTCGACCCAGACGGCAATCCTCTGCGCCAGAAAGGCCGTGGTCGATGGCGACAGCGCGTCGCCAGCGATGACGTGGTTGTCCGGGTCGCCCGTATCGTCGACCGGAACCAGCTCATGCGGCGCGCCCCAGCGCCCAGCGATCTCGCGGGTGCGATCGGGCCGCACCACTTTGTCCGAATCAGAAAAGATGAACAAAGCAGGGATGGTCGCCTTCTCCACCTGCGTGCCATAGGCAAGCTCGGTCAGCGCCTGCATCGGCAGGGTCGCCTCGATCGGGTAGCGGGTGGTCCAGAATTTTTCATTCAGCGCGTTGCGCGGCGAGAAGCTGTGCTCTTTGCCGGCGACCAGCCTGGCGATCTGTTTGCCCCATGGCATGGTCAGGATCTCGGCGCCGGACGCCCTCACGCCGAAATTCGGCGAGATGAACGCAATCGCTGCCACTCCGTCCGATGCGCCCGGCTGCGTTGCCGCCCATACCGCCAGCGAGCCGCCGGTCGAGGTTGAGATGACGATCACCTTGTCGCCGATCGCCCGGCCAATAGCGAGCGCCTCCTCATAATCGTTGATCCAGGCATTGATACTGCCTTGCGTCATCGCCGCGCCATCCTGCCCGTGACCAGTGAGGCGGGTGTAGAAGAGATTGGCGTCGAGCTGGTCGGCCACTTCGTCCGGCAGCGGGCGGATCTCGCCCTTCGATGCGGAAAAGCCGTGGATGTAGACGATCGACAGCGGCGTCCTGGCATGCACCATCGGATTGGCCCAGACGATCTCCTTCTCCAGCCCGTCGCGGATTCCGGGCACCGCGGCTTCCACCTTTGCCACATAGGCCTGCGGATCGTCGCCGATGACCGAGGGATCGAAACGGATCGTGGTGTCGACGGCAACGCGTGGGCCGAGCACGAAAGCCAGCACTAGGATGGCGACAAGGCCCAGCACAGCAAGCACGATCCGTCGCCCCATCGCAGACTCCACGCAACACCTATCTCAACCTATGGTGGCAGCCGCCAACGGGCAACGCCGAATCAAAGCGAGGACTATTCGATTGGCGGCTTGCGGTCGTAATGCAGCGGCCGCGCCTTCCAGTTGGTCATCAGGCTGATAAACCCTCTGTACAGCGGCCTCGGCAGCAGGCTGAGCAGCTTCAGGGGCCAGCTTGTCCGGCGCGGGAAATGGACCTCGAACCCGCCGGACTTGATGCCCCGCGCCATGCGTCGCGACGCGCGGCTGACCGGCATCAGCCCCGGCATCGGCAGCATGTTCTTCTCGGTCAGCGGGGTGTCGATGAAGCCAGGATTGAACACCTGAATGCGCACATTCATCTTGTCGAAATCATACTTCAGCGACTCGGCCAGGATATTGATTGCCGCCTTGGTGCCGCCATAGGCGGCCGTTGTCGGCCAGCCGAAATATGACGTGACGGAGCCGACCAGCACGACATGGCCGCGCGCCCGCACGCGCATACGTTCGATCACTGGCACCAAGCCGTTGATGATGCCGAAATAGTTGACCTCGAACGACCGGCGAAAGTCGTTGATGACAAGATTTTCACCCGGCGTCGAAATGTAGTTTCCGGCATTGAAGACGGCGAGCACGATGGGACCGAGCTCCTTCTCGATCGCGGCGACGGTTCTTGCCATGCGCGGTTCGTCGGTGACGTCGCAGGGAAAGGCCGTGACGCTGCCCGGCATTTGAGCGGTCTCGACGACAAGCGTGTCGATCGGATCGTCGTCGAGCGCCGTCACCGCCACGGCGTAGCCCTGGGACGCAAGATCCCTGGCCAGCGAACGGCCGATGCCGCTGCTGCCGCCGGTGATCCAGGCGACGCCGTGCTTCGGGTTGGCCCGGTAGAGTGTCATGCTATGCCCTGTCGACTTGTTGGTGCTTTGCTCTAGCGATGAAGAAATCGAATGAAAAGCTGCTTTTCAACGTCAGCCAGAAATCAACAGTGGCGCAAGCGGCCGGTTTCGGGAAGCGCTGGCGCAACAACAGTACCGCAAATGCGACTGGACCAGACAAATTCTTGCCTTGAAACCGAAGCGCCGGGTTTCTAGGGTTTCGCCGTACCTACACAAGGAATCCTGAATGCCCCGTTCTGTGATCGACGCGATCGGCAACACGCCTCTGATCCGCCTCAACAAAGCTTCCGAGCAAACCGGCTGCGAGATCCTGGGCAAGGCCGAATTCATGAATCCGGGCCAGTCGGTCAAGGATCGCGCCGGTCTGTTCATCATCCGCGATGCCGAGCAGCGTGGACTGCTGAAGCCTGGCGGTGTGATCGTCGAGGGAACGGCCGGCAACACCGGCATCGGACTGACGCTGGTCGCCAAGGCGCTTGGCTACCGCACCGTCATCGTCATTCCCGATACGCAGAGCCAGGAAAAGAAGGACACGATCAAACTGCTCGGCGCCGAGCTGATCGAGGTGCCGGCGGTGCCCTACAAGAACCCCAACAATTACGTGAAACTGTCGGGGCGGCTGGCCGAGCAACTGGCAAGGACCGAGCCTAACGGCGCCATCTGGGCAAACCAGTTCGACAATGTCGCCAACCGCGACGGCCATATCCGCACCACGGCGGAGGAGATCTGGAACCAGACTGGCGGCAAGGTCGACGGTTTCGTGTCGGCGGTCGGTTCCGGCGGAACGTTGGCCGGCGTCGCTTTCGGACTGAAGGCCAAAAGCCACGCCGTCAAGATCGCGCTCGCCGATCCCCTGGGGGCTGCGCTCTACTCCTTCTACACCAGTGGCGTGCTGAAATCCGAAGGCAGCTCGATCACCGAAGGTATCGGGCAGGGGCGCATAACCGCCAATCTCGAAGGGTTCACGCCGGACTTCTCATTCCAGATTCCCGACGAGGATGCGCTGCCGATCGTCTTCGACTTGATCCAGGAAGAGGGCCTTTGCGTCGGCGGCTCGACCGGCATCAACATTGCCGGCGCGATCCGTCTGGCCAGGGAATTAGGCCCCGGCCACACCATCGTGACTGTACTTTGTGATTACGGCACACGCTATCAGTCAAAACTGTTCAACCCGGAATTCCTGCGCGAGAAGCAACTGCCGGTGCCGGGCTGGATGGAGCTGACCAGCAAGATTTCCGTGCCGTTCGAAAAGGTCGCGTGATGGCAAACAGGACGGATGCCCTGTTTCGCGACGACGCCTATCTGCGCACGGCGGAGGCGACAGTCGTCGCCATCAACGACCGCGGCGGCTTCATTCTCGACCGGACGATCTTCTACGCCACCTCGGGCGGCCAACCGGGCGATACGGGTTATCTCGAGCGCGGCGACGGCAGCCGCATCGCCGTCGCCGCCACCATTACGGGCGAGACCAAGGATGAGATCATCCATGTGCCGGCGCTTGAGCAAGCGATGCTGCAAGTCGGCGAGACGGTGAGGCTGGCGATCGACTGGGAGCGGCGGCATCTTTTGATGCGCATGCATGCGGCCTGCCATCTGCTCACCGTCGTCTGCCCGTTTCCGATTACGGGTGCGGCGGTTTCCGAGGATGACAGCCGTGTCGATTTCGACATTCCGGACGCCAGTTTCTCCAAGGAAGAGGTGACGGCAGGCCTGATGGATCTGGTGCGGGCCGATCATCCGATCTTCACCAGATTGATCAGCGACGTGGAACTTGCCGCCAACCCCGGTCTGGTGAAGTCCAAGAACGTCCGGCCGCCGGTCGGCACCGGCAAGATCCGCCTGGTCTGTATCGGCGACAACGCTTCGGTGGACAGCCAGCCCTGCGGCGGCACCCATGTGAAGAGCACCGGCGAAGTCGGCGAAATCCACATCGGCAAGATCGAGAAGAAGGGCCGCGAAAACAGGCGCTTCCGTATCCGCTTCGGGCCGATGCCGGCGAACTGAACACAATCGCCGCAAGAAGGCGGTCAGGAGAAGAAGATGGCCGAGGACAGCCCTTTCACCGTCGACGCGGACTGGCTGCAACAGCGCCTGGGCGAGCCGGGCCTGACGATCATTGACGCATCCTGGTACCTGCCTGCGCAAAAGCGTGATGCGCGCGGCGAGTACGATGCCGCCCACATACCAGGCGCACGATTTCTGGATCAGGATGCGGTTTCGGATCCGGATTCGCCCTTGCCGCATACGCTGCCGTCACCGCAGCATTTTGCCCAATATGTCGGTTCGATGGGCGTTTCGGCCGACGATACCATCGTCGTCTATGACGGTCCGGGTTTCTTCTCGGCGCCCCGGGCGTGGTGGATGTTCCGGGTGATGGGCGTCTTCCAGACCTACATTCTGGACGGCGGCTTCGATGGTTGGAAAGCCGCCGGCCGACCGGTAACGGCCGAACCGACGAAGATCGCGCCAAGCGTGTTTTATCCGGATTTCGACGCCAGTCGCGTCGCCAGCCTCGCCGACATGCGCCGGATCGTCGACACCAGGGAGAGCCAGATCGCCGATGCCCGTGGACCGGGTCGCTTTACAGGCACCGAGCCTGAACCGCGCGCCGGTATCCGCTCCGGCCATATGCCTGGCGCGCGCAATCTGCCCTATTCGGCGCTGTCGGAAAGCGGCAAGCTGTTGTCGAAGGACCGCCTGCGCAAGGTGATCGAGGAGGCCGGCATCGATCTGTCGAAACCTGTCGTCACCTCCTGCGGTTCCGGCATTACCGCGGCGGTGGCGACGCTGGCGCTGGAAACGCTTGGCCATACGAACAACAAGCTCTACGACGGCTCATGGACGGAGTGGGGCGGGCGTTCCGATACGCCTGTCGTGACCGGCAAGGAATGAAGACGATGGAAAACGGCGCATTGGAAGACATCGAAGTGACGGTGACGTTTCTCGAGATGCATGTGCCGCCGGCCTATTCGCCGCCCGTGCCCTACAACCGTCAGATCGCGCTGCTGAAGACCAAGGACATTCCGCTGCATTTCTACCGCTATCTGATGGACCGGGTGGGGCGCAAATGGCACTGGGTCAATGTGCTGCGGCTGGATGACGAGGAGCTTTCTGCCGGCATCCACCGCGAGGATCGCGACATCCGGGTACTCTACCTCGACGGCGCGCCGGCCGGTTTTTTCGATCTCAAGCCGCATCTGCCGGAAGAAGTCGAGCTTGCCTATTTCGGCATGATGGACCATGCGACCGGGCAAGGCATCGGCCGTTGGTTCCTGGGCTCCGCCATCGCCGCCGCATGGTCGTACGGACCGAAGCGGGTGACGGTGCAGACCTGCACGCTCGATCATCCGGCCGCTCTGCCGCTCTACCAGAAGCTCGGTTTTGCACCGGTGGCGCAGAAGAAGGAAACCGTGCATCCGCTGCCTTTCGCCGAGCGCTCGGCCAGCGTCATGCGGCCGTGATGCCAGCTGAAATCTGAGCCATCCGCTACTTCGCAGGAATCGGGTGGGAGGCGGGGGTTCAAGGGCATAGTTTCCGGTCGACGACACCGGAGATTTCACCATGACCATTCAGTTCAAAGCCTTGCCGACCGAAGATGTCAGAGCGCTGCAGCGCGGCGGCGCCGATGCCTATGGAAACACGCCCGAGCGAAAGATCTCCGACGGTGACGGCATGCCTTGCCGGCATTGCCTGAAGAACATCGCCGCCGGTGACGCTTACCTCATTCTAGCCTACCGGCCATTCCCGGAGCTTCAGCCCTATGCCGAAACCGGGCCGATCTTCCTGCACGCGCAAGAATGCGACCGCGCCGCCGGGAGCGAGGCGCTTCCCGAGATCCTCGAAAGCCCCGATTACATCGTCCGCGGCTATGGCAGCGATGACCGCATCGTCTACGGCAGCGGCGGCGTCATTCCGACCGGAGCCATTGCCGCGCGGGCCGAGACCTTGTTCGAACGCGACGATGTCGCCTACGTCCATGTCCGTTCGGCACGCAACAATTGCTACCAGTGCCGCATCGAGCGCGCTTGAGGCCTGTCGTACTCCCGTCGCATGATCGCGATAGAAGGCCATTGTCGATCGATTTGCCGACCGCGGATGAACCGGCGGCAAATCTCGACATCGAGGAAGCGGGGCTTTGGCTCCGCTTTTTTGTTGCCCGCCGTCAGGTCAAGAAAAAACCCGCCGGAATGAACCGGCGGGCTGACGGAGGAAATATGAAGTCCAATCAGGCGGCGAGAACGGCCTTCGGCTCGACCAGTTCGTAGCCGAGTGCTTCGGCGACCGCCCGGTTGGTGATCTTGCCCTTGTGGACGTTGAGGCCGTTGCGCAAATGATGATCGTCGATCAGCGCCTTCAGGCCCTTGTCGGCAAGCTGCAGGCCATAGTGAAGCGTCGCGTTGTTGAGCGCGTGGGCCGACGTGACCGGCACGGCGCCGGGCATGTTGGCGACGCAATAGTGGATGACGCCGTCGACCTCGTAGGTAGGATCGGCGTGGGTGGTTGCATGCGAGGTCTCGAAGCAGCCGCCCTGGTCAATGGCGACGTCGACCAGCACGGAACCCTTCTTCATGCCCGAGAGCATTTCGCGCGAAACCAGCTTGGGCGCCGCGGCACCCGGGATCAGCACCGCGCCAACGACGATATCGGCTGAAAAGCACTCTTCTTCGAGCGCCTCGACGGTCGAGTAACGGGTGTGGACGCGCCCGGCGAAGAGGTCGTCAAGCTGGCGCAGGCGCGGGATCGAGCGGTCGATGATGGTGACATCGGCGCCAAGGCCGGCTGCCATCCTGGCGGCGTGCAGGCCGACAACGCCGCCGCCGAGCACGGTGACCTTGCCGGGCAACACGCCGGGCACGCCGCCCAGCAGCACGCCGCGGCCGCCATTGGCCTTCTGCAGCGCCGTGGCGCCGGCCTGGATCGACAGGCGTCCGGCAACTTCCGACATCGGCGCCAAGAGCGGCAGGCCGCCACGATCGTCGGTCACGGTCTCGTAGGCGATTGCTGTCACGCCGGAAGCGAGCAGGCCCTTGGTCTGCTCCGGATCCGGAGCGAGGTGAAGGTAGGTGTACAGGATCTGCCCTTCGCGAAGCTGCGCCCATTCACTGGGCTGCGGCTCCTTGACCTTGACGATCATGTCCGACTTGGCGAACACGTCGGCAGCCGTCTTGGCAATCGTGGCGCCGGCGGCGCGATAGGCGTTGTCATCGGCGCCGATGCCGGCCCCAGCCCCGGTCTCGACCAGCACTTCGTGGCCGTGGGCGACGTATTCGCGGACCGAGCCTGGTGTAAGGCCGACGCGGTACTCGTGGTTCTTGATTTCCTTGGGGCAGCCGATGCGCATTTTCTTCTCCTGATCCGGCCCGTTTGGGCTCGCTCCCTGTATGGATGGAGTGAACCACGAATCGTTGCGCAGGTGTTTGCGAATGCGCTTGCACCAACGGGCGGGTTTCGATAATCGTTGCGAAAAATGGATGGATATTCGCAGGATTCACGAAAAATGCGGCTCGACAGGATTGATATCGCCATTCTTGAGACTTTGCAGAAGGATGGTCGGATACCCAACGCGGCACTTGCCGAGAAGGTTGGCCTTTCGCAGTCGGCCTGTTCGCGCCGGCTCGACAATCTGGAGAAATCCGGAACCATCCGCGGCTATCACGCGCGGCTCTCCAATGCAGCACTTGGCCACCAGATGACGGCGATCGTGCACATATCGTTGTCAGGACAGTTCGAGAAGACGCTGTCGGATTTCGAGGCGGCGATCAAGCGCTGTCCGAACGTGCTGTCCTGTCATCTGATGTCGGGCGAGTACGACTACATCTTGAGGATCGCGGCAAAGGATCTCGTCGACTATGAGCGCATCCACAAGGAATGGCTGTCGGCGATGCCGCATGTGACCAAGATCAACTCGTCGTTTGCGTTACGTGAAATCGTCGACCGTACGGCCATGGGCATGAAGCCGGAGATGGCCTAACGCCAAAGGCACAGGCGGACGTCCTTCCCAACATAGCATGCGCCTTTGCGCCGAAGTTCTCCCCAATCTCCTGCTTCACCGTGAGTTGCGCGAATGTCCGAGTTCCCATAGCCTTCCCAAAAATCACCGTCCTTATATACAACTGCCCAGTAATCTTCGGACATTTCACCAGCTCCACTATTCGTATCAGGGTAGTCGATACCTGCAAAAACTTGCCGAGGTCCCTGGATATTGAAATCGCCGCCCTTCTCGATTTGATAGGAGCATCTTCCGGATATGCGAGTCTGACCCTTAACAATAAGCAGGCAGCGGCCCCATTTATAACCGCTCGGTAAACGATGCTGTGGTTGCGCATGCGAAGGCGAAAAGGAAAACGCAATTACAAGCGCAGCCGCTATAGTTCGTCCGATCATCCTATCAGCCCGCCCAGAGCGCATGTCGAAACGTTCCTCCGCAGCATGTCCTCTTAAAGATCATGTTATTTATCGACCAAGTCGGATTTTTGTCACGTGACATTCGTGCTGCTACACGGCGGCAGGATGGATCGATTGACACACGTTGGTCGTACCTGAGGTGTCATTGCGTCGGGTGATCCCAACCAACAGGCCTCGCTGCCGTCGTGTCCACCTAGGCCTCGGTGACGATCCGATCCATCGGGATATCGTGCGGCTGCGGGTAGATGGTGGCGATGCGTTGCAGCTCGTAGCCGACACCGATGACCAGCGGCTTGAACGGCATCGCCGCCAACGTGCGGTCGAAGAAACCGCCGCCATAGCCCAGGCGGTAGTTCCCGGGATCGATACCGACGATCGGCGAGATGACGATGTCCGGCAGCACCGGATCGCCCTCGGCTGGGATCGGGATGTTCCAGACGCCTTTCTCCAGCCGGTCGCCCGCTTTGTAGGCACGAAAGATCAGCGGCTGCCCTTTCTCGACAACGATAGGCAGCGCGGTCCGGCCGCCGCGTTCATTGATGGCTGCCATCCATGGCCGTAGATCTGGCTCGCCGCGGAACGGCCAATAGAGACTGACCATGCGGCCGGCGATCTCGCCGATGATCGCATCGAGACCTTCCGCAATGCGTTGTGACATCGACGTTCGCGTGTCGGCCGAAACGCCAAGACGTGTGGCGATCAGGCGTTCGCGCTCGGCCTTGCGCCAGCGCCTGACATCGGTCCAGTCGCTTAGAGGTGCACGAACCTCCGGATCGAGTTCATGCATGAAACAAGGCGGCGAAGAATACTGCGCCGGAGCGTCATCGTCATGATCGTCAGCCATACCTCACCTCGTCGTACCGTCTCGAGAACGCTATACCCGGCCACTATGTCCGACATGTGCATTCACGACATTCGGAGGCGGCTCCCGGGCATCGTCAGGGGGATGGAGCGTTGTTGCGGTGCACAAGAGCACCTACATCAGATCGGATGCATTGGGGTGAAGTGAGATGAACCAGGCCAGCCATCGTGTCGTCGTTGTCGGCGCCGGTTTCGGCGGTCTTGAATTCACGCGTGCGCTTGATGGCGCGCCGGTGCGCATCACCATGATCGACAAGCGCAATCATCACCTTTTCCAGCCGCTGCTCTACCAGGTAGCGACCACCGCTTTGGCGACGTCCGAGATTGCCTGGCCGGTCCGCCATCTCCTGCGCAAGCGCAAGGATGTGACGACGCTACTCGCCACCGTCGTCGGCGTCGATCGCGCCGGCAAGCGTGTGTTGCTCGATGATGGCAGTTCGGTCGCCTACGACACGCTGCTGCTCGCCACCGGTGCCCGCCATGCCTATTTCGGCCATGACGAATGGGAACCTTTCGCGCCCGGCCTGAAGACGCTGGAAGACGCCACCACGGTTAGGCGGCGCATCCTATTGGCTTTCGAGCAGGCCGAACAGGAAACCGATCCGGTCAAACGCCAGGCGCTGCTGACCATCGCGATCGTCGGCGGCGGGCCGACCGGCGTCGAGCTTGCCGGCACCATCGTCGAGTTGGCGCATGACACGCTGCATGGCGAGTTTCGCAACATCGATACACGCGACACGCGCGTGGTGCTGATCGAGGCCGGTGACCGTATCCTCGCCAATTTTGCGCCGAAACTTTCCGACTATGCCGGCAAGGCGCTGGAGCGGCTCGGCGTGACGGTCGAGCTCGGCCGGGCGGTTACGCGTTGCGACGCCGAGGGCGTCGTGTTCGGTGACAAGCAATTGGCGGCCAAGACAATCCTGTGGGCGGCGGGCGTAGCCGCTTCACCGGCCGCCGAGTGGCTCGGCGCGGCCGCGGACCGGGCGGGCAGGGTGCTGGTCGAGCCCGATTTGAGCGTGCCCGGCAGCCCGGAGATTTTCGTCATCGGCGATGCCGCCCATGTCCTGCGGCCCGACGGGCGGCCTGTTCCCGGCGTCGCACCAGCCGCCAAGCAGCAGGGCCGGCATGTTGCCGCCACGCTGAAGGCGCGGCTTGCCGGCGACACCACCCCGCGGCCGTTCCGCTACCGGCATGACGGCGATCTGGCGACGATCGGCAAACGCGCCGCCGCCATCGATTTCGGCTGGATTAAGCTTACCGGTTGGCTCGCCTGGTGGCTGTGGGGAGTGGCCCACATCTATTTCCTGATCGGCTTCCGCAACCGGCTTGCGGTTTCGCTGAGCTGGCTATGGATCTACGCGACGGGACAGCGCAGCGCGCGGCTGATCACCCAGGGCGACGACGACAAGGGCTGATTTTCTCACCTGGATCGTTCATCCGCACGTCATCTGTTGCTGATCGACTGGCGGCTTGATGCGCGCAACTTATTGAATGGACTCAGGTTGAATTCAGCGCGAAGTTCGCTTCGGGGCAGGGCTTGTCAGATCGTCGAAGGAGAAAACATGCCGCAACTGCTCCGTCCCGTCTCCCGTCGTGATCTCCTTGCGGGTGCCGCCGCCACAGGGGCGCTGATCATGCTGCATCCGTTCTCAGCCCGGGCTCAAGCTAACCAGGCGCATCTTCGGATCATGGAAACGACCGACATCCATGTGAACGTGCTGCCCTACGATTACTACGCCGACAAAGCGAACGACACGATGGGCTTGTCGCGCACGGCCTCCCTCGTCGATGCCGTGCGCAAGGAGGCCATCAATTCGATGCTGATCGACAATGGCGACCTGCTGCAGGGCAATCCGATGGGTGACTACATCGCCTATGAGAAGGGGCTGAAGGACGGCGACCTGCATCCGATCATGAAAGGCATGAACCTGCTCGGCTACGAATGCTCGACGCTGGGCAACCACGAGTTCAACTACGGCCTGTCGTTCCTGGACAAGGTGCTGGCCGGTGCTAATTTCCCGTTTGTCTGCGCCAATCTTATCCGTGGCACCGAGCTTGCCGCGAACCCGCGCGACGATAAGCTCTATCTCAAGCCGTACGTGATCCTCGACAAGAAGATCAAGGACGGATCGGGCGCCGAGCAGCCGATCAGGATCGGCATCATTGGCTTCGTGCCGCCGCAGATCATGGTCTGGGATCTCAAGAACCTCGAAGGCAGCGTCAAGACGCGCGACATCGTCGAGGCGGCCAAGGCCTGGGTGCCGCAGATGAAGGAGGAGGGCGCCGACATCGTCATTGCGCTCTCGCATTCCGGCATCGACGTGAAGCAGGGCGAGATGATGGAGAACGCCTCGTTCTTCGTCGCCGGTGTCGACGGCATCGATGCGGTGTTCACCGGTCACCAGCATCTGGTGTTTCCCGGCAAGAAGGATTTCCAGTCGCTCGAAGGTGTCGACACGCAAAAGGGGATGCTGCAGGGCAAACCCGCCGTCATGGGCGGCTTCTGGGGCTCGCATATGGGGCTGATCGACCTGATGCTGGAGCGCGACGGGTCGAAATGGAAGGTCGTTTCCGCCACCTCCGAGGCGCGGCCGATCTTCGAACGCGTCGACAACAAGAACAAGCCGACCGTCCCGGATGACAAGCGCATCATCGCGGCCCTCGAACAGGACCACCAGGCGACACTGGCCTATGTGCGCCGGCCCGTCGGCAAGACCTCCGCGCCGCTCTATTCCTATTTCGCGCTGGTCGCCGATGATCCGTCGGTGCAGGTCGTCAGTCAGGCGCAGACCTGGTATCTCCGGGATATTCTGAAGAACACGCAATGGAAGGATGTGCCGCTTTTGTCGGCGGCCGCTCCGTTCAAGGCCGGCGGACGCAATGGCCCAGACTACTATACCGACGTGCCGGCGGGCGACATCGCCATCAAGAACGTCGCCGACCTCTATCTCTATCCCAACACCGTGCGGGCGGTTGAAATCACCGGAGCGCAGGTCAAGGAATGGCTGGAAATGTCGGCCGGCATCTTCAACCGGATCGAGCCGGGGAAGGCCGACCAGGCGCTCATCAACACCGACTTCCCATCCTACAATTTCGACGTCATCGACGGCGTCAGCTACAGGATCGATCTGTCGCAGCCGCCGAAATACGACGCCAAGGGCGGGCTGGCGAACGCCGACGCCAGTCGTATCGTCGACTTGAGTTTCGATGGAAAACCGATTGATCCCAAAAAGAAATTCGTCGTCGCGACCAACAATTATCGGGCCGGCGGCGGCGGCAACTTCCCTGACATCAACGCCTCGAAGATCATCTACGAGGCGCCGGACACCAATCGCGACGTCATCGTCCGCTACATCGTCAGCGAGGGCACGATCAACTCGTCGGCCGACGGCAACTGGTCGTTCGCGCCGCTGCCGGGAACCAGCGTTGTGTTCGAAACCGGCGCCAGGGCCAAGGATTTCATTGCGCAGGTGACTTCGCTGAAGATCGAGCCGGCGGGCGAGGGCGAGGCAGGCTTCGCGAAATACCGCATCCTGCTTTGAGCGCTGTTATTCAAGATATTGCTGAGCCGACTTTGCAATGAATCTCAGGAAACAAGCAGCGCGCCGCGCGGGCTTGAGTCCACACTGTCACCGCAGTGTCGGCCTACGCCTTGTAGACCACCTGGCGCACGTCGATGTAGCTGGCGCGGAATCCGGCTTCGCAATAGTGCAGGTAGAACTCCCACAGCTTCTTGAAACGGTCGTCGAAACCGAGTGGGACGATCTTCTCCCATGACGCCCGGAACCGCTGGCGCCATTCGGCGAGCGTACGCGCGTAGTCATCGGGAAATACGCGCTCGCGCAGATGGGCAAGGCCGTGATCCTTGCCGAGCGCTTTCAGGATCGATGGCGTCGGCAGCATGCCGCCGGGGAAGACGTAGCGCTGTATGAAATCCGGCCTTGCGCGGTACGTGTCGTAGGCGGCTTCGTTGATGGTGATGATCTGCAGGCCCGCGGTGCCGCCGGGTCTCAGGCAGGTCTTCATCTTGCCGAAAAACACCGGCCAGTATTTCTCGCCGACCGCCTCGAACATCTCGATCGAGGCGATGCGGTCATAGGTGCCGGTTTCGTCGCGATAATCCTGCAGCTTGATGTCGACCTTGTCGGCAAGCCCGGCCTTGGCGATGCGTGCCTTGGCGAAATCGTGCTGCTCGCGGCTAATCGTCAGCCCGGTGACACGGCAGCCGATCTCGCGCGCCGCGAATTCGGCGAAGCCGCCCCAGCCGCAACCAATTTCCAGCACATGGTCCTTCGAGCCGATCCCTGTATCCTTGGCGAGCGCGCGATATTTGGCGGCCTGGGCGCTTTCCAGGTCGTTGGCACCGGTCGTGTAGAGCGCCGAGGAATAGGTCATGCTCGGATCGAGCCATTCCTTGTAGAAGGCATTGCCGAGGTCGTAATGCGCCGAGATGTTGCGCTTCGAGCCGGTGCGTGTGTTCTCGTTGAACCAGTGACGGATGCGCTGGACGGTGTTGATCAGCCAGCTGGCGCCGCCCGCGATACGCTCGCCAATAACCGAATTGACCACGAACAGCTCCAGGAAACTGGTCACGTCAGGGCTATCCCAATCGCCGTCCATGTAGGATTCGGCAACGCCGATCGTGCCGCCGGAAAAGGCGCGGCCGGGCAAGCGCCAGTTCTTGAGCACCAGTTCGGCGTCCGGACCGGGTCCCCTGCCGCCGACGAGGACGGCGCGGCCGTCCGGCAGCCTGACCTTGAGCGAACCGCGTGGCAGGTTCATCGCCGCCGACAGCACCATGCGCGCCTTGGCCGGCAGGCCCTTGACGATCTCGGCGAAATTGAATTCGTCGAGCCTGATCGCGTCGCTCAACGCTATGCCAAAATGTTCCTTGTGCGCCATCCCATACCCCTCCGCGGTGTCGGCGCGAATTGCCGAGCCCCGGTTCTCGCGGTTCATTCGCCAGGTCCGAACGCCATTGGCTGATCCCGGCAGCTGACCGGTTCGGCGGCAGGCGGGCTCGAACGAAAGCGCTCACCCCTTGACCAGAGCTTCAGCACTTCCCAGTGAATCCCTGCCGCAATCTTCCACGTCATGAGGGGGGACTTCAAGAGGCAGGCTGTAAGCGGGGCTGTGCCACCTCGCTGGCGTTGATCTGCCTTTTGCACAGCAAAGGCCGAACGCGCCAAAAACGCCTATGGCTGCAGCATGGCTTGTGCGATAGATTTAGCCATGCGTTATGTAGTCGTCATTGCCGCCATCGCGTTTTTCCTGATCTGGGACGGCATGTACAATCAGGGCCGGTACCTCGACTCCACTGTGAGGGGGGTCTCGCACGTCGTGCGATCCGTCACCGGCAAGGTCTAGCGTCCATCCGCACAACTGGCAGCCGCGACATCCTTGTCGATTGACGCGACCGGTCTGCCGTCACAAAAGACCCCAGCATTTTGATCGAGGAGGCGGGGTTGATCCGGCATATCGTTTTCTTCAGCGCGCGGCGCAAGGAGGATGTGGAGGCTGTGCGCACCGGGCTGCTGGCGCTCGGTGACATTCCTCATTCCAGCCTTTTCGAGGTCACGCTCAACACCAAGGTGGACCCACTGTCGGATGAGGTCGATGTGGTCGTCTATGCGGAGTTCGCCGATGACGCCGCGCTGGCCGCCTACAAGGCGCATCCGCTCTATGCGCAGACCACCAGCAAGGTCAAACCAATGCGCGAACTGCGCTATTCCGCCGATGTCGTCGCAAGGGGCTGATCGATAGGGCCAACCGGCCGCGACCGCGATCAAGTCTTGAACCGGCTTGCGGAATGATGCACATCGCGCCTGCATGACCCGATCCACAGCTGCCGGCACTCATCCGCTCGATCACATGGTGCTGCCGACGCGCAGCCTCGATGTGGCGCGAGCCCGCCTGACCTCGCTTGGCTTCGTCGTTGCCCCGACCGGCATCCATCCCTTCGGAACGGAAAACTGCTGTGTTTTCCTGGCCGACGGCACCTATCTCGAACCGCTCGCGGTCGGTGACAAACAGGCGGCGACCAAGGTTATCGCGGACGGCAATGTCTTCGTCACGCGTGATCGCGTCTATCGCGACAGCCACGGCGACGAGGGATTTTCCGCCATGGTGCTGGGTACGGGCAATGCGGATGCCGACCATGCACGCTATGTCGAAGCCGGCATCTCGGCGGGAGACATGCTGGGTTTTTCGCGCGCCTTCACGGATCCGGCCGGCAAAAGCGACATCGCATCGTTCAAGCTCGCCTTCGCGGCAGGAGTCGAGGCCACGGACGCCTTCCTGTTTGCCTGTGAGCGCGTCAATGCGCCTGATGTGGACCGCACGGCCTTGCAGGCCCACGCCAACGGCGCCACCGGAATTGTCGAAGTGGCGGCGGTCAGCGACAGGCCTGCCGAACAGCGCCGGTTGATTTCCGTGGCGGTGGACGATCCAACCGCCGATGGGCAGGGCGGCACGTTTCACTTGCCGAATGCAGATTTGAGCGTGCTCGACGCCGCGTCTTTCACCGCACGTTTTGGCCTGCCAGCCGGCGCGCCGACAAAACTTCGCTTCGCCGCGGTGGTCTTTTCGGTTCGGAGTGCCGATGTCACCTCGCGGCTGCTTGCAGCCAATTCCATCAAACACGATATAGCGGGCAATGATATTGTCGTGCAGCCCGCACCCGGACAGGGCGCGGCTTTCATCTTCCGGGAGATCCAATGAGCAAGCCGCAAGTGTCCAATTCGATGGCGCCCAATTCGTCGGTAACCGTCGGCAATGTCGTCTTCGACAACCATGCTGCTTTGTCCCTGATCGCTGGCCCGTGCCAGTTTGAATCGCGCCAGCACGCCTTCGACATGGCCGGCGCGCTGAAGGAACTGACCGGCAAGCTCGGCATAGGTCTCGTCTACAAGACCAGCTACGACAAGGCCAACCGCACCTCGCTGTCGGCAACGCGCGGCGCCGGCATGGAAGCGGCACTTCCCGTCTTCGACGAATTGCGCAAGGAATTTTCGCTCCCTGTGCTGACCGATGTCCACACAGAGGAACAGTGTGCGATCGTTGCGCCGCATGTCGACGTCCTGCAAATTCCGGCTTTCCTGTCGCGCCAGACCGATATGCTGGTCGCCGCGGCGAAAACCGGCAAGGTCATCAATGTGAAGAAAGGGCAGTTCCTCGCCCCCTGGGACATGAAGAACGTCGTCGCCAAGATCACCGGATCCGGCAACGCCAATGTGCTGACCACCGAGCGCGGCGCGTCCTTTGGCTACAACACGCTGGTGTCCGACATGCGGGCTCTGCCTGTCATGGCCGAGATCGGCGCGCCGGTGATCTTCGATGCCACGCATTCGGTGCAGCAGCCGGGCGGGCAGGGCGGCTCCTCGGGTGGCGAGCGCCGCTTCGTCGAGACGCTGGCCCGCGCCGCTGTCGCTGTCGGCGTCGCCGGCGTGTTCATCGAAACCCACCAGGACCCGGACAATTCGACCTCTTCCGATGGCCCGAACATGCTGCCGTTGAAGGACATGCCGGCTCTGCTCGAGCGGCTGATGGCATTCGATCGCATCGCCAAGGGTCTCTAAGCCAGACGCCACCTGCCGACTGCCGGCGCTTGTGGAAGGCATAGGCTGGCTGTACGCTTGCCCTGCAAATGAGCGTTTTGGCAGGAGGAAGCCATGTCCGTTGCCCGCGTCACCGAAATTACCTCGTCGTCGACGAAGAGCTTTCAGGACGCCATCGAACAGGGGATTGCGCGCGCATCGAAAACCCTGAAGAACGTCGAAGGCGCTTGGGTCCAGGACCAGAAGATCGTGGTCGAGGACGGCAAGATCGCTGCCTATCGCGTCAATATGAAGGTCACCTTCATCCTCGCGGAATGACGGCGAAAAAGTCGGGAACTTTCGCTCGCGCCCCTCATTGTCAAACATGGTTCAACGACAATGAGGAGCAAGATCATGACAACCCAGACAGGCCACACCCAAGCCATTGCCGCTTCGCGAGTCATCGGCACTTCGGTCTATAATGCCGAAGGCAAGAGCATCGGCAGCATCGAGGACGTCATGCTCGACAAGACGTCGAATGGTATCATGTTCGCGGTGATCGGTTTCGGCGGCTTCCTCGGCATCAGCGAAAAATATCACGCCATTCCGTGGGCAAGCCTCGATTATGATGAGGACAAGGGCGGCTATGTCGTGCCGTTCTCCAAGGAACAGCTTAAGGCCGCGCCCGCCTATTCGATCAACGAACTGACCGGCGCGGATGGCGAGATGGCGCGCGACGCGTCCTATGACTATTACAAAGTCGCGCCTTACTGGCATTGACCCCTGCAAGCAAAAGGCCCCGTCGAGAGACGGGGCCTTTTGGATTCGATGCGGTACCTATTGGCCGATATGCAGCGCCGACAGGGGCGCCGTAGCCTTGGGCGGCGACTGCTGATTGTCGCACGATGTCAGAAAGGCCGCCGCAATCAGGAACAAACTCACGATACCGCTCAACTGGGACATGGCGAAACTCCTCCTGTTTCGCCCCGCGCACCCCTATCATAACCGCAAGCTGGGTCTGCCGTACATGACTAATGATGACAGCGATTTGCGCTTCGTGAATCGTCTGGTCTGATGTCACGGCAATAATTGCGAGCCGGCCGATTGCCTTTTGCGGCACTTTGGCTAAGACGTGCGGCATTCTTCAGATCAATCGGGGACATTGCAATGACCGCCATCGTCGACATTGTCGGGCGTGAAATCCTGGACAGCCGTGGAAATCCGACCGTCGAGGTCGATGTTATTCTCGAAGACGGTTCGATGGGCCGCGCGGCGGTGCCGTCGGGCGCCTCGACCGGTGCCCACGAGGCCGTCGAACTGCGCGACGGCGGCGCCCGCTATCTCGGCAAGGGCGTGCTCAAGGCTGTCGAAGCGGTGAACGGCGAGCTGTTCGAGGCAATCGGCGGCATGGAAGCCGAAAACCAGATCCACATCGATCAGACCATGATCGAGCTTGACGACACGCCCAACAAGAGCCGGCTCGGCGCCAACGCCATTCTCGGCGTGTCGCTGGCGGTGGCCAAGGCAGCGGCCGAAGCCGCCGGCCTGCCGCTCTACCGTTATGTCGGCGGCACCAAGGCGCATCTCCTGCCGGTGCCGATGATGAACATCATCAATGGCGGCGCGCATGCCGACAACCCGATCGACTTCCAGGAATTCATGATCTTGCCGATCGGCGCGCCGACGCTGCGCGAAGGTGTTCGCTGGGGTTCGGAAATCTTCCACACGCTGCGCAAGAAACTGAAGGACGCCGGCCACAACACCAATGTCGGCGACGAGGGCGGCTTTGCGCCGAACCTGAAGAGCGCTCCGGTGGCGCTCGATTTCGTCATGGAATCGATCGAGCAGGCAGGCTTCAAGCCGGGCGAGGAGATTGCGCTCGGCCTCGATTGCGCCGCGACCGAGTTCTTCAAGGACGGCAACTACGTCTATGAGGGCGAGAAGAAGACGCGCGACCCCAAGGCGCAGGCCAAATACCTGGCCAAGCTTGCCGCCGACTATCCGATCATCTCGATCGAGGACGGCCTTGCCGAAGACGACTGGGAAGGCTGGAAGTATCTGACCGACCTGATCGGCAAGAAGACCCAGCTGGTCGGCGACGACCTGTTCGTCACCAACACCGCAAGGCTGCGCGACGGCATCCGCATGGGCGTTGCCAATTCGATCCTGGTCAAGGTCAACCAGATCGGCTCGCTGACCGAAACGCTCGACGCCGTCGAGACCGCGCACAAGGCCGGCTACACCGCCGTCATGTCGCACCGCTCGGGCGAAACCGAGGATTCGACCATCGCCGATCTCGCCGTTGCCACCAATTGCGGACAGATCAAGACCGGCTCGCTGTCGCGCTCGGACCGCATGGCCAAGTACAACCAGCTGATCCGTATCGAGGAAGAACTCGGCAAGCAGGCAAGCTATGCCGGCAAGTCGGTGGTCAAGGGCTGATCCGGGGCAAATTTCCAGGGAATGTGTAGGGCGGGTCATTCGCCTACCGCCAAGGCGCGTCACACGGCCTCATGTGAGGCGCCTTTCCTATGATCGCTGCGCACCCTCGGTCTGGCCGGTGAGCAAGCTTTGGGCAGACATCCAACTAGCGAGCTTGAACGGGAACGCTTCTGCTGCGGCGGAAGCGCTCAAGCGCTTTCCGTGCGATGGACGCCTAGCGCCGCCGAGAGGTTTGCAGTGACCTTCTGCATTACGTCAGGCAAGTTTCGCTCGACACCGTAGACGAAGCCTGGGAAATCGAGCGGTTTCTGGTGTGACCAGATCGCCTCATGCTGGTCCGGGGGCAGAATCTGAGCCGGATCGCCAACGGCAATCCAACCGATCGGTACGACCGTACCAGGTTCGAGGCGGGTACGCAGGTGAACAACGCCATTGATGCGGACTTCTGATCCGCGCCCTATGTGCGCACCATGGAAAACCGCCGCACCTGTAGCGATAAAAACCTCATCGCCGACTTCTGCGCCAACCACGTGGCTGTTGGGACCCACAAGGCAATAATTCCCCATAGTACAAGGATGACTTGCTGTGGCCCGGATCACCGCATTTTCCAACACGATACAGTTGCGGCCAATGCGGATCGATCCGCCAGCCTCTGCCACAAGGCGGGCGCCATGCATGACCCGGCTGCCGGCGCCAATGACGACATCGCCGCATACTGTGGCATCCGGGGCGGCCCAAGCATCGGTGTCGATCGCAGGCGAATGCCCCGCATAAGAAATGATCATCGCTGGCTCTCCTCTCTCTCGATCTCAGCCGCGCGGCAGCCGATCGGGCAAACCTCATGTCCGCAAAGATCATGCTCGCAGAGGCGACACGTTGTTTTCGCGAAAGCGCGGGAAGTAGTCGCGCCGGCAAGAATCTCATCCAGCATGGAAACAAAGTGCCGCTGCTTTTCCGGTTGCAGCGCGGACAGCAATCCGTCGAGCGCGGCGAGCCGAAGAGCTTGCATTTCCCTGACCTGTGCGTGGCCAGTCTCGGTCAGCGTCAGCGGAGTGACGCGACCCTCCGGCTTGCCACGCACTATCAGCGCCTGCCGTTCCAGCCCGTCGATCAAACGCACGGCGGTCGGTTGACTGACACCGACGACGTCGGCGAGTTCCGTCGTCGTCAACCCCGGTTTGAAGTGCAGCATCGACAACACTGCCGCCGCGCTCGGTGAAAGTTCTCTCAAGGCGGCTTCTGTCCTGTCGCGAATCATGGCGCCGAGTGCGCCGAGTTTGTTGGCGTCTAATAATTGCATAGCATATGCATATATTATTTCAGGAGTACGTCAACTGGTTTCCCCGCATGCAAGCTGGGCGATCGCAATGGATTGAGAAGAAAAAATCGAAGGCCGGGTGCAACTTGGCGGGCATTTCCCGCTCGCCAATCCCATGGTTGTAACCGTCCGTTAAGCACAATCGGGCGAAAAAGATCGTGCGCCGCCTGAGTTCGCGGCCGAGAGGAATCGGGCGATGTGGACGCGTCAGCACAAGCAGAGAAACACCGGCCGGCTGATCATTCCCTCGCTCTGCGTGGCGTTCCTGGCCTATTTCGGCTTTCATGCCTATCACGGTGAATTCGGCATCAATTCGAAATATCAGTTGGAGGCCCAGACGGTTGCGCTGCAAGGCCAGCTCGACGTGATCAAGGCGCGACGGATGGAGCTGGAACGCCGCGTTCGGCTCATGCATGAAGGCACGCTGGAGAAGGACATGCTCGACGAGCAGGCGCGCAAGGCGCTCAATCTGTCCCAGCCTGACGAGATCACCATCATGCTGCCGGCCTCAGCGAAATAACCGATATTCAGTTAATCGCCAATATTTTCAATGATTTTAATCGCTTAGGCGCATGCCAGCTATGCAAATTCGGCATGGCGCAACGCTTTGACGCGTGTTAGCCTCCCGGAAATCGGTGGGGAGGAGCTGATCTCCCCAGAGCAGATTTCATCTTGCTCTAATGTCCACAAAGAGACGCCAACAGGGAGTGATGCATGGCCACCGCCGCCAGAAAAGCGCCTGCCAAATCCAAATCCGACGGCAAATCGGGGCTTTCCGCACCCAAGCCTGCCGAATTCACCAAGGATGAAGAGCTCGCCGCCTACCGGCACATGCTGCTCATCCGCCGCTTCGAGGAAAAGGCCGGCCAGCTTTACGGCATGGGTTTCATCGGCGGCTTCTGCCACCTCTATATCGGCCAGGAAGCGGTCGTCACCGGCATGAAGATGGCGTTGATCGACGGCGATCAGATGATCACCGCCTATCGCGACCACGGCCACATGCTGGCGATGGAGCTTTCGCCGCGTGGCGTGATGGCCGAGTTGACCGGGCGTCGTGGCGGCCTGTCACGGGGCAAGGGCGGCTCCATGCACATGTTCTCCAAGGAAAAGCACTTTTACGGCGGCCACGGTATCGTCGGCGCGCAGGTGTCTCTTGGTACTGGTCTGGCCTTCGCCAATCGCTACCGCGACAACAACAATGTCTCGCTGACCTATTTCGGCGACGGCGCCGCCAACCAGGGCCAGGTCTATGAAAGCTTCAACATGGCCTCGCTGTGGAAGCTGCCGGTGATCTACATCATCGAGAACAACCGCTATGCCATGGGCACCTCGGTCTCGCGCTCTTCGGCGGAAACCAACTTTTCGCATCGTGGCGCCTCGTTCAAGATTCCCGGCATCCAGGTCGACGGCATGGACGTGCGCGCCGTCAAGGCCGCCGGCGACCAGGCGACCGAATGGTGCCGCGCCGGTAACGGACCGATCATTCTCGAAATGCAGACCTATCGCTATCGCGGCCACTCGATGTCCGACCCGGCGAAATATCGCTCCAAGGAAGAAGTGCAGAAGATGCGCTCGGACCACGACCCGATCGAGCAGGTCAAGGCGCGGCTGATCGAGAAGAAGTGGGCGACCGAAGACGAATTGAAGACCATCGACAAGGAGGTCCGCGACATCGTCGCCGACGCCGCCGAATTTGCCCAGAACGACGCGGAGCCGGATCCGTCCGAGCTCTGGACCGATATCGTATTGTAACGGGAGGGCAAGGACATGCCGATCGAAATTCTCATGCCCGCTCTCTCGCCGACCATGGAAGAGGGCAATCTTTCCAAGTGGTTGAAGAACGAAGGCGATAAGGTCGTCGCTGGCGACGTCATCGCCGAGATCGAGACCGACAAGGCGACGATGGAAGTCGAAGCCGTCGACGAAGGCACGCTGGGCAAGATCCTGATTGCCGCCGGCACCGAAGGCGTCAAGGTCAACACGCCGATCGCCGTTTTGCTGCAGGATGGCGAAAGTGCCGGCGACATCGGCAAGGCCGCGGCGCCAGCCAAGGCGGAAGCACCTGCAAAGGCAGAGGCTCCGGCCGAGGACAAGGCGGAGGCCGCGAAGCCGGCCGCCGCACCGGTGGCTGCTGCTCCGAAGACGGAAATCGCCGCCGATCCGGACATTCCGGCCGGCACCGAGATGGTTTCGACCACCGTGCGCGAAGCGTTGCGCGATGCGATGGCCGAGGAAATGCGCCGCGACGGCGATGTCTTCGTCATGGGCGAGGAGGTTGCCGAATACCAGGGCGCCTACAAGATCACGCAAGGCCTGCTGCAGGAATTCGGGCCGCGCCGTGTCGTCGACACGCCGATCACCGAGCACGGCTTTGCCGGCGTCGGCGTCGGTGCCGCGATGGCCGGCCTGAAGCCGATCGTCGAGTTCATGACCTTCAATTTCGCCATGCAGGCGATCGACCAGATCATCAACTCCGCTGCCAAGACGCTCTACATGTCTGGCGGCCAGATGGGCGCGCCGATCGTGTTCCGTGGACCGAACGGTGCCGCCGCCCGCGTCGCTGCCCAGCACTCGCAGTGCTATGCCGCCTGGTACAGTCACATCCCGGGCCTCAAGGTCGTGATGCCTTACACCGCGGCAGACGCCAAGGGCTTGCTGAAGGCTGCAATCCGCGATCCGAACCCGATCATTTTCCTCGAGAACGAGATCCTCTACGGCCAGTCCTTCGACGTGCCGAAGCTGGATGATTTCGTGCTGCCGATCGGCAAGGCGCGCATTCACAAAACCGGCAAGGATGTCACCATCGTCTCGTTCGGCATCGGCATGACCTATGCGGTCAAGGCCGAGGCGGAACTGCGCGGCATGGGCATCGATGCCGAGATCATCGACCTCAGGACCATCCGCCCGCTCGACCTCGACACCATCATCGCCTCGGTCAAGAAGACCAACCGGCTCGTGGTGGTTGAGGAAGGCTATCCGCAGAGCTCGGTCGGCGACCATATCGCCAACCAGGTGTCGCAGCGCGCCTTCGATTTCCTCGACGCTCCGGTCATCACCATCGCCGGCAAGGACGTGCCGATGCCCTATGCGGCCAACCTCGAGAAACTGGCGTTGCCGAACATCGGCGAAGTCGTCGAGGCGGTTAAAGCCGTCACGTATCGCTGAACCGGGCGGGAGGACAAAATGCCAATCAACATCACCATGCCGGCCCTGTCGCCCACGATGGAAGAGGGCAATCTGTCCAAGTGGCTTGTGAAAGAGGGCGACAAGGTTTCGCCGGGCGATGTCATCGCCGAGATCGAGACCGACAAGGCGACGATGGAAGTCGAGGCCGTCGATGAGGGGACGGTGGCCAAGCTCGTCGTTCCCGCCGGCACCGAAGGCGTCAAGGTCAACGCGCTGATCGCCGTGCTTGCCGGAGAAGGTGAGGATGCAGGCGCTGCCGCGAAAAGCGATGGTGGTGCTGCTCCAGCGAAAGCCGAGACTCCCAAGGTGGAAGCGCCGAAGTCGGAGGCTCCCACCTCCCCCTCTGATGGGGGAGGTCGCGCCGCAGGCGCGGGTGGGGGTGAACCCGCCGCCGCAACCCCCACCCCGGCCGGAAGGCCGGCCGACCCTCCCCACAAGGTGGAGGGTGAAGCACGCACCTTCGCCTCGCCGCTCGCACGCCGCATCGCCAAGGAAGCCGGCGTCGACGTGTCCGCAGTGACCGGCACCGGTCCGCATGGGCGCGTGGTGAAGGCTGATGTCGACGCCGCGATTGCCGGCGGCGGCGCAAAGCCTGCCGCCAAAGCCGCGCCCACTGGCGCTCCGGCTGCTGCGCCTAGCGTGAAGGCGATGTCGGACGAGCAGGTGCTGAAACTGTTCGAACAAGGCTCCTACGACCTCGTGCCGCACGACAATATGCGCAAGACCATCGCTCGTCGTCTGGTCGAGGCTAAGACCACCATCCCGCATTTCTACCTGACGCTCGACTGTGAGCTCGATGCGCTTCTGGCGCTGCGCACGCAGATCAATGCGGCGGCCCCGGTGAAGAAGACCGACAAGGGTGAGGCGCCTGCCTACAAGCTGTCGGTCAACGACATGGTGATCAAGGCGATGGCCATGGCGCTGAAGGCGGTGCCGGATGCCAATGCGTCATGGACCGAAAGCGCCATGGTCAAGCACAAGCATGCCGATGTCGGCGTTGCGGTGTCTATCCCGGGCGGGCTGATCACGCCGATCATTCGGCATGCGGACGAAAAGACGCTGTCCACCATCTCCAACGAGATGAAGGATCTGGCCAGCCGTGCCCGCAGCCGCAAGCTGAAGCCGGAAGAGTATCAGGGCGGCACCACGGCGGTGTCCAACCTCGGCATGTTCGGCATCAAGGACTTTGCCGCCGTCATCAACCCGCCGCATGCGACCATCCTGGCGGTCGGTGCCGGCGAGGAGCGGGCAGTGGTCAAGAACGGCGAGATCAAAATCGCCACCGTGATGTCGGTGACGCTGTCGACCGACCATCGCGCCGTCGACGGTGCGCTGGGTGCTGAACTGCTGGTCGCCTTCAAGCGCCTGATCGAAAACCCGATGGGCATGCTGGTCTAGGAAGGGAGAGGGCGGTGCGGATAGTCTTCACCAGCCTCTTCGCTTTCATTCTTTCCGGATTCGCCGGCCGCCTGGTCGTTCGGAAACGGGCGGTCACAACCCATGCATGGCGGGTGAAGTGTGGGTTGATCAACGCACAGGTGGGCGCATGAAGACGGTTCTTTGCTACGGCGACTCGCTGACCTGGGGCTACAATGCCGAAGGTGGCCGCCATCCGCTGCAGGACCGCTGGCCGAGCGTGCTGCAGGCAGCGTTGGGCACCGGCGTGCATGTGATTGCCGATGGTCTCAACGGCCGCACCACGGCCTTCGACGATCATCTGGCCGGCGCGGACCGCAACGGTGCAAAACTGTTGCCAACCGTGCTTACGACCCATGCGCCGATCGACCTGATTGTCATCATGCTCGGCGCCAACGACATGAAGCCATGGATCCATGGCAACCCGGTCGCGGCCAAGCAGGGCATCGAGCGGCTGATCGACATCGTGCGCGGCCACGACTACCCGTTCGACTGGCCGGCGCCGCAGATCCTGATCGTTTCGCCGCCCCTGGTCAGCCGTACAGACAACGCCGAGTTCAAGGAAATGTTTGCCGGCGGCGACGACGCTTCGGCGCGCTTGGCGCCGCTCTACGCCGCCCTTGCCGATGAAGCCGGCTGCGGCTTCTTCGACGCCGGCGGCGTGGCGCAAACCACCCCGCTCGACGGCGTCCACCTCGATGCCGAAAACACGCGAAACATCGGCAATGCGCTGGCGCCGCTGGTGCGCGTGATGTTAGCCACATGATAATTGAAGCATTTCTGATCATTGGCATTTGGTTGGTTGTGCATTGGCAAGGCCGCCGGAGTCGGCTTCTTGCAGGCTACGCATTTCTGGGGCTCTGGGTTTCCGACGCCCTTTCGATACTGATGCATGAGCCAGCTTTCGCGCCTCCAATGCTGAGGTACGAGCCAATTTCGATACCGAAGCCTTCTTTCGGTGAAGTCTCGACTCAATAAGGACCCCAAAATGGCTGAATCCTACGACGTCATCATCATCGGCTCCGGCCCTGGCGGCTACGTCACGGCTGTGCGTTCCGCCCAACTCGGCTTCAAGACGGCGATCGTCGAACGCGAACATCTCGGCGGCATCTGTCTCAACTGGGGCTGCATCCCGACCAAGGCGTTGCTGCGCTCGGCCGAGATCATGCATTATTCGGATCATCTGAAGGATTACGGGCTGAAGCTCGACGGCAAGGTCAGCGCCGACGCAGCGGCCGTGGTCGACCGCTCGCGCAAGGTGTCGCTGCGGCTCAATGGCGGCGTTGCCTTCCTGATGAAGAAGAACAAGGTCGACGTGATCTGGGGCGAAGCCAAGCTCTCGAAGCCCGGTGAGATCGTCGTCTCCAAGACGGCCAAGAAGCCGATGGAGCCGCAGCCGCCAGTGCCGAAAGGCGTCAAGGGCGAGGGCACCTATACCGCCAAGCACATCATCCTGGCGACCGGTGCCCGGCCGCGCGCACTGCCGGGCATTGAACCGGACGGCAAACTGATCTGGACCTATTTCGAGGCCATGGTGCCTAAGGAGATGCCGAAGTCGCTGCTGGTCATGGGATCAGGCGCCATCGGCATCGAATTCGCTTCTTTCTATCGCACCATGGGTGCCGACGTGACTGTGGTCGAACTGCTGCCGGCGGTGATGCCGGTCGAGGACGCCGAAGTCTCGAAATTCGCGCAAAAGCAGTTCGAGAAGCAAGGCATGAAGATCATTCTCGAAGCCAAGGTGATTAAGGTCGAGAAGGGTGCAAACTCGGTCACCGCGCATGTCGAGATGAAGGACGGCAAGGTCGAGAAGATCACCGCCGACCGCATGATCTCGGCCATAGGCGTGCAGGGCAACATCGAGAACCTCGGGCTTGAAGCGCTCGGCGTAAAGACGGATCGCGGCTGCATCGTCATCGACGGTTACGGCAAAACCAATGTGCCGGGCATTTACGCCATCGGCGATGTCGCAGGCCCGCCGATGCTCGCCCACAAGGCCGAACACGAGGGCGTCGTGTGCATCGAAAAGATCGCTGATTTTCCCGGTGTGCATGCCACCGACAAGCTCAAGATTCCCGGCTGCACCTACTGCAACCCGCAGGTCGCCTCCGTTGGCCTGACGGAAGCCAAGGCCAAGGCCGAGGGCAAGGACATCCGGGTCGGGCGCTTCCAGTTCGCCGCCAATGGCAAGGCCATCGCGCTCGGCGAGGACCAGGGCTTCATCAAGACCATCTTCGACAAGAAGACCGGTCAGCTGCTCGGTGCCCATATGGTCGGCGCCGAAGTGACCGAGCTGATCCAGGGCTTTGTCGTGGCGATGAACCTGGAGACGACCGAGGAAGAGCTGATGCACACCATTTTCCCGCACCCGACGCTGTCGGAGATGATGAAGGAAAGCGTGCTCGACGCCTATGGCCGCGCGCTCAACGCGTGATAAATTGAAAGCGCTGGTACAGATGGAAACCGGCGGCAAGGCAGTTCGTTTGCGGATGCGTTTTCACCCATCACACAAGGAGAAGGCATATGCACTTGAATGGCGTCGGCTGGATAGCAGCCATCATCATCGGCGGTCTGGCGGGCTGGCTGGCCGAAATGTTCATGAAGAGCAACACCGGCATCCTCATGAACATCGTTATGGGCATCGTCGGCGCGATCGTGCTGAACGCCATTCTGCAGGCTCTCAATTTCGGCCCGTTCGGCGTCGGCTGGATTGCCTATCTGATCACCGGCTTTATCGGCGCCTGCCTGCTGATCTGGGTGGGACGCCTGGTGCGCCGTTGACATCACTGATGAGTTGCTATGCGAAAAAGGCTGTCGCGGCATGCGCCGCTGCGGCCTTTTTCTTTGCGCTGAAAAGTCTTAGATGAACTTATGACAGCGAACGCCTGACTGGCGGTCGCGAATGAACCAGGTTTCCCGATGGTCACTGTCCTCGATACGATTGCCAACGCTCCGCGCTTGCGGCATCCGGAAAAGGCGCACAAGCCCGATCAGGACGTGCTGCGCAAGCCCGACTGGATCCGCGTCAAGGCGCCGATGTCGAAGGGCTATGCCGAGACGCGCGAAATCGTCAAATCGCACAAGCTGGTGACGGTCTGCGAAGAGGCCGGCTGTCCCAACATTGGCGAGTGCTGGGAGAAGAAGCACGCCACCTTCATGATCATGGGCGAAATCTGCACGCGCGCCTGCGCCTTCTGCAACGTCGCCACCGGCATTCCAACCGCTCTTGACCCCGATGAGCCGGCCCGCGTTGCGCATGCGGTCAAGCAGATGGGGCTCAGCCACGTTGTCATCACTTCGGTCGACCGCGACGATCTCGCCGATGGCGGTGCGCGGCATTTCGCCGAAGTCATCCGCGCCATCCGGGCGGCAACGCCATCGACGACGATCGAAATCCTGACACCGGACTTCCTGCGCAAGGACGGCGCGCTGGAGATCGTCGTGGCGGCCAAACCCGACGTCTTCAACCACAATCTGGAGACCGTGCCTTCGAACTATCTGACCGTTCGTCCGGGCGCCCGCTATTTCCATTCGATCCGGCTGCTGCAGCGGGTCAAGGAGCTCGACCCGTCGATCTTCACCAAATCCGGCATCATGGTGGGTCTCGGCGAAGAGCGGAACGAAATCCTGCAGCTGATGGACGATCTGCGTTCGGCCAATGTCGACTTCATGACCATCGGCCAGTACCTGCAGCCGTCGAAGAAGCACCATCCGGTAATCCGCTTCGTCACGCCGGAGGAGTTCAAGTCCTTCGAGACGATCGGCCGGACCAAGGGCTTCCTGCTGGTGGCGTCGAGCCCGCTGACGCGTTCGTCGCATCACGCCGGCGACGATTTCGCCCGGTTGCGCGCGGCGCGGGAAGCGCTTCTCAAGAAATCAGCTTAACTAGCTGGTTTCATGCCAAAATTCGAAGCCACCCGCAGAGTTGCCCACACGCCGCAGCAGATGTTTGCACTGGTTGCCGATATCGAGGCCTATCCGCAATTCCTGCCGCTTTGCGAAGCGTTGACGGTCCGCTCGCGCAAGGAGCGTGACGGGCGTACGGTTCTCCTTGCCGACATGAGCATCGGCTACAAGGCGATCCGCGAAACCTTCACGACGCAGGTGCTGCTGAAGCCCGACGAGAACACCATCGACGTGAAATACATCGATGGCCCGTTCAAATATCTGAGCAATGTCTGGCGTTTCGAACCCGACGGCGCCGGCTGCACCGTCCGCTTCTTCATCGACTACGAGTTCAAAAGCCGCATTCTCGGTGCGGTGATGGGAACCATGTTCGACCGCGCCTTCCGCATGTTCGCCGAGGCTTTCGAGAAGCGCGCCGACGTCATCTACGGTGCAAAACCGGCTTGAGGCCCTGCGCATGCTTTTCTGGATAGCAAGCGGAGTTGGATTGGCGATCGCCTATCTCTTCGGTTCCACGCCCACGGGCTATCTGGCGGGGAAACTACTCCAGGGCATCGATATCCGGGAGCATGGCTCAAAATCCACCGGGGCAACGAACGTCTTGCGGACCCTGGGAAAATGGCCTGCGTTGGTTGTGTTGCTGGTGGATATGCTGAAAGGCGCGGCGGCGATCGTCTTTGCCCGCTGGTTTTATCCCTGGTTCACCACATTGCCGTCGGTCACGCCATCGACCCTGCTTGATCCGCAAACCTGGGTGCCTTGGGCTGTTAGCCTGGCAGGACTTACCGTGTTGTTGGGGCATGGCCGTTCGATCTGGTTGAATTTCACAGGCGGCAAATCCGCTGCGACGGGGCTCGGCGTGTTGCTGGCTCTGTCTTGGCCGGTGGGTGTGGGTGCTGCGGCGGTTTTTGGTGCTGTGCTGGCTATGTCTCGGATAGTTTCCCTGAGTTCGATGGTCGCGGCATTGACCGCGATCGCCCTCATCTGCGGCCTGGAGCAACCGTTGCCCTATCGGTTGCTGGTGATTGCAGGCAGCATCTACGTGGTTGTGCGCCATCGTGCCAACATTCAGCGGCTGCTGGCTGGGACAGAGCCACGCTTGGGGCAAAGCAACCCGGAATCGAAAGCGCAATCGCAAATCTAGCTTTCGAGTCGGTCGGCGCGACGTTTTGTACCCCTATCCGAGCGCTTGCAGGCCCAGCTCCAGCGCGTGCTTGACCGTTTCGCGACGAATGAAATCGCGGCCTTTGTCTGCAAAGAGCTGGCGCTCGGCGACAATCGGTCGGTCTGCCAGCGCAACCCCGAACCAGACCAGGCCGACAGGTTTGTCCGCCGAACCGCCGCCGGGTCCGGCGATCCCGGTGACCGCCAGTGTCAGCCCCGCGCGAGAACGCGTCAGCGCGCCCTTTGCCATCTCGATCGCCGTCTCGCGCGAAACCGCGCCATGCGCCTCGAGTGTAGCGATGGAAACACCGAGCATGTCCATCTTGGCTTCGTTGGAATAGGTGATGAAACCGCGATCGACCACGGCGGACGAGCCGGCGATGTCGGTGAGGGCGGCGATGATCATGCCGCCGGTGCAGCTTTCCGCCGTTGCCAGCATGATGCCGCGCTTCCGGCAGGCCTGCAGCAGGGCGTTCGCCAGATCGCTGTTAGTCATTCCGGCACCTCGCCGGGAAACACCACGCTGGCGGTGGCGATCGCCGCAATGCCTTCCTCGCGCCCGATAAAGCCGAGCTTTTCATTCGTTGTCGCCTTAATCGAGATGCGCTCCGGTGAAATTGCCAGCATCTGCGACAGGGCTGCGGTCATCGCCTCGCGATGCGGCCCGACACGCGGCGCCTCGCAAATCAGCGTGATATCGGCATTGGCGATGCGACCGCCGCGCTCGCGCACCAGCCTTGCCGCATGTTCGACGAATATGCGGGACGCAGCGCCTTTCCACTGCGGATCGGATGGCGGGAAATGCGTGCCGATGTCGCCGGCGCCGCAGGTCGCCAGCAGCGCATCGGTCAAGGCGTGCAGGCCGACATCGGCGTCTGAATGGCCGGACAGTTTCTTGTCGTGCGGAATCGCGACCCCGCACAGCGTGACATGGTCGCCCGGTTCGAAAGCGTGGACGTCGTAACCATTGCCGGTTCTGATGTCGGGAAAGCGCACGCGTTCGCCGGTAAGCCGCTGGTCCGCCATCGCAATATCCCGTGCCCAGGTGAGTTTGACATTGTCCGGCGAGCCCGGAACGATCCTGACCGGAATATGCGCCCATTCGGCGATCGCGGCGTCGTCGGTAAAATCCATTTTTCCCAGATGATGGGCTTTCTCATGCGCGGCTAGGATGGGCCAGAACGGAAAGCCCTGTGGCGTCTGCGCCGCGTGAAGCCCGCTGCGGGAAACGGTTTCGCCGACCACGCCGGAAGCCGACTCGCGCTTCAGCGTGTCGGCGACGGGCAGGGCAGGCAACGCGCCCTCGCGTTCGCCGATGGCGGCGATGGTGCGGTCGATCAAATCCGCATCGACAAACGGGCGGACCGCGTCGTGGATCAGAACCTGCCCTGGTGCGTGGCCTCTCAGGGCAAGCAGCCCGAGCCTGACGGACTCCTGCCTGGTTGCCCCACCAATGACAGCGGTGACCCGCTCGGCGTTGGCACCCGCTGCTTGCCGGAACATCTCATGGTCGTCGGCGTGAATGGCGACAACGATCTCGCCGGTTCGCGGGTGGGCCAGAAAAATGTCCAGCGTGTGCGCGATGACGGCATAGCCGCCAATGGGTTGATATTGCTTCGGGCCGCTGGCTTGTCCGGCGCGCGCGCCACGGCCAGCCGCAACGATCACCACCGCGACCTTGCCATCCGCACTCGAAACGTGATTTTCACTTGCGTCAGTCATCGCAGATTGGCTTAGCGCACGATCCCGAAAAGTGTAATCGGTTTCGGAAAAGATCGTGCGCCAAATATGAAGTTCCAAAGCGTCCTTTGCGCGTCCTGAGGGACGCGCGGCGCTTTGGTCGCGGCCATAGGCGAAGGCCAGCATTTTCCCAATTGCGCCTTAATGTGGCGTCATTCCGCGTTGCACATTGCGGCGGTTCTGGCTAGAGAATGTGCAGCGAATGAAGATGCTTGGTTTTTGTGCATGGTTAACTTGACCAAATTGGCCGCGCCGCTTGACGTCGGCGGCGTGAGAATCCGCAATCGCGTGTTCCTCGCGCCGATGTCGGGAATTACTGACGAGCCGTTCCGGCAGCGCGCCCACGCGCATGGCGCGGGTCTGGTCGTGTCCGAAATGGTGGCCAGCGGCGAGCTTGCCAGAGGCAGGGCCGGTTTCAACCTGCGCATACGCCATTCCGGCCTGCCGGTCCATATGGTCCAGCTTGCGGGCCGCGAGGCGGCGCACATGGCCGAAGGTGCCAGAATCGCCGCCGGCGAAGGCGCCGACATCATCGACATCAACATGGGCTGCCCGGCCAAGAAGGTCACCGGCGGCTATGCCGGCTCGGCATTGATGCTGGATCTCGACCACGCACTGTCGCTGATCGACGCTGTTGTCGGCGCGGTCGAGGTGCCGGTGACTGTCAAGATGCGGCTCGGCTGGGACGAGGGCGCGCTCAACGCGCCGATGCTGGCGCGCCGCGCCGAGCAGGCCGGCGTCAGGATGGTGACCGTGCACGGCCGCACGCGCTGCCAGTTCTACCAAGGCAAGGCCGACTGGCGTGCCATCGCCCGGGTCAAGGAAGCCGTGTCCATCCCCGTCGTCGCCAACGGCGACGTTTCTTCGCCAGCGGAAGCGGCTGCTATCCTCGTTCAATCGGGGGCCGACGCGGTGATGATCGGTCGCGCCCACTATGGCGCGCCCTGGATCGCAGGCGGCATTGCGGCTGCAGCGGCAGGCGAGGCGACGCCAAACATTCCGCAGGGCTCGACGGCGCTGGCCGACTACATCGTGGCCCACTATGAGGACATGCTGGCGCTCTACGGCGTCGAGAGTGGCCTGCGCCAGGCGCGCAAGCATCTTGGCTGGTATCTCGATCGCCATGCCGGCGGTGCCACCGACGACGGCCGAAAGGCCATACTGACCGCATTCGAACCCGCGCCCGTCATTGCCTTGCTGCGCGATGTGTTTTCGCGCGATCCGCAATCCTTGAACCTGCGGAGCGCCGCATGAACGCCGCCGCTGGCCAGGGCACCGAAATGGCGGATGCCGCCCAGATCGTGCTCAACACCATCCGCCGCCCGGTGATCATGATCAGCGAGGAAGGGTTCATCACCTACGCCAACGCCGACGCGGAAGACTTCTTTCGCTCGAGCGCGACCATGCTGGCGCGTAACACGCTGTCCAAGCTCATTCCCTTCGGCAGCCCGCTGCTGACGCTGGTTGATCAGGTGCGCGAGCGTCGGGCTCCGGTCAACGAGTACCGGGTCGACGTATCGTCGCCGCGCCTCGGCATCGAGAAGGTCGTCGATCTCTACGTCGCCCCGGTGCCGGAATATCCGGGCTCCGTCGTGGTGATGTTCCAGGAACGGTCGATGGCCGACAAGATCGACCGGCAGATGACGCATCGGGGGGCGGCGCGCTCGGTCACCGGCCTGGCGGCGATGCTTGCCCATGAGATCAAGAACCCGCTCTCCGGCATAAGGGGCGCTGCCCAACTGCTCGAACTGTCGGCTTCCGACGAGGACCGCGCGCTCACGCGGCTGATCACCGACGAGACCGATCGCATCGTGTCGCTGGTCGATCGCATGGAGGTGTTTTCCGACGAGCGGCCGATCGACCGTTATCCCGTCAACATCCATGTCGTGCTCGACCATGTGAAGGCAATTGCCAAGAACGGTTTTGCCAAGAGAATCAAGATAATGGAGGATTATGATCCTTCATTGCCTCCGGTGTTTGCTAATCGTGACCAGCTCATCCAGGTGTTCCTCAACCTGGTCAAGAATGCCGCCGAGGCGATCGGCGGCGACCCGCAGGGCGAGATTGTGCTGTCGACCGCCTTCCGGCCGGGCATCCGCGTTTCCGTTCCGGGTACGCAGGATCGCGTGTCGCTGCCGCTGGAGTTCTGCGTGCGCGACAATGGCTCTGGCGTCTCGGAAGATATTTTGCCGATCCTGTTCGACCCGTTCATCACCACCAAGCCGAACGGCTCTGGGCTGGGGCTGGCGCTGGTCGCCAAGATCGTTGGCGAGCATGGCGGCATCATCGAATGCGAATCGACGCCGCGCGGAACCACATTCCGCATCCTGATGCCGGCCTGGAAAGAAACACCATACGGCGCCGAAGAAGACGGTGAAGGAGATCGCAAATGACCGTTCGCGGCAATATTCTCGTCGCCGACGACGATGCGGCGATCCGCACCGTCCTCAACCAGGCGCTTTCGCGTGTCGGCCACGAGGTGCGCGTCACCTCAAACGCTTCGACGCTGTGGCGCTGGGTGGCGGCGGGCGAGGGCGACCTGGTCATCACCGATGTGGTCATGCCGGACGAAAACGCCTTCGACATGCTGCCGCGCATCAAGAAGGCGCGGCCGGAACTGCCGGTCATCGTCATGAGCGCGCAGAACACCTTCATGACGGCGATCCGCGCATCCGAAACCGGCGCCTATGAATATTTGCCGAAGCCGTTCGATCTGACCGAGCTGCTCAACATCGTCAACCGGGCGCTTTCCGAGCCACGTCGGCCGAAGATCGACGCGCGACCGGAAGAGCAGCCAGACGCGATGCCGCTGGTCGGCCGCTCGGCCGCCATGCAGGACATCTACCGCATGCTGGCGCGCATGATGCAGACCGACCTGACGGTGATGATCTCGGGCGAATCCGGCACCGGCAAGGAACTGGTGGCGCGCGCGCTGCATGAATATGGCCGCCGCCGTGGCGGGCCGTTCGTTGCCATCAACATGGCGGCGATCCCGCGCGACCTCATCGAATCGGAACTGTTCGGCCACGAGAAGGGTGCCTTCACCGGCGCGCAGAACCGCTCGACCGGGCGCTTCGAGCAGGCCGAGGGCGGTACGTTGTTCCTCGACGAGATCGGCGACATGCCGATGGAGGCGCAGACGCGCCTGCTGCGCGTCCTGCAGCAGGGCGAATACACGACGGTCGGCGGACGCACGCCGATCAAGACCGACGTGCGCATCGTCGCCGCCACCAACAAGGATCTGCGCACGCTGATCAACCAGGGGCTTTTCCGCGAGGATCTGTTCTATCGCCTCAACGTCGTGCCGCTCAGGCTGCCGGCGTTGCGCGAGCGCTCCGAGGACGTGCCCGACCTTGTCCGTCACTTCTTCAAGCTCGGCGAGATGGAAGGCCTGCAGACCAAGCGCATCTCGTCCGGCGGCATCGAGCTGATGAAGCGCTATCCCTGGCCGGGCAATGTGCGCGAACTGGAAAATCTCGTTCGCCGGCTCGCCGCGCTCTATTCGCAGGACGAGATTTCCGCCGAGATCATCGAGGCGGAACTCAAGACCGGCGAACGTCCGGTGGTGCCGGGTGTTGGCAATCTCATTCCCGACGATCTGTCGATCGGCCAGGCGGTCGAGCACTTCCTGCAGCGCTATTTCGCCTCGTTTGCCGGCGATTTGCCGCCGGCCGGGCTTTATCAGCGCATCCTGTCCGAGGTCGAGTTTCCGCTCGTCCTGGCCTCGATGACGGCAACTCGCGGCAACCAGATCAAGGCCGCGGAATTGCTGGGCCTGAACCGCAACACGCTGCGCAAGAAGATCCGCGAACTCGGCGTCAACGTCTACAAATCGTCGCGGCAGGGCTGAGCCCTGATCTGAAGCTCGGCCTGTTTTCGGGGGACGGCTCGCGAAAGATTTCCGTCTCGGTCACACTTGTTGCATAATCGCCACAATGCGTTGCATACATCCGACGCAATCATGGCTCTAGACGGCGACATGGCTCCACAGGCACCGACGATAAACCAACCGCTTTTCAGCGAACCCGGCACGCGTGACGGGCGCCGGCTGCTGGCGCTGCCAGGCGTGGTCGCGGTGGCGGGCGCACTGGTGACGGCGGCGATCTCGTTCACCATCCTTGTCGGCGCCACGCCGATCACGCCGAACGAGTCGACGACGCTGGCGCTGATTGCCCTCAATGCGGCTTTCGTCCTGTTCCTCATCGCGCTGGTCGGACGTGAAGTGCACCGCATCCTGATGGCGCGTCGGCATGGCAAGGCGGCGTCGCGGCTGCATGTGCGTATCGTCGCCATGTTCGCTCTGGTTGCCGCCATTCCCGCCATCATGGTGGCCATCATCGCTTCGATCACCCTCGACATCGGTCTCGACCGCTGGTTCGAAATCCGCACCAAGACGATCGTCAATTCGTCGCTGTCGATCGCCGACGCCTACGTCCAGGAAAATGCTCGCAACCTTCAGGGCACGACGCTGTCGATGGCCTACGACCTCGATGCGTCGCGCACGCTCTACGGCCTTGATCGCACTGGCTTTCTCGACCTGATGAACAAGGAAGCCGTTGGCCGCTCGCTGGCCCATGCGGCGCTGATCAAGCCGGACGGCTCGTTCGTCATGAGCGCCAAGACCGATACGGATTTCGCCATGCCCGAGCCGCCGGAAGGCGCCGTGGCCAGCGCTGCGAACTTCAAGCCGGTGCTGATCGAGCCGAAAACGCGCAACATCATGGGCGCCATCGTCAAGCTGCGCGAGATCGAAGGCCTCTATCTCTATACCATTCGCCTCGTCGATCCCGAGGTGATCAAGGCGCGGCAGATCGTCAGGTCCAACACCGACGAGTATCGCGGGCTGGAAGACAACCGCCGCACCTCGCAGGTGGCCTTCGCGCTGCCCTATCTGTCGCTGACGCTGATCATCATCCTGTCCGCGATCTGGACCGGCATCGCGGTCGCCGACCGTCTGGTGCGGCCCATTCGCCAGCTTATCGGCGCCGCCGACGAGGTGGCGACCGGCAATCTCGACGTCGCGGTTCCCGTCAGGCCCTCGGACGGCGATGTCGCCTCGCTCGGCGATACGTTCAACAAGATGTTGCTGGAACTGAAATCGCAGCGCAACGAGATCCTGTCGGCCAAGGACCTGATAGACGAGAGGCGGCGCTTCTCGGAAGCCGTGCTTGCCGGCGTCACCGCCGGCGTCATCGGCGTCGATCCCTATGGTATCGTCACCATCGTCAACCGCTCGGCCGAGGCGATGCTGGCCATTTCCGCCAACGCAGCCCTTGGGCAGAACCTCTCCGCCGTGCTGCCGCATGTCGGCCGCGTCTTCGAGATCGGCCGCAAGTCCGGCAAGCCCGTCTACCGCGAGCAGGTGACCTTCTATCGCGCCGGCGCCGAGCGGACCTTCAACGTGCAGATCACCATCGAGGCCGGCGACGACGGCTCGGAGGAGAAATCCTATGTCGTGACGGTCGACGACATCACCGACCTGGTCCAGGCACAGCGCTCCTCGGCCTGGGCCGACGTGGCGCGGCGCATCGCCCACGAGATCAAGAATCCGCTGACGCCGATCCAGCTTTCGGCCGAGCGAATCAAACGCCGCTACGGCAAGGTCATTACCGAGGACCGCGAGATCTTCGACCAGTGCACCGACACCATCATCCGGCAAGTCGAGGACATCGGCCGCATGGTCGACGAATTCTCGGCATTCGCCCGCATGCCGAAGCCCGAGATGAAAGCCATCGACCTGCGCGAATCGCTGCGTGAGGCATCATTCCTGGTCGAAGTCAGCCGCTCCGACATCACCTTCGAGCGGATCTTCGGCACCGAACCGCTCAAGGGAACCTTCGACAGCCGGCTGATGGCGCAGGCTTTCGGCAATGTGATCAAGAACGCCGCCGAAGCGATCGACGGTTTGGAACAGAAGGACAGTTCGCACGGCATAATCCGGATTCAAGCCGGGCGCCAGAATGGCGCGATTCGCATCGACGTCATCGACAATGGCAAAGGCCTGCCGCGCGAAAATCGCCAACGGCTGCTCGAGCCCTATATGACCACGCGGGAGAAGGGCACCGGGCTTGGTCTCGCTATCGTCAAGAAGATCGTGGAAGACCATGGTGGCAGGCTGGAACTTCATGATGCCCCCGCGGACTTCCACGACGGGCGCGGCGCGATGATCAGCATCATCCTGCCGCCTGCGGCCGCCGCGGCTCCGCGCGGCGAAAGCAGGGCGGAAAACGAAAGAGAAACTGAAAAGGTCGGTAATGGCGTCTGATATTCTCATCGTCGATGACGAGGAAGACATCCGTGAACTCGTCGCGGGCATCCTGAGCGACGAAGGTCACGAAACCCGCACGGCATTCGATGCCGACAGCGCGTTGGCGGCGATCGCCGATAGGGCGCCGCGGCTGATTTTCCTCGACATCTGGCTGCAGGGCTCGCGCCTGGACGGGCTTGCGCTGCTCGACGAGATCAAGACCATGCACCCAACCTTGCCGGTGGTGATGATCTCCGGCCACGGCAACATCGAAACGGCGGTCTCAGCCATCCGTCGCGGCGCCTATGATTTCATCGAGAAACCGTTCAAGGCAGACAGGCTGATCCTTATTGCCGAGCGCGCGCTCGAGACCTCGAAATTGCGGCGCGAGGTTTCCGACCTCAAGCTGCGCAGCGGCGAGACCTTCGATCTGATCGGCATGTCTTCGGCGATGAGCCAGTTGCGACAGACCATCGAACGCGTCGCGCCGACCAACAGCCGCGTGATGATCGTCGGCCCGTCGGGCTCGGGCAAGGAACTGGCCGCGCGTGCCATCCACACGTTGTCGGCGCGCAAGAACGCACCGTTCGTGACGCTGAGCGCCGCCAACATCACGCCCGAGCGCATGGAGATCGAGCTGTTCGGCACCGAATCGAACGGCGTCGAGCGCAAGGTCGGCGCGCTGGAGGAGGCTCATCGCGGCATCCTCTACATCGACGAAGTGGCCGACATGCCGCGCGAGACGCAGAACAAGATCCTGCGCGTGCTGGTCGAGCAGCAGTTCGAGCGGGTAGGGGGCACCAAGCGGGTCAAGGTCGATGTCCGCATCATCTCCTCGACCTCGCAGAACCTCGAGGCGATGATCGCCGACGGGCGTTTCCGCGAGGATCTTTATCATCGCCTGGCGGTGGTTCCGGTCATGGTGCCGGGGCTTGCCGAGCGGCGCGAGGACATTCCCTATCTCGTCGACAATTTCATGAAGCAGATCGCCCGTCAGGCCGGCATCAAGCCGCGCCGCATCGGCGACGATGCGCTGGCCGTGCTGCAGGCGCACAACTGGCCGGGCAACGTCCGCCAGCTGCGCAACAATGTCGAGCGCCTGATGATCCTGGCGCGCGGCGACGACGTCGATGCGCCGATCACCGCGGACCTTTTGCCGGCCGAGATCGGCGATGTCATGCCACGCACGCCGAATCAATCCGACCAGCACATCATGGCGCTGCCGCTGCGCGAGGCGCGTGAGCAGTTCGAGAAGGACTATCTGATCGCCCAGATCAACCGGTTCGGCGGCAACATCTCGAAAACCGCCGAGTTCATCGGCATGGAGCGCTCCGCTCTGCACCGCAAACTGAAGTCGCTGGGCGTCTGAGCGCGACGTCCACTTAGCCGCGCGTGGTCCAACCATTCGCCGGTTACGGCGGCCGCGGAATCGCATAAGAAAGCCCGAGAATTTCTGAGGGGTCGCCAATGCCGCGCATTGCCTATGTCAACGGGCGCTATGTCACCCACGCCGACGCTGCCGTGCATATCGAGGATCGCGGCTATCAGTTCGCCGACGGTGTCTATGAGGTCTGCGAAGTAGCGCGTGGCTTCATCGTCGACATGCCGCGCCATCTGGCCCGGCTGAACCGTTCGCTGACCGAATTGTCGATCGCCTGGCCGGTCACCTCCCACGTGCTGCCGTTGATCCTGCGCGAGGTGGTCAACCGCAATCGTGTCGCCAATGGCCTGGTCTATGTCCAGGTGACGCGCGGCGTAGCCAGCCGCGACTTCGTCTTCCCTTCCGCCGACACCAAATCGGCCCTGGTGGTCACGGCCAGGAAAGCCGATCCCGCAGCAGGCGCAAAGCGAGCCGAGACAGGCATCGCGGTCATCACCGTGCCGGAAAATCGTTGGGACAGGGTCGACATCAAGACCGTCGGGCTGCTGCCCAATGTATTGGCCAAGCAAAAGGCAAAGGAAGCCGGTGCGCAGGAGGCCTGGTTCGTCGACGGCGAAGGTAACGTAAAGGAAGGCGGCTCGTCCAATGCCTGGATCGTCACCCGGGATGGCGTCCTGGTCACCAGGCCGGCCGAGCACGGCATCCTGCGCGGCATCACCCGCACGACCCTGTTTGAAGTGGCGGCCAAGCTCGGCCTGAAGATCGAGGAGCGCGGCTTTTCCGTCGCCGAGGCCAAGGCGGCACGCGAGGCGTTCATCAGTTCCGCAACGACGATCGCCATGCCGGTCGTAGCCATCGACGGCGATCCAGTCGCCAATGGGCACCCCGGCTCAATAACACTTTCGTTGCGGCAAGCCTTTTTTGACATTGCGGAAAAAAGTCCAGCCTGATAACCGCACAGGTGGAATGAACATCAATATATCTCGTTCTGCTTGTCGTTACTGACGACAAGACGGTGTTTGCGAGCTTGACATGCGCCCGTTAATTTGGCGCATTGGCTTGCAAACCGAAGGGGATCGGCGAAAGACAAGAACAATGGCGGAACGATCGCAAAACCTTCAGGACCTGTTCCTGAATTCAGTTCGCAAGAGCAAGAACCCGCTCACCATCTTCCTCATCAACGGCGTGAAGCTGACCGGCGTGGTCACTTCGTTCGACAATTTCTGTGTCCTGCTGCGCCGTGACGGTCACTCCCAGCTCGTCTACAAGCACGCTATTTCCACGATCATGCCGAGCCAGCCGGTTCAGATGTTCGATGGCGAGGAAAGCCAGGGCGCCTGATTGGCACGTGAGAAAGACGCGGACGCCACCGTTCGCGGAAAGCCAGCGCATCATCCCGGGACGGAAGCCAACGGCCCGACCCGGGCCGTTGTCATTGTGCCCGTCCTTACCCGCCACCAGCGCAACGACGACGAGACCAACCGCCCCCGGCTGATGCGTTCGGCCGATGCTCGTCACGACGAGGCCGTCGGCCTTGCCCGCGCCATCAACCTCGATCTGATCCACTCAGCGGTGGTGACCGTCAACGATCCGCGCCCGGCGACGCTGCTCGGCAGCGGCAAGGTCGCCGAGTTCGCCGAAATCGTCAAAGAGGGACATGCGGAAGTGGTCGTCGTCGACCATCCGCTGACCCCCGTGCAGCAGCGCAATCTCGAGAAAGAGCTGAACGCCAAGGTGCTGGACCGCACCGGGCTGATCCTCGAAATCTTCGGCGAGCGCGCGCGCACCAAGGAAGGCACGCTGCAGGTCGAGCTCGCCCATCTCAACTACCAGAAGGGCCGCCTCGTGCGCAGCTGGACCCACCTTGAGCGCCAGCGCGGCGGCGCCGGTTTCCTCGGCGGCCCCGGCGAAACGCAGATCGAATCCGACCGGCGGCAGTTGCAGGAAAAGATCATCAAGCTGAAGCAGGAGTTGGAAACGGTGCGGCGCACCCGCGACCTGCACCGCGCCAAGCGCAGGAAGGTGCCGTTCCCGGTGGTGGCGATCGTCGGCTACACCAATGCCGGCAAGTCGACGCTGTTCAACCGGCTGACCGGAGCAGATGTGCTGGCGCAGGACATGCTGTTCGCCACGCTCGACCCGACGCTGCGCCGCGTGCGCCTGCCGCACGGCACGCCGATCATCCTTTCCGACACGGTGGGTTTCATCTCGGATCTGCCGACGCATCTGATCGCGGCTTTTCGCGCCACGCTGGAAGAGGTCGTCGAGGCCGATCTCGTGCTTCACCTGCGCGACATTTCCGATCCGGACACCGCGGCACAAGCGGAAGATGTGGAGCGCATCCTCGCCGATCTTGGTGTCGATGCAGGCGACGCCAAGCGTGTGATCGAAGTGTGGAACAAGATCGACCGGCTCGATGAGGGCAACCGTAGCCGGCTGCTTGCAGATGGCGCCGACGCCAGCAAGGCGCCGCCGATTGCTGTGTCGGCTGTGACCGGCGAGGGCATCGATGCGCTGAAGGCGATCATCGAAACGCGGATGGCGGGCGAACTCGAAGACCTGACAGTGACGATCGAACCGGTACAGTTCGGTCTTGTCGACTGGCTTTATCGCAATGGCGATGTTGTTTCGCGAACCGACAATGACGACGGCAGCGCCACCATCTCGCTCAAGGCCACACAAAACGCTCGCGAAGAGATCGAAAGCAGATTGCGTCGCAAAAACAACGGGTAACCCGGAGCAATTCCAGGAAAAGTGTGTAGCGGTTTTCCGTCCGGAATTGCCCAAAAAGAGAGACTACTTCGCTTTTTTTGCTTCCTGCCACAGCGTTTCCATCTCAGCCAGATCAGCCTTTTCCAGCGTGTTGCCGGCTTTTTCCAAAGCCTGCTCGACATAATGGAAGCGTGAGCGGAATTTTTCGTTGGTGCCGCTCAACGCTGCTTCCGAATCGAGTTTGAGGTGCCGTCCGAGATTGACGACGGCAAACAGCATGTCGCCGAACTCGTCCTTGATCGAGGCCGTGTCACCCTTGGCCAGCGCCTCGCGCAATTCGCCGATCTCCTCCTCGATCTTGTCGAGGATGGGCGCCGCCTCGCTCCAGTCGAAGCCGACGCGGGCGGCCTTCTCCTGAAGTTTCAGCGCCCGGGTCAGCGCGGGCAGGGCGACCGGCACGCTGTCCAGAAACCCCTTGCCGTTGTCTTCGGGGTCGAGACCGCGGGCGAGGCGGGCGCTTCGCTTTTCAGCCTTCTCTTCGGCCTTGATCTTTTCCCACATGCCCTTGGCCATGCCGGCGCTGCGCGCTTTTTCGTCGCCGAAGACATGCGGATGGCGGCGGATCATCTTCGTCGTGATGGCTTGCACCACGTCAGGGAAGGCAAACTCGCCGGCCTCCTCGGCCATCTGCGCGTGGTAGACGACCTGCAGCAGCAGATCGCCGAGTTCGTCGCGCAGATCGTCGAGATCGCCGCGCGCGATGGCATCCGCCACCTCGTAGGCTTCCTCGATCGTATACGGCGCGATGGTCGAGAAATCCTGTTCGATGTCCCAGGGGCAGCCGGTCTTGGGCGCCCGCAGCGCCGCCATGATCTCGATCAGCCTGGAAATGTCTTTTGATGGCGTCATGGGGCGGATGCTATCTCGCGGCCGGCCGCGCGGCCAACGCTGTCAGCCAGCGTGGGAGCCTTGTCCACAGGTGAGCCGCCTCAGTCGAGCACCGAAACGATCGCCTTGGCGAGTTCGTCCATGCCGTCCTCGGGCAGGCCGGCGACATTGATGCGGCTGTCGCCGACCATGTAGATACCGTGCTCAGCCCGCAACCGTTCGACCTGCGCTTCGGTGAGGCCAAGGCGGGAAAACATGCCGCGATGGCTGGCGACGAAATCGAAGCGGTCGGAGTTGGACTGCCGGCGCAGCGCCTCGGCGAACTGGACCCGGAGTCTCAGCATGCGCAGCCGCATCTCCTCAAGCTCGGCTTCCCAGTCCGCACGCAAGGCGGCGTCCTCGAGCACGATGCGTACGGCTGCTGCCCCGTGGTCCGGCGGCATCGAATACATGGCGCGTGCCGCCGACAACATCTGGCTCATGGCGACATCGGCCTGGGCGCCGTCCTTGGCCAGGATCATCGCCGCGCCGACGCGGTCGCGGTAGACGGCGAAATTCTTCGAACAGCTCGACGCGACGACCATTTCCGGAACTTTTGCCGCCAGCAGGCGCAAGCCGAGGGCGTCGGCCTCGAGGCCATCGCCAAAGCCTTGATAGGCGATGTCGACGAACGGCAGCAGCTCGCGCTCGACGACCAGATCGGTAACGGCTGCCCACTGGGCCGCATCCAGATTGGCGCCGGTCGGATTGTGGCAGCAGCCATGCAGCAGCACGACGTCGCCGCCCTTTGCCGTCCGCAACGCTGCCAGCATGTCGTCGAAACGAACGGCGCCCGAGGCCGCATCGAAATAGGGATATTCGCGGATCTGCAGGCCGGCGGCGCGCATCACCGGCATGTGGTTCGGCCAGGTCGGGTCCGACAGCCAGATGGTCGCGTCGGAGCGTGTCCGCTTAAGCAGTTCCGCCACCAGCCGCAGCGCGCCGGAGCCGCCGGGCGCCTGTGCTGCGCGGATGCGTGTCATGTCGGCGCCTGGACCGAAGGCGAGCTTGGCCATGACCGTGTTGAAGCCGGTATCGCCGGCAAGGCCGAGATAGGTCTTGGTGTCCTGGCCCTGCAGCAGCCGCTTTTCGGCTTCGCGCACGGCGCGCATGACCGGCGTCTTGCCGTCGCGATCCTTATAGACGCCGACGCCGAGGTCGACCTTGTCGGGGCGCGGGTCGGCGCGATAAAGGCCGATCAGGGCGAGGATCTTGTCGGCGGGGGCGGGCTGCAGGGCTTCAAACATCGATACGGCTCCAATGGCGGCGGAGTGATACGCAAATCGGTCGCGTTTCGCCAGCGCTTTTCCCGCCGCCCTGGCGGCAACGGCCGTTCGCGCCGACATTGATGCCGCGCCGCCGATCGCACGGTCCGGCGAAAAATTGGCGACCTCGGGATTAAAATCCCCACATGCTCCGTAAACAGGACATGAAACCGTCGATGCCACGCTTTGACATCATAGGACAGCTTGGTTCGCTGCGCCGCTACGCGCGCTCGCTGACGCGCGACAGTTCGGATGCCGAGGATCTCGTGCATGATGCGCTGGTGCGGGCCTATGAACGGCGCGGCACCTTTCGCTCCGGCGGAAACCTGCGCGCCTGGCTGCTGTCGATCGTCCACAACACTTTCATCGACAAGATGCGGTCGCGCAGGTCCGAAGCGGCGCGCCTCGAACAGGCCGGATATCTGGCCGACGGCAGCACGCCGGCGCCGCAGGAGCATTCGGTGCGTCTGGCGCAGGTGCGCCAAGCCTTTTTCAGCCTGCCGGAAGAACAGCGTTCAGCGCTGCACCTCGTCGCCATCGAAGGCCTTTCCTACCAGCAGGCGGCCGATGCCAGCGGCGTGCCGCTGGGAACGCTGATGTCACGCATCGGCAGGGCGCGTGCCGCACTGCGTGAGATGGAAGAGCCCGCGAAGGCGAAAAATCATCTCAGGATCGTTGGAGGCCCATCATGACAGCAACTGTCGATCCCGTGACAGATATCGACCTCGACGCCTATGTCGACGACCAGATCGACGTCGCTCGCCGCATAGAGGTGGAGGCATTTCTGTCGACCCGCCCGGAAGCGGCTGCGCGCGTGATGTCGGATCTTCGAACCCGCGATGAACTGCGCGTGGCGCTCGCCGGCTCCAAGGGCATGGCGCGGCCCGCGACCGCCGATGCCGCGCGGCGGCTGGAGAGGGGACTTGCCCGCGGCCGCATCTTCGGCGTGCTGCAGCGCGCGGCGGTGGTTGCCGTCTTCGTCGCCGCCGGCTGGCTGGCGAACGGCATCATCGGGCCGATGTCGGTGACCAAGGTTGTCGCCTCGCCGCAGCCGCCCGCCTATGTCGACGAGGCGGTGCGCGCCCACAGGACGACGCTGGTGCGCGAGAGCATGCCGTCGCAGCCGGAAGCGCCCAATTACAACGCGGGCGAGATCCGCGCCGCCACCGCCATCGTCATGCCGTCGCTGCCGACCGACTGGAGGGTCCGCGACGTGCAGATCTATCCGTCGCGCTTTGGACCGAGCGTCGAGATGGCGGTCGAGACCAAGGACATGGGGCTGGTGTCGCTGTTCGCGATCCGGCCGGGAAGCTTCGACGTCGTCAAGCCGACCGTGGCGCCCTCGGGCGACATTTCCTCGGCCTATTTCCAGATCGGCGAGGTCGCCTACGCGGTGGTCGGACGAAGCGAGGTCCACGATCTCGACCGCGCCGCCGAGACGCTCGCCAAGACGCTTTACTGATCGATCCACAAAGGAGAACGCAAATGAACACCCCCAATCTGGGATATCGCGTCGGCGCCGGCGCCCAAACCGGAGCCATCTTCGATGAGGGCCTGCGCCAGCACATGCTGCGAGTATACAACTACATGGGCGTCGGCCTCGTGGTCACCGGCCTCGTCGCCTTCATGATCTCGTCGACCCCGGCGCTCTACGTGCCGATCTTCTCCAGCCCGCTGAAATGGGCGGTGATGCTGGCGCCGCTCGCCTTCGTCATGCTGTTCTCGTTCAAGATGCAGACCATGTCGGCGGCCAGTGCCCAGGCGATGTTCTGGGCTTTCTGCGCGGTGATGGGCCTGTCGCTCGCGTCGGTGTTCCTGGTCTTCACCGGAACCAGCATCGCGCGCACCTTCTTTATCGCCGCCACCATGTTCGGCGCTACCAGCCTCTACGGCTACACGACCAGGCGCGACCTGACCCAGTTCTCGTCGTTCCTGATCATGGGCCTGATCGGCGTGGTGATCGCCAGCATCGTCAACATCTTCCTCGGCTCGACGGCGCTGCAATTCGCCATCTCGGTGATCGGCATTGCCGTGTTCATCGGCCTGACCGCCTGGGACACGCAGACGATCAAGGAACAGTATGCCGAGAACTTCGACGCGGAATCGCGCCAGAAGCTCGCCGTCTTCGGCGCCTTCTCGCTCTATCTGAACTTCATCAACATTTTCCAGCTGCTGCTGAACTTCACTGGCGAGCGCGAGTAATCCGGACCGTAGCAGGCAACACTCCACATCTTGCCGTGGCCGGAGGGCAACCTCCGGCCACGGTTTTCATTTGAGGCAGCATTTGCCATGTCCGCGGTGGATCGCTCATCACAGCTGAGTGAGATACGATATAGGTCTGCCGCTCTTGAGTTCAGGCGTTGCCCTTTGCTAGCCTGCCGGCAGACAGCCGCGAGGATGCATGGAACAAGACAGCCTGACGCTTCACGGTGACGGCATCTCGGCGACCGTCGTCGGGCAGGGCGCCGAACTGGTCTCCCTGCGCGATGCCGACGGCACGGAGTTTCTCTGGCAGGCCGGGCCGGAATGGCGGCGTCACTCGCCGGTGCTGTTCCCGATCGTCGGGCGGCTGAAGGGCGACCAGCTGCGCTATCAAGGCCAGACCTATCTGATGACCCAGCACGGCTTCGCGCGCGATAAGCCGTTCGCCTGGGCGCAGAGGGGGCCAGGGTCCTGCACGTTGGTCCTCACCGACGACGCCGATACAAGCGCGCATTACCCCTTCGCCTTTCGCCTTGAAGTGACCTACACGCTGGACCACCGGCAGCTAGGCGTGACGTTTGACATCACCAACACCGGCGACGAGCCGTTGCCGGCATCGATCGGCGCGCACCCGGCATTCAATTGGCCCTTGCTGCCGGATCTGGCCAAGACGGATTATGGGTTAACCTTTGCTGACGACGAGCCCGCGCCGATCCGCCGCCTGAAGGACGGTTTGCTGTTGCCGGCGTCGCAACCGACGCCCGTCGAAGGCAACATCCTCAAGCTCTCCGAACGGCTGTTCGACGAGGACGCGGTCATTCTCGATCAACCCGCCAGCACCAGCGTGCGCTATGCCGCCGAGCGTGGTCCGGCGATCGAGATGTCCTGGCAGGGATTTCGGGAATTGGGCGTCTGGTCAAAGCCGGGCGCCGCGCCATTCCTTTGCATCGAACCCTGGCACGGCATCGCAAGTCCGGTGGATTTCGACGGCGACTTTGTCGACAAGCCAGGCGTGATGCTGATCGCGCCTGAAGCAAAGCGCGTGCTGAGCTATCAGATCCGGCTGCTGTGACACCCGTGATCGCCAGATCCAGCCACACCAGCGGTGCCCAATGAAGCTGTACTTCAGCCGTAATCCCAATCCCAGACTCGCGGTCGCGGTGGCACGCTACCTCGACGCGAAAGTCGAATTTGAATTCGCCTCGCCATTCGCTCCGGGGCAAGCGGAGAAATTTCGCCGGTTAAATCCCAATCTCTCACTGCCCATCCTCGCGGAAGGCGAGGGAAAGAGCCTTTGGGAGGCGGACGCCATAGCCTGCCGGCTCTCGCGCGATGCGCAATCGGATTTCTGGCGCACCGGCGATGATGAACCTGAGATGATCCGGTGGCTGAGCTGGGGCAAGGAGCACTTCACATTCGCCTGCGACACGGTGCATTTCGAACGTGGCACCAAGCAGCGGTATGGCATAGGTCCGATCGATCAGGAGCGGGTGGAGGGGGGGCTAAGACAGTTCCACACGGCCGCGGCAATACTTGATCCCGTGCTTGCCGAGCGGGAATGGCTGGTCGGAAATTCGGTTTCCTATGCCGACTTCCGAATGGCGACCTTTCTGCCGTTCAACGAAGCCGCCAGACTGCCGCTCGACGACTATTTCTCTCTCAGCCGCTGGTATCGTGGGCTTGAGGAGATCGACGCCTGGCGCGATCCTTTCAAAGGACTGGATGCGCCCGAATTGCCGCCGGTTCCCTGAACGGTGGCCGGTTAGCAGGGTTTTAATATCAAACCTGCCGGACGATGGTGCCGACTATGTTGACGAGAAGGCGCGCGGCGGTCAGGGCCGACAGACCGTCGATGTCGGCTGGAGGATAGAACTCGACAAGGTCGAATCCCGCGATCCTGGCCCGCCTGCCAAGGCCGGCGATCAGGTCGATCATTTGCGTGTAGGTGAGGCCGCCTGGCGTGCGCGCCGCGACGCCCGGCATGATGCCGGGATCGAGGCTGTCGCAATCGAGGGTGACGACGACCCGCGCACCTTGCGGAATATGCCGGAGTGCCGCTTCGACGCCCTGGGCGTGAACCTCGCGGGCGGTCACGAAGCGGCTGCCATAGCGCCGTGCCGCTTCGATTTCGGTGATGCGCGCGCTGCCGACACTGCGCAGTCCGACCTGCACCATGCCGGCTACATGCGGCATCTCACTCGCCCGGTGCATCGGGCTCGAATAGCCGTGGCGTTCGCCATGCACCTCATCGCGCCAGTCGATATGGGCGTCGATCTGCAGGACCCAGATCGGCTCGCGATCCGCAAAGCCGGCAAGGAAAGGAATGGTCACGGAACAGTCGCCGCCAAGCAGGATCGGCACAGCCGGCAATGCCAGAACCTCGCGCGTCTTCGCCTCGATTCGGAACCGGTTGCCGGCATTGTCATGCATGGTGGTCGCGATATCGCCGGCGTCGATGCAAGAGACCGGCTTGCCGTCGAAGAGCGGGCCGCCGAGATCGAAATCCCAGTGCTCAACGAGCGCGGCATCGTCCTGGCTCGCAGCGCGGATGGCATCGGCCGCCAAGGCGTGGCCGCCGCTATCCTTGCCGGGATAAGTGCTTCCGTGGCCGGCTCCGAAGATCGCCACACGGGGCACGCGGTCATCTGCGAGGCGGTCGGGAAAGCCGAGAAAGGGAGGCGAGGAGGGCATTCCGTGGCGTCCTAAGATGGTCGGTTGAATTTCGGTTCTACCGGCAACTATCGACCGACGGCCTTGTGCCTGCGTCGGCATTCTCGGCCACCGGAACATACCTCATGATCGAGCAAACCTGGCTATTCTTTCACCGCGCCGGTCATCGAGGAAACGTAGTGCTCGACAAAGAATGAATAGAGCACGACCACCGGCAAGGAGCCGATCAGCGCTCCCGCCATCAGCGCTCCCCATTCATAAACGTCGGAGCGGACAAGCTCCGTGAGCACCCCGACCGGTACGGTCTTGTTTTCGGAAGACTGGATGAATGTCAGGGCATAGATGAACTCGTTCCATGAAAGGGTGAATGCGAATATGCCGGCCGAAATCAGGCCGGGCACCGACAGTGGCAGTACGATCTTGGTGAGGATCTGCCACCGGCTCGCCCCATCAATCAGCGCGCATTCTTCCAGTTCGAACGGGATGGAACGGAAATACCCCATCAGCAGCCAGGTGCAGAACGGGATCAGGAAGGTTGGGTAGGTGAGGATGAGCGCAAAGGGCGTGTCGTAGAGCCCGAGGTTGAACACCATCACCGACAGCGGGATGAACAGGATTGAGGGCGGCACAAGATAGGCAAGGAAGACTGCGAGACCAACCTGTCGTGCCCCGGAAAAACGTAGCCGTTCGATTGCATAGGCCGCGAACACTGCAGCCAGCAGCGACAGGAACGTGGCGGCCGTCGAGATGATGATCGTGTTGAGCAGCCAGCCCGGATAGGACGTGTCGAAGAGGAGATAGCGGATGTGTTCCAAGGTCGGGTGCACGACCCAGAACGGATTGAAATTTGCATAATCGGTCATTTCGAGATTGGGCTTAACGGCCGTGATCGTCATCCAGTAAAACGGGAACAGCAGCACGATGACGAACACCAGCAACGGCAAATAGACCGTCACCACGCGGCGCGGCAGACTTTGAAGGTAGCCCATGCCGCCTTCGTCGAGTTCCGGACGTTTGGTTTTTGCAGTCTCGGCCATTGTCAGTCTCCGCCGCCCTGCTGCCATTTGCGGCGTTGCAGGCCGAAATAGCTGAACAGAATCGCCGCAAGCAGGAATGGGATCATAGCGACCGCGATTGCGGCGCCCTCGCCAAGCTGGCCTCCGGAGATGCCGCGCTGAAACGACAATGTCGCCATCAGATGCGTGGCATTCACCGGCCCGCCGCGGGTCAATACATAGATCAGCTGGAAATCGGTGAAGGTGAACAGCACCGAAAAGGTCATGGTGATGGCGATGATCGGCGTCAGCAGCGGCAGTGTCACATAGCGGAACAATTGCCAGCGGCTGGCGCCGTCGAGCGTGGCGGCCTCGTAAAGCGACTGGGGAATCGTCTGCAAGCCTGCAAGCAGTGTGATGGCCACGAACGGAATACCTCGCCAGACATTGGCGGCGATGACCGACGCGCGCGCATTCTCCGGATCGCCGAGGAAATTGATGCGATGGTCGATCAGGCCCATTTCCATAAGCGCCCACGACAGAATGGAGAACTGCGAATCATAGATCCACCAGAAAGCGATGGCCGACAGCACGGTCGGGACCACCCACGGCAGCAGGACAATCGCGCGGAAGAACGATTTGAACGGAAGGTTCTGATTGAGGATAAGCGCCAGCCAGAGGCCGAGCACGAATTTCAGGATAGAAGCGCTGATCGTGTAGAGCAGGGTGTTGAAGACGGAGAGCCAGAAGACGGCGTCACTCCACAGATATTGATAGTTCTCGACGCCTATGAAGATGCCAGGCCGGCCGATGCGGGCATCGGTGAAGCCGAGCCAGACGCCGAGCCCGAGCGGATAGGTCAGGAACACCAGCAGCAGCGCTGCCGCCGGCAACATGAAGCTGAAGCCAAGGGCGTTCCGGCTTTCGGCCAGGGACGACAGGCTCCGCGCCAGGATCGACGGACGCGGCTGAACGGCGGCAGAAGGCACGGCCATGAGATGGCTCCTCACGAAGTCTGGTGCATCGCGACCCGAGCGGCCGCCACGCGAATCCGGAACCAGGCCGGGCAGCGCTCGTGGCCGCCCGGCTGCGTGGCGATCAAACGCGATAGTACCGGTTTGCTCGCTTCTCCGCCTCTTCCATAGCCTCCTGCGGTGTGGCCTGACCTGTCACGGCCTTGGCGAACATATCGACCAGGACATAATCGGCCATGGTCGCCGCCGAAGCGTAGCCGAGCGGCCCGGCATAGCCGTTGGGACGCAGCGTCGCCGAGGCTTTCGCGTAAGCGGCATTGTTCGGGTCGGCCGTCCACACCGGATTGTTGTCGAAGGCCTTGAGTGTCTGGCAGCAGTAGCCCGCCGAGGAGGTGATCCAGTCCGACATTTGCGGAGCCTCGAACATGAACTGCAGATAGGCCTTGGCCGCGTTGGGGTAGGGCGTGTAGTCGAAAATCACGGCCGTCGTCACCTGGAACAGCTCGACGGATTTGCCGACAGGACCGATCGGCAGATTGGTCGTGCGTATGTCCTTGGCGATTTCAGCCAGCTTTGGATCTTTGTCCTTGTTGATCTTGGCCGTGTTGTAGGCGGAAATTCCATTGGCGATCACCCCCAGTTCGCCGGCCAGGAAAGCGCGGTTGTTGTTGACATCGAGCCAGCTTTCGGTGCCGGGGATGAAGGTCTTGTAGAGCTCCTGCGCGTATTCGATCGCCTTGAGCGTCTCGGGGCTGTTGATCGTCACCTTTCCGCCCTCATCGACCATCTGGCCGCCATGGCTCCAGAGCAGCCAGTGAGCGTAGTTGTTGCCGTCGCCGACGCCATGGCCATGCGTGAAGCCGGCGGGATGTCCCTTCGCCTGCAAGGCCTTGCAGAGATCGAGGAAGCCTGCGGTGTCCTTCGGAAACTCCGAGAAGCCGGCCTCCTTCACCCAGCTTTCGCGATAGACTATGGCATTGCCGATGGTGGCCAGCGGCAGGCCGATGAACTTCCCGTCACGTGTCGCATATTGCTTTGGCCCGTCGTGCCAGCCACCGTATTTTGCGCCGAGATACTCACCCAGTCCCGACACATCGTGAAGCTTGTCGGGATACTGATGCGGGTCGTCGAACCAGACGAACATGAGGTCTGGGCCGGAGCCGACATTGGCGGCAACCGCCGCCTTGGGGCGAATGTCCTCCCAGCTTTCCTTGTCGACTCGAACCTCGACGCCTGTGGCCTCGGTGAACCGTTTGGTATTGGCCAGCCATTGGTCCTCATCGCCCTGCACGAACGGCGACCAACGCAGCAGCCGCAGCTTTGCACCGTCCTCGGGCTTGTATGTCAATGCCTGCTGGGCGAAGGCGGGAGAGCCGGCGAAGCGGCTTCCCAGGACGCCCGCCGCGGCGCCGGCGGTGGTGCGGATCACGTCACGTCTGGTGAATTTCATGCTCGTCTCCTCCTGTCGATTTCCTTGCCGTGAGGTCCTACTGCTCGGCTCGTGTTTCAAACCGCTGTCCGGTTTCACCGTGAAAGAGATGGATGAGGCCGGGCTCTGCCGTAAGCCGGACGGTCTCGCCCGGCGTGAAGGAATGGCGTTCCCGGAAGTTCGCGACGATCTCTTCGCCACCTTCTGTCCGGCCTATGAGCTGCACTTCGGACCCTGTCGGCTCGACCACCGCGACGGTGACCGGAATGCCCTGGTCGTCGGACAGCCGCAAATGCTCGGGCCGTATTCCCAGCACCACCGGCTCGCCATTGCCGACGGAAAGTGCCGAGGCCAGCGGGACTGAAATCCCTCCCGAGCCGCGAAAGGACGGGGAGCCGTCGGTGGCAATTTCACCCCTGAGCAAATTCATCGCCGGCGAGCCGATAAAGCTGGCGACGAAGAGATTGTTCGGCCGGTCATACAGTTCCAGCGGCGGCCCGATCTGCTCGACGATGCCGTCGTGCATGACCACGATCTTGTCGGCCATGGTCATGGCTTCGATCTGGTCGTGAGTGACATAGACTGTCGTCGTCTTCAGGCGCTGGTGCAGTTCCTTGATCTCGGCGCGCATCTGCACGCGGAGCTTGGCGTCGAGATTGGACAGCGGCTCGTCGAAGAGGAAGACAGCCGGATCGCGCACGATCGCCCGACCCATGGCGACGCGCTGGCGCTGGCCGCCGGAAAGCTGTCGCGGATAGCGCGCCAGCAACGGCACCAATCCCAGGATTTCGGCGGCGCGTTGAACGCCGGCACCGCTTTCGGCCTTCGAAACACCCTTGAGCATCAACGAGAACGCCATGTTCTCGGCGACTGTCATGTGCGGGTAGAGCGCGTAGTTCTGGAAGACCATGGCGACGTCGCGTTCTTTCGGCGCCAAATTGTTGACGACACGGTCGCCAATCGCGATCTGGCCGCGCGAAATCTTTTCCAGGCCGGCTATCATCCTGAGAAGGGTCGATTTTCCGCAGCCCGACGGCCCGACCAGCGTGACGAACTCGCCGTCTTTTATATCCACGCTGACGCCGTGGAGGATCTCGACGGACCCGAACGATTTGTAGACATCGCCGATCGCGACTGAGGCCATCAATTTCCTCCCGACAGACTCCTGCGACGTCGTCGAAGGAAACCGCTTTCTATCTGGCCGCGACAGCTCCCAAGCTCCTCCCTGGTCACGCGCGATGATGAAACGGTAGCGCTACCAGACCTGCCTGTAAAGGCAAACGCCTGCCGAAAGTGGCATCAAGAATCCAGCAAGCAAGAGTTCATTATCTGGGAGAGAGGCCGTCGAACAGGAAGTCGAGGCCTTTCCGGAAAGCACCATCCCAATCGTCATCCAACAACAGGCGGAAGCCGTGGTCATTCTGGAGTAGGGCGGTGCTCTACCACGATCTGTTGGCCAACCAACGAATCTCTGCTTAGGTGTATCGTCGCACGCGATCCAGTCGGGCCAAAGCCCAATGCGGTGAAAGCGCACTTTCCGGAGGCATTCGATGCGTCGTTTGGTTCTTGCCGCTCTGCTGCTCGCCGCGCCCGGCGCCGGCTTAGCCCAGGAAAGCCTGACCGCGCTTATGTGCCAGGCCAAGCCGACACAATCCTGCGCCCTCGACATGGCCGCGGACGCGATCCGCACCGCGGCACCGCTGACGACGGAGAACTTGCCCTACGGTAGCATGGTCGAGGCAGCGTCTCGCGCTGGGCGACTCGATCTGGCGCTCGAATTCGCGGCTCAGTTGAAGAAGACGGACACGATCGCGTTGGCCGACCTGATCGCCGCTTTTGCCCGCGCCGACCGTCTGGCCGATCTGCAAGCGACCCTTTCACGCCTCGAAACGTCGGAGACTGAATACGCCTTCGTCATCGGCCCGGTTCTTATTGAACTGGGCCGCGAGGACAAACTCGCAGCCTTGCTGAAAGCCATCCAGCCTCAGTATCCGTTCCAGCTTAGCTATTGGCAGGTGCTCGGCAATTTACGCGCCGGCCGTGTGGCGGAAGCGGTGAAGCATCTGGGCGACGTGCCGGAGACAGAGCGGGAGGAGTTGGCCGGGCTGGCCGCGGAAGCGCTCTATTTCGGCGGCGAGACCGAGCGCGCCAAACCGATGCTGCCTTACCTGACCTCATCCGATCCAAGCGCCGTTCGCCGCAAGGCCTACATTGCGACGAAGACGAAGGACAAGGCGGCGGCCGACGCGGTCCTGGTCTCGTTGGCGCAGGTGCCGCCCGACGACTACCCCTATGTCGCGCCGGAAGTGATCTATGCACTGGCCGCCACGGGGCAGTGGCAAAAGGCAATCGACCTTGCACAGACACTTCCTGCGTCCGACCGGGCCTATGCCTTCATCAACGTTGCGGAACGTGCCCGCCAGCCGGAAGTCTTCGCCGTCATCGAGAAGGCGATGCGCGATGACCCTATCAACTTCAACCGCGACCGTATGGCCCGTGGCCTGGTTCGAGCGCTGACCTTGTCCGGCTACCTGCCGGTTGCGCAAACCTTCATCGATTCCGCGACGAACGACTACGACAAGGAAACGCTGGTCACCTTCGCCGCCGCCGCGCTTGCCGAAACGGGCAAGCCGTCCGAAGCGCTGCAATTTACGCGGGCGGTGGCGGACCCACGCCGCAAAGCCTGGGCGCTTTGGGAGGTTGCTTCGAAGATGCCTTGATGTCCCCCATCCCCATCAATCAAAGTCGCATAAGATAGATTATGGAACTGACACGTTGGCCAGGGGCCGAAAATTGCTTCTGATTTTCATAGGCTTGAGCCAATTGTGGCGTATTGCCTTGAGCGGATAGCCAACGCTAGGCTGTCGAAATGAAGAAGGCAAACGGCGACATCGAAGCGGCGATCGAGGTGTTCGTGCATGGCTACAGCGCCGACAGAAGCCGCACCTTTCCTTACGAGGCCAGCCGCGTCGGACCGTTGTGGCTGATGCGCGACGCCGCGCGCAAGAATCCTCGCGACTACCGCGGCGAGGAATGGGTCGTCCACGACGTCGCCGCTCAACAGGCCGATACCATAGTGCGGCAGCATGCACGGCCGGGCTTTGCCATTTCCGTTGTGATCGCGAACGAGGATCCGGACGAGCCGACACGAACCGCCTACAAAGCTCTCGGCTACCGGCTGCTTCGGACAGAAGGCTTTTTCGTCCACCGATTGCACCAGATTCCGAGCCCGCCAGCGGTTGCTTCGGTCGAACGCGTAGAGACGGCCGAACGGGCGGCGCAGTTGGGAAAGATCATCCGCAGGCAGCCGATTGCTGAGGATTTGCTCGGCGACAGCGCGCCGTTCCGCCAGTATGTGGCAGTCGATGGCGTCGATATCGTTGGGCGCGTGCGCAGCTTGGATGCCGTGGGAGCCACGTGGTGTTCGAGCATGTATGTCGAGCCTTCGCACCGGCGTCGCGGCATTGGCCAGGCTTTGATGTCGAAAATGCTGCACGACGATCGGGCGCGTGGGTCGAGGTGCTCGGTGCTGGCTGCAACCCATGCCGGGGCGCTGCTTTATCCCCGGATTGGCTACGAGCGGATTGGGACGCTGCTGATATTTGCGCCAAGGAGCCAAAAGCCCTCATGAACCTCTATTCGCATCACACTGATTCATAAGGGATTTCAATCGCCATCCCATCATAGGCCGGATCGACGTTGGCAGGTGTCTCGGCCATCACCGTGGCGTAGTCGAGCGGCACATGCATATGCGTCAGCACGGCGTGTCTTGGCGCCAATCGCCCGATCCATTCAAGCGCCTCGCCAAGCGACAGGTGACTTGGGTGCGTCCGGTACTGCAGCGCGTCGATGATCAGCACGTCGAGGTCGCGCAGCCGTTGCGCGGTGGCCTCCGGAAAGCCGCTGATGTCGGGGCAATAGGCGAGCGCGCCGATGCGAAAACCGAGCGATATGATGTCGCCATGGATCTGCGGCAACGGCTCGAGGGTGAGGGCACCCCCCTCTCCTTCGATGACCACCGGCCTGGCATGGTCGATGAGATGCGGCCTGACGATCGGCGGATAGGAACTGCCTTGCGGCGTCTCGAAACAATATCCGAACGCTTCCCGCAGCCGAAGCATCGTCGCCATGTCGGCATGGATATCGATCAGCTGGCGCTGGTCGAGAACGAAACCGCGCAGATCGTCGATGCCATGGATATGGTCGGCATGCGGATGCGTATAAACGGCCGCGTCAAGGCGCTTGACCGACGCCAGCAGCATCTGCTGGCGGAAATCAGGCCCGGTGTCGATGACGACAGTCGTGCGGCTGCCGTTGGCCGCGATCCGCTCGACCAGTGCAGCGGTGCGCATGCGCCGGTTCTTCGGATTGTCCGGATCGCAATTGCCCCAGTCGCCGGTGATGCGCGGCGTGCCCGGCGACGAGCCGCAGCCGAGAATGGTGAGGCGCAGCCGGTCGGTCATCGTTCAGGCGCTTTGCTCGACAGGCCGCGGCATCTTGCCGAACAGCCGAAAGAAATTGCCCGTCGTTAGATCAGCGATTTCAGTCTCGCTGACGCCGATCGTTTCGGCCAGCACCTTGGCTGTGTGCGCGACATAGGCCGGCTCGTTGCGTTTGCCGCGAAACGGTACGGGCGCCAGATACGGCGCGTCGGTTTCGACCAGCAGGCGGTCATGCGGCACATCGGCGGCAATGGCGCGCAACTCAGCCGAATTCTTGAAGGTCAGGATGCCTGAGAACGACACGTAGCCACCGAGAGCGACGCCCACCTCGGCAAGTCGGCGTCCGGAAGAAAAGCAATGCAGGATGAAGGGGAAGGCGCCCTTCCCTGTTTCATCCTCGAGAATATCAGCCATATCGTCATCGGCATTGCGCGAATGGATGACCAGCGGCAGCCCTGTCTCACGCGCTGCGGCGACATGGGTGCGAAAACTTTGCGCCTGCGCATCGCGTGGCGCCTTGTCGTAGAAATAGTCGAGACCGGCCTCGCCGATCGCCACCACCTTGGGGTGAGATGCCAGGCGAACAAGCTCGTTGGTGGTGACGTCCAGCTCCTCCGCCACATTGTGCGGATGCGTGCCGACGGAGCAATAGACTTCGTCGAAAGCCTCTGCAATTTCAAGAATTTGCTGAAACCGCTTCACGCGGGTCGAGATCGTCACCATGCGGCCTATACCGGCCGCCCTGGCGCGGGCGACAATGGCCGCCCGCTCCTCGGCGAAATCTGGAAAATCCAGATGGCAGTGGCTGTCGACGAGCATCAGACGTTCGCGTCCGGCTGGTCGACATAACGCGGAAACACCCCTTCGGGCACGGGCAACGCAGTGCCGGGTACCAGCGCATGGTCCGCGTGGACATGCGCGAAATCGCGGCTCTCCGCCGGCACCGCCAGCAGGTCCAGCAGTTTGTTGGCCGAGCCCGGAACGAAGGGCTGACACAGCACCGCCACGCGGCGCACGACTTCGGCGGTCGTCCACAGCACCGTTTCCATGCGTACGGGGTTGGTCTTTTTCAACGCCCATGGTGCCTCGCCGGCGAAGTAGCGATCGGCTTCCGCCACCACGCCGAAGATCGCTGCCAGCGCCAGATGGATGCCCTGCTCGGCGATCGCCTTGCGCGCGGTGTCGAGCGCGGCGGCGGCCTGATCCAGGATCGCTCTGTCTGCATCCGTCAACTCGCCACGCTGCGGCACCACGCCGCCGCAGTTCTTGGCGATCATCGACAGCGAACGCTGCGCCAGGTTGCCGAGACCATTGGCAAGATCGGCATTGGTGCGGTTGACGATCGCGTCATGGCTGTAGCTGCCGTCGTTGCCGAACGGCACCTCGCGCAGGAAGAAATAGCGCACCTGGTCGAGGCCGTAGTGCTCGACCATCGCGAAGGGATCCACGACGTTGCCAACCGATTTCGACATTTTCTCGCCGCGGTTGAACAGGAACCCATGCGCGAAAACGCGCTTCGGCAACTCAATGCCGGCTGACAGCAGAAAGGCCGGCCAATAGACCGCATGGAAGCGGACAATGTCCTTGCCGATGATGTGCGTGGCCGGCCAATAGCGCCATTGCTCGGACTTTATGTCGGGATAGCCGGCGGCGGTGATGTAATTGGTCAAGGCGTCGACCCAGACATACATCACATGCTTGTCGTCGCCGGGCACCGGCACGCCCCATTTGAAGGTCGTGCGCGAGATCGACAGATCTTTCAGCCCGGACTGGACGAAGCTCTGCACCTCGTTGCGCCGTTCGGCCGGTCCTACGAAGTCGGGCTGGCTGTCATAAAGGGCCAGCAATTTGTCCTGATAGGCGGAAAGCCGGAAGAAATAGCTTTCTTCCTCGTTCCATTCGACCGGCGAACCAAGCGGTTCACGCCGCACGCCATCCTCACCGACTGTCGTCTCGCCTTCGTCGAAATAGGCTTCCTGGCGGACCGAATACCAGCCGCTATAGCGGTCGAGATAGATGTCGCCATTGGCGGCCATCGCCTTCCAGATTGCCTGGCAGGATTCGTAGTGGCGCGGCTCGGTCGTGCGAATGTAGTCGTCATTCGAGCCGCCCAACGCCTCGGTCATCGCGCGGAAAATCGCCGAATTGCGGTCGGCCAGCGCCAGAGGCGTGATGCCTTCCTTCTCGGCCGTCTGCTGCATCTTCAGGCCATGTTCGTCGGTGCCGGTCAGGAAGAACACGTCCTTGCCGTCCAGGCGCTGGAAGCGAGCCAGCGCGTCGGTTGCAATGACCGTATAGGCGTGGCCGATATGCGGCTTGCCGTTCGGATAAAAGATCGGGGTGGTGATGTAGAATTTGTCGCGTGACATGAATGGACCGTCATGAATGTCTGAATGGAAAGGCGTGGCGGTGGATATCGTATCGGGGCAGAATTTGCCATCCCGATCCCGGAAACCCAGTCACATTCGCATTGCAGAATTCAGGCGGTCGATCATGGTCAAAGCGTGCTGCTTCTTGTCGAGATTGTAGGTGTCGGTCTCAGATATAGCGTCCAGCGCCTCATGCCAAGTGTCCGACAGCGTTTTGGCCCGTAGGAGATCGCCCGCCAATGCTGCCTGGCTTGCCGCATCCGACAACAAGTCCAGCGCGCGGCGGTTGAAGATATCGAACTGGATCGCCTGGTCGCGGCCGGCCACGGCTTCGGCAAGGCGATACGCACCGCCGACATCGCTCTTTTCGCCCGTCACCAACGCGTCGAGCGTCGAAGCGATCTCCAACCCGCCATACTGCGTCAACAGGATCGCATTGCGGGCGCTGCCCCCTGCCCGCTCGGCCAGTGCCGCGCGCGCCGCCGGATCGTCAGGTGGCGCCGGCTCGGTCGTTTCCAGCACCGCCATCAGGTCGTCGGCGTCGAGCGGCGTCAATCGCACCACCTGGCAGCGTGACCGGATCGTCGGCAGTAGGCTGCCTGGAGCATGGACGATCAGGATGAAAAGCGTTCGTGCCGGCGGCTCTTCAAGATTCTTCAGCAAGGCATTGGCGGCATTGGCGTTCATGTCGTCGGCCGGGTCGACGATGACGACCCGGTAGCTGCCGTCATGCGAGGTCAGCGACAGGAAGCGGCTGACCTTGCGGATTTCATCGACGGTGACGACCGACTTGAAGCTCTTGGTCTTGTCGTTCAACGGCCGGGTCAGATGCAACACCGAAGGATGCGCTCCGGTGGCGATCTGGCGAAACAGCGACGAAGCTGGATCGGGAATGGCTAGGCTTTCCGGCGCCTGCACGAAATCCGGGTGCTTCAACAAATGATGCGCAAGATGGAAGGCGAGCGTCGCCTTGCCGATGCCGACCGGTCCGGAGAAGATCAGCGCATGCGGCAGCTTTCCCGAACGATAGGCGGCGGTGAGCATGCCCGCGGCTTGGCTGTGCCCGATCAGAAATGGCGTTTCGGATGGCTCCGGCACGCCGTCCAGCGTGTCGTGCTGCTCGGGTGCGATGCGTTCGAAGATCATGCCGGTGTCGCCTGCCTGTTGCGCGCCGGCGTTCTTGCCTCCAGCGCCGTGAACACGGCAGCAGTGACGACATTCTCGACCGCATCGGGATCGGCGGCTGCGTCGACCACGATACAGCGTTCCGGCTCGGCAGCCGCGATCGCCAGGAACGCCTCGCGGCGAGCCTGGTGGATTGCCAGCGTCTCCTTTTCGAAGCGGTCGGCGACTGCCTCGGTGCCGCGCCGCAGCGTTGCGCGCCTCAGGCCTTCCGCCGGATCGATATCGAAGATCAGCGTCATGTCGGGCATCATGCCGTTGATGGCGACCTGCTCCAGCGCCTCCATGAACGCCGGGTCGATGCCGCCGGTGACGCCCTGATAGACGCGTGAGGAATCGAGGAAGCGGTCGCAAAGCACGACGGAGCCACGCTCGACCGCCGGCCGGATGACTTGTTCGACATGGTCGGACCGCGCGGCGGCAAAAAGCAGCGCCTCCATCTTCGGCCCGAATGGTTCGGCCGCGCCCGAAAGCAGCACATGCCTGACGGCTTCGGCGCCCGGCGAGCCGCCTGGTTCACGGGTAAGCAGGACATCGTATTTCTTGGCGCGCATCTTCCTGGCCAGCCGCTCGATCTGCGTCGACTTGCCTGCTCCTTCGCCGCCTTCGAAGGTGATGAAAAATCCGCGTGCCAACCGAGAGGCCTTCTTGTCCATGCCTGAAATGGGATTGTATTGCTCTAGATAGTCCGCGCTCGGCAAAACGTCCATGCCGTCAATTTTTTGCCTTTATGCATGTCGTTCGCCCAAAAACCGCGAGGTTATGCATATGGAATTCCTGAGATGTCTGCCCGGCACGGACCCCCACCCCAACCCCTCCCCACAAGGGGGAGGGAGACTTCCGTTGGCGCCTACCCTGGGCAAATCGCCTGTCTTTTCGGCGCCAAAGAAGAGTTAGAGGCACGCGGCAGCGTTCCCTCCCCCTTGTGGGGAGGGTTAGGGTGGGGGTCCTTCTTCGCAAGAATCCGTAGGCGATAGCCCTGCCCCAAAGCCGGGACCACTTTTGAGCGACATGCCTTAGCGCAGCCAGCCGACCGCCAGTTCCTTGACGGCATCGAGCGCGCGCTGCGGCAGTGTGCCGACGCCGATCGATTCGGCGGCGAAAAGCGGCGTCTCCTGGCTAAGCGTATCGCCGATCCAGACGCGCAGCGCGCCCACCGGTTGCCCCTCCTCCACCGGTGCTGCAACCGGGCCGTTGTAGACGATCCTGGCCGTCAGCTTGTCGCGGTTGGTGATCGGCAGGAAGATGTCGATCGGACCCTTGGCCTTCAGCATCACCCCGGATTTCGCGCCGCCGAAAACCTGGGCCTCGCCGACCACCTCATCCTTGGCGAAGATTTCGGTCTTCTCGAACGAGCGAACACCCCAGTCGAGCAGCTTTCGCGCCTCTTCGGCACGCTCCTTGTCCGAGGCCAGCCCGCTCATCGCCGCGATCACCCGTGTGCCGTTGTGGCTGACCGAACCGACGATGCCGAAACCCGACGCCTCGCTGGCGCCGACCACCAGGCCGTCGGCGCCGATGTCCATCGCCAGAAGCGGATTGCGGTTCCGCTGCAATATCTTGTTCCAGGTAAAATCCTTCTGGCCATAGTAGCGATAGAAATCCGGATAATCGCGCCATAGGTGTACGGCCAACTGCGCCAGTTCGCGCACGGTCGTCTGCTGGCCATCCGCCGGCAGGCCGGTCGAATTGACGAAGGTCGATGTCTTGAGACCGATCTGGCGAGCGCGTTCGGTCATCTGCGCGGCAAAATTGTCTTCGGATCCGGACATGCCTTCGGCGATGACGATGCAGCCGTCATTGGCCGCCTGCACGGTCACGCCCAGAATCAGGTCCTCGAGCCGGATCGACGATTTGAGCTTGGCAAACATCGTCGATGTTCCCGAAGGCGCGCCACCTCTGCGCCAGGCGTTTTCGCTGACCACGAACGTATCGTCGAGCTTCAGGCGGCCGGACTTGATGGCGTTAAACACCACTTCCATGGTCATCAGCTTGGCCATTGAGGCCGGAGGGATCGGCTTGTCGGCATCCTTCGAAAACAACACCGTTCCGGTCTCGGCGTCGATCATGAAGGCCTGCGCGGCCTTGGTCTCGAACAGCTGTGCATGGGCTGGGTTCTGGGAAAACAGCAGGAGGCCGAAAACCAGAAGCCCGGCGAGAGGCTGGAGCAAGCGAAATTGCATGATGTTCGACCCGTTGGCCGGCACCGCCGGCAAGCCCGCGAAAAGTATCAGGCTTTTCCCGCAGCGGATCAACCGCGCGTTTCGCGGCGGATCAACCGCGCAGCGGAAATCCGACCTGGCTTGCGCTCAGTTGCGCACAGCCAGTGCATCCGGCGCGCCATGCGACCATGCTGCCTGGAGCAAATCGTCCAGATTGCGGTGGCCATCGGGATAGAGATTGACCGAATACCAATCTTCGCCATCGAGCTCCGAACGCTGGATCTCGATCTTGCCGAATGCGGCAAGCTGAGCGGCAATGCGCTTGGCCTCCGCTGCATCCTCGAACGAACCGGCCGCGACGTAGTCGGTGGACAGACCGGCCGGCGGCTGCTGCCGCTTCCACGATTGAAGGATGTCGGATGGCGACATGCCGTCGCCATCCAGCGCGGCGAAAACATTGGAGGCGCGTTCGACCCGCTCGTCCGCATAGGACAGCGAAGCCATGGCAAACGGCGATTGCGGCGGCAGATTGATCTGCGGGCGCTCAGGCACGATCGGCCCGAAATCGGGCAGCGCCAGATCGCCATAAGCCGGCGCTTGTGCCGACATCACCGGCTGGACAGCCCCGGAATCTGTCAACTGGCCCGGAAACGGCACGGCAGCGGTGCCGGCAGGCAGGCTTGGCGACGGCCCGTTCATGGCCACCATGACGCCGGTCGGCAGTCCATCCGACGGATCCGGCGCCCTGTTGCCGGGGTGGTAGGAAGCCATCAGATACTGGTCGTCATTGCCGTCGAGCGGTGCACGGCCGACATATTCGACCTTCACCTGGGCGGTGCCGGTGTTGGCATAGTCGAGCATCTGGGCGGCACGCTCCGACACATCGATGATGCGGCCTTCGTGGTATGGACCGCGATCGTTGACGCGAACGATGACCGAACTGCCGGTCTTGAGATTGGTGACGCGGGCATAGCTTGGCAGCGGCATGGTTGGATGCGCCGCCGTCAGATGCGTCATGTCGTAGACTTCGCCATTGGCGGTAAGCCGGCCATGGAAGGCATCGCCGTACCAAGAGGCCAGGCCGACCTTGGCGTAGCGCTTGTCTTCCTTGGGGTAATACCACTTGCCGCGGACCTGATAGGGTTTGCCGAGCTGATCCCTGCCGCCGCCGCGCTGGATGCGCCCGTTCCGGGAGAAAACACGCGGACTTGCCTTCACGCCATATTCGGATTCGGAGAAATATTCCTTAGAGCGGGTCTTCTTGTAGACCATCGCTTTCGGCTCAGGCTGCGACGCGCAAGCCGCCAGCAAGGCGGCCGACATAGCGAACAACGCGACTGTGGCAGCGCGACGAAGACGCGGTTGCGTCACAGCCTGCATTTTCCTGATGTCCCCTTCAGTCTCAACTCAAGACGCCGCGTTCAACCATCAGAGGAGCCAAAACACTCACCCGACAAATACCAACGACGCCTAAAACCCCGATCCTTTGTGCGCAGGAATTGTTTATCACGGTATTAACCGATTGTGGCCGGAACCGGGCAAGATTGTGACGGCGGGCCATACCGAGCACCCTGAAAAGTCACCGCTTTTCGTTCTTCCGCACGAAGGTCATGTCCTGCCCCCTGCCACAGAGCGCCCAGTCCCCGCTTCTGCCGGGCCATGCCTGGCGGTTGACAGGGCTTTGTCGGGCACACTAGAGCAGTGGACCGCGACAGCTGGAGGAATGGCCGAGCGGTTTAAGGCACCGGTCTTGAAAACCGGCGTGGGTGCAAGCTCACCGTGGGTTCGAATCCCACTTCCTCCGCCAACCCGCTGATTGTATTCAGCAAAGTTTGTTGACGGAACCCTGGAGTCCTGTGGCACACCCTGCAATTTTCTACGATGCCGTTGCAGCAATAACGCAACAGCTACCGTGTTTGCAGCCTGCCTCCATGACCCGATTCGAATGCAAGGAGCATTGGAGATGTGGGGAAGCGATTAGCAGGGTTTAATCAGGTATGCTGTCGAGCCATTCAGAAACGGCTTCTGTGTATCTCTCTATGATGTCGGCGCGACCACAAAGGGTCGGAGAGGCCAGGAAGCTATAGGTCTGATTGACGACCTGCCTCAACTCATCTGCCGATAATTCGGCAGAGAACACGTTGATCACATCGAGGATATCAACCACTGCGATATCCTGGGCATACGGTTCTATGAAACGCAGCATGGCGGTTGGCGTAGCCAGCTGATCATCGGAATTCACGCCTGATGCAATGATAATGTATTTCCGTAGCCCCGCGCCATGCATCTTCGCGCGAAAATCGCTTACTCGATTCTTCCAGTCCGGCCGAACTGTTACCTCATAGGCCGAGACCAATACGTCCTCCCGGAACTCTTCGATATCGCTGAAGGTCGCGTCGAACTTATCGGAGGCATGAACATGATGCGTTCGAATCTCGTGGCCGAATCGCCGTCGATGAACATGAAGGAATCCCGCGATTAGAAACTGCTGCACGTTTCCTTCAGAGGGGATTCCTATCAGACGATAAAATAGGAGACGCGCGCGCGCATAGGTCAACACATCGGCGCCAACCGGAGGCAGAGGAGCAACCAGCTGGCGCGTTTCGGCGAAACGATATGCCATGTAGTCTGCGGCTGTCGCTCGCTGTTCGGGCGCCAGGCTCTCAAGCATTCCAGCCAGTCGATTGAAACGATTGTCGCCCTTGAGGCGAGCCGCCGACACGTTCCCCTTCCAGCCAAGGTTTTCGCCGAACGCCGTGATCGAATTGTGTAATGCGATGTGTCGGAGGTTGAGTTCGTTTGCGAGCCGTTTGTCCCCCCACTTTCCACGGATGCCGATCGGTATGGAGCTGAAATCCCACGCCGCGTCCTGGAGCTGATAGAACGTGAAAAACAAGGATGCCAAGCGGACACTGTTGGAGCCGTGGCCGAGCTGGGCATCAAGGACAGCCCGTAGGTCGCCCTTCGGAATCCTTGCCAACCGCTCGCCATCAATGAAGGCGTCGACACGCCCCAGCGCCTGACTGACAGCTTCCTCGACGAATCTGTTTCTCGTGCTCACTACGCAGCCACAAAGAGAGGCGGTGCCGCATCCGCTGGGCAATGCGTGTCATCGGACACCGCATGCCCGTTCAATTGGCTCACGACCGCTCTGGCTACCACCTCTGCCAAATCCGGAGGAACGGCATCGCCTACCTGCGTATATTGGGAAGACCGCGATCCGAAAAAACGCATCTCCCGTGGGAAGGTCTGAATGATGGCTGATTCCTCGACGGTCATGCGGCGAGCACCGGGCACTTCGCCAACCCACGGCTCGCCTCCTTCCAGGAGGTGTCGATTGTAGGCGACCGCAACATTGAGGGTATCAATCCAGTGAGTCTTGTAGCCGCCGGCTGCCGCTAGGATGGTGTGACAGGGTGCCTTGAGATCTATAGGGCGCCCGCCCCCATTGTAGACATGTCCGGCGTAAGGGCTCTTTCGCGGATCAGGAAATCTGGCAAAGACCACTGGGCATTCGGGCGGCTCGCCAATTGGGTCATGCGAGATCAAGCTGCCTGAGGCCACATAGGCCTTTCCCGTGGTCGGGCCGTGGGTGGGTTTCGGGAACCGGAAGTTGCCTCGCCGGAAACCCACGATGAAGAGCCTCCGACGCTTCTGGGATACCCCATAGTCCGCTGCATGAAGGACCCGCCAAGAGACGTTGTAACCCATCGCCTCAAACTCAGCGATGAGCGAGGCGAGATAGCCAATGCTGTTGCGCGTGGTAAGTCCTTGGACGTTTTCGGCAACGAAGGCTTCCGGGCGGACCTCACGCAGGACGCGAGCGAACTCCGGGAACATGTTGCGTGTGTCGGCGGTTGCGCGGCGGAGGCCTCCCGTGGAGAAGGGCTGGCAAGGTGGGCCGCCGTATACGACGTCGATCTTCCCCGCATAGCGCGTGAACGAGAGCCGCCGGATGTCTGTACAGAAATGCTCGGCGGCAGGCGTGTGGCCGCTATAGGTCACCACAGCATCCCGACGATGTTCCACACAGGCAAGCGGAATGATCCCGGCCCGCTTGAAGCCAATCGTCATCCCGCCGGGTCCAGAAAACAGATCGAGGCCAATCATCCGCTCTATTGAGCAGATTCGACTTGGTGCCGCAAATCCCCGCGAAAAGTCAAGTTAGCCATAGTTTAAGGCACCGGTCCTGAAAACCGGCGTGGGTGCAAGCTCACCGTGCGCTCCTCTGTTCCAGGTCGATGTATCCGAGATCATAATGCATGCCGGCCGCCCTCCTTCAGGCATGGGCGGCCGTCTTTTGGAGCGGGATGATGCGGCTCGACAAGCAGTCAGCATGTTGGCGCTGGATCGCTCAAAACTTTCGTCACCCCCGCCCAGATCAACCCGTGGTGCTCGGCACCGGCGTGTTGAGAAGCTGCTGCTCCCAAAGATACGCGATGCCGCTGCCGCCGAAGTGCTGGATGAGAATCTCGGTCAGCTCCTCGACATGCTCGGTGCGCGCCCAATCGCGTTGCCATTCGCCAGCGAGCGCCATCACGGTCATCACGTTCGCGCCGGCCGCGATCATGCGCTGGATGGCAACTTCATGAGACTCCTTCGAAATCCCGCCCGACGCGTCGGTGATCACGGTCACGTCCCAGCCTTCGCCGACTGCCTGGATCACAGGCATTGCGACGCAGACCTCGGTCCACAGGCCGGCGATGATCAGCTGCTTGCGGCCGGTCGCCTTGACGACGTTCACCACATTCTCGTCCTGCCAGGTGTTCACCCAGGTGCGATCGATGACTTCCTGGTTCGGAAATACGTCGGTGATCTGCTTAAAGAGAAGTCCACCGCGCGCCGCGATCACGCTGGTGAGAATGGTAGGCACCTTGAAGGCCTTGGCGAGCTTGGCCAGACCTGTCGAGTTGTTGACCACCATATGGGGATCGTGGCTGTTCAGGCTCGCGAGCTGGTAAGGCTGGTGGTCGATCAGAACGAGGACCGAGTCTTCTGGACGAAGAAGCGAATCAAGGCCGTTACGAGGGGTCATCAAGACTTCCTTTCTCTGCCGCTCTGGATGGCAATGGGTTCACGGGAGACATACGCCAGTGGGCGGGCGTTGCCTGGGACGCAATTTGCCGTTCCTTCTGGTGATGCGGTAGTGCCATACTCGGACAAGCTGTGTCGCGAAATGAGGAACGCCGAATTTGGACATCGAAGATCTACAGACATTCGTCGCAGTGGCCGATGCCGGGGGCGTATCGGCCGCCGCGCGCCGGCTCGGCGTCTCCAAGTCAATCGTCAGTCGGCGGCTCTTTCGGGTTGAAGCAGAACTTGGCGTCCAGCTGCTTGCACGAACGACCCGCGGGGCAGCGCTTACGGAAGCGGGGATCACGTTCAGGGACCATGCGGCCCGAGCCAGCGCCGAGATCGATACGGCCAGGGAAACGATCCTCCCGACAGGTGAGCTGCGCGGCCGCCTGAGGGTTGCCATGCCGCTCACTTTCGGCGCGACCCATTTCGCCCCCGTGCTCGCGGAAATGGCGCGTCTGCACCCGAAGCTTCACATCCATACTTCCTACAGCGATCGCTTCGTCGATCTCATCGCAGAGGGTTTCGATTGCGCGATCCGGGGCGCCTACCTTCAAGACTCCAACCTGATCGCGAAGCGCGTCGGGCCGATCCATGGAAAGCTTGTCGCAAGCCCGGATTATATTGAAGCGCACGGGTCACCCGAGACTCCGGACGAACTTGTCACCCATCAGGCCCTCATGCAGGGAACGGAAGCCTGGCAGTTCATGGATGGCAGCAAAATTGTTACCGTCCAGCCGCAGGGCAAGTTCAAGGCCGATAGCGCCACCGCGCTTGCCGCCGCCGCGGCGGCAGGTCTCGGCATCGCCTGGCTCCCCGATTGCATCACACATGAATATGTGGCCTCCGGCGCGCTGGTCCCGATCATGACACGCTATCCGGTACCTCCGGGGGCCGCGTATATCGTCCGCCCGCCGGGGCAGCATCCTACGCGGAAAGTGCGGGTGCTCACTGAGATGCTGATTGAGTATTTCAAACGCAACCCGGATCTTTGGGGTCTTGACGGCTAGGACACGAACGACCGCGCGCGTCGGCGCAAAAGCCAGAGCCTTTAACCTTTGGAAAGGGGAGATGTGGTCTTCTCAGGGGCGCAGACGGCGCGCTGGGGCGAATGAATGGATATCTTTGGCATCAAGGCGCTTTTAATCTGCGCGCTGATCTTCATTCCGTTCGAACATCTGTTTGCCGAGCGGCCGCAGAAGATTTTCCGCAAGGGGTTGGCTGTCGATCTGATCTACCTGCTGTTCAACGGCTTCATCATAAAGCTGGCCCTCATCATGATCGCGGCCGGTGCCCTCGGCGCCGCTGCAATGCTGGTTCCGCAATCGATAACGCAAGCCGTCAGCGGTCAGCCCGTCTGGCTGCAGGTCGCGGAAATCATCGTGATCACCGATATCGGCGTCTATTGGGCACATCGGGCCTTCCACAAAATCCCTGCGCTTTGGAAGTTCCATGCGGTTCACCACGGCATCGAGGACCTGGACTGGCTCGCGGCTTTCCACAATCATCCGGTCGACGCCATCGCAACAAAGGCGATATCGCTGACGCCGATCTTTTTCCTTGGCTTCTCCGAACCCTCGATCGCGGCATTTTTTATCATTTACCTTGGACACACGCTGCTTGTTCACTCGAACCTGCGCATTCCGTTCGGCCCTTTGAAGTGGCTGATAGCCAGCCCGCAGTTCCATCGCTGGCACCATGCCAACCAGCGCGAAGCCTACGACAAGAACTTCGCCGGGCAGTTGCCTTTCCTAGACATGCTCTTCGGCACCTATAATCACACCGGTGACAAGGTGCCGGAGAAGTACGGCGTCGATGATCCGATCCCCTCCACATACTTCGGTCAGATCGGCTATCCGCTCCTGCACCGCGGGAAGCTATCGGATCGAGTAACGCCGAGCACCGAAGCCTGACGGCTAATATCGCAACGCGGCCTTCGGTTTCGCGACGCACATGTGCGGCATGGTCCAACTTACGACGAGGCGATGTGGTGCATGCGCAATTCCCAACCAAGGCTGGCATGCAATCCGTCTTCATTCGCGCAATGGTTCTGATCTGGGCAGCGCTAAGTGTCCTGCTTGCGGTGCATTGGTTTGTCGACCTTGGTATGGTGGGCTTTCCGGATGGCTACATATCGCCCTTTGCAAGAGCGACCAGCCCGCTTCTCCATAGTCTGGCCACGGCATGCCTCGCCCAAGGTTTGTATGTCCTCGCTAGTGCCGCAGCGTCATCTGCGAGCTGATGCCGCTGCCAGATCTCGAATTGCCGCCGCCCCATGGAGGCAAACATTGCCTCACCCTGTCACGGTGTCGCCTGATGGCAGTAGTCGATCCGTGTCGGGTTGATTTTGGCGGGCGCCGGCAATAATTGCGGGTCTTCCCCGTTTGCTTCGAGGCGTTTCCAGCATGGAATACCACGACGACGACCTTAAGAAATTCGAAGCGCATGGCGCCACGCCTCTGCCCGCCACCAATGACGCAGGCCAGGTGGAACACGAGGGTGCAAAAATCTGGTACGCCACATATGGGGCCGGTCCTCCCGTGATTTTGTTGCATGGTGGCCTCGGCCACAGCGGCAATTGGGGCTTTCAGATTCCAGCGCTGGTCAAGGGCGGCTATCGGGTCGTGGTGATCGACAGCCGGGGCCACGGGCGCAGCACCCGCGATGAACGGCCGTACAAATACGAACTGATGGCCTCCGACGCTCTGGCCGTGATGGACACTCTGCAATTGAAAAAGGCGGCTGTGGCGGGTTGGAGCGACGGCGCATGCGTGGCTCTGATCCTTGGCATGAAAGCAGCCGATCGCATTAAAGGTGTGTTCTTCTTTGGCTGCAACATGGACCCCAGTGGCACGAAGGAAGTCGAGCCTGGTCCGGTTCTCGACCGGTGTTTCGGCCGGCACGCCAAGGACTATGCCGGACTATCGACTACCTCAGACCAATTCGCCGCATTCGTTAAGGCCGTCGGCCTGATGATGAAGACCGAACCCAACTATTCCGCCGCCGACCTGGCGCAAACGCGTGTGCCCGTGGCGATCGTTCAAAGTGAGCATGACGAGTTCATCAGGCATGAGCACGCCGACTATCTCGCCCGGAGCATCCCGGCATCGGAATTGATCATCCTGCCTGGCGTGAGCCATTTCGCGCCGCTGCAACGACCCGAGCAATTCAACCGCGTGCTGTTGGCTTTCCTCGGAAAACTTCATTCCTGAGGACATACTGCGCCACGCTCCCACCCCGGGCGCGCCGTAGGACGCCGCATGGCCGGAAGGCTTTCGAGCCCGAATCGGCTAAACCTTCGGCGCATGAATGAGACCTCACTCTATGCGCCGGTGAAGCGGTTCCTCGAAAACCTCGACTTCGTCGTGAAAGGCGAGATCGGCGGCTGCGACATCGTCGCGCTGCGCGAGGGCGAGCCGCCGATCGTCGTCATCTGCGAGCTGAAGCTGCAGTTCAATCTGGAATTGGTGCTGCAAGGTGTCGATCGCGCCGCGGCCTGCGACGAGGTATGGCTGGCCGCGCGCCTTTCGGCCCGCGGCAAGGGACGCGAAAGCGATGCCAGGTTTCGCAATCTCTGCCGCCGGCTTGGCTTCGGCCTGCTTGGCGTGACCGCGGCCGACCGGGTCGAGGTGCTTCTCAGCCCGATCGCACTGGCGCCGCGCAAGAATGCGCGCCGGCGCTCTCGCCTGGTCGACGAGCACCAGCGCCGTCGTGGCGATCCTGTTGCCGGAGGAGGATCGCGCAATCCTATCATGACGGCCTATCGCCAAAGCGCCCTCGCCTGCGCAGCCGCCATGGCGGACGGACCCAAACGTCCGCGCGATCTGAAGGCGCTGACGCCGATCGCGCCAAAGGTCCTGCAGCACAATGTCTATGGCTGGTTCGCGCGCGTCGACCGCGGCCTCTACGATCTCACCGATGCTGGCCGCGCCTCGCTGGTGCGTTGGCCGCAGCCATCGCACGATGAATCCCGACACGGAATTTTGAACGCACCGTCCAAATGATTGAAGATTCCCGCGGGGTCCGAGGCGGCCCGCTTGGTTGATTTATCCGACAAAATATGTTGCTTGTCCCGCCCATGAAGAAGCTCTGCATGACCGCCTTGGCGTCGGTGACACTGAGTTTTCCAGCCAACGCGATGGACAATGCATTGCGTGCCGGCCTGATGAAACTCGATCCTCAAACACGCCTTGAACAGCGTTGCGACGCCGAAGTGCTCGACCGCATCACCCATGACGATCGCAAGTTCAAAGCCGATCGCGTTGTCGCCTACGCCTTTGCGACGCCCGAGATGGGCGCTGACGCAATCAAAAGCCCGGGCGCTGCGTTTCGCAGCAAGGGTCAATGGTACCGGCTGAAATTCAAGTGCCAGACGGCGCCGGACCATATGGAAATTCTGCAGCTCCGCTACCGGATCGGCGACGAGATTCCGGAAGCCGATTGGGCAAAGTATAATCTCTACGATTGATTTGATCGGCCACGGTTTTGCCCGGCTGTCGGCGAGTGCCGCGGATCCCTGATCCGGCTTTGACGCAACGATGCTTCGGTGATGTCGTCACGCGTCATCCCTTGACGCCAAGGGGTCACCAAGTTAGGGCCGTCTGGATAATCGACGAACACTCGGCAAATCAGCAAGGGCTTCCGGTCGATGGACATTTTTTTCAGCGCTGCCAGCCTGACCGCCCTGCTCCAGGTCATCGCCATCGACCTCGTGCTGGCCGGTGACAATGCGATCGTCATCGGCCTGGCCGCTGCCGGCCTGCCGGTCGAACAACGCAAGCAGGCGATTCTGATCGGCGTGCTGGCGGCAACCGTTCTGCGCATCGGTTTTGCCGCGGTCACCGTCAAGCTGCTGGCAATCGTCGGCCTGCTGCTGGCCGGTGGCATTCTGCTGCTGTGGGTCTGCTGGAAGATGTATCGCGAATTGCGCACATCCCATGCCGACGAGTTGGAAGCGACCGAGGCGCTGTCTAACTCCGATCTCGACAGCGATAATGCGGTGGCCGGCAAGACGAAGCGCAAGACGCTCGGCCAGGCAGCCTTGCAGATCGTCGTCGCTGACGTGTCGATGTCGCTCGACAACGTGCTGGCGGTCGCGGGTGCCGCGCGCGATCATTTTCCGGTGCTGGTCATCGGCCTGGTGCTGTCGATCGCGCTGATGGGGCTCGCCGCGACATTCATCGCCAAGCTGCTGCATCGTCACCGCTGGATCGCATATGTCGGCCTGCTGATCATTTTCTATGTGGCTTTGGACATGGTCTATCGTGGCGCGGTGGAGGTCTGGCCGCACGTAAACGGCGCCGTCAGCTGAGATCGCGTCAGCCGCGGCTTCGATCCGGAAAGCTCGGTCCGCAGCGCAATCGCCGTGCGTTTTGCCGCATCGCGGCGCTGCCCATACCAATGCCGCAATAAGTGTGGTACTGCGCCGGCAATCCTGAAAAGCCCGGAAAACCCTTTATGTCCGCTCCCCGCGTGAGTTTTGTCAGTCTTGGATGCCCGAAGGCCCTTGTGGATTCGGAACGCATCATCACGCGCCTGCGCGCCGAAGGCTACGAAATCGCCCGCAAGCATGACGGCGCCGACCTTGTCGTCGTCAACACCTGCGGCTTTCTCGATTCCGCCCGCGACGAGTCGCTCAATGCCATCGGCTCAGCGCTTTCGGAAAACGGCCGGGTCATCGTCACCGGCTGCCTCGGCGCAGAGCCGGATGTGATCCGCGAAAAGCACCCCAATGTGCTGGCCATCACCGGGCCGCAGGCCTATGAGAGCGTGATGGCCGCCGTGCACGAGGCGGCACCGCCTTCGCACGATCCCTATATCGATCTCTTGCCGCCACAGGGTGTCAAGCTGACGCCGCGCCACTACGCCTATCTCAAGATTTCCGAAGGCTGCAACAACCGCTGCACCTTCTGTATCATTCCCGCACTGCGTGGCGACCTCGTCTCGCGGCCGGCGGCCGATGTACTGCGCGAGGCCGAGAAACTGGCCAAGGCCGGCGTCAAGGAACTCCTCGTCATCTCGCAGGACACCAGCGCCTACGGCATCGATATCAAGTACCAGACGTCCATGTTCGGCGACCGCGAAGTCCGTGCGAAATTCCTCGATCTCTCCGAGGAACTGGGCAAGCTCGGCATCTGGGTGCGCATGCACTATGTCTACCCCTACCCGCATGTCGCCGACGTCATCCCGCTGATGGCCGACGGCAAGATCCTTCCTTACCTGGATATTCCGTTCCAGCATGCTTCGCCGCAGGTGTTGAAGAACATGCGCCGGCCCGCGCACGGCGAAAAGACGCTCGAGCGCATTCGCGGCTGGCGCGAGGTCTGCCCGGATCTGGCCATCCGCTCGACCTTCATCGTCGGCTTCCCCGGCGAGACGGATGACGATTTCGAGATGCTGCTCGACTGGCTCGACGAAGCCAAGATCGATCGCGCCGGCTGCTTCAAATACGAGCCCGTCCGCGGCGCCCGCTCCAATGATCTCGGTCTCGAACAGGTCCCGCAGGAGATCAAGGAGGCGCGCTGGCACCGCTTCATGCAGCGCCAGCAGAAGATTTCAGCGACACAACTGGCCAGGAAGGTCGGCAAGCGCCTGCCGGTGCTGATCGACGAGGCGCACGGCACATCGGCAAAGGGCCGCACCAAATACGACGCGCCCGAGATCGACGGCTCGGTCCATATCCAGTCGCGCCGTCCGCTACGCGCCGGCGACATCGTCACCGTCAAGATCGACCGCGCCGACGCCTATGACCTCTATGGTTCGGCGGTCTGACAGTCGGCTATCTCGCCCCTGCGTTTACTACATCGAGCGATAATTCAGGCCGCTTAACCCGCTCAGCCGCGATCCGCTTTATGGTTCCCGGACGGTAAATGCGGGAAAGCGGATGAACACCAGACCTGCGGAACAAAATTACATCGCGACGCTGGACCTGCTCAGGCTGGCGGCCGCACTTGCTGTCGTGTTCTTCCACTATTTCTTTCGCGGCGCTATCGCCGAAGGCTATCTCGCGGAAGGTTATCCGCTTGCCGCGCCATTTGCCCTCTACGGCTATCTGGGCGTCAATCTGTTCTTCCTGATCAGCGGTTTCGTCATTGCCTGGTCGGCGGAAAACCGCAGATGGGACCAGTTTGCGGTGGCGCGGTTCGTTCGCCTCTATCCGGGCTACCTGATCTGCATGACGATCACCTTTGTGGTTCTCATTCTTGCCGGCACAACGTTGCTTTCAGCCTCGTTCAGCCAATACGCCGCCAATCTGTCGATGTTCGCACCAGCCTTCGGTCAACCTTTCATGGACGGCGTCTACTGGTCGATCGTGCTTGAACTGGTTTTCTACGGATGGGTGACGCTGGCCCTGTTCACCGGGCTCTTCCAGAAACGCAAGCTGGAGCTGGTTTTCGTCTGGCTGGCGATCTCGGCTTTGAACGAATTCTTCATCGGCAGTGGCGCGGCAAGGCTGCTGTTCATCACCGAGTTCGGACCGTTCTTCGCCGCCGGCGTGCTGGTCCACCACATCCACGCGCATGGCCGTTCACTGCCGGCCCTGCTGCTGCTCGCCGCCGCCTTCCTGATCTCCTGCGGCACTCTGTCCGTGACGCAGCACTGGATGCTTGGCCATTACGGCATCGCCGTTTCGTCGGCCAATCTCGTCGTCGCCAATGTCGTCATGCACGCGGCCTTGATCGGCGCGGTGCTGCTGCGCCACCGTGTCAGGGCATCGGCGCTCACTCTGGCGCTGGGCGGGCTGACCTATCCGCTCTACCTGCTGCACCAGGATATCGGCTATCTCGCCATCAATGCCGCGGCGCCCCTGGTCGGCAAATGGTTCGCCGCCTTCGGGTGCGTCGCGCTCATGCTCCTTGTCTCGTGGGCGATCTGGCGCAGCTGCGAACGACCCGCGCAGCGGCTGCTGAAGGTTTGGCTCGGCCGCGCGGTCGATGCCGGGCTGGCGCGGTTTCGTAGAGTCTCCGCCGAGGCACAGCCCGCCGAATGAAAAAGGGCGCCTCGCGGCGCCCTCCTCATTCGATGTTTCGCGCCGCTTACTGCGGCAGCTTGTCGTCGACGCCCTTCACATAAAAATTCATGCCGAGCAGCGTGCCGTCGTCGGCGACTTCGCCATCCTTCAGCCACGGCGTGCCGTCCTGCTTGGCGATCGGCCCGGTGAAGGGGTTCCAGCCGCCGGCGATCTTCTTCGTCGTGGCTTCAGCCATTGCCTTCACGTCGTCGGGCATGTTGGTGAAGGGCGCGAGCTTGACCGCGCCGTCCTTGATGCCGAGCCAGACATTGTCCGGCTTCCAGGTGCCGTCGAGGGCCGCCTGGACCCGGCTGATGTAATAGGGACCCCATTCGTCGGTGAGCGAGGTCAACTGTGCGTTCGGCGCGAATTTGATCATGTCGGACGATTGGCCGAAGCCGTGCAGCTTACGCTCCTCGGCCACCTGCAGGGCAGCGGTCGAATCGGTGTGCTGGACGATGATGTCGGCGCCCTGGTCGAACAGCGCCTTGGCGGCGTCGGCTTCCTTGCCCGGATCGAACCAGGAATTCACCCAGACGATCTTGGCCTTGAAGTTCGGGTTGATCGACTGGGCGCCGAGCATGAAGGAATTGATGCCCATCACCACTTCGGGGATCGGGAAGGAAACGATATAGCCGGCAACGCCCGCCTTCGATTCCTTGGCGGCGATCTGGCCGAGCACATAGCGGCCTTCATAGAAACGCGCATTGTAGATGCCGAGATTGTCGCCGGTCTTGTAGCCGGTGGCGTGCTCGAACATCACCTTGGGGAATTTCTTGGCGACCTTCACTTCCGGGTCCATGAAGCCGAAGGACGTGCCGAAGATGATCTTGCAGCCTTCGCGTGCCAGGCGCTCGAAAGCACGGTCGGCGTCAGGGCCTTCCGAGACGTTTTCGAGATAGGCGGTCTCGACCTTGTCGCCAAGCGCCTTCTCCACCTCGAGCCGGCCCTGGTCGTGCTGGTAGGAATAGCCGAAGTCGCCGATCGGGCCGGTGTATACCCAGCACGCCTTCAGCTTGTCCGCGGCCTCGGCCGATGTCGCCAGCGATAGGGCGGCGGTCGTGGTCATCAGGGCAATAAGCAGTTTTTTCATTGTGTTACCTCTCTGAGTTAAGCCTTGGAGCTTCCCGTTTGTTTTTATTGTCAACGATCCGGAACGAATGGCTGCCCCAAGGAAGCCGGCGTGTTCATCATCGTCAGACGCTTGTTGCGCGAGATTAGAACGAGAACCACGACGGTTGCCAGATAGGGCAGCGAAGAAAGGAACTGTGAAGGCACCGGAATGCCAAAAGCCTGTGCATGAAGCTGGCCGATCCACACCGCGCCGAAGATGTAGGCGCCGGCCAGTACCCGCCACGGCCGCCAAGAGGCGAACACCACCAGCGCCAGCGCGATCCAGCCGCGGCCGGCACTCATGTTCTCCACCCATTGCGGCGTGTAGACCAGCGACAGGTGACCGCCGGCGAGGCCGGCACAGGCGCCGCCGAAGATCACCGCGAGATAACGGTAGCGGATGACCTGGATGCCCAGCGCATGGGCCGAAGTGTGGCTGTCGCCGATCGAGCGCAGCGTCAGTCCGGTCCGGGTCTTGAACAGGAACCACATGACGGCTGCGGTCAGGGCGATCGAGATGTAGAAGATCGGATCCTGGCCGAACAGCAGCCTGCCGACTACAGGGATTTCTGTCAGGCCGGGAATGTAGAGGTTGGGCAGCCTTTCGCCGGGCTGGCCGACGAAACTGGTGCCCATCATGCCGGACAGGCCGAGGCCGAGCAGCGTCAACGACAGGCCGGTCGCCACCTGGTTGGTGGCTAGCGACAGCGTCATCACGGCAAACAGCAGCGAGAACACCGCGCCCATGGCAATTGCCGCCAAAAGGCCGATCCAGGGTGATCCCGTGAGATAGCTGGCGCCGAAGCCGCCGACGGCGCCCATGATCATCATGCCTTCGACGCCGAGATTGAGCACGCCGGAGCGCTCGACCACCAGTTCGCCGATGGCCGCGATCAGAAGCGGTGTTGCCGCCGTGGCGATGGTCAGAAGGATGTTTACGGTGATGTCCATCAACGGGCTTCCTTCAGCTTTGGCGTGGCTTCGAGTTTGGCTGCACCTTCCGGCTTGGTCAGCGCCAGGCCGACCAGGCGGATGCGGTAGTGGATGAGCGTGTCGCAGCCGAGCACGAAGAACAAAAGCATGCCCTGGAACACGCGCGCCACCTTGTCGGAGATGCCGAGCGCGCTTTGCACCGCTTCGCCGCCGAGATAGGTCAGCGCCAGCACCAGTCCGGCGGCAACGATGCCGAGCGGGTTGAGGCGGCCAAGGAACGCCACGATGATGGCGGTGAAGCCGTAGCCGGGCGAAATGACGGGCTGCAGCTGGCCAATAGCGCCCGAGACCTCCGAGATGCCGGCAAGCCCTGCCAGCGCACCCGACAGCAGGAAGGCAAAAAAGACCATGCGGTTGAGGCCGAAGCCGGCGAAGCGCCCTGCCCGCGGGCTCGAGCCCAGCACGCGCACCTCGAAACCTTTCAGCATGCGGCTCATCAGGATCCAGACCAGCACTGCGGCGACCAGCGCGAAGACAAAACCCCAGTTTGCCCGTCCGGCATCCGGCATCAGTTCCGGCAACACGGCCGAATCGTTGAACTGGATGGTCTGCGGGAAGCCATGGCCCTGCGGATCGCGCCAGGGTCCGCGCACCAGCCAGTCGAGGAAGAGCTGCGCGACATAGACCAGCATCAGGCTGGTCAGGATTTCGTTGGTGCCGAAGCGGGTCTTGAGCAGAGCCGGGATCGCCGCATAGGCAGCGCCGCCGACCATGCCGAGCAAAAGCATCAGCGGCAGCACCAGCGGGCCTTCGAACTGCGGAAACAGCACCGGAATGATCGAACCGACAATGCCACCGAGGATGAACTGGCCCTCGGCGCCGATGTTCCAGATGTTGGCCTTGTAGCAGACCGACAGGCCGACGGCGATCAGGATGAGCGGCGCTGCCTTGATCGCGAGCTCGTGCAACTGCCAGACCTGGCTGATCGGCTCGATGAAATAGATGCGGAATGCTGTCAACGGATTGACGCCGAGCAACGCGAACAGGACCGCACCGGCAATGATCGTCAGCGCAAAGGCGATGAATGGCGACAGGGCCGAAAACAGCGCGGAGCGCTGCGGGCGTTTGACGAGTTCGAGGCGCATCATGCCGTCTCCAGCGTGTGTTCGGCGTGGCCGGGCTCGGCGCCGCCCATCAGCAGACCGACCTTCTCGAAGGTCGCTTCGGCGATCGGCAGCGGCTTCGACAGCTCGCCATTGTGCATGACGGCGATCGCATCCGAAATTTCGAACAGCTCGTCGAGATCCTGACTGATCACCAGCACCGCCGACCCGCTGCGCGACAACTCGATGAGCGCCTGGCGGATGTGGGCGGCAGCACCGGCGTCGACGCCCCAGGTCGGCTGGTTGACCACCATGACGCTTGGCCGTCGGTCTAGTTCGCGGCCGACGATGAATTTCTGCAGATTGCCGCCCGAAAGCGCGGCGGCCTCCGGATCCGGCGCGCTCTTGCGCACATCCATCGCCTCGATGATGCGCTGGGAGGCGGCTTGGATGGCGCCGCTTTTCACCATCCCGCCGGAACCGACGAACGCCTTGCCGTCGGTTGCATGGCGCGACAGCAGCAGGTTCTCGGAAAGCTTCATGCGCGGTGCGGCGCCATGCCCGAGACGTTCTTCCGGCACGAAGGCTGCACCCAGCAGACGGCGTCCGGTGATGGTGAGGCCACCCGCGTCCTTACCGCGAATGCGCACCGAGGCGGCATCCTGCTGCAGCACCTCGCCTGAAACGGATTCGAAGAATTCGCCTTGGCCGTTGCCGGCGACGCCAGCAATGCCGATCACCTCGCCGGCGCGGACGTTCAGGCTGATAGCCTTGAGCGGGATCGAGAACGGCGTTGCCGGCTTGCGGCTGAGGTTGCGGATTTCGAGCAGCGATTGCGCCGTGGCGATGCCCTCGACCGGCGCGCGCACCACCGCCTGCACCTCGTTGCCGACCATCATGCGGGCCAGCGAAGAGGCAGTTTCCTCGCGCGGATTGCAGTGGCCGACGACCTTGCCGTGGCGCAGCACGGTGGCGCGGTCGCAGATGCGCTTGACCTCTTCGAGCCGGTGCGAAATGTAGAGGATGGATTTGCCCTCCGAACGCAGGCGCTCCAGTGTCTCGAACAGCTTGTCGGCTTCCTGCGGCGTCAGCACCGAGGTCGGTTCGTCCAAAATAATGAGCTGCGGCGTCTGCAGCAGGCAGCGGATGATCTCGATGCGCTGGCGCTCGCCCACCGACAGGTCGCCGACCAGTGATTCAGGATCGAGCGGCAGGCCATAGCTGAAGGAAAGCGCCCTCGCCTTCGCCGCGATGCTGCTGATCGGCGAGCCATCGTCCAGCGAGAGCGCGATGTTTTCGGCCGCGGTCAACGCCTCGAACAGCGAAAAATGCTGGAACACCATGCCGATGCCGAGCTTTTTCGCGACGCCCGGACTGGAAATCCTGACGGCCTGGCCGTTCCAGAAGATCTCGCCGGCATTGGGCTCCAGCGAGCCGAACAGCATCTTGACCAGCGTCGATTTGCCGGCGCCGTTTTCGCCGAGCAAAGCATGGATTTCACCCCTGGCGATGTCGAGATCGATATGATCGCACGCCGTCAGCGTGCCGAATATCTTGGTGAGTCCACGCACCTCGAGCAGGTTTGTGCCGTTTTGATTTGCACTCACAGTGCCTCCCATCTGGTTTGCCAGATATGTTCTGTGTTCCCGCAAGCATGGTAGGCGCGGCCAGCTCCCATCGGAAAGCGGCACGCGTCTTGAAAGAGCTTCAAGAATTTCAGCGGAAATTCAAGGGATAGCAAGGCAGAACGGACTAAGGGATGAGAATGGTCGTCCCTGTCGTTCTGCGCCCTTCCAGGTCGGAATGCGCCTTGCCGGCGTCCTTGAGCGCGTAGCGCTGGTTGATCTTGATCTTGACGGCGCCACTGAGCACGACCTCGAACAGGGCAGCGGCGGAGGCTTCGAGGTCCTCGCGTTTTGCATTGTAGACGAACAGCGTCGGCCTTGTTGCGAACAACGAGCCCTTCTGTGCCAGCAACGACATCGAGAACGGCGGGATCGGTCCCGAGGACTGGCCGAAGCTGACGAACATGCCAAGCGGCCTCAGGCAGTCGAGCGAAGCCGGAAACGTGTCGTTGCCGACAGAATCGTAGACGACGTCGCACTTCCGGCCGCCGGTGATGGCAGCAACCCCGGCAACGAAATCCTGTTCCTTGTAGTTGATGACATGGTCGAAACCATGCGCCTTGGCGAGTTCGATCTTGTCGGACGAGCTGGCGGTGCCGATAACGTTCGCGCCGAGGTGTTTTGCCCATTGGCCGAGGATCAGCCCGACGCCGCCGGCCGCGGCATGGAACAGGATCGTGTCGCCGGCCTTCACCTTGAACGTCCGGCGCAGCAGATATTCCGCGGTCATGCCCTTCAGCATCATCGCGGCAGCCTGTTCGTCGCTGATGCCATCCGGAACCTTGACGACGCGGCTGGCATCGATGACGCGTTCTTGCGCATAGGCCCCGGTCGTCACCGCATAGGCAATGCGGTCGCCCGACTTCAGCCAGTCGACGCCCTGGCCGACTTCCAGCACGACGCCGGCGGCTTCGCTGCCAGGGACAAGCGGGAACCCGCCCGGCGGCGGATAAAGGCCCGAGCGATGATAGACATCGATGAAATTGAGGCCGATCGCCGTGTGCCGGACCAAGATCTGCCCCGATCCCGGCTGGCCGGGGTCAGCGTCCTCATAGGTCAGGACTTCCGGGCCGCCATTGGCGTGGATGCGGATCGCTTTGGACATGGGCTAGGCTTCCTGTGGGAGTGGCTGATCAGGCCTTTTTGGCACCGAGATTTGGAAAGAACTGCATGATGCCACCGATGCAGGCAAGGTAAAGCCCTGTTATGGTGATGCCGATCTTGGTGAAGGTGCCGACCTGTTCGCCCAGCACGCCGATCTGATCGTAGAAGGCGGCAAGTGCCGCCTGCGCCAGGGCAAGCGCGCCGAAGGCGCACCACAAAAGGGTCATCGCAAGATTGATGCGCCGCAACCGCACCACCCGCACCGGATGGATGAAGTTGATCGGCACGAAAGTCAGGATGCCGGCCACCACCACCACCGCGAACGAAACCCATTGTCCGGGCTCGATGACGAACAGCGTGAACACCACCATGTTCCAGACCACTGGAAATCCCTTGAAGAAATTCTCCTTCGTCTTCATGCCGGTGTCGGCATAATAGATGGCGCTGGAGACGACGATGATCGCCGCCGACAGGAACGACAGGCCCTCGCCCATGAAGCCGCGCTGGTAGAGCGCGAAGGCGGGAATCAGGACGTAGGTCACATAGTCGATGATGTTGTCGAGCATTTCGCCCGACCAGGTCGGCAGGATTTCCTTGACCTCGAGCTTGCGCGCGATCGGCCCATCGATACCATCGACGAACAATGCCAGCCCGAGCCACCAGAACATCGCCGTCCAGCGCTCCTCGCTTGCCGCCACCAGCGACAGGAAGGCCAGGAACGAGCCTGACGCGGTCAAGAGATGGACGGAAAACGCCCTCGCCTGCGGCCAGGTGACCTTCTTCTTCGGCCGCGGAATCCGGTCGGTGATCTTTTTGGCGGCTTTTCGGGCCGTTGTGTTCTTGCTCACGGGCCACGCCAATCCAGCTTGCAGATTTCGGCCGACCGACCGGCGAAATTCCAGTTGCGGCCGAAAGCCCGCATCTTGCTCTTGTCGGACCTGGCCACGATGATCTCGGGCGCGATCCAGTATTGCGAATTGCTGATCACCGTATCCTTGTCGCGATCCTGGCCTTGGATAGGTGTCACCGCTCCGTCGATGATCTTCGGTATCTGGAAGATACGCGTTTTGTCACGCGTCTCATAGGTGATCGGCACCTGCTCGACGCCGAGGAATTTGCCGACGAGGATGGAGAGCAGCGATGTGGTTCCGCCTGCCTTGCCGGTGAAGATCTTCGTCAACGCCTTGACCGCGTAGACCGAGGCGCGGCTGTCGATGAACAGCCCCGCGGTCCAGTTGCCACGGCTCATGTAGCCGGGGATTTCCATGACCAGCCCGAGATTGAGGCCGGAGAGGTCGTCGTCGCCGAAATGGCCGGCATCGATGCGAAACCCGGCCCAGGTCTGGCAATAGCCTTCGGTCGGCGGATGACTGCCGAGGGACAGCACGCAAGGGCAAAAAACCGTGCAATTGCAGGAGAGTACAAGCTCCCCCTTCATTGCCCAGCTTTGGTCTGCCATCGAAATTTCCCCCACTATAGCGAGACTACTAGCAGCGCGGCTGCCCAGACAAGCAGTATCGCACCGGCCAGCCGGGTTGGAACCCTGCTTGCTGTTTGTTTTTCGATCAGGGTGAACAGCCCGATCAACGCCATCCAGAACACGTTCATGACGCCGACGGCGAACATCACCAGCATCAATGCCCAGCAGCAGCCGAGGCACCACAGGCCTTGGGCGATCCCAAGCTGGAAGACACGAACCGGTCTCGCGCTCCAATTCGAAAACAGGATCGAGAACGGGTTCCTGCATTTCTTCAGGCAGGCTTCCTTCAGGCCGCTGAACTGATAGAGGCCGGCCGTCAGGAGCGCCAGCGCACCGGCAATGCCGACGACCGGATCGAGCATCCCGCCTGACGAGGCGAATGCATGGGCGGCCAGCGTCATCGCCGTGAACATCACGGAGGCGGCGAGCCAGACACCGAGGTAACCGGCGACCAGCACCAGCGGATGGACGACAGGCTCGCTCTTGATGCGTGCCGTGTCGGCGATTTCGCAGTAGGTGCGGATCATCGGCGCGGCGGAAGGCAGCATCGTCGCGATGGCCATCAGGAACCACATCAAAACGAGCGCACCGGCCTGCAGGCCGAGGCTTGCGTCCAGCGGCACCGGCGAGAGGCAGAGCGCAAAGAAGCGTTCCAGGAAATCCGGCAGCGGCAGTTGCGGCAGGTTGCGCAGGATTGCGTCGCCGGGGGCGGTTACGCCCGCAATCCCGCCTTCGGCGCCGCGGATTGCCATCGCGGCAAGGGACAGCCAGGCAAGCAGAATACAGGCGCCGACAACGACGTTTACCGTGACGCGGGGATTTCGCGCGATGCTAGCCATGGCGCGGCCGGCGCGGTCGAGATGGCTGAAGTTGTCTTGCTGGCCGGTCATGTCATCCGAATGAGCCGAATCGCCGCGTTGATCAAGCGGCATGAATTGACCTATATGCTCATCGAACGGCGGGTGGACCGCCTCGCACTGCAAGCCGGAAGCCGATCTTGGAGCATGAGCAAACCGCGCGGATATTGATTGCTGGTACGGGGCCGGCAGGACTGATCGCGGCGCTTGGTTTTGCCGCCGCAGGTTTCCCGGTGACGCTGGTCGGGCCGCAGGCCACTGCCCCCGATGGCCGCACGACGGCCCTGATGAACCCCGCCTTGAAAGTGCTTGAGCGGCTGGGCGTGCTCGAAGACGTCAAGCCCAAGGCGGCGCCCCTGAAAGTGATGCGCATCGTCGACGCGACCAGCCGTCTGATCCGCAGTCCGGTCGTCACCTTCCGCGCCAGCGAGATCGACGAGGACCAATTCGGGCTGAACCTGCCCAACAGCGTCCTCAGTCCGGCACTCGCCGGCGCCGTTGCCGCGCATGCCGGCATCGAATGGCGCCGCACGATGGTGGCAAGCTGGCATCTCGAAGCCGGGCACGCCCATGCCGTCCTGGCCGACGGCACCACGGTGGACGCATCGCTGGCGGTCGCCGCCGATGGGCGGTTGTCGCCGGCGCGCCAGGCGGCCGGCATCTCGACCTCGGCTCGCGCCTACCCGCAGGCGGCGCTCGTCCTCAATTTCCGCCACAGCGGCGACCATGCCTTCACCTCGACCGAGTTTCACACCGAGACCGGTCCGTTCACGCAGGTTCCCCTGCCCGGCAATCGCTCGAGCCTGGTCTGGGTGGTGAAGCCCGAGACCGCGACCGAACTCGCCGCATTGGACGATGCGACGCTTTCGATGCGGGTCGAACAGCAGATGCAGTCGATGCTGGGCCGGGTAACGGTCGAGCCGGGCCGGCAGATCTACCCGCTTTCAGCGGTGACGCCGCTTCGTTTTGCGCGAGACCGGATCGCGCTGGTCGGGGAAGCCGCCCATGTGTTTCCGCCGATCGGCGCACAAGGCCTCAATCTCGGCATCAGGGATGTCGACGATCTGATTGGAATTGCTTGTGAAAATCGTAGTGATCCAGGTGCCGTCAAGGCACTTGCGGCCTACGATTTCAAGCGCCGGCCCGACATTCTGGCACGCAGCAGCGCGGTCAACCTGCTCAACATGTCGCTGCTCTCCGACATGCTGCCGGCCCAGATTGCCCGCGTTGCCGGGCTCGGCGTGCTCGGTGGTTTCGCGCCGCTTCGCGCTTTTTTCATGCGCGAGGGGCTTCGTCCCGGCAGCGGATTCGCGGCGCTGGCCAGCGGCCTGAGAAGGCCGGCACGCTGATAGCGACCTTCTGGACGGTCCGACAATTTGCGTCACCGCGCCTAGAGCGTCGGGCGAATTGGGTGAATCGATGTGATTCCCTTTTTGGTGGAACTGTGATTCCCTTGGGCACGGAGGTGCTTCATGGGAAAAATAACTTCGGCTGATTTGCGACTTCGGATGGTGCGGGGCATTGCAGCTGGTAAGTCGCGGCGAGCGGTGGCGGCTCAATTTGAGGTGGCTCCGTCAACGGCGGTGCGGGTGCAAGCGCGGTATGCTGCGACCGGTTCACTGGCGCCGGCGCGGCAGGGCCGCCCGGCCGGCTCTGGCAAGCTGGGGCCGTTGCGGCAGGTCATTTTGGATAAGGTGCATGCCAAACCGGACATCACGATGCCGGACCTTGGCGCCTGGCTCGAGGCTGAGCACGGGGTGAAGGTGGACCCTTCGAACCTGTCGAAGTTTCTGTGCCGGGAAGGGCTTACCTATAAAAAAAGCGCTGCTGGCGTCGGAGCAAGAACGCCCCGACGTGAAGCAAGCCAGGCGTGACTGGCGCGAGCGCCGCCAGCCGCTGATGCGATGTCAACCGGCGCGGCTGGTCTTCATCGACGAAACCAGCGTCAAGACCAACATGACGCCGTTGCGTGGCCGCGCCCCTCGCGGCGAAAGGCTGCGGGCCGACGCGCCTTTCGGCAAATGGCAAACCCAGACCTTCATCGCCGGATTGCGCTGCCATGAACTCGTGTCGCCCTGGATCATCGAAGGAGCCATGGACGGCGCGGCTTTCGATGCCTATGTCGAGACCCAGCTTGCACCAAGCCTGAGCCGTGGCGACATCGTCATCCTCGACAATCTCAACGTTCACAAAAGTCCGCGCGCCGCACAGGCCCTGGCCGAGCGCGGCGCGTGGTTCCTGTTCCTGCCCAGATACTCCCCAGACCTCAATCCCATCGAGATGGCCTTCGCCAAGCTCAAGACACTGCTGCGCAAAGCCAAAGCGCGAAACTATGACGATCTCTGGCGCGCCATCGGCAATATCTGTGATCAGTTCAGCCCAACCGAATGTTGGAACTTTCTCAAAGAGGCCAGCTATGTTGCATGTTAATCGCCCGACGCTCTAGACATCCGTTGCATGCGGCAAACTTTTGCGCCGCGTCCTGCGTAGCTTCGAGGCGCGCTTAACGCTTCGGGATTGAATTGATGCGCGGTCTGCGCCAAATAAAGCCAAGGAATTCAGTGGTGAGTACGATGAAAACAGCCAAATTCGCAATCGGACAGGTGGTTCGCCACCGGCTGTTTCCATTCAGGGGCATCATTTTCGACGTCGATCCGCAATTCGCCAACAGCGACGAATGGTACGAAGCCATCCCCGCCGACGTGCGGCCACGCAAGGATCAGCCCTTCTACCATCTGCTCGCCGAGAATTCGGAGACCGAATACATCGCCTATGTCTCCGAGCAGAATTTGCTGGAGGATCAGTCGGGCGAGCCGGTCCGGCATCCACAGATCAAGGAGATGTTCGACAAGAAGCCTGACGGGGGCTACCAGCCGAAACGGCAGTCAAGGCATTAACCTACTGAAAGACCGACGCAAAAAAGCGGGGCATGCCCGGGCATGCCCCGCTTTTTTCATTGGTCCGATAAAAATCGGCCGATCAGTTGGCGGTTTTCGCCTTGTCCTGCTCTTCCTTGAGCTTCTTGGCGAAATCCTGGTTGTTCTTGGCGACGAAATCCTGAAGCTTCTTCTGCCGGTCCTCGATGTCCGACTGCTGCAGCGCCGGGCCGTCATAGGCACCGCTGAAGCCCTGCAGGGCGATCTTGATCGGATTGGGCTGATTCTGGAAATTCACCGAGGTCAGCGTGATCGCCTGGCCCTTCTTGAACGCGGCGACGAGCTGATCGGTCAGCGGCACTTCCGCCACGCAACGATCGGGGAAGCAGATCACATAGTCGAGCTTCTGCGCCTTGCCGGTGTCGATCTGCAGGCCGATGCCGGGAGGCACCAGACGACCGGTCGGGACCGTCACCTGGAACACCTTGCGGTTCACCTTGCCCTTCAGCTCGATCAGGCTGACGCCGGTGACCAGCTGGCCGTTGCCGGCGGTGGTGATGTTCTGGACATTGCAGATATCGACGTCTTCCTGCTTGGTGCAGGCCTTGAACCAGCCTTGCGGAATCTGCTGTTGCTGCTGTGCGGAAGCAGCGGGAAGTCCTGCGCCGAGAAAGCCGACCACGCCAGCGGCCATGACCGACAGGCGATACGCGTTGCTGTTCAGGCTCGTCATGTCGTGCACTTCCTCTCAAATGATCCCGGGACCGGCTTCTTCGTGCCGTGTGGTCCAGCTACCTGTTGCCGAAATGAGGCAACAGAATGACTTCGGAGGGCGTGTTACACTGCAAGCGGTGTCGAATCCAGCCCGCTACTAGCAATTGTTGAACGTCTGGTTGGCCGGCGCGCGGCTGCCTCATGCTAGGGTGCGCACCGAATCATCAAGCCGACCTTTTTAGGAGACGGTCATGGGCCGCGTTCTTGTTTGGCTGATCACCGCCATATCGTTTCTCGCCGTTTCGCATCAGCCGGCCGCGTCTGAGCCGAAGCACGCTATCGCCATGCAGGGCGAGCCGGTGTTGCCACCCGACTATACGCATTTCAACTACGTCAATCCCGATGCGCCGAAGGGTGGCTCGATCACCTATTGCGTCGTCGGCAGCTTCGACAATCTCAACCCGTTCATTCTCAAGAGCCTGCGCACGACGGCGCGCGGCATGATGGACACGATCTTCGGCAATCTGGTCTTCGAGCCGCTGATGCAGCGCAACGCCGACGAGGCTTTTACGCTCTACGGGCTGCTGGCCGACAGCGCCGACATGGACCCGGAGCGCAAGAGCATCGAATTCCATCTCAGCCCGAAGGCCAAATGGTCGGATGGCCAACCGGTGACGCCCGAGGACGTGCTGTTCAGCTACGACGTCTACACCGAGAAAGGCCGCCCGCCTTACAGCGACCGCATGGCCAGGGTCGCCAAGCTCGAAAAGACCGGCGACCGCAGCGTGCGGTTCACCTTCAACGAAAAGGCCGATCGCGAATTCCCGCTGATCATCGCGATGACCCCGATCATCCCGAAGCACGCCTTCGACAAACAGACTTTCGACAGGACGACGCTCAAGCCGGTGATCGGCAGCGGCCCATATACGATCGCGCAGGTACAGCCCGGCCAGCGCATCGTGTTCAAGCGCAACCCGGATTACTGGGGCAAGGACGTCCCCGCCAAACGCGGTTTCGACAATTACGACCAGATCACCATCGAGTATTTCCTCAACGCCAACGCCAAGCTCGAAGCGTTCAAGAAAGGCCTTTGCGCCATCGACGACGACGGCGATCCGGTGAAGCGCGAGCGCGATCTCGATTTTCCGGCCTTCCACAAGGGCGACGTGATCGCCGAAACCTTCAACACCGGCATTCCGCCCGTGGTGACCGGTTTCCTGTTCAACACGCGGCTGCCGAAATTCGCCAACCCGGTCGTGCGGCGCGCGCTCGGCATGCTCTACGACTTCGAATGGGCCAACAAGAACCTGTTCGGCGGCAAATACACGCGCACGATGAGTTACTGGCAGAATTCCGAGCTTTCCGCGATCGGCCATCCGGCCGATGACAGAGAGAAAGCACTTCTGGCGCCCTACCCCGGTCGCGTGCCGGCCGATGTCATGGACGGCACCTACCGGCCGCCGGTGACTGACGGATCCGGCCAGGACCGCCGCGTGCTGAAGGCAGCTTTCGACCTGCTGAAAAGTGTCGGCTATCACGTGCAGAATGGAACAATGCTCGATCCCGACGGCAAACCTTTCGGTTTCGAGATTCTGACCGCCTCGCAGGACGAGGAGCGCCTTGCCGGCATCTACCAGCGCACGCTGGAGAAGATCGGCATCGATCTCACCATTCGCAGCCTCGACGGCGATCAGATCCAGTCGCGCAAGCAGCGCTTCGATTTCGAGGTTCTGGTCGGTTCAAGCGGCTTCAACAATTCGCTGTCGCCCGGCATCGAACAGACCGGGCGTTGGAGTTCGGCGGCGGCCAGGACGGAAGGCTCGTTCAATCTCGCCGGCGTCGCCGATCCGGCGGTGGACGCGGCAATCGAGGCGATGCTGCGCGCCCGCTCGAAGGAGGATTATGTTGCCGCCGTTCGCGTTCTCGACCGACTGCTGATCTCCGGCAACTACATGGTGCCGATGCAGCACAACACGCAGCAATGGATTGCCTACTGGAACTACCTGGAACATCCGCAAAAGACGCCCATATTTGGGTATCAACTGCCAAGCTGGTGGCGCAAGCCGAATTGAGGATTCAGGAGATCGAGATGAGCGAGCTGAACGCCATCACCGTCGATGTGGTGTCCGACGTCGTCTGTCCGTGGTGCTTCATCGGCCAGAAGCGGCTCGACAAGGCGATATCAGCCGTCGAGGGCACCGAGGTGCATATCCGCTGGCGGCCGTTCCAGCTCGATCCGACCATTCCGCCGCAAGGCAAGGATCGCCACGACTACATGCTGGCCAAGTTCGGCAGCGACGAGCGCATTCGCGAGTTTCATACCCGCATCGAGCCGCTGGGCGAAGCGGAAGGTATCTCCTTCGCCTTCGACGCCATCAAGGTGGCGCCGAACACGCTGGATGCGCACCGTCTGATCCGCTGGGCGGGTGCGGCCGGCGAAGCCGTGCAGAACAGGCTTGTGCGCCGGCTGTTCCAGCTGAATTTCGAGGAAGGCGCCAACATCGGCGACCATGCCGTGCTGATCGAAGCCGCCCGCGAGGCCGGCATGGACGCGTCCGTCGTTGAAACGCTTTTGCCGACCGATGCCGATGTCGAGGCGGTTCGCACCGAGATCGCCACCGCGTCGCGTATGGGCATTTCAGGCGTGCCGTGCTTCCTGCTCGAGGGCAAATACGCGGTCATGGGCGCGCAGGATGCCGATGCGCTGGCTGATGCCATTCGTCAGGTGGCGGCTGCCAAGGCGCGCGGCGAACTGGAAAAGACCGGCTGAGGCCGGCCACCCGCTCCTTCCCGACAAGAGCTACTTCACCGTCACCTTGGCCTGCAGCAACCCTGCTCGCCTGGATTCTTTGGCGTCGCACAGACGATTTCCGCTCACTTCTGTGCCTCCCGCAAGGCAATCCGGAGGATCACGGACGCAACATTTTCAGCTGTTCAACTCGGTCCTCGGTGAGAAAATCAATCGGTCCGTACGATTTTGAGTTCACAAAACCGTGTGAAAACCTTCCCTAAGGGAAGCTTCCAAGAAAATTGATACGCGATCGCCAACAATTTGAAATCAATGGCGATATTCTGATTTTTTCGCCCGATCCGACGGGGTTCCAGGCCGGCGATCTGTTGCCTCATGGCAACGGCTGCGGGGGTAATCAGTTTGGCCAGCTTTAAAATTAATGGAAAATGATCAATTGGTGTTACCATCCGTAACAAAAGAAAAAAGGTTTGGGCGGGATCGTGATTCGGGTCGGTAGACCATCGCAAGAGTCAGTACCGGAAAAAACACCGCGCGATGCCGCAGGGCGATCGCTTCTGACGCCGGTATCGTCGATGCGCAGCTTCTGGGGCCTGATGCGGGCCTACTGGTTCTCGGACCGCTGGAAGGAAGCCTGGACGCTGACGCTGGTCATCGCGCTGCTCACGGCGCTGTCCAGCAAGGCCGGTGTCTGGTTCGCCGAAGCCTCCGGCGAACTGGTCAACTCGATTGCCTTCTTCCATGACGCCGCCAACACCACGCCGCTTCGCTCGCTGCTGGTCAATGCCGGCATCCTCGTGCTGCTGGTCGTGCTCAAGGACGCCGGCTTCACCGGCATCCGCAACCTTGTCTCGGCGACATTGCACCGCAAATGGCGCGGCTGGCTGGACAGCCGCTTCAATGAAGCGCTGCTGGATGGCAATCATACGCATTTCCATGCCCAGCACACATCGACCGGCAACGGCGCGCTCGCCCCCGACAACATCGACCAGCGCGTCCAGGAATCCATCAAGGACATGACCGGCGGCGCCATCGGGCTCGCCATGGGCGTGCTGGGCGTCGCCACCTCGCTCTATTTCGTCGGCCAGAAGCTGCTCGAAAACTCCGTCGAGGTGAAGGGGCTGGAGTTCCTCGGCAGCTATGGCAGCGCCATCCTCGCCTTCCTCGCCGTCGCCACCTATGTGCCGCTGAACACCTGGATCGCGGTCAAGCTCGGCAGCTTGCTCGAGCGCCTGAACGTCAAGATGCAGCAGGCCGAAGGCAGCTATCGCGGCGAGCTGACGACCTTCCTGCGCCGCAGCTTCCATGTCGCGGCGTCTCAGGGCGAAGGCGTGCAAAAGACCATGCATGGCCGGCTCTATGTCGACATCGACGGCACCTGGTCGCGGCTGAACATCGTCAACACCGTCTACATGTCGTTCGAACTGATCTACAATTTCATCGGCGCCCGCATTGTCGCCTACGGGCCGGGCCTGGTGCCGTTCATCCACAACGGTCTCGACCTCAAGGGCTACATAACCGGCTCCGAGCTGGTCAATTCGTTGATCGGCCAGTGTTCGTGGTTCATCCACGTCATGCCCGCCATCGCCACGCTGCGCGCCAACAGCCAGCGTGTCACCGAACTGGCCAATGCGATCGAGAATGTCCAGCATCCGCAGGAATTCTACAGCCAGACCGGCCGTTCCGACTTCCAGTATGTCAGCCAGAACCCGGTTTTCGGCCTGACCATCCAGAAGCTCGAACTGGCGCATCAGGGCGAGGACGCCACGCCGTTCCTCAGCGCCGCCAATTTGCGCTTCCGGCGCGGCGAATGGACCTTCCTGAAGGGCGAGTCCGGTTGCGGCAAGACCTCGCTGATCAAGGCGATCAACGGCCTGTGGCCCTATGGCCGCGGCACCATCGTTTTCCCCGAAGGCGTGAAGAGCTTCTATGCCGCCCAGGAGGTCAAGCTGCAGCAGGTGTCGCTGAAACAGCTGGTCTGCCTGCCGGGCTCCGAGCACGACCATGGCGACGCGCAGGTCGCGTCGGCGCTGCACAAGGCCGGCCTTGGCGACTTTATCGAGCACATGGCCGACGAAAGCCGCGAAGGCAAAAGCTGGGACCAGGTCCTGTCGGGCGGCCAGAAACAGAAGCTGGTTGTGGCCCGCATCGTGCTGCAGCAGCCTGGGCTGCTGTTCCTCGACGAAGCGACCGGCGCGCTCGACCCCGATGGCAAAATTGCCTTCCACCAGGCCATCAAGGACAACTGCCCCGATGTCACGGTGATCAGCGTCATGCACGAGGCGGTGGCGCCGCGATCGATGACCGGCAGCGAATTCTATCACAGCATCGTCGCGATCGCCGACGGCGTCGCCACCAAGAAGCCGCTTGTTCCGACCCTGCCTGTCGAACTCACCACCATCCTTGCGCAGCCATTGCCGGCCCCAAGGCCGGTCGAGGACAAGTGGCTGCGTTTCTCGCGCCGGCTGAAGCAGAAATAGCGCCTTGGTGACCTTGTTGGCCGCGTGATGCGGCCGCCCTCGATCACAGTCTCGCGATCCCAGCCGCTCGCCGGCGTTTTCCTCCCTCACTGCGATTGACTTGGCAAGGCGCGCTTCTATGTTGCGCCCGCTTGCAGACAGTCAAACGCGAACCCGCAAGCGGAAAGGTCACCGCGCCATGCCTGGCGACAGTCACAGTCGAACGCAACAGCCGTCCGCCTAGACGTGACCTCCCATGGTTCATGTCCTGCCGGACGGCAAGGAGTGAACCATGAACGAATTTACCACGGTGGCGAGCGACGAAGCCGTCGCCATCGCCCGTATCCTAGCCAACGATCACGTCGCCGACATTGTCGAGGCCCTGAACAGGGAGCCGCGAGAAACCGCGACGGAACTGCTTTGTGAAGTGACGTTCGAGCGGCTGGTCGAGATTTTCGATCAGCCGGAACTCGACGGCGCTTCCGAACTCATGGAGGCGCTGCCGCGCGCCAAGGCGGGCAAGCTGCTCACCGCCATGTCGGTCGACCGTGCCGCCGACATTTTGCGCGAGCTCGACGAGCCTGCCCGTTCCGAGCTGCTCGGCGGGCTTGCACCGCCGCTGCGCGCAACGCTGCTTGCCATTCTGGGCTATCCCGAAGGCAGCGCCGCCTCGATCATGACGACGGAGTTCGTCAGCGTGCCCTCGGACTGGACCGTCGGGCAAACGCTCGACTACATCCGCAAGGTCGAGCGGACGCGCGAGACCGTCTATGCGATCTATATCGTCGATCCGCAAACGCACCTGCTTGTGCGGTCGACCGGCCTGCGCCGGCTGATCACCGGCGAGCCGGACGACCTGATCATGACGGTGGCGCCGGATCGTCTCCCGGTGACGGTCGGCCCGCTGACCGATCGCGAAACGCTGGCGCAGACGATCTCCAAATACGATCTGCTTGCCGTCCCGGTCGTCGACCACGGCAAGATCCTCGGCATCGTCACCATCGACGACATCATCGACACGATGATCGAGGAGACGACCGAGGACGCGCATCGTTTCGGCGGCATGGAGGCGCTGGACGAGCCGTACATGAAGATGAGCTTCCTTGCGATGATCAGGAAGCGCGGCGGCTGGCTGTGCGCGCTGTTCATCTCGGAGATGCTGACGGCCAACGCCATGCAGAGCTATGAGGGCGAGTTGGAGAAGGCGATCGTGCTGACGCTGTTCATCCCGCTGATCATGAGCTCGGGCGGCAATTCCGGCTCGCAGGCGACCTCGCTCGTCATCCGGGCGCTGGCGCTGCGCGAGATCGGTCTTGGCGACTGGTGGCGGGTGGCGCTGCGCGAGCTGCCCACCGGCCTCGTGCTAGGCGCCATGCTCGGCGTGGTCGGCGTCTGCCGCATCGCGCTCTGGCAGTATATGGGCTTCTACGACTACGGCCCGCACTGGCCGCTGATCGCCACGACGGTGGGTGCTGCACTGGTCGGCATCGTCACCTTCGGCTCGCTGTCGGGATCGATGTTGCCGTTCGCCCTGAAACGCATCGGCTTCGATCCGGCCAGCGCCTCGGCCCCGTTCGTCGCCACGCTGGTCGATGTCACCGGCCTGGTAATCTATTTCTCGGTGGCGCTGGTGATCCTGCGCGGCACGCTGCTGTAGCAGCCAGTGTTGGACCGAGACAATCGCATAGGGATTCTTGCGAAGAGGACCCCCACCCTAACCCTCCCCACAAGGGGGAGGGAACGCTGCCGCGTGCCTTTAATTCTTCTTTGGCGGCGAAAAGACAGGTGATTAGCCTAGGTCGGCGCCAACGGAAATCTCCCTCCCCCTTGTGGGGAGGGGCTAGGGGTGGGGGTATTCGTAGGGCGCAATCATGACGTCCTAATATGCGACTGCCCCTCGGCGTTTGCCGTCAATCGACCCGCTCGCCGTCCTTCACGCGATAAGTCGGCTTGTACATGGTGACGAGTTCTTCCGCCGCCGTCGGATGCACCGCCATCGTGCGGTCGAAATCTTCCTTGGTCAGGCCGGCCTTCAGCGGGATGGCGAGAAGCTGCGCCATCTCGCCGGCGTCCGGCCCCAATATGTGGGCGCCAAGCACTTTTTTCGACACGCCATCGACCACCAGTTTCATCAGCATCTTCTCGTCGCGCCCGGACAGCGTGTGCCGCATCGGCCGGAATGTCGCGCGGTAGATCTCGATGTCGGGGAAGCGCTTGACGGCATCGTCCTCCGACAGGCCGACCGTGCCGATCTCGGGTTGCGAAAAGACGGCGGTCGCGATCGTCTCATGGTCGGGCGCTGTCGGATTGCCCTTGAAAACGGTCTCGATGAAACACATCGCCTCATGGATCGCCACCGGCGTCAGCTGAACGCGGTTGGTGACGTCGCCGATCGCCCAGATGCTGTCGACGTTGGTGCGGGAGTATTGGTCGACGGCGATCGCGCCGGTCTTGGTCATCTCCAGGCCGATGCCTTCCAGGCCCATATTCTCGGTGTTGGGAATGCGGCCGATGGCCAGCATCACCTGATCGACCGTCAGCGTCTTGCCGCTGCTGAGAAACGCGTCGAGGCGCCCATCCGGCCGCTTGCGCACCCATTCGGTCACGGAATGGCAGAGGATCCTGATCCCCTTCTTTTCCATCGTCTCGTGCAGCATGCGCCGCAGGTCCATGTCGAAGCGGCTGAGGATCTCCTTGCCGCGATAAACCAGCGTGGTGTCGACGCCGAGACCGTGAAAAATGTTGGCGAACTCGACGGCAATGTAACCGCCGCCCTCGATCATGATCGACTTCGGCAGTTGCTTGAGGTCGAAAGCCTCGTTGGAAAAGATGCAATGTTCGTGGCCGGGCAGCGCCGGATGCGCTGCGGGTCGGCCGCCCGTGGCAATCAGGATCTGGTCGGCGGTAACCGTGCGGTCCTCACCCAGAAGATGGACGACATGCGGATCGACGATCATGGCGCGCGAATGGAAGGCCTCGCCGCCGGCGCCCTCGACATTCCGCTTGTAGATCGCCTCCAGCCGGCTGATCTCACGATCCTTGTTGGCGACCAGCGTCTGCCAGTCGAAACTGGCTTTGGGAACCGTCCAGCCATAGCCGGCGGCGTCGGCAAAATGCTCCGGAAATTGCGAGGCATAGACATAGAGCTTTTTCGGCACGCAGCCGCGGATGACGCAGGTGCCGCCGAAACGGTATTCCTCGGCGATGCCGACGCGCTTGCCGAGGGCGGCGGCGACGCGCGCCGCCCGCACCCCGCCCGAACCGCCGCCGATGACGAAAAGATCGTAGTCGTAACCGGCCATGACGGCTCCTCAGGCTTCAGAAATGTGTCAGACAGGTAGGCCGCAAAGCGTCAAAAGAAAAGCCCGGACGAGCCGGGCTTTCGCGGAAGGCGGCAAGGCCGTTTGAAATGCAGGGATCAGTTGTTGTCCGCGGGGGCCGCACCATCGGCGGGCGCTGCGCCATCGGCCGGAGCGGCGGCTCCATCCGCGGGTGCGGCAGGCGCTGCCGGCGCCTTTGCCTTGGCGGCGGCAGCCAGTGTCTCGCCGACCTGCTGGGCAAGATCGCGAGCAAGGCCGTTCTGCCAGATGTCGGCTGCCTTGACCAGGTCGCGGGTCACCGTCGGGCCGCTGTCGAGCAGCTTCTTGCCCGAATCGGAATTGTAGAAGGCGGCGATGTCGGTCAGTTCCTTTTCGGAGAACACTTTTGCGTAGGCGAGTGCGGCTTCCTTTTCGAGGTCGGCGCGGCGCGAGGCCAGCGCCAGCGCCTTCTCGCTGATCGTCTTGCCGATCAGCTCCTGCATGTCCGGGTTCTTCTGGATGAGCTGCGATTCGAGCCCGGCTGCCGCCTGCGGCAGGATGTTGTCGAACGGGTCGGTCGCGTGGATCGCCGCCACCGCCGCGCGGGCGGCCTTCAGGTGCGATTCCGTGACATCCTGCGAAAACGCCGGCGAAGAGAAGGCGAAAACGGCCGACGCCGCCAGAATGGCGCAAAGGCTGCGAACCCGGTTATGCAACATCATGATCGATAGAACTCCCTGGTTTTCGGGCGGCATGGACGGTTTGGATACCATCGCCGCCGGCGATGATGGCCGCTGACGCCAGCCCGATGAAAAGACCATGCTCAACCACGCCCGGAATGGCGTGGAGAGCATTCGAAAGCGCTCTTGTATCCGGAATGCGGCCAAAAGATGCATCGAGGATAAAATGGCCGCCGTCTGTAACAAAAGCCTGGCCCCCCGTCATCCTCAATGTGACCGGTCCGGAAAGACCGAGCTTTTCAGCCGCGGCGGCAACCGCGATTTCGGTTGCGCGCAAGCCGAACGGGTTGACTTCGATCGGCAGGGGAAAACGGCCGAGCGTCTCGACCATTTTCGAGCGGTCGGCGATGACGATCATGCGCTGGGACGCCGCGGCGACGATCTTCTCGCGCAGCAGCGCGCCGCCGCCGCCCTTGATCAGGGTCAGCTCCGGGTCGACCTCGTCGGCGCCGTCGACGGTGAGATCGAGCTCGGGCGTTTCCTCCAGCGTCGACAGCGGCACGCCAAGCTGGCGGCACAGCAAGGCGGTGCGCTCCGAAGTCGGTACGCCGATGACGGTCATGCCGGTGGCGACCTTTTCGGCAAGCAGCCGCACGAACTCTTCGGCCGTGGTGCCGGTGCCGATGCCGAGCCGCATGCCGTCGCTCACATGGGCAAGTGCCGCGCGCGCGGCTTCGACCTTCAATTGCCTTGCATCCATGTCGGTTATGCCCCGGAAATTCAGTGTTTCGGGCTCCTAGCATTTTTGCCGGTCCGGTCAAAGCGCTGCGTCGCCTGGGGATGTCGGGCATAGGAATTATTTCCTGAAACCTGTTGACCCGGTGAGGGCAGCTATGCTACATATTTGGTCATGGTGCTGATTTGCGCCAACAACCCGCCGCCGTGGCGGGTTTTTCATGTCTGGCGGCCCGCCGCGAAATGCCCGGCCCGACGGGCCGGCCAGCCCGAACGAGCTGCCCCAGCGCTTGCCTTGACGCGCCGCAGCCTTTATCGCCTGCCCATTGCATAAACTGCTCAGGACTGACCATGACCCGACCGATCATCGTGTTCGACCTCGACGGGACGCTGATCGACACAGCGCCGGACCTGCTCGACAGCCTGAACCACAGCCTTGCCGCCAGCGAGATCGCAGCGGTCGACGAAGCCGGCTTCAGGCGTTTTGTCGGTCACGGCGGCCGGGTCATGATCGAACGGGCGCACGCGGCCCATCAACGATCGCTCGCCGTCGAGGAGCACGACCGGCTGCTGAAACTTTTCCTCGACCACTACACACTCAACATCCCCGGCAAATCACGCCCCTACCCCGGTGTCGTCGAGGCGATCGCGCGCTTCGAGAACGCCGGCTATATCCTCGCCATCTGCACCAACAAATACGAAGCCAACTCGCTGGCGCTAATCGAGGCGCTCGGCCTGACCAGGCATTTCGCCGCGATTGCCGGACAGGACACGTTCGCCTTCCGCAAACCCGACCCGCGCCATCTGACCGAGACCATCAAGCTGGCCGGCGGCGACCCGCACCGCGCCCTGATGGTCGGCGATTCCCAAACCGACATCGACACAGCGAAAGCCGCCGGCATTCCGGTGGTGGCGGTCGATTTCGGCTACACCGACCGCCATGTGCGCGAGTTCGAACCTTCGGCTGTCATCTCGCATTTCGACGCGCTGACGCTCGACCTGGCGCAAAGGCTGATTGCTGCTGCGGAAGGCTGACGGGAAGGCGCACAGGCCAATGGCAAATGTGCAAAAGTTTTCGCCCTACGAATACCCCCACCCCTAACCCCTCCCCACAAGGGGGAGGGAGACTCTCGCAGGCGCTGATCTCGGCAAACCACCGAAGTTGGACGCTAAGTATAGTGAAAAGGCGCGCGGCAGCTTCCCTCCCCCTTGTGGGGAGGGTTAGGGTGGGGGTCTATCTTCGCAAGAATCTATATCGACAGGCCCTAAGGAAGCGACCGGCGTCTCCGTCAAAGACAAGGTCGACGGGCGACATATCGATCCTCGTCAGAACGCCGGACACCGCCTTGACTTCCCGCACCCGCCTCCCTTATATCGCGGCTCGCTTGGCCTTCGGGCAACGAGCGGGCGATTAGCTCAGCGGGAGAGCACACCCTTCACACGGGTGGGGTCGCAGGTTCAATCCCTGCATCGCCCACCAAAATCCGTACGGTAGTCGATTTACGGCCGCAGCGAACGCCGCCTCATTGATCAGGTTATCTTCCTCAAATACTGCTCGAATTCAGATTCGGGGATTGACGTGCGTGCGCCCGGATTTGCTCGCACGCTTGCCCGACCCGCTTGTCGCCATGGTCGTAAAAAGTCGGCGATTGTCTGGTTGTGGAGATGCGCCGGTCGAGCCGCGATCAGCGCTTCATCGAGTGCAGGATGGCCTGCATGTGCTCTTCCAGGTCGAGTTCACCCCGAGCCTCAGCGGTCAACAGGTAATCGGCCTTAGCCCGGCGGTCGCCTCGGCTGATCGCAGGATAGGAGCAAATGGCCAGCAATGCTTCCTGTTCAATCCGGTCTGCCCTCTTGCGTTCGTGGCTGCTACTGCCCGCGTGATGAACAACCCTGTGAAGCTCGACATAGGTGGCTTCATGGGCTCCGATCAGCGCCCGCAATTCGGGTGAGGCACCTTCCCCTTCGGCAAACGTCGGTTCAATGACCGAGGCCACGGCGGTGAACGCAAGAAGTGTACGGCGGGTGACTTCGGGCATGCCTCGTATCCCTGCTGTCTGATCATGCAGGCACACCATAGCACCGGCGCGACGGTTCGGAGAGATGCTCTGGGACGCGACCACGCTGTCTGCTGACAAAATGTATTCGCTCCCGCTGCTCACCCTCCTAGGGCTGGCGGGTTGAGGGCCGAAAACCGAAAAGCGCGCAGCGCGTTGGGGACCCACAAGCCATCCCTCACCCGCCTGCCGATTAACCCGGGGGCAAAGCGAGCAGTGGGACAACATCGCCCACCGGGTGCCTTCGCGCTGCCAACCGCACCCCAGCGGTCAGTGTGGCCTTAAGTCGCAACAATTGGCTTCCGAAAGCAGCGCCTCGGGCTTCATTGACGCTGCGACCAACACCATATGGTGATCCACAGCCCTCCAAAACGAGAGAAGCTCGCCCTGACGCGGTCGCACTGCGGCCGTCAGCCGGCAATGGCTATAAACTAGGAAACTGAAAACCATGCCTGAAAATATCAGACCAACTTCGAGAGACGTCCCACTCATTCAGCTAGGCGTCTATCAGTGCCGCTTCCCGGTGAGCGAAGACCCGTCGGTACCCGGCGGTTATCGTTTTTGTGCTGGGGCAACTTCGCCGGATCGCGTCTATTGCGATCACCACCACAGCATCGTGACCGCCGTCGACCCTCGTCGAACCCGTTCAGGTCTCCACCCCGCTCAACGACGCGCCGCGTAAGTTAAGCGGGCGACGGCCCCTCGAACAGGCAGCAAGGTCTCGGCGTGATGCGCTCCACATCAGTTGGGGACATCGTCGGGGGCACGACATGACGCGTGCGCATATAGCCCCCAATGAACCGTCAACATCCTATGGGCACGAATAGTGAAGCGGCGCATCGTGGTTTTTGGTGCACAGCTTTTTCTTCCGGGCAGCGGCCAATCGGTCGACGGGATGGCCCTGCATTCCAGGCTGCGGAACAAACCGGCACGCCAGCGAGTTTCTGTGCGACGGAAACTTGAGGGAAAGCCATGTCCAGATTGCTGTTGGCGACCAGCGTCGCCGTTCTTCTCGCCGGCGGGCCGGCCTTGGCCGCGGACGACAGGCCGTTGCCGCCGTCCAATGCCAAGAAGCTGTCGGAGATCCTTGCCAAGGTCGAAAAGCGCGACGGTTTTCTGTATGTGAAGGAGGTGGACTGGGACAGCGGCGCCTACACCGTCACCTACTACACGTCTGACAAGGCCAAGGTCGAAATCAATTACGACCCTGTGACCGCCGAACCGAAGTAAGGTTCGTTCGTCGGCAGGCGCGCCTATCCGATGAATACATTGGCCCGCTCTCCGCGTACTCTCTCGGCAGCTATCTCATGTGGCAGCGCCAGCCCCCACTCCGTCCGCTGCGCGGCCACCTCTCCCCCATATCCATGGGGGAGAGGAAAACCCAAGCCTTTCAAGGCCGCGACCTCGGCGGTTGGCGTTTCCTCTCCCCCACGAATGTGGGAGAGAGGTGGCTCGGCGAAGCCGAGACGGAGTGGGGGAGCGCCATATGCGATTGCCCTGCCCTCGTGGGGAGGGTTAGGTTAGGGTCCTCTTCGCAAGTTACCCTAGTATACTCATGGCAATCGGTTTTCGCCTAGAATTGTCCATTCTTGGCGTGGGGCCAGGCGCTGGCGGCGCTTTGGGCAAATGCTTGGGGGCACGCATGCGATCTTGCGTTCGAATCTTTTCCCTGCAGGTGCTCGCCACCAACCTGGCTGGCGGCATCCTTGGGGCCGCTCCGGCGCGGGCCGAGGGGCCGTCCTTCGACTGCCGCAAGGCAACTCTGCCGGCGGAAAAGGCGACCTGCGCCGATCCGCAGCTGTCAGCCATCGATCTGCTGGTCTCCAAGGCTTTCAAGGATTTCGAGCCGGCATTCGGCGGCGACAAGCGCATGATCGCCCGTGGGCTGATTGCCGACCGCAATGCCTGCGGGGGCGATACCGCCTGCATCGTCAGCGCGATGAACAATGCGCTGCAAACCTATGGCAATGCGCCGTCATGGGTGCAGGACTACAACATCGCGCTGATCGGCAAGAAGGCGCAGGAGGCCGCGGCACGCAACCCGACAGGGACCGACCAACCCCTGCCCTCGGCCATCGGGCAATGTGCGTCCACCCATATCGAGACGCTCACCACACGGCTTGGCGACGATCCCCTGGAAACGGCCGGTCCGGATGCCGGCAGTGCCGCGACATTCACCAATGGCGGCACCGCCGTTTCCTATGAGCGCGAGCCTGGGCTGGCCAGTTCCAAGGTCGGCGATGCAGCTGTGATATGCCTGATCTCGACTCCGCGGGATTGTCCTGACGGCGACGAGCGCGGCCGGGTGTACTATGGCATCGATCTCGCCATCAAAGGGTCATGGGCGCTGCCTGACTCGCAGCACATGTGCGGCGGCGCTTGAAAGTGCCATCTTGCCAGAGGAATCACTTTTTAAGGCCGCCCCCACGTCGACCCCCACTCCGTCGAGCTTCGCTCGACACCTCTCCCCCGATCGACGGGGGAGAGGAAAGGCGCGAGTTCGCCCGACCTTGGCTCCCTTCCTCTCCCTCCGGAGGGGGGAGAGGTGGCGCCGCGAAGCGGCGACGGAGTGGGGAAGCCATTCACGAAACGCGCAGCCGCCGCAAGACGCGGCACAACCCCGCAGAGGGGAGAAATGCCAATGAGGGACAGCGCCGACTTCGGCAATTGGTGGTCTCCGCCATAAGTTGGATTTGTCATTGGCCTGAAGCGATTGCCCTTGCCAAAGGGGGCTCCCCTTGCGTCAGCGCCGCTTTGATGGCTGACTGTCGCGCAAGACGCCGCATTGGGGGATGGGCATGGCGACGGCGAAGCACGTGATGAAGCGTATATTGATGATGTTAGCCGGCTATTTCGTGTCGGTGCTGGTTGGCTTGATCGCCGTGGCGGTGATCTATGGCGTGCTCAGTTCTCTCCCGAACGCCCCCAACTATTTCGATGTCATGGGCGTCTCGCCGATCGCGGTCCTGTTGGTGCCGCCGCTCGGCATGTTCGTTTATTTCCTGACGATCGTGGTGACCGCGCTGCAGACGTTGATCTTCGCGCTAATTGCCGAGTTCTTCTCGCTGCGCAATTTTCTGCTGCACATGCTCTTCGGCGCTGCCGCCGCGGTCGGTGGCTTCGCCCTGATCTGGCCGAGTGCGCCGGAGGACATGGATCCGGAGCGCTGGGTCGACATCGGCATCATCGCCGCCGCCGGCCTTGTCGCCGGGTTGCTCTATTGGCTGATTGCCGGCCGCGATGCCGGCTTCCGGAGACCGCTGTTCGAGCGCTGAATATCAGCTCGACGGCGAACGCACCGCCTCGGTGGCGTCCAGGGCCTGCTTCAGCCTCGTGTCGCGGTCATAGACGTCGCCGAAATACTCGACCTTGCCGGAGAGATCGGGCCAGGCGGTGAAATAGGCGACATAGACCGGGATCGTGCGTGTCACGTTCTCGGTCGCGTGTCCGTGCTTCAGCTTCTCGGCGATATAGTCCACCGAAGTGCCGAGCACCGCCGCCGCCATGCCGCGCGGATCCTGCAGCCGCACGCAGCCATGGCTGAGCGCGCGCATGTCACGCTGGAAGAAGGATTTCTGCGGCGTGTCGTGCATGTAGATCGCGTGCTTGTTGGGGAACAGGATCTTCAGCTCGCCCAGCGCATTGGCCTCGCTCGGCTGCTGGCGCACGCTGTAGGGGATGTTTGCGCCATAGGCGCCCCAGTTGACCGCCGACGACGGAATACGCTTGCCGCGCGAATCCGTCACCTCGTAGCCGGCCCGGTCGAGATAGCCCGGATCGTTGCGCAGCCTGGGCAGCATCTCGTTGACGATGATCGATTGCGGCACGCCCCAATAGGGATGGAAATCGACCTGCTTGATCTGGTCGTAGAAAAAGGCGGTCTGGTTGGTGGTCCGGCCGACGACGACACGCGTCTTCAGCTTTTCCTCGCCATTGTCGATGTAGCTTGCGGTGAAGGCCGGCTGGTTGATGAAGACGCGCGGGCTGCCGAGATCGGAAGGCAGCCAGCGCAGTTCCTCCAGCGCCACTTCCACCTTCAGCAGCTTGTCGGCCTTGGATGTTCCGGCCAGCGACGCAACCGTGCGCGGCCCGATGACGCCGTCGCCCTTCATGCCCGCCTTCTGCTGCACGGCCTCGATGACGGGGACCAATTCCGGAACGTAGACGTCGCTGGTCGCCAGCCTGGACAGGATCTCGCCATAGGCGCCGCCCATCTCGTCATCGAGATTGCGCGCGATCAGGGTCAGCAGCTTCGGCAGTTCCGGGCTGGTTTCGCCCGGCTTCAGCAACAGTTTGGGGTCGACGACGATTTCGTTTTCCGCACTTGCCTGCAGCGCTTCCAGTTCGACGCGCAGCGCCTGGTATTCCGCATTCTGCGGATGCCGCGATTCGAGATAGGTGCGCACCTGCTGGGTATGCGCCAGGGTTTTCAGCACGCCCTGCAGGTCGAGCGGCTTGGCCGGGAAATCATAGTAGCCGGTCATGCGGTTGGGCTCGACGCGGCCGTTCTGGGCGTCATGGGCATAGCGCAGCACGCGCGCCGACAGCGCCATCTCGAAGCGGACGAGCTCTTTCAGTTGCGCATTGGCATCAGTCGTCGATGTGCCGACAGCGGGCACCTCGACCGTATAGTCGGCGGGCGCAAGGCCATAGCTTGCAGCCTCGCCAAGCACACGCACCGCATCCTGCGCGCGGTTGTTGAGGCTGGTTCCGGTCACCCAGATAAAATCCGGATTGGCCGAGTAATAGGCGATCAGCGCCTTGGCGATGTCGGGCTCGGCGTAGAGTTCGTAATCACCCAAGCTGGCAACCGCATCACGAAACGCAGCACCCGTGGCTGACGGCACGAAAGCCGCGTCCTGCGGGGTCGCCGGCTGCGGTGCTGCGGTCAACGCCGAGAAGTCGATACGGACCAGCCGGTCGGCCTTGTAGGTGTAGTAGGACGGGCTGCTGATTTTCACACCGCCACCACCACCGCCGCCCGACACTTTTGGCTTTGGCTTGTGCTTCGGCGGCGGGGGCGGAAACTCGCCTTGCGGCGCGCGCTTGACGCCGCCGCCGAAAAGCATGTCGAAAAGCCCCTGCGCGCCGGCCTGGGGCACACCGAAAGCGAGTGTCGCCGCGATCGCCATCAGCGGCATCACTGCCTTGTTTCCTAGGAATTTCATGAATCACCCGCTCCGGCCGCAACCGGTTCCCGTTCCGCACGTCAGACCGTCTCGCTCACCCCATGGCGGATGTAAGGCGCGACTATACCGATTCATACCGATTTCGTTAAGCTTTCATAAATTTTGGAACGCCTGTTGCAGAACGGTTTCACAACATCGTGACGGCTGGAGCGGAGGGTGTTTCCGTTCCAGCCGGAAAACTGTCGAGATCAGGCGTTGGCACCACCATCGATGGTCAGCGCGGCACCGGTGACGAAACGGCCTTCCGGTCCTGCCAGCCATGCGACCATGCCGGCAATGTCCTCGGCCTTGCCGAAGCGCGGCGTCGCCATCTTCCGGCGCTGATGCTCGGCATGCGGGCCGTCGGCCGGGTTCATGTCGGTGTCGGTCGAACCGGGATGAACGACATTGGCGGTGATGCCGCGCGGGCCGAGATCGCGCGCCAGCGCCTTGGTCAGGCCGACCAGCGCAGCCTTGCTGGCCGAATAGGCCGTGAGGCTGGTGTCGGTCGCCCGCTCGGCAAGATTGCTGCCGATCGAGATGATCCTGCCGCCCTCGCCCATATGGGCTGCCGCCGCCTTGGAAGCGATGAACGGGGCTCTGAGATTGACCTCCATGGTCTCGTCGAAATCCGCGAGCGACAGCGTATCGATGGGAGCGGCGCGCCAGATCCCGGCACTGTTGACCAGGATGTCCAGCCGGCCGAATGCGGTCGCGGCGTCATCGACGGCCTTGTCTATGGCCACTGCGTCGCGGTTGTCGGCCCTGATCGCGACGGCGCGACCACCCTTGGCCTCTATATCGGCGACCACCGAGCGGGCCAACTCCTCGCCATGCACATAGGTCAGCGCGACGCTGGCGCCATCGGCCGCGAGCCTCCGCGCAATCGCGGCACCGATACCGCGACTGCCGCCGGTGACGAGCGCGGCCTTGCCGCTCAATCTGCTGGATGACATCGAATTCTCCTTTTATGTAATGATCGATACATAAATATCTGCCAGCCTTGCCCGTCGGCGTCAACTGAATTATGTATCGATCAACACAGAAAAGAGCGTCATGTCGGAACGAGGCCGCCCCCGCACCTTCGATCGAACCGCAGCCCTGCGCCGCGCGATGCAGGTGTTTTGGGCTCGTGGTTACGAAGGCGCATCGATGAGCGAGCTGACCGCCGCCATGGGCATCAACTCGCCCAGCCTCTACGCCGCCTTCGGCAGCAAGCAGGCGCTGTTCCTGGAGGCGACGGATTTCTATTCACACACCGAGGGTGCCGACATCTGGCTGGCATTGGATGAGGCTCCGACGGCGCGGCAGGCGATCGAACAATTCCTGTGCCTGACGGCGAAAGCCTATGCGCAGAGCGATCGCCCGCAGGGTTGCCTGATCACGCTCGGAGCGCTGCATCAGGATTCGAGCCGTGGCGCGATCTGCGACGATCTGCGGCGCCGTCGCGCCGAAAACCACAGCGCCCTGCAAAAGCGTCTCGATCGCGGCGTTGCCGAAGGCGAATTGCCGGCGGATTTCGATGCCAGTGCCGCCGCGACTTTCTTCGCCACCGTTCAGCACGGCATGTCGATCCAGGCACGCGACGGTGCATCGCACGATTCCCTGCTGGCGACGGTGGCCGGGGCCATGGCGGCTTGGCGAACGATGGCCGGGACCAACGCGGCGTGACAAACGCCGGCTGGTGTGCTCGAAATTCGCCAGCAAAGCCGGGAGGGACGAGAGCGTGAAAAAGGGGTATCGCGAGCTGCTGGACGAGGCGAACGCCGAGATCGAGGTGGTTTCGCCGGAGGAAGCGGCCGGACTGCTCGACGATGAGGACACCATCTTCGTCGATCTGCGCGATCCCCGCGAAGTGGAGCGCGATGGCCGTATCCCAGGCGCCCAGCATGTTACCCGCGGCATGCTGGAATTCTGGATCGACCCAGAAAGCCCCTACCACAAGCCGTTCTTCGCCTCGGGAAAGAGCTTCGTCTTCTTCTGCGCCGGCGGCTGGCGCTCGGCTCTGGCCACCAAGACAGCGCAGGACATGGGGCTTTCGCCGGTCAAGCACATCCTTGGCGGCTACACCGCCTGGAAGGCGGCCGGATTGCCGGTCGAACCCGGCGAGAAGAAGAAATAACCTCGATCGCCGCTCAATGCAGCAGCGACGGCTCGTGCGTCACGAAGCCGACCGCGCGTTCGACCACACCCTTGTCGGCAAGAATGCGGCGGTGGCCGAGCCCGTCGGCCCAGTAGAGCCGCACATGACCGCCTGCGCCGGCATAGAGCCTTGCATGATCGGCCGAGACTTCGCGGTCGTCCGGTGCGTGGATGACCAGGGTCGGCACCGCAGCCTGGGCAAGCTGGCGATCGCCGGTGAATTCGTGCAGCGGCCGGCCGGAAAGATGTTCGACGCGGTCCGCCATGGCGGCTTGCGAGCGCGGGCCGACATTGAGCATGCGGCTGAAGTCGGCAAAGATCGCCGGCAGCGAACTTGGCGCCGCGATCAGCACCAGGCGTCCGGCAGCCAGCGGTGGAATGTTCTTGACCGAACCGGCGATGGCATTGGCGGCGACGGCGCCGCCGAAGGAATGGCCGACCGCCGCCACGAAAGGACCGAACCACTCGCCGGCGACCCGCACCGCATCGACGGCATTGACCATGTTCAAGCGCCGGCCCTGCGATTGGCCATGGCCAGGCAGGTCAAGCGAAACCACCCTGTAGCCGGCGGCGCGATAGCCTTCGATCAAGGCGCGCATATATTCGGTGCGCGAGCGCCAGCCATGGACGACGAGCACCGTGCCGGCGACGCCCCTGCCCGGCTCCGGCCGGAACTCATGCACCATGACGCAGCCGGTCGCGGTCTTCAGCCGGTGATGACGCGCCTCGGTCATGAACTCGGCCGCACGGTCGACAGCGCGGCGCTCGCCATTGCTGAGCGCCTTGACATTCGGGGTGCGGCAGAACAATTCGAACGCCGCGCGTCCGGTAAGCCGCGGCGCGACACGCTCTGCCGCACCAAACACGCCCCGGATGACCTTCAGCCCGAATGATGCCATAGTGAGAATCCATCCATACGTTCAAGCATGAACATAATAGTTCAAAGATGAACAATAAACAAGAGCTACCTTGGGACAACCCGCGTTTTCGCAACTGGGTCGCGGTGGCGCGCGCCTGCCATGTGCTGGAACGCACGCTGGCGGTGAAGCTGGCGCCCCTCGATTTGAAACCGGCGCAGCTCGACGTGCTGATGAACCTCTATCGCCATCCCGGCATGTCGCAGCACGACCTTGCCCGCAAGCTGCTCGTCGGCCGCTCCAATATCACCATGCTGTTGCCGCAGCTGGAAGTGCGCGGCCTGCTGCGCCGCGACGGTGATGAGAAGGACAAGCGCATCTTGCGTCTCGCCCTGACGGAAGCCGGCGAGGCGCTGCTGATGCAGGCGCTGAAAGTGCATATGGCGCTGATCGAGAAGGCGATGAGCCAGTCGACGCCGGAACAGTGTGACATGATTGGCGAGCAGATGCGCAAGATTTATGAGGTGCTGAAGGAAGCCTAGCATCAAGGTGTGCCGAGATTCAGGTCAGGATGCACCGAAAATGGCGGCTTCCGAGAACCGGAGCGGAGCGTACTTAAAGTACGTGAGCTCAGTTCTACTGCGTGGCAGTAGAACTAGGGAAGCGCAGGAGGCCGCCATTTGCAGGCCAGCCTCACCTGAATATCGGTACACCGGCTACCACATCGTCTTCTTCGCCCGTTCCGGCCATTCCTTGTCGTAGGTCTGGCCGTCGATGGTCTTGCGGCTGGTGATTTCCAGGATCTGTCCGGGCGTCGGCAGCGACTTCGGGTCGACATGCCTTGCCAGGTTCCAAAGCTCGGAGCGGACGATGGCGCGGGCGCATTGGAAATAGACCGAATCGATATCGACGACGGTCACCGATCGCGCCGCCTTGCCATCCACCATGAACGACGCGCACAGCGCTGTATCCGTGGTGATATGAGCGCGGCCGTTGATGCGCAAAGTCGTGCCGGAGCCCGGCACCAGAAACAGCAGGCCGACGCGCGGATCACGAATGATGTTTCTGAGCGAATCGGCGCGGTTGTTGCCGCGTCGATCCGGCATCATCAGGGTTTTCGGATCGTGGATGCGCACGAAGCCGGCGAGATCGCCGCGCGGCGAGCAATCCAGCCCTTCCGGCCCGCTGGTTGCCAGGGCGACGAAGGGCGAGGCTTCGATGAAAGCGGCGTATTCGGGAATGACGTGGTCGAGTTCCTTGACCAGCGAGGCCTCGCCTGGAACGCCGTAGAGCGCCTCGAGCTGCTCGACCGTGGTGATGACGGACATTTTCTTCGTCTCCAAACCCTTGCCGGCGCTACCCCACATCGATGACATCTTCACGACAGCGATGCCCTAGCGGTCCCGGCTCAAGCCCTTTTCCGCAAGCTCTGCGAGATAGGCGGCCCAGCGCGCATCCTTTTCGTGGCCGAGCGTGTGCAGGTAATTCCAGGTAAAAATACCGGTGTCGTGGAAATCGTCGAAGGTGATGCGCACGGCATAATTGCCGACCGGCTCGATCTTCAGGATCGCGACGTTGCGCTTGCCGGGAACCGTTACCCGCTGTTCGGGCGAATGGCCCTGCACTTCGGCCGATGGCGAGGCGACGCGCAAAAGCTCCGCCGGTAGTTCGAACGGCCGATGGTCGGGAAAGGTGACGGAAAGCAATTTGCGGTCCTTCGAGACCCTGAGTTCTTTCGGTGCGGTCATGCTGTTCGATCCTGTATCATCCACCCTTCCCTACGCCGCTTCGCCAAATGGGAAAAGACCTGACAAGGCCGACCGACATGCGATGTCGGCTGAGAGATGTTACCAAAGATCAACACCGGCTATCTTGAATGCTAGGCTGTATCGTATCACATAGCGGTATATAACGACGTCGTTCACGGGAAGCGCTTGAAGCATGGACATGATCGACCCCTTTGGTCGCACGATCAGCTATCTCAGAGTGTCGGTCACCGACCGCTGCGATTTCCGCTGCACCTATTGCATGGCCGAGGACATGGCCTTCCTGCCGAAGAAGGACCTGCTGTCGCTGGAAGAGCTCGACCGGCTATGCACGGTCTTCATCGAAAAAGGCGTCAGGAAGCTGCGCCTCACCGGCGGTGAGCCGTTGGTGCGCAAGAACATCATGCATCTGGTGCGCCAGCTGTCGCGGCATCTCGACAGCGGCGCGCTGGAAGAGTTGACACTGACAACCAACGGCTCGCAACTCTCGCGCTTTGCCGCCGAACTCGCCGATTGCGGCGTCAAGCGCATCAACGTGTCGCTCGATACGCTCGATGCCGACAAGTTTCACAAGATCACCCGTTGGGGTCATCTCGACAAGGTCATGCAAGGCATCGATGCCGCGCAGGCGGCCGGGCTCAAGGTCAAGCTCAACGCGGTGGCGCTGAAGGATTTCAACGACGCCGAACTGCCCGACATGATGCGCTGGGCGCATGGCCGCGGCATGGACCTGACGGTCATCGAAACCATGCCGATGGGCGAGATCGACGCCGACCGCACCGACCAGTACCTGCCGCTGTCGCTGCTTCGCGCGGCGCTGGAACGCCAGTTCACGCTGACAGACATCCCCTTTAAGACCGGCGGCCCGGCGCGCTACGTCCATGTCGCCGAGACCGGCGGACGCCTCGGCTTCATCACGCCGATGACGCATAATTTCTGCGAGAGCTGCAACCGAGTCCGGCTGACCTGCACCGGCACGCTCTATATGTGCCTCGGCCAGGAAGACGCAGCCGACCTACGCGCGCCCTTGCGTGCCTCGGAAGGCAACGAACTGGTCTCCGATGCCATCGACGAAGCGATCGGCCGTAAGCCCAAGGGCCATGACTTCATCATCGACCGCCGCACCAGCCGTCCGTCGGTCTCGCGCCACATGAGCGTCACTGGCGGCTGATTTTTTCGCAAAGTCGTGCAAGACTTGCCGTGCGGTCATGAGCGGTCCTTCGTTGACAGGAAAGTGTCAACGTAGCAGCCTCCTGTGCATTCAGGAGGCGTTTCGATGTCGGTAGAAGTGAAGGCCGCTTCGGAAGAAGACCTCGAAGCGCTCATTCGGCTCAATCAGGTAGTTCAGGATCTACACGCGGCGCTATATCCAGACGATTTCAAGCAGGCGACCGATCCGTTAAGTGTGAGGAGATTCTTCGCGGCGCGACTGGTTGGCCCGAAGAGGAAGATCGGTATCGCGAAGGCCAATCATGTGCCGGTCGGTTACGTGTGGTTTGAGGTGCAGGCGCGGCCGGAAACCCCTTTTACTCTTCCTCGGCCCCGCATCTATGTCCATCACATCTCGGTTGTGCCGGACGCTCGTCGTCGTGGAATTGCCACGGCTTTGATGCGCCATGTTGAACAGCAGGCTCTTTCCGAAGGTATCAACGAAATAGCTTTGGATACCTGGGTCGACAATCTGGACGCCCGACAGTTCTTTATCTCACAGGGCTTTGCTGTGTTGAACGTTGCGCTTCGAAAGAAGCTTGAAGGCAGCTAAGGGTCAGGTTTCACCACTGGGACCCCCTTTCCGAGCCGAGTGAAACCCGCGCAGAAAAAGTGCGATGCACAGCCACAGATAAGCCACGGCTGCCATAATTCAACGCAATTGAGAACTGACCCGCTTGGCCTATTTGCCGACGCAAGGTACGGTTCAATGTCAGAGAAAGCAGAAGAAGCAAGGAATGAGTAAGATCGTGCCATTGCCTGGCGTTCAACCGGCGCTCCTGAAATGGGCGCGGGAGTCGGCACACCTTTCTCTGGAGGAAGTTGCCGGACGGCTCAAGAAGGCGGTCGAGGAGATCGACGCTTGGGAGTCCGGAACTAACGCGCCGTCGTATGCACAGCTCGAAAAGCTGGCATACGAACTCTACAAACGGCCATTGGCTATCTTCTTTCTGCCCTCGCCGCCCGCAGAACCTAAGCCAGAAGCTGAGTTCCGCGCTCTGCCCGACACCGATCTGCGCCGCCTAAGCCGCGAGACCGTGTTCTTGATCCGACGCGCACGGGCCTATCAGGCGTCTCTTGTCGAGCTATTTGATGGGCGCTCCCCCATCGCTGAGCCCCTCTGGAGGCGCGTGGGCCTTGACGTCTCAAAGCCCATTGCACCGCAAGCAGCGGTGGTGCGCGCCTCGCTTGACGTTCCAGCGCCAGGTGCCAACGAGTGGGGCGCCGCCGATGGAGACGAGGCGTTGAAACTCTGGCGCAAGGCCATCGAGGCTGGTGGTGTTTTCGTTTTCAAAGACACCTTCAAGCAAAGGGAAATATCGGGCTTCTGTCTTGAGCATCCCGAATTGCCCGTGGTGATGATCAACAACAGCACCACCAAGACCCGGCAGATATTCAGTTTGCTGCATGAACTTGCCCATGTCCTGATCGGCTGGCGCGCGATCAGCACTTTCGATGATGCGTCCTTGAAGCGGCTACCGCTGGCCGAGCAGAGGATCGAGCGCTTTTGCAACCAGATCGCGGCAGAGATCTTGGTGCCTGCGCAAGATTTCGCTTTGCAGGTGGCCGGCCTCCCGCAAAATGTTGAGGCCCTCTCGTCGGATCGCTTCGCCGCGTTGGCCGCCCGCTATCGCGTCAGCCGCGAGGTCATTCTGCGGCGATTCCGCGATGCGGACCGCGTTAGCCAAGACTTCTATGAAAGGCGCAAGCTCGAGTGGGACGGCCAGAGGGTCGGAAAGGAAAGCTCCGGCGGGAGCTTCTATCTCACTAAGGGTGCCTATCTCAGCGAACGGCTTATGAGCGAAGTGTTCGCGCGCTATGGCCGTCGCCAGATAAGCGTAGATGAAGCCGCTGACTTCATCGGCGTGAAGCCCAAACAAGTCGATGAATTGGAGAGCCGGTTCCTCCGGGGCCTGGCGGCGTGATCTACGTCGTGGACACCAGCAGCTTTCGAGAGCTTGAGCGGTACTATCAAGACGTATTTCCCACTTTCTGGAAGCTGTTTCAGGCCGAGGTGGACGCAGGGGAGATTGTGTCCGTTCGTGAGGTGTGGCGCGAGCTTGAGGCCTGCCCCGAGACAAACGTCATCACGTGGGCCAAAGGTAATATAGGGTTATTCAAGCCGCCCACGGCAGCGGAGGCTGCATTCGTCGGGCAGATATTCTCCGTGCCCCATTTCGCACAATTGATCTCTGCCAAAGCACAAACGACCGGCCAGCCTGTCGCCGACCCTTTTCTAATTGCCGCCGCGCAGACGTGCAGCGGCTCTGTGGTGACACAAGAGCGGCTTAAGCCGAACGCTGCAAAGATCCCAAATGTTTGCGAGCATTTTGGAATTGCTTGTACGACCTTCGAGGGTTTCCTGAAGGCGAAAGGTTGGAGTTTCTGATTTTCGAAATGCCCTGGGAACGCCAAGGCAATCAAAATCGGGCACCTGTCCAAAGGATCATTACGTCTCGCGCTTTCGTGGCGCGCCTCCGAAGGTAACGAACTGGTCGCCGATGCGATTGACGAGGCGATCGGCCGTAAGCCCAAGGGCCATGACTTCATCATCGACCGCCGCACCAGCCGTCCGTCGGTCTCGCGCCACATGAGCGTCACCGGCGGCTGATTTTTTCGAAAAATCGTGCAAGACTTGCCGTGCGGTCATCGACTTCGGGGCAAGGCATGCGGCGGCTCTTTTCAATCGTAACGTCTTTCGCTGCGATCGTGGCATGCACCGCGATTGCCGCGCCGTTCACCTATGTGAACGAGCGCTTCGGCACCGTCTGCACTTTCCCCGACGAAATCTTCACCGATCGCCAGCCTGAGCCCGACAATGGCGACGGGCAGGTATGGCTGAGCGCCGACGGCGCCAGCCTGATCTGCTCCGGCATCCTCAACATCGACGACGATACGCCGAAAGGCTTTGTCGCAGCGGAGAAGGCGAGCAAGGCGCCGGGCTACAAGGTCACCTACAGCAAGGCCGGAAAGGACTGGGCGGTGCTGTCGGGCTTGAAGGATGGAAAGATCTTCTACGAGCGTCGGCTGTTCGGCGGGGATGGCGTCATCCGTACGGTCTGGATCGACTACCCGCCGGCCTTGAAGTCGAAATACGACCCGCTGGTCGGCGCCATCGCCGGCAGTCTCAAAGGGCCGTGAGAGTTTTGGGGGACCATGAGCATTTTCAGCCACACCGCGAACAAATCCTTATCCGCAATGGTCACCTGATTTACCGGGCGCCCGTTCCGGCCTAGCGTTCGCGCTGGGACGGTTTTCATCCAACGGGGGAATACATGATGCGCAAACTTGCTCTTTCTCTGGCACTGCTTGGCCTCGCGGTCGTGCCCGCTGCGGCCCAGTCGATCGGCGGCACCTATACGGTCGCCGGCACCAACTTCGACGGCTCTGCCTATGGCGGCGAGGCGACCATCGCGCTGACCAGCGGAACGACCTGCACCATTCACTGGGAGACGGGCGGCTCATCTTCCGACGGCATCTGTATGCGCAACGATGACGCCTTCTCCGCCGGCTATGTCATGGATGAGGATATCGGCCTTGTGGTCTACAAGATGATGGGCGATGGCTCGCTGCACGGTCTGTGGACGATCGCCGGCAAGGAAGGCAATGGCAACGAGGTGCTGACGCCGAAGAAGTAAGTTCCGCCGCCATTGCAGGCGACATTCTGGGCCACAAACACGGCTGTGGCCCAGCCCTTTGCTGTTGCTGTTTCATGCCTGGCTGTTACAGGCTTGCTGCAAAGCAGAACCGGTAGCCCGTCTTGCCCCTGTCTCCAAATCTTCGCGGCGCGTTGTTCATGGTGGTGGCGATGGCCGGCTTCTGCCTCAACGACGCCATCACCAAATACTCGTCGCAATCGATGAACATGGCACAGGTCATGTTGATCCGTGGGGCTTTTGCTTCGCTTTTCGTCGGCTTGCTCGCCTGGCAGCGCGGCGCTCTCGCCCGCCCAGGCTCGATGCTGCAGCCTCTGGTGGCCTTGCGCGTGGTCAGCGAGGCCGGTGCCACTGTGAGTTTCCTCGTCGCCCTCGCCCATTTGCCGATCGCTAATGTTTCGGCGGTGCTGCAGGCGCTGCCGCTGGCGGTGACGATGGGGGCCGCACTTGTCTTCGGCGAGGCTGTCGGCTGGCGCCGCTGGCTGGCCATCGCCATCGGATTTGCCGGTGTGCTGATCATCGTGCGGCCTGGCTTCGAAGGTTTCAGCATCTACTCGCTGGCGGCGCTGGCCAGCGAGTAGATGCTGCGCGGTTCGCGACCTTGCCACCAAGCGGATTCCCAAGGCCATTCCGACATTGCTGGTGTCGACCGCGACCGCGCTTGCCATGACAATCGTCGGCGCGGCACTGTTGCCGCCGATGGGCGGCTGGACACCGATGACGGGCAACAGCACGGCCCTGTTGGCCCTGGCCGCGGTGCTGGTGCTCATCGGCTACCAATTCATCATCATGGCGATGCGGGCCGGCGACATCTCCTTCATTGCGCCGTTCCGCTACACAGCGCTTATCTGGTCGATCCTGCTTGGCCTGTTCATCTTCGCCGACATTCCCGATCTGCCGATGATCGTCGGCGCGACCATCATCATCGGCTCCGGTCTCTATGCGCTCTACCGCGAGCGGATCGTCGGTCGGCGAAAGATCGTCGCCGAAAGCACCGGACCCACCATGGTGCCGGACGGAATCTAGCCAGGTCATTGAAGGTTCTTGTGATTTCCGATGGCTGGCGTACAGGCTTCGTGGCATGAAGCGAGACATTGCGGGGATCATTCTGGCCGGCGGCCAGTCGAGACGGATGGGCGGCGGCGACAAAAGCCTGTTGCCGCTGGGCAGCGGCAGCGTACTTGACCAACTCGTGTCGCGCTTTGCCCCGCAGGTCGAATTGCTGGCGCTCAGCGCCAATGGCGATCCGGCGCGGTTCTCGCGCTTTGGACTGCCGGTGCTTGCCGACACGGTGACCGGCTTTGCCGGCCCGCTTGCCGGGATCCTGACCGGCCTCGAGTGGGCCGTTGCCAACACGGCCTGCAAGGCGATCGTCAGCGCTGCCGGCGACACGCCCTTCCTGCCGCTGGACCTTGTGGCACGGCTGGCGGCGGCCGCCGATCGCCATCCCGATTCGATTGCCGTTGCCTGCTCGGCCGGCAAGCGGCACCCGACCTTCGCGCTCTGGCCGCTCGCCTGCCGTGATGCCTTGCGGTATTTTCTGGTCGATGAAGATATAAGGCGGGTGTCGGCTTTCATCGATCGGCACGGTTGTGTCGAAGTGGAGTTCCCGGTTCCGCAATCGGCGGGGGTCGACCCCTTCTTCAACATCAACGAGCCCGATGATCTTGTCTCTGCCGAGCGGCTGTTGCAGAGCATGAAGCCATGAACAAACGTGTTTTCGGCATCACCGGCTGGAAGAACTCCGGCAAGACGACACTGACCGAAAAGCTGGTCGCCGAGCTTGTCCGGCGCGGCTGGAAAGTCTCGACAGTGAAACACGCCCATCATGATTTCGACATCGACAAGCCGGGTGCCGACAGTTTTCGCCACCGCCAGGCCGGCGCCACCGAAGTCGCGATCGTCTCCGGTGTTCGCTGGGCGTTGATGCACGAACTGCGTGGTGAGGATGAGCCGACGCTGAAGGCTGTCCTGTCACGGCTTGCGCCTTGCGATCTGGTGCTGGTCGAGGGCTACAAGCGCGAAGCCCACCGCAAGATCGAAACCCGCCGGCTGGAAGCGAAGGACCGCACGCCGCTCTCGGCAGGAGATCCCAACATCGTCGCCGTCGCCGCCGATTTTGCGGCCGAAGGCGAAGCCCTGCCGGTATTCGATCTTGACGATGCAAAGTCGATAGCCGACTTCATCGAGCGCACCACCGGGCTCGTTGCTTGAGCGTTGACGCAGCGGCAGAATAGGCTTGCCCATTTTTGTGGTTTTGCAGTTGCTTTTTTCTTGGAAAGAGTGGGAGTATCGCGCCAGCGGGCGGTCAAAAGCACCGCCCCACAGAGCCGTTCGGAACGACGGCCGGGACCATAAAGAGAGGACCATTATGCGTATTTCACTGCGTATCGCGCTTGCCGCATCGGCCGCGCTGCTGACGCTCGGCGTCGCCCAGGCCCAGGAAAAGACCCTGAGGATCGGCACCGAAGGCGCCTACCCGCCATTCAACAACCTCACCGCCGACGGTCAGCTCGTCGGCTTCGACATCGACATCGCCAAGGCGCTTTGCGATGAGATGAAGGTCAAGTGCACCTTCGTCGCCCAGGATTGGGACGGCATCATTCCCGCCCTACAGGCCGGCAAGTTCGACGCCATCGTCGCCTCGATGTCGATCACGCCCGAGCGCAAGGAGAAGGTCGACTTCTCGAACAAATACTACAACACGCCGTCGGCGCTCGCCGTGCCGAAGGACAGCACGCTGAAAGGCGTGACCAAGGAAGACCTCGCCGGCAAGACCATCGGCGTCGCCACCACGACCACGCATTTCAACTATGCCTCGAAGACCTACACCGACAGCACCGTCAAGGGCTATCCGAGCAGCCCCGAGGAGCAGGCCGATCTTGCCAATGGCCGTCTCGACGCCATCGAGGACGACATCGTCGTGCTGCAGCAGTGGCTGGATTCGCCTGATGGCGCTTGCTGCAAGATCCTCGGCCAGCCTTCGCCGCAACCGGTCGAGATCTTCGGGCCAGGTGCCGGCATTGCCGTGCGCAAGGGCGAGACCGACCTGGTCAACAAGCTCAACTCGGCCATCGACGCCATCCGCGCCAATGGAAAATACAAGGAAATTAACGACAAGTACTTCAAGTTCGACGTCTACGGCGCCGAGTCCTGATAGACAGGATCAAGACGGCGGGGAATTTCCCCGCCGTCTTTCTATTCGTTTCGGGAACGCCGTGGAGATAAGACCTGTCGATGCCAGCCCAAAGCATATGGACACTTCTCAGTTGGGGACCCGAAGGCTGGCTTGACGATATCGCCTATGGCGCGCTGATCACCGTTGCGCTTGCGCTGGCCACGCTGCCTATCGGCTTGACGATCGGCTTTTTCATTGCACTGGCCAAACAGTCCGAAGAGCCGTCGCTGCGCCTTGCCGCCAACATCTACACCACGGTCTTTCGCGGCCTGCCGGAGCTGGTGACGCTTTTCCTGTTTTTCTTCGGCATGCCGATCCTGCTGCAGCATCTAGTCCGGTATTTCCGGCCGGACGCCACCATCGACGTCAACAGCTTCGTCGCCGGCATGATCGTGCTTGCGCTGATCTTCTCGTCCTATGCCAGTGAGGTTTTTCTGTCCGCCTTCCGCGCCATTCCCAAAGGCCAATATGAGGGCGGCTACGCAATCGGGCTTTCCAACTGGCTGACCATGCGCAAGGTGATCGTGCCGCAGCTGCTGCGCATCGCGTTCCCCGGCCTGGAGAACTGCTGGCTCAGCCTGCTCAAGGACACGTCGCTGGTATCGGTCGTCGGCCTGGCCGAGACGCTGCGCAATGCCAGCATCGCCGCCCGCGTCACCAAACACGCCTTCCTGTTCTTCGGCGTCGCCTCCCTGGTCTTTCTTGGCCTGGCCGTCGTGTCTTCCTTCGCCACCAGCGCCATTCTGCGCTCGCTTGGCAGGCGGGAGGCGCAGCGATGAGCGCCACAGCCACAATGGTCGAACGGCCCCCGCCACAGGCGCGGGGTTGGCCGCGCAGGCGTGTCGCCGGTTATGCGCTGGTCTGCCTGTGGATTTTATTCGGCCTCGGCATCGTCAGCTATCTCTTCCTTGCCTGGAATCCCGATTTCTTCGCCAAATATGCGCCGGCCTATTTGCGAGGGCTTGGGGTAACGCTGTCGCTGGTTTCCATATCGATGGTGCTCGGCGCGATGCTGTCGGTGCCTGTCGCCTTTGGACGCATGTCCAGCAACCGGATCCTGTCCGGCCTCGCCTATTGCTACGTCTATTTCTTCCGCGGCACGCCGCTGCTGGTCCAGACCTATCTCGTCTACTACGGATTGGGCTCGTTCCGCGTCGAACTCCAGTCGGTTGGCCTCTGGGATTTTTTCAAGGACGCGTTCAATTGCGGCGTCTTTGCCTTTGCGCTCAACACCGCTGCCTATCAGGCTGAAATCCTGCGCGGCGCCATAGAAAGCGTGCCAAGAGGGCAATGGGAAGGAGCGGCCTCGCTTGGCCTGCACAAATTGCAGACCTTGCGAAAGATCATCCTGCCGCAAGCCTTGATCGTCGCCTTGCGGCCCTATGGCAACGAACTGATCCTAATGGTCAAGGCGTCCGCCATCGTCGCCATCATCACGGTCTATGATCTGATGGGCAATGCAAAGCTCGCCTTCGCCAACTCCTTCGACATTCAGGCCTATATCTGGGTCGCCCTCGTCTATCTGGTAATGGTCGAGATCCTGCGCCATGGCATTGAATGGATCGAGCGCCGGATCACCATTCACCTGAAACGCTGACCGTGTTCAATTCGGCTGCACCAGCCGATCTGGCCACACGCGTCTTGACGAATTGAGCGCAGGGCCTAGAGGTCTCGCGGCAAATTCCATTCTGAAGGGCAAGCTCATGGCATCTGTGGCATTTCTCGGTCTTGGCGTGATGGGCTATCCGATGGCCGGGCACTTGAAGAACAAGGGCGGGCATGACGTCACCGTCTACAACCGCACCAAGGCCAAGGCCGAGCAGTGGGTTGGCCAGCACGGCGGCAGCCTTGCCGCGACGCCGGCGCAAGCAGCCGAAGGCAAAGACTTTGTCTTCTCCTGCGTCGGCAATGACGACGATCTGCGTTCGGTGACGACGGGTCCGGGAGGAGCCTTCAAATCGATGAAGAAAGGTTCGATCTTCATCGACAATACGACGGCCTCGGCCGAGGTCGCGCGCGAGCTGGCTGCAGCAGCTGAAGCCGCCGGGTTTTCGTTCCTCGATGCACCGGTCTCCGGCGGCCAGGCAGGTGCCGAGAACGGCGTGCTGACCGTCATGGTCGGTGGCGAGCAGGCGGCATTCGACAAGGCCAGGCCTGTCATCGATGCCTTTGCCCGCATGGTCGGCCTGATGGGGTCGGCCGGCGCCGGCCAGCTCACCAAGATGATCAACCAGATCACCATCGCCGGCCTCGTCCAGGGTCTGGCCGAAGGCATCCATTTCGGCAAGAAGGCGGGGCTCGACATCGAGAAGGTGATCGAGGTCATCTCCAAGGGCGCCGCAGGCTCCTGGCAGATGGAGAACCGCCACAAGACGATGAACGCCGGCAAATATGATTTCGGCTTCGCCGTCGACTGGATGCGCAAGGACCTCGGCATCTGCCTGGCTGAAGCCGACCGCAATGGCGCCAGATTGCCGGTCACCGCGCTTGTCGACCAGTTCTACAAGGACGTGCAGGCGATGGGCGGCAAGCGCTGGGACACGTCCTCACTGCTCGCGCGTCTCGAAAAATAGGTTGCTGCGGTGACGGAGCTCTCGCCTCAATCCAGTGCCGAGGAAATTGTCGCCCACCTACGCGCCATCGGCTCGCAGGAGAACCGCCTCGGCATGTTGCGCTACGGCATCAAGATCGACCGCGCCCTTGGCATCTCGCACGGCGTGCAGCGGCAGATCGCCAGGAAGATCAAACGCAACCACGAGCGCGCCTTCGAGCTATGGGACACCGGCATCATGGAGGCGCAGTTCATCGCTTCCGTCACGGCTGACCCGCAGCGGTTTTCTACTGAAGATGCAAGGAGATGGGCAGCGAGCTTCGATTCCTGGGATATCGTCGATGGCGTCTCGGATCTCTTCGTCGACACGGACGCCTGGAAGGAACTGATCGCCGAATTCGCGGCCGACGAGCGGGAATTCGTTCGGCGCACGGCCTTTGCCATGATGGCCTGGTCTGTCGTTCATCGGAAGAAAGAGCCGGAGGCGACCTTCCTCGCCTTCCTGCCGATCATCGAAGCGCATGCCACCGACAGCCGCAATTTCGTGAAGAAAGCCGTAAACTGGGCGCTTCGGTCGATCGGCAAACGATCGATGGCTATGCATAGCGCTGCCCTTGCTGTCGCTGAACGGCTGGCGCAGTCGGCCGACAGGACGGCGCGCTGGATCGGCAAGGATGCAGTGAGGGAGCTGACCAATGCCAAGACGCTCGCGCGGATTGCCGCCAGGAAAGGCTGACGGCGCGGAAATTCGCTTCTCGGCGGTGACGCGATCGACACGCGCCGATTTCGAAAACCTGTTCGAACAGCCGGGCGGGCCGAAATATTGCTGGTGCATGGCCTGGCGCAACCTTCCCAGCCGCGAGCATGTCCCGAACGACGAGAAGAAACGGGCCATCATTTCGCTCATCGAGGCCGATACACCCGTCGGCATCCTCGCCCGCGTTGAAGGCAAAACGGTCGGCTGGTGCTCGGTTGCGCCGCGCGAGACCTATCGTCGGCTTTCCCGGCAACAGGACGACAGCGAGACAGGCGTGTGGTCGATCGTCTGCTTCTATGTGCCGAGAGCCTTGCGCGGCGGTGGATTGGCGTCGGCGCTGCTTGCCGCGGCCATCGACTACGCCTTCGCCAAGGGCGCCAGCACGATCGAGGCTTACCCGGTCGACCAGGCGTCACCGAGCTACAGCTTCATGGGTTTTCGCGATATGTTTGCGGCCCGCGGCTTCCGCGAGATCGGCATGGCCGGTTCTCGCCGACATGTGATGCGGCTCGAGCGTTGACGCTGGAGTGAGACGCGCTCGAATTGAGAGCGCCTTCGTCCCATTTGGCGGCCTCTTCGGCCCCCGATGATTTCAGGGCTGCAAAATGCTTCAGGCCCAGTGCATTACTGGGCGCTGCCGTGGAGGGGGCTATCGGTGCAAGTCGCGAAGGCCGAGTTCTTTCCATATCCATTCGAAACTGTAGGTGGCCATGGGATGGTTGGGATCTGGTTGTTTGGCCGTCTGGTTTTCGAGATATTTTAGCCAGTCGGCCGTCTTTTGCCGGCCGGCCGGGGTCCTGGCGGCTTGACGCGGTGTTTTGTTACCCAACATTGCGACCGGTTGGTCGAGAGTATCCAGATAATGCCGATCCAAGAACTGGTGAATGGTCTCTTCGGCGATTTCCGACGAAATGCTCGATGACGGCGTTTGGGTATGTCTGCCTGGCCGCTCGGCCATCATCTGTTCGACAGTGCGGATTTCTGTAAGGGGCGTCCGCACAAGATCGCCGAGGACCTGGCGGATCAGGTCCGTCCCATTTTTCGCACGCGCTGCGGAATTGGTGGACAAATGCAGGAAGCGGTCCTTCAGCTCGGCATTGCCTATCACATTCGAACCACTGTCCATCAGGGTGTCGACTGTGGTTGCCCCCGCCGTTTTTGGCTTGTCTCTACCTTGCGGCACCTCTTCCATCCAGCTCCAGAATTTCTCGCTTTCCTGCAACATGCCCGGAATTCTGCTCAGCCGGGAAGCGATGTCCTGAGGTGCCACGCCGGACGCCAAGGGAAAACGGACATTGTGGAAAACGATCTCGTCGCCGTCATTGTTTTGCAGCAATGGCCCGCGCATCACCCTGTCGAGGGTGTCAAACAACCATGACAGAGTGAATAATGATGCCATCGCCTGCAGTTCTTCATCATTCAACGCAGGTAGCTTTTTTGTTTTTTTCTTGCCGAATGTGGTTCGCAGGCCGTCGAACAATGACTCGGTAGCCTGCGGGGTGAACGGCAAAACGCCGCCCGCAAGGATGTTCTTGCCCATGACAGGTACGATCCGCGCGGCGATCCTGTCCCATTGTTTCAGCGTCTTGGTGGCGGTGCCCTCGCTAACGGTGACCGGCTCGCCTCCACGGATAAGGTCGCGCGCCACAAGGGATTGCCCCGGCACCACATTACTGACCTCATACAAGCTCATGACGGAGGTCCGCAGCGCCAGCATATAGGCCCTGGATTGCGCGCTTTCCTTCCAACCCCGGCGCTTGACATAATCATCGACGATATTTGCGGGCTGGCCATCGAACTCCTGAGTCAGGAAATCCTCGAAGGCACAGCCCCATAGGGTCATTGCCCAATCGTCGCTGACGATTCCGGCGAGGTCTTCGAATTCCATCTCGCAAGCTTCGAGAACCGGGCCGAAATGATCGTCGAAAACCTCGTTGAAACATCCTTGCCATTCGTCCCGGCCAAGAAATTTCATCAGCCCACTGAGATCATGGCCGGTTGGCATGGTGCTTCTCCATGTCTGGTGATAGCGACGACGGACGCCATCGGTTTGTAGGCATTGCAATGCTATTTTCTGCTCCGCTGTCGCGATCGGGCAAGACAATTTCGGCGGTTTCCCAACGTTTTGTTCGTATCTAACTTCCCGCGAGGATCATCGATCGCCATTCGGTGTACCGGGGCCGGTGGTGCGCCACTCGATCACACCGATCGAATTGCGTGCAAGAGCGAAAGTGTGCATTCACAGTGCGGATTAATCCGACATCTGCAAGAAGTGCTCTTGAATCACGACGGTGTGACTCGATTCAGGCGGCAGACTGGCCAAGAATGGAGCTCATGAATAACCGCCTTAAGTTAGTTGCCATCCTGGCTGTGGCGTTTGGTGTTTCCATCGGCCAAGTCTCGGCCGAAACCGCGCATATATTCTGGAAGGATCTGCGCCCGGCTACGCAATCCGCCGCCGAAAACGTCGGGCTGCCGATGATCGCGGCAAAATTGCCCGACCATGGCGAGACGTTGTCCCTCAACCTGCAGGACAAAAGCATTCAGTTGGCCGGCTATGCATTGCCGGTCGATCGCGACGGTGATCTTGTCTATCAGTTCCTGCTGGTGCCGTGGACGGGTGCCTGCAGCCACATGCCGACGCCGCCGCCCAACCAGATCGTCCTGGTCACGCCGGCTCACCCCTACAAGATGTCGGAAGCTTATCAGCCGGTCGCCGTCACCGGGGCACTGAAGCCGGACATGGAGAAGAGCCAGCTGTTCATCCTCGATGGCGTCAGCGTCATCCAGTCAGGCTACAGTGTGCGCAAGGCAGACGTGGTCGCTGTCGGCAGCGTGCCGGACACCGTCACGCTGCCGGTCAACTCGCCCTGGAGTTTCCTCAACAAAAAGAAGAACTAAGCGGGAGAACTTTGCGCAAGCTCAGGCAGCGTTGGCACCCGATTCCTTGTCCAGCACCATGTAGTCGAGCGGGATTTCGGTCGTGTACTTGATCTGCTCCATGGCGAAGGACGACGACACGTCGCGAATCTCGATCTTGGCGATCAAACGCTTGTAGAAGGCGTCGTAGGCGGCGATGTCGGGCACCACGACGCGCAGGAGATAGTCGACGTCGCCGCTCATGCGGTAGAACTCGACCACCTCGGGAAACTCCTGGATGACTTCCGAGAAACGCCGCAGCCATTCATGGCTGTGCGAATTGGTGCGGATCGACACAAAGACGGTGACGCGCACATTGACCTTTTCATGGTCGAGAATGGCGACGCGCCGCTTGATGACGCCCTCCTCCTCGAGCTTCTGGATGCGCCGCCAGCAAGGCGTCGTCGACAGCCCGACTTTCTTGGCGACGTCGGCGACCGCGAGTGTCGCGTCCTCCTGCAAGAGGCGGAGAATTTTTCTATCAAGGCGGTCCATTTTTGGCTCCCTCGGGGAATAGATTGGCTATACTCGGCCTTATCATGGCCTTTAACAAGAAAGAAATTCTGCCAATCAGCCAAAAAGCGAGTGATTTCTTGCTGAAAGATCAATCGAGGCGATAGCGGATTTCCGAGCGCAGAAAAGGCAGCAAATCCATTTCAAACCATGGATTCTTCTTCAGCCAGCCCGTGTTGCGCCACGAGGGATGCGGTAGCGGCAGCACTTTCGGACCGACGGAATTCTCCCAGATGGAGCGCCAGTCCATCACCGTTTCCGTCAGCGAGGGCCGGCGCGCCGCACCCATGTGCCAGGACTGCGCATAGATGCCGATCGTCAGCACCAGGTCGATCCGCGGCATCAAGGCCATCAAGGGCGCGCGCCAGGCCGGCGCGCATTCGCGCCTCGGCGGCAGGTCCCCGCCCTTGGCATCCTGGCCGGGAAAGCAGAAGCCCATCGGCACGATGGCGAATTTTTCGATGTCGTAGAATTCGTCGCACGTCACATCAAGCCAACTGCGCAAGCGATCGCCGGAGGCATCGGTGAACGGCATGCCCGATAGATGCACCTTAGTGCCTGGTGCCTGGCTGGCGATCAGGATACGAGCGCTGGACGAGGGTCGCAGCACCGGTCGCGGCTCATGCGGCAAAGACTTGCCGACCGGGTTTTCCACGCAGATGCGGCAAGCGCGGACCGTGGCGGTGAAGCGTTCGAGTTCGGCAGTCATTCTCAAGCTGATGCGCTTGGCCGGCTGGAGACGGCCTGGTGCCAGCGCAACACATTCGCGCATTCATCCGGCACCTTGATGCGCGCCGGCTTCATGAAGTCGACGGCGATCAGGCCGGTGATGTCGGCGATCGAATAGCTGTCGCCGGCGATGAACTCCCGGCTGCCGAGCTCATCGTCCAGCAGCCGGAGGAACGCCACGGCCTTCGGCTTGTTGGCCTCGCCCCATTCGGGGACCTGCGGGATTTCCCATTCCTTCATCGCCGGATGGATGTGACGGAAGGCCTGCGTGACGCAGCTGAGCAGATTGAATTCCATCCGTCTCTGCCACATCTCGACCTGCGCTTTGCCGAGTGCTCCGCGTCCGAACAAAGCGGGCTCCGGATGCAGCTCCTCGAAATAACGGCAGATGGCGACGGATTCGGTGATGATGGTGCCGTCGTCGAGTTCCAGCACCGGCAGACGTTGCAGGGGGTTGCGCGAGCTGACCGCCTGTTGCCTGTGCTCCAGCGCACCCATATCGACGGGCACTTGTGGAACCTCGATGCCTTTCTCGGCCAGGAAAACGCGGACCCGCCTTGGGTTGGGCGCCCGGCCACCGTCGAAGAGCTTCATCTCCATCCTCCGTTCGTTCGCGGTTCAATCACAGGATGCGCTTCACCAGAAGCGAAAAATTTCGCGCACGGCATCGCCGATTGACGCCAGCGTACCATGCTTTCTCTCGACGACTTCGCCGTGATGGCTGTCGCGCCAGTCCTGCGGCTGGTCAAACGTACCGGCCCAGATGCCGGCCTTTCCGGCACGCGCCGTGGCTTCTTCGCTCTCGAAGTCGCCGAAGGCAACCGCCCAGCCCGCCTCGACCTGCGCCCGATTGAGATCCTTGCCGCCGGCGGTGCAGTCGCCAAGCAGCCGGCCATAGCGGTCACGCTGCCAGCCGGCACAGGAGACGGGCTTGCCGGCGATCAAGCGAACGAGCGACTGACGCGCGAGCGTGCCGCAGGGATAGTCGGCGCCGTTCTTGCGGCAGGTCTGGGTATATTCCGGCGCATCGATGCCGCGCATGCGGATGCGCTCGCTGCCAAGCGTGATCGAATCGCCGTCGTTGACGACAGCCATGCCTTGCGTCTTGCGGGTTTCCACCCGGTCGAGGCGGGCCGCCAGCAGGATCAACAACCCGAGAATGATGACCGCAAGACCGTAATCCACCAGCCGGCGCCACAGGCTTCGGGGTGGCGCGACATATGGCCGGCGCCGCCTCGGCGACCACGAACGGCTCATATGGCAAACGGTTGGTTAATCATTCGAACGTAGCTTAACACTTGGAAAACCGCTGCTCGCATAAATTGAAGTTTTGATGCCCTTGCAACGCTCGAACACAGCGGACAAGTTCATTGTGGACCGCAGGAAACCTCATCGCAACAGCGATGTGGCACGCGCGGTGCGCAAGACGCGCGACCGTCTTTCGCAGCAGGCCGGCAATCCCGATTTCGATCGCGAGCTGCTGAAGCTCCACGCCCGCGCCATGACCGGCGGCGCCATCGCCATCCCGCTTCTTATCCTGGCGATCGCGGCTGCTGGTAGGCTGGCCGGCATCGGCAACGAAATCGGCCTCTGGGCGCTGTTCACGCTGACCTGCTACACCTTCGTCGTCTTCCTTGCGCGGCGCATCGAGCGCACTGAAGCTTCCGAGCTTAACCCTTTGCAAACGCGAAGGGAATTCCTGATCGGCCATTTCCTTTGCGGTCTCGGCTGGGCTTGGTTCGTCTGGCTCGGCTGCGGCGCCTGCGAGGTCGATCAGTTCCAAATCGTCAAGGTCGTGGTGCTGCTGATTGCCATGGCGGCGACCGCGGTGATGACCTCGTCTCTGCGCGGGGCGCTGTTGGCGACGTTTGCCGTTCCGGTGGCACTGTACGCCTATATCGGGTTGGAGCTGTGGATGCCGGTCGAGGCGATCATGGCCGGGCTGCTGGTCGTGTCGCTGCCCTTCTTCGCCTATGTCGCCCGTCAGCTCAATCACTCGTCCCTGATGATGTTGTCGTTCCGCTCCGAAAAGGATGCCCTGATCGCCGAGCTGGAGACGGCGAAATCGATGTCGGACGAGGCGCGGCGGCGGGCGGAAGATGCCAATCTGGCGAAATCGCGGTTCCTTGCTTCGATGAGCCACGAATTGCGCACGCCGCTCAACGCCATTCTCGGTTTTTCCGAGGTGATGTCGAACGAGGTGCTAGGGCCGATGAGCAATCCCACCTATCGCGACTACGCCCATGACGTGCACGAATCCGGCCAGCATCTGCTTGACCTGATCAACGAGATCCTCGACCTGTCGCGCATCGAGGCTGGTCGCTACCAGCTCAATGAGGAGCCGGTAATGCTGCTTGGTATCGTCGAAGATTGCTGCCACATGATGGAGTTGAGGGCGCGCAACAAGGACATCCGTGTCGTCCAGGATTTCGAGCATGAGCTGCCTCGGCTGTTCGCCGATGAACGGGCGGTGCGGCAGATCACGCTCAACCTTCTGTCGAATGCGATAAAATTCACCGCCACCGGCGGCGAAATCCGTGTCCGTGTCGGCTGGACGGCGGGCGGTGGACAATACATTTCGATCAAGGACAATGGCCCGGGCATACCGGAAGACGAGATCCCGGTGGTGCTCTCAGCCTTCGGCCAGGGCTCGATCGCCATCAAGAGCGCCGAGCAAGGCACCGGACTTGGCCTGCCGATCGTGCAAGGCCTGCTTGCCATGCATGGCGGCGAGTTCGAACTTCATTCCAAGCTGCGCGAAGGCACCGAGGCGATCGCCATCTTCCCGCTAAGCCGGGTGATGGAGGAATTGCCCGCACTGCCGACTGCGGCGGTGGCGGCGCGGCGGCGATAGGCGCCACGCCGCCCTGGGTCTATGGTCAGCAAGAAGGCGGCACTCCACAATGGCAGCAGATGATTGGCATGCCAGTGGCGTCGAGATCAAATCAGAGCGCCTTCGCCTGAAGCTGTTTACAGCCGACGATGCCGAAGACCTCTTTGCCGCCATCACTCCCGCCGTCACCCGTTTCATGCAGTGGGAACCACCTCGATCACTGGCGGCCTTTGCCGAGGTATGGCGATCCTGGCTGGCACCAATCGATGACGGATCGGATTTGCATTTTGTCGTGCGTGCATTGGCAGACGATTGCTGTCTGGGGCTTGTCGGCCTTCATGCAGCGAAGACCGCGTGTCCCGAGCTCGGGATCTGGATTAGAGAAGACGCTCAAGGAAACGGCATTGGCAGAGAGGCAATTGCTGCTGTTGCAGAATGGGCCGTCGAGACACTCGAACCGGACTGCTTCGAATATCCGGTTGCCGAAAGGAACGTGGCCGGCAGAAGAATAGCGGAACGCCTTGGGGGCGTAATAGTCGACAGACGCTCCAACCCAAAATATGCCGCTGTCGTCTACCGCATTCCCAATCTCGGGCGCTAATACGTCAAGACTCTAGCCGCGTACCGCCGCAGCCATGCCCGAACTGGTCAGTGCCGCCGCCTTGACCAGACCCGCGGCAAGGGCGGCCCCTGCCCCTTCGCCATGGCTGATGCCAAAATCAAGCAATGGGCGCAGCCCGAGCCGTTCGGCGGCGCGTGCGTGTGCCGGCTCTGGTGACAGGCTGGCCAGCAGGCAATGATCGAGCGCGGCAGGGTTGGCAGCGTGCAGCACCGCTGCGGCGGCCGTCGCGGCAAGCCCATCGAGCAGCACCGGGATCTTCTGCATCCGCGCGGCCATGATGGCGCCGGCAATTGCCGCGAATTCACGGCCGCCGACCCGGCGCAGCGCCTCGAGCGGGTCGCCGAGATGAGCGCCGTGAAAGGCCAGCGCCGCATCAACCACACCAGCCTTGCGCGCCTGCATCGCCGCATCGGCGCCCGACCCCGGGCCGACCCAATCGACGCCCCTGCCCCCGAACAGCGCCGCAAACAAGGCCGCGGCGACGGTGGAGTTGCCGACGCCGAGATCGCCGAGGCACAAGAGATCGGTGCCGCCCGCGATCGCTTCCATGCCGAAGGCCATGGTGGCGGCACAGCCGCGCTCATCCAGTGCGGCAGCCTCGGCAATGTCGGCGGTCGGGATGTGCAGGGCAAGATCGAAAACCTTTAGCCCGAGATCGTTGGCAATGCAGATCTGGTTGACCGCAGCCCCTCCAGCGGCGCAAAGCTCGACCGCGTTGGCGGTCGCCGGCACCGGGCGTGGCGAAATGCCGTGTCGTGTGGCGCCGTGATTGCCGGCAAAGACCGCCATCAGCGGTCTCGTCACCGCGGGCGGAGCCCGCCCGCTCCAGGCGGCCAGCCACGCGGCGATGTCCTCGATGCGGCCAAGCGAACTGCCCGGCTTGTCAGCCTTGGCAAACAGCGCGCGCGCGCGGGCCTCGGCTACCGTGTCGGCCGCCGGCAGATTGGCCAGCAGGTTGCGAAAATCATCGAAAGGCAGTGCGCTGGTCATCACGTTGGCGATCGTTCCCTGGAGTTGGTGAGCGGCATAGCCGCCTTGTGCGGTTGGCACAACCTCTGGGATTATGGTCCTGCATTTGCCGCAAAGCCGGCCGTGAAGGGCGCAATCGCGGGGGCTTGCATTGGCTTTACCGTTGCACCATGTGGAGGTGGAACGAGGGGTTCCGGATGGAAACCCAAGAGAAAGTCATGACGGCCATCGAATCCCCGTGCATCCTGGTCTGTTCGATCGACATGAAAACCGGCTTCTGTTTCGGTTGCGGCCGCACGCGCGAGGAAATCGGCGCATGGATCGGGATGACGCCGGAAACGCGCCGCGGCGTCATGGCTGAACTGCCGGCCCGGCTGGAAACGGTCGAGCGCCGGCCGCGCCGGGAAACGCGCCGAACCCGCATGGCGCGCGAACGCGACGCACTTTCGTGAGGCACCGATGAGCCGGTTGTTCTGGATATTGATGGCCGCGATCGGAGTGGGAGCAGTACTGCTCATGCTCAACGATTCCGCAGGCAGCACGCTTGGCGTCGAGAACAACGATTTCAGCCGGCTGGTCTGGCTGGGTGCCTTTGGCGCTCTCATCGGCGCCGGCCTGCTTCGTTCGGGCCGGCCATTGGGCGCCATGGCCCGCAACCTTGGCGCCTGGGCGGCCATCGCACTCGCGTTGATCGCCGGCTATCAATATCGCTATGAACTGCAGGATGTCGCCAGCCGGGTGACGGCGGGCCTTGTTCCCGGTAGCCCGCTCGCCCTTGGCGTCGAAGACGGTCACGCCACTGTGACACTGGACAAGGCGGACAACGGCCATTTCGAAGCCCGCATCCTGATCAACGGCAACCCGGTGCGGGCCGTTGTCGATACCGGCGCGACCAGCACCGTGCTGACATCTCAAGATGCGCTAGCCGCCGGGTTCAATCCGGCCGCGCTCAACTACACCATACCGGTTTCGACCGCCAACGGCGTGGCGCGCGCCGCGGCCGTGAAGACAGATCAGATTGCGATCGGCGGCATCATGCGCAGGGACATGCCGGTGATGATCGCCGCACCCGGCATGCTCAGCCAGAGCCTGCTCGGCATGAACTTCATCGGTTCGCTGTCGGGTTTTGACGTGCGCGGCGACCGCATGATCCTCAGGGACTGAAGTCCGCCCTCCAAACTCAGGCCGCCTCGGCCGCTACGCCATTGAGTTCGACGGCCGCGAAAGCCGTCTTCAACACGTCCGGGGCGGCGCCGGGTTTTGTCGCGTCGGTGGACAGGATCTGACGGTAGCGGCGCGCGCCGGGCAAACCGTGGAAGAGGCCGACCATATGGCGGGTGACATGGCCAAGCCGCCCGCCCTGCTCGATATGGCGTGCCGCATAGTCCGCCATGACATCGATCAGCGCGGCGAAATCGAACGCTTCGGACTTGGCACCGTAGAAGGCGGCATCGACGCCGGCCAGAATGCCAGGCGTGTGGTAAGCGGCGCGGCCAAGCATGGCGCCGTCGACATGACCGAGATGCTCTCGTGCCTCTTCAATCGACTGAATGCCGCCATTGATGCCAATGAATTCGTTATGTTTTCGGGCCTTCAGCCGATAGACCCTGCTGTAATCGAGCGGCGGGATGTCACGGTTTTCCTTGGGGCTCAGCCCTTCCAGCCACGCCTTGCGCGCATGCACCCACAGCGCGTCGGTGCCGGCATCGAAAACACCATCCGCCAGCGCATCGAGGGCCGGCTCTGGATCCTGCTCGTCGACGCCGATGCGGCATTTGACGGTCACGGGAATTGTCACCGCCGCTTTCATCGCCGCGACGCAGCCGGCGACGAGGTCAGGCACCTTCATCAGGCAGGCGCCGAACGTACCCGACTGAACGCGGTCTGACGGACAACCGACATTGAGGTTGATCTCGTCGTAGCCAAAAGCTTCGCCGACGCGCGCCGCCTCGGCAAGTTTTTGCGGATCCGAGCCGCCGAGCTGCAGCGCGACCGGATGCTCCGCGGCATCGAAACCGAGCAGCCGCTCGCGAGCGCCATGAATGACCGCGTCGGCCACCACCATCTCGGTATAGAGCAGCGCATGGCTCGTCAACTGGCGATGGAAGAACCGACAATGCCGGTCCGTCCAATCCATCATAGGTGCAATCGAGAGCCGGAACTCTTTGTAATTGCCTGTCTTTTCATTCATTCGCGGTGACTTTCGCGGCCTCATCCATACGGCCTCGCGCTGACTTAAGCGATTTTGCGGCAATTTCCTACCCGCTGTGCCGCGCCGCATCGATTCGTCGGGTGGTTTGGGCATGGAAAGGTCGCTCGTGGCCCGGAAGAGCGTGCGGTGGGGCACGAGGTGAGGTAAAAATCTGGATAGGCGGCGCCGGATGTCCACCGACGAACCGTCAATTTGCGGAGCCGCGATGGCGATGCGGCCGCCTCATCAAGGCTCATCTGCGGTTGATTTGCGGCGCCCGTCGCTTCAAGTGTGTTGTTCTTTGCCGGCGATCCCACATAGCGGCCCCAACCGCCGCACTACACAGATTCGTGATCCGTGGATATCTGAACCGCCGTAACCTCCGCGGGTTCTGTCGCGAACTTCCAGAAGAACCTGCCGCTTCCCAGCATCGCCGGGGGAGATGGGTTCGTGCAACAACGCCCATTTGGAGGACAGCATGTCAAACCGCCTGATTTCCGCCGTCGTCGCCAGTGCCTTTGCCGCCGCCATCGGCGCCGCCGCCATCGGCTCTGCATCCGCCGCGATGAGCGAGGAAGAAATGATGAAGATGCGGGAGATGACCAAGAAGGAGGTCGCTTCCGGCAAGATGGAGAAGTGTTTCGGCGTGGCGCTGAAGAGCCACAACGACTGCTACGCTGGCGCTGGAACCACCTGTGCGGGCACGGCCACCAAGGACTACCAGGGCAATGCCTTCAAGCTGGTGGCGAAGGGGACCTGCACCGCCATGACCACGCCCAAGGGCCAGGGCTCGCTGAAACCGATCACTTGATACCGAGGAAACCCGGGCGGGTGGCGTTACCATCCGCCCCATATCGATTGCCTTTCCGGGAGCCCGATCATGGACATTCCTCCGCGCGCCGGAGTGGGACTTAAGCCGCAGCACTACCGTGACATTTTGGAAACCGCGCCGGACGTCGGCTTTTTCGAGGTCCACGCCGAAAACTACATGGGGGCGGGCGGGCCACCGCACCGCTACCTCGCGGCGGTGAGCGAGCGTTATCCGCTATCGTTGCACGGCGTCGGTCTGTCGATCGGCGCGGCCAAGCCCCTTGACCAAGACCATTTGAGGCGCCTGAAAGACCTGATCGCCCGCTACCAGCCCGGCCTTTTCTCCGAGCACCTTGCATGGTCGAGTCATAGCGATGTGTTTCTGAATGATCTCCTGCCGACGCCCTACACGAGGGAAACGCTCCTGCGCATTGCCTCACACATCGACGAGGTGCAGGAAACGCTAGGCCGCCAGATGCTGCTGGAAAATCCTTCTACTTACATCGCCTTTGCCGAAAGCACCTATGCCGAACCTGATTTCATCGCCGAAGTGCAGCGCCGCACCGGCTGCGGACTGCTGCTCGACGTGAGCAACGTCCATGTTGCTTCGACCAATCAGCAGTGGGACCCGTTCGCTTATGTCGATGCCTACCCGCTCGGCGCGGTGCAGGAAATACATCTTGGCGGCTTCACGCCGGAAACCGATGAGAAAAAGAGGCCACTGCTCATCGACACCCACAACCGGCCGGTCGACCCGTTGGTTTGGCGGCTCTACGCCTACGCGATTGATAAACTCGGCCCCACGCCGACGCTGATCGAATGGGATGCCGATTTGCCGTCATGGAACGAGCTGCACGCCGAGGCCATGCGAGCCGAAGGGTATATGAAGTCTCACGCGCCACAGCAGGAGATGCGCCTTGCAACGACTGGCTGAACGGCAACAGGACTTCGCGCTGGCCCTGCTCGACGCTGCTCGCGCGACGCCCCAGGGCCTCGTGGGACCCGATGGCTTGCCAAGTCCGCGCCGCTTTGCGGTCTATCGCAACAATGTCGTGGCTGGCCTGATCGAGACGCTGAAGGAAAATTACCCGGCGGTTCACCGCATCGTCGGAGATGAATTCTTCCGTGCCTTGGCAGGGCAATTCGTAATTGCCCATCCGCCGCAGTCGCCCATCATGTTGGGCTACGGCGCGGGCTTCCCCGAATTCATCGACGAGTTCGATCCTACGGCGACACTCCCCTATCTCGCTGACGTGGCGAGGATCGAGCGCGCCTGGATCGAGGCCTATCACGCGGCCGATGCGGAGCCGATTTCCGCCAATGATCTCCTGGCGATCGATCAGCACCGCCTGGGCCGGGTCCGGCTGGCGCTCCATCCTTCACTCCGGGTGACGCGATCGCGGTTTCCCGCCCTCACCATCTGGCGCATGAACGTTGCGGGCGGCGAGCCCGCAGCTGTCGATCTCGAAGCCGGTGGAGAGGATGTCCTCATCATCCGCCCGAGCGCCGAAGTTGTAGTGCACCAACTGCCGATGGGAGCTGCGGCCCTCGTAAGGACCCTGGGCGCCGGCAAGCCAGTGGTGGCCGCGGCCATCGCCGCGCTCGAAACCGCACCGCACTTCGATCTCAGGGCGATTTTGGCCGGACTGATCGAAGCCGGCGCCTTCATCGGTTGGAGCATCGGACACGATACCGGAGATGAACCATAATGATTTCCGCGCCTGAACTGGTCCGCACACTGACGAGGTGGCTTTCCTCTGTCGCCGTGGCCGTGGCGCCGCTGTTTTTGCGAGCAGCTCTCGCAGTGCCGTTTTTCCGCTCCGGCCTCACCCGCTGGGACGGTTTTCTGCAGCTTTCGGACAGCACCATCTATCTGTTCGAAGAGGAGTTCAAGCTGCACATCTTCGGTGCCGAGTATGGTTTCCCCATGCCCGATGCCGTGGCCTTTCTGGTCGCAACCGCCGAACTCACTTTGCCGATGCTGCTGATTCTGGGCCTCGCCACCCGCTTTGCCGCCTTGGCAATGCTCGTCATGACCGGCATCATCCAGCTTGTGGTGCCCGATGGCTGGGCCAACTTCCATCTGCCCTGGGCTGCCATGGCGATCTCCGTCATTGCCCTTGGTGCGGGACCCATTTCCCTTGACCGGCTGGTCGCGCGACGATTTGTTTCGGAGGCGTATCGGCAATGACCACCCCTCCCGTGTTGAAACTTGTGAGAGGGGGAGCTGCTCCTCCGCCGCAGGTGCGGGAGCTGGATTGGTCGATCCTCATGGCAAGGGTCCAGGACGGCGATGCCAATGCCTATCGGCGGCTCCTCGAGAGCGTCACGCCATATCTCCGCGCCCACGCCGCGCGCTGTCACCGCAATCCCAGCGATGTCGAGGATGCGGTGCAGGATATACTGCTCACCCTGCACGCTGCGCGTGCGACCTACGATCCAGTGCGGCCCTTCGGTCCCTGGCTCACGGCCATTGCCAGACGCAGGCTGATCGACCGGCTGCGCCGCCAGGGCCGTCGCCGGGCCCTGGAAACGGAATCTGAGCCTAACTATGAAACCTTTGCCGATCCGTCCGCGAACCTTGAGGACATGACGAATATCCATGACATCACTGCTGCCCTCGACCGCCTTTCCTCCAGACAGCGCGAAGCCGTGCGGCTCACCAAGATCGAAGGACTGTCGCTGAAGGAGGCCTCCGCGGCGAGCGGTATGACCGTGGCGGCGCTCAAGATCGCCACCCACCGTGCCATCCGGCGTCTGCGGCAATTCTTCTCAGGCGGGAGCGAAACATGATCCCCACGGATGATCTCATCTCCGCGCTTGCGACCAATCTTAGGCCGGTCAGGCGGCTCCGTCCGCCAGTGCTGCGCGCCACCGGGTTCTTGCTCCTGGCGGCATTGATCTTCGTCATGATCGCCGCTGCCCATGGCTGGCGGCCAGGCCTCTTAGTTCGCCTGGTCGAAATCCGCTTCGCCTTGAGCCTCACGGGGGCTGTCTTCACCGGTATTCTTGCCGCAGTCGCGGCATTCCTCATCAGCCTTCCCGGCCGTTCGCGTCACTGGCTGTGGCTGCCCTTTCCGGCACTCGCCCTTTGGCTTTCCTCGATCGGCTATCAGTGCCTGAGATTCTGGATCCCGATGGTTCCCGGCAGCGCGCCTCCCGGTGAGACTGCCTCTTGCATTGCCACGTTGGTGCTGACCAGCCTGCCTTTGTCGCTCGCCTTGACCCTCATGCTGCGCCATGCAGCCAGTTTCAACCCGGCGCCAGTGATCTTCGCCGCAAGTCTTTCCGTCGCTGGTATCACCGCAGCAGCGCTGAGTCTTTTCCATCCACTCGACGCCAGCATCGAGATTCTGACGTTCAATCTCGGCACCGGATTGTTGATCGTGTTGTCGGGCGGCGCCATCAACCTATTCGTCTCGAACCGCGTAGGAAGGCCGGCATGAGCAGACCATTGATCGTCGACAATTCAAAGAACTCGCGGGCTGCGCTGTCGCTCGCTCTAGGCGGACTCTCGGCAGGTCTCCTCGCGTCGGCCTGCTGTGTCCTTCCCCTCGCCTTCGCTCTCGTGGGAATTAGTGGCGCATGGATCGCGCGCCTCACCGCGCTGGCGCCTTACCAGCCATATTTCCTCACGCTCGCAGCCGTCTCCATAGCTCTCGGATTCTGGCGCTACCGTCGCAGCGAGGCCGCCTGTCTCCCGGGCTCCCTTTGCGCCAGTCCTTTTTATCGCCGTTCCACCCGTTTCATCCTGTTGGCCGCGAGCCTAATTGCAGCGTCAGCGGCCGCTGTCGATGTCTTCGGACGGCTCAATTTGTAGGAGATCCCGCCATGCGCATCGTCATTGCAATTGTTGCGCTGCTTCTAGCCGCCTTGCCTGCCGCCGCAGCACAGCGCACCGCCACATTCTCAGTGCCCGACATGACCTGTCCGCTCTGCCCGATCACCGTTGCAACCGCGATCAGGCACCTCGACGGCATTGTCTCGGTTTCAACCGATGTCAGCGCCAAGACCGCAACGGTTGTCTTCGACGATGTCAAGACGAGCCCTGCGGCGATCGCCGATGCTTCCGCCAACGCTGGCTATGCTGCTGCATTGGTGGAGGAGCAATGATCGAGCTCACCGGCACCATCACCTGTCCCTCCTGCGGCCACCGCAGAAGCGAGACAATGCCTATCGATGCCTGCTTGCATTTCTACGAATGCGAAAGCTGCAAGACCCTCCTCAAGCCCCTAGCGGGAGATTGCTGTGTATTCTGCTCGTACGGCGATCATCCCTGTCCGCCGAAACAGGAAGAGCGGCAGTCCGGCGTCGTGGGCCAGCATCATTGCCGCTGAGGCTCATGGACGTTCTTACCTGGTGACGTTGGTACCTGGCAATCCGTGTTGCCTGGGCGGCGGCTTGAAGCTGCCAGCCGGTGCGTTGTACCAACGCGTGGGGCGCGGCTTCAGGTACGGTTTCGAGAGCTGACGTCGTTGTTGGTGGGCTCTTCAAGGAATCTGCAACGACACACCTGCCGCGCCAAGCTAGCGCAGCGCGTCGCATTCCAAGGAACCTGCGGCCTGCCTTTACCGCCTCATCGCGTAGACGTCTCAATGCTTTCGCCGCCGATCGGCAGTGCCATGTCGTCATCCAGCAGGCGGGTGATGCGGGCAAATCCGGTAAAAGCTCTCAGGCGAGTTCGTCAAGACGGCGGGCACGGATGATGCCTTGGCGAAGACTGTCGCGCTATGGGCAACCACTTCTCATCACGGAACTGCTCAAGGGAGCAGTCGGCGGCTCGTTCGCAGGAATGAAAATGGAAGAGAAGAAGAACTTTCGTGTGCAGTTTTTGCACACGAGCCCCCATAACTATTTGATTTTATTTAGTTGTCTACCCCATCCATCATCGGGGCGATGGCGAGCTTTGCTTTCGTCATGGCGTTCGGGCTGCCTTCGCGGGCACTCGTCCAATCGGGGTCTGCCAGATCGGGCCGTTGCGGCGCCTATTTAGCCTATTTGCCGCTTCTTTCAACCGCCTGGCTTTTGAGGCCGCCAGCGGGTGGCGACGCTGACCCAGAAAATTCCTCAACCTGGTCACGGACCGACCGAAAGGTTTGCGATAAGATTTCGTTTGGAAGCGCAGCGGAGGTCAACATGGGCGACCCAGCAGAGAGAAAGCCTGCCTACGATCCCCAGCAACTGGAGCCCCTGCTGGTTTCGCGGCAGCATGCGGGCGATGTCGACGGCATGACCGCCCTTTTCGAACCGGATGCGGTGATCGACTGTGGTGACGGACGCTCGCTGCGCGGCAGGGAGGCCATTCGCAGCTACTATGCCGAGATCGCCGCTTCAGGACGGAAGTTTGCAGTGGGTGAGCAGCGGCGGGCGCTCGTTTGCGGCGACCTCGCGCTCACATCGACCCGACTTCCCGACGGCGACGTGACCAGCGAGGTTGCCCGGCGGCAAGTCGATGGTAGCTGGCTTTGGGTGATCGATCGTTATTCCGTCACCTAGAGCAATTCCAGGAAAAGTATGAAACGGTTTTCCCAGGAAAAGCGCATAGCGCTTTCCCTTGGGAGTTGCATCAAAACAAAGAGTTAGAGTGGTTCGCTCCGAAGCGCATCGCAAAAACAAGACCCGCGCCGCCATGGCGCGAGACCTCGCAAGACCGTCAAGACAACAGGCTCCTACCGGCGCAATGCGTACACGCTTGCCTTGTTTTCGCCGGCCACCGGCAACGCGATGTCATCATCTAGAAGGCGCGTGATGCGCGCAAAGCCGGTGAAGGCTTTCCTTGCTTCCTCGGCAGACATCTGGCCCGACAAGGCGGCCGAGCAGCAGTTCAGCGCGCACTGATAGACCGGACCGCGTCGTCCCGTCGGCCATTTCCGCAAGAACATCATGGCCTCGGCAACACTATCGATTTCTTCGACAGGATGCCCTTGCCCGCGCGAAATCCGCACGGGCGAAAAGAAATGCAACTGGTCCATCGTTTCCTCCCGGTCGACCGCGATGCGCTCGATCGAACCCCATCAAACGCGCCATCCGCCAGTTGGTTCCACGCAGAAAATGGAATCTTTTTGAAATCTGTCAGGCGAATGCGATCACCCGTGCGGTGTTGACCGTCGCCTACATCTTCGGGAAGTGGCAGGCGACTTTGCGGCCGGGTTCGTATTCCCTCAACTGCGGCCGCTCCGAACGGCAGCGCTCCACGGCGATCGGGCATCGAGGGTGGAAACGGCACCCGGATGGAGGGTTGAGCGGGCTCGGTACGTCGCCGGTGAGGATGATGCGCTTGCGCGTCCCGCTGGGCGTCGTCTCCACGACGGGAACTGCAGAGATCAGCGCCTGGCTGTAGGGATGGGTTGGTGCTGCAAACAACTCTTCCGCCGGCCCCTCTTCGACGATCGAGCCGAGATACATGACCGCGATGCGGGTCGACACCTGGCGCACGACGGACAGGTCGTGGGCGATGAAAATATAGGTGAGTTGCAGCTTTTCCTGCAGATCGGCGAGCAGGTTGACGATTTGCGCCTGCACCGACACGTCGAGCGCGGAGACGGGTTCATCCAACACCACGAGATCGGGGTTCAAGGCAATAGCCCGCGCTATACCGACACGCTGGCGCTGCCCGCCTGAAAATTCGTGCGGAAACCGCATGACATGATCCGGCAGCAATCCGACGAGGTCGAACAGTTCCGCCACGCGTTTGGTGATCTCGCTCGACGAAAGCCTGCCGTGGATGCGCAGCGGTTCGGCCACAAGGTCGCCGACGCGCCGGCGCGGATTGAGCGAGGCCGACGGGTCCTGGAAAACCATTTGCAGGCGCCGCCGCAGCGGCCTGAGTTCCGACAGCGATTTCGAGGTGATGTCGTCACCTTCGAACAGAAGCTTGCCGTCGGAAATGTCGTAGAGCCTTACCAGGCAGCGCGCCAACGTGGACTTGCCGCATCCGGATTCACCAACCAGCCCGACCGTCTCGCCGCGGCGCACGGTCAGCGAAACATCGTCGACCGCATGGACGGTTCGCTTGCCTTCGGCGGAAAACCGGGAGCCGATCGAGAAGCGTTTTCCCAGCGAACGCGTTTCGAGGATTGGCTGGTCTTTGTCGATCATCGGTCCGCTCATGCCTGCGCCACCCGAAAGCATGCCGCGGCGTGGGTGCCGCCGCCAAGGTTGGGCTTGCCGGCCTCGCAGGGCTCGTAGTGAACTGGGCATCGCGGACCGAAAGTACAGCCTAGCGGCAATCGCAGCAACGACGGCGGCGAACCGGGAATGGCCGGCAGGCGCCGTGGTTTTTCGCCGGTCAGCGGCGGGATCGAACCGAGCAGCGCGCGTGTATAGGGGTGTCGCGGGTCGGAAAACAGCTCCGTCCGGCTGCCGCGTTCCACCACGCGGCCCGCATACATGACCATGACCCGGTCGGCGAGTTCGGAGACCACACCCATGTCATGCGTTATGAAGACGACCGCCGACTTGTGCGTCGCGCGCAGTTTGCGCACCAGGTCGAGAATGCCGGCCTGTACCGTGACGTCGAGCGCCGTGGTCGGTTCGTCTGCCACCAGCAGTGCCGGATTGCAGGACAAAGCCATTGCTATCACCGCCCGTTGCCGCATGCCGCCCGAAAGCTGGTGCGGGTAGCGCGACATCGCCTCGTGCGGGTTTGGAAAATTCACCTCGGCCAGCAGTTCTTCCACGCGATCCATCGCCTTGGACTTGCTGATGTTGCGATGCGCGCGGATCTGTTCGGCAATCTGCCAGCCGATCGTGTAGACAGGCGTCAGAGCGGTCATCGGATCCTGGAAGATCATCGCGATCTCGTTGCCGCGCAGCCGCCTGAGTTCGCGCGCGGGCAGTCCGACGAGCTCTCGGCCCTTGTAGCGGATCGAGCCTTCGATGGCGGCGTTGGGATCGGTGATGAGGCCCATGACGGCCAGCAGCGATACCGTCTTGCCGGAACCGGATTCACCGACGACACCAAGGATTTCGCTCTCATCGAGGTCGAAGGAAACGCCGTCGATGGCCCGCACCAGGCCATCATTGGTGCGGAAGGATACTCTGAGGTCGCGCACTGACAGTATCATGATGTCCTCAGGCGCGGATCGAGAAGGATGTAGACGAAATCGACGACCGCATTGGCGATGACCACGAACATCGAAGCATACATCACCGTTGCCATGATCATCGGCAGATCGAGGTTCTGCAGCGCATCATAGGTGAGCTTGCCGATGCCGTGCAGCCCGAACACCACCTCCGTCAGCAGGGCCGAGCCTCCGACCAGCGCGCCGAAGTCCAGGCCGAACAGAGTGACGAAGGCGATGAGCGACGTACGCAAGGCATGGCGCAGCAAGATGCGGGTCTCCGACAGGCCCTTGGCCCGGGCCGTACGGATATAGTCTTCCTGCAGGGATTCGATGATTGCCGCGCGCAACACGCGCCCGTAAATACCGATATAGAGAATGGACAGCGTGATCCACGGAATGACCAGGGTCAGGAACCAGCCTTTCGGATCGTCGGAGAAATTCTTGTAGCCGAGCGGCGGCACCCAGGAGAATGCCCAGCTGTCGTGGTAGCGGCTCTGGGTGACCAGGTTCATCACCTCGCCCAGCCAGTAGACCGGCATGGAAATGCCGAGCAGCCCCAATGCCATCAGCAGCTTGTCCAGCCAGCTGCCGCGCGTGGCGGCGGCGACGATGCCGATGATGATGGAGACGACGACCCACAGAATCGCTGCCCCGAACACCAGCGAGAGTGTGACCGGGATCGAATCCATGACCGCCGGCACCACCTTCCAGCCACGATTGACGAAGGAGGTCAGGTCGCCCGTGACGAAGATCTTCTCCATCATCTTCACATATTGCACGTAGAGCGGTCGGTCGAAGCCGAAGCTGTGGCGCACCGCCTCCAGCACTTCGGGCGATGCATTGCGCCCGGCGATGCGCGCCGCCGGGTCGGCGCCCGGCGTCGCGAAGAAAATCAGGAAGACGATGACCGAGATGCCGAACATCACGAACAGCATCTGACCGAAACGGCGCAGGATTGCGTAGATCATCAGTCGCGCCCCAGCCGAACCTTGGAGCGCGGGTCGAGCGCATCGCGCAGCCCGTCGCCGAAGACATTGAGCGCCATGACGGAAACCGCGATCGCCAGACCCGGCACCAGCGCCACCAGTGGTCTGGTATAGAGCAGCGCCTGTCCGTCCTGGATGATGGTGCCCCAGCTCGCGGCGGGCGGCTGCACACCAATCGAAAGGAAGGAGAGTGCCGATTCCGTGAGCATGTTCAGCGCCATCATCAGCGGCACGAAGACGATGAGCGTGGTGGTGATGTTGGGCAGAATGTCTCGCCACAGGATGCGCCATCCCGGTACGCCCAGATTGATCGCGGCGAGCACGAATTCGCTGTGACGCAGCGACAGAACCTGCCCGCGTATCGGGCGCGCCACATAGGGCACGTAGACGATGCCGATGATGATGACCGGCAGCCAAAGACTGCCGGACTCGATCTCAATCGGCCCGATCTTGATACCATGGGCGATGGTGACGATGGAAAGCGAAATCGCCAGGAGATAGATCGGAAATGCCCACAGGATGTCGAGGAAGCGCGACAGCAGCGTGTCGGTGACGCCGCCGAAATAGCCGGCGATCAATCCCGCCGCCGTGCCCAGGATCAGGGTGAAGATGGTGGCTGCTCCGGAGATCAACAGCGAAATGAGCCCGCCATAGAGCATCCTGGCCATGACATCGCGTCCCTGGCTGTCGGCGCCGAGGAAGTAATTGCCGAGCCGCCAGGTCGGGCCGAGCGGTGTGTAGCCAAGCCCGAGCCCCTCCGTCGATTGTTCCATCACCGGAACGTCGGCGCCGTCGATCTGGATGACGGCGTCGAGCGTCGAGGCGAATGGATCCACGCCGGCCCATTTCGCGTAGAGAGGCGCACTGAGGCAGGCAAGGACGATGAGGAGGAACACGGCCAGGGACGCCATGGCGGCCCTGTCTCTTGCCAGCTTCGCAAACGCGACGACCCAAGGCCCTCGCGTCTTGCGCGGCGCGGCAACAGCTACGTTCGACACGGACGTGCCCCTCCGCAGTTCGTTACTGCACCCAGGACTGGGTGATCATCCAGTTGAACTGCCGGTTGAACTTGAAATTGCCGAGGCGTTTGCTGACGAAGTCAAGCCGCTTCGGCGTGAAGAGACCGACGGCCGGTGCCTTGTCGGTAACTTGCCTGTCGATTTCGGCCCACAATTTGTCGGCGGCTTTCTGGTCGGTGACGCCGAGGTCCAATGCCTTTTGCATCTTGGTGTCGATCTCCTTGTCGCAGAAGCCGGCGATGTTGATCGAAGCGTCCGAACCTTCACGGAACGAGGCGCAGCTGAACAGGATGTTCAGGAAGTCCGAAGCCGCTGGATAGTCCTTGTACCATTGGGTGACGGACATCTGCACTTTGTTGTTGGTGTTCTGGATGTAGGTGAACTGGATGTTGGGCGAGATCGGCTTAACGTCGGCGGCATAGCCGATGCTGGTCAGCACGCTCTGCAGATAGACGCCGATGGACCGCGAAATCGCGGTGTCCTCGGCGATGATGGTCACCTTCTGACCCTTGGTGCCGGATTCCTCGACGAGCTGCTTTGCCTTGTCGAGATCGGGTGCCGACCATTTGGCGCCCGGATTCTTGGTGAAGGGGCAATAGTCTTCATGGCCGGGGAAATCCGGAGGCAGGACCTGGCACACCGGCGAGGCCAGCACCTTGCCGCCGAACAGCTTGACCAGCGTGTTGCGGTCGATCGCATAGGCAACGGCCTGACGGGCTTTTTCGTTGTCGAAGGGTGCGAGACGATTGTTTAGCGGCGCGTACCACCACGCCGAAAGCGGCGAGATGTGCAGCTGGTCCATGGACTTGCTACCCAGTTCGCCCAGGCGGTCGCTCGGCAGTGCGTCGAACATCCAGTCCGCTTCGCCGTTCTGGATCGCGGTGACGGCTGCCTCTTCGGAGAGGCCAAAATCATATTGCACGACATCCGGATAGCCGTCTGGCTGGGCGTCCTCGCTCCATTGCTTGAAATTGGGATTGCGCGATACCGTCATGCCCTTGTTGGGATCGAAGGCGGAAATCATGTAGGCACCGGTGCTGGGAATGGGCTTGGAACCCATGTCTTCCGCGGGCGTGTCCGCCGGCAGGACCACGGCGTGCGGCAAGGCAAGCTTGTAGAGCAGCTCGGCATCCGGCTTGGCGATGTTGATGGTGATGGTGCCGGCCGCTTCGTCACCGACAACGCCGCCTTCCAGCGTGCAGCTCTTGGTATCGGCCAGGCATTTGTCGGCACCGACGATGCCGGCATAGAAGGTACCGGAGGTCGGTCCGGAAACCTTGAAGATGCGCTGGAGGGAAGCGACGACGTCCTTGACGCCGAGATCCTGGCCGCTGGAGAACTTGATGCCCTTGCGCAGCTTGAAGGTGAAGGTCTTGCCGTCATTGCTGACCTGCGGCAGGGCCTCGGCCAGATCGGGAACGATGGTGAAGCCGTCCATGCCCTCGGCCTTGCGGAAGGCCACCAGGCCGTCATAGATCGGCTGGTACATCTGCCAGCCCTGGTCCGTGTAATTGATGTGCGGATCGAGCGTTCCCGCCGCGGAGCGGGCTAGGAGGCGAATGGTGCCACCTCGGTGCTCCTTGAGATATTCGGCCTGTGCTGGGGCCAGCCATGTACCGGTCAGCAATGCCGCGGCTGTTGCCGCCAGAAGCAGTTTCTTCATGTCTTGATTCCCCTTTTTTTCAATTGTCGTTGTGGTCCAGGAAGTCTCCCACCACCCGCATGCACGCATCTTGCTCTTCGACATGCGGCATGTGGCTGGAATGCTCGAATATCTCCCAGTGCGATCCCTTGATGGCGTCCTTGTAAGGCTGCACGGTCGCGGGCGTGGCCTCGTCGTGACGTCCGGAAATGATCAATGTGGGAACATCGATGGCCGGCAGGCGGTCGACGATGCTCCAATTCTTCAGCGTTCCGATGACATGGAACTCGTTCGGCCCATTCATCAGATGATAGACCGTCGGATTGCGCACGACCTGGGCGAAACTCTCGGTGACTTCGGGCGGGAAAGGCACGACCCGGCAGACATGCCGCTCGTAGAACACCATCGTCGCCGCCTGGTAGGCCGCATCGTCCGTCGTGCCGGCCTGTTCATGCCGGGTCAGTGTCTCCTGCACATCCCCAGGCAGGTCGGCGCGCAACCGGTTGGCCTCTTCGACCCACAGCTTCATGGAAGCCGGCGAGTTGGCGATGGTCAGCGACTTCAGGCCCTGCGGCCGCGTGACCGCGTATTCGGCGCCCAGCATGCCGCCCCAGCTCTGGCCGAGCACATGGAAGCCCGCCCGAATGCCGAGATGGTCGACGAGGTTTTCAAGCTCGTCGATGAACAGCCGGGGTGTCCAGAAGTCGGCCCCTTTGTCGGGCAGCAAGGTGGAATTGCCGCAGCCCAATTGGTCATAGTGGATGACGGCGCGATCCCTTCGGGCAAGGAGCTTGTAGGCATCGACATAATTGTGGGCGACGCCCGGACCGCCATGCAGGATCACCACAGGCGCCTTTTCGCCACCAAGTTCGCCGGAGATTCGATACCAGGTCTCGTAGGCGCCGAAAGCGGCCCGTCCTTCCATGCCGATGATCTCAGATGACATCCCAGTTCCCAGTGCGGTTGAAGGTATCTTGATATTCGTCCGTGACGGCGGTCGCCTAACTCATGTTGCGGGTCACCTGCACCCACTCTTCCAGCATCTGCACGCCAAATGCCGTGGCGCCTTGCCTGCCGAGGGGCCTATCGGTGTCGGCCAGTTCCTTGCTGGCAATGTCGAGATGCACCCAGGGGCGGTCTTCCGTGAAATGGCGCAGGAAGGCCGCGGCATAGGGAGCGTCGCCGTCTTCCATGTCCTTGGCATGATGCCGCAGATCCGCGAACTGCGATTGCAAACCCTCATCGTAGGCCCGGTCGAGCGGCAGCCGCCAGAACCGCTCGCCAACCGTTTCTCCGGCCGCGATCATCTGTGACGCAATGGCATCGTCGGTGCTGAACAGGCCGGCGAATATCGATCCCAGGCCACGCGTCACCGAATAGGTCAGCGTCGCCAGATCGACGATCACCGACGGGTTGAAGCGCGTGGCTGCATAATGCAGGCAGTCGGCCAGAAGCAGGCGTCCTTCCGCATCCGTGTCGAACACTTCCACGGTCTGTCCCGAGGCCGTCGTGATGATGTCGCGTGGTTTGAGCGCGGTGCCGGACGGCATGTTCTCGGCGATACCGAGAACACCGACTGCGTGTACCGGACTTCCCTGTCGGGCGAGTGCGATCAGCAGGCCGACCACAGCCGCCGCCCCACCCATGTCGGCCTTCATGTCGAACATCTGCGATCCGCCCTTGATGCAGAGGCCACCCGAATCGAAACAGACGCCCTTGCCGACGAAAGCGAGCGGTTGGGCTGGAGCACCCTTGCCGCGGTAGCGCAGGACAGCGACCCGTGGCGGCCGCGCCGAACCTGACCCAACGGCCAGGAGCGCGTTCATGCCGAGCTCTTTCAGCTGCGCGGCATCGAGCATTTCGATGTCGATGCCGGCTTCACGCAACGGTTCCAGATGATCGTGGAAATTGTCGGGATGGAGATGGTTCGGCGGCAGGTTGACCAGGGTCCGTGCATATTCGACACCATCCGCGACGGCATTGATCCGCACCAGCGCCGCGGTCAGATCCGGGCTGCTGGCCCCAACCAGTTTCACCCGCAAGGTTCGATCCGCCCCGGCGCCTTGCCGCCGGTTGCGCATGTCGAAACGATAGCGTCGCAGCCGCATACCAAGCGCGACGCGCGCCAGGATTTCGGCGCCGGACAGCTCAACGCCGGCGATGGGATCGAGGACCAGCGTGGCCGCGCATTCGCCCTTGCCCTCCAGATGCGCCGCCAGCAAGCCGCCGGCGCGCGCCAATGACAGGGTCGTTACCGCTTCGGCTTTACCCAGGGCCAGGACGATCACGCGCTTGGTCGATACTGCTTGCGGGGCAATCAGATCAATGCAGATGCCGGATTCGGTCAAGGCGGCGGGGTCGGAGCAGGCACGGGACAGAATCCCGCTCATCTCGGCATCCAGGGCCGCTGCCCGCGGGCCAAAGCCGGCTTGGGCAGGTTGCAAAATCACGAGGACGGAGGTTTCCCCGGAAATATCGTCCGCGGTTTCGAAGACCGGCGCTGGCGATTGAGGCATAGGCTGGTGGTCTCTCCAATTGCGGCGACACCGAGCAAAGCTTCGCTCTTCCTCGGTGGAGACCGGTCAAGCCGGTCTCTGCCGCAGGCGGTATGGTGCCGATGTTCCCAAATAGTCGTTTCTTGAGACGACTTAATTGCTCTTGCCTTTTGGGTATCCCCTAACCGGGCAGGCGATCAAACGCGAATTTTGCCCATGTCGATTGACAAAAACTCAACTGACAACTCATGATCGGCCAATGGCCCTACCCTCACTCAACGGCATGCGCGCTTTCGAGGCCGCCGCGCGCCTCGGCAGCGTCAAGGACGCGGCGGAAGAATTGCATCTGACGCCCTCGGCTGTCAGCCGCCACATCCGCGCGCTTGAAAGGAACCTTGGCCAGGACCTGTTCGAGCGTGGTTTTCGCCAGATAACGCCGACCATCAGGGGATCTTACTACGCGCGCAGCCTTTCCGAGGCGTTCGAGGCCATTTGGCGCGCCACCGATGACGTCAGCCTCTCCGTGGGCTCGCGCCACGGCAAGATCCAACGTGTCAGGGTCTTGTGCGTGCCCACCGTCCTGAACCTTTGGCTGGCGGACCGGTTGCCAAACTTTCGCCGGTTGCATCCGTCGGTAGATCTGGAGATCTCCACCTCAGGCAAGCGCGCCAACTTCGATTTGGCCATTGTCGACGAGTTCGTCTACAAGGCCGGCCCGGCTTTGACGCTGCTGATCCCCCTGCTGCTGACGCCGGTCTGTGCTCCTTCGCTGCTGGAAGGTCCGGTGCCGCTGCGATCGCCGGCCGATCTGGTCAATCACCACCTGATCCACGAATGCGAGACCATGAGATGGAAGCGTTGGCTGGAGCAGGAAGGCGTGCTGGAAACGACCCCAAAATCCAGCACAACTCTGGATGATTGCACGCTGATCATGCGCGAGGCGATCAATGGCGCGGGAATAGCCCTTGCGGACACGATGATGGCGCAAGATTTTCTGCAGCAAGGCAAACTTGTCGCTCCGTTTCGTGCCCGCCACACCTACCCGGCCGGCATTTACCTGCATCAGCGCCGCAGCATCGGCAACAAACCAGGCACCGGCCTATTTCAGGATTGGCTGCTCGCCGAAGTTGCCGACCACAAGCAGGTCATGGCCATCGCCTAGGTGGTCCCCCGTTACCGAAGATGTCCGGAACCACTGCTTCAGATTGAAATCCCAACGTCGAATTTCGAATCATCGACCCCCAGGTGCAGAGGCGGCCCACCATTGCGACCCCTCGATAATCGCGGTTCGCATTGAATATCTTTAAGGCCAAAGCCGGCAAATGGATCGGTTGCCGGTTCCCCCGCGTCAGGCTTAACCTGCACGGTCATCGCGTGGAGGCGCGTGGCCAATCAAGGGGAGGATATTGCAGTGACCATAGAAGGCGCATCACCTGATCTCTACAACGAGGACCTTGCCCCAGCTAAAGTTCGAAACTGGGGACCATTCTCGATCTTCAACGTCTGGACGTCGGACGTCCATAGCCTCTGGGGCTACTACCTCGCCGCCAGCCTGTTTCTGTTCTGCGGCGGCTTCGTCAATTTCATCATCGCCATCGGCATCGGCTCGCTGATCATCTATGCGCTGATGAACATGGTCGGCTATGCCGGCGTGAAGACCGGCGTGCCCTACCCCGTGCTTGCCCGCGCCTCTTTCGGCATCTGGGGCGCCAACATTCCGGCACTGGTGCGGGCCGTGGTCGCCTGCTTCTGGTATGGCGCACAGACTGCCGCCGCCTCCGGCGCCATCGTGGCGCTGCTGATCCGCTCGCAATGGTTTGCCGATTTCAACGCCAACACGCATTTCCTCGGTCATACCGGCCTGGAGGTGATCTGCTTCGTGGTCATCTGGGCGCTGCAACTGCTGATCATCCAGAACGGCATGGAAACGGTGCGCCGGTTCCAGGACTGGGCCGGTCCCGCGGTGTGGGTGATGATGCTGATCCTGGCGATCTATCTCTGCGTCAAATCCGGAAGATTTGCCTTCACCAGCGACATCCCGATGGATGTGCTGCTGGACAAGACCAAGGATGCGGGCGTACCAGGCACGCCGGGATCGTGGACGTCGCTGTTTGCGGTGGCGGCGATCTGGGTCACCTACTTTTCCGCGCTTTATCTCAATTTCTGCGATTTCGCCCGTTACGCGCCGGACAAGGCATCGCTGCGCAAGGGCAACATCTGGGGCTTGCCGATCAACCTGATCCTGTTTTCGCTGGTTGCCGGCGTCACCACCATTGCCGCCTTTGACGTCTATGGCGAAGTGCTGCTGCATCCCGACCAGATCTCGGCGAAATTCGACAGCTGGTTCCTCGCTGCGCTCGCAGCCTTGACCTTTGCGGTCGCAACCCTCGGCATCAACGTCGTCGCCAATTTCGTGTCGCCGGCCTTCGACTTCTCCAACGTCTTCCCCAGACAGATCGACTTCAAGAAGGGCGGCTATATCGCGGCCGTCATCGCACTCGTGCTCTATCCCTTCGCACCGTGGGAAGGCAGTGCCGCTTCGTTCGTCAACGTCATCGGCGCGACGATGGGGCCGATCTTCGGCGTGATGATGGTCGACTACTACCTGATCCGGAAGGGTGAGGTCGACGTCGAGGCGCTTTACAGGGAAGACGGCGAGTTCCGCTTCCAGGGCGGCTGGCACGTCAATGCCTTCATCGCCGCCGCCATCGGCGCCATCTTCTCGTCGATCTTGCCGAATTTTACCAACTGGCTGCCGTCCTGGTGGGGCGTCTATGGCTGGTTCTTCGGCGTGGCAATCGCCGGCATCATCTACTACGTGCTGCGCAGCGCCGCTTTGGGCGCAGGCGCGAAGACGGCAAAGGCTTGAAAATGAGGCAGTAGGCAGTAGGTGCTAGGGAGTAGAGAACTGCTTCCCTACTGCCTACTGCCTACTGCCTACTGCCCACCATCTCAGCCAGTCTGCGCACGGTGTTCCAATTGCGCGAGGTGCCGATACCCATGCGCTTGTGGCTGGTCGCCGCAAGCAGCCGCGAACTTGGCCTCGCGCGCGAAAAGACGACCCAGATGTCACCGCCGACCGACACAACCTTCTCGTCCTCGGCGACATAGGCTTGAAGCGCCGCTACGGCATCCACCTGCACCGGCTGGCGCATCACGCGCACGGCCACCTGGTCGCCCGCCTCGGCGGATTCGGCCGGGAACGGATTGCCGGCGGCAAGCTTCAGCCAGTCCTGGGCACCGCGCACGATGATATCGACATGGCGGCCGAAGGTCTTTTCGAAGGCTGCTTCCAGCCGCTGTTCCAGATCGGCAATGTCCGTTGCCGGCGCCTCGAACAACAGGTTGCCTGTCGCCACCAGCGTGCGCGGGTTGTTCAGCCCGAGCTGTTCCGCCATGGCCTTGAGATCGGCCATGACGACCCGGCGCCCCTCGCCCAGGATGATGCTGTAGAGCAGCGCGACATAGGTCTGCATTGCCGCTAATCCGGTCGCTACACCAGCCGGCTCTGCTCCACCGCCGCCTCGATGAAACTGGCGAACAGCGGATGCGGGTCGAGCGGCCGGCTTTTCAGTTCCGGGTGATACTGCACGCCGATGAACCAGGGATGGTCTGGATACTCGACCGTTTCCGGCAGCACGCCGTCGGGCGACATGCCGGCAAACACCAGGCCGCAATCCTCGAGCCGCTCCTTGTAGTCGACATTGACCTCGTAGCGGTGGCGATGGCGCTCGGAAATCTGCGTGTCGCCATAGATCTCGGCGATCTTGGAGCCCCTGGCGAGCTCGGCCTGATAGGCACCGAGCCGCATCGTGCCGCCGAGGTCGCCGGTTTCGCGGCGCTTTTCCAGCATGTTGCCTTTCAGCCATTCGGTCATCAGGCCGACGACCGGTTCCTCGGTCGGGCCAAACTCGGTCGAAGATGCATGCTCGACGCCGGCCAGCGACCGCGCCGCCTCGATGCAGGCCATCTGCATGCCGAAGCAGATGCCGAAATACGGCACCTTTCGCTCACGCGCGAATTTCGCCGCCAGGATCTTGCCTTCGGAACCGCGCTCGCCAAAGCCGCCGGGAACCAGGATACCATGCACCTTTTCCAGCCAGGGCGTCGGATCCTCCTTTTCGAAGATCTCCGATTCGATCCAGTCGAGCTTGACCTTGACGTGGTTGGCGAGGCCGCCATGCGAGAGCGCCTCGATCAGCGATTTGTAGGCATCCTTGAGGCCGGTATATTTGCCGACCACGGCGATAGTCACCTCGCCTTCCGGATTGTGGATGCGGCTGGATACCGCCTGCCAGGGCTCCATGCGCGGCTTCGGCGCTGGATCGATGCCGAAGGCGGCCAGCACTTCCGAATCGAGCCCTTCCTTGTGATAGGCCATCGGCACATCGTAGATATGCGACACGTCGAGCGCCTGGATCACGGCACTTTCGCGCACATTGCAGAACAGCGACAGTTTTCTGCGTTCTTCCTTGGGAATAGCGCGGTCGGCGCGAACCAGCAGGATATCGGGCGCGATGCCGATGCCGCGCAGTTCCTTGACCGAATGCTGGGTCGGCTTGGTCTTCAGTTCGCCGGCCGTCGGGATGTAGGGCATCAGCGTCAGATGCACGTAGACGGCGTTATTGCGCGGCAGGTCGTTGCCGAGCTGGCGTATAGCTTCCAGGAACGGCATTGCCTCGATGTCGCCGACCGTGCCGCCGATCTCGCACAGCACGAAATCATAGTCGTCATTGCCGTTGAGGACGAAATTCTTGATCTCGTCGGTAACGTGCGGAATGACCTGCACGGTGGCGCCGAGATAATCGCCGCGCCGCTCGCGCTCGATAATGTTCTTGTAGATGCGGCCGGTGGTGATGTTGTCCTGCTGATTGGCGGAGCGGCCCGTGAAGCGCTCGTAATGGCCAAGATCAAGATCGGTTTCGGCACCATCGTCGGTGACGAAAACCTCGCCGTGCTGGTACGGCGACATCGTTCCCGGATCGACATTGAGGTAAGGATCGAGTTTTTTGATGCGTGCGCGATAGCCTCGCGCCTGCAGGAGAGCCCCAAGGGCCGCTGCGGCAATGCCTTTTCCAAGTGAGGAAACCACGCCGCCTGTGATGAATACATATCGCGCCATGGGAGTCATCGCTTAACGCGGCCGGATTGATTCCGCCAGAGAAAAAACCACCGCGAAGGTTTTTTCCCAAGAAGGCGCTTGGACCATGATCCCGAAAAGTGGAATCCGGTTTTCTCGGACAAACGGTTTCCGTTTGTCTCGGACAAACGATTTCCGTTTGTCTCGGGGATCATGACCGAACAGGCTCGATCGTGAACAGGGCAAAACAAAAGGGCCGGCTGAGCCGGCCCTTTCGGCAGGATGACGAAAACGTCAGATGATGACGACCTTGGTGCCAACCCTGACGCGGCTGTAGAGGTCCATGACGTGCTCGTTGATCATGCGGAAGCAGCCATTCGAGGCGCTGGTTCCGATCGACTGCGGCGCGATGGTGCCGTGGATGCGCAGATGCGTGTCCTTCTTGCCGTCATAGAGATAGATGGCGCGTGCGCCGAGCGGATTCTGGCCACCGCCGGGCATGCCGTCCTTGTACTGGCCATAATGCTTCGGCTCGCGCTTCTGCATGTCCAGCGTCGGAATCCAGCGCGGCCATTCCTGCTTGTCGCCGACCGCAACCGTGCCCTTGAACTGCAGGCCCTCGCGGCCGACCGCAATGGCGTAGCGGCGAGCGGTGGAGGACGATTCGACGAGGTAGAGGCGGCGCGCGCTGGTGTCGATGACAATGGTGCCGGCATCGTAGCCGCTGAATTCCACGTCCTGCGGCACGAATTCCGGTTTCACCTTGAACTGCTTCTTGGCTTCCCTCTTGGCGAGAACCTGGTCGAGAGCTCGGGTCTCGGGAAGATATGAAATCGACGACCCGGACGTGGTGCCGCCGAAGAGGCCGGCGAACAGGCCGCCGCTGCTGCTCGGCTGCTTCTGGCCGATAACCTCGCTGCGCAGCTCGCCATTGTTGCCGGTCAAGGCGACGTTCATGGCCTCTGCCGGAAGCGGCTCGGCCGACTGGATTGGCGCGATCGGTGCGATTGGCTCGATGATCTTGGCAACCAGCTTCTTGGCTGGCTTGGCATCGGCCACCTCGGCTGCTGGCGCGCTCTTGCCCCTCTTGGCGAGGAACGCCTGCCGTTCAGCGTCGGCCCTGGCCTTGGCCGCCTCGCGCATCGCCAGTTTCCTGGCTTCGAGCGCCTTGGCTTTGGCGGCTTCCTTGTCGGCAACGATCTTGGCTTCGATCTTCTTGATCTGGGCGAGGTCGTCCGGGGTCGGGTTTTTCTTCTTCTTGAGAAGCTTCAATTGCGACGCATCACTCTTGACGGCGACATTGATGGCGCCGGTTTTCTCAACTGAAGGTGCGGCCATATTTGCCGGCGCGCCGGCGAAGGCTGGGGAACTCATGCCGAGTGCGGCGCAAAGTCCCAGGAAAATGAAGCTGCGAAGCTGCATGGCGAAGATCCGATCGTTCTATGCTTGTTGCCCACGGCGTCGCCCAGCGCCCCCCAAGGGCGCCGGAAATGCCGCGCGCAATCTATAGTCGAATAAGCGCGGGGGCCTCAAGCGCGAGGCCGCGCCTCACCCAGTGGAATCTTCGTGATCTTGCTGCATTTGCCGCGACTGTGTTCAAACGAGCACAGATCGCGGCTTCAGGCGCCAAAGACTACTGATTCGGGACCTGCGGGGTCGCCGGTGCGGCGGGGGTCGTGCCGTTGGTCGTCGGCGGCGTCGAACCGGCGGCAGGTGCCGTGGCCGGGCCAGTCGCCGGAGCCGCGGCGTCGTTGCCGGACGGCGGCGTCGGCGTGGTGCTGCCGGCGGGCGCAGGGGTGGTCGTGCCGGGCAATTGGTTGAGCACGCCCTTGCCGTCCGATGCTGCGGGCACGCGGTCGAGGATGTCGGTCGGCTTCTCGCCGTAGCGAGCGACGATCGACAGTGTCAGCGACGTGGCGAAGAATGCGGCCGCCAGGATCGCCGTCGCACGTGTCAGCGCATTGGCCGCACCGCGCGCGGTCATGAAGCCGGAGCCGCCACCGATGCCAAGGCCGCCGCCTTCGGAACGCTGCAGCAGCACCACGCCGACAAGGGCGAGCACGACCATGAGATGGATGACGATCAGTACGGTTTCCATAGTTTATCCTGGCAAGGCCTTGCCCGGCCGCGGATACGGCCGGTGAATTGGAGGCGGCTCAATACAATGCTTTGATGGCATTTCCAAGCCCGTGGCCGGAATATGGGAAGCAACGCCTTCTTTGCAACGATTTCCAGCGCCGGGAGCCCGTCCGGCGTGGCGAACATCTTCAACCGATGTTGCGATAAGCCTCGGCGATACCGAGAAAATCCGCCGCTTTCAGGCTGGCGCCGCCGACCAGCGCGCCGTCGACATTCTTGACGCCCAGCAGTTCGACCGCGTTTGAGGGCTTGACCGAGCCGCCATAGAGAATGCGTACCTTCGCCGCGACGCTGCCGAGCTTTTCCGATAGCTTTTCGCGGATATGTGCGTGTGCTTCGGCCACATCGGCGACGGTCGGCGTCAGGCCGGTGCCGATCGCCCATACCGGCTCGTAGGCAATGATGGTGTTGGACGGTGTGGCGCTTGGCGGCACCGAGCCGTCGACCTGCCGCGACAGCACGTCCAGCGTCGCGCCCGCTTCGCGCTGCTGATGCGTCTCGCCGATGCAGATGACGGCCACAAGCCCTGCACGCCAGGCGGCGGATGCCTTGGCCTGGACCGTCGCGTCATCCTCACCGCGTTGCTCGCGGCATTCGGAATGGCCGACGATGACATGGCTGGCGCCCGCGTCCCTGAGCATTTCAGCCGAGATACAGCCGGTGTAGGCGCCGCTCTCCTTGGTGTGGCAATCCTCACCGCCGGCATGCACCGGCGTACGCGACAGGATCTCGGCGGCGTGCGCAAGCAGGGTTGCGGGAACGCAGACCAGCGCTTCGGTCTCCGCGTCAAGTCCGCTCATGAAACCGTTGCCGATCATCCTGAGCTCATTGAGCGAGGCACTGGTGCCGTTCATTTTCCAGTTGCCGGCGACGAGCGGGCGAATTCCTGGCGTCATGGTTTGCTTCTCCGGGCGATATCGGGGCTCTGGCCCTCACTACCAAAATCAGGCCACAAAGCAATCGACAGTGGACCGGAAGGGCGCTATTGCGCTTGTTTCAGACTCGGCGCATGCGAAAATGCGCATAAATCGGAAGTAAAAATGCTTGGTATATTGAGAAGCGCGGCAGGCACCTGGGTCGCGAAGGGGCTGTTGGTGCTGCTGGTGCTCAGCTTTTTGGTCTGGGGCGTTTCCGGACGGCTGATGGGCGGTCTCGCAGGCCATGATTCGGTCATTACCGCTGGCGGAACCAAGGTGTCGATCAACGAATACCGTCTCGCCTATAATCGCCAGCTCGCGGTCATGTCGCAGCAGTTCGGCCAGCGCCTCAGCCACGAACAGGCAAAGGCGCTCGGCATCGATAACCAGGTGCTGGCTCAGCTCGTTTCGTGGGCCGTCCTCGACGAACAGGCCCGCAAGCTGGGTCTCGGCCTTTCCCAGGACCGGCTGGCCGACCTGACGCGTGAGGATCCGGCCTTCAGGGGGCCTGGCGGCCAGTTCGACCGAAAGGCGTTCGACTACGTGATGCAGCAGATCGGCATGCGGCCAAAGGATTATCTGAAGAACCGTGCCCAGGAGGTGGTGCGCCAGCAGATCGTCGAGGCGGTCTCGGACGGCCTCAAGGCCCCGGACACTTTCTTCAAGGCGGTTGCGCTCTATCGCGGCGAAGACCGCACCATCGACTATCTGACGCTGCCCAAGGCACTGGTCGAGCCAGTCGAGGCGCCGTCCGACAGCGTGCTTTCGGCCTATTTCGAAGCCAACAAGAAGACCTACGCGGCACCCGAATACCGCAAATTCTCCTATGTCCGCCTTGAGCCGGTCGACATCATGGATACGACCGCCGTCACCGACAGCCAGGTCAGCGACGACTACAACAAGAACAAGGCCCGCTACACCACGCCGGAACTGCGCACCATCGAGCAGCTTGTCTTCAAGACGCCGGACGCGGCCAAGGCCGCGCTCGATTCGCTTAAGGCCGGCGCCACTTTCGACAAGCTCGTCACGGCGGAAGGCAAGACCCCCGCCGACACGCTGCTCGGCACGCTGTCGAAGGACAAGATCGCCGACAAGGCGGTCGCCGACGCGGCCTTCGCGCTCAATGCCAATGAAGTCAGCCAGGTCGTGCAAGGTGCCTTCGGCCCGGTGCTGCTGCGCGTCACCGAGATCAAGCCCGAGGTGGTGAAACCGCTGGCAGAAGTGTCCGACCAGATCCGCAAGGATCTGGCGCTGGGCGAGGCAAGCCGCATCCTTCTGGATGTGCGTGACAATTACGAGGACACCCGCGCCGCCGGCGGTTCGCTGGCCGACGCCGCCACCAAGCTGAAGCTGAAGGTCGTCACGATCGATGCCATCGACCGCAGCGGGCTGCGGCCCGACGCAAGCATCGTCAAGGACCTGCCGCAATCGCCGGAGCTGATCAAGGCGGTCTTCGACGCTGAACCCGGCACGGAGAACGATGCCTTGACCACCGCCGACAATGGCTTCGTCTTCTATGAGGTGGCTTCCATTACGCCGGCTCGCGACCGGACGCAGGACGAGGTTCGCCCAAAAGTCGTCGCCGACTGGACGGCGGCCGAGACAACCAAGCGACTTGCCGCCAAGGCCGATGAGTTGGAAAAACGGCTCAAGGCCGGCGCCACGCTCGACGTCATCGCTGGCGAGTTGAAACTGGAAAAGCAGACCAAGCGCGGCGTCAAGCGCGAGGCCGACGACGTCGATTTCGGCAAGGAGGGTGCGGCTGCGATGTTCGGCGTCGGCGAAGGCGGCACCGGCCTGATCCCCTCGCCCACCGGTGACGGGCAGATCCTGTACAAGGTCGCCGAAGTGTTCGAGCCGGCCGGGGCCGATGCCAGCTCGGTGCCGGATGACGCACAGAAATCCTTCACCTCCGGCATGTCGGAAGATCTGCTCGACCAATTGGTGGCGCAGTTGCAGACGCAATACGACGTTCGCATCGATCAGGCCGCAGTCGCCCAAGCCTCGACAAGATGAGCGCGTTGAAAACCCATATCGCCAAGGTTGCGACCGGAACCGCTCTTTCCTTCGAGGAAGCGCGCGAAGCCTTCGACATCATCATGTCGGGCGACGCGACGCCCGGCCAGATCGGCGGCTTCCTGATGGCGCTGCGCGTGCGCGGCGAGACGGTGAGCGAGATTTCCGGCGCTGTCGCCACCATGCGCGCCAAGATGCTGCGCGTCGACGCCCCCCCTGGCGCCATCGATATCGTCGGCACCGGCGGTGACAACTCCCACAGCGTCAACATTTCGACGGCATCGGCCTTCGTCATCGCCGGCAGCGGTGTGCCGGTCGCCAAGCACGGCAATCGCGGTCTGTCGTCGCTGACCGGTTCCGCCGACGTGCTCGTCGCGCTCGGGGTCAAGATCGACATCTCTCCCGAATCGATAGGCCATTGCATCCATGAGGCGGGCGTCGGCTTCATGTTCGCGCCCGCGCACCATCCGGCGATGAAGCACGTTGGCCCGACCCGCGTCGAGCTAGGCACCCGCACCATCTTCAACCTGCTCGGGCCGCTCTCCAATCCGGCTGGCGTCGTCAGGCAGATGGTCGGTGTGTTCCTGCCCGAATGGATCCTGCCGGTGGCCGAAACGCTGAACGCACTTGGGGCCGAGCATGCCTGGGTTGTCCATGGCGACGGCTATGACGAGATCACCACCACAGGCGAGACGCATGTCGCCGAACTGATCGGCGGCGAGATCCGCAGTTTCACCCTGACCCCCGAAGCGGTCGGACTGGCGCGCCACAGCAAGGATGAGTTGCGCGGCGGCGACGCGGCCTACAACGCGGAGGCATTGCGCGCTATGCTGGGTGGCGCTGCCGGTGCCTATCGCGACACTGTGCTGATGAATGCCGGCGCCGGACTGGTGGTGGCGGGCAAGGCGACGACGCTTAGCGACGGCATCGTGACGGCGGCGCAAGCCATCGACAGCGGCCGAGCCCTGCAAGTGCTCGACAGGCTGGTCGAGATTTCGAACGGATAGAGCGTGTCTGACATTCTTCGCAAGATCGAGGCCTACAAGCGCAACGAGATCGCGGCGGCGAAGACACGTGTGCCGCTCGCCGAGATCAAGGCGCGAGCCAAGGATGCGGACGCACCGCGCGGCTTTCTTGCCGCACTCGAAGCGAAGCGCCAATCCGGCGCCTTCGCGCTCATTGCCGAGATCAAGAAGGCAAGCCCATCCAAGGGCCTGATCCGCGCCGATTTCGATCCACCGGCGCTGGCGCGGGCCTATGCCAAAGGCGGCGCCGCCTGTCTTTCGGTGCTGACCGATGCGCCGTCTTTCCAGGGCGCGCCGGAATTTCTCACCAGGGCGCGAGCCGCCGTCGCCCTGCCCGCTCTGCGCAAGGATTTCCTGTTCGATCCGTATCAGGTCTACGAAGCCCGTGCCTGGGGCGCTGACGCCATCCTGATCATCATGGCCAGCGTCGACGACGCACTGGCGAGCGAGCTTGAAGCGACGGCATTCGAACTCGGCATGGATGCGCTGATAGAAGTGCATGACGAGGCCGAGACGCAGCGCGCGCTAAAGCTATCGTCGCGGCTGATCGGCATCAACAACCGCAATCTGCGCACATTCGAGACCAGTCTCGACACCTCGGAGCGGTTGGCGACGATGGTGCCGGCCGATCGCTTGCTGGTCAGCGAGAGCGGCATTTTCTCGCATGACGACTGCCTCAGGCTGCAAAAGAACGACATCGGCACCTTCCTTGTCGGCGAGAGCCTGATGCGGCAACAGGACGTCACCACCGCGACCCGCCTGCTTCTGACAGGCAAGGCGCCAGATGCATCGGCCCGAAAATCGGAATCGATTTTCGGAGAGCACGATGCATAGATTCAAAGTGATAGAGCGTACTTTGTGCGTCCGAATGGACGCACGTCGCTCTATGGCCATCTGACGATGACATCAGGCCTCACCCATCTTGGCGCGCAGGGCGAGGCCAACATGGTCGATGTCGGCGACAAGGCGGAGACGACGCGCACGGCGATCGCCGAAGGCTTTGTCGCGATGCAGCTCGAGACCCTGAAGATGATCCTCGCAGGCAACGCCAAGAAGGGCGACGTGCTCGGCACCGCGCGCATTGCCGGCATCATGGCGGCGAAGAAGACGCATGAACTGATCCCGCTCTGCCATCCGCTGCTTCTGACCAAGGTTTCCGTCGACATCGAGCCCGACCATGGCTTGCCCGGCCTGAAGGTCACCGCGCTGGCGCGCGTCACTGGCAAGACGGGCGTCGAGATGGAAGCGCTGACCGCCGCTTCGGTCGCCTGCCTGACCATCTACGACATGGCCAAGGCGGTGGACCGCGCCATGGTCATCTCCGGCATCCGGCTGGTCGAAAAGACCGGCGGCAAGTCGGGCGACTACAAGGCGAGCGCCTGATGGCGTTGGTTCCGGTCGCCGAGGCGCTCGACCGCCTGCTGGAAGGCGCTGCGCCATTGGCCGGTGAAAGCGTTCCGCTCTTCGAGGCCGTGGACCGTGTGCTGGCAGAACCGGTCGTCGCGCTCCGCACCCAACCGCCTTTCAATGCTTCCGCCATGGACGGCTACGCGGCCCGCGCCGCGGATGTGGCGTCGGTGCCATCGAGACTTTCGGTGATCGGCATGGCGCCGGCCGGGCGTGGCTTCAGCGGTACGGTCGGCAAGGCACAGGCGGTGCGCATCTTCACCGGCGCGCCGCTGCCCGAAGGCGCAGACACCATCGTCATTCAGGAGAATGTCCGCGACCTCGGTAATGCCGACATCGAAGTGATCGAACCCACTGCAAAAGGACGCAACATCCGCCGCCTCGGCCTCGACTTTTCAACAGGCGACGTGCTGTTGGAAAAAGGTCGCGTGCTCGATCCGGCGGCGCTGTCGCTTGCGGCATCGGCCAACCATCCCCGGGTCAACGTGGTGAAACGGCCGCTGGTCGCCATCATCGCCACCGGCGACGAATTGTTGCCGCCCGGCAGCGAACTGGGGCCGGACCAGATCATCTCGTCGAATGCCTACGGCGTCGCCGCGACAGCACAATCGGTCGGCGCCCGCGCGCTCGATCTCGGCATTGCCGCCGATCGCAAGGAAGCCATCGCTGAATTGGTGCAGAAAGCGGTCGCGGCCGGTGCGGACGTCATCGTCACCTTGGGCGGCGCCTCGGTCGGCGATCATGACCTGATCCACGACGTGCTGACCGGCGAAGGCATGATGCTCGGCTTCTGGAAGATCGCCATGCGCCCCGGCAAGCCGCTGATGTTCGGCCGCCTCGGCGATATCAGGTGCGTCGGCCTGCCCGGCAACCCTGTGGCAAGCCTGGTTTGCTCGCAGCTGTTCCTGAAGCCGCTGCTGGCGCGGTTAGGCGGCCGCGATCATCGCCAGGATATGCGCACGGCGCGATTGGGCGCCGCAATGCGGGCCAACGACCTGCGTCAGGACTATGTTCGGGCCGTGGTCAAGGAAGATGACGGCGTGCTGGTGGCAACCCCGTTCGGCATCCAGGATTCCTCGATGCTGAGAATGCTTGCCGACGCCAATGGGCTGATCGTGCGCGCTCCGTTCGCCCCTGCAGCGGCTGCCGGCGAGGCCTGCAGCGTTTTGATGCTGCGCTGAGAAATCCCAGACAAGCGCTTCATAACAGAAGAGAAAACGATCCCGGCCTATTCCGAAATCAACGTCCGTGTCAGCGGATGCATCGGGTCGGCAAGGCCGTCGACGATGCTGAAATGATGCCGGTCGGGCTCGACCACGGCGCTGGTGGTGGCGCCGAGGCCGGTCCAGACGTTGGCGAGAAGCGCATTCTGGCGCAGGAATTCGGCGCGCTCACCGCCACCGGCCCAGCAGGTGATGCGGGCACCATCCATGGGCCGCAGCAGCGCTGGACTTTCAGCCAGCGCCTCCTCTTCGTCGATTGCCAGTGCCTTGTTCATTTCCGTGCGCATGATCGGACGCAAATCGTGGAGGCCTGAAATCGAGACGACATGGCGTATGCGCCGCGCCACATCGGCGGCCAGCGGCGTGGTCGTCGTCACCATTCGGGTTGCCAGGTGACCGCCAGCCGAATGTCCGGTCAGCATCAGCGGCCCGTCGACCATTGCCGCCGCCTTGCCGATCGCCGCGCCAACCTCCCGGACGATGCCGGCAAGGCGTATGTCCGGGCACAGAGTGTAGGACGGCATCGCAACGGCAAAACCGCTGCCGACCGCGCCATTGGCGAGGTGCGACCACAGGCTCTTGTCGGTCTCCAGCCAGTAACCGCCATGGACAACCACCACCAGCCCCTTGGGTGCGGCATCGGGAAGGAAAAGATCAAGCCGATTGCGCGGCCCGTCGCCATAGGCGATGTCGAGCCGTGCCCGGCCCTCCACCGAGAGCGTGTCACGAAATGCTCGCGCTGGCTCCGCCCACGCGGCCGGCCAGCGATCACTGCCGGCGATGTTCGCGCCGTTGGCATAGGCATCATCCCAATCGACGATGTGACGTTCGAGCATCCCGCCCTCCCCAAACCGGCATCACTTATGCGCTAGCAATGGTCATCGCCACACCATGCGTCAATGCTCCAGGGCAAAACATTTTAGGCTTGAAACAAATTTCGACTGGTGCGATCCTGCGCCAATGAACAGCCGACAATGGGAGGTCTGCTGTGCTGCCCAAAACATGCAGATGTCCGCCCTATTCGGGTGGCAACGTCGAGCAAGGTTTGACTGAGCGGCACGAAGCCTCCTCTGGGAAACAGGACACCTTTTCCACCACACCGGCCAGGCATCTCGCCCTGGTCAGGCAGCAGACGGGATAGCGGCGACATGCTTGGGCCTTCAGCGCATATCGACACGTTCACGCGCGATCACCTGCCGCCGCCGGAGCAATGGCCGGACTTCCTTCTGGATGGCTTCGACTATCCCGAACGCCTCAACGCCGGTGTCGAACTGACCGACAGGCTGGTCGAGAAAGGGCTGGGCGACCACACCGCACTGATCGGCAATGGCCGCCGCCGCACCTACAAGGAACTGTCCGACTGGACGAACAGGCTGGCCCATGCGCTGGTCGAGAATTATGGCGTCAAGCCGGGCAACCGGGTGCTGATCCGCTCGGCCAACAACCCCGCAATGGTCGCCTGCTGGCTGGCTGCCACCAAGATCGGCGCCGTGGTCGTCAACACCATGCCGATGCTGCGCGCCGGCGAGCTCGCCAAGATCGTCGACAAGGCTGAAATCACCGTCGCGCTCTGCGACACAAGGCTGATGGACGAGATGACCGCCTGCGCCAAGGGCAGCGCGTTCTTGAAACAGGTTATTGGCTTCGACGGCACCGCCAACCATGATGCCGAACTCGATCGTGCCGCGCTCGACAAGCCGGTGACGTTTCGCGCCGTCGACACCGGCCGCGACGACGTCGCCCTGCTCGGCTTCACCTCGGGCACGACCGGCGTGCCGAAGGCGACGATGCATTTTCACCGCGACCTCCTGATCATCGCCGACGCCTATGCCCGCGAAATCCTGGAGGTGACGCCGGACGACATCTTCGTCGGCTCGCCGCCGCTCGCCTTCACCTTCGGCCTTGGCGGGCTCGCCATCTTCCCGCTCCGCTTCGGCGCCGCGGCGACGCTGCTGGAACAGGCGACACCGCCCAACATGATCCACATCATCGAGACCTACAAAGCGACGATCTCCTTCACCGCGCCGACCGCCTACCGCGCCATGCTCAAGGCCATGGATGAAGGTGCCGATTTGTCATCGCTGCGCGTCGCCGTTTCGGCCGGCGAGACCTTGCCCGCTCCGGTTTTCGAAGAGTGGACGCAAAAGACCGGCAAGCCGATCCTCGACGGCATCGGTGCCACCGAGATGCTGCATATCTTCATCTCCAATCGCTTTGGCGACATGAAGCCCGCGTCGACCGGCAAGCCGGTAGGCGGCTACGAGGCGCGCATCGTCGACGACGAGATGCGCGAGCTGCCGCGCGGTGCGACCGGCAGGCTGGCGGTGCGTGGCCCGACCGGCTGCCGCTACTTGGCCGATGACAGGCAGAAGGAATATGTGCGCGACGGCTGGAACCTCACCGGCGACACCTTCATGCAGGACGAGGACGGCTTCTTCCATTTCGCCGCCCGCTCCGACGACATGATCGTCAGCGCCGGCTACAACATTGCCGGCCCCGAGGTCGAGGCCGCACTTCTGTCGCATCCGGACGTCGCTGAATGCGCTGTCATTGGCGCAGACGATGCCGAACGCGGCCAGATCGTCGAGGCGCATGTCGTGCTGGTGCAGGGCGTGGCGCCTGACGCATTGACCACCAAGCGCCTGCAGGACCATGTCAAAGCGACGATCGCGCCCTACAAATATCCGCGATCGGTAAAATTCATCGCCGCTCTGCCCAAGACCCAGACCGGCAAGATCCAGCGCTTCCGGCTGCGCAAGGAGAAGATCCATTGAGCGAGCCCTACGATCCGGCGTCCGAAGGCGCACAGATGTCGTTCAAGGAGCGCATGTCCTACAGCGACTATCTGCACCTGGAGAAAGTGCTGGAGGCGCAGACGCCGCTGTCGTCGGCGCATGACGAGATGCTGTTCATCATCCAGCACCAGACCTCGGAACTGTGGATGAAGCTTGCTTTGCATGAGATCGGCGCCGCGATCCGCTCCATCCGCGCCGACCGGCTTGAGCCGAGCTTCAAGATGCTGTCGCGCGTCGCACGCATTTTCGAGCAGTTGAACAATGCCTGGGATGTGCTGCGGACGATGACGCCCAGCGAATACACCGAGTTCCGCGACGCGCTCGGCCAGTCCTCGGGTTTCCAGTCCTGGCAGTATCGCGCCATCGAATTCATGGCCGGCAACCGTAACCTCGCCATGCTCGGGCCGCACAAGCACCGGCCGGACCTCAGCGGGAAGCTGGAGGCGATCCTGGCCGAGCCTTCGCTCTACGATGAGGCACTGCTGCTGCTTGCCCGCAACGGATTCGACATCGGTGCTGATGCCAGGCGTACGGACTGGCGAGAAACCCGCGCCGAGAATGAAGCAGTCTTGGTTGCTTGGCAGACCATCTATCGCGATCCGCAGCGCTACTGGATGTTCTACGAACTGGCTGAGAAACTGGTCGACTTCGAGGACTATTTCCGCCGCTGGCGCTTCAACCACGTCACCACGGTCGAGCGCATCATCGGCCTGAAACGCGGCACCGGCGGCACGTCGGGTGCTTCGTATCTGAAGAAGATGCTCGAGGTCGTGCTGTTCCCGGAGTTGTGGAACGTTCGCACCCGGCTCTGACATATCGAAATAGGACAGGCACAGTAAGGAGGACGCGCTCGTGGCGGGAATCCTTTGCGAACAACCGAGGACTGACTGACCATGAGTGGAATTCCCGATCTCGCTGCAATCGAGGCGATGGATGCCACGGATCCGCTGCGCGCCATGCGCGATCGTTTCATACTGCCTGAAGGGGTGATCTATCTGGACGGCAATTCACTGGGAGCGGCCTCGCATGCCGTCCTCGGCGAGCTGCAACAGGCGGCGACGCAGGAATGGGGCCACGATCTCATCCGAGCCTGGAATACAGCCGGATGGTTCGAGATGCCGATCGAACTCGGCGACCAACTCGGGCGCCTGATCGGAGCCGCGGCCGGCCAGACCGTGGTCTGCGACACGACGTCGACCAACATCTACAAGGTGCTGCATGCGGCGCTGGAGATGCGGCCCGGTCGATCGGCCATCGTCGCCGAGGGTGACAGTTTTCCTACCGACCTGTACATCGCCGAAGGCGTGGCCTCGACCCGAGATGGCGTCTTGTTGCGCCTTGCCGGCGTCGACGCACCAACCATCGAAGAGCTGATCGATGAAAACGTCGCGGTGGTGCTGGTCAATCACGTCAACTACAAATCAGGTGAACTGCGCGACATGGCGGCGCTGACCCGCAAGGCTCATGCAGCCGGAGCGTTGATCATCTGGGACCTTTGCCATACCGCGGGTGCCCTGCCCGTCGAACTCGACCATGCAAAGGCCGATTTCGCCATCGGCTGCACCTACAAGTACCTCAATGGCGGTCCGGGCGCGCCGGCCTTCATCTACGCCGCGCGGCGTCACCACGGCGAGATCAGCCAACCACTCACCGGCTGGTGGGGCCATGCGCGGCCCTTTGCGTTCGAACGAGGCTATGTTGCCGGCACCGGTATTCGCCGCTTTCTGTGCGGCACGCAGCCGGTGCTGTCGATGCGGGCGCTCAAGGGTGCGCTTGCCATCTGGGACGACGTCGACATGCCGGAATTGCGAAAGAAGAGCGTCGCGCTGACCGAACTGTTCATCCAGCTCGTCGAAGCGAAGTGCGGCGCCTATGGTCTCACCCTGGAAAGCACCCGCGACGCTACTAGGCGCGGCAGCCAGGTGTCGTTCCTTCACGATCATGGCTATCAAATCATGCGGGCGCTGATCGAGCGCGGGGTGATCGGTGATTTCCGCGCGCCGTCGACCATACGTTTCGGATTTACGCCGCTCTATGTCGGCTACAAGGATGTGTGGCTGGCGGTTGAAGTGCTGGAAGACATTCTGCGCACAAATGCATGGCAAGACCAGCGTTTTGCCGTCAAGGAGGCCGTTACCTGACGCAGCCCTCTCGCCGATTGTTGTCGCCGACTTACCTCCTGGTCGGATGACCGAGGGACGAATTTCTAGCTCGCAAATGCATTCCCCGCCGGGCTGCCGCGCTGGGTGCAATAATTAACCAAGGTTGGCATTTTGGCTTCGTTTCGTTCACGGCAAGCGAACGCCGGGAAAGCTGGGAAATGCCCCGGCTGCGGGTCCATCAGCGGCTGATGCCACGCCTGGGATGAGGGTAGGGCCACAGCCTATTAACCATAATAATTTCAATGCCGGCAAGCGCAGTACGGCGGCGCGCAATCGTGCGTGCGGCTCGCTGGCCACCACCGAATAATTTCGGCCCCCTTAATAAATTCATTAAACTTTAAACAGTTGCAGAACACAACTGGAACAGATAGGGTTTGTTCTGGGTTTGTTTTTCGATTCTGGTTTCAGGCAACCTGGGGGCCGCCATGCTGACACGCAAGCAACATGAACTGCTGATGTTCATCCATGAACGCCTGAAGGAGAGCGGCATTCCGCCGTCCTTCGACGAGATGAAGGAGGCGCTCGATCTTGCCTCCAAATCCGGGATTCACCGGCTGATCACGGCACTCGAGGAGCGCGGCTTCATTCGCCGGCTGCCCAACCGGGCACGCGCGCTGGAAGTGCTGCGGCTGCCGGATTCGATCGCGCCCGGCCTCAACGCGGCAAAGAAGTTTTCGCCAAGCGTCATCCAGGGCAGCCTCGGTCAGGGTGGTGGTCTGGGCCGGCAGCTCAAGCCGGCGCCTTCGCGGATGCCTTCGCCCGGTAATGACGACGACGCGGTCTCCGCAGTGTCGATCCCGGTCATGGGCCGCATCGCCGCCGGTGTGCCGATCGATGCCATCCAGCATCAGACGCATTCGATCTCGGTGCCGCCGGACATGATCATGGGTGGCGAGCACTATGCGCTGGAAGTCAAGGGCGACTCGATGATCGAGGCCGGTATCTTCGACGGCGACACCGTCATCATTCGCAACGCAAACACGGCGAGCCCCGGCGAGATCATCGTGGCGCTGGTGGATGAAGAGGAAGCGACGCTGAAGCGGTTCCGCCGCAAGGGTGCCTCGATTGCGCTGGAAGCCGCCAATCCGGCCTACGAGACACGGATTTTCGGGCCGGACAGGGTCAAGGTGCAGGGCAAACTCGTCGGCCTGATCCGCCGCTACTGAGACGTCTGCGGACTGACCATTGGCTTCTCGGGTTTCTTGAAGGGTGGCAGGCCCCTCGCCTCGCGCGAGAATTTGCGTTGCGCGTGCCAGGGCCGATATGGGCTGTCCACCGCGAAGCTAATCGTCGCCGGCGTGGTTGCCGATTGGCGATCGAAGAAGATCGCGGCACTGCCTTTGCGAGCCAGTTGCCGCTTGGTGACCACGAGAACTAGCGGGTTGTGGCAGGCGTCATACGCGGTGGCGTCGTTGATGACGATCAGGTCTGCGAAGCCGCAGGTTTTCCACGTGTCTTTCCGGTCTTCGATATAGGCAATGATCGCGCCGGACGGGTGCTTGGCCAGACAAACGCCCGAGGTGCAATAGAACGGCGATCCCGGCGGCAGTTCTGTGGCATCCGCGATCTCGAATTGTCCGTCACCCTTGTCAAACACCTCCGGCACGATGATGGTTTCGGATATCAGCGCGCGTTTCCAGTTGTCGACCGTGAATTCGTTCGGCCGTGCGCGGCTGACGGCGAGCTCGCCGCCGCCGATTGGCAGCGCCACCAGCCTGGCGTCCTCCGAGATCAGCACGTCGGGCGTGCGTGTGTCCGAGACGGTCAACAGGCCGGCAAGCGCGACTGGGATGGCTGCGAGCCGCAGCCATGTCGTCGCCATCGTCGCAGTGACCAGGGCGATCGCTACCAGCAGGACGGACTGCTGCGAAATCAATCCGACCGCATCGACAGGCGAACGCTCGGAGATCCACCCCGATATGGCGATCATCATCGTCAGGCCCTTACCCATCAGATAGAGGGCCGGCCAGTCCAACCCGAACGGCATCAGCAGCGCGCTGGCAACGGCCAGAAACATGACGACTGTCACGATCGGCATTATCGCCAGATTGGCGAACAGGCTGAGTGGCGACACACGCTGAAAGTGCCAGATGGCAAACAGCGCCGTCGCGCCGCCGGCGATGATGGAAGTCATGGAAAGGCCGCCTGCCGCCAGCAGGAATTTTCGCGTCAGGAAACCGGACAGCGATCGCTTTGGCGGCGGCGGTCTCGTTTTCCCCGCGCGATGATCCGACCAGCCGGCATAGGCACCGACCAGCGCCGCGGTCGCGGCAAAGGACATCTGGAAACTCGGGCCGACCACCTCATGCGGCGACACCACGATGACGGCTATCGCCGAGATCGCCAGGTTGCGCATGGTGAGCGCTGCCCGATCGAACAGCACGGCAATCAGCATCACCGCCAGCATGATGAAGCTACGCTCGGCGGCGACGACGATGCCTGAGATGACGAGGTAGGCGGCAATCGAGAACAGTGCCGCGGCGGCGGCATATTTCTTGACCGGTCGGCGCGCGGAAAAATCCGGAAACAGGGCGAAGGCGCCGCGCAGCAAACCCATGATGGTTCCTGCGACCAACGCCATGTGCAGTCCGGAAATGGAAATGATGTGGTAGATGCCGGTCCGCCGCATTGCTTCGTTGATGTCATCGGGGATGCCGGCGCGCACGCCGACGATCAGTGCCGCTGCGATCTCGCCTTCGGCGCCACCGACGCTGCCTCTGATGTGGTCGGCGATGGCTTCACGGGCTTTTTCGATCCTCGAGGAAAGGCGGGCCGCCAGCGGCATGTCATCGTCATCGGTGATGACAAGCTTTGGATTGCCGAGAAAGAACCCGCTGCCGCCGATGCCGGCGAAATAGCTGTCGAAGGAGAAATCGTAACTGTCCGGCCGCACCGGACCGGTCGGCGGCAACAGCTTGGCATATCCAGTGATGAGGGACCCGGCGGTTATGTCTGCCGGGATCTTTCGTGCCGAAAGCCGCACCCGCTTCGGCGCATAGCGCAGTTTCGGCCTTGCGGTCGACGCCACGTCGATGGTCAGCCGGATACGACCGCTCTCCATCCGGTCGATCGAGACCACCCGGCCGGTCACTTGCGTCGAGATTTCCGAACCCAGCATCTGCGTCCCCGCCCGCCACGTCTCGACCTTTGCGGCGAGCAGGCCGAGCGCGCACAACAGAGCGGCCATGAAGCACAGGTGGGTTTTCGGCCAGGAGCGAGAGACGAGCGCACAGAGCGCCGTCAATGCGGCGACCGCGACAGGTTTCGCAAAGCCGGGCTCCGCCGCCAGCGAAAAATAACCGATCGCTCCGATCGCCAGGCAGACCGGCACCAGCAGGAAAGCGATGCCCCGGTCGAGTTCCAGGCTTGCTGCCGTGGTCACGTGGTGGCGCAGGCGAGGCAGTGATGTTCGGCCGATCTGCCGGCGCACGCGCACGATCCTGCCGGTTTCGGCGACTGGACCAGGGGCGGAGACTTCCGCCTGCAAAGGCGCCTTGCCGGGGTCTGGCACCAGGGGCGATGATGGCGGCAGTGGGACCGGCAGCGGCGTCGCAAACAGGGACCGCTCGCTGACGCCGATGACAGCGTCCTCGCCCTGATCCGAGCCCCGGCCTCGTCCAGCCATCGGGTCTGCCCCTTGCGCCCTCGACACCCTATGCTACATGAACGCCGGGCGCGCGAAAGTCCGCGCAACCGCACCCCGCTTCAGATGGTTTTCCGAGAGTTCCATGTCCGACAAGGTCGTCACCCGTTTTGCCCCCTCGCCCACCGGCTATCTGCACATAGGCGGCGCGCGCACGGCGCTGTTCAACTGGCTGTATGCAAAGCACACCGGCGGCACGATGCTGCTACGCATCGAGGACACCGATCGCGAGCGTTCGACGGATGCTGCCACCGCGGCCATTCTCGACGGGCTTTCCTGGCTCGGATTGACCTGGGACGGCGAGCCGGTGTCGCAGTTCGAGCGTGCGCCGCGCCATCGCGAGGTGGCCGAGGAGCTCGTGCACATGGGCAAGGCCTATTATTGCTATGCCACGCCGGCCGAGCTGGAGGCCATGCGCGAGGCCGCCAGAGCCAAGGGCCTGCCGCCCCGCTATGACGGCCGCTGGCGCGACCGCGACCCCTCAGAGGCGCCTGCAGGCGCCAAGGGCGCCATCCGTATCAAGGCACCGACCGAGGGCGAGACGGTGGTGCACGACCGTGTCCAGGGCGAGGTACGCTTTCCCAACAAGGATCTCGACGATTTCATCATCCTGCGTTCGGACGGCAATCCGACCTATATGCATGCCGTCGTCGTCGACGATCACGACATGGGCGTCACACACATCATTCGCGGCGACGATCACCTGACCAACGCCGCCCGCCAGACCGTGATCTACAACGCCATGGGCTGGGGCGTGCCGTCCATGTCGCATATCCCGCTGATCCACGGCGCCGATGGCGCCAAGCTGTCGAAGCGGCACGGCGCGCTCGGCGTCGAGGCTTATCGCGCCATGGGCTACCTGCCGGAGGCGTTGCTGAACTACCTGGCGCGCCTCGGCTGGAGCCATGGCGACGACGAGATCATGTCGATCAAGGACATGATTTCCTGGTTCGACATCGGCGACGTCAACAAGGGCGCGGCTCGCTTCGATTTCGCCAAGCTGGAGGCGATCAACGGCGTCCACATGCGCCGCATGAGCGATGCCGAACTGTTCGATGTCTTTATCGCCACCCTGCCCTATCTCGAGGGCGGCCCGGCAATGGCCGCGCAGCTGAATGACCGCAACAAGGCGCAGTTGCTGGCAGCCCTTCCAGGCCTGAAGGAGCGCGCCAAGACGCTGGTCGAGCTCGTCGACGGCGCGGCCTTCCTGTTTGCCGCGCGACCGCTGCCGGTCGACGACAAGGCGGCCCTTCTGCTCAATGACGATGCCCGCAAGATCCTGCGCGGTGCTCACGAAGCTTTGAACGGGCTTACAGGTGGCTGGACAGCCGCTGCAGCGGAGGCCGCGATCCGCGAGGTTGCAGCGGCCGGTGGCCACAAGCTAGGCGCCGTGGCCCAGCCTTTGCGCGCCGCCCTGACCGGCAAGAGCACGTCGCCGGGCGTGTTCGACGTGCTCGCCGTGCTCGGCCGCGAGGAAAGCCTGGCGCGCATAGCAGATCAAATCGATTAGGGGCAAACTGGCCCAAGAAGATTGGCATTGAAAGGCGGGTTTCGCAGTGCAACATTAGGCCTTGGCCCAATCTGGCACGCACCTCCTAAAATGCGGTGGCGAATACGCGCATTGCGGTGATTTTCGACGTGTCGCTTTGCAGAATTTTGCCTTTGCCGGCATGAGGAAACAAGAAGGAGTTTGCAATGACCGAAGCTGCTAAAAAACTGGATTTGGGCGGCAAGACCCAGGGGGCCACGGCAACGCTTGAATTCGCCGGCAAGACGCATGAATTCAAGGTGCGAAGCGGCTCGGTCGGGCCAGATGTCATCGACATTGCCTCGCTCTACTCGACCACCGGCGCGTTCACCTACGATCCCGGCTTCACCTCGACCGCAAGCTGCGAATCCGAAATTACCTTCATCGACGGCGACGCCGGCATCCTCTTGCACCGCGGCTATCCAATCGACCAGTTGGCCGAACACGGCGACTTCCTCGAGGTTTGCTACCTCCTGCTCTATGGCGAACTGCCGACCAAGGCGCAGAAGGACGATTTCGATTACCGCGTGACGCGCCACACCATGGTGCATGAGCAGATGTCGCGCTTTTTCACCGGCTTCCGCCGCGACGCGCACCCGATGGCGGTGATGTGCGGCGTGGTCGGCGCGTTGTCGGCCTTCTACCACGACTCCACCGACATTTCCGACCCTTACCAGCGCATGGTCGCTTCCATGCGGCTGATCGCCAAGATGCCGACGATCGCGGCGATGGCCTACAAATACCACATCGGCCAGCCCTTCATTTACCCGAAGAACGAGTTGAACTTCGCCGCCAACTTCCTGCATATGTGCTTCGCGGTGCCGTGCGAGGAATACAAGATCAACCCGGTGCTGGCGCGCGCCATGGAGCGCATCTTCATCCTGCACGCCGATCACGAGCAGAATGCCTCGACCTCGACCGTCCGTCTCGCCGGCTCTTCGGGCGCCAATCCGTTCGCCTGCATCGCCGCCGGCATAGCCTGCCTGTGGGGTCCGGCGCATGGCGGCGCCAATGAGGCCGCGCTCAACATGCTGGGCGAGATCGGCCATGTCGACCACATCCCCGAGTTCATCGCCCGTGCCAAGGACAAGGACGATCCGTTCCGGCTGATGGGCTTTGGCCATCGCGTCTACAAGAACTACGATCCGCGCGCCAAGATCATGCAGAAGACCGCGCACGAGGTTCTGGGCGAACTCGGCATCAAGGACGATCCGCTGCTCGACATCGCCATGGAACTGGAAAAGATCGCGCTGACCGATTCCTATTTCATCGAAAAGAAGCTCTACCCGAACGTCGACTTCTATTCCGGCATCACGTTGAAGGCGCTGGGCTTCCCCACCACCATGTTCACCGTGCTGTTCGCGGTCGCCCGCACCGTCGGCTGGATCGCGCAGTGGAAAGAGATGATCGAGGATCCGCGCCAGAAGATCGGCCGCCCGCGCCAGCTCTATACCGGTGCGCCGGAGCGTGACTACGTGCCGATCGCCAAGCGGTGAATTAGGAAATAGTGAGTAGTGAGTAGTGAGTAGTGAAGTCGGCCATTTCTACTGACTACTCACTACTCACTCTCTTAACATACCGCATCACTACCTGAGCCGCGATCTCGCCGGAGGGTTTGTCCGTCGTCATGCGCCGCGCGATCTCGGCAAATCCGTCCTTCTGCCAGGCGCGCATGCCGCTGTCGGCGAACAGTGCTTCCAATTGCCGGGCCAGATTGTTCGGCCTGACGTACTCGTCGTAGAATTCCGGAATCAAGGCTCGATCCGAGATCAGATTGGGCAGCAGCGCCGACCACACGGAAACGAGATACGACGCCACGACGCGCGCGACCGGGTCGAGCCTGTAGCAGGAAATCATCGGCACGCCGGCCAATGCCAGTTCGAGCGATACGGTTCCGGACGCGATCAGCGCCGCATCGGCCTTGCCGAAAGCCTGCCATTTACGCTGGGGATCGACGATGATCTCAGGCTTTTCATCCCAACGGTTGACCGAGGATTTGACGAGGTCGGCGACATGCGGAACCGTCGGCAGCAGCAGGCGCAGGCGATGGCCGCGTGCGCGCAGCATCGACACCGTCTCGCCGAACGGGTCGAGCAGGCGCCGCACCTCACCACGCCGCGAACCGGGCAGGACGAGCAGGGTCTTGATGCGGTCAGGAGAAAGGTCGCGCGGCAGTTCCTGCGCCTTGGCCGCGGCAAGTACACCCGCATCATGGGTCAGGCGATGCCCGACATAGGTGCCGGGCGGGCCGCCCAGCCGCTCGAGTTCCTTCACCTCAAACGGCAGGATGCAGAGAATATGATCGACATAAGGCTTCATCGCCACCGCCCTGCCCGGCCGCCATGCCCACACGCTTGGGCAGACATAGTGGATGATCGGGATCGACGGGTTGGCCGCGCGCACCTTTTTGGCGACGCGAAGCGAAAAGTCCGGGCTGTCGATGGTGACGAGGCAGTCGGGCTTCTCGTCCGCAACCGTCTTGGCCAGTTGATTGATCCGCCGCATCAGGCGCGGCAGGTCGCGCAGCACGGCGCTGAACCCCATGAGGGCGACCTCGCCGGCATCGAATGGCGGCACTAGTCCCAGCGCCTGCAAATGGCGGCCGCCAAGGCCGAGGAGTTGCACTTCGCGCCCGCTAGCCTGCTTGAGCGAGCGCACGATGTCGGCGCCGAGAAGATCGCCGGACTCCTCGCCGGCAACGATGGCGATCTTCAAGGCCCTGTCAGCCATTGCGCGGCTCCGTCGCGGCGGGCAGGCCAATGACGAACAGGCCGAGTGCGTTGGCGCGCGCGATGGTTTCGGGGCCTTCGAGAACCAGCGAACGTCCCGCCTCGACGGCAATGCCGGCAAGCCCGGCCGCATGCACGGCTTCGATCGTCTGCGGACCGATGGAAGGAAGATCCGCGCGCAGTTCCTGACCGGGCTTGGCGCACTTGACCAGAACGCCGCGGGTCTTGCCCGCTAGACGGCCGTGGCCGCGCAACAGCTTCGCACGATCAAGCAGACTGGCCGTTCCTTCGATGCCTTCCAGCGCGATTGTCCGGCCACCAACGGCGATCGCCGCCTGGCCGATATCCAGCGCCCCGATGGCCTTTGCCGCTGCAAGGCCTGCCTCGATATCGCGCCAGTCCGATTTTCGTGGCTCGGCCTTGGTCAGTACACCTTCGGCGGCGACAAGGTTCGGCACGATTTCGTGGGCGCCGACCACCTTAATTCCACGCGCTTCGAGGCCTCGCGCCAGGACCTTCAGCAGGCCGTCGTCGCCACGCGCCAGCGCCATGACCACCAAAGGGACTACCGCGAGCAGGCTCAGACTGGGGCGCAGCGCAAGCAATCGCGGCCGGCGCTTGATCTCGCCTGCAAGCACCAGATGGGTGATCCGGTGCCGCCGCAGCAATGGGACCAGCGAGCCGATCCCTTCCAGGGCGAGGCTTTCATGCTCATAGCGGGAGAGCTCCGCCATGCGGTCGGCCTCGCCTTCCATCAGGATGACAAAGGGCGGATAACCCCGTTCGGTTGAACCGGCCGCGACTTCGACCGGCAGGCTGCCGCCGCCGGCAATGATGCCGACCCTGGAGCCCGGCGGAAGGTCAAGACGCGCTGCCGCCGTCTCAGTCTTCGTCATCGACATCGTCGCCATCGCCGCCCTTGAGCGACGGCACAGCATAGTGCCGCTTGCCGCGACTGGTGATGAAATCGATGATCTTCATGGCGGTCGGCGACGACGCGAACTCCGCCTTGGCGAATTCGATGTTCTCACCAACGGTGCGGGAGCGATCGAAGATCGTCCTGTAAGCCTTGCGCAGCACATGGATTTCGGACCTCGGCAGGCCGGAGCGCTTCAGGCCGATGATGTTGAGGCCGCGCAGGCTGGCGCGGTTGCCGACCGCGATGGCAAAGGGAATGACGTCGCCGACGATCGCCGAGCAGCCGCCCAAAAAGGCGTTGTCACCGATGCGGACGAACTGATGCACAGCCGTCAGGCCGCCGATATAGACGTTGTTGCCGACCTCGCAGTGGCCGCCCAGCGTCGCGCCATTGGCGAAGGTGGCGTTGTTGCCGACGACGCAATCATGGGCAATGTGGGCGTAGGCAAGGAAATTGCCATTGTCTCCGACCGTCGTCTCGCCGCGGCTGGAATCGGTGCCCAGATGCATGGTCACGCCTTCGCGGATCGTGCAGTTCTTGCCGATGACCAGCGTGGTGCGGCCGCCCTTGTGCTTGGTGTTCTGCGGCGGTGCGCCCAATGTCGCCATCGGATAGACCTTGGTCGAGGCACCGATCGATGTCGCGCCCATCACCGAAACATGGCTGACCAGTTCGACGCCGTCGCCGATCACCGCATCGGCGCCGACGTGGCAAAACGGCCCGATGCGCACGCCTTGGCCGATTTGGGCGCCTTCCTCTACAACCGAGGAGGCATGGATGGACGTCTTGATTTTCATAAGCATTCGATCGTCAGTCGCTGGTGACCATCATGGCTGAAATCTCGGCTTCGGCCGCCTTGGCGCCGTCTACCATGGCTTCACAAGCGAATTTGAGCAGGTTGCCGCGTTTCTTGATTTTCTTGACGTAGATTTTCAACTGGTCGCCGGGAACGACCGGTTTGCGGAATTTGGCGTTGTCGATGGTCAGGAAATAGACCAGCGACGGCTTTTCGGTGCCCAGGCTGCGGATGCAGATGGCGCCGGCGGTCTGCGCCATCGCCTCGACGATGAGCACACCCGGCATAACCGGCTGCTCGGGGAAATGACCCTGAAAATGCGGCTCGTTTATGGTCACGTTCTTGATGCCGACAGCGGACTCGTCGCCATCGATGTCGACGATGCGATCGATCATCAGGAACGGATAGCGGTGCGGCAGGAGCTTCATCAGCCCCATGATGTCGACCGCTTCCAGCGTCGTCGACGCGATCATGTCAGCCATTGCCTCCCTCGCCCTGTTTGCGGGTCCTGGCGAGCCTGCGCAGCATGGCTATTTCCCGCATCGCTTCCGCCATCGGCTGTGCCGGATAACCGCCCCAGATCTCGCCTGCAGGGACATTGCTCATAAATCCACTTCTGGCGGCAAGCTTGGCCCCTGTCCCTATGGTCAGATGATCCGCGAGCCCGACGCCGCCGCCCATGGTGACATTGTCACCAACCACCACGGAACCCGAAATACCCGAAAGCCCAGCTATTATGCAATTGCGGCCGATGCGGACGTTATGGGCGATCTGTACGAGATTGTCGATCTTGGTGCCCTGACCGATGATCGTATCGGACATAGCGCCGCGATCGACTGTGGTGTTGGAGCCGATCTCGACGTCGTCTTGAATGACGACACGGCCGATCTGCGGCACGCGTTCGGGACCTTTGGCACCACCGACGAAGCCAAAACCATCCTGGCCGATCCTGGCGCCGCCATGGATGATGACGCGGTTGCCGATCAAGGCATATTGGATGCTGGCGCCCGGGCCGACGTAGCCGTCGCGGCCGATCTGGCAGGATTGCCCGATGACCGCGTTGGGCGCGATGACGGTGCCGCCGCCGATCGAAGCACCCGGCCCGATGACAGCACCTGCCTCGATGATGGCACCGGCTTCGACATGCGCCGTCGCATCGACATGAGCATGCGGCGAGACGCCGGTTTCACTTGTCATCGGCCCCGGCGTCGCCGCCCTCGGAAACAGCAGACGTCCAACCAGCGCGAAGGCCTGCTGCGGACGCGGATGGACCAGCACGGCAACGCTGGCCGGCGCCTTGCCGGCGAATTCCGCCGGGCACAGGACCGCGGCCGCGCGCAGCGACGGCATCAGCGCGGAATTACGCTTGCCGTCGACAAAGACGAGCGCATTCTCGCCGCCTTCGCTGGCCGGCGCGAGTGCCTCGATGAAAATATCGGATTGGCCGGAATCGACAAGCACCGAGCCGGTCAGATTCGCGACTTCGCCCGCCGTATACCGGCGTGATGGCGCGAAGAACACCGGATCGGTCATTCCAGAAGCTATATCCAGCTAGGTCGGAACATTTCCCCCGGACCCGAAAGGCCCGGGAGCATCGTTAACCGCCGATCAGAAGCGGGTCGATATGCCGAAGTTGAATTCCTGCACGTCGTCGGAGGCTTCCTTCTTGACCGGGATCGCATAGTCGATACGGATCGGGCCGAACGGTGACGCCCACATCAGGCCGACACCGATCGAGGCGCGCAGCTTCATGTCGGTGCTCGATTGATTAACGTCGCTAGCCTTGACCTTGCTGCCGTAGAGCGTCGCCGCGTCGGCGAACACCGCGCCACGCAGGCCGAAGCTTTCCGGAACGACCGGCAGCGGGAACTGAGCTTCCGCCGAAGCATTGAAATAGGTCGTGCCGCCCAGATGGTCACCAGCATCTTCGCTGTCGACCGGACCGATGCCGCCATAGCCGAAGCCGCGGATCATGCGGTCGCTGCTCTGGAAGTGATCGAACACGCGCAGATCACCGCCGCCGTAGCCCTCGACATGACCGGCGCCGCCCGAAAGCAGCCCGACCAGATCGTACTGCTCGGACAACGTCTGGTAGATGCTGCCACGTCCAGTGATCTTGACGAACTTGGCGTCGCCACCGAGGCCTGCCACTTCCACCGTCGTGTTGGCATAAATACCCTCATGCGGGTTCTTCATGTCATCGATGGTGTTGTAGACCAGCCCCAGACTGACCGACGACTTGATCCATGGACTTTGGTCGATGCCGTCAAGGATAGCCGTGGAAACATGGCACTTGGCAGGATCATAAATGCCACCGGTCACGCAATCATCATCCAGCTCGTATTTCTCTTGCGAGATGTTGTAAGCCAGCTGGGTCGTGATGTTGTTGGTGATCGGCAGGCCGAAGCGCACCGTCGCGCCCACGGTGTCACTGTCGTAGTTGTCGTATTCCCTGGTCTGCTTGTAGATGTCGAAGCCGGCGGCGATGCGCCGTCCGAGGAAATAAGGCTCGGTGAAGGACAGGCTGTAGTCGCGAGAATTCTTGCCGCCGCCGGCCGACACCTTGATGAACTGGCCACGGCCGAGGAAGTTGCGCTCGGTGATCGATCCTTCGACGGACGGACCGGACGTGTCGCCACCGGTCGAATAACCGGCACCGACCGAGAATTCGCCGGTCGACTTCTCGACCACGTCGACCACCAGCACGACCTGGTCTGGCTGCGAACCAGGCACAGTCGAAATATCGACTTTGTCAAAGTAATTGAGGTCTTCCAGGCGCTTCTTCGCGCGCTGGATGAGCACCTGATTGAAGGCGTCGCCTTCACTGACGTCGAACTCGCGGCGAATGACATAGTCACGCGTGCGGTCGTTGCCGCGGATCTCGATGCGCTCGATATAGGCCTTGGTGCCCTGATCGATCGTGTAGACCACCGAAATGGTGTGATTCTCGAAATTGCGGTCGCCACGCGGCGTCACCTGCGCGAAGGCATAGCCGGAACCGGCCACCTTCTCGGTCAGCGCGATGATGGAATCCTCGACATTCTTGGCGTTGTAGACGTCGCCCTTGCGGGTCTCGATCACCGATTCCAACGCCTTGCCGTCGACTTCCGGGATCGTGCTCTCGACGCTGACATCACCGAACGTGTAACGGTCGCCTTCCTGAACGGTGATCGTGACCGTGTACTTGTTCGTCGCGCTATCAAGCTCGCCGACAGCGGACACGACCTGGAAGTCGGCATAGCCGTGATTGTAGTAGAAGCGCCGCAGCAGTTCCTGGTCGGCGCGCAGCTTGTCGTCGTCATAGACGTCGTCGCGCAGGATGAACGAAACCCAGGACGAACGTTTGGTCGTGATCACATCCGACAGGCGGCGGCTCGAATAGGCGCTGTTGCCGACGAAATTGATCGCCGCGATCTGCGTGCGATCGCCCTCGGTAATGTTGAAGACCACGTTTACGCGGTTGTCGCCGAGCTGCATGACCTGAGTGGTCACGGTCACGTCGTCGCGACCAATGCGCCTGTAGGCTGCCTTGACCGATTCCACGTCGGCATCGAGCGTCGCCTGCGAGAACGTTCCGCGCGGCTTCAGCTGCACCGCCATCGCCAGCGCATTGTCCTTGAGCTTCTTGTTGTTCTGGAACAGCACCTGGTTGACGACCTGGTACTCGGCAACCTTGACCACCAGCGTCGAGCCGACCTGGTTGATCTGCACATCCGAGAACAGGCCGGTGCCGAACAGCGCCTTGACCGCACTGTCGATGTCGGAACTGGAGAAGGCCTTGCCCGGCTTGATGGTGATGTAATTGCGGATGGTCTCAGCGTCGATACGCTGGTTGCCGCTCACTTCGACTCTGCTGACGACAGCCGCTTCGGCCGCCGATGTGGCAACGAACTGCACTGCGAGCGCGCCTGGCACGACAAGAGCCGCGGACAGGGTCACCGCGGAAGCGGCGCTCAGAAACTTGGATGCTGCCTTCATCGGGCTTAATAACCTTTTCTCGTAGTCCCCACGGCGAGAAAACCGGACGTGCGGTAATTTCCCCTACCGTATTAACCGGATTTTCCCTACACGCAAGGCTTCTGGTTAATTTGTATTTACTTAACCCTGCGGCGTGGCTTTCGCGTCACTCATATCCCCGTGCATGGTAAACGGCGTCTCAACATCGTCCATGCAGAAGCCAAATTTCTTCATGATTTCAGCACCCAAACAGATCGTTCCAGAAAACGAACCCCATGAAGCACAGCACCAGAAGCAACCCGGCCCGATAGGCCATTTCCATCATCCGTTCCGACACCGGACGGCGGATGACAGCCTCCACCCCGTAGAACAAGAGGTGGCCGCCGTCGAGGGGGGGAATCGGCAAAAGGTTCAGAATTCCGATGCCGACCGACAGCAACGCTACCAGCTGCACGAGCCATTCGAATCCGAGTTTCGCCGCCCTGCCGGCCATGTCGGCAATCTTCACCGGGCCGCCCAGCTGACACTTGTCTTCACGCCCGACGACAAAGCGTTGCAGGAACTGTCCAGTGCGCTGGATGACGTGCCCGGTTTCCTCGACAGCTGCTGCAACCGCCCCGACGGGCGTGTAGGTGACGAGCCGCGGCTGGCCGAGTTCCTTGTTGTTGACGACGCCTATCACGGCGACCTTGACCTTGTTGCCGAGCGCGTCTTCCTGTTCCATCAGCCGCGGCGCCGCGGTCACGGTGACTTCCTTGCCGTCGCGCAGCATGACGAAGGTGATGATATCGCCGGCGCGCCCCGACACCAGGCGCTGGACGTCGCCAAAGGTCTCTACCTTGGCGCCGTCGACGCTGACGAATCGGTCGCCGGGAAGGATGCCGGCCTTCGCCGCCGGGCTGTCGGCGGTCACCTCGGCCACCATTGGCTCCGCGACATAGCGGCCATAGGCGGTGAACAGCACGGCAAAGACGACGATCGTCAGCAGGAAATTGAACAGCGGCCCGGCCACCACCGTCGCCGCGCGCTTCCAGATAGGCTGCGTGTGGAAGGCGACCTTGCGCTCGTCCTCGGTGAGCGTTTCCAGCTCTTCCGACGTGGGCTGGCTCGAGGTGGCGCTCATGTCGCCGACGAATTTGACATAGCCGCCAAGCGGTATCGCGCACAGTTTCCAGCGCGTGCCGTGGCTGTCGTTGAAGCCGAAGAGTTCCGGGCCGAATCCGATCGAGAAGGCCCTGACGCCGATGCCGCACCAGCGCCCGACAAGGTAATGGCCCATTTCATGGACGAACACGACCACGGTCAGCACAAACAGGAACGGCACGAGCGTGCCCAGGACAAAGCCCTGTGTGCTGAAAAGCGCGTGAAGAATCTCGTTCAAGACAAATCCTCAAATTCTTCCATGGCGCAGATTCGCCGTGACTGTGACATCAATCAGGGCGAATCCAAGGCGCACCGCGCATTGGACCTGAAATGACACCACTCAAACGGGAAACAGACCCTGCGCCGGATGATCGGCGGTCGCCGAAATCCAGCCGATGACGTATAGGGCGAAAGCCGCCGCGACAAGCCCGTCGACACGATCCATGACGCCGCCATGACCCGGGATGAGCGCACCTGAATCCTTGTGGCCGTGGCGGCGCTTGACCCACGATTCGAACAGGTCGCCGGCCTGAGCGACAATTGAAAGCACCAACGCCACAAGGCCGACCAGTGCCAGATTGCCGACACCGGCGGCAGCGGCCAGAATCAGCCCCGCGACGACACCGCCGACAGCACCGCCGAACGCGCCGCTGCGCGTCTTGCCGGGCGAGATCGACGGCGCCAGTTTCGGCCCCCCAACCGCACGGCCGACGAAATACGCAAAAATATCGGTGGCCCAGACGACCGCGAACAGGAACAGGATGGCGACCAGTCCCGAACGGTCGCCGTCGCGCAGCAAAGCGAGCGACAGGCCTGAAACCGCGGCATAGGCAAGGCCGCTCGCATCCCATTGCCCGGTCTTGCGAACCGAGGCAGCAAGCGCCGTTGCGACAACCATCACCACGACAAGCGGCAGCAGCCAGGATGCGGCAAGGCCGGCAATCAAGGCGCCTATGAAGACAACCAGCAGCGCTTCCGGCAGGAAGCCCAGACCCGTGGCGCCGGCCGGGCGCGCCATGCGGGTCCATTCATAGAAGATCGCCGCCACGATCACGACGCACAGCAAGCGGAACGGCAGGCCGCCGAGCCAGGTCAAGCCAAGGGTGATGATGGCAAGCACGATCGCCGAAATGACGCGCAGCCGGAGATTGCTCATCCCGCGGCCGGTCGCGAAGCGACGTCCTGGCCCCCAAGTCCGCCGAAACGGCGTTCGCGGCTGGCAAATTCGCGCAAGGCCTCGGCAAGGTGCTCGTGGCTGAAGTCGGGCCAGTAGCAAGGCAGGAAGACCAGCTCGCTATAGGCGGCTTGCCACAGAAGGAAGTTCGACAGCCTGAGTTCGCCGCTGGTGCGGATGACAAGTTCCGGGTCGGGAATGCCTTGCGTGTCGAGAGCGCCGGCGAAGCTTTCGGCTGATATCGCTTCGCTCTCAAGTTCGCCACGCGCCACGGCTGCGGCAAGCTTGCGCGCCGTGCGCACGATCTCGTCGCGACCACCATAGTTGAAGGCGATCACCAGCGTCAGCGATTCATTCGCGGCAGTCAGCGATTCGGCCTCATCGAGCAGCCCCCTGATGTCCGACTGCAGCCCTGCCCTGTCGCCGATGATTCTGACCCGCACGCCGCTTTGATGCAGTTCGGCCAGGTCACGGCGGATGAACATTTTCAGGAGGCCCATCAGGTCGCTGACCTCGGATTTCGGCCGCGACCAGTTCTCCGACGAGAAGGCGTAAACGGTCAGGTAGGAGATGCCGAGCCCGGGTGCCGCGCGCACCGCCTTGCGCAGCGCCTCGACGCCGGCACGGTGGCCAGCAAGGCGCGGCATGCCGCGCGCCTTGGCCCAGCGTCCGTTTCCGTCCATGATGATCGCGACATGCGCGGGCGTTGTCATGTTCTCGCTTTCGGGTCAGCCCGTGGCCAAGACCCCTAAACCTGCATGATTTCAGCTTCCTTTTCGGAAAGCAGGTGGTCGATGGTGCTGATCGTGTCGTCGGTAAGTTTCTGGACCTGGTCGGAGCGCTTGCGCTGATCGTCCTCGCTGATGTCGCCGTCCTTCTCCGCCTTCTTCAGGAAGTCCATGCCGTCGCGGCGCACATGGCGCGCGGCAACCCGGGCATTTTCGGCGTAGGTGTGCGAGATCTTGACCAGTTCCTTGCGGCGCTGTTCGTTGAGTTCCGGCAGCGGAATCCTGAGGTTGGTGCCGTCGACGATCGGGTTGAAACCGAGATTGGATTCGCGGATGGCGCGGTCGACCGCGCCGACCATCGACTTGTCCCAGACCGATACCGAGATCATGCGCGGCTCCGGCACCGAGACGTTGGCCACCTGATTGATCGGCATGGTGGTGCCATAGGCCTGCACCTGGATCGCATCGAGCAGATTGCTGGAGGCGCGGCCGGTCCGCAGCGAGGCAAGATCATGTTTGAACGCGGCGATAGCCCCATCCATGCGCCGCTTGAGATCGTCGTACTCACCACTCATCTTAATCTCCTCGACCCGTCTAACGCGGGTTCACTGCTTCGGGTCGTGTTCGAGCCTGATTTTCGAAAACCAGCTTCCCCTTTTTCGGGATCAGGCCCCCGATCAATCGTCCGCGACGACCGTGCAGCGGCCGCCGCCCCTCAGAATATCGCCGAAACCACCTTTTTCGTGGATCGAATAGACGATTATCGGAATGTTGTTTTCGCGCGCAAGTGCAATCGCTGCCGTATCCATGATGGAAAGGCCACGTTTTATAACTTCGCCATGGCTGATGCGCTCGAAACGTGTCGCATTCGCGTCCTTCTTGGGGTCCGCCGAGTAGACGCCGTCGACCTGGGTGCCCTTGAAAAGCGCGTCGGCGCCAATTTCAGCCGCGCGAAGTGCGGCGGCCGAATCAGTGGTGAAGAACGGATTGCCGGTGCCGCCGGCGAAGATCACCACCTTGCCCTGGTTCATGTAGGCGGTTGCCTGGCGCTGCGAAAAGCTCTCGCAAAGTTCGGGCATGGCGATCGCCGAAAGCACCACGGCTTCGACGCCTATCTTGTTCAATGAGGTGCGCAACGCCAGCGAATTGATGACCGTGGCGAGCATGCCCATGTGGTCGCCGGTGACACGGTCGCCGCCCTTGGAGGCAACGGCCACGCCGCGAAAAATGTTGCCGCCGCCGATGACGACGCCGACCTCGATGCCCAGCGCACGCGCCTCGGCGATGTCGCTGGCAATGCGATCGACGACCGAAACATCGATGCCGAAATGCTGTTCGCCCATCAATGCTTCGCCCGACGCTTTCAGCAAGACACGTCGGTAGAGCGGCTTCACCGTCATCTGGGCCTCTTCATTTGCATATGGCGCGTTCCGGGTGGCTGCTCTCGCGCAGGCGCCACCCGAAACAATGGCGTTCCGATACACGAAGGGCGCCGCGATGTCACGCGGCGCCCAAACGGCAAATTCGTAGGTGTCCTGTCCGTCGATCAGTTGGTGGATACGCTGACCGACTCGCCTTCGATGAGCACCGGCGACGCGTAACTGGAGGGCTTGTCGCCGGTTGTCGCGCCGCCGGTAACGCGCCCCTGTATCTGCGAGCCGAAATAGGAATAGGGAAATGGCGCCGGTGTTCTACTGACTGCCTCCAGCCGGTCGCGATGCGATGCGGGAATCTCGAAATCCAGCGCGCCAAGATTGTCCTGCATTTGGCTGAGCGTTGTTGCACCGAGGATGACGGTTGCGATCCCCGGCTGCGTCGCCGCCCAGTTGAGCGCGACCTGGGGCATGCTGCGGCCGAGCTCGGATGCGACCTTCTCGAGTTCGGCCACGATAGCCCAGTTGCGCTCCGTGAATTTTTGGAAACCCGGATGCGTCGAGTTGCGAAATCCGTCGAGCCGGCCGGCGTTTCCGGCCTGGACCGGTCGATATTTGCCGCTCAGCAAACCGCTGGCCAGTGGGCTCCAGACCATGATACCGACGCCATGGCGCGTGCCGAATGGCACGAATTCGTTCTCGATCGCGCGTTCGGTCAACGAATATTCGAGCTGTAGCGCCGAAATCGGCTCATATCCGCGCAACTCGGCGATCGCCTGTGCCCGGCCCGCGTACCAGGCCGGCACATCGGACAGCCCCACATGGCGAACCTTACCCATGCGAACCAGGTCGTCCAGCGTGCGCATGACCTCTTCGGCAGGCGTCAGCCTGTCCCAGATGTGCATGAGATAGAGATCGATATAATCGGTCCCCAACCGTTTCAGCGAAGCATCGACGGCCCGCATGATGTTCTTGCGGCCGTTGCCGCCAGCATTCGGATTGCCGGGCTGCATGTTCATGCTGAACTTGCTGGCGATTACAGCCGTGTCGCGCAGCCCGCGCTCGGCGATGAATTCACCAAGCCAGGCTTCGGCCGTACCGCCGGTGTAAAGGTCCGCTGTGTCGAAGAAATTGCCGCCCGCCTCGACATAGGCGTCGAATATTGCTCGCGCCGTGTCCCTGTCGGCTCCCCAGCCCCATTCCTTGCCGAAAGTCATCGTGCCCAGTGCCAGCCGGCCGACCTTGAGGCCGCTGTTGCCAAGAGTGTAATAAGTCATGGTCATGATCCTCTTCCAATGCTTGGTGATAGATGCCCCGTGTCACTGGCCCGGGGTCGTCTTGACCCACGGGTTGCCGCGCTCATGTGTCATGCGGAACGTGAAGCCATCGACCTTCCAGCCGCCGGCGGAACGCGTCAGGTGATGTTCATAGGTGCCCCAGACCTCCCAAAGCGGGTCGCCATTGCCTTCCATGCGGTTCCAGGCATAGCCGTTCGACAGGACAGTCGCCGTGTCCGCATCGAGAACGACCTGGTGATTGGTGCGCAGATGCAGGCTTGTCTTGCTGCCCTTGAGGTTGGACGCCCAAGCACCGATCAAATCGTCGGAGGCAATATTGGCCGCAGGCTGTCCGGAGAGACTGCTAAAGTCGGCAGTGACCCGATCCGCAAAATAGCTGCGTGCAAGCTTCCAGTCCTGGGCGTCGACGGCGCGGTCGATGGCATCGGCAATGCGAATGACCGCGCGTTCATCTGCGAGCACCTGCCAGTCGGATGGTTCCGCCCCGCCGGCGTCTATCGGCGCCAATGCCATGCCTGCCGCGAAAGTTACGTGCTTCAACGTCTTCATGTCTCGTCTCCTCGATGCCATCAGTCGATCGCCGATGTGTTGGCGATAATGTGGACCGCCGCCCGGACATCGATAAGGTTGCATTGTTCGCAAAGACTATGCGATATCATTCATGAATGGATCGCGATCTGCTCAGCCATCTCCCTGTCGTGGTCGCCGTTGCCCGGCGCGGCGGGTTCGCGCTTGCCGCTGCCGAACTCGGCATGAGTCCTTCGGCGGTCAGCCATGCGGTGCGCATTGTCGAAGAGCGGATCGGCCAGCCCCTGTTCGCCCGCACGACGCGCAGCGTTTCGCTCACCGAGGCCGGCAAGGCGCTGGTGGAAACGGCGGCTCCTGCCCTCCAGGATATTGCCGAGCGGATGGACCGCATCCGCAGCGTCAAAGGCAGGCCGTCTGGCCTGCTCCGGATCAACGCCTCCAACATCGCGATACCATTGGCGGTGACGCCGGTCGTCGCGGCGATGGCCGAGCGCTATCCGGAGGTTACGGTCGAGGTCTTCGCTGACCAGGGTCTGGTTGATATTGTCGGGGAAGGCTTCGATGCCGGCATCCGGCTTGGCGAGATGATCGCTCAGGACATGGTTGCGGTCCGGCTGACGCCGCCATTCTCCGTCGTCATCGTCGCCTCGCCCGCCTATATCGGAAGGCACGGCCGTCCCCGCAGCGTTGCCGACCTGGCGAACCACAATTGTATTGGCTACCGGCTCGTCCGCTCCGGCGCACTCTATCGCTGGGATCTGGTCGAGGATGGCAAGGAACTCGCCATCGAGACGCGGGGTAGCGTTGTCGTGACGGATTCGCTCGCGGCAATCGATCTCGCGCTTGCAGGCGTCGGGCTCGCCTATATGTTCGAGCCGCTGGCACGCGCCGATCTTGCCGCCGGCCGCCTAGTCCAGGTGCTGCCGCAGTCGGCAATCGAGGAGCCGGGGCTATTCCTCTATTTTCCGCGCCGGGCGGCAATGGCGCCGAAGCTCAGGGCCTTCATCGATGCCGCACAAGAAATCGGCCGGGCGTCCCTGCGGACACCCGGCCGAGTTGCCTGAGTTCGTTAGCCCTGGAAGGGGCTATTTCTTGACCGCGGCAGCGACTTCCGCGGCGAAATCGGTCTCTTCCTTCTCGATGCCCTCGCCCAGCGCAAAGCGCAAATAGGCGGTGATCTTGGCCGGCGCGCCGATCTCCTTCTCGGCATCCTTCAGCGCCTTCTCGACGGTGATGTCGGGATTGAGCACGAAAGCCTGCTTCAGCAGCACGACCTCTTCGTAGAATTTGCGCAGACGGCCTTCGACCATCTTCTCGATGATCGCTTCCGGCTTGCCGGACTGACGCGCCTGGTCGGAGAAGATCGCCTTCTCGCGCTCGATAGCCGCCGGATCCAATTCCTCGGTGGTCAGCGCCATCGGGCTGGTGGCCGCGACATGCATGGCGACCTGTCGGGCAAAGGCGTTAGCCGCATGCTCGTTGCCCGTGGTCTCGATCGCGACCAAAACACCGAGCTTGCCGAGGCCATCGGCCACTGCGTTGTGGACGTAGGTGGCAACTGCGCCGTGCGGAACGGTCAGCTTGGCAGAGCGACGGAAGCCCATGTTTTCGCCAATCGTGCCGACCGCGTCCTTGATGGTGTCGGCAACCGACTTGTCCGAACCAGGATACTTTGCCGCGGCCACAGCCTCTGTCGTGCCATAGGCCAGGGCAACCTTGGCAACGTTGGCGACGATTTCCTGAAACGCGGCATTGCGGGCAACGAAATCCGTCTCGGAATTGACTTCTACGACGGCCGCTTCGCGAACGCCGGAATCAACGCCGATCAGACCTTCAGCAGCGGTGCGGCCAGCCTTCTTGTCGGCCTTTGAAATACCCTTCTTGCGCAGCCAGTCGACGGCCTCTTCCATGTTGCCGTTGGTCTCGGTCAACGCCGCCTTGCAATCCATCATGCCCGCGCCGGTCAAGTCGCGGAGTTCTTTGACCTGTGCAGCCGAAATGCTCATTGTCGCCTCTTTGTTTTAAATGCACCGACGCACCATCGAACTTCGATGATGCGTCTGTTTAGCGTGCCAGAATATGAGAAAGATGAAGGCCGCAACCGGTCTTCGATTATCAAGCTTCGGGGGCTTCCGACGCCGGGGCCGGAGCCGGCTCGAGCGCCGGTTCGACCGGAGCTTCGACCGAAGCGCCGATGTCGACGCCGAGCGCGCCCTGCTGACGGGCGATGCCGTCGATCGCAGCCTTGGCGATCAGGTCGCAATAGAGCTGGATGGCGCGGGCCGCGTCGTCATTGCCGGGGATCGGGAAGTCGATCTTGTCCGGATCGCAGTTCGAATCGATGATGGCGACGACCGGGATGCCGAGACGCTTGGCCTCGAGGATGGCGATCGCTTCCTTGTTGGTGTCGATGACGAACATCAGGTCGGGCGTCGAGCCCATGTCCTTGATGCCGCCCAGCGCCTTGTCGAGCTTCTCGCGCTCGCGGTCGAGGTTCAGGCGTTCCTTCTTGGTCAACCCTTGCGCCTCGCCGGCCAGCATCTCGTCGAGCTTGCGCAGGCGTTGAATCGAGTTAGAGATCGTCTTCCAGTTGGTCAGCATGCCGCCGAGCCAACGCGAATTGACATAGTACTGGGCCGAACGCTGTGCCGCATCGGCGACGATGTCGGACGCCTGGCGCTTGGTGCCGACGAACAACACGCGGCCGCCCTTGGCGACAGTGTCGGAAACCTGCTTCAGCGCCTGGTGCAGCAAAGGCACCGTCTGCGACAGGTCGATGATGTGGATGTTGTTACGAGCGCCATAGATGTAGGGCGCCATCTTCGGGTTCCAGCGGTGGGTCTGGTGGCCGAAGTGAATGCCAGCTTCCAAAAGCTGGCGCATGCTGAAATCAGGCAGTGCCATTCAAAGTTCCTTTCCGGTTAGCCTCCACGGACACAGGCATTTTTGGACTTTGTCCTCGAACGCCACCGGAGGTTTCAGCCGGATTTCTCCCGGGCAGACACCAAAGTCCGTGTGTGGAATGAGCGCGCATATAGAGGGGATGCGCGACAAACGCAAGCGCCGCGGGATCTGTGGTGCGGCGTGCGACGATCCGCGCGCAGCCGTCAGCGCTTTATCTTCCCGTTCGGCACTCGCACGCGCCGGAAGACCGCGACGATCTCCTCGCGGCTGCATTCGATGGCGCCGAGCCGCACCGCACGGTCGCGCTCGAAGCCTGTTATATCGTAATGTGGCGCCGATGTCTTGGGCGGCCCCTGGTAGGACGAACGCTTGATCGCCAGATCCGCGGCGAAGCGATGCAGTTCGTCGGGGTCGTCGGCCAACAGATGGCACCAGCGATGGCCAGCCCAATTCCAGATCGCTGCGTCGACATAGACCGCCATGAGGCTTGCCGTATTCCTTCATCTCGCGCCGACCGGCACTCGTCTAGCGATGATAGAAGGGATTCGGATAGAAAATGAAGCCGCCGCCGGCCTCGATTTCAGCCACGGTGCGGGTGACGGTTTCCTGCATGCGACGATGCAACTCGGCAACCGCATCGTCGATCGAGCCCGCATACTCATGCATGCCGAGTGGATCGGGCACCCGGATATGGCCGCAACGCGGTCCGGCCGGCTGCGGAATGAACCGATTCATCGTGTCACGCAGTCCGCCCTGGCAATAGTCGTTGCGGATCCGCTTCAGATGTTCGGCGATCTCCTCCTGGGTGATGCGCGGGTTGGCCGAGGCCCACGGACCGATGCGTTGCAGCCTCTGAATGGTATCGGCGAGCGCGCGGACCTGTTTTTTCCCATCGGCGTCGCCGGTGTTTTCGCGCTGCCAGCGACGCGCGCGCCGCAAAAGCTCGGCGGTGTCGGTGACATCGGCGTCAGGTGAAGTGCTTTTACCGAGCCGGCGGCCAAGTTCGGCGAGCAACGCCTGCTGGCGCTCGGCATAGGACGCGCCTTGATCGGATGGCCTGTCCCAGGCCGCCTCATCGCGGGCCAGCAGCGTCACATAGATATGGCGGATGCGCTGCGGCAGTGTGTCGGTCGCCTCGCGTTCTATTTTCAGGCTTTTCTCTACATAGGCGCATTCCTTCGCCAGCGCCGCTTCGACATTCCTGGCGAAGGCAAGCTTCCAGACGACTGGCGCGATCCAGACCTTGAAATCCGGATTCGTGGCCCTGCCGCGTTTGAGAGCCTCTAGCCCCATCTCGACGGCGCCCGGCAGCAACGGCGCAACGACATTGGCATGCCAGCCGACGCCGCCTTCGGGATGCAGCAGCACGCCATGGCCTTTCAAGGCCCAGGCGACGGAGTGTTCCTTGGCTGCCCCGCTATTGCCGGGAATCTGGGCGATCAGATTGTTGGCCAGCCAAAATCTCTGCATCAGCCGGCCAAGGCCGTTGACGACACCGTTCGTCGCCCATGACGCAGTGAGCGGGCTGACCTGCGACACGATCTCCTTGTCGATCATCCAATCGGTGAAGAACTCGGGATGATTGGGCGTGATGAAGGTCGCCTTCCCTGCCCCGCAACTGGCCTTCAGCCGCTCGAGATCGGTGTGGGGAAAGTCGATATGGCGAACATTGGCGACCCCGCGCAAACCGGCCAGGCGGTTGAACGGCAACAGATCGCGAAATCCGGGAATGCCGCGCAGCATGACGATCCGGTTGACGGATGTCATGGCCCTGATCAGTGCCGGGTTGGGCCTCGGCGCCACGAACACATCGATCCTGCTCAAGCTGCTCCCCCTTGCGCCTGGGCGCTGGGAGGAGGTTGCGAGACGATTGCGGCGCGTTCAAGTCGTTCGCCACGACAACGCAATGTCGTGGTTAATCAACCGGCCAGCCGAAGCCCTATTTCGTCGGGCAGGTTTTCGCTTGGTCGAACAGCGTAAGATTGACCAGCTTTCCGGTCATCGAGAAGTCGTTGTAGTCCATGACTAGGTCACGGGTGATGCCGTTCTCGTGCAGCTTGAAGCTGATGCGATATTCCGGCACCTCTTCGCCTGTCTTGTCGGTGTCGCCGAAATAGGCGATGTCGACCGGCCAGTATTTGTCGGTGGCGAGCTTTGCCAGGGCCGGAGCCTCCGGGTCGGCCTTGTCGGCATCGGTCTTCTTACCGACAACGACGGTGGTCGTCATCACCTTGTTGGCGTCTTCGGAACCATCGAACAGGTTGGTTTCATAGAAGTTCTCGCCCTTTTCGGCCTTGCCGATCAGTTCGACCAGATGCTGGGTCGGGAATTGGGTTGTCGCCAGCTCGACGCTGTTCTTTTCAGGCTTGTCGATATCGACCTTCAGGCCTTTGGCCTCTTTCGTGGCTATGCCCTTGACCTCCTTGTCGAGATTCTGGTCGGAGAAGGATTTCGTCACGAACGAAAAGGTCTTGCCTTCGGCGTCCTCGAAAGTTGTCGTCTGCTGGTCCGTCAGCTTCGTGCCGTCGGCGGTGACGATCTGCGTGACGAAGCGGAATTTCACCGTATAGCCTTCGCAGGCCGAGCCGTTGAACTCATAGACCATGCGGCCGGATATCCCCGTGATGCCGGACTGATCGGAAGCCTTTTTCAGGGTAAGATCGTAAACGGCGCGGTGGGCTTGCAGCGCCGGCGCGGCAAAGGCTGGTCCTATCGAGAAGACCGCCGACAACAGAACGGCATGGAATGCAAGGCGCGTAGCGCGCATGAGGTACTCCGATCATCGCGGCTGATGGCAGGCCGCAGGGAAAGATGGTCCAGCTTAAAAAAAGTCGTGGCGGAAGCGAGGCAAAAATAGCAATTTCGGCCCGGCCGGCGCGGCGTCACCAAGCAATAGGGAAATACCATGAGTGAAACAATCGAAAAGCGGCTAAGCGATCTGGGCGTGACGCTTCCTGTCGCCGCCGCCCCCGCCGCCAACTACGTGCCCTATTGCAGAACCGGCAATTTGCTGTTCACAGCCGGGCAATTGCCGCTCAAGGATGGCAAGCTGCAGGCGAGCGGGCTGCTCGGCCGCGACGTCGACACGGCAGGCGGCAAGGACGCGGCAAAATACTGCGCGATCAACATCCTGGCACAGGCCAAGGCCGCGCTCGGCGACCTCGAGAAGATCCGCCGCCTGGTGAAGATTACCGTTTTCGTTGCCTCGACACCCGAGTTTGTCGAGCAGCATTTGGTTGCCAACGGCGCCTCCGATTTCCTGGTCGCGGCCCTTGGCGAGCGCGGCAAGCACGCCCGCTCCGCCGTCGGCACCGCTTCGCTGCCGCTTAATGCCGCGGTCGAAATCGAAGCCATCTTCGAAGTCGAGTGAGCCGGGAGACAATCATGACCGACCTATCCTGGCTGACTGCCCGGCCCGTCGCCCATCGCGGCTTTCACGACATGAACAAGACGCGCTGGGAAAACACGCTTTCCGCATTCGCGGCGGCAGCCGAGCGCGGCTATGCCATCGAATGCGATGTGCACCTGTCATCCGACCGCGTTCCCGTCATCATCCATGACGGCGATCTCAAGCGCCTGACCGGCCAGGATGGTTTCGTCTGGCAACGCACCGCGGCGGAACTGGCGGCGCTCAAGATCGGTGGCACGGCGGACCATGTGCCGACGCTGCGGGAAGCGCTCGACCTGATCGATGGCCGCGTGCCACTGGTCGTCGAGCTGAAAGGCGTGCCCGGCTATGACGAAGGCTTGGTGGCAAGCGTCGGCAAGATGCTCAAGCGCTACAAGGGCAGAGCCGCGATCATGTCGTTCGATCACTGGCTGATCCGCGATTTTCCGAAGGACGCGCCGGGTATCCCAGGGGGTCTCACCGCCTACGGCAAGGACGTCAGGTTGATCGAGGCGCATTTCGCCATGCTAGCGCATAAGATCGCCTTCACCTCCTATGCCGCAGGCGACCTGCCGAACCCCTTTGTCAGCTTCGTGCGTGAAAAGCTGAAAATGCCCGTTATCACCTGGACGGTGCATGACCAGCCGGCGATCGACCTGACCTTTAGATATGCCGACCAGATGACGTTCGAGGGGTTCGAACCCGATATGGTCGAAGTCGCCTGAACTCGAGTGTCTGAAACGTGACTTGTACCTGGCCCGACGGAGCTTAAATAAGCCTCATGGATCAAGGCGACGAGGGCGACGAACAAACAGCAAATGCGGACTATTCGATCCGCGTCGCCGCCGGCATTGGCGCCTTCACCTGCCATGAATGGAACGGCTTTGCCGGAACCACGCGTGGCGATGCAGAAACCAGCTACAATCCTTTGGTTTCATTTGCTTTCCTGAGCGCGCTCGAGGATTCCGGATGCGCCGTGCGACGCACCGGTTGGCAGGGCCACCATCTCAGGCTGGAGGATGGGCAGGGCAGATTGCTGGGCGCGGTGCCCTGTTATCTCAAATCGCACAGCCAGGGCGAATATGTGTTCGATCATGGCTGGTCGGATGCTTTCGAGCGCGCCGGCGGCCGTTACTATCCAAAACTGCAATGCGCTGTGCCTTTCTCCCCGGTTACCGGCCCTCGCCTGCTGGTCAGCAAGGGCGAGCACAGCGCGACCGTGAAGGCCGGTTTGGCAGCGGGCTTGAAGGCGGTCACGCAAAAACTCGGTGTCTCGTCCGCGCATGTCACCTTCGCGCCAGAGGAAGACGTAGAGGTACTGGAAGCGGCGGGTTTCCTGCACCGCACCGACCAGCAATTCCATTTCTTCAACGAAGGCTTTTCAACCTATGACGACTTCCTCGTCACCCTTGCCTCGCGCAAGCGCAAGGCGATGAAGAAGGAAAGGCGCGAAGCGCTCGCTGACGGCATTTCGATCGACTGGCTGACCGGCAAGGATCTCACCGAAAAGGCCTGGGACGATTTCTTTGCCTTCTACATGGACACCGGCAGCCGCAAATGGGGCCGGCCCTATCTCAACCGCCACTTCTTTTCGCTGATCGGCGAGCGCATGGCCGACGACATCCTGCTGGTGATGGCCAAACGCAACGGGCGCTATATTGCCGGTGCGATCAATTTCATCGGCTCCGACGCACTCTATGGCCGCAACTGGGGCTGCATCGAGGACCATCCCTTCCTGCATTTCGAGGTCTGCTATCACCAAGCGATCGACTTCGCCATCGAGCGCAAGCTGAAGGTGGTGGAGGCGGGCGCGCAGGGTGAGCACAAGCTGGCGCGCGGCTACCGGCCGGTGACCATGCATTCCGCTCACTACATCGCCCATCCAGGCTTGCGCAACGCCGTTGCCGATTATCTCAGGCGCGAACGGCACGAGGTGGAGCGGATGAGCGAATATCTGGAAGAGCACACTCCGTTCCGCAAGGATCTCGAGGAGTAGCGGCCGGCCCCTGATGGGGGCAGGGCGACGATCGTCTTGCCGAATTTCGACGGCTTCGCTACACGAAAAGTCACAATCCGGAGCGTTCGCCATGACCGAGGCCGCCTACGAGACCGACAACATTTTCGCCAAGATCCTGCGCGGCGAAATTCCCTCGCACCGCGTCTATGAGGACGAAGCGGTCGTCGCTTTCATGGACGTGATGCCGCAGGGGCCGGGCCATACGCTGGTGGTGCCGAAAGCGTCGTCGCGCAACCTGCTCGACGCCGATCCGTCAATTTTCGGCCATCTCTTCAGCGTCGTTCAGAAAGTGGCGCTGGCGGTGAAAAAAGCCTTCGGCGCCGATGGCGTCACCGTGATGCAGTTCAATGAGCCGGCCTCGGGGCAGACCGTCTATCATCTGCATGTGCATGTCATCCCGCGTTTCGATGGCATCCCCCTGAAGCCGCACACAGGGCAGATGGAGAAACCGGAAGTGTTGACCGAGAGCGCCGAAAAGGTCCGGGCTGCGCTCGGAAATTGAAGCTTGAACGTCCGCGACGTGCTGGACCCGCCGAGAGTCTCGACCTGACAAGCGCCGATCAGTTCCAGAAGACGATTTCCGGTTCCGACCTGCCCCGTCCAGCGCCGGATTCAACAGTTTGCAACTCTAATCGTCTGATTAGGAAATATCGAACCATCTCACGGTAAAACGCTAAAGCGTGGCGGGCTGTTGGGGTTTCAAAACGATGGAAAATTCGGTTGCGGCGTCGACCCTACTGACGAGGGCAATTGTCGGGCGTGTTTTTCTTGGCACTCTAGCGGATGCCTTTTGGCGACACCGGCTGCTGCACGCCATGGCTGTCGCCGCGCTGCTTCTGGCAAGCGCGGTCGGGTGGCACACGGGAAACATGCCCGATTTCGGCGCACTGGAGGAATACGCTGAGTATCTTGGCTTCGCCCTTTGGATTTGCGGCTCCGTCTTTGCACTTGGGATGTTTTTCCATCTTGCGCTGGTCAAGCGGGAGACCGAACCCCTCGGAACCTTCCTCCGATCGCTGGGCAGCTTCTTTGGCGACGCCGAACGCATTGCCAACAGCCTGAACGGCCTGGCCGCGAGTATTACTTTCATCTCCGCCTTCGGCGTGTTGAAGGGAGCCATCGCGATCCTTTCCCCATTTGCATGGGACAAGGCGCTGGCCCACGCCGATCGCATACTGCACTTCGGTCGAGCCCCGGACGAATGGCTATGGTTCATCGTCCAGTCGCCACTCGCATTGAGAACGCTCAACATCGCCTACAATTTCTGGTTCATCGTGCTCATCACCACGGTTTTCACCGCGTGCATCACCCGCAAGGATACGAAGCTGCGTCACCAGTTCCTGATGAGCTTCATGCTGGTATGGACGCTGGGCGGCTTTTTGCTGGCTATGGGGGTGTCGTCGGCAGGGCCATGCTTTTACGAGCGGCTTGGGCTCGGCGGCGACTTTCATCCCCTCATGCAAGCACTCGCCGCCGCCGATCGCATCTATCCGATCTGGGCGCTCAGCACGCAGGACATGCTGTGGAACGGCTATACCGGCGCGACGAACGGCAGCATCGGGATATCCGCCTTCCCGTCCATGCATGTGGCGATCGCGGTGCTTTTCGCTCTCTACGCAACGCGCCGTTCCCAGTTGGTCGGTCTCCTGATGTGGGCATTCGCCGGCGTCATCGTGATCGGCTCGATCGTCCTTGGCTGGCACTATGCCGTGGACGGCTATGCGGGCGCGTTCGTAACAATCGCGATCTGGAAGGCGTGTGGATATTTCCTGACCCTTTTCGCGCCGGACCGCGCCGACCGCTCTTTTTCTGCGGCCACCAGCCCTCCAGACGTAATCTCGACAACCTGAACGAGCTCGCCTGCGCGCGCCGCACTTGTCAAAGCGGCCCGCGAGCCGCGAGAGATGGATCGGATAGTTTCTGAAACGCCGTCGGTTGCGGCCCTTGCCGAAGTCGCCCTCTGATCGCATCCACGCATTGTGCCGGGGTCAGACGCGAGGTGTCGACTTCCAGGTCATAGAGGCCGGGATCGTGCACGGCCTGCTGCCACAGACGGACCGGCAGCGGCGTAGGATCGTGGCGGGATCCAGTCACGTAGCCTTTTTCCGCCGCGCTCGCGGCACGCCTTTCCAGGATCACATCGATCGGACAGCGAACACCCACGAACAAGGCCGGCAGACCGACAAGTCGGCGCGCGCAATCGGCCAGAATGTGAAGCGGCTTCGAATAAGCATCGTGGTGGCCGACATCAGCCACGACATTCAGCCCCAGCCGGCTGTGGGCGGCCATCGATTCGTAGAGCGCGGCGTATAATCCCGGCACAAGCCCCTCAAGGTCAGGACGCTCGCCGCCCGGCCGCAATCCAATTCCAGGCCGATAACGCGGTGGCGTGGCCTGCTCGTAAACATCGACGCCGAGATTGATCCAGACGCCATCGAAGCTCTCCTGAATAGCCCGGGCGATGCTTGATTTTCCCGATCGCGGCGCACCGTTGAGGATGACGATCCGCCGATCATGCTTGCCCTCGTACCAATGGAAAAAGCCCCGTTTCCGGGGCTTTTTCGACTTTCGTCAAGGTCAGTTCTTTCTAGGCAGCTGCGGCACCAGGCTGCGCTTACCGCCGTCCTTACCCTTGGCCTCGGACTTCGGCGCCGCCAGCTTCTTGGCCGCGGGCTTTTTCGCGACGGCCTTTCTGGGCTTCGGCGTTTCTTCCGGCTCTTCCTTCTTCGGTTTCACCGGCGCCTCGTCGGCGAGCGATTCGAGTTTCAGGCCGGTCTCGCCGGTTTCCTTCTTCTCGACGGTAACACGCACCGTGCCACCCTTCTTGAGCTTGCCGAACAGCACCTCGTCGGCCAACGGCTTCTTGATGTGCTCCTGGATGACCCGGCCGAGCGGCCGCGCTCCCATACGCTCGTCATAGCCCTTCTCAGCCAGCCAGGCGATCGCATCCGGCGACAGGTCGAAGGTAACGCCACGCTCCGAAAGCTGGGCCTCGAGCTGCATGACGAACTTCTGCACCACCTGATGGATGACCGGCACCGGCAGCGAGCCGAACGGGATGATCGCATCGAGACGGTTGCGGAACTCCGGCGTGAACAGCCGGTTGATCGCCTCGACATCGTCGCCTTCGCGCTTGGTCGAACCGAAGCCGATCGCCGCGCGCTGCGCATCCGATGCACCCGCATTGGTGGTCATGATCAGGATCACATTGCGGAAGTCGATCTGCTTGCCATTGTGGTCGGTCAGCTTGCCGTGGTCCATCACCTGCAACAGGATGTTGAACAGGTCCGGATGCGCCTTCTCGACCTCGTCGAGCAACAGCACACAGTGCGGATGCTGGTCTACGCCATCGGTCAAAAGACCGCCCTGGTCGAAGCCGACATAGCCGGGGGGCGCGCCGATCAGCCGCGAAACGGTGTGGCGTTCCATATATTCCGACATGTCGAAGCGGATCAGCTCGACGCCGAGCGAGGCAGCCAACTGCTTGGCCACTTCGGTCTTGCCGACACCGGTCGGGCCGGAGAACAGGTAGGAGCCGATGGGCTTCTCCGGTTCGCGCAGGCCTGCACGCGCCAGCTTGATCGCCGAGGTCAGAGCGGTGATCGCGGTGTCCTGGCCATAGACGACGCGCTTCAGCTCGATATCGAGACCCTGCAGCACCTTCTCGTCATCGGCCGAAACCGTCTTCGGCGGGATGCGGGCCATGGTGGCGATCGTCGCTTCGATCTCCTTGATACCGATGGTCTTCTTGCGCTTGGCTTCCGGCACCAGCATCTGCGAGGCACCGGTCTCGTCGATCACGTCGATCGCCTTGTCCGGCAGCTTGCGGTCGTTGATGTAGCGTGCCGACAGCTCCACCGAGGCCTTGATCGCCTCGTTGGTGAACTTCACCTTGTGGAACTCCTCATAATAGGGCTTGAGGCCCTTCATGATCTCGATGGCGTCCTCGATGGTCGGCTCGTTGACGTCGATCTTCTGGAAGCGCCGCACCAAGGCGCGGTCCTTCTCGAAGAACTGGCGGAATTCCTTATAGGTGGTCGAGCCGATGCAGCGGATCGCGCCCGACGACAGCGCCGGCTTCAACAGGTTGGACGCGTCCATGGCGCCGCCTGAAGTAGCCCCTGCCCCGATCACCGTGTGGATCTCGTCGATGAACAGCACAGCACCTGGATAGTCCTCCAGCTCCTTGACGACCTGCTTAAGCCGTTCCTCGAAATCGCCACGATAGCGGGTGCCGGCGAGCAGCGTGCCCATGTCGAGCGCGAAGATGGTGGCGTTGTGCAGCACTTCGGGAACGTCGCCCTCGACGATGCGCTTGGCCAGACCCTCGGCGATCGCCGTCTTGCCGACGCCTGGATCGCCGACATAGAGCGGGTTGTTCTTGGAGCGGCGGCACAGCACCTGGATGGTGCGGTTGATCTCGGACTCGCGGCCGATCAGCGGGTCGATCTTGCCGGCCTTGGCCTTGTTGTTGAGATTGACGCAATAGGCGGTCAGCGCGTCCTGCTGCTGCTTCTTCTTGCCGCCTTCCTCTTGCGGCTCGGCGCCGTTCTGGCCGCCCTGCTCGTCATCGGCACCGCGCGGCGAGCGTGTCTCCGACGCGCCCGGACGCTTGGCAATGCCGTGCGAGATGTAGTTGACCGCGTCGTAGCGGGTCATCTGCTGTTCCTGCAGGAAATAGGCGGCGTGGCTCTCGCGCTCGGCGAAGATGGCGACGAGCACGTTGGCGCCCGACACTTCCTCGCGGCCCGACGACTGCACATGGATCACGGCGCGCTGGATGACGCGCTGGAACCCGGCCGTCGGCTTGGAGTCCTCGTCGTAACCGGTGACCAGATTGTCGAGTTCGGTGTCGATATAGGTAAGCACTGTGTGCTTCAACTCATCGAGGTCGACATTGCAGGCGCGCATGACGGCGGCCGCCTCGGTGTCGTCGATGAGCGCGAGCAGCAGATGTTCAAGGGTTGCGTATTCATGGTGCCGCTCATTGGCGAGCGTCAGCGCCTGGTGAAGCGCCTTTTCCAGGCCTTGGGAGAAAGCCGGCATGTTACCTCACTTCTTCTCCATCACGCATTGCAGCGGATGCTGATTCTGTCGGGCGAAATCCATGACCTGGGACACTTTGGTCTCGGCCACCTCGAATGTATAGACCCCGCACTCGCCCACTCCATGATTGTGAACATGAAGCATGATGCGTGTGGCGGCTTCGCGGTCCTTCTGGAAAAAACGCTCCAGCACGTGAACCACGAACTCCATGGGCGTGTAGTCGTCGTTGAGGATGAGGACCCGGTAAAGGCTGGGCTTCTTGGTTTTGGTTTTGGTGCGCGTGATGACAGCCGTCCCGCGGCCGGCCTCATTGCCGTCGCCGCCGCCGTTTTGCATCCGCACCACGTGTCTCGTGGCAGTCAAACCGATCGTCACGTATTCCTGCCTCTTTCGAATCCCCATGCGAGTTCGACATGTAGGTGTTCGATGGACGATTTTAAGCCCTTCTGTTTAGCTGACAATATGGCTAGGTGACCAAACTTGGACGATTTTCGCAATCGTGAAGGCGCGCGAGGCCCCGAAGCGGAAATTGACATGAAAAAGCCCGGCCGCGTTTCCGCAGCCGGGCTTTTTCCCGAACCCAAAGGGCCGGATCTGGGTCACGTCGGGCGAAATTGCCCCGCCCGGGTGAAATTACTTCGCCTTGGCAACGATCGATTCGAACGGCTTGTAGGCTTCCTTGGCGAGTTCGGCATAGAGGTCGCCAATCTTGGTGGCCTCGGCGACGAACGCCTCATAGGACTGCTTGGCGTAATCCGACTGGATCTCGATCGCCTTTTCCAGCGACTTGGCCGAAAAGATTTTTTCGGCAGCGGCACTGCCGGCCTCGAAGCTCTTCTTAGTGTATTCGCCAGCTTCGGTGGCGATCGCCTGCGCGCCCTTGGAGAGCGACGCGAAGCTCTTCAATCCAGTGTCGGCGAACTCTTTGCCGTATTTGCTGAAGTCGGTCTGGGTCATTTCGCGATTCCCTTGACGGTTGAGGCGTCCTTCTTCGGGGGCACCTTTGTGCAATGCGAGATAATATATTGTGCGTCGCACAAAAGTCAATATTTCGCAGGCTTGCGGACCCGCCTGCGCAGCCAATGGCTAAAAATCGAATAAAGAGAGCTTCAAGCCCGAAGAAAATGGTGAACGCGGCGGTTACCATAAACGGATTGGTAACGCTGCCCCGGTAGCTTGGCCGGAAGCGAGGCAGAACCCTTTGCCGCCTCCAACGCAACGAAGAATCCAAGGGAAGTACCAGTGCGTCAGGCGTTGTTGGGCATCGTTTCCAAATACACCTCCCCCCTCAAAACGATCATGATCATCGCCATGGCGATGGCATTCGCTTGTGGCGATGTCGCCTCGTCGCTAGCGGCCAGGCAGGCGGCCATTGTCGTGGATGCCAAGACCGGCAAGGTGCTGTACTCCGCCGATGCCAATGGCAGGCGTTATCCGGCATCGCTGACCAAGATGATGACGCTCTACCTGACCTTCGAAGCGCTGGCGAAGGGCAAGATCAGCAGGAATTCGCAGGTCGTATTTTCGGCCCGCGCCGCGGCCGAGCCGCCGACGAAGCTCGGCGTGAAGGCAGGCGGCTCGGTCACTGTCGAGACAGCGATCCTGTCGATGGTCACCAAATCGGCGAACGACTCGGCAACCGCGCTCGGCGAAATGCTCGGCGGCGATGAAGCCACTTTCGCCAGGATGATGACCGCCAAGGCGCGTGCGCTGGGCATGAATGGCACCGTGTTTCGCAACGCCAACGGCCTGCCCGATCCCGGCCAGTTCACCACCGCGCGCGACATGGCGACGCTCGGTATCGCGCTGCGCGAGCATTTCCCGCAATACTACGGCTATTTCTCGCAGCGTTCCTTTCTCTACGGGCGCCAGCGCATCAACGGCCACAACCGCCTGCTCGGGCGCATCAAGGGCGTCGACGGCATCAAAACGGGCTACACCCGCGCCTCCGGCTTCAACCTCGTCTCGTCGGTTTCCGACGGCAATCGCCGCATCGTCGGCGTCGTCATGGGCGGCACCTCCGGCGGCAGCCGCGACAACCAGATGGCCACCTTGATCAACACCTATTTGCCGAGGGCATCGACCCGCGGCGGCGGCGATCTGGTCGCCAAGGCCGGCGGCAACAACCCGATCACCGCCCTTGCCAAGGTTCTCCTGCCCAAGCATGACGCGCCAACGCCGGACGACAAGCCGGTGGTGGCGCAGGACGATGCCACCGTTGCCCAGGACGCCACTGTCGCGGAAGACGATACCGCGCAGGCCGAAGAGGAAGCCCCCGTCGTCAAGACCAGAAAGGTCAAGACCGTCATCGTATCGGCGCCTCAAATTGCCACCGCCCAAGTGGTGGCGGCCTATGCCGAGCCGACGCCGGCGGCGGCTGTCGATCCGGTCAACACAGCGTCGGTGCCGTCGGGCTGGGCGATTCAAGTCGCCTCGTCGCCAAAACAGTCCGAAGCCCAGGCCTTCCTCGACAAGACCACCAAGCAGGCACCCAAGGCGCTGGCCGACGCGTCCGGCTTCACCGTTGCCTTCGACAAGGACGGCGTCACCTACTACCGCGCCCGCTTCGGCGGCTTCGGTTCGAAGGCCGCCGCCTGGAAGGCCTGCACCGCTTTGAAGAAGAAGAACATCGAGTGCTACGCCGTCCAGCAGTAGGACGGTGTGGAAGTCATCTCCCGGAAAAATTCTGCGTCGAAGGAGACTAGTTGTGATTGGAGAGCAAGACGTCCTTGGCTTCGTTAATCCGCGCCGCCAGGAAAGACGTGCCGCCGATATCGGGGTGCAGGCGCTGCATCAGGCGGCGGTGCGCCTTGCGGACATCCGCCGCGGCGGCCCCCGCTTCAAGACCAAGGACCTTGTAGGCCTCCTCCTTAGTCATGGCGCCCGGACCTGGCGCAACACCCAGCCCTTCGCCACCGTTCGTCTCAGTGTTTTTGCGCCAGACGGGAAATCTGCCGTCAAGATACGTCTCTAGCAACTGCCGGCTCTCCGGATCGCCGGAGAGTTCACGGTAGAGATGCTGCAACTCCGCCAGCCCCATCGCGCCAAGCATCTTGCCTTCGTGGCGGCCCGCCAACACAAGGCCCTCCAGTCCGCCCGTAGCGTGATCAAGCTCCATTTCCAATGCCGCGGTGCGCACCGTCGACCGCTTGCCTGGTGCCACTCCGGCCGGCTGGCGTTTCATGCGCATCGAACCATACCAGGCAAGTGCCGCGGTGAGGATCATGCCGCCGATGCCTTCACGGCCGACCACAAGTACGGCAACGCCGACAAGTGCCAGAAGAGCCGGCCCAAGCGTTCGCATCGTGCTCGCCAGTTTCGCGGGCTCGGCGCGCAGAAAGATCGTCACCGCGCCGAGAAGCAGCAGAAGCAACGCTACAAAACCGATGATTGCGCCCATTATTTTCCGCCGCCCCGCAGATGCTCGATCATCAGCCGGTCTTCCGGCCTGCCCCTGGCTTCGAGCGCCTTCAGCCCGCCGGTTGCAAACACAGCAACCGCCGAAAGCAATCCCGCCAGGGTCGCGGCCGCCCGCCGATCAAATCGGAACCAAGCCCCTTTGGACAAACGCGCGATTTCCTTAAACGCTTTTTCCGCGCCCGAATCATGACCTTCCTGGAAGACGAAGACCGGAACGCCATGCAGGCCGAGGCTGCCGGCCTTTTCGGCCAGATCGTCGATGTTCTCTTCCATCGCATCGCCGATATAGACCAGCGCATTGACCTTGGCCGTCACCGTCTGTTTCAGTGCATGCGCCAGCACCTTGCCGATCTGGGTGTGGCCGCTGCGGCATTGGATTCGCGTCATCAGCTGCTTCAAGGCGTTAGTATCGGTCACGAAAGCGGACGAACGGCACTCGCCCAGGCCGCGGAAATAGACCAGTTGGACGCTGAGGATTCCGGCCTTGCCGACGGCATCGAACATCTGGCCCTGCAGTTCACAAGCCAGATCCCAGGTCGGCTGGCGGCTCATCGTCGCGTCGAGCGAAAGGATCAGCCTGCCCGAACCCGTCGCCGACGCGGCCAGCGTCCTTGCCTGACGAAGAAAGGCTTCGATCTCGCCTGCATTGGATTGAGGTTTGACCGGCGCAGGATTGGCCCTTGCGGGCACGGGCTGCTTCTTGTCGTTCATGAAAAGAAGATGTGGCGTGTTCCACCGCTTGCAAGTCCTGCCCAAGCCAACATTGAGGGCCAGAAGCTTGGATCAGAGCAGGCCGAGATCGGCAAGCTCGCGCCGGAGTTTCGGCGGCATCTCGATCAATCCGGCCTTGCCCTTGCCGAGATCGAGCGGCGCGTCCGCCGGCTTCAGGTAGCGCCAGCCCTGAAAGGCCCGGCGCGGCTGCCAGTCGGTGCGCACGACTTGCGGGTCGAGCATCAGATGGCAGCGGCCAATGCCTTCGTCATCGGTGAACGGCCGAATTTCGGTGATCAACTGGCGGCATTGCACATTGCCCTTGATCACCCAGTAGAGCGAACCGCCATCGGTGACCTCGGCGGCGCGCGTCGGCACCATGCGCGTCGTGTGCCAATGCTCGGCCGGCTCGCCGGCGCGGCGCTTCTCGTCGAGGCGAAAAGCGATCCACTCTTCGAGATCCTCGACGCTGTCGCAGCCGACGCAGAGTTTTAGGAGATTAAGTGCCATGGCTTAAGGTTTAGTCCGGCGCGCCGATGCGTCAACGGTCTGATGGACTTCTCCACAGCGCCAGTTTAGGCCAGCCCTCAGCACTCCACGACATTGACGGCAAGTCCGCCAAGGCTGGTTTCCTTGTACTTCTCGTTCATGTCGAGGCCGGTCTGGCGCATGGTTTCGATCGCAGCGTCGAGCGGCACGAAATGGACGCCGTCGCCCTTGATGGCCAGTGACGCGGCCGTCACCGCCTTGACCGCGCCCAGCGCATTGCGCTCGATGCACGGCACTTGCACCAGCCCGCCGACCGGATCACAGGTCATGCCGAGATGGTGCTCCAGCGCGATCTCGGCGGCATTCTCGACCTGCTCAGGGGTGCCGCCCATGACGGCGCACAGGCCGGCCGCCGCCATTGCCGACGCCGACCCGACCTCGCCCTGGCAGCCGACCTCGGCGCCGGAGATCGAGGCGTTGGTCTTGATGATGCCGCCGACGGCGGCGGCCGTCAGCAGGAAATCACGAATGCTCGGCTGGTCGGCCTCGGGATGGAAATGCAGCCAGTAGCGCAGCACCGCCGGCAGCGTGCCGGCAGCACCATTGGTCGGCGCGGTGACGACGCGGCCGCCCGCCGCATTTTCCTCGTTCACCGCCATGGCGTAAATCGACAGCCAGTCATTGGCGAGCAACGGATTTGGCTTGTTCTGCTGCCACTGTTCCTGCAGCTTGTCGTGCAGCATGCGCGCCCGGCGGCGCACCTTCAGTCCGCCCGGCATGATGCCGTCCTGCGACAGGCCGCGGTCTATGCAGCCCTTCATGGCGCTCCAGATGCCGTCGAGGCCGGCGTCGAGCTCCTCGCGCGACATCTGCGTCTCCTCATTGACACGTTTCATGTCGGCGATGGAAAGGCCGCTTTTGCCGGCCATCGCCAGCATCTCGACCGCGTTTTTGAAGGGGTAAGGTACTTTCTTGCCCTCCGTCGTCACCGAGCCCTTGGCCTTCATCCGCTGCAGCTCTTCCTCCGACACCACGAAGCCGCCGCCGATCGAATAGTAGATACGCTTGAGCAACAGCCGGCCGCCAGCATCATAAGCGTAGAACGCCATGCCGTTGGCGTGGCCGGTGAGCGGCGTCTTGCGATCCAGCACCAGATCGGTGGCCGGGTCGAAGCGATAGGACGGATGGCCGGGCGGCGAAATGCGCTTTTCGGCAGCGATGTGGCTGGCAATGCCGTCGGCCTGATCGGGATCGACTGTCTGCGGCGTCAAACCGGCAAGGCCGAGCACGACGGCGCGATCGCTGCCGTGGCCGATGCCGGTATAGGCGAGCGAACCATGCAGGCTGACGCCGAGCCGGTCGACCTTGACGCCCGCCGGGCGCGGCCAGTCATTTCCCGCGACCTCGTCGAGAAACCGCGCAGCGGCGGTCATCGGTCCCATCGTATGGGAGCTCGAGGGTCCGATGCCGATCTTGAACAGGTCGAAAACCGAAAGGAACACGCGGCGCTGTCTCCTGGAGTCACGTCGAGGACTACATATAGGAATTCCCAGGATGTTTCCGCTCTTTTGGCACTCGCGGCGCGGCACCCGCCGACCTTGTATGCTCCGGCAGCGACATTGGCGCAGATCGCTGTATGCGGACATCGAAGTGATCGCGCCGAATGTGATAAATTCAGGGCATGGGCGATTCCTTCGATCTTTCGATGGCCGATCTCGCGGCGCTGGCTTTCTTCCTCGCCGCGTGGCTGCTGCACACGCTTGCCTCCGACGGCAAGTTGACCAGCCGCGTATCGCTGACCACGGCTATGAATACGCAGCGGCAAGCCTGGATGCGGACCATGGCCGAGCGCGAAATCCGCATCGTCGACACCGCCATCATGAGCGGGTTGCAACAGGGAACCGCCTTTTTCGCCTCCAGTTCGCTGATCGCGATCGGTGGTTGCTTCGCCTTGCTCGGTGCATCCGACCGGGTTCTCGAAGTGCTGAGCGACCTACCCCTGGGCGGCGCGCCGTCGCGCGCGGCCTTTCAGATAAAGGTGCTCGGGCTGGTGCTGATCCTGGCGTTTTCGTTCTTCAAATTCGGCTGGGCGTACCGGCTGTTCAACTACTGCACGATCCTGATAGGCGCCGTGCCGATCCCGCATGGCGAAGCCTCACGCAATCCGGTCACCGAAACCGCGGTGTGGCGTGCGGCGCAAATGAACATGCTCGCCGGGAAGCACTTCAACTCTGGCCTGCGCGGCGTGTTTTTCTCGATCGGCTATCTCGGCTGGTTCGTCGACCCCATGGTGTTCGTGTTGTCGACGCTGTTGCTGCTGGCCGTGCTGGTGCGGCGCCAGTTCTTCTCGGCGGCCAGGCAAGCGGTGATCGGTCAGCCGCCTGGAAAAGGCTGATCGATCCGCCCTGACAACCAGTAGGCGATCAAACCGATCCATTCGCGGATGGCTGTCGTGGTGGCCTGCAGCGAATCGGCTGGATTGTCGCGGAACAAGCCGATGCCTTCCCGTCCCGAAGTGCGATAGTCGACCGGCCAGGGAACAGTGGCGAAGCCGGCCTTGTCGAAAAGCGCCTTGGCACGCGGCATATGGAAGGCCGAGGTCACCAGCAGCCACGTCTCGCCGGCCTTCGGCGTTACCAGCTCCTTGGTGAAGACGGCATTCTCATAGGTGTTGCGGGATTTGTTTTCGAGGATCAGGCGATCGGCCGTCACGCCAAGCGCGGTAAGCAAACGGGGCGCCGTGGCCGCATCGCCCTCGCCGTCGAGAAACAGTTCGCCGGTGCCGCCGGAGACGATCACCTTGGCTGCTGGAAAACGCCGGGCCAGAATTGCGGTCTCGACCATCCGATCGCCGCCGCTGTTCAGTTCATAGCCGCCGCGCACCAGATTGATGGTGCCCTCGAGGCCACCGCCGAGCACGACAATGCCGTCGACCTTTTCCGGCAGCGACTGGCGTGGGAAGCGCTCTTCGAGCGGATTGAGCATCATGGCGCCAAGCGACGTCCAGGCCGACAACGCAAGGATCAGAAATGCCAGCACGCTGCCCGTCGCAGCCAACCGCCGGCGGCCGATCATGGCCGCGAGCAGCCCCGCCAGCAGCAGGAAGATCGCCAGATTGAGTGGTTGGACGAAGAACCAGAATATCTTGGAGAGATAGAAGAACATTGGCTGCCTATCGTCGACTCGAATTCTCACGACCGATGAAGTGCTCGACGGCGCTCGTCACAGCCTCGGCCTCGGACCGGCTCAACTCCCTGCCGAAAACAAGGACGCCGTCAGTGTTGGTCAACCTGATGACTTCCGACAGACCGGCTTCATCCGTTGGATAGGTATGGTCGAGGATTTCGATCTGAAGGTGCCCTTTCAAAGGCAATGACGAACGATTTCGCAAAAAACCCCTGACGTCGCGCACGGCTGCGGCGTTGGTTAGCCGCAGGGTTTCCTTGCCGAATACCAGCCAAATGAAATCCTTGCCGAGGAAATAGGTGAAGAGGGCAATGATCACCGCGAACGAGAGCAGACCGAGAGTGCCGCTGGCGACGGTTGCGGGCGACGTGTCGGTCAATCCCATGTAGCCGGTGTAGGCAACGATCGCGGCCCCAACCAGGACGAAACCCATCCTGAAATCCGAGATGCGTGGTGGGTTGGTTATCAGCAGTTCGTCTCCCGTCTCGACGATGGAAATGCGAGACGGGGGCGGCATGCTACCACCACTTCTCCGGCTGGAATGTGCCTGCGGCCTGCTCGATGACGGCAGCGGTCTGGAACAGGGTTTCCTCGTCGAACGGCCGACCGATCAGCTGCAAGCCGAGCGGCAGGCCCTTGGCGTCGAGCCCGGCGGGCACGGCAATGCCTGGCAGTCCGGCCATGTTCACGGTGACCGTGAAAATGTCGTTCAGGTACATCTTGACCGGATCGGCGGCCATATCCTCGTCGGCGATGCCGAAGGCGGCGGACGGCGTTGCCGGCGTCAGGATCACATCGACGCCGGCGGCGAAGACGGTCTCAAAATCGCGCTTGATCAGATTGCGCACCTTCTGCGCCTGCAGATAGTAGGCGTCGTAATAGCCGGCCGACAACACATAGGTGCCGATCATGATGCGGCGCTTGACCTCGCGGCCGAAACCGGCGGCGCGGGTCTTCTCATACATGTCGACGATATCCTTGCCCGGCACGCGCAAGCCGTAGCGGACGCCGTCATAGCGGGCGAGGTTGGACGACGCTTCGGCGGGCGCAACGATGTAGTAGGCCGGCAGCGCGTATTTGGTGTGCGGGAGCGAAATGTCGACGATCTCGGCGCCGGCGTCCTTCAACCAAGCAATGCCCTTCTGCCACAGCGCCTCGATCTCTTCGGGCATGCCATCGACGCGGTATTCCCTAGGAATGCCGACCTTCATGCCCTTGATCGGCTTGCCGATCGCCGCCTCATAGTCCGGTACCGGCCGGTCGACCGACGTCGTGTCCTTCGGATCGACGGACGCCATCGACTTCAGCAGGATCGCGGCGTCGCGCACGTCGCGGGCGATCGGTCCGGCCTGGTCGAGCGACGAAGCGAAGGCGACAATGCCCCAGCGCGAACAGCGGCCATAGGTTGGCTTGATGCCGACCGTGCCGGTGAAGGCGGCCGGCTGGCGGATCGAGCCGCCAGTGTCCGTCGCGGTCGCACCGGCACACAGGAAGGCCGAGACCGCGGTTGCCGAACCGCCGGAAGAGCCACCCGGCACCAGCTGCGCATTGTCCAGGCTGCGCGCGGTTCTGGTGCCGCCGGCTGAGACGAAGCCGCCATCGCCCTGATGCGTCGTCGGCATCACCACCGTGTCGAGGCGCGAGCGCCGCCACGGATTGATGACCGGGCCATAGTAGGAGGTCTCGTTGGACGAGCCCATGGCGAACTCGTCCATGTTGAGCTTGCCCAGCATGACAGCGCCGTCGGCCCACAGGTTTGATGTAACGGTCGATTCGTAGTGCGGCTTGAACCCGTCGAGCACATGGCTGCAGGCCTGCGTATGGACGCCTTCGGTGCCGAACAGATCCTTGATCCCCAACGGGATGCCTTCCAGCGCACCGCCCTCGCCCTTGACCAGCCTGGCGTCGGACGCCTTGGCCATGTCGCGCGCCTTGTCGCCGGTTACCGCGACATAGGCATTGAGCGCCGGATTGGCGCGATCGATGGCCGAGAGATAGGCCTCGGTGATCTCGGTCGCGGTGATTTCCTTGCCGCGCAGCTTGGCGCGGGCCTGTGAAATCGTCAGCTGGGTCAGGTCGCTCATCAAAGGCTCTTTTCGTAAAACACCGACCACTGAGAATCGGGATAATCCAGCACCGGGCCGCAGCGCGAAAACCCGGCGCGTTCGTAGACGGTCCACGCCGCGGGATGACGATCGCCCGTCTCCAGCACCAGGCGCTTCAGCCCCTCATTGCGTGCCAGCGCCTCGACCTGCTCGACGATTTTCGCGCCGATCTTCTGCCCGCGATGCGAAGGCCGCGTGTACATGCGCTTGACCTCGCCGACGGCACCGTCATGGCGTTTCAGCGCGCCGCAGCCGATGGCTGTGCCATTATCGCGGGCGATGAAAACGGTCGTGTCCTCACCGGCCATCTGCTCGACCGTCAGATGGTAGCAGTGCTCTGGTGGCGTCAGTTCGAGCAAGGTCTCGTTGAGTTCCTCGACCAGACCGCGCACATCGTCCTGCAGCGGCGTCTCAATGGCGATCTCGATTGCCATCGGCCGGCTACTCCACGACCTTCGGCACGAGGAAGAAATTCTCTTCGGTCGCCGGCGCGTTGGCGACGATGTCGGCCGCCTTGCTGCCGTCGGTGACGACATCCATGCGCTTCTTCATGTCCATCGGCGTCACCGAGGTCATCGGCTCGACGCCGGAAACATCGACCTCGTTCAGCTGCTCGACGAAGCCCAGAATGGCGTTCAGTTCGCCGGTCATGCGTTCGGCATCTTCTTCGCTCACCGCGATGCGGGCGAGATGCGCAACGCGCTTCACTGTCTGAAGATCTACGGACATGTTTCTGCCTCGGGGGAAAACCAGTTCGGGCTATAGCGGCGCCGCGCGCGCTGCGCAACATGCATCGTGCGAGGGACCAGGCAGTGGTGGCTGCCCGGCTCTTCGGTCATCGGTTCTACAGAGTGCTGTCTACGGCAGGGCAACGCCCTCGCACAAATAGTAGCTGCCGCTGTTGCCGCTGGCCTCGCTTTCGTCGCCAGCCGGCCGGACCGACACGAGATCGACTTGTTTCGCGTTCATTTGCGTCACCGAAAGGACATCCGGAAACACATAGCCCGGTTCCTGGCAGATGGCCGTCACCGCCCAGCTCGGCGAAGCCGTCGCCTTGCTGATCTGCAGAAACTCGCAATTGTATTCAACGCTTTGCAGGCCATGCGCCGAAAGCACGATATTGCCCGCATCGATCAGGGGTTGCAGCGTATCCTTCTTGGCCTGTTTGCAAAGCTCCTCGGACTGAAGGTAGACGCCTTCGATGAAATCATCGGCGGCGAGCGCGGGCGACGCCGCAACCAGCATGGACACACAAAGAGATCGTCCCAACACCATGGATTTGTTCCGCTTTAGCTGCGTCTAGATCGTAATCGTCTCACCTATCTTCGGCAATGCGACTTTGATGCCGGATCCTTCCAGGCCGGCCTCGAACTTGTCGGCGGTCGGATCGATCATCGGAAAGGTGCCGAAGTGACAGGGAACCACGGTGTCGAACTTGAAGAGGCGGCGGCAGGCAAGTGCCGCCACCGCACCGCCCATGGTGAAGCGGTCGCCGATCGGCACAATGCCGATCTTCGGCTCGTGCAACTCGTTGATCAGCGCCATGTCGGAGAAGATGTCTGTGTCGCCCATGTGATAGAGCGTTTTGTCTTCGGGGAAATGCAGGACGAGGCCGCCGGGATTGCCGAGATAGGTGTTCAGGCCGCCCTCGCCCGGGAATGAGGAGGAATGCAGCGCCTGGACGAAAGTGGTGGTGAAGCCGCCGCAATCGACGGTGCCGCCGATGTTGCCGGGATTGATCTTCTTGTCGCTGGCGCCCTTGCCGACCAGGAACATGCAGATCTCGAAATTGGCGACCAGCTGCGCGCCGCTTTTGCCGAGCACTTCCAGCGCGCCGCTGATGTGGTCGCTGTGGCCATGCGTCAGCAGCACATGCGTGACCCCTTCAGCCGGTCCCTCCCAGCCGCCCGTCCAGGACGGATTGCCGATCAAATAGGGATCGATGAGGATCTTGGCGTCAGCCGTTTCGATGCGAAAGGCCGAGTGGCCGTACCAGGTCAGTTTCATGAATGCATTCCTCGATTTTTGGCTTGCCAGAGGATAGAACGCCGATAGCCCGGAGATCAAAGGGTTACTGTGCCCGTTGTGCGTTTGAACGAACACATGGCGGTGAAAGGTGAAGGACGGCCGGTGGGCATTATCACGATAGAGGAATTGCCGGCGCGGCTGGCCGGCGGCAAGACGCTGGCCGGGCTTGACCTTGGCGACAAGACAATCGGCGTCGCGGTCTCGGACCAGAGGTTTTCCTTCGCCCATCCGCGCCCGGTCATCATGCGAAGGAAATTCTCGCTCGATGCCGCCGTGCTGCTCGCTTTGCTGCAAAAGGAGAATGCCGGCGCGGTGGTGATCGGGCTGCCGATCAACATGGACGGTTCGGAAGGGCCGCGCGCGCAGAAATCTCGCGCCTTCGTCCGCAACATGGCACAGCTAAGCGACCTGCCCTTCGTGCTCTGGGACGAAAGGCTATCGACGGTCGCGGCCGAAAGGACGCTGATCGAGATGGATTTCTCGCGCCGCAAACGCGCCGGCAAGATCGATTCGGCGGCAGCCGCGTTTATTCTGCAGGGAGTTTTGGACCGGCTTCAGTCGCTCCACGCATCCGCTCGAACGGAACCGGATCCGCCCAGCGCCGTCTGACCCAGCCTGTGATCTCACGGCGACGGCGAAACGCCCACAGCGCCATCAGCAGAAACCCGTCGAAGACGCAGGCCTTTGCCACCATGCCGGGGATAGTCGCCGGATCGATACCGAGCATCTGGCCATAGAGCTCGAAGACGAAGTCGTGCAGCCGCCGGCTGAGCATGACATAGCCGAAATTCATATCGTTGAGGGACAGGTAGAACCAGCCCCAGAACAGCGCCATCGGGGCAGCCCACAATGCAAAGATGTAACGCATCAGCGGCCTCCCGTGGGGTTGGAGCCAGTGCGGCCCGATATGAGTGAAAGCAGGGAATTGTGGGCCGCGGCCTTTGCCATGCCATGCGCGACGGCGTGGACCTCGCCCTCGCCCGAAGCAGATGCCGCAACCGCGGACCGGCGCTCGGCAAGCATGGCGACGTAGGACGCCAGAAGTGCGGCCAGTTGCACGGCGACAACCATGAACAGTCCGTTGATGCCTTGCGCGGCGCCACCGATGACGATCAGCGACAGCACGCCGGACGCGGAGATGAAGGCGATGCGGGCAACGCTATCAGAGCCCGGGCTGGTCGCGTCGTTGATCAGGGCTTCGACAAAAGCCCAGCAGAACAGCACTGCCACGACGAGCAATGCGGTGGCAAGCGGCGCCACGACGACAGTGTTGTCGAGGTCGACGAAGCGAGTGCCCTCGATCGTGGCACCCAACACGCCGAGCGCCGCCGCCACACCACGGTTTCCGTCGATGCAGATGAGCGCAAGCAGGGCGAAAACAATCGCCCAGTGCAAGGCCAGAAAAGAGGTCAGTACCTGTCGCATCGGCGTTCCTGCTTCGCAAAGCAAGGGACGGCCAATCTGAACCATTCCCTGCTCTCGCTGGGACAGTGGGCTTTGCCGCCCGCCACCGCAACGGAAACCATTTGTTAAGGTTAACGGCGATTAGCCATACGCGTGCGGAAACCCACCAACGCCTCAAAACAGTGGATGGCGTCGGTTTTTGCGATGCTCGCGGTTCAATTCACCGGCGGATAGAGCGTGTCGATGATCATGCGCGCATCGTGGCGCGAATCGAGCATGCCATAGGTGTTGCGCCATTGGCCGGCCAAACGCGTCTCGACGAAAGCGTCGGCGATCCGCCCTGCCCCAAGCCGGCGCAACTCCGCTGCCGCGGCCGACAGCGCCAGCTGTTCGGTGAGCAGACGGGCCGAGCCCTCATCGGTTGCAGCGACCTGCATCGCCGCCTTCAGCACGCCGATCGTGCCGCGTCCGCCGGCGCCGAGATCGCGATCGATGCCGGCCAGCACGTCCTCGAACAGGCCGGGTGCACGGCCAAGCACGCGCAGCACGTCGAGCGCCATGACATTGCCTGACCCTTCCCAGATCGCGTTGACCGGGGCCTCGCGATAGTAGCGCGCGAGTGGCGCTTCCTCGACATAGCCATTGCCGCCCAGACACTCCATCGCCTCGTAGAGCAGCGGCGGCGCGATCTTGCAGACCCAGTATTTGACCACCGGCGTCATGGCGCGGGCAAACGCTGCCTCGCCGCGATCGCTTGCCGCCTCGTCGAAGGACCGCGCCAGCCGGAACGACAGCGCGGTGGCGGCGGCGACATCGAGCGCCAGGTCGGCCAGCACGCGCTGCATCAGCGGCTGCTCGATCAAGGTTGAGCCGAACACCTGTCGGTGGCGCGCATGATGAACGGCCTCGGCGAGGCCCGCGCGCATGATCGCCGACGATGCGATGGCACAATCGAGGCGGGTCAGGGTGACCATGTCCATGATCGTCTTCACGCCGGCACCCGGTTCACCGACCATCTCGCCGATGGCATTGACGAATTCGACTTCGGAGGACGCGTTGGAACGGTTGCCGAGCTTGTCCTTCAGCCGCTGGAAGCGGAAGCCGTTGCCCGTGCCGTCACCGAGAACGCGCGGCACGAGGAAGCACGACAGCCCCTCCGGCGCCTGCGCCAGCACCAGGAAGGCATCCGACATCGGTGCCGACATGAACCATTTGTGTCCGGTCAGGCGATAAAACCCGCTGCCGGCGCGTTCCGCCCTCGTCACATTGGCGCGCACATCGGTGCCGCCCTGTTTCTCGGTCATGCCCATGCCGAGCGTCAGCCCGGTCTTCTCGACCGGCGGCTTCTGGCTCTGGTCGTATTTGCGCGTCGTCACGCGCGGCGCCCATTCGCGAAACAGCTTTGGGCTGGCCATCAAGGCGGCGAGTGAAGCGTTGGTCATGGTGATGGGGCAGAGATGCCCGGTCTCGAGCTCCGCCGTCAGATAGAACCGGGCAGCCCGCACCTGATGGCGGCGGCCGATCTCGGCATCGCCGTTTTCCCAGACCGAGGAATGCAGCCCGTTGGCCACCGAACGGCGCATCAGAGCGTGATAGGCGGGGTGGAATTCGACCACATCGATGCGCCGTCCCTGGCGATCGTGCGTCCTCAGCTTCGGCGTCTCGACATTGGCGAGGCGCGCCAACTCCTGCGCCTCCTGCGTCAGCACGAAACGGCCGAGCCCGTCGAGTTCCCGGCGTACCGGATCGGAAAAACGCTCCGCGAGCTGGATCAGCAACGGATCGCCCCGCCAGGCGTTGCCGCCCGTCAGCGGCGGCGGCTGGTTCGTCACGTCGTCGGTCACGCCCAATCCTTCTATCGGTAGAAAGCCACGAATCCGGGGCCGTCGGCTAGATATAGCCAAGCCATGCGGCGCGCGCGATGAAAATACCGGGGAGAACGGCTGCAATGCAAAGCTGGCGCTTGCGGCCGCAAAAACTCCACCCTATAGCAGCGCCTTGAGATGACCGACGCTTCGTCCCTGCCACTCTACCCTCATCGCCATCTTTTGGGCATCCGCGACCTTTCCCCCGCCGACATCGAGCTATTGCTCGACAGGGCGGATCGAGCGGTCGCGATCTCGCGGCAGTCCGAGAAGAAAACCTCGACGTTGCGCGGCCGCACCCAGATCAACCTGTTCTATGAAGCCTCGACGCGCACGCAGTCGTCGTTCGAGCTTGCCGGAAAGCGGCTCGGCGCCGACGTCATGAACATGTCGGTGGCGAGTTCCTCGGTGAAGAAGGGCGAAACGCTCATCGACACGGCGATGACGCTGAATGCTATGCGTCCCGACATATTGATCATCCGCCACCAGTCGGCGGGTGCGGCGGCCCTTCTGGCGCAAAAGGTCGGTTGCTCCGTCGTCAATGCCGGCGACGGCGCGCATGAACACCCGACACAAGCGCTGCTCGACGCGCTGACCATCCGCCGCGCCAAGGGGCCGCTGTCGAAGCTGATCGTGGCGATCTGCGGTGACATCCTGCATTCGCGCGTGGCGCGCTCGAACATCATGCTGCTCAACGCGCTCGGCGCGCAGGTGCGCGTCGTCGCGCCGTCGACGCTGCTGCCCACCGGCATCGAGAAAATGGGCGTCATCGTTACCCGCTCGATGGCCGAAGGCCTCAAGGACGCCGATGTGGTGATGATGCTGCGCCTGCAGCGCGAGCGCATGGAAGGTTCCTTCGTGCCTTCGGTGCGCGAATATTTCCGCTATTTCGGCCTCGATGCGGAAAAACTGAAGGCCGCCAAGGACGATGCGCTGGTGATGCATCCCGGGCCGATGAACCGCGGCGTCGAGATCGCCTCGGAAATCGCCGACGGTCCGCAAAGCGTCATCCAGGAACAGGTTGAGATGGGCGTTGCCGTGCGTATGGCGGTGATGGAAGCGCTGCTTGACCCGCGCCGCAACCACGAAGGCCGCGGCGCATGAGCATAACGGTTTTTGAGCGCGCCCGCATTGTCGACCCCTCGCGCGGTATCGACGAAGTCGGCGCCGTCATCGTCGATGGCAAGAAAATCCTTGCCGCCGGCAAGGCGGCGCTGAACCAGGGCGCCCCCGAGGGCGCCACCGTCATCGACTGTGCCGGCAAGGCGATCATTCCGGGCCTGATCGATGGCCGCGTCTTCATCGGCGAACCGGGCGGCGAGCATCGCGAAACCATTGCGTCGGCAAGTGTCGCGGCGGCGGCTGGCGGCGTCACATCGATCGTCATGATGCCCGATACCGATCCGGTGATCGACAATGTCGCGCTGGTCGAGTTCGTGCTGCGCACAGCCAAGGATACGGCGATCGTCAACGTCTTTCCGGCGGCGGCGATCACCAAGGGCCTCGACGGCCGCGAGATGACCGAGTTCGGTCTGCTGCGCGAAGCCGGCGCAGTCGCCTTCACCGATGGCCGCCACACCATACCGAGCGCCCTGGTGATGCGCCGCGCGCTGACCTATGCGCGCGACTTCGGCGCCACCATCGTGCATGAAACGCAGGATGCCGACCTCAGATCGTCCGGCGTGATGAACGAGGGCCTCTATGCAAGCTGGCTCGGCCTTTCCGGCATTCCGCGCGAAGCCGAATCCATCCCGCTGGAGCGCGATCTTGCGCTGGCGCGGCTGACGCGCGGTTCGTACCATGCGGCGAAGATCTCGACGGCGATGGCGGTGAACGCCGTGACGCGTGCGAAAGCCGATGGTGCTGCCGTCACATCGGGCGTTGCGATCCACAATATGTCGCTGAATGAAAACGACGTCGGTGAATACCGCACATTCTTTCGCCTGACGCCGCCATTGCGCGCCGAGGAGGACCGGCTGGCAATGATCGAGGCGGTCAGGGACGGCACGATCGACATCATCGTTTCCTCGCACGATCCGCAGGACGTCGACACCAAGCGCCTGCCTTTCGCCGATGCCGCGGCTGGCGCCATTGGGCTCGAAACCCTGCTTGGCGCCGCCTTGCGGCTCTACCACAATGGCGACGTGCCGTTGCTCCGGCTGATAGAGACCTTGTCCACCGCTCCCGCAAAGCTATTCGGGCTGCCCGGCGGCACGCTGAAGCCGGGTGCGGTCGCCGATCTTGCGCTTGTCGATCTCGACGAACCCTGGATCGTCAGCGAAAGCGGCATTCGTTCGCGCTCGAAAAACACCTGTTTCGAAGGCGCGCGGCTGCAAGGCAAGGTCTTGCAAACGCTGGTTGCGGGCCGCACAGTGTTTTCCGTCTGAGCCGGACACCCGCGCACCGCGCCTGATCCGGCCAAACTGGGGGAAAATGCGGGGGAAACAATGACTTACAGCCTAATCCCAGCGCTCGTGTTCGGCTATCTCCTGGGCTCGATTCCGTTCGGGCTTCTGCTCACCCGCGCGGCTGGCCTTGGCGATGTGCGCAACATCGGCTCGGGCAACATCGGCGCCACCAATGTTCTGCGCACCGGTAACAAGGGCCTTGCCGCCGCGACGCTGCTGCTCGACGCGCTGAAGGGCACGGCCGCCGTGCTGATAGCAGGCCATTTCGCGCCTGAGTTGGCGATCTGGGCCGGTCTCGGCGCCTTTCTCGGTCATCTCTTCCCGGTATGGCTCGGATTCAAGGGCGGCAAGGGGGTCGCAACCTATCTTGGCGTGCTGATCGGTCTTGCCTGGCAGGTGGCGCTGATCTTCGCCGTCGTCTGGCTGGTGATGGCATTCCTCTTCCGTTATTCCTCGCTTGCGGCGCTGACGGCGGCGGTCATCGTGCCGATCGCCCTCTATTTCATGAGCACACCGCAGAATGCCGGGCTGTTCGTAGTGATGAGCATCATCGTTTTCATCAAGCACAGGGAAAACATTTCACGCCTGCGTGCCGGCACCGAGGGCAAGATCGGAGCCAAGGGATGAGTGAGCCGACCGCCGGTCCGCGCCTCAGCGACCGGCAGCGGCTGAGCTGGCTACGACTGATCCGCACCCAGAATGTCGGCCCCGCCTCCTTTCGCGACCTGATCAATCGCTTCGGTTCGGCCGAGGTGGCGCTGGAAATACTGCCGGAACTGATGATTTCAGGCGGCGCCAACCGGATCGCCCGCATCCCTTCCGTCGCCGAAGCCGAGGCCGAACTGGAAGCGGCCCGAAAGGCCGGCGCGCGCTTTGTCGGCATCGGTGAAACAGACTATCCGCCGCTGTTGCGCAGCATGGACCATCCGCCGCCATTGCTGGCGGTAAAAGGCAATGCCGCTGCCTTCCGACTGCCCGGCGTCGCCATCGTCGGCGCGCGCAACGCATCGCTGGCAGGCATCAAGATGGCGCGCATGCTGGCGGCCGATCTCGGCCGCGACGGCTACGCAATCGTCTCCGGCCTGGCGCGCGGCATAGACACGGCGGCGCATCAGGGCAGTCTTGCGACCGGCACGATCGGAGTGCTGGCCGGAGGTCTCGACCTGCCCTACCCGCCTGAAAATGCAGACCTGTGCGATGAGATTGCCGAGCGCGGCGCCGTCATTTCGGAAATGCCCTTGGGCTGGCAGCCGCGCGCCCAGGATTTTCCGCGCCGCAACCGCCTTGTCGCGGGTGCGGCCCTTGGGCTGGTGGTGGTCGAGGCAGCGCAACGTTCGGGCTCGCTGATCAGCGCCAGGCTTGCCGGCGAAATGGGCCGACTGGTCTTCGCCGTGCCCGGCTCACCGCTCGATCCACGCGCCGCAGGCTGCAACGGCCTGCTCAAGGATGGCGCCACCCTGGTCACCGAGGCATCGGACATTGCCAGGGCGATCGCCCCGCTGACGGGCATGCGAGCGCGCGATGTGCCGCCGTTCGAGGAGCCGCCCGACTTCTCGGCCACTGCACCGCCCGGCGAAAGCGACCGCGCCCGCGTCATAGAGGCGCTTGGACCCACGCCAGTGTCGATCGACGAGATCATCCGCCACACCGGCCTGCACCCGGCCCAGGTCTTCATGGTGCTCTTGGAACTCGACCTCGCCGGCCGGCTCGAGCGTCATGCCGGAGGCAATGTTTCGCTAGTGTTCGGGGATTCTTCCGTCTGACCGACACCTCCGGTGTGACGCTGTTCGCTTCCCGGCAAGAAGATTCGCCCACGTCATGCGGGGGGCAGAAAATTCGCACCAACCCGATTTACAACTGACATGTTAGTGGGATATCACTGCCTTCGAACTTCTTTCGGAGACCCCCGGTGACATCACGCTTTGGCCTTTCAGCCGCCCTTGCCACGCCTTTCGATGCCTCTGGGCAGATCGCCACCGCCCTCATGGTCGCCCAGGCCAGGCGTTGCCTGGCTGAAGGGTGCGGCAGCGTTACGCTTTTCGGCACCACCGGCGAAGGCGCGTCGGTGGGTACCGCGGAACGGCGTTCGGTGACCGAAGCCATGCTGGCTGCCGGCATCTTGCCGCATCAGCTTGTTGCCGGCGTGCTTGTCGATGCGGCTGAAGACGCCGCTGAACAGGCACGGCATGCCTTGCAACGAGGCGCCCGCAACATTCTGCTGGCGCCGCCGAGCTACTTTAAGAATGTCGGCGACGATGGCCTTTTCGGCTGGTTTTCCGCCGTCTTTGCCGCGCTCGGTCCCCTCGCCCGTGGCGTTCTGCTCTACAACATCCCGTCTGTCACCACGGTGCGGCTCTCGCTTGACCTGATCGGCCGGTTGCGGACCGCTTTTCCGGACGTGGTCGCGGGGGTCAAGGATTCCGGCGGGGACTGGGACTACAGCGAGGCGCTGCTCGGCGCCCATGGCGATCTGGTGATCCTGATCGGTGACGAGCGGCATCTGGCACGGGCGGTGCGAATTGGTGCTCAAGGCGCAATCTCCGGCATGGCCAATTTCGTTACCGGCGAAATCCGCGCCATGGCCGAAGACGGGCGCGACGATACAAGCGTCGAGCGTTTCGTGCTCGAATTGCTCAAATATCCGGTCACGCCGGCGGTGAAGGTCATGGTGGCGCGCAAGACTGGCGACGACCGCTGGCTGGCGGTTCGCCCGCCGCTGGAGCCGATCGCTTCGCAGGGGCGCCAACAGCTTGCCGAAGCCTATGACAGGTTGTTTGCCAGGGAATCAGCCTGACCGGCAAAGGGATACGCGCTGAAATGGAAGACGGCAGCGAACCGACCACCCTTAGGGAAAAAGCCTATGCCAGCTTCACGCGGCATTTGCTGGCCCGGGATCTGCTGCCCGGCCAGTTCGTATCACAGCGGGAGCTGGTAGCCTTCACCGGCCTGCCGCTCGGCGCCATTCGCGAAATCGTGCCGCGTCTCGAGGCCGAAGGGCTTCTGACGACGATCCCGCAGCGCGGCATGCAGATCGCCCACATCGACATCAGCCTGATCCGCGAGGCTTTTCAGTTCCGCCTGTTCATGGAGCGCGAAGCGGTAGCGCTGTTCACCGCCAGCGCTTCCGATGACGAACTGGCCCGCCTGCGGCGCGAACACGAGGAGATGCTGGCGCAAGCCCTTTCACAGGCGCCGACGCCGGAAATGGAAGCCAGGGCGCAGAGCATCGACTGGGCGATGCACGACACCTTCATCGATGCGCTGGGCAACGAGATCATCGCCAAGGCCTATCTGGTCAATTCGGTGAAGATCCGGCTGATCCATCAGGAGCGCTTCCGCATCGACGGGCGCGTCGTGCCGGTCATGCGTGAGCATCTTGCGGTCATCGAAGCCATGGAAAGCCGCGACCCGCAGAAGGCGGTCGAGGCGATCAGCCTGCACATCGACAAGGCGCGCCGGCTGGCGCTGCAAATCTGAGGAAGCATGAGCCGCGCCGCGGTCGCGGCGCAATCGACAACGACAGCAACCGGGAGGAAGAAATGTCGTCCAATCTGCTTAACCCAACCAGGAGGCAACTCCTCCAGGGAACCGCGGCACTTGCCGCCGCCGGCCTTGCGGGCGTTCGCCCGGGCTTTGCCGCCGGCGTCGACTGGAAGCGCTTTGCCGGCACGATGCTCGACGTCAATCTGGTCAAAAGCCCGCGCAGCGACACCCTCATAAAATACCTCGCCGAGTTCGGGGAACTGACCGGGATCAAGGTCAATGCCGAGGCGACGCCCGAGCAGCAGCAGCGCCAGAAGACGGTGATCGAACTGAGCTCCGGCAAGCCGAGCTTCGACGTCGTGCATCTGAGCTACCATGTGCAGAAGCGGCAGTTCGAAAAAGGCGGCTGGCTGGCCGACATATCAGGCTATCTCGCCGACCCAACCCTTACCGATCCGGGGCTGGTCGAAAGCGATTTCGCCGATGCCGGCATGCTGTTCGCCAAGGACGGCCAGGGTGTGCTGCGCTCGCTGCCCTTCTCGGTCGACTACTGGATCGTCTACTGGAACAAGGAGCTGTTCGAGGCCAAGGGCCTCAAATATCCCGAAACCTTCGAGCAGCTGGTGGCCGCGGCCGAGGCGCTGACCGACCCGTCGACCAACACCTACGGTTTCGTCGCCCGCGGCATCAAGAACGCCAACACGCCGGTGTGGACATCGCTCATGCTCGGCTACGACATGACGCCACTCGATGGTCAGGGAAAGCTGCGCACGACGTCGCCCGAGGCGATCGAAGCCGCCAGCCTCTACCAGCGGCTGATGACCAAATCCGCGCCTCCAGGGGTTACCGGCTTCAACTGGGCCGAAGCGCAGTCCGCCTTCCTGCAAGGCAAGATCGGCATGTGGTTCGATGGCGTCGGCTTTGCCCCGCCGATGGAAAATCCGGAAAAATCGCGGGTGGTCGGCAAGGTCGGCTATGGCGTCATGCCCAAGGGTCCCAAGGCGCACGCCGCGGGCACCTTCGGCGACGGCATCGGCGTGACGGCCGCCAGCGAGAAGAAGGAAGCCGCCTATCTGTTCTGTCAGTGGGCGGTGTCGCCGGCCATGGGCGCGCGCCTGCTGCAGGCAGGCGCCGGCGTACCGTTCCGCAAATCGGTGCTTGAAGATCCGAAGGTGCGCGAAGGCGTCACCATGCCGGCGAGCTGGCTCGATGCGGTGGTCGGTTCCGGCAATGTCAGCCGGCTGTCGCTGCCGGTCATCATCCCGGTCACCGAGTTCCGAGACATCTATGGCGTGGCGTTGACCAATTTGATCGCCGGCGCCGATCCGGCCGAGGAGCTGAAGAAGGCCACCGAGCAATTCCAGCCGGTCCTCGACAGGAGCGAGCAAGGCTGATGTCCGCCACCACCCCAGAACGCACCGGGGTGACGACGCAAGCCATCGAAGGGAGTCAGACCATCCGGCTGGCTCCCAACTACTGGCCTTTCGTCGTTCCGGCGCTCGTCGTCGTCGGCGCCGTGATCGTCTTTCCCTGGGCCTTCACGCTGTGGATGAGCGTCAACCGCTGGACGCTTGGCCAGTCGCGAAGCTTTGCCGGGATGGAGAATTACCTGCGGCTGGCTTACGACCAACGCTTCTGGGAATCGCTTCTCCATACGTTGAGCTACACCTTCCTCTCGGTCGCCGCGCCGATGCTGCTCGGCACCATCGCCGCCCTGATCTTCGACGCCAGGTTTCCGCTGCGTGGCCTGCTGCGCGGCGTCTTCGTGATGCCGATGATGGCAACGCCCGTCGCGGTGGCGCTGGTCTGGACCATGATGTTCCATCCACAACTCGGCGTGCTCAACTATCTTCTGTCGCTGGTCGGCATCCCGGCACAGGAATGGATCTTCAACGCCAACGCGGTCATCCCGTCGCTGGTTGCGGTCGAGACCTGGCAGTGGACACCGTTGGTGATGCTGATCGTGCTCGGCGGCCTGGCGTCCGTACCGCGCGAGCCGTTCGAAAGCGCCGAGATCGATGGCGCCAATGCCTGGCAGCAATTCCGCTACCTCACTTTGCCGATGATCGCGCCGTTCCTGATGATCGCGGTGATCATCCGCACCATCGACGCGCTGAAGAGTTTCGACATCATCTACGCGATGACCCAGGGCGGGCCAGGCACGGCCTCGGAAACCATCAACATCTATCTCTACAACACCGCCTTCTCCTACTACGATATCGGCTATGGCTCGGCCATGGCCGTGGTGTTCTTCATCGTCATCGTCGCCCTGTCCTTCATCCTCCTGATGTTGCGCCAGCGCTCCCAGTGGATCGGCGTGGAGGGCAAATAGATGAGTTCACGGCTGCTCAACCAGATCGGGCTGTTTTTCGCGGCTCTGGTCTTCGTCTCGCCGGCGATCCTGTTCTTCCTCTGGATGATCTCGCTGTCGTTGAAATTCGAGATCGACAACGGCGCCTACCCGCCGATCCTGATCCCTGAACATCTCGCCTGGTCGAACTATGCAAAAGTGTTCGAGGAGAACAATTTCCTGCTCTATCTCTGGAATTCGGTTCTGGTGACCGGCACGGCGACGCTGCTGGCGCTGCTGATCGGCGTGCCGGCCGGCTATGGCATCGCGCGGCTCAAGGCCGAGCGATCGGCGGTCGTCATCATGATCGCCCGCATGACGCCGGGGCTTTCCTATCTCATCCCGCTGTTCCTGCTGTTCCAATGGGTCGGCATTCTCGGCACGCTGTGGCCGCAGATCATCATCCATCTGGTGGTGACCGTGCCGATCGTGGTCTGGGTGATGATCGGCTATTTCGAGACCACGCCGATGGAACTGGAAGAGGCCGCCAACATCGACGGCGCCAGCTCCTGGCAAGTGTTCCGGCTGGTCGCTTTGCCCATCGCCAAGCCGGGCATCGTGGTCGCCTTCATCCTGTCGGTCATCTTCTCATGGAACAATTTCGTCTTCGGCGTGGTGCTCGCCAGCCGGGAAACGCGCACGCTGCCGGTCGCCGTCTACAACATGCTCTCCTACGAGCAGGTAAGTTGGGGGCCGCTCGCCGCCGCCGCCCTTGTGGTGACATTGCCGGTGCTGGTCCTGACCATGTTCGCGCAAAGGCAGATCGTTGCCGGATTGACCGCAGGCGCCGTCAAGGGCGGCTGAGAGAGCGCAGTCCGACATCACACTTTTTTCGAGGAAAACCCAATGGCATCGGTCACAATCAACAACGTGCAGAAGGCTTTCGGAACAGCCAAGATCATCCACGATGTCAGCGTCGATATCGCCGATGGCGAGTTCGTCATCCTGGTCGGCCCATCGGGCTGCGGAAAGTCGACGCTGCTGCGGATGATTGCCGGACTTGAAACGATCTCGGGCGGCAGGATCGCCATTGGCGATCGCACCGTCAACAATCTGCGGGCGCGCGACCGCAACATCGCCATGGTGTTCCAGAACTACGCGCTCTATCCGCATATGACGGTGGCCGACAATATGGGCTTTGCCTTGAAGATCAAGAAAGCCGATCCGGCCGACACCGCCAGCCGCGTCGGCAGGGCCGCCAGCATCCTGGGTCTCGACAAGCTGCTCGACCGCTATCCGCGCCAGCTCTCCGGCGGCCAGCGCCAGCGCGTCGCCATGGGCCGCGCTATCGTGCGCGACCCGCAAGTCTTCCTGTTCGACGAGCCGCTGTCCAATCTCGACGCCAAATTGCGCGTCCAGATGCGCGGCGAGATCAAGGCACTGCACCAGCGGCTGGGCACCACCACCATCTATGTCACGCATGATCAGATCGAGGCCATGACCATGGCCGACAAGATCGTCGTGCTGCATGACGGCCTCGTCGAGCAGATCGGCGCCCCGCTCGATCTTTACGACCGCCCGGCCAATCTCTTCGTTGCCGGTTTCATCGGCTCGCCGGCAATGAACTTCATTGCCGGCCACGTTGAGGAAGGCGTCTTCCGCAGCGCCGGCGGGCTGACCCTGCCGCTGCCGGAAGGCATCAACCTGGCAAAAATTCCCGCAGGCGAACTTACCTATGGCATTCGTCCCGAACATATCCGAGCAACGACTTCTCAGGGTATTGCCGGCACGATCGCGCTTCTGGAAGCCACGGGTTCGGAAATCTTCGCCAAGGTCGACTGCGCCGGCGAGGAAATCTCCTGCCTATTCCGGGAGCGGCTTGCGCTGAAGCAAGGCGCACAGATGCGGATCGAGATCGACCGCGCATGCGCTCATCTGTTCGACGCCAAGACCGGTCGGCGATTGTAGCGCAAAGGTCTGATATCCCGGCGCAAAGGTCCCAAGCGGCGGTTCGCCCTTGCCACGTGCGTTCCTTGGCAGCAATCTCGGCCCAAGGAGCCGCTATCGGTTGGATGTCGGCGTCCCAGGATTTTGCCATGACTCGCGATCAGATGCTCGCCCACCTTCGGTCCGCCGACGCCGTCGCGCGCGAGGCGACGGCACATGGGCATCATCCGTTCGGTTGCGTGCTGATCGGGCCGGACGATCGGGTGCTGATGCGGCAGGGCAATCTCGACACGGTGCGCCATGCCGAGACCGAGATCGCCCGGCGCGGCGCGGCTGCCTACGCGCCGGAGTTCCTGTGGCAATGCACGCTGGTCTCGACCTTCGAGCCATGCGCGATGTGCGCCGGCACGATGTATTGGGCCAATATCGGGCGGCTGGTCTACGGGTGCGATGAGACCAAGCTCCTGGCGCTCACCGGGGATCACGCGGAGAATCCGACGATGAGCCTCTCTTCGCGCACCGTACTCGGCTCTGGCCAGAAAAAGATCGAGGTCTTTGGCCCCTTCCCCGAGATCGCGGACGAGCTGCTCGCACCGCACCGCGATTTCTGGAAGCGCTGATGGCTTCGTGCCGGTTGGAATTTCTTATAAGCGCGATGGGATTCGAATCCATCATCCACTGACTGAAAATTCGTCAGCAACTTAACAAAATCAAGGGCTTATAGAATCAACGGTCCGAAGTCGTACGATCTTGTCGCATCGTTGCCCATGGTGAGATTTTTAGAAAGTCGCACGGACCGCGAAAAGTCGCACAGTTGATGCCTTGTTCAAGGCTAAAAAAGCTCTAAGTGGCTGATATTTAACGTTAAAGCTGTGGTGAGCGCGATGGGATTCGAACCCATGACCTACTGATTAAAAGTCAGTTGCTCTACCGGCTGAGCTACGCGCTCCCGCGGGCGCGAAAGGCTACCCTCGAAATTGCGCGGAACATAGGGAGAGTGCCTCGACCGGTCAACCGGAAAAAGAGGGTTCGCAAACACGGGCGGCTTGGCCCCTGTCGCGACACTCGCCCGCCGTGGCGTCGGTGGGAAAATAGCCAAGGAGCGCTGCCATTTCTGCCCAACAGCGGCATGCAGTCTGGGGAACAATTGTATGCGCCGCTCGTTTTTTCAGCACAGGGACGTCCGCCAAACCATCGAGGAGAAGACCAATGAACAGAATCACAACGAGCCTGCTGGCGGCCACTCTTTCGGCCACATTCGTTGCGGCGGAGACGGTGCCGGTTAACGCCCAACCGAACTATATGCCGCAATCCCAGGTCGCGGTGCCGGATGTGCAAACAGTCCAGTATCAGGAGTGGCGCAAGAACCGCTACAATCGCACCTTTTCGCGTGACCGCAATTTTTCTCGCAATCGTGGCGCCTATTGGAACGGTCATCGCGGCTATCGTGAATATCATCGCGGCTACCGCCGTCACGGCGATTATTGGTTCCCGCTTGCAGCCTTTGCCACCGGTGCGCTGATCACCGGCGCGATCATCAACAACGAAAACAACCGTGTCTATGAAGGCAACTCGCACGTTCAGTGGTGCTATGACCACTATCGCAGCTACCGTGCTTCGGACAACACGTTCCAGCCGAATTACGGCCCCCGCAGGGAGTGCCGCTCGCCTTACTGATTTGGGTGCGTGGAAGTAGTTGATAGTGCTGCATTGAAGGCCCATGCCAGAAGTGGCACGGGCCTTTCTTTTCGGTCACTCCGCCCAACTGATGCTCTTGATGATGTAGTAACGCGCATCGCCCTTCCGCGCTCGGTGAGCGATATGCTCCAAGGGCGTCGCAAATTCGAACTGCCACAGCGCTCAGTTCCCAACCAAGCACTTCCAGGTCATCGTCCGCATCCCGAGCATAAGACTGGGCCAGTTCATCGATGCTGTTCGTCTCGCCGAAGGATCGAACCAGCTTTGCGTCGATCATGACATCGTCGGGCCAGTTTGAATTTGCCCAAGCCCAGAGCCAACTTTGTGACTTGGCGCTCGTGGAACCGGCGATCTGGACCTCTGCGGTCACTTTGACGTTCCCGTCTTTGGCAAACAGAAGTCTTCTGGTCGCTATGTCATAGTCGTAGCGAGACCAGTGACCGAGGCGGAAGTCTTTCTCCAAGCGGTCATTCTTGACCTTCAGTTGTTTGATGGCTTCTTCGCGCCAAGCTGGATACCAATCGGGCTTCATTTCTCTCGTCCCAAGACCCTGATGGCTAGTTATTGCACGCTCAGCGTCCGTCGCACAGCATCGCGCCAACCCGCGAGCTTGGCTACGCGTACGGAGCCATCCATATCCGGTTGAAACCTCCGCTCCAGCGCCCAGCTTTTCGCAAACTTCTTGGCATCCGGCCACGCGCCCGCTTTAGAGCCGGCCAGCCATGCGGCACCGAGCGCGGTCGTCTCCAGAATGGTCGGACGGTCAACTGGGGCATCGAGAATGTCGGCCAGCCGCTGCATGGTCCAGTCCGACGCCACCATGCCACCGTCGACCCTGAGCACGGTCTTGGCCGACGCGCCCTTCCAGTCCTTGCGCATGGCGTCGAGCAGGTCGCGCGTTTGGTATGCGACGGATTCCAGGGCGGCGCGGGCAAACTCGGCCGGACCGGAATTGCGCGTCAGTCCAAAAATGGCGCCTCGTGCTTCGGCATCCCAGTGCGGTGCGCCGAGCCCGACGAAGGCCGGCACCAGATAGACGTTTTGCGTCGGATCAGCCTCCGCTGCCAGTTTGCCACTGTGCTCGGCCTTGCCGATCACCTTGATGCCATCGCGCAGCCATTGCACGGCCGCCCCAGCAATGAAGATCGAGCCTTCCAGCGCATAGGTGGTCTTGCCGTTCATTCTGTAGGCAATGGTGGTCAAAAGCCGGTTCTTCGAGCGCACCAGGTCGCTGCCGGTGTTGAGCAGCGCAAAGCAGCCTGTGCCGTAGGTAGACTTCATCATGCCCGGCTCAAAGCAGGCCTGGCCGATGGTCGCCGCGTGCTGGTCGCCGGCAACGCCGAGGATTCTTATCTCGGCGCCGAAGAGGTTTTTCTCCGTGATTCCATAGTCATCGGCGCAGTCTTTTACCTCGGGAAGGATTTTTGCCGGGATGTTCAGTATCGACAGCAGTTCGTCGTCCCAGGCATTTTTCTCGATGTTGTAGACCAGCGTGCGCGAAGCGTTGGTGGCATCCGTGGCGTGAACCTTGCCGCCGGTCAGACGCCAGATCAGAAAGCTGTCGATGGTGCCGGCGAGCAACTCGCCCTTCTCGGCACGACGCCGCGCCCCTTTTACCTTGTCCAGCATCCAGGCGATCTTGGTGCCGGAAAAATAAGGATCGAGCAGCAGGCCCGTCTTTTTGGTGAATGTCTTCTCGAGCCCCTGCTTCTTCAATTTCTGGCACAGAGTCGCGGTGCGCCGGTCCTGCCAGACAATGGCATTGTGGATCGGTTTGCCGGTAGCCCTGTCCCAGATGACGACGGTTTCGCGCTGGTTGGTTATGCCGAGCGCGGCCACTTCGGATGCGTTCCGGCCGGCCTTTTTCAGCGCCGCCTTCACGGTCGTCACCACGCTCGCCCAGATATCCTCGGGATCGTGCTCGACCCAGCCAGAGGCAGGATAGTGCTGGGTGAATTCCTTCTGCCCGCCGCCGGCAACCTTCATATCGCCGTCGAACAGGATCGCCCTGGTCGAAGTCGTGCCCTGGTCGATGGCAAGGATGTATCCGGTCATTCTGCCTCCCCGCTTAGTCTTTTACACAAACAAGGGAGACGGCAAGATGCCGCCTCCCCCTATTCTCATGATGCGGGCGCGAACGCCAACACCAGGTTATTTCTGCCAGCTCTTCACCAGTTCGTCGTAGTTGATGGTGATCGGCTTTTCCTTCTCGTTCTCGATCTTCAGCTGAGGAGCGAGATTGCCTTTCTTGACCGCGTCGGCGTTCCAGTAGGCGAGATCATGCTCTTCGGCCATCTTCGGGCCGATATCGCCCTGGACGCCCGACTTCTCGATGCGGCTCATGACCTTTTCCTGCTCGCCGCAGAGCGAGTCCATCGCTTCCTGCGCCGTCTTGGCACCCGACGACGCATCGCCGATCGCCTGCCACCAGAGCTGTGCCAGCTTCGGATAGTCAGGCACGTTGGTGCCGGTCGGCGACCACTGGACGCGGGCCGGCGAGCGATAGAACTCGATCAGGCCGCCGAGCTTCGGAGCCCGCTCGGTGAAGCTCTTGTCGTGGATCGTGCTTTCGCGGATGAAGGTCAGGCCGACATGGCTTTTCTTCACGTCGACGGTCTTCGAGGTGACGAACTGCGCGTAGAGCCAGGCGGCCTTGGCGCGGTCGGTCGGCGTCGACTTCATCAGCGTCCAGGAACCGACGTCCTGATAGCCGAGCTTCATGCCGTCCTTCCAGTAGACGCCATGCGGCGACGGCGCCATGCGCCATTTCGGCGTGCCATCGTCGTTCAGCACCGCCTTGGCGCCGGCATCGACCATCGAAGCGGTGAAGGCGGTGTACCAGAAGATCTGCTGGGCAACCGCACCCTGTGCCGGAACCGGGCCGGATTCGGAGAAGGTCATGCCCTGCGCTTCCGCCGGTGCATAGGCCTTCAGCCAGTCGAGATACTTCTGGATCGAGTACACGGCGGCCGGGCCGTTGGTGTCGCCGCCGCGCGCCGTGCAGGAGCCGACCGGACGCGAATTCTCGTCGACCTTGATGCCCCATTCGTCGACCGGCAGGCCGTTCGGGATGCCCTTGTCGCCATTGCCGGCCATCGACAGCCAGGCGTCGGTGAACCGCCAGCCAAGCGACGGGTCCTTCTTGCCGTAGTCCATGTGGCCATAGACCTTCTTGCCGTCGATCTCGCGGCCGGTGAAGAATTCGGCGATATCCTCATAGGCCGACCAGTTGACCGGCACGCCAAGGTCGTAGCCGTACTTGGCCTTGAAGTCCGCCTTGTTCTTCTCGTCGTTGAACCAGTCGTAACGGAACCAGTAGAGGTTCGCGAACTGCTGGTCGGGAAGCTGGTAGAGCTTCTTGTCGGGCGCGGTCGTGAACGAGGTGCCGATAAAGTCCTTCAGGTCGAGATTCGGATTGGTGACGTCCTTGCCCTCGCCCGCCATCCAGTCGGTCAGGTTGCGCACCTGCTGGTAGCGCCAGTGGGTGCCGATCAGGTCGGAATCGTTGACCCAGCCGTCATAAAGATTCTGACCGGTCTGCATCTGGGTCTGGATCTTCTCGACGACGTCGCCTTCCTGGATGACGTCATGCGTGATCTTGATGCCGGTGATGGCGGTAAAGGCCGGCGCCAGCACCTGCGATTCGTACTGGTGGGTGGCGATGGTTTCCGAAACGACCTTGATGTCCATGCCGGCGAAAGGCTTCGCGGCGTCGATGAACCATTGCATTTCGGCTTCCTGGCCGGCGCGGTCGAGCGTCGAAAGCGGACCGATTTCCTTGTCCAGGAAAGCCTTTGCCTCGTCCATCCCGGCATAGGCATTGCCTGCCCCGAGCAACAGGACAAGGGCAGTCGTTGATGTTAAAAATTGCCGTCGCATGTGTTTCCTCCACAGTTTTAAGGTTTCAAGCGCGATCTGGAGCGGCCGCCGGCACGCGGTCGCTCCAACAGTTTCCCCCTCTATACGTAGCGGAACACGCCGACGGCGTAGACCACGGAGAGAGCGAGAGCCCACCACAGGTTGGATCCGACAAGACCCAACCAAGCGAGATGGATAAAGGCGCTGCCAAGCAGCGACAGGAAAAGACGGTCGCCGCGCGTCGTCTCGAAGCGCAGCACGCCGACGCGCGGATTGCCGCCCGGCGAGGCGTATTCCCACGCCGCCATGCCGCACAGCAGCAGAAGAATGGTCCCGAAAAAGGCCGCCGTCGGCCATGTCCACGCCATCCAGGTAAGGTCGAAATTCATCGTCATACCCTCCCCAGGGCAAAGCCCTTGGCGATGTAGTTGCGGACAAACCAGATGACGAGCGCCCCTGGGATCAGCGTCAGCACGCCGGCGGCGGCCAGCAGACCCCAATCCATGCCGGCTGCCGAAACGGTGCGGGTCATGGTGGCGGCGATCGGCTTGGCGTCGGTTGTGGTCAGCGTGCGAGCGATAAGCAGTTCCACCCACGAGAACATGAAGCAGAAGAAGCAGGCGACGCCGATACCGCTGGCGATCAGCGGCATGAAGATCCTGACGAAAAAGCGCGGGAAGGAATAGCCGTCGATATAGGCGGTCTCGTCGATTTCCTTCGGCACGCCCGACATGAAGCCTTCGAGGATCCACACGGCCAGCGGCACGTTGAACAGACAGTGCGCCAACGCGACCGCAATGTGGGTGTCGATCAGACCGAAGGCCGAGTAGAGCTGGAAGAACGGCAGAGCGAACACTGCCGGCGGCGCCATGCGGTTGGTCAGCAGCCAGAAAAACAGGTGCTTGTCGCCGAGGAAGCGGTAGCGCGAGAAAGCATAGGCCGCCGGTAGCGCGGCGGCCACCGAGATCACCATGTTCATCACCACATAGGTGATCGAGTTGATGTAGCCCGAGTACCAGGACGCATCGGTGAAGATGGTGACGTAATTGGCGATCGTCGGCTGATGCGGATAGAGCGTCAGCGAGGAGACGATCTCGGCATTGGTCTTGAAGCTCATGTTGATGAGCCAGTAGATCGGCAGCAAAAGCACGATGATGTAGAGCGTCGGTACGATCCACCACCAGCGCGATTCCTCGCCGCGACGGCGCATCAGCCGCGCGATCTGGTCCTGCGACATTGCGCTGGCAAGTCCTTCGGAAGCCGTCGTTTCGCTCACTCTGTCCTGCCTCGTCGTTCTTTCGTTGGCGCCACTCATCTCAGCGCTCCGCGTCGTAGTTGGTCATCACGGTGTAAAACACCCATGACAGCAGAAGGACGATGAGGAAGTAGACCAGCGACATGGCCGCGGCCGGACCGAGGTCGAACTGGCCGAGCGCCGTCTTGACGAGGTCGATCGACAGGAACGTCGTCGAGTTGCCGGGGCCGCCGCCAGTGACGACGAAGGGCTCGGTGTAGATCATGAAGCTGTCCATGAAGCGCAGCAGCACGGCGATCAGCAGCACGCGGTTCATCTTCGGCAACTGGATGTAGCGGAACACCGCCCAGCGTGAGGCGCCGTCGATCTTGGCCGCCTGGTAGAAGGCGTCAGGTATCGAAACCAGGCCGGCATAACAGAGCAGCACGACGAGGCTGGTCCAGTGCCAGACATCCATGACGATGACGGTGACCCAGGCGTCGAAAGGATCCTGCACGTAATTGTAGTCGAAGCCGAGCGCGTTGACGTAGTAGCCGAGCAGGCCGATGTCGTTGCGCCCAAAGACCTGCCAGATGGTGCCGACGACGTTCCACGGGATCAACAGCGGCAGCGCCATCAGAACCAGGCAGACCGGCACGCCCCAGCCCTTTTTCGGCATGTTGAGCGCGATGAAGATGCCAAGCGGCACTTCGATGGCGAGGATGATGAAGGAGAAGATCAGGTTGCGGACCATCGCCTCCCAGAAGCGGCTGGAAGACAGCAGTTCCTCGAACCATTCGGTGCCGGCCCAGAAGAAGACGTTGTTGCCGAAAGTGTCCTGCACCGAATAGTTGACGACGGTCATCAGCGGGATGACAGCCGAGAACGCCACCAGCACAAGCACCGGCAGCACCAGGAACCAGGCCTTGTTGTTCCAGGTCTTTTCCATCTATGCCCCCATCTCGACGCGCCAGGAATCGGCATAGATGTTGATGCCGGCCGGGTCGAACCGCACCTTCGGTTCTGCGGGCACGGTCTCGTCCTCGCCGATGACGGCCGCAATCTCGCGGCCTTCGAGCTTGGCGCGCACCACTTTGTGGCGGCCGAGATCCTCGACCTTGCTGACCTGCACGGCCATGCCGTCGCGGCCAAGTCGGACATATTCGGGACGGATGCCAAGCTCGATGGCGCCGCCGCCTGCTTTTGGTGCACCCGGCAGTTCGATGCGCTGCGAGCCGAGCGTCGCCGTCTTGCCGTCGATGGCCACCGGCATGACGTTCATGCCGGGCGAGCCGATGAAATAGCCGACAAAGGTGTGGCGCGGCCGTTCGAACAGTTCGGCCGGCGAGCCAATCTGGACGATGCCGCCATCATACATGACCACAACCTGGTCGGCGAAGGTCAGAGCCTCGGTCTGGTCGTGTGTGACATAGACCATGGTGTAGCCGAAGCGGCGGTGGAGCTGCTTCAGCTGCGAGCGCAGCACCCACTTCATATGCGGGTCGATGACGGTCAGCGGCTCGTCGAACAGAATGGCGTTGACGTCGGAGCGCACCAGCCCGCGGCCGAGCGAAATCTTCTGCTTCTGGTCGGCGGTCAGGCCCCTCGCCTTCTTCTTCGCCCAGGACGCCAGGTCGATCATCTCCAGCGTCTCGCGCACCTTGCGGTCGACATCGGCTTCCGGCACGCCGCGGTTGCGCAGCGGGAAGGCCAGATTGTCGTAGACGGTCATGGTGTCGTAGATAACCGGGAACTGGAACACCTGTGCGATGTTGCGCTCCTGCGTCGACAGGGTGGTCACGTCCTTGCCGTTGAACAGCAACTGGCCGTGCGAGGGGTGCAGCAATCCCGAAATGATGTTGAGCAGCGTGGTCTTGCCGCAGCCGGACGGGCCGAGCAGCGCATAGGCGCCGCCGTCCTCGAAGGTGTGGTGCACTTCCCTGAGCGCAAAATCGGCATCCTTCTGCGGGTTCGGCAGGTAGGAATGCCTGACATGGTTGACGTCGATGCGTGCCATCTCTTTTCCCTCAAGCCGCCAGCTTCGGCGCGGCCATGGCGCGGCCGTGTTCGTCGAAGACCATGATGTGGCGCGGATCGATGAACACCTCGACCTCGGCGTCAGGCTCGAAGTCGCGGATGCCGTGGGTCAGCATCACCCAGCGCGCGTCGGCGAAATCGAGATGGATAAAGCTTTCCGAGCCGGTGATCTCGGTGATCGTCACCTTGGCGCGCACCGGCACCGCGGCGGCGTCGGGCCGGTCGAGCGACAGATGATGCGGCTGAAAACCGATCGTGTAGTTCGCGTCGGCAATGCCGGCGAGACCGGCCGGCACCGGCAGGTTCACGCCGCCCTCGAGCAGGAAGTCCCGGCCCTTCTTGGCGAGCACGATGGTGTTGAGCGGTGGATCGGAAAACGTCCTGGCCGTCACCAGGTCGGCCGGCTTGCGGAAGACGTCGATGGTCGGTCCGAACTGGGTGATGCGTCCTTCGGAAAGTGTCGCCGTGTTGCCGCCGAGCAGCAGCGCCTCGTGCGGCTCGGTCGTGGCATAGACGAAGATTGTGCCGGCAGCGGCGAAAATCCTCGGCAGTTCGGCGCGCAATTCCTCGCGCAATTTGTAGTCGAGATTGGCGAGCGGCTCGTCGAGCAGCACCAGGCTGGCATTCTTGACGATGGCGCGGGCCAATGCGGTGCGCTGCTGCTGGCCGCCGGACAGGCTGAGCGGCGTGCGGTCGAGATAGGGGGTCAGCTTGAGAAGTGCCGCGGCATTGCGCACTTCCTTGTCGATCTTCGCCTGGTCGGTTCCCGCCACCCTGAGCGGCGAGGCGATGTTCTCATAGACGGTCATCGCCGGATAGTTGATGAACTGTTGGTAGACCATGGCGATCTTGCGCTTCTGCACCGGCACGCCGGTGACATTCTGGCCGTCGAACCAGATCGAACCGGAGGTCGGCACATCGAGGCCGGCCATCAGCCGCATCAGGCTGGTCTTGCCGGACAGCGTCGGTCCAAGCAGCACGTTGAGCGAGCCATGCTGGAGTGTCAGCGACACGTCGCTTATATGCTCGGCCGCGCCGACCGTCTTGGTGACGTTTCTCAGTTCCAGCATGACGCCTCCTCCCAGGCCTTGCGCATCAGCTCAAACCCCTCTTCATTCGGCAGCCGCGACATGCCGCCGGCTTATGCCGCGCATGAATTCGTCAAGCGATGCCACTTGCTCGCGGCTGAGATGCAGACCGCGCTTGGTCCGGCGCCACAATACATCTTCGGCGGTGACAGCCCATTCGTTTTGAACGAGATAGCGCACCTCGGCCTCAAAAAGATCGGCGCCGAAGTTACGGCCCAGATCGGCATTCGACTTGGCCAGCCCCAACAGCATCCTTGCGCGAGTGCCGTAGAGCCGGGTTAGCCGGCGGGCCAGGCGCGCATCGAGGAACGGATAGGCGGTTTTCAGTTTCGCCACTTCGGCATCGAAACCGGTGGCCGGGAAATCGCCGCCCGGCAGCGGTGCGTTTACCGTCCACGGCTTGCCGCGCTTGCCTAGAAAACCTTCGATCTTTTCCAGCATCGATTCCGACAGCCGGCGATAGGTGGTGATCTTGCCGCCAAAGGCGTTGACGATCGGAGCAGCGCCCTCGCCGCCATCGGCCTTGAGCACATAGTCGCGTGTCGCTTCCTGCGCCTTCGAGGCGCCGTCATCATAGAGCGGGCGGACGGCCGAATAGGTCCAGACGATGTCCGAACGCTTGACCGGTTGCGCAAAATATTCGCTTGCGGCGGCGCAGAGGTAATCGATCTCGGTGTCGCTGATCTTCACGTCATGCGGATCGCCGGGATAATCCCGGTCGGTGGTGCCGATCAGCGTGAACTCATCCTCGTAGGGAATGGCGAAGATGATGCGGCCATCCTTGTTCTGGAAGAAATAGGCGCGCGGATCGTCGAACTTCTTGGCGATGACGATGTGGCTGCCCTGCACGAGGCGGACATTGTGCACGTCGTTGAGGCCGACAACGCCAGAAAGCACATGATCGACCCAGGGTCCGGCGGCATTGACCAGCAGCCGCGCCTTGACCTCCTCGGTCTCGCCAGTCTGCAGGTCCTCGATCTGGATTGTCCACAAACCGTCTTCGCGGCGCGCGCCGACCACTTTCGTGCGGGTGCGGATCGTCGCGCCGCGATCGGCGGCATCACGCGCGTTCAGCGCCACCAGCCGCGCATCGTTGACCCAGCCATCCGAGTATTCGAAGGCCTTTTTGAACAGCGGTTTCAAAGGTTTGCCGGCCGGATCCCTAGCCATGTCCAGCGTCCGGGTCGCGGGCAGCAATTTGCGGCCGCCAATGTGGTCGTAGAGGAAGAGACCGAGCCTGATCAGCCAGGCCGGACGCAGGCCCTTGGCGTAGGGCAGCACGAACCGCATCGGCCAGATGATGTGCGGTGCGTTCTTCCACAGAACCTCGCGCTCCATCAGCGCCTCGCGCACAAGGCGGAATTCATAGAATTCGAGGTAACGCAGGCCGCCATGGATCAATTTGGTCGAGCCCGAGGAGGTTCCGCTGGCAAGGTCGTTCATCTCAGCGAGAAAGACGGAAAAACCACGCCCGACCGCATCACGGGCGATACCGCAGCCATTGATGCCGCCACCTATGACGAAAATGTCACGGATCGGAGATGCGTCCACAAATTCCTCCAGCGATTTCGCATTGCACCATTTTTGGGCTTTTACGAAACCGTGTCGGAATTATTTCGAAATGATAACGAATGTCAAACGAAATATCACGACGGCGTGATACCGGTCCAAAACTGCTTAGGTAAGCGACGTCTCGATCAGTTGAACCTCGGCTTCCTGGCAGATCTTGCGGACCGACGGGATGTCGCAACGGTCGGTGATGAAGGTGTTGACCTGCGACAGATGACCGATGCGCACCGGTGCGGTTCGCTCGAATTTGGTCCGGTCGGAAACCAGGATGACATGCCTTGCATTGGCGATGATCGCCTGCGCCACCTTGACCTCGCGAAAATCGAAGTCAAGCAAGGCGCCGTCATGGTCGATGGCGGATGCGCCGATCACTGCATAATCGACCTTGAACTGCCTGATGAAGTCGACCGCCGCCTCGCCGACCACACCGCCATCGGAACCGCGCACGACCCCGCCAGCGATCACCACCTCGATCGACGGATATATCCGCATCCTATTGGCAACATTGATGTTATTGGTGATGACCATGAGTCCGTTGTGATCGAGCAGCGCCTTGCTGACCGACTCGGTCGTGGTGCCTATGTTGATGAACAGCGAGGCATTGTCGGGGATCAGCCTGGCGGCCGCCCGGCCGATCGCCTCCTTCTCGTCGGCGGCGATCTTGCGCCTTGCCTCGTACTCCATGTTCTCGATGCCGGACGGGAACAATGCGCCGCCATGGATGCGCGAAAGCAGACGTTGATCACAGAGGTCGTTGAGGTCCTTGCGTATGGTCTGTGGTGTCACATTGAAATGCGTGGCCAGATCCTCGACCAGCACGCGACCATGATCCTTGGCCATCTGGACAATTTCGGCATGGCGTGGCGACAGATACATAAGCAACCTCCCGTTTTCGTTTTTCTTGTCTATAGTCGAAAACGAAACCGATGGAAAGGCATAAGCCGGCTAATGAAATCAGCGGCCCAAGCCACGTGCGATTTCAGTAATGACGACGAAGGCCATATCGACATCGGCGGCGGTCGCCTCGAACTGGCCGACCTGGAAACGGATTGCTATCAGTCCATCGACCCTGGTCTGTGTCAGGTAGATTCGGCCATCATCGTTGATCGTATTGACCAGCCGCAGATTGTGCGCGTCCGCATCGATGCCAGACGCGGCCTCGTGCCGGAACGAGAACAGCGACAGCATCGGTTCGCTGACGATCTCGAAATCCGGTTCCTTTGCCAGCCGCGCGGCAAGCCCTTCGCTCCACGCGACATGGTTGCGGATCATCGTGCGCAGGCTTTCCAGGCCGTGAGCGCGCAGCAGGAACCACAATTTCAGCGCGCGGAACCGCCGGCCGAGCGGTACCGACCATTCGGAATAATTGATGATCCCGTCATGACCGTGTGTCTTCAGATAATCCGGCTTGATGGCCAGCGTCCTGACATGGCTTTCGGGGTCGCGTAGGAATTGGATCGAGCAGTCGAACTGGGCGCCCAGCCATTTGTGCGGATTGAAGACGACCGAATCGGCACCTTCAACGCCTGCCCAGAAATGCCGATACTCCGGACAGATCATCGCCGATCCTGCCCAGGCCGCGTCGACATGAAGATAGAGGCCATGCCGCCGCGCCACCTCGGCAACCGCCGCGATGTCGTCGGTGCCGCCGGTGCTGGTGCCGCCGACGCAAGCGATGATGCCGGCTGGCAGCATGCCGGCTTCCCGGTCGGAGACGATTGCCGCTTCGAGCGCTGCCGTATCCATCGTGCGAAAGCGGCCGCCGACAGGAATGCGCACGAGATTGTCCTCGCCGATGCCCGACACCCAGATCGCCCGGTCGATCGACGTGTGAACCTGATCGGAGGAATAGATGCGCAGCCGCGCCTGCCCTGCCAGGCCCTGTTTGTTACCTTGCCAGTCGAGCGCGCGTTCGCGCATGGTCAGCACCGCGGCAAGCGTCGCCGACGAGGCTGAATCCTGGATCACCCCGGAAAACCCTTCGGGCAGGCCGAGCGCCTGTCGCATCCAGTCAACCGTGCGCGTCTCGAGTTCGGTCGCCGCCGGCGAGGTCTGCCAAAGCATGCACTGCGCGGCCATCGCCGAAACCAGATATTCCGCCACCACCGAAACCGGCGCCGCATTGGCCGGGAAGTAGGCGAAGAAGCGCGGATGCTGCCAATGCGTCATTCCAGGCAGGATCTTCTCTTCGAAGTCGGCGAAGATCCTATCCATCGGTTCGGCGTCTTCGGGCGGCGAAGCCTCTATGCTTCTAGAAATGTCGCCCGGCTCGACCAGTGGCCGAACCGGCCGCTCGCGTAGCGTGTTGCGATAGTCGGCGCCCCAGTCGGCGGCGCGCCGCGACCATTGCCGGAAATCGTCGTTGTTCATCGTGTCCTCCCGACATGATTTCTCGCCGTCGTTCGTCACGGCTGGTCTTCAAGGTTCGATATTATTTAACATGTGAAATACATGCAACCGCCACCTAGCGAATGCAGCATGCCTTAGCCAGGAAAATCCGGCAGGCTGGCAAAAGCCGTCTTCAGCGCATTCGACCAGCCGTCCGAAATCGTGCGGTAATACTGGTCGTCCTGGGCGATCCGCTTCTTCAATCCGACCTTGAAGGCGTCCTTCTCCAGGAAGAGCAGGTCGAGCGGCAAGCCGACAGACAGGTTCGACTTCAATGTCGAATCGAACGACACCAAAAGCAGCTTCACCGTCTCGGCAAGGCTCATCGTCTTTTCGTAGGCGCGGATGATGATCGGCTTGCCGTATTTGGTCTCGCCAATCTGGAAGAACGGCGTGTCGTCGGTCGATTCGATGAAATTGCCTTCGGGATAGATCATGAACAGCCGCGGCTCGCTGCCCTTGATCTGACCGCCGAGGATGAACGAGGCATTGAAATAGGAATCTGCCTTCTCGCCAGCGGGTGACGAACTGGCGATGACCTCCTTGACCGTATCGCCGACCATCCGCACCGTCTGATACATCGACGGCGTCTCCAGAAGCGTGGCGTGACGGTCGGCAATTGCCTTGGTTCGTTCATCAAGCAGGCTGACCACGGCCTGCGTCGTCGCTAAATTGCCCGCCGACATCAAAACGATGACGCGTTCGCCCGGCTGCTCCCAGACATGCATCTTGCGGAAGGTGGAAATGGAATCCATGCCGGCATTGGTGCGCGTGTCCGACATGAACACGAGCCCGCGATCGATCTTCAGGCCGACGCAATAGGTCATGGAATCTCTTCTGGCAGCAATCTTGCGAGGATTACTGCTCCACCGTGACGGTGACCGCAAGCTGTTCTTCCGCCTGTCCCAGCCGAATTCCCGACACAGGCGTGGCGTCGCGATAGTCACGGCCCGTTGCCACCTTTACATAGCGCTCGTCGGGCGAGATGCCGTTGGCGGCATCGAAGGCAACCCAGCCGAGACCCGAAACATGCGCCTCTGCCCAGGCATGGCTTGCGGCCTGCTCAACCGTTGCATCCAGCATCAGATAGCCGCTGACATAGCGGGCTGGAAAACCCATGGCCCGCGCTGCGGCGGCAAAGATATGCGTATGATCCTGGCAGACACCGGTTTTCAGCGCCAAGGCTTCCTCGGCAGGCGTCGTCGCACTGGTGGTGCCAGGCGTGTAGATGACGCGCTCGCCGATGACAGCCATCAGCCGGTGCAGCCTTTCGATATCGGTGCCGTTGCCGACCGATGCAGCGAGTTCGCGCACACCGCTGCCGATCGCCGTCAACGGTGTTTCATGGCTGTACAGCCAGAGCGGCGTAAAACCCTGGTGCGGTCCCGAGACGCCGGCAGTGTCGCGCGTCACCACCTCGCCTGACGCTTCCACCGTGATGAAGTTGCGCTCGCCCTCGACACTCAACAGCCTTGTGTCGTTGCCGAAATGGTCGACAAAGCGAACCTCTTCGCGCGCGCCTTCGATGGCCAGCGCCCAGGACAGAACGGTCTGCGTCGATCCGCTGACCGGAAGCAGCCGCAGCCGCTGCAACAGATAGTGCACCGGCGTATCGTAACGGTATTCGGTCCGGTGGGTGATCTTCAGCCGCATGCTTCTATTCCGTTTGTGAGCATGATCTCCGGACAAACGGTTTCCGTTTGTCTGAGAAAACCGGCTCCCACTTTTCGGGACCATGCTCAATTGAACCGGTAATCTTGTGCGATTTCGTCGCCGAGCTTGGTGTTGTCGCGAATAAAATTGGCCAGGAATTCATGCAGGCCGGCGTCGAATATGTCCTTGATCGATCCGGCTCTCAACATGGCCTGCGTCTTGTCGGCCGTCGCATGGCAGGCATGGCGTTCGCCGTAATCGTCGCCGAGGAATTTTAGGTGCTCCGACAGGAAGCGATAGCAGAAAGTCAGCGAACGCGGCATGCGGACATTAAGGATCAGATAGTCGGCAATATTGGTCGGCTTGTAGTCGGCGTCGTAGACCCAGCGATAAGAGCGATGCGCCGACACTGAACGCAGGATCGATTCCCACTGGTAGTTATCGAGTGTCGAGCCGACCCAGGAGATCGACGGCAAAAGCACGTAGTATTTCACGTCGAGGATGCGCGCCGTGTTGTCGGCGCGCTCGACATAGGTGCCGAGCTGCGAGAAATCGAAGATCTCGTTGCGCAGCATGGTGCCGTAGAACGAGCCCCGGATCAGCGCCGTCTCGCGCTTGATCGCGTCGAGCACGCTGGGCAGGTCGCGCTCGTCGATCGGCCTGGACAGCATCCGCTTCAGCGACATCCAGGCTTCGTTGATGCTTTCCCAGGTCTCGCGCGTCAGCGCCGTGCGCACCATGCGGGCATTGTTGCGGGCGGTTTCGATCGACGACATCGTGCTCGACGGGTTCGACGTGTCGCGCAACAGGAAGTCGGCGACGTTCGCGGCGGTATAGTCAGAATATTTCTGGCTGAAGGTGACATCGGAACCTGCGCTAAGCAGCACCGAATTCCACTCCTCCGAAGCGCTCTGGGTGCGGGTCAGCGCCATGCGCAAGCCGGCATCGACCAGCCGAGCCATATTCTCGGCCCGTTCGATGTAGCGGTTCATCCAGTAGAGCCCATTGGCGGTGCGGCCTAGAAGCATGGGAAGGCCCTTCGGGCTAGCGAGTAGGGAATAGTAAGTAGGGAATAGTAAGCAATTGAATCTCAATGAAATATGGCATTTCCTGTCCCTCTATTTCCGCTACTGACTACTGACTATTCCCTACTCACTCGTCTCAGTCATCCAGCACCCACGTATCCTTCGTCCCGCCACCCTGCGAGGAATTGACCACCAGCGAACCCTCCTTGAGCGCGACGCGGGTCAGCCCGCCGGGCACGATCTGGATACGGTCGGAGACCAGTACGTAGGGCCTGAGATCGACATGGCGCGGCGCCAGCCCCTTTTCCGTCAGGATCGGGCATGTCGACAGGGCCAGCGTCGGCTGGGCGATGTAATTCGAGGGCTTGGCCGCCAGTTTCTTGGCAAAGGTCTCGCATTCCTTCTTGGTCGCCGCCGGCCCGACCAGCATGCCGTAGCCGCCGGAACCGTGCACTTCCTTGATCACCAGCTCGTCGATGTGTTCGAGCACGTATTTCAGGCTGTCCGGCTCCGAGCAGCGCCAGGTCGGGATGTTGCCCAGGATCGCCTTGCGGCCGGTGTAGAATTCGATGATCTCGGGCATGTAGGAATAGATCGCCTTGTCGTCGGCGATGCCGGTGCCCGGCGCATTGGCAATAGTGATATTGCCGGCGCGGTAAACATCCATGATGCCGGGTATGCCAAGTGCCGAATCTGGCCGGAACGTCAGCGGGTCGAGAAAGGAATCGTCGACGCGGCGGTAGAGCACATCGATCTGCTTGTAACCTTCGGTCGTGCGCATCGCGACATGGCCGTCGACAACGCGCAAATCCTGGCCTTCGACCAGTTGCACGCCCATCTGGTCGGCGAGGAAGGCGTGTTCGAAATAGGCGGAGTTGAAACTGCCGGGCGTCAGCACGGCAATGGTCGGTGCGCCCTTGGTGCTTTGCGGCCGCACCGCCGCCAGCGACTGGCGCAGAAGCTGCGGATAGTTTTCCACCGGCCGCACCTTGATCTTCTGGAACAGCTCGGGGAACAGCTGCATCATCGTCTCGCGGTTCTCCAGCATGTAGGAGACACCCGACGGCGTGCGTGCATTGTCCTCCAGCACGTAGAATTCGTCCTCCGAGATGCGGACGATATCGACACCGATGATGTGGGTATAGACGCCGGCGGGCGGCCTGACTCCGATCATTTCGGGCAGGAATGCTTCGTTCCTGGCGATCAGCTCCCGGGGAACGCGACCCGCGCGCAGGATTTCCTGGCGATGGTAGATGTCGTCAAGGAAGGCGTTCAGCGCCTGTACGCGCTGCTCGATGCCTTGCGTGAGGCGCCGCCATTCATTGCCTGAAATGATCCGGGGAACGATATCGAACGGAATCAGCCGCTCGGAAGCTTCCTGCTCGCCATAGACGGCGAAGGTGATGCCGGTCTTGCGGAAGACGCGTTCGGCGTCCTGCATCTTCTCGGTCAACCTGGCCGGATCCTGCTCCTTCAGCCAGCGATCATAAGCCGAATATGGTCTTCTCAATCCGGAGACTTCCGGAAGCATTTCATCGAACGCTGCCAATCGCATACTCCCCTGTGACGCCATTTCACTGGCGTCGCTGGAGAAAATCAAGCGCAATCGGTGATTTATCGGGTGCGGACGATCAGTATCTCGCGCCTGCCTAAAATTGAGGCAGCCGAAATATGACCTTGATCAGGCTTTGCCTCGTGCCCGGGCAAATGCGTCTCCTGGCTAGAAAGCGCGAAACGTGACGACGGTGAACGTGTCCTTGATGCCGGGGAGAATCTGCACCTTCTCGTTGACGAAATGGCCGACGTCTTCCTCGTCGTCGACATAGAATTTGGCGAGCAGGTCGTAATTGCCGGCGGTGGAATAGATTTCCGAGGCGATCTCGGCATCGGCAAGCGCACTGGCAACCTCATAGGATTTGCCGAGTTCGCATTTGATCTGCACGAAAAACGCCTTCATGGCTTCGTCCCGCTAAACGTCCAAGTCCTGCGGCCCTTCTGGCAGACTGGAGGCGGGCTTTCAAGCGCTGGAATCCGTACTCAGCCGGCCCGAGCCCGGGCTACGGCCTCGCGCAGCTCTGTAACCGGCATGCAGCCTGCCGTCCGATCGCTGGCGAATATTGGCAATCGCTGAAACCGCGATGCGCTGCCAAGCGTATGTTATGATGCGTCTTCACACAGCGCTATTTTTCGAGGGACGATATTTCGAGGGACTACGGAGACAGGCCATGCGCCGCGCTTTTTTCGCATTCGCAGTCGTTCCACTCATCTTCATGTCGTCGGCCTTTGCCGGCGATGCCGAAATCAAGGCAGGACAGTCTGTCATTGACGGTCAGCTGAAGGCACTCATCGCCAATGACGGCGCCAAGGCCTATAGCTTCGCCGCTCCGAATGTGAAACGAATCTTCCCGACCGTCGATGCCTTCATGAACATGGTGACCAACGGCTACCCGCCGGTGCGCAAGCCACGGACCTATTCCTTCGGCAAGGTCGAGGAGATGGCGCCGGGGTCGATCGTCCAGCAGGTGCTGATCGTCGGCCCCGACGGCAAGGACTACGAGGCTGTCTACACGCTCCAGCAACAGCCCGACGGCACGTTCCAGATCACCGGCTGCAGCCTGCGTGCGTCGAATTCGCTCAGCACCTGATAGAGAACGCTTAATAGCGCGCCCTGCCGCCCGACATATCGAACACCGCTCCAGTGTTGAACGCGCTGGCATCGGAGCATAGCCAAAGTACCAATGCCGCGACTTCATCCACAGAGCCGAGGCGCCTGAGCGGACTGGCGTTGATCATATCGTCGACGACATCGTTGCCAAGGCGCCTGATGAGCTCGGTATCGATCGGCCCCGGTGCGACGCAATTGACGCGGATATCAGTGTCGCTGACCTCGCGCGACAATGCTTTCGTGAAGGCAATGACACCCGCACTTGCCGCGGAATAGGCAGCGAGGTTCGGCAGTCCTTCCTTGCCCGCCAGCGAACCCATATTGACGATACGACCACTCCCGGCCTTGCGCATGATCGGTAGAACCTGGTGAGTGACTTCGAAAACACCCATCAGGTTGACGCCGATGATGCGTTGCCACTCTATCGGATCGAAGGCTTCGAACCCGCGATAACTGCCAAGGTAGCCTGCATTGTTGATGACGATATCGATCCGCCTGTCATTGGCTATGATCCCAGCCAAGGCGTCCTTTATCTGGTGTGCCTTGGTCACATCGACAGTCTGGCAATGGGCACCATCGAGAGGCAAGGGATCTGCATCCCATATCCAGACATCGGCACCTGACCGTATCAACTGTGTGGCAACGGCTTTGCCGATACCCCTTGAGCCGCCGGTCACGATCGCGGTCTTGCCGCCAAAGTCATACGTCACGGTCATGGCTTAACCCCCGACCGGACTCTGCGCCCGGACAATCGACCGGTCAATCGTTGTCAGGCAGACGCACACTCGTTCAAAGGGCGGGAATATCATCCCTCGCCCAGCCCTCCGTGATCTCAGCGCCGCGCGTCTCGAAGGTTCCGGTCTCGATCGCGGCGCGGATGTCCTGCATCAGCTTCTGGTAGTAGGAAAGATTGTTCCAGGTCAAAAGCATCGCACCGAGCGCCTCTTGCGAGCGCACCAGATGGTGCAGATAGGCGCGTGAATAGTCCCGCGCTGCCGGGCAGTCGCTTTCCTCGTCCAAAGGACGCGGATCGTCGGCATGGCGGGCGTTGCGCAGATTGACCTTGCCACGCCTGGTGTAGGCAAGGCCGTGCCGTCCGGCCCGTGTCGGCATCACGCAATCGAACATGTCGATGCCGCGCGCCACTGATTTCAGGATATCGTCGGGCGTGCCGACGCCCATGAGATAGCGCGGTTTGTCCTGAGGCAGTTCCGGACAGGTGATTTCGAGCATTTCGAGCATCACCGCTTGCGGTTCGCCGACGGCAAGGCCGCCGACAGCGTAGCCCTTCAGCCCCATCGCGCTCAGTGCCTGTGCCGAACGCACCCTGAGCGCTGCATTGTCGCCGCCTTGCACGATGCCGAACATCGCCTTGCCCGGCTGGTCGCCGAACGCCATCTTGCAGCGTTCGGCCCAGCGCAGCGACAACTCCATGGCACGCTCGATTTCCTTCATCTCGGCCGGCAGCGCCGTGCATTCGTCGAGCTGCATCTGGATGTCGGAATCGAGCAGTCCTTGAATCTCGATCGAGCGCTCCGGCGACATCTCGTAGGCGGCGCCGTCGATATGCGAGCGGAAGGTGACGCCCTTTTCGGTCAGCTTCCTCAGCTTCGACAGCGACATCACCTGGAAACCGCCGCTGTCGGTCAGGATCGGATACGGCCAGCGGGCGAATTCATGCAAGCCGCCGAGCCGCGCCACGCGCTCGGCGCCCGGACGCAGCATCAGATGATAGGTGTTGCCCAGGATGATGTCGGCGCCAACGCCGCGCACCTGGTCCATATACATGGTCTTGACCGTGCCGCCGGTACCGACTGGCATGAAGGCCGGGGTGCGGATTTCACCGCGCGGCATGTCGATCACACCGCGCCGCGCCTTGCCGTCAATCGCCAGAACCTTGAAGCTGAACGGCTTAGCCATTGAATTCCTTGTCGTGCACCGGGGCGTCCGGTGCCTGCTTGTCGAGCGACTGGCGATAGTGGATGCAGCCGCGCATGAACTTTGGCCAAGGCGGCACGGCGATCGACGGCTCGGTCTTCTCCGGCAGAAGGTCCCACAGATCGGGGTGATGCCAGCAAAGGTCGTGGCCAGTCGCATCGCGATGCTGGCGAATGCCGGCGCGCAGTTTTTTCACCTCCGCGATCAGCGCGTCGCGGTCAAAGGTTTGCAGATCATCGTCCATCGCTCGTCTCCGCTCGGAAAAGCAGGCTTGCGTCGCCATAGGAGTAGAATCTGTAGCGGTTCTCGATGGCGTGCGCATAGGCCGCACGCATCATATCGAGGCCGCTGAAGGCCGAAACCAGCATGAACAAGGTCGAGCGCGGCAGATGGAAGTTGGTCATCAGCATGTCGGCGGTGCGAAAACGGTAGCCGGGCGTGATAAAGATGTCGGTCGGGCCGGACCACGCAGCCAGAGTGCCGTCTTCGCGCGCTGCGCTCTCCAGCAGACGCAGCGATGTCGTGCCGACGGCGACGATGCGCCCGCCCCTCGCCTTGGCCGCATTGAGCGCGTCCGCTGTTTCCGCGCTGACCGAACCGGTCTCGGCATGCATCTTGTGGTCGGCTGTGTCATCCGCCTTCACCGGCAGGAACGTGCCGGCGCCGACATGCAAGGTGACGAAATGGCGTTCGATGCCCTTGGCATCAAGCGCTGCAAAAAGCTCCGGCGTGAAATGCAGGCCTGCCGTCGGGGCCGCGACGGCGCCTTCCTCGCGGGCATAGATGGTCTGGTAGTCGGCCCGGTCGCGTTCGTCGTCGTCACGCTTCGAGGCGATATAGGGCGGCAGCGGAATGTGGCCGACCGCATGCAGCGCCTCGTCGAGGAAAGGTCCCGACAGGTCGAAGCCAAGCAGTGCTTCGCCGCCCTCGCCTTTCTCGATCACCGTGGCGTCAAGCTGGCCGAGGAAACAGGAATTGCCGTCATGGCCGAAATGGATGCGGTCGCCGGCGGCAATGCGCTTGCCCGGCCGCATGAAGGCCAGCCAGCGGTCCGGCGCCGTGCGCATGTGCAGCGTGGCTTCGACCTGCGCCTGTGCCTCGCCGCGCCGCCTGATGCCTTTGAGCTGCGCCGGAATGACCTTGGTGTCGTTGAACACCAGCACGTCGCCAGCCTTGAGCAAGGACGGCAGGTCGCCAACCCTGCGGTCATCCAACGCTTCGCCGGGCCTGACCACGAGCATCCTGGCGCTGTCGCGCGGCTCCGCGGGGCGAAGCGCGATGCGCTCCTCCGGCAAATCGAAGTCAAAGAGATCGACGCGCATCAGTAGAGCCGGACGAGCAGCGCCCCGACCAAGAGCAGCATCGCGCCGGCGACGCGCCCGAGCGAGATTTCACGCACCGCGACGCCGAGGAAGCCGACGCGGTCGATGAGCATGCCGGCCAGCAACTGGCCGGCCACCAGAAACGCCATCAGCGCGGCGGCGCCGATGCGTGGCGTCAGGATGGTCGACAGCGTGACATAGAAGCCGCCGAGCATGCCGCCGGCGATGAACAGCCAGGGCGCCGGCGCCTTCCAGTCGAGTGAGATGCCCTGCAGCTTCACCACCGCGACGGAGATGACGCCGAGCACGATCGCCCCCGACAGGAACGAAAAAGCAGCCGCCGCGACCGGGAGACCGAGGTCGCGCGCGAGCTGGGAGTTGATCGGCGCCTGAATGGCAATGAAGGCGCCGGACAGGATGCCGAGAAGCGACCAGACGACGCCCATCATTGTCGTTGACCCTTACTTTACGTCGGCCGCGACCTTCAGCGACACGATCTTGTCGGGATCCTGCACCGGCTCGCCGCGCTTGATCTTGTCGACATTGTCCATGCCTTCGATGACCTGGCCCCAGACCGTGTACTGGCGGTTGAGGAAGGCGGCGTCGTCGAAGCAGATGAAGAACTGCGAGTTGGCCGAGTTCGGATTCTGCGAACGGGCCATCGAGCAGGTGCCGCGGCCATGGTTGGCGTTGGAGAATTCAGCCTTCAGGTCAGGCTTTTCCGAACCGCCCATGCCCGCGCGGGAGGGCGCGAAGGAAGGCTTGCTGGAATTGCCGAACTTGACGTCGCCGGTCTGCGCCATGAAGCCCTCAATGACGCGGTGGAAAACCACGCCGTCATAGGCGCCTTCGCGAGCCAGTTCCTTGATGCGGGCGACATGGCCGGGCGCAAGGTCGGGGAAAAGTTCGATGACGACCTTGCCCTTGGTCGTTTCCATGATGAGCGCGTTTTCGCGGTCCTTGATTTCGGCCATGTCAGATATCCTTTTGAGAAAACAGAGTTATTCGACAATTTTACTTGTCGGCGGCGATGCGCACCTTGATCATCTGGTCGGGGTCGGTGACCGTGCCATTGTCCGCTTCGTCGCCCTTCTTAATCTGGTCCACCAGTTCCATGCCGCTGACGACGTTGCCAACGATGGTGTACTGGCCATCGAGCGGCGGCGCCGGCGCGAACATGATGAAGAACTGCGAATTGGCGGAGTTGGGGTCCTGCGAGCGGGCCATTCCGACCACGCCGCGCGTGTAGCGCTCGGTCTGCGAGAATTCGGCCGGCAGGTCGGGCAGATCGGAACCGCCGGTGCCGACGGCCTGGGCGCTAAAACCCTTCTTGATGTTGCCGAACTTGACGTCGCCGGTCTGCGCCATGAAGCCGTCGATGACGCGGTGGAAGGCGACATTGTCATAGGCGCCCTGGCGCACCAGCTTCTTGATCTGCGCGACGTTCTTGGGCGCGAGGTCGGGCCTCAGCGCAATGGTGACGTCGCCATCCTTGAGAGTGATGATCATGGTGTTTTCCGGGTCGGCGGCGAAAGCCGAGACCGATGCGGTCACAAGACCGGCAAGCACAACGAGGAACGAGGCGAGCTTTTTCAGCTGCATATCTGTCTCCGAAGATTTTTGTGTTCATGCATGTCGTTGCCCCAAAACCGGGTTCCACTTTTGGGCGGCATGCATCATTTCTTGAATTTGGCGGTGAGCGCGCCAACGACAGCCGCCGGCACGAAGGGGCGGATGTCGCCTCCCATCGAGGCAATCTGGCGGACAAGTGTGGCGGTAATTGTGCGCACGGAAGGGCTGGCGGGCAGAAAAACCGTCTGCAGTTCAGGCGCCATGGTCTCGTTCATGCCGGCCATCTGCATCTCATAGTCGAGGTCGGTGCCGTCGCGCAGGCCGCGGATCATGATCGAGGCGCCCTGCTTCCTGGCCGCGTCGATCACCAGTCCGTCGAAAGCGACGACCTTGATGCGGGCTCCATCACGGCCGAATTCCGCCTTGGTGGCGGTCTCGATCAATTGCACCCGTTCCTCGAAGGAAAACAACGGCTGCTTGCCCGGATGGATGCCGATCGCCGCATAAACGATGTCGGCCACCGCCAGCGACGCCTTCAGCACGTCGAGATGGCCGTTGGTCAGCGGGTCGAAGGAGCCAGCATAGAGGGCGATGCGTTCAGTCATGGCTGGTGCTTCTAGCGAGCCTCTCTCGCAAAGGCAAATCCGATTGGTGCGCCGGCCGTGAACCTTTTCCGACGCATGAACGACAGATGAACACGCTGATCACGAAGCCTTCACGCAGCGTTCACTAGGTTGCACCTTAATAAGATGAAACCAAAGTCCCATCTATCCGTTGTAAGGCGCAGGAGAACACGCACATGCTGATCTACATGCTCGCCACCGCAATGACCGTCGCCATGCTGATCGCCACCGTATTTGGGCTGCATCAGGAGGCACAGCGCGTCCGTATCAAGGCAAACACCAAGCGCTTCGAGGGCTTCGGCCCGCGCAAGCCGTACCGTCACTACTAAATCAGCCTGAATTTGCTGCCGCGCCGGCCGATGAGCCGGCGTTGCCATGTCAAAAACGTGGGCTGGACTTGACCGGCTTGAGCCTATCCGCGATCAGGACGTTCGGCGGAATCCCTTCGCTTTCAAAAGATATCAATTCTGCCGGCGCGATAGTTTGTCACGAGGTCATCCAGTATTGTCGCCGTCGGAAGCGTCAGGTGCAGTTCGCAATTCTTGACGACGAGACGCTCCAGCGTCTCCAGGCGAGACCGGGCAACAGCCTCACCCTTCGCCTTGAGCGATTGAAGGATATCGCCCGGGAGATGGGCCATGATCCACGCCTGATGAGCCTCCGCCGTCCGCACGACATCTCCTCGCGAATAGGCTTCGTTCCACTCATAGCAATATGGTCGCCCTTGCGCACATGTGCCGGCCATCGCGACCGCTGCAAAAACGATAGGTGCTGTTGCTCGCATTTGCCGACTTCTACCAGACGAACAGCCTGGTTGACGTGACAATGCCCGCACCCGCGGATCTGAGCAATAATCTGAGCATCGTCCTGCGGCGAGGGATGCGGACCCCGCTGCTCATCAAGGTACTCCCATGGGGGTCCGAAACGCGCCGAGAATGGTTCCAACCGCCGCGGCCGACAGGACGAGATGCAGGAGGTTGAATGGCAGGATAAGTCCGAAATGCATCAGCACGAGGTTCGGGAAGGAAGGCGCGCCGTCCGCCGGAATCAGGAGCAGGCCGCCGGCCAGAACAACCACATATTCGAGTATGGCGACGATCGCGAAGACGATGAACATGATGGCGACGAAACGCACGCGGTTGCCGTCGAGCGCCCGCCAGCACCCGACCGGATCGAACGATCCCGTCCGGACGAAGTCGCCGACAAGGAGATAGACCCAGGCAAGGAAGAAACCGCGCCACAAGGCGTTGAAAACCCCCATCGCCGAAGTCCAGGGGGCGACATCCTCCGGTCTGAGCGGCAGGTCATGCGTAGCGAGCAGGCCGGCGACAAGCAGTTTGTGCTCGCCGGCGACCGCGAAGCCACAAAGAAGCTGGATGGCCGCCAGAAGCATCGTGACCATGAGAATCCGCCGGCTGATCTCGAAGCGCACGCCGGGAATACTGAAGCGTCTGACGCTTTCGATGCCGCGCTGCACAACGATACGGCCGTGCTCGGGCGCGCCTGCCATGCGGTCCAGAACGAACGCGAAGACCATCGCCGAGAAAGGTGCTGCAATGATCGCGGAGAGCCAGGTTTGCGGGTCGAAGCCACGCGACAGAAGCCATGTGGGCACCTGCCATGGGTCGGCGAAGAGAACTAGAGCCAACACCACCAGGCAGAGCGTCATTAGAAGGCAGGGAAACCAGGCGGCCACGAAGAGCGGCCAGGCGTTCGCACGGCAATAGTCGAACACCTTCGCAACGGCCTTTCCGATGCGCAAGACACGGCGTTTCGGCACTACGGCAGGCAACTCGTCCAGCGTTGAAATCGGCGTCAATCCCGCAGGCGACAAGACGGCATGACAATGCACCGTAAGCAACTGCCACACAAGCTCATCGCGATATGGGCGTTAGCGACGAGACAATGTGGCGCGAGACGCTCTCAGGTCGGTTCCGGGCCGAGCACGCTACAGCCTTACTCGGCACCATCCGGGTCGGCATCCGCGGTCGATGCGGACTCAGCGCCGCCCTCGACACCGTCTTCGGTTTCTTCGTCCGATTGCGGTTCCGAGATTCGTTCGACCGAAACCACCTTTTCACCTTCAGCCGTGTTGAAGATGGTCACGCCCTTGGTGGCGCGGCTGGCGAAACGGATGCCGTTGACCGGCACCCGGATGACGGTGCCGCCATCCGACACCAGCATGATCTGGTCGTCATTGCCGACCGGGAACGTCGCCACCAGCCTGCCGATCTCGGCTACCTTCGACACGTCGGTGGCACGGATGCCCTTGCCGCCGCGCCCGGTCACCCGGAAATCATAGGAAGACGAGCGCTTGCCGTAGCCATATTCGGTCACCGTCAGCACATACTGCTCGTGCGCCTTCAGCTTCTCGTAGGTCTCGTCGGAAAGCTCCGTCTCCTCGCCGACCTCTTCATTGGTCAGCGAGATGTCTTCCTCTTCACCGGCCGCAATGCCGGCGGCGAGGCGCCGTTCGGCCGCCGCGCGCTTAAGATAGGCGGCGCGCACGGCCGGCGACGCATCGACACTCTCGATCACCGACATCGAGATGATGCGGTCGGTCTCAGCCATGGTTATGCCGCGCACGCCGACAGAATTGCGGCTCTGAAAGACGCGCACGTCGCCAACCGAAAAGCGGATGCACTGGCCCGAGCTGGCGGTCAGCAGCACGTCGTCATTGTCGGTGCAGGTCTCGACGCCGAGGATCTCGTCGCCCTCCTCCTCCAGCTTCATGGCGATCTTGCCGTTGCGGTTGACCTGGACAAAGTCGGAGAGCTTGTTGCGGCGCACGGTGCCGCGCGTGGTGGCGAACATCACGTCGAGCTCGCCCCAGCTGGTCTCGTCCTCGGGCAGAGGCATGATGGTGGTGATGCGCTCGCCCTGCTCCAGCGGCAGCATGTTGATCAGCGCCTTGCCACGCGACTGCGGATTGCCGATCGGCAGCCGCCAGACCTTTTCCTTGTAGACGATGCCGCGCGAGGAGAAGAACAGCACCGGCGTGTGCGTGTTCGCCACGAACAGCCGGGTGACGAAATCCTCTTCCTTGGTCGACATGCCGGAGCGGCCCTTGCCGCCGCGGCGTTGCGCCCGGTAGAGCGACAGCGGCACGCGCTTGATGTAGCCGGAATGGCTCACCGTCACGACCATGTCTTCGCGCTGGATCAGGTCCTCGTCTTCCATGTCCGAACCGCCTTCGGAAAGCTCGGTGCGGCGCGGCGTGCCGAACTCGTCGCGCGCGGCGGCAAGCTCGTCCTTGACGATCTGCTGGACGCGCGCGCGGGACGACAAAATGTCCAGGTAATCAATGATCTCGGCGCCGATCGTGTTCAACTCGTCGGCGATCTCGTCGCGGCCGAGCGCGGTCAGGCGCTGCAGACGCAGTTCGAGGATGGCGCGCGCCTGTTCCTCGGACAGATTGTAGGTGCCGTCCTCGTTGATCCGGTGGCGCGGATCGTCGATCAACAGGATCAGCGACTCAACGTCGCCGGACGGCCAGCGCCGCTCCATCAACTGCTCGCGCGCCGTCTGCGGATCCGGCGCGGTACGGATCAGCTTGATGATTTCGTCGATGTTGGCGACGGCGATGGCGAGACCGACCAGCACATGGGCGCGGTCGCGCGCTTTGCGCAGCAGGAATTTCGTCCGCCTTGTGATCACTTCCTCGCGGAAGGCGACGAACGCCTTCAGCATATCGGTCAGGTTCATCACTTCCGGCTTGCCGCCGTTCAGTGCCACCATATTGGCGCCGAATGAGGTCTGCAGTGGCGTGAAACGATAAAGCTGGTTGAGGATGACGTCGGCAACGGCGTCGCGCTTCAGCTCGATGACGACCCGGTAGCCCTGGCGGTCGCTCTCGTCGCGAATGTCGGAAATGCCCTCGATGCGCTTGTCGCGCACCAGTTCGGCCATTTTCTCGATCATCGACGATTTGTTCACCTGATAGGGGACTTCGGTGATGATGATCGACTCGCGGTCGTTGCCGCGCTGTTCGATGTTGACCTTGCCGCGCATGACGATGGAGCCGCGGCCGGTCGAATAGGCGCTGTAGATGCCGGAACGGCCAAGCACGATGCCGCCGGTCGGGAAATCCGGTCCCGGAATGATCTCCATCAGCGCCGGCAGGTCGATCGCCGGATTGTCGATGATGGCGATCGCGCCGTTGCAGACTTCGCTGAGATTGTGCGGCGGAATGTTGGTCGCCATGCCGACGGCGATGCCGCCCGAGCCGTTGACCAGAAGATTGGGAAACCGCGCCGGCAGAACCTTCGGTTCGCTGCCGGAGGCATCATACGTGTCCTGGAAATCGACGGTGTCCTTGTCGATGTCTTCCAGAAGCTCGTGCGCCACCTTGGTCAGCCGCGCTTCCGTGTAGCGCATTGCCGCCGGCGGATCGCCGTCGATAGAGCCAAAATTACCCTGTCCGTCGATCAGCGGCACGCGCAGCGACCAGTCCTGCGCCATGCGCACCAAGGCGTCATAGATGGAAGCGTCGCCATGCGGATGGTATTTACCCATCACGTCTGCGACCGGACGCGCCGACTTCACATATTTGCGGTTCCAGTGGTAGCCGCTCTCATGGGCGGCGAAGAGAATGCGGCGATGCACCGGCTTCAGGCCGTCGCGCACATCGGGCAGCGCACGGCTGACGATCACGCTCATGGCGTAATCGAGATAGGAACGCTGCATCTCCTCGACGATGGATATCGGCTCGATGCCGGTGGGTCCGCCGTCGGCGCCGCGCGGTGTCTTCTGGTCGGTCAAATCGGATCACAATCTAATCAGGAATCACTTGGTGCTTATATAGGAAGCAAGGCTGAAACTCCAACCTTCGCTGTAGTTTTCCAGTGTCATTTTTGGTGGTAATTTCAAATGGATACCACTGATTGCGACGATATGGCCAAGGCGGTTTTCGCTGTCGCTGAGGCAAAAGCCCGCGTGGCCGCCTTTGCGAGCGCTGGGCCGATTCACAAGGCCGGAACGGCCAGTGCGCCATGGCGGGCACGATAATGACCCGGCGTCTCACCCATCACACGCCGAAACCGGCGATTGAACGTCGACAGATCGTTGAAGCCGGCCTCGAAGGCGATCGCCGAGACCGCATCGTCCGACAGGCGCAGCCGCACCGCGGCCCTGTGCAGGCGGGTCTTGAGCAGGAACTGATAGGGCGTCATGCCCGCCACCTGCCGGAAGATGCGCAGGAAATGATAAGGGCTGGTCGCCGTCTCGTCGGCGAGCGCTGAAAGCGAGACCGGTCCATCGGCGTCCAGTTCGATCCGCCGCACTGCTTCGGCAACCCGCTTCTGATCGCGGCGGCTCGGCGCGCGCCTGACATGCGTAGCTCCGGTCGCGGCAGCTAGAGCTGCACCCGCGATGCGCAGTCCAAGTTCCTCGAAGGCCTCGATGTCGACCTTCTCACGCGCGATTTCCGCCTCGGCGAGCAGTGGCGCGAGGACCGGCAAAGGCGGCAGCCGCGGCGCCTCGAAGGCCAGTTTCCTGGCGCCGGGCACGCCAGCCACGATCCGTTCCATGTAGGCCGGCCCAAAATGGAACGAGAGGCAACGGTCGCCGCTGCCATGCTCGTGCCCGCATTCGTAACATGTGCCGGGATTGCCGAGCAGGAGCGCGCCGGGTGCCAGCATCGCCGTGCCTTGTTGGGCGCGGTAGCGGAACGTGCCGCTGGTGACCGCGGCCACACAGAAATCCTGATGCGCTTCCTCGAACGGCCGGTCGCCGGCGCCGGCCGTGCAGATCACGTCCGTCAGGTGCCAACCGGCTCCGGATGCGAGACTATGCGTGGTTGTCGTCATGGTCGAAATATAGCAATTTTTCCCAAGCCCAGAACCCCGTCACCGCGTACTCTTCCCGGTCTCCTGACAAAAAGAGACCGCAGCCATGTTCGACCAATCTTCGTTTGCCGAAGCCCTGCACAGCCCCGGACCAACAGAAAGGCCTGCCGAAAAGCTGAACCTTTACGGGCGCTTCGTCGGCGCCTGGACATTCGACGCCTCGCGCCATCTCGAGGACGGCACGGTGCTGACCGGGCGTGGCGAGGTGCATTTCGGCTGGGTGCTGGAGGGCCGCGCGATCCAGGACGTCTGGATCCTGCCTGCCCGTGACGCCGGCCCCTCGCCTTCCCTGGGCACATGGACTTTTTACGGCACGACGCTGCGCGTCTATGATCCCGGGGCGGATGCCTGGCACATCTTCTGGAGCGATCCGCGCAACCAGTATTTTAGCCGCCAGCTCGGCCGTGCCGAGGGCGATACGATCGTGCAAGTGGGCGCCGACGGCACCGGCTCATCGGTGCGCTGGAGCTTTTCCCGGATCACTGAAAACTCCTTCCGCTGGCTCGGCGAGCGCTCGCACGACAATGGCGCGACATGGCGGCTGGAAGTCGAGTTCCTGGCACGCCGAATGGCAGGAACCTGATCTCACAAGATATTCTAACAATGGAGAAAAACATGTTCGACCATGTCTCGATCGGTGTCCGCGACACCGCCGCCTCCAAGCGCTTCTATGATGCCGCACTGAAGCCGCTCGGCTACAGCTGCCTCAGCCAGTCGCCGGGCTCGCTTGGTTATGGCGTCCAAGGCGTCGCGCTGTGGCTCAATGAAGCGGCGCGGCCTGTGCCGGCAGACGACAAATCCGGTCTGCATTTCTGCTTTGCCGCACCGACGCGGGCCAGCGTCGACGCCTTCCATGCTGGCGCCCTGGGCACTGGCGGCAGTGACAATGGCGCGCCGGGCCTGCGCCCCGACTATGGCGATAACTACTACGCCGCCTTTGTCGTCGACCCGGACGGCTATCGCCTCGAGGCTTATTGCGGCGCTACCGGCTGACCGGCGAAGCTCCGCAGTTTCGCAGGCACGACAGTTCCCACCGACCGGGCTTTGCTCTACCAATATGATGGTACGGGCTCGGCCCGGCGGGAGGGGTCAGAGATGCCGAGTTTCGACAGCCTGTTCAACGCTTTCGTCACCATTCTCGTGACCATCGACCCACCCGGCCTGGCGCCGCTGTTTCTTGCCGTGACGCGCGGCATGAACCGCGAGGAGCGCCAGCAGGTCTCCGTCCGCGCATCGATCATCGGCTTCCTGGTGATGGCGCTGTTTGCGGTTGCCGGCGCCTCGATCCTGTCGGTGTTCGGCATCACGCTGCCGGCTTTCCGTGTCGCCGGCGGCTTCCTGCTGTTCTTCATCGCCTTCGAAATGGTGTTCGAGCGCCGGCAGGACCGCAAGGAAAAGATCGGCGACGTCGCCATCACCAAGGACATGATCCACAACATCGCCGCCTTCCCGCTGGCGATCCCGCTGATCGCCGGCCCTGGCGCGATCTCGGCGACTGTGCTGCTCTCCGGCTCGTTTCAGGGATTTGCCGCGCAGGCGGCGCTGGTCGGCATCATTTTCGTCTGCCTCGCCATCACCTATCTGGTGTTCGTGCTGTCGGAACGCATCGACCGCATCCTCGGCCAGACCGGCCGCTCGATCCTGACCCGGCTGCTCGGCGTCATCCTGGCGGCACTGGCGGTGCAGTTCGTCGCCGACGGGATCAAGGCGCTGGTGGCGGGCTGAACGACAATCCCTACTGCCTACTGCCTACTGCCTACTGCCTACTGCCTACTGCCTACTTCGTCGCCGTATCGACCACTTCAAAATCGTGCGTAATCGTGGCGGTCTTGGCCAGCATCGCAGAGGCCGAGCAATATTTTTCGATCGAAAGCTCGATTGCCCGTTTGACCTTGTCGGGCGACAGCGCCCTGCCCTTGACGACGAAATGCATATGGATGCGGGTGAACACTTTTGGCTCGGTTTCCGCCCGATCGGCGTCGAGCTCGACGACACAGTCCTCGACCGCTTCGCGCCCCTTTTCCAGGATATGGACGACATCATAGGCCGAACAGCCGCCGGTGCCGATCAGCACCAACTCCATCGGGCTCGGCCCCGGCGTCTTGCCATCCGGTCCGTGCGCGGTTCCGAGCACGACCTTGTGACCGCTGCCGGATTCGCCAACGAAGGTGCGCTCCTCGACCCACTTTACACGTGCTTTCACTGGATGCGCCTTTCGCTAACCCCACAAGCAGCCTGTACAATAGCCTGAATGACGGCGACTGCCCGCAGTGAGCGCCCATCGCCTCAACAATGGGAGAATGCACTAGTCACACGACTTCGGCAGCAGGCAGAAGCCCAACCTCCGCAAGTAGTTTCGTAGCCTCTTCCAATCGCCCATTGTCGTTCTTCGAACCCTTGCGGCGGCGTATCTCGGCCTTCCAGTCATCGACCTTTTCGAATTCAGCTAGCCAATGAGCCGTCGCGGCGAGTTCGAGCACCGTCACGTTTTCTGTTGCTAGCCGTTTCGTGACATCCCGCAAACGATCATCCTTCAAACAGAAAAACTCTTTCCCCTCGGCACGATGCACGAACACGCTGTAGCGCGCGCCATCGGACTTTCTGTATCCGTACTCCTCGCTCACAAGTCCGAAAGCCTCCGCGTCCAGTATTGCGCTGTCGAGATCACGGGAATACGGCCCGTAGTGATGATATGAGTAGTCGAACCCGCTCTCCGCTCCAAGCTGGTCTAGAAGATAGGCGATCTTCTGCAAACGAATGCGACTGACCAAACGCCCGCCCGCCGCGCCAAGGATGTCGGCGACATAGTGCTCAGGTTCGTGCTTCATGGCGATCTCCTTCATTTGCGCGCTGCGTCGCGTTCGGTTGCATCGGCAAAATACAATCTCGTGAATTGCTTTTTCGTTTCAAGTGCTTCGATCAGCGAAGAAAGTTTGCTGATTTCGACCGGGTTGTCGCCGTCTAGAATGTGCAGTTTCTTGTGCATGCGTTCCTCGTCGCCGCCGATCTCGGCATAGATGCCGATTGCAGCTTTGTCATCCAGCATCACCGTTTCCGCCTCAATCTTGTCCGCGAACTTCTCCCTAATGCGGCGCAGACGACCGCGCTGCTTGCCGGGGTCTTCCCCAAACTCAGCCATGTCGAGCGTTTTGTACAGTTTTCGCTCTCGTAGCCGAGTCGCGATCTCCGCGACACCCGCATCTTCAGCCCGCGACATCGCATCGAGCGCGCCAAAGACAAGAGCGTCGTCGAGAGCGAGATAATTTTCAACTGTTTCGCCGCCTCTGGTAAAGAAACGAATTAGCGGGTGCGCTTCGGGCAGTCCGCTCTTCTTGATATCGGCTTTCTTGCCAGCAGCCAGTCGCGCCACCGCGCGCAGTAGCTTTCCGATCATATGCTCCACGCAACGAGTCGCTTTATGAAAATACACCTGCTGGTGAAGGGTGTAGCGGGCCAATAGGAATTGTTCAGCGGCCGGGAGCGCCTTTGCTGTAAGGCAGAAGGTTGGAACGCGGCGTGGTTCGCCGCCATCCTCATCAGGTGCATCGATTTCGATATCCGCAACACGAACATTCTCGACAAGCCAGTCGAAGTCGATGCCGCCGGCGCCGGTCCCAGTCATGAGCTTGTCGCGACGTAGATAATCGAGCCTGTCAGCATCGAAGGAACTCGAGACGATCGCGTGGTAGATGTGTTCGGGATCTTCCTTATCCAGTAATGCGGCTACCTCCTCGGTGAAGCCGGGCCGGTGGATTTCCAGCAAGGGGCGAATCTGTCCGTCTGGATTCCGAATGATATCCGCAGTCCACTTCTCATGGCGCCTTTTCACCCAGCGCGACTCCTGGACACCTTCGAAAGTATGACTGAATGGACCATGACCCAGATCATGTAGAAGCGCCGCCGCCAATGCGACCTCCGCTTTTGGCTGCTCGAATGCCTGCCCGTTTCGCCGCATCTCGCGCTCCAGGATTTCGACGAGAGTACGGGCCGTATGGAATACGCCTATGGAGTGAGCAAAACGTGTGTGTACGGCGCCGGGAAAGGTGAATTCCGATACGCCGAGCTGACGAATGCGACGAAGTCTCTGGAATTCCAGCGTATCGATCAGCGTCCAGGCAAGCATGTCGATCCGCTTGTTCTCATCGAACACGATAAGACCGTGCACCGGATCCCGTAACCGCTTTCCCATAGAATCATTCCCGCCCGGCACCACTGTATGACAATTGCGCGCGGAACTGAATCCTCAACAAATCCTTCCGAGCGCGAGCAAGAGACGATCGCCGGTTTGAAGCTCCCAATTGGCATTAGGAAGATACTGAAAACGGAATACGACCAGCTATCGTACCGGATCGCGATCCTTACGCGTTAGGTGAGCCAACGCTGTTGCGATCAGAACGGAATTTCGTCGTCCAGTTCGCGCGACGAGCCGCCGCCGCCGCCCCTCGGAGCGTTGACGCCGCTGCCGCCACGATTGAAGCCTTCGCTCGGGCTGGACTGGCCGAAATCGGAACCACGGTTGCTGCCACCGGTATAGCCGCCGACCTGGCCGCCCTCACCCTGTCCGCGTGCGTCGAGCATCTGCAGCTCACCACGGAATTTCTGCAGCACGACTTCCGTCGTGTACTTGTCGGCACCGGTCTGGTCCTGCCATTTGCGCGTCTGCAGCTGGCCCTCGACATAGACCTTCATGCCCTTCTTCAGATACTGCTCCGCCACCTTGGCGATGCCCTCATTGAAGATGACGACGTTGTGCCACTCGGTCTTTTCCTTGCGCTCGCCGGAATTTTTGTCGCGCCAGCTTTCCGACGTCGCAATGCGGATGTTGACGACCGGCTCGCCCGAATTCAGGCGACGGATTTCCGGGTCCGCGCCGAGGTTGCCGACCAAAATGACCTTGTTGACGCTACCCGCCATGATATTTCTCCGCGCTCATCCGAAACAAATTTTTGTCGCAGCACCTTACAGACTGTAGGCGTCAGCCGCTTGCCGTGGCTGCCTTTACCCACAAGGTTTTTGTTCCCTTTTCGTTCTAGAGCGCAGATGACGTTCTGTCAATGTTTGTCAGCAGGATGTAGTGTTCCGGCCGGAAATTTCCACGAAATCGGGAATGGACCGGGGGCGATCAGATGAAATTCGTCACACATGAGGACCAGCAGCGCGAACAATGGCGGGCAGGTGTGGAAACGCGCATGCATGTGTCGGCCAGCAATGGTGCGTCGCAGCTCTGCATATTCGAGCAACGGGTCGAGCCCACGGTCGGCGCCCCAACGCATTGGCATCCCGTCGAGGAGGTGCTTACCGTTATTGCCGGCAGGGCCGAGATGTGGATCGGCGATGACCACATCGTCCTGACATCGGGCCAGTCTCTCATTGTCCCCGCGAACAGGAAACACGGGTTCAAGAACGCCGGCACTGGAACGCTTCACATCCATGCCGTGCTTGCGTCGTCGATCTTCGAGGCGACGTTCGATGGACCTGCCGGAGTGGTAAGGCGCTGGCTTCCGACAATCTCGTAAAACAGCGCTTGCCAAATCAATAAGTATCGACTTATGTTTTTGTCATGATCGAAGCTGAGATTTTTCGCGCCCTGGCCGACCCGACGCGCCGCGCCGTCTTCGAGCGCCTCGCCGCCGGCGAGATGAGCGTATCGGAATTGCGCACCGGGATGACGGTATCGCAGCCGGCCGTGTCGCAGCATTTGGCCGTCCTGCGCGGCGCAGGGCTGGTGGTCGAGCGCCGCGCGGGCCGCAACGCCTTTTACCGCGCCGATCCGCAAGGGCTCGCCCCCTTGCTTTCCTGGATCGAACGCTACCGGACCTTCTGGCCGGAGCGCATCGAAAGGCTGAAGACGGTTTTGAAGGACATGGACCAGTGAAGGACATGGGACCAATGAAGGACAGGGGATCAATGGCCGACGAAAGCCATCGCGAAGTCTCTCCGGACGCGATCGAGTTCGAGTACGACCTGGTCGAACCGCCGGAAAAGGTATGGCGGGCCTTGACAGTACCGGAGCTGCTCGCCGCCTGGATGATGCCCAATGACATCAGCCCCGAGATCGGCAACCGTTTTACCTTCGCCGGGCCGGACACGCCGATCGAATGCGAAATCCTCGACGCCGAGCCCGAGAAATTGCTGCGCTATTCCTGGCGGGAGCAGCCAAGCGACGCCGCGCGGCAGGATCCGCTCGACAGTACCGTCACCTTCACGCTTGCCCGCACCGTTTCCGGGGGCACGCATCTGCGCATCGTCCATGATGGCTTTGCCCGCAAGGCTATGCCTGCCGTCGCCATGGCAGGCGCCGGCTGCCGGCTTTCGCTCGATGCAAACAGGTCACCTAAGCCAATCGCCGCAAACACGCCTCGCCTCCTGCTGCGCGCGGCCTGAAACAAACAGACGGAGAGAGACAATGAGCGGTGTTGCCAATCTGGTGCCGATGGTGATCGAGCAATCGAGCCGCGGCGAACGCGCCTTCGACATCTTTTCGCGGCTGCTGCGCGAGCGCATCATCTTCATCAATGGCGAGATCAACGACGACATCTCGGCGCTGGTCTGCGCGCAGCTTTTGTCGCTGGAATCGGACAATCCCGACAAGGAGATATCGCTCTACATCAATTCGCCGGGCGGCGTGGTGACCAGTGGCTTCGCCATCTACGACACGATGCAATATATCAGCTGCCCGGTATCGACCGTGTGCATGGGCTTTGCCGCCTCGATGGGGTCGTTCCTGCTGATGGCAGGCACGCCGGGACGTCGTATCTCGTTGCCGAACGCCACCATCCTGCTGCATCAGCCGCTGGGCGGGTTCCAGGGCCAGGCCTCCGACATCCAGCGCCATGCCGAGCGCATCGGCCAGACGAAGCGGCACATGGCCGAACTCTACGCGCAGCATTGCGGCCGCACCTATGAGGAGGTCGAACGTACGCTGGACCGCGATCACTTCATGACCGCCCGCGAGGCCCAGGCCTGGGGCATCGTCGACCACGTTTTCGACACGCGCAAGAAGGCGGCGTGAAGCCAGGGCCGGTTCGGAACCCGGCCGGTTGTCGAAGATTTGACGATGTCGGTCTGGTTCCGTCGGCGGCGCGCCACTATAGTGGACGGATGACCGACACTCATCCGCCCAGACCACTGCGCCGCGCAATCGCCGCTGTGGTCCTCGCTTTTGCCGGCCTTATGAGCGGCACGGCACTTGCCGACGACAGCTCGCCGCCGACACAGAGAGGACTGCCCGGCGTGGCCGGCGACTATCGCATCGCCAAGCCGGCCCCGGAGCCCGAACCGGACGACGCATTCCCCAGCAACGGCACGTTCAAGATCGGCGATACGGATGTCAGGATTTCCGGCAGCATCACCGTCGATGTCGGCGCCGGCGGGATCAAGCCTTCCAACCGGTAGGGCGCAATCGCCGCACGTTGACACCTGCCCCTCAGGCGTTGGCGCTGCCCTCACCTGCCCAACCAACCGCACATAAAACGGCCCCGCCGTGCTTTGCGCTACGGACGGGGCCTTTTTGGATCTCAAATCCAATTTTGCCGGGAGTGTACTGCCGGCGTTTGATTTCGGATGCACCGCGGCATTCAGCCGACGATCCGACTAGCAGTCTCTGATTTTTACGGGATATGGCAGGTCACGGTTTGTCGGGTGGCGCAGACGCTAAACCCTGGCACTTATGCCTGCCACGGCTCCAGTGACAACTGGAACCCTAGGGGACGATCCGGTGGCGTCATAGCTCCGCTCCTCTGTCCGTTGCGATTGTTGTCAACTCAAAGCACAAATCGCGAATGCCTGCGGCGTCTCGCAGGCCGCCTGTGGGCGGCGAGGCCATCGAAAGACGGCCGGCTTCGTTGACTGCTGGAGACTGCGCCCCTGAGTCCGTCGCGTCAACCATCAATAGCCGGTTACGGAAAAACGTGATCGCTGGGAGGTTACGTGCAAGTCAGTTTTTGCACAGCTTTGTCAGGAGCGTGTTCGGCCTTTGTTCTTTCCGCTTGCCCGTTCACGCGAAAGACGCTTAAACGCTTTTGTCGGGAATTGTGGCGTCTCTCGACGTGGCGGCAAAACTACCTACATAGGGGATGGCCGGGAAAACCCGCCATTCCGGGAAATTCCAGATTCTGAGGCGGCGACCGGCTATGGCCGACCATAAATATCTTTCCATTCGCGGGGCGCGCGAACACAATCTGAAGAATGTCGATCTCGACCTGCCGCGTGACAGCCTGATTGTCATGACCGGCCTGTCGGGTTCCGGCAAATCATCGCTTGCCTTCGACACGATCTATGCCGAAGGCCAGCGCCGCTACGTCGAAAGCCTGTCGGCCTACGCCCGGCAATTCCTCGAGATGATGCAGAAGCCTGACGTCGACCAGATCGACGGCCTGTCGCCTGCCATCTCCATCGAGCAGAAGACCACCTCGAAGAACCCGCGTTCGACCGTCGGCACCGTCACCGAGATCTACGACTACATGCGGCTCCTGTTTGCGCGCGTTGGCATCCCCTATTCGCCGGCCACCGGCCTGCCGATCGAGAGCCAGACGGTTTCGCAAATGGTCGACCGCGTGCTGGCGGTCGAGGAAGGCACGCGCCTGTTCATCCTCGCGCCGATGGTGCGCGGCCGCAAAGGCGAGTACCGCAAGGAATTGCTGGAACTGCAGAAGAAGGGCTTTCAGCGCGTTAAAGTCGACGGCGTCTTCTATGAGATCGCCGACGTGCCGGCGCTGGACAAAAAGTACAAGCATGACCTCGACGTCGTCGTCGACCGTATCGTCGTGCGCGGCGATCTCGCGACGCGGCTTGCCGACTCCATCGAAACCGCGCTGAAGCTGGCCGATGGGCTGGCGGTCGCCGAATTCGCCGACAAGCCGCTCGATTCCAGCCAGACCGGCGAGGATTCGGTCAACAAGTCGAAGAACGAGACGCATGAGCGCATCCTGTTCTCGGAAAAGTTTGCTTGCCCGGTCTCTGGCTTCACCATTCCGGAAATCGAACCGCGGCTGTTCTCGTTCAACAACCCGTTCGGCGCCTGCCCGACCTGCGACGGCCTCGGCAGCCAGCGCGCCATCGACGGCAACCTGATCGTGCCGGACGAAAACATCTCGTTGCGCGACGGCGCCGTCAGCCCGTGGGCCAAGTCGACCTCGCCCTACTACGCGCAGACGCTCGAAGCGCTCGGCAAGGCCTATGGCTTCAAGCTCGGCGACAAGTTCAAGGACCTGACCGAAGAGGCCAAGGAAGCCATCCTGCGCGGCACCGGCGAGCGCGAGATCACCTTCCAGTATGATGACGGCCTGCGCTCCTACAAGACCACCAAGACTTTCGAAGGCGTCATCCCCAATCTCGAGCGGCGCTGGAAAGAGACCGAATCCGCCTGGATGCGCGAGGAGATCGAGCGTTTCATGTCGGCCACGCCTTGCCCGGCCTGCAAGGGTTATCGGCTGAAGCCTGAGTCGCTGGCAGTGAAAATTGCCGGCAAGCACATCGGCGAAGTCACCGAGCTTTCCATTCGCAAGGCCGACCAGTGGTTCACCGACCTGCCGGCGTCGCTCAACGACAAGCAGAACGAGATCGCGGTGCGCGTCTTGAAGGAAATCCGCGAGCGATTGCGCTTCCTCAACGATGTCGGGCTCGATTATCTGACCCTGTCGCGCAATTCCGGCACGCTGTCGGGCGGCGAAAGCCAGCGCATCCGTCTGGCGTCGCAGATCGGCTCCGGCCTCACCGGCGTGCTCTATGTGCTGGACGAACCGTCGATCGGCCTGCACCAGCGCGACAATGCGCGCCTGCTCGACACGCTGAAGCATCTGCGCGACATCGGCAATACGGTGATCGTCGTCGAGCATGACGAGGACGCCATCCTGCATGCCGACTATGTCGTCGACATGGGGCCGGCCGCCGGCATCCACGGCGGCGAGATCATCGCCCAGGGCACGCCGCAGCAAGTCATGGCCAACCCGAATTCGATCACCGGCAAATATTTGTCGGGCGCGCTCGAAGTGGCGACGCCCGGCGTGCGCCGCGAGGCGAAGAAAAACCGGCGCCTGAAGATCGTCGGCGCGCGCGGTAACAATCTGAAGAACGTCACCGCCGAAATCCCGCTCGGCACCTTCACTGCCGTCACCGGCGTGTCGGGCGGCGGCAAGTCGACCTTCCTGATCGAGACGTTGTTCAAGGCCGCCTCGCGACGCATCATGGGCTCGCGCGAACATCCGGCCGACCATGACCGCATCGAGGGCCTCGAATTCCTCGACAAGGTCATCGACATCGACCAGTCGCCGATCGGCCGCACGCCGCGTTCGAATCCTGCCACCTATACCGGCGCCTTCACGCCGATCCGCGACTGGTTCGCCGGCCTGCCGGAGGCCAAGGCGCGCGGCTATCAGCCGGGACGCTTCTCGTTCAACGTCAAGGGCGGCCGCTGCGAGGCCTGCCAGGGCGATGGCGTCATCAAGATCGAGATGCACTTCCTGCCCGACGTCTACGTCACCTGCGACGTCTGCCACGGCAAGCGCTATAACAGGGAGACGCTCGATGTCGTGTTCAAGGGCAAGTCGATCGCCGACGTGCTCGACATGACGGTCGAGGAAGGCGTCGACTTCTTCGCCGCCGTGCCTGGCGTGCGCGACAAGCTCGAAACGCTGAAGCAGGTCGGCCTCGGCTACATCCATATCGGCCAGCAGGCGACGACGCTGTCCGGCGGCGAGGCCCAGCGCATCAAGCTCGCCAAGGAACTGTCGCGCAAGGCAACCGGCAAGACGCTCTACATCCTCGACGAGCCGACCACCGGCCTGCATTTCCACGACGTCGCCAAGCTATTGGAAGTGCTGCATGAACTGGTCGACCAGGGCAACACGGTGGTGGTCATCGAGCACAATCTCGAGGTGATCAAGACTGCCGACTGGGTGCTTGACCTCGGCCCCGAAGGCGGCGACGGCGGCGGCGAACTGGTCGCCTCCGGCACGCCGGAAGCGATCGTGGGCGAAAAGCGCAGCTACACCGGTCAGTTCCTCAAGGAGCTGCTGGAGCGACGCCCCGGAGGCAAGCGCGAAGCGGCGGAGTGAGCCGACCGGTAAGCGCCTGGAGAGCTTTTTGATGACAACCCGAAGAGCGCTTGCCGATGATCACCAAGCCGTCGTCTCGCTGACGCAAACCGCCTACGCCCCCTACACCGCGCTGTTCGGCACACCGCCGATCCCGGTCACCGAGAACTATGCGCCGCGCATCGCGCGCGGCGAGGTCTGGCTGCTGGAGAGCAGCAACCAACTTGCCGGGCTTCTCACACTGGAGCGGCATGACGACCACGCGATGATCTTTTCCGTCGCCGTCGCCCCCGGCTTTCAAGGCAAGGGCTTCGGCATTGCGCTGCTCAACCACGCGGACGAACAGGCGCGCCTGTGGGGCCTGCCCGAAGTGCGGCTTTACACCAACGCCAGGATGGAGCGGAACATTGCGCTCTATCTGGCCTATGGTTTTCACGAAACGGGTCGCCGGCCCAATCCCTACCGGCCAGGATGGGTGCTCGTCGACATGGCAAAACCGGTCCACGAGACGGCCTGATTTTTCTGAATTTGGGAGGATGACAATGAGCACATCGGGAACAATCCGCGCCGGCATGGGCGGCTGGACGTTCGAGCCCTGGGATACGTCCTTCTATCCCGACAAGCTTTCCAAGGCCAAGCAGCTGAATTACGCCACTCGGCAGGTGCCGAGCATCGAGGTCAACGGCACCTATTATTCCAGCTTCAAGGAGCCAACCTTCGTCAAGTGGGCCGGCGAGGCACCCGACGGCTTTGTCTATTCGCTGAAGGGCAACCGCTTCGTCACCAACCGGCGCGTGCTCGGCGAGGCCGGTGAATCGATGATGCGCTTCCTCGGCTCCGGCGTGGCGGCGCTCGGCGAAAAGCTCGGTCCGATCCTATGGCAGTTCGCGCCGACCAAGAAATTCGATCCGGATGATTTCGAAGCCTTCCTGAAGCTGCTGCCGGAAAAGCAGGACGGCGTTGCGCTACGCCACGCGCTCGAAGTGCGCAACGACAGTTTCATCGTGCCGGAATTTGCAGCACTTGCCCGTAAATACAAGGCGGCAATCGTCTATGCCGACCATGCCAAATATCCTGATATCGCCGACGTCACCGGCGATTTCATCTATGCCCGGCTGCAGACTGGCAGCGACGATAATCCCGACTGCTACACGCCGAAGGGCCTCGATGAATGGGCGGCGCGGGCAAAGGTCTGGGCGGAAGGCAAGGTGCCGGCCGATCTCCGACGTGCCGATCCCGCCACCGACGCACCGGTCAAGCCACGCGACGTGTTCGTCTACTTCATCACCGAGGGCAAGGTGCGCGCGCCATTCGGAGCGATAGCGCTGATGAAGCGAGTGACGGATTAAAGCAGCGAGCCTGCGGCGCCGGAACCCGCAGGGCAGGTTGACCGTTTTGCCTTACTAGCGGCGACCGGGCGAGTGCCCTCGCGTGGACGCGATAGGCTCGCTGGTCGCCGAAGACCGGTTTCCACAGATGGCCAGGCGCGCCCAACCGGCGGAACGTTGGCATTCGGGAGAACCGGGAGAAAGCGAGGAAAGATGGCGATCATCCTCATCGGGGCGTTGCTCACTATCGCCGGCGTTGTGTACATGGCGGACGCTGTTCTCAGGCGCGGGAAGCTCAGTGATCCGACGCCCGCGGCTTCGGACCGCCCGATGCCGAATCTCGCAACGTCCGGCCCGACGCTTGAGCCACGACGGCGCGGATTAGGCTTTCTCGGCCTGTCACAGAATTGGCCGGGTCTGCTGATGATGGCGATCGGCGTCATTCTGCTATTGTCGGTGGTGATCCTCTAACCCAATAACTCAAGAATTACGGCATCTTCATCGCCGTCGTAACCTTATCGATACCTCCTTGCTGCATGAATCCAGGCAGGCCAAGTCACAGATTTGGGGCAAGGACGAGGGGCATGTCGCTCGACTACACTTCACTTCTTCTGGCTGTCGGCTTTTCCGCCGCCTGCCTGAGCCTGACATTGTTCGGCATGTGGCTGACCGCCCGCTCGGAGAAATTCCTGCTGACATGGGCGATCAGCCTGGTGTTCGTGGTCGCCGATATTTTCGCCTACGACGCCTATATCGACATGCCTGGGCGCCTGCTCGGCATTGCAACCATTACCCTGCTCCTGCTCGGTTTTTCGACCATGCTGGGCGCCGCCTATCAGTTCAGAAGTGGTGGGTCACCAATTCCGCGCACGGTGCTTGGCAGCGCCATTTCGCTGACCGTGACGTTGCCTGCCATGGCTCTTGGCTATGACGGACTGGGTTTCATTTTCGAAAACGCCTTCGCTGCGTTGCTTCTGTTCGCAACAGCGCTCGAATACTGGAAAGGCCGCGACGAGGCCCCTGCCCTGACGATCGGCATCACCACACTCTATTCGGCCACGGCCATATCCTTCGCTCTGTGCGCCATGGTTCTCGTCTGGGATGAAAAGCTGGTCCTTGGACATGCGCCCAGCAACTGGGCCGAGGAACTGAGCCTCATCATCGTCATCGCCAGCATGACCGGCATCGGAGCGCTTTCCCTGGCGCTCAATCAGGGACGTCTGGCCAGGCATCACCACCGTAATGCGTTGACCGATCCGCTGACCGGCCTGCTCAACCGGCGAGCGCTGTTCGACCTGCATGGCGATATCCCGATCGGTGCTTTCACGGCGGTGGTTGTCTTCGACCTCGACAGCTTCAAGGCCATCAACGACGAATTCGGCCATGCCGCCGGCGATGAAGTGCTGAGAATGTTCGCCAGGGACCTGGCCGGCAATCTTCGCCCGGCCGACGTCGCCGCGCGCATGGGCGGCGAGGAATTCGCACTGGTGCTGAAGCGGACCTTGCCTGAAACGGTGGAGGCCACCGCCGAGACCATACGGGCAGCTTTCGCCGCACGACGCATCGAAACCGAGACGGGCTCGTTAACGTGCACGGTCAGTGCCGGATTTGCCTTCGGCACCAAGGAGGGCCTCAGCTTCGACAAGGTGCTCAGCGCCGCCGACAAGGCGCTCTACGCCGCCAAACGCGGCGGCCGCAACCGCGTCACCGCCTCTCCATTCCGGCGCGCAAGCTGACCACTCGTATCGATGCCGCAGCTACGGTCGAGATGAGCGAAGGCGGCCCTTATGCCGCCATGACGATTTCATTAAAGGTATCCAGGTCGACATAGAAGACCTTGGTGATCTCCTCGATCAGGTCGTCGTATTCGCAGCCCTGTGACCTCAAGATGTTGATGGCGGCGATGATGTCGACACGTTCGGTAAGCCGACGCTTCTGGTAGTCCTCGACGTAACGTTCCATGGCTGTCCCTTAGCCTGTGTGCCCAAACGCGTTTGAACGACAAACAGATCGCAGGAGGGAAGCTAGGAAGCCTTGCTTGCGTGGAACTTGCCGGCTGGAGCCTGCACCTTCCCTCTATCTGCAACCAACCAGACTGATACGGAAGCGGCCGACTCACAAAAGCCCTGGGAAAGACTAGCACGCAGCCCAAGGTGCGCCAGTGACGCGGATGGCTGGATCGGAGAAATATCGGACTTGCCAATGACTTGGGAACGTCAACTGAAGTCCAACGACGATTCTAGACCGTCAGGAACTTGCGGACATCCGCCCTGTCGAGATCTTTCGCCGGACCGGTATGGACGATCACGCCACGGTCCATGATGTTGACCTCGTCGGCCAACTCGCGGCAGAAATCGAGATATTGTTCGACCAAAAGCACGGCGATGCCGGCCTGGTCGCGCAGATAGCGGATGGCGCGGCCGATATCCTTGATGATCGACGGCTGGATGCCTTCGGTCGGCTCGTCGAGCACCAGCAGCTTCGGCCGCATCACCAATGCCCTGCCGATGGCGAGCTGCTGCTGCTGCCCGCCGGATAGGTCGCCGCCACGGCGGCCGAGCATCTGCTTGAGCACCGGAAACAGCTCGAACACATGCGCCGGAATGTTGCGGTCGGCCCGTTTCAGCGGCGCAAAGCCTGATTCCAGATTCTCCCGCACGGTGAGCAACGGAAAGATCTCCCTGCCCTGCGGTACGAATGCGATGCCCGACCGGGCGCGGTCATACGCCGCGCTCCGGTCGAGCGCCTTCCCCTCGAAGGCAACGCTTCCGCTCGTCAGCCGATGGTGGCCGACGATCGATCTCATCAAACTGGTCTTGCCGACGCCGTTGCGGCCGAGCACGCAGGTGATCTTGCCGGCGCCCGCCTTCAGCGACACGCCGCGTAGCGCCTGGGCGGCGCCGTAGTGCAGCGTGGCATTGGAAACTTCGAGCATGTCAGCGCCGTCTCCAGAACTTGAGAAACGACAGATCGAAGTGATGGAATTGCACCCGCCAGACCATGCTCATCTCCCCAGATAGACCTCGACGACACGCTCGTCGGCCGACACGAAATCGAGTGTGCCTTCCGAGAGCACCGAGCCCTCGTGCAGGCAGGTGACCTTGACGCCCAGCTCGCGCACGAAATGCATGTCGTGCTCGACGACGATGACCGAATGGTCGCGCGCAATGTCCTTGAGCAGTCGTGCGGTTTCCTCGGTCTCGGCGTCGGTCATGCCGGCGACCGGCTCGTCGACCAGCAGCAGCTTCGGGTCCTGCGCCAAGAGCATGCCGATCTCGAGCCACTGCTTTTGCCCATGGCTGAGATTGGCCGCCAATTCGTCGCGCTTGTCGCCGAGCCGGATGATGCCAAGGATGTCATCGATTTGCCGCGTCTCGGCGGCTGAGCGGCGGTGAAACAGCGCCGGGAAGATCGAGCGCGGACCCTTCAGCGCCAGCATCAGGTTTTCCTCGATCGTGTGGCTTTCGAAGACGGTCGGCTTCTGGAATTTGCGGCCGATGCCCATCATGGCGATCTCGGCCTCATCGTGCTTGGTGAGATCGACCTCGCCGTCGAAGAACACCTCGCCCACATCGGGCCGCGTCTTGCCGGTGACGATGTCCATCATCGTCGTCTTGCCGGCGCCGTTGGGACCGATGATGGCGCGCATCTCGCCCTTGTCCAGCACCAGCGACAAATTGTTGATGGCGCGAAAACCGTCGAAGGAGACCGAGACACCGTCGAGATAGAGGATCGTGTTCGACTTGGACATGGTCGCTCACTCCGCCGGCTGCGGGTCGGGGTTGGACGTGGACCAGTCGCCGGGCCTTGTCGCCTCGCTGCGAACGATTTTCGCTGGCGGCGCGATGTCGGCATCGGTGCCGGCTTCCTCGGCAATCGAAGCAGCCCGCAACGCCTTGGCGTTGCCGCGCCAGGAATCCCACATGCCGATGATGCCCTTGGGCAGCAAGAGCGTGACGGCGACGAACAGCCCACCCAATGCAAACAGCCAGAACTCCGGCAGCACGCCGGTGAACCAGGACTTTCCGGCATTGACCAGCAACGCGCCGATGATCGGCCCGACAATGGTGCCGCGCCCGCCCACAGCCGCCCAGATCACCACCTCGATCGAATTCGAAGGTTCGAATTCGCCCGGATTGATGATGCCGACCTGCGGCACGTAGAGTGCGCCGGCAATGCCGGCCATGACGGCAGACACCGTGAATGCGAACAGCTTGACGTTCTCCGCCCGCCAGCCAAGGAAGCGCGTGCGGCTCTCGGCATCGCGCACCGCCATCAGGAGCTTGCCGTATTTGGAACCGACGATCGCCCAGGTGATGAAGACGGCGAGAGCGAGCGTCACCGCGCTGGCGGCGAACAGCGCCGAACGCGTCGCGTCGGCCTGTACGTTGAAGCCCAGAATGTCCTTGAAATCGGTCAGGCCATTGTTGCCGCCGAAACCCATGTCGTTGCGGAAAAACGCAAGCAGCAGCGCGTAGGTCATCGCCTGGGTGATGATCGAGAGATAGACGCCGGTGACACGGCTGCGGAAGGCAAACCAGCCGAAGACGAAGGCGAGCAGGCCAGGCACTGCCAACACCATCAGCCCGGCGAACCAGAAATGGTCAAAACCATACCAGAACCACGGCAATTCCTTGTAGTTCAGGAAAACCATGAAATCAGGCAAGATCGGGTTGCCGTATACGCCGCGCGAGCCGATCTGGCGCATCAGATACATGCCCATTGCATAGCCGCCGAGCGCGAAGAAGGCGGCGTGCCCGAGCGAGAGAATGCCGCAATAGCCCCAGACCAGGTCGAGCGCCAAGGCGAGCAGCGCATAACAGAGATATTTGCCGGTCAGCGCGACGATGTAGGACGGCACGTAGAAGGCGCTGGTGGACGACACCGCAAGATTGAGCAGCGGCACGATGAGGGCCACCGCCAGCAGGATGAAGATCGTGATGGCGATGCGGCGGTCCGCACCCGCGGCAAAGAAGCGTCCAGTGATCATGCTTCCACCGCCCTGCCCTTGAGCGCGAACAGGCCGCGCGGGCGCTTCTGGATGAACAGGATGATCAGCACCAGCACGACGATCTTGCCGAGCACGGCACCGGCATAGGGCTCGAGGAACTTGTTGACGATGCCGAGCGAGAAGGCGCCGACCAGCGTGCCCCACAGATTGCCGACACCGCCGAAGACGACGACCATGAAACTGTCGATGATGTAGCCGCGGCCGAGATTGGGCGAGACATTGTCGATCTGGCTGAGCGCGACGCCGGCAATGCCGGCAATACCGGACCCCAATGCAAAGGTCAGCGCATCGACCCACGGTGTCCTGATGCCCATCGAAGCGGCCATGCGCCGGTTGGCGGTGACGGCGCGCATCTGCAGACCCCAAGGCGTGCGCTTCATCACATAGAGCAGCACGCCGAAGACGGAGAGCGCGAAGACCAGGATCCACAGGCGGTTCCAGGTGATCGCAAGTTGCCCGAGATTGAACGAGCCCGACATCCAGGAGGGATTGCCAACCTCCTGGTTGGTCGGTCCGAAGATCGAGCGCACCGCCTGCTGCAGGATCAGCGAGACGCCCCATGTCGCCAGCAGTGTTTCCAGCGGCCGGCCATAGAGGAAACGGATGACGCCGCGCTCGATGATCAAACCAACCAGAGCCGAGACGAGGAAGGCGAGCGGCAGCGCGATGACCAGCGACCAGTCGAACAGGCCGGGAAACGAAGTGCGGATCACCTGCTGGACGACGAAGGTCGTGTAGGCGCCGAGCATGACCATCTCGCCATGCGCCATGTTGATGACACCCATGACGCCGAAGGTGATGGCGAGGCCGATTGCCGCCAGCAGCAGCACCGAGCCCAGCGAAATGCCGTACCAGATGTTCTGCCCGGCATCCCAGAAGGCCAGTGTCGAATTGATGTTGGCGATCGCGGCTGTCGCCGCTTGCTTGACCGCGTCCGAGGAATTCGCCTCGACGGAAGTCAGCAGCGAAACCGCATCGCGGTCGCCCCGCGCGCCGATCAGGGCGATTGCGGCGAGCTTGTCGGCATCCGGCCGATCGGAAACCAGCACGGAGGCGGCGCGGGCCTGTTCGAGCAGAGCCTTGACGCTGGCCACGGTCTCACTGGCGATCGCCGTATCGAGTGGTTCGATGTTTGCGGCATCGGGCGTCTTGAACATGGTGTCGGCGGCGGCAGTGCGCACGGCCGGATCCTTGGCGCCGAGCGTCAGCGTGCCCAACGCGTCCCGGATGACGCGGCGCAGCGTGTTGTTGACCTTGATCTTGGTGATGTCGTCCTTGGCCGCTTCGCCCGATGCCTCGCCGCTCAACGGGTCGAAAAGCTGAACGCTATCGCCTGATTCCTTGCCGACGAAGACCAGGGAATCGGCCTTGCGGACATAGAGATTGCCGTCGGCGAGTGCCGCAAGCGGCCGTTCCACCGCCGGGTCGCCGGTGGCCGCCAGTTCGTGGACGACGGCTCCGATCTCGGAAAAGCCCTTGGCCGTGGCGAATTTGGCGATGATGCCGCGCAGATCGGTCTCGCCGGCGCCCGATGACGACAGCGTCGCCAGCAGGAACAACAGCATCAAACCAATCGTGCGAAACAGGTTCATCGGTTTCCGGTAACCCTTGAGGGTTGAAGTGGCGTCCGGACGGCGGAGGAAGCCGTCCGGACGCGCGCGGTCTGACTAGGTCAGCCCTGGGAGGATCAGTTCGTACCCTTGCCGCCGCACTTGCCGGTGGCGACATTGAAATTGCCGCAGGACAGAGGCGCGCGCCAATCGGAGATCAGGTCCTTGGAGTCAGGCAGATAGTCGGACCATTCGTCGCCCATCACCAGGCCTGGCGTGCGCGAGACCGTCTCGAACTGGCCGTCGGCCTGGATTTCGCCGATCAGCACCGGCTTGGTGATGTGATGGTTCGGCATCATCGTCGAATAACCGCCGGTCAGGTTCGGCACCGACACGCCGACCATGGCGTCGATGACCTTGTCCGGATCGGTGGTGCCGGCCTTCTCGACCGCCTTCACCCACATGTTGAAGCCGATATAATGGGCTTCCATCGGGTCGTTGGTGGTGCGCTTGTCATTCTTGATGAACTTGTGCCAGTCGGCGATGAACTTCTTGTTCTCCGGCGTATCGATGCTCTCGAAATAGTTCCAGGCGGCGAGATGGCCGACCAGCGGCGCGGTGTCGAGGCCGGCAAGCTCTTCCTCGCCGACCGAGAAGGCCATGACCGGGATGTCCTCGGCCTTGATGCCCTGGTTGCCGAGTTCCTTGTAGAACGGCACGTTGGCGTCGCCGTTGACGGTCGAGACGACGGCGGTCTTCTTGCCGGCCGAACCGAACTTCTTGATTGCCGAAACCTCTGTCTGCCAATCGGCGAAGCCGAACGGCGTGTAGTTGACCATGATGTCTTCGGCAGCCACGCCCTTGGCCTTCAGATAGGCCTCGAGGATCTTGTTGGTGGTGCGCGGATAGACGTAGTCGGTGCCTTCGAGCACCCAGCGCTTCACCGAGCCGCCATCCTCGCTCATCAGATAGTCGACCGCCGGGATGGCCTGCTGGTTCGGCGCAGCACCCGTGTAGAACACGTTGCGCTCGCTTTCCTCGCCCTCATACTGGACGGGGTAAAACAGGATGTTGTCGAGCTCGGAGAACACCGGCAGCACCGATTTGCGCGACACCGAGGTCCAGCAGCCGAACACCGCCGCGACCTTGTCCTTGGAGATCAGTTCGCGCGCCTTTTCGGCGAATAGCGGCCAGTTGGAAGCAGGATCGACGACCACCGCCTCGAGCTTCTTGCCGAGCAGGCCGCCCTTGGCGTTCTGCTCATCGATGAGCATCAGCATAGCGTCCTTCAGTGTCGTCTCCGAAATCGCCATGGTCCCCGACAGCGAATGGAGAATGCCAACTTTGATCGTGTCGTCGGCAGCCCTGGCGGGTGCCGAGGTCAACAGGCCGGCGGCAACCACGCTCGCCGAGAACATTTTTGTTATTTTCGAGAAATTGCCCCTCATATTACACACTCCCAAGCTGGTTGATTGCACCGCAACACTACAATGCAACCCCCATGCCAATCGCTTTGGCGGAGCCGAAGGGACACGAATAATTTAGAGATATCAGCGCCTTGGAATATGGAGCTTACAAAACAAAGAGAGCCGGCCTGAAACCGATTGAGAGAAATTTGCGCAGCGTAGGGCACTATTGCCTAATTTTCGCTCATTTTTGGCCGGTGCCTAGATTTTGATCTCAACAAGCGTGCCGCGGGCACCGATGTTGCGGCACGGTGCAGAAATAGGGCAAGCTCGCTCCATAAACGGGCGACGTCATGGTTTCAGGCATTTCACGCATTTTCATCGGCATTCTGCTTCTGGCGGCGGCAACCGGGGCCGCGCGAGCCGACTTCAGCGACGGTAAGATGCCAGACGGAAGCTATCACTGCGAGGTCTACCTGCTCGGTATGTTCCTCAGCCTCGGCGACATCACCATCAAGGGGAATGTCTACAGCGGCCCGGTCTACACCGGCATCGGCACCGCACGGCAGGGCTACAACTATCAGATGGATGCCAACGGCGTGATCTCGTGGCTGGGGCCATTGGGCGGCTATACCGCCGGCGGCAATTCGCTGTCGCTGACCCAGGCAACACTGGACAGTGGGACCGCGCCCTCCTTCGACATCGTCATGAAGCAGCCAGATGGCGCCTTCACCGCCTCGACCTGCACCAAGGGAAGCAGCCAGTAGGTCCATTCCCTGGGCAATCGCCGCCGCCTCAGCCTCATGTCATCTGGATGTTGCCGAAACTGGATAGGCAGCGGTGCGCCGTCACCATCCACCCTGAGAGGCAGACACCATGGCCAACGCACCGTCTTCATCCTCCCCTGTCATTCGCGACGTCATCGCCGAGCGCGTCTCGCGCCGGGCTCTCCTGAAAGGCAGCCTTGCATCCGGCGCGCTGATTGCCGGCGGCAGCTTTGTCGGCTCGTTGTTTGCCGGCGAAACACATGCCGCGGCAGCGCTTTCCACACTCGGTTTTCCCGAACTGAAGCGCGTCTACGACAAGACCCATGCGGCCGCCGAGGGGTACGAGACCACGATCGTGGCGCGCTGGGGCGACCCGCTTGTCGCCGGGCTGCCGGATTTCGATGGCAACAAGGTCGCCGCCGAAGAGCAGGAAAAGCGCTTTGGTTACAATTGCGACTACATCGCCTTCCTGCCGCTGCCGAAAGGCACCGTGAATTCCGACCACGGCCTGCTTTGCGTCAACAACGAGTACATTTCGCCCAACGTCATGTTTCCCGGCATGACCGAGGATGACGCCGGCAAGACGATGAGCAAGGAACAGGTCGACCTCGGCATGGCCGCCATGGGCCATTCGATCGTCGAGGTGCAGTTGAAGGACGGCAAGTGGGGCATCGTCGAAGACAGCCCGCTCAACCGCCGCATCACGGCAAACACCGAGATGACCGTTTCCGGCCCCGTTGCCGGCCATCCACTGATGAAAACATCTGCCGACGCGACCGGCACGAAGGTGCTCGGCACCAGCTACAATTGCAGCGGCGGCTTCACTCCCTGGGGCACCGTGCTGACGTGTGAGGAAGGCGTTTCCGACCTGTTCGGCGGCGACCCGAAGAAGGCGCCGACATCAGACATTCTCGACCGCTACGGCTTTGACGGTTCCGACATCTACGGCCGCGGCCGCTTCCATGATCGCTTCAATCTCGACAAGGAGCCGAATGAGGCCAACCGGTTCGATTGGGTGGTCGAGATCGACCCCTATGATCCGGCCTCGAAGCCGGTCAAGCGCACCGCCCTTGGCCGCATGTCGCACGAAGCATCCACGGTCGTCCTCAACAAGGACGGCCGCGTCGTCGTCTACATGGGCGACGACGACTATTTCGAATACATGTACCGCTTCGTCTCGAACAAGGCCTACGATCCGGCCAAACCGGCCTCCGGCAACAGCCTGCTGGATGACGGCGTGCTTTCGGTCGCCCGCTACGACGCCGACGGCTCCATGACCTGGCTGCCGCTGGTTCACGGCCAGGGCAAGCTCACCGCCGAGAACGGCTTTGCCGACCAGGCGGAAGTGCTGCTGAAGACACGGCTGGCGGCGGATGCGCTGGGCGCGACGCCGATGGACCGGCCCGAGGACATCGAGACCAATCCTGTGACCGGCCGCGTCTATGCGGTGATGACCAAGAACAAGAAGCGCGACCAGTCGAAGGTCAATCCGGCCAACACGCGTCCGGAAAACCTCTGGGGCCACATTGTTGAGCTGATCCCGCCCGGCGGACGCGGCGCGGACGCCGACCACACGGCCGACAAATATACCTGGGATCTGTTCGTGCTGTGCGGCAACCCGAAGGACGCCAAAGTCGGTGCCACCTTCCACCCGGACACGTCAGACAATGGCTGGTTCGTCTGCCCCGACAACATCACCTTCGATCCGGCCGGCCGGCTCTGGGTGGCGACCGACGGCGCCAATGATTTCGACCTGCCGGACGGCGTCTATGGCGTCGACACGGAAGGTCCGGCGCGCGGCCTGCCGAAACTGCTGTTCACCTGCCCGCATGGCGCGGAGGCGACCGGCCCCTGCTTCACGCCGGACGGCACGACCTTGTTCCTATCGGTCCAACACCCGGCCGAAGACGCCGAGACGCTCGACAAGGTCCAGACGCTGTGGCCAGACTTCAGGGATGGCCAGTTGCCGCGCCCTTCCGTGGTCGCTATCCGCCGCAGGGACGGGCAGCCGGTCGGCGCCTAGCCCCAGACAAAAAGGCGGAACGCATGGTACGCGTTCCGCCTGACGGTCTCGTCCGACGATGTGACAGCCGTGCGCAAGGAACTGACCCAGTAGACCCGTACTCTAGCTCTCGGCCGCGACAGCGAGCGCCAGCCGGCTCATGTCGGTGAACAGCGCCTGGCGCTCGGAATAGTCGGTCTGTTCACCGGTCTCGATGTTGTCGACCACGACGCACATCGACAGCGCACGCGCCCCGAAATGCTCTGATATGCGATAGAGCGCGCTGGTTTCCATATCCACGGCCAGGGCGCCGGCCGCCTGCGCATCGGCAAAACGGACGCGCCCTTCCGGATGATAGAAGATATCGCTGCATACCGTCAGGCCGGCGCTGTGGTCGATGCCGAATTCCACCGCCTTGGCCAGCGCCGATGCGAGGAGCGCCGGATCCGGGCCGGCGGGTCCATAAAGGCCGAAAACCTGACCGCTCTGGGCGCTTTCCGCCTGTGCCGATTGCGAGATGACAAGGCTGCGCAGTTTTGCCTTTGCGGTCAGGCTGCCGCAGGTGCCAGTACGGATCAACGTCCGGACGCCATAATGGTCCAGCAATTCATGCGCATAGATCAGAAACGACGAGACGCCGATGCCCGTCGCCTGAATGCTGATGGGTTTGCCGCCAAACAGCCCGGTGAAGCCAAGCGCGCCACGTCGGCGATTGATGCAGCGCGGCGCTTCCAGGAATGTTTGCGCCATCCATTCGGCGCGCTGCGGATCACCTGGCAGCAACACCGTGTCGGCGTAGGCACCCTCGTCTGCTTCGTTGTGTGGCGTCAACCGCTGCTCCCCCGAGCCGGCCTGTCGTTTCACCCGCAATCATGGCGGTGTCACGGCGTTGTGCAAGGAAGAACATCAGGAGTTTCTAAGATTCCAGCACATCCTTGACGATCGTCGCCAGTTGCTTGAGCGAGAACGGCTTCGGCAGGAAGCCGAAATGCGCATCCGCCGGCAGGTTTCTGGCGAACGCGTCTTCGGCATAGCCGGACACGAAGACGAATTTGATGTCCGGCTGGCGCTTGCGCAACTCACCAAGCAGCGTCGGACCGTCCATTTCCGGCATCACCACATCCGAAACCACGATGTCGACCTTGCCGCCCAGCGCCTCGAACACTTCCAGCGCCTCGACGCCCGACGATGCCTCGTGCACGGTGTAGCCGCGCGAGGTCAGCGCCCGCATGCCGCCCATGCGCACGGCGTCCTCGTCCTCGACGAGCAGCACCGTGGCCGAGCCCGACAGATCCTTGGCCGCATCTGCGACCTTTGCCGGCGCCGCTGGCACATCGTCGGGCTCGCCTGCTTTTTTCGCTTCCGCGATATGACGCGGCAGGAAGATGCGGAAAGTCGAGCCTTTGCCGACTTCGGAATCGCAGAAGATGAAGCCGCCGGTCTGCTTGATGATGCCGTAGACCATCGACAGGCCAAGGCCGGTGCCCTTGCCGACTTCCTTGGTGGTGAAGAAGGGCTCGAAAATCTTCTTCAGCACCTCCGGCGCGATACCGCTGCCGGTGTCCTCGACTTCGACCACCACATAGTCCGCCGGGGCGAGCTCGCGATAGGAAAAGGCCTTGCACTCCTCGGCCGTCACATTGCGGGTGCGCACGGTGAGATCGCCGCCTGCCGGCATCGCGTCGCGCGCGTTGACCGCAAGATTGACCACCACCTGTTCGAACTGCCCGATATCGACCTTGACCGGCCACAAATCGCGGCCATGGTCGACCTTCAGCTTGATGTCGTTGCCGACAAGGCGGGCAAGCAGCATCCTGAGATCAGCGAGCACGTCGGTCAGGTTGAGCACTTCCGGCCGCAGCGTCTGCTTGCGCGAGAAGGCCAGAAGCTGCCGCACCAGCGAAGCCGCCCGGTTGGCGTTCTGCTTGATGTTCATGATGTCGGGGAAGGACGGGTCCGACGGGCGGTGGTTGGTCAACAAAAGGTCGGACGCCATGATGATGGCGGTTAGCACGTTGTTGAAATCATGCGCGATGCCGCCGGCAAGCTGGCCGACCGCCTGCATCTTCTGGCTTTGCGCCATCTGCCCTTCGAGCGCTTTCTGTTCCGTCGTCTCGACGGCGTAGACGATGGCCGACTCTTCGGCACCCTCGCCGCCGGTACCATCGGCGACCGCGTTGACGTAGAAACGGATGTGCCGGTCGTCATTGCCGGGCAAAAGCGTGTCGATCGGCTCGATGTCGGCCTGCCGCTGCTGCGCTTTCTCGAAGGCAGCCGCGAAAGCCGGCCGGTCGCGTTCATGGATCACCGTGTCGAGCCTTACACGGCGATCGACGGCGTCGCGGTCGACGACGGACGAAAACAGCGACAGGAACGGCGCATTGGTGCGCAGGATACGCCCGTTATGGTCGACGCCGGCTATCGCCATCGGCGTCGAGTTGAAGAAGCGGGTGAAGCGCACCTCCGAAGCCCGCAAATCGGCCGAGGCGTCCTCGCCTTGCGTGCGGTTGAGCACGATCGTGCGCGTCGGCCCGTTGAGGCCTTCGCGGCTGGCCGAAACGCGATGCATGAAGCGCACCGGCAGCGCCTCGCCAGTCATCGTCGTCAAATCGAGGTCGATGACCGCGTTGCGTGTCGTACCGGGGTCGGCCTTGACCGAGCGGACCAGCGCCATGCCGTCGCCGGCCACGATTTCGGCCAGGGAGACGGCACCGGGCGTGAAGCTGGTGAGGTCGATGCCCAGCCATTCGGCGAGCGTGGCGTTGACGTAGGTGACACGGCCTTCCTGGTCGGCCGAAAAGAAACCGGCCGGCGCATGATCGAGGTGATCGATCGCCTTCTGCAGATCGAGGAAGAAACGTTCCTGTTCGGCCCGCTCCTGCGAGATGTCGGCAAGCTGCCACGCCAGCATCGGCAACCGCTGGCCCGGAACGTTGAAGGCGCGGGCGCGCGCCCGGTACCAGCGGGCGCCGGGCTCGGCGCCGGGCCGAATGGACTGCGCGAGCCGAAACTCGCCGTCGCCCGGTTGGCCGTCGCGCAGACCGGACGCCAGGCGATAGATCGTCACAGAGGCTTCGGGGACATCCGAGAGCAACCCCTCGACCGTCTTCAGGTCGGCCGCGGACGATGCTCCGGTCATATCGGCATAGGCGCGATTGGCGTAGACGACGCGGCCCTTGGTGTCGGTGACAAGAAGGCCCTGCGACATCGAATCGACGAAGGATTTCGACAGTTCGTCGCCTGTCGAGCGTGGCGTGACCTGCACGAAGCCGATCGCCGTGGCGAACAGGAAACCGACGCCGATCATCGCCAGCACGCCGAGCATACCGAGCAGGAAAGGATCGCCGAGGCGCTCGCGGAAAAGGCCGAAGACGATCGCCGCTCCCGTCAAAACGACGATGAAAATGATGAGCCGGGTGACAGCGCCCGGTCGCGTATTCTGATCGACGATCGGTACCGGATAGAAATCGCCGCGCGCTTCCTTGGCCATGTGCCCCCTGCTCGTGAATTCCGGTGTTCCGACACCCGCCCCTAGCGGGTTGAATCACATTCTCCTAGTCCGGAAAAGGCCTGGGCGGCAAATGTCGGATAAAAATGACGTCTTATGGCCTTTGGAGTTTTTCAAGCTGTTCACCAGCGTGAAACGCAACTTGCGGTGGCCTGCCGCAACGGTCTAGTGTCTCGTCACTTCCAAGGGCAATCAGGGGAAACCAATGCAATGGCTCGATAGCGTGGCGGGTCCCGGTTATGCCGCAGCACTGTTGTGGACGTTTGCAGCGCTTGTCCTGCTGGTCATCGTTCTCATCATCGTCAAGCTCGTGCGCAATCTGACGTTTGGAACCTTCGTCGCCGGCGGCAGGAACCGCAAGACGCGGCTGGCCGTCATGGATGCCACCGCCGTCGACAGCCATCGTCGGCTGGTGCTGATACGCCGCGACGACATTGAGCACCTGCTTTTGATCGGCGGCCCGACCGATGTCGTTGTGGAACGCGACATCCGGCTTTCGGCGCTACGCCGTCCCGCGCTGACCGGAGATGGCGGATTGCAGCCGGTTCCGGCCGCCGCGGCCCCGGCGGCAAGGCCGCGTCCGCCGCAGCCCGCTCCACCGCCGACGAGACAGGCGCCCGCTCCGCAGCCGGTGAACACGGCGCCGCCAGCTCGTCCGCGCCCAACACCGCCAGCGCCGGCACCCGCGCCGAGGCCGGCGACGCAAAGCTACCAGCCGACCAATGTGACGCCGCTGCCCGCCTACGGCTCCGCCAACGCCAATGTCGTTCGGCATGCGCCACCACCGCCGCCAAGACAGGACAGCATCGACGACACGCTGATGAGGGAACTCGAAGTGTCGCTCGACCAGCCGCGTTCGAGCGGCCCGGCGGCCAAGCCGGCGCCGCAGTCGCTCGACGATGAAATGACCAAGCTTCTCGGTGAACTCTCCAGCCAAAAGAGATGAGCGGCGGCGGACGCCGCGTCCATGAAAATGGCCGGAGAACCGGCCATTTCAAAATCAACATTGCCGATGATGGCCTGCGCCGGCGGTTTTGACCTCAGTCGTCGCGGTAGACTTTTTCGCGGCGCTCGTGCCGCTCCTGCGCTTCGATCGACAACGTCGCGATCGGACGCGCATCGAGCCGCTTCAAAGCGATCGGCTCGCCGGTCTCCTCGCAATAGCCGTAAGTGCCTTCGTCGATGCGCTGCAGGGCGGAATCGATCTTTGCAATGAGCTTGCGCTGACGGTCTCTGGCCCTGAGTTCGATGGCGCGATCGGTTTCCGAAGAGGCGCGATCGGCCAGATCGGGGTGGTTGGCGTTTTCTTGTTGCAGGATTTCCAGTGTTTCGCGCGCTTCGCGCAATATGTCATTCTTCCAAGTGACGAGCTTTGAGCGGAAGTAGGATTTCTGCCGCTCGTTCATGAACGGCTCGTCTTCGGAGGGTACGTAATCGGCGGTAACGATGTCGTTCATTCGACTCACCCAAACTGCCCCAAATTTGGCGCCTATATATTCGTCGCCCGACGCCTGCACAAGCGCAATCGGCTGCTGTTTCACGCAATTGTCAATGTGCACTGGCGCGCGCCTTGCGGCAGCGAATGGTCGTTTTCATACCAAACTACGCTGCGGCACTTTGGATCCATCCATCATGCTTTCCGAACATCGACCATGATCTTCAGGCGGATGCACAAGCGCCTTTTGCGCACCGCGGCACGGGTGATTCGCGGCTTCGAAGAACGCAGGGCCATTGTGCGCAACGCATTCTCGTGGCTAATCCTGGAAGGCTTTGGCGTTCGGAGGTTGGGTGAGCAAGCTTTATCTGTTGCGACATGCAAAGGCTGGCTGGGCACTGCCCGGTATGCGCGATTTCGATCGCCCGCTCGATGCATCCGGCCGCGCCGACGCCGAAATAATGGGCGCCGCCATGCGCTCCCGCCGCTATGTTCCGGATCTGACGCTGTGCTCCAATGCCAAACGCGCCAAGGAGACGCTGGAAGGTCTGGCCGGCCAGACCGACACCGGCAGGGTCCTGTTTTTCGACACGCTCTACAGCGCGGACGCAGCAGTTTATCTTCACCTCATCCAGGACAATGGCGGGGCGGGTTCGTTGCTGGTCATCGGCCACAACCCGATGACGGAAGACCTCACCATGGCGGTTTCGGGCGATGGCAACGAGACGGCGCGAGCGACGCTCAACCATGGGTTCCCGACCGCGGGCCTTGCGGTCGTCCGCTTTGAAGGCGATCTTGCCAAGGCTGCCCAAGGCACCGGCTATCTCGAGGCGTTCCTGACGCCGGCCGATCTCTGAAGCCATTTCAAAGCCTGGTTGCAGAGCCTATATCGGACGAACCGAAGCCCGAGAGAGCATATTTTGGCATCATCGCTGACCACCTTCACCGACGAGGCGAGGATTGCCCTCGACACGCTGTCGGGACGCGCCACCGGGCTTTTTTCCCCATCGCTGCGCCTCGGCGTGACCGGATTGTCCCGCGCCGGCAAGACGGTGTTCATATCGGCCCTTGTCCACAATTTGATCCATGGCGGCCGCCTGCCGCTGTTCGAGGCGCGGAAATCGGGGCGCATCGCCCGCGCCTTCCTCGAGCAGCAGCCGGACGACGCCGTGCCGCGCTTCCAGTACGAGGATCACATCGCCGCCCTGGTCAACGACCGCGCCTGGCCCGATTCGACGCGCGCCATTTCCGAATTGCGGCTGACCATCGAATACGAATCGGCCTCCGGCTGGAGCCGCATGTTCTCCTCGGGCAGGCTGTCGGTCGATATCGTCGATTATCCCGGCGAGTGGCTGCTCGATCTGCCGCTGCTCGGCAAATCCTTCGCCGATTTTTCGCACGAAGCCTTCGAAATGGCGGTTCTGCCGGTGCGCGAGGACCTATCGCAGGCCTGGCGGGCACTGTCGGCCGGGATCGACCCGAACTCCGATGCCGACGAGATAATTGCGCGCCGCCTGGCCGAGAGCTTCGCCGCCTATCTCAAGGCCTGCAAGCTCGACGAGCGGGCGCTTTCCACCTTGCCGCCTGGCCGCTTCCTGATGCCGGGCGATCTCGAAGGCTCACCGGCACTCACCTTCGCGCCCTTGGCTGGGGTCGGCGACAAGCGTCCGCGCGCAGGGTCGCTGCACGCCATGATGGACAGGCGCTACGAGGCCTACAAGACGCATGTCGTCAAACCGTTCTTCCGCGAACACATCACCCGCCTCGATCGCCAGATCGTGCTGATAGACGCCATGCAGGCGCTGAACGCCGGCCCCGACGCCATGGCCGACCTGGAGCGCGCTGTGACCGAGATCCTCGGCTGTTTTCGTCCCGGCCGGGGCAGCTTCCTCACCGACCTGTTCTCGCGGCGCATCGACCGCATCCTGGTTGCCGCAACCAAGGCCGACCACCTGCATCACGAAAGCCATGACCGTCTGCAGGCGATCGTGCGGCGGCTTGCCGACCGCGCCGTGGCACGGGCGAATTTCACCGGCGCCGATGTCGATGTGGTCGCCATGGCGGCGGTGCGCGCGACACGCGAAGGCGCCGTCAAGCAGGGTCGAGAGACGTTGCCGGTCATTATCGGCACGCCGATCGCCGGCGAGAGGATCAACGGCGAAACCTTTGATGGAAAGACGGAAACAGCTATATTTCCCGGCGACTTACCGGAAAAAATTGATGCGGTTTTCGATATTTCGGGAGCCAATCACAAGCAGGACTCCGCGGATCCGGCAATCCGCTTCGTCCGTTTCCGTCCGCCAAAGCTCGAACGCACGGCCGAAGGCGTCACGCTGTCGCTGCCGCATATCAGGCTCGACCGTGCCTTGCAGTTCCTGATTGGAGATCATCTGGCATGACCGCGCCCCGCAAGCCGGCGGCATTCCGCATCGAGCCGGAAGCCACATCGAGACAAGCACCTCCAGAATCGCGCCCCCAGGCCGGCGCCTCCCGCGCGCAGGCCGATGCCCAGCGCAAACCGCGCGCGATGAAGACCGATGTCGCGATGGTCATCCCGGCGGAAGTCGATGTCTTCGACGAGCCCGACATCATTGCCGCGCAGCCGCCACCGGCCGTCGCGCCCAGGAAACGCTCGCTGCTCGGCAGCATCTTCTTCGGCGCCTTTGGCGTGCTGGTTTCGCTGGCTGTCGGCCTGTGGACCGACCAGCTCATACGCGACCTCTTTGCGCGCGCCGAATGGCTGGGTTGGCTGGCCGCCTGCATGGCCGCCATCGCCGTGCTGGCGCTTGTGGTGATCCTGATTCGCGAATTCCTGGCGATCGCCCGCCTCGCCGAGGTCGAAAAACTGCAAAAACGGGCACTCGATGCGATCGCACGCGACGATCCGAAGGCCGCACGATCGGTCGTCGACGAATTGTCGGCCTTCGTCGCGGCCAAGCCCGAGACCGCTGCCGGCCGGCGTGCGCTGGCCGAACTGCGCGGCGAAATCATCGACGGCGGCAATCTGGTGCGCCTGGCCGAGGCCGAAATTCTCGGACCCCTCGATGCCAGGGCCAAGGTGATGATACTCGAGGCCGCCAAACGCGTCTCGCTGGTGACGGCGGTCAGCCCGCGTGCTCTGGTTGATGTCGCCTATGTCGTGTTCGAGGCCGGGCGGCTCATTCGCCGCCTGTCGGAACTTTACGGCGGACGGCCGGGAACGCTGGGGTTTTTCCGCCTGGCGCGCAGCGTGCTGGCGCATCTGGCGGTCACCGGCTCGATCGCGATCGGCGACAGTTTCGTCCAGCAGATCGTCGGCCACGGCCTGGCGGCGCGCCTTTCGGCCAAGCTCGGCGAAGGCGTCGTCAACGGCATGATGACGGCGCGCATCGGCATCGCCGCGATGGAGACGGCGCGCCCCCTGCCCTTCAGCGCCGCGAAGCGTCCCGGACTGGGCGATTTCCTCTCCGCGCTGACATCGTTTGCAACCAGGAAAGATGGTGAAACAACCCCGTCCGGCAAGTGAGCCGGCTGGAGCGTTTCGGACCTTCGGAATTGTTACCGAACTGCTCTGCGGCAGCCTCGTAGTGACGAAGCATTAACCAATCTTGTTCATGGTCAGACGGGTTCCAAACAGCCTCTTTGTTGCCGGGTGTCGTCGATGAAAAGCGTATTTCTCTCCAGCGTCTTGCCCCTGGCGACCGTGATCACAGCTCTTGTCGGCATTGCCGGAGCTGCCTCCGCGGCGGAACCGGACAAGCAATTCTTCCAGTCGGCCGAAGGCAAATGGATCGGTCCGGGTGAAATCGTCGCCGGCAAGTACAAGGGCACCAAATTCAACTGCAGTTTTACCGGCTCGACGCCCGACGGCAAGGTCGGCATGTCGCTCGACGGTGGCTGCCGGGTCGGCATGTTCACCCAGCAGATGTCGGCCAAGATCGAGCGCAAGGGCCGCGAGGGCTACAAGGGCAGCTTCATGGGTGGCGCGACTGGTTCCGGCCTCGACATCATCGGCGGCAATGTCGTCGATGCCCGCAAGGTGGTCTTCACCATCAACCGCAACCAGCTGCGCGGCGTCATGCAGGCCCGCATCCCCGACGACAATTCGATGACCGTGACCATTGCCGTGCGCGTCGACGACCAGTTGGTACCGGTGATCGGCATGAGCCTGAAGCGCGTCGATGCCGTCGAAGTCGGCTCCATCGCCCCGAACTGAACAATTCATAGAAAAAGGCGGCGACCCAACGGTCGCCGCCTCGTTTGAACCTATCGAATCAGGCGCTTAGCCCCTGATCTCAAATCAGGGCATTAACCCTTGATCGCGGCCGTCACTTCGTCATAGGCCTTGCAGGCGTCGGCCAACGTCGTGGCGCCCTGATATTTGGTTGTCACCGCCTGGACCTTAGCGGTCAGATCAGCCGCCTTGGACGGGTCCTTGGTGATCGCTTCCTGCAGCGCGGTAGCCATCTCCTGCGCCTTCTTGGTCGCGATCTCCGCCGTGCACTCGGGCGCCTTCGAGCAAGCCGAACCGGCAAGCACCGCCAGGCCGACGGCAACAAACAAAAACTTCTTCATGTCAGTCATCTCCTCAAAAAGGCAGAACTTGATCGTCGCTGCCTTCCAACGGCCGAAGCCGAGCGTCCCTTAGCCGCCGATTGCGGCAAAAGGCAACGCGCGCGCCGCATAAACTTGTGTAACGCGGCTGCAACATCGCGGCGGCCCGAATTCAGGCCGCCGACGTCAGATGAAGGAAAGCTAGCTGCGAGGCTGTAGCAGCGCCAGTACAGCCGTCGCCGCGGCAAGGACAGCGGTAAGGGTCAAAGGCCCCGTAGCGCCATAGGTGTCCACGACATAACCGCCGACAACCGCGCCGACGGTGATAGCAACCTGGAAGGAAGTGACCATTAGGCTGCCCGCTGCTTCCAGCGCATCAGGCGCCGCGCGGGACATATTGGTCGGCAACACCACCGGCGCCATGCCGAAGGCGAAGCCCCACAGCGTAACAAAGCCGAAGGCAACGCCGATTTGCGCGCCCCAAAGCACCAAAGCGAGTGCCGCAAACGCCATCAACGCGGCGGTAACTGCGAGGGCCATGTGGATGTTGGTGTCGGCCAAGCGGCCACCGGCAATATTGCCGATCACAGCGGCGATGCCGAACCCGAGCAGCGCCAGGGCAATCGGTCCGGTTGTGAGGAGCGTCACGTGTTCGAGGAAGGGGCGCACATAGACCGAGCCGGCAAAATGCCCGGTCATCAGCAAAACAATGGCAAGCATGCCGAGTTGGATGCCACGCCGCCGTGTCAGCCGAAATACGTCTGCAAGGCTGTTGCTTGCCGCTGCAGGCAAGGTCGGCAGGCTGAGAAACTGCAGCAGCATGGCAAGCGCGGCCAGCCCCGCTGTCATGGCCATGGCACTGCGCCATCCCAGCCAGTCACTGATCAACGCACCCATCGACGGCGCGGCAATGGTGGCGAGCGAGACGCCGAGGGTGACGATCGCCATGCCCCGACCTGTCGCATTGGCGCCAACCAGCCTCGCCACGACGGCAACCGAAAGTGCCCAGAAAGCGCTGAGAGCGATCCCCAGCCCGGCCCGGCCCAGCAACAACAGCCAGAAATTGGGCGCCAACGCCGCAAGAATATTGGAACCGACCGCCAAGGCCATGAGGCCAACCAGCACCGCCTTGCGGTTCAAGCGGCCGATGAGAACATTGCTCAACATGGCCGTCACGGCGCCAACGGAAGCCGTGGCGGTGACGACCTGTCCGGCCGTTCCCTCGCTAATGCTGAGATCGCGCGCCATTGGCGTCAGCAGACCTGCCGGCAAGAACTCGGCCGACACCAGGGCAAAGCTGGTGGCCGCCAATGAAAGGACCGCAAACCAGGTGGCCGCGCTCCACGCGGCTGGTGCATCGGCATCAAGGCCAATCGCGGCGTCTTCAAGCTGTAATGTTGTGTCAGTCACGGAAAGATCTCCAAAGTTTGGAGGTCTTAAATAGGCGAGTCCTCTCGGATGATATGTATCTTAGAATCCGAAATTCATATCCATTCGTCCGGGAATTGTGCGACGCACAACGCCTGGCGAGACATTGGTGATGCGCTTGAACGCGCGCGCGAAGGATGCCTCGGAATCATAGCCCAAACGGGTAGCGACTTCGGCAACCGACAAGCCGTTTTGCCCCAACAATTCGCGAGCAAGCTGCATGCGCAGGCGGGCGAGATAGTGTGCGGCACCCTCCCCCAATACCGCGCTGAAACGCTCGGCGAAAATCGAACGCGATTGGCCCGCCACGCCGGCCAGGCTTCCCAGCGTCCAGTTGTGGCCGGGGTCGCGGTGCATGGCTGCCAGAGCGCGGCCTATATGGGGGTCGCGGATGGCTGCGAGCCAACCGGTGGTCGAAGCGCCATTGCAGTTGACCCAGCAGCGGATGAGCCGGGCCGTCAGCAAGTCCGCCATACGTGACAGAATCGTGGCGCTGCCCATCTGGGGGTTTGCGGCCTCCACCGTCATGGCCGCCAGCAAAGGACCGACGACCGGGTCATTGCCGGCCACGTCGCAACCCTTGATGACAGGCGGCATCAACGTGATCAATGGGTTGAGCGCACAGGAGCCCAGAGCCATGGAGCCGCAGAAAAGGGTGCTCGTCGCGCCCGTTCCTTGCCGTACCACTTCGCAGACGTTGCCCCCCAACTTGATCACCTGGCAACCTTCGAGCGAGCCCCCTTCAACGTCCGGCGCGCTCGCCAGCCGATGGCCGATGCCTTGCGGCAGCAGCACCAGATCGCCATCGCGCAACTCCTGCCAGCCTTGTGCTTCGGTGTGAATCCAGCACGGACCCTGGCCGACAAAGTGAAACCGAAGCAGCTGTTGTTGCGGAAAGTCTATGCTCCATGGGTGCCGGAGCTCGCAGCGGCCATAGTTGACACCACTCAAGCGAAAGTCTTGCAGAACTTCGCTGAGCGCATCCATCGGGATATGTGGCGTCGAAGACGGCCGGGACGAATAGTCAGGCATACACCTTATATAGATGCCGAACGTCCGGCAGGCAAGCGGGGACCGTTGTTCCACCAGGTGAATCGCTGCAACGGCACCCTACCCTTCCCGGCAGATTTCTCGCCTTGCCTCCCGCTCCAACTGCATGCAAGGAGTGCTGCGAGACACAGGGACAAGAGGCATGGCGGCGGAAGCATCGGGCAGTGATCTGGTTCAGGTGGTGGCGCTGCTTGCTGCCGGTGTCGTCGCCGTTCCGATCTTCAAGCGCATGGGCCTCGGCTCGATCCTCGGCTATCTGGCCGCCGGTGTGGTGATCGGCCCGTTCGGCCTCGGCGTCTTTTCCGAATCGGAAGCCATTCTTCATGTCGCCGAACTCGGCGTGGTGATGTTCCTGTTCATCATCGGGCTGGAAATGCAGCCGTCGCGGCTGTGGAGCCTGCGCCGCGAGATCTTCGGCCTCGGCGCGCTGCAGGTCGGCGTCTGCGCGCTGCTGCTGACCGGTGTCGGCGTGGCGGGAGGGTTTCCGATCGCGCAATCCTTCGTAGCCGGCGCCGGCTTCGTGCTGACTTCGACGGCGATCGTCATGCAACTTCTCGAGGAACGCGGCGAAATCGCCGCACCGAAAGGCCAGCGCATCGTATCGGTCCTGCTGCTTGAGGATCTGGCCATCGTGCCGTTGCTGGCCCTGATCGCGTTCCTGGCGCCCGGTGGAGCCGACACCAGCCTGTCGGAGCGGCTGACCGAGGTCGGCATCGGCCTCGCCGCGATCGTCGGCCTGGTGGTGGCCGGCCGGTATCTGCTCAATCCGTTCTTTCGCATCCTGGCGGATGCCCGCGCCCGCGAGGTGATGACGGCGGCGGCGCTCCTGGTGGTTCTAGGGTCCGCACTCGCCATGCAGCTCAGCGGCCTGTCGATGGCGATGGGGGCCTTCCTGGCTGGCGTGCTTTTGTCGGAATCGACCTTCCGCCATCAGCTCGAAGCCGACATCGAGCCGTTCCGCGGCATCCTGCTCGGCCTGTTCTTCCTTGCTGTCGGCATGTCGCTCGACCTGCATGTGGTGGCCGCGAACTGGCGGCTGATTGCCATCTATGTCGTCGCCTACATGGTGATGAAGGCGTTCGGCATCTACATCGTCGCCCGCATCCTGAAGTCGGGCCATCGCGAAGCATTGGAGCGCGCGGTCTTCATGGCGCAAGGCGGCGAATTCGCCTTTGTCCTTTACTCGGCGGCAGCGGCGGTCGGCATCATCGACGGCAACGCCAACGCGACGCTGACGGCGATCGTCATCATCTCCATGGTGCTGACCCCGCTTGCGATCGTCGCGCTGCGCTATCTGACACCGCGCGACGAGCAGTCGCTCGACGGCGTCGACGTCGCCGATGGCCTGACCGGCAGCGTGCTGATCATCGGTTTCGGCCGCTTCGGCCAGATCGCCAGCCAGCCGCTGTTGCTGCGCGGCATCGACGTCTCGATCATCGACAATGAGGTGGAGATGATCCAGGCGGCGGCCGATTTCGGCTTCAAGGTCTACTATGGCGACGGCACGCGGCTCGACATCCTGCATGCCGCCGGCGCCGGCCGGGCGCGCGCCGTGCTGATCTGCGTCGACAAGGCCGATGCCGCCGTTCGCATCGCCCAGCTGATCAAGGCCGAATTCCCGTTGCTCACGGTGTTGGCGCGGGCTTTCGACCGCGGCACCGCGCTGCAGCTCATTCGCGCCGGCGTCGACTACCAACTGCGCGAAACCTTCGAATCGGCGCTGGTCTTTGGTGGTTCCGCCCTGGAATCGCTCGGTGTCGATCCGGAAGACGTGGCTGAGGTGATCGACGATGTGCGGCGCCGTGACACCGCCCGTTTCGAAACGCAGCTCGCCGAAGGCGTCCGCGCCGGACAGCGCTTCCTGAAGGGCAATATCGGCACACCCATCCCGACACCGCTGTCCACGCCGCGCCGCGCCGGCCAAGCGCTCAACGAAGAGACCGCCGGCGTCCTGCACAAATCCGAACCCGCGGATTGAACAAGGAATTAGGCATGGAATTGGACAGCAGAGCCCTGTCGGTCACCAAATTCTGGCGCGATGCCGGCGAGGATGCCTGGTTCGAAAAGAGCGATGTATTCGATGCCGAGTTCCGCGACCGCTTTCTCGACCTGCACCACGCCGCCGCGCGGCGTGAATGCGACGATTGGCTGGAACATGCCGAAGGCGCGCTGGCGCTGATGATCCTGCTCGACCAGTTTCCGCGGAACTGTTTTCGCGGCACCGGCCACATGTACGCGACCGACCCGCTCGCAAGATATTTTGCCACAAAGGCGATCGCGGCCGGCCATGATCTGACGCTCGAGGAAGAACTCCGCGTCTTCCTCTATCTGCCGTACGAGCATTCGGAACTGCTGGCCGACCAACACATATCGGTCGAGCTGACACAGGCCAGGGCCGAGCCCTACTTGAAATACGCTGTCGAACATCGCGATATCATTCAGAATTTCGGCCGTTTTCCGCACCGAAACCGGATGCTTGGCCGCGAGACCACAGCGCAGGAACAGGCGTTCCTGGATGGCGGCGGATTCTCGGGCTAAAGACCCCGCTGCCGCCCCGCTCCAAGGTGTGTTGAGATTCAGGTCAGGCCGAGTCGAAAACGGTGGGTTCCGAGAACCGGAGCGGAGCGTACATTTGGGTACGTGAGCTCAGTTCTACTGCGTCGACGCAGTAGAACGGGGAAGCGCAGGTATCAGCCGTTTGCAGGCCGGCATCACCTGAATATCAACGCACCTAGGCCAGCCACCATTCCCGGCCGGATGACAGCCGCTCGATGCCAGAGCTGTCCACGGCGACCAGCCGGTCGGTGATGCTGCGACCATCGACAATCAGGCCGGGCGCGATCTCGGCCAGCGGCGCCAGCACGAAGGCGCGCTCCAGCATGCGTGGATGCGGCACTTCCAGCCCGGTTTCATGGATGACGCGGTCGCCGAACACCAGAATGTCGATATCAATCAGCCGCGGCCCCCAGCGTTCCTCGCGCACCCGCTTCAGCTTTCGTTCGGCATCGAGGCAAAGATCGAGCAAGGCGCGCGGTGCAAGCCCGGTGGAAATTTCGGCGGCGGCATTGAGAAAATCCGGCTGATCGAGCTTGCCCCAGGGCGGCGTGCGATAGAGCGAAGAGACGCCGGTGACGCGCGTGTCCGCGTCCGCATCCAGCATGCGCAGCGCCGCGCCCATGGATTTCGCCGGATCGCCAAGATTGCCGCCAAGGCTGAGATAAACGGTACTATTCGGGCCAGACAACGGTCACCTCGACATAATCGAGCACTCCGGGCACCGGTGCGTTCGGTTTGCGCACCGTGATCTCGGCTTTCTTTATCTGCGGAAAACGCGCCGTCAGCGCACGCGCCACTTCAAGCGCCAGGGACTCGATCAGAAAACGGCGCTGCCCGGTGATGATCTTTTCGATCACGGTGAATGCAGTGCCGTAGTGGACTGTATCCTCGATCGAATCCTCGGCAAGCGCCCGGCCTGGATCAACGGTGAGAGCGGCATCGACATAGAAGCGCTGGCCGAGCCTTTCCTCCTCGTCCAGCACGCCGTGCCGAGCAAAGAAAGCGCAGTTCTTCATGCGGATGACATACATCGCTCAGTTTCTCGTCCGGTCCGTCTGACGCGCCAGCATAGCATCCGCGAGCGCCAATGCGTCCACGTTGAATGCGACATCGTGGACGCGAAACAGATCGGCGCCCTTGAGCCGCAAAATGACGCTGGTCGCCGCCGTTCCAACACCTCTGTCGCCCGCATCACGGCCGGTGACCGCGCCGATGAAGCGTTTTCGCGACGTGCCAGCCATCAGCGGCAAGCCGAGTGCATGCAACTCCGAAAACCGAGCCATCAGGTCGAGATTTTCCTCCGCCGTCTCCTTGGCGAAGCCGAAACCGGGATCGAGCACGATATGATCGTCGTCAATGCCGTTCTGGCGGGCGATTTCCAGCGATTTTCGCAGGAACGCCAACTGATCGGCAATCACGTCCGGCAGCTTCTGGCGATCCCGCCCGGTATGCATGATGACCAGCCCGGCGCCGGTATCGGCGGCGACACGCGCAATATCGGTCTCGCGCTGCAAGCCCCAGACATCGTTGACGATATGCGCGCCGGCGGCAACCGCAAGCCGGGCCGTGTCGGCACGATAGGTGTCGACCGAAATCAGCACTTCGCTGGCGCTCGCCAGCGCTTCGATCACCGGCAGGATGCGGGCCTGTTCCTGGCTGGCCGATACCGCGGCAGCACCTGGGCGGGTCGATTCGCCGCCGACATCGACGACCAGTGCCCCTTCCCCAACGATGCGCCGTGCCTGGGCCAGCGCCTTGTCGGGGGCCTCGAAAAGACCGCCGTCGGAAAAACTGTCGGGGGTGACATTGAGGATGCCGACGACCACGGCCTTGTCGCCAAGGTCGAGATAGCGCCCATGCGCCAACTGCCATCGCCTGACCGTCATTGCTTATCAACCATGGAGTTCATCAACCATGTGTGATCTCTAGTGGATCAATTCCGTTGCGCCGGCAACGGCCGTAAAGCAAGGTGGCCGAAGAGGCAACATGATGAAACGATCCATGCCTGGCATGAAACAATCCTTGGCTTGCGCGCTGCTGCTCGCAGTGGCCCCGCTCCCGGCGGGTGCGGCCAATCTCGTCAAGACATACAGCTATTTCGCCATCGGCGGCAGTACGCTCGACGACATCGAGGCACAGCTTTCCAAACGCGGACCGGAGGTGAAAAGCACCGGTATGCGACACCCTGGAGCCACGCAGATGGCCTTCACCACCCGTGTCAGCTATGCGCGGACGTCGAGTTCCTGCCGGATCGCCGACGCTGTGGTGACCGTCAAAGTGAAGGTGATCCTTCCCGAGTGGCGCCGTCCGCGCAAGGCGGACGCCGATGTCAGGCTGTTCTGGAACACGCTGTCGGCCGACATCAAACGTCATGAGGAGCGCCACGTCGAGATCGCCAAGAATCATGGCCGCGAGCTCGAAGAGGCGCTGAAAGCCACCTACCCGCAAAGGGACTGCGACGCCGCCAAGGCCAAGGCCGCCGCAATCACCGCGGCCGTTCTGGCCAAACACGATCGCGCCCAGCTTCAGTTCGACCGTGTCGAAAGCGTCAATTTCGAAAGCCGCATCCTGCGGCTGCTGCATTACCGCATGGAGCGCATCGGGAACGGCCAACTGCCGCCGGCCTGAACGCGCTCGAACTGGCGAAAGCCAAATTCGCCGAAGCATGGTGCCAGCTTCGAAAAACTTTCGAGCCCCTGTCGAAATCGGCCTATATGGAACGACAACATATGTCAGGCTCGCCGGGCGCGCGGGCTAAAAACGCCAATGCGATCAAGACGGTCAAGAACCGGAACGGCTGAATAGCGCCGGCGGGTCGCAAGCCTACGGATGAACGATCATGGACCAGACTGTCGATAGTCAGACGGTGGTGAAGACCGACGCGCCTCTCAGCGAGAGCGAAAAGAATGCCATCATCGGCGGCGTACTCTTGTCGATGCTTCTGGCCGCGCTTGACCAGACCATCGTCGCGCCGGCGATGCCGACGATGGCGCGCCTGCTGGGCCATGCCGAATATCTGCCCTGGATCGTGACCGGTTACCTGTTGACCGCCACCGCGATGGCGCCGCTCTATGGCAAGATATCGGACGTTTATGGCCGCCGGCCAACGATTTACGCGGCAATCCTCATCTTTCTTGTCGGATCCCTTGTCAGCGCCATGGCGCCCAACATGCTGGTTCTGATCGTCGGCCGTGCGATCCAGGGCGCCGGTGGCGGCGGCCTGTTTGCGCTGGCGCAGACCGTGATCGGTGATCTCGTGCCGCCTCGCGAGCGTGCGCGCTACTCGGCCTGGATCGCAGGAACCTGGGCGGTCGCCAGCATCGCAGGCCCTCTTCTGGGCGGCACCTTCGCCGAACATCTCCACTGGTCCTTGATCTTCTGGATCAACATCCCGCTAGGTCTCGTCGCCATGGCGATCATCAACAAGCCGCTGAGAAAGCTGCCGATCGCGGCGAAACACCATCGCATCGATGGCCTCGGCGCGTTGCTGCTCGTCGCGGCCACCGCCTTGCTGTTGCTGGCGTTGAACTGGGGTGGCAGCGAATATCCGTGGCTGTCACGCGAAATCCTGGGGCTGCTCGCCTGTTCGGCGGTCATCTGGAGCGCCTTTGCGTTGCGGCTGATGCGCGCGGCCGAACCATTGATCTCGCTGGAAGTGCTTGGCAACCCCATCGTCCTTGCCGGCACGTTGTCATTGTTCCTGCTGCAGGCCGCCAATATCGGGCTCGTGGTCTACCTGCCGGTCTATTTGCAGTCCATCCTCGGGCTTTCGGCCAGTGGGTCGGGAACCGCCATGCTTGGGCTCATGCTCGGTACTGTCGCCGGCGCGACAATCAGCGGCCGCACGATCCAGCGTTTCGTTCACTACAAGCGGATCGCGATGGTCGGGATGACGTTCGCTATCCTGTGCCTCGGCGTGCTCAGCCTGGTGGCGGGGCATACTTCGTTGCTGATCGTCGAGATCCTGACGACCTGCATCGGCCTGGGCAGCGGCACGACATTTCCGGTTGCCACCGTGGCGGTTCAAAATGCCGTCGACCAGGCCCATCTCGGCGTCGCCACCGGCGTGCTGATCTTCCTTCGCTCTTTGGGCAGCGCGCTCGGCGTCGCCATTCTTGGTGCGGTCGCGCTCGGCTATGGCCTGCCGCTGGCCGGAGAAGGCATCCAGGCGGCGAGCACCGCCGTCGAGGTCCAGGCATTCGTCATGATCTTCTTCACCGCGGTCGCGATGCTGGTCATGGCGCTCGTCGCGCTCGTGCTGATGCCGGAAAAGCCGCTGCGCGGCCGTCCCGAGGCTCCGGTGCTGGCCGACTGACAAAAGACGCAAAGCGCGCCGGCTGCATTCGATTCAAAGCGACGCGCTTCAGGACGCTTCCACCACGCCGAGCTTCTTCTGCAGGCTGGTCGACGAGGTCGTGTACTGGAACACGATGCGCTCGCCGGGGCTGATAATGCGCTTGGCCGCCTGCGCCATCAGCGCCACCTCGTGGAAACCCGACAGGATCAGCTTGAGCTTGCCCGGATACCAGTTGATGTCGCCGACCGCGAAGATGCCCGGCACCGATGTCTGGAACTTCTCGGTGTCGACCGGAATGAGGTTCTCGTGAAGATTGAGCCCCCACTCCGCGATCGGCCCGAGCTTCATGGTCAGGCCGAAGAACGGCAGCATGCGCGTACAAGGCACCTCGACATTGCCATCCGGCCCCTTGATGGTGGCCGATGACAGCTGGCCGTCGGCGCCGGTCAATCCGGTCACCTGCCCGACCTGGAATTCGAGCTGCTTCATCTCCTGCATGGCATACATCTTGTTGACGCTGTCGGGCGCGGCACGGAACTCGGGCCGCCGGTGCACCAGTGTCACGCTCTTTGCCACCGGCTGCAGGTTGAGCGTCCAGTCGAGCGCGGAGTCGCCGCCGCCGACAATAACCAGGTCGTGGCCGCGAAAATCCTCCATCCGGCGCACCGAATAGAAGACGCTCTTGCCTTCATAAGGCTCGATGCCAGGGATCGGCGGGCGCTTGGGTTGGAAGGAGCCGCCGCCGGCGGCAATCACCACCACCTTGGCCTCGAACACCTCATTTTCATCCGTGATGACGCGAAAACTGCCGTCCTCCAGTTTTTCCAGGCTGGAAACCATGCGGTTGTAAGTGAAGTCAGGTTTGAACGGTGCGATCTGCTCGAGCAATTTGTCGACCAGCCCCTGCGCCGAGATCGAAGGCCAGCCGGGAATGTCGTAGATCGGCTTTTCCGGATAGAGTTCCGCGCACTGGCCGCCGGGCCGGTCGAGAATGTCGATCAGGTGGCACTTCATGTCGAACAGGCCGAGTTCGAACACGGCAAACAGGCCGATTGGCCCTGCCCCGACAATAAGCACGTCTGTCCTGATGATGTCGGTCATGCCTGTGCCTCGCTGCGAAACAGCAGGACACTGCATGACCATTGCTCCGCTGCCAAGCCGCAGCGGTAAAAATCAGTTGGCAAAGATCCTGCGCTTATCCCTGGCGGGCCGGCACACGGACAACCAGGCCGTCAAGCGCATCGCGTACCTTGATCTGGCATGACAGCCGCGAGTTCGGCTGGACGTCGTAGGCGAAGTCCAGCATGTCCTCCTCCATCGCTTCAGGCTCGCCGACTTCAGCCGTCCATGCTTCATCGACATAGACGTGACAGGTCGCGCAGGCGCAGGCACCGCCGCATTCCGCCTCGATCCCGGGCACGGCGTTGCGGATCGCGTTCTCCATGACCGTAGAGCCGTTCTCGGCGTCCATGTCGAAATGTGTGCCGTCATGGGCGATGAAAGTCAGCTTGGTCATTTGTCACCTGAAGGGAGTTCCAGCCGAGATAATCACTCCGGCGAGCAAGTCAACTGCCGTGCGAAAGCGCCGCTCGGTGACGTTTTTCCACAAACTGGGTTCAGCGTCGGATTCAGCGACTGATGGCGGCGATGAAATCGCGCACTTCGTCGATCAGAGTGCCAAGCCGCTTGAGCGTCTGGCTGTCTTCCGGCTGGCGCTCGATCTCGGTGACGCAATCGGCAATGGCGAAGGCACCCACGCCGCGTGCCGAGCCCTTCAGGCCATGGGCGAGCAGAAGCCGGTCCTTGATATCGGCGTCGACTATTCTGTCGCGCACCGACAGCGCCTGTTGTACAAACAGCGCCAGCACCTCTTGCTCGAGGCTGCGGTCGCCCATCGTCTGGCGGGCAAGGTGTGCCAAATCGACCGGCCGTGACCGCCTTGGTCCGGATACGTCGCCCCCGGGCATTGAGAAGGCAATGCCGCTTTCGCCACGCATGAACTCGAACTCCGTTTTCTTCGATCGCCCGAAAACCTAGGCGATTCCAATGGACAACGGGTTAATGAATGGCCGGGAAAAATGTCACCAAAACGGCGCCGAAATCACGGCTCCGTTAACCTTATATTTAAAGTTTTACGTATCTCGCGGAATGCATGTTTTCTTTACCCCCCTGTGTCATTACGATACGAGGGGTCCATTTTCAGCCTCCTGCGCGTGGTAAGACAAACAGAATTATAAGCCCGCGGCAGCTAGTACAGGGTAGCGAAGGCATGGCAAAGAAACCAACGACGAGAACTCTCGACAACGACGTGGCCAGGGAACTGGAAAAGGCGCTCGATTTCGACCTCAGCAACGATGTCGGCAGCGGCGACCTCGACATCGCGGCTTCGATGGAGGATCTCGAAGCGCAGATATCCCAGGCCGCCGACGAGTTGGCGCGCGAGGGACGCAATCACAAATCGGAGCCCGTGGTCGATCAGAGCCAGGCCGCGAAACCCGCGCCAAAGGCCAAGCCTGCCGAGTTGCGCCCCGTGGAGACACGCAATGGCGCCCAGCCCGCGGGTTTCGCGCCGGCAAATGACGATCGGCAAAAGGACTACAAGACGCTCCTGCACAGCCTCAACAGGCGTGCTTCGAACACCATTTACTGGGTCGTTGCCTTCGTTTCGCTCGCCTGGTTTGCCGGCGCCGGCGGATTGGCCAATCTCCTTTTCGGACCGAGCATCTGGAGTATTCGTACGATCGACCAGTTCCTTGCCCGTCCGGAGCTGATCGGCCTCGCCGTCGCGGCGATCGTGCCCGTCATCCTGTTCTGGGCCTTCGCGGCCATGATTCGCCGCGCCCAGGAAATGCGCATCGCCGCCCAGTCGATGACCGAAGTGGCCTTCCGCCTGACCGAGCCGGAAAACCTTGCCCAGGATCGCGTCATGATGATCGGCCAGGCCGTTCGTCGCGAGGTTGCGGCCATGGGCGAAGGTATCGAACGCACGCTTGCCCGCGCCGTCGAGCTGGAAACGCTGGTCCACAGCGAAGTCAACCAGATCGAACGCTCCTATTCCGAGAATGAATCCCGCATCCGTTCGCTGGTCGACGGGCTCGGCTCCGAACGCGAAGCCGTCGTCAGCCATGCCGAGCGCGTCCGCGCCTCGATCACCGGCGCGCACGAGACGCTGAAGGATGAGATCGGCGCCGCCTCCGACATCATCCGCGACTCGATCCTCAATGCGTCGACCAAACTGTCGATGACCATCAACAATTCCGGCGACACGCTCATCGACCGCATCAATGAAAGCTCGATGTCGATCTTCGATTCGGTGGAAGGCCGGCTCGATTCGATCACCGACCGCCTGTCGACCTCGGGCGAGGCCTTCGCCAGCCTTCTCGACACCCGCATTGCCAAGCTCACGGACACCACGGACGGCCTGACGCGGTCGTTGACCGATCTGCTCGACGATCGCACCACCGGCATGGTGTCCCTGCTTGGCGGCGCCGCGCGGACCCTCAATTCCGAATTCGAGGCCAGCCTCAACGGCATCGAGCGGACGCTCGCCGAACGCGGCCAGGCGCTGATCAGTGAGTTCCAGACCCGCGCCGAGGCGCTCGACACCGGAACGCAGAAGCTCAATGCGGCACTCGAGGCCCGCGCCCGCCAGATCAACGAAACGCTGGTCGAGCGCGCCCGCGAAATCGCGCACACCTTTGCCGAGAGCAAGGACACGCTGTCGGCGATGATCGATCAGGGCAAGACCCAGATCGGCGCCGACATGGCCGACATCGTCACCTCGACCTCCTCCATGCTCGAAGCCCGTGCCAGCGACTTCGCCGGGCGCATGGAAGCCGCCCGCCATGTCGTCTCGCGTTCGTTCGACAGCGATATCCAGCGGCTCGCCGACGCCCGCGTCGGCATCGAGGAAGCCGTCGAGAACCACAGCAGAAAACTGTCCGAAAGCCGCGAGCGCATGGCCGAGGCCATGCAGGCCGATCTGGCGAAATTCGCCGAGAGCCGCGCCGGCATCGATGCGGCGGTGACCAACCAGGTGCAGAAACTGGCCGATGGCCGCAGCCTGATCTCGCGTGCCCTCGAAGAGGATCTGCGCAAGGTCAATGAATCGCGGGCGGCCATCGATGCGTCGCTCGGCAGCCATCTCGAAAGGCTGGAAGAAGGCCGCAACAGGCTCTCCACTGCCTTGAATGAAGACTCAGGGAAACTGGTACAAGCCCGTACGATCATTGATGAAATGGTTGCCGGACATGTTGGAAAACTTGCCGAGGGCCGCAACATCCTGTCGCGCGCCTTGGAAGCAGACCTCGGCAAACTGTCCGACAGCCGCGCCGACATCGACGGTCTGGTAGCCGGTCAGGTGGAAAAGATCGCCGAGGGCCGCGCCGTGCTCGCCAAGGCGCTGGAAAACGACATTATCGGCATCAAGAACCTCATCGAGACCCATTCCACCAAGCTAGCGGAAGACCGCACGCAGCTTTCCCATTCGCTCGACAGCGACCTGTCCGGCATACGCAACCTGATCGAAGGCCATTCGGGACGGCTGGCCGAAGATCGCAGCCTGCTGTCACAGACGCTTGAAGCCGACCTTGCCAAGCTGGCCGAGAGCCGCTCGAGCATCGACGGCCTCGTCGCTGGCCAGGTCGAGAAGCTGGCCGAAGGCCGCGACATTCTCAAGCGCGCGCTGGAATCCGATCTGAACACGATCAAGGGCGTCATATCGAGCCAGTCGGAAAAGCTGGCCGAGGATCGCGGGCAACTTTCGCGGGTCCTGGAAGCCGACCTGCAGAATGTGAACAGCGTCATCGCCGACCACATGAACAAGCTGGTTCAGGACCGCTCGACGCTGTCCAAGGCCCTCGAGGACGACCTCGCCAAGCTGGCCGACAGCCGTTCCAGCATCGACGGGCTGGTTGCCGGTCAGGTCGAGAAGCTGGCGGAAGGCCGCGACATCCTGCGGCGTGCCCTGGAAGCCGACCTCAATGCGATCAAGAACACCGTTGCCGACCAGTCGCAGAAGCTGGTCGATGACCGTGCACAGTTCGCACGGGCGCTCGAGGCTGACCTCGAAAGCGTCAACGGCCTCGTCAACAACCATTCCGAGAGGCTTGCCCAGGACCGTTCGACGCTGTCGAAGGCGCTCGAGGCCGACCTCGAAAACGTCGGTGGCCTCGTCAACAGCCACGCGGAAAGGCTTGTCCAGGAGCGCTCGACCCTGTCGAAGGCGCTTGAAGACGATCTGGCCAAGCTGGCCGAGAGCCGCTCCAGCATCGACGGGCTGGTCGCCGGCCAGGTGGAGAAACTGGCCGAGGGTCGCGACATTCTCAAACGCGCCCTCGAGGCGGATTTGCAGAAGCTGACCGAAAGCCGCGGCGATATCGACAACGTCGTCGCCGGGCATGTCGGGAAGCTGGCCGAAGGCCGCGACATGCTGACCCGCGCCCTGGAAGACGATCTCGGCAGGCTGGCCGAGACCCGCAGGGATGTCGACCGCTCGCTGTCGGGCCACATCGACCAGATCGCTGCAAGAAGCAGCGATATCTCTGCTTCTATCGCTGCAGATGTCGAGAAGATCGAGCAGGCGTTCGGCCGGCAGACCGGCATCATCGAGGAGCGCGCAGGCACCATGGAACGTGCACTCTCGACAGGCGTCGACAATGTCCGCGCCGTGCTCGAGAAGAGCGCTGTGTTTGTCGCCGGCGCCCTGCGCGAAAAGGTGCTGGAAGTCACCAGCACCCTGCATGAGCAGGCCGGTGCCGCGTTCAGTGACGCCGACCGCAAGATCGCCGAGCGCGCCGAACAGACTTCCGCCGCCCTGCTGGCGCGAGCCGAAGACATCGCCCGCACCTTCGAGGATGCCGATCGCCGCCTCCATGCCCGCGCTGAAGATACGTCGAACGCCTTGCTTGCCCGTGCGGACGATACGTCCAGCTCGCTGCTGGCCCGCGCCCATGAAACCGCCGATCAGCTGGCCGCTCGTGCAAGCCAGATTGCCGGCACGTTCGAAGTGGCCGACCAGAAGCTCGCCGCCCGCGCCCAGGAAACCGCCGATCAACTGACCGCCCGTGCCAGCGAGATTGCCGGCACCTTCGATGCGGCCGACCAGAAGCTGGTCGCCCGCGCCATCGAGACGGCCCAGTCGCTCGCCGCTCGCGCCGGCGACATCCTGCGCAACTTCGAAAGCGCCGACCAGCGGCTCGGCATGCGTATCGGCGAATCGGCCGAAGCGCTCGCCGCCCGTGCATCGGACCTTGGCCGCATCTTCGATGACGCCGACCGGCAATTGGTCTCACGCATCGCCGAAGGTTCGGAAGCGCTGTCGAGCCGCGCCTCGGAAATCGGCCGCATCTTCGACGATGCCGATCAGCGTCTGGTATCGCGTGTCGCCAGCAGCACCACCACGATCGGCGAGCATGCCGAAACCATCGTCGGTGCCTTTGCCGATACCGAGCAAAGGGTCGCCGAACGCGCAAGGCGGACCGGCCAGGAAATGGCCGTGCATGCCCGCGAAATCGAGCAGGCGCTTGCCGGCGCCGACGAGCGGCTTGCATCGAGCGCGGCGGCCGCGGCCGCGCGCGTCGAAGAGCAGGTCTCAGGCGTCGAGAACCGCCTCGCCAACACGGCCGAGACGATGGGCCGGAAGCTCAACGAGCAGGTGTCGAATGCCGAGGCGCAACTCGTCTCGCGCGCCAATGTCATCGCCGAGACCTTCACCGCGGTTGGCCAGCATATCGGTCAGAGCACCAACGACGCCGCCAAGACGATCGGCGCCAACACCCGCGAACTCAACACCATGCTCGCGGCACGTTCGGCCGAAATGTCGAAAATCCTCGACGAAACCGCACGGCCTTTGGTCGAGCGCTTCGCCCAGGGCGGCTCGGAATTGCAAAAGAGCATGGAAGAGGTCACCGAGCGCGCCACCGAGAAGCTGCGCAGCGAGAATGCCGCACTTGTCGACGCGCTCGCCAACCGCACCGCCGAGACCTTGTCGGCGGTCGAGGGAGCCCGCTCGTCGCTGTCCGACAGCGTCGCCGACCTCATTGGCCGCATGACCAAGTCCAGTTCGCAGCTCGGTCAGCTGATCGACCAGGCAGCGGTCAATCTCGGCCAGGTCGATGAACGCCTGAGCGGCAGCACGCAAAGCTTCGCCGCCACCACGGAGAAAGCCGCGCAGACCTTCGCCAGCTCGGCGCGATTGGTCGATTCGAACACGACAAGGCTGACGGAACTGTCATCGTCCACCTTGCGTGAGGTCGCGTCGATCGCCACCAAGTTCGACGAGCACAGCCGCCTGCTGTCCAGCGCTTCGGACTTGTTGAGCTCGGCCCAGAGCAATCTCGAGCACACGCTCGAACGGCAGTCGTCGCTCGAGGACCTCGCCGTTGGCCTGGTCAAGAAGTCGGAAGATCTCGAAAGGGTCATGCGCTCGTTCGAAAATCTCGTCGGCCAGACGCTGCAGAACGCCGAAGGCAAGACGATGGAATCGGCCGACAAGATCCGCAACGCCATCACCGACGTCGTCGATTCGGCAACCAAGCGCTTCGCCGATGCGACCGAGGAGATGCGACGCACCGCGGGTTCGATCAAGAGCGAACTCGACCTCACCCGCGCCGAGCTCAAGAAGGGCGTCATCGAGATGCCGGAAGAGGCAAAGGAATCGACCTCGGCCATCCGCCGCGCCGTTTCCGAGCAGATCAACGCCCTGAAGGAGCTTTCGGACATCGTTGCGAAGTCCGGCCGCGGCGGCGATGGGTCCGAGCCACGCAACCTGCGCCCGGCGCCGCAAGCGCCGGCCGCACGCGCCGCCGAGCCGCAGCGTCGCGCGCCGGCACCGCAGCCGGAGCTGCGCACACCTCAGGCGCCGTTGGGCGGCCCTGCGTTGCGCGGCACGCTCGACATGGAGCGTCCAGCCGAGGCGGCACCGCGCCAGCGCGGTGACGCCAACGCCCGCACGCCACAAGGCGGCTGGGTGCGTGATCTCCTGAGCGGAGCATCGCGAGAAGAGGACGCCAGGCCGGCAACGCCCGCGGAAACACCGCGCGCGGCCCCTGCCCAGCGCTCGCCCCTGCATGTCGTGGAATCGCTGAACTCGCTCTCCGTCGACATCGCGCGGGCCATCGACCACGAGGCTTCGATCGAGTTGTGGAATCGCTACCGGCGCGGCGAGCGTGACGTGTTCACGCGGCGACTCTACACGCTGAAGGGCCAGCAGACGTTCGACGAGATCCGTCGCAAGTATCAGGCGGAGGCCGAGTTCCGCGCCGCCGTCGACCGCTACTGCGACGATTTCGAGAAGCTGCTCAAGGATGTCTCGCGCAACGACCGCGACAACATCATGGCGCAGACCTACCTGACGTCCGATACCGGCAAGGTCTACACCATGCTGGCCCACGCCAGCGGCCGCCTGCAGTAAGGCAGGAATTGAACAGGCGGGGCCAAAATCCCGCCTGTGACTACCTAAACCCGCGGCACGCGCTGAACCTGCCCGCAACAAGTTTTGCGAGCCGATGGACGCGTTCGGGAATCGGCCCAAAGTCGATTCTCGACGGCACTAAAATCCACCGACAGTACCACTGCCCGGACGCTCAAAGGGTGTGATCGTGAAAACGGCAATCATATTCGACTGCGAGTTTCTTTGTCTTGAGGGCTCGCAACGCAGATTCTGGTGCGCGGCCCACGATCCCGACCCGGTGATCGCGCAGATCGGCGCCGTCAGGCTTGGACTCGAGGACGATTTTCCACTGCTCGGTACACACAAGGCCTATATCAGACCGGTTGACCGGTTTGGTCAGAGATACGCCCTCGACCCGTTCTTCACCAAGCTGACCGGCATCACCGAGCAAGACCTGGAGGCCGAAGGGGTCACCCCTGAGGGAAGCCCTCGCCGACGTCGATCGCTTTTCCGGTGGCGCGCGGTTCTGGTCCTGGGGCAAGGACGAATTGAACATGATCGCCATCAGTTGCTATGTCGCGGGCATTCAACCTTCGATCCAGGCCACCCGGTTTGACAACGCCGTCAAGCTGCTGATCGCGGCTGGAATGCCGATCGAGGACCTAGCGAAAACGCCGAGCAACAAGCTCGCGGATGGCGTCGAGCACCCGCCATTGCAGGGGCACGACGCGCTCGATGACGCGCTGTCCGTGACCTACACCCTGCAGCACCTGATAAAGACTGGAAAGCTCCGGCCGGGCACCTTCGACCGCTTGTAGGTGGGTGAGCTAGGATTCCGGCGCGCCTCGCGCTCAGATCACCGAGGTCGTCCAGCGCACGATCTGCCCGGCGGCATCGCCGAACGCCTTGTCGAGCGCACTGACATAACCAGGATTGCCGCTGCCCGAAACGGGCGCGGATGCGGTGAAGCTCTTGGAGGCGCGAACCTCGCCATTGCGGTCGTTGAGAATACGCACGAACAAATCGACCTCGGCATGTTCGCCACCGTCGACGCGCACTTCGAAGGACCGGACCTCGACAATCACCTGGTAATCGATCGCCAGGCCCTCGCCCGGCTTGCCGACGCCGGCGAAGCTGCCCGAACGCTGGAAGGTCTCGGCCAGCCGCGCCTGCACGATCAGCGGCAGCCGGTCGGCCCATTGGGCGCCCTTGAGATACTGGATCGAGCGGTCCGATGGCTTGATGACGATGTTCTGGCTGTCCAGCGCCTTGAGCGCCGACGGCTGCGCGATCAGGATCTGGCGACGGCTGTGGCCACGCACGTCGACCGACGGCGCCGACAATTCGAACGTATCGAGCGGCGCCGGCTTGGCGCCCAACGCCGCGCAGCCGGCCAGCGTCAGGGCAAGCAGTGCCACAGCCGATGTCACCCAGCCCGTTTTAACCCACACAGATTTCACGCGCGATCCCCGTTGTCCCCGGAGCGTAAGATCAACCCGCTTTCGCGGCTCATGTTTCTGGGGCGCGCCGATGCCGAAGTCAACGCCGCGCCCTGCCGTCAAACTGACGGACCTCTCCTTCGCCGCCCGTCAGGATGCGCTGCGGATTGCGGCTGAGATCGGTTACCGCCTCCTCGATGCGGCTGATCGAACGGCGGCTGTCCTGCACCAGCGCCTCGACATTCGACAGCCCCTGGCCCGAGAAGCGCGTCAGATTGTCGGTGATGACGCCAAGCCGGGCATTCAGCGTGTCGGCGACCTGCTTGAACGACTTCAGCGTCGCCCTGGCATCCGCCATCACGCCATCGGCCTGCCCGGAACCGAGCAAGTGATCGACCCGGGCGAGGATGCCATCGACCCGCACCGAGGCGTCGTTGAGCCGTTGCGCGAGTTGTTTGGCGTCCTTGATCGTCTGGTCGATATCGTCGGCCCGGTTGGCGAACTTGTGGGTCACCTCCGCGATGTCGGCGGCGGCCTTGTCGGCGCTCTCGCTGGCCTTCTGGATGTTGGCGAGTGCGGAGCGCACCTGTGCGGGATCGATACCGTCGAGCACGCCGTCGACCTTGGCCAGCGTGCCTTGCGTCCGCTTGGCGAAATCGTTGACCGACCCAACCGCGGTATCGACGTTCTTGATCACACCGTCGAGCTGCTTCGACGTCTCCTTGAGGTTACCGGTCACCGCATCGACATTGGCGACGATGCTCTTGATCTTGTCCTTGTCGACGGCGTTGAGAAGGCCTTCGGCGGCCTTCAGCGTGCCGTCGAGCTTGCCGGAAACGCCTTTCAGCTCATCAGCCAACGTGCTGGCGGCGGACAGGAACTTGTCGATGCCGTCCGAATTCCTGGCCAGCGCATCGGAGAACGTCTGCACGTTCTGCACGGTCTGCGTCAGCGGCCCGCGAACGTCCTTGGTGAAGCCTTCGAGTTCCGTCAGCACCTTGTCGGCGCGGGTGAAGATGTTTTGGGCTGTCTGCAAGAGGTTGGTCACCGCGGAGGGGTTGGCGACGATCTCGGCGACCTTGCCTTCCTTTTCCGCCTGGTCGAGGAGTTTTACCTCCTTGGGGTCGGCGCCCTTGAGCTCGATGTTGGCCTGTCCGGTGAGACCGGCAAGACCGATATCGGCTTGCGTCGACTTGGTGATCGGCGTCAGGCGATCGATCTCGGTGTCGGCAATAGCGACTGTCGGGTTGTCGACGTCGATATAGACGCGCCTGACATCACCGACCTTAACGCCGTTGAACAGCACGAAACTGCCGCGGCCAAGCCCGGACGCCGAGCCTGGAATGCGCACGCGCAGCACCGTCGTCTCGCCCTTGTCGCCGATCGCCGCCGTCCAGTAGACGAAGGCAAACGCCGCCAGGATCGCGGCCAGCGTGAAAATGCCGACAATGACGTAATTGGCTCTGGTTTCCATTGTCCCACTTATGGCTATGCGCGCGCTGCAAGATCAAGTTGCCGGGCGCGTTTTCCGCGGAAATAGGATTTTACCCACGGCTCCTCACTCTTCAGCATGTCGTCGATGGTGCCTTCGACCAGCACTTTTTTCTTGCCAAGCACAGCCACCCGGTCGCAAGCGGTGAAAAGCGTGTCGAGGTCGTGCGTCACCATATAGACGGTCAGGTCCATCGTATCGCGCAGCTTGACGACCAGCTCGTCGAACTCCGCCGCGCTGATCGGATCGAGGCCCGATGTCGGCTCGTCGAGGAAGACGATGTCGGGGTCGAGCGCCAGCGCCCGGGCCAGCGCGGCGCGCTTGATCATGCCGCCGGACAGTTCGGACGGGAATTTCTGCGCCGCGTCCGGCGGCAGCCCGACCAGCTCGACCTTGAGCATCGCCAGTTCGTCCATCAGCTTTCGCGGCAGGTCGAGATACTCGCGCATCGGCACCTGGACGTTTTCCAGCACCGTCAGCGCCGAAAACAGGGCGCCATGCTGGAACAGCACGCCAAGCCGCATGTCGATGCGCAAACGCTCGGCATCGCCGGCCTTCTCGATATCGACGCCGAACAGCTTGATCGTGCCCGATTGCTTGCGTGTCAGGCCGAGAATGGTGCGCAGCAAAACGGACTTGCCGGCGCCCGAGGCACCGACAAAGCCGAGAATCTCGCCGCGCCTTATGTCGAGCGACAGCTTGTCGAGGATAAGCTTGTCGGCGAAGGACACGCTGATGTCATGCGCGGAAAGCACGATGTCGCCCTCGCCCGTGTCGTGCGCCAGTGCACTTTCCTTTTTCCGGTTTCGCAGCTTCATCTCAGAACTCGATCGCTGCGTAGAACATGGCAAAAAGTCCGTCGAGGATGATGACGACGAAGATCGACTTCACCACCGACGCGGTGACATGCTGCCCGAGCGATTCGGCGCTGCCGCCGACCTTCATGCCTTCGACCGAGGCAATCGTGCCGATGATCATGGCCATGAACGGCGCCTTGATCAGGCCGGCAAAGATGGTGCTGAGATCGATGGCGACGCGCAACCGGTCGATGAAGGCGGCGGGCGGGATGTCGGAATAGAGCCAGGCAGCCAGTATGCCGCCGCCGAGCGCCGCGAAATTGGCGATGATGGTCAGGCACGGCAAGGCGATGACCAGCGCCACCAGCCGCGGAAACACCAGGACGCCGATCGGGTTGAGCCCGATAACCTTCAGTGCGTCGACCTCCTCGCGCATCTTCATCGAACCGATCTCGGCGGTGATAGCACTGCCGGAGCGGCCGGCGATCATGATCGCCGTCATCAGCACGCCAAGCTCGCGCAGGATCAGCACGCCGACCAGGTCGACGACGAAGATATCGGCGCCGAAATAGCTGAGCTGATAGGCACCTTGCTGGGCAACGATGGCGCCGACGATCGCCGACATCAGCACCACCACCGGAATGGCGCCGACGCCCATGCGGTCGATCTGGTTGAAGATCGCCGCAGGGTTGACGGCATGGCCACGGCCGAGCTTCATCTGCGCGCCGCGGATGGTGGCGCCGAGGATGTTCATCGAGGCAAGGAAGTCGTCGCGCATCTCGTAGACGCGCCGTCCGACCGCCTCCAGCGCGCGGATGACGATATTGGGCGCGCCGGCGGCGCCAGATTCGGGTTCGCGCCGCACGGCCTCGCCAACCGCGTCGAGCAGGATCGAAGCGATCTCGCTCTGGCCTTGCAACTGGATCTCGACGCCCTTCTTCTCGAAGGCGCTGACCAGCCGGTCGATCAACCAGGCGCCGGCGGTGTCCATCTTCTCGATTTTGGAAAGATCGAGCGCCAAAGTCTTGAAACCGCTTCGCTTCTCGATCTTGCGCATCTTAGCATCGATCAGCGCGACGGTCCGTGTCGTCCAGGTTCCCGAGAAGGCGCAGCCGAGAACGCCGTCCTCCTCGCCGATCGCCACGCGCGGTTCGTGGTCAGCCTCCCCTGCGGTCGTGCCGCTTGCGTCGCGCTTGCCGATGGTCAACATGGCGTCCTGTTTAGCCTGACGGGTCTGACCTGTCGATTTGCCGACAACGCTTGTCGCATAGCAGGAGCAGAAAAATATGGCGCGTGTCATTTCGGTCGAGGCCGAGCGTTTTCCAATCGCCGGAACCTTCACCATCTCGCGCGGTTCCAAGACCGAAGCCGAAGTGATCTCCTGCACGATCAGCGAGGGTGGCCACGCCGGCCGTGGCGAGTGCGTTCCCTACAAGCGCTATGGCGAGACCATGGACGGCGTGCGCGAGGCGATCGAGGCCATGCGCGACCGGATCGCCGGCGGCATCAACCGCAGCGCCTTGCTTGACGCTATGCCGGCCGGAGCCGCCCGCAACGCCGTCGACTGTGCCTTATGGGATCTCGAAGCCAAGTTGAGCGGCAGACCGGTGGCATCCAGCGTTTGTGCCGCTTCACCGCGGCCGCTCGAAACCGCCTACACGCTGTCGCTGGGCGAGCCGGAGGCAATGGCGGCGCAAGCCCGCGCCAACGCGGCGCGGCCGCTGCTCAAGGTCAAGATCGGCGGCGATAACGACATCGCCCGCATCCGCGCCGTCAGGCAAGCAGCGCCTGACAGCCGCATCATCCTCGACGCCAACGAGGGCTGGAGCGACGACAACATCGTTGCGAACCTCGCCTTTGCCGCCGAGCAAGGCATCGCACTGATCGAACAGCCGCTGCCGGCCGGCCACGACGAAATCCTGCGCCATATCGCGCATCCCGTGCCGATCTGCGCCGATGAAAGCGTGCACGAGGCTGAGAATCTCGAAGCGCTTGTCGGCCTCTACGACGCCGTCAACATCAAGCTCGACAAGTCGGGCGGGCTGACGGCGGCATTGGTGCTGCGCGATCGTGCCCGCGAACTGGGGTTCGGCGTGATGGTCGGCTGCATGGTCGGCACGTCGCTGGCCATGGCGCCGGCTGTGCTGCTCGCCCAGGATGCCGATTTCGTCGACCTCGACGGTCCCCTGCTGCTTGCCCGCGACCGCGTGCCCGGCCTTGTCTACCAGGGATCGCTGGTGTCACCGCCGGATAGGGCGCTCTGGGGCTGAGCGCGCCGCAATCCCGATCAGCACCAGTCCGATCAAGGCGATCGGGATCATGGCAAAGAAGCCGTCGACGCCGAAGCGGTCGTAGAGCGGGCCGGATGCCAGCGTCACCACCGCCATGAAGAAGCCGTTGGAGAAATAGGCGATGCCTTGCGCGGCACCGGTCCGCTCCTCGGAGACCGTTTCGCCGATCATCTTCTGCAGGCCGATCAGCACCAACGCCACCGAGACCGAGTGCAGAGACTGGACACCGAAGAAGCCGGGAATGCCGAGGCCGAGCGGCCAGACCAGCGGAAAGGCGATCCAACGCACGATCGAGCCGATCCCCGCCATCACCATGATCGACACGACGGAGAACCGGTCGAAAAAGCGGGTGAACATCATGAACATGCAGACCTCCGACACCACGCCCCAGGCCCATAAGAGGCCGACAACCGAATCGCTGATGCCGATCGATTTCCAGTAGATGGAGACGAAGCCGTAGAGGAATGCGTGGCTGGCCGTGATGACGCCGACGCCGATGGAGAAATACAGGAAATATGGGTTGAGAAGCTTCGGTGCCGAATGCTGGATGTCGGTGGCCGATAGCGGTGAGGCACGCCGCGGTCGGCCAAGACGGGGTGCCGCCAGACCGGCGGCAAGGGCTGCGACAAACGCCACGAGAATGATAACCGGAACGGCCCGCGAGCCTGTTGCCGACAGAATGAAGCCGCCGGCGACATTGGCGCAGAGATAAGAGATCGAGCCCCATTTGCGCATGCTGGTATAGTTCGACCCGAAGCGGCGCACACCCGAGAGCGCCAGCGAATCGGCAATCGGCGAATGCGGCGTCCAGACAATGGTCAGCACCAGCGATACCGCCAGCACCATGACATAGGTCGGCGTGAGGAAATAACCTGCCGACAAAAGCAGCGACGCAGCCGCCAGCGCGACATAGACATCGGCTCGGTCCCTGGCCCGGTCGGCCAGTGCGGTCAACAGCGGCGTCGTCACCACGCGCAGGAACATCGGCGCAGCCAGAATGACGGCGATCTGCTCGGCGTGAAAACCCTCGCCCTGCAGCCACAGCGGAAAATAAGGCACGTGTGTTCCGAGCGGCACGAACAGCGTGGCGAAGATCAGGCTCATGCGCAGTTCGAAACGGCGCGGCTTGACGAGTTGTTCGGGCGAAAGCGGCGGCAGGGACATGAATCGATCCAATCACGCTGCACTCGGCCGGACGGCAACGCGTATCGATCCCTTAACATGGGCGAAAACCGGGCGGAACCGGTTGGACTAATCGATTGATCCCTGGGCCGAAACGAACTTCGGCCTATGCCGCCTGCCCTACCCGGTCTTCGATGAGCAATGGGATAAAAGGCTCGTCCGGCGCCGCGGGCAGCACCTGCGCCCAGGTCAGGATTTCCATGCGGCCGTCGAAATGCTCGACCACCGCCGTGCAGCTTTCCACCCAGTCGCCGGTGTTGATGTACTGGACATCGCCAAAATTCTCGATGACGGCATGATGGATGTGGCCGCAAATGACGCCATCGACATGCGAACGGCGCGCCTCTTCGGCAAGCATGGTCTGGAACGAGCCAATGAAGTTCACCGCCTTCTTGACGTTGACCTTGGCCCAGGAGGAGAACGACCAATATGGAAGGCCGAGCAGTTGGCGCAACCGCGTCACCACGCGATTGACCAGCATCGCCGCGTCATAGGCGTGGTCGCCGAGATAGGCGAGCCAGCGCGCATTGTGGACGACGGTGTCGAACTGGTCGCCATGGATGACGAGCAGCCGCTTGCCATCGGCGGTCTCATGGATGGCGCGGTCGGCGACGACGATACCGCCGAAATGCACACCCTGGAACTGGCGGGCGAACTCGTCATGGTTGCCGGCGATGTAGGTGATGTTGGCGCCCTTTCGCGCCTTGCGCAGCAGTTTCTGCACGACATCATTGTGGCTTTGCGGCCAGTGCCAGCTCCGCCGCAACCGCCAGCCGTCGACGATATCACCGACCAGATAGATGATATCGGCATCGTGATATCGAAGGAAATCGATCAGGAATTCCGCCTTGGCCGCCTTCGAGCCCAAATGGACGTCGGAGATGAACATGCTGCGGAAGGTGCGGGGCTCTTGGCCGGACATCGCGATTTCACCGTTGCTTTCGCGCAGGCTATGCCCCGATTCATGCAACAACCGTATGACGGTTGCGATTGGTCCAGCCGAAGGACTAGCTTGCCGCCGACTTACAAGGAGAAAAACATCATGGATCTCGGTATCAGGGGAAAGAAGGCCATCGTCTGCGCTTCGAGCAAAGGCCTGGGGCGCGGTTGCGCCATGGCGCTGGCCGAGGCCGGCTGCGACATCGTCGTCAACGGGCGCAATGCGGAGCTGGTGGCGAAAACCGCCGCGGAGTTGCGCCAGCGCTATGGCGTCACGGTGACGGAAATCGTTGGCGACGTCTCCAGGCCCGAGGTGCAGAAGGCGCTGCTCGCCGCCTGTCCCGAGCCGGACATCCTCGTCAACAACAATGGCGGTCCGCCGCTTCGCGATTTCCGTACGCTCGATCGCGAAAAGATCCTCGAAGGCGTCACCCAGAACATGGTGACGCCGATCGAACTGGTTCAGGCCGTCCTCGACGGCATGGCGGCGCGCGGCTTCGGCCGCATAGTCAACATCACCTCGTTGTCGGTCTATGTGCCCATTCCTGGCCTCGACCTGTCGTCCGGCGCGCGAGCCGGCCTGACCTCGTTCCTTGCCGGCGTGGCCAGAACGGTTGCCGACCGCAACGTGACCATCAACAGCCTTCTGCCAGGCAAGCTCGACACCGACCGTCTGCGCGGCCCGCATGAAGCCGGCACCGTCGAGGACCCTGAGGCAGCAGCCGCGCGCAAGACGCGCATCAGCGCCGATGTTCCGGCCAAGCGGCTCGGCACGCCGGAGGAATTCGGCCAGATCTGCGCCTTCCTGTGCTCGGTCCATGCCGGTTATCTGACCGGGCAGAACATACCGGTCGATGGCGGTCTCTACGTCAGCGCTTTTTGACCGACGGGCCTGCCAGACGACAGGACTCATTTGTCATGAAATTAGCGTAAGATTTTGATAGATCACGATCTTTGACGCGTCGCCGCGTAAAGCTGCCGGCGCGTCAATTAGCGTCGCGAAAACACGCGGCTGCATGCTAAAAGGGAATCTCCACGCAAATTTCGAGGGAGCGGCCGCATGGAAGGCGAGACCAAAAAGACGGCACGTTCGGATCTCGACGAAGCCGCCCTCTACTTCCACAAGCACCCAAGGCCCGGAAAGCTCGAAATCCAGGCGACCAAGCCACTCGGCAACCAGCGCGACCTCGCGCTCGCCTATTCGCCTGGTGTCGCCGCCCCTTGCCTGGAAATCCGCGACGATCCGGCGACCGCCGCCGACTACACCGCGCGCGCCAATCTGGTTGGTGTCGTCTCCAACGGGTCGGCGGTGCTCGGCCTCGGCAATATCGGCCCGCTGGCCTCCAAACCGGTCATGGAAGGCAAGGCTGTCCTGTTCAAGAAGTTCGCCGGCATCGACGTCTTCGACATCGAGATCGACGCGCCCGGCATCGAGCGCATGGTCGAGACGATCTCGGCGCTGGAGCCGACCTTCGGCGGCATCAACCTGGAGGACATCAAGGCACCTGAGTGCTTCGAGGTCGAGGAACGGCTGAAGGCCCGCATGGGCATACCGGTGTTTCACGACGACCAGCACGGCACCGCCATCATCGTCGCCGCCGCCGTGCTCAACGGGCTGGAATTCGCCGGCAAGACCATATCGGACATCAAGATCGTCACCTCAGGTGCCGGCGCCGCCGCCCTTGCCTGCCTCAACCTGCTGGTCTCGCTCGGCGCCAAGGTCGAAAACATCTGGGTCACTGATCGTTTCGGCGTTGCCTACAAGGGCCGCACCGACGAGATGGACCGCTGGAAAGACCCCTATGTGAAGGACACCGATGCACGCACGCTGGCCGATGTGATCTCAGGCGCCGATGTCTTCCTTGGCCTCTCGGCGGCAGGCGTGCTGAAGCCGGAACTGCTCCAACACATGGCACCAAAACCGCTGATCCTGGCGCTGGCCAACCCCAATCCCGAGATCATGCCGGAAACCGCCCGTGCGGCGCGTCCCGATGCGATGATCTGCACCGGTAGGTCCGATTTTCCCAATCAGGTCAACAACGTACTGTGCTTTCCTTACATTTTTCGCGGCGCGCTCGACTGCGGCGCCAGCGCCATCAATGAAGAGATGAAGATGGCGGCGGTGCGGGCAATCGCGGCGCTCGCACGCGAGGAACCTTCGGACGTCGCCGCCCGCGCCTATTCCGGCGAGACCCCGATCTTCGGCCCCGAGTTCCTGATCCCCTCGCCCTTCGATCCGCGCCTGATCCTGCGCATCGCGCCGGCGGTCGCCAAGGCTGCCTGCGACACTGGCGTCGCGACAAGGCCGATCACCGACTTCCCCGCCTATATCGACAAGTTGAACCGCTTCGTCTTCCGCTCCGGCCTGGTGATGAAGCCGGTGTTCTCGTCCGCCAAGGCGTCGACCGCCAAGCGCGTCATCTATGCCGACGGCGAGGACGAGCGCGTGCTGCGCGCCGCCCAGGTGGTGCTCGAGGAAGGCATCGCCGAGCCGATCCTGATCGGCCGCCCGCACGTCATCGAAGTGCGCCTGAAGCGCTACGGTCTGCGCATCAAGCCCGGCGTCGATTTCGGCCTGATCAATCCCGAAGACGATCCGCGCTACCGCCACTATGTCGACCTGCTGATCGAGCTCGCTGGCCGGCGCGGCGTGACGACGGAGGCTGCGCGCACGATGGTGCGCACCGACAACACGGTGATCGCGGCCCTGGCGCTGAAACGCGGCGATGCCGATGCCATGGTCTGCGGCCTCGAAGGCCGCTTCGAGCGGCATCTGCGCAATGTCACCTTGATCATCGGCCCACGCACCGGCGTCAAGGACCGCGATCTGTCGACGCTCTCGATGCTGATCTCGCAGCGCGGCATCATCTTCCTCACCGACACGCACGTCTCCGTCGACCCGACGGCGGAAGAAATCGCCGAGATGACGGTGCTGGCGGCGGAAGAAATCCAGCGCTTCGGCATCGAGCCGAAGGCAGCGCTGCTCTCGCATTCCGATTTCGGCTCGCGCGATTCGCCGAGTGCGCTGAAGATGCGGCAAGCGGCGGCGATCCTGGCGCGCATCGCCCCAGAACTGGAGTGCGATGGCGAGATGCATGCCGATTCCGCTCTGTCGGAGCATCTGCGTCAGCGCGTCTATCCGCATTCGCGGCTGAAGGGTGAAGCCAATCTGCTGGTGTTCCCCAACCTCGATTCGGCAAACATCACGCTAACCGCGCTCCGAACCATGATGGACGCGCTGCATGTCGGGCCGATCCTACTCGGCACCGACATGCCGGCGCACATCTTGACGCCGTCGGTCACCTCGCGTGGCGTCGTCAACATGACGGCGCTTGCCGTGGTCGAAGCCGCCCACAAGGCACAGGCGGTCGTCAATCTGGGCTGAACACGGATTTCGCGGTAAACTGCAGTTAACCGCGAACACGGTAGCCTCGCGGGCCAAAAGGCGGGTTTGGGCAGGCGGAGTTTGGCGATGGCAAGCGGAGGGTGGAAGCAGGCGCATGCTGCCGTGCTGCTCGGCCTCTTGTTGTCCGGAACCTGGGGGATAACCGAACCACAGGCCGCCTCGCGGGTCTGCCGCCAGTTGGAAGCCGATCTTGCCGCGGCCTCACGCGGCGGCGGTGGCGGTCCGGCGCTGATCCGGAAATACGATTCCGCAATTGCCAGGCAGAATGAGCAGATTTCGAAAGCCCGCAGCCAGGCGAGCCGGGCCGGCTGCGGCTTTTCGCTGTTTGGCCGCAACCTCAATCAATGCGCCGGGCTTAACGCCACCATCGACCGCATGAATGCCAATCTCGATGCGCTGCAAAGCAAACGCGAGCGGCTTGCCGGCGGCGGCTCACGCCGTGACCGCGGACGCATACTAGCGGCGCTTGACGCCAATGGCTGCCGCGACGACACCGTTGCGCCTCGGCGCGCACCCTTGCAGGAAGCGAACCGCGACGGCGGCAGCGCCAATCTGTTCGACCAGCTTTTTGGCGGCAACAGCCAGCAACTCGACACGCCGGACACCCTCGACCAGCCTGACGATCCCGGCGAGGAGCGCAGCGTCCGTGGGGTGCTCAACCAGCCCGGCGTGCCGGACTTCCCGAGCGTCGGCGGTGAATTCCATACCTCCTGTGTGCGCACCTGCGACGGCTACTTCTTCCCGATGTCGAACTCGGCCTCGGCAGGCGATTTCGAGCGCGACCAGAAGAATTGCGAGTCGAGCTGCCCCGGCACCGAGATGCAGGTTTTCTACTCGCGCGGCATGGACGACGATTCGGCCTCGATGACGTCATCCGTCACCGGCCGGCCTTACAGCGAATTGCCGACCGCCTATCTCTACAAGCGGCCCGACATGTCGCGTCCGCCGGCCTGCGGCTGCAACGCCGCCGCGCAGGGCTTTCAGATCATCGCCGGCAATCCGCCAAATCCGGAGCAATCGCAGCCCGAAACGGATTCGGGACCGTTCGTTCCAGTGCCAGCTTCCAAGCCCGATCCGGGTGCCGATCCGGAAACTCTGGCCAATCTGGCGGGTGGGCTCGATCGCGAGGCGATCAAGCGGCTTTCCGCCAAGCCGGTGACGTCCCCGGTGTCCGCGCTGCCGCCGGAACAGCGCAAGGTCAGGGTCGTCGGGCCAACGTTCCTTCCCGACCCATCAGCGGCAATAGATCTGCAAGCTCCGGCCCCGAAGGCAGTCCGGTAAGGGCTGTTCGCAGCGGCATGAACAACGCCTTGCCCTTGCGGCCTGTCGCTTCCCTGATCTTGCCCGTCCAGTCTTTCCAGACCGTCGCGGTCCAGGGTTCCTCCGGCAGCAGGTCGAAGGCCTGGTGAAGAAAATCGCGGTCGTCGTCGGAAAATTCCGGCCTCTCCTGCGGTCCTTCGCGCAGAATACGCCACCAGCTGACCGCATCGGCCAGCCTGTCGAGATTGCCGCGCACCGCCAGCCAGAACGGTTCGGCCTGCTCGCCCGAGATGCCGAGCACGATCAGCCGGTCTTGTGCCTCGGTGAACGGCATGTGGTGCAGCAGCGACCGGTTGAGAACGAACAGTTCGTCCGGGTCGAATTTGGCAGCGGATTTCGATGTCGCCGCAGGATCGAAGCGTTCGGCGAGTTCGCCCATCGTCGGCACCGCCACGACATTCTCCGAGGTGCCGACCAGCACGGCCAGCGAGGCGACGGCCATCGGCTCGATGCCGTTCTCGCGCAAGCTTTCGATGGAGAGCGCGCCGGTGCGCTTCGACAGTCCCTCGCCCGACGCCGTGGTCAGCAGGTTGTGGTGGCCGAACACTGGCGGCTCGGCAGCCAGCGCCTGGAACAGGGCGATCTGCACGCCGGTGTTGGTGACGTGGTCGTCGCCGCGGATGACATGGCTGACCCCCATCTCGATGTCGTCGACGACAGAGGGCAGCGTGTAAAGATAGGTGCCGTCCTCGCGTATCAGGACCGGATCGGAAAGCGAGGCGAGATCAACGGTTTCCTCGCCGCGCACCATGTCGTTCCAGTGGACCTCGGTCCGTTCGGGCTGTTGCGGATCGTCTGAGAAATTGGGAAGGAGAAAACGCCAGTGCGGCCGGCGGCCATCGGTCTGGTACTCGGCGATCTGCTCTTGCGTCAGCGTCAGCGCCTCACGGCCGTAGACTGGCGGCAGGCCGCGCGTGCGGCGCACCTTGCGCCTGAGATCGAGCTCCTCCGGCGTTTCGTAGCAGGCATAGAGAACGCCTGCCGTCTTCAGCCTCTCGACCGCCGCGTGGTAGATCTCGAAGCGCCGCGACTGGTATTCGGTGGCGTCGGGAAAGATGCCGAGCCAATGCAGGTCGTAGAGGATGGCGTCGGAAAATTCCTGCTTCGAGCGGGCAATGTCGGTGTCGTCGAAGCGCTGGATGAAGCGGCCCTTGTTGTTCATGGCAAACAGCCAGTTGAACAGAGCGGTACGCGCATTGCCGATATGAATGCGGCCGGTCGGCGACGGGGCGAAACGAACGGTAACTGTCATGAGCGGGGCGTACCGGATGCTTTTGCGATTGACAAGACGCGCCCCCACGCTGCCCGGCAGACATAGAACATGGCGGCTGGAATGAAAAGACCGGGCGGTGGACGCCTCAGAGGACTCCGAACTCAGGTTAACAAAGGCCTCGTGCAGCCAGTTCGGCGGCGTTGGCAGCTTTAGGAATTTTTTCTTGACTCCCTGCCGTCAGCTATGGTATATATTTGCCTATGGTGCTGATTTGCGCCAGTGACCCGCCGCACCGGCGGGTTTTTCGTTTGATGCTCCGTCAGCCAACGCGCCGGCGGGGACTCCGAAGGAACCCGGTAACCGAGTTCGTAGCGGTTGAAGGCGATCAGCGACCGAAATCATCGGAACTGAGACGGGTCCAGCGGTCGCCCATCAATCCACCGATAAAGATGTCGCCGGAACGGACCGCTTCCGTGACCTCGGCGATTCGCGAGCGGACCATCGTCCCCCCGGCATAGCGGAAGAAGACATTCTTGTAGCCAAAGAGTTGAGGTATGAATCTGGTCTGCGTCTGTCCGGTGATGCCCACGCAGCCCATCTCCCACGCGGCGGCGACAAGCGCATCCAGCGTCGCGCCCCAGTGCGACCCGGACGCCTGAATTTGCAACAGGTTCGCCATGTCGCCGGCTTGGCCATAGAAGGCGTAACAACCGAGCATTTTGCCTGTTTCATCGTAGGTCCCACCGAAATGAAGGGGGCCGTCGGCCCGCTTCTCGGCCGCCAGCGCGAGCAACCTTGGCAGCTCCCCATCCTTCCAGCTCGGCCGAAGGGAGTAACCAGACAGGAGGGTCGGCAGTTTCTCGGCAAATTGCACGGCATCGATCGGCTCACGGTGGATCCGATGCGACGATGACAACTGAACCGAGGGTTCGAACCTTTTTTTCGCAAGAGCATCGAACGCTCTCGCGCATGGATCGAGTACCAGGTGAGGCAGGCCGGGCCATTTACGGTGCAGTGCGGCGGCGGCCATCGCCGCCGGCCGGAAAACATATGTCCATCCCAGACAATGCACCGGCAGGAGTTGATACTTCATCGGGCGCGCGAAGGCCAAAGATGTCCGGTTGGCCGAATCGGTCAGCTGCAGATCGAATTCACCTTGATGCAAGGCACGCAGCAATTGCGGTCCGGCCGAACCGTCATCGGTGCCGGGATCGGCCATGAGCGGCCCGATGATCGCCGCATTCAATGCCGCTCCGTTGAGCTCGTAGCGGGCTTTCAGGACACCGAGGAACCCGCCCAGACGACCCTGCCGGTTGATCTGGACAAGAGCGTTGCTTTCACCGGACTGGCCGGCAGGGTCGAGATAGATCTTTCTCATATACGCGGCCGTCTCGGCGATCGCGCGATCGAGGATATGACGCCGCCGCCGGCGAAACTTCGTCAGGAAGAGTGCGGCCACACGCTCGAGATCTTCTGCAGCGAGCGGCCGAACCGAGCCGTGCTGAGAGTCCAGCACTGAAGGCGCGGCCACCTTTTCCTCGGCATTTGCAGAAAGATGCATCGTGAAGAACGCCCATGGGTTGCCTCCATCGGATATATATCAACCAATGGTAGAAACAACGTATCTCGGTCAGTATGATGAACAGAGGTCTCAAAACTTAGTATCCGGAACAGGACCTCACAGGCAAATTTTGGTCGGCCAGCATACGGGACCTCGGATGCCCCACGCCGCCGATGGGCAGGTTCGGCTGCGCCCTGCGATTGCGTGCCCTGCTCCAGCTCGCTGGGCTGACAGCGCCGGGCTGAGGCGGCCTCCGGCCGAAGTCGGAGGCCGCCTCAGGGTCAGCCGACAAGTCCCTTGGTCAGTTCCAGCGCCTGGCGTTCGAACAGGCGGCGGTAGATGCCGCCCTTCAGCCGGATCAGTTCGTCATGCGATCCTTCCTCGACGATGTTGCCGCGATCGAAAACCAGCAGCCTGTCGAGCGCCCGCACCGTCGAAAGCCGGTGCGCGATGACCAGCGTGGTGCGGCCGACCATCAGCCGCTCCATCGCCTGCTGGATCAGCACCTCGGATTCCGAATCGAGGCTCGATGTCGCCTCGTCGAGGATCAGGATGCGCGCATCGGCAAGGAAGGCGCGCGCGATCGCCACGCGCTGCCGCTCGCCGCCCGATAGTTTCACGCCGCGCTCGCCGACCAATGTGCCGTAGCCCTTCGGCAGGTTGGTGATGAAATCGTGCGCGCTCGCCAGCTTCGCGGCATGCTCGATCTCATCTTGCGTCGCACTCGGCTTGGCATAGGCGATGTTTTCGGCCAGCGACCGGTGGAACAGGATCGGCTCCTGCTGGACGATGGCGATCTGCCCGCGCAGCGACGCCTGCGCCACCTGGGAGATGTCTTGGCCGTCGACCAGGATTTTCCCCGCATTCACGTCATAGAGCCGCTGGATGAGCTTGACGAACGTCGTCTTGCCCGAACCCGAATGGCCGACCAGCCCAACACGTTCACCAGGCGCGATATCGACCGAAAAGTCGCGGTAAAGCGCTGATCGATGATTGCCATAGTGGAAAGTGACGTTGTCGAAGCGGATAGCCCCTTCGGTGATCCGGATCGGCTTGGAGCCGGGCCGGTCCTCGATGCCGAGCGGTTCGGACTGGAAGTCGACCAGTTCCTCCATATCGTTGATCGAGCGCTGCAGATTGCGGATATGCGTGCCGATGTCCCTGAGATAGCCCTGCAGCACGAAGAACGAAGTCAGCACGAAGGCGACGTCGCCCGCGCTCGCCTGCCCCCACGACCACAGCATCAGCGCCAGCCCGATCACCGCCGCGCGCATGACCAGCAGCAAGGCCCCTTGCGTGGTGCCGTTGATGGTGCCGCGCACCCAGGTGCGCCGCGTGCGCGCACGCCATTTGGCGACGACCCTGGCCAGGCGGCGCTCTTCGCGCTCCTCGGCGCCAAAGCCCTTGACCACGGCGTTGCAGCTCACCGCGTCGGCCAGCGAGCCGCCGAGGCGCGTGTCCCAGGTGTTGGCGAGCCTTGCTGCTGGTGCGACATAGCCAAGCGACAGCATCGCCGTCACCATGATGAACAGCACCGAGCCGGCAGCAACCACCGCGCCCATCAGCGGCCAGAACCAGCCGAGCAGCAGCGTCGAGCCGACCAGCATGACGACGGACGGCAACAGCGCGATGAGGATCGTGTCGTTGAGCAGGTCGAGCGCCCACATGCCGCGCGTCACCTTGCGCACCGTCGAGCCGGCAAAGCTGTTGGCATGCCAGTCGGTGGAAAAGCGCTGGACGCGGTGGAAGGCGTCGGCGGCGATGTCAGCCATCATCTTCAGCGTCAGTTCGACGATGCCCATGAAGGCAAGATTGCGCAAGACAACGCCGGTCAGCGCCAGCGCCATCAGCATCGAAAACGCCGTCATCGCGGCATTCCAGGCAATCGCGTCCGCGCCGGCGCTGCTGGCGACGGCGTCGACCAGCCGGCCGGAATAGAGCGGCGTCAACACGTCGGCCAGCGTCGACAGCAGGAAGCCGCCCATGATGAGCGAAAGCCGCCACGGCTGGCGCTGCCAGTGAGTGAACGTGAAACCAAGAACGCTGCGAAAGGCGCTCGCGCGCAAATCGATCTTGAAACGAGCCATGATGTCATTCGGGCGCAAACGAGCCCGATCCCAGGTAGGTCGAAAATTGAAGAAGCCGCGCAAAGCGGAGTGGCATATTTGGCGTCTCGCCCATAGTCGGGCGGCGACCGGCATCGGCATAAGCCTTTGCTCGATCCGGCATCGGCACGAAGGGCAAACCTTCGCGGAGCGCCGGATGAGACCTAGGCTTCGCGGCCTCGCATTACCATGTGAAATACTGCCATTCGGACCTCCCGCAAGACAATTGCGGAGGTGTCCTTATAGAGACGCCCCGATGCATCGCCAAGACGAGTTCACGCCAAAAGTGTATCTGGTCCAACCACTGCGATTATTTTGCAACAACGGGGCAAGCCGCGCGCCTCATTCAGGAATGCGATCCAAGCGCATGTAGCGGCCATCGGTCGATGGCTTGAACCCAAGCTTTTCATACATGCCATGGGCGTCGCTGGTCGACAGGCTCCAGTGGAAAACAGTCGTGACTTCAGGATGGTCGATCAGGGCCTGTACAAGCCGGCTGCCTATGCCCTGCCCGCGATTCTCCGGCCAGATGATGATATCGGCGAGATAGGCAAACACCGTGCGGTCCGTGATCGCCCGCCCGAAGCCGACTTGCTTGCCATCTATGTAAGCGCCGACGCAAAGCGAATTGGCAAAAGCGCGGCGATGGGCTTCATCACTGCGCCCGGCGCCCCAATAGCTCGATATCAACAGGTCGGATGTCGCCCGGAAATCGATCCGTGACAGGTCGAAGCTGATTTCACAGTCGGGCATGGCTACCCTCGCCTGCGGCATGGCGCGAGCTTTCGGTCAGGAAACAGTGTCTAGCCGATCCCTGAAACGATTGGTGATGGGATAGCGGCGGTCGCGGCCAAAATTCTTCCTGGTGATCTTAACGCCGGGTGCTGCCTGCCGGCGCTTGTATTCGGCGATGTAGAGCAGGTGCTCGATGCGCGTTACCGTCGCCCGGTCATGGCCGCGCGCAACGATGTCGTCGACGCCCATTTCATTCTCGACCAGGCATTCGAGGATATCGTCCAGCACCGGATAGGGCGGCAGCGAATCCTGGTCGGTCTGGTTCTCGCGCAATTCCGCCGACGGCGCCTTGTCGATGATGTTCTTCGGGATCACCTCGCCCGAGGGTCCCAGCGCGCCCGGCGGCACGTGGCTGTTGCGCCAGCGCGACAGCGCGTAGACCTGCATCTTGTAAAGATCCTTGATCGGATTGAAGCCGCCATTCATGTCGCCATAGAGTGTGGCATAGCCGACCGACATCTCGCTCTTGTTGCCGGTGGTGACCACCATCGAGCCGAACTTGTTGGAGATCGCCATCAGGATGGTGCCGCGTGCGCGGCTCTGCAAATTCTCTTCGGTGATGCCTTCCTTGGTGCCTTCGAACATCTGCGTCAGCGTATGCAGAAAGCCTTCGACCGGTTCGAAGATCGGCACGATGTCATAGCGGCAGCCGAGTGCACGGGCGCAATCCTCGGCGTCCTTCAGCGAGTCCTTCGAGGTGTAGCGGTAGGGCATCATCACCGCCCGCAGCCGCTCCTCGCCGAGCGCATCGACGGCCAGGGCCGCGCAGATCGCCGAATCGATGCCGCCGGACAGACCAAGCACGACGTTCTTGAAACCGTTCTTGTTGACGTAGTCACGCAGGCCCAGCATGCAGGCGCGGTAGTCGGCCTCCTCCCGGTCCGGGATCTTCGACATCGGCCCTTCGGAACAAATCCAGCCTTCGCCTTGACGCTTCCAGGTGGTGACGTCGACCGCTTCCTCGAACTGGCTCATCTGGAAGGCAAGCGTCTTGTCGGCGCCAATGGCAAACGACGCGCCGTCGAAGATCAGCTCGTCCTGTCCGCCAAGCTGGTTGGCATAGATCATTGGCAGTCCGCACTCGATGACCTGGCGGATGACGACCTGGTGGCGGACATCGATCTTGGTGCGATAGTAGGGCGAGCCGTTCGGCACCAGCAGGATTTCCGCGCCGCTTTCGGCCAGCGATTCGCAGATGTCGACTTCGCCCCAGATGTCCTCGCAGATCGGAACCCCGATCCGCACACCGCGGAAATTGACCGGCCCTTGGATCTCGGGTCCGGCCTGGAAGACGCGCTTCTCGTCGAACTCGCCGTAATTGGGCAGATCGAGCTTGTAACGTTCGGCGATGATCTTGCCGTCGTCCGCGAAGATGATCGAATTGTGCGTGCCGCTCTTGCGCTTCAGCGGCGTGCCGATGATGACGCCCGGACCGCCATCGGCGGTATCGGCGGCGAAATCCTGTGCCGCCTTCTCGCAGGCTTTCAGGAACGCCGGCTTCAGCACCAGGTCCTCCGGCGGATAGCCGGCGAGGAATAGCTCGGTGTAGAGCACGAGATCGGCGCCCTGGCGGGCGGCATCCGCCCTCGCCTCGCGCGCCTTGGCGAGATTGCCTGATATGTCACCAACGGTCGGATTGAGCTGGGCGACGGCGATGCGCAGGATGTCGAGCTTCTTGGTCATGCCTGCTGACTTAGCGCGGCAAAATTGCCCGGGCAATGGCGTTCGTTTGGACCAATTCGGACCGATCGATATCGATCGTGTCCCAGACTGAACGACATGTCCTACCCGATCGATGGATATGGCCAGACGACCGGTCTCAGTCGTCGCCCATATATTCGCGCAACGCTTGCGGCGAATGGTTCTCGCCGATCGACATCGCCAGGATGCGCGAGATATGGCGTCGCGGCAGACGTGTCTCCGCTGCCCATTGATTGATTTGCCTCTGTATCTTGTCCAAGTCCTTCTTCGACGTCGGGCTTTCGGTGATGTCGAGGCCAGCGTCGCGCAGCGCGGCGGCCATATCGCCCGAGATGACGAACGCATCCCAACCCAGCCAGCGCAGGAAATACTGGCCCGTGTTGCCGCCGAGCCGGCTGCCATGCTTGCCCAGCCAGGCCATCAGCCCGACCTGGTCATCATCAGGCCATTCGGCGAGGAACCTGCCGAAGCCGCCATGTTCTTTCGACACGCGCTCGACGAAGGCAGCGTTGTCGCGCACGGATTTGATCTTCTGCGGATTGCGCACGATGCGCTGGTCGGTCGTCAGCTCGTGCCAGAAATCATCGGGCTGGAACAGCAGCCGCTTCGGCTCGAAGTGCAGAAACGCCTCCTCGAAGCCAGGCCATTTCTGTTCGATGACGCGCCAGACGAAACCGGCGGCAAAGACCCGCTCGGCCATAACAGAGAGAATGCGATCGTCCGCGATGTCGGCCACGGCGGCATTGTCGGGCGCCGGGCCGAGCAGCGACGTCAATTCCTCCTCGCCGCCTTTGCGTTTTGCAGCGCGTGCGCGAATTTTCTTGAAATCGGCCATTGGTCCCTCGGCATCTGGAATCAATCTAACACTTCCCGTGTGAGCCGGCAGCCTCTACCTCTTGTGGCAGCCAAGACCCTGGAGACAGCCATGAACAAGACGATCGACGATCTGGCGAACCGCTGGCTCAAGCGACGGCCGGACGGCCTCAGCCAGCTCGAAAGCCGAGTGCTGCAATCGACTCTCGAACGCACCACCATCTCGCGCGACACCAACAAGGCCGTCGCCTTCCATCAGACGTTCGGTGACCGGCTTGCCGACACGATCGCCCGCATCGGCGGCTCATGGTCCTTCATCCTGACCTTCATCGGCTTTCTGATCCTGTGGACATCAGGCAATGTCTGGCTGCTGTCGCGTGACGCCTTCGACCCCTACCCGTTCATCTTCCTCAATCTCGTCCTGTCGATGATCGCCGCCTTGCAGGCGCCGGTGATCATGATGGCGCAGAACCGCCAGACCGAGCGCGACCGCATCGACGCCGCCCACGACTACGAGGTCAATCTGAAGGCCGAGATCGAGATCATGGCGCTGCATGAAAAGCTGGATGAACTGCGCCACGGCCAGATCCTCGGCATGCGCGACGAGATCGTGCGGCTGGCCGAGATGGTCAAGCGGATCGACGACAGGCTGTCGCAGCAGCAGTCGCCTTCATGACCGACGCGATCCACCATTTCATCGAACAATACGGTCTGCTTGCCGTTTTTATCGGCTGCATCGCGGAGGGTGAAAGTGCCGCCATCCTTGGCGGCTTCTTCGCCCACCAGCATGTCTTCGTGCTGTGGCACGCCGTCCTCGCAGCCGCGCTGGGCGCCTTCGTCGGCGACACCTTCTTCTTCATCCTTGGACGGCGTTTTGCCGACCATCCCTATGTCATCAGATTGCGCAAGCGGCCAGGTTTCCGCCGCGCCTTTCATTTGCTCAACACACATCCCGACATTTTCGTGCTGTCGAACCGCTATATCTACGGCATGCGCCTGGTCGGCGGCATCGCGGCCGGCCTTTCCAACATCGCGGCGCCGCGCTTCGTCATCCTCAACGCGCTTTCATCGGCGATCTGGGCGGTGCTGTTCGGCACCATCGGTTATGTCTTTGGCCTGGGAGCCGAACATTTCATCGGCCAGGCTTTTATGCGCCACGAGCGGTTGCTGGTCGGGCTTGGCATCGGCCTGACGGTTGCCGTGCTTGCATGGCTCGTCGCCCGTCACATCGCCAGGAAGGAAGGCGCCAGGGAGAGCTGATCGTCAATCGACGCCGAGCGCCTGATCCCCCCGATCGAGGATCAGCGGGATGATCAGGTCTTCCTCGTCGGCAAGGTGCCTTGTCAGCATGGCGATCAGGCGGCTGTTTTCGTCGGCATAGGCGTCGGCGGCGAAGCGCTGTCTGTCCTCACTCTCCTGAAGCGTCTTGATGAAGGCATTGGCCGCCTCGGCATTGCGCTCCAGGCCTTCATGGATGGTGTGATGGTCGGCATCGAGGATATCGAAGCCGCGCTTCAAACGGGGCTCGGCCTTGGCGAAGACGGGGAAATATTGATAGTCCTCGACATTGTGGTGACCGTCGAGATTGCCGAGAAAATGGTTGAGGCGCGGCGCGAACCAGCGTGCGAAGTCGGGCGCCGTCAGCCTGCCCTCGCGATAGTCGCCAATACCGTTGGTCAACATGCCGCCAAGTTCGCGGAACATGTCGTGCCGCTGCAGCCACATATTGGCGATGCCATGGATGTTGGCATGGTCCTGCCAGTTTTCACGCGGATATTTCTCAGTCAGCCAGCGGAGATCATCCGGCAGGCTCTTGCGATCGAGAAGCAGAAAGTTGGCGGCCTCGGTCATGACAGTCTCCTTTGGTGACTGCCATGTAGTGATTGAAGCGTCAGATCGGTAGGCCGGTGATCCGCTCGATGATCGCGATGCCCCAGACGCCGGCGACGATGAGCACCGAAATCAGCACAGCCAGCGAACCGCAGTCCTTGGCGAGTTGTATGTCGACATTGAACTCGCGGCTGAAGGCATCGCATGCCGCCTCGATGCCGGTGTTCAGCACTTCGACCATGATCAAGAGCAGCACCGCACCGATCAGCAAGGCATAGCCGCGCCATGAGATCGAAACGAACCAGCCGAGCGGCAAGGCCAGTGCGAGCAGCATCAGCTCCTGCTGGAATGCCTTCTCGCTGACGGCCAGTTTGCGAAACGCCCGTACCGAATTGAAATAAGCGTCGATCAGCCGCTGCATGCCAAACCCTTTCCGAATCACCGGCACGGGATAATGCAATGGCTGGCCAGATCAATGGAATAAGGCGACTTGTCCAAGATTCATTCCGCGACTGGGATGGACGGCGTCGACTTTTCAAACTGCGGCAGCCCGTCGTCGATCGAGTAATAGTCGCCCTTGTCGCCGACAAAGATATGGCATTCACCCTCGAGACTTGTCGGCCTGTCGAACGATCCGGCCATGACCGAAATGTAGTCCTGGTCTCGCGGCTTCCAGAACAGCACCGACCCGCATGCCTTGCAAAAACCACGCCTGGCAAAGGCAGACGCTTCGAACCAGGTGATGCTTTCCGTGCCTTCGATCACGATGTCGGCGTTGGCAACATTGGTCGCGGCATAGAAATGTCCGCTCTGCTTGCGGCATTGCGAGCAATGACAATAGACGACGCCACGCAGCGCTCCGTGCGTTTTGAAGCGAACCGCTCCGCACAGACACGATCCCGTGTGATTGTCGCTCATTTCGACCTCCTTGAGGAAAACTCTGCCTGGCATCAGCATCGTTGTCAGGATTCCAGCTTTGCGACGATCACACGCAAGCAAATGCGACATGTACTGGCGTGGCGAATCCGAAATTCAGTTTCATTTTCAAGAGCGCAATGCGCGAATTTCGGATTCAAAGCCGCCAAATCGGCGTCGTTTTCGATTGTTGGTGCGCAAATTTAAGCTTTTACAGCCGCAGGTAGAGAAAAACTGCGGGATCTCTGCAAATTAAGGAAACTTTAGCGCTGGCGCATTTATGGTCACGGCAAGCGAAGGTCATGGGTGGGGACGCGGCCTTCGCAAGTTGTTCTTGACTGTCTGTCGCATTCCCCAGGTCGGCGACAAAGGGAACCCGAGAATCTGTGGCGGGATCCGAGGGGAAGAATCAAAATGCAGCCGGCAGCTCTCCCGACCGAACGAAGCACCGACATCGCAGCCAGCGTTGTTGCCACAATGCGCCAGCTGGGCGTGCTCAGCATGCCGCGCAACTACGAGATTTTCTACGAGGCACTGCGCGGCACCAATCGCGAGCTCAGCCTCGCCGTCGTTTCGCTGAGCAGCCGGCCGACGCAGGATGAACTGGATCAGATCGGGCGCACTTTCTTTGCCCACAACCATGGTCCGGGCATCGTCGAGCATGCCAGGGACGTCATTGCCAGGGAACTCGAGGAGGTTGCTTCGCTGCTGCGGAGCGAGCGCAGCCACATCGAGAAATACGGCAGGATCCTCGATGAGACATCGAGCGGCCTCAGCGGCCGCAGCCTTCTGTCTCAGGATCTTTTGCAGAAGATCGCCAACGCCATGGCGACTGCCACCAATTCGACGATCGATCACGGCAGGCAGGTAGCCTCGACGCTCAGTGACAAGACAGCCGAACTCGAGAGCGTCAAGGCGAAGCTCGAGGAATACAAGCGGCTGGCCGACACCGATCCCTTGACCCAGATCTGGAATCGCCGCGCCTTCGACAAGGAAATCACCAGGATCTACAACAGCAACAGGGGTATCCTGTTCAACGCCCTGGTCCTTGCGGACATCGACCGCTTTAAGGACATCAACGACCGCTATGGCCACCCGGTCGGCGACAAGATCATCCAGAGCATCGCCGACATCTTCCAGACCAGCATTCGCGGCGACATGTTCGTCGCCCGCACTGGCGGCGAGGAGTTCGCGCTGATCATCGAGGGCGCCAGCGAGGACGCCACCTACGAGGTCGCCGAACGCATTCGCGCGCTGATCGAGCAGACGCCGTTCACCAGCAGCCAGACCGGCACCAATTACGGCACCGTCACCGTTTCGATGGGTATCTGCATGGCGTCGGAGGCCGAGGGGCCGGAGGATCTCTACACCAAGGCCGACCGGGCGCTCTATCGCTCCAAGGTCAGCGGCCGCAACCGCGTCACCAGGCACTCGACGATGGCTGGCCGGGCCGGCAAGAGCTGGCTGCTCTACAAGAAGGACTAAGCTTCCCTCCATCGCTTCTGCGGATTGTTTCACATCCGCCCCTTTCCATATGAATTTTTGTGGCCTATATTTTCCACAGAAACAGGAAGGCATCGCGATGCGACCTCAAACCGTTGCCAAGACAGCCGAGAATGCAGTCCTGACCAAGGCAACGCTGCGCGCCGCCGATCTGCTCGACATCACAGCCAGGATGCTGGCCTCGGTGATCGGCGTTTCGGAGGCCACGGTTTCGCGCATGCGCAGGGACGAATTCCTGCTCGAGCGCGGCACCAAGCCATTCGAGCTCGCCGTGCTGTTCGTCAGGCTGTTCCGCTCGCTCGACGCCATTGTCGGCGGCGACGCGGCTGTCGCGCGGGCATGGCTGAAAAACGCCAACACGGCGTTCGACGCCGCTCCGCTCGAAAAAATTGCCACCATCACCGGGCTTGTCGATGTCATCGCCTATCTGGACTCGCGACGCGCTCTCGTCTGAGACCGTCGGCATTGACGGCAAATACTGGCGCATGGTCGAGGCACAGCACCATGTCTCGACGCTGAAAGTCGTCGACACGCTCGACGAGCAGGCGCTGCTGGAAGACCTGATCGAGGAAACCAAGCCGCAGATCCCGCTCGAATGCCGCCACCTCCACTATCTCCTGGCGACGCCTTTCCGCTACGGCTCCGTCTATCCGTATGGTTCGCGCTTCCGTCGCGCCGGCAGGACCAAGGGCGTCTACTATGCGGCCGAGACCATGATGACCGCGGTGGCCGAAATGGCCTTCTACCGGCTGCTGTTCTTTGCCGAGTCGCCCAAAACACCCTGGCCGAGCGACGCCGCCGAATACACGGCCTTTGCCGCCGCGATCAAATCCGCCGGGGCGATCGATCTCACCCGGCCGCCGCTCGATCGTGACGCCGCGGCATGGACGCATCCGACCGACTATGCGGCCTGCCAGGCCATTGCCGATACTGCCCGCGAGGCCGGGCTGGAAGCGATCCGCTACCGCTCGGCGCGTGACCTCAAAGGCACCAACATCGCCCTGCTGACCTGCCGCGGCTTTGCCAAGGCCAAGCCGATGGAGCCGCAGACCTGGCGCATCCGACTTGGCGCCTTCGGCGTGCAGGCAATCTGCGAATTTCCGGAAAAGCGGATTGAGTTTTCGAGGACCGCCTTTGCCGATCCCCGTCTCATCGGCCTGTGCTGGGATCGCGGACATTGAGCAGCTGAAAATGAAAAAGCGCCGGATTTCTCCAGCGCTTTTTTCGTCAACCGTTCAGGTCGAAATCAAGCTCAGCCGTTGACGGCCTGCTTGTGCTGCACCGGGTGGCTCTTCTTGAGCAGATCGGACACCAGGAAGGCCAGTTCGATCGCCTGGTCGGCATTAAGGCGCGGATCGCAATGGGTGTGGTAGCGGTCCTGCAACTCCTCGGCGGTGATCGCGCGCGCGCCACCGGTGCATTCGGTGACGTTCTTGCCGGTCATTTCGACATGGATGCCGCCCGGATGCGTGCCCTCGGCACGATGCACCTCGAAGAAGGTCTGCACTTCCTTGAGAATGCGGTCGAACGGCCGCGTCTTGTAGCCGGCGGCCTCGATGGTGTTGCCGTGCATCGGATCCGACGACCACACCACGCTGCGGCCTTCCTTTTGCACCGCGCGCACCAGCTTTGGCAGATAATCGGTGACCTTGTCGGAACCGAAGCGCGCGATCAGCGTCAGCCGGCCAGGTTCGTTTTCGGGGTTGAGCAGGTCGATCAGTTCCAGCAACCCGTCCGGCGTCAGCGACGGGCCGCACTTCAAGCCGAGCGGATTCTTGATGCCGCGGCAATATTCGACATGCGCATGGTCGGGCTGGCGGGTGCGGTCGCCGATCCAGATCATGTGGCCTGATGTGGCGTACCAGTCGCCGGAGGTCGAATCGACGCGGGTCAGCGCCTCCTCGTAGCCAAGCAGCAGCGCTTCATGGCTGGTGTAGAAATCGGTCTCGCGCAGCGCGTAGTTGGTTTCCGAGGTGATGCCGACGGCCTTCATGAAGTCCATCGTCTCGGTGATGCGATTGGCAAGCGACTCGTACTTTTCGCCCTGTGGGCTGTCGGATACGAAGCCGAGCATCCAGCTATGCACATTCTCCAGGCTGGCATAGCCGCCTTGCGCGAAGGCGCGCAGAAGGTTGAGCGTCGCCGCCGACTGGCGGTACGCCATTTCCTGGCGGGCAGGATCTGGAATGCGCGACTTCTGATCGAATTCGATGCCGTTGATGATGTCGCCGCGGTAGCTGGGCAGCGTCACTTCGCCCTTGGTCTCGTTGTCGGACGAGCGCGGCTTGGCGAACTGGCCGGCAACGCGACCGACCTTCACCACCGGCTGCGCGCCGGCAAAGGTCAGCACCACCGACATCTGCAGGAAGACGCGGAAGAAGTCGCGGATGTTGTCCGCGCCATGCTCGGCGAAGCTTTCGGCGCAATCGCCGCCCTGGAGAAGGAATGCGTCACCGGCAGCGACTGCCGCAAGCTGCTTCTTCAGCTTGCGCGCCTCACCGGCAAAAACCAGCGGCGGAAAGGTTGCGAGCTGGGCCTCCGTGTTCTTCAGCGCGACAAGGTCCGGATAGGCAGGAACCTGCTTGATCGGCTTTGCTCTCCACGAATTCGGCGACCATTTCGTCATCGCTGCACCCAACGCTCTTTCCGGCGAGCACCCTCGCCCGCCATTTCCCGCCCCCCATTGGGGTTGGCGGCTCCATACACGAAGCCGATTTCCTATTCTAGACCGGAATTTCAGCGCTGGCGAATGGCCCAGGCCGGCTACGCCGCCTTCTCCACCAGCCGCGCCAACTGCGTCATGACGACAGCCGAACCCGCCAACCGCTTCTCGGCCGTTGGCCAATCGCGCACGAAGACGACGCTGTGGTCCGGCCGGATCTTGGCCAGCGAGCCCTGCTCGCCGATGAACCGGACCAGCCCGACCGGGTTGGAGAATTCGCGCTTGCGGAAATGGATGACGACGCCCTTCGGCCCGGCATCAAGCTTCTCGACATTGGCCTTGCGGCACAGCGCCTTGATGAAGACGATCTTCAACAGATGCTTCACTTCGTCCGGCAGCGGGCCGAAGCGGTCGATCAGTTCGGCGCCGAAAGCATCGATTTCCTCGGTGTTTTCGAGATCGCCGAGGCGGCGATAGAGCGCCAGCCTGAGCTGCAGGTCCGGAACATAGCTTTCCGGGATCATCACCGCCGTGCCGACGGCAATCTGCGGCGACCAGCCGCCATCCTGGACCTCGCCGGAATCCTTCACCTCGGCGACAGCCTCTTCCAGCATCTGCTGATAAAGCTCGAAGCCGACTTCCTTGATGTGGCCGGACTGCTCTTCGCCGAGAAGATTGCCGGCGCCTCTTATATCGAGGTCGTGGCTGGCCAGCTGGAAGCCGGCGCCCAGCGTATCCAGCGATTGCAGCACCTTCAGCCGGCGCTCGGCGGTGTCGGTCAGCTTGCGGTTGGCCGGCAGCGTGAACAGCGCATAGGCGCGCACCTTCGAGCGGCCGACGCGGCCGCGCAGCTGGTAAAGCTGCGACAGGCCGAACATGTCGGCGCGGTGGATGATCAGCGTGTTGGCGGTCGGAATATCGAGGCCGGATTCGACGATGGTCGTCGACAACAGCACATCGTACTGGCCATCGTAGAAGGCATTCATGATGTCGTCGAGTTCGCCCGGCGGCATCTGGCCGTGGGCCACCGCGACCTTCAGTTCAGGCACGGATTCTCTCAGGAAATCATGTATTTCCGCCAGATCGCTGATACGCGGAACGACATAGAAGGAATGCCCGCCCCGATAGCGCTCGCGCAGCAGCGTCTCGCGGATGACCAGCGGATCGAAGGGCGAGATGAAGGTGCGCACCGCCATACGGTCGACCGGCGGCGTGGCGATCAGCGACAACTCGCGCACGCCGGTCAACGCCAGTTGCAGCGTGCGCGGGATCGGCGTTGCCGACAGCGTCAGCACATGCACGTCGGTTTTCAGATCCTTCAGCCGCTCCTTGTGCTTGACGCCAAAATGCTGCTCCTCGTCGATTATCAGCAGACCTAGGTTCTTGAACGAGATCGCGGAGCCGAGCAGCGCATGGGTGCCGATGACGATGTCGACCTGCCCTTCGGCGATGCCCTTCTTGGTCTCGGCCAGTTCCTTGGCGCCGACCAGCCGCGAGGCCTGGCCGACACGAATCGGCAGCCCGGAGAAACGCTGCGAAAACGTCTTGAAGTGCTGACGCGACAACAATGTCGTCGGCACCACAACCGCCACCTGAAAGCCTTCCATCGCCGCGATGAAGGCACCGCGAAGTGCCACCTCGGTCTTGCCGAAGCCGACATCGCCGCAGATCAGCCGGTCCATCGGCTTGCCGGCCGCCAGATCATCGCGCACCGAGTCGATCGCTGTCTGCTGGTCGTCGGTCTCCTCATAGGGGAAGCGCGCGGCGAACTCGCCATAGAGACCTTCTGCCGGCACCAGCGGCGGTGCGAAGCGCATCTGCCGCTCGGCGGCGATGCGGATCAGCTGCCCGGCCATGTCGAGCAGGCGTTTCTTCAGCCGCGCCTTGCGCGATTGCCAGGCACCGCCGCCAAGCTTGTCCAGCGTCGCCTCGGCTGTGTCAGAACCGTAGCGCGACAGAAGCTCGATGTTTTCCACCGGCAGGAACAGCCGGTCGTCGCCGGCATAATGGATTTCCAGGCAATCATGCGGCGCGCCGACCGCTTCGATGGTCCGCAGGCCGATAAATCGGCCGATGCCATGGTCGGCGTGGACGACAATGTCGCCGGCCGACAGCGCCGAGGCCTCGGCAATGAAATCCGAGGGACGCTTCTTGCGTTTCGAACGCCGGATCAGCCGGTCGCCGAGAATGTCCTGTTCGGCGACGACGACCAGTTTTTCGGTCTCGAAGCCGGATTCGAGCGGCAGCACGGCCAAGGCCGCCTGACCCGGCTCGAGCTTTTCAGCTTCCGCCAGCGTTGCAACCTGCTTGAGGTTGCCGAGATGGTGTTCGGCAAGGATCTGGCCAAGCCGATCGAGCGAGCCTTCGGTCCAGCCGGCGATGACGACGCGGCGACGCGCCGCGCGCTCATTGGCGATGTGTTTGACGACGACATCGAACACATTGGCGTTCGGATCGGCGCGCTCCTCGACGAAGCTGCGGCCGTGGCGCGAGCCGGCGTGATAGACTTTCTTGGCGCCTGCGTCGGGCGCGTCGAACGGGGTGAAGTCGATCGCTTCGCGTGGCCCGAGCGAGGCGATCAGGTTTTCCGGCGAGAGATAGAGCAGGTCCGGCGCCACTGGCTTGTAGGGCACGGCATCCTTCAAGGCACCGTCCGCTTGCTTCCTGCGCGCCTCATAGTGGTCGAGGATCAGCGTGTGGCGCTCGGCCAGCGCCTCATGCGCGAGATGGTCGAAGACGACAGGCGTATCGGGCAAATAGTCGAACACCGTCTCCAGCCGCTCGTAGAAGAATGGCAGCCAGTGCTCCATGCCGGCGAAGCGCCTGCCCTCGCTGACCGCCGCATAGAGCCCGTCGTCGCGCTGTGGAGCGCCAAAGGCTTCGATGTAGGAGCGGCGGAAGCGGCTGATCGTTTCGGACGTCAGCGCCACTTCGCTCATCGCCTGCAGCGCCATCGACTTGCGCTGGCCGGTGGTGCGCTGGGTGGCGGCGTCGAACACACGGATCGATTCCAGCGTGTCGCCGAAGAAGTCGAGCCTGAGCGCTTCGGTCCAGCCGGGCGCGAACAGGTCGAGAATGCCGCCGCGCACCGCGAACTCGCCGATGCCGCGCACGGTCGGCACACGCTCGAAACCGGACGTTTCCAGCCGCGACACCAGTACGTTCATGTCGATCTGGTTGCCGGGCTTGGCATGAAAAGTCTGTGCCTCGACAAGATCCGCCGGCGGAATGCGCTGCAGCAGCGCATTGGCGGTTGTCAGGATGACGGCGCGGTGCGGCTTCTTCGCCAGCGCGATCATCGCGGTCAACGCGTCGAGGCGCTTGGCGGCGGCGTCCGAACCGGGCGAGACGCGGTCGTAGGGCAGACAATCCCAGGCCGGTAGTTCCAGCACCGGCAGGCCGGGCGCCGCGAACGACAGCGCCTCGATGATCGCCGGCAGGCGCTGGCCGTCGCGCGCGACGAACAGCACCGGCTTGTCGGGCGCGATCTCGAGCGCCGCCTGCACCAGCGCAAAGGCTTCGTAGCCGTCGGCGACGCCGTCGACGATGAACTGGCCGGCGCGGCCTTTCGGCAGACCGATAGTGGGAATGAGGCTCATGAAATCACGGTCTTGTTTTATCGCAATTCCGAACGGAAACCGTTTCGCACTTTCCTGGAATTGCTTGTGTTCAGAATGTCAGAGAGTGGCGGAAAGCCAGGATCTTTTGCAGGACGGCACAATCGATCTCCGCCGGCACCGGGCGTTCGCCGGTGACCATGGGCAGGAATTCGGTGTCGGGAATGTCGAGGAGCCTCTCATATTGGTCTATTTCCTCGCCGGTCAAGGCGCCGATCTCAGCATCGGCGAAAGTGCCGAGGATCAGGTCCATCTCGCGCATGCCGCGATGCCAGGAGCGAAACAGAAGCTTGCGGCGGTGGGCGTCCAGTCCTTCGCTTGATCTCGTCGTTCCGGTCATCATGCCGCATCCTTGCTTGCTGCGGCGCATATAGCGTGGATAGAAGGTGCTGTCAGCCTTGCAACGGCCCGGCGGGTGTCTAACATCCCGGTGTGACGAACATTCCTGACAGCATCGGCGCGAGCACCCCTCTCTGTCCTGCCGGACATCTCCGGCATTTCACCCTCCCCCTTGTGGGGAGGGTCGGCGAGCTCGCGCGGCGAAGCCGCGCGAAGGAGACGGGGTGGGGGTGCGGCGCTGGTGGACCGTTTTCTTCGCAAGACAGACGCGCACCTACCCCCACCCCGCTCCGCTTCGCGGATCGACCCTCCCCACAAGGGGGAGGGTAAAAATGAGGCCCTCCATCCTCGATCCCTTATTTGTCCCGATCACGTCGCTTGCCGGCGTCGGACCGAAAGTCGGTGCGCTGATCGAAAAGGTCGTCCCGGCCGACCTCGGTGACCGCCCCGCGCGCGCGGGCGACCTTCTGTTCGTGCTGCCGCACACCGTCATCGACCGCCGCAGCCGGCCGGGCATAGCAGGGTCCGCGGAAGGCCAGATCGTCACGCTCGAGGTGCGCATAGATCGCCACCAGCCGCCTCCGCGCGGCAACAGGTCGGTGCCCTACCGCGTCTATGCCCATGACGACACCGGCGAGATCGCGCTGACCTTCTTCCATGCCCATGCCGCCTATCTCGAAAAGGCGATGCCCGAAGGCGAGCATGTCGTGGTCTCGGGCCGCATGGAATGGTTCAACGGCCGCCCGAGCATGGTCCACCCCGGCCATATCGCGCTCGCCAGCGAAGCGGAAAACCTGCCGCTGGTCGAACCGGTCTATCCGCTCACCGCTGGGCTCTCGGGCAAGGTGCTGCGCCGGGCAATCGGCCAGGCGCTGGCGCGTGTGCCTGAACTTCCCGAATGGCAGGACGGCGCCTTCATGCGCAGGCACACCTTTGCCGCCTTCCACGATGCGCTCGCCCGCATCCACAATCCGGCCGACCCGATCGACGTCTCGGTCGACGGAGCCGCCTGGCGGCGCCTCGCCTATGACGAGCTGCTGGCGGGCCAGGTCTCGCTGGCGCTGGTGCGGGCAAAGGTCCGCCGGCTGTCCGGCCGTCCCCTGGTCGGCGACGGTCGCATCGTCGAAAAGCTGCGCGAGGCCCTGCCCTATTCGCTGACCGCTTCCCAGGAATTCGCCCTCGCCGAAATCAATGCCGACCTTGCCGATCCCGAACGCATGCTGCGGCTTCTGCAGGGCGATGTCGGCTCCGGCAAGACGGTGGTTGCGCTGCTGGCGATGGCGCGGGCCGTCGAGGCCGGCGGCCAGGCCGCTTTAATGGCACCGACCGAAATCCTGGCGCGCCAGCACCTGGCGACGATCGCGCCGCTTGCCGCCAAGGTCGGGCTGCGCATCGCCATCCTGACCGGCCGCGAGAAGGGCCGCGAACGCATCGACACGCTGGCCGGCCTGGCGAGCGGCGAGATCGACATCGTCATCGGCACCCACGCGCTGTTCCAGGAGACGGTGACCTTCCACGACCTGGTCTTCGCCGTCATCGACGAGCAGCACCGCTTCGGCGTCCACCAGCGGCTTGCCATCACCGCCAAGGGCGATGCGCCAGACATGCTGGTGATGACCGCCACGCCCATCCCACGCACGCTGGTGCTGACCGCTTTCGGCGACATGGACGTGTCGAAACTGACGGAAAAGCCGGCCGGCCGCCAGCCGATCCGTACCGTCACGCTGCCGCTCGAACGGCTCGATGAACTGGTCAACCGCATGGTGGACGCTGTCGCCGGCGGCCAAAAAATCTACTGGATCTGTCCGCTGGTCGAGGAATCCGAAGAGATCAAGCTGATGTCCGCCGAGGACCGTTTTGCGTCGCTGAAGCCATTGTTCGGCGACCGCATCGGTCTCGTCCATGGCCGCATGAAGGGCGCCGACAAGGACGAGGCGATGCGCGCCTTCAAGCAGGGCGAAACCCGCATCCTGATCGCGACCACGGTCATCGAGGTCGGCGTCGATGTTCCCGACGCCACCGTCATGGTCATCGAACACGCCGAACGCTTTGGCCTCGCCCAGCTGCACCAGCTGCGCGGCCGGGTCGGGCGCGGCGACAAGCCCTCCTCCTGCGTTCTGCTCTACAAGGACCCGCTCAGCGAAACCGCAAAACGCCGGCTGTCTGTCATGCGCGAGACCGAGGATGGGTTCCTGATCGCCGAGGAGGATTTGAAGCTGCGCGGCGAAGGCGAATTGCTGGGCACGCGCCAGTCCGGCACGCCGGGTTTCCAGGTCGCGCGCATCGAGGCGCATGCCGACCTTCTGGAGGCCGCCCGCGACGATGCCAGGCTGATCCTATCGCGCGACCCGGAACTGCAATCCGAACGTGGCGAGGCGTTGCGCCTGCTGCTTTATTTGTTCGGCCGCGACGAGGCCGTGCGGCTCTTACGCGCCGGCTGAGCCAAGGCGGCAACCGACGGGTTGGCGAGCATCCCTTCGATCGGCTCGCCATTCACGACAACCATTGGCTTGACCTCGGGCGCCACCAGCCCGGCCGAGACGATCAGCTTGGCGCCGTCCTCGATCGTCATGTCGAGCAGCACGATATCCGACTTCGGCACATACATCAGAAAGCCGGTCGTTGGATTGGGCGTGCAGGGCATGAACACGGCAATCAGCGGATCGCCTTCCTGGTCGAGCTTCTGGTTGATCTCGGTTTCCTTCTCGCTGGCGACGAACACCAGCGACCACACGCCCTTGCGCGGATATTCGACCAGCCCGACCTGGCGGAACATGTCGCCCTTGTTCGACAGCACCGTCTCGAAAATCTGTTTCAGCGAGCCATAGATGCCGCGCACCAGCGGCATGCGGCCAAGCAGCCGCTCACCGAAATTGACGATGGCGCGGCCGACGATGTTGGCCGTCAGAAAGCCGATCAGCGTGATCAGGATGAGCGCCACGATCAGCCCGAACCCCGGCACCGGAAACGACAGGTACGTATCCGGGCTATAACGTGCCGGAATATAGGGCTTCACCCAGGAATCGACCCAACCGATGAACGACCAGGCAATGTAGGCGGTGATCGCCAGCGGCGCGCAGACAATGAAGCCCGTGAGGAAATAGTTCCTCAGCCGGGTCACGCCGGAAGTCTTGGGAGCGTCGGACATGGTTCACCGGGGGCCGCTATTGCGACGCAACATTAGTGAACCGCCGTGCAGTTTGGAACTGCGAAGTTTTTAAAGAGCCGATTATGCCGCCGCTTCCAACGAAGCAATCCAAACGGAAGCAGCATACGTTCGCGATTAGCCGAAACATCCTTCCCTTCGTCATGTATGGACGGCCCCCTGTTGGCAAGGTGCAATTGGCATATTCGGCAGATAGTCTGGAGCGGTCATGTATTCGGCCTTTTGATGCGGTCGAATTTGGACCGCTGGCCCTCAAGGGTTACGCGGATCGGGTTCCAATCATCCATGTATGGACGGCCCCCTGTTGGCAAGGTGCAATTGGCATATTCGGCAGATAGTCTGGAGCGGTCATGTATTCGGCCTTTTGATGCGGTCGAATTTGGACCGCTGGCCCTCAAGGGTTACGCGGATCGGGTTCCAATCATCCACACGCGCTCTTGTATCGCGATGACGAAGGCGGAGTGTCCCGACCCAGGTCCTGACCATTTTGCCGTGCTGCCTTTTGCTCCTTACGCTGTTAAGGGCCTTGCTTTGCGGTTTATGCCGCAGCCGGTGCCCTGTATTCCTGTCCCGAGTTCAGCATTGCCCAGATGATGCGGGCGGTCTTGGCTGCCTGGGCGACGACGGCGACCTTGACCGGCCGCCTGGCCAGCAGGCCGCGTATCCAGGGCGAGCCTCTGTCGGGCTTGGCCCTGACCTGCCGCAACCAGGAACTGGCGCCGAGAATGAGCAGCCTTCGCAAGCCGCCATCGCCGGCGCGGCTGATATGGCCTGTCAATCTGTGCTTGCCGCCGGTGTCGTGGTTCTTGCGGGTCAGGCCGACCCAGGCGGCGAAGTCCCTGGCCGAGGCGAACTGGCGGCCATCGCCGATGGCGGCGATCGTCGCATGCGCGATGATCGGGCCGACGCTCGGGATCGTCATCAGCCGCAAGGCCGCCCGCTGCTGCCTGACCTGAGCCAGGATCTGCTTGTCCAGCTTGCCGATCTCGCCATCCAGCGCCCGCCATTGCCCGGCCAGCGGCAGCAGGCAGATCAACAACGCCGCGGGGATGGCTTCATCGGCCGTTTCGATGAGCTGCAGCAGGCCCTCGATGCCCGCCGCCCCCTTGGCGTTCGCGAGACCCATTTCGTAGAGATGGCCGCGAATGGCATTGGCCAGCTGCGTGCGTTGGCGTACCAGAAGGTCACGCGCACGATGCAGCGCGCGGGCATATTGCTGTTCGACCGTCTTGATCGGCACGAAGCGCATGTCGGGCCGGCTCACCGCCTCGCAACAGGCTTGCGCATCGCGGGTATCGTTCTTGTTGCGCTTGACGTAGGGCTTCACATAGGTCGGCGGCATCAGCTTGACCTGATGGCCGAGCGCGCTGAGCGTGCGGCCCCAATGATGGGCCGAACCGCAGGCCTCCATGCCGATCAGCGCCGGCGGCTGCGCGGCAAAAAACTTCACCACCTGCGCGCGGCGCAATTGGCGCTGCACGACCACTCGCTCGGTCGCATCCACCCCGTGCACCTGGAACACATTCTTGGCCAAATCGATTCCAAATCTGATAACTTGCATGACGGACGGTCTCCTTCCGCTGGGTTCAACACGACCAGTTTGGCACATTCGATGCCGCAAGGGGCCGTCCACCCATCATCCACGGGCGGAGCAAGGAGCGTAGCGACGCGGCGCAGACCCGAGGATCCATTCCGTGACGTCGGCCGAAAAATGCAACCCCTCAAGATGGCCGACGGATCGTCCAGCCGCTATACTTCGTTCATGACGGGCTATGTCTATTTAACTGCGAGCCGGAAACGCGGCACCATCTATATTGGCGTCACAAACGATCTCGGTCGCCGAATGCCCGAGCACAAGTCTGGTGAGGGTTCGCGCTTTACTGGACGGTACGGCGTAGAACGCTTGGTTTGGTACGAAGAGTATTTCGACATCCGCGATGCGATCCAGCGCGAGAAGTCGCTGAAACGTTGGCCGCGTCAATGGAAGATTGAACTGATCGAAAAGGCTAATCCGGAGTGGTTCGAGCTTTTCCGCGGGACTGGGTGGTAACACCAAGTTCTGCACCGCTTTGATCCGCCATACCGTCACGGAATGGATCCTCGGGTCTGCGCCGCGTCGCTTCGCTCCTTGCTCCGCCCGTGGATGACGAAAGGATGAAACCTACTCCACCGTCACCGATTTCGCCAGATTGCGCGGCTGGTCGACGTCGGTGCCCATGAACACGGCGGCGAAATAGGCCAGCATCTGGATCGGCAGCGCGTAGATGATCGGCGAGATGATTTCCGGCACGTCCGGCAGCACGATCGTCTCCATCGTCTTGACGCTCGTCAGTGCCGCACCCTTGCTGTCGGTGATCAGGATGATCTTGCCGCCGCGTGCCGCCACTTCCTGCATGTTCGAAACCGTCTTTTCGAAGATGCGGTCATGCGGCGCGATGACGATGACTGGCATGTTCTCGTCAATCAGCGCGATCGGCCCGTGCTTCAGCTCGCCCGCGGCATAGCCCTCGGCGTGGATGTAGGAGATTTCCTTGAGTTTTAGCGCGCCTTCCATGGCCAGCGGGAAATTGGTGTCGCGGCCGAGATAGAGCACATCCTTGTAGCGCGAGAGTTCGCGCGCGATCCGTTCGATCTGCTCTTCGAGCTTGAGCACCTGGTTGGCATAGCGCGGCGCTTCCGAAAGCGCGCGCACCAGCGTCTTTTCCATTTCCTTCGAGATCGTGCCGCGGGCTACGCCGGCGCGCACTGCAAGCGATGCCAGGACCGATAGCTGGCAGGTAAAGGCTTTGGTCGAGGCGACGCCGATCTCCGGCCCGGCCAGCGTCGGCAGCACGACGTCGGATTCGCGCGCCATGGTCGATTCTCGTACATTGACGATGGCGCCGATCTTCATGCCGGCCTTGCGGCAGTAACGCAGCGAGGCCAGCGTATCGGCGGTTTCGCCCGATTGCGAAATGAAGAAGGCGGCATCGTTCGCCGACAGCGGCATCTCGCGATAGCGGAATTCGGAGGCGACATCGATATCGACCGGCAGCCGTGCATAGCGCTCGAACCAGTACTTGCCGATCAGCCCGGCCAGATACGCCGTGCCGCAGGCCGAGATCGCCAGCCGGCCAATTTTGGCGAAATCGAACGGCAGATCGAGCGGCTTCGACACTCCGGAGACGAAATCGACATAATGCGCCAAAGTGTGCGAGATCACCTCGGGCTGCTCATGGATTTCCTTCTCCATGAAATGTCGCCGGTTGCCCTTGTCGACCATGAAGCTGGTCGAGAGCGACTGCTGGCGCTTGCGGTCTACCTTTTGGCCGTCGATGTCGAAGATGGTCACGCCGGCGCGGCGCACCACTGCCCAGTCGCCATCTTCGAGATAGGTAATCGAATTGGTGAATGGGGCGAGCGCGATGGCATCGGAACCCAGGAACATCTCGCCATCGCCATGGCCGACGGCCAGAGGCGGACCGTTGCGGGCGCCGACGATCAGGTCCTCGTCGCCCTTGAACATGATCGCGAGTGCAAAGGCGCCTTCCAGCCGCTTCAGCGCCTGATGCGCGGCCTCGATCGGCTTCAGCCCCCTGGCCAGTTCGCGCGCCACCAGATGCGCGACGACCTCGGTGTCGGTCTGCGACGAGAAAGAATAGCCGTCGCGGATCAACTCGTCGCGCAGTTCGGCGAAATTCTCGATGATGCCGTTATGGACGATGGCGACGCCTTCGGAGAAATGCGGGTGCGCGTTGGTCTCGTTGGGCACGCCATGCGTCGCCCAGCGTGTGTGTCCGATGCCGATCGTGCCGTCGAGCGGCTCGTCCTTGAGTCGGCGCTCGAGATTGATGAGCTTGCCTTCCGCGCGGCGGCGGCCAAGCTGGCCACGCTCGATGGTGGCGACGCCGGCGGAGTCATAACCGCGATACTCCAGCCGCTTCAACGCGTCGACGATGAGCGGCGCAACCTGCGAGTGGCCGACGATTCCAACGATACCGCACATGCAGACAGCCCCCGAATTCCCCGTGGAAAACCAGCGCTATCTAGGGATGGCCGGCCTGCCATGAAAGTCACTTTGCATTTCGTCCCGTGTAACGGAACGCTCATTCCTGTCGATGCACCATGACAGACCGCTCTTGCAATCCGGTTACTGCAATCGTTCGGTTTTTTGCGGGCCGATTTTACTTTTTCTTCGCAGCCGCGGCCGAAGCAAAGCGTTCGCGCAATTCCTTGCCCTTGCCTGGGATCGTCTTCTGGCGGGCGCGGCCGAAGGCCAGAGCATCGTCCGGCACGCTTTCGGTGATCACGCTGCCGGATGCGATGTAGCCGCCCTTGCCGATGGTGACAGGCGCCACCAACGACGAATTCGAGCCGACAAAGGCGCCCTCGCCGATGTCGGTGAAGAATTTCGAATAGCCGTCATAGTTGCAGGTGATGGTGCCGGCGCCGATATTGGCCCCCGCGCCGACGCGGGCATCGCCGATATAGGTCAAATGATTGACCTTGGCGCCCTCTTCGATGACAGCCTGTTTGACCTCACAGAAATTACCGACCTTGGCCTTGTTCCGGAGATCCGCACCCGGCCGCAGTCGCGCGTACGGCCCGACATCGCAATTGGCTGCAATGGTGGCGCCCTCGATATGGCTGAAGGCGTGGATCTTGGCGCCGCCGGCGATCTTCACGCCCGGACCGAACCAGACATTGGGCTCGACGATCGTATCAGTGCCGATCTCGGTGTCGTGCGAGAAATACACGGTCTCCGGCGCGATCAGCGTCACGCCCGACAGCATTGCTTCATGCCGCCGGCGCGCCTGCCAGATGCTCTCGGCTTGCGCCAGTTCGGCGCGGTTGTTGATGCCGAGCGCGCTTTCGAAACTGGCTTCGGTGGCGACGACATCAAGGCCTCGCGCGCCGGCGATCTCGACAATGTCGGTGAGGTAATACTCGCCCTTGGCGTTCTTGTTGCCGACCGCATCGAGCAGCTTCAGCGCGTGGGCGCCGGCAACCGCCATCATCCCGGCATTGCAAAAGCCGATTTTCTTCTCCGCCTCCGAGCAGTCCTTCTCCTCGCGAATGGCGGTGAGCTTGCCGTCCTTTTCGATCAGCCGGCCATAACCGCTCGGACTGGGCGGACGGAAGCCGATCACCACGACGGCAGCACCTTCAGCCAGTTTCAGCCGCGCCACGGTCAGCGCGTCGGCATCGATCAGTGGCGTATCGCCGAACATCACCAGGATATCGTCATAACCCTTTGATATCGCATCGCGAGCGGCGAGCACGGCATGCGCGGTGCCAAGCCGCTTCTCCTGCACGAAGGTCTCGGCCTTCGGCGCGAATTTTGCCGCGGCCTTGCGCATCTCTTCCGCGCCATGGCCGATCACCAGCGCCTGGCTGCCGGCGCCGGCGGCTTCGGCCGCCTTCACCACATGGGCGATCATCGGCAGCCCGGCGATCTGGTGCAGCACCTTCGGCAGCGCACTCTTCATGCGTGTGCCTTCGCCGGCGGCGAGGATGACGGACAGGCAGGATCTCTGGCTCATGGGCGAACAACCATATGAAAAGGGTTGGGAATCAAAGCATGCTAGCAGTGGCGCCATGCTGCACCAATGCGGTTAAATTCCGGTGAGGTGGTGGAGCAGCTGACTCTTAATCAGCGGGTCCGCAGTGCGGTCTTCATGTAGGGCGCCTACCCCAGTCGCCCTAGCACCGGGAAATTCTCCAGCAGCCAGTAGGACACGGTCTGCACGCCGCCAGTGAGGAAAAATACGCCGGCGACGACCAGCAGCGCGCCGATCGCCTTTTCGACGCGGCCGAGATGGACGCGGAATTTGCCGAGGAAGCGCATGAAGGCGCCGGAAAAAAGTGCTGCGATCAGGAATGGAATGCCCAGGCCGAGCGAATAGGCGGCGAGCAGCAGCGCGCCCTCGCCCACCGTCTCGCGGCCACCGGCCAGCGTCAGGATCGGTCCCAGCACCGGACCGATGCAGGGTGTCCAACCGAAGGCGAAGGCCAGCCCCATGACGTAGGCGGCAACCGCGCTTGCCGGCTTGCCTTGCGACTGGAAGCGCGCCTCACGCGACAGCAGCGGAATGCGCAGGATGCCGAGGAAATTCAGGCCCATCAGGATGATCAGCACGCCGGCGCCCATCGCCAGCGGCTCCTGCCAGACACGCAGCAGCCGGCCGATGGTCGAGGCGCCGGCGCCCAGCGCGACGAATACGGTCGAGAAGCCGAGCACGAAGGCGATCGAGGAATAGAGCAGCGCGCCGCGCGCGCCTTCACGCGCCGTCGTCCCCGCCTTGCCACGGAAATCGTCGACCGAGACGCCGGCCATGTAACAGAGATAGGGCGGCACCAGCGGCAGCACGCAAGGCGACAGGAACGAGATCGCTCCCGCCCCGACCGCGCTGACATAGCCGATGTCCAATGCCATTTCCTAGAACTCCAATGCCGTGATGCCGATATAGCGATGCGCAGCCTTGTCCACCAATCACCATTGTGTTGGCAAGATCATCCGTGCCGGGGAAGAAACGGTGCCTCGCAGGCGTTGATGCAGCGAGGCCGCGATTTCCCGCGCGCCTCCAGATGTCAGTCAGGGAGATTTCCATGAAAACCATAACCGCAGGGCTGGCAGCGCTTTTGCTCAGCACCGCCGCATCCTTCGCCGCCGACGCATGGAAGGAAGCCGAGGTCAATGGCACCAAGATCTACACCGACGCCAACGGCATGACGCTTTATACCTATGACAAGGACGAGAAGGGCAAAACCAATTGCTACGACAAATGCGCCACCAACTGGCCGCCGCTGAAGGCCGAGGCCGGCGCCAAGGCGGATGATGAATGGAGCGTTGTCGACCGCACCGACGGCACCAAGATGTGGGCCTATGACGGCAAGCCGGTCTATACCTTCATCAAGGACAAGAAAGCCGGCGACGTGAACGGCGACGGCGTCGGCGAGGTCTGGCACATCGTCAAGGCCGACTAAGCATGCCGATCCCGCCTACTGGCGGGACAAGGGCTGGTCGCCGGGCATCTCCATGCAGCCGGCGGCCGGCATCGATCAGTCCGTGACGGCGTCGACCCTGTGCCGCAACCAGCCGGCTTTCCGCGACTCGACGAAATGAAAACGGGTCGTTTCCGCCGACTCGGGATCACTATCTCCCTTTCCCGAAATTCTGTGATTTTCTCCATACACTCTAAGAGTGTATTGCTGCGGACACCCCGGCAATTTGGGCGCTTCCCCTTGACCGGATGCAAAAGCGCGGCCATGTGAGCGACAAATAGAACGAGATTTCGTCGCGCGCAGCGGAATTCTTCTGCCGCACCACAGCTGATATGAGACCTCATGGACGTCGTCGTCGTCGAATCGCCGGCCAAGGCAAAGACAATCAACAAATACCTCGGCAAGAACTATAAGGTTCTGGCCTCGTTCGGCCATGTCCGCGATTTGCCGGCCAAGGATGGCTCGGTGCGTCCGGACGAGGATTTCGCCATGTCCTGGGCGGTCGACACCGCTTCGGGCAAGCGGCTTGCCGACATCGCCAAGGCGGTCAAGGATGCCGACGGCCTGATCCTCGCCACCGATCCGGATCGCGAAGGTGAAGCCATTTCCTGGCATGTGCTGGAGGTGCTGAAGCAGAAGCGCGCGCTGAAGGACAAGCCGGTCAGCCGCGTCGTCTTCAACGCCATCACCAAATCGTCGGTGCTGGAAGCGATGGCCAATCCGCGCCAGATCGATGCGCCGCTGGTCGATGCCTATCTTGCCCGCCGGGCGCTGGATTATCTCGTCGGCTTCACGCTGTCGCCGGTGCTGTGGCGCAAGCTGCCGGGTGCTCGCTCGGCCGGACGTGTCCAGTCGGTTGCGCTGCGTCTCGTCTGCGACCGCGAGTCCGAGATCGAGCGCTTCATCCGCGAGGAATACTGGCAGATCGCTGCTCTGCTGGGCACGCCACGCAACGAGAATTTCGAAGCGCGGCTAACCGCCTTCGATCGCAAGAAGCTGCAAAAGCTCGACATTTCCAACAAGGCGCAGGCCGACGACATCAAGTCGATGCTCGAAGGCGCAACCTTCAAGGCGGTGTCGGTCGAAGCCAAGCCGACCAAGCGCAATCCCGGCCCGCCCTTCACCACCTCGACGCTGCAGCAGGCCGCATCGTCAGGCCTCGGCTTCTCGGCCAGCCGCACCATGCAGGTGGCGCAGCGGCTCTATGAAGGCATGGAGATCGGCGGCGAAACCACCGGCCTGATCACCTATATGCGAACCGACGGCGTGCAGATGGCGCCCGAGGCGATCGACGCCGCACGCGACGCCATCGCCAAGGAATTCGGCCCAAAATACCTGCCGGAAAAGCCGCGTTTTTACACGACCAAGGCCAAGAACGCCCAGGAAGCGCACGAAGCGATCCGCCCGACGGATTTCATGCGCACCCCGGCATCGGTCAGGCAATATCTCGATTCCGACCAGATGCGGCTCTATGAGTTGATCTGGAAGCGCGCCATCGCCAGCCAGATGCAGCCGGCCGAGATCGAGCGCACCACCGCCGAGATCGAGGCGGTCAACGGTTCACGCACCGCCGAGCTTCGCGCTATCGGCTCGGTCGTTCGTTTCGACGGTTTCATCGCCGCCTACACCGACCAGAAGGACGACGATGCGGAAGACGAGGAAAACCGCCGTCTGCCCGAAATCCGCGCCGGCGAACAGCTTGCCCGGCAGGCAATCAACGCCACCCAGCACACCACCGAGCCGCCGCCGCGTTATTCCGAGGCATCGCTGATCAAGAAGCTGGAAGAGCTCGGCATCGGCCGTCCTTCTACCTACACGGCGATCTTGAAGACGCTCGAGGACCGTGACTACGTCACCATCGACAAGCGCCGGCTGGTACCGCAGGCCAAGGGGCGGCTGCTGTCAGCTTTCCTCGAAAGCTTCTTCGAACGCTATGTCGAATACGACTTCACCGCCTCGCTGGAGGAAAAACTCGACGAGATCTCCGACGGCAAGCTTGCCTGGAAGGATGTGCTGCGCGATTTCTGGAAGGATTTTTCCGGCGCCGTCGCCGACATCAAGGAACTGCGCGTCACCGACGTGCTCGATGCGCTGAACGAAGAACTGGCGCCGCTGGTGTTTCCCGCGCGCGAAGACGGCTCCAATCCGCGCATCTGCCCGAAATGCGGCGCCGGCAATCTGTCGCTGAAGCTTGGTAAGTTCGGCGCCTTTGTCGGCTGCTCGAACTATCCCGAATGCTCCTTCACCCGCCAGCTCGGCGACGCCGCCAACCCCAATGGCGAGAATGGCGGCGGCGAGGACGGCACCAAGGTCATCGGCAAGGATCCCTACACGTCAGAAGAGATCACGCTGCGCAGCGGCCGCTTCGGCCCCTATCTGCAGCGCGGCGACGGCAAGGAAGCCAAGCGCTCCAGCCTGCCCAAGGGCTGGACGGCCGAGTCGATCGACCACGAGAAGGCGCTGGCGCTGCTGTCGCTGCCGCGCGATGTCGGCCAGCATCCGGAAACGGCCAAGATGATCTCGGCCGGGCTCGGCCGCTACGGCCCGTTCGTGCTGCATGACGGCACTTACGCCAATCTTGAAAGCATCGAGGACGTGTTCTCGATCGGTCTCAACCGCGCGGTGTCCGTAATCGCCGAGAAGCAGTTGAAGGGCAAAGGCGGCCGCAATGGCGGCACGGCCGCTGCGCTCAAGGAGCTTGGTGACCATCCCGATGGCGGCGGCAAGATCGTCGTGCGCGACGGCAAATACGGGCCTTACGTGAATTTCGGCAAGGTCAACGCCACCCTGCCCAAGGGCAAGGATCCGCAGTCGGTGACGATCGAGGATGCGCTGGCGCTGATTGCCGAGAAGGAAGCCAAGGGTGGCGGCGGCAAGAAGCCGTTCCGCAAGGCGGCAGCGGCCAAGGCGCCCGCAGCCAAGAAAACGGCGGCCAAGAAGCCGGCTGCGAAGAAGCCAGCCGCGAAGAAAAAAGGGTAGGATAGCGTGGCGCGCAAGATCACCGGCAGAACCCACGGCGATCCGCGCACCGCCGACACAAGAGCCAAGGTCAGGGACGACTATCGGCCGTCGCGTGACGAAATCCTGCGCTACATCGCCGAAAATCCCGATCGCGCCGGCAAACGCGACATCGCCAAGGCGTTCGCGTTGCGCGGCGACGACCGCATCTGGCTGAAGGATATTTTGCGCGACTTGCAGGACGAAGGCGTCCTGACCAAGGAGCGCAAGGGGCTGGCCCGCGTCGGCGCCCTGCCCCATGTCACGGTCCTCGATATTTTCGACCGTGACGCCGATGGCGTGCTGTTGGCGCGCCCCACCGAACACACAGCCAATGGACCGCCCCCCATCGTCTCCATCCGCCTGTCGCGCAGTGGCGGTGGACCGGCGCCCGGCATTGGCGACCGCGTGCTGGCCAAGACCTTTCCCGCCGACGAGACGAATGTCGCCCTTGGCGGCCCCGCCTACACCGGGCGGGTGGTCAAGATCTTCGAGAAACGCACCGATGCCGTGCTCGGTATTTTTCGCATCTTGCAGGACGGCACCTTCCGCATCGAGCCGGTGGAGCGGCGCCAGCCCGAACTGATCGTCGACAAGGAATTCCAGAACGGCGCCAAGAACGGCGACCTGGTCGAGGTCGAGCCCGCGCGGGCCTCCCGCTATGGGTTGCCGAGAGCCAAGGTGCTCAACGTGCTGGGTTCGCTGACCAGCGAAAAGGCGGTCTCGATGATCGCCATCCACGCGCATGACATTCCGCATATCTTTCCGGCCGACGTCATCGCCGAATCCGAAGCCGTCAAGCCGGCGACGCTTGCTCACCGTGAGGACTGGCGCGACCTGCCGCTGGTCACCATCGATCCGGCCGACGCCAAGGACCATGACGACGCGGTCTTCGCCACGCCGGATCTCGACGAGAAGAACCCCGGCGGCGTGGTCGCCACCGTGGCGATCGCCGATGTCGCCGCCTATGTCCGCTATGGCACCGCACTCGATCGCGAGGCGCTGAAGCGCGGCAATTCGGTCTATTTTCCGGATCGTGTCGTGCCGATGCTGCCCGAGCGCATCTCCAACGATCTCTGCTCGCTGCGCGAAAGCCAGGACCGGCCGGCGCTCGCCGTGCGCATGGTTTTTTCGGCCGAGGGCCGCAAGCTCCGGCACTCCTTCCATCGTGTCATGATGAAGTCGGCGGCAAAGCTCGCCTACAGCCAGGCCCAGGCGGCGATCGACGGCGTGCCGGACGATAAGACCGGTCCGATCCTCGACACCGTGCTGAAGCCGCTATGGGACGCCTATGCGATCCTCAAGCGTGGCCGCGATGGCCGCCAGCCGCTCGAACTCGATCTGCCGGAGCGCAAGATCATGCTCAAGCCGGACGGCACCGTCGATCGCGTCATCGTGCCGGAGCGGCTCGATGCCCACAAGCTCATTGAAGAATTCATGATCCAGGCCAATGTTGCCGCGGCCGAGACGCTGGAGGCGAAGAAGCAGGAACTGGTCTACCGCGTGCATGACGCGCCGTCGCTGGCCAAGCAGGAATCGCTGCGCGAGTTCCTGCAGACGCTTGGCCTGTCGCTGGCGCGTGGCGCGCAGATGCAGCCTGCCCAGTTCAACGGCATTTTGGAGCGCGTGCGCGGCGCCGACAATGAAGGCCTGGTCAATGAAGTGGTGCTGCGCTCGCAGAGCCAGGCCGAATACTCGCCCAAGAACATCGGCCATTTTGGTCTCAACCTCCGCCGCTACGCCCATTTCACCTCGCCGATCCGCCGCTATGCCGATTTGATCGTGCATCGCGGACTTATTGCCGCACTCGGCCTCGGTCCGGGCGGGCTGACGCAGGACGAAGCGGCACGGCTCGAAGATGTCGCGGTGCTGATCTCCGGCACGGAACGCCGCGCAATGGCTGCGGAGCGCGATACTGTCGACCGTCTGATATCAGCCTATCTTGCCGAACGCGTCGACGACCGTTTCGACGCCCGCATCTCCGGCGTCACCAAATCAGGACTATTTGTCCAATTGCCGCAGTACGGCGCGGATGGTTTCATCCCGGTGTCAACATTGAACGGCGATTACTATATCTACGACGAAACGGCCCGCTCCCTGTTCGGAGAACGCTCGGGCAAAGGTTACCAGCTCGCGGACCGCGTCGAGGTCCGGCTCGTCGAGGTGGCACCGATGGCTGGCGCGATGCGCTTCGAGATGTTGACCGACCCGAAGCCTTTGCCGGGCTCCAAGCGGTCGTTTCACAAGGCCAAGGGCCGCGCCCGCGCGTCGCAATCGCGACCCGGTTCGCGCGGCAGGAGACGATGATGGCAACAGCCACGGAAGAACAGGTTTTCGGCGGAGAACATCACTCGGGCCGGGCGGCGCGCCCGCTGTGGACGGCGATGAAGCGCGGCCTGCTCGGCCGCTGCCCGCATTGCGGCGAAGGCAAGCTGTTTCGCGCTTTCACCAAGACCGTCGACACATGCAGTGTCTGCGGCGAGGAACTGCATCACCACCGCGCCGACGACCTGCCCGCCTATCTCGTCATCGTCATCGTCGGCCACATCGTGCTCGGCGCCTTCATGGGCTTTGAGGCAACGTCGACTTTGTCCACGTGGCAGCACATCGCAATCTGGGTGCCGCTGACCATCCTTTTGTCGATCGCGCTGCTGCAGCCGGTCAAGGGTGCCGTCATCGGACTGCAATGGGCCTTCTATATGCACGGCTTCGGCGGCGAACACGACGTGATCGAGCCGCATCCCGAAGCTTGAGCCGCAGCCAAGAATACGGCGTGGCGCAACATACCCACCGTGAAAGGCCACTTTCGCTTGCCAGAAGTTTCCGCTAGGTCCTGTGCATGGACGGTATGACCAAGGCGGAAGTCGATAAGATCGAGCGGAGCATGATCGCTCATAGCGACCAGCCAATTCGCCCGCGCGATGCGGCAACCCTCATCCTGCTCGACCGCAAGGGCGACGAGGTGCTGGTGCTGATGGGCCGTCGTCATGCCGGCCACGCCTTCATGCCGGGCAAGTTCGTCTTTCCCGGCGGCCGCACCGACCCGGCCGACAGCCGTATCCTGGTCGCCGCCGCATTGCATCCGGAGCAGGAAGCCAGGCTCATCGCCGGGCCGGGCCGCACAAGCCCCGCTCGAGCCCGCGCCATTGCCTTGTCGGCTATCCGCGAGACCTATGAGGAAGCCGGATTGCTGATCGGCCGCAAAGGCGCTTTCGCTACGGCCAGGCCCGATTGGCAAGGTTTTGCCGAACACGGCGTGCAGCCCTCCCTGGATATGTTGCGCTTCATCGCGCGTGCCATCACGCCGCCCAACCGGGTGCGCCGCTTCGACACGCGCTTCTTCAGCGCCTGGCGTGACGACGTCGCGGTCGAACTGCCGGGTGGCGGTCCAACCAACGAACTCGAAGAGCTGGTCTGGCTGCCGCTTGCCAAGGCCAGGGAAGCCGACATCCCCGACATCACCCGGATGATCCTGGACGAGCTGGAAAAGCGCCTCGCCCATGATCCGCTTTTGCATCCGGGCGGCCCGGTGCCCTTTTACCGGCTTGTCCGCAACCGCTTCACCCGCGACCTTCTGTAGAGTATTCAGCATCCCATGACTGTCGACACCCAATCAAAGGGCGACGAACGCGTACACTGGCTGCCGATGGTGGCGGCGATCTCTTCGATCAGCGTCGTCGGCATCGCCATCGGTCTCGGCATGCCGCTGCTCAGCGTCATCCTGGAAACACGCGGCCATTCGGCCTCGATGATCGGCCTCAACACCGCCGTCGCCGGCCTTGCCTCGATCGCCGGTGCGCCGCTGGCGACACCGCTTGCCATGCGCTTCGGCGTCGCCTGGACCATGATTGCCATGATCGCCGCCGGCGCTCTGGCCTTCGTCGGTTTCCATTTCGCACCCGATTTCTGGATGTGGTTTCCATTGCGCATCGTGCTGCATGTCGCGCTGACGGTGCTGTTCATCCTGTCCGAATTCTGGATCAGCACCTCGGCGCCGCCGCATCGGCGCGGCCTTGTCCTTGGTATTTACGCCACGGTTCTGTCACTCGGCTTTGCCGCCGGACCGTGGCTGTTTGCCCATCTCGGCAGCTCAGGCTTCAGGCCGTTCGGTGTCATCATCGCTCTGGTGACGCTGGCCGCCATACCGGTGCTGGCAGCGCGCAACGAGAGCCCGACGATCGTCTCCGACGGCGAGACCAGCAATTTCCTGCGTTACATCTGGCTGGTGCCTTCGGCGACCGCTGCCGTGCTGGTGTTCGGCGCGGTGGAAACCGGCGGCTTTGCGCTGTTCCCGATCTACGGCAGCCGCATCGGCTATTCCGAAGCCGACGCAGCCCTTCTCCTGACCATGATCGGTCTTGGCAATGTGCTGTTGCAGATCCCCATCGGCATGATCAGCGACCGCGTCAGCGACCGCCGCTATCTGCTGATTGCCTGCGCCATGGTTGGTCTTGTCGGTACCGTCTTCATGCCCTTCTTCGCCCAGAATTGGCATTTGATGGCCGCGCTTCTGTTCGTCTGGGGCGGCGTCGTCGCTGCCATGTACACGATCGGCCTTGCCCATCTCGGCTCGCAGCTTTCCGGCCATGAACTGGCGTCGGCCAACGCCGCCTTCGTGCTGTGCTACGGCGTCGGCATGGTGCTCGGCCCGCAAGCGATCGGCATCGGTATGGATGCGTTCGGCCCGTCCGGATTCGGCTGGTCGCTTGGCCTGTTCTTCGCCGCCTATATTGCTCTGGTCGCCATGAGGTTGGTTCGCAAGATCCTGCTGTAGCGCGACTGCGCCAGCCCTGCATTTCGCACCGCATGGTGACAGGCTGCTGACAGAACCGTGTCAGTAGCCCGGGGCTAAAAGGGTGTCCCAAAACACTTGAGGACATTTCCATGATCGACAGCGGCTTTGAAACCACATCGCTACGAATGACACTGCTTCTGCTTGTGACCTTCCAGGCTCCGGCCGCCGATGTCGACCGCATCATGGACGCGGTGGTCGCGATCGCACCGCTGGCCATGGGCAAATATGACCGCAACGCCTATCAGTCGGCGCACGGCATCGAACGCTACAGGCCGCTTGAGGGTGCGGCCGCCGGCGCCGAAACGGAACTGCGGCGGCGCCCCGGCACGGTCGAGGTTTCCTTCGAACTGCCGGACGACCAGACGTTGGCCGCCCGCGTCGTCGAGGCGATTTTCCAGGCACACTCCTACCAGGAGCCGGTGATCCGCATTCAGCCGATTCTTGCCAGCCGTTCCAAAGGGCTGGACGACCGCGCCAATCCGAATCGCTGGTGGAACACGACCGGAGACTGGAAGAAGGCTGCGGCATCGGCGACGGAAACCGCATGATTTCCGGTCACCAGCAGGCTCGCGCGTATCGCACAAGGCCTGCCGGGCTTGACTTTCCGGGCGCGTTCTTTATGTGTCGCGCCAAGTTTCCCGCGTCCGGGTGTTTCCCCGTGCTCCAGCGGCCAAAACCCCACGAACAAACGGACTGATATCATGGCCAAAGCCGCAAACATCAAGATCAAGCTTCTGTCGACCGCCGACACCGGTTTCTTCTACGTGACCAGCAAGAACAGCCGCACCAAGACGGACAAGCTGTCGTTCCGCAAGTACGACCCGGTCGCCAAGAAGCACGTCGAATTCAAGGAAACCAAGATCAAGTAATCTGGGTTTCCCTCTGCAATGCCGAAACGCCGCCCGATAGGGCGGCGTTTTTCGTTTATAACCAGTTGATTTCATTGCATTTGCGTAGAGATTCCACCCAAAAGGATTGACCCTTCGCCGGGGTTGCGGCACCCTTGGTCGTGGGTTGGCAGGGTGTCATGAACAAGGCGCCTACGGATGTCGAAGAAGTTGAAAGCTGCGATCATTGCAGCCCTTGTTGCTCTGGCTGCTGGCTTTGCCGTCAGTAACGGGCTGATAAGTCAGCAGACGGCCGATGAGATCAAGGCCAGGACCGACCAGGTTTTGACTGAGGAAGAGGCATCACAGCCCGCACCTCAGCCTGACAGTCCCGTCGCACCTTCCACGGAACCTGCATCGCAGGCTCCGAGCCCGCCAGCCGCGGCACCCCCGCAAGGATCCCAACAGGGTCAATGAAGAAGCCCGCGCAAAGATGGCTCCCGTCGTGTGATCGCGCCATCACCTGCGGTGTATCATTTTAATACAATCGCCAATTGGTAGACTCGCAGGACGGATAGGCAGTTAGTTTCAGCGTCGGGCAAAAAGGGGGAATGCCTCGATACCGGGAGAAAACGATGTCCATTCAAAAAGGTGATTATCGAACCAACAGAGCCGACTACGCGATTGCCGCGATGCATGGCGGACTGACCGCCGACGACAGCGATCGAGACGAGATCCTGGCAAGAAGAAAAAAGTCCCTGTGGCTGAAAGATCGGCGCTCAACCAAGTCAGCCGAGAACCCGATGGATAGCTCGCCGCTGCCCAGAAGAATCCCTCGCGGTTAGCGGTCTACAATCGCCTTCCGCGATCGCACCATACCCGCACATAGCCAACTCGCCCATATTGCAGGTGCCGCCGTCGATGTTGACCTCTCCGACGACGGCCCTAGTTCGTGGCGAAATGACTTCCGTTCTTTTTAGAAGACGGCGGGACTAAGGTCTTGCGCTCTACACGCAAAGGTCCGAGCGGTCCTGTTCGGTTCCGGAAATGTCTATTGGACGTTCCGCTATTTTATCCAATTGAAATGTAGCGTTACCGTGTATTCCCGCCCGATATCGGCGCCCGATCTGGCTGCCCGCAACCACAGTAGCTTCAGCGCCCTGTGTGGATCCCTATGCAACTGCTCGGTCGCCCCCAATTGGACTCAGCCACGGCTGAGTCCCCTCAGCCGATGCGGTCACCGTTTTTCGGATCGAACAGATGCAGCGACGCCGGATCGGCGGCCAGCCGCACCACGTCGCCGGGCTTCACGCCGGCACGGCCCATGGCAAAGACGCACAACTGCTGGCTGGCGAGCTTGACGTAGAACTGCGTCGAAAGTCCGAGCGGCTCGACCACACCCACCTCGCCCTTCAGCGCGCCGTCATCCGCCAGCCTTATATGTTCGGGCCGCAAGCCGACGGTGATGGCGTCAGCGTCCTTCAGCGGCAGGCCTTCCGGCAGCCGCAGCGCCTGGCCATCGGCCAGAACGGCCTCCCACGTAGCACCTTTGCGAACCGTTGCCGGCAGGAAATTCATACCGGGTGAACCGATGAATCCGGCGACGAACATGTTGGCCGGCCGGTCATAGAGATCGAGCGGTGCGCCGACCTGCTGGATCAGCCCGTCATGCATGACGACGATCCGGTCGGCCATGGTCATCGCCTCGATCTGGTCATGGGTGACATAGACCGAGGTGGTCTTCAGTTGCTGATGCAGCGCCTTGATCTCGGCGCGCATATGGACGCGCAGCTTGGCGTCGAGGTTCGACAGCGGCTCGTCGAACAGGAACACCTTGGGATCGCGCACGATGGCCCGGCCCATGGCGACGCGCTGACGCTGGCCGCCGGACAGTTGCCGCGGCAGGCGCTGCAGGAAGCTGTCGAGCCCGAGCCGCTTGGCCGCGCCGTCCACCCTCGCGTCGATCGTCGTCTTCTCCGCCTTCTTCAGGAGCAGGCTGAAGCCCATGTTCTTCGACACGTCCATATGCGGATAGAGCGCGTAGGACTGGAACACCATGGCGATGTCGCGGTCCTTGGGTGCTACGTCGTTGACCAGCCGCTCGCCGATACGGATCTCGCCGCCGGAAGCCTCCTCCAGCCCGGCGATCATGCGCAAAAGCGTGGACTTGCCGCAGCCTGACGGCCCGACCAGGACGACAAACTCGCCATCGGCGATTTCAAGGTCGACCGCGTGCAGGACGCGGACCGCGCCATAATCCTTGCGGACCTTTTCGAGCGTAACAGAGGCCATCGATCTATCCTTTGACGGCGCCGGCGGTCAGGCCGGTGACGAGATAGCGTTGCAGGAAGGCGAAGAAGATACAGACCGGGATCAGCGCCAGGATGGATGCCGCCATCATCTGTCCCCAGTCGACGGCGAACTTGCCGATGAAGGTGAGCAGGCCGACCGCGAAGGTCTTCTGGTCGTCGCTGGAGATCAGCATCAGTGCGAACAAAAGCTCGCTCCAGGCGGCGGTGAAGACGAAGCCGAGCGTGGCGCCCATGCCCGGCAGCGTCAGCGGCACGATCACCTTGCGCATCGCCTGCGCGCGCGTGCAGCCGTCGATCATCGCCGCCTCCTCCAAATCCTTCGGAATGCCGTCGAAGAACGACTGCATCAGGAAGGTGGCAAACGCCGTGTTGAAGGCGGTGTAGATGATGATCAGCCCGGTCAGGCTGTTGATCAGGCCGATCTGCCCCATGACGCGGTAGATCGGCGGAATGACCATCACCAGCGGAAAAGTCTGGGTCAAAAGCAACATCAGCGCCAGTGCCGCCTTGCCGCGAAAGGTGAAGCGCGACATGGCATAACCGGCGAGCGTGGCGATGATCGTCACCAGTGCCGCCGTCGACACCGAGACGATGACGCTGTTGAGGAAATAGCGCGGGAAATCGGTGGCCTCGAGAACGGTGACGAAATTCTGCAGCGTCACGCGCGACGGCCAGAAGGTGATGCCTTCGGAATAGAGAAGCCGCTCCGGCGTGACCGAGATCTTCAGCGTCCAGTAGATCGGGAACAAGGCGAAGATCACGTAAGCGGCAATGGCGGCGTAGAGGCCGATACCGCCGAAGAAGCGCTGCGAGGCTGAACGTCCTGCGATCATCAGACGTGCCTCACCAGCGTACGGCGGATGCCGATCAGCGCGATCGCATAGGCAATGAGCAGGACTAATAGCAGCACGGCCACCGCCGAGGCATAGCCCTTGTCCAGCGATTTGAAGGCACTGACATAGATGTAGACAGGCACCGTGTTGGTCGAGCCGGCTGGTCCGCCCTCGGTCATGACGAAGATCAGGTCGGCGAAGGTAGCGATCCAGATGGTGCGCAACATCACGGTGATGGCGATGGTCGGCGCCAGGAATGGCAGCGTCACCTTGGTGAAGCGCTGCCAGGGCGAAGCGCCGTCGATCGCCGCCGCCTCATGCAGTTCCGACGGGATCGACTTCAGCGCCGCCAAAAGCGTGATGGCGAAGAACGGAATGCCGAACCAGATATTGGCGACGATCGGCCCCCACATGGCGGTTGAGGGATCGGACAGCACATTGGTCGGCTCGGCTTTCAGCCCCAGCGCGAAAAGCCAGTGCGGCAATGGCCCGATGATCGGATTGAACAGCCAGGCCCAGGTCAGGCCCGACAGGAAGGACGGCACCGCCCAGGGCAGGAACACCAGGGCCTGCACGGCCTTGCGGCCGCGAAACGGTTTGTCGAGCAGCAGCGCCAGGCCAAGACCGAGAAAGAACTGGAAGAACAGGCTGGCGACCGTCCACCACAGCGTGTTGACCAGCGCCTGCCCCAGCACCTGATCCGACAGCATCGCCTGATACTGTCCGAGCCCGACATATTCGGACTTGAACGCCGAGAATTTGCGGAACGAGTAGCTGATGCCGATGAGCAGCGGCACCAGAAGCACCACGACCAGCAGGATGATCGCCGGGCTGAGATAGAGCCATGGCTCGATTGCGGCATGGGATAGCCGCTTGCCACGCGGCTTGCCGGCGGATCGTATTTCGGACACGGCGTAGGTCATGGGCTCGGGGGCGCTCCTGGAACAGCGTCGGGGCTAATGACAAGCGTCCTTCTCCCGTTTACGGGGAGAAGATGCCGGTCCACCCTCCGCAGCTGCGGCGGAGGACGGGCAGGCAGATGAGGGGGCAGCGCGAACCTATCGAGGTATGGCGCAGCCCCTCACCCGTCACTTCGTGACACCTTCTCCCCGTGAACGGGGAGAAGGAAAAAAGAGGCGCTTACTTCTTGTTCTTCGCCAGCCAGTCCTGCTGTTCCTTGGTCAGGAACGTGGCCCATGCGTCGGCCGCTTCCTTGGCCGTCTTCTGGCCCAGCAGCACTTCCTGGAAGTTCTTGATCGCCACCTGGTCGACGAAGTTGCCGAGGTTCTCCAGATGCGTCGGCGGGGTGACCATTTCATATTTGGAGGTGTCGCTGAGCTCCGTGAACCAGCCCTTGAACTGCTCGGTCTTGAAATGGGGATCCTGGTCAGCGCCGTTGTGGATCGGGACGACGCCGACTTCCTTGGCCCATTCCAGATTGTCCTTCGGCGAAAGCAGCGTCGACATCAGCTTCCAAGCGTCGTCCTTGTGCTGCGAGTTGGCGAACATCGCCCAGCCAGCATAACCCAGCGTCGGATAGGACTTGCCGCTCGGTCCGACCGGCAATGGCGCAACCGCGAAGTCGTCGGCGCTCATCTTGTCGGCGATGCCGAGCAGCGCGTCCGGATCCTGGTTGAGCATGGCGCAGGTCCCGGAATAGAAGCCGGTGACCGTTTCGTTGAAGCCCCAGCTCACCGCATCCTTCGGCGCCAGGCCGTCCTTGTACATGTCGGCCAGCATCTGCAAGCCCTTGACCGAACCTTCGTCGTTGATGGTCGAAGTGCCGTCCTCGTTGAAGTAGCCACCCTTGCCGGCGGCGATGTTCATGAACATGTGCATGCCGTTGAAGGCGCCCGGCCCGCCGCGCAGGCAGTAGCCGTACTTGCCGGGGATCGCGGAGATCTTCTTGGAATCGGCGATGAAATCCTCGAGCGTCGCCGGCGGACCGTCTAGGCCGGCCTCCTTGAACAGTTTCTTGTTCCAGAACAGCGCGTTCACATAGTAGCCGTAGGGGATCATGAACTGGGTGTTGTTGACGGTCGAGCCGAACTGCTTGGCGCGGTCGCCGAGCGTCTTGGCGTCGTCCCATTTGGCCATGTAGGGGCCGAGATCCTCAAGCTGGGCATTGTTGGCGTAGAGGCCCATCCAGCGTTCCGGCATCTCGACAATGTCGGGCGTATCGCCGGCCTGCACCATGGTCAGGAATTTCTCGAAGGCCTGGCCCCAGGGCAGCGAGATCAGCTCGACCTTGACGCCCGGATTGGCCGTTTCGAATTCGGCGATCTGCTTCTTCAGGAATTCGGTGCGCGGCGGGCTGGTGATGACTTCGACCATTTTCAGGGTCGAATCGGCCACGGCATTTCCGGCGGAAATCGCCAGTCCCGCAACGGTGGCTAGCATGACGGTCAGTTTTTTCATGTTCAAGACTCCCATTTTGAACCCGCTTGTTATTTTCTGGCTTTTTCGAAGGCCTGGGCCACGTCAGCCCACAGGTCTTCGACACTCTCCAATCCGACATTGAAGCGGATGGTTCGGGGGCTGACGCCGAAGCGCGCCATCGAATTCAGGCCCGGCGTCTGCTCCAGCGACGCCTTGGCCGGTACGACCAGGCTTTCATGCCCGCCCCAGCTGACGCCGATGCGGAAATATTTCAGCGCATCGACGAAGACGGGGATGTCGATATCGTCCGTCACCTCGAAGGAGAACAGACCGGCATAACCGGCCAGCGTCGCCTTGCCCGGATGGTTCGAATAGACGGGATGGTTGACCCGCTCGACATTGGCATGCGCCTTCAGCCGTTCGGCAATGGTCAGGCCGCTCTTCATGTGGTGCGGCAGGCGCAGCGGCAGCGTGCGCAAGCCGCGCAGCAGCAGCCATGCCTCGAACGGCGACAGCTTGCCGCCGAGATAGGAATAGGTCTGCTCGTTGATGTGCTTGATATGGGCCGCCGAACCCGCCACCACGCCAGCGACCGTATCGCTGTGGCCGCCGAGATATTTCGAGGCCGAGTGCAGCACCAGATCGACGCCATGCGCGATCGGCTTCTGGAACACCGGTGTCGACCAGGAATTGTCGATCGTGGTGACGATGCCCTGCTCCTTGGCCAGTCGCGTCAGGTGCGCGATATCCTGCAGCTCGAACATCATCGAGGTCGGGCTTTCCAGATAAAGCAGCTTGGCGCCGGGAAGTGCCGCCGCGACCGCATCCGGATCGGAGCCGTCGACATAGTCGACCTTGATGTTGAGCCGCGGCAAAAGCCGCTCGAACAGCCGGTAGGCATCGCCATAGCAATTGCGCACCGCCACGATGCGCTCGCCCGCACCGACAAAGGCAAGCACCGTGGCACTGATCGCCGCCATGCCGCTGGAAAAGCCGCGCGCGGCTTCTGCGCCCTCAAGCGCCGCCACCCGCGCCTCGAACTCCATCACCGTCGGGTTGTCGCCGCGCGAGTAGATCGGCTGCTTTCGTTTGCCGGCAAAGGTATCGGCCATCTCGGCATAATTGGCGAAGGTGAACAGCGAGGTCTGGTAGATCGGCGGCACCACGGCACCGCCGGGAAACGGCTCGTCATGCGCCAAGAGTGTCGCCGCTTCGGCAAGATAGTCGTGATCGAAACTTGATGGATGCTCGTTCATGTCTGGCTCGAAAGTTTGAGTTTGGCGGCACCGCGCTTGAGATCGTCCTCGACGGTGGCGATCAGCTTGAGCGCCTCGGCGCGGGCGCCCTGCGGGTCGCGGGCGGCGATGCATTCGTAGATGGTGCGGTGGTAGGGAAAGCTGGCGTGGCCGAAATCGCGAACGCCGAGCGGATGCTCCCAGAAACGATGGAACAATTCGTGCATGGCGGCGATGATCTGCTCAAACAGCGGGTTGCCCGAGACCCGGTAGATGGCCTGGTGGAACTCCCAGTCCTCTTCCGACGACATGCCCTCGCGTGTGCGAAACGCCTGCTCCATGATGTCGAGCTTGCGCGCGATCTCGGCGATGTCGGCTTGGCTGGCGCGTTCGGCGCAAAGGGCTGCGGCCTCCGCTTCCAGCGCGCGGCGGATCTCCAGCGTCTGCATCAGGCTGGTGAAATCATTGCCGCCGGCCAGCGTCAGCGGCATGTGCAGCATGTCCGGCGAGACGGCGGCCTTGAGATAGGTGCCGCTGCCTTGCCGGCGCTCGACGAGGCCGAGCCCTTCCCAGCGTGTCAGCGCCTCGCGCACGGTGTTACGGCTGACCTTCAGCCGCTCGGCCAGAATACGCTCGGTTGGAAGCCGCTCGCCTGGCTGCAAGGCCTCGGCGCGGACAAACCCCACCAACGCCTTCAGCACGGCGTCATCGCGCGCCGTCGTCTGAATCGGTGGCAGGCTGTTCTGGTCCACATCAACTCCAAGTGGTCCAATGGTCCAACCAATTTCTGCATGGATGGAAACTCCTGTCAATCACTTGTCAGGAGAACTGTCGAAGGGAGCGACGCAATGCGTTCAAGGCGGTCGCGCGATCCCGCCTCGATCGTGTCTGCTAACCCGCAGCCGGTGGTCCGAACCAAGTGGTCAGCGCATCCACCAGTCCCTGCTGGGTCCCCACCCCAACCCAAGCCACATATCCATCGGGCCGGATCAAGACGGCGTCGGGCGCGGCGACCGTCCCCAGCACCGGAAGATCCCAGGCACCGGCACACAAGGCGTCGATCTGCAGGACCCGATCAGCCCAGGGCGCGATTTCCAGTCTGCCGGGCTCACCGAGGTTGAGGAGCACCGGCCGCGCGTCGTGCAGCAAGGTGAAGAGCCGCAACGGCCCGTTGGAGGTGACCAGATCGATGTCGGGCATTCGCCGCCCAAACAGTGGATGCCCCCCGCCGAGGTCGTAATGGACACCCAGGCCGGACATCTCCGCGGCGATCCGTTTGCGAGGCTCTTCCATGCCAAGCAACTCGGCAAAGATGTCGTTCAATGCCTTGGTGCGGGCATCCATGCGACGAAGCGCAACCTGTGCCATCGCGTTGCGCAGTACGCGGGCGGCAATCGGATGACGCTCGGCGTGATAGCTGTCTAGCAGGCTTTCCGGTGATATCCGCTTGACCACCTGGGCGAGTTTCCATCCCAAGTTCACCGCGTCCTGCACGCCAATGTTGAGCCCCTGCCCGCCCATCGGCGGATGGATATGCGCGGCGTCGCCGGCCAGCAGGACGCGTCTGTCGCGGTAGGCCACAGCCTGGCGCGTCATGTCGGTGAAACGGGAGAGCCAGGTTGGGTTGTGGACCCCGTAATCGGTGCCGTAGACTGCGACAAGTGCCTCGCGGAGATCGTGCAGCGTCGGTTCGCCTCCGATGGTCAGTTGCCTCTCGGTCAGCACGACACCGACCCGCCCGCCTTCCTCGATCTTGCCTATCGCATGAATTCCGAACGCATTGCTGTGAAAGCCCCATTCCGGCTCTTCCGACATCTCGGCCTCGGCAATCATCCAGCTCATCGTCGGATCCCATCCGGCAAACTCGATGCCGATTGCCTTGCGAATGGTGCTGCGGCCCCCGTCGCAGCCGACCAGATATGCAGTCCTCAGATGGTGGCCGGTGGAAAGTTCGACATCGACGCCGCTGTGGTCCTGGGTAAACCCCGCAACCTCGTGGCCATGATAGATCGGCACCTTCAATTCGCCGACCCAGTCGGCCAGGATGCGCTCGATGTGATTTTGCCGCAGCGCCAACAGATAGTTATGCCGGGTTGGGAAGTCGCTGATGTCCAGGCGGGTCATGTGAAAGCCCACGGCTGGGCCTACCTGGCCCTGCGAAAGGAACCGATCCGCAATTCCACGCTGATCGAGCACTTCGATGGTTCGGGCATGCAGGCCGCCGGCGCGCAAGCCGGCGAGTTTCTGATCCGGCCGTCGTTCGATAATGGCGACGTCGACGCCTGCCAACGCCAGTTCGCCCGCCAGCATCAATCCCGTCGGACCGCCCCCTGCGATCACCACCGCATGATCTGAAATCATTATCATCACTCCCGTGTTCCGTACCTTTGGGCCACGGTTTTACGGGAGGAGCCGGGTCTTGCCGCAAGCCCCTGGTGCGCCATATGTATGAGATGGAGGGGATAGCTGTTTCTTTCCCCTTGATGACCCGCTGTACGAGACGCCGAACGGCGACGGGCAGACCGCATCTGCAGGCGGATGCCGCCACAAGCCGGTGAGACTATCCCTATATCGGTGAAGAATACGGCAGCGGCATTACCCCAATCTGCAAAGTCCCAGCCCACGCCCTTGTTCGCTAGGACGACAGTCTAGAGCGTCGGGCGAATTGGGTGAATCGATGTGATTCCCTTTTTGGTGGAACTGTGATTCCCTTGGGCACGGAGGTGCTTCATGGGAAAAATAACTTCGGCTGATTTGCGACTTCGGATGGTGCGGGGCATTGCAGCTGGTAAGTCGCGGCGAGCGGTGGCGGCTCAATTTGAGGTGGCTCCGTCAACGGCGGTGCGGGTGCAAGCGCGGTATGCTGCGACCGGTTCACTGGCGCCGGCGCGGCAGGGCCGCCCGGCCGGCTCTGGCAAGCTGGGGCCGTTGCGGCAGGTCATTTTGGATAAGGTGCATGCCAAACCGGACATCACGATGCCGGACCTTGGCGCCTGGCTCGAGGCTGAGCACGGGGTGAAGGTGGACCCTTCGAACCTGTCGAAGTTTCTGTGCCGGGAAGGGCTTACCTATAAAAAAAGCGCTGCTGGCGTCGGAGCAAGAACGCCCCGACGTGAAGCAAGCCAGGCGTGACTGGCGCGAGCGCCGCCAGCCGCTGATGCGATGTCAACCGGCGCGGCTGGTCTTCATCGACGAAACCAGCGTCAAGACCAACATGACGCCGTTGCGTGGCCGCGCCCCTCGCGGCGAAAGGCTGCGGGCCGACGCGCCTTTCGGCAAATGGCAAACCCAGACCTTCATCGCCGGATTGCGCTGCCATGAACTCGTGTCGCCCTGGATCATCGAAGGAGCCATGGACGGCGCGGCTTTCGATGCCTATGTCGAGACCCAGCTTGCACCAAGCCTGAGCCGTGGCGACATCGTCATCCTCGACAATCTCAACGTTCACAAAAGTCCGCGCGCCGCACAGGCCCTGGCCGAGCGCGGCGCGTGGTTCCTGTTCCTGCCCAAATACTCCCCAGACCTCAATCCCATCGAGATGGCCTTCGCCAAGCTCAAGACACTGCTGCGCAAAGCCAAAGCGCGAAACTATGACGATCTCTGGCGCGCCATCGGCAATATCTGTGATCAGTTCAGCCCAACCGAATGTTGGAACTTTCTCAAAGAGGCCAGCTATGTTGCATGTTAATCGCCCGACGCTCTAGCCGACAAGGAGACGGTATCCATGGAGGACCTCTCGCAACGGCCATTGGTGCTGCTCGATCTACCGGAGTCACGCACCTATCTGATGGCGCTTTTTGATTTCGCCGCTCGCCGCCCGAAACTTGGCTTGCGTACCCGATCCTACGAGACGGTCCGCACCGCCGTTTCGAATGGGCTCGGCGTTTCGGTTCTCAACATAAAGCCAAATCGTAACGCAAGCCCCGACGGCCCCGAATTGCGACGCATTCCCATTTCCGATCAGCTGCGCCGGCCGACGTTATTGTCGTAGACCCCTATGGCGACAACAAACCGGCGTACGTGAAGGGCTTCATCCGCAATCGGCATCAGTACATATCGGAATTGGGGCCGGCAAATTTCGCAGTGTTCAAACCAGGGCAAGGTAACGGCCTGATCTACCCTGCCCCGCGAGTCTGAATGCCGCGTAGACACACAGGCGCCGATATCGATGGCATCGATAAAGCGGCGCCGCCCGCCAAGCATCGCCGCCACGCTCTGCTTTAAATGAGCCGCCCAGATCTAACTGAGCAAGCCAAGAGCTCTCAGAGTGGCAGCTTTAGATCGCCGCAGGAAACTCTGCGGACTGTTTCGATGATCAAGTCGCATTCCGCCTTCATGACCTTTCGCTCGATATCCTCAACGGCATCTGACGGATCAATATCGACCAATCGGCTGGCAATTGCGCGGCCATGATCATATTCGCTGTCAACAAGGTGGATAGTTGCGCCGGTTACGCTCTCACCTGCGTCAAACACGGCCTGATGAACCTTGCGCCCATACATACCCTTCCCCCCAAATCTGGGAAGCAAAGCAGGATGCACGTTCAATATCCTACCTTCAAAGGTTGTGAGCGTGCGGGGACCGAGTTTCCGAAGATACCCTGACAACACGATGAGTTCAGCCTCAGCATTTTGGAGTTCCCATCGCAACGCCTCATCCGCAGTATCCTCACAGGGCTGCGTGGGGATATAAATTGACGGAATTGCCTCCTCTTGAGCATATTTTAAAGCCGCCGAAGTCGGTCTATCACTCACGACCAAACAGGCTACCGCTTTCAGATCCCCACGATGAATTGCTTGGCTGATCGCCCGAAAAGATGAGCCATTGTTAGATGCTACGAACGCTATACGCAGCATTGGTTTCCCTGCCGTGTTATATCTGAAAAAAGAATATGGCTAACGGGTGCGGTCATAGTCTTAGCTCACCTGCCATATAACACGCTGCCTTCACTCCATCAGCGACCGCCGGCGCTATATAGCGTTCCGGAGCCCGTTGAATGAGATCGCCTCCAGCAAAAATCGCTCCCGATACGATGCGCTGAAGCGGCTTGTCCCATATTTGATCATAACTCGTAGTCATGCCAATTCTTACGAAACTCTCTCAACAAAACATGTCACCCCAGACCAGTTTTAATCGGCCCGAATGCCCACTGTGGCTTCATGCTCAATAACTGAGACATTAAGTGCCAACAGCAGTTTCGTGAAGCGGCTTCGAGATCGAAGCTCTTCCCTTGAAATGAGGACAACATTGGCCCATTTCTGGCGGGCGAGACAGCCAAAGAGCAAGCCTCATCACCGCCGCCAATCACTGTTGCCCTTCGCGTCCGTGCGACTCTCCCAAAGAATTGTGTCTGCCCCCAACACGGTAAGAGTGCGATGGCCCACCAGTCGAAAGCACGCCGGGTGAAAAGAGCCAACTCATCGGGTCACGTTGAGGGCGATAGCGGGTTGAGAGGGTTTCAATTCTATGTGAGAAGTCGACGCTACATACTAAATGGCAGGCTAGAGTTCGGCGCCCAGGATTGACTAATTCTGAATCTAGACACGAATGCAAGGGTTGCGGATGCTGAGCGGTGCCTGAATTGTTAAGCGGAAACGCAGCAAGCCTAAGCTTCGACTTTAGCTAAATTAGCCGACCGGTGAATACGCTATGCTGACATTCAACCAAAGCCGCCGCTTGGCAGAAACGCTAGCGCGTCTCGATGGTCTAACCGATTGGGAACGAAGGCCGCGTGGATCGATGCTCGTCGGGTTAGACTCGATGTACGATCTAATGCAGCGCCTAGAAAATCCCCACAAAGGCGTCCGCGCCATCCATGTAGCAGGAACCAAAGGCAAGGGGTCAGTTTGCGCTCTCCTTGAGGTCGCGCTGTTACGCGCAGGCTACCGCGCCGGCCGCTATTCATCACCGCACGTCGAGCGGGTATCGGAACGGGTCAGCATTTTAGGCCAGCCATGCGGCGAAGGCGAATTGGCGGACGCCCTGACCCGGGTACTGGACGCCTATGAAACCTCGAAGCATGACGGCACGCCGGGGGCTGCTGCGACTTGGTTTGACGTGTTAACAGCCGCTGCCTTTCTGATGTTCAGGGAAGCCGATTTGGACTGGGTCGTTGTCGAGGTTGGCCTCGGCGGACGGCTGGACTCGACAAATGTCGTCTACGGCGAAGTTGCCATCGTCACCAATATCGAGTTGGAACACGCTGAAATTCTCGGTGCGTCTCGGGAGGCCATTGCCCGCGAGAAAGTGGGCATACTCAAGCCCGGTGCGACTCTGGTCACGACGCTCGCAACTGACGACGAAGCCGGTCGAGTTTTGCAGGAGCAGGCCGACGAGTTAGGCTGCCCGGCCCTGCGCACCAATCTTGGGCCAGATGCAAGGATCGCGGACAGGAACGCTGAATTGGCGGCAGTAGCACTTGATCATCTGGGCAGGCAGGGCGTTTTCGCGCTTTCGAAGAGCGCAGCTAAGGTCCCACTCGGCGCATGGCTGCTAGATGATGCGACACAAACCAAAGCCCGCCTCCCAGGTAGGTTAGAGTGTTTCAACATCCGCGGTCTCAATGAACCACTATCGGCATCGCGAACTGTGCCGGTAGTGCTCGACGGTGCGCATATCCCTTTCAACCTTGCGGCGGTATTATGCGACCTCACCCTTCGACCAGATTTGAACGGTCGATGTGTGGCCGTCGTCGCCCTTGCCGCTGACAAGGACGCACTGGGCTTCTTGTCGGTTCTAACGGATTACGTGAGCACCACCATCTTTACGGAGCTGCCAGTGTCGGGTCGGGGTTGGCCGGCGGCAAATCTGAACGTTCTTGCAACATCGTTGGGTATGACGAGCGAAGTAGAGTCAGATTCAGAACTCGCCTTAATGCGAGCCGTTCGCCTGGCCTCGGAAACTGCAACGTGGCTCCTGGTTACAGGCTCATTACATCTCGTCGGAGCGTTGCGACGAATAATAAGCGCCGGCTAGGTGCACGCGTCCACTGGACTAGACAGTTTGGGAATCGTGGGCGCTGTGCCTTCTGAAGGCCTGCACGTCTGCCACTGGATGACACGCGCGCGACTGTCCGGTCCGTTGGAACTATCCCGATTTTTCGATGCACAAAAAACCCCCGAAGATCGGGGGCTTGGCACGGAATCCTCATGTCACATGAGACAAAGGGGGCCGGTCGGCGTTTGGCAGCGGTACGAGGAGGCCACTATGTGCCAGCGCCGGCCGGCCGACCCCACGGACCCAGGAGATGCGGCGGACCTGAGCATCATGGGGTATTCCTGAGGATCGGAGCCGGCTGTCTATCCTCGTGCCGGCTTCGTCTTGGCCTGCACATTTGCGCAAGAGCTTATGAAAATCAACAGTTTCTTAACCAAGGCTCGCGAATCGCTTGGGTTAAGGTAAACGGGTAACCCTGTCGGGTTGACTTGGATAATCGGAGCTGGACCGGTTATGCCGCCTTGGCGACGACACGGTTGCGGCCGCCGCTCTTGGCTTCGTAGAGCGCGAGGTCGGCACGCTTCATCAGCGCCGCCACCGTATCCACGCCCTTCAGCACCGACGACACGCCGACACTGACGGTGACCTCGATGGTCTTACCCTCTTGGCCGATGGCAAAGGGCGCCTGGGCGATTTCGGCGCGAATGCGTTCAGCCACCTTCTCAGCCACCGCGCCCTCAGTGTCCGGCATCACCACGACGAACTCCTCGCCGCCAAAACGGCAGGCAAGGTCGATACCCCGGACGTTCTTGCGCAGCCGTCGGGCAAATTCCCGCAGCACCTCGTCGCCGCCGTCATGGCCGTGCGCGTCGTTGATCGCCTTGAAACGGTCGAGGTCGGTGATCATCACCGACAGCGGCCGGCGCCGTGCCACGGCCCGATCGAACAGCGTCTGCAGGTGGCTGTCGAGATAGCGGCGGTTGTGCAGCCCGGTCAGGCCATCGGTCACCGCCATTTCGATGGTCTGGGTGACGCTGGCGCGCAGTTGATCGTTGTAGCGCTTGCGGCGCACCTGGGTACGCAACCGCGCCGTCAGCTCCTGCTGGTCGATCGGCCGCATCAGATAGTCGTTGATGCCGAGTTCGAGGCCACGGATGATACGCTCCTCCTCGCCCTCCTCCGCCAAAAGAATGATCGGCACGAAGCGGGTGCGATCCAGCGAACGCAACTGCGAACAGAGCCTCAGCGGATCGAAATCGGCGAACGCGGTCGAGATCATCACGCATTCATAGGACGTCTCCGCGGCCTGGAAGAAGCCGGCATGCGGATCGCTGGAGATATCGAGGTCGGCGCGGTCGCGCAGCATCTTTTGGATGCGCTCGACGGACGACTTGCGCTCGTCGATCAAAAGCACTTTCGGCGTCGTGTCCTCGGAGGCGAAATTGCGGCTCAAAAGCTCTTCGATGCCGATGTTGCGCGTCGTCGAGGCGCGCAGCCGCAACTCGTCGGTCAGGGACTTCAGGCGGACCAGGCTCTTGACGCGCGTCATCAGTTGCAGATCGTTGACCGGCTTGGTCAGGAAGTCGTCGGCACCGGCCTCAAGCCCACGGACACGGTCGGAAACCTGGTCGAGCGCGGTGATCATAACCACCGGAATGTGCGACGTCGCCGGATCGCTCTTCAGCCGCCGGCAGACCTCGAACCCGTCCATATCCGGCATCATCACGTCGAGCAGCACGACATCGACCTTGCCGTTCTCGCAGGTTTCGATCGCATCCGGCCCGTTGGTGGCGGTCAGCACTTCGAAATATTCGGCCAGCAGCCGAACTTCCAGCAGCCGCACATTGGCAGGGATGTCGTCGACGACGAGGATCCGCGCAGTCATTTCATAAGGCTCCGGCTCGGCTGAAAGGGTACATTACGCATCGCCCAGATAGGATTTGATGGTTTCGATGAAACGCGGCACCGAGATCGGCTTCGAAATATAGGCCTCGCAGCCGCCCTGGCGGATACGCTCCTCGTCGCCCTTCATCGCGAAGGCGGTCACCGCGATGACCGGGATGACGTGCAACTCGTCGTCCTCCTTCAGCCATTTGGTCACCTCCAGTCCCGACACTTCAGGCAGTTGGATGTCCATCAGGATGAGATCCGGCCGGTGCTGGCGCGCCAGATCGAGCGCTTCCAGACCGTTTCGGGTGCGCACGGTCTCATAACCGCTTGCCTCGATGAGGTCCCGAAAGAGCTTCATGTTGAGCTCATTGTCCTCGACGATCATGACCTTCTTCGGCATCGATATCCCGTCCCGGCCGCCCTTCCGCTCGAAGGCGACCGTCATGCGCCATGTCTGAACGCACCAAACCCTGCTTCACTTTACGGCAATATGATTGACGAAACGGAAATCCGCGGCTGAAAAGCAGCGCGAATTCCACCTCGCCCTTGCGCGTCCAAAGGGCGCGCCACGCTCTAATGGCTTGCCGCAAGCAACTCTTGCCATTACTGCGGGAGAGACTCATTCCACACCGAAGGTAGTGATGGCAAACGCAGCGTCAATGCGCGAAGAGGCGGAAGCGATTGCCGTGAAGGCCCTGGGCTTCGTCGCCTCCGATCCGGAGCTGTTGCCGCGCTTTCTGGCAATCACCGGCATAGAAGCCCATTCGATCCGCAAGGCCGCCAGCGAACCGGGATTCCTGGCCGGCGTCCTGCAGTTCATCCTTGCCCACGAGCCGACACTGATGCGCTTTGCCGAGGAAACCGGCACGCCACCGGCTGCTGTCGGCAAAGCCTTGCGGGCGCTGCCGCTGGGCGACGACAACCATGAGCATTCGATATGAGCGATGATCCCGAAACCGCGCGCCAGATCGGGGAATTAGTGGCTGACGACCGCCCGCTGCTGGTGCTTGACGTCGACGACGTCTTGCTCGAATTCATCCGCCCTTTTCCCAATTTTCTCAAGGCGCGCGGCTATGACCTGACGCTGGCCTCCTTCCGGCTGACCGGCAACATCGCCGAAACGGCGAGCGGCCGGCTGATCGAACAGCCCGAAGTCACCGCACTTCTGGGCGATTTCTTTGACGCACAGGCCGACTGGCAGAGTGTTACGGAAGGTGCTGCGGAAGCCCTGGCAGGGCTCGGCGATCGGGCGGAAATCATCTTGCTTACGGCCATGCCGCACAGACACCGAGCCGTGCGCCGTGCCCATCTCGATGCCCTCGGGATGAACTACCCGCTTCTGACCACTGAAATGGCCAAGGGACCCGCGGTGGCCAAGCTTCGCGGCAAGACCGACCGGCCGGTCGTCTTCGTCGACGATCAGCCGCGCAATCTGGCATCGGTGCGGGAATCGGTCGCCGACGCCGAACTCATCCACCTGATGGCCGACATTTCGTTGCGTGCGTTCCTGCCGCCGGTGCCGGACGACGTCGCCGTCGTCCAGGACTGGCACGAAGCCGCGCCGAAAATTGCAGTGGCGCTGGGGCTCTAAGGCCCCGGCCCTCAAGGGTTCAGTTTCGCGCCCGCCCCGCCGCCATCGTTCCCGCTATCGTCTCCACTGTCATCGTCGTCGATGCTGTCGTCCACGGCCGGATCGGCGGGCTTCAGCATGACGCCATTGACGGCGACCGAACCGTCGGCCTTGGCATTGACGACCCATTCCAGCCGGCCATCGGGCAGCGTATTGCCAAAACCTTTCGCCATGAGGGCGACAGGCACATATTGCGCCACCTCCGGTTCTGACTTCGCCGCCTCCTGCAGGCCTTCGACAAGCTTGTCGAAGCCGGCGACATCGACGGTCACGTTGCCTTCGGGCTTTTCGCCGGGGAACGTCATCTCGCCTTCCAGCGCGATCTCCGTGTCCTTGTTCTTCACGGTGCTGTGGCCGAGCACGACCTTCGGCGTCTTGGCCATGAAGTCGGCTTTGAGCTGCTCGCCGAATTCGGCCGACAGCGGCGGATCCTGATTGAGATCAAAGGCTTCGATCGCCTTCTTCGCCATGCTGTCGAGATCGATATTGGCGCCGCCGAAGTTCAGCTCGACATCTGTGGGCAGCAGCCCCACGCTCCAGCTCGGCAGAAGCTGCGTCGGCACGGTCAGCCCTGACGCCTTGATCCCGTAGGTGATCGTACCGCTTTGGGCGACGCCGTCGGTGCCGAACACGGTGCTGAGCTGGGTGGCGCCGAAATTGCCGACCGGGCTTTCCACCGCGAAATCCTTGAAGCCGTAGGTTCCCTCGACACGCTCCCAAAGCGGCAAGGCGGCGAGCAGAAGCGATTTGAGTTGCGCCTGGTTGGCCTTTAGCGTCGCTTCGTTTTCATTGGCCACGGCAAATGCCAGGAGATCGAGTAACGGCTTTGTCCGCACGCCCTTGCCGCTGGCTTCGACCGACAGTTCCGGTGACCTGACGGTGACCGGGAATTTCAACCCGCTCTCCGGATCGTCGAAATTGATCGCTTCGACAAAACTCGACACCTTTTGCGAGGTTGTGAAATCGACGCCGCCGGTCGCGGACTTGGTCGCGGCAATGGTCGCCGTGCCGGCGCCGGCGTTGACTTCCATGTGCTGCTTGGCATCCTTCGATGCCATCGTCATGCCGGACATCGAACTGGTACCGCTGGTGAATGCCGCCAGATTGGGATCGTAGACACCGGCCCCCTTGCCATCCTTGATCGAAAACTGCGTGCCTTGCAGCCCCTCGGGTCCGTTGAACTCGAAGGAAGCGCTTTGCGAAAAATCCATCGAGACATCCCAGGATCCATCGCTGCGCGGCTTGACCATCAGCGCATAGGGCGCGAAGTCGAATTTCAGCAGTTTCTGGTCCGGAAATGATGCGGCAAGTGCGTTGAAATCAAACAGGATTTTGTAGACGCCGCCTTCGAGCGAAACCTTCAGAATGCCTTTGTCGATCGCCTGCTTGCCGACGTAGCGGGCCAGGTCGTCTGACAATTTCTTCGCACCCTGACTGTCGACGGTCTGACCGAACGCAGGCGCGCTCAACGCAAGGAGGAAAACGAATGGTAGGGCACGGTTCACGCGAATTCTCCGTTTGACCTAGAAGGAACGTCCGTCTGGTATGAAATTACTGCTGCAACCGCAAGGTAAGATCAACAAGCCACGAGCGGCCCCCTCAATCAAAGCACCAGCCGCATCAGTGGCCGGCCGGCCTTGCGTTCCACCAACCGCTCGAAACCGGCCTTCTCGAAAACCCGAGACGAGCCGACGAACAGGCCGATCGAACGCGAATCGCGCGACAGGTCTATCGGGCATGCCTCGACCTGCCGGGCGCCATTCTTGCGGGCGAAGTCGATGCCGCCTTCGACAAGGCGATGCGTGATACCCCTGCCGCGCGCCTTGCTGCGGATGAAGAAGCAGGAGATGGCCCAGACGGCGGGATCCATTGCGTCGGCAGGATCGACCGGTGCCGACCCCCTGCCCTGATTGTTCCACTCGGGCACGTCGGCGCGTGGCCCGATCTGCATCCAGCCGACCGCCTGACCGTCTTCGAATGCCAGCAAGCCCGGCGGCGGGCCTGCTTCGATGCGCGCCTTGATGTGATCCTTGTTGCGTTCGCGGCTACTCTCGCGGCGCACCGCCGGCGCCAGGCGGAAATGCGTGCACCAGCAGCCGTAGCAGGCTCCCTGCTTGCCGAAGAGATCCTCGAATTCAGCCCAAAGCTCAGGCGCCAGCGGCGCTATGGTCGTGCTCATGCGTTCTCCCCAGGTCAGCCTTGTCGCTGGCCTTGCACTATCGTACCATTGCTTCTGTTCTCTTTATGTTCGCAGCGATGGCGGCCCCTGTCAACAATCCCGATCACGGTTTTTGCCGCGACTGCCTGACGTTTCAGCGCGGTGAGACGCGCCGCTGCGAGCGCTGCGGCAGCCCGCGCCTTGCGCGTCATCCCGAGCTTTACCGGCTGCATCTGGCCCATATCGATTGCGACGCCTTCTATGCGGCGATCGAAAAGCGCGACAATCCCGCGCTCAAGGACAAGCCGCTGATCATCGGCGGCGGCAAACGCGGCGTCGTCTCCACCGCATGCTACATCGCCCGCATCCAGGGCGTGCGCTCGGCCATGCCGATGTTCAAGGCGCTCGAAGCCTGCCCCGAGGCGGTCGTCATCAGCCCGAACATGGAAAAATACGTGCGTGTCGGTCGCGAGGTGCGCGCCATGATGCAGGCGCTGACGCCGCTGGTCGAGCCGCTCTCGATCGACGAGGCGTTTTTAGACCTCTCCGGCACCGAACGGCTGCACGGCCTGCCGCCGGCGGTGGTGCTGGCGCGCTTTGCGCTGGCAGTCGAGAAGGAGATCGGCATCAGCGTTTCGGCCGGCCTGTCCTATTGCAAGTTCCTCGCCAAGATAGCGTCGGACTTCCGCAAGCCGCGCGGCTTTTCGGTCATCGGCGAGGCCGAGGCGGTCGGCTTCCTCGCGGTGCAGCCGGTGACCATGATCTGGGGCGTCGGCAAGGCGTTCAACGCCACGCTGGAGCGCGACGGTATCCGCACCATCGGCCAGTTGCAGCAGATGGATCGTGGCGACCTGATGCGCCGCTACGGCACGATGGGCGACCGGCTCTATCGCCTTTCGCGCGGCGAGGACGTCCGCCGCGTCGATCCCGACCAGGACGCCAAGAGCGTATCGGCCGAAACCACCTTCGATACAGACATCGCGTCGCTGGACGAGCTGGTCGCGGTGCTGAGAGGGCTTTCAGAAAAGGTCTCGGCACGGCTGAAAAAGTCCGGCATTGCCGGGCGCACCGTGGTGCTGAAGCTGAAGACCCAGGATTTCAAGCTGCGCACGCGCAATCGCCAACTCGGCGACCCAACCCGGCTCGCCGACCGCATCTTTCAGACCGGAGTGGAGCTGCTGCGCAAGGAAACCGACGGCACGAAATATCGACTGCTCGGCATCGGCGTCAGCGACCTCTCGGACGACGACAAGGCCGACCCACCGGATCTGGTCGACCTCCAGTCGCGCAAGCGCGCCATGGCCGAAGGCGCCATCGATGCCCTGCGCGACAAGTTCGGCCGCAAGGCGGTGGAAACCGGCTATACATTCGGCAAGGGCCGCGACGCCCACCCGCCGGAACCGCTTGAGGACTGATTTTCGCTAGCTGCGCTGCAGGTCGATCCGGCTCGTGACCACGCTCTTGCCGGTTTTCGGATCGGTGTCGGTGACAGTCAGCCGCATGCCGTTCTCGCCACGTTTCTCAACCTTCATCTGCGCGCTTCGGTCGCCATTGACCTCCTTGGCCCAGCGAATGCCGAGATTGATCGCGTTGCCCGAACGGCTGCCGTTGAGCTGTGCCGGCCCGGTACGAGAACCGACATAGGTGCCGCTGTACTTTGCACCGCTGGCCGTCAGGTCCGCGCTGATGGCGCGCGTCACCACAATGAGCCCCCGGCAATTGCCGTCGAGCGACAGCGACGTCGAGGTCGCGTTCGACTTGAACGTACAGGACACATTCACCGTCGGCGCGTCGGTGGTCACCTTGACGATACCTTTGCCTGCGAAATTGCCCTTGAACGACTGGAGAAACCTAGTCTCGTCGGCACGCGCTGTGCCAGCCGCGGCCAACAGACAGCCGGCAAGGGCGAATTGCGCGAAGGATCTCATCGAAGCTCTCCTTGTCGATCTTGAAAAGGGCGGGACGATCCGCAAGCACGGCTGACTATCGCAACTCAACGCCCCTTGCCGGATCAGGTTCCGCCCGCAACACGACCGTTTTGCAACATCAAGTTGCGACTGGCCCAGTAGGAATGCAGCGGCTAGCGATTGCGGCAGAAGCTCCGGCCTGCGACATAGCGGGCATGACAGCCACCCACTCGATCCCCAAGGCCGCCTTCTGGATGGCGCTGTCGATCGCATCGTTCCTGGCGATGTCGGTCGCCGGCCGCGCCACGACAGCCGAGCTCAACGTCTTCCAGGTGCTGGAACTGCGCTCGGTGATCGGCTTTTTCATCCTTCTGCCGCTGGTGATGACGAGCGGCGGCTTTCCAGCCATGCGCACGCAGCGCCCCGTCGCCCATATCGCCCGCAACATCATCCACTATACCGGCCAGGCGGCCTGGCTCTACGCCTTGACGCTGATCCCGCTGGCCGTGCTGATCTCGATCGAATTCACCACACCGATCTGGACGGCTATCCTGGCGGTGATTTTTCTCGGCGAAAGACTCTCCCGGCCAAGGCTCGCAGCGATCGTGCTGGGGCTGATCGGCGTGGTGATCATCGTGCGCCCCGGAGCCGGCTCGGTCGATCCGGGACATCTCGTCGTGCTCGGCGCCGCCGTCTGCTTCGGCATCTCGGTGGTCACGGTCAAGTCGCTGACGCGGACGGAGAGCGTCGTGCGCATTATCTTCTGGATGCTGATCATCCAGTCTGTGGTCGGCTTGGTTCCGGCGCTCTATACGTGGCGCAACCCGCCGCTGGCGCTATGGCCATGGATCGTACTGATTGGCTTCACCGGCATGTCGTCGCATTTCTGCATGGCCCGCGCGCTTGGCTATGCCGACGCGACCGTCATCTCGCCGATGGATTTCCTGCGCGTGCCGCTGTCGGCGCTGATCGGCTGGCTGCTTTATAGCGAGCAGATCGACGCCTTCACCGCCGGCGGCGCGCTGCTGATCCTGGCCGGCAACCTGCTCAACCTGCAGCGCAAGGCGCCACAGCCTGCGGAGATCGCAACCTCCTAGCTATAGGCTATTCGCCCAGTCAGTTGCCTGGTTCGGTCGCTTACGATCCGACAGCTTGGCTGGCGTCGATACGACTGCCTTCACCCGCTTCGATCGAGCGGCACTCGGCTCAGTCATAGACGCCATCGAATAGAAACTCGTTGTCACTGCCGTCCTTGAAGTGTCCGGCGTACGAACCCGTCGGCAGCAGCAACGCTTCGCGTGCACCGTCGCGCAATGTTACGGTCTTTGGCCCGATCGCGAGGTGAAATGGCGGATCAAGCACGGCGCCGTCGATTACAACCTGGCCCCGTAACGGCGTTCCATCTGCACTGTAGAGCGCATAGCTTCCAGCAATCGGAACATCAAAAATCTTCCGCTGACCGGGATAAATTCTGCTACCAGCGATCCTGAGGTTGGGTGCGATACGGACGTAGCTGTTCAAGATCAGTGGCGCGACGACCGGATTGATATAGTCCATTCGGTAGGACCACAGGATCAACTTTGGCGGGGACTTGCTAAGGACATTATAGACCTCCGAGTTCTTGCCTTCCTGCAAGGTGGCGAGAACATAGTGTTTGTCGAGCCATAGAGTTGTCGGCTCCATCCGATTGGGCAGCATTCCTACGCCGTCGAAATACCGCTCACCTGGTGCAAGCAATGACTCTGCCCGCGCCACCAATTCAAGTTGGGCCGCATTGTCGAAGCGGAGGTAAAGTACATTGGCAACGAAGCTTATAGCCATGGCTGTGACGAGCGCTATCCACGCAAGGTGCAGGTAACGCACGCGGATTGCGGCGCCGTCGAGCAGCGTCAACGACCATAGCGACATGAACGGCAACGCCATGATGAACACGTAAGGCCACGGCTGGTCATGCGCGAAGACCAGCACAGTGACGACGATCGAGAAGATCAGCGCAATTCGTCTCCGTTCGTCGAGCTTCATGATCTGTATCAGAGACAGAGCCATGCCGGCGAAACAGAAGACGTAAAGAACATAGTTTCGCGCGAGCGTCTGAAACACGAATCGCCTCAGCCCCCCGTAATCACCGCCCCCGCGCGCAGCAATCTCAAGAGGGCCGAATACGAGGTTCCTGGCAATGGGAACAGGGTCGGCGCCGCCGAAGATGAAGCAATAGGCAATTATGGGAACGGTCCATCCCAGCACGAGCCATGCGCCGCGCGCCATGCCCGCCGCATAGCGTTTCGCCAAAGCCGCGTCAGCGACCAGACCAAGGCCAAGCGCAAAATTGAAGTAGACTGATTTCTGCGTCGCGAGGAACGACAGGCCGCTTAGGATTCCGGCAGCGACAAGCTGCCGTCCGCTCAATTCACGTGCCCGCAGGACGACCAGCAGCGCCGCCACCGCGAAGAACACCGCCAACGGCTCGGCGATGGTGCGAAAGATGCGCTCCATGAAATTCGAGAAGCACAGGAGGAGGAGGACAATGACCAAAGCCCGATTCCGGTCCTCGCCGAGCGCGCGAGCGCAGGCATAGACCATGGCCACGGTCGCGCATGCCAGCAGGGCGGTCTGGATGCGGCCGACAAGCAGGATCGACGTGGCATCCCAGCCGATCAGGTGGGCAATCTCGTAGAAGATCGCATAGCCGACCGCCTTGGGATGCCAGATCGTGTCGAAGAGGCCGTTGGAGAAATATTTTGCCCATCCGAGCTGGACGAATTCGTCCATGACGAAGCGGGCGTTCCAAGCCAAGGTGAAGAGCAAAACGATCTTAAGGGCAATTAGGACACCCAGAAAAACGGTTGCCGGGCGCTGCTCGATACCGAATAGCTGACCTGATCTGTGTCCAAATTCTTGCGTGTCCAAGATACCCCCCAAACCGTGACTCAGCCCAGAGCCCCCGCGTGCCAGCAACTGAACCTCTCGCCACTTCGACTGCTGCCGCTCCGCATACGCAAATAGCCAGTTTGGCGAGGCGGCTTCGCCTCGGTCCCGGCGCGGTTGCTTGTCGAAAACCGTGCCGAAACCGCGTTGCGTGATTTTGTTTGGTCGCGCCTGTGTAGTAGGTTCTTGCAGATTCCGCCCGTTTAGCTTGCGCTGAGCGGATTTTAACAACTGTTAGCCTTCGCTCGTTAAGAAAGGCCTATAGTCATCCATGGTAACCTGTTCTCCCAAATAGTGTGGAGACTTGAAAGGACAGCGCGTGCTGCAATCCAAATTCACGTCGGGTCTTGTCTGCCCAGCCTGCCATGCTGCGCTTGTGACAGGCCCCGGCGCCCTAACATGCAAATCTTGCTCAGCCATTTATCCTGTACGAAAAGGCATTCCGTTCTTTGCCGAGCCACCGACAAGGCAAGGTTTCGACGCCAGCTTCCATGAAGAGGCGTATGCCGGCACCAGCACCCGTGCCCGCTTTTACAATTCGCTGAAGCGACTCATAACAAGCGAGTATTCACCGCATGACACACTGAATTCGTTTCTAACGTCGGTGCCTCAACAGTCCACAGTCATCGAGTTCGGCTCCGGTGCGCGGCGCATCCGCTCCGATGTGCTCAACATAGACTTGTTCCCCGGGCCGAATGTCGATCTCGTGGCGGATATTGAGCGCACCCCGCTCCCGAGCGATTCAGTCGACTACATCATTCTGGACAGCGTGATCGAGCATGTTCCCAATCCGGCTGCGGTCGTTGATGAAGTGCTCCGCGTCCTAAAACCAGGCGGCAAGCTGCTATGCATCAACCCGTTCTTGTTTCCCTACCATGGCTACCCAGCCCATTACTGCAACTTCACGAAAGACGGGATCGAGCAGCTTCTTCGGCGGTTCGGAAGGGTTGAGGTTCAAACGCATCAGGGACCGACGAGCGCAATCGTCAACATCCTTTCCGAGTACGTCGGCGTGATTGTGGGTCGGGAGAACCGGACCCGCTATATGTTAGCGAAAGGAGCGGTCTTGACGCTGACATTCCCGCTCAAATTTATCGACAAATTGCTTGTCGATCGCCCCGAAAGTCATCGGATCTCCAGTATGCTCGGCACCATCGCGACCAAATAATTCAACGGCTGTACGTCCGCATCATCGCGCCGAATACCGGATCGTAACCTGGGCGGTGGCATTGATCGCGGGACATCCCTGTCTCGCGGATCAATCAGTTTAGACACTACCAACTCAACACTTCGCAATAGTTCGGCCAGTCAGGTACAGCCGATACTCTCTGCGCCTTTGGGAAATACCGTCGCGCCATGACCGCAAAGTCCGATCGTGAAAACAGCACGACATGCTTGTCTCCGGTGATGTGCCGGTCGGCAAGAAGCGACAGCGTGGCCCGCACGCCGCCCGGCTCAATGTCCTTCAAGATGATCTTCCGGCAAGCCCAGCGTTCGCAGCTGCCGGCCAGCGATTTGAAAAATGAGTCGCGTTGATCGACCGGCACGTGATGGATGACGTCGGAAATCGTGACAGCATCGTAAAGCCCTGTCACGTCGGCGAGATCAGTCGCAGGCAGAAGTTCAACCCTCGCGCGATGTACGTCGCTTAAGAATGTACCGATTGAAGGAGCTAGATCGCACATCGTAACAGCTAGGTCAGGGCGTCGATTTAGGAGCCGCTCGACGAGCGCGCCGTCACCGCCGCCGATGTCCACGATCTTCGCGCCGTTCGGCAATTCACCGTCAAGAAAACCCGCGATCAGGTTGAGGTTGACGAACACACGACGATATACATTGCCGACCGGCTCGAAATGGCGGCCGAGAACCCTGCGCGCGACCTGACCTGGTGCCAGCATTCTTATTCCTCGTTTCTTGCTGATTGGCGTTTTGCCGGGTGAGAAGGTGCCGTCGGCACGGTTGCGGAGTACAGATGGAGACGCGGCACGATGGCCCAGTGCGCAGCGACAAAGTTCCAGAAGAATAGGGCGATGGTGGCGATTGGGGTCGCAATCGGAACACTAAGCTCGAAGCCGGAACAGAGGACGACCATCATAGCTACCGAGATCGGATAGGCCGCAACCACGCCTCCTGCGAAACGCGTGAATGCCTTCAGGCGAAGTGACTCGGCAAAGGTGAACCGGCTATGCAGTCCGTATCCGATTGGCGTGACAGCCAAGAATGAGATCAGGATGCCCAGCAGGTAATGCCCCCCCAATTGATCGACCACAATCATGATGGCGTTGTGGGCAATGGCGCACATCAACCCCACTAGCGTGTACCGCCACCCTCGTTGCAAAAGCGGTCTTTTGCGGCTGCCCGCGCACCGCTCCTGCCCCATCTGCTCATCCGTAGATATAACTGGATTGGGCATCGGCCTTAGAAAGCCCCTGTTAACTTCGCACGAAGCCGGCAAATGACACGCTCCCACAACCGCGAGTCGCGCAAATAGCGCCTCATGCCGATCGGTCCGAGCGAAAGTACAGTACAAGCCGCGCGAACCAGGGCTTTAAAATTGCCGCCCGACGCGGCGGCCAGCGAGACATTGACGCTGATCGACGCCAGAGCGGCAGGTTCAACCCAGCGTCGGCTGCTCGCCGGAAGCCGGGAAAGATGGCGCTCCATGACAATCTGCATTTGCGACCGGAATTCGCTAACGTCACGGGATCCGGTTACAGTCAGCGAACCGCCGTGAACCCGAAAGGCCGTAGTGATCTCGTCGTGATAGACGACCGGACCGGTACTGGCGAGCTTCGCCCAGATGTCCCAATCCGCCGTATACCAGAGTTTCTCATCCATGCCTCCGCATTCCAGCCATGCGGTTCTACGGAATATCGGAGCGGGCACCGAGACAAAGTTTTGAACAAGCAGCCGCTCCAGCAAGAATTGAGCTCCGAGCACCTCGTCAGCCGGCAAAGGGCAGTTCCAGCGCCCAATTCGGCGGCCGTTGCGGTCAATGATGGCAGTTGGAGCCAAATGAAGCCCGGCTTCTGGCGAGGTCGCGAGCCAGCGGTGGGCGGCCTCGACGCGCCCAGGCAACCAAAGGTCATCTTGGTGGAGGATGCAGACGTGATCAGCGGCCGCCGACTCGACGCCCAAATTGGTCTTCGTTTGCCAAGGCGCAAGATCCGTTCGCTGAAGCAGCCGAAGGGGTAATCGGTGAGCAAATCGCTCTATGATGGCAGCAGTGGTGCTCGTCGGGCTGCTGTCGACAACGATTATTTCCAGGTTGCCGGTCGGCTCGACTGCAAGCGAGTCAAGTGTCGCCTCAATCCATGCCGCCCCCTCGTGGACCGGCATGACGACGGACAGAAATGGCTTTTCGTCGGCACAGCCACCTGCTCGAGTTCCCGCCCGCAAGCCAGCTGGGTGATCAGGACCCATTGCCTGTCACTCCAGATTATCAAGCAGCAACTTGAGCACAAAGCCGGACAGCACCATGGACATGCCGGCCACGCAGGCGGTGGTGATCACAAATGTCAGATGCACCGACTGCTCCATCGGGCCGCCTATGAAAATCCAACGCAGCGCCAGCAGCACCTCCGCGACAAAGCCCGTCGCCGCGAGCACACCTCCGGAAAAGACCAGCCATTCCAACGGGCGACCGCGCATCAGCCAGGGCACGATTCGGCCTCCATGGACTGGGTGATAAATGGCGATCGCCACCTTGGCCAGCATGCCGAAAAGGATCGCCGAAAGGCCAATCAATGTCGCCATTGCGGAGAGCGCGACGAAGTGAATTCCGAAATACCACCCGCCGATCCGAACGGGTCCCGCTGCGAGGATCGCAAGGCCGGCAATGCCGGTCACCAGCAAGGTCGCCCCTGGTATGAGATACATGGTGTTGGGTGCATGGGCCACGATCAGCCGCAGGTGGCGCCAGCCGTCGCGGAATGAACGCAGATGCGGTGGGCGGCCGCGCTTGTCCGGATAAAGCTTGATCGGCACCTCCCGGATCACCAGGCCTGCGCGATGCGCGTTGATGACCATCTCCGAGGCGAATTCCATGCCCGGTGAGCGCGCGCCTATCCTGCGGAATGCATCGCGGGTGAACCCGCGCATGCCGCAATGGAAATCATGTATCGGAGAATGGTGAAGCCAACGGGCAATCATTGAAAGCACCGGGTTGCCGAGATATCGATGCAGCGAAGGCATGGCGCCCGGCTCGATGCCGCCCGCAAAGCGATCACCCATGACCAGTTCGGCACCATCCTCCAATGCGTCGATGAACTCGCCGAGGCTGCTCCAGTCGTAGGAATCGTCTGCATCCGCCATGATGAGATACTTGCCTCGTGCGGATTCAGCCGCCGCGCTGATCGCCGCGCCGTATCCCTTGACCCGCTGGTGCACGACACGCGCACCGAGGGACTCTGCAATCTCAACCGACCGATCGCTCGACCCATTGTCTCCGACGACCACCTCGCCCACGATGCCCCGCTTTGCAAAAACATCGAGAGCCTTTTGGATGCAGATGCCGAGCGTGCGCTCTTCGTTCAGGCAAGGAATAATGGCCGACACGAGAGGCGCCGCCGCATCATCGGCGCGCAGGCCGTTCAGATCGGTCTTGACCGTCGCAAAATCCGCCTTCGCGATCATCGTGCCTCGCCCGCCCAATCGTCAGCCTTGCCAACGATCAGGCTACATCAAACATTCCGCTGCCTAGCTGCAACATTAGCAAGAACAAGTTAGTCAATGATATACGAGAGCCGTGCCCGTCGGCGGATTATGTGGTCATCAAGTAATTGGCGGAATTTTATACTCTCGTCGTAAGAGCGGCACGTCCAGATATGCCAATGGCTGGTGCTGTGTCAGGAACGGTTCGACGCCTTCACCGCCGGCGGCGCGCTGCTGATCCTGATGGGCAATCTGCTCAATCTTCAGCGCAGGCCGATAAAGCCGGCCGAGGTCGCGGCGTCATAGCGCCGCCGCTGGTCAGTTCCCCTCGTCCGGTATGTTGAGAAGATGGCCACAAGCCTTGCAGTGCACCGCGTCCGGTTCGTGCCGTTGCAGCCCGCATTGCGGACAAGGAAAGAACACCTTGGCCGGCCGGAAGATCGCCTGAGCCAGCCTGACGAACAGCGATATACCGATGATCATGGTGACGATCGCCGTCAGCTTGCCGGCCATGCCCGGCAGCACGATGTCGCCGAAGCCGGTCGTCGTCACCGTGGCGACGGTGAAATAAAGCGCGTCGATATAGTTTTCGAGTCCGGCGCCGGTGCGGAAGAAGAAGGTGTAGACGAAGCCGGTGATGACGAACAGGAAGGTCAAGAGGTTGATGACCGCGTGGCTCGCCTCGCGCCATGGCCGCAGGCCGCTCATCTCCAGATGCCGCCAGAGCGAACCGCTGCGCGACAGCGACCACAGCCGTAGGATGCGCAGGAAGGCGAGATTGGCCAAGGCGGTCGGCATCAGCAGCGTCAAAAGGATGAAGACGTCGACCCACGACGTCGGCTGCTTCATCAGCCGCAGCATGTTTTTGGAGGCAAGCAAGCGGGCAGCCAGGTCTGCGGCGACCAGTGCCGCCACCGCATCGTCGAGCCAGAGGAATGACGGCTTGTCCTGGAGAACCGGCGTCGCGATGAAGAAAGCGATGATGGCGAGGTCGATAACGACAGCCACCAGCTGGAACCGGAAAGCCGCCGGCGTGCGCCCGTGATAAAGCTTGCGCAGCCTGTCGCGCAGCCGCGCCATCGCCGAATTTTCCTGTAATCCGTCCTTGCCCGCCGCTTTCATGAGGATTGCGTAGCGTCCGCAGCCATGGCCGTCCAGTGGCTTAAGTTGCGGGATCCCTCAGCTTTGCACCACTTTGCCGTCGGGTCCGACAAGGCCCCAGGCGGTGGCCGTGTCATAGAAGAACTGCTCCTTGGCAATGCGGTCACCGCGCCACTGCTGAAGCGCCACCTCTTCCAGGCGCCGGACAGTGCCGTCCTTGTCGATCCTGTCGAATGTCCAGCGGATGGCGACATTGTCGCCGTCGACCAGAAAAATCTGGACCGGATGCGTATACATCTTCTGGATCCGTTCCAGAACCGATTGCTCGCGTGCCATCAGCGCTTCCCTGCCCCTGCGCGGGACACCGAGATTCTCCTGCATGGTCGCATCGTCATGGTAGAAGTCGGCGATCGCCGTGACGTGGCTGCCTTCGACCACTTCCTTGAGGAAGGTTTCAACGCGTTCGCGGCTGGGCATGATGGCGCATTCCTGTCTGGCCGCGGCCGCACCGCCGAGGCTTTGGATTGGGCTGGGTTCGAAACGGCGAATTTATTCGAGCTTGCTCGATGCATGTGGTTCAAGCGACAACAACTTCAACCGCAGCTGACATCCTGGCCCTATCAGACAGGATGTCAGGCCTAGGGCGAACTCAATCCGCGATGGCCGACATCTATCCGATTGCCGTCCGGGGTCATCGTTTGCAGGCTGGCATCACCTGAATATCAACGCACCTCAAACCAGCTCCACTTCGACCACGCCCGGCACCGCGCGCATCGCGGAGGCGATCTGTGGCGAAATCCGGTAGCGGTTGGGCAACTCGATCTCGATTTCCCCCTCGCCTTCTTCCTTGATCAGCACGAAGCTGACCTGGCCTTCGCCCCTGACGGTCAGTTGGCCGGCTAGCGTGTTGATCGGCGAGGCGTTGCGCACGAAAATGCGGAGCGCTTTCTGGACACGGCTTGCCTCGTCTTCCAGAGACTGTACCGAGTTGATGCGCAGATTGACGCCTTCCGGCCTGTCTTCGGCCGCAACGGTGATAACGACGGAGCGGCCGGCCTCGAGCAGGTCGCGATACTGCGCCAGTCCTTCCGAAAACAGCACGGCCTCATACTGTCCTGACGTGTCGGAAAAGGCGATAACGCCCATCTTGTTACCGGTGCGCGTCTTGCGCTCTTGCTTGGAAGTCACCGTGCCGGCCAGACGGCCGGCAGCGGCGCCGCGCTTGACGGCGGCCGAAAACTCGGCCCACGTCTGCACCCGCATCTTCTGCAGGGCCGCCTTGTACTCGTCGAGCGGGTGCGCCGAGAGATAGAAGCCGACCACCTGGAATTCACGGTGCAGCCGGTCAGCGGCGAGCCACGGCTCCGTCGTCGGCAGATTGAGCGCTTGCGACTGGGCGCCGAGCGAGGCGCCGAAAATATCGGCCTGGCCGGAAACGGCATTCTGCTGCGCCAGCGATGCCAGCCCCATCATGCGTTCCACGCCCGCCATCATGGACGCGCGGTCGTGGCCGAAGCAGTCGAGCGCACCGGCCATGATCAGGCTTTCGAAGACACGCTTGCCGACGATCTTGGGATCGACCCGCTCGCAGAAATCGGCGAGGTTCTTGAACGGTTTTTCGCCCCGCACAGCGACGATATGCTCGACCGCCGCGTCGCCGACGCCCTTCAGCGCGGCCAGCGAATAGTAGATGCGGTTCTCTCCGACCTCGAAGGGACGAAAGCTCGATATCACCGACGGAGCCAGAACTTCGATGCCGAGGCGCAGCGCGTCCTGGCGGAAATCGGCGAGTTTGTCGGTGTTGCCCATGTCGAGCGTCATCGACGCCGCCAGGAACTCCACCGGATAGTGCGCCTTGAGATAGGCGGTCTGGTACGAAACCACCGCGTAGGCGGCGGCGTGCGATTTATTGAAACCATAGTCGGCGAACTTGGCCAGCAGGTCGAAAATGAAGTCGGCTTGCGGCTTGCTGACGCCACGCTCGACCGCACCGGAGACGAAGCGTTCGCGCTGCTTGTCCATCTCGGCGCGGATCTTCTTGCCCATGGCGCGGCGCAGCAGGTCGGCTTCGCCGAGCGAGTAGCCAGACAGCTCCTGCGCGATCTGCATCACCTGTTCCTGGTAGACGATAACGCCTTGCGTCTCCTTGACCAGATGGTCGATCTTGGGATGGATCGACGCCATCTCCTCCTCGCCATGCTTTCGGGCGTTGTAGGTCGGGATGTTCTCCATCGGCCCTGGCCGATACAGCGCCACCAGCGCGATGATGTCCTCGATGCAGTCCGGCCGCATGCCGATCAGCGCCTTGCGCATGCCGGCACTTTCCACCTGGAACACGCCGACCACCTCGCCGCGCGACAGCATGGCGTAGGTCTCGGGATCATCGAGCGGGATCGTTGCCAGGTCGATCTCGATGCCGCGCCGGCGGATCAGCTTGACCGCCGTCTCCAGCACGGTCAGCGTCTTCAGGCCGAGGAAGTCGAACTTCACCAGCCCGGCCTGCTCGACATATTTCATGTTGAACTGGGTGACCGGCATGTCCGAGCGCGGATCGCGGTACATCGGCACCAGTTCCGACAGCGGCCGGTCGCCGATGACGATGCCGGCGGCGTGCGTCGAGGCGTGGCGGTAAAGGCCCTCCAGCTTCTGCGCCATGTCGAGCAGCGTCTGGACGATCGGCTCCCTCTCGGCCTCTTCGGCAAAGCGCGGCTCGTTGGCGATGGCGTCGGCGAGCTTGACTGGATTGGCCGGGTTCTGCGGCACCATCTTGGAGAGCTTGTCGACCTGGCCATAGGGCATCTGCAGCACGCGGCCGACGTCGCGCAGCACGGCGCGGGCCTGCAGCGTACCGAAGGTGATGATCTGGCCGACTTGGTCGCGGCCGTATTTCTGCTGGACGTAGCGGATGACTTCTTCGCGGCGATCCTGGCAGAAGTCGATGTCGAAGTCGGGCATCGACACGCGGTCGGGGTTGAGGAAGCGCTCGAACAGCAGCGAGAAGCGCAACGGATCGATATCGGTGATGGTCGTCGAATAGGCGACCAGGGAGCCTGCGCCCGACCCGCGGCCCGGCCCGACCGGGATGCCTTGCGCCTTGGCCCATTTGATGAAGTCGGCAACGATCAGGAAGTAGCCGGGAAACTTCATCTTGGTGATGATGCCGAGCTCGAAATTCAACCGCTCGCGGTATTGCTCGACCGTATATCCGGCGGTCGGGCCATGTGTGGCCAGCCGGGCGTCGAGCCCTTCATGCGCCTGGCGGGCCAGTTCGTCGGCCTCCGCCTGCACGGCTGCATCATTGTCGGCGACATCGCCGCCGGTGAAGCGCGGCAGGATCGGATTGCGGTTCTTCGGGTAGTAGGAGCAGCGCAGCGCGATCTCTACCGTGTTGTCGATCGCCTCCGGCAGATCGGCGAACAGCCGCGCCATATCGGCCTGGCTGCGCAGGAAATTGTCCGGCGACAGCCGGCGACGATTGTCGGCGGCGACAACCGAGCCCTCGGCAATGGCGATCAGCGCGTCATGCGCATCATAATCGTCGCGGGCCGAGAAGAACGCTTCGTTGGTGGCGACCAGAGGCAGTTCATGGGCATAGGCCAGATCGATCGTAGATTTCTCGATCACGCGATCATAGCCGGAAACCCGATCCAGTTCGACATAAAGCCGGTCGCCGAACATCGCCTTGAGGGTCAAAAGCCGGGCTTCGGCCAGATCGCGGCGATCTTCCTTGAACGCGGTGCCGATCGGTCCGCGCGGCCCACCGCTGAGGCAGATCAACCCGTCACAAAAGCCTTCCATCATTTCGGTGGTCAGGTGCACGGCCTCGCCTGGCGGCGTTTCGAGGTAGACGCGGCTGACCAGCCTGACCAGATTGGAATAGCCGGCTTCGGTCGCGGCGAGCAGGACGACCGGCCGCATGTCCGGACCTTGCCGCCTGCGGTCACGCTGGCCATCGCTGTTTTCGCCGGAAAAGGCGAGCGCGGTCTGGCAGCCGATGATCGGCTGGATGCCGTCCTTGACCGCCTTCTGCGCGAATTCCAGCGCGCCGAACAGATTGTTGGTGTCGGTGACGGCAATGGCCGGGACTTCGTCCTTGACCGCGTGAGCCACCACCTTGCCGATCTGCAAGGCGCCTTCCAGCAGCGAATAGGCCGAATGCACGCGCAGATGGACGAAGGGCCGCGCCGGCGCCTCCGGCCGCGCAGCCGCGATCGCGGCTTCGCGCTTCAGGGGATCGCGGGGAAGTTTTTCGTCGGCCATGGTGCTGCGTGAAGGTCCTGAGTCGATAGAGATGTATTGTCCGGGACCGCGCGATGCCAGTCCAGCACAAACCACTGCTGATCACAGGCTGCCTGTCCGGCTAGCCTTACGCGAATTCCATGATCACCGCGTCGACGGCCAGGCTGTCGCCTGGTTTGGCGTTGAGTTTCGACACGACAAGATCGCGTTCGGCACGCAGCACGTTTTCCATCTTCATCGCTTCGACCACCGCCAGCGTCTCGCCGACCTTGACCTCCTGGCCTTCGGCAACCGCAATCGACACGACAAGGCCAGGCATCGGGCAAAGCAGCAGTTTCGACGTGTCCGGCGCTATCTTTTCGGGCATCAGCCTTTCCAGTTCGGCGGTGCGCGGCAGCATGGCGTGCGCGGTCACCGACATGCCCTTCCAGGCGATGCGAAAGCCGTTGGCAACCGGCCTGATCTGAGCCGTAACCTTGCGCGCACCGACCGTGCCGCGCCAGATCAGGTCGCCCGGCCGCCAGTCGGACGAAACGGTCAGCGCCTTGCCGCCCTCGATCGACAGATCGATTTCCATCGGAATGGAAATCATGCCCTCGATGATCGACGCTGACAGATAGCCATCGCCGATTTTCACCACCCAGTCGCGCTTCAGCGCTCCCGAATGCGGCGCCAGCCGCCCGCCCAGCCGGTCGAGCCGGTCGCGGCGCAGCAGCTCCACCGCGGTCGCAATCGACGCCAGCACGGCTTTCTCGTCGCTGTCGGGTACGATCGGCGCGAAGCCGTCGGGGTATTCCTCCGATATGAAACCGGTCGATATCCGCCCTTCCCGCCAGCGCGGATGCTGCATCAGCGCGGCAAGGAACGGGATGTTGTGCTCGATGCCGTCGACGACGAAGCTGTCGAGCGCTTCCGACATGGCATCGATGGCTTCCAGACGCGTTGGCGCCCAGGTGCACAGCTTGGCGAGCATCGGATCGTAAAACATCGAGATTTCGGAGCCTTCGGTGACGCCGGTATCGTTGCGGATGACGACATCGCCGAATTGTCCTTCCTCCGGCGGCCGATAGCGCGTCAGCCGGCCGATCGAAGGCAGGAAATTGCGGTAAGGGTCTTCGGCATAGAGCCGGCTTTCCACCGCCCAGCCGTTCAGCTTGATGTCGCTTTGCTTGAGGCCAAGCTTTTCGCCAGCGGCGACGCGGATCATCTGCTCAACCAGATCGATGCCGGTGACGAGCTCCGTCACCGGATGCTCGACCTGCAATCGTGTATTCATTTCAAGGAAATAGAAGTTCTTGTCTTTGTCGACGATGAACTCGACCGTGCCGGCGCTCTGATAGTCGACGGCCCTGGCCAGCGCCACCGACTGCTCACCCATGGCCTTACGCGTCTTGGCGTCGAGAAACGGCGACGGCGCCTCTTCGGCGACCTTCTGGTTGCGGCGCTGGATCGAACATTCGCGCTCGCCCAGATAGAGCGCGTTGCCATGCGCGTCGGCCAGCACCTGGATCTCGATATGGCGCGGATCGACGACGAATTTCTCGATGAAAAGACGGTCGTCGCCGAACGAGCTTTTCGCTTCCGAGCGCGCACGATCGAAGCCGTCGCGCACTTCGGCCTGGCTCCAGGCGATGCGCATGCCCTTGCCGCCGCCGCCGGCCGAAGCCTTGATCATCACGGGATAGCCGATCTCGCCGGCGATCTTTTCGGCATGGTCGGCATTCTCGATGACGCCGAGCCAGCCAGGCACGGTGGAGACCTTGGCGGCGTTGGCGAATTTCTTCGATTCGATCTTGTCACCCATCGCCTTAATCGCCTTGGGCTTCGGGCCGATGAAGACGATGCCTTCCGCTTCCAGCGCCTCGCAGAAGGCCGCCCGCTCGGACAGGAACCCGTAACCGGGATGCACCGCCTGCGCGCCCGTCTCCTTGCAGGCGGCGATGATTTTTTCAGGCACGAGATAGCTCTGCGCGGCGGGCGACGGCCCGATATGCACCGCCTCGTCCGCCATCTCGACATGCACGGCATCGCGATCGGCATCGGAATAGACGGCCACCGTGGCGATACCCATCTTCCGCGCCGTCTTGATGACGCGGCAGGCGATCTCGCCACGATTGGCGATCAGGATTTTGGTGAACATGCGGAATGTCATCCCTCGGGTCGGCCGTTCCTTTTATGGCCTGTGCTTGCAGGGTCAAGCCGACCATGCAATTCACTGCCTTTCAATCGATTTGCGATTCCAATTCATCGCTGCGGCCCAGTCTCGGCACCAGCTGCCAGTTGATCGTGCCGGCAAAACCTGAAACCCTTGAAAAAAATTCGCCTTGGAGGAATTGCCTGATGAAAACCCGCGCCGCTGTCGCTGTCGCCGCCGGAAAGCCGCTGGAGATCATGGAGGTCGACCTCGACGGTCCGCGTGAGGGCGAAGTGCTGGTCGAGATCAAGGCGACCGGCATCTGCCATACCGACGAATTCACGCTGTCGGGCGCCGATCCCGAAGGCCTTTTCCCGGCCATCCTCGGCCATGAGGGCGCCGGCGTCGTGGTCGATATCGGCAAGGGCGTCACCTCGCTCAAGAAGGGCGACCATGTCATTCCGCTCTATACGCCCGAATGCCGGCAATGCCCGTCCTGCCTGTCGCGAAAAACCAATCTGTGCACGGCCATCCGCGCCACGCAGGGGCAAGGGTTGATGCCCGACGGCTCGTCGCGCTTCTCGATCGGCAAGGACAAGATCTTTCACTACATGGGCTGTTCGACCTTCTCCAACTTCACCGTGTTGCCCGAGATCGCGCTGGCCAAGGTCAATCCGGACGCGCCCTTCGACAAGATCTGCTACATCGGCTGCGGCGTCACCACCGGCATCGGTGCTGTGATCAACACCGCCAAGGTCGAGATCGGCGCGACAGCCGCGGTCTTTGGCCTTGGTGGCATCGGTCTCAACGTCATCCAGGGGCTAAGGCTTGCCGGCGCCGACATGATCATCGGCGTCGATTTGAACAACGACAAGAAGGAGTGGGGCGAGCGGTTCGGTATGACGCATTTCGTCAATCCGAAGGAGATCGACGGCGATGTCGTGTCCCACCTCGTCAACATGACCAAGCGCGGCGCCGACCAGATCGGCGGCGCCGACTACACGTTCGACTGCACCGGCAGCACCAAGGTGATGCGTCAGGCGCTGGAAGCCTCGCATCGCGGCTGGGGCAAGTCGGTCGTCATCGGCGTAGCCGGCGCCGGCCAGGAGATCTCGACGCGGCCGTTCCAGCTGGTCACGGGGCGGACCTGGATGGGTACCGCTTTCGGCGGCGCGCGCGGCCGCACCGACGTGCCGAAAATCGTCGACTGGTACATGGACGGCAAGATCCAGATCGACCCGATGATCACCCACACGCTGAAGCTCGAGGACATCAACAAAGGCTTCGACCTCATGCACGAGGGCAAGTCGATCAGGAGTGTCGTCGTTTACTGAGGAAGACCACAAGCCGCCGGCCAGCCGGCCCGCAACCTCTATGGTTCACAACGGCAGGAGAAGAAGCATGAGCGAACTCCCGGCCATCCTCGTCGACGCCGACGCCTGCCCGGTCAAGGCCGAGGTCGAAAAAGTCGCCGAGCGGCACGGCGTCGTCGTCACCTACGTCTCCAATGGCGGCCTGCGGCCATCGCGCGACCCGATGATCCGCAATGTCGTCGTCTCCAAGGGCGCCGATGCCGCTGACGACTGGATCGTCGAGAATGCCAAAATCAACGACATCGTGGTGACGGCAGACATACCGCTTGCCGCCCGCGCGGTGGCCCTTGGCGCCCATGTGCTTGGGCCGACCGGACGTCCGTTCACGCCGGAAACGATCGGCATGGCGGTGGCGATGCGCGATCTGAAACAGCATTTGCGCGAGACAGGCGAAAGCAAGGGCTACAATGCCAGCTTTGCCCCACAGGACCGCTCGCGATTTCTTGGCGAACTCGACCGCATCTTGCGGCGGGCGCTCAAATCCGTCACACCGCAGTAGAAAGAACCGCAGGCCATCCAAGGTTGGAACCGCCATGGCTGCCGAAACCCCGATGAAGAATCCCTTGCAGCGCCACATGCTGTTCGCGGTGTCGGCCTGCTTCGGCGTTCTGGCGCTCCTCACGGCCCTGCTGCTGCACGCCCCGCTCGCTTATTCGATCGGCGCCAACGCGTTCTTTGCCGCCTACGTCATTCTTGTCGTCGCCCAGATGCCGAAGTTCACCGGCAGGTATCTGAGCAAGAATGCGCGTGCCACCGACCAGCCGGTGCTGGTTATTTTCGCCGTGACGCTTGTCGTCGTCGGCGTCGCCACCTTTTCGCTGTTTCAACTGATCAATCAGAAAGACAGCGCCCACCCCATCGAACTCGGCTTCGCGCTGCTGTCGATCCCGCTTGGCTGGTTTACCATCCATGCCATGGCGGCGCTTCATTATGCGCATGTCTACTGGATGGACGGCGATGCGGTCGACGCCGAGACCAAGAAGAAGATCCCGGTCGGTGGACTGCTGTTCCCGGGCGACAAACGGCCGGAAGGCTGGGATTTCCTCTACTTCTCAACGGTTATCGGCATGACGGCGCAGACCGCCGACACCAACATCTCGACAACGCATATGCGTCGCGTCGTGCTTGTCCATTCGATCCTGTCGTTTTTCTTCAACACGGTCATCGTCGCCGCTGCCGTCAATCTCGCCGTCAGCCTAGGCGGTTCGTAATAAATCCGTGATCGGATGAAACATCGATTGGGATCGCGACGTATCAGGAGGACAATGAACGCGCAGGCCACGCCGCGAGGCCGGGAGTCGAAACATGATGGAATCCGTTGCCAGAAGCCAGTCCGCCGCCGATCCAGGCGCTTCGGCGTCGAACGACAAGACGCTGATCTATCGCCAGTCGCGCTGGACGCGGCTGACGCATTGGCTCTGGGCCATCTCGCTGTTCTTCATGCTGCTGTCCGGCCTGCAGATCTTCAATGCTCGTCCGCAGCTCTACATCGGCAAAGAGTCGGGCTTCGACTACAACAATACTATCTTCGCCATCGGTGCGGAAAATACCGACACCGGGCCACGCGGCTACACCGAAATCTTCGGGCATCGTTTCGACACCACAGGGGTGCTCGGTTGGTCAGGGCCGGCAGGCCAGGAGACGTCCCGCGCCTTTCCGTCCTGGGCGACGATCCCGTCCTACTATGATCTCGGCACCGCCCGCGTCATCCATTTCTTCTTTGCCTGGATACTGACCACGACCTTGATCGTGTGGCTGGTTGCCAGCACAGTGAACGGCCATCTGCGGCGTGATCTCGCGCCGCGCCTCGACGATCTCAAGCGGCTGCCGCAGGACATCATCGCCCACGCCAAGCTCAAATTCCACCACACGCGGGAATACAACACGCTGCAGAAGATGGCCTATGGCGGCGTGCTGTTCGTGCTGTTGCCGCTGATGATCATCACCGGCCTGGCAATGTCGCCAAGCATGAATTCGGTGCTGCCGTTCCTCAACGACCTGCTCGGTGGCCGGCAGACGGCACGCACCATCCATTTCACCGTCATGGTGCTGCTGGTCGCCTTCTTCATCGTCCATATCCTGATGATCCTCGCCGCCGGCCCGATCAACGAATTGCGTTCCATCATCACCGGCTGGTACCGCACCGATCCTCCCGCGCAGGACGATAAAACCGTCGAGAGGAGTGCCTGACATGGCGAAATTCCAGATCAGCCGCCGCAAATTCCTGACCGGTGCCAGCCTCGGCGCCTCCGGCATCATGCTGTCGGGCTGCGACGCCTTCGACAGCCAGCTAAGCGTCGGCAGCGGCCTGCGCAGTTTCCTTGAAAACGCCAATGGCCTGACCTACCGGGCACAGCGCCTGCTTGCCGGCCGCGACGCGCTGGCGCCGGAATTCACCGAAGCTGACATCCGCCAGCCGCAGCGGCCGAATGGTGTCACCGCTCCCGACGACGACACCTACAAGGGCCTGCTCGCCAACAACTTCGCCGACTGGCGGCTGGAGGTTTCGGGTCTTGTCGAGAAGCCGCTGTCGCTCAGCCGCGAGCAACTCCAGAACATGCCGGGCCGCACCCAGATCACTCGCCATGACTGCGTCGAAGGCTGGAGCTGCATCGCCAAATGGACCGGCACGCCGCTGTCGCTGGTGCTCGACCAGGCGGTGGTCAAGCCGCAGGCGCGCTACGTCATGTTCCATTGCCTCGACACGATTGACCGCAGCCTGTCCGGCGACATCAAATATTACGGCAGCATCGACCTGATCGATGCCCGTCACCCGCAGACGATCCTTGCCTATGGCCTGAATGGCAAGCCGCTGCCGGTCGAGAACGGCGCGCCGCTGCGCGTCCGCGTCGAGCGCCAGCTCGGCTACAAGATGCCGAAATATCTCTACAAGATCGAGCTGGTCGACGGCTTCGCCACTGTCGGCGGCGGCCGCGGCGGCTATTGGGAAGACAATGGCTACGACTGGTATGGCGGAATCTAACCGGACTCCGCAAAATGCCGCGGCTCTAGAGATGGCTAGCCTACAGCGAGCGGCGAAACAGCTCGCCTTTTCCGCCAATCTGCTCGCCGATGCCGCCGAGCCGCAGCATATGCCAGGCAAGCGCATGATTGCTCGAGGTGACCGGTTTCTTCAGCTCTTCCTCGACCTCTTCGATGATCCGGGCAACACGCATGCTGGTGCAGGAAACGAACACGGCCTCACAGTCGCTCGACGCGCCGATTTCCAAAATGGCCTGCTTGACCGATGCCGGCGTGATGCGTGCAACGACATTGTCGTCCGCTTCATTGAAGGAGCCCATGACCGGAATATCCATCCCACGCGCCATCAGAGATGCGCGCAGCGAATGATTGATTTTCGCCAGATATGGGGTGAGCAGCGCGATCCGCGAGACACCCAGGGCCTTCAGCGCCGCCCGCGCCGCCGTCACCGGATTGGTCACCTGTACGCCCGGCAGCGCCTCGTGAACACGCGCGGCAACCTTGTCCTCGCCGATGACTAGCGCTCCCGACGTGCAGGCAAAGCCGATCACATCGAACTTGACGTCGGGCAAAAGCCCGACCGTTCCTGGGATCACTGCCGACATCTTCATCAGGTTTTCCGGCGTGATCTCCACATCGCTGTAAAGACGGGCCTCGTACAGCGCGATGTCGCGCGCGGGCAGCGCATAGCGGAATTCATCCTCGATGGTCTGGTCGGTCCGCAGGACCAGCAAGCCGAGATTGGCACGGGTGCCGATCCCGTCATCGGTCTTGAAGGGAATGTGTTCCTTGTCGAGGACAAGCGTGTCGTCGGCGCGGCCAACCGGGGCGTCCATGGTGCAGTCCCCTTCCTGATGCCAATCAGAATTGTCGACAATAGAAGCGGCAACATTACCGAACCTGTCAAGAGCTCTGTGCGGATTATTGGGAACCGAAAACCGCCAGAATTATGCGCCTGAGTGGGTCGTTTTTCAGTCGCCGACCATGCGCTGTTGACAAGGATCGGCGTCTTCCTATTGAATTGTCGACAATAGAAACGACAGCTATTCGGGACAGCGGTGCGCATATTGATCTTGGGCGGAGGCGTTGTCGGGATCACCACCGCCTATCAGCTGCAAAAGGACGGCCACGCGGTCACCGTTCTCGAGCGGGCACCGCAGGTGGCCGAGGGCGCGAGCTGGGCAAATGCCGGCATGATCGCGCCTGGCCACTCCTTCGTCTGGTCATCGCCGGCCGCTCCAAAAATCCTGCTGAAGTCGCTTTTCCTGAAAGACCAGGCGCTTCGTTTCAAACTTTCCGCCGACCCGCATCTCTACACCTGGTCGCTGCGCTTCCTCCGGGAATGCACGGCCGCCAGGGCGCGTCGCAACACCCTGCTCAAGCATCGGCTTGCGGTCCATTCCCAATCGGTCCTTCAGGCGGTCGTCAAGGAGGAAGCGATCCAGTACGACAGGACCTCGGCCGGCATTCTTTACTTCCACCGCAGCCGTCAGGCGCTCGACAAGGGCGTCGCCAACATGCGCCTGCTGGAAGCCGACGGTCAGGTGATCCGCATTGTCGGCGCGCAGGAAATCGTTGCCCAAGAGCCGGCGCTGGCTTCGTCGCGCGACAGCATTGCCGGCGGCATAGTGTGTCCAACCGACGAAACCGGCGATGCCGCCAAGTTCACACGCGCGCTGGCGGCAATCGTCGTGTCGAGGGGCGGCAAGATCCTAACAGGCACCGAGGTCGTCAGGATGGAACGCAAGGACGACGCAATCAGCCGGGTCGTCACCGACAAGGGAGAGTTTCTGGCCGACACCTACGTTCTGTGTCTGGGCGCCGAGAGTCCTATCCTCGCCCGCAAGATCGGCCTTGGTCTGCCGATCTATCCGGTCAAGGGATATTCCCTGACCATCCCCATCGTCGACCAGGCCCTGGCTCCAAAACTTCCCGTCATCGATGAGCACAATCTCGTTGCCATCACGCCGATGGGGGATCGCATCCGCGTCACCGCCACCGCGGAATTCGCGGGCTATGATCGCAGCCACAAGCCCTCGGATTTTGCCTTCATGAAGCGCGTTACCCAGGAACTGTTCCCGCGCGGTATCGCCTATGATCGGGCCGAGATGAGGGCCTGCCTGAGACCCATGACGCCCGATAATCTGCCGGTGTTGGGCCTGCGCAACATCAAAAACCTCTGGCTGAACACCGGCCACGGCCATATCGGCTGGACCATGGCGCATGGATCGGCTCGCATCGTCGCCGATCTGATCGCTGGCCGGGCCGCGCCAATCGCCCTCGACGGTATCCTGCCCACACAGACGCGGTTCGCCGAACCGAGCACCGCACAGGCTTGACTGACGCCATGCTCCGACCCACCAGGCAAAGCAACCGGGACAACAACGCGGCGTTGGCATCCAAGCCGATCAAGACCGGCCCGCGTGTCTATGAAGAGATCCGCCGGATGGCGATGGACTATCGCTTCAAACCGAATGAACGCATCAATGAAGTGGCGCTTGCCGCGAGGCTGAATGTCAGCCGCAGCCCGATCCGGGAGGCGCTTCAGCGGCTGGTCACGGAGGATCTCATCACCTTCCAGACCAATCGCGGTTTCTTTTGCCGCGGCTTCGATGTCGACGAGGTGGTCAATCTTTCCGACGTGCGGGCTGTGCTCGAGGAGCGCTCCGTCAGGCTGGCAATCCAGCGCGCGACACATGAGGAGCTCGCCGCGCTCGTCGACTGGTGGACGCTCACCGTGGCGCGCGCCGACTCATTTTCCAGCGCAGAGCTGACCGCCAGGGACGAGGAATTTCACATCCGTATCGCCAGGCTGTCAGGCAATCCCGAACTGGCGCGCCTGCTCGAAGGCATCAACACACGTATCCATTTCGTCCGCAAGATCGAAGTGGAAAAGCACCGGCGGCTGTCGACGACCTACACCGAACACAGCGAAATCGCCCAGGCGATGGTAGCCCGCGATGCCGACAGGGCCGCCAGGCTCATGCATGACCACATCGCCATCAGTGTCGCCGATGCCATGTCGACCGTTCGGGAAGGCCTCGCCCGTATATACATCGACGTCGACCAGATTTGATCGGGCAACCCTTTGCTGGTCAGGCAACCCAGGACTGGTTAGGCAACTTTGTCGAGCAGCGGCCTCAGCGCCGGGTGGATTTCCGGCGAAGCGTGCTTGATCAGCGTCAGCAGCGCACGTTCGTTCTCGTAGAGAGGCCGGTCCGCTCCGATATGCTCGATCAGCCACTTGGCTTCGCCGGCATCGATCGTCTCGGCGCGGCGGGCCAGGGCCTCGGCCGCTCTGTTCTTGGCTTCCCACTCGGCCTCGATGTCATCGGGAGACCGATAGGCTTCCATGATGCCGGCAAGGCCGCCGGAGATCATGCGGCTGAAGAAGCCGCCGATTTCCGGGTCGGCGTGTTCGAGGAAGGCATCACGGCGCAGCGCCACATCACGCGTCGGCGCTTCATAGCCGGCCGAGCACATGACGAAATTGGCGATCGCCTTGACGAACAGATCGTTCCAGGACGGATCGTTGTGTCCTTGAGCGGTGCGCTCGTTGATCTTGAACAGCACCTCGGCCTCGGCGCGTGTAATGGCGATATTGCCGTCGCCGCCATGGGCATGGAGGATCCGGCGCAGCAACTCAACCTCGGCTTTGGCGATCAGCCCGGGAACCAGCGCACCGCCGAGCATCAGCGGCCCCTTGCCGTCGACGACGGCGTGGGCGACCTGTTGCAGCGCATAGACGCAAAGCTGGCCCGGCGACGATTTCGCCCGTTCCAGCACGTGGACCAGCAATTCGAGCTCGGTTCGGCTGTCGACCATGCCGTCGCGCGAGATCGTGCGGATCAGCCAGTCGGCATTGTCCTGCGAGATATAGCCCGCCGGCTTCTCCTGATGGACGATGTAGTCGGTGACCGCCTCGATAAAGAAAGGCGGCCATTCCCGGCATTTGTCCTTCGCCGTGGCGTCGAGCGCGAACAGCGCCTCGGCCTCGCCGCGCGTCACCACGCCATCGCCGAACACCTCATGGCGCAACATCGCCACGTCCTCTGCGGCGATGCGACTTTTTGAGGTCAGCCCCGCCACCGGCGCGCTCATGATCAATTCGCCCATTTGTCGTCCCCGTCCGCCGCCGGCAAGCGCCGGCCCCAAAGCGTCATACCTGCCAACGTACCAGCAGTGTCTTGAAAAACCGGCAAACGGCGTGGTTAGCGAAGACTTGTCGGCCAATGCATATCGCCCAAAATGTGCTGCGATTTTGGGAGAACGTCATGCGTCAAAACAGAGGACCAAAGCGCATCGCGCGTACGATGCGTTTTAGATGTCGCTGACAGGTGACAAGCCGTCGCGCACAAGCTATGGATGGCGCGTCGAGGACTCAGGGTCTGAGTCCTACCTGTTTGCGGGAGAGAACAGCGAGAGCTGTCGCCGAAGGGGAAATCGCCCGAAATCTCTCAGGCAAAAGAACCGTAGACGGGAAAGACACTCTGGAAAGTCGGGGCTTGCCCCCGCGCCGAAGGTGTAAGCGCCGCTGACAGAGTTCCGGCTGCGCGAGTCTCTCAGGCTTCAGACAGAGGGGCACGGACAGGTCGCCATTCGCGACCGATTGCGTGCGACTCTGGAGACGACATGACGGGCGACGACACAAGACACCTCCCCCTCGAAGATATCCATGTAGCCGCCGGCGCGCGCTTTGGCGCCTTTGCCGGCTGGTCGATGCCGCTGACCTATCCGGCCGGCGTCATGAAAGAACATCTTCACACCCGCGAACAGGCCGGCTTGTTCGACATCTCGCATATGAAACTGTTCGAAGTCAGCGGGCCGGAAGCGGTGTCGCTGCTCAACCGCGCCTGCCCGCTGGATGCCGGCGCGCTCGACAGCACGCAATCAAAATTGTCCTTTTTCCTCAATGAGGCCGGCGGCATTCTGGACGATCTGATCGTCACCAGGCTTGGCGATGACAGGTTCATGGTCGTCGCCAATGCCGGCAACGCCGTGGCCGACGAAAAGCATTTGCGTGCGCTTGCCGCGGATTTCGACGCCAGGGTCGAGCCGCTCGACCGCGTCTTCCTCGCCATTCAGGGTCCGGAGGCCTGGGCTGCTCTCTCCCGCGCCGGCATCGAGACCGGCTCGCTGCTGTTCATGCATGGTGTCGAACCGCGCAAGAACTGGTTCATGAGCCGCTCCGGCTATACCGGCGAGGACGGTTTCGAGATCGGCCTGCCGGAGGCCGATGCGCGCGACCTCGTCGCGAAGCTGCTCGGCGATGAACGCGTGCTGTGGATCGGTCTGGCCGCCCGCGACAGCCTGCGACTGGAGGCTGGGCTGTGCCTGCATGGCCAGGACATCACGCCGGAGACCGACCCGGCCGCCGCCGCCTTGATGTGGGCAATCCCGAAGGACATCCGCGCTTCCGGCGCTTTCATTGGCGCCGATGCGCTACGCGCCGCCGTGGAACGAGGGCCTGCGCAAAAGCGGGTCGGGCTGAAGCCGGAGGGTCGTCAGCCGGTGCGCGGCGGTGCCGCGCTTTTTGACGCCGACGGCAATCCGGCCGGCCATGTCACATCGGGCGGCTTCGGCCCTTCGGCCGGCCATCCAGTCGCCATGGGCTATGTCGCGACGCCATTGGCCAAGCCCGGAACACGGGTCTTCGCCGATGTCCGCGGCACGAAAATCCCGGTCGATATCAGCTCCCTGCCCTTCACACCACATCGCTACCGCAAAGGATGATTTCCATGGCAACGACCTATTTCACATCAGATCACGAATGGCTCCGTGTCGAGGGCAGCATCGCCACCGTCGGCATCACCGACTATGCGCAGGAACAGCTCGGCGATCTCGTCTTCGTCGAACTGCCTGAAACGGGAAAGAAGCTGAGCAAGGGCGACACTGCCGTCGTGGTCGAATCCGTCAAGGCGGCTTCCGATGTCTATGCACCGGTCGACGGCGAGATCACCGAAGCCAACGGCACGCTGTCGTCGGACCCTTCGCTGGTCAACTCGGCGGCAACCGGGGCCGGCTGGCTGTGGAAGATGAGGCTCGCCGACGAAAGCCAACTCGCGGGTCTCATGGATGAGGCCGCCTACAAAGCTCATATCGGCTGATATCAGGACTTATTGACATGACCGCAGCACTCGCTCCCTTCTCGGCCCGCCATATCGGTCCTGACGTCAACGATGTCAGAGCCATGCTTGCCGTGATCGGCGTTCCGTCCGTCGAGACGCTGATCAGCCAGGCCGTACCGCAGTCGATCCGCCTCGACTTGCCGTTGACCCTGCCCGCACCGGCCAGCGAAGCTGAAGCGCTGGCCGAATTATCGGCGACCATGGCCAAGAATACCGTGCTGAAGAGCTTCATCGGCGCCGGCTATCATGGCGTCCTGGTGCCGCCGGTCATCCAGCGCAACCTCTTCGAGAACCCGGCCTGGTATACGGCCTACACGCCCTATCAGGCGGAGATCAGCCAGGGCCGGCTGGAAATGCTGTTCAATTTCCAGACCCTGGTCACTGAACTGACCGGCCTGCCGGTGGCATCTGCCTCCTTGCTCGATGAAGCCACCGCGGTCGCCGAAGCCGTCGGCATTGCGCTGCGCCACCACCGCGACAAGCGCACCAAGATCGCATTTGCCGGCACGCCGCACCCGCAGACACTGGACGTTGTGCGTACCCGCGCTGAGCCGCTCGGCATCGAGATCGATGGCGAGACGATCGACGACAACACCGCTGCCCTGCTCGTCTCCTGGCCGGACACGTTTGGCGTCTATGGCGACCACAAGGCGGCGATCGACAAGGCGCGTGCGGCCGGCGCCATCGTCGTCTTCATCGCCGACCCGCTCGGCCTGACGCTGACCGACGCGCCGGCCAGGCTTGGCGCTGACATTGCCGTAGGTCCGATGCAACGCTTCGGCGTGCCGATGGGGTTTGGCGGCCCGCACGCGGCTTATTGCGCCGTCTCCGACAGGCTGACGCGGCTGATGCCTGGCCGCCTTGTCGGCCAGTCGACCGACAGCAAGGGCCGGGCCGGCTATCGCCTCGCGCTGCAAACACGCGAACAACATATCCGCCGCGACAAGGCGACCTCGAACATCTGCACCGCGCAGGCGCTGCTCGCCAATATGGCGACCGCCTACGCCATCTGGCATGGTCCCGCCGGGTTACAGGCGATTGCCAGACGCATCCACACGCTGGCCAATCGTCTGGCAAGCGGCCTCAAGGCGGCAGGCATATCCGTGGTCGGCGCGAGCCGCTTCGATACGGTGACGGTGGAAACCAGGGGCAAGGCGGCGCAGATCGCCACTGCGGCTGAAAAAACCGGCCGGCTGCTGCGCGTCATCGATGCCGACCATGTCGGCATCAGCTTCGACGAGACCTCGACCAATGCCGATCTCGATGCGATCGCGGCCCTGTTCGGCGCCAAGGCCGCTCCGTCGGCCGACAGCACGGTGCCCGGCAAGCCGCGCGGCAAGGAGTTCCTGACCCAGCCGGTCTTCCACGAAAACAAGTCGGAAACCGACATGATGCGCTTGCTGCGCCGGCTGGCCGACAAGGACCTGGCGCTCGACCGCAGCATGATCCCGCTGGGATCCTGCACAATGAAGCTCAACGCGGCGGCGGAAATGATGCCGGTAAGCTGGCCTGAAATCGCCAATTTGCATCCCTTCGCGCCGGCGAGCCATTCGGCCGGCTATCGCGCCATGATCGGCGAACTGGAAGGATGGCTGTCGGAGATCACCGGCTTCGACGCCGTCAGCCTGCAGCCCAATGCCGGCAGCCAGGGCGAATACGCTGGCCTGCTCGCAATCCGCGCCTATCACCGCTCGCGCGGCGAAGGTCATCGCACCGTCTGCCTGATCCCTTCCTCCGCGCACGGCACCAATCCGGCGAGTGCCGCGATGGCCGGCATGAGCGTTGTCGTCGTGCGCTGCCTGGAGGACGGCAACATCGACATGGACGACATGAGGGCCAAGGCCAACGAGCATTCCAAGAATCTCGCGGCGCTGATGTTCACCTATCCCTCGACGCATGGCGTCTACGAGGAAGGTGCGCGCCACCTCTGCGCCCTCATCCACGAGCATGGCGGCCAGGTCTATTTCGATGGCGCCAACCTCAACGCCCTGGTCGCCTTGGCACGGCCCGCCGATATCGGCGCCGATGTCTGTCATATGAACCTGCACAAGACCTTCTGCATCCCACATGGCGGCGGCGGCCCAGGCGTCGGCCCGATCGGCGTCAAGGCGCATCTGAAGCCCTATCTGCCGGGCCATGTCAGCGAGGGTTCGGCGCACGCCGTGTCGGCCGCACCATTCGGCAGCGCTTCGATCCTGCCGATCACCTGGATGTATATCCGCATGATGGGCGCCGCCGGACTGAAGCAGGCGACCGAGACCGCCATCATCTCGGCCAACTACGTGGCAACACGGCTCGCGCCGTATTTCCCGCTTCTCTACAAGGGTAGGCACGATCGCATCGCGCACGAATGCATCCTCGACACCCGCGTGCTGAAGGAGAGCGCCGGCATCAGCGTCGATGACGTCGCCAAGCGGCTGATCGACTATGGTTTCCACGCGCCGACCATGTCGTTCCCGGTCGCCGGCACGCTGATGGTCGAGCCGACCGAGTCGGAGCCCAAGCGCGAACTCGACCGGTTCTGCGAGGCGATGATCGCCATTGCCGGAGAAGCAGCGAAAGTCGCCAGGGGCGAATGGCCTTTGGCCGACAATCCGCTGGTCAACGCGCCGCACACCGCCGCCGAGGTTCTGGCCGGTCAGTGGACCCATCCCTACTCGCGGCTGGAAGCGGCCTATCCGGCCGGCGACGCCGACACGGCCGCCAAGTACTGGCCACCGGTGTCGCGCATCGACAATGTCGCCGGCGACCGCAACCTGGTCTGCTCCTGCCCGCCCCTGTCGGACTATCTGGGAGCGGCCGAATAACCTCTCGGACTAAGCTGAGCGCAAGGCCGGCTCGACTGGGTCGGCCTTGCCCATTCGACTGCGGCTGATGACGCAATTTCGCCCGGTGCGCTTGGCGGCATAGAGCGCTGTGTCGGCCTCGGCCAGCACGTCATCGAGGCTGCGGCCGTCGGCCTCGCCAAAGCCGAGGCCGCCGCTGACCGTGCTGCGCAACGGGCCGCGCTGGGTGGGAACGATTTCGGTGCCGAAGGCAACGCCGATCTTGCTGGCGAGATCATAGGCCCGCTCTTCCGTCATCCGCGACATGACAATCGCGAATTCCTCGCCGCCCAGGCGGAAAGCGTCAACGCCGGTCCTGGCATATTTCTTGATGACCGCGGCGAAGCGGCAGAGAACCTGATCGCCGACCGGGTGGCCATAGACATCGTTCGTTCGCTTGAAATGGTCGAGGTCGAACATGACAATCGCCATGAACGGGCCGAAACTCCGTTCGCCGTAGAGCGACAGCAATCCCCGCCGGTTCATCAACCCGGTCAACGGGTCGGTCATGGTCTCGGCCTTCAGCTCGATCTGCGCCTGCAGATGGTGGAGGGAAAGCGTCAGTGCGCCGAGCCCGGTCATGCAGGCCACCGCCACCACGGTGTTCAGCCGTTCGGCCCAGTTGTCGGGCGCTGTCGCGAGCACCCACTGCCCCTTGCCCAGCAGAACCATGCCACAGAGCGCAAACGACACCGCGCAGGTGCCGCTCAGAAACGAAACCACCAGCAGGATCCGGCGATCGTGACTGCCGTTGATCCAGAAGATGGCGCCGATCGCCGACAGCAGCGCCGTCACCGTCGCGTAGGTGACAATGAAGCCGACACCGTCAAGGCCCAGGAAGGTGACGGCGGCACCGACAGCCATCGCGGCAAGCGCCGGAACAACGGCACGCCTGTAGCCGGGCACGCCCAGATATTGCATGGCCGACACGCAGATGATCAGGAACCCCAGGCTAAGCAGCGCAAGCACGATCTGGCAAAGCAGCGGATCGGGATCCTTGCTGTATCGCCAGAACAGGATCACATGCGCGACGAGCACCAGAATGCCGCACGCCACCGTCAGGACGAAGCCTGCCTTGGGCGCAGTGAACCAGATCGCAAACATGGTGACGCTGAGGCAGATGCCCGACAGCGCGGCTGCGAGCAGGAGCGAACTGAAGTCCAGCATATCGGGCAAGGGCCTCTTGAGCGTCTGCGGTTGCGCTGCATTGTAGGTCAGCGGCAGCCCTCGGATATGGGTTTTCGGCCGATCTATCGATGCAACCTGCGGATAGGGTTTACAAAACGTCGATACGACGTGTCCCGAACAGCATCGCTCGCACTGCTAGACTCGCAGGATGCAGCGAAAGCTAGGTCAAACACGTTTGGGCGGAGCATCAACGTTCAAAAGGCGGCTCGCGTGGGCGAACATGCTGCGGGCGTTCCAGGTCGGGAAGGCTCTTGCGAGCGACAGGTCGCCGTCGAGCTGGATGCGGTCCTCGCGGGTGGCTTGGGACCAACTGAGCTGGCCGGCGTGCCATTTGACGAAAGCTTCGGCTTCCGCCGTGATGTAGAGATCCTCCTCGAAGCCAGGGTAAGTCTTGCAGATCTCTGTGTCTCCGAGCTCGATGAGCAGCCAGTAGCGCTCCCGGTGTGGGCGGCCGGTGAAATCGAAGCGGATGACGACGCGTCGATCCGGGAGCCGGTCCCGGCGCAGCGCCTTGCACATCGACCACAGGGCCATAAAGGGGTCTAGGTGCTGGGGGGCGATCTCCAGCCAATGCGCGCCCCACTCGCCGAGCGACTGGCAGACCGTGAAGAGGTCGTGGCCCGCGGACGTGAGCTTGTAGTGGCGCCCGCGCCCGTCGGGCTTGGGATTCGACTCGACGACACCGACCCATTCGAGCTGCTTGAGCCGCTCTGAGAGCAGGGTACGGGAGAGTCCGGGAGCGCCCTCCAGGATCTCGCTGAAGCTTCCGCAGCCAAGGTGCAGGTTGCGGACGATCAGCGGCGTCCAGCGCTCGGCGAAAATCTCGGCGCCACGGGCTATGGGGCAGTATTGGCCGTATGTCCTCATGACAGACGTCCTCACAACAGCAGTGTTGCGCATCCGCCTCCGAATGTGGAGTCCAGATTGTTGACTATGCGGCAGCGGCCCGCCGTGGTCCGATGAGGCCTCTCTCGACGAGAGGAGGACACGATGACGACACCTACGACGACAACAACGTACGCAGAAGCCCACCACGGGAGCATGCAGCCAACCGTCGTGGAAATCGACGGGTTCCGAGGCCGGCTGATCAATGCCAGCCACGCCGACTACGATGTCGCCCGTGCAATCTGGAACGGCGCCATTGACCGGCGCCCGCATCTGATCACCCGATGCATCGGGACCGCCGACGTGATCGCGGCTGTGCGTTTCGCTCGCGACCACGATCTGGAGATCGCCATACGGGGCGGAGGCCACGGCGTGGCGGGCACCGCCGTTTGCGACGACGGGATCGTCATCGACCTCTCGGCGATGCGGGGCGTTCGGGTCGATCCCGCCGGCCACAGGGCGTGGGTGCAGGGTGGCGCGCTGTGGGGCGACGTCGACCGCGAGACGCAGGCGCACGGCCTGGCCACCACCGGCGGAATTGTGAGCCATACCGGAGTCGCCGGGCTCACCCTGGGCGGTGGCATCGGCTGGCTGATGCGCAAGCATGGCCTCGCGGTCGACAACCTCCTCGCCGCCGACGTCGTGACGGCCGACGGCGAGCGGCTGCGGGCGTCCGAGGACGAGCACCCCGACCTGTTCTGGGCGTTGCGCGGCGGCGGCGGCAACTTCGGCGTGGTCACCTCGTTCGAGTTCCGCCTCCACCCCGTCGGACCCACCGTCCTGGCCGGACCCATCCTCTGGGACGCGAGCGACGTCCGGGAGGTTCTCCGTTTCTACCGCGACTTCATCCGCGACGCTCCCGACGAGCTCGGCACGGTCGTAAAATTCTGCACCGTGCCGCCTCTATCAGTCATCCCCGAGGAACTGCACTGGCGCCCGGTGGTGATGGTGGGCGCGTGCTACGCCGGGCCGATCGAAGAAGGTGAGAAGGCGCTCCGCCCGCTCCGCGCATTTGGGGCTCCCCTCCTCGATCTGGCCGGACCCAAGCCGTACGTGGTATTCCAGAGCGCGCTCGACTCGACCGTCCTCCACGGTTGGAACTACTACTGGAAGGCCACCCACCTGCCCGCGCTCCACGACGACCTCATCGACGTGATCGCCGGGCATGCATTCTCCTGCTCGTCGCCACGGTCGTATGTGGCAATGTTCCATCTGAAGGGGGCGGTGGGCCGAGTGGCCGAGGGCGCGACGGCGTTCGGAAACCGGCAAGCTTCGCACGCGATCATCGTCCACGCTGCGTGGCGGCCCGGCGAGAACTTCGGCAACCGAGAGACGGCCTGGACGCGGGGGGTCCTCGCCGCCCTTGGCCGCTTCCGCGAAGGCGTCTACGTCAATTTCCTCGGCGGCGACGAAGGCCCAGGGCGGGTCCGCGAGGCGTACGGCGACTCCGTCTTTGACCGGCTGGCTGACGTGAAGTCCTCGTACGACCCCGACAACGTCTTCCACCATAACCAGAACATCCGCCCGGGGCTGAGTGCCGGTGTGAGCGGTTCCAACGGCGCGGGCGATACTTGATGATTTGGGGTGGTGTTGGACGGGTGCGACGCCTGGCGAGTGCCGGGCGCTAGGGCTGCGCGGCCGTGAATGACCGGTATCGGCGCATCTTCCCAGTTGAGCACAGGGGCGTGGGAACTTCCGCTCACCACCCATTCCCGTCATGGGCGTGCTGGTGAACTGACCGGCCAACACCACACTCTTGCTCGCCGGCCCGACTCGTTCGACCGAGATTAGGGCTAAGCATATAGTCGGCGTGCACGGAGCCGGGACGGCTGCGTTCGAAGTGATAAGGCATGGCAATCTCGACAACCGTGATGCCACGCTGCGAGAAAAAGTTGGCAAGCCGGACCCTTGGACGCGAGATCAACCCTTGTTCAAGAGAGCGAGGTTGGCGTCGACGACGGTGGGATCCGCCATGCCGGCCTTCGCTTCGAGCAGCAGCGCCTTGGCCTTCTTGCGATTGCCACGCAGCAGTTGCGAGTAGCCCATGTTGTTGACGATTTGCGGCTTGCGGCCGGCGACTTTCAAAAGCTGGCCGTAGGCACGGTCGGCGAAGTCGAAGCGGCCGAGCTCGTCATAGGAAGCGGCGAGCCCCATCCAGGCCTCGGCATTGTCAGCCTTCAACTCGACAGCCTTGCGGAAGTGCTGTTCGGCGAGGCCGTAATTGGCGTCGCGAAACTGCGCCTTGCCTTGCGCCAGATCGGAGGTGTCGATGTCCTTTGCCGCCGGTTGGATGGCCGTGGTCTTGGTCGTGTCGACATTGCTGGTCGAACATCCAGACATCATCAAGACGGCCGCCATCGCGGCCATTGCCGTGAAACTACTGTGACGCATGCCCCTGCCTCATCGCCCGATTTGCCGGGTCGTTCTTCAGGAAACACATTACATCAGCGACGATTAAACTTCGGTGCCGAAACGCCGCTAAAACTAGGTGCCGGACATACCAGCCATTAACCACCTGGCCGCAGCGGCTTCAGTCACGACGAGCGGCGTTCTCACGGCTCCAGGGCCTTGAGCCCCGCCGGAGCCGTATACCGGCTGCCGTCATAGCGCAGCCGGTAGGTTTGGCTCACGGACTTGCCGGGATGGGACTGGCACTCGCCACTGTTGTCGGGCAACGGATTGTCGGTATCCATCCGCTCGACCACCGTAATGTCGTGGTAGCCATGATGTTTGGCCGGGTTCATCGCCAGGCTGACCTGGCTGGAATGAAAGGATCCGGCGCAACTGGCATCCCCCTCGCCGCCATTGTCGGCCACGACGAGGCCGTCGAGTACCATCCGCAGGGCATTGCCGTCGAAGGCATAGAGCCGCAGGCCGGTTTCGCTGAAGGGATTGGCCTGAGAATGGTTCGCCATTTCGATACGCAGGCCAAAGGCGGTGACATTGGGTGCCAGCCTATAGCGGCCGGTATCGAATTCGACCTTGCGGATGGCGATGGCGTCATCGTTCATCAACCCGGGCTGGAGCAGGCGCTGGCGCACCTGCAGGCTCTTCCTGTCGACAACCAAAAGCTCGATATCGCCGGCATGCGCGTAGTCGCTGGGTTGGGAGCTGTCCATCAGCGGCACCGCGACCAACAGCAGGTCGTCATGGGCGGGCCAGATCTTGCAGACCAGCCCCGGCGGATCGCCATATGCGAACCTCAGGGCGATGCAGGTGTGGGGTTCAAGCGTGAACGAGCCGCCGTCGGCACTCTTAAGGGCGTTGGGATACGCCTGCTGCACCAAGGCGGCCGCATCGCCGCAATCGTCGGCCGCGGCCCAGGCGGGCGACAGGCAGACGGCGGCCAGACCAAGGAAGAGGGTTCGCAACAGCATTCGCATGGGCTTCTCACGTTGCAGGCCGAGTTCGGGCAGAACAATGGGGTCAGCCCTCGCTTGGACTGATTTCAGGGGTACCCTAGTGTGTGCCCGTCAGTTTGACGATGATTGGAATGGTCGCAATCATCAGCACCACGGGCAGGATGCACACCACCACCGGCACAGACATCTTGGCCGGCAAGGCATGCGCCTTCTCCTCGGCCAGCGACATGCGCTTGTGGCGCATTTCGTCGGAGAAGACGCGCAGCGCCCCCGACAGGCTGGTGCCGAGTTCCTTGGACTGCTGCAGCAACGTGGCGAAGGAACGCACCTCGTCCAGGCTGAGGCGGTCGGCGAGCGCCTTCAGCGCATCGTCGAGACTGCGCCCGGCCCTCAGCTCCAGCGACACCAGCTGCAGGTTCTGGCTGAGCGCGGGATAGGTCTTGGAAAGTTCCTTCGAGACGCGCTCGATGCCAGCCTCCATGCTCATGCCGGCATCCGAGCAGACGATCATCAGGTCCATGAAATCGGGAAACCCGTTGCGATACTCCCGCCTGCGTTCCCGAACTTTCTGGCTCAGCACCAGGCCGGGCAGGAAATAGCCGGCCGCTCCCGACAGGATGACGAATGTCCAGCGGCTGGCCATCGTCGCGTCAGGGCTGGCCATCCACCGGTTGAGCACAAAAACACCGATAGCCGTGCCGATCATCGCGGTGAACCGGATCAGGAAGAACATGCCGACAGCGCGCGGCTCCATATATCCCGCCTGGATGAGCTTCATGCGCAGTCGGGCGACATTTTCCGGATCGCTTTTGGCGTAGAATTCCTGCGCCCGCTTCACCGCCTTCTCGCGCACGACGCCGGTATTCTTCTTCTGCACCGGCTCTGGTTTCGCGGCCACCGGAGCATTGTCGACCCTGAGCCGGCGCATGACCTCGTTGCGATCGCCCTTTGCCGTCACCATCGGCCAGGCGACCGCGGCGGCCCCTGCGGCCAGCAGCAGGATGGCCACCGGCATCAACGAGGTCGGCGCAAGCGAGGCGAGGAATTCGATGAAGCTTTGCATGTCAGAACTTGAAATTGGACATCTTGAACATGATCAGATTGCCCAGCATCAGCCAGGTGATAGAGCCGCCAATCAGGTACCAGGTCTTCGGCTCACCCCAGACATCGCGGTAGAAGGCCGGCATCAGCGCCATGATGGCGGCAAACAGCAGTGCCGGTATCGCCGTCAGGATGTAGGCCGACAGGCGGCCTTCGGTCGAAATGGCGCGCACCTTGCGGCGCAGCTTGCCGCGCTCGCGGATCGTCAGGGCCAGGCCATCAAGGATTTCGCGCAGATTGCCGCCCGAACTGCTCTGGATCGAAACGGCGGTGAGGAATAGCGGCAGGTCCTCATGGCCGACCCGATCGAACAGCGAATTCAAGGCCGAAACCAGATCCGATCCATAGGTCACTTCGTCGGCGATGACGCCGAACTCGGTGCCGATCGGGTCGGGCATTTCGCGCGACACCATGGCGATCGCCACCGGCACCGGATGGCCGGCCTTCAGGCCACGCGTGATCAGTTCCAGTGCCTCCGGCAGCTGCATGCCGAAGCGCTTCAGCCGGCGCTTGCGCTTGAAACGCAGCGTCATCACCGGCAGCATCGGCACAAGCACCGCAAACAGGACAAGTCCCAACAGCGGCGGCAAGCCATACCAGATGGCGACCAAACCCATGGCGAATGCCACGCCGCAGGTGATCATCAGGAATTTCGACAGCGGCATGATCATGCCCGACTGGGTTCGCAGAGCGCGGAACCGGTCCGGCGAAAACAGCGGCGTGCCCGCTTCAAGGCCGCGCTCCTTGCGCAGCTGGACCAACACCTGCTCCTGGCTGATCTTGTTTTCCTGCAGTTTCATGCGCCGGTTGATGGCGGTGCGCTTGTCGCTGCGGCCGGCATAGAGCAGGTAGCAGGCCTCGGCGATCAGGATGCCGGTCAGAGCTGCCGCGGCATAGACGACATAGATCGCGCTGAGCCCGTCGAACACTTGGCTACTCCTGCGGCCGGCCGGGTTCGAAATATCGTCCGGGGAACTCGATGCCCATGGCGCGCAGATCCTCAAGGAAGCGCGGCCGGATGCCGGTCGCCTCGTAGTGGCCGAGTATCCTGCCGTCGGCCTCCATGCCGGTGCGCACGAAGCGGAATATCTCCTGCATCTGGATGACGTCGCCTTCCATGCCAGTCACCTCGGCGACGCTGGTCACCTTGCGCTTGCCGTCGGACAGGCGCGTCAGCTGGACGATCAGGTCGAGCGCGCTGGCGATCTGGCTGCGGATCGACTGCACCGTCATCGGCATGCCGGTCATGCCAAGCATCTGCTCAAGCCGAGAAATGGCATCGCGCGGCGTGTTGGCATGGATGGTCGCCATCGACCCTTCGTGGCCGGTATTCATCGCCTGCAGCATGTCGAAGGCTTCCTCGCCTCGGCATTCGCCGAGAATGACACGGTCGGGGCGCATGCGCAGGGCGTTTTTGACGAGGTCGCGCTGCTTCAGCTCGCCATGGCCTTCGATGTTGGCGGGACGCGTCTCCATGCGCGCGACATGCGGCTGCTGCAACTGGAGCTCGGCCGCGTCCTCGATGGTGATCAGCCGCTCATCTTCTGGAATGAAGGCCGACAGCGCGTTGAGCATGGTCGTCTTGCCGGTACCGGTGCCGCCCGAAATGATCGTCGTCTTGCGGGCATGCACGGCCGCTGCCAGCACTTCGGCCATGTTCTGGGTGATGGCGCCGAATTCGACCAATTTGTGCAGGCCGAGCTTGTTTTTGGAGAACTTGCGGATCGACACCAGCGGCCCATCGACCGCAACCGGGCGGATGGCGGCGTTGAAACGCGATCCGTCCAGCATGCGCGCATCGACCATCGGTTGCGATTCGTCGACGCGACGGCCGACCGCGGCAACGATCTTGTTGACGATGCGCAAGAGATGCGCCTCGTCCTTGAACGGAATATGGACCGGCTGCAGCTTGCCTTTCTTTTCGACGAAGCAGTTCTGGTGGCCGTTGATCAGGATGTCGTTGATATCGGGGTCCTTGAGCAGCGGCTCGAGCGGACCGAGGCCGACCATCTCGTCGACAATGTCGTCGACCAGCGCGTCAAGCTCGACGGTGTTGATCGCCATCCGCTCCAGTTTGGTCTTTTCCGACACGAATTCATGCACTTGGCGGCGCATCTCGTCCTTGGGCAAACGCTCCAGCGCGACAAGGTTGATCTCCTCGAGCAGCAGCCGGTGGATACGCACCCGCGCATCAAGCACCTTGTTGGCGTTCTTTGCCGGCGATGCTTCCGGCTTTGACGGCAAAGCCTTTCGGTTCGTCGGAATGACGACGGCATGATGGGCGACCGGCGTCGGCTCGGCGGCGCGCTGCGGACGCGCATCGCGGTTCTGCAAGGTGGAAAAGCGGCTGGTCATCCGGCCTTCCTCTTCAACAATCCACGGCCCATGCCAAACAGCGAGCGCGATTTCGCTCGGGTTGGAACCGCTTCCTCCGGCAGGATGATCTTCTTCAGATCATTGACGACATTGGCGTTCGGATCGATCTCGTGCAACGGCACGCCGCGATCGACCGCCTCTCGCACCAGCCGGTAGTTGTTGGCGATACCGCCGACGAAATGCTCGCCGAGGATTTCCTGGACGTCCGCCTGCTTGATGCCGTTGTCGAACATCTTCTGCTCGAAACGGTTGACGATGACGTTCGGCTTCACTTCCTTGCCGGCGGTCTCGTAGACCGCCTGGATCAGCCGCTGCGTGTGGCGCAGGCACGGCACCGTCATTTCGGCGACGATGTAGAGCTTGTTGGAACCAAGCAGCACGGTCTCGGTCCATGGAAACCAGGTGCGCGGCATGTCGATGACGACATTGTCGAAATACGCCGAGACCAGGTCCAGCATGCGCACCACGACATCGGTCTTGAACGAGCGCATTTCCGAGGGATGCGTCGGCGCCGCCAGCACACAGAGACCGCTTGCGTGCTTGGACAGCATCACGTCGAGCAGTTGCCGGTCGAGGCGCTCGGGCTGATTCTCGATCTCGGTGATGTCAAAGCGCGGTTCGAGGTCGAGATATTCGGCGCAGGCGCCCTGCTGGAAATTGAGATCGACGACGCAGGTCGAGGCGCCGCGCGTCACCGAATGATGCAGCTGGAAGGCGGTTTGCAGCGCCAGCGTCGTGGTGCCGACGCCACCCGCGGCCGGCATGAAAGTGTAGATCTGCGACTCGGTGTTTTCCTCGCGCCCGGGTCCTTGCAGCGCCCGCACCACGGAGCGCACGAGATCGGCAGTGGTGATCGGCTTGACCAGGAAATCCGCGACCTTGAGCTGCACCAGGATGCGCACCGCGGCCGCGTTGAACTCCTGCGTGACCACGACGACCGGCACCTTGTCCTCCAGCCGGCGCATGATGCGCTGCAACGACTCGACCTCCTCCAGCCTTGCCGCATCCATGTCGACGATGATGGCGCCGAAGTCGGCTTCCTGGATCTCGCCGCGCAGCTCGGTGACATTCTTCTCCACTGTCGAGAGCTGGATGACCTCGGAGGCAGCGAATGCGGTCCGCGTGTCCTGCACAAAGGTCCTGTCGGTCGATATCAGCAGGATCTTCCTGGTCTTGATGCCGTTTGCCATTCTGTCAGGTCGCCCGTTGGATCAGTTGCGGTTGAATCAGTTGCTTGCGCTAGACTGCGACGCCTTCGCATCGGCGGCCTGATCGGGCGTAACAGCCGCAGCACTCTCGCGCTGCGCGGGCACCAGAAGCCTGGTGTTCTGGACCCCGTATTTCCAGGGATCGACCATCTGCATGACGGTGTTGGCGGCCTGCGCCTCGCCGGCGCCGATCGTCGGCCCTTCGCTGCGCACATAGTCGTCGCTGGTGCAGCCGGCGGCCCAGCCTGACAGCAGCAAGGCGATGCTCGATCTCAAGGCCAGACGCATGGCTTCAGTCCTTTGGCAGGTCGAGGAAATGCCCGGCCGAAGCGGCCGCGGCAGGTTGGGTGACACGGCCGTCGGCCAGCGCCACGGAGCGACCGGTATCGGAGCTCTTCACTTCCTCGGTGTTGTTGAGAAAATAATCGGCGTTGCTGGCCGGCTGCGTGCCATCTGTCGGCTCGACGAGCTTCTTCGACGGATCGACCGGCTTGACCAGATAGGGCGTGACGATGATGACCAGGTCGGTCTCGCGTCGCTGATAGGATTTCGAGGAAAACAGTGCCCCGAGCACCGGCATCTTGCCGAGGCCGGGAATGCGCGACGTGGTGATGTCGTTTTGCGACTGCAGCAATCCGGCGATCATGAAGCTTTGGCCGTTCTTCAGGTCGACCGACGTCCTGGCCCGGCGCACGATGAAGCCGGGAACCGAGATGGTGCCGATATTGTAGGAGGCCGAGGCATCGATCGAGGAGACTTCCGGCGCGATGTCGAGGCTGACCAGCCCGTCCTTCAGGACGGTCGGCGTGAAATCCAGGCTAACGCCGTATTTCTTGTAGCTGACCGAGATCTTGCCGTTGTCCTCGGAGACCGGGATCGGGAATTCGCCGCCGGCGAGGAAGCTCGCCGTCTGGCCGGAACGGGCGATCAGGTTCGGCTCGGCCAGTCGCCGCGCCAAGCCGCGCTCTTCCAGCGCCTTAATGGCGATGTCGATCGACACGCCGTTCGACAAAAGCCGGCCGATGATCTCGCCGGTACCGGCCGCCGGCACCGTACCGGTATCGATTGTGACATCGCGTCCGCCGAGGCCGTAGGCGAAATTGGCGGCGTATTTTGCGCCGAGATCCTGGCTGGCCTGACGGTTGATCTCGACGAAGCGGACGTTGAGCTGGACTTGCTGCGACGAAGAGATGTTGACCGAGTTGATCACCTCCTCGGTGCCGGAAAAGCGCGTCGCGATCTTGTTTGCCTTTTCGGCCGCGACGGCGTCATCCGCCTCGCCCGACAGCACGACACGGCCATTGGCCGAGCCGACCTTGATCCTGGCATCCGGCACGCTGGCGCGAATGGTGCTGGCCAGTTGGTCGGTGTCGAGCGTCACCTCGATGTCGACGGTGCCGACAAGCTGCTTCTTCTCATCGAACAGTGCGATGCCGGTGGTGCCGAGATTGTTGCCGAGCACATAGAACGATTTGTCGGTCAGCGGATTGACGTTGGCGATCTCCGGGTCGCCGATGACGATCTGGTAGAAGGCGGCACTGGTCATGATCGTCTTCGGCTTGCCCTTGGCAACCTTGATCGACGCATTCTTGGTCGACGACACGTAGACGATGTCGTTGTCGGCTCTAGCCGAGGCGCCTAAGGCCAGCATCGCGGCGGCAGCCAGCGAAGCCGCGACGGCCACGGTGCGCAAAACGCGCAACCGTCCCGTGACCCGATATGTGATAAGCCCGAACATTGTCCCCGTCCCTCACCCAGTCCCCACTGGCTTCTATTTCTGGTCCCGCGAAGGAACCTGGTATTCCTCGGCTTTTGTGCCGCGCGTCACGATGACCGTCTTGAACTTCGGTTTCTCCGGTTCCTTGGTGGCGGCATCGAACAGCGAGCTGGCCGCGGCCTGCACGTTCGAGGCGACCGATCCGCCGAAGGAAGAGATGGTGGTGACGCCGTTCTTGCCGTCGCCACCTTCGCTGGAAGAGCGAAGCGACAGTGACAAGGTGCCGACGGTGCGGGCAAGCGCCACTTTCTGCGCGCCGTCGGTCGTCACCTCGATGGTCACTGAATTGGCGATCTGCGGCGTCGTCTGGCGCACGTCGGCGCCCTGCCCGACGCTCAGCACCTTGGCGTCGGAGACGACGATCTCGGAGGTGATGGTCGAACCGGCCGCACCCTGCGCGTTCTTGGCCACTTCCTGGATTTCGCCGGCATCGCGCGTCAGCACGACGTCGACGCGGTCGCCCGGCGTGACGAAGCCGCCGACACCGGCGATCTCATCGGTGCGGATGGTCACCGCCCGCATTCCAGGCGTCATCATGTTGGAAAGCGTCGCGCGGCCATTTGGCCCGGACAGCTTGGTCAGCAGCACCGGCTCGTTGACGTCGATCGGCGACAGCACCACGCGGCTGCCGTCTGCGAGCAACGCATTGATGGTGGCGAAGGCGCCCTGCGGCACGGACTCTTGCGACCACGGAATTTCGCTAAGCTGCGCCCGGTCGAGTTCCATGCCGTAGCGCAGCGGCGCATTCGCCACCACGATGGTCTTGAATTCCACCCTGGGTACGACAGGTGCCGGAATCGACGCCGTCTTCTCTTCGGAATCGGCCTTAGCCTGGCTCTTGACCCAGAAATCCGCGGCAAAGATCGATATCGCGCCGAAAACGGCGGCGATGCCGATCATCGATATGGCCTTGCCCCTCACGCCTAAACCCCTGATATCAGCAGTTTCTTGTTTTGTTGGGCTCACGCTAGGCCGCATTGTTAAAGAATCGGGAATCTTGCGCGGCGGCATCGGACCTATTTCCGCCAGCTTGGTTATCGAATGGTTTTGGGTTAAGAGGAGCAATATCCCCGAACGGAACAGGAACCTCGGTCGCTTGGCGCTGAAAAGCGTGGCAGTATCGCGAGGTGATTCGCAGCACCGGACCCTATGGCAGGCATGGACGACAACAACGATCTCTTCGGCAATATGGACAAGCAGCCGCTGCCGGTTCGCACGCCGGCGCGCCCGGCGGATCCGCTGGTGCAGGCCACCAAACGTCCTGCCGCAATCAAGGATGGCAGCGAGGGCTATAGCGCCGCCGACATCGAGGTGCTGGAAGGGCTGGAGCCGGTGCGCCGCCGGCCAGGCATGTATATCGGCGGCACCGACGACAAGGCGATGCACCATCTGTTCGCCGAGGTCATCGACAATTCGATGGATGAAGCGGTTGCCGGCCATGCCACCTTCATCGACGTCGAACTCTCGGCAGACGGCTATCTCACCGTCACCGACAATGGCCGCGGCATCCCGGTCGATCTGCATCCGAAATTCAAGAAGCCGGCACTCGAAGTGATCATGACGACGCTGCATTCGGGCGGCAAGTTCGACTCCAAGGTCTACGAGACATCAGGCGGCCTGCACGGCGTCGGCGTTTCCGTGGTCAATGCGCTGTCGGACCATCTCGAGGTCGAAGTCGCGCGTGGCCGTCAGCTCTATCGGCAGAAATTCTCACGCGGCGTTCCGGTGACTGGCCTCGAGCAGTTGGGCGAAGTTCACAACAGGCGCGGCACAAAAATCCGCTTCCACCCCGACGAGCAGATTTTCGGTAAGGGCGCGGCATTCGAACCGGCGCGGCTCTACCGCATGACGCGCTCGAAGGCCTATCTGTTCGGTGGCGTCGAAATCCGCTGGACCTGCGATCCGTCACTGATCAAGGAAAAAGATCCAACGCCGGCCAAGGCGGAGTTCCATTTTCCCGGCGGCCTGAAGGACTACCTCAAGGCATCGCTCGGCGACGACTTCCAGGTGACGCGCGAAATCTTCGCCGGCAAGAGCGACAAGCAGGGCGGCCATGGCTCGCTCGAATGGGCGGTGACCTGGTTCGGCGGCGACGGCTTCATCAATTCCTACTGCAACACCATCCCGACCGGCGAAGGCGGCACCCACGAAGCCGGTTTCCGCAACGTGCTGACGCGGGGCCTGCGCGCCTATGCCGACCTCGTCGGCAACAAGCGTGCCTCGATCGTCACCTCGGAAGACGTCATGATCTCGGCGGCGGGCATGCTGTCGGTGTTCATCCGCGAGCCGGAATTCGTCGGCCAGACCAAGGACAGGCTGGCGACGATCGAGGCCATCCGCATCGTCGAGACCGCAATCCGCGATCCGTTCGACCATTGGCTGGCCGACAATCCGCAGGAAGCCTCGAAGCTGCTCGAATGGGTGATCGCACGCGCCGACGAGCGGGTACGCCGACGCCAGGAAAAGGAAGTGTCGCGCAAGAGCGCGGTGCGCAAGCTGCGTCTGCCGGGCAAGCTCGCCGACTGCACGCAAAATGCCGCCGCGGGTGCTGAACTGTTCATCGTCGAAGGCGACTCGGCCGGCGGCTCGGCCAAGCAGGCGCGCGACCGCGCCAGCCAGGCGGTACTGCCGCTGCGCGGAAAAATCCTCAACGTCGCCAGCGCCGGCAACGACAAGCTGGCCGCTAACCAGCAGATCTCGGACCTGATCCAGGCGCTCGGCTGCGGCACGCGGTCGAAATACCGCGACGAGGATCTGCGTTACGACCGCGTCATCATCATGACCGACGCTGACGTCGACGGCGCCCACATCGCGTCGCTGCTGATCACCTTCTTCTACCAGGAGATGCCGGCACTGGTGCGGGGCGGCCATCTCTACCTCGCTGTGCCGCCGCTTTACTCGATCCGGCAAGGCGGCAAGGTCGCCTATGCCCGCGACGACGCGCACAAGGACGAGCTCCTGCGCACCGAATTCACAGGGCGCGGCAAGGTCGAACTCGGCCGCTTCAAGGGTCTGGGCGAGATGATGGCCGCGCAGCTCAAGGAGACCACGATGGATCCGAGGAAGCGCACGCTGCTTCGGATCGACGTTATCGACGCCGAGGCCGCGACCAAGGACGCTGTCGATGCATTGATGGGCACCAAACCCGAAGCCCGCTTCCGCTTCATCCAGGAACGCGCCGAGTTCGCCGAGACGGAAGTGCTGGATATCTAGCCGCCAGCCGGTCCATAACAAGCTCCAGTTGCGGAGACGAGCATGTGACCTGGGCGCGGCTGAAGGGCTACTTCGAGGCGAGTTTGGCCGGGCTGACGCAACCGACGCGCTCGGACTGGATTTTCGCCCTGCGCACCGTCTCGGCCGGCCTGATCGCTCTTCTCGTCGCCTACGCCCTAAAGCTCGACCACCCGCAATGGGCCATGATGACGGTGTTCATCGTCGCCCAGCCGGTTGCTGGCATGGTGCTGGCGAAGGGCTTCTACCGGCTGCTTGGCACGCTCGTCGGCGGCGTTGCGGCGATCGGCATAACCACCGTGTTCGGCGCCAACCCCTGGGTGCTGGTGACGGTGCTTGCCGTCTGGATCGGCATCTGCACCTTCGTCTCGTCGCTGCTGCGCAATCCCGAAGCCTATGGTGCCGCCCTTGCCGGCTACACCGCGATGATCATCGGCCTGCCCGCTTTCGGACAGCCGCACCTCGTCGTCGACCTCGCGGTGGCGCGCTGTGCCGAGATCGTGCTCGGCATTGTCTGCGCCGGCCTGACCAGCCGGCTGATCCTGCCGAAACTGGCCAGCGATGCCATCATTTCGCGCCTGAAACGCTGCATCCTCGATCTCGCGACCTACGCGGGCGGTGCGTTCTCCGGCGGCGATCCGGCAACGCTGTCCGCCCTGCACCGAAAGTTGGTCGCCGACACCCAGACGCTTGGCGAGATGCGCGCCTATGCCAGGCTTGAAGCGCCGAGCTTCGCGCCGCGCGCCCATCCGGTCCGGCGCACCATAGGACAGTTGCTCTCGGCCCTGTCGGCCGCACGCGCGCTGCATTCGCACGCCGCCCCGAAGAATGCGGCGCTCATTCCGGTGCGCTCGGAATTGCAGTCCCTGGTCAGCGAACTGGCGACAAAGCCCGGCGCGTTGGACGATACGGCGCTGTGGATGGCTCGGCTCGATGCGATTGCCGGAAACGCCCGGCAAATGCCCGATGCCTCGACGGACCAGGGCGACGACAGGGTCGGCACCATCACCCGCCTCACCATCGCCGCCGATTTCGCCGAGGCGCTCAAGCAGGTGCTGCGCGGCCTCGACGCCTTGCGCGCGCCGGTCACGCGCCCGGTTCGCGGCAGCAGGCAGCCTGCGCTGGTGGTGCATCGCGACCCCGGCGCATCGCGCAACGCCGTGCGCGCCGCCCTTGCCACACTGCTGGTCGCGGCCTTCTGGCTGACGACGAAATGGTCGGAAGCGGCCGGGACGGTCATTCTCGTTGCCGTCGTGTCGAGCCTGTTCGCCGCTCGCCCCAACCCGGTGCAGGTCGCCTGGGGCTTCTTCAAGGGAACGCTGCTGGCGCTGCCCTTTGCCTTTCTCGTCGGCCAGGTCGCGTTGCCCGCTTTACCCGGATTCGGCTGGTTCATGCTGTTTGTCGTGCCGATCCTGGTACCGACGGCACTGGCCATGGCCAATCCACGCTATGTCGGCGTGGCGACGGCCTTCGCCATCAACTTCCTCGCCTTCCTCAGCCCACATCAGGCCATGACTTACGATCCCGGACCCTTCTTCGCCGGCTCGGCGTCGATCCTGGTCGGCATCCTGCTGGCGATCGGTGTCTTCATCGTCGTGCTGCCCGCCGATCCGTGGCTTGCCGCCAGCCGTATCGTGCGCGCCATGCGCGAGGATTTGGCGCGGCTTTGCCTGCATGAGCGCGTGCCGAGGCGTTCGGCCTTCGAGAGCCTCGCCTATGACCGCATCAACCAGCTGATGCCGCTGGTGCAGAATGCCGGCCGGAAGGGCGATGCGGTTCTGGGCGGCGGCGTCGCCGCCGTCACCGTCGGCCTGGAGGTCCTGCGGCTGCGCGATGCAAGCCAAGGCCATGCCATCCCATCCGAGACCGCGCTGTCGATTGCCAACTTCCTGAGAGGACTGGCGCGTGAACTGCTCTTCCGCGCCCCCGGTGATCCGCGGACGTCGACCGTCGCCGTCGCGCGCCAATATGCGGCTGGTATCGCCCAACGAAACGGTACCGGCGAAATGCTGCAGATCGCGGCATCGCTGCGCATCATCGCCGCCGCGATGGAGGATTTCCCGGATTTTTTTGCGAGGGATAAAGGCTAAGCCGCGGCGATCGCCAGTGCATGGCCACGCGCGTTCTCGCGCAGCGCGTCGAGATGGATCGACTTGACCAGCGCGGCGAGATCGCCTTCGGCGGATTGACCGCCCACCTCTTTCAGCATCAGCCAGCTGACCTCCTGCACACCGGCGACGCGCTTGCCATTGGCGACCTCGCGCCAAATCTTCAGCGCACGCAGGATGATGGCGTGGGTGGCGGCGGCGAGGCCGGCACTGCGGAACAACGCCTGCAGGGCGACATCGTGCCCGCCGGCCAGCAGCGCCCTCACCCTTTGTTCGGACTGCTGGCAGAGCGCGACCAGCGCCGAGCCGAAGAAATCGACCTTGCCGTGCGCGATGGTGCGGATGAGGAAGCTCGCGGTAAGGTCGCCGCGCAACCTGAGATGCTCGATCAGGGCCGCGTGTTCTTCCTGGCGCGTGCCCTCGATCAGCGTCACCGAAGCCTTGACGCAGGCATCACGCATGACGCGGTCGGCTCGCGCCGCGCCCATCAATGCCATCACCAGCGGCGACGTTTTCAGCATCTCGCCGAGCTTGACGAGCAGCATATGGCGGCAGTCGGCAGGCAGGCGGGCATCCGATATCAGCGCCTCGCGCACCAAGGGCAGATGGCCGTGGCGTTCGGCCATGCGGCGGAAGCTGAGCGAGGCGATGTCGGCACCGCTGTTGGCGAGCAACACGGCACAGGCTTCCGCCTCGCCGATCTCGGCAATGGCCGCCGACAGCGCCATCGAGACGAGCGGCCGGTCGGCGATCAATTTCTGTGTCACCTTCGGACTTGATGCCACGCGGTTGATCAGATCGGCGTCGGTGAGCAGCGGCGAGCGCGCCAGCACCACGCCGGCGACTTCCGGCTGGTCGGAGGCCAGCACGCTGATGATCTGCAGTGGTGCGTGGTGGCTCATAGACAGCGCCTCAGCCATCGCCAGACGCACTTTCGACGAGGCATCGTCGAGCAACAGCGTCAGCGCCGCCTCGGCGGCGCAGCGGTCTTCGAAAGGCAATTCGGAATTGATATAGGCCCGGGCCAGAGCACTCGCCGCCGCGGCGCGCTCCGACACCCTGGCCGTGTAGATCCACTTCAGGAAATGCGAAACAACAACCATGTCCGTCTGCTTACGCCCCTTGCCAGAAGGTTTCTGGCCCCGGTCGGAACGGTAGGCAGAAATGGTTTACGAACGGTTCACCATGTTCATTAGAGCGTCGGGCGAATTGGGTGAATCGATGTGATTCCCTTTTTGGTGGAACTGTGATTCCCTTGGGCACGGAGGCGCTTCATGGGAAAAATAACTTCGGCTGATTTGCGACTTCGGATGGTGCGGGGCATTGCAGCTGGTAAGTCGCGGCGAGCGGTGGCGGCTCAATTTGAGGTGGCTCCGTCAACGGCGGTGCGGGTGCAAGCGCGGTATGCTGCGACCGGTTCACTGGCGCCGGCGCGGCAGGGCCGCCCGGCCGGCTCTGGCAAGCTGGGGCCGTTGCGGCAGGTCATTTTGGATAAGGTGCATGCCAAACCGGACATCACGATGCCGGACCTTGGCGCCTGGCTCGAGGCTGAGCACGGGGTGAAGGTGGACCCTTCGAACCTGTCGAAGTTTCTGTGCCGGGAAGGGCTTACCTATAAAAAAAGCGCTGCTGGCGTCGGAGCAAGAACGCCCCGACGTGAAGCAAGCCAGGCGTGACTGGCGCGAGCGCCGCCAGCCGCTGATGCGATGTCAACCGGCGCGGCTGGTCTTCATCGACGAAACCAGCGTCAAGACCAACATGACGCCGTTGCGTGGCCGCGCCCCTCGCGGCGAAAGGCTGCGGGCCGACGCGCCTTTCGGCAAATGGCAAACCCAGACCTTCATCGCCGGATTGCGCTGCCATGAACTCGTGTCGCCCTGGATCATCGAAGGAGCCATGGACGGCGCGGCTTTCGATGCCTATGTCGAGACCCAGCTTGCACCAAGCCTGAGCCGTGGCGACATCGTCATCCTCGACAATCTCAACGTTCACAAAAGTCCGCGCGCCGCACAGGCCCTGGCCGAGCGCGGCGCGTGGTTCCTGTTCCTGCCCAAATACTCCCCAGACCTCAATCCCATCGAGATGGCCTTCGCCAAGCTCAAGACACTGCTGCGCAAAGCCAAAGCGCGAAACTATGACGATCTCTGGCGCGCCATCGGCAATATCTGTGATCAGTTCAGCCCAACCGAATGTTGGAACTTTCTCAAAGAGGCCAGCTATGTTGCATGTTAATCGCCCGACGCTCTAACTGGCTTGCGGGCTTGGTTTGCAGCGCATATCAACCGTCAAACAGCGGAGGTGATAGAAAATGGCAGGGCTTTACCTCGAAGAGTTCGTCGTCGGCCATGTCTTCCAGCACACGCTGCGCAAGACCGTCACCGAAAGCGACAACATGCTGTTTTCGGTGATGACGCTGAACCCGCAGCCCCTGCATATCGATTTCGATTTTGCCGCCAAGAGCGAATGGGGCAAGCCGCTGGTCAACTCGCTGTTCACGCTCGGGCTGATGATCGGCATTTCGGTCAATGACATCACGGTCGGCACCACGGTCGCCAATCTCGGCATGAAGGAGACCGTGTTTCCGCACCCGGTCTTCCATGGCGACACCATCCGTGTCGAGACCACGGTCATCTCGGCGCGGGAGTCGAAATCCAAACCCGATCGCGGCATCGTCGAGTTCGAGCACCGCGCCTACAATCAGCATGGCGATCTCGTCGCCAAATGTACGAGGCAAGCGATGATGCTGAAGAAGGCGGCCTGACCAATGCGCTCGCTGCTGTTCGTCCCCGGCGATTCCGAGAAGAAGCTGGAAAAGGGTTTTGGTGCCGGCGCCGACGTGGTCATCGTCGACCTTGAAGATTCCGTGGCGCCACGGAATAAGGCGGCGGCACGCGAGGTGGCGGCGCGCTTCATCGCCGAGCGCAGGGCACAAACCAGCTCAGTCATCTATGTCAGGGTCAACGACCTGTCGACGGGGCTGACGGATGACGATCTGGCAGCGCTCGTTTCAGCCAAGCCGGACGGCATCATGCTGCCCAAGTCGAACAGCGGCCAGGATGTGCAGCATCTCTCGGCAAAGCTCAGGGTGCGCGAGGCCGAAAACGGCCTGGCCGATGGCGCGATCAAGATCCTGCCGATCATCACCGAGACGCCGGCAGGCGTGCTGGCGGCGGCGACCTATGCGGGGGCGAGCGCGCGGCTTGCCGGGCTCACCTGGGGCGCGGAAGATTTGTCGGCGGCGCTCGGTGCGCGCACGGCCCGCGACGAGCATGGCCGCTACACGGACGTGTTTCGTCACGCCCGCACCATGACCATACTCGCCGCTGGTGCGGCGGAGGTCGCGGCGATCGACACCGTCTTTCCGAATTTTCGCGACATGGCAGCCTTCCAGGCGGAATGCACCGAGGCCGAGCGCGATGGCTTCACCGGTAAGATGGCGATCCACCCCAATCAGGTGCCCGTCATCAACGCTGCCTTCACCCCCTCGGCCGAGGCGGTGAGACAGTCGGCAGCGATCGTCGCGGCGTTCGAGGCAGCGGGAAATCCCGGCGTCGTCGGCATCGGCGGCAAGATGTACGACCGCCCACATCTGCGGCTGGCCGAACGACTTCTGGCGCGGGCAAAGGCGGCAGGTGTTTCCGCCTGAGCGCCCGCTACCAGATCAATGGAATCAGGCGGTAGCGAACACGGGCTGCATAGTCGTCATAGCCACGCAGCCCAGTGCGAAGCGTTTTCTCTTCGATGAAGGTGCGGATGGCCAAGAGAACGACGAGCACGAGTACCGATGCCAGCCCCCACCAGGAACCAAGCAGAAGTGCCGTGCCGGCGAAGAAGAGGATGGCGCCGGCATACATCGGATGGCGGACGTAGCTGTAAGGCCCCGTGGAGATCACACGTTGTCCGCGTTCGTCCTGGATCTTCACCACGGGCGCCGCGAAACTGTTCTCCAGCATCGTCAGGTAGCAGATCCAAATTCCGAGCAGCAGGACCAGCGCGCCGACCACCTGCACCCAGACGGGAACCGCGGACCAGCCGAAACGGACGTCGAATCCCATGAATATCTGCGAACCAAAGATAGCGAACAGAAGTATGGACAGCAGGACCTTGTCGGCCGCGTCCTGATTCTTCTGGATGGGAGAGCTCAGCCGCTCATTCATCAGGCCGGGATCGCGCCTCGCCAGCGCCACGCCCAAGGTGAGACTGAGCCCCACCATCCCCACCAGATAGACCCAGGCCCCCGGCCAGTGCAGCGTACCGGCCGACAGGAAGAGCAAGGCGCCCATGGCGCCAAACCAGATGAATGTCTGAAGGACCAATTTCGCGATCATGATTGACCTTTCACGATATGCCCTCACCGGCATTGGCAATTTTAGACCATCGGTCTATCATACCGACCATCGGTCTACGGTTCAAGCGGACTATCGACCCAAGGCTCCGAACTCGGCTTAAGGCCTGGCGGCAGCCAGTTCGGCGGTGTCGGCAGCTTTTGCGCCGGCAGCATTCACGATAGGAATTTTTTCTTGACCCCATGACCTCAGCTATGGTACACATTTGGCTATGGTGCTGATTTGCGCCAGTGACCCGCCGCACAGGCGGGTTTTTCGTTTGATGCTCCGTCAGCCTGCGCGCCGCGAAGGCTCCGAAGGCACCCATTAACCCGAATTCGTTGCCCTGGCTGCCGACCGTCCGGACTGGACGGGAGCAGCCATCACGTGCAGAAGGTTCATCATGCCCCGTGTCATCAAGCATCCAGAGCTCAGGCGAGAAGAACTTCTGGACCATGCCCAGACCCTGTTCCTGACGCAGGGCTATGACAAGGCGAGCCTTAACGACGTGATTGCGTCTGCCGGCATCTCGAAGGGCGCCTTCTATCACTACTTCCCCTCCAAGGAGGCTCTTCTGGAGGCATTGGCCGATCGCTTTGCAAGACAGGCACTGGCTGGGGTCCAGGACATACTCGACGATCCCGGCCTCGACCCGCTTGGCCGCTTGAATGGCTTGCTCAGCCAATCGCGGCGGGCCAAGATCGAGACCGCACCGGAAGCTTGGGCTCTTTTCGAGACGATGTTTCGGCCTGAAAATCTGGTGCTTTTCCACCGTATCAATCTGGCCGCCAGCGCGTCGTTTTCACCGCTGCTGGTCAAGATCATCAGGCAAGGCATCGAAGACGGCACTTTCAGAACCTTCGATCCGGAAGGTGTCGCCGACATCGTCATGCAGTTCGGCATGGCCACGCGTGACGTCGTTGCCAAGGCCATTACAGGCGGCAGCGACGCCGACATGGAGATCGCGATCGAAGCCCTGGAGAAACGCGTCAGGCTCTACGAGATCGCTCTCGACCGCATACTGGGCCTGCCCGATGGAAGCATTCGGATCGGCGAGCCCGGCTATGTGCGCACCGTCATGACGGCTAGAAGGCGAACGAATGCCGGCAAGGCCCTCAGTCCCGCGCCAGCACGATGATCCGGTCCTCCGGCAGATAGGCCAGCGCTTCCGACTTCAGCGGGTTGACGGTGACGCCGCCCAGCGCCCGCTGGTCGGCCTCTCCGGCACGGATGCGCCGGTAACCTATGGCGATTTCGCCGCGCAATCGCGCCGATTCCGCGATCGTCCAGAAGGTCAATGGCCGGTCGATGGCGACATAGTCGGCGACCGGACGCATGTAGATTTCAGAACCCTTCTCGTCGAGCAGGTCATCGAAGATCGCGGCGAGATGCTGATTTTCAGACGCCTGCGCCAGCATCAGGCTGACCAGCCTGTTGCTGACGACGAAATCATCGGCCTTGGTCACTGCCGCAAGCTCTCGGTTGCGCACGTCGATCATCTCGCTGACGATCGAGATGTGCATGCCGGCATCGTCGGCAATCTTGCGCAGATGCAGCAGCGCCACCAGCGTGCGCGTATCGGCGGGTTGCGCTGCCATGGTTTCGCTGTAGCCGAGGACGAGCACGTGGTCGTAGGAAGGCACGTCCAGGCTTGCCAGCGCGCTGCTGCTCGACGTGTCGGTGACGCGGCAGGAAACCGCCAGATTGTCGCCGACGACCGGCAGTTCGGCAACTTCCCGCTCGAGGCCTGATGTGTCGGCGGCGATGGTCAGGATCGACCCAGGCGCGACGTAGCGCGACAGTTCATAGGTGATGATCGGGCCGCGCCGGTTCCAGCCGAGGATCAGCGTGCGCTCCGGCTTCGCCGCGATTGACCGCGGACCAAGGATCGCTGCCGCATCGATCTTGATCCCAGCGCTTCCCAGTTTTATCGCGGCATCGTCCTCCGCGATGACAATGGCGCGCATGTCCTTACCGATCACCAGGTCCGAATCTGGGTTGAGATTGACGCGCCCGTTGCGATCGCAAAGCCCGATCAGCGCGCAGTGCTCGTACGCCATCACCGCCTCGCCGAAGGTCTTGCCGGTGAGGTCCGGCTGCTCGGTCGTGTAGATTTCACAGCCGTCGAAATCCAGCAGCTCCGAATAGACGCCGCTGAGACCCGACTGCCGGCTCGAATGCACGACGATGCGCGAGATCAGCTGGTCGGCCAGCACCAGTTGCACCTCGGTTCCGCCGACGACGCGAGCGACCTCGGCGTTCTTGCCGTCGCGGATCTCCGCGGCAATGTTGTAAGGGTCGGCACGCCGGCTCGGGTCGTTGACCAGCGCCAGCACCGTCTTGATGACCTGCGAATCCGGATCGTCGCCCGCCGGCGACAGCACGATGACCGACCGCGAGGTCTGCGGATTGACGATGGCCAGATCGTAGAGATCGGTCGGGTCGCCGCTGCGGCAGATGATACGCGTGTTGCCCAGTTTGCCGACCTTGGCCGCGATCTCGTCCTCCATCTCGACCTTGTCCATATTGGCCATGACGACGATGCGCGGACGGCGGCGGCTGGCATTGGCAATGACGAGTTCGGAGATGACGTCGAAGATCGACGGCGACCAGTTGAGGATGATGGTGTGGTCGGTCTCCAGCACTCGCGAACGGCCCTTGCGCAGTTCGTCGAGCTTGCTGTCGACGCCGGCGCTGAGCACGCCGATGAGGGCCGACACGACGAAGATGCCGGCAAGCGTGACAAACAGCATAACAAGACGGAAGGCCCAGCCAGTGTCACCGCCCATCGTGCCGGAATCGAGCGTGCGCATCAGCGATTCCCAGAACGCTTCGACAAAGTTCAGCGGCTCACCGCCCTCCGGCGCTATGCGGGTCGCAGCAAGGAAAGCGGCGGCGGCGATGATGATCAGCAGCGAAGCGACGGCGAGCCAGCCGATCAGCGCGATCGGACCGGCGGCCATGCTCTTGTCAAACCCATAGCGCAGCCGGGTTCCCAGCGAGTCTCGTTTCTTCATGTCGCCCGCGCCCCGCAATGTCCCCAAGGTCGATGCGTAACCCCAACGCATCGCCGAAGCCGCTCTCTTAGCGTGTGTTCAGACAAAGGGGAATCGCTTTCGCGTGCTCACGGCCATCGAATCCGCCGACGCGCGGGACGGCGGCCGAACCCAGGGTCAGTCCTTGTCCCAGCGCGGCCGGCGCATCGAAAACACCTCGTCGACGCTGGCATAGTCCATATAGCCGAGACGAGCGACGTTGCCGGCCTTGGTGATGTCGAACAGGCCGTCTGTCAGGAAAGCGTCGTCGATATGAACGCCGACCACTTCACCGGCGACGACCACAGCACTTGTCGGCGATCCGTCCAGCGATTTTGGCCGAAAGACTTCCGTCACCCGGCATTCGAGCGCGGCAGGCGCCGCCGCCACCCGCGGCGGCGCGACGAGGCGCGACGGCGCCATGGCGAGATCGGCATAGACGAACTCGTTGACGCCGCGCGGCGCGTTGACCGACGTGCGGTTCATCTTCTCCGCGAGGTCGCGGCTGACGAGATTGGCGACGAACTCGCCCGTCTCTTGAGCAAAGGAAGCGCTGTCCTTCTCGCCCTCGGAGGAGAACCAGACAATGAACGGCCGCGTCGAAACGGCATTGAAGAAGGAGTACGGCGCGAGGTTGATCTCGCCAGCCCTGTTCAGCGTCGAAATCCAGCCGATCGGACGCGGCGCCACGATCGCCTTCGAAGGGTCGTGCGGAAGGCCGTGGCCCTTTGAAGGCTCATAAAACATTCAGCCCGCCCACGGCCCCGAATAGTCGCCGTAAAGCTTTGCCGGATCGGGCCGCGGCCGCTCCGGCGCCGGGCCGGCAAAGGAGCCGATATGGATGAAACCGACGACCCGCTCCTGCGGCGCCAGCCCCAGCAGTGCCCTGCCCTCCGGCACATCGGAATACCAGTTGCTGATCATGTTGGTGCCGTAGCCCAGCGCGTTGGCCGCTATCATCAGGTTCATCGCCGCCATGCCGCCCGACAGGAACATTTCCCATTGCGGGATTTTTGGATTCTCCCTGGTGATCGACACGACGCCGATCACCAGCGGCGCGCGCGAGAACCGCGCCAGTTCCTGGTTGCGGCGGCCTTCCGGCAAGGGACCTTCCCGCTGCTCGGCAAGCGCTGCCAATTGTCTGCCGATTTCGACGCGGGCCTCGCCGCGGTAGAGGATGAAGCGCCAGGGCTCCAATCGGCCATGGTCGGGCACCCGGGAGGCGGCGGCGATCATCGTCGCGATCTCCGCATCGCTCGGCGCCGGCTCCTTCAAATCGGGGATCGGTGCGGAGTTTCGGGTCAGCAGGAAGTCGATGATCGGCGACGCCATGGGCGCAAGTCTCCTGAGCATTCTGTTTTGAGCTGAAGCGCACCATCGGGAATTCGGGCGGCTCGGGCATTGGCGCGGGATACGCCGGACGAAGAGTCGTATCGATCGGACTCTTAAGCCTTGAAATTGCCACCGCCATGGGCTTCAACGCAAGGCATGTTTGAGGGGACTGTCCGTGTTTTCCTGGTCTGGCTCGGCGCCGTACTGTTGATGGCGCCGGTTTCGCTTGCCATGGCACAGAACGTCGACGGCATCAGCAACCTGAAGCTCCCAGGAATTTCGAGCTACGCGACGCCGAAAGGCGAGACATCGCTGGCACTGAGCGGCGGCGGCGCCATCACGCTCTCCGCCCAGTTGACCGACAAGGGTTCCGACATCACGCGCGGCATCGTCTGGCGGGTCTTCAAGCCCGAAGCCGTCAACGGCAAATTGCCGATGGTCGCCTCCGCCCATGGCGGCACCGCCGTCTTCCAACTCGAGCCCGGCAGCTACCTGGTCCACGCCTCTTACGGCCGGGCAGGCGCCACCAAACGCATCACTGTCGGCAAGGACACCAAGCGCGAGAGCCTCGTGCTCGATGCCGGCGGCCTCAAGCTCGACGCCGTTCTGTCGGGCGGCGTGCGCATTCCGCCGAAGAAGCTGCGCTTTTCGATCTACGAGGGCACCGCCGAGGCCAATGGCGACCGCGCGCTGATCATTCCCGATGTCGAACCCAACAGCGTCGTGCGGCTCAACGCCGGCATCTATCATATCGTATCGACCTATGGCGCGGTCAACGCGGTCATCCGCTCCGACATCCGCGTCGAGGCCGGCAAGTTGACCGAAGCCACCGTCGAGCACCACGCCGCCGAGATCACGATGAAGCTGGTGCGCGAAACCGGTGGCGAGGCGATCGCCGATACCTCCTGGTCGCTGCTCAACGAATCCGGCGATCCAATCAAGGAAACCGTCGGCGCCTTCGCCTCGATGGTGCTGGCCGAGGGCGACTACACCATCATCGCCAAGAACCGCGACCGCATCTATCAGAAGGATTTTACGGTCGTGGCCGGGCAGAACCAGGAAATCGAGGTTCTGGCCAGCGAGGCTGCGGCGATGGACCCGGAAGAAGGCGCTGATTAGTTCGCAATTCCACCAGAAGAATCAGGTGTCTGCCTCATCCTCTGAACTGGCCGGATAATCCTGTCCGCCGTAGAGCACGCGCAGGATGACCACGATACCACCGTCGACCCGGAAAACGATCGACACGCGGCGTTCAAAACCGACGACACGAACGCCGGCGCCAACGGGGTCGCGCACGGTCCCGCGCTCCGGGAAGGTGGACAGCGCCATGCATGCGGCCTCTATGCGGTCGACATAGTCGCCGGCACGCCGACTCCCACTGTCGTTTTCGATATAGTTGTAGATGGCGAAGAGGTCGGCTTGGGCCGCCGGTCTGAAGACGACCTTATGCGTCACGCTTAGAAGCCTTCATGCGATCCGCATGATGGGCGCGCAGCGCTTTGAAGACGTCTTCGGCGGGGATGTCCGGACGCGGGTCGTCAAGGGCCTCCTGGACCTTGGCGCGCATGATCGCGGTGATGGTCTGCTCCTCACGGTCGAGGGCGCGCAGCGCGGCGCGCATGACCTCGCTGGCGGAGTCGTAGGCGCCCGACGCCAGGCGTGCGTCGACGCTGGCCTGCTGGCGGCCGAGGGTCACGGTGATCGGTTTGCTGGTTCTCATGGCAAGTTCCTTCCTTGCCCCATTATAGCAAGTGACGTTACAGTGTCATACTATTTTCGCAACGGCCGGCCAAGACTCGGCCCTGGTGAGCCGGATGTTTGTTTGCTCAAGCCGCCAGTCTTGTCCGCGCCGGCAGGAACGGAATCCGACGGCGCGCCACGACGGGCGCAAGGTCGAACACGCCGCGATACAGCCGGTCGAGCAAGGCCTTGCGGTCGCGCAATGGCTCCAGTTCGCTCCAGCTCAGCACATCGCCGACGCGTACGTCGATCGCCTTGCCGGACAGCCGCGCGAATTCGTGAATGAGCAGCGACGTGCGCAATGTCAGCGAGGCCTTGCCGACGAATCTCGCCACACGGCCGTCGCGCTCGGCCATGTTCATCGGGCCGCTGACCAGATGGAACAGCCTGCCGTTCTGCCCGGAAAAGTGCATCGGGATGACCGACGCCTTTGCCTCCTGAATGAGACGGGCGGGAAACATCTTCCACGGCAAATCGCGCGCCCGGCCAAAACCTTTTGGCGCGGTGGCCACACCGCCGGCCGGAAACACCACGATGGTGACGCCCTCTTTCAACAGCCGCACCGCTTCATGGCGCACGGCCATGTTGTTCTTCAGCGCGTCCTTGGTCTCGGAAAAGTCGATCGGCAGCGAATAGGGCTCCATCTCGCGGATCTTGAGCAGGTCCTTGTGGATCATCACCCGAAACGGACGCCCAAGCTGCTCGGCCAGCGACAGCACGGCAATGCCGTCACCGATGCCGAACGGGTGATTGGCAACGATCACCAGCGGTGTATCCGGCAATTGCGCCGGCGGCCATTGATCTGGAGTCCGCACGCGGACGTCGATCAGGTCGAGCATGCGGCTGAACACGCGCTCGCCGGTCGGCACGACCTGGCGGCGCCAGAAATCATAGAGCGCGGTGTAGCGGTCGCGGCCCGACAGGCCTTCGACCGAATGAATGAACCAGCGTGTCAGCGCCGGCTGGCGCGGATTGGCATAGGAAAGTTCGGGAAAAGGTCGTTCGCGCAATTTCAACTTGAGCATATGGGCTCGTTACAAGGTTGGCGTGACAGGGATATGAAAATGGCGGTGGAGCGATGCCACCGCCATCTGGTCGAAAAGAATGCCGATCAGGCCGCGCGTTTGCGCCGACGGTCGGGCGTGACCGCTTCTTCGGTCAATTGCGCGATCGCCTGCTCGAGACCAAGCGATTCCTGGTCGCGTGAGCCCAGCCGGCGCATGTTGACCGCCTGCTCCTCCGCTTCGCGCTTGCCGCAGACGAGGATGACCGGAACCTTGGCTAGGCTGTGTTCGCGGACCTTGTAGTTGATCTTCTCGTTGCGCAGATCCGCTTCCGCCAACAGGCCGGCGGCTTTCAGCTTGGCCACCACCTCGGTCGCGTAGTCGTCGGCATCCGACGTGATCGTCGCCACCACCACCTGCAGCGGCGCGAACCACAGCGGGAAATGGCCGGAGTAGTTCTCGATCAGGATGCCGAGGAAGCGCTCCATCGAGCCGCAAATGGCGCGGTGCACCATCACCGGCTGCTTCTTCTCGGAATCCGAGCCGATGTAGAAGGCGCCGAAACGTTCCGGCAGGTTGAAGTCGACCTGCGTCGTGCCGCACTGCCATTCGCGGCCGATGGCATCCTTCAGCACATATTCGAACTTCGGCCCGTAGAAGGCACCCTCGCCCGGATTGATCGAGGTCTTGATGCGATTGCCAGACCGCGTCCTGATCGTCTCCAGCACGCTGCCCATGATCGCCTCGGCGTGATCCCAGGCTTCGTCGGTGCCGACGCGCTTGTCGGGCCGCGTCGACAGCTTGACACTGATTTCGTCAAAACCGAAATCGGCATAGGTCGACAGGATCAAATCGTTGATGCGCAGGCATTCCGCCGCCAGTTGCTCTTCGGTGCAGAAGATGTGCGCATCGTCCTGCGTGAAGCCGCGCACGCGCATCAGCCCGTGCAGTGCGCCGGATGGCTCGTAACGGTGCACATTGCCAAATTCTGCAAGTTTTACGGGCAGATCGCGATATGACTTCAACCCATGCTTGAAAATCTGCACATGGCCCGGACAGTTCATCGGCTTCAGCGCGAAGACACGATCATCATCGGTATCGTCGCCGGCGACCGTCACCTTGAACATGGCGTCGCGATACCAGCCCCAGTGGCCTGACGTCTCCCACAGGCTCTTGTCGAGCACCTGCGGCGCGTTGACTTCCTGGTAGCCTTGCTCGTCGAGGCGGCGGCGCATGTAGTTGACCAGGTTCTGGAACATCTTCCAGCCTTTGGCGTGCCAGAAGACGACGCCCGGTCCCTCTTCCTGGAAATGGAACAGGTCCATCTCGCGGCCGATCTTCCTGTGGTCGCGCTTCTCGGCCTCCTCCAGCATCATCTGGTAGGCTTCGAGTTGCGCCTGGTCGGCCCAGGCGGTGCCGTAGATGCGCGTCAGCATCGGGTTGTTCGAGTCGCCGCGCCAATAGGCACCGGCCACCTTCATCAGCTTGAAGGCATTGCCGATCTGCCCCGTCGAGGCCATGTGCGGGCCACGGCAGAGGTCGAACCAGTCGCCCTGCGCGTAGATCTTGAGATCCTGATCCTCGGGAATGGCGTCGATCAGCTCCAGCTTGTAGCTTTCGCCCTTGTCGGCAAACACTTTCTTCGCCTTGTCGCGCGACCAGACCTCTTTGGTGAACGGCTTGTTACGCGCGATGATCTCGCGCATCTTCTTCTCGATCACCGGAAAATCGTCGGGCGTGAATGGCTCGTTGCGGGCGAAGTCGTAGTAGAAGCCGTTCTCGATCACCGGCCCGATGGTCACCTGCGTCCCCGGCCAAAGTTCCTGCACGGCTTCAGCCAGCACATGGGCCGCGTCGTGGCGGATCAGTTCCAGCGCGCGCGGATCGTCGCGGGTGACGATCTCGACCTTGCCGGACTTGCCAAGCGGATCGCTGAGATCGCGCACTGTGCCGTCGATCGAATAGGCAACAGCCTTCTTGGCCAGCGATTTCGAGATCGATTCGGCCAGGCCGGCACCGGTCAGCGCCGCATCATATTCGCGGACGGAGCCATCGGGAAATGTCAGGGAAACGGAATTCAGCATGTATATCTCCTATCCAGTCCCGCAAACGAGCGCGGGTGGTTAAAATGCATGTCGCCCAAAAGTGTATGGCGGTTTTGAGCTTACGACATGCATAAGAAAAAGCCGGATGCGTCCGGCAGCGCGCGGGTTTTAGAGGCAGTCTCGCATCAGGTAAAGAGCGCTGATTGGTCTTGCCGTCAGGAAATGGCGGCAGAGATGTCGTAGGTCGGACGTCAATGCTTGCGAATATCGCCTGCATGGCTTGGAATCCTCAACATGGAAGACGCATCCCCAAGCCAAACCGCCCTGCGCGTCGCGCGCTTGAGAGCCCTGCATCAGATTTCACCGCAGGCGGCGCTGTTTCGCGACCCATGCGCGATTGCGATTCTCGGTGAAGGTAATCCAACCGAGCAGCAGCTTGCGCAGGAGGACAATTACAGCCGGCGTATGCGCCTGTTCGTAGCGGCGCGCGCCCGCTTTGCCGAGGATTGGCTGGCAGCGGCGGTGCGCCGTGGCATCCGCCAACTCGTCGTGCTCGGCGCAGGTCTCGACACGTTTTCGCTGCGCAATCCGTATCCAGGCCTCGAAGTGTTCGAGGTCGACCACCCGGCCACGCAAGCCTGGAAGCGTAAATGTATCGCCGATGCCGGCCTTGCCGAACCACTGGCCACCACGTTTGTGCCGGTCAATTTCGAGCGGCAGCATCTGCCCGCGGAACTGGCGTCGGCCGGTTTGAAGTCGACCGAGCCAAGCTTCTTCATCTGGCTGGGGGTCGTGCCCTACCTGACCGAGCAAGCGATCTTCAGCACGCTGGCCTACATCGCCGACACGCCCGGTTCGGAGATCGTGTTCGACTATAGCGAACCGTCTGAGAACCGCGATGCGGCTGGACAGGCCGCCCTGGCATTCCATGCGGCGCGCGTCGCGGCTGTCGGGGAGCCCTGGATCAGCTTCTTCGTCCCCGGCGAGCTGGCGAAATCGCTCCGCGGCCTCGGATTCGATGAGATCGAAGATCTCGAGAGCAGAGACATCGCTGCCCGCCTCTCGGGGGCACCGAAGGGAACGACGACCAGCTCCGGTGGCCACATCATCCGTGCGCGCCGAAGCGCTTAGAGCAATTCCAGGAAGTGTGCGTGGCGACTTTCCGTCCGGAATTGCTTGGAAAGCAGGCTCATTTCATCAGCTGCGGCAGGTCCTTCAGGAACCTGGCCCGCGTCTCGAGACCCTTGGGCTTGCCGGTGCGGTTGGTGTCAACCACAAGACGTGCAAAGACGATCTGGCGGCCATCCTTTTGCGCCCAGCCGACGAACCAACCGAGCGAGCGCTTGTCCTGGACCTTGTCGGTGTCGTTGCGCAACCTGGTGCTTCCGGTCTTGCCTTGCACCGTCCAGCCCCCGGCCTGGAAGGTCGGGATGATGGCTGATGTCATGTCGTAGGCCTTGGCCGAGACCGGCAGCTTGCGGGCCAGAAGCTTGCGCAGGAAATCGACCTGCTCGACCGGCGTGATCTTCAGGGAAGAATTCACCCAGGACTGGGTCAGACCGTCATTCTTGCCGGGATTGCCGGAAACATCGGCGTTGCCGTAGTCGAATTTCGAGACATAACCGGCAAAACTCTGCGGCCCAAGCCGGCGGGTGATCTCCCGGGAGAACCAAAGGATCGAATCCTTTTCCCAAATCGTCGGATCAACGGTCTTCTGATCCCGTTTCACCGCCTTGAACTCCGGCTTGTAGTCCCAGCTCGGCGTGTGTTCGTCGCTGAGGATGCCGCTGTCGTAACCGATCAGCGACAGCGGCACCTTGAACGTCGAAGCCGGGCTGAACCGTCGGTCGCACACCCCATCCTGGTAAAGCGTCTTGCCGCTCGCCGCGTCAGCGATCACCGTGCATTGGATGTCCTGCAGCGGCGCCGATTGCGCACGCAACGGAAATCCCAACAGCCAGGCGAGCAGAAAGAGAATCCCGGCAAAGATGAAGGGAAGGCGGTCGAAATTGTGCATTTTCTGCTCGCTCCAGAAGGGGGTCCGCGAGCGGCTTAGCGGGGTCTCTTGTCTCGATTTTGTCTCAAATGCGCAGTCTTTGTGCAGGCTTGTATTAACCCTACCGGATTGTAAACGCGCAGTGCCGCCAGGAACCTGACCGGCGCCCTCACCCCTGCGTTTCGCCACGCTTGCTGCCGATCCGCCAGTACCGCCACGGCGTGAACCAGACATAGCGCTCGGCCAGGACTTCCGGCACAAGGTCGATGCCATGCGTGCCGAATGGCCCGCAGCGCAGCACGCGAAAAAATCCCATCCAACCGCCGGCCCACAGGCCATGGCGAGCAATCGCCTCATGCGCATATTCCGAACAGGTCGGCAGATGCCGGCAGGAATTGCCGACGAAGCCGGACAGCGTCAGTTGGTAAAGGCGCACCAGAGACGTACCGAGCAGCCGGCCCGGCGTCTTGCGCCATGGGCCGGGCCAGTTGCGGCCGCCTTTTTGCGACCCGGCAATATGCGCATGCCCATGTTGGTCGCGCACCACAGTCTCCGTATCGCGTTGCCCAGTCGATAGATGTGGGCTTCCGCTGGAGAACGCAATCCCCGCTCCTTGCGCGGCCCGCCGTCACGGACGGAAACGGCGAAACGGCTGCCTGTCAGCCGAAGGCGCCCAGCGGCCGGGACAGGTCGGTTCTTCGCGGCGCTTTCCACGCTGTCTTCCGTCGCGCCATTGAAACGTTGCGATCCGCATGACATCGCCAAAAATAGCCAGAATTTCATTCATGGCAGATCTCCTTTGACGACGATTAGACCGCTGCTGGCCATCGTCTTCAAACGAGTATAATTTCCGCCTCGGATAACTTGAGATTATGCGAATGAAGCGCGGACGACTTCCCCTAACGGCACTGAGGAGTTTCGAGGCGGCGGGCCGGCACCTGAGCTTCAGCCGCGCGGCCGAAGAACTTTTCGTTTCGCAGGCGGCGATCAGCCGACAAATAAGGGACTTGGAAACTCTGGTCGGCAGGCCACTGTTCGAGCGGCTTCACCGCAAGGTCGAACTGACGGAAACAGGACAAACTCTCCTCGGTCAGTTGACCGCCAGCTTCGACGACATCGACCGTCGGCTGTCAGAAATCATCAGCAAGCCGGCCCAGAGTCCGTTGCGGGTCAGCGTCGAGCCGTCCTTTGCGGGCGAATTTCTGATACAGCGCCTCAATTCGTTTCAGCAACGCCACCCCGAGATCGACATTTCGGTCGACGCAGACTCTCGGCTCATAGAATTTCGAGGACACGAAGCAGAAATCGCGATCCGATACGGAGCCCATGCCCGGTCCTGGCCACGCACGGAAGCGCGGCATTTGGTCGACGTTCTGGTGACGCCAGTCCTGGCATCGGGGTTGCTCGCGTCGGGCGCCCCCCTGACATCACCAGCCGACCTGCGGCACTATACCTTGCTCCATGACTACAATCGCGATGGCTGGGCGAGCTGGTTTCAGGCAATGGGCCTTCCAGAGCTCGCCCTCCAGAGAGGACCGCTTTATACCGACGCCGCGCTTGCCATGCAGGCCGCGAAACTCGGGCACGGTGTCGCTTTGGGCGACCGCATCCTGAACGGCGCTGATCTTCGAGCCGGTCTCTTGGTCCGTCCGTTCGAAATGGAAGTCCCCTATGGCGCATATTGGCTTGTCGCGCCTGATTTCCAACGCCTCAGCCGACAGGCCGAGGTTTTTGCGGACTGGCTTGTCGAAGAGCTTCGCGTGGGACCGACGGACAGCGAAGTCTAAGCGGTCCGTTCAGCACGTTTTCGGCCGGTCCCGCTACTTTGTCTTCTTGCTGTATTTTTCGAAGAGTTTGTCGATCGCATCCGCGGCCAAAGGCTCGCCCGGTGAGTCCTCTCCGGGGTTGAATGTGAGGATGACATCGCGCCACATATCGTAGTGGGCCGCAAACGAAGTCAGGCCGGGAAATGGCGCGCAGCGCGTGATTGCCCGAACGGCGGCCTCGGCAACCTTGTCCAGCGGCGGCGTCACAGGACTGACGATTTTTGGCGGGCCGGCGAGCGACCCGTCCTTGTTCAGGCTGATCCGAACGCGCGCAACGCTTCTGGTGTTTGCAGGCATGTTCCAACACACCTGAATGGCTTTCATGAGGTAGTCGCCGATATCCCGCTGGGCTGCTATGTCTGCGTCAGCTCGGCTCGAACCGCCGCTCGCCACAAGTGAAACGGCAAGGCTGGAGGCGAACACCAGGCTCCGGAAGCGAAGCTCGCCTACCGTGGAAAGGCCAAATCCCAAGGTCAGGCCGCTTCTTCGGCGCGCTTTTTCTCGATCTGGCCGATCGCGTCGACCACGGCATCGAAAGTCAGCATGGTCGAGGCATGCCGTGCCTTGTAGTCGCGCACCGGCTCCAAGTACTTCAAATCCGCGAAACGCCCGTCAGGCGGGGCGCCATTTTCCTTCAGCATCTTCAGCATGGTGTCGCGCACCGTGCGCAATTCCTCGGCACTCGCGCCGACGACATGCTGCGCCATGATCGAGGACGACGCCTGGCCGAGCGCGCAGGCCTTCACGTCATGGGCGAAATCGGTGACCACGCCGTCCTGCATCTTGAGGTCGACGGTGACCGTTGAGCCGCACAGCTTGGAATGCGCCTTGGCGGTCGCGTCGGGATGATCGAGGCGGCCGATACGGGCGATGTTTCCGGCGAAACCGAGAATTTTCGTGTTGTAGACCTCGTTTATCATTATTTTCCAATCCGTCGCCGCCAAGCGAACAGCGATTGCCGCTGTCGTGTCTTCCTTTCGCTCGTCACGACCTTATATAATGGTGGCAGTCCGGCATCGACAAGACAGCAAAGCCAGTGTCGTTGCCGGGAAGTTCACGCCGCTTGCGGGGCTGGAAACTGGGCACGTTTCCGACACCGAAAGGTCGTGGTCCGTTCAACTCGTTCCTCCGCCGAGAGGGACTACGGGAGACGCCTTTATGGATGCCGTCATCAAGAAATTCATGCCCCAGTCAGCCTACATGGAAAAGCCGGTGACCGACCGGCCGAGCGAGGCAGAAGTCGAGGCCGCCGTGCGCACGCTTTTGCGTTGGACCGGCGACAATCCGGACCGCGAAGGGTTGGTCGACACGCCAAAGCGGGTGGCCAAGGCCTTTCGCGAAATGTTCGGCGGCTACGACATGTGCCCCGCCGATGAGCTCGGCCGCACCTTCGAGGAGGTCGCCGGCTACGACGACCTCGTCATCGTCAAGGACATAACATTCCATTCGCATTGCGAGCACCACATGGTGCCGATCATCGGCAAGGCGCATGTCGGCTATCTGCCGGACGGCAAGGTCGTCGGCCTGTCCAAGATTGCGCGCGTCGTCGATATCTTTGCCCATCGCCTGCAGACCCAGGAGGCCCTGACCGCGCAGATCGCCGGCGTCATCCAGGACGTGCTCAATCCGCGCGGCGTCGCCGTCATGATCGAGGCCGAGCACATGTGCATGGCCATGCGCGGCATCCGCAAACAGGGCTCCACCACCCTCACCTCGACCTTCACCGGCGTCTTCAAGGACTCGCCCGAAGAGCAGGTTCGTTTCGTCACCATGGTGCGCGGCGGCGGGGTCTGATCATTGGAATTTCCGAAAGCTCCGTCAGACAAGAAAGCCCTGGAGGAAGGCGCGGTGTTTTCACCGCGCTTCGATGCGGCCGGGCTCGTCACGGTCGTGGTCACCGACGCCGAAGACAGCATGCCGTTGATGGTTGCGCACATGAATGCGCAAGCATTGGCGCTGACGCTGGAGACAGGCATCGCCCACTACTGGTCGCGCTCGCGCAACGCGCTGTGGAAAAAGGGGGAAACGTCAGGCAATTTTCAGCATGTCGTCGAGATGCTCACGGATTGTGACCAGGACGCCATATGGTTGCGCGTCAAAGTGTTGGGCCACGACGCAACCTGTCACACTGGTCGACGTTCATGCTTTTATCGGACGGTGGGGCTGATCGATGGCAAGGGGACGCTTGCCGATGACGGCAGCAAGCCGCTGTTCGATGCGGAAAACACGTATCGGAAACCATCAGCTTGAACCTTCTACCTGACATCAGCGACACAGATTCATCATTTCGATACGGCCCGCCCGTATAGTAGCCGTGGGACAAGGGAGATCGTGATGCTCGAGTGGGCGTCATTGCGTAACAGACCAGATGTCAGGGAGGCCAACGGCCTGTCCTCGCCAGGCGGCGCGTCCGAAACCCCAAAGAAAACAGGCATTTCGCTCGCCTTGGGCGGCGGTTGCGCCCGCGGCTGGGCGCATATCGGCGTGCTGCGCGCGCTCGACGAAGCCGGCATCGAAGTGTCGATGATCGCCGGCACCTCGATCGGCGCGCTGGTCGGCGGTTGCTACCTCGCCGGCAAGCTGGACGAACTGGAAGAATTCGCCCGCAGCCTGACCAAGCGACGCATCTTCGGCCTGCTCGATCTCAATTTGCGCGGCAGCGGCCTGTTCGGCGGCATGAAGCTCGACGCCCGGCTGCGCGAGCACATGACCGGCATCCGTTTCGAGGATCTGGCCAAGCCGTTCGTCGCGGTCACCTCCGAAATCCGCACAGGCCACGAAATCTGGCTGTCGAGCGGCTCATTGATCACCGCCATGCGCGCCTCCTATGCGCTGCCCGGCGTGTTCGAGCCGGTGAATTGCAACGGCCGCGTGCTGGTCGACGGTGCACTGGTCAACCCGGTTCCGGTTTCGGTCTGCCGTGCCTACGAGCAGCCGCTCGTGGTGGCGGTCAATCTTCACTACGACCTGTTCGGGCGCGCCGCCGTCATCAAACACAGCGCCGGCGAACTGGTCGTCGAAAAGGACGCGCCAAGGCCCGGCCATGGCGATCCCGAACACCAGTCGCATCAGACCCGGCTCGGCATCACCGGCGTCATGGTCGAGGCCTTCAACATCATCCAGGACCGCATTTCGCGTGCCAGGCTTGCCGGCGATCCGCCAGACATGTCGCTGCAGCCGAAGCTCAGCCATATCGGCCTGACCGAATTCCACCGCGCCGACGAGGCGATCAATCTTGGCTATCAGGCGACGATGGCGCAGATTGGCGAACTGACCCGGCTGCAGACCGTTCTCGCCTGACGCATACCCCAATGCACGGAAAACAAACAATGAAGCGCGTCGGCTGACTCGCGCGACGCGCTTCAAACTCCAGAGACTCAGCGCACAGCTTCGGCAGAGGTGGCGGCATCCTGAGCTATTCCCGGATTCTGCTTGATCATCAGAGCCAGGACCGCACCAAGGAAAACCGCGGCGGCGGCGAACAATCCAGCCATACGCAATCCGTCGACGACATCCGATGTGGTAGCGGCCTCGCCACCCAAACCGACATTGGCCACCACAAGAGCGGCGGCGAGACCCAGGGCCGCGCCGATCTGTAGGGATGTCGAGCCTAGCGCCGAGGCGACCCCTTGTTCGTTGGCGGCCACTCCGGAAGCGGCGGCGACGAACAGCGTCGTAAAGGCGATGCCGCCACCGAAACCATAGATGAGGATCCCGGGCAGCACGGCCCAATACGAACCGCCTGGCGACAAGGCGAGAGCGATCGCCACCAGCCCGATCCCATAGATCAACATGCCGGCGAACATCGTGGCGCGAGTCCCCCACTTGGTGAGCAGCAGGCCCGCGCCCTTGCCGCCGCCGATCATCGCCAGCACACCGAGCGGAACGAATGCCAGGCCGGCAGCGAGCGCGTTGTAGCCGAGCAGATTCTGAAAGTAGGTCGTGAGAATGTAGTAGCCGGAACTCAGCGCCATGTGATGAAAGAAACTCACCGCCGTGGCCGTGACGAGGCTTCGATTGGCAAACAGCCGCAGTGGCGCGAGCGGATCGCGCACGCGTCTCTCGATGAGAATGAAGACACAGAGCAGCAGCACGCCAATCACGAGCGATCCGGTGCTGCGAACCGTATTCCAGCCCACCTCGGGTCCGCTGGCCAAGCCGAACACCAGCAATGTCGCGGCTGCCGTGACGACCAGCGCACCCGGCAGATCAAAACTCCGCCTCTGGCCTTCGCCTGCCGGATCGGGCGCCAGCAGAACTGGGGCGGCGATAAGTGCGGCGCCCAGAGCCAGTGGAACGGTGAAGAAGAAGACCGCTTGCCAACCCCAGCCATTGGTCAGGACGCCTCCGATAATGGCACCGGCCGCCAGGCCGCCACTGCCCGTGGCACCCCAGACCGCCAGCGCCCGATTGCGCTCTGCACCTTCCGCGAAGCTGGTATTGATCAGCGCCAGTGTTGCAGGAAACAGAAGCGCCCCGCCCAAACCCTGAACGGCCCGAGCGACCACCAGCGTAAGTGCATCGGGCGCAAATCCGCCTGCCAAGGATGAGACGCCGTAGAGCACGAGCGCCAGGATGAACATGCGCCGCGGGCCAAGCCGGTCAGCCGCTCGACCGCCGAGCAGCAGAAACCCGCCAAAAGCCACGGCGTAAGCGCTCACCACCCATTGCAGCGATTGCGACGTAAAGCCGACATCGCGGCCGATGTCCGGCAGCGCGACATAGACGATGTTGTAGTCGATCGCGATTATGAACTGCGCGAACGCCAGCAGCGCGAGCCTGAGCCCGGACCAGCGTGGCGCTCCCACATCGGTTTGATTCGATGATTTCTGCATTTGTATCTTCCCAGTTGTGGATTCCGCAGCCCCGCTCTTCGTCAGCGAGGCCCGCATGCGGCTACCCTGGAGGCGTCGCACTTGTTTCGGAATTGGCATTTTTGACAAAGATTGTGCTAAACTTGCCATCCGACGAATACGCTACCGGGAGTACCGCGAATGGCTGCAAAGCCCATCCACGTTGTGATCTGGCTACCGACCGATTTCTATTCGGCGGTTGTCTTGACGCTGGTCGAAATGTTTCAGCTCGTGAATGACGTCTGCGGTTCAGAGGTCCTTTCATGCGAGTTCGTTTCCAGGGCATCGCCCGCAATTTCGACTGCCGGAATTTCTTTCCCTGCGAAGCCGCAACCATCCCGAAAAATGGATGTGTTGATTCTGATCGCCATGCCGGGTGTCGAGATTCCCGAACTTCTGCGCTCGCTTGACCAGGAGAGTGAGTACTCAAAACCGCTGATCGCACGCGCACGGCAACAGGATGCGATCATCGCGGCACATTGCGGCGCATGTTATTTGCTTGCCGATACGGGCCTGCTGGACGGCAAGCGGGCGACAATATCCTGGTGGCTGAAGTCCCACGTAAGCCGCCGGTTTCCGCAAGTTCAATGGGACTCATCGCGCATGCTTGTTCGCGACGGACGCCTTTACACCTGCGGAGGCGGATTTTCAGGACTGGAGCTGGCCAAAGCCCTGCTGGTCGATCTCGGCTTCTCGAAAGAGGAGCGCATCGTCCGAAAGCTCCTGGTTCTTCCGCCCTCGCGCAAATTTCAAAGTCCCTACGAATTCCCTCTCGAAGAATTGCCCAAAGAGATCAATCCGCTGGAGAACAAACTGCGTGAACTCTCGGAAAACAAGATACGGGAAATCGATTTGAGCTTTCTCTCGGCGGGCCTTGGCTTGTCTGCGCGAACGCTGTCTCGCAGGATGGCCAGTGAACTCAAGACGACGCCGGGAAAATGGATCCAGGAAAAACGGTTTGAATTGGCAAGGTCGTTGCTCGAGGGAACCAAGCTGAGCATTTCCGAAATCTGCTATCGGGTGGGCTATCAGGATGTCGCTTCGTTCAGTCGCACTTTTTCCAAAACGACCGGAATGGCGCCGGGCGAGTTTCGAAAGCAAATTCGATCATAGGCATCCACTATGACCTTGCCGGGCAAGCCTGCGGTTCGCAGAGAACATGTTCAAACAAGAGCTTTACGCACGCGCTGCATCGGTGACGCGAAATTGCACCGTGCGGTTGCCGTTCCAGTAATTTCCCGACAGTGAACCGGCGACGTGGATTGTCTTGCCCCGGCTCTTGAACAGGAATTCGCCAAGTGCGGTATCGACGGCGCGAAAGGCGATCGCCTGGATGCGGCCGCCGCTCTCCGACTGTAAGTCGACGCGGATGTGGTTGGTGCCGACCGGCCTGGCGTCTGCCAGCCGATGACGTGGCAGCGCGAAAACGGGGGCTGGATACCCGGCACCGAAAGGTCCGGCCTTTTCCAGCGCGTCGAGCAGGCTGAGTGTCGCGCCTTCAGCGGCAAGCGCACCGTCTATGGCCAGGCTTTCCTCGCCCTGCAGGCGGAACACGTCGGCTGCCGCCCGCTCTTCGAAAAACGCCCTGAGTTCGCCCAGCTTCGCCCGCTCCACGGTGATGCCGGCCGCCATGCCGTGGCCGCCGCCCTTGACGATCAGCCCGGCAACGGCCGCCTCGCGCACCAGCCGGCCGAGGTCGAAACCCGATACCGAACGGCCCGAGCCGGTGCCGATGCCATTGGCGTTGAAGGCGATGGCGAAAGCGGGCCGGCGCGCATGATCCTTCAATCGCGAAGCGAGCAGACCGACAATGCCCGGATGCCAGCTGTTGCTGGCAGTGACGACGATGGCCGGGCCGTTGCCGCCGGCAAGCTCGGCGTCGGCCTCGACGCGCGCCGCCGCCAGCATCTCCTGCTCCATCAACTGCCGTTCCTGATTGAGCCGGTCGAGCGTCTCGGCAATGGTACGCGCCTCGACCGGGTCATCGGTCGCAAGCAGCCGGCTGCCGAGTGCGGCATCGCCGATGCGTCCGCCGGCATTGATACGCGGGCCGATCAGATAGGCCAGGTGGAAGGTGCCGATCGGTTCGCCGATGCGCGACACCCTCGCCAGTGCCGCCAGCCCTTCGTTCCTCTGCTGGCGCGCCATCTGCAGCCCCTTGACGACGAAGGCGCGGTTGACGCCGGTGAGCGGCACCACGTCGCAGACGGTGGCCAGTGCCACGATATCCAGCAGCGAAAGTAGGTCCGGCGGCGTGATATCGGTCATCCGCCCGCGCAGGATCTTGGCCGTCTGCACAAGGGCGAGAAAGACCACGCCGGCGGCACAGAGATGGCCCTGCCCGGAAAGGTCGTCGTCGCGGTTGGGATTGACGACAGCGATTGCCGCCGGCAAGGCACCGCCAACCTGGTGGTGATCGAGCACCACGACATCGGCCCCGGCCTCATTGGCGGCATCGATGGAAACGGCGCTGTTGGTGCCGCAGTCGACAGTGACGATCAGCGTCGCGCCGCGCGAAACAAGTTCGCGCATGGCGTCGGGATTGGGGCCATAGCCCTCGAAAATGCGATCCGGGATGTAGATTTCCGACGGCACCGAAAAATGCGTGAAGAACCGCTTCAGCAAGGCCGACGAGGCAGCGCCGTCGACATCATAGTCGCCGAAGATCGCCACCTTTTCCCTGGCCATCACCGCGGCGGCGATGCGGGCCGCTGCCCTGTCCATGTCGGTCAGCGATGCCGGATCCGGCAGCAGATCGCGGATCGTCGGGTCGAGAAACCGCTCGGTCTGCTCGGCGGTGACGCCGCGGCCGGCAAGCACGCGCGCGACGATGTCGGGCACGCCATGACCTTGCGCGATGGCGAGCGCGATCATGTCCTGCCGCTCGGTCAGCCGGTGTTCCCAGGAAACACCGGATACCGACTGCCTGACATCGAGGAAGAGGCGTTTTTCGCCCGTCATGCGATTTGCCAACTCATTTGCGGCCGCAGGATAGTGCATGTCGCGCTAAAGTATGCAGCGGTTTTGGGACAACGATCTGCATAAGCAACAACTTAAAGCGCGGCGCGTTCACGCGACGCGCTTTCAGCCAAAGGCAGGCAAAGCCAAGCGGTTCGTGCGCCGTCACGGGAGATTTCAAGAAAGCGATGCTTTCCGCTTTTCAGACTGACGCCGAAGCCATTCGTCGACCGCGTCGCCCATTGTCTTTTCCGCACCGTCCTTGAGCCAGGCCATGAACGGCCGGTCGAACCTGAACGCATCGCCACATTCCCGGATAAGAAAGCGGCGCACGTTCTGGGTGTTGCGATAGGACTTCGTGATGGCGGTGGCGCGCGAAATCGGATCCGCGTGCCAGTCGAACGGTTTCATCGTCAAATCCTTGCAGCCGACATCGGGTGTGCCCGAATGGCTAACAATTGCAAGGTGTCTTCGCAAGCGAGCGTCAGAACTTGTCCAGGTCCTGATGGCGTGCCTTGATCTCGCGCACCGTCCGCGACGACGAGCGCAACACGATCGTGTGGGTGGTGATGTAATTGCGGCCGAATTTGACGCCGGCCAGCATGTTGCCGTCAGTGACACCGGTCGCCGCAAACAGCACGTCGCCGCGCGCCATGTCCTCCGCATGGTAGATCCGCTTCGGATTGGAAATACCCATCTTTGCCGCGCGAGCGACCTTTTCCGGCGTGTCGAGGATCAGCCGGCCCTGCATCTGGCCGCCGGTGCAACGCAGCGCGGCGGCGGCCAGCACGCCCTCGGGTGCGCCACCAGTGCCGAGATAGATGTCGATGCCGGTTTCTTCCGGGTCCGTGGTGTGGATGACGCCGGCGACATCGCCGTCGCCGATCAGCCGGATCGCGGCGCCCGTGGCGCGCACGGCGTCGATCAGCTTGGCATGACGTGGGCGGTCGAGGATACAGGTGGTGATGTCCGAAATAGCCACGCCCTTGGCCCGGGCGAGGCTGGCGATGTTTTCGGCCGGCGAGGCATCGATGTCGATGACGCCGTCGGCGTAGCCCGGGCCTATGGCGATCTTGTCCATGTAGACATCGGGCGCGAACAACAGGCTGCCTTTCTCGGCGATGGCGATGACGGCGAGCGCATTGGGAAGGTTTTTGGCGCAGATCGTCGTGCCTTCGAGCGGATCGAGCGCGATATCGACGGCCGGACCTTTGCCCGAACCGACCTCCTCGCCGATGTAGAGCATCGGCGCCTCATCGCGCTCGCCCTCGCCGATCACCACCGTGCCCTTGATGGCAAGCCGGTTGAGCTCCTGGCGCATGGCATCGACGGCGACCTGGTCGGCCGCCTTTTCGTCACCACGCCCGCGCAGCCTGGCGGCCGCGACGGCGGCCCGTTCGGTGACGCGCACCAGCTCCATGGTGAGTATCCGGTCAAGACCGGCGACAATGTTCTGGGCCACATTCATCTGGCAATTTCCTCGTTCGTATGCCGCCTCCCGCCGGAGGCGCGCCTGTTTTGTCAAACGAGCATGACAACGGCAAGACCTGCCGAACAATTTATCGAATATCCAGCAATATCAATCGATTAAACCGAATTTTTGAAATAAAGGCCAGCCTGGTCCCAATGAACCGGGCCAGGCTTGAAAAGTGAAAATGGACCTCCTCGCGTTAGAAAACCGCGAGATATCTAAGCAGCGAAATGATGCCGATGATGATGACGATGACTTGCACGATCTGTCTCGTCCGGCCGTCGAGCGGCAAGCGTTGAACCAGATAGAGGACGAGGATGATGACGAGGAATGTGATCAGGATGCTGATCAACGCGGATGAAGCCATAGTGCCCTCCTGAAAATCATGTGCTGAAACAAGGAAAATGAGCCGGAAAACGCGGCCCTATCGCGCCCGCGGTCAATACCAGCGACGTGACGTATCGTTCGTCGACTGGCCAATAGCGAAGCCGGCCAGAAAGCCGAGCAGCCCGATCGCGCCGACCACGGCTGTCGTCGTGCCGGGATTTTCGCGCGCGACTTCCGAAACAGCATGGGCCTGGCTGCGCAACTGCTGAGCGGTGCGCGACGCTCGGGTAGCGGCCGTGTCGTAGAAATCGGAAGCCTGCTCGCTGGCGTCATCGAGCATTTCCGCGCCCCGCGCCGAAATGCTCTTGTTGATCTTGGTGATCTCCTTGCGCAGTTCGGCAATCTGCTTTTCCAGCGTCTTCTGGACATCGTTGATATCAGGGGTGTCGGCTTTGTTGGTATCGGCCATGAAGCGGCTCCCTCTGGTTGCTGACCAAGAGAACGGCGCCGAAGCGAATTCGTTCCGGTCCGTAGCGGTTGCCTGCCGCCAGACCGGACCTCAATGCCTGCGGAATTCTTGTTCCGCGCGGCTATCGGACAAGAAGCTACCCTGCCCGCTCGATGCGGATGACCTGCGGCTTGTCGGTCAGATGGCCGTCCTTGGTGATGCCGTCGACGGCCTTGCGCACGGCGGCCTCCGTCGTCTCGTGGGTGACGAGGATCACTGTCTTCTGTGCCGCCACCTCGCCGTTGACTGCGTGCTGGACGATGGATTCCAGCGAAATGTCATTATCGGCCATGCGCTTGGCGATTGCCGCAAACACACCGATGCGATCATGCACGGTCAGCCGGATGAAGTAGCCGCCGGCATGGCTGCGCATTTGCGCCTTCTTGTAGGATTTCAGCTCCTTCGCCGGCCGGCCGAAGACCGGACCGTGCTGGAAGCCTGGCCGGCTCTTGGCAATGTCGGCGATGTCGCCGATGACGGCAGATGCGGTGGCGTTGCCGCCGGCACCGGGGCCGGACAGCAGCAGTTCGCCAAGAATGTCGGTCTCGATCGCCACCGCATTGGTGACGCCGTGCACCTGCGCGATCACCGAGGCGGTTGGCACCATGGTCGGGTGCACGCGCTGCTCGATGCCGCTGTCGGTGCGCTGGGCGACGCCAAGCAGTTTGATCCGGTAGCCAAGATCGCCGGCTGCGCGGATGTCGGCCTGGGTGATGTTGGAAATGCCTTCCATATAGATGTCGTTGGCGGCAATCCTGGTACCGAAGGCAAGGCTGGTCAGGATCGACAGCTTGTGCGCGGTGTCGTGGCCCTCGATGTCGAAGGTCGGGTCGGCCTCGGCATAGCCCAGCCGCTGCGCGTCCTTCAGGCAGGCATCGAACGAGATGCCCTCGGCCTCCATGCGGGTCAGGATATAGTTGCAGGTGCCGTTCAGGATGCCGAACACGCGGGTGACCGAATTGCCGGCCATCGCCTCGCGCATCGTCTTGATGACGGGAATGCCGCCCGCCACTGCCGCCTCGTAGTTGAGCAGCACGCCCTTCTTCTCGGCGATCTCGGCGAGCGCCACGCCGTGCTTGGCCAGCAGCGCCTTGTTGGCGGTGACGACGTGACGGCCGGCTTCGAGTGCCGCCTTCACCGATGCGCGCGCCGGCCCCTCGTCGCCGCCGATCAGTTCGACGAACACGTCGATTTCGGCGGTCTGGGCCATCTTGACCGGATCGTCGAACCATTTTGCCGAACTGACATCGATGCCGCGGTCGCGCTTCTGGTCGCGCGCCGAGACAGCCGACACAACGACGTCACGGCCGCACTGGCGGGTGAGTTCCGCCGCCTTGTCGCGCAGCACGCGCGCCACCGACGCGCCGACCGTGCCGAGACCGGCAATTCCAACACGCAATGCTTCAGCCATGTCCGGCGACGTCCCTCAGGTCAGATCGAAATTGTCTGCGGCGGCAAGCTCACCGGTGAGCGGAAAGCGGCACGACATTGTTGGGCTGCTTGGCGCTGGTCGCCAGGAAGCGCTTGATGTTGCGCGCCGCCTGCCGGATCCGGTGCTCGTTCTCGACCAGAGCGACGCGCACGAACTCGTCGCCATGCTCGCCGAAGCCGACGCCTGGCGCCACCGCCACGTCGGCATGTTCGATAAGCAGCTTGGAGAATTCGAGTGAGCCGAGATGCCTAAACGGCTCGGGGATCGGCGCCCAGGCAAACATCGATGCCGCCGGTGCCGGAATGGTCCAGCCGGCGCGGCCGAAGGCATCGACCATCACGTCGCGGCGCTTGTGATAGATGTCGCGCACTTCGGCGATGTCGGCGCCATCGCCATTGAGCGCGTGTGCCGCCGCCACCTGGATCGGCGTGAAAGCGCCATAGTCGAGATAGGACTTTACCCTGGTCAGGGCCGAAATCAGCCGCTCGTTGCCGACGGCAAAGCCCATGCGCCAGCCGGGCATGGAGAAAGTCTTCGACATCGAGGTGAATTCGACGCAGACATCGATCGCGCCCGGCACCTGCAGCACGGACGGCGGCGGATTGCCGTCGAAATAGATCTCCGAATAGGCAAGGTCGGACAGGATGATGATGTCGTTCTTCTTCGCGAAGGCGACCACATCCTTGTAGAAATCGAGCGAGGCGACCAGCGCCGTCGGGTTCGACGGATAGTTGAGGATCAGCGCCAGCGGCTTTGGGATCGAATGCTTGACCCCGCGCTCGAGCGCCGGGATGAAGCCGTCGTCTGGCTCTACCTGCAGCGAGCGGATGACGCCGCCGGACATGATGAAGCCGAAGGCATGGATCGGATAGGTCGGATTGGGGCACAGGATCACGTCGCCGGGCGCCGTGATCGCCTGCGCCATGTTGGCGAAACCTTCCTTCGAGCCAAGCGTGGCCACCACCTGGGTGTCCGGATTGAGCTTAACGCCGAAGCGGCGTGCATAGTAGGCCGCCTGGGCACGGCGCAAACCCGGAATGCCGCGCGATGAGGAATAGCGATGCGTGCGCGGATCGCGCACGACCTCGCACAGTTTGTCGACGATGGCCTTGGGTGTCGGCAGGTCCGGATTGCCCATGCCGAGGTCGATGATGTCGGCGCCGCGCGAACGGGCGCTGGCCTTGAGCCGGTTGACCTGCTCGAAGACGTAAGGCGGAAGCCGGCGAACCTTGTGAAATTCTTCCATGGCAGTTCCAGACAGCAAAGGGGCGTTGGGCGCGCGCTATATACTTATTTGCAGGTAGGGTCGAGGGCGGGGTCGCATTTGGCTTCGATCTGCTTCAGCGTTTCGTCGCCATGTTTTTTGGCGAGATCCGTGAGCGCCGCCTGATTGGCCACCTCCGGACCGCCGCCTTTTGCCGCCTGAGACGTCTCATCCGCCTTCAATTGCGCAAGCTTGGCGTTCTTCTCGGCTTCGGTGAATTGCGGCGCCGCCACTTGCGGCTTGATGTTCAGGTTCGGAAAAGTGCCGGTATCCTTCGGACCCTTGCCCGCAGCGACGGGCGTCGGGCCGTTGGTGCTTGAGCACCCGGCAATCCCCATGAGGACGATCGCCGCGCCGATGCGGCAAAAACGTCCGGTACCGAAAAAAACAGTCTCGCCAATATTAATCGTCATATTGTTTCCTTGGCAGCCGGGGTAGAGCGAGATTGGACCCGGTCGGATGTCCCATGTTAATATGTCAAGAAAAGGCCTCGGGAGGAACCCCGCCAACCATGTCCAAAACACCCGATTCGGGCAAAGCGGAAGATGACGAGCCTTCGACCGTCGAGCAATATCTGGTGAAGGACCCGGAACGCTTCGCCCTGAATATGGCGCGCATGATTGAGCAAGCCGGCAAAGCGGCCTCCGCCTGGGCCGAGCCGCGCGAAAAGGGCGATGTACGCGATCACGTCGCCGAGCCGGTTGTCGATATGGTGAAGACCTTTTCCAAGCTCAGCGAATACTGGCTTTCCGATCCGCAGCGCGCGCTGGAAGCGCAGACGCGGTTGTTCTCCGGCTACATGACGGTCTGGGCGAACGCCATTCAGCGCACCAGCAACGCCGCGGAAGACACTGAAGACGCGGTCAAGCCGGAGCGCGGCGACAAGCGCTTCCTCGACCCGGAATGGGGCCGCAACGCCTTCTTCGATTTTCTCAAGCAGGCTTATCTCGTCACCTCGCGCTGGGCGGTCGACCTGGTCGAGCACGCCGAAGGCCTGGACGAGCACACCCGCCATAAGGCCGGCTTCTATGTCAAGCAGGTGTCCAACGCCATCTCGCCGTCGAATTTCATCCTGACCAACCCGGAGCTGTTTCGCGAGACGATCGCCTCGAACGGCGAGAACCTAGTGCGCGGCATGAAGATGCTGGCCGAGGACATCGCCGCCGGCAAGGGCGACCTGAAGCTGCGCCAGGCCGACTATTCGCCCTTCGAGATCGGCAAGAACATCGCCACCACCCCCGGCAAAGTGGTTGGCCGCAGCGATGTCGCCGAGATCATCCAGTACGACCCGGCGACCGAGACGGTGCTCAAGCGGCCGCTGCTGATCTGCCCGCCATGGATCAACAAGTTCTACATCCTCGATCTGAACCCGCAGAAATCCTTCATCCGCTGGGCGATCGAACAGGGCCACACCGTGTTCGTCATCTCCTGGATCAACCCGGATGAGCGCCACGGCACCAAGGGCTGGGAAGCCTATATTCGCGAGGGCCTGCAATACGGCCTCGACACGATCGAGAAGGCCACCAGCGAACGCGACGTCAACGCAATCGGCTATTGCGTCGGCGGCACGCTCCTGGCGGCGGCGCTGGCGCTGATGGCGCAGGAAGGTGACGACCGCATCAAGTCGGCCACCTTCTTCACCACCCAGGTCGACTTCACCCATGCCGGCGACCTGAAAGTGTTCGTCGATGAAGAGCAGGTCGCGGCGGTGGAAAAGTCGATGAGCGAAAAGGGCTACCTCGACGGCACCAAGATGGCGACCGCCTTCAACATGCTGCGCTCGGGCGACCTGATTTGGCCCTATGTCGTCAACAACTACATGCGCGGCAAGGACCCCCTGCCTTTCGACCTGCTCTACTGGAACGCCGATTCCACCCGCATGGCCGCAGCCAATCACTCCTTCTACCTGCGCAACTGCTATCTCGAGAACAACCTTTCGCAAGGCACGATGGAGCTGGCGGGCCACACTGTCTCGCTCGGCGATATCACCATCCCGGTCTACAACCTCGCCTCCAAGGAGGATCACATCGCGCCGGCGCTCTCGGTGTTCCTCGGATCGAAGTATTTCGGCGGCAAGGTCGAATACGTCATGGCCGGGTCGGGCCATATCGCAGGCGTCGTCAATCCGCCGGCATCCAACAAGTACCAGTACTGGACCGGGGGTACGCCGATCGGCGACTTCGGCCAGTGGCTAGGCAGGGCCACCGACCATCCGGGATCCTGGTGGCCGCACTGGCAAGACTGGATAGAGGCCAAGGACAACACCCGCGTGCCGGCCCGCAAACCCGGCAAGCATATGAAAACCTTGGGGGATGCTCCGGGTACCTATGTGAAGGTGCGTGTGTAACGGACTGTAATGTCTGGTGAGTTGACGGGCCGGTAAAAGCGGGCGAAATGGTATCGTCAACTATCTAGCAGTCGCAATTCGGCAATCACTGCAAAAATACTTCCAGGCTTGCGGATTTGACACAGGTCTCGTTTCCGGGTCGGAGACAAAGGTCACCTTGGCAGCGACGTATACGTGCCGCGCCAAGGCTATACCGACCGGGCATCGAGGGGGAATTCGACTTTGAAATCAGCAGGATGGAGCCTCGCAAAGGGAGAACGCCGCGCCATTGTGGCAGCGCTCTGCTCCGTGCTTTTGGCCTCCTGCACATCGGCTGGCGACCCGACAATGTCGGTTGGAATGCCCGGCTACAATGCCACCGCATCGGATATGAATGCCGCCTCGAGCGGCAAGCCGACCGCTGTCGCCGATTCGTCCGAGGTCACGACCGAGCAGACGACCGTGATGACGGCAAGCGATACGGCGCTCCCCGAGAAGGTCGCCTATGTGCCGATAGCCAAGCCGCAAGCCGCCTTTCCGATGACCACGCCGGCAGGCACTGAGACGATCGCCGGAAGCACTCCACAGTCCTTGCAGCAGCCGGCGCCGACGGCGCAGCAGAACGACGCGGTCGCCCAACAGACTGCCTCCGCCGATGCCGGCGTGAACGCGGCTAAGCCGGCTGCCGCTCCAGCGATGGACAATCCGGTCTATGTGACCGCTGGCGAGATGCCACAGGCCGACGCACCCAGGAAGAAAGGCTTCCTGGCTTCTATGTTCGGCGCCACGCCAGCCTCGGCGGCACCGACGCCGCTTATCAACTCCAGGTCGGGCGAGCAGCCCTCGGCGCAAGCCAGGCCCGCGCCAGCGGCGGCAAAACCGATCATCACGCTGGCCTCGGCCGATTCCACGGCAAAACCGGTGCAGTTGGCTTCGATCGGCGGCGAGACCGGCCACATTACCGGTAGCGATGCATTGCCCGGCGTGCGCCAGACGGCCCTGTTCGAAATCAAGCGCAAGTCCGGCCTCGACGACGAAAGCGACGTCGACCTCAACGAGGACGAGGGGCCAATCGGCGGCTCCTATCAGGTCGCATCCGCCGCCGGCATGGCTCGACTGGCGCCCAACGGGCTGCTGAAGCAGAACGAGAGCGTCGATGTGGCGTGCCTGAAGCCGTCGCTGGTGCGCGTGCTGAAGACGATCGAAGGCCACTACGGCCGCAAGATGACGGTGACGTCAGGCTATCGCGACCCGGCCCGCAACCGCCGCGCCAATGGCGCTAAGAATTCGCTGCACATGTATTGCGCCGCCGCCGACATCCAGGTCCCCGGCGTTTCGAAATGGGAGCTGGCGAGCTACATCAGAAGCATGCCCGGCCGCGGCGGCGTCGGCACTTACTGCCACACAGAATCGGTTCACGTCGATGTCGGTCCCGAGCGCGACTGGAACTGGCGCTGCCGCCGGCGCAGCGGCGGTGACGGCTAGCAGCGCGGCTCGGGCCTGTTAGCAGCCAAGATCGTTTGGTCGACCATTCTAAGTATTCGGGATTGGCCGAAGCCTCCCCGACTTCGTCATCCCAGGGCGAAGCAGGAGCGAAGCTCCGTCGCGGAGACCCTGGGATCCATGCCGCGACCTTAACCGAAGAGCGCAACAGAGCAGAATTCTGCGCCGCTGCAGCGCTCTGAAGTCGCCGCATGGATCCCTTGGGCTGCGAAGCAGCTCCAGGGGTCTGCGCCGCGTCGCTACGCTCCTTGCTCCGCCCGTGGATGATGGGTGGACGGCCCCTTGCGGCATCGAATGTGCCAAACTGGTCGTGTTGAACCCAGCGGAAGGAGACCGTCCGTCATGCAAGTTATCAGATTTGGAATCGATTTGGCCAAGAATGTGTTCCAGGTGCACGGGGTGGATGCGACCGAGCGAGTGGTCGTGCAGCGCCAATTGCGCCGCGCGCAGGTGGTGAAGTTTTTTGCCGCGCAGCCGCCGGCGCTGATCGGCATGGAGGCCTGCGGTTCGGCCCATCATTGGGGCCGCACGCTCAGCGCGCTCGGCCATCAGGTCAAGCTGATGCCGCCGACCTATGTGAAGCCCTACGTCAAGCGCAACAAGAACGATACCCGCGATGCGCAAGCCTGTTGCGAGGCGGTGAGCCGGCCCGACATGCGCTTCGTGCCGATCAAGACGGTCGAACAGCAATATGCCCGCGCGCTGCATCGTGCGCGTGACCTTCTGGTACGCCAACGCACGCAGCTGGCCAATGCCATTCGCGGCCATCTCTACGAAATGGGTCTCGCGAACGCCAAGGGGGCGGCGGGCATCGAGGGCCTGCTGCAGCTCATCGAAACGGCCGATGAAGCCATCCCCGCGGCGTTGTTGATCTGCCTGCTGCCGCTGGCCGGGCAATGGCGGGCGCTGGATGGCGAGATCGGCAAGCTGGACAAGCAGATCCTGGCTCAGGTCAGGCAGCAGCGGGCGGCCTTGCGGCTGATGACGATCCCGAGCGTCGGCCCGATCATCGCGCATGCGACGATCGCCGCCATCGGCGATGGCCGCCAGTTCGCCTCGGCCAGGGACTTCGCCGCCTGGGTCGGCCTGACCCGCAAGAACCACGACACCGGCGGCAAGCACAGATTGACAGGCCATATCAGCCGCGCCGGCGATGGCGGCTTGCGAAGGCTGCTCATTCTCGGCGCCAGTTCCTGGTTGCGGCAGGTCAGGGCCAAGCCCGACAGAGGCTCGCCCTGGATACGCGGCCTGCTGGCCAGGCGGCCGGTCAAGGTCGCCGTCGTCGCCCAGGCAGCCAAGACCGCCCGCATCATCTGGGCAATGCTGAACTCGGGACAGGAATACAGGGCACCGGCTGCGGCATAAACCGCAAAGCAAGGCCCTTAACAGCGTAAGGAGCAAAAGGCAGCACGGCAAAATGGTCAGGACCTGGGTCGGGACACTCCGCCTTCGTCATCGCGATACAAGAGCGCGTGTGGATGATTGGAACCCGATCCGCGTAACCCTTGAGGGCCAGCGGTCCAAATTCGACCGCATCAAAAGGCCGAATACATGACCGCTCCAGACTATCTGCCGAATATGCCAATTGCACCTTGCCAACAGGGGGCCGTCCATACATGACGAAGCGATGGGGCGTTGCCGCTAATCATCAAGCCATGCGGACCGACGAAATCGCCGATTTGGCAGGCCCGGAAAAAAGTTGTCCAAGGTGGCACCTGACGGGTTGCCGGTTGCACGCAACGCCAGTATAAGCCGCTTCGTCTGAGCGCGCCCATCGTCTAGCGGTTAGGACACCGCCCTTTCACGGCGGTAACAGGGGTTCGATTCCCCTTGGGCGTACCAGAGATCTCAAGCGCTTCGTGGAAGACCTCTCTCCCCAATTTCTGGACGCAGATTGCTTCACAGCGGTTTCTGTGACTGTCGGCTTCCACGATCCGATCGCGATCTTCCGCGATCACACCATAGGCCAACGCGGTCACACGGTTCACAATAGTACTACAAAGTGGTCGATTCCTCAGGGATGTAGCCGCTCCGAAAGCCCGCCGCAGGTCGCTCCCGTGGCGGGTTTTTCATCGATATGGCATTGGACGGTGCAGTTGGGCTCCTGGAGGCAACAGACCACGCCGGCCACTGCGGGAAAGGGTTTGACGTTCTGCCGCGCTGCTTAATTTATGAAGCCACCATCGTCACGCAGTGGGTGTTGCGATCCCCTCAAGCGCAATGATCCTGGTGTTGGCGCAACGCTTGCGAATTTCGATCAGGCGGGCGTATTCCGGCGAATTGTACCAGCCCATCAATGACGCCATATCGGGGAATTCGATAACAACCAAACGGTGTGGCTCCCAATCACCCTCCAAAACCTTGGTCGCACCGCCACGACCTAGGTATCGCCCACCGTAACGCTCCTCGGTGGCCGGCACATCCCGCCGGTATTCCTCGAACATGGCTGCGTCTTTTATGTCGACATCCGCGATCAGATAGGCGGCCATTTGTGCTCCCTCCTCCTCGACGGCGGCCCCGAACCTTGCGCTCCGTCCCGCGGCAAGGGGACGGCATTGCGTGCGGGAGCCTAGCCAAAAACGGGGCGCCCGCCGGTTAAGACGATCCATCTTCAGCGCTTCAACCCAGCGTCCGTCGAAGCGAAGTCAAAACCCTGTTTCAATCCACGGATTGGAGTCGTATCCGAGGCGCGGCTTTGCCTTTGCCCCGCTATCTTCCGGTTTGGCGGTTCCGGTGAAACTGCAGTCCAGATTTGGAACGGGCTTCTTGGCTGATGGGTTGGCAGCACACAAGGCGGCGGCATCACTGACCGCCACCTTCTTTTCCTTGGCAACAGCGACACCAGTCGCTGCGAAAACGACAGCCGCGCAAAATATAGCCACTCTCATTGGAACCCCCACACATTGCACACGACAGATGGTCGGACATGACGTAGCGTCATTTTTATATTAGCATTAACGAATATATAAGATAGCCCTGTGCCGTCAAAAGCTCGCCGGAGTGCCAAGCTTGCGTCACGTGACCGCCAAAAGCGGCGCCGATCTGGACACAAGCCGGTATGGGTCGCATTCTTCTCTGGGGAGAAGGACCTGGCTAAACTAAACCTAGGGGCTGATCAGGCTAAACGCTGGCGAGACCGGGCCTTGCGCGGTCGCCGGAGGCGTCTATCACTTAACGTCGTGTCGTGGGCGCTGATCCTGACGGCGATAGCCATTCTCTGTGGCCTGATCGCGCTCAAGGCGTACAGGTAAGCAGAACCCCAACGTGAGTTCTCGCCGATCGCTGTCCTGCCACAGCCTTAGCCGGCGCCGACCAGCGGCACGGTAACGGTGGTCGCGTAGTTGATCGGAAAGGCGCTGAAGTAAGGGAACTCGATGACAAAGGCGTAGGCGGCGGTCAGATGCGCCATGCGGAAGCCGCCGCTCGCCGGGTCGATGGCGATCGTGACGTTCACATCTTTAAAGCCCAAGGCCTGCAATTTCTGCGTGGCGATCGATTGGATGTCGGCCTGAGTCAGCGTGTTCTGAAGCTGCAGCGAGCGCGCTGACGTCTCCAGCGTATAGCGAACACTAGAGACCGAGTGCATCGACCAGCCGAAGGCGAAGATCCCGAACAGCAGCATGACCAGGAAAGGCGCGATCAGCGCAAACTCCAACCCGGCCCCGCCCGATCGATCCCGCCTGAACGCGCTTGCCCTAGCGGACACGGATCATCTCCTGGTGGCCGATGGTGGTGGAAGCGGCAAAGGCGCCGAAGGCAACGGGCGGCACCCAGGTGGCCGATGCCTGTATCTGGACATAGATCGACGGCACCTTCGGCCCACTGCACATGGTGGAAGCGTCGACCACGGTCGTCCCGCACATGCGGATGCGGCTTAGCGTGACCTGGCCGTCCTCCGGCCGATTTTCCCAGCTCGCAATGGCAACGGCTTGGGTCGCCGCATCGTCGGTCGATCCGCTCATGACCAGGTTCGCGGCGGTCTTCACACCGGCGCGCATCGACAGTGAACTCGTCACGTAGGACCAGCCGTCCAGAATGCCAAGCAGCACCAAGCACAGAATGGGCAGCACCATCGCGAACTCGACCGCCGCAACGCCTGAATCATCGCCAAGGATCGGCATCGATCGGCGCTCCACGGAGGCTACTCTACCAGTGCCACGGACTGCGCCGCCGGAATGTCGCGCATCCCAAGGCTCTTGCAATCCTGATTGACGGTTGTGCTGCCAGACCATTGGATCGTATTGGCGACGATCTGGGTGCAGCCGCCATTGCCCGAGAAGTTGCCAAGATAGCTCACTTGCTGTTTGGGGAAGTAGATGGCCCCGGTCAAAAGCGAGTCCGCTGTGCCGTTGAATGTGCTGGATGCGGCGATACCGGTCCTGTCGCCGTAAAACAGAACGCCTGAATAGGCGCCCGATGTCGGTGCGCTGAGCTTCACGGACGCATTGCCATTCATGCTGACCGTCGAGCTGCCCGACATGAAGATGGTCACCCCGTCGCCGGTGATGGCTGCGTTGGCGTTTATCTTGAAACTGCCCTGGACGACATAGACGCCGGGCGAAAGCGTGACATTGCCCTTTAGGTTCATGCCGCTGCAATAAGTGCCTGGACTGAGCGTCGCCTTATTGTCGTTCTGGCAGGGGTTCGCGGCCACCGGAGTCGGCAGGTCGGCAAATGGATCGGCGGCAGGCAGTGCCTGGGTGATCGGGGCCGCGCAGACGGTGGTGACGGGATTGCTGAGAGAGACGCCGCCCGCCGATATCAGGCAATCGGCCTGCAGACTGGCCGAGCCCTGAAGCTTGATGGCGTCCGGGGCGTTCGAATTGGACATGATGACGCAGTGTGTGACCTTCACGCTAGTATTGCCCGAAAACTCTACAGCCTGCGGGGCGGTCAGATCGAGCGCTTCCATGCAGGCCTTCGAGGCATCGGTGATGAGCGCCACCGCCCTTGCCTGTTCGGGGACCTGAGCCTGCGTGAAGATCAGGGTGAACATCCGGTCGAGCTTCTGGCCGACGATCACCTCTACCGCTTTCTTCGCCGTATTCGGGCCGGACGCTGGCGGCGTATTGACGACGATCGTGCCCGAGCCCAGCCCGTTCGTCGCTGCCGACTGGGTCGCGGCCGCGACGATTGTCGGCTTGTCGGAACCCGAAATCTGTTCGAGCGCTCCGGCATAGGCGGCGGCATCGGCCGTCGCCTGCAATCTCAGGCTGTTGTAGTACCAATAGGAGGTCTCGACACCGAAACCCGCGGCCCCAACAACGATCGGCAAGGTCAGGGCGAAAATGGTGGCAACATTTGCGCCCGTGCTCCGGCGCATACCGTCCGCTATGAGCCGAAATCGGGTGAAGCAACTGAAGGCCATAGCGTAGATTAGAAAGCACGCACATATGAACGAATGCCTAAAAAGTTCCGTTCATTTTTTGATCGGTGATCTATTTGGCTGTCAAAAGAAGGGGGGTTCGTTGCTGATCGACACGTTTTGGACATGATACTCCTTGTCCGCGCCGGTTCGCCCGGAGCAGCCTTTTCATAGTCGCATAGCGGGAGGATGGGCCAGCGCCAGCAAGACGCGGCCGCTATTGGAGCACTTGATAGAAGCTAGGGTGCGAGATTTGCCTCAGGCGGAAAGAATTGGCATCGGCTCCGCAACAGTTCCTGCCGACATCTCTCTCTGCACGGCCAGGAAGAACCTGCGCACTTCGTCGCCGGCTGCCGTTCTGTCCCTGCCGGATCCGACAACGAGATCAAGCAACTCCGAGGCCTTGGCCCTCCAGAACGAGGTGGCGTTCTCGCCATGCAGGTGGCCAAGCTTGGCAGCAACCTCCCTGACCAAGAATACCTGACGGTCGATCGGAAATGCACGGACTTTTTCTGAGGACATCTTCGGAACCATGAGACTGACGCAACGAATCAACCATTGCCAACAAGCAATGGCGTAGCCGGGAAGGTGGAAACGGAAGATTAACGACACTGACGTTGGTGCGGTCCTCAGGGACGAAGCGGAACGCTCGCGACATTCGTCGTGTGCGTTCAAACGCGCTTCGTTGGCTTTGCAATCGGCAGGCGAAAACGGGCGACGGCCCTCAGGCCTGGAGCGCCCTCGCCTCGCCGCCGCGCTTGCGCGGCGTCATCATGTCCCTGGCCATCAGTCCGCTCGCGCGGCAAAACGCCATGAACGCCCGGCAGGCATCCTCGGTCTTGACCACGTCCACCGTGGCGCCGAAGCAGGCGTTGAACGCCTTCTGATAGATCGGCCCCTGACGGCGCACAGGCAAGTCCTGGAGAAAATCCAGCGCCTGTTCGACGCCGTAAATTTCCTCGACTGGCAGGCCGGGCGCGGGTGCGATGCGCACCGGCACCTCGAATTGCAGTCTGTCCATTTCCTGTCTCCCGAACTGGCGTCACCGGGGCAACGCCGTTCGTCGTCAAAAAAGTTGCTTTGACCGGCTTTTGGCCCAGAAATGTGTCGTCACTTGGGTCGTTGAACCGCCCATGCAAGGCGAATATCGCGAACGCGCGGTCGCATCAGGCAGTTCTTCCTTGAACCTTTTGCCCTCAAGTGCCAAATCTGGAGAGATTTTCACGTCGGCTCTCATACAGGGCTCTACCGGCTAAACGGACAACATGGTCAACTATCTCGACGCCGCCACGGCTCCGCTCAGAAACACCGGCCAGATTCGCCTCTATGGCGAGGACGGCTTTGCCGGCATGCGCAAGGCATGCGATCTCACAGCACGCTGCCTCGACGAGCTGGTGCCGATGGTCGAGCCCGGCGTCACCACCGAAACCATCGATCGCTTCGTCTTCGAATTCGGCATGGACCATGGTGCACTGCCGGCGACACTCAACTATCGCGGCTACACGAAATCGTCCTGCACCTCGATCAATCATGTCGTCTGCCATGGTATTCCCGACAACAAGCCGCTCAAGGACGGCGACATCGTCAACATCGACGTCACCTACATCCTCGACGGCTGGCACGGCGATTCCTCGCGCATGTATCCGGTCGGCACGATCAAGCGCGCCGCCGAGCGCTTGCTCGAAGTCACGCATGAATGCCTGATGCGCGGCATCGCGGCGGTCAGGCCCGGTGCCCGCACCGGCGCCATCGGCGCCGCCATCCAGACCTACGCGGAGGGCGAGCGCTGCTCGGTGGTGCGCGACTTCTGCGGCCACGGCGTCGGCCAGCTCTTCCATGACGCGCCTAACATCCTGCACTATGGCAGCGCCAATGAAGGCGTCGAGATGCGGCCCGGCATGATCTTCACCATCGAGCCGATGATCAATCTCGGCCGGCCGCATGTGAAGGTTCTGTCGGACGGCTGGACCGCGGTGACGCGCGACCGCTCGCTGTCGGCGCAATACGAGCATACGATCGGCGTCACCGACGCAGGGTGTGAGATTTTCACGCTGTCGCCCAAAAAGCTCGACCGCCCCGGCCTGCCGGCTTAACGGGCGTCGTCTTGCCGGCACGAGGCCGTCTATGACGGCTGGACACCCGCGGCATTCGGCAGGTCGATGATAACGACCAGTCCGTTCGGCTGGTTGTCCTGCAATTCGATCCTGCCGCCGTGACCTTGGACGATGTCGGCAACGATCGAGAGACCCAGGCCGAAGCCATGCTTCGATGCAACGCCGCGTGACGCATCTTCCTTGAAGAACGGTTCGAAAACACGGGCGCGCACCGTCATCGGAATGCCCGGCCCGTCGTCGCCTACCGTGATGCGTGCCGCCGTGTCGGTCTGCGTCAGTGCGACCGTGACATTGCCGGCGAATTTGACCCCGTTGTCGCAGAGGTTAGCGATCGCTCGCGCCAGTGCATTGGGCTTGCACCAACCCAAAAGCCGATCCGGCCCGGAATATGAGACCGGAAACCCGACATCGGAGAATTCGGCGCAGACCGTTTGCAGAACGCTGGCAATGTCGGCGCGCTGCAGCTTCTCGGTCGAAACGTCGTTGCGCAGATAGGTCAGGGTCTCGTCGATCAGGACTTCGATGTGCTGGACATCGGACAGTATCGCGGTTCGGATGGGTCCATCATCCATGCGCTCGGCGCGAAGCCGCAGCCGCGTCAAAGGCGTGCGCAGATCGTGACTGACGCTGCGCAACATGCGCGTGCGGGTTTCGATCATCGTCCGGATACGCGTTCTCATCCTGTTGAGCGCGCTCGCCAGACCGACCATTTCGACGGAACCACGTTCGATGAAGAGTTGGTCGCTATTCTCAATCTCGGCCGAACCGACTGCCGCCGAGATGCGCTTCAACGGGTCCGTCACGGTCCAAACCGCAAACAGCCAGATCAGGAGGGGCAAGGCGACGAAAGCCATGAACCTATAGAACAAGGCACGGACGAGGCCCGATGTCAGTAAAGAATCGGGCATGCCGAAATGAGCCAGGACGTCCCGCTGGTCCAGGTCGACAACAAACGCGTATCGGCCACCGATCCTTATCCAGCGTCCATCAATTGACCCCCTGTCGATACGGAGGAGCCATTCGATACTTCGCCATTGCAGATAAGAATATGGAATGCCGCGTATCTGTTCCTTGGGCAACACCTTGAAATCAAAACCAGCTCGCCTAGCCGTGGCCAGAATTGCGCCACGCGCTTCCGTTGGCGTTTCGCGCAACAAGGCAGCAACAACGGCAGCCCGTCTGGCGCCATCGTCAAGGACCGGAAGGTCGACGTTCTCTATAAAATTTTCGACGACCGATCCGACGGACAGAATCACAACCAACGCGATGACAATGATTGCCGCGAACTGCCCACGCACGGATTGGGGCAGAAAACGGCGGACGAAAGCCCTCATGCTTCCTCCACCGTCGCGGTGAAGATGTAGCCACCCAGCCGAACGGTCTTCAGAAGTACCGGATCGCGCGCGTCCTTTTCGATCTTCCGGCGGATCCGGCTGATATGGACGTCGATGCTTCGCTCGATCGGCCCGGCGAGCCCGGCATGGGTTACGCCAAGAAGCTCCTCGCGAGTGAGAACCCGGCCTGCATTGCGGCAGAACGCAAGCAACAGGTCGAATTCATGCGTCGTGGTCGCGACCCGCGCATTGTTGGGATCATGCAATCGCCGGCGTATGGGATCGAGACTCCAGCCCTCGAAGCGAAGCACCTTCGACCGGTCCCGCTCGTCGGGAGCATAGGCCGTGCGGCGCAGCAACGCCCGTATCCTGGCCGTCAGTTCGCGCGCGCTGAAGGGTTTCGTCACATAATCATCCGCGCCGATTTCCAGCCCGAAGATACGGTCGATTTCCTCGCCAAGCGCCGTCAACATCAGGATTGGAATGTTTGTCCCGGTGCGAAGACGGCGGCAGATGTTGAGGCCGTTTTCGCCCGGCAGCATCACATCGAGCACGATGAGATCAAACTTCCGGTTGCGAAGCGCGGCATCCATCTTGGCGCCGCTCTCGGCCACTTCCACGATCATGCCGTTATCGGTGAGTGTCTCACCCAGCATGCGAGAGATCTCTGGATCGTCTTCGACAATGAGGATATGCGAACCTTGTCTTGCCGATCTGGATTCGGCATCCAGATCGCTTCGGCGCCTTCGCTGTGCCATGCTGGAGTTTGTCATAGCCTGCATTGGTGCCTGCGTGGGTCAGAACCGATATCCGACCAGAAGCATCCCTGAAGGCTGGATCTTGTCGACGACAACAGGGCTGTCGGCAGCGTCTCCCAAGAGGACGCCGACCCCCGCTTCGCCGCGCACCATCCAGTTCTGGTTGAGCATATATATGGCGGAAATGGAAAAATCGGCGCGCTTCAACCCAGCGCCGGCATCATAACGCGCCAGCCCCGAGCGAGCCGATTGTTCGGGCGTGACGCCAAAATAGGCCTGCATATGATTTTCGTCGGCGAAGACGGCGGATGCGCTGGCGCCGATCATCAGCGATTGGGACAGAGGCTGGGTCACCTCGATGCCGACCCTGCCCTCCAGGCCATCGCTGCCGCCGATGGTCTTGTCCAGTTGCGCGAAGATTTCGGCCGGGCCGAACTTCACCGCCGCCTTTGCGCCAACCGTCGCGCCCATGTCGACATCCCCCATGCCGCGCAGATGATCGGAATCGTCTTCCTTGCGGCCCATCTCATAGCCAAGCCGCGCGCTGAATTCGAACGGTCCCTGTTCATAGACGGCGATGTTGGCACCTGTCGGATCGATCGTCACCGTGTCGAGGAATGTCGCCGTGACGAAAGGCACCGGCATGATCTTGAACCCGTCGCTGCCCTCGTATTTGGGAACGATGATGGCGCCGCCGCCAAGCACGACATGCCAGTCGGACAGTTTCTGTTCGATGCGTCCGAAACGGGAGGGCTCGGGCGGCGGGATAAAATCATCGGAATTGACCGCTATGGCGTCGGCCGCCAGCGCGCGCCCCGAATGCGTCGAAAACAGGATTGCCATCACCGCAAGCGATGCCCGGCCGGCAAATAATCCAGAGTCCATTTTGGCGAACATGCGTGCTCCAGTATAGCGAGGCAATGCGCCTCCGATGCCGTCACCATGTCAGGTGAAAGTGGCCGCATGCGCGAAGTGATGTTAAGTTTTGTTGCGCAATCGTGGTTTCATCTTGCCGGTGCAAAGTAGCTGACAGCGGGAGCTGTCGAGCGTCGCCTCGCAACGGAGAACAGAACTGTTTCAATCCAGGCCGGAACGGTTCTAATGTCCGTGCCGGAGCAATGTGGGCGGCATAGGGGAACATGAGCGACGACGACGAACGGAGTTTCTTCTCCGAAGCACCGATGCGGCCTGTGGCGAAAGCCAAGATGGCAGTCGAAAAGCCGCATTACCTCGGCCATCGCGACCGCTTGCGCGAACGCTTTGTCTCGGCGGGTCCGGACGCCCTGCCCGACTACGAACTTCTGGAACTTCTGCTCTTTCGCCTGATTCCTCGCGCCGACACCAAGCCGGTCGCCAAGGCGTTGCTGGCGCGCTTCGGCACGCTGGCCGAAGTACTTGGCGCACCCATTAACTTGTTGCAGGAGGTCAAGGGCATCGGCCCAGCGGTGGCGCTCGATCTCAAGATCGTCGCGGCAACCGCGCAGCGCATGGCGCGCGGAGAGGTGCAGGGTCGCGAAATCCTCGCGTCCTGGACACAGCTTCTTGCCTATTGCCGGTCGGCTATGGCCTTCGAGGAGCGCGAGCAGTTTCGCATCCTGTTCCTCGACAAGAAGAACGCGCTGATCGCCGACGAGGTGCAGCAGACAGGCACCGTCGACCACACGCCGGTCTACCCGCGCGAGGTGGTCAGGCGCGCGCTCGAACTCTCGGCGACCGCCATCATTCTGGTGCATAACCACCCGTCAGGCGATCCGACACCATCACGCGCCGACATCGAGATGACGAAGGAGATCATCGAGGCCGGCAAGCGCCTGGGCATTGCCATCCACGACCACATCATCATCGGGCGCAAGGGTTATGCCAGCATGAAGGGCCTGCTGCTGATCTAGGAGTGGCCCTTCTCGAAGGGTCGCTTGCAGCAAAAGGCGGCATTTTTCTCGTCAAGATAGTCGGCTCTAGAATTGCGACCCCAAATCAAGCTATGATGACCTTGGCATTCGCCGGGACAGCTTCGCGCCCCCTTGAATGCCGGGAGGACGGGACATGGCCGTAGCGCTTGTACTCGTTTTGATCGTTGTGGGCTCGGTGTTGTTTCACCTCCTGAGTCCATGGTGGTGGACGCCTATTGCCTCGAACTGGGCCTATATCGACAACACCATCATCATCACCTTCTGGATCACCGGTGTCGTCTTCGCCGCCGTGGTTCTGTTCATGGCCTATTGCGTCTTCCGCTTCCGTCATCGGGAAGGGAACAAGGCTGCATACGAGCCGGAGAACAAGCGGCTCGAATCGTGGCTGACAATCGTCACCGCGGTTGGGGTCACGGCGTTGCTGGTCCCCGGCCTGTTCGTCTGGAGCCGGTTTGTCAACGTCCCAAACGACGCAACCGACGTCGAGGTCGTCGGCCAGCAATGGCAGTGGAGTTTCCGCCTGCCTGGCAAGGACGGCAAGCTTGGCACATCCGACACCCGCAACGTCACCGCGGACAATCCGCTGGGCGTGATCGCCGGCGATCCCAATGGTCAGGACGATGTCGTGGTCGAGGCGGCTGATCTGCATCTGCCGGTCGGCAAACCGGTCAAGATGCTGCTGCGCTCGATTGATGTGCTGCATGATTTCTATGTCCCGGAATTCCGCGCCAAGATGGACATGATCCCGGGCTCGGTCACCTATTTCTGGTTCACCCCGACCAAGACCGGAACCTTCCAGGTCCTGTGCGCCGAACTTTGCGGCCAGGGACATCCGATGATGCATGGCGTCGTGATGGTCGATGCCCAGGAAGATTATGTGGCCTGGCTCGGCCAGCAGCAGACTTTCGCACAATTGTCGGCCCCCCAGCAGACGGGTTCGGCAGACGAGACGACGGGACAGACGGCGGCGCCGGGTCCCGAAATTGCAGCAAAGCTCGAAACGGTCGGGTCTCGCTGAGGAAGGACACGGAGGTGTTCCTATGGTCGACATCACGCCTGCAGATGGCATCCCGCCGGCCGAAGTCGCGGAAATGGAACTCTACCATCCGCACAGTTGGTGGACGAAATACGTCTTCTCGCAGGACGCCAAGGTCATCGCCATCCAGTATTCGGCGACAGCGACGAGTATAGGCCTGGTCGCCCTGGTGCTATCCTGGCTGATGCGGCTGCAACTTGGCTTTCCCGGTACGTTCGACTTCATCACCCCGGAAGCCTACTACCAGTTCATCACCATGCACGGCATGATCATGGTGATCTACCTGCTCACCGCCCTCTTCCTCGGCGGCTTTGGCAACTATCTGATCCCGCTGATGGTCGGCGCCCGCGACATGGTCTTTCCCTATGTCAACATGCTGAGCTACTGGATCTACCTGCTCGCCGTGCTGGTTCTGGTGTCGAGCTTCTTCGCGCCCGGCGGGCCGACTGGGGCCGGCTGGACGCTCTACCCGCCGCAAGCCATCATGAGCGGCACACCCGGCGGCCAGGACTGGGGCATCGTCCTGATGCTCTCCTCTTTGATCCTGTTCATCATCGGCTTCACCATGGGTGGCCTGAACTATGTGGTGACGGTGCTGCAAGGCCGCACGCGCGGCATGACAATGATGCGCCTGCCGCTGACCGTCTGGGGCATCTTCACCGCGACCGTCATGGCGCTGCTCGCCTTTCCGGCGCTGTTCGTCGCCTGCGTGATGATGCTGCTCGACCGCGCCCTCGGCACCAGCTTCTTCATGCCGGCGATCTCCGAGATGGGCGAGCAACTGCAGCACAATGGCGGCAGCCCGATCCTGTTCCAGCATCTGTTTTGGTTCTTCGGCCATCCCGAGGTCTACATCGTGGCGCTGCCGGCGTTCGGCATCGTATCCGACCTGATCAGCACCCATGCACGCAAGAACATCTTCGGCTACCGGATGATGGTCTGGGCCATCGTCGGCATCGGCGCGCTGAGCTTCGTGGTCTGGGCGCACCACATGTATGTCAGCGGCATGCACCCCTATTTTGGCTTCTTCTTCGCCACCACGACGCTGATCATCGCCATTCCGACCGCCATCAAGGTCTACAATTGGGTGCTGACCCTATGGCGGGGCGACATCCATCTCACCATACCGATGCTCTTTGCCTTGGCCTTCATCGTCACCTTCGTCAATGGCGGATTGACTGGCTTGTTCCTCGGCAACGTCGTCGTCGACGTTCCGCTGTCCGACACCATGTTCGTCGTTGCCCATTTCCATATGGTCATGGGCGTCGCCCCTATCCTGGTGGTTTTCGGCGCGATCTACCACTGGTATCCGAAGGTCACCGGCCGGATGCTCAACGAGACGTTGGGCCGGTTCCATTTCTGGGTCACGTTCCTCGGCGCCTACCTGATTTTCTTCCCCATGCACTACCTCGGCCTGATGGGCGTGCCGCGGCGCTACGCTGAACTGACCGACATGACGGTGATGACCGAGTCGGCCCACCACCTGAACTCGTTCATCAGCATCATGGCGTTTATCGTCGGCTTTGCCCAGATCGTGTTCCTGTTCAATCTGATCTGGAGCATCCGCCATGGCCGCGAGGCCGGCGGCAATCCGTGGCGGGCCACGACGCTTGAATGGCAGACGCCACAAACACCGCCGGCGCATGGGAATTTCGGCAAGAACCTGCCTATCGTCTATCGCTGGGCCTATGACTACAGCGTGCCGGGCGCCAAGGAGGATTTCATCCCACAGAACGTGCCGGGCTCCCTCGGCCCCTCAAAGGAGCCGGCATGAGCGTCATCATAGTCTTCTTGTTCGTCATCGCCGGATTTGCCGGATGGTGGCTTTCCCATCAGCGGCTGATGTCGAGGCCATGGCTCGAGCAAGGTCTGGCCGGGGACTTTGTCGCCCTCGACCGGTCGGCGCTGCCAACCGCCAAGATCGGCCTCGGTGTCTTCCTCGCCGTCGTCGGCTGTCTGTTCGCACTGTTCACCAGCGCCTACTTCATGCGCATGGCGGTATCGGACTGGCAGCCCCTGCCGCTCCCTCGCCTGCTCTGGCTCAACACTGGCGTACTCATCTTGAGCAGCATCGCATTGCAATGCGCCGTGGTTGCCGCGCGCAAGGGTCAGATCGACACGGTCAGGCTCGGCCTTGCCGTGGCCGGGCTCACAGCGCTTGCCTTCCTGATCGGACAGCTCATGGCATGGCGGCAACTGACCGAAGACGGCTATCTTCTGAGCTCCAATCCGGCCAATAGCTTTTTCTACCTGATCACCGGCATGCATGGCCTGCACATACTGGGTGGGCTGGTGGGCCTCGGCAGAACGACCGCCGGCGCCTGGAATGGAGCGCGGCCGGAACGGCTTCGCCTCGGCGTCGAGCTGTGCGCCATGTACTGGCATTTCCTGCTCTTCGTCTGGCTCGCCATCTTCGCCCTGCTGGCAGGTTGGGCCGCGACGTTCATCGACATTTGCCGACAGTTGCTGACTTAGGGATCAAAGCGGATGGCAGAGACACTGACGCATATCGGCCAAACGGAGCCAAGGCCCGCGGGTTGGCAAGGCATTGCCGCCGACTGGTCCTCGGATCAGCGTGCGTTCAAGAACGTGTCCTGGGGCAAGGCCATGATGTGGATCTTCCTGCTCAGTGACACCTTCATCTTCGGCTGCTTCCTGCTCTCCTACATGACCGCGCGTATTTCGACCCGCGTGCCATGGCCCAATCCGAGCGAGGTCTTCGCGCTTCGTATCGGCGGCTCGGATATCCCCCTGATTCTTATTGCCATCATGACCTTTGTGCTGATTTCAAGCAGCGGAACGATGGCAATGGCAGTCAATTTCGGCTATCGCCGCGACCGCCGCAAGACGGCAATTCTCATGCTTCTGACCGCGGCACTCGGCGCGACCTTTGTCGGCATGCAAGCCTTCGAATGGACCAAGCTGATCACTGAAGGGGTGCGGCCCTGGGGCAATCCCTGGGGTGCGGCCCAATTCGGTTCGTCTTTCTTCATGATCACCGGATTCCACGGCACCCATGTGACGATCGGGGTGATCTTCCTGATCATCGTCGCGCGCAAGGTCTGGCGCGGAGATTTCGACACCGGACGGCGCGGCTTCTTCACCAGCCGCACGGGCCGCTACGAGAATGTCGAGATCATGGGGCTGTACTGGCACTTCGTCGATCTGGTCTGGGTGTTCATCTTCGCATTCTTCTATCTTTGGTGAGAGGCAGACATGGCTGAAGCAACCGCAAACGGCCTGGGGCAACACGCGCTTGGCGCTGGTCATGCACATGAAGCGCCGGTGACCGGCACCGCCCATGCGGAGGTCCACCAGGAGCACCCGATCAAACTCTATCTGGTGGTCTGGGCGTGGCTGTTCATCCTGAGCACCTGCTCCTACCTGGTCGATTATTTCGGCCTCCACGGTTATCTCAGATGGTCGCTGATCCTGATCTTCATGATCCTCAAGGCAGGGCTGATCGTCGCCGTCTTCATGCACATGGCCTGGGAACGGCTGGCGCTGACCTATGCGATCATCCTGCCGCCGATACTGGTGCTGGTGTTCGTGACAATGATGGTCTTCGAAGCCGACTACACGCTTTTCACCCGGCTGGCGTTTTTCGGATCCGGACCCTGACGCGCAACTGGGTGCTATGGCATCCAGTCAGGATCCACGCGTGCGGCCTGCGCCAGTTCGGTTGGCGGCGCCTTGAAACAATCGGCGACTGGTCCATTTTTGTTAGAGCATGATGCCGAAAAGTGGATCCGGCTTTTTGCTGCACTGATCTTCAGGTTCGGAAAGATCATGCTCAAACAAAAGCAGAGAGCCCATCCCGACTTATCGGGACAGAACAGGCTCCGAACTCCGGCAAGGGAGGCCAAGATGACGATCGCAAACAGACTGAAGGACTTCATCGACGGCAAAGGAATTTCCTACGACACCGTCGCGCATCATCGCACTTCAACAAGCCGGCAGTCGGCAATAGCCGCGCATGTGCCCGGCAGCATCATGGCGAAATCCGTGGTCGTTCACCACGAGCTCGGCTATACGCTGGCCGTGGTTCCGAGCACCCACAGGATCGAACTTGGCAGGTTGCAAGACGTCATGAACAAGCGTCTCGGACTAGCCTCCGAAGACGAGGTGATTTCGCTCTTCGGTGATTGCGACACCGGCGCCATCCCGCCGATCGGCGCAGCTTACGATGTGCCGGTGATTGTCGATGAGAGCCTTGGCGATGCCGCCGACGTCTACTTCGAAGGCGGCGACCATAGAACGCTGGTGCATGTCAGTGGCGCGGATTTCCGCAACCTGACCATGGGCGCATACCAGGCTCGCTTCAGTCACCCGGCTTACTGACGGCTTCGACCAGACTTGCACCGGCACCCTCGCCGGTGCGGTGAGGCAGAATTTCCTTAACTCGCCGGTCTGGCGGGCGACTCCACGACCTTGCGGTAGACATGCCAGGTGGCGTGACCGAGGATCGGCAACACGACGGCCAGCCCAGCAAATACCGGCAGCGAGCCGATGATCAGGGCGACGGCAACAATCAGTCCCCAGATAGCCATGGTGATCGGGTTCGCCAGCACCGCACGCACCGAGGTGTGGATGGCTTCGTAGGCGCCGACGTCCCGGTCGAGCAGCAATGGGAAGGCGACGACCGTTGTGCACAATACCACCACGGCGAAGACGAAGCCTATGGCGTGCCCCAGGATAATCAGCGTCCAGCCACGTCCGGTGGCAAATATTTCATTGATGAAGCCGGATATCGATTCCGGCGGAGCCGGGCCGAAAAGATATTGGTAGAACATCTGCGCCGTCAAAAGCCAGGTGACGAAGATTGCAAACAGCATGATCCCGACTGCCGCGATGGCCGGCAGCGCCGGAGAATTCCTGACTTCGAAAGCGTGGCTCCAGGAGGTGTCGAGTCCAGATTCCCGTCTGCGGCTGATTTCATAGAGGCCTATCGCCGCGAATGGGCCGATCAGTGCAAAACCGGAGACCAGCGGAAACAACAACGGCAACGCATTGGCGCCCGAAGTCCAAGCGGCAAGCACGACGCCCACGAGCGGATAGATCAGGCAGAGAAAAACGATATGCGATGGTTTGACCATGAAATCGTCGACGCCCCGCTTGAGCGCGTCGAAAAGGTCGGAAACGCCGATTTTTCGAATTCTGGTATGTTCCAGCGTCTCGCTGGCGCCTGCTATCACATGAAAGCTTGCCATGACCATTCCTCCAGACCAGGTCCGGTAAGGTCGCGATTTCGCGGTGCTGCCGTTTTACATGACTGGCCACGCAAAACCGCGACCTGCACCGCAATCAACATACTCTCTTGCCGGAGACTTGTCGCCTTTTGTCAGAAGAGCTCTGGCGATCTGGCTAGCTCTGGTGGCCTTTTTTCGATATTCTCGCGGTCGAAGGTGAAGGTCATGGACGGAAGGACGCTTCTCATACTCGGCCTTGGCATAGTCGCCCTGCTGATCCTGGGATTCTGTGCAATACCATCGTGATGTTCGAGCCGGTCCTGGCGTGCAATGTCTTCAATGCAACATTCCGAGAACAGCGGTCATGCGTCATCTCAGACTGACATGAACGCTCGCATTGCGACGGTGTCGGCAAGCAGCATGGCAAAGATCGCGAAAAGATAGAAAATCGAGAAGGCAAACAGCGCCTTTGCGGGCTTCATCTCCTCGTCTGGACCGACCAGAACCTTCCAGGCGTGCCAGATGAAACCCGCGCCCAATGCAATCGAAACAATTCCATAGAACCCGCTCGCGAATCCGAACGCCCAGGGCAGCACGCCGATTGGCGCCAGAAGCAGTGAATAGGCGAGTATCTGTTTTCTGGTCGAGGCCTGGCCGGCCACGTTCGGCATCATTGGGATGCCGGCAGCTGCATAGTCGCCGACCTTGAACAGCGCGAGCGCCCAGAAATGCGGCGGCGTCCACAGAAAGATGATCAGGAACAGGATGAGGCTTTCAACGCCGATCGCGCCAGTGGCGGCCGCCCAGCCAATGACAGGAGGAAGGGCACCCGCCGCGCCGCCAATGACGATGTTCTGCGGCGTTGAGCGCTTCAGCCACATCGTATAGATGACAACGTAGAAGAAGATGGTGAAGGCCAGTAGCGATGCAGCAAGCCAGCCCACCAGCACGCCCAGCGTCATGACCGAAAGTGCGGAAAGCACCAGGCCGAAGCCGAGAGCTTCACCCGGCGTTACGCGGCCCGACGGAACCGGCCGCTTTGATGTGCGCGACATCAGCGCGTCGATGTCGGCGTCGTACCACATGTTGAGAGCCCCGGCCGCGCCTGCTCCGATTGCAATCGCACCGATTGCAATCATCGCGATGACCGGATTCATCGCGCCAGGCGCCGCCATCAGGCCAACGAAAGCAGTGAATACGGCGAGCGCCATGACCCGCGGTTTCAAAAGCGCGAAGAAATCACCCGCCGTCGCTTCCGAGAGGCGGATGCCGGTATCCTTGAGGCGGTTTTCCCTAGTCGACATCTCGGACCGATGGAAGCAGGCAAGCTAGGTCATGATCCCGAACTGAAGGCGCGAGCGAAAACGGAAACCCGGTCTTACGCTGCCCTTCGGTTCGGATAAGATCACATGAAAGCAAGAGGTTAGACGCAGAAGCCAGGTCACTTGGAGAACGTTTTCAGATAGGCAATGACGTTGGCCACGTCCGCATCGTTCTTGAGGCCGGGGAACGCCATCTTGGTGCCTTTGACCATGGCCTTGGGATCGTGAAGGTAGGTCGTCAGGGTTGGTTCGTCCCATTTGACGCCGGATTTGCCGGCCGCAGTCATGGCATCGGAATATTTGAAATCCGGGTGCGTACCGGCGGTGCGGCCAATGACGCCGTGCAGCGACGGACCGATCTTGTTCTTGTCCTCATCTGCGATGTGGCAGACCTTGCATTTGGTGAAGACCTTCTCGCCAGCAGCAGCATCCTGGGCCTGCGATGGGTTGGCGACAAAGGTTGCAACAGACACGACGGCGAAAAACGCGACTAAGCGCATGACTTTTCCTCCCTGATCGTCAAATGTGCCCGAAACGATCTGCGCGCGCCTGGCCTACCAACAATACGCCTTGCACGGCAAAACAGATTATCTGCTTCTCCCCCAACGGAATTACGGCACCTGTATACCACAGAATCCGCCGGCAGGTAGAAGATGTCGACCGTACAAAGGTTTAGGTGGTCTGCAGTGGCTCAAGGTGCATCGGTGTTGCAGCTGCCGGCAACCTGGTTGACCGCTTCGCCGAACCCGGCGAGGTCGAAATCGGCCTCGCCACGCCCCGAAAGTAGTCCGAACCGCCACGAAAGCTGAAGCCGGTTCGCGGCGACAAGGCGCCTGATGCCGTCGGCGCCATCGCGCACCAGCATCCTGCCGCGCGGCCCGACCGACCAGCTTTCATCGAATTTGCTGCCCTGGTCGAGCGTGATCGACATGGTGATCTTGCGGCTGGCCGAGACGGCGTCGTTCAGTTGCAGCCATTCGGTCCAATGCGGTTCACCGTTTGCCCGGCAGGCAATGGTCAGGATCGGGCTGTAGCTCAAGGCGCCGCCGCCGGTGATCAGCTTGTTGGTGGCATAGAGCGACGCCGTGACGAGGCCGTCCTCGCTTGTGTCGAACCGCCAATTGTCGGGCACCGTATCGGCTCGGGCAATCCCGCAGACCGAAACAAGGATCAGCGCGATTGCCGCGGCATGTCCCAATTCGACGAACAGTCTCAACGCGCCCTCCAACAGCCAAGCGGCCTGCAATAGAAGCGCAGATAATGATCAAAGCTTGGTCGCCATAGGGCCATCGCTCGCGAAGCGTGGCGGCTGTTGCAGTTTGGCAACGAAAAAGGCCGCCTCGAGGGCGGCCTTTCCTGTTTCGGCGGAGTGCTGGTGTTATTCGGCGTCCTTGGCGGCCTTCTTCTTCGGCGCGGCCTTCTTCTTGGGCTCTTCCGAATCGTCGGCATTCTTCTCGTCGGCCTTCTTGGCGGCGGCCTTCTTCGCCGGCTTCGCCTTGACGGCGGTTTCAGCCTCTTCGTCGTCGGCCATCAGCTCTTCCTTGCTGACCTTGACGTCGGTGACCGAAATCTGGCCGAGCAGATGATCGACCACTTTCTCCTCGAACATCGGCGCGCGCAGCGTGTTCAGCGCTTCCGGGTTGTTGCGGTAGAACTCGAAGACTTCCTGCTGCTGATTGCCAGGATAACGCCGCACCTGCTCGAACAGGCCGCGCTGCAGCTCGTCGTCCGATACGGTGACGCCGGCCTTCTCGCCGATTTCAGCTAGCACCAGGCCAAGGCGCACGCGGCGCTCGGCAAGACGCAGATACTCGGCACGGGCCTCTTCTTCCGTCGTCTCTTCGTCGGCGAAGGTGTGGCCGGCTGCTTCAAGGTCGCGATTGACCTGCGCCCAGATGTTGTTGAACTCGGCGTCGACGAGCTTCGACGGCGCCTCGAACGAGTAGGATGCGTCGAGCTGGTCGAGCAACTGGCGCTTGACCTTCTGGCGCGTCATGGCGCCGAACTGGTTCTCGATCTGGCCGCGCACGACGTCTCGCAGGCGCTCCAGCGACTCCAGGCCGAGGTTCTTGGCGGTCTCGTCGTTGATTTCCAGCGCGCCGGGCTGGGACACTTCCTTGACGGTGACGTCGAAGGTGGCTTCCTTGCCGGCCAGATGCGCAGCCTGGTAATTTTCCGGGAAGGTCACGGTGACCTGCTTTTCGTCACCGGCGTTGGCGCCGACAAGCTGATCCTCGAAACCGGGAATGAACTCCTTCGAACCCAGGACCAGCGGCTGATCGGTGCCGGCGCCGCCATTGAAGGCCTCGCCGTCGATCTTGCCGACATAGTCGATGGTCACGCGGTCGCCGTTGGCGGCCTTGCCGGTCTTCGGCTCGTAGCTGCGCGCCGATTCGGCAACGCGCTGGACCTGCTCGTCGATCTCGGCGTCAGGCACGTCGAACACCTGACGCGTCACCTTGATATCGGAAAAATCCTTGATCTCGATCGCCGGAATGATCTCATAATTGAGGCGGAACTCGAAGTCGGCGCCGCCGGCCAGGATCTTCTCGGCTTCCTTCTCGTCCTCGGTCATGATGACTTCGGGCTGCATGGCAGCCTTTTCGCCACGCCCGGTGATGATCGAACGGGTCGAATCATTGAGGATTTCGTTGACCACTTCGGCCATGAACGACTTGCCGTAGACCTTGCGCAGGTGCTGCACCGGCACCTTGCCGGGACGGAAGCCGTTGATGCGGACCTTGTTGCGGGCATCCGAAAGCCGCGCCATCAGCTTGGCTTCCATGTCACCGGCCGGCACGGTGATCTTGATCTCTCGCTTGAGACCGGAGTTGAGCGTTTCGGTGACCTGCATCGTAAAACCTTTGTTTTCACCAATGAGACTGCCACGGCCTCTGCCGTTCACAGCCTGCCGGTATATTCTTGCCGGGAATGGCTTTTGGTACGGAACCTGGCGATTTGACCGAAAACCCGGCTCAAACTCTCCCAAACTGCGTTCCAAAATGTGAATAAGTTCTTGTTTTTCCTACTTCTTATCACATTCTGCAGAAGCGGATCGTCGCGTCCCGTCACATTTGACACGCCTTTTGTCACAGGCGAGGCTAATTTTCAACAGTCTTCGCATTCCGGCGAATAACCAACATTTTGGCCCTCACCCGACATCTTGTCTCTGACCCTCATGTCGTCTCTGACATTGACAGAATGATGGCTACATGGGATTGCCGGTCCATGCGGGTATGGCGGAACTGGTAGACGCACCAGATTTAGGTTCTGGCGAGAGATCGTGGGGGTTCGAGTCCCTCTACCCGCACCACCCTTCGCTCTTCGAGCTTCGGGTGGCAGGCCACCTGAAGCTCTTTAGACGAAGGAGTGTCCTCCGAAGCCTTGGCGTAGGAGGACCGGCGCGGCCGATGTCCCGGCTAGTGCCCTCCACGAGATCATGCCTCAAACACCTGTCCGGTGAACAATTCGGCCAGCTTTGCAAGCTCTGGCCCCAGCACGCGATCGGCGCCAACAGGCGGCACGATCCCCCTGATTCCATCGACGAAAGACCGCAGCGCAGGCGGCGGCGTGCGTTCGGTGACGTGCAGCGCCTGCGAGGCGATCATCGCCAGCATTGCCATGGCGGCATCGACGCAGCGGCCGGCGGTTGCCTCTTTGGTCCATGCGAAGAACGCCGTCGTGGCGACATCGTCTTGCCCGGCGCCAGCCGATTCCGTTCCCGGAATGAATGTGCGTTGTGCGGCCAGCTTGGCCTGTTCGAGATAGCCGGTGATCGCCATCGGCACGTAGCCGACATTGCCGTGACCGTCGCTGTCGGCTGAGTGCCGCCCGCTCATCAGCAGGTCGGGCAGCAGCGACACCTTGCCATTGAGAAGTTTTGAGGCGTGGCGGTCGCAGAGCAGGCAGATATCGGCCCATATCGCCGCCAGATCGTCCAGCGCCGGCGTCGCCATGGCATTGTGATAGCCGCCCGTCGAGATGCAGCGGCCAAGCGGATATGTATCGTCCGGCGGGATATAGACGGGATTGTCAGATATCGAGGCCAGCGACACATTGGCCGCCCGCTCGGCAGACGATAGTGCCCTATGCGCCTGGCCAAGCACGCGCGGCACGATGCGGTAGCTGACAGGCGCCTGATAATTGCGCCGCCCATCGCCGGCGCCAACCAGAAACTCCCGCAATCCCTGCAGGGCCGCCGCCTCGTGCTCATCGCCCCAGAGCGTATCGAGCGCCGCGTCATAATGCTCGAGCGGAGCACGAAACGCTTCGATCGACAACGCGAAGACCTTGTGCGCCATGCGGATGCGGCGGCGTGCCGCGAGTGCCGCGTCGGCCACCAGGGCTGCAGCGCAGGGCGAACCGTTGATCAGCGAGCCCCGCTCCTTGACCTCCAGGTCGAAGCGCGTCGAAAGCTCGGCAAACAAGGGATAGAGCGCCAGGATCTCGCCGGCGCCGCCCTGGCCGGAGCCCGGCACCGTTGGCATCGGCCGGCCATCCAGCATGGCGGCAACGGCGAGCGCAATGCGTGGCGTGGTGGCAGCGTTGCCCTCGATGAAATTCGTCAGCCGGGCAAGCACGATCGCCCGGACCACGCGCTCCGGCAGCGGATCGCCGAACGAGGTCGCGGCAGCGTACGCCTTGATGCGCGCATGACGGTCCCGCTCGTCAGGTTCTAGCTTTCGGCTCGCCAGCTCCCCCATGGCGGTGGTGACGCCATAGATGACCGGTGGCGGATCGGATTCGATCAGCTTCAGGAACGAAGCCCGGCACTCGGCGATGCGTTGCAAGGCCTTCTCGCCGATCGCCACCGTGTCTTTCTTCCACGCAACGCGCAAAACAGTGTCGAGGTTGATGTCCTCACGCGTCGACAGGCTAACTGGCATGCTTCACACCACGGCAGGCAGGGATGCTGATACGGATATTAATAGAGTGGTTCCTCGAACAGCGTCTTGTCGCCGTCCACCAGCGCCTTGATCTGCGCGGTGCCGTCGCCGGCGAGCGCCAGCCGGATGCCGAACGGGCGCACCCGCATGTCGTTCTGGATCGCCATCCCCTCGCCTTCCGGCAGATAGAAGCGCTCGATGCCGTAGTCCGGCGCCACGGTGCCCCCTTCGCTGCGAAGATCCCAGCCCTCGGCGACGTGCCCCGATATGTCGGCTTCGTCGGCCGCGGCCTGTGTCGGCGCCTTGCCGAACCAGGCGGTCGTTGGCGCCCAATAGCCATCAATGCCCTTCTTCAGGCGCACGACAATCGATGTATCGTCGCTGGAGAGTTTGTCGGGCGGAATGTCGGCGATCATTTTTACCGGTATGCGCGAAATCTCGTAGCCGAGAATAATAAAGTCGCCGCGCAGCAAATCGCGCGGATCGATGGGTTCGATCTTCAGCAGCACCTCCTTGCCGTTGCGCAGGATCGCGGCTCGGCCGGCGATGATCCAGCTCAGAAATCCGATCTGGACGAGTGCCAGCACCAGTGCCGAGATAACCAGTCTTTTCCCGGTGATCATGCCGTGGCTCCCCCAGTCTCTGGACCCTTCATGCGTTTTTCCACGCGGATGATGACGATCGCAAGGATGCCGAGCAGCACCGCGGCGGCCAGGAAGAAGCCGGCCGTATCGAGCATCGATTGCAAGGTCACGACATAGATGACGGCGAGTTCGAAGGCGAAGCCCAGATAGGCAAGCCAGCGCAAACCGCGGCTCTCCCGTCCTGCCAGCACGATTGCGGCGACGATGCCGGCCAACGCGATCACCGAAGCGATGGCGAAGCCGCTGTTATAGCTGCTCTCGTCGGCCAGTTCGAACTGGATCATTGCCAGGCCGGTGAGGAAGCCGAGCAGCGCGTGCAAGGGCAAGCGGCCGCTGAGCTGCACGATTCTGTCGACCGGGTCGGGTGCGAAAACCGAGGCCGCGAACAGCAGCGCCGAGGCGACGACCAGCGGGATCGCCACCTGCAGCGTGTCGTGGTCGGTGACTAGCAGCACCAGATAGAACAGCACCGACAGGATGATCAGGTGCCGCGCTGCCTGGCTGCGGGTCCAGAACGAGACGGCAAACAGCACGATCGCCATAACGACGAAGCCATGCGGAAAATCGGTACGGCTGTAATAATCGAAACCTTTCAGGAACAGCCAGGCATCGGCAATGCCGACCGAAGCGACCGTCAGCGGGTTCGAACGCAGCGCCACCGCCGCCAGTGCCGTGCCGGCGCCCCAGGTAACCAGAGCCGACGCCTCGTCGCCCGAGAGATGATACATCTGGCCAATCAGTGCGATCGAGCCGCCGAAAGCCGCTGCCGCCACGATCCACAACGCCTCGCCGATCGCCGCATGGTCGCGCATCTTCAGTACCGCGCCGCCGACATAGCCGCCAAGGATAATAGCAAACAGTGCCGCCACGCGCGCCAGCCGCGGGATCGCGTCCCAATTGGCGGCGACGAAAATCAGGATGGCGGCGCCGAACAGCAAGGCGGCCATCATCGCCAGGATCGAGCCGAAGCTGAGCGACTTGCGCTCGTTGGCCTCGATATCGCGCGCCAGCGAATCGGCCGTCGCGGCGTCGATCATGCCGGCCTGCTGCCAGCGCGCGATATCCGCCCTGACCCGCGACGAATAGCTCGCCATGCTGCTTCTCCCCCAGTTTGGTCTTTTTTTCAGCCGATCCGGTCAAATCGTTGACGCGGCGGCATTTTCCGATTCGGGTTTCTTTGTGTCAGGTCCGTGAACGCGCGTTAATGCTGCATTGCACAATTTGCATTGCTGCCATGCAGCCATAGCGCTTTTAAATCGATATGGGTCCGCCTATTTATAGTTCGTACACAAACGGAATGATCCGCAAGAAAGACGAAACGAGAACTACCATGAACCTGATCCGCAACTACCGCAACTGGCGCCGCTACAGGGACACCGTGTCCGAGCTGAGCCGCCTGAGCAACCGTGAACTGACCGACCTTGGCATCAGCCGCAGCGACATTCCTTACGTTGCTCGCAAGGCGGTCTAATTCTTCGGACCGCAAATGGTCCGAACCAGTTTTGAAAAAGAGAACGACAATGAACCTGATCCGCAACTATCGTAACTGGCGCGTTTATCGCGAGACGGTTGCCGAGCTGGGTCGCCTCTCCAACCGCCAGCTGCATGATCTCGGTATCGTCCGCGACGAAATCAAGATCGTCGCCCGCCGGGCGGTCTAACACAGGAATTTCGCCAGGGTCGACCTCCTCCCCGACCCTGACGAATACGGTCAGCCCTTACCTCCTCCCAAGGGTTGACCACAAAAACGGCGCCCGCCGCACCTCCTCCCGCGGCGGGCGCTGTTCCCCCGGGGCAAAACGAATTTTGCCCCAGAGGTTTCGCCCCTTGTAAAATAGCGAAAGAGATTTCGTCAAAGCCGACCTCCTCCCCGGCGATGACGAATACGGTCGGCCTTCACCTCCTCCCGAGGGTCGACCCCAAAAACGACACCCGCCGGACCTCCTCCCCCGGCGGGTGTTGTTGTTTTCAGGGGTTGATTCCCTGGCTTGCAGTTTGCCCCGCGCCGCGCACGGCAATTGCAATCGCCGCGCCAAGCGATTATTCCGGCGCTCATGAGCAAAAATCCCATCCACATCATCGGCGGCGGCCTTGCCGGTTCCGAAGCCGCCTGGCAGGCAGCGCAGGCTGGCGTTCCCGTCGTCCTGCATGAAATGCGGCCCGTTCGCGGCACCGATGCCCACAAGACCGATAGCCTGGCCGAGCTGGTTTGCTCCAATTCCTTCCGCTCCGACGACGCCGACAACAACGCCGTCGGCCTGTTGCACGCCGAAATGCGGCTGGCCGACTCGCTGATCATGAGCGCCGGCGACGCCAACCAGGTGCCGGCTGGCGGTGCGCTTGCCGTCGACCGCGACGGATTCGCCGACGCTGTGACGAAAAAGCTCGAAGCGCACCCGCTGATCACCATCCAGCGCGAGGAAGTACCGGGCTTGCCGCCGACGGATTGGGACCAAGCGATCATCGCCACGGGTCCGCTAACCGCACCAGGGCTTGCCCAGTCGATTGCCGAAGCGACCGGCGCCGATGCGCTCGCCTTCTTCGATGCCATCGCGCCAATCGTCCATTTCGACACGATCGACATGGATATCTGCTGGTTCCAGTCGCGCTACGATAAGGTCGGACCCGGCGGCACCGGCAAGGACTACATCAATTGCCCCATGGACAAGGACCAGTACCTTGCCTTCGTGCAGGCGCTCGTCGATGGCCAGAAAACCGAATTCAAACAATGGGAAGGCACGCCCTATTTCGATGGCTGCCTGCCGATCGAGATCATGGCCGAGCGCGGCGTCGAGACATTGCGCTACGGCCCGATGAAGCCGATGGGGCTGACCAATGCGCACAATCCGACGGTTAAGGCCTATGCCGTCGTGCAGCTGCGGCAGGACAATGCGCTGGGTACGCTCTACAACATGGTCGGTTTCCAAACCAAGTTGAAGCATGCCGAGCAGGTGCGCATCTTCCGCACCATACCGGGTCTCGAAAACGCCGATTTCGCCCGCCTCGGCGGCCTGCACCGCAACACCTACATCAACTCGCCGACCCTGCTCGATGCTTCGCTGCAGTTGAAGTCGCGCCCCGGCCTGCGTTTCGCCGGCCAGATCACCGGCTGCGAAGGCTATATCGAAAGTGCTGCCATCGGCCTGCTCGCCGGGCGCTTCGCCGCCGCCGAAAGGCTCGGCCATGCACCCTCCTTGCCGCCGCTCACAACAGCCTTCGGCGCGCTGCTCAACCACATCACCGGCGGGCACATCGTCTCCGATGACGAGCCTGGAAAGCGATCGTTCCAGCCAATGAACGTCAATTTTGGCCTATTCCCGCCGGTCGAAGCGCCGAAGACCGAGGGCAAACGCATGCGCGGCAAGGACAAGACCGTCGCCAAGCGGCACGCCATCACATCGCGCGCACGCGCCGATTGCCGTCAATGGCTGGGATTGGAAGCGCAAACGGCCGAAGCTGCGGAATAGCTTCTGTATGATGGACCTCAGGCGTAGGGTAGGATAGTATCCTACTTTATCTGGGAGACGACCCATGGAATCCGCCGAGAAACTGTCCATCACCGTCACGCCTGCAATGGCGCGTATGATCCGCGAGAAAGTCGAGGACGGCTCCTTCGGATCGGCGAGCGAAGTCATCCGCGCAGCCCTGCGAGCCTTCCAGCGCGAGGAGGAAGAGCACGCCGAGCGCATGGCGTCGATCAGGGCGCGGGTGAAGGCATCGATCGAGGACACGAGGCCTGCTGTTCCGCTCGACGAGGCGATCGATCGGGTAAAAAGTCGGATTTCACAGATGGCGCGAGATAGTAATGATCCAGCGTCTCGCCGTCGTTCTTAGCGAAAACGCGATCTCCGATCTTGAAGCGATTGGCGCCTACATCCTTGAGAACAGCGGCAGCGAAAACATCGCCAACGGCTTTGTGGATCGGATAGAGGAGCGTTGCCAGAGTATCGGCAATGCACCCCGCGGCGGTCGCTCGCGCGACGATATCGTTCGGGGACTACGAACCGTCCCATTCGAGCATTCCGCCGTCATCACCTATCTGATCGAGAACGATGTCGTCCGCATCGTCAACATCTTCCATGGCGGTCGCGACTATGAGACGCTGATGCGCGACGGCGGGTCGAACGAACCATCCTGATATTTATTCAGCCGGCTCGACACCAGCCATCGGCAGCCCCGGCTTGCCGGCCTCACCCGGATTTCGCCTGACATAGGCCGCCTTGAGACTCTCCGAAGTCTCGCGCGAGCCGTCATGGCTCCAGCCTGGCGGCTTGATCAGATAGTTCAGGCGATCGCGCAAGGTCAAGCCGGGCGCAAAGGTGTCCTTGAACATGCCGATCCATTCGTGGAACGCCACTTTCAGCGGATTGAACGTGCCGAGATTTTTCACAATCCCATAGCGCGGCCGGTCTTCCTCCAATTCCTCAACGAAGGTACCGAACATCCGGTCCCAGATGATCAGCGTGCCGGCATAGTTGGCGTCGAGATAGCGCGGATTGGTGGCATGGTGGACGCGGTGGTGTGACGGCGTGTTGAAGACGAACTCGAACCAGCCCCACATCTTGCCGATCGTCTCGGTGTGGATCCAGAACTGCCAGACAAGGTTGAAACCGAAGGTGAAGGCTATCACCGCCGGATGGAAGCCAAGCAGCACCAGCGGCGCCTGCAGCACGAACATGAAGGTGAACAGCCCGGTCCAGCTTTGCCGCAGCGCCGTCGACAGATTGTAGTGCTGGCTGGAATGGTGGTTGACGTGCTCGGCCCACACCCAGCGCACCCGGTGCGCGATGCGGTGATAGACATAGTAGCGCAGATCATCGAGCAGGAAGGCGGCCAGGAACACCCAGACCGACAGGCCGAGATTAAAGACGCGGAATTGCCAGAGCCACAGCAGCGCCCAGTAGGACACGACGCCAAGCAGCAGGCCGGCAACCACATTGCCGGTGCCCATCATCAGGCTGGTCAGTGTGTCGCGCGTCTCGAACGAACCCTTGGCGCGGCCGGTTCGCACCAGCCAAAGTTCGATCAGGATCGCGACCACGAAGAACGGGATGGCCAGCTGGGTGACCTGTGGAAAGTCGTAGCTGTCCATCATGCAGCCTCCCTCGCGGAATGTGTGTGTTGCCGCTCAAGCGCTTTCAGCAAGCCTCGTGCATCTGTTGCGCTGGCAAAGCGGAAGCGGCCGCCCTTCCAGGTGAAATCGGCAAGCCGGAACGAGACCGTGTTCGCATCCCCGGCGTTCAAAACCGCGATATCTCGAGGCGTGACAATGCGGGTCAAAAAGCAGTCTCCGATGCTGTGGACGATACCGATGCGCCCTCGCCCGATATCCAGAAACGCGGTCCTGGCATCCGCTGTCAGGCGGACCACCATCGCGATCTCGTCAGGAAAATCCTCGGCAAATCGGCTCATTGCATGATCTGCGCCAATGAGCGTCGCCGTCTTGCTGCCGCCGGTGAAATGCACCGCGGCAACTGACAGCGCGATGCCAAGGGCGACGATCGCAACCAGCAAAGGCAAGCTCATGGAACGGGCATCTCCTCCGGCCGGCCTGTCGTCTGAGGCGACAGTTTTGGCGCGGAAACTTCTTAGCACGATTGACGTTTACGTCAAAGTGCCTACCAACCCTTGGTCACGCGACGCAGCAGCAGCCAATGCCGGCGCAAGCCCGACAGCCGCGCCACACCATCGAGCGGCGAGCCATTCTCCATTTTGCCGAGATAGGCGCGCGACAGGGCCAGCGGCAGGAACGCTGGGCGCAGCGAGACCGGAACAGCAGACGCGCCCTGTTCGAAGGCGGAAAGATGTTCCCGTGCCAGCGCGATCATCGCCGCCACCGCGCGTTTGGCGCCGGGTCCGCCATCGCCGGCAATGAATTCTTCCGGCGACGATCCCGCCGCCGCCAGAATGTCGGCCGGGACAAAACATTGTCCGCGCTTGCGGTGCAGCGGCAGCAACAGCAGCAGGCCGGTCATCGCCTGCGCGCAGCCAGCCCTGCCCGCCAGTTCGGCAAAGCGCGGCGCCTCGCCGGGGTCGAGCACCATCGCCGCAAGTTGGATGAGCGCGGCAGCCGTCTCGCCGCAATAGCCTTCCAGATCGGTGCGCGAGGGCATGGGATCGTCGTACAGGTCGAAGATGCGCGCATCGAGCATGTTCTCGAAGGCCGGTTTTGGCAGGCTGAATGTCGCTATCGTGGCATTCAAGGCTTCGGCTGTGGGATGGCCGGCACCGGCCTCCCCGCCGGCAGCAATGACATCGCGCCACCATTGCAGCCGCACCTCGCCCGGCAGCGCTTCATGGATGCGATCGCGAATGCCTGCGATCTCGGCATTGAAGGCGTAGAGCGAAAACAGCGCGTCGCGCTTGTCCGCCGGCGCGTAAAGCGCGGTCAGATAGCGGTCATGGTCGGCGGCGCGCACCGCGTCCATGACGATTTTGGCATTCTGGGACATGTCAATCGACGGCGATAAGTGCTGCGGCCACGGCGCGGTCCTCCGCCAGAAGGACATTGTAGGTCCGCACCGCGGCACCCGTCGACATCGGATCGGACGCAATGCCGGCGGCCTTCAGCGCGGCCCGCAGTGCCGCCGGCAACGGCCGGAGATCCCTGCCCATGCCCACCAGCAGGATCTCGACCTTGCCGGCCTCAGCCAGCAGCCTGTCGAAATCCGCCGCCGTCAGCGCCAGAGGATTCGCCGGTTCCCAGCCATGGATGCCGGACGGCAGGCACATGAGCGAGCCGCGATGCGACATGTCGGCAAAGCGGAACCCGCCATTGCCGTAGGCTTCGATCGGCGCGCGGCCTGGAAAATGCGCCTCGCGGATGACGATGCCTTTGCCGGTCACCGTTAAACCCCTTCGGGCCGGCGCGTCAGGTCGCGACCGCCTTGCCGCCATTGACCGGCTTCTCCTCGTCGGCCGAAGCCGTCGGCCTCAGCTTGAACAGGATCAGCAGCGGCGCCGCGATGAAGATCGACGAGTAGGTGCCAAAGACGACGCCGAACAGCATGGCCATGGTGAACGAGCGGATCACCTCGCCGCCGAACAGAACCAGCGCCAGCAGCGCCAGGATCGTCGTCACCGAGGTCAGCGTCGTTCTCGACAGCGTCTCGTTGATGGCGTTGTTCAGGAGTTGCGGCAGCGGCATGCGCTTGTATTTGCGCAGATCCTCTCGAACACGGTCATAGACAACGATCGTATCGTTCAGCGAATAGCCGATGATGGTCAGGATCGCCGCCAGCGACGACTGGTTGAACTCCAGCCCGGTGATGACGAAGAAGCCGAGCGTCATGACCACGTCGTGCACCGTCGCCACGATGGCGCCGACCGCGAACTGCCACTCGAAGCGGAACCAGACATAGACCAGGATACCGAGCAGCGCGATCAGCATGGCGATCGTGCCTTGCTTGGCGAGCTCGCCGGACACGGTCGGTCCGACCACTTCGACGCGGCGGAAGTCATAGACGTCCTGCAGCTCGCCGCGCACCTTGTCGATGACGGTCTGCTCGGCATTCTCGCCACCATCCTGCGTCCCGACGCGGATCAGCACGTCGTTGGGCGTACCGAACTGCTGCACCTGGACTTCACCGATGTTGAGTTCGGTCAGCCGCGCGCGGAGGTCGGCGAGATCGGCATTGCCGCTCTTGGTCTGCACCTCGATCAGCGAACCGCCCTTGAAATCGATGCCGTAGTTGATGCCGACGGTCATGAACAGCACCACCGACAGGATCGAAAGTGCGCTCGATAGCGTGAACGTCCAGCGACGGATGCCCATGAACGGGATCTTGGTGCCGGGCGGAACGAAGGTCACCGGTGCCTTCGGCAGTTCCTTCGGGCGAGCCCGGCGCAGCCAGATCGAGACCAGCAGACGGGTGAAGGTGAAGGCGGTGAAGACGGTCGTCAGGATGCCGATTGCATAGGTGATGGCAAAGCCCTTCACCGGACCGGTACCGAGATAGAACAGCACCACGGTGGCGATCAGCGAGGTGATGTTGGAATCGACGATGGTCGCCAGCGCCTTGGTGAAACCGGTATCGATTGCCTGGATGACTGAGCGGCCGTTTCGTCGCTCCTCGCGGATACGTTCGTAGATCAGCACGTTGGAATCGACCGCCATGCCGATGGTCAGCACGATACCGGCGATACCCGGCAATGTCAGCGTCGCGCCAAGCAGCGAGAGCACCCCGACGATCATCGCCACGTGCACCGCCAGCGCGATGTTGGCGAGGAAGCCGAGGAAGCCGTAGGCGACGAACATGAAGGCAACGACGAGGATCGAACCGATGATGCCTGCGACCTTGCCGGCATGGATCGAATCCTGGCCAAGGCCCGGACCCACCGTGCGTTCTTCGATCACCGTCAACGTCGCCGGCAGCGCACCGGCGCGCAGCAGCACGGCGAGATCGTTGGCGCTCTGAGCCGTGAAATTGCCGGAGATCTGGCCGGTGCCGCCGAGGATCGGCTCGCGGATCTGCGGCGCCGAAATGACCTGGTTGTCGAGGATGATGGCGAACAGCTTGCCGACATTCTGCGCCGTGGCCTGGCCGAAGCGTGCCGCCCCTTTCGAATCGAAGCGGAACGACACCACCGGCTCGTTGTTCTGCGAATTGTATGTCGCCTGGGCATCGACGAGGTTTTCACCCGAAACGATGACGCGGTTCTCGATCAGATAGGGGACCGGCGGATCGTCCTGCGAATACAGAACCGACGAGCCGGCGGGCGGACGGCCATTGAGCGCATCCTGCACCGGCATCGACTGGTCGACCATCTGGAAGGTCAGCTTGGCGGTCTGGCCGAGGATTTCCTTCAGCCTCTGCGGGTCCTGAAGGCCCGGCACCTGGACGAGGATACGATCGTCGCCCTGCCGCTGCACGATGGGTTCGGTCGTGCCGAGCTCGTTGACGCGGCGCTCGACCACCTCGATCGACTGCGTCAGCGCCGTCGACGTGCGGTATTTGATGCCGGCGTCGGTGACGTTGAACTTGAGCAGGCCGGGCTCGGAATCGTCGAGCGTCATTTCCTGGATCGAGCCGCCGGTGAACAGGCCGGCAGCGACTGGATCGGTCAACGCCTTCAACGCCTTCTTGGCGGCATCGAGCTGGGCGGGATCGGTGATGCGGACCTGCAAGGTCCGTCCCGTGCCGGCAAGGCCGGTATAGCCGATCTTGGCGTCGCGCAGCAGCGTACGGATTTCGTCGCGCGTCGTCTCCAGCCGGTCCTTGATCAGATCGTTCTGGTTCATCTCCAGCAGGATGTGCGAACCGCCCTGCAGGTCGAGGCCCAGCGTCATCTGCCGCTTCGGCACCCAGTTGGGCAGTTGTGCCAGCGTGCTGGCGGAGAACATGTTGGGCGCGGCGAGGATCACTGTGATGGCCACGGCCACCCAGATCAGGATCATCTTGAAGCGCGAAAAATAAAGCATATGGCGTCGTCCGTCAGAGCGTGTCCGCGGATCACTCCGCCTGAATTTGGATTATTTCTTGGCGTTCTGGTTCGCCACCGGCTCGCCCTTGACGCGCACATCGGCGATCGTCGAACGCAGCGCGGTCACCTTGGTGCCGCCGCCGAGGTCGATCTCGAGTTCGTTGTCGTCGATCACCTTGGTCACCTTGCCGACGAAGCCGCCGCCGGTAACCACCGTGTCGCCGCGACGAACCGCGGCCAGCATCTCGCCACGCTTCTTCAGCTGCGTGCGCTGCGGCCGGATGATCAGAAAATACATGATCACGAAAATCAGGACAAACGGCAAAATGCTGATGAACATGTCGGGAGAAGCGCCAACGCCTTGGGCGTATGCCGGTGTCACGAACATCGAGGTACTCCTGAATTTTGAAAACAGCCGCCAATTTGGCGGCCCCTTGAAATTTGGCCGGAATATAGTCGGTAAAGTTGTCAATGCAACTGCGCGGCCGGCCAAATCGGCTGCTTTTCCGGCCTGTTGAGCCGTGTTAGAGCGTGATCGCGAAAAGCGCGAGCCGGTTTTCTCGGACAAACGGAAACCGTTTGTCCAAAGATCACGCTCGAACAAAAGGTTACAACCGGTTTTGTATCAGACGGAATCGGGCAGCTTCACGCTCCCACACGCCAAAAACGCGAAAACAAAAGACGGATATGACCGACAGCAGCATTGAAGCCTTGAACCAGAAACTCGACCGGCTGATCGAGGCGGTGAGCCGCCTCGCCCCGCCGCCGGTGCCCGAAACCGACCTCGGCGAGGCCGATTGCTTCGTCTGGCAGGCCGATCCGGGCTATCTGGAGCCGGTGCGCAAGGTCAATCGCGTCGACATCGGCCTGATCCGTGGCGTCGACCGCGTCCGAGACATCCTGGTCGACAACACCGAACGCTTCGCTACCGGCTATCCGGCCAACAACGTGTTGTTGTGGGGCGCGCGCGGCATGGGCAAATCGTCGCTGGTCAAGGCCGTGCATGCGGAAATCAACGCCAAGGGCAAGTCAGACCTGCCGTTGAAGCTGATCGAAATCCACCGCGAAGACATCGACACGCTGCCGAAGCTGATGGGATTGCTGAAAGCGGCCCCGTTCCGCTTCATCCTGTTTTGCGACGACCTCTCCTTCGACCACGACGATACCTCCTACAAGTCGCTCAAGGCAGCGCTCGAAGGCGGCGTCGAGGGCCGCCCGGCCAATGTCATCTTCTACGCCACCTCGAACCGCCGTCATCTGTTGCCGCGCGACATGATCGACAATGAGCGCTCGACCGCCATCAACCCGTCCGAGGCGGTCGAGGAAAAAGTGTCGCTGTCCGACCGCTTCGGCCTGTGGCTCGGCTTTCACAAATGTTCGCAGGACGAGTATCTCGACATGATCGACGGCTATATCCGGCATCATGGCCTCGCCATCGATCCCGAGCAGCTACGCGCCGAGGCGCTGGAATGGGCGACGACGCGCGGCAGCCGGTCGGGCCGCGTGGCCTGGCAATTCACGCAGGATCTGGCGGGACGGCTCGGCAAACCGCTGAAGGATTGACCTCCCGGAGCCAACTGAAAAAGCCCGCTCCTTGCGGAACGGGCTGAGCCGGCGGGCCGGACTGGAGGTCAGACGGCCCGCAAATTGCTTTTTTTCTTCTATTCGAGCGACTATTCGAGATAGCCGGAGGGATCGACCGGGGCGGAGTTCTTGCGCACTTCGAAGTGCAGCTTCGGCGAGTCCGTCGTGCCGCTCATGCCCGACAGCGCGATTTCCTGGCCGCGCTTGACCTTCTGGCCGCGCTGCACCTCGATCGAGCTAGCGTGGCCGTAGACGGTGACCAGGCCATTCTCGTGCCGCACCAGAACCGTGTTGCCGAATTCCTTGAGCCCGTCCCCGGCATAGATGACGACGCCATTCTCGGCCGCCTTGACCGGCGTTCCTGCCGGCACGGCGATGTCGACACCGTCCTTGCCGGATCCGAAACCGGAGATCACGCGCCCGCGCACCGGCCAGCGCATCTTGCCGATGCCGGTGGCGTCAGGCGCAACGGCATCGTCGTCCTCGGCCTGTTGGATGACTTTCGAATCTTTCTTCGGCGGCGTGTAGGACGCCAGCGTTTCTGACGGCGTGGTCTTTGCAGCTGGCTGCGTGGTCGCCGTGGTCACCGGATCGATTTTCGCCGGCTTGGCGCTGGCGACCGTCGCGGTCCCACCGGCCGGCACCTTCAGGGTCTGGCCGATCTTGAGCAAGCCATCCTTCATCCCGTTAGCCTGCTTGATGGCGACAACACCGACGCCGGTCTTCCTGGCGATCGACGAAAGCGTGTCGCCCGACTGGACCGTATAGGTGCCAGCAGCGCCTGTCGCCTTTGCCGCGGCCACCTGCGCAGGCTTGGGCTCCTTGGGTTGGTTTGCCGCAGCCGAGGTGTCAACCTGTGCGGCGGACTTGCCCTCCTTGAGCTTCGGCTGCTGCGGCAGCACCGCGACTTTTTGGGGTGCGGTAGCCGGCAGATCGTGCTTGCCGTCTTTCGCCGGCTTGGCATCGGCGACTTTCGGCTCGCCCCTGCTCGAATAGGCATAGGCCGGAATGATCAGCTTCTGGCCGGTCTTCAACCCCTTGGTCGCGCTCAGCCCGTTGACCTTCATGATCACGTCGGACGGCACCTTGTAGCGCTGCGCCAGGCCGCCAATCGTTTCGCCGTCCCGAACGACAATCTCGGTTGCATGCGGCTTACCAGAGGACGCCACTCGCGGCTCATCGGGCTGCGCAACCTTGAAAGGCGATGCGGCCGGAGCGACGGTGCCAGTCGTGGTCCTGTCGACATGCGGTGCCGGAGTCAATGCGGTGCGCATCGGCTTCGCTGCGGGCGCCAGAGCGGGAGCCGGCTGCGCCTGGGCAACGGGCGGCGGCAGCGGCCGCGTCGAGACAGGCTCGAGGCTGGAGCGGCTGACCGACTGCGTATGGCTGCCATCGAGTGGAGCGGCCGCGACATCGCCCGGATAGGGCTGCTGTACGGCATCCTGCTTGTTGATGATGGTGCGCTGATTGTTGGTCGAGGATGTAAAGACGTCGTCGACGCCATTGAACCGCGAAACCTGGGAACTGCACCCGGCCGCGGCGCCTGCAATCATGAGGACGGCGCAGCCTCGCGCCAGATTGCGTCCATTTGCCTTCAAAACACTGAGTTGCATCGCACTGACCCGCACATACCCGGTACAAACTAGGCATGATTAAAGCGCGTTAATGTTACTCGACGGTTAACCTCATGGAATCCGGCGCAATTTTCTTAAAATATTAGAGGACTGGCTTGGGCATATCGGGACTGAGGCCTGGCCGCGCCGAGAGTGGCTGGGTCCGAGACCCGGAAGGCAGCGGACATTGGGGTTTGGTGAGTCCCGAAAGCGCGGCAAGCCGCCATTCGCCGGGCAGCATCACCTGAGTATCGACACCGCCTAGACTACTAGTTCGGAGTGTTCGCAAAGCGGGCCACAACGCTACCGCCGTCATCCTCGGGCTTGTCCCGAGGATCTACGGACATGCGAAGGATAGCCATGTTATTCAAGTACTTTTGCTGATGTCGGCAGATCCTCGGGAACAAGCCCGAGGATGACGGGAATCCGTGGCGCACCACGATGAGGGGCGTCGCCTGAATCCGTTCAATCGTGACGCGCTTTAGATGACGGCCGCGACACTGCGCAAGATCGGCTGCAGGCGAACGAGGCCGATGTCTTCGCGCTCGAACCGGCTGCCGACCTTGGTCAGCTTGGCCAGCACCTGTTCGCCCTCTTCGGGGCCGATCGGGGCAATGACGATGCCGCCGCTCGACAATTGATCGAGCAGGAAGCGCGGCAGGTTGTCGAAGGCCGCCCAGGCGACGATGCGGTCGAATGGCCCTTCATTCGGCAACCCGTTGGAACCATCGGCGTGGCGCACGATGACATTGCCGATGCCGAGCGCCTCGAAACGCTGCCTGGCCTGCTCGACAAGCGTCTTGTAGCGATCGGCGGTGACGATCCGCCCTGCCAGCCGCGACATCACCGCCGAGGTATAACCGGAGCCGGTGCCGATCTCGAGCACGCGATTGCCGTCCTCGATGGCAAGCGCCGCGATCACCGCCGCCTGCATGTCGGCGCCTTCGATCGCTTCGCCGCATTCGATCGGCAGCATGCGGTCCGACCACGCGATGGAGTGGAACTGGGCCGCCAGGAAACCGCGCCGCGGCGTCGCCTCGAAAGCCGCGATCAGCGCCTTCGGCACCGTTCCCCGGCCGCGCAGGCGCAGGAGAAAGGCGGCAAAGCCTTCGCGGTCATCGATCGGGAGGTTCATGCAAGCGCCTTGCTCAATTGGTCACGAATTTCATGCGCGGTCAGGTCGAGCTGCAGCGGCGTCACCGACACCAGCCTGTTGCGCAGAGCGTAGAGGTCGGTGCCTTGCTTGCCTTCGACCGGTTCGCGGCCGAAACGCAGCCAGTAGTACGGCAGGCCGCGCCCGTCGCGGCGTTCGTCGACCCACAGGGAGTGCACGAGCTTGCCTTGCGAGGTGACCACCGTACCGGCGACCTCTTCGGGCGTGCAATTCGGGAAATTGACGTTGAGCAAAACGCCCTCCGGCAGCGGCGTTGCGACAAGCTTCTTCAGCAGCGCCGGCGCGAGCGCTTCGGTCGTCTCGTAAGGCACCACGCGATCCTCGCCGACATAGCTGTAGCCCTGGCTGAGCGCGATCGAGCGGATGCCGAGCAGAGCGCCTTCCATGGCGCCGGCAACGGTGCCGGAATAGGTGACGTCGTCGGCGATGTTGGCGCCGGAATTGATGCCGGAGAGGATCAGGTCGGGTGCGCCAGGCAGGATCTTCTTGACGCCCATAATGACGCAATCGGTCGGCGTGCCGCGCACGGCGAAATGCCTCTCGCCGATCTTGCGCAGCCGCAGCGGCTCCGAGATCGACAGCGAATGCGCATAGCCGGACTGGTCCTGCTCCGGCGCCACCACCCAGACATCGTCGGACAGCGTGCGCGCGACGCGTTCGAGCGACGCCAGGCCCTCGGCATGAATGCCGTCGTCATTGGTCAGGAGAATGCGCATGAAGCCGCCTTCGCAGAATTGGACTGACGGCAGCGCTCTGTGGCGCCCCCCTCTGGCCTGCCGGCCATCTCCCCCTCAAGGGGGGAGATTGGCAGTTCCGTAGCCGCCGCATTCCCCGCTACGCCAACAATTAGCGAAAGCCGTGATGACAGCGCAATCTCCCCCCTTGAGGGGGAGATGTCCGGCAGGACAGAGGGGGGCGCCAAGGAATGCGACACTGCCAAGCTAGTCACTTCGATGATTCGATCTTTTCCAAACCGCCCATGTAAGGCCGCAGCACTTCAGGAATGGTTACGCTGCCATCCTCGTTCTGGTAGTTTTCGATGACGGCGATGAGCGCGCGGCCGACCGCGGTGCCCGAACCGTTGAGCGTGTGGACGAAGCGGTTGCCCTTGCCGTCCCTATCCTTGTAGCGGGCGTCCATGCGGCGCGCCTGGAAATCGCCGCACACCGAGCAGGACGAGATTTCGCGATAGGCGTTCTGGCCCGGCAGCCAGACCTCGATGTCGTAGGTCTTGCGCGCGCCAAAGCCCATGTCCCCGGTGCACAGCGTCATGGTGCGGAACGGCAGGCCGAGCCGCTTCAGCACTTCCTCGGCGCATTGCGTCATCCGCTCGTGCTCGGCAAGCGATGATTCCTGGTCGGTGATCGACACGAGTTCGACCTTGTAGAACTGATGCTGGCGCAGCATGCCGCGCGTGTCGCGCCCGGCCGAGCCTGCCTCCGAACGGAAGCACGGCGTCAGTGCGGTGTAACGCAGCGGCAATTTCTCGTGGGCGGTGATTTCTTCACGCACGAGATTGGTGAGCGGGACCTCGGCGGTCGGGATGAGGCCAAGCCGCCTTTTCGAATGTTGGTAGTCATCGGGAGTAAAGTTGGTGGCCTCATACTCGGCATCACGAATGAAGCTAAGAGCGCGATCAACTCCTTGCTCGATCGACGTTGGAGGCCCCCCTAAGGATGTCCCCTCAAGAGCCAATCTTCGGGCCATCTTGAGCTTCCAATCATCGTATTCGGGCGTACGAGGATCGGTAAAAAATAAGTCCTCCTCGAATTTCGGCAACTGACCGGTGCCGAAAAAAACCTCGTCGCGCACCATCAGCGGCGGAATGACTTCCTCATAGCCATGCTCGGTCGTGTGCAAATCGAGCATGAACTGGCCGAGCGCGCGTTCCATCCGCGCCAATCCGCTCTTCAGCACGGTGAAGCGCGAACCTGACAGCTTTGCCGCGCGCTCGAAATCCATCATGCCGAGCGCTTCGCCGATCTCAAAGTGCTCCTTCACCCAGTTTGGCCGCGCAGGCACCTTGCCGACAACGTGCTTGACGACATTGTCGTGCTCGTCCTTGCCGACAGGCACATCGTCGAACGGCACATTGGGCAGCACCGCCAGCGCGTCGTTCAGCGCCTTGTCGAGTTCGCGTTCGCGCGCCTCGCCGTTCTGGATGAAGGTCTTGATCTCGCCGACTTCGGCTTTCAGCTTCTCGGCAAGAGCCGCATCGCCCGAACGCATGGCGTTGCCGATTTCCTTCGAGGCGGCATTGCGGCGCTCCTGCTTGGTCTGCAGTTCCGTGACGTGTTCGCGCCGCGCCTCGTCCGAGGCGATCAGCCCATCGACCGTGGACTGCGCCTCGCCGGCGTCCCACGAGCGCTTCATCAGCGCCTCGACAAGGGCCTTCGGGTTGTCGCGGATCCATTTGATGTCAAGCATGATTTGAACGCTCCTGGGTAGCATGTCGCCCAAAAGTGCGTAGCGGTTTTGGGACAATCGACATGCTTCAAACAAAACTGAAACGCATCGCTTGATGGCGGTGCGTTTCAGCCAGAGGGCCTAAACCGCATCCTTGACCGATGCAAGATGGGCATGGGGAAGGCAAGCCTGCGATCTCGCTTTAACGCGCTTTCGACGGGATGACGGAGAGCCTGAAATGAAAACCTGCCTCTGCGGCGGGTCGCCGGTGCAAATCAGCACCATACCGAGAATCATAGCATAGCTGCCCTCAGCAGGTAAAGAAAAAATTCCTATCGGCATCGATTCCGAGCCAGCCGGGACGCGGCGCCACGGCTTATGTGGAAGATACGTCCGCTGGCTTCTTCTCGGCGACCTCGTCCGCCGCGTCCTGCTTCTCGCGCGCCACGCGCTGCTTTTCCTGATCGCGCTCGATCAGCCGGGCAGCCCAGATGGAGACCTCGTAGAGAAGGATGGTTGGAATGGCCAAACCGATCTGGCTCATCGGATCGGGAGGGGTCAGCACGGCCGCGACGACGAACGCAATGACGATCGCCCATTTGCGCTTCTCGGCCAGCGCCTTGGACGACAGCATGCCGACGCGCGTCATCAGGCTGGTCACCACCGGCAGTTGGAACACCAGGCCGAAGGAGAAGATCAGCGTCATGATCAGGCTGAGATATTCCGACACTTTCGGCAGCAGCGAAATCTGCACCTGGTCGTCGGTGCCGGCCTGCTGCATGGCGAGGAAGAACCACATCACCATCGGCGTGAAGAAGAAATAGACCAGCGACGCGCCCATCAGGAACAGGATCGGCGACGCGATCAGGAACGGCAGGAAGGCGTTGCGCTCGTTCTTGTAGAGGCCAGGCGCGATGAATTTGTAGATCTGCGTGGCGATCAGCGGAAAGGCGATGACCATGCCGCCGAACATGGCGAGCTTGACCTGCGTGAAGAAGAATTCCTGCGGCGCGGTGTAGATCAGCTCGACCTTGTGCGGATCGAGCCCGGCCCATTGCGTCGCCCATTTGAACGGGACGACTAGGAGGTTGAACAGCTTCTTGGCGAAGAAGAAACAGACCAGGAAGGCAACGAAGAAGCCGCCCAGCGACCAGATCAGCCGCCGGCGCAGCTCGATCAGGTGCTCCATCAGCGGCGCCGACGATTTCTCGATCTCGTCTCTTTCCTTGTCCGAAACGCTCACTTGGCGGCTCCCGCCGTCTTCTTGGCCGCCGGCTTCTTCATCGGAGCAGGCTTCGGTTCGGTCTTCGTCCCCGTCTTGGCCGCCATGGTCTTGGCCGCAACAGCTTGGGCCGCAGCGGGCTTCGCGGCCTTGGGCATTTCAGGCTTTGCCGCCGTCTTCGCCGGCGCCTTGGGCGCGGGCGTAGCCTTCGCGGAGATCGTTTTCGCCGGCGCTGGAGCCTTTGCGCCATTTGCCGAAGCCTTGGCCGGCGCAGGCTTGGCTTTCTTCGTCGCAGGCGCCTTCGGCGCCACAACAGCTTCTGTCGACACCGATGATGTCGCCACCGATTCATCGATCATGGCCGGGAAAACCGGCGCTGCCGGTGCTGCTTCCGGTCCGTTGACACCCGGCATGGTCGTTGCGCCATTCTTCAACGGTTCGGCGGCCTGCGGGGTCGAGGCGGCAGGCGTTGCCGGATCAGCCGCCGGCTTCGGCTTCATCGCCGCGTCGACGCCGGAACGAACGTCGGCCGCGGCCTGTTCGAAGGGATTAAGCTGCTTCCTGATCTCGGCCATCGGGCTCATGCCCCTGAGCTCGTCGACGGATTTCTTGACGTCGTCGAGCTCGGCTTCCTTCAGCGCCTCGTTGAACTGTTTCTGGAAATCGGATGCCATGGCGCGCAGCTTCGCCGTCGTGCGGCCGAAGGTGCGCAGCATATTGGGCAAATCCTTGGGTCCGACGACCACGATCATGACGATCGCGATGACCAGCATTTCGGTCCAGCCGACTTCAAACATGGCACTTTGTTCCGACTAGAGCCCGTGGCTCAGCTCTTGCTGGCTTTTTCCTTCGCGGCCGCAACGGTCTCGTCGGCGCGATGTTCGACGGTGCGCTTGTCTTCGGCAACGTCGTCGTCGGCCATGCCCTTCTTGAAGCTCTTGATGCCCTTGGCCATGTCGCCCATCAGCTCTGGAATCTTGCCGCGGCCGAACACCAAAAGCACGATCACCAGCACGATCATCCAGTGCCAAATCGAAAATGAACCCATAACAAATCTCTCTCGAACGTTTTCCCTGGCGATGATCTATGCGCTTTCGCGTTGGGATTCAAACACAACTGCGACAGAGTTTATGAAAGGGTGGCGGATGTCACGCATTTTCAACGCGATGGCCCCGCTACGAATCCGCGCATCCTCGACACGTCGGCCGCCAATGCCAGTTAATCTTCAGTGACGCGCGGCGTCAGCAGGCCGAGTTCCTCGAGGTCGATGTCGGTCAGCGCATCCTCGTCGTCGGTCAGTGCGTCGGGATCGGCCGGCGGCTGCGGAATGGAGAAATTCGACGGCATGCGGCCAGAAAGCAGCCCCGCCCCCTTCAGTTCCTCCATGCCGGGAAGATCGCGGATTTCCTCCAGCGCGAAATGGTCGAGGAAGGTCTCCGTCGTGCCGTAGGTGACAGGGCGTCCCGGCGTCTTGCGCCGGCCGCGCATGCGCACCCATTCCGTTTCCAGCAGCGTGTCGAGCGTGCCTTTCGAGGTCTCGACGCCGCGGATGTCCTCGATCTCGGCGCGCGTCACCGGCTGGTGATAGGCAATGATCGCCAGCACTTCGAGAGCCGCGCGGGAGAGCTTCCTTTGCTGGACAGTATCCCGGCTCATCAGGAAAGCCAGGTCGCCGGCGGTACGGAACGCCCAGGCATCGCCGACCCGCACCAGATTGACGCCACGCCGCGCATAGATTTGCTGCAGCTCGGCCATGGCATGGGCGATGTTGATGCCGTCCGGCAGGCGTGCCGCAAGCTGCTTTTCGCTGACCGGTTCCGCGCTGGCGAACACGATCGCCTCGGCCATGCGCACGGCTTCCGCCAGATGCAACCGCTCGGCCGGGTTCTGTACCACCTGCTGCTCGGCCGGATCCTGTGAAAACAGTTCCTCTTCGGATTCATCGCCGACATTGAACGGGATAACCGAAGCGTTGGCGCGTTCGCTCATGATGCCACCTCGACTGCCTTGATTGCCTGCGTGCGGCCGCGCAGATAGATCGGCGCGAACACTTCGTCCTGCCGCATGTCCATCGTCCCTTCGCGCACCAGCTCCAGCGTGGCCGCGAATGAACTGGCGATCGCCGTGCGCCGCTCCTCTGGGCTGGTCATGTACGCGATCAGAAAACTTTCCATCGTCGTCCAGTCGCTCACGGCCCCCACCAGGCGGGTCAGGATGTCGCGCGCGTCCTTGAGCGACCACACGCCGCGCCTGGCGATCGTCACATTGTTGATCGCCTGCTTCTGCCGCTGCTGGGCATAGGCGGTCAGGAGATCGTAGAGCGAGGCCGAATAGGCGTTGCGCTTTTCGACGATGACCATTTCCGGCATGCCGCGCGCGAACACGTCGCGGCCGAGCCGGTTGCGGTTGACCAGCCGCGCCGAGGCGTCGCGCATGGCTTCAAGCCGCTTCAGCCGGAACTGCAGCACCGCCGCCAGTTCCTCGCCGCTTTCGCCCTCGTCGCCCGGCTGCTTGGGGATCAAAAGCTTAGACTTGAGGAAGGCCAGCCACGCCGCCATCACCAGATAGTCGGCGGCAAGCTCGAGCCTGAGCGCCCGCGCCGTCTCGACAAAGGTCAGATATTGCTCGACCAGCGCCAGGATCGAAATGCGCGCCAGATCGACCTTCTGGGTGCGAGCGAGATGCAGCAGAAGATCGAGCGGACCTTCGAAGCCGGCCACGTCGACGACCAGCGACGGGTCGCCGGTGACGCGTGAATCGTCATTCTCGGCCCACAGACGGTCCATCGGTGCGGCCTTTGCGGCCTTGCTTTCCAATGTTTCCGCCACTGCCTGTCACTCTCCCTTTGCTATGCCACCGCATCGAAGTAGGTGGCGAATTCGGCACGTATTTCGGTTTCTTCAACCGTGTCGCGGTTCGTTATATAGGTCAGCGCCCGCTTTGCGCGCTCCAGCGACGTGCCCTCAAGGCCCGTGGTCCGCGATGCAATGCCGGCCATCTCCTCGAAAACGCCGTTGCAGTGAAGGACCAGATCGCAGCCCGCCGCAAGGATCGAGGCCGCCTTTGTCGGGAAATCCCCAGAAAGTGCCTTCATCGAGGTGTCGTCGCTCATCAACAGCCCGTCGAAGCCGATTTCGCGCCGGATGATCTCGTCGATGACCTTGCCGGAGGTGGTCGCCGGGTTGTTGGGGTCGATCGCGCTGTAGACGACATGCGCCGTCATCGCCATCGGCAGATGGTTGAGCTCCCTAAACGGGGCGAAATCATGCCGCTGCAGGTCGCTGAGCGAGGCATTGACCACCGGCAACTCGAAATGCGTGTCGGCAAAGGCACGTCCGTGACCCGGAATGTGCTTCATGACCGGCAGCACCCCGCCCGACAACAGGCCTTCGGCAGCGGCACGGCCAAGCTCGATCACCGGTCGCGGGTCCTTGCCATAGGCGCGCGCGCCAATGACGTCGCTGGCGCCCTCGATCGGCACGTCGAGCACCGGCAGGCAATCGGCTGATATGCCGTAGCGCAGCAGGTCGAAGGCATGCAGCCGCGCCATCAGCCACGCCGCGCGGGCGCCGGCGTCATGGTCGTCGCGCCACAGCGCGCCGAGCGCGCCGCCGGCCGGATAGTTCGGGGCAAGCGGCGGCCGCAGGCGTTGAACACGCCCGCCTTCCTGGTCAATGAACACCAGCGCGTCCGGGCGCCCGATGCAGTCGCGCATCTCGGCGACCAGGTCGCGGATCTGTTCGGTCTCGCCGATGTTGCGCGCAAACAGGATGAAGGCCCACGGGCATTCATTGCGATAGAAATTGATTTCTTCGCGGGTAAGCGATTTCCCGGCACAGCCGAGGATCATGGATTTTGATTCGGTCATGTCAGGAGTTTAGGGCTTTGCGCGATCAAAGGGAATCGCCGGGGATCAGATACGGTGCAACGCCGGATCTGCTTTCCCCATGAAAAAGCCGGCGCGGTGACCGCGCCGGCTTTTGGTGATTGGCTCCGGCTCTAGCGCGAGACGAAACAGTTGCCGCCGGCGGCCTTGTAGCTGGTGCACAAATTGATCGCGTCATTGCGCGACTGGGCCGGAACGCGCACGCGGTAGAACGTGCCCTTGCCGGCGATCTCGGCCTTGACGATGTTGGCGGTACGGCCCGACAGCACGCTGCCGTAGCGGCGCTGCAGATCCTGATAGCTGGACTGGGCGCTTTCGACCGTCGGCTGCGAAGCGATCTGCATCGACCATGAACCACCGCCGGTCGCGGTCGATGCCGGATCGATGGATGCGACCTGATCGGGCTTGACCTCGCCGACGACATCGACCGGCTGGTCGGACGGGCGCTGCGGCGCGAGCGGAACCTTTGCCGGCGTGTTGGCCGACTGCACCTTGGCCTTGGCTGGCGCCACCGGCTTGAGGGCCGGTTCGGCGCCAGCCTGGGCCGCGGCGGGCGTCACGGTGCCGGTCTGGTCCGCCTCAGCCTGCGCCGTCGGGGCAACATGCTGCGGCGCCGGGTCGACCGGTTCCGTAGCGGCCACTTGCGGGGCGGCGGGCGCCGGATCCTCGCGTGGCACCAGCGAACCGTCCGACTTGACCACCATGGTCCTCACCTTGCGCGGCGCAACGGCGACGACATCGGCATTGGTGCCCTTGTCGGCATCCTGCAGCACCTGCGCGATGCGGTCCTCGGACTTGGGCGCGGGGGCCGCGCTGTCGGCCGGCGCGGCAGCGGCACTGTCGGCCGGAGCGGCGACGGCGGTCGATGCGGCGTTGCCGTCATCCGTTCCGCCGGCAGCGGCATTCTGGTTCGGCGAGAGATCGATGGCGCGGGCCGGGTCCTTCGCCTGCACATCCACCGGCTCTTCGACGTTGGTGACCAGCTTTTCCTGGACCGGCTCGGCGGGCTTCGCGCCCCTGACCGCGTCGTAGACCTTGTTGTCCTGGTTCGGCACCACGGCGCCGCCCGGATTTTCCGGCTTGACCTTGATCGGCGCATTATCGGCCTTGACGATCACCGGCGCTTCGCTGCCGCCCTTGCCGCCGAAAGACAGCGCAAAGGCGCCAAGGCCGCCCGCGACCGCCACCGCGCCGACAATCGCGGCGATGAACAAGCCACGCCCGCGCCATGGCCTCGCGGCCTCGCGCTCGCCGAGGCCCGGAACGGTCATCGCCTCGTCCAGTTCGGGATCGTAGTCGAGTTCATCGACGGTGAAATCATCGGCCTGCGAAACTGGCTGGCTGCCGGGCAGACTGTCGAGATCGAAGCCAGAAGCATCGGCATAACCCGTGGGCGCCGCTGCGCGGGCAGACATGTCCATCGGCCGCGCCGCATAGGTCCGCGCTTCCGGCTCATAGCCCGGCTTGACACTGTCATAGCCCGGCTTGGCGTTGTCATAGCCCGGTTTGACGTTGTCATAGCCTTGCGTAAAGCCCGCGGCGTAGGAGTCATCATCGTAAGACGCGCCGGCCACGTTGCCTGCGGGAGCGGCAGCGACTTCCACCGCGTTCATCTCGGAGAGAAGGCTGGAGAACTCGGCATCGAGATCGTCGTAGCCAGGCGTCGCCGGCTGATCTTCCTCGAAGTGCAGTTCCGGAATATCGAGATCGTCCGCCAGCGCCACGACACGCTCGGGCACATCGACCGTCTCGACATCGGGCACGTCTTCGTAACGCGCGGGCTGGTGCGATTGCGGCGCCGACACAGGGGCAGCCTGGGCGACGGTCTCGACCGGCTCGGCCGGACGATAGAACGTTGCTGCGGCAACTGCCGGCGCCGCGGCCATGGATGCCGTCGAAGCTGACGGCTGAGTGCTAAATGACGGCTGGGCGCTGAATGATGGCTGCTGCGGAACCGGCGTCACGCGGCTCCATGAACGGGCAGGCTCAGAGGCGGTGGAACGCTCCGCCAGCCAATCCAGAGAATCCGCCGAATTGTCGCGGGAAGCGGCCGCATCGCGGGGATTTAGGCTCTTGGCCAAAGCGTCGTCGAACGCGTCGTCGTCGAGATCGATATCACCATGTTCGGGGTCCGGATCTGAAGCCTCCTGCTCGAGTTCATCAAGCATGAGATCGTCAATATCCGCATCGGCCGCTTGGGCCGCGCCAACGTGCTGAACCTGCTCAGGCGCGTGTTCGTCGAGATCCCAGTCGAGGTCGTCGACAAGATCGGCCGGTTCCTCGGCGGTCTCCGCGGCTTCGACGACAGGCGGCTGCTCAGCGGCGGCAGCCGGCTGAGCCGTCATGGGCTCCCTGGCCGCCGGCGCCGCACGCGTGGTCATGGCGCCCAGCAGCGCATTCAACTCGTCTTCCAGGCTCCGCTCGTCCGTGATCGGGGCTTGCACCGCAGGCGCGATATCGGCTTCTGGCGCCACCGGCTGGACCGCAGCGGCGGCAACCTCCGCGACCGGCTCTTCGACCGTTTCGGCAAACGTGTCGTCGAATTCGAGGTCGAAAGCGTCATCCGACGCGCCTTCAGGGCTGGAAGTCTCGCCCTTCGCGTCCGCGGCATCGGCAAGCTCATCATGCGCTTCCGGCTCTTCGAACGCGACCGGCTCGTCCCCGCGACTATCAAAATCCATGTCGACATCAGCCATGGCGTCGTCGAAGTCGCCGGCGAAATTCTCGTCGGAAGTCTCACGCGCAGCCGCCTGTGCCGGCATGGGATACTCGACGGGGTCGGCCGCCATGTAGGACTGTTCGGGCGCCGAATGGCCGTCGAGCATCAACTCGTCTTCGAGCGAGATCGCAACCGCATCGTCGAATTCATCATCGGCGGCTGCCGGCTCGACAGAAGCAGGCGCGTCAACGACCGGCGCGGCATGCTGTGCCTCTTCGGCCTCCTCATCGAGGCGAAAATCCTGGTCGAGCGACGCGGCAAGCTCATCCGCCATCGGCTGATCGTCCTCGAAGGGCGAAACGTCTTCGAGCGAATTGGCGACGGCATTGTCGAAATCGGAATCGAAAGCCGGCTCGACAGACGGCACGGCTTCACCTGCCGCCGCATGGCTGGCGCCTGCGACGTGGTCGTCGATCTCAGCCATGTCCAGTTGGAAATCGTCGTCGAGCGACACCGAAAGCTCGTCGTCCATCACGCTGGCATCGGCCGCTTCGAATGCCGGCTCTTGCTCGAATGCCGGCTCAACAGCCTCGACAACCGGAGCGGCGTCGCTGTCATCAGCGCCGAACTCGCCCATCAGTTCCTTCTCGAGATCGATATCGAAATCGCCCAACTCCGTCGCGTGATCGGCAACGGGAGCTTTCGGCTGGGCGGGCGATTGCGGCCTGACTGGCTGGCGCGGGTCGAACCCCATGATCCTGGTCAGTTCCGCGAACGGATCATCGTCAGTGAGGTCGTTGTTATCGGCTACTCTCAGCTGGGTTCTGTCTGCCATTATTGTTCCCGAACTCGCACTCATTCGGACGCCATGGACGTCGCGTAGGGTTGGCCCTTACCAGCGCAATGTGGGCAAAAGGTGACAGGTTATTTAGTCAAACCTAACGCATTTCGGTGGGCGCGGCGGCTCCGATCAACGTCAGGCCGGACGTCAAAACGTCCGAAACAGCCTGCACCAGCCCTAGTCTGGCATGCGTCAATTGTCGGTCGTTAACCTTAACAAAACGTAAGTCCGGATTATCCGTGCCACGGTTCCAGTGTCCATGGAAGCTGGAAGCCAGATCATAGAGGTAAAATGCCAGCCGATGCGGCTCGAGCGCAAGTGCGGCGGACTCGATCAGACGCGGGTATTCGGCAAGCTTGCGGACCAGGCCTATCTCGCCCTCGTCGGTCAGCAAGGCCACGGCCGACGCCAGGCTGTTGCGGTCGAAATTGGCTTCGCCCAACTGCTCGCTCGCCTGCCGGAACACCGAATGGCAGCGCGCCGAGGCGTACTGCACATAGAATACCGGATTGTCCTTGGACTGCTCGGTCACCTTGGCGAAGTCGAAATCCAGCGGCGCATCGTTCTTGCGGTATAGCATCATGAAGCGGATCGCGTCGCGACCGACCTCCTCCACCACTTCGCGAAGCGTCACGAAATCGCCCGACCGCTTCGACATGCGCACCGGCTCGCCTTCGCGAAACAGTTTTACCAACTGGCAAAGCAGCACGGTGAGCTTCACCTCTTCGCCGGCAATTGCCCGCGCCAGGGCTTCCAGCCGCTTGACATAACCGCCATGGTCGGCGCCGAGCACATAGATCAGGTCGACGAAGCCGCGATCGACCTTGTCCTTGAGATAGGCAACGTCGGCGGCGAAATAGGTGAACGAACCATCCGACTTGACCAGCGCCCGGTCCATGTCGTCGCCGACCGCGGTCGAGCGGAACAGCGTCTGCTCGCGGTCCTCCCAATCGTCGGGCTTCTCGCCCTTGGGCGGCGGCAGCTTGCCCTTGTAGATATGCCCCTTCAGCGTCAGGTCGTTGATCGCCAAGCGAATCTTCTTGGCATTGTCAGCGTGCAGCGTGCGCTCGGAGAAGAACACGTCGTGATGCACGTTGAGCATCGCCAGGTCCTCGCGGATCATCGCCATCATCGCATCGATGGTGCGGTCCTTGACGATAGCGAGCGCCTCGTCATCCGGCATCTGCAGCAGCGAGCGGCCGAACTCTTCGACCAGCGCCTGACCGACAGGCACCAGATAATCGCCGGGATAGAGACCGGCAGGTATTTCGCCGATGTCGTCGCCCAGCGCTTCGCGATAGCGCAGGAATGCGGAACGACCGAGCACGTCGATCTGCGAGCCGGCATCGTTGATGACATATTCCTTGGTCACGTCGTAGCCGGCGAAAGCCATCAGATTGGCGAGCGCGTCGCCGACGACAGCACCCCGGCAATGGCCGACATGCATCGGCCCGGTCGGGTTGGCCGAGACATATTCGACATTGGTCTTCCTGCCGCCGCCAACCGTCGAGCGGCCATAGTTGCGGCCCTCGCCAAGCAGTGCGGTCAGATGTGCCTGCCAGAAGCCGTCCTTGAGCCTCAGATTGACGAAACCAGGACCGGCCACTTCTGTCGCCGCGACATCCTTGTCGTCGCGCAGCGCTTGCGCCAGTCTTTCGGCCAGCGCGCGCGGATTCTGGCCAGTCGGCTTGGCCAACACCATCGCCGCATTGGTCGCCAGGTCGCCATGGCTGGCGTCGCGTGGCGGCTCGACGGCAATGCGCGACAGGTCAAGCGTAACGCCGTCTTTGTCTTTCAGATCAAGCGCTTCGACGGCTCTTATGATTCGCGCGGTGAAATCGGCGAAGATGTTCATTGGACGTGCTCTGGCGGCTTTGTGGCGAATCCGGCTCGTTGGCCGGCAAAATCGAGCCCGCCCTAGCTCAATTCAGGCGTATGGTCAAACAAACGCCGGTGTTCCTTGAGCGCGTAAGTGTCGGTCATACCCGCCAGGAAGTCGGCGACACTGCGTGCCTTGATGCGGTCGTCGGCCCGATCCAACCCCTCGCGCCAGCCGTCCGGCATGGCGCGCGGATCGGCGAAATAGGCATCGAACAGGTCGTTGACGATCTGCTCGGCGTCCGCGCGCACCCGCATCACCTCCGCATGCCGATAAAGATGCTTATAGAGAAAGGCCTTCAGTTCTTTCTCGAAGGCAGCCATTTCGGCCGAGAAAGCCACCATTGTCTCGCCCGCCGCTCTTGCCGCATCGGCGCTCCGCGGCCTGATACGCTCGAGATTGGCTGATGTGGAGACAATGACATCCTCGACCATGGCGGTGATCTGCCGCCGCATCAGCTCGTGGCCGGTGCGCACGTCATCGAGGGAGGGATAGCGAGCGCGCACGCCCTTCAGAATGGTTCCGGGCAGCGCAACCACCTCCAGCATATCCAGCGTCAGCAGCCCTGACCTCAGGCCATCGTCGATGTCATGCGTGTTGTAGGCGATATCGTCGGCGATCGCCGCGCATTGCGCCTCGATGCCGGCAAACCGGTCGAGTTCGAGGTCGTGCAGCTCAGAATAATCACGGATCGCCTGCGGCACCGGCCCTTTCAGACCCTTGCCCTTGGCGTCCGTCAGCGGTCCATTGTGCTTGACCAGGCCCTCCAGCGTCTCCCAGGTCAGGTTGAGCCCGTCGAATTCGGCGTAGCGCGCCTCCAGCCTCGTCACGATGCGCAGCGATTGCGCGTTGTGGTCGAAGCCGCCCCAGGCGGCCATCTTTTCGTTCAGCGCGTCCTCGCCGGTGTGGCCGAAGGGCGTGTGGCCGAAATCATGCACAAGCGCCACCGCCTCGGCGAGATCCTCGTCGCCACGCAGCGCCCGTGCCAGGGCGCGCGCGATCTGCGCCACTTCGATCGAATGGGTCAGCCGGGTGCGGTAGTGGTCGCCTTCATGCGCGATGAAGACCTGCGTCTTGTGCTTGAGCCGGCGGAACGCCGTCGAATGAATGATGCGGTCGCGGTCGCGCTGGAACGGCGTGCGGGTCGGGCTTTCCACCTCGTCGAACAGCCGTCCGCGCGACTTTGCCGGATCGCAGGCATAGGCGGCGCGTGGCCGATAGCCAAATCCGATGTCGCCCAACTCGTTGGTCATGATCGATGCCGCAGTTGACTTGCCCCGTCGCGCTTCATACCTATCATGTGAAACCGAAAGCAAGGTGACGCCGATGGGCGCGGATGCCAAGACTGCCATGAAAGTCGACATGACCGAGGCCGCCGCCAGGCGGATCGCCAAGATTGTCTCGGGCGAAGCCGGCAAAACGGCGCTGCGCGTGTCGGTCGAAGGCGGCGGTTGCTCGGGCTTTTCCTATAAGTTCGACCTGGTCGAGGGGGCGAACGATGATGACGTCGCCATCGAGAAAGATGGCGCCACGGTGCTGATCGACGATCTGTCGCTGGTCTATATGGGCGGCTCGGTGATCGATTTCGTCGACGATCTGATGGGCCAGTCGTTCCAGATCCGCAATCCGAACGCGGTCGCTTCCTGCGGCTGCGGCACGAGCTTCAGCATTTGACGACATGAAGCCGCTTCTCGAGGGCCATGAGGATCCGATTACGGTTCTTGTAGCCCGCGAGATCGAAGCAATTTCTGACACCGACATTCTTGGTTGGGCCAATCGTCACAAGGCATCTGAAGCGTATGCCGAAGACGCTGATTACCTGCAGCTCAGGCGATCCAATCCACGCAATGCCACCAGTATCGAAAATACTCGTGGTCATCTGCTGTCCTTGATCGCGCGGCATTTTCCCGGCTTCAACGAAAGGTCCAAAGAGGCGGAGCAGATCGCGCGTAAGCTATTCCTTCGACGCTTGCAGGCCTATCTTGAGGGCGAGATTAAACCCTCCGATATCTGCTGTATGGTGTCTCCCATCGAGCACAGATATGATTTTCCAGCCTGGCTTGGAGACCTATTCAACGCCTGCGACTGGCTTGACGAGCGTGCAACGCCTGAGCAATTACCACATCTGCGAAATGCAATTGAGCAAACGCTTGCGGCAAATGCCGACTTCCAACGTTCTGGGAGTAAATGAACATGCCTGCAATCGGCGCGGTCCGTCAGATCGCGCTGTCGGCTGGCCGTGACCTCGACGCGACGCTGGCGTTCTGGCGCGACGTGCTCGGCATGGCTGTCCATGCACGCTTCGATCCGCCGGGCATTGCCTTCATCATGGCCGGCGATATCAGACTACTGTTCACCGACGGCATACCGGCCGGAACCGTCTATCTCGACATATCCGGGCTCGATCGCTTCCATGCCTCGGCGGTCGCGGCGGGCGTGCCCTTCACCGCGCCGCCAACGCTTGTCCATCGCGACACCGAGGGCCAGTTCGGTCCAGCGGGGGAAAGCGAATGGATGGCCTTCCTAAAGGACCCGGCTGGCAATACGATCGGCTTCGTCGAACGCCTGCCGCCGCAAGAACCCAACTGAACAGCATTGAGACCGTCATGAAAATTGTCACCTGGAACATCAACGGTATCCGCGCCCGCATCGGCAACCTCACCCACTGGCTGACCGAAAGCGCGCCCGACATCGTCTGCCTGCAGGAGGTCAAGACGGTCGACGATCAGTTCCCGCGCGCCGAGATCGAGGCGCTTGGCTACAATGTTGAAACCCACGGCCAAAAGGGTTTCAACGGCGTCGCGCTGCTGTCGAAGCTGCGCTTCGACGAGGTGACCCGAGGCCTGCCCGGCGACGATGCCGACGAGCAGGCGCGGTTCATCGAAGGCGTTTTCTCGACCGACAAGGGCGCTTTGCGCGTCGCCTCGCTCTATCTGCCGAACGGCAATCCGATCGATGACGAGAAGAAATTCTCGTACAAGCTGTCCTGGATGGCGCGGCTGGAGCGTTGGGCAGAAGAGCGGCTCAGACTGGAGGAGGCTTTGGTGCTCGCCGGCGACTACAATGTCATTCCCGAGCCGATCGACGCGCGCTTTCCGGAGAACTGGCTGGGCGACGCGCTGTTCCAGCCGCAGACGCGGCAGGCCTTCCGCCGGCTGCTCAATCTTGGCTTCACCGAGGCGGTGCGCGCGGTCACCGACGGGTCCGACACTTATACGTTCTGGGACTATCAGGCCGGCGCCTGGCAAAAAAACAACGGCATCCGCATCGACCATCTGCTGTTGTCGCCGGAAGCCGCCAACCGGTTCTCATCGGCCTCGATCGAAAAGCATGTGCGCGCCTGGGAAAAACCGTCCGATCACGTCCCGGTGGCGATCGATCTCGCGCTGCAGCCGGCCTGACGACGCCTAGAGCCTGTTCCATCCCGATGGCAGCGGGATGGGGCTCTATCTCCTTGTTTGAACGTGATCTTTTCCGAAAACCCGATCCCACTTTTCGGGATCACGCTCTGAACCCTCATATCGCCACATTTCGCGCCGTTCATTGCGGGCCAGCATGGCGGCTGGGGTTCCATGAGCACACGATTTCATCTTTGTCCGATCGGCCTGGCATTTGCCATGGCCGCTCCGGGTGCGGCATTTGCCGACCAGGAATGCCTGGCCAATGGAAAATCCTACCAGATCGGTCAGGTCGCCTGCCTGACGGTGGCCGAGCAGAGCCATCTGGCCCGCTGCGACATGGTGCTCAACAACACATCGTGGACGAAGATCGGGGACAGCTGCCCCGAAAACACGCTGGCGCCCCATGTCGCGCCGATCTCGACGCCGGCCCCCAGCATGGTGCCGACGGAGCCGACCGCGAACTGAGCCAATCTCCCCCCTTGTGGGGGAGATGTCCGGCAGGACAGAGGGGGGCGCCGTAGGGCGCCAGCCCCAACAGCAACCGAGCATCGAGAATGCCTCACACGCCTCTGCCTCCAAACCATCGTGCAAACGCCAGGTCAATGCGCAAGGTGATGACATCAGCCGAGTTGAGGCTCTGGAACGAGCTTCGCGCGCACCGGTTGATGGGGCTAGCTTCCGGCGGCAATTTCCGATCGCCGGCTACATTGTTGACTTTGCTTGTCCTGGGAAGAAACTGGTCGTCGAAGTTGATGGCTCCCAACACGCGGAAGGCGATGCTGTCGCGGGCGACGATGCGAGATCATCGCGTCTGGAGCAGGATGGCTGGACTGTCCTGCGCTTTTGGAATGACGATATCATCCGTGACATCGACAATGTCTGCCAGCACATTGTAATCGTGGCCGGTGTTGCGGGTATGTCAGAATAACAGCAAGGCTGGCGGGACAGCGCCCCCCTCTGCCCTGCCGGGCATCTCCCCCACGAGGGGGGAGATCGGCAGTTCGACCAGCAACGCCTACTGGTCCGAGCTGCCGCCCTTGGTGAGGATGTCGTCGGCCAGCGAGATCGCGGTGCGGCGGTCGGCTTCGCCGGCGGTGGCAAATGCCTCTTCCTGCATGCCGCGGATCCATGGCTGATCGGCCGGCGAAGCGCGTTCGAGCGCCGCGGTCATCATCGCCAGGCCGCGAACGATCTTGCCGCTCTGGAACAGCAGATGGCCCAGCGTCGCTTGCGCGCCGGCATGGCCCTTCTCGGCGGCAAGCTGGAACCAGCGTCCGGCCTGCTTGACGCTGGCCTTCACGCCGCCCTCGCCCTTCAGGAACATCTGCCCCATCTCGAACTGCGCGTTCGGATTGCGGTAGTTGGCGGCGGCGCGCATGTAATATTCCTGGGCCGCCACCTCGTTCTCGGTGACCGGGCTGCCGGGAATGCCCTTGCGCAGATAGTCGCCAAGCGCGACCAGCGCGTCGGAGACATAGCTTTCCTCGGGCGAGCCGGGCTCGACATCCTGGTCGACGATTTCCGAGAAGAACTTGAACGCCTCGTAGTCGTCGCGCGCCACGCCGTCGCCCTCGGCATACATGCGGGCAAGCTTCCAGGTGGCGCCGATCTGGCCGTTTTCGGCGGCGTATTTGTAGGCCTCGGCGGCCTGTTCCTTGTGGCCGTTCTTGTAGGCGGAAAAGCCGAACTGGAACACCGCCCAAGGGCTCGATTGCGGCTTCACGCCGGTCTTGTCGTCGAACACCTTGTCGTCGAAGGCCATGGCCTGGCCCACGGCGCCAAAGGTCGCGCCAAACGTGGCGATCACGACCAGTGCCGAAAAGACAGACGACCTCAACAACTCAGATGTCCGCATAACAGTGTGTTTCTTTCGCACCGCCCGGATGGGTCACCGCGCCATCGCGCGCCGGCCCTACCGTCTGTGCATATTTCCATATCGCGCCCGACTGATAGTCGGTCGTGCGCGCCTTCCAGGTCTTCGCCCTCGCCGCCAGTTCGTCATCGGACAACGCCACATCGATCGTACCGTTCACCGCGTCGATCGAGATCAAATCGCCATCCCTGAGCAGCCCGATCGGACCGCCCACGGCTGCTTCCGGCCCGACATGGCCGATGCAGAAACCGCGCGTCGCGCCGGAGAAGCGCCCGTCGGTGATCAGCGCCACCTTGCCGCCCATGCCCTGGCCGTAGAGCGCCGCCGTCGTCGACAGCATCTCGCGCATGCCGGGGCCGCCGCGCGGCCCTTCGTAGCGAATGACGAGAACTTCGCCTTCCCTGTAATTGCGATGCGTCACCGCCTCGAAACATTCCTCTTCCGAATCGAAGCAGCGCGCCGGGCCGGAGAATTTCAACTCCGTCATACCCGCGACCTTCACGATCGCGCCTTCGGGGGCAAGGTTTCCCTTCAAGCCCACGACACCGCCGGTTTGGGTAATGGGTCTGTTGGCCGGGCGGACCACATCCTGGTGTTCATTCCAGGCAACGTGCTCCATATTTTCGGCCAAAGTGCGGCCAGTCACGGTCAGGCAATCGCCGTGCAGATAGCCATGGTCGAGCAGCGTCTTCATCAACAGCGGAATGCCGCCGGCCTCGAACATGTCCTTGGCGACATATTTGCCGCCCGGCTTGAGGTCGGCGATGTAGGGCGTCTTCTCGAAAATCTTGGCCACGTCGAACAGGTCGAACTTGATGCCGGCCTCGTGCGCGATCGCCGGCAGGTGCAGTGCCGCGTTGGTCGAGCCGCCGGTGGCCGACACCACGGTCGCCGCGTTTTCCAGCGCCTTCAGCGTGACGATGTCGCGCGGCCGGATGTTTTTCGCGATCAGCTCCATGATCTTTTCGCCCGAGGCGAAATTGAAGCGGTCGCGCATCTCGTAAGGAGCCGGTGCGCCACAGGAATAGGGCAGCGCCAGGCCGATCGCCTCGGCGACGGTGGCCATGGTGTTGGCGGTGAATTGGGCGCCGCAAGAGCCGGCCGACGGACAGGCCGCCTGCTCGATTTCGAGCAGTTCGGCATCATCGATCGTGCCGACCGAGTGCTGGCCGACCGCCTCGAACACATCCTGCACGGTGATCTGGCGGCCGCGATAGCTGCCGGGCAGGATCGAGCCGCCATAGATGAAGATCGACGGCACGTTGAGGCGCACCATGGCCATCATCATGCCGGGCAGCGACTTGTCGCAGCCGGCGAGGCCAACCAGCGCGTCGTAGCAATGGCCGCGCATGGTGAGTTCGACCGAATCGGCAATGACCTCGCGTGACACCAGCGACGACTTCATGCCCTGGTGACCCATGGCGATGCCGTCCGTGACGGTGATGGTGCAGAATTCGCGCGGCGTGCCGCTGGCGGCCGCGACGCCCTTCTTGACCACCTGCGCCTGACGCATCAGCGAGATGTTGCAAGGTGCGGCCTCGTTCCAGCAGGAGGCGACGCCGACCAGCGGCTGCGCGATCTCGGCCGCCGACAAGCCCATCGCATAGAGATAGGAACGATGCGGCGCACGCGCCGGACCGACGGTCACATAGCGGCTCGGGAGCTTAGCCTTGGAGATGACTTTGGCGTCCATACTCTTCCTTGCCCCATCTTTCCCTGCAATGGGGCGGTGCGGCCTGCCCCATCGCCGAGCCTTTTGGCGCGTGTCCCGAGACAAGATCGAGGTGCGCCGGGTTTATGGCGGGAAATGGGCAATTTCCTCGGCCTGACTTCTAGCGCAGGGGTTGTTCAGAAAGTGTTGCCAAAACGTCACAATCGCACGAGGCGCTAGCGATGCGGCTAATATGCAACGCAGCTTGAAAGCTGCGGCGGTGGAATTGCCATTGTCCGAGCCAGCAGCAATGAAAAGGCCGGGCGATGCCCGGCCCTTTCATTCGATTTTTCAAAGGTTTAGAACTTGATCTTGAGACCGCCCGAAATCGCCGTCACCAGATCGTTGCCGAAGTCGTAGCTCACTTCCTGGCCGGCCACATAGCCGTTTTCGCCAGCCACTGTCCCCGAATGGCCGCTGGTCAGCACGCCGATCGCGCCTGCCAGACGAACCTCGATGTTGGGCTTGGGCGTAAAGGCGACGCCGCCGCCCAGTGTCCAGGTGTCGGTCTGCGAGCCGTAGCCGTGCGACGTGCCACGATCCCATGAAAGCTGGCCGGCAGCACTCCACTGATCGTTGAACTTGTGGCCGATGCCGCCGGTGACGGTCCAGCCGTCACGATACATCAGATCCAGCGAGGTGATCTGGCCTGAATGGAGATCGTCACCCGTAACGCATGCCGCGGAGGGAGTACCTACGACGCAAATCGGAACACTCTGCAGCAGGCTCCAGTTGACCCACTTGAGCGAACCAAAGGCGAGCCAGTCTGGCGCAATACCCGACTGCAACTTCAATTCGACCGTGTCCGGCATGTACTGCGTCGAGCCATAGATCGGCAGCACGACAAGGCCAACACGTGTCAAATCCAGCGAGCCGGAGATATTGTCGAGCTTGACCCGCGAATTGTAGACCAGGCTGGCGCGCAACGCGATCTCGGGGATCTCGTAGGCAAGGCCGGCACGCCAGCCCCAACCGGTCCCCCTGAGGTCGACACGACCGGTACCCTGGAAACCCGGTACCAGCGGCGACACCAGATCTTGCTTGAAACCATAGACTTCCTGATAGTAGACGCCGCCGATGAAGCGAACCTGGCCTTTGCCGGCATCCATCTTGTAGGAGCAGGTAGTGGCGTAGTTGTTGCTCTTGATGTCCGTTTCCATGTTGGATTCAGCACCGGCCCACAGACCCGGATTTGTGTGCGCGCCCCAAGGCTGGGAATAGTCGAACATGCAGTCGACGCCCTGGACAACCTGCGCCTTGACGCCGATCCGCGGCACCCAATAGCTCTCGCTGTCGTTCGCCGTGCTGCCGAGGAAGGTCACATTGCCGTCGCTCGGGTCCGTGTCCACGCCATTCTTGAGTTTGCGCTGCGGCATGACGTAAGTCGCTTCGGCTTCCGTCGCGAACGGAGCCGGATCGAACAGAAGATCGATGTCGTAGCCGCCGCGCTCGATGCCGCCGGCATGCGCCGAATTCATCGCTGTCCCGATCAAAGCCAGTGAAAAGCAGCCCGCCCCAAGCAGCGCTTTCAGTCGCAGAATAGTCATGAAATGTCCTCCCCGAATTCGAGTGCATCAAGCTAGAACCAATTCAGGTTAACGGTGCAACAAGGAATTCAAGGGCGTACGTGTACATGTTCGCCAGGCGCATTTTTGACTTAATGCAACCAGATGCGGCAACGCCGAAAAACGGTCCTTGGCGCGGGTCTCGTCCTCAAAAAACTGGGAAAAACCATCCAAAAAGGCGTAAAAACAGCGCTTTTTGGAGGCCAAGAGCCCCATTGTTACATTATGGCAACAATGGGGCAAAAACTTCCGTTTACGTCAACATTAACGCAACGGAATGTCGATTTTCGAGGCAAAATCACCCATTTTAGAGGGCGCTAAAGTCTCGCGAATCTACCCTCAACCGGCGTCGCGAACCCTGGTCAGCGCCACCGAAAGCTTGTCCTGCGCATCGCGGTATTCGGCGAGCTTTTCACGCTCGGCGTCGACGATCTCGGCCGGCGCGCTGGCGACGAATCTTTCGTTCGACAGCTTCTTGTGCAGGCGCGCGATTTCCTCGGTCACCTTGGCCAGTTCCTTCTGCAGCCGTGCAGCCTCGGCGGCGAGATCGATCAGGCTGCCGAGCGGCAGGCAGATCGTCGCCTCGTTGAGCACGATCTGCGCCGAACCCTTTGGCGCGACATCGGCCAGCGAGATGTCGCCGACCCGCGCCAGCCGCTTGATCGCCGACTCCTCGCGAACAAGCCGTTCGCGGGTCACGTCGTTGGCGCCGACCACGACCAGCGGTGCGATGGCCGCCGGCGGCACGTTCATCTCGGAGCGCACGGAGCGGATACCGGAGACGAGGTCGACCAGCCAGTTGATGTCGGCGGCCGCCTCGGCATCCTCGAAGTCTGGCGACGGCCACGCCGCATGGCACAGCAGCGACGACCGTTCCTTGCCCTCGCCTGCGGTCTGCGCCCACAGTTCCTCGGTCATGAACGGCATCATCGGATGCAGCAGCTTGTAGATCTCGTCGAGCACGAAGGCGACGCAGGCGCGGCTTTCGGCCTTGGCCGCCTCGTCGGTGCCCATGAACACCGGCTTCAGCAGTTCCAGGTACCAGTCGCAGAACAGGTTCCAGACGAAGCGGTAGGCAGCACCCGCCGCCTCGTTGAAGCGGTATGAGGTGATGCCGTCGGTGATCTCGCGCGCGGCCCGTGTCAGCTCGGTGAGGATCCAGCGGTTGACCGCCAGCTTGGCGTCGTTCAGCCAGAAATCGTCATTGCGCGCGACCTCGTTCATTTCGGCGAAGCGCGTGGCGTTCCACAGCTTGGTGCCGAAATTGCGATAGCCGGCGATGCGCGCCGGGTCGAGCTTCACGTCGCGGCCCTGCGCCGCCATCACCGTCAACGTGAAGCGCAGCGCATCGGCGCCGTATTCGTCGATGAGGTCGAGCGGGTCGATGACGTTGCCTTTCGACTTCGACATCTTGGCGCCATTCTTGTCGCGCACCAGCGCGTGGACATAGACGGTGTGGAACGGCTCCTCGTCCATGAAGTGCAGGCCCATCATCATCATGCGGGCGACCCAGAAGAAGATGATGTCGAAGCCAGTCACCAGCACGTCGGTCTGGTAATAGGTCTTCAACTCGGGCGTCTCATCGGGCCAGCCCAGCGTCGAAAACGGCCACAGCGCCGACGAGAACCAGGTGTCCAGCACATCCTCGTCGCGGGTCAGGATCTCGCCCGGCTGAAAATTCTCGAGCTTGTCCTCGACCCAGGCCTTCCAAGGCCCTTCCAGCGCCAGATAATATTCGATCGCAGCACCTAGCGCCTCTTCCTCGGTCTTCTCGACGAAGACGCGTCCGTCCGGCCCGTACCAGGCCGGGATCTGGTGACCCCACCAGAGCTGACGCGAGATGCACCAGGGCTGGATGTTCTCCATCCAGTCGAAATAAGTCTTTTCCCAGTTCTTCGGCACGAAGTTCGTGCGACCCTCGCGCACCGAGGCGATCGCCGGCTTGGCCAGTTCCGCCGCATTGGCATACCATTGCTCGGTCAGGAACGGCTCGATCGGCACGCCGCCGCGATCGCCATGCGGCACGGCGTGGCGATGCGGCTCGACCTTTTCGAGGAAGCCGCCCTCTTCCATCAGTTCGACGATCTTCTTGCGCGCGACGAAACGGTCGAGGCCGTCGAGCTCATCCCAGATCGCCTGGCGCTCCGGCGTCACCTCGAGACCGGCGAGAAAATCCTCGTTGTCCTTGAGGCTCACCGCCGCCTCGGTGGTCAGGATATTGATCGCCGGCAGCTTGTGGCGCTTGCCGACCTCGAAATCGTTGAAGTCGTGCGCCGGCGTGATCTTGACCGCGCCCGAGCCCTTTTCCGGATCGGAATACTCGTCCGCCACCACGGGAATCTTGCGGCCGACGATCGGCAGGACGATGTTCTTGCCGACCAGATGCCGGAAACGCTCGTCGTCCGGGTGCACCGCGACAGCCGTGTCGCCCAGCATCGTCTCGGGGCGTGTCGTCGCCACGGTGATGAAGGTTTTTGGGTTTTCCGGGTCGAAGACCTGGCCTTCGATGGGATAACGGAAGTGCCAGAGGTTGCCGTTGACCTCTTGCTGCTCGACTTCGAGATCGGAGATCGCGGTGAGCAGCTTTGGGTCCCAGTTCACAAGGCGCTTGTCCTTGTAGATCAGGCCTTCCTTGTAGAGCGTGACGAACACTTCCAGCACGGCCTTGGACAGGCCTTCGTCCATGGTGAAGCGCTCGCGTGACCAGTCGGCCGAGGCGCCGAGCCGCTTCAATTGGTTGAAGATGGCGCCGCCGGATTCGGCCTTCCACTCCCAAACTTTCTCGATGAACTGCTCGCGGGTCAGGTCGCGGCGATGGATCTGTTTTTCCATCAACTGCCGCTCGACCACCATCTGCGTGGCAATGCCGGCATGGTCCATACCAGGCTGCCAGAGCACGTTCTTGCCGCGCATGCGCTCGAAGCGCACCAATATGTCCTGCAACGTGTTGTTGAGCGCGTGGCCCATATGCAGCGAGCCAGTGACGTTCGGTGGCGGGATGACGATGGTGAAGGCCTCAGCCCCCTCCTCGGCCCCGGCACCGGCGCGAAACGCATCGGCCTCTTCCCAGACTTTGGCGATCTTCGGCTCGACGGTTTTGGCGTCGTAGGTCTTTTCAAGCATGGGAAAATGGTCCGCGCTGTCGGGAGTTTTGCTGGTCCGGTGTAAATCGGAAGGTTTTGGCCAAGTCAACCGCAAGCGCTGCCTCGGACCCTCGAAGTCAAATAGGCGTGGCCATGATCAGATCAAGGAAGACCCACTTGCGATCGTCCATCAAGATAGCAGCCACTTGTTGCCCGGGAAAAGGGGGCTTGAACGCCTTGACCGCCAAGCGTCATGCCAATACCGTGACAACGCTGCTGTAGGGCGCATCGGCTTCCGGCCGGAGGGGCATGGCCCGCCTACGCCAACTCAACCCGCAGTGCGCCCATGCCAACGCTCGAACACCACAAGAAACAGGCCAAGCTCTATCTCAAATGGCACCGCGAACGGTACTATCCCGTCGCCGCTGTGATTGGATGGATATTGCCGCGTTTCCGCGACCTCAGCGACAGCCAGATCCTGGATCACGAGTTCAAGCTCGCCGACGCCCAGGAACTGGTCGCCAGGAAGTCAGGCTTCGAGAACTGGCAAGCGCTGAAGAAAGGTCTCCAAACCATGCCCGATCGTACAGCAGCAGATGCCGAAAAACCGCTCCTGGCCTTTGCCGAACCGCAGCTTTTTGTCTCAGACATTGAGGCGGCCTGCAATTTCTACCGGCAAAAGCTCGGCTTCGAGACGCGCTTCACCTATGGCGAACCGCCCTTCTACGCGCAAATCATCCGCGACGGTGCGCGGCTCAACCTGCGCCATGTCGACAAGCCTCCATTCATCGCCAATTCGGCTGATGACCTGCTGGCGGCAACGGTCATTCTCGACAACATCAAGGCGCTGTTCCTGGAGTTTCAGGCGGCCCAGGCTCCCTTTCACCAGACGTTGCGAACCGAACCGTGGGGCGCCCGCACGTTCATCGTCAGGGATCCCGACGGAAACCTCGTCTGCTTCGCCACCAGCGCGAACTGACCTCAGCAAAAGAAACGGCGCCACGAAGGCGCCGTTTATCCCCGCAATCGGTATAGAGCTACTGCGCGCCGCGCGCCACACGCTCGATCTCCTCGCGCACCAGCCTTTCGACCAGTGTCGGCAGATTGTTGTCGAGCCAATCCTGAAGCATCGGCCGCAGCATCTCTTCGGCCATCTCGTCGAATGTCTTCTTGCTGCGGCTGGCAAACGCATCGGAAAGCTCGCCGAAGGCGGCTGCGACCTGCCGGCCGGTGTGCTCGGAAACGATCGCCGGACGCGGCGCGTCGCTGGCCGGTCGAACCACGCTTGCATCCGGACGAGATGGCTCGACGGCTGCTTCCGCCGTCGGCTCCTCCCTTGGATTGTCCAGCTGAGATTGGATAGCCGGCTTGCGTGCCTCGCTCCTGTCCGGCACCGCCCTCGCCTGCTCACCAACCGCGGCGATCTCGCGCCGCCAATCGGCAATGGGAGCCTCGGCAGCTGCGACAGGACGCAGTGCTGGTGCGTCGACCGTGGCCGGCTCCGCGGCAACGCGGGCGCTGACCTCGGCAAGCGTCATCGACGGCTTTGCCGGGACGGGATCGGCGCGCGCCGGCGTTTCCACACGCGCGACCGGCTCGGCGGCCGGCAACTGTGCCCGGACTTCCGCTAGCGTGACCGGCTTCCTGACTTCGGGAGCGGCATGCAGGTCGGCACGGAATGCCTCGACGTCGGGAACTGTATCGGCGCTCGACGCCGGCTCCGGATTCCGGCTGAACTCATCCGCGTCGCCCGGCTGCTTGCGGCCGCCGTCGCTGTCCTCGATGATCCGCCTGATGGAAGCCAGTATCTCTTCCATGGAAGGTTCGCGCTGTGCGCTGCTTGCCGTTGCCATCGTCACATCCGCCGCCTTTGTGACCCCTGTGGATTTCCGCTCCGGCAAAGCCGGATCGAATCATGGCGACAGCGTAACCGACGGATCGCCGTACGAGAATCCCCAATCTGGGGACTTGTGGGATTTCAACAGATTAGGGTGATCTCGAACCCGAGAGCTGCGGAGCAAGTCCGAGCAGAACGCCCCAGAGACTGTTTCGAAATTCGCTCTGGCGAGTCATATGGTGGTGGTTTCGAGAACCGTAGCGCAGCGGACATTTGGTCCGTGAGCTCAGTTCTACTGCGTCGACGCAGTAGAACTGGAAAGCGCGGAAAACGCCATCAGATGGCCGCCAGAGCAGAATTTCCAAACAGGCTCTCAGCGGCCGTCCGGCGTGCGCAGTCCGTACCACTTGTCCTTGACCGCGTTGTAATGCTCTTCAGGCTTGTATTTCGCCACCTGCAGGCCAAGGCGGTCGACGGACAGGCGGCCGGTCGCCTGCAGGATTGCATAGCTCGCCACCACCACGTCATGCTCATAGCCGGCCTGGTTGATCTGGGCGGTGATGACCGTCGCCTGTGCGTTGAGGACGTCGAGCGTGGTGCGCTGGCCGACATTGCGTTCTTCGATGACGCCGTTCAGCGCCAGCTTCGCGGCCTCGATCACCTGCCTGTTGGCCGTCAGCTGCTGCTGCGCGGCGGTGTACTCGGTCCAGGCGGCGGTGACGGCCTGGCGCACCTGATCGCGGCTGACGTCGACCTCGATACGCGCCTGGCTGAGCGATTCCTTATCCCGGCGCACGACGGCCGAGTTTCGGCCGCCCGAATAAATCGGGATGGTCAGCGTTGCCCCGACACTGGCCGAATTGGTCGTGCCGTCCTGCGAACCGACGCCCGGCAAGGGCGAGGTGTTGCGATAGGCGCTCGAAACACCGGCGGAAGCCGATAGCTGCGGCAGCAACGCACCTTCGGCCGACTTCACCGAAAACGCGGCGGCGTCGACCAGATGCTGGGTGGCGAGAATAGCCGGATGCTCGTTCGAGGCCACGCCGACGGCGGCGGCAAGGCTCGACGGCAACAGCTTTGCCACCGGTGAAGCAGCCTTGAGCTTGCCCGGTTCGTCGCCAACGATCTGGCGATAGATCGCCGCACTCGCCAGCGCCTGCGCCCGGGCAGCACTCAGCGATGCCACGGCGGCGGCTCGCGAAGCGTCGGCCTGTGCCACGTCGGTGCGCGTGCCTTCACCAACCTCGAAACGCGAACGCGCCGCGCGCGCCGTCTCGGTCAGGAATTGCAGGTTCTGTTCCGTCAGCACGGCGACCTGCCGGTCGCGAATCACGTTCATATACGCCTGGGCCGCGATGAACAGGGTGTTCTCTTCGGTGTTGCGCAGGCTTTCGACCGAAGCGCGAACCTGGGCTTCCGCGGCAGCGACATTGTTCCTGGTCTGAAAGCCGTCGAACAGCGTCTGATTGATCTGGACGCCAAAATTGCCTGTCGTCAGCCGCACGCTTGAGTTGGTGCCGTTGAGATGGCTGCTCGAATAGTCGATGTTCGCCGAGCCTGTGACAGTCGGGCGCCAGCCCGACTTGGCGATGGCAACACCCTCATCGGTGACACGAACGCCGGCGCGGGCCGAATTCAGCGAGGAATTGTACTGATAGGCCTTTGCAAGCGCGCCGGAGATGGTTTCGGCCGAAGCGGCCAGTGGGGACAGCATGGTCGCCGAAACGAGGACGGCGGTGAAAAGTGACTTGCGTACAGACGGCACGGTGTATCCCTCATTCGTTTTCCATGGGAACCACGCCGCGCCAGCTTCTCTTTTTTTGAGCAGACGGCACCGCGTGTTTCAATGTTCCCTGCTGCTCAAGCCCCAAAGTGCCCCCAGTTTGCGGATCAGCAACGATCGTTCAAACGCAAGCGACCATGACAAAGCCTCTCCTGCAAGGCCAAATCATTCAGAATTCGAAGGCACGAATGCGTTCAAACCCCGGTAGTGGCTTAATTGCCGCATTAAATGCCCGTCTTCCGGTTACAACCCCCCCGGCCTTAAAAAAAAGCCGGGCCACGCCGGAATTGCCCTGCCCTTCGACGGCGACGAGTCGGCCGCCTTCGGCAAGCTGGTCGAGCAGCGGCGCCGGGACTTCCGCAACGCTGCCGCCGACGAAGATGACATCGTAAGGCGCCTGGGCGGCATGCCCTTGCGCCAGCGGCCCCTGGACGACGGTCACATTGCCGCAGCCCAACGACGAAAGCGTCGATATGGCGGTCTCCGCCAATGCCGAATCGCTTTCGAGCGCCACCACGGATCCCGCCAGCCGCGACAGAATGGCCGAGGCGTAGCCCGTGCCGCAGCCGACATCGAGCGCCGAATCCGTCCGATTGATTTCAGCCAGCTGCATAAGCTTGGCCAGCGGCGAGGCTTCCATGAGGTAGCGCGCGCCGTCCGCACCGGCGGCAATGCGGATGTCCTCGTCGATATAGGCGAGATCGCGTTGGGCGGCGCCGACAAAGACCTCTCTCGGCACGACAAGCATGGCGTCGAGCAGCGGCGCGCTGGTCACATCGGTGGTGCGCACCTGGCCGTCGACCATCTTGACGCGAAGCTCGGAGAAATCAGCGCTCATGTTCCAACCAATCCGCTTGCCGCGCCAGAACCGCGGTTCATTATGTCAGGAACTTCAGGCCCCCGGCGCTGCTGCGCAGGGGGCCGGGCATTGGAGGCCTCGCCCGGAATCGAACCGGGGTGCAAGGATTTGCAGTCCTCTGCGTAACCACTCCGCCACGAGGCCTCGTTGCTCCCGGCGTTCCACCCGGTTCCAATAGGTTGCGGCGAAAATGCCGTCAAGCGGCCACCGTGCATTCCGAACGGTTTCCTCTGCGCTAGCTTGGGCGGCATGCGTCAAATCCTCAGGTTCCCAAACATAACAATAGCATATTAGCGAGTTGTGAAGCATAGCCCGCCTTTGGAAGTAACCCATCTGCCGGCCCATGCGTTGAGCACGGCAGGAGATGGCTGCGAGCACCTGTCGCCGCATGACAGGGCAAGGCTTGCCTCAGCCGTGGCGATTCTCAAGCAGATCTGCGAGACACTGGGAGTGCATGCCGCCCGCTGAAGCGCGCCACCTTGCGCTATCGATCGTCATTCGGCCGGCGGCGCCGTTCCCACCAGATGACAAAGCGGCGCCTGTGGCGCCGCACCAGCGCGAATTCATAGGACAGCACCAGCAATCCGAGCGGGACCATCCAGAAACCGAGGATCGGCAGGAAACCGAGGATGCCGCCGATGGTCAGCAGGATGCCGATGGTGATTCTGGACCCGCGCGAGCGCGGCATTTTGAACTCGCGCCCGAAAACCGAGATTTTCCGTGCCTGCATCTGGTTGTCTTGTGCTGTCATCGTCTCGAAAGATTGACCCGTTTGATCGTTCGGAAGCATGCTTGAACCAAAGCCGCGGCCGCGCTTTCGGTTCCATATCCCTGCCAAGACCGCTAATATGAGGGCATCCCTCGTCGATTGCGAGAAACGCCTTCGCGAAAAAGCCTCGGAAAAATGCGAAAAGCTTCTTTGCAAAGCCGAAAAGGGCAGCTATAGGCTGCCCCACTCACATAAGAGCATCCGTTCCCCGGTAGCTCAGTGGTAGAGCAACCGGCTGTTAACCGGTTGGTCGCTGGTTCGAATCCGGCCCGGGGAGCCAATCTTTTCAACGATTTGAAGGATTTTGGAGGGTGCGCAAATTTGCGCATGCTCTCAGCTGACTCCATCTGCCCTCGGATTGATTCCGCATTGCTTCGAGTTTGATGCCGGCATTCGTCCTGCCGCTATCTCGGCAGCCGCATCGTCGCGCGTGCCGCCCGTCAGGACTTCTTATCGCCGTTTGGATTGGGTACCGGCGCCTCTCGCACGTCTCGCGGTGGCGGATCGACGTGTTGAAGGTCTGGCGGTGCTTCTTTGTCCCGACGTTGGACCTTCTCCGGTTCGGGCTGCGATGGCGGTTCTTTGACCTTGTTTGCCATAATCCAGTTAACCGGACCGCCGGTCTCTTGTTCCGTTAGGGAGCCGGAAAACTGAAAGCCAGGGGGAACCGGGGACGTTGAAGAGCGTTCCCTCGCATGCTGAAAAAGATCGCCTTTGCCGCTGTGCTGTTCCAGGTCGCCATCTTCTCGGCCCTCCTAACTCAGACGGTTCTTTTTGCGTCATCCACCGCCACCCAGGCCGCGAACGTGCAGCTAGGGGCTTCCGGTGCGGTCACAGAGAAAGAATGCGCCAAGGCGACGTGGCCAGATATTCCCGATCATTGCCTTAAGCGGACCGACGCGAGGACGCTCGTCACGACGACCTGGATCACGACCGGGCGACAATAGGCCGCCATGTATGCGGCCCAGCCTGCCCTTGCCGGTCACGCTGGCCACTCCACCTCACTGCGTTGATGCTTCTTCAGGTGGTGGCGTCAAAACTGTGATGTCCATTCTGGCGATCTTGGATGCCGCGCGACCTTGCGCACCAGAATCCACGTCGCCGGTTGCGGCAACCATAATTTTGGCGAGATGTCCCACGGCGTCCGCGCTGCGGCCTGGCGAAAATCCGTCGCTCGTTTCCGGCTTTCCCACTGCCGTTTGTTTTTCCGGGACTTGCCGATGTTGATTTGCAATCGCCGAAACCATTGAAACCTCCTGTGGTAACGTCTCGACCCTTTATATTAGCACTGGCTGTTGTGAGGCTGACCTGGCAAACCTGCCGCCAGCAGCCGCACTTCATCGCCGAACCCGCTCTTGGCCGCGAAGCCAACTCTGACGTACCGCACGAGGTCCACTGACTCGGCGCTTAGCGCTACCTTGCACGCGGCTGACCGGCGCGCGATGCTGATGCCCGGGTTGGAGAGAATCATGCGAAAAATTCTGATGTCGGGGCTGCTCCTCGCGGCGGCCTTTTCCGCAAATCCGGCCCACGCACTGGACAGCAGCGGCACGCCCGTCGTCGTGACGCCGCTCGCGTCCCGCACGACGACCGCGTCCGGCCAGCCGATCACGCTGCCGCGGAAGAACGTGCAGGTGCTGGTGTCGACCTATGACATCGCGCCGGGCGCCACCTTACCGGTCCACAGGCACCCCTTCCCGCGCTATGCCTATGTCCAGGCTGGGACGCTGAAAGTCACCAATGTCGAAACCGGCAACAGCAACACCTACAAGGCTGGCGATTTCATCATCGAAATGATCGGCAAATGGCATCAGGCCACCAATATCGGTGATATCGAGGTCAAGCTGCTGGTGATCGATCAGGTCGAGGAAGGCGTCAAGAACACGGAGTTGCGCCAGTAGCCGCCAGGCCCGAAGGCGGAAGGCAATGCGCCACCCCGCCTTTCCCACCCGTCACGGACAACCGCCCTGCCGAAGCGCCGACCCAACGCTCAGCCCCAGGAGCCGACCATTTGCCGTGTCGTGGCGTTGAGCCGGTTGAAGGCATTGATGAGCGCTACCTGGATGACCAGCGCGGCTAGCGCCTTTTCGTCATAGTGGCGGGCGGCTTCGTTCCAGACATCGTCCGGTACGGCGTCCGCCCGGTCGGCGAGCCTCGTGCCGGCCTCGGCCAGCCCCAGGGCCGCGCGTTCGGCGTCGGTGAAGTATGGCGTCTCCCGCCAGGCCGCCAGCGCAAAGATGCGCTCGTCCTTTTCGCCGGCCTTCTTCAGTTCGCGCGCATGCATGTCAACGCAGAGAGCGCAATTGTTGATCTGGCTAGCGCGCAGATGGATGAGCTTGCGCGTCACATAGGGCACGTCGGCCGCCTCCGTCGACTTGTCCAGCGCCAGCAGCGCCTGCAGGGCGCCAGGGATGAGCATCACCGGATTCTTGATTCTCGCTTGCATGGTCTTTCTCCTTTTGAAGAGTTTCGTCAGGGCGTGTTTTGTCGAGCCCGGACGCAGCGCATCCAGGTTCTCAGTTCGTTGAAATTTTCGGCTGCCGCCGCGCTACCAACCGCCAACCAATAACCAATCGGCTATGGGTTATTCATAACCATGTAGTTATATAATTGTCAAGCAGGGAAATACCGCCTGGCCCAAGCGGCGGCGCTCTGTTCGCGCTTTCGCGCCAACCGGCCCGATGCTAGGGCTGGCGGCGACATCATGGATTGGATCGCCCCTTGACCACAAAACCTCGCCTGCCGCTGATCGAAATCTGTGTCGAAGGCATTGACGGCCTTCTGGCGGCACAAGCTGCCGGCGCCGACCGGGTCGAACTGTGCGCCAGCCTCATTGAAGGCGGCATCACACCGAGCTTCGGCACGGTACGCGCAGCGCTCGACCAGGCGACAGTGCCGTTTCACGTCATGGTGCGGCCGCGCGGCGGCGATTTTCTCTACAGCGAAACCGAATACGCCTCGATGCTCGCCGACGTCTCGGCACTGCGCGATCTCGGCGTGCCCGGCGTGGTGTTCGGCTGCCTGAACGCCGACGGCACCATTGACGAGGCGCGCATGAGCGAACTGACGCAGGCTGCCGGCCCCTTGAATGTCACCTGCCACCGCGCCTTCGACATGACGCGCGACCCGGCCGAGACGCTCGAAGCGCTGATCCGCAGCAAGGTCGGCCGCGTGCTGACCAGCGGCCAACGTGACACCGCGATCGAAGGGTTGCCGCTGTTGGCGGATCTGGTGCGGCAGGCTGGCGACCGCATCGTCATCCTCGGCTGCGGCGGCCTGGATCTGCACAACATCGCCGAAGTGCGCGGCAAAACCGGGCTGGCCGAAATGCATTTCGCAGCCCTCAAGGATGTGCCGAGCGCCATGGACTACCGCAATCCCCATGTCGGCATGGGTGGCTCCGACCTCGACCGCGAATATCGCAACACGCTGACCGACACACCGCTGGTGGCGGCAACGATCGCGGCAGCCAAGGCATGAATGCAGCCCCTGCCCCGATCAGCCGCGTAGCGACCGAAGACGAAGCGGCGATCCTCGCGCTCAACAACGAGCACGCCGCCGAACTGTCGTGGCTGGAGCCCGAAAGGCTGTCCTTCCTGCTCGGCGAAGCGTTTTACACCAGGCGCATCGGCGATCTCGAAGCCTTCATCATGACCTTCGACCAGGACGCTCGTTACGACAGCCCGAATTTCCTGTGGTTCCGCGAGCGCTACAAGCGCTTCGTCTATGTCGACCGTGTGGTCGTGGCGGCACAAGCGCGTGGCCGCGGCCATGCCCGCCGGCTGTATCAGGATCTGTTCGGCCATGTGGAGCGCGCCGGCCACACGCTGGTCACTTGCGAAGTCAACACCGACCCGCCGAACCCCACCTCGGATGCCTTTCACGCCGCCCTCGGCTTCGCTGAAGCCGGCGACGCGGTCATCCATGGCGGCAAGAAGGCGGTGCGCTATTACTTCAGATCGTTGCAGGCATAGAGGGCGAGCGCGCCGCAAGGCGGCCTGAACGGCCCAGTTGCCTTACCAATTTCGGTTGAGCCATTCGCGCGCCGGTCGCTCGATGAGGTAATAGCTGCAGAGCGCGCAGACAAAGACGCCGGCCAGCATCGGGATCGGCGCGCTGCCTTGATCATAGACGAATTTGTAGAACGGCTGCTGCCACAGATAGAGCGAGTACGACCACAGCCCCAGCGTCGCCATCGGCCAGGAAGACAGCAGACCTGAAAAATACCGGGGGCTGAAGTCGAGCACGTTGACGGCCAGCGCCAGCAGCGGCACTGCGAAGAGATAGTGGATCGGCGTCGGCACCGGATCGAGGAACAGCAGAACGGCGCAGATAGACGCCGCCAGGGCCACATGCTTGCCTCTCAAGACCGCCGGCAGCATGCCGTCGGCCTTCAGCAGGCAGATCGAAGCCGACAGCAGGATCGACGCGATATGCACGTCGGTGCGCCAGTAGGTGGTTTCGTAGTCCATCCCGAAGATCCAGTACGAAACCGCGCCGTTGGCCATGGCGAGCAAGGCCAGCGCCAGGAGCAGCACGACGACGCGAGAGCGGCTTGAGACGACGACGCTGATCAGCGCCAGGATGATATAGGCGTGCTCCTCGATGCACAGCGACCAGATATGGTCGAGCGCTCCTGCCCGGGTCACCAGAATGCCGGCATAATTGTAGGTGAATGTCAGCGCCGTCAGCGCCGCCTTCCATTTGAAGGCGACGAATGTGCCGGAGAGCGCGATCATCGCGACGACCACGAAGACCAGAAGGGCCGGATAGATGCGGGAGAAGCGGCGCTTGAAGAATTTCTTCAGCGGGTAGCGCTCGATGAACAGGATCTCGCCCATCAGCCGGCCGCTGAGCACGAAGAAGAATTCGACACCCAGCACGCCGAGATTGATTCCCCGAACCGGAAAGAAATGGCCGATCAGCACCAGGGCGATCGAAAGCCCGCGCCAGCCGTCCAGATAGGCCAGTCTTGTTCTGGCCGGTCTGTCGACGGCGGATCGGGACGGAACGACATGCGTCGCGGAAATGTCGGTCATGCCGATCCTCTCGCATTGATCATGCGAAAGGGCACGGCGGTACACTCCGAACCCGGCTCGCATTCCCGCCCCAATCCATATTGCAGTGCAATATCAATTTGTGCAAGTGCGAGATTGCCGTCGCCGGATCAGTTCGCGGCGAAGGATAGGCCGGAATTGCTTCAAGCAGAGGAGCGGGGATTCCATCGGCAACGAGACGGACACCGATCGCCACATATGAAAAGGGGCCACGAAGGCCCCTTTCCCTGTCCGACGTTCCGCGAAACGCGTGGTATCAGGCGTTGGCGGCAGCAACCGCGCGCTTAGCCATCACCACGATCAGATTGGCGCGGTAATCGGCCGAGGCGTGGATGTCGGTCATCAAATTCTTCGCCGGCACTTTCACGCCGTCGAGTGCAGAGGCCGCGAAATTCTTGGCCAATGCGGCCTCGATCTCCTTCGAACGGAAAACGCCGTCATCGCCGGCGCCGGTGACGGCGACGCTGACGCCATCCTTGCCCTTGGCCACGAACACGCCGACGATGGCGTAGCGCGATGCCGGATTGCGGAATTTTTCATACGCCGCCTTGGCCGGCGCGGTGAAGGTGACGGCGGTGACGATTTCGCCATCCTTCAACGAGGTCTCGAACAAGCCCTTGAAGAACTTGTCCGCCGCGATCTGGCGCTTGTTGGTGACGATGGTGGCGCCCAGCGCCAGCAGAGCCGCCGGATAATCGGCCGCCGGATCGTTGTTGGCGATCGAGCCGCCGATCGTGCCCCGATAGCGCACCGCCGGATCGCCGATCAGCGACGCCAGATGGGCAAGTGCCGGACAGGCCTTCTTCAGCTTCTCGTCATTGGCAACGGCGTGATGCGTGGTCGCGGCGCCGATGGTGACGGTCTTGCCCGACACCTTGACGCCCTGCAGCTCCTTGATCCGCGACAAGTCGACAAGATCGGACGGAGCGGCGAGCCGCGTCTTCATCGCCGGGATCAGCGTCATGCCGCCCGAAAGCAGCTTGGCGTCGCCCGTCTTGACCAGCTTGGCGGCATCGGCGACCGAGGCGGCGCGGTGATAGTTGACTGCGTACATGGGATTCTCCCCTGGGGTGAAGAGGGTGTAGTCAGTAGTCGGTAGTGAATGGTCAGCTGCCGCGTTGGCGAAGCGCTTTTCTATTCGCTACTCACTACTCGCTACTCACTCCTATTTTTCAATGTTTCGTCGCGCGGATCGCTGCCCACACCGTGGACGGCGATGCCGGCATGGCGAGATCGTTGCTGCCGATGGCGTCGGTGATGGCGTTGATCACCGCCGGCGGCGAGCCGATGGCGCCGGCCTCGCCGCAGCCCTTGACACCGAGCGGATTGCCCGGGCACGGCGTGTTCGAGGTCGAGACCTTGAACGACGGCAGGTCGCCGGCGCGCGGCATGGTGTAGTCCATGTAGCTCGCGGTCAGCAGTTGTCCGCTATTGTCATAATGGGCGCCTTCGAGCAGCGCCTGGCCGATGCCTTGCGCCAATCCGCCATGCACCTGGCCCTCGACGATCATCGGGTTGATAATGTTGCCGAAATCGTCGGCGGCGACGAACTGGATGATCTCGGTCACACCGGTTTCCGGGTCGACCTCGACCTCGCAGATGTAGCAGCCGGCGGGAAAGGTGAAGTTCGACGGATCGTAGAACGCCGTTTCCTTCAGCCCGGGCTCCATGCCGCCTGGCAAATTGTGGGCGGTGTAGGCGGCGAGCGCCATCTGGAACCATGGAACGTTCTTGTCGGTGCCGGCGACCTTCAGCGCGCCGTTCTCGATGACGATGTCGCCTTCGTCGGCTTCCAGCAGATGTGCGGCGATCTTCTTGGCCTTGGCCTCGACCTTATCGAGCGCCTTGACGACGGCCGACATCCCGACCGCGCCCGAGCGGGAGCCATAGGAGCCCATGCCCATCTGCACCTTGTCGGTGTCGCCATGGACGATCGAGACGGAATCGAGCGGCACGCCGAAGCGCTCGTTGACCAGCTGCGCGAAGGTCGTCTCGTGGCCCTGGCCGTGGCTGTGCGAGCCGGTCAGCACTTCGATCGTGCCGACGGCATTGACGCGCACCTCGGCACTTTCCCACAGGCCGACGCCGGCGCCCAGCGACCCGACCGCCGCCGATGGCGCGAGGCCGCATGCCTCGATGTAGCAGCTCATGCCGATGCCGCGCAGCTTGCCTTTCCTTGCAGCCGCCGCTTTGCGCTTGGCAAAGCCGGCATAGTCGGAAGCCTTCATCGCCGCGTCCAGCGAAGCGGCGTAGTCGCCGGCGTCGTAGTTCATGATGACCGGCGTCTGATGCGGGAACGATGTGATGAAGTTCGTTCGGCGAAGATCCGCCGGAGACAGGCCCAACTCACGAGCAGCGGTCTCTATAGCGCGTTCGAGCAGATAGGTGGCTTCCGGCCGCCCTGCCCCGCGATAGGCATCGACCGGCGCGGTATTGGTGTAGACGGCGCGGACATTGGCATGGATCGCGGGAATATTGTACTGGCCCGACAACAGGGTCGCGTAGAGATAGGTCGGTACACAGGACGAGAAGAGTGACATGTAGGCGCCAAGATTGGCGACGGTGTCGACCTTCAGGCCGGTAATCCTGTTGTTTTTGTCGAAAGCCATTTCCACCGTGGAGACATGGTCACGGCCGTGGGCGTCGGTGAGAAAACTTTCGGTGCGGTCGGCCACCCATTTGACCGGCACGCCGGTTTTCTTCGAGGCCCACAGGCAGACGATCTCTTCCGGGTAGATATAGATTTTCGAGCCGAAGGCGCCGCCGACATCCGGCGCGATGACGCGCAGCTTGTTTTCCGGCGCGACATTGTAGAAGGCGCTCATCACCAGCCGGGCCAGATGCGGATTCTGCGAGGTCGTCCAGCAGGTGTAGTGGTCCTCGGCTTTGTCGTAGTAGCCAAGCGCCGCACGCGGCTCCATGGCGTTGGGCACCAGCCGGTTATTGACGATCTTCATGCGGGTGACGTGGGCAGCAACCTTGATCGCCGCGTCGGTCGCCTTGCCATCGCCAAGCTCCCAATCGAAGATCAGATTGTTGTCGGCCTCGGGGTGGATCTGCGGCGCGCCCTTGTCCATCGCCTTGGAGGCATCGACGACGGCCTTCAGCTCCTTGTAGGTGATCTCGACCGCCTCGGCGGCATCGCGCGCCTGCCCCTTGGTCTCAGCGACAACGATGACGACGGCGTCGCCGACATAACGGACCCGGTCGAAGGCGAGTGGCGACCACGCCCCCATCTTCATCGGCGATCCATCCTTGGAGTGGATCATCCAACCGCAAATGAGATTGCCGATGCCGTCGGCCTTGAGTTCCTTGCCGGTCAGCACGCCGATGACGCCGGGCATGCCTTGAGCCTTTTTCGCATCGATCTTCTTGATCTGCGCATGCGCGTGCGGGCTGCGCACGAAGGCCGCGTGCTTCATGCCGGGAACCACCATATCGTCGACATACCGGCCGGCGCCGGTGATGAATCGTCTGTCTTCCTTGCGCGCGACCCGAGCGCCAACACCTTCAATGCCCATCAGAAATTCCTCCCGAAATGCTGAAATAGCGAATAGTGAGTAGCGAGTAGCGAGTAGTGAAAATCGAGAGCCGCGGTCAGTCAGAAGAATACTATTCGCTACTCGCTATTCGCTACTCGCTTCCTCTCACGCAGCCTGCCTGGCCCTGCCCTTCGACCCCTTCATCGTCTTCGATGCGGCGAGGATCGCCTTGACGATGTTGTGGTAGCCGGTGCAGCGGCAGATGTTGCCTTCGAGCTCGGCACGCACCGTCGCCTCGTCTAGGCCTTCGGGGTGGCGGCTGATCATGTCTGTCGCCGTCATGATCATGCCCGGCGTGCAGAAGCCGCACTGCAGACCGTGATGTTCCCTGAAGGCGGCCTGCACCGGATGCAGGTCGGCGCCGTTGGCCAGGCCCTCGATCGTCACCACCGTCGAGCCGGACGCCTGCACCGCGAGCATCGAGCAGGATTTGACCGCCTTGCCGTCGACATGGACGACGCAGGCACCGCATTGCGAGGTGTCGCAACCGACATGCGTGCCGGTAAGGCCGAGATTTTCCCGCAGGAAGTGAACCAGAAGTGTTCGGTCCTCGGCAGCACCGCTGACCCTTTTTCCGTTCACCATCAACGAAACGTCCGACATGGTCCCTCCCTGGGTATCAACCTTGGTCATCACGCCGCCGACGCGGCGTTGGCGCGTCGGTCATGCTTTATTCGTACACCGCACACCGCACAAAAAACAGCACGTCGCAAACGCGGCACATTGTACTTTCGGTCATGGCCGCGCCCAAACGTGCGGTCGCGGTGGCCCCATTGCCAAACTGCCGATTGAGGGCAACAATGTCGGTCGACGCCCGCGCGCAGAAGCATGTAAAAACAGCCGCGCACAAAAAGAGCGTCGGAGGAAATGCGGAGAACATCGCTGGCCAGTTCACGGACGCGCTATGCATGCGGCCTGTCGGCGCTCACCACGGACGAGCCCGACATGGAGGCGTTCGCCAGGGCGATCGCCCAGGAGGCAGCCGCTATCGACGCCGGCTTTGCCCTGCTGTTCTTTTCCCAGAGTCTGGTCGAGGCCAGTGCCCTTTCCCAGGCGCTCATGACCCACGCGCCGGGGCTCCACCATGCGGGCTGCTCGACCGCCGGCGAGATCACGCCGCAAGGTCTCGAGGATGGTCATGTGCTGGCCATGCTGCTGCCGTCCTCGGCGTTTACCGCTGTCAGCGTGATGGTCGAAAATTTGTCGTCGTCGGGCATGGACAGGATCACCGGCGAGGTCGAGGCCTTGCGGCGGTCGCTGCGTGGGCACCTGGGTTGCGATAGCACCAAAGGCACGTTCGCGCTCTGCTTCATCGACGGGCTCTCCTATGCCGAGGAGGCGGTGAGTTCGGCCATCCATTGGGGCCTCGACGATATACCGCTGCTCGGCGGCTCGGCCGGCGACGATTTGAAGTTCGAGACGACGAGCCTGATCTCGAACGGCAAGGTCACCTCCGACAGTGCCATCATCGTGCTGATATCGACTGAAATTCCGTTCCATGTCTTCAAGACCGACAATTTCGTTCCCACCGACGAAAAGCTGGTGGTGACGGCTTCCGATCCAGATCACCGCATCGTGCGCGAATTCAACGCCACCAATGCGGCGGAGGAATATGCCGCGTCCGTCGGCATCGTCCCGCAGATGCTGACGCCGCTGAGCTTTGCCTCGCATCCGGTGGTGGTGAAGGTGGGCGGCGAATATTACTGCCGGTCGATCCAGAAGATGCACCCCGACGGCTCGCTGTCGTTCTTCTGCGCCATCGACGACGGCGTCGTTCTGTCGATCGCCCAACCCAAGGACTTGGTCGAAGCGACACGCGCGGCGTTGCGCGATGTCGGGGAGAGGCTTGGCGGCATCGACATGATCTTCGGCTTCGACTGCGTGCTGCGCCGGCTGGATGCGCGCAACCGGCAGGTGTTTCGCGATATCTCGGAACTCTACCGGGTCAACAATGTCATCGGCTTCGGCACCTATGGCGAACAGTACCGGTCGATGCATCTGAACCAGACCTTTACCGGCATCGCCTTTGGCGAGCGCCAGGCGGCGGAATAAGGCGGCGCAACAAGATGCCGCTCCGGGACATAAACGATCTCGAAAAGCTGAAGAAGATCAACGCGGCGCTGGTCAGCCGCGTCGAGCGCTCGATGGACCAGCAGGGCAACGCCTTCTCGCTGTTCCAGACCGCGATTTCGCTTGAAAATCGGGTGCGCACGCGCACCGAGGAACTGCATTCGACCTTGCGGCGGCTGGAGCAGTCGAACATCGACCTCAGCGCCGCCAAGGAAAACGCCGAACTGGCGAACCTGTCGAAAACCCGCTTCCTCGCCGCCGCTAGCCACGACGTGCTGCAGCCGCTGAACGCGGCCCACCTTTCGGTTTCGGCGCTCGCCGAAGTGCAGACCAGCGAAGAGGGCAAGAAACTGGTGCGGCAGGTCGAACGCTCGCTGGAGACGATGGAAGACCTGCTGCGCACCCTGCTCGACATCTCCAAGCTCGACGCCGGCGTGGTGGAGCCCGACACGAGCGACGTCAGCCTGGAGGCGCTGTTCTCGTCGCTGCGTTCGGATTTCCTGCCGGTGGCGAAACTGAAGGGGCTGTCGCTGAAATTCCGGCCGGTCAACGCCGTGGTCCGTTCCGATCGCACGCTGCTGCGCCGCATCCTGCAGAACATTCTCTCCAACGCGCTGGGCTATACACGCTCGGGCGGCGTGCTGGTCGGCACCAGGCATCGCGGCGACACCATCCGCATCGACGTTGCCGACACCGGCTGCGGCATTCCCGACGACCAGCGCGAGGCGGTGTTCGAGGAGTTCCATCGCGGCACCTCGCCGGCCAATGCCGAGATGGACGGCGGCGGTCTCGGACTTGGGCTGGCCATCGTGCGCCGCATGGCCAGCGCACTCGGCCATCCCGTGACGTTTTCATCGAAGGTCGGGCGTGGCACCATCTTCCACATCGACGTTCCCGTCGGCCTCGGCGCCCCTGCCGACGCCATTGCCAGCGTCGCCGACATGGAACGGCCGCGCGGCTACGGCCTGTTCGGCACCAAGGTGCTGCTGGTCGAGAACGATGTCGAGGTGCTGCAGGCGATGACCTTCCTGCTCCAACGCTGGCAATGCCTGGTGCGGGCCGCGACCTCGACCGACGATGCCCTCGACATGCTCGGCGACACCGACTGGGTGCCAGACATCGTCATTGCCGACCAGCATCTCGACGGCGGCGATCTCGGCACCACGACCATCGCCGAGGTCCGCGACTATCTCGGCCGCGCCGTGCCGGCCCTGATCGTCACTGCCGACAGTTCCGAAGCCGTCGCCAAGGCGGCGCGCGCGGGCGGCATCGAACTGATGCGCAAGCCGCTGAAGCCAGCGCAACTAAGGGCGCTGCTGGCGCATTTGCTGGCTTAGGGAAGAACAATGCGGTTTCTTGATTATTTGGGGAGGCCGGCCGCCCAGCTGCTAACCTTGGCGCCATTTAACATCTGGCAGTTCAAGCGAACCGTTGACAACGATCTTCCGGACAACAAAGTAAACTACGTTGCCGATCGCTATGACTTTTCCTTTGCGTGTGACAGTCATGAAACAATATCAACTATATTCATCGGATCTGACCATTTCGGGCAATTCCTCGGTGGTATTTCCTTTTCGCACGACCGTGGGGAATTGCAGGGCTTCCTTGGCGCACCCTCGAAAAGCGGGAAGCCATATAGCGATCCCATTTTGGGGGAGTACGGGCCGTGGGACCGATATGACGACGGCCGTCAGTCAATACATATTGAGTACGAGCCTCGCGCGGACAGGATAAGACGAATAACGCTTATGCGGGCCGACGTGGTGCCGTGAGATCCAGCCAGCAATTACGCAGCAATTACGGTGACAGTGCACTTTTTTGTCACCGCCAGGTTGCCATCGTCGATCGGGTCGTTCGATCTGCTCGAGACGGATGTCGCGGCTTTCGACGCTTGAAATTACAATTACGGTGACAGTGCACTCTTAATATGTCCTCCCGGCCAATAGCGCGTACTATCACCGCATTTGATAGCGCAAGCCGCTGAAGCCCGCACGGCTAAGGGCGCTGCTGGCGCATTTGCTGGCCTGATCGCTTCTCATGCGGTTATCCTTCATTTTGAAAGAGCGCCCCCTACCGCAAATAAGTCTGTGGATATTCCTGGCGCGACGGGTTGGTGTCGTATCCGCCAAGTGAAGGAGGAATATTCTAAAGCAACTGGGTCGGGGGATTTTCATGAACCGCTTGCTTCTAGGCGCGGCTTTTCTTGCCGCTGGTGTATTCGGTGCGGATACATCTTTCATCTCTTATATTAGAGGAAATGCAGGAATAGATGCTCTTGCGCAAGAGGCGCCAGGGGCATCGCCTGGCGCGCCTGCCGGCTACGGCAATGGCGGCGCGGCGCTGTGCAGTGGGAGGCCGGCGTCAGGCACAGCGGCGCCGGCGGGAGACGCGGCGTCCGGCGGAGCGGTCGCCGGCAGCCCGGATGCAGCGGCCAAGGTTGGCGCCAAGCCGGCCGATGCCAAGCTAACAACCGACACCAAGTCGACTGACGCCACCAACACAAAGACGACGGATACCAAATCCGGTACGGCGGCCAAGACGACCGATAGCGCGCCGGAGGCGCAAGCGGCGGTCGCAGCCGCCACGACGGCCGACAGCGGCGATCCCGAAGCGATCGGCACGCCGAAGGTCGACCTGCCGAAGGCAGGCGGCAACGGCAATCTTGGCTATTCCATCGGCATCGATGTTCCCGCCTTCCACGGCATCGAGCCGCGGATCGCACTCACCTACAACTCGTCGCGCAAGACCAAACTTGGCGGCCTCTATCAGGGCTGGCTCGGCTATGCCTGGGGCCTTGATGGCTTCGACGTGATCGAGCGGGCAAGCCCCGGCTACGGCATGCCCGCCTTCGATGGCAACGATATCTACCTGCTCGACGGTCAGGCGATGGTCGCCTGCACCGCCGGCATGGTCTCGCCGTCCTGCTCGACCGGCGGCACGCACGCTACCGAGAATGAATCCTATCGCCGCATTGCGTACAACGGCACCGCCAGTGAGTGGAAGGTAACGGATCGCGACGGCACCGTCTCGGTTTTCAAGTCGGTCGGGGTCGTCGCAGGTTCCTCCGCGCCCGACGCAAACCTCGCCTTCGCCTACCGCTGGGTGCTGACTTCGGTCACCGACACCAATGGCAACACCGTCACCTATGGCTACTCTTGCCCGACAGTGCCGGTCTGCTACCCCTCGACGATCAGCTATAACGGCACAGGCGGCGCAGACATCGCGGACGGCGCGTTCGTCTGGCTCCACTATGAGCAGAGGCCGGATACGATCCTGATGGGCAATGGTCTCGGCATTTCAGAGACGAACTTGCGCTTGAAGACGATCAGTGTCTGGGTCAGCCACACTCTGCGTAGCGCCTATAAGCTGACCTACGACCAGGCGCCGTTCTCCAACGCCTCGCGCCTGACCGCCGTTACGCGCTACGGCACCGACACCGCCATGACAGCCGACGGCACCATCTCCGGTGGCACGGCGAAGGTGCTTGGCCAGATGACCTATCAGAATACGGATGGGGCGTATGCGACGGTGGCGGCCAAGATTTATGGGACGTCTCTGCCGCCTGCGGCCAACGTTGAGCAGCCGCAGCAAGTCGGCGATTTGAATTTCGACGGTCGCGATGAGGTCTTCGGGAATTATGTCGAGACAACGACGACCCGATCTGGAGGAAGCAGCGGCGACACGACAACGACAAAAAAAACTTATGCCAAAATATACAAATACGGGCCAAGCGGAGTGTTGGCAGGATCAAGTTCCGTAAATCTTGACTCATACGTTGTCACCAGCAACCCCGATAACCACGACTCCTTCCTAGAGACGGGGCGACTGCTTGGCAGCAAAAATGCGATGGATTTCGTCTATGTGACGAAAAACACGACAGAATTCGGCCAGAACGGCAACACCAGAACCTCGGCCTACAGCTCAATTCTCCTAACCGATGCGCAATTGGCATTGACCAAGGCCAACTGCACGCCAACTGCGCCGTCCGGTTATGAAGCGATTTGCTCGGCACTGCCCAACACCGGCACTCTGACAGATCTAAATGCGGTGCCAACCTTCGTAGCCGACACGGATGGGGATGGCATCGACACACCCAATTTTGGCGCCAATTTTGGCGGCCATCAACTCATGGTCGGTGATTTCCTTGGCAATGGCAGGCAGCAGCCGCTGTTCGCCGGCGTTAGTTCCCTCCAAAAAGGTGTGCTTTCGAATGGCAAATGGCAGGGCAGCGAGACGTCGTTCTCGATCGGCTGCTCCGCAACGCCCTATGATAGAGCACCTGCCACCTGTGTGTTGGCCGACATCAATGGCGACGGGGCAACAGACGTTTTCCGCTACAACGGTGTTGATGACATTGCCGGGGTATGGCTGTCGACCGGGGTCGGCTTCAAAAGCTACGCAGTCTCGTCGATATCTGGGACCTCTGCTGTTCTGCGCGATTTTGACAATGATGGGCGGACGGATGTCATCACGATTGGAGGTACGCTAACCAGTTGGCCTGGCAGAACCGGCACAGTGAGAGTTTTCTCGCTGCAACCATCATCGACAGCTATAGCGCCTGTGCAACTCACGCTACCAGCATCGATGACCGCCGGCACGGTGGTCGGCGACTTCAACGGCGACGGCCTGCCGGACTTTACCGACTACAACAACATGTTCATCTCGAACGCCGGCACTGGCAACCCGAACCTGCTTCGGCAGATCACCACGGAACTCGGCGGCACGGTCGCGGTCGACTACGCGCCATCCTCAACATGGGCGAACAACTACCTGCCGCAGGTTGTGCATGCGGTGACAAAACTTTCGGTCGGCGATGGCCGTGGCCAGACGGCGGTGAGCACGTACTCCTATGCCGGCGGCAAGTACGATCCGGCGGCGCGCAAGTTTTTGGGATTCGCCTCGATCGTCGAGACGAAACCACTGGCCAATGGCGAGACGGCCCCGTCGAAGATCGAGACGACCTATCGCCAGGATCTGGCAAGCTACGGCCTGCCGTCGCTGACGGTGTGGAAGGATGGCGCCGGCGTCGTCCACAAGCAGGTGGCCGAGACCTATGCGGTCAACACGGCGGCAAAGCCCTACACGGTACAGAACACCGCGACCGACACGACGCTGACCGAAAACATTTCTCGCACGCTCAGGGTCGAGCGGGTGTTCGACATCTACAACAATGTCACCAATATCAGGGATTATGGCCGCACCGATGTCAGCGGCGACGAGACCTGGACGGAACGCTTCTTCTCGCCCAATACGTCAGCCTATATCGTCTCGGCCCCGATCGCCGAACGCACCCACGCAGGCCTTGGCGCCAGCGACCCGTACATCAGCTACCTGCATCGCTACTACGACGGCAACACAAGCGACGTTTGGGCGGTGCCAAACAAGGGCAATCTGACCTGGGTGCAAACCTTCAGCGACGTCTCAGTTGGCAAGACGGTCAATCAGTATTTCACCTACGACACTTATGGCAACAGGATCTCGTCAACCAACGGCCTCGGCCACAAGACCGAGTGGGATTACGACCCCACCTATCACCTCTACCCCGTAACCGAGCGCGCGCCGAAATACTTCGCCACCGGCGGCCAGACGGCCGACACCCGCTTTGTCTCGACCGCCACCTACAATGCCGTGTGTGGCCTGCCGGCGACGAAGACCGACCCGAACGGCATCGTCAAGACTTTCACCTATGATGCGTTTTGCCGACCCTACCAGGTCTCACAGAACGTGCTGGACACCTATGTCAGGAACCAGTTTGTCAGCGAAGGCAACCCTGGGGCGCAGGCGCTGATCAAATACACGCCGCTGCCCAATGGCGCAGGCGACGATTTTACCATCTCCTGGTATGACGGGCTTGGCCGGGTCTATCGGGTAATGACGCCCGGCGAGACGGCAGCCGGGCCAAGGCGCATCACCGATACCGACTACGATCAGCGCGGCAATGTCTTGCGCACCGCGTTCCCACGCTTCGTCGACGACGCCGCGCAATGGACCACCAACTTCTATGACTGGGCCGACCGGCTGGTGAAGACGGTCAATCCGGATGCCAGCCAGCGCTCTTATCTCCATGACATGGCGACTGCGACCGGCACCCCCAACCCACGGCTTTATGGGGTGACGCTGACCGACGAACTCGGCCACCTGACCAGAACCCCATCGACGACACGCGGCGATTACGCTGGCATCGTTCGCGACCAGTTCGGCCTCAACTTGACGGAGGCCCGCGGCTACGACCTCCTCGGCCGCCTGATCGGCGTCACCGATCCCGGCGGTTCGACCTGGACCTACACCTACGACATGGTCGGTAACCGGCTGTCGGCGTCCGATCCTGACTTGGGCACCTGGACTTATGTCTACGATGCCGCCAACCGGCTGATCAAACAGACCGATGCCAGGGGCACGGTCACCAATCTCGCCTACGACCAGATGGATCGGCTGACGCTGAAGACGGCCACCGCGCCGGGCGGCAGCCCGGTGACGCTGACCCAGAACACCTACGATCAGGCGGAGGCCCCCTATAACAACATCGGCCAGCTTACCACCTCGCAGAACCCGATAGCGACGCAAAGCTACAAATATGACAGCTTGGGCAAGCTCGGCCTTCAGGTCACGACCTTCGCCAACCCGAACGTGATGCACGTCACCTTCGACGTCCACGATCGCTCTGGCCAGACCGTGAAGAAGGTGTATTACCCGGGACCGCTGGAATTCGGCACCACAGCCGCCCCCTTGCAATACACCGCCGGCAACAGGCTCTACGCAGCGCCCGGCTTCATCACCTCGACGCTCTACGAGGCCGATGGCCAGACCAAGGAGATCACCTACGCCAATGGCGTGAAAACGTCCTTCACCTACTCGCCGACGCGCCGCTGGCTGACGCGCATCACCAACTCGTTCGGCGCCAGCACGCTGATGGACCGGCAATACACACGCGATGCTCTCGGCCGCATCACCAACATTGTCGGGGCCGCTCCCCAGGGCAGTTGGAATTATGTCTACGACAACGCCGACCGGCTGATGTCATCAGACAATCTCGCCGACAACACGCTCGACGAGACGTATGTCTATGCCGCCAACGACAATATGACCTCACGCACCCGTGTCGCCGGCACCTATGTCTATCCCCCGGCGAACTCCGCTCGTCCGCATGCTCCGATATCCGTCGGCGCCAATGCGATGGCATATGACGCCAACGGCAATTTGACATCGGATGGCAGCCGCGCCTTTGTATGGGACGAGGCCAATCGCCTCAAGACGGTTACGCGTGCCTCGAACACCGTCAATTTCGCCTACGGTCCGGACGGGGCGCGGGCCAAGAAGACCTCGAGCTTCGCCACGACGCTTTATCCCGACACCAATGTCGAGATCAATCCGGCGATACCGGGAGCAGAGGTTTATACCCGCTATCCGCATCCCGACATCAAGGTCGTCGGCACCACCAAATACTTCCTGCACCGCGAGCACCTCGCCTCGGTGCGCCAGGTCACCGACATGTCGGGCACCGTCGTCGACGCCACCAGCTACGCCACCTATGGCGAGAGCCTCAACACCGGCTTCCAGACGCAAAAGAACTACATCGGCGAACGCTTCGATCCCGAGACCGGACTGCTCTATCTCAATGCACGGTACATGGATCCGGTGCTGGGGCGGTTCATTTCGCCGGATGACTGGGATCCGACACTGCCGGGGGTGGGGACCAACCGGTATGCGTATGCGCAGAATGACCCGATTAACAAGAGCGATGCGAATGGGCACGTCGCTAGCACACCGTCATCCGCGCAGGTCGCCAAGGACAGAGCGGCGGCAGAGAAGCAAGCCCGTGAACAGGACAAGCAAGCGGACAACCTGGCGTCAGCTCTCCGAAACGCCGACGGTGACCTCAGCGTATTAGATGGCGCTTCACCGGAAGTTGCCCGAAAAGCGCTGGGAAAATTCAATCTTAGCAGATCAGGAAGAGCAGATACGGCCGATGGCGTTTTTGGCCTCATGCCAGGTGTCGCGCCGGTGAGAGCTGGTGTGTTTGTAGGGGCTGCAATATTCGGCGGTAAGACGGCATTGAAAGATGGTGTCGAGGCATTTGTTGCAAAAGAAGCAGCTGAAATCACAGCAAAGAAAAATGGCGAAACACTTGCTACAGCAGCAGGGCGCAAGGCGCACACGGATTGGGACCCGGGACCAGGCTTTGTTAGAGAAGTCACGTTTCCAGGTGGCAAACGTGCGGATGCCGTTAATGTGGCTGACAAGATCGTAAAGGAGTTAAAACCGGACAATCCTAGGGCTGTAAAACGTGGCGAGGCTCAGCTAGAGGGTTATATCAAAGCGGCGGAGGCAAAGTTCGGCGGAATTTGGACCGGCGTTGTAGAAACGTATAGGTAAGAGAAAATGGACAAAAAAGGCCTAGAAGCTTTATTGAATAGGGAACTCTCGATTCACGGGTTCATAAAGAAATCCACGTCGTGGTATCGTCAAGAAATAGAAACCTTGCAAATAGTCAATTTGCAAAAATCCAATTTTGGTCTAAGATTCTACATAAATATTTGTTGCGTTCCAAATGGGATGTCAGTCGAAGGAATGCCGAGGCCAAAAGAACACGATTGCCCTATTCGAATCCGATTGGAGTCTGCATTTATCGATCAGAAAGCTACGATTGAAGAGGCCTTTAATCTCGAGATTTTGAATTTAAGCGACGATCAGAGAGCTAATGTCGTCTCTTCGATTGTATCGACAATGATTGTCCCATTTCTCGAAAATATGAAAGATAAGAGTAGTTTGATTCGATCGATCAAATCACGACTGCTTGATCACGCGTTGATAACATTGACTGCCAAAGCGTTCTTAGGAATCGATTAATGTGAATGCTGCACCGCCTGAAAGGCGGTGGCTTCAAGTTACGGCTTAAAAAGAATTACGGTGGGAATTGCGGTGACAGTGCACTTTACCCCTATTCGCCAGCATCGCCGCGTATAAACTCACCTCATGGCTCGCCTTGCCCGCATTGTCGTTCCCGGTCTGCCGCACCACGTGACGCAGCGCGGCAACGGGCGCGCCAAAGTGTTTTTCACGTCCGATGACTATGCGCTCTACAAGGACCTCCTGGTCGAGCATTGCCGCGCCGCCGGTGTCGGCATCTGGGCGTGGTGCCTCATACCGAACCATGTGGAATTACGGTGACAGTGCACTTTTACCCCATTCGCCGTAATTACGGTGACAGTAAATTACGGTGACAGTGCACCTTTTACCCTATTCGCCGGCATTGCCGTGTATAAACTGACCACATGGCTCGCCTTGCCCGCATTGTCGTTCCCGGTCTGCCACACCACGTGACGCAGCGCGGCAACGGGCGCGCCAAAGTGTTTTTCACGCCCGAAGACTACGCGCTCTACAAAAACCTGCTGGTCGAGCATTGCCGCGCCGCCGATGTCGGCATCTGGGCGTGGTGCCTCATGCCGAACCATGTGCACCTGATCCTGACGCCGGCCGATCCGGATGGACTGCGGCGCGCGCTCGCCAAGGTGCACCGCGCCTATGCCGGCGCCATCCACGCGCGGCAAAGGAAAACCGGGCATTTCTGGCAAGGCCGCTTCGGCGCCGTTGCGATGGATGAGGACCACCTCCTGTCGGCGGTGCGCTATGTCGGGCTGAACCCCGTTCGCGCCGGACTGGCGAGCCAGTCGGCGGATTGGCCCTGGTCAAGCGCTCGGGCACATCTGACGGGTGAACCCGACGGCGTCACGGATTTGCAGCCGATGAAGGACCGGTTGCCATCGACGGCCGGACTGTTCGATTTGATCGAGACGGATATCGCGGCGTTCGACGCCTTGCGCAAGGCCGAGAGCATCGGCAGGCCGGAATTACGGTGACAGTGCACTTTATTACCCTATTCGCCGGCATCGCCGCGTATAAACTCACCTCATGGCTCGCCTTGCCCGCATTGTCGTTCCCGGTCTGCCGCACCACGTGACGCAGCGCGGCAACGGGCGCGCCAAAGTGTTTTTCACGTCCGATGACTATGCGCTCTACAAGGACCTCCTGGTCGAGCATTGCCGCGCCGCCGGTGTCGGCATCTGGGCGTGGTGCCTCATACCGAACCATGTGGAATTACGGTGACAGTGCACTTTTACCCCATTCGCCGTAATTACGGTGACAGTAAATTACGGTGACAGTGCACCTTTTACCCTATTCGCCGGCATTGCCGTGTATAAACTGACCACATGGCTCGCCTTGCCCGCATTGTCGTTCCCGGTCTGCCACACCACGTGACGCAGCGCGGCAACGGGCGCGCCAAAGTGTTTTTCACGCCCGAAGACTACGCGCTCTACAAAAACCTGCTGGTCGAGCATTGCCGCGCCGCCGATGTCGGCATCTGGGCGTGGTGCCTCATGCCGAACCATGTGCACCTGATCCTGACGCCGGCCGATCCGGATGGACTGCGGCGCGCGCTCGCCAAGGTGCACCGCGCCTATGCCGGCGCCATCCACGCGCGGCAAAGGAAAACCGGGCATTTCTGGCAAGGCCGCTTCGGCGCCGTTGCGATGGATGAGGACCACCTCCTGTCGGCGGTGCGCTATGTCGGGCTGAACCCCGTTCGCGCCGGACTGGCGAGCCAGTCGGCGGATTGGCCCTGGTCAAGCGCTCGGGCACATCTGACGGGAGAACCCGATGGCGTCACGGATTTGCGGCCGATGAAGGACAGGTTGCCGTCGTCGACCGGACTGTTCGATTTGCTCGACACGGATGTCGCGGCGTTCGACGCCTTGCGCAAGGCCGAGAGCATCGGCCGGCCGGTGGGCAGTGAGGCATTTCTGGACCGGATTTTCGGGCAAACAGGGAAAGCCGTGAAACTGCGGAAGCGAGGCAGGCGGCCAAAGGAAAATAGTGCACTGTCACCGTAATTCCTTGGCAAGGGGTCGTAGAAACATACAGGCGGGAATGAGCATGGATAAAAAAGAGTTGACGTACCTTCTGAACGATGAGCTTTCAAGGTATGGATTTCGCAAGAAGTCAACAACTTGGTACCGTGACCTGCAAGAATCACTACAGGTAGTTGACCTGCAGAAGTCAAATTTTTCGAATTTGTTTTACGCAAACATCTGCTGCGTCCCCGGAGGAATGTCAGTCGATGGTTTGCCAACCCCAAAAGAGAACAAGTGCCCAATCAGAATTAGACTTGATTCTGCCTTTCCTAAGAATAAGATCGAAATTCAAAAAGCGCTAGATCTCGATTCAAAAGAAATAACCGACGACGATAGAGCCACAATGATTTCAAGTTTTTTGCATGAATTGATACTTCCGTTTCTTGAAAACTTGAAAGATTTGAAAAACATAAAGAACTCGATCGAATCAGGATTACTTGACAATGGAATGGTATATGTAAGTGCAAAGAAATTCTTAGGGATTTCGATATAAGAAATTAGAATCATGGAATTGGGCGACAGCGGAACTACGGTGACGGTGCACCTTTGCTATGTTCGCCCGGCCACCATTGAGCGCGGCGCCTGATGGGTTACCCTCCCCTCGATAGGAATTACGGTGACAGTGCACTTTTTACCCTATTCCCCGGCATCGCCGCGTATAAACTGACCACATGGTTCGCCTCGCCCGCATCGTCGTTCCCGGCCTGCCGCACCACGTAACCCAGCGTGGCAACGGGCGCGCCAAAGTGTTTTTCACGCCGCAAGACTACGCGCTCTACAAGGACCTGCTGGTCGAGCATTGCCGTGCCGCCGGTGTCGGCATCTGGGCGTGGTGCCTGATGCCGAACCATGTGCACCTGATCCTGACGCCGACCGACCCGGATGGCCTGCGTCGTGCGCTCGCCAAGGTGCACCGTGCCTATGCCGGGGTCATCCACGCACGACAAAGGAAAACCGGGCATTTCTGGCAAGGCCGCTTCGGTGCCGTGGCGATGGACGAGGATCACCTTCTGTCGGCGGTCCGCTATGTCGGGCTGAAACCCGTGCGCGCCGGGCTGGCAAAGCAGGCGGCGGATTGGCCCTGGTCAAGCGCTCGGGCTCATCTGACGGGTGAGCCCGACGGCGTCACGGATTTGCAGCCGATGAAGGACCGGTTGCCATCGACGGCCGGACTGTTCGATTTGATCGAGACGGATATCGCGGCGTTCGACGCCTTGCGCAAGGCCGAGAGCGTCGGCCGGCCGGTGGGCAGCGAGGCATTTCTGGATCGGATTTTTGGGCAAACCGGAAAAGCCGTGAAACTGCGGAAGCGAGGCCGGCGGCCGAAGGAAAATAGTGCACTGTCACCGTAATTGCATATGGCAGCGCCAGCCCCCCTCTCCGACCGCTACGCGGCCACCTCTCCCCCACTTTGTGGGGGCGAGGAAACCAACCGCCGAGGTCGCAACCCTGAAAAGCCTGGGTTCCTCGCCCCCACAAAGTGGGGGAGAGGTGGCTCGGCGAAGCCGAGACGGAGAGGGGGAGCGCCATATGCGATTACCCTCCCCTTGATGGGGGGTCGGCGCGGAGCGCCGGGGTGGGGTGCGGCGCAGACCCCACCCCGCTCCGCTTCGCGGAGCCCCCACAAGGAGGAGGGTAAAAGCTCAAAACCCAGCCTGGTCGCGAAACAACTCCGCATTGTCCAGCTTCGAGACCTCGATCACCGCTTGCGTGCGGCTGTAGACATTGAGCTTGCGCAATATCTCCGAGACATGCGCCTTGACCGTGGTCTCGCCCACCTGCAGCTCGTAGGCGATCTGCTTGTTGAGCAGGCCTTGGCGCAGCATCTGCAGCACGCGCAGCTGTTGCGGCGTCAGTGTCGACAGGCGCTGCACCATATCGGCGCGGTCGGCGCTGTCGGCGTCCGGCGGCCGGCCTTCATAGGTTTCCGGCACATAGATCGCGCCTTCCATCACCGAGCGGATGGCGGCGGCCAGGTCGCTCTTGCGCGCCGATTTCGGAATGAAGCCGGCGGCGCCATAGGACAGCGCCTCGGAAATGATCTTCGGCTCTTCGTAGCCCGAGACGATCACCACCGGCAGGCGCGGATAGCGGGTTCGGAGCTGCAGCAGCCCGTCGAAACCGTGCACGTCGGGCATCGAGAGGTCGAGCAGCGCGAGGTCGAACGGCTTGGCGCCGGCCAGCAGGTCGAGCGCCTCGGTGATCGAGCGCGCCTCCACCGTGTCGACTTCCGGATAGGCCATCTGCACGGCGCTGTGCAACGCCTCGCGAAACAGCGGATGGTCGTCGATGATCAGGAACCGGGCGCGATCGTGGGTTGCGGTCATGGGGTTCATTTCAGTTCGTGGGCGATGAGAATAACCCCGCCACCATGGCCAGATTATTGGTAAATAGTATATCGCCATCTCCGGCGGAAAGTGCCGCCGGCACTTTCTCGACCAAATCGCCTTGCCCGGGCGTCCAAATCGGTCGAATGTTTCCGGCAACCAAGCAGAGACCCACATGACAGAATTCGTCCTTGCCCTCCCCGCAATCGCATCGGTGGCCGTTGCGGGCTCGTCCGAGCGCTTTGCGGTGCGCCGCATCTTCTGCGTCGGCCGCAACTACGCGGCGCATGCCCGCGAGTTCGGCAATGACGAGCGCGATCCGCCGTTCTTCTTCACCAAGCCGGCCGACGCGGTGGTCGATTCCGGCGCCACAATTCCCTACCCGCCGCTGACGGCCAATCTGCACCACGAGATCGAACTGGTTGCCGCGATCGGCAAGGCGGGCTTCCGCATTCCCCGCGACAAGGCGCTGGACCATGTCTGGGGCTACGGCGTCGGCATCGACCTCACCCGCCGCGACCTGCAGGACGAAGCCAAGAAGGCCGCCCGGCCGTGGGACTGGTCCAAGGCCTTCGACCGCTCCGCGCCTTGCGGCCCGCTGGTGCCGGCAGCAAAATCCGGCCATCCGCAAAAGGGCCGCATCTGGCTCGCTGTAAACGGCAAGGTCAGGCAGGATGCCGATCTCGCCGAGCTGATCTGGCCGATATCGGATATCGTGTCGATCTGCAGCGAGGCGGTGGAACTGGAACCTGGCGACCTGATCTTCACCGGCACGCCGGCCGGCGTCGGCGCGGTGGGTCCGGGCGACACGATGACCGGCGGCGTCGACGGCATCGGCACCATCGAAGTGACCATCGGCCAGCCGAAGTGAGCGCATGAGCGAACTCGTCCTGCACAACTACTATCGCTCCTCCACCTCCTACCGGGTGCGGATCGCGCTGGAGATGAAGGGGCTGAGCTACGACTACGTCCCGCATCATTTGCGCCATGGCGAGCATCTGGAACCCAGCTATCTCGCGGTCAATCCGCAAGGGCTGGTGCCGGCGCTGGTGCTCGGCGACGGCACGCTGCTGACGCAATCGCTGGCGATCATCGAATTCCTCGACGAGACCAGCCCGGAACCACCGCTATTGCCAAGGGATGCGGCCGGTCGGGCACGTGTGAGAATGCTGGCGCAGATGATCGCCTGCGACATCCACCCGGTGAACAATCTGCGCGTGCTGACCTCGCTGCGCACGCTGTACGGCGCCGGCGACGAAGACATCGCCAACTGGTTCCGCCATTGGGTGAACGAAGGTTTTCAGCCGCTTGAAAAGATCCTGGCTTCGTCACCCGAGACGGGCACATTCTGCCATGGCGACGCGCCGGGGCTCGCCGATATTTGCCTGGCCGCGCAGGTCACCAGCAACGCCCGCTTCGGCGTCGACCTGACACCCTACCCGACGATCGCGCGTATCAACGCCGCCTGCATGGCACTGCCGGCCTTCCAGAAAGCGGCGCCCCAGAACCAGATCGACGCGGAATAAGGCTTCATCCGCGTAGCTTCGGCGCCGGAACAGCATGGCTGGCGGAATGGATTTTCGCTTGACCGGATAGGGAATCGGCTATCGTTTCCCGCAGACCGTGTGAAGGAGTGACCAATGAAAGCCGTCGTCTTCGAGAAATTCGGCGAAGCGCCGACGATCCAGACCGTTCCCGATCCGAAGCCGGCCGCCGATGGCGTCGTCATCAAGGTCGAGGCGACCGGCCTGTGCCGCAGCGACTGGCATGGCTGGATGGGTCATGACGAAGGCATCACGCTGCCGCATGTTCCGGGCCACGAACTGGCTGGCGTCGTTGTCGCGGTTGGCAAGCAGGTCACCCGCTGGAAGGCCGGCGAGCGCGTCACCGTGCCGTTCGCCGTCGGCTGCGGCCGCTGCTTCGAATGCAATTCGGGCAATCACCAGGTCTGCGAGCACCAGACGCAGCCCGGCTTCACCGGCTGGGGCTCGTTTGCCGAATATGTCGCCATCGAGCATGCCGACACCAACCTCGTGCGCTTGCCCGACGAGATGGAATTCGCCACCGCCGCCAGCCTCGGCTGCCGCTTCGTCACCTCATTTCGCGCCATTGTCGATCAGGGACGGGTGACGCCGGGAGAATGGGTGGCGGTGCATGGCTGCGGCGGCGTCGGCCTGTCGGCGATCATGATCGCCAGTGCCATGGGCGCCAATGTCATCGCCATCGACCTCACCGACGAGAAGCTGGATTTCGCCAAAAAGATCGGCGCCGTCGCCACCATCAATGCGGCCAAGACGCCGAATGTGGTCAAGGCGGTCAAGCAGATCACCAATGGCGGCGCGCATATGTCGATGGACGCACTCGGCCACCCCACCACCTCGTTCAACTCGATTTCGAATCTGCGCCGGCGCGGCCGCCATGTGCAGGTCGGCCTGATGCTGGGCGAGCATGCCCGGCCGCAGGTGCCGATGGACAAGGTGATCGCCTTCGAGCTCGAAATCCTCGGCAGCCACGGCATGCAGGCCTACCGCTACCAGGCGATGATGGAGATGATCCGCCACGGCAAGCTCAAGCCGGAACTGCTGGTCGGCAAGAAGATCAGCCTCGACGAGGCGCCCGCGGCCTTGATGGCGATGGGCGGCTTCGAGGGCATCGGCATCGGCGTGGTGACGAAGTTTTAGACGGCGGAAGCCGCCTCCCCGCGAAGGTAGTTATCTGGCAAACTTCTTCGCGCCGAACACGCACAGCACCACGCCGAGCGTGACGACGACCATCAGCGAGCTGACCTGCTCGTGCAGTAGCGTCGCTGCCAGCGCGAGGCCGAAGCACGGCTGCAGCAATTGCAATTGCCCGACGGCGGCGATGCCGCCTTGGGCCAGGCCGCGATACCAGAAGACGAAGCCGATCAGCATGCTGAACAGCGAGACATAGGCGAGGCCGATCCAGGCATTGGAGCCGACGCCGGCGAAAGACGGCGGCAGCGTCGCAAAAGTCAGCACCAGCATGATCGGCAGCGACAGCACCAGCGCCCAGCAGATCACCTGCCAGCCGCCGAGCCTGCGCGACAGCGCGGCACCCTCGGCATAGCCCAGGCCGCAGGCGATGATGGCGGCGAGCATCAGACCGTCACCGACCGGCGAGGCCGTCACGCCCTGCGTCAGCGCAAAACCCGCGACCAGCGCGCTGCCTATACATGAAAACAGCCAGAACGCCGGCCGTGGGCGATCACCGCCGCGCAGCACGCCGAAGATCGCGGTCGCCAGCGGCAACAGGCCGACGAAGATGATGGAATGGGCCGTGGTGACGTGCTTCAGCGCAAGCGCCGTCAGCAAGGGAAAGCCGACAACCACGCCAAGGGCGACGATCACCAGCGACAGCAGATCGCCGCGCTCCGGGCGCTTTTGACGAAACAGGAGCAGCAGCGCCAGGCCAAGCAGTCCGGCAATCGCCGCCCGGGCCGACGTCAGGAATGTCGGGTCGAAATCCCTCACCGCCACGCGCGTCGCCGGCAGCGAGCCGCTGAAGATCAACACGCCGATGAACCCGTTCATCCAGCCGCTCGCAATCTTGTCCATCATAGGCTCCGTTTCTCGGCTCCGTATCGCGCGGAGCCCGTGGCGTTGCCAGAGACAATGCGGTACAATTATGCAGAACTGTCATGGTCGATCGAGCAGTACGGATGGACAATCAGACCTCGGAAAGCGAGAGAAGCGGAACGCTCGTCGAAGGCGTTATGGCGACGATCCGCCAGCGGATCGCGGCGCGCAGCCTGACGCCGGGCGCACGATTGCCGTCGATCCGCGCCTTCGCCAAATCCATGCAGGTGTCCAAATCCACCGTGGTCGAAGCCTATGAGCGGCTTGCCGCCGAAGGCGCGATCCGCTCACGGCCGGGCTCGGGTTTCTATGCCGCCGGCTCGCTGGCGCCGCTGTCGCTGGCCGAGATCGGTCCTCGGCTGGATCGCGCCGTCGATCCGCTCTGGATCTCGCGCCAGTCCCTGGACGCAGGCGATGACATGCTGAAGCCTGGCTGCGGCTGGCTGCCCGCGTCATGGATGCCGCAGGCAGGGCTGCGCCGGGCACTGCGCACGGTGGCGCGTGCCGACGATATCGCGCTGGCCGACTACGGCACGCCACTCGGGCTGCCGCCGCTGCGGCAATTGCTGGTACGGCGCATAGCCGGGCACGGCATCGAAGCCTCGCCTGAGCAGATCATGCTGACGGAATCGGGCACACAGGCCATCGACCTGTTGTGCCGGTTCCTGATCGAACCCGGCGACACGGTGCTCGTCGACGACCCCTGCTATTTCAATTTCCACGCCCTGTTGCGCGCCCACCGGGCCAAGGTCGTCAGCGTCCCCTACACGCCGTCGGGGCCGGATATCGATCTGTTCGCGCAGGCGCTGGCCGAGCACCGGCCGCGCCTCTACATCACCAACTCCGCCATCCACAACCCGACCGGCGCGGTGCTGTCGCCGGTCACCGCGCACCGGCTGCTGAAACTCGCCGACCAATCGGATCTGACCATCGTCGAGGATGATATCTTCGCCGATTTCGAACATGCGCCGGCCCCCAGGCTGGCGGCGTTCGATGGCCTGAGCCGCGTCGTCCATATCGGCAGCTTCTCCAAGACGCTATCGGCGTCGGTTCGCTGCGGCTTCATCGCCGCGCCGCGCGACTGGATCGAGCCCCTGACCGACCTCAAGATCGCCACCACCTTCGGCGGTGGGCGGCTCGCGGCCGAGCTGGTGCTGACGCTGCTGAAAGACGGCAGCTACCGCAAGCACATGGATTTGCTGCGCGCACGGCTTGCGCGCGCCATGGGCGAGACAAGCGCCCGCCTGAAGGAGATCGGCATCACACCCTGGATCGACCAGCCGGCCGGCCTGTTCCTGTGGTGCAGCCTGCCGGATGGCGTCGATGCGGCCGAAGTCGCTCGCCGTGCTCTGGCGGAAAACATCGTGCTGGCGCCCGGCAACGCATTCAGCCTGTCCGGAACGGCCAGCCGCTTCCTGCGCTTCAACGTTGCCCAATGCGCGGACGAGCGGATTTTCAGGGCGCTTGCAGTTTTCGCCTCCCGAACATAAGCGTCAACAAGATGGGAGAAAATTATGCCGACATTGCCAGAAAATAATCTTGACTACCCGGTTCATATCGCAATTGGAAACACGTTTGGCAGCGGCTTCTATCTCAATGCACCGGCTCACACGTGGCTTATCACTGCTAAGCATGTATTATTTAAACAAAATGGGGATCTTATTGCTGACGGGGCTCTGCTGACGTCATTCACAAATCGGTTCGCAAATCGACTGACAGCGGCACTCAATCTGAATGTGCTTCAGGCTAACGGGCACATTCTCTTCCATGCCATTGCAGACGTTGCAGCCATAAGACTTGGAGACGTGGCCAACGCAAATCTTCAAATGTATCCTGAGATTACGCTAAATGGAGCGCCTGGCGTTGGCATTGTTGGGATGGCGGTTGGTAATGTCATTTCGATCGATCACGCACAGATCGCAAACGAGGTTTATCTTTTTGGCTATCCAGGCTCAGTTGGCAGCGTGGGGCAAATAGAGCCTCTAAAGCCCCTGCTACGCCGCGGCTGTATTGCCGGGATTAATAGCCTGAACAGAACGATCATCATCGACGCTCCCGTCTATCAGGGGAACAGCGGCGGACTGGTCATTGAAGTTTCCTGGCCTAACATCGCAAACACCAGATACAAAGGTTTAGGAGTTGTGTCGCAGTTTTGCCCATTCATTGAACAAATGAAGAGCCTCCATTTCGGTACCGTCAACACGTCAATCGAGAATTCGGGATACTCCATTGTAGAGCCAATAGACAAAGTCTTTGAGATGCTCGGAATCGCAATGCCTGAGCCTGAGGCATAGCTGACCGTGAATCACATTTTTTCAATACTGTCTTTTGGCAAATCCAATTGAAGGTGGAGACCGCATGACCCCGCTTGCTGCACGGCTGTATCGACGTGGAGACAGCACGATCAGGTCGATTCTTGGAATGTGCCAGTTTGTGGAAATATCTGCGATCCTAGACATGGCCCAGGAAATGGGCCGCGCAGATGTTGATGCGGGTTGCGACATCTACAGCGAGCTTGCGCAACTGCCGGCACCGCTGACCGCCGTAGAGTATTGTTTCGAGGGCACTCGCTCTACGCTCCTTTGCGAACAGCATGGCAATGAAATCCACTACAGCGCATTCTACGAAATTGAAGGGTCGGAGAATCCGGCGGATTTCCGTTTCACGACGGGATTTGTCTTGGGCACTCCAATGAACACTCCAATTACTTGGGCGAATTTCGAGGGTGAGCCAGGATACGAGACACCAAATGCTCGAATGCCCGAAGGAGACCTGCGCCAGCGGACCGCACGATCAACCAGCCTCCTACTAGAGAAGGCGCTTTGTATTTTGAATCAGCCGGGGCTCGTTGAACGGCTTCCTCGCCCCACAGACAAGCGCGTTATTCGGGAGAGTGCAAAGGATCGCCTTTCCGCACCACCAACCCAATGGTTTCAATGCAAGATTCGGCACGGTCTACATGGAACGGCAGGCGACCAACCTGGCGCAGACACTTCACCGCGTCCCCTTCATTATGTCCGCAAGCATTTCAAGCCTTCTGTCCAAAAGTGGATCGAGGGGTATTGGCGCGGCGATATCGAGTTGGGCGTACACCTCAAGTGGTACTCCCCCCAACCATCGAGAGCAGGATGATCGAGCGATGTCACCATAGCAGAATGACCTCCGCTGACCTTGAGGGCTCGGCGGCATGACGGACAAACTGATCATCAACAAACGGACGATCCTTGATCGCCTGTCGACAATGCGCACCCTGGCCGACCGCTTTGCAAACGAGTCCTTTGGCGACTTTGATCGCGACGTGTTTTTTCGGCTCTCTCGTGAAATCGCTGGCGAGATCGACATTCTAATGGAGGAGGCTATCCGCCGAGAGGAAGCCTCTTGACCTCGCCACATGCCGAATTCATCAAGCAGTTGGCAAAGTCCGGGCTTTGGAGAATTGAAGACCTCGTTGAGCACAGCTTAGATTCGACGTGTCCAAATTGCATGTCAGCGAGACGCCGCGCAAACCTCCCGCACGCAATCGCGTAGCCAGCGCTGTGCCGGATCGGCGTCGAGGCGCGGATGCCAGAGCATGGAAATGGTGACTTCAGCCGTGGCAACCGGCAGGGCAAAACTGTGCATGCCGGCGCGTGCGCCCTCGGTATGCCGCTCGGGCACGCTGGCGATCAGGTCCGACGTGCGGGCCATGGCAAGGGCTGCCGAGAAGCCGGAAACCATGCACACGACTGTCCGCTGCAGCCCGATCCGGTTCAAAGCCTCGTCGATCGGCCCTTTCTCGCGGCCACGCCGTGAAACGCTGATATGCCGGCCTGCCGCATAGCGCCCTGGCGTCACCGCGCCCTCGCTCAAGGGATGGCCCATTCGCACGGCGCCGATGAAGCGGTCGCGAAGCAAGGCCTGAATGCGCACTTCCGGCCCGGTTTCACCAGCGACGCCTATGTCCAGGTCGATCGCCGCGTCGCGCAGCGACATGACGTCCTTGTCGGACTTCGGTGCAAAGCGCAGCCGCACACCGGGCGCATCGGCCTGGATACGAGCGACGAGACGCGGCGCGAATTCTTCGACGAAACTCTCATTGGTGCGCAGCGTGAAGACCCTGTCCAGGCTCCGGAGATCAAGCAGGGTGGCAGGACGCAGCAGCGCCTCCGCATCCTGGACGACACGGCCAACCTGCTGTCGCAGTTCTTCCGCGCGCGGCGTCGCCACCAGGCCGCGACCGGCGCGAACCAGCAGCGGATCGCCCGTGGCCTCGCGCAGCCGCGCCAGCGTGCGGCTCATCGCCGAGGGGCTGAGCCGCAGGCGGCTGGCGGCGCGCGCCACGCTGCCTTCGGCCAGCAGGATATCGAGCGCGAACAGCAAATTGAGATCGGGTGATGTCATTGCCGGATCATAGCACAGGACATGGCGTTTGATGCACGAATAACATGCAAATGCTGCGCCTTCCGCCATATCGACCAAGGGACTAGATCTCCGCAAGCTCCGGTTCTGGAGCTGATGGAAAGGAGAGCGCCGTGGCAATTGCCGAGCAAAATCTGGACGGGCTGACATCGGTGCCGCAACAGGCCCAATCCGCCGGCTGGGCGCTGGCAAGCCTGTCGCTCGCCACCCTGCTGTCGTCGCTGGGAACCAGCATTGCCAGCGTCGGGCTGCCGTCGCTGATGCAGAATTTCGGCGCGACGTTCCAGTCCGTGCAATGGGTCGTTCTCGCCTACGTGCTCGCCATCACCACACTGATCGTCAGCGCCGGACGGTTGGCCGACATGTTCGGGCGTCGGCCGTTGCTGCTTGGCGGCATCGCACTGTTCACATCGGCATCGGTGCTTTGCGGCCTGGCGCCAACACTCTGGCTGCTGATCGCCGCACGCGCCGTGCAGGGACTTGGCGCGGCGCTGATGATGGCGCTGACGCTGGCCTTTGTCGCCGAAACCGTGACCAAGGACAGAATCGGCAGCTCCATGGGCCTGCTCGGCGCCATGTCCGCGATCGGCACGACGCTTGGTCCCTCGCTCGGCGGCCTTTTGATCGCCGGCTTCGGCTGGCGCGCGATCTTCCTGGTCAATGTCCCGCTGGGTGTGCTCACTTTCGCTCTCGCCTGGCAGGCCTTGCCGGCACGCGGCAGGGCAGCGCAGGTCAACCGAGGCAAGTTCGATGCGATTGGCACGGCCCTGTTGGCCCTGACATTGGCCGCCTATGCGCTGGCCATGACGCTGGGCAGAGGCAATTTCGGCACACTCAACATCGGCCTGCTGATCGCTGCAGGCATTGGCGTTGTTCTTTTCGCCGCCGCACAAGCGAGAGTGAAAAACCCCTTGATCCAGCTTGCCAGCTTCCGCGATCTCCAGCTCAGCGCCAGCCTCGTCATGAGCCTCGTCGTCGCCACGGTGATGATGGCGACACTGGTGGTGGCCCCGTTTTACCTGTCGCGTGGGCTCGGGCTTGATGCTGCGATGGTGGGCGTGGTGCTGTCGACCGGCCCGCTCGTCTCAACGCTGTCGGCGCTGGTCGCCGGACGCCTGACCGATCGCTTCGGAGCGCACAGGATGATGGTTACAGGCCTGCTAAGCCTCGCGACAGGCACGTTCCTTCTGTCGCTCGCCATGACCAAACTCGGCATTGCCGGCTATGTCGTCCCGATCACCGTCACCTGCATCGGCTACGCCCTGTTCCAGACATCCAACAATGCCGCCGTCATGACCGGTATCAGTGCCGGCCAGCGCGGCGTCGTTTCCGGCCTGCTCAATCTCTCGCGCAATCTCGGCCTGATCACGGGCGCCTCGTTGATGGGCGCCATATTCGCCGTCGCATCGGCCGAAGGGCGAGAAGGCAGTGATCTTCTGTCCGAGGCGGCGGCCCGGGGAATGCAGGTCACCTTTCAGACGGCGACGGTGCTGGCGCTGATCGCGCTGTTTCTCGCACTGCTCTCGGCCCGCGCCGAGTTTAGGCGGCAGAGACCGGTGGAAATGTCGCAAGACCTCTGACTTTGCGCAAACCGACCGCTTAGGCGCCTGCCCGCTTGCGGCGCTCGTAGAGCATGACCAGCGTTTCAGCCATCAAGGCAGGCTTCTCCTCGCCTTCGATCTCGACCGTGTTGGCCGCCTTCATCAGATACTGGCCGGGACCCCTGTCCTCCATGGACAGCAGCGTGATGCGCAGCCTGATGCGTGCGCCGACCTTGACCGGCGCCAGGAAGCGCACCTTGTCGAAGCCATAGTTGAAGGCCGCCTGGGTGTTCTCAGGCACGATGCCCATGCCGAGCGCCAGCGCGCCGATGATCGACAGCGTCAGATAGCCATGCGCGATCGTCGTGCGAAACGGGCTTTGCCGCCGCGCCCTCTCGGGGTCGACATGAATCCATTGATGGTCGCCGGTGCATTCGGCGAACTGGTCGATACGGCTCTGATCGACCGTCGTCCACTCCGACACACCGAGCTCCTGCCCGGCCATCGCCCTCAACTGGTCGAAGGTCGGCGGCGTTTTAGGCCGTATTTCGTTCATTCCTGCTTTCCCGATCGCTTGCAACGCCTCCGGACCACGAACTGGCGGCCCCTGTCAATTCGCCCTACGCGAATCCGTTCCGCCGATTTAGGCCTGAATCGTGCCATGCCTGCCAGCGCGGAGGCAGGTCAAATCGGGATTTCTTGACTTTCCGGGCTTCCGACAGCAGCAAACCGTCAAGGTCAGAGAAGGTTACTTCTTCTCGTAGCCGGCGCGGATTTCCTCCATCGCCTCCTTGATGCGCGTGCGCAGGATGTCGACCGATTCGGTGCCGGATTTCTTGACCAGCTCAGCCACTTCGCCGGCATTCTTCAGTGCGGCCTCGAAGGACTTTTTGGCAAACTCCGTCTGTTTGGCCATCAGTTCCTGCGGATTGCCCGGCGCCCTGTAGCTTCGCGCCATGTCTGTGACTTCGCGCAGCGTGTCCTGCAGCATCTCGCGCTGCCTGGACAACAGCGAGGTCGCGCCGGCGGCACCGGCTCGTGCCGATTTCTCCAGCGCTTCGAGGTTCTTGCGATGATGGGCGAGGATCGCCTCGACATCGACATTGGGCACCTTCAGGTCGCGGCCGAACCGGCCGAACATGTCCATGAAGGAATCGGATTCCGGTTGCTTGGCCATGTTGGTCTTCTCCCCCTATCGCCGCCGTTTGCGCTCCCGCAGAAGAGAATAGCACCGAAGTGCCGCGTGTCCATTCGAGTGCGGCCGGGCTCCGAACTCAGGTTAGCAAAACACTGACGACAGCCAGTTCGGCGGTATCGGTAGCTTTTTTTGCTGCACGATAGGAATTTTTTCTTGACTCGGTGACGTCAGCTAAGGTATATATTTGCCTATGGTGCTGATTTGCGCCAGTGACCCGCCGCACAGGCGGGTTTTTCGTTTGATGTCCGTCAGCCTACGCGCCGGCAAAGGCTCCGAAACAACCCGTTAACCCGAGTTCGTAACCCTGCGGCGGCACCGACCCGAAACCGGCGTCAGCCGGCGAGGAACAGCCGCTCGGCGACATAAAGCACGACGCCGGCCAGCCCGCCGATGATCATGCCATTGAAGCGGATGTATTGCAGGTCCCTGCCGATGTTCATCTCGATCAGCCGCGTCAACTGGGCAAGGTCCCAGCGCTTGACCTGATCGGCGATGAATGTCGACACGCCGCTCTTCTGGCTTTCCACGAACGACGCAAGCGCCACCACGAACCCCTGGTTCATGTCGGCCCGGATCTGCGCATCGCTGGCAAGATGGCGGCCGACCTCGACGAACATGTTGGCAAGATGCGCACGGATGACCGAATTGGGCGCCTTGGCATCCTGCTCGATGAACTGGCTAAGGCTTGCCCACATGTCGCCGGCCAATCCCCTGACCTCCGGCCGGGCCAGGAAATCGCGCTTCAGCTTCTCGGCGCGTTTGGCGTATTGCTTCGATGTCCTGAGCTTTTCGATGAAGCCTTGGGCGAAATGGTCGAATTCGGCGCGCATTGGGTGGTCGGGGTCGGCCCGCACCTCGTCGAGCAGCGAGCCGGCCGAGGCGACGATCTTCTTCAGGAGATAGGCGTCGGCACGGAACAGGTTGAACAGCGATGGCAGCTCTTCGCGGATTTTCTCGCGCATCGTCGCTAGCGCCTTCTCGTCGTTGAGAAACCGGCCGATCACCTTGGTGAACTCGTCGAACAGTTTCTGGTGGCGGCGATCATCGGTGAGCGCGGAGAGCAGCTCGGCGGCCAGCGGCGCCAGCGGCACTTTCTCGATCTGTTCGAGCATGCGGCTGGTGACGAAGCCGCGCAGGCCGGATTGCTCGACAGCCGCGAGCGTCTGCGGCACCAGCCGCACGACGAAGCGCGACAGGCCGGCGGCGCGCTCGGCATCGGCCAACCAGTCGGCGACCAGCGCCGAAAAATCGACCTCGGCGAGCTTTTCACGCACCGGTTCAGGCGCCAGGAAGTTAACCTCGATGAAGCGGCCGAGATTGTCGGCGATGCGGCTCTGGTTCTCGGGGATGATGGCGGTGTGCGGGATCGGCAGCCCCAGCGGCCGCCTGAACAGCGCCACCACCGCATACCAGTCGGCCAGGCCGCCTATGGTCGCGGCCTCGGCGAAGGCGGCGACGAAGCCGAGCCACGGATGTATGTGCTCGAATGACTTGGCGAGCGCAAACACCAGCACGCAAAGCGCCAGTGCGGCCGCCGCGACGAATTTTGTCCGCCGCAACGCGGAAAGCTTGGCATCCGCGTCGGCATCGAAACGGACAGGCGCCAGGGACGAAGCCGATTGTGACATGGATGAGCCGCTCCTCGTCGATCTGAGCCTATTTAGTGCTTCGACGATCGGAATACCCGCGACAGCCGGCTTCGCCCAGAACCTTGCCCGGCTGCGCACACAAAGTTGAGAAGAAAAATCACCTATTGTGCGGGGCTAGTCTGGAATTATTCCAAGGTATAGGCCATATTCCGCCAAGGCCAATGTGGCGAATCCGGAATTTCGGGTTAAAGCCGCATCAGCAAATTTTTGAAACCTGGCGTGGTTGCACCGCACCAGTGTCTTGTGAGGACAAAATGCGGCTTACGCGCCAGACCAACTATGCCATGCGCATCTTGATGTATTGCGCGGCGAATGATGACCGATTGAGCCGTATCCCCGAGATCGCGGCCGCCTATTCGGTGTCGGAGCTTTTCCTGTTCAAGATCCTGCAGCCGTTGGTCGAGCACGGCCTTGTCCAGACCGTGCGTGGCAGGAATGGCGGCGTCAAGCTCGGCCGGGCGGCGGAAGCCATCAGCCTGTTCGATGTCGTGCGCGTGACGGAGGAGAGCTTCGCCATGGCCGAATGCTTCGAGAACGATGCCGCCGAATGCCCGCTGGTCGATAGCTGCGCGCTGAATTCGGCGCTGCGCGAGGCGCTGAATGCGTTCTTCGCTGTGCTGGAGCGCTATACGATCGCCGATCTGGTGGCAGCGCGGCCGAATGTGCGCAATTTGCTCGGCATCGACATGCTGGAGCGCCGCGCCCCGGCTGCGTGAGCAAGTCTCTCGGCGTTTGAGTAGGTCTGTTGAGATTCAGGTCAGGCCGAGTCGAGAATGGTGGGTTCCGAGAACCGGAACGGAGCGTACGTTTGGGTACGTGAGTACCGGAAGCGCAGGAAATCGCCATTCGCAGGCCGGCCTCACCTGAATATCAATAGACCGCTGATTGCGGCAGCACGAACGGCACGTTGCCAGCCGGCAGCACGCCGACCCTGAGCCGGCAGTCGAACACCTTTTCGATCAGATCATCGCTCAGCACGTCCTGCGGCGACCCGGTGGCGGCCAGCCGGCCGCGATGCATGACAAAGATCCGGTCGGCATACATGGCCGTGAGATTGAGGTCATGCAGAATGGCGACCACGCCGCCGCCCCTTCTGGCAAAGTCGCGGGCAATGTTCATGATGATCAGCTGGTGCTTGATGTCGAGGCTGGAAACCGGCTCGTCGAGGAAAAGATAGCGCGGCTTGCCGTCGAGCACCGGCGCCCAGACCTGGCACAGCACGCGCGCGAGCTGGACGCGCTGTTGCTCGCCGCCGGAAAGCTCCTGGTAGAAACGCCCGGCAAAGCCGTCAAGATCGACACGCGCCAGCGCCCGTTCCGGCAGCCGCGCATTCTCGCCCGGCAAGACGCCCGAACGGCCGCCAACAAGTCCAAGCTTGACCACCTCTCGCACCGTGAACGGGAACGACAGCGTCGTCGCCTGCGGCAGCACCGCCCGATGAACCGCGGTTTCGACCGGCTTCATCGCGCAGAGATCGCGGCCGTTGAGCGCGACGCGCCCGGTGTAGGCGAGTTCGCCGGAAAGCGCCTTGAGGAAGGTCGTTTTGCCCGAACCATTGGGGCCGACGATGGCGGCAATCTCGCCTGGCCGCGCGTGGAAATCGACACCGCTGACGATAGGCTTGCCGGCGATATCAACCGAAACATCCTTGGCCTCGATCATCCAAGCCTCATAAATCGACGACGCCGCGCTTGCGCAGCAGGATCCAAAGGAAGAACGGCGCGCCTGTTATCGCGGTGACGATGCCGATCGGCAATTCGGCCGGCGCAACGATGGTGCGCGCGACCGCATCGGCCAGAAGCAGCAGCGAGGCACCGAGCAGCGCCGAAGCGGGCAGCAGATAACGATTGTCGGGGCCGATCAGCAGGCGCAGCAGATGCGGCACCACGATGCCGACGAAGCCGATGCCGCCACTGACGGCGACGGACGCGCCGACCGCCGCCGAGACGCCGACAATGGCCGTGTATTTCAGCCGCTGCACCGGAATGCCGAGATGGCCGGCGGTCGCCTCGCCCAGCGCCAGTGCGTTGAGGCCGCGTGCCAGGAACGGCATCGCCGCCAGCGCCAGCACGATGATCGGCCCGACCGAAGCGATCTTCGCCCAGGTCGCGCCGCCGAGCGATCCGAGCTGCCAGAAGGTCAGGTCGCGCAACTGTCGATCATCGGCCATGAAGATCAGGATGCCGGTCAGCGCCATGGCGAGCGCTGCCAACGCGATGCCGGCGAGAAGCATGGTGGCGACCGAGGTTTGCCCCCGCCGCGTCGCGACCTGATAAAGCACCAGAGTCGTTGCCAGCCCGCCGCAGAATGCTGCCAGCGGCAGTGCAAGCGTGCCGAGTAGGGCTGTCACCGGAGCCAATATTGTGGTGCCGAGCACGATGACGGCAACCGCGCCGAGGCTGGAGCCAGCCGAAACGCCGATCAGGCCGGGGTCGGCCAGCGGATTGCGGAACAGTCCCTGCATGACCGCACCGGAGACCGCTAGCGCCGCGCCGACCAGCATGCCGAGGATGATGCGCGGCAAGCGGATGTCGTAGACGATCAGGCTGTCGCGGGCGCTCAGCACGGCGTCATCAGGCACTGTGCCGAACAGCCAGCCGCCAATGACGTTGATGGCCGATGCATCCGACGCCCCCGATGTCAGTGACAGAAAAACGGCAGCCGCTAGCCCCAGGCACAGCAGAAGAATGACGATGCGGGCGCGGCCCGACCGGTCGCCTTCGGATGCGCTCGCCATCACTGGGCCGGCGATCGATTGATCGACCATGATCCGCCCGCTCAGTCCGTGACCTGCCCGCCATAAAGCGAGACGGCAAGGTCGTGGATGGCATCGGCCGTGCGTGGCCCGAAGCCGAGCAGATAGGCGCCGTCGATGCGGATCAGCTTGCGCGCCGTTCCGGCCGGCGTCGAGGCGATCGACGGATTGCCGAACAGTTCGTCGTCCGATACCGGAGGCCCGGCATTGCTCATCATCAGGATCACGTCCGGCCTGGCGGTTATGATCGCCTCGTCGGACATTTGCTTGTAGCCGGAAAAGCCCTCAACGGCATTGACCCCGCCGGCCAGCTTGACCATGCCGTCGGCGGCGGTGTCGCTGCCGGCCGCCAGGATCTTGCCGCCCTGTACTGACAGCACGAACAGGATGCGCTTGCGCTCCTTGATCGACGCGGTCTGCTTCTCGGCGGCCGTGAGTTTGGCATCAAGCTGCTTGGCGAGCAGCTCGGCCTTGGCATCGACGCCGAGCGCCTTGCCGACGATGCGGACCTTCTCGAGGACGCCTTCGTGGCTATAGTGCTCGGGCACCTCGATGAACGGGACGCTCGCCTTCTTCAGGACATCGACGGCTTCCTTGGGACCGCTGCCATGCAGCGCCAGGATGCCGGTCGGGTTGACCGAGAGCACGCCTTCCGGTGACAGCGCGCGCATGTAGCCGACATCGGGCAGCTCAAGCGCCGCCTTTGGGTACCGGCTGGTGGAATCGCGAGCCACCAGATGCTTCTCCTCGCCGAGCGCATAGACGATCTCGGTGATCGAGCCGCCAATGGCCGCGATCTTCGAGGGATCGGCAAACACAGCCGTCCCTTCGGTGGCGTTGGCAGGCTGCAGCGCAACGAAAGCCAGGGAAAGACCGATCGCCGGCCCCATTACCGATCTTAAGATGGGCGCCAAGCCGAGGACAGGCGCTCGTCTGAAAAAGGAAATCATGGCTATAATCCTCAGGTCGGGCTTGGGATGCGCGGCAGGTTTTCGGCCAGGAACCGCCAGTCGTCACGCTCGCTTTCGCCCTCATGACGCTTGCCGAAGAACTGGATGATCATCTTGCCGTCGGCATCATAGACTTCGAGCGAGGTGACATGACCGTCCTTGGTCGGCTTGCGCACGGCCCAGACCTCGTGGATGTGGTCGGTTCGCAGGTGTAAATGGAAGGTTTCGTCCAGCACATTGATCCATGGTCCCATCGGCTTGATGGATTTGATCGGGCCGGAATGGATCTGGATGCAGCCGCGGTTTCCGACAAAGCACATGATCGGCATTTCGCCCTCCGCGGCGTGATGGAACATGGCCCGGACGGCGTCATTGTCGAGCAGCCAGGCATAGTCCTGGCCGACCATGCGCACTGCCTGCCGGCGGCTGAGTTTCAGCGTCTTCAGCATGCCGAAGAACTGGTGCACGTCGGTCAGCCGGCTCCAGCGGTCGCGCAGATCGTCGAGATTGGCGGTCGCTTCGTCACCGCGGACCTCGTCATCCGGGAGCGGCCCTGAAATGTCGACCGTCGGCCCCTGATTGGACGATTCGAGCGCAGCGACCAGCTTCTGATAGGCATAAAGGCTGGAGGCCGGCCGCAGATGCACCTTGTGCACGGCCTCGCCGGCCGCATCGAAGAACTGCAAGCTGCGGCGGATTTCGTCGCCATCGCGCTTTTCCACGGCAAAGCCGTGCGCCCAGACTTTCGGGAAGATGCGCAGGTCGATGTTTTCGCCGAGCACCATGGCATTGTGATTGCCGGTGACGACCTTGTCATAGACGCCGATCTTTTCGTGCACCGCGCTCTCGTTGCGGGTCAGCGCCATGACCTCGCCGACGGCCTCGAGGCCGGTCAGAAGATCGTTGACGCGTGGCTCGACGCGCACGACGCCGTCGCCGCAATGGGCTGCGACCAGTTCGGCCTCCGAAATGCCGAGCTGGGCAGCCAGATCGCGCTCGCGCGTCTTCGGATTGTCTGTCCGTGCCCGCCGGATTTCATGCGGGGCGGGTTTTACGCGCTGGTCCATGTTTCGTCCCTGTCGCCTAGAGCAATTCCAGGAAAAGTGTGAAACGGTTTTCCGTCCGGAATTGCGTTAAAACAAAGAGATAGAGCGGTTCGGCGTTTCCGTGAAACGGTGAACCGCTCTTGTCTTACTTGTTGAGAATGAGCTTGCCCTGGCGGGTAATCTTCAGTCGGTAGAGCGCGCCATGATGCTCGATGCCGATCTCATGTTCACCCTGGAACAGGGTGTTGCTGGACAGGGTTCGCACCGCCAGCGGAACCCGGTCGAAACGGGCGGAGGCATCGTCGGAACGGCGGACGCGATGGCGAAAGTCGTTGGGATTGTGGGTGTTCATCTGGATCGATCCCTTTCCTGTGCCGGGCGTCTGGCTAGGCGTTGCGTAATCCGATTCATTTCTTGACTTGAATAATCATGTTTACTAGTCAGTGCAATACCGGATTAAATTAGTCAAGATTTAAGACGCCGGACACGATCAAAAATGCCAGCCAGCCCCGGGCCAGCCAGCATGAAACCTGGACTTTGGAGTTGGGGCATGGGGTTGGTGAATTGGGAATGGCGCGGCCGGTCGGCGGCGAACGGCGCGGCGGCTTTGCTGGCAAGCGTGGCGGCGATCGCCTTGTCGGCGCAACTGGCCAACGCTCAGCAGGCGGCGAAGCCGGCGGATCAAACGAAGAAGGCTGACGAGGAAAAGGCCGCACCAGCGGGAGCAACGCTGCTCGACCAGATCCTCGTCGTCAGCCGCACCGGCGAGACCGCGATCGAATCGCTGGCATCGACCAGCCATGTCGACCAGGAACAGCTCGACCGCCGCATGGCGACGACGCCGAACGAGATGCTGCTCGGCGTGCCAGGTGTCGCCGCGCAGGCGGACGCCAGGCGCGTCAGCACCAGCATCAACATCCGCGGCCTGCAGGACTTTGGCCGCGTCGCCGTCATCGTCGACGGCGCCCGCCAGAATTTCCAGCGTTCCGACCACGGCACGCAATCGACATTCTACATCGACCCCGAACTCGTCAAATCCGTCGATGTGATCCGCGGCCCCGTCGCCAACACCTACGGTTCGGGCGCCATCGGCGGCGTCGTCTTCTTCGACACCAAAGATGCGGCGGATTTTCTCAAGCCGGACGAGACATGGGCTGGCTCAGTCACGGGGCGCTATGAGAGCAACGGCAAGGGTTGGACATCAAGCGCATCCGGCGCCTACCGCCTCAACGAGAATTGGGACGCGCTCGGCAACATCGTCTACCGCAACTATGACGACTACAAGGATGGCGGCGGCGACACGGTCAAGGGCACCGGCTTCGACGTGCTCAGCGGCCTGCTCAAGACCACCATCCGCCCGACTGACAACAGCGAGCTGAAGCTCGGTTGGGTCGGCTCAAGCGACGGCTGGAACGAGATTAGCGGCGGCGTGCCGGTCAATGACGTCGACCTGAAGTCGAACACCTTCACGGCGCGCTACAACATCACGGATGAGGACAAGAGCTGGCTCGATCTCCACATCAACACCTCCTACAACAAGACCAATCTCGACCTGACCAGCCTTGTAGCTCAGAAGCGGTTCAACCCTGTCACCGGCCTGCCGATTGTCTTGCCGGCGGGATCGCAGTCGACATTCGACGTCGGCACGACCGGCATCGACATCTGGAATACGTCCCGCTTCGAAACGAGTGGGATCGCGCATGAACTGACCTACGGCGGCGATTGGGTCGGCGATAACGTCAAGACCGGCGGTGCGGCGGGTGGCGACAGCTTCTACACGCCGTCAGGCAAGCGCAATGTCTCCGGCGCTTATGTGCAGGATAAGCTCACCTGGGATTGGCTCGAAGTTATCGCTGGTCTCCGCTACGACAGCTACAGCCTCAAGGATGACACCCACGACATCTCTGGCGATAGGGTATCGCCGCGCATCACCGTCGGCGTCTCCCCGTTCGAATCGGCAGGTCTTGCCGGCCTTCAGTTCTATGGCACCTATGCCGAGGGCTATCGCTCGCCGTCGATAGCCGAGACGCTGATCAGCGGCAATCACCCGGCAGGCGTCAGCTTCCCGTTCCTGCCCAATCCCAATCTGCGGCCCGAGACCGGCAAGACGACCGAATTCGGCGTCAACTACAAGCAGAACGACATTCTGGAGGCTGGCGACGCGTTCCGTCTCAAGGCGGCCTATTTCAACAACGATGTCGACGACTACATCGATGGCGTGACGCTGTCGGCATTCGACCCGACCAGCGGCTGCCCGTTCGGCCCAGGGATCCCGATCTGCTTCCAATATCAGAACTTCGCAAAGGCCAAGATCAACGGCTTCGAGATGGAAGGTGTTTACGACGCGGCGTGGGGCTATGCCGGACTTTCGGCCTCTATCATCAACGGTCACACCATATCGTATGAAGGCGAGAGAGCGGACCTCGCCACAATCCCCTCCTCCCAGGTCACCGCGCAGCTCGGCCTGCGCTTCCTCGAGGACAAGCTGACTGTCGGCGGCGAGGTGCAATACAATGGCAAGCCGAAGGGCAATACGGTGGCCAAGAACTACACGCTGGTCAATGCCTTCGCCAGCTATCAGGCGACCGACAATTTGAAGATTGATTTCCGTGCCGACAACCTGTTCGATGTCAAATACGCCAACCCGCTCAACGGCAGCACGACAGTTGCGGTCTATGAGCCCGGCGTCACCTTGAAGCTGGCGGCAACGATGCGGTTTGGAGGCTGATGACCATGAGGAGCTTGACGACATCCCTTCGTCTGCTGACTTCGACGCTGGCGATGTCACTTGCGATGGTTCCGGCGTGGGCACAAGAATCCGCGCCGGTCCTCACCCTCGAACTCAACGCTGCGCAACCTTCCGACAAGGGTTGCCGCCTGACTTTCGTGGTCAACAACAATCTCGGCGCCGACCTGTCCAAGGCGGCGTTCGAGATCGCCCTGTTCAACGAGGCCGGCGTCGTCGACCGGCTGACCGTGCTCGACTTCAAGGAATTGCCTGCCGGCAAGACCAAGGTGACGCGCTTTGATCTGGCCGGCACCGAATGTGCGAAGGTCAGCCGCGTTCTGATCAACAGCGCGACCGAATGCACCGGCACCGGCATCGAACCGAATGCCTGCATGCGCAAGCTGAAGACGGGCACCAAGACCGGTATCGCTTTCGGCGTCTGAGGTGGGGCTGCATCCCGCATTCCTGCAAAACACTGTGGCGTGGCCGATCGCCGGCTCCCACACGTTTGGACCAAGCGATCTTGATTTGACAATTCTGGTCGTGTCACTGCAGGTCTCGCCGCGAGACATGCAGGATATCAGCCCCCTCCCAGACGCCGGCGCAGAGCTGGCCATAAAACCAGCCGAGCCGCTTGCGCTGCCGCGGCCATCGGCCTGGAACCGCAAATGGACGGCAGCGATCGTCATCTCCTGCCTGCTCCACGCCGCGGTGGCGGCGGCCTTCCTGATCTCGCCCTCGGGAATCTCCAGTTTCCCGGACGCGATGCAGTCGGAAGGCAGCGATCAGTCCGGCACCAAGGTGGTCGGCAGCGCGCTGGACAAGGACCCGGCGGCAATAAATGTCGCGCTGGTGCCGAACCCGCAACCGGCCAAACCACAGCCGGCAACGCCGCCCAAGCCGTCGCCGCCAACGGAACCTTCTCAACCAGCCAGGGAAGCGGCAAAGCCGCCGCTCAAGCCTTTGCCGGAACCTGTCAAACAGCAGGCGGTCACCCCGGACATATTGGTGGCCGGCGCCCCCCGCTCCGATGACCAGAGCGTGGCTCCCAAGGCCGAAACGCCCGCACAGCCGACGGTTCAGCCTCAGAGCACCGAGGCGCCTGTGGCCGTTCCGGAGCAGCCGCCGATTCCCAGCGCCAGGCCAACTCCGGCAGCCGCCCCAGGAACTGCAAGCGAACAATACGAAAAGCGCGGCACAGCGGACGGCCACGAGATAAAAGCGGCAATTGCCAGCAAAGGCAGAAAACAAACCGATGCCGGCAACGCGGCAGCGTCTCGCTATAGCGGCGAGGTGGCCGGCAAATTGGCTCGCGCCAATCGCCGCGTTTCGAAAGCGGCGCAAACGACAGCCCGCAACAACGCAATGGTGGCATTTGTGGTGCTGGCCAATGGAAACATCAGCGACTTGCAGCTTGCCAAAAGCTCAGGCTCTCCGGAGCTCGATCAATTCGCGTTGGAGCTGGTGCGAAAACAGGCACCTTTCCCTCCCATTCCGCCGGAGACCGGACTGTTGAGCTGGCGCTTCAAAGCGCCAATCGGCCCGTTCTGAGCCTCCGTCGCCCCGTTACTCCATCCGTCGATCGTCAAAGTTCAAAACCGCATGAAAGGAACCACCATGTACATCGCCATGAACCGCTTCAAGGTGCAGATCGGCTCGGAGAACGATTTCGAAGCTGTGTGGAAGAACCGTGACTCCAGCCTCGCGGAGATGAAAGGGTTTCGGGAATTTCATCTGCTGCGCGGCCCGGTCAACGAGACCGAAGGCTACACGCTGTTTGCCTCGCACACGGTGTGGGCGAGCCACGCTGATTTCGTCGCCTGGACTAAATCGGAGAATTTTCGGGCCGCCCATAGAAATGTCGGCACGACAAAAGTCCACTATCTCGGCCACCCCCAGTTCGAGGGTTTTTCGGTCGTCGAAGGCGCGTAGCGATTGGCCGGATCAAGCTCCGGCCAGCAGGCTCGCATTGCCACCGGCGGCCGTGGTGTCGACGCAGACCGCACGCTCATGCGCATAGGCGGCCGGGTTCAGCACCTCGCTGACCAGCGGCACGATCGGGCCGGAGCGGTCGGCGATGACCTTGCGCACGATGCGTGCGGCCTCGGGCGTGCCGGAAAAGGCAACGACATCGACGCGCAGCGAGCGTGCTTCGACAGGATCCGGCCGACCGTCGATGGCGGCCAGCGGCAGGCCCTTGCCGGTCAGCGCGGAGAGTGCTGCCGGCGCACCCGGCGCAACGGCCAGCACCGCGTTGCCGGCAGCAAGCGCCTGGATCGTCTGCGCGAGCAGCGTATCGCCATCAGGGCCAAGGCACAGCACCCGTCCGCGTGACGACAGGGAGAGTGTGTTGGCCTCGCCTGTCGGCCCGGGCAGGTCGACCTGGCCGAAGTCGATGCCGGCGGCGGCACCAATGGCCGCGGCACCCTTGCCGCGCAAATGCTTCCTCAGAATGGCGATGCGGTCCGGGCGCGTCGACCAGCCGCCAAGTGTGGGATCGGGCAGATTGTCGGCAAGTTCGGTCGCCGTCACCTTATGGCCATCCTGCAAATGCGTGCCGGCCTCCGGCCCCTTGCGGAAGCGCCTGAGATAGTGCGGGCCGCCGGCCTTGGGTCCGGTGCCGGAAAGCCCCTCGCCGCCAAACGGCTGTGAGCCGACTACAGCGCCGATCTGGTTGCGGTTGACGTAGATGTTGCCGGCATGGATGCCGTCGACGAAATGCTGCACGCGGCCCTCTATGCGGGTGTGCAGGCCAAAGGTCAGGCCATAGCCCTTGCGGTTGATCGCGGCGATGACCGCATCGATGTCGTCGGCGTCAAAGGTGGCGACATGCAGCACCGGCCCGAACACTTCGCGCTCCATGTCTTCGATGCCCTTGACCCGGAAGACGTGTGGCGCGACGAAGCGACCCTCCTTGGGTGCTTCGAGCTTGGCAATGAGCCGGCCCTGCAGGCCCATTTTCGTGCAATACTCGCGGATCGAAGCCTGCGCCTCGTCGTCGATGACCGGGCCGACATCGGTCGAAATCCGCCAGGGATCGCCGATGCTGAGCGCTTCCATGGCGCCCTTCAGCATCTCCAGCATCTTCTTCTCGACGTCCTTCTGCACATAGAGAACGCGCAGCGCCGAGCAGCGCTGGCCGGCACTCTGGAAAGCCGAGGCCAGGATGTCGCGCACCGCCTGCTCGGGTAGTGCGGTGGAATCGACGATCATCGCGTTGAGACCGCCGGTCTCGGCGATCAGCATGGCGTCGGGCGCGGCCGTCTCGGCCAACTGCTTCTCGATCAGCTTGGCAACCTCGGTCGAGCCGGTGAAGCAGACGCCGGCAATGCGCGGATCTGATGTCAGCGGGCCGCCGACCGATGGGCCGTCTCCAGGCAGAAGCTGGATGACATCTTCCGGCACGCCGGCCTCGCGCAGCAATTCGACGGCCCGAAAGGCGATCAGCGGTGTCTGCTCGGCCGGCTTGGCGATCACCGAATTGCCGGTGACAAGTGCGGCGGCGATCTGGCCGGTGAAGATGGCGAGCGGGAAATTCCACGGCGAAATGCAGACGATGGCGCCGCGCGCTTGCGTACCCGCCTCCGCATTGGCCGCCTCGGTGGCGTAGTAGCGCAGAAAGTCGACGGCCTCTCGCACCTCGGCGACGCCATCGGCCAACGATTTGCCGGCCTCCCGTGTGGCGAGCGCGAAGAACTCGACCGCATTCGCCTCATAGAGATCGGCGGCGCGGTTGAGGATCGCCGCGCGCTCGGCCACGGGACGCTTTGCCCAGGCCGGCTGCGCTTCCACCGCAAAGCGCACGGCCGTCGCGACTTGCTTGGCAGCGGCTTCGCTGACCGTGCCGACCACTTCGGAAGGCTTTGCCGGGTTGACGATCGGACGCTGCTTGTCGTAGCCGGCGGCACGGGTGATCGGCTTGGCGTGCCAACGATCCGGCCCGGCGAAGGCGGCCTTGGCCTCGTCGATCGTAGCCAGCGTCACCGTGTCGGTGATGTCAAAACCCCTGGAATTGCGTCGGCTAGCGCCAAAAATCTGGGAAGGCCGGGCAATCGCCGGATTGGCGGCCGGACCCTGGGTCTCGACCGTTTCGAGCGGATCACACGCAATGTCCTCCGGCTCGACATCCTCATCGGTCAGTTGATGCACGAAGGAGGAATTGGCGCCGTTCTCCAGCAGCCGGCGAACCAGATAGGCAAGCAGATCGGAATGCGCGCCGACCGGTGCATAGATGCGGCAGCGCGTGCCTTCGGACCGTCGCACCGTCTCATGCAGCGCCTCGCCCATGCCGTGCAGGCGCTGGAACTCGAAGGAATCGCGATTGTCCGCCATCGACAGGATGGCGGCGACGGTGTGGGCATTATGGGTGGCGAATTGCGGATAGATGCGGTCGGTCATCGACAGCAGCTTTTTCGCGCAAGCTATGTAGGAAACGTCGGTGTTGGCCTTGCGGGTGAAGACGGGATAGCCCGACAGTCCGAGCGTCTGCGCCCGCTTGATCTCGGTGTCCCAATAGGCACCCTTGACCAGCCGCACCATGATGTTGCGGTCGTATTTCCTGGCCAGCGCGTAGAGCCAGTCGATGGCGAAGGCCGCGCGTGGCCCATACGCCTGCACCACCACACCAAAACCGTTCCAGCCGGCCAGCTCCGGCTCGGCCAGCACGCGTTCGATAACGTCGAGCGACAGATCGAGACGGTCGGCTTCCTCGGCATCGATGTTGAGGCCCATGCGCGAATGGCGCGCGGCAAGCGCCAGCGACAAGAGCCGCTCGGCCATCACAGGCAGCATCTCGTCCTTCTGCGCCACCTCGTAGCGCGGATGCAGCGCCGAAAGCTTGACCGAAATTCCGTGGTTTTGCCTGATATCGGGACCGTTGGAGCCGGAATCGAGCGACGAAATCGCGTCGGCATAGGCCTTGTGATAGCGCAAGGCGTCGGCCTCGGTGCGGGCCGCCTCGCCCAGCATGTCGAAGGAATAGAGATAACCCTTCTGCGTCATCGGACGGCCGCGCTTGACGGCTTCCGCGATGGTGCGGCCGAGCACGAACTGCTCGCCCATTTCGCGCATGGCGGCGGCCACCGCCTTGCGGATGACCGGCTCGCCCAGCCGCCGCACCATCGAGCGCAGCGTGCCTTCGATGCCGCCTTCGCCTTCGTCGAGGACGCGGCCGGTCAGCATCAGCGCCCAGGTCGAGGCGTTGACGAAGATCGAGCTCGAGCCACCCGAATGCGCCGACCAGTCGTGCGGCGCGATCTTGTCGGCGATGAGATCATCCATGGTCTCGGTGTCGGGCACCCTCAACAGCGCCTCCGCCAGGCACATCAGCGCCACGCCTTCCTTGGTGGAGAGGCCGTAGGCAGAGAGGAAGACCTCCATCAGCCTCGGATCCGACGAACCGCGCACCGCCCGCACCAGATCGGCGGCGCGAGCCGAGATCGCCTTGCGGTCTTTCCCGGAAAGCCCCGTCGCTTCGGCCAGTCGCTTTACGGCCTGGTCTTCGTCGGGCAGGTAGTTGGCGCGGATCTGCTGGCGGATGGCATCAAGCGCTGGCATGGCGGTCCCATGGATCGAGCAAAGGGGATCGGGCCGGCGGCCGCCGGACCGAATGGCGCAAGCTAGCACAGGTGTGAAATTTCGGCCGGTCCGAAGAAATCGACATGGCAGGTCATTCGATCTATCATGGCGGCCCAAACCTGGCATATGGGCTGCACTTTCGATGATCGAAGACCAATTGGACCGCATCGACAGGAATATCCTGTCGGCGCTGGCAAGCGATGGCCGGCTTTCGATGTCCGAACTGGCGGCAAGGGTCGGCCTGTCGAAGACACCGGTGCAGGCACGCGTGAAGCGGCTGGAGAAGGACGGATACATCAGGGGCTACCAGGCGATCATCGACCGCGAGCGCATGGGCGAAGGTCATGTCGCTTTCGTCCAGGTGAAATTGTCCGACACCCGATCCGCCGCACTCGACGCCTTCAATCGGTCCGTACAGGCCGTGCCGGAGATCGAACAGTGCCACATGATGGCGTCGAGCTTCGATTATCTGCTGAAAGTCCGCACCAGGGATATCGCCGCCTATCGCCGCGTGCTCGGCGAGCGCATCTCGGCCCTGCCCCACGTCGCCCAGACCTCGACCTTCGTGGCGATGGAAACGGTGAAGGATCGGTAGATCAATGACCGGTGCGCGACTTCGGCTTCGAAGACTCGAAGCTGATGCGGAGCTTCGAGCCTGTCGCCTTGGCGAAACGCTGCAATGTTCGGGTCGAAGGCATGTTTCGACCACTCTCCAAGCGGGCAATCACGGCCTGTGTCGTTCCCATGGCGACGGCGACCTCTTCCTGAGTCATGTCGGCTTCACCCCGGGCCTTGATCAAAGCTTCGGCGATCGCGAACTCTTCCTCCAACGCTTCGTATTCGGCAACGAATTCCGGGTCCTTGAACCAGTCCTTGGCGACGTCCTCAACGGGGATTGTTTTCCGGCTCATAGAACCTCCTTTGCTCGCTTAAGAGCCAATTCGATTTCGCTTCGTGGCGTCTTCTGAGTCTTCTTGGCAAACACTCGCACCACTACCACACGGCGTTCGGCCGCGGTCACGTAGACCGCACGAGCGATGCCATCCCGGCCCTTCATGCGCATTTCCCAAAGCCTGCCTTCCAAGTGCTTAGCGTATGGCTCGTGGACTTTCTGCAGGCCGTGCGCCTCGATCAGGCGCGATATCCTCAGAAAGCTGGCCAAGATATCTTTCGGTTGAGCCTCAAGCTCCTGTCTCACCTCGCTATTGAGAAATACGACCGACCAGCTCATCGACCTAGATATACCTTTTTTGCAATATCTTTCAATCGCCGATATAGTCGGCAACGTCACTCCGCCAGCGTCTTCAGAAAAGCCACCAGCGCCGCGCGCTCGCGATCCGACAGCTCCAGCGGATGAACCTCTGACACCCCTTCGACGCTGGGGGCGGCCTTCGCATAGTGCGCCACCACCTCGTCGAGCGTCGAAAACTGCCCGGCGTGCATGTAGGGCGGCCGCGTTGCGGCTCCGCGCAGCGACGGCGTCTTGTAGGCGCGAACAAGTTCCGGCGCGGACTTGACCATGAACCGTAGTTCGCCGCAGGCGCCGGCATCGCCATCGCGATAGGCGCCGAAGCAGTTGAATGGATCGGCTTCGACCTGTGCCACGGCATCGATACGGCCGCGATCTGGCGGCAGGCCGGCAACGGGCGGCACGCCGGTGTTGTGAAAGCTGTTGTCGGTGAAGCGCGGGCCGTCGTGACAGGTCACGCAATTGGCCTTGCCGATGAACAGTTTCAGCCCAAGGATTTCCTGCTTGGAAAAGACGGCATCGCCTTTCGGCTCGGCGCCGGTGGCGAGATCCAGCGCAAAACGGTCGAAGCGCGTCGGCACCGGCTCGATCGAGCGTTCGAAAGCGGCGATCGCCTTGCCGATATTGGCGAAGACACCGTTGATGGCGTCGCGCTGCGCGCCGCTCATGGCATTCCAGGCTGCCTTCTCGGCATCGTTTCCAAGTGGGCTGGCATTCAACGGCATGCCGGAAAAATCGGGCAGCGGCCCGAAGATGCGCTCATAGCGTTCGCCGAAGCGCGCTTTGATGTAGTGCGCGTAGGCAGCGCGGTTTCCCGCCTGCTCCAGCGGGTTTTCGAGCGGCGTCAGTGCTTGCGCCCACAGGCTGTCGCGGCGGCCGTCCCAGAAGAACCAGGGATCGCGCGCCACGCCGGCCAGCGGCATTGTGCGCCGGTTGGTGTGGCCGACGCCGACCGCTTGCGGGAGGTCGTCCTGGAACTGGCGGTCGATCTTGTGGCAGGTCGAGCAGGACACCGTGGCGTTGCCACTCATGCCTTGGTCGAAGAACAGCGTCGAGCCGAGTGCTGCGGCTGCGGGCACGTCGGCAAAACGATTGGTGGTGTCGGGCTTGAGCGCCGGCAGCGACGACAGCGTCAGCGAGGCGATGGTCTTCTTTTCGGCGTCGGAAAAATCCGGCTTGCCGCACCCGGCAAGGATAACGGCCACCATCAGCGCCAGAAAACACGAAAGCCGCCTCATTTCTTGCTCACAGCACCACGTTGAAGAGCACCGTATCGGAGCCCGCGGTGGCCGAGATGGCGAAATGCAGCTGCCACCAGCCACTCATGGTGAATTTCACCCCTTCGATGCGATAACGTCCGTCGCCGAGATAGTCGGTCGCCTGCGGGCTGGTGGGCAGGCCGTGACTGTGCAGCGGCATGCCGCCGGAGATCGTGATCGCGGCTCCTTCCACCGGAGCTCCTGCCTTTGTCTTCAAGGTCAGCAGCCAGGATTGCAGTTCGCCCTGCCGCACAACGCCGCGTTCCGGTGCGAAGCTTGCCACGAACAGCCCGGCGGTGGTGTTCTTCGTCCGCGAGACATCCGGGCCGGCAGGCTGCACTGAGCGCGGCGCCGTCAGGTAGACGACCGCGAGAATGCCGACCAGCAACGCAGCCAGACCAAGACCTGCCAGAAGATAACGCCATATCGATGCCAAACCGGTTCCTTTTCTGCAGACAACGCTCTGCCGGACGGATCGCATCCCGCCAACCTGTGGGAAAACGCTGTGGCGGAAAAAACCCTGCTTGCCAAGCATGGCGCTGCCGATGGCAAAAAGCTACAGCACCGAGATCACTGGAGGATTGCAGATGGCGGGAAACGGCGTCGCCTCGATCGGCGAATGCATGCTCGAACTGTCGGGCCAGACGGGACCGAACTGGCGCATGGGTTTTGCCGGCGACACGTTCAACACGCTGTGGGCACTGCATGCGTTGAGCACTGAGCGACCGGCAACCTATGTCTCGGCCTTCGGCGACGACCCGTTCTCGCAAGGCCAGATCGATTTCTTCGCCGAAAACGGCATCGGCATCGGCTCCAGCCCGATCATACAGGGTGCGCGGCCCGGCCTCTATGCCATCACGCTGACCGGCGCCGAGCGTTCCTTCACTTATTGGCGTAGCGATGCCGCCGCGCGGCAGCTCGCCTCGGACCCGGCTGCGCTGTCGAAAAGCTTGGAAAATCAGGCGCTTGTCTATTTTTCCGGAATCACTTTGGCAATTCTGGACGATGCCGCGCGCGCCACGCTGCTGGGGGCCGTCGCCGAGGCGCGGGCGGCTGGTTCACTTGTCGCCTTCGACCCCAACTACCGGCCACGGCTCTGGCGCAGGCGCGAGGCAGCGCAGGCTGCGATCGTCGAAGCCCTTGCCGTCACTGATATCGCATTGCCGACCTTTCCCGACGAGCAGATGCTGTTTGAGGATGCAACGCCGCAAGCAACCGCTAAGCGGATCGGGAAACTGGTTGGCGAGGTCGTCGTCAAGAATGGCGAAGCGCCGGCGCTGATCGCCAAAGGAGGAACGCTGCGCGAAATGCCGGCGATCCATGTCGCTGCTCCCGCCGATACGACGGGCGCCGGCGATTCTTTCAACGGCGGCTATCTTGCGGCTCGACTTGCCGGCCATGAGCCGCAGGAAGCCGCGCGCCGTGCCCACCGCGTCGCCGCCGCCGTGGTGCAGGTACGCGGCGCGCTGGCACCTTTCGAGAGGTTGCGGGCCGCGTTCGAAGGCTAAGGTAACCGGAACCTGTATTCCGTCACGTGGTGGTAGATCGCGCCCGGCCACAGCGTTGCCTGCGGGAAATAGGGCCGGTTCGGCGCGTCCGGCCAAATCTGCGGCTCCAGGCAGAAGCCACAAAAGGCCTTATGGTTCCGCCCTTCCAGCCCGATGCGCGGTGTCACATACTGGCCGGTATAGAGCTGAACGCCCGGCTCCGTGGTCCATACTTCCATTTCGACACCGGAACTCGCCCCTTGGACCCACGCCGCCTGCTTGAGCGGCCCGCGTGCCGAGGCGAGGCAGAAATTCTGGTCGTAAGGCAGCTGTTCGCCCTCGGTCTCCATGCGCAGCGGCCGCGCCTGGCGGAAATCGAACGGCGTGCCGTCAACCGGCTTGACCACGCCGGTCGGGATCATGTCGCCGTCGACCGGCAGATAGGCACCGGCATTCAGCATCATCCTATGATCGAGAATGTCGCCGGCGCCGCCATCATCCAGGTTGAAATAGGAATGCTGGGTGAGATTGCACAGCGTCGGCTCCTCGCAGGTAGCGGTCAGCTCGACGCTGAGCGTGCCGGGGATCTTCAGCCGGTAGGTGCAGGTGACGTCGAGCGCGCCGGGAAAGCCCATCGTGCCGTCGGGATCGTGCAGCGTCAGCGTGACGAAATCCCTGCCATGCAAGGAAACCGTCCACGGCCGGTGGGAATAGCCCTGCGAGCCGCCATGCAGCGTATGCTTGCCGAGGAAGTTTTGCTCGGTCTGGTAGCGATTGCCGCCAATGGTGAAGCGGCCGTCGCGGATGCGGTTGGCATAGCGGCCGACGACGGCACCGAAGAAGGCCGTATCCGTCTCGTAGTCTTCCAGCCGGTCATAGCCGAGCACCAGCGGCGCATCGTGCCCGGTCAGGCGCAGATCCTGAATGATCGCTCCCAGCCCGATAATGTTGGCGGTGATCCCGCCGCCCCTGATCGTGAAGCGACGCACCGGCTCGCCTGCCTGCGTCGTGCCGAAAACCTCGCCGTCCTTCATCGCCATGCCCGTAAATGCCAGTTGATCCAGAGGAGTTCGGCTGGTTTTCCGTGAAAGATGGGCAGGCCATCGGCCTCCCCATCCCAGGGATAGTCTATCAGAGGCCGAGGCCGCCGATGCAGACATATTTGGTATCGAGGTAATCCTCGATGCCCTGATGTCCGCCTTCCTTGCCGAGACCTGATTCCTTGACGCCGCCGAACGGCGCTTCCGGCGTGGTGATGAGGCCTTCATTGACGCCGACCATGCCGTATTTCAGCCCTTCCATGACACGGAAGGCGCGGCCGAGATCGCCGGTGTAGAAATAGCAGGCGAGGCCAAATTCGGTGTCGTTGGCGAGCGCGATGGCTTCCTCTTCGGTCTCGAACTTGAACACCGGTGCTACCGGCCCAAAGATCTCTTCCTTCATGAAGCGCATCTTCGGCGTCGCGTTGGCGATGACCGTCGGCTGGAAGAACGAACCGCCGAGCGCATGGCGCTTGCCGCCGGCGACGATCTTGCCGCCCTTGGCAGTGGCGTCGGCGATCAGTTCCTCGACCTTCTCGACCGCCTTCTCGTCGATCAGCGGCCCCTGCTGCACACCGTCCTCGAGGCCGGACCCGACCTTCAGCCCGTTGCTGGCAGCGGCGAGCTTCTCGACGAACTTGTCATAAACCCCAGCCTGGACGAGGAAGCGGTTGGTGCAGACGCAGGTCTGGCCGGAATTGCGGTACTTGGCGGTGATCGCACCGGCGACGGCACGCTCGAGGTCGGCGTCATCGAAGACGATAAACGGCGCGTTGCCGCCGAGCTCCATCGACACCTTCTTGACGGTGACCGACGACTTCTGGATGAGAAGCTTGCCGACCTCGGTCGAGCCGGTAAAGGTGATCTTCGACACCAGCGGATTTGCACAGATCTCGTCACCGATCTCGCTGGCCGAACCGGTCAGGATGTTGACGACGCCCTTGGGGAAACCAACTTCCTCGGCCAGCGCGCCCCAGGCGAGACCTGAGTAAGGTGTCTGCGAGGCCGGCTTGACGACCGCGGTGCAGCCGGCGGCGAGTGCCGGGCCGAGCTTGCGGGCCAGCATCGAGGACGGGAAATTCCACGGCGTGATGGCGGCGATGACGCCGACCGGTTCCTTGGTCACCAGGATGCGGCGATCCGCCCACGGCGAAGGCACGACGTCGCCATAGGTACGGCGGCCTTCCTCGGCGAACCACAGGATGTAGGACGCGGCCGAACCGATCTCGCCCTTCGATTCGAACAGCGACTTGCCCTGCTCGATGGTCAGCAGTTCGGCCAGCACATCCTGGTTGTCCATCATCGCATCGTGCAGCTTGCGCAGCAGCTTCGAGCGCTCGAGCGCGGTGGTCTTGCGCCACGACTTGAAAGCGTCGGCGGCGGCTTCGATGGCGCGGCGGGTCTCGGCCTTGCCCGATTTCGGCACGGTGCCGATCTTGAGGCCGGTGGCCGGGTTGTTGACATCGACCGTCTGGCCGCTGTCGGCCTGCACCCATTCACCGTTGATGAGATTGGCCTGCCGCATGAAATGGCTGGTTTTCTGAAGCATGGTCTATCCTCCGTTCGGCGCACTGACGGGCCGGTCTGTGAAGTCTTCGGTGAGCGTGCGTCATGGACTGAAGCCGGCACGCCGGAGCCAATGCTCTTTACCTAGGGCAAGGCCCGCAAGCAATCGCAAGATGGCATATAGGGCTTGGGCCAGAGCGAGACGAGAGCAGCTGGCGTGCTTACCCCCGATGCCTTACCCGAAAACATGCAAGACGACAGTCAGCCAGAAGGCCGTGGTGACGGCCGCGCAGGCCGTGGCGATGGTCATCTGGTTCGACGCCAGTGCCTGGCCGGTGTTGAACTGCACCGCGATGAGATAGGAATTGATGCCGGATGGCAGCGCCGCCACCACGACCGCGACCTTGGCTGTCAGGGGCGGCAGGCCCAGCAGCCAGACAAAGGCGAGAACCAGCGCCGGCATCAGGAACAGCTTCAGCGCCGAAAGCGCCAGCGCCGGCCGGACATTGCCTGATATGCCGAAGCGGCGCAGGCTGAGGCCCATGGCAAACAGCGCCACCGGCCCGGCCGTGTCGGCCAGCGCATCGACCAGCCGCGAAGCAAGCTCGGGAAGCGGCACCCCGGTCATGCGCCAGGCGAGCCCGGCCAGAATGCCGATGATCAGCGGATTGAGGAACAGCCGTCTCAGAAAACTCCTGACGACACGCAGGGGATGGACGTGCTCGTCACCGCTTCGGCCGAACATTTCGAAGAGCACGATGGAAGCCATCATCATGATCGGCAGATGCACGGAGACCAGCAGCGACAGCACTTCGAAGCCGCTCGGGCCGAATATGCCAAGAATGAAGGGAGCACCGAGCAGCACGACATTGGAATAGGCCGACGACACGCCGCCGACGACGCCAGCGCGTGAATCGCGCCCGAAGACTCGCGTGGTGACGACATGGCCGGCGGCCCAGGTAATCGCCACGGCCGCGAAATAGGCGCCCCATAGCGACCAAGGCGCTACGCCATGGAAATCGGCATTCACCATCGTTTGGAACAACAGCAGTGGCATCGCCACGCTAATCGCGAAATCGGCTATGCCCTCGCCACTCGCCGGTTTCAAATAGCCGGTCCACCCGGCGAGATAGCCGAGCCCGACAAGGCTGAAGACGAAAAGGACGGTTTCGGTGAGCGGAGACATTTTTACCGTGGCTGGCGAGTTTCCCGTGATAGGCGAGCCACGGCCGCGGCGCAATCATGCCCGAATTTGATCATGCCCCAATTTAATCATGGTAGACTGGCAGCGTTATAGAGGGTTTGGATATCAGGGCGGACACCAACGGCAAATGGGCTTTGTCGGTACCTCGAAGCACAATCTATTTCGGCAGGTGTGGCTGACGGCTTTCGTCGCCGCATTGCTTTGCCTTGCCACGACAGCGCTTGCTCTTGCCGAAACGAAAAGCCTCAAAGGTGTGGCGCTGATCATCGGGCAGTCGAATTACGCGCACATCGCCGCCCTCCCCAACCCGGCCAACGACGCCCGCGACATGGCCAAGATGCTGACCGACCTCGGCTTCGACGCCCGCAACGTCACCGATCGTGATGCCACGAAGCTGAAGCGCGATCTGGAGCGTTTCACGGAAGATGCCGAAGGCGCCGATGTCGCGTTCATCTATTATTCCGGTCACGGCATCGAGGCCGGCGGCGAGAACTACCTGGTTCCGGTCGATGCCGACGTGTCATCGCTGAAAGATGCCGGCACCGCCCTTGTGCCGATATCCGCCGTCATGGACGCGTTGAAAACCACCGTGCCGGTGACGATCGTTCTGCTCGACGCCTGTCGCACCAACCCGTTCCCCGCGGACGCCGTGGTGCGGCGCACGCCGACCGCCTCCGCCTCGCCCATCGGTGCCGGCGGTCTGGAACCGGTGCGCGGCGCCAAGGCGCTCGGCAACGCGCCCGCGGCCGACGCAAGCCTGGGCACCGTGGTCGGCTTCGCCGCCGAGCCGGGCCGTCCGGCGCTCGATGGCGCCGCCGGCGAAAACAGCCCTTACGCATCCGCTCTTCTGCGCCACCTCGCGGCGATGAAGGGCACCGAGTTCGGCTCGGTCATGCGCATGGTAACCGAGGAGGTCTATCTCGACACCAAGGCAAAGCAGCGTCCCTGGGTCAATGAAAGCCTGCGCCGGCTGCTCTATTTCGGCGTCGCGCCGGCGGAACCGACCGGCGACGACGGCCTGATCACCGGCGAGCGGCGCCAGCTACTGTTGACGATTTCCGACTTGCCGGACCCGAAACGAGCGCAGGTGGAACTGGCCTCGCTGCAGGAAGGCGTGCCGCTTGATGCGCTCTATGGCGTGCTGAAGGCACTCGGGACGGAAAAAATCCCGGAGGATCCGTCCGACCTGCAAAAGGTGCTCGACGCCCAGGCCGAGCGCCTGAAGAAGATGATGTCCGAACGCGCCGCGCTGCGCACCGACGATCCGGAGATCAAGCGCCTCATCGCTTCCGCCGACAAGGCCATCGGCCAGGGCGCCATCGTGACGGCGCGCAAATTCCTCGACGATGCGGTCGGCCGGGTCGAGCAGACCAACGATGCGGTCGATCAAGCCGAGGATCTCGTCAAGCAGAAGCGCCTTGCCGACGCCGCGATCTACGCCAGGCGGGCCGATGCCTCTGGGCTGGTCTTCGACTACAAATCCGCCGCCGGCGACTACGCCAAGGCGTTTTCGCTGGCCGAAAAATGGGACGACAAGCTGCGCTGGAACTACAAGAACCAGGAAGCGGAGGCGCTGAACGCCTACGGCTACGCCACCGGCGACCTCGATGCGCTGCAGCACTCCATCGAGGCCTATCGTACCATCCTGAATTTCATCCCCAATGGTGAACAGAACCGCGATTGGGCGATCACCCGCAACAACATGGCGGTGGTGCTGCAGACCATCGGCGAGCGCGAGAGCGAGACCGCGCATCTCGAAGAAGCGGCTGGGATCTTTCGCGATTCGCTTATCGTCTTCGAGCGCGAGAAGGACGATCTCAACTGGGCCGCCGCGCAGAACAATCTGGCCAATGTGCTGTTGAAGATCGGAGAGCGCGAGAGCGACCCGAAGCGCCTGAATGAAGCGGTGGTGGCGATGCGTGCGACGCTCGAGAAACGCCCGCGCGAAAAAGTGCCGCTCGACTGGGCCGCTTCGCAGAACAATCTCGGCCTTGCACTCTATGCGCTTTCCGAACGCGAGGCCGCCGGCGAACATCTGGCGCAAGCCGAAGCGGCCTACCGGCTGGCGCTTGAGGAATACACCCGCGAAAAGGCACCGGTCGAATGGGCGATGGTCGAGAACAATCTCGGCAACACGCTGGTGTCGCTCGGCATTCAGCGCAACGAAAAGGCGAAGATAAACGAGGCGACCGACGCGTTCCGTGCCGCGCTCGAGGTGCGAACCCGGGAAACTTTCCCGGTCTCATGGGCAACCAGCCGGCTCAACCTCGGCAATGCGCTGAGTGGTGTCGCCCGCTACGATATGGGTACCGGCGCGCTCGAAGAGGCAGCGGCGGCCTATGGCGATGCGCTGACGGTGTTTACCCGGCAGCGTTTTCCGATGGACTGGGCGTCGGCGCAGAACAATCTCGGTTCGATCTACCAGACGCTTGGCCAGCGCACGCGCGATGCGGCCAAGCTGGAGCAATCGGTGAGCGCCTTCCAGGCCGCCCGGCAGGTCTATGTCAGACGGAAATTCCCCCTCGACTGGGCAATGAGCCACTACAATCTCGGCAATACGCTGCAGCTTCTTGGTGGGGTGACCGACAAGCCCGAACATTACAGCGAGGCAGTCAACGCCTACCGCGATGCCTTGCGCGAATACAAGCGCGAGACGAACCCGCGGCAATGGGCGCTGGCCCAGGCAGGCCTCGGATCGACGCTGCACTGGCTGAGCATGAGCAATGCCGACCCCAAAACCCTGCAGGATTCAATCGCCGCACGGCGGGCAGCACTCGAAGTGCTGACCATCGAAGCCACCCCCATCGATTGGGCCAACGCCCAGAACGGCATCGGCATGAGCCTGCTCAACCTCGGCAACCTCGAACGCACCGACAAATATCTCGGTGATGCCGAGGCCGCTTTCGCATCGACGTTGAAGGTGTTCACCCGCGAAGGCCAGCCCATGCAATGGGCCTTCGAACAGAACAATCTCGGTGACGTTCACTGGAACCGAGGCAGCTATGGCGGCGGCAAGGCCGAATATCAAAAGGCGATCGAATTCTTCGAGAATGCCAAGCAGGGCTTTACCGAAGCCGGCTACACAAGCCCCATCCCGCTCACCGACCGGAAGATAGATCTGGTGAAGAAGCAGATCGCCAAGAAGTAGAGCTCCAGCCGGCTGCGCCTTGTCTTTCGGCTGGCTTTACCGTCCCTATATGTCCTTTCACTGGAACCCATTGCCGGGAACCGGAGAAGGATAACGGATGATTCGATTTACCTTGGCGTTGTTCCTGCTTGCTGTTCCCGGCGTGGCTCACGCCACGGACGCCGGCTGGGCGTTGCTGCGCGATGGCGGGCATGTCGTGCTGCTGCGCCATGCCATGGTCACCGGCACCACCGATCCGGCCAATTTCGACATCGACAGCTGTGCCACCCAAATGAACCTGTCGGCGCGCGGCAAGCAGCAGGCGAGCAAGATCGGCGCTCTGTTTGCCGCCCGTGCAGCACCGATCGAGCGCGTGCTGTCCAGCCGCTATTGCCGCTGCCTCGACACCGCCCGCATCGCCTTCGAGGCCGAGCCGGAACTGTTTGCGCCGCTCGATCTCCTGAAGGGCGACGAGACCCAGAAGACCGCGCAGATCGCGGCGATCCTGAAGGAGATCCGCGCCTATTCCGGCTCCGATAATCTGGTCATGGTCACCCATCTCGAAGATATCACGGCACTGACCGGTGTTTCGCCGCGCGAAGGCGAGGCGGTGGTCGTCGAGCCGCAAGGCGATGGCCTGCGCGTGCTCGGCCGCGTCACCTTCTGAGCGCGCTGCGCTTGATCGATGACGCCGGAAGCGGTGTTGCCAAAATGCCACCGCTGAAAGAAGCCGCGAATTCGCCGTGACAATGCCGCTTGCGACAACCCGTCGCAGGGGCTATAGGCGCGCTCCCGGTCACGAGAACCGAAGTGAGCACAACGGTTGGAGCTTTCGTCTCCGCCCGTGCAGGCGGCTTTGCCACCCTGTATACGGCGCCGCTTTGGGGATTGGGATCGCGGATGTAGCTCAACTGGGAGAGCGCCGGATTTTGTCCGGAGGTTGTGGGTTCGAGTCCCGTCGTCTGCACCACGGATAGCTCAGCTGGAAGAGCATCAGATTGTTAATCTGACTGTCGAAGGTTCGATTCCTTCTCCATTGGCCTGAAAAGCCAGCACCCTACCACGGTGTTATCTGAAAACGGTCCGGGGACTGGAATGCGAAAGACTGGACGGATGGCCCAAGCCTTCGGGCACGGATCAACCTGAGAGTCTTTCGCCATCGGCTCGCGGCCAGGCCCGCGGTGACGATCAAGGCGCAGTGCTGCCGGCAAGGGAGGCCAAGGCCTCCGGCGCTCGCTTCGTCGCCCCGCGATCCGCTCCCGAAGGCCCGCCGTGGATTGATGCCACCAGTCCCCGGATCCATTCGTGCCCGGACTACGACGTGAAACGAGAAACGAAGGGAAGATCGACGCATGACGTGACGCCTCGCATGGGGCCATGCCCGACAGGAGTATGACAATGACCATTCTCGACAAGGTTCTTGGGCGCGAGCGCGTCCTCGTAAGGGAAAACGAACGTGCCCTCACCCTGCACAAGGGTGAGATCAAGGCTGTCCTGCTGCCGGGCGAACATTGGCTCGCCAACCGGCGCGGCAGCCTTGAAGTGTCGCGGCACGATCTGAAGAACCCGGAATTCATTTCGGCGTACGAGAAGGCGTTGTTCGACAAGCTCCCGGATGTGGCCGCTCGTCATTTCACCGTCGTTCGCACCGGGCGTACGGATGTCGCCGTTATCGAGCGCGACGGCAATTTGCACGCCGTTCTGGCGCCGGATCGCAAGCTCGTGCTGTGGACGGATGCCGGTCCGTGGAAGGTGACGCTGATCGACACATCGGTCGATCTCGCCATCGATGCGGTGGTCATGCGCCGGCTCGGCCAGGCCCGGAAGGCGGAATTGATGTCCGTCCATCCGGTCGTCGACGGTCAGGCCGGGCTGCTGTTCATCGACGGTGTCCTGGTCGGGACGCTTGCCGCGGGCGTGCATGGCTTCTGGAACGTCGGACGCATGGTGCAGATCAAGGTCGTCGACCTCAAGCGCCAGTCGCTCGATGTTGCCGGGCAGGAAGTGCTGACCAAGGATCGCGTGACGATCCGCGTCAACATCGCTGCCGAATACCGGGTCGTCGATCCGGTCAAGGCGGTGAGCATGGTGAAGGACTTCTCCGAAGCCCTTTACCGTGCCCTGCAGTACGCCTTCCGCAAGACGCTCGGCGCGCTGACGCTCGACCAGATCCTTGAAAAGAAGGTGACGATCGACGAGGAGGCGGCAGCCAAGGTCCGCGCCGATATGGCCGGGATCGGAGTGGAGGTCAGCGATATCGCCCTCAAGGATGTGATCCTGCCGGGCGAGATGCGCGAGATCCTCAACCAGGTGGTGTCGGCCGAAAAGCAGGCCGAGGCCAACATCATCCGTCGCCGCGAGGAGACGAACGCAACGCGTTCCCTGCTCAACACGGCCAGGGTGATGGCGGAAAACCCGGTGATGCTGCGGTTGAAGGAGCTCGAGGCTCTGGAAACCATCGCCGGCAAGGTCGAGCGGCTGACCGTCCACAACGGAACGGGCGGCCTGCTCAACGACCTGGTCAAGCTCCGCGACAGCTGATGCATGTCGCCCAAAAGCGGTTCCGGTTTTGGGAAGCGACATGCATCGAAACAAAGGCTGACGTAACGTCAACGGAAGGGCCGCCGGGTCGACCGACGGCCCTTCTTGCGTTTCTTGAGTGCCCTACCCATCTGCGCCCGGCTTATCAGGCCTTTTCCTACCGGAAAAAACCGATTAGACAGCGCCCAAACAAGATGCGGACAGATTCCGCCCGCAACCGAAGGAAAAGCCCTTGTCCACCACGTTCGACAAAGTCGCCAAGATCATTGCCGACACCAGCGAGATCGATATCGACACCATCACGCCCGAGAGCCACACGATCGACGATCTCGGCATCGACAGCCTCGATTTCCTCGACATCGTCTTCGCCATCGACAAGGAATTCGGTATCAAGGTGCCGCTGGAAAAGTGGACCCAGGAGGTCAATGACGGCAAGGCGTCGACCGACGATTACTTCGTCATGAAGAACCTGTGCGCCAAGATCGACGCGCTGGTTGCCGCCAAGACCGCCTGACGTCGGTTGAGCGCGCGATCTTGACGCGCTCTGCCGCCTGACCCACAAAGCCGCCCATGAGCAGCCCCCGCGACGTCGTCATCACTGGTATCGGCCTTGTCTCCTCGCTGGGAGAGGGGCCGGACGCCCACTGGCAGAAGCTCGCGCAGCCGGGCCTGCAGCCGGTGCTCGAAGCGGCGCGCTTTGCGCCCTACACCGTCCATCCATTGCCGGAGATCGACTGGAACCTGCAGATTGCCAAGCGCGGCGACCAGCGCCAGATGGAAACCTGGCAGAGGCTCGGCACCTATGCCGCGGGCTTGGCGCTGGACGATGCCGGCATCAAAGGCAATGACGAACTCTGCACGACCATGGACATGGTGGTGGCCGCTGGCGGCGGCGAGCGCGACGAAGCGGTCGATGCCGCCATTCTCGCCGCTTCGGAAAGCCGCAACGACCGCGACGTGCTGCTCAACGAGAAATTGACCACCGAATTGCGGCCGACGCTTTTTCTGGCCCAGCTTTCCAACCTGCTCGCCGGCAACATCTCCATCGTCCACAAGGTGACGGGCTCGTCCAGAACCTTCATGGGCGAGGAAGGTGCCGGCGTCGCGGCCGTCGAAACGGCCGCCGCGCGCATCCGGTCGGGCCAGTCGACGCACATTCTGGTCGGCGCTGCCTTCCAGACCGAACATTCCGATATGCTGCTCGGTTATGAGCTCGCCGGATATCTGCATCGCGGCCCATGGAAGCCGGTCTGGCAAAGACAGGGTGCTGAGGGCGGTGGCGTCGTCACCGGCTCCGGCGGAGCCTTCCTGGTGCTGGAGCAGCGCGAACACGCGACAAGCCGCGGACGAAAGATCTATGCCGAGCTCGGGCCGGTCGTCTCCGGCCGCGCCAGGCGGCCGCGCGGAGAACTCGACGCCGAGATCGCCGCGCTGCTCAAGCAGGCTGCATTGCCGAACGGCAAATTGCTGACCCTGTCGGGTGCGTCGGGCGCTCATACGGCAACCGCTTCGGAAAAAATCGCACTCGATGCCAATCCGGCAATCGCCGCCCGCGGTTTTTCGACGCTGACGGGCCATATGAAGGAAGCGCAGTTTCCGTTCGCCGTGGCGTTGGCGGCACTGGCCGTCGACCGCAAGGCCGCCTACCCTGTTTTCGACGCCGCAGCCGAGACGCCGTTCGAAGGCGTTCCCGGAGCCGCCCTTGCAACGGCGATCGGCTATCACCAATTCGAGGGCATGGCGCTGATCAACGCCGCCTGAGGCGGTGTTCCATGGATCCATGCTGCAACGATAAACGCTCGAGGGCTCCCGGATGGCCAATCTGAACGATCATATGGGCAGGCCGATCGTCGCCGTCACCGGCATCGGCGTGGTGACCTCGCTTGGCGTCGGCAAGGCCGATAATTGGGCGGCGCTGACCTCGGGCAAGTCGGGCATCCACCCGATTACCCGTTTTCCGGTCGATCATCTCAACACCCGCATCTCCGGCATGGTCGACTTCCTGCCGTCGAGCTCGAAGGGCTCCAGCCACCTCACCTATGAACTGGCGGAAACCGCCGCGCGTGAGGCCGTGGCCGAATCCGGCCTCGATTCCGATAATTTCGGTGGTCCTCTCTTCCTCGCTTCACCGCCGGTCGAACTCGACTGGCACGACCGCTTCGCGCTCTACAATTCCGATAATTTGGACTCGGGCGGCGAACGGCTGCTGCGGGTGGCGCGCGGATTGAAGGAACTAGACATTTTCGAGACCACGCAGTTCGGCTCGATCGCCGACCGGCTTGCAGACCGTTTCGGCACGCGCGGCCTGCCGATCACGCTGTCGACCGCTTGCGCTTCCGGCGCCACCGCCATCCAGCTCGGTGTCGAGGCGATCCGCCGCGGCGAATGCGACCGGGCGTTGTCGATCGGCGCCGACGGCTCCGCGACCGCCGAGGCGCTGATCCGCTTCTCGCTGCTGTCGGCACTGTCGACCCACAACGACATTCCCGAAAAGGCGTCAAAACCCTTCTCCAAGGAGCGCGACGGTTTTGTCCTCGCCGAAGGCTCGGGTGCGCTGGTGCTGGAATCGCTGGAGGCCGCCCTTGCCCGTGGCGCCACCGTCCTCGGCATCCTGCGCGGCTGCGGCGAAAAGGCTGACGATTTCCACCGCACCCGGTCGAAGCCGGACGCTTCGCCGGCAATCGCGGCGGTCCGCGCTGTGCTTGCCGATGCCGGCTTGAGCGAAGACGAGATCGACTACGTGAACGCCCACGGCACTTCGACGCCGGAAAACGACAAGATGGAGCATCTGTCGCTGTCGACCGTGTTCGGCGAACGGATCGGCTCGATGCCGGTCTCGTCGAACAAGTCGATGATCGGCCACACCCTGTCGGCGGCAGGCGCCGTCGAGGCGGCGTTCTCGCTGATGACGATGCGCGAGAGCGTCATTCCGCCGACCATCAACTACGACAATCCCGATCCCGCGATCGTGCTCGACGTGGTACCGAACAAGAAGCGCAATGCCGAGGTTCGCACCGTTCTGTCGAACTCCTTCGGCTTCGGCGGCCAGAACACTTGCCTTGTCATGGCGCGGGAACCGGTCTAAGCGACGTTTTTCAGCCAGACTGAACCGACAGGCCCCATGCGCGCATTGCAACTTATAGAGGACCGCCGTCTTGAGACGGTGGACCTGCCGCCTCCCCCACCGCCGGCACTCGGCGAAGTCACGCTGCGCATCAAGGCGGTGGCGCTGAACCATATCGACGTCTGGGGTTGGCGCGGCATGGCCTTCGCCAAGCGCAAGCTGCCGCTGGTCGTCGGCGCTGAAGCCTCCGGCGAGGTCGAGGCGGTCGGCCCCGGCGTCTCCAGCCTGCTGCCCGGACAATTGGTGTCGATCTACGGCGCCCGCACCTGCGGCCTTTGCCGAGCCTGCCGCGAAGGCCGCGACAATCTCTGCGAGCATGTTTCGGGCGTTCACGGTTTCCATCTCGATGGCTTCGCACAGGAGAAGATCAACCTGCCGGCCCGCCTGCTGGTCCCTGCTCCACCCGGCGTGACCGACATCGGTGCGGCGGTGGCACCCGTCACCTTCGGCACCGTCGAGCACATGCTGTTCGACAACGCCAGGCTGCAGCCCGGCGAGACGATCCTCATCCATGCCGGCGGATCCGGCATCGGCTCGGCGGCCATCCAACTGGCCAAGCGGATGGGCTGCACCATCGTCACCACGGTCGGCTCGAACGACAAGATCGACAAGGCCAAGGCGCTCGGCGCCGACCATGTCATCAACTACCGTGACGACCGTTTCGAGGGCGTCGTTCGCAAGCTGACCAAGAAGAAGGGCGTCGATGTCGTGTTCGAGCATGTCGGCGCCGACACCTTTGCCGCCTCGATGCTGTGCCTGAAGCGTGGCGGCCGCCTGGTGACCTGCGGTTCGACGTCCGGCGTGTCGACGCAGATCAACCTGATGCAGCTATTCCAGCAGCAACTGAAGCTGCTCGGCTCCTTCGGCTGCCGCATGGAGAACATGGCCAATGCCATGCAGAAAATGGCGGCGGGACAGGTCGCACCGGTCATCGACACCGAAGTTGATTTCGATGGTATCGATGCGGCGTTGAAGCGCATGGAAGGCCGCGACGTGTTCGGCAAGATCATTCTGCGCGTCGGCTAAAGCCTTGACCTCTGTATTCAAGAAGTTCCGCCGGGACCTGAAATTTCGTTACGGCAGGCAGTTGCGCCAGCTCAACTACTGGCTGGTGGCCCGCGCTGCCATGATGATCATCTCGGTCCTGCGTCTGCTGCCGGCCGATAGCGCGCTGAATTTCGCAGACCGCATCGCACGCCGCGTCGGCCCCTGGGTGGGGCGCCATCAGGTCGCCGTCGACAATCTGCGCAAGGCCTATCCGGAAAAGAGCGAGAGCGAAATTCAGGCGATCGCCTCCGACATGTGGGGCAACATGGCCCGCCTTGCCGCCGAATATATCTTTCTCGACGCCCTGTTCGACTATGACCCCGCGGCCGGCAAGCCCGGCCGCGTCGAGGTCAAGGGTACTGAACATTTCGTCGAGATCGCCGCCGAAAAGCGGCCGCATATCGTCTTTACCGGCCATCTCGGCAATTTCGAACTCTTGCCGGTGGCGGCGGCGACTTTCGGCATGAACATCACGGCGCTGTTTCGCCCACCCAATAACCCCTATCTCGCCGACTACATCCTGTCGACGCGCCGCTCGACCATGGGCTCGTTACTGCCATCGATGGCCGGCGCCTCATTCGCCTTGGCGGCGGTCCTGGAGAATGGCGGCAACATCGGCATCCTCGTCGACCAGAAATTCTCCAATGGACTGGATACGACGTTCTTCGGCCGTCCCTGCCAGAGCAATCGGGTGCTGGCCACCCTCGCCCGTCACTACGATTGCGACGTCTATCCGGCGCGCTGCGTCAGGCTGCCAGGCAACCGCTTCCGGCTCGAAATCGAAGACAAGTTGACATTGCCGCGCACCGCTGACGGCAGCGTCGATGTCCACGCCACCACCCAGCGCCTCAACGACGTGGTCGAACGCTGGGTGCGCGAAGATCCCGGCCAGTGGATGTGGTTCCACAAAAGGTGGGAGATCGGCGGCGGGCGAAAAAGACGGCCCTCGCAGGCAAAAGCGCCAGTCCCAAACGCTTAAGCAGAGCTGCTGGCGAGGAGATTACTCCCCGCACCAGCAGATGAAGCCAACATCACAAAATCTGAATCAACTCAATTGGTGACGACAATTCGCGTGTTGCCGAAGCCCACTTCCCGCACCATCGAATAGAAGGTCGCGGCATTGGCCGTGTGCAGCCGCACGCAACCATGCGACGCCGGACGACCAAGCTGCCTGACGGCGCCGGTTCCATGGATGGCATAGCCGCCATGGAAGAACACGGAGTAAGGCATCGGCGACATATGGTATTTGCGCGAATACCACATCCTGGCCGTGCGCTGCGGCCGATAGCTACCGCGCGGCGTGAAATAGCCGGTGCGGGCCGTGGAGACACTCCACCGGTAAACCGACAAGCCATATCTGACCGTCATCGTCTGCGATGATACGTCTATATTTGCAACGAGGCTGGCTGCCCAACCTTGCCCCGCAGCACCGAACAGCATCGCGACAAACACGGCTGCGATGAGAACTGTCTTTTTCATGCGATCAAACCCCTTTGATTGCCCCTTACTTGCCTGCCCTCACGTTGTTTTTCATCTTTTTAATGGCAGGTGAACGGGGTAACACGCACTCCTTGACCAATTCGCCAATCCAAAGCAGCGAATTTGAACGATTTCCCGCAATAGTTGCCGCAACGACACGCCGCACAGGCTTGATCACCTGCGGGCTTGCAAAACCGCTGAGATCGCTGCTCAACTCTGGGCATGAACGAGCGACTCCTCCAGGCAATCGATGACAGGCGCGACGATGTCGTCGCGCTGACCGCCGATCTGATCCGTTTCCCGACCATCAATCCACCCGGCGAGGCCTACCGGCCATGCGCGGAATATCTCAGCGCGCGGCTGAAGAAGAGCGGTTTCGAGACTGAATTCATCCGCGCCGAAGGCACGCCCGGCGACACCGACCGCTACCCGCGCGTTAATGTCGTTGCCCGTTTCGACGGAAGGTCGTCAGGCGCCTGCGTCCACTTCAACTCGCATATCGACGTGGTTGAAGCCGGCGACGGCTGGACCGTCGATCCCTTCGCCGGCATCGTCAAGGACGGCAAGGTCTATGGCCGCGGCGCCTGCGACATGAAGGGCGGTCTGGCAGCCTCGATCATCGCCGCCGAGGCCTTCCTGGAAGTGTTCCCCGACTTTCCCGGCGCTATCGAAATATCCGGCACCGTCGATGAAGAGTCCGGCGGTTTCGGCGGCGTCGCCCATCTGGCCAGGCTCGGCTATTTCTCAAAACCCAGGGTCGACCATGTCATCATTCCCGAGCCGCTGAACAAGGACCGCATCTGTCTCGGTCATCGCGGCGTCTGGTGGGCGGAGATCGAGACCAAGGGGGAGATCGCGCACGGCTCGATGCCGTTTCTCGGCGACAATGCGGTGCGCCACATGGGCGCCGTACTGCAGGCCTTCGAGGACGAATTGTTCCCCGCACTCGACCGCAAGATGACACGCATGCCGGTCGTGCCCGAAGGGGCAAAACGCTCGACCTTGAACATCAACTCCATCCATGGCGGCCAGACCGAGGATTTCCGGCCCGGTCTGCCCTCGCCCAACGTGCCCGATTCCTGCCGGCTGACCATCGACCGTCGCTTCCTGCTCGAGGAGGATCTCGAGACCGTCAAAGGTGAGGTGACCGGCATTCTCGACCGCCTGAAGCGCGAGCGGAAAAAATTCGACTACGAAATCCGCGACCTGATGGAAGTCTTGCCGCTGATGACCGAGCGCGACGCGCCTGTGGTCAAGGCGGTTGCGCAAGGCATCATGGCGATCTTCGACCGCGAACCCGACTACGTCATTTCGCCGGGCACCTACGACCAGAAGCACATCGCCCGCATCGGCCATATCTACGATTGCATCGCCTATGGCCCGGGCATTCTCGATCTCGCCCACCGGCCGGACGAATGGGTCGGGATATCGGACATGGTGGAATCGGCCAAGGTGATGGCGATCGGGCTCAACGTGCTGCTACGCGGCACAGCCACGGGATAGCTCGCATCGCAGCAAGCTTCGACCGGCCGACGAGGCCGCCGGGACAAAAACATTCCCGGCCACGCCAACGGGCAGAACGAAACGCAATTTACTCCGCGGCGAAATCACGCTTCTATCGCCCGGGTTTGAGCACCTGTCTGAAACGCATGGGGAGTTGCACGATGAAATTGTGGAAAACCATTCTGGCGGCTGCAGTGCTGTCACTGGCCGCCGGCACCTCTGCGTTTGCCGCGCGCACCGACCTGGTCATCGGCATTCCACTCGAACCCCCGCATCTCGATCCGACCGCCGGTGCTGCCGCGGCAATCGACGAGGTCCTCTACGCCAACGTGTTCGAGGGCCTGACGCGTATCGGGCCGAATGGCGAGGTGCTGCCTGATCTGGCCGAAAGCTGGACCATTTCCGATGACGGCAAGACCTACACCTTCAAGCTGCACACCGGCGTGAAATTCCATGACGGCACCGACTTCAATGCCAGCGATGTGAAATTCTCGCTCGACCGTGCCCGCGCCAACAATTCGGTGAATGCACAGAAGGGGCTGTTCGCTGCCATCGACACGGTCGAAATCGTCGACCCCGCAACGGTCAAGGTCACGCTGAAGAACCCTCAAGGGTCCTTCCTCTACAATATGGGCTGGGGCGACGCGGTGATCGTGGCGCCGGAAACTGCCGACACCAACAAGGAAAAACCTGTTGGCACCGGCCCGTTCAAGTTCCAGAGCTGGGCCAAGGGATCGTCGATCACGCTGGTCAAATCGGACAATTACTGGGGTACGCCTGCCTCCCTCGACAAGGCCGAGTTCCGCATCGTACCGGATGCCGCGGCCTATGTGCCGGCGCTGCTTTCCGGCGACATCCAGGCTTTCCCGTTCTTCGATGCCGACAGCGTCGCGCAGGTCAAGGACGATCCGCGCTTCAAGGTGGTGATCGGCTCGACCGAGGGCGAGACCATCCTGTCGATCAACAACAAGAAGCCGCCCTTCGACAAGCTGCAGGTGAGGCAGGCGATTTCCTACGCGCTCGACCGCAAGGCGATCATCGACGGCGCCTCGGCCGGCCTCGGCCTGCCGATCGGCTCGCATATGTCGCCGGCCAGCAAGGATTATGTCGACCTCACCGGCCGCTACCCGCATGATGTCGCCAAGGCCAAGGAATTGCTGAAAGAGGCAGGCCTCGAGAACGGCTTCAAGGCGACGCTGAAACTGCCGCCGCCCGCCTATGCCCGCCTCGGCGGCGAAATCATCGCCTCGCAACTTCGCGACGTCGGTATCGATCTGGAAATCATTCCGGTCGAATGGGCGCAGTGGCTGGATCAGGTGTTCACCAAGAAGGATTACGACCTGACCATCGTCTCCCACACCGAACCCAACGACATCGATATCTATTCGCGCAAGGATTATTACTTCAACTACGACAATTCTGCTTTCGACAAGGTGATCGCCGATCTCGGTGTCACCTCTGACGAGGCCAAGCGCAAGGACTTGCTGGGACAGGCGCAGAAGATCCTGGCCGACGATGCCGTGGTCGGCTTCCTCTTCGAACTGCCCAAGGTCGGCGTCTGGGACGCCAAGCTGCAAGGGCTGTGGGAAAACGCGCCGATCCAGGCCAACGACTTGACCAAGGTGAAGTGGAGCGAGTGAGGCTGTTGGCCAAAGGGCGACGCTTGCGTTCCTTCGCGCCCCCCTCTGCCCTGCCGGGCATCTCCCCCTCAAGGGGGGAGATTGGCAGTTTCGGCGCCGCCGCCGAACGTGCAACGTTGACGATTGGCGAAAGCGCAAATGATAGCGACATCTCCCCCCTTGAGGGGGAGATGTCCGGCACGACAGAGGGGGGCGCCGTAGAACGATACGGTGGCCCGGTTCTTGAGACAGACAACGCAGCGGTTCATTTATCCCGATGACCGCCTACCTCCTAAAACGTCTCGCCATAGCCATCGCCACCCTGCTGCTGGCTTCGATGGTGGTGTTCGCCGTCCTGGAGATCCTACCCGGCGATCCGGCACGGCTGATGCTAGGCATGAACGCCAGTGCCGATCAGGTCGAACTCTTGCGCGACCGGATGGGCCTTAACGCGCCACTGGCCTTGCGCTATCTGCACTGGGCCGGCGGCCTGCTCAGTCTCGATTTCGGCCGCTCCTACACCTATTCGGTGCCGGTCATCGATCTGGTTCGCGAGCGGCTTGCCGTGTCGCTGCCGCTGGCGCTGATCGCGCTTGCGCTCTCCACCGTCATCGCGATCCCCGTCGGCCTGTTTTCCGCCAGCCGGCGTGGACGGGCCGGTGATACGATTTCCATGGGCGCCGCACAGCTTGGCGTCGCCGTGCCCAATTTCTGGTTCGCCCTGATGCTGATCTATGTCTTCGCCGTCTGGCTGCGGCTGGTCCCTGCCGGTGGCTTCCCCGGATGGGGCGCCGGCATCTGGCCAGCCTTGAAATCGTTACTGCTGCCGGCGGTGGCTCTCGCCTTGCCGCAAGCCGCGATCCTGGCGCGCGTCACCCGCTCGGCACTGATCGAGGTGCTGAACGAGGACTATATCCGCACCGCCCGCGCCAAGGGCCTGCCCTACCGAGCCGTGCTGTGGCGGCATGCACTGCGCAACGCCATGATCCCGGTGCTGACCATTCTTGGCCTGCAGTTCGCCTTCCTGCTCGCCGGCACCATCATCATAGAGAATGTCTTTTACCTGCCCGGCCTCGGCCGGCTGGTGTTCCAGGCAATCACCCAGCGCGACCTGATCGTCGTCGAAAGCGTCGTCATGCTGCTGGTCGCAGCCGTCATCGCCGTCAACCTCCTCGTCGACCTTTCCTATGCGGTTGTCGATCCGCGCCTGAGAAGCCGGCAATGACGCTGCACATCGACATTCCGGAGGAGACGTTCGGCAGCATCCTGGCCAAGGCATTCAGGAATACCGCCTTCGTTGCCGGTTTCGTCATCACCTTGCTGATCCTGGCAATGGCTGTAGTTTCCTATGGCTGGACGCCCTACGACGTTACGAAACTGGTGATATCGGACAAAACGCAGGCGCCCTCGCTGGCGCACTGGTTCGGCACCGACCATTTCGGCCGCGACATCCTGTCGATGGTCATGGTCGGCGCCCGCAATTCGATTGCCGTGGCGCTGGTTGCGGTCGGCATCGGCATGGGGGTCGGCGTGCCGCTCGGCGCCTTTGCCGCGGCACGCGGCGGCCTCGTCGACGAGGCACTGATGCGTCTGAACGACCTCGTCTTCGCCTTCCCGGCGCTGCTGTCGGCGATCATGATCACCGCCATCTTCGGGCCGGGCGCCGTCAACGCCATCATCGCCATCGGCATCTTCAACATCCCGGTCTTTGCGCGTGTCGCCCGCGCCGGCGCGCTGGCGATCTGGCCGCGCGAGTTCATTCTCGCCGCTCGCGCCGCCGGCAAAAGCAGCACGCAGATCACAATCGAACATGTGCTGCCCAACATCGCCACGCTGCTCCTGGTGCAAGGCACCATCCAGTTCGCTCTGGGCATCCTGGCCGAGGCCGGACTTTCCTATCTGGGCCTGGGTGCGCAACCGCCAATGCCGAGCTGGGGCCGCATGCTGTTCGACGCGCAGACCCGGATGGTGGTGGCGCCATGGATGGCGATCTTTCCGGGCATGGCGATCGTTGTCGCCGTGCTGGGGCTGAACCTCCTGGGCGACGGCATCGCGGACATTCTCGATCCGAAATCGCGGCGGCAGCGATGAGCCTGCTCGACATCGAGAACCTGTCGCTGATCATCGGCGACACGCAGATCCTCAAGGATGTGGAGCTTTCCGTCGCGCCCGGTGAGGTGATGGGGCTGGTCGGCGAATCCGGTTCCGGCAAATCGATGACCGCGCTGACGGTGATGCAGCTTCTGCCCCATGCCGCGCGCGCCACCGGACGCGTCACATTCGACGGCATCGACATCCTGGCAGCAACCGAGGACCAGATGTGCGCGCTGCGCGGCGATGATATCGGCATGGTGTTCCAGGAGCCGATGACGGCGCTCAATCCGGTCAAGACCATCGGCGAACAGGTTGCCGAAGGCATACGCTGGCACACCAAGGCCAGCCGCGCCGAGGCCGAAGACCGGGCGCGAAAAATGCTGGACCGCGTCGGCCTGCCCGCGGCGAAATTCCCGATATCGCGCTATCCGCACGAACTGTCCGGCGGCCAGCGCCAGCGCGTCGTCATCGCCATCGCTTGCGCGCTGAAGCCTAAGCTGCTGATCGCCGACGAACCGACGACGGCGCTCGATGTGGTGCTGCAGGCGCAGATCCTCGACCTCTTGCGCGACCTCGTCGCCGAAAGCCGCATGGGCCTGCTCTTGATCTCGCATGACCTCGCCGTGGTGACCGAGATGGCGGACCGCATCACCATCCTGCGGCACGGCGAGGTTATGGAGGCCGGCGACACCGCACGCACGCTGTCCGAACAACTCCACCCCTACACGCGCCAGTTGGCGCAGGCCTCGATGCATGTGCCGGCGCGCGCCGAGCCGCACCGCACCGGGTCGAGCCAATCCCTGCTTCAGGTCGAGAGCGTGACGCGCGACTATCCCGGACGGCGCACCTCGCTGTTCAAGCGCGCGCCTGGTATCCGCGCCGTCGACGATGTCTCCCTGTCGATGGCGCCGGGCCAATCGGTGGCGCTGGTTGGCCGCTCCGGCTGCGGCAAGTCAACGCTCGCGCGCATGATCCTGGCGCTGGACCGTCCGACATCGGGCACGATCCGGTTTCGCGGCGACACCGTCACCGGCAAGAGCGAAGCCGAGCTGAAGCCGGCCCGCCGTGACATGCAGGTCGTCTTCCAGGATCCCTACGGATCCTTCGACCCGCGCCAGAAGGTCGGAAAACTGGTCGCCGAACCCCTGCATGTGCTGGAGAAAAAGCCGACGCACGCCGAGCGCCGCGAGATGGTGGCGCATGCGCTGCACGAGGTCGGCCTCGGCATCAGCGACATGGACAAATATCCGCACGAATTTTCCGGCGGCCAGCGTCAGCGCCTGTCGATCGCCCGCGCCATCATCACCCGCCCGAAACTGGTCGTCGCCGACGAGCCGGTTTCGGCGCTCGACGTCTCTGTCCGCGCCCAGATCCTCGATTTGTTCGCAGAGCTCAACCAGAAGCTCGGCATCGCCTATCTCTTCATCACCCACGATCTGACCGTCGCCCGCGCCATCACGGACGAGGTGCTGGTCATGCATGACGGCAAGATAGTCGAGCGCGGCAAGACGAGCGAGGTGCTGGATCACCCGCAGTCCGAGGCGGCCAAGGCACTTGTCACCGCAGCCCCTGATCTGCACCGGGCAATCGCACGCCGGATGCAGGAGCAGGGTTAGAGCGTCTCAGAGACTGTCTCTCAGATCATCTGGAATTTTCCGGTGGCCTTGAACCGGAGATAGGCCTCGATGCTGCGCGCCATGTTGGGCAGCATTTCGGGCAAGCCGTCGGGCGCGAACCAACCGACGGCGCTGCTTTCGTCATCGGTGACGGCCGGCTCGCCTTCGAAGGAACGCGTGTAGAACATCAAAGCGAAGAACTGAGCGCGGTCGCCATTCGGAAACTGGAAGGTTTCATAGTGTGGGTCGCAGCCAAACCCGAACGGTTCGACGTCGCTGGCGACCAACCCGGTTTCCTCAAGTACTTCCCGGATCACCACCGCTTCCAGGCCCTCGCCTTCCTCGGCATTGCCACCAGGCAAGCCCCACAAGCCAAAATCGGTCCGTTCCTGCAACAGGATGCGGCCGTCGGCGCGCTCGATGACGATGCGCGCGCCTGGCATCAGCACCAGGCGATTCCCGATCAACGCCCGCAACTGTCCCAGGTAGCTATCGGCAAAGGCCATCCAAACGTTCCCTCCCGGCGCCCGCGAACCGCCGCAGAAGCAATGCCTCAGCCTTCCGGCTTCACCACATCGACCGGGCTGATGTCGAGCAGGTCGAGCGTGCGGCGCAGCAGGCGCACCTCGCTCTCGGCCAGTTGCGAATCCGCCTTGGCGATATCCGCCATATGCTGGGCCAATTGCTTGCGCCGTTCGATGTCGAGATCGCGGAAAAGCGCGATGGCCTGCGAGCCGTTGGTCTCGTAGCCGAACTCGTTGAGATATTCGATGACGCTGTCGATGCTGCTTTCCGCAATGCCGAAGGCGTCCTTGCAGATGCGCCGGAAGGCAACCATCTCGCTCTCGCTGACAGACCCGTCGGCCAGGATCATACGAAACAGCATCAGCAGTTCCGCCGACAGGACCGGATCGTCCGCAACCTTGCGCACGCCCGGGTCGCCATCGAAGATCTGACGTATCTGGTCCAGCAATGCGAATGCCATCAGGAGCCTCTTTCCGGGTTAACCACACAAATACAAATCCAAGCGCGATGCGCTTGGATAGAGGTAGCGCGGAATCGACCTTGCGCAAACAGGGCGGCCGTGGTCGAACGCGCGATATTTCAGCCGGCCGGATCCCCCACACGTCAAATGATCGACCTTAGCATCCAGACCATCGCCATCCTCGCCTTCGCCGCCTTTGCCGCAGGCTTTGTCGATTCGATCGCCGGCGGCGGTGGGCTGATCACTGTGCCGGCGCTGCTGCTTGCCGGCTTCACACCCGTCCAGGCGCTCGCCACCAACAAATTGCAGGGCATGTTCGGCTCGGGCTCGGCGACCATCCACTATGCCTCGAAAGGTCATGTCGACCTGCGCCGGCAATTGCCGTCGGCGCTGCTGGCCCTTGTCGGAAGCGCCATCGGCGCGTTGCTGGCGACGATCGTGCCGGGTGACATTCTGCGGGCTGCCCTGCCCATCGTGCTGATCGCCATCGCGCTCTACTTCGCGTTCAAGCCCAACATGAACGATGTCGATCGCGCCGAGCGCCTGTCGCCGTTCCTGTTCGGACTGACCCTGGTGCCCGCTATCGGCTTCTACGATGGCCTGTTTGGGCCAGGCGCCGGCTCCTTCTACATGCTGGCCTTCGTGGCACTTGCCGGCTACGGCGTGCTCAAGGCGACCGCGCATACCAAGCTGCTCAACTTCGCCTCCAACATCGGCGGCTTCATCGTCTTCGCGGCCTTCGGCGTCGTCTACTGGAAGATCGGCCTGATGATGGGGGTTGCCCAGTTCCTCGGCGCCCGTGTCGGCGCCAGCCTGGCCATGCGCATCGGCGCAAAACTGATCAAGCCGCTGCTGGTGATCGTGTGCCTGGCGCTTGCGGTGAAGCTGCTGGCCGACCCTGCGAACCCGCTGCGGGCCTTGATTGGTGTGTGATCCCGCGCCCTGATAGAATGACGCTGTTCGAATCATGTTGGAGGAGCCACACATGAATCTTAGCGCACCTACCCAGATCGTTTTTATCATCTCCGTTGTCATCGCCATCATCGGCGTTCTCGCCGCGCTTGGCGTTCTTGCGTTCATTCCACTCGCATCGGTGTGGATTGTTCTTATTGCTTTCATCGTGCTTGCCGGCGGCTGCCTGATGCGCGGCGCCTGACCATTTCCCTTGAAGTGGGGACGAGGAGCGCCCGGCCAAAAGCCGGGCGCTTTTGATTCCGGCCCGGGGTCTGCTAGATTTGCCTTGGCGCAAGGATGGCCGATGCCAGTCGAGATGCAACCCCAGCAAGAGCAGGACCGATCCGTCGCCGGGCGGTTCGAGATGCGCCGGCGCCTGCCCAACCCTCAACTTGCGGGCGTCGTGTCGGACATCTGCGGCTATCGCGAAATGGCGCCCGGCCATCTGCGCAACGTCGAATACGCGTCGCTCACCGTACCGCTGGTCATCAGCTTCGCCGAACCCTTCGCCATCGGCCTCGGCAAGGCGCCCGGCGACAATGACCGCTTCGCCAGTTTCGCCGCCGGCCTCTATGCCGGACCGGTGGTGATCGAATCCTTCGGCGGCGCCTGCTGCGTCCAGGTCAATTTCACGCCGCTTGGCGCACGGCGTTTCTTCCGCATGCCGATGAGCGAACTGGCCGACAGCATGGTCGCCCTCGACGACGTGCTTGGCGCGCAAGGCATGGCGCTGCGTGAACGGCTTGGCAACGCGCCTGACTGGACGACGCGTTTCGACATGGCCGAAGCCTTCGTCACCGCTCGTCTCGAGAATGCCGCGGAAACGCCGCTCGAAATCGGCTGGGCCTATGACCGCATCATCGCATCCGGCGGCCGGACCCGCATTGCATCGATCGCCGAAAGGCTGGGCTGGAGCCGCAAACATCTCGCCGGCAGTTTTTCCAACGCCATCGGCATTGGCCCCAAGACACTGTCGCGCATCGTCCGCTTCAACCGGGCGCTCGGCCTGTCGAGGCAGCAGACCGTCGACTGGGCGGATATCGCCGCCGATTGCGGCTATGCCGACCAGGCGCATCTGGTGCGCGAGTTCCGCGACCTTGCCGGCGAGACGCCGACCGCGCTGTCGGCCAGGTAACATTTCTTCAAGACGCCGGAACGGCCTTTAAGCAGAGTGGGTTATCGACCAACCCTGCGAAGGAGGTTCCCATGCCCACCACCACTGAAGCGCCCCGCCTCTACCCCGCCTTGCGCTACAAGAACGCGGCAAAGATGATCGACTGGCTGGGCGAAGCCTTCGGCTTCAGCGTCCGGGTCCGCTATGGCGAAGGCGATGTCGTGCATCATGCCGAACTGGTCTTCGGCTCCTCGATGATCATGCTGGGCTCGGTGCGCGACGACGACTACGGCAAGATGGTCGGCGAGCCCGGCTCAGGCGGCGGCGAGTCGATCTATATTGCCGTCGACGATGCCGATGCCGCCTATGCCAAGGCCAGGAAGGCCGGCGCCACGATCATCCAAGAATTGACCAACCGCGACTATGGCAGCCGCGAGTTCATCTGCCGCGACCCGGAAGGCAACGTCTGGTCCTTCGGCACCTACTGGCCGAAGGCTGGCGAGAAGGGCTGACCGACCATCGCCAGCACTCGAAGTCGGCGAAGGCGTCCGAACTTCGTCATACCAGGGCGAAGCAGGAGCGAAGCTCCGTCGCGGAGACCCTGGTATCCATGCCGTGACCTTGGCCCACGAGTGCAGCGAAGCGGAATTCTGCACCGCTGCAACGCTTCGAAGTCGCGGCATGGATCCCTTGGGCTGCGGAGCAGCTCCAGGGGTCTGCGCCGCGTCGCTACGCCTTGTTCCGCCCGTGGATGACGACGTGATGGGCGTTATCGCTAATTGCCAAGGTGGTTCGCCAACGAGGCTCTATCGAGCCAACCCAAAAATCGCGTCACAGTCGAGATTAATCTCCAGCTCGGCCGCGATCTCGTCCAGCGCTTTCTCGACCTCGGCGCGATAATCGACGCCGCCGCCGCTGACTCCAAGACTCGCAAGATAGGCCGCCCGAAAGCCATCGGCGCCAAACAGGCCATGCATATAGGTGCCGATCACCTTGCCATCGGCCGACACCGCCCCGTCCTCCACGCCATTGATGACGGCGGAAGGCCGGAGCGTATCTGGCCCAGTGGTGCGGCCGAGGTGGATCTCGTAGCCCTCGAGCGGCAGGTCGAATTGTACCGAGCGGGCGCTGACGTTGCGCACCGTCTTTTCCGGCTCCATCACCGTCTCGACGTCGAGCAGGCCGAGCCCTTCGGCCTCGGTGACGCTGCCTTCGATACCGTCGGGGTCGCGCACCGCGCGGCCAAGCATCTGGAAGCCGCCGCAAATGCCGACGACATGGCCGCCGCGCTTATGGTGCGCGAGCAGATCGCGGTCCCAGCCGTTCTCGCGGAACTTCAGGAGATCGCCGATGGTCGACTTGGAGCCTGGAATGACCACTAGCCCGGCATCGGCGGGCAGCGGCTTTCCCGGTGGCACAAAGACAACCTCGACCTGCGGTTCGGCCTTGAGCGGGTCGAGATCGTCGAAATTGGCGATCCGGCCAAGCACCGGGACCGCCACCTTCAGCGCGCGCGTCTCGCCGGACGCCAGCCGTTCCAGCACCACCGAATCTTCCGAAGGCAGCCGCGCCGCCGCCTTCAGCCACGGCACCACGCCGAAACAGCGCCAGCCCGTGAATGTCTCGATTGACCTTATCCCGTCATCGAACAGCGAAACGTCGCCGCGGAACTTGTTGATGAGATAGCCGACGATCATGCGCCGGTCCTCTTCCGGCAGGATCAGATGCGTGCCGGCGACCGACGCGATGACGCCGCCGCGATCGATGTCGCCGACCAGCACCACCGGCACGTCGGCACGCGTGGCAAAGCCCATATTGGCGATGTCACGGCTACGAAGGTTGATCTCGGCCGGCGAGCCAGCGCCCTCGACGATGACCAGATCGGCGCCCTCGCTAACCTTGCCCCAGGAGTCAAGAACGGCATCCATCAGCCGGCCCTTCATCGCCTGGTAGTCGCGCGCCCGCGCTTCGCCGACCACCTTGCCCTGCACGATGACCTGCGCGCCGACATCGGTCTGCGGCTTCAGCAGCACCGGGTTCATGTGGACCGACGGTGCCACGCCGCAAGCGATCGCCTGCAGCCATTGCGCACGGCCGATCTCGCCGCCGCCGGCTTTGTTGTCGCCGGGGATATCGGCAACGGCGGCGTTGTTCGACATGTTCTGCGGCTTGAACGGCCGCACCGTCAGCCCACGCTTCTTTGCCGCACGGCACAGGCCGGCGACCAGCACGGTTTTGCCGACATCGGAACCCGTGCCTTGCAGCATGATCGCTTTGGCCATCAGCCCCAGCCCTGCGCCACGGTTCCGGTGATATCGGATTTCTGCGCCAGCGGCCCGCCGCGCCAGATGTAGAGCGCCAGCAATGGCTCTTTGCCGGTGCGCATGGCGTGGTTGACGTTGGAAGCGTGGTGAACGACCTCACCGGCCGTGCGCATGCAAAAGCCGCTCTCGCCCATGCGCCATTCGGTGCCGCCGGTCAGCGGAATGTAGATTTCCTCGGCAATATGATGGTGGTCGGGATAGACGATATCGGGTCCAAGGATCAGCAGGCCGGCGGCGACCGCGTCATTGGCGAAGTGGCCTCGGGTGCCGAACACTTCCAGCCAGCCGTAATTGTCGATGAACTCTTTTCCGAAGTCCGCCTCGCCATAGGTCTGCCCCCAACGGAGATCATTCCGACGCTCGGCAAGCAGCCGCACCAGCGGCCTGGCATCCGGCGGCGCCAGTTCGGCGGCGCGATCGAGATGGCGCAGGCAGGCAAGCGGATGCGGCTCGAGTATGCGGACCGGCATCTCCCAGGTGATCCGGGCCACGGCATCGCGCACCAAGGCGTGATCCACGGACGCAAGGTATGCGTGGAACCTGTCCAGCAGTTCGTCGAATTTTGTCGTCACATCTCACTCCGGACATGCATTGGTGCACAGCCGCTCCCCAAATGGCCGGCTGGTAGCGTCGGGTTGCACGGCGGCATCATTGGTCTAGATTGGTGCGCGCGCAAAGCCAAAAACGACAGGCCAGCGGCTAGCTGGCCAGCACACAGGGAGCACGCCATGGACGCCGCGGTCGATGCGAGCACCAGCCAGTTCGAACTCAACGAGGAACAGCGCGCCATCCAGGAGATGGCGCAGGCATTCGCCGCCGACCGAGTTGCGCCGAACGCACTCGACTGGGACCGCAACAAGCATTTCCCTGCCGATGTGATCCGCGAGACCGGCCCGCTCGGCCTCGGTGGCATTTATATCAGGGACGATGTCGGCGGTTCCGCGCTCGGCCGGCTCGATGCCGTTCTGATCTTCGAGGCGCTTGCGCACGCCGATCCGGCCTTTTCGTCGTTCATCTCGATCCACAACATGGTGGCCTCGATGATCGACCGTTTCGGCAATGACGAGCAGCGCCAGCGCTTCCTGCCGAAACTCACTTCGATGGAATGGCTTGCGAGCTATTGCCTGACCGAGCCCGGTTCCGGCTCCGATGCCGCGGCGCTGAAAACGCGCGCTGTCCAGAGCGGCGGCGACTATGTGCTGAACGGCACCAAGCAGTTCATCTCTGGTGCCGGCGACAGCGATGTCTATGCCGTCATGGTGCGCACCGGCACTGAAGGGCCGAAAGGCATTTCCACCATCGTCGTGCCCAGAGATGCGCCGGGCCTTTCCTTCGGCGCCAATGAGCACAAGATGGGCTGGCACATGCAGTCGACCCGCCAGGTCATTTTCGAGGATTGCAAGGTGCCGGCGGAAAACCTTTTGTCCGGCGAAGGTGCCGGCTTCGGCATTGCCATGGCCGGGCTCGACGGTGGCCGGCTGAACATTGCCGCCTGCTCGCTGGGCGGCGCGCAGTCGGCGCTCGACAAGGCGCTCGCCTACACCGCCGAGCGCAAGGCTTTCGGCTCGAAGATCAACCAGTTCCAGGCTTTGCAGTTCAGGCTGGCCGACATGGAGACCGAGCTGCAGGCGGCGCGCATCTTCCTTTATGCCGCCGCCTCGAAACTGGACCGCAAGGCGGCGGATGCCGGTAAATGGTCGGCGATGGCCAAGCGCTTCGTCACCGACACCGGCTTCAATGTCGCCAACGACGCCCTGCAACTGCTCGGCGGCTACGGCTATCTGCACGATTATGGCATCGAGAAGCTGGTGCGGGACCTGCGGGTACACCAGATCCTCGAAGGCACCAACGAGATCATGCGCGTCATCATCGCGCGGGCGTTGATTGGCCGTTGAAGCCAGCAACTCTGGGAGACAAATAATGACGACGATCGCCTTCATCGGCCTTGGCAATATGGGCAACCCAATGGCTGCCAACCTGGTCAAGGCGGGGCATGCCGTGCACGGCTTCGACCTGGTGCCGGAAAACCTTACCGTCGCGCGCGAGCATGGCGTCGTCATCATGGCCAATGGGCCGGCCGCGGTGAAGGATGCTAGCGTGGTAATCACCATGCTGCCTGCGGGCAAGCATGTGCTGTCGGTCTATGAAGACATTGCCCACAAGGCGAAAAAGGGCGCGCTATTCATCGATTCCTCGACCATCGACGTCGAGTCGGCGCGCAAGGCGCACGCCATTGCCGCCAAACACGGGTTGCTGTCCATCGACGCGCCCGTCTCTGGCGGCACCGGGGGTGCCGCGGCCGGCACGTTGACCTTCATGGCCGGAGGCTCCGATGAGGCCTTCGCTGCCGCCGAGCCGATCCTGAAGCCGATGGCTGGCCGCATCGTCCATTGCGGCGGCGACGGCGCCGGCCAGGCGGCAAAGATCTGCAACAACATGATCCTCGGCATTTCGATGATCGGCGTCGCCGAGGCCTTTGTTCTGGCGGAAAAGCTCGGCCTGTCGCATCAGGCGCTGTTCGACGTCGCCTCGACCTCCTCCGGCCAGTGCTGGTCCTTGACCTCCTATTGCCCGGTGCCTGGCCCGGTACCGACTTCGCCCGCAAACAGGGGTTACAACCCAGGATTTGCAGCAGCCCTGATGCTGAAAGACCTGAGGTTGTCGCAGGAAGCCGCGCAAAATGCCGGTGCGGTAACGCCGCTTGGTGCCGAAGCAGCCCAGCTCTATGCCTTGTTCAACGCTCAGGGAAATGGCGCCACCGACTTTTCCGGCATAATTAATTTTCTGCGCGGCAACCCTGCGTAACCAACTGATTTGGCGATCTTTTTCCGATTTCCTTCGGCAGAAAAGATGCAAATTTAGATTTGCTTAAGCTCTCGATAACTCCGCGGTAACGATGTCCCTATAAAACGGATTGCGAGGCGGACATATCTCATCCGCCCGGCGCTCCGGATCAGGTCTCGCGTACCGGAGCCCGTAAGTTTCGACAAGCGCCCGTAAGTTTCGCAAAGTGTTTGCGTAGCGAAGCGCCATGCGTATTTGGCAAAGCCGCGTTCCCGATGGAGCGCGGTTTTTGCGTTTTAGCCGATTTATCAGCGCAGTTTGGTTTTATATTCCGATTGCCGCATTCGGGATCGGGACATGATCTTCGTTGATCAGCACGATCGGCACATCGGCTCCCTCGACCCTGACGACCAGCAGGCGCAGGCCCCACGTGCCGGCAGTGCGGACAGCGGTCGAGTAGGCCGTGCCCTTGCCCTTGGCGCCGTGGACCGGAATGCTGAACTGGGCGTCGCCAGCCCCATTCGCATTGACATTGAGATGACCACCGATCCAGAAACTGTCGGCCACATCATCACCCAGCGCGGCCTTGACGCGGTCGTCGGCGCGAAGCCTGTCCATCGTCATGTGATAGGCATCGCTGCCTTTCAGGACGTAGGGGATGCTGCCGACCATCGTCGCACAGCCGCCGATCCCGACCACCCAGACGGCAAGGCCCGCGATCGCCCAGTTGCGCTGCGTCTTGCGAAACTGTTCCGCATCGCGCCAGGCGCGGTTCCGCCAGGCCCAGCGGCTGCCACGCGCGCCAAGCACGATGATCATGATGATGTTGACGACCGGGATCAGCGCCAGCAGCGCGATGAAGGTGCTGTTGCCGATACCCCAGATCCAGTTGAGGAAGAAGGCGCCCCAGTTCCAGCGGTCGAGCTCGGCTGGAATTTCGGCGGGCTGGTTGAGCGGTTGTCCGGCCATGATGTCCCCTTCGGCGAACTGCCTCGGCGGGTTGTAGCCGATACCGCTGACGACCGGAACCCTCGGCCGGCCCGAGGCCGGCACAGGATTCATGAACAGTCGGGCGTCTCGATCGCGGGACGCCCGACCATACCCTCACCGCTTGCGCAGGTCGGCTTGCGCCAGATCCAGCGCCTTTGAGATGCGCTCGCAGGCCATATCGATCGTATCACGGGTCCAGATCAGAGGCGGCGACAGGATCATCGTGTCGCCGGTGGCACGCAGCATCATGCCATTCGCGATCGCGTGGTCGCGCACCGTCACCGCCGCACTTCCAGCCGGCAGAAACCGCTCCTTGGTCGCCTTGTCCTTGACGATCTCGATGGCGCCCATCAGCCCGATCGAACGCACCTCGCCGACCAGATCATGCCCGGCAATGCGCTCCTGCAAGGCCTTGGCGAAATAAGGGCCGGTGTCGTTCCTGACACGGTCGACCAGCCCTTCGCGCTCGATGATCTCGAGGTTCTTCAGCGCCACGGCACAGGCCACCGGATGGCCGGAATAGGTGTAGCCGTGATTGAACTCGCCGCCCTTCTCGACCAGCGTCGAGGCGATGCGGTCGCCGACCAGCAACGCCGACAGCGGCTGATAGCCCGAGGTCAGCGCCTTGGCCGTGGTGATCGTGTCGGGCTCGATGCCGAGCGTCTGCGCGGCAAACCATTCGCCGGTGCGGCCATAGCCGGTGATGACCTCGTCCAGCATCAGCAAGACATCGTATTTGCGGCAAATGCGCTGCACTTCCGGCCAATAGCTGACCGGCGGTATCTTGACGCCGCCCGCTCCCATCACCGGTTCGCCGATGAAGGCCGCGACCTTGTCAGCGCCGGCCTCGAGGATCGCATCCTCGACAGCCCCGGCCGCGCGCAAGCCGAAATCATGATCGCTCTCGCCGGGCAGCGCCAGCTCATAGGCATAGGGCATCATCACATGGACGATGTTGGGCACCGCGCCGTTGAGCTGTTTGTGCATGCCATCCATGCCGCCGAGCGAGGTGCCGGCAACGGTCGAGCCGTGATAGGCCATCTTGCGCGAGATGATGCGGTTCTTCTCGGGCTTGCCCTCCAGCACCCAGTAGTGGCGCACGAGGCGCAGCGCCGTGTCGTTGGCTTCCGAACCGGACGAACCGTAAAACACCTGGTTGACGTGCTTCGGTGCGATCTCCGCCAGTTTCTTGGACAGCAGCACCGGCGTCGGCGTCGAGCATTTGAAGAAGGAGTTGTAGTAAGGCAGTTCCTTCATCTGGGCATAGGCAGCCTCGGCCAGCTCGTCACGGCCATAGCCGATGTTGACGCACCACAGCCCGGCCATGCCGTCGAGGATTTCACTCCCTTCGGAATCGTAGATGAACGGCCCGTTGGCGTGGGTGATGATGCGCGAGCCGGCCTCGCGCATTTCCTTGTGGTCGGTGAACGGATGCAGATGATGCGCGGCATCGATCTGCTGAAGCTGCTTCAGCGAATAATTCTGGTAGGTCATGGATGTGATCTTTCCTCTGGATTCTATCCGGCCAAAGCCGGGGCGAATGCGTCAGAGGCAGAGAGGTGGCGAGTAGCCGATGCGGGCGCACAGCCGCAAAAGCTCGGCGCGCAGCGTGCGCGGCGACGGTGTCACCGCGACCCGCAACGCGCGAAGACCAAATGCGCCAGCCAATGTCCCTTCGAGAGCCATGGCCGGCACCATAGAGCAATTCCAGGAAAAGTGTGAAACGGTTTTCTGTCCGGAATTGCGTCAAAACAAGAGAACAGCAAAGGCTGGTCGAGGTGAACCACCCTTTGCTTGGCCCATGACAGAATGAGTCTAGGCCTTGGCTGTCAGCGCCCTCTGCAGGAAGACATACTTCATCGCCGTCTGCGCCGCCTGCGGCCGGCGGTCGCCGCGGCCGCCATGCCCGCCTTCGGTTTCCTCGAAGAACAGCGTGCGTGCATGGCCGGCTTCCTGCAGGCGGGCGGCCATCTTGCGGGCATGGCCGGGGTGGACGCGGTCGTCAGCGGTCGACGTCGTCAGCAGCACCGGCGGATAGGCGGCGCCAGCGTCGACATGCTGGTAGGGCGAGTAGGCCGAAAGCCAAACCACGTCTTCCGGTTTCGACGGATCGCCATATTCGGCCATCCACGAGGCGCCGGGAGGCAATTGCGTGTAGCGCAGCATGTCGAGCAGCGGCACCTCGATGATGACGGCGCCGAAGAGTTCAGGGCGTTGCGTTAGCGAGACACCGGTCAGCAGCCCGCCATTCGAACCGCCCTGGATGCCGAGCGAGGCTGCTGTCGCAATCCCGCGTCGAACGACGTCCTGCGCGACCGCGGCGAAATCGTCGAAGCCGTTCTGGCGATTGCCCTTGAGCGCCGCCTGGTGCCAGGCTGGGCCGAACTCGCCGCCGCCGCGGATGCACGCCTGCACATAGGCATTGCCCTTCTCCAGCCACAGCCGGCCACGCACGCCGGCATAGCCTGGCAGAAGCGGCACTTCGAAACCGCCATAGCCATAGAGCAGCGTCGGCACGGGACCCTTCTGGTCGCGCCGCCTGACGACGAAATAGGGGATCATCGTGCCGTCCTTGGAGCGTGCCTCGAACTGTTCCGAGATCAGCGGCGAGGCATCGAAACGCGCCGGCTGCGACTTCACGGTGGCCAGCGTCTCGCCATTGTCGTCAGACCAGATGATCGAGCTTGGCGTCAGGAAATCGGTGAAGGAGAAGGAAACGCTGGAGCCGAACTGCTCGGCATGGCTGATGCCGACATTGCCATTTTCAGGCAGCGCGACCGGTTTCCGCGACCAACCGCCGTCCTTGCGCTCGCAGACGACGACCTTGCCGCGCACATTGTCCATCAGGTTGATGAACAGCCGGTCCTGCGTGCGGGCAGTGCCGGCGATGGACACCCGATATGCCGGCTCGAACAAGGTTTCCACTGGTCCGAGCGCGCCGGTCTCTACCCAGTGCGCCAGATCCAACGAATAGAGGCCGTCAGGCTTGCACACCGTGCCGTCGGGCGCCGTCCACGGGCTGCGCACGCCGAAGACGAGCTGATCCCTGAAGATCGCGGTGTCGGTCACGTCGTCGGGCAGCGGCAGCTGTCTGTTCTCGCCGGACGACAGCCGCAGGAAGATGTGCGAGGCGAAGAAATTGAGCGTCCGAGCGAGGATCAGATATCGCCTGTCACCGTCGTACTCGACTGCGGCACCGACGGCGAGATCCTCTTTCTGCGCCTCGAAGATCGGTGTCGCGTCTTCCAGCTTGGTGCCACGCTTCCACAGCTTGATGACACGCGGATAACCGGACTCGGTCTTGTCGACCTCTTCAAAGGCGGCCGAAACAATGACCGTGTCCTTGTCCAGCCAGCTGAAACCAGACTTGGACGCCCGCGCGTGAAACCCATCTTCTACGAACGATTTGGTTTCGATGTCGAATTCGCGCATCTCGCTGGCGTCGCCGCCATCGGGCGACATCGAGACCAGGCAGAGGTTGAAGTCGGGATAGAGCCGGCTGGCGCCGCCGAACACCCATTTGATCCCCTCCTTCGCCGCAAGCTGGTCGAAGTCGATGATCGTTTCCCAGTCGGGCTTCTCGGTCTTGTAGGAAGCGACCGTCGTGCGGCGCCAGAGGCCGAGCACATTGGTCTTGTCCTGCCAGAAATTGTAGACATGGCCCTTCAGCGCGGAACCGACCGCGATATTGTCCTCGGCCGTCATCAGGTCGAGCGCGGTCTGGAACGACGCCTGATAGGACGGATCACCCTGCAGCTCGCCGACCGTGACCTGGTTCTGGCGATGAACCCAGTCCAATGATTGCTTGGCTGTCCTGTCTTCCAGCCACAGGAATGGATCGTCGGTCGAAGGGGCGGTGGCGGGCTTGTTCATGAGGCCTCCGATAAACGCGTCGCTTTTTGGCACTGCCAACATCGATATTAAGTGTCCGATATTCAATATTTTCAGCGCACGATTGAGGCTTTCCGCCGACCAACCAAGCTCGCAATGGCCAGCGCCAGACACAACAGGCCAAGCGTGATCGGCAGGCCGCCGGCGCCCAGAATATCCATGGCGCCGCCGGCCAGCGGCGGCACGGCGATACCGCCGACGCCCCACATCAGCGAAAAGGCGGCATTACCGGCGACCAGTGCAGAGCCGGTGAAGCGCTCGCCGAGCTCGATGATCGACATGGTGTAGATGCCGTAGGACGCCGCGCCCCAGACGAAGATCATCGGCCAGATCATTGGTGTCTGGATCAGCAGCGGAAGCAGCACGCAACCGAGCACGGTGATCGAGACGCAGGCAAGCTGCACAAGGCGCGCGGAAAGCCTTTCCGCCAAAAGGCCGAGCGGCACCTGCATGGCGATGTTGCCGGCGATCATCACCGACAGCAGCGCCGACATGCGGGTTTCGGTGATGCCGTGATGGGTGCCGTAAACTGGCAGCAGCGCCAGCACGCCCTGTTCGAAACCGGCGGCCACGATGACGGCAAACAAAAGCAGCCACGCCAGCTGCACGAAGCCAAGGACCGAGAGCCGATGCCCGGCCTCGTCGACCTTGGGCAAGCGCGGGAGCACCGAGGCCAGGCAGATGCCGCACAGCACGAAGGCGAAAATGCCGACCAGAAACGGCGGCCAGCCTTCCGTGCCGACAGCAAGCAGGCACAGCGGCCCGGTGGCGAATCCCGCCGAGATGATCGTCGAATAGACGCCCATGACGCGGCCGCGCCGCGCCGGCGGCGCCAGCGCGATCACCCAGATCTCGCTCAGCACATAGAGCGGGTTGGTCACCACGCCGATCAGGAAGCGCAGCGGAAACCACAGATACACATTCTGCGTCCAGCCGATCAGCGCCAGCACGACAGCCGAAAGAGCCGCACAGGTAAGTGCCGTGCGCCCTGCCCCAAACCGCCGCGCCAGCGCCGGAATCGATGGCGACGACAGGATGAAGCCGATCGGCGTCATCGCCGCCGACAGGCCGATCATCGCCGGCGAAACGCCCTGCCGCTGCAGGATGAAGCTCAACAGCGGATAGGACAGGCCTTGCGCGATGGCGAACACCGAGACCGTGGCGATCACACCGGTGATCGCTGCCCATTGCATCGTCTCGTCGTCGTTCGATTCCACCAGGTTCATTGTGCGCACCGCTATCGGAGGCTGCAGGATTAGCGATTGAGTCACGCGGTGGTAAGCCCCTGGCAGGCGAAAACCGCTTGCTCCAGACAATGCCTGTCAGGAGGCTGGGCTTGTCGGGAAGCGCGGCGTACGGATGACCGATCCAGAGCAAACATCACCAGTGCGGCGTCGAGCGCGGCGATCACGACTGGTAGCCCGAGCGGGCATGTCGCTTCCCTAGCCCTAGTGGTCGCCGCCTCCGCAATGGCAGAACAGTCGCCGGTCCATTATGCCGCCCGTTATCGCATCCTACGAGGACCATCATGACCGCCGCCCTACAACCCTCAGAGCCGGCATTGGCCACCGACCGCGCCCGTCGCGGCGGCCGCGCCGGAAAGCGCGCCGGCGGCTCGGCCGCGTTCGAACAGCCGGCATTCCGGCAGCTGAAAAACCCGCTGACGCCGACTAGGCTGGTTTCGGACGACGAGCTGGAATCGATCCATCTCGCCTCTCTGCGCGTGCTCAGGGAAATCGGCGTCGACGTTCTGCATGACGAGGCCCGCCGCATCATGAAGGCGCATGGCGCCGACGTGCGCGACGGCAGCGAGCGGGTGCGCTTCGACAGCGACATGATCCTGGAACTGGTGTCGCACTGCCCGTCGGAGTTCACCATCCATGCCCGCAACCCGGCGCACAATGTGCGCTTCGGCGGCAACAATGTGATCATCTCGATGATGGCGTCGGCGCCCAACTGCTCCGACATCGATCGCGGCCGTCGGCCCGGCAACCAGCAGGACTATCGCAACTTCCTCAAGCTCGCTCAGATGCACAACATCCTGAACTGCACGGGCGGCTATCCGGTCGAGCCTACCGATATCCATCCATCCGTTCGCCACCTCGAATGCATTCGCGATCTCAGCGTGCTCACCGACAAGGTGTTCCATATCTATTCGCTGGGCAAGGAGCGCAATGTCGACGGCATCGAGATCGCCCGCATCGCGCGCGGCATCAGCCACGAGCAACTGCTCGAAGAGCCATCAGTCTTCACCATCATCAACACCAATTCGCCGCTCAAGCTCGATGTGCCGATGATGGAAGGCATCATCCAGATGTCGAGCAAGGGCCAGGTCGTCGTCGTGACACCGTTCACCCTGTCGGGTGCCATGGCGCCGGTCACCATCGCCGGCGCGCTGGTGCAACAGAACGCCGAGGCGCTGTCCGGCATCGCCTTCGCCCAGATGGTGCGCAAGGGCGCGCCCGTCGGCTATGGCGGCTTCACCTCCAATGTCGACATGAAGTCCGGTTCGCCGGCCTTCGGCACGCCGGAATACATGAAGGCGCAGCTCGTCGGGGGGCAGCTTGCCCGCCGCTACAACATCCCCTACCGCACCTCCAACACCTGCGCCGCCAACACAGTCGACGCGCAGGCGGCCTACGAAAGCGTGTTCTCGCTGTGGGGCGCCATCCAGGGTGGCGGCAATCTGATGATGCATGCCGCCGGCTGGCTCGAGGGCGGCCTGCGCTGCTCCTACGAGAAGACCATTCTGGACATCGATCTGCTGCAGATGGTGGCCGAATTCCTGACCCCACTCGACCTTTCCGACGAGGCACTCGGCTTCGACGCCATCCAGTCGGTCGGTCCCGGCGGCCATTTCTTCGGCACACAGCACACCCAGGACCGCTACAAGACCGCCTTCTACTCGCCGATCCTCTCCGACTGGCGCAATTACGAGACCTGGGCGGAAGCCGGCTCGCCGACGGCGCTCGAAAAGGCCAATAAAGTCTGGAAGGAACGGCTCGCTTCCTACGAAGAGCCCTATATGGACCCGGCCATCCGCGAGGAACTCAACGCCTTCGTCGCCAAGCGGCGGTCCGAGGGCGGCGCGCCAACCGATTTTTGATCGTCAGTATTGTTGATGAACAGTCGACCCCCACTCCGTCGAGCTGCGCTCGACACCTCTCCCCCGATCGACGGGGGAGAGGAAAGGCGCGAGCTTATGAAGGCTGGCGCCCTTCCTCTCCCTCCGGAGGGGGGAGAGGTGGCGCCGCGAAGCGGCGACGGAGTGGGGGAAGCCCGCCCCGCAACGCGCAGCCGCCGCAAAACGGGTACCACCCAGCGAGCCAGAAAACTCAGGCAAGGTGACAACCAGGCCGAAGCGCTGCTTTGGCTTGAGTTAAAAGCCCGCAAACTTGGCGGCTACAAGTTCACGCGACAGTTCTTTATCGGACCATACTACGCAGACTTCGCCTGCCGCGAAAAATGGCTTGTCGTGGAAATCGACGGACACCAGCACGCCGGCAGTTCCTATGACCGCCGCCGCGACGATTTCATGCCCGCCGAAGGCTATTCGATCCTGCGTCTTTGGAGCCATGACGTCCTGAAAGGCCGTACTTCCGTCTGTGAAACCATCCTTGCCGCGCTTGATGGCAGGCTGGCTGAAAACATCGCCGTATCCGATCTCCGCTTTGTCTTCACGCCTCACTCATTCGATTCAATCTCTTCAAAAACGGATCTATCTAGATGAAATCTCATGTAAAAGCGGTTGTCATCGGCGGCGGCGTCGTCGGCTGCTCGGTTCTCTATCATCTGGCCAAGGCCGGCTGGACCGACATCATGCTGATCGAGCGCTCGGAACTCACCTCGGGCTCGTCCTGGCATGCGGCGGGCGGCTTCCACACGCTGAACGGCGACCCCAACGTCGCCAAGCTGCAGGCCTATACGGTGCAACTCTACAAGGAGATCGAGGAAATTTCCGGCCAGTCCTGCTCGCTGCACCTGACCGGCGGCGTGATGATGGCCGATACGCCCGAGCGCATGGATTTCCTGCGCCTCGCCCACGCCAAGGGCCGCTATCTCGGCATGGACACCGAGCTGATCACGCCGTCCGAGGCCAAGGCGATGTTCCCGCTGATGGACGAGACCAACTTCGTCGGCGCCATGTGGGACCCGGTCGAAGGCCATCTCGATCCGTCCGGCACCACCATCGCCTATTCAAAGGCGGCGAAAAAGCTAGGCGCCGAGATCGTGCTGCGCAACCGCGTCGTCGAACTGACGCAAGAGGTCGACGGCACCTGGAACGTCGTCACCGAACAGGGCACGGTTCACGCCGAGCATGTCGTCAATTGCGGTGGCCTGTGGGCGCGCGAGATCGGCCGTATGGTCGGCGTCGAACTGCCGGTGCTGGCCATGGAGCATATGTATCTGCTCACCGAGCCGATGCCGGAGGTCGAGGAATTCAACAAGTCGACCGGCCGCGAAATGATCGGCGTGCTCGACTTCAAGGGCGAGATTTACACCCGCCAGGAGCGCAACGGCATCCTGCTCGGCACCTATGAGAAAGCCTGCAAGCCGTGGTCGCCGGTCAACACGCCCTGGGATTTCGGCCACGAATTGCTGCCGCCCGACCTCGACCGCATCGCGCCGTCGCTGGAAATCGGCTTCAAGCATTTCCCCGGCATCGAGAAGGCCGGCATCAAGCAGATCATCAACGGACCCTTCACCTTCGCGCTCGACGGCAACCCGCTGGTCGGCCCGGTTCAGGGCCTGACCAATTTCTGGTGCGCCTGCGCGGTCATGGCCGGCTTCAGCCAGGGCGGCGGCGTCGGCTTGGCGCTGTCCAACTGGATGGTGCATGGCGATCCCGGCTTCGACGTCTGGGGCATGGATGTCACCCGCTTCGGCGAATGGGCCGGCCTGCGCTACACCAACGCCAAGGTCCGGGAAAACTACTCGCGCCGCTTCTCCATCCGCTTCCCCAATGAGGAACTGCCGGCGGCACGCCCGGCGCAGACGACGCCGCTCTACGACACGATGCTGGCCAACAATGCCGTCATGGGCGACAGCTGGGGACTTGAGACGCCGCTCTGGTTCGCGCCGAAAGGCAAGGAGGCGAAGGACATTGTCTCCTTCCATCGCTCCAACGATTTTGGCCCGATCGGCGAGGAAGTACGCGCCACGCGCGAGCGCGTCGGCGTCACCGAGATCGCCAACTTCGCCAAATACGAAGTGTCGGGACCGGGTGCGGAAGATTTCCTCAACCGGCTGATGACCAACCGCATGCCGAAGACGGGTCGCATCGTGCTGACGCCGATGCTCAACGAATTCGGCAAGCTGATCGGCGATTTCACCATCGCCAAGGCGGCAGAAGACCGCTTCATGATCTGGGGCTCGTCGGCCGCGCAGAAATACCACATGCGCTGGTTCGAGAAGCACCTGCCGAAGGACGGTTCGGTGCGCATCCACCGCTTCGACCAGACGCTGGTCGGCCTGTCGATCGCCGGGCCGAAGTCGCGGGACCTGCTGCAAAAGCTCGTCGATGTCGACATCTCGACCAAATCCTTCCGCTTCATGGATTTCCGCGAGATGGCCGTCGGCGGCGCACCGTGCCTGGTCAACCGCATCACCTACACCGGCGATCTCGGCTACGAGATATGGATGGCGCCGGCTTACGAGCGCCTTGTCTATAGTGCGATCAAGGATGCCGGCGAGGAGTTCGGCCTGGTCGATTTCGGCATGCGCGCTCTGCTCTCCATGCGCCTGGAAAAGAACTTTCCGACCTGGTTTCGTGAGCTGCGGCCGATCTACGGACCGTTCGAAGGCGCGATGGATCGCTTCATCAAGCTGGAGAAGAACGATTTCATCGGCCGCGAAGCTGCAGCCAAGGAGCACGCGGAAGGACCGAAACTGCGCCGCGTCTCCTTCATCGTCGATGCTGCCGACGCCGACGTCATGGGCGACGAACCGATCTGGGCCAAGGTCAGCAAGGACTACGGCACGGTGGAAAAGCCGCATGGCTACGGCGCGCCGCGCTTCGACAAGGGCGGCAAGGAAATACGTGGCTCTAAGGCGGCCGAAGGCGCTTCCGCCGTGCGCGGCATCGTCGACGGCGATTGGCGCGTGGTCGGCTGGGTCACGTCAGGCGGCTATGCGCATTATGTGCAGAAGTCGATGGCGCAAGGCTACGTCCCCGCAGCACTTGCCGAGGACGAAAGTGCCGGACTGTTCGAGATCGAGATCCTCGGACACAGGCGCCCGGCCCGCATTAATGTCGAAGCGCCCTTCGACCCGAGCGGCGAGAAGATGCGGACCTGAGTTCGACCATGGACAGCGCAGCGCCGAAGGGCAGCTTTGGCCGGCATCGCAAGATCATGCCGTTCGAGCCGGGCTCGATAGAGGCCCTGCGCGACGCCTCCCGCCGGAAGGCGGCTTCGCTTAACCAGCATGTGCTGGGTTATGGCGCCCAAGCTGATGCTGAATGGGCCGCGGCAGGGATTGCCTCGCCCGATCTGCCGGCGATGCGAAAATACCGACTTGAGCGTATTCGCGCCGAGTTGAAGCGGCGCGGCTATGCCGGCGCCCTGCTCTACGATCCCGTCAACATCCGCTACGCCACCGACAGCACCAACATGCAGCAATGGGTGGCCCACAATCCGACGCGGCATTGTTTTGTCGCCACCGAGGGGCCGGTGGTGCTGTTCGATTACTTTTCCTGCGAGCACCTGTCCGACCATTCCGGCGTCGTCGACGAAGTGCAGCCGGCGGTATCGTGGATGTATCTCTATAGCGGCGAGCTAACGGAGCAAAAGGTCCGTCGCTGGGCCGCCGGCATCGCTGATCTGGTCAGGGAACATGGCGGCGGCAACAGCCGCATCGCCGTCGACCATATCGATCCGGAAGGCGTCGAAGAACTGGCCCGTCTCGGTGTGTCGATCGGCAATGGCGAAGCGGTGATGGAAAATTCGCGGCTCATCAAATCACCGGACGAAATCCTCGCCATGCGCCGCGCCGTCGTCACTTGCGAGGCGGCGATGGGTGAGATGGAGCAAGTCCTGAGGCCGGGCATCTCCGAAAACGAATTGTGGGCCGAACTGCATCGCGGCAACATCGCGCGCGGCGGCGAATGGATCGAGACCCGATTGCTGACGTCAGGTCCGCGCACCAATCCATGGTTCCAGGAGTGCTCGTCGCGCAAGATTGAATCAGGCGACCTTGTCGCTTTCGACACCGACCTGATCGGCCCCTACGGCTTCTGCGCCGACCTGTCGCGCACATGGCTGTGCGGTGATGCAAAGCCGACCAATGAACAGCGTGACCTGTTCCGCATCGCCGCGGACCAGATCACCCACAACACCGAACTGATGCAACCCGGCATCTCGTTTCGCGACCTCGTCGAACGCTCGGCTGTGCCGCCCGGAGACTGTTTCCCGACCCGCTACGGCGTGCTCTACCACGGCGTCGGGCTGGCGGACGAATACCCGACCTTGCCGCATGCCAGCGACTGGACATCGGATACGCCGGACGGACTGCTGGAACCAGGCATGGTGCTGTGCGTGGAAAGCTATATCGGCCGGCTTGGCGGGCGCGAAGGCGTCAAGATCGAGGAACAGATCCTGATCACCAAGACCGGCAACGAGAAGCTTTCAACCTACCCGTTGGATGCGAGGCTGCTCGGCTAGGCCGGCAAGCGCTTCGCGCAGCGCGGTCACCGTCTTTTCCGGCGTCGTTGCGGCGGTGATGTAGGGCAGGCCCTTGCGCCATCCTGTCCAGCCGACGACCCTTACTTTCCGAGCCGCGGGCTCGAAGCGCTGCGCCAGCACCCAGCTCTCGCAGTCGATGGCAGCTATATCGGCCTTGCCTTCTGCAATTGCGACGATCGAGGAACGGTGCCCGCCGCTTTCGCTGCGCGATGCAAAGATGTCCAGACTTTCGCCCATCGCCTCAAGGTCGCGCTTCAAGCCGATCAGGCCGGACATGGAATCGAGATCGTTGAAGGTGAAGCGCTTGCCGCGAATGCGATCGAGCTGGATCAGCGGGCGGCCATCATCTGGCGCGACAACCGACGGCGCGCCATCCGCTGGCATGACGATGGCGCTGGAGTAGAACTCACCCTGCCCGCCCTCATAGGCATCGTAGCTCGGCTGGCTGACCACCTGCACATGGCTGGACAGGCCGAGTTCCATCGGCCCCCAGCAGGTCTGCGCGAAAAGCAGCGCCGGGTGCAGCCACAGTCTGTGAAAATCGAGTTCGTCCGGCAATGTCGCCAAGTCGGGCGCGCGCGGCACCGGCGGCAGGTCACCATTGCGGCGCACCAGGGTTTGCGGCGCATCGATACCCTTTTTACGGAAGGCATCGCGCAACCGCGCCCATTGTGCGTCGACCTCGTCGCGCACTTCGGGCCAGTCATACATCGGCAACGCCGCAACCAGTTCGCTCATGTCAAAGTCTGACCACTATGCCCGGGATTGAAGGGAACCGACCGCAGCCAGTCTAGCAGGCAGCACATGGCTGCCGCAAAAACTCATTCCTTGGGCGGCTCGGCGGGGACCGGCGCACTGCCAAGGCCGCTGATGCTGCGCGCCCTGATGCGCGGCTTGAAGGCCCTGCCCAGCTCCGGCGCACGCCGCAGCACCGGGTGCACGATCGGCTCCTTCGCCTTGAAGGCATAGGCTTTGATCAGCGCGAAATAGTTCGGATAGGCATAGCCGTTGTTCATCCGCAGCCATTCCTCACGGCGGTCGCGAAACAGCTTGGGCAGCTTGTACCAGGCTACAGTCGGAGTCTTGTGGTGGACGAAGTGCAAATTGTTGTTGAGGAACAGGAACGACAGCGGCGAGCGCTCGACGATCACCGTGCGACCTTCCGGATGTTCCGACCATTGATGTTCGGCGAAGGTGCGGATCGATATCAGCGATTGACCGAGCCAGACCGGCACCAGGATGTAAAGCCATAGCGGAATGCCGAAGCCGAACTGGACGATGGGCAGCACGATCGCAAGCCCGATCGCATGCAATAGCCATGCTTTACGGATCGCCTTGTCGCCGGCAATCATGTGCCTGGCATCGTCGATGAAGAAGCCGATGCAGGACAGCCAGGGGCCGAGCACGAAACGGCCGGCCATGGTGTTGTTGACCTTGAGCAGGAATTTCATCGTCGGCGGCAATCCGTCGTGCTGCCAGAGCGCCTGATAGTAGCTTTCGGGATCGTCCAGCGGATCGGTCAGCCGCTCGTCGGCGTGATGGCGCAGATGGATGGTCTTGAAGCGGCGGAATGGCCAGACCAGACCGATCGGCAGGAACACGAAAGCCTCGTTGATCCGCGCGTTGCGTGTCGGATGACCGTGCAGCACTTCGTGCATGATCGACGATTGCAGTGCGGCGGAGAAAGCCAGGACGGCGAGCGCCAGGACGGGGTAGAATGGCCAGAGCAGGAAACCGGTGGCGAGCCATGTTGCATAGCAGAAGAAAGCGAGTACCACGGTCGGCCACTCGATGGCCGGTACGCCGTGTCGCCTGATGCTCTTGCTCGTCATGCTATTGACCACTGTCCCTCAGTCGCCGGAGCCCCAATTGGCTCCTGACAACATTGTGTCAGGAGAAATGATTCCACTCAACGAGACAAAGTGCACAAACTGTTGCGATTGCGCATTTTTGACCGCACATGTTATACATTGTAAACAAACTTAGGGATTAATTTACGCCTGAGGCACGTTCACAGAGGCTTCGGCGCAAATTTTTCCTCAATCGGCCTGGAGCCTGGACATGGACAAGCGCGACCTGTCGACGATCTTCCGCGAACGCCTGAAAATGCTCTTGACACGCTCCGACCTCAACCAGTCGGCCTTCGCGACCGCGGTCGGCATCGACCGCTCGGCGCTGTCGCAACTGCTGTCGGGCGCCTCGACCCGCCTGCCCCGCGCGGAGACGCTGCTCAACATCGCCGCCGAGTTCAAGGTGTCACTCGACTGGCTTCTCGGCCTCAGCCAGGACGAGGGTCTCACCGGTGAAATCCGCGAGAGCCTGGAAATCGAGGAGGCACCGGACGGTTTCGATCGCACGCTGCTGGCCAAATGGCATGCCGAGGCGGCCGGCACCAAGATACGCTACGTGCCGGCCGGCATTCCCGACCTTCTGCGCACCGAAGCGCTGGTCGACTACGAAGCCGGCATCACCAACAAGAGCCGCCTCGCCCAGGCCGGCGAAACCCAATACCGCATCGACTACAACAGGCGGCCAGAAACCGACATGGAAGTCTGCATGCCGCGCCATACGCTGGAGATCTTTGCACGCGGGCTGGGTGTCTGGGACCGTTTCCCGGAAGCCGACAGGCGCGCCCAGTTGCTGCACATGGCGACGCTGCTCGACGACCTCTATCCGACCTTCCGGCTGTTTCTTTATGACGGGCGGATGCGCTATTCGATCCCCTACACCATCTTCGGACCCTATCGCGCCGCCATTTATGTCGGCGACATGTATCTGGTGCTCAATGCCACCCAGCCGATCCAGACGCTGATCCAGCATTTCGACAATCTGATCCGCGCCGCCGACATCAATGCACACGAGGCGGCAGGCTTCGCGCACAGACTGGCCGGCATGTCGTTCCCATCGGGTACTGTCTGAGCTTTGGCAATCGAGATCACCGCCGCGCGATGATCCAAGGGGCCGCGTTGGCGACTCCGCCAAAGCTATTTCGTTGACTACACATAAAGACTTCTTTATATCCTTATTCGAATTCGAAACATGAAAGCCAATCCGATGACGACCACCAACCCGATCGATGCGCTGCTGGCTGAAAAGGGCGTGCTGCTGGCCGATGGCGCCACCGGCACCAATCTGTTCGCCATGGGTCTGGAGGCCGGTGAGGCACCCGAGCTGCTCAACGAGACGGCACCCGACACCATCACCAGCCTGCACCAGAATTTCGTCGATGCCGGCGCCGACATCATCCTCACCAACTCCTTCGGCGGCACCCGTCACCGCTTGAAGCTGCATCATGCGCAGGACCGCGTGCACGCGCTGAACAAGCGCGCCGCCGAGCTCGCGCGCGCCGTCGCCGACAAGGCCGGCCGCAAGGTGATCGTCGCCGGCTCGGTCGGCCCCACCGGCGAATTGCTGGTGCCGCTCGGCGCCATGACCTATGACGAGGCGGTCGAGGCCTTCGCAGAGCAGATCGAGGGCCTCAAGGCCGGCGGCGCCGAAGTCGCCTGGATCGAGACCATGTCGGCTCCCGACGAAATCCGCGCCGCCGCCGAAGCCGCCATCCGCGTCGGCCTGCCCTACACCTACACCGGTTCCTTCGACACCGCCGGCCGCACCATGATGGGCCTGCTGCCGAAGGACATCCACGGCGTCACCGATGGCCTGTCGCAGGCGCCGCTCGGCGTCGGTGCCAATTGCGGTGTCGGCGCGTCCGACATCCTGGCCTCGCTGCTCGACATGACCGAGGCGAAGCCGGAGGCGACGGTGATCGTCAAGGGCAATTGCGGCATTCCCGAATTCCGCGGCACCGAGATCCATTATTCCGGCACACCCGAACTGATGGCCGATTATGTGCGCCTCGCTGTCGATGGCGGCGCCAAAATTATCGGCGGCTGCTGCGGCACCTCGTTCCAGCACCTTGCCGCCATGCGCAAGGCGCTTGATGCGCATACCAAGGCGGATCGTCCGACGGTTGAAAAGATCGTCGAGCGCATCGGTCCGATGCGCAACAAGGTGGCGACGGAAAACACCGCCGAGACCAGCGAAGCCCGCCGCGAGCGTCGCCGCAGCCGGGCCTAAGGCAATCGTCTTGGACTATTCGCTGCTGTCGGCGTAGCTCGACTGCGCCGACTTGAAGTCGATGACGTTGTCGCCGCGCATCGTCATCAGTGCGCCCGAAGCACCGGGATCGGTGATCTGTTCCAGCATGATGCGGAAGCGGTCGTTGGTCAGTGCCGACATGGCGGTGTGGCGCGCCTGCGCGACATCGTCGCTGATGCGCCTGGACTCGGCTGATGGTGCTGACGAAGCCGCCGAAGCGTCTCGCGCCGGGGGTATCGAGTTGGCGATAGTCCTGATCTGCAATTCCCGGTCCCTCAAGCCCCGTAGACTCGGCGGTGTAACAAGGAGGGGGTTGCGATCCGGTACCGGAAATGCGGCGCAATTTAACGACCCGGAAAATTCTCAAAAAAAGGCCGGCAAGGGAATGAACCCCTCGCCGGCCTGCCTCACCCGCCCGTTGGCCGGTTTCCCCGTATCAGAACGATCCCATCTGAAGGAAAACGGCCGTCATCACCACTACCGGTTACCGCCCAGCGCCGAGGCAAGGCGCACAAGCGAGAGGAACTCGGACCTGTACCCAAACGGGTCGGCTCCTCGAGCGGCAGTGGCGATCTCCATGATCTTGTCGTAACCGAACTTCGCGGTCGCATCCTCGTCGCGCAGTTTTTGGCCGAAGGCCGCGACCGCGACGGAGAAGCGCTGGTCGGTGCTGGCCTGGTCGAAGGACGAGAGCTCGTTGGCCGAGGTCACCGGCGTGGTGATCAGCTTCGAGACGTCCTCATTGGGCAGCTTGTAGCGGATCTTGACGAAGGCATATTCGTCCGCATTGGCGACGCCGCCATTGTCCACCGACGCCTGGCCATAGCGCAGCGGATCGATCTGTTCGCCGCCGCTGCCCTTCGGCGTGATCTCGTAGATCGCGGTGACCGAGTGGCCCGAGCCGATATCGCCGGCATCGACGCGATCATTGTTGAAATCCTCGCGGTTCAAGGCGCGGGTTTCGTAGCCGATCAGGCGATATTCCGAGACCTTGTTCGGGTTGAACTCGACCTGGATCTTCACGTCCTTGGCGATGGTGAACAGCGTCGAAGAGGCGTCCTCGACCAGCACCTTCTCGGCCTCGGCCAGCGTGTCGATATAGGCCGCGGTGCCGTTGCCGTTCTGCGCGATGGTCTGCATCATCTGGTCGTTCAGATTGCCGCGGCCGAAGCCGAACACCGACAGGAAGACACCGGTCTTGCGCTCCTTTTCGATCAGCCGCTTCAGGTCATCGTCGTCGCTCTGGCCGACGTTGAAGTCGCCGTCGGTGGCAAGCATCACCCGATTGACGCCATCCTTGACGAAAGATTTTTGCGCCAACCTGTAGGCTTCCTTGATGCCCGCCTCGCCGGCCGTGCTGCCGCCAGGCGTCAGATTGTCGATGGCACTGAGAATTTTGTCCTTTTCGGACGCCTTGGTCGGCTCTAGCACTGTGCCGGCGTCACCCGCATAGGTGACGATCGAGATGGTGTCGTCGGCCTTCAGCCTGCTGACCAGCAGCCGGAAAGCCGACTTGAGCAACGGCAGCTTGTCCGGCTCGTCCATCGAGCCCGAGACGTCGATCAGGAAGACCAGATTGGCCTTCGGCTGCTCGGTCGGCTTGACGTCAAAACCCTTGATGGCGACATGCATCAGCCTGGTCTGCGTGTTCCACGGCGTCGGCATGACGCTGACGGTCGAGTTGAATGGCGTCGAAGCCGAGTCCGGCCCCTTCCAGTCGTAGGGGAAGTAGTTGACCATCTCCTCGACGCGCACGGTGTCGGCCTGCGGCAGATAGCCTTGCTTCAGCGAACTGCGCACGAAGGAATAGGAGGCCGTGTCGACGTCGATCGAGAAGGTCGAGACGGGATCCTCGAGTGCTGCATGCACCGGATTGGTCTTGAAATCCTCGACGCGGTCGCGGTTTTCCGGTTGCGGCTGCATCTGGTCGGCCGGCAGGGTCGACGGCTGCTGCGGCGCTATCAGCTTCGACTCGGCCGTCATGCGAGCGACCCCCGAGGTGCCGGGCGCGCTCACTGTGCCATCCAGCGCAAATTCACCCGTCGGCGCCGGTGGTGCAGGCTCTGCCGGCATACCGCGCCCCAGCGCATTCTGCTGTGGAGCGCTACTTGAAATCGCCGATTCCTGCTGTGCCGCGCCGCCAGCAACGGTCGATTCAGATTTCGGCGGCGAGATTGGCGCCACAAGTGCATCGGTCGCATCGCGGTTTTCCACATCCGCGTCGGCCTTTTTGTTCTTCTCAAGCTCGCTGCGAACCGGCTTCGGCTCGGCGGTCGTCGGCTTCACCGTCGCCGGCTTATCGGCCAGCGTCTCGCTGATCTTCTCGTCGCCGCCGAATTTGGGCGGCTGTTCCCTCAGCAGATGGAAGGTGGCGTATCCGGCGATCGGCAGGGCGACGAGCCCGGCAAGGGCCGGCGTGGCAATGAGTTTCTTTTGCATGATTTCGCTCCAGAGCTTTTGTGCTCGCTCTGTAAGACGAAGCCCGCCAACCGATCCTTGGGTGACAGCGGAAATATTTTCCTGATCATAGGCGCGCATGGCGGCCTCAAAGGCACGTGCCTTCGCGCTCTCGCCCGGCACCGGTGCCGCGATGCCGCGCAGTCTCTTGAGTTCGTTATCGTCGACCATGGTCACACTTCCCCGGCCGAGCGCATGAGCGTCTTCAGCCGTTTCTTCGCTTCATGGATGTGCCAGGAAACCGTCGTCTCCGAGATCGCCATCGCCTCGGCGGCGGCCGCGTGGCTCACCCCTTCGCCATAGACCAAAAGCACCGCGTCGCGCTGCTTGTCCGGCAATTGCCGCACCGCCGCCCAAAGCGCCTCGGCCGGATCTTCCGGTTCGACCGGCGCCTCACCCGAGATCAGCGCATGGACGCCGTAGGCCTCGGTCTTGACCGTCTCGCGAGCGGACTTGCGCATCATGTCGCGCGCGGCGTTCATCGTCACGGAGTAGAGCCATGTCGTGAAGGCGCCGCCGCCGCGATAGTCGCGGATCGCCTTGCCCAGCCGGACGCAGACTTCCTGGGCGATGTCTTCGGCATCGGCCTTCCTGCCGCTCCAGCGATAGGCGGCGCGATAGACGAAGTCATAGTGCCTTTCCAGCAATGTGCCGAAGGCCCCCCTGTCTCCGCCCTTCGCCCGCCCGATCAGTTCAGCGTCGGAGGCTTCGCTCTCATCCAGCATCATCGCCATCATTTGCCTGTTGGACGAAGGCTAATGGCTAATCCTTGGGGCAATGGGAAGATTTTTTTGGAAACGGCCGGATCGCGGCCAGCGACCAGGGCTACGAGCTTGGGTTGACGGGTTCCTTAGGAGCCTTCGCCGGCGCGTTGGCTGACGGAGCATTAAATGAAAAACCCGCCTGCGCGACGGGTCACTGGCGCAAATCATCACCATAGATAAATATGTACCATAGCTGACGGCACGGAGTCAAGAAAAAATTCCTATCATGGGACCTGCGACGCTTCCGCTTGACACACACATATCTCGGCGGTTATACGTCAATCAATAGCCACTGGGTTATCAATCCCAAATGACCAACCCCCATGATGTCCTGTTCAGAACGCTCTCCGATCCGACACGTCGGGCGATCTTCGAGCGCCTGTGCCGGCAAGGTGAACAGACCGTCGGCGCCCTGACGGCCCAGTCGGGCGTCTCGCAGCCGGCGGTGTCGAAGCATCTCGGCGTTCTAAGGCAAGCCGGGCTGGTGCGCGACCGCCATGAAGGAAGGCAGACCCACTATAGCGCTCAACTCGCGGCCCTTTCCCCACTGACTGACTGGACGAACCAGATGAACGCATTCTGGCAGAGCCGGTTCGACGACCTCGAAAATTTGCTCAAAAGAATGGACCAATGACCAACATTGCGACCGAAACGCGCTCCGTCATCGTCGAACGTGAGATCCCCTATCCACCGGAGAAGATCTGGCGTGCGCTGACCCAACCGCATCTGATCGAGGAGTGGCTGATGAAAAACAACTTCAAGCCAGTCGTGGACCACCGTTTCAATCTCAGTGCGGACTGGGGCGGCGTCGACTGCCAGGTCCAGACGGTCGAGCCCAACAAAACACTTTCCTATACCTGGGATACCAAGGATCTCGAGAGTGTGGTGACCTGGACGCTGACCGCTACCAGCGCGGGAACTCATCTGCGCATGGAGCAGACCGGCTTCCGCTCGGATCAGCAGCCATATTACCGCGGCGCCACGGTCGGCTGGCAGAGGTTTTTTACTGCCCTGGAGGATGTCCTGGCGCGGCTGGATTGAAAACCCGCCTGCAAGTGGATCGATGATCCGCTTCGGTTCGTTTTAACGGGAGGTCTCATTGGACTGGAACAAGTGGATCCGGCAAATTCATCGCTGGCTGTCGATCATCTTCACGCTGACCGTCGTCGCCAACTTCGCCACCATGGCATTTGGGCAGCCTCCCGCCTGGGTGGTCTACTCGCCGCTTCTGCCGCTCTTCCTGCTGCTGTTCAGTGGCCTGTATATGTTCGTGTTGCCCTATGCCGCCAAGGGACGCGGTGCGCAGCGCGCGGGGTAGGAATGGGCAGAATGGCCAAGACGCAGCGGCAATCGACCAAAGCGGCACCGGTCCTGCTGTCGGGCGGCAACCCGCAAATCGCCAAGGGTGACGGCGACGCCCCGGTGCAGGTGTATATCGCGGCTATGCCGGGCTGGAAGCGCGGCCTGGGCGAGCGCCTCGACGCGCTCATCGCGTGCAACGTGCCTGACGTGCGCAAGGCCGTGCGATGGAACTCGCCATTCTACGGCATCGAGGGCCAGGGCTGGTTCGTGTCGTTTCATGTCTTCACCCACTACGTGAAAGTGACCTTCTTCAGCGGCATGTCACTGCGCCCGATACCGCCCGGCGGCACGGCGAAAAGCAAGGATGTGCGCTGGATCGACATCCGCGAAGACGACCAATTCGACGAGGCGCGGATGGCGGAATGGATCAAGCAGGCGGCTGCGCTGCCCGGCTGGATCCCGTAGCGATCGAATACGACAGAGGAGGAATTGCCATGAAGATCAAACTGACCAGCGTGTATGTGGACAACCAGGAAAACGCACTGCGCTTCTACACCGACGTGCTGGGCTTCGCCAAAAAGGCCGATTTCAGCAACGGACCCTATCGCTGGCTGACCGTCGCCTCGGCGGAAGAACCTGACGGAACCGAGCTGCAGCTCGCGCTCAACGACAACCCGGCCGCCAAGACCTATCAGGAAGCCATCTTCAAGCAGGGCCAACCCGCGGTCATGTTCTTCACCGACGACGTCAAGGGCGACTATGAGCGCATCAAGGCAAAGGGCGGCGCGTTCACCATGCCGCCGACCGAGGTGACCGGCTCGACCATCGCCCAATTGAACGATGGCTGCGGCAACCTCGTTCAGATCACCCAGCTGGCGCGCTGGTAACGGGCGGCGGTTGAAGCAGGGAAGGCACCCCAATGACCCCATCGCAACAGATCGACCAGTTGATCGCCGGCCTGAAAGACTGGCGCGGCAAGACGCTCGCCGGCATCCGCAAGGCCATCCTTGCAGCCGATTCGGACATCGTCGAGGAGTGGAAGTGGATGGGCAGCCCGGTCTGGTGCCTCGACGGGAACATCGTGGTCGGCAACGCCCACAAGGACAAGATAAAACTCACCTTCTCCCATGGCGCCAGCCTGCCCGACCCCGACAAGCTCTTCAATAACGGTTTTGGCGGCAAGGTGTGGCGGGCAATCGACATCCATGAGGGCGATAAGCTCGATAAGGGCGCCTTGAGAGACCTCGTCCATGCCGCCATCGACTACAACCGGGCCAAATCGAAGAAGAAGGCGCCGGCGGCTACTGGGGCGAAGCCACGGGCGTAAATCTAAGCCGCCTGGCCCGCAACCCAGCCCGACGACCACGCCCACTGGAAATTGTAGCCACCCAGCCAGCCCGTGACATCGACGACTTCGCCGATGACGAACAGGCCCGGCACGGATTTCGCCTGCATCGTCTTCTGGTCGAGGCCATTGGTGTCCACACCGCCAAGCGTCACTTCGGCGGTGCGGTAGCCCTCCGAGCCGGCGGGCTTGATGCGCCAGTCATTGACTGCCGCGACAACGGTTTTGATCTGGGCATCGGAAAGATCGGCGAGGTTGCCGTCGATCCCGGTTCGCTCGGCGATCGACTGTGCAAGCCGCTTCGGCAGGTGATTTGCCAGCACCGTCTGCACGGCTTGTCGCCCATTGCCGCGCTTGGCGGTACGAACGAGGTCCGCCACATCCAGCCCCGGCAGCATGGCGATGCGGATCTCATCGCCCTCGCGCCAATAGGACGATATCTGCAGGATGGACGGTCCGCTGATGCCGCGATGCGTGAACAGCATCGCTTCGGAGAACTGCGTCTTGCCGCAGGCGACTTCCGCGTCGACGGCGTTGCCGGCCAGGGGCGCCAACCGCTCCAGCGTGTTGGCATCGAAGGTCAGCGGCACCAGCGCCGGCCGCGTTTCGGCAATGGCAAGGCCGAACCGTTCGGCAAGCTCGTAGCCGAAGCCGGTCGCCCCCATCTTGGGGATCGACTTGCCGCCGCAGGCCACGACCAGGGATTGGCAAGTGACGGTGCCCGTGGAGAGGGCGAGCACAAACCCATCAACGGTTTTGCGGACATCCTCAACCCTAGTCGACAGTACCAGCTCCACGCCCCTGCCCTGCATTTCCGAGACCAGCATGTCGATGATCTGGCGTGCGGAGCCGTCGCAGAACAGCTGCCCAAGCGTCTTCTCGTGATAGGCGATGCGGTGGCGTTCGACGAGGGCGATGAAATCGCGCTGCGTGTAGCGGCTGAGTGCCGAAATGCAGAAATGCGGATTGCCCGAGAGAAAATTCTTCGGGCTGGCATGGATGTTGGTGAAGTTGCACCGGCCGCCGCCGGAGATGCGGATCTTCTCGCCAGGCGCCGCCGCATGATCGAGGATCAGCACCGAACGGCCGCGCTTGGCCGCCTCCACGGCGCACATCATTCCGGCTGCACCGGCGCCGACGATCACGACATCATGGGATTGCATCAGGCTGTTCGTTCCCGCTCGACCGGCTCATCTGGGGCCGCGCCATTTGTTCCGCCTGATACCACTTTGGCCCGACAGTTCTCTAGCAATCCCGTCCCAGCAGCTTGGTGATCTGGGGGGTGACGATTGTGGTGAACAGTCCGGGATCGCCGAAAGCCCTCGCAGAAAGCATTGCCCCGTGAACCGATGCCATCAGCATCTGGGCCTCCTCCTCCGGTCGGTTGTTCAATCGGAACAAGCCCTGCTCTACTCCGGCCCGCAACACCGATGTAAGCCATCCCGCGAGACTATGGAAATGGGCACGAACGCGCGATGCGACCTCTTCCGGCAGCATCTGCATCTCGCCAGCGAGCATCGCACAGACGCAAAAGGATGGCGAAGCATCGCGAATGCATGTCCGCCAGTAATTCAGGTAGGACTGCAATTGTTCGGCAGGGCTTGAGAATTGTCCTCGGAGAGAGTCCAAACCCGTTTCGGCCTGCTGCCTGTAGCGATCCACCAGCACCGAGACCAGCTCGGCCTTCGTCGGGAAGTGATGGTGGATGCTCGCCTTCCTGATGCCGATCGCAGCCGAGATATCGGCATAGCTGAACCCGTTATAGCCTCCCGCGACGATCAGGGACTGCGCGACGTCGAGAATTTTTTCCGAAGTCGAAGTCATTGATTTCATGTCGCCGCCTACCTTCTGGTAGGCAAATTGTCAAGGCTGTGCATCGTTCCTGCTTCTCACAGAGAGGTGTTCGGGCTTCGGGTTGACTTAGAATCCCCACCTTCCTACTGATAGGTAGGCAACAACAAGGAACCTGCCAATGCAAAGCCAATCGTCGAACCCGTCCAGCTGGCTGCGATCCTATTATTTCGGACGCGCCATATTTTCTATCGCCTGGGTTGCTGCCGCCATCCTCTTCGGCGGGCAACCTGGCCCCACCGCCCTTCTGCTCGTGATCTATCCGGCATGGGACGCCCTCGCCAATCTGGTTGACCTCAGGGTAAATGGCGGCCTGAGAGCCAACTCGTCCCAGGCATTGAATGTCGTGGTCAGCACGCTGACGGCGCTCGCCGTCACCGTGGCGGTCAGCAACAGCATGTATGCCGTTCTGGCCGTGTTTGGGGTTTGGGCGATCCTCTCTGGTCTGCTGCAGCTGATTACGGGAGCAAGGCGCTGGCGCTACCATGGCGCGCAATGGCCGATGATCCTCAGTGGCGCGCAATCGGCCCTCGCCGGTGGCTTCATGATCAGCCTATCCCTCGGCATGGTTGCGCCGACGATTCTGGACATCGCCCCCTATGCTGGGTTCGGCGCGTTCTACTTTCTGCTTTCCGCTATTTGGCTTGTCGTCGCAGCCTATCGCAAGGCAGACGCATAGTTAGGCGCAGCCTGGTGCGACGGCGGCAGGAGAAAGTCATCTGCCGCCGTCGAGACCTGTGTGCGACATCTGACCTTAGATCAGCGTCTCGGCAAACAGCGTCGTCAGCCGCTTCCAATGGCGTTCGGCACCCGCGGCATCGAAAACGCTATGGTCCGGAACGCACCAACCATGCGCCATTCCGGCATAGTTCTCGATGACATGGTCGACTTCCGCGGCCCTGAGCGCCTCGGCCAGTCGTGCCGATTGTTCCGGCGGGAAACTCCTGTCGACGCCGGATGTGCCGACATAGACACGCGCCTTGATGGAGGCTGCCTTGCGATGCGGGCTGTCGGCGGCATCGCTGGCCAGATTGCCGCCATGGAAGCTTGCCGCCGCCCTTATCCTGTCGGGATAGGTTGCAGCCGCGTTCAGCGCCCGGCCGCCGCCCATGCAATAGCCGACCGTGCCGATCGGCCCTGTGATGCCTTCCGCCGCAAGCGCGTCGAGGAATGCGCCGCTGTCGCTGATGGTCATGTCCTGCGAGGTGCCGGTGACCAGCGCCACCAGCGCCGTCTTGGTCTTTTCCTCGGCGAAGGCGGTCTTGGCCTCGAACGGCCCGTAGGGTGCATTGCGGTAGAACAGGTCCGGCACCAGCACCGCATAACCTTCATTCGCCAGCCGCTCGGCCATGCTGTCGAGCGCCGGCCGCGGACCGAAAGCGTCCTGATAGAGAATGACGCCGGCCTTTGCCGGAGATACGTTTGCGGAGCGGAAAAGCCCTGCTCTGGCAACGCCGTCCCTGGTCTTGATCTGAAGGTCCTGTTTCGTCATCGACTGCTCCGTTCGTTTGATGCGCGATAGATATCCGCGCGAGCCGCCAGGGCAAGGCGTTGCCCGAGCGTGGCAGTCAACATTTCGTTCAGGATTGCGTGAGGACTTACAGGCCCGCGAATGCTGCCATGTGAAACGCCTGCACCTCCGGCGGATAGCGATAGTCGGTGCCATAGGGACGGGCGTTGCGGTCGAGGCAACCGCCGCTCCGGCACGGTTCGCCATCCGCCCCTCGCACATGCGCCAGGCAGGATTGATAGGCGAATCCCTGCGCGGAATAGGCGTCGACCGGACAGGATTTCAGGCAGGGTTTCTCGATACAGGCGTCGCAAAGGTGGATTGTCTCGCCCTGCTCCGGAAGCGCGATTTCGTCCTCGAACAGCAGGGCACCGCGATAGGCATGCCAGAGCCCGTATCGCGGATGCATGAGGATGCCGAGCGGCGACGGCCTCAGCCCCTCCGCCCGCATTGCCCATTGCTGGAACGGTAGATACGGCTTGTCGGAAGGCGAAACGGCCCGCGCCCCGAATGTCTCCGCCACGGCACCGATCACTTCGCGGGACCAGGTGTCGAGCGGATTGGCGATGGTCCCCAATTGCTTCTCCCACCAGCGCAGGAAATGCGGCCAGGACCCGGCACCCGCCTGCCCCACCAGCAGGACAGATCTGGCCGAAGCGCCCGTTGTCGGCGCTTCATCTGGTGCAAAATTGAAACCGCCACGAAGAATAAGACCGTGGGCGAGAAGCACCGCGGCAATGCGGTCAACGCGGCCGGCAGGCGCAATCATTCCTTATCGACCGGATCGGAGAACGCGCTCCGCCAGACTTCCTTGTGGATGATGTTGGCGACTTTAGCCCCGCCTGACTCGGGCTCCTTTCAAGTGAAGGCGTCGGGCATCGACCCCTTCTTCTTGGCGATGAAGTCTTTCAAGGCCTCGTCGATGCTCGGATCGAGATGCGGCGCCTCGTAGCTTTCCAGCCAGCGGCGTGCGAGTTCGTTGGCACGCTGCGGCGCGGTCTTCTCGCCTTCGGCCAGCCACTGCTCGTAGGAATTGTTGTCGGCGATGTTGGAGCGGTAGAAGGCGGTCTGGAAGTTGGCCTGGGTGTGGTCGCAGCCGAGATAGTGGCTGCCCGGGCCAACCTGGCGGATGGCATCCATCGCCTGGCCGTTTTCCGACAGGTCGACGCCTTCGGAGAATTTTTGGGTCATGCCGAGCTGGTCGATGTCCATCATGAACTTTTCGTAGCAGGAGGCGAGCCCGCCCTCGAGCCAGCCGGCCGAATGCAGCACGAAATTGGTGCCGGCCAGGATGGTCGAGTTCAGCGTGTTGGCGCTCTCATAGGCCGCTTGCGCATCCGGAACCTTGGACGCGCAGAGCGAGCCGCCGGTGCGGAACGGCAGGCCGAGCCGGCGCGCCAGCTGTGCGGCACCGTAGGAAACCAGCGAGGGTTCCGGCGTGCCGAAGGTCGGCGCGCCCGACTGCATCGAGATCGATGAGGCGAAGGTGCCGAACAGCACCGGCGCGCCAGGCCGGATCAGCTGCGTGAACGACGCACCGGCCAGCACCTCGGCCAAAACCTGCGTCAGCGTGCCGGCGACCGTCACCGGGCTCATCGCACCGGCAAGGATGAACGGCGTGACGATGCAGGCCTGGTTGTGGCGCGCATAGACTTTCAGCGCACCGAGCATGGTCTCGTCGAACACCATCGGCGAGTTGGCGTTGATCAGGCTGGTCAGCACCGTGTTGTTCTCGACGAAATCGTCGCCGAACACGATCTTGGCCATGGCGACGGTGTCTTCGGCGCGCTCCGGCGCGGTCACCGAACCCATGAACGGCTTGTCGGAATATTTGATGTGGCTGTAGATCATGTCGAGGTGGCGTTTGTTGACCGGCACATCGACCGGCTCGCATACCGTGCCGCCCGAATGGTGGATCGACGGCGCCATATAGGCGAGCTTTACGAAATTCTGGAAATCCTCGATCGTCGCATACCGCCTGACACCGTCGAGGTCACGCACGAAGGGCGGGCCATAGACCGGCGCGAACACGGTGGCATTGCCGCCGATCTGCACCGAGCGCTCGGAATTGCGGGCGTGCTGGGTGTAGACGGACGGGGCGGTCTTGAGCAGCGAACGGCAAAGCCCCTTCGGAAAGTGCACGCGCTCGCCCTTGACGTCGGCGCCGGCTTCTTTCCACAATTGCAGCGCTTCGGCGTCATCACGGAAGATGATACCGATTTCCTCGAGCACCGTGTCGGTGTTCTTCTCGATCAGCGCCAGGCCTTCTTCGTCCAGCACCTCATAAACATTGATCTTGCGCTTGATGTAGGTGAGCTGCGTGCCCGGACCGCCGCCCGAACGTGCTGCCCGCCGGGCAGCAGCCCCGCCGCTGGCGCCGCGCCCACGTCGCGCGTTTGACGCTTCCTGATCGACTGCCGCGTGTTCGCTCATGGTGGTTCTTCCCTGAATCTGTTCTTGTCTGGAATCCGTAGCGGCTGCCTCTCACCGCTTCTCGCCAGATCGTAGCCACGCACCCTATTCGAAACGGCCCGCCAGCGCCAATGCCTGTCGCAAAATCGACAAGAATTCCAAGAGAGTTACGGTCGCTTTCCTTTTGCGGGAAGTCGCAAATCAGCTATGGATACATGCCCTCAGCGGGTTAGGTATGAACGCGAATATTGTGTGCTTTGCGACATGGTCGCGATGCCGGCAGGAGCTCGATACAAATGTCCGACGACGAGATCATCCTTTCCGAACTTTCCGACGACGAGTTGGTGCAGCAGATGCACGACGACCTCTATGACGGGCTGAAGGAAGAAATCGAGGAAGGCACCAACATCCTGCTCGAGCGCGGCTGGGTACCCTACAAGGTGCTCACCGAGGCGCTGGTCGAAGGCATGCGCATCGTCGGCGAGGATTTCCGCGACGGCATCCTGTTCGTTCCCGAAGTGCTGTTGTCCGCCAACGCCATGAAGGCCGGCATGTTCATCCTGCGCCCGCTGCTCGCCGCCACCGGCGCGCCGAAGCAGGGCAAGATGGTGATCGGCACCGTCAAGGGCGACATCCACGACATCGGCAAGAACCTCGTCGGCATGATGATGGAGGGTGCCGGCTTCGATGTCATCGACCTCGGCATCAACAATGCGGTCGAGAAATATCTCGATGCGATCGAACAGCACCAGCCCGACATCATCGGCATGTCGGCACTGCTGACCACGACCATGCCCTACATGAAGGTCGTCATCGACACGATGAAGGAAAAGGGTATCCGCGACGACTATGTCGTGCTGGTCGGCGGCGCGCCGCTGAACGAGGAATTCGGCAAGGCCGTCGGCGCCGACGCCTATTGCCGCGACGCCGCGGTGGCGGTCGAGACCGCCAAGGACTTCATGAAGCGCAAGCACAATGTGCGCGCTTCGGCCTGATTGGCCAATCCTGCAAGGACAACAGGAAAAGCCGCGCCTTGTAGCGCGGCTTTTTTGTTCCCAGATGATGAAGGTGGCTGCGCGCGGATCAGGGCTTGGTGACGGTGTCCTCGACCGCCTTGGCCGTCGATTTGACGTCCCTGCCGACGCCACGGACGGTGTTCGCGCAAGCCGCAAGGGCCAAGGCGCAGGCCAGGATGGCAATCGGCGTGATGCGTAGCAGTTTCATGAACGGTGTCTCCCTCAATAGATAAATTAGCGCCACAGCAACGAAGGCCGGCTCGACGGGTTCCATGGCCAAGACGCAAAAAACGAAACCGAATCAAGACGACAGGCTGCTCGTCATCGCCTGTGGGATGATTGCGCGCGAAGTTCTGGCCGTCAAGGAACAGCTCGGACTGGATCACCTCGACCTGACCTGCCTGCCGGCGGAATTCCATTTCTATCCGGATCGCATCGCACCGGCCATGGACAAGGCGATCGAAAACGCCAAGGCGGAAGGTTATACCAACATCTTCGTCGGCTATGCCGATTGCGGCACTGGCGGACTGCTCGATCGTATCTGCGAGAAGCATGGCGTCGAGCGTATGGTCGGCCCGCACTGCTTCGCCTTCTATCAAGGCATGGAGGCCTACGCGAAAATCGCCGACGATGACATGATGTCGTTCTACATGACCGACTTCCTGTGCCGGCAGTTCGACGCCTTCTTCATGAAGCCGCTCGGCCTCGACAAGCACCCGGAGCTGATCAAGGACTATTTCGGCAACTACGAGAAGCTGATCTACCTCGCCCAGACCAACGATCCGGAACTCGACAAGGTCGCCGAAAAGGCCGCGAAAATGCTCGGTCTCGTCTATGAACGCCGCGCGACGGGCTATGGCGACCTGACGGCCGGAATGGCGCACGCGGCAAAGGTCGTGAGCGGTCCTACTTGAATTTCCACCTCGGGGCGAAAGTGGTCATTCCCTGTTTCGCTCTTTCCATGCGTCAAACGAATACAGGATTTCGCCGTCCATCGACGTGTAATGGGAAACCGATCTGCGGCCCTCGAAGATGCGACAAGCCTCGTCAGGCATCTTGAACGGCAGTCTCCCACCGTCAGCAACGATCGAGGCAACCGCACGTTGATATCGCTTCACGGTCTCCAGGTCATGGCGTGAGTTCAGTTCCGCGCTCTTGTAACGCCCACGCGACCAGTTGCGGGCAATTGCTTTGCAGAGCAACCAGGCCTTTCGATAGGCCCTCGGAACGCTTTCAAGGGTCGGGTATCCAACCCAATTGAGCGCATCTGCAAAGAAGATATCGGCCGCAGTCGCCTGATCGCATTGGGGCTGCCAAACAACCCAGCGCAAAGGTTGGATGCCGAAATCGTAGTTCCAATTGCTCAACACCGCGTGCCAAGTGTCCGGTGTCTGTTGCGCGAGCCAGTTGACCAGATTTTTGCCGGGGATGTCGACGCGGGCCGACTTCGCCGATAACCAGATGGCCATAAGCTTGTCCTCAGACTCCCAGGCCGTTTGTATGGCTGCCCTCGTATTTCGTTCGTCCTGCATTTCTTTCAACCAGGTCGGCAGCTTAGCCTGGATTTCGGCAGGTTGGCAGGCGATTCGCTCCGCGACCTCAGGCTCAGTCAGCGCATCGAGATGGAAGTAGAGATCAGAGAGGGCTTTGAGTCGCACGGCCGCCATGTCGGAACCGAGCCGAAGCGCTGTGATGAAGGTGTTTGCTGCTGCACTGGAATCCACCGACATGTTGAGTTCCCGGGCAAATGCACCGAGAAGCCTTCTCCAGTCCAAGGTGGCGAATAACTTCGTGTGCCCGTGGCTCAGGACGGCATGCATCTCGATCTGGACTGTCAGGGCGTCGCGTGCGGTTGGTGCATTGCTCAGCACGAGTTGGTCCTCAAACGTCGTTGCAACACTCTTAAGGCAGGTCGGAGCCCAGCCTGCCGGTATCGATCGGCACTGACTTCGACTTTGTTACGCGACGTCCGCCGCGCTGATACATTGCTTTGTAGCTCTAAACGATGCCACTTGAAGAATGGTTAGCGACGTTGGTGAATTGTCGGAACGCCGGCAACGGCCGAATCTTGCCCGCTCAAGGTTTCCAGTAGAAGCGTGCGGTCATAAGAGCGTCGTTTGCCGGTCGGCTGATGCGGTAACAGGAGAAATTCATGAAACTACCAGCAATCACCCTCGCCGCTTTCGCCATCTTCGCTGCTGCTCCCGCACTCGCCGATGGCGAGGTGCAGAAACTCATCACCCCAGCCGACAAGGCGAGGCTCGACAAATACGGCGAGACGCGAAAGGCAGCACTCGCCGAGGCGAAAGCGGGCGACCCCGCCGAGATCAGGCAACTCGACGCCTTGCTGGCAAAACCGCTGGTGGCCTTTTCCAACAAGGGCCTGACCGGCAACTGGCAGTGCCGCACCATCAAGGCCGGCGGACCTTTGCCGCTCGTCATCTATGGCTGGTTCAAGTGCAAGGTGACCGATGACGGTTCCGGCTGGCGGCTCGAAAAGATCAGCGGCTCACAGCGCACCAAGGGCCGTTTCTTCGACGATGGCGAGAAACGCGCGATCTATCTCGGTTCCTTCTATGTCAACAACGATCCGGCAAAGCCCTATGGCAGCGGCCCGCGGACCGACCAGGTCGGCTACGCCTTCCGCAACAGCGCCAAGGAATGGCGCATCGAATTCCCGGCGCCCTATTACGAATCGAAGCTCGACATCATCGAATTCAGGCGCTGACCGTGTATCGAAGAGCTGATCACCAAGGATTAACCCGAACGCCCTAGCATCCCGATCATTGTCGAGAACGGGTTGCTTGGAGGGGGCAAGATCCATGGCAGCATCAGCATCTAGTACGCGGATCGTGGTCGTCACCGGCGGGGGCCAGCATGTCTGGGCTATCGTCAACGCGATCGCAGATCGCGTCGGCCCTGTCAGCGTCGTCCTCGAAACGCCTGAATCCAAAAAGCAATTGCTTCGTGGCCGGGCTCGCCGCCAAGGCTGGTTACAGGCCATCGGCCAACTTGGCACGATGGTGCTCAGCAGGCTGGGCAAACGGCTTCTCGCCAGCCATGCCGCACGGCTGATTGCCGAAGAGAAGCTCGAGGTCGATCCGCGGCGGGACCAGGAAATCATCCATGTCGCCTCGGCCAACGGGCCGGAGTGCCTCGAGGCGATCGAGAAGATCCAGCCTGGCGTTGTCCTGCTTAACGGCTGCAGGCTTTTGTCGAAGGACATGCTGGCCCGGATGCCTTGCCCGGTGCTCAACTATCATGCCGGCATCACGCCGAAATACCGCGGCATGAATGGCGGCTACTGGGCGCTGACGTCAGGCGATCCGCGGAATTTCGGCACCACGGTTCATCTGGTCGATGCCGGCGTCGATACGGGCGCGGTGCTGAAACAGGTGCGCGGTCAGCCAAAACGCGGCGACACCATTTCCAGCTATGCGCTTCGCCAGGCCGCGTTCTCGCGCGACATCTGCGTCGAAGCGGTCAGCGACGTGCTGGCCGGAAAACTCACCACCATCGACCCGGGCCTGCCATCGCAACAATGGTATCACCCGACGATCTGGTTCTATCTCTGGACCGGCATGCGCCGTGGCGTATGGTAGGTGCTGTCAATCGGACGCCCTGTATGCTATTGTCCTACAGAAAGCGAGTTTGCCGATGTCCAACATGGCCCCCTTAAGCGTCCGCGTCACCTCCGACGAACGTGAAATCCTTGAAGCCGCCGCCCACCAAGCGAACACCAATCTCAGCGACTTCATCCGCCGCAAGGCCGTCGAAGCCGCCGAAATGGAGGTGCTGAACGGACGTGTCGTGACGATCCCGGCTGCCGATTGGGAAAAGTTCGAGGAGTGGGCAAAGTCTCCCCCGAAGGCTCTTCCTGGGCTGCGAAGGCTCGCTGCGTCACGGCCCGTATGGCAGGACTGACGCCTCCCCGGCCTCTTGGCGCCGATGACGACAGAGAGGGCTTTGACTGCGGCCGCGAGTCGCTCAACAACTGGCTCCGCCGTCATGCCTGGCGCAATCAGCAGGATGGGATTTCACGAACCAGCATTATTCTTGATTCCACGACTGGTGTTATTGCCGCCTATGTTGCCTTGAGTGCCGGTCAGATCGAGCGGGCACATCTTGCGAAATCGGCGCAACGCAATCGCCCCGATCCCATTCCTATCGTATTGCTCTGCCAACTTGCTGTAGATCGCCGGCATCAAGGTCATGGCTGTGGACGCTCGCTTCTCCTGTTCGCATTCAGGACCGCGGTTCGATTCTCAAGCGAAATCGGCTGCTTCGGTGTCCTCACACACCCGCTCGACGAGGCCGTGAGAGGCTTCTATCGCGGTTTCAACTTTGAAGATCTCCCATTCGACCCGAAACGAAGCATGATCGTCCGCATCGCCGATTTGAAACAGAGCGGCTTCGGAGACAAATAGCCGCCGAAGATCGGTTATCCATTCGATAGCCGGAACGCGCGGTTACGCTCACCCCCACAAGAAGCGTGTCGGCGACTTCGACCGTTCATCCCGGGCTATCGCGGCCCATAGCGGGATCAAAGATTCGCCTTTCATTTTACGACATCCAAATGCGTCGCTTTTGAATGCGCGCGCGTCGTCCCATAACAAGCGGCCCCACTGCGCTTCCGGCAATGCTCGCAGATCGAGGAGTGAGCATTCATGGCCGATCTGATCGTTGTCTACTGGCGTGACATCCCTGCCCAGATCATTGTCAAGAAGGGCCGGCAGAACGCCAAGCGCGAACTGCCGCTGCGCTTCACCGAAGCGATCGACATGTGCGCCATGCGCACCGGCGCCGGCGGCACCGACGATTACCTGGCCGAATGGCGCAAGGCCGATCCCGTTGCGGTCGGCGATGACCTCGAAGCCGAGGTCGAGAAGGCGTTCAACGACATCGACACGAAATACGACCGCGAGCGGCTGGTCGCTCTGGTCAAGGCGGGCGGCAAAGAAAATGTCTGAAACCATTCCTGCCAAGGATGGCCAAAGGGTTGTCCAGCCGGTTACCCAGGCCACTCTGGTCAAGAAGGCAGCGCCGAAATCCGACTACAAGCCGGCCGACGTGTCGCCGCAGCGGCGCGTCCAGCGTTCCTTCGCGGTCCGGCTTTGGTCGGTCCGGCATTCGCGGCTACTCGAATGGTTTTACGCCAAATTCGCCGACATGTTCCTGCTCCTCCATCCCTTGTGGAAGGGCATTGGCTACGGCCGCGTCGAAGGACCGATCAAATTCGTCGAGAAGCGCGTCAAGGGCTTCATGTTCGACTGCCGCATGTGCGGCCAGTGCATTTTGTCCTCGACCGGCATGTCATGCCCGATGAACTGCCCCAAGCAATTGCGCAACGGCCCCTGCGGCGGCGTGCGCGCCAACGGCAATTGCGAGGTCGAGCCTGATATGCCCTGCGTCTGGGTCAAGGCCTGGGAAGGCTCGCAGAACATGGTGCACGGCGACAGGATCTTGACGGTGCAGAAGCCGGTCGACCAGTCGCTGCGCGAAACCTCGGCCTGGCTGCGGGTGACCGCGCAGGCGGCAGCCGCGCGCGAAGCGGCCGCTGCAGCCAAGAATGCGACGGCCAACACCGGGGCGTCGGCATGATCGGCCGCCAGCTCGACGAGAACCCGGCCGGCATCCATCTGCCGCTCGAGCCCCTGCCCGGCCACACCTCGCGCGGCCGGCTGGAACGCGTCCTGCGGCGAGGCGAATTCGCCGTCACCACCGAGCTCAACCCGCCCGACAGCGCCGATCCCGAAGACGTCTACAACAGGGCCAAGATTTTCGACGGCTGGGTCGACGCCATCAACGCCGTCGACGCTTCCGGCGCCAACTGCCACATGTCGTCGGTCGGCATCTGTGCTTTGCTGACCCGCATGGGCTATGCGCCGATCATGCAGATCGCTTGCCGCGACAAGAACCGCATCGCCATTCAAGGCGACGTGCTGGGCGGGGCTGCGATGGGCGTGGCCAACATGCTGTGTCTCACCGGCGACGGCGTCCAGGCTGGCGACCAGCCCGGTGCCAAGCCGGTGTTCGACCTCGACTGCATGTCGCTGTTGGAAACCTGCCGCATCATGCGCGACAACGGCAAGTTCCTGTCCGGCCGCAAGCTAACGACGCCGCCGCAGCTTTTCCTGGGTGCTGCGATCAATCCCTTCGCGCCGCCGATCGACTTCCGTCCGCATCGGCTGGGTAAGAAGATCGCCGCCGGTGCGCAATTCGTGCAGAGCCAGTATTGCTTCGACGTGCCGATGTTCCGCACCTACATGCAGAAGGTGCGCGACCTCGGCTACACCGAAAAATGCTTCATCCTGGTTGGTGTCGGACCGCTCGCCTCCGCCAAGACGGCCAAGTGGATCCGCTCGAACGTACCGGGCATCCATATTCCCGATTCTGTCATCAAGCGGCTGGAAGGCGCGCAGGACCAAAAGAAAGAAGGCAAGCAGCTCTGCATCGACATCATCAACGAGGTGAAGGAAATATCAGGCGTTTCCGGCGTTCACGTGATGGCCTACCGGCAAGAGGAGTATGTTGCCGAGATCGTCGATGAATCGGGCGTGCTGAAGGGCCGCCAGCCATGGAAACGCGAGATACGTCGCGACGACCAGATGGTCGCCGACCGGCTCGAGCACATACTCCACGACGACATTACCGAAACGCAGGTGGACATGGTGAAGACCGCGCACTGACGGCGCGGACGGCCATCCATTCGCTTGAACGAAACCAGACAACGATATAAAGAAATCTTTATATCACGGCGGAGAGAATTCATGACCCGTACCATCGTCGCCTCGGCGACACGAGAAATCATCATCGGCTTCGACCAGCCGTTCTGCGTGATCGGTGAACGCATCAACCCAACCGGCCGCAAGAAGCTGGCCGCCGAGATGATCGCGGGCAATTTCGAGACCGTCATCAGGGACGCATTGGAGCAGGCAGCCTGTGGCGCCACCATGCTCGACGTCAATGCCGGCGTCACCTCGGTCAACCCGAACGAGACCGAACCTGGTCTTTTGGTGCAGACGCTGGAGATCGTGCAGGGCTTGGTCGACCTGCCGCTGTCGATCGACAGCTCCGTCACCGCCGCGATCGAGGCAGCGCTGAAGGTCGCCAAGGGCCGTCCGCTGGTCAACTCCGTCACCGGCGAGGAAGAAAAGCTCGAAGCCATCCTGCCGCTGGTCAAGAAATACAACGTGCCCGTCGTTGCCATCTCCAACGACGAGACCGGCATTTCGATGGACCCGGACGTGCGCTTCGCCGTCGCCAAGAAGATCGTCGAGCGGTGCGCCGATTTCGGCATTCCGGCGCATGACGTCGTCGTCGATCCGCTGGTCATGCCGATTGGCGCGCTGGGCGATGCCGGTCGCCAGGTCTTCGCGCTGCTGCGCCGCCTGCGCGAAGAGCTCAAGGTCAACACCACTTGCGGGCTGTCCAACATCTCGTTCGGCCTGCCGCACCGCCATGGCATCAACGCTGCCTTCATCCCGATGGTGATCGGCGCCGGCATGACATCGGCGATCATGAACCCGGTGCGTCCGCAGGAAATGGAAGCCGTGCGCGGCGCCAATGTGCTGAACGGCACCGACGAGAATTGCACCAACTGGATCCGCACCTACAAGGATTACAAGCCGGCCGAAGGCGGCCAGGCGGTCGCCGCACCAACGCAGGTCAACGCGCCGGGCGAAGGCGCCAACAACGGTGGCCGCCGCCGTGGCGGCCGTGAAGCCCGGATGAGCCGAGGATAAGCGCGCAATCGTGAATTCACCCGCAAACATCACCGACCCGCTCGTGCTGTTCATGCCGTCCGGCAAGCGCGGGCGTTTTCCGGTTGGAACGCCGGTGCTCGATGCCGCGCGCCAGCTCGGCGTCTATGTCGAAAGCGTCTGCGGCGGACGCGCAACCTGCGGACGCTGCCAGATCGAAGTGCAGGAAGGCAATTTCGCCAAGCACAAGATCATCTCCTCCAACGACCACATCACGCCCAAGGGCGCCAAGGAAGAGCGCTATGAGCGCGTGCGCGGCCTGCCCGAACGGCGCCGCCTCTCCTGCTCGGCGCAAATCCTCGGCGACCTCGTCATCGACGTGCCGCAGGACACCGTCATCAACGCGCAGACCATCCGCAAGGATGCCGACACCAGGGTCATCGCTCGTGATGCGGCGATCCGCATGTGCTATGTCGAGATCGAAGAACCCGACATGCACAAGCCACTCGGCGATCTCGACCGGCTGAAGATCGCGCTGATGCACGACTGGGGTCTGAAAAGCCTCGATTTCGATTTTTATCTCTTGCCGCAGGTGCAAAGCATCCTGCGCAAGGGCAACTGGACCGCGACCGCCGCCATCTACAAGGACGCCGACAGCGAGACAGCGCGCGTCGTGGCACTGTGGCCCGGCCTCAAGAACGAGGCCTATGGGCTCGCCTGCGACATCGGCTCGACCACCATCGCCATGCATCTGGTATCGCTGCTGTCGGGCCGCGTCGCCGCCTCGTCCGGCACGTCGAACCCGCAGATCCGCTTCGGCGAGGATCTGATGAGCCGCGTCTCCTATGTGATGATGAATCCGGACGGGCGCGAAGGCATGACGGTTGCCGTGCGCGAGGCGATCTCGGGCCTGGTCGACAAGGTCTGCGCCGAAGGCAATGTGCAGCGCAACGACATCCTGGATTCCGTCTTCGTCGGCAATCCGATCATGCACCATCTGTTCCTCGGCATCGATCCGACCGAGCTTGGCGGCGCGCCGTTCGCGCTGGCTGTTTCGGGCGCCGTGCACATCAAGGCATCCGACATCGGCCTGAAGCTCAACCAGGGCGCCAGGCTCTACATGCTGCCTTGCATCGCCGGCCATGTCGGCGCCGACGCTGCGGCGGTGACGCTGTCGGAAGGCCCGCATCGCCAGGACGAGATGATGCTGATCGTCGATGTCGGCACCAATGCCGAGATCGTGCTCGGCAATCGTGCGCGGGTCGTGGCTGCTTCATCTCCCACCGGCCCGGCCTTCGAGGGCGCCGAAATCTCCGGCGGCCAGCGCGCCGCCCCGGGCGCCATCGAGCGCGTGCGCATCGATCCCGACACGCTGGAGCCGAAATACCGCGTCATCGGCTCGGAACTGTGGTCCGATGAGCCGGGCTTCCTGGAGAGCGTCCAGGCGACCGGCGTCACCGGCATCTGCGGCTCCGGCATCATCGAAGTGGTGGCCGAGATGTATCTCGCCGGCATCATTTCCGAGGACGGTGTCATCGACGGCGGACTTTCGGCCCGCTCGCCGCGCGTCACCGCCAACGGCCGCACCTTCTCCTACGTGCTGAAGGAAGGCTCCGCCGCATTGAAGGAAGATGGGCCGAAGATCACCATCACCCAGACCGATGTGCGCGCCATTCAGCTTGCCAAGGCGGCGCTTTATGCCGGCACCAAGCTGTTGATGGAAAAGCAGAACACCGAGCATGTCGATCGCATCCACTTCGCCGGCGCCTTCGGCTCCTTCATCGATCCGAAATACGCCATGGTGCTCGGCCTGATCCCGGATTGCGACCTCGACAAGGTTTCCGCTGTCGGCAACGCCGCCGGTGCCGGCGCGCGCATGGCGCTGCTCAATCGCGGCTATCGCCGCGAGATCGAGGACACCGTCAGCAAGATCGAGAAGATCGAGACGGCGCTGGAACCCAAATTCCAGGAGCATTTCGTCTACGCCATGGCGCTCCCCAACAAGGTCGATCCGTTCCCGAAACTGTCGGCGGCGGTGAAACTGCCGCCGCGCAAGACGGTCAGCGAAGATGGTGTTGCCGGAGACGCCACCCCGCGCCGGCGTTCGCGCGAAGGCCACGCCGCCAGGCGCGGGCGGGAATAAGCGGTCGCCAGGCCACCGCCTTTCCAAACTCGTTTGCATGCAAATGTTTCCGGATCGCCCGATCCGGAAACCGAAATCCTGTTTTCGTGAAATCCGCCAGATACATGGCAAGCGCATTCAACCGGCATCGAACGGCAGGCAGAAGATCGCTTTCAGCCGCTGCAACGCTCCAAGGGAGACAACGATGTCGATGCTCGAAAGCCTGGGTCGCTATGGCGCGGCCATCAAGAATGCTCACGACCGCAGCAAGGCGCGGCGCCTGTTGAACAGCCTGCCGCCTGAGATCCAGAAGGATATCGGCTGGCCGGTGTCACCGCGATCCAGCGAAAAGGCGTCCCTCACCAGCGCCATCTGGAGCGCCGCGCGCTGATGACCTTCGCCGACAAATGCAAACTGCTCGGCATGCGCCGGGGACGTCGCATGCCGCCGGCGACCACCAGCAACCGGCTGCGTGCCGCACTTTTACCGCACCGCTGACCATCACCGCGCGGATCACACCACCGTGTAGGCGCGGCGTAAATCTTGACATTTTCGGCCACGGCACGATCTTCGAAGATATTGGGGGTTCTCTTAGTCGGCTTTGGCCGAAGTTCGTGTATCCGCATGCCAAGTTTGAAAAGCCATGTCGTGTCTTTCGTCCTGCGGCACAGCCGCAAGCAGGCGTTTGCCAGCCCGGAAAACCTGCAGCGCTGGATCGCTGCAGCGCGCAAGACCGAGAACCACCGGCCGCCTGCCTCGCTGCATCAGCGTCTCGACATCCAGACACACACCGTAGACGGCTTTCCGGTCTACGAAATCGCTCCGAGAGACGGCGAGCAGAAGCGGATTCTCTACCTGCACGGTGGCGCCTATGTCTTTGAAATCACGCCGTATCATTGGCACCTGATCGCCGAGATGGCGGACCGGCTGGGCTACGGTATCACCGTGCCGATCTACCCCATCGCCCCCGAACACGATTTCCACGCCATGTTTGGCATGGTTGGCGATGTCTACCGGCAGATGCTCGCCGAGACGGAAGCCGAAGACATCGTCTTCATGGGCGATTCCGCTGGCGGCAACATGGCCGTGGTGCTGACCATGATGGCCGCCGAAGACGGCCTGCCCCTGCCGTCGCGGCATGTACTCATTTCGCCGGGCCTCGATATGTCGCTTTCCAATCCAAAGCTGTTCGAGGCCGAACGCAACGACCCGTGGCTCGGCATTCCCGGTGGACTTGAAGCGATCCGGATGTACAGCGCCGGCATCGACCGCAGCGACTGGCACATCAGCCCGGTCTACGGCGATCTGTCGGTGCTGCCGAAAACGCTGCTGTTGACCGGCTCGCGCGATCTTCTAACCCCCGACAATCTGATCTTCGCGGAGAAGGCGCGTGTCGCCGGCGTCGAGGTCGATATCGTCCATGAGGAAGGCATGTTCCACGTCTGGCCGTTGATCGACATGCCGGAATCGCGCCGCGCCCGTCAGCACATTGTCGCGTTTCTCAGCGAGAGCCGCTCGCCGATCAGGCAAGACACGAGAACCATATTCGAAGCACCCTCCGCCGAGGCGGCGGAGTAGCGCTTCCTATTCTGGATCGGCCCCTGCTGGCGGATCAGAACTTGCCGGTCTCCCGGAACACTTCAAACGTCGCGCGGATATGGTCGGCGACTGCCTTGACCGGCGCGCTGGCGTCCGGCGCCACCACCATCGCCAGATTGTAGGTGCCGATGTCGGGCATGCCGTCCTTCGGGCAGAGCTCGACCATGTCGTTGCCGAGGAACGACTTCGGCAGCGGCGCCACGGCGAGATCGGACATGATCGCGGCGCGCTGGCCGGCCGTGTGCGCGCTCATATAGGCGATGCGGTAGTTGCGGCCCTCGCGGCCAAGCGCATCGAGCGCGCCTGCCCGCCAGGCGCAGCCCTCTTCCCACAGCGACACCGGCAAGGGCTCGCGCAGATGCGCGCAGCCGCCCTTGGCGCCGGCCCAGACGATCGGCTCGGTGAGCAGCACCTCGGCGCCGAGAGCGCTGGTCTTGTAGGAATTGGTCAACAGCGTGATGTCGAGCGCCCGGTCGTCCATGCGCCGGCGCAGATTGCTGCTCTGGTCGATGGTGACGTCGACGGCGATCGACGGATGCGACTGCGCGAAACGCTTCAGCACATGCGGCAGCACGCGCTCGCCGTAATCGTCCGGCGAACCAAGCCGCACCACCCCGACAATCTCAGGAATGATGAACTTCGACACCACCTCGCGGTTGATCGACAGCAGCCGGCGGGCATAGCCGAGCAGCATTTCGCCGTCCGTGGTCAGCGACACCGAGCGCGCGTCGCGCGCGAACACCGAGCGGCCGAGAATGTCCTCGAGCTTCTTGATCTGCATGGAGACGGCAGACGGCGTGCGGTAGACGGCATTGGCGGCGGTGGTGAAGCTGCCGGTCTCCGCAATTGCCACGAAAGTGCGCAAAACGTCGAGATCGAGCAGCGGCAGCGGATGATTGAGCGGGGCGTTCATGGGAACCGACCTTCAATTTTTCTGATACAAAGCATCATTCCATTTCGTTTGATTGAACATCAGATTGGGAGGATAGTCAACTCCATCGAAGCAGGTTGCTGCCACAAGCAGCCATGAAACGCTCCCGACACAGACCTGCATTCGACGCGAAATGAAGTTGAAACAGACTTAACCAACGCGCTGTCTGGCACCCGCCAGCCACCAAAGGAGAATGAAATGTCTATCCTGTCGTCCCTTGGTCGCATCGCGACCGAATTCAGCGCGGCCCGTGCCCGCTACCAGACTGAACGCGCTATCCGCTCCCTGCCGATCGAACTGCAGAAGGATATCGGCTGGCCTGAAGCTTCCGACACCAAGACCGGTACTCGCAATGGCGTCGGATCCTGGGCTGGAGCAAAGTAAATCGTGTGTACCATGTGCTGAAGGCCTGCCGCGCGAACCGCCCGGCAGGCCTTCTCTGTTTTATTTGTATTCAAATGAGTTTTGGTGCCATGTCGCCAGCGCATGACGCATATGAGAAAGCCGCATAGCAGCTCCTATTTTCAATTAATGCCTTGTAAATAATCGTAAATTTTGGGCACCTTGCCCAAATCTGTCGCAATCGATGTCGCATTTCATATCAAGCGGTTCGCTTTTGCGATTTAGTTTCTGCCCACACAAGCCTATATGACCGTCAGCAAACGAGCTGCCCCACTCCATCAAGCGAAGGCGACCCGTCTGAGCAACCGAATGGAGATGATCATGAAGCTTTTTGCACGCCTTTTCGCCCGCCGTGAAATGAACCTGACCACCGCTCTCGAGCGCCAGCGCCTCGCCAACACCATGCCCGGCCAGACCGGCGCCATGAATGCGGCACGCCTCGGCTTCGTCGCCTGAAGATTTTTAGAGCAGCGCTTCCCTGCCGCTGTCTTGAGACTGTAACGCCGCCTGGCTCCAGCCAGAGCGGCGTTTTTGTTTCGCCGCAGGGTGCAAATTGCCTGTCCTCTGAACAGCTGGATGCCACTTTCTGGGCTCACTGCATGCCGATTGCCCATTTGCGACCAATGTCGCAAATATAATTCTGCCATAGCGGCGTAGCCGATTGACAAACATGGTTTTTCCTGATGACGCTATGCTATTCGCGACATCCTGTTCGCGCCATGGCTGTGTGAGGTTCCCTTGAACGCCGTAAAGCATCCGATCAAGCGATCGTTTGTATTCTTCCTTATTCCCGATTTCACAATGATCGCTTTTGCGACGGCGCTCGACCCGCTGCGCTCGGCCAATCGCATGCTCGGCTACGAGGCCTATCGCTGGCGCCTCGCCAGCATCGACGGCAAGCCGGTGCGCGCCTCGAACGGCGTCGAATGCGCGGTCAACACCTCGCTGGAGGATGAGCGCAAGAAGATGGCGGGTCCCGACCGGCCGAACATGGCCATCGTCTGCAGCGGTATCGATGTCGAACGCTACCAGAACAAATCGGCCTTCGCCTGGCTGCGCGAGGAGTACAATCGCGGCGTCGCCGTCGGCGGCCTGTGCACCGGGGCGCATATCCTTGCCGCCGCCGGCCTATTGTCCAACAAGCGCTGCGCCATCCATTGGGAGAACCTGCCGGGGTTTTCCGAGGCGTTCCCGAAGGCCAATGTCTTTGCCGACCTCTTCGAAATCGACCAGAACATCTACACCTGCGCCGGCGGCACCGCCGCACTCGACATGATGCTGAAGCTGATCGGCGACGACTTTGACGAGAACCTCGTCAACCGCGTCTGCGAGCAGGTGCTGACCGACCGCGTGCGCAGTCCAACCGACCGCCAGCGCCTGCCGCTGCGCGCCCGCCTGGGCGTCCAGAACTCGAAAGTGCTGACCATCATCGAGTTGATGGAGGCAAACCTGTCCGAGCCGCTGTCGCTGATCGAGATCGCCGACCATGTCGACCTGTCGCGCCGTCAGATCGAGCGGCTGTTCCGCACCGAGATGGGACGCTCCCCTGCCCGCTACTATCTCGAAATCCGGCTCGACCGCGCCCGACATCTGCTGATCCAGTCGTCGATGCCGGTGGTCGAGGTGGCGGTCGCCTGCGGCTTCGTCTCGGCCTCGCATTTCTCCAAATGCTACCGCGAGCTCTACGCCCGCTCGCCACAGCAGGAGCGCGTCGACCGCAAGCAACTGCTGGCGGCTTGATACAGCACATCAGAGTAGCTTAGGCCGTCTGCCCCTGCGCCGTGCGCATCGCTTCGACGCGGATATCCTCCGTCAGCCGCGCCTTCAGCGCCGAGAATTCCGGGCTGGTCTTCAGCGTGTAGTGGCGCGGATGCGGCAGGTCGATGCCGACATCCGACTTGACGCTGCCGGGCCGCGCCGTCATCACGATCACGCGCGAGGCCATGAAGATGGCTTCCTCGATGTCGTGGGTAACGAACAGCACCGTCTTCTTGCGCCGTTCCCAGATGCCGAGCAAAAGCTCCTGCATCAGCCCGCGAGTCTGGTTGTCGAGCGCACCGAACGGCTCATCCAGCAACAGGATCTCCGGATCGTTGGCCAGCGCCCGTGCGATCGCCGTGCGTTGCTGCATGCCGCCGGAGAGCTGCTTCGGCCAATGGTTCTCGAACCCCTTCAGTCCGACAAGATCGACATAGGAAGCAACTATCCCGTCCCGCTCCTTTTCGGCCATGCCGCGTTCGCGCAAGCCGAAAGCGATGTTCTGCGCCACCGTCAGCCACGGGAACAGCGTGTAGGACTGAAAGACCATGCCGCGATCCGGCCCCGGCCGGATCACCGCCTTGCCGTCCAGCAGCACACGGCCCTCGCTCGGCGCTTCCAGGCCGGCGACAATCCTGAGCAGTGTCGACTTCCCGCAGCCGGAGGGTCCCAGAATGGTGATGAAGTCGTTGGCGGCGACCGCCAGGTCGATCGGCATCAGCGCCTTGACCGGCTGACCGCCGCGCACGCCGGCGAAGGTGCGCGAAACGCCCTCGATGAGAAGCTTGTTCACGCCAGGCTCCACGGAAAGAGCCAGCGGTTGAAGGCCTTGAAGGCGAAGTCGGACAACAGCCCGATCAGCCCGATGACGATGATGCCGAAGATGATCTGACCCGTCGCCAGCCGCGACTGACTGCTGATGATCATGTAGCCGATGCCGGATGACGAGCCGATCAGCTCCGCGACGATGACATAGGTCCAGGCCCAGCCGAGCACCAGCCGCAACGTCTCGGCGATCTCGGGCGCATTGGCTGGCATGATCACCCGTCTGATGATGCCGTTGTTGGTGGAGCCCAGCGTGTAGGCAGCCTCGACCAGATCGCGCCGTGTACTGCCGACCTTGACCGCGATGATCAAGATGATCTGGAACACCGAGCCGACGAAGATGACGAGCAGCTTTTCCAGCTCGCCGATGCCCGCCCACAGGATGAGCAGCGGGATGAAAGCCGAGGCCGGCAGGTAGCGGGCGAAGGAGACAAAAGGCTCCAGAAACGCCTCCACCGGCTTCCAGGCGCCCATCGCGATGCCAAGCGGCACCGCCATGACCGAGGCAAGCAGGAAGCCGCCGAAGACGCGCCAGATGGTGATCAGAACATCGAGCCAGAAACGGTCCTCGACCAGCAGCCGCCAGCCATCCCGCAGCATCGACAGCGGATCGGCGAGGAAGATACGGTTGACGTGGCCGCCGAGGGTGATCCACGCCCAGAAGGCCACGAAAAGCACGAAGAAGGAAATGCCGAGCACGGTTCGGATACCGGGCGAGACCGGATGCAAGGGGCGCATCGTCAAACCGTCCCCATTTTCAAATGGTCCCCATGCTCAAATCGCGGTTTGTCCAGGAGAAGGCGGCAGCGCCAGGCGCCGCCGCATGATGGCCAAGGCCGGAGTGTCAGTTCGACACCGCGCTGGTGTCGGCCAATGTGTTGACGTCGGGCGCTTCCTTGATCAGTCCCATCTGTAGCAGCAGTTCGCCGGCGGTCTTGGAAAAATCCTGGAATTCCTTGGTGAAGAACTGCTTGTTCTCGGCCTTGTCGGCCCATTTCAGGTATTTCGCCGAATCCTCGAACTCCTTGGCCGACTGCTTCACGTCGGCGCCCATAGTCTCGTAGGATTTCTGCGGATCGCTCTTGATCAGGTCGAGCGCCTCGAAATAGCTGTCCGCGAGCGCCTTGGCGGCATCGGGATTGGCTTTGAGGAATTCGGGCGTGCAGCCGACCGTGTCCAGCACCATCGGGTAGTCGAGTGTCGTCGCCAGGATATGGCCCTGATCGGACTTGTCGCGCACCGCCGAGATGAACGGTTCGTAGGTGACGGCGGCGTCGTTCTGCCCGGCGAGGAAGGCTTGTGCCGCCGCGTCCGGCTCAAGATTGACGACCGTCACATCCTTGGTCGACATGCCGTTCTTGTTCAGCACCCAGGCGAGCATGAAGTAGGGCGACGTGCCCGGCGCCGAGGACGCGACATTCTTGCCCTTGAGATCGGCGACGGTCTTGATGTCGTTGCGGGCGACGATGCCGTCGGCGCCATAGGATTTGTCGAGTTGGAAGATCTGCTTGGTGGTGACGCCGCTGGCGTTCCACACCAGCCAGGTCTCGACCGTGGTGGCCGCGCATTGCAGGTCGCCGCTGGCGATGGCGAGCGGCCGGCTCGCTTGCGGCACCTTCTTCAAGGTCACGTCGAGCCCGTGTTTCTCGAAGATGCCCGCCTGCTTGGCAAGCGTCAGCGGCGCGAAGCCTGTCCAGCCGCTGATGCCGATGGTGACCGAGGTGGCGGCCATCGCCGGTGCGGACAGACCGGCGGCAAGTGTCAATGTTGCAGCAAGAACGGCGATCCTGGTCATGTCAGTTCCCCTTTTGTTTTCTGTGAGCAAATTGTCTCACAGACACCAATCGGCTTGTCAATGAACAGGATGGTGAAGCGTATCGCGGCGACAGGCACCGGATCGGCGGCCATCAGAAATCCCGGCGTGGCTTCAATAGTCGTCGCAGGTGCACTCCGCCGACGAGATACGGTCGTTCCAGTCGCTGCCGCCGAAATTGCGGATCCTGCGCCGGATCTCGATAGAGCGGCCGCCCATCCGAGAGTCCTCATAGGCAATGAGCGTGCAACCCCGGCTCACGATCACCGAAGACACGCGGTCATTCCAGAATTGGCCGCCACGAAAGTTTACGGAGTCATCGGCCTCCATACCGATGGACCGCCCGCGAAAATTCGCATGCTCGAACATGATGCAGGCGGGCTCGTCCCTGTATTGGGCGCCTGCGGCGTCGGCAAAAAGCACCGACGCGACGGCGGTCAGGATGGCAAGGCTTTTCATCTGATGTTTCCTCCGGTTTGACCGCGGCCCCTCCTGCTGGATAGCGCGGTCCGGCCATTTTGCCAATGCTTCGTGTCTGGGGCGCAAGCCTAGCGGCTGTCGAACATCCAACTTCGGTCGCGCCACATTTTCTCGCCGACCTGGCAGTCGGTGGCGGGCTTGTCCTGCGCCAACACCACCGGAGGATGCGCGGCTTCTTCCGTCGCCCATTGCGGCGAGGCCGGACCGGCGAGTTCCAGCACCAGCTTGCGGCGGATGGCTTCGGGAAACTGCGTCCAGTCGTTGACCGGGATCATGAAGGCTCCAGGACCACCGATGACGCAGTCGCTGTAGTAGCGGTCGAGATTGTTGACGTCGTAGGCACCGGAAAATCCGCCTCGCGTCATCAGCGGCAGGCCGTTGATGACGATGCCTTGCTTGATCAGTTCGTCGCGGGTGAGGTTGACCGGTGCGCCCTGGTTGTTGGGGCCGTCGCCCGAAATGTCGATGACCCGCTTCGTCCCCTGGTAGCCGCTTTCGGCGAACAGGTCGTTGCCGAACGCCAGCGCGCCTGAGATTGACGTGCGCCGCGCGCTGTTGGGCGGCTGGGCGGACAATTGCGCAACCACGCGCTCCGCATCACTGCGGCTGGCGATCACCGTCCACGGCACGATGACGCGCTGCCAGCTGGTGCCGGCCCATTCGACATAGGTGACGGCGATCTTGCCGTGGGCGCCGTCGGCAATGGCCTGCAGCACATTGTCGTGCGTCAGCGCTGCCGCATAGCCGTGACGCTGTATCTCGAGTTCGTCCGGCGACATCGACAGCGAAACATCGACAGCCAGCACCAGCTCGACATCGACAGGCTCATCCGCGAGGGACACCGGCATCAACCAAAGCGCCAGCGCGAAGGCGGCACAGGCCGAAAGCAAATGTCTTGCGCCTGAGAAAGCAGACATTCCGCGAGACTAAGCGAAAACCGCCGGCTTAAAAAGACAAAAGCCCAGCTGATGGCCGGGCTTTTGTCTTCATGCCCCTTGCGCTGGCCCAAAGATCAGCTGCGCGGCTTCAAATTCTCCGGATCGTAGAGCGGTTTGTAGCCGACAGCCGCGACTTCGACCGGATATGTCTCGCCGAAATACTCGATCGTGAGCTTGCGGCCCTCCTGGGCGTACGCCCATGGCAGATAGGCGAGGCCGATATTCTTGCCGATGGTCGGGCCATAGGCCATCGAGGTGGTGAAGGACCGGCGGCCGAGCTCGTCGACCAGCGTTTCGCCGGTCTTCGGATCCATCACCGGCATCGTGCCAACCGGATAGCGGGCAACGCCTTTCGAATCGACATTCTCAGTCATCACCAGCGTGCACAGCATAGCCGGTTGGTGTTCGCGGGCGCGGTATTCGACATGCCTGGCCTTGCCGCAAAAATCGTTCTCCTTGACCTTCGGGCGAGCGAGATCCGCTTCGAGCAGATTGTACTCGGTCAACAGGTCAGCGTTCTGCAGGCGCAGGCTCTTTTCCATGCGGCGCGTGTTGGCATAGGTCTCGACGCCGAACGGCATGACACCGGTCGAGCGCAGCGCGTCCCAGACGGCGAGACCGTCCTCGTAGCGCATGTGCAGTTCCCAGCCCTGCTCGCCGACATAGGAGATGCGGAACGCGGTGACATCCTTGCCGCCGATCCGGACCGGCTTGATCGCCGCGAACGGGAAATTCTCAACAGAGAGCCCATCGGGATTTTCGACCACTTTCTGTAGGGTCGCCCGGGCGTTCGGACCCCAGATGCCGATGGTGACGAATTTCTCGGTCACATCGGTGATGGTGACATCGAAGCCTTTGTCCTGCGCGGCGCGGCGCATATACTGGAAATCGCGCGGGCCGGCGTCCGCCCCGTCGATCAGACGGCAGCGATCGGCCATGCGAATGACGGTAAAGTCCGCGCGAACCATGCCTTCCTCGTCGAGGAAGTGGGTGTAGATGCCCTTGCCGATATTGTTGTCGCCGCCGATTTTGGCCGCGCACAGCCATTCCAGCAGCGCGACATGGTCTGGGCCTTCGATGTCGTACATGGCGAAATGCGACAGGTTGACGATGCCGCAATCCTCGCTCATGGCCAGATGTTCGGCATTGGAAACGCGCCAGAAATGGCGGTTGTCCCACTCGTTCTCACGCACCGGCACCCGGTTTCCGTATTTCTCCAGCAGATGTTCGTTGGCGGCATAGCCGTGGGCGCGCTCCCAGCCGCCGAGCTCCATGAAATAGCCGCCAAGCTCCTTCTCGCGTTCCCAGAACGGCGAGCGCCTGATGTTGCGGGCCTTGGAGAACGGCTCGCGCGGGTGCACCGCCGGATTGTAGACCTTCATCGCCGTCTCGGTGCAGCGGTCCCAGATGAACTGCTCCTTCGTCTGGTGCGGGTAGAAGCGCGCATAGTCGATAGCGTGATGGTCGATTTCCGTGCGGCCGTCGGTCATCCAGTCGGCGATGAGCTTGCCCATGCCGGGGCCATCCTTGACCCAGATGGCGACAGCATACCACAGGCCCCGCACCTTCTGGCTTTCGCCCATCGATGGGCCGCCATCGGCGGTCACCTGGAGAAGCCCGTTGAAGGAATGGCTCTCGTTATAGCCGAGTTCGCCCAGGATCGGCGTCAGTTCCATGGCGCGTTCGAGCGGCGCCAGGATCTGCTCCATGTCGAGGTCGCGCTGCGAAGGCGAAAGCCGCGCCTGATCCTTCTCCAACAGGTCGCGCGGATGGCAAAGGCGCGGATTGGTCTCTTCGTAGTAACCCCACTCGATCTGCCCACCTTCAGCGGTCTTGGGATCGCCGGTGTCGCGCATATAGGCCGAGTTGCCCTGGTCGCGCAGGAGCGGCCAGCCGATCTCCTTGCCGGTGCCGGCGAACTCATTGTAGGGGCCGAAGAAGGTCAGCGGATGGTCGATCGGCATGACCGGCAGGTCTTCGCCGACCATCTCCGCGATCAGCCGGCCCCAAATGCCGGCACAGACGACGACATAGTCGGCCTCGATGGTGCCGCGATCGGTGACCACCCCTGATATGCGGCCATCCTTGACGACGAGCGACCTGGCCGACGTGTTGGCGAAGGATTTGAGCTTGCCCGACGCTTCCGCCTGGTCGACCAGCTTGCCGGCGACCGTCTGCGAGCGCGGAATGACGAGACCGGCATCGGGATCCCACAGGCCGCCCTGCACCATCGCTTCTTCGATGAGCGGGAATTTTTCCTTGATCTCGGCGGGTTCGACCAGCCGGGCGCGTGTGCCAAACGCCTTTGCCGAGGCGATCTTGCGCTTGATCTCTTCCATGCGGCTATCGTCGCCGACGCGCGCGACTTCGAGACCGCCGATGCGCGCGTAATGGCCCATCTTTTCGTAGAAATCGATGGAATAGAGCGTCGTCCAGCACGACAGGAAGTCATGGCTGGTCGTGTAGCAGAAGTCGGAGGCATGCGCAGTCGAGCCGATATCGGTCGGGATGCCCGACTTGTCGATGCCGACAATGTCGTCCCATCCCCGTTCGATCAGATGATGGGCGATCGATGCGCCGACAATACCGCCCAGGCCGACGATGACGACCTTCGCCTTTTTCGGAAACTCTGCCATTGCCCGCGACTCCAAAGTGATAAAGCGGGCGGACTATAGGGCGGAGCGGTGGCGCTGATGAAGCCTGTTTGCGACATTGGCAAAAAGCCAAGCGACCAGACGGCAGAATGCTTCCCGTCCGGCGCCTTGGATGATTCGCTTGCCAGGGTGGAAGCTAACTCAGGCGAAGGCCCAGATGTCCTCGGCCTGGAAGCCGACCTGATAACCCGCTGTCTTCAGCTTGACCACGACCTGACCGATCTCGGCTGCCGGCAGCGCTCCGACCTCGACCTTGATCATGCCAGGGCGGTAGCGCTTGAGGTCGAGCTGTTCGAAGACGATCCAATCAGCGCCCTCGCAATCGACGAGGAAGGCATCGATATGGCTGATGGCGTTGCGGTCGAGCAGCGTCTGCAGCGTTTCCGACGGCACCTCGATGTCCCTGAGATGCGGCGCGAACCTGTTGAAATTGGCGTCGGCCTCGCCCCAGGCATTCTTGCCCGACATCAGATTGGTGTCGGTGACCGACGAGCAACCGATGAACTCGATCGGCAGCGTGCCTGCCTCGAGGGCTGCGGCATCGAAGGTGTGGACGGTGATCGTGCCCTTGGTCTTGGTAACGGCGACCGGCTCTATGATGAAGCGGTCCGTGTCGGGATAGTTGGCGCGCAGCCGTTTCTGATTGTACGGAATCGGCTCGACCAGCATCGCGCGTGCTCCAGCTATACGATGTAGCCACGGCGTCACGTCGTCAAACAGCGCGCCATCGCAGGCGCCGACATTGACCATCTGGAATGGCCGCCCTGCCCCACCGAAGCGCGCCTTCAGCGCCGCTTTGGCCAGGAATTTCGTGCCGCGCAATGATGGCCCACGATCGAGAATTCCACGGGGAAGACCAAGCGACAGGGCAATGCGCGCCAGGCTGGATATGGAACTCATGAGTTGTCTCCGGAAATGGCGTGCAACGCGGCGCGATTCTGGCTGCGGGCCACGGCCGCCCACAACGCCATGAACGGCGTCGCCAGCAGCAGGAATGGCGGGATCAAATGCGGGAAATAGATGCGCGTGTCGTGGATCGGGAAGACGGTGAACTTCGCCAGCGCGCCGAGCACCAGTGCCGCAAACAGGATGCCCGTGCGGCGATCGAGGCGGAAGCCGGCGCGGGCGATCGCAAACCAGCCGGCCAGTGCGAGCACCGACACCCCGACCCAGCTGTTCAGGCTGACGGCGCGCAGCAGCGAGGCGGCAAACGCCCTGAGATAGGCGGCGGCCGAGAATGGCGGTTCGAACCCGTCCATATTGTAGTGCTGCTCGATGCTGGAGAACCACAGATGCGGCCACCAGCCAGGATGATGAGCCCAATGCGAAATGGCGAAATAGGCGACAAAGGACGCGGCAAAGCCGGCCAGCGCGCCCCATGACTTCTGCCGGAAGGCGACCAGCAGCGCAGCAAAAACAGCAAGGAAAACAATATTGTCCGGCCGCACCATAAAGGCAAGGAAGAGCAGAAGCGCCGTTGCCGCCTCGCGGCTGCGGACAAAGGCATAGAGCCCGCCAAGAAGCAGCGCTGACGTGAGCAGGTCCGGCGTCGAAGCGCGCGCCGCATCGCCGAAATCGGCCATGATCAGCACCGCGCCGACCACCGGCGCCAGCGCCAATGCTTTTTCCGAACGCAGCCACATCAGCGTGATCGCGCCGAACAGCAGCACGGAGAACACCTGGACCAGCCGCATCGCCTCGACCGGCGACATCACCGCGCTCAGCGTCGACAGGATCTCGGCATAGAGGAACTTGATCCTGTACATGCCAAGCAGCGAACGGAAGTCGGCTGCATTCTCCGTCATGTGGCTGCGGTAACCGCCGCCGTCATCGGTCAACGCCTTGTAATCGCTGGCCGAAACGCCTGATTTGACCGTGTTGTAGGCGTAGTCGTGCAACGCCTGCGCATCGGGGTAGGTCCCCTCCTCTGCTATGGCGAGATAGGGCAGCATGTCCCAGTTGGCGTTGGGCATCCACCATGCCGTGAACGCCGTCAGAAGGATATAGAGCGCGAAGGCCGCTGCACCGATCGGTGCTGCCAGCCGCGCATAAGTCCCCTCACCCAACGCCAGACCGGCCTCGGTGAGCCGGTCGAGTGGATTTTGTGGAACTGGCGACTTGGTCAGCATCGTTGTACCCGGCGAATTCGCTTAACGGACCTGGCTTTTGACGAAATCCTTCACGATCGACACGATGCCGCGCGACAGCAGGCTGTCGAAGGCATCGACGAAGCGGTCGACATGCTCGCGCTGGCAGATCAGCGGCGGCTCGAGCCGGATGACATTGCGGTTGTATTCGGTGAAGGCGACAAGCACATCGTAGTCGCGCAAAAGCAGCGCTCCAACGAAGCCGGACAGCGAGCCCTTCAGCTTGTCGTCGAGCACGCTGACGATCGGCCGCAGCACCATCGGCAAGGTCTGCGAGAAGTCGTGGAACTCCAGGCCGACCATAAAGCCCTTGCCGCGCACATCGTTGATGATCTTCGGGTATTTTTCCCTGAGCGCCTGTAGCCGCTGCAGCAAATAGTCGCCGGTGACGGCGGCGTTGTCGATCAGCCCCTCGTCATAGAGCACGTTGAGCCCCTCGATCGAGGTGACGCAGGCCTCGCCCATGCCGCCAAAGGTCGCCATGGCATGGATCATCGCCGTTTTCGGCGTGCCATAGGCCTTCATATAAACCTCGCGCCGGGCAATCATCGCGCCGACCGCCGCCTTGCCGGCGCCGAGCGATTTGGCCAGCGCCGTCACATCGGGAATGACGCCGTAGTGCTCGAAGGCATAGAAGCGGCCCGAACGGCCGTAGCCGCACTGCACTTCGTCAGCGACCCACAGCACGCCATACTGGTCGCACAGCGCGCGCAGCTTCTGCCAGTACTCGGCCGGCGCCTGGATGATGCCGCCGCCGCCCTGGATGGTTTCAAGCACGATGACGCCGACCTCCGGGTCGGAGCGGAACAGCCGCTCGACCGCTTCGATGTCGGCAAAGGGGATGCGGACCGTATTGTCCGCCACCTTGAAGTCGGCGCGGTAGAGCTGGCCGTCGGTGATGCCGAGCACGCCCTTGGTCTTGCCGTGGAAGGAATTCTCGGCATAGACGATTTTCGGCCGCTTCGGGCCGGCGGCGCGCTCGGCAAGCTTCACCGCCGCTTCCATGGCTTCCGAGCCGGACGAGCCCAAAAACACCATGTCGAGATCGCCGGGCGAGCATTTCGCGATGTTGTGCGCGAGGGCCGCCGCATATTGCGACATGAAGGCGATGGCGATTTCCTGGCGCTTCTCCTCCTGGAATTTCTTGCGTGCTTCGAGAATGCGCGGATGGTTGTGGCCGAAGGCCAGCGAACCGAAGCCACCGAAGAAATCGAGGATCTTGCGGCCGTTCTGGTCGATGTAGAACATGCCCTCGGCACGTTCGATCTTGATCTTGTGGAAGCCGAGCAGCTTCATGAAATGCAGCTGACCGGGGTTGAGATGCGCCTTGAACAGGTCGGTCATCTCAGCGACATCCATCGCCTTGGCCTGCTCGACGCTGATCAAGTCGGGCTTGGCGATGGTGACGGGCGACAGCGCCGGCGCGCTGACCATGGTGCGCGCATTGGTCTGCTCGGGCTTGGCCATGACGGTCATTTCAATCTCCTGTCTGCACGCACGACCGCGATCGTGCGCAACGAAAGCTGTTCGGCGAGCCCGCTATTCGGCGGGCACATGTTTGGTGGCGACTGCGGGACCGGCCTTCTTGGCGCGGTACTCGCTGTAGGCGGCGATCAGCATGTCCTCGTCGCGATATTGCGGCACCCAACCGAGCTGGCGCCCGGCCTTGGACACGTCGAGCACGCACTCCTCGTCAGCGATGAGATATTGCTCCGGATCCATGATCGGCATGTTCATCAGGTCGAGCAGGTCGAGCGTGCGCTTCACCGCCCAGCCCGGTGTCGGAACCAGGATCGATTTCGAGCCGGCATGCTTGATCAGGTCGCCGAGCAATTTCTTTACCGGCGGCGGATTGAGCGAACCGAGATTATAGGCCTCGTTGGGCACGCCGGCCTTCCAGGCCGCGCGGGCCGCTTCCGCACAATCGAACACCGAGATGAACTGATAGGGGTTCCTGCCCGAACCGATCATCGGCACGGGAAGATTCCAGTCGATCAGCTTGAACAGCTTTTCGAGAATGCCGAGCCGGCCGGGACCGATGATCAGGCGCGGGCGAAACAGCGAGATCGACATGCCGCGTTTGCGCCATTCGATGGCCAGTTCCTCGGTCTTCTGTTTCGACCAGCCATATTCGCCGAGCGGCGCGACCGGGTGCTCCTCGGTCATCGGCTGCGTGACCGTGTGGCCGTAGATCATGTCGGTCGTGTAGTGGACCAGCTTTGGCGCGCCGGCTCTGTCCATGGCCTGCATGATGTGCTCGGTGCCGTGGAAATTCACCGGGAAGAAGAAATCATGCCGCTTGGCGCGCACCTGGATCGGCGACAGCATCTTTGCCGACAGATTGTAGACCATGTCGTCGGCCTTCAGCCCAACCGCGGCGACCGAGGCCGGATCGGTGACGTCGCATTGGATGAAGCGGACGTTGCGGTAATGCGGCAGGTCGCTTTTGACGATGTCGGCAACGACAATCTCTTCACCATCGGCCACAAGCTTCGGGGCAAGGTGACGGCCGACGAAACCGTCGCCGCCGAAAATCACATGTCTCATCGAACGGTCTCGTTTGTCTGGATCTTGTCGGGCGTGATGGAAGCGGTCTGGTCCTCATGCCCCCGCTCGCCCAAATCCCGCCCACTTTGCGCGATCAGCACCGTGCCGACGCAGATGCAGGCGATGCCGGCGATGCGCCAGCCATTGAGATCCTCGCGGAAGACGAAATAGGCGAAGATGGCGACAGCGACATAGGCGAGGCTGAGGAACGGATAGGCGAAGGAAAGTTCGACCTTGGACAGCACATAGAGATGCGAGGCCATCGAGATGACGAAGGTGCAGAGGCCCAGGAAGACCCACGGGCTGAAGACGATCTGCAACAGCTTGACGAGCGGATTGACACCCTCGAACGAGATCGGCCCGAGCGACATCATGCCTTGCTTCAGCATCAGCTGTGCAGCAGCATTGGTCATGACGGTAAAGAGAATGAAGACGATGTATTTCATGTGTTCCAAGCCACCCCTTCACGCTTCCTATTACAGACCGGCAAACATTTCGTGAAGCCGCAAGAATGTTTTGAGTGAATCGTTTGTTTAACGATTCGGCAACCAAGACTTACTCGAGTTTTATCTATTCAGCCGCCTCTACCGCGCCATGCCGCATATCCAGTTTCTTCGCCGTGCGCGCCCAGAAACTCGACGTGAAGGCGGGATCGCGGAGCACTTCCAGCCGCTGCCATTCGGGAAAGGACGAAGCGAAGATGTCGGCGCCCATGCGGGCGTCCTTGTAGGGATTGACCGCGCCGCCAGCCTCGACCGTGATGCGGTCGAGTTCCCGCAGTAGCGCCAGCGTCGTCGCGCCCTTGTTGGGAAAATCCAGCGTCAGCGTGTAGCCGGGACGCGGGAACGACAGCAGCGCCGGCGAGCGGATGGAGCCGAAGCGTTTCAGCACGGTGAGGAACGAGCCCTGCCCGGCTTGCCTCGCAGCCGCCAGCAGTGCCGGCACAGCTTCGCGCGCCGTCTCTTCCGGCACCACGCTCTGATGCTGGAAAAGCCCTTTTGGCCCGTAGAGCCGGTTCCAGTCGCGCACGCCGTCAAGTGGGAAGAAGAAGCCTTGATATCCGACCTGGCGCGGTTCCATCGACCGGCCCTTCTTCCACCTGTAAGCGGCGTTGAAGGCGGTCAGGAACGGCCGGTTGAGCACATTGAACGGCGGCTGGAGCGGCACCGAGAGATTACCGCCGGCGCGCGAGGCGGCGTGCGAACCGTGCTCAGCGTGATTGCCTGACAACAACAACCCGCGGCCGCTGTTGCGGCCGCCGGCAAGCTGGTCGATCCAGGCGACCGCATATTCATTGGCCTGATCGGCCGCCTCGGCCAGCTCGAAAAACTCGCTGAGATCGCGAAACGGCGCAGTCCTTTCGACGATGTCGAGGGAATGCACCCGCATCAGCCGGATCGAGGCCGACAGGATGAGTCCGGTCAGCCCCATGCCGCCGATCGTCGCCGCAAACAGCCTCGCATTGACTGATGCCGAGCAACGATGGGTCTTTCCGTCGGACCTGAGCAGCGTGAAGGTCTCGACATGGCAGCCGAAGGTGCCGCGCCGATGATGGTTCTTGCCATGCACGTCATTGGCGATGGCGCCGCCAAGCGTGACGAATTGCGTGCCTGGAACGACCGCCGGAAAGAAGCCGTAAGGGGCAGCGTGGGCGATGATGTCGGACAACAGCACGCCGGCATCCGCCTCGAGAACACCGGTTTCGGCGTTGAAGGCGCGGATCCGGTTCAGCGACCGCATGTCGACCACCGCGCCGGCCTCGTTCTGGCAGGAATCGCCGTAGGAGCGGCCGTTGCCATAGGCAAGCAGCGACGCCGGCCTAGCCTGCCCGCCCTTCAGCAGCGCGATCGCCTCATCGGCACCGATGGCGCGCGGCGCAGGCGGTGTGGCAAGGCCAAAGCTTGGGAACCGCTCGGTGGCCATGTCTACCAGCCCCCGATGACCAGCATCACCGCACCGATCAGCACCACGATCTGGCTGCGCCAGTCGCGGATGATGAAGACGACCGGATCGTCATGCATCTCGTTGCGGCGTGCCAGGATCCAGACGCGCATGGTGAGATAAAGCACGATCGGCGCCAGCGGCCAGATCAGCCACGGATGTGGATAAAGCTCGCGCACCGCGACACTGTCCATGTAGAGCGCCAGCACCAGCGCCGAGGAGAAGGCCGAAGCCATGCCGGCCTGAGCGACGATCTCCTGATCTTCGGTGCGATAGCCGCGGCCGGCGATGCGCTCGCCCGGCGGAATAGCCGTAGTGCGCAGTTCAACGAAGCGCTTCACCAGCGCCAGCGACAGGAAGAAGAAGATCGAGAAGGCAAGCAGCCAGAACGAGACATCGACGCCGGTCGCCGCCGCACCGGCCAGAACGCGGATCGTGTAGAGGCCGGCAAGCGTCAGCACGTCGACGAGCAGCATGCGCTTGAACGACAGCGAATAGGCCGTCGTGACCACCATGTAGCCGCCGAGCACGGCCAGGAATTCGGGCGACAAGAACAGCCCGGTGCCGATGCCGATCGCCAGAAGCACCGCGATCGCGCCAAGGCCGAACGGGATCGACAGCGCACCGCTGGCAAACGGCCTGTTGCGCTTGGTGAGGTGCTTGCGGTCGAGCGCGAGGTCGAAAAAATCGTTGAGGATGTAGATGGCCGAGGCCACCGCGCTGAACGAGACGAATGCCAGCAGGCATTGCCAGATCATGTCGATGTTGAAATATTCATGCGAGAGCACCATCGGCACGGCGATCAGCGAGTTCTTCAGCCATTGATGGACGCGCAGCATCTTGATGATGGTCCGCAAAGTCGGCTTCGGCACCGGCATCGTTTCGGCGCCATGTGCCGCTTGCCAGCGCGCGGCATGGCGGTCGGGTGCGACGACAATCGCATTGCGCGCGGCATCGAAGACCTGGAGGTCATGGCGGCTGTTGCCGGCATAGTCGAAGCCGCCATCGCCATAGGCCGCGATCAGCGAGGCGCGCTTCCTGCCCGAGGTTAGATTGGCGAGACCATCGGTGGCCAGCACCTGGTCGAAAATGCCGAGATGGGCAGCGATGGCGGCGGCGAATTTGCGCGGCGTACCGGTCGCCAGCACGATCTTACGGCCCTCGGCGTGCTCGGTCCGAAGGCGGCAAAGCAACATTTCGCGATAGGGCAGCGATGCCGGATCGATGTCGATGCGCTGCGCGATTGCCTGCTTCAGCCGCGCCGGCCCGCCGGCGGCCCAGAACGGTACAAGGAAGATATAGAGCGGGTTCTTCTTGAGAAGGATGAACAGCCCTTCCCACAACAGGTCGGTCGCGATCAGCGTGCCGTCGAGATCGACCGCAAGCGGTATTGCGTTCCTGTCCGACCGCGCATCCATATCCGTCTTGCCCTGCCCGCGTAGATTTGCGCGCCGCTTTTCGGCGTCTTGAGGCTGGTATAGCGGGGGATGGCGTAGCGAACGTTAAAACGTCCGGTTGTAGACGGCTGCCGTCGCGGTATTTCCAGCGTCATCGTTAAACAACCGCTACCGGAAACGATAAAAGGCCGAGCAAATGCCCGGCCTTTCCAATTACACCGCCACGATTACTTGATGCGGGCGACGCCGCCCGAGATTTCGACGGTTTCCGAACCGGTCAGCGCTTCGAGGTCGCCGTTCGGCAAGGTGACGAAGCAGCCATTCGGGCAAAACTCAACCGTTTCGCCACCGGCAAGCGCAAGGTCGGTTTTGCTGCCGCCCTCCGTCACGACCAGCGTGCGGGTCTCGGCGTCCTTGTTGACCGCGCTCGCGGCATGGGCCGAGCCGATGGCTGCGACCAGGGCGACGGCAGCGACGAGAGACTTCCACATGTTGCAATACCGGTGTTCCCACCGCCTCTGTTGCATTTCGCAAGGCATTTTCGCCTTTGCATGGGAGCTTATATGAGATGGAAGCTGAACCGCAACTGAATGCCGCATTCATGCCGCAATTGGTTTCGGCGGGATTTGAGGCTGGGGATTCCGAGCCTAGTCCGGATCGGGCTTCCTGGTTTTGCGGGACTTGGCCAGCCGTTTCTTCTCAACCTCGGCTTCGGCCTTTATCAACTCCTGTTCGGCGAAGTCGGCCTCGATCTTGTCGTCGTCGGTCGGCCAGGCCTTGGGCTTGTGGGCCTCGACCACCGCGCGCGGCGTCGAGGGAATCTCGATGTGTTCGCCGCTGAATCTTTCGATGACGGCAAAACGGATGTCGTTCTGCGCGATGTTGCCATTCATGACATCGGCCAGGAACACCCGGATCTCGAATTCGAGGGCGGCAGGGCCGAAATTGGAGAACAGCACGAAGGGTTCGGGGTTCTTCAGCACCATCGGGTGGCCGCGTGCGATCTCCAGCAGGACGGCATGGACCTGCTTGACGTCGCTGCCATAGGCAACGCCGACCTTGATGTCGATGCGGCCAAGCTTGTTGCGGTGCGTCCAGTTGCCGACGGCGTTGTTGATCAGGTTCGAATTGGGCAGAATCACCGACTGCCGCTGGAAGGTCTCGATCTCGGTGGCGCGCACGCTGATCTTCTTGACGGTGCCGCTGACATCGCCGGCGACGATCCAGTCGCCGACCTTGAAGGGCCGCTCGGCCAGAAGGATCAGGCCGGAGACGAAATTGGACACCACATTCTGCAGGCCAAAGCCGATACCGAGGGAAAGAGCACCGGCGACCAGTGCCAGGCTGGAGAGATCGATGCCCGCCGCCGATATGCCGACGAGTGCCGCCAGTGCCACGCCGGCATAGCCGACCGCCAGCCGGATCGAGTTGCGCACTCCGGTATCGACCTTGCCGCGCGCCATCACCGAACCGTCGAGCCAGCCCTGGAACCAGCGCGTCAGGAAATAGCCGATGATGAAGACGACGATGCCGGAGAGGATGCCGGTGACCGAAATCGTCACCGAACCGATATTGATGCCGGTTGCGAGCTTGTAGGCCCAAGCCTGGATATCGCCGGGCTGGAAACCCCACATCAGCAGGATCAGCGGCAGGAACACCAGCACGATCATCACATTGATGGCGACGCTGACGACAAGGCCGAGCTGGTCGAGGGCCGTATCCTCGTAGCTGGAATTGCCCGACAGCCAGCGCCCGACGGTCGTGTTGGCGAAAGCACCCTCCTCGCCGATCGCCTGCGCCGACAGGAAGCCGATATAGGCGGTGATGAGCACAGTGCCAGTCACGACAACCTGCAGCGAAACGAACAGAGCAAGGCCGATGTAACCGAGCAGCGCCGCGATGATGGTGAAAAGACCGAGCGCAAGCGCTGTATAGCGCAGCCATGCCGGCCACGGCCGCCAGCTTCCGTCACGCGCCTTGAACGGCCTCAGCATCGCCATCAGGATCAGGATGACGCCGACGATGATGGTGGCGCCGAAACTGCGGGCGATGGTCAGCGACAACGGCGAGCCCATCTTGTCGTTGATCACCGACAGGAAATAGTTGACGCCGATGACCACGGCCATGGCGGTCGTCAGCCGCACCAGCCAGCGCGCCGGACCCGTCTCGACGGGGATAAGACGCCAATTCGGCAGCCGCGGCTCGAGCGCCGCGTTGGTCAGCCGGTTGACGCAGAACACCACCCCGATAACGGCCGCGAGCGCATTCAGGAAGAGGCCGATGTCGCCGCGCAACACATTGTAATAGTTGAAAAAGAACACCGTTGAGGCCAGGAACACACCGACCGCCAGCGTCGGCAGCAAGGTCGACCAGAAGGCCACCGACAGGCGGCTGAGATAGGACGGGTCCTCGTTGGCAGGGTCGGCTTCGAACACACGCCCGAACAGGCGCCTGCCGCCGACCAGTAGCACCAACGCCAGCCCGAGCGCCACGAAGGTAGCCGCGAGGATGGCCTGGAACTTGAACTTGAAAGCGAAGCTCAGCCAGGACGACACTGCCTTGTAGAAATTGCTGAACTCGTCCCTCGCGTCGGAAAAAACCTGCGGGCTGAGCGCGTCGGACAGCACGTAGCGCTTGGTGAGCACATTGCGGAACAGCTCGCTGCGCATGTTGCCGATCTTGTCGATCAGCCCGCTGATGCGGATCGAAAGCGACTGAGCCTGCGAGATGACGGCGTTGATCTCCGCCTTTTCCGACACCAGCGCCTGGCGTTCGCCGCTGACGATGTCGGGCTCCGGCGGCTGGTCGGCGGCGGGTGCAGGCCCGATCTGTTCAAGCCGGCTGTTGATTTCGCCAAGACGCGTGCGGAAGGCCAGCGCGCTGGTCAGCGATTGCCGCGACAGTTCCTCGAGCTGCAGCCGGATATCGACAAGGCTGCTATCCTCCTCGGCGTCCTGCTGGATCTGCTTTTCGAAATTGTCGGTCTTGGTCGTCAGCGCCTGGATGATCTTCTGCTGGTCGGCGACCAGCCCGGCGGGCGCCTGGCCAAGCCCTTGTGCCGCCGCGTCGAACGACAGCGGCGCCAAGACGACAAGCGTGAGGATCAAAATGAGACGAAGCAATCGGAAAAGCATGGTTTGTTGGAGACTCACCGGCGCAAAAAGTAGTTTGAAAGCCTGTCCTTGATAAAGGCGGCCATATCATGGGGCAAGCCGTCGCATCCGATCGCGGGCGTCGGCCAGTCGAAAGGCAATGGCGCAATACTGGCCTTGCGCATGCGGCCTGCTCTATAGTCTGCCGCATCGCCCGAACCGGATGACAATGATGGCAGAGTACTCGGCCTTTTCGCTGCTCGCGAACGCGCTCAAGGGAAACAAGGACTGGAAACCGGCCTGGCGCAAGCCGGACCCGAAGGCGTCCTATGATGTCATCATCATCGGCGGCGGCGGTCATGGGCTGGCCACCGCTTACTACCTCGCCAAGGAACATGGCATCACCAATGTCGCCGTGCTGGAGAAGGGCTGGCTCGGCTCCGGCAATGTCGGCCGCAACACGACGGCCGTGCGTTCCAACTATCTGCTGCCGGCCAACACCCGCTTCTACGAACATTCGATGAAGCTGTGGGAGAACCTGTCGCACGAACTCAACTACAACGTCATGTTCTCGCAGCGCGGCTGCCTGAATCTGGCGCACACGCCGGCCCAGTTCGACGACTATGCCAGGCGCGGCAATGCCATGCGCCATCTCGGCGTCGATGCCGAACTGATGACGCCTGCGCAAATCAAACGCCTGATCCCGGCGCTCGACATTTCCGACAGCGCACGCTTTCCGGTGGTCGGCGGCCTGATGCAAAGGCGCGCCGGCACCGCCCGCCACGATGCGGTGGCCTGGGGCTATGCGCGAGGCGCCGACCGGCGCGGCGTCGACATCATCGAGAATTGCGAGGTCACCGGCTTCCTGCGCGACGGCGACCGCATATTAGGCGTCACCACGTCGCGCGGCGACATCCGCGCCAAGAAGGTGGCCGTTGCGGTCGCCGGCAGCACTGGACGCGTCATGCAACTGGCCGGCATCGAGACGATGCCGATCGAGAGCCATGTGCTGCAGGCCTTCGTCACCGAATCGCTGAAACCCTTCATCGACACCGTCGTCACCTTCGGCATGGGCCATTTCTACATGTCGCAGTCGGACAAGGGCGGCCTCATCTATGGCGGCGACATCGACGGCTACAACAGCTATGCCCAGCGCGGCAATTTGCCTATCGTCGACGAGGTGATGAGCGAGATGCTGGCGCTGTTTCCCGGCCTTGCCCGCGTGCGCATGCTGCGCTCCTGGGGCGGCGTCTGCGACATGTCGATGGACGGCTCGCCGATCATCACCACCGGCCCGCTGCCCGGCATGTATCTCAACTGCGGCTGGTGCTATGGCGGCTTCAAGGCGACGCCGGCTTCCGGCTGGTGCTTTGCCTGGACCATCGCCAAGGACCAGCCGCACGATTTCAACGCCCCCTTCACGCTCGACCGCTTCCACCGCGGCCTGGTGATCGACGACAAGGGCCAGGGTGCAAACCCGCGGCTGCATTAGGCATTAGGTAGAGTTCAATGTTGATCACTTGCCCTTATTGCGGCCCGCGCGACGTCATCGAGTTCACCTATCAAGGTGACGGCAACCGCGAGCGTCCCGACCCCGCTTCGCAGAATTTCGAGGCGTGGAACGCTTATGTCTATGACCGGCTGAACCCGGCCGGCGATCACAACGAGATCTGGCAGCATTCCGGCGGCTGTCGCGCGCATCTCAAGGTCGTGCGCAACACGCTGACGCATGAGATTTCCAGCGTTGCCTTTATGCGCGGTGATCATGGGCGCGGCGATCATGGTTCGGCCGCGCGCCGCAAGGCGGAGGGCAAGGCATGAGCCCGCGCCGCGCCGACGCCGGCGGCCGCATCGACCGGCTGAAAACCATCCGCTTCACCTTCGATGGCGCGCCCTACACCGGCCATGCCGGCGACACGCTGGCGTCAGCGCTGCTGGCCAAGGGCGTCACCCTCTTTGGTCGCTCGTTCAAATACCATCGCCCGCGCGGCCTGCTGACGGCAGGCGTCGAGGAACCCAACGCCCTGGTGACGGTGCTGAAGGGCGAGGTTCGCGAACCCAACATTCCGGCGACCATGGTCGAGATTCATGACGGGCTGGTGGCTATCAGCCAGAACCGCTTCCCCTCGCTCGCCTGGGACGTCAACGCCGTCAACCAGCTCGGCGGCAAGATCCTGTCGGCCGGCTTCTACTACAAGACCTTCATGGGACCAGTGTTCGGTCCGCTCAAAGGCACGCGCTTCTGGATGTTCTGCGAGCATTTCATCCGTCGCGCCGCCGGCCTCGGCAGCGCCGGATCGGCGAAGGACCCGGCCCGTTACGAGCGCATGAACGCCTTTTGCGACGTGCTGGTGGTCGGCTCCGGCCCGGCCGGGCTGATGGCAGCCAAGGCCGCCGCCGATCAGGGCGCCCGCGTCATGCTGGCCGATCTCGAGCCGCGCTTCGGCGGCTCGGCCAACTGGTCTGATGAAACCATCGATGGGGCGCCGGCCGCCGATTGGGCGCGCCGCACCGTCGCCCAACTCGAAGGCCGTGACAATGTCCGGCTTTTGCCACGCACCACGGTGTGGGGCTATTACGACAACAACACGCTTGCCGCGCTCGAACGGGTCAGCGACCACAAGGAGCAGCCAGCCAAGGGCGAACCGCGCCATCGCTACTGGGCGATCCGCGCCAAATCCGTGGTCCTGGCCACCGGTGCCTTTGAGCGCCCGCTGGTCTTCCCCGGCAATGACCGGCCAGGCGTGATGCTGGCGCATGCCGCCGAGCGCTATGCCAACGAGTTCGGTGTGCTGCCAGGCGAGCGAATCGCACTGTTCACCAACAATGACAGCGCCTATCGCGCCGCCGTCGCCTTGAAGAAGGCCGGGGCCGCGGTCGTCGCGATCGCCGATGTCAGGCCGGAGCTTTCGCCGGAGATGCGCAAGCTGGCCGCGGAGGCCGAGGCAGAGATCTTCGCCGGCCATGCCGTCGTCGCCACCGAAGGCGGCAAGGCACTGTCCGGTCTCAAGCTGCAACGCTTCGACATGACCAATGGCACGCTTACCGGCGATGCGCGCAGCATCCATGCCGATTGCCTGCTGATGTCCGGCGGCTGGTCGCCGACCATCCATCTGGCCAGCCAAGCCGGCGCCAAAGCGGAATGGAACGCCGCGCGGCAAGCTTTCCTGCCGCCGAAGCCGACACAGAAATGGATTGGTGCCGGTGCCTTCACCGGCAGCTTTTCCACCACCGAAGCGCTCGCCGAGGGCCGCGCCGCCGGCCTGGCCGCCGCGGGCGGGCAGAGCGCGCCTGCTGTGCTGCCGACCGTCGAAGCCGTACCCGGCGATCCCGATCCAGCCCCGGTGTTCGAAATCAGGGCCAAGGGCAAGAGCTTTGTCGATTTTCAGCACGACGTCACCGCAGAGGACGTGCGGCTGGCGCATCGCGAAGGCTTTGTCTCGGTCGAGCATCTGAAGCGCTACACCACGCTCGGCATGGCGACCGACCAGGGAAAAAGCTCCAACGTGCCTGGCCTTGCCATTATGGCCGAAGCGCTGGGCAAACCGATCCCCGAGGTCGGCACGACGCGCTTCCGGCCGCCCTTTGCGCCAGTGTCGATCGGCTCGCTGGCTGCGGAACGTTTTGGCGACCTCAAGCCCGAACGGCTGACGCCGATGCACGACTGGCATCTGGCCCATGGCGCGACGATGTATTCCGCCGGCCTCTGGTACCGGCCGATGATCTACGGTCATGCCGGCGAGACGGTCGAACAGGCCTATGTGCGCGAAGCCAAGGCAACGCGCGAAAGCGCCGGCATCGTCGATGTCTCGACGCTGGGCAAGATTGCCGTGCAAGGACCCGACGCCGCCCTATTCCTCGACCGCGTCTACACCAACATGTTTTCGACGCTCGCCGTCGGCAAGGCCCGCTATGGGTTGATGCTGCGCGAAGACGGCCTCGCCTTCGACGACGGCACCACCTGGCGGCTCGGCGAGCAGGATTTCCTGATGACCACCACCACGGCCAATGCCGGCAAGGTGATGCAGCATCTGGAATATTTCCTCGACGTGATCTGGCCGGACCTCAAGGTGCACGTAACCTCGGTGACCGACGAATGGGCGGGGGCTGCGATCGGCGGGCCGAAGGCCAGGCAGATCCTCGCCTCTTGCGTCATCGGCACCGCTGTCGACAACGCCACCTTGCCCTTCATGGGCATCGTGCGTGGCGAGATATCAGGCGTGCCGGTGATGATCTGCCGGCTGTCCTTCTCCGGCGAAATGGCGTTCGAGGTCTATTGCGGCGCCGGCCATGGCACGCATGTCTGGGAAGCGCTTGTTGAAGCCGGCAAACCGTTCGGGCTGGTCACCTACGGGCTCGAGGCGCTGGGCACGATGCGCATCGAAAAGGGCCATGTCACCGGCGCCGAGATCGACGGCCGCACCACGGCGCGCGACTTGCATCTCGACTGGATGCTGTCGAAGAAGAAGCCGTTCATCGGCTCGGCGATGATGGACCGCGAAGGCCTGATCGCGTCGGACCGGCTGGAACTGGTCGGCCTGATTTCGCTCGACAACCGGCCGCTCAACGGCGGCGCGCATATTGTCGAAGAGGTTGACGAAGCCAATCCGCACGGCTCGATCGGCCACATCACCGCCTGCTGCTATTCGCCGGCGCTCGGCAAGCATATCGCGCTGGCGCTGGTCAAGGGCGGCAAGGCACGGCGGGGCACGCGCGCCCATGTCTCCGATCCCTTGCGCAACCGGTTCGGGCCGGTCGAGATCGTCTCCAACCACTTCTTCGATCCGGACGGGAGCCGCATGCATGGTTGAGCGCCAATCCCCACTCGAACCGGAATTCCACGTCGGCTCGCATGGCAATTTCGAACATGGTGTCGAAATCATCCTGACCGAGACAAGGCCGGGCTCGATCGTGCAGCTCGCCGCCTGGCCCGGCGAGGAGAAGAAGCTGATCGCGGCCATCCGCACCGTCACCGGGCTTGCGCTGCCTGATGGCGCCGGCGGCGGCTTGACCGACGGCGTGAAATCGGTGTTCGGCTTCGCGCCGGGAAAGTTCACCGTTGCCGACGAGGCCGAAGAACTGGCCGCGGCCTTTGCCAAGGTCGTCACCCCGACCATCGGCACGATCACCGACCTCTCGCACGGCCGCACCGCCATTCGCATTGCCGGGCCGAAGGCCGAATGGGTGCTGGCGAAATTCTTCGCCATCGATTTCGCGCTGCCGGCCTTTCCCGTCGGCGCCGGCCGTTCGACCACCCATCACGACGTCTTCGCCCAGATCCAGCGCACCGGCGCCGACCAGTTCGACATCTATGTCTTCCGCTCGTTTGCACGCTCGTTCTGGAAGGCGCTTTGTCACGCCAGCGAAGAAGTCGGCTACGAGGTGCAATAGGCCCGCCCTGTCGGCCAGCTAGGCCTGCTGCGCGACGGCGTGCCAGTCGGCGTTCTCCAGGACGACGCGATAGCCATCGCAATCCTCGAAGGTGACCCCTTGCCTGTCCCAATAGGGATTGAAGGACGGCACCGTGGCATAGCCATGATCCTTCATGCGCTGCACGGCGGCTTCCCAGGCGTCGCGATCCGGCATGTAGAAGACGACCAGATTGTCCGCTGTCGGCGCCCTGCCGGCGTCGTGGCCATGGGCGTGGGTGAATTCGAAATGATAGGCGTCACCGGGCTGCCCGAGCATGACGCCGTCGAAGCCGTCATGGCCGCTGAAGCGAAACAGTTCCTGGAGACCGAGACCATCCCGATAGAAGCGGGTGACCGCGGCGAGATCGTTGGTTGGCCGCGCGAGGCGCAGGACGAGATGAGGTTTCATTGGGCGTCTCCTTTTTGGGTCGGATGCGAACCGGGCTGGGCTGTCTGTGAGGCAATGGTGCTTGCCCATTGCGTCACGACGAGCCCGGCTATGATGAACGCAAGTCCTGCGAAGCGGGCAATATTCACCGGCCGATGGGCAAAGCTCATCAAGGCGAAATGATCGATGACCAGCGAGGCGACCATCTGGCCGGCAATGACGGCAACGATGAAGCTCGCGGCACCGAGCCTCGGCGCCAGCAGCAGTGCGGCGGTGATGTAGACCACGCCTGCCGCGCCGCCGATCCAGATCCACCACGGACCTTTGAGCGCCATCCCGACGGAAGGAACAGGCAGCCTGAAGGCTATCATGACCGGGACGATCAGCACGACGCTGACACCCAGCGAGACGAAGGTCGCCCAGAGCGGATGGCCAAGCAGGCGGCCAAGCATGGCGTTCGCCCCTGCCTGGAAGGGCACGGCGGCCCCTGCCAGCAAAGCGGCGACAAGAAGAGAAAAACTGGGCATGCGATTGTCTCCATATCGATCAAGCCCAGTTAGGTCATCACGTTTGCATATGGAAATTCGATCATCTCACACATAATATGCATGAGATGAATAATCTCGCTGGTATCGATCTCAACCTCCTCGTCGTGCTGGAGGCCTTGCTTGCCGAACGCCACGTCTCGCGGGCGGCACTGCGACTGAAGAAGAGCCAGCCCGCTGTCAGCCATGCGCTCGCCCGATTGCGCCACCTTCTCGATGACCCGCTGCTGGTCAGGCGGGCGGGTGGCCTCGAGCCGACGGCACGCGCCATGGAAATCGCGCCGGCACTCACCGAGGCGCTCGACCGCATGCGGCACCTCCTGGCACCGGCCGGCTTCGATCCGGCGACCGAGCGCCGAACGTTTCGGCTCGCCATGTCGGACTATGGCGCCGCCGTCATCCTGCCGGCCTTGCTGCCGCTCTTGCGGGCGCGGGCGCCGCATGTCGACCTCTTGGTCAGCCAGGCGAGCCGCGAGGTGATGGTTTCGCAAATCGTCGACGGCGAGATCGATCTTGCCTTCGGCGTCTTTCCTGACCTGGATCGATCCATGCGCTCGCATCGACTGTTCGACGAGCGCTTTGCCTGTCTCGCCGATGCGGCAAGCCTCGGCGGCAAGAAGACGATGGATCTGGCGACCTATCTGGGCCGGCCGCACGCACTGGTCGATTTGCGGCCCGAGCGTCAGAGCGAAGTCGACAAGGCCTTGGCCGAACTGGGTCACAAGCGGCGGCTCTGCCTCGTCATCCCGCATTGGGGCGTGGCGCCGAGCCTGATCGCCGGCACCGACCTCGTGCTGACCGTCGCCAGCCGGATCCTGCCGGCGCCGGACAACGGGCTTTGCGTGTTCGCCTCTCCCTTCGAGATTCCGGCCTTTGAGTTCACGCAGATCTGGCACAAGCGCCGGGACGGCGACCCGGCACACCAATGGCTGCGGTCGCAGCTTCAGCACCTGCTTGACGGTTGAATGGTCCGGCGGCGCACAATGTGTTCTGGCATCAACGCCAGCCGGTTCTGCCGCTAGAGAATCCTCCCGCGTGCGCCCATTGTGGAGAGATGGCCGCCTAGCCGGCCCAAGGGATAAGAAAATCCCTTCTTCAAGAGTCGGCACATTCGTTTGGTTCGAACATCTCCATGACCGCTGAACTATCCGCCGGCGCCACGGATCGCGCCGATGTGCCGGCCAGAGCCTTGCTCCTGCTGCCGCTGACGGTCGCCTGCGGGGTGTTCATGACCAGCCTCGACCAGAATGTCGTGGTCACGGCGCTGCCCGGCATCGGCGAAAGTCTCGGCCGTCCGCCCAGCCAACTCGGCCTGCTGATCACCGTCTACGTCGCCAGCCTGATCATCTCGATGCCGCTTGGTGGTTGGGCCGCCGACCGCTTCGGCCTGCGCAACGTCTACTGTTTTGCCTTGCTGGTGTTCGCCGCCTCGTCGGCGCTCTGCGGGCTGTCTGACAACATCTGGACGCTGGTCGGCGCCCGTGCGCTGCAAGGCTTTGGCGGCGCCTTGATGGGCACGCTCGGCCAGGTCGTCATCCTGTCGACCTTCCCGCGCAGCCGCACGCTCAAGATCAACATGTATGTCTCGCTGGCCGGCCAGTCCGGCCCGCTGGTCGGCCCGCTCGTCGGCGGCGCGCTGACCACCTACATTTCCTGGCGCTGGATCTTCTTCATCAACGTGCCGTTCGCACTGGCAGCGGCAATTCTTGCCGCCTCGCTGTTTCCAACGATGACCAAGCCGGTACGCACGCCGTTCGACTTTCCGGGCTTCCTGTTGGTCGGCGGCGGCATGGTGCTGCTGGTCTTCGGCATGGATTCGCTGGCCGCCAAGGATGCGACGGGCGGTATCATTGCCGGCGAACTGGCGCTGGCGCTCGTCATCTTGACCGTCGCCTCGTTCTACTGCCTGCGCGTGCGCAATCCGCTGCTCGATCTCAAGCTCTTACGCATCCGCACCTTCCGCATTTCGTTCCTCACCGGCGGCGGGCTGGACACGATCGGCCTCAGCTCCGTCGTCTTCCTGCTGCCGCTGATGTTCCAGCTCGGCTTCGGCATGAGCGCGGTGCAGGCGGGGTCGCTGACCTTCGTCGCGGCGGTCGGCTCGGTGGCGATGCGGTTCTTCATGCCGCATGTCCTCAACCGTTTCGGCTTCCGCCGCGTGCTGGTCTACAACACGCCGATCGTCGCCGTCCTGGTCGCTGGCTTCGCCCTGGTGCAAGCGACCACCCCGGTGTGGATCGTGCTTGCCTACATCTTCGTTTTCGGCGTCTTCCGCTCCGCGCAATGGGCCTCGACCGGCAACCTCGCCTATTCCGACATCGCGCCCGAGCAGCTCGCCCGTTTCAGCGCGCTCTATTACATCTTGTGGCAGCTGGCGGTGGCTATCAGCGTCGGTCTGGCCGCGGCAGCACTGTCATTTCTGGCCGGCGGCGGCCCAGCCATCGCCGACGATTTCCGCATCCTGTTCGTGATCGAGGGCGTCATCACGCTGTGCGCGCTGCTCGCCTACCTCAAGCTGACACCGCAGGATGGCGCCCATGTCAGCGGCCATGGTGCCCATATGAACACCGAATAGTGCATGTCGCCCAAAAGTGTGTAGCGGTTTTAGGACAACGACATGCACAAGGGAAAAGTCAGCCGGCAGGCCGACCTACTCGCTGAACGTCACCCACTCCTCCAGCGGCACGCGGTCGGTGCGGAAGGCGTTTTCAGGTTTTGACGTGTCTTCATAGCCTAGCGCCATGCCGCAGACGACGATCTCCTCGTCGGGAATGTCGAGCACCGGCCGGATCTGCCGGTGATAGGGCGCGAAGGCTGCCTGTGGACAGGTGTGCAGACCCCTGCCTCTAGCTGCGACCATGATGTTCTGCAGGAACATGCCGTAGTCGATCCATGAGCCCTGGTTGAGCCGGCGGTCGATGGTGAAGATCATGCCGATGGGCGCGTCGAAGAAGACGAAGTTGCGGTCGTGCTGGGCGCGCATCTTGTCGACCTCGCGGCGACCGATGCCGAGCGCGCCATAGAGGCCGAAGCCGTTGGCGCGGCGGCGGGTGAGATACGGCTCGAAGAACTGTGTGGGGTAATAGCGGTACTCATCCCAGTCGGCCTTTTCGGCGCGAATGCCTGAATTGAGAATGGCGTCGGTGATCTGCCGTTTGGTCTCGCCCTTGGTGACATAGACCTTCCATGGCTGCATGTTGGTGCCGGACGGAGCCCGCGCTGCGACCGCCAGAATGGCGCGGATCGTGTCGTCGTCGACCATGTCGGGCAGAAATGCGCGTACCGAGCGGCGCGACAAGATCGCCTCGTCGACAATCTCGGCATCGTCCGCAATTCGGATGTTGTTTTCCAGCATGGGCCGTCCTTTACCCCTCGTCTCGATCGGACGTCCCCACTCGCCGCTCTCGGCGGAGCCTTTGCATGAACCGTCAAAATGGCGCAAGCAAATCTTGTGCATCCGTGAAAATCCGCTTGATTTTTTCATGAGGTTGATTTCTCATGAAATTTGACCGCAATTTTTCATGAAGTGAACGTTTTGCTTTCGCCTACCGCAAGAACATTGCAGGGACCTGACGAACGCGTGCTGGCCGGCGATATCAGAGCCTTACGCAGGGCGCGCGGGCTGACACTCGCCGAGATCGGCATGAAGCTTGGCCGTTCGGTCGGCTGGGTCAGCCAGGTCGAGCGCGGCCTGTCGACGCCATCGCTCGGCGACCTCAGGGCCTTCGCCGAGCTGTTCGGCGTGCCGATCAGCCTGTTCTTCAGCCATGACGTGCCTGTCGAAAGCGAGCGCGGCGTGGTTGTGCGCGCCGGCCGGCGCCGCACGCTTGGCACAAGCGAATCCGGCCTGGTGGAGGAGCTTCTGTCGCCCGATCTCGGCGGTAGCTTCGAGATGGTGCGTTCGGTCTTCGCGCCGGGCGCGGAACTGAAGGCCGAGGCGCAGCGGCCGACCGAGGAAGCCGGATACGTCGCGTCCGGACTGTTCGACATCGAGATCGCGGGTGTCTGGCATCGGCTTGGCGAAGGCGATTCCTTTCGTTTCGAAGGCAAGCCTTACCGCTGGCGCAATCCAGGCACCGAGCCTGCTGTCATCATCTGGGTGGTTTCGCCACCCGTCTATTGAGTTAAAGTTTTGGAGAAGAACATGGCGGGTTTGCCGAGCACGGCGCGCGTGGTGATTATCGGAGGCGGCGCCGTCGGCACCTCCTCGCTCTATCATCTCGCCAAGGCGGGCTGGACCGACTGCGTGCTGCTCGAAAAGAACGAGCTGACCTCGGGCTCGACCTGGCATGCCGCCGGCAACGTGCCGACCTTCTCCTCGTCCTGGTCGCTGATGAACATGCAGCGCTATTCGACCGAGCTTTATCGCGGGCTGGCCGACGCGGTCGACTATCCCATGAACTATCACGTCACCGGCTCGCTGCGCCTTGCTCATACGAAAGAGCGCATGCAGGAATTTCAGCGCGCCAAGGGCATGGGCCGCTACCAGGGCATGGACATCGACATTGTCGGCGCCGACGAAATCCAGCGCCGCTATCCTTTCATCGAGACGCATGACCTGAAAGGCGCGCTCTACGATCCGAGTGACGGCGACATCGATCCGGCGCAGCTCACCCAGGCGCTCGCCAAGGGCGCGCGCGATATGGGTGCGAAGATCATCCGCTTCTGCCCGGTCACAGGCGTGCGCCGCGAGAACGACGAGTGGGTGGTCGAGACGGCGCAAGGCGAGATCCGTTGCGAGATCGTCGTCAATGCCGCCGGCTACCGCGCCGCTGAAGTCGGCCGGATGTTCGGCCGCGACGTGCCGATGATGGTGATGAGCCATCAGTACATCCTGTTCGAGGAGATCGCCGAACTGGCGGCATGGTCGAAGGAACAGGGCAAGAAATTGCCGCTGCTGCGCGACGTCGACACTTCCTACTATCTGCGCCAGGAAAAGAACGGCATGAATCTCGGCCCCTATGAGCGCAATTGCCGTGCGCATTGGGCCACCCACAACGATCCTATGCCTGAGGATTTTTCCTTCCAGCTGTTCCCCGACGATCTCGACCGGCTGGAGCACTATCTGGCCGACGCCGTCGCCCGCGTGCCGATCCTTGGGACCGCCGGCCTGTCCAAGGTTATCAACGGACCCATCCCCTACACGCCGGACGGCAATCCGCTGATCGGGCCGATGCCTGGCGTTCCCAATGCCTTCGAGGCCTGCGTCTTCACCTTCGGCATCGCCCAGGGCGGCGGCGCCGGCAAGGTGCTGGCTGAATGGGTGACTGAGGGCCAGACCGAATGGGACATGTGGTCGTGCGACCCGCGCCGCTTCACTTCCTTCGCCTCGGCGCCGGACTACTGCCTCGCCAAGGGCATGGAAATCTACGGCAACGAATATGCCATCCAGTTCCCGCGTCATGCCTGGCCGGAAGGCCGCGACCGCAAGCTGTCGCCGATCCACGATCGCATCAAGGCGCTCGGCGCCCGCTTCGATGCCTATAATGGCTGGGAGCGCGCCACCTGGTATGCGCAAGATGGCGACGATATCTCAGAGGAAGCGACGCTGACCTTCCGCCGCGACGGACCGTGGCAGCACCGCGTGCGCGAGGAGTGCCTCGCGGTGCGCGACGCGGCCGGCATTCTCGACCTGCCGGGCTTCTCGCGCTTCAATCTCGACGGTCCTGGTGCCGCCGAGTGGCTGAGCCTGCAGGTCACCGGGCTGGTGCCGAAGCCCGGCCGCATCGGCCTCGTCTATTTCGCCGACGACAAGGGCCGCATCGTCACCGAAATGTCCGTCGTGCGTCACGATGACAACCTGATGACGCTGATCACCGCGGCCGTCGCGCAATGGCATGATTTCGAATGGCTGAAATCGCGCATGCCCAAGGACGCGCCGTTCAGGCTGATCGACCGGACCGAGGAATTCTCGACCCAGATCCTGGCCGGTCCCAACTCGCGAAAAATCCTCGCCGATGTTTGCGAAGCCGACCTCGCTCTGCCATGGCTGACGCATCAGGAAACCAAGATCGCCGGGCGCTGGGCGAAGCTTGTGCGCGTCTCCTTCGCCGGCGAACTCGGGTGGGAAATCCACACCAGGGTCGACGACACCGCCGCCATCTTCGACGCCGTCCGCGCGGCAGGCCAGCAGCATGGGCTGAAGCCGTTCGGCATGTATGCGCTGGATTCGCTCAGGCTCGAAAAAGGCTACCGCACCTGGAAGGGCGACCTGTCGACCGACTACTCGATCCTGCAGGGCGGGCTCGAGCGCTTCGTCAAATGGGACAAGCCCGACTTCCGCGGCAAGGCGGCGTTACTGAATGAAAAACAGCAAGGTGTGAAGAAGCGCTTCGTCACGCTGGTCGTCGAGAACCCCGGCGACTGCGACGCTCCATCGGTGTCGACGCTGTGGCATGACGGTCAGATTGTCGGCGAAACGACGTCGGGCGGCTGGGGCCACCGCATCGACAAGTCGATCGCACTCGGCATGCTGCGCGCCGACCTCGCGGAACCCGGCACGGCTATCGAGGTCGAAATCTTCGGCGAGCGTTTTCAGGCGATCGTGCAGAAGGACGAGCCGCTTTGGGATCCCAAGAACGAGAGGCTGCGCGCATGAAGAAAATCATTCTCACCGATGGCGGCATGGGCCAGGAACTGGTGCGCCGCAGCAAGTCCGAGCCGACGCCGCTTTGGTCGGCCAGGGTGCTGATCGATGAGCCCGATCTGGTGCGCGACCTGCACGCGGAATTCATCCGCGCCGGTGCCCGTGTCATCACCATCAACACCTATTCGGCGACCCCCGAACGCCTGGCGCGCGAGGGTGCGGAAGACCTGTTCAAGCCGTTGCAGAAGCGCGGTATCGAATTGGCTAGGCAAGCCCGTGACGAAGCCGGCGACACCGCGATCGCCGGCTGCTTGTCGCCGCTGTTCGGCAGCTACGCGCCGGCGCTGACCATTTCCTATCAGGACACGCTCGATATCTACCGCCGCATCGTTGCCGAGCAGGCCGACGGCGTCGACCTGTTCTTGTGCGAAACCATGGCGTCAGCGGACGAGGCCCGCGCAGCGGTCACCGCTGCATCGGAAAGCGGCAAGCCGGTATGGGTGTCGTGGACGCTGGCCGATCACGGCAAACCGCACCTGCGCAGCGGCGAGGCGATAGCCACCGCGGCCAGCGCGCTCGACGGCCTGACTGTCGCCGCGCGGCTGGTCAATTGCTGCCGGCCCGAAGCGATCGCCGCGGCCTTGCCTGAACTGATCGGCCTCGGCGGCCCGGTCGGTGCCTACGCCAATGGCTTCACCTCCACCGAAGCGCTCAAGCATGGCGGCACCGTCGATGTGCTGCATGCTCGTCACGACCTCGGCCCGGATGCCTATGCCGACCAGGCGATCGGCTGGGTGGAGGCTGGCGCCAGCATCGTTGGCGGCTGCTGCGAAGTCGGACCGCCGCATATCGCGGCTCTGCGCGACCGGCTCGAACAGGCCGGCTACGAAATTTCGGGAGTTTTGCATGCCTAGACCATCATCGCGCATCTCCGGCATCGTGCCTTCGGGCAAGGACGGCTGGGAAGTCCATTTCGCCGCCTGGACCCGCAAGGAGGCCGGCGAAGACATCATCATGCTGTCGGTCGGCGACCATGATTTCGATACGCCTTCGCAGACGATCGAAGCCTGTGTGACCGCTGTTCGCGGCAGCAATCATCACTACACCCCGCTTCCCGGCTTGCCGCGCCTGCGCAAGGCGATGGCGGCGGCCTCGAGCGCCTGCACCGGCGTCGAGACGTCGCCGGATCAGGTCATCGCCACGCCGGGCGGCCAGGCCGCACTCTACGCGGCCGTGCAGGGCGTGCTCGACCAGGGCGACCACGCCATCGTGGTGGCGCCCTACTACGCCACCTATCCCAACACGTTCAGCGCCGCCGGCGCCGATTTCACCGTCGTCGAGACGCCGGCCGAGGACGGCTTCCAGCCACGGGCCGACATGATCCGCGCTGCAATCCGGCCGAACACGCGCGCCATCCTGATCAACACGCCGAACAACCCGACCGGTGCGGTCTATTCGCGCGAGCGGCTGGAGCAGTTGGCCCAAGTCTGCCGGGAGCACGACCTCTGGCTGCTGTCGGACGAAGTCTATTGGACGCTGGGCGGCGGTGAGCATGTCTCGCCGCGCTCGCTGCCAGGCATGGCCGAGCGCACTCTGGTCATCAACTCGATGTCCAAGAGCCACGGCATGACCGGCTGGCGCATGGGCTGGCTGACCGGTCCGGAGGAGATGATCACGCTGATGATCAATCTCAATCTGGTGACGACCTACGGCCTGCCAGCTTTCATCTCCATCGCCTGCAGCGAGGCGCTTGAAAACCGTTACGGCGTCAGGGAAATCGCCGAACGTTACGCGGCACGCCGCACCGTTTTGCTCGACGCCGTACGCGGCATGAACGATGTCACCGTGCGCGGTTCGGAGGGCGGCATGTATGTCATGCTCGACATATCAGCCGTCGAACCAGACGATGAGAAATTCGCCTGGGCCTTGCTCGACAAGGAAAATGTCGGCGTGATGCCCGGCTCCAGCTTCGGCGAGGCGGCCGCCGGCCACATTCGCGTCAGCCTCTGCCAGCCCGAACCCGTTCTGCAGGAAGCTGCACTTCGTCTGCGCCGTTTTGCTTCCAGCTACCGCCGTGAGGCCGCATGACCGCCAAGGCCATCCCCACAAAGGCACGCGCCGTCATCATCGGCGGCGGCGTTTCCGGCTGTTCGGTCGCCTATCATCTGGCCAAGCTCGGCTGGACCGACATCGTGCTGCTGGAACGCAAGCAGCTGACCTCGGGCACGACCTGGCATGCCGCCGGCCTGATCGGCCAGTTGCGCGGCTCGCAGAACATGACGCGACTGGCGAAATATTCCGCCGATCTCTACGTCAAGCTGGAAGCCGAGACCGAAGTCGGCACCGGCATGCGCCAGGTCGGCTCGATCACCGTGGCGTTGACCGAAGAGCGCAAGCACGAGATCTACCGGCAGGCGTCGCTGGCGCGCGCCTTCGATGTCGATGTCCGCGAGATTTCGCCCAGGGAAGTCAGCGAGATGTACCCGCATCTCAATGTTTCCGATGTCGTCGGCGCCGTGCATCTGCCGCTCGACGGCCAATGCGACCCCGCCAACATCGCCATGGCCCTGGCCAAGGGCGCCCGCCAGCGCGGCGCCACCATCGTCGAGAATGTGAAGGTCACCAAGGTCCACACCAAGGCCGGCCGCGTCACCGGCGTGTCCTGGGCACAGGGCGAAGACCAAGGCACGATCGAAGCCGACATCGTCGTCAATTGCGCCGGCATGTGGGCGCGCGAACTGGGCGCACAGAACGGCGTCACCATCCCGCTGCACGCCTGCGAGCATTTTTATCTCGTCACCGAGCCGATCCCCGGCCTCACCCGCCTGCCGGTGCTGCGCGTGCCCGACGAGTGCGCCTACTACAAGGAGGACGCCGGCAAGATGATGCTGGGCGCCTTCGAGCCGGTGGCAAAACCCTGGGGCATGGACGGCATTCGTGAGGATTTTTGTTTCGACCAATTGCCGGAGGACATGGAGCATTTCGAGCCGATCCTCGAAATGGGCGTCAACCGCATGCCGATGCTGGCGACCGCCGGCATCCACACCTTCTTCAACGGCCCCGAGAGTTTTACGCCCGACGACCGCTACTATCTCGGCGAGGCGCCGGAACTGTCCGGCTATTGGATGGCGACCGGCTACAATTCGATCGGCATCGTCTCCTCCGGCGGCGCCGGCATGGCGCTGGCGCAGTGGATCAACGATGGCGAAGCGCCCTTCGACCTATGGGAAGTCGACATCCGCCGCGCCCAGCCGTTCCAGAAGAACCGCCGCTATTTGAAGGAGCGCGTCTCCGAAACGCTCGGCCTGCTCTATGCCGACCATTTTCCCTACCGCCAGATGGCGACCTCGAGGAATGTCCGTCGCTCGCCGCTGCATGAGCATCTGAAGGCGCGCGGCGCGGTGTTCGGCGAAGTCGCCGGCTGGGAGCGTGCCAACTGGTTTGCCCGTGAGGGCCAGGAGCGCGAATACCGCTATTCCTGGAAGCGCCAGAACTGGTTCGACAACCAGCGCGAGGAACACCTCGCGGTCAGGAACGGCGTCGGCCTGTTCGACATGACCTCGTTCGGTAAGATCCGCGTCGAGGGCCGCGACGCCTGCGCCTTCCTGCAAAGACTATGCGCCAACGATATGGACGTGGCAGCGGGCAAGATCGTCTACACCCAGATGCTCAACCAGCGCGGCGGCATCGAGAGCGACCTGACGGTCTCGCGCCTGTCGGAGACGGCGTTCTTTCTCGTCGTCCCAGGCGCCACGCTGCAGCGTGACCTCGCCTGGCTGCGCCGCCATGTCGGCGAGCAGTTCGTCGTCGTCACCGATGTGACGGCGGCCGAAAGCGTGCTCTGCCTGATGGGACCGGATGCGCGAAAACTGATCCAGAAGGTCAGCCCCAACGATTTCTCCAATGAGAAAAATCCGTTCGGCACATTCCAGGAGATCGAGATCGGCATGGGCCTGGCCCGCGCCCACCGCGTCACCTATGTCGGCGAACTCGGCTGGGAACTCTACGTCTCGACCGATCAGGCAGCCCATGTCTTCGAAGCGATCGACGAGGCGGGCGCGGACGTCAGCCTGAAACTCTGCGGTCTGCACACGCTGGATTCCTGCCGCATCGAGAAAGCCTTCCGGCATTTCGGCCATGACATCACTGACGAGGACAATGTACTGGAAGCCGGCCTCGGCTTCGCGGTGAAGACGGCCAAGGGCGACTTCATCGGCCGCGATGCCGTGCTACGCAAAAAGGAAGTCGGCCTGTCACGCCGGCTGGTCCAGTTCCGGCTGAAGGATCCAGAGCCCCTGCTCTTCCACAACGAGGCGATCCTGCGCGACGGCAAGATCGTCGGCCCGATCACATCAGGCAATTATGGCCATCACCTCGGCGGTGCCGTCGGGCTGGGCTATATCGAGTGCCGGGGCGAGAGCGAAGCGGATGTGCTGGCCTCGTCCTACGAGATCGAGATTGCCGGCGAGCGTTTCGCGGCGGAAGCGTCGGTGAAGCCGATGTATGATCCGAAGTCGGAGCGGGTAAGGATGTAGCGCTTCTTACCCTCCCCCTTGTGGGGAGGGTCGGCTCGCAGCCGAAGCGAAGCGCAGGTTGCGAGACGGGGTGGGGGTGCGCCCTACGAGACCCCCACCCAGCTTCGCAAAAGCCGCCTTCGCGGCTTTTGCGAAGCGACCCTCCCCACAAGGGGGAGGGTAAGGAACTCAAAACCGCTCCAGCTTCCCTCGCACCTTCGCCAAAAACGCCGCCCTTGTCGCCGGCGTCGAGGAATCCATCAAATAGTGCGCCAGGAAGAACGTCCGGCAGCGTGTGGCGCACAGCGCCCGCATGCCGCGCAGCAGCGTTTTGCGCCCTGGCTGGCCGACGACGACGCTCCACCAGGTCGGCGCGCCGCAGGTGGTGATGACACCGACCCTGGTCACATGCGTCATCAGCGACTTGATACGCCCCTTGCCCGCCGGCAGCTTGAAAGCGACGTCCGTTGCCCACACCCGGTCGAGCCAGCCCTTCAGCATCGCCGGCAGCCCGTACCACCACGTCGGATAGACGAACAGGATCGCTTCGGCCCAGTTGAGCAGCTCGAAATGCGGCTTCAGCGCCGGGTCCTGCGGCGCCTGGTCGTTGTAGGAGCGCCGCTCGTCGCAAGTCATCACCGGATCGAATTTTTCGGCGTAGAGGTCGAGCAGCCGCACCTCCCAGCCCCTCGCCTTCAGCACGTCCACGGCGGTGTCGCGTATGGCGGCGCAAAAGCTCTCGGGCACCGGATGGCAGTAGACCACCAGCGCCCGCATCAGAAAGCATCCATGCTGGCCGCGACCTTGGTTATGAAGGCCTTGCGCGTGCTGTCGGTCGACAGGTTCATCGCATAGTGCGCGAGATAGCTCACCGGCGCGCCCGGCTTTACGGTGGCGCGCAGCATGCGCTTGATCAGCCTACGCGGCGGATCTCCCATCAGCATGGCGCGGAATCGGCTGCCGCCATAGGTGGTCACCGCCGTAACCTTGCGAATGTTGTGCAGCGACGGCCGCGCCTTGCCATCAACCATCTTGAACGACACGCCGGGCAGAAAGACGCGGTCGAAGAAGCCCTTCAGGATCGCTGGAAAGCCGTAGTTCCAGACCGGGTAGGATAGCACCAGCGCATCGGCGCGCAGCAGGCGCTCGATGTAAGGTGCAACCGCATCGGCTGGGCCGCGCCGGTTGTGATAGTTCAGCCGTTCATCGCGCGTCATCCGCGGATCGAACTCTTCGGCATAGAGATCGCAGTCGTCGACCGTATGGCCCGCTGCCGTCAGGCGCTCGACGATCATGCGGTGCAGGCCGGCATTGAAGCTAGTCTCGACCGGATGGGCGTAGAGGACGAGGATGTTCATGGGACAACGTCCCAGACGTCAGTGCGAGGCACCCCCCTCTGCCCTGCCGGGCATCTCCCCCGCAAGGGGGGAGATCGGACTGCCGCATCGCTTTCGCCACCTGTCAACGCCGCAGAATGGTCGCGACTCAGAGGCTGCCAATCTCCCCCCTTGCGGGGGAGATGGCCGGCAGGCCAGAGGGGGGTGCTCAAGCGCAAACCTCTCCTCATCCCACCTTCTGCAGCCCCTTGAACAAAAAAGTCCGGCCCGACCGGTAGTCATAGTCCGGGTTCTCCCAGGCGATCATCTTGCCAGGATTGAGTAGGCCTTGCGGATCTGTCTCGCGCTTGAAGGCAAGCTGCACCGCATCCGTCTGCTTCATGCCGCCCTCTTCCAGCGTGTAGCGGTGCGGGTTGAAGATCGGGCAGCCATTCTCCTCATGCAACCGCACGATCTCGTCGAGCCGCGCTTCGGTGGTGAACTTGACCAGCGGCAAGCCGAAGCAGGTGATGTTGCCGTCCAGACGCACGAATTCCAGATGCGAGAACACCTCGCCCGGAAACATCGCGTCCATCTTCTCGACCAGCGCCAGCTGGTTGGGAAACGGATAGAGCGACTGCAGGTAGGTGATCGAAGGGTCGACGCGCAGCGCTCTCAGCGTGGTGTGGTTCCAGGCCAGTTCATAGGCCGGCGGCAGGCCCTTCTTTTCGTCCGGCGTTGCGGTTGCGGCATTGAAGATCACCTCGCCGCCAGCCCGGCGGGTGAAGGCCAGGAAGGCATCCAGCCCGTGCTGCGCCACCATGACGACGCAGATGCTCTGCCCATCGCTCAGGAATTTCTGGTGCCGCTTGAAATAGAGCTGCGGTACGGGCGCTGCTATCGGGGTGATCAGCTTGGTCAGGATACCGTCCTGGCAAGCCAGCGCATTTCCGTAGTGGGCGGCATCCATGAAAGCGTCGAAGCCGACGATGACGTCGATCCATTCGTAAGCCGCGGTTAGCGGCATCTCGACCTCGGTGATGATGCCGTTGGTGCCATAGGCATGGGTGACCTTGTGCAAATCCTCGCCGGTGAGTTCGAGCGCCTTCGGCTCGGCCTCCATCGTCACCACGCGCAGCCGAAGCACATTGCCGAAATCGCGCAGGCCGCCGAAATTGATCGAACCGACGCCGCCCGAACCGCCTGCAATGAAGCCGCCGATCGAGGCCGTGTTGTAGGTGGACGGCGACAGCCGCAGCTCCTGCCCGGAATGCGCCCGCGTCGCCCTGTCGATATCGGCAAGAATGGCCCCCGGCCCGGTCACGACGCGACCTGGCGAAATCGACTTGATCTCGTTCATTTCGGCGAGATTGAGCACGACGCCGCCGGAGAGCGGCATAGCCTGGCCGTAATTGCCAGTGCCACTGCCGCGCGGTGTCACCGGCACGCCATGCCGGTGACAGGCAGCGAGCACGCGGATGAGTTCCTTCTCGTTCTTCGGCGTCACGATCAAATCGCCGGTGACATGGTCGAGCTGCTGCTTCAGCACCGGGCTGTACCAGTAGAAGTCGCGGCTCTTCTGCTGGACGATGGCCGGATTGTCGTCGACCTTCAGCCCGTGAAGATCGCGTTTGAGCGCCGAAACATCCATCATTCCACCATCAGTTCGTCAAGTTCGGCATAGTCGGGCAATTGCCTGTCGATCGCCCTGCCGCCACGCACGACGATGCGATCCGATTCGGACCGCGACAGCAATTCCGTCCAGCTTCGGCCTTTGAACAGGATGAAGTCGGCATCGCCGCCGGCGGCCAGCATACCGAAGCCATCAAGCCGCATCACACTGGCCGGTGTCGCCGTGACCGTTTGCGGCCAGTCGGCGACCGGATGATCGAAATGCAGGATGCGCGTCGCCATGCGGTAGACCTCCAGCATGTCGAGATCGCCATAGGCATAGAACGGATCACGCGTGTTGTCGGAAGCGACAGCGACCGGAATGCCCCTCGCCTTCATTTCGTGCAGCAGAGTCACGCCACGCCAGCGCGGCGTGTTGCCGTCGCCGCGCCGGTCCTGCAGATAGAGATTGCACATCGGCAGCGACACGACCGCGAGCCCCGCTTTCGCCACCTTGTCCAGCGTGTCGAGCACGTCGAGGTCCGGCTGGCGCGCCAGCGAGCAACAATGGCCGACGAGTATGTTCCCTTCGAAACCGTTCCAAAGAGCGGCCTCGGCGATCTTCTTCAGCGATATGGCGGAAACATCGTCGGTCTCGTCGGCATGGAAATCGAGATCGAGGCCATGCTTGATGGCTTGCGCGAAGACATGGTCGAGCAGCTCTTCGAGATCCGGCACCATGTAGGTGACGACACCGAGCACGCCCTTGGCCGCGGCGACCCTTTTTGCCAGCCTGTCGAACCACTTCTTGTCGCGCACGCCCTCAATGCCAAGCAGGCAGGCACCCTGCAATTCGATGCGGCCGCGCCATGCCTCGCGCATCGTCTCGAACACCGGCCAGGAGATTTCCTCCTGCGGCGCAACGCTGTCGAGATGGGTGCGCAGCGCCCTGGTGCCATGCGCGTAGGCCGAGCGCAGCGAGAAATCCATCCGCCGCGCCACATCCTCGGTGCTCCAGCGGGCGACGCGGTCGGCCCCGGCGGCATTGAGCGCGCCCATGAAGGTGCCGTCGGGATTGGGTTTTCGCGGCCAGATATGGCCCTTGTCGATATGCGTGTGGCAGTCGACGAAGCATGGCAGCACGATGCGGCCGCCAAGATCGACGGCGTCGGCAGGCGCTTTCGATCGGCCATGCGCGGCAATGCTGGAGACCTTGCCGTCAGCGACGGCAATGTCGGCCAGCGCGAAACCGTCATTATCGTAAGTTGCAGTAAGGCCCGACGTCAGTGATTGATGAACACGGACGTTAGCGAGCTGATAAGAGCCGGAGGCTGGTATCAAGGCCTGCCCCCCTCTGTCCTGCCGGACATCTCCCCCTCAAGGGGGGAGATTGGCCGCTTCAGCCTCGCTGGCCATCCTTTGACGTCGGAGATTTGCGAAAACCTTAGAGACAGCCAATCTCCCCCCTTGAGGGGGAGATGGCCGGCAGGCCAGAGGGGGGCGCTTCGCGCGAACATTTCCGTCACCCTAGCGCTCCTGCTTCAGCGCACTCTCGTGCCAGCGCCGCAAAATGAGATGCGATATCAGCGACAGCACGAGGAAGATCAAAATGCCGGTGAGCGAGATCAAAAACAGCGCCGCGAACAGCCGCGGTGCGTTGAGCCGGTAGCCGGCCTCGATGATGCGCGAGGCAAGGCCGGACGACTGGCCGGTGGTGCCGGCCACGAACTCGGCCACCACGGCGCCGATCAGCGACAGGCCGCCGGCGATCTTCAGCCCGCCGAGGAAATACGGCATCGCCGCCGGCAACCTGAGATAGCGCAATTGCTGCCAGCGCGTCGCGCCATTGAGCTTGAACATATCGCGCAGATTGCGGTCGACGGAGTTGAGCCCGAGCGTGGTGTTGGACAGGATCGGAAAGAAGGCGACGATCCAGGCGCAGAGCAGAAGCTTCGTCGTCTGGTCGTTCACATAGATATTGATCAACGGAAAGATCGCCACGATCGGCGTTACCTGCAGCACGATGGCGAACGGGAAGAACGACATCTCGACCCATTTCGACTGCGCGAACAGCACCGCCAGCCCGACCCCGCCAACAACGGCAAGGAGCAGGCTGAGGAAGGTGATGCGCAAGGTGACCAGCAGCGAGGAGAACAGCAGGCCGGCATCGTTGTAAAGCGTCGACAGCACCACGCCGGGACGCGGCAGGATGTATTGCGGGATCTCGTTCCAGACGCAGATGCGATCCCACAGCCAGATCGCCAGGATCATGATCGCCAGCGGCAGCACCCAGCGGCCGATCCGCTCGAACCGTTCCTGGCGCACGCGCCGTGCTTCCTCGGGGTCGAGTTCGAGCGCCCGCTCGTCAATGGCCGTCATGATGCGCGTCCGCTGTTGAATTGATGGCCTTGACCAGCACATCGGAGGCCTGACGGCACAGTGCCGCATAATCGGGCGAGGTGCGAAACGCCTCGTCGCGCGGATAGGAGGCCTCGATGGCGAGTTCGTCGAACACCCTGCCCGGCCGCGCTGCCATGACGACGACGCGGTTGGAGAGGAACACGCTTTCAAAGACGCTGTGGGTGACGAAGACGACTGTGAAACGCTCGTCCTGCCACAGTTCCAAGAGATCGTTGTTGAGCTTGAAGCGGGTGATCTCGTCGAGTGCCGCGAATGGCTCGTCCATCAGCAGCACACGCGGTTTCGTCACCATCGCCCGAGCGATCGAAACCCGCATCTTCATTCCACCGGACAGTTCGCGTGGCACCGCGTCCTCGAAGCCGGTCAGGTGCACCCGCGCCAGCATTTCCGTTATCGCCGGTGTCGCCTTGGCGCGCGAAATGCCCTTCAGCCGCAGGGGCAGCCAGACATTGTCGAAAACATTGGCCCACGGCAGCAGCGTTGGCTCCTGGAAGACGAAGCCGATGTTCGAGCGGTCAAGCGAGCCGCCGCCGCGCCAGTCGAGCACGCCGGAGGTCGGCGTCGACAGCCCGGCGATGAGCCGCAGCGCCGTCGACTTGCCGCAACCGGACGGCCCGAGCAGGCTGAGGAAATCGCCTTCCCGGATCGTCAGGTCGACGTCGCTCAGCGCCGTCACACCGTTGGAGAAGACCTTGCCGACGCCGCGCAACGCCAGAAGCGTCGGGGCAGTACCCGACGCAGCCGGCGCTGGCGCCACTTTTTCCCTTATCATGCGGGACCGGCCTATTTCTTCAGCTCAAGCCCAACGCCCTTGTTGACGAAGGTCAGCGTGTAGGCCTTCTTGATGTCGATGCCGGCTGGCGTCACCTTGGCCTTGACCATCTTGTCGTAGAAGCTTTGGATGCGCGCGTCTGTCATGGCGCCGATGCCGAGCTTTTCGGTGTCACCGGAATCAGCCAGCCCGAACTTCTTCATCTGCTCGATCGAGAACGCGATCTGCTCGTCGCTCATGTCGGGATTGTCTTTCTTGATCATCTCATTGGCGGCCTTGTTGTCGCCGTAGAGATATTTGTACCAGCCCTTGGCCGAGCCATCGACGAAGCACTGAACCACCTCCGGCTTCTTGTCGATCGTGTCCTGCATCACCTCGATCGTCGTCGAATAGGTGTCCCAGCCATAATCGGCGAGCAGGAACTGGTTCGGCACGAAGCCGCCCTCCTTCTTGACCGCGAACGGCTCGGAGGTGACGTAGCCCTGCTGGATCGACTTCTTGTTGGCGAGGAAGGGAGCGGTGTTGTAGGTGTAGGGCGCGCGCTTCGCGGCATCAAAGCCGAGTTCGATGACCATCCACTGGAAGACGGTCTGCACGCCCTCGTCGCCCAATATGTACTGGTCGGCGTTCTTCAGGTCCTCCCATTTGTCGAGCCCCTCGCCTGGGTGGGACATGATCACCTGCGGGTCCTTCTGGAAATCCGCCGCCACCACGCGCATCGGAATGCCTTGCTGGACGGCATCGAAGGCCGACAGCAGATTGCCGCCCATGTAGAAATCGATCTTGCCGGCAAGCAGCATCGGCCGGCCGCTGACCTGCGGGCCGCCCTGCATGATGGTGACGTCGAGGCCGCAAGCGGCGTAGGTTCCGTCCGCGACGGACTGGTAATATCCGCCATGTTCCGGCTCGGCCAACCAGTTGGTGCCGAAGGTGACTTTTTCATTCGCCGCGGCGCCCAGCGTACTGGCCGCAAGCAGGGCCACCACCGCCACCGAGATCTTCTGTTTTCCGTACATCGACACCACCCTCTGTTTGCTCCGGCACGCCACGCGCCAGGCTCGACACCAAAGATTCAAGAAGCAAGACACATGCCACCAGCGCCTTGCGCCGGGACCGCCCGCCTGGACGACATTGCAACACCAAGGACGAACGGGTCATGCTGTACGGAAGGCATCGTGCCTATTTTTTGAACGCCTGTCCACAATCGCACCGGGAACATGCACCGCCATCTTGAAGGTGCAACGGGACAGGCCTTAGGCTACGGGAAAGCCGGAGATTGCCATGTTCAAATTCCTCACCCCGAAGTCGATCAAGCCACCCTTTGCCCGCTACAGCCACGGCGTCGAGGTGCCGCCCGGTAAACGGCTGGTGCTGTGCTCGGGCCAGGTCGCCATCACCGCGGACGACCAGATTCCCGAAGACGCCGACGCACAGGCCGAACTCTGCTTCCGCAACATCGCAGCGGTGCTTGGCGAAGCGGGGCTCGGTCTCAGGGATATCGTCCGCATCAACACCTACGTCACCGACCGCGCGCATCTGCGGCCCTATATGGATGTCCGCGACCGGCTGTTTTCGAGTCCCGCGCCGGCCTCGACGCTGATGATCGTCTCCGGTTTCGCTCGGCCCGAATTCAAGGTCGAGATCGAGGCTATCGCGGCTGGGTGATCGACAGGCAGCCCGTCCCGCGCTAGGTCTGGCCGTTCATCGAAGAGGCATGACATGACCGTAGCAAAAAGACGTGTGTGGTGGGGCGACTACCGGACCACCGAATACGCATCGATCGATCCGGAGGCGACGGTCGCCGTGCTGCCCCTGGCGGCGATCGAGCAGCATGGTCCGCATCTGCCGGTTTCGACCGACACCACGATCATGAACGGCATGCTCGACACGGTGATTTCCCGCCTGCCCGACGATCTCGACATCCGCATCCTGCCGGTCCAGGCAGTGGGCAAGTCGAACGAGCATCTGCACGCACCTGGCACCCTCACACTGCCGGCAACGACGCTGATCGAAGCCTGGACCGAGCTTGGCCTGTCGATCGCGCGCGCCGGCGTGCGCAAGCTGATCGTCGTCAACTCGCATGGCGGCAATGAGGAGATCATGGGCATCATCACGCGCGAACTGCGCGTGCGCGAAAACATGCTTGCCGTGAAAACCAGCTGGCAGCGTTTCGGCCGGCCTGCCGGCATGTACACCGAACTCGAGGACCGCCACGGCATCCATGGCGGCGATGTCGAGACCTCGCTGATGCTGCATTTCCGGCCCGACCTGGTCGACATGGGCAAGGCCGACAATTTCGTTTCCAACGTCGCCAAGGCCGAAAAGGAATTCTCGCTGCTGCGCCACACCGGCACCCACGCCTTTGCCTGGATCGCCAGCGACCTGAACCCGAACGGCGTGGTCGGCGATGCCAGCATCGCGACGGCGGAGAAGGGCCGGCTGACAGCCGAGTATCAGGCCGACGGGTTCATCAGCCTGCTCAGGGATGTGCGCAAGGCGAAGCTTGCCGACTGGTTGAAGTAGCTACGCATCGATCTTCAGCGCGAAAGGCGTGCCTTCGAAGGCATCCGCACCGCGCCCGATCGATTCGATCGCTTCCACCATGCGGCCGTTGCGATCAAGCAACGCGTCGGCCACGGCGATCAATCGCGGATTGGGCGTCGCCGAGGGCGACAGCACCCGCAACGTTCGCGCCAGTTCGGCCTCGTCACGCTTCGGCGCCAATGCGGCGGCGATGATGTAGGCCGAAGCCGTCGAGCGGCTGATGCCGGCATAGCAATGCACGACCATCGGCCTTGCCCGGTCCCACCGACGCGCGAAATCGAGCAGGTTGCGGACATGCTCCTCGCCCGGCATGGTCATGCCGTCCTGCGCCACCGCGATGTCGTGCATGACCAGATGCAGGTGATTTTGCCGAGCGATGGAGGCCGGCCGGACCACCTCCGTGCCCGCGGCGAGCAGCGACAGCATACGGTCCGCGCCGGTTCTGGCCACCGTTTCCTCGATCTTTGCCAGCGAGCAGACATGGATCATCGTTTTGAACCCTTCGATTGATCCTCGCGCCGCGACGCCCATTCGGCAAGGGCGGATTCGAGCCGCTCCCACTCCAGCTCACTCCCCGGTAGGCCGGCGCGCAGGACACCGGGTCGGCCGGCAAAATGGCGAAGCAGGATGCCGCGCTCGCCAAGCGTGGAAAACAGATCGGCGGCATTGGGCAAGCTGATGTAGCGGAACAGCGTGGTGCCACCCACGACGGGAATACCGAAGCGGCCGAACAGCGCGTCGAGCCGCGCCGATTCACCAGCCAGCGCCGTCCGCATTGCGTCCTGCCAGCCGATGTCGGCAAGCGCGCGGATGCCGTATTCCAGCGCCGGGCCGGCGACGGCCCATGGTCCGAACTGCGTTTCCAACCGCTCGACCGTCGCAGCATCGGAAAGTGCAAACCCAAGCCGAACGCCGGCCAGACCGAAGAACTTGCCGAATGAGCGCAGCACGACGATGCCGCCCTGGCCGACATCGCCCGCAAGGCTGTGCTGACGCGGCCCGACATCCATGAACGCCTCGTCGACGACCAGCAGCCCGCCCTTGGCACGCAATCCGGCGGCCAGCGCCAGCAACCGGTCGCGCTCGATGATGCGCCCATCCGGATTGTTGGGGTTGACGATGATGGCAAGGTCGGCATCCGCCAACGCCTCGAAATTATCGACCTCCGCCACCGCGTGCCCGGCGATCGCGGCAGCGCGGGCATGTTCGGCATAGGTCGGACCCAGCACAAGCGCCTTGCCGGGGCTAATCAGCGAGGCGACGCGCGGCAACAGGATCTGCGTGCCCGGTGCCGCCACGACGTTGGCTGGTGAAGGCGCGCCGTAGGTACTGACCGCGATCTCTGTCAGGTCGCGCGTGCGCGCGGCTTCCGGCAATCGCGACAGCGAGGTGGCGGGCAGGTCGAAAAGCGGGTAGGAGTGCGGATTGATACCGGTCGAGAGGTCGACGAAAGGCTGCAGGGCGTTGGGGAAAAGCGCCCTCGCCCGGCCAAGACTTCCACCATGGTCCACCACCGCCCCATCAAGAAGCTTCATGTCAGTTCTGATCGCTTTCCTGTCATTGGCCGTCGAATTCGCCCTCGGTTACCCCGATTGGCTGTTTCGCGCCATCGGCCATCCGGTGACGTGGTTCGGCAGGCTGATATCCTTTCTCGACCGCAGGCTCAACCACGCCGCTGATCCCGACGCGCTGCGTCGCAAGCGTGGTGTCCAGGCGCTGCTGGTGATCGTGCTGGTGCCGGCGGCGATCGGCCTCGGCGTGCAGATCCTGTTCTGGTTCGTTCCCATGGGCCTGATCGTCACGGCCCTTCTGGCAACATCGCTTCTGTCGCAGAAGAGCCTCTACGAACACGTCGAGGCCGTCGCTGACGCGCTCGACACCGGCGGTCTCGCTTTGGGCCGGGTGGCCGTCTCGCGAATCGTCGGCCGTGACCCCGAAACGCTGGACAGGGCCGGTGTCAGCCGCGCGGCGATCGAGAGCCTGGCCGAGAACTTTTCCGACGGCATCGTTGCCCCCGCCTTCTGGATCGGCGTTGGCGGGCTGGCCGGCGGTGCTGCCTACAAGGCCGCCAACACCGCCGATTCGATGATCGGCCACCGCACCCCGCGCCACGAGGCGTTCGGCTGGGCGGCGGCGCGCTTCGACGATTGGATCAACCTGCCGGCGTCGCGGCTGACAGCGCTGCTGATCGTGCTGGCTGCATTCCTCGTCAAAGGCGCCGATCCCCGCAATGCCTGGCAAGCGGTATGGCGCGACGCGAAAAAACACCGCTCTCCCAATGCCGGCTGGCCGGAAGCGGCGATGGCCGGTGCGCTCGGCCTGGCGCTCGCCGGGCCGCGCAGCTACGGCGGCGTGCTGGTCGACGACGTCTTCATGGGCGAAGGCGGCCGCCGCGAAGCCGACAGCGTCGACATAAGGCGAGCGCTGAAACTCTATCGCGTCGCAGATTACCTGCTGATCGCGCTGTTTGGGCTGGTCGCCGCGATCATCATTCTGGCGTGACCTCACCGCCTCGTGAGTTCTCTCCCGAAGGGAGGAAGGGAGCCGAGCCGCAACAGGTTCGCGCCTTTCCTCTCCCCCGTCGATCGGGGAGTGGGGGTCGACCAGCTCGGCAGTCGCGTTTTCGCGTCCGCCGGGTCGCGCCTGCCAGTCTGCGGCCGCGCGTTCGATAATCGCCGTCCCCCAATCCGTCGCTGCTTCGCAGCGCCACCTTTCCCCCCTCCGGAGGGAAAGGAAGGGAGCCCCGCTGGGAGCGTTGGCGACCAGACTTGAACGGCCTACCCACAGAAGGGGACAACAGATATCAGAACTCTATCCCCTGCTGGGCCTTCACGCCCGCGGAAAAATGGTGCTTGGTGACGCCCATTTCGGTGACGAGGTCGGCGGCCTCGACCAGCGCCGGCTTGGCGTTGCGGCCGGTGACGACGACATGCAGGCCCTCGCGCCGTGCTTTGAGCGCCGCAACCACTTTGTCGAGATCGAGATAATCGTAGCGCAGCGCGATGTTCAGTTCGTCGAGCACCAGCAGGCTGATCGACGGATCGGCCATCAGTTCTAGCACTTTGGCCCATGCGGCTTCGGCGGCCGCGATGTCGCGCTTCAGATCCTGTGTTTCCCAGGTGAACCCCTCGCCCATGGCGTGCCAGACGACGCGCTCGCCGAAGGCAGCGAAGGCGTCCTTCTCACCGGTGTGCCACTTACCCTTGATGAACTGGACGACGCCGACGCGCTTGCCATAGCCGAGCATCCGCAGCGCCAGGCCGAAGGCAGCAGTGGTCTTGCCCTTGCCCGGGCCGGTGTTGACGATCAGCAGCCCCTTCTCGACCGTCTTGCTCGCCACCTCGGCATCCTGCACCGCCTTGCGCTTGGCCATCTTGGCGCGGTGGCGCTCTTGGTCCTTATTGTCGATGTCGGTCATGTCATTTCACCTTGAGCGGCAGTCCCGCCACCATCAGCAGCACCGTATCGGCGACGGCAGCGACCTGCTGGTTGAGCCGGCCGGCGGCATCGCGAAAGCGGCGCGCCAATGCGTTGTCCGGCACGATACCCTGGCCGACTTCATTGGACACCACGAACCAGGACCCGCGCGGCCGCGACAGCACGTCCGCCAATCGCCGGCATTCCAGATCGAAATCGTGTTCGGCCAGCATATGGTTGGTCAGCCACAATGTCAGGCAATCGACAAGCACCGGCTGATCGTCCGGCAAAGCCTCGAGCGCGCCAGTCAGATCGAGCGGAGCGTCGATCGTCAGCCAGCCCTCGCCGCGCCGCGACTGGTGCAGCGCTATGCGCTCACGCATCTCGTCGTCGTAGGCTTGCGCCGTGGCGATATAGGCCCAGGGCGGCGGCAAGGCCGTCGCCAAAATTTCGGCGTGCGCGCTCTTGCCGGAGCGCGCACCGCCGATGACGAAGGTCAGCTTGCTGCGATCAGGCAAAGCTGTCGCGCAGGCTGGCCGCGGTGCCGGTGAAGCGGCCACGAACCACGCCCACGACCGCGCCGAGCACCAGCCAGAACACCAGATTGGTCACCGTCACCGCCACCACGAACTGGTGATGCAAGCCTTCCGGAATCGCCGTCTCGTAACTGCCGGGCTGCGGCGCGCCGACAATATGCGGTGCGACGATCAAGGCCACGGCAAGGATCGCCAGCGGCAGCGACTTGCGGAAGGCGATCAGGCCGAGCCCGGCCGCGGTCGCCGTAGCCGTTGCCCACCACCAGATCTGGCGCTGCGTGAGATCGGCCGCCGGCATGGCCGGCAGTTCCGGCGGCAGGCCGAGGCCAGGCGCCAGCGTGAACACGGCAAAACCGGCCAGGCCCCAGAACACGCCCTGGCGCCAATTGCCGATGCCGCCGGCGAATTCGGAGACCGCGACCAGGATCAGCGCGAAGCCGATGCCGGTGACGATATTGGCAAGCACGCTGAAGGCGAAACGCTCGAAACCGTCTGCCGGCGCCCAACCCTCGTCCTTCGCTGGAGCCGTCGCTTCAGCCGGTGCTTGCGTGGCAGCGCTCATGGAGTTTGTTGCCGGCGCGGCCGAGCTCATCGCGTTGCCGCTGGTGGCATCGGCAGGCGCCGCTGGCGCGGCGGCATGGTCATGGCTGTGGCCGCCGCCGGCCTGTTCGTAGACTTCCGCCTTCAGAATCAGCGGCACGGTGGCATAGGCCTGCATGCAGGCGAGAACGACGCCGGCCACGAGCCCTGCGATCGCCGCGATGAACACGACGTTGCGAAACAGGTTCATGATGTCAGACCCTCGTCAGTGGCAGGGAAACGCCATCGAATGGCGGTAGTCGTGAGCCGCATTGTGGACCGCATCGATATGCGAGAAGCCGACAAAGCCCATCACGAAAATGCCGAGCAGCGCGGCGAGCGCGAGCTGCATGAAGCGCGACTGCGAGGAGACGGAGGCGCCGAGGGAGACGGAAGCGGCAGTCATATCTTGTCCTTTCGCCCTCCACCCGAGGGCATCGAAGTCAGTTTCCTGTCGCCGGCAGGTCTCCTGGCTCGCGGATCAGCGCCCTTCCCCACCTTCCCGAAGAAAAATCTTCAGTGGCATATGGAGAGGACTACCGCACACAGTTGCGGGGGCAGCCACGGCATTGGGCGAAACTCGCCCGAACCGCATTCCCTCTTGGCTCCAAAATGGAACCGACGACATCGGCGACTATAGGCAGAATCCTCGCCTCCGGCAAACCAAATTCCGCCGGCAACCATCGCGAATGCGTCGTACCAGCCGAGGCCGCCGCTGTCGCAATTGACAATTTTCCTGGCCGGGTGTCGGCTGACGCATCACAGGACGCATTGTGACCAGTATTGTGGCTCTACTCTACGTCAGCAGCCGGACGAGTTCAGCCTGTCTGCGCACACCAGTCTTCTCGAAGATGCTGGTGAGATGCGCCCTGACTGTTGTGGCTGCAATGCCAAGTCGGGCAGCGGCCGCGTTGCGTCCGTCGCCCTTTAAAATTTCCCAAGCGACTTCAGCCTCTGCCCTTGTCAGCCCAAACCGGCCTCGCAGGTACTCTTTTGTTTCGGCGGGCGTCAAGTCGAAGGTTGCCGTTATGGACGGCCCTATGAATATGGCGGCCACCGCCTCGGGCCGAAGCTGTGCGCGCAAGTCGCTGCCGTTCATTGGCAGGACATGGGCGAAGACCGGTGCACCCTCCGGTCCGGCAAGGCGGATGGCAAGACCAGTCTTGCCGAGCATCGTCTCGTTCCGGGCCGCAAGGCGAATCGCCTTGCCCAGTTCTCGCGCTGCTGAGGGTGCCTTGGCAGTCAGTATCCCGCCCGTGCCTTGCACGGCAGCGCCAACTTGCAGCATGCGCTCTGCGGACCGGTTCGCATGAAGAATTCTGCCATCGCTGTCGGTCAATACGACTCCGCAGCGGAGCGCATCGAATGCTGCTTCGATACGTGCGCGCTCAATAGCACAAGCGTCGAGCACATTGCTAATAGTGACCGCACGGCGGAGATGCGGAAGGAGAAGTATTCCGATTTCGATCTCTCGCTCGGTAACAATGCCGTGCCGCTGATGTCGCGAGACCACGATCTCAGAGAAATGTGATGGCGTGTACATCAGAAAAAGATGCATGACATCAACGATGCCGAGCGGTTTCAGGCAGTGCTGAACGTACGCAGAGTCCTCTAGATAACTGGGGGAGAGTTCGCGCGAAGCGATAAAGGGCGCATCGAGAGAAAGCCCCTTGGCGAACCATTCGTTCAGCCGCGCATGGATTTCGGGAATATGTTTCTGCCTCTCCTCAACCCCGAACTGTCCCCAGCCCAAGCTCTTGTCGATCAGGAGGCGATCACGGCGCAGATCGTTGAGAGAAAGGATGATCGACTCGCCGCACATCGCCGGCATGATCTGCGCCAGCGTTCGTTCCCACTGCGAGGGATCTAGCGCGCAATCATAGATAGACCCGATCAAATCCGAGAGGGTATGCGGCGACAGGTTGTAGCCTTGAGCCTGTCCGCCGGACTGCTTCTGGATCGCACCCCAAGGACTACCCATAACCGCCGCCTCGGCTCTTGAATTCGTGTGTGCGCCTGTGAGTTACACTGTCGCACAAGCGCATCCGCTTATGTAATTAGTGGACGCTTGGTTGCTGCCCTTGCCAATGTCTTGAACCGGAGACTGACGATATAGGACGAACGTCCGATGCGCCACCGGTCGCTGGGCTGTATCGTTAACGCCATCATGCGCTACAGCTCCCGTTTTGCATGATCAGCGGATGGCCCTATCATCTACTTTTGGAGGGAAAAATGCCGGACGACGACGATCGAGAACAACTACATCCTGTTTTGGTTGAGCAACAACGCGTGAGACTGAGCACGTTCTCTTCACGTTTTCTCCCGCCTGTACACATTATGATTCAGATAGAGCCATGCAAGCCAGCAGCCGAAGCACTAAATCGCACGCCACGTTTGAACCCGTGAGCGGCGGACGCACCTGGGTGCCGGATGCTGCTCGCGCCATTGAGGAGCAGTACGCACTGTTCACACTGGTCGAGCAGGCCATTGTAGATATCGTGCGGGCCGCAGCTCCAGAGGCAATCGAGCAAGTCAAAGAGACCTTTGCGCACGGCGCAAAGGTCTCTGGAGCGCTCCTCGGTAGTCCGTCGGCTCTTTTTCATCCCTCTTTTTTTGTTTGGTACTCAGACTTCGCCAACGCAGTGAGAGATGACGACTGGGACCATTTTCTAAAGATTCTTGAGACGCTTCCATCAATACTTGAGCGGATCGAAAAAAGCATAGAGCGTTCCCGGAAAAATCATGCGCAGATCGGATTCCCAGTCGATCTACTACAGGAGCCTGACGACTCGCGAAGTGCTGCCAAGCGACTTGCGCAGAGTGCCGAAAATACGGTCGCGGCAGTCAACGAAAAGGCGGAACCTGTCAGGATCGTCGATGCTCCTTCCGCTCGTTTGATGGAGCAATTGTCGAAGAGCTATGCGCTGGTGAAGTCAGTCTGGCCTGAAATGGCAGACGAAATGGCGATCGCGACCAGGAGGATCGTATTTCTCGACACAAGCCAGATCATCGGGGCGAGTGACGGAGATTGCCTCGGAACTATATTTATAGGAATGAAGGAGACGCAGGTTGTCAGCAAGCTGGCAGAAGAAATTATACACGAGACGTCTCACAACGTCCTCAACACCCTGGCCTTGGCTTCACCAATAATCGAGAACGACGCAAGCGAACGCCACTTCAGTCCGCTGCGCGTGGATTTGCGGCCGGTATTTGGAATAGTCCACCAAGTTTTTGTATTGAGCAGGCTAGTTGAATTTTATCGGCGACTGAAGAAAAAAGAACCACGATTCGAGGTTCAGTTTGGCGATGTATTGACGAGATTCACAGGTGGGGTCGACGTCGTTGAACAGTACGCGCGAGCCGCCCCCGCTGGCGGACCGCTGTTGCGCTCATTCACACAGTACCGTGCTCAGGTGGTGATGGAGGCATGTCATGTCTGAACCCTCAAACGATAGGTCAGCTGGCCTTCCGGGCCGACAGCTTCAGCTTCGTCCAGACATGATCCTCTTTCCTGACCAGGAGGGCAGGATGCTCCTTTATACCGAAGGGGCGGAAACGATCGCCCTATCAAGCGATGATCTCGATTTGAAGTCTGCATTGCCGGCACTCCTTCGTGGGACGAGCCTTCTGGAGTTGCAACGAATGTCGCCTCATGGTGTCTCTCGCGAAGCAGCTGCCGAAGCGGCGAGTGAGCTGATCAGTCTGCTGGAGAAAGCAGGGGTCCTCCAGCGAGAGGTCGACACATCCGGTTTCCCCGAGGATGAACTCCGACACTTTAGCAGCGTGATCGCATATTTTGGACGCTACGAAAGCCGTGAAAGCGACCGCATCGATTACTTCCGGAAACTTCGCGCTGCACGCATACTACAGGTCGGACTTGGAGGTCTTGGTTCGTCTGCATTGATGTATCTGGTAGGATGCGGGGTGGGACATGTTCTCGGCGTCGACCCCGACGTATTGGAAACCGGAAACGTCGCACGCCAGGTATTCTATTCCCGTCAGGACGTAGGCCGCAGTAAGGTTGATGCAGCCGCAGACGCCGTGACGCGTCTATCGCCCTACACCCGTTTCATAGGAATTCAGGAAGGCATAGCCTCAGCGGATGATCTTCTTCGGATAATCCATGAATACGGTCCCTTTGACCTAATCCTGCAAACAGCTGATGCCCCAATTTGGGACCTGACTAAATGGATAGCGACAGCAGCCAGGACTTCCAACATCCCGTCGCTTCACTCCAGTTATTTGGGCGTCGGTCCGTTGCATCTTCCCTATCGAACAGCGTGCCCTGCATGCATGTTGCCAAAAGTGGAGGCGCAGTTAGAGAATCATGAGGAGATTCTGAATTTTGAAAGAGGGTTGGTATCCGGTGGAATCCCCCGAGCAGTCCTGGCGACTTCCCTTGGACACTATGGAGTGCACCTAGCTCAGGAAACGGTGACATTCCTGACTGGAAGTTCAAAAGCGCATACAATCGGCGGACTCAAGCGAATTTTCATAAATGGAGAACCCTCTACGTGGATCGAACCGATCGATCGTGACCCTCGGTGCTCAATTTGCGGAGCCGCCAAGGAGAGAGCTGCGTAAATGCTAGCGTACCGCAGGAGGCGCAAGCGACGTCTGCCGTGCGGCCGCTTTCCAAATCCCGTTTCTGCCGCATGATTAGGCGCCGCGCCCGAAACCGGCAACGCCGCCGCCTGATTGACAAACGATTGGCCGGGGTGTCGGCTGGCATCACTGGAGGAAGCCAGCCATGCAGCCGACTGCCAGCGAGCGCGATCCCTACAACGGCCTGACCCGGGCCGAACCGACGCTGCCGTCATCGGCCTATTGGGGCACGGAAGCCTATCAAAGGGATCTCGACGCCATCTGGTATCGAAGCTGGCTGCTCATTTGCCGCGAGAGCGACCTTGCCCAACCCCTGGCTTTCCGCCGATTCCGCATCGGCACGCAGGACATCGTCGTGCTGCGCGACGAGACCGGCGAGCTGCGCGCCTTTCACAACACCTGCCGCCATCGCGGCTCGCAGCTTTGCCGGGAAAGCGAGGGCCGGCTGAAGGCGCGGCTGATCACCTGCCCCTACCACGCCTGGTCCTACTCGTTGCGTGGCGATCTCGTGCGTGTGCCATCGAAATCGCTGCCTGAAAATTTCGACAAGGCCGACCATCCGCTTTACCGCGTAGCACTCTCGGTGTGGCGCGGCTTCGTTTTCGTCAACCTCGCCGAGGATGCGTCCGGTTCGGCGCAGGCATCCTTCGATCCCGCCTCCGGCGATCTCGGCAATTGGCCGCTGGAGACGCTGGTAAGCGGCCATGTGCTGCGCAAGGTGATGAACTGCAACTGGAAGATCTTTTGGGAAAACTTCAACGAATGCCTGCATTGCCCGGGCGTCCACAAAGACCTGTCGCGGCTGGTGCCGATCTACGGCCGTGGCCTGATGGGACGGCACGACGACCCCGAATGGACCCACCACGCCGACAATGATGCGCCCGAATTTTCCGGCGGCCTGCGGGCCGGTGCCGAGACATGGTCGCGCGACGGCCGGGCGCATGGGCCGGTCTTTTCAGGCCTGACACCTGCCGAGCGTACCGCCGGTCAGACCTACGCCACCAGCCTGCCGTCGATGTTCATCGTCGGCCATGTCGATTATATAAGAACGGTGCGGCTGGCGCCGCTCGGCCCCGAACAGACCGAGCTTGTCGCCGAATGGCTGTTTGCGCCCGAGGCGCTCGCCGCGACCGACATCGACAACATCGTCGCCTTCGGCACCCAGGTGCTGGAGGAGGATGCTGATATTTGCGAGGTGAACCAGAGAGGCCTGCGCTCGATGCGCCACGCGGCCGGCGTGCTGATGCCCGAGGAATACGACCTGCACCGCTTCCACAACTGGGTGCGCGAGCGGCATGCAGCGACCGTCTAGTCGGCCTTCAGAATTCGCTCCGGCGAGGCATATGGAGTGGTTTTCGAGAACCGGCGCGCAGCGGACTTTTGGGTCCGCGAGCACCGGAAGCGGAGAAAATCGCGACAGATGTCCGCCGGAGTAGAATTATCAAGGCCGACTAAAGTGATTTCGGCAGATAGCGCCAGGTCACAAAACCGCAAACCGCCGCCAGCAGGCCGAGCGTGACGAACACCGAGCCCAGGCCGAAGAAGGCCAGCACCACGGAATAGACCAGCGGCGGCGTCAGTTCGGAAAAGTCGAGATAGGTGCGGTAGACCGCCGCCATCTGCGATCTTTCATAGGAGCGCACCGAGCGCATGAAGGCGGTCGAGCCGAGTGCGTCGAGCGCAATGGTGAAGAAGGCGCCGCAGAGCAGGAAGGCGCCGGTGAGCAGCGGCACGGCCTCACCGACGAAGCCTGCCGCCAGAAGCGCGGCCGACATGGCGAAATAGGCAAAGGTCATGGTCCTGCGGCCGCCGAAGCGCTTTCCTGCCTTGCCCCAGAAGATAGCCATAAACAGCAGCGCATTGCCGGCCGAAACCAGCAGGCCGCCGGCCAGCTTGCCCTCGCCGGTGATCACCATGAACAGCGGCCCATAGACGAAGAACGTCGTCCAGAAGCAGGAGCGGCCGAAAGCGATCAGCCAGGCCAGCCTAAGCCTGGGCTGCGCGATGAAGCGGCCGATATTGGCGAGCGGATTGACCGGCCGCGTCTTGCCCGGACGGATCGAGGGGTTGTCGCCGAGCCGGTAGGTCCAGAACAGCGCCAGCAGGGCAAACGCAAAAACAGCCACCGCGCCATGCGCGGCATAGATGCCGAAGCGCGTGTAGAGGAAGATGCCGAGCGTCGGCCCGCCGGTCCACGCCAGCATCGACCACGCCATGCGCAGCGATTCGGCCTGCATGAAATCGGTCTTGCGGATGTGGTCCATGATGTAGAGGTTGAGCGTAATCGACAGCGCGCTGGCGCCCATCACCCGGCACAGCATGCCGGCCAGTTGCCCGGCAAGCGTGTGCGTGACGAAGAACAGCGAGCCGATGGCCAGCAGGCAGGCGCCCGCTGTGTAGACCCAGCGCCGGGCAAAGCGGCGGATCAGCATCGGCATGAACAGCGTCACCGACAGGCCGAGCATCGCCACGACGGTATAGAGGATCGAAACGATCTGCTCGTTGCGCAGGATCTCGTAAGCCTGGATCGGGATGACGCTCGATACCGTGGCGCGGGCGAAGGATTCGACCGCATAGAGCGAAGCGAAGGTGCGCGCGTCCGCGGCCTTGAGGGCCGGTAGCCAGATCGGATGACGCACATGGGTGGACATTGCTTCCCCAAAGCAGAATCTTCGGACTAAATCTGCCGTGGCGACCCCAGCGCCAATAAGAGGAAACCGACGCACATCAGGCAAAAAGCGAAGTCGGCCAAAGGCTTCCCGGTACTGGCCCAATGCGGCGGCTCCCAGTCTTCTTTTGTCCGGGGCAACCGTGATAGTCCTCCAGCGGGGCTGAATCAGAACGCGAGACCATGAGCATCCAAACGCCGACCGCACCCGTTCAGGATCGACCTAAGCGCATCGTCGCCATCGACATCGTGCGCGGCATCGCGCTGATCGCCATGGCGAGCTACCATTTCACCTGGGACCTGGAGTTCTTCGGCTACACCGATCCCGGCCTCACCGCCTTCGGCTGGTGGAAGATCTACGCGCGCTGCATCGCCTCGACCTTCCTGTTCCTGGTCGGCGTCAGCCTGTATCTCGCCCATGGCCGACAAATCCGCTGGAACGGCTTCTGGAAGCGGTTCGCCATGGTCGCTGGAGCGGCGATCGCGATTTCGGTCGTCACCCGCATCGCCACCCCTGACGGCTTCATCTTTTTCGGCATCTTGCACGAGATTGCGCTCGCCAGCCTGCTCGGTCTAGCCTTCCTGAGGCTGCCGGCACTGCTGACGATTGTCGTTGCCGCGCTCGTCATCGCCGCGCCCATCTATCTGCGCCTGGAAGCGTTCGATCACCCGTGGCTGTGGTGGGTCGGCCTGTCGGCGAACAATCCGCGCTCCAACGACTATGTTCCGCTGTTTCCGTGGTTCGGCGCCGTCCTTGCGGGCATCGCGGTGACGAAACTCGCCGCCGGCTCCGGCGTGCTTGCCCGGCTTGCCGAATTGGCGCCCGGCCGGTGGGCCAACCCGCTGGTCTTCATCGGCCGGCACAGCCTCGCCTTCTACCTGATCCACCAGCCATTGCTGATCGGCAGCGTGTGGCTGTTCTCGCAGATCATGCCGGCGCAGGTCGAAACCCCGCAGGTGAATTTCCTGAAAACCTGCCAGCTATCTTGTGAACAGTCGCGCGACACCGAGTTCTGTACGAGCTATTGTGTCTGCATGCTCGATACGCTCGAGGGCGAAGCCACGCTTGATCGGCTCTACAACAACGACCAGACTGCGGAGTGGAAAGCGCATCTGTCCGATCTCGCCGGCATGTGTACCGCCAAGACCGACAGCAAGTTGATGGAGGGAGGGGCCGAATGACCGAGAACCAGCCGAAGCCGGGGCTCATACCGTGGCCGCCGCTGATCTACATTGCCGCCATCGCCATCAGCATCGCGCTGGGCCTGCTCTATCCCCTGCCCTGGATCGGCGACCTGCTGGGCGATATTCTTTTCGCCGCCGGCTGGGTGGCTCTGTTTGCCGTCGCCGCACTCTGGTTCACCGCGGTCCGCACCATGATCCGCGCCAGGACGACCATGAACCCCAACGCGGTGCCCGATCATCTCGTCACCTCGGGTCCCTTCGGCATCACCCGCAATCCGATGTACCTGGCCAACACGCTGCTGTTGATAGGCGTCGCCTTTGTCTCGGGCATCGTGTGGTTCCTGCCGCTGGCGTTCATCGCCGCCTATGCCACGCAGAAGGTGGCGATCGAAGGCGAGGAAAAGGTGCTGGCGGCGAAATTCGGCAAGAGATACCGGGACTACGCGAAGCGGGTGCGACGCTGGATTTGACGAGCGCCCGCGGTTTCCATCGCGCAGAGTTTTGACAGGTTGCTTTTGCTGCCAGATGGCACACTTCGGTAAATAGCCGAAGCATCCATTCCGTCGTCATCCACGGGCGGAGCAAGGAGCGTAGCGACGCAGCGCAGACCCGAGGATGACGAAGTTTGGAAGACTTCGGCTAGTCCCGAACGTTTGCCATGCCGCTCAAACGCGCGATAGAATCCACTCCGCTACGTATTCACACCAAGCTCCACCAGCCGCTCCACACAAGACTCCTCGGCCTGGTCGAGTTCGGCGAGCGTCTCTTCGAGGTCGCGGCGCTTCTGCCTGAGATCCTCGCGCTTTTCCTCGATGCGCTTGATCATCAGCTTGAGTTGACCGACCTCGCCGGGCGGCGCCTTGTACATCTGGATGATTTCGCGGATCTCGTTGATCGAGAAGCCGAGCCTCTTGCCGCGCATGATCTGCCGGATGAGGTGTCGGTCGGAAGGGCGAAACAGCCGCGTGCGGCCACGCCTCACCGGCTGCACCAGCCCCTCGTCCTCATAGAAGCGCAGCGTCCGCGTCGATACGTCGAACTCGCGAGTCAACTCGGTGATCGAATAATATTCCCGCATTGCCACTCCCACACGCCGGAATCCGGGGCGATCGCCATGCGGCGTCACCCTTCCGTCCCGAACCAAACCCATGCCACGCCGGAATCGACCTGGCGCCCCGCACGAGCCTCGCACGGCATTTACGTAAAAGTCAATTGACACAAAGGGGTGCCTTCAAGGCACGCCGAACCACCATGTGGCGATGCCGAGAAACGCAAAGAAACCGACGACATCGGTGACCGTGGTGACGAACACCGCCGAAGCGACCGCCGGGTCGATCTTGAAACGGTCGAGCAGCAGCGGAATCAGGATGCCGGCGAGCGCGGCCACGAACATGTTGATGATCATCGCCGCCGCGATGATGCCGCCCAGATTGGGGTCACGGAACCAGGCTGCCGCAACGATGCCGATCAGGATGGCGAAGATAATGCCGTTGATGAAGCCGACACCCATTTCGCGGCGAATGATGCGGCTGGCGTTGTAGATGTCGAGATCCCTGGTCGCCAACGCCCGCACCGTGACGGTCATGGTCTGCGAGCCGGCATTGCCGCCCATGCCGGCGACGATCGGCATCAACACCGCCAGTGCCACGATATGTTCGATCGTGCGGTCGAACAGGCTGATCACCGACGCCGCCAGGAAGGCGGTCAGAAGGTTGATCAGCAACCACGGAACGCGCGAGCGCGAGGTCGAAAAGATGCTGTCGGAAAGCTCTTCGTCGCCGACACCGCCCATGCGCATCAGATCTTCCTCGGCCTCCTGCTGGATGACGTCGACGACATCGTCGATGGTCAGCACGCCAACCAGCCGTTCGTTCTCGTCGACGACGGCGGCCGACAAAAGATCGTACTGCTCGAATTCTCGCGCCGCCTCCTCCTGGTCCATGGTGGCGGGAATGGCGTGCCGTGTCTCGTGCATCACCTCTTCGACCTTGACCGAACGCTTGGTGCGCAGGATCTGGTCGAGGTCGATGGCGCCGAGCAGCTTGAAGGTCGGATCGATGACGAAAATCTGGCTGAAGCGTTCGGGAAGGTTGTTGTCCTCGCGCATGTAGTCGATGGTCTGGCCGATCGTCCAGAACGGCGGCACCGCGACGAACTCCGTCTGCATGCGGCGGCCGGCCGTCTCTTCCGGGTAATCGAGCGAGCGGCGCAGCCTGATCCGCTCGGTGAACGGCAGTTGCGACAGGATCTCGTCCTGGTCTTCCTGGTCGAGATCCTCGAGAATGTAGACGGCGTCGTCGGAATCGAGCTCCTGCACCGCCTGGGCAATCTGCGCATTGGGCAGATTGTCGACGATCTCCATGCGGATCGCCTCATCGACCTCGGTCAGCGCGGAGAAGTCGAAATCAGCGCCCAACAGTTCGACCAGTGCGCGGCGCTGATCGGGATGCAGCGCCTCGAGCAGGTCGCCAAGTTCCGACTGGTGCAGGTCGTCGACTTCATGCTTGAGCGTCAGCGTGTCGCGGTCGGCGATTGCCGCACCGATCTGGGCAAGGAAGGATGAAAGGACGACGCCGTCCTCGCCATAGATCTCGGCGTGGTGCTCCTCGGCGGCCCTGGCGCCGGTCGTCCGTTCGTTCTGGCCTTCCACCAGCGCCTCCCGCCACAAGAATCCCGGAAAAGGTGCGTCTCAGGTCTAAAACATCGGACTCAAAAGTGGAAACCGTTTTGGGAAAATCCGACGCTCAAAAGAAAGTGGCGTAAAGTGCGGGAATATCAAACGAAATGCGCCCGGCCCGCAGCGGGCGGAGGCTGGCACAAATCGGATTCTGGGAAGAGAAATGGTGCGGTCGAGAAGACTCGAACTTCCACGGGTTGCCCCACAGCGACCTCAACGCTGCGCGTCTACCAATTCCGCCACGACCGCACGTGGTAGAGCCGGAACCGACCGGCTCGCGGCGTGTAGCAAATCGTTTCCGGCGAAACAAGTGCGCGGCAAGCAATAATGTCAGGCGATTGGCATAATGCTCCACAGGGTTGGGATGCATAGCCGGAACTGGACGTTTGCGCCTGATATTGCCATATGGAAGGCAAGTGCATGTCGCTCAAGCATGCTCACGGGCCTGACCCGAGGGTGCATGAGGTTTTGGAGCCGCGACGAGCATAGCGAAAAGACAACACCTCATGCCAGAACGCAGCCAAATTGCCACGTCGTTTCTGCCCCTCCCCGGCTCAGCACCGGTCGAATGGCTGATCGAGCCGGGCCTCACCGCCTATCCGGATGCGATCGCCTTCATGGAGGCGCGCGCCGAGGCAATCCGCAGCGGCGCAGCCGGTGAAATGGTCTGGCTGGTCGAACATCCGCCGCTCTACACCGCCGGCACCAGCGCCCGCGGCGAGGATCTGATCGACGCCAACCGTTTCCCGGTGTTCGCGGCAGGACGCGGCGGCGAATACACCTATCATGGGCCGGGCCAGCGGGTCGCCTATGTCATGCTCGACCTGAAGCGCCGGCGCGAGGATGTCCGCGCTTTCGTCGCGGCGCTCGAACAGTGGATCATCGGCACGCTCGCCGCCTTCAACGTGCATGGCGAACGCCGCGAGGATCGGGTCGGCGTCTGGGTGGTGCGGCCGGATCGCCCTGCTTTGCCGGACGGTTCGCCGGCCGAGGACAAGATCGCGGCAATAGGCATCCGGCTACGGCGCTGGGTGAGCTTCCACGGCATCGCCATCAATGTCGAGCCGGAGCTCGACCATTTCAGCGGCATCGTGCCCTGCGGCGTGCAGGACCACGGCGTCACCAGCCTTGTCGATCTCGGCCTTCCCCTGATCATGGCCGATCTTGATCTCGCGCTGAAATCCGCCTTCGAGGACGTGTTCGGTCCCGCCACGGTCTTGCCTGTCGAAGCGGCCCGCAAGGCCGGTTGAGTCTTCCTGATCCGGTAACGGCTCAAATTAATTGAGCAGAGGCCCACAGGACGCCGTAGCCATGGATGGCGAACACCGCCAGCAGCGCACCGGCGATGGCGAAGCGGTCGACGGTGCGGATCGGCTTCAGCTCGTGGCGTGGCTTAAACCCGCTGCTCATCGTCAGCAGGCTGAGGATCGAAAACACCGCTCCCGCCGCGAGCAGAAAGTTGGAAGAAAAGCCGGCCTGCCAACCCACAGCCAGGAAAGCCGAGAGCAGGAAGAAAGAGGCCAGCGCCAGCGCGATCGGCCCCGGGCAAATCTGGCGCAGCACCTGGCCGCCGTCGAACTTCCACACCGGCACCAGATTGGCGATATTGAACAGGGCGGCAAAGCCCGCCAGGGCCGCCAGCAGCATTGCTGCCAGCCGATGTCCTTCCGCTCCGGCAAAGGTGCTGGCGGCGATAGCGATGGGCACCAGGAAGGCGGAGAAGCCGGCGCCCATCAGCGCCACGAAGGCGACCTCGAAACGGCTGTCATAGGGCCGCCCGCCGATGGCGATGCCGCCGAGCAGCGGAATGAAGATCATCCGCGCCCTGTTGTGACCCATCAGCCGGAACGCCGCCATATGGCCAAGCTCATGCAAGGCGACCACTGATGTGAGGATCGCGGCCAGTGCCAGGCCGCCGGGGTGAAGGCCGAAGAATGGCCACAGGATCAAGGCCGAAAGACCGGCGAAGCCGACCTGGCTGAGCGGATGCTCGAACCAGCCGCCCTTGCGATACTGCCCGGTCCGTGCCCAGCGCCGCAGCTTGGAGAGTTCGCGGCGCATGGCGAAATAGCGGAACACCAGGAAGGCAACGCCGCGGTAGCGATCGGTTTGGCTGAGCGTCACCCGCGTGCCGCTGCCCTCGGAAACGAGTTCAGCCGTTTCGCGAAAATCCTTCCAGAACGAGGCGTCGAGCGCGGTGTCCTCGATGACGCGCATCGAGAAACGGCTGCCCTCGACAACATCTTCGAACCGCGACTTGCGCTCGATCGGCTTGCCGTCGCGTCCTTCCCAGGACAGCGTGATACGTGCCACACCCTCACCGTCCAGAGCTTCGGCGGAAAGAATCTCACCTGACCAGCCGGCATCGCTGCCGAGAGGCCACAGCGCCTGCCAAAGGTGCTGCCTGTTCGCCGCTATCACGCGGCTGAGCCGGACCGTGCGCAGACCAAGCGGCACGGTCATCAACAGAAAGATCAGCCCGAGATTGCTGGCCACCAGAATGGCCGTGACGATGGGCGACATCTGGACGTTGCTCCCCTGTCTTGTCAGGGCACCCTAACGTTGCGGCGGCAAGGAAGGCTTAACGGCGGAACCGTCTTCGACGGCGTAGGAACAGCAGCGGCGAACGCCGCCAAATCACATGGCTCCGATCCAGATCGCCATGGAAACGAGGAATGTGCTCATGCAAACCAGTGAGATGACATCCTGAACCAGATCGGTCATAACTCTCTCCTGTTGTTGATATGTTCGCAGTTTGTTCTAATTTTGTTTCAATGTCAACGAGCACAATCCGGCCGCCTCCGGATTTTTGCGGCGATCAGATCAGCAGGGTTAAGAAAAGGTTGATGGGCATGCGACAAGCCGACAACCTGTCGGAATCGGGCTGCGCAAAAGTTCGCGGGAACGCTGGATGTGTTGAGATTCAGGTCAGGCCGAGTCGAAAACGATGGTTTCCGAGAACCGGAGCGGAGCGTACTTTTGGGTACGTGAGCACCGGCCTACGCCGGCCGTAGCCTTCATTGCCACCACCACTTACAAGTGCTTCGGCCGGCGAAGGCCGGAAGCGCAGGAGACCACCGTTTGCAGGCCGGCCTCACCTGAATATCAGCACATCCTAAAGCGGCACCACTTTGCCGTCGGCCAGCGTGACGCGCCGGTCCATGCGCGATGCCAGTTCGTGATTGTGGGTGGCGATCAGCGCCGCCAGGCCCGATTGCTTGACCAGCGCCGCCAGCGCCTCGAACACATAGGAGGCGGTGACCGGGTCGAGATTGCCGGTCGGCTCGTCGGCCAGCAGCACCAGCGGCGCATTGGCAACCGCGCGGGCGATGGCGACGCGCTGCTGCTCGCCGCCGGAAAGCTCGGACGGCCGGTGCGACGCGCGCTTGCCGATCTGCATGTAGTCGAGCAACTGTGCCGCGCGCTCGGCCGCGTCCTTGCGGCTCAGCCCTTTGATGAGCTGAGGCATCATGATGTTTTCCAGCGCCGAGAATTCCGGCAGCAGGTGATGGAACTGGTAGACGAAGCCGACATCGTTGCGGCGGATCGCCGTGCGCTCGTCGTCGGACAGCCGCCCGCAGGCACGGCCGGCCAGGATGACGTCGCCGGCGTCGGGACGCTCCAGCAGGCCGGCGGTGTGCAGAAGCGTCGACTTGCCGGTGCCCGACGGCGCCACCAGCGCCACCATCTCGCCGCGCTTCAGCGAGAAATCGGCGCCGTTCAAAATGGTGAGCTTGCGCGGCCCCTGCACATAGTGCCGCTCGACGCTCTTCAGCTCGATAATGACCTCGGCCACTACTCGTACCTCAAGGCTTCGACCGGATCGAGCCGGGCGGCCCGCCACGCCGGAAACACCGTTGCCAGGAACGACAGGCCGAGCGCCATCAGGATGACATAAGTGGTCTCGCGCGGATCCATCTTCGCCGGCAGCTGGCTGAGGAAATAGAGTTCCGGATTGAACAGCACCTTGCCGGTCATCCACGAGAAGAACTGGCGGATGGATTCGATGTTGGTGCAGATCAGCACGCCGAGCAGCACGCCGGCGAGCGTGCCGGTCACGCCGATCGCCGCCCCCGTCATCAGGAAGATGCGCAGGATGGCGCCGCGCGACGCCCCCATGGTGCGCAGGATGGCGATGTCGTGGCCCTTGTCCTTCACCAGCATGATCAGGCCGGAGATGATGTTGAGCGCCGCCACCAGCACGATCAGCGTCAGGATCATGAACATCACGTTGCGCTCGACCTGCAGGGCGGAGAAGAAGGTCTCGTTGCGCTGGCGCCAATCGACCATGTCGATCGGCCGCTGCGCAGCCGCCTCCACCTTCGGTTTCAGCGCGTCGACATCGTCAGGATTGTCGACATAGATCTCGATCGTCTGCGCCCGCCCGTCCATGTTGAAATAGAGCTGCGCTTCGGAGAACGGCATGTAGACGATGGAAGTGTCATATTCGGACATGCCGACTTCGAAGATCGCCGCGATCTTGTAGCCCTTCATGCGCGGCGTCGTGCCGATCGGGGTCACGTCGCCGTCCGGTGAGATCAAGGTGATGGTGTCGCCGAGCGTCAAGCCGAGATTCTCGGCCATCCGCTTGCCGATGGCAACGCCATCGCCGGTGTCGAAATCGGCGATCGAGCCCTGCTTGATGTTGCTGGCCACGATCGAGATTTTGCTCAGATCCTCGCCGCGTATGCCGCGCACCAGCGCGCCGGTTCCGCCGCCGACATTGCCTTGCGCCAAAACCTGGCCGTCGATCAGCGGGATGGCGTATTTGACGCCTGATACGCCGTTGATGCGGCCGGCGACCTGCGCATAGTCCTCCAGCGGCGAATCGAGCGGCTGCACGATCAGATGGCCGTTGACGCCGAGGATGCGCGTCAAAAGCTCCGCCCGAAAACCGTTCATCACCGCCATCACCACGATCAGCGTGGCGACGCCCAGCATGATGCCGAGGAAGGAGATCGAGGCGATCACCGAGATCACCGTTTCCTTGCGCCGTGAGCGCAGATAACGCCAGGCGACCATGCGTTCGAAGATGGAAAAGGGTCCGGCGCCCGCCGATCTTGCCGCCGCCGCCTCGTTCATGTGGCGACACCGAAGCGCTTTTTCGCCTCCGCGATCGGCAGCGTCTCGCGCTCGCCGGTCTTGCGATTCTTGATCTCGATCTCACCGGCGGCGACACCGCGCGGCCCGACGATCACTTGCCATGGCAGGCCGATCAGGTCGGCGGTGGCGAACTTGCCGCCGGGCCGCTGGTCGGTGTCGTCGTAAAGCACGTCCTTGCCGGCGGCGACGAAAGCGAAATGCAGCTCGTCGCAGACGCGGTCGCACTCGGCATCGCCCGCCTTCATGTTGATCAATCCGATGTCGAACGGCGCCACCGCTTCCGGCCAGATGATGCCGTTGTCGTCATGGCTGGCCTCGATGATCGCCGCGACAAGGCGCGAGGGACCGATACCGTAGGAGCCGCCGGAGACGAAATGATCCTTGCCGTCGGGTCCGGTCACCTTGGCGCCCATCGGCTTGGAATATTTGTCGCCGAAGTGGAAGATGTGGCCGACCTCGATGCCGCGTGCCGACACCTTGTCGCTCTCGCCGATCTTCTCCCACGCCGCCTCGTCATGCATCTCGTCGGTGGCCGCGTAAGGGGTCGTCCATGTCTTGACGATATCGCCGATCTCGGCGTCGTTGGCGAAGTCGGTCTTCTCTCCGGGCACATCGAGCGAAAGATAGTCGCGGTGGCAGAAAACCTGGCTCTCGCCGGTGTCGGCCAGGATGATGAATTCATGGCTGAGGTCGCCGCCGATCGGCCCGGTGTCGGCCCGCATCGGAATTGCCTGCAGCCCCATGCGCGTAAAGGTCCTGAGATAGGACACGAACATCCTGTTGTAGGCCGCCTTGGCGCCCTCGAAGTCGAGGTCGAAGGAATAGGCATCCTTCATCAGGAATTCTCTGCTGCGCATGACGCCAAAGCGCGGCCGCACTTCGTCGCGGAACTTCCACTGGATGTGGTAGAGGTTGAGCGGCAGGTCCTTGTAGGATTTCACATAAGCGCGGACGATCTCGGTGACCACTTCCTCATTGGTCGGGCCGTAGAGCATGTCGCGGTCCTGCCGGTCCTTGATGCGCAGCATTTCCTTGCCGTAGTCGTCATAGCGGCCGCTTTCGCGCCACAGATCCGCCGACTGGATGGTCGGCATCAGGATTTCCAGCGCACCGGCGCGATTCTGCTCCTCGCGGATGATGCGGCAGACCTTGTCCAGCACCCGCTTGCCGAGCGGCAGCCACGAGAAACTGCCCTGCCCCTGCTGGCGGATCATGCCGGCGCGCAGCATCAACCGATGCGAGACGATTTCGGCCTCGCGCGGATTTTCTTTGAGGATAGGCAGGAAATAGCGCGACAAACGCATGGACTGGTCCGTGAGTGAGGATGGCCGCGTCAGAATCGGCGCGACTTTGGCTTGCTTGCCCCGGCTTCATAGCCATTTCATGGCGGAATGGAAACCCGGACGCAGCCGCCCGAAAATCGGAAATCGATTTTCAAAAAGCAGGGACAGCTGGGATCAAAAGCGTCGCGGTGTCCTTCAAGCGTCCAGCGGACGCGCGGCGCTGCAAGGCGCCGCGCTTGCCCTGCGCATCCTATTGGTCGTTCCCCAAGCAACGCCTGCCACACTATTGTGCAGTGCAGCACGAGAATGCCCGTTTCAAGGCAAAATTCTTCGTGACATTGTCATTCGCCTTGGGCTAATGTGCCCTGATAACCGAGAGGGTAGAAAAAAATCTGCTCTCCTACGCGGTCAAAGTCTTGGGAGGATGCGATCTAGGCGCGGTTACTCGCTGCCGCCGGAAACCGGAAACAGATCGGACGCGTTTAAATTGCAAGGCCTTGTGCCTTGCATTTTTTTTGTGCAATCACCTGCTTAGCGCCGTGAGTTGCCAAACTACCTTACCTTGCGTCAGCGCTCGACCGGACAGCAAACGGCACGGCAACCCTGACCGAAACCGCTCACGATTCCGATGGATGAAAAGGTCGGCGCCAATCGGTCTATTTGGCTGGTGTTTGGCCGAAATCCGGCACGATGTGCGGGATGTCGTTGAGGCTGTATCCCAGCCCATGCGTGAGGCCATAGAAAATGCCCATCAGGACAGCCGTGGCGATGGTGGTGCGGATCACGGCGCGCAGCATGTGCGGACCGCGCGGCGCGCTCGGAACCGTGCCCAGCGTCACGTCACGATCGTCGTCCTGCGTCCTCACGCTGAACGGCAGCACCACAAACAGCACCACCCACCAGGTCGCGAAAAACAGGGCGGTGAACGAAACCCAACTCATGATTGCTCCAGTTCGATCAGCGTGCCGAAAAAATCCTTCGGATGCAGGAACAGCACCGGCTTGCCGTGCGCGCCGGTTTTCGGGTTGCCGTCGCCCAGCACACGAGCGCCGGCAGCCTTGAGCTGGTCACGCGCCGCTAGGATGTCGTCGACCTCGTAGCAAAGATGGTGCATGCCGCCGGAAGGGTTTTTCGCGAGGAATGCCGCGATCGGCGATCCCTCGCCTAATGGCTCGAGCAGTTCGATCTTGGTGTTGCCGACATTGACGAACACCACCGTGACGCCATGCTCGGGCAGCGCCTGCGGCTCCGTCACGTCCGCGCCGAGCGTATTGCGATAAGCGGCGACGGCAGCAGTCAGCTCCGGCACGGCAAGCGCGACATGATTGAGGCGTCTGAGCATTGGCACTCCCAAGCTAGGGAGTATGGGAATAGGGGAATAGGGGAATAAGGGAGTGGGGGAAAAGACAGGTATGTCAGCTGTTTGCTCTTCCTATTCCCATACTTCCCTACTCCCCTACTCCCCTACTCCCTTAATTCCTCACCTGGTAACGAACACCGTCACCAATGGTTTCTTGCCCCAGGCTTCGTTGGCAGCGCCACGCACGGCGCGTCGTACCGCCTCTTGCACAAGGTCGAGGTCTTTTCGGCGCTGGCGGGGGATCGAGTCCACCGCGCCGACGGCCGCATCGATCATCAGATCCTCCAGCGACTCGCCACGGCCATCGGCCTCGGCGACGCCGATGGCGACCAGATCGGGGTCACCGGCGAGCTCATATTTGTCGTCGAGCACGACATTGACCGCCACATGGCCGGCAAAGGACAGTTTGCGCCGGTCGCGGATGCCCATCGCCTGATCGGTACCGATCAGTCTGCCGTCCTTGTATATGCGGCCGAACGGCACCTGGTCGATGATCGTGGCTGGGCCGGGAGCAAGCCTGAGCATGTCGCCGTCGCGCACCTGCGCCACCTGACCGATGCCCGATGTCGACATCAGCGATCCCTGCGCCACCAGATGCGCCGCCTCGCCATGCACGGGAACGCCGATCTGCGGCCGCACCCATTCATACATCTTGCGCAATTCGCTGCGCCGCGGATGGCCGGAGACATGCACCAGCGCATCGCCGTCCTCGATGATCTTGATGCCGAGATCGATCAGGCGGTTCTTGATCTCAAGGATCGCCTTTTCGTTGCCGGGGATGGTACGCGACGAAAACACCACCGTGTCGCCTGCCGTCAGCGATACCGACTTCATCTCTTCGCGCGACAGCTTGGCCAATGCTGCCAGCGGTTCGCCCTGGCTGCCGGTGCAGATGATGACCAGGTTTTCACGCGGGATGAAGCCAAAATCCTCCTCGGCGATGAACTCCGGCAGGCCGTCCATGTAGCCGAGTTCGCCGGCCACATCGATGACGCGCTTCAGCGAACGGCCGAGCACCAGGCACTGACGGCCGGCATCGCGCGCCGCCTTGGCAATGGAGACGATGCGTCCGACATTGGAGGAGAACGTGGTGACCGCGACACGGCCCTTGGCGGCCTGGATGACGCCCTTGAGGCCTTCGCCGACGGCCACTTCCGAAGGCGACTCGCCTTCCCGCAGCGCATTGGTCGAATCGCAGATCAGCGCCAGAACGCCCTTGTCGCCATAGGCGCGGAAGCGCCCCTCGTCGGTCTTCGGCCCGATCGTCGGCTCCGGGTCGATCTTCCAGTCGCCGGTGTGGATGACTGTGCCGGCCGGCGAGGTGATCGCCAGCGACATCGGTTCGGGAATGGAGTGCGCGACCGGAATAGCCTCGATCTCGAACGGGCCGACTGTGAATTTCTCGCCCGCCCGGTAGATCGTCACCGGTATTTTCGGCGCGCCCTGCTCGCCTTGCCGCTTGGCTTCGAGCAAGCCGGCGCTGAACGGCGTCATCCACACCGGCGCCTTCAGCTTCGGCCAGGTGTCGAGCAGTGCGCCGTAATGGTCTTCATGCGCATGCGTGATGACGATGCCGCGCAGATTGGCGAGGTCCTCCTCGATGAAGCGCGTGTCGGGCAGGATCAGGTCGACGCCCGGATGTGCGGCATCGGGGAAGGTCACGCCGACATCGATGATGATCCACTCGCGCGCACTGGGCGGTCCGTAGCCGTAAAGAGCGAAGTTCATGCCGATCTCGCCGACGCCGCCGAGCGGCACGAAGACGAGTTCGGCGTTTTCCGCTTTCGCCATGATTTTTCCCTTCCTGGCCCTCAAGCCAAGCCCATAAAGCAATTCCAGGAAAAGTGTGTATCGGTTTTCCCACAGGAATTGCGCAAAAACAAACAGTTAGAGCCGTTCACGAACAGCCCTAGGCTCTGGCTGAAGCGACCGCCCCGAAATGCACGTCGCCGGCCGCGATCGTCAGAACCGAACCTTCATCGTCGCGGATCACGAAACGGCAGTCCTCGTCAATGGTTTCAAACACCCCACGCACCACATTACCGTCAATTCTGACAGCAACCTCGCCGCCGAGCCCCGCCGCGCGAGCCAGCCACCGTCGCCTGATGGCGGCAAGTCCGCGCCCTTCATCCCACAACCGGACATTCTCGCTCCAGGCATCCGACAGCGCCAGGAACAGTGTTTCCGCATCGCATGTCGCGCCCAACGCGCTGAGTGATGTTGCCGGATAAGGCAAATCTTCGGGATAAGCCACCACATTGACGCCGATGCCGACCGCCACCGCGAAACGGCCGCCTTCCAGAACAGCCGATTCCAGCAGGATGCCGGCCAGCTTGGCGCCGGAGGCAAGCACGTCGTTCGGCCACTTCAGCTCGAAACGGTTTTTTCCTTCACTGCCGCCGTCGAGGCCGATGGCGACCCGGCCCTTCGGCACAACGGCATCGAGCGCGTCGGCCAATGCCAGCCCGGCGACAAAGCCCAGCGTTGCGGCAAGGCGAAGCTCACCATTGGTGATGACGAGCAACGTCGCCGCCAGATTGCCTTCCGGTGTGGCCCAGACACGGCCGCGCCGGCCACGCCCGCTTTCCTGCTTCTTGGAAACGACCCACAATTTGCCCGGGTCGCCTGCCCTTGCGTGGTCCAGCGCCAGCGCATTGGTGGAGCCGACGCTGTCATGCGCCTCGAGCCGGAACCCTTCCGACGCCGAGGTTGGGGCCAGCCGAAATGCCATGCCGTCTAGAAAAACGTCTTGGCGGCGGCTTCGGCATAGGTGCCGATCGGTCCGCCGATCAGCACATAGAACAGCACGAAGGCGCCACAGACGCCGAGCACGACACGCAATTCCGTTGCCATCGGCACGAAGCCGCCGACCGGTTCGTCGAACCACATGATCTTGATGATGCGCAAATAATAATAGGCGCCCACCACCGAGGCCAGCACGCCGATGATCGCCAGCGCGTAGAGATTGGCGTTGATGGCGGCGAGGAAGACGTACCATTTCCCCCAGAACCCGGCGAGCGGCGGAATGCCGGCCAGCGAGAACATCAGGATGGTCAGGATGGTCGCCATGATCGGATTGGTCGACGACAGGCCGGCCAGATCGCTGATCTGCTCGACATTGCCTTCCTTGCGCCGCATGGCGAGGATGAAGGCGAAGGTGCCGAGCGTCATCACCAGATAGATCAGCATGTAGATGGCCACGCCGCGCACGCCGGCCTGGCTGTTGGCCGCGAGGCCGACCAGCGCGTAGCCCATATGGCCGATCGAGGAATAGGCCATCAGCCGCTTGATGTTGGTCTGGCCGATCGCCGCGAAAGCGCCGAGCGCCATCGAGGCGATCGAGATGAAGACGATGATCTGCTGCCAGTCGGAGGCAATCGGCTTGAATGCGCCCATGGTGACACGCACGATCAGCGCCATCGCCGCCATCTTGGGGGCCGCCGCCAGGAACGCCGTTACCGGCGTCGGCGCGCCCTCATAGACGTCGGGCGTCCACATATGGAACGGCACCGCCGAGATCTTGAAGGCAAGGCCGGCCAGCACGAAGACGAGACCGAAAACCAGGCCAAGCTGGCGCTCGCCGCTGCCGAGAGCCGTCGCGATCTCCTGGAAGCCGGTATTGCCGGTGTAGCCGTAGACCAGGCTGATGCCGTAAAGCAGCATGCCCGACGACAGCGCGCCGAGGACAAAATACTTCAGGCCGGCCTCGGTCGAGCGCAGATTGTCGCGGTTGATCGCGCACAGCACATAGATCGCCAGCGATTGCAGTTCGAGACCGAGATAGAGCCCGATCATGCCGTTGGCGGAGATCATCAGCATCATGCCGAGTGTGCAGAGCAGGATCAGCACCGGATATTCGAACTTGTCGAAGCGCTCGGCCTTGGCAAAGCGCATCGACATGACCAGCGTCACCGCCGAGCCGACCAGCGCCAGCACCTTCATGAAACGGGCGAAGGAATCCTGGATGAAGGCATTGCCGTAGGCGCTGCCCTGCCCGGTTTGGAAGATCAGCCAGGCGCCTGCGATCACCAGCACGGCAACCGCAAGGCCGGTCACCGTGTTGGCGGTGTTGGCGCGCGAATAGGCCCCGACCATCAGCAGCGCCAGCGCGCCGATGGCAAGGATCAGCTCTGGCGTCGAGAGCGACAGGCTGGAGAAAAGGTCCGGCGTCATGGTTCGCAAAACCTCTGGTCAGTTCGCCGCCGCGGTCTGCGCGGCGCCGATGGATGCAGTGACATTGGTGACGAGCGACTTGACCGATTCGGCCGTCGCGTCGAAGACCGGGGCGGGATAGACGCCGAAGAAGATGACCAGCACGACCAGCGGGTAGATGATCACCTTCTCGCGCGGCGACAGGTCGAGCAGGCCCTTCAGGCTGTCCTTGGTCAGCGCGCCGAAGATCACCCGGCGATAGAGCCAGAGCGCGTAGGCAGCCGACAGGATGACGCCGGTGGCGGCGAAGAACGCCACCCAGGTGTTGACCCGGAAGACGCCGAGCATGGTCAGGAATTCACCGACGAAGCCGCTGGTTCCGGGCAGGCCGACATTTGCCATGGTGAAGATCATGAACACGGTGGCGTATTTCGGCATGTTGTTGACGAGGCCGCCATAGGCGTCAATCTCGCGCGTGTGCATGCGGTCGTAGATGACGCCGACGCACAGGAACAGCGCGCCGGAGACGAGGCCGTGGCTGAGCATCTGGAAGATGGCGCCCTGCACGCCTTCCTGGTTCATGGCGAAGATGCCCATGGTGACGAAGCCCATATGGGCAACCGACGAATAGGCGATCAGCTTCTTCATGTCCTCCTGCATCAGCGCCACCAGCGAGGTGTAGATGATGGCGACGATGGAGAGCGCGAAGACCAAAGGCGCGAACATTTCGGACGCCAGCGGGAACATCGGCAAGGAGAAGCGCAGGAAGCCGTATCCGCCCATCTTCAAGAGGATGGCGGCCAGGATGACGGAGCCTGCCGTCGGCGCCTCGACATGCGCGTCGGGCAGCCAGGTGTGCACCGGCCACATCGGCATCTTCACCGCGAAGGAGGCGAAGAAGGCGAGCCATAGCCATGTCTGCATGTTGGCCGGGAAATTGTGGGTCAACAGCGTCGGGATGTCGGTCGTGCCGGACTGGAAGAACATCGCCATGATGGCGAGCAGCATCAGCACCGAGCCGGCCAGCGTATAGAGGAAGAACTTGAACGAGGCGTAGACGCGCCGCTTGCCGCCCCAGACACCGATGATGATGAACATCGGGATCAGGCCGGCTTCGAAGAAGACGTAGAACAGCACGATGTCCAGCGCGCAGAACACGCCGATCATCAGCGTTTCGAGCAGCAGGAAGGCGATCATGTAAGCCTTGACGCGCTTCTCGATCGATTCCCACGACGCCAGGATGCAGAGCGGCATCAGGAAGGTCGTCAGGATGACGAACAGCATCGAAATGCCGTCGACGCCCATGTGATAGGAAATGCCGGAGTCGAGCCAGGCGACCTTCTCGACGAACTGGAAGCCGGATTGCGAATTGTCGAAACCGGTCCAGATGAACAGCGAGATGATGAACGTGAATGTCGTCGTCAACAGCGCGATGGCGCGGATGTTGCGGCGCGCGTTTTCGCTGTCATCGTTGATGAACAGGATGAGCAGCACACCAACCAGCGGCAGGAAGGTGACCAGCGAGAGGATTGGCCAGGCGGTCATCAGAGCATCATCCAGGTGACGAGTGCGGCAACGCCGATCAGCATGGCGAAGGCATAATGGTAGAGGTAGCCGGTCTGCAGCTTGACGACGCGGTTGGTGACATCGACGACGCGCGCTGAAACGCCATCCGGGCCAAGCCCATCAATGATCGTTCCGTCGCCGGTCTTCCACAGGAAATGGCCGAGGGCCTTTGCCGGCCGCACGAACAGGAAGTCGTAGAGTTCGTCGAAATACCATTTGTTGAGCAGGAAGGCGTAGAGCAAGCGATGGTTGGCGGCGACGCTTCGGGGCATTTCCGGCGAGCGGATGTAGAACTTCCAGGCCACAGCGAAGCCAATCAGCATGGCGATGAAGGGTGACAGCTCGACCCACAGCGGCAATTCGTGGATCTCGTGCAGGATGTGGTTTTCCGGCAGCGTGAACAGCGACGCCTTCCAGAACTCGGCATGGCCCTCGCCGATGAAGGCGCCGTGGAAGATGATGCCGGCAAACAATGCGCCCGCGGCCAGGATGAACAGCGGCACCAGCATCACCGGCGGCGACTCATGGACGTGGTGCATGACCTCGTGGCTGGCCCTCGGCTGGCCGTGGAAAGTCATGAAGATCAGCCGCCATGAGTAGAAGGAGGTGAAGCAGGCGGCGATGACCAGCAACACGAATGCCAGGCCGGCAACCGAATTGTGGCTGGCAAAGGCGCTCTCGATGATGGCGTCCTTGGAGAAGAAGCCGGCGGTGCCGATGACCGTCACCGGAATGCCGACACCGGTTAGCGCCAGCGTGCCGATCACCATCATCCAGTAGGTGGCCGGGATCAGTTTCCTGAGGCCGCCCATCCTGCGCATGTCCTGCTCGTCGGAGACAGCATGGATGACCGAGCCCGAGCCAAGGAACAGCAGCGCCTTGAAGAAGGCATGCGTGAACAGATGGAAGATCGCCGCGCCATAGGCGCCGACGCCGAGCGCCACGAACATGTAGCCGAGCTGCGAACAGGTCGAATAGGCGATGACGCGCTTGATGTCGTTCTGGACGAGACCGACCGTCGCGGCGAAAAAGGCTGTGAAGGCACCGATGAAGGTCACCACCGTCAGTGCCGAATGCGACAGTTCGAACAGCGGCGACAGCCGCGCCAGCATGAACACGCCGGCCGTCACCATGGTGGCGGCATGGATCAGGGCCGAGACCGGAGTCGGGCCTTCCATGGCATCCGGCAGCCAGGTGTGCAGCGGCACCTGCGCCGACTTGCCCATGGCGCCCATGAACAGCAGCAGGCAGACGATCGTCATGGCCGCCTGCTTGTCCAGCGCATAGCCGAGAAAGGTCAGCACGGTAGCGCCTTGTGGGGCGCCTTCAGCCGGAACAAACGTCGCCGCATTGGCGAAGATGGTGCCGAGATTGACCGAGCCGAACAGCACGAAGACGCCAAAAATGCCGAGCGCGAAGCCGAAGTCGCCGACACGGTTGACGACGAAGGCCTTGATTGCCGCGGCATTGGCCGACGGCTTCTTGTACCAGAAGCCGATCAGCAGGTAGGAGGCGAGGCCGACCCCTTCCCAGCCGAAGAACATCTGTACGAGGTTGTCGGCCGTCACCAGCATCAGCATGGCGAAGGTGAACAGCGACAGATAGGCAAAGAAACGCGGCCGGTTCGGATCGTGGTGCATGTAGCCGATCGAATAGATGTGAACCAGCGCCGACACGGTGTTGACCACCACCAGCATCACCACCGTCAGCGTGTCGATCCGGAGCGCCCAGGACGCTTCCAGTCCGCCCGACTGGATCCAGCGCATCACCGGCACGGTGAACACCTCGCCATGGCCGAAACCGACGGTGAAGAAAGCGACCCACGACAGCACGGCCGCGATCACCAGGAAGCCGGAGGTGATGTATTCGGACGCCTTGGCGCCGAGCGACGTGCCGAACAGGCCGACGATCAGGAAGCCGAGCAGGGGAAGGAAGACGATGGCCTGATACATGGTGGTTCCGTCAACCCTTCATCATGTTCACGTCTTCGACCGCGATCGAGCCGCGGTTGCGGAAGAAGACGACGAGAATGGCAAGTCCGATGGCGGCTTCAGCCGCCGCGACCGTCAGCACGAACAGCGCGAACACCTGGCCGACCAGATCGCCAAGTGCGGCCGAAAAGGCGACGAAATTGATGTTGACCGCAAGCAGGATCAGCTCGACCGACATCAGGATGACAATGACGTTCTTGCGGTTCAGGAAGATGCCGAACACGCCGAGCGTGAACAGAACAGCCGATACGGTCAGATAATGCGCGATGCCGACAACCATCTCAGAGTCCCTCGCCTGTCTTGACCTTGCGAATTTCCATGCCCGTCGCCGCCGTGCGGCCGACCTGGGCTGCGATCGACTGCCGCTTGACGCCTGGTTTATGGCGCAGCGTCAGCACGATCGCGCCGATCATGGCGACCAGCAGGATGAGGCCCGAAATCTGGAAGTAGTAGAGGTAATCGGTATAGAGGATGTCGCCCAGCGCGGCCGTGTTTGTCCGCGCCGCGAGATCCGGAATGGGCTTGGAGACCGTCGCGGCGAGCTGCGGCGCGAAGGTGTAGCCGCCGAGCACGACGATCAGTTCCGCCGCCAGGATCAGCCCGACCAGCGCGCCGATCGGCGCATATTGCAGGGCACCTTCCTTCATCTCGGCGAAATCGACGTCGAGCATCATGACGACGAACAGGAACAGCACCATGACCGCGCCGACATAGACGACGAGCAGGATCATCGCCAGGAACTCGGCCCCGGTCAGCATGAACAGGCCGGCGGCGTTGAAAAAGGTCAGGATCAGGAACAGCACCGAATGCACGGGGTTGCGCGACGAAATGACCATGAACGCCGATGCCACCGCGACAAAGGCGAAGAGGTAGAAAAAGGCCGCCTCTAGTCCACTCAACATGGGGTTCCCCCGGGTTCCTGTACAAACAGGACAACCGTCCTGTTTCGATGTTTGCCGCCGCCTCAGGCTGCGAGTTTCGTTGTGTCCTTAGACGAGGCCCCTCGCCCCGTCCATGCGTCAAATATCAGCGGTAGGGCGAGTCCAGCGAGATGTTGCGCGCCAGTTCGCGCTCCCACCGGTCGCCATTCGCCAACAGCTTGTCCTTGTCGTAGTAGAGTTCTTCGCGCGTCTCCGTCGCGAATTCGAAATTCGGCCCCTCGACGATGGCGTCGACCGGGCACGCCTCCTGGCAGAAGCCGCAATAGATGCACTTCACCATGTCGATATCGTAACGCACCGTACGGCGCGTGCCGTCATTGCGGCGCGGACCGGCCTCGATGGTGATAGCCTGCGCCGGGCAGATCGCCTCGCACAATTTGCAGGCAATGCAGCGTTCCTCGCCGTTCGGGTAACGGCGCAACGCATGCTCGCCACGGAAGCGCGGGCTGGTCGGCCCCTTTTCGTGCGGATAATTGATCGTCTCCTTCGGCGCGAAGAACTGGCGCATCGACAGGAAGAAGGCGCTGACGAAATCCTGCAGCAGCAGCGATTTTGCGGCCTGAGTTAGTGCACCCATTTGCCACTCCCAAACGCTACCAACGCAACGACCGCGAACATGACGCCCAATATGAGTGGGTAAGCCACAACGAAGCGCTTGACGAAATGCTCGTCCATTTGCTGCTCCTCAACCGATAGGGGAACGCCAAAAAAACCAGTTTGCCTTTTCCGGTATCGCTCAAGTGGGGCGCCAGAGCGTGACATAAGCCACCCCACCAGGACTCCAAAAGCGCCGCCTACCACCAAGATTACCAAATCGCCCATCACGCAAACCCCGTGATCTTGAGGAAGGCGGCGGTGACGACCACCATGAACAGCGAGATCGGCAGGAACACCTTCCAGCCAAGCCGCATCAGTTGGTCGTAGCGATAGCGCGGCACGAAGGCCTTCACCATGGAGATGCCGAAGAACACGAAACAGACCTTCAGCACGAACCAGATGACGCCCGGCACCCAGGTAAACGGCGCGAAGTCGAACGGAGGCAGCCAGCCACCGAGGAACAGGATGGTGGCCAGCGCGCACATCAGCACGATGGCAACATACTCGCCGAGGAAGAACAAAAGGAACGGCGTCGACGAATATTCGACCATGTGGCCGGCGACCAGTTCCGATTCGGCTTCGACCAGGTCGAAAGGCGGCCGGTTCGTCTCGGCCAGCGCCGAGATGAAGAAGATGATGAACATCGGGAACAGCGCCAGCCAGTTCCAGTCGAGGAAGGTGTTGGGCAGGCCAATACGCGTGCCAATTCCATCATGCTGCGACAGCACGATATCCGTGAGGTTGAGCGAGCCGGCGGTGAGCAGAACGGTGACGATGACGAAGCCGATCGAGACTTCGTAGGACACCATCTGCGCCGCCGAACGCAGCGCGCCGAGGAACGGATACTTCGAATTCGACGCCCAGCCGCCCATGATCACGCCATAGACTTCGAGCGAGGAGATGGCGAAGACATAGAGGATGCCGACATTGACGTTGGCGATCGCCCAGCCCTGGCTGACCGGGATGACCGCCCAGGCCGAGATCGCCAGCACCGCAGAGACCAGCGGCGCCAGCAGGAACACGCCCTTGTTGGCGCCGGACGGGATCACCGGTTCCTTGAAGACGAATTTCAGCAGATCGGCGAAAGCCTGCAGCGTGCCCCAGGGGCCGACGACATTCGGGCCACGGCGCAATTGCACCGCCGCCCAGATCTTGCGGTCGGCGTAGAGGATGTAGGCGACGAAGATCAACAGCACGACGATCAGCACCACCGACTTCAACAAGATCAGCAGCGCCGGCAGCACGTAGAAGGAGAAGAAAGTGTCCATGCTTATTCCGCCGCCTGCTTGAAGCCGCTCTTGGCCAGTGCCGAGCATTCGGCCATCACGGCCGATGCCCGCGCGATCGGGTTGGTCAGGTAGAAATCCTTGACCGGCGAGGTGAAGGTGCCCTTGTTCAGCCGCCCGCCGAGCTTCGCCACCCCAGCGATGTCCTCGGCATTGCCGGCCGCGACCTGGTCGATGCGGGCCAGATGCGGGTGTTCGCCGTAGAGCTTGGCGCGCAACTGGGGCAGCGAATCGAACGGCAGCTTCTTGCCCAGCACATCCGACAATGCCCTGAGAATTGCCCAGTCCTCGCGCGCTTCGCCCGGTGCGAAGCCGGCGCGGTTGGTCTGCTGCACACGCCCTTCCGTGTTGACATAGGTGGCCGACTTTTCGGTGTAGGCGGCCGCCGGTAGGATGACGTTGGCGCGATGCGCGCCCTGGTCGCCATGCGTGCCGATATAGACGACAAAGGCGCCGCCAGTCTTGGCCATGTCGAGCTCGTCGGCGCCGAGCAGGAACAAGAGCTCCATCTCGCCCAGCATGCCGGCGACGTTCTTGCCGCCCTCGCCCGGCACGAAGCCGAGGTCGAGGCCGCCGACGCGTCCGGCCGCATTGTGCAGCACCGCAAAGCCGTTCCAGTCGGCGCGGGCAGCGTTGACGGCGGCGGCGAGCTTTGCCGCCTGGCCGAGCACGGCCGCGCCATCGGCGCGCGCCAAAGCGCCCTGGCCGACGATGATCAGCGGATGCGTCGCCTTCTTCAGCACCTGGAAGAACTTGCCGTTGCCGTCCGCCAGATCCTTCAGCGAATCCGGTCCGGCGCCCAGCTGTTCATAGTCGTAGCGCGTGTCGCCGACATCGCCGATGATGCCGACCGGCAGATTGCCGATCCGCCAGCGCTTGCGGATGCGGGCGTTGAGCACCGAGGCTTCATAGCGCGGGTTGGCGCCGATGATCAGCACCGCATCGGCCTGCTCGATGCCTTCGATGGTCGGGTTGAAGATGTAGCTCGCGCGGCCCAGCGCCGGATCGAGGGCTGCGCCATCCTGGCGGCAGTCGGTGTTCTTCGAGCCGAGCGAAGCCATCAGCAGCTTCAGCGCGTAGATTTCCTCGACCGCTGCGAGATCGCCCGATATGGCGCCGATCTTTTCGGGTGCCGCCTTCGACACCGCGTCCTTGATCGCCGCAAAGGCCTCGGCCCAGCTTGCCGGAACCAACTTGCCATCCTTGCGCACATAGGGGCGGTCGAGGCGCTGCGTGCGCAGGCCGTCCCAGATGAAGCGGGTCTTGTCGGAAATCCACTCCTCGTTCACCGCCTCGTTGACGCGCGGCAGGATGCGCATCACTTCGCGGCCTCTTGAGTCGACGCGGATTGCCGAGCCCACGGCATCCATCACGTCGATGGATTCGGTCTTGGTCAGTTCCCACGGCCGCGCCTGGAAGGCGAACGGCTTCGAGGTCAGCGCGCCGACCGGGCACAGGTCGATGACATTGCCCTGCAGCTCCGAGGTCATCGCGCTTTCGAGATAGGTGGTGATCTCGGCATCCTCGCCACGGCCGATCAGGCCGAGCTCGGAAATACCGGCGACTTCCGTGGTGAAACGGACGCAGCGCGTGCAATGGATGCAGCGGTTCATCACCGTCTTGACCAGCGGTCCGATATACTTGTCTTCGACCGCGCGCTTGTTCTCGTGATAGCGCGAGGAATCGACACCGAAGGCCATCGCCTGGTCCTGCAGGTCGCATTCGCCGCCCTGGTCGCAGATCGGGCAATCCAGCGGATGGTTGATCAGCAGGAACTCCATCACGCCTTCCCTGGCCTTCTTGACCATCGGCGTGTTGGTGAAGATTTCCGGCGCCTCGCCATTCGGGCCGGGACGCAGGTCGCGCACGTTCATCGCGCAGGACGCCTGCGGCTTGGGCGGCCCGCCCTTCACCTCGATCAGGCACATGCGGCAATTGCCGGCGATCGACAGCCGCTCATGGAAGCAGAAGCGCGGCACTTCCGCGCCAGCGTCTTCCGCCGCCTGCAGCAGCGTGTAGTGGTCGGGTACAGTGATCTCTTTCCCGTCGACCTTGAGCTTTGCCATTCGCCTCAAACCCCTGCGGAGTTTCCCGCAATCTCTTTTCCGGACGCGGTCGAGACCACGTCAGGCAGTTTCATTCACTTCTTGACGGCAAGCGCCGCCGCTTGGGCTTTCCAATCGTCGCGGCCGATGCGGCCGCTAAGCGACAGATAATCCTCGACCCAGGCAACCTCTTGCGGCGTCCATGCCGCGATCTGGGCATAGGTCCAGATGCCGAGGCCGTTGAGAACCTTTTCCAACTTCGGTCCGATACCCGATATCGCCTTGAGATCCGCCGGTTTGGCCGGCTTCTCCATGGCTTTGGGCTGCCTGAAATCCTCCGGCAACAGCACATTGCCGGCGTCGCCCGTTACCGGAGCCGCATTTGCGGCTGGCACGGCAGTGGCGGCCTCCTTCGCGGCAATATCGGTGACCTCCTGGGCGAAGGATTGCGCCTCGGCGATCATGGTTTTCGCCGTTGCCCGCGCCCTGGTGGACGACGTGCTCTGATCGTCGAACTGCGCGACGCGTGCCTCGAAATCATCGACGATCGGCTGCAGAAGCCGCTGCGAGGCTTCGGCCGCGCCTGAAATCGCGCCCAGCCAGACGCCGAAAGCGTGATTGGCGAGCCCGAGCCCAAGCGCCGACATCGCCGCCGCACCCGCGACAGGATGCACGAAAAGGTTGACGGCGCTGGCCATCTCCTTCGGCATCATCCTGGTCAGGTCCTGGTTCATCTTCTCGATCTGGTCCAAATTAGGCATCAGTGGGTTGGGTGTCGAATACGGCGCCATAGAATTCTCCTGGTCGTTGTCTTCGTTCGCCCGCCCCAGTTGTCTCAGATCGGGCACTTGCCCGTATCTCAAATCGGGCACTGCCCGTATCTCACTTCGAGCTTTGCCCGCACTCACAAATTCTCTATTCCGCAGCCACCATCACCGGTTCGGCCCGGTGCGCGTTGCGCGAAAACTCGTCGATGCGCCGCTCCACCTCGCCGCGGAAATGCCGCATCAGACCCTGGATCGGCCATGCCGCCGCGTCGCCCAGCGCGCAGATCGTGTGGCCCTCGATCTGCTTGGTGACGTCGAGCAGCATGTCGATCTCGCGCTTCTGCGCTTCGCCGCGCACCAGCCGCTCCATCACCCGCCACATCCAGCCGGTGCCTTCGCGGCATGGCGTGCACTGGCCGCAGCTCTCATGCTTGTAGAAATAGGAAAGCCGCGCGATCGCCTTCACGATATCGGTAGACTTGTCCATGACGATGACAGCCGCCGTGCCGAGCCCGGATTTGAGGTCGCGCAGCGCGTCGAAATCCATAGGCGCGTCAATGATCTGCTCGGCCGGCACCAGCGGCACCGAGGCGCCGCCAGGAATGACCGCCAGCAGATTGTCCCAGCCGCCGCGAATGCCGCCGCAATGCGTCTCGATCAGCTCGCGGAACGGGATCGACATCGCCTCTTCGACGGTGCACGGATTGTTGACGTGGCCGGAGATGCAAAACAGCTTGGTGCCGACATTGTTGGGCCGGCCGAAGGACGAGAACCAGGCAGCGCCGCGGCGCAGGATGGTCGGCGCGACCGCGATCGATTCGACGTTGTTGACGGTGGTCGGGCAGCCATAGAGGCCGACATTGGCCGGGAATGGCGGCTTCAGCCTGGGCTGGCCCTTCTTGCCTTCGAGGCTTTCGAGGAGTGCTGTTTCCTCGCCGCAGATATAGGCGCCGGCGCCGTGATGCATGTAGATGTCGAAGTCGTAGCCGGACGTGTTGTTCTTGCCGATCAGCTTGGCCTCATAGGCTTCCTCGATCGCCCGCTGCAGCGCCTCGCGCTCGCGGATGAACTCGCCGCGCACATAGATGTAGGCGGCGATCGCGCCCATGGCGAAACCGGCAAGCAGCGCACCCTCGACCAGCGTGTGCGGGTCATTGCGCAGGATGTCGCGGTCCTTGCAGGTGCCGGGCTCGGATTCGTCGGCGTTGATGACCAGATAGCTCGGCCGGCCGTCGCTCTGCTTGGGCATGAACGACCATTTCAGGCCCGTCGGGAAGCCGGCGCCGCCGCGGCCGCGCAGGCCCGACGCCTTCATCTCGTTGACGATCCATTCGCGCCCCTTGGCAACGATGCCGGGCGTGTTGTCCCAGGCGCCACGCGCCATCGCGCCGGCCAGCGACTTGTCGAAGAGGCCGTAGATGTTGGTGAAGATGCGGTCTTTGTCCTGAAGCATTTTTCGTCCCTCAGACCGGTTTCTTGCCGAAGACGCCGATGTATTCGGCGACGCCGCCCTTGGCGAGCGCCTTGGCCTGCTTGACCCAGTCCTCGCGTTCAATGCGGCCATGGAAAGCGAGATAACCGTCCACCCAATCGCGCTCGGCCTTCTTCCACGAAGCAACCTGCGCGAAGGTGAAGATGCCGAGCGTATGCAGGATGCCCTCAATCTTGGGACCAACGCCCGAGATCAGCTTGAGGTCGTCGACCAGCGCCGGCCTGTCGATGCCGGCCGGACGGTTCTTGTCATCGAGCGACGGTTTGGCCGGCTTGGCGGCCTTGGCGACCGGTACCTTGACCTCCGGCGCCTTGAAGGCGGATGCCGGCTCGGCCTTGGTCTTGGGACCGCTGCGCTGCTTGGAAACCTGCTCGACTTCGGGGTCCGCCTTGTTGGCATTGGCGGCCGAATGCAGCGGGGCGGCAACGCTCGCCGCCTTTTCAACCGCCGGCGCGACCTTGGTCTTTGAGGGCGTCTTCAATGCCGGGCTGGTTTCAAGGGCGTCGGTCTTCGGCTTGCTGGCTTTGGACGGCGCGACAGGGGCCGGTGCTGGCACGGCCGTGGCGATGATCGCATCCGGCGCCGCCCTGGCGGCTTTGGCTGCTTCCCTGGCTTCCCTTTCGCGGGTCGACTTGAGGATCGCCTTTTCGCTCTTCAGCGTGGTGAGGCCGGAGGCCGGCTCCGAGCCGGTGCGGCCGTTCTGCGGTCCCGGAGCCACCGAGGCGCCCTTGCCCGCGTCATAAAGATCGATGATTTCGGCCAGGCGTTCCGGCGTCAGGTCCTCGAACGTGTCCTTGAAGATCATCACCATCGGCGCGTTGACGCAGGCGCCGAGGCATTCGACCTCTTCCCACGACAAGGTGCCCTTGTCGTTGGTGTGGAACTGGTCGTGATGGATTTTGGAGCGGCAGACATCCATCAGCGCTTCCGAGCCGCGCAGCATGCAGGGCGTGGTGCCGCAGACCTGGATATGCGCACGCGTACCGACCGGGTTCAACTGGTACTGGGTGTAGAAGGTCGCGACCTCGAGGCCGCGGATACGCGGCATGCCGAGCATGTCGGAGATCGTCTCGATCGCCGCCTTCGTCACCCAGCCTTCCTGCTCCTGCGCTATCATCAGCAAGGGAATGATCGCCGACTGTTCGCGGCCCTTCGGATACTTCTTGATCCATTGCTTCGCCGCGGCCGCATTTGCCCGGTTGAAGGCGAAGGAGGCTGGCTGGACGCTGGCTTCTGCGAGACGGCGGACTGACATTTAGCGATCGACCTCACCAAACACGATGTCGAGGGAGCCGAGAACGGCGGTGACGTCGGCCAGCATGTGGCCGCGGCAGAGGAAATCCATCGCCTGCAGATGCGCGAAGCCCGGTGCGCGCAGCTTGCAGCGGTAGGGCTTGTTGGAGCCGTCGGAGACCATGTAGACGCCGAACTCGCCCTTCGGCGCCTCGACCGCCGCATAGACCTCGCCGGCCGGCACGCGATAACCCTCGGTGTAGAGCTTGAAGTGATGGATCAGCGCTTCCATCGAGCGCTTCATCGCCTGGCGCTTGGGCGGCACCACCTTGCCGTCAAGGTTCGACACCGGGCCGGTGCTTTCCTTGCCGAGCAGGAGATCGACGCACTGGCGCATGATCTTCGCCGACTGGCGCATTTCTTCCATGCGCACGAGGTAACGGTCGAAGCAGTCGCCGTTCTTGCCGATCGGAATGTCGAAATCCATTTCCGAATAGCATTCATAGGGCTGCGACTTGCGCAGGTCCCAGGCTGCGCCCGAACCGCGCACCATGACGCCCGAAAAACCCCTGGCCCAGGCATCGGCCAGCGAAACGGTGCCGATGTCGACATTGCGTTGCTTGAAGATGCGGTTGCCGGTCAGCAGTTGATCGAGGTCGTCGATCGACTTCAGAAACGGGTCGATCCACTTGCCGATGTCCTCGACCAGCTTTTGCGGCAGGTCCTGATGGACACCACCGGGCCGGAAATAGGCCGCGTGCATGCGCGAGCCGGAGGCGCGCTCATAGAACACCATCAGCTTTTCGCGTTCGACGAAGCCCCACAGCGGCGGCGTCAGCGCGCCGACGTCCATCGCCTGCGTCGTCACATTGAGGATGTGCGACATGATGCGGCCGATTTCGCAGTAAAGCACGCGGATCAGTTGGCCGCGCTTCGGCACCTCGATGCCGAGCAGGCGCTCGGCGGCCAGCGCGAAGGCATGCTCCTGGTTCATCGGCGCGCAATAGTCGAGCCGGTCGAGATAAGGGATCGCCTGCAGGTAGGTTTTGGCCTCGATCAGCTTTTCGGTGCCGCGATGCAGCAGCCCGATATGCGGATCGACGCGATCGACCACTTCGCCGTCGAGTTCAAGAACCAACCTCAAAACGCCATGCGCCGCAGGGTGTTGAGGGCCAAAGTTGATGTTAAAATTGCGGACGGAGGTTTCAGCCATTCTGGCGCCTCTGGCGAAGAGTCAGTAGTGAGTAGTGAGTAGTGATCATCAGTCTCAATGCCTGCTTCATTCCGCCTGCTTGGCCTGCACTGTCCGGATAAGAGATCTCGTCATTTTTCCAATCTCTTCGCATCGCAGTAGCAGTTCAATCTCATTGTCTTTTCGCAGCAGACCAACCCGGCATGCCAGCAGTATGTGCGTTTCCAATTCCTTCAACGAACCCTGCGCCATGCGCAGGAATTGAACGAACGACCCTCTGTTTTCACGACCATATCCCTCTGCAATATTCGCTGCGATCGAAACCGCCGATCGGCGCATTTGCGAGGTCATGCCGTAGATCTCATCCCTCGGGAACTCTTTGGTGAGGCGGTAACAATCTTCAGCGACCGTCATCGCCGATTGCCACACCTTCAAGTCACGATAGGATTTGATCCGTTGCTCCAAGTCCTTCCCTACTCACTACTCACTACTCACTACTCACTACTCACTGTTTTGCCTTCTCGTCACCCGGCAGGACGTAATCCGTACCTTCCCACGGGGACAAAAAATCGAAATTGCGGAATTCTTGCTTGAGTTCCACAGGCTCGTAGATGACGCGCTTGGCCTCGTCGTCGTAGCGCACTTCAACGAAACCGGTCAGCGGGAAATCCTTGCGCAGCGGATGGCCTTCGAAACCGTAATCGGTCAGCAAGCGGCGAAGATCGGGATGGCCCGAGAACAGTACGCCGTAGAGATCGTAGGTCTCGCGCTCGAACCAGTCGGCGCCGGGATAGACGCCGGTGATCGACGGCACCATGGTTTCCTCGTCGGCCTGCACCTTGACGCGGATGCGCACATTCTGCTTCGGCGACAGGAGATGGTAGACGACGTCGAAGCGCTTGGCCCGCGACGGATAGTCGGCGCCGCAGACATCGATGATCGAGATGAACTGGCAGCGCGCATCGTCGCGCAGGAAGGTCATCACCTCGACCAGATCGCGCGGCTCGACATGGACGGTGAGCTCGCCATAGGCGATATCGGCATCGTTCACGCGGCCGATCAGCTTCTCGCCGAGATAGGTCGACAGTTCGCTCAGGGATGCGGTCATGGATTTACCGTTCGATCGTGCCGGTGCGGCGGATCTTCTTCTGCAGCAGAAGAATGCCGTAGAGCAGCGCTTCGGCGCTCGGCGGGCAGCCGGGCACGTAGATGTCGACCGGCACGACGCGGTCGCAGCCGCGCACCACCGAATAGGAATAGTGGTAGTAGCCGCCGCCATTGGCGCACGAGCCCATCGAGATGACGTAGCGCGGCTCCGGCATCTGGTCGTAGACCTTGCGCAGCGCCGGCGCCATCTTGTTGGTCAGCGTGCCGGCGACGATCATGATGTCGGACTGGCGCGGTGAGGCGCGTGGCGCAACGCCGAACCGCTCAGAGTCGTAACGCGGCATCGAGGTGTGGATCATCTCGACCGCGCAGCAGGCGAGGCCGAAGGTCATGAACATCAGCGAGCCGCTGCGCGCCCAGGTGATCAGCGCCTCGGTCGAGGTGACGAGAAAGCCCTTGTCGGCCAGCTCGTTGTTGATCTCAAGGAAGAACGGATCGTCCTCACCCACCGGCCTGCCGGTGCTGGGATCGATGATACCTTTGGGCTTCGGCGCGACGAGGGTGCCTGAACTGTCGTTCAATCCCATTCCAGCGCTCCTTTTTTCCATTCATAGGCAAAGCCGATGGTCAGCACCGCCAAAAAAACCATCATCGACCAGAAACCGAGCATGCCGATCTTCGAGAACGACACCGCCCACGGAAACAGGAAGGCCACTTCCAGGTCGAAGATGATGAACAGGATCGACACCAGGTAGAAACGGATGTCGAATTTCATGCGGGCGTCGTCGAACGAGTTGAAACCGCACTCGTAGGCGGAAAGCTTTTCGGGATCTGGATTGCGGTAGGCCACCAGAAAGGGTGCGGCCAGCAGCGCCAGGCCGACAACCAGCGCCACGCCTATGAACAGGACGATGGGCAGGTATGAGCTTAGAAGTGCGTTCATGCTCGGCTTTCCGTTGGCGCCAATCCACTTTGATTACAGCACCGGACCCTACTGCGGAAGCGTGACAGTTTAACCGCTGAACCGTTTTAAGGGCCTATGCTGCAACGCGGCGAGGGTTAGCGCAGCACTTCCGGCGAAGCAAGTCAAACATTGTTCAAAACACTGACCTGGACGGCATATCCAGGGAAACTGGTCCGATCCGCTCCTGTTTGATTTCCTTCGCTTTTTACTCCACTTTTCTCTCCTGACATGGTTGCCGCCAAAACCCTGCTAGCATGGGCTGGAATCACCCATCAAATCCCCTCAGAGTGACGCCTGCATGAAGGAAAAGATCTCGCTCCCGATGGCCCGGCGCATCGCGCTTGCCGCCCAAGGGTTTCTCGATCCCCGCCCAGCCGGTACGCCGGACCGCCGGCATTTTGCCCGCGTGCTGGGTCGGACCGGCCTGCTGCAGATCGATTCCGTCAGCGCGGTGGTGCGCGCTCATTATATGCCGCTCTATTCGCGCCTTGGCCCCTACCCGCTCGCTCTGCTCGACAACGCGGCCGTGACGCGCAAGCGCACGGTGTTCGAATACTGGGCGCACGAGGCCTCCTTCCTGCCGGTCGAGGCCTACCCGCTGATGCGCTGGCGCATGCAACGGGCCGAGCGCGGCGACGAAATGTATCTGGGCCTCGCCAAATGGGGCCGCGAGCACGCCACCTATATCGAAGAGATCTACCGCCAGGTCGCCGAGCGCGGCCCGATCGCCGCTTCCGCGCTCGAAGGCCAGAAAGGCTCGGGCGGCTGGTGGGGCTGGAGCCATGCCAAGCATGCCTTCGAATGGCTGTTCTGGGCCGGCCGCATCACCACGGCGCACCGCCGCGGTTTCGAGCGCTTCTATGACCTTCCCGAGCGCGTGCTGCCGCAGGCGATCCTCGATCTGCCGGTGCCTGCCGCCGAGGACGCGCACCGCGAATTGCTGCGCATTTCCGCCCGCGCCCACGGCGTGGCGACTTCAGGCGATTTGCGCGACTATTTCCGCCTGTCGCCGGCCGACATGAAGGGCCGGCTGGAGGAGCTGGTTGAAACAGGCGAGCTGTTGCCGGTGCGTGTCGAAGGCTGGGACAAGCCGGCTTATCTTCACAGGGACGCCCGTTTGCCCCGAAAAATCGGGGCACGCGCGTTGCTGGCACCGTTCGATCCGGTCGTCTTCGAGCGCTCGCGCAGCGAGCGGCTGTTCGATTTCCACTACCGCATCGAGATTTATACCCCGGCCGACAAACGGCAATATGGCTACTATGTCCTGCCGTTCCTGCTCGGCGACCGGATCGTGGCGCGCGTTGACCTCAAGGCAGACCGCCCCGCCAGCGTCCTGCGTGTCCACGCCGCTTACGCCGAAGCCGGCGCGCCATCGGAGACCGCCGCGGAACTCTTCGAGGAATTGAAACAGATGCAGGGCTGGCTCGGCCTTGAACGCATCGAAGTGACCCCGGCCGGCGATCTGGGTCCGGCGCTGGCCGACATCGCCGTGTCGTAAGCTCGCGTTGACACCGCCGCCCGCAAAAGCCTAAATCCGTACCAGACGGTCTCTTCTCTTCAACGAGAGGAGCTAAGAGGGAATGCGGTGCGGGATATCTGTCCCAAATCCGCGGCTGTCCCCGCAACTGTAAGCGAAGAGCCAAGGCCGAAAGCCACTGGGAATTCCCGGGAAGGCGGCTACCCAAGGCGATGACTCGCGAGCCAGGAGACCTGCCGTCTGCGACTGTAGAATCCGATCGCCCGGCGGGTTTCCGGGCAAGGAGCCCGATCTTTGGACCACGACAGCAGTTTTTCGGCTGGCACAGCGGATATCTCATCCGGTCATAGTGATGCCTTGGCCGGCGTCACGGTGATCGTCTGCGCCTCCTGCCGCGATGAAACAGGCTCCGACGCCCATCCCCGCGCCGGCGAACTGCTGGCGGACGACACGCGCCGCGCCGCATGCGGCGACAATATTCGTATCCGCAGCGTCGAATGCCTCGGCAATTGCAAGCGGCGGCTCAGCGCCGCCATCCTGCGCGACGGCTGCTGGAGCTATGTCTTCGGCGACCTGACCGCGACCAGCGGCGCCGACCTCGTCACCGGCGCCAAACTCTTCGCCACCTCCACCGATGGTCTCATTCCCTGGCGTGGCCGTCCCGATAGCCTGAAGCGTGGCCTCGTTGCCCGCATCCCTCCCCTCGACCTGTTGAAGGACTGACCATGACCGCTTCCGTATCCCGCGTTCCCTGTACCGTCGTCACCGGTTTTCTCGGCGCCGGCAAGACGACGCTGGTCCGCCATCTCCTGGAAAATGCCGGTGGCAAGCGTATTGCGATCATCGTCAACGAGTTCGGCGACATCGGTATCGATGGCGAGATCCTCAAGGGCTGCGGCATCGACACCTGCCCCGAGGAAAACATCGTCGAACTGGCCAATGGCTGCATCTGCTGCACCGTCGCCGACGATTTCGTGCCGGCACTCGACAAGATCCTCGCGTTGACGCCGAGGGTCGACCATATCCTGATCGAGACCTCGGGCCTGGCGCTGCCCAAGCCGCTGGTACAGGCCTTTCAGTGGCCGACGGTCAAAAGCCGGGTCACGGTCGATGGCGTCATCGCAGTGGTTGACGGGCCGGCATTGGCCGAGGGTCGCGTCGCCAATGACATGGACGCCCTGCAGGCGCAGCGCGCCGAGGACCAGACGCTTGACCACGACGACCCGGTGGAAGAGGTGTTCGAGGACCAGATCGCCTGCGCCGACCTGATCATCCTGTCGAAGAGCGATTTGATGGACGCCGCCGGCTCGGCTCGCGCCAATGCCATCATTGGCGAACACTCCGCCCGCGCGGTGAAGATCGTGCCGACCTCGCATGGCAAGGTCGATCCCTCGATGCTGCTGGGGCTTGGTCTCGCCGTCGAGGACGACATCGAGAACCGCAAGTCGCATCATGACGGCGCATTCGACCATGAGCATGACGACTTCGACACGTTCATCGTCGACATTGCCTCGATCGCCAATCCGGACGAGCTGGCGAAGCGTGTCGCCACGGTCGCCGAGGAAGAGAACGTGCTGCGCGTAAAAGGCTTCGTGGAAGTCGGCGGCAAGCCGATGCGGCTTTTGCTGCAGGCCGTTGGGCCGCGCGTCAATCACTATTACGACCGCGCCTGGACCGCCACCGACGACCGCCGCTCGCGCCTCGTCGTCATCGGCCTCAAGGGGCTGAACCGCCCGGCGATCGAGCGTATACTCGCCGGCTGATTTCGGACACGGGTTGCGATGCACATCCTCACCACGACATCCGCCTCGCTCGACGACCTCGCCGAGCCAGTCGATCTGCGGCAGACGCCGGCGGATATCGTGGCGCTGTCCTTCACCGACAGCGATCTCGCCGGACTGGCGGCGGCATGGAAGGCCGATGCCGGCCGCCTGCCCTCGATGCGACTCGCCGCCCTACGGGACCTGCGCCATCCGATGTCCGTCGACCTCTGGGTCGACAGCGTCGCTCGTCACGCCAAGATCATCCTCGTGCGCATCCTCGGCGGCTACGACTGGTGGCGCTACGGCTGCGACCAGCTTGCCTCGACCGCCCGCGAGCGTGGCATAAAGCTGGCCCTGCTGCCCGGCGAATGCCGCGACGAGGATCTGCGCCTGATCGAAGCCTCGACGCTGCCGCGCGAGGAGTTGGATGGCCTGCTCGACTATTTCCGCGAAGGCGGCCCGGCGAATATGAGCGCGCTGGTGCGGAGATTGGCAAGGTTAGCGGGACAGGATGAGGCCGTTGTCGAGCCGGTGGCGGTGCCGAAAGCTGGTTACTATGTGCCTGGATGTGGAGTTGTGGAGAAGCCGGACTTATCGAATGCTGGCGTTCCGTCACACCCCCCTCTGTCCTGCCGGACATCTCCCCCGCAAGGGGGGAGATCGGCCTTCATCAAGGCCGGCTCGTCTTCTGCGTCTTCTGCGTCGTCAGAACTAAGCAGATCACTGACCTCGACGATTGGCGAAACCGTAGATGACCAAGCAATCTCCCCCCTTGCGGGGGGTGAGGAGTGGTCCGCGCAGCGGACGGAAAGCCAATTGCTTGGCTTTCCGAACGACGAACGCCCGGAGCGACAGCGAAGGGCCGGGTCCGGCAGGACAGAGGGGGGTGTGACGGAACTCGACGCTGACGACATCAACGCTCCTATCGTGCCGATCCTCTTCTACCGTTCGATGCTTCTAGCCGCCGATGTCGCCCCAATTGACGCCCTTTTTGAAGCACTCAGCCAGCGCGGCATCAACCCGGTCCCCATCTTCGTCTCCAGCCTCAAGGACCCCTCCTCCCTGGCGTTCGTGGAATCGGCACTGGCATCGCTGAAACCCGCCGCCATCATCACCGCAACCGCTTTCGCGTCCGGCGCCGAACCCGGCATTGAAACCCTGTTCGACCGCGCCGGCGTGCCCGTCTTCCAGGTCATCGTCGCCACCACCCGCCGCGACATCTGGGAAAACAACCAGCGCGGACTGGCGCCCGCCGACCTTGCCATGCATGTCGTGCTGCCCGAACTCGACGGCCGCATCCTCGCCGGCGCCATTTCCTTCAAGGGCGAGAGCGAGACCGATCCCGCACTTGGCCACCGCGCCTTCGCCAACCGGCCGGAGCCGGATCGTGTCGCGCAAGTGGCTGACCGCATCGCGGCCTTCATCCGCCTGCAGGAGACGCCCCGCGCCGGGCGCAAGCTCGCCATCCTTATCCCGGATTATCCGAGCGCGCCGGGTCGAACCGGCTACGCCGTCGGTCTTGATGTCCCGTCCAGCGTGTTGGCCATGCTGCATGACCTCAGGGAACAGGGCTATGTGGTTGAGGGGATTCCGCGGACGCCGCGGGCGTTGCTGGATTTGCTGGAGCGGAGTGGCGACGGGCTGGGGCTGGACGATTATCTCGCTCTTTCGACGGAATTGCCGACAGGTGCAATTGCTGCAGTCGAGGCGGCATGGGGTAAGGCAGAAGACGAAACAGGTTTGCGCGAGGCGCCCCCCTCTGTCCTGCCGGACATCTCCCCCTCAGAGGGGGAGATTGGGCTGCCATCTGCGCTTTCGCCAATCTCCAACGATGCGAGAGGGAGCGATGCGCTGAAGCTGCCAATCTCCCCCCTTGAGGGGGAGATGTCCGGCAGGACAGAGGGGGGCGCCTCGCACCGAAGCTTCCCCTTCCGCGCCGCCACCTTCGGCAACGTCACCGTAGCCCTCGCCCCCGACCGCGGCCGCTCGGCCGACCGCCGCGCCGATTACCACGACCCGACACTCCCACCGCGCCATGCGCTCATCGCCTTCGGCCTGTGGCTGCGCAAATCGCTCGGCGTCCATGCGCTGGTCCATGTCGGCGCCCACGGCACGCTGGAGTGGCTGCCGGGCAAAACCGTTGCGCTGTCGGAAAACTGCTTTCCCGAGATCGTCACAGGTCCGCTGCCCGTCATCTATCCCTTCATCGTCTCCAACCCCGGCGAAGCGGCGCAGGCCAAGCGGCGCATCGCCGCCGTCACGCTTGGCCATTTGCCGCCGCCGCTGACCGGTGCCGGGCTCGACGAAAACCAACACAAGCTCGAGCGGCTGGTCGACGAATATGCCCAGGCCGACGGGCTCGACCGTCGCCGCCGCGACCGGCTGGCCAAGCTGATCGTCGACACGGCGCAGAAGACCGGCCTCGCCACCGAAGCCGGCGTCGCCAGGACCGACGCGCCGGATGAAGCGCTGCGCCGCATCGATGCCTGGCTCTGCGACCTCAAGGATTTCGCCATCAAGGACGGGCTGCACATCTATGGCCGCGCCCCGGAGGAAGAGCCCGACGCCATGCGCCGCCGGAGCGCCGACGCAGAGAAGGCGGCGCTGCTCGCGGCGCTCGATGGACGTCACGTGAAGGCAGGTCCGGCCGGCGCGCCCGCGCGGGGTCGCTCGGACGTGCTGCCCACCGGCCGCAATCTGTTCACCTCGGACCCGCGCACCATGCCGACGCCGACTGCCTATGACCTAGGCAAGGCCGCGGCGGAGGAAGTCGTGCGCGGCTATATGCAATCGCATGGCGACTGGCCGCGCTCGCTGGTCATCGATCTCTGGGGTTCGGCCTCGCTGCGCACCGGCGGCGAAGAGATCGCGCAAGGGTTGGCGCTGATGGGCTGCCGGCCGCAATGGGATGCTGCGACCGGCCGCATCACCGGCATCGGGGTGCTGCCGCCGGCAACGCTCGGCCGCCCACGCGTCGACGTCACCTGGCGCATATCAGGCCTGTTCCGCGACATGTTCCCGACCCAAATTGCGCTGATCGATGCCGCCGCCAACGCGGTTGCCGCCCGCGACGAGGACGATACGGAAAACCCGCTCGCTGCCAAAACCCGCACTGACGGCAAGGTCAGCCCGCGCATCTTCGGCACCTCGCCCGGCACGTACGGCGCCGGCGTCGAGGACCTCATGTCCTCCGGCGACTGGAGCGCGCGCGAAGAAATCGGCCGCGCCTATCTGGACGCCACCTCGCATGCCTATGGCGGCGCTGACGGCGAAGGCGTCTCCGCGCCCGGCGCCTTCGAGGGCCGCATCGCCGAGGCCGATCTTCTCATCCACACCGGCGACGACCCCGGCCGCGACATTCTCGAGGGCTCCGCCGACGTCGCCTTCATCGGCGGCTTTTCGGCCGCCTTGGCAACTCTCGGCAGAAATGCCGATGTCATCGTGCTCGACACCACGGATCCGCAAAAGCCGAAGGCGCGTTCGATCAGTGAGGCGGTGGCCCGCGTCGTGCGCGCCCGCGCCGTCAATCCACGCTTCATATCAGGGCAAATGCGCCACGGCCCGCGCGGCGCCTCCGAATTCGCCGAGACAGTCGACCGGCTGGTCGGCTTTGCCGAAACCACGCATGCCATTTCGGGAGCGCTGATCGAGGCGGTTCATGATGCCTATGTCGGCGATCCGGCTGTCCGCGCCTTCATACTGCACGAGAATCCTGCCGCTGCGAAGGTGATTGCAGAGCGCTTCCTGTCGGCGCGCCGGCGTGGCCTCTGGCACCCCTTGCGCAATTCCATCGACGACGATCTCGCAGCCCTGATTGCCGAAGCAGAAGCGCTTGGGGTGGCGGCATGAACGCCTTCTCGCGTCGCGGCGCCTGCCCGGCCCTGTCGGCGCCTATGCAGACCGGCGACGGCCTGCTGGTGCGGCTCAACCCTGTCGCTGGAGGCCCATCTTCTGGAGGATTGTCGCCAAAGTCGTTGATCGGGATAGCGGAATCCGCTTTGCGTCACGGCAACGGCATCATGGAAGTCACCGCGCGCGGCAGCCTCCAGATACGCGGGCTGACGGTGGACAGCGCGGCGCTGCTGGCGGCGGAGGTCGATGCGCTGGGTATTGCGGTGCGCACCGGCGTTCCGGTCGAGACCGGTCCGCTGGCCGGCATCGATCCGCAAGAGATTGCCGATCCCCGGCCGCTGGCTGAGCGGATCAGGGCGGCGGTCGAAGAGGCTGGGCTGACGCAACGGCTCGGGCCGAAGGTGTCGGTCGTGGTCGATGGCTGCGGGCAGCTCACGATGGATTCGGTGACGGCCGATGTGCGGCTGGCTGCAACGCGGCCCGATGCGGGAATCCAATGGCGGGTGTCTGTCGCGGGTGATGGGTGGAATGCGAGGCCGCTGGTCCTTGCCGATGAAGGTGCGGCTCGCGATATCGCCGTCGCTGCTCTGAGGATGATTGCCGAGAAAAGCCGTGAGGCTCACGCAAGGGATCTGTCGGAGAGGCAATTAATATCTCTCGAAGGTTGGCATTCTGTGGCGCCCCCCTCTGTCCTGCCGGACATCTCCCCCTCTAGGGGGGAGATTGGCAGCTTCACCGCAGGCTCTCCTCTTGCAGCATCGAGAATTGGCGAACGCGGCTCTCCGAGCGCAATCTCCCCCCTTGAGGGGGAGATGTCCGGCAGGACAGAGGGGGGCGTCGTAGAGCACTCTCGCCGGCCAATTGGCTTCTTCAGTGTAAGCCACGCCACCGCCCTCGGCATCGCTCTCCCCTACGGCAGCATGCCAGCAGACAAAATCATCAGCCTCGCCCAAAGCGCCCTCACCCTCGGCACAACCGAAATCCGCCTCGCCCCCGGCCGTGCCCTGCTCTTCCTCGGTCAGCCACCGGCAGCCAGCCAGCCCCTCCAGCACACCGCCGCCACCCTCGGCTTCGTGACCTCCCCCGCCGACCCGCGCACGCGCATTGCCGCTTGCCCGGGCACACCAGCCTGCGCCTCCGGCTGGATCGCCACGCGCGACATTGCCGAGGCGATTGCCGCTGAAAACGCCGACAGTCTCGACTTCACCCTGCACATTTCCGGCTGCGCCAAGGGCTGCGCCCACCCCGGCCCGGCTGCACTCACAGTGGTCGGCGGCGAAAACGGAGCCGGACTTGTCGTGAACGCGACGGCAAAGGCCCTTCCTGCCGGCTACAGGCCGGGCTATGACGCCGCGCGCGGCATCGGCCGCGTCGCGGCGATGATCCGCAACGCACGATATCAGGGCGAAACCGCCGCCGCTTGCCTGACAAGGCTCGGGCCGGCCGGCATCGCCGAGGCTTACCGACAGGCCCAAACTGAAAAACGGAAATGAGCATGGCCGCCTACGACTATATCCATGACGGCACGGCGATCTACGAGCGCTCCTTCGCCATCATTCGTGCCGAGGCCGATCTTTCGCGCTTCTCCGAAGCCGAGGCCGATGTCGCCATCCGCATGATCCATGCCTGCGGGCAGGTCGAAGCATCAACGCATTTTGTCTTCTCCAGCGATTTCGTTGCCGCCGCGCGCGCCGCTTTGGCGGCTGGCGCGCCGATTTTCTGCGACGCGGAAATGGTCTCGCATGGCGTCACGCGCGCCAGGCTGCCGGCCGGCAATGAGGTGATCTGCACCTTGCGCGACCCGCGCACGCACGACATCGCCAGGCAGATCGGCAACACCCGTTCGGCCGCCGCGATCGATCTGTGGGGCGAGCGCATGGCCGGCTCGGTGGTCGCCATCGGCAATGCGCCGACCGCGCTGTTCTATCTCCTGGAAAAACTGCGCGACGGCGCGCCGAAGCCTGCGGCCATCATCGGCATGCCGGTCGGCTTCGTCGGCGCGGCCGAATCCAAGGACGCGCTGGCCGAGAATTCCTACGGCGTGCCCTATGCCATCGTGCGCGGCAGGCTTGGCGGCAGCGCCATGACCGCAGCCGCGCTCAATTCATTGGCGAGGCCCGGCCTGTGAACGCCCTTCTCAAAGGTCGTCTCGTCGGCGTCGGCACCGGTCCCGGCGACCCCGAGCTATTGACGCTGAAAGCCGCGCGGGCCTTGGCGGAAGCCGATGTCGTGGCCTATTTCGCCAAGCGCGGCAACAACAGCAATGCGCGCGCCATCGTCGAAGCGCAGTTCCGGCCCGAAATGACGGAACTGCCGCTGCTCTATCCCGTCACCACCGAAATCGACAAGGATCACGACGACTACCGTTCGCAGATCACGGCTTTCTACGAGGAGTCGGCCGAGAAGGTCGCCGAACATCTTGAGGCAGGCAAAATGGTTGCCGTGCTATCCGAGGGCGACCCGCTGTTCTACGGCTCCTACATGCATCTGCATGTCCGCCTCGCCCATCGCTTCCCCACCGAAGTCATTCCCGGCGTCACCGCCATGTCCGGCTGCTGGTCGCAGACTGGTATTCCGATCGTCCAGGGTGACGACGTGCTGACGGTGCTGCCCGGCACGATGAGCGAGTTCGAGCTGACCCGCCGGCTGGCCGACACCGATGCTGCCGTCATCATGAAGGTTGGACGCAACCTGCCCAAGATCAGGCGGGCGCTGGAAGCTACGGCCAAGCTGTCGCGCGCCGTCTATGTCGAGCGTGGCACCATGGCCGGCAGCGTGTCGATGAAGCTTGCCGACAAACAGGACGACAAGGCGCCCTACTTCGCCATCGTGTTGGTCGCCGGCTGGTCCGGCCGCCCCGGAACCCTGGGAGCGCAAGCATGAGCGGGCGTCTCACCGTCATCGGGCTTGGCCCCGGCAATGCCGATCAGGTCACGCCGGAAGCCAGCCGAGCCGTCGCCGAGGCAAAATTCTTTTACGGCTACAAACCCTATCTCGACCGGCTGGAATTGCGCCCGGATCAGACCCGCGTCGCTTCCGACAACCGCGAGGAGCTCGCCCGCTCCAAGGACGCATTGGTCAAAGCCGCCGAGGGCCATGACGTTGCCGTGGTCTCCGGCGGCGATCCCGGCGTTTTCGCCATGGCGGCGGCCGTCTGCGAGGCGATCGAGGCCGGTCCGGCCGAATGGCATGCGGTCGATGTCACTGTGGTGCCCGGCATCACCGCCATGCTTGCCGTCGCCGCCCGCATCGGCGCGCCGCTCGGCCATGATTTCTGCGCCATCTCGCTTTCCGACAATCTGAAGCCGTGGGATCTGATCGAACTGCGCCTGCTGGCGGCGGCCGGCGCCGGCTTCGTCATCGCGCTCTACAACCCGATCAGCAAGGCACGCCCCTGGCAGCTTGGCCGCGCCTTCGAATGCCTGACCGCGATCCTGCCCGGCACCACGCCGGTGATTTTCGGCCGCGCCGCCGGCCGCCCGGACGAGCGCATCGAGGTCACTCTGCTGGCCGATGTCGAGGCAGAGAAGGCCGACATGGCAACCTGCATTATCATCGGCTCGCCGGAAACCCGGATCATCAAGCGCGCAGAGAAGCCGGCGCTGGTTTACACGCCGCGTTCGTCGACGGGACGGACAAAATGATCGACCCCAAGCTGATCAACGATGGAGGCCAGCGCTTCGACCGTTTCAGCCGAGGGCACATCCGGCAGATCAGGCCTGCGGATCATGACCACCTCGATGCCAAGCCCCCTTGCCGCGGCAATCTTGCCGTAGGTTGCTTCGCCGCCGCTGTTCTTGGACACGACGACATCGATGCGATGCTTTTCGAGCAGCGCGCGCTCTTCCGCCTCTCGAAACGGCCCTCGGGCCAGAAGATAGCTCGCATCCGGCACGGCCAGCTTGGGCTCGACCGGATCGACGCTGCGGATGAGATAATGATGCTGCGGTGCTGCCTCGAAAGCAGCGACCTCTTGCCGGCCAAGAGCCAGAAAAACGCGGCGCCGCGCCGGTCCAAGCGCTTGCGCGGCATCGCCGGATGTATCGACCTGCGTCCAGCGGTCGCCCTCGACAGGCTCCCAGCCGGGGCGCCGCAGGGCAAGGATCGGCACGCCGGCCATACGGGCGGCTTGCGCCGCATTGGCGGAGATTTGTGCCGCATAGGGATGCGTGGCGTCAATCAGCAAGTCGGTGCCCGTCTTGCTGAGATAAGCGGCCAGCCCATCGGCACCGCCAAAGCCTCCGCTTCGCACTGGCACGCCTTGTGCAACCGGGCTTTCGGTGCGGCCGGCCAGCGACAGCATGACCGAGGCACGCGCCGCCAGTTTTCCGGCCAGTTGCCGGGCTTCGGTGGTGCCGCCGAGGATCAGAATACGGTGGGTCATCATGCCTGCTGAGCGTCAATCGCGAGCCGCCTGGCTGACGGTGGTCGGTATCGGCGAGGACGGTTTAGCGGGTCTCGGCGACGAGGCCAAGCAGCGGATTGCCGAGGCGGAGATCATCTTCGGCGGCAAGCGGCACCTGACACTGGTCGCGTCCTTCGCCAAGGGTGAGGCGCGCCCCTGGCCCGTTCCTTTCGATGCCGAGATGACTGATGTTCTGACGCTTGCCGGCAGGCGCGTCTGCGTGCTCGCCTCCGGCGATCCATTCTTCCACGGTGTCGGCGCCACCCTCGCCCGCAAGGTCAAGCCGCAGGAGATGCATGTCATTCCCGCGCCATCGGCCGTTTCGTGGGCGGCCGCGCGCCTTGGCTGGGCGCTGCAGGATATCGAGACCGTCTCGCTGCATGGCCGGCCGCTCGACCTGATCCGGCCGCTGCTGCAGCCACGTGCGCGCATTTTAGCACTGACGTCGGACGCCGGAGCCCCCGCCGCAATCGCGCGCCTGCTCGTCGAACTCGACTTCGGCGCCTCGCGGCTGACTATCCTGGAGGCGTTGGGCGGGCCGAACGAGAACCAGTGCTCGGCGCGCGCCGATGCGTTCGATCTCGAAAACATCAATCCGCTCAACGTGTTGGCGGTCGAAGTTGAATCTGGTCCCGACGCGCGCGTGCTGCCGCTCACATCAGGCCTGGCCGATCATCTGTTCGATCATGACGGCCAGATCACCAAGCGCGAAATCCGCGCGATTACCCTGTCGGCGCTGGCGCCGAAGCGTGGCGAATTGCTGTGGGACATCGGCGCTGGCTCCGGCTCCGTCGGCATCGAATGGATGCTGGCCCACCCTTCGATGCGCACTATTGCCATCGAAGCCGACCCGACCCGCGCCGCCCGCATCGGCCACAACGCCGCCGCCTGTGGCGTTCCCGGCCTTGTCGTGGTGGAAGGCAGCGCGCCCAAGGCGTTTGCCAGGCTGGATACGCCTGACGCGATCTTCATCGGCGGCGGCGGCAGCGACGCCGGCGTCTTGAACGCAGCCATCAAGGCGCTTCGCTCGGGCGGCCGTCTCGTGGCCAACGCGGTAACGCTGGAGATGGAAGCCCTCCTTCTTGCCCAGCATACGAAGCGTGGTGGCGATCTCACCCGGATCGCCATAACCCGCGCGTCTCCCGTGGGCTCGATGCAGGCCTGGCGGCCGGCCATGCCGGTCACCCAATGGAGCTGGGTGAAGCCATGATGGTCGCGGGCATAGGCTGCCGAAAGGGCGTGAGCGTCGAGGACGTGCTTGCGGCGATCGAAACCGCCCTCGAAGCCCACGGGCTGGCGATGACGGCGCTGTCTGCGCTGGCCACGACTGAATTCAAACGCAACGAAGAGGCCATTTTCGCTGCCGGCCGTGAACTCAACCTCCCTGTCGTAGTGGTGGACGTTGCCGGATCCGAATCGGCGCTCCCCCTCACCCAGCCTCCGCTTCGCTCGGCTGACCTCTCCCCGAGGGGAGAGGAGATTGCCAGCGCCGCCGCCAGTCTCTTCTCCCCAGCGGGGAGAAGGTGGCCCGAAGGGCCGGATGAGGGGGCCGCCTCGCGCAACCTCTCGCAAGAACTCGCCGGTACGCCCTCGGTTTCCGAAGCATCCGCCCTTGCCGTGGCCGGCATTGGTGCAAAATTGCTCGGAGCCCGCACCGTGCTCGGCCCGGTCACCTGCGCCATCGCCATCAGCGGAGATGCGCCATGACCGTCCATTTCATCGGCGCTGGTCCAGGTGCCGCCGACCTCATCACGCTGCGCGGCGCGAGGCTCTTGGCAAGCTGCCCCGTCTGCCTGCATGCCGGCTCGATCGTCGCGCCCGAGCTTTTGCAGCACTGCGCGCCGGGGACAAAACTGATCGACACCGCGCCGATGTCGCTCGACGAGATCGAAGCCGCGTATCTCGATGCCTACAAATCAGGCCATGATGTAGCCCGCCTGCATTCCGGCGACCTGTCTGTGTGGAGCGCCGTTGCCGAGCAGATCCGGCGGCTGGAAAAGCATGGCATTCCCTACACGCTGACGCCCGGCGTCCCCTCCTTCGCCGCTGCCGCCGCCGCATTGCGCCGCGAACTGACCATTCCCGAGATCGCGCAAAGCCTTGTGCTGACCCGCATCTCCGGCCGCGCGTCGAAAATGCCGCCAGGCGAAACGCTGGCCGGCTTCGGCCGCACCGGCGCCACGCTGGCCATTCATCTGGCCATCCACGCCATCGATCGCGTCGTCGCCGAGTTGACCCCGCACTATGGCGGCGATTGCCCGGTGGCGGTCGTCTTTCGCGCCTCCTGGCCGGATGAGCGCGTGCTGACCGGCACGCTGGCGACCATCGAGGCGCTGCTCGCCGCCGATCCGATGGAGCGCACGGCGATCATCTTCGTCGGCCGCTCGCTGGCCGCGGAAGGTTTTGGCGAGAGTTCATTATACGACGCCCATTACCAGCGGCGTTTTCGCGGACGGGACGGATTGTGAGCGGCAGCACCAAAAACAACGGCGAACACGCCACGCTCGAAAAAGCCTTGTCCCGGCTGAATTTCAAGCCGCGCCGGCTCGAACCGGGCCATGTCTGGCTGGCCGGCGCCGGCCCCGGCGACCCCGGCTGCCTGACCCTGGAAGTGCTGGCGGCGTTGGCCGAGGCGGATGCGGTCGTCTATGACGCGCTGGTCTCATCGGATGTCGTTGCCGTCGCCGAGAAGGCCGAGCTTTTCTTCGCCGGCAAACGCGGCGGAAAACCATCGATGAAACAAGACGACATCACCGCCCTTTTGGTGCGGCTGGCGCGCGACGGCCGCCGCGTCGTCAGACTGAAGGGCGGCGATCCCTATATTTTCGGCCGTGGCGGCGAAGAAGCTCTGGCGCTCGCGCGGGAAGGTATCCCCTTCCGGGTCTTGCCCGGCCTGACTTCGGGACTCAGCGCTTTAGCCGCGACCGGCATCCCAGCCACCATGCGCGGCATCAACAAGGCTGTGATCCTGGCCACCGGCCACGCCGCCGGCACCGATGACGATATCGACTGGGCGGCGATCGCCCGCACCGGCCAGCCTGTCGTCGTCTATATGGGCATGGCCAATCTGCCGCTTATCGCCGCGGCACTGCTTGACGGCGGGCTGGCGCCGTCGACACCGGCGGCTGTGATCGTCGCCGCCACGACGCCGCAGGAGCGAACCGTCGTCGCCACGCTCGCCACCATCGCCGAGGAAGCGGCGGCCGCCGGCCTTGCTTCGCCGGCGCTGATCGTCGTCGGCGGCATCGTTGCCATGCGCGCGGCACTGGCGGGACAAGCATGACGGCGCGCGCGATCATCGTCGGCGCGCCGCGCTCCGGCTCCGGCAAGACCAGCGTCACCATCGGCATTTTACGCGCGCTGACGCGGCGAGGGCTGAAAGTGCGCGGCGCCAAATCCGGCCCCGATTATATCGACCCCGGCTTCCACACCGCCGCCACGGGTCTGTCCGGCGTCAACCTCGACAGCTGGGCGATGCCGCCGTCGCTGCTCAACGCACTCGCCGCGCAAGCCGCCGACGACACCGATTTCGTCATCCTCGAAAGCGCCATGGGGCTTTTCGACGGGATTCCGGCCTCGCCGGGCCGCACTGGCTCGGCGGCCGACCTAGCGCGGCTCTATGGCCTGCCGGTGCTGCTGGTGCTCGACGTTTCCGGCCAGTCGACCACGGCGGCGGCCGTCGCCAAGGGTTTTGCCACCTATGATCCGGATGTGCGCATGGCCGGCGTCGTGCTCAACCGGCTGGGCAGCGAGCGCCACCGCCGGCTGTCGGGCGACGCCATCGAGGCGATCGGCCTGCCGGTCGTCGGCGCCATCCTGCGCGACCCCACTCTGAACCTACCCGAGCGGCACCTCGGCCTCGTCCAGGCCGGAGAATATGACGACCTGATGGCGCATCTCGACCGGCTGGCCGATATGGCCGAAAAGTCGCTCGACCTCGATGCCATCATGACCCTGGCGACGCCCCTCACCCCGGCGCCTGGCGGTTTCGCCGACGCATTGGCGCCGCCCGGCCAGCGGATTGCGCTGGCCGAGGATGCCGCCTTCACCTTCCTCTATCCGCACGTCGCGGCGTACTGGCGCAAGGCGGGCGCCGAAATCGTCCCGTTCTCGCCGCTCGCCGACGAAGCGCCCGGCGAGGGCTGCGACATCTGCTGGCTGCCCGGCGGCTATCCCGAGCTTCACGCCGGCAAGCTCGCCGCAGCCGCGAATTTCCGCGCCGCGATGACCCGTTTCGCCGCGACAAAGCCGATCCATGGCGAGTGTGGTGGCTTCATGGTGCTCGGTGAAGCGCTGGAAGATGCTTCGGGCGAAACGCACAAAATGCTCGGCCTGCTCGGTCATTCCACCAGTTTCGCCAGGCGCAAGATGAACCTCGGCTATCGCGAGGCGCGGCTGCGCGCCGATTGCCCGCTGGGCTCAGCCGGCGCGCTGATCCGCGGCCACGAATTCCACTATGCGCAGATGCTTGCTGCCGGTAACGACGAGCCGCTGGCCGACCTTGCCGACGGCCAGGGCAATCCGATCGGCGCCTCGGGCTATCGGCGCGGCCATGTCAGCGGCACCTTCTTCCATGCGATTGCAAGGGGCTAGAGCATGAAGTTCAAGAACCTGGTCCTTTCACCGCGGCAAGTCGTCGACGACATCGCGCTCTGCCTGGTCTTCTTCACCAGGCTGCCGCTGCCCGGCTTCGATTTTCGCGGCCGCAGCCTTGCAGCCGCGATCTGGGCCGCCCCTGTTACCGGCCTCGTCGTCGGCCTGATCGGTGCCATCGTCTTTGCCACGGCGGAACGGTTCGGCCTCGCCATGGGGCCAGCGGCGGCTCTTGCGCTTGTGGCAACCGTACTCACCACCGGCTGCCTGCATGAGGACGGGCTGTCCGACGTCGCCGACGGCTTTGGCGGCGGCAAATCGCGCGGCCGCAAGCTCGAGATCATGCGCGACAGCCGTATCGGCGCCTATGGTGCCATGGCGCTGGGCCTGTCGCTGCTGATCCGCTGGAGCGCGCTTTCGGAATTCGTCGATCCCACTCAGGCCCTCTTCGCCCTCCTGGCCGCACACGCGGCCTCGCGCGGCGTGCTCGGCGCCTTCATGCATCTTCTGCCTTCGGCGCGGATCGACGGCCTGTCGGCCGGTGCCGGCACCGTCTCGCAGGAAACCGCCATAGCCGGCGCTGTGCTCGGCGCGATCCCGCTTCTCCTGCTCGGTCTGGGCGGCGCTGTCTTCGCACTGGTCCTGCTTGGCCTGCTATTTGCCGCGTTCCGTGCCCTTTGCCTCCACCAGATCGATGGCCAGACCGGCGACACGATCGGCGCCTTGCAGCAGGCGAGCGAAATCGCGGTGCTGCTCGTCGCATCCGTTGCGCTTTCCTAATCCCTTGGCCTGATTCCCTTTTTGCCTGATTCCCTTTCGGAGACTTTGCCCCCATGCCCTTCAAATCGCTTAGTGAATTGCGCTCCGCCTGCATCGACCTGCCGGCCGGCAGCGATGCCGCGGCCAATGCGGTCGCCCGCCGCCAGGACACGCTGACCAAGCCGCAAGGCAGCCTCGGCCGGCTGGAGACCATCGCCGCATGGCTGGCGCGCTGGCAGGGCCGCGACATGCCGAAGCTCGACCGCGTAAAAGTCTTCGTTTTCGCCGGCAACCATGGCGTCACCGCGCAAGGCGTTTCGGCCTATCCTTCCGAGGTCACGGTGCAGATGGTGGCGAACTTCGCCGGCGGCGGCGCCGCCATCAACCAGCTTGCCCGCATGGCCGGCGCCGACCTCGACGTCATCCCGCTCGATCTCGACCATCCGACCGGCGACTTCACGCAAATGCCGGCGATGGACGAGAAGGCGTTTCTGGCGGCAGTCTCGGCCGGCTATGACGCGGTGACGAAAGACCTCGACCTCATCTGCTTCGGTGAAATGGGCATCGGCAACACGACGCCGGCAGCGGCCATTTCGGCCGCCCTGTTCGGCGGTGGTGCCGAAAAATGGACTGGACGCGGCACCGGCGTCGACGACGCCGGCCTGAAGCGCAAGGTGGTTGCCATCGAAGCCGGCCTGAAGCGCCACGCCGCCGCCCTTGCCGATCCGCTTGCCGTCGCTGCAGCGCTCGGCGGACGCGAACTCGCCGCCATCCTCGGCGCCACGCTGGCCGCCCGCCATCTGGGCATACCCGTGCTGCTCGACGGCTTCGTCTGCACGGCCGCGGCGGCCCCGCTGGCAAAACTGCACCCGACCGGCCTCGCCCACACCATCGCCGCGCACGTTTCGGCTGAGTCAGGCCATCGCGGCCTGCTGGAAGCGCTCGGCCTGCCGCCGCTGCTCGATCTCGGCATGCGGCTCGGCGAAGGCTCCGGCGCCTGCCTCGCCGTCAACATCGTCCGCTCGGCGCTGGAGTGCCATGCCAGGATGGCAAGTTTTGCCGAGGCGGGGGTCTCGGAAAAGTAAGGCAGCCCAAGCGCGGATCGCTTTGAAGCCCCTGAAACGCTCTAACGGGGAGCGCGGCTTTTTTGCTCGAGACGTATCGGCATCGGGCGGGCTCGGCCTTTGTGCAGGACGGCTCAGCCGAGCGTCTATATTAGCAATAAAGAATATATTAACGGCTGTGATGCAGCCTTCTGTACGGGGACGGAAAACACCTCCTCATCGGACGTTCCAACGCGCGCTGAAGCGCCGGGACGCTCGACCAATGCGGAGCAAACGCATGAGTGTCGGAGCAGCTCTCGAACAATTGCTGCGGTTGATTCATAGCCGAGCCATGAAGCTAGCGGCGTTGCCGGAGGATGAACGGGACTTACACTACGATCTCATCCGCCGGTCATGTTGCGAAGCCGCCGAGCAGATAGGACAAAATCCCGACAAGGCAGCAATCACGGCGAACGATATGGTTGAGTTTGTTCGCGCACTGGTCGGAATCATTGAGGTCAGCTGTGGATCGGACCAAGGGCCGACCACCGATCGGCCGCCGCCAGCGCGACATTTTGGCAGCCGTGAGAATGGCATGACCCACGGCTAGCGCATTTCAGGAACGCTTTTCCGTCCGGGATTGAGTCAAAGCAAAGGGTGAGCAGTTCGGCAGCATCGTGCGGATACGGGTTTCGGTCGTATCCGTCAGGGTCCCTCACCTCGTCCAACAACTTGATTTTGTTAGACATTTGGTGGGTGCGCACAGGATTGAACTGTGGACCCGCTGATTAAGAGTCAGCTGCTCTACCAACTGAGCTACGCACCCACTCGGCCGGCAAAAACCGGCGTTGGCGGGCATATAGCCGCCACCATCGGTCCTGTCCAGCCCTGCCGGAATCATTTCCCGACAAATCGCTTGGAGCCTCGCTTTTAGCTGTTGGTGCCGGGCGAAACCTTACGTTCTCTTGGCGGGACAGCGCCCCCCTCTGCCCTGCCGGGCATCTCCCCCTCCAGGGGGGAGATCGGAAGCTTCGTCGTCCCGCCTCTCTTTCTGCATTCGAAGTTGGCGAAATCCGAAATTACGGCCAATCTCCCCACTTGAGGGGGAGATGTCCGGCAGGACAGAGGGGGGCGGTGAAGGATCGCTAACAGCGACGGTCTTCCTCGATGCATTAATGCGCGATCAGACGAACAGTCTGCCTTCCGCCACCTTGACCGCGTTGCCGCCGATGCGCGCCGAGGCCAGTTTTCCGCCTTGCACGGTCAGTTCGAGGCGGATGCACGATGGCCGGCCCATCTCCAGCCCCTGCTCGATCCACAGCTGCGAAGTGCCGTCGGTCGGCGCGTCGAAATGCATGATAGCGCCGGCAAAGGCCGCCGCCGCCGAGCCGGTCGCCGGATCCTCGTAGGAAGGCGTGCCGGGCACGATCATGCGCACATGGAAGGCGCTGTCGTGGTTCACCGTCTCGCGGCAGTAGACATAGGGGCTGGCGAAGGCCCATTCGCTCTTGCGCGGCGCCAGTTCCGACCAGGCCTGGTTGTCGAGCCGGATGCGGCCCGCCGCCTCGAGATTGGCAACCGGGATGGTGACGTAAGGCACGCCCGCCGACCAGAACGCGACGCGGTGATTCTCGAAGCCGATCTCATGCGGCGTCAGGCCAAGCGCCGCACCGATCGCCTCCGGGTCGGCTTCGAGCTTCAGCGGTTCCGGCAGCTTCGCCAGGTCGAACTCGGCAAAGGTCGCGCCATCGTGCTTGCTGACGGCGCACCGCACCGGGCCGATGTTTTCCTCCAGCACGAAGATGCCGGCGCCGCCCTCTTCCGCCAGTTCGGCCAGCGCAATCGCGGCGCCTACCGTGGGATGACCGGCGAACGGCATTTCGTAGTCGGGCGTGAAGATGCGAATGCGGTTTTTATGCTTCGGATTGCTCGGCGGCAGCACGAAAACCGATTCGGACAGGTTGAATTCGCGCGCGATGGCCTGCATCGCGGCCGTGTCCAATCCCTTGCTGTCGAGCACGATGGCCAAAGGATTGCCCGCCAGTCGCTCGGTCGTAAACACATCGTAAAGTAAGTAATTCCGGGTTTTCATTCCTGCCTCAATCCCAACATGGGCGAAATTTAATTTGATATTCGAACCGGTAAGCCTGATCTGTGCACAGATAGGGACATTTACGCATTATAGGGGTCCAGCGTGGACCAGATTGTCAATCTGCCAAAGATGGAATCGGATTCCGCCATCGAGACGGCGCTCGGGCTCGACAAGACGGGTCGGCGCAAGTCGCGCCGGCGTGGCTGGCTCTATGCGCTGCTGGCGCTGATCGTGCTCGTTGCCGGGCTTGGCGCCTATCAGTGGTATGCCGGCTCGCCGGCCAAGATCGACTACACCACAGCGCCTGCCGCCAAGGCCGACCTCACCGTCGCGGTGTCGGCGACCGGCACGCTGCAGCCGCTCACCCAGGTGGACATTTCCAGCCAGCTCTCCGGTATCATCCGTTCGGTGTCGGTCGAGGAGAACCAGCAGGTCAAAAAGGGCGATGTGCTGGCGGCACTCGACACCGCGAAACTCCAGGTGCAGATCGAACGGGCGCAGGCGTCCGCCAAGGCGGCGTCCGCCAATGTCGAGGACGCCGCGGTAACGCTCGCCGAAAACGAAAAGGCACTGATCCGCGCGGCGGCACTGACCAGGCGCGGCATGGCGACCGACCAGTCGCTTGAGGCGGCGACCGCGACGCGCGACCGCTCCAAGGCGGCACTCGACAGCGCCGAGGCCAATCTCGCCATCGCCAATGCCGATCTGAAATCGCAGCAGACCGACCTTGCCAACAGCACCATCTATGCGCCGATCGACGGCATCGTGCTGACGCGTTCGGTCGACCCCGGCCAGACGGTCGCCTCCTCCCTGCAGGCCCCAGTGCTGTTCATCATCGCCGCCGATCTCAGGAACATGGAACTGGTGGCGGCGGTCGACGAGGCCGACATCGGCGCGGTCAAATCCGGCCAGCATGCCCGCTTCACGGTCGATGCCTTCCCCGAGCGGCCGTTCGATGCCGAGATCCGCGACATCTCCTACGCCTCGGTCACCACCGATGGCGTCGTCACCTACAATGCGCGGCTCGAGGTCGACAACAACGAGCTGCTGCTGCGGCCCGGCATGACCGCCACCGTTTCGGTCGTCACCAAGCAGGCCAAGGGCGTGCTCACCGTGCCGGCCACCGCCTTCCGCTATCGCCCGGCGCAGCAGGCCGCGCGCGGCTGGAGCCTGAGCGACCTGTTCACCGGCCGCATGGGCCGCCCCGGCGGCAACCGCCAGCGCCAGGCCGCGACGGTGCCCACCGATGGCTCACGCACGCTCTACGTGCTGGAGAATGGGCGTCCGCACCCGGTCAACGTCAAGATCGGTTCCACCGATGGCGAACTGACCGAGATCATTTCCGGCCTGGACGAAGGCGCAGAGGTTATCACCGCGTCGCAGCAGCGGAGCTGATGCCGTGGCTGCGGGCGCGACCCTCATCACCTTCGACAAGGTCTGGAAGAGCTATGGCCAGGGCGAGGCCAAGGTGCACGCGCTGGCCGGCGTCGATCTCGCCATCCGGCGCAGTGAATTCGTCGCCATCATGGGGCCGTCCGGCTCCGGCAAATCGACGGCGATGAATATAATCGGCTGCCTCGACACGTCGACGGCCGGAACCTATTCCTTCATGGGCATCGACGCCGGCCGCCTCGACCGCAACCGCCGCGCCATGCTGCGCAACCTCTATGTCGGCTTCGTCCTCCAGGGCTACAATCTGCTGGCCCGCACCACGGCGGCTGAAAATGTCGAACTGCCGCTGATCTATCGCGGCGTGGCCGCCCGCGAACGCCGCGACCTTGCCATGCAGGCTCTGGCGGAGGTCGGCCTTGTCGGCCGCGAGCACCACACACCGGCCGAACTGTCCGGCGGCCAGCAGCAGCGCGTGGCGATCGCGCGCGCCATCGTCACGCGCCCGACCCTGCTCGTCGCCGACGAGCCGACCGGCAATCTCGACACCGCACGCACGCACGAGATCATGGAACTGCTGACCCGGCTCAACACCGAGCTTGGCCTGACCATCGCCATGGTCACGCATGAGGCCGACGTCGCCGACTATGCCGAACGCACCATTCGATTCCTCGACGGCCACGTCGCCTCCGACTCCAAGAGGCTGGAGACGGCACAATGATCTGGGAAACCGTCCGCCTCTCGCTTCGCTCGATCCGCCGCAACGTGCTGCGCTCGTTCCTGACCTTGCTTGGCATCGTCATCGGCGTTGCCGCCGTCATTGCCATGCTGACCATCGGCTCCGGCACGACCGAAAAGGTCAAGGCCGACATCTCCAAGCTCGGCAGCAATCTGCTGGTCGTCCGCTCCGGCCGCCCGGCCGGCCCCGGCGCTCCGGGCGGCCTCGACCAGGTGGTGCGCCCACTGGCCGAAAAGGACCTGGCGGCCCTGGTTGCGCACCTGACCGGTGCCCGCGCGATTTCGCCGGCCTCGCAGAAGCAGGTGCGTGTCATCTTCGGCACCGAGAGCCTGATCTCGGGCGTCACCGGCACCGACAGCGCCTATCTCGACGCACGCGACTGGAAGCTGGTGTCCGGCCGGCCGTTCAGCGATTCCGAAACCCGCTCGGGTACCGGCGTGTGCCTGATAGGCGAGACCGTGCGCCAGCAATTCTTCGGTGCCGGCGATCCCGAGGGCGAGATCATCCGCGTCAACCGCACCTCCTGCAAGATCATCGGCCTGCTCGAACCGAAGGGCTATACCGGCTTCGGCCAGGACCAGGACAATGTCGTCCTGATGCCGCTGCACGCCTACCAGCGCCGCATCGCCGGCAACCGCGACATCGACAACATCTACATCGCCGCCGACGATCGCACCCCGACCAGCGAGTTGCAGCCGCGCGTCGAGGACATCTTGCGCGATATCAGGCGCATCACGCCCGAGCGCGAGAGCGATTTCGCCATCCGCGACATGACCCAGATCGCCGACGCCATGGCCAGCGCCACCACCACCATGACCGGCATGCTGGGCGCGGTTGCCGGCGTCAGCCTGCTGGTCGGCGGCATCGGCATCATGAACATCATGCTGGTCTCGGTCACCGAGCGCACCCGCGAGATCGGTATCAGGCTCGCCATCGGCGCGCATGAAAAGCACATCCTGATCCAGTTCCTGGTCGAGGCCACGGTGCTGTCGCTGCTCGGCGGCATCATCGGCATCCTGATCGGCCTGGCGCTGGCCGGCCTCGCCGCGGCGACGCTGACCATCCCCTTCGCGCCAAGCCCCGCGGTTATCCTGCTCGCCGTCGGCTTTTCGGCGCTCATCGGCATGGTGTTCGGCTTCTTCCCGGCGCTGCGCGGCGCCAGGCTCGACCCGATCGACGCGCTTAGGCATGAGTAAGCCCAGGCCAGCTCGGCCACGGCGGCCTCCATCCACAACCTTGGATGCTAGCGGACACCCACAACGCAGTCGCCGTTCGATCAAAGGCCGGTCAACGCTGTTCCATGCGCAGAGGACTTCATGACCGTCCCTCGCCCGCGCCCAGCGTGACGAGAAGCGCGTCCAACTGCTCGAACTGCTCGCCCATCGCATCCGCCGCCCCGGTGCCGGCAGCGTCGAGAGCTTCCTTCGAAGGATAGAGTTCGTGCAGGACCAGCAGCGTCTTGCCACCTTTCTCCTCGAAGGTCACCGTGGTGACGGGTCCACCGTCACCACCTTCGTCATTGGTCCAGACGAGGCGCGAGTGCGGTATCACTTCGATATACCTACCGAAGAACTCGTCAGGGTTTGAGGCATCGTGGCCGAACACCAAGCGGTACCTACCCCCGACACGAACATCCATCTCGCAGGAACGCAGGAACATGCCCATCGACTTCGGCGCCCACCACTGCTTGAACAGCTCGGGCTTGGTCCACGCCTCGAAAACGATGCGTGCCGGGCCGTTGAAGGTTCGCGTAACGACGAGCTCACGCTCGGACTTCCGTTCCACCGTCGTGCGGTTCTTCACGGGGCTGGGCCTACTATCTCTTCTTTCGTCCATCGACTTTCTCCTTCCGTTTCAATTCCTCGACAACCTTGTCCAACTCGTCGAAGCGTGCGTCCCAGAGCTGGCGGTGCCTCTCGATCCATGCCGCCTCTTCCTCCAGTCCGTGTAGGCCGAGCTTGCAGGTCCGCACGCGCCCAACCTTCTCCGTGGTGACGAGCCCCGCCTGCTCCAAAACGCCGACGTGCTTCTTCATGCCCGTGAGGGTCATGTGGAATTTCTCGGCAAGCTCCGTGATCGAAGCGTCCGAACGGCCGAGCTGCTCCAGAACGCCGCGTCGGGTGGCGTCCGAGAGCGCGGCGAACGAGGCATCTAAGCGGGTTTGGTAATACTGAACCATGTGGTTCAGTATGTAACAGGCGGATTGGCGGCATGCAAGGGGAGGCCCAGCGCGCGCTGCGTTGCCGGCCGCCTCCACTCCCAAATCGACATCATCTCGATACAGATTCGATCGACTCGGCGATCTCCAGGCCCTAAGGCAAGATATCTCTGGTTGGGGGCGAATAGCACATGAGCAAGAAGGCGCGACTGATCCTGGCGATGGTCATCATCGAGGCAGCCCTTGCAGGTATCTGGTGGTATCTCGCCCGCTACGGCATGGCCAATCCTGATCGCGTCACATCGGATTTTCAGGCAGTCGTCGGCCAGACCATGGGAATGGCGATGGGCGGCTTGCTGGGCATCGGCTTTATCCTGTTCCTCGTCGCCGCTCGCAATGATCGCAAGGCGGCGCAGAGCAAGACACTTCGTTAATCGACGCCCGAAAAATGCCACTCGATCAGCGGCTTCATGTGCGCTGATAGCCCGGCTGGCAGGTCGGCGGCATGGCGGATGATCACCGGCCCCTCGATCTCCGGCTCGGTCTCGGCCGCTACGAAGGCCGAGATGCGCCGGGCGATCTCGTCGGCGGGCGCCGCCGCGTGGTAGCGGCGGAAAATCACTGTGCCGCTGTTGGTCGACATGGCGTGGTAGCGCTTGCCGCGTTCCGCACCTGACAGGTCGAGACCGGTTTCCTCGCGCACCTCACGGATCATGTTGAAATCGACATCGACCAGCCCGTCGCGAAAGTCGGCCGGCTCGAACGAGCCGGCGGCGAAATAGACGCGGCCGGGGTTGGCCGTGTGTGAGCCCATGCGGATCGCCACCAGCGCGTTGTCGCCGGCCACAAGCATGGCATGGGCATAGGCATGCTCGGCGCCCGAATTCTCGCGCCGTTTGCGCCACAGCATGAAAGTCGAATAGTTGACCGCATGGCAGCGGCCGACGAGACAATTGTCGCGGTAGGCGAGTTGCGACAGCAGCACCACCGTGCCGTCGAACAGCGCCGGATTAACGGCGACTTCGCGCCGCCAGTTCTCGGTGATCGCCTCTGCATTATCCCTGGAGAAAGGATGCGGGCCAGGGTCGAGCCGGACGTCGACGGCATCGACGGGCAGGATGACATTGCGCGGCAGGTCGAAACTCATGCGGGTATCACGCGATGTCCAGCGTGATGGCCACCGGGCAATGGTCCGATGCCTTCGGCCGGTCCCAGCCGGCACGCGGAAAGCGGTCGACCTCCTGCCCCGGCGGAAAGATAGTGCGCCAGGGCTGGCCGTTGCGGATGATGTCGGGAACAGCCGTCGCGTTGCTGGCCGCGAGCCCCTTCGACAGCAGGATGTAGTCGAGCTGGCACAGATGCCGCTCTTCCGGTCCGCGCGTGTGGTAGAAACTCCAGCGGTCCATCTCCGGCCGCCGCTCGACGACGTTCTCGCAAAAGCCGCCGGCCGTCAGCACATTGATGCAGGACAAGGCCTCGTCGACCACCTCGAAACGGTAGCCGTCGATCGCGTCGCCGGCGACCTTCACGCGCTGCCGGTAATCGTTCATGTCGCCACAGATCGCCCAGCGTTTGTCGGCGGCGTGATCCCCACCGAAACGCTGCTCGATGATCCGCCGCACGGCTTGTGCCTCGGCAATGCGCACCGGCATCGTCGCCTCGCGCCCGTCGAGCCCGTTGCGCGGCGAGCCCATCGACTTGAAGTGCACGAGGTAGAGCGTCAGCGGCACGCCGCCCACGGTGATGTCGATCTCCAGGCAGTCGCGCCGGAAGATGCGCTCATTTGCCTGGTTGCCGAGGGCGGCCAGCTCCGGCGTGTGCAGCCCGAACTGCTCGTAGGTGACGTAGGCGTGGCTGGTCATGCGCACGAATTCGATCGGCTGGCCCTGCGCGGTTTCGTTGCGCATCATCACGGCAACGTCGATGCCGCGTGAATCATTGCCCGATGTGGTGTATTTCTGCCGGTAGCCCTGCCCCACCATCTTGAACAGATAGCCGTATTCGAACGCCTTCAGCGCCTCGACATTGTCGACTTCCTGCATGCAGATGATGTCGGCGCGGGTGGCGGCGATGGCCAGCGCCGTCAGCTGGCGCGTATCGTCGGACTGGGCGATGGCACGGGCCTGCTCCAGCATCCTGTATTCCGCCTCGCTCCGGATGTCGTACAGCGCCAGCGTGCGATCCTCGTTGAGCTGGTTGCGATAGCCGGAAAAATCGAACCTGTTCATCAGGTTCTCGACATTGAAGGTGGCAAGGCGCAGCGACATGCCATGACCTTTGCCCGCAAGTTCTGCAGAAAACAAGCTCGCAGGACCACCAACTGAGATCGATCGATCCTGACGCCACTCGCGCCATGGTTGACGGAACCTTTCCGTTCATCCGCCGTTCAGATGCAAAGATCCATTGTTGCCCCATTCCTCGGGTGGGCGCGGGGCCTGTAACTCTTGGAGAGTGCAATGAATTCGCTCTTTTCTTCCACGGTCAAATCCGGGCTGATAGCCCTCGGTATCTTCTCCGGCATCACGGCGCCGTCCGCCGCCGGACCAATCCTGCAGCCGAATCTATCTATTCCGACAAGCACGGCGGCGCCGACTGTCACGCCGGTCCGCGACGAATGGGCGGGCGGCAACGACCGTCAGTTCAACAACGATTGGAGATGGCGCCGGTCGGGCAACTGGAACGGCGGCCGTAGACACTGGGACGGTGGCGGCAACTGGAACGGCGGAAACTGGAATCGCGGAAACTGGGACCGCGGCGATGACTGGCGTTGGCGCCGCCACTATCATCGCCGGCACTACGATGATGGAGCAGCCGCTATCTTGGGCCTTGGGCTGGGGCTCGGCCTCGGCAGCATGTACAACAACTACAATTACTACGATGCCCCGCCGCCGCGCCGCTATTACCGCACCTATCGGACGCAGCGGGTTTCCAATGCTCATGTGCAATGGTGCTATAACAGGTACCGGTCGTATCGCGCCTGGGACAACACGTTCCAGCCCTATGGCGGCCCGCGCCAGCAGTGCTGGTCGCCCTATAGCTGAGTAGGGCCTCAGAAATGAAAAACGGCGCCACGTGGCGCCGTTTTTGCGTCTGTTCGACTTTCGAGTCGTGCGGATCGCGCTTAGTTCTTAGCCTTGTCGACCAGCTTGTTCTTGGAAATCCACGGCATCATCGCGCGCAGCTTGGCGCCGACTTCCTCGATCTGGTGGTTGTCATTGTTGCGGCGGATGCCCTTGAAGCGCGACATGCCGGCGCGATATTCCTGCATCCATTCCGAAGTGAACTTGCCGGTCTGGATGTCCTTCAGCACCCGCTTCATCTCGGCCTTGGTCTCGGCGGTGATGATGCGCGGACCCGAAACATATTCGCCCCATTCGGCGGTGTTCGAGATCGAGTAGTTCATGTTGGCGATGCCGCCTTCATAGATCAGGTCGACGATCAGCTTGACCTCGTGCAGGCACTCGAAATAGGCCATTTCGGGCGCGTAGCCGGCTTCCACCAGCGTCTCGAAGCCGGCGCGGATCAGTTCGACCAGACCGCCGCACAGCACGACCTGCTCGCCGAACAGATCGGTCTCGCATTCCTCGCGGAAATTGGTCTCGATGATGCCCGAACGGCCGCCGCCGACGCCGCAGGCGTAGGACAGCGCCAGATCGAGCGCATTGCCCGACGCGTCCTGGTTGACGGCTACCAGGCACGGCACGCCGCCGCCCTTCTGGTATTCGCCGCGCACCGTGTGGCCGGGACCCTTCGGGGCGATCATAACGACGTCGACCGTCGATTTCGGCTCGATCAGGCCGAAATGCACGTTGAGGCCGTGCGCGAAGGCAATTGCCGCGCCGTCACGGATGTTCGGCGCGATCTCGTTCTTATAGATGTCGGCCTGCAATTCGTCCGGCGTCGCCATCATCATCAGGTCGGCCCATTTGGCGGCATCCGCCACGCTCATCACCTTGAGCCCGTCGGCCTCGACCTTCTTGGCGGTCGCCGAGCCGGCCTTGAGACCGATGGCGATCTCCTTGGCGCCGGAATCCTTAAGGTTGAGCGCATGCGCCCTGCCCTGGCTGCCATAGCCGATGATGGCGACCTTCTTGCCCTTGATCAGATTGAGATCGGCATCACGATCGTAATAAACGCGCATTTTGTCTTCCTTCCCGTTTTATGAATCAGAGGCCCTGCGGCCCGGTTTTTGCTCCGAAAAGAGCTAGAAACTGCTGCGTCGCGCGCGCGGCATCGCCGCCGATCGCCGCCTCAGTCAATTCCAGCCGGTCGCCAAGCAGCAGACGGATCTGCACATCGCGGGCGACCAGCCCGAAAAAGGTGCGGAATGCCGTCTCGGCATCCGAAAAATCGAGCAGCCCGGCCCGATGACCAGCCTCAAGCATGGGCTTCAGCCGCTTGGCCAGCGCAAAGCGGCCATTCTCCAGCACGACGGCGCCGAGATTGTCCTTGCCAGACCCGGCATGGCCAACCGCCACCCGGTTGAGCGCGATCGAGGTGTCGCTGGAGATCACCCGGAGCCAGTCCGAGGCAAAACGTTCAAGGCTTGCCGTCAGGGAGGCCAGATCGAGCCCCTTGCCATCGACCTGCGCCACCCGCACTTTCGAAGCCTGCCATTGCACCGTCGCCGTCAGCAGCCCGTCGCGGTCGCCGAACCATTTGTAGAGCGTTTCCTTGGAGCAGCTGGCGCGGCGCGCCACGGCGGTCATGGTCAGTTGATCGCCCTCCTCGACCAGCAGCCGCAACGCCGCGTCGAGCACGGCCTTCTGCCGCTCCGTCAGCGCTTCGCTGGTGTCGATTTCGGGCACGCTGTGCAACACGCTCTTCTCTCGAAAGGCAAGGCTGGCCGGTCATTCCGGCGAGCCGTACCGTACGTTACGGTTCGCCTGATCTATGCCGTATTGCACTGAGCCTTGCAAGCCCTATTTTCTGTTTCGACGGCATCGGCGCCGGATGGCAAGCAGGGGGAAAGAAGATGCTGATCGGACTGCTTGCCTTGACGGTTGCCGCCGTGTTCTCCGGCGCCGCGATCTATCTCAGTGTCGCCGAGCAGCCGGCGCGGCTTGGTCTCGACGACAAGGCGCTGCTGCAGGAATGGCAGCCCTCCTACAAGCGCGGCGCCGCCATGCAGGCCTCCATTGCCCTTCTCGCCTGTATTCTCGGTCTGCTTGCTTGGTGGCAAACCGGCGGCTTCGCTTTCCTGATCGGCGCGGTGTTGATCATCCTGCCCTGGCCGTGGACGCTGATTGCCATGATGCCGACAAACAGGGTGCTGGAGACGATGGTCGCGAGCGCCGATAATCCGCAAGCTAGGTCCCTGATCGTCAAATGGGGCAATCTGCACCTGGTTCGCACCGCACTTGGCGTGCTGGCGACGCTGGCATTTCTCTGGGGCAGCCATCTGGCCTGACCTCGCCAAGCCGGCCTGGCGCGATGGCATCAGTCCGCGACGGGCGGATGACGCAAGCGCCCTAGCAGTGCCGAGACCATGGTCAACTCATCTCCAGAGAGTTTGGCGCCGACCAGTTCGGCGATCGACCGCCCATAAACAGCCCACATCTGGCGGCGTGTCTGTCGTCCCTTGGCCGTGATGCGGATGGTCTGGCCGCGACCGTCATCGGCCACCGGCAGCTTCTCGACGAGCCCATCGGCCTCGAGCCGGGCCAGCAGGCGCGAAATGTTGTATTGCGCAAACAGCGTGCGCTCGATCAGTTGGAACGGCCGCAGCCCGCCCTCACCCGCCTCGGCGAGCTCATGCAGCACGTCGTACCAGGCAAGCGGCGGCAGGCCGGCTGCCTTCAACGCCTCTTCAGCACTTTCCATCAGCTGGCGCGATACGCGCATCAGGCGAGCCCAGGCCTTGATGGCTTCGGGCATAGGCGCTGTTTTCTCGGTCATGGTCCAACATAGGCGATAGATGCATCTGCATCAAGCTTGACGGTCGATGCATTCGCATCTACATAGATGCAACTGCATTAACTATGGAAAGCCAATCCCCATGAAACACGCCTTGTGTCTGGAGAACTGAGATGACAGACAAGCTCATTCTCGTCAGCCATCATCTCTGCCCTTATGTGCAGCGCGCCGCGATTTCGTTGGCCGAAAAAGGCGTGCCGTTCGAGCGCGTCGACATCGACCTCGCCGACAAGCCGGACTGGTTCAAGGCGATCTCGCCACTCGGCAAGGTGCCGCTGCTGCGCGTGCAGCGAAATGGCGAGGAGACGGTGATCTTCGAATCGGCCGTCATCCTCGAACTCCTCGAAGAGACGCAGGCCAAGCCCCTCCACCCCGCCGACCCCTATGCCCGTGCCCGGCATCGCGCCTGGATCGAGTTCGGCTCGGCAACCCTCAACGCCATCGGCCGGTTTTATTCAGCCACGAGCGAGGCCGGCTTCCTGGCCGAATCCAGCGCGCTGTCTGCAATGTTCGATCGTCTTGAGGCCGAGCTGGCGGACGAGCCTGGCGGACCCTGGTTCGCCAGCAAGCACTTTTCGCTGGTCGACGCCGTTTACGGTCCGGTCTTCCGCTATCTCGACGCCTTCGAACGGATCGGTGATTTCGGCATCCTGGACGGCAAACCGCTCGTCCAAGCCTGGCGCAAAGCCTTGAGTGAACGCCCGTCGATCAAGCACGCCGTGGCGCCGGACTACCCGCAGCACCTGCATGCCTTCCTGCAAGCCAAGGGCTCGTACCTTTCGGGCCTCATTTGGCGGAATGATCCAACCACCGCGCTTCGGCCAGCCCGATCCGCTTGAACGGATCGATCACGGTTCCAGCCACCATCGAGGCAAGAAACTGCGGCGCCGGTGGGATTTTTGCCACCGTCGCCACCAGCCTGTCGCGGATGAAGGGCAAAGCCACCGAATCCGACTGGTAGAACGGCGTGAATGCCAGCGACAGCGCCTGGAAGATCCGGACATGCCAGCGCCGCGCCTTTGCATAGGCTTCCAGTGCTGCCTCGACGTTTGACGCCCGCCCAAGCGCATGGCTGAGTGCCGCGGCGTCGAGCAGTGCCATGTTCGCCCCTTGCCCCAATTGCGGACTGGTGGAATGCGCCGCGTCGCCGATGACGGCCAATCGCCTACCGGCCGGAAGCTTCATCGTGTGGTGGCCGTAGCGGGCCAGCGAGAGCTGGTCGAAACTGTCGATCTGGCTGACATACGCCTCGCTCTGCGGCCACAGCCGGACGACCCTCTCCTTCCACCCGTCCACACCTCGGGCGCGCACGGCGTCGGCGTCGGCCGGCTTCAAGCTCCAGAAGAAGGCCGCCATCTTTTCGGCGCCCGGCTCCGGCCGGCCGATCGGCAGCACGCCGATCATCACGCTGGCCTTGTCGTAGCGTTGCAACAGCGCGTGCTCGTCGAAACCTTCGCCGCGCCAGCCGAGCGAGGCCCAGAACGCGCCATAGGTAAGTGCTCGTGGTTCGCCTGGATTGCCAGCGCCTTGCCGCAGTTTCGAGCGAGAACCGCTGGCGTCGATGACGAGATCGAACGGCCCTGCCCTTCGTCCGTTGCCGCAGATCAGCGCCACCCGTTCGCCGATCTCCAGAGCCTCGATCTCGACACCGGTCTCGATAGTAATCGCCTCGCGCCGCGCGGCGCGAAAAAGCACGCCGAACAAGGCCGCCCGGTGCACGGCGAGGCCAAAACGACCGCCATGTAGCGCATCGTAACGGACATCGAGCACGGTACGGCCGGTGCTGGCATCGGCGCCATGCAGGCGGTCGATGCGGCTGCCCAGCGCCAGTATGTCGTCGAGCAGGCCAAGATCGGCCAGGACCGTCAACCCGGTCGGCTGCAGGATCAGTCCGGAACCGACCGGCTTCGGTTCGTCGAAGCGCTCGAACACGGTGACCCGATGCCCGGCACGCTTGAGATAGAGCGCCATGGCCAGTCCCGCCGGCCCGGCGCCTGCAATTGCGATGTCGTAGGAAATGCCAATGCCCCCAAAGCCGAATGGCCGGGACAATCCTTCAGCGGCCGGACGAAATCAAGTCGCGGCACCGTTCAGGGGCTTACGCTTGGGCGGCATCAAAATCGGCGCGCGCTGCGCGCACCGCATCATGGTTGAGTTCGGCCCACAGAATCAATTGATGAAAGGCGCCGAACATAGAGCGCCCGAGGTCGGTCAGGCTGTATTCGACGCTCGGTGGTTTGGTCGGGAACACCTCACGATGCACATAACCGTCGCGCTGAAGATCGTACAGCGTCTGGGTCAACATGCGCTGCGAAATGTCGGGCACAAGGCGCCTCAACTCGCCGAAGCGATAGGGTTTTTCAGCCAAGGCCATCATCAGCAGCGATCTCCATTTGCCGCTAACGCCCTGGATGACATCACGAACCGGACAATTGGCAATATTGCCGCCGCCTGAGATAGCCTTGTAGATCTCCATCTTCGATTTCAGATTGATGACCTTGCCGTCCATGGCTGGTTCCCTGCGTGTGCCTACCTCCCGAAAAACTGCCTTCTTTACGGCACCAGGTCAATTCCTATTTTAGTGCTGGTCTCTTTCTGAGACTATCACTCGGCCGCCCTTGCGGCGCAATGTCAGGATCTCCCATGACCAAAACCCTTCTCGTCACCGGCGCCTCCGGCCAGCTCGGCCGCGGCGTCATCCACTATCTCTTGGACACGCACAAAGTTCCGCCAGCAAAGATCATCGCCACCACACGCAATCCGGAAAGCGTGGCCGATCTGGCGCTGCGCGGCGTCGTTGTCAGGGCCGCCGACTTCAACGACGCGGCCTCGCTGGAAACCGCATTCGAGGACGCCGACAAGGTGCTGATCATTTCGACCGGCGATCTCGATCTCAAAAGCGGCAGGCGCCTGAAGCAGCACGAAAATGCCGTCGCCGCGGCCAAAAACGCCGGCATTTCGCATCTGCTCTACACCTCGATGCCCAATCCGGAGCCGGTATCGCCGGTCCTGTTTGCCGATGACCACTACAGCACCGAGCAGGCGATCAAGGCGAGCGGCATCCCCTACACGATCTTCCGCAACGGCTGGTACCAGGAGAACCTGTTCATGGCACTGCCGCACGCGATCGCCTCGGGACGCTGGTATACGTCCGCCGGAGAAGGCCGGATTGCGCACGGCGCACGCGATGACATGGCAGCGGCGATCGCCGCCGGCCTCGCTTCCGGCTCGACCGAGAGCAGGACCTACACCTTGACCGGTCCGAATGCCTACACCACGGCAGAGATCGCGGCCCTGGTAAGCGAGGTTACCGGCAAGCCGCTGGAAGTCATTCAGGTTCCGGATGAGGCGCTGACCGAAGGTGTAAAGGCGGCCGGCGTGCCAGAGGATTTCGCTGACGTCGTCGTATCCTTCGACGTCAACACGCGTTCCGGCCGCATCGCCATGGTGACCGACGCGATCGAGACGCTTTCCGGCAGGACGCCGAAGACCTTGAAGCAGTTCCTCGAGGCGAACAAGGCCGCCCTGGCTGGTTGAAATCCGAGCGGCGGAAAGTCTCGTCTCGATTTTCCGCCGCGCTACTTCGCCTTTTTGAGCAGCCCAAGCCGGACCAGGCTTTCGCCCGTCGCAACCAATGCATCTTCGCGTGATCGCGGCGCCCAGCCGAGCAGGCGCACGGCCTTCGCTTTTGTCGCATTCTTGACCTTGCCCAGTTCCGGCACGAGCTGCGCGGCTTCCGGGTTGAACAGGCCCACGATCCGCACTAGCCAATCGGGAAGCTCCCGGGTCGATACCCGCGCCCCGGCATCGCCCAGCCGCGCTTTCAACGTCTGCGCGATCTCGCGCACCGTCATGAAATCGCCGGCAACCGCCAGGAATCGCTTACCCCTCGCGGCAGGGTTGGTCATGGCACGCACATGCAGGTCCGCCACGTCGCGCGCGTCGACGACGCCGAAAGACAGGCGCGGCAACCCCGGCATGGCGCCGTTCAGCATGCGCTGAACAAATTCGGTGGAGGTCGAATGATCGGACCCAAGAACCGGTCCGAAGATGCCAACCGGATTGACGACCGCGAGTTCAAGTTTGCCGCCCTCGGCGGCAATAAAATCCCAAGCGGCACGTTCCGCCAGGGTCTTCGATTTCACATAGGCACTGATCTTGCCCGCCGGATCGGTCCAGTTCTCCTCGGTGAACGGCTGGCCGCCAGGCGGCGGCTTGCCATAGCCGATTGCAGCGAAGGACGAGGTCAGCACGACGCGCTTCACGCCCGCATCCCGCGCCGCGCGCAATACCCGCAGCGCCCCCTCACGCGCCGGAACGATCAGGTCGTCTTCATGTTTCGGTACGCCGGGCGGAAATGGCGAGGCGACATGAAGCACATAGTCGCAACCGGCCACCGCATCCGGCCAGCCCGCGTCGGCCATCAGATCGGCGACGGCGAACGAAAGCGCCGCCGCGGGCTCGATACCGCCGGCCTTGAGCATGGCGAGCACATCGGCTTCGCGTTTTGCAGAGCGCACGGTCGTGCGCACGCGGTAGCCGGCCTTCAGCAGTTCGAGAATACAGTGAGCGCCGAGGAAGCCGGAGCCGCCGGTAACAAGCACCAATTCGCCGCTCATTCCGCCTCCTCAGCCGTTCATGGGCAAGAGCCCGTCAGATCGCCACCTGCGTACCGATCTCTACCACACGGCCGGTCGGGATCTGGAAATATTCGGTCGCATCGGCCGCCGTGCGCGCCAGGCCGATGAACAGCTTGTCCTGCCACACCGGCATGCCGGAATTGGGCGATGCCTTGAGCGAGCGACGCGACAGGAAGAACGAGGTCGTCATGATGTCGAATTTCCACCCCTGCTTGCGGCAGATCGCCAGCGCGCGCGGGATGTTGGGCTGTTCCATATAGCCGAAGGTCAGCGTCACCCGCATGAACAGCTCGTTGACCGTCTCCATCTTGACCCGGTCGCTGTCTGGCACCACCGGCTGCGGCGCCGTCACCACCGAAAGGATGACGTTCTGCTCATGCAGCACCTTGTAGTGCTTGAGGCTGTGCATCAGCGCGGTTGGCGCGCTAAGCGGATCGCTGGTCAGGAAAACGGCGGTGCCGGACACCAGTTGCGGCTTCTTCTTCAACAGATTGCCGGCGAGGAAATCGAGCGGGATCTCGTTGCGGCGGGTCTTGTCGAACAGATAGCGGCTGCCGCGCACCCAGGTCCACATGGCCATGATGACGGCGAAGGCTACTGCCAGCGAAGACCAGCCACCTTCAAAGACCTTGACGATGTTGGAGGCGAAGAAGCCGATGTCGATCAGAGCGAACAGTGCCGTCAGCCCGATCGCCGACCACAGGTTCCATTTCCAGATCCGCGTCATGATGACGAACAGCAGCGTCGTCGTCACCAGCATGTTGCCGGTCACCGAAATGCCGTAGGCGGAGGCCAGCTTGCTGGACTCGCCAAAGCCGACGACCAGCATCATCACCACCAGCGCCAACAGGAGATTGACGCGCGGCATATAGATCTGGCCGGACTGCTTCTCCGACGTATGCAGGATTTCCAGGCGCGGCAGCATGTTGAGCTGCACCGCCTGCCTGGTCAGCGAAAAGGCGCCGGAGATCACTGCCTGGCTGGCGATGACAGTGGCGGCGGTCGCCAGCACCACCATCGGTATCAGCGTCCATCCCCCGTTCATCTCGAAAAAGGGGTGACCAACGACACCGCCGTTGGCGAGCACGAAGGCGCCCTGCCCGGCATAATTGAGCAGCAGGCAAGGGAACACGATCGCCAGCCAAGCCAGCACGATCGGCTTGCGGCCGAAATGGCCAAGATCGGCGTAAAGCGCCTCGGCGCCTGTGACGGCAAGGAAGACAGCACCGATGGTCACAAAAGAGACGTCAGGCGAATTGATCAGGAAGGCGACGATATAATGTGGACTGATTGCCCACAGGATTTCCGGATCGGCGATGATGTGGTTGATGCCGGAAAGTCCGATGGCCAGAAACCATATAGCGGTCACGGGACCGAACACCAGGCCCACACCACCTGTGCCGAAGCGCTGCACCGCGAATACCATAGCGAGGATGACCAGAGTCAGTGGCACGACATAAGGCTGGAAAGCGGGCGTGACGACATTCATGCCTTCGACCGCCGACAGCACCGAAATCGCCGGCGTGATGACGGCGTCGCCGAAAAACAATGAGGCCCCGACGATACCTATGCCCAGGATCACCGCCGAGCGCTTCGGGAAACTGCCGCGCGCCAGCGCCATCAGCGACAGCACGCCACCTTCGCCGCGGTTGTCGGCACGCAGCACGAACATGATGTACTTCACCGTCACCGTGATCGTAAGCGACCAGATGATCAGCGACAGCACGCCGAGAATATCGCCGCGCTCGGCAACGTTGCCGCCGGATGAGGCGTGAAGCGCCTCGCGAAAGGCGTAGATCGGGCTGGTGCCGATATCCCCATAGACGACACCGAGCGCGCCCAGCATAAGCACCTTGGTGCTGTGCTGCTCGACTTCAGGGTGGCTCGATTGGTCGACGGGTTCTGCCTCACTACCAGTGTTGGCAAGGGCCATAAACGACACTCCGATAATCGCGCGGTGCTCTACGCTTGCTGCGGTGCAATATCAAGTGCCGTCGCGTAATGGCTACCATGCCTGCCACGCGAGGCTGCCATCGCTACCACCCGCAGGCCTTGAGGAACCGACCCACCGTACCGGCCATGCCATACTCCAACGCGTCGGCTGTCAACCCATGTCCGATCGACACTTCGGCCAATGCCGGAATGCGCTTGACCAGCGCAGGCAGATTGCTGACCACCAGATCGTGCCCGGCATTGACCTGAAGCCCGGCGACAAGGGCGGCGTCGGCGGTTTTTCCCAGTCTTTCCAGCTCCTTGGCCGCTTTGGCGGAATCGGAATGATAACTTCCATACGGACCCGTGTAGAGCTCGATACGGTCGGCGCCGGTGTCGCGCGCTGCCGCTATGCCGGCGGCGTCCGAATCGGAAAACAGCGACACCCGAAATCCGCCCTTCTTCAGACGCTTGACGATCGGAGTGAGGAACGCGGCCTGGGCGGCGAAGTTCCAGCCATGGTCCGAAGTCGCCTGCGCCGGATCGTCCGGCACCAGCGTCACCTGTTCGGGCTGGTGCTTTTCCACAAGCACCAGGAACTCCTCGGTCGGATAGCCCTCGATGTTGAATTCCGCGCGCGGAAACTCGTCGTCGATCAGCGACCGGATCTCGGGCAGATCGGAGTGTCTCGTGTGCCGCTCGTCGGGGCGCGGATGCACCGTCAGCCCATGCGCCCCGGCTGCCAGCGCAATGCGGCCCAGGCCGGTGACGCTGGGCCATGGCAGGTCGCGCCGGTTGCGCAGCATGGCAATGGCATTGAGATTGACGGAGAGCTTTGCGGGCATGTTGGTGGCCTCGGAAATCATTCGACGCGCTCACCTATAATGACTTTGGCGGCAACAGTAATGCCTTTGGTGGGAACAGACTGGGGGTTTCGGGTGTTCCAAGCCTGATGAACGAACCGGGGAAAGGAAGCGCCGATGAATTTTCTCGATGAGGTTCCGGCAATCCGCCGTATCGAGACCAGCCGTGACGACCTTTTCGCCATCGACGTCGTCGGGCACGTCACCGCCGCCGACGGCGAAAACCTTTTCGGGCTGCTGGAGGCAGCTTATGCCCTGCACGCGCGCATCGACGTGCTGGTGCGCCTTGTCGACCATGATGGCGTCGACTGGGCCAATATAGCGGACGAGACCCTCGAGCAGGGCGCCATCCATGCATTGGAACATGTCGGCCGTTGCGCGACGATCGGCGAACCGGACTGGACAGCGGACGCACAACGCTTCCTGCCGCCCTCACAGCCCATCGAACTCAGACATTTCAAGGCGGAAGACGAAGCCGCGGCTTGGCAATGGCTTGCTGCGCAGCCGGTCGGGGCAACTGCGTCCGGCGTCTCTACCTGACGATGGTCAGCCGCTCGGCCGCCCGCGTGATGGCGGTGTAGAGCCAGCGCTGGCGGGTTTCCTTGAAGGCCCAGCTTTCGTCGAACAGCACGATCTCGTTCCATTGCGAGCCCTGTGCCTTGTGCACGGTCAGCGCGTAGCCATAGTCGAAATCGTCGAAGCGCTTCTTCTGCTGCCAGGGAATATCGGCGTCCGGGTCCTCGAAGGCCGCCTTGAGCAGCTTGATCTTGGCCACGCCGCGATCCGGATCGTCCTCTTCGGGAGAAACCAGCAGATTGATGCCTGGCTTCACCGTCTCGCGCGACGAGGTCATCACCTTCCACAGCGAGCCGTTGAGCAGGCCCTTGGCCGGATCGTTGCGCAGGCAGACAAGCTTGTCGCCGGCCTGCGGATAATCGGCATTGAAGCCTTTGAGCTCGCGCAGCCGCTGATTGTAGCGTCGCCGCGTGCGGTTGGTGCCGACCAGCACCTGGTCCGCCTTCAGCACCAGTTCCTGGGTGACGTCTTCCTTGCCGATCACCTGCGCCGTGCCGTAGTCACCGCGCATGAATTCCCGGCCCTCGCGCACATCGAGCGCCAGCCGCAGGATCGGGTTGTCGCGCGCCTGGCGGTGGATTTCGGTGAGCAGAAAATCCGGCTCGTGGTCGGTGAAAAAACCGCCGCCCGAGATCGGCGGCAACTGGCCGGGGTCGCCGAGCACGAGGATCGGTGTGCCAAAACTCATCAGGTCACGGCCAAGCTGCTCGTCGACCATCGAGCATTCGTCGATGACGACCAGCTTGGCCCGCGAGATCGGGCTTTGGCGGTTGAGCGAAAAAGTCGGCGACATCGACGTCTTGCCGGTGACTTCGTCCGACACCGATTCCTCGCCCTTCGGCCGATAGATCAGCGAATGGATGGTGCGTGCATTGACCGCGCCCTTGGAGCGCAGCACCTGCGCGGCCTTGCCGGTGAAGGCGGCGAACTGCACCTGGCCGTCGACATGTTCGGCGAAATAGCGTGCCAGCGTCGTCTTGCCGGTGCCGGCGTAGCCGAACAACCGAAACAGCTGCGGCTTGCCGGTCTTCAGCCAGCGAGCAACCGCTTGCAACGCCTCGTCCTGTTGGGGAGAGAATTCCATCTGCGCGAGAGACCGGATTCGCAAGGGAAAGACAAGACAGCTGCCACCACCATCAACGCGTCGGGACGCCTCGGTGCCGCCGACAGGTCAGGTTACCAGGCGCAAACAAGAACGTAAAGAGAACACGTGATGCCCCAGTTCGAATTTTGGCTACGGATGGGAACCAGACATTAAGGCGTTTAGATTAGCAAAAGCGACACAATCAAGGGCCAAGGGCGTATGAAGCTCGTCATGCAAGGACAACCATTATTCGTCCACCTTGCACTGTGGATATGTGTTGCTGTCTTTCTCGTCAGCTTTTTGGGGATGCTTTGCGGTAACTACCTCATCCTGACAAAGACGGAAGGGCTTGTAACCAAGCCCGATGAAAGAGGGCTGCCATATTGGGAACGGGCTGCGCGCAAGTACAGCCGAGCCAGCAGCATCCTCGTCCAAAGAGAGTTCAAATACCTGCGCTACCTTACGTGCTTTGCAATAATCGGCGGCTTGAGCTCCTTCGGCTGCCTTCTCCTCATTATTCGTGTTTTTGGGACCCGCACTTAGGTCCGCTTAGGGTCTCCAGCCAAAATTCGAACTACGACACCGACGAACAAACCCGTCTATCGGCCGGAGTGCTACTACCTGCGGTCGACCCTAGGATCGTTCTCAAGCAGGATCGGCTTGCCGTGCGGAGTGGCATGTGCGGCGCGCTCCCAGGCTTCGGCCATCGCATCGACATCGGCCTTGGCCGCCAGCCCTTTTGAAGCAAGCAGGCTTTCCAGCGCCGCCAGCCAATGTTCGTAATAGTCGTGGCCGTCGGCCGCGGCGCCTGGCTTCTTCACCTCGGCCGACAATGCCTGCGCCCATTCGCTCCATGAGAACAGGCCCTTGTCGTGCAGCGCCACAGTCATGGCGAAGGCTTCGGCCTGCCACGGCTCGGCAAACACCGGGGCATCGACTCCCGGCGGCAAATTAGTGACGAGGCCATTCACCTCACGCCGGCTCAAGATAGCTCTCCCAGGCATCGATCGACACGCTTAGCGTCGGGTCGGCGCCCTCGCCCCAGATTTCCGACCCTTTAAAAACCACGATATAGACCCATTGCGGGTTCTCGCCTTGCCCATGCGCATTGCTGTCCGGAAAGACAAAGCCGTCGCGTACAGCTTCGACAACGCCATGCTTGCCGCGTGCGTAGCGCGGCAGCCGCGTGTGGCCGGTCGGATTGAAGTTCTTGGTCCGCACGGGATCGCCGGCCTTGAACCGCGCCTGCTGCGCCACCGGCCGGTCGCAAGGACCGCCCTTGGCCAGCACGGCCGGAACGCTTTCCGCCTTCAACACCCGTTTCGGCACCGCTGCCGGATCGACCGCCCGGCCCTCGGCCAGGTCGCGCTCACTGATGAAGCCATGGCGCTTCAGCAGCACCTCCAGCGCCTTGATCCAAATCTCGTAGTAGCTGGAGGCATAATAATCTGCTGGATGCAGAGATTCCCGCGCGTGCCGGCTCTCGTCGATGTTCCAGGCGCCCATGGCGCCGGCGCACAGCGTCACGCCGAGCGCCCGCCTTTCCCACGCGGCATGGAAATACGGCTCGTCCTTTTCCGGCGCGACCGGGCCGAAGCCCATCTGTCCGCCGAGATCCTGCGGCCCGTTCATGCCGGCTGTCTCGCCAGAGCGGCGCCGATCATCGCGTCGCGGCTGACCAGTTCAGCCAGCTGTTCCTCGCTCCAGCCCTCGGTATTTTCAGGCCGCATCGGCACGACGAGATAGCGCAGCTCCGCGGTCGAATCCCAGACGCGTATTTTTGTCCCAGCCGGCAGCGTCAACCCGAACTCTTCCAGCACCCCGCGCGGATCGATGACGGCGCGCGAACGATAGGGCGACGCCTTGTACCAGACCGGCGGCAGGCCGAGCACCGACCACGGATAACAGGAGCACAGCGTGCAGACGACAAGGTTATGGGTGTCCTGCGTGTTGAACACCGCCTGCATGTGCTCGCCCTGACGGCCGGTATAGCTCAGCGACCCGATCGCCGCCGTTGCGTCGCGCTTGAGCCAATCGGCATAGGCTGGATCGCTCCAGGCTTTCGCCACCACCCTGGCGCCGTTGCGCGGGCCGATCTTCGTCTCATAGGTATCGACGATGACGTCGATCGCGGCCGGATCGATCAGACCCTTCTGAGTAAGGATCGTCTCCAGCGCGCGCACGCGGGCGGCAAACGGATCGAGTTCGTTGTCGTGGTCATGATCGTGGGACATGGCGACAAATTACGGCTCCGGTGATGCCACCGCAAGCGCAACGCCTTGGGCCAGCGGCACATGCGCTGGCCCTGTCACATCATTCGGCGGCCGCCCGCTGCGGTTCGGACAGCATTTCTTCCCTCGCCTTGAACAGCGAGGGCTGATCGAGATCTTCGACTGGGCTCGGCTCACCCTTGCGTTTCGACCAAAGCCCGACCAGCCAGCCCGAGAAATTCTCCATGTAGACATAGATCACCGGCGTCACGAACAGGGTCAGCGCCTGCGACGCCAGCAGACCGCCGACGACGGCAACGCCCAGCGGCTGGCGCAGTTCGGCGCTGGCGCCGGTGCCAAGCGCGATCGGGAACGTGCCCATCAGTGCGGCCAGCGTCGTCATCATGATCGGCCTGAACCGCATCAGGCAGGCTCTATGGATCGACTCGGTCGCCGACATGCCTTCTCGTCGCAATTCAAGCGCGACGTCGACCATCATGATGCCGTTCTTCTTGACGATGCCGATCAGCATCAGGATGCCGATCACCGCGATGACAGACAGATCCATGCCGGCGAAGCGCAGCGCAACGACAGCGCCAAGCACAGCCGACGGCAGGCCGGTGAGGATCGTGAGCGGGTGGATGAAGCTCTCGTACAGGATGCCGAGCACGATATAGATGGTCAGGATCGCACCGCCGACCAGCAGGCCCTGGTTGGCCAGCGAATCCTGGAAGGTCTTGGCCGTGCCGGCAAAGCTCGTCGAGATCGTCGTCGGCATGCCGATCTGCTCTTTAAGCGCGTTGATGCGCGTTACGCTGTCACCCAGCGCCACGCCCTGCGGCAGGTTGTAGGAGATCGTCACCGCCGGAAGCTGGCCAAGCTGGTTGACGGTCAGGGCGCCGGCCGTGCGATCGACGCGGGCGAAGGCGCCAAGCGGAACCAGACTGCCGCTCGCCGTCCTCATCTGGATGGCCAGCATCCGCTCGGGCGACCACTCGATCTTGGGGTCGAGCTCCGTGATGACTTCATAGCTGTCGGCCGAACCGAAGATGGTCGAAACCTGGTCGGTGCCGAACCCGCCATAGAGGGCCGAGCGCAACGTGTCGGTATCGATGCCGAGCTGGGCGGCCTTGTCGCGATCCACCACCAGCGTCGCCTGCAGCGCATTGTTCTGCAGGTCGCTGGTGACGTCGGTGAAGTTCGTATGGTCGGCCGCCATCGCGTCATTCAGTTTCTGCGCCCAGATATCGGTCTGGCCGGTGTCGAGGCCCTGAACCACGAGCTGGTAGGCGCTGGCCGACGAGCGCGAACCCAGCCTCAAATTCTGCACCGGTTGCATGTAGGTCTCGATGCCCGCCACGCCAGCCAGTTGCTTGCGCAGGTCCGAAAGCACCTTCTCTATATCGGGGCGCTGGTCCTTGCCCTTGAGCTGGACGAAGAGCTGCCCCTGGTTGAGCGCATTGTTGCCGCTGCCCGCCGACCACGCCACATGATCGACATAGGGCGAATGCGAAAAGACACTGGCCACCTGCCCTTGCAGCCTGGACATCGCGTCGAAAGAGATGTCCTGGCGCGCGATGGTCGTCACCGATATCTGGCCGATATCCTCTTGCGGGAAGAAGCCCTTCGGCGAGGTCTGGATCAGCCACACCGAAGCTGCGGCAGTGCCGGCGAAGACGAGGAATACCATGAAGGTGTGCCGCAGGCAGAAGCTCAAGACCCGGTCGTAGCTGCGTGTGACGAGGTCCTGCTTACGGCCAGGACCATGCTTGTCGCGGTCGGCCTTCGTCACCGACAACAGCCGCGAGCACAGCATCGGCGTCAGCGTCAGCGACACGAACATCGACGCCAGGATGGCGACCGTCACCACGACGGCGAACTCGTTGAAGATGCGCCCGATCACGCCGCCCATCAAAAGCACCGGGATGAACACCGCCACCAGCGAGATCGAGATCGAGATGATGGTGAAGCCGATTTCGCGCGCGCCCTTCAGCGACGCATCGAAGGCCGACAGCCCATCCTCCTCCATGTGGCGGAAGATGTTTTCCAGCATCACGATGGCATCGTCGACGACGAGGCCGACCGCCAGCGTCAGGCCCATCAGCGATATGTTGTCGATGGAAAAGCCGAACAGGAACATCGCGCCGAGCGTGGCGATCAGCGAGATCGGCACCGCCACGGCCGGGATGATGGTCGCCGTCACCCGGCGCAGGAACACGAAGATGACCATCACCACCAGGGCGATGGTCAACAGCAGTGTGAACTGCACGTCGTCGACGGCCTGGCGGATCGAGGCCGACCGGTCGTTGAGCAGCTTGATCGAGGCGGCGGCAGGCATCTGGTCCTGGAAGGACGGCAACATCGCCTTGACCTTGTCGACGACGTCGACCGTGTTGGCGTCGGGCTGGCGCTGCACGGCCATGATGATCGCGCGCGTACCATCGTACCAACTTGCCGTCGTCGTGGTTTGCACCGAATCGACAACGCGGGTCACCTCGCCCAGCCGTACCGGGTGACCGTTTTTGGTGGCGATGATGATGTTGGAGAAGCCGGCCGCGTCGGTCAGTTGCGTGTTGGCGGTGATGGTGAGCTGCTGCTTGTCGTTCTGCAGCACGCCCAGCGGCGTGTTGCTGTTGGCGGACGTGATCGCCGCCTGCAGCTGGTCGATCGAGATGCCGCGCGCGGCAAGCGCGGTCGGATCGATCTGGATGCGCACCGCATATTTCTGCTGGCCGAAGATCGAGACCTGCGCCACCCCATCGATGGTCGACAGCGACGGCGAGATGACGTTTTCCGCGAAAGCATCGAGATCGGTCAGCGGAACCGTATCGCTGACCAGCGACATCAAAAGGATCGGCGCATCGGCCGGATTGACCTTGCGATAGCTCGGCGGCGCCGTCATCTGCGGCGGCAATGATCTTTGCGTGCGCGCGATCGCCGCCTGCACGTCGGCCGCTGCCGCGTCGATGTCGCGGTTGAGCACGAACTGGATGGCGATCGAGGTCTGGCCAAGCGAGTTCGTGGTCGAGATGGAATCGATGCCGGCAATGGTCGCGAATTGCTTGATCAGCGGCGTCGCCACCGACGTCGCCATGGTTTCCGGCGAGGCGCCGGGCAGCGAAGCCGAGACGTTGACCACCGGGAATTCGGCGCTAGGCAGTGCAGCCACCGGCAGGAACTTGTAGGCAAACAACCCGCCCAGCACGAGGGCGAACGACATCAGAAGCGTGGCGACGGGCCTTCGTATGCAGAATTCGGAGATCATTGGGCCGCCTCGCCGGCGTTGCTCGCCTCGGCCACCTTCGGCGCGGCAGCGGCCTTGCCCTCGTGCACCGCGGCGCCGTCCTTCAACCTTGTCTGGCCCTCGGTGACAACTTTCTCGCCACTTTTCAGCCCCTGGCTGATGGCGCTGTTGTCGCCTTCGGTCAGCGCCACCTGCACCGGCCGCATCTCGACCGTGTTGTCCGGCTTGACGACATAGACGAACGGCCCCTTCTGGCTGGGCTGCACGGCGACCGTCGGAACCGATGTCATCTGCGGCATGATGCCGGCGTCGAGCACGACATTCACATACTGGCCCGGCCACAACGAAAGATCGGTGTTCGGCACACCTGCCCGCGTCGCGATGGTGCCGGACGCGGTGTCGACGCTGGAGTCGACGAAATCGAGCGTGCCCTTGCCGATCGGCGTCGGGTCGCCGTCCTTGGTCAGTGTCACCGCCCCTTGCTGCGGATTTGCAAGCGCCTTGTGCAGCAGCGCCAGATCGCTCTCGGGAAGATTGAAGTTGACCTGCAGCGGGTCCATCTGGGTGATGGTCACCAGCGGCGTCGCCGTGCTGCTGTTGCCGTTGCTGACGGTGACGAGGTCACCGACGGCGACGCTGACGGCACCCAGCCTGCCGGAAATCGGCGCCGTGATCGTGGCAAAGCCGAGTTGGACATTGTCGGCATCGATCGTCGCCTTGTCGGCATCGACGGTCGCCGCGGCAGCCTTTTGCGCCGCCACCGCCTGATCGTAGGTCTGTTGCGTGCCGGCCTGCTTGGCGACCAGATCCTTGGCGCGCTGGAGATCGGACTGGGAGCTGGCCAGCATCGCCTGGTCCTTGGCGAGCGTCGCCTGGTCCTTGGCAAGCTGCGCCTTCAGCGCCCGGTCATCGAGCGAGAACAGCTGATCGCCGGTCTTGACCATCTGTCCGTCCTTGACGTCGATGGACACGATCTGGCTGGACACCCGCGCGTTGATGTTGACGACGGCAGGAGAGGAGACGAAGCCGATTGCATAGCGCCGGATCGGGAAATCGGCTGTCGAGGCGGCTGCCGAGAGAATGGAAGTCGAGTGCCCCGCGCTGGCGGCCTTCTTGTTGTCCGACACGGCCACCTGCTTTGCGCCGACGAGCTGTTGAACCTTGCTTAGCGCATCGGGCGAAAGATAGAGCCATCCGGCCGCCCCCAGGCAAGCGACGGCCAGCAACGAAAGAACGACTTTTCCACGCATGGTCAAAGGCCTCTCCACCCGACACGCCGTGGTCCGATGGTTCTATTCTAGCGCAAAGCACGGCTCGTTGCCGCGATTTCGCCGAATAGATAGGACACGCCTTTGTCGGAAAAGGGCCAAAACACGGCATTACGAAGATTTAATGTGCACTGCACAATGGATGTGCAGTGCGGACCACTTCCCAGGATCCTGCTGCCGCAGTCGATAATCCAGGCCTGTCGCAACGTCGCATGGAGGTCTACTATACTCCGATGACCGACGCTTCGCTTGGTATCGTTTTCGTGGTGGGATGATCGTTACCCAGTAACACCCGGTTTTTTTGGCTGATTTGCGATGTTTATGCAGTCAATCGGCGGGTGCTTCACGGCGCAGCGATCAACAAGCCTCTTATTCGTAGCCTTGCTTGTATCTGCTGTCGCCAGGTTCTTCATTTTTATAACGATCTGGTTGCCACGGTTTCCCTCAGCAACAAGGGTGTTCTCACCTGATGCACCGAGAATGCCACCGGCCACGGGCATATTTGCAACTGAAACAGCAAGTTTCCCTGTGTTTGTGGCTTTAGAACTCACATTGAACGTGACATCCACCTCATCAACAATCAGCCCGAAGTTGCCGCGATTTTCGGCTTTTGCTCGCATGTCATTCAGACTGTCAGCGACGTCGATTAAAGCTGCATTCAACGTAATGGCTTTTGGATCAGCTACTTCTCTAGGAGTGTAAGTGCCGCAAGCGGTAAGAAAAATCGACGCCAGAATTGGCGCATACATAACGCAAACTCTCATTTCCCCCTCCATAGCTCAGTCTTGAGCTAACGGAACTTAAGCCAGCTCTACTTTAGAGTCGAGTGAAACCAATTCTCGTGCGCCTCACACCACCACAGCGCTTCGAAATCCTGGTCAGCCGGTCGTTCGCCAAGCATTCATCGAAACGATCGACGACATCCGCTACAACATCGTCTTGAGACGGATTGTAGAGCGGCTGGAGGGCGACGACATCAAGGGCTCGGTCGAACCATCCGATCCATGGCGGCGATCTCATTGCCGTACAAGGCCCGTGCTATGGCCTTGCGTGGGCGCGATGGCGTCATCGGCCTGCACGAGACCATCACCGTGCTCAACGACGGCAAGATGCCAGCCGGAAGGCCGCCAAGCGTCCTGATCCGTCTAAGCAAGCGTCCTGATCCGTCTAAGATTAAGCCTCGACCTACCTCAGCATCGGCCACAGCGTCGCCGCCAGCAGCACGCCCATGGTGATGTTGAACCATTTCAGCCGCACCGGGTCAGACAGGAAACCGCGCAGCGCCGTGCCGAACCCCGCCCACACCGAGACGCTCGGCAAGTTGACGATGGTGAAGGCCACGGCGATCAACACCACCGACAGGAACGGATGCTCCGGATTGGTGTAGACGGCCATGGCGGTGATCGCCATTACCCAGGCCTTGGGATTGACCCACTGGAACGCCGCCGCATCGATGAAGCGCATCGGCCGCGCCTTCACCTCGCCCTTGCCGCTGAGCGAGCGCGACATGGCGATCTTCCATGCAAGATAGAGCAGATAGGCGGCGCCGGCGATCTTGAGTGCGGTATGCAGCGCCGGAAACGCCGTCAGCACAGCGCCAAGGCCAAGTCCTACGGCCACCAGCAGCACCAGGAAACCGATGCTGATGCCAAGCATGTGCGGAACCGATCTGACGATACCGAAATTCACGCCAGACGCCAGAAGCATGAGGTTGTTCGGCCCCGGCGTGATCGAGGTCACGAAGGCGTAGACGAGCAGGGCAAGAAATGCGTCAATCGACATGGATATCCTCCCCGACAAGTCAGCATCATTGTCTCTTCTCGCGACCCCCGCAAAGGCCCACGGACGGCCCACAGCGGGGCCAGAAGCCTCACTGTGGAAGCTGGCTGGCGCGTTCGGCGCTTGCCTCCGAAGCCCTACATCGCCTGTGGGCCGCGGTTCAACGCCGCCACGCCGGTCCGGCAGATTTCGACCAGGCCGAGCGGCTTCATGATCGCGATGAACTGGTCGATCTTGGAGCCCTTGCCGGTGATCTCGAAGATGAAATGCTCGGTGTTGGCATCGATGACGCTGGCGCGGAACGCGTCGGCCAGCCGCAGGGCCTCGACGCGGGCCTCGCCGGTGCCGGCGACCTTGACCAGCGCCAGTTCGCGTTCCAGCGGCCGCTCCTGGCCGGATTCATGCGAACGCACGGTCAGGTCGACAACGCGGTGCACCGGCACGATGCGCTCGAGCTGATGCTTGATCTGCTCCAGCACATGCGGCGTGCCGCGCGTCACGATGGTGATGCGCGACAGATGCTTCTCGTGCTCAGTCTCGGAGACGGTCAGGCTCTCGATGTTGTAGCCGCGCCCGGAAAACAGGCCGATGACCCGGGCAAGCACGCCCGGCTCGTTGTCGACAAGCACGGAAAGCGTGTGGTTTTCCGGCTTTTCCGTCTCCTTGGCGATGAAATAGGCGGAGCCGGTCGGTTGTAGCTGTGCGTTCATGACATGAATCTCGATTTCAAGCTCTTGAGCTAATGCTTTGTTTGCGCACGGCTTCTCGCGACAGCCCTGCCTCGGTTTTGGCGGCTACACCAGTTCCCTGCCCTTGGCGTCGATGGCATTGGCCACCGCCTCGTCGGTCGCCTCGTCGGGCAGCAGCATCTCGTTATGTGCCTTGCCCGACGGGATCATCGGGAAGCAGTTGGCGAGCGTCGCCACGCGGCAATCGAACAGCACCGGCTTCCTGACCGAGATCATCTCCTTGATCGCATCGTCCAGCTCGTCCGGCTTTTCGCAGCGAATGCCGTGGCCGCCATAGGCGTCGGCCAGCTTGACGAAGTCCGGCATCGCCTCGGTGTAGGAATGCGACAGCCGGTTGCCGTGCAGCAGCTGCTGCCACTGCCGCACCATGCCCATATACTGGTTGTTCAGGATGAAGATCTTGATCGGCGCGTCGTGCTGCACGGCAGCGCTCATCTCCTGCATCGTCATCTGCACCGAGGCGTCGCCGGCAATGTCGATGACCAGCGCGTCCGGATGCGCGATCTGCACGCCAAGTGCCGCCGGCAGGCCATAGCCCATCGTGCCCAGCCCGCCCGACGTCATCCAGCGGTTCGGCTTCTCGAAATGATAGTGCTGCGCCGCCCACATCTGGTGCTGGCCGACCTCGGTGGTGATGTAGGTATCCATGTCCTTGGTCAGCGCGTAGAGCCGTTCGATGGCGTATTGCGGCATGATCACGTCGTTGTTCATCTTGTAGGCGAGTGAGTCGCGCGCACGCCATTTGGCGATCTGCTCCCACCAGGGGTAGAGCGCCTTCTTGTCGGCCTTGGCGCTCGCACGCCACAGCCGCACCATATCCTCCAGCACCCGGCCAACATCGCCGATGATCGGGACTTCGGTGTGGACGTTCTTGTTGATCGACGACGGATCGATATCGATATGGATCTTCTTCGAGTTCGGCGAAAACGCGGTCAGCCGCCCGGTGATGCGGTCGTCGAAACGCGCGCCGATGCAGATCATCACGTCACAATCATGCATGGCCATGTTGGCCTCATAGGTCCCGTGCATGCCCAGCATGCCCATCCAGTTCTTGCCAGATGCCGGATAGGCACCGAGGCCCATCAAGGTCGAGGTGATCGGGAAACCGGTGAGATCGACCAGTTCGCGCAGCAGATGGCTCGCTTCCGGGCCGGAATTGACGACGCCGCCGCCGCTGTAGATGATCGGCTTCTTGGCTCCCGCCATCAGCTCGACCGCCGCCTTGATCTTATCCAGGTCGCCCTGGACTTTGGGTTGATAGCTGGTGCGCGGCGCGATCTGCGGCGGGACGTAGAAACCCTTGGCGAACTGCACGTCCTTCGGGATGTCGACGACGACCGGACCGGGACGGCCGGTGGTCGCGACATGAAAAGCCTCGTGGATGGTCGCGGCAAGTTCGTTGACGTCCTTCACCAGCCAGTTGTGCTTGGTGCAGGGGCGCGTGATGCCGACCGTATCGCATTCTTGAAAGGCGTCGGAGCCGATCAGCGAGGTCGGCACCTGTCCGGTCAGGCAGACCAGCGGGATCGAATCCATCAGCGCGTCCTGCAGCGGCGTCACCGCATTGGTGGCGCCGGGTCCCGAGGTCACCAGCATGACACCGGCCTTGCCGGTCGAGCGCGCATAGCCTTCCGCCGCATGGCCGGCGCCCTGCTCGTGGCGCACCAGTATGTGCTCGACCTCGTCCTGCTGGAAGATCTCGTCATAGATCGGAAGGACAGCGCCGCCGGGATAGCCGAAGACGTGCTTGACGCCATTGTCCTTCAGCGCCTGCACCACCATTTCGGCGCCCGTCATCTCGCGCCGCTCGTTCTGTCCGTTGCTCATCGGTCTGGTCCCGTACTGTCGCCATTTGGGCGTTGCTGGTCGTTTAGTCGTGTTTTAGGCAATAAAAAAGGCCCCCGAGGGAGCCTGTGTCTGCGCATGGGGGGATTTCGCCCGGCGGTTACACCGCCTTGCCCACGCGCTTTCCTACGAGAATGAGTGCCGTTTTCATGGTGGCGGACACTAAGGGCGGGAAAGGCGGCCTGTCAACGGGAAAAATCGCGCCGGCAATGAAGGCGCTCCATAGCTCGGCACCTCGCTATCATGGTTGCACGGTGGGAATTGCGTTTGACACGGGCGTTTCTGGGGCATGGGTTATTTCGACCACCGCCGTGACGCACCTTGGAATCCTGAATTCGGATAACCCCTTGAAACCGCTGGAAACTATGGTGGGGCGTGACGGGGGCCGCCATCTCTGACGATACTTGATCGTCCGGCCGGCAAGCCCGGCGGAGCCACCATGACGATCTGGATTTCACGGGAGGAAACCTGATGCTCGACAAGGCCTCTAGCAAGAACACGACCCCTGGCAAGAAACTGTCCGACCTGCTCGACCAATTCGGCGCCGCCCTTGCCGCCCATGACATCGAGAAAGCGGTCGATTGCTTTCAGGAGGATTGCTACTGGCGCGACCTCGTCACCTTCACTTGGAACATCAAGACCATGGAAGGCCGCGACCAGGTCCGCGACATGCTGAAAAGTCAATTATCGAAGACCAGGCCGTCGCATTTTGCCATCGCCAAGGGCGAAGACGCGACCGAGAGCGACGGGCTGATCGAGGGCTGGATCAGTTTCGAGACCGAAGTGGCGCGTGGCTTCGGCCATATCAGGCTGAAGGACGGCAAGATCTGGACGCTGTTGACCACCATGGTCGAACTGAAGGGCCATGAGGAGCCGGCGGGCTTCGCGCGGCCGATGGGTGCCAAACATGGCTCCGGCAAGAACCGTCCCACATGGAAGGAAGAGCGCGAGAAGGAAGCCGCCGAGCTCGGCTTCAAGACGCAGCCCTATACGGTGATCATCGGCGGCGGTCAGGGCGGCATCGCGCTCGGCGCGCGGCTGCGGCAGCTTGGCGTGCCCACGATCATCATCGAGAAGAACGAACGCGCCGGCGACAGCTGGCGCAAGCGCTACAAGTCCCTCTGCCTTCACGACCCGGTCTGGTACGACCATCTGCCCTACATCGACTTCCCCAAGAACTGGCCGGTCTTCTCGCCCAAGGACAAGATCGGCGACTGGCTGGAAATGTACACCAAGGTGATGGAGCTGAATTATTGGTCCTCGACCGAGGCCAAGAGCGCTTCCTATGACGACAAGACGAAGGAATGGACCGTCGTCGTCCACCGCGACGGCAAGGACGTCACGCTGAAGCCCAAGCAGCTGGTGCTGGCGACCGGACAGTCCGGCAAGGCCAATCTGCCGAAATTCAAGGGCATGGAAAACTTCAAGGGCGATCAGCATCACTCCTCGAAGCATCCCGGCCCGGACGCCTATGCCGGCAAGAAAGCCGTCGTCATCGGCTCCAACAATTCCGCCCACGACATCGCTGCCGCACTTTGGGAAGCCGGGGCCGACGTCACCATGGTGCAGCGCTCGAGCACCCATATCTCCCGGTCCGACACGTTGATGGAAATCGGACTGGGTTCGCTCTATTCGGAGCAGGCGCTGCAGAACGGCATCACCACGGCCAAGGCCGACCTGATATTCGCTTCGCTGCCCTACAAGATCCTGCACGAATTCCAGATCCCGGCCTATGCCGAGATGAAGAAGCGCGACGCGGCATTCTACAAGGGACTGGAAAAGGCCGGTTTCATGCTCGACTGGGGCGACGACGAGTCCGGTCTGTTCATGAAGTACCTCAGGCGCGGCTCTGGCTATTACATCGATGTTGGCGCCTCGCAGCTCGTCATCGACGGTTCGATCAAGCTGAAGAGCGGCGAGGTCGAAGAGATCAAGCAGCACTCGGTCCTGCTCAGCGACGGGTCGGAACTGCCTGCGGACCTCATCGTCTACGCCACCGGCTATGGCTCGATGAACGGTTGGGCCGCCGATTTGATATCTCGCGAAGCCGCCGACAAGGTCGGCAAATGCTGGGGCCTCGGCTCCAACACCACCAAGGATCCCGGCCCCTGGGAAGGCGAGTTGCGCAACATGTGGAAGCCGACGCAGCAAGAAGCGCTGTGGTTCCACGGCGGCAATCTGCATCAGTCACGCCATTATTCGCAATTCCTGTCGCTGCAGTTGAAGGCACGGCACGAAGGCATCGCGACGCCGGTCTACGGGCTGCAGCAGGTCCACCATAAGGGATAGGCCAACGCCATTCCGGCGAAACAAAAAAGGAGGAGACACGGCTTGCACCCTGCCTCCTTCCTTGGCTGAATTATGCCGGCTTGCCCGCCGCGAACTGCGTCACCACACGCTGCAGCAGCGGCACATAATCGCGAAACGTTCGTGTCTTCATGTTGGCGATCTTGCCGGCCTCATCCCAGATGCGGATCCTGACCGCTTCCTCATGGAAGGGGTTCTTGCGGAACTCGGCCACCTCCTCGGCGCTCATCGGTCCTCCCTGCAGAGACAGCGTGTGCACCGAGGCCTGGGAAAGCCTGCCGAAATAGGTCGGGTCGGTGGCGCAGAGATAGCGCTTGGCCGCGACATGCAGCCGGACGCATTCGACGATGACTGGCGGAAAGAACGGCGCCAGCACCTCGCCGCCGGCTTCATCATGATGCTTGTCCTCGACATCCTCGGGCGAATAGGTGCCGAACTCGCTGGTGTAGTGGCCGATGTCGTGCAGCAGCGCCGCCGCCACCAGCTCGTCGGGCGCGCCGTCCTTCTCCGCAAACCAGGCGCCTTGCAGCATGTGCTCGGACATGGTGACGGGTTCGCCGAGATAGGATTCCGCACCTCGGCGCTCAAAGATGTCGGCGATGAATTCGACGATGGTGTCAGCGTTCAAATCCTGGCCGCTCATTCCGCCGCCTCCTTGAAGCCATGTTCGATCGCCGCGAGCGTCGACAACAGGCCGTCCTTGTCGGCGTAGCAACCCTGCAGCCAGCGCTTGCCGGTGCCGGAAAATGCCTTGCGCGCATGCATGACACGCGTGTTGTCGACGATGAAAGCCTGTCCCGCTTCGAGCTTGAAGGTCACTTCAAAGGATGGATCCTCGATCAGTTCGGCGAACCGGCGATAGGCGGCGTAGTAGGCCTCCATGTCGACGAACCGCACGTCGACCGTCGGCGCCAGCGAGCGGTTGTTGAAGCGGATGCAGATCAGCTCGCCATCGGGGCCGAGTTCGATCATCGGCCGCTTCGCCTGCAGCCGCACGCCTGACGAACCGGCATATTCGAAGCGCGCCGGGCATGAGCTCAACAGTCGGAAGCCTTCGGGGTTCTCAGCCTGCAGCGCAGCCGCGACGGCAAACCCGTCGACCACGCTGGACTCGCCCCCCTCCACCGTATTCTCGATGCAGGACAGGATTTGCAGTGTCGGCACCGGGTCGCGATAGGGATTGTCGGTGTGTGCCTGGAGGCCGAGATTGGTATAGGCGAGATTGCTCGGATTGACCTCGGCGCGCACTTCGAACCAGCGGCCGTAATTGGTTTCCCTGATATAGCCGAACAGATCGGACACCTTGCACAGCGCCCCGGATTCGGCTGGCAGATCGTCCATCACCGCAAAGCCATAGGCTTTCACCGCCGACAGCCATTGCCGCAATACGCTGCGGTCGCGGCTGGCGGCAGGGTAGCCGGCGCGCGGCACCGAATTCTGCATGGTGGCCTTGGTCCATCGCACGGTGCCCTCGCCTGTCCAGCCAGGCTGGCGGGCCTCACCGCGATCATATGCATTGGCGCGCAGCCATGACGCGGGAAAGCTGACCGTCTTCTGCTCCGGCACGAAGCTGATCTCCAGGGCGTCGCCCTTGATCGACGCCGCGCCGATCCTGGTACCGGCGGGAATGTCGAGGATGGTGATGAGCCGCTGGCCGTTGCCGGCGCTGCGCGTCTTGTCGTCCAGCGCATTGTCGCGCAGCCACATTGCGTGGAAACGGCTGCGCGTCCCGTCCTGCCAGCCGAGGTCGATTGTTCTGCCTTCGTCGCCAATCAGCGCGTGGGTGAGCATGGAGATCCGTTCCTGTCCATTGCATCCCCGCGGCCCGGTCCGCAGGGTTTCGATTGCATGTTGGCCGCGCGAAAGGCATAACTCAAATTATCATTTTTTGGCCAATGATCACAATTTGCTAATGGCTCAGACAAACCTACCCTTGCCGCCGCTCGACTGGCTGCGCAGTTTCGAGGCCGCGGCGCGGCTGTCGAATTTCACCGCGGCGGCAGCCGAGCTTGGCCTGACCCAGGCAGCCGTCAGCCAGCACATCCGGTTTCTCGAGGAGCGGCTGAAGACACGTCTGTTTTCGCGGCTGGCGCGAGGCGTCGCGCTGTCGCCGGAGGGTGCGGCCTATTTGCCCCACATCCAATCGGCCTTCGCCACCATCGGCAACAGCACCGCGGAACTGTTCGAGCCGCGCGCCGTCCAGACCGTGACCATTCGAGCGCCGATCTCCTTTGCCTTGCTGATGCTGGTCCCGGCGCTGCCCGATCTGGCAAAGGCACTGCCGCGCATCCAGCTCGACCTGGTGACGATCCATCGCCCTGCTGACTACGACCTGCCGGGCTCGGTGCTCGATATCCGTTTCGGCAACGGATCCTTCCGCGGCCGCGAGGCCGACAGGCTGACCGCCGAGCGGCTCGTGCCGTTGGCGTCTCCGGGCTTGGCCAACGAAGCCGACTGGACCTCCCTGCCGCTGCTTCTGGTTGCCGGCGCGCGCGAGATGTGGGCGGAATGGTTCGCCGCCGCCGGGCTGGTTGGCCATCCCAGGCGATCGCACCGCTTCGACAGTTTCGTCGCCGCCATGGAAGCGGCGAGCGCCGGCGCCGGTGTACTGCTGGGCTCGCGGCCTCTGGTCGATGCAGCGCTCGACAGCAAGACGCTGGTCAGGCTTTCCGACTTCGAACTCTCCAGCACATCAGGGCATTTTCTGACCAAGCCGTCGGCCGCGCGGCTGACCGGCGCCGAGCAGGATTTCCGCAACTGGCTGCTGTCACGCCTCTCCGCGTAGCCATGACTGGTTACGAGATTGGCCCGATCCGCTTCCAGTAGATGAGCGTGCCGGTCAGGCCGCCATGCGGCTTCAGGGCATAGTCCGGTATCTCGCCGGCCAGCTTGAAGCCCAACCGCTCATAGAGGCCGGAAGCGCCCTCCTCGGTCGCCGTATCCAGAACCAGCAGCGTGCGCCCTTTCTCGACGGCGAGGCTCTCGGCGGCCCGCATCAGGCGCGTTCCCACGCCCCTGCCCCGGCAATCGACTGATGTCATCAGCTTGGCGATCTCGGCCCGGTGCGGCTGGTTGGGCGGGCAGTCCAACAGCAAGGTCACGGTGCCGACCAGAACCTCGCCATCCCAGGCGCCAAGCACCGCCCTTTCCCCTCTTGCCGCCGCGGCCAGCGATCCCTCCCAGAATGCCCTTGCCGCCTGCGGTGCCAATGGATGCATGAAGGAGACAGATCCGCCGGCCGCCACCGTTGCCACCAGCAATTCGGCCAGCATCTCCCGCGTCTCGGCAGCCGGGTTCAGTGTTCCGATCTCGATCAAGTTCATGTGCAGGATGTCCTATGGTTTGCGACAGATGCGGCCATCAGTCCAGATGGCGTACACGGCGTCGTTTTCGCGCTGCCTTGATGGCGCTGATGCGTTCGGTGTCTTCGTGCCCGAGATGGCGCCCGCGCTCGAGAATCTCGAGCGTGTACTCCTCATAGGTCAGGCCCAGCCGTTCGGCCTTGTCCATGCGCAGCAGCATGACGTCGCGGCTCGGCGCTTTCCACGCCTTGGCATGGGCGGCCTGCCAGGCCAGGAAGATGTAGGGATCGCCCTTGCCCCATGGCGGCCCCTTGTACTCATCGAGAGGCGGCCCCCCATTGTGGGAGCGCTTCGGTCGTCTCGCCATGATGTCAGCCCCTGACCAGCGCGACGAGATAGTCGGCGCCGGGCTCCAGGGCATGGAAGGTGCAGTCCGACGGCGCCCCGAGCGCCAGGCAATCGCCTGGTTCGAGCCTGTGCACCGCCTCGCCTTCGACGAATTCGAGCCGCCCGGAAATCAGCCAGATCTGCTGCTTGATGAAGGCGTAGGAGGCCGCCGGAAAGCTGACTTTGGCGCCAGCCGGGAGATGCACCTTGATCAGTTCCAGCGGCATATCGCCAGCCGGCGAAAGATGCCGCCTGACATAGCCGGTATCGGGATCGCGCCACACCGGCTGGTCGGCGGCGCGCAGCAGCCCGCCGCCTTGCAATTCGGCGCGCGCGATCAAGGTCGACAGCGTCATGCCGAAGGCCGACGCGATGCGCACCAGAAGAGCCGCCGTCGGGCTGGTCTTGCCGCGCTCGATCGTGCTGAGCATCGCCTTCGAAACGCCGGAACGCTCCGCGAGTTCGGCCAGGGACCAGTCGCGGATGGTCCTTTCGGCGTGTATTCTTCGGCCGATCGTCGAGGAGATGTCGTTCGCTATATCATCCATATGTCCAGTATAGCGAATTACCGGCATCAGGAAAGAGCCGCCTCGCGACAATTTTCGCGCGACCCTTAATCCTCTCTACACCATCCGACCTCATCGGGCCTTAACCCCATTCGGGTAGGATCGATGCTCCAGGGGAAATGGGGATTGGCCTGTCCATGTATGTCGAACGCGAAGCCTCCGTTGGAGAACCGACATCTCAGGAGCGCCGCGACGCCGAGCAGAACGACAGGCGCATCCTCGGCAATGTCGTGCAATGCGACGGCGCGCGCGCCACCATCAGCGCCTATGCGGACGATGCCGACGGCGCGGTGACCGGCCTGTGGACGGTCGGCAAGATGATTTCCATCAACCTCGGATCGACGCGGACCGTCGGCCTGGTCTACGGGATCGGCAAGTCGGACCGTGCCTGGAGCAATGAGGGCCAGAACGCCATCGAGGTCAGCATCGAGTTGATCGGCGAAGTGCGTGACGGAGCAGAGCCCGGAGCCAAACCGGTCTTCGACCGCGGCATCACCACCTATCCGCATATCGGCGCCGTCGCGCACCGCATCCGCACCCGTGACCTGCAGGCGGTCTATGATCTCGCCGGGCGTCATTCGATCACCATCGGCACGCTCGCGCAGGACGAGGCGATCGCCGCCAACATCGCCATCGACGATACGCTGGCGCGCCACTTCGCCATCGTCGGCACCACCGGTGTCGGCAAATCCACCGCCGTCTCGCTGCTGCTGCGCAAGTCGATCGCGGCACGGCCAGATCTGCGCATCCTGATCCTCGACCCGCACAATGAGTTTGCGGCGTCGTTGCCCGAATACTGCGTCAGGGTCGATTCCAAAACCCTGGATCTTCCGTTCTGGATGTTCAAGCTGGAGGAATTCGCCGAGGTGCTGTTCCGGGGCCGCGAGACCGAGCCGGAAGAAATCGATGCCTTGCGCGACCTCATTCCGGCAGCCAAGAATCTCTATCGCAACCCGAATTCGGGCTCCTATATCAGGCGCGGCAGCGATGCGCTGACCGCCGATACGCCGGTGCCTTACCGCATCGCCGACCTTCTCAAGCAGATCGACGAGCGTATGGGCATGCTCGAAAGCAAGACCGATCGCCCGACGCTCAGATCGCTGAAGACACGCATCGAATCGGCGGCCGCCGATCCGCGCTATCGCTTCATGTTCAACTCGCGGTTGATCGAGGACACCATCCACGAGACGATCGGCAACCTCTTCCGCGTGCCGCATCATGGCCGCCCGGTGACCTGCTTCGAGATGGCCGGCATGCCGTCCGAAGTGGTCAATTCCGTCTGTTCGGTGCTGGCGCGCCTGGCCTTCGACCTCGCTCTGTGGAGCGAAGGCAAGCTGCAGCTCCTGTTTTTGTGCGAAGAAGCGCATCGCTATATGCCGGCTGACCCGCGCCTCGGCTTCGCCCCGACCAGGCACGCGCTGTCGCGCATCGCCAAGGAAGGCCGCAAATATGGCTGCTATCTCGGCGTCGTCACCCAGCGCCCAGGCGAACTCGACCCGACCATCCTGTCGCAATGCTCGACCTTCTTCGCCATGCGGCTTGCCAATGAGCAGGACCAGGCGATCATCCGCTCGGCGATTGCCGACTCTTCCGCCTCGACGCTTGCCTTCCTGTCCTCCATGGGCCAGCGCGAAGCCATCGCCTTCGGCGAAGGCGTGGCCACGACCATGCGGCTGAAGTTCGAAAAACTGCCGAGCCACCTGCTCCCCGGCACGGCAAAGCGCGAAGAGGCCGCGTCGTCGAAGTCAGGCGACGACATCGATCTGGTGGCCATCGTCGAACGACTGCGCAACGTGCCGAAACCAACGCAGCAGGCTATGGCATTCGCCGAAGTCGTCGATTCAGGCCGCCAGGCCGGCGACCCCGACTACCGCAAGCCGCCGGCCACCCGCGTGCAGTCGGAAGACGATTTCGACATGCGCTATGGCCTCAAGCCCGCGACCTTCGGCCTGCGCCCGCAAAACGATTGAGTTTGCGGCCTGCCGACGGACCGAGAAGCCGCGCCAAGCTTCCGGGGCTCAGCTTCGTTGGCTTGCGTGGGTAAATCCCGAAAGAGAATTCATCAGGCCGAGTTGAATGACATGGCTTTCGAGAAGCCGGAGCGGAGCGGACATTTAGTCCGTGAGCACCGGCCTACGCCGGCCGTAGCCTTAACTGCCACAGCAACTATGAGTGCTTCGGCCGGCGAAGGTCGGAAGTCGAGAAAGCCACGTCAGGCGACCGGCCTCATGAATTCTTCTTCGGGATTTTAGGCGCAGACGCGGTTGCGGCCCTGCCTCTTCGCCTCATAGAGCTGGCGGTCGGCGCGGCGATAGAACTCTTCCGCGGTTTCCTTGCGGTCCCACACCGCAAGCCCAACGCTGGTGGTGATCTTGAGGCGGACATTGCCCGACAGCACCGACATGTTGGCGATCGCCTTGCGGATACGCTCGGCAAACTTGCCCAGAAGGTCGGCGTCCATGTTGGGCGTGACCACGGCGAATTCCTCGCCGCCCAAACGCGCCACGACATCGTGATAGCGTGTCATATCCTTGAGACAGCTCGCGACGGCCTTGAGCACCTCGTCGCCGACATCATGACCGTGGGTGTCGTTGACCTGCTTGAAATGATCGAGGTCGAGGATCATCAGCCCGACGGGCTTTTCGATGCGCCGGAACTCCTCAAGATACTCCTTCAGCGCGTCATCGAAATAGCGCCGGTTCTGCATGCCGGTCAGGCCGTCGGTCAGCGCCGCATGCTCGAGTGTTTCCGACCGGGCGCTGAGCGAGACCGTCATGGCGCGCAGTTTGCCTTCTTCCGTCGCCTGTTTTCGGATCAGCGGGTAGATGAAGAAAATGCCGAAGAACAGCGCGGTGGCCAAAAGCACGCCTGTCGCGAACAAAAGCTTGTTGAGGTAGATGACCTTGTCCAGACCCGAAGCCGTATGCAGCTCGGTGGCGAAGGATTGCAGAAGCCCATAGGCATGCAGCGTCACCAGGCCGGCGGCCAGGATCACGAAGATAAAGACGAAAAATGCTGATTCCGCCTTGTGGAAACGCATCTGCTCCCCGTTGGAAAAGTACCCACTGACCTTATGGCATGGGCGGGCTTACGGAGGGTTAACTTGGACAACCGCAACGAGAACCTTTCCTTGCAGGTAAACTTTTCAGGTTGCAATAGGAACAAGCAATCAGATCGTGGTTTCCAGATCATCACCGGGGCGCACTCTTTGCCATTCCGACCCCAGCTGATGCCTGAACCAGGTCGTCTGCCGCTTGGAATATTGCCGGGTTGCGATCTTGGCGCGCTCGATCGCCTCGGCAAAGCCAAGCTCTCCGGCCATCGCGGCCTGCAGTTCGCGAACGCCGATCGCCTTCATCGCCGGCAATTCGGGATCGAGGCCAAGCGCCGATAGCCGCTTGACCTCGTCCAGCGCGCCCTTGTCCAGCATCTGGTCGAAGCGTTTTTCGATGCGGCCGACCAGCGCCGCCCGGTCCGGCTCGATCACAAAGAAATGCGCGCTCTCCCTGTCGATGAGCGGCTGGCCGCGTTCTGCCTGCCATTCCCGAATCGAACGGCCCGACGCGTCGAGCACCTCCAATGCCCGCACGATGCGCTGGCTGTCGGTTGGCTTGAGCATCATGGCGGTCGCCGAATCCTCGCGCAGCAGCAGGCTGTGCAGCTTGACGGCGCCCTGCTCCTTCAACTCGTAGCGCCAGCGGTCGCGGACCCGCTGCGGAATGTCGGGCATTTCCGAAATGCCCTCGGCCAGCGCGCGGAAGTAGAGCCCGGTGCCGCCGACAAAAATCACGGGCCGTTCGGAGAGCGTACCGTCGTCGATCAGCTTCATCACGTCGCGCAGCCAGGCGCCGGTGGAATAGGCTGTGGCCGGGTGGACATGGCCATAGAGAAAATGCGGTGCGCGGGCGAGGTCGGCCGCCTCCGGCCGGGCGGTCAGCACATCGAGCACCGAATAGCCCTGCATGGAATCGGTGTTGACGATCACGCCACCCCTGCGCTCGGCGAGGTCGAGTGCCAGCGCCGACTTGCCGCTGGCGGTCGGCCCGGCTATCAGGATCGCGCTCTTCACGCGGCCCTTGCCCGCCCGTTCGCCGGAATGTTCCATGCCGCTTGTCGCCACGCTTGTTTCCCGTCCCACTGAGCGCGCTTTGTCGCTCTCGCTTGCGAATATGGCGTCACGGTCGGTCGGCGCAAGCGCTGTTGTCTGGCTGGCTGAAGGGATTGCCTGCGATCTTGTCCTGCCCGAGGCTGCTGACGCCGCCGGCACGAGTGCCGCCTTGCGCACGGCACTCGCCACCGAGGCGGTCGATGTGATCGTCCACCAGGCGGAAACCCGGCGCAAGAAGATCCTGATCGCGGATATGGATTCGACCATGATCGACCAGGAATGCATCGACGAACTGGCCGACGAGATCGGCGTCAAGGAACGGGTCGCCACGATTACCGCGCGATCGATGAATGGCGAGATCGCTTTCGAACCGGCCTTGCGCGAGCGGGTGGCGTTGCTCAAGGGCCTCGACGCCGCCGTGGTCGACCGCATCGTCGCCAATCGCCTGACGCTGGCCGCGGGCGGCCGCGCATTGGTCCGGACCATGCGGGCCAATGGCGCCTGGACGGCACTCGTGTCGGGTGGGTTCGAGGTGTTCACGACACGGATTGCCGCCATGCTCGGCTTCCAGGAGAACCGCGCCAATCGCCTGCTCGAACAGGACGGCCGCTTCACCGGGCTGGTCGGCGAACCGATTCTCGGCCGCGCCGCAAAAGCCGACGCGCTGCTCGAAATTTCAGCGCGGCTCGGCCTGACCCCTGCCGACGCCATTGCCGTCGGCGACGGCGCCAACGATCTCGACATGATCCGCCTGGCGGGCACCGGTGTCGCGCTGCATGCCAAGCCGTCGGTGGCGGCACAGGCAAAGGTCCGCATCGACCATGGCGACCTGACCGCATTGCTCTATGTGCAAGGCTATAGACAGGAAGAGTTTGTGCAATGAAACCAATGCGCACCGAGCGCCTGATCCTGCGCAACTGGGAAGATCGCGACCGCGACCTGTTCCACCGCATCAACTCCGACGAACAGGTCATGGGGTTCTTTCCGTTCCGCCGCGACCGCGCCGCAGCGGACGCCAAGATGGACGAGCTGCGAGGCGCGATTGATCGCGACGGCTACGGCTTTGCCGCTGCCGAGATCATCGCCACCGGTGAATGCATCGGCTTTGTCGGTCTCCTCGACCCCGATCATGTGCCATCCCTGCCAGCCGGCACCATCGAGATCGGCTGGCGGCTGGCGCCTGAATTCTGGGGCAAGGGCTATGTCACCGAAGCCTCTGAAGCCTGGCTGGCCTACGGCTTCGAGACGCTTGGCCTCGATGAAATCGTATCATTCGCCGTCGCGGCCAACCGCCGCTCCACGGCCGTCATGGAGCGCCTCGGCATGACCGCCGACCCATCCGGCGATTTCGACCATCCGAATATTCCGGACACCCATCCCGCCCTCAAGCGGCATGTGCTCTACAGGCTGACTGCCCAGAATTGGCGAAAGAAACGTCGCTAATCAATGTCGATCGAGCGGAAGCTCATCGCCAGTTTGTGGAGGTCTGGCAGCAACCCGCTCAAGCATCTTTCCGAAATCGTCGGCGGACGCATCGCCCGCCCGACGACGCAGGAAATCCGCCGCCGTTTCCATTGCTCCGACCTTCTGCGCCACAGCCGAAGCGATCCACTGATTGAGCGACACGCCATCGGCCTTAGCCAAACGCGCGGCCGCCTCCTTGACCGACAACGGGAGCTTCAAGGGATAAGTCGCTTTGCTCATGGCCCGGCGGCCCTCAGTCCATCCGGATCGTCACGAATCTGAGCTCGCCGGTCTTCGAGGCCAGCATCAGCAGCGCATTCTTGCGCCCCTGCTCCTTCAGGGCGCCGATCCGGTCCATGACGTCCTTGGGCGTGGCAACCGATTCCTGTGCGATCTCGGTGATCACCTCGCCCGGCTGGATGCCGCGCTCGGCGGCGGCAGAGTCCTTGGTGACGTCGGTGATGACGACGCCCGAAACATCGGCCGCAATGCTGAACTTCTTGCGCGTCTCGTCGTTCAGTTCGCCGACCGTCATGCCGAGCACCGAAGCCGTCGAAACGGCTGGAGCCTTGTCACCCTTGTCCTGGTCGGTGTTGCTGCCGTCCTCACCGCTGGCGAGCTTCTCGCCATCCTCGAGCCGGCCGAGCGTCACTTTCACGGTCTGCTCGACGCCCTTGCGCACGATGAGCACGTCGACCGCCTTGCCAACCGGGCTTTCGGCGACGACGCGCGGTAGGTCGCGCATTTCATGGATGTCCTTGCCGTCGAACTTGATGATGACGTCGCCGGCCTGGATGGTGCCATTGTCGACCGGACCGCCCTTGATGACGCCTGCGACCAGCGCGCCCTTGGCGGTCGCCATGCCGAGGCTCTCGGCGATGTCGTCGGTCACCGGCTGGATGCGCACGCCGAGCCAGCCGCGCCGCGTCTCGCCGAACTGACGTAACTGGTCGACGACGCCCGAGGCGAGCTGTGAGGGAATGGAAAAGCCGATGCCGATCGAGCCGCCGGACGGCGAAATGATCGCGGTGTTGATGCCGATGACCTCGCCCGCGCTGTTGAACAGCGGTCCGCCGGAATTGCCGCGGTTGATCGCGGCATCGGTCTGGATGAAGTCGTCATAGGGACCGGAATTGATGTCGCGGTTGCGGGCCGAGACGATGCCGACCGTCACCGTGCCGCCGAGGCCGAACGGATTGCCGATCGCCATCACCCAGTCGCCGACCCTCATCTTGGTGGAATCGCCGAACTTCACCGCTGTCAGCTTGTGGCCTTTCGGATCGACCTTGAGCACGGCGACATCGGTCTTGGTATCGGTGCCGACCAGCGTCGCCTTCAAGGTGACGCCGTCGGAGAAATTGACCTCGATATCGTCTGCATCGGCGATGACATGGTTGTTGGTGACGACGATGCCTTGCTCGGCATCGATGACGAAGCCGGAGCCCAGCGACTGCACCTTCTGCCCGCCATTGTCCTTGTCGCCGCCGCGGTTCTTGAAGAAATCGTCGAAGAAATCCTGGAAGGGCGAGCCCTCGGGCAGCTGCGGCATCGGCACCGCACCCGGACCTTCGGTGCCCTTGACCGTCTGCGAGGTCGAGATGTTGACCACCGCGCCGAGCAGGCCTTCCGCCAGGTCGGCGACCGAAGCGGGTCCATCCGCGGCAAATGTCGGCGTCACGAAGGACGGGACAGCGACGGCGCTGACAAGAAGTGCTGCCGAGCCGGCTATGAATGTCCGCCGTGCCGCGCGCAGAATTGCATTGGATGTCATCGAGAAGCCTCCCGGTATTCTTGAAAAGAAAAGCGCTTCGACGAAAACGCCGCGTCACGCCATGTTGGCAAAAAATACGGCACGTTTGCGGCTATGACTATCGGCAGAAGATAAATCATCGCCGCCGTCATGCGCCCCGCACCATCCAGACGATGCCGACGCCGATGGCGATCGCCGCCAGCCCGGCAATCCGCAGCGCGTTCTCTGGCAGCGACAGCACTTCGGTGGCGAGCTTCCTGGCGAGGCCGGGAAAGCCGCCATAGACCAGACCTTCTATCACAAGGACGAGGCCCATGGCGGCGAGAAAATCCTGCACCGGCCGCTACTGGCCGGTGCCGGGCTGTGCCGCCGGCGCGGCGGGTGCCGTCGCCGGAGCGTTTGGCGCGGGGGAAACCGGCTTCGCCGGCGCCTCGCTGCCGTCGGGATTGCGGAAAAAGCGGAAGAACTCCGAGCTCGGCGACAGCACCATCGTGGTTCCGGTGTTGTCCAGCGCCGTGCCATACGCATTCATCGACCGGTAGAAGTCGAAGAAGGCCGGATCGCGCTGATAGGCTGCCGCGAAAGTGGCGCTGCGCTGGGCTTCGCCCTCGCCACGCAGGATTTCCGACTCTTTTTGCGCTTCGGCGACGATCTCGACCACTTCGCGATCGGCGCGGGCCGTGATGCGCTGTGCCGCTTCATTACCGCGTGCCCTCAGCCGCGCAGCTTCTGCCAGGCGTTCCGCCTTCATGCGGTCGTAGGTCTGTTGCGACACCTCGGCGGTGAGATCGGTGCGGCGAATGCGGACATCCTCGATCTGCAGGCCGAGCGAAGTGGCGTCGGGCCTGAGCTGATCGCGGACTTCGCGCATCATCACGGCGCGCTGTTCGGAGAGCGCGGCCTCGAAATCGCGCAGACCGTAAACCCGGCGCAAGGCAGCGTCGAGACGCGTCCTGAGCCGCGCTTCGGCCAGTTCGATCTGACCGGACACGGCGGAACGAAACACCCGCGGATCCGAGATGCGATAGGCGATGAAGGCGTCGACCTCGTAGAACTTGCCGCCCGATACCTGGACGCGGATGTTGTCGAGATCGAAGCGCAGCACCCGGTTCTCGATCAGCTGCACCGTATCGGCGTCGAAGAACGAGAACGGCGCCTTGAAGTAGATGCCGGGCTCGCTCTTGACGTCGACGATCTCGCCGAACCTGAGCACCAGCGCCTGCTGGCGCGCATTGACCACGAAGACCGACGAATAGAGCAGGAACAGGATGACCGCTGCTGCGACGACGATGATGGGAAGACGGTTGGCCATCACTGGTTACCTCCGGTCACGCCACCAGGAGCGGCTGGTGCCGGCGCTTTCGGCTGCAATGCCGGCAGCGGCAGATAGGGGACGACGCCTTGCCCGTTGCCCTGCTCGACGATCACCTTGCTCGAATCCTTCAGAACCCTCTCCATGGTTTCCAGGTAGAGGCGCTTGCGCGTTACATCGGGCGCCTTGGCATATTCGTCATAGACCGAGATGAAGCGCTGTGCCTCACCTTCGGCTTCCTGCACGACCCGGTTCTTGTAGGCGGCCGCGTCTTCGCGGACCTGTGCGGCCTCGCCGCGCGCCTGGCCGAGCTTCTGGTTGGAGTACTGGTTGGCCTGCTCGACGAACTTGTCCTCGTCCTGCTCGGCGCGCTGCACCTCGTCGAACGCATCGGCCACTTCGCGTGGCGGTGCCGCATCCTCGATCGAGACGGCATTGACGTTGAGGCCGGCCTTGTAGCCGTCCAGCGTCGTCTGGATGATTTCACGCACCGAGGCGGCGATGCCTTGGCGATCGTCACGGAAGATGTCCTGTGCCGGCCGGCGACCGACCGCTTCGCGCATGGCGCTTTCGGCAACCTGGCGCAGCATGCCGTCCGGATCGGACACGTCGAACAGATACGCCCGGGGATCAGAGACCTGATAGGCCACCGAGAACTGGACGTTGACGATGTTCTGGTCGCCGGTAAGCATCAGCCCGGACGTGTTGCCGCTCGTCGCACCGCCGCCGCCGATGTCGACCAGCTGCTCGGAAATCTTGGCCGTTTCGACGGTTTCGAGCGGCCACCAATGGAAATGCAGGCCCGGCTGCGACAGCTCGGCCTTCGGCTTGCCGAAGCGCAGTTCGACCGCGACCTCGTCGGGCTGCACGGTGTAAACCGCCTGGAACGCCCACAGCACCACAAGTGCCGCCGCGATCAGCCCGAAAATAGCCGGGCTTGCGCCGCCGCCACCCGGCAGCGCGCGCCGCAGCCGGTCCTGGCCGCGGCGGATGATGTCTTCGAGATCGGGAGGCGAGCCCTGCGGGCCGCTCGGTCCCTTTGGCCCCTGCCCCCAGGGTCCCTGATTGCCGCCGCCGCCCCATGGGCCGCCGCCACCGCCACTTTTGTCGTTCCAGGGCATGAATGTCCTTTCGCTTGGAATTCCCTCAAGCGCCGGTATTACGGCGCAAAATCCAGTCTTGTTCTTCTATAGGGACGCCGCGAGGCGCTTTCAACGCGATGCGCTGCCGCTTCGTCCGATTTGCTCCGGTCGCGACCCTTTGTCTTCCTTCAATGCGCTTTTTATCGTTCAATGTCTCTCGCGGCCGCGCTCGTAAACCGAATAGCGCGTCGCGTGGCTGTCCTTTTCACCGACCGGAACATCCTGCGACCTGACGACGCGCCAGGAATCCGGATCGATGGGCGGGAAATGCGCATCGCCATCGACCGCGGCCAGTACATGGGTGACGTGCAGCCGGTCGGCCAACGGCAACGCCTGGGCATAGATTTCACCGCCGCCGATGATGCACACCTCGTCCACATCGGCCATGCAGCGCCCGCGCACCGTCGCCAGCTGGATGGCGGCTTCAAGCGAGTGTGCCACCTCGACGCCCTCGGCGCGCCAGGCCTTGTCGCGGGTGACGACGATGTTCAGCCTCCCCGGCAGCGGCCGGCCGATGCCCTCATAGGTCTTGCGGCCCATGATAATCGGCTTGCCCATCGTATCGGCCTTGAAGCGCTTGAGGTCACTGGACAGCCGCCAGGGCAGCCCGCCCTCTCGCCCGATCACGCCGTTCTCGGCGATGGCAACGTAGATTGCGACATGCATCAATTGTCGTCCGTTGGATCGAGGATCAGGATGTCGATGTCGTGCTCGGGATAGAAATCGTTCGCCGTCATCTCGAATGTCGTCGGCCCGGTCTTTTTGACATTGTCGCCGCAGAACGAGACCAGGGCTCTCGGATTGCCCTTGTCAACCGTCAGCTTGAACTTGCCGATCGTGCCCATAGCCCAATTGCCGCCGGTGGTCAGGATATAGGCGATGCGGCTCTCGTTGTACTGCGGATAGCCGTCTGGACCATCCTTGGCCGCCTTGCGCACCGCGTTCTCGAATGCGTTGTCCATGCAATAGCGGGTCTTGTAGGTCGCATACTGCCCCTGGAACTTGCCGTCATAGAAAAAGCTGACCGAAGAGGTGCCGCCGACGCTTGGCTTGTAGCGGTGGGAAACGTGGACGTCCTTGTTGGCCGGAAAGGTCGAACGCCACCAATAGGTCGAGCGCAATTGCCAGAACGGTGTGTAAACCTTGTTCGCCTCGGTACCGTCGCTGCCGGTATCCTCGATGATGATGCCCCGGTTGACCCAGTCATCGATAACCGCTTGCGGCAGCTTTGCCAGCGCCGCCTTCGCCGCATCGCCGAAAGGATAGAACGGCACGTTTTGCGCCTTCAGCTCGGCACTGATGTCGATGCCGAGCGCCAACACCTTCTGCTCGAGCTGCGGCTTTGCGGCGACACCGTTGATCGTCACCTCGAAACCGAGGAAATTATCGCTCTGATTTTCAGGAATAGCCGGGATTTCTTCGGGATTGCCCGATATGTCGGGCATCGGGAAGGCTACGATGGCGTCGACATCCCGATCGGTGTTGTTGTGGAAGACGTAGTCGACCGTCACCTTTTCCGGCGAGATGAAGAGGTCCTCGCTTTGCATCGCCACGGCGTCGCTGCGCGACAGGATCAGGCCGCCAGTGCCGAGTTCGGCAACCGAATCATTGGCGCATGCGGAACCCGCCGACAGGGCCAGCGCGGCAGTCAGAACATATCGCAACATGGAAGCCTCCTCGGCTGGAATGCCACGTGACCCTAGCCGTTTCACCATGACGTTTCAAAGCCCTTCCGCATCCGCGAACGAGCGTAAGCGGTCTGGACTAACAGGTTCCGATCGGGCAGGAGTTCGCCCATGCGCAAGCTTCTCGTCATCGGCATCGGCGCCGGCAATCCCGACCATATGACGGTTCAGGCCATATCAGGCCTGAACCAGGCGGACGTACTGTTCATCCCCGACAAGGGCGCGAAAAAAAACGAGCTGGCCGAGCTGCGCCGCCAGATCTGCGACCGCTTCGTAACCAACCCGAAGTCGCGCCGCGTCGAATTCGACGTGCCGGTGCGCGACCTGCCAGTAGAAGATGGGCCGGCGCCGTCCTATCGCTCGACCGTCGATGACTGGCATGAAGCCATCGCCGCCATCTACGAGGGCCTGATCCGCGACGAGATTGCGGAGGATGGCTGCGGCGCGTTCCTGATCTGGGGCGATCCTTCTCTCTACGACAGCGCGCTGCGCATCCTCGAGCGCGTGCGACTGAGAGGCAATGTCGCGTTCGAGCTTGAGGTGATACCCGGCATCACGGCTGTCCAGGCACTTGCCGCCAGCCACAAGATGGCGCTGAACCGCATCGGCGATTCCGTCCTCATCACCACCGGCCGCAGGCTGACCGAGGAAGGCATGCCAGACAATGCCGGCAGCGCGGTCGTCCTGCTCGACGGCAAATGCGCCTTCAACACACTGGGCGACAAGGATGTCTTGATCCACTGGGGCGCCTATCTCGGCACGCCGGACGAGATCATCATCTCCGGTCGCCTGGGCGAAGTCGGCTCAGAGATCGAAAAGGTGCGCGAGGAGGCCCGCCGGCAAAAGGGCTGGATCATGGACACCTACCTGCTTCGCAAGCCCGAATAGGAAGGCAATAGGGGAGTAAGGCAGTAGGGCAGTAGGGCAGTAGGTGAAGGATGTTTTGTGTGCTGGAAGACGGGACGCGAATGCCTGCTTACTTCCCTGCCCTGCAGCCTATCCCTCATCAATCTCCGCCTGCAATGCCTCCATATGCGTCGCCGCCGCCGACGCAGCCGCACGCTCGATGGCGCGAAAACGGCTGACCACTGCCAGTCCCACGGCCGTCAGTTGCGCGCCGCCGCCCTTGCGGCCACCGGTCTGTGCCGCCACCAGCGGCTTGCCGAACACCCGGTTCATATCCTCGACCAGGTCCCAGGCGTGCTTGTAGGACATCTCCATGCCGCGCGCGGCGGCCGAGATCGAGCCGAAGGCGGCGATCTGCTCAAGGAGCTCGATCTTGCCCGGTCCGATGCGTCCGTCGGGATCGAGATTTATCCGCAAGCTCAGCGACGGCATCTTTGCTCCTCCGCGGTCACGCCTGATCTCATACTAGAACCTCCCTGGCGAAACCGCTATTCCAAAAAGACATAGCGATGGTCATCCATCCGCTTCGGCGGGCAGTCCGGCGCCAGTGTTGGCCCGGTCGAAGCTCACCGTCTTGACCACCGCGAAAACCTTGCCGCCGAGATGAAGCTTCAGCGCCTGCCGCGACTGTTCGGTGATGCGGGCAAGCACGGTTGCGCCGTTGCAGTCTATGGCGACCTCGACCGCCGGCCCCTCGCCTGGGCTTAGCGCGGTGATGGTACCCGGCAGGATGTTGAGCGCGCTGAGGCTCGCCGGATGTTCGGTGGCGATCATCACGTCGCGGGCGCGGATACGGATGCGCACCGCCGCACCTGTGGTCATCGCCAGCCGCGGCACCCGGATCTCACCGGCGGCCGAGCCGAGCACGGTCATGCCGAAAATCTCGTCATGCCGCAGCACCCTGGTGTCCAGCACGGCGCCACCCTCGCCGCGCTCCTCCGCCGGTAGCAGGTCGAGCCTTTGCATCACCGCCTCGGTCGGTCCGCTGGCAATGACTTTGCCCTGCGCCAGCATCACAACGTCGGTGGCCAGCCGCGCCACCTCGGCGACCGAATGGCTGACATAGACGATCGGGATTTTCGTCTCGTCGCGCAGCCGCTCGATATAGGGCAGGATTTCGGTCTTGCGGGCCTCGTCGAGTGAGGCCAACGGTTCGTCCATGAGCAGCAATCTGGGGCTGGCCAGCAGCGCCCGGCCGATCGCCACGCGCTGCTTTTCGCCGCCCGAGAGCTTTGCTGGCCGCCTGTCCAGCAGCCGGCCGATGCCGAGCAGTTCGACAACGGCAGCCATATCCGCATAGCGCTCCGCCGGCGGCGTGAACCAGCTTCCATAGCGCAGATTGCTGGCCACGCTCATATGCGGAAACAAGCGCGCATCCTGGAACACCATGCCGATGCGCCGTTTGTGCTTCGGCACGAAAATGCCGGCATCCGTGTCGGCGAGCACGCGGCCCTCGACCTCGATGCGCCCTTTGTCGGGCCGGATCAGCCCGGCGATCATGTTGATCAATGTCGTCTTGCCCGACCCCGAAGGTCCGAACAGCGCCGTCAGCCGCCCGGCGCTTTCGAAGCGGGCATCGATGGCGAAACCGCCGAGCCGATGGCTGATGTCGACGAGAACGCTCATTCGATATCCATCCGCCGGCCGACGCGCCGCGCCAGCACTTCCGAAGCGACCAGTGCCGCCATCGAAATGACGATGGAGATCAGCGTCAGGCGGAGCGCGCCTTCATCGCCACCCGGCACCTGCGTGAAGGTGTAGATCGCCGATGGCAGTGTCTGCGTCTCGTTGGGAATGTTGGAGACAAAGGTGATCGTCGCGCCGAACTCGCCCATTGCCTTGGCGAAGGCCAGGATGGCGCCGGCGATCAGCCCGGGCAGGATCAACGGCAGCGTGATGGTTGCGAAGACCCACAATGGATTGGCGCCGAGCGTTCCCGCCGCCGCCTCCATCTTGCGATCCACCGCCTCGATCGACAGCCGGATCGCTCGCACCATCAGGGGAAAACCCATGACGCCGCAAGCCAGCGCCGCGCCCGTCCAGCGAAACGAGAAAACGATGCCGAAATGCTCGGCCAGGAAGGCGCCGGCCGGGCCGCGCCGGCCGAAGGTCAGCAGCAGCAGATAGCCCGTCACCACGGGCGGCAGGATCAACGGCAGATGCACCAGCCCGTTGAGCAGCGTCTTGCCCCAGAATTGTCCCCGGGCAAGCAGCAGCGCTATCAATATGCCCGGCGGCAGGCTGGCGAGCATCGCCACCGTCGCCACCTTGATCGACAGCCGGACCGCATTCCATTCGTCGGGAGTGAGGTCCAGCAGCCAATTCATAGTGCGAGATGAAGCCCCTTGGAACTCAGTTGCTCGGCGCGAGCACGGTAAAACCCTGATCCTTGAACAGCGCGCCGGCCTTGGCCGACCGCAGGCATTTCAGGAAAGCCGGCGTATCCTTGTCCTTCGAATCGGCGGTCTGGGCAACCGGATAGATGATCGGCGGATGCGAATCCTCCGGGAAAGTGCCGACCACCTTGACGCCCTTTTCGGCATGCGCGTCGGTGGCGTAGACGATGCCAAGGGCTGCTTCGCCCGTCGAAACCAGCTTCAGCGCCGCGCGCACGTTTTCGGCCTGCGCCACCTTGCCTTCAACCGACGACCAGACGCCGAGCGATTCGAGCGCGGCCTTGCCGTATTTACCGGCCGGCACGGCCTTGACGTCGCCCATGGCCAGCCTGCCGTCGCCGATCAGCTTGGCGAGGTCAAAGCCCTTCTCGATCCTGGTTTCAACCGCCGAGTCCTTCGGCGCCACCAGCACGATCTGGTTGCCAAGCAGCTTCATTTCGGTGTCCGGCTTGGTCAGCTTCTTGTCCGAGAGATATTTCATCCAGTCGAGATCTGCCGAAATGAAGACGTCGGCCGGCGCCCCGCCCTCGATCTGCTTGGCCAGCGCCGAACTCGCGGCATAGGAAACGGTCGCCGCCTCGCCGACATCGGCCTCGCACGCCTTGTTCACCGCGTCGAGCGCATCCTTGAGGCTGGCCGCGGCAAACACCACGACTTTGTCTTCCGCGTGTGCTGCCGACACCGCCGCCATCAGCGCCGCCGCAAAACCGCCAATGCCGATCGCCCTCAATCCGAAACCTTTGCGCGTCATGGAAAACTCTCCCTGGGTTTGAACCGTCCGAAGCTTGCCAACCGATATATCCGCATGAATATAACAAGGGAAGACCCAACGCCCTGCGAAAGCGTCTGTGCGACATCGATTGTTCTGGCGACAAAAGAAACCTTGGAAAGGAAACTCCGATGAAGATCAGTGCCCGCAACATCCTCAAGGGAACGATCACCGAGATCGTCAAGGGAGCCACCACCTCACATGTCAGGATCGACATCGGCGGCGGCGCAATCGTCACTGCCTCGATCACCAATGAGGCCGTCGCCGATCTCAAGCTCGAAAAGGGTAAGCAGGCCTATGCCGTGGTCAAGGCCACGGATGTGATGGTCGGCGTCGACTGAAGTTTGCGGCTTTAGACGGCGATGGGCGCCTTGATCGACGCATCGGCGACGTAGTTTTCCAGCCGGAAATCCTCGAAGCGGAAGGCGAACAGGTCCTTCACCTCCGGGTTGATCCACATCGTCGGCAGTGCTCTCGGCGTGCGCCGCAGCTGTTCGCGTGCCTGCTCGAAATGGTTCGAGTAGAGGTGCGCGTCACCAAGCGTGTGGACGAAATCGCCGGGCTTCAGCCCGGTCACCTGCGCCACCATCAAGGTCAGCAAGGCGTAGGAAGCGATGTTGAACGGCACGCCGAGGAAGATGTCGGCGGAACGCTGGTAGAGCTGGCAGGAAAGCCGCCCTTCCGAAACATAGAACTGGAACAGGCAATGGCAGGGCGGCAGCGCCATCGCTTCCACCTCGGCCGGATTCCATGCCGAAACGATCAGCCGCCGCGATAGAGGGTTTTTGCGTATCTCCTTGAGAAGATTCGCGATCTGGTCGATCGAGCTGCCATGGCCGTCCGGCCACGAACGCCACTGCTTGCCGTAGACCGGGCCGAGATCGCCATTCTCGTCGGCCCATTCGTCCCAGATCGAAACGCCGTTATCGGTGAGGTATTTGATATTGGTGTCGCCGGCCAGGAACCACAAAAGCTCATGGATGATCGACTTGAGATGCAGCTTCTTGGTGGTGGTGACCGGAAAGCCGCGCGCCAGGTCGAAACGCATCTGGTAGCCGAAGACGGAGCGCGTTCCCGTACCAGTGCGGTCGCCGCGATCAGCGCCGTTGTCCAACACATGCTGCAGGAGGTCGAGATACTGGCGCATCGGTTCCGCCTTGATTCGAGAGTGCAGGCATTATAGCTGCCGGACAGGCGGCCGAACACAGCAAAAACGGCGCAAGCGTCGCTTGCATCACCATTCTTCCCCAGCGTTTGCCCTGCCCCTTCGCCCTACCACAACGCCGGCACTTCTCTTACGACTTTGATAATTGGCGAAACCATCGATGACAATTGCCCTTCCTCTCCCCCGTCGATCGGGGGAGAGGTGTCGAGCGAAGCTCGACGGAGTGGGGGTCGACTTCGCTGCCCGCCTGAGGTTACTTGCTCGCCAGATTGTGCCTGTCTTGGGGCGACTGCTCTCATTTGGCGAACGCCTTCCCCCACTCCGTCGCCGCTTCGCGGCGCCACCTCTCCCCCCTCCGGAGGGAGAGGAAAGGAGCCAAAGCTGGCAGGGCAATGAGGGGCAGCGCTGACGCCAGATGAACTGCCGATTCAAACCTGAAGCGGTTGCCCGCAGCACCGATCTTCACAACTGAGGTATGACAGATCAGAGCGAGCCGAGCTTGCCCAGATCCTTGGCGACCAGATAATAAAAAGTCACCCGGCTCTTGGTGTTGTCGGCAGCCATTGCCTTGCAGGTCTTCTCGATCGATGCATCGGCTTTCGCGGCGTCGCTGATGCCGAGTTTCTTGGCGACCCAGTTGTCCCTGACGCGCCCGAGTTCCTTCGGGTCGGTGCAGGATACCAGCGAGGAATCGCGGTTCCTGAGCGCGATGCCCAGGTGCTTGACGATCTTTTCGACCGCATCGGCACTGGCGCCGGCGTCGTATTTCTTCACGTCTGCAAGATAGTCGGCCATAAAAATTCCCCTCGTCGGCGCCACGGATCCGATCGATGAGGGCTGTGGCGCGCTGCTGCAACCTGTGCGCTAGATCGATAACTCCTCACCGAGGCAAAGCTTCGGTTGAGACCGCGCCCAAGTCAACCCTATGGAGATGCGGTTTTGACACGGGACAAAGTGCCATTGCGGCCTTTCATTTCTTGCGATGGCCCCCTATATTCGGTTTGTCGGCTTGACCGACTATGGCGATAAATGGGCGATGAAATAAGCCGTTCGGACCCGGGGGCGGTACCCGGCGCCTCCACCAAAAGCCGCTGTTGAGAACAGAGCGGTTTTTGCTGGGGGCGAAATAGGATCGACGAAGGTGTAAAGATCGTACTTTTGCCCGGCATGGTACCACCGTCATCGGGCTAAACCTGTAGTTGCAAATGACAACTATGCGGAAGCACGTCTCGCCGCGTAAGCGGTGCGATAGCTTCAAATCAAGCCCTAGAGGTTCGCACTTCTAGGCGGGGTTCGGAGGTACCTGGCAACAGAAACCTCCACTTCTTCCCCTCCTCAACATACATTGCGCGATGTCGGCTCCGCTGGGCCAACCTTCGCACCGCCTGTGGACCGCGAAGGTACCCGCGCCGCGCGCCCCCTTCCCCATTGGACAAAACATGCAAAACGATTCCGATCGATTCTTCGTGCTGACCGGCGGTCCCGGCTCCGGCAAGACCACCTTGATCGAAGCCTTGCGCCGGGCGGGCTTTGCCGCCTCGGTCGAAGCCGGACGCGGCATCATCCGCGACCAGTCCGTCATTGGCGGACCTGCCTTGCCTTGGCATAATCGCGCGCTGTTCGCCGAACTGATGCTGTCCTGGGAGATGCGCTCGTATCAGGTTGCGCGAGAACAGACCGGACGCCCTGTTTTTTTCGACCGCGGCGTCCCGGACACGCTTGGCTATCTCAGGCTGAGCGGCCTGCCGGTTCCCGAACATGCCGACGCCGCCAGGCGCTTCCGCTACAACCGGCGCGTCTTCGTCGCCCCGCTTTGGCCGGAGATCTTCGCGCAGGACGAGGAGCGCAAGCAGACGCTCGACGAAGCCGAGCGCACTTATCATGCATTGGTCGGCGTCTACACGGAGCTGGGTTATGAGTTGGTTCCGCTGCCTTTGGCGCCGGTCGAGGAGCGGTTGCGCTTCATCCTGACCGAGGCAGGATTGGCACAAAGGGCCGGGGTGAACCCGGCCTTTTTCATGCGTTTATAGTTGCTTATTCCGCCGGCGCCTCGACTGCCTCGCGCGAGCGGCCGAGCGTGACCTTGGCCAGCGTGAACGAGATCACCGCGCACAGCGTGATTCCTGCCACCATCGGCAGCGGCGTGCCGTCGAAGAACACGCCGGCGACACCCATGGCGAGTGCGCCGATGGCGAAATGCAGCGTGCCCATCAGCGCCGAAGCCGTGCCGGCGATCTCGCCATGTTCTTCCATGGCCAGCACCGAGGTGGTCGGGATGACCAGGCCGAGGAAGCCGTAGCCTACGAACAGCAGCGCCGCCATCACGTCGAGCCGGTCGATGCCGGCCGCCATCACCGCGAACAGTACCACCATCGTCGTCGCATAACCGGTCACCGCGACGCGCACCACGCGCCGAAGCCCGAACCGCTCGGCCAGCAGTCCTGTCATCTGCGACATGCCGATGAAGGCGACCGCATTGATCGAGAAGAACACGCTGTAGACCGAGGGCGACAGGCCGTAATGGTCGATCAGGATGAATGACGAGCTCGACAGATAGACGAAGAAGCTCGCAATACCGAAGCCGGCGATCGCCGTCAGGCCGAGGAAGTTACGGTCGCCCATCAGGAAGCGGTAGGCCGACAGCGCGGTGCCGAAGGAGGAGCCGGCGCGATCCGCCACCGGCCGCGTCTCCTTGAGCGAGGTTGCCAGAAGGATGGTGGCCAGCAATGCCGCGCCCGTCACCGTCCAGAACACGGCGCGCCAGCCGAAATTCTCGATGATCTGGCTGCCGGTCAGCGGCGCCAGGATCGGCGACACCGAAAACACCAGCATCAGCAGGGACATCAGCTTGGCGGCTTCATTGCCGGTGTGCAGGTCGCGCACGATGGCACGCGGAACGGCCATGCCGGCGCTGGCGCCAAGCCCTTGCAGGAAGCGGAAAGCGATCAGCCATTCGATGGTCGGCGCCATTGCCGAACCGATGCCGCCGACCATGAACAGCGCAAGGCCGCCATAGAGCGGCAGCTTGCGGCCGACCATGTCGGAGATCGGACCGACGACGATCTGGCCAAAACCCATCGACAGGAAGAAGATCAACAGGCTCATCTGCACGGCAGCGGTGCCGGCATGCAGATCCGCGCCGATCGACGGCAGTGCGGGCAGATACATGTCAATGGCGAATGGGCCGATAGCGGACAACAAGCCAAGCACGACCGCGATGCGGAGGAATTTGGGACTCATGATAGAGGCTTCTTTCAAATCTGGTTGCCGCCGCCAGGCGACGTCTAACCTAGGACGTTCCATCCCATGAGATTCCGACACCCCAAGAGCGAATTCCATTCGTCTCTCTCGACGTGAAATCTCTTTGTCTTATGTCCACAAATTTAGACACTCTTGTCTAAATCGTCAATCACCTCTATATAGTTTTTCATGAAGCTGCACGTTTCTCCTGACACTTTCCCGCCACGCGGCCATGAGGCCAAGCGCCTCTCTATCGTCGATTCCGCAGCTGCCGTGTTTTGCCGCGAAGGTTTCGCCGGCGCCAACATCGATCTGATCGCGGCCGAAGCCGGCGTTTCGCGCCAGACCATCTACAACCATCATGGCGACAAGGAGAAACTGTTCGTTGCCGTGGTCCGCGATCTCACCGAACGCTGCAATGCCGGCATCTTCGCCACCATCGCCACCTTTCCCGACCAGCCCAGGGATCTCGAAGCCGACCTGATCGGCTTTGCCGTGCGCTTGAACCAGAATTGCATCTGCAACCGTGACGGAAAATTCCTGCGCAAGCTGATCCAGACCGAAGGCGAGCGCTATCCCGAACTGTTTGCCGAATGGCGCGAACAGGGTCCGGGCAGGACATGGCCGGCAATCGCCGCCCGCTTTGCCCGCCTCGCCTATGGCGGCTATCTCACGATCGAGGATCCCGACGTGGCGGCACGCCAGTTTCTTGGCCTCGTCAATGCCGAACTGCAGACGACCTTCATGCTGGGCGGTTCGCCGCGCGAGGATGAAGTGCTGCAATCCGCGACCAATGGCGTGCGCACCTTCCTGCGCGCCTTCGGCAAGCGCCGCTCCCCGGCATCGGCCGAAAAGCAAAGCGCCCTCGCCAGCGCCTGAACGATCAAATCGCCGGCAATAGTCTTCGCTTCCGCGCGAGGGTGATCTATATGCGGTTTACGCCGCGCTCAAGCTTGATTACAGCTATGCGGACGATTCAACGGAACCCGACCGCCACATGGCCGACGACCACATCCGCTACGACATTCTGGCCCAGGAGGCGTTGCGCGGCGTCATGCGCAAGGTCCTGGCCGAGGTCGCGCGCACCGGCCTCCCCGGCAACCACCACTTCTTCATCACCTTCCTGACCGGCGCGCCGGGCGTACGCGTGTCTTCCCGGCTGCGCGAGCGCTATCCCGAGCAGATGACCATCGTCATCCAGTTCCAGTATTGGGACCTGAAGGTGACCGATACCGGCTTCGAGGTTGGCCTGTCCTTTTCCGACGTGCCGGAAAAGCTCGAAATCCCGTTCTCGGCCGTGCGTGGCTTCTATGATCCCTCGGTCAATTTCGAACTCGAATTCGACGTCAAGACGGATGGCGCGGCAGCCGAGGAACCGGCTGCGTCAACTCCGGAGCCGTTGACCATCGTCTCCGAGAAAAAGCCGAAGGCCGAGAAGAAGGCATCTGCCGCCGAGGTGGAGAAGCCCGCCGCGACCGACGCCGCCAAGGGCGCCGAAGTGGTTTCGCTCGACGCCTTCCGCAAGAAATAAGCTGGCTCTGGCGCCATGGCCGAAATCGTCAATCTCCGCCAGGCCCGCAAGCAGAAGGCGCGGGACGAGAAGCTGCGCGTCGCCGAACAGAACCGCGCCCTGCACGGCCGCTCCAAGGCCGAGAAGGAACACGACCGCCTGACCGCCGACAAGAGCGAAAAATTCGTTGCCGGGCACCGCCGCGAAAAGCCCGCCGACCCCGACCGTCAATGAGCCCGGTCGAAAAGCGCTCGGTGACCATTCGCGGCCACCGCACCAGCTACTCGCTTGAGAAACCCTTCTATGACGACCTCGTCGCGATCGCGGCCGCGCGGCAATTGACGCTCGCCGCTCTTGTCGCCGAAGTCGACGATACGCGCCCCCGCGACACCAACCTGTCCTCGGCGCTGAGGCTCCATATCCTGGAATGGGCGAAGCGCGGAACGAACCTCTGAAGGCTCTCGAGCCATGCGTGAAGCTCCGGACCTTGCACGAGAACAGCATCGAATTATTTTCTCCAGCCCACCGAATCCTTTGGCTTCGCCACAACGTCTCGGACATGAGCAGCCCGCGGAGCGCAGGGCACCAAGAGGAAAAACGCGATGAAACGCCACCTGATACGCTACAAGACGAAACCGGAGCGGACCGAGGAGAATGAGCGACTGGTCAAGGCCGTGTTCCAGGAATTGCGGGAGAAATCGCCGGACGGCGTTCGCTACATGACATGGCGGTCCGATGACGGGACCTTTGTCCATCTGGTCGAGACGGAAACCGAGGCCCATGCCGACATCATCACCGGGTTGGCGGCGTTCGAGGCTTTTCAGAATGGCATCAGGGATCGCTTGGTCGAGCCTCCGCACCGCGAGGAAATGACCGTGGTGGGCCACTACCGGATGCTGGACCAATAGCGGCAAACAGAGGCGCATGAACATTCCTGACGAGATCAGCAAGCCTTTTGACCGCCTGTTCGGCGAACTGCGTCCAAAGCTGCACCGCTACTGCGCCCGCATGACCGGCTCGGTCGTCGACGGCGAGGACGTTCTGCAGGAAGCCCTGGCCAAGGCGTTCGAGGCGCTGCCGAATGCCGGCCCGATCGCCAATCCCGAGGGCTGGCTGTTCCGCATAGCCCACAATGCGGCGCTCGACTTTCTGCGCCGGCGAGCCCGCGAAAAGGCCTTTTCCGACGAGGACCCGGACATGATCGTCGACCCGGCCAATCCCACCGCCGATCGTCAGGCCGCGGCGGCCAGCCTGCACACATTCATGCGCCTTCCCGTCGCGCAGCGAAGCAGCGTCATCATGATGGACGTTCTGGGTTATTCGCTGCAGGAAATCAGCGCCACGCTCGACACCAGCATCCCCGCCATCAAGGCGGCGCTGCACCGTGGCCGCCACCGGCTGCGCGACCTTGCGGACGAACCGGACGACCGTCCTGTTCCGAGACTGAGCGCCGCACAACGTCTGCTGCTCGACGCTTACATCGACCGCTTCAACGCCCGCGATTTCGACGCGGTGCGCGACATGCTGGCCGATGAGGTGCGGCTCGAGCTGGTGGCCAGGACGCGGCTCAACGGCCGCAAGGAAGTCGGTATCTATTTCGGCAACTATTCCCGGGTGCAGGATTGGCGTTTCGTGCCGGGCTTCGTCGAAGACAGGCCAGCAGTGCTCGTCCGCGACAGCGATGATCCGGCGGCGCGGCCGTCCTATTTCATCCTGCTGGCCTGGCAGGACGGCAAACTCTTGACCATCCGGGATTTTCGCCACGCCCGCTATGCGGCGGATGGTGCCGAATTGTTCGTGCTTTGAAACGATTTCGGGGGTGGAAAGGCTCCCTACTGCCCTATTGCCCTATTGCCCTACTGCCCTACTGCCCTACTGCCCTACTGCCCTACTGCAGCGACCTCAGCAGATTGTCGATCGTGAACGGATTGGATTTCGGCTTGGCCAGCGGCGGATTGTCGTTGGCCTGCGGCAGCGGCGCACGCTCCACCTTCGGTTCCTGTTGCGCCGCCTTGCGCTCGGCCTCGAGCCTTGCCTTTTCCTGCGAGGCGATACGCATCGCCTCTTCCGCCTTCTGCCGCTCTTGCTCGGCCTGCGCCTTGGCCGCCTCGTCGGCGGCCTGCTTTTCGGCAGCCGCCTTCGCGTCGGCATCGGCTTTGGCTTTGGCTTCGGCATCGGCCTTCGCCTTTGCGTCCGCTTCAGCCTGGGCGTCTGCTTCGGCTTTCGCCTTGGCATCCGCTTCGGCCTTCGCTTTCGCGTCAGCCTCGGCTTTCAGCCGCGCCGCCTCCTCTTGCTTGCGCAATTCCTCGGCGGCGTTTTCACGTTCGGTCTGCAGCGCCGCGTAATAGCGCACTTCGCGTCGCAGCCGCTGCTTTTCGAGCAATGCGGCCTGCATCGCCTCGACACGCTGCTGTTCCTTTTCCAGCGCGCGCTGGGTCAGGAACTGCGCCAGTGGCTCGCTGTCGAACGCTCGTTTCACAGCCCCAAACGGCCCCTCGGCGGTGAAATTCATCACCGGCTCGGAGCCGACCAAGGCCTCGTCGCCCGGCCGATAGGTGATCGCGCCCTTGGCGGAAACCTTGGCTGTGTTGAGGTCCGCCATGATGTCGGCGGACAAGGTCGCCGCCGGATTCTCCAGGTTGATCGGCGGCGCCCGCAGCATGCCGCCGGCAACCGTGAAGGCGACGTCGGTATCCTTGGCGGCAAGGCTGCCATCGGCGGCGATTTCAGGCGCAAAGCTGTCGGTCCTGGCCGCATCGATGTCGCGCCCGATCGCATCCGCCTTGGCGAGGAACGCGCTGAACGCACCGGGATTGACGCCGGCAACCTGCAATCTCTTCAGCGCCGCCGTGCCGGAGCCGGACAAGGCGGCCACCATCCCCTCGACCGACTTGCCGCTGCTTGACAGCGCCGTCGAGAAATCGCTGATGCCGCTGATGCCGGCATCCGGCAGCACGGTCGCCAGATCGGCGCCCGCCAGTTTCATCTGGCCGGTGAAAAGTCCGGTGCCGTCATTGTTCTTCAGCTCGAACAGGCCGGTCAGCGCCCCGCCCAGCAATTTCGCCTTGAGATCCGAAACGCGAATGCCTTCCTGGTCGAGCTTGAGCGAAAAGGCGGCGTCATAGGCGGTGGCGAACCGGCCGGCGGCAAGTGCTGCCGTCGTCAGGTCAAGGTCGGCGGTAAACGGCAGGCTGGATTTCTGGCTGAACGGTGTCGTCGGCCAAACGCCGCCCTTATCGTCCTTGTCGGCAAGAAAGGCGGAATCGCCGAACAGCGCCACCGCCATCGGATCGAGGTCGAGTTCGTCGAGCACCAGCGCTCCGGCCAGATGCGGCACGCCGACCTTGCCGTCGACCCCCTCCTTCACATCGACATTGACGTCGCCGGACACCGCCGCTTCGTTGATGGCGCCGCTGAGTTCGTCGAGCACCAGCAGACCGTTGCCATAGTCGCCCTGCGCCGAGAGCGACGTCGACATGCCCGCCCCCATGCCCGGCAGGCCGATGCCTGATGTCATCAACCATGGCTCGATGTCGGCGGCATCGAGGCTGAGCTTGCCCTTGGCGGCGGGGCCTTGCGGCGTTTCGGCGATCGTGCCTTCGAAACCGGCCTTGAAGTCGTCGCCGGCGAGGCTGAAACGCGTCGCCAGGCCGCCGCCAAGCGTGCCCTTGGCCTGAATGTCGGTGCTTGCCTCGCCCAGCATGCCGAGCGGCAGCGCCGGCAGTCCGTAGAGTGCCAGCAGCGCGGTGGCATCGGGGTTTTTGGCGTTGAAGGTCAGCGCCACAGGCGCTTCGAGAAGCTTGTCCGCCGCCCCCCTCCCCGACAGCGACGCGGAAAAGGCCGAGCCGCCGGCCTTGCCTTGCCCGCTCACCGCCAGGCCCGTGGTGCCGTCGCCATTGTCGGCGGCACTCGCCACCAGGTCGACGCGCGCATCCTGGAACAGCTCGGGATAGGCAGCGGCACGGCTTGCCAGTCCTTCGAGCACGGCACTGTCGGGATAGTGCTGGGCGGCGACGTCGATCAGCGGCTTCAGGTCGACGGCAACCACCGATGCATCGAGCTTGCCGGTCGGGCTCGCCGGGAAATCCTTGATCCTGCCGGTTGCGCTGATCGAGGCGCCGGCCAGCCCGCCCACCGACAGCCGGTCGATTTCGAGCAGCCCGTCGCGCAACCTCAGCGCCGTGTCGACCGTGTCGGCGGTCAACCCGCCGGCATTGACCGGCCCTGCCTTGATCTGGAAATCGAGGTCGCGGTCGGCAAAGCGATTGGCGCCCTTGTCGCTGACGAAGATCGAAGCGAAGGCCGTCAGCCCGTCGACATCGAGCTCGCCGCCTTCGAGCCGCATCAGCACCGACGGCTTGGCATCGTCGGGCTGGCTGGAATCGATGCGGCCGGAAAACTTCGCCTTGCCCAGGATCAGTTCAAGATCGCTGAAGGCCTGGCGCTTCTGCGAGAGGTCGACCTTGGCCTTGAAGCCGGCGGCGGGCAGACGGCGGATCGCTTCGTCGACATCCTTCGACAGCCAGGCGGCAAAGCCGGAGGGTTGCGCCACGGCCAGCAGCAACGAGCCGTTGAAGCCGAAATGGCCCTCCACGTTGAGCACGAGCATGCCATCGGCTTCCAGCGTGGTGCGGCCGGGCAAGGTCGCGGCAAGCGATTTCACCGACCAGCCGCCATCGACCGGCTCGGCGGAAAGATGCACGTCGCGCACCGTGGTGTCGCCGGCCACCACCGCTGGCAGCTTGACCTCGACAGTGCCGGGAATGGTCGGCTTCGGCAGGTCAAGCAACGCCTGTTCAAACGCCGCGATGCGCTGATCCAGCGTCGGGCCGGCGCCGGCTTCGGCGCCCACCGCTTCGTCGAACTGCACCTGCGCGCCATTGGCCTCGATGGCGAAGCTCGGCTTCAGCCCGAGATCGACAGAAGCCTTGCCATCGGCGGTGTAGGGGTTGTCGAGCGGCCCGGTCTCGAAGCGGAATTCGTCGACACCCAGCTTCTGGTGGTCGAGCGAAAACTTGCCGTTCAGCCGAAAGCCCGGATCGGGCTTGCCGGCGCTGACCTTCACCGTCTCGCCATCGGTGCCGCGCAGCTCGGCGCTGTTCTTGTCGACACCATTCTTGTCAGGGTTTGAGATCTTGAACTGGCCGGAATAGACGGCGGCACCATTGACGATGCCGGCATTGCCGTCGGTCTCGATGACCAGCGGATAGGCGTCCGGATCGGCCTTCAGCCGAAACCGCATCTGTCCTGAGCCTTCGGCCTTGCCGGTGGACGCCGCGACCGTGGTGCGCAACCCGTCCAGCCGCAGCGTGCCGTCCATGCGCCATGGGCCGGCCAGCGACTTGGCCGAGATGGTCGAATTGATCTCGGAAAACAGGTGGCTGCGCCCGCCCGCGGCATGGCGAACTTCGATCTGACCCTCCGTCACCGTCAGCTTCTCGATCGAGATCTGGCTGGGGTCGAAGGGCGAGGACGGCCGAATTGCCCAGTCGACCGTGCCGTCATTGGCAATGTCGATGGTCGCTTTCGGCCGCACCAGCCGCATGTCGAAGATCAGCACTTCGCCGCGCAGGAACGGCGCCAGCTCCGCATCCATCGAAAACGTCTCGACCGTCATGGCCGGCTGGCCATTGGGGCCGCCGGCGACGGCGACATTGGAGAAGGTCACAGAGGGAAACGGCAACAGCCTTGCCGTGGCGTCGCCCTGTACGGTCACCTTACGGCCGAGGATGGCACTCGCCTCGCGCTCGAAGTCGGCGCGGTAGCCTGTCCAGTCGACAAAATACGGCACCACCAGCGCCGCGCACAGCACCAGCACAAAAAGGCCACCGAAGATCACGAACAGACGTGCGAGCATCAGCTCCGAATGGGTTGATTGAAATTCTACCGCACTCTACCCGCATCCGCGTGTCGATAAAGAGGCAATTGATCCAGTTGCGTGATCTCAGGTGATCTGAAACAAATCCGGCGAAGCGGAGAAATCGGATGTCTGGGAAGAACTGGGATCGCGTGCCGATCGATGCGCAAAGTGTCGCCCCGCTGTCGCTTTCGGCGGTCTTTCTTGTCGTCACCGTCGCCAGCGAACAAAGCGCGCTCGCCAAGGTCGCCTCCGTCCTCGGCGGGCTCGACGATCTGGTCAAGACTGTCGGATTCCGCGATCTTTCCGGGCGACTGTCGTGCATCGCCGGCATCGGCCGCGATCTCTGGGACCGTCTCAGCCCCGGCCGGCGGCCGCTGGAGCTAAAACCGTTCGCGCCGATCAAAGGCGCGGTCCATTCGGCGCCGTCGACGCCGGGCGACCTTCTCTTCCACATCCGGGCCGAACGCCCCGACATGTGCTTCGAGTTCGAGCGCATTCTGCTCGACAATCTCGGCGACGGCGTGAGCGTCGTCGACGAGGTTTCCGGCTTTCGCTATTTCGATGCGCGCGACCTGCTCGGCTTTGTCGACGGCACGGCCAACCCGACAGGGCTCGATCTGCCGGCCTCGGCACTCGTCGGCGATGAAGACGCCGATTTCGCCGGCGGCAGCTATGTCGTCGTCCAGAAATATCTGCACGATCTCCAGGCGTGGGGGCGGACGCCGACGCCTCTCCAGGAAGAGATCATCGGCCGCACCAAGATCGACAACATCGAAATCGACGATGACGACGCGCCGCGCAAATCGCACAAATCGCTGGCCACCATCGAGGATGCCGACGGCAACGAATACGACATATTGCGCGACAACATGCCCTTCGGCCGGCCGGGGCTACAGGAGTTCGGGACCTACTTTATCGGCTATTCTAGGTATCTCTGGGTGATCGAGAAGATGCTGCAGCGGATGTATATCGGTGAGCCGCCGGGCGCTTACGACAGGCTGCTCGATTTCTCCACGCCGCACACCGGCACGACATTCTTCGCGCCCACCCGCCCCATGCTGCAGACACTTGTTGGCGCATAGGGAGGAGCCTGCGGCTGTGCGCTAGCTGGCGCCTCACCGATTTCACCCCGCGATTGTCAGGACCTCAGCGTGCGTCGTGCTTTGCCTGCGCCACCTTGGCGGCCTTGCGCTGCCGGCCGAGTTCCATCGGCCGGACCAGGTCCGGCGCCCTCTGGTTTGTTATTGCCCGCATGCCCCTACGTGCGGTGCGCGAGTTGAAAGCAGGGCCGTCGGCCGCAGCCCCTTGCTTGATGGCCAATGCCTTGCGCGCATTTTCGATCAGCGAAACGCTGGCCGCCAGCTGCCGGCGCCGTTCGGCCTCGCCGTTCAGCCGCCGCATGCTCATGGCCAGCACCGCGAGCTTCAGCTGCGAGCCGCCGTCGGCTTTTGAGGCGACAGTTCCTTTCGGCGCACCCTTGCCGCGGATTTCACGGCGACGACGATGCGCTTCGGTCTGCGCCTTGTCGCGCCGCTCCCGCAACAGCTTGACCAGGCCGGCAAGATCGGCGTCGGAGAGCTCCTGCACCGCCGGATGGTGCGATTTCTCCACCAGATCGTGCTCGTCGGCGCTCAGCGCGCGCGCTTCTTCCTTGCGTGAAATCGCCATGACATTCCTCCTTCGCTGGCGCACCTGTCTGTTCAGACCCTGCTACCGGCCAAGCCTCGGCCCGAATGGTGGCGCGGTCAAGACAGGCCGCCTGCGAACCTGGCGTTGGAAGATTCGCCTAATTTCCCGGCAAGATCTTGCCCGGGTTCATGATATCAAGCGGATCGAGCGCCTGCTTGATGGTGCGCATGATGTCGACGCCGTGGCCGAGTTCGTGGCGCAGGAAGCCGATCTTGCCCTGGCCGATGCCGTGCTCGCCGGTGCAGGTGCCGTCCATGGCGATCGCCCGCATGTTGAGCCGGGCGACGAATTTTTCCGACAGCGCGATCTCCTTGGGATCGTCCACATCCATCAGCACCAGCACGTGGAAATTGCCGTCGCCGGCATGGCCGACGATCGGCGCGATCAGGCCCATCTCGGCGATATCGGCTTCGGTTTCGGTGACGCATTCGGCAAAGCGCGAGATCGGCACGCAGACATCGGTCGACAGCCCCTTGGCGCCCGGCCGCAGCGTCAGCGACGACCAGTAGGCATCATGCCTGGCCTTCCACAGTTTCGTCCGTTCCTCGGCGACGCTGGTCCACAAGAACGGTCCGCCGCCATTCTCCTCGGCGATCATGCCAAAAGTCTCGGCCTGCTCGGCAACCCCGGCATCGCTGCCGTGGAATTCGACGAAGAGACATGGGCTCTCGGGATAATCGAGCTTCGAATAGTTTTTCATCGCCCGCATCTGCAACGCGTTGACCAGTTCGATGCGCGCCACCGGAATGCCCATCTGGATCGTCGCGATGACCGCGTTGCAGGCCGCCTCGACGCTCGGAAACGGGCAGACGCCACCCGAAATCGCCTGCGGGATGCCTTGCAGCTTCAAGGTCAGCGAGGTGATGATGCCGAGCGTGCCTTCCGAGCCGACCAGCAGCCGCGTCAGATCATAGCCGGCCGAGCTCTTTTTCGCGCGCTTGCCGGTCGTCACCGTCTCGCCGTCGGCCATGACGGCGGTCAGCGACAGCACGTTGTCGCGCATGGTGCCGTAGCGCACCGCATTGGTGCCGGACGCCCGTGTCGCCGCCATGCCGCCGAGCGAGGCATTGGCACCCGGATCGATCGGAAAGAACAGGCCGGTGTCGCGCAGGTGCCGGTTCAAATCCTCCCGCGTAACGCCGGGTTCGACCGTGCAGTCGAGGTCCTGCGGATTGACAGCCAGGATGCGGTTCATGCGCGAGGTGTCGACCGATATGCCGCCGCCCGGAGCGTTGGTATGGCCCTCCAGCGAGGAGCCGACGCCGAAGGCGATGACCGGCACGCGATGCGCGGCGCAGGCGCGCACGATCTCCTGCACCTCGGCGGTCGTCTCGGGGAAAGCGACGCCGTCCGGCGCCTGCGTCGGGATATAGGTGGTGGTGTGCGCGTGCTGCGAGCGGATGGCCTGGCCGGTCTGAAAACGCTCGCCAAGCTGTTGCTTGAGGATGCCGAGCACCGCCGCGATGCCTTCCTCGTTGCGTTCGACCGGATTGAGGTCGCTCAGAGCCATGAATTCCTCCGCGAATGGACCAGCGTCCACGCTTGTTATGCGATTATGGATGCCTAAAGCAGTTCCAGGAAAAGTGCGAAGCGGTTTTCCGTCCGGAATTGCGTCAAAACAACTAGATCGGTTCAGCGTTTCCACGAAACGATGAACCGATCTAGTCTTACCCGCCACGCTCTGTCCAGCGCCAGAACAAGGAAGTTTCGATGCCTGTCCCCGCCCCCTTCGTCTCCCAGCTCATGGATATCGAGAAGGACTGGATCGATTACAACGGCCATCTCAACATGGCCTATTACAACGTGCTGTTCGACCGCTGCTCGGACGACGCGTTCGAAGCTATGGGCATGGGACCGAACTATGCCAGGGATCGCCGCCTCACCATCTACACGGCCGAAGTCCATGTTTGCTACGTGCAGGAGCTGCATCTCGAGCACAAGGTCACGGTCTCGTTCCAGCTGATCGACCATGACGACAAGCGGCTGCGGGTCTACCAGGAAATCCGCCATGTCGACGGCTGGCTGGCCGCCACTTCCGAATCGCTGTCGCTGCATGTCGATATGTCCGGGCCGAAGGTGGCGCCCTTCCCCGCCGATGTGCTGGCCAGGGTCGAGGCCATGCGCGCCGCCCATTCGGCACTGCCGATGCCGGAACGCGCCGGCCGCTCGATCGGCATCAAACGCAGATAGGGCGAAGCCCACACTTCTCGCTCCCGGCTTCAAAGCCACACCCGCGCTCTAAAATCGCAGAACCCTCCAATCGGCCGGCGGCGGTGCTTGAAGCGGCTCGGCGCCCACGTTAACCTTACCGAGGTTTTAACGGGAACAAGCCATTTGAGCCATTGAACGACTCAGCGGAGCGGTCGAAAACGATCCGCATGGGTTGCGATACGGGCGGCGCGGCGAGCCGGTTCGAGGGACGTGCATGAAAACCGACATCAAGGTCGAAGTGGACAGGCTGGTCGCCGATCCGCGCATCACCGACTATGATTTCTGGCGCTCGCTCAAGAACGTCAACAACGAGATCTTCCACATCGCCAACAACAACGAGCCGATCCCGTTCGACATGATCCGCTGGCGCGCCATCCTGAAGCAGGCGCGCATGAAGCGCGGCCACGCTTAAAACCTTCGAACCGAACAATCCCTTCGCCCTCAAGCCTGGCGCTTCACCGCCCCCAGCGGCGAACGCGCCACCACTGGCGACGACTGGATGATCGCCGTATTGGTCATGGCATAAGGGATGATGCGGTCGATCACCCGCTCAAGATCGGCCACCGAGGCGACATGCGCCAGCGCGATGAAACAGTCCTCGCCGGTCACCCGGTCGCATTGCACGATCTCGGGCAGTTCGCGGATGATTTCGGCCACGACAGCCAGTTGCCCCGGCACCGGACGGATGCGCAGCCATGCCGACAGCGGCAGGCCGAGTGCGGCGGGGTTGATCCTGACCGAATAGGCCTCGATGACGCTGCTCTCCTGCAGCCGCTTGATGCGCTCTGCCACGCTTGGCGCCGACAGGCCGACCGAGCGCGCGAGTTCCGCCGTGCTGATGCACGCGTCCTTTTCCAGCAGGCACAGGATCTTCATATCCGCGGCATCCAGGTCGGCGCTTTCAGTTCGAAGGCGTTTCATCAAAAACTCCTTTCTTCCGGGAGAAATCTCGCCGAAAGAGCCAATCATCACCCATATAAACAGGCGAACCCGCCTGCGATACTGATCCGATGGATGATCAAACGCAAGCTCTCGCGGCCTCTCCCGGCTCCACCCTCGGCAGGCTCGCGGAAAGACTGCCGCCGCAGGTCTGGTTCGGTGTCAGCGCCGTCTTCCACTATCTCGGCCCGGCATTCGCCGTGCTGCTTTTCCCGCATGTCGGCGTGCTCGGCATGGCATGGCTACGCATTGCCAGCGCCGCGCTGATCTTCGCACCGCTGACCCGTCCATGGCGGATCTTCGCCCGCGCCGATCGCCCAACGCGGCTGCTTTTGCTGGCCTTCGGCGCCTGTTTAGCGGTGATGAACTGTTCGTTCTACCTGGCGCTCGACCGCCTGCCGATCTCGCTGGTGGCGGCGATCGAATTCGTCGGCACCATCGGCGTCGCGGCGATCGGCCTCAGGAGCCCGCGCAATCTCGTCGCCCTTGCCGTCGCCGTCACCGGCACCTTGCTGCTCATCGACGTTAAGTGGTCTGATGATCCCCTTGGGCTGTTCTGGGCCTTCCTCAACGGTGCGCTGTTCGTCTGCTACATCGTGCTCGGCCACCGCGTCGCTCGCTCGGGCGCAGGCGACGGTATCGCCGGCCTGGGTGCAGCCATGGCGATCGCCTTCATCGTCGTGCTGCCGATCGGCCTGACCGACGCGCTACCTGCCTTTTTCTCAGCGCCGCTGCTGCTCGCCGCTATTGGCGTCGGCATCTGCTCTTCCGTCATTCCCTACATATGCGACCAGCTCGCCATGTCGCGGCTGCCCCGCGCGAGCTTCGCGCTGATGCTGTCGCTGCTGCCGGTCACCGCGACGCTGATCGGCATCGTCGTGCTGCGTCAGATTCCAAGTTTTACCGATTGCCTCGGCATTGCGCTGGTGGTCGCGGGCGTCGCCTTCCACAAACCAGCGAACACGGATTAGCCTATGCCAATTTCTGCTTGAGGAAGGCGATCGTTCTGCCCCAGGCGAGGTCGGCCGCCTTCTTGTCGTAGCGCGCCGCCGATGTATCGTTGTTGAAGGCGTGGTTGGCGCCTTCATAGACATAGACCGAGTATTCGACATGCGCCGCATCGAGCTCCTTCTTGAAGGCGTCGATGCCGGCATTGGTGCGCTCATCCAGCCCCGCATAGTGAAGAAGCAATGCCGCCTTGATCTTCGGCACGTCGGCGGCCTGCGGCTGCATGCCGTAATAGGCGACGGCAGCGCTGAGATCGGGCGCGTTGACGGCCAGCATGTTGACCGTACCGCCACCCCAGCAGAAGCCGATGGCACCGACCTTGCCGTTGCCGTCCTTGTCGGCCTTGAGGAAAGCGACGGTCGCTACACCGTCGGCGACGGTCTGCGCCGGATCGAGCTTGGCGAACATGTCGCGCGCCTTGTCTTCATCGGCCGGCGTTCCGCCGAGCGGCGACAGGAAATCCGGCGCCAGCGCCACGAACCCTTCCAGCGCCACGCGCCGCGTCACATCGCGGATATGCGGGTTGAGGCCCCTGTTCTCGTGCACGACGATCACCGTGCCGAGTTTGCCCGATTGGCCCACCGGCTTGACCAGATAGCCCTTCATCTCGCCGCTGCCGCCGGGATAGCTGATATCCTCGCCCTTCACCCGCGGATCGTTGTCGGCGACGATTGCCGCTTGCGCCGAGTTTGCCGCCAGAAGCGGCGCGATCGCGGCCGCAGCCGCACCCGATCCGGCAAGCCGGGTCAGTTGCTCCATGAAGCGGCGGCGATCGAGCGTCAGATGCGTGTATTCGTCATAGGCGTCGATCATCGCCTGGGTAATGACGGGATTGGTGTCGGGTTTCGTCATGGATGGGCTCCTCGGCTCCGGGCTTCGACTCCCCAGCTACATAGGGGCCAAGCCGGCATGATCCAGTCGAGCACCCATCACGGCCGTCGATCGTTTCGCGGTGCTTGGGCGGCTCGGTCAAGCCAGAAGAACGTCCTGCATTGTTAGCTGGTGTCGCCCCGCCCTCATCGCCCTGCCCGGCAGGGTGATGAGGGGCAGCGCCTACTTTGCGAGAAAGCAAAGTCACCCTCGCAAACTGCCGTCGTTAGGAGCCCTACTTCGGCAGCGCGTAGGCCATCACATAGTCCCCCGGCTTGGTCCCGACCGAGCCGTGGCCGCCGGCGACGATGACCACGAACTGGCGACCGTCGGCGACCGTATAGGTCATCGGCGTCGATTGCCCGCCGGCCGGCAACCGTGCCTGCCACAGCTGTTTGCCAGATGTCAGGTCATAGGCGCGCAGATAATCGTCGACCGCCGCACCCAGGAAGGCGACGCCGCCAGCGGTGATCATTGGTCCGCCGATGCCGGGCACGCCGACCTTTAGCGGCAGCGGCAGCGGCGTCATGTCGTAGACCGTGCCGTTGCGGTGCTTGTAGGCGATGTTGCCGGTCCTCAGATCGGCGCCTGCGACATAGCCCCAGGGCGGCGCCTGGCAAGGAATGCCGAGCGGCGACAGGAACGGCCCCATCACCACCGCATAGGGCGCACCCTCGTTGCGGTTCAGCCCCTGCTCGCTGCCGCGACCTTCGTCCGGCGGCGGCACCTGATCGCGTGGGATCAACTGCGACTTGAACGCCAGATAGGTCGGCATGCCGAACAGCACCTGGCGCACCGGGTCGACTGCGACGCCACCCCAGTTGAAGGTGCCGAAATTGCCGGGATAGACCAGCGAGCCCTGGACGGAAGGCGGCGTATAGCGGCCCTCATAGCGCAGACCCTGGAATTCGATCCGGCAGGCCAACTGGTCGAACATGGTGAGGCCCCACATGTCGGCGCCGGTGAGCGGCTTCGGCATGAAGGTAAGATCGGAGACCGGCTGCGTCGGCGATGTATGGTCGCCCTCGATCGCGCCGCCGGGCGCCGGCACTTCGTTGACCGCGATGACCGGTTCGCCGGTGCGGCGGTCGAGCACATAGAGGTCGCCCTGCTTGGTCGGTCCGACCAGCGCCGGCACCACAGTGCCGTCAGGCTTGGTGATGTCGATCAGGCTCGGCTGCGCCGGTACGTCCATATCCCAGAGGTCGTGGTGCACGGTCTGCCGCACCCAGCGCACCTGCCCGGTGTTGAGGTCGAGCGCGGTGATCGACGACGAGAACTTCTCGACGTTGGCGCTGCGCCCCGCGCCGAGTTGATCCGGCGTCTGGTTGCCGAGCGGCACGTAGAGCAGGCCGAGCTTCTCGTCGGCGCTCGGCGTCGACCACATGTTGGGCGAGTTGGCGGTGTAGGTCTGGCCGGCCGCCAGTGGCGTCGTCTGCTCCGGATTGCCGGAATCCCAGTTCCACACCAGCGCGCCGGTGGCCGCGTCGTAGGCGCGGATGACGCCGGACGGCTCCTGCGTCGAATAATTGTCGTTGACCGCACCGCCGACGATGATCTTGCCGCCTGATATCAGCGGCGCCGAGGTCGAGTAATAATAGCCCGACTTCGGATAGGGCATGTTGGTCAGAAGGTTCAGCGTGCCGCCCTCCGCGAAAGCCGGACAGACTTGCCCGTTGGCGGCGTCGAGCGCGATCAGCCGCGCATCCGAGGTCGGCAGATAGACACGGGTCGCACAGGGCTGGCCGGCGGGGCCGGCTGCATCGGCATAATACGCCACGCCGCGGCAAGTCTGGTGCTGGCGGTCCTTGTCGAGTTTGACCTTGGGATCGAAGCGCCATTTCTCCTTGCCGCTCGCGGCGTCGATGGCGATGGCGAAATTGTGCGGCGTGCAGATGTAGAGCGTGTCGCCGATCTTCAGCGGCGTCACCTGATAGGTGGTCTCGCCGACGTCGTCCGGTCCCTTCACGTCGCCGGTCTGGTAGGTCCAGGCCGGCTGCAGCTTGGCGACATTGTCCGGCGTGATCTGGTCGAGCGGCGAATAGCGCTGGCCGAACTGCGTGCGTCCGTAGTAGTGCCACTCGCCGGCCGGCACGTCGTTGCCGAGATTGGCGTTGGCGACCACCTTATCGGTGGCGAGTTCGCCGGCAATGTCCTTCGGATCTGCCGTCATCGAATAACCGGCGACGGCCAGCGATGCCAACACGGCAAGGATCAGCGGCGCGCGCGCGTCAGGTCCGATAAGACCGCGCCTCGCCCATGGCGTCAGCAGCCATAGGGCCACTAGCACGATGATGCCGCCACGCGGGCCGAGCTCCCACCAGTCGAAGCCGATTTCCCACACTGCCCAGGCCAGCGTGCCGAGCACGATCGCCGCGTAGAGCCACAGCGCCGTCGACCTGCGCCGGTAGAGCAGCCAGGCGGCGATCAGGAAGGCGAGACCGACGATGATATAGTACCAACTGCCGCCGAGCATCGCGAGACGGATACCGCCGCCGCCAAGCGCCAGGCCAATAAGCAAGAGAATGAGGGAGGTGATGGTGACAGCCAAGATGATACTCCTTCGACTGTTGCGCGCCGCGCGGCCATGGGCAACCCCGCATTGCGTCGCTGCCCGGAGTACAACTTTCTCCTGACGGTCCCGCCTGTCAAGCACAGGCCATGAGCGCAAGCGGTAATGTTTGTTCCATCGCAACTGGTGATAACATCGACCGCAGCGCGAGCGAGGCAGCCAATCAGGCACTTTAGCGGAACAAAACGTAGACAGTTCTGGTCTTTCGCCACCGAATCACTACATTCGGGGCGATGTCCGGCTTTTCCGAAGACATGCCCTTTTTCGATGAACCCAATGCGCGGCCCTCGGCCCCGTCGGGCATTGCCGCGCGCGCCATGGCCGCCCGCAGCGGTCAAAACAATGCGCCCGACTATCTGAAGGGGCTGAACCCGGAACAGCGACTGGCTGTGGAAACCACCGAAGGCCCGGTTCTGGTGCTGGCCGGCGCCGGCACCGGCAAGACCCGCGTGCTCACCACCCGCATCGCCCACATCCTCGCCACCGGCAAGGCCTTCCCCTCGCAGATCCTTGCGGTGACCTTCACCAACAAGGCCGCGCGCGAGATGAAGATCCGCATCGGCGTCCTGATCGGCGAAGGCAATGTCGAGGGCATGCCCTGGCTTGGCACCTTCCACTCGATTGGAGTGAAGCTGCTGCGCAGACATGCCGAACTTGCCGGCCTGCGCTCCGACTTCACCATCCTCGACACCGACGATGTGGTGCGGCTGATCAAGCAATTGATCCAGGCCGAGGGGCTGGACGACAAGCGCTGGCCGGCCAAGCAGTTCGCCCAGATGATCGACGGCTGGAAGAACAAGGGCCAAGGCCCGGCCGACATCGCAGAGGGCGATGCCCGCGCCTTCGCCAACGGCAAGGGCCGCGAACTCTACAAGGCCTATCAGGAGCGGCTGAAGACGCTGAACGCCTGCGACTTCGGCGACCTCCTGTGCCACCCGATCCGCATCTTCCGCGCCAATCCGGACGTGCTGAAGGAATACCACAAGCGCTTCAAATACATCCTCGTTGACGAGTACCAGGACACCAACACCGCCCAGTACATGTGGCTGCGGCTGTTGGCGCAGAGGCCTCAAGGCAAGCCAATCTCCCCCCTAGAGGGGGAGATGTCCGGCAGGACAGAGGGGGGCGCCTCGCACCGACAGGCTGGAGGGACAGCGCCCCCCTCTGTCGCCTCCGGCGACATCTCCCCCTCTAGGGGGGAGATCGGGCGCTCTTCGACTGAGACCCGCGCCACCGTCAACATCTGCTGCGTCGGCGACGACGATCAATCGATCTATGGCTGGCGCGGCGCCGAGATCGACAACATCCTGCGCTTCGACAAGGATTTTCCCGGCGCCACCATCATCCGTCTGGAGCGCAACTACCGCTCGACCGCGCACATCCTTGGCGCGGCCTCCCACCTCATCGCGCACAATGAGGGCCGTTTCGGCAAGACGCTGTTCACCGACCGCAACGAGCCGGAGGACGGCAAGGTGCATGTCCACGCCGCCTGGGATTCCGAGGAGGAAGCCCGCGCCGTCGGCGAGACCATCGAGGCCTATCAGCGCCAGAAGCACAATCTCAACGACATGGCGATCCTGGTCCGCGCCTCCTTCCAGATGCGCGAATTCGAGGACCGTTTCGTCACGCTCGGGCTCAATTACCGCGTCATCGGCGGCCCGCGCTTCTACGAGCGCATGGAAATCCGCGATGCGCTGGCCTTCTTCCGCGTCGTCGCCCAAGGCGCCGACGACCTCGCCTTCGAGCGTATCGTCAATGTACCGAAACGCGGCCTTGGCGAGGCCACCATCCGGCAGATCCACGACACGGCCCGTGCGCTGCGCATCCCGATGCTGGAAGCCGCCGCCAAGCTCGCCGAAAGCGACGAGTTGAAGCCGAAACCGCGCGCGGCCCTGCGCGAAGTGGCGGCCAATTTCGAGCGCTGGCAGAAGGCGTTGGAAACCACGCCACACACCGAACTCGCCGAGACCATCCTCGAAGAGAGCGGCTACACCGACATGTGGAAGAACGACCGCTCGGTCGAAGCGCCCGGCCGGCTGGAAAACTTGAAAGAGCTGATCCGCTCCATGGAGGAGTACGAATCGCTGCGCTCCTTCCTCGAGCATGTCGCACTGGTCATGGACGCCGAGCAGAATGCCGGGCTCGATGCCGTCAGCATCATGACGCTACATTCGGCGAAAGGCCTCGAATTCGAGACCGTCTTCCTGCCCGGCTGGGAGGAAGGCCTTTTCCCGCATCAGCGTGCGCTCGATGAGGGCGGCCGCTCCGGGCTGGAGGAAGAGCGGCGGCTGGCCTATGTCGGCCTGACCCGCGCCAAGAAGAACCTGCATCTGTGGTTCGTCTCCAACCGCCGCATCCACGGCCTGTGGCAATCAACCATCCCGTCGCGCTTCCTCGACGAACTGCCGGAAGCCCATGTCGAGGTCGCCGAAAGCGGCAACTCCTATGGCGGCTATGGCAATTCCTATGGCGGCGGTTCTTTTGCCTCCGGCCGCGGCGGCCAGGGCGCGGGACGGCAAAACCCCTATGGCGCCTCGCGCTTCGACACCGTCGGCGCTGACAGCGAAAAATCCGGCGCCTTCTCCAACACCTACGCGACGCCCGGCTGGCAGCGCGCGCAGGCCAACCGTACCGAGGCGACCGATCGCAACTGGGGCTCGCGCTCCGGCCATCAGGTCGAGCGCATCGGCTATGGCGAGACGGATTCCGGCTACGGCGCCGGCCGCACCTCGGTCAAGGGCCGCACCATCGACGGCGAACTGGTCGCCAAATCCGTCTCCGACACGCCCTCCGCCTTCAACGTCGGCGACCGCGTCTTCCACCAGAAATTCGGCAACGGCAACATATCGGCCATCGAAGGCAACAAGCTGACCATCGACTTCGACAAAGCCGGCCAGAAGCGCGTGCTGGACGGGTTTGTCGCGGCGGTGTGAGGGTGGCGTTTTCCCGCGGACAGCTCCCACCTTCGTCATCCACGGGCGGAGCAGGAGCGTAGCTCCGTCGCGGAGACCCGAGGATGACGAAACGATGGGCGTCTGCGCCAATCGTCAAGGTATGCGGTCCGCCAGCGAAACAGTCCCGCTCACCGATATCGCGCCTGGTTCCACTTATGCCCCAGCAGCGACAGGATAATGATCAGGCCGTTGAAGAACTGCACGTAGAAGCCGCTCAGGCCCGCCGCGACGACGCCGGTCTGGATGAACGACACGGTGACGGCGCCGATGGCGCCGCCGACGACGGTGCCGATGCCGCCCCAGGTCGGCGTGCCGCCGACGAACACGGAGGCCAGCACCGGCAGCAGATAGCCGTCGCCGGCGGTCGGCCACCAGGTGAAGTTGATCATCACCGAGAAGGTGCCGGCGATCGCAGCCCCGATGCCGACGAAAACGAACACTTTCACCCGCACGCGCTTGACGTCGATGCCCATCTGCTGGGCGCTGTCTGGATTGTCGCCCACCACCCTCACCTGCGCGCCGAAGCGGTGGCGGTTGTAGAGCATCGCCGACAGCACGACGAAGCCGATGGCCCAGAAGATCTGCACCGGAATGCCCAGGACCTGGCTGGAAAAGATCGTGTAGGCCCAGCTGTCGGCAAGGCTGGTAAACGCCATCGACTTGCCCTCGTTGATGATCTGGATCAGGCCGCGCAGCAGGAAATTCATGCCGAGCGTCGCAATCAGCGACGACAGCCCGCCATAGACCACCAGCGAGCCGACCAGGAAACCCAGCAGCATGCCGGTGACGAGTGCAGCTGCGATGCCGAGGAACGGATCGTAGCCGGCCTGCACGACCAGTGCGAAGACCCATGAGGCAAAACCCATCGTCGCCGGAAACGACAGGTCGATCTCGCCGCAGGTGACGACGAAGACCAGCGGCACCACCACGAACAGCGCCACCGGCAGCGTCGTCAGCACCGAACGGTAGAGATACCAGGTGGTGAAGACGGTCGGGTTGGCGACGATGAACACCGCCATCATGATGATGAACACGCCGAGCGTGCCGAGCGAAGCGCGGTTGTCGAGGATGAAGCCGCGCATCCAGTGATCGGACGGGTGCCTCCATTCCTTCTGGGAACTGGGAATGCCGGCGGACGGCTCGTGCAGATCAGGCTCCATGGTCTTGCTCATCATGCTCTCTGCTCCGCGTCGCCGGCATCGTGCAGTCCGGCCAATCCGCCGGGGTGCGCGACCTCTTCCATGAAATTGATAAGCTCTTCCGCCGTTTTGACCTCGCTGCGATCGGTCGTCAGTGCGATCTTGCCACGGTCCAGCACCACGAAGCGGTCGGCGATGTCGAAGACGTGATGGATGTTGTGGCCGATGAACAGGATCGAGCGGCCGCTCGCCCGCACCTGGCGCACGAAATGGAACACCTTGGCGGTTTCGGTCAGCGACAGCGCCGTCGTCGGCTCGTCGAGGACGATCAGCTCCGCCTGCTTGTAGATGGCGCGTGCGATCGCCACGCCCTGGCGCTCGCCGCCCGAAAGCTGGCCGACGATCGACTGCGGCGTGAACACTTTCGAGGTGAAGCCGATCTCGCGCATCAGCCGGCTCGCCTCCTCGATCTCCTTGTTGACCCTGAGAAAGCCCATGAAGCCGGTCAGTTCGCGGCCCATGAAGATGTTGCGCACGATGGTCTGCTGCACGGCCAGCGCCCGATCCTGGAACACCGTCTCGATGCCGGCCTCGCGCGAGCGCGCGGCACTCCATCCGGTCACCGGCTTGCCGCGCACGAGGATTTCGCCGCTGGTCGGCTTGACCACACCCGACAGGATCTTGATCAGTGTCGATTTGCCGGCGCCATTGTCGCCGATCAGGCCGACCACCTCGCCGCGATCGACGCTGAGATTGACCCCGCCCAATGCATAGACATGGCCATAGGATTTGCTGATGTCGCGCAGTTCGATGAGGCGTTCGGCCATCGGATCCTCGCTTGATTGTCTCTTGTCGGCCTTGTCGCCGGCGGTCCCGCCGGCCGGGGCCTGATCCCAGCCGGCGGCTTGGGAGGTCAGCGCAGCGCCTGTTTGGCGAGTTCGGCGACGATCTCGTAATTGTCGGGCGTGACGAAGCCGGCGCCGGTGTCGACATTCATCGGCGCCAGCCCCAGCACCACCTGCTGGCAGAGGCTGAGGATCGGCAGATAGCCTTGCAGGAACGGCTGTTGGTCGGCCGTGAGCTGCACCCAGCCGCCCTTGAAACCCTCGACGATCTGCGGGCTGGTGTCGAAGCCGAAGTTGAAGATTTCGCCCGCCTTGCGTCCCGCCGCCTGCATGTAGGTGGGGACGTTGCCGAGCATCTGCCCGCCGGGATAACCGACCGCCTTGACGTCGGGATTGTTGAGCAGTGCCGCTGTGATCACCGGAATGGCCAGATTGGGATCGGACGCCCATTCGCCACTCGGCGGCGAGGACAGCTGGATGACCTCGACGCCGGCCTCCTTGAGCGCTGCCACCGTGCCGCGCTCGCGCGCGCCCCGGCTCTCATTCTCGAACGGACCGATCATGATCGCCTTGTCGCCGGCCTTCAGCTTAGCCAGCTTGAGCGCCTCGGCGCCGAGCGCGCGGCCCTGCTGCTCCTGCTGGGCGCCGACATAGCCGCCGCCGAACGCTTCCACCACCTTCGGCACCGGCACGTTCTGGTACATCATCTTGATGCCGTCCTTATGCGCCTGTTCGGCCAGCGGCATGATCGACGCGTCACCCGGATGGCCCATCATGGCGATGCCGTTGGGCTTGACCGCGACCGCCTCGCGCAATTGCTGCACCATCTTTTCGATGTCCCACTGGGAGAAGATGTAGTCCACCTTCGGCCCGAGATCGGCCTCGGCCTGCTTGGCGCCATTGTAGACGATGGTGCCGAAGGCGTCGCCCTCGGCGCCGCCGACGAAGAAGCGGATGTGGACGTCCTTGCACCATTTGGCGTCGAGCGCCTGCGCCGGCAAGGTGGAGATCGCAGCGGCAAGCACCGTGGCGGCGGCCACGACGGTCGAGCGCAGAACTGTCCTTCTCATCGTCATGCTCATGCACTTATCCTCCCTTTTTGTCCTCGCAAGCCGAGGGTTTGGCGTTCGTTTCGGCGCAGCACCACAGTTTTTACCAGTCGGCTCCTCCCGCCCGGCCTGCGGTCACACCGGGTTCGGCAGATAGGTAGCTCCTCCCCGGCATTGCTTCAGATATTCCAGCGCCCGCACCTGGCCGGTGATTTCCAGATCGTCGCGATAGACAGGGTCGTGCCAGCCTTCGATATCGATGGCACCCTTGTATCCGGCCAGCCGCAATTCGCTGATCACCCGCGTCCAGTCGCTGTCGCCGAAGCCTGGCGTGCGCATCTGCACGAACGGCAAGCCGCCGAACACGCCATGCTCGCGGATGACGTCCCAGCGCACCGTCGCGTCCTTGCCGTGCACGTGGAAGATGCGCGGCGCCCATTTGCGGATCTGCGGCATCGGGTCGATCAGATAGACGAGCTGGTGGCAGGGCTCCCATTCCAGCCCGAGATTGTCGTCGGGCACTTCGTTGAACATCAGCTCCCAGGCGTCCGGATTGTGCGCGATGTTCCAGTCGCCGGCGGCCCAGTTGCCGTCCATGGCGCAGTTCTCGAAGGCGATGCGGACGCCTTTGTCGGCGGCGCGTTTGGCCAGCGGCTCCCAGACTTCCTTGAAGCGCGGCAGGCTGTCGGTCAGCTTCTTGCCGCGCAGGCGGCCGGTGAAACCGCTGACCATCGAGGCGCCGAACAGATGGGCGTTGTCGATCACCGTTTCCCAGGCCTGGAGCACGCCGCGATCGACATCGCCGCTCTCCAGCGGATTGCCGAACACGCCGAGCGAAGACACGGTGACGTCGGCATCGCCGATCGCCTCGCGGATCTGGCCGGCGAGCCGCGGCAGGTCCTTGCCGCCCAGCGTCTGCCAGAAGAAGGGCTGGATGCTCTCGAAGCCGAGCGGCAGGATCTGTTTGATGTAAGCCGCCGGGTCGTCGAGATTGGCGCGCACCATGGTGCCGATCCGGATGTCGAGAAGCGGGTTGGGCATCATTGTGCTTCCTCTGCGATTGCAACGCGGCGTCCGGTTTCGGCGCTCTCGATGGCGCCGAAAACCATGGCCAGGCTCTTGATGTTGTCGGCGCCGCGCGTTTCCGGCTCGGTGCCGGTCTCGATGGCGCGGACGAAATCCTGGATGATGCCGAGATGGCCGCCGATGCGGTCGGACGCGTCGAGCGGCGGCACGTCGATTGGCTGGGTTTTGTCGATCAGGCCGTCGCGGCCTGACACCACCACTTCTGCCTTCAGCCCGTCATGACCGTCCCAGATGAGGCTGCCGCGCTCGGCAACGATACGCCATGCGCTCTCCCAGCTGGTGCGAAAGCCGGCCGCGCACCAGCTGCCTGCGTAGGTGAAGACCTTGCCGCCGCCGAGATCGAAGACCGCACTGGCCGACGATCCCTGCCGGTACCAGGAATTGGCCGGCTCCCATTCCTGGCAATGGACGCCGGCGGGCTCGCCATTGACCATGTAGCGTGCGGCATCGAAGGTGTGGATCGCCATATCGAGCAGCAGCACATGGGCCATCTCCTCGCGAAAACCGCCGAAATGCGGCGCGACGAAGAAGTCGGCGTGGATGCTGGTCGGCATACCAATGGCGCCGGAGTCCAGGAACCTGCGGATGCGTCTGACATTGGCGACATAGCGGCGGTTCTGGACGACGGCGTGGACGCGCTTTGCCCGGCGCGCGGCCTCGACGATGGCGCGCGCATTCTCCGGACTGTCGGCGAGCGGCTTTTCCGTCAGCAGATGGCAATTGTGGGCGAAAGCGGAAAGCGCAACCTCGCGCCGCGCGGCGGGAACCACCACATCGAACACCGCTTGCGGTTTGGTCTGGTCGAGGACGGCATCAAGACTGGTGCCGATGACGGCATTGGCGAGGTCGTATTCGCGCGCCCTCGCCCGCGCCCTGTCGGCGTCGAGGTCGACAAGGCCGACAATAGCGAGCCCGTCGAGCTGCCGCGCGGCATCGAGCCAGGCCTTGCTCATGGCTCCGCAGCCGACCAGGACGGCATTGATCATCCAGCAATCCTCCTCCCCTTCGGCCCCTCCAGGCCGAAGTCACGGCGTTCACGGCATCACCGTAAACGTTTTTCCGTAAACGTTTACGAGAACACACCCGAAGGCGTAGAATGTCAATTGGCCGTTGGCGAAAATCGTCTTATCGCCTTGGCCTGAGCGGCTACCGGTGCTAGCCAAGCAAGGGGGAGTACAGTCACTTGGCATCCAGCATTCACGACCTTGCCCGTCACCTGAACATTTCGATCGGCACGGTGTCGCGGGCGCTGAACGGCCGCGCCGACGTCAATGCCGACACGCGCCAGCGCGTGCTCGAAGCGGCCAGGACGCTCAACTATTCGCCGAACCAGTCCGGCCGCAGTCTCAGGCAAGGCGCCACCCATTCGATCGCCTTCATGCTGCAGCCGCATCCGGGCGACCTGGAATATGGCGAGCCGTTCTTCATTCCGTTCCTGACCGGACTGCAGGCCAAGCTCGCCGAAAGCGGGCTCGACCTGATCGTGGTCATGGGCGCGCCGGGCGACTACCAGCAGGAACGCCTGCGCCGTGTCGTCGAGACGCGTCGCGCCGATGCGGTGCTGCTGGCCTGGACGCGGCGCGAGGACGAGCGCATCGACTATCTCACCAAGGCCGGCTTTCCGTTCGCCACGCTCGGCCGCAGCCGCTCCGGGGCCAAGTCCTACCCTTCGCTCGACCTCGATTTCGAGAAGGCCGGCGCCGACGCGGTCGACCGCCTGGTGGCGCGCGGCCACCGCCGCATCGCCGCCGTCCGCCCGTCACTCGACCTCAACTTCGGCTATCTGTTCATGGCCGGCTACCGCAAGGCCCTGAAGCGGCACGGCATCGAGGTCGATCCCGAGCTGATCGCGTCCGGCTTCATCAACGAGGCTGGCGGCTACGAGGTGACGCCGCAGGTCATGCGCTCCAAGGACCCACCGACCGCCATCATCTTCAACAATGACGCGATGGCGCTTGGCGGCTGCAAGGCTCTGGCAGAGATGGGCATCAGGCCGGGTCACGACATGGCGGTGACCGTCATCGTCGACACGCCGCTCTGCCGTTATTTTTCCCCGGCGCTGACCGCCTTTCGCCCCGCGCTGGAGCCGATGGGACAACGCCTCGCCGAAATGCTGCTGGCGTCGCTTCCCGCCTTCGCCGGTCCGGAAGGTCCGCGGATCATCCGCGAGGTCTGGCCGCTGGAACTGGTCGCGCGCGACAGCGATTGATGGTGACGGGAGTTGCGCCGGATCGGCCGTGAAATTTGCCTGGCAGAACTTAGTCCACCTTCTTCTCGCCCTTCTCGCCGGCCTTGACGATGTCGCCTGACGTAAACAGGATTTCCTTCAGTTCCGCCCGCCAATCTTCCTTCTGGCGCAGCAGGAATTCGAGATCCATGCCGAAATGCTTGAACTCCTCGCCTTGCGCATTCTGCATGATGGCGCGCGCCTGCGGGTCCTTCTCCACCGACATGCGCTGTTCGTACCAGCTGATCGCTTCCGCCTCCTCGATCAGCGAGGTGATCATGCGGGCAAAGGTCCGCACCTTCTGCGACAGCTCTTCAGGCGGTTCGTGATACTGGTCGAAACCCATGTCGTCCTCCGTCAGGCCTTTCCCATGAATGCCCGGAAGCGACGCCGGTTCCGCACCCACTACAATTCCGACAGTGGTCACGACACCGGTGCGGCTCCGCCCTCCTCGGTGCGCCGCGCGATGAATTCGTCCAGCACGCCTGATGTGGCGGCAGCCGAAGCCGGCGGCACGAAATCGGCAAGTGTGCGTTTCCAGACGCCGGTGGCGCGCTCGCTCGCCGTCTTCGAGCCACTTTGCGTCCAGTTGCCGAAATTCGACCAGTCGGCCACCAGCGGTTCGTAGAAGGCGGTGCGGTAGCGCGCCATGGTGTGGCCGGCCGAGAAGAAATGCCCGCCCGGCTGCACCTCGGCGATCGCCTCGAAACCGATGGCATCGCTGTCGCCAGGCGTCGCGGTACAAAGTTCAGCCACCGTCTGCAAAGCCTCGATGTCGGTGACCAGCTTTTCAAAGGAAACACTCAAGCCCCCTTCGAGCCAGCCAGCGGCATGGATGCACATCGTCGCCCCGGCCAGCACCGAACCCCACAGCGCGAACTGCGTTTCGTGCGCGGCCTGTGCGTCCGAGACGTTGGCCGCACTGCCGCCGCCCGATCGCCACGGCAGTCCGGTGAAGCGCGCCAGCTGGCCGGCGCCCAGCGTCGCCTTGACATGCTCAGGCGTGCCAAAGGCGGGCGCCCCGGATTTCATATCGACATTGGAGGAGAACGAGCCGTAGACGACCGGTGCGCCCGTTCGCACGATCTGCGCCAGCGTCAGTCCGGCCAGCGCCTCGGCATGCTGCAGCGTCAGCGCGCCGGCGACCGTGATCGGCGCCATGGCGCCCGCAAGGCAGAACGGCGTGATGACGGAGACTTGCCCCGCCGCAGCGAAATCGATGATGCCTTGCGCCATCGGAATGTCGAGCTGGCGCGGCGAGTTCGTGTTGATGACGGTGTAGCAATGCGCGCCCGCCCGAAATTCGTCCTCCGACAGGCCGCGCGCCAGCCGCAGCATCTCGAATCCGTCCTCGACCTGTGGCGTGCCGCGCGCGAAAATGAACGGGAGCTTGTCGGACAGCGTCAGCTGCGCACGATTGACGGCATAATGGCGAAAGCGGTTGTCGACATCCTGCGGCTCGATGCAGGGTCCCAGCATGTGCAGCACGTCGAAATGCTGCACCAGCCGCATCAGATCCTCGAAATCGGCGAGCGTGCCCGGCCGCCGGCCGCGTTCGAGGTCGGTGACGTTCGGCGCTCCGCTCCCGGCCAGGAACGCCATCGAGCCGAGTTCGAGCGTCAGATCGCGGGCGCGGGAACCGGCATGGACATGGATCGACTTCGGCGCCGAGGCCAGTGCCGCCGTCACCATATCGCGACCGATGCGCACCATGTTGGTGTCCGGATCGATCAGCGCGCCGCCGCTGGCGAAATGCTCGCGCGCTTGCGGCAGCAGCACCTTGATACCGAGCTCTTCCAGCACCCGCAGCGCCGTGTCGTGGATCGCGGCCACCTGATCGTCGGAAAAGATCGGCTGCGGCAGGAAGGGGTTCTTCAGCGAATGGTAGTTGGGGCGGCGGCTGCTTTCGCTGCCGGCCTCGCCCGTGCGTCCACGCCGGCGCTCGCGCCTGACATCACGTGCCGCGTCATCGACCATTGGAAATCCTCCTCATTGCCGCATCGCCTTGCCCTCGGGATCGTATGGCGAGGCCGCGATGACACGCGCCGTCCGCTCGACGCCGACAATGTGCACCGAAAGCGCTGTCCCCTCCTCGGCAAAATCGTCGTCCACCAACGCCAGCGCGACGCTCTTGCCGATCATGTAGCTAAATCCGCCCGACGTGACGAAGCCGATGCGCCGGACCGTATATGTACTAGACATAAGTGTCCATAGCATCAATTTTGAGCCAGGCGGAAGTTTTTATCGTCGCGCGAAGGAGACGGCGGGCATGCACAGCGCGCTGTCACGCAAGCATCATGTTCGCGCCGTAGACCGCGTTTCGGGGAGGCGCTCGCGGCATCGTCGATGTTGCACCTCTTTCAGATTTTCGTCCTGCGGCCGCTCCGCACATCTGTCACAAAGAGGATTGTCCATGAAACATCTGCACCGAACCGCGCCGCTCGGCGTCGCGCTGGCATTGTTCACCGCCCTGACGCCGGCGCTCGCCGACAGGACCAGCTTCGTCAACAAGGGGCTGGTCGGAGTCGGTCGCATTCCGGCCGCCCAGCGCGACAAGTTCGGCGAGACGTTCGGCTCGGGCTCCGGCATGGCGATCGACACATCAGGCTGGACGCGTGACGCCTCCGGCTACAAGGGCTCGCTCTGGCTGCTGCCGGACCGCGGCTACAACGTCGCCGGCACCACCGACTACCGGCCGCGCCTCAACACGATCGGCATCGAGTTTGCTCCGGTAGCACCGGGTGCGGCACCCGCTGCCGGCCAGGAGCAGACTGAAGTCAAGGCAACGCTCGCCGGCACCATGCTTCTCACCGACGACAAGGGCGCTGATGCCACTGGCCTCGATCCGCTCAACGGCGTGCGCGCGGCAAGCGGCGACATGCCGATCCTGCCGCAAGCCGACAACGGCAAGCTGGCGCTCGACAACGAGGCGATCGTGCGGCTGCCCGACGGTTCGATGTTCATCTCCGACGAATACGGCCCGAACATCTACCGGTTCTCGGCCGACGGACATCTGATGTCGGCGACGCAGCCGCCGGCGGCACTCGTGCCGATGCGCCACGGCGCGCCGAACTTCGCCTCGGATAATCCGGGTCCCGGTGCCGCCGAGCCCGATCCAAAGGATCCCGACACCGGCCGCCAGAACAACCAGGGCCTCGAAGGCATGGCGATGACGCCCGATGGCAAGTTCCTGATCGCCGTGCTGCAGTCGGCGCCTCGCCAAGATGGCGGCGATTCGCCCGCGACGCGCCAGAACACGCGTGCGCTGGTCTACGACGCATCCGACCTCGCGCATCTCAAGCTGGCGCACGAATATGTCGTGCCGCTGCCAGTGTTCAAGGATGCCAAGGGCAAGACCAAGGTCGCCGCGCAAAGCGAGATCGTGGCGCTGTCGGATCAGACCTTCCTGATGCTGGCGCGCGACAGCGGCAACGGCCAGGGCGTGAAGGGTGACACCTCGCTGGTGCGACAGATCTTCGTCGTCGACTTCTCGGCCGCGACCGATATCGCAGGCGGCGCCTTCGATGCAGCCGACAAGCCGGTCGCCGCCAAGGGCGTCCTCGATCCCTCGGTGACGCCGGCCAAGCTGACGCCGTTCATCGACATCAACGAAAGTGCCGAACTCGGCCGCTTCGGCCTGCACAATGGCGCGCCGAACGACAAGAACAACCTGTCGGAGAAGTGGGAGGCGATGTCGGTGGTCAGCGTTCTCGATCCAAAACTGCCCGACGACTACTTCCTGTTCGTCGCCAACGACAACGACTTCCTTGCCCAGGACGGCTTTCAGGTCGGTGCGCCCTACAAGGCGGAAGACGGCGCCGATGTCGACACCATGTTCCTGGTCTATCAGGTCACGCTTCCCGGCCTTGCCAGGAAGTAACGACCACTTTTCAGGCGGGCGCGCCTGACGCGTCCGCCTGGGCAGGTCGTGAGGGCTTACTTCAAGAACTCCGCATCCTTCGGCACACCCGCATCGATCGGCTCGGCGGTCCTGCTCGACACGGCCATGATCTTGCCGGCAGCCGACAGGTTGGGACGCACGAAGACCTGGGCGGGGCCGTTGACGCGGCTGTAGAGGTCGATGATGTCCTGGTTCATGAAGCGCACGCAACCGGACGAAGCGTTCTTGCCGATCGAATCCCACTCCGGCGTGCCGTGCAGCCGGTACATCGTGTCCTTGCCGTCGCGGAACAGATAAAGCGCACGGGCACCGAGCGGGCTCTGCGGGCCGGGCGGCATGCCGTCCTTGTATTTCGCCAGTTCCGGCCGGCGCTGGATCATTTCCGGCGGCGGCGTCCAGACCGGCCATTTCTTCCTCGCCTGGACCACGGCGCTGCCGGTCCATCCGAAACCGGCCTTGCCGAGGCTGACGCCATAGCGGATGGCCGTGCCGCCGTCGCGCACCAGATAGAGGAAGTGCTCGGACGTATCGACGACGATCGTGCCGGGTCTCTCTCCGGTCGGGTCGGAGACGATCTGGCGCACGAATTTCGGATCGACCTTGGCCACCGGGATTGCCGGCAGTTGATAGCCCTCGTCGGTGCGCGCCGCATACATGCTTGCGGCATCGCCGAAAGCCGGATCGCTTGGCGGTGCTGCCGCTGGCGGCGGCGCCACGTCCGTCGTGGTGCACGCCGAAAGAGCGACGGAAGCCGCGCCCAAAGCGGATGCACCGAGAAACGCGCGCCGGTTAAGGCGCTCAAAAAACAGCGGAATATCGGACATGACCCCCCCGGCTTATCCAAGATCTAATAGGAATGCGGCCCCACGCACCGAGGATCAATATCCCATTCCGGAAGCTTTGAGAACATGATTAGATTAAGGCACGCCGGAAGATCCCAGGCCAACCTTTTGCGATGCCGCATCGACCCGTCCCGTGGAATCGGCGATCATTGAGAGCCGGGCTTCCGATAAACCATCGCCGAGTGGCCAGCCATGGACGAAAAAATGCCGACGCGCCGGCGCACCGGCGATCTGACAAGCGGCCCGATCCCGCGCACGCTTTTGCTGTTCGCCCTGCCAGTGCTCGGATCCAATGTGCTGCAGTCGCTCAACGGGTCGATCAACGCCGTCTGGGTCGGCCGCTTCCTCGGTGAATCGGCGCTGACCGCCACCTCCAACGCCAACCTCGTCCTGTTCCTGATCCTCGGCACCGTCTTCGGCATCGGCATGGCGGCCACCATCCTGGTGGCCCAGTCGGTCGGCGCCCGCGACCTGCCGGAGGCGCGCCGCATCGTCGGCACCAGCGCCACCTTCTTCTTCCTCGTCTCGATCGTCTTCGCCGTCTGCGGCTGGATCTGGGTCGACGCCATCCTGGGCGCGCTCGGCACACCGGCCGATGCCTTGCCGCTGGCGCGCTCCTATCTGCGCATCATCTTCGTCGCCGTGCCGATGATGAACCTTCTGTCCTTCGTCATGACCGTGCTGCGCGGTGCCGGCGATTCACGCACGCCCTTCTTCTTCATGGCGCTGGCCGTCGTCCTCGACATCGTGCTCAACCCATTGCTTATCCGTGGCTTCGGGCCGTTTCCCGAACTCGGCATCGCGGGCTCCGCCACGTCCACGCTGATCGGCCAGACGGTGAGCGTGATCGCCATTCTGATCGTGCTCTATGTGCGCAAGCATCCATTGCGTCTGGCCGGCGCCAACCTCGCTCTGCTGTGGCCCGACCCCACCTTGCTGCGCATCGTCGTCTTCAAGGGTGTACCGATGGGTCTGCAGATGATCGTCGTCTCGGCGGCGGCGCTGACGGTGATGGGCATGGTCAATTCCTACGGCTCGCAGGTCGCCGCCGCCTACGGCATCGCTGCCCAGCTGTGGACCTACATCCAGATGCCGGCACTCGCCATCGGTGCCGCGGTCTCCTCGATGGCGGCGCAAAATGTCGGCGCCGGGCGCTGGGACCGGATCGGCCGCATCGCCGCCTCCGGCGTCGGCTTCAACCTGGTCCTGACCGGCGCACTGGTTGCCGTGCTGTCGGTTTTCGACCGCTCGGTGCTGAGCCTGTTCCTGAGCAGCGACAGTGCGGCGATCGACATCGCCGTCCACATCAACACCATTGCGTCCTGGTCCTTCATCCTGTTCGGCATCACCATCGTGCTGTTTGCCACTGTGCGCGCCACGGGTGCCGTGATGCCGCCGCTGATCATCCTGGTGATCTCGGTGCTGGTCGTACGCACCGGCTTTGCCTACTTCATGCGCGGCGTGATCGGCGAGGAAGCGTTGTGGTGGAGTTTCCCGGCCGGCTCGATCACCTCGCTCGTGCTGGCTGCCGCCTACTATCGCTTCGGCGGCTGGCGCACCATGCATATGATCGAGAACAGGCCGGCCGCCGGCGAGCCGCCGGACACCGGGCTTGGCGTGCCGCGCGGACGCGCGCATCTTTCGCCGGAAACACCTAACGGCTGAGGCCAACCCGACCTCGCTGGCCCGATTTCGTGGATCGTCCGGACTCTCAACGCCTCTGTTTCAGGCCAAAAACCAGTGCCACCAGCGCAAACACCATGATCATGCCGGCGAACGCCAGACTCGCGGCGACGGGACTGGCATAGATCGACACGATGCCAATGCCGATGACAGGCAAGGCATTGCCGACAAAGCAGCAGATGAAGAAACTGGACACCACTTCGGCGCGGCGTTGCGGCGGCGCAATCTCGTTGACCACCTGCAGGCCGCCTCGGTAGCTGCGCCGCCACCACCAGCAAGACGCTTGGGATCATCAATGCCAGCGCAGCCAACATCGCTTTGTTGCTCTTCATGTGCCTCAGAACCACGATGCTGATCGCGGTGACGATCGCCAGTTCGAAGAACAGCGCGCCGGCGATGGCGTGGTTGGTTTCATGAAGCTGCTGCGCGGGGATGCTCGGCGCCAACGCGGCATAGAAGCCGACCAATGCCATCGCACCGAAGCCGGTCACCGCCGGCGCAACGAAGCGCGTACGGATCTCCTCCGGAACGGAGAGTTGCGGCCGCGAGGAAATCCGCCCGAGACCGCCCGGCTTCGCCACCGTTTCGCGAGTACGCCAGACCAGGATCGTCACCACCACAAGTGCTGCCAAATAGACGATGAAGATCAGCCGCAGCGGCCATGGCTCATACTCAGCCAGAAGTCCCGAAATCAAGGCGCCGAAGCCGAGGCCGAGGAAATTGGTGCTGGTGGCAATCACGCTGGCGCGCGACTTGTCCGCATCGGGGAGAAGCTCGGCAATCCACCCGGTTCCGGTACCCGCGCCGACGCCGATGCCAAGCCCGCTGAGAATGCGCGCGACATCGAGCGAGAGGACGTTTCCGGCAAATAGGAAGACAAGCGCGCTGATGATGGCGACAAGCATGGCCGCCAGGCTCGCGGGCCGGCGCCCGACAACATCGGACACGCCGCCGAACATCAGCAGTGCCGCCAGATTGCCGACGACATACACCGCGTAGATCAGCGTCAGCGTGATTTGTGAAAAGCCGAATTGCTGCTTGTAGACGATATAGAGCGGCGTCAGCACTGTGCTGCCGGCAAACAGCACGGCAATCATCGCCGCGACGGTGGGGACTGCAAGGGCGTCGCCGCCAGCCCCTTCGTGCGTACGCGCCAAATCGCGAATAACCATAGCCAACCTCGTCACCCATTTCGGGAATCGAGGGTTTAACGCGGTTTCATCCCCTGCGTTCCGGCCGGCAGGCAGGCTCCTGACAGCACGGTGGGAATTGCCTGAACGGGATATCCGCCCGAACAGGCTCGGATCGGAGCCAGCGGCTCCGATCCGTCATCTATCGCTCAGGGATCGGCCTTACCTGCAAGGAAAGCCGGGCGCGATCTTGCACTTGCCGGGACGTGGCTTGTGCGGCGGGCGATGGTGCGGAGGGCGGTGCGGCCTATGCCAGTGCGGTGGCCGATGCGGCGGACGCACGATGATGATCGGCGGGCGAACGATCTGGGAGCGCTCGAGATAGCCGGCGCTGGCCCAGCCGCTCACGCCGCCGCCATGGATTCTGCACCAGCCCGGCTGGCAGCCGGTGACATTGACCCTGAAGCCGGCGGGCAGCGTTCCGACCTTGGCGTATCCCGCTCCCGGCCCGCTGCGGACATTCAGGTTGGTCGTGGTGTGGGCGCTGTAGGCGAAGGCCGCGGCGGACGTACCGAAGACGGCGGCCAGGATGGTCGCGATCAGAAGCAGAAAACGAAATCTCATCAGTCCCTCCATTCGATCCCCGGCTGCTCGTCTGCTTCGGCCGAGGCTTCGCCGCAGGGGGAGAGGCCACAACAAGAAAAGTCAACAAGTGGCCACCGCAAACCACCCCAACCAGTGGCTCGGCGCAGGAGTTTCCTTGGATATAGTTGAGGAATTTCTCCAACACCGTTTATCCGCCCGGCAACATCCGCTAACAATTTACTTTCTTTCGACAATCCGTTGTGGGCAAAAGGCAGGATATGGGCAAAGGCAGGGTCGAGGCATTCACCGACGGCGTAGTGGCCATCATCATCACCATCATGGTGCTTGAACTGAAAGTGCCGCATGGCGAGGATCTTTCGGCCCTGGTACCGCTGTGGCCTGTCTTCCTCTGCTACGTATTGTCCTTCATCAATGTCGGCATCTACTGGAACAATCTGCACAACATGTTCCACACCGTGCAGCGCGTCGATGGTGGCGTGCTGTGGGCGAACCTCAATCTGCTGTTCTGGTTATCGCTGATGCCGGTGACGACGGCCTTCATGGGCGAGAACCATTTTGCGCCGGTGCCGGTCGCCGTCTACGGCGTAGACCTGGCGCTATGCGCTATTGCGTTCAACATCCTGACCATCACTCTCCACCGGCTTCACGGCAACGAGAGCGCCTTTGCCAGGGCCTTGGGCAGCGACCGCAAAGGCAAGATCTCACTCGCCCTTTACCTCGCGGCCATCCCGCTCACCTTTGTCAGCCAATGGATCGGCGTCGCCATCTATGTGCTGGTCGCGATGATATGGCTCGTGCCGGATACGCGTTTTGCGCGGATGATCGAAAAGTAGCTGCTATTTGCGCATCGCCTTCAGTTTTTCCGCCACCGATGCGGCAAGGTCGGCATAGCGCTCCTCCAGCCGTTCCGCCGCCTTGATGATCGAGAAATCATGGCCGAACTTTTCCAGCGCCATGCGCAGTTTCTCGACGAACTCGGCTTGTTTCTCCAGGGCGGAAAAGAGCGTCTTCACCTGCGCTTCGCTGATGTCGGGATTGGCAAGCATCTGCGGCACCTCGCGGCTCATCTGGTCGCCGGTAGCGGTCTGTTCTTTCAGGATTGCAACCCAGTCCGTCAATCAGGAAATCTCCGTTTTACCCCGGCAAAAGTCTCCTTTTGCCCCCGGCGCAAAAATCTCGTCTGCTCCTGGGCAAAAGCCTCTTTTGCCCCGGCAAAAGTGTCTCTTGCCCAAGGCAACATGCACAGCCTCGACCGGACTGGTCAACCCGACAAGGCGCGCGGAGGCTTGCGCGAGCCCGTTCCAGCGCTAAGTTCGGCGCCATCGAGAGAAGGAACAATCGCCCATGATCACCGACGTCGAAATCCAGGCCGCCCTGCCCGCGCTTGGCCGAGGCAACGCAGCCGTCATCACCGGTGCCGCCAGCGGTATTGGTCTTGCGGCCGCCAAGCGGCTTGCATTGATGGGCATGAAAATCGTGCTAGCCGACATCGGCGGTGCGCGCCTTGACGATGCCTCGCGCGCCGTCTCGGCGATTGCCGGCGACGGCGCCGTGCTTGCCGTCGCCGCCGACGTTTCGAAGCCGGATGACATGGACCGTCTCGCCGAAAGGGCATTCGGCGCCTTCGGCGATGTGTCGCTGCTGATGAACAATGCCGGCGTCGGCGACAACCCCGGAAAGCCCTGGGAAAACCGCGACGCCTGGAGACGGCTGCTGGACATCAATTTCTGGGGCGTCGTGCATGGCGTCGAGGCCTTCGCGCCACGCATGCTGGCATCGGCCAAGCCGGGCCTGATCGTCAACACCGGCTCCAAGCAAGGCATCACCACGCCGCCCGGCAACCTTGCCTACAATGTCTCCAAGGCCGGGGTGAAGACCTTCACCGAAGGCCTGGCGCATGCGCTGCGCAACGAACCTGGCGCCCATGTCTCGGCCCATCTGCTGATCCCCGGCTTCACCTTTACCGGCCTCACCGAGGGCGCGACGGAAAAACCGGCCGGCGCCTGGACCGGCGAACAGGTCATTGATTTCATGCTGGAATCCCTCACCAGGGGCGATTTCTATATCCTATGCCCGGACAATGAGGCGGCGCGGCCGCTGGATGAAAAGCGCATGGCCTGGGCAATCGGCGACATTATCGAGAACCGCCCCGCTTTGTCGCGCTGGCATCCGGACTACAAGGAGCCTTTCGCCGCGTTCATGAAAGGCTGACCTTCACGCCGCGTGTTTTTTCTTCTGCGCCACGGCCTTCTTCGCCGCCATGGAGGCAACCTGCTCGTCGTGCCGCTTGGCCGCACGCTCGCATTTGTCGCGGATCTCCTCGACTTCGGATTCGGTCAGGTGCTCGATGCCGATGAAGTGGTTATGGCCCTTGCCGACCCGGATCAGTTCGTCGAGCTTTGCCTGGATCGCCGCACCGTCGCGATTCTGGGTGTTCTGGATCAGGAACACCATCATGAAGGTAACGACGGTTGTGCCCGTGTTGATGACGAGCTGCCATGTGTCCGAAAAGCCGAAGAACGGACCGCTTACCGCCCAGACGACGACGATCAGGCAGCAGACGGCAAATGTCGGCGGCATGCCGGCTATATGGGCGACCCAGTTGGCTATCTTGGTGAAAAGCTTTTCCATCTGTCGAAATCCCTCAACACTGCGGCGCGATGAGAAACAACCGGCGACCGTTTCAGGTTCCCGGTGCAGATAAATACCTCAGGTACAATTGAATACACGCATAGGGAGAATAGGGTAGAAAACACACCTTATGGGTTTAATGTCACAGTAACCGTGCAGGCAAGAGTGCCTGTTCCTTCCGCTTCACAGCGGTTTACCTCCAGCCCCTTCCGCTGCGCCACCCCCGCATGGCGGAAGGGGTTTCAGTCCGGAGAGCGCGGAGGATTGTCTCTCGACAACTCCGACCGGCGGCTGCGCCGATGTGTTTGCGCGAACTCAGACGGCGTCGTTTTCCCAGCGATCGAGGAAGGCTTCGATCGGCATCGCCTGCATGTCGGGAACCGCTCTGGCGAGCTTTTCGACCGGCCAGTCCCACCAGGCGAGAGCTTCGATCCGCGCCGCAACATCCGGGGCGAAGCGTGGCCGGAGCGCCTTCGCCGGCACGCCGGCGACAATTGTGTAGGGCGGCACGTCCTGCGTCACCACTGCGTTGGCGCCTACGACGGCACCGTTGCCGATGGTGAGCCCGGGCATGACCACCGCGCCGTGGCCGATCCAGACATCATGGCCGATGGTCACGGCTTTCGCCTGCCGGCGCGCGCGGAACGCCGCGTCGACGCCAAGCCAGCGAAAATACTCGTTCGGCCGGTAGCTCATCTTGTGCTGGGTCAGCCGCTCGATGGGATGTTCCAGCGCGTTGATGCGGCTGTTGGCGGCGATCGAGCAAAACTTGCCGATCGTCGTGTAGATCGCTTCGCAATGGCGTTCGAAATAGGAGAAATCGCCGATGTTCACCTCGCGCAGCACCACCCGTTCGCCGATCGAGGCATAGCGGCCGAGTTTGCACGCCTTCAGCTCCGCGGTTGGATGGATGCGCGGCTCGGAATCCTTTGGGACGAGACTTTCGGTGCGGTCCATGCCGGCGGCTTTACGCCCGAGCGAATGGTCCCGCAAGCGGGACCATTCGTCCGTCCGACCAGTTCCGGGAAAGAACTGAACCCCCTATTGCGGCTTGCCTTTGCTCCACACCACGTTCTGGCCGTAGAGCGGCACGGTGGTGACCGACATTTTGGCCGAGCCATTCTGCACCTGGCGCGAATGCGACAGATAGATCAGCGTCTCGTTGGCCTTGTCGTAGATGCGGTTCACCACCTGCTTCTTCCAGATCAGGCTGATGCCCTGCTTGAACACCTCCTCGCCGCCCTCGCTCATGTCGATATCGCCGATGGTGATCGGACCGGTCTGGCGGCAGGAGATCGAGGAATCGGACGGATCCTCGAACCAGTTGCCCTTGTGCAGGCGATCGATGATGCCGCGATCGAAATAGGAGACGTGGCAGGTCACGCCCTCCACCTTCGGATCCTTGATCGCCTCGACGATGATGTCGTTGCCGAGCCAGTCGACGCCGACCTTACCGACTTCCTCGGCCACAGCGGCACCAGCGCCAAGGACAACGCACGCGGCCAATGTGCCGCCGATCAGTTTTCGCCCAATCAGTCCGTGCCCAATCAGTCGTCGCAAACTAGCCTCCTGCGGTTCGAGTTGCCGGTCACAGGTGGGGCGAGAATCCGGGCTTTGCAAGCAGATACATCATCGCGTCTGCGGTTGCGGCAACGCGGCACTTTGCCTGGGCGGTGCCGAACCGCTAAGACTGTCGCACGGGCGCGGCATGGAGCCGGCGCGACGATTTCTGCAGACGGACTTTTCTGATGATGCGTTCTATCCTGGTCGGCATTCTCGTCCTGATGGCAGCCGGCATTGGCTGGCTGACCTTCGACTGGTACCGCGGTCACTATGGCGGCGAGCCTTTCGGCGCCGCCTTTACACTGGTCGACCAGAAAGGCGCGCCGATCACCGAAGCCGCCTTCAGGGGCCAGCCCAGCGTCGTCTTCTTCGGCTTCACCCATTGCCCCGAGGTCTGCCCGACCACGCTGTTCGAACTGGCCGGCTGGCTGAAGACGCTCGGCGACGACGGCAAGAACCTGCACGCCTATTTCGTCTCGGTCGATCCGGAGCGCGACACGCCTCAGGTGATGAACGCCTATGTCAGCAATTTTTCCGACCGCATCATCGGCATCACCGGCGATCCGGATAAGGTCCATGCCATGGCCAAGTCGTTCGGCATCTACTGGAAGAAGGTCGACACCGGCGATGGCGACTACACGATGGACCATACCGCCTCGGTGCTGCTGCTCGACGCCAGGGGCGACTTTGCCGGCACCATCGCCTATGGGGAGAGCTCGGATACGGCCGTCGCCAAACTGAAGCGGCTGGCGGCGAAGGGCTAGAGCTTGATCCCGAAAAGTGGGAACCGGTTTTCTCGGACAAACGGAAACGTTTGTCCAGAGATCATGCTCAAAAAGAAACAGATTTCATGACCCAGACGCGCCTCTACTTCACCACCGGAAAGATCGAGTCCGTCAGCATTTTCGCAGCACTTGAGGCAGCCTTCGAGGATGAGGGCCTGCCGATCGCCGTGATCGAGGTCGACGAGGACAAGGACATCCACGAAGTGTCGCTCTATGCCGATGGCGACGTCGATATGGTCGAAACCCGCTTGAAGGATGTTCTCGCCGAGCTTTCCCTGCCGAAGCAGATCGAGCGCGAGGCCCTGCCCGACATCGACTGGGTGGCGCATTCGCTGGAAGAGTTGAAGCCGGTGCGTGCCGGCCGCTTCTTCGTCCATGGCGCGCATGACCGCCGCAAGCGTCACAGCGGCGAGCTCGCCATCGAGATCGAGGCCGGCCTCGCCTTCGGCACCGGCCACCACGGCACCACCGCCGGCTGCCTGGAAATGCTGGAAAGGGTGGTGCGGCGCGAGCATCCGCGCAACGCGCTCGACCTCGGCACCGGCAGCGCTGTGTTGGCCATCGCCATCGTCAAGCTCGCGCATATTCCTGTGCTGGCCACCGACATCGACCCGGTGGCGGTGAGAGTCGCTGCCGCCAATGCGCGGCTCAACCACGTCAAGGCGCTGGTGGAAACAGCAACCGCGCCGGGCTTTCACCACCCGATCTTCGGCAAGCGCGCACCGTTCGATCTGATCGTCGCCAACATATTGGCGCGGCCGCTGATGCGGCTGGCGCCGCAAATGGCCGATCATATCGCGCTTGGCGGCTCGATCGTGCTGTCAGGCATTCTCGAGCGCCAGCGCGACGCTGTCGTCTCGGCCTATGTCGGCCAGAACTTCCGCCATGTCAGAACCCTGCACCGCGAGGGCTGGGTGACGATCCACCTCAAGCATTGAGCCCGGCAGCAACCGCTTGGACCAAGTTCCGCCGGTTGTCAGTCAAGCCATGCTGTAGCAGGTTGCGTCAGCCGGAAATCGATTCCGATTTCCACCACCGTACGCTACGGTTGCGCTGACTGCAGGAGGCCCACAATGTTCCAGACTTTCGATTCCGCGGGCGACCCGGCCGTCGGCAAACCGCGCGTGGCGCTGCTTCGCCAATGGCTTGAAGCCAACGGGCTGGACGGCTTCATTGTGCCACGTGCCGACGAGCACCAGGGGGAATATGTCGCCGACCGTTCGGCGCGGCTGAAATGGCTGACCGGCTTCAGCGGCTCGGCCGGCATCGCCATCGTCCTGCGCGACCGTGCCTTCGTTTTTGTCGACGGGCGCTACACGCTGCAGGTGCGCAGCGAGGTCGATCTCGACATTTTCTCGATCGAAAGCCTGGTCGACAACCCGCCCGCTGTCTGGCTGAAAGACAATCTCGGCAAGGGTGCGCGGGTCGGCTTCGATCCGTGGCTGCACACAATCAGCGAGATCAAAGCGCTGCAGGCCTCGGCCGACAAGACGGGTGCTGTGCTGGTGCCGCTCGACAAGAACCCGATCGACATCATCTGGAAGGATCAGCCCGACGCGCCGGTGGCCCCCGTCGAGCTTCACCCGATCGGCTTTGCCGGCGAGCTTGCCAAGGACAAGCTGGCGCGGCTGGCGGCGGCGATCGGCAAGGACGGCGCCACCCATGCGGTACTGACCGACCCCTCCTCCATCGCCTGGGCCTTCAACATCCGTGGCGGCGACGTGCCGCATACGCCGCTGGCGCTCGGCTTCGCCATTCTCGCCGCCGACGGGGCACACCAGCTTTTCATGGATCGGCGCAAATTCTCGCGCCAGGTCGCGGCCTACCTCACCCAGCTCGCCGAGCCGCACGAGCCCGGCGAATTCGAGGCGGCAATCGTGGCCCTCGCCAAGAGTGGCGCGAAGATCGCGCTCGACCCGGTGCTGGCGGCCGATCGGCTGCGCATGCTGGTTGAGACCAACGGCGGCACCGTAATTGCAGCAGCCGACCCTGCCCGCATCCCGCGCGCCACCAAGAACCAGGCCGAGATCAACGGCTCGCGCGCCGCGCATCGCCGTGATGGCGCCGCGGTGGCGAAATTGCTGTGCTGGCTGGAGCGGCAAAAACCCGGCTCGCTCGACGAGATAGCAGTCGTCACCCGGCTGGAGGAGTCGCGCCGGCGGACGGGCGAGGAAACGCAGATGCCGCTGCGCGACGTCTCGTTCGACACCATTTCCGGCGCCGGCCCGAACGGCGCCATCATGCATTATCGCGTGTCGCGCGCCACCAGCCGCAAGCTGCGGGCTGGCGAGCTGTTCCTGCTCGATTCCGGCGCGCAGTATCAGGACGGCACCACCGACATCACCCGCACCGTGCCGATCGGCCAGCCGACGCAGGAGATGCGCGAACGCTTCACCCTGGTGCTGAAAGGCATGATCGGTATTTCCACGCTGCGCTTCCCCGCCGGCACGCGCGGCTCTGAAATCGATGCCGTCGCCCGCATGGCGCTGTGGAAATACGGCTGCGACTTCGCCCATGGCACCGGCCATGGCGTCGGCTCTTATCTGGCCGTGCATGAAGGGCCGCAGCGCATTGCCCGCACCGGCACCGAAAAGCTGCTGGAAGGCATGATGCTGTCCAACGAGCCCGGCTACTACAAGGAAGGTTCCTACGGCATCCGCATCGAGAACCTGATCCTGGTGACGCCGGCCGAACAGATCGAGGGCGGCGACATCGCCATGCACGGCTTCGAGACGCTGACGCTGGCGCCGATCGATACCAGGCTGGTGCGCACCGATCTCCTGACGCGCGACGAGCTGCACTGGCTCGACACATATCACGCACGCGTGCTGGCCGAGATCGGGCCGATGCTCGATGGCGAGACGCTAGCCTGGCTCGAAAAAGCCACCGCGCCGCTGCCGCACGATTTCAAGCAGTAGCGACGGCAACCGTGCTTGGGATTGGGGAGCCTTGCTCTGCAAGCAGATCCCGCAAAGCCTGGACGTTGGGAGAGCCTGCTCCCTTGCGCCAAAACAATACCGTCAGGGCGCTGTCCTCGCCCGAAGGCAGTTCATGCACCTGCAGCCTGCCAATTTCAGGGAAGCCGTTGAGCACGCTTTTGGGCATCAGCGCTATGCCCATGCCGGCCGCCACGCAACCGAGCATCGCATGATATGAACCGAGCTCGACGATTTGCTCGGCCATGAAGCCTCGGCGCGCATACCATTCTTCCAGCCGCCTGCGATGTGGACAGCCATGCTCGAAGGCTAGCATGGTTTTGGGCACGTCGCTGCGGTCCTCAATCGAACCGCGCGATGCCGCCGAGACAATGACCAACTCCTCGCGAAATGCAGTCTGCTTCTCAAACGGAGCGTCTGCGAGCGGCTCGGCCGCGAGCGCAGCGTCGAGTTCGCCGGCGAGCATGGCGGCCGCGAGAACCTGCGGGTTGCCGGTGCGCAGTTGGATCTCCACCTCGGGATAGCGTGCGTGGTACTCGGCGAGCAGGCCAGGAAGCCGAGCTGCGGCGGTGCTCTCCATAGCGCCAAGTCGCAGCGTACCGCGTGGGCGCGGATCGAGGACCGCCGTTCGTGCTTCCTCGGCAAGCGCCAGCAACTGGTCCGCATAGACAACCAACCTTCGGCCGGCGGGCGACACCTGCAGCCGCTTACCTTCTCGGATAAACAGCCGCACGCCCAGATCCTCTTCAAGCTGCCGGATGCGAGTGGTCACGTTGGACTGCACGCGAAACAGCTTTTCCGCCGCCCTGGTGATGCCGCCCTCGCGCACCACCATGCGAAAAATGCGCAGGTCGGCCAAATCCATACATCTTCCCCGGAGAATAAAATGATCTCAACAATTCATTTTATCTGATGATCAACGGCGCGTAAATCGCCTGTTATTGACGCCGATTAGGGCGTCAACCACGGGAGATGGAAATGTCACCTGAACCTCTCGGCCGTTGGCCGATCGATCTTGACGCATTGACTCCGATGCAGCGCGACGCCCTTTACACCAACCTTGTGCGTCGCGCCGATCAGGAGAGATCGGAGGCAATTCGGCTGAGCGCGGTGTGGATCGCTTCGATTTTCAAGAAGCGCCTGACAGGAATTATTGCCTCGATCACTACGTGTGTCGGCGCTGCGTCAGTGAGCATACGTGGACTAAGACAAAACGTCAGCCGGCGAACTGCCGAGCAACGATCAACACCACCGCGCCTGCCAGAAACATCGCCATCAGCCCACCGCGCAGCGACACGACGGCGGTGACCACCAGTGCCGCCCATTCCGCCGGCCCGGCATTCAGCAGCTCGGGCGCCACCAGCGTTGTCAGCACCGCCGCCGGCACGGCATTGAGGCCGGCCTCGACGCGCGGATGGATGGTGTCGAAGCGGGAGATGACGAGATGCCCGCCGATGCGCGTCAGATAGGTGGCGATCGCGCCGGCGATGATGATCCAGAATGTCGTGCTCATGGCCGTGCCTTCACGCCGCTGTGGTGGGGAGGCAGGATGACCGCCAGCAGCACGCCCGCAATCGCGCCGATCGAGACATGCCAGGGCGAGCCCACCGTCTTGTAGGCGACGATCGAGGCGGCCGCACTTGCTACGACCACCGGCAACCACAGCGGCCGCTTGCGGAAGCCCAGCACGAGACCGAGGAAATAGATCGGCAGCAGGAAATCTATGCCCAGCGCATGCGTGTCGGGGATCAGCTTACCGAACAGCGCGCCAAGCGCGCTTTCGACGATCCAGAACAGATAGACCGGCAGACCGAGCCCCAGATACCAGGCAAAGCCGACCGTCTGGCCGGATTGCGCCCGCGCCTCGGCCACCGCGAATTGCGGGTCGGTGAGGATGAAATAACCGAGCGCCTGGCTGATGACAGGCCAGTGCGCGATACGCCGGCCGATGCCGGCGGAATAGAGCACGTGGCGGAAGTTGACGGCGAAGATCGACAGCACGATCAGCCACGGCGCCACATGTTGGCCGAACAGCTGGATGCCGACCATCTGGCTGGCGCCGCCATAGACCAGCGCGCTCATCAGGAAGGCTTCCAGCACCGAGAAGCCGTTCTCGACAGCAAGCGCACCGAACAGCACCGCAAATGGCGCCGACGCCACAACGACAGGCATAGAGAGCCGCACGCCTTGCCAGAAATCGCTTCTATCGCCGCTCTCGGAAATTGCTTGCGCCGACATGACCTCTCCTTAATCAGAGGCCTGATGTAGGAAGCGCTGCCTGCCTTGTCACACGAATTCGCTTGAGCCAAACAATCAGCGGAAATGATCGTCGGATCGGCCAAGTTGGACGCCTATTCCTTCGGGGTTTTGCCCTCGATCGCCCTGCCCCAGTCGAGCAGCGGCTTGGCGCGCAAGGTGAAATCGACGAGTTCGTCGACCAGATCAGCCGTGTGGATACCCGCCGGATCGATGACATGCTGGACATAAAAATGCCGGTGACGGATGGCGGCGACCAGATCGGCATCGCTGATTTCCTCGAAGCCACGCGGCGTGCGCTTCATACGGTCTTCCGTCTCGAGTTCAAGACCGTTCTTCTTCAACGCCGCCACGAGGGCGCGAAACTTGTCCGGCTTCGTCGCGATGGCCTTGCGCATCGCCAGCAGCAGCGCCGGCTCCGGCTGCCACCACGCAATGTCGGCGAAGCAGCGCTCAAGCCCGACATGCACGTAGAACACGCCCTGCTCCATCTTGGTGCCGTCGGGCGACAGGATGGCCGACAAATGCCTGTTATAAGGCCGCTTGTCCTTGGCGAAGCGCACGTCGCGATTGATCCGGAACAGCGACTTCTTGCGATCGCCGCGCAGGCCGAGCCCTGCCTTTGCGAAGCGCTCGGTCAGCGTGTCGACCAGATCGCCAAAGGGATCGCGCAATTCCTTTTCGAACAGGTCGCGGTTTTCAAGGAACCACTCGCGGCTCTGGTGGAAATCCAGCGCCTTGAGGAATGGAATGGCCTTTGGGCCGAACCCTTTGAATGCGCCTCCCATCATGCCTTGCCGATCCGCACCAGCCAGGCATCCTCGTCGATCACCTCGACGCCCAGTTCGCTGGCAAGCTTGAGCTTGGAGCCGGCACCCGGCCCGGCGACCACCAGATCCGTCTTCGCCGAAACCGAGCCCGCGACCTTGGCGCCGAGGCGCTCCGCCATGGCCTTGGCTTCGGAGCGTGTCATCTTCTCCAGTGAGCCGGTGAACACGACCGTTTTGCCGGCGACCTCGCTGTCGGCCGAGACCGTGACGACATACGGCTTCGGCTTGACCTGCTCGAGCAGCTTCTCAAGCACGTCGTCGTTGCGTTCATTGCCAAAGAAGCCGCGTAGCGCATCGATCACCGTATCGCCGATGCCGTTGACCGATGGGAAGACACTGTGGGGATCCTCTGCCGCCGCTGTCTCCTTGCCGACACGGATCAGCTCTTCGATGGTCGAGAAGGTGCGGGCAAGCACGGCCGCCGTGGTTTCGCCGATATGGCGGATTCCGAGCGCGAAGATGAAACGGTCGAGTTCCGGCTCGCGGCGCGAGTCGATGGCCGCGAACAGCTTGTCGAGGCTTTCATAGTTGCGATCCTCGACGCTGCGCACGTTCTTGCGCGTCTTGCCCGATGCGGCTTCGCGCTGCCTGGCCTGCTCCTCGCGGCGCTCAGCCAGCGCCCTGGTGACGGCCGGACGGCGATCCCTGAGCGTGAAGATGTCGGCGGCGGTCTTGATCAATCCCGCATTGAAGAAGGTATCTATGTTTTCGGCACCGAGGCCTTCGATGTCCAAGGCGCCGCGCGACACGAAGTGGCGCAATCCTTCCACCGCCTGCGCCGGGCAGATCAGCTCGCCGGTGCAGCGGCGGCGGGAATCTTCCTTGCCGGTCTTCTCGTTGATCTCGCGCGTCGCCGGCGAGCCGCAGATCGGACAGGTGTGCGGGAATTCGTAGGGCACGGCATCGGCCGGCCGCTTGTCGATGACGACACTGACGATCTGCGGAATGACATCGCCTGCCCGCTGGATCACCACCGTGTCGCCGATGCGCACGTCGATGCCGTCGCGGATCGGCTGGCCGGTCGAGTCCAGGCCCTTGATGTAGTCCTCATTGTGCAGCGTGACATTCTCGACCACGACGCCGCCGACAGTGACCGGCGCCAGCCGCGCGACCGGCGCCAGCGTGCCGGTGCGGCCAACCTGGATGTCGATCTTGAGCACAGTCGTCATCGCCTGTTCGGCCGGAAATTTGTGCGCGACGGCCCAGCGCGGCTCACCGGTGACGAACCCCCATCGGCGCTGCAATTCCAGCTGATCGACCTTGTAGACGACGCCGTCGATATCATAGCCGAGCGCCGAGCGCTGCTCCTCGATCCGATGATAATGCGCGATCAGTTCGTCGGCCGATTTCGCCCGCACCATCAGCGGACTGATCTTGAACCCCCATTCCGCGAATTTCTGCACCGAATCATATTGGGTCGGTGCCGGATCCGCTGTCGTATAGCCCCAGGCATAGGCAAAGAACTTGAGGTTGCGGCTGGCGGTAACGGACGGATCCTTCTGGCGCAGAGACCCGGCCGCCGTGTTGCGCGGATTGACGTAGTCTTGGCCGCCGACCGCCGCCGACCGCTGCTTCAACGCCTCGAATTCCGCATAGGTCATGTAGACCTCGCCGCGGATCTCGATGATTTCGGGCCAGCCCGAGCCTTTCAGCTTCGCCGGAATATCGGCAATCGTCTTCAAATTGGCGGTGATGTCCTCGCCGACGGCGCCGTTGCCACGCGTTGCACCCTGCACGAACACACCGTTTTCGTAACGCAGCGAAGCCGAAAGTCCGTCGATCTTCGGCTCGGCCGTGAAGGCGATGTCGAGCTCCTTGTCTCGATCGAAGAATCGCCGGCCGCGTTCGATAAAATCCGCGACGTCATCGTCGGTATAGGCCTTGGCAAGGCTGAGCATCGGCACCGCATGGCGCACCTTGGTAAAGCCTTCCGCAGGTGCGGCACCCACTCTGAGCGACGGCGAATCCTCGCGCACCAGCGCTGGAAAGCGCTCCTCAATGGCAAGGTTGCGCCGTGCCAGCGCATCATATTCCGCGTCGGTGATAACAGGCGCGTCTTCGGTATGGTAGCGCCGATCATGCTCGGCGATCTCTTCCGCAAGGCGCTTCAGCTCGGCTTCGGCCTCGCTTTCGGTCAGGGCATCGACTGGTTTTTCGGACATACTTTCCTTCCCCGGACGGTGGCCCGCCACAATAGATCAGGATTTTTGGAAAATCATTCCTGAACAGCAGGATGGAGCCATATCCTGACTCGATCCCTGATATCAGCTGTTCTTATGCCGCCGTGGTATTTTCGCGCAGCAGTCGTTCCGCGGCGGCGCGGGCCTCGTCGGTGATGGTGGCGCCGGCGAGCATGCGCGCGATCTCCTCCTGCCGCGCCGGCCGGTCCATCTCGGCAATGCCGGTCGCGACACGGTCGGTGGTGCCGGATTTGGAGATCAGGAAATGCGTCGCCGCGCGTGCCGCCACCTGTGGCGCATGCGTCACCGACAGCACCTGGACGCGCTTCGACAGCCGCGCCAGCCGCTGGCCGATGGCGTCGGCAACAGCGCCGCCCACGCCGGTGTCGATTTCATCGAACACCAGCGTCGGCGCCGAGCCACGGTCGGCCAGCGCCACCTTTAGCGCCAGAAGGAAGCGCGAAAGCTCGCCGCCGGAGGCCACTTTCATCATTGGCCCCGGCCGCGTGCCTGGATTGGTGCGCACCCAGAATTCGATCTGGTCGATGCCCTCTTCCATGCGGCTCTCGGCATCGCTCTTCATTTCCACGATAAAGGCCGCGCGTTCGAGCTTCAGCGCCGGCAGTTCGGCCATGACCGCCTTGGTCAGGCCGACCGCCGCCGCATGGCGAAGCGAGGACAGCTGCGCGGCGGCAATGTCGTAGGTCTCGCGTGCCGCGGCGGCCTGCTTTTCCAGCCCGTGCAGGCGTTCCTCGCCCGCATCGAGATCGGCGAGATCGGCCGACATCGTGTCGCGCAGCTGCGCCAAATCGTCGACGGCGACGCTGTGCTTGCGCGAGGCCGCGCGCAGCGAAAACAACCGCTCCTCCGCCTTTTCCAGCCGCTGCGGATCATATTCGGTGGCGCGCAGTGCGGCCTCGACGCCCGATTGCGCCGCGTCGAGCGACAGCATCGCCTCGTCGAGCGACTTGACCACGTCGTCGAGCAGGCCGGGCGCCTCTGTCACCTTGCGTTGCAGCCGCCTCAGCAGGCTGGCCAGTTGCGGCAAGGGCGACGACGGACCGGACAGCACATCCTGCGCATCGTGGATTTCGGACGCGATCTTTTCGGCCCGCATCATCGACGCGCGCAGTTCGGCAAGATCGGTCTCCTCACCCGGCTGCGGATCGAGCTTTGTCAGCTCCGCCACCGCCGCGCGCAGATAGTCGGCCTCGCGCGCGGCCGCCGCCACCTTGGCACGGTGACGCGACAGCTCCTGCTCGCAGGCGCGCCAGTGCCGCCATGCCTCTCCCGTCGAGCGAACGGCGCCGAGATGGCCGCCGAAAGCGTCGAGCACCTCGCGATGAGCGCCGGGATCGACCAGCGCGCGCTCATCATGCTGGCCGTGGATTTCGACCAACGCGCGCCCGACATCGCGCATCAAGGTGACGCTTGAAGGCTGATCGTTGACGAAGACACGGGTGCGGCCGTCCGCCGTTTGCAGGCGGCGCAGGATGATGTCGCCGTCATCCTCGATCGCGTTGTCGGCAAGCAGCGCACGGGCCGGATGGTTGCGCGGCACGTCGAAGACGGCGATGACCTGGCCTTGCGCCGCGCCATGGCGCACCAGCGACGCGTCGCCGCGCGCGCCAAGCGCAAGCGACAGGGCATCGAGCAGGATGGATTTGCCGGCGCCGGTTTCGCCGGTCAGCACCGAAAGACCCGGCTGGAAGTCGATATCCAGCTTCTCGATCAGGACGATATCGCGGATCGACAGTCTGGAAAGCATCAGAACCCAAATCTAGAACGGCACGCGACCATTTGGAGTCGCAGCGCCGCACTATCTTTTTGTTTGAGCACCGGATCAATCCGAAAAAGCGCAGCGCACGTTCGGTCCGATGCTCCAGGCAGTATCCAGCGGTCTTGCGACAAGAACCTGCGACAAGCAACGAAACCAGGCAGACGGCACGTCGGCGAAGCCCCGCGGCGTCTGCTTGGAGGTCAGGCGCCGGTGATCAATTTCCCGGCCTTGGATATCCACGACCCGGCATTTTCGCGTGGTGCAAGCCCATTGCTCTGCAGCAGCTTGTAGGAATCCTTGTACCACGAGCTGTCAGGGTAATTGGTGCCGAGCACGGCGGCGGCGGTCTGCGCCTCAGAGGTCAGGCCCATCGCGTAATAGCTTTCGGTCAGGCGGGCGAGCGCCTCCTCGACATGGCGCGTGTTGGAATAGTTCTCGACCACAGTGCGGAAGCGCTTGACGGCGGCGATGTATTCGCGGCGCTCGAGATAGTAGCGGCCGATCTGCATTTCCTTGCCGGCCAGCTGATCGTTGGCGAAGCGGATCTTTTCCTTGGCGTCGTCGACATATTCCGACGTCGGCCAGCGCGTCACCAGATCCTGCATCGTCTGAACGGTCTGTCGCGCTTCCTTCTGGTCCTGCGTCACGTCCTTGATCTGGCGGTAATAGCTCAAGCCGATGATGTACTGCGCATAGGCAGCGTCATCGGTTGACGGATAGAGCGTGAGATAGCGCTTGGCCGAACCGATCGCCTCGTCGTAATTGCCCTGGCGATAATCGGCGAAAGCGCCCATCACCATCGATTTGCGAGCCCATTCCGAATAGGGGTGCTGGCGGTCGACGGCGTCGAACTTGCGGCTCGCCTCCTGCAGGCGTCCAGCATTGAGATTGGCGAGGCCCTGATTGTAGAGAACATCGGCCGGTTCGGTCTGGTCGACATAGGTCGACAGGTCGATATCTTTCTCCGACGACATGCAAGCCGACAGAAGGAGCGATGGAACAACCACCGAAAGCGCCAGGAAAACGGCCCTCTGCGGCGCTTTCAATTGACCAACTCGCTTGAAGAACATGATTGGATTCCGCCCTTTCGGCGTTATTTCAATGCCAGTTGCATGCCATTGTTTCAAAACTGGTCCCCACTTTTGAACAACATGCACTAATCGACGGCAGCAGCCATAAACCATAACCGCCTTGCCCGGCAACGCTATCTCCGGCCAATCGCGCATTTTTGTGGCGGCCGGACAAAGGTTGAACATCCAAGCAATTTCACTGACGGGTGGTGCATTCCTGCAACACGCGCCGTTCCCCATGGAACCCGAAAAAACCTGGGAAAATCAGATCATCCAGGGCGCGTAGAGCGGCGCATTGACGGCGTTCATCTCGGCGCTGCGGCCGCGCTCGCGGCGCGTCGTCTCGACGATTTCGAACGCGGTGCGATCGGACAAAAGGCGGCGCAGAGCCGCGGCATTCATCCTGTGGCCGCCACGATAGGAGCGGAAGCAGCCGATGAAGCGGGCGCCGGCCAGCGCCAGGTCGCCCATGGCATCCAGCGTTTTATGGCGCACGAATTCATTGGGATAGCGCAGGCCGCCCATATTGATGACGCGGTTGTCGTCGCCGATGACCAGCGAATTCTCCAGCGATGAGCCGAGCGCGTAGCCGGCGGCCCACAGCCGCTCGACGTCCTTCATGAAACCGAAGGTGCGGGCGCGCGCGATGTCGCGGCGGAAAATATCGGCATTGAGGTCTGACGCGAACAGCTGACGGCCGATCGCCGGGCTTTCGAAGTCGATCTCGATCTCGAAACGGGTGCCGTCATAGGGCCTGAACTCCGCCCAGGAGGCGCCGTTCTCGATGCGGACCGGCTTGATGACCCTGATGTAACGCCGCTTGACCGACAGCATCTCGATGCCCGCCTGGTCGATGGCTTCGACGAAGGCCATGGCGCTGCCATCGAAGATCGGAACCTCGGAACCATCGATCTCGACGGCGACATTGTCGATGCCGAGCCCGAACAGCGCCGCCATGATGTGCTCGACCGTGGCGATGTGCTCGCCGGCGGGATCACCAAGCATGGTGCACAGGTCGGTAGCGCCGACTTCAGAGACCAGGGCACGAAACTCGCGGCCCTGCTCCGAGCCATTGAAAAGCTGGAAAACGATGCCGGTGTCGGCATCCGCCGGCATGAAGCTGATGGAGACTTCCTTGCCGCTGTGGACGCCGATGCCGGTAAGCGACGCGCGCGTCTTCAATGTCGTCTGATAGTCGTGCAAGACAATCCCCATAAGCCCGAAATGCCTAGGTCCGCTTCTCCAGCCCGAGGGCGCGGCTCTTGTGTGAATCGGCAGGCAGGGTCACTTCCCCCGAAATCCCGGCAAACCGACGATGGTAGGCAGCGAAGATAGTGTTCCGGTAGGGAGACTCCAAATCACGGTTTCTTACTCGGTGTAACCGCGAATGGGAATATCTACGACTTTGTAAGTAATTGAAATCACAGCATTTAAAACGTTAACAGGCAAGCAATTTCTTGCCTGCCTGTTAACAATTGTTACAGTCCGTTTACCAATCAGTTGGCCTGACGGCGCAGGAACGCCGGAATCTCCAGCTGGTCGTCTTCCTGAGTCGCCCTCACCTGCGGTGTCAGGCGGCCCTGGTCGTCGAGCTGGCCGCGGCGCGGCGCGTAGAGCTGCGCGTCCTGGCTGGCGAGACGGCGCACTTCGGGCGCTGCCTGGCGCAGCTTGGGTTCGCGCGGCTGCGCCGGCTGCAGCCGTGCGGGCTCTTCCTCGCGGCGGGTCAGGCCGTTGGTCAGGCGCTTCAGCAGGCCCATCGGTCCGCTGTTGTTCTCATGGTCGACCGGACGGCTCTTGGCATCCACCTCGGCCTTCACCACGGGCGGAAAGTCCTCGACGCGCGGCATACGCTGCGGCGCCATGGCAACCGGCTGCGGCGCTTCACGCAGCATCTCGCGCGGCTGTGGAGCCGGCTGCATCTGCTGGACCACAGGCTGCGGCATCGGCTGTGCCGGTGGCGCCTGGAAGATCTTGCTCTGCGGGCGGAAATCCTCAGCGTGAGCGACCGGAGCCGGGCGCGCCTGCGCCATGGCCGCGGCATTCGCTTCGGCCAGTTGGATGGCTTCGGCGACCGGGTCGACCGCGCGTGGCTCGTATGCCGCCTGCTGGACCGGAGCCGGGCGAACCTCCGCGATCTGCGCCGCCGGGCGGCTGACAGGCTTCTGCGGCGCCGTGCGGATCGAGATCGGCGCGGCGGCGATTTCAGCCGCCGACTTGTCGATGCCGGTGGCAACCACGGAGACTCGGATGACGCCTTCGAGTTCCTCGTCGAAGGTGGCACCCAGGATGATGTTGGCGTCCTGGTCGACTTCCTCGCGGATACGGGTCGCCGCTTCGTCGACTTCGAACAGCGTCAGGTCGCGGCCGCCGGTGATCGAGATCAGCAGGCCCTTGGCGCCCTTCATTGAGGTCTCGTCGAGCAGCGGATTGGCGATCGCAGCCTCGGCGGCGGCCATCGCGCGGCCCTCGCCCGAAGCCTCGCCGGTACCCATCATCGCCTTGCCCATCTCGCGCATGACTGAACGGACGTCGGCGAAGTCGAGGTTGATCAGGCCTTCCTTGACCATCAGGTCGGTGATGCAGGCGACGCCGGAATAGAGCACCTGGTCGGCCATGGCGAAGGCATCGGCGAAGGTGGTCTTGTCATTGGCCAGCCGGAACAGGTTCTGGTTGGGGATGACGATCAGCGTATCGACGCATTTCTGCAATTCCTCGATGCCGAAATCCGCCGTCTTCATGCGGCGCTGGCCTTCGAAGTGGAACGGCTTGGTGACGACGCCGACGGTGAGGATGCCCTTTTCGCGGGCGGCACGCGCTACGACCGGAGCAGCACCGGTACCGGTGCCGCCGCCCATGCCGGCGGTGACGAAGCACATATGGGTGTTGGACAGGTGATCGATGATCTCGTCGATGCACTCTTCCGCCGCCGCACGGCCGACTTCCGGCTGCGATCCGGCGCCAAGGCCTTCGGTGACATGCGCGCCGAGCTGGATCAGCCGATCGGCCTTCGACATGGTCAGCGCCTGCGCGTCGGTGTTGGCCACCACGAACTCGACACCGCGCAGACCGGCGGTGATCATGTTGTTGACGGCATTGCCGCCGCCGCCGCCGACACCGAACACGGTGATACGCGGCTTAAGCTCGGTGATGTCCGGCTTCTGCAGATTGATGGTCATTGTCTCCGTCCTTTGCCTTTCACGCCGCTTCGCCGCCGCGGCCGCCTATGGGGCTGTCCCCGTCAATTTAGAAACTGTCTCTCAACCACTGACTCATGCGATGCAGTTTTCCGCCCGTTCCAGTCATTCTGAGACCGGAAATTCCTTTCGCAGGATGGCTCTCGAAACTCGCCATCTGCGGATAGATCAGAAGCCCCACCGCGGCCGAGAAGGCCGGCCCCTTCGCCGCTTCCGGCAGGCCGGCCACGCCGAGCGGGCGGCCGATGCGCACATTGCGTCCCAGGATACGACGCGCCGCCTCCGGCAGGCCGGCAAGCTGGCTGGCCCCGCCGGTGAGCACCACACGCTTGCCCACCGCATTGCCGTAGCCGGACTTGTTCAGCCGGTCGCGCAACAGTTCGAGCGTCTCGTCGATGCGGGCACGCACGATACGCGTCATCACCGAGCGCGGAATCTGCAAAGGCACGTCGCCATCGTCGCCGATCGGCTGGATCGAGACCAGGTCGCGATCGTCGGCGCTGCCCGGCAGCGCCGAGCCATGCATCACCTTCAGCCGTTCGGCCGCATCGAGAGAGGTCGAAAGCCCCTTGGCCATGTCGAGCGTGACATGGTTGCCGCCGATGGCGATGGCGTCGCCATGGACGAACTTGCCTTCCGAAAACACCGAGATCGTCGTCGTGCCGCCGCCCATGTCGATGCAAGCCGCGCCCATTTCCAGTTCGTCGTCGACCAAGGCCGCCAGTCCGCTGGCATAGGGCGTCGCCACCATGCGCTCGACCGACAGGTGCGAACGGTTGATGGAAAGCTCCAGATTGCGCATCGGCGCGGCGTCACCGGTCAGCACATGCATGTCGACGCCGAGTTGATCGCCGACCATGCCGCGCGGATCGCGCACGCCGCGTTCGGCATCCAGCGAGAAGCCGACGGGAAGCGAATGGATCACCTCGCGCTCGGCCTTCAGCGCCTGCTTGGCGCCGGCGCCGAGAACGCGCTTGATGTCGGCCTCGTCGGCCTCGTGGCCGCCAAGGTTGATGGTGGCGGAGAAGGCCTCGCTCTTTAGCCGGCCGGCCGTCATGTTGACGATCAGGGAATCGACCGTCAGCCCGGCCATACGCTCGGCCGCATCGACGGAAAGGCGGATGGCGTGCTCGGCCCGGTCGAGATCGACGACGACACCCGACTTCACGCCTTGCGATTTCTGATGGCCGATGCCGATCACCTGGATCCGGTGCGAGCGGCCGCGCAGCAGCTTGCCGTCATCGCACGGCTTGAGCTTGGCCACCATGCAGCAGACCTTGCTCGAACCGACATCCAGCACCGTCAGGGTGCCGGACCGGCGCGACGAGGCATCGCCAGGACCGCCAAGCCAGCTCATATCTTCGTCTCCGGCTTGCGCTTCAGGCTCTTGGGTTTTTCGTTGAGGGCGGCTTCGCGCTGCGTTGCCGCCTCGGGCGTCAACTGCACGACCAGCCGGTCCGTCAGGCGCATGTCGACGGCGGCGATGTCGCGCGACAACAAGCCCTTGTCCTGGTCCATCTTGACGAGTTCGGCGAGCGCCTGGTCCTCGTCATACTCGGGAAGCTTGACGGTGATGCCATTGTCCAGCTTCAGGTCCCAGCGCCGTTCGCCGACGCGGATATAGCCTTTGATCCGGCTCGCGAGCTCAGGATATTGTTCGATCTTGGCGATGAAGCCGGGCGCACTCGCCGGCGCGCCGGTGCCGATCAACAGCGGCAGCAGCACCTGCTTGCCGCCCGAGAACGGCGCGATCACGGCGCCATCCTTCTCGATGACGGACAACTCATCGCCCTGCTGCCAGAGCGCGAAGGCCTCGCGTTCCTCGACGCGCACTTCCAGCGTATGCGGATAGACCTTGCGCACCGCCGCGACCTCGATCCACGGCAATGTCGCAATTCGCTCGCGCGCGGCCTCGGCGTCGAAGCCGATCAGGGATGTCCAGCCGTCGAGCTCGAGCCTGTCGAGGATATCGATCTCCGAGGTCTGGCGGTTGCCGACCACCTTGACCTGATCGACGGCAAAACCGGTGCGGGCGGTGATGCTCTGCACGATGCCGTCGACATGACCACCGAGATAGGCACCATAGGCACTGCTCGAGAAAATCAGCACGGCCGACATCATGGCAGAGGAAAAGCGCGGCGCCTGGAATTCACCGACACCCAGGCGCGCCAGAACGCGCACCGGGCGACGCAGCATACGCGGCAGCACGAAATGATCCGACAACGGCAAGCCGAACGGCGCCGGCCTGGCCGCGCCCCTCTCCTTGCCTTGTAGCCATTTCAACGCAGACACGAAGCGTCCTCCACCATCCAACTCAACAAATCGCCAAACGAGTGCCCGGCCTGGGCGGCGATTTCAGGCACCAAGGACGTCGGCGTCATACCCGGCTGGGTGTTGACCTCGAGCCAGACAACCTCGCCGTTTTCGGAATGCCGATCGTCATAACGGAAGTCCGACCGGGAAACGCCCCGACAGCCGATCGCTTGGTGAGCCTTGAGCGCCAGTGTTTGTATTTTTTGGTAAATATTCGGTGAAACTTTTGCGGGGCATTCGTGCTTTGATCCCCCGGCGACATATTTTGAATCATAGTCGTAGAAGGAATGACCGGTCGGGATGATCTCGCAGACCCCGAGCGCAACATCGCCCATCACCGCGCAGGTCAGCTCGCGACCGTGGATGTAGCGCTCGACCATGACGGTATCGCCATATTTCCACTCGGACGAGCCGATCACCTGCGGCGGATGCGACTGGCCTTCATGCACGATGACGACCCCGAAGCTGGAACCCTCATTGACCGGCTTGACCACATAGGGCGGCTTCATCGGATGCTTGTTCTGGATGGCGAAGCGGCTGGCGACCTTCGATTCGGCGACCGGGACGCCGACCGCCTTGGCAACCCGCTTGGCCTGCTCCTTGTTCATGGCCAGGGCCGAGGCGAGAACGCCGGAATGGGTGTAGGGAATGCCGAGATATTCGAGGATACCCTGAACGGTGCCATCCTCTCCAAAGGGGCCATGCAGCGCATTGAAGGCGACGTCGGGCTTGAGCTCGGAAAGCACGGATCCCACATTGCGCCCCACATCGACGCGGGTGACCTGATAGCCTTCCTTTTCGAGCTCATCGGCACAAGCCTTCCCCGAAGACAGAGACACGGGCCGCTCGGACGAAAAACCACCCAGCAGGACGGCCACATGCTTGCTTTTCATTCCCCGGCATCCCCTCTCACGGCGGACCAAAAACCAAGATTTCCGCAACATTGAGTCCGAGTCTCCCGGCAGGTTGCCCCCCCAGACGGAAAACGCGGGTAACGCGTTCGAACGACTCAAATCAGGAAACGCTTTCGAGCAGAGAATCAGAGAGTTGATTCACTGGCAAGTGCTTACGATTCCGAGAGATTCACTTTCTGAGAAAATGCATGCGAAAAGCGTGTCGTTGAGTCTTCGGGGCAACGGTCGTGGACCGTGTCGACGGCGTTGAAGTTCATGCATCACATGAACTTCAAGGCGCGCGAAGGTGTGTTGAGATTCAGGTCAGGCCGAGTCGAAAACGATGGCTTTCGAGAACCGGAGCGGAGCGTACTTAAAGTACGTGAGCACCGGAAGCGCAGGAAGCCGTCGTTTGCAGGCCGGCATCACCTGAATATCAATGCACCTTAAAGGAGCTGCCCGAGAAACTCCTGCACGGCATGCCCCGGCCGGAAATTGCCGATGCGCTTGATTTCCCATTGCAGCCGGATGCCGGAATTCTCCAGCACCCGTGTGCGCACGGTCTCGCCGAGATATTCAAGGTCGTAGCCGGTCGCGGTTCCGGTGTTGATCATGAAATTGCAATGCATCGGCGACATCTGCGCACCACCGATCATCAAGCCGCGGCAGCCCGCCTTGTCGATCTCCTTCCAGGCCGACGTGCCTTCCGGATTCTTGAAGGTCGAGCCGCCTGTCTTCTCGCGGATCGGCTGCACGGTCTCGCGATGGTTCTGCACCGCGTCCATCGCCGCCTTGATCGTCGTCTTGTCCTCGGCAAAGCCTTCGAACACGGCGGAGGTGAAGATCAGCCCAGAGGGCGCCGCCGAATGGCGATAGGCATAGCCCATATCGGCATTGCTCAGCGTCCGCACATTGCCCTTGCGATCAAGTGCGCGCACTTCGACGACGCGCTCGCGCGTCTCGACGCCATTGGCGCCGGCATTCATCCGCAGCGCGCCGCCGATGGCGCCCGGAATGCCGTGATAGAAATGAAAGCCGCCAATGCCCGCCTCGAGCGCCACAGCGGCAACGCGCTTGTCGGGCGTGGCCGCTCCTGCCTTGATCCTGATTGGCGAAATGACCTCGGCCTCGCCGAACCCCTTGGCCGAAAGCCGGATCACAAAACCCGGAATGCCGCCATCGCGGACCAGAAGGTTCGAGCCGACACCGACGACGGTCAGCGGTATCTCTTCGGGAACCGCTTTCAGAAACGCGGCAAGATCCTCCTCGTCGGCCGGCTGGAACAGCGCTTCGGCCAGCCCTCCGGCTCGGAACCAGGTGATCTTGTCCATCTCGGCATTCGGCGTCAGGCGGCCGCGCAGGCCGGCAAGCCGGTCGCCAAGTCTGTCGATCAAGGCCTGGCCGTGCATCATGAGACGGTCCCGCCAAGCTCCTTGGGCAAAGCATAGGCCCATTGGGTGATGTTGCCGGCGCCAAGGAAGACGACGAAGTCGCCCGGCTTGGCCAGATCGCGGATGATGGGCGCGATCGCCGCCGGCCCCTCGATGAAGCGCGCGTCGCGATGGCCGCCGGCGCGGATGCGCGACACCAGCGCGTCCGAGCTGACGCCGTCGATCGGCTCCTCGCCGGCCGCGTAGACCGGCGCCACCATCACCGTATCGGCGTCGTTGAAGCAGGTGGAAAACTCGTTGAACAGATCATGCAGCCGGGTGAAGCGATGCGGCTGGGCAATGGCGATGACGCGGCCCTTGGTTGCGCTGCGCGCCGCCTTCAGCACCGCCGAGATCTCGACCGGATGGTGGCCGTAATCGTCGAACATTTCGACGCCATTCCAAGAGCCGGTATGGGTGAAGCGGCGCTTGACGCCGGCGAAGGACGACAGGCCCTTCTTGATCGCCTCGGCCGACAGGCCGAGCTCATGCGCGACCGCGATCGCCGCCGTCGCGTTGGAGACGTTGTGGCGGCCGGGCATCGGCAGGCGCAGGCCTGCTATCGTCGTCTGGCCGCCGGTCTTACGGTCGCGGATCACCACGTCGAATTCCGAAATAGCGCCCGCCATGCGGTGGTTTGTGAAGCGCACATCGGCCTGCGCGTTCTCGCCATAGGTGATGACGCGGCGATCCTCGATGCGGCTGACCAGCGCCTGCACTTCGGGGTGATCGGTGCACATCACGCCGAAACCGTAGAACGGCACGTTCTCGACGAACTGGCGGAACGCCTCGCGCACCTTGTCGAAACTGCCATAGTGATCGAGATGCTCGGGATCGATGTTGGTGACGACCGCGATCTCGGCCGGCAGTTTCAGGAAAGTGCCGTCGCTCTCGTCGGCCTCGACCACCATCCATTCGCCGTCGCCCATGCGGGCGTTGGTGCCATAGGCATTGATGATGCCGCCATTGATGACGGTCGGATCGAGCCCACCGGCATCGAGCAAGGTCGCAACCATCGAGGTCGTCGTCGTCTTGCCATGCGTGCCGCCGATCGCCACCGCCTGGCGGAAGCGCATCAGCTCGGCCAGCATCTCGGCCCGGCGCACGATCGGCAGCAGCTTTTCGCGCGCCGCCTTCAGCTCCGGATTGGATTTCTTGATCGCCGTCGAAACGACCACCACCTCGGCATCGCCGAGATTCTCGGCCTGGTGGCCGACGAAGCATTCGATGCCCTTGTCGCGCAGCCGCTGCACATTGGCGCTTTCGGCCTGGTCGGACCCTTGCACCTTGTAGCCGAGATTGTGCAGCACTTCGGCAATGCCGCTCATGCCGATGCCGCCAATGCCGATGAAATGCACAAGGCCGATGGTTTGCGGCATCTTCATGCGTGCGCGCCCTTCCTGAAATCCGAAACGGTTTTTTTGGACGCAATAGCCTCTGTGAGATCAGCGAGCAACCGTGCCGCGTCCGGCCTGCCGGCCGATTTCGCGCCAGCCGCCATCGCTGTCAGCCGCTCAGGCGTGTCCATCAGCCCGCCGACGAGCGCTGCGATGCGTTCGGGCGAAAGCGAGGATTGCGGGTGCACTTCGCCACCGCCGGCAGCGGCAAGGGCCGCCGCGTTCGCCGCCTGGTCGTGATCGAGCGCATAGGGATAAGGCACCAGTAGTGCGGGCCGGCCAATGACGGCGATCTCCGAGACGGTCGAGGCGCCGGAGCGCGAGATCACCAGGTGCGCCGCCGCGATGCGTGCCGCCATGTCGGTGAAGAAGGGCGAGACCTCGACGGCGACGCCAAGAGTGGCATAGGCCGCCTTGACCCGCGCCACGTCATCCGCGCGAGCTTGTTGGGTAATGACCAGCCGCTTGCGCTGCGCTTCGGAAAGCAGCGCGACAGCCCCGGGCATGGCATCGGAAAAGAACTGGGCGCCCTGGCTGCCGCCGAACACCAGCAGGCGGAACGGTTCTTCGCCGCTCGACGCCGCATAGGCCGTCCTGGCCGCTTCCAGCACGGCAGGCCTAACCGGATTGCCCGTCGTCACCGTCTTGGCGCCGACCACACTGGCATCCTGCGGCAGGAAGCCGCCGGCGATCGCATCGACACGGCCGGCCAGCGCCCGGTTGGCGCGCCCCATCACCGCATTCTGCTCATGGATCAGCGTCGGCACCTTGCGCCGTGTTGCGGCGTAGAGTGGCGGCAAGGTCGGATAGCCGCCGAAGCCGACGACGGCATCCGGCTTGATCCTGGCGATGACGGCTGAAGCCTGGCGCACGCCGCGCCAGATCTTCCAGAAGGCGCCAAGCAGGGCAAAAGGATTCTTCGAACCCATCGTCGCCGACTGGATCGGATAAATGGCGGCGGCCGGGAAATGACCGGCAAAACGCTCGGCACGGTCGTCGGTCGCCAGATGCACCGACCAGCCGCGTCCGTTCAGCTCATGCGCCAGCGCCTCGGCCGGGAAAAGATGCCCACCGGTTCCGCCCGCCGCGAGAAGGATGACGCCTCTGGCCATATCACTCCGCCGGCACGGCGCGTTGCGACAGGCCAAAGCCCATCTGCTTGCGCTTTTCGGGCCGCTTGCGTGTCAACGCCAGCACCATGCCCATCGAGATGGCGATGGCGATCTGCGATGAGCCGCCATAGGATATGAACGGCAGCGTCATGCCCTTGGCCGGCACAAGCTGCAGGTTGACGCACATGTTGATGACAGCCTGCAGGCCGAACACGGTGACGAGGCCACCGACCGCATAGCGGGTGAAATCGTCATGCTCCTTCAGCGCCGTGTTGAGGCCGCGCAACACGATGAAGGCGAAGATCGACATGATGAAGAAGCACATGATCAGCCCGAATTCTTCGCCCGCGACCGAGAAGACGAAGTCGGCATGGCTGTCGGGAATGACCCGTTTGACGGTGCCCTCACCTGGCCCGACACCGAACCAGCCACCATTGATCAGCGCCTCGCGGCCCATGTCGACCTGGAACGTGTCGCCTTCGCCGGTGAGGAACTTGTCGATGCGCAAGGCGACGTGCGGAAACACCGTATAGGCGGCAAAGACGCCGCCGATGCCGGCCGCACCCAGTGCGATGATCCACAGCCATGGCAGGCCCGCCATGAAGAACATGATACCCCAAGTGCCGGTCGTTAGCATGGTCTGGCCGAGGTCCGGCTGCGCCACCAGCAGCGACACGACCAGCACCAAAAGCAGCATGGCGAACAGATTGCCCGGAATGTCGGGCTGGCGCTTGTGCTCGGCAAACAGCCAGGCGCACATGATGACGAAGGCAGGTTTCAAAAATTCCGACGGCTGGATGGAGAGGCCGGCAAGCGACACCCAGCGGCGCGCGCCCTTCACCTCGACGCCGATGTAAAGCACCGCCACCATCAGCACCAGCATCAGGCACAGCATGATCAGCGCCATGCGCCGGATCTCCCGGGAATCGAGGAACGACACGGCCAGCATCACGCCGAGCGCCGGCACGGTGAAGATGATCTGCCTTGTGGCGAAGTGGAAACTGTCGAGACCGATGCGCTCAGCCACCGCCGGGCTTGCCGCGAAGGACAGCACGATGCCAAGGCCCATCAGCGACAGGAACGCCGCCAGGAACCAGCGATCGATCGTCCACCACCAGGTTGCAACCGGACTTTTGTCGAGACGGCTCTGCATTATCGTGCCCCTCCGATGGGTCTCACACCCTCGATAGCATTCGCAGCTTGCCTGAAGGCTTCGCCGCGGACTTCGAAATTCTTGAACTGGTCAAAACTGGCGCAGGCCGGCGACAACAGCACCACCGCCTCGCCGCTGTCATCCTTAGCCGCATCATGCGCGGCGTGTTCGACCGCCGCGGCCAGCGTGCCTGAAATCTCATAGGGCACGGCCTCACCCAGCGTCGCCGAAAAGGCGGGCGCGGCTTCGCCGATCAGATAGGCCTTGGCGATGCGCGGGAAGAAACCGCGCAACGGCTCGATGCCGCCTTCCTTGGGCAAGCCGCCGGCGATCCAGTAGATGCGCGCAAAGCTCGACAGCGCCGGTGCCGCCGCATCGGCGTTGGTCGCCTTGGAATCGTTGATGAACAGCACATGGTCCTTGCGGCCGACCTGCTCCATGCGGTGCGCGAGGCCGGGAAAGCTTTCGAGCCCCGACTGGATTTCGCCAAGCTCCAGTCCGACCCTGAGGCACGAGGCGACCGCTGCCAGCGCGTTCTGCGCATTGTGCTGGCCGCGCAGCGAGCCGATGCCTTCGAGGAAGGCGACACGGCTGTAGCGGCCGTGAACCGCTTCCATCAGATCGCCGCCGTCGGCGAAATAGCCGTCGGTCAGCGGCAGCCTCTTGGAAATGCGGATGACATGCCGCCCCGCCCGCTCCAGCCGCTCGGCGATCTGCGCGCACCAGGAATCGTCGATGCCGACGATCGCCGTCTCGCTGCCGGCCACCAGCCGCTCCTTGATCGCGGCGTAGTGCTGCATGGTGCCGTGACGGTCGAGGTGGTCGGGCGTCAGATTGAGCAGGATGCCGGCCGTCGGGTTGATCGAGGGCGCGAGATCGATCTGGTAGGACGAGCATTCGACCACATAATGCCGATCGGGCTCGGGCGGATCGAGCGTCATCACCGCGCGGCCGATATTGCCGCCCATCTGGGTGTCGCGTCCTGCCGCCTTCAGGATATGCGCGGTCAGCGCGGTCGTCGTCGACTTGCCGTTGGTGCCGGTGATGGCGATGAAAGGCGATGTTGGCGCGCTCAGCATCCGCTCGCGGCAGAAGAGCTCGATGTCGCCGATGATCTCGACACCTGAGCCGCGCGCAAGCTCCACCGTCCAATGCGGCTTGGGATGCGTCAGCGGCACGCCCGGCGACAGCACGAAAGCCGAGAACTTTGCCCAGTCGGCGCCGCGCAGATCGGCGGTTGCAATGCCCGCCCCTGTCGCCTTGGCAACGCTTTCGGGATTGTCGTCCCAAGCCAGCACGTCCGCACCACCAGCGATCAGCGCGCGCGCCGTCGCGATCCCCGAGCCACCGAGCCCGAAGAGCGAAACGCGCTTGCCTGAGAAAGATACGGCGGGGATCAAAGCGCTTCCTATCTCAGCTTGAGGGTCGACAGGCCGACCAGCGCCAGGATGACGGCGATGATCCAGAAGCGGATCACCACCTGGCTTTCGGTCCAGCCGAGCTTTTCGAAATGATGGTGGATCGGCGCCATCAGGAACACCCGCTTGCCGGTCATCTTGAAGTAGCCGACCTGGATGATGACAGACAGGATTTCCACGACGAACAATCCGCCGACGATGACCAGGACGATCTCGTGCTTGGTGGCGACCGCGACCGTGCCGATCAGGCCGCCCATGGCCAGCGAGCCGGTGTCGCCCATGAAAATCGCCGCCGGCGGCGCGTTGAACCAGAGGAAGCCGAGACCGGCGCCGATCACCGCGCCGAGGACGACCGCCAGCTCACCGGTGCCGGGCACGAAATGGATCTGCAGATATTCGGCAAACACCGCGTTGCCGGAGAGATAGGCGATGACGCCGAAGGAGGCCGCCGCGATCATGATCGGCACGATCGCCAGCCCGTCGAGCCCGTCGGTCAGGTTCACCGCATTGCCGGCGCCGACTATGACGAAGCAGGAGAACGGAATGAAGAACCAGCCGAGGTTGACGATGAATTCCTTGGCAAAGGGGAATGTCAGCGACGACGAGAACGGCGCCTGGCCATTGTGCATGATCACCCAGGCGGCGATGCCGGCGATGACGAATTCGAGCGCCAGCCGTGCCTTGCCGGAAAAGCCGAGATGCGACTGCTTGGTCACCTTCAGATAGTCGTCGTAAAAGCCGATCGAGCCGAAGCCCAGCGTCACCAGCAGCACCACCCAGACATAGATGCTCGACAGGTTCGCCCATAAAAGCGACGAGCCGATGATGCCGGACAGGATCATCAGCCCGCCCATGGTCGGCGTGCCGGCCTTCTTGAAATGCGTTTGCGGCCCGTCGGCGCGGATCGGCTGGCCCTTGCCTTGCCGCAGCCGCAGCGAATTGATGATGGTTGGCCCGAAGATGAAGACGATCAGCGCCGATGTGATCAACGCTCCGCCGGTGCGGAAGGTGATGTAGCGGAAGACATTGAAGACCGAGACCTTGTCCGCAAAATCGACGAGCAGTGTGAACATGCGCTTTCGTCCCCCGACCTAGGTCTGTTTTCTGGTTGTCGATTCGGCCGGGAATTTGCCCAGCAGCGCATCGACCAGTTTTGCAAAACCGATGCCCTTCGACGATTTGATCATCACCACATCGCCCGGCTTCAGCGCGGCAAGCAGCACCGGCTTCAGCTCCTCGACCCCGGCGCGGTATTCCGTCTTGATTTCGGCCGGCAGTGCCTCGGCCAGCGCGCGCATTTCCGGGCCGCCGAGAAAAACGGTCTGCGTGCCCGTGCCGACGATGAGTTCGGCAAGCGCGGCATGCAGCTTGGCCGAATGGTCGCCGAGTTCGAGCATATCGCCGAGCACGGCTATGCGGCGGCCCTCGCCCGTCACCGGCGTCGCATTGAGCAATGCCATGGCAGCAGCCATCGACGCAGGATTGGCGTTGTAGCTCTCGTCGATCAGCGTGATCGACCCACGGGGGTGGCTCGAAGTCGAGCCACCGGGATGCCGCAGCACATGGCGCTTGCCGCGTCCGCGTTCGGCCGAAAGATCGGCCAGCGCCGACGCTACCTTGCCGAGATCGGCGCCGACCAGATGCGCGGCACCCAGCACCGCCAACACGTTCTGCACCATGTGGCGGCCGGGCGCACCGATCCGCGCCGTCACCTCATGGCCGCCGATCCGGGCAATGATATCGGAATGATCGGCGTGGAGTTCGCATTGGACCAGCTTGAAGGTCGAGCGCGCATTCTCGCCGAAGCCATACACGTGCTCGACGCCGGCGGCATGCGCCATCTTGTCGAGAAGCTTGAAGCGCGCATCGTCGCGGTTGAGGATAGCGGCGCCCTCGGGCTCCAGCCCCTCGAAAATCTCGGCCTTGGCCTTGGCGATCTCGTCCAGATTGCGGAAGAAGCCAAGATGGGCCGCCGCGATCATGGTGACGATAGCGACATGCGGCCTCACCATTTTCACCAGCGGCCGGATCTCGTCGGGATGGTTCATGCCGATCTCGAACACGGCGTAATCGCAATCGGCTGGCATGCGCGCCAAAGTCAGCGGCACGCCCCAATGATTGTTGAACGACTGCGCCGAAGCATGCACCTTGCCGACGGCTTGCAGCACATGACGCAGTGCTTCCTTGGTGGTGGTCTTGCCGGCCGAACCGGTCACCGCGATGATTTTCGCCTGAGAACGCGCCCGCGACGCGACCCCGAGCTTTTCCAGCGCGACCAGCACATCCTCGACGACGACGATCGGCGCCGTCAGCCGGCCGAGCGACGGCAGTTTGCCTTCGGCCACCACCAGCACCCCAGCGCCAGCCTTGATGGCTGATGTGACGAAGTCATGGCCATCCATCGCCTCGCCCTTGATGGCGAAGAAGGCGTCGCCCGGCTGCAGGCTGCGGCTGTCGATCGAAATGCCTGAAATGCCTTCCGGCATCGGCCCGAGCGGCCGCCCGTCCATGGCGGCAACCAGCGCCTCGGAGGTCCACAGCAAGCTCATGCGGCACGCTCCGAGAGGGCGGCGCGAACTTCCTCGTGATCGGAAAAATGCAAGGTCTCCGAGCCGATCGTCTGGCCCTCCTCATGGCCCTTGCCGGCCACGATCAGTGTGTCGCCGGCATGCAGCATGGCGACCGCCTCGTGGATCGCCTGTCGCCGGTCGCCGATCTCGATAGCGCCGGGAGCAGCGGCGAGGATGGCGGCGCGGATCGTTTCCGGCACTTCCGAGCGCGGATTGTCGTCGGTGACGATCACGACATCGGCTAGCCGCGTCGCGATCTCACCCATGATCGGCCTTTTTCCCCGGTCGCGATCGCCGCCGCAGCCGAACACGACGATGACGCGACCAGTGGTGAACGGGCGCACCGAAGCCAGAACATTTTCCAGCGCATCGGGTTTGTGGGCGTAATCGACGTAGACGGGCGCGCCATTGGCGGCGGTGCCGACGAGGTCGAGCCGGCCCGGCGCGCCCTTCAGTTTCTCCAACGCCATCAAGGCCTTGGCGATAGGTGTTCCCGTGGAAATGGCAAGCCCCGCCGAAACCAGCGCGTTCGAAATCTGGAAATCGCCCGCCAGCGGCAGGTCGATCTCGTAAAGCACGCCATCGGCCTCTACCTCGGCCCGCTGGCGATGGCGCTCGTGCTCGACGCGCTTCAGCCTGAGAAAATCGCCATGGCGGCCAACCGTCAGCACTTCGAGCCCGGCAGCCTGCGCGGCTTGGATCGTCGGCGCCGACCATGGGTCGTCGGCAAAGATTACGGCCGGCACGCCCTTCGGCAGCAGTGCGTCGAACAGGCGCAGTTTGGCGCGGTGATAGTCCTCGATGGTCGGGTGATAGTCCATATGGTCGCGGCCGAGATTGGTGAAGCCGCCGGCCGCCAGCTTCACGCCGTCGAGACGGCGCTGGTCGAGCCCATGGCTGGAGGCTTCCATCGAGGCGTGGGTGACGCCGGCATCGGCCAATTCCCGCAGCAACTGGTGCAAGGCGACCGGATCGGGAGTCGTCAGCGAGCCATAGTCGTTGCGGCCGGGCGCCACCACGCCGGTGGTGCCGATCGAAGCGGCGGAATAACCGGCCTGCTCCCAGATTTGCCTGGTGAAGGCGGCGACCGACGTCTTGCCGCTGGTGCCGGTCACCGCGACCATGATCTCAGGCTGCTTGCCGAAATAGCGGGCCGCACTCAGCGCCAGCGCCAGGCGCGGATCGTCGACCGCCAGCACCGGAACCGGCAGCCCGGCAACGGTGCTGCCCTTGCCCGCGATGATCGCGGCCGCACCGCGCGCGGCGGCGTCGACGGCATAAACGGCACCATCGGCCTTGGTTCCGGCGAGCGCAAAAAAGACAACGCCCGGTTTTACCTGGCGGGAATCTGAAGAAATCCCTGTAACCTCCAGATCGGCGGAAGCTGTTCCTTCGACTGGCAGGATACCGGCTAGATCTCTGAGCTTCATCGAGTCCCGTTCATCGCAACAAAATAGCGCGCAGTTACCGGCGCGCCCTAAGAATCACTGATAGGAAACCAGCGTTGCACCATTTTCATGGCTGAAATCTGGCTTCACGCCAAGCATGGCAGCCGCACGTCTGATGATATTGCCGGCCATAACCCCCGCATTTGCGGCCGCGACGTCTGTCATGCCAGGCTTTTCCGGATGCGGAGCGTCGGCAATCGTAAACACCAGATATTGCGGATCGTCCATCGGGAAAGCGGCGACAAAGGTATTGAAATTCAATTCTTTCGAGTAGCGGCCATTGATGACCTTCTCGGCTGTTCCGGTCTTGCCGCCAACGCGATAGCCGGGGACTCTGGCGTTTCTGGCCGAGCCCTTCTCGGCGTTGAGCGAATAGAGATAGCGCATGCCATCGACCGTCTTGTCGTTCACCACCTTCTTGGCGATGGCCATCGCTTCCTCCTGCGTACGCATCAGGAAGGTAGGGTTCATCAGGAAGCCACCATTCATCAGCGCCGCGCAGCCCACAGCCGCTTGCAGCGGCGTCGTCGACACGCCGTGGCCGAAGGCGATGGTGAACGAATTGACCTGTTTCCAGACCTTCGGTTCAGTCGGGCGGGCGACCTCCGGCAGTTCGGTCTGCATCTTGTCCAGAATGCCGAGGCGATGCAGGAATTCGCGGTGCCCCTCGATACCCACCATCTCGGCCTCCCTGGCCGACCCAATGTTGGACGAATAGAGGAACACCTCCGGCAGCGACAGCACCCGGTTCTTGCCATGGAAATCGTGGATCGCCTGGTGGCCGACCCGGATTGGATGCGAAGCGTCGAAGCGGCTCGCCATCGTCGCCTTGCCGGAATCGAGCGCCATGGCAGAGGTGAAGCTCTTGAAGGTCGAGCCCATCTCATAGAGGCCCGCCGACATCCGATTCAACCGGTCCTTGTCCTGGGCATTGTAAGGATTGTTCGGATCGAAATCCGGCACCGAGGCCATGGCCACCACTTCGCCGGTCTTGACGTTGAGCACAACGGCGCCGGCGCCCATGGCGCGGTAGCGTTCCAGGCCGGCGGCGATCTCGTCGCGCACCACGTGCTGGACCCGCAGATCGATCGAAAGCTTCACCGGCTTCAGGTCCTTGGCGATTGCAAGGCCCGATGCTTGCAGGTCGCTCAACCCTTGCTCGTCGACATACTTCTCCATGCCGGAGATGCCCTGGTTGTCGATGTTGGTAAGCCCGACAATGTAGGACGAGGTCTCGCCGCTCGGATAGAAACGGCGCTTCTCGGTGCGGAAGCCGAAGCCGGGAATGCCGAGCTGCATGATGTCGGACTGCTGCTTGGGCGTCAGTTGCCGCTGCAGCCAGACGAAACCGGCGCCGCTCTTCAGCTTGTGGTAGGTCTGCTCGTAATCGATATCCGGAAGCACCGTCGACAGCTTCTCGATCGCCTCGTCGGCGTCGACGATGCGGCGCGGCTCGGCAAACAGCGACGCCGTCTTGATATCGGTCGCCAGCACTTCGCCGTTGCGGTCGACAATGTCGGGCCGCGATGCCGTCACACGGCTCTGCGGACCGCCCGACATATCGGGGGTCTGGAAGCCGAGATAAACCAGTCGCCCTGATATGGTCGAGAAGATGCCGAAGAACACCGCCATCGTCATCACGATGCGCGTCCTGCCCTTGCCGCCGGTCGCCTTGCGGGCGCCCTCGACGACGATCGATCCGTCTTCACCCGTTTTGGCGCGTCGCTTCAGCAGTTTGCCGATCATTGGGCGATGCCTCCGGTCACCACGGGATCCTTGCCGTCCGAGGGTGCCTTATCGGAATTGTCGGCCATGCCGCCCTGGCGTCCGGACAGGATGTCCTGGATATCCAGGGATTTGGCCGGCAGATCGCCAATGCCGCCGATCTGGCGGGCGCTGACCGGCACGAGTTCGAGCTGCGACTTGTAGAGCTCGGCCAGCTTCTGCAGCCGCGACGGCTGGGTGAGCAGGCTCCAGTCTGCCTTGAGCAGGTCGATCGTGTCCTCCTCATAGCGGATCTGCGCATGGATCTTCTGCACCGAAGCCAATTGTTCCTCGGCCTCGCGCTTGGCCTTGTAGGTGAGGGCCGCCGCCGCAACCATGACGGCGATCAGGACAATGTCGCTGGTACGAAACACGTGCTTACCTCTCCCCCGGCCGATCGAGGCCGGGAAGCTTTGGAAGGCCGAAAATCGAAAAGTCGCCACCGCGCGCAGGCGCCTCGGTGCGGATTGCCGCGCGCAGCCTGGCCGAGCGGGCGCGCGGATTGGCCGCCACCTCGGCGTCGCCTGCAGTCACGCCGCCACCGGCCTTGCGGAAGGTCGCGGTGCGCGCCTGTGCCTCGGGCAGATGCCGCGAGCCGGTCGCGACGTCGGCCCGGTCGGCGATGAAACGCTTGACGATGCGGTCTTCCAGCGAATGGAAGGTCACCACGGCGAGCCGTCCGCCCGGCCTCAGAGCGCGTTCGGCGGCAAACAATGCCTTGGCCAGTTCGCCAAGCTCGTCATTGACGAAGATGCGCAGCGCCTGGAAAACCCGCGTGGCCGGATGGATCTTGTCCTTCGGCGCGCGGCCGATATGCGTCTCGATGGCGTCGGCCAGTTCCAGCGTCCGTTCGAACGGGCGCTTTTCGCGGCGAGCCTCGATCATGCGGGCAATGCGCCCGGCGTGACGCTCCTCGCCGAGGAAGCCGAAGATACGTGCCAGATCGCCCGGCTTGAAGGAGTTGACGACGTCGGCGGCGCTGAGGCCCGCTTGCGCCATGCGCATGTCGAGCGGCCCGTCGGCGCGGAACGAAAACCCGCGCTCGGCCTGGTCGAGTTGCATTGAGGAAACGCCAATATCGAGCACAACCCCGTCGGCGCTCTCGACATGTTCGTCCAGCGTCGAGAACGGCGCCTGCACCAGCCGCAGCCGGCCGCCTGACTGCACTTCCAGATCCCGCCCGGCAGCGATCGCATCGGGATCGCGGTCGATCGCCACCACGGAGGCGCCCGTCGCCAGAATAGCCCTGGTGTAGCCGCCGGCGCCGAACGTGCCGTCGATGATGATATCGCCCTCGGCCGGTTGCAGCGCTTCGAGCACTTCGGCAAGGAGGACCGGAATGTGGCGGGCCGGTCCGCCAACGGCGTGCCCATCTACGGCGCGAGAAGGGTCATCGCCGTGGCCCACCGTCATTCCGGTCGCTCCCCAGGCTTCGTCCCCTGCCGAAGCTGCAAAAGCCGGACTCGCGCCTGCGCCCCGTAGGCGGCAAGCCGTCCCGGCTCCCAGATCTGAAAGAAATTGCCGCGCCCGACAAAGGCCGCTTCCGTCGAAATGCCCGTGTGTTCGCGAATGAAATCGCTCATCGTGATGCGGCCGTCCTGATCGAGTTTCAAGAAGGCTCCATCGCCATGGCAAAAGAACGACATGTCGTCCGCCGTCTGCAGGAAGGGATCCTCCAGCGCGATGCGCTGCTCGTAGCGGTCGAGCAGGTCGAGCCCGCCGACATCCATCGCCGGCAGATCCAGGCAACGCAAGGCGTAGAGTTCCGAATAGCCGCGCTTCTGCACGACGGCACGGAAATGCGCCGGAACGGACACCCGTCCCTTCGCATCGATCCTGCTCATCGTGTTTGACAGAAACCGGTCCATCACGCTTTACAGCCGCTTGCGCCGCCGCACCCCTCTCCATCTTGTCGAACGCACCGCCGCGGCGCGTTCCCTGCCCCGTATCAGCCTCATCCGCATGGGCAAAAACCGGCAAACGCGCAGCCGCTGCGGCTGCCCGATTGGCGTACGCTTTACCCTGACGCGGAACGAAGGCTTTGATGTCTAGATGGGATATCATGGGGCACTATGGGCGTCAACGGGAATAGGCTTCACAAACACGCGCATCGCGACCTGCGAAATCAGCCTTGACGGCACGTCTCGTCTTTATGGTCTATTAAGCCTAACGAAGCGTTTAGAGGCGCCTGGCCCAACCGGACGCGCCTTGCCGCGCGCCGCTGCCGGGCATAGCGTCTCGCCGCATCTCGTCGGTCGCAAACAGGGTTGGAAATTCAATGTCTGAAACAGCAAAGTCACGCGCAGCAGCACTTCCCCATCTGCGTCGCAGCGGGCTTGCCATGGGCGATTCCATTCCCCTGCCCCTGACCATGACCGCCATTTTTCACGCGCCCGGCGACGCCACCGGCTTCAATCAGTATGGCCGCTTCAGCAACCCGACCTGGGATGCGGTCGAGCATATGCTGGCGCATCTGGAGGATGCGCCCTGCGTCGCCTTCCCCTCGGGAATGGCGGCGATCTCGGCGGCGTTTTTTGCCGTGCTCAAGGCCGGCGACCGTATCCTGCTGCCTTCGGACGGCTATCACACGACAAGGGCGCTGGCCGATCGCTTCCTCAAGCCGCTCGGCATCACCTACGATGTCAGGCCGACCTCGACCTTCCTCGATGGCGGCTTCGACGGCTATCGTCTGGCCTTTGTCGAAACCCCTGCCAATCCAGGGCTGGATATCTGCGATATCGCGGCCGTCGCCAATGCTGTTCACAAAGCCGGCGCGATCCTTGTGGTCGACAACACAACGATGACGCCTTTCGGCCAGCGACCGCTCGACCATGGCGCCGATATCGTCGTTGCCGCTGACACCAAGGCGCCCAATGGCCATTCCGATGTGCTGTTCGGCCATGTCGCCAGCCGCAATGCCGATATCATCGCCGCCGTGACCGGCTGGCGCGAGGTTTCCGGCAGCATTCCTGGACCGTTCGAAGCCTGGCTCGTGCATCGCGGCCTTGAGACACTCGATGTGCGCTTCGACCGCATGTGCTCTTCGGCCGAAATTATCGCGCGGCGGCTGCAGGGCCATCGGGCAATCAGCGGCCTGCGTTATCCCGGACTGGAAGGCGATCCGTCGCACAACCTTGCCCGCGCCCAGATGGAGCGCTTCGGCTTTCTCATCTCTTTCGAACTCGCCTCGGAAGACAAGGCCGAGGACTTCATCAACAATTGTGCCTTGATGCAGGCCGCGACATCTTTCGGCGGCGTCCACACCTCGGCCGAGCGGCGCCTGAAGCGAGGCGATGCGGTCTCCGCCGGTTTCGTTCGCCTCTCGGTCGGCTGCGAGCCGGTGGAAGAGCTTTGGAAGGCGATCGAGGCGTCGCTGGACAAAATCGGCGGCTGACCGGACCGATCACGGGCCGAGATCGTCGGCTTCGATGTTGCGATGGCCGTGCAGCACGCGGATGATTTCGATCGCGTCATCCCCGACACGATACAAGGTGAGATAGTCGCCAACGATCAAATGACGGACGCCAGGCGCGATATCCTCGCGCGGCGCGCCTGAGAAGGACAAGAGGCCAGTTGCCGCCACCGTGCCTCGAAGCGATCGAGCAACCTATCGGCTGCGGCCTCGCTGTCTCTTGCAACATGGAGCCAGATCGCGATCAAATCGTCTTCTGCGGGTGCGTTCTTGACAATGGGCAGCAGTTTCATGCTGCGTCGTCAGATCGCAAGCGCCTCCGCGCCTCGGCCTTGATTTCATCCATCGACGCAAATCGTCCAGGTCCGCCGTCGATGCCTTCCTGCACCAGCTTGCGCAACTCATCGAGCGTATAGCCGAAGAGATCGCGGCGGTCCTTCCATTGTCGCAACGCATCGCGGATCACTTCGCTGGCCGACGCATATTCGCCGGCGGCGACGACATCGTCCACTGCTTGCGCCAGTTCCGGCGACAGCGTGATGCTACGTTTGTCGACCTGTCCCATGAGAGGCTCCCGATGCCCTTTGCCGACCTATGGTACGATTTAATCGTACCAATTTCAAGCAATGACCATCCTCGCTCGTACGGATGGACGGCCGAACAAGCTTGAATCAACAGGCGCGCCCGAGGGCGCAACCTGCTGATCTCAAAGACTTCTCTTCGATATGGAGAGAATTGCCAGCTGGCCTGTAAGCCGGGTTCTGTATGGCCCTCGCGCCTTGCGGGGCGAGAACGTGGCGGCCATTCATCTTGGGCGCATGTTGCCATGCGCCTCACGCAACCTACCCGGACGGTGAGCCGGAAACAGCCCTCGAGGGTTTCCCCTCGCACCGCCCCTATTCGGTCTTGCTCCCGGTGGGGTTTACCGTGCCGCTCCTGTTGCCAGTCGCGCGGTGGGCTCTTACCCCACCCTTTCACCCTTGCCCCGAATCCGGCAAGCCGGATCGTGGCGGTTTGCTTTCTGTGGCACTTTCCCTGGGGTCGCCCCCGCCGGCCATTAACCGGCACCGTGTTTCCATGGAGCCCGGACTTTCCTCACCCACGACCTTTCGGCGTTTGCGGGTGCGGCCGCCCAGCCAGCTGGCAAGGCGTATAAAGGGGTTCACGCCCGAAAACGCAAATGAAAAAGCAGACTTATGCGGGCGATCCAAGCGCAGCCATCTGCACCTTGACCTTGCCGCAATAAGCGGCCGACACCGGGTTCATCCGCGTTGCGGCGTGTCCGGCATTGTATTTCAGAATCGTGCCGCAGGTCGTGCCGCCGCCGAGACTACGCGCCATGGCAAGGTATTTCATGCCGTATTTGATGTTGGTATCGGGATCGAATAGGCCCTTGGCGGAGCCGTTATAGCCCATCATCCGCGCCGTTGCCGGCTTGATCTGCATCAGGCCGATCTCGCCGGCGCTGCCGACGATATTGGGCCGGTAGTTGCTCTCGATCTTGATGACCGCCGTGGCGAGCGACACCGGCACGCCTTCGATCGCCGCATAGCGGGCAACAATTGCGGAATACTGGCCACTGCTGGCCACCGCGGCCGTCGACGCCGCGACGTTCCTGAGGCCAATCGATGCCGTTCTCGTCATGTCAACGGTCTTGCGACCGCGCTTCGTCTGCCTTTTGGTGGACTTCTTCGGCTTGGACCAGCTTGCCTTTTCAGCTTTGGCGGAAGCCCGCTTCGTCGCCTGGGCGTCGTGGCTTGCCTTGCCGCTTCTGGCCTGTGGGGCCTTGCCGCCTTTCGCGGATACCACGACAAGCCCTTGATCGGCCCTCGGGCTGAGTGGCGCGGCATCCGCGGCACTGAAGGCAAAAGTCATTACGCCGGCAGCAAGAGCTGCCGTTAAAACGGTAAATTTCTGCATGTGATCCTGTTCTGTCTGAACCGCGCGAAGATGTTCACGCAGCAACGCCTAATCAACATCGGAACAACCCGGGGGGCTTGGGGTCCGACATCTGCACGTCAGCCGTTTGACGCCCGAATTGGTGTCAAACAAGGCCAGGCAAGTCACTTTGAGTGACAGCTTGTAACTTATGGATGGAAAGGGTTGCTTTGGGAGGGGCTTTCCGGAGCTCAGGGCCTCACGGAAGCAAGCAGCCTTTGCAGCGTCCGCAGCGTCGAGCCATCGGCGACGCCATCCACCTTGCGCGGCCGGAAATGCCGCTGAAACGCCTCGACGACGATCTCCGTCTGACGGTCGAAAATACCCGATATCTCGACGCCATAGCCGTAAAGTGCCAGCATCGACTGCAACGCCTCGACATCGCCGCCGGTGTCGCCGGCTGTCAGGGAGGCTCCTGGTCGCACGGGTGCTGCGGCCACGAGATGGCCGACCCCGGCCTCGAACAGCGTCCGCCACGGAAACTTCTCGCCCGGATCGATCTTGCGCCCCGGCGCCACGTCGGAATGCGCCAACACCCGCTCGGCGGCTATCGAATGCCGCCCGGCGATCCCCCGGCACAGCCCGATCACCGCATCGATCTGCCGCCTGGGAAAACCGGGATAGCCCAGCGAATGTCCCGGATTGACGATCTCGATGCCGACCGAACAGGAGTTGATGTCGGCGCGTCCGAACCACGAAGCCTTGCCGGCGTGCCAGGCGCGATCGCTTTCCCTGACCATCTGCACGATGTGCCCGTTCTCATGCACCAGATAATGCGACGAGACCTCGCTGGCCGGGTCGCACAGCCACCCCTCGGCGCCGGCGCCGGTCGCCATGCCGGTGTAATGCAGCACGATCATGTCGGGCTCGAACGTCCCACGCCGTGGACCGAAATTCGGCGATACCCTGACCTCGGCACGTGGTTCGTCGGGCAGGAAGCCGCTCATGCGTGGCGCAGGCCCCGCTCGATCATCTCATAGGCGGCATTGATCGCCGCTACCCTGGTCGTTGCTATCTTGATGAATTCCTGCGGCAGGCCGCGTGCGATCAGCCGGTCCGGATGATTGTCGGAGACCAGCTTGCGATAGCGCTTCCTGACCTCTTCGAACGGCTTGCCGCGCTCGATGCCAAGCACGACATACGGATCCCTGGCGCCCAGATCGACGTGCCGCGCCATGATGCTTTCGTAATGGGCCTCGTCGATGCGGAAAATCTGGGCGATGCGGTGCAGAAAGACGCCTTCGTGCTCATGCACAAGGCCGTCGGCCTTGGCGATGTGGAACAGGCCGTCGAGTATGTCTTCCAGCATCACGCAATTGGAATGCCCGGAACCGCACATCTGCGCCATCCGCTCGGCATAGGTCTCGAAACCCGCCACGTCGCGCTGGGCGAGATCGAACAGCCGCGCCACATTGCGCGTCTCCTTCGGCGGCACTTCGAAGATTTCCTGGAAGGCGCGCACCTCGTCCTGCGTGACGATGCCATCGGCCTTGGCCATCTTGGCCGACAGCGCGATCATCGCCACCGAGAAGGCGACGCGCCGGCGCAGATCCGCATCGCCGGAGAAAACCGTGCGCACGGCCTCGACGACGTCGGCGACACCCGACGAGGTTGAAGATGAAACGCGGGTGATGAACTCGCCGAGGCGATCCCAAATCGACATGGCCTGCTTCTTAGTGCGCGCGCTCCCAGCTATCAAGCCGGGAGAGTGCCGCAGGCTTTTGCACGACGGTCGATTTGACGCCAACATATGTAGCCGCGGCGCGGATCGAATGAGAAAGGCCGACGTGAGCCGGCCTTTCTCATTCATCACACGAAGTGCTGCGTTACTGACTACTGCGCGGGCGCAGGAGCTGGCGTTGCCGGAGCCGGCTCGGCAGGCTTCTCGGGTGTGATGCTCTTCGTGGTCGAGTTATCGGTAGCCGGAGGCGTTGCTGCCGGCGGCGTTGCTTCCGGGGTAGCCGGCTTCATCGGTTCTTCATTGGCCGGCGGGTTGGTGCTCTGGGTGGTGGTGTTGTCCGTGCCGCTGTCACTGCAGGCGGCGACGCCAAGCAAGGCCAAAGCGGAAACGGACGCGAGAATGAGCTTTTTCATTTTGTCTCTCCTTCAACACACGCTCACGTTGCCGTGAACGGTCGAAGGAGAAATGCAGCAGATGGCCATGAGTTTCGTAACGTTGCGTTTCCGCATGTAACATCGCCGGGTCCATTTGCGATTGCCGGTCAGGCGATGGCGAACTAACAGAATGTGCTGAACCAAAGATCGAACAGAAAGTGCCGAGGCTGTCATGACCGAAAAATGGGATTTCTGGATCGACCGCGGCGGCACGTTCACCGATGTCATCGGCCGTGACCCGCAAGGCGGGCTGCATCCCCGCAAGCTTCTCTCCGAAAATCCCGAAGCCTATACCGACGCCGCCATCCAGGGCATTCGCGACCTTCTCGGCTTGTCCTCCGGCGACACTATCCCGCCCGGCCTGATCGGCGACATCAAGATGGGCACCACGGTCGCCACCAATGCGCTGCTGGAGCGCAAGGGCGACCGTGTACTTTTGCTCATCACCAAGGGCTTTCGCGATGCGCTCAAGATCGCTTACCAAGCGCGCCCGGACATCTTCGCCAAGGAGATCATCCTTCCCGAACAGCTCTACGAGCGCGTCATCGAAATCAACGAGCGCGTGCGCCCCGATGGCGACGTCGAACAATTGCTCGACATCGCCGCCTGCCGGCCGGCGATCGAGCAGGCCAGGGCCGATGGCATCGATGCCGTTGCCATCGTCTTCATGCATGCCTGGAAATACCCCGACCACGAGAAGGCGGTGGCAAAGGTCTGCCGCAAGCTCGGTTTCGGCCAGGTCTCGGTCAGCCATGAGGTCTCACCGCTGATCAAGCTGGTCGGCCGCGGCGACACCACCGTGGTCGACGCCTATCTGTCGCCGATCCTGTCGCGATATGTGCAGAGGGTGGCGGGAGAGCTCGGCGTTTTCTCCCCCCTTGAGGGGGGTGAGGAGCGGTCGGCCGAAGGCCGAGAAAAAGCCAACGATTTGGCTTTTTCAGCGACGAACGCCCGGAGCCATAGCGAAGGGCAGTCGGCGAAGCCGACAGAGGGGGTCGGTCAAGGCAGCGCGCAACCTCGAGGAACGTCGAACCCGGTCGATCCGACCCCACCCGGCGGCTTCGCCGCCACCCTCCCCTCGAGGGGGAGGGAAAGCCCTCGCCTTATGTTCATGATGTCCTCCGGCGGTCTCACCGCCGCGGACATGTTCCAGGGCAAGGACGCGCTGCTGTCGGGGCCGGCCGGCGGTGTTGTCGGCATGGTCGAGACGGCCAGGCTCGCTGGCTTCGACAAGGTCATCGGCTTCGACATGGGCGGCACCTCCACCGACGTCGCCCACTATGACGGCGAATACGAACGCGCCTTCGACACCGAGGTCGCCGGCGTGCGCATCCGCGCGCCCATGATGCGCATCCACACCGTCGCCGCCGGCGGCGGCTCGATCCTGCACTACGAGGCCGGCCGTTTCCGGGCCGGACCGGACTCGGCTGGCGCCAATCCCGGCCCGGCCGCCTACCGGCGTGGCGGCCCGCTCGCCGTCACCGACGCCAATGTCATGCTGGGCAAGCTGCAGCCCGATTTCTTCCCGGCCATTTTCGGACCCGGCCAGGACAAGCCGCTCGACGTCGAGACGGTGCGGGCAAAATTCGCCGCGCTCGCCGCCGAGATCGGCGATGGCCGGTCGCCCGAAGCCGTCGCCGAAGGCTTCGTCACCATTGCTGTCGAAAACATGGCCAACGCCATCAAGAAGATCTCCGTCCAGCGCGGCTATGACGTCACAGAATATCTCCTGAACTGCTTCGGTGGCGCCGGCGGCCAGCACGCTTGCCTGGTTGCCGACGCGCTCGGCATGGAGGCGGTGCTGATCCATCCCTTCTCCGGCCTGCTGTCGGCCTATGGCATTGGCCTGTCTTCGGTCTTCGCCTCGCGCCAGCAGGCGCTGCTGAAACCGCTTGCCGAAGAGTCCAGAACGGAAATCGGCAACCTCATTGCCACCTTGAGAGAAGCCGTTATCGCCGAACTCGCGGCGCAAGGCATCGCCGAGGATGCGGTGGCCGCCAAGCCCGCGCTGCACATTCGCTACGACGGCACCGACACGACACTGCCGGTGAACTTCGAGGCAGACTCGATTTTCCAGGCCAGGCGCGATTTCGAAATCGCCCACAAGGCGCAGTTCGGTTTTGTCTATGACGACAAGCCGATGATCGTCGAGACCGTCGGCGTCGAAGGCACCGACACCGGCGGCACCGGCCGCGACGAAAGTGCAGCGCAAACCGAGGAACTTGCCGTAAGCCCTTCGCAGACCCGCGAAATCTTCACCGAGGGAGAGTGGCGCGCTTCAGGCATTTTTCGCCGCGAGGCGCTGAAGCCGGGAAACAGGGTTGCGGGTCCCGCCTTGATCATCGAGCCGAACCAGACAATCGTCATCGAGCCGGGCTGGCAGGCCGAAATCACCGCCAGGAACCATGTGCTGTTGCGCCGCGTCGAGAAAAAGCGCCGGCAGGCAGCACTCGGCACCGAGGCCGACCCGGTCATGCTGGAGGTCTTCAACAATTTGTTCATGTCGATCGCCGAGCAGATGGGCGTAACGCTGCAGAACACCGCCTATTCCGTCAACATCAAGGAAAGACTGGACTTTTCCTGCGCCGTCTTCGACCGCACCGGCGCGCTGGTCGCCAATGCGCCGCACATGCCGGTCCATCTGGGTTCGATGGATCGTTCGGTGGAAACCATCATCCGGCTGAATTCCGGCGACATCCACCCCGGCGACGTCTTTGCCCTCAACGCCCCCTACAATGGCGGCACGCATCTGCCCGACATCACCGTCGTGACGCCGGTGTTTTCCCTCCCCCTTGAGGGGAGGGTGGCCGCGCAGCGGACGGGTGGGGTCCTCTCAGAAGGCACCGCAAGAACGTCGAGCACTGCCGCAACGACCCCCTCCGGCGGCTTCGCCGCCACCTCCCCCTCGAGGGGGGAGGAAATACTCTTCTACGTCGCCTCGCGCGGCCACCATGCCGATATCGGCGGCACGGCGCCCGGTTCGATGACACCGCTCGCCACCACCGTCGACGAGGAAGGTGTGCTGTTCGACAATTTCCGCATCGTCGATCGCGGAAAATTCCGCGAGAAGGAGCTGGAAACGCTGCTCACCGACCATCGCTACCCGGCTCGCAATCCGCACCAGAACATCGCCGACCTCAAGGCGCAGATCGCCGCCAACGAGAAGGGCGTCGCGGAACTGCGCAAGATGGTCACGCATTTCGGCCTCGATGTCGTCGAGGCCTATATGGGCCATGTCCAGGATAATGCCGCCGAAAGCGTGCGCCGCGTGCTGGAGCGGCTGCCCGACAGATCTGAGTACGAATACCCGACAGACACCGGCCAGGTCATCAAGGTGAAGATCACGGTCGACCGGCAAAAGCGCGAGGCGACTGTCGACTTCACCGGCACCTCGCCGATCATGAAGAACAATTTCAACGCGCCGGAACCCGTCGCCCGCGCGGCCGTACTCTATGCCTTCCGCGTCATGGTCGAAGACATGATCCCGATGAATGCCGGGTGCCTCAGGCCCATCAACATCATCATTCCCGACGGCTGCATGCTGAAACCCTCCTACCCCGCCGCCGTGGTCGCCGGCAATGTCGAGACCTCGCAGCATGTCACCAACGCGCTGTTCGGCGCCATGGGCGCCATGGCCAACGCGCAAGGCACGATGAACAACCTTACCTTCGGCAACAAGACCTACCAATATTACGAGACGATCTGCTCCGGTTCGCCGGCGGGCCAAATGAACTCCGGCCGCGGCTTTGCCGGCACCTCCGGCGTCCACACCCATATGACCAACTCCCGCCTCACCGATCCGGAAGTGCTGGAACTGCGCTTTCCCGTTCTGCTCGAGGATTTCCACATTCGGGAAGGTTCCGGCGGCAAGGGCAAATGGAACGCCGGCGACGGCACCAAACGCACCATCCGCTTCCTCGAAAAGATGGAATGCGCAATCCTGTCCTCGCACCGCAACCGGCCGCCGCAAGGTCTGGACGGCGGCGGTGATGGCGAGGTCGGTTCGACCAAGGTGCGCCGCAAGGACGGCACGATCGACATGCTGAAAGCCTGCGACCAGACCGTGCTTCAGGCCGGCGACGCCGTCATCCTGACGACGCCGACGCCGGGGGGATTTGGCCGGCAATGAGATCGCCCCCGAGCCGCTAGCCGGCTGCTGTCATTCATCTGTCATGCCCCGGCGCTACCCGCTTGCGGCAAAGCAAATGGGGAATCACTTTGCCATGACGGACGTTTCCGCAGATCTGGTTTTTCGCCGCGGCAAGGAAGTTGGAAAGGCCGTCTACCAGAACCGCCCGCTGTCGAAGGCAGGCATTTCCGAGCGGCTGTTCGCCTTCCTGTTCTCGGGCCTCGTCTATCCGCAGATCTGGGAAGACCCCGACGTCGACATGGAAGCGATGCAGCTTGGCAAGGGCCATCGCGTCGTTACCATCGCCTCCGGCGGCTGCAACATCCTGGCCTATCTCACCCGGTCGCCGGCACGGGTGGACGCGGTCGACCTCAACGCCGCGCACATTGCGCTGAACCGCATGAAGCTTGAGGCAGTGCGCCACCTGCCTTCGCAGGGCGATCTGTTCCGCTTCTTCGGCGCCGCCGACACCAGCCACAATTCGGCAGCCTACGACCGTTTCATCGCGCCGCATCTCGATCCGGTCAGCCGCCACTACTGGGAGCGGCGCAACTGGCGTGGCATCAGGCGCATCGCCGTTTTTGACCGCAATTTCTACCAGACAGGCCTGCTCGGCCTGTTCATCGCCATGGGCCACCGCACGGCAAAATTCTTCGGCGTCGATCCCGCCGGCATCATGCAGGCCAAAAGCATCGGTGAGCAGCGCCGCTTCTTCTATGAGGAGTTGGCGCCGGTCTTCGACAGGAAGCTGTTGAAATGGGCGACGTCGCGCAAGGCTTCGCTGTTCGGCCTCGGCATTCCGCCGGCGCAGTACGATTCGCTGATCACCTCCGGTGACGGCACCATGGCCAGTGTGCTGAAAGCCCGGCTGGAAAAGCTCGCCTGCGATTTTCCGTTGGAGAACAACTATTTCGCCTGGCAGGCTTTCGCCCGGCGCTATCCGAACCCCGGCGAGGCCGCCCTGCCCGCCTATCTCGAAAAACAGAACTACGCGACCATCCGCGGCAATGTCGACCGCGTCGCCATCCATCATGCCAATCTGATCGAATTCCTCGCCGGCAAGGACGCCGGCGCGGTCGACTGTTTCGTCCTGCTCGATGCACAGGACTGGATGACCGATGACCAGCTCAACGCGCTGTGGGCGGAAATCACCCGCACCGCGTCGGCCGGCGCCCGCGTCATCTTCCGCACCGCCGCGGAGCCCAGCCTGTTGCCTGGCCGCGTCTCAAGCTCGCTGCTTGACCAGTGGGACTATCAGGACGAGGCTTCGCGGGAATTTTCGGCACGCGACCGCTCGGCCATCTATGGCGGCTTCCACCTCTATGTGAAGCGCGCGGCATGAGCACCACCGAGCTGCCCGCCAGCCCCGAATTCAAGGCTAACCATGCCGAACTGATGGACGGCGTCTATCGCTGGCAGCGCCACATCTATGACCTGACCCGCAAATACTACCTGCTCGGTCGCGACCGGTTGATATCAGGGCTCGACGTCCCAGCCGGCGGCACCGTGCTGGAACTCGGCTGCGGCACCGGCCGCAACATCATCCTCGCCGCGCGCCGCTATCCCGATGCGCGCTTCTACGGCCTCGACATCTCAGCCGAAATGCTGGAGACGGCCAGCGCTGCGATTGCCCGCGAAGGCCTGGTCGATCGTGTCACGCTCGCCCAGGGCGACGCCACGGCATTCGATGCCAGGGCGCTGTTCGGACGCAATGGCTTCGACCGCATCTTCGTGTCCTACTCGCTGTCGATGATCCCCGGCTGGGAAAAAACGGTGTCGGCGGCGCTTGCCGCACTGTCGCCGAACGGTTCGCTGCACATCGTCGATTTCGGCCAGCAGGAAGGCCTGCCGGTCTGGTTCCGCGCGTTGCTGCGCGGGTGGTTGAAAAAGTTCCACGTCGCACCCCGTGAATCGCTGCGCGAAGTGCTGGAATCGGAATCTCGGCGAACCAGGGCAAGCTTCCGTTTCCGCACGCTTTATCGCGGCTATGCCTGGCTGGCCGTAATCGGGCCGCACACCCTCACCTCCCCAGTGATGGGGGAGGTCGCGCCGAAGGCGCGGGTGGGGTTGACGCGCTAGGCACCCCACCCCGGCGCTACGCGCCGACCCTCCCCATCGAGGGGAGGGTAAGGAAGCCAATGCAGCGCCTTCACCAATGCCGCCACCATCGTCCGCGCCGATAGCCGAGCTTGGTCGGCATCAGCCCCAGCCGCACCACCGCGTATATGGTTGATCAGCGCCACACTGTCATGGAGGCCTTGGCGGCTTCCCAGGACAATCGACGCAAGTCATGAAAAATGGTATATCGCCCCGTCTCTATTTCCCTCAAGGAGGAGAACATGAGTGCGCGGGGAATCTTTTTGTTAGCTGCTTGTACGATTTTTTTGAGTTCGTCTGCGATGAGTAGCTCAAGCGTAAATATGCCAATTAGTTGGAATATTTCATATCCTGGCGATACCGAAGACCAAAACCAAAGTCGGCCTACAAAGCAATATCTTCAGACTGCGCAGCAGGATGTCTGCTGTCCTGGCGGTTATCCCTGGTATCGCAATTCAACAAATATGTGTTACGGGAGCTATGAAGATTGCCACGATACCGATGGTGGAGGCTGGTCCTGCAGACAGGTAAACGCCTGCTAGGATCATGACTATTAAGTTGCTTGCACCAATGCATGTCGCCCAAAATTGACCTCGGTTTTGGGAAGACGACATGCATGGAAACAACGATCTAAAGCGCGTCGCCTGAATCCGTTCAAACGCGACGCGCTTTAGTGTAGCGCCTTCACCAGAGCTCCCACCATCGTCTGCGGCCGGTAGCCGACCTTGGCCGGCGTTAGCCCCAGCCGCACCACCACCAACTGCTCCGAGGGAATGATGGCGACCGTCTGCCCGTCATGGCCTTCCATCCAATAGATGTCCTTTGGCAGGCCTGCCGCCACGCCGGCGCCGGGGTTTTCCTCGTCGCCCGGGGCTTCGATCCACAACTGGCCCTTGCCGTAGACCTTCGAGGCCGATGCCGGCTCCCGCATCCAGTCGACGAAGCCGGCCGGCAGGATCCGGTTGCCGTTCCACACGCCGCCTTGCAGCAGGAATTGGCCGAAGCGCGCCCAGTCATGGGCGGTTGCGTAGAGATAGGACGAGCCGACGAAGGTGCCCTGCTCATCCGTTTCAAGCACCGCGCTGCGCATGCCGAGCGGTTCGAACAGCGCCGTGCGCGGCCACGTCAGCGCCTTGGCCTTGTCGCCAACCGCGTCCTGCCAGAGGCGCGACAGCATCACCGCCGTGCCGCTCGAATAAGAGAACACCTTACCCACTTCGCTGGTCAGCGGCTTGGCTTCGGCAAAGCCCGCCATGTCAGGTTCGAGATAGAGCATGCGCGTGACGTCGGCGACGTCACCATAATCCTCGTTGAACTCCAGCCCGCTCGACATCGCCATCATGTTGGCAAGGTTGATCGCGGCGCGGCCGTCCGCCTTCCATGGCGCGAACAGGCTTTTGCTATCGAAAGCCATCTTGCCGTCCCTCACCAACGTGCCGACGATCGCGGCGTTCACCGTCTTGGTCATCGACCAGCCGAGCAGCGGCGTCTTGGCGGAAAAGCCGTCGCCATAGCGCTCGGCGACGACGCGGCCGTTCTTGACCACCACCACCGCCCGCATGCCGGTGCCGGTCAGTGCCGCATCGTCCAGCAGCTTGGCGACCACCGGATCCTGTGATGCCTCGACCCGCTCGCCCTCCGGCCACAGCGCGTCCTGGCTGACAGCCGACGGCTTCGCTTGGATCACTGTCCGCCGGACCTTGCCGACGTCGCCATCGGGAACTGAAGCGCAGCCCAGACCGTCGCGGGCGACGGCAACGCTCTTGCCGAGGAAGCCGAAGAGGCCGGCCGAGACCGTTCCCCTGTTCTTGTCCACCGAAACCCGCATCAACCTGAGCAGCGGGTGCCCGGGCGCCTGCACGTCGACAGCCAGCACCTCATTTGCGTCGCGGCCGGCGATGAAGACGTTCGAACAAACGATCTTGGCCGAGTAGCCCGAACCGACGCGGATCAACTCCGGCGGCGCGATATAGAGCCAGGCAAACAGCGCGACGATCGCCAGCACGATCAGGCCAAGCAGCCATTTGACGATCTTGACCACGATCCGCATTCTTTCCTCCGGCCTCGCCGACCTTATGTCATCGATTTGCCGCCATTGCTTCCGCAAATCATGGTGCTTGTCGAGCGCCGTCAACGGATTATCAACCATGATCGGCGATCACAGGATAGGTTGGGCGATGCTGTGGGGCGATCGCCCGATGTCACCAGTCGCGGGGGCCATCCGCAACAGAACCCATCAGCGACCGGCTGAATCCGGCTCGGGATTTGCGATGCGCCGTTTTGCGGGCCTGATCATGCTGACGCTGCTTGGCGCCTGCTCGACCGTGGACGATCTCTCGCCGCTGTCGCCGTCCGCGTCGAGCAGCCCGACGGTCATTGTCCGCGCGCCGCGCTTTGCCGATTCCAAGCCGCATGAATGGGAAAGCGGCGCGCCGTGGAACTATGCCGTCCACGGCACCGACGTCTCCAAATACCAGACCTCGGTCGACTGGCCGGCAGCCAGAGCCGGCGGCATCTCCTTCGCCTTCATCAAGGCGACCGAGGGTGGCGACCGTTTCGACGAGTATTTCAACGAACATTGGGCTCGTACGAAAGCCAACGGGATTCCACGAGCCGCCTATCATTTCTACTATTTCTGCACCCCGGCTGCCGTGCAGGCGCGCTGGTTCATCCGCAACGTCCCTGTCGACCGCTCGGCGATGCCGCCCGTGCTCGACATGGAATGGAACCCGCAATCACCGACCTGCAGGCTGCGTCCCGACGCGGCCACGGTGCGCGCGGAGATGGCAACCTTCCTCGAAATCGTCGAACGGCATTACGGCAAGAAGCCGATCATCTACACCTCGGTCGATTTCTTCGACGACAACGGACTGTCGGGCTTCCGCGGCTATCCCTACTGGCTGCGCTCCGTCGCCGGCCATCCGCGCGAGAAATACGGCAGCCACCCCTTCACCTTCTGGCAGTACACCGGAACCGGCATCGTTCCCGGCATGACCGGCAAGTCCGACATCAATGTCTTCAACGGCAGCGAAGCGGCCTGGAATAAGTGGCTGAGGCAGAACACCCGCTGATGGCGTGTCAACGCAGCGAAGCCGCAGGGAATAAGTGGCCACGGCAGAACACCCGTTGACACCGTGGCAACGGCAGCGAGTCCGCCGGAATAAGGGGCTGCGGCAGAAGAACCGTTGACACCGGGCCTGCCGCCTGCTTTTCGACACTGCCAGCGGTAAAGACTGCAACCGCCGGTATTTGAGGGCGTTGGGCTTCCGGGGAGCACAACAACTGCCCCTGTTCGTTTCGAGAGGAAGCTGATGCGACTGCGTTCCAAAGTCCTCGCGGCTGCGCTGACCCTTTGCGCCATGGCCTTGCCGGCGATGGCGCAGGAATGCGGCGGTGACTTCGAAGCCTGGAAGCAGCGCGTCGCCGCGGAAGCTAAGGCGACAGGCGTCGGCATAGTCGGTCTCGACGCGCTCGAAGTCGCCACCATCGACGACAAGGTTCTGGCGCGCGACCGCACCCAGGGCGTCTTCACCCAGACCTTCATCGAATTCTCCAACCGCATGATCTCGGCCTACCGGCTGAAGCAAGGTGCGGCAAACCTGAAGAAGTACGCCGATGTCTTCGCCCGCGCCGACCAGCAGTTCGGCGTCCAGGCGCCGATCATCGCCGCCTTCTGGGCGCTGGAGACCGATTTCGGCGCCGTGCAGGGAGATTTCCATACACTGAGCGCCTTGGTTACTCTGTCGCATGACTGCCGCCGCCCGCAGCTATTCAGGCCACAACTCGTGCCGCTTCTGGAGTTGATCGATCGCGGCGTCCTGCCGGCCGACGTCACGGGTGCCTGGGCTGGCGAGATCGGCCAGACGCAGATCCTGCCTTCCGACTATCTGGCGCGCGGCGTCGACGGAGACGGCGACGGCAAGGTCGATCTGCGCGGTAGCGTACCGGATGTGATCATGACCACCGCCAACAAGGTGCTGTCGCGCGGCTGGAAACGCGACCAGCCCTGGATCCAGGAAGTCCGCGTGCCCGACGGCATGCCGTGGGACCAGACTGGCCGCACCAACAAGCTGCCGCTGCAGCAATGGGCACAATGGGGCGTCACCAACCCCGACGGCACGCCGCTGATCGACAACGGCCTCAAAGCAGGCCTGGCGCTGCCCATGGGCCGCAAGGGACCCGCCTTCCTCGCCTATGACAATTTCGACGTCTATCTCGAGTGGAACCAGTCCTTCACCTATGCTCTGACCGCGGCAAATCTCGCCGCCCGGCTGGCGGGGGAAAAACAGTTCGATCCGCGCACTCCGGAGACCGGTCTCAACAACGAGCAGATGAAGGCGCTGCAGACCAAGCTCGAAGCCAGGGGCTACGATGTCGGCACCGTCGACGGCATTTTGGGCACCAACACCCGCGAAGCCATCCGCAAGGAACAGATGCGGCTAGGTTTGCCGGTCGACGGCTGGCCAACGCCGGAGTTGCTGGCGAGGCTTGAAGAAAGTCAGCAGTGAAGACTATTCGCTACCGACTTCCCTTCTCTCCCGCACAAAATCAATGAAAGCTCGCAAGGCCGGCGGCACGTGGCGTGCGCTTGGGTGGTATAGATAAAAACCTGGAAAGCTGGGTGACCAAGCCTCAAGAAAACGAACCAGCTTGCCCTTCTCGATCCATGGCCGGACCTGATAATCGATCATGTAGGCAATGCCCACGCCGTCCAGCGCGGCGTTGAGCATCAGTTCGGTATCGTTGACGGTCAGGCTACCCTCGACGGCGATGTCCAGAGCGCGTTTGCCGCGCGAAAACTCCCATCGATAGATGTTGCCGCCGCCGGGCCACTGGAATTTGATGCAATGGTGCTGGTGCAGATCCTGTGGATGACGGGGGATAGCCCGGTTCTTGAGATAGGCGGGAGCGGCCACCGCGGCCATTTGCAGATCTCCGCTTAGTTTCACCGCCACCATGTCCTTTTCCAGCCGTTCTCCGAGCCTGATTCCAGCATCGAAACGCCCCTCGACAATGTTTGTTAGCATGTCGTCGACAATGACGGTCAAAGCGATATCAGGATAGGCGCGCTGAAAATCGCCCAGGATCGGCGCGATGAAGCGCATCGCGGCCACTCGCGGCACATTGATGCGTAGCGAACCCGCCGGCCGATCGCGTGATGCATGGACATCCGCGACGGCGCCTTCCAGTTCATGGAATGCAACAGCGAGGCGGGCAAACAGCGCGTCGCCGGCAGCAGTCGGGGAGACACTGCGCGTCGTGCGATTAAGCAGCCTGACGCCGACGCGTGCCTCCAATTGCCGGATCGACTGACTGAGTGCCGGCGGCGAGACCCTTAGCCTTGCGGCGGCACGAACGAAACTGCCTTCCTCCACGATCGCCGAAAATGCCTTGAGTTCAGAGAATTCGGACCCGCGCATTGTGTATCCCTGGATTAACAAGCCAGTCAGATAATAGGCCATTATCCGATCAGTTACATGCCGCTATTTTCTCAGCCATCGGCCCCGCCGGATGAAAAGGCGCAGGAGGAAATTGATCATGTCCCAGTCCTTGCAAGGCAAAAACGCACTCGTCACCGGCAGTTCGCGCGGCATCGGCCGCGCCATCGCCGAGGGGCTTGCGACCAATGGTGCTGCGGTCGCGGTCAACTATGTCGGCAACCAGAAAGCCGCTGATGACGTCGTGGCCGCCATCACCAGCAAAGGCGGAAAGGCGGTTGCAATCCAGGCCGACATATCCAGCGTCACGGATATCCGCCGTCTGTTTGACGAGGCCGAGAGTGAGTTGGGAGCGATCGATGTCGTCGTCGCCAATGTCGGAGTCGCGGTCATCAAGCCGCTGATCGAAGCCAGCGAAGCTGATTTCGACCTTGTCTTCGGCACCAATGCCAGGGGCACCTTCTTCACGCTTCAGGAAGCAGCACGTCGCGTTCGCGACGGTGGCCGCATCATCGCCGTGTCCACTGGCGGCACCAAGATGTTCTTCACCCAGACGGCGCTCTATCTCGGCAGCAAGGGCGCCGTCGAACAATTCGTCCGTGTGCTCTCGCGCGAGCTTGGACCGCGCGGCATCACCGTGAATGCGCTGTCGCCAGGTTTCACCGACACGGACCTGCTTCCCGAGCGCGATCGCGCTGTGGCGGCCGACATGTCACCGTTCGGCAGGATCGGCGCACCGCGTGACGTTGCCGATGTCGCGGTCTTCCTGGCCAGCGACGAGGCCCGCTGGCTGACCGGCGAGAACATCCAAGCCGGTGGCGGGGTCGCCTAATCCGCCATTGTCTCCAGGCTGGCAAACCCTTGAGGCACGTCGCCTTCATCGAATGGCGTCGTCACTTCGACGAAGGTGTCGGGATAAAACCCGTTGAAGCGGGTCCTGAGCGACAGCGAATAGGCGCCGATGTGACCGATCTCGATCCAGTCGCCGGTGTCGACCGTCTCCGGCAGCCAGAATGGCCGCGACAGGATGTCGACGGAATCGCAGGTCGCGCCGCAGACCTTGAACGGCACGATGTTCTTTTCCTCGCCATTGCGCGAGCGGATTGCCGGATCGGGAATAAAGCGCGCCGGCAGCGTGATCTTGCCGGTCCATGAATCCGACAGCGATGCCCAGATGCCGTCATTGATGTAGAGCCGCTTGCCCTTGCGCAGCAGCACCCGGACGATCAGCGACAGGCAGCGCGCCACGATCACTCGGCCTGGTTCCGCCACCAGCGGCATCTCGTCGAACTGATACTCCTTCAGATCGCCCGACAGCCGCGACATGATCTGGCCGAGCGACGGCATCTCGATCTGCTTGCGGTTGGGATCATGGCCGTATTCGGCCGGAAAGCCACCGCCGACATCGAGGCCTGCTATGTCGAAGGTCAGCCGGTTGCGCACCCAGTCGGCGGAGGCCAGCGCCCGCTCATAGGTGTCTGGATCCTCGATCTGGCTGCCGACATGGAAACACAGCCCAACCTTGTAGCCGGTGCGGTTCAGCCTTTCCGCCAGTTCGACGGCATAGGCCGGCCCGGCGCCGAACTTCTTCGACAGTTCGTAGGCGGCCGATCCTTTCGTCTGGATGCGCACGAACACGCTGATTGAGCCCGGATCGACATCGAGCGCCCGCACCACCCGCGTCAGCTTGGTGATCTCGTCCTCATGGTCGAGCGAAATGACGCGGATGCCGTATTTCTCCAGCGCCAGCTTGATATCCGACTGCGCCTTGACCGGGTGCATGTAGAGCATCTCGGCATCGGGAGAGACCGCACGCACGGCGGCGAACTCGCCCGGCGAAGCGACGTCGAAAGCCTTGACGCCGGCTTCGACCAGGGTCCTCAGCACGATCTGCTCGCCATTGGTCTTGACCGCGTAGGCGGTCTTGCCGGGGAACATGCCCATGAACTGCGTGGCATCGGCCATCAGCACTTGCGGGCGGAAGCAATAGACCGGATCGTCGGGGCGAAGCGCCAGTGCCGCCTCGCGGGCATTCTCGAATCGCTGCATCGACGAATCCTTGACCTAGCCTGCGCACAATTAATCCAAGCTAGCGGCTAATGAAAACAATTCTATGTCTCGTGCGGCTGACGCTGCGGCGCTAGGTCTTTGGCGGACCATTGCCAGCAATCAGGTTTCGGGTGGCCCTTGTCTGTGGACCCGATATGGCTTCTGCCTGACTGACCGGCATTCAGGCCGTCCGGGAGGGCGACTCACATGGCAATAGCCGCGACATCAGCACCACGCGGGCCGATGGTGCTCAGGGACTGGGGACAGCTCCTGCTGCTCGGTGCGATCTGGGGCGGCTCGTTCTTCTTTGCCCGCATCGCGGTGGCGGAACTTCATCCGCTGGTGCTGGTGCTGTTTCGCGTTGCCATTGCGGCGATCGCGCTGCAGATCTATCTTGGCTTGCGTGGACCTTCTTTCCGCCTCACGCTTCCGCATGCCGGCCTGTTCTTCCTGCTGGCGCTCACCAACAACGTTGTGCCCTTCTCCCTGATCTTCGCCGGCCAGACAGAGCTTGGCGCCGGCGTCGCCTCGGTGCTCAACGCGACGACGCCGTTCTGGACGCTGATCCTCGCCAATGGGCTGACGCCGGATGAAAAGCTCTCCTGGAACAAGCTCGCCGGCATTGCGCTCGGCATCGCCGGTACGGCTGTCATGATCGGCCCGGGCCTGCTTGCCGGGCTCGGCGGCCCGGTCTGGGCCAAATTCGCGCTGATCGGCGCTTCGCTGTCTTATGGCATTGCCCTGATGGTCGCCCGCCGCTTCAAGGGCGTGCCCTCGCCGGTCATCGCCACCGGACAGTTGACGGCTTCGACCATCATCATGATCCCGATCGTGCTCTTCACCTATGGGCCGGCCGGTCTGTTCTCGGCCTCGCCGCCGGTCTGGGCGGCCGTGCTGGCGCTGGCGCTTCTATCCACCGCCTTCGCCTACATCCTCTATTTCAACCTCGTCGCCTCGGCCGGCGCTACCAACGCCTCGCTGGTCACGCTCATAGTCCCGGCCAGCGCCATGCTGCTCGGCTTCCTGTTTCTCGGCGAACGGCTCGAACTGTTCGAAATCGGCGGCGTGGTGCTGATCGCCCTTGGTCTCATCACCATCGACGGGCGCGTCCTTGGAAGATGGTAGCGCGTCCTTGACCCCCGCACCGCGAAAGTCGAAGTCGACTTTCGCGGGGTAGCGCTGTCATGACATGGTAACGACACACCGCCGCCATAATTTATTCACAGGGCTGAAGCCGGGTTTTGCCTAGGAGTTTCAACGCCTAACGGCAAAAGCGGGGTCGCAAATCTCACAATCACGTCGCAATGCAGCACATTTTCCGCTTGCCTGTGGCACAAATGAACCTAGACTCTACGACATAGCTCTTTAAGAGGAGGCTATGTCATGGGACTTACGAGGCCTATCAACGCATTGATGATCTGTGCTGCGTTCGCCTTCATAGGAGCCCTCATTATGGGCTTCCTTCCCTGACCGCCAAAGCGGGGAAGACCAGCACCCAAATAGTCCAACCAATTCAAAAGGCCGGGTTTTTCCCGGCCTTTTGTTGTTGAGCCCACCCTCATGCCGCGGCTGATCCGGCGGCCTCCGCCTCGTGCGAGCGGATGCCGATCATATGGCAGATGGCGAAGACCAGATCGGCGCGGTTCATGGTGTAGAAGTGGAAATCGCCGACCCCGCGCTCGACCAGGTCCATGACCTGTTCGGCCGCCACCGCCGACGCCACCAACGCATGCGTCTGCGGGTCACGGTCAAGGCCCTCGAACCGTTCCGCCAGCCAGCCGGGCACATGCGCGCCCGCCCTCGCGGAAAAGTTCGCGACCTGCTTGAAACTATGAACCGGCTGGATACCCGGCACGATGGGGATGTAGATGCCGGCGCGGCGGACGCGCTCGACATAGCGCTCGTAGAGATCATTGTCGAAGAAGAACTGGGTGATGGCGCGCGTCGCGCCATTGTCGACCTTGCGCTTCAGCATCTCGATGTCGGTGGCGAAATCGGGGCTTTGCGGATGTTTTTCCGGATAGGCCGCGACGGAGATGTCGAAATCCGCGATCGTCTTGAGCCCGGCGACCAGCTCCGCGCCATTCTCGTAGCCACCCGGATGCGGGCGATAGGGTTCGCCGACGCCGGAGGCCGGGTCGCCGCGCAGCGCCACGAACCGGTTGATGCCGATCGACTTGTAATCATGGATGACCGCGTCGACCTCGTCGCGCGTTGCACCGACGCAGGTCAGATGCGCCGCGGCAGGAATCGCGGTTTCCGTCAATATGCGCTTTACGGTGCGCGCGGTGCGCTCGCGCGTCGAGCCGCCGGCGCCGTAGGTCACCGAGACGAATTTCGGCTTCAGCGGCTGCAGCTTTGTGACCGTCTCCCACAGCCTGGCCTCCATCTCGTCCGTCTTCGGCGGGAAGAATTCGAAGGAAACCCTGACCTTGTCGCCAATGTCGGGGCGGCGGGAAAAGCGGAACTGGTTCATCAGGCGGTTTCCCTTATCTGCCTTGTGTCGTTGGAAGGATCGGCGATCAGCAGGCGCCGGTCGCGGCCAAGCCAGAGTTTCACGGTGAGCCTGGCCTCGCTGCCGCCGCGTGGCTCGAATTCCTGACTGTCTTCAAGATCGAGGCCGGCTTCCGCAAACCAGTCGGCGATCTGCCGGTCGGAAAAGCCGAGCCGCATATGCGCGTGATCGTCGCGCAGGAATTCCAGCGCATGCGGCGCGAAGTCGACGATGACCAGCCGCCCGGCCGGACGCAAAAGCCGCGCCGCCTCGCGAATGGCGCGGGCGGGATCGTCGAGATAGTGCAGCACCTGATGGATGGTGACGAGATCGAAGGCGTCGCGCTCGACCGGCGGCGCAAAGATGTCGCCCTGCCGCACCTGCGCGTTCGAAACGCCGGCCTTATCGAGATTGGCACGCGCCACGGTCAGCATCTCACGCGACATATCGATGCCGACACCGCGCCGGTAGAGCGGCGAGAAGATTTCGAGCAGCCGCCCGGTGCCGGTGCCGAGATCGAGCATAGACTGGAACGGCCGCTTGCCGACCAGCTTCAGCATCGCGGCTTCGACGGCGCGGTCCGGCACATGCAGGGAGCGGATATGATCCCAGCTCGCCGCATTCACGGAAAAATACTCGACCGCCCGGTCCTGCCGCTTGCGCTTGACGGAAGCCAGGCGCTCAAGATCGCGCTCTACCTGCGGATCGGCACCGCGAATGCCGGAAACCAGCCCCATGACGAAGTCACGCGCGGAATCCGCATCCGACAAGCGGAAGAAGGCCCACGACCCTTCCTGGTAGCGGCCGATCAGCCCGGCTTCCAGAAGCAGCTTCAGGTGCCGCGAAACGCGCGGCTGCGATTGGCTGAGAATTTCGGTGAGATCGGAAACCGTGAGGTCGCCGCGCGATAACAGTGCCAGTATGCGCAAGCGGCTGGATTCGGCCGCCGCCTTCAATGTATCAACCATGGTGTCGAGCGAGACATGCATCAGCGTATTCTCTTTGAAAAGATATAAACATATGTTTATGTCGATTTTCAGAAGCTTGCAAGCGCTATGTCGCTACCGGACAAGAAAATGCCGCTTGTGTGGCGTTCGCAGAGAGATGGGCCAATGACCGGACTGCGAGAGATATTCGAGGAGCGTGAAGGCGAGCGGAGGCTGGAGAACGATCCCGCACTGATGCCGCCTGACGGCGGGATCGTCTTCATCGGCCGCATCGCCTCGCCATGGACGAAGCGCGAAACCTGCCCGAAGAACATGCGCGCGGCGCGTGAGACCGGACAGAAGGCGGTGCTGACCATCGACGCGCCTTATCGTGAAGGCCTGAGGGGACTTGAGCGGGCCAGCCACGTCATCATCCTGTCCTGGCTGCATCACGCGCCGCGGGACCTGATTGTGCAGAAACCACGCCATGCGGCTGAAGCGAAAGGCGTATTTTCGCTGCGCTCCCCTGCCCGCCCCAACCCTATCGGGCTGCATGTGGCCAGGCTCGTCGGGCTCGACCAAAACGCCGGCCGCATCGACCTCGACGCCATCGACGTGCTCGACGGCACGCCAATCATCGACATAAAACCCTATTTCGCCTCGACCGACGCCATACCGGAGGCGACCATCGAAGGGCGCGACGAGTCCGATCGGATCCGGCGATGACAGCGCCGACCGGTCGCCGCCGCGCCATCGCCAAGGCGCTGACCGCACTGCTGCCGTTGGCGCCTTATGCCGACATGGAGAAGATCCGCAGCGACGCCGGCGCGGTCCACATGAAGACCTTGCCGCCGGGCATCGCCGTATGGCTGGCGGCCATCGCCCATATCCGCCACATGCACACCGATTACGAAAAACTGCTGGCCGAAGGCTACGACCGCGACTCGGCGCGTTTCTTCGTCATCGAGCAGACCAACATCGTGCTCACCCGCTGGCGCGCAACCCGCCTGCTCGACGCCGACGACGAGGAGGAATGACCAACGGCTACTTCCGCTTTAACACGGCGACGGCATTGTAGGGCTGGCCGTCGGCCTGGCCGACCCACGTCCAGGACAGATTGCCCTTGAAAAACCTGACGGTGATATTGCCGCCGTCGATGCACTTGTCCTGCCCGTAGGTGATGTTCTCGTGGTATTCCGCCGATGTGTCGTCCCTTGATGTCTGCGATAGGGAGCCGCCGCAGCCGAGCGACGGATAGTCGATCGAGGCGCTGCTATCGTTGATCGTCATGGCGATCGCCCAGTCGGCGCCGGCGTCGCCTGCCGGGCTCTGGTGGCCGCTGCCGACCCAGCTGCCGCTCAGCGACGGCACCGCGCAAGGCACGTTCTGGAAGATCGGCGTCAATTCGCTGCCGGTTTTCTCGCACCGATAGGTCTGGCCGCCCTGGCACAATTCCTCGCCTTCGCGCGCGCACTGGGCGCTGGCTTCGCCCGAGGCGGCAAACATCATCATGGCTGCTGTGACGGCCCCGAGCCTGCCCATCTTCCCCTCCCGTTCAAACCCGGAATGATAAGGCAATTCCAATCCGATGTATCCGTCAGAACGTCATGGAGGACGAACAGCGCCGGGCGGGTGGCTCTATGCCTTCTGTCTCACGCCGCTAGCCTCTCGCCTTGCGCGACAGGAGGCCCCGATGAGCCGGACGATGACAACACAGGACGAGAAGCCACTGCCCTTGGTCGGCGACCGCCACGTCGATCCGCACAGCTATCCCGAGGGCGTCGCTTTCCTCGATGGCCAGTACCTGCCGATGTCGCAGGCCAAGATTTCGGTGCTGGACTGGGGATTTCTGCATTCCGACGCCACTTACGACACCGTGCATGTCTGGAATGGGAGCTTCTTCCGCCTCGATTTGCATCTCGACCGCTTCTTCGGCGGGCTGGAAAAGCTGCGCATGACCATTCCCTTCGACCGCGAGGGCGTGAGCGAAATCCTGCACAATTGCGTGGCGTTGTCGGGCCATCGCGGCGCCTATGTCGAAATGCTGTGCACGCGCGGCGCCTCGCCGACCTTCAGCCGTGACCCGCGCCAGGCGGTCAACCGCTTCATGGCGTTCGCCGTGCCGTTCGGCTCGGTCGCCAATGCCGAGCAGTTGCAGCGCGGCCTGCGTGTCGCCATCAGCGACAAGGTGCGCATTCCGCCAGCTTCGATCGACCCAGCGATCAAGAACTATCACTGGCTCGATCTGGTGCGCGGCCTCTACGACGCCTATGACCGCGGCGCCGAGACCGCGCTCATTCTCGACTTCAATGGCAATGTCGCCGAAGGCCCGGGCTTCAACGTCTTCTGCGTCAAGGACGACAAACTGTCGACGCCTTCCATTGGCGTGCTGCCCGGCATCACCCGCCGCACTGTCTTTGACCTGTGCGCCCAGGAAGGTCTTGCCGCCATCGCCACCGATGTCAGCGTCGCCGCGTTGCGCGAGGCAGACGAGGTCTTCATCACCTCGACCGCAGGCGGCATCATGCCGGTGACGGAGATCGACGGTGTCCGGGTCGCCGACGGCAAGGTCGGGCCGATCACCAGCCGGCTGATGGCGCTCTATTGGGAGAAGCACGAGGACCCGGCTTGGTCGAACCCAGTGAATTATCCCTGATAATTCAGGCGTCTTTTTCAAAAGATTCCCCTCGCCTCTGGAAAATCGGGGGATAGACCGTATATGCCCGAAAGCGGAGAAGCCTCCGCTTTCATCCGAAATCACGCCCGCAGGGGCAAGGACTCCACATCATGACAAACAAGGTTTGGTTCATCACCGGATCGTCGAAGGGCTTTGGCCGCGTCTGGGCCGAGGCCGCACTCGCCCGTGGCGACCGCGTTGCAGCGACCGCTCGCGATGCCGGCACGCTCGCCGATCTCGTCGAGAAATACGGCGACAAGATTGCCGCGATAAAGCTAGACGTCACCGACAAGAAAGCCGTCGAGGCCGCAATCGCCGAGGCGCACAAGCGCTTTGGCCGGCTCGACGTCGTCATCAACAATGCCGGCTACGGCCATTTCGGCGCCATCGAGGAGGTCAGCGAGCAGGAAGCCCGAGACCAGATCGAAACCAACGTCTTCGGCGCGCTCTGGGTCACCCAGGCCGCGCTGCCGATCATGCGGGCGCAACGGTCCGGCCACATCATCCAGATCTCGTCGATCGGCGGCGTCAACGCCTTTGCCTCGCTCGGCCTCTACCACGCCTCGAAATGGGCGCTGGAAGCTTTCAGCCAGTCGCTGAGCATCGAAGTCGCGGAATTCGGCATCCACGTGACGCTGGTCGAACCGGGCGGCTTCTCCACCGACTGGGCCGGTCCGTCGGCCAAAGTCTCCCAGCCGATCGCGGCCTATGCGCCCGCCCGCGCCAAAATGGCCGAGCGCCGCGCCAATTCGGTCGCCGGCGATCCCGAAGCCACCGGTCCGGCGATGCTGGCCATTGTCGATGCGGCCGAGCCACCGCTGCGCGTATTCTTCGGCGATGGCGGCCTGCCGATGATCAAGCAGGAATACGCCAACCGCATCGCCACCTGGGAGAAGTGGGACGACGTCTCCATCATGGCGCAAGGCGCCAGGAAGAACCGCAAGGGCTGAAGTCCAGCGCTTTTGCTACGCTGCTCGATGGGCGGCGTAGCCTGCCCTCAGGCTTGATAGATCCACTGTTCTGGCACGCGCACCGAAATCTCCTCACCGGCCTTGACCGTTCCCGGTTTTTCGACCCAGGCGACAACGCCACGCAGCCGCTTCGCGACCTTCGGGAACAACAGCGCGCCGGCTTCGATATCAGCCATTCCGGCATTTTCGGCGATCGACCGACCGGCGATGCGGCACGGGCCGTTCTGCGCGTCGACCTTGACGGTGACGCCACCCTTGAAGAACAGCAGCGTGCCGGCCGGCAGCATGGAGAGGTTCGGCACCCCTTCGATCACGAGATTGGCGCCGATCCATTCCGGCTTGATCTCGGTGAGACCCATGCGTTCGGCGACTATGGCCAGCTCATCCATTGCCACGATCGACAGCTGCCGTTCGTTGCGCATTTCTGTGCCGCGCGGATACCAGGGCTCGCGCCCACCCGAGCGCCGTGTCGGTCCGGCATGGAAATCGCCTGATATGCCGTCGAAACCCAGCCGCAATTCGTCCACCGGGCGCGTCTGAAAATGATCCTCCGGCGCGACGTAGAGCGCAGCCGCCTTGGCGGCCAGCTTTCGCGCGGGGATGATTTCGAGCGGCTTATCAGCCTCGGGGAAGAGATCCAGCATGGGCTTCATTCTTTTGATGACGCCGTTTGGTTTTGCCCTTCGGCCGGCAAGGCCGCAAGAGCGGTTTGGGCCAAAGTGCGCAACTCTTCGACCGAAGCACCGTCCCGCGCCTGGATCGACATGCCGTTCATGACGCCGGCCAGGTATTTGGCGAAGCCCTTGACGGAGAGACCTTCCGGCAAGTCGCCCGCCACCCTGCCCCTGGCCAGCCGCTCTGCGATCGCCGCCTCACTCGCCTTGCGATAGGTCTTGAGCTCATCGGCAATGGCTTGTGCCTGCGGCGAGGCTGCCAGCGCGCCGCTGACGAACAGGCAGCCACCAGGCTTGCCGGGCCTCGAATATGCTTCCGCCGCGCCGAGCAGCAACCGACGGATCGCCTCCCGCGTCGATACCGGCGCGCTCAGCGCTTCCAGCGCAAAGCCGATCTCGGTTTCGTGGTAGCGCGTCAGCGCCTTGCGGAACAAAGTCTCCTTGTCGGTGAAGGCATTGTAGATCTGCGGCGGTGTCAGCCCCATCGCCTCGCGCAGCATGGCCAGCGACGTCGCCTCATAACCATGCTCCCAGAACAGATGCATCGCCGCATCCAGCGCCCGGTCGAGGTCGAAGGCGCGCGGCCGGCCGCCGCGGGGCTTTTCCAAATTATCCATAGCGATCGATACGAAACCTATTGACTCACCTTCTCTGTATAACGTACCAATCGATACGAAACATGGCAAGCCGGAAGACATGTCAGTCGGAAAGCCCATGGAAACCAAGCAAAATGGAGAGCCAAATGCCAATCACCGTGACCGCGCCGGAAGGCATACTGACCCCGGCGGGAGAGCGCAAGATCCTGCCGCGTCTCAGCGCCGCCCTCATCGAAGCCTCCGGCGCCACCGGCAATTCGTTCTTCACCGCCATCGTCGGCGGCACCGTCCACATCTTGCCGCCTCATCACATCTACGCGGGCGGCGCCAATCGGCCTGTCGTCATGGTCGAGTTGAAATTGCCCAACATCGGCCTCGGTTCGATCGAAGCCAGAAATGCCTTCATCAGCGCGGCCGCCGGGATCGTCGCCGAACTCTGCGTGCCCGGCCACCAGCCCGAAAACACCTGGATCAACATCGTCAATGCGCCCGATGGCGGCTGGGGCATCGGTGACAGGCAATATACGGGCGACGCACTCATCGCTGCCGCCACCGCCGCAGCGCACTGATCCGGCAAGGAGCAAACCGATGCGGCTCTCCCCTTCGCTGTTCTTCACCACCAATTGCGAGCCCGCACTGGCCTTCTACGAACAGTGCGGCCTTGGCCGGGGAACGATCCTGCTGCGCTGGGGCGACAACGGCATGCCGGTGCGGACTGCAGCCATGCGGGGAAAGGTAATGCACGCGCGCTTCGAAGGTCCGGGCGTGCTGTTTCACGCTTCCGATAATGACGATGCGGAGCCGATGAAAGGCTCCGCCTTGATGCTGGAGTTCGACGACCTAGCCGCCATGCAGGAGCTTTTCGACCGAATGAGCGCAGGCGGCCGCATCACCGTGCCCTTGGCGCGGCAAGTTTGGGGGGCCAGTTTCGGCATGCTGGTCGACGCCTTCGGCGTGCAATGGATGTTCGCCAGCAAATGAGATTGCGGCGCGGATCACGATCTTCTTACCTGAAATGGGAACCAGTCCCGTATTGGGGCCGCATTGCTGCCGCGCTGTCCCGGCTACATGGTGACGCGGACAAGTCTGCGGAGGTTTCATCGTGCATCCCGCTCCTGCAATCGCGGCGCTTTGGCTGGTCTGGCTTGCGTCCTGGCTCGCGGCTGCCTTCTGGGCCGATCCGGCGCAAAAGCGCGCCGGCTTGCAGGCAGAGTTGCGCTACCGGGTCGTGACAGTGCTCGGGGCGATGCTGTTGTTCATCCCTGCACACGGCTATGCTGGCAGGCTTCGGCTTTGGATTCCGAACCGCATTGAGGCGTGGATCTGCGTTGCGCTAATCGCGGTCGGTCTGGCATTCGCCTGGTGGGCTCGACTGCATCTCGGCCGCCTCTGGTCAGGCACGGTCACCGCCAAGGCCGAGCACCATGTCGTCGACACCGGCCCCTACAGGCTGGTCCGCCACCCGATCTACACCGGACTGCTTTTGGCAATCCTGGCCACCATGGCGGCCAAAGGCACTGTCTGGGGCATCGCCGGCGCCGCGCTGGTGATTATCGGCACCGTCATCAAGGCAAGGCTCGAGGAGCGCTTCCTGCGCGCCGAATTGGGCAGTGCCTATGACGACTACGCCAGGCGCGTGCCGATGCTGGTGCCGTTCGCACCAGCCTGACGCGACAAGCTCAAAGCATCCTCAGCAGCGCACCGCCTATCGAATACCCCGCGCCAAAGGCGCAGATCAGGCCGAAATCGGCCGGTTTCATGTCGGCATGGTTTTCCGATAGCGCGACAATAGCGCCGGCGCCCGCTGTGTTGCCCAGCCGCTCCAGCACCATCGGCGCGCGGTCGTGGTCGACCTCGTGGCCGAACGACAGTTTCAGGATCATCGCGTTCATGCGCGCATTGGCCTGATGCAGCCAGAAGCGCCTGATCGCCTGCGGCGTCAGCCCGTGTTCGGCGAGGAATTCGACGATGAATTTTTGCCCGGCGACGGTGACTTCCTTGAACACCTTGTTGCCGACCTGCTTGATCAGATTGCCTTCCAGATTGATCATGTAGGGATCTTCCTGGGCGGTGCGGGTGTGATAGCCCAGATTGGTGCGGATGTTGTTCGACATCTGCGTCCAGACGCGCGTGTCGAGCACCTCGAAGCGACCCGGCCGCTTGTCGCCCTTGGCCAGGCCTTCGACCACCATCGACACCGAAGCGTCGCCGAAGATGAAATGCGTCTGCCGGTCGCGGAAATTGAGATGGCCGGTGATGATCTCGGGCGTCGTCACCAGAATGCGCTTGTGCGCGCCCGACCGCACCAGGTTGACGGCAATGTGCAAGGCGGCCGCCGCCGATGAACAGCCAAGCCCCATGTCGAAGCCGGCGCCCTTTGTCCCGAGCGCCTCCTGCATCTCGATGGCGATCGCCGGGTAAGGCCGCTGGTGATGCGAGGCCGAGCAGATCACCAAATCGATATCGGATGGTTTTAGGCCAGCATGGTCGAGAGCCTTCTTCGCCGAGGCGATGCCGAACTCGGCCTCCAGCGACAGCGCGTCGTCGGGCCGTGCCGGAATGCGCGGCGACATCCGGGTTGGATCGAGAATGCCTTCCCGCTCGATGACATGACGGGTGCGCACGCCCGAGGCGTGGACGATGAAGTCGCTGTCCGATTTCGGCAGTTGCGGCTCGTCGGTGCCCTGGCGGCGCGCATTCTCCATGTCGACCCAGGCATTGAAGCTGGCGACCAGCTCTTCATTGGTGATGGTGGCTTCAGGGATTTCAACGCCGATGCCGCTGATGATGACGCGATGCATATATCCAGTCCGTCCCATCCGCAGGCGTTGCGGGCTTCATGTGGGCGCCGGAACGCTCCGGCGCAACAGTTTTCTCACCGCGGCGGTTTACGCCGGCTTAAACCAAGGGTTAGGCCAACTCACCAGGCGCAGAGCTTGGTGTTGGTCTGCGGATTGTTCCAGCAGGCGCCGTCGTCGCGGCTGCGCACGAACTGCCCCGGCAGCGGCACATTGCGGCGACCGAGATTGACAAAGCCATAGGCAAAGCCCGGCCCGTCGATCTCCAGCACATAGGTCGGATAGCCCGGCGCCGAAATGCGGAAGCTGCCCGCATCGTCGATCGAGCGATAGCTGCACGCAAAATAGCCGTCGTCGCTGGTGAAGCAGCGCGCTCGCTTGGCTTCCGCCGCGATCGAGAACGCCAGAAGCGCCGCCGCGCACGCGCTGCCGCCGAAAAGCATCTTTTTCAATGTCATCATCCACCCCCCTGCCATGGGCCATCGTGACCCCAACGCGATGAAATGCGCATGGCGGCGAAACCCGGTCAAGCGGCCGCAACGGGCGCCGCGCAACGTGGATAATTAAGCCCGCTTGGCGACGATAAAGATGCGCGGAAAGCGCAAAAGCACCTTGCCATCAGCCGTCTTCGGATAGGCCTTGGCGATCTTGGCCGTGTAGCTGTCGAGGAACAGCGTCCGTTCATCGGCGTCCAGCGGATCGAGGAACGGTTTCAGTCCGGTCGATGTCACCCATTCGACGATCGCCTCGGCGTCGGCAAGCGGGTGGTTGTAGATTGTGTGCCAAATATCAAGCCGATCGCTGAGCGGCGACAGCAGGTCATAGTAGAAGGAAACCGGCGGCAACGGCCCGCGCGCCGCGCCCTTCATCTTTTCGGCAAACGGCATCTCGGCGGCGGTCTCCCGCATCAGGCGGTGGGAGTCTTCCTCCATATTGTCGGGCATCTGGATAGCCAGCGCGCCGCCCGGCGCGAGAAAGCCCATCAACCGTTGGAACACCGCCGGGTGGGTAGGCAGCCACTGGAACACCGCATTGGCGAAGATCACGTCAACCGGCTCCGCCGGCTGCCATTGGGAAGCATCGGCCAGGTCAAAGCTGACCTCGGGCAGGCGCGCCCTCGCCTTCTCGATCATGTCGGGCGAAGTGTCGAAGCCACTCACCTGCGCATCCGGCCAGCGCGCGACAAGCAGTTCGGTCGAGTTGCCAGGTCCGCAGCCGATGTCGACGACCCGGCGCGGGAAGTCGACCGGCACTTGAGCTACGAGATCGCGCGCGGGTCGCGTGCGCTCGTCTTCGAATTTCAGATATTGGGCGGCGGACCAATCGGGCTTTTGTGAAACGACGCTGTTGTTCATCGATACACCTCGCGACGGTTGCCTATTTCCACGACCAGGACCACAAGGCGGCTATCCCAGAACTGGACGATGATCCGGTAGTCGCCGACGCGAAACCGCCAAGCGTCTTCTTTGGTTGCGGTAAGGCGTTTGGCAAGAACTCTTGGATCGGGATGCGCTGAAACTCTTCCGGAGAGGAAGTCGAGAATACGGCGCTGATCCTTCGTCGAAGCCGCTTAATGTCCTTCTTAGCGCGTGGCGTGAACTCGACACGCCAACTCATTCAGCGGCGGGCTTCTTGCTACGTTCCTCGCCTTCACGAAGTTCAAGCTGGCGGATCATTTCCTCCAGCGGGATACGAGCGCCGTCGTCATTCTTGACCCGATCCTCGGCAACCCTGGCGTCCTGCCAATCCTCGATGGCCTCGAGGATCGCGTCGACCGCGACCTGATCGGCCGTGCGGCCACTGGCCTTGGCCATGTCGGACAGCAGCTTTTCGGTCTTTTGCGGCAGTTTGACTGTGATCATGGAAAGCTCCGTCAACCCAATTTAGGTCAAACGACGATCCCCCGCAACGTACCCTGCCCTTTACCGCGTCAGCCTCTTATACGTCATGCGGTGCGGGTTGACGGCATCGGGGCCGAGGCGGCGGATCTTGTCCTGCTCATAGTCCTCGAAATTGCCCTCGAACCATTCGACATGGCTGTCGCCCTCGAAGGCGAGGATGTGCGTCGCCAGGCGGTCGAGGAACATGCGATCGTGCGAGATGATGACCGCGCAGCCGCCGAAGTTTTCCAGCGCGTCTTCGAGTGCGGCCAGCGTTTCGGTATCGAGATCGTTGGTCGGTTCGTCGAGCAGCAGCACGTTGCCGCCGGTCTTCAGCATCTTGGCCAGATGCACGCGGTTGCGCTGACCGCCAGAGAGGTTGCCGACCTTCTGCTGCTGGTCGCCGCCACGGAAGTTGAACGACGCGCAATAGGCGCGCGTGTTGGCCTCGAACTTGCCAAGCTTGACCACTTCGGCGCCGCCGGAAATCTCTTCCCACACCGTCTTTGAGGGATCGAGCGCGTCGCGGCTCTGGTCGACATAGCCGAGCTTGACCGTCTCACCGACGCGCACAGAACCCGCATCCGGCTTTTCCTGGCCGGTGATCATGCGAAACAGCGTCGTCTTGCCGGCGCCGTTCGGGCCGATGACGCCGACGATGCCGCCTGGCGGCAGCTTGAATTCCAGGCCGTCGATCAAAAGCGTATCGCCAAAGCCCTTCGACAGGCCTTCCGCCTCGATGACCACATTGCCGAGCCGCTCGCCATGCGGAATGACGATCTGCGTGTCGCTCGGGCGCCGCTTATCGGCTGCATCCAAAAGGTCCTGGAACGCCTGGATACGCGCTTTGGATTTGGTCTGGCGGGCCTTCGGGCTCGACTGGATCCACTCGCGCTCGCGGCCGATGGCGCGTTGGCGGGCATCGTCCTCGCGGCCTTCCTGCTTGAGCCGCTTGGCCTTGGCTTCGAGGTACTTGGTGTAGTTACCCTCATAGGGAATGCCGCGGCCACGGTCGAGTTCGAGGATCCAGCCGGTGACATTGTCGAGGAAGTAGCGATCGTGGGTGATGATCATCACGGCGCCCGGATAGGCACGCAGATGCTTTTCCAGCCACGCCGTGGTTTCGGCGTCGAGATGGTTGGTCGGTTCGTCGAGCAGCAAAAGATCAGGCTGGCGCAGCAGAAGCTGGCAGAGCGCGACGCGGCGGCGTTCGCCGCCCGAAAGCTTGGTGACTTCCGAATCCTTGGGCGGGCAGCCCAGCGCTTCCATCGCCATCTCGACCTGCTGTTCGAGGTCCCACAGGTTCAGCCGGTCCATCTCGTCCTGGAGCTTGGCCGACTCGTCGGCCGTCTCGTCGGAATAGTTCATCATCAATTCGTTGTAGCGTTCGATGATGGCGGTCTTGGCGGCGACGCCTTCCATGATGTTTTCGAACACGGTCTTGGCCGGATCGAGCGCCGGCTCCTGCGCCAGGTAGCCGACAGTGGCGCCTTCGGCCAGCCACGCCTCGCCGTTCCACTCCTTGTCGAGCCCGGCCATAATCTTGAGGATCGTCGACTTGCCCGAGCCGTTGGGGCCGAGGATGCCGATCTTGGCGTCCGGATAGAAGGACAGATGAATGTTCTCGAGCACCTTCTTGGTGCCATAGGCCTTGTTGAGGCCGGCCATGTGATAGATGAACTGGCGTGCCACGCGCGCTTTCCCTGAAAAACCGACTGAATTTGTCGAATTGAATGGAGGTTGGCCGCTATGTAGGCGATGCGGCGCCGAACGGCAATCGCTTTTGCGATCGCCGCTCGAATGCTGCTCATGCGGTCTGGCGACCGTTCAGCCGCCCTTACTGGAAGCCGATCGCGTCGACAGTGCCGGTCGGGCAACCGGCCTTGTTGGTCGGCACCGACGCCAGCAGCAGATCCTTGAGCGAGCTGTTCGGGCTGATCGGGCCGGCGAGGCCGAGCGTCAGCTCACCGATCAGCCGTCTGCCGCTCGACGGATCGATGACGCAGGACACGCGCACGCGGTCCCCTGCTCCCGCGCCGAAGGCAGTGTCGAAGGCGCCGCGGATCTGGTCTGCCGTCAGCTTGCCGCCGATGTTCTTGGCAAAGAGATCGCGCACCGGCGAGCTGTTCACGGCGCGCATCAGATTGAGCGCGTCGGAGAAATAGTCCTGCTGGCTCTTGCCGTAGCAGGTGCCGTGCTTGATCCATTCATGCCGCTCGAGCTGGGAAGCCGTCCCCGGCATGACCTGATCGAGCTCCGTGCGGGTGTTGGCGTCGAGGTTGACCGGAGGCAGGTCCTTCCAGTGAGCTGGATTGTCGTTGGCCTTGTCGCTAGCTGTCGCCTGGCAATAGAAATTGCCGTTCGGCTGCGGCCACAGCCCGTGCAAGGTGAAATGCGTCGCATCGAAATCACCAGCACTCTGCGCCTTGCATTCGGTCTTGTTCGACTTGGTTTCGCAGAAGGCCGGCTGCCAGCTCAGCGCGAAGACATATTCGGGCTTTCCCGAGGCCGCCGGCTTGCCTTGTCCACCCGGTGCGGCCGGCACCGTCGCCGCGCTGCTGCCAGACAAATGGCCGCAGGAAACCTTCACCCAGCGGCGCTCCGGATCTGCGCCCGGCACCAGGATGAGGTAGTGCGTCGGCGCGTCCTTGTTGCCGGCGACCAGCTGGTAGCTCTTGCCGGCATCGGTCGAGACATTGCCGGGGTTCTTGCCGTTCTTGATGGCTTGCGTTGCCGGACAGGCAGCGTCGGCGACGAAGCTGCCGCTCATCTTGACGTCGGCACGCGCCACCCCGGCCAGCGACGCCGCCAACATGGCCAATCCGAAAACGACAGCAATGCGCATGGAAAATCCCCGGCTGAAGAAGTGGGCGACAGACTGAAGCTGTCTCCATGTCAGAATTGCGATATTTTGCTGGCCAAACGCAAGAAACATCGTCGCGGAAAAGCAGGCAGGGCGGATTGACGCAAAACCGGCGCCGGCGCAAACAAGGCCGGCGCCACGGCGGCGGCCGGAGCCTGGAGACCGAGCGGCATGTCATTCAGCCAGCAGCGCGTGGTTGCCTCGCCGACCGGCGCCGATCTCAATCTTTTCGTCAGGCAAGCCGATGGCCAGGCACGGGCCGTCGTTCAGATCAACCACGGGCTGGCCGAGCACGCCGCGCGCTATGCCCGCTTCGCCGATTTTCTCGCCCAACGCGGCTTCCATGTCTATGTCCACGATCATCGCGGCCATGGCGCGACCAAGGCGCCCGACGCGCCGCTCGGCAGGTTCGCCGACAGGGACGGCGCCGCCAAGGTGATCGCCGACGTCGGCGCCATCCATGATCTCATCGCCAGCGAATGGCCAAACAGACCGGTCATCCTGTTTGGCCATTCGATGGGTGCGTCGGTCGCGCTGAACTTCCTGTTGCGTCACTCGCCACGCGTCCATGCCGCCGCAATCTGGAACGGCAATTTCTCCCAAGGCCCGCTTGGACAGCTGGCGCTCGGCATTCTTGCCTGGGAGCGGTTCCGGCTCGGCTCCGATGTGCCATCGCGCTTGCTGCCGAAACTCACCTTCCGGGCCTGGGGCAAGGCGGTGCCCAACCACCGCACGCTGTTCGACTGGCTGTCGCGCGACGCGGCCGAGGTGGCAAAATACATCGCCGATCCCTTGTGCGGCTGGGATGCTTCGGTGTCGATGTGGCGCGATGTGGTCTCGATGGCGCTGAACGGCGGCAAGGATGCCGGCTTTGCCGGCATCCGGCGTGATCTTCCCGTCAGCATCGTCGGTGGCGAGAAGGACCCTGCCTCGGACCATGGCAAAGGCATCACCCACCTTGTTGATCGCATGCGCACGATGGGCTTTTCGAATCTCGTTTCAAAGGTTTACGCCGACACCCGCCACGAAAGCCTGAACGAGGTGAATCGCGACATCATCATGGATGATTTCGCTGCCTGGGCGGACAATGTCCTCAAAGCGTGACGGATTGGCCTATCGCAAGAGCCGTGACAGCCGTTGCAGGGCTTGATAGAGGCTCTGCTTCGCAGCAATCGCAGTGATTGCGGCAATCACGGTGATTTATGGCCGAACCCCCGCTGAAAGGCGTCCGCGTCGTCGAACTCGCCCGCATCCTTGCTGGGCCATGGGCCGGGCAGTTGCTCGCCGATCTCGGCGCCGATGTCATCAAGGTCGAGAGCCCCGACGGCGGCGACGACACCCGCAAATGGGGTCCGCCCTTCGTCATGGGCAAGGACGGCGAGAACCTTTCGGCCGCCTATTACCATTCCTGCAATCGCGGCAAGCGCTCCATCGCCATCGATTTCTCGACACCCGAAGGAGCCGAAACGGTGCGCCGGCTGGTCGCGGCTTCGGACGTGCTGATCGAGAACTTCAAGCTCGGCGGCTTGAAGAAATATGGCCTCGACTATGACAGCCTGCGCAAGATCAACCCTCGCCTCGTCTACTGCTCGATCACCGGCTTCGGCCAGGATGGTCCGTATGCGCCGCGCGCCGGCTACGACTTCATCATCCAGGCCATGGCCGGCATGATGTCGATCACCGGCGAGGTTGGCCGTGAGCCGCAAAAGGCCGGCGTCGCCATCTCGGACATCTTCACCGGCCTCTATTCGGTCATCGCCATCCAGGCAGCATTGCGCCACGCCGAGCAGACCGGCGAAGGCCAGCACATCGATATGGCGCTCTTCGACACCCAGATCTCGGCGCTCGGCAACCAGAATTTGAACTATCTGGTCTCCGGCAAATCGCCGGTGCAGATGGGCAATGCGCATATGAACATCGCCCCTTACGAGGTGGTGCCGGTCCGGGACGGCCACATCATCCTGGCGGTCGGCAATGACGGCCAATTCGCCAAATTCTGCGCCGCCGTTGGGCTGGACGATCTGCCGGCGAATCCCGATTTCGCCACCAACCCCGCCCGGGTCGCCAACCGGGTAAAGCTGCGCGAACGCATGATCGAGGCGCTGAAGGTTTTCGACCGCGATCCGCTGCTGGCCAAGCTGGAAGCGGCCGGCGTGCCGGCGAGCCCGATCAACACGATCGGCCAGATGTTCGCCGATCCGCAGACAATCGCGCGCGGCATGCGGCTCGATCTCGACGACGGCCATGGCAATTTTCTGCCGTCGGTGCGCGCACCGATGGTCCTGTCCGGCACACCGCTGGTCTACGAGCGCCCCTCGCCGCGCCTGGGCGAGCACACCGAAGAAATCCTTGCCGAACTGGAGAAGTCTGGACAATGAAGACCGGCGGACAACTCATCGTAGACGCGCTCGAAGCCAACGGCACCGACCGCATCTATTGCGTGCCCGGTGAATCCTATCTGGCGGTGCTCGATGCGCTGCACGATTCAGCGATCCGCACCATCGTCTGCCGCCAGGAAGGCGGTGCTGCGATGATGGCCGATTGCCACGGCCGCCTGACCGGCAAACCCGGCATCTGCTTCGTCACCCGCGGCCCCGGCGCCACCAACGCCTCGGCCGGCATCCACATTGCCATGCAGGATTCGATACCCGTCATCCTGTTCATCGGCCAGGTCGCAAGCCACGCCAAGGAGCGCGAGGCTTTTCAGGAGGTTGATTACAAGAGGTTCTTCGGCGACATCGCCAAATGGGTGGTCGAGATAGACGACGCCTCACGCATCCCCGAATTCGTCACCCGTGCCTTCGCCGTGGCGACGTCGGGTCGTCCCGGTCCGGTGGTGATCTCGCTGCCCGAAGACATGCTGACCAGCATCGTCGAAGCGCCCATCGCCTTGCCGCACACACCGGTGGAAACACGGGCCGGCGAAGCCGAGCTCGACGCGCTGGAAAAGCTGCTGGCCAAGTCCAAGCGCCCATTCGTCATCCTTGGCGGCACGCGCTGGGATGCCGAGGCGGTTGCGCGGATGCGCACGATCGCCGAGGCGTGGTCGCTGCCGGTCGGCTGCTCCTTCCGCCGCCAGATGCTGTTTGATCATCTGCATCCGAACTATGCCGGCGATGTCGGCATCGGCATCAATCCGAAGCTGGCCACAGCGATCAAGCAGGCCGACCTCGTCCTGCTCATCGGTGGCCGCATGGGCGAGATGCCGTCTTCCGACTACACGCTGCTGAAAAGCCCCTACCCCGACCAGACACTGGTGCATATCCATGCCGATCCCGGCGAACTCGGCCGCGTCTATCGGCCGACACTGGCGATCAATGCCTCGCCGTCCGCCTTCGTCGAAGCCTTCGCCAGGCGCAAGCCGGCCTCGGCGCCCGTCTGGGCAGCCGAGACGCCAAAGCTGCATGCCGCCTATCTCGACTGGTCGACGCCACCGGAAAGCGGCCCCGGCTCGGTCCAGATGGGGCCGATCATGAACTATCTGGAAAAGATGCTGCCCGACGATGCCATCCTCACCAACGGCGCCGGCAATTACGCCACCTGGGTGCACCGCTTCCACCGCTTCCGCCGTTTCGCCACGCAAGGTGCACCGACCTCGGGCTCGATGGGATATGGCACCCCCGCCGCAGTCGCCGCCAAGGAACTGTTCCCGGACCGCACCGTGGTTGCCTTTGCCGGCGACGGCTGCTTCCTGATGAACGGGCAGGAATTCGCCACCGCCGTGCAGTATGACCTGCCGATCGTCGTCGTCGTCGTCAACAACGGCATTTACGGCACCATTCGCATGCACCAGGAGCGCGAATATCCCGGCCGCGTCGTCGCTACCGATCTCAAGAACCCCAACTTCGCGGCCCTCGCCCGCGCCTATGGCGGCCACGGCGAGACGGTCGAGAAGACGGCGGACTTCGCGCCCGCCTTCGAACGTGCCCGCGCCAGCGGCAAGCCGGCGATCGTCGAAATCCGGCTCGACCCCGAAGCGATCACCCCGACCCGGACGATGACCCAGATCCGCGACAAGGTTTGAGAGCTAAGGGCATAGGCCGAGTTCTACGGCGCCCCCCTCTGCCCTGCCGGGCATCTCCCCCTCAAGGGAAGAGATTAGCGGCTCCATTGCTGGCGCCCCCTCTTAGACCTCCTTTAGACCTCTGCTGTTTTTCAAAAGCCAAGATGACTGTCGATCTCCCCCCTTGAGGGGGAGATGTCCGGCAGGACAGAGGGGGGCGCTGTCCCGCCAACCTCCGGTGTTGGCTCCCCCTACTTCGCCTTCTCGATCTGGCCGCGGATCTCCCCGTCCGGGTTCGCTTTGGTGTGGACGTTGACGTAATACTTGCCGGCCTCAAGGTCGGCCGCCTGGGCATCGGTCAGCGTTTCCGATCCCTTGATCGGGCTCTTGAGTTTCTTGAATGGAATGACCGGTCCAGCGTTTTCGCCCATCGCCGCCGGGCCGTGGATGTGCGCTGCCGTCGCCGGCCCGCCGAGGCCGGAATATTTGACATTCCAGCTGAGCTTCTTCTTGGCCGTGTCGAATGTGAGGGTGGCCGTGCCTTTGCCCTTCGTGGTGACCGGCGGGTTCTGCTGGCCGCCATCGAGCGTTGCCTTGAACTTTTCCATGGCTGCCAGGGCCGGCGATGCGAACAGGAAAGCGGTCGAAATGGCCAGCGCCGACAGCGCCGGTAAGAAGGATTGGGTGCGCATGAAGAACCTCCGATTGGATGTCGCATCCGTCACGTCTCCCCGACGCGCGTATGCTTCAACGCAACGGCTGGGCGGCACAATGTATCCCACCACACGCGTTTGTGATGACGTACAGAAATCCGATGGCCCGTCCTGTCCGGCTTTTGGGGTAGCCGTCAGACCGCCGCCAGCGCCTGCGTCAGGTCGGCGATCAGATCGTCCGGGTGCTCGACGCCGATAGACAGCCTGACGGTGGTCTCCAGCACGCCGATGCGCTGGCGCACCTCGAAGGGTATGCCCGAATGGGTCATGGCCGCGGGGTGGCTGGCCAGCGATTCCGTTCCGCCAAGGCTCACCGCTAGCTTGAAAATCTGCAGCCCGTTGAGGAAGGCGAAAGCCGCCTTCTCCCCGCCCTTGATATCGAAGGAGAAGGTCGAGCCGGCGCCGCTGCATTGCGCCCTGTAGGCGCGGCCCGCCGGCGTGTCCTCGCCCAGGAACGGCAGGTAATGCACCTTCTCGACCTTGGCGTGATCGCGCAGGAATTCGGCGACCAGGCGCGCATTGTCGTTGGCCCGCTCCATGCGGATCGACAGCGTCTCCAGCGAGCGACCGAGCATCCAGCAGGAATGCGGGTCGAGCTGCGTGCCGATCGCGCCGCGCAGCGCCTTGATCGGCTTGGTGACCGCCTTGCTGCCCATGGCGGCACCCGCGATCAGGTCGGAATGGCCGCCGACATATTTGGTCAGCGAATAAACCGACACGTCGGCACCGTGTTCGATCGGCCGCTGGAACACCGGACCCAGCAATGTGTTGTCGCAGACGATGATTGGCGTCGACCCCTGGCTCGCGCCGATCTCGTCGGCGATCTTGCGCATCAGCGCGATGTCGACCAGGCTGTTGGTCGGATTTGACGGCGTCTCGATCAGGATGACCGAAACGCGGCCTTTCGCGACGGCCGCATCGGCGGCCGTGCGCATCGCTGTCTCATCCACGCCGTCCGCGAAGCCGACAGCGCCGATGCCGAAACCGGAGAGCGTGCGCGTCAAAAGTGTCTCGGTGCCGCCATACAGCGGCTGCGAATGCAAAATAGCGTCACCCGGGCGGGCGTAGGCGAGCAGCGTCGTGGCAATCGCCGACATGCCCGATGAAAACAGGATACAGGCATCCGTCCCCTCATAGATTGCCAGCCGATCCTCGACGATCTCGCTGTTGGGGTGGTTGAAGCGCGAATAGACCAGGCCGGAGGCCGTGCCGCTCGGCGGCTCCTTGCGGCCGGACGTGTAGTCGAAGAAGTCGCGTCCCTCCTCCGCCGACTTGAACACGAAGGTCGAGGTCAGGAACACCGGCGGCTTGACCGCGCCCTCCGAAAGCTGCGGATCGAAGCCATAGCTCAGCATCAGCGTCTCCGGATGGAGCTTGTGATTGCCGATATGGGTTTTCGACGGGCGTGGCGCGGTCATGATCTTTCCTGCCTTTTTCGAGGAGTGTCGCAGCAATTTATGCGATCCCGATCCGCCAGTCCTTGCTATTCTTCGGCTCGCATGGCTGCATTCCCGCAATAAATTGCTTGGAGAACCCGAAAGTGCAGCAGAAGATAGCCGACGATTTCGACCGCAGGATTCTGCGCGAGCTGCAGGCTGACGCCCGCATCACCAACAACGAGCTTGCCGAGCGGATCGGCCTGTCACCGTCGCCCTGCCTGAGGCGGGTGCGGCGGCTGGAGGAAACCGGAATTATCAGGGGCTACACCACGCTGGTCGATCCGGCCGCCTTCGGCTGGAGCATGGTCGCCATCGCCACCATCCGGCTCAGCCGCCAGAACGAAGACGAGATCGTCATGTTCGAGGACGCGATCCGCGGCTGGGAAGAGGTGCTGGAATGCCACCTCGTCACCGGGTCGCGCGACTATGTGCTGAAGGTGGTGACGGGAAGCCTCGAACAGTACGAGCGCTTCATCAAGGAAAAGATCGCGCGGCTGAAATGCGTCGCCTCGATCGAGACCAGCTTCGTCATGAACACCATAAAGGAACGGCGCCTCTGACACCTAAAGCAATTCCGGGAAAAGTGTGAAACGGTTTTCCGTCCGGAGTTGTGTCAAAACAGAGAGCTAGTGGTCAAAACCTGACACTTTGCTAGCGTAGGACACCTGCCGCCGCTAGTGAGTGGGGACAATCGCAGAAAAACAGAATAGATAATTCTGTTTCAATCCACAAGCCGCTCACTATCTGTCTGAAATTCAGCTTTGCGGCGGTTTTCTTCCAACGCTATCGGCTCTGACCTCGCTTGTGCCAGCGCTGTTTTTCTGAAGCTTTTCAGCGTAAGATAGTAATTGTTGTGATTGTTTCCTTTGAGGTTAAGGGGCAAATAAGTCCTGAGAAATATTTCTTTTTCAATCCGCCACGGTTCCGGGTGCTCTTCCCAGCAAACAAAGGCGTTGTCGTCCATCCAATCGTCGAGCCATTGTTCTCCAGAGTGAGTAAACGTCATTCTGTTGCCACTACCCACACGGCGTAATGGAAATCCACTCTTCTTGGACAATAAGATTCCGAGCGTTCGACGCAGCGTCGATCCTTCGGCATTTCCACGAAGGTGCGTTAGTATTCTCTTCCGAAGGTTTTGAGTGCTTGTAACTTTCTCTGGTGAGATACCGATGTATAGGAGATAACAATCATTTTTCGTGACGCACTTGGAGGCAGAAAAATCACTCGGTAGGGAGCGAAAGTACCAAGCATATAAACCTGAACTATTTGGAACCACAGATGGGTTCAACAAAATCTCTGAACGAGAGAAAAGATTTATTGGGCTTTTGAGACTGTCGCAGTGTTCGTTGATTTCGATCATATGCAAGCGCGCTCCCGTATGATGCACCGCTCGACCAAATTATAGCTAAGCTATGACCTATGGTCGTCTCCCGCTATATCAGTGGGAACCAAGCGTCAGGCTTTTACCACTAGAACGGTTCTGCGTTTCGCTGAAACGCAGAACCGCTTATCCAGAGGCGCCGTTCTCTAGATCGAGATGTTGCCGACTAGGCTTACTTCACAGCCTTGTCGGTGATCGCGGTGGTGTAGGCGCCGGTCGGCTCCTTGGTGATGATCTTCTGGTCGAGCAGCGCCTTGGCAGTGCGCTCGTAGGTTGCCGGATCGAGCTTGCCGTCGGCATTGTCGACCAGCTTGGCGACTTCGCTCATCATGCGCTTCTGGTGGTTCTCGTCCTGGCCACCGCCATCCATGACGATGCCTGCGGCTTCGTCATTGTTGTCGATGGCGTACTTCCAGCCCTTCATCGAAGCGCGCACGAAACGCACCATCTTGTCCTCGAAGGCCGGGTCCTTGAGCTTGTCTTCGGACGCATAGAGCCCGTCCTCGAGCAGGTCGTTGCCCATGGCCGAGTAGTTGAACACGGTCAGCTGCTCCGGCTTGTAGCCGGCATCGATCAGCTGCCAGTACTCGTTGTAGGTCATCACCGAGATGCAATCCGCCTGCTTCTGGATCAGCGGCTGCACGTCGAAGCTCTGCTTCAAGACGGTGACGCCGTCCGGACCGCCATCGGTCTTCAGGCCGAGCTTGTTCATCCAGGCGTAGAACGGATATTCATTGCCGAAGAACCAGACGCCGAGCGTGTGGCCCTTGAAGTCGGCTTCGGTCTTGATCGGGCCGTCCTTCGGGCAGACCAGCTCCATGCCGGCCTTCTTGAACGGCTGGGCGATGTTGACCAGCGGCACGCCCTTTTCGCGGGCGGCCAGCGCACCGCCCATCCAGTCGACGATGACATCGGCGCCGCCGCCGGCGATCACCTGCTCGGGCGCGATATCGGGGCCGCCCGGCTTGATCTCGACATCGAGACCCTCGGCCTCATAGAAACCCTTGGCCTTGGCGACATAGTAGCCGGCAAACTGGGCCTGCGTGACCCATTTCAGCTGTAACGTTACCTTGTCGGCGGCCATTGCCTGGAACGCGGCCAGCGACATAGCCCCGGCCAGAACAGGAATAATCAGTCTTTTCATTTTATTACCCTCTGAAGTTAGTGCCCTAAACCCACCGCCCCTATCCACCACGGACAGAGGGATGCCAAAACGTGACGGCTCTTTCGACAAGAGCGACCACGCCATAAAAGACCGAACCCGCAAGTGCTGCAACTGCGATTTCGGCCCACACCATGTCGATGTTCATCCGCCCGACCTCGGTCGAGATGCGGAAGCCCATGCCGACGACAGGCGTGCCGAAGAACTCGGCGACGATGGCGCCGATCAGCGCCAGCGTCGAGTTGATCTTCAGCGCGTTGAAGATGAAGGGAGCGGCTGCCGGCAGCCTGAGCTTCAGCAGCGTCTGCCAGTAGCCCGACGCATAGGTGCGCATCAGGTCGCGCTCCATATGGCCGGAGGCGGCAAGGCCGGCGACCGTATTCACCAGCATCGGGAAGAAGGTCATGATGATGACCACCGCCGCCTTGGACTGCCAGTCGAAGCCGAACCACATCACCATGATCGGGGCGACGCCGATGATCGGCAGCGCCGAGACCATATTGCCGATCGGCAAGAGGCCGCGCCGCAGGAACGGCACGCGGTCGGCGAGCACCGCCGTGATGAAGCCGGCGCCGCTGCCCACGACATAGCCGAAGATCACCGCCTTGAAGATGGTCTGCCGAACATCGGCGCCGAGCACCGGCAGCGAACTCGCGATGCGCGCGCCGATCGCGCTTGGCGGCGGCAACAGGATGAAGGGAATGCCGGCGCCGCGCGTCACCGCTTCCCAGATGATCAGTATCCAGGCGCCGAAGATGGCGGGGATGATCAGGCGCAAGCCCGTCCGTGCCCAACTGGGGAAAGGGCGCAACGATGACAGCACCGCCACGCAGCGCCAGCCAAGCAGCCATGCGGCGGCGAGCAGCAGGAAATATGGCGCCAGCGCCGTGCCTTCGAAACCTGCAATGCCCGATATCAGCAGCCAAGCCACGAGGTGGGCGCCGACAAACAGCACCGCCGCTTCCGCAAGGGGCGGAATCCTGGTCATCGAGATCAGCGCCGCCAGCACCGCCAGGCCGAACATCAAGCCCTTGGTTCCAAGATAGGGATAGTTGATGCTGGCCGCCGGATCGGCAAACGCTGCCGCTTCCGGCTTCGACATCGCACCGAGCGCGACCGCCATCAGGCACAGCACGACCGCCAGCACCGCTTGCCAGGAGGGTTTCAGCCAGTTCATGCCGGCCTCCCGCCCATCGCGCGGTCGACGAGGCGCCCGGCAATGCCGACCACCATGACCAGAAGGGCAGCCACCACCGAACCTGCGACCAGCGCCGACCAGATGTCGATGGACTGGCTGTAGTAGGCGCCGGCCAAAAGCTTGGCGCCGATGCCGGCAACCGCCCCCGTTGGCAGTTCGCCGACGATGGCGCCGACAAGGCTTGCCGCCACCGCCACCTTCATCGAGGTGAACAGGAACGGCACAGAGGCCGGCACCCGCAACTTCCAGAAGGTCTGCGAGCGACTGGCATTGTAGGTGTGCATCAGGTCGAGATGCATGATCTCGGGCGAGCGCAGGCCCTTCACCATGCCCACCGTCACCGGGAAGAACGACAGGTAGGTCGAGATCATCGCCTTGGGGACCAGGCCGGTGATGCCGACCGCCGCCAGCACGACGATGATCATCGGCGCCACCGCCAGGATGGGAATGGTCTGCGAGGCAATGATCCACGGCATCAGGCTGCGGTCGAGCGTCGCCACATGCACGATGCCGACAGCGATGATGATGCCGAGCGCCGTGCCGAAGGCAAAGCCGAGCAGCGTCGACGACAGCGTCACCCAGGCATTGTAGACGAGGCTGCGGCTCGAGGTGACGGGCCGCAGGAAGGTGTTCTCAAAAAAATTCACCGCCACCTGATGCGGCGCCGGCAATGTCGGCTTCGGCTGCGACAGCGTCTTGCCGATGAATTCGCTGAACGCGGGCGTTTCGCCGGCACGGCGGTCGAGATCGCGCTGGAACGGCGTGTTGAGGATGACGGCGAAGACGTACCAGAGCACGATCACGCCCAACAGGATGGAGGTCACGGGGACGAGCTTGTCGCGGAAGGTATCCATCAGTGGGCCTCAGCCGACTGGCGCCCTCCTCTCCCCAACGGGGAGAGGGTGGCCGGAGCGAAGCGGAGGCCGGGTGAGGGGGAGTCTATCTGCCCCTCAAGCACCGCTAATATTGTATCCAGAACCGCCCGCCGTTCCGCCAGAACCTCGTGATTCCAGAAGCGAAGAACAGAATAACCATGGCTGTTCAGCCAAGTTGTTCTGCTTTCGTCAGTCTGGGACTCGGCATGTTGGCTGCCATCGATTTCGACGATCAAGCTTTTTTCACGGCAGAGAAAGTCGGCGAAGAACGGTCCGAGTGGCACTTGTCTTACGAACTTGTAGCCGTTGAGGTGACGCCCCCGTAACTCGCCCCAAAGCCGGTATTCGGCCTTGGTCTCGTCAAACCGCAGCTTTCGGGCGCGCTCCGTGGCCCCGGCCCTCCTCTTGGTCGGATCCGTCGGCGCCGCCCCCTCACCCGACCTCCGCTTCGCTCCGGCCACCCTCTCCCCGCTGGGGAGAGGAGGAACCTCGTCCTGCCACCCCTCAATCATCATAGCTATGCCCTGCCCGCAGCCCGTCACGCACCCGCGCGGCGATCGCCAAAAACTCAGGCGTCTCGCGGATGTCGAGCGGCCGCTCCTTTGGCAACGTCGATTCGATGATGTCGCTGACCCGGCCCGGGCGCGGCGACATGACGACGATGCGCGTCGACAGATAGACGGCTTCGGGAATGGAGTGGGTGACGAAGCAGATGGTCTTGTTGGTGCGCCCCCACAGTTCCAGCAATTGCTCGTTGAGATGGTCGCGCACGATCTCGTCCAGCGCGCCGAACGGCTCGTCCATCAACAGGAGGTCGGCATCGAAGGCCAGCGCGCGCGCGATCGAGGCGCGCTGCTGCATGCCGCCCGAGAGCTGCCAGGGATATTTCTTCTCGAAACCCGAGAGGTTGACGAGGTCGAGCGTACGCTTGATCCGCTCTGCCTGCTCCGTCTTGGATAGGCCCATGATCTCCAGCGGCAGCCCGACATTGCGCTCGATGGTGCGCCACGGAAACAGGGCGGCAGCCTGAAAGACATAGCCATAGGCACGTTTCTCGCGCGCCTGCTCTGCTGTCATGCCGTTGACGGAAATCGTCCCCGAGGTCGGCTTCTCCAGGTCGGCGATGACGCGCAGCAATGTGGTCTTGCCGCAGCCCGAAGGCCCGATGAAGGAGACGAACTCGCCCTTGCCGATGGTGAGATCGACATTGGACAGCGCCTGCACCGGCCCGTCATTGGTCTGGAAAGTCAGTCCGAGTTTGCTTGCCGCGACGACGGCTGGCGAAGTCCCTGTCATCGGCTGTCGCCTGCCTGTTCCCGTCCCTGCGGCGTCGGTCGGAATCCGATTGCTTTTATCGCGATGTTGTTTTCCACTCGCCCTGTCCCATTGGTCTTGTCCCACTCGATCGACGCCCGGAGTTTCCCCGATGTCGCCCAAACCCACTTGTCATCTTATCCGCCCTGAAAGCACTTATGAAGGCAAGCAGGGATTGACCTATTTCGCCGGCATCGCCGCCGAAACCGTCGGCGCCTCCGGCATCTGCATGCACATGCTCACCATGCCGCCCGGCGCCCGCGCCAAGGCGCATATGCACGAAAGCCACGAGACGGCGATCTATGTGCTCTCCGGCGAGGTCCACACCTGGTACGGCGACCGGCTCGAGCATCATATCGTCGTCAAGGCCGGCGACCTCTTCTACATTCCCGCCGGCGTACCGCATCTGCCGGCCAATCTGAGCGACGCCCCGTCTTCGGCCGTCATTGCCCGCACCGATCCCAACGAACAGGAAAGCGTCGTCCTGCTGCCGGAACTGGATGCGCTGGTCGCTTGAAGCTGACTTCGCGGGGCCAGGCGCCCATCGGTCAATTGCTTGAGGTTTGCGCTGCCCGCCGAGTTCGGCAATCATCGGCACCGAGACACTTCCCCATAGACGGTGCCGTCCTCATCCGCGATCACCAGTTTCTTGGCGTTCTTGATGCTGTGCTTGATGGTGAAGGTGGCGGGCGACTTGCCCTCCTCGCCTTCAGCTTCGCACTCTGCCTTGACCGTCAGAGAACCGTCCGCCTCATTGTGTTTGCCGGTGAAGGTACAGGCACTGGTGGCGGTGACGAAATCGGTGTTGGTCAGAAGCAGCATGTCCTCGGCGTAGACTTCCTGGCCGTTCTTGTTGATGCAGCCGGATTTGTTGCCATAAGGTTTGGCAAGGTCGATGCCGGCCGCCGACACTTGGCTGGCGGCCAGAACCAAAGCTGCCGTGAAAAGAAGTCCCCCGCGCCGCACCTCAGACCCCGGTCGCCGGGATGCCGGTGCGTTCCACCTTGCGCGGTGCGGAGATTTCCTTCCACGTCGACAGCGCTCGGTTGACCGCCGCATTCGGCTCGCGGCCGACAAACTCGCCATGGCCGGGCTTGGCCCTGATTTCGGCCTCCTGGATCGACAGTTCGCCACGCGAAAACACGAAGCGCGGCAGGCCGGTCACCTCGAAACCCTCGAAGACGTTGTAGTCGATGACCGACTGCTGCTTCTTCGAAGTGATCTTCTTCTTGGCGCTGGGATCCCAGACAACGATGTCGGCGTCGGCGCCTTCGACGATGGCGCCTTTCTTCGGATACATGTTGAGGATCTTGGCGATGTTGGTCGAGGTCACCGCGACGAACTCGTTCATCGTCAGGCGGCCGGTGTTGACGCCCTTGGTCCACAGCACCGGCATGCGGTCTTCAAGCCCGCCGGTGCCGTTCGGGATCTTGGTGAAATCGCCGACGCCGTTGCGCTTCTGCTTGGTGGTGAAGGCGCAATGGTCGGTCGCCACCACCTGCAGCGAGCCCGCCTGCAGGCCGGCCCAAAGCGAATCCTGGTGCAATTTGTTGCGGAAGGGCGGGCTCATCACGCGGCGCGCCGCATGGTCCCAGTCCTTGTCGAAATATTCGCTCTCATCCAGAGTCAGATGCTGGATCAGCGGCTCGCCGAACACCCGCATGCCCTTCTGCCGCGCCCGGCGGATCGCCTCGTGGCTCTGCTCGCAAGAGACGTGCACGACATAGAGCGGCACGCCTGCCATGTCGGCGATCATGATGGCGCGGTTGGTCGCCTCGCCTTCCACCTCCGGCGGCCGCGAATAGGCGTGCCCCTCGGGGCCATTGTTGCCGGCGGCCAGCAGCTTCTGCGAGAGCGCCGCAACCACATCGCCATTCTCGGCATGCACCAGCGGCAGCGCGCCAAGATCGGCGCAGCGCTGGAATGACGCATACATCTCGTCGTCGTCGACCATCAGCGCGCCCTTGTAGGCCATGAAATGCTTGAACGAGGTGATGCCCTTGTCGACGACGGTGGCCATCTCGTCGAACACCTGCTTGCCCCACCAGGTGATCGCCATGTGGAAGGAATAATCGCAGGACGCCTTCGAGGTCTTGTTGTCCCACATCTGCAAGGCTTCGAGCAGCGACTGCTGCGGCGCCGGCAGGCAGAAATCGACCACCATGGTGGTACCCCCGGACAAGGCTGCGCGGGTGCCGGACTCGAAATCGTCGGCCGAATAGGTGCCCATGAACGGCATTTCGAGATGGGTGTGCGGATCGATGCCGCCCGGCATGACATAGCAGCCGGTGGCGTCGAACTCGTGGTCGCCATGCAGGCCCGAACCGATGGCGACGATCTTGCCGTGGCTGAACAGCACATCGGCCTTCCACGTGCGGTCGGCGGTGACGATGGTGCCGTTCTTGATGACTTTGGTCATTTTCTTGTTCCCTTGTTCTCTTCGCGCTTCTTGGTGAGCGTCGTTTGGAAGGTAGATTTCTAAATTCACTCGACGATGACAGCCGTCTCCACCACCGCGTGGAACAAAACATCGGCACCCGCCGAGGCCCATTCCTTGGTGATCTCCTCGGCCTCGTTGTGGCTCAGGCCGTCGACGCAGGGGCACATCACCATGGCGGTGGGCGCGACGCGGTTGATCCAGCAGGCGTCGTGACCGGCGCCGGAGACGATGTTGCGGTGGGAATAGCCGAGCCGTTCGGCGGCATCACGGATCGCCTTGACGCAGCCGGCGTCGAAGGTCACCGGATCGAAAGCGCCGACCTGCTCGATCTCGTACCGGATGTCGAGCGCCTCGCAGACCGTGTCGATGCCTTCGCGGATGCGGCCGTCCATGGCGTCCAGCACTTCCTTTTCCGGCGAGCGGATGTCGATGGTGAAGACAGTGCGGCCGGCGATGATGTTGCGCGAATTGGGAAACACCTCCATGTGACCGACCGCGCCGACGGCGTCGGGCTGGTAGTCCATGGCGATCTCATGCACCAGTTCGATCACCCGCGCCATGCCGAGCCCGGCATTGCGGCGCTTGGGCATCGGCGTCGAGCCGGTATGCGCTTCCTTGCCGGTCAGCGTCACCTGCAGCCATTTCAGGCCCTGGCCGTGGGTAACGACACCGATGTCGATGCCTTCGTCCTCGAGGATAGGTCCCTGCTCGATATGCAGTTCGAAAAAGGCGTGGATCTTGCGCTCGCCGACCTTCTCGGTGCCCTTCCAGCCTATGCGCTCCAGCTCCTCGCCGAATTTCTTGCCCTGCTTGTCGACATGCCCATAGACATCGGCCTGGTCGAGCACGCCGGCGAACACGCCGGACGCCATCATCGCCGGAGCGAAGCGCGCGCCCTCCTCGTTCGTCCAGTTGGTGACGACGATCGGATGTTTGGTCTTGATGCCGAGATCGTTGAGCGAGCGCACCACTTCGAGCCCGCCCAGCACGCCAAGCACGCCGTCATATTTGCCGCCGGTCGGCTGCGTATCAAGATGGCTGCCGACATAGACCGGCGGCAGGCTGGGATCGGTGCCTTCGCGGCGCGCGAACATCGTGCCCATCTCGTCGACACCCATTTCGAGCCCTGCCGCATCGCACCAGCGCTTGAACAGATGCCGCCCCTCGCCGTCCTCGTCGGTCACGGTCTGGCGATTGTTGCCGCCGGCGACGCCGGGGCCGATCTTCGCCATCTCCATGATGGAATCCCACAAACGGTCTGAATTGATTCGCAGATTCTCGCCGGGTGCGGCCATTCAAAGTCCTTCCATTTCATATTCTGGTCGGGCGGCGGTTCCCGCCGCCACCCGTCCAGGCAAAGCAGATCTAGTCTATCGACCTCAGCACTTCGCGCACATGGTCGATCAATTCGTTGATCTGGCCCTTGGTGATGATCAGCGGCGGCGACAGCGCGATGATGTCGCCGGTGGTGCGGATCAGCGCGCCGCGCTCGAACGCCTTGACGAAGGCCGAGAAGGCACGCTTGGTCGGCTGGCCGGCGATCGGCGCCAGCTCGATCGCGCCGATCAGGCCGATGTTCCTGATGTCGATGACGTTCGGCTCGCCCTTCAGCGAATGCAGCGCGTCTTCCCAGTACGGCGCCAGCTCCTCGCCGCGGGTCAAAAGACCCTCTTCCTTGTAGGTGTCGAGCGTGCCGAGTGCAGCCGCACAGGCGATCGGGTTGCCCGAATAGGTGTAGCCGTGGAAGAACTCGATCATGTGCTCGGGGCCGGTCATGAAGGCGTCGTGGATCTCCTTCTTGACGAACACCGCACCCATCGGGATGACGCCGTTGGAGACGCCCTTGGCAGTGGTCATGATGTCGGGCGTGACGCCGAAATAGTCGGCGGCGAACGGTGTGCCGAGACGGCCGAAACCGGTGATGACCTCATCGAAGATCAACAGGATGCCGTGCTTGGTGCAGATCTCGCGCAGTTTCTCGAGATAGCCCTTCGGCGGCAGGATGACCCCGGTGGAGCCGGCAACCGGCTCGACGATGACGGCGGCGATGGTCGAGGCGTCATGCAGCGCGACGATGCGCTCCAACTCGTTGGCGAGTTCGGCGCCATACTCCGGCACGCCCTTGGTGAAGGCGTTCTTTTCCGGCAGATGCGTGTGCGGCATGTGGTCGACGCCGCCGAGCAGCGTGCCGAACATCTTGCGGTTGGTGACGATGCCGCCGACCGAAATGCCGCCGAAATTGACGCCGTGATAGCCGCGCTCGCGACCAATCAGGCGGGTGCGCGAGCCCTCGCCCCTGACGCGATGATAGGCGATGGCCATCTTGAGCGCGGTCTCGACCGATTCCGAACCGGAATTGGTGAAGAAGACGTGGTCCATGCCCTTGGGCGCTAGGTCGACCAGGCGGTTGGCCAGTTCGAACACGATCGGATGGCCCATCTGGAAGGCGGGCGCGTAGTCGAGCTCGGCGGCCTGATGCTGGATCGCCTCGGTGATCTTCGGCCGGCAGTGGCCGGCATTGACGCACCACAGGCCGGCGGTGCCGTCGAGCACCTTGCGGCCGTCGCTAGTGGTGTAGTGCATATCCTTGGCGGACACCATCATGCGCGGCGCCTGCTTGAACTGCCGGTTTGCCGTGAACGGCATCCAGAATGCGCTGAGATCGTTCGGCGTGACTTTCAGCCGGTTGGACATGACCAAGACTTCCCCTTGTAACCTGTTTCGGTGCGCCCAACGCTTGGTCTTTGCCGCGTTTTCATGCTACGCAAATTTTTGACCGATTGGACAAACGTTAGCACCGCCCTGTCGGCGGTCAAGGGATTACTAGCGGAAATGCGGCACCTGAAGTGCGTTCCACAGGCTAGGGAAAAACTGGTCCAGAGAATTGGTCCAGATGACCCTCAACGCGAGGGCTTGCAACGGTGACCATCGGCACGGACGCCCCTCGCCGCACCCGCATCCAGCAGGAAAAGCGCGAACTCATTCTGGAGGCGGCGCTCGAGGTCTTCTCCACCCACGGCTTTCGCGGCTCGACCATCGACCAGATCGCCGAAGCCGCCGGCATGTCGAAGCCCAACCTGCTCTATTATTTCCGCCGTAAGGAAGACATCCACGAGACGCTGATACAGCGCCTGCTCGACACCTGGCTGGCGCCGCTGCGCGAACTGGACGACATTGGCGATCCCTTGACCGAATTGCGCAGCTATATCAGGCGCAAACTGGAGATGGCGCGCGACTTTCCCCGCGAGAGCCGGCTGTTCGCCAATGAGATCCTGCAAGGCGCGCCACGCATCATGCCGCTGCTGGCCGGCGAGTTGAAGACGCTGGTCGACGAGAAGGCCGCCGTCATCAAGGGCTGGATGCGCGCCGGCAAGATCGCCAAGACCGACCCGTGGCACCTGATCTTCTCGATCTGGGCGACAACGCAGCACTATGCCGATTTCGACGTCCAGGTCCGCGCCGTGCTCGGGCCGAACCGCGGCGGCGACGGCCGCTTCGAGGATGCGGCCCGCTTCCTGGAACAACTGTTTCTTGATGGGCTGAAGCCGAAGACCTGACGCTTCAGGCGCTGCGCCGCTCTGCCGGCAGTGCGTCCAGCAATGTCTGCAGCTTGGTGACCGAGTTCTGCTCGGCGAGCGGCGTGTAGACGATCAGCTTCATGTCCGAGCCGTCGCCGATCGACAGGCTCATATGCTCGAAGGTCATGGCGCCCGCGCTCGGGTGCCGGACATGCTTCACCCCCGACAATCGATGCGCGACGTCGCGCTGCGGCCACCAGTTGCGAAACTCCGGGCTCGAGCGGGTCATCAACTCGATCAGCCGCTCGAAATCCGGATCGCCGACATAGCGGGCGCTCGCGGCCCGGAACGAGGCCAGCACGGTGCGCGCCAATTCCTCCCAGTCGACCAGCAGGCGCCGGTGGTGCGGATTGGTGAACACCATGTGGACGATGTTGCGGCTATCACCCTCCAGCAAACCATAGTCGCCGAACACCGCCACCGCCGCCGGATTCCAGGCCAGCACGTCCCAGCGCCGGCCAATCACATAGGCCGGCTGCAGCACCAGGCTTTGCAGCATGTGCAGCAACGGGCCGTCGACCTTTTCCGGCGCCACGGCGCGACGCTCGGGCTGCTGCCGTCCGGCCAGGATGAACAAATGCTGTTTTTCGGCGGCGTCGAGGCGCAGCGCTTCGGCAAGCGCCGTCAGCACCTCGACCGAGGGCCTGACTTCCCGCCCCTGCTCCAGCCATGTGTACCAGGTCGTGCCGACACCGGCGATCATCGCCACTTCCTCGCGGCGCAAGCCCGGCGTACGCCGCCTGAGGCCAGCCGCGATGCCGGTTGCCGAGGGCGTCAGCCGCTCGCGGCGCGAGCGCAGGAAGGCGCCGAGTTCGCGCCGACGGCTGTCTTCAGCGGAGTGTGTGGGGGCCGAGTGGGGTTGGGACTCCATGCGCCTATTATAGCAGTATTGATACCAGGATAAAGTTTGAACTGTTTGGCTCGCGCCAACTGCCGCATCTTCCGTTCAGAGCAACAGAATGGAGGCTCTGAACGTGGAACTCAAAGACAAGACGATCCTCATCACCGGCTCGACCGACGGCGTTGGCCGCGTCGTCGCGCAACGGCTCGGCGCCGCCGGCGCCCGTGTGCTGGTGCATGGCCGCGATGCGACGCGCGGCAAGGCTGTTGTCACCGAGATCGAAGCCGCCGGCGGCAAGGCCGAGCTTCTGGTCGCCGACCTTTCCTCTCTGGCCGAAGTGCGCCGCCTCGCCGAGGCCGTACGCGCCAGGACGGACCGGCTCGACATCCTCATCAACAATGCCGGCATCGGCACGGCGGGCCAAGGCGCCCAACGGCAAGTCAGCGCCGATGGCTACGAACTGCGTTTTGCCGTCAATTATCTCGCCGGTTTTCTGCTCACCAACGAACTTCTTCCGTTGCTGAAGGCGAGCACACCGGCGCGCATCGTCAACGTCGCCTCGGCCGGGCAACAAGCGATCGACTTCGGCGATGTCATGCTGACCCGCGCCTATGATGGCGTGCGCGCCTACTGCCAGAGCAAGCTGGCGCAGATCCTGTTCACCATCGCCCTTGCCGAGCAATTGAAAGGCACCGGCGTCACCGTCAACGCGCTGCACCCGGCCAGCTACATGAACACCACCATGGTCCGGCAGGCCGGTGTAACCCCATGGAGTTCGGTCGAGACCGGCGCCGATGCCATTCTCAACCTCGCGACATCGCCCGCGCTCGACGGGAGAAGCGGCCTCTATTTCGACGGCCTGCGGGAATCCCGCGCCGATGCCCAGGCCTATGACGCCAAGGCAAGACAACAGTTGCGAAACCTGAGCCTTGACCTCGTCGGTCTGGCTGCATCGAAGGAAGAACATTCATGACCAAGGCAATCGAACACGCCGTCATCATCGGCGGCTCGTCCGGCATCGGCCTGGCGACGGCGCGAAAACTGCTTGGTCCGGGCATGAAGGTGACCATCACCGGGCGCGACGAGGACAAGCTGAAGAACGCATGGAAGAGCCTCGGCGGCGCCGCCGACAAAGCGGCTTTCGATGCCGGCAAGCCGGATGAGGTCAGCCGGTTCTTCGAGCGCCTCGGCCCCTTCGATCATCTGGTGCTGGCGGCCAGTGGCGGCAAGGGTCTTGGCCCCTTCCCAACGCTTGACCTGACCGACATTGGCAGTGGCGTCGACGAGAAGGTAAGGCCGCAGCTGGCCTGCCTGCAGGCGGCCCTGCCGACACTCAAAAAGAGCGGATCGGCGACCTTCATCTCGGCGGTCTCGGCCCAGCTAGCCGTCCCCGGCATCGCCGGTATCGCGGCGATTAACGGCATGCTGCTGACCGTGGTGCCGATCCTGGCGATGGAACTGAAGCCCTTGCGCGTCAATGTCGTGGCGCCCGGCGTCATCGACACGCCCTGGTGGGATTTTCTGGCCGAGGAGCAGAGGCAGGCGCTGTTTGCCGATTATGCCGGCAAGACCCCGGTCGGCCGTGTCGGTCGGGCCGAAGACGTCGCCGACGCTATCGCCTTTCTCGTCTGCAACGGCTTCATGACCGGCCAAGTGCTGACCTGCGACGGCGGCCTGCGATTTGCGGCGTAGAGACAGCAACCATCGGGTGTCGACAGGACCCTCAATTGGCTTTCTTTGGAACGCGGTCGTTCTCGCCCATAGGCCTGTCGCTAGCCGGTTTTGTCGCGCCTGAAACAGGCTTTTCCGGAACATAGGAATAGTCGGACGTGTCCGCCCCATACATCTTGTTGTCGATCGCCTCTTGCCAGCTGAAATCTGCGTCGGACGGTGAAATGCCATCGACCACATGGCGCGAGGAGCGAGAGTGAAGCCAACTCGGCGTGATCTCTCGAACCAATTGTGCAAAGCGTCCCATCGAAGCCATTCCTTTCCTTGCCGAAATCCTGTTCCAGGATGGGTGATCGCCCCGGCTAAAGTTGACCTCTCAGCCAAGCCAGCGTCTCGGCAACGCCGGCCAGCCCGTACTGCGCGGTGGTTTGCGCCGGTGGTTTGACCCGTATCGATATGCCGCCGGCATTATTGACGGTTTCGAAGCCGTTTTCGTCCGAGGTGTCATCGCCCAGGAAGACCGGGCGGCGGCCTGTGAATGGCGCGATGTCCATGAACCGCCGGATCGCCGCGCCCTTGGCGGCCTCGAGCGGCAGCAGTTCCACACCGGCATTGCCGGCAACCACCCTGTAGCCCTTTGGCAGGCTGGCCAGCGCCCGCTCGACAAGCTGCGTCGCGCGCGGAAGCAGATGCGGGGCAGCGCGCGTGTGGATGGCCAGCACCCGGCCTTTGCGCTCGATATAGGCCCCACGACCGAGCTCGGCCTCGATCTCGTCGGCAAGCGCCGCAATGTCCGCCGGCTCATCTGCGATTTCGACCTCATCGTCCGGCAGCAGCCTGTGCTCCAGGCCATAGAGCCCGGCCGCACGCAGTTTCAAAGGCTGAAACAGGTGATCCACGGCCGCGACGGACCGGCCTGTGATGAAGGCCAACGCCCCGTTCAACTTGCGATCCAGGCTTTGCAGCAAGGAGCGAAGCTCGTCGCTGACCGAGACGGCGTCCGGGTGTTCCGCATGTTCCAGCAAGGTGCCGTCGATGTCGAGGAACAGAGCCCAATCGCCGGTCAGCACAGTCTGCGGTTTCGGCATGACGGCCGGCGGCTTTTGCAGGCTCTCGCTGATCATCTTTTGCAGGGTCTCGCTCATCACATTGCCACCCGTTTGCGTTCGAACATGAATACGACATTGTCGATGCCGGGCGGCCGGTCACCGACACCGGTTACCCGATCGAGATCGCCGCGCTTACGCAGGCGCGCCGCGTCCAGAAGCATGCTGCCGGCCCAGCGATAGACATTGTTGTTGCGGACCATCTCGCGCATGGGCCGCATGCGCTCGCGCTGTTCGTCTGAAGTCATGGTCAGCGCCTGCAGCAGCGCTTCGCTCATCATGGCGGCGTCGTAGGGGTTGACGATCAGCGCCTCCAGCAATTCGCGCGAGGCACCGGCGAATGTGCTGAGCATCAAGACGCCCTGTTCGTCATCGCGCGCCGCGACGAATTCCTTTGCGACCAGGTTCATGCCGTCATGCAGGCTGGTGACCATGCATATATCGGCGGCGCGATAGATCTCATAGACCTGTTCCTGCGAGTGATGTTCGGCCACCATGATCACCGGTTTGTAGCCCTCGCTGCCATAACGTTGGTTGAGCTCTTCGGCATAACGGTGGCATTCGTCGTGAAGCAGTCTGTAGGCCGGGAGCGTGCCGCGGCTGGGGGCCGCGATCTGCAGGAAGACCAGTTTTCCGATCCATTCAGGGTATCGCTTGAACAATTCGTCCAGCGCGTGAAAACGGTCCAGAATGCCCTTGGTGTAGTCGAGACGCTCGACGCCCACCGCCAGCTTCGCATCCGCTTTCAGTCCGAACCTGTCGCGCAGGCGGGCACGGCAGTCATCGGCATCAGGCAATTTTGCCAGAAGATCCGCCGGCCATTCTATCGAGATGGGGTAGGCATGCACCAGCGTCGTCTGCCCGCCATAGGAGATGGCGGCATCGGCCCGCTCGATGCGGCTCTCCAGGAAACGATCGACGCTTTCGGTGAAATTGTTGGCGTGGAACTGCGTGTGGAAACCGATGATCGAGCTGCCGAGCAGCCCTTCGAGGATGCGTTCGCGCCATGGGCAGATGCTGTACACTTCCGAGTTCGGCCATGGGATGTGCCAGAAGGTGATGACGATCGCCTCCGGCAGCCGCTCGCGGATCATGCGCGGCAGCAACGCGAAGTGGTAGTCCTGGACCAGCACGATCGGCCGTTCGTTGCGCGCCTCGGCCACCACCGTATCGGCGAACTTCCGGTTGACCGCTTGATAGGCTTCCCAATCCGACGCGCGAAAAATCGGCCGGGTGAAGGCGATGTGGCAAAGCGGCCAGAGGCCCTCATTGGCGAAGCCGAGATAGTAGCCCTGATGCTCTTCCTCCGTCAGCCAGACCCGGCGCAGCGTGTAGGACGGATTGCCGGGCGGCACCTGCACGCGGTCGTTGTCGTCGACCGTGAGACGGTCTGCGGTTCCACCGCCATAGGCGATCCAGGTGCCGCCACAGGCGCGGGTGATCGGCTCGAGCGCCGACACCAGCCCGCTGGCCGGAACCAGCAATTCGACGCCTCCGTCATCCCTGACGTTGTGGATATAGGGTTCGCGGTTGGACACCACGATGACCTGCGCCTCCGGCAGGTCGTCGGCCAGGATCTTGCGCAATGTTTCGGGCGACCATGTCACCAGCGCCGCATCAGCCGATTGGCCGTTCTTTTCGAACTCCCGTATCACCTTGCGCGCCGCTTCCGCGGCCACGTCTTCACCCGCCGTATGCGCGACCGCCGGGGGGTTACTGCGGCGCTGCCGCGATATGGAGAAGAAAACGGCAAAAGCGGAAAAACCGAGGCTCGCGAGGATCAGAACCCAGAGCAGGCCCGCACCATAATTTGTCATTGGAATGTCAACTCACCTCCGGCCGTTCGGCGGCCGTTTTGTTCGTGTTTCCGATTTGAAACTGTCCACCGGCGACATGGTCGCCGTCCGGACCTGTATTTTTGCAACGCACAAAGCCGGGATCGGTTCCGCCAATTTTGTTCGAATCATGTTCTGACCACGAGCGGCACCAACCCCTCATGGCGGTCGGCGAGGAAAGCGACGACCCGATCGCCGACCCGCTGGAAGGTGAGATCGACCACTCTTTCGCCGACGCCCAGGTGCCGAAGCGTGAGTGTGTCGATTCCGATCGGCAGCCTGGGGCGGGTAACGCGGATTTCGCCTTCCCAGCCGTCGATCTCCAGGCCAAGGCAGGCCTGCATGAGCATGAAGGAGGAGCCCGCCGACCACGCCTGCGGCAGGCATGCGACGGGATAGGCGATCGGTGCTTCGCCCGGCGCGCGGGTAAAACCACAGAACAGTTCGGGCAACCGCATGTTGAAATGGACCGCGGATTCGAACGTGCCGCTCATCAGGCGGACCACGCTTTCGCGCTCGCCATAGCGCGCCAGGCCGGCACCGCACATGGCCGTGTCATGCGGCCAGATCGAGCCATTGTGGTACGACATCGGGTTGAAGAACACGGCATCGTCGGCAAGCGTCCTCAGCCCCCAGCCGGAGTGGAAAGAGGCGGAAAGAAGCTGATCGGCGACCCTCTGCGCCCGCACCAACTCAGGCAGTCCGACAAAGAGCAGATGCCCCGCATTCGAGGTCCGCACCTTGCAGGGCTCGCCGGCTCCGTCGATCGCCAAGGCATAGAAGCCGAGATCCTCGAGCCAGAAATCGCGTTCCACTGCCACCCGCATGGCCTCGGCGCGGTCCTCCCAGTGATCGGCCCTGTCGTCCTCGCCGCGGCGACGGGCAAGTGCCGCCAGCCCCCGGAAAGCGGCAAAGACATAGCCTTGCACTTCGACCAGCGCGATCGGACCCTTGGGGATGCGGCCATCGGCATGAAAGACGGAATCGAAACTGTCCTTCCATCCCTGGTTGGCGAGCCCGGACTCGGCAGCCCGCTGGTAGGTCACGAATCCCGTCTCGCGGCCCGCCTCCTCCGTCCATTCGGCCGCGGCGCACAGCGACGGCCACAGGCTGTCGATGAACGCCATGTCGCCGGTGCGATCGGCATAGGCACAGGCGAGATGGATGTAGAGCGGCGTCGTATCGACGCCTCCATAATAGCGGCCGAACGGGAGCTCCCGCAGCGCCGCCATCTCGCCCTTGCGCGTCTCGTGCATGATCTTGCCCGGCTGCGAATCGCTGAACGGCGAGGTTTCCGTCGCCTGATGCTGGGCCAGGAAGGCCAGGACGCCCCGGGCCAGGCCCGGATTGAGCCACAGCATTTGCAGCGCCGAGATGACGCCGTCACGGCCGAACGCCGTCGAGAACCAGGGAATGCCGGCATAGGGATAGGGTCCGGTCGCAAGCTCGGTGGTCAGCAGCGCGACATCGGCGCGGGCTCGCTCGACCCAGTCGTTGAAGACGCGCCCCGAACTGTGCACCGTCGCGCCATGGCGGCGCTTGGCGCGCATGCCGAAGCGGGCTCGGGCGGCAGCAGCGCGGAAACGGTCGCGATCGGGCGCCTCCGCCATTTCGGGGCCGATCTCGACATACAGCACGTTGCTGCTGCGCTTGGTTACGGCGATCAGGAAATCCGCGCGGTCTGCCGTCAGTTGATCCGGCGCCTGCGAGAACGATATCGCCGATGTGCGCACCAGCCCGTCCAACCCGTCGTAGCGCAGCAGCACGGATGTTGCATCCATCTCGGCCACGTGGGCCAATCCGCGCTTCAGTCGCGTCGAGCCGCGCACTTCGAACATGTCGCGGAAATCGGCGGCAAAGTGCAGGGAAACGCCGATTGTCGAGGTTTCCCGGCTGTAGTTGGAAAGGGTGATGCGTTCGAACAGCCTGTCCTGCCAGAGCAGTCGGACGCGCTCGACATGTATGGCACCCTGTGGAATGTCGCGACCGCTGGCACTCAGTATCGGCAGATTGGTCAGGTTGGCGGTGAACAGCACATTGTCTTGACTGAGCGAGGCGCCCAGCAACGATGTCTGCCTGCCGCCGACGGTCAGCCGAAATTCGGAGAGCACCCGTGTGTCGTCGCGGAAGAAACCGTCGCCGGCTCCGCGTATGTCGCCATAGGCATCGGCGACCGCAAAGCAGTCGCCCTGCTTGAGCGCAAACAGCCGGTGTGGCTCGCGAGGCGCGGTCGCGTCGAGCGAGGCAAGAGCTACGGCGGGATCGAGCTGGCGCTCATTGAGTTGGGCCATTCGTTACAGATCCCTCTTGTTTCGGTCTTGTCGCTGGGGCACGTCGCCGCTCACGACGCCCTCGCCTCGGACGGTATGCCGATCAGGCGCGCATAGGCGCCCAGATAGTCGCCGGCCATTCTTCGAGCGGAAAACCGTTTTTCGAAAACGGCCCTCACCTTTCGTCTGTCGAGCTGCAGCAAATCAGGCACAGCGGCAACGGCGTCATCCATTGTGTCAGCGGTAAAGCCGGTCACGCCTTGATCGATGATCTCAGGCAGTGCGCCGCAATTCCAGGCGATCACCGGCGTGCCGCAGGCCATGGCCTCGATGGCGGCAAGGCCGAACGGTTCCGGCCAGTCGATCGGGAACAGCAGCCCGGCCGCGTTGCCGAGAAATTCCGCCTTCTGGTTCTCCTCGATCTCGCCGACATAGATGATGCGATCGCCATCGATCAAAGGTTCGACCACCTCATGGAAATAGGCGCGGTCGTCGTCGCCGATCTTTGCCGCAAGCTTCAGCTTCAACCCCGAGCGCAAGGCGATCTCGATGGCGCGATCCGGGCGCTTGTCGCGTGAGAACCGGCCGAGGAAGGCAAGGTAGGGTTCTTCCTGCGCTGTCCCGAATGTCGGCTCGTAAATCCCGGTCGGCAGTCCGTGGTGGATCGTTGCCAGCCAGTTGGCCCTGGGAAGGCCTGCCTTCTGGCTGTGCGAAATGGAAATCAAGGGAAAGCGCGGAAAACGCTCATAGGCCGGCGCCAGGTCGACATAGTCCAGCCTGCCATGCGGCGTCGTCACCGTCCGGTCGGCGATATCCTCGAAGAAGGAAAAGTGCAGGAAGTGACTGAGGTGGAAGTGGATGACGTCGAACTCCGACGCCCGTTCCCTCACCTGCGCAAGCATCGAAAGATGCGCCGCGATCTCGGATTTGAGCGGACGCGGATCGAGGCGCAGCGCGCGTTCCCGGCCAACCACCAGCTTTGCCGAGGTCTGGCTGTCGCCGCTGGCAAACAGCGTCACCTCATGGCCCAGATCGACCAGCGCTTCGGTCAGGTATGCGACGATACGCTCGGTTCCGCCATAGAGTCGGGGAGGCACCGATTCGTAGAGCGGCGCGACATGGGCAATTCTCATATTTCATCCTGGATGCTGGCATGCAGGTGTGAAATGCGCCAACGGCCCGATTGGTTCCGTCGCGCTGCAGTGCAGCAGTCGCTATGGACCGCGCGTCAGACAGACTGAGCGATCAGCGTCAGAAAACCACCACTGAGTGCGACGTTGCCGACGAAGCCGTTAATACGCGAAGCGCGCTCCGGACCCTGATGGTCCCAGAAATTGTGGAACATCGGCGTGGCGACGATCAAGAACACCAGCAGCACCGTCGCGGCGAATGCCGTCCAGAGGCCGGCGATCACCAGCACGCCAGCGGCGACTTGAAGCACGATGCCGAGCCACAGCGCCAACCGCGCCTGCGGCACGCCGCGCGCGGCCATCAGCTGGGTCAGGAAGGCCTCGTTCTGGATGTTGCGCAGGCCGGCGAAAACGAAGGCGCCGCCGAGCAACAGGCGGCCGAGAAACAACAAGGTCGAAGGCAAATCAGCAGGCATCAAACGCTCCCTTTAAAAACAGTTGGAGCGCCGCCTTTCGACGGCGCTCCAAAACACAATCCGGACAATCAGGCAGCCTTGGCCGCGGGCATTGGATGAATGGCCTGGAACGGGATGCACAGCCGGTTCCATGTGTTGATCATGCCGAGCGCAACGGACAGCTTGACCAGTTCCTCTTCCGAGAAATGCTCGAGCGTCCTTGCATAGAGTTCGTCCGGCACGCCGTTGTTTGCGATCAGTGTGACGGCCTCGGTCCAGGCAAGGGCGGCGCGTTCGCGCTCGGAAAACAGCGGCGATTCCTTCCACGCCGAAACCAGATAGAGCCGCTGTTCGGTCTCGCCGTCGCGCCTCGCCTCGCGGCTGTGCATCTCGACGCAGAAGGAACAACCGTTGATCTGCGACGCCCTGAGCTTGATCAGGTGCAGCAGGCTTTCCTCGAGCCCGCATTCGTCGACCGCCTTGTTGAGCGCCGACACCGCCTTCATGATCTCTGGCGCCTTGGCGAAAAACTGGAGCCTCTGTTTCATCCTCTTTCCTTTCACGTCTGCTTGGTTGAACTGGATTTCTGTGGCCGTTGATGACGCGCGACGAAGGCGCAACTCGCGGCAATGGATCTCGGATCAGCTTCTGCCGCGTAGGTGGCCACGACGTCGGACAGCTTCACCTCGGCGAGTGCCGCACGATAGGCGCGCTCGGCCTTCAGCATCGCGACGTTGATGCCGCAGAGTTTGACGTAGGCCGAGACATCGAGCTTGACCGGCCCGTTGCGACGGATCTCGCCGCAACGGAAGGCCGGCTCGCGGCCCTCGACGGCCAGCACGATATCGAGCAGCGTGATGCGCTCGGCCGGCCGCGCCAGCCGGTAACCGCCCGCCGGCCCTGGTACCGATTCCAGGATGCGCGCCGCGCTTAGCATGTTGAGATGCTTCAGCAGATAGCTCGGCGACAGTCCAAAGGCCTCGGCGAGAGCAGCGCCAGGCATGGTGCTGTTGCCTCCCACACTTGCCAGCGTGGCGGCGCAATGGATGGCTGCTTCAACGCCCTCGCCCAGCTTCATTGTGTCGATCTCCAATTCATGGACATCTTTTATCGTGGATATTTTTTATCTGCAATAAGAAAGTGGAGATATCCCAATATTCGCGATGGCTTCACAGGACTTGGGTTCCTCGCACCCCGCGAAGCGGGGGAGAGGTGGCCCGGCGAAGCCGGGACGGAGAGGGGGAACGACCTTTGTGAAGTCAGAATCGGTGAAGAATGAGGCGTGAGCAAGATAAGCAGGTGATCAGGAGCCTTGGCCAGATCCCAGTCGCCCCGAAAGCCCCTCTCCGTCCCGGCTTCGCCGGGCCACCTCTCCCCACTCCGTGGGGCGAGGAACCCAAGATCTGCCAAGCAGCCGCACCGGGCTGGAGGCCCCTACTCCGCAGCCACCTTGGCCATCGGATTGTTCGGGTGCGTCGTCCAGTTTGCATAGACCGGCGACACCGGTTTGCCGGTGCGCTGGTCCATCACGCCGGCCGCCAGCGGCTCCATGGTGATGCAGTTCTCGACCGGGCAGACATTGACGCAGAGGTTGCAGCCGACGCATTCGGCCTCGATCACCTCGAAGTGCCTGACGCCGTCGACCATGCTGGTGATCGCCTGGTGCGAGGTGTCCTCGCAGGCGATGTGGCAGCGGCCGCATTTGATGCAGGCGTCCTGGTCGATACGCGCCTTGGCGACGTAGTTGAGGTTGAGGTACTGCCAATCGGTGACGTTGGGCGTGGCGCGGCCGACGATGTCGTCGAGCGAGGCATGGCCCTTCTCGTCCATCCAGTTTTCCAGGCCGGCGATCATCTCCTGGACGATCTTGAAGCCATAGGTCATCGCCGCCGTGCAGACCTGCACATTGCCGGCGCCGAGCGCCATGAATTCGGCCGCGTCGCGCCAGGTGGTGATGCCGCCGATGCCGGAGATCGGCAGGCCGTGGGTTTCGGGATCGCGCGCGATCTCGGCCACCATGTTCATGGCGATCGGCTTCACCGCCGGGCCGCAATAGCCGCCATGCGAGCCCTTGCCGTCGATGGTCGGCTGCGGCGCGAAACTGTCGAGATCGACGCCGGTGATCGAGTTGATGGTGTTGATCAGCGACACGGCGTCGGTGCCGCCGGCGTGGGCGGCCCGCGCCGGCTTGCGCACATCGGTGATGTTGGGCGTCAGCTTGGTGATGACAGGCATGCGGGTGTTCTGCTTGCACCAGCGCACCACCATTTCGATATATTCGGGCACCTGGCCGACGGCGGCGCCCATGCCGCGTTCCGACATGCCGTGCGGGCAGCCGAAATTGAGCTCGATGCCGTCGGCCTCGGTCTCCTCGACCACCGGCAGGATCGCCTTCCAGGCCTCCTCGACGCAAGGCACCATCAGCGAGACGACGATGGCGCGGTCAGGCCAGTCCTTCTTGACCTGCTTGATCTCGCGCAGATTGACCTGCAGATCGCGGTCGGTGATCAGCTCGATGTTGTTGAGGCCGAGCAGGCGCCGGTCGGCGCCCCAGATGGCGCCATAGCGCGGGCCGTTGACGTTGACCACCGGCGGGCCTTCTTCCCCTAGCGTCTTCCACACCACGCCGCCCCAACCCGCCTTGAAGGCGCGAATGACGTTGTAGGCCTTGTCGGTCGGCGGCGCCGAGGCCAGCCAGAACGGATTTGGCGATTTGATACCGACAAAATTGTTTCTGATATCTGCCATGCTCATGCCCTCCCGTTCGAGGTCAGTGCCCGATTGATGCTCTCCGCCGCGTCGCGGCCCTGCGCCACCGCCGAGACGGTCAGGTCGTCGCCGCCGAAGATGCAGTCGCCGCCGGCCCAGACCCTGGCCAGCGAAGTACGCCCTTCCGCATCCACCTTGATGCGGCCGGCTTCGAGGTCGATCGACGCACCGCTGCCGTTGAGTGCGGCCGGCACGAAGCTCTGGCCGATCGCCTTGAACACCTGGTCGGCAACGAGCGTAAGCCGCTCGCCGGTGCCGGCAAGCCTGTCGCCGTCGAGCGCCGTGTATTCAAGTTCGATGGCGCTGACCTTGCCGCCCTCGGCGATAACGCGCTTCGGCTGCAGCCAGTGGCGGATGGTGACGCCATTGGCGGCCGCCAGATCCTGTTCGAACTCGGAAGCGTTCATCTGTTCCTGGCCGCGGCGGTAGCAGATCGTCACCTCCTCCGCGCCGAGCAGCTTCGACTGCACCGCCGCGTCGATCGCCGTCATGCCGCCGCCGATGACGACGACGCGCCGGCCGACCGGCAGGCTGGCGAGGTCACTGGCTTGGCGCAGCTCGGCAATGAACTCGACCGCATTGATGACGCCATCGGCATCCTCGCCATCGGCACGCAGCGCATTGACACCGCCAAGCCCCATGCCGAGAAACACCGCGTCGTAATTGCGGATCAGGTCCGACAATTGATAGTCGCGGCCGAGCGCCTTGCCGTTCTGGATATCGATGCCGCCGATCGCGGTGACGTAGTCGACCTCGGCCTGGGCGAAATCGTCGACACTCTTGTAGGCGGCAATGCCATATTCGTTGAGGCCGCCGGCCTTCGGGCGTGCCTCCAGGATGGTCACGTCATGGCCGTGGCGAGCGAGCCGGTGCGCGGCGGCAAGGCCGGCCGGCCCGGCGCCGACCACGGCGACCGTCTTCCCGGTCGGCTCGGCGCGTGGATAAAACTGCTTGTTCTCGGCCATCGCGACATCGGTGGCGTAGCGCTGTAAGCGACCGATCTGCACCGGCTTGCCTTCCGCCACCTCGCGCACGCAGACCTCTTCGCACAGCGTTTCGGTCGGACAGACACGGGCGCACATGCCGCCCAATATGTTCTGGTCGAAAATGGTCTTGGCCGAACCGATCGGATTGCCGGTCGAGATCTGGCGGATGAACAGCGGAATGTCGATCGAGGTCGGACATGCGTTCATGCACGGCGCGTCGTAGCAGAAATAACAGCGGTCGGATTCGACCAGCGCTTCGTGGTGATCGAGCGGCGGGTGCAGGTCGGAAAAATTGTCCGCGTACTGGTCGGCCTGAAGCCGGCCACCGGCAACACCTTCTTTGAACTGGCCTTCTGGCATCGTCAGTTCCCCATGTTTTCTTTTGAGGAAGGCTAGCACGTTTTATTTTTTTATCAATTGGTCAATTTTCGGCCAAGTCGCTGAAAAGGCTCGACAATAACATGATTTTTTTACTCATGTTATAAGGATTGCGGGTGGCTGGGCTCAAGTCCGCGACCATGGATGGCCCGGACCTCGTCCGCGACCAGTTCCTGCAACCGCCACAAATTGCGATCGCGGATGCCGAAGGCTTCGAGATGGCTCACCGTGTTGTAGAGATATTCGGCGCCGGAGCCGATATGCCCGCAGGCTCTGGCCAGCACACTCGCCACCTTGTCCAGTGGCTGGTTCAGCGACGTTCCCCTGCCCTTCACGCCGACCCAGAAGCCAAGCGCGCGCAGTGCGCCTTGCGCCGTATGTATCGGCAGCCACCTGACCGTCTCGATACTTTCGTGATCGCTGATCTCGCGCCGCAGCAGCCTTTCGATCTGCGCCGGTTTTTCGCCCTCCGGCAAACGGTAGATCACCCCGTTGCAGCGTCCACCCCGTTCGAGTGCCATCATCAGACCCGGTTGCTCGGCGCTGCCGCGCCAGCGCACCATGTCGAGGCAGAAAGAGCGGTGCCAGCCAAAGGCCGTGGCGACCTGTTGCTCGACCGACTCGAACTCCGGCTTCCAGATCAGCGATCCGTAAGCGAACACCCATAGCGGCCCCTTATCGGCTTCATCGGACAGCCGCAAGGCAAGGGCTCGAAAGTCCTCGTCGTTCAACTCGGTCCAGCTCGGGTCTGGACCGGGATCGGCCTCTTCCCGATGGCACAGTGCGACAAGCTCGGGCGTGAGCGACATCAAGCGCATGAACGACGACCCCTCATCACCGTAGAGAAATCGAAAACCGCTCGACGCGCAATCCGGGAACGCTTGTCATGCAAGCTCATTGTTATCCGGGCGGTGTCGGATTTCCGTCGTGAAGAGCGTCCTATGATGGATCGGACGACGATCGACGCATAAAAGGTGAGGAGACCGAAAATGCCAAAAACCCCCATGCCCTTCTTCTGGTACGAGTTGATGACATCAGATCTCGACGCCGCCGAGGCGTTTTACACCAAGGTGGTCGGCTGGAAGGCGCAGCCTTTCGACACGACCCCTGGCATGCCGCGCTATATCGTCATGAATGTCGGCGAGCGTGGCGTCGGCGGCCTGATGACGATACCGGAGGACGCCGCCAAGATGGGCATGCCGCCCGCCTGGCTCGGCTACATCCACACCAGGGATGTCGATGCCGCCACGGCATCGCTGGAGAAAGCCGGCGGCACCGTTCACCGCCAACCCGACGACATTCCGGGCGTCGGCCGCTTTGCCGTCGTCGCCGACCCGCAAGGCGCGACCTTCATGTTCCTGCAGCCGAACGGCCCCGACCAGCCCGTCGTGCCGGCCAGCACGCCGGGCCATATCGGCTGGCACGAGCTTTACACGAGCGACTGGAAGGCCGCGTTCGATTTCTACTCCGACCAGTTCGGCTGGGTCGATGCCGGCGATTTCGACATGGGTCCGATGGGCACCTACCAGACTTTTACGGCCGGTCCCGAATCCGGTGGCGGCATCATGAACAAGCCTGAGCAGATTCCGGTCCCTGTCTGGCAGTTCTACTTCAACGTCCCGGCCATCGACGCCGCCGCCAAACGCGTGACCGACAATGGCGGCAAGATCCTGATGGGGCCGATGGAGGTCCCCGGCGGCAGCTGGGTCGTCCAGTGCCAGGACCCGCAAGGCGCCCATTTCGCCTTGATGGCACCGGTACGCTGACGGCGATAAACCGCTGCAGGAAGCACCGGCCCTTCGTCGCACCACCGACGAAGGGCCGTATTCCCTGGCGCCGTTCTATTCCGGTGCCAGCACGGCGACCTTTAGCTCGGCCTTTTTCGCCCCGCTGAGCTGAACGGTGGCCGGGCCGGGCGTAAGCTTGAAGCGCACGCTCTTGCGGATGCCGGGGCAAGTTTTCACGCCGCTATAGCCTGCCGACTTGATGGCGTGGCCGTCCTGAATGACGTCGATCCAGGCCTCGCCCGAGAGGCTTATCTGGATGGCGCCGTCAGGTGGCACCTCCACGCTGGCGACGGCGCCAAACGTGTCTGACGCAGGGGCACGTTCGGGCGGCAAGGTGAAGCCGGCCTCTTCGATCGGCACCAGCGCCAGGTCCGCGGCAGCGCCGATCGCCAGGATCGCTCCGGACGGCGTTGCGGGTGCTGCGGCAAACAGCGCATGTTCCCGCGCCACCGGCCATTTGAAGGCCTCGCAGCCGGCGTCCTCGGCCATGGCGAAGCTGGTGCCTGCAAGGATTGCGAACAGGCCGATGACGAGTTTTTTCATGGCAACGGGAACCCACATGTTCGGACTAGCCATACATCAATACAACCAGTGCGATACAAATGCAACCCTAACGAGAAAAATATGAGGGTCGGGATGGGAACATTTCCGGTCACCGATTGTTGATGGCGGACCATGGGAAGTGAATGGTCCAATGCCCGGAGATGATCTATGGCCGGTCCGGGAAGGCTAAGATGGAGTTTTAGATGAAGCTTTTCGAAAGCCTCGCTAAGTACCAGCCGCAAGCCTTGGGCGTTCTGCGCATCGTGACCGCGCTGCAGTTCGTCGAACACGGCACTCAGAAATTGTTCAATTTTCCCGTCAGCGACCAACCCCATGTGCTCACTGGGCTGACGCTCGCCGCTGGAATTCTCGAATTCGCCGGCGGCATCCTGCTGGCGCTGGGCTTGCTGACCCGACCAGTCGCGTTCCTTCTGGCCGGCGAAATGGCGATCGCCTATTTCATGGCACACATGCCGCGCGACTTCTTCCCGGTCAACAACGGCGGCGATTTGGCAATCTCGTTTTGCTTCATTTTCCTCTATCTGGTGTTTGCCGGTGCTGGAGCCTTCGCGCTGGACAACCGCCGCGCCTGACACCCAATCAGCGGCTCACCCAGTGCATGTCGCCCAAAAGTGCGCAGCGGTTTTGGGACAACGACATGCACAAAACAGGAATCTGAAGCGCATCGGCGAAGCCGAAGCGCTTCAGGCGCGCATCCTTTCGAGATTGGCATCGAACAACGGCGTCGCCTGCATGCGCGCGGCATGGCGCTTGCCAAGCAGCTCGATCTCGAAACCGTCGCTTTCATCGGCAATCTCCTTCGGCACGTAGCCGATGGCGATCGATTTCTTCGAGTGATGCGCATAGCCGCCCGACGTTACCCAGCCGCGCACCGCGCCATCGAACCAGATCGGCTCGTCGCCGATGACGTCGGCGTCGTCGGCATCGACGACGAAGGCACGCAGGCGCAATTTGCCGCCCTGCTTGCGCTCAACGAGTGCCGCGGCCTTGCCGATGAAATCCGCATCCTTGCTGTAGGCGACAAAACGGTCGAGCCCGGCCTCGAGCGGCCCGTAGATCGGCCTGTATTCGCGCCCCCATGAGCCATAATTCTTCTCCAGACGCAGCGCGTTGAGCGCCCGCGAGCCGAACAGGCCGATGCCGAATTCCTCGCCCGCCGCCATCAGCGTCTGATAGGCGGCGCGCTGGTATTCCGGCGCCACCCAGATCTCGTAGCCGAGGTCGCCAGTATAGCTGACGCGGCCGACCAGGCATGGCGCCATGCCGATATCCATCCTGCCCATCGCCATGAACGGAAATGCGGCATTCGAGACTTCCGAGCGCGTGGCCTTTGCCAAGAGCTCCCGCGCGTTCGGCCCGGCGATCGACAGGCCGGTCAGCTTGGCTCCCAGCGCCTCGATATGGACCGAACCATCGTCTGGCAGGTGCCTCTCGAACCAGCGCATATGGTATTGCTCGGCAATGCCGGAGCCGGCGAGGAACCAGCCGTCCCCATCTCGATCAAGAGGACCCAGATTGGCCAGCGTGAAGTCACCGATCAATCTGCCGTCCTGCTTCAGCATCGGCGCCAGCGTCATGCGGCCGGGCTTGGGTAGCTTGCAGGCAAGCATCCGGTCGAGCCAGGCGGCCGCGCCCTCGCCCGTCACCTTGTATTTGGCGAAACTCGAAATCTCGGACAGGCCGACACCGTCGCGAACCGTCCTCACCTCCTTGGCGACCTGGGTGAAGTCGCTCGAACGGCGCCACGAGAACTCGTCCTTGACGCCCTCCGGCGCATACCAGAGCGGCACTTCCAACCCATAGGCAACGCCCCACTGCGCACCCTTGGCCGACAGAAGATCGTAGATCGGCGTCGTCTTCAGTGGGCGCCCGGCGGGCAACTCCTCATTGGGGAAACGGATCGAGAACCGCCTGGAATAATTCTCGCGCACCTTGGCGTTTGTGTAGGCCATCGTCGCCCAGTCACCGTAACGCGCGACATCCATGGCCCAGATGTCGGCGCCGGGATCGCCCTCGATCATCCAGTTGGACAGCGCCAGCCCGACGCCGCCACCTTGCGAAAAACCGGCCATGACGCCGCAAGCGACCCAGAAGCCCGGCAGGCCGCGTACCGGTCCGACCAGTGGGTTGCCGTCCGGCGCGAAGGTGAAGGGGCCGTTGATGATCTGCTTGATGCCGGTGTTCTGGAAGGCCGGGAAATGGCGGAAGCCGACCTCAAGCGACGGCGCGATGCGGTCGATGTCCGGCTCCAGCAGTTCATGGCCGAAATTCCAAGGCGTCTGGTATTCCGACCACGGCTTGTTGGCCTTTTCATAGGTGCCCATCAACATGCCGCCGCGCTCCTGGCGCAGATAGAGCTCGCCGTCGAAATCGACCGCGTGGATGATTTCGGTGCCGGTCTTGGCGTTCCAGACGGCGACCTCGGGCATGTCCTCGGTGATCAGGTACATATGTTCCATCGCCAGCACCGGCAGTTCGAGCCCGACCATGCGGCCGACCTCGCGCGCCCACAGGCCGCCGGCATTGACGACATGCTCGGCCACCACCTCGCCCTTGTTGGTGATGACGCGCCATAGCCCGTCGGCGCGCCGCACGATGTCCTCGACCTTGGTGAAGCGCTCGACCTCCGCGCCGAGCTTGCGCGCGGCCTTGGCATAGGCATGGGTGACGCCCGAGGGATCGAGGTGGCCGTCCTCCTTATTTCTGACGGCGCCGACGAACTGCTTGGGATCGAGCAGCGGCATCAGCTCGGCCGCCTCGTTGGGCGAGATCTCCTCAAGCTCGATGCCGAGATAGCGGCCCTTGGCGACGACGCCGCGCAGCCAATCGAGTCGCGCCTCGGTTGCCGCCAAAAGCACGCCACCGGTCAGATGCACGCCGGTCGCCTGGCCCGAAAGCTCCTCGATCTCCTTGTAGAGATTGATGGTGTATTTCTGCAGCTTGGCGACGTTGGGGTCGCCATTGATCGTGTGCATGCCGCCGGCCGCATGCCAGGTCGAGCCCGACGTCAGTTCGTCCCGCTCCAGCAGGACGACATCGGTCCAGCCGTGGCGCGCCAGATGGAACAGCACGGAGCACCCGACGACGCCACCGCCAATGACCACGACCTTTGCATGCGATTTCATGGATTTTTCTCTGATATCAGTGAGTTGGATGGGTGAAATGAATCGAAATGGGAGGAGCCAGGCCGCCCCCCTCTGGCCTGCCGGCCATCTCCCCCTCAAGGGGGGAGATCAGCAGTTGTGGCGCCGTCGTCTTCTTTTCAACAGTGGTGATTGGCGAAGAAGAACGTGACAGCCAATCTCCCCCCTTGAGGGGGAGATGGCCGGCAGGCCAGAGGGGGGTGCCGCGCGCCGATGTTGACAAAATCACGGTTCCCCCTGCCCGATCGCTTCCTTGCGCTTGGCCATGTAGGCCTCAAGTTCTTCGCGCACGGCGATATCCATCACCGGCTCGACATAATCCTCCAGCGCCTTCTTCCACAGCCGCGTCGCACGCGCCGTGGCGTCGAGCCCACCGGCCTCTTGCCACGCCTCGTAATTCTGCCAGTTGGACAGCATCGGCTGGTAGAAGGCGGTGGCGTAGCGCTCCAGCGTGTGCGGTTCGCCGAAGAAATGGCCACCGGTCGGCACCGCGCCCAGCGCCTCGACGGCAAGCTCGGCCTCGTTGACCTCGATCGGGCGCAAGAATTCCATCATGTGCTGGATCATCTCGACATCAATGATGAGCTTTTCGAACGACGCCGTCAGCCCGCCCTCCTGCCAGCCGGCGGCATGGTAGACGAGATTGCCGTGGCCAAGCACCGCGCCCCACAGCGCCATCAGCGTCTCATAGGCACCTTGCGCATCGGCGGCGTTGGAAGCCGAGCCCGGCGTCGTGCGATACGGAAGCCCGTAGCGCCGCGCCAGTTGGCCCGAGGCGATGTTGGCCTTGGTGTTCTCCGGCGTGCCGAAGGCCGGCGCGCCGGACTTCATGTCGACATTGGAGGTGAAGGCGCCATACATCACCGGTGCGCCGGGCCGCACCAACTGCGTCAGCACCACGCCGAACAGCGCCTCGGCATTCTGCTGCGCCAGCGCCCCGGCCAGCGTCACCGGACTCATCGCCCCCATCAGCGTGAACGGCGTCACTGCCACCGACTGGCCGAACTCGGCCATGGTCATCAGGCCTTCGGCCATCATCTCGTCGAAGCGGCGCGGCGAGTTGACCGAAATGATGGTGGTGACGCCGGGATCGTTGCGCATCTGGGCGAGCGTCAATCCACGCGAAATCGCCATCATCTCGATGCCGTCGAGCGCCCTGCCCCGGCCGATCGCCGAGACATGGAAACTCTTGTCGGTCAGCGTCAGATTGGTGAAGTAGGTGTCGAGATGGCGGGAGTTTGCCGGCAGTTCCACCGGCGCGCAGACCTGGTTGCCGAGCATGTGGATGCAGTTGAAATGCTGCGCCAGCCGCGTGAGGTCCGAATAGTCTCGCAGATTGCCGGCGCGGCGACCGCGCTCCATGTCGTGCACATTGGGCGGTCCGGCAACCAGCGTGAAATTGATGGTGTTGCCACCGAGATGAACGGCGTTGGCCGGATTGCGCGGCGTCAATACGTAGCTGGACCGCGTCGTCTTCAACGCTTCGTCGACCAGGCCGCGATCGATGCGGACATTCGCCGAGGCATGATCGACTTTGGCGCCGGCCTTCTCGAACAGCGACAGCGCGCGCGGACTCATCACCTCGATGCCGAAATTCTCCAATATGTGCATCGACGCCTGGTGGATCGCCTCGATCTGGTCGGGCGACAGCATGGCCATGGGCGGATAGGGATTGGTCACTCGCCTGAGCGGCAGTTGCGGGATAGCCAATGGCCCCCTGTTGCTGGTGCGCTCGGCGCCGCGTTTGCGTCTTGGTTCGTTCATGCCTGGCATCAAAGCCCCGGCAAACCAGCCAAGCTGTCAGGAATACGCCGTTTGCGGACGTGATTTTAGCCACGGCGGCACTTTTGCAATATCCGTGTAGAAAAAGCGACGAAATAGGTCGGATTGTTGATACTGGATTTCCCTAGGGCACTGCGCCGGCGAAGCGTTAACGGACGCTGCAAGATTCCCTTTATGATTTCGGCCTATTGCTCTGCCAATGCGTAGTTCGAGTTTTAGTAAAATTGGTGCGGTTTGCGTGCTGCTGGCGCTTTCGGCCTGTGCCACCGCGCCCAATCACATCAACAATGTCTGCGCCGTCTTCGACCAGAATGACGGCTGGTTCGACAACTGGCAGTCGGCCGCTGAGCGCACCCAGCAGAAATACGGCATCCCCGTTCCGGTGCTGATGGCAACGGTGCGCAAGGAATCCGGCTTCAAGAGCAATGCAAGGCCGCCACGCACCAAGCTTCTGGGCTTCATTCCGTGGAAGCATGTCTCCTCGGCCACGGGCTTCTCGCAGGCGCTGGACGGTACTTGGTCGCAATATCAGCGCGAGACCGGCAGTTGGGCGGCACGGCGCACGAAATTCGCCGATGCGGTCGATTTCGTCGGATGGTATCACTCCAAGACCGCAGACACCTATGGCGTCGCCCGCAACGACACCTACAATCTCTACCTCGCCTACTATCTCGGCTGGACCGCCTATGGCCGCGGCAACCGTGGCGATGCCGGCGTGCAGGGCTATGCCCGGGCCACCGACAAGATGGCGCGAGACTATGCCCAACAGTTGAGCGACTGCGGGAACTGACCTTGCCAAGGCATTCGCAGCCAAGTGAAATCACCTGACGCAGCGCAAAGCGATGTCGCCCTCGATCAGAACAGATCTCAGCGATTCATTCGCTTGGGATCAGATGAAGGGTAGCCTTCCCTGCCTTTACCGCCGCCGTCGACAGCTTTCGGTCGAAAGTCGCCAACTCGCCGTCATGCGACTTGGCGAGCACCAGCAGATAACTGTCGGTTACCTGCGCCGAAGTTAGGATCTTGCCTGCGTCGATCTCTCTGGAACCGACGAGACTGATGTCATCGGGCCAGAACTGGTGTCCGGCAAGCGCGTGCAATTTAGCGATGATCGGCGCAACGACAGCAGGGGAGCCGGGAGAGTTGGGGTATTTGGGGTTGCCCACGATCCTGATGACGCCGTTCTCGGTTATGGGGCATGTGGCCCATGAGTGATGCCCGGTGGATTCGAACCACCGATGGGCGTCGTCATGCGCGACATGAGCCGGATCGATAAGCGCAATCAATACATTGACATCGAGCAGGAAGGTCACAGCAGCTCGTCGCGAAGCGCATTGACCGTTTCGAGATCGACCATCGGCCCGCCGGGCCGCGACGAAAGCAAGGGAATGCCGTTGCGCTCACCGCCCGCCTGCGGCCGACGCAGCGAACGGCGAACCAGATCGGAAATGACTTCGCCCACGCTGCGATCCTGCTGCCGCGCCATAGCCTTGGCGGCAAGAAGGACATCGTCATCGATTGCAAGTGTCGTTCTCACAATTCGCCCTCCCTTCCACGCATCAAACATCACGCATCACATAGAGCAATGGACGGAAATTCTCAAGGGACGCATGCATGGTATTGCGTGATCCCGGTCAGTTCGGTTTCCTGGGCTTGCCCGGCTTTGGAGAACGGCCGGTTTCCGAAACCTCGTCGCGAACCTCGTGACGGCGGGCTTTCGAAACGGCTTCGGTCTCCTCGGCAGCCTGCCCCACCGCATCGGCTGCCGCGCTGCCCGTCTTGCCATGCGGCCGGTTGGGCGGCGTGCCGACAAAACCTGGGCCATCGCCGTGCGGCGCATCGTCGGGCACGCCCTCATGCGAAGCGTGCTCCTTGTCGAACTTGATCACCGGCTCCATTGTCGCCAGCACCTCGTCCGAGAGCCAGCAAAGGCTCATATGGCCGTCGCCCAGGTTCTTCACCGGCGGCACCTTGGTCTCGCACAGATTGTCCGGCACCAGCTTCTTGTAACCGCAACGGGTCTGGAACGGACAACCGGAGGGCGGGTTCATCGCCGAGGGGATGTCGCCTTCCAGCACGATGTGCTTCTTCACAACACTCGTGTCGGCGATCGGAATCGCCGACAGCAGCGCCTCGGTATAGGGGTGGTAGGGCGGTGCGAAGATCTGATCCGTCGTGCCCTGCTCGACGATATAGCCGAGATACATGACGACGACGCGGTCGGCGATGTAGCGCACGACGGATAGATCGTGGCTGATGAACAGCATCGTCGTCTTGTTCTTGCGCTGGATGTCCATCAACAGTTCGGTCACCGCAGCCTGCACCGACACATCCAATGCCGAGACCGGCTCGTCGGCCACCACCACCTTGGCGTCGCCGGCAAAGGCACGCGCCACGCCGATGCGCTGCTTCTGGCCGCCCGACAGCTGGCGCGGCTTGCGGGTCTCGAATGCCCTGGGCAACTTCACCAGGTCGAGCAGTTCCAGCATGCGCTTGCGGCGGTCGGCAACCGTCTTGCCGACATTGAACTTCTCCAGCGTGCGGATGATCTGCGAACCGACCGAATGGCTGGGATTGAGCGTGTCGAACGGGTTCTGGAACACCATCTGGATCGACGACACGGTGTCGACGCTGCGCTTCTCGATGCCGGTCGACTGGATTTCCTTGTTGCCCAGCGTCACCGTGCCGGCACTTGCCGTCTCCAGCCCGAGCAGCACCTTGGCCAGCGTCGACTTTCCGCAGCCGGATTCGCCGACAATGGCGACCGTCTCGGATTCGCGCGCCATGAACGAGATCGTCTCGTTGGCCTTGACGACGCGACCTTCGCTCGAGCCGAACACCTCGCTGCCGCCGACCTTGTAGTATTTTCTGAGGTCCTCGATCTTGAGCACCGGCGCGCCGGGCACGACGCGCTCATTGACCTTCTTGGCGCCGGGCGGCAGTGCCTCCCAGTCGATCTCGTTGAAGCGCACGCAACGCGAGAAATGGCCTTCGTGACCTTCGACTTCGATCATCGGGATTTCGGCGGCGTTGCAGACGCCCTCGACGAAATGGTGGCAGCGCGGACCGAAATTGCAGCCCTTGGGCCGCTCGTGCGGCAGCGGCAGCTGTCCGGGTATGGAGATCAGCGGCCGTGAATTCTTGTCGGCGCCGGGCAGCGGGATCGAGCGGAACAGCCCTTGCGTGTAGGGATGGCGCATGCGGTCGAACACGTCCTTGATCTTGCCGGTCTCCACCGCCTCGCCCGAATACATCACCGTGATGCGGTCGCAGGTTTCCAGGATCAGACCGAGATTGTGCGACACGAAGATCATCGACGTCCCGAACTTCTCGCCGAGCCCCTTAACCAGGTCGACGATGCCCGCCTCCACCGTCACGTCGAGCGCCGTCGTCGGCTCGTCGAGCAAAAGCAGCGCCGGCTTCGACAGCAGCGCCATGGCGATGACGATGCGCTGCTGCTGGCCACCGGACAGTTGGTGCGGATAGGAGCGCATCATGCGCTCGGGATCGGGCAGCTTGACCGCGCGCACCATTTCGAGCGCGCGTTTATAGGCCTCTTCCTTCGACACCTTGTCGTGGATCAGCGGCACTTCCATCAGTTGCTGGCCGACCTTCATCGCCGGGTTGAGGCTCGCCATCGGCTCCTGGTAGATCATCGCGATCTTGTTGCCGCGGATGGTGCGCAGCTCCTCGTCGGAGAGCTCGCCCATGTCCTTGCCCTGGAACTTGATCTTGCCGCCAACGATTTTTCCGATGTTGGACAGGTCGCGCATGATGCCGAGCGATACGGTCGACTTGCCGCAGCCGGATTCGCCGACGATACCCATCGCCTCGCCCGGCATGACGGTGCAGGAAAAATCCATGACGGCCGGTATCTCGCCCTTGCGGGTGAAGAAGGAGATCGACAGGTTCTCGATCTCGATGATCGGTTCTGAGGGATTTCGAACTGCCTCATTCATGGGTCGCTCCAATCCTGGTTCTTTCAGGCCTGATTCTCTCAGGCGCATCGGGTCGAAACCCGTAAGATCAGTCTTTCATCGATTGTTCGCGTAGCGAATCGGCGAGCAGGTTCAAGCCCAGCACGAACGACATCAGCGCGATCGTCGGCGGCAGCGCTGGGTGGATGAATGAGCGCAGCAGGCGGCTGGCGTCCTTGATCGCGGTGCCCCAGTCCGGGCTTTCCGGCGCCAGGCCAAGGCCGAAATAGCCTAGCGTGCCGAGCAGGATCGTGGTGTAGCCGATGCGCAGGCAGGCGTCGACGATCAGCGGCCCGCGCGCATTGGGCAGGATTTCCCACAGCATGATGTACCAGGGCGATTCACCGCGCGTCTGCGCCGCCGCCACATAGTCGCGCGTTTTGATGTCCATCACAAGGCCGCGCACGATGCGGAACACGCCGGGGCTGGAGGCGAACACCACCGCCACGAAGATGTTGAGCTGGTTGGGATCGATATGCACGATCTTCAGCGGATCGGCGTCGAAGACCAGGCCGGCATAGATCCAGCCGCCGAGGATCAGCGTGATGCCAAGCAGGACATAAAGCCGGTCGGGCCGGTTCTTGTATCGCGTCCAGAACAGCACGCTGAAGAAGATGATCGGGAACAGGAAGAACACGCCGGCCATGCCATAGGGGATCGGCGTGTCCATGATGCCCGGCGTCACCAGCAGGTAGAACAGCAGGATAACCGGGAAGGCCAGAACCAAATTGGCCAGGAACGACAGCACGGTGTCGATCTTGCCGCCGTAATAGCCGGCGGGCAGGCCAAGCGTGATGCCGACCATCAGCGCGAAACCGGTTGCGGCAGGTGCAATGATCAGCACGATCTGGCTGCCATAGACCATGCGCGAAAACACATCGCGCGCCAGCTTGTCGCCGCCGAACAAATAGGTCAGCCCCGATTGCGGTTCGATGGCGCCCGGCAGCACATCCTTCATGATAGGGACCTGGGCCAGCGGATTGAAGGGCGAGATGGTCGCGGCGAAGATTGCCGTGAACAGCCAGAACAGGCAGATGCCGACGCCGACGATGCCGACGCCGCTATCGAACAGCTGTCCGTAGAGCGCCAGCTTCTTCTTGTAGGCGAAGCTTGCACCCATGACGATGAGGAGGGCGATCCAGACCGGCCAGAAGCGCGACAGCACTTCGAGAACGACGGTGAAGCCACTGATATATTGAACCGGCATCCGCTTCGTCCCCTACTGAACTCTGATACGCGGATTGAGAAACGCGTAGCCGACATCGGAAATGAGCTGCGTGATCAGGACGATGAACACCGAAACCAGCGAGCAGCCGAGCAGAAGGTCGATGTCGTTGTTGCCGGCCGCTTCGACCAGCGTGTAGCCGAAGCCCTGGTAGCGGAACATCACCTCGACGATGACGACGCCGGTGAGCAGCCAGGGAAACTGCAGCATGATGACTGTGAACGGCGCGATCAGCGCGTTGCGCAACGCATGTTTGACCACCACGCTGCCGAAGGAGAGCCCCTTCAATCGGGCGGTGCGGATATATTGTTGCGTCATCACCTCGACCATCGACGCGCGGGTCATCCTCGCAATATAGCCGATGCCGTAGATCGCCAGCGTCATCACCGGCAGCGTGAAATTGTAGAAGGTGATGCCCTGGCTCGCCGAGGCCGCCGAGCCGTTCAGCAAGCCGAGCCATGAGGCGAAGATGACGGTGAAGATGACGCCCGAGACATATTCAGGTGTCGCCGTCGAGGCGATCGAGGCCACCGACAGCACGCGGTCGGTTCGCGAGCCCTCGCGCATACCGGCCAGAATACCGATCAGCAGCGAGATCGGCACCATCACCGCCAGCACCCAAAACATCAGGACGCCGGTGGCGCCGAGCGCGGGAAACAGTTTTGAGGCGACCGTTGCCTTGAACTTGGTCGAGCAGCCGAAATCGCCCTCGAAGACACCGGCGAAGGTCGGCACAAGCGGATCGTTGCAGAACGAGAAACGCTGCGCGGGCTTGCCGGTCGCCGGATCGGTCACCGGCTGCTTGGGCACGACGCCCAGCCACTGCCCGTAGCGGACGAAGAAGTTCTGGCGGTAGCCATGGTTGGCCAGCCAACTCTCGAGCTGCTCTGCCGACGTGTGCATTTCGGTCTGGCTGATTGCCAGCTTCTTCAGGTTGGGTTCGAGGTTGATCAGGAAGAAGACGACCATGGTCAGGCACAGCATCGTCAATGCCATGGTGCCAAGACGCCTGATAACGAAAGAAAGCATGGCGGTCCCCTGCCGATGGGTTGGGGTTTGAGCCGGCTATGAAAGCCAACCCTGCCGTGACCGGCGGGGCTGGCTGTCAAACAGGCCTTCGGATGCGATCAACCCTGTTTTGTTGCATGGCCTCCCCCGTGAGTCCGTAACTTTTTTGAAAAAGCGCGGACCAACAGGGACGGACGATGCAAAGAGCGAAGGGAAAGGGGCGACGCCCCTTCCCCTTGTCGGTGCCATCAAGCCTGGTCGAGCCAGACCTTGCCGTAGTCGCGCTCGAAGGTCGGGTGCATCTTGTAGTTCTGCACCGCCTTGACCGAGTGGCTGTAGAGCTTGCGCCAGTACGGCTGGATGATGATGCCGGAATCCTGCAGGATCTGCTCGATGTCCTTCATCATCTCCTTGCGCTTGGCGGCGTCGGCAACAGCGAGCGCGGCATTGAGCTTGGCATCCCACTCGGGATTCGCATAGGCCGTCTCGTTCCAGGCTTCGCCGGTGCGATAGCCGATCGCAAGCACTTGGACGCCAAGCGGCCGCATGTTCCAGTTGGTCATGGACAGCGGATATTTGGTCCAGTCGTTCCAGAACGTCGAGCCCGGCAGCACGGTGCGCTTCACCTTGAGGCCGGCGTCGCGCATCTGGGCGGCGATCGCATCGCCGGTGTTCTTGTGCCAGTCTTCGTCGACGGTGATCAGTTCATGCTCGAAGTCGGCCTGGCCGGCTTCCGCCATCAGCGCCTTTGCCTTGGCCGGGTCGCGAGCGACCTTCGCAAGCTCATAATATTCAGGGTGAATCTGGCAAACATGGTGGTTTTCGGCAACGGTGCCGGCATTGCCGTAGCCGAGTTGAAGAACGACATTGTTGTCGACCGCAAGCTGCAGCGCGTTACGCACCTTTTGGTCGCCATAGGGCTTGTTGTTGACGTTGGTGCGGCAGACGATGGTCGACGCGGTGACGATCTCCGACTTGACCAGGTCCATGCCGTCGAGGATCGACACATAGTCGGCCGAGGTCTCGAAATTGGTGTGCACTTCGCCGGCCTCGAAAGCACTGACCATGGCCGCCGGATCGGTGCCGTAGTCGATGAACTCCAAGCCATCGAGGAACACTTCGCCATCCCACCACTTGTCGTCGGTGCGGCGCTTGTAAACCACCTTCTGGCCGACATCGTAGGAGACGAGCTCGAACGGACCGGTGCCGATCGGACAGGCTTTGAAGTCGCCGCCCTTCTCGTCGAAGCTCTTGTGGACGATCAGGCCGGGATAGTCGCACACGTTCGGAATGAGCGCGATGTCAGGCTTGCTGAGCTTCAGCTTGACGGTGTGATCGTCGACCTTGGTCACCGCGCTTTCGTCCAGCTTGTCATCCTTGACCAGCGTGCCGAGGCGGCCGGGCATGGAATTGCCTTCGGCCTTCTTGTCGGCCCAGCGCTTCAGGTTGAAGATGACGTCATCGGCGGTGAAGGCATCGCCATTCGACCAGGTCACGCCTTTGCGCACATGCAGCGTGTACTCGGTGGCGTCGTCGTTCACGTCCCAGCTTTCCAGCAGATACGGGCGGAACGTGTATTCGGTGGTGTACTTGACCAGCGGCTCGAGCGCCTGGCGCTCGGCGTTGGAGATTTCCGACCAGTCGGCCTTGCGCGGGTCCTTCGGATCCTTGATCCACTGGGCGATCTTCAGCGTGCCGCCCTTCTTGCCTTTTACCTCTTCGGCCTTCGCCGGCGTCGGGTCGGCGAGGCCGAGCAAGCCGTAGGCCATTGCCGTCGATGCACCGAAGACGCTGGCCATGGCCAGGAATTCGCGGCGATCCACCTTGCCTGCCTTGGCATCTTCGGCCATGGCCAGGATGTGATCCGGAACGCGATCGCCATCACTCTTATAAATTGTCATGACTTAACTCCCATTGTTGGCTTTCCGCCTTTTAACATTCCGCATCCAGGCCATGATGTCAAAGACGGCGTGGATTGAGAACATGTTGGGGAATGTGCAACTTTGGAAAGAGAGCGGTTCGCGTGATAACGACAGTCTTGGCGCAAATTTGCTACTGCCCGTCGGATTCCTCTGGAATCTCGATAGTCGATTAAACTGAGACATTTACTCCAGGCCGGACAGCGCCAGTATCGAGCCGCCATGAGGCCAAAGTCTCGCCGGAGTATCAGTATTCCTTCTCGTAAAAAATGCCGCCCTTGGCTTCGCCGGCATCGTTGGCCTCGCAGCGCAGCTTGACGCCGCGCCCGACATTGAGGTCGATCGTCGCCTTGCCCGAACCTGGCTTGTCGCCCTTCTGGATCGTCACATAGGTGCGGTCGTTGAGATATTTGCCGGCCGAAACCGCCGTGCCGCCCTGGTCGTCCGTGGTGACGTCGAGATCGTCGACGCCGATGGCGCTGCGCAGGTTTTCCAGCAGCGATGTCGAGCCGCCGACGCCGGCCAGTTGACCGGCCGCTTCGGCGAGCTGGGCAATCTGCAGCGGCGACAGGTTCGACATCGAGCGGCCGAAGATCAGTTGCGCCAGCACCTCGTCCTCGGGCAGCGCCGGCACCGAGGAGAAGGTGAATTTCGGATTGGTCGCCTCGCCCGACACCACGATGGTGACGGTGGCGCTGGTCGTCGTCGTGGTCGCCGTCAGATTGAGATAGGGCACCAGCGAGCCGGAGAACCCGACCGTGCCCTCGGTGAAGGTCAGCCGCTTGCCGAGGATCGACAGCCGCCCCCGCTGCAAGGTGAAGGTGCCGACCGCTTGCGGCGATGAGGCCGGGCCGGTCAGCTTGAGCGAGCCGCCGAATTCGGCATCGACGCCCCTGCCCTGGATGAAGATCTGGTTCGGCGCGTTGACCGTGACATCGAGCGCAAGGCCAGTGCCGCCGCCCTTGCCGCTGGTTGTCGGCGGCCGCAGCGCCTTGTCCTGCGCCTTGACCGCACCTGGCGCATTCTTGTGCTTGACGTCGAGCGCCGCCAGCGAGCCGGGCAATTTGTCTGGAATGGTGATCACTGTCTTGGCGAGATTGACGGTGCCGGCAATGACCGGAGCTGACGTCAGCGGTCCCTTGATCGTCAGGTCGCCATCGAGATTGGCGGTTACCACACGTCCATCCGTATAGCGGCCGTCAACCAGCTTGATCGACAAATCGGCCGGGAACCCTTGCGCCGGGTTGATGCCGACCGTGCCGCTGGCCGACAGGCTGCCGCGCGTCGACAGCGTTCCGGTCAGCCGATTGATCCTGGCGACTCCGCCCGCGATGGAGACATCGGCGGCGAGATCGTTGACGGCGAGGCCCGAGCGCGCATCGACCAGGCGCGCACCGGAGGTGCTGACACTACCGCCGATGACAGGCGATGTCGCGGGGCCGCGCACCTGCAAATTGACGTTGGCGGTTCCAGACAGCGACAGACCTTGCGCGGCGAGCTTCTGGCTGAGCAGGCCGAAGGGCACGGCACCATTGAAGTCGAGCACCAGCGCCGGCGTGCCTGCCGTCGTTACGGTGCCGCCACCCTTGAGGCCAAGGCCGGCTCCATCGCTGACATTGGCGTTGAAGCTCAGCTTGTTGGCGCCGAAGGTGCCCGACGAGGAAACACTCACCGCACCGACACCGGCACCTCGGGTCTGCGACGTCTGCACCCCTGCCGCATCGATGTTGAAGGCGACGGCTGGGTTCGCCGGCGCACCCGTCACCTTGACCGTGCCCGAAATCGAGCCGGCGGCGTCGAGGCCCGGCGAGAAACTATTGGCGAGCGACATCGGCACCCGCGCCAGCGTCGCGTTGATGTCGAGCGCCGTGCCGACCTTGCCAGTTACCGTCGCCGTGCCGCCGCCAAGGTTGAGCACCAGCCGATCCAGCGTCGTCGCGCCATTGGCGATGCTGACGGTCGAGGCCTGGGCAATGGCCGCCTTGATGCCCTGAACGGTCGCCTGGCCGGATGCAAGTTCGATGATCGTCGAGCCGTTGGCCACTTTCACCCGGCCCGCGGCCTGCGCCGGAATGCCCTTGACCGTTGCGCCGCCGGAGAATCCGGTCCAGTCGCCGTCACGCTTCAAGTCGACATTGATGCCGCTGATCACGGTGCCGCCTGACGTGACGGTATCGGCGCGGATCTTTCCGGAAATCACGGGAGCAGCGAGATAGTTGGCGATCAGGGCGTCGATCGAGACAGCTTTCGCCTGCAGGTCGCCCCGCGTAATCGACGCTGTCGCCGCCTTGATCGCGACCTGCGGCGCGGTACCGTTCTTGGAAAAAGCGATGGTGCCGCGAACGTCGCCTTCGGCCTTTTCCAGCGCCAGTGCCGCGAGCGGGCCGATATCGGGCAGGTCGAGCGCGATGGTGCCGACCGGCACGAACTTCTCGTCCAATGCTAGATCGCCGGAAATCCTGTTCTTGCCGAGCGACAGCAGCAGGCCGTTGATGGCGCTCTTGCCGTCCGCCGTCGCCAGCACCGCGCTGCCTTGCAGCGCCTGGCCGGCGACATTGCCGGTCAACTGCACATTCGCCGCCGGATTGGCGGCATCGGCCTTGCCGGTGGCGGTCAGCTTCAGCCCGGTGATTTCGCGCGCCGCCACGAGAAGGCGGTCGCTGTCGACGGTTAGCGACAGATCGGGCGCCGCGGCCGGCCCCTGTGCGTTCAGGGCGAAGGCGATGGCGCCCTTTGCGTCCTTCGACAGCAGCGAGGTGTCGCTGAGCGCGCCCTTGATGTCGGCGGCGACCTTGTTGTCGGCAAGGCTCGCCTGCCCTTGCGCGGTCAGCGCGCCCGAGGCCAGCTTCAATCCATCGACATTGACATTGCCCGACGCATCGCGCTTCAGCGCGGCGCTCAGTTCCGCGCGCTCGGCAAGCACGCCGCGCACCGCCGCCGGCAGCGCCGTCGAGGCGGCATCGGCTTTCAAATTGAGGTCGATAGCGCCGTCGGCCAGCGATACCCGGCCGTTGAACCCGCTGTTCAGCGCATCGCTCGTCACCGAGCCGCTGTCGATGGTGACGGCGTCCGTGGCGAGGCTGCCGGCCACCTTAGCCGTGACCTTGCCGGCGATCAGCGGCGCGATGGTCGGGTTGTCGAGGCCGATCTTTTCCGCCGACACCGTGCCGGAGATCGGCCCTGTGCGGGCCTTCAGGTCAAAGGCATCGGAATGCAGGGCGATCGCGACACCTTCGACCTTGGCCAGGTTTGTGGCTACCGACGGCAGCGTCGCCGAGATGTCGAGCTGGGGCTGCGTGCCCTGCCCCGCTGCTTTCACCGAAAGCGCCTGCAGCTCGAGCTTGATCGGGCTTTCAGCGCTGCCCAGCGTCAGCGGCAGGCTGGGTCCGGACGATGCAAGGTCGAGGGCGAAATCGCTGGCGCCGTTCGGGTTGAGGGTGCCTACCGCCTTGCCGGAAATCTTGTCGCCGGTCAGCGTCGCATGATCGAGCACAACACCGCCAGCCATGGTGTAGCCGCCGGCCGCGTCGACAGCGAGCGGCCCGAGCCCGGCCTGGCGGGTTTGGCTGGTCTCGACGCCAGCCAGTTGTGCATTGAAACGGACGTCGGGAGCGGCCGGCGACCCGGTCACCTGAGCAGTGCCGGCGAGCGTGCCCACGGCATCGAGACCGGGCGAGAATTGATTGGCGAGCGCTGCCGGCAGTGCCGAGAATTGCGCCGCGAGGTCGAGCGTCTGGCCGGCGGTGCCCGACAGGGTCACCGAACCGCCACCGACATCGAGCGCCAGCCTTTCGATGCTGGCCGTGCCGTTGGCGATGCTCAGCGTCGACGCCTGGGCGATTGCCGTCTTGATGCCGCGAACCGTGGCCTCGCCCGAGGCAACTTCGACGCTGGTCGTGCCGTCGGCGATCTTCACCCGGCCGGCAGCGGTCGCCGGAATACCCGATATGGTGGCGCCGCCGGTGAAATTGGTCCAGTCGCCGTCGCGCTTCAGGTCGACGCCGATGCCGCTGATCTCCGTGGTTCCGGAGGTGACGCTGTCAGCCTTGATCGAACCTGATATCGCCGGCGCCTTGAGATAGTTGGCGATCAGCGCGTTGATAGTGATGGCCTTGGCCGTTACCTCGCCGCGCGCGATCGACGTGCTCTTCGCGTCGATCGCGACGGAAGGCGCGTCGCCCTCCTTGGCAAAGCGGATGGTGCCGTCGATGTCGCCCGTCACCGCCTGACCGGCGAGCGCCGCCAATTGGTCGATGGCGGGTGCCGCGAGCGTCAGCGTGCCGAGCGGCATGAACTTGTCGTCCAGCGCCAGATCGCCCGAAACCTTGTTGTCGCCAAGCGACACCAGGAAGCCATTGATCGAACGCTTGCCTTCGCTGGTCACCAGCGCAGCCTTGATGTCGAGCGGCTGGTCGTTGACGGAGCCGGTCAGCGAGACATTCGCGGCGGGGCTCTCAATATCGGCCTTTCCGCTCGCCGTCAGCTTGATGCTCTTCACCGTGCGGCCCGAGGCCGTCAGGCTGTCGCTGTCGGCGGAAACAGTGAAATCCGGCGCCGTCATGGCGCCGCTTGCCGACAGCGCGAAATCGACGCCGCCGGCAACCGGCACGCCAACCGTCGGCGACAGCACGGAAACGTCGCCCAATTTGCCCTTGATGTCGGCCTGGATGTCGGTGCCTTGCAGGCTGGCCGTGCCGGCGGCACTGAGTTTGCCGGACGTGAATTCGATCGAATTCGCGGCGAAGGATCCCTGCGGATCGCGGGTGGCGGTGGCCGAGAATTTTACCCGAGCGCCGAGCACCGAGGCGATCTGCGGCGGCAAGGCCGTCGCCACGGCATCCGCGTTCATCTTCAGCCGCATCGACAGGTCGGCAAGCGCCACCGTGGCAGTCAGCGAGGCGTTGAGCGCATCGGAGCGCAACGTGCCCTGGTCGATGGCAATGGCGTCCTTGCTGACCGATCCGGCCAGATAGACAGCGACCTTGCCGGTGATCAGGGGCGCCAGCGTCGCTACGTCGGTCTTGAGGCCGCTCGCCTCCAGTTTGACGGTGACCGGCCCGGCGCGGTTCTGGATGTCGAAGCCATCGGAATGGATCTGCGCCGCCAGATCGTCCAGCCGCGTGCCGCCGGCGACGATCGAAACGAAGGAGGCGCCGATGTCGATGATCGGCGCCTTGCCGTCGCCGAAGGCGCGGGCGGTGGCGTTGCTGATCGCCAGCGTGATCGGCTGCGCCTTGCTGCCGACGCTGATCACCACGGGCGGCCCCTTGGCGGCAAGTTCGACCGAGAGATCGCTGGCGCCGGCGGGATCGACGATGCCGGTCGCGGTGCCGTGCACCGCATCGCTGTCGATATTGGCACGGTCGACGCTGACACCGCCGGCTGATGTGGCGGTGCCCGCGACATCGAAACTGGTCTTGCCGGCAAACAGCGGCTTCAGATTCTCAGGCAGGAAGCGGGCGAAGTCGCCGTCGCCCTTGGCCTCGACATAATTGCCCTTGTCGGTCGACTGGTGGCGGCCCGTCAGTTGAGTGACGATCTTGCCGTCGACTGAGAACGTGCCGATGCCGTTCCAGTTGGCGAGCGGCCCCGTGCCGGAGACAATTATATCGACCGGCGGCGCATCGGGCAGCTTGAGCAAATTGGCGATGATGCCGCCCGCCGGCTCCGAGGCCTTGAGATCGAGGTCGAGCCTGTTGTCTGCCGGCGCAAAGTGGATTTTGGCGTCGACATTGCCTTGTTTGCCGTCATGGCGGGTGACGTTGAGCATTGTCTCGACCGCCAGCGGCGCGGCATCGGCCTTGAGCATGCCCTTGGCGGCAAGTTCGGCGATGCCGCTGCCGGCAAGGTCTTGTCCCAGTGCGATCTCGGGCAGGTCGATCTGTTTGATATCAAGCGAAACCGGCAGCGTCGTCGTGCCGCTGCTCTGCGCTGGCTGCGTGCTGGCCACCGGCAACCGGGCAAGCTCTATGCGCTCGGCCGCGATACGGTCGGCACTGAAGTTTTTCGACAGCAGCGCCAGCGGCGACCAGTCGACGGCCACCTTGCGTGCCACCAGCCAGGCGCCCTCGCGGTCCTCCAGCACCACATGATCGACACTGAGCGCTCCCGACCAGATGCCGTCTATGCCGCTGACCGTGACCTTGCGGTCGTCGCTCGAAGCCAGGCGCGAAATGATGCCGGCGAGATTTTCGCGACCGCGCTCGGTCTTGGTCAGCACCACCAGCGCGCCGATGGCGCCTGCGACCACGATCAGCAGCGTATAGAGGAGAATGCGAAGGATGCGCTTGAATATCTTCATCGCTCAGAACGCCTGTCCGATGCCGGCATAGATGCCGAAATGCGGGTCGTCAGGATCGCGGTTGAGCGGCACCGCGGCGTCGATGCGCAGCGGCCCGAACGGCGTGACATAGCGCAGGCCGACACCGGCGCCGACCTTAACGTCGGAGAAATCGGGGGCCGATTTGGTCGACACGGTGCCGGCATCGACGAACGGCACGATGCCGATCGTATCGGTGACGGCGATGCGCATCTCGACCGAGGTTTCGAAGAAGGACAGGCCGCCGATCGGCTGGCCGGTGAAATCCTTGGGGCCGATGCCCTGATAGGCATAGCCGCGCACCGAACCGCCGCCGCCGGAATAAAAGCGCCGGTCGGCCGGCACATTCTGAAGCCCGGTGCCGACGATCGAGCCGACAGCGACACGTTCGGCCAGCACGAATTTCGAAGCCGAATCCAGCGACTGATAGGCCGACCCCTCGCCCTTCAGCTTGAGGAAGGCCGCACCGCTCAGAATGTCGTAGCTCGGCTCGGCATAGGCCAGCACCCGGAAGCCGCTGGTCGGGTTCAGCCGGTTGTCCCTGTTGTCATAAACATATTGCAGGGGAATGCTGGCGATCAGGTATTTGTGCTTGCCGAAGGCGTCGTGGATGCGTGAATAGTCGAGCGCCACCTCGGCCGAAACCGTCTGCTTCTTGGTCAGTTCGTAGGAAAGGCCGGTGCTGCCCTTGACCGAGAAATGGTCATAGGCATCAGGATGTTCGAGCACCGTCTTGAAGCTGGCGAAGAACTTCGATGCCGGCCCGATCACGCCAGGCTTTTCGAACATGATGCCGGCATTGTAGTTGAGCTCGCCGAGATCGTTGCTGCCGATGCCGCTGATGGCGCCGTCGATGCGCAGCTTCTCGGCCCGGCCGAACAAATTGCGGTGGCCCCAATAGCCTTCCAGGCCCAGCCCCTCGGTGTTGGAGAAGGTGCCGCCGACGCCGAAATAGCGCGGCTTGCGCTCACTGACTTGGACGCCGATCGGAATGTTGCCCTCGGCATCGAGCGTGTCGGCTTCCTTGAACGTCACGCTGTTGAAGACCTCGAGCGCCAGCAACCGGTCGCGCGCATCGTCGATCTCTTGCGGCGAGTATTGCCGGCCGCGCTTGAGGCCGGTCATGTATTCGGTGAAGTCGCGATCGACCTTCTCGGTGCCTTCCACCGTGGTCGGACCGTAGCCGGCGACCGGTCCGGCGGCGACCGTCAGCGTCACGTCCAGCGTCGAAGTGGCGTGGTCGGCGACGATCCGCCGGTCCGTCACCTTGGCCAGCGGCCTGCCTTGCTCCTTCAGCGTCCGCACGATCAGCGCTTCGGCCTTGAGCACGGCGCCCGACCCGGCATCGCCGCCTGATATCAGGCCGTAATCGGCGCTCATCAGCCCTGCCGCGTCGCCCTCCAGCCGGATATTGCCCAAGGTGAATTTCGGCCCGCTGGCGATGTCGATCACCACCGGAACCGGCTGCGGCCCTGAGAATTCAGCATCCGGCGGCAAATCGTCGAGCGGCTTGCCGTCGATGGTGACGGTCACAACGCCTTCGTAGCGGGCATCGGCATAGAGCGCTGCGACCAGTTGTTCGCGATCGCTGCGCGCCTTGGCCATCAGCCCGAGCGAGCCGGAAACCGGACGCTCTTCGTCACTTTTCAAGGCCGACGCGTTTTCGAGCTTCTTGACCAGATCCTTGTCGGCGTCGGGCGCATTGATGGTCACGGCATAACGCAGGGGATCGACGATGTCGGCGTCCTCGTCGCTGGACGACCCCCAGAGCTTGATGCCGAAAAGCTCGAAAGCGGCCGCCGGCCTTGATTCGGCGATGAGCACGGTCGAGCACATCATGGCCAGAAGCAGGGCGCGCGGAAGCGCACGCCCTGACGCGCGACCTCCTGACATCTGCTCTTCATGCGCCGGCATTAAAACAACCTAGATTGAAAAACTAAAATTGGAATGAAGTTCTGAAGCGCTCGTAAAGGGGCCACAATCCAATTGTCTGAAATAGGACGGGCTTGGAATTCACACCTTTTGCGTCGCCGCAAGAAAGCGTGATCCCCTGTCCTATGGAGGTACTACCGGCCATCGGCCGGAAAGGAAACCGTTGGCAGGCGGAACCCTGCCGCGTCCTTGTGTTGACAAGCCTGACTGAAGCTTGATCATGCCTGGACGTCAGCTGTGTCTGGAGGGGTGTTATGGCAATGCGCGCGGCTCGTGGTCTGTCGATTCTCATTCTTCTGTTTTTTGCCTGGAGCGGTGTCGCGCAAGCGGCTGAAGCCCGGCGAATTGCGACAACGGACAATTCCGATTATTTCGGCTTTGACCTTAGATCCGACCAGAACGTCACGCTCGACCAATGCAAGACGACATGCCTGGGCGACCCGGCCTGCCGCGCCTTCACCTACAATAAAAAAGCCAAATGGTGCTTCCTCAAATCCGACTACAACCAGCTGAAAACCTTCAACGGCGCGGTCGCGGGCAAGGTCGTCAACATCGACGGCGATCCTGACATCGGTGCACCGCCGGAACTCGCCTTCTTCCCCAACTGGATGGCCGACCAGGCCCAGCAATACCGCAGCAAGCTGCTCGGCCCGGCCTATGACAAGCCGACCGAAGGCATGGCGGCCTTGATGAATGCCGCCGAGCAGGCCGTGCTGACCGGCAACCACCGCTCCGCCATGCTGAAATACGAGGCTGCCGTCTCGGTCATGCCCGACGATGGCAAGCTCTGGCTCAACCTGGCGCGTGAAACACTGGCCGTGCAGCCCGCCGCCAGCACCTCCGAAGCATCCACTTTGCCGGCAAACGGCACTTCGGCTGCTTTCAACGCCTACAAATTGCTGCGCACCACCAAGACCCGTGCCGAAGCGCTGGCACTGCTCGGCAACGGCCTCGACAAGCGCGATCTCTACCGTCCGTCCCTGCAGGCCTATGAAGCCAGCCTCGCGCTCGAGCCTTCGCCCGCGGTCCAGGCCGACTATGCCGATCTCAAGGCGCGCAAGGGTTTCCGCGTCATCGACCATACCGTCGATGCCGACACCAGCGCGCCGCGCATCTGCGCGCAATTTTCCGAGGATCTGGTCAAGACCGGCGTCGATTACGCCCAGTTCGTCACCGTCGACAACGCGCCGCCGAAGGGCGTCGAGGCCAAGGACAAGCAGATCTGCGTCGAAGGGCTGGAGCACGGCCAGCATTATGATGTCACCTTCCGCGCCGGCCTGCCGGCGGCCATAGGCGAGGTGACCGCGGCACCCGTGGTGCTGTCGATCTACGTCCAGGACCGCGCACCGTCCGCCCGCTTCACCGGCGACAGCTTCGTGCTGCCGGCCGGCGCGCGCCGTGGCATTCCAATCGTCACCGTCAATATGAACGCCGCCGAGATGAAGCTCTATCGCATCGGCGATCGTTCGCTCGCCCAGCTTCTGTCGGGCTACCAGTTCCTGCACCAGCTCGACGGCTACGACATCTCCAACATTTCCGAGCAGATGGGTGCGCCGGTCTGGCAAGGTCAGCTCGACATCGCCAATGACCTCAACAAGGAGGTCACCACCTCCTTCCCGGTCGACGAAGCGCTGCCGCAGCGCAAGCCAGGCGTCTATGTGCTGACCGCCCAGGCCGTTAACGACAACAGCGACGACTACAATTCGCTGGCCACGCAATGGTTCGTCGTCTCCGACATCGGCCTGTCGACCTATACCGGCCAGGACGGGCTCAATGTCTTTGCCCGTTCGCTGGGCAGCGCCAAGCCGATAGCAGGCGCCGAACTGACGCTGGTTGCCAGGAACAACGAGGTTCTCGGCACAGCCACATCGGATGCCGACGGCCATGCCGTCTTCAACCCCGGCCTGACGCGTGGCGACGGCGGCATGGTGCCGGCCGTGCTGATGGCCAAGCAGGGCGACGATGATTTCGTCTTCCTCGACATGGGCCGGGCCGGCTTCGATCTGTCCGACCGCGGCGTCACCGGACGCGCGGCGCCAGGCGCGCTGGACGTCTACGCCTGGACCGAACGCGGCATCTACCGCGCCGGCGAGGATGTCCATGTCGCCGCCCTTGCCCGCGACGGCGCCGCCAAAGCGGTCGAGAACCTGCCGCTGACCTTCATCTTCTCGCGCCCCGACGGCGTCGAGGACCGCCGCATCGTCAGTGACGGCGCCTCCGCCGGCGGCCATGCCGTCGACCTGCCGCTAGAATCCAATGCGATGCGCGGCACTTGGTCGGTGTCGATCTACACCGATCCCAAGCAGCCGGCGGTGGCCAGCCAGATGTTCCTGGTCGAGGATTTCGTGCCGGATCGCATCGAATTCGACATGAAGGCCGACAAGCAGGAGATCGCCCAGGGCGAAACCGCCAACATCGATATCGACGGCCGCTTCCTCTATGGCGCGCCGGCGGCAGGCCTGGCGTTGGAGGGCGAGTTGACGCTGTCGACGTCGCGCGACTGGGACCGCTTCCAGGGCTTTTCCTTCGGTCTCGCCGACGAGCAGTCGGCCGAACCCACGGTCACCCCCCTCGCCGATCTGCCGGTGGTGGGCGATGACGGCAAGGTGACTTTCCCGGTCTCCGTCGACCAACTGCCCTCGACCACCAAGCTGGTCGACGCCAAGGTGACGGTCAGGATGCGCGAAACCGGTGGCCGCGCCATCGAGCGTTCGCTCAACATCGGCATCCGCCCGCAAGGCCATATGATCGGCATCCGTCCGGATTTCGCCGACAATGAAGTGCCGCAGGGCGGCACCGCAAAGTTCAGCCTGATCGCCGTCGATCCCGACGGCAAGCGCGAGGCGCTGAAAGGCGCGCAATGGACGCTGGTCAAGGTCGAACGCAATTACCAGTGGTACCGCTCCAACAATTCCTGGAACTACGAGCCGGTCACCTTCACCAAATCGATCGCCAACGGCCAGGTCGACCTCAGCGCCGACGGCGACGCAACCGTCTCCGTGCCGGTCGACTGGGGCCAGTACCGGCTCGAGGTTGAAACTTCAGATCCCGAAGGACCGGCGACCAGCTACGAATTCGATGCCGGCTGGTATGTCTCCTCGACCACCACCGAAACGCCTGACGGCCTCGAAATCGCCCTCGACAAGGACAATTATGCCGCCGGCGAAGTGGCCAAGCTGAAAGTCTCGCCGCACTTTGCCGGCGAACTCTTGATCAACATCGGCTCCGACAAGTTGTTGAAGACCGTCACCGCAGCCGTGCCGGCCGGCGGCAGCACCGTCGACATTCCGGTCGGCGATGACTGGGGCGCCGGCGCCTATGTCACGGCAACCCTGTTCCGGCCGGGCGATGCGCAGGAAACGCGCATGCCGGCCCGCGCCATCGGCGTGAAATGGCTGAAGGTCGATCCGGGCTCGAAGAAGCTCGCCATCACCTTGACGCCGCAGGACAAAACCATGCCGCGCCAGCAGCTGTCGATCCCGGTTTCCGTCGCCGGCGTACAGCAGGGCAGCAACGCCTATGTCATGGTTGCCGCCGTCGATGTCGGCATCCTCAACCTGACCAACTACAAGGCGCCGGATCCGGAGAACTGGTTCTTCGGCCAGCGCATGCTGGGCATGGAAATCCGCGACATCTACGGCCGCCTGATCGACGGCTCGCTTGGCAACACCGGCAAGCTCAGGACCGGTGGCGACGGCGCCAACATGCAAGCACAAGGCAGCCCGCCGACCGAAAAGCTGGTCGCCTTCTTCTCCGGTGTCGTCGAGCTCGATGCCGACGGAAAGGCGCGGATCGACTTCGACATCCCACAGTTCAACGGCACCGTGCGCGTCATGGCCGTCGCCTGGACCAAGGACGCGGTCGGCCACGCGCAGTCCGACGTCATCGTGCGCGATCCCGTGGTGATCACCGCCGGCCTGCCGCGCTTCCTGGCGCCCGGCGACGCCGCCGTCATGCGCCTCGACGTCGCCGACACCGATGGTCCGGCCGGCGACTATGCGTTCTCGATCGAAACGACGGGCGACCTGTCGACTGGCGACAAGCCCCTGCCCCAGAAGCTGACGCTCGCTCAGGGCAAGCGGCAGACGCTGACCGTGCCGCTAATGGCGCAGACGGCAGGCAATGCCTCGCTCACCATCAAGCTTGCCCATGCCGACGGCACCAAGGTCGAGCAGACGCTCTATGTGCCGGTGCGTCCGGCGCAATTGCCGGTCACCACCCGCTTGGTGGTCGACCTCAAGGGCGATGGCGGCGCGCTGCGCGTCGACAAGGAGCTGCTGGCGGCAAGCCTGCTCGACGGCGCTTCCGTCAGCGTCGGCGTTTCGCAGGCAGCCGCCTTCGACGTGCCGTCGCTGCTGATGACGCTCGATCGCTACCCCTATGGGTGCGCCGAGCAGACCACCAGCCGCGCCATGCCGCTTCTCTACGTCAATGAATTGGCGTCAGGCATCGGTATGGCCAGCGACCCCGACATCCATGGCCGCATCCAGGATGCCATCTACAAGGTTCTGAGCTACCAGGCATCGGCCGGCAGCTTCGGCCTGTGGGGTCCGGGCTCCGGCGATCTGTGGCTCGACGCCTATGTCACCGACTTCCTGACCAGGGCACGCGAGCAGAAATACGACGTGCCGAGCCTGGCCATGAACCAGGCGCTGAGCAACCTGCAGAACTCGCTCGGCTATGACCAGAGCGTACAGGACCGTGGCAGCGAGATCGCCTACGCCCTCTACGTGCTGGCCCGCAACAAGAAGGCCTCGATCGGCGATCTGCGCTACTATGCGGACACCCAGCTCGAAGCTTTCTCGAGCCCGATGGCCGTTGCCCAGCTGGCGGCGAGCCTGGCGCTCTACGGCGACACGCCGCGTGCGGAATCGACCTTCAAGACCGCCCTGCAGCTCGCCAAGTCGACCACCGACTACGACTACTACCGCTCCGACTACGGTTCGCGGCTGCGTGACGGCGCGGCGATGCTGGCGCTGGCGGCGGAATCCAAGCCGGTGCCGACGATCGTGCCGGAACTGATCAAGCTGGTGACCAGGGAACGCGCCGAAGCCCGCTGGACCAGCACCCAGGACGAATCCTGGATGCTGCTGGCGGCTCGCGCGCTCAGGGAAGGCAATGATTCGATCACGCTGACCGTCAATGGCGCGCCGCATGCCGGCGGCTACTCCAACCAGGTCGGCGGGTCCGACCTGATAGACAGCCCGCTGACCATCGCCAACACCGGCAAGACCCCGCTGCAGGCCGTCGTCACCACCGTGGCGTCGCCGATCCAGCCCCTGCCGGCCGGCGGCGACGGCTTCACCATCAGCCGCACCTACTACAAGCTCGATGGCACCGAGGCCAATGTCACCGAGGCGACGCAGAACGAACGCTATGTCGTTGTGCTCAAGGTCAACGAGCAGAACAAATGGCCGTCGCGCCTGCTGGTCACCGACCTGTTGCCAGCCGGCTTCGAGATCGACAATCCCGGCCTGGTCTCCAGCGCCCAGTTGACGAACTTCTCGTGGCTGGCGCAGACCGATGCGGCCCATCTCGAATTCCGCGACGACCGTTTCGTCGCGGCGTTCAACCCGGCCGACGGCGACCACGACCACAATCTGACCCTCGCCTATGTCGTGCGCGCGGTAACGCCGGGCACCTACGCCCACCCGGCAGCAACGGTGGAGGACATGTACCGACCACAATATTCGGCCCGCACCGCCACCGGCATGATGGAGATCAAGGCGCCGTAAGGTGCCGATGGTGACGATCATGATCAGGACGATGGCGCTTACGACAGCCTCTTTCTCCCCGTCTCTATACGGGGAGAAGGTGCCGGCAGGCGGATGAGGGGCGGCGCCATGCTCTCCAGAAAATTTCTCCGTCGCACAGCTATCACGGGAGCTTCCTGCGTCGGTCTTCTCGCCCTCTCCGCAGCCACCCTCTGGGAACTCGACCGCGCCTTCCCGCCGCCGCTTCCAGCCGAACTCACGGTCTCCACCGAAGTCCAGGACCGCGATGGCCAGCTGTTGCGGGCCTTCGCCACGCCGGATGGCTACTGGCGGCTGGAAACCCGGTTCGATCAGGTCGACAAGCAGTTCGTCGACATGCTGGTCACCTACGAGGACAAGCGTTTCTGGGACCATGAGGGTGTCGACGTGCTGGCGCTGGCCCGGGCCGCGGGTCAGTTCGCCACCAGCGGCCACATCGTCTCCGGCGGCTCGACCCTGTCGATGCAGCTCGCCCGGCTGATCGAGCCGCGCGAGAGCCGCAGCCTGGGCTCCAAGATCAAGCAGATGCTGCGCGCCATCCAGATCGAGCGGCGGCTGTCGAAGCGCGAGATCCTCGAACGCTACCTGACGCTGGCGCCCTATGGCGGCAATCTGGAAGGCGTGCGCGCCGCCTCGCTCGCCTATTTCGGCAAGGAGCCGAAGCGGCTCACCGTTTCCGAAGCCGCCCTGCTCGTCGCCCTGCCGCAACTGCCGGAAAAGCGCCGGCCCGACCGTAACCTGAAGATCGCCCATGCCGCCCGCGACCGGGTGCTGACCCGCATGGTCTCCTCCGGCCTGCTCGGCGAGCGAGAGGCCGCACGGGCCGCCCTCGACGATGTCTCGGGCCTGCGCCGCACGCTGCCGGCGCTCGCCGCGCACGCCGCCTACGCGATGCTGCCCAAGGCCGTTCCCGGCCAGCCCGTGCGGCTGACGATCCGCAAGAGCGTCCAGGAAGGGCTGGAACAGGTGGCAAGGGACGCGGCCACCAAGCTTGGGCCTCGCCTGTCGGTTGCCATGGTGCTGGCCGACTCCCGCACCGGCGACATCCTCGGCGAGGTCGGCTCGGCCAATTTCTTCGACGCCAGCCGCTCCGGCTGGATCGACATGACCAAGATCGTCCGCTCGCCCGGCTCGACGTTGAAGCCGTTCATCTACGGCCTGGCCTTCGAACAGGGACTGGTGGCGCAGGAAACGCTGATCGACGACAGCCCCGTCGATTTCTCCGGCTACCGGCCGAAGAATTTCGACATGGGCTACCAGGGCGACGTCAGCATCCGCCAGGCGCTACAGCTGTCGCTCAATGTGCCGGCGATCCGCGTGCTCGACGCGGTCGGGCCAACGCGGCTGATGGCACGCTTCCGTCAGGCCGGCGTCAGCCCCGTGCTGCCCGTCAACGAGGCGCCAGGCCTGGCCATCGGCCTTGGTGGCGTCGGGATAACACTACGCGACCTCGTCCAGCTCTACACGGGGCTCGCCAATGGCGGCAAGACGCATACGCTGCATGACGGCACCGAGCCCGCCAACGCCGAGCACACCAGCGCCACCATTCTCGACGGTCAGGCCAACTGGCAGATCATCGACATACTGTCGGGCGTCAAGCCGCCCGAAGGGGCCTTGCAGCGCGGCATCGCCTACAAGACCGGCACCTCCTACGGCTACCGCGACGCGTGGTCGGTCGGCTTCGACGGGCGCTATGTGCTGGGTGTCTGGGTCGGCCGCCCAGACGCCGGCGCGGTGCCCGGCCTTTCCGGCTATGTCTCGGCCGCACCCATCCTGTTCGAGGGTTTTGTCCGCTCGGGCCTGGCCACCGTGCCGCTGCCAGGCAAGCCGCCCGGCATGTTCAGCCCCAGGCGCGAGGAGCTGCCGGTGACGCTCGCCCGCTTCGGCGCCGGGTCGGATGGCCTGGTGCAGGCGATCCTGACCGAACCGGCACCAATCATCATCTTCCCGCCCGACGGCGCCCGCGTCGATCTCGGCACCAGTTCAGCCGACGCATCGCCGCTGGTGCTGAAGCTGCAGGGCGGCCGTGCACCGTTCCGCTGGCTGGCCAACGGCAAGCCGCTGGTTGGCATCGACCGTCGCCGCACCGCGACCTGGCAACCGGACGGCGCCGGCTATTCGACGCTGACGGTGATCGACGCCGCGGGACGTGCTGCCAGCGTGAAAGTGTTCGTCGAATAGATCGCGCCAAGCGGTTCATGGAATTGGTTTTCTGAAAGCTCGGCAGATAGCAGGATACTCGCCCATGCCTGTTCCAAGGCGCCCCCCTTTGCCCTGCCGGGCATCTCCCCCTCAAGGGGGGAGATTGGATTTCCTTTCCGCTTTCGCCAACTCTCAAAGGCAAGACGCAACGGCAAAGCTGCCAATCTCCCCCCTTGAGGGGGAGATGCCCGGCAGGGCAGAGGGGGGTGCCTCGCGCAATCCTCACTTGTCAGTAGCCTCAGCACTGGCAGCAACAATCCTTGTCGCGGCAATTCCTCTCCCCGCTTTCGCCGACCCACTCCCCGCCGGCTTTGTCCAGCTCGCCGATGTCGACTCCTCGATCCGTCAGGACATCCGCTACGCCGGTTCGGACAATTTCCTGCATCGCAAGGTGAACGGCTATGACGCGCCGGCCTGCATCCTCACGGAACAGGCGGCGAAGGCGCTCTCCGCCGTCCAGAGGGCGGTCGCCGCCAGAAGCCTGACGCTGGTCGTGTTCGATTGCTACCGCCCTGCCCGCGCCGTCGCCGACATGGGCGAATGGACGCGTGAAGACGGCCCACCCGATCCGCGATGGTATCCGACGGTCAGGCGCGGCGACCTGATCGCCAAGGGCTATGTCGGAGAACTATCGACCCATTCACGTGGCTCGACCGTCGACGTCGCCATCGCCCGAACGGACCGCTGGTCCAGTCCGAACCCAACCTGCGGTGCCGTCGATGCCGACACGCTTGATTTCGGCACCGGCTTCGACTGCTTTGATCCGATGAGCGAAACCGCCCACCGGGACCTTTCCAGTGAAGCGACGGCAAACCGCAAGATGCTTGTCGACGCCATGCGCGCCGGCGGCTTCAAGAACTACGCGGGGGAATGGTGGCACTTCACGCTGGCAAATGAACCGTTCGCCAAGCAGCGTTTCGACTTTCCCATCACCGCCGACTGAGGCGCCGGACTAAATTCCACACGGCCTTGCCTCGGCACCGCCCATTTCTAGATAGGCTGGATGGCAGGTCTGGTCTAGATAGGCTGGATGGCAGGCCTGGATTCTCCCCGGAGATGCAGGAGGAAAATATTTCTCCATTGAGCGAAAGATCGTCGAATATTTTCTCCAGAGGCGCAAAAAAGGCAACATTGAATGCATCTAATTTCTACCAATTCGGTAGATTTGGCACGGGTTCAACGGAGGCAGAAATGACCAAACCTCATTTCAAGAAACTGCTCGGCGCTCTGGTCGCCACATCTGTCCAGTTCGGCACGCTCGGTTTCGCGTTTGCCGACACCACCATTCTCAACGTGTCCTACGATCCGACACGCGAGCTCTACAAGGCCTATGACGAAGCCTTCGTCGCACATTGGAAGGCCGAGACCGGCGAGACGGTCACGGTCCAGCAGTCGCATGGCGGATCCGGCGCCCAGGCGCGCGCCGTGATCGACGGCCTCGATGCCGATGTGGTGACGCTGGCGCTTGAGGGCGACATCAACGCCATCGTCTCGAAGGCGAAGAAGATCAATCCCGACTGGCGCACCAAATTCGAAAACAATTCAGCACCTTACACCTCGACCATCATCTTCCTTGTGCGCAAGGGCAATCCCAAGGGCATTCATGATTGGAACGACCTCGTCAAGGACGGTGTCCAGGTGATCACACCCAATCCGAAGACCTCCGGGGGCGCGCGCTGGAACTATCTCGCCGCCTGGGCCTACGCCAACGCCAACGATGGCGGCGACGAGGCCAAGACCAAGGAGTTCGTCGGCAAGCTCTACGCCAATGCCCCGGTGCTCGACACCGGCGCACGCGGCTCGACCGTGACCTTCGCGCAAAAAGGCCTCGGCGATGTGCTGATCGCCTGGGAAAACGAGGCTTATCTGGCGCTCGACGAGTTCGGTGCCGAAAATTTCGACATCGTCTACCCGCCCACCTCGATCCTAGCCGAGCCCCCGGTGGCGGTGGTCGACGCCAATGTCGACGCCAAAGGCACGCGCAAGGTCGCCGAAGCCTATCTGAGCTGGCTCTATTCCAAGGAAGCGCAGACGATCATCGCCAAGAACCATTATCGTCCGGCCAAGCCCGATCTGGTGCCGGCCGAAGACCTCGCCAAGCTGCCGCCGATCAAGCTTGTGACCATCGACGATCCACAGTTCGGTGGCTGGAAGAAAGCACAGCCTTATCATTTCGGCGACGGTGGTATATTCGACCAGATATACAAGCCTCAATAAGCAGTCGATATTCAGGACGATATGACCACAGCACCCGCGCCGGCGGGGTGGCGATTCAGGCAGCCGAGTGTCATTCCGGGTTTCGGATTGACGCTCGGCTTCTCGCTTGCCTACCTCACCCTCATCATCCTTATCCCGCTGTCCGGGCTGCTCTGGCGCTCGGCCGCCCTTGGCTGGCCTGAATTCTGGGCGATCGCCACGGACCGCCGTACTATCAACGCGCTGAAGATCAGCTTCGGCACCGCTTTCATCGCGGCTGCCGTCAATGTCGTCTTCGGCACGCTGGTCGCCTGGGTGCTGGTGCGCTACCGCTTCCCCGGCCGCCGCATCGTCGATGCCATGGTCGATCTGCCCTTCGCCTTGCCGACGGCTGTGGCCGGCATCGCGCTGACCACGCTCTACGCGCCGAACGGCTGGATCGGCAAATTGCTGATGCCGCTCGGCATCAAGGTCGCCTATACGCCGCTCGGCATCGTCATCGCGCTGATCTTCATCGGCCTGCCCTTCGTCGTGCGCACCGTGCAGCCGATCATGGAGGAGATCGACAAGGAAGTGGAGGAAGCCGCCGCCACGCTTGGCGCCAATCGCTTCCAGATCATCACCCGCATCCTGTTTCCGGGCCTGGCGCCGGCTATCGTCACCGGCTTCGCGCTCGCCTTCGCGCGCGGCGTCGGCGAGTACGGCTCGGTCATCTTCATTGCCGGCAATTTGCCCTACAAATCCGAGATCGCACCGCTTTTGATCGTCATCCGCCTTGAGGAATACAATTACCCGGCGGCAACCGCGATTGCGGCGATCATGCTCGCTTTGTCGTTCATCATGCTTTTGATCGTCAATCTTGCACAGTCTTGGAGCCGCAAGCGCTATGGCTGATCCCGAGATCAAATCCTACGAACCGCACCATGAAAGCCAGTCGGCGGCAGTCACGGAAAGCCGCCCGGCGCGTGTGGCGCTGATGGCCGTCGCCTTCGCCTTCCTCGTCATTTTCCTGCTCTTGCCTCTGATTATCGTCTTCAAGGAAGCCTTCGCCAAGGGTATCGGTGCCTACGCCGAAGCGCTCGGCAATCCGGACACGCGCTCGGCGATCCGGCTGACCCTGCTTGTCGCGGCGATTTCGGTGCCGCTCAACATCGTCTTCGGCATCTCCGCCGCCTGGGCGATCGCCAAGTTCGAGTTCAGGGGCAAGGCCTTCCTGACCACGCTGATCGACCTGCCCTTCTCGGTCTCGCCGGTCATATCGGGTCTCGTCTATGTGCTTTTGTTCGGCGCCCAGGGGCTGCTCGGCACCTGGCTGAAGGCGCATGGCATCGTCATTCTTTTTGCCGTGCCGGGCATCGTGCTGGCAACCGTCTTCGTCACCTTCCCCTTCGTCGCCCGCGAACTGATCCCGCTGATGCAGGAACAGGGCAATGGCGACGAGGAGGCCGCCCTTTCGCTCGGCGCCAATGGCTGGCAGACCTTCTGGTATGTGACCCTGCCCAACGTCAAATGGGGGCTGCTCTATGGCGTGCTTCTGTGCAATGCGCGTGCCATGGGCGAGTTCGGCGCGGTGTCGGTGGTGTCGGGCCACATACGCGGCCTGACCAACACCATGCCGCTGCATGTCGAAATCCTCTATAACGAATATAACGCTGTCGGCGCCTTTGCCGTCGCTTCATTGCTTGCGGGCCTTGCGCTCGTCACGCTGGTCTTGAAAACACTTCTCGAGATGCGCTACGGCGCCGAGATCGCCGCGACGCGCGGGCACTGACAGAGGGATTTGCATGGAAGTTCGCGTTGCCAACGTGCGCAAGGAGTTTGACCGGTTTCCGGCGCTTCACGACGTATCGCTCGACATCAAGTCGGGCGAACTGATCGCGCTGCTGGGGCCGTCCGGGTCCGGCAAGACGACGCTGCTCAGGCTGATCGCCGGGCTGGAGCTGCCGACGCGGGGAAATATCTTCTTCGGCGACGAGGACGCCTCGCACAAGTCGATCCAGGAGCGCAATGTCGGTTTCGTCTTCCAGCACTATGCGCTGTTCCGGCACATGACGGTGGCCGACAATATCGGCTTCGGCCTGAAGGTCCGGCACGGGCCGTCGCGCCCGCCGGCGCAGGAGATCCGGCGCCGTGCCTCCGAGCTTCTCGATCTTGTCCAGTTGTCAGGGCTGGAAAAGCGCTATCCGGCACAGCTCTCCGGCGGCCAGCGGCAGCGCGTGGCGCTGGCGCGCGCCATGGCGATCGAACCCAAAGTGCTGCTGCTCGACGAGCCATTCGGCGCGCTTGACGCGCAGGTGCGCCGGGAACTGCGCCGCTGGCTGCGCGAAATCCATGACGCCACCGGCCACACCACCGTCTTCGTCACCCACGACCAGGAAGAGGCGCTGGAGCTTGCCGACCGCGTCGTGGTGATGAGCCAGGGCCGCATCGAGCAGGTCGGCACCGCCGATGACATCTACGACACGCCGAACTCGCCCTTCGTCTACGGCTTCATCGGTGAATCGAGCTCGCTTCCCGTCAAGGTCGAGAATGGCGAGATCTGGCTCGCCGACCGTCCGATCGGGATTGCCGCGCCCAACGAGCCCTCGGGCGACGCAACGCTGTTCTTCCGCCCGCACGATGTCGAATTGCTGGACGGCTGCAGCGGTTGCATCGCCGGCACGGTCGCCGCCAGCCGCCGCGTCGCCGGCACGCGCCGGGTCGAGCTTGAGATCGGTGGCGAGCGCCAGCGCGTCGAAATCGAGTTGCCGGTCGATCATCCCGCGGCGCAGAAAAGCCGGGTGGCGTTCCGCCCGGGGCGCTGGAAGCTGTTTCCGGCGGCGACTTAATCCTCGATAGGGGCGCTACTCCAGCCAGTTCTCGACCTTAAGGTTTCGAATCCGGGTGAACTCCCCCGTGTTGGCCGTTACCAATGTGGTACCCAGTACGCAGGCGTGGGCAGCAATAAAAAGGTCATTGTGGCCAATAGGCCGGCCAACGGCCTCGAGCTCGGCGCGAAGTGCGCCGTACTCGGCATCCACCGGTATATCGAGCGGCAAAACAGGAATCTCCGCCAGCAGTTCCTCGACCTTCTTGAGCAGCTTTGCCGATCCCTTCCTGGCGCAGCCATATCGCAATTCCGAGGCGACCACGATGCTGGTGCACACGGCTGCATCCCCCTCGCGCGCCATTGCATTGGCGGCTTTGCCAGCCGGGTTTCGGATCATGTCGCTGAGGATGTTCGTGTCCAGCATGAACCGCATTCAGAAAATGTCCTCGGATTTGACCGGCGCATCGTCGATCTCGGGGAAGGCGTCTTCAGGACCAAGTGGCGGCTCTTTCGCCCATTGGGCAAGCAGCGCGGTGAGGCCGGCTTTGCGGACCGGCTCGATGACAAGGCGGTCGCCTTCGCGGCTGATCAGGACCTTTTCGCCGGGGAGCTCGAACTCGACAGGAATGCGCACCGCCTGGCTGCGATTGTTGCGGAACAGCTTCGCCTCCTTGGGCGGCGTTGTTGAATGACGATTCTGGGGCATGACGAACCCTTCCGTTGTATATGCCATTTGTATATGCCAAACGACACCACGATGCAAGGTCAGGGAAAACTCGGAACAGGACGTCGCCTGCCGTCGCACCAAGGAACGTTTTCGGTCTGATCTTCTAGGCAGAGCGAAGTCAACTACTCTTTCAGCGCGCTTTCAGTGACAGCACCAAGGTCATCGGGTTTTTCGGGGAAGCCGCAAAACCGTAGTGTTCGTAAAAGGCTTTCGCTTCATCCGATATGGCATGAACAAAAATGCCACGAATGCCGAGGATCGTCGCGGCGTGACCTGCCCGCAGAACGGCATCTTGCAACAACGCTGCGCCCAGCCCCTTCCCTTGCCAGCCTGCGTCCACGGCGAGACGCCCGAGCACAACCATCGGAATGGGATCTGGCATATTGCGGCGAATGGCGCCGGGCGCCGCCGCGAGATCAAGCCCGCCCGAAGAGAGGCAGTAATAACCGACAACGCGCGCGTCTTCCGCCACCACATAGGTACGCGACGCGCCGCTGATCTGGTTGGCTCGCGCCCTGAGGCGAAGCCATTGGTCGAGGTTTTCCGATCCGCTTTGGAAAAGTTCGAGATCGTGGTTTTCGGCGAGAGGCGTAGGCGCCGACAGCACTAGCCCTGCCATGGCTTGGGCACGTTCATAAGGCGTGCAAAACCTTCACCGTTCGGCGGCGCATCGAGGATGTCGAGATAATGCCGGTAACTTTCGGCATCTGCCTTGATCAGTGCCTGATCGAGCAGCGTGTCCTCGGCCGCACGATATGCGGCATCGATCATAAAGTCGGAACGGGTCTTCCCGCGTATTTTCGCGGCACGGTCGATCAGCGTGCGCACATCTTCCCGAATGCGCAGATTGACAGGCTTGGCGTGGGTCTCAGCTGTGGTCTTTGTCATGGCGGGCTCCTTGTCGCTCCCATAGCACATTTGCATACACAATGTGTATCTGTTTCACGACGGCAACGGATTGAAACGTTCGGCGTGTACCGAGGCCAAATCGTGCTTGAAATAGGAAACTACGAACTCTCTACTTTGGGAATAATTTTTCTAGGAGCGATGCACTGATCCTCGGACCCATGCCTCGTCGCACACCATTCGCCACGGCTATGGTCCGACCATAAACGCATTTCATCGGAGCCTGTTTTCATGAAGCGATTTTTCCTGGGCGTCGCTACCGTCGCCGGCCTGTTCCTCGCATCCTCCCAAGCCTGGTCGGCCGACAAATTGCTCAACGCCTCCTATGACGTCGGTCGTGAACTGTTCGTCCAGGTCAACAAGGCCTTCATCGCACAGCATCCAGGCGTCACCGTCGACCAGTCGCATGCCGGCACCTCGGCACAGGCGCGCGCCATCGCCGAAGGTCTTGGCGCCGATGTCGTCACCTTCAACCAGGTCACCGACATCGACTTCCTGGTCAAGAAGGACCTCGTCTCGGCCGACTGGCAGAAGGATTTTCCCGACAACGCCTCGCCCTTTTACTCGCTGCCGTCGTTCCTGGTGCGCGCCGGCAACCCCAAGCACATCAAGGACTGGAACGATCTCGTGCGCGACGACGTGCAGGTGATCTTCCCCAACCCGAAGACGTCAGGCAATGCGCGCTACACCTATCTGGCGGCCACCGCCTACGCCAAGGAAGCCTTCAAGGGCGACGACGCCAAGGTGAAGGAGTTCATCACCAAGCTGTTCAACAATGTGCCGATCTTCGACACCGGCGGCCGCGCCGCGACCACCACTTTCGTGCAGCGTGAGATCGGTGACGTGCTGATCACCTTTGAGTCCGAGACGCGCGGCATCCGCAAGGAGTATGGCGACGACAAGTTCGAGCAGGTCACGCCTACGGTCAGCCTGCTGGCCGAATTTCCGGTCGCGATCGTCGACAAGGTTGCCGACGAGCATGGCACGCGCGATCTGGCCAAGACCTATCTCGACTTCCTCTACACACCGGAGGGCCAGGATATCGCCGCCCGCAACGGCCTGCGGGTTCGCGATGCCACTGTGGCGGCGAAATACAAGGCCGACTTCCCCAATATCCGGCTGCTGACGGTGGAAGACGTTTTTGGCGGCTGGGATAAGGTGCAGAAGGAGCATTTCGCCGCTGGCGGCCTGCTCGACCAGACCTATGGCAGCCGTTGACGGCAGCAGCATCCTGGGGTGATCGAAAAGCCGGCGCTTCGCCGGCTTTTTTCGTTTTCTGCGTCGGCAACCCCGGTTTCAGTGAATATCGGCGTCATTCCAGCAAAACGTTACAAAGAATCAACGCGTTTGTGCCTAACGTGCGATTCGGCGGCTTGTTTTCGCGAAACATCATTGCGTGGCGAAAACGTCATTATTTGCACACAAACAGTCGCCAGATGCGAGTGGTTGGGGCTTCAATGGGTTGATCTGGGCATGCTGACAAAAAAAGGCAAATACGGCCTCAAGGCCCTCGTGCATCTGTCCGGCCTGCCGGCCGGCCAATTGGCCTTCGTCAACGATATCGCGGTGGCCAACAACATTCCGAAGAAATTCCTCGATGCCATCCTGGGCGAGTTGCGCAATGCCGGCTTCGTCCAGAGCCGCAAGGGCAAGGAAGGTGGCTACCGCCTCGCCCGGCCCGCCTCCGAAATCAAGATCGGCCATGTCGTGCGCGTGCTTGACGGGCCGCTGGCGCCGATCCCTTGTGCCAGCCGCACGCAGTATCAGCGCTGTGAGGATTGCGACGAGGCGACCTGCCAAGTCCGGCACATGATGCTGGAGGTGCGGCAGGCGATCGCCGAAGTGCTGGACAATCGCAGCCTCGCCGCCATGCGCGATGCCGACAATGATGATTTCCCGGTCGAGCTGACGTCGCAGATTTAAACCACCGACTGCGAGCTGACCGCGCTCAGACAGATATGAGATTCTTGCATTGAAGGAGGGGGGCTCCAAATTTCGAGTTACGAAGCTCGAAATCACGGAGAACCCCATGCATTTTTGGCCTATTTTGGCCTACCCGTTCACATTAGACGCAGCCTCGAATACATCGCGTGCGGACGTCGTACCCGCTACGTGCTCCGTACCCGCCACACCGAGGTCCATCCATCCGGCATTCACGGCCTCAAACATTTCTTCGGCAGGTCCGGAGTGACCCTTCGGGATGCCGAATTGCTCGAACGCTTCCGCCCACCCTGCACGCGGAATTGCAAAGGCCTTCACGTCGAGATTCAGGACCTCACCCAATTGTTCCGCGACTTCATCCGCGGTGACCATCGAACCAATCTCGACGATGCGCTGCCCTGACCACGCTGGCCCGGTCAAAAGGGTCGCGACCTCCGCGCCGATGTCATTCGTCGCGACCATGGTCGATTTCCGGTTTGTCGGATTGTAGTAGACCGGTAGCGTTCCGCCCTGCGCGACCTGCAAGCCGTAGAGGAAGTTTTCGAAGAATCCACCTGCGCGGACAAATGCGGTTGGCGATATCAGGTCGCGAAAACCTTGCTCCAGAAGCGACAAGGCCTCGATCACCCCGTGCCCGCTGGTTCTGTTCGCACCCATCGACGAAAGCGCAACCACTCGCGGCGGCGCTGCCTTGGTGAGCGCCTCGACATAGTTTGCAATCACGCCCTTTGCTTCTTTGTAATCGGGCGACGGCGCCCAGACAGGCGGCAACATGACGAACGCGCCTTCGACGCCTTTGAGCGCTTGCTCGATGGCCGCCGAATCATTCCAATCGCCGTCTACCAGTTCCACGCCCTGGTTCGCCCAGTTAGCCGCCTTGTCGCGATTGCGGACGAGCGCGCGTACCTCCTTGCCGTGCGCCAGCAGATGTTCTGCCGTTGCGCCGCCAACTTTTCCCGTGATTCCTATTACTAAGAACATGTGTTTTCTCCTGATATTGAGGGACAGAGCTGCCCCTGTTGGTTCAATGGATGAGCGGCAGAATGGCCCGGACACGGGGATCGCGCAGATAGAGGCCGCCCCACGTCATCGCGCCCAGAAGCAGGGAAATGATTTCCGGCGGCGACCCCAACTCACCGATGCGGACATGGGCGCAGATGGCACCTCCCAAAAAGCCCGTCACCAGGATCGCGCCGAGGACAGCGGTGGCCGGAATGGCGTAAAGGATGGCGCAGGCGAGTATGATCGGACCCACGACACGGGTCAGGTCCATCGCGAAACCGGTTTCCTGCAACATGCTCGCGATCTGTGCCGGCGCGAAAAGCTGAATAGTGCCATCTGCCACCAGAGCGATAACGACAAACGCGCTCATTATCCGGCCGGCCCACCGGGGGCGATGCAAGGTCATAGTTTCAGGTGTCTGATGCAGGTTCATAGTTTCGGACACTTGTCATTCTCCGATGGGGAGATCCCATATTCGAAGCTTACTGTGCCTCTTAGGTGTGATAAACGCCGAGGAAATGAACCAACTGTTCTCCTTTTGGGAAACAATACCGAGGCACGAAAATGCAGAATCTCGAACCCATCCTCATTTTCATAACGGTAGCGGAAATGGGGAGCTTCACCCGCGCGGCCGACAGCCTGGGCATTCAAAAGGGGAGAGCCTCAACGGCGGTCCGGAAGCTGGAAGAAGATGTGGGTGTCAGGCTTCTGCACCGGACGACGCGCAGCGTGCGGTTGACAGAGGACGGACGCGCATTTCATGCCCGTGCCCGCGATCTGCTTGCTGAAGTCGATGATCTGCACTCGATGTTCGCAGGCGATCGCGTGGCACTTCGCGGTCGTTTGCGGGTCGACCTTCCGACCGAAGTGGCGCGCACAACGATCGTGCCGGCCTTGCCGGATTTCATGGCGGCGCACCCCGAGTTGGAGCTGGAGATGTCGAGTACGGATCGGCAAGTCGATCTGGTTCAAGAGGGGTTCGATTGTGTATTGCGGCTTGGACCCATTCGGGACGAGACGCTGATTGCCCGTCCGTTGGGCCTGTTGCGCATGGCCAACGCTGCCAGTCCCGCCTATCTGGCGCGCTATGGCGTCCCTCGATCGCTGGAAGATCTCCAGCGTCAGGAACATAGGACAATTCATTTTTCGACGATGCTGGGCGCGAGACCCTATGGATGGGAATATCCGGACGGCGACAGCTACGCGACGCTTCAGTTGCCAGGTGCACTGCACGTCAACAGCGCGCAGACCTACGAAGCCGCGGCCCTCGCCGGCCTTGGCTTGATCCAGGCGCCACTCTTGGGGATTGGCCGATACTTGGAGAGTGGAGCGCTTGTCGAGATCATACCCGATTTTCGTCGCCGGGCGCTCCCCGTGTCCCTCGTCGTAGCACATCGGAGCAATCTGTCGCGCCGGGTCCGCGCGTTCATGAAATGGATCGAAGATGTGCTGACGCCGTATATGGAATAGCGAGACGAATATCTTCGTCCGGCCCTCGAAATCAACATTCTGAAGTTATGTCTGCCGGTCGGCGATCGGCGGTCCGGCGTCGACCCCGAGCAGATGGCTGCCGGCAGCGGCTGACCGAGGCCCAGGACAGCACCGGCATCGGAATGGATGAAGGCTCATGACCGGCGTATCAGGCGGACCGCGGCAGCGACGAGTTCATCGACCGGACGTGTCGCATCCAGCGTCAATGCCCGCTCATCCGCCGTCGGCGGCTCGAGGATGGCGAACTGGCTGTCGACCAGGCTCGCCGGCATGAAGTGACCCTTGCGGTTGCCGACGCGCTGCCTGGCCGTGGCAGGGTCGATCTCCAGATAGAGGAAGACGATCTCCGGGCAGAAGCGGCCCAGCCGGTCGCGATAGCTGCGCTTCAGCGCCGAGCAGGCGGCAACCACGCCTTCGCCCTGCCCCACTGATGCCGCGATGCGCTCGCCAATCGCGTCAAGCCAGCCTTCGCGCAGCTGATCGGTGAGCGGCTCGCCACGCGCCATCCTCGCGACGTTTTCCGGCGGGTGCAGCCTGTCGCCCTCGATGAAGACGGCGCCGAGCGCTGCCGCCAGCGCCGTGCCGACGGCCGACTTGCCGCAGCCGGCGACACCCATCACCACGATGGCCGGCACCGAACCGGGAGCGCCCGTCGGCGCTTGTGCTGCTTTTTCGTCCACTGTCAGCGGCTTGCCGGCGCGCGGCCGTAGAGCAGCAGCATGGCGACGATGACGACGCCGTAGATGATCTGCCGCCCCGCCTCCGGCATCTGCATGACCGACAGGATGGACTGCAAGAGCGTGATCAGGATGACACCGGCGACGGTTCCGAGATAGGAGCCGCGCCCGCCGAGGATCGAGGTGCCGCCAAGCACCACCGCGGCGATCGATGGCAGCAGGTAGGCATCGCCCATCGACTGCGCCGCCTTGGAGGCATAGCCGGCGAGAAGCACGCCGCCAAACGCCGAGAGCCCGCCGGAGACGGCGAAGGCGATCATCACCACGCGCCGTGTGTCGATGCCGGAGAGATAGGCGGCGCGCTCGCGATTGCCGATGCCGTAGACGGTGCGGCCGAAGCTGGTGCGGGTCAGCACGAACACCATCGCGGCCCCGATCAGCGCCCAGATGATGACCGCGTTGGGCACGCCCGGAATGGCAAAGCCGGTCGCCAGGTAGCGCATCGCGCCTGTCGCCGAATCCTGTGGCGAGAAGCCGCCGGTGTAGACCACCATCAGCCCTTGCGCGACGGCGTTGGTGGCCAGTGTGATGATCATCGAGGGGATGCGCAGATAGGCGACGCCGATGCCGTTGACGACGCCGATCAGCATGCCGCAGAGGATGCCGAACGGAATGGCCAGCGCCACCCCGACCGGGCCATAGGCCGCCGCCGCGCAGGCCATCATGGCGCCTGCCGCCACGGACCAGGGCACCGACAGGTCGATCTGGCCGAGCAGGACGACCAGCATCATGCCGGTGGCGATGACGCCGAGGAATGAGGCGACCTTGAGCTGCTGCAGCAGATATTCAGGCGACAGGAAGCTTCTGGAATAGAGGCTGCCTAGAAACAGCAAAAGCACGATGCAGGCAAAGGCGGTCAGCACCGCCGGATCGGCGCGGCGGATAAATCTGGGCATGCGGCCGGCAATACCGCCAAGCGTCGTTTCGCTCACAGGAACCACTCCAGCCGGTTGCGGACCCGAAAAAGGGCGAAGGCGCCGAGGCTGACTGCGACCAGCAGGATAACGCCCTGGAACAGCGGCTGCCAGAGCGGATCGAAATCGAAGACGAACAACAGGTCGCCGATGGTGCGGAAGGCCAGCGCGCCGAAGATCGCACCGATGGCGCTGCCCTTGCCGCCGAACAGTGAAACGCCGCCCAGCACCACGGCGGCGATCGAGAACAGCGTGTAGGCGTTGCCGCTGGCATAGGCCGCCTCGCCCGTATAGGTGAAAAAGGTCAGGAACAGCCCGCCGATCGCCGCCAGCAGGCCGGCCAGCGTGTAGGCGGCGAACTTGCCGCGCCGGATCGGCACCCCGGACATGTAGGCGGCCGTCTCCGACGACCCGGCCGCATAAGCCGCGCGGCCGAGGACCGAGCGGCTGAACGGCACCCAGATCGCCAGCACGATTGCGAACAGGACGACCAGGCTCGCCGGCACCACGCCGAACACACGGCCGGTCAGCGCGTCGGCCAAGTCCTCATTGACCGAACCGCCCGGGAATGGCCGCAGCAAAAGGCCGATGCCGTAGTAGACGGCCCCCGTGGCAATGGTGGCGACGATCGGCTGCAGCCGGCCATAGATGACGATGGCGCCGTTGATCGCGCCGCACAGCAGGCCCACCGTAAGCACGGCGATGACACCGAGCGTCGTCTGCATCGGCGTGCCGACCACCAGCCAGGATGCCAGGCAATTGGTGAGCAGGAAGATCATGCCGATGGACAGGTCGATGCCGGCGGTGATCACCACCAGCGTCTGCGCCATGGCGACGAAGGCCAGCAACACGCCCTTGTTCGACGCCGTCTGCACGACATTGGCGGTAAAGCCCGCCGGATGGTTCGAGGTGTAGATTACGAACATGACGATGAAGATGCCGAGCGCCAGCAGCGTCCCGCGCTGCTCGGCAAGCCAGTAGCGCCAATCCTTCATGCGTCCGCTCCCAGGCCCACCGGGCTGTCCTCGCCATGGATGTTGAGCGCGCTTGATATCAGCGCCCGCTCGGTGATCTCGGTGCCGACCAGCTCGCGCTTGACCGCCCCGTCATAGAGCACCAGCACACGGTCGCAGCAGCCGATCAGCTCGTCATAATCGGTCGAGTAGAACAGGATCGCCGCACCGGCGTCGGCGAGCTTGCGCATCAGCTGATACAGTTCCTGCTTGGTGCCGACATCGATGCCGCGCGTCGGATCGTTGAGCAGGATGATGCGCGGCTGGCGCATCAGCCATTTGGCGATGACCACCTTCTGCTGGTTGCCGCCCGAAAGCGCGCCGACCGGAATGTCGAGGCCCGCCGTCTTGATCGCCAGAAGGCCGACCATGTCGTCGATCAGCCGCTGTTCGGCGGCGCGGTCGATGATGCCGGCTTTCGACAGCCGGTCGAGCGCGGCGAAGGACAGGTTCTCGCGCACCGTCATCGGCAGCATCAGGCCTTCGGTCTTGCGATCCTCGGGAATGAGCGCCATGCCGATGCCGTCGTCGCGCGCAACGGATGGACTGGTAATAGCGACCGACTTGCCATCGATCAGGATCTGGCCGCCGAGGCCGCGCAGCACGCCGAAGAAGGCGAGCAGCAATTCGCGCTGGCCCTGGCCGTCGAGACCGCCAAGGCCAACCACCTCGCCTGCCCTGACGGTCAGCGAGATGTCGTGCAGCCGGTCGGCCCAGGAGAGCTTGCGGGCCTCTAGCCTGGGGGCTGCGGTGGCAGGCACCGCCGTCGGCTTTGGCGGAAAGATATGGCTGTATTCGCGGCCGATCATCAGTTCGACCACTTCATTGTCGCTCTTCGATCCGGCTGGGTAGCTGGCGACATTGCGGCCGTTGCGGAACACCGTGCACTGGTCGGCCAGCTCGGCGATCTCGTTCATGCGGTGCGATATATAGAGCAGAGCCAGCCCTTCCGAGCGCAGCCGTTTCAGCACGGCAAAGATCTTCGAGACATCCGTCGCCGTCAGCGCCGAAGTCGCCTCGTCGAGGATGAGGATGCGCGGCTTCCTGGCCAGCGCTTTGGCGATCTCGACCATCTGCCGGCGCGACAGCGGCAGGTCCTTGACCAGCGCCAGCGGGTGGATGTCCGAGGCGCCGGCGCGCGCCAGCGCCTCTTCCGCGATGCGGCGCTGCGCCTTGCGGTCGATCATGCCGAAGCGTTTGGGAGGATCGGAAATGACGATGTTGTCGGCAACGCTGAGCTCGGGGACCAGCGACAGTTCCTGGAAGATGCAGACGATGCCGGCTTTGTTGGCCGCACCCGGTGAAGCGAAGGTCACCTCGCGTCCGTCCAGCGTCATGCGGCCCTCGTCGGGCGCCACCACACCGGCCATGACTTTGATCAGCGTCGACTTGCCGGCGCCGTTTTCACCCAGAATGGCGTGGATGCTGGCGCCCGTCACGACAAGCTCGGCGTTTTCCAGCGCGCGCACGCCGCCATAGCGCTTGGATATGCCCTCCATCCGGAAGAGCGGAACCACACCGTCCATCGGTCCTCCGAGGCACTTTGACGACGACTAGGGGATAGAGTGGTCGGCGCCGCGGGAGATCTCGCGGCGCCGGCTGTGCTGCCTATTGGTCCGCCTTGGTCTGACCCATGATTTCCTGCGCGGTGAAATTGATGCCGCAGGTCGGGAAGGAATTGCCGACGAAGAAATTGTCGGACTGATCGGGAAAGAAGTCCTCGCCGGCCTTGAAGTTCGGATCCTCGACGATCGCCAGCGGCAGCTTGACCGATTGCGGGACGACGTTGCCCTCAAGTGCCGAGATCGCCGTCTTGATGGCGACCGCAACCTGCGCGGGGCCGGTACCGGCCGACGAACATTTCAACCCGTCGCCTGCATGGGCAGCGCAGAATTTGCGGAAGCCGTTCTCGGTCTCGCCGCCGAACGGCACGAACGGATGCTTGGCGTCGATCATCGCCTGCACGATGCCGGTGTCGCCGCCCTGTCCGGTCACGCCGTCGAAGGGGCCGTTGGTGGCGATTGCGTCGGCCGAGGCCTTTTGCGCGACGCCGTCATCCCATTTGCCGACAACCTCGGTGACCGCCCATTTCTTGCCGGAGGCGTCGAGAGCCTCATGGATACCATTGTGCCGGTCGGTGTCGACCGATGTTCCAGCAACGCCACGCACCTCGAGCACCTTGCCGCCGTTCGGCACATGCGTGACCAACCATTTGCCCCACAGCTCGCCAAGGCCTTTCTGATCGACGTTGACGTTGATGGCGTCCTTGGTGTCGAGAATGTTGTCGAAGGCAACCAGCACGACGCCGGCTTCCTTGGCGCGCTTGATCACCGGCCCGAAGGCCGTCGGGTTCTGCGCGTTGACCACGATGGCGTCATAGCCGGAATCAATGAAGTTGTTGATCGCCGAGATCTGCGCCGGCACGTCCTCTCCGGTCGAGACGACCTTGAATTCCTTCAGCTTTGCGGCAACGTCCTTCTGGGCTGCATAAGCCTTCGCGGTCTGCACCATCTGGATGCGCCACGTATTGGCGATATAGCCGTTGGCGAGCGCAATGCGGTAAGGGCCGTCCTTCTTGGGGAATTTGAAGAACTGCGTATCCGCGGCCCAGGGTGCGAAGCAATCCGGTTCAGCCGCTGGACCCTTGACGATTTCGGGGCCTGCGGCGATCGCCGATGAGCTCAACATGACGAATGCAGTGGCGGCAACGACGCCACCAACAAGTGACTTGATCATCGATATTCCTCCCAATTGCAGTTCTGTTTGTTGTTTGGCTTTGCGAAGTCTCGCGATGGCCGGCACCTCCTGCCTAGCCACACGCTTTCTTGGTCGCCGGTGACGGCCGACCCGGCCCCTCCCCTTGTCGCAGTCAGCAGGGCGAAATTATCATATTATCCATAATAAACAAGTATCAGTTGTCGCTTATGTATAATAAACAGGCGTGACCTGTTTCCCACGCGCCTGTTAACCTAAGATGGTAGCGCTACCAAATTGGCGTGTAAACCGGCATTCGCACAGTCGCCTCTGTGTGTTTCAACGCGCTGTGCTCTCGCGGCGCTTAAGCTCGAAACCGAGATCGACGATCCGTTGCTCCGGCCTGTTGCCGGCGATAGCCGCCAGCGCCATGGCGACGGCGCGCCGGCCGATCTCGTAGCGGTGGGTGCGGATGCTGGTGATCGACGGAAACGCCACCTGCATCATGTCGAGATCGTTGAAACCGACGATACCGATCGTCTTCGGCACCGCGATCGAGGCGCGATGACACTCGAACAACACGCCGAGCGCGATGTCGTCATTGTTGCAGAAGACACCGTCGAGCGTCGGCACCTTGCCTAGCGCGTCGCGAAGCATTTCGCGCCCGAGCGACACGCTGGACAGCACCGGCGTGGTGGTGACAAGGCGCGGGTCGAACAGGCTGGCGGCCTCCATCGCAGCGCGATAGCCTGCCAGGCGCCGCTGCGAGCGCGGGTCCATGCGCGCGCCGATGAAGCCGATACGGCGGTAGCCTGCCTCGATCAGATGTTCGGTCGCCGTCCTGCCGCCGTCGAGATGCGAGAAGCCGACCATCATGTCGACCGGATCGGGACCGGTCTCCATGACCTGCACCACCGGGCAGCCGGCGCTCTCCAGCAGCTTTCGCGAAGTTGGCGTCTGGTCGATGCCGGCGACGATCAGCGCTGCCGGCCGCTGCGAGCCGAACAACTGCAGCAGCCGCTCTTCCTCGAGGCCGGAATAGTGGGTGTTGCCAAGCTGGATGCGGAACGGGCTGGCCGACAGGCTGTCATAGATACCGCGCACCACCTCGGCAAAGACGTTGTTGGTGAGCGACGGCACCAGAACGCCGAACACCTCGGCCCGCGCCGAGGCCAGAGCCCGCGCATTCGGGTCCGGCACGTAGCCGAGTTCGTCGACGGCGGCCTGGATCTGGTGGCGCAGTTCTTCGGAGACACGCTCCGGCTCGCGCAAGGCGCGCGACACGGTGATGGCGCCGACGCCGGCCTTGCGCGCGACATCCGATATGGTCGGGCGGCCGCCGCCCCGGCGCGAGCGCGGCTTGATCACGGCCCCGCTCGCCCGTACCCGGCAGGGCGCGCTTGCGACCCGATCGTCCTTGCTGTCTCCATCTCACCGGCCTTTGCCGCACCCACTCGCCTTCTGGCGTCGCGCAGCCTGTCTTCCATGTCAAGCAACCGGAAACGATCTGCCTCGTTCAGGCCGCCACGGCGGTGCGGCGCCGTGCCTTCCAGAACAACAGCACGATCGCCAGTATGTTCAGCAAATTCCAAGCGATGCCGTTCAGGAACGCCGCGGCATAGGAACCGGTCAAATCATAGATCCAGCCCGACATCCAGCCACCGATCGCCATGCCGAATATGGTCGCCATCATGACGATTCCGATACGCTGGCCGGCCTCCTTGGCCGGCATGTAGTCGCGCACGATGATGGCGTAGCAAGGCACGATGCCGCCTTGCGACAGGCCGAACACCAACGACACCACATAGAGCGACGCTAGCCCGTCGAACGGGATATAAAACAGCAGCGACAGGCACTGCAGCACCGAGCCGATCAGCAGTGTCCACACAGCGCCGATGCGGTCGGCGAGAAAGCCGGACGCCAGCCGGCTGACGACGCCGCCTGCCATCATGATCGACAGCATGTCGGCGCCATGCGCGACGCCGTAGCCGAGGTCCATGCAATAGGCGACGATATGCACCTGCGGCATCGACATCGCCACGCAGCAACCGAGCCCCGCGACGACCAGCAGCACCTGCAGGGCCGCCGGCGACAGCGAGATCGGCTGCACCGGCCGGCTTCCGGGCGAACCCGCGGCGGCCGCCACCGGGGCGCCGCGCCGCAGCATCAGCACCAGCGGCACCATGGTCACCAGGCAGAAGATGCCAATTGCCGCATAGGTGAAGCGCCAGCCTTCTGCCTTCATCAGCGTCGGCATGATGGTCGGCCAGAACGCTCCGGCGAGGTAGTTGCCGGCGGCCGCTGCCGTCACGGCAACACCGCGCCGCCGGTTGAACCAGTGCGAGATGTCGGCGATCAGCGGTCCGAAGATCACCGACGTGCCGACGCCGATCAGCACCCCTTGAGCAAGAGTGAATTGCAGGATCGAGGTCGATAGCGCCGCGAGCAGGAGGCCGGCGGAAAGCGCAATCGAAGAGACCAGCGCCGGAACCCAATAGCCCATCCGGTCGATGGCGCGGCCGATCAGCACGTTGCCGGCGGCAAAGCCTACCATGGTGGCGGTATAAGGCATGGACGCCGCAGCTCGGTCGACGCCGAATTCGGCTTGCACGGCGGGCAGCACCACGACGACAGCCCACATGCCGACGGCGCCGATCGTCGCCAGCAGCATCGAGATGGCAAGCCGCATCCAGGCATAGGAGCTGTCGATGCCGGGGCTCGACGGTATGTTGTCTGCTCGGGTCAAGGCGTTTCCTGTCGGCGGTCTCGGAGATCGGCTGCCGTTTGCGCCACTATCGGCGCATTCTCAGGCCGCAGCAGCGCCACAGCCGGCAAATCCGTGGCTCCAGGCCTAAAAGCAATTCCAGGAAAAGTGTGAAGCGGTTTTCCCGGGAAAAGCGCATAGCGCTTTCCCTTGGGAATTGCGTCAAAACAAGGAGATAGAGCGGTTCAACGTTTCCGTTAAGCGATGAACCGCTCTAAGGGCGAAATGCAGGAACCGATGCCGATATACGGAGTTTCCAACGAGCAAACCTGCAAAGGAGTCCAGCCATGACCGCCACCAAGAAAAAATGGTCGGCCGAGGTGAGCGAGCACAGCGATGCACTGGACCTCGAGGACCACGTCTTCGAATCCGACGACGCCAGGAAGATCGCCGCCTCGCTGAAACGATCCGCCGAACACAGCCACCGGCGCAAGGCCGAGCCGTTCCAGTCAGCCATGTCGATGCTGAACTTCTACATCAACCGCGCCGGCAAGAACCTGCCTGCAGCGCGCAAAAAAGTGCTTGAGGACGCCAAGGACGAACTGCGCACCGCCTTCGGGCGCGAGAAGGATGATTAAAAGCGAGCCGGTAGCTACCGGGCGCGGATGACGCCGTCGGTGTTGGCGAGCAGTTTTCGCACCGCGTTGCGCGCCGCGTCCGGGCGCTGCAGGCGGATGTTCTTCTCGATCGCCTCGTGCAGCTTCTGAGCGTGGTTGAGATCGTCGATTTCCCGCGTCGTATAGGCAAAGAGATGATCGAAGGCGGATTCGATGAGCACGCCGAGCGGTACCAGCAGATCATTGCCCGACGCGCGCAGGATGGCGAGGTGAAAGCGCGTGTCGGCGCGGGTACGCTCCTGCAGGCTGGTCGCCGCGCCCATCTCCCGGCAGGCCTGGCTGATCTCGGCCATCTGCTCGTCGGTGCGGCGCATGGCGGCGAACGCGGTCGCTTCCGGCTCGATGATATGGCGGAATTCCTGCACGGTCTTCAGGAACACCTCGCGATCCGGCGACGTCGCGTACCAGGCCAGCACGTCGCGATCGAGCAGGTTCCAGCGCTCCTTCGGCTCGACCCAGCTGCCGATCTTGGGGCGTGAGGCAAGTAGGCTCTTGGCCATCAGCATCTTGATCGCTTCGCGCACCGCCGAGCGGCTGACGCTGAAGGTTTCCGACCATTTCGCTTCATTGGGCAGGATGGTGCCGGGCGGATAATCGCCACGCACGATCCTGAGACCAATCTCGCTGGCCAGCGAGGCATGGACGCTGGAGCCTGGAATGCGCGCCGCGTCGTGTCGGCGAGCGCCAGCCGGGCGCTCGGCGGAGGCCGTTTTCCCCGGCGATTTTTCCTTGTTCGGCTTCGCGTCCCGCATAGGCTCCAGAAAGTCTGGTTTCAGCAAGCTGTCAAGCGCGGTAACCGGCTTGGGCCGCAAAGCCGGCCACTGTGCACAGATCAGCCCCGATCCGCCGCTTGATTGGCATGTCGATATTCAGGTCAGGCCGGCATCACCTGAATTTCGGCATGCCTAGGCCTGCTTGACGTATTTGCGCCAGCTATGCTCCGGGCGGAAACCGAGCACGTCGCGCGCCTTACGGTTGGAGAGCAGCGTTTCATATTCGCCGAGTTCGGCCTTGACCGGCACGCCGGGGTAGAACCGCTTCAGCAATTCAGCGGTCGGCAGATCGGACGAGGTATCGTCATTGGCGGCGTTGAACACCTGGTAGCCGAGGCCGTCCTTCTCGACGGCGCGCAGCGCGATCTGGCCGAGGTCACGCGCGTCGATATAACTCCAGGCGATGCGCTTGCGGAAACCCGGATCGGCGAACCATTTCGGAAACAGTGAATATTCGTGCGGCTCGATGACGTTGCCGATGCGCAAGGCGTAGATGTCGGTGCCGTCGCGCTGTGCAAAGGCGCGCGCGGTCTTCTCGTTGACGACCTTGGACAAAGCGTAGCTGTCCATCGGATCGACGTCATAGTCCTCGTCGAGCGGGAAATATTTGGGATCGCGTGGCTCGTTGGCGAACACAAGCCCGTAAGTCGTCTCGCTGGAGGCGATGATAACCTTGCGGATGCCGAGCTTCACCGCCGCCTCGATGACATTGTAGGTGCCTAGCGCATTGATGCGGAACACCTCGTTGTCGGTGGTGATCATGATGCGCGGGATGGCGGCGAAATGCACCACGGCATCGACCGGCTGCGGGCGCAGCGACGGGTCGAATTCATGCAGGCCCATATAGCTCGACAGCGCGTTGAACACCTGCCCGCTGTCGGTGATGTCGGTGATCAGGGTGCGCACCTTGGGATTGTCGAGCGGCTTGGTGTCAATGTTGAGCACCTGGCAGCCTTGCTCGACCAGATACTGCACGACATGGCGTCCGGCCTTGCCGCTGCCGCCGGTGAACATGATCCGCTTCGTCATTTTGCTCTCCACATCCTCTGGGATTCATGTGTATTGTCAGACAATATCGCCATCCGCAACCACTCTCGCCTGCAAAACGGCAGCGCCTGACATCAATCATTGCAACAGGACTCGAAGACATGAACACGACTGCCGCGAGCGAGAAGATCGGCTTCATCGGCCTTGGCCTGATGGGCCACGGGATCGCCAAGAACATCGTCGACAAGGGCTACAGCCTGACCTTTCTCGGCCGCAAGAACCGCAAGCCTGCGGAAGACCTGATTGGCCGCGGCGCCACTGAAGCATCGACCTCGCGCGATGTGGCGGCGGCATCGACGATCGTCTTCATCTGCGTGACCGGCTCGCGCGAGGTCGAAGCCATCATTCGCGGCCCCGGCGGCCTCAAGGAGGGCTTGAAAAAGGGCTCTGTCGTCGTCGACTGCTCGACTTCCGATCCGGTCTCGACCGTTGCTCTGGCAACTGAACTCAAGGCGCTCGGCGTCGATTTTGTCGACGCGCCGCTCAGCCGCACGCCGAAGGAAGCCTGGGAAGGCACGCTCGACGCCATGGTCGGCGCGCCGGACGCCCTCTTTGCCAGGGTGAAACCGGTGATCGAAACCTGGGCCGGCCGCATCGTCCATATCGGCGATACCGGCGACGGCCACCGCATGAAGCTGCTCAACAATTTCATCTCGCTCGGCTACGCCGCGATCTATTCCGAGGCACTGGCGTTGGCCGAGAAGGTCGGCATCTCGCCGCCGCGCTTCGACAGCGTCATCCGCAATGGCCGCATGGATTGCGGCTTCTACCAGACCTTTATGCGCTGGACGCTGGAAGGCGACCGCGACGCCCACAAATTCTCCATCGCCAACGCCTTCAAGGATCTGACCTATCTGGAATCGATGGCGGGTGCGGCCGGCATCGCCAACCCGCTCGGCAATGCCACCAAGAACTCCTTCGCCGGTGCCCATGCCACCGGCCCGGCCGAGCAGTTCGTGCCGATGCTGGCGACGCATATCGGCAAGGTCAACGGTGTCGACCTGATGCCGATGAAGGATGGCAAGAAGCAGACGATTTGACGGGATTGTCAGGCAAAGGCACCACTCACCGCCTCCACCGCCCTATTCCGTCATCGGTGTTTTCAAGCAGCTTGTGCACGGCGTTACGCGCGGCGGTTGGACGCTGCAGGCGGATGTTCTTCTCGATCGCCTCATGCAGCTTCTGTGCCTGCCGCTGGTCGGCGACCTGCTGCGTCGTGAACGCGAAGAGATGGTCGAGCGCCGATTCAATCAGCACGCCGAGCGGCACCAGAAGGTCGTTGCCGGAGGCGCGCAGGATGGCCAGATGAAAGCGCGTATCGGCGCGGATACGCTCCTGCAGGCTCAAGGCCTCGCCCATCTCGCGGCAGGCCTGGCTGATCTCCGCCATCTGCTCGTCGCTGCGCCGCATGGCGGCGAAGGCGGAAGCTTCCGGCTCGATGATATGACGAAACTCCTGCACGGTTCGCAGGAAGGCCTCGCGATCGGGCGCCGTCGCGTACCAGGCCAGCACGTCGCGATCGAGCAGGTTCCAGCGCTCCTTCGGCTCGACCCAGCTGCCGATCTTGGGGCGCGACGCCAGCAGGCTTTTCGCCATCAACATCTTGATGGCTTCGCGCACCGCTGAACGGCTGACATTGAAGATCTCGGCCCATCTGGCCTCGTTGGGCAGGATGGTGCCGGGCGGATAGTCGCCACGCACGATCCGCAGGCCGATCTCGCCGGCCAGCGAGACATGGACGCTAGCTCCCGCAAAGTGCGCGGCACCAGCCTTTCGCATGACAGCCGGGCCTTGGCTGGCTTGTGCCTTGACCCGGTCGGCTCGCTTGCTTGACTTCTCGTCCGGCATCCACGTTCCAATACGTCGACCGTCTGTCGTCCGGACTGATCCGAACCGCACGGGCGCCGATTTCGTTGCCGAAAAATCCAGATCGCGGGCGCGGTAAAGCCGGAGCCTGTTGCCCCAACCATCGCGTCCGTTCAGGAATTATCGCATCCGTTCAGGAAATGACGGGGCGCCCGCAAACGGGCGCCCCGAAATCGAGAACCTACTTCTGGATGCAGGTGTCGACCGTATCCTTGGTGCATTCGTCGAGGCCGGTGAACACCGGATCGGAGACGGGTTTGCCTTCGATCAGGTCGATCATCACCGACGGCGCCTTGTAGCCCATTTCGAACGGCCGCTGGCCGACCAGAGCAGTCACAAGGCCGTCACGAGCAATCGCCACCTCGTCGCCGATCGTGTCGGCTGCGCCGATGACGAAGTCGTTGCTGGCGATCCGGTCCTTGAGCGGCCCGAACAGATCGCGATAGGGCTGCGGCGCGCCGAACAGCGGCCAGCCGCCCATGATGCCGAAGGCGTCGAGCTTGGGGTTGGCGGCGAGGATGTCGGTCATCGCCTGCACGCCCTTGGCGCCGTCGTCATTGGTGAACACCGGGCAGCCGGCAACTTCGGTCCAGCCACCTTCACCGGCAAGTGCGGCAAGGCCTTCCTTACCCGACAGTGCATCACGCATGCCCTGCGCGCGGCGCAGGATGTTGTCGGCCGCGGGATTGCCCTCGATCGTGCAGATCGTGCCGCCATTCGGCTTGCCCTTCTTGATGTACTCGCCGATCTTGTGACCCATCAAATAGTTGTCGGTGCCGAGATAGGTCTTGCGAAGGGCAGCATCTTCCTTGCTGAGATCGGCATCGAGCGTCATGATCGGGATCGTCGGATTGGCGGTCTTGATCGTCTGCGCGATGAGCGGCGCGTTGGACGGCGAGATCGCCATCGCCACCGTGTCGGCCTTGCTCAGCATGTCCTGGACGATCTGTGCCTCGCCGGCCTCGTCCGAAGTCGACGCCGGACCGGTGTAGAAGCATTCGTACTCCGAGCTGGCGTTTTCCTTATTCCATTTCTCGCAGCCCTGGTGGATGGCTTCGAAGAACGGATTGTCGAGACCTTTCACGACAATGACGACTTGTTTTTTGGCCAAAGCCGGCCCGGCACCCAACGCCATGGCGGCGACGGCGGCGAGCAAAAGTGTTTTCCTCATGTCAGTCCTCCCTTTGAAACAAACGGACACGGCGTGCCCGCCACACAGATCGACCGGACGCGTGATGACAGAGGTTCGTTTCGCGAGCGCTCGTGTCGCCAACACAGATCGATAAGCATTTCCAGATTCGGCTTCAGATCAGCTCACACACAGGTGTCGCCGGATCCTGGACCGCTAAACCCTCCGCCGGCTCCACCGGCGAACCGCCAGCGGGCATCGGCATAATCTCCTCCGACGCTTAGGTAATATCGGCTTGCCGCCAACGTCAATGCTATTTGTCCTACAAAACGGATTTTTAAAATAGACCGGCGATTGACGCGCGCCGGCTTTTGCGTAAAAGAACGCTAACGCTGTCTTCGGGAGGAGCCTGGGAGAGCGAGGCCAAAGCAGCGTCGGCATTCACGCCGGGAACAGCGGCAGGTCGCAAAGCACGGGGAGGCAAAGGCTGGTGGCGGTTCTCGAACTCACCAACATTTCAAGGCATTTCGGGGCCATCCAGGCGGTCAACGACGTTTCGCTGTCGATCGAGCCCGGACAGGTGGTCGGCCTGATGGGCGACAACGGTGCCGGCAAGTCGACACTGGTCAAGATGATCGCGGGCAATTTCCGCCCGAGCCATGGCACCATGCACATGGACGGCAAGGAATTGATCCTGCACAAGCCGGCGGAAGCCCGCCAGCACGGCATCGAGATCGTCCACCAAGACCTTGCGCTCTGCAACAATCTGACCGCCGCCGCCAATGTCTATCTAGGCCGCGAGTTGCGGCGCGGTATGGGGCCGTTCCGCATCCTCGACTATGCGGCGATGTACAAGCGCGCCGGCCAGCTCTTCGCCGAATTGAAGTCCGAGACCCGTCCGCGCGACCTCGTCAAGCAGATGTCGGGCGGCCAGCGACAGGCGGTGGCGATTGCTCGCACCATGCTGTCGCAAGCCAAAATCGTGCTGATGGACGAACCGACGGCCGCTATCTCGGTGCGCCAGGTCGCCGAAGTGCTGAACCTGATCCGCCATTTGCGCGATCAAGGCATTGCCGTGGTGCTGATCAGCCACCGCATGCCTGACGTCTTCACCGTCGCCGACCGCGTCATCGTCATGCGGCGCGGCCGCAAGGTTGCCGACAAGACGATTGCGTCGAGTTCGCCCGAGGAAGTCACCGGGCTGATCACCGGCGCCATCGAACAGGTTTGATTTCAAGCATTTTCACTATGACAGCAAATGAAGGTCGACGATGGCACTGACAATTGACCAGCCGATCGAGCACAAGCGGCAATCGCTGCCGGCAAGGCTGTTTGCCAGCCAGACTTTCTGGGTGGTGATCTCCGTCATCCTTGCCTGCGTGTTCCTGTCGTTTGCCACCGACGCCTTCGCCACGTCGAAGAACCTTTACAACATCACCCGCAACATCACCTTCGTCGCCATCATCGCGCTCGGCATGACTTTCGTCATCATCACCGGCGGCATCGACCTGTCTGTCGGCTCGGTGCTGTGCCTGTCGTCGATGGTGCTGGCCGTGACAATGCATGCCGGCTACTCGATCGAGGTCGGCATCCTCGCCTCCATCGGCACCGCGCTCGCCATTGGCGCCTTCAACGGCATATTGATCGCCTATCTCGGCTTTCCACCGTTCGTGGTAACGCTCGGCATGCTGTCGATCGCCCGCAGCTTGGCCATGGTCGCCTCCAACAACACCGTTGTCTTCCAGTTCGGGCCGGACCACGCCAAGCTTTTGGCATTGGGCGGCGGCGCCTGGGTGTTCGGCATCGCCAATCCGGTGCTCTACATGATCCTCTTGGCGCTGATCACCGGCTTCATCCTGCGCTGGACCAAGTTCGGCCGCCACATCTTCGCCATTGGCGGCAATGAGCACGCGGCAACGCTGACCGGCGTTCCTGTCCGAAAGATCAAGGTCGCCGTCTACATGATCTCGGCGCTGTCGGCGGGCATTGCCGGCATCATCCAGACTGGCTGGCTGGGCGCCGTCACCACCAATCTCGGCACCGGCATGGAGCTGCAGGTGATCGCCGCCACCGTCATCGGCGGCGCCAATCTGGCCGGCGGCGTCGGCACCGCCTTCGGCGCCATCGTCGGTGCGGCCTTGATCGAGGTGATCCGCAACAGCCTCGGCCTGCTCGGCATCAACGCCTTCTGGCAAGGCGTCTTCATCGGCGGCGCCATCCTGCTGGCGGTGCTGTTCGACCGCATCCGCAACTTCCGCCGCAGCGATTAAGCCGAGACGGGTCGATGGCCAATCTCCTGTTCAGCCTCGAGGGCCGGTTGGCGGTTGTGACTGGCTCCGGCCAAGGCATCGGTTTTGCCCTGGCTCGGGGGCTGGCCGAACACGGGGCGAGCGTGGTGCTTAATGGCCGCGATGCCGGCAGGATCGACAGCGCAGTCGAAAAACTGCGCGATGCCGGCTTCAAGGCGCATGCCTCGACCTTCGACGTCACCGATTCTCGCGCCGTCACGGCGGACATTGACAGGATCGAGGCCGAGATCGGCGCCATAGACATCCTCGTCAACAATGCCGGCATCCAGTTCCGCGCCCCGCTCGAGGACTTTCCCGAGGAGCAATGGGAGCGCCTGTTCAAGACCAATGTGTCGGGTGCTTTCCATGCCGGCAAGGCGGTTGCCCGCTACATGATCCCGCGTGGCAAGGGCAAGATCATCAACATCGGTTCGGTACAGAGCGAGCTGGCAAGGCCCAACATCGCGCCCTACACCGCAACCAAGGGCGCGATCAGGAACCTGACCAGGGGCATGTGCGCCGACTGGGCAAAGCACGGCCTGCAGATCAATGCGATCGCGCCCGGCTATTTCCGCACCGAGATGAACCAGGCGCTGGTCGACAATCCCGAATTTTCCGCCTGGCTGGAAAAGCGCACGCCGGCCGGACGCTGGGGCAACGTCGACGAGCTGATCGGCGCCGCCGTGTTTCTGGCGTCAGACGCCTCGTCCTTCGTCAACGGCCATACGCTGTACGTCGACGGCGGCATGACGGCTTCTGTCTGAGGGGGACGCCCTCCCAACCGCTATTCCTTTCAGTACCTATCGCTCAGTCTGAAAATCCGGCCGCATCGGCCGTCATTCATCCTCGCCGCAACCGCGCGTCTTGACGCGGCCCCGAACTCAGCCGCACAATCCCATTGCAGGCGAAGGGAGGCCAGTCGTCTGCGGGAGGATATACCCATGACGGAAGCGATCAGGCTCTACTGGGGCCGGTTCGGACATGTTTCTATCCTGAATGTCGCAAGCGACTTCGTCACCCATGCCCATGTCGAGGCCCATCTGATCATCTGGCTGGAAGGCACGGCCGGCGAAATGACCATCGGCCGTGAGACCGTGCGGCTTGGACCTAGCACGGCCGCCGGCATCAACTCCTTTCAGCCGCACAGCCATGTTCTGTCGCAGAACGGGACGCCCGGTCTGTTTCTCGCCTTCTACATCGATCCGGACTGGGCGCGCCGCCGTCGCGACCTGCCGTCGTCCGCGCCTTTGTTTTCACAAGCAGCGATCACGCTGGAGCCCTGGCTGCACCAGGCCGCCGCCAATCTGCTCGACCATCTCAGCGACAATGAGAGCATCGACGACATCGCCAACTACGAGATCGAGCGTTTCATCGACTCGGTGCTCGACGCCGCCGACGCCTCGGCGCCGCAGGAGGCGCGTGTCCGCATCAACACCATGCAGGATTTCCGTGTCCGCAAGGCGATCCAGCTGATGAAGGCCAATGTCTGCGAGCGCATCTGCTTCGACGATGTGGCGCGCAGCGTCGGCCTGTCGCGGCCGCATTTCTTCGCATTGTTCAAGGAACAGACCAATCTGACGCCCAACGTCTACTGGAACACGCTGCGCATGGAGGAAGCTGTGCGGCAGCTGCAATGGTCGCAGGAGCCGCTGATCTCGGTCGCCTGCAATCTCGGCTTCACCACGCAGGGCAATTTCTCTCGCTTCTTCCGCGATCATGTCGGCGTGCCGCCGACACTCTACCGCGAGGCCGCGCGGGCGATCGCCTGAGCCTGTCCTGCCTTAATCAAGGTCGACCGTTTTTCAGACTCCTTGATACGCGCTCAAGACGCATTGATAAGCGCCCCTGAAATGGCCGCCCTACCCTTGCACCGGATCGCTTTTGCAAGGGAACATTTGAATGGCTAAAGTCATCATCTCCAGCGTCATCGACGCGCCGGTCGAAAAGGTCTGGGCGCGCATACGCGACTTCAACGGGCTGCCAGGCTGGCATCCACGCATGGTGGAAAGCCATATCGAGGACGGCAAGGACGCCACCACGATCGGCTGCGTGCGCAATTTCCAGCTCGCCAGCGGCGCCCGCCTGCGCGAAAAGCTGCTCGACTTTTCCGATCAGAATTTCCTCGTCAGCTACTCCATCCTGGAGACGCCGCAGCCGCTGACCAACCACAAGGCGACGCTGCAATTGCGGCGCGTGACCGATGGCGACCGCACCTATGCCGAATGGACCGCCAGCTTCGACGCCGCGCCCGAGGAGGCAGACAAGCTGGCCGACGGCATGGGCGCCAATGTCTTCCAGGGCGGCTTCAACGCCCTGAAGAGCCATTTCGCCGGCCAGAGCTGACAGGAGCCAGACCATGGCGCTAGCACTGCAGACCTTTGCAACCGTCAAGGACGCCAACGCGGCGCTGAAAGCCGCTGGCACGCGCTATCTCGGCGGCGGTACGCTGGTGGTCCGCGCGGCCAATGAAGGCGATGTTTCGGTTTCCAGCCTTATCAGGTCGACCGAGCCGTCTCTGTCCACCATCGTTGTTGCCAGCGGCAAGGTCCGCATCGGTGCTTCGGTGACCATGGCGGCGATCGCCAGCCATCCGGAGTTCGGCGCACTTGCCAAGGCTGCGCGCGCCGTCGGTGGCCCGGCGATCCGCAACATGGCAACACTCGGCGGCAATCTGTTTGCCCCGGCTCCCTATGGCGATTTCGCTGTCGCCCTGCTGGCGCTCGACGCCATGGTCAGCACCGAGGACGGCGAAACACCGATCGAGACTTTTCTGGCCAATCGGGACGGCAGCCGCGCCATCGTCACTTCGGTCGGGTTCACGCTTCCCCCGCAAGGCGGCTTTCGCTTCCTGAAAGTGTCGAGGGTCAAGCCCAAGGGCGTCTCTGTGCTCAGCATAGCCAGCGTTCTGGAACTGTCGTTGGATGGCACCGTGACCTCGGCGCGGATCGCGCTCGGCTGTATGGCCGATCGGCCAATGCGCGCCAGGGCGGCGGAAAAGGCGCTGCTCGGCAGAAAGCTCACCAAGGACGGCATTGCACCGGCATTGGCGGTGGCGGGTGAAGGCATCGCGCCGATCACCGATCCGATCGCCAGCGCCTGGTATCGCGCTGAAGTTCTGCCGGTTCATCTCGGCCGGTTGCTGCTCGCATAATATTCGTTTGGGGCGCGCGTCTGTCCGATGGTTCGGGCAGGCGCGCTGGGAGGAAAACATGGCAAAGGTTCCGGTTCAGTTCACGCTCAACGGCTCGGAAACGGCCGAATTCGTCGACAGCGGCACGACGCTGCTGCACGCCTTGCGCGACAAGATCGGCGACACCTCGCCGAAAGGCGGCTGCCATCAAGGCACCTGCGGCGCCTGCTCGGTCATCATCGATGGCGAACTCAGGCTGTCCTGCCTGACGCTGGCCGAGACCTGCAACGGGGCGGCCATCAGCACGACATCGGGGCTTTCGGAAAATGGCGTCCTGCATCCGCTGCAGCGCGCCTTCCTCGACAACTTCGCCACGCAATGCGGCTTCTGCACGCCGGGCATGATCATGGCCGCCAAGGTGCTGCTCGACCACACGCCCAATCCCAGCCGCGACGAGGTGGTCGAGGCGCTGTCGGGCAACATCTGCCGCTGCACCGGCTACGAGCCGATCATCCAGGCGGTGCTGACCGCCGCGCGGTCCAACTCTCAGAACGCGGCCTAGAGCCGGATGATTTCAGGTCGAATCGACCTGAAATCTGAATCCGCCTCTAAATCAAAGAGATAGAGCATGATGTCGTCCGAAAACCGCTTCACACTTTTCGGCATCATGCTCTGAGGGAACAAAAGAATGGAATTGCGCAAGGACTACTTCGCCGATGTCCGCAAGGACGATCTGCACGAGATCGGCCAGCCGCGGCCACGCTCGGATTCGCCCGGCCATGTCACCGGCAAGACCGCCTTTTTCGCCGACCGCAATTTCCCCGGCATGCTGCATCTGAAGATGGTGCGCAGCCCGCATCATCATGCCCGTATCCGTTCGATCGACACGTCGGAGGCGGAAAAGCATCCGGGCGTGGTGAAAATTCTGACTGCCAAGGATGTGCCGCACAATGTCTACACCATCCTGATCCTGATCCAGGTCGGGCCGGAGGACGAAACGGTGCTGGCCGACGGCAAGGTGCGCTGGAAGGGCGAGGCCGTGGTGGCGGTGCTGGCCGAAACCGAGCGCGCCGCGCAAGAGGCGGCCGCCAAGGTCAAGGTCGATTACGAGGTACTGCCGGCCGTCTTCGACATGGAGGAAGCGCTGAAGCCCGGCGCGCCACTGGTCAATGAGTATCACGGCCAGAATTATTACCTCTATGACAGCGGCGAGTGCCGCAAGGTGCGCTTCGGCGATGTCGAGGCGGGTTTTGCTGGTGCCGATCACATCTTGGAGCAGAGCTACCAATCCTCGCCGATCGAACACGCGCCGACCGAGACCACCGGCTGCGTGGTGGCGCCCGAAGGCAACGACCGCTTCACCTGCTACACCAACACGCAGGCGATGTTCTTCACGCTCGACAACACCTCGATCATCCTGCAGATGCCGGGCAGCAAATTGCATTTCGTCGGCGGCACCGTCGGCGGCGGCTTTGGCGGCAAGGTCGACGTCATCGTCGAACCGATTGCCATCCTCGGCGCAAAATTAACCGGACGACCAGTCTGTTTTATCTACAGCCGCGAGGAGGAGATGCAGATATCGTCACCTCGCGCGGCCGAAAAGGTCGTCATCAAGGACGGCGTCATGAAAGATGGCCGCATCGTCGCGCGAAAAGTCACCGGCTACACCGATGCCGGCGCCTATTCGCGCCACTCGCCCTATGGCGCGCAGAAGGGTGCGGGGCACTATCCCGGCCCGTATACGATTCCCAACGTCTGGATCGACACCTACTGCGTCTACACCAACCGCACGCCCTCTTCCGCCATGCGCGGCTTCGGCGTCACCATTGGCGACTTTGCGCTGGAGGTGCAGATGGACAAGCTGGCGCGGCTGATCGGCATGGATCCGCTCGAATTCCGCTTCATCAACGCCTATCGCGACGGCGACATGAAGGCGCATCGCCAGCCGACCGAGGGTGCCGCGCTGATCGAGTGCATGCAGGAAGCCTCGCGCGCCGCCAACTGGCCGGTAGCGGAAAAGTACCTGGCGATGTCCTCCTACGTGAAGGGAGCCTGAGATGGCGATCAGGCGCGGACGCGGCGTTGCCGCCATCAACTATCCCACCGGCATGAACCTCGGCGGCGACCCGACGCAGGCGCTGGTGCATTCGACGCCGACCGGCAATTTCATGGTGACGCTGTCATCCGTCGATCTCGGCCAGGGGATGAAACAGATCATGGCGCAGATCTGCGCCGAGACGATCGGCGTGCCGACCGACCGCGTCGTCGTCGACACCGCCGACACCGACACCGGTCCGCACTGCATGGGCACGTTTGCTTCGCGCGGCACCCACCGCGCCGGTAACGCCGTCATCCAGGCGGCCAGGGAAGCGCGCCAGGTGATGCTGGAAGTGGCGGCAGAGGAGTTGGAGGTGAATGCATCCGACCTCGAGACCGACGGCCAGGGCAACGTTCTGGTCAAGGGTGCACCGCAAAAGTCGATCTCGATCTTCGATGTCGCGCTGTCGGCGCATTTCAAGCGCGGCCGCTCGATATCCGGCCGCGGCATGTTCCTGATCCCGCGCTCCTATCCCGAGAAAGAAACCGGCGCGATGAAGCCGTCGACCTGCTACGCGCATGCCTGTACGGTGGCCGAAGTCGAGGTCGATGACGAGACCGGCGAGGTCACCGTGCTGACCGTCAAGAACGTCTTCGAGATCGGCCGTGCGCTGAACCCGAAAATGGTCGAACAGCAACTGGTCGGTGGCTCTTGGATGGGTATCAGCCATGCGCTCTACGAGACCACCGAGCCCTACTATCCCAACCGCGGCCATGGCGGCACCGACTTCAACCAATATCTGATGCCCGGTCCTGGCGACCTCGCCGAGACCGAGATCATCGTGCTGGAGCGGCCCTCGGCAGATGGGCCTTATGGCGCCAAAGGACCGGGCGAAATGTGCGCCAATCCGCAGATCCCGGCGGTCGCCAATGCCGTCTTCGACGCCATCGGCGTGCGCATCGACACGCTGCCGATCACGCCGGAGCGCATCCTGCGCGCGCTGAAGGCGCAAGCGGCGAACTGAGGCTGGAATGACCTGGACAAGCGCCGAGACTGTCGCGACCACGCCGGAGGCGGTGGCGCGGCATCTGGCCGCCTCGCGCTATCTGGCCGATGAGAGTCTGGCCACCGCCATCTTCCTGGCGATCCGGCTGGGCAAGCCGCTGCTGCTCGAAGGCGCGCCGGGCGTCGGCAAGACGGAAGCAGCCAAGGCGATCGCCGCGCTGCTCGGCCGCGATCTGGTGCGGCTGCAATGCTATGAAGGCATCGACGCGGCGCACGCTCTCTACGAATGGAACTACCAGCGCCAGCTGCTTGCCATCCGCCATGCCGGCGAGCATGAGATCGACATCTACGACGACCGTTTCCTGATCGCCCGGCCGCTGCTGCAGGTGCTGAAGGCGCCCGAGCAGCGCGTGCTGCTGGTTGACGAGATCGACCGCTCGGACCACGAATTCGAGGCGTTGCTGCTGGAATTCCTCTCCGATTTCCAGATCAGCATTCCCGAGCGCGGAACCATCCGCGCCACCGCACAGCCGATCGTCATCCTGACCTCGAACCGCACCCGGGAATTGGCCGAAGCGCTGCGCCGCCGCTGCGTCTATCACTGGATCGGCTATCCCGACGCCGAGCGCGAGGCCGCCATCATCATGCTGCGTGCCGGCGATGTGGCCGAGGCAACGGCGCGCGCGGTGGCGGCGGCCGTACAGTCCATCCGCGCCCGGCCGCTAGCCAAGCCGCCGGGGATCGCCGAGGCGGTCGAATGGGCCAACGCCGCCACCATCCTGGAAAAAGGCGGCAGCCCATGGCCGGAAGCCTTCCGCCGCGCCATCGGCGTGCTGATCAAGGACGAGGAGGACCTGTCCTACATCGCGCCCGAGCTTGGCCGCATCGTCGAGGAGGCGCTGGCGTGACGCGCCGACGCATTCCGCAAGGCTGGCAGGACAGAGGGGGGCGCCACGCAATGATACGGGAAACAAGCTTCCCCCGCGCCGCCGCGCCATTGCTCGGCTTCGGCCGCCTTCTGCGCCGCTACGGTTTTGCCGTCGCACCTGAACAAGTCTCCGGCTTCATGCAGGCGGTGACCTTGCTCGGCCCGCGCTCCATGGCCGATATCCGCGAGGCGGCGCTCGCCACGCTGGCGCCGCCGCCCGACCGCCGCGACGAATTCGAGGCGCATTTCCAAAGCCACTTTTATGGCAACACATCCGCCATTGTCGAAGGCGACGCGGACGAGGAAACCCGCATCAAGGATGATGGCGGCGCCGACGACGAAAGGATCGAAGCCGAGCAGAGGCAAGAGGGCGGCGAACTATCCTCCGCTCTGGAGCAATTGAGCAGCCGTGACTTCCAGCGCGACGATAACAGCCTTGCCGCTTTCCGCCGCAAGCTCGCTTCGGCCCTGCCCGCCCGCCGCTCGTTCCGCACGATACGCACCCACTCGCGCGGCAAGCTCGACCTGCGCCGCTCATTGCGGGAAATCGTCAGCGCCGATGGCGACGTCCCCTCGCCGCTGCTGCGCCGCCGCCAGACCGTGCCGCGCAAGCTGCTGCTGCTGATCGATGTGTCCGGCTCGATGAAACTGCACACGGCGGATTATCTCAAGCTGGCGCATGCCGCAGTGCAAGGTGCGGACCGCGCCGAAATCTTCACGTTCGGCACGCGCCTGACCCGCATAACTGCGGCATTGCGCATCCGCGACCGCGACCAGGCGCTGGCGCGCGCCGCGGCCCAGGTCGATGACTGGGACGGCGGCACCCGCATGGGTCCGACACTACTCGCCTTCCTCTCGGTGCCACGCTTTTCCGCTTTTGCACGCGGTGCCGCGGTCGTTATCCTGTCCGATGCGCTGGAGCGCGGCGATCATGGCGAGCTGGAGACGGCCATGCGCCGGCTGAGCGCCCGCGCTTTTCGACTGTCGCTGGCCACACCTTTGGCCGGCGATCGGCGCTTCCGGCCGGCGACGGCGGCACTGCGCGCCATCCTGCCCGTACTCGACGATCTCGTCGACGGCTCGTCGCTTGCCGGCCTCAGCGATTTCATCCTGTCGCTCGCCCGCCCTGCCCAGGCGGCGGCGACAATCTGGAAAAGGGTCTCATGATGCAGAAAGTCATCGACGCACATTTCCACATCTGGCGCCAGAAGGACCAGCCATGGCTGGTTGGACCAATGGTGCCGCGCATTTTTGGTCCCTACGAGCCGATCCGCCGCGACTATCCGATCGAGGAGTTTCTCGAAGACCAGAAAGGCTCGGGCGTCGAAAAGGCCGTCTATGTCCAGACCAACTGGGCCAAGGAAGACTTCGAGAAGGAAGTCGCCTTCCTGCAGAAGACCGCTGACGAGACCGGCTGGCCGCACGCCATCGTCGGCTACACCGACATGACGGTCGACGACATCAGGCCGCAGATCGATCGCTTGAAAAAATATCCGCTGCTGCGCGGCGTGCGTATGCAACTGCACTGGCACGAGACGCCGGCCTTCCGCTTCGCCGCCTCGGCCGACCAGGTGATCGCCCCGAAGGTGCGCGCCAATGTGGCGAGGCTCAAGGACTATGGCCTGTCCTTCGACCTGCAGCTCTTCCCTGCCCAGATGAAGGACGGACTGACGCTGGTCGGCGAAAACCCCGAAACGAATTTCATCCTCACCCATGCCGGCATGCTGACCGGCATGGAACCGGAAACCACCGAAGCCTGGAAGGAAGGCCTGCGGACGCTGTCGGCGGCGCCTAATTTCTACGCCAAGCTGTCGGGCCTCGGCACCTTCGTCCACCGCAACGACCCAGCGCTGATCGCTTATATCGTCGACAACGCGATCGAGATTCTGGGCGCCGACCATCTGATGTTCGGCTCGAACTTCCCGATCGAGAAACTGTGGACCAGCCACGCCGAGCTTATCAGGGCGCACCGGGACGCGGTGGCCAAGCACGGCACGGCGGCGGAGGCGGATATTTTCTGGAACACGGCGGAGAAGGTTTACCAGCCGGTGTAACGCCTCACTTCACCTCGAACTGCGGATCGACCGGAATCTGCAGCGCCGTCACCATGTGGTTGGTCTGGCCGGCCAGCCCGATGATCGACACCAGCTCGCCATGCTGCGCATCGGTCATGCCCTTGGCGCGGGCTGCCGCCGTATGCGAGTGGACGCAGTAGGAGCAGCCATTGGCGGTCGACACGGCAATGTAGATCATCTCCTTGGTCAGCGGATCGATGGCGCTGTCAGCGACCATCACCACCTTCAGCTGTTCCCAGATCCGCTTCAGCGCCGGGGGATCATTGGCCAGCCCGCGCCAGAAATTGTTGACGAAGTCCGATTTGCGCGTCGCCCTGATATCGTCGAACACGGCCTTCGCCTCCGGGATTTTCTCCACCTCGGCATCGCTCAGAAGTCTTGTGGTGGCCATGGCATTTTTCCTTCGTTTGGATCGTTGCGTGAATTGAATCAGGTCTTGAGCAATTGCGGCCAATCCACTCGTCCGATTCACTTTTCCAGCGCCGACGTCGATATTCAGGTCAGGCCGAGTCGAAAATGGTGGGTTCCGAGAACCGGAGCGAGCGTACTTTTCGTACGTGAGCACCGGAAGCGCAGGAAACCGCCATTTGCAGGCCGGCCTCACCTGAATCTAGTGCACAGCCGCGTACATGATCTTCTCTTCCGTGGCCTCCGCCGGCGAAAACTCCTCGACAATACGTCCTTGCCTACAGACAAGAATCCGGTCGGACAGGTTCATGATCTCTGGCAGGTAGGACGAGATGACGACGACGGCGAGGCCCTCATCGGCCAGCCGGTTGATGATCTGGTGGATCTCGGCGATCGCGCCGACATCGACGCCGCGCGTCGGCTCGTCGAAGATGACGATGCGCGGCTGCTGCACCAGCCCCTTGCCGATCACCACCTTCTGCTGGTTGCCGCCTGACAGCTCGACCACACGCGCATTGTCGTTGATCGCCTTGATGTTCAGCGTCTTCGTCCATTCGGCCGACAGCGCGCGCATCTCCTGCGCGTTGATCACCCAGGCCTTTTCGCGGCCCGCCGCCAGCAGTCCGCCAAACAGGTTTTCGGCAATGCCCATCGTCTCGAAGATGCCTTCGCTCTTGCGGTCCTCGGTGACGTAGACGATGCCGTCGGCCACCGCCTCGCTCGGCACGAGGTAACGCACGGGCTTGTCATCGAGTTCGATGGCGCCGCCGCGCAAAAAGTCGCGTTTGTAGATGCCCGACACGATCTTGAAGGTCTCGGTGCGGCCCGAGCCGATCAGCCCGAATACGCCGGTGATCTGGCCCTCGAAGATCGAGAAGGAATTGTTGCGCACGACATTGCTCATCGAAATGTCCTGCACCGACAGCACCTTCCGGCCCGCTTTGCGCAGCTTGGCCTCGTCGCGCTGGCGGTAGATCTGCCCAGAAAGCGTGCGCCCGACCATTGCGGAAACGATCCGATCGCGGTCGAAGGCTGACGTGTCGTCGGTGATGACCAGTTCGCCGTCGCGCAGGATGGTGATGCGGTCGGCAATATCAAGCGCCTCTTCCAGCGCGTGGCTGATGAAGACGATCGAAACGCCGCTCGCCTTCAACCGCCGGATCAGCGCGAAGAAGTGTCGCTTCTCCTCCGGCGTCAGCGTCGCCGTCGGTTCATCGAAGATGATGATCTCGGCATTGTGGTGCACGGCGCGCGCAATCTCGACCATCTGCCGCTTGGCCGCCCCCAGCGTCGCCACCATGGCGTTCGGATCGACCGGGAAATTCAGCGACTGCAGGAATTGCTGTGCTGAAATATACGTACCGCGCAGTCGATTGAGGAATTTTTCAGTACCGAGATAGAGGTTCTGCGCCACTGTCATCGATGGCACCAGGCTGGTTTCCTGGAACACCATGGCGATGCCGGCCTCAAGGGCTGCATGCGGCGAAGCGTAGGCGATCTCGTGGCCCTTGTGGAACATCTTGCCCGAGGTGGCGTCAACGACGCCGGCGATGATCTTGGTCAGCGTCGATTTGCCCGCACCATTTTCGCCGAGCAGCGCGTGGATTTCGCCCTTGCGTAGGTCGAAGCTGACATTCTTCACCGCGGGCACGCCGCGATAATTCTTGGTGACGTTCTCCAGCCGAACGATCGGTTCCATCAAAAACCTCCCGCGTCGATCGCCAGCACGCAGTCGCCACCCCTGGAGGCGATGAACAGAAGGCCGTCCTTTTCCACCACACTGCAGATGCCGTGACGTGTGCCATTGGCGCGGCTGTGCAGGCTGAATTGCGGCTGCATCTTCTGGTCGAGCCTGACCACCAGCCCATAGGAGCGGCTCGGCGACCATGGCTTATGGATGCCCATGGTGCGAATGCCGCCGCATTGCAGCGGCTCGAGGAAGCTGCGGCTGGAGGCCAGCGCCGGCGCGATCCAGTAGGCGGGCGGCACTTGGCTCAGCATGTCCTGGCGGTAGTGCGTTTCCTGCAGCACGAATTCGATCAGCCGGTTGCGCGGCGCAAACAAGGTCAGCCACGCGCCACCATCGGCGGACGGCGACAGCCGCGCGGGATAGCCGGGCAGATGCGCCAGAACCGTCGAGCGATTGCCCGTCGCGCCATCGAAGCGGACAAGCTGGTGACGCCAGCTTTCGCTGACCAGCACATCCCTACCGACGGGATGCAGGCCATAGGGAAAGGCGATGTCGCCGGCCACCTTGTGGAAATCACCGCCTGCTGCGTCTCGCTTCCAGAGCGAACCGGAGGCACCCTTCTTCATCAGGTCGGCGGCCCATTGCGATGGAACATGCTCGGCCGATCCGTTAGCCAACCACAGCGTGCCATCATCCGCGTAGGAAAGCGCCGTGATGCAGCGTATCCCCGCCGGCAGCGAAACGTCCTTGCCTGATATCAGCAGCTTGCCGCTTTCGAGCCCTACCGTCAGTTCGCCGGATAGCGACAGCGCCAGCGCCGTGATGAGAGACGGGAAAATTCCGACAACCTTGGGCTCGGTTCCAGCAGCAATCGAATAGATTGCGTTGCCGCTGGAGGCCAGCAGCCTGTCACCCGCAACCAGGAGATTGTCCGGCTCGGTCAGCTCGGCGAAAGCGGGCGCATCATCCAGCCGCGTGTTGGGTCTAAAAGCGCCGTCAAGCGGCGGGATGGTGACGGCCTTACCGCGAAACAGGTCTAGCACAGGATCGAGGATCATGGCTTTGCCCCCCAGTAGGAAGCGGGGCTGGTCCAGTTCGGGTCGGCGCCTGAAATCTTGTAGCGGCCGATGCGGTTGTTGAGGATGCCGCCGACGAACAGATGTCCCTTGTGCTCGCGCATCGAGGTGACCATCGGATGCGCCCCGCCCGTAAGGTCGCCCATCGCCTCGACGATGCCGCCCTTTTCGTTGAACTTCACCACGCCGCCGGTGTTGATGTTGGGAAACAGCCATTCGTCCTGCGGCAGCCGCCGCGTCATGCGCTTGCGCATGTCGGGATGGCGCAGCGACAGGTCGAAGCTCGGCGTGCGCATGCCGAGCCACGCCATCCAGTAATTGCCGTCGGAAGCGCGGTTGATGTTGTCGGGATAGCCCGGCATGTCGCGGATGACGCATTCGGCGGTGCCGGCCTTTGGCCCTTCCAGCCAGTAGCGATGCACGCGGCAGGCCCAGCTTTCGGCGAAGAACAGCGACTTGCCGTCATGCGCCATGCACACGCCATTGGTGTAGCGATAGCCGTCGAGCAATGTCTTCGTCGAGCCGTCCTTCGGGTCGTAGACCAGCAGCCGGCCGGTGGCGCGGTTCTCGATCGAGTCCAGCGCCCAATCATGCGCGTCGTAGCGCTTGGTCGAGTCGGTGAAATAAATGCGCCCGTCCGGCGCGATATCACAGTCGTTCGGGTCACGCAGCCGCGCATCGTCGACGATCGAGGTCCAAGAGCGCGATGTCTCTGCCGACAGGCGTTTGACCTCCCGATCCGGCGAGACGGAATAGAGTCCCATGGCGCCGACGCAGCTGATCAGATTGCCTGCCTTGTCGAAGGCGAGACCCAGCGGGAAGCCGCCAATATGGGCAAAGACTTCCGATTTGACATAATCCGGCGCGAAGAAGCGGACGATCTCGCCATGGCGCGTACCGCAATACAGATTATCGTCGCGGTCGAGAATGACGTCTTCCGGCCCCTCCAGCTCGCCAAGCCCGATATGGTCGGCGGCCGACAGCCGGTTATCGAGCTCATAAGGCGTGCCGGAGCCGGGCGCGGCCGACTGCGTTTCGCCCATCTTGAGATAGACCGGCGCGACATAGACCTCGTTGAGCACCTTGTGGCGGTTCTTCAGCCAGCGGATGTCGATGGTCACCGCCACCGCCAGCATGATGCCCAGCACCATCTGGTTGGTGCCAGTGCCGTAGCCCAGCCGGATCAGCCCGTTGGTCATGGTCAAAACGATGATGGCACCCATCAGCCCCTTGATCACCGAGCCGCGGCCGCCGCCGAGGCTGACGCCGCCGACCACCGCCGCCGTCAGCGCCATGATCTCGAGGTTGAGGCCGGTGCCCGGCCCTGCCCCACTCAGTCGGCATGCGATGAGGAAGCCGCCGATCGATGCGCAGAAGCCGGAGAAAACATAGGTCATGAACACCGTGCGGCGCACGCGAATGCCGGCATTGTGCGCCGAGCGCCTGGAGCCGCCGACCGCCAGCACATGCCAGCCCGGCCGCGAGCGGGTCAGCGCGATATGGGTAACGATGGCCAGGATGATCGCCAGCCACACCGAGACCGACAGCCCCCAGAACGTGCTGTCGCCGATGAAGTCGAGCACATCCGATGTGGCAGTCGAAAGCTGCACGTCGGCGGCATAGGTGGTGACCAGGATGTCGAACAGCGCCCGCCCGAAGATGAAGGTCACCAGCGTGGTGAGAAAGGCGCGCAGCCTGAGATACCCGACGAGATAGCCGTTGATGGCGCCGAAGACGAGGCCGGTGGCAAGCGAGGCGGCCAGCGCCAGCCAGATCGATTGTTCGAGGATGAAGAAGACATAGACCGCCGAGAAGCAGGACAGCGCGAAGATCGAGCCGACCGACAGGTCGATACCGCCGCCCAGCATCACCACCGTCATGCCGGTGACCACCATCGAGAACTCGCCAAGCTGGCGGGTCGATTCCTGCAGTGCGGTCAGCTTGAAGAAGCCCGGAATGATCGAGCCGAAGGTTGCCAGCGTCGCCACCAGCGCCAGGAACGGAATGGCGTTGTCGGTCCAGCGTTTGGTCAGGATCTCGCCGACGATATGGTCGGGCACGAGATTGTAGCGCCAGGACTGGAGGCGTTCGCGAAAGGACATCAGGTCACTGCTGCAAAATCTGGAGCTGCAAGAGAAAGAGGTGGCCGGGCAATTCGGCCACCTCCTTGATCGGTGTTGACAAGGATCGCTTATTTCGCCGCCGCTTGCGCCTGCAGCGCCTTCAGATCCCAGCAACTGTCAGGCTTGAGGTCGGCCTTGGTCGTCGCCTTCTCCAGCGTGTAGATGTAGGTGTGAGAGGTGCCGGCCGGCTGGCCGCTCTGCAGCAGGAACTTGATGATGGCGTTCATGTCGCCCGACTGGCGGGCGAGATCGGTCATCACCACGGCGCCATAGGTGCCGTCCTGCAGCTTGTCGCAGTCGGCCGCCTTCTCGCCGCCGCCGGTGGTGACCAGGAACACCTTGCCGTCGAGCTTGGCGTCGCGGATCGCGGCGGATGCGCCGGTGGCGTCACCGTCCCAGAAATCGATGATCGAGCAGATGTCCGGGTTCTGCTGCAGCATCGTCGTCGTCACGTTGCGCGAGGTCGTCGCATCCCAGTTGGAATCGGGCTTGGCCACGACCTTGAAGTCGGGATGCTTGTCCAACACCTTCATGATGCCGGCATACTGGTAAAGGCTGGAAGAATTCGCCTGGTCGCCTTGCACAAGGCCGATCTTCTTCGACGAGTTTTCGCCGCAGCCCTTGATCGCCGCTTCGGCCTCGAGCTGGCCAAGCCGATCCCAGTCGCTGCCGATGAAGGCATCGGCCGGGAAGTTGGCGGGATTGTCGACCAGTATGACGTAAGTACCGGCGGCCTGCGCCTTCTTCATCAGCTTGGAATAGGAGTTGAGGTCCGGCGCGTGGATGATCAGCACATCCGGCCTGGTGTCCGATGAGATGGCATCGGTGATCGCCTGCGCGCCGGCATCGACGACCCAGTTCGGGTCGCGCGTCTCGAACACGCCGCCCCAGGCCTCGACTTCGGTCTTCAGATAATGCGCCCAGCCCTGTGCCAGGTCGAAGCCCATCGCCAGCGGCACCAGCATGACGCGCTTGCCCTTGAGCGCCTGCGCGTAAGCCGCCGGACCCGGATCGTCGGCGGCGAAGGTTGGCGCCACGAAGGCGGTGACGGCAAGCGCCGTGGCGGCGGCCATCAATGTCCTGATGAATTTCATGTCAGATCCTCTCGTTTCGATTTTCATTACCGGTCGATCAGGATGGATCGCACCGGGTACCCCTAAATGTCGCCTTGCTGGGCAGTCTGTTCGTCACGTGGATTGATGATGCCGTCGACGATGATCGCGCCGAGCAGGATCGCCGCCTTGATCAGGTTCTGGTAGAGCAGCGGAATGTCGATGATGGTCATGGCGTTGAGCAGGATGCCGATCAGCGCCGCCCCCACCAGCACGTTGCGCACCCCGCCGCGCCCGCCGGACAGGCCGATGCCGCCGATCACCGCCACTAGCACGATGTCGTAGAGCAGCGTCGAATTGACGACCCGAGTGTTGATCGAATGCAGGCTGGCCGCCGTCAGCAGGCCGGCGATCAGCGCGACAAAGGCGGAGACGACATAGCGCAGCACCAGCATCGGCCGCACCGGAATGCCGATGTTGCGGGCGGCCACCGGATTGTCGCCGGCGAAATAGATGTAGCGGCCCCATTTGGTGTAGCGCAGGGACAGGAAGAACAGGAAGGCTAGGCCGGCAAAGACGAACACCTCGATGGGAATATCGAGGAAGCGCAAGCCGCCAAGCAGCTCGACCCAATGGCCCTGCGGCACCGGCACGGCATCCTGCGTGATCAGCTGCGAGCGCACATAACCGAAGAGGAAGGAGCCTGTCGCCAGCGTCACGAAGATCGCCGGCACGTCGGCATAGGCGACGAGAAAGCCGTTGAGCAGGCCGATGGCCAGCACACCGGCCAGCACATAGGCGAAGGCCAGCCCGTCCGGCGTGCCCGAATTCAGCAGTTGCAGATACCAGGCGACCGACATCGCCATGATCGCCACCGCGGAGAGGTCGATGCCGCGGCCGATGATGACGACCGCCATGCCGAGCGCGAGGATGCCCAGCACCGAGACTGATCGGACGATGGCGACGAGGTTGTTGGGATCGATGAAGCCCGGCAGGCCTATTGCCGCGGCAATGAACAGCACCACTGCTATGGTAAAGACAATGCCTTCCTGATTCAGGCTCCTGAGAGTCGGCCAGCCGATCGTGTTCATGTCTGCGTTTGCCCCGATGGCAGCGCTGCCATCCCTGAAAAGAAAGCTAATCGGCTCGGCGCCGGTTCGTCAAATGAATCCGCGTTCAGAACCCGGGCTGGCAGCGATATTCATCGAGTGGACGCATCGATTGCCGAAGCTGGCGCAATGCATGGAAAAGCTTGCGCTTTTGGCAATTGGTTGCGCCAGTGCGGCCGCTCGCGAAAGCGCCGCACCAAGGCGAAAGGACAAGACGGAATTTATCTCCGCATCAGGCGGAAAAAATCGATCTCAATTTCCCGGCGCATGGCCGGAAACCTCGGCGCCCGCACCCGGCGGCAGCGCGAGAAAACGCAGTGCCGCAACCAGCCCGATGGCGCCGATCGCCAGGAAGGCGATTCGAAAATCCACAAGATCGAGAACGGGGCGATCCCTGACGATCTGCGACAAATTGAGGATCGCCGCCGCCACCGCGACGCCGAACAGCATCGCCATTTGCTGCAGCATCGACGACAGCGTCGCCGCCGAACTGCGCTGCGCCGCATCGATATCGGCGAAGGCCAGCGTGTTGAGTGCGGTGAACTGCATCGAGCGCGATAGGCCGGCGATCAGCATCAGCGCCACCACCAGCACTTGCGGCGTCTGCGGCGAGATCGCCGCGCAGGCCATGATCGCCGCCGAGGCGATCAGGCCGTTGACAACCAGCACCGACCGGAAGCCGAAGCGGCGCAGCGTTGGCGTCGTCACCGTCTTCATGCCGAGATTGCCGAGGAAATAGGCGAGGATCATCATGCCGGCATCGACGGGGCTCAGACCGAAGCCGACCTGGAACAGCAGCGGCAACAGGAATGGCGTGGCGTTGATCGCCACCCGGAAGATGGTGCCGGCGGCAAGCGTCGATATGGCGAAGGTCAGCACCTTGAACGAGGAGAGATCGAGCAGCGGATGCGGTGCGCGCCGGAGATGCCGCACCGCCAGCCAGCCGATGACGATGCCGGCCATGATCAGCAGCACCGTCGGCAGCACGCCGTCCTCCGGATGCGCGATGCGTTCAAGGCCATAGAGCAGCAAGGCAAGCCCCGCCGATGTCAGGAAAAAACCCGGCCAGTCGAGTGGCTTGGGGTCTGCCTCGCGGTCGCTGGGAATGAAGCGGGCGACCAGCGCCAGCCCGATCACGCCGAGCGGGATGTTGATGAAGAAATTCCAGTGCCAGGACAGAGTGGTGGTGATGAAGCCGCCGAGCACCGGCCCGACCACCGGCGCGAACAGCGCCGGCCAGGTGATGAGTGCCGTGGCATTCAGCAGCTCGGACTTCGACGCACTACGCAACACGAGAATGCGCCCGACCGGCGTCATCAGTGCGCTGCCCAGCCCTTGCACGACACGTGCGGCGACGAACTGCGTCAGGTTTTGCGAGAAGCCGCAGGCGAGCGAAGCCAGGGTGAACAGGACGATCGCCAGCAGGAAGATGTTGCGGGCGCCGAACCGATCGGCGAGCCAGCCCGACAGCGGCACGAACACCGCCATGGTCAGCATGTAGACGGTGATGCCGATGCTCATCGCCACCGCCGACACGCCGAAGGATGCACCCATCTGCGGCAGAGAGGTCGAGATGATCGTCGAATCCAGCAACTGCATGAAGAAGGCGATGGCGACGATCAGCGCCACGCGCCGCGCATTGGTGGCCGTTTCGGGTAAGGCTGCGGTCTCGGGAAAGGCAGTCATGACGGAACCGGTTTGAACAGCATCTGGCCGGCTGCGTCCAGAGACAGCGCAACAAACTTTCGTGTCCCGCCATGGCCTGCGCGGCGCTCACCGGCGGAAGCCGGCCGGCCTGACGCGGCTTCTCAGAAAACGATGGTCTTGTGGCCGTTGAGCATGACGCGGGCTTCGAGATGCAGCTTGACGGCGCGCGCCAGCACACGGCTTTCGATGTCGCGCCCGACGGCGACGAAGTCCTCGGCGCTCATCGCATGGGTGACGCGTTCGGTCTCCTGATCGATGATCGGGCCTTCGTCGAGGTCGGAGGTGACGTAATGCGCGGTCGCACCGATCAGCTTGACGCCGCGGTCGAAAGCCTGGTGGTAGGGCTTGGCGCCCTTGAAGCTCGGCAGGAAGGAATGGTGGATGTTGATCGCCCGTCCGAACAGCCGGTCCGACAGGCTTTTCGAGAAGACCTGCATATAGCGCGCCAGGATGACCAGTTCGGCCCCTGTCCGCTGCACCAGGTCCATCAGCTTCTGTTCCTGTTCGGCCTTGTTTTCCCTTGTGGTCGGCCAATGGTGGTAGGGGATGCCCTCCAACTCGGCGAAGCGGCGGGCATCCTCGTGATTGGAGACGACGGCGGCAACCTCCGCGTTCAGCCAGCCGACCCTGATCTGGTACAGCAGATGCAGAAGCGCGTGGTCGAACTTGGAGACCATGACGATGATCTTCGGGCGGCGCCCCTGATCGACCAGCGCGGTCTTCATGCCGAAGCGATCGACGCTTGATTTCAAGGCCCGTTCCAGACTGTCCTTGGTCGAGCCTGCCGGGCTGATGAAGGCGATCCGCATGAAAAAACGATTGGTCTGCCGGTCCCAGAACTGGCTGCTTTCGGCGATGTTGGCGCCGTTCGCGGCAAGCTCCGCGGTGACGGCGGCGACGATCCCCGGCCGATCCTCGCAGGACAGGGTAAGAATATGAACCGGCGCGGCCTCGCCCGCCGCATCATTGCCTTGAGATTTCACGCCCCGTCGACCCTCTTCATGAACAGGCTGAGCTCAGCCGGGTCCATATGCACCACATGCTTGTCTTCGGGATAGGCCAGGCTGTTGACATCGGCAACATATTCCGAGAACGCGGCGATGCGCTCGGCTTGCAAACGATCATATTCGGCAGCGAAATTGCGATAGACCTTGGAATGGCGGGGCATGTGGCCGCGGTTCTGGCCAAGGATGTCGTCGGCGAACAGATATTGCGCGTCGCAGCCGGTGCCCGCCCCCATCGACAGCATGATCAGCGACGTGCGCTCCGAGATCGCCTTGGCCACCTCCACCGGCACCACCTCGATTTCGGCGCCGATGGCGCCGGCGGCCTCCAGCTGCTTTACCGCCACGAAGATATCCATGGCGGTGTCGGCGGTCTTGCCGACCGCCTTGAAGCCGCCAGTCCAGGTCGCGCGGGAAGGAATGAGGCCGACATGGCCGATAACCGGAATGGCATCGTCGGCCATCCGCTTGATCGTGGCGTAGCCGGCGCTGCAATAGACCGCGTCGGCGCCGGCCTTGTAGAGCCGGAAAGCCCAGCGCACGAAATCGTCCGCCGTGCCGATCTCGTAGAAATTGTCTCCCGGCATGGTGAACAGGCTGGGTGCCGCGTCGCGGTACTCAGGGTTGAGCACCAGTTCGGGCGGTACCGAGACGATGTCGACCCCTGCCCGCTCGGCGGCCTCGGCCTCGTCCATCGTCAGCACGCGCAGCATGGTCAGTTGGCGCTTGCCCTTCATGGCGCGCAAATCCGCGACGGTCGGTCTTTTTCGGCTCATCTAGAGGTTCCCTCTGTTACATTCGGCGGCAGGTCAGCCGATCTGGATCATCACTTTGCCAGCCTCGACCTTCACCGCATAGGTGGCGAGATTGACGCACACCGGTGCGCCCTTGGCCACACCTGTCTTGTAGTTGAAGCGGCCATTGTGCTTGGGGCATTCGATGATGTCGTCCATCACCAGCCCATCGGCCAGATGCGCCTTCTCATGCGTGCAGAAACCGTCGGTGGCGAAGTACTCGTCATCCGGACTGCGATAGATGGCAAAGGTTCGGCCGCCATGGTCGAAGCGGATGACGTCCTCTTCCTCGACATCATCGACGCCACACGCCTCAACCCAGTCCGCCATCTGTTTCTCCCGCAACTCTATTCCGCCGCCGCCGGGACGGTCAGCGCGTGGAATTCCTCGCGATACGGCCGCGCTGTCGGCGGCAGTTCGCGCTTGAGGAAATAGTCCTCGTACTGGAGCTGCTTGATGAGCACCGGCCAGACCTCGCGATAGGCATGCCACATCGACGGATTGGGTTCCGGCAGGTCATGCTTGATCAATTCGTGCAGCCTCGGCAGCGCGTGATAGGGCACCATCGGGAACATGTGATGTTCGACGTGGTAGTTCATGTTCCAATAAATGAAGCGGCTGATCGGGTTCATGTAGACGGTGCGCGTGTTCAGCCGGTGGTCGGTGACGTTGTCGGCCAGCCCGATATGCTGCAGCAGCCCGGTCAGCACCATGTGCCAGCTGCCGTAGAGGCGCGGCAGGCCGATCAGCACCAGCGGCAGGAACGACCAGAGGTACAGCGCCAGCGCCAGCGCCGCGACATAGATGGCGACATGCCAGCGCGCCGCGGTGACCGCCTTGTGAAGCTCCATCTCGGGGATGAAACTCTTTTCGTCGGGCGAGATGCTGCCAAAGGCGTTGCGCACCAGCGTCGGCAGCGAATAGCGGAAATCGAGGACGCCGGTGAAGGCGAGTGCGGCGCGCAGCAGGTCCGGCGGACGCATCACCGCGATCTCGGCGTCGCGGCCGACGATGATGGTGTCGGTGTGGTGGCGGGCATGGCTCCAGCGCCAGGTCACCGGATTGCGCATCAGCATGAAGCTGGCGATCTGATAGACGGCATCGTTCATCCAGCGGGTGCGGAAGGCGGTGCCATGGCCGCATTCGTGCCAGCGCGAGTCGCTGGACGAGCCGTAGAGCACGCCATAGACGAGCAGGAACGGCACCACCCACCATGTGCCCCAGAACCAGATGATGCCGGCTGCGGAGCCCAGTATGGCAACGATCCAGACGATCGTGTCGCGGATCGCCGGCCCATCCGAGCGTTGCATCAGCTCCTTCATCGCCTTGCGCGCGACATCGGTGTGATACCATTCGGCGGAGGCCAACCCGGTCTCGATCGCAAGCCGAGTGCTTTCGCCGACCAGGCTGTAGTCGCGCTTTTTCTCCATCACATCGACCTCCGATTTCCGGCCCGCCAGCCGGAGCATTCGTTTCGCATCATGCCCTGTCCGCCAATCCCGGAAAATTGCCCGATGGCGCAGGATAATCCTGTTGCGGTTGCCTGGCGATCGAAGCGATCCTCTCTTCAGCCGCGGCGATCGCGCCGGCGCCGTCGAGCACCCGGAACACCGCGTCGTAGGAACGGCCTTCGCCATGCTCCAGCCAGATCATCTCGCCACGCTCGCGCGCCGCGAGATTGCCGAGCACATGATGCGTTGAAGGCTCGATGCCCATTGCATACTGCCCCGCCTGGAAATTCTGCCATTGATAGGCGCAAGGCAGCTGGTGCTTGCGCGTCACCACCTCGAAGCCGAGCCCGAGTTGATCGTTGACTACCGCCACCGGCACTTCGCCGAGAGAATTGGCCGCCATTTCGTGCTGCCAGACCTGCTCGCTGAAACCCAGTCGCGGCGCCGGCACGGTACGGTAGCCGACCTTCTGCGCCTGGTAGCGCTCGCCGTCATGCCCGGCCCAGACGACATCCCGGATGGGCGCCAGGTAGCGCGAACCCTCATCCAGCAAGGGGTGGCTGACATTGACATGATAAAAATACATATGCGGCGTGCGGTTAAAGCCATGATTGACAACGCGGTCGAACAGCCGGATCTCGTTGCCACCGACATCGACCTCGATGCGCCGCAGCAGATGCAGGTCCTCGCCGAACACCGCCGATTGCTGAACGATGCCTTCGGCCCACAGCACGCAGCGGTCGCCATCCCAGGCCTCGCCATAGCCGGTCAACCGCGCCGGAATGGTGCCGACGCGGCCATGCAGCGAATGGATCACGGTCTTCTTGCCGGGATAGTTGTAGGTGTCGGCTGGCACCTCTTCCCTGCCCAATATGTGGTCGAGGCCGCAGGTGACAAGCAGGCCTGAAAACGAGCGGGCCCAGGCCAGCCCGCCTTCCCCCTCATGATCGTGCAGGCCGGGATGACGAAAGCCGCTCGGCGAATGCCAGCCGATCGCCTGGCCCTTGAAGTCGCAATCGGCGATGTCGAGTGCCCGGTCGACCAGCGCGGTGAAACGCAGGCCCGAGCCGGTGCGGAACTCCAGCATGCGGATACCGCGTTCCACCCCGTCGCCGAGCGTCATCAGCCGCACGCCGGCAAATTGCGACAGCATGCCTGAACGTTCCGATACCTGCCGGCGCGAAAGCGTCTTGCCGTAGAGTTCTACCATGTGACGGCCAACTTCTTCACTTCGCTCTCGTCTCTTTCAGCAGGGCCGACATGTCGGCCCCGGTGATGATGCTTTCCACGGTCAAAAGGTCGGTATCGGCGACCGTCTGCTCGGCGACGATCTCGCCACGACGCATGACGATGATGCGGTCGGCGACCTGGAAGACGTGATGGATGTTGTGGGTGATCAAAAGCACGGAATGACCGGCGTCACGGACCTCCTTGACGAAGCGCAGCACGCCATGGGTTTCCTCGACGCCGAGATTGTTGGTTGGCTCGTCGAGGATGATGACCTTGGCGGCGAACTGCATGGCGCGCGAAATCGCGATCGACTGGCGCTCGCCGCCCGACAGCGTCGAGACCAGCGCATCGGCGTCAAGTTTTTTCGAGATGCCGACGCGCTTCAACAGCGCCGATGCCGCGCCGCGCAGTTTGGCGAGATCGAGCGGCGCGAACACACCCAGCCATTTCAGCTTGACCGGCTCGCGGCCGAGAAACAGATTGCGCGCAATGCTGAGATCCGGCGCCAGCGACGTGTCCTGGTGGATGGTCTCGATGCCGAGGTCCATCGCATCGCGTGTCGAACGGATCGAAACCTTTTCGCCGCGCACATAGATGTCGCCACGATCGGCTGGAAACACGCCCGAGATCGCCTTGATCAGCGTCGATTTGCCGGCGCCATTGTCGCCGAGCAAGGCCACGACCTCGCCCTCGTTGAGGGCGAAGGACGCGTTCTTCAGCGCGCGCACGCTGCCAAAGGATTTTTGCAGGTTCTGCAGCCGAAGCACTTCCATCGTCAGCTCCTTGCAGCGTTCTTCTGCAGCAAAGCGTGCAGGATGAGCATGGCCAGGATGATGACGCCGACGAAGATGTTGTAGGCCAGGCCCGGCACGCCGATCAGCACGATGCCGTTGCGGATGGCGCGCAGCATCAGCGCACCGACGATGGTGCCGAGGATCGTGCCGCGCCCGCCGGTCAGCGCTGTGCCGCCGACCACCACCATGGCGATCACTTCAAGTTCGTAGCCGGTACCGGCCACCGGTGAAGCGGCCGAGATGCGGAAGGCGCTGATCATGCCGGCCAGCCCCGCCAGAACCGAGGTCAGGATGAACAGCCACACCTTGACGGCGTCCGCCGGCACGCCACGCGCCTCCGCCGCGTTGCGATTGGAACCGATGGCGCTGATCCAGTTGCCGAGCTTGGCATAGCGCAGGACATAGATCGCCAGCAGCGACAGGCCGATAAACCACCACAATGAGGTGTAGAACCGGAACGACCCGACATTGAAGCTGCCGGCCAGCAGCGTCACGAAGAAGCCAGGCTGGTCCCACGACTTCAGCGGAAAGCCCTGTGTGATGTAGAGCGCCGCCCCACGCACGACGAGCAGCATCGACAGCGTGACCAGGAAGGACGAAATGCCGATCTTGGTGACGATCAGCCCGTTGATGGCGCCGATCGCCACGCACAGCAGAAGCCCGGCCAGCAGCGCCACGCCGATGCTTGCTTCGCCGTTCTGCACCAGGAGCATGACCACAACCGGCGCCAGCCCGAACACGGCGCCGACCGACAGATCGAATTCACCCGCCGTCAACAGCAGAGTCATGCCGAGCGCGATGATGCCGAGCTCGGGCAGGAACGCCATCATGTTGGAGATGTTGAGCGGCGACAGGAAATTGGCGTCGGCGATGGCGAACACCGCAAGCAGGACTATGAGGATGACGAGCGAGGAGAATTGCGGCGAGCGCAAGAGGCTCGATCTGCGTTTCCCGACAGGCATTTCGTCTTCTGCGGCGATCGTCATGACTGCTTGAACCATGCTTTGAAGAGACGCCCGCGGCCTGCGCCGTGGGCACCGGTCTTCACTTCGTGTTGTAGAGCTTCAGGATCGGTTCGACGCTCGAGGCGTCGTAGAGGCTGAACGTGTGGATGTCGTAGCCGATCGGCTCGCCGGAAGCGGCGAGCCCGAGCAGCGCCACCGGCATGAAGCCTTGCGCCGACGGGAACTGCCAGGCGGCCGCGTTGACGAAGCCGGATTTGACGGCTTCCGCGGTCTCCTTGGAATTGCCCCAGCCGACGACCGGGATCTTGCCGGCCGGCACGCCGGCGCCGTCGAACACCCGCTTGACGCTGGCCGCCACGGAATCGCCGAGCGCGATGATCGCCGGCGGATTGTTGGCGACCATATAGTCGGTCATCTTGGCGATGATTCCGGCCGGGTCGGTGCCGCAATCGACCACATCATATTTGATGCCGAGCGGATCGAAGACGCTGGCGATGCCTTCGGTCTCCAGCTGCTGGTAGCTGGCGCCAGGCACCTCCACCGGCAGGAACACCTTGTCGCCCTGCTTCACCATCTTGTGGTCGACAAGGTATTTGGCCCAGATGACGCCCGCCTCCTTGAGATCGGCACCGACATAGGCTTGCCGTCCGGTCGCCGGATCATCGGTGTTGAAGAACACGATCGGGATGCCGGCTGCCTTGGCCGCCTTCACCTCCTCGGTCCACAGGCCGGGCTGCGCCGATGTGGTGGCGATGCCATCGGGCTTGGCAGCGAGCGCCGAGTTGAAAGCCTCCTTCTGCGCCGCCATGTCGCCGCCACTGAAGGAGATCTTGCAGGTCACCTTGAGCTGGTCACAGGCCTTGGTGGCGCCGGCATTCCAATCAAGCCAGAACGCATCCGACGGACCGCCATGCGACAAAAGATAGAAGGTCTTCTGCCCATCCTGCGCCTGTGCCGGCAAGCTCAATGAGACGCCGGCGAACAGCGTTGCGGCAGCCGCCAGTTTCAATACGCGTTTCAACATTCTTTCCTCCCTTGCTTGCAGCCGAGCCGCCGCGAACCGGCGGCGCGGAGTGACCATCACAGGCCGTTGGCGCGGAACTTCCCGTCGAGGAATTTCTTGGCGCGCGGCACGTCGTCTTCGGCCAGATGCTCGATGATGACCGGGATGTTCGGATGCTTCTCGGCCAGCCGTTGAAGGTAGAGGTCGTAGTTCAGCGAGCCGAGGCCGGGCGCCGGCAGTTCGATCTCACCGACGCCACGGAAGGTGTGGCTTTCCATGGCGTTGGCGTCACCGATATCGGCGTGCTTCTCCGATTTGTCGCTGCCCGAGCGCTTGACGTCCTTGGCGTGGGCGATCTTGATCTTGTCGGTCAGCGTGTCGAACACCTGGTTCAGGATCTGGTCCATCCTGTCGATGTTGTGCGTCTCGAAATAGTTGGTCGGGTCCATCAGCAGGCCGAGGCCTGGATGGTCGACCTGGGCGAACATCCTCACCGTCTCTTCGACTGAACCGACGACGTTGTTGACGTAGGTTTCGAGCAGGAAAACCGCGCCGTGGTCATAGGCCGTCTGCGCGAGGTCGGCGACCACCTTGCGGCATTCCTCGAAACCTTCCTCGGTCTTGTTCTTGGGGTGATGCACCCAGTCGGATTCGGTGTTGTAGGTGCCGGTTTCCGAGATCACATACGGCGAGCCGAAATGGCGGGCGTTGCGGATGATCTCCTTCAAATAGCCGACGCGCTTGTCGCGCTCGGCCTTGTCCGGATGGATGATGTTGGTGTAGCCCGACACGCAGCAGATCGGCAGATTATGTTCGCGAAACGTGTCGCGGACCTTTTTGGCCTTGTCCTTGGTGATCTGCCCGGCCGACAGATCGACATCCCTGAAATGCAGATCGAGCTGGACGGTGTTGAAATCGAGTCCGCGAATCTTCTTCGCCGTCTCTTCGAGGCCATACGGGAAATAGCCCGTGAAAATACCTGCCTGCATCATGGTGTGAATTCCTCCCTGTAAGCGATTCAGTTGACTGGTGTTTCAGTTGATCGAGATTTCGGAAAGCTTGACCGTGCGGCCCTCGTCGATCGAGCGGTAGCCCGCCTCGACCAGCGCCATGGTCTTGACGTTGTCGGCGACGGAGAGCGCCGACGGCGTGCCGGTCTTCACCGCGTGCTGGAGCTGCTCCATCACGCCGATGAAGGCATGCGGGAACCACATCGTGTCCCAACGGGGCGTCACCCACGCGCCGCCGGTCGTCTCGGTCGAGGCATAGGTCAGTGTCGAGGCCGAGCCTGTCGGCCAGCCGATAGTGCCCTTGGCGACACCCTTGGTGCCGTCGACGCGCCAGTTGATGTGCTGGTCGTCCTTGTAGCCATCCTGGCGCGGGCCGGACCAGACATCCTCCAGCGACACGGCGAGCACGCCGGACGGAAAGCGCAGCGTCGACACCGTGATGCCGTCGGAATGGTCGAATTTCGTGCGCGGATCCTTGCGCGTCAGCGTCGTGATCTCGTCGGGGTCGCCGAACAGGAAGCGCAGCACGTCGAGATGGTGCACGCTCATATTGGCCAGCGTCAGCCGGTCGTAATCCTCGAGGAAGCTCTGCCAGTGCGGGATGGCGTGCATGTCGATCTGCGCGAAGACAATGTCGCCCAGCGCGCCGCTGTCGATGATCTGCTTCAGCACACGCATCGACTGGTCGTAGCGCATGTTCTGGTTGACCGAGAGGATCTTGCCAGCTTTCGCCGCCTCGTCGCGCAGCTTGACCGCTTCGTCGACCGACAGCGCCAATGGCTTCTGCGCCAGGATCGCCTTGATGTGCTTCTGCTTCAGGGCGTGACGGATCAGCGCCGGCTGCTGGTCGGGCGGGAAAGCAAGGTCGATGATCTCGACATTCGTATCCTCGATCAGCTTTTCGGGCGTATCGTGCACGGTCGGGATGGCCCAGCGTGTCGCCACCTTCTCGGCGCTGGCTCTGGTGCGCGAGGCGATCGCCACCACCGGAAACCCGGCTTCCTTGTAGGCGGCGAGATGGCACTCGGCCATGATCATGCCGGCGCCGATGCAGCCGATCCTGTATTCCTTCGTGCGGACCTTCACGTCCGGCTCGAAGCCCTTGTCTGCCATCTGATCCTCCCGAAGCTCGTTTCTTGCGGCCGCAATCATCGTGCCAGCGCTCCCCCGCTCTGTCCGAAATAATGCACGCGCGCCGGCTCGCAGGATATCGCCACCATGGCGTCCGGCCGGATGTCGGGCTGGCCGCGCAGCAATGCCTTCAGCCGCGCCTGCCCGGCAGCGAGCGTCACCACGGTGTAGCCGCCAAGCGGCTCGACCTCGAACACCCGCGCCGGGCGGCCCGGGCCCCCGCCCTCTTTTCCCTCGCTGGGCCACGGTCTGACCTTGATGTCTTCCGGCCTCAGCCCGATCTCGATGGCATCAGTGGGAGCAGCCTTGTCGGCAATGCGGATCGTGCCTTCGGCCGCCTCGACGCCGCCCTCGCCGCGCACCGATTTCAGGATGTTCATCATCGGCGAGCCGAGCAGCCGCGCCACATAGGTGCTGGCCGGGCGGTCATAAATCTCGGCCGGCGCACCGATCTGCCGGATCCTGCCATCCTCCAGGATGGCGATGCGATCGGCGACCGACATCGCCTCTTCCTGGTCATGCGTGACATAGATCAGCGTCTTGCCGAGCTCGCGCTGGATGCGCTTCAGCTCGACGCGCGTTTCTTCGCGCAGCCTGGCGTCAAGCGCCGAGATCGGATCGTCCATCAGATAGGCGTTGGGATCGCGCACCAAGGCACGGGCAATCGCCACACGCTGCCGCTCGCCGCCCGAAAGCTGCGCCGGCGGCTTGTGCAGGATATGGCCGATATGCAGCTTCGCCGCGACGTCGGCGACCCGCCTTTTGATCTCGGCCTCGGCGACCCGGCGTTCGACCAGGGGAAAGCGGACATTGTCGAGCGCGCTCATATGCGGGAACAGCGCCAGGTTCTGGAACACCATCGCGACGTTGCGCTCGGCCGGCGACACCGTGTTGACCGGCTTGCCGCCGATCAGGATTTCGCCGGTGTCCGGCGTCTCCAGCCCAAGCACCAGGCGCAGGATGGTCGACTTGCCCGACAGCGGCGGACCGAAGAAGCAGAAGAACTCATTGTCATTGACCGTAAACGAGGCATCGTCGACAGCCAGTGTCTTGCCGTAGCGCTTGGTCACATTGCGGAAGACGATATCGGCCATCTCAACCTGCCTTGATCGCAAGGCCGGTAGCGGCGTGGAAGACACGCACCGACGACGCAGTGGGGGCGACGACGGCGGTTTGCCCGATCGCCAGCCCGACATCATTGTCGAACACGGCCTTCACCGCGCTCTCGCTATGGCCGAGGTGAACGATGGTGCGCGCGCCGATCCGTTCGACGAAGGTGACCTGCATGGCCAGGCCCTGCCCATTCTGCACCAGCGTCACTTGCTCCGGCCGGAATCCGTAAAGCATCTCGCCGCGCGCGCCGCGCAAGGCGGCCGCGAGTGCGTCCGGCAACGGCGGCGTGATGCCCAACGCTCCGAGATCGACGACCAGCCCGCGGTCGCTCTCCGCCGGCCTGCCCTTGAGCAGGTTCATGCCCGGCGCGCCGATGAAGCGGGCGACGAAGACATTGGCCGGATCGTTGTAGACCTCGAGCGGCGTGCCGACCTGCTGCAGCACGCCGTGGTCCATGACCGCGATGCGGTCGGCCATGGTCATCGCCTCGAGTTGGTCGTGGGTGACATAGACCATGGTCTGGCGAAATTGGCGCTGCAGCTGCTTCAGTTCGGTGCGCATGACGGCCCGGAAAGCGGCGTCGACATTGGACAACGGCTCGTCGAGCAGGAAGATCGCCGGCTCCATGATCGCGGAGCGGCCGATCGCCACGCGTTGCAGGATGTTGACCGACAGCCGGTCGGCCTTGCGGTCGAGCAGCGGTGTCAGTTGCAGCATCTCGGCGATGGCGCCGACACGGCGGTCGATCTCGGCCTTCGCCGCACCCCGCATCCTCGGCCCGTAGGCGAGGTTCTGGCGCACCGTCATATGGGTGAAGATGGCATAGTTCTGGAAGACGAAGCCGACGCCGCGCCGCCCCATCGGCACGCCGGCCATGTCGCGCTCGCCAAACAGGATCCTGCCGCCGGTCGGTTCCTCCATGCCGGCGATCATGTTCATCGTGGTCGACTTGCCGCAGCCAGACGGCCCGAGCAGCGCCATGAACTCGCCATCGGCAATTGCCAGGTCCATGGTCTTCAGCGCGGTGAAGTCGCCGAATTTCTTGACCAGGTTCTGCAGGTGGATCGCGCTCATGCCCGCACCTCGCGTGCCCGCGCCATGCGCTTCATGGCGAACACCGCCACGATCGAGAGCACGACCAATATGGCCAGCGCGATCGCCGCGACGTAGCCCCAGATCAGGTCCTGCGTGGTGAGCTTGTAGATGTAGACGGAAATGGTTTCGGTGGCGACGCCGGGGCCGCCGCCGGTCATGATGTAGAGCGTGTCGAATATCTTGAAGTTTTCGATCACCCTGATCGCCAGCGCGATGATGATGATCGTCTTCATCTTCGGCACCACGATGGTGACGAAGCGCTGCCACGGATTGGCGCCGAGCAGCGTCGCCGCCTTGATCTGGTCCTCCGGCACGCCGACCAGGCCGGCGAGCAGGATGAGGAACATCAGCGGCGTCCACTGCCAGATGTCGGCAACCATCACCGCGATCAGCGCCAGCGTTGGGTCCGACAGCCAGGCGATGGTGACGGGAGAACCGGTGAGCGCCGACAATATGTCGTTCACCGGGCCACCCGACTGGAACAGCATGAAGAACATGTAGCCGGCCACCGCCGGCACCACCATCATCGGCATCAGCAGGATCGAATAGAAGAAGCGCTTGCCGGGAAAATCGTCGGCAAACAGCGTCGCCAGCGCCAGCCCGAGCAGGAACTCCGCTGGCACGCAGACGATCATGACGATGGCGGTGCGCTTCAGTGCGCTCCAGAAGCGCGGATCGGCGGCAAGGTCGGTGTAGTTGGCAAAGCTGTTCCACAGCGACCAGGCGTTCCACCAGCCGAGACCCGAGAGCGGCGACCAGTCGGTGACACTGATGTAGAGTTGCATCAACAGTGGGAAGGCCGAGATGAACAGCACCAGGATCTGCGCCGGCAGGGTCAGCCGGAACCCCAGCCTTGCGCCCTCGTCGCGCGAAACCGGCTTTGTTCCGACGGCTTTCATCTCATCCTCTGAAATCATGGCAGTCACCGCGCTCATTGCTTGAGCGCCCCGAAAGTCAGCCCGCGCACCAGATGGCGCTGGATGGCGATGCCCATGATGACTGGCGGCACGGCCGCGATCAGGCCAAGCGCCGCCTTGGCGCCGTAGAGCTGCCCGGTCATCGAAGACGACAGCGAGGCCATGTAGACCGGGATCGTCACCCATTCGCGGGTCGTCAGAAGCAGCGCGATCAGATAGTCCGACCAGTTGAGGATGAAGACGAAGAGCGCTGCACTGGCGAGCGGCGCGCGCATCATCGGCAACGTGATGCGGGTGAAGACGCGCAGCCGCGAACAGCCTTCGACCAGGGCTGCCTCCTCGATCTCGCGCGGCATGTCGTCGAAGAAGGTCTTCATCAGCCAGAAGGCGAACGGCAAGGTGACGATGCCGTAGATCAGCGCTAACCCCCACCAGCTGTCGGTAAAATTCAGGAAGGCCCACATGATCATCACCGGGATCATCACCGCCATCGGCGGAAACAGCCTGAGCTGGATCAGCGCCAGCGGCAGGTTCTGGCCGGAGCCGAAACGCGACAGTCCATAGGCCGCGGCGGTGCCTGCCGACATCGCGATCACCGTGCCGAAAACCGCCGACAGCAGCGACGACAGGATCGGCTTCAGTGCGGTGTGGTCGAGCGCGACGATCAGGTTGTTGGTCGATTCGCCGAAGACGAAACGGAAATTGCTAAGTGTCGGGTTCTTCGGCCACCAGGTCAGGTCGGCGCCGGTCGCCGACCATTCGGCGATCGGCTTGAACGCCATCGACACCATCCACAGGATCGGCACCAGCGTCACCGCCATCGCCGCGAAGATCGCGGCGTAGCGGAAGATCTCGAAGGGAATGGAACGCTTCATCTGGCGGCTTTGCTGGTGGCGTTTTGGGCGGAGGGGAGAAGCAGGCTCCTCCCCTCCTTCGATATGATCCAGGGAGAAGGATCAGACGATTGGATCGAGAACTGTCGGCCAGGCCTCCTTGTTGGTCTTGATGGCTTCGAGCAACTTGTCCTCGCCGGTGCGCCGGGCGATCTTCTTCCACTCGGCCTCAGTGTCGGCCATCGCCTGCTCCGATGTCTTGGCCTTGGTCAGCGCCGCCATCAGGTTCTCGTCCAGCGCGTTGTGGAAGGCTGTCGCTCCGGGATAGTTGATGGTCGGTACGGTGCGGGCGACCGTCTCGCGCACCACGTCCATGTGGTAGGCATGATAGGTCTGGCGCACCAGCGGATCGGAGAAATCCGAGAGCCGGAACGGGTCCAGGTAGCCGCCGGGATTGGCGCTCATCCAGGCATAGATGCGGGCCGAACCCAGCCATTGCAGCAGGAGATAGGCAACCTCCTGGTTCTTCGACTGCGCCGAAACCATGCCGGTCAGCGAGAACCACAGCACGGAGCGGCTGATCAGCTTGCCGTCGATCTCGCGGCCGGGCGGCAGCATAGAGCCGATCTTGCCGGTGACGGCAGAATCCTTGTTGCCGGCATTGTCGAGGAATTTCGGCAGGTTGGAGAAGGCGCAGGTCATTGCCGCGCCGCCCTTGGCGAAATTGCCGTACTGTTCGGGCCAGCCCCAGGAGATCGCATCCGGCGAATGATGCGCGAGCGAAGCGACATATTCGTTGGTAGCTGCAATGCCTTGCTCGGAATTGATCATCGGCTTGCCGTCATCGCCAAACAGGAACTGGTTGGGCGAAGCCATCGAGACATAGCGCTGGTACCAGTTGGTATAGCCCCAACCCTGATTGCGCAGATCGGTCGAGCCGAACAGACCCTTATCCGGGCGCTGGAAGAAGGCGGCGATGTCGCCATGCTGCTTCCAGGTCTTCGGCGGTGCCAGATCGTAGCCGTATTTGTCCTTGAAGGCCTTCTTCTCGGTTTCGTCGCCGAACAGGTCGGTGCGGTAGACCCAGGTCTGGAAGTCGCCGTCCAACGAGACGCCATAGTTCGAGCCGCGATATTTGTTCAGCAGCGACACGCCCTTGGCGCCGTTGACATAGCCGGTCGTGGGATCGTCCCACTCGGGCTTGTGCTGCGCGACGAAGTCGTCGAGCTTGGCGATGCCGCCGGTTTCGGCGAGGTCGCCGAGGCGGTTCCATTCAGTCGAATAGATGTCGTAGGCCCCACCCTTGGTGGAGATGTCCTGCATCGTCTTGGTGAATTCCTGGCCGTTCGGCAGGCCGACGATTTCGATCGGAATGCCGGTCTCCTTTTCCCACAGGTCCTTGATCGACGGCGCGCCGGCCGGGAACGGCTGTGTGAGCTGGCCGATCGAGCCGTCGGACAGGCCGAGCACGATCTTGGCTGGCGCCTTGCCGGCGCCCTTCAGCGCCTTGGCCGCCTCGATGGCGCGGCCTTCCGGCGTGTCGGCGCCATACTGGTAGCGCTCGGCCCCGTCGAAGCCCGTCGGGCCGCCGATCATGCCTGGCGCCAGCGCGTCGGCCGCATAGGCGCGGCCGGGACGAATGAATTGCGGTGCGATACCAGCGGCGGCCATGATCACGGCCGCCTTTCCTCCGGACGCCAGCAAGCGGCGCCGCGAGATGCGGATCAAGTCAGACATTGAAACTCCTCCCTCAGGGCCACGTTTCCTCCACGACCCTATGAGGGATATTGACGGCAGCACGGGAAGGCTGTCAACATCATAAATAATCAAAACACCTCACAATATTGCAGATAGGACGAGGAAATGCACAAAACCGGGATTCATACGCCACTCCTGATGCCTAGATTTGATGGGAAATGCCTCTTCCCGACCCTGCGCAGCCCTGCCCGACCATTTGATTTAGCCCGGCGGCTTGCACATCGGCCAAGGGCGGATACATCATTTCCCATCAGAATCGCCGATGGCGGGGAATCCGTCGCCAGCCGATCCGACGCATGCAGGAGATGAGAGACGGTGCGTTCAACCCTGACTGACATAGCCCGGGAAGCCGGCGTCTCGGCCGCCACCGTCGACCGCGTGCTCAACAACCGCCCCGGTGTACGGGCGCGCACGCGTGAAATCGTGTTCGAAATGGCGCAGCGCCTCGGCTACATCGCCGAAAGCCCGAACGGTGCGCCGCTACGCCCCTCGCCCGGCGAGGTCATCCGGCTCGACTTCGCGCTGCCGGCCGGCACCAATTCCTTCATCAAGATGCTGCACCGCCAGATCGAGGCACAGGCGCAGGCGCGGCCCGATCTCGATGTGCACATCGCCACCATCGAAGGTTTCAATCCGGACGGCCTCGCCCGCCTGCTGCAGGATCTGCGCGGACAGACGCAAGGCGTCGGTGTCATCGCGCTCGACCATCCAACGGTGCGCGAGGCGATCCGCTCGCTGTCTGCCAACGACATCAAGGTAGTGACCATCGCCTCCGACATCCTGCATGTGCCCAGGGTCGCCTATATCGGCATCGACAATCGCGCCGCCGGGCGGCTCGCCGGCTATCTGCTCAACCGCTTCATGGGATCGGGGCGTCCGGGCAAGGTGGCGCTGTTCGCCGGCTCGCTGTCCTATCGCGGCCATGAGGAACGCGAGATGGGGTTCCGCCATATTCTGGCGGAGGAATCGCCCAATCTGCAGATCGTCGAGATGCGCGAAATGCTCGACGACCGCGAGAAGGCCTATTCGGAGGCATCAGCCCTGCTGGAGCGGCACCCCGACCTTGCCGCGATCTACAATGTCGGCGCCGGCAACACCGGCATCGCCCGCGCGCTCAAGGAACGCGGCCGCGCCCAATCCATGGTCTTCCTCGGCCATGAGGTGACGGACGGCACCAAGGATCTTCTGCTCGACGGCACGCTCGACGCGGTCATCGACCAGAACCCGCGTGTCGAGGCCCGCGAAGCGCTTAACACCCTGACCCATGCGGTCAGGGGATTGCCCTATGAACTGCATCAGCCGAGGCTGCAGGTGATCTTCAAGGAGAACATCCCGGAGATCTGACGGACCTACTGGACAGCCGCGACCTCCGCGGCGGCACCATCGACAAAACTCTTGTCGACCCATTTGCCGTAATCGATCGAACCCTTCAACAGTCCGGCGCTGGCCATGAACTTTTCCTCGCCCTGCAAGGCGGCGATCGCTTCGTCGGTGAGTTTCGGATCCTGGTGGAACACACCGTCGGCATAGGTCTTGCGGACGGATTTTTCCGACGACTTGGTCGCCCCGACAAAGGTCTTGATTGTCTCGTCCGGATGGGCGTCGGCCCAGCGCGAAATCTCGATGTCGACCTTCAGCAGCCGCTTGACCAGATCGGGATATTTCGCCGCGAAGGTGCCATTGACCGAGATGACGTTCGGCACGTTCCATTCCGGATGCGTGCCGGTGTCGAACAGCACGCGCGCCTCACCGGTGTCGACCAGCTTGGCCGCCGTCGAATCCGTCTCGACAATGGCGTCGATGTCGCCGCGCAGCAGCGCCGGGCCGGATGCCTCGAAAGGCAGGTTCAGTCCTTCGACGTCATTGGTGGTCAGGCCGACGCTGTTCAGCGCCTTGCTGAAATTGGAATGCCGCACCGTGCCAGTGAGATAGGCGACCTTCTTGCCCTTGAGATCCTGCAGCGTCTTCAACGGCGAATCGGCCTTGACGACGATGTAGGAGCCACCGGCCTTCACATAGCTCGACAGGCCGATCAGCTTGACGTCGGCACCGGACGCCGCGACGCGCAGCGCCGGATTGTTGCCGGTATAGGTGAACTCGATCGCGCCGGTCGCCAGTGCTGTCGTCGCTTCCGAGCCGCCGTTGAAAGTCACCAGTTCGACCTTGATGCCGTCCTTGGCGAATTCCTTCTCCCACCAGCCGTCCTTCTGGGCGAGGATGAATTTGAGATGCCCCGGCGCCGTGCTGCCGATGCGGATAATTTCAGGCTTGTCCTGCGCGAAGGCAGGCATGCCGCCAAGGCTGATGACGACGGCAATGGCGCCCTTCAGCAGCAGCCGGCGAAGTGCATTGAATGGAATGTTGGGCATGGGGAAAATCCTTCCTGATTGGAATGAATGGGTGGCTTAAATGAGCGACGTCTCGGACTGGCCTTTCCAGGCTGTTGCCCAGCGCTCGAACCAGACGAGCAGGTAGTTGACGGTCAGTCCGATGACGGTCAGCGTCAGGATGCCGGCATACATATCGGCCGTTTCCATCATCAACTGCGAGTTCTGGATGAGGAAACCGAGGCCGGACTTGGCCGCCAGCATCTCGGCGCCGATGACCGCGAACAGCGAGGACTTCACCGCCAGTCGGGCGCCGGCGACGATCGAGGGGATGCTGGCCGGCAGGATGACTTTCCGGAACAGATCGAAGTCGGACGTACCCATCGAGCGCGCCGCCTTGATCAGCAGCGGATCGACCGACTTGACGCCGCTGATCGTGTTGACAAGGAGAAAGAAGACCGAGGAATAGAAGGTGATCGCCACCTTCGATTCCTCGCCGATGCCGAGCAACAGGATGAACACCGGCAGCAGCGCGAATTGCGAGGTGTTGCGCAGCGTCTGCACCAGCAGGTCCGAGACTTTCTCGAACAGCGAATAGCGCCCCATCAAGAGACCGAGCGGAATGGCTACCACCACGCCGAGTGCGAAACCGATCGTCGCGCGCTGCAGGCTGATGCCGATATGCTCGATCAGCACGCCCGAGGCGAGCAGGTCCCACCAGGCGACCAGCACCTCGCTCAGCGGCGGAAAGAAGATGCGGTTCAGCCAGCCAAGCCGTGGCGCGATCTCCCACAGCAGGAAGAACAAGCCGAGCAGCGGCAGGCCGTAGACAAAGGTGCCATGGCTCGCTTTCTTGCGTCGGGCTTTTGCACCGTGAGCCTTGATGGCGGGGACCCTGGCCGCGGCTATCGTTTCGCCAGCACCGGCGAACAGGTGAAGCGCTCCAGCGGAACCAAACTTCTCGGTCAGATAGGCCATGGATCCAGCTCCTCAGTGACTGAAGGCTGGCGACAGGGTCCAGTCCTTCTGCGCCTTGTTGACCTCGTCGCGCAGCACGTCCCAGACGCGAGCGCGATACGAGTTGAATTCGGCGCTGGCGCGGATGTCGCCGTCGCGTGGCCGTGGCAGGTCGATGTCGATGATCTCTTTCACCGCGCCCGGCCGCGCCGTCATCACCACAACCCGGTCGGCCAGGAAGATCGCCTCGTCGATCGAGTGGGTGACGAAAATGACCGTCGTCTCGATCTTGCCCCAAATACGCAGCAGCTCGCCTTGCAGGAGCTCGCGCGTCTGCTGGTCGAGCGCCGCGAACGGCTCGTCCATCAGCAGCACTTCCGGGTTGCTGGCCAGCGCACGCGCGATCGCCACGCGCTGCTGCATGCCGCCGGACAGTTGGTTGGGAAAACGGTCCTCGAAACCGGCAAGGCCGAACAGCGCCAACAGATGGCGGGCGGTTGCGGTGCGCTCGGCCTTGGCCACGCCGCGAACTTCCAGCGCATATTCGATGTTGGCGAGCGCCGTGCGCCAGGGAAAAAGCGCGTATTGCTGGAAGACATAGCCGGTCTTGGGGTCGGGCCTGGTGATGCGCCTGCCGTCGAGCTGGACATTGCCGCCGGTCGCCTGCGTCAGGCCGCCGATGATGTCGAGCAGCACCGACTTGCCGGAGCCGCTGGGTCCTACCAGGGTGATGAACTCGCCCTTGCGGATCGAAAGATCAACGCCATCGAGCACGGTGACACGATCGGTCGCCTCGCCGTCGACGGTAACGAACTGCCCCGGCTTGAGCTGGAAAGTCTTGGAGATGTCGCTGACGACGATGCGGTCCATGTTTGGGCGGTCCATGTCTGTCTCCGATCGGTTCACTGCGCCACGCGGATGCGGTGCGTCGGGTCGAACTCCGAGCCGCCGGCCTTGCCGCGCTTCCAGCCGAGCGCGCGGGCATAGGAGCCGAACAGCTGGCGCTCGTCGGCCTCGGTCTCTGTGATGCCGGTCGACCCCTCGGCGAACTCCGCCACGTAAAGCGCGTCGGTCGGGCAGTAGATCTCGCAGAGGAAGCAGGTCTGGCAGTCGTCCTGGCGGGCGATCACCGGCACGCCGTTGTCAGTCGCGTCGAAGACGTTGGCCGGGCACACCTTGACGCAAATGTCGCATTCGACGCAGCGCGTGGCCGAGACGATCTCGATCATGACGCCATCTCCGCCAGCCGCTCAGGCGTGCCGGCGATGCGGAACGCATCGACGCCGGTGATGACCAGTCGGTGCGCGAAAGCCGGGCTCTTGGCCGGTAGGTCGGTGCGGCGATGCATGCCGCGGCTCTCGGTGCGATGCAGTGCGGCGGCCACCGACCAGCGCCCGGCGGCGGCGATCGACGCGGCCTCGCGGGTGCGGACCCGGTCCAGCCCCTCGCCCTGCAGATGGTCGCGCACGTCGCGCCAGACGCTCTCCAGCCGCTCGCTGCTCTTCTCCAGGGTCTCGCCAGTGCGGAAGAAATTCTTGTCCAGCGGTGTCACCTCGTTGCGCACCGCCTCGATGACTTCGCCCGCCGAGATGTCGGCGCGCGGCGATGCCGCTGGCCGCAGGCCGGCTTGGCCGAGTGACTGCACCGTGCCGCGAAAAGCCTTGCCGTTTCGACGCTTTGCATGGGTCGAGGCGCCCTTGCCGGCCCACCAGCCGCTGGCCAGCGCCCAGGATGAATTGACGGCGCCGCCGCCCGACACCGCGCCGGTCATGATCTCGCGGCTGGCGGCGTCACCGGCGACATAGAGGCCGGGCACGCCGGTGGCGCAATCGTCGGAGACGATGTCGATGCCGCCGGTGCCGCGCACCGTGCCTTCTGCGCGCAAGGTGATGCGGAACAACTCGCTGAACGGATCGATGCCGGCGCGGTCATAGGGTACGAAGCAATTCGGCTGGCCCTGGCGCAACCAGCCTTGCAGCGCCGGCTCGGCCTGATCGAGCCGCGCATAGACCGGGCCGTCGATCAGCGCACGCGCCACCTCTTCCTCGCGGTCGCCGATGCCGTTGCGCAACGGCTCGCCGGTCGGGCCGAGGATCGGCGAACCGTCCTCGCGATGGAACGATGCCCAGCGGAACGGCAGCCCCTTGTTCAGCGACGAGCCATAGGGCGCCAGCGTGTACTTGCCGGTGAACTCCATGCCCGACAGGCTGGCGCCCGCTTCAGCCGCCATCAGATAGCCGTCGCCGGTCAGGCCGGTCGCGCCGAGAATGCGTTCGCGGAACGCGCAGCCGCCGGTCGCCAGCACCACCGCGTTGGCGTCGACGCGCCAGTCCTGGCCGATCTGCCTGGCGACACCGGCGGCGCCGACGATGGCATCGCCGTCCGACAGAAGTTCGAGCGCGGGGTGGTGGTCGAGCACGGTGACGCCGGCCAACAGCACCCGGCGGCGCATGAAGCGCATATAGTCCGGCCCGCGCAGATTGGCGATGTAGAGCCGGCCGTCATCCTCACTCGGGAAGGGATAGCCCCATTCGGACAGCCTGAGCAAATTGCGGTAGGCGGTATCGACGCAGCGCAGCATCCAGCGCGGATCGGCGAGTTCGCCGGTGCGCTGCCAGCGCCGCTCGACCACGGAATGCCTGTTGTCGCCCGGCGGCACGCACCAGGTGCCGGTGTTGGACGGCGCGGTGGCGCCGCTGGTGCCGAGATAACCCTTGTCGGCCAGCACCACTTTGGCGCCGCTCTCGGCCGCCGCGACAGCCGCCCAGGCCGCCGACGGACCGCCGCCCAGCACCAGCACGTTGGCCTGGAGGTGCAAGCTGTCGGAAGCGGATTTCTGCGGCTTGGGCATGGATACCGGCTACGCGGCGCGAGCGGCGCTGGAGGACCACGCTGGCTCGTTGCCGGCGCTCCACTTGATGTTGCAGCCGATCGACGGCACTTGGCTTGCATCGGGTCTGCCGCCCTCCAGCACCGTATCGACCGCCGCGCGCAGATCGGCACCCGTCACCGGCTTGCCGTTGCCCGGCCGCGCATCGTCGAACTGGCCGTGATAGGCGAGCCGCCTTTCGGCATCGAACAGGAAGAAGTCGGGTGTGCAGGCCGCGCCATAGGCCTTGGCCGTCTGCTGTGAAGCGTCTTTGAGATAGGGGAAAGAATAGCCGAATTTCTCGGCCTCCTCGCCTATGCGGGCGAGCGTTTCTTCCGGATGCGCTTCGTGGTCGTTGGCGTTGATCGCCACCACTTGCAGCCCCTTGCCAGCATACTCCCTGGCGAAAGCGGCAAGCTGCTCGCGGATCAGCACGACGAACGGGCAGCGGTTGGAGATGAAGGCGACCAGCAGGGCCGGCTTGGCATCGAAATCGGCGAGCCGGTGCAGCACGCCTTGCGCGTCGGGCAACAGGAAGTCGGCGGCCCTTGTGCCAAGGTCAATCGGGTTGGATTCTGTCTTGGGCATCGATGCGCTCCCTTTGTGCAGCCGGTTTTCACAGGCCAAAGTGCGAGTGCTCTGAGCGTTCGCAGTTAGTCTATGAATTTAGTATAATTATAGGTCGGAGAGCGCATTCGCGGTCAACCGCGCGGCTTAGAATATCGTGCCAATGTTTTATACCGAGCCGCCAAGTTTGTTCGGGCGGAAGCCCATCCGGAGAAATCCGGACGGATAGGATTTATCGAAGGCAAACGGTTCGGCGAGCAAATTGATACTGCTCCGCCGAACTGCCTTCCGATTTTCGGGGCATCATTCCCATTCCGGATAGAGCGCCTTCGCCAGGTCGGTGAAAGGCAGGTGATCAACAACGCCTCCGGCATCGAGCTGCATTGGCTGACAAGGGGCGGCGTACCGGCGGGCGAGGACAGATTGCTGGCCGAGGCTGTCCGCGCGGTGGCGTGGCCACAGGACGGTTCGGCCTTCGGCTGGTTCGAGGCCGAAGCAGCTGCCGCCAAGATCGTACGCGAATATTGGCGCGATATGTTGGGGCTTGGTCGCGATCAAACGCTGGCGGCCGCCTATTGGCGGCGCGGCGCGGCTGGCTTGATGGCGGGGTGAACTCTAATGATCGGCCCGCCGTCTTTGCCGACGCCGATATCAATTTGATCACCGGAGACAAGGTTCGAAATATCGCACACCACCAGCGGCATGCGAATGTCATAGAGAAATTCGGCAACGATGGCGCCAACCACCAGGATCGGGTCGGGCCGCTCCAAAAGGATGCCGGCCGGCGCCGTGCCCCGGCGGATTGCCTCGGCCAGCACCGAGGACGAAGACGACGAGCCGCGCCCGCTCGGCATGACCAGGATCCTGCCGGCGACATTCTGGCCGAGACCCGGATGCGAATGGTCTGAAATGTCGCCGGTCTCTGCATCGATGCCGCCCCAAAAACTGAGCGGTTGCGAAAACACCAGCGCCTTACCCTGGGCTTCGCCGGCCAGTTGGAAGGTGCCGCTTCGTTCCATCGGTCGCGTCATAAGGCGCTCCGCACGACATGCCCGACTGCTGCTGAGCGGATACAATCCCTCATCTCGGCAAAAGCGACGGACACGCCGATATTGCTCGGCGCATAATGCGCCCATTTGCCGGAATTGGTCATCACCACGCCGTCGAGGCGTTCCAGGATCGAGGTGACATAGGTGCAGGTGTCGGCGACCGGGATCAGGCCGAACGCCTCCATGCCCGCCAGCGCGCCCTCCTCCTGCAATCGCGCCAGCGTCGCGCGACCGGTGTTGACGTAGATCGGGATACCCCTGCCGGGTGCTGCCTCGCGCAGCAGCGGCAACAGCCGCATCCATTCCTCATGCGAAAAATGCGGCGTGCCGAGCGACACGGCCGCCAGCGGCGCGCCAGCGGGCACGGTCGATAGCCTGGCCAGCGCATGATCGATGTCGGCGCGGCTGATGCGGATCGTCTCGTCAGGCGCATGACCCTGAAACGCCTCGTCCAGCGTTCTCGCTTCCGGTGTGATGCCGACCGCATGGAACAGCGCCACAGCACCCGTCGTTGCCGCCGCCGCCCCCAGCGCCTTCAGTTGGTCCTCATCGCGCGGTTGCGGCAGGCCTGCCATCACCGGAATCCGGTCGCCACTCGCTTGCCCGATCACCAGCCCGATGCCGACGAACAGGCTGTCGCTCGGCTCGGGGTCGGCAATGGCCAGCTCGAACAAGATCCGGCCGCGCCGGTTCTCGCTCAGATGCAGGCCCCAGGCCGGCGCGCGCCCAGTCATGGCGCAGCACAGATCGATGAAATCGCCATAGCGGTTGGTGCGCGCGCCGATGACCGAATTGGCAAAGACGATGGCGTTGGACTCGCCCCAGGCGATCTGCTGACCAAAGGCTGGCCGGAAGCGCGTCTGGTAGGGCGCGCAGGTGAATGTCGCCTGGCAACCAAGCTCCAGATGCGCCTTCATCAACCGTCGCGCCGGCACCTCTTCCGTTGCCGGCATTTTGACCATGCCGGGATGGATGAGATCGAACGAACCAACATTCAGCGTCGTCGGCACCTGGACACGGCCACCGCCTTCGACCAGCCGCTCGACGAAATCGAGACCGGCCTTGCCATGGTAGAGACAGCCATCGATATGCGCGCCGGAAATATCAAGCAGGCTGCCCGCCCCGACCGCCTTGGAAAACGCGACCAGGATTTTCATGGCGGCGGCCGCGGATGAGCCTTGCTCGCCGTCGAGCATGGACCGGTCCTGTGCCGTTAATTCCAGCGTCATGGCAGCTCCGGGCTCGTTATTCGAAAGGACGGCGGGACAGCGCCCCCCTCTGCCCTACCGGGCATCTCCCCCACAAGGGGGGAGATCGGCAGCTTCGGCCTTATTGCACCGTTTGCAACGCGGGAGATTTGCGAAACCAACGATAACAGCCGATCTCCCCCCTTGAGGGGGAGATGTCCGGCAGGACAGAGGGGGGCGCCACGGAACGCCAGCCGTCCCATCCGTCCACAGTCCTACTTAACCCGCCGCAATCAGCACCGTACTCTCCGGCGACCAACTGAGCACCACCTCCTGGCCCTCCGCCAGTCTGTCGGCACCAGTATTCTGCACAATCACCTTCAACGTCTGGCCGCCACGCTCAACGAAGTAAGTGCTGTTGTTGCCGGCGAAGATGCGCTTGGAGACCTGCCCCTTGAGGGTGTTGGCATTGCCGTCCGAAGCCCCGGCATCCGTCGTGATGCGGATGCGTTCTGGCCGCACGGCGCAACTGGCCTTGGCGCCGGCGGCAATCTTCGCACCCGCCCCCGCGGCGATCGCCGTACCGTCCGCAAGTCGAATGCCATTGCCTGTCGTGTCACCGCGAAAAATGTTGGCGTCGCCGAGGAAGGTGGCGGCGAATTCGCTCTTCGGCCTGTTATAGATCTCCTCCGGTGGTCCTTCCTGCACCAGCTTGCCGTCGCGCAATATGCCGATGCGGTCACTCATCGTCAGCGCTTCTTCCTGGTCATGGGTGACGAAGATGGTGGTGATGCCTATCTCGCGCTGGATGCGCTTGAGCTCGATCTGCATATCGACGCGCAGCGCTTTGTCGAGCGCGCCGAGCGGCTCGTCGAGCAAAAGCACGCGCGGCTTGGTGACGATCGCGCGAGCCAGCGCAACACGCTGGCGCTGGCCGCCGGAGAGTTGGTGCGGACGCCGCCCACCGAGTTTGCCGAGCTGCACCAGATCGAGCGCGCGCTGCACCTCGGTAGCAATCACCGCCTTGGCCTCGCCACGCACAGACAGGCCGAAGGCGACATTGTCGGCGACGCTCATATTGGGAAACAGCGCATAGTTCTGGAACACCATGCCGATGCGGCGCTTTTCGACCGGCACCCGCTCGACGCTTTCGCCGCCGATGGCGATGCGGCCAGAATCGGGAAAATCGAAACCGGCGATCTGTCTGAGCAGCGTCGTCTTGCCGCTGCCCGATGGCCCGAGCAGCGCATAGAAGCCGCCATCGGCGAAATCGATGGAGACATTGTCCAGCGCCTTGTGTGCGCCAAAACTGCGCGAGACATCAGATACCTGCACGCCGGCCATTATTTCTCTCCGCCGAATTTGAAGAACCGCGCCGTGAGCAGCATCAGCGCCATCGACACGACAATGATGATCGTCGAGACCGCATTGATCTCGGGCGTGAAACCCTTGCGGATCGCGGCGTAGATTTCGACCGGCAACGTCGTCTGCCCTGGCGTTGCCAGGAAATAGGACACCACGAACTGGTCGAACGACACGGCAAACGCAAACAGCCCGCCGGCGATGACGCCTGGCATGATCCACGGCAGCGTGACGCGCCTCGTCACCTGCCACTGGCTGGCGCCGAGCGAGCGCGCTGCCTCTTCCAGCTCCGGCGCGAAGGTTTGCAGCCGGGCCGAGACGACGACGATGACGTAGGGCAGCGCCAATGCGACATGGCCGAGCAGGATCGCATGCAGGCCGCGGCCGATGCCGACGCCGAAGAAGAAGATCAGCATCGCCGTGCCGGTGATCAGCCACGGAATGGCGATCGGTGGAAACAGCAACGCCTGCAGGAATTTCTTGCCGCGGAATTCGTAGCGATAGAGCGCCAGCGACGCCGCCGAGCCGAGCACGACGCAGATGATCGTGGTGATGATCGCGATCTCGACGCTGTTCCAGGTGGCCGCGATCAGCTGGTCGTTCTGCCACAGCGAGGCGTACCACTCCGTCGTCCATTCGAACGGCAATTGGTAGAACGGTGAAACGTTGAACGACATCAGCGCCATGATGATGATCGGCAGATAGAGGAAGGCGAGCAGCAGACCGATGTAGAGGCGGCCGAGCCCTTCGAGGATGCGGGTCGTCGCCATCACGCGGCCCTCCGCAGCACCGGCGAGGCAACCGCCAGGATGACCAGCACCACGGCCAGCAGGATGAAGGAGAGTGCTGCACCGAGCGGCCAGTTGAACACGGCGACGAACTGGTCCTCGATGACCGTGCCGTAGAAGGTGCCGGTGCGGCCGCCGAGTATGCGCGGTTCCATGAACGAACCAACGACGGGCACGAAGATCAAAGCCGCACCCGCCACCAATCCCGGCATCGACAGCGGAATGATCACCCGCTTCAGCACCTGCAGCCGTGAAGCGCCAAGCGAGCGCCCGGCCTCGATCAGCGAGTCATCGATCGCCTGCAGCGTGAGATAGCAGGTCAGCACCATGTAGGGCACATAGGAATGCACCAGCCCGATGATGACGGCCGGATAGGAATACATGAGATCAATGTTGATCTTGAACGGCAGCACGGCGTTGAGCGCGGTGTCGAGAATGCCGCCCTCTCGCAAGACCATCGCCCAGGAAAAGATACGTACAAGCCCGTTCGACCAGAACGGCAAGATGACGAGCAGGAAGATCGCCTCGCGGCTGCGCCCTTTCAGCACCTTTGCCAGCACATAGGCGGCGGGATAACCGATGACGATGCACCACAGCGTCACTTCGAGGCCTAGGCGCAGCGAGGCGAGCAGCAGCGTTAGATAGAGGCTCTGCGAGAAGAAGGCGGCATAGTTTCCGAGCGTGAATGCCCACGGCTTTCCCGACAAAGGCAGCTCGGTCATGAACGAGAAGAAGACCATGGCCGACAGCGGCAGGAAGATCGCCACCGTCAGCCAGAGATAGGCAGGCGCCAGCAGCGGCAATGCCGATCTCAGCCCGCTTCGCGACGCTGTCGCGGCTGCCATCGAACCCTCCTTCCCAGGATTGAAAGAACCAGCCGGCGCGAACCGCCGGCTGACCCGGATGTCGGCTTTATTTCACATCGACCTTGAGCTGCTGCCAGAGCGCCAGATAGGCCTCGCGCTGGGCGTCGGTGATCGGCGCCTGGAACTGGATGCGCTTGGCCACTTCGGGGTCGCCCATGACCTTGCGGTTGAAGGCATCCTCGGGCAGTGCTTCTACCGCCTTGGTGTTGGCCGAGACTGGAGCGCCGACCTTGGTGACCCATTCGACATAGAATTTCGGGTCGATCATGTAGTTGATGAAGGCCTCTGCCCCGGCGACGTTCTTAGCATCGACCGGAATGGAAAACGCGTCGAGCCAGGCAACGGCGCCCTCCCGCGGCACCACCAGCGAGACCGGCAGCTTGAAATGCGTCTTGGCGCGATCGGCCGAGCCGCTCCAATAGGTGCCGATGTCGATCTGGTTGGAGGCGACCATCTGGTTCCAGTCGTTCTCGGAACTCCAGAAGGTCTTGATCTGCGGCATCAGCGAAGTCAGCTTTGCCTTGACCGCGTCCATATCCTTGATGTCGTTGATGTTCTGGCCGGTGGCTATAGCGCCGAACTGCACCGCCTCGACGGCGTCGTCGCGAATGACGACGCGGCCCTTGTGAGCGGCATCCCACATCTCGGCGATGCTCGTTGGCGGCTTGTCGAAGGATTTTTCGTTGATGGCGAGTGCCGTCAGGCCCCACACCCACGGCACGCCATAGACCTTGCCGTCATGGACGAGCATCGGCGATCCCGCCTTATCCTTGCTGATGTCGGCGTAGTTCGGCAGTTTCGACACATCAATCGGCTGGATCAGCTTACCGTCCATCGCCTGGTCGTTGAAGGCGGCGTTGATCATGACCACGTCGTAGAGGCCGGGATTGGTCCGGATCTTGGTCAGCATTTCCTGTTCGGAATTGAAGAAGTCGTTGACGACCTTGTTGCCGGTCGCCTTTTCGAAAGCCTCGACGGCCCACGGCTCGTCGGTGCCGTAGCCCTTCCAGTTGAGCACGTGCACTTCGTCGGCCTTGGCGGCGAAGGCGAGTGCGGAGGTAAAGACGGCGGTCGCCGTCAGCAGAGCAGTCAAGTCAGGCATGCGCATGGTTGGTTCCTCTCTGTGTTTTGCCCGCTTTGCCGGGCTTGTCAGGCTTTCCAGCTGTTATGCATTGGCCTTCTGTGTCCGGCCTGCCCCCGACGGGTCGGCGGCATGGCTCAGGAATGTCTGGATTTCGCGATTCGTCGGCGCCGAAGAGCCGCCGTGGCGGGTGACGGAAATGGCCGCCGCCGCGTTGGCTTGGCGCGCTGCCTCAAAGGGCGGCGCGCCGCCCGCCAGCGCGCTGACGAAAGCCCCGATATGCGTGTCGCCGGCGCCATTGGTGTCGATCGCGGTGACCTTGAAGCCGGCAATGGTTTGCGCCGAGCCGTCGGCCAGCCTGATATGGCAGCCCTTGGCGCCGGCTCGAATGACGACACCGTCAGCTTTCGGGCAGTGGTCGGCGAGAAGTCGTGCTGAGGCAGCCTCGACATCGCCCGAGCCGGCAATCTCGGCCGCTTCCGTCGTGTTGCAGCTCAGCCATGTGGTGCGGGCAAGCACCCGCGACAGGATCGAGCGTGGAATGTCCGAGATGACCGGCGTCGGGTCGAAGACGAGCGGAGCATCTGGCGGCAGCGCCTCGATCCAGTCGGTGAGCGCATCGCGGCTCTTGGGATAGCTCAGCGTATAGCCGGAGGCGAACACCCAGTCTCCCGGCGCCACCACGACCGGCGCCATCATATCGAGGCCGAGTACGCTCTCCGCACCTGGCCACGAGACGAAGGTGCGTTCGGCGTCGCTCGAGATCATGGCGACGCAATTGCCACTGTCCATCAAGGGCGATGGCGGCGTCAGCGTCGCGATGCCCTCGGCCATGAAAGCGGCGCGCAGGAAGTCGCCATTGGATCCACTGCCGAGCTGGCCGCCGAACACCACCTGCATGCCGGTGCGGGCGGCCGCGACCATCATGTTGAAGCCGCCACCGGCGACCTGGGCGAAGCTCGATGCGGTCTTCTCCGTGCCGGGTGCCGGCAAGGCGTCGATACGATAGACGTAGTCGACCACCGCACTGCCGACATGCACGAGACGACCGCTCATGCCGCGGCATCCTTGCCGGACTGGGTTTTTGCTACTCGCGCCGCCACAAGATCGTCAACAAGGGCGCGAACCTCCGACATGTCGATGCCCACGAGCCGGGCGATGTGTTGTTGCGGCAATCGGGAAAAGCCGGTGCAGGCGCCGGCCATGCCGGCCGCAATGGCGCCGATCGTGTCGGTATCACCACCGAGATTGGCGCTGATGACCGCCGCTTGCCATGGATCGCCGCGGGCGATTTCCAGCACCGCGAAGGCAGCGGGGACCGATTCCTGGCTGGCGACGCCGGTGCCGACCAGATCGGTGATCAGCCTGATCGCATCCCTGACCGCCTTGCCGCGTACGATGTCCTGCGCCCACACAATTCGCGCGGCGATGTCGCCGCCGGTGACCCAATGGCCGAGCGTCGCCCCTCGCCTCGCCGCCGCGACGGCGCTGGCGGAAGCGGCACGCCAGCCGCCGCCAGCGACGCCGCGGCTGACGGCGGCGGCAACGGCGGCGGCGGAGGCGATGGCGATCGAGGTGTTGTGCGTCGCCCTGCAGGTCTCCGCCACCTTGGCGACGAACGCTTCCAACGGTTCGAGCGGCATCATGACGCCGACTGGCGCGATGCGCATCGCCGCACCGTTGGTGTCGCCGCTACGTCCCGCTTCCTCTGCCGGCACGCCATTGTTGATGGCGTCGATGGCGCGCTTGGTCGACGGCCCCAAAAGATCATAGCTGCCGCGCGCCTTGACCTCGCGCTCCCAGTCGAGCAGTGCATTGACCCAGCGCGTGTGGTCGAAGCGGTCGCCGGATTCGACCAAAATGCGGCCGAGCAGAAGCGCCTGTTCGGTGTCGTCGGTGATGGTGCCGGCAGCCAGCCCCTTCGACACCGGGTGATCGGCGAAAGGCGCGATGAAATCCTCGACATGGCCATAGAATTCGGCAATGCGGGCCGGCGACAAAAGTTGCGTCGGCATGCCGAGCGCATCTCCAAGCGCTCCGCCGACGAGCGCGCCCATGGCCCGATCAAGCATGTCGTTGGCGGTATCTGGCATCGCTCAGAACCTCATATGCAGCGCGAAATGCGCCGGGTTGAGCAGGCTGGTGACATATTCGATCGGCCGATCGTCGGCGGCACGCGTCAACCGTCGGCCGCGCAGGAACGGCGTGCCTTGCGGGCAGCCGAGGATGGCCGCGTCCCCTGCATTCAGCATCTCGATCTCCACCCATTCCTCGCCATGGTCGGCAATGAGGCCGGCGCCGCGCAGCGTCTGATGCAGCGAGCCCTCGCGCAGGCCACGCAGCGGCACATCCTCCAGTTCCGGCGAAAGCGGCAGCCGGCTGCGCTCGATGGAGATCGCATGGCCATCGCTGGCATTGGTGCGCACCCGGTCGACAGCGATGAAGAACGGGCTTTCGATACCAAGCAGCGCAGCCAAATCGGCGTCCTCGATGACCTCCAGCCGCAGCGTCCGCGTCTCGGCATTGGCGCCGGCATTGGCCAGCGCACGCGACCAGCCGATGGCGTCGTCGACCGGCTTGCCGTCGAAGGTGACGAACGAACCAATGCCGACCTTGGTGGTGATCAGTCCGCGGCTGGACAGTTCCTCGAGGCCCTTGCGGACTGTGTTGCGGCTGACGGAGAAGCGCTGGACAAGTTCATTCTCGCTTTGCAGGCGGTCGCCGAAGCCAAGAACGCCGGAGCGGATTTCATGTTCGAGAACAGTGGCGATCTGCTCGGGCTTGCCCGTGCCGGGAGATAAATGAACCGCGCGCCGCTTCACATGGGTACCTGTTCAATAAACCTGTATGATCATGTTCAATATCGAGATGCGAATGCCATGTCAACGGGATGCTGAAGGCTGGCCAAACAGGCGACGAATGTGGGGATTGCCTGCAAGACGCGCTCACAGGCCGGTCGATATAGGTCTTGAGAAGATCGCCAAAAGACGCCATTCATCAAGGGGATAGAGCCAAGTCCTGATTCAATTTGAACGGACAGGCTAGGGTATCGACACCTCGCGCGGCTCAACGAGAATGTCCGCCTCGATCGCCGCGTTGATGAACGCCGCGCGTGCCGCCGAGGCTTCTTTCTTTCCCTCGAGCACGGCCAGGCAGACTTTGCGGGCAACCATGTGCCTTTGCCCGGTCGCGACAGGCCAGCGGTTCATCAGTATGTCGGCGGCTTGAGCAACTCGTTCCACGTTGAAGATCGAGTTTCGCGATCGGCCGAGCGCAATCCTGACCGGCTCATCGAAACGCTGATCTTGCACGATGCCACCCCCAAAGTCGGCATTCATCGATTCGCGGCCTTCAACCCCGCGCAATGTGATAGGTTCCGCGCCAAAGGTGCAAGATGTCCGATTCCAGTGGTCAGAAAAATCCCAGGCTGATTGTCGTGGTCGCATTCGACCGTGGCGAGGATGGCGAGTTGTTTCCAGCCTTTGGACCCGCCGACCAGCAGAGCGAGGACCGCGCCATACGCACCGCCAGGGCTCTGGCGGCAAAGCATGCCGGCGTCATCGCCTGGAGCCGCGAGGCCGACCCGACGCTGGGCGAATACGGCCCGCCGAATACGCTCTTCGTCAGCGGCGACGTGCCTGACATGGAGTAATCGATTGGCGTGCCAGGATCTGGGTCCGCGCTCAGTGTAGGCGGCCTGGCGCATTCAATTCGCGACAACGGTCGAGCAACCGTATATAGCCGGGACGTAGGGGGGCAAAAACGCCGCTCGTCTGGCTTGTGCCCATGTTTCAACCCATCGTGAATATCGAAGACGCGCAGACTCTGGCGCAGGCGATCGTCAATACGATCACCGAGCCATTTCTGGTCCTCGATGAGCAGTTTCGCGTGCTGGCGGCCAGCCGCTCCTTCTACAACACATTCGAAGTCGACCCAGGGCAGACCCAGGGATCGCTGCTCTACGCGCTCGGCGACGGTCAGTGGGATATTCCTGCACTTCGCCTGTTGCTGGAGACGATCATTCCCGAGAAGACCGCCATGGACGATTTCGAGGTCGAACATGATTTCCCGCGAATCGGCCGTCGCACCATGCTGCTCAATGCCCGCAAGGTGCTTTACGACCACAGTTCGGCCATCACCATTCTTCTCGCCTTCAATGACATAACGGCCCGTCGTATCATCGAGCGGGAGAAGGAAGAGCTGCTCAGCCGCACCGAGGATCTGCTTCGGCAGAAGGACGTGCTGCTGCGCGAGATGGAGCATCGGGTTGCCAACAGCCTGCAGATCATTGCCTCGATCCTGTTGCTGAAGGCACGCTCGGTCACTTCGGAAGAGACGCGCCAGCATCTCAAGGACGCCCACCAACGCGTTCTGTCCGTGGCCGAAGTGCAGCGCCATCTCCACACCTCGGCCGGCATCGACGAGATCGACGTCGGCTCTTATCTTCCGAAACTGTGCAGCAGCCTCGCCTCGTCGATGATCGGCGAAGCCCAGCCGATCACAGTCACCGTGACGGTCGAAGGCGGCAGGATGGATTCGCAAAGGGCCGTCAGCCTGGGACTGATCGTCACCGAACTCGTCCTCAACGCCATCAAATATGCCTTCCCCAAGGCGAGGTCCGGCGCTCGCATCCAGGTGAGCTACGAGACCGCCGGCAGCGACTGGAAACTGACGGTTTCGGACAATGGCGTCGGCAAGATCGCCAACGACATACCGGCTACCGGTCTTGGAACAGCCATCGTGGAAGCACTGGTCAAACAGTTGGAGGCCAAGGTGGAAGTGATCAGCGACACTGCCGGCACCAGCGTGTCGGTCACCCGGGCGACGTTCACCTCACGAGTGCCGCGAGCGGCGTAAAGCCGCTACCACGATGCCTGCCTTCCGGATATCGCCTCGATCCTGATCTGATAGAAAAGATGGCTGCCCGAAACTGTCGCGGCGTCGCCTGGCTTCAGGGCTCCCGGTTCCCACCAGTTCGCATGCCTTGCCAGAAGCGACCAGGCAAATTTGCGATCACTGTCGAAGGGAGCAATCATTCTTTCGACGCCGGAGGCGCTGCCGTCCAGATCCAGTCCTTTGGGCAGCTCCTCGAAAGGCCGTCCACGACGACGCTCCTCCAACCATTGATACCACCGACGTCATCCACCTGAAGACAGACGTGGGGATTGGCCTGCATCCACTCGACCTTCCTGCCGGGAAGCGAGAAGCTGAAAATGGCGTCACCACCGAAGGCAAAATGGATCGGCACCACATAGGGCCTGTGCTCGCGCACACAGGCCAGGCGGCCAAGCCTTTGCGCCTTCAGCAGGGCGATGCAGTCCAGCCGCGTCATCTCCTTGACGTTCATCGTGATCCTTCTTTCTGGTCAGGCACGGCGGTCGATGCAGCGGATGATCTTGATGGCCTCTGCTTCTGCCACGCCAATCAGTGCATCGATTCCCTGGATGGTCTCGATATGACCGCGAGCCGCCACCATCCGCCGCAGGACGTGAAGATCATCGCGAATTTCGCAGAGTGTTGTCCGCAGCGTCGGGGGCATTAGGGAGCCTTCCGTAACTCAACGGTATCGACACAGACCGGTTCCCTCGCCCGTCAAGCAAAAGCCCGCTACGGTGAACCGGAGCGGGCCTTGGAGGAGGACAAGGGGCGGGACCCTCTCCTCTTGTTTCCACGGGGGGTGTGGACCGCGATCACGTTACAAAAATTTCGAAACGAGCCGGATCACAAGCAGGCCTGCACACATCACATTCCGGTGCGCGACAGGCACTGACGCGGTCACGAGATTGCGATCGACCCGGCGTCAATTGAGCAGCGCGGCTAGATCCGCCCAAGCACGACAAGCACGATGATGATGAGCAGCACGAGCCCGAGGCCCCCGCCGCCATAATAGCCTGTGCCATAAAAGGGGCCGCCGCCGAGGCCGCTGAAGCCGCCAAGCAGCGCAATGATGAGGATAATGATGAGAATGGTTCCTAGGCTCATGGCTTTTCCCGCTCCTGTAGGCGCTGACGCGCCGGTTTGAACATCGCGCTATTCGGATGTTGCTGGGGATGTGAACGCTTTCAAAGCATTAGCGTTCCGCCCGGCGAGCGACGCCGCCCGGCCTTTCCGCAGAAAATCCGGAAACCTGCATAGCGCGGAAAGCTTGCCATCGCTCGCAAATGCAACCGGCGGCCCAGCCCGGTATTAGGGTTGGGCGCCCTGTCGTCAGACGATGCCGTAGTACAGCCTGTAATGGACGCGCTTCATATAGTCCCGGTATTCTGGCGTGGCGGCCAGCAGCGCCTCTTCGCGCAGGATGCGATGCACCTGGAAGAAGGTGATCACGGCGTAGACGGCGAGATTGTAGAAGGAAAAGGCCGACAGCAGGAACAGGACATGGCCGGCAAGATAGCCGGCATAGATCGGATGCCGCACCAGGCGGTAGGCACCGCCGGTCATCACACCGCGATTGCCCGGCAGGATGGCGAACGAACGCCCCAACGATATCTTTCCCCAGATCACAAAGCCTAACGCCAGGGCCTGCAGCGGTGCTGCGACATAGACCGGAACGATGGCCGCGCCCGGCTCCAGATCGATGAAGCCGACACCGAAGCTGGCGACCACGGAGACAACCACCGTGAGCGGGTTCCAGTCACGAACCTGGGGCCGCCGGGACAGAAGCAGCCAGGTAAAGGTTAGTATCTCGGAAATCGCCACCAGTGCGACATTGATGCGGGTCGGATCGAGCATCAGGTGATGTATGCCGCTGTAGACGAACATGCCCGCGAAGGCCAGCGCGCAGATCCGAAAAAACCCTTCCCGCAAATCGACCAGAATCTCGCGCTTTCGCGCTGCCGACAAAATCCTGGCGCCGTTGCCGTGCGAAAGGGTTTCGCTTTTTGATATGAGCAAGGCAAGCACCCCGATGATCCCTCAGGGCGACCATTGCACGCAACCATTGCCGGGCAGTTAATCAACAAGATCGGATCAGCATTAAACGTCCGAAACGCATCGCAAGCCGAAAGCAGAGCGATGCAGAGTGGCTGCGTTCCATTTATGCTTGCCTCGACCGCAAGAACCCCTTTGCCTATGGGACCGCGGCGTGGCCCGGTTCCGCAAGGCGGGCTGTGGTGGGGCCATCGCCGATGGAGCCAGACGCAGTCGCCCTGTCGCTGCAGGGTGAACCCGGGCGACACGTCAGAACCACTCTGCTCTATGAGATCGCCCGGAATTAGTTGATCTGTCGCTGCCCGTGAGCCTCTTTGACTGGCCAGCCATTTCCCCGAGGTTCGAGAAGCCATTAGCTCCCTACCCCAGAGTCAAATTGCTGAAATACCGCGCGAAATCAGGCCGTTGCGTTAGAACTTTGCCATCGGCATCGCGCAGAATGCCGGAAGCGAAGAGATAATCGCCGATCGCCTCCATCTTGGCCGGATCCATGATGCCGATGGCACCGCTTTGGCTGCGCAGATAGTGGCCGTCGATCAACGCCTTCAGCGAGGTGTGGATCAGCGCCGGATTGGTCAGCGCATCCTTGTTCGCCGCGATCAACAGGGCTGCCGCCTCATCGGGTCGGTCGACGGCGAACTGGTAGCCGCGCTGTGTCGCCTGGACGAAGGCGGCCGCGGGCTTGGGGTTTGCCTGGAGATAGGCTTCGCTCGAAGAGATCAGTGTCGTGTGCTCGTCAGGCACGCCGTAATCGGCATAGACGAAGCTGCGTTGTTTGACGCCCTTGAGCTCGGCTTCGACACCCTCCCAGGTCGAGACTTCGAGCGTGAAATCGACCGAACCATTGGCCAGCGCCTCATAGGCTGAGGTGCCGAGCGTCACCGTCTCGAAATTGCCCTTGCCGCCATCATGGCGGATGATGGTCGATATCAGAGCGTTTTCCCAGGCGCTGCCGAATCCGCCATAGGTCAGGCCGTCGAGGTTTCTCGGGCTTACGATCTCGCTGCGTGCCGCATTGAAGACCACGCGGCCGGTTTCGGATTGCACCACCGCATAGACGCCCTTCAGGTCCGCTCCGGCGGTTCTCTGGGTGAACAGGCTGATGGTGCCGTTGATGCCGAAATCGGCGACGCGATTTGCAACCAACGTGCCCGCACCGGTATCGCTGTAAGGCAGGATGTCGACCTCGAGCCCGGCCTCGCGATAGAAGCCCTTGTCGCGGGCGACGAACAGTCCGATGTGGTTGGTGTTGACCGTCCAGTCGAGGGCAACGGTGACCTTTTGTGCCGATTGTGCTTGGGCTCGCCCCGATCCGGCAACGAGCGGAAGGCCTGTGGCAAGGGTCAGCAACAAGGCCTGCCGGCGCGTCAAGTCAGTCATGATTGTGTCCTTTTGGATGGGTTGGGGTTGAGGATGATGTCGAGGATTTCGGCCTCGAGCGCGCTTGCCTGCCGTGCGGCTTCGCCGCCAAGGCTGCGCGGGCGCGGCAGCGGCACCTTGATTTCACGGACGATGCGGGCCGGGCGCGCGGACAGCACGTAGATGCGGTCGGACAGGAACACGGCTTCGCGCACATCATGGGTGATCAGCAGCGCCGTCCAGCGGTGGTGCCGCCACATCTGTTCAAGCCAGCGCTGCATGGCGGTGCGGGTCAGTGCATCGAGCGCGCCGAACGGCTCGTCGAGCAGGAGCATGTCGCGCTCCTGCACCACGGTGCGCAGCAAGGCCGCGCGCTGGCGCATGCCGCCCGAAAGCTGTGCGGGAAAATGCCGCTCGAAGCCGGCAAGCCCGAATTCGGCAAACAGTGGCGCGACGCGCGCCCGCGCCGCCTTGCGCCTTATGCCTTGCACTTCGAGCCCGAGCGCCGTGTTGTCGAGGACGCGCCGCCACGGCATCAGCGCGTCGCGTTGCGGCATGAAGGCGAAGTGCTTGCCGTGGTCATCGAGCGGCGCGCCGTCGAACAACATCTCGCCCTCGCCATGCTCGGCGCCGGTCAGAAGCTGGAACAGCGTCGACTTGCCGGCACCCGAGGGTCCAAGGATCGAGACGAATTCACCGGCGCCGACAGTCAGCGAAATATCGGCCAGCACGTCGAGCCCACCGAACGCCTTGCGCACATGCCGCAGCTCGAGCCGGCTCATAGCCGTGGCCTCTTCACTGCGATTGCCTTGCCGGCGCGCTCCCAGGGCATAGCTTGGCGCTGCAGCAGCACCGTCAGCCCAAAAAGGACAAGTGTCAGCGCGGCGCTGACACCGACGGCGGCTAGCACCAGATCGGGCCGAAAATTGTTCTTGGCGTTGAGCATGTAGATGCCCAGCCCCTTCGCCGCACCCGCATATTCCGCGAAGATGGCGCCAACCACGGCATAAGTGATGGAAATCCTCAGGCCAGCGAAGAAGTAAGGCAGCGCCGAAGGCAGCCGCGCCAACATGAAGATGCGCCAGCGCCCTGCTCCCATGGCGCGCAGCATCTGGCCGATCTCGGCCTCGGTCGACTCGTAACCCTCGACCAGTGCGACCAGCATCGGAAAGAAGGTGACCAGCGCCACCAGCATGATCTTGGGCGCCAGTCCGAAGCCGAACCACAGCACCACCAGCGGCGCAATCGCCACCAGCGGCAAGGTCTGGCTGACAATGAAGACGGGAAACAGCGCACGCCGTAGCGGCTGGAAGAAGTCGACCAGCATCGACAGCGCAAAGGCGGCGCTGAGCGAACAGGCAAAGCCAAGCAGCGTGGCGCGGATAGTGGGAATGGCGTTGTCGGCCAGCGCCTCGCGATTGAGCATCGCTTGCTCGAAGACACGCGACGGCGCCGGCAGTATCGTCGGCTTAATGCCGGAATAGGTGGCATAAAGCTCCCACGCCAGCAGGAGCAACCCGACCGAGACCATGGCCGGCCCTGCCCTGACAAGAAGGCTCGCGATCGGGCGCGAAGCGGCTGATGATGAGATCACGGAAATAACCTTTGACGGCCGCCGACGCGGCGGCAGTTTCAGACAGCCGACGGGCTGTTGGCCGAGACCGTGACGTCTAGGGTTACGTGACCGGCGCCTGGTCCGAAGCGGCAGAAAGCCTCGTCCAGCGCCGAAAAGACCGCGCCGGCATCGCCACGCAATTTCGTGCAGAAATGCTTCGAGCGCTCATAGACGCCGGACTGCTTGAGAAAGTCGATGCAGCCGTAAATCTCGTCCATGTGGTCGTCGGTACCCATCACATAGAGCGAGAATTGCGCTGCCGCCGGTTGGCCGGTGGCATCAGCACTGCGCACTGCCGCGACCGCCGCATCCTTGCGCGGGCCGAGTGGCCCGACCGGTCCGCCAAACGCATCGGAGCGGCAGATCGGATCATCCGGCTCGCCCGGGCAGCCGCGCGAGATGGTGGCCGACAACACGCAATGTTCGCCGCTGCGGGCTGCCGCCACGAAGAGGTCGCGCATGGCGGGAAACAGCACTTCCGGCGGCCCGACCAGCAAGGTCGAGATGTCGTCGGTCTCGATCCTGAGCTTGTCGCGGTACGGATCGAGCGCGCCGAGCGCGCCAATAATGACGCCGACGAAATCGTCGGCCATGGGATATAGGGAAATCTGTGCGCCTGAAAACATCGCCCGCCTCGCTCCGCTGGTATTACCCAGATCAGCTTCTAGGGTCTGTGGGCTTGCCGCCCCCGTCTCAGCCCCGACCGTACGGAGCACCCCTGTGGATGCGCGGGTTAAAGCACCATTCGAGCTGAAGTGGAAGCCGTTTTTTCAGCGCACTGCGCCAAAAGCATTGCGCCAGGCAGGGCGCTGCTTGGGTGGAATTCTATCGGGAACCTTCACTGCCGCGACCGGTTGTCTCCACAGTCGCGATGCGATCACCTTCATAAAAACGAGCGACGAGTTCACAGAAAATGGAGACAAACCATGTTCATGAAAATCCTCGCAGCTTCGGCTCTCACCATTGGTCTGGCCGCATCAGCCATGGCGCAAAGCGCTGGCGATAACGGCACGAATGGAGGTGGCAGCGGCCGGTCGGTGACGGTCGACCCACAAACCCCGGCTTCGCCGAATACGATCGTGCCGGACACTGTGGATCCGGGCATCACCAACAGCACGACCGGCATGCCCGACGACATGAATTCCAACGCGGATCGAAACTGCCCGGCCAGTCCGCAGGGCGCACAGCCAGATGCCAACGGCACCTCGCCGGGCACGGCTTCGCCGACAGTCAACGACAACCATTGCGGTAAGTAAGTTGACGCCAATCGGAGTGAGAACCTGCGGAGCGAATGCTGCGCGCGGGTTCTTGGCGCATCGTCAACCGCCGGACCGCGTCTGACACAGCGGTTGGTCGAAATGTTCGGATCAGGCGATTATAAGGTTTTCGCATTTCTCTTATAACCGCCTTGAAATTCGGCGGCAAGGCGCGCAGTTATAAGGAAATTGCAAATTTCTTATAACCTAAAGACGTCGGACGCCGTCATGAAATCGATCGACATCGCATATCGCACCCTGTTCGCGGAACTCGTGCAACGAAGCCTGGATGCCTCGTTCCAAACCGACTTCTCGACGGCAGGCAATTTCGTGCGGGTTCCCGTAAAAGGCCGCGACTACTGGTATTTCGAGGAAACCAGGCCGAAGACCACAAGACGATATGTCGGGCCGGCCGACGATCCCGAGATCGCAAAACGCGTCGCCGCCTTCAAGGAAATCAAGAGCGACCTAAAGGCTCGTCGCAAGCTGGTATCGACGCTTGTACGCGAGGCTGGGTTGACGGAGCCGGAAAAATTTACCGGTGATGTCGTTGAAGTTCTTGGCAAGGCCGGATTTTTCCGCCTGCGGGGTGTCCTGGTCGGCACCGTCGCCTTCCAGACCTATGCCGGATATCTGGGCGTTAGGCTACCCGGCGGGGCGCTGCAGACAGGCGATGCCGACTTTGCTCAATTTCACTCGGTTTCGGTAGAGGTGAACGACAGTCTGCCGCCGATCATGGATGTGCTGCGCGATATCGATCCTTCGTTTCGCGAGATTCCTCATAGAGCGGATGCCACTCGCACGACCCAGTTCGAAAACGCTTCCCGGTACAAGGTCGAATTCCTGACCCCAAACCGGGGTAGCGACGACCACGCTGACCACGCGAGCGCGATGCCGTCGCTGGGCGGCGCATCGGCGCAGCCTTTGCGATACCTGGATTTTCTCATCCGCGAACCCGTAAGAACCGTCTTGTTGCATCGATCAGGGGTCCCGGTGCTGGTCCCCTCACCCGGGCGATATGCTGTCCACAAACTGATTGTCGCCTCCCTTCGCCAGGAGAATGCAAACGGCACCGCAAAACGGGAAAAGGATATTCTTCAGGCAAGCTTGCTTGTCGAGGCGATGGCAACCGCCCGCCGGCAAGATGATCTCGCCCTGGTGTTTGCCGAAGCATGGAATCGCGGCGCCAACTGGCGCGGTGTAATCCAACGAGGCCTTCGTTTGCTCGATCCCGATCGGCAAGACGCGGTCGAGACTATCGTTCGAAGGGCGCTTTCGGACATTGGTGAAAAGCTCGACGGCTTCACCGAGGCGACAAGGCGCACTGACTGAGGGGTTTGGAATGCGATGAAACTGCTCGACGATCCCGTCGAGCAGCAATGCATGGCGAAATCGCAGAATCTACGAAACGGCCTTCTCGCGGACCGGCAGCTTCCAGCCTGGCCTGACGAAATGGCAGGTGTAGCCGTTGGGATATTTCTCCAGATAGTCCTGGTGTTCGGGCTCGGCTTCCCAGAAAGGACCCGCCGGTTCCACTTCGGTGACGACCTTGCCCGGCCACAGACCTGAGGCATCGACATCGGCGATGGTGTCCTCGGCGACGCGCTTCTGTTCGTCGCTGGTGTAATAGATCGCGGAGCGATAGCTCATCCCGACATCGTTGCCCTGGCGGTTGCGGGTCGTCGGATCGTGGATCTGGAAAAAGCGTTCCAGCAGCGTGCGATAGCTTATGATGGCCGGATCGAAATTGATCTCGATGGCTTCGGCATGGCTGCCATGATTGCGATAGGTGGCGTTGGGCACGTCGCCGCCGCTGTAGCCGACACGTGTGGAGATGATGCCGGGATAGCGCCGTATCAAGTCCTGCATCCCCCAGAAGCAGCCCCCGGCAAGGACTGCGCGTTCGGTCGAAGTCGCCATATCACGTCTCCTCAAAAGCAAGTTGGTCTGCCCATAAATGGGCATGGTCACCTGCTTCGTCCAGCGGGCCGACGAACCTGCTTCAATTGCTCGGTGGTGCGAGGCTGTCGATCACACCCGGCAACTGCCGCGCGCCAGGCGGAATGGCGGCGAAGCTGATCGCCACCGGCGATGCCTTGAGCGACCAGTCGAAAAGAACGGTTTTGACTGGGATGTCGCCCACCCACGCCTGCAGATAAGATGGCACATCGCGCCCAGGCCAGACCAGCAATATGCCGTGCTCGCGCAGCCGCTCCTTGGTGATCCAGGGGGCGTACTGCATGTTCAGTTCGGTGAAGATCGACGGCTTGTCATAGGCATTGAGGCCCGCCAGCGGCCCAATAAGGGCATGGCCGCCAACGATGTCGAGCCGATCGGGCGTCGCAGCGTGCCAGACGGCCTCTGCCTCATCCGAGATCTTTTGCGCCGGCCAGCAGACGGCGTCCATGCGCCCGCGCAGATTGCATTTCGTCCAGCGGATGCCCGCATAGGCACCGGATATGCCGACAATGCAGATGAGCGCGCAGATCGCCAGCTTTCGCATCTCGACGGCGCCGAGGCGATGGCCCAGGAAGGCGAGCGCCACAACGCCGGCAAGATTGTACATCGGCGCGCCCCAGGCCTCACCTGTACCTGCGAACAGGGACGCCGCCATGATGAGGACCGCCGGACCGAGCCCCATCCACAAGAGATAGACGAGGATACCGCGCCCGAGGGGCTCTTGCGGCGGGGGCGAGCGCCGCAGCAGCCCTGATATCGCCAGCACCAGAAGAAAGCCGCAGAGCCCGGCCATCTGGACGCCGATATAATAAAAGCGGGAGCGGTGGGCCAGGACCCACTGATCGCGCCAGGCGGCATAGGTCAGCGGCAGGAAATCGATACGGTAGAGCTCGACGGCCAGTGGCGCTGCGACGGCGACGAAAACCGCCAGCCCAAGCCATGGCCAGGGCGTGGCGAGCCGACTGCGTGCCCGCGTGTCCGACAGCAGCCAGATCGCGCCGAACAGCAACAGCAGCCCGGTGGAAAACTTGGCATAGAGCCCGACGCCCGACACCAGCCCGAGCGCCAGCCACCAGCCTGGCCCACCGCCACGGCCCGCACGCCACAGCAGCCAGCAGATCGCGGCCCAGAATGGCATCTGCGCGTAGTCGTGATTGAACTGCGGGGTCGGCCAGCCAAAGAAATAGAGCGACGGCATCAAAAGCACGGCGGCCAGCGCGCGGGTTTTTCCGAGCATGTCGCGGGCCAGCAGGTAGACGAAGATGAAGGTCGCCGAGATCGTTAGCTGGGCCACGAGATATTGCGGCCAGCGGAACGATCCGGTCAGAAGATGGCTGGTCTCGAGCAGCCATCCGGGAAGCTGTGGATGCTTGTAGGTCAGAAGCACCCATTCGCGGCCCCACATGAAGCCTTCGACGACATCGTTGGGCGGTGACACGTCGACAAGCGCGGGCGCCACGGTCCAGCACAGGATCTGCGTCAGGCATAAAAGGGCCAGAACAGCTTCCGGATAACGGGTCAGACCCGACCAGATCGACGACTGGCGCCAGTCGTCTGGAACAGAGCTGCCGACCGGCAGCCAGCCGTTCACGGGTTCATCGATTCGCGTCATGCGCTGGATAAATCACATCGGACGGTTTTTCGAACAGCCCAGAACTCAAAGCTTACGAAAATGTATACTTGAGCGACCATCGCAAAACCAAGATTGAGGCGGAGTTTCGCCTCACTATGCTGCTTCTCCCCTCACTTGCAAGCAAAACAGCAATGGAAAACGCCCTCCTGCGGCACCCGAACATGCCAGGCGGGGCGCATTAGCCGCGATCGCGACAGGCGTCGTCTACACCTGACCAGGTCCCCGGCCACCCACCAACGAGCATCCAGGATTGAAAAATGCGTCACCACCACGCCGTCATTCACTACCGTGCGCTCGACTTCTGGATGGCGCGTGCGGCCGTTCTCGTCGTCATCTGCCTGCAGCTTCTGGTCATCAACAACCTCTCATTCGGGCCGCGCTGGCTGGCGCCGGCGCTTGAGGCCGCCCTGCTGCTCCCCTTGTCGGTGGCCACGGCCTGGACACAGGCCGCCACCCGAAAGGCGGTCGAGGATCACGAGTGGCATGCGATCGGCCAGTTTCGCGTCATGATCCGCAGAACGGCGCTGACCATGACCGCCATCATCAGCGTCATGAATTGCGGCTCGCTGGTCTTGCTGGTGCGAGCCTTGCTGGAGGGCCATGCCGGCAACAGCGGCACGACGCTGCTGATCGACGCACTCAACATCTGGGTCACCAACGTCATCGTCTTTGCCTTGTGGTTCTGGAGCACCGACCGCGGCGGGCCGCCGACCTGCGGTCTCGTCAAGCTCGCCCAGGCCGATTTCCTGTTCGCGCAGATGACGCTGAACGACCGTGAGGTTCGCAATTGGCTGCCCGGCTTCGTCGACTATTTCTTCCTCGCCTTCACCAATGCGACGGCCTTCTCTCCGACCGATACGCTGCCACTCAGCCAACGCGCCAAGCTGTTGATGATGGCGGAAGCCATGATTTCGCTGCTGACCATCGCGCTGGTCGCGGCCCGCGCGGTCAATATCCTTGCTTGATCAGGCCAGAACGCAGGAATAGCCCGCCCGGCGAACCGGAGCGGGCTATTTTGGGTTGTCTTCGATGGGTCGAATGCCGCTCGAAACGTGCCCTCGGCAATTCCACCAAGCAGCTGCCGGCCCCAGACAGCAGCTACTCCTCCGGCGCGTGCCTGAATCTCCGCACCACAAACTCGAACAGGACGTCCGATATCCACATGGCGCAGACGCCTATCAGGAAGGCGGCGGCCAGCGTGGTGGTGTCGTCGGCGGGATCGGGCATCGGCAGGCCGGTGATCCTGGCGTAAGACACCGCCGGCAGCGTCAGGTAAGCCGCGGCAAGCGCGCCGCAGATCGGCGAAGCCACCATTTCGCGTAATTTGTAGCGATGCCGCGACAGGGCGCGCAGGACACCGCCGGCGAGGCCGGCCGCGACCACCGGTCCCTTGATGCCGAGCAGGTCGAAAAGATCATGCATCACGGCCTCCATCCACAGAGCTTCTGGCCCTTTTCATTGTGGGCCAGGATCACTGCTACCGAACTGTTCGAGAGCGCGGCGACTTCAGCCTTTGCCGGCCGGATAGGATGCCCGACCGCGCAGAACGAACCGCCTGATGTGGCGCAACCGGCCAACAGGAACGAAAGCGCTACGATCTTGACCACTTGCCCAGCCTCCCCCTGTTGTCATCCGGCGCCCGTCCGGCGACGGCGTCGTCGATCTTCTGCGCTTCGGTGCGCGCCGCGGCGTCGGCGGCATCCTGCCTCGCCTTCTGGTTTGCCTTGCCCCTGGCATAGGCCGTCCAGAGACCGGCAAGCGCGGCAGCCGCTGCAAGGAGATACGGCCAGACCTGGCCAAGCAATGCGAGCGTTCCCATCTCATGTCTCCTTGGCCGGCGGCGCGACCATGCCGCGTGGCCCGTCACGCACGGCGTTGATAATGATCTTGGCAAGGGCAATGGCGCCGCTGATCTGAAGCGCGGTGCGGTCGCTCACCCCGAACATCGTCCAGTCGAAGCCGGCGAGCGCGCCACCGCAGATGATGGCGATCAGCGTGTTGAGAAGATTGTGCAGCGCGTTGGTGTTGAACCATTTCATCAGAAGAGTCCCCCGAAAAAACCGGTGACGTGATGCCGGAAGGCCGCGAGCGCACCGAAGATGAGGACGAGGAAGCCCGCGGCAGCGGCCGGTTTTGAAACCCCGGATTTTCCGGTGTTTGGCGGCGGCGCCGAGATCGGCGCCGATGGCTGGACGACGATTGGTGCCGGTGCAGTGCTCATCAGCAGCGCTTGGGATCGCACCGACTTCACACGGTCGGACCAGCCACGGCCGAACGTGCCCCACGTCGGGAGGCGTTTCAGAAAGGACAAGCGTTCATCGCAGAGCGTGTCGATGATGACGCCGGCCGGCTTAGCCCGGACTGCCGCGAGGGTTGCCGGGCCAATCTTGCCGTCCTGTGTCACGCTACATGCCGCCTGCAAATACTTGGCCGCGCGACCTGGGCCGGAATTGACCGCGAAGTCAAAGACGGCATAATCGACGCCATCGGGCAACTCGGCGCCGGCCACGGCATCCCAATAGAACCGCCTGTACACGGTCGCAGTCTGCGCATCCGATATCTTGCGGAGATCATCCTTGGTGGCGTTTGCCTGCACGTAGCGGCGGAAGTTGGCGAGAGTGACGCCCTTCATCGTGGCGCCACCGGGATCGGCTGGATTGTCCGACCACCCGCCTTCCGATTTGAGAACGAGCGCAAGCGCCCGCGCGAAGTTGCGGTCCATGTTAGTTCCTTTCAGATTGGTTTTTGCTAGGCTGGGAGGATGGAGACGATGGTTCAATTTGCTCACGTCCCGGCCAGGACTGGGGATGGACTGGCGGATCATGGCATTGATTGGCGCAGCCATACTGGTGGGCATGGCCGTGGTGTTCTGGTCAGGGCGCAAATCGTGAGGGGGAAGGATGACGGACAACGTCGAAGGTGCAGAGCAATGCTTATGCCGTGGTCAAGGCAAGTTTGAAGCCGGTAAAGGCAGCGCGAAAACCGGGGAACCGTGAATTTCGCGCCGCATACATTGCCAGCGGCTGGACGAGTGAGTTTAGATTTGGGCTGCTGAGTCCAGCTTGCAAGGAACCAAGATGATCTTGGAAGCCGTCCGAAATATTCGCGATCTTGGCTTTGAATTTCTTACCATCGGCAAAACAACGGTGACTGTCCGGAACATCACCCTGTCTTTGGACGGCGTCTCCCGTCGCATGCGATACATCATGGCCAGAGGCTACGAGGATCAAGATGCGGCCCTGGCTTCGCGCTTTCTGACCCCCCACGACAAGATTCTCGAGGCTGGCAGTGCGATCGGCTTCATGGCACTGAACTGCATGATCGAAATCGGGATCGAAGACTACTGCATGGTCGAGGCGAACCCTCGCCTGGAGGCATCCATGAGGAAGAATTTTCGCCTCAACGGGATCAATCTGCCTGTTCTCAAGACCGTTGCTATAGGTCCGTCCGACGGCACCATCAGCTTCGGTGTCAGCAAGAACTTCTGGTCGTCCAGCGCATTGCGCCGAGACAACGAAGCTGACCGGCTCACTGTACCTATGCTCTCTATCCCAACAATCGTCTCAGACCTTCCGTTCAAGCCAAATGTCTTGATCATGGATATCGAAGGCGCCGAAACGACCATACCGCCGAACCATTTTGAACCATTTGAAAAGCTCATCATCGAGTTCCACCCGAAATTGACCGGCCACACGGAGGCGCTGGAGTTGGAGCGAAACATAACCAAGCGTGGATTTTTAGAGTTTGGTCGAACTGGGGGAACAATCGCGTTTATAAAGACACAGTGATACCACTTCGCGGAGATCAACGCCGACGTGGCATAGGCGAACGGCTATCTCTAACTGGAATCATCCGGCGGGATCGTAGTTGCAAGGTCATCACATAAGCCACCGCCTGGATTGTGAAGAACACGACAATGATCGGTCGGATAAGCGCGAGAACATTTTCAGGGCTGTTTCTATGCGCGTATACGCCGATCGTCGCTGCCGCCAGGAGGAACAGGAAGAATGCCATGCCTTTGCTGCGAATGATCCAATTGTTCAACAACAGAATGCTGCCGCCATAAATGAAACCTCCCGCTAGCACGCCAAATGGGCCACCAACCGCCCACCAGTGCGCCCAAAAATTAGACGCAAGCCCATACGTCGCTTGGGAGAAAACCTGCTCCTGAAGCAGTTGATTAAAGCCGCCGCTACCGAAGCCGAAATACGATGGCACCAACAGAAATTGCGCTAAGCTGTCGCGCATCGTACTCCCAAGAGTATAGGAAACGTTCAGGTTCACAACCTTTTCAAGCAGTTCATGTGTTCCAAAAGCTTCAAATGCAGCTTGCATCGACATTGCGTCCCGCGACGCCAGCATATCAGAAAGCGCTTGGCCTGTTTTCAAGGAAACATAAAAAGGTTTTGCATAGAAAATCACCGCCAAGACTGCGCTGATTGCAAACAGGGACATCCATGAGAAAGCCGCCTTTGATATTGGCTGGCCCCATTTTATTGCCATGGCCGTAGCGACCAGCGTTATTACCGGCGTCGTCCGATCGGCCCCTATGATGATCACGAAAAACAAAACTGAGAAGACAGCTTGCGCCCAAATAATCTGAAAATACCAAGCAATCAGGAAGCCGAAGGCGATGCTCCATTTCCAGATAAGCCAATCAATCCCGATATAAGAACTCAATTCCACACGCGTATCAAGAAACCACGCAAGCTGAACTGATTTATATGCCAAAGAAACGTAGCAAATAACCAAAACGAGGATCGCTGCCAAGAAGAACCGATTGAGGTAAATCGGATGAGGTAATGCGTGATATGTCGGTGTCCGTTGAGTCGAGCCGCTTGCATCTGCAACAAACAATGCCGCGGCAAACCCCACCCAGGCAATAGCCATGACAAGTGTGGCTGCATCGGATGTGGGAGCGTAGTAGGCGGACATTTGACCTGTAAGAACCGGGCGAGTAATGCCCAGTAGTGCCGGGATGCTATAGGCGAGCAGACCAACGAAACCGACCCAGACAGCAGAAATCGTGGGATACCTCACCAATAGGAATAATGCAGTCGCGATGACCGTTGCCCACAGCAGAAATATCATCGCCCAACCTCTTAGAGATTCCCCATTGTCTCAAACCTCTTGAAGCCGCACAATCACATTCCAGCCGTAGGTTTTTGCTGCGACGCCTGTGACGGTCACCTCAATTCCGGAAGTCCCGGCGGCGACGGAAGCGTCGAGCGAGGTGGCGTCGGTTGCATATTCGCCGATCACCGTTTTAGTGATTGCTCCTTCAATCGCCAGGGTTCCACCCGTGTTGCGGATCACGCCGGCGAACACATAGCCAGCGCTGGTTGAAGATGAGCCATCCGTCCGGCGGACGGCGACATCGACAATGAATTTCGCGCCTTGCCCTGGTCTGATCGGAACAAAGCTATTTCCCGCTTCGAAGACGACGAGAGCCGGCGTCGCATCCGGCGTCGATTTATAGCCCTTGAAAAAGTCGCCGCCGCGGTTTCCTTCAACCAACGCTATGTGCGACCCGTCATCGGTTGGCTTGCCCGTCGCTGTACCGGAGTAGGTGTTGTCGCGCACCTCAACGTTCGGTGACGATCCGCTGATTTTCACATCGTTGACGACATTGCCTGACGTTGCCTTGAAGAGACCGCCCGTTGCCTTTTGCCGTTCGTTCGATAGCGTCGACAGGGCGACGTAAGAGGATCGTGCATCCGCAATGCTGGCATGGGTTTGCGACATATCCCCATTCAATCGAACGCCGATGGACCCAGTCGCGCCACCCATGTCGACAAGAGTGTCGGTCGACACATTTGTCTCGTCCGCCGCGCTAAAGATGCCGTGGGCATTGGCTTGGGTAAATCCGAAGATGCGGCCATCGCCAATCCTGACGCCGCGCGAAATCTGTTGCCCGGCTGGGGTTTCGATATAGATGCCCTGATGCGTCGCTTGGATGTCAAACGACAGCAAGCGAAGATCTTCAATGTGATGACCGGTACCGGCTCGAATGCCCTGTTGCACGCCTTCCGTCACCAAACTACGCACCTCGATGTCCCTGGCTCCTCGCAACACCAAACCGTAAAGACCGCCCCTAGACTTCGCGGTGATGCGAAGGCACTTGTATTTCAGCACCGACCCAGCAGGCGAAACGCTGCGCGTGAAGGCTACGGCGGAGCCAAGCTGAATACCACCAAGCTGTGCCCAGTCTATATCCACCTCAATATCGCTCACCGGCCAGTCGTCATCGCTCTCTGCATTGAAGCCGTTCAGATAAGCACTTACCCTGGCGCGGCTGACGAACACATGGCTGGTGCCGGCGAAGTCATCGTTGATGGTAACGATATTGCGCGCGGTGTCGCCCCTGGCACCGTCGATATAGATCCAATTGGAATCGGCAATTCGATAGTGGTCACCTTGCGTGCCGGTTATAGTGCCATGCTCGATCATGACGCCGGAAATGCCGCTAATGTTGAACACGCCAAAGCCGTTCGCAGCCCCGACATGATCCCAGGAGCCGTTGACTTTTGGGGTGATGATCCGGTTGTCGCCCTTCAGGTTGAAAAGGTGTGTAACGTCCTCGGTGCGCTGTAGAAGGGCCTTGTCGTCAAACTCGACCGTCAGGCCCTGCGGAATGTCAATGTTGCCGGCCAGCGAAAATGTGCCGGCCGGAATGATCAGCCGGCCCTGTCCGGCCGCCGCTATGGCATTGACAATCGCGGTCCTGTTGTTGCCGGCCCCCGTATCGGCGCCGGCCGCGCGAATGTTGATCTCCTTCGACCTCGGTGCATTGACGATGTCGAAGCCGGCTCTCGCTCCACTTCTCAGCGTGATCGCCAGACCGCCCCCGCCAGCCAACGTGGTGCCATTCTTTTTGTAAAGGGCTTGGCCGTCGCCGACCTGCGAGTAGCCGGCAGTCCGGATGTAATCCGGCGCGATCGCCGGCGAATAGGTTTCTGCCGCCGCCTTGGTCGCGAATTGCGGATCTAGGATGGTGGTCAAGATACCAGACAGGATACCAAGAATGTCATCCGACAGATAAAAGCTGAGCACGATGTCATCGGTGCCGATCCGCGGGTTGTCGGTCTGGAACGCAAACACCGTGTTTGCGTTCGCGGTGCCCTGCTGCACATGCACCGTCGTCCCCTTCTGCATGGTGCGTCCCGCTCGCGCGTCGGCGGCGCGGTACCAGTAGCCTTCCGATGTCGTGTAGATGCCGTTCAGCCTGGCGTCGGCCTGGTCCTTGACCAGCACCCGGTCGCCGGTCGCGGTTTGGACGCCGTCGACGACTTTGAGCCCCTGGATCCAGGCGACGCCGTCGATGATGATCGTCTCTAGGTTCGCCGTCGTTGCCAGGCGCACGGGTTCGCGCTCGCCGGTCAGCAGGCGAACGGCGGCAGTTGCAGGTCGGGCCATAAGGCTTGCTCCATGAAAAAAGCCCCGCGAAAGCGAGGCTGTGAAAAGGGTCTGATTTTGGGGCGTGGGCGCGTCCGGAGGTTAACTCCAGTCAGATAGGCGCGACCGATAAAAGTGCACTGTCACCGTAATTCGTGCACTGTCACCGTAATTCGGCTTCGGCGAGTCGGATGAAATAATTTCTGAAAGATAATTTTTGATCACGTTGGTAAGAACGACGAAAAATGATCTGTCTCCATAATTCAAAACACGTTCCCGTCACTGTTCGTAGGGCTCGACCACGGCAAACGGTATTCCCAGTGATTCCAGCAGATCGAGAATGCGTTTCGAGATGACGAGGCGATAGTTCGCTGCGATACCGAAGTCGTCGCGGCCAGCCTTCCCATTCACTTTCAACCAGACGAATGGTGGAAGTTCCTGCCCAGGTTGATATTCATGAAACTCTTCGGATGTCGTCACTTCGGCTTCGGCGAACGTCGCACCTGAAAAGCCTATGTCCTGCAGTGCGCGCTGGGTCTCCTCGGTGACGAGGTAACACGGGAATGTCGAAACGAGCACATCACCGGTCCAGCCCTCTACCACGTAGTGGAGCTTGGTCACGATCGGAGGATGAACACTGGGGTCCAAAACGGTGTTTCTGCCAAGCCCACCAGCCACATCAGGTCTGATATAGAAATACTGCATTATCCACCTATTGGAGGGTTGAACAGATGTCCGTATTTTTTTGTCGATATAAGTCACGTAGTCCAGCACCTGCTGACGAGTGGGCTGAGGATGCGACGCATAAAATTCGTCCCACTCGAATCGAAAAATTTTATTGTGCAAGAGGTTGTCCAAGCTCTTAGGAATTCCACGCAGATTCTGAAGCGAGTGCATCTCCTCTTCGGTCACGAGCCCGAGATGTCTGTTCAAGATTTGCTGCTCAGCCGCGTGGTGGACCACAACTTCACCCTCCAGTTTCGGGTTCGCGTCGAGAAACGTTTTGCGGTAATTTTTTGAGAGAGCCTTGCCAAACGATGCTCCCGCATACTTTATCTTCGAGGGGTCTCTCGCGATTGACTTTATTATTTCAAGAAGCTCAGCCTTGTCGGGCTTCGCAGCTGTGCTCAAGCGATAAGCGGCCTCTTTTGCGGCATTTATTGCTCGAGACTCCGCGTCGACGGCCTGGCGAGCCACCGCCCCCTTAGCCGAAAGGTCTGATGCGGCGTGCGAACCGTTGGCAGCGAGCTCCAGCGGCTTGGCAAACTTGCCCGTCCCGCCGCGGACTATGGCCAAGCCTTTTGCAACGGCTTCGCCGACTGCCTCTAACGCTAAGCGCCCGTCGACAACCGCCCCCGAGCCGGGGGTAACCGGCAGTTGTTCAAGGAAGCCCCAAGGGGAATCGCGCAGATCCTGGAGACCCAGCCCAATGTCATGCGGGACTCGGCCCAGGGCCTCGAAACCCTCGCTCAGATAATCGCCGAAGTCCTCCGCAGTTCGTTGAAATGCAGACCGTGCTTCGCCAGGCGGCGCTGACGGAGGCTGTCCTGTCGCAGTTGTGACGATCGGGTCGACTTGGGCCGACCGAGAAAGGCCAGCTTGATCCAACTGCTGAGATAAGGCCTGGCGGACACCCGGATCGGGCGCTGCTGCCAGAAGATCACGCAGGATGATGCCCTTCCCAGCCTGCGGCATATTTTTGTCGCCGAAGGTGTCAGCTATGCTTTGGACAACGGCCTTCGGCAGAGGTTGAGGGGTCTCGATGCCCAGTTGCCTCTGGGCTGCGACAGAGACGGCGATGGCCCATTTGTACGCCTCCGGATTGCCGGTCTCCGACTTGCCATCCGGGCTCGTTGTTGCCTTCCACGCGGCGTCGACATTGGGGAAGACCTCGCGGACGTAGCCAGCAGGGTCCGCCCGCCTCATGTCCAGGGTCTTGAGCGCGGCGGCAGCCGTAACCCGATACCGTGTCTCCTCTTCGTTGGAGCTGACCGGCCCAGGCTCCGCGTCGCGCAGCGCTGCGTGGATCGCCTGGTTGGGCATGGTCCGCATGCCGAAGGCCTGACGGCCGACATCCATCTTCAAGCTGAAGTTCTGGTGCCGATTGCCGCCCTCCTCAGCGCCATAAACGGCGGCGAAGTCGGCGGGGCTGGGCATCTTGCCGGAATAGCTGCCCGTATTGGCGATTGCGTCCGGGGCGTTCTGCGAAGCCAGGGTGATGGTGGTGCGCGCCTCGATCAGTTGGGCCGTGGTCGCGGCGTGTGCCTGGCCGATCAGTCGCTCAACGTCATCTGGAGATAGGTCGGCGAGATGGTCGGCTGCCGGCTTGGTCGCAATCGGATCGGGCGACGGAGCACGGTCCTCAAACGCCCGCGCCACGGTTTCATCAGGTGTTTTCTTGCCGGGGCGATCGCCGGAGACATCGCTGCCGGAGGCCGGCGTCCTGACGCCAAACATCTCAAGCGCGCGTTTCGGATCCTTGGCGATCAGCGCCTCGAACCGCGTCTTGGCCGCAGTGCCGAACCAATCCTTCACCTTCTGTTGTCTGATCCCTGGGTCGAGCCCCCCATCTTGTCGATAAGGTAGATCCCCTCCTGGCGGGCTGCTTCGAAGGTGACGGGATCGTCGGGGCTGGCGTTGCCGATGGCGATGGCGCTGGTCTTGAGCGCCGTGTCGACCTGCGCCAGCTCATAGCCGTCGCGGCGCGTCTGTTGCCGCTGTGCCATGGGCCGCGCGCGCACAGCGCGCATCGCCTCCTTTTGCCCAGAGAAATTGGCGCGCTGGCTCTCGGGCATATCAATCAGGGCTTCGTCGAACAGGCCTGTTTCGACCACCTGGCCGGTGCGCGGGTCGACCTGGCCATACATCGCATCGTGCATGCCGGCACCGTCGGCCGGCGCGTTCGCCGCCACCTCGTCTTCCGCTTGCGCGAGCCGGCTGTTGAAGCGGCGGCGCGCGATCTCGGCGTCGAACGCTTCCTGCCGCTCTTTCATCTGCTGGTAGCGTTCGGCGATGGCCGAGAATTTGTCGCCCAGCCCTTGCATGGCGCCGCCGATCGGCGAGCCCTGCGGGTATTGCGGCGCGTTTCCGGTATCGAGCCGGCGCTGCGCTATGTGGAGCGGTATGGTCGCCATCTAGCTGTTCCCCGCCCACGAAGCCCTGAGGGCCGAACCGCCGAAGATCACCGACCGCTTCGGCACCGTGCCGGCAATGGCGCTCGGTGCCTTCGTCGGGTCCTGGATTTTGGAGAGGCCGCCAACGAGCGCGTTGCCGGCGTTGAAGATCGACGCCGTCACCGCCTGCTTGCCTGAGAAGCGCGAGAGGGCGGCTTGCGTATTGAGATTGTTCTGGCGCAGTTTCGAGCCGTACTGGATCGCGTCGAGATCAAGCTGGCCCTGCCTGGCATTGGCGGCCAGCACCTCGGTAGGCGAGCCTGTTATGCCGACGCCCGAGGCGCCGGCCTGCGCGCGCGCCTGGCTTTGCAGGAGATCCTGCTTGTGGCGCTCCTGGCTCTGCTCGAAGGCAGCACTTTGCGCTTCGGCCCGCGCCTGCTGCCCGTAGGCCTTGGCCTGATAGTCGGCCATCTGCTTTGATTGCTGGCCTTCGACCAGCGCGCCACCGGCCGACAGGGCGGTCCCTGCCAGCCCAAGAAGGGCAAGTGTGCACATGGTTCAGCCTCGTTCGCCCAAGGGGGTGCTTGCGGGAATGAATTTGCTTTTGACCCCGTCGACCGGCGCGCCGAGCGCCGGACGCGGGTCGAGCGCGCCGCCCGGGGTGAGGAACGACAGAAGCAGCCTGTCGGCCTGCCGCGCCGGCCGGCTGAGGCGCGCCGGCGGGGCGGCACGCGGGCCGGCCATGGCGGTGCGGCGGGTAGTGGTCAGGTTCACCTTCAGCTCGGTGACGCCGGCGGCGTCGAACAGGCCGTTGGCGGTGGCAATGGCGCGAGCGAGCGTGTCGGCCTCGAACAGCTCCTGGCGCAGCAGTTCGACCAGCCGGCGGGCGCTGCGCCAACGCTCACCTAGCACGGCAGCTTTGGCCTTGATCTCGTCGCCAAGCGCGGCGATGTCGGCTCGCGCTTCGCTGCGAGCGGCCTCCGCACGGCATTTGCCGGCAGCGACGATGATCTTTTCCAGCAGCGCTATCTGGTCGTTGCAGTCGTCAAGCGCCGCACGCGCGGCGGCCAGGTCACCATCGCCGAAGACCGCGCGGTCCTCGGCTTGCGCCAGTTCGGTTCTGCGGGTGATCGTGTCGTTGAGGTCGGTGTCGAGCAAGGCGATGACGGCGGCGAAGTCGGCAGCCGTCCGCGCCATGCCGAGGATTTCGGCATGGAGGGATGTCATTGGGGGTCCTTTTTGGAGAGGCTATGAGCGGTTGGCGAAGCTGCCGATCTCCCCCCGTGTGGGGGAGATGCCCGGCAGGGCAGAGAGGGGCGCGACGGATCGCGGCCTTGCCTGACTTGCGTTCATCTGATGCCTAGAGTGCGTTCGGCAGAGAGTTGGCGCAAAGACGCTAAGTTAAAATGCCGGCGGGACAGCGCCTCCCTCTGGCTTGCCGGCCATCTCCCCCACTTGGGGGGAGATCGGCAGCTCGCCCGCCGCCGAACCTACGGCTCGGCGTCAAACACCGGCGTGAACGCACGGATCGTGCAGGGTGTCGGGTTGACATGGCGGATCCTCACCCGGCCCTGCCCTTCCCAGCTGTCGTCGATCGGCACCTCGACGTTGCCGGTGAACAGCGTTGCCCGACCGTCGGGCGCGACGATCGAGGGCATGCGCACAGGCTCCCAGCGGCCACGCATGAAGGACTGCACCTGGAGCCCCGTGGTGTCGGTTTCGAGCAGCGACAGGATCACTTTCGCCACCTTCTTGCGGCGGCCGATGATGGAGCCGTCGCGGCCGCCGACATCGAGTTCCAGCGTGTCGGCGCCCGCCGCATAGGGCAGGCCGAGCTGCCATTTGGCGGCGGTCGAACCGCCCGGCAACGTCACCGTGCCGCCGCCGCTGACGGTCAGGCCGCGATAGACCTTGCCGTCGGCAAGCACATCGACGGACTGGCCGGCGAGATGCATGGCGCCGCCCACCGTGGTGACCGCAAGGCCCGTATAGGTGAGGCCGCAGTCGACCTCGAACGCGTCCGCGATGGCGCCGTATTCGAACGGCGCGGTCTTGATCTCGATGTAGCGCTTCGTCACCCCGCCGATGGTGCGCCGGACGATCAGCCAGAGGTCGTCATTGCCGTTCTGGCCGGGGGTCACCGCAGCACTTTCGACGACCGCCCAGTTGGCCCCACTGACGCTGCCGCCCAGGCGATGCCGGTGCATGCCGCGCACTTCCTGGCTCGGCTGATGGGTATAGCCGCCAAGCTCGCCATTCTCGAGCGGGAACCACAGCAACGGGTCCGGATCGGTCTGGAAGGCGAGCTCGACCACGCCCTGCTTGGGGATATGCTCGGAGACCTGGCCGACATCGTCGGAAGCAAAACGGCTCTGCGCCGTCTGCGTCAGCTCGGCGATCGATTTGCGCGAGCGCGTGACATAGAGGAACGACTGGCCGGCATCGACCGGGCGGATGCGGGCGCAGCCAAAAGTGCGCGAGCGCCGGTTCTTGAACGAGGACGGCGTCAGCGCCTCGTCGATGCCCGAGCCCGAAAGCGCGCGGATGCCGCCGCCGGTGCCGATCAAAAGCGCGCCGTCGCTGTCGGCGATCCAGACAATGTCGTTGGCCTGGCCGCCGCCGGCCTGGATGAACTCCAGCGCGTCGTCGTCCTTTTCGCCGAGGGCGAAATTGTCGAAGTCGCCGGTGGCCGAGGCATAGACGGAGAATTTCCGGCTGAAGGCCAGCCGTTCCTCATAGAGCGAGCCGCTCTCCATATACTTCCCCGGCACGAGCGTGCCGAGCCGCCAGCGGGATACCGGGTTGAGGTCTGGCAGGGCATGGCTATACATGCGGATCGTGACGATCGTGGTGCTGATGCGCGCTGCGATCTTGGCCCAGCGCCAGCGGCCATCGGAAGCGTAGAGGCGAATAGCGCGCCCGACATCCGAGGGTTGGAATCCCTCTCCATTGTTGATGCCAACGATCGAGGAAGCCGTCAGGTTGAACGGCGTCATCAGATCGCCATCCTCGTTCGGCGCCCATTCGGCGAGGGCCGCATTGGTGCTGTCCGGGCCGCCGCCACCTTCGAAATCCAGCCGCAGATATTCGAAAGGCGTCCTATTGGAGAATTCGAAATACCTGCGTTCGGATGCACTCCATCCTGTCTGGCCTTGCCGCGAGTCAATCGTAACCCACGTGGAGCCGTCGTTCGAGCCCTGCACTTCCCACTGGGTCGGCATGTCCTCTGCTCGACCTGCGGCGCCCGGTGCTTGTATCCAATAGGCGTTGCACACTTTTTGCGCGGAACTTGCCAACCGGTGCTGAACCCATGCCCCGGTTCCCCCGGTGAGCACGCTCATCGTTTTGCTGTCTTTGTCGAACAACTGCCAGGCATCGCCCGTCGCATTCAAGCTGGACACCGTGCCGCTTGGAACGGTCAGGCTGCTCATCTTCGGAACAAACGAGCCGTAGCTTGCGGGCGTCAGCGTTGTCGCGGTGTCATTGATCGGATCATAGGGGCCGTCGGCGATCTCGAAATCCGTCAGCGCCCACGCCGTGTGCGCGCTGCGTGTCAGCACCTTGGGCGGATAATCCCGGTGGGTGATCCACATCTGGTCGGCCGACTGGACATAGGCGAGCCCAAACAGGTCGGCCTCGAGATAGGGCGAGGCGACCTCCACCGTGCCGACGCGCGCACCGTAGGCGTAGACGCGGATATAGCGGTCGCCGAATTCGAGCGCGTAGGCCTGATCGGCCGAGAAGATGAACGGGATCAGCCGTGTCTTCTTCGCGGAGATCTTCACCTCGCCGGCAAAATAGGTGCCGCCGCGCTTGCGGATGCCGCCATGCGGCAAGGTGACGAAGTTCTCGCATTTGGCCAGCGCCGCCCGATAAAAATCGAGCGAGGCACGTGCATGCAGCCGGGGCGAGATTTCGCCGCGTGTGAAGACGTCCTGGATCGGGTACAGCGTCGTCATCTGCGCACGATCCGGTTGTCGCCGGGCCTGCTGTCGCCGCGCTGGCTGGACCAGGACGCGTTGTAGAGCCGGCCGCCGCGCTGGATGGCGTTGGCGTTGAGCGCCGCCTCCAGCGCCCGGTCATAGGCCGAGCGGGCAATGTCGATCATGCCCGATTTGTGCGTCAGCGGATGCGCCACCTTGATGGCAAGGGCCGCCACCAGCACCTCGGTGAACAGCGCGTCCCAGTCGTTGGGGTCGGTGAGGTTGGCGATGTAGCGGATGATCAGCGGGCCGGGCTGGTCGGAATAGATCAACCCCGCCTCCTGACGCCACGAAATCGGCACGCCGTCCGGTTCGCCATTGCGGGTCAGCGGCAGCGGCCGCAGACAGTCGGCCGGCAATTCATAGGCGAAGGTCAAGCCACAATCGCTTCCGGTATCAGACCCCGCCACCGTGGCACGCAGGATCGCGAACACCCAGGCACATTTGGTGAGCTCTGCTTCCCGCGCAAGGTCGAAATGCAGGTTGAGCAGGCGCGCCGCCTTGACGTCCTGATCGAGACTGTCGATCGGCGCTTCGTCGAGCACGGCGAGCGCCATGTTGGCGATATCGAGCGGGGTGACGGCCATGGGTCAGGCCTCCGTCCATGCAGGTCGGGTCATGATTTTTCTCCGGACATGAAAAAAGCCGCTGCGAAGCGGCTGGGAGTTTTCGGTTGCTGGGAGTTTTCGGTTGAATGAATAAGGCGGCTGGGCTGCCAATCTCCCCACCCACAGGGGAGGCTGACAATTTCAACGTCTCGTCATTCTTTCATTGCGAAGTGAGATTAGAGCCACCGTCACTTCTTCGGAATGACAATGCCCTTAACTAGGTCCAACCATGTCTTTCTGGCGATCTCGTATTCGCCCTCGCTGCTATTACAGGTTAGCGTCACCACACCGAACGATGCCTCTTCGACCACCATCCAGGTCCGGGCAGGACCCGGACTCCTGAGACGGACAGAAGACTGTGAAACATCCCTGCCGTTGATCGTGACGATTGTCGGTTTGTCGATCACTACAGGGTCGAGCCCATACGTGGATGCCTTGACGATAGTGTTCTTGTTTATCTCGTTCCGGTATCGATCGAAGAACTCGTGCGAGGTCAGACCTGCCGGGGTCATCGTCAGCACTACGTCGCAATCGCCGCCGCAAGCCGAGGCCATGCAGGATAGAACGATGTCCCGTTGGTCGAGCCTGGCCCACCACAGTTTGTCGTTGTAGGTCAGGGTAACGCCCTTGGCAGGTTCGGAAATCTCGCCGGCAACGGCCGGCGCGGTGATGGAAAGCAGGAACAGAATTGTGGCTGCAAGGCGCATGAGGACAGATCGCTGCTTTCTGATCTCGGAAAGGCTGAATGGCCCTCCGTCAGTCTGTCCCAAACAAGCCGATTGCGCCACACGCAATCAACAGTAATCGACAGTCGGAGGGACGGATTACGGTGACAGTGCACTATTTTCCATGTGTCAGTCCGGAAGTTTCACTGCCGTCCCGTGGGTGCGGCTGCAAAAAGTGCACTGTCACCGTAATTCTAATTCGTAATTCCGAAGCTTGTGAGAAGGTCACTGTCACTTCTTCGGAATGACTATACCCTTCACCAGATTCAGCCACGTCGGAAGGCGCGGTGCACCCGCACTGTCACCGTATGCGAATTGGTGTTCCTGGTGGCAGGCTTCTCACCTTGGCGATGATTTGGCCCATGATGTGCCAATAAACATCCAGGTCCGACAATTCGAGATTCTCGATCGCGTCCTCGCCTCCGAGAAATAGCGGTTTCTTACTCCCTATGCATTGAGCATAGGCCGGCTGGGCGCCGCCGGCTTCCCGCCACATTGCGTACCCATCGGACGCCAATATGGCGTCCTCGTCTTCGATAAGTTCAATGTCGTGAAAGCTTCGGACATTGCACGGTACCTGCAGAGCCTCGCCCGTGTCGGGTTCAAACATCACGACACCGGGCTCGCCTTGCTCCAACCGTCCGGTATCGACAGCAAACGTCGTCCCCTGCCAATCATAGCCAAAGCAGGTGATCCGCCCGGTGAACTCGGGAAAGCCCAGGCTGACCCTCGCGTTCCAGTGCGCCACGTCCTGTGCGCGGACGATCCTATATAAGCCGTGCTTGAACGACCCGCCTCCGAAACTCATGAACAACTCTTTCAGTCCCGGCACCTTCGTATCCAGCGAAAAGTCGCCCGCATCGGTCGGCGCCCTGCTATCCACCGGGAAGTTTTTTTGGAATGTCTCGAACACCGCGATCTCCAATCGTTACCTTGTTGATTTTAGTTCCATAAGGCAGAAGCTTGATTTGGTGTCTTATCTGCGACCCAAGACTGGTGTTAACACTGGGATCCATTAGGCCCATGTTCTCCAGTATGTCCCCCCCTCCTAGCTGCAAATCAACTCTGTGATCAACATGGCTGCCGGCGGGCACATGGTTACCAGCGGCTATGAATTTTTTACGAGCTGATTTGAATAAACGCACAGCACGGCTAACCACGGTGTCGGCCTCGGTCAATATCTCAACTTTGAGGTCCGCTGCAGCGCGTTGCGCAGCATCCCATTTAGGCATGTAGTATAGATGTATATCGTGGCCAGCAGACGCTTCGCTGACGGCAGCAGCGCTGCCTCCGCTCTCCACTGCAAGCGTGTCTGGGACCGCCTCCGATATAGGGGAAGCGGGAGCTCCCAGGCTCGCGTCAGATAGAGCATCCTCAGTACGCCCGGCGAGCCGTGCCACCACCTGGCTGCCAATCGCACCGAGCCCCTCGGCAAGAGCATTGCCGCCTGCCCCTAAGAGTGCGCCGGTGCCCATCTCGCGCACGATGTCCCTGCCGTTGAGCGCGGCATCGACACCACCGAACACCGCGCCATCGGCAGCCATGCCAGCGCTCCGCGCAAAAAGACCTGGCAGGCCCTCTAGGGCTTCAGCCCCGAGCTTTCCGGTGAAGGTAAGGCCCGCACTTTGAAAGCCGTGACCGGTGGCGAAAGCGCCGAGTAGTTTTGCAGCCGTACCCGCTGATCCGGCGCGGTCCTCGGCATCTTCGCTCTCGGCTTCCTGGGCTGCGAGCAACTCGTGGTAGCTCTGGTCGGAGAAGAGCCAGTTCATCCCAGCCGCGAATTTGTCGGCCTGATCGAATGTGGCGCCATTGGCAATGAGTCTGGCATTGTCGTTCAAGGCGGCAAACGGCTTTTGCCACCACGACTCCGCGTTGAACCGCACGCGTGCCGGATGCTGCGCCATCTCCGTCAAATCGGCCTGGAGTGCTTTTGCCCGGGCTTCCAGTTCCGCCGGCGTGATCCTCGGATTGTTTGCCGCGTTTTGACGCAAGCGAGCCAAAGCGGACTGGAAAACCTGTCCGGCGAATGTGAAGCGCGCTTCCGGGTCGCGCACTGCCTTAGAGAACTCACTCAGCTCGATGATGCGCTGCTGCTGCGGTACGCTCTCATCGACATATCCTGCACCAAGGCTGTCCGAAAGCGCCTGCGGGACCGTCAAAACCTTGCTGAAACCCATTTGCTGTTGAGCAGCCCTGGCCCAGGTGATCGCAGCCTGAAAATCCTGGAGCGCTGAGACCTTGCTCCAATCAGGAGCACTGCCGGGGGACAGTTGGGTGACATAAGCGACGGGATCGGCGTCGCGGGCGCCCATGATTAGCTGGGCGGCGCCGACCCTTATTGCGTACCGTTCGCTTTCTTCCGGTGAGCCGTCAGGTCCAGGTTCGAAATCCCGAAGCTCGGCATGTATCTCCCGGTTCGATGCCCGATACATGTCGAAGAAAGACTTGGCGACGCCGGCCGTTATCCTGAACTGATCGAAATGCTTCGGGCCAGCCTCGGCTCCGTAGATGTTGACGAAATCCTGTGCGGTTGGCTCCTCTTCGGGATATTTGCCTGTGGCGGCGATGACAGCCGGTGCGTTCTGCTCCGCAAGTAGGATCCTCGTGCGCGCACCGATCAGCTGAGCTGCGGTGGCGTTGTTGGCCTGATCCTTCAGCGCCGCAAGATCGCCGGGCTTCAGGTAGGTGATGGCATCGAGGGGTATGGCTGTCTCGCCATCTGGCGCACTTGCCGCGCCAGATGCATGCGCCACCATTTCATCCGGCGTAGGCTTGCCGACGCGATCATCTTTTGAGGCCTCAGCACTCCCGGCGCTTTGCTGCGAGCTACCAACGGCCTCGGCGGTATCGTCCTTCGTCAGGCTTCCAGCCTGCGCCGCACCCAGCATCTCCGCCGCCCGCTTCGGGTCCTGGGCGATCATCGCCTGGACCAGCGCCTTGGCCGTGTTGGTGCGCCAGGCGGCTTCCGCCGCTTGCCGGGCGAGCGGGTTGCCGATCTTGGCGATCAGGTCAAACCCGCTCTGCCGGATCGCCTCGAAGTTTGCAGTGTCGTTCGGGTTGCTTTTTGCGATTGAACTGGTGGAGATGTTGTCGACCTTGGTCCACTCGGCCAACTCATAGTCGTCGCGCTGCGTCTTCTGCCGCTGCGCCATTCGCAGCGCGCCAACCGCGCGCATCGTCTCCTTCTGCCTGGCGAAATTGGCGCGCTGGCTTTCGGGCATACCAGGCAAGGCAGCGGCGAACAGCGTGTCGAACAGGCCTGTCTTGACCACCTGGCCGGTGCGCGGGTCGACCTGGCCGTACATCGCCTCATGCAGGCCGGCGCCGTCGGGCGGCGCATTCGCCGCCACCTCGTCTTCCGCCTGCGCGATCCGGCTGCTGAACCTGCGGCGCGCCAGCTCGGCGTCGAACGCCTCCTGCTGGTCTTTCATCTGCTGGTAGCGCTCGGCGACAGCTGAAAGCTGGTCGCCAAAACCCTGCATGGCGCCGCTGATCGGCGATCCCTGCGGATATTGCACCGCGTTGCCGGTATCGAGCCGGCGCTGGGCAATGGAGAGGGGGATGATGTGGACCATTGGCTGTTCCCTGCTCGAATGGCTTTGAAACAAAAGGGCGCGCGGCGCTGGCGATCACGGACCGTCGGCACAGTGCTGGGCACCGCGCTTGCGGCCCGTCGTTTGGTTGGGTCGTGGATTTTGGAGAAGCTTCCAACGAGCGCGTTGCCCGCGTTGAAGATCGACGCCGTCGCCGCCTGCTTGCCGAAAAGCGTGAGAGGGCGGCTTGCGTGTTGAGATTGTGCTGGCGTAGCTGGCTGGCGTTGAGTTCAGAAAAAGAAGCGGGAGCTCATCGCCCCCGCCCCTCGCCTCAGCTCGATCAGGCCTCGGTCGTCTTCAGCGCAATAAACGTCATCGCCTTGACGCTCGATGCCGTGCGGTCCCAGTTCGCCGCCAGCGCCAGTTCCGCATCGGTGGCGAATTCGCCGGCCGAGGCGGCGTCGAGGAAGCGCGTGCCGGGCACATGCGGGACAAAATGCCGGCGGCCGACCATTTCGGTGACGCCGCCGCCATGGCCTTGCCGCGGCTTGCGGTCGAACTCCAGCGGGCCGCCTTCGGTGTTGACCGGCAGCTCGTTCCACAGGATCGCCTTGTCCTTGAACATGAAGGCGGTGTAGACGCCCGCGGCCTGCGGAATGTCGTCGTCGACGACGGCCCGCAGCCCCATATAGTAGGGGATCAGCGGCCCGCCCTGCTCGGACGACGGCACATAGTCGATGAGGTCGGCGAGCTTCAGCGCCTTCATCTGCTTGGAGTGCATCCAGATCGTCTTGAACTTGTCCGCGCGATCACCCATCAGATAGGCGGCCTCGATGATGTCGGTGTCGACGATCGAAGCGCCGGTGGTGCGCACCAGGTCACCGCCGTCATTGGCGATGTTGTCGGCGACGACTCCTTTCAGGATTCCGAGCAGTGTCAGCTTGTTGGCGCGCTGCCAGTACTCGGTCTGCCGCTTGACGATCAGCTTCTGCGGATCGTCGCCGGCCAGGATCGAGGTCAGGTCCGGAACGCCCCACGCCTGGGCGCGGACATTGCGGGCGGCGACCTCGCGGCGCGAGCCGATCTTCTTCATCTCGATGGAATCGGCCGGATCGTCATTGACCGGTTCGGACGGGTCGTTGCCGAGATCCTTCCAGCCGGGCATGTCGACCGAGCGGCCGCCCATCGACAGCTTTGACGAGATGGCCGGGTCGGAAAACAGGATTCCGGCCTGGTAGATCTCGAGCGACTGGACGTGCTCCTCGAAAGCATATTGGGCATAGACGGACGGAACGATCGCGTCCGCGATACGGGTGTAGGCATCTGCCATTTTTCTCTTCCTTCAGGTTGGGTTTGGTGGCGGCGCCCCCTCACCCATCCTCCGCTTTGCTCGGCTGACCTCTCCCCGAGGGGAGAGGAGACTTGCGACGTCGGCGCGCCTCTTCTCCCCGTCGGGGAGAAGGTGGACGCGAAGCGGCCGGATGAGGGGGCGTTCGAGTGCGGCTGATCGATCGTCAGCGCGGGTTGTTTGGCATCCAGAGATCCGGGTTTTCCCCGGCCTCGCGAGCCAGCCGCCGGGCGCGGGCGGGGTCGCTTTTGACGAGGGCTGAAATATCGGTCAGGTTGCGTTCGCCGGCGGCGTTGCGCTTGAACGGATTGGCTCCGCTGAAAGAAACACCGCCGTCGATCGTGTCTTCACGAAACATCGCCTCGCCGATCGCCTGGAACGCCCTGGCGATCTGCGGATCGGTCAGCGCCCCGTCAGGCAGAAGGATGCCCTTCGCCTTGTAGGCGTCGACCAGGCCGAGCTTCTTCATCGCCCGGTTGGCGACCTCCAGTCTCTGGCGAAAGCCGTCGCTGTCGGTCGGCCCCCAGTCTCTGACAAGCTCATCATGGGTGGCTTCGACAGAACGGGCCAGCGCGATCTCTTGGCGCGCCGCCTGCTCGGCCATGTAGCCGACGAACTTGTCATGGTAGGCCTGCGCGGTTCTTGGCGAAGCGCCCGCTTCGACCGCCCAGGCCTTGGACGCATTGGCGAGTTCGTCCGAATAGGCGAAGTTTTCCGGCAGCCCTTCCGGCCTGAGGTATTCGACCTTCTCGGACGAGGTGACCGGACGCATGGTTTCGGGCAGCCGGGCATGAAAACGCTCCCAGTCTTCCCGTGGCGCGTCCGGAGCGGGAACGCGCAGGCTCTCACCCTGCTGCCGCTCCAGCTCCGCATAGGATGTGAAAACCCGATCGAGGCTTTCAGGCTTGGTCCAGCCCTTGGTTTCAGCGAGCTTGCGGTTGCCTTCGGAAAGACCGTCAAACCAACTTTTGCCGGCCGTGGGGGCGGACCCATTGTCCCCGTTGGCCGGTGGCCGTACTGGGTTGCCCGCCGGCTGCGCACGCGCCGCCACGGACCCGGCGTCTGCCAGATCTGTCATGTGATGTTCCTTTGTTGAGGGTTAGATTAGAAATCGGCCGGCGGCAAAGCTGCCAATCTCCCCACCTGTGGGGGAGATGTCCGGCAGGACAGAGGGGGGCGCGAAGGAACGCGGCGTTCGCGTTTACCTACAAGACGTTACCCTCATTGATTTGAGCTGATATTGACGGGACAGGTCGGCGGGACAGCGCCCCCTTCTGCCCTGCCACGCATCTCCCCCACACGGGGGGAGATTGGCCGTTATCAACGCCTAGACATTGTCGCCCCAATTCTCCCAAAGCAGCGTGATCGTACCGGTGACCGCGATTGTCCCGTCGGCGTCGATATCGGTGCCGGTGGCAAAGGCGAGGTTGAGATAGAGATCGACCGGCGTGCCATCCAGCGTCGCGGCGGCGGCGATGTCGGCGGTCGAGGCGGTCGACAGCGCGGCACCAACACCGTCGAGCGTGCGCGCGGTCGAGGCCAGCACATTGACCATGGTCGAGGCCAGCGTCGCGCTCGACGCTGCTGCTGAGCCGAGCGACCAGGTCAGCGCCGCATTGTCGTTGATGGTCGCCGCGCGGGTGCCGAGTACGGCGAACTGCAATCTCGCCGTGCCGCCCTTGATGCGCACCTTGCCGTCGGCGAAGTCGAAGATCTTTTGGGCAGCATAGGCCTGCGCGTCAGCGACCGGCACCTGCATGCCAGCGAAAGTGAAGACGGTGCGGTACGATCCGCCCTGCCCCGTGGTCACGGCTTTCAGGCCGAGTTTGGGCGGGGCAAGGCCGGCCTCGCGGGCGGCGGCGCGGACAAGCGTCCGGGGAAGACCTCGGGTCATTGGAATTTCTCCATTTTTTCAGCGGCAATTCTGGCAGCCCAACCAATCAAGCCCCAACTGGGGCGAGCCATCGAAGGCTGAATCATTTTGATAAGCAGCGGCGCTAGCGCCTTGTTCGAAAGAGGTGTTTTCGGCTCCCGGTCTATCAACGCCCGAGAAACCATGTCTTATATCGTGAGGCCTCGTGCCCCCGTTCCGCCGCAATGCGACCGCACGTGGCCAGCCATAGGGATTTCAGGCCTTCAAGGGAGACTTCACATGAACTTTCACAAAGCCATAGCCGCCGTATTGATGACCGCGGCACTTGCCGGCTGCGCGCAGACCGAAGGCCAGCAGCGGGCCGGAACCGGCGCGCTGATCGGCGGCGCCGGCGGCGCCCTCGTCGGCCAGGCCATTGGCGGCAACACCGAAAGCACGCTCATCGGCGCCGGCGCCGGCGCCCTGCTCGGCGCGGTTGTCGGCAGCTCCACCACGCCGCAGCGCCGCGGCGAACAGATGTGCCGCTACCAGGACCGCAGCGGCCGCATCTACACGGCACCCTGCGACGACCGGTACTACAACGGCGATTATTGATTATTTAGTCCCTTCTCCCCGTTCAACGGGGAGAAGGTCCCGGCAGGGGGTTGAGGGCAGCGCGATGTTCTGAGATGCTGGTGCTACCCTTACATTCGGAGCAGTTCGACGCTATCGTTTAGCACTCACGAGGGGGCGACGATGCGAATTACGGTCCAGTGCACTATTGTCCATGTTGCAGTCCGGTGGTTCAAGCCAGCTAGGTGATGCGGCCGATAAAAGGGTGAACTGCAGGCAGGATAAGGGGCGCAATCACTGCAATTCCAATCAAACGTTCAACTTTTGAAATTCTCGTCCACGAACATCTCGGCAAATCTCTCGGGCGGGAGGGTCGTGCCGTTGACGCGAGCGATTTCGACATTCCTCACCCACATATCCCGGATTGCTGCCGGCATTCCCTCGGGCATGTGCATGGACTGGGCGACTGCGTCATGCCACCGTCCATCGCCACCAAACAGAGATTGCAGTTTGGGGGCCATTCTTTTCAAGCCCTCTTCCGACTCTTGAGAAAGTTCTCCGATCGCCCAGAGCACATAAACATCCAGCAGTCTAAGCAGCGGCTGTCCGTCATAACGTGGGTTAGTCGACATTTAACCTCTCACGCATCATAGGTGGCATAATAAATAACGCGTTCGCAGATAGCGGAAATGCTTGGCTTTTCTTTCTGCGATGCAACCAAAGCCTCGGCAATCTCGATCGCAAGGTTGATTTCGAGAAAGTATGCCAGGCCCTCTTTAGCTGCCTCGGCTGGTACCAACACCCCATCCTGCTGAGGCAAAACCATTGCGTCTGAATCCTCTGTCCAAGGCTCCGCCGCGTAGATTGTGGGCTCCGCTGCGTAGACCGGGTCCTCCTCGTCAAATTCTGACAACCGTCCAACGATATCCAGCAACTTCATTTTTTTCCCCATAGGGAAAATCCTCCTCGGCCATTCGGATGCAGTGTCTTCTGGAAGTTACTCCCTCCATCATGTTGAGATCTAGGGACGAGTTGCATCACACCGGGTTCGTCTGCGTGGTGCCAGCTGAAGCCGAGAGGTGCAGCGCGGGGGGCTAGCCCTGTCGGCGTTCGCTGAAGATTGAGACCCTGATTCAGCAAATCCTGAGCGAAAGCAATTTCTCCTTCCATCGTTTGCAATAGGGATTCGTTTGCAGCTTGGACGTGCACTGGGCGCGACGAGCCCGGATACAAGCTCGGGTCCAATCGCATTTCATGTATCACACTATAGAACTGACCTGCGGGTGCCCGAATTGCTCCGGTGCCCGCATCTTTCGCGACAGCTTCGGACCCCAACTTGTCGGCAATGAGTCTTTCGGCACGCTCCGCCGCTCCAGAACCGATCGACTCAATTGCTCGCGCTATCCCTTCCTCGGCGACAGCAGCTCGACCAGCCCCGGGCCACGGTATGGCCCAACCCAATGCGTCACTTCCCTGACGCATCATCACCTTCTCGACATTGTCCGAAGGCTCGTAGTAGGCATCCTTGTAATCTGGAGGGGTGATCGTTGCTCCCGACATGCCGTAAGCAACCCATTCATTTGCGTTGGCTAGGGCGATCCCGGCATTCGCAGCTGTCTTGCCAAGCGCTTTGGCGTCCGCGCGAAGCACCTCGCCCACCGAAAGGCGCGGCTTGCCGCCGGGGAGAATCCCGCCCAGACCGGCATCATCCAATTCCCGGACCAGAGCTGCCCGCGCGACAGGACCTTTCGTGCCAGCGAACAACGCGCTCGCCTTCGCGTAATTGTCCATGAAGTACATGCTTCCGCTGTCGCGATCTTCGGCAAGCTTGCGGAGGATGGAGAACGGCACGGGCTGAAGATTTTCATCATCAATACCCAATGCTTTTTGCGAAGCGACCGACAAGGCCAGCGTTTTGTCGTAATTGTCTTGATCAAAAGCCTCTGGATCAGAAGGCCCAGTGCCAAACACAGCCTTCCAGCCTGCGGAGATGTTTGGAGACAGTTCGCTAACGTAGCCGCCTAAATCGGCCCGTCTCCTCTCCAAGACTAGCTTTGCCGCGACGGTGGTTGCGTTATGGAGCGCCTGGTCTTCCTGCGAAGTGTTCGGCCCCGCATCGGCATCGCGAAGGGCGGCATGGATCGCCAGGTTCGACATGGTCCCCATGTCGAAAATCCGCTTCCCGACATTGGTCTGCCATTCAAGAACCTTCCAGCGCTTGTCACCCTCATCGAGGCCATAGATGGTTCTGTAGGCATCCCTGCCTGGCATACCGCCCGAGTAGGCCCCTGTGCGTGAGGTTTCGTCCGCCGCTTCCGCCTCGGCGCGATAGATCGCGACGCGCGTCTCGATGTCCTGAGTGAACTTGGTCACCTTTGCCTTTAAGGCCAGCGCTTCCTGTTCCTGTTGTGGAAGGTCGTCCCTGAACGCCTGCGCTATGCGCTCATCCGGAGTCTGCGTGCCGACGCGGCCATCTTTCCCACCGGCCATATTTGGGCTGCCCGAGAAAGAGCTGCCTGCGGTTTGCGCGACATCGCCGGAGGCATCGCTGCCGGAGGCCGGCGTCCCGACGCCAAACATCTCAAGCGCGCGTTTCGGATCCTTGGCGATCAGCGCCTCGAACCGCGCCTTGGCGGCGGTACCGAACCAGTCCTTCACCTTCTGTTGCCTGATCCCCGGGTCGAGCCCCATCTTGTCGATCAGGTCGAGCCCCTCCTGGCGGGCCGCTTCGAAGGTGACGGGATCGTCGGGATCGGCCTTGCCGATGGCGATAGCGCTGGTCTTCAACGCCGTGTCGACCTGGGCCTGCTCGTAATCCTTGCGACACTGGAGCTGCCGCTGCGCCATGCGCCGTGCGCCAACTGCGCGAAGTGTTTCCTTCTGGCTGGCGAAGTTGGCGTGCTGGCTTTGGGGCATGCTGGGCAAGGCGGCGTCAAACAGTGTGTCGAACAGGCCTGTCTTCACCACCCGGCCGTCGCGCGGGTCGACCTGGCCGTACATGGCCTCGTGCAGGCCGGCACCGTCGGCCGGCGCGTTCGCAGCCACCTCATCTTCGGCCTGCGCGATCCGGCTGGTGAACCGGCGCCGCGCCAGCTCGGCGTCGAACGCCTCCTGCTGGTCCTTCATCTGCTGGTAGCGCTCGGCGATAGCCGAGAACTGGTCGCCCAGCCCTTGCATGGCGCCGCCGACCGGCGATCCCTGCGGGTATTGCGGCGCATTGCCGGTATCGAGCCGGCGCTGGGCAATGGAGAGGGGGATGATGCTGACCATTGGCTGGTTCCTGCTCGAATGGCTTTGAACAAAAGCTGCGCTGGCGATCACGGCACGGCCGGGCCGCATGCTGGCTGTCGCGTTCGCGGGTTCTGTCGGATCGACTTTTTTGGAAAATCCTGGAGCGGCGGTGCTGCCTGTGTGGGTCGGTGGGCTCGTCGGCAGCGCTGCTACGCCGTAGGGCCGCGACGGTGGGGATCACAGTCGGTTTGGGCAAACTTTAGAGGTTCACACCTTCGGAGCATTGATGGGTACGTCAGCGGGACAGCGCCCCCCTCTGCCCTGCCGGACATCTCCCCCTCGTGGGGGGAGATTGGCAGCTTCGCGGCCTCACTCTTCCTGCAACGTTCTCAATTGGCGAAGGCAGTCGCGACAGCCGATCTCCCCACTTGAGGGGGAGATTGGCAGCTTCAGCGCCTACGCCTCCGCCCGTGCCGCCTTCTCCAGCGCCACCAGCTGCGTTTCATCCAGCGTCAGAAACCCCATAATATGCTGCACCACCTCGGCGCGCGCATTGCTGAGCGCACTGTGCAGCTCGAACCCGGTGGGCGTCCGCGTCCGTGCCATCCACTCGCCATAGGACGGACGCCGGTAGTAGCCGGTCGTCGCCGCGAGATCGGCCAGCACCATCTCGCCATCCTCGCCGGAAAACACCCTGAGATATGCCTTGGCCAGCGCGTCGCGCGCCTTGGCCGGCCCGCCGGCCTGCCCAGCATGGGCGAAGCGTTTCCGGCTCATGCGCTGCCACCCGTCGGAGCCTGGGCAACAGGCACGCCTTGCGCACCCTGCCCCGTCTGCCCGCCTTGGCCACCAGCGCCTTGCAGCATGTCTTGCAATCCGTCGAGCAGGCCGCTGTCGCGCGCCTGCACGGCCGCCGGCACGGCATCCTTGGCCGCCTTGCCGGCGGTGGCGATCGCCGCCATGCCGGCTTGCGCCTGGCTGGCCTTGGCACGCGCATCGCGCAACTCGTCCACCTCCTCCTTGCGGCGAAAGATGCGTTGCGGGCTGCGGCCGGCGCTCTGCACGATCTTGATCGCCTCGTCGCTGTCGATATTGTCCATCACGCCTGGATCGAACTGCGCCATCTGCATGGCCGTCGTCACCACCTGGATGGTGTCGCGCGCCTCGGCCGAGCGCCTGAGCACGTCGAGCGGGCCGGTGAAGGTCGGCCGCACCGCCTTGCCGGCCAGGCTTTCCGGCGGCAGGAAGCGGCTGTCCTCGTCATAGAGCCCCTTGTCCTCCAGAATGCCGAGCTCGCGGTCGAGATTGCTGGCGAAACCCGCCTGGATGATCGAGCCGGACGGACCGAGCAGCGCGCCCTTCTCCTCTTGCCTGATCAGCGCTTCGGTCGCCGTCATCTGCGGGTTCTGCACCAGCGTCTGGAACAGGTTGACGAACATCATGTCGCGAATCTCGTCGGCGCGGCTCTGCGCGTAGTTGAAGGCGTATGTCGGGTTCTGCCCGGTGGTGATCGGCGCGATCAGCGGCCTGCCATTGTCGTCGATCAGGCCCGGATAATTCTCGCCGGGATTGAGCACCGGCACATAGTCGAGCCGGGCCTTCGAGGCAGTGGCCGGATCGGTGATCTGCTGCAGCGCGCGAAGCCCCGAGCGGCGCACCGCGTTCTCCTCGCGCACGGTCGTCAGAGCTTCTATGGTCGGCGAAATGCCATAGGGGTCGCCCTCGTAGCGGCGCCAGTTGAAGGTCGACACCGGGAAGGTACGGAACCCGCTTTCCCGCACGATCTCCTCCTCGTCCTCGATGACGTGGTAGGAGGCGAACGCCGTGTCGAGATATTGGTACTGGCCGCCGAGCCGATACATCTTACGCTCGTCGCGCGGCTGGATGCACTGGACCAGCGAGATCTTCGCCTCGCATTTGGCCGGATCGTCGACCAGAACCTTGATGCGCGCCGGCAGTTTGTCGTAGCCGAGCAGCTGTGCCGCCTGCCGCGCCGTGCGCTCGTAGCGGCGATGGAAAATGTCGACCTGGCCCCAGCGGTTGCGGCTGAGATACCCTTCGACCACCGGGATCGAGGCATAGCGGATGAGCGTGGCGCCGAACCCTTCCTCGGCATAGAGATAGGCCGGGCCGTAGCGCACGACATTGCGCAGGCAGGCTTGGGTGGCCGGCACGAAATTCGAATTGGCGGAGTAGCGCAGCGCAAACAGAAAATCGCGCAAGGCCTCCGCCCATTCCTTCTCCTCGTCGGTCTCCTCGTCGTTCATGGCGGCCGTCGACAGCCCATGCCATTTTTCCGACTGCGGAATGATCAGGCTTTCCAGTCCAGCGGCCAGCCGGTTGGCGGCCGAGTTGATGGTGTTGGCATAGACGCGAGCGCCGCGCCGCTCCTGCCGCTCGGCCTGCGAGCCCTGGCTGCCGGTTCGGCGGCCGCTCCAGATATCGGGCGCATCGGGGTCGCAGAATTCCGCCACCTGCTCCCACACAGCCTCATACTGGCTGCGCTCGCTCTCGAACTCGGACTGGCGGGACAGGATATCGCGGGCGCGGGAATCGGTCATGGTGGGTCTCACTGAGTAAGGAAAAGCATATGAAAGGAGGTCGGGGCGCCGAAGCTGCCAATCTCCCCACTTGAGGGGGAGATGGCCGGCAGGCCAGAGGGGGGCGCCGTAGAGCGCCAACTTTCGCGTTAAGCTGCTTTCTAGGGATGGAGGCAAGCATTGACTGCGTGATCGTTCGAACGTCGGCGGGACAGCGCCCCCCTCTGCCCTGCCGGGCATCTCCCCCTCAAGGGGGGAGATTGGCTGTCCTGTCATCTTTTGCCCACTTGGCGATGCTACGCACGTCCCGCGGCGGGTTTTGTTGGAGGTCGATGTGACGACAAGCCTTGCCGCCCTGAAAAATCAAAGCAAACGCGCCGTGAAACGGCTCATCGGCTATGATTCCCGCAACTGGCTGCGCATCCGCCAGATCGAGGCGTTCAGCCTCTTTCTCGAAGCCGGAAACCGCAAGGCTTCCGACGTGATCGAGATCTCACCCGGCTGGAACCGCTACTGGCGGGCGATGTGCCCCAATTACCGCAGCGTCGATTTCCCGGCCTTCGACATCTGCAACGACCGCACCGACGAGCAATATTCCATCGTCATCGCCGACCAGGTGCTGGAACATGTGCGCCGGCCGAGGGCGGCGGTGGAAAACATCCATGCCATGACCAGGCCCGGCGGCTGGGCGATGGTGGCGACGCCCTTTCTGTTCCGGGTGCATGCCCGGCCGCACGACTACAACAGATGGACCCCCGCCGGCCTGAAGCAGCTAATGGTCGAGGGCGGCTTTGCCGAAGCCAACGTCAAGGTCCACGGCTGGGGCAACAAGGCCTGCGCCAGAGCCCATATCGGCGGCCCCGTCCGCGCCTACGGCCTGTGGCGGGACTTGAGCAACGACGAGGAATACCCGCTGATGGTCTGGGCGTTCGCGAAGAGGGCGTGAGAGCTGCCTCCCACCCTCCCCCTTGTGGGGAGGGTCGGCGAGCTCGCTTTGCACAGCAAAGCGAGGGAGACGGGGTGGGGGTGCGGCGCAGACCCCCACCCCGCGTCCCAAACCGCGCGTACCGCGCGATTTGAGCCGCGACCCTCCCCACAAGGGGGAGGGTGAAGTGCGTCACCGCCTTTTCATCACCCGCGCATGCCGTCGCCACACCCACCAATCCCACACACGCTTCCTGAAACTGCGCTTCATCGCGGTCATGGTCATAGTCCCAGCAGCACGCGGCGCTGGCCGGTGAGGCTGCCTGGCGCCAGATCCGTCTTGATGGTGCTGGCGGTGCCCTGGCGCTGTTCGAGCTCAGCCCGCAGTGCGGCTTCCCGCGCCTGCACGTCCTTGTCCTGCGCCGTCGGCACCGGCGGCAGCGGCTTCAGTTCCGGTGGTTTTTGAAACAGGCACATGGTTCCAGCCTTCTCTTGTCCAGTCGTAGAGGAAAAAATCTTCGCCGTTGCGGCCGTAGCCCGGCAGCAGGCAGCGTTGCGTGGCGCCGAGCCGCCCAAGCCAGCGCAGCGCCAATTCATTGGCGGCCAGCGCCCGCGCCTCGACCCGCCAGGCGCCGCGCGCAGACACCCGAGGCCCCAACACGGTGCGAAAAAATACGGTGATCCCAGGCACGCAGCGCTTCATGCGGCGCGTGCCCCAGCTCCAGGCGATCCACAAACCGCCACGTTGCTCCGCCGCGCCAAAACCGGCCTCCGGATTGCCGTCGAGTTCGGCGACATAGGCAAACCCCTGCAGCGCCGTCATCGCGAGCAACGCTGGCGACCAATGGTCAAGCTGGCAGTCGATCTCGGCCCGGTCCTCAAGGCGCAAATTGGCTGCGATGTAGGAGAGGTCGCGCAGCGTGGCGGGGATGATGCGGACGGTCATGCATAGCCTTCTTCATTCTATGGCGGAGCAAGGAGCGGAGCGACGCGGCGCAGACCATAGGATCCTGTGACTTTAGAGCGCTGCTACGGCGCAGAATTCTGACGTGCCGCGTTCCCCGGCTGATGTCGCGGCATGGATCTTCGGGTCAAGCCCGAGGATGACGACATGCAGGGCGCTCCTCCTCACCTGAAAGCTCCCAGCGGATCGCTCTGCCCCGCCGGCCGCCGCGCCGCCTTGAACTCCGCCGGATCGACCACCGCCTCGCGCAGCATCATCACGCCGTAGCGGGTCGCCGCCATCAGGTCATCCCGCAGCTTCACAACCTGGCCGTCCTTGCGGTGAAAAAGCCGAAACTCCTCAAACCAGTCGATCAGCGTCGAAAACACCTTGAAGCGGCCGGATTGCATGCGGTCGAGCATCTCCATCAGCCCGGCCTCGACCGAGACCGAGCCGTCGGGGAATTGCGCGTGGCGGGACAGCATGTTGAGCCCATGCGCGGAATACTGCCGGGCGAGCGCCACGCCCGCCCCTTCCAGCGTTTCGCGGCGGCCGTCGCGCGGCCAGGCGAAGGGCAACCAGTCGCCCCATGGTTTCAAGGTCAGCGTCTGCATCGCCGGTGTCTGTTGCGAGGCCCGCACTGCCTTGCTGACATAGACGACGTCGGCCTCCGTATCCCAGGCGAGCTCGACCGCGGCCGAGGGATGGTCCCAGCCGAAATCGAGCGCGCCGAGCCTTGGCCAGTAGCGCGGCAGCCGGAACGACTCGCAGGCGATCAGCGCCTCGGCCACCGGAAAGATGCGGCCGGACCCCAGCACCGGAATGCCGCGTGCCCGCGCCTCGCGCTCATGCGCGGGATAGGCGGCAACGATCGCCGCGCGTTCCTGCGGCGTGTAGTGCTCGGCATCGTCGATGGTCATGAAGGTGACGTGACGGGACATGATGACCTCGGTCATTGATGGCCAGGAAGGGTCAAACCAATCACTCTCAACGACCGCGTTCCGACCGGTTCAGTCTTTCAGCGTCGCTTGCCGGAGCTGCGTCGGTCAGTCGAGGCCAATGGTATTCTCAATGGGACGCTAATATACTTAGACGCTCCAACGAGCAGCGCCTGCCGAATGCTTGAGGAATGCCATGCGAAGATTCATCTTCACGGCGATATGTATCGCCACCGCGACCGCCGCTAGCGCCCATGATTGGTACACAGACAAAATTGACCCGCAGACGAAATTCAAGTGTTGCGGTGGTTCTGATTGCCGCGCCATACCTCGGTCTTCGGTGCGGTCCAGAATCGACGGTGGTTACATCTATTTGCCGCATAATTTTATCATCCCACCGGACCGTGTACAGGAATCCCCAGATGGCCAATACCATATCTGCGAAAATACCTACGTCGTAACCAATCAGCTGTATTTGCGTTGCTTTTTTGCACCTCGTTTAAAGGTCTCTCTATTTCTCCAGCGTTGAGGTAAATTCCGACCGTCGCCGCGACAGCACCGGCGCCTTACGGGCGACTCTATTTCAACGCCCTCCCAATACCCTCCACCTCCCCCGCGGACAAAAACAGCAGAACAACATCCGACATCCCCAGCAGCGGCGTGAACGTGACGATCGTGATGCCGCCCGTGGCGTTGGTGCGGGTCAGGCCTTCGGAATAGATATCGAGCGGCGGTTCCTCGTCGAACCAGACGCCGTGCAGGGTTTCGCCCTGCCATTTCTCGCGGCCCTTCTCGAAGCTCTTGAACGACAGTACCGATTCATCGGCCTGCACGTCGCCGCCGCCGCCCCAGCGCACCACCACGCTGTCGAGCGCGCCGGGCGCGCCGCGGCCCATCGCGGTCTGCAGGATGGTGTCGGCGGGGATCATGCCGGTGCCCCAGGCCGCCTGCTGCTGCGGCGGGCCGACCAGCACGCGCTGCGGATTGTCGCGCGTGCCTTCGCCGGTGACGCCGGCCGCCCACAGCCGCACGGCCGAGTCGAAAACCTTACCTTGCCACCAGGAGGGATAGCGGCCGGTCAGATGCATGGCCCATTCGGCGCCACCGGCGCGGGTCTTGCCGAGCTGGTTGCCGGCCATGAACAGGCGCTCGCGATGGGTGGAACCCGCCGCGTGAAACTCGGCCTGGCGTTGATACGGCTTGTAGGTGGCAAGAAAATTAGTCCGGCGCCTGCGGTCCAGTTCCGCCAGCAGCGCCAGATATTCCGTCCCCGCCGCCACCGCCGGGTTCTTCGAGGAACGGCTTGACGATGGCTTCGAGGGCGCGGATGCGGCTGCGGATTTCGTCATCGCTTAAGCCGTCCAGTTGGTTGATCTTGGCATCGAAATCCTTGGGCAGCACCGACAGCACGATCTTCAGATACTGGTCCGGCTTGTCGGCCCGCACCTCGGCGATGACGCCGGCGCCATGGGCGCGAAAATCGGCGCGCACGGCAGCCAGGAAATCATCGCCCAGTGTTTTCTTCGCGCGCTTGGCGCGCGGCTTCTGCACCGCTGCCGGCTTGGCGGCGGGCTTGCGCCTTGCCGGCTTGGCGCGCATTGGCCTGGCTGCGGTTTTGTCAGTCATGGACCTGGCCCATGGAGTTGGCATCGGCTGCGGAAACCATTCCAGCCTTTGGCGTCGCCGGTCTGGTTGGGCTGGCTCGCTTCTTCGAGCGGACGGTTTTCCTCTTTGCCCGCTTCTTGGCTCCCTGGGCGCGCTTCGGCTTCGCCGGCTGGGCAGGCTTCGCCACCTGGGCAGCCTTCGCCATATTGGCCCGCGCCTTGAGCCGCGCCATGGCGAGACCGACAAGGGACCCGGCGATGCCGGCCTGCGGGAAACAAAAGCCGCCGGCCGCGTCCCGCACCATGCCGATCTTCACGCCGGGCGCGACAGGCTCGACACGGCCCAGACGCGGCTGCGGCGCAGCGCCCTCGAACTCGCCGATGGCGCTGACGATTTCCTGGCCGTCAGCATCGGTGATGATGGTGGCGTAGCGTGTGGACATGGGAGGTCTCGCGGATTGCAAAATGAGTGATCGGGCGAAGGATGGCGTTCCTTGGCGCCCCCCTCTGTCCTGCCGGACATCTCCCCCTCTAGTGGGGAGATTGGATGTCACCTCGGCTTTCGCCAATTGCCAACGTTGAAAGGAAAGCCGAAGCGCAGAAACTGCCAATCTCACCCCTTGAGGGGGAGATGTCCGGCAGGACAGAGGGGGGTGCTGTCCCGCCGACATTCCGCATCGACAACACAGGCTTCCGATCAAAAAGGAGCCAAAAACAAAAACCCGCCTCGGCGGCGGGTCGTTGGCGCAAATCCGCACCATAGGTAAATATGTAGCATAGCTGCCGTCACCCCGTCAACGGTTTTCTGAGAAAAAATTCCTAGACCCATTTTTCGGGACCATGCCGAAGCCGTGTCAAGGCATCGCCTCGGATAGCAATTAGCCGACCTTACGAGCCGGAGGCTCGTTCACAATCTCGCTGTGAAGGTCGCGCAGCGCGTTGACCATTTCGACCGGCCGAGAGTTGATCAGTAGAAGGTATGCGCGCATGGCCTGGACAGGCCTAGAGCGTCCTTGCTCCCACTGCTTCAACTGATCAAAGCCGAATCCAAATGTCGATGCGAAATCCTTCTGCGAAAGGCCGGTCTTGGTTCTGATTGCTTTGACGTCTATTTCGGCAGGGATGTGGAGCTTGTAGGGCTCGGCCTCGCCGCGAGCGATGGCCAACGCTTCCTGCAAGCCCTCCGCGATCTGATCGAATACCTTCTTGCTCATGCTCTTTCTCCACCTGCGGCAAGCGCTTGAACCCGCATCGCATATTCGTCGACAATGGCCGTCGTCAGTTTCTTCAGACTGTTCCGCTCGGCCTTGGTAAGATTGACCTTCTGGCTTTTCCCAAAAACGGTTATGAGAAAAACGGGCAGGTCATTGCCCGTGTAAAACGTTATCGTACGGACGCCTCCGCTCTTGCCTTTGTTGTTGCCACGAATGGCAAACCTTACCTTCCTGCAGCCGCCAGTCCCGACGATCTCTTCGCCGTCATCCGGGTTCGCTGCAATGTGGTCTACAAGTCCTCAATGTCCTCTTGGGACATCCCGGCCACTGCCGCCGCACTGCGGAAGGTTCTCAGTTCCGATACCGTATGCATGCCACGCATGAGTATGTAAACTACGCACCTTGTCAACTGGTAAACAGGCTAGGGGTTCCATCGCCGGAAACTGTGATGTCTCGCAGAGTGGACGCGCTTGCTTTAAGGCATCACCAGAAAACAAAAACCCGCCTCGGCGGCGGGTCGTTGGCGCAAATCAGCACCATAGGTAAATATGTAGCATAGCTGCCGTCACCCCGTCAACGATTTTCTGAGAAAAAATTCCTAAGCCTCATTTTCGAGACCATCCGAAGCCGTGCCAAGGCATCGCCTCGCCGCGCCCTGCGGAGCGAAAACGCCGCTCGCGCGTTTCGACTTGAAGCGCAATTCCAAAGGGAAAGCGCGATGCGCTTTTCCCGGGAAAACCGTTTCACACTTTTCCTGGAATTGCCCTGGCCACTGGAGCAATCGCCATGAATGTCGCCAATCTGCAACTCGAAGGCCTGCTGATGGCCGTCGCGTCGGTCAACCGCCTCCTGGTTCAAAAGGGGGTGCTGACATCGGAGGAAATAGACGTGGCCTTGCGCAAGACCGAGGCCAGCGAAACCAACCAGGAGCGATCCGAAGGCATGTCCGCGTCAAGCCGTGACGCCGTCAACTTTCCAATCCGGCTGCTGGAACTCGCCAATCAGTGCCAGCCGGAGGCGGACATGCCCTCCTTTTCGAAGCTGGCCCGCATGGTCGGCAAGATAAAGGAACCCTACAACGATCAGCTATGACGCCTCGCCTCATGCCCTGCCCGGCCATCCCAAATCGAGCGAAAGCACGCGGCCCGGACCATGCACGGCCGCGAACAGCAATCCGGCCAGGAAGGAAAAATGGTCGACGAAGAAGCCGAACTCGGCCTGGTTGCCGGCCCAGTGGCTGGGTCCGTGGAAGGCAAAGCCGAGGAACAGCACATAGGCGGCGGCGACCAGGGCGGCTTGGGTGAAGAAGGCGCCGGTCAAAAGACACAGCACAAGGGCGACTTCCAGGATCGCCGCGCACCAGGCCAGCAACAGCGGAAACGGAAAGCCGGCGGCGGCGATGTAGCCGGCGGTCGCTTCCATGCCCATGAATTTGAAGGTCACGGCCATCAGGAAGACGCCGGCGAAGATCAGGCGGGCGATGAGAAGGGCCGCGGTCTGCCACGGCGATTGAGTGATTTGCGACTGAGTGATTTGCGACGACATGCTCGTTCTCCAGCTTTGCGGTTTGGTTGCTCCTAGGACGCGCGACGCGCGCCGGGTCCGACACATCAGGCCAAATTTTTTCTCGACAACCGCGATGCAAGCACTCGTCGCGGGTCCCTCTCTTCGCGATGGAGCTTCGCTTCTGCTTCGTTCATACATGACGACATTGGAGAGGCTTTGGCCAATCGCCAATGTCAACGGCGTTATTGTCGTAGCGGTGGAACCCGCGACGCCGATCTGTGTTATGTCCTGTTGATCGCGGGATCGGGCATGCCGACGGCTGCGCGTTTCCCCCGGCAACAGAAAGCGAGGCCTGAGATGGCTGACGACAAGTCGAAGACGAAACAGGACCGCAAGCTGGTTTCGAGCGAAGAGCCCTACGAGGTCGCTGCCTTTGCCCGCAAATACGGCATTCCGCCAAGCGAGGCGCAGACTATCATCAAGCGCTACGGACCATCGCGCAAGAAGCTCGACGCCCATATGGCGGCGCGCGGCTAGAGCCTGTCCCATCCGGGATCGGGGCTCCAAGTCTCGGACGAACCGATATGGGTTCTGTCTCGGACGAGCGCCTGTCCACCCGGCCCGCGGCGCCAAGCATTGAGGGAGGTTGCCATGTCCGACACCATACGCAGGACCGGCAGTTGCCTGTGCGGCGGCGTGCAGTTCACTGTCAGCGGCGCGCCGCTGCGCGTTGGGCTTTGCCATTGCAAGGATTGCCGCAAGGCCAGCGGCTCGGCCTATTCGGCCTTTGCCATCTGGCCGCGCGAGGCCTTCGAGACGACTGGCCTCGTCAACTCCTACGGCACGCGCAGCTTTTGCCCGACCTGCGGCGGCCGTGTCGCCTTCGTCGACGACAACGAGGCCGAAGTGACGATCGGCAGCCTCGACATCGCGCCGACCGATCTCGTACCCGAATATGAATTGTGGATCTCCAGGCGCGAGGCCTGGCTGCAGGCCTTGCCGGGAACCGAACAGTTCGAGCATGACCGGCCGACGGCGCGCAATGCCGAAGCACCGCCGCCGAGGTCGCTGTCGGACGTCGATGCGGGCGAGTGAAATTTGATCTTCCGGGAAGGGAACCCTGCCCTGCTGCCGACGTTATCCGCCGCCTCGTTTTTTGTGCATGTCTTTGACCCAAACCGCGGCGCGGTTTCGGCGACATGGCCAGTGATGGAGACGACCGTTGAACGACAAGATGTTTCCCCGACCCATCCGGTTGAAATTCGCCCCCGAGCGTGAGCGCGTCGTGCGCAGTGCCTGGGAAGGCCTGGAATGTCTCGGCGAGTGGCCGGGCGGCCGGAGCCGCCGCTACCGGGCGGCGTTGCGCAGTTGTCGCGACGCGCTGGACGGCTGGGCGCCGGCGGAAAAGGCGATGCGGGCGATGATCGACGCCGCGCGCGAAGCAAAACTCCTCCAATAGGGAGAAAACAGGCATGGCCGAACTGATGCTGCCGACGCCGATGCGGATCAGGCCACATGGTTCGGACACGATCCGCGACATCGCCACGCTTAGGGATGCCAGCGAAATCCTGATCGACTGGCCGCAGGCCAAACGCGGCCCGTTCTATCAGACGGCGCGCGAACAGGTCGAGGCAGCACTGGAGAACAAGGCGGGTGCTGCCCAGGCGCAGGAAGCTTTCGCTGCGCTCTGCGACCATGCCGGCGTGCTGGTTCGCTGATCGCCAAGCATATGCCCGTGAATGCCTCACCTTCTGCTGCCGCGCCCTCTACTGCTTGGGCGGCGGCTGGGGCGGCAATTCACCCGGCTTGATCACCGGCGTCTTGCCTTCGTCGGGCGCCGGCGCCGCCATGCCCTGGTCACCCGTGGGTGGCGGCTTCAGCACACCGCCGCAGTCGTTGAGCGTCTCCGTCAGACTGGCGTCGCTAGGCTGCTGTTTCGCATCTTGTTCGGTCTGAGCCCGGCATTTGTCGGCCTGCGGCGCTGGGCTATCGTTCTGCTGGTCCGTCTGGGCCGCGACTGGCGCGGCGAATGCCAGCATCAGACTGAATGGAACGATGGCGAGAGTTCTCATCTCTGCCTCCTTCTTCCTTTCACGGTCACCTGCGGCGACCTTTCCCTTCGCAGGAACAACGCCTGTCGATGAAAAAGGTTGGCCGCTTGCGCCCGGCCCTGTTGCAACCAGATCCGTTCGCCACCCGTTGCGCTTGCCGGAGGCGACCATGTTCGATGATTTTCAAGCGGCGGAAATCGACACTGGCGCTGCCGGCATATTCTGCCTGCGTGCCGGCACGGGGCCGCCGCTGCTGTTGCTGCACGGCTTTCCGCAAACGCATCTGATGTGGCGCGGTGTGGCGCCCATCCTGGCTGACCGATTCAGCGTCGTCTGCGCCGACCTGCGCGGCTATGGCGGCAGTTCCTGTCCAGCGTCGACACCGGATCACGCGCCCTACGCCAAGCGCGCCATGGCCGCCGACATGGTGGCACTGATGGAAAAGCTTGGTTTCAGCCGTTTCATGGTCGCCGGTCACGATCGCGGCGGCCGTGTCGCCTACCGCATGGCGCTTGACCATCCCAGCTGCGTCGAAAAGCTCGCCGTGCTCGACATCGTGCCGACCGCCGATGCCTGGGACCGTGCCGACGCCAGGCTGGCGCTGGGCTATTGGCCATGGTCGCTGCTGGCGCAGCCCGAGCCGTTGCCGGAGCAGATCCTCGCCGGCGCCGCCGAGGCGATCGTCGACAACGCATTCAGCGGCTGGGGCTCGTCGCCCTCGGTCTTTTCAGCCCAAGTGCGTCAGGCCTATGTCGACGCCTTGCGCGCGCCAGCCCACATCCATGCAATCTGCGAGGAATATCGGGCGGCAGCCACGCTCGACCGCGAGCACGACCATGCCGACAAGGCCGCCGGCCGGCGCATCCGCTGCCCGCTGCTGGCGCTATGGAGCGAGCAAGGTGGCCTTGCCGACTGGTATGCCGCCGAAGGCGGGCCGCTGGCGCTGTGGCGAGGCTGGGCCGACGACGCGCGCGGCCAGGCGATGCCGGGCGGACACTTCTTTCCCGAGGAGAACCCTGCGCCGACCGCCGAGACTCTGGCCGGATTCTTCGGTGCTTCATAAGGCTCCCTGCCGTGCACCGCCAAAGACGGCCAGCCGGCTGTTGCGGAACCACCTGCCAAGATGCGAGTTTCGGGTGACACATCCGTTCGAGGGAACCACCATGCCGATGCGCCGAATTGCTTTGATGACGGCAGCGATCCTGCTTGCCGCGACCGGCCTTGCCGAAGCCCGGCCCGATACCCGCACGATGAGCTGCCAACAACTCCGGCAGATGATCCAGAGCCATCGCGCCGTGGTGCTGACCACCGGCCCCAACACCTATGACCGCTATGTCAGGCAGTTCGGCAATGAGTGCGACTGGCCGGAGGTGCCGATGTCGGCCTATGTCTCGACCCGTGACGGCCGCTGCCCTGTCTACCGCTGCGAGGAACCGGTCAACAACTTCCCGAACTGATGCCGGCAACGCAGCTTTGCCGCAGCATCGCGTTGATCCCGGAGCGCGAACCGGCTAGGGGTGTGGGCGCAACTTGCATTTTCCCGCTTCGTCTAATGGTAGGACAGCGCCCTTTGAAGGCGTGAATCGTGGTTCGAGCCCATGAGCGGGAACCAAAATCATCACTTGGCTTCCTTCCGCCAAACAGCGACTTGCCGGCAGCTAGGATTTGGCTGTCAGGGCGTCAAAGTGGATTTCGGCGCCGGCCTGTTCGTCGAACACAACTGAGCAACCCCGCGCAAGTGCCACCGTTGAGAGGGCGTTTGCCACCACGTCATCCGCTGACACGAAATCGCCGGTCAGCACGCGTAACTCTTCGACCCCTTCGGCCATCGACACGAAATTCCCGACCGCTCGATCACGCCTGCAGGCCTCGACCACACAGAGCAGATCGATCATTTCGAAGCTGCGCATATCGGCCTCCAACATCGTCGTTCCAGGACCATGAACGCATTGACGGCAGGCAATGTTCCCTTTCGAAAGGACCCTGACTTCGACGATCCAGCCGTGTGGTCCTGACCATCAATCCGACCGAGGGCGAGCCCATTTCCCTCCAGGCAATCCGAATCTGTTTTTTGGCGACAGCGAAACCAAGGTCGCACATCCACGTTGAGGCTCGTTCGACAAGGCAGCCCAGGCCATGGATCCGGCAATGGCGGCAGTGATGATTTTGCTTTCGTGCACCACCGGCGAGGCCGCCGTCTGCAAACCCTTGGAATTGGTGCCTGCCCGTTACGCATCGCTCGATCAATGCCGGGCGTCATTGGCCGACAGGCTGGCAAGCGCGCCCAACGGCGAGATCGTCGGTCGGTGCCAGGCAATCGATACGGCCGCCACGGCTTCCCTGCCCGCGGACTACACCACGGTCGTCGTCACGCGAGGGATAGGCGCCGTCACGAGCTATGTCGTGCCACGCGATGCAAAGTAAAGCACAGAGCGCTGAGCTTGCTGACCAGCCCTGGCCATTGCCCCGACGACGGTCTGCCTGCGCAACCAGGACAAAACTCGCCGGGGACAGCCCCAACGCCCTCCCCCAGCGAGCCTTGTTGCTCCGTTACGATGAACAATGGAGCAATTGGCAAGCTACGAACCCGGGCACGACTAAGTTTCATCGCATCCGGCGCCTGAAACTATTTCGGACAGGCTGCGTTGACGGGCGGGGCGCCCGCCAGACAGGAGGAGATATCCCATGACCGTCAACTGCCGCATATCGATCGACAACCGGCCGGAAGCCACCGACGCGGTTTTCCAGGCGGTTCCCCGGATCGGCGAAAGCGTTTCCCTGTCGATCAACGGAAATGCGCAGGATCTGCGGGTATCGCGCGTCGTGCACGTGACCAATGGCAGCGTGGAAGGTGCCGCGATCGTCGTCGAAGTGACGACCAACATCCTCTAGAGCATGATCCCGAAAAGTGGGAACCGGTTTTCTCGGGCAAACGGTTTCCGTTTGTCCAGAGATCATGCTCTAACAAAGGAATAGAGCCGAGCCATGGCGTCTCGCGTAAGGCAGGGCGGCTCCTTGAGAGGCCGCCCTATGGTGGCAGTCCTTGTAGGCGGATCGCGTTCTCAGGCGGAGGCGGCGATTTGTGAGGCGAAGTCGCGGTATGGGCGCAGTGGGCGGCCCAGAAGCGCGGTCAGGCGCTCGACGTCGCCGGCCTCGGGCAGCATCCCGTCGGTGAAGAAGCGCTCGCCCATCAAGCGCATGTCGTAAGCCATCCAGGCGGGCAAGAACTGCTTGAGATTCTGCTCGAAGCCCTCGGTGTTGTCGCCGCCATAGCTGATCGGGCGGGCGAGCAGGTCTGACCAGATGGCGGCGATGTCCGTCCCGGTCAGCGTCTGCGGACCGACGAGGTTGATCCGCTCGAGCGCAAGCGGCTCCGCGGACCGTTCGCGGCGCAGAAGCTCAAGCGCGGCGATCTCGGCGATATCACGCACGTCGATCATGGCGAGACCCTTGGCGCCGATCGGCATTGTGTAGGTGCCGTAGCCGGTGATGACGTCTTCGATCATCAGATCGTTCTGGATGAAATAGGCCGGGCGCAAGATCGTGGCCTGGAAGTCCATCTGCTCGATCATTCGCTCGACGCCGAATTTGCCCGCGAAATGCGGCACGTTCACATAGACGTCGGCATGGATCACCGACAGATAGACGACCCGCTCGATGCCCGCCGATCGGGCGACGTTCAGCGCGACCAAAGCCTGGGTGAATTCGTCCGGCACCACGGCGTTCAAGAGGAACAGGGTGGAAACGCCGGACATGGCTTTGCGCAGTGAATCGACATCGAGAAAGTCGCCTTGCACGACCGATACGCCTGCCGGGAAGCTGGCTTTCGACGGATCGCGGACGAGGGCACGGACGTCGGCGCCGCGCTTGACGAGGTGTTCTACGACTTGGCGGCCAACATTGCCTGTGGCGCCGGTAACGAGGATGGTCATGGAATTTCTCCTGTTGGGTTGCTTGACAGGCCCAATATGTGTGGCTCACAAACAGTCAAACAGGCCGAAATTTTAGACGCACCGTCTCACTGGTGGAACACTCATGGATCTTCTGGCGCTCACCGATTTTAACCTCGTTGCCCGCCATGGTGGTTTCGGCAAAGCGGCAAGGGCCACCGGCCGGCCCAAGGCAACGCTGTCGCGGCGCGTTGGAGACTTGGAGAGCAGCCTTGATCTGCGCCTGTTTGAACGGGGTGCGCGTGACCTGAAGCTGACCGAAGAAGGACGGGCGCTCTTCGAGCGGACGGCGGCGTTGCTTGCCGAACTGGACGAAACGGCCGCGGCGATCGCCTCGGGCGGTCAAAGACCCAAGGGGAGACTGCGGATCAGCGCACCCATGCTTTTTTCTCAGACCGCGATGGGGAGGATCGCCGCGGGGTTTGCCCTCGAATATCCGGAGGTGAGGCTTGAGGTGACGACGGAGGACCGGCATGTGGACATGATCGAGGAAGGCTACGATCTGGTCATCCGGGTCAATCCGGATCCCGACGAAAGCCTGGTCGGACGGGCGTTTCTCCGTGACCGCCTGGTCGTTGTGGCGAGCCCCCGCCTTCCGCGCACGACCGGTGGATCCGGCGTTCCTGGCGTGGCGCGCGGCGCAGGCGAACGGCAAATATGGCACGTGAAGACAGAGGATGGCCGGTCGACAATCAAAATCGAGCCGGTCCTCTCCTTGTCGACGCTCATCATGGTCCGGGATGCCGTGCGAGCCGGGGTCGGTGCAGCACGCCTTCCCATTTCGTTGGTGGCCCACGACCTGGCTGACGGCACGCTGGTAAATTGGGGGGATATCGACGGCCCAGAGATCGCTCTATGGACGCTCTACCCATCTCGGCGGCTGCTCAGCCCGCGCGTTTCGGCGTTCCTGGATTTTCTGAAACAGGCCTTCCCAAACGGGACGCCGGAGGAACTGGCCGCCTATATTGGCAGGTGACGCCCCGGCCGCTTTCGCCGGCAAGGGTCCCCTTATTTTTAGGCGGAACGATTTTTCCGCTGGAACAAGTTGGGCTGACGGATATTGTCTTGTCGCCCCGCAAGAGGAGGACGTCGTGAAAGACTTGCGCAGTCTCCTTGCCGAACTGTCATCCACCTGGCTCAAGCGCCGCAAGGCGCAAGCGCCCACGACCGTGAACACGGTCAAGACCGCACCCCGCCCTGCCGTACAAGCGACAAGGCAGTGTGCGGCACACAAGCCCAAACCACCGCCCACCCGCGACGTCGCCTCGAACATGTGAGTGCCCGTCTCGAAATCGGCGCGCCCTCGAAACACGCAGGTTCGGCAGCCGGGGTCTCGGCCATCGGCTCCGGCTGCATGGGCGTTCTTTCTGCTGGACACGGTACAAATCGCCGGCACTCGTAACCACACAAGCAACATCGGTAGCGCTTTGAATTTTTTGTCACAAAACTGTCATAAAACAGTTCACTTCGGAGTACTTTCGGAACACCATGCGGAACTTATTTCGGGGCACTCGATCTCCCCCAACTGAAGAAAATCTATAAGGATTCCGCTGCTGAATGCGAGCACGACGCGAGAACCGTGCGCTTTCCGGGAAGCGAATTAGCTTCCGCAATGGCAAAGTTGAGTTGAAAGTTGTCGTTCCGGCCTGAAGGTCATCGTTCAATGGACGGTCCAACCTGGCCCCGTCAGGTGCGCACGCTCACTAGCCCACAAACCAAGTCAGGCCCAGAAGCAACAACCCGAACGAGACGACGCAGTTCAATATCGTTACCTGCCTAACACCGATCAAAGCCAACGCGCTACCAAGGAGCCCGCCGATCGTCCCCGTGAGGATTAACTCAGTCATGCTGCCTCCGACATGCGAACCATAGCACATTGCCCGTAGCGTGCCCAGCAAACTAGAAGATATGGAGCGAGCGATGAGGATGCGGCGTCGAACATGCGCAGGTCTGCAACGGGTTCGACGCCGGCCATTCGGGACAGTTCAGTGGAACATAATATCTACGGCTGAAATGCGCGGATTAATGTAGCACAACGTCAACGAGTACAGTCCACCAGACATTAGAGAGTTCTAGAGGGCTGCAATTGGTGGGAAGGAGACGATCCGGTTTGTTCAGGATTTTCAAGAAAGCTGACACAGGACGATGATCTTGGCTGTCGCGAAAGTCATTGGCGGAATGCCGAGTTTTGCGTCCGAATTTTGCGACGGAATTTCCCTGACGTTTCAGTGTCGGCGATCTGGTTACAAAATTTAGGAGTTCCGCGACCTTGAGGGAATTTCTGCCGGCTCGGTTTTGACCGCGATAGTGCCGGCAGGGTCTTTCCAAGTTAAGATCGAACACCGAGCGAGATTCGAGCCGAGCCAGTGAATACGATTCCAGAGGTTGTGACGCATAACTACGATCCGGAAGGCGTCTTCCTCTCGAATCTATGCGATTTGCCTCTGGCCGAAGCAGAGCAGATCCTGCAATGCATCCGGGATGCGGGCAAGCGGCCCATTAAGGCAAATTATCTCGGTAGACGGCTCAAAACAGAAGCATGGTTGATCAACGAGAGGCAACAACTCCTAGGGCAAACTCGACGGAATAGACCGATCTACTTCTTTCTCGGTGATTTCGCAGATGGCCAAGACCTCTCTCGGCCATGCTCCATGGTGATGCCGCTTGCCGAGTTTCCTTCAGACGTGCTCACTTTCACCTATCCCGATAGCATGGCCAGCCTGCCTATTGCGACCCATGACGACCATCGGCCTGAGCGGCAACCATACCACGGACAGGTGTTCACGTTGCATCAGATAAAGCGAGTAGTCCAAGATTTCGGAATGCCCGGCGAGCGTTGGAGGACAGATCACCTACGGCGTTATGATCGCTTCATTGAAGTCCAGGTCTGGGACGAAAGACCTATTTTGGAATTCTTGAGTAATGCAGGGACCGCAGCAAACTGTCCGGCCAGGGGGCAAACTGCCCCCACTGGCCGTTAGCTGCCCCTCAGAACACGTTGCGCCCGTCGCTCTTCGGATCACTGTTTACCTGATGAGGTGTATAGAGGTCGGAGCGAGCCGTTCGCATCCACGGCCGCGCAGGATGTTCCGGATCAGTTGATGTCCGCGACGGTAATAGCGGGTGTGCCGTCTGCCGTGTCGAAAAACTCCCTATTAAAACGACAGTTCTGCACCCGACCTCTGCGACAGATATGATCCATGACCTGCAAGGTCTGCTTTCAGAGACGTCACTTCCTGACATGAACGGCCGAGATGGGGTCGCGAGTTGCCGTTTCCGGCTAGAAGCTCGCCCGTTCAATGGACGGGCGAACATGCCGCAGTCGTGCATGGATTAATGTAGCACAACATCGACATGAGCCATCGCCAGGGCGGCCACAGGACCAACGATCAGCCGGGCGATGCGTCCGCCTCCGGCCTCTCACGCCAGATTGATTGGCAGCGATGAAACCTTGAGCCACCAATTGCGTTTACTGCTTCAGCCCAGTTCGAGGTGGTTCCGATGCAAACTGCATGGTTCTCCAGGCCCGTGACGGTGTCCGTCGGTGTCACCGGTTCCATCCATCATCTGTCCAATACACAGCAAGCTATTGAATTGCTCACGACACATTGGCGGGACGCCGGCAGCCCGAAACATCAATCGGCGTTGCGTGCCTGCCGACGGGCGACGACCGGCGATATTGCCCCCGACATCGCCAGGGCGGCGCTTGTCGAAGCCGCGCGTGAGGCGCATATCCTGATCGAGTAGGCTGGCCGCCGGCGCCTGTTCTTGACACGGAAACCTGTGCCTTACATATTTTCGATGGCCGCCGCTATCGTTGCCGGCCAGTTCAAAGCATCGTTCAAGCAATTGGAGGAAGTGATGAACGATAGGCGCTTCAACCATCCCGTTTTCGTCAAGGACGATCGTCCAGGAAATCACCTGCCTCGACGACGCCCTCGACTTTCTCGACGAATGGCCGATCCACCGCCGCGGCCCGATCTTCGATACCGCCCGGCGTGCCTGCCATCGTGCTTTTGACGGCTGCTGCCGCGGTCGGTTGCCCGAGAAGCCTTCGCCGCATGGGCAAGATCGGCGCGCATCCTGGAGGATGCGGAGGTTCTGCCCTGGATGACCGGACAGCGGTCCGGGCGCGGCGGTGTACCGGCCTGAGCGGCTGTCCTTACAATACGGCAGGGCTCACCGTTGGCCTGACAAGGGGCCAGCCCTGTGCCGCCGAATGTCCGTGAGAATGGAGCGGGCACCCTGTATAGTCGTGGCTCCACCGGAGGACATCCCAATGACTCTCGAAACACGCAAGCTCGGCAGCCAAGGACTGGAAGTCTCGGCCATCGGCCTCGGCTGCATGGGCATGAGCCAGTCCTACGGCCCGGCCGATGAGGCCGGATCCATCGCCACGCTGCACCGCGCCATCGAACTCGGCTGCACCTTCCTCGACACCGCCGAGGTCTATGGCCCCTACACCAACGAAGCTCTGCTCGGCCGGGCATTGAAGGGCAAGCGCGACCAGGTGACGATCGCCACCAAATTCGGCTTCCGCATCGAAAACGGCAAGCAGGTCGGAACCGACAGCCGGCCCGAGCACATTCGCGAGGTTGTGGAAGCCTCGCTCGTCCGGCTCGCCACCGACCATATCGACCTCCTCTACCAGCACCGCGTCGACCCGGAGGTGCCGATGGAGGACGTCGCGGGCGCCGTGGGCAGACTTGTCGCGCAAGGCAAGGTGCGGTTCTTCGGCCTGTCGGAGGCTGGTGCGGCCAACATCCGCCGGGCGCATGCCGTCCACCCGGTGTCGGCGGTGCAGAGCGAATATTCGCTGTGGGAGCGCAATCTGGAGCCGGAGATCATCCCGCTGCTCAGGCAACTCGGCATCGGCCTGGTGCCGTTCTCGCCGCTCGGCCGCGGTTTTCTCACCGGAGAGGTCAAGCGCGCGGAGGACTATCCCGACGGCGATTACCGCCGCAACGACCCGCGCTACCAGGGCGAAAACTACGACGCCAATGTCGAGGCGGCCGCCAAGGTGCGCGACGTCGCCGCTGCCCGCGGCGTCAAGCCCGGCCAGATCGCACTGGCCTGGCTGCTGGCGAAAGGCAACGGTTTTGGCGTCGACATCGTGCCGATCCCTGGCACCAAGCGGATCAGATATCTGGAAGAGAACGTCGCCGCCGCAGCGATCAAGCTCGACGCCGCCGAGATGGCCGCGCTCGACGAAGCGCTCGCGCCAGGCAAAATCTCCGGCCCGCGCTACACCGAGCGGGGCATGGCGATGGTCGATCGGTAGAGGCGGGCTCTGCTATCCCGCGACCCGGCGCGTATATTCAAATCCGGAGGAGCCCGCCGCTCGCGCGCCGGACCCCCACCCTTTTACCCGGTCACGCATGCGCGTGTGGATGACGGAAGTCCCAGACGGCCCAGCCTGATACGGCAACCACCAGCACGCCGAGAATGACGTGGGTGGCCATCGCGTACCCCATGAAGCCGAGCATCCAGGGCGAAGCGATCAGCCAGAGCCCGAGAACGACACTTACCCATTCCTCCCACTCGGCGAATGCGGCAAGCGTCGCCAGAGCCATGACGCCCAGCACGACGCCAACAACCCAGGCGTTCCATGCGGGAGCGGTTTCAGCAGCGAAGCCGATTATCCAAGGTGAGATGAACAGGCAGATGGCAAGGATCAGATTGAGCCAGTCCTGGCTCTTCTTTCCTTCCATGAGCATATTAGCCATGACAACCTCCATAGATGAAGCTTGACCAAAGCGTTAAATTCGCGTGCGATGCACGCTTAATCATTGATGTAACTACGCTTCACACGGCCTTCAAGGCCTGGCCAGTGACGGCCCCGGCTTGGCGCAGGCCGCCCCCTGTTGCCACTCCGCTCCCGAGGCGGCCGCCAAGGTGCGCGACATCGCCGCTGCCCGGGGCGTCAAGCCCGGCCAGATCGCACTGGCCTGGCTGCTGGCGAAGGGCAACGGTTTTGGCGTCGACATAGTGCCGATACCCGGCACCAAGCGGATCAGATATCTGGAAGAGAACGTCGCCGCCGCATCGCTGAAACTCGACGCCGCCGAAATGGCCGCGCTCGACGAAGCGCTCGCGCCAGGAAAGATCTCCGGCCCGCGCTACACCGAGCGAGACATGGCGATGGTCGATCGGTAGGCATCGCCCAATTGCCTCGGTGACGGTCAGACCCTTGGCATGCCTTTTGGCCGCAATGTCCGCTTCTGGGCGGCAATGCGGAACGCGGCATTGGCTGCCCCATAGCCTCGATAGCCGCGACGCTCGACGATCTCGAAGAAGAAACCTTCGCCGTAGGTCTGGCTGTAGAGCTGGAAATAGTCGCCGCCCTCGTCCCGGTCGAAGAGGATATTTCGATCCCGCAACCGCTTCGTGAATTCCGGCTCGAGCCCGAAGCGCGCTTCGAGATCATCGTAGTAGTTCGGCGAAATCTCCAACCCATCGAAGCCGAGCTCGGTCAGGCGGTCGGCGGTCTGGAAAATATCGCGGCTGGCGAAGGCCAGATGCTGCACGCCCGAGCCGAAGCTCTCAGCAATGAAGTGGCCGGCCAGCGTCCTGCGGTTCTCCGCGCCGTTCAAAGTGAGCCGAAGCGCGCCATCATCGCTCTCCACGACCTGGCTGCGAACGACGCCGGCCGGATCGATCACATCCACCATGGGCAATTTTCTGGTCCTGAAGATCGATGTGTAAAAAAGCAGCCAGGTCAGCATCTCCTCGTAGTTCATCGATTGGGCGAGGTGGTCGATTTCCAGGAGCCCGGCATCCGCGCCGGCGTTGTTGACCGGGTCGAATTCGATTTCCCAGACTTTTGCCAACTCGCTCTTGCCATCGATGAAATAGATCACGCCGCCTCCGACCCCGCGTATCGCCGGTATCGCCAGCTCATCGGGACCATGCCGCTGTTCAAAGAGCTCGGCGCCCAAGGCGCGCGCCCGGGCCACGGTTGCGGCCGCATCGTCGACCTTCAATCCGAACGCATAGGCAGACGTGCCGTGAACGAGGTACGAGGAATGCGCCAGCCCCTCCTTTTCGGTGTTGACGACGATGTTGATGGCGCCCTGCCGAAACAGCACCACATCCTTGTTCTTGTGGCGGCCGGCCAGCGAGAATCCCATGGCCCGCAACAGGTGCACCAACTCGTCGGCCTCGGTCTCATTCGCGGCGAACTCGACGAACTCGATGCCGCCGACCGCGACACGTTCCGGCAGGGCCGGCACGTCGATGGCGATGTCCGGCTCGGCGCGTGCCACCTGGTCCATAAGGTAGACCAGCGACCTGTGGCCATCGATCGCGATCGATCTGGGCGAGCCGCCACGGAACTGGTCGTTGAATATTTCTAGCGACAACGGCCCGTCGTAACCGGTTGCCGCGACCGCTCGCATGAAGTCGACCACCGGCAGGTCACCTTGGCCGGGCATGTTCCGGAAATGGCGGCTCCAGTACAACAGGTCCATGTCGATCAGCGGAGCGTCGGCAAGCTGGACGATAAAGATGCGATCGCCGGGGATGGCGCGGATCGTCTCCAGATCCACCCGTCGGGCCAGGCTATGGAAGGCGTCGAGAATCAGTCCGACGTTGGGATGGTTCGCCCGCCTGACAACCTCCCATGCGTCGCGATGGTCGTTGATATGCCTTCCCCAGGCCAGCGCCTCGTAGCCGACGCGAAGGCCGCGCCGTCCCGCCCGTTCGCCGAGTTGGCGGAAATCGTCGGCGGCACGGTCGATGCCGCCCAGCGCCAGCGGCGAGACGTTGGAACACACCAGCATCAGGTCGGTGCCGAGTTCTTGCATCAGGTCGAACTTGCGCTCCGCCCGGTCGAAGGCGCGCGCACGTTGCTGTTCGGGCATTCCTTCGAAATCGCGGAAAGGCTGGAATAGCGTGACCTCCAGGCCATGATCCCTGATCATCCGCCCGACTTCGGATGGGCTGCCGTCGAAGGCAAGAAAGTCGTTCTCGAATATTTCCACGCCGTCGAAGCCGGCCGCGGCGATGGCCGCGAGCTTCTCGCGAAGATCTCCGCTGATCGACACGGTGGCGATGGAGGTCTTCAAGGTCATGGCACCTTCGATGCCGCCGCAAGCAGGTCTGCGATCGCCCGAACCGCGACAGGATAGCCGCGCGGGCCTAGCCCTGCGATGACCGCCGTCGCGACCTTCGACACGTAGGAATGGTGATAGTGGGCCTCGCGCCTGTGAATGTTAGAGATGTGGAGCTCGACGATCGGGCCGGAAAACATCTTCAGCGCGTCGAGGATCGCGATCGAGGTGAAGGAGAAGCCGGCCGGGTTGATGACGATCCCGGCTGCCTCGTCGATCGCTTCGTGGATCCAGTCGACTATTTGGCCTTCGCTGTTCGACTGATGGAAGCGGACGGGCGTGTCGCCGGCCGCTTCGCGGCAGAAAGCCTCGATCTCAGCCAGCGTCGTCGTGCCGTAGATTTCCGGCTCGCGCTTGCCGAGCCGGTTCAGGTTCGGGCCGTTGATCACGTAGATAGATTTCACCATGACGGCTCCTTTGTCTTCGATCAGCCCTGGTAGCCCAGCAGCCGGGGCAGCCAGAGCACGAACTCCGGAAAAAAAGTGATGAGGGCCAGCGAAGCGATCATCGCCCACAGGAACGGCAGCACGTCGCGGACGATGTCCTTCAGCGGCACCTCGGCGATCCTCGTCATGATGAACAGCAGCAGACCGTATGGCGGCGTCACCAGGCCGAGCATGATGTTGACCACCACCATCACGCCGAAATGCACCATGTCGATGCCGAGTGCGCGCGCCGTCGGGATGAGCACGGGCACGATCACGAGGAGGATCGTGGTGCCTTCGAGCACGCAGCCAAGCAGCAGGAGCAGGATATTGACGAGGACCAGGAAGCCGGTGGGCGACAGATCCCAGCTTGTGAGAATGGCCTTGATCGATACCGGGATGTTCTCGACGGTCACCACATAATTGAAGACCAGGGCGCCGGCGATCAGCATGCCGATCGAGGCCGAGGTGCGCGCGCTGCCCAGCACGGAACGGTAGAGATCGGCGAAGCTGACACTGCGGTAGAGCACGACGGAGATGATCAGGGCATAGGCCGCGGCGACGGCCGCCGCTTCGGTCGGGGTGGTGACGCCGGTGTAGATGCCGCCGAGCAGCACGACCGGCATCATCAGCGAGGGGAAGGCGCGCCAGGCAATGCCCGGAAGTTCGCGCAGCGGTGTCGGCGCCTCGACAGGAAAATTGTTGCGCCGCGCCTGATAGGCGACGATCCCCATTTGCGCCGCGGCCATCAGCAGGCCGGGAATGACGCCGCCGAGGAACAGGTAGCCGATCGAGGCATCGGAGACGAGCGCATAGATGACCATGGGGATCGACGGCGGGATGATCGGCCCGATGACTGCGGTCACGGCCGTCAGCGCCGCCGCGTAGCCCGGCGTGTATTTGCCGTCCTTGGTCATCATCATCTGCATCATCTTGCCGGTGCCTGCGGCATCGGCGATGGCCGATCCCGACATGCCCGCGAAGATGATGCTCTGGACGATGTTGACGTGGGCGAGCCCGCCCCGGAACCGGCCGACCACGGCGTCGCAGAAGCGCAGCAGGCGTTCGGTCATCGAGCCGATGTTCATCAGTTCCGCGGCCAGGATGAAGAGCGGCACGGCGAGGATGATGTAGTTGTTGTACATTCCGTTCAGCAGCTGCTCGGCCGCCGTTCCCATATCGAGCCCTGCCAGCAGCAGATAGAGGATCGAGCCGGCGATCATGGAGTGCCCGATCGGCAGCCCGAGAAAGGCAAGCGCGGTGATCGCGACGACCGAGATCGAGAACGGGCTGGCGAGGTTCATACGCCCGACCCCGCCTTGGTGGGATCGAACTCCTTTGGCGCCTTGCCGAACACGGCCTGCCAGGACAGCCAGAGATAGCGGACAAGGATAGCCACGACGAAGAGGATGTAGATCGAGAACAGCCAGTCGAAGCGGATCTTCAGATAGGCGGTCTTCTCGACCTTCATGAACGTCACATAGTCGAGCACGGCGGGAAACGAAATCGCATAAAGCGCGATCAGCGATGCCGCCGCGACGAGGATCATGATGCGGCGAACACGCGGCGGGGCCGAGGCGTAGAAGAGGTCGAAGCGGATTTCCTCCTCCTCGCGGACAACGAAGGCCGCACCCCACAGCACGAGCCAGATCCACAGGATCACGCTGATTTCGTTGGTCCAGCCGATCGGCATGTCGAGCAGGTAGCGAAAGACGATCTGCAGCAGGAAGGCAACGAACATTGCCGCCAGCATGGCGGCGAGGACGTTCTCGGCACGCCGATATAGCCAACGGCCAAGGTTTCGGATCGAAGGGTTCACGCGGGCTTCTCCGCCTGTGAGAGCCGTTTCTGGAATGAGAGGTGCGGGGGAAGCAATGCCCGCCGCACCTCCGGCCTAGAGCGCGTTGATCTTGTCGACCATGCCGGCCGGCCAATCCTTGGCGAGATCCGACGACAGGTATTTCTCCTGAGCGTATTTTCGGAACGCGGCGATGTCGGGCTCGTAGAGCTTCAGACCCTTGCCCTTGAACAGCTCGACCAGATCCTTTTCGCGCGCAAGATGCTTTTGCGTGCTGAATTCGATGGCTGCGTCAGCGGCGGCCTGGAACCTGGCCTGCTTGTCGGCGCCCATCTCATCCCACACCTTCTTCGACACGGTCAGCAGATCGAAGCCGACCAGGTGCGAGGTCAGCACGATCTGCGACATGACCTCATAGAACTTCATGTTCTCGACGTTCGGCAGCGGATTGTCCTGGCCGTCGATCGCGCCGGTCTGCAGACCGGTATAGACCTCGGCGTAGGCCATGGCGACGGGATTGGCCCCGAGCGCGGCGCCGAGAAACTGCCAGGCGTCGCCGCCCGGCATGCGCAGTTTGATACCCGCCATGTCGGCCGGCGTGGTGATCTTCTTGTCCGGTTTGAGGCCGATCTGCCGGGCGCCGAAATATGTCGGCCCGAGCACGCGTATGCCAAGCTGGTCCTCGGTCATCTTCTTCATCTGCGCGCCGAGATCGCCGGCGAAGAAGGTTTTGAGATGCGCGGCGTCGCGGAACAGATAGGCGGCGGTGACGATCGACCATGCCGGGATCTGCTTGGAGATATCCTGCGGTGCGATGTTGCCCATCTCGAGATTGCCGCGCTGCAGGGCGACGAGTTCGGTACCCTGCTTGAACAGATTGCCGCCGTAATAGCCCTCGAAGACGAAGTCGTCCTTGATCGACCCGGCGAACATTTTCATCATGTCGGCGCGGATGTCCTGCTCGGAGAACACGGCCGAGAAGCGCAGCTTCGGCTTGTCCTGGGCGAGCACCGGAAAGGCTGCCGTGGCGGCGAGCACGCCCGCCCCGACCAGGAGTTCCCGGCGTGTGGCATTGAAACTCATGTTCTTTCCTCCCTGTTGGCTATTGTCCCAGCCCTGTGTCCGCTGGGTCACGGACTCTCCCAAAGGCGGCAAACGCCGCCTTCATCCGTTCAACATCGGGCGCAAGCCCGGTGAAGAGTTCAAAGGCCCGCACGGCCTGGAACACGGCCATTCCCTCGCCGCTCAGCGTGCGGCAGCCGCGTTGCCGTGCCTCCCTGAGCAGTTCCGTTTCGAGCGGCAGGTAGACGATGTCGGCGACCCAGCACTCCGGTCGCAACAGATCGGCGGCGATCGGCATGCCGGGCACCTTGGCCATGCCGACCGGCGTCGCGTTGACGATGCCGTCCGCGCGAGCCGAAGCCGCGGCGAGGTCCGAAACGACCTCGACCTTTTGCGTGCCGCCGGCCGGCCTGAGCCGGGACGCCAGCGCTTCGGCCCGATCGGCCTGCAAGTCGGTCACCAGCAGCGTCTCGACGCCGCTTTCCAGCAAGGCGTGGGCCACCGCGACGCCAGCGCCGCCGGCGCCCAGCAGCAGCACCCTCCGACACTTCTGCCCGGCCAGCCCCTGGCGAAAACTCTCCTTGAACCCCCATCTGTCGGTGTTGTGACCGATGCGCCGGCCGCCGCGCAACACAACGGTATTGACGGAGCCCAGAATCTCGGCAGCCTCGGAAAGCTTGTCGAGCAGCGGGATGATTTCTTGTTTGTAGGGGAACGTGACATTGAAGCCGGTGAAGCCGAAGTGCCCGGCAAGAGTGATAAGATCGCCCAAAGGAGGGGCAGCCTCGCCCATCGTTTCGGTATCGAGCAGCGTATAGACGTAGGAGAGTCCCTGGGCGCGTCCTTCGGCCTCGTGCATGGCGGGCGTCCGGGAAAGCTGAATTCCACGTCCGAGCAAGCCGACCAATATGCGGCGCGAACTGGGAGACGCCTGCCAATTCTCTGCGGTGGTGGCGGCCAGCAGGGCCAAACGATCCTCCCAAATCGAACTGGGCGCAACTTTGTACCATTCAGTTAATTGCGTCAACAGCTTTGTACTATCCGGTTAATTTGTTAGACTCCAGACCGATGCCAGATTGCGAAGAGCGGACATGAGTAACGAGATGCTGAACGAGAAGATGGCGGCGGGCCGCAGCGGGTGGAAGCAGGATCCCGCCGGCGTTCAAAAGAACATACTCGCGGTGGCGATGACGGAGTTTGCCGCAAATGGCCTGTCGGGCGCGCGCATCGACGAGATCGCGGCAAAGACACACACCTCAAAGCGGATGATCTACTACTATTTCGGCGACAAGGAACGGCTCTATGGCCGGGTGCTCGAGGAAGCCTACCGGCAGGTGCGAACCGGCGAGCAGGAGCTGGAGCTGGATCACCTGTCGCCGGTCGAGGCACTCAAGCAGCTAGCCGAGTTCACCTTCGATCATCACAGCCGCCATCCGGATTTCATCAGGATCGTGATGATCGAGAACATTCATCACGGCGTGTATCTCGAACAGTCCGAGCTGATCAGGCAGTTGAATGCCGGGGCCATTCAAAAGCTTGAGGCGATTTGCCGGCGCGGACGCGCCGATGGGCTTTTCCGTGAAGACGTATCGCCCCTCGAACTGCACTGGCACATCAGCGCATCGAGCTTCTTCAACGTCTCCAACCAGGCCACCTTCTCGCGCATTTTTGGCGGCACGCTTTACACCTTGGACGGGCAGCGATCGCTGCGAGATCATTTGGTGGAAATGATCGTCGGCCTTGCGCTGAAACCCGAACGCCCGAAAGAGCGCGCAGTGCGCCCCTGACCGTCCCTGCGACACAACTCGACTGGCAATGAGGAACGGAATTCAGGCTCGCCTGGCCCCGATCGGATCAGCGCTCCGCATACCTGGCCAGCGCGTGCTCGATCAGCACGTCGATGGTCTGGCTGTAGCCGATGCCCGAGGCGGCCAGCGCCTTGGCGTACATCGAGATGTCTGTGAAGCCTGGGATGGTGTTGACCTCGTTGACCAGCAGGCTGCCGTCGGCGCGCAGGAAGAAATCGACGCGCGCCATGGCTTCGCAGCCGAGCGCCTGAAAAGCCTGCCGCGCCATCTCCCTCGCTTTGTCGGCAACCGCGGCTGGGACATCGGCGGGCACCTTGACCAGCGCGCCGTCGGCATCGAGATATTTCGCCTCATAGGTGTAGAAGCCGTGCTTGCCGGCCGGGATGATCTCGCCGGGCAATGAGACCGTCAGCGTGCCGTCGGCCCGCTCCAGCACCGAGAACTCGATCTCGCGGCCTTCGACGAACTCTTCCACCAAAACCTTGCTGTCATGATGGAAAGCCGCCTCGACGGCAGCCGTGAAGCCGGCGCTGTCGGTTGCCTTGCTGACCCCGAAGGACGAGCCCTGGCGCGCCGGCTTGACGAACACCGGCAGGCCGAGCCTCGCCGCGACGTCCTCGAAGGATACGTGCTCACCACGCCGCAAGGTCAGCGAGCGGGCAACCGCCAGCCCGGCCTCGCGCATCAGCCGTTTGGCAATCTCCTTGTCCATGGCCGCGGCCGAGGCAAGGATGCCGCAGCCGACATAGGCGACATCGGCAACCTCCGCATAGCCTTGCACCGAGCCGTCCTCGCCGAACGGCCCATGCAGCACCGGGAACACGACGTCGACCGGCGACAGGTCAGGCTGCGGTCCATCCCGCGACACGGCGACCAGCCTGCCCTTGCCGCCGGGCAAAAGCGCAACCTCCAGGCCGTCTTCGGATGCCGGCGCCCCTTCATCGAGTTGCTGCAGCAGCCACCTGCCGCTTTTGGAAATGGCGATCGGCACGATGTCGTAGCGCGCCCGGTTGATCGCCTTCAGCACATTGGCGGCCGAAAGACGCGACACGTCATGCTCGGCCGAACGTCCGCCATAGAGGATGGCCACTCTTGTCTTACCGGTCATCGAAGTCCCTCGACTGAAAAAATCAAATAGCGACGGCGATGCCGCGATTGGCAAAGAAGCGGTCGAAATCGGCCGGCGCCAACACTGCGTTTGCCTGTGTGGCGCTGTTATGGCCGGACGGATTGTGAAAGCGGAAACCCTCGTTCGACGCTGCGGTGATCAGCACCAGATGGCCGCCCTTCGATGGCGGCTCGCGCTCGGGCCAGCGAATGGAGCTGCTGACCGACGCGATGAAGAAGCGCGACCTCTGCATGATCGCCGGTATGTCCGATGTCGCGACATTGGTCATCACTTCGGCGCGGAGACCGAAGGCCTCCTTCACGAAGGTGACGAAGGGCGCATAGATCAGCCCCTTGATCGATCCCTCGTTGACGACATAGCCGCCATAGCCGGTACAGCGCCTGGCAAGTTCTATGGTCGGCACGATCTCGCCGCGGCTCGCCAGGATCATCTTCAGGCACGCCATGCCGCAGATGTTGGCGGCCCAGATTGCATATTCGTCGAGTGTTTCCGCCCCCGATCCCCGCCACAGCGGATCGCGCCGCAGCGCGGTTTCGGCACCGTCGGCGAGCACGTCCAGCGTCATGTCAGGCGTTTCCCACTGGCTGAAAAACGGCACGGTTTCAGGCAGTGGACTCAATGCGGACTCCTTGGGCAACGGCTTCATCTCGTATACGAGGATACGAGATGAATGAAAAGCCGCTTAGAGGCTGCTTCGAAATTCGCTCTGCAAGAGGATGTCGTCCTCTGTTTCGGTCGACCCTCACTGACATACGGGATTGGCAGAAGCCTCCCCGCCTTCGTCATCCTCGGGCGGAGCAGGAGCGAAGCTCCGTCGCGGAGACCCGAGGATGACGAAGTGATGAATGCCGCGCGGCGTCTACTCGGCCTTCGTCCAGCCGAAAACCAGCCAGGCATATTTCGATTTTTCGTCGGGTTCGGCGGTGTAGGTCATCTGCATGTCGCCGTCCTTGGCGTAGATATCCAGCCGGGGCGTCGTTTCCAGTTTGAGCCATAGCGAACTCTTGCTGAACGACCACGTTCCACACCAGACGCAGGTTCCCGACGTCGGGTCACCGGGCTGATGAAAGTTGTAGCGACCGTCCGCTGTGATCTCCAGATAGTCGAACGCGCCGTAAAACGCGGTCACCGTCTGCTGGAACTCAGTGGCGGCCGCTTCCTGTTCCGGCGTGGGCGCATCCGTCGTGTCGCGGGGCGGCCGGATGGCTCCGCCGTTCAGTTTCCATTTGCCGACAAAATCCTTCTCGGTCGGAAGATACTCCTCCTGAGCCTGCGCCGACGAGATATAAGCAACGGATAATATATTTCCCGGACCCATAGTGCCGGGCGCAAACAAAAGTGCGGCAGCGCAGGCCACCTTGGTTAGGTTTTGCATAAAAAGTGTTTCTCCGATGAGATAAGGCGAGTTTTTATTGAGAGATTCGCGGCGCACGTTGCTTCGATACCGATTCCCGCCTGCCATTTGCACGGTTAGCACCGGGGCCATCAATCTGGCAACGCAAAGCCGCATCTCACAGCATCGCCCATGATGCCGCGGTCGGCACTCGGGTGAGCACCGAAGCGCACAAGCCGTCATTCGCAGATTGGCTGACTATCGGTAGAAGCTTAGAAGGTGATCTTCACCGAAGCGGCACTGCGCGTGTGCGGACCGTGATGAACGGCCTCGATGTTGTTGCCGTCCGGATCGAGCAGGAAGGCGGCGTAGTAGCCGGGATGATAGAGCCGTTCGCCCGGCGCGCCATTGTCCGTCCCGCCGGCCGCGAGCCCCGCCCTGTAGAAGGCGTCGACCATGGCGTGGTCCTTGGCCTGAAAGGCCAGGTGATGGCGGCCGGTGAGTTTTCCCTGTGCGGCTGGGCTGTCGGCAGTGGAGACGAACAGTTCGTCGGCCCAGAAAAAGTCGCCGCCGGTACCGCCGATCGGGACGTCGAGCGCCTGCAAAACCGCCTCGTAGAAACGCCGGCTGGCGGGGAGATCCCTGACCACCAGCTGGATATGGTCGATGAGCCGGCCGCGATGCAGTTCCTGGGTTTCCATCGAAATTCCTCCTCGTGAAGCTTTCGAATTTAGGTTCGGGCAGGACGCCGTCAATGCGAGCAGCGCCACCTTCGGCTACTGGCCCAGCCCGACCTCCGACCCGCGACTACCCCTTCAACAGCGCAGCTAGCCTTGGAATGCCCTCGCTCACCGCGCGCCGGTCGGCGAGCGTGAACGACAGCCGCAGTGTGTTGCGCCCGGTGCCGTCGGCATAGAACGCGCTGCCGGGCACGAAGGCGACACGCGCCTCCTTGACCGCCCGCGCCAGAAGTTCGGTGGCATCTGACCCTTCCGGCAGTGTCACCCAGACGAACATACCGCCTTCCGGGCGGCTCCAGGTCACGCCTTGCGGCATGTGGGCTTCCAGTGCCGCGAGCAGCCCGTCGCGGCGCTCGCGATAGGCCCCGATGAGTTTTTCCACCTGGCCGTCGAACACGGCCTCGGCGACGCGGTGCATCACCACCTGGTTGATCGACGGGCTGTGCAGGTCGGAAGCCTGCTTCATCAGCACAAGCTTCTCGACGATGTGGCGCGGCGCGCACACCCAGCCGACACGCATGCCCGGCGACAGGATTTTCGAGAACGAGCCGCAATAGAGCGTGCGCGCCTTGTCGATGCCGCCGGACCTGATGCAATCGAGCGCCAGGATCGGCGGCACGCCTTCGCCGTCATAGCGCAGCGCGCGATAGGCAGCGTCCTCGATAATGGCGACGTCGAGTTCGCCGGCAAGATCGAGCACCGCTTCGCGCTGCTTTCGGTCCAGCGTGTTGCCGGTCGGGTTGGCGAAATCCGGCACCAGATAGGCAAACTTGACCTTGCCGCTATTTGCAGCCGCCGCCGCGCGATAGGCATCGGGCGTCATGTTGCCGCCGGCCGGGGTTAACCGATCATAGCGCGGCTCATAGGCGTTGAAGGCCTGCAGCGCGCCGAGATAGGTCGGCCATGTCACCAGCGCGGTGTCGCCCGGCGACAGGAACAGTTTGCCCAGATAATCCAGCGCCTGCTGCGAGCCGGAGGTGATGAAGATGTTGGCCTCGTCGCAGGCAACGCCGAGCTTGCCCATTTGCCCGGCCAGCCAGCGCCGCAGCGGCAAAAAGCCTTCCGAGACCTGGTACTGCAGCGCCGCGCCCGCCTCCGCGCCGCCCAGCACCGAGGCATAGGCGTCGCGGATGGCCTCGGCCGGAAACAGCGCCGGATCGGGAATGCCGCCGGCAAACGAGATGATGTCGGGCTGGTCGAGCAGCTTCAGGAGCTCGCGGATTTCGGACGCTTTCATGCGCGACGAGCGCGAAGCCAACAGGTTCATCAAGGTCACGACACGCCTCCCGGACGCTGCAATATAGGTCAACTTAGCTGACCTATATCCGCTCTTGCCCTCGAAATGAATAGTGCCTGGAAGATTTCCCGCATGCGCCAGCGCCGGCAATCCGCGCCGAGCATCACTAGCCGCAGCCCCTCTCCTAGGGCGAAGCAGGAGCGAAGCTCCGTCGCGGAGACCCTAGGATGATGGGTGGACGGCCCCTTGCGGCATCGAATGTGCCAAACTGGTCGTGTTGAACCCAGCGGAAGGAGACCGTCCGTCATGCAAGTTATCAGATTTGGAATCGATTTGGCCAAGAATGTGTTCCAGGTGCACGGGGTGGATGCGACCGAGCGAGTGGTCGTGCAGCGCCAATTGCGCCGCGCGCAGGTGGTGAAGTTTTTTGCCGCGCAGCCGCCGGCGCTGATCGGCATGGAGGCCTGCGGTTCGGCCCATCATTGGGGCCGCACGCTCAGCGCGCTCGGCCATCAGGTCAAGCTGATGCCGCCGACCTATGTGAAGCCCTACGTCAAGCGCAACAAGAACGATACCCGCGATGCGCAAGCCTGTTGCGAGGCGGTGAGCCGGCCCGACATGCGCTTCGTGCCGATCAAGACGGTCGAACAGCAATATGCCCGCGCGCTGCATCGTGCGCGTGACCTTCTGGTACGCCAACGCACGCAGCTGGCCAATGCCATTCGCGGCCATCTCTACGAAATGGGTCTCGCGAACGCCAAGGGGGCGGCGGGCATCGAGGGCCTGCTGCAGCTCATCGAAACGGCCGATGAAGCCATCCCCGCGGCGTTGTTGATCTGCCTGCTGCCGCTGGCCGGGCAATGGCGGGCGCTGGATGGCGAGATCGGCAAGCTGGACAAGCAGATCCTGGCTCAGGTCAGGCAGCAGCGGGCGGCCTTGCGGCTGATGACGATCCCGAGCGTCGGCCCGATCATCGCGCATGCGACGATCGCCGCCATCGGCGATGGCCGCCAGTTCGCCTCGGCCAGGGACTTCGCCGCCTGGGTCGGCCTGACCCGCAAGAACCACGACACCGGCGGCAAGCACAGATTGACAGGCCATATCAGCCGCGCCGGCGATGGCGGCTTGCGAAGGCTGCTCATTCTCGGCGCCAGTTCCTGGTTGCGGCAGGTCAGGGCCAAGCCCGACAGAGGCTCGCCCTGGATACGCGGCCTGCTGGCCAGGCGGCCGGTCAAGGTCGCCGTCGTCGCCCAGGCAGCCAAGACCGCCCGCATCATCTGGGCAATGCTGAACTCGGGACAGGAATACAGGGCACCGGCTGCGGCATAAACCGCAAAGCAAGGCCCTTAACAGCGTAAGGAGCAAAAGGCAGCACGGCAAAATGGTCAGGACCTGGGTCGGGACACTCCGCCTTCGTCATCGCGATACAAGAGCGCGTGTGGATGATTGGAACCCGATCCGCGTAACCCTTGAGGGCCAGCGGTCCAAATTCGACCGCATCAAAAGGCCGAATACATGACCGCTCCAGACTATCTGCCGAATATGCCAATTGCACCTTGCCAACAGGGGGCCGTCCATACATGACGAAGGCGCGGATGGTTCAGCCACAATCACGGCAGTTGGAGCCACTGTATTGCCGCTCAACCAATCAATCCCCATCCGCCGGCCCGGCCTTGCCGCATTGCGCCAGCACTTTGCCGATGGCGGCACTCGAGCCCTTCAGCGGAAAGCTGGTCTCGCCGTATTTGGCTGAACTGACCGACACATCGCCCTTCCCGCGCAACAGGTCGAGCAGCGGATCGGCTTTCGCCAGATTGACCACGAAATAGTTGTACATAGCCTCCAGCTGCAGCGTCTTGGCCACCGTCTTGCCGTCGGCCTTGAACGCGAACGAACCGCTGATGCCAGGCTCCAGCTGCTGACCGTTGGCGCCGAGATCGTAGCTCAGCACCGGCGCGTCGAAGCAGGTCAGCATCAGATACGCGTCGCCTTTCGGCCCGCCGCAGACCGAGGCGGTCAGCACGCTGCCGCCCTCGTCCTCCTCCATCTTGGCGCTCCAGCCACCGCACGACGCGGCAAACGCCGGCTGCGCGGCCTGCAGGACCGCTACCGCACCGGCGACGACGAGATATCCAGCTCTCATGACTTCCCCCCAAATTGACTCCCCGTAGGGCATTTGCAGCACCCGCCGGCAGCATATAGGAAAAGCTGTCCTGTGGCATTGCTCGTCGCGGCGATGTCGCCCGGTCCTGTTTTCGCGGAGAGTTGTGTTGAGAGCCTGTGTTCGTCTCTGTCTTCTGACGGTGGCCTTGCTTGCCACCCCGCTCACCGCCCATGCCGAGTGGAAGCCGGTCGAGAAGATCGAGCCATACGCTGTTTCGGGCCAGAGCGGCGCCGAACTCTACCGCTCGATCGGCGAGAAAGGGCCAAAGCTCGGCATCGCCCGCGCCATCGCCTACACCAATTTCAAACTGACCTGGGGGGTCAGGAACTACAAGCCCGGGGCCAAGGACTGCGTGCTGACGGCGGGGCGGCCGAAACTGATCATCACCTACGCCTTGCCAAAACCCTCCGGCCCCTTGCCGCCAGCCGTCCAGAAGAGCTGGGACACCTTCATCGCCGGCGTCAGCACCCATGAGAAGGTGCATGGCGAAAGCATGGTCCAGATGGTCCACGACATCGAAGCGGCGACGGACGGCCTGACCCTTGCCGACGATCCCAAATGCAGCAAGACCAGGGCCGAGGTGGTCCGCCGCCTCGGCGCGATATCGAAGGCGCGGGTACAGGCAAGCCGCGATTTCGACCGCGTCGAATTCGGCAATGGCGGCAATTTGCAGAAACTGGTTTTTTCCCTCGTCACCGGCCCCTGACCGCCCTCATCGCGGTTCCGTCGGAATCTGGGGCCTCAACCTCGGAAACAAAACCGTTGAGCAGATCGAGACCTTCCTGCCAGTCGCCCAGACCGCTCTCGGCATTGATATGGCCGGCAGGGCCGATGACGACGAAGCGGCTGCCCCATTGCTTCGCCCTCGCTTCGGCATACTCCGCCGAGCCGTAGGGATCGTTGGTGCTGGCCACCACCAGCGAGGCAAAGCGCAACCGGCCCACGGGAATTCCGGCGAAGGGCATCCCATAGCCAGGAAAGACCGCCGACTTCGGGTCGGGAACGCCGGCCAGCAAAGCTGCCCTTACCGGCCTCTGCGAAATCTTCTGCCAATGGGCGATCAGCAGGCAGGACAGGCTGTGCGCGACCAGCACCGGCGGCTCGGGCGCCTGGATGACGGCGGCCTCCAATGCCGCCAGCCAGTCGGTGAAATCGGGCAGATCCCAGCTCGACGGCTGGAACCGCCGCATCGCCGGGTTGGCGCTTTCCCAGCGCGATTGCCAATGTGCCGGGCCTGAACCGCCGCTGCCGGGCAGGATGATGAAATGCGTCATATCGCCTTGCTCCTATCGATCGAAGGCGCATATTGGCGCCTTGCGGCTTAGCAGAAAATGGGAAATCATCGGAGAAGTCGCGGCATTTCCGATGAATTCAAAGTGATGAAGAATAGCGACGGGCGCGCGCCGCTCGATCCGACCGACATTGCCATCGTCGAAGCCATGCAGGAGAACGGCCGCATCGGCATGTCCGAGCTTGGCCGACGGGTCGGCCTCTCGCAGCCCGCGACCTCCGAGCGGGTGAAACGGCTGGAAGAGCGCGGCGTCATCGCCGGCTACACCGCGGTGATCGATCCGACGGTCTTAGGCCTCGGCATGATGGCCATCATCCGGGTGCGTACCACGCATGAGCACATCCGCCCCTGCCTGAAGCAGTTCGCCGAAATGCCCGAGATCACCGAGGTGCACCGGCTTACCGGCGAGGACTGCTTCATTCTGAAGGTCCTCGTTCCCTCGCCTGCCCACCTTGAAACCATCGTCGACGCGGTGGCGCGCCACGGCTCCGTCACCACGGCGCTGGTCTTGCGCAGCGAGACGCCGAAGCTGGTCGGCCGCGAGTTGATCAGGAGGGCAGGTCGTTAACGCTGCCCTCACCGCGTCTCGGCACTCGCCCTCAGCTCCGCCCGCTTCTCGTCCGAGACGACAGCCAGATCCAGCACCTTCTGCAATTCGGCCGCATGGCGGAAGGATGGTTCGGCTTGCACGCCGGTTCGCACCGCATCGGCGAAACGCTGGTAGTTGGTCGGCACCGTGCCGGCGTCGAGCTCTTCCCATATAGCGTTCTCGACATTCTCCCCCACGCATGCCCTGAGCGCCGAGCCATCGAGATTGTACACCACTTCGACGCCGCCCTTGTCGCCATAGATGCGCAGCCGCAGTTCGTTGAGATGGCCTGATGCCCAGCGGCTGGCATGCACCACGCCGAAGGCGCCGTTGGAAAAATCCAGCGTCATGGCGAAGCTGTCATTGGCGTCGAGCCCATAGTCGCCGATGCGGTTGCCCGGCGCCTTGTCGAAGGTGCGCAGCCGGCAGAAGACATGGTCGATGTCGAGCGCGGCGCCGTAGCTGGCGAAATCGAGGATGTGGATGCCGACATCGCCGAGCACACCATTCGAGCCGTGGCCGCGCGACAGGCGCCAGAGCCATTTCGGATCGGTGCGCCAGTCGCCCCAGAATTTCGACACCAGCCAGCTTTGTAGGTAGGACGCCTCGACATGCCTGACGGTGCCGATCTCGCCCGCCTGCACCATCTGGCGGGCCTTCTGCAATGCCGCGACATTGCGATAGGTGAGGTTCACCATGTTGATGATGCCGGCGGCTTCGGCGGCGTCCGCCATCTCGGTGGCCTTGCCGAAATCTTCGGCCAGCGGCTTTTCGCACAGCACCGGCTTGCCGGCGGCGATCAGCATCATGGTGGTCGGGTGATGGATGCGGTCCGGCGTGACATTGGCCACCGCGTCGAAGTCACCCCATGTCAGCGCTTCCTCCAGCGAGGTGAAGCGGTTGGGAATACCAAAACTGTCGGCGAATTCGCCGACACGCGCGGCATCGACATCGACGGCGCCGATGATGTCGACGCTCTCGATGGCGCTGAAGCGACGGGCATGTTCCTGCGCCATCCAGCCGGTGCCGAGTATCAAAAGCCGCATGTTTTGCTCCTTGGGTGAGATGCCGGTATCCCCCTCCCGGTCGACGCCTCAGATAGCGCGGATGATGCCGCCGTCGACACGGATGTTCTGGCCGGTGATGTAGCCTGCGCCTTCGGACGCCAGGAAGGCGATGGTGGCGGCGACTTCTTCCGACGTGCCGTAGCGCTGCATCGGCACGCTGTCGCGGCGCTCCTCGGTCTTCGGCAGGCTGTCGATCCAGCCTGGCAGCACATTGTTCATGCGCACATTGTCCGCTGCATAGGTGTTGGCGAAGATCTTGGTGTAGGCGGCGAGCCCGGCGCGGAACACGGCGGAAGTCGGGAACATCGGGCTTGGCTCGACCACCCACGCCGTCGAGATGTTGATGATGGAACCGCCCTTCTGCTTGACCATCTGCGGCGCCACGATGCGCACCGGCCGGACGACGTTCATCAGGTAGACGTCCATGCCGGTGTGCCACTGCTCGTCCGTGATCTCCAGGATCGGCGCGCGCGGTCCGTGGCCGCCGCTGTTGACCAGCACGTCGATGCGGCCATAGCGCTCGAGCGTCAGGTCGGCGAGGCGCTGCAAATCGTCATTGGATTGATTGGAGCCGGTGACCCCGAGCCCGCCAAGCTCCTTGGCCAGCGCCTCGCCCTTGCCGGAGGAGGAAAGAATGGCGACCTTGAAGCCGTCCGCCGCCAGCCGCTTGGCCGCCGCCGCGCCCATGCCGCTGCCGCCGGCCACGACCACAGCCACTTTTTCTGAACTCATCGGATCTTCCTTCTCGGGGTTGGCGGAGCAAAAGCTTTGGTGATTGCAGCGGACATATAGCCGGTTTCATCAGCCAGTTCGAACCAGAAAGGCTGAACCAAGATGCAGAAAAACGCGAATGCGCCGCTGCGAATTCAGGGATCGACAGGCAGCAAGGCGTCGGGCTTCACATTGGCGATCGAGGCGTAGGTGTGTGTCTCCCGAACCCCGGGCAGCGGCAGAATGACCTGCTGCAGGAAATCCTGGAACATCGTCATGTCGGCGATGCGCGCCTTGACCAGATAGTCGAAGCCGCCGACCACCATGTGGCACTCGATGATCTCGGGCGCCCGCAACACAGCCTCGGCGAAGCGGTCGAAGACATGCGGCGCCGTGTGGTCGAGCCGCACTTCGACAAAGACGAGTTGCGCCTGTCCGATTTTGGCCGGATCGAGCACGGCCCGCACCGCGCGGATGAACCCTTCGGCGAACAGCCGTTTGACGCGCTGCGCCGCTCCGGTCGGCGACAGGCCGACCCGCCGCGCCAGATCGAGCGTCGTGCGGCGGCCGTCCTCCTGCAACAAACGCAGCAGCGAGCGGTCGATACGGTCGAGATCGTCCATTTCAGGATTCACACTTCTTGAGCCGAGCAAGCGTGATAATCACGCTAAAATAGCAAAAACAGTATATTTCATCACGCTCACGGATCGCAATACCGTTGTCCTGCAACCGACAACGAGAGCGTATCCCATGACATCAGCCCAATCGATTATCCGTAGCGCCCAGGCCAAGGGCGAAACACCGGTCCTCATCCTGAGCGAGGCCGAGGTGAAAACCTGCATCGACCTGCGCCAGCTTCTCAACGCGCTCGCCGGCGGCTTCAAGGCGCTGTCCGGCGGCAAAGTCGTCAGCCCGCCGCGCCCGCAGCTCGACATTCCGCGGGCCGGCTATTCGCTGGCGATGCCGGCATGGATGACGGGCATGCACCTGACGGTGAAGATCGTCAACGTCTTCGAGGGCAACATCGCTAAGGGCATCCCCAGCCACCTCGCCACCATCCATCTGTTCGACCCGGATACGGGCATGCCGGTCTGCGTCATGGACGGCACCTATATCACCGCCGTGCGCACCTCGGGCTCGGCCGTGCTTTCGGTACGCGAGCTGGCCCGCCGCGACGCCAAGGTCGCGACGGTGGTCGGCGCCGGCGTGCAGGCCGGCCAGCACTTGCATCTTCTGCCGCTGGTGCGCGACTTCGCCGAGATTCGCGTCGTCTCTAAGGAGTTTGCTGATGCGCAAGCACTTGCCGCTGAGCATCCGGGTGTCGTTGCCGTCGCCGATATCGAGGCTGCGGTGCGCTCGTCTGACGTCGTCTGCCTGGCCACGCATTCCTACCAACCAGTGATCTCGACCGACTGGGTGCGGCCAGGCACCCATGTCTCGTCGGTCGGCGTCGCCCCGCCCGGCGGCGAGTTGCCGGCCGAGCTTGTCGGGCAGGCCAGCCTGTTCGTCGAGACCAGGGACGCCTTTGCCCCGACCCCGGTCGGCTCCTGCGAACTGGCCGGTCTCGATCCGCGGACCGGAACCGAGCTCGGCGAAATGCTGCTCGGACTGCGGCCGGGGCGGGTCAGCGCCGACCAGGTCACCGTCTACAAAGCCATGGGTGTGGCCATGGAGGACATGGTTGCCGCCGACCTCGCCTATCGCGAGGCGGTTCGCCGGGGATTGGGACGTGTTGTTTCGATTTAGAGAGTTCGCTTCATTGTTGAAGTCAGCGCCGCCCCTCATTGCCCTGCCAAGGCATTTCTCCCCCCATCACCTGAATATCAACGCACCTTGGGCAAGCCGGGCAGCATCTGGCTCAGCACGCGATCGCGAAGGATGACGTGATGGAAGATGGCCGCGGCGGCGTGCAGGCCGGCAAGCCATAGGATGATATCGCCAAGCGTGCCGTGGATCTCCGCCAGCGGTGCACCCCAGGTGCCGGAAAACGGTCCGATCGCTCCCAGGCCGTAGACCGTCACCGGGTGTCCGCCGAACCATGCGCCGAGCATGGCAGTCGCCGGAACCGCGAACAGCAGCGCATAGAGCGCCCAATGTGTCACCTTCGAGGCGACATCCATCCAGGCGGGCATGGGCGGTGCATCGGGAATGCGGTCGAACAGGCGCCAGATCAGACGAATGACCAGCAGCCAGAAGACGGTGAAACCGAGCGACTCGTGAAGCAGCAGCGTCGAGGCGCGAGCCTCGGAATAGACCCGCGTCGGCGGGCCACCTTCGGAGACCAGGAAGGCGATGAGCACAAGCAGCGCCGTGAGCCAGTGAAATGCCTGGGCAAGGCTTCCGTAGCGAGTTGTCGTACCGGACAGCGACATGCAAAAGCTCCGAGACACAGGTTGGACACAATCCCCGCATCGTTGTCTGAGCGTGCCCTTGTTTCAGTCGCTCCTCAAGTGACATCCGAGGTTTTGCCGGACGGGGAAACCCAGCAACCCCTCAGTCTTCATCCGTCCAGATCAGCCGCAGCAGGCGCAGCAGCATTGCCCGTTCCTTTTTCGTCAACCGGCGCAGGAACCGGTCTTCGTGCCGGCGAACCTGTTGCCGCCATCCGGGCATGGCTTCCCTGGCCGCCTGCGTCAGGGCGAGCATCTGCACGCGCCCGTCTTCGGCATGGTCGTCACGCTCGACCAGCCCGCGCTCCTCGAGCTCGGCGAGCAACGGCGCCATGTTGGCGCTTTTCATGCCGAGCAGGCGGCACAGTTCCGCGGCGCGGATGCCGGGCTTCTCGTCGATCAGCGCCAGCATGGCATAGGTGACCGGGCGCAGCACCGCGTCGGTCATCTCGACGGCGAAATCGTTGAGCGCGAGTGCCGAGGCTCGCCTCAGATTGTAGCCGATCTGCGCGTCGAGCGCGTCCTCGGGACTGATGCGGAGCGGCGCCTTTTCCATGCTTCAATCGATCGCCGCGAATATCCTCTCTTGTCAAGCAAAAAAGACTATGCAACATAGCAAAGGTGATAGCTATGCCACATAGCGATTTGCCAAGCGGAACGGGAGGACACCGACCATGACCGAAGAGACTGTTGCCTTCGATGTCGAGAACGGCATCGCCTGGGTGCGCTTCAACCGACCGGACAAACGCAATTGCATGAACCCGGCGCTCAACCGGCGCATGATGGAAGTTCTCGACGAGCTCGAATTCCGCGACGATGTCGGCGTGCTGGTGCTGTCCGGCGAAGGCAGCGCCTGGTCGGCGGGCATGGACCTCAAGGAATATTTCCGCGAGACCGAAGCCAAGGGGCTCGGCGCCATCCGCAAGGCGCAGTCCGAAGCGTATGGCTGGTGGCGGCGCCTGCGCTGGTACGGCAAGCCGACCATTGCCATGGTCAATGGCTGGTGTTTTGGTGGCGGCTACGGCCCGCTCTTCGCCTGCGACCTGGCTTTCGCCGCCGATGAGGCGCAGTTCGCCCTGTCCGAGATCAATTGGGGCATCCTGCCCGGCGGCGGCGCCACCAAGGTTGTGGTCGACCTCCTGTCGATGCGCGACGCCATGTACCACGCGCTGACCGGCGAACTCATCGACGGCCGCAAGGCCGCCGCCTGGAAGCTGGTCAATGAAAGCCTGCCGCTGGCGGATCTCAAGGCGCGCGTCACCGAGGTCGCCAACATCTTGCTGAAGAAGAACCCGATTGCCCTCAAGGCGACCAAGGACGCCATCCGCCGCGTCGCCGAGATGACCTACGACAATGCCGAGGACTATCTGGTCCGCGCGCAGGAAGCGGCGAACTCGCACGACAATGAGGGCCGTAAGGAAGGCATCCGCCAGTTCATCGACGAAAAGAGCTACAAGCCCGGCCTCGCCGCCTACGACAAGGCCAAATGACGCGATAAACCGCTGACGCAATCTGGGAGGAGATGCGAATGCCGGCCTGGATGACAGCAGATCCCGTGACCCTGCACGCCGGGACGCAGCCCGATCGAATTGCCTGTGTCGATCTGGCAACCGGGCGGCGCTGGACTTATGCGGCGCTCGACGAGGCCATCCAGCGCGCCATCGGCGTCCTCGAAAGCGCCTACGGTATCGAACAGGGGCAACGTATCGCCACGCTTGCCCGCAACAGCGCCGATCTTTTGATCCTGCAGCAGGCGGCCATGCGGCTTGGTGCCATCTTCGTGCCGCTCAACTGGCGGCTCGCCGGTATTGAGCAGCAGGCAATCCTCGCCGATTGCGATCCGGTTCTCTTGCTGCACGACGCCGCCCTTGCGACGACGCTGTCCAAGAGCTGCATGCCTGTCGACGTCGCGGCTTTTGCGAAAGCGGTCGAGGCGCAGGAGCCAGCGCCGCGCCGCCCGCTGCCGGACAGCGATGCACCGTCGATCATCCTCTACACGTCAGGCACATCAGGCCGGCCGAAAGGGGTCGTCGTCACCGAGGCCAATGCCTTCGCCACCGCTGTCAATTTCGGTGTGCTCGGGCGGGTCGGCAATGCCAGCGTCTTCCTCTGCGACGCGCCGATGTTCCATGTCATCGGCCTCGTCACCAGCCTACGTCCGCCGCTGCTGCAGGGCGGCACGGTGCTGATCTCGCCCGGCTTCGACGCCGGCGACACCAACCGCCGCCTCGCCGATCCCGCACTTGGCGTCACCCACTATTTCTGCGTGCCGCAGATGGCCAGGATGCTGCGCGACCATCCGGATTTCGCGCCCGCGAATTGGACCGCGCTGACCGCCATCTTCACCGGCGGCGCGCCCAATCCTGCTGCCGACATCCTCTGGTGGCTGGCACAAAATGTGCGCATGGTCGATGGCTTCGGCATGACCGAGGCCGGCACCGTGCTCGGCATGCCTGTCGAGGCCGGCCGCATCACAGGCAAGGCGGGCTCGGCTGGCCTGCCGGCGCCGATGATCGGCCTGCGCATCGTCGACGACGCCGGTCGCGATGTCGCCGCCGGCGAGCCCGGCGAACTATGGCTGTCGGGACCAAGCATCACGCCAGGCTACTGGAACCGTCCAGAAGAAACGGTCCGCGCCTTCACCGCCGATGGCTGGTTCCGCACCGGCGACATCGGGCGGCGGGACGAGGAAGGCTTCGTCACCCTCGTCGACCGCCGCAAGGACATGTTCATTTCCGGTGGCGAGAACGTCTATCCGGCCGAAATCGAGATGGTGCTGCTCGACCATCCTGATATCGCCGAGGTGGCGGTGATCGGCATCGCCGACGCACGCTGGGGCGAAGTCGGTCGCGCCTTTGTCGTGGTGAAGTCAGGCCGCGTTCTCGATCCGGCCGACCTGGCAAGCCACTGCGGCGCCCGCATCGCCCGCTACAAGGTGCCGAAGGAGTTTTTGCTCACCGATACGCTGCCGCGCACCGCATCCGGCAAGATCCAGAAACACATTTTGCGCGGCTGGACAGCACCGGCCTGGGGACAGACCTGAGGCGCCGTTCAGCCCGCAGGCGCACCGCGAAAAATAGCCACGGCCGCAGCCACGATTTCCGCATTGTCCTCCGCCGTCCTCCCATCGGCGAGCGTCTTGCCGTCTTCCAGTCCAACCCGCGTCGACCAGCGTTTTTGATGCGCAAGCGCGACGAAGGGCCAGACCGTGATATCGACGCCATGCAGAAGGATCGGCCGCCGCACCCCGGCGCGTTCGAGCACAGCGGCGATGCCGTGCGCCTCGTCAAGTGCTGCCGACAGGTCTGGGATGTCGATCTCGATCAGGATGCGCAGGATCCGGTCGTGATCGGAAAGCGCGACGAAGCGCTCGGCATCGGCAACGGTGGCAAGCCCTGCCTCGATGCCGACACCGCGCTGGCGCAACAGTTCCATCACGGCGGGCGCGTCGGCCTCCGACAGATTGGCCGAGGCATAGTCGGGCAGCTCCCGCCAGCCGGCGATCGCCGCACGGGTCCGCTCGACATCGTTCTCGATCCAGGCGCCCGTCGACACGCCTATAAGCGTGCCCGGACAAGCCCGGCGCACCGCCAGCACGGTGGTGTCGACGGCCGCCAGGCTTTCTCGCCCATCCGCGCCGCGCGGGTGGATGTGCAGTTCGGCCGCACCGGCGGCGACGCAGGCGGCGGCATCGCTGGCCATCGCCTCGGCAGTCAGCGGCAGCCTTGGGTGGAAATCGCGCGGACGCGCGCCGTTGATGCAGGCCTGGACGATCATCGATGTCACCTCGGACAGGGAAGTCGCAGTGTAGCCACGCGGTGGTGAAACTGCCAATCTCCCCCCTCGTGGGGGAGATGCCCGGCAGGGCAGAGGGGGGCGTGACAGATCGCCAGCCTCTCTGATCTCCGCTTCATCAACTATTGCGGACTGCCAGACAGGTCGAAAATCTGATTGTTCGGGTCGGCGGGACAGCGCCCCCCTCTGTCCTGCCGGACATCTCCCCCACAACTTTCGCCGGCATTTGAATAAAAGCCGCCTGTGGATATTTACCCGGCGTTCCCTCGCCTCCGGCAAGCTATTTTAGGGCGGGATCATGGAGGGACCATTGACCAGCGATTTTTCAGCCGCCCGCATCCACCTCGAACGCGCCTATCACTATCTGCAGGGCAATGACGAGACGAGCCGCACAGTCTGTGACGCCCTCGATCTGTTGATCGAAGCGGTCGCGGAAGCGCAGCACAGGCGACCCGAGGCTGGTGTGGTGGAGTTTCCGCAATCGACGGCGCGGCGAACCGCATAGGCCGAACCGGAGACGAGCGCCAGCGCGCCGAAGCAGATCCTCGGTGCAGAAGTTTTGACGGGTCGCTTGCGTTGGCGATTGGCGGAAAACACCCGTCGCTTCGTCATCCACGCGCGGAGCAAGGGGCGTAGCGACGCGGCGCAGACCCCTGGAGCTGCTCCGCAGCCCAAGGGATCCATGCCGCGACTTCAGAGCGCTGCAACGGTGCAGAATTCTGTTCCGCTGCATTCCTCGATAGCTGTCACGGAATGGATCCCAGGGTCTCCGCGACGGAGCTTCGCTCCTGCTTCGCCCTGGGATGACGAAGGTGGGTGACATCACGACACCTTGCGGGCCACGACCTCCGTTGCGCGCGAAACAATCTGCTCCAGCGGTTCCGGCCGGTGCAGCAAAAATCCCTGGCCGTAGGCGACGCCCATGTCGCTCAGCATCGCCAGCGTGTCCTGCCGTTCGATCTTCTCGCCGACCACGTCGCAGCCGAGGCTGCGGGCGATGCTGGTGATGGCCAGCACGATCTCGCGGTCGAAGCGGCTTTGCGTGATGTGCTCGATGAAGGAACCGTCGATCTTGATCGTGTCGACGGGGAAACGCCTGAGATATTCGAACGAGCTCATGCCGGCGCCGAAATCGTCGAGGCTGACCCGGCAGTGCCGTTCGCGCGCCTTGCGCACGAATTGTTCGGCGGCGTCGAAATTCGTGACCGCGGCGGTCTCGGTGATCTCGAACCCGATGCCCGAATGCGGCGCCCCGGTCTCTTCGATGACGCTGTCGACGAACGCCCACAGCTGCGGATCGCTCAGCGTCTGCGCCGACAGGTTGAAGCCCAGCGTCAGCGCCCCCGAGCGCAAGGCGGCACCATGCCGCGACAGCGCGGTGCGGATGATCCAGCGGTCGAGCCTGGACGCGATGCCGAAGCGCTCGGCCACCGGAATGAATTCTCCGGGCGGCACCAGCCGGCCATTGCGCGCGGCGAGCCGGGCCAACACTTCGACATGGCGGCTTTCCTGCCATGGCTTGCCCAGCAGGTGGATTTCCTGGCCGAACAGTTTCAGCCGTCCGTCTTCCATGGCATCGACGGTGTCGGCGGCGACACGCGCGGCATTCAACCCGCCCGATCCCGCTTCCGCTGCCGCGGAGAACACCGCGAAGCGATTGCGGCCGGCGGCCTTGGCCGCGTAGCAGGCGTCGTCGGCGCAGGCTAGCGCATCGGCGACCGTGGTGCTGGCGTCGTCGACGAAAGCGATGCCGATCGAGGCCGCCAGCTTGCGGGTCGACGCGGCCACGCCGAGATCGGCCTCGCGCACCGCGCCGAGCACGGCAGCGGCGATCCGCTCGGCCTGTGCGGCATCGCAATGCGGCACCAGCAGCGCGAATTCGTCGCCGCCCAGCCGCGCCGCGTGTGCCGCCGGCGGCAGGCAGCCGCGAATGCCGGCGGCAACGCTTTTCAGCGCCAGGTCGCCGGCGGCGTGGCCGGCAAAATCGTTGAGCGCCTTGAAGTAATCGAGATCGACATAGAACACCGCCAGCGGCGCACCCGCCGCGATATGGTTGGCGAGCAGGCGGTCGAAGGCGGAGCGGTTCCACAAGCCCGTCAGCGCATCGTGGCGGGCGGCATAGGCGAGTTCCTGCTCGCGAAGCTTGTCCTCGGTGATGTCGCGCACCGTGCCGAGGATCTGGCCGGCGGCCCCCGCGGCGGTGATGAAGCGCACCAGCGATTCGACGTGGCGGATGACGCCGTCGCGCTTGATGATGCGGTACTGCGAGGCGGTAACCGCGTCCGATCCGGGTGCCGGCAAATGCGCCTGCTCGGTGGCTTCCCGATCGTCGGGATGCAGGAAAGTATGCCAGAGGCCGGCGGTCACCTCGTCGGTATCGGCGACGAGGCCGAATATGTCCCTGGTGCGGGCGTCCCAATAGCTCTTGTTGGTGGCGATGTCGTAGTGCCAGATGCCGGTGCCGCTGGCGGCGAGCGCCAGGCGGAAGCGCACATTGACCTGTTCGAGCTCGGCCTCAGCGGCCTTCTGCTTGGTGATGTCGGTCTGTACGCCCATCAGCCTGAGCGGCTTTCCCATCGCGTCGCGCTCGACGATGCCGCCGCGATCGAGCACCCACACCCAGTGGCCTTGCTTGTGCTTCAGCCTCAGTTCGGTCTCGATCGACGGAGTCAGGCCGGCAATGTGGGCATCGCCACTGGCCAGCGCCTGCTCGCGGTCGTCGGGATGTGTCAGCTTCAGCCAGAGATCAGCCGTGTCGGCAAGCTCGCCCTCCGCATAACCGAGCATGCGCCACCATGTCGGCGAATAGAAGCAGCTGCCGTTTGCAATATCCCAATCCCAGACGCCCAGATGAGCGCGCTCGAGCGCCAGCGCCCAGAACTCTCCATTGCGACTTTTCTTGTCCTGACGCGCCATAGTCTGTTTCGTCCGCCCTACCCGCGCGCAATCTGCGTCAGAACCAGAGAAGAAAGCGTTACCGGCCCGGCCCAGCAGGATCGTAGCGGCAGCCGTCATGCGCGGCGGCCTTGCCGAGCCACACATCATCATTCTCGGCCTTAACGAGCGATCTTCAACTTCCGATCTGTTTGGCCTACTATTCCGATCCCAAAGGTTAAAGACAGAGTAGTCCAGAAAGGAATGGCGCGGCGGCAGGAACTCATCACCATCGCGTCGCTACGGTCCTTCGATCGGACGAGCGGGCGCATCGGTCAGCAATTCACGCAGGCACTTCGGGATGCGATTGCCAAGGGCGAATTGAAGCCGGGGCAACGCCTGCCCTCGACCAGGGCGCTGTCCGCCGCCCTTGGCATGGCCCGGGGCACCGTTGTTGAAGCCTTCGACCAGCTCTATGCGGAAGGGTATATTCATGCCCGGGCAAGAAGCTGTACGGTTGTCGCGAGTGTCCATGAGGCCGCCCCGGAAGCGCTTTCGCGAGAGTTGACGCTTGACACACTGGCCGGGGATTTGCCCTTGCCGACAAATGTTGCCCGTCTCGCTGCCGTTTCAAAGGCACTGGCCCCGCAGGGAGCCCAACCTTTCGCAATCGCACATCCAGCCGGCGATGTTGCGCCGGACGACAAATGGCGGCGTTTGGGCAACCGGGTGCGGGCAACCCACCCCGCGGCACCTTCGGGATATATCGATCCAAGAGGATTGCCGGAACTGCGCTCGACAATAGCCGAGTATGTCCGCAAGGCGCGAGCAGTGAAGTGCAGCGCAGAACAGGTCATCATCACTGCGGGAACGCAACAGGGTCTGTTCCTTGCGGCAACAGTGCTGCTGACGAGCGGCGATGCAGTCTGGGCCGAGGATCCGGCCTATCCGGGGATCGAGGCCGTGCTCGGCAACTTTAGCATCGCGGCCTGTCGGATCCCCGTCGATGGCCAAGGCATCGACGTCAAGGAAGCGATTCTTCGATGTCCGGGCGCCCGCGCCGCCTTCGTAACGCCGTCGCACCAATATCCCCTCGGAATGCCGATGAGCATGCCAAGACGCACATCACTGCTTTCATGGGCACGCAACAACAATGCCTGGGTGGTGGAAGATGATTATGACAGCGAACTTAGATACGCGGGGTATCCATTCCCCTCCTTGCAAGGGCTCGACCCGTCCCGAGTCGTCTATCTGGGCACGATGAGCAAGATGCTGTTCTCATCGCTGCGCCTCGGCTATGCGATCGTGCCGGTGCCCCTGATCGATGCTTTCGCGGGAGCTCGCGCAATGATCGACCGCCATTCCCCCACGCCCGATCAACATGTCCTGGCGAGTTACATGCGAGAGGGTTTTTTCGAGGCGCATGTGCGCCGGATTCGCGGCGTGTACGCAGAGAGGCGGGCAGCCCTGATCGAGGCGATCGAACAGGAGCTTCCCTCTTGGGCGACACTGCAGCCGTCGGATCAAGGCATGCATCTCGTGCTTTGGCTGCCCCTCGGTATCGATGATGTGAAAATTGCCGAAAAGGCAGGCAGGGCCGGCCTGGTCGTCAGGCCGATTTCGCCAATGTTTGCCAATCCCCCTGCCCCGTCTGGCCTGATGCTGGGATTTGGTGGCTTCACCCCTGTCGAGCTCCGTGCAGCGGTGCGGCGGCTCAAGGATGTTCTCGCTGGAGCGATACGTGGTCCGCTTGCCAAAGCCGACATCTTCGGCTGAGACCTGACGCAATCCCGCATCGGCGACAGATTGCCATGACGGCTGAGGTGGTTCAGCGAAAATGACGGATACTGGCCCTGTGAAATGGACCAATCTGAATAGAGGATGCGCCGGAAATCGAGCGAGCCCGCTTGCGGTTCCGAGAAGTGGAGCATCCTATGAGCGACAGAACCAGTCAGACGTTTGAAAAATCCGTCAACGAAAACGCGCCCTTCAAGACGTGGCTCTGCGCCCTGTGCGGTCTCGTCTACAACGAGCGAGAGGGCTGGCCCGACGACGGCATACCGCCCGGAACGCGCTGGGAAGATGTGCCGGAGGACTGGGGCTGCCCAGACTGCGGTGCCTCCAAAGACGATTTCCAGATGGCCGAGATCTGAACACGCCCTCGCCATAAGATCCGCCACAGCAAGGCACCGAGATACTTGCCGCCAGGAGTTCACATGTACCTGCCCCCACACTTTGCCGAAAACCGCCCAGAGGTTCTTTTCGATCTGATCGAGAAGAACCCGCTCGGCATCCTCGTAACCAACGGCCAGTCCGGTCTCGATGCCAACCACCTTCCGTTCGAGACGAACAGGGCCGAGGGGGAAAATGGGATTCTTCATTGCCATGTGGCGCGCGCCAACCCTGTCTGGCAAGACGTGTCGACCGGCGACGAGGTGCTCGTGGTGTTCCGCGCCGCCGACGCCTACATTTCTCCCAACTGGTATCCGAGCAAGCGCGAGTTCAAGAAGCAGGTTCCCACATGGAACTACCTTGTGGTCCATGCGCATGGCCGGGCTACGATCCGGGATGACGAGCGATATGTGCGGGGCCTGGTCGCCCGCCTCACCCGCACGCATGAGGCGACGCAAGCGGCCCCGTGGAAAATGACCGATAGTCCCAAGGACTATATCGACAAGATGCTAAAGGCGATCGTCGGCATAGAAATCGAGATCACCCGCCTGACGGGCAAGTTCAAGCTGAGCCAGAACCGCGAGGCGCGCGATATCCTGGAGGCGGGGCAGATGCTGCGGAAGCAGGGAGACGAAGTGATCGGTGGCAGCATGACTGCCTTTGGCACGCGAAAGGCACGTCAATCCTGAGGTTCGATTGGGAACAAGGTGCTGAAAAGTAGCGTGATGGGCAAATAGTCGACAAGGGGGAATGCCCGCGCCGGCCAATTACCTCCGTCTTCGATTGGCAGGCAAGAACCGGAGTTTTGCGCGCTGCCTATCGTCCTAGTGATTGCTTCGGTCGCCTGTCAATTCGGCGCACCTTGGCAAACACAAAAGGACCCCTCCCAATGACCAAGCAAGAAGACAACAAGGCCGTCGTCGTCAGATGGTTCACCGACTTCTGGGGTGAAACCTGCAACCTGTCCGTCGTCGACGACATCGCGGCACCCGACATGTTGCTGAAATACTCGCTGCACGAGCCGCGTCGCGGCCGCGACGACATCAAGGCCTTCATGACTGGCTTCCGCGCCGCCTTCCCGGACCTGAACTTCTGGGCCACGGCCGACCTGATTGCCGAGGGCGACTATGTCGTCGGCCAGTGGGAGGGCGGCGGCACGCATACCGGCCCGGCCTTCAGCGATTTCCTAGTCGGCTCGCTGCCGGCCGCCACCGGCCGCACCATGCGCTTCACCGGTACCACCGTGCTGAAGGTGGTCGGCGGCCGGATCGTCGAGGAGATCGGCCTCGATAACGGCGTCGCCGCCCTCACCCAGCTCGGCCTGATCAAGGCCGCCTGAGGCGTCACGCGCGACGATCGTTTTCGGGCCAGGCGGCGTTAGTGCCGCCTGGCCTCATTGCTTACTGGCTCGGCACCGTTGCGTGCTCGCACGACACTTTCGGGTTCATGTCGGCGAACGTGCCGGTCGGATTGCCCTTCCAGGCCCAGACATGCAGTTCGTAGAATTCACCCAGGCCATAGCGGTTGGGGGCGCTGTTGAAGTTGAACAGCTGGCCGTCCAATGATGCCGGCCCCTTCGAGGCGATGTATTCGACCGCCACCAGCTTCAGCGTGCCATCGGCCATCGGCTCGTACATCACGGCTTCGGGATGGGCGATGTCGATTTTGTCGTCCTTCAGATACTGGCCGTTGACATAGTGGATGCCCATGGCGCCACCGGTGATGCCGCTGGCGCAGGGAATGGGCGCATAGCCCTCCGATACCGCCGCCTTGACGTCGAGAAATCGGCTGTTGGCAGCCCGTACCTTGTCGGCCAGCGGATTGGGGGCGGACGCAGGCGCTTCCTGATGCGCCTGCGCGAAGCTGGTGCAGACAGCCAGCATGGCCCCCGCGATGAGAAGTCCGCTGCGAAAGTTTGATGTCATTTCCATTCCATTCTTCTTGAAAAAGCACAGCTGGCCGGCCGCCGAAAATACGGAGGCCCGGCAGGCAAGCGCTGTGGCTGTTGTTGCTTGGAGATCCCGAAAACGATGTGTCGAATGCCGGGCAGGGTCATCCCTTCGGCAGATACGGGATCGTACCGGCCAGATCGGTGTTGTCGATCATCTGGAAACGGCTGTCGCTGCCGCCCTGACGGGCCGAAACGAAGGGCGCATAGGCAGGATCGGTGGTGAAGGCACGCGCCGCCGCTTCCGACGGGAACGCCATCAGCGCGATCAGCGTGGTGTCGAGCGGCTTGCCCTCAAGCGTCTTCACATTGCCGCTGCGCGACAGGTATCGGCCGCCATGCTTGTGGACGAGGTCGTGCACCGAGGCGGCATAGGCCGGCACCCATTGCGGGTCGTTTATCTTGATGTCTGCGATAACGTATGCGGTCATGGATGGTCTCCTGGTTGCGGCGCACAGGGATATCCCGTGCAACCGGCCAAAGGGCTCGCATGGCAGGCCCCTCGCCAACCAGTCCGCGATCTGTACTGGGGCAGTACAGTTTCCGTACTGGCCGCCTCATTCATGAAGGCCTAATATTCGGTCAGGTTTGAGGGAGAGGCACCAATCATGACCCAGCACGGATATAAACAATTCTGCCCGCTATCGATGGCCGCCGAGGTGCTGTGCACCCGCTGGACGATGGTGCTGATGCGCGAACTGGTGGCGGGTTCGACCCGTTTTAACGACCTGCGCCGCGGCGTCCCCAAAATGTCGCCGACCCTTCTGTCGCAACGGCTGAAGGAACTTGAACTGGCCGGGATCGTCGAGCGCAAGGAAGTGCCGGGCGAAAAAGGCATATTCGAATATCGGCTGACGGAAGCCGGCCGGGATTTGCGCCCGGTCGTCGAGGCGATGGGCTTCTGGGGGCAGAAATGGGTCGAGTCCCGGCTGTCGCTGAAGAACCTCGATCCGTCGTTGCTGATGTGGGACATGCGGCGCAATCTGAACCCCTCGCCGCTGCCTGAAGGACGCACGGTGATACAATTCCTGTACCAGGACCTGCCGGCGTCCAAACGCTCGTGGTGGCTGATCGTCGAGAAGCACGGCGAGGTCGATCTGTGCTGGTACGATCCGGGCTTCGATGTCGACCTCTACGTCTCGACCGACCTGCACACGATGACGGCGATCTGGATGGGAGTGCTGACCGTCGAGAAGGCCGGCGCCAAAGTTGCCCTGACCGGCGACCAGGCCATCGGCAAGAAGATGCAGACCTGGCTCGGCCTCAGCCCGTTCGCGGTGGAGCCCAAGCGCGCGGCGTAGCAACGGGGATTGGAGGGCGGCGATCAGGCACCGCTAGCGGCGGCCTTCCCGTCCGCCTCAGGCGCGCTTATCCTCATAAGCCTCGATCAGAGTTGCGAGAACGTCGAAGCGGTCACCATCGGGAGAGCCGACCTCCGGCTCATTCTCGAAATATCTGGTGATTTCGGCAATCGCCCAATCGTAATCGGCTTCGGTCTCAATGGGTCGAATGTTTTCCATCACACCCTTCTCCGGATTGTTTCTGTCATACTCTTTGTGCGTCCCGACGAACAGGTGCACCTCCTGACACTTGTCAGGAAACGGGTGGCGAGGCCGCGCTCGGTCGGCTTCAATGCGGCCATGTTCATCGCCCTGGCCAAGAATCTGAAAGCCATGCCGCTGCAGGTTGCCGACGATCCGCGCTGGGCGCGTATCGTCGCGCGCGACAAGTCGGCCGACGGCGCATTCTGGTATTCGGTGGCGACGACCGGCGTCTATTGCCGTCCTTCCTGCCCGTCGCGGCGCGCCAACCCGAAAAATGTGCAGTTGCACGACACGCTGGATCAGGCCAGAGCGACCGGCTTTCGCCCGTGCCGGCGCTGCAACCCGGATGGCCCGTCGCTCGAGGCCGGCAAGGCGGCGATGGTCGCCAATGCCTGCCGCAGGATCGAGCAGAGCGAGGAAGAGCCGTCGCTCGCCGAACTGGCGGATGCCGCCGGCCGCAGCGCCGGCTATTTCCACCGCACCTTCAAGGCTGTCACCGGGCTGACACCAAAGGACTATGCCGCCGCGCACCGCGCCGCTAGGGTTCGTCAGGGCCTGCAGGACGGCGCCAACGTGACCACCGCGATCTACGACGCCGGCTTCAATTCGAGCGGGCGTTTTTACGAGAAATCGACCGGTATGCTCGGCATGACGCCGACGCGCTATCGCGCCGGCGGCGCCCATGAAGAGATCCGCTTTGCCGTCGGCCAATCCTCGCTCGGCACCATCCTTGTCGCGTCCAGCCAAAAGGGCGTCGCCTCTATCCTGCTCGGCGACGATCCCGACGCGCTGGTGCGCGACCTGCAGGATCGTTTCCCCAAGGCACGGCTGATCGGTGGCGACCGCGACTACGAGGCACTGGTCGCCCGCGTCGTCGGCTTTGTCGAAGTGCCGGCACTCGGCCTCGACCTGCCGCTCGACGTGCGCGGCACCGCGTTCCAGCAGCGCGTCTGGCAAGCCTTGCAAGACATTCCCCTCGGCCACACGGTTTCCTATGCCGAGATCGCGCAGCGCATCGGCGCGCCAAAGGCAACCCGCGCCATCGCCGCCGCCTGCGCCGCCAACAACCTTGCCGTCGCCATTCCCTGCCATCGCGTGATCCGCAAAGACGGCGCCCTGTCCGGCTACGCCTGGGGCGCGGAGCGCAAGCGCGCGCTGCTGGATCGGGAGGTCGACAATGCCAACCGGTCAATGCGGGCCTGACGAGGACCGGCAATGCGCGCGATGGCAAGGTCTCCCACCACCGATGCGACCAGCCAGACCCAAGCTGCCGGCAGCCGGAGTGCCGAAGGCTCGAAGTTACTGGTGATGACCGCCATCGGCGAGATGGTCGATCACGGCAGAGCCGAATGGAGCCGCACCGTGACCGGCGAGATTGAGCTGCGGTTGTTGACGGGTGAGGTGTTTTTGCTCGGAGAGGTTTCCGTCACGCGTGTCGCGTAAACGTCGAAGTGTGAATGGTTCAAAATTAGCGCTCTACGGCGCCCCCCTCTGTCCTGCCGGACATCTCCCCCTCAAGGGGGGAGATTGGCTGTCGCCGCGACCTCTGCCTACTCTAGCGTTGCAAGAAGGGAGCCGGCGCCAAAACTGCTAATCTCCCCCCTTGAGGGGGAGATGTCCGGCAGGACAGAGGGGGGCGCCGTAGAACACCTACCTTCGCCATCCATCTTCAAATCTGAGATTTGAATTTGAAAGCAAGCACCGGAGTGAGCACCAACCAGCACGCGCCTAGGGTTCAGGCACAAACACAGGAGTAAACGCAATGAACCTTATGCAAACCAATAGTCCGGCGACAACCTCCAACGCCGCCGCCCTCGACGCCATCACCTACGCGATCGGCGAATCCGCGATCGGCAAAATCCTGGTGGCGCGCAGCGATATCGGCGTCTGCGCCATCCTGATCGGCTCGCACGCCGATACGCTGGAACAAGACCTTGGCGATCGCTTCCCCGGCAAGATGCTGGTCGAAGACGAGATCACCTTGCGCGGCGATCTCGCGGCAATCGCGCGCTTCATCGAAACGCCGGACGTCGGCCTCGATCTACCGCTCGACATGCGCCGCGGCACGCTGTTCCAGCAGCGCGTCTGGGAGGAGCTGCGCACCATCCAGTGCGGCACCACCGTCACCTACACCGCACTGGCCCGCCGCCTCGGCCAGCCGACCAGCGCCCGCGCCGTGGCGACCGCCTGCGCCGCCAATGCGATAGCGCTCGGCATTCCCTGCCACCGTGTCGTCCGCACCGACCGCACGCTGGCCGGCTACCGCTGGGGTGTCGAACGCAAACGTGCTCTGCTCGACAAGGAGGCTACGATATGAACGCCCATGCCAAAATTGCCACATCGGTGGTCCAAGCTGCCGAGACACGCATCGCCGGTTACGACTGGCCGGCGCTTGCCGCCGAACTCGACGGATTCGGCTGTGCGGTGATCGAGAAGTTGCTGTCGCCGCAGGAGTGCCGGCAGATCGCCGGCCTCTACTCGGATGAGAAGCATTTCCGTAGCCACATCCATATGGCAAGGCACGGCTTCGGCAAAGGCGAGTACCGCTATTTCCGCTATCCCTTGCCCAACCTCCTGGGCGGCCTGCGCAGCGCGCTCTATCCCAGGCTGGCCGAGGTCGCCAACCGGTGGAACGAGCGCATGGGCCAGGCCATGCGCTATCCTCCAACGCATGCCGAATTCCTCGAAGAATGCCATGCCGCCGGCCAGACGCGGCCGACACCGCTGTTGCTGCAATATGTGCCCGGCGACTTCAACTGCCTGCACCGGGACCTCTATGGCGACCTCGCCTTCCCGCTGCAGGTGGCGATCCTGCTCTCCGAACCGGGTCGGGATTTCACCGGCGGCGAGTTCGCGCTGACCGAGCAGCGGCCGCGCATGCAGAGCCGGGTCGAGGTGGTGCCGTTGCGCCAGGGCGATGCCGTGGTCTTCGCCGTCCACAACCGGCCGGTGCAGGGAACCAAAGGCAATTACCGCGTCAATCTGCGCCATGGCGTCAGCCGCCTGCGCTCAGGCATGCGGCACACGGTCGGCATTATTTTTCACGACGCGAAGTGAAAGTGACGAGGATATCTCAAGGTCGCGGGTGTGACGGATCGCCAACCCTCGCCATTAGCTGATTGGCGCGTAGCGGTTGACCACCATGCCGCAGGCATAGGCCTTCGAGCCTAGCAGCCGCAGCGTTTGAAATCCGCCCTGATCGAAAATCCGGCGGCCGGCACCCAGCACCGCCGGGTTGATGAACAGGTGGAACTCGTCGACCAACCCGGCCGCGATCAGCGCCGACGCGAAGCCGGCGCCGCCGAACACGGCCATGTTGCCGCCCTCGCCCGCCTTCAGCGCTTTGACCTCGCGCGGCAGGTCGCCGCTGGCGACCGTCGTCCGCTCCCAGGCCGATTGCTTGAGCTTGTCGCTCAGCACCACCTTCCGGGCGTCGACGACGCGTTGCGCGAAAGCGTAGAACGGATCGCGCGGAAATTTCTTCGCCGCGTTGCCCCAATGGGTGAGATAGCCCTCCTGCGCCATCTTGCGGCTGAGCAATATGGTGTCGATGCCAGCGAAGATAGCGTTGAAATCCTGCTTCAGCGCCTCGTCCCAGGCGCTGTCGTCACCCCATTCCCAGAGCTGCCAGGGATGATCCTCCTTGGCGCCGACAAAGCCGTCGACCGACATCTGCATCTGAAGGATCAGCTTTTTCATCGTCGTTCTCCTCGGTTCATCGCGGCCAATGCAAACGGTTTACATTTGGAACCATTGACGCAATGCCAAAATGGTGTCAATTGCAAAGTGATTTAAAAACGGAACCATAAATGTCGACGCGCGAAAAATCCGGCTGTCCGATCAACCTGTCGCTCGAACTCGTCGGCGACCGCTGGACGCTGCTCATCATTCGCGATCTGGTCTTCGCCGGGAAAAGGCATTTTCGCGAATTCCTGCAATCCGACGAAGGCATCTCCTCGCGCACGCTGGCCGAGCGGCTGCAGACCCTCCAGGACGAAGGCATCCTCACCCGCAGCGACGACCCGACGCATGGCTTGAGAACGGTCTATCGGCTGACCGAGGCCGGCATCGACCTCTTGCCGGTGCTGGCGACGCTCGGCGTCTGGGGCAGCAAGCACCGCAAGGCTGACGATAAGCTGGCGCGGATCGCCGAAGAACTGGCGGCGGGTGGCGAGGCTGCGCTGGAACAGACGAAAGCGGCGCTGCGGAGGGAGCATCTGGCTGCCAGCCGAAGCCCGTCAGACAAGCGCTGAGGCCGAACCCATGCAGGGCGTCGCTACTACGCGGCGCCCCGCCGCAATAGTCATCGAGCATCATACTCATCATGAAGACGCACCCAATCGCCCAGCGTATGGGAGGGTCCATTTTCATTGCGGCCCATCGGGGTCAGGTCGAGATAGCTGTATGTACCGATCAGGTTCTCGCCGCCACGTCCTCGTACCTGGAAAGTACAAAAAATCTCGCCATCGCCGTCTTTGTAGAAAACGGTGGCACCGCCGCGATCTCTCCCTGTCATCGCGACCTCTTCGAAATTGAACAGCACCCTTCCCGAGGCGATCTGGTCCTCCGTGAACGATACCTGGAAGTCAAAATTGAAGTCACTCCCGAATGACGACACCCAATCGAACTGCCAATTCATCCGCGCCTTGAAGTCCAGCAGTTCAGCAAGCGGAGCGCGCGAGCACACGACGAGGGAGACATCGTGATGCATCAGATGCAGATTGGCGGCGTCGATGTGATCTGAGAGGAAGGAACAGCCGGTGCAGCGATAATCTGCATTGGGCGGAAACATGAAGTGATAGACGATCAACTGGCTACGGCCCTCAAAGAGGTCAGAGAGCGATCTCCTCCCTTGCGTCGTATCGAATTCGTAGGGCTTTGCGATTCGCAGCCAAGGTAGTGCTCGCCGGTCTGCCGCAAGCTGTTGACGCTGGTGCGTGAAAGCCTTCTCTTTCTTGAGATGCGCCTTGTGGACTTCAAACCAGTCCCGGTAAGGCGAGATGATGTGGTCTGTCATGTCGTTCTCCTTCTCACGCTAACGCCTGCATGAAAGACGTTGTCGAAAGGAACAATCCGACAACAGCCGTCCGATTTCCAAGGAAAAGGGTGGGTGTGTGAGAACGCCGATGCGTGGTCTCCTTGACAATCACCCCCTTTTGTTCTCTATTTGTTCACATCTATCAGCAGCTGCGGATGTGCGGTCGGATGGAAACGACAGCCACCATCCTGCATGCCGATCTCGACGCCTTCTATGCCTCGGTCGAGCAGTTGCTCGACCCGTCGCTGCGCGGCAAGCCGATCGCGGTGGGCGGCGGCGTCGTGCTCGCCGCCTCCTATGAAGCGCGCGCTTTCGGCGTGCGTGGCGGCATGCCGGGGCGCAAGGCGCGCGAACTCTGCCCGCAGCTGATCTTCGTCGGCGGCAATTTCAGCCACTACCAGCGGCTGGGCGACGCGGCGATCAAGGTGCTCGACGATTTTACCCCGCTGGTCGAGCGCATCTCCATCGACGAGGCCTTTGCCGACGTCGCCGGCTGCACGCATCTGTTCGGCTCGCCGCAAGAGATCGCAACGACCATCCGCCGCCGCGTGCGGGCTGAACTCGGCCTGCCGATCTCGATCGGCGTGGCGCGCACAAAGCACCTGGCCAAGATCGCCTCGCAGGTCGCCAAGCCCGACGGGCTGGTGGTGGTCGAACCCGGCAGCGAGACCGCCTTCCTGCACGATTTGCCGGTCGGGCTGATGTGGGGCGTCGGCCCGGCGACTAGGGCGCGGCTGGCCGAAATCGGCATCGAGACGATTGGAGAACTGGCCAGGACGCATCGTGGTGCGCTGACGCGGCTGCTCGGTCCTGCCGCCGGTGAAAAGCTGTCGGCGCTGTCGTGGAACCGCGACCCGCGAAAACTGGAGACCAAGCGCCGCGCGCATTCGGCCGGTGCGCAATCGGCGCTCGGCCAGAAACCCGCCGTGGCGCGGGTCATCGTACCCACTCTGCTGCATCTGGCCGACCGCGTCGCCAGCCGGCTGCGCGCCAAGGCAAGGCCCGGCCGCACGGTGACGGTGCGCGTGCGCTTTGCCGATCTCCGCGCCGTCACCCGTTCGATCACGCTCGACCAGCCGATCTCGGCAACCACGATGCTGGCCGAGATCGCCGGCGATCTGGTGCGCGGCGTGCTTGCCGACCACCGCCAGGAGAAAACGATCTCGCTGCTGGCAATCTCGGTGTCGCATCTCGAGGAAAGCCTCGAGCTGCAGCTTGAACTGCCGCTCGGCCTCGCCGACGAGAAACGCCGGCCCGGCACGAAAAAAGGTCTCGCACGCTTCGGCGCCGACCGCGCCATCGACAAGATCCGCGAACGTTTCGGCAAACAGGCCGTCGGCTACGGCACGGTGGCACTGGAGGCCGCGCGCTCGGTGCCCGACGAATTCAGGGAGTTGGCGGAGAAGGAGCTGTGACGGCGTGGCCGACTTTCGTTTGGCTTCTAACCGAATTCGTTCTCGCTGTTCTCAAGAACGACGAGGCGACAATATCGTAAAAAAAACAATTAGAACAATGCTTTGCGCAGCAAAACAGACTATTGAGACGAAAGGCTTCGTAGAAGCTCGGCGGTCGCTTTGTCACCGGCCTTCTGTGCTACTTGCAACATTCGACGCATAACCTCCGACCGATTAGCTCCTAGCCGTTCCGCAACGCTGTCAAGAAATGTGCGTACACCTTCGTCAGCCCGGAAGTGCATGCTTTCGATTTTCTTATCCACAGACAAGCCCCTTCACATCACGGCTGGCAAAGGCTCGCGTGCTGCTCCGCGGTTTCGCCATATCAAAAGCTGAACGGGGCGATCCTCGCGATATGCATTCCATGCCTTGATGCTGATCGCGACACGTTCCGCCTCCGCGAGGCGCACGCGGTGCGATGCGCGCGTGCGGATAAGCCGCTCGCGCAGATGGCGTACCGGACTTTGCTCGGCGAGTTGAACGCCATCAATCAGGCGCGCAAAAAACTCATCGGCGCGTGCTGCGTCGCGCCCTGCAAAGGTGCAATGGAGTGCGGCTGCAATACCGCTCCCCATGATTTCTCGAATAGCGGCGACATGCTTGAGGCTTGTGCGAATACTAGGGTTGAGTTCGAGTAATTCTAACAGTTCACCGTTGGTGGGTGATGAGTTTGCAGCGAGTACGACGCCGTTTCGGATCATCCAAAGCCAGCGCAGGGCAGAAGCCAGGATGATGGTGTGATTTTCACCCCGTTCTCGTAGAATATCGCTTGTCGAGCGGCGCCGCCCAATGTCAAGGGAACTGAATGTGTCTTCGGCCAGTCCCTCGACGATAATAGCCGGAAACGGATGCTTGGCCTTCTTGGCCGCCTCGAGGCGATGCTGGCCGTCGAGCAACCGACCGTCCCTTGCAACCTTGATGGTTTGCCCATTAAGGCGCCAGCGATCTGCCATCATGTCACGGGCGTATTTGTTGATGACCGACGCAGACACGTGGCGGTTTGGGCCACGATCAGCAAGCATCACTTCTGCCATTTCCGGCGTCACCATTACGGCACGCACTTTAAGCGCGTGCGCTTTTGCCCCCTGATTGACCGGGCCGCTCTTGCTAATAATGCGGCTAAGCGGCCCCCAATCTGGCTCTGCCTCAAAACGAGGGAAAGACTCTCGCTCGGCTCCGTATTTAAGGTGCTTGATTGGCCTGCCTCGATAAAAGGCATTCCAAGCTTTGATGGCTATGGCGAGGATATAGGATTGCTTGCGGGTACCACCCTGTCCGCGCAGAGTACTTAGTGCCGCGCGAAGCTGGAGAATGGGACTGTTGGGATTCGTTGTCACCGGCTCACCGACCTGAGCGACGAACTGATCGGCTTTGTCGGCGTTGACCTTGCTAGCGAGATGATGAAGGGCGATCGCACAGCCGTGAGGAAGAAGCGGCATCGACCTTAGCGCCGGAAGAACGCTATCTCGAATCTCTGGAGCCTGTTCAAGCACCGCGAGCAGAACTGTAGGTGCTGGAGATTTGCCCGATCCTGGCGTTCCTCCGGATTGGTAGCTCCAGATGATGCGGAGTGCCGAGGCGAGAGCGCGACCGTGAATTTCGTTCCGAATCGATAGAACATCTGCAAGGGTGCGTTTACGGACTGAATCGATGGTTTCAAAGGTATCTGGCTGAACACCGCGGACTAATAAGGTCTCGAAAGAGCTGGCGGAACGCACGCAGGCATGAAGTCTTGCGCGACCATCCAGAACTCGTCCATCTGTTGCAAGCACGATCGGCGAGCCATTTAGCACCCAGCGTCCTTCTCGCATGTCGCGTTCGAAGGCTTGCAGTATCGCCTGATCGATGCGGCCATTCCCAATTACGCGCTGAAGCATGCCTGCGGCAATTTCAGGCGTAATGCGTTCGACGCTCGAAATAATGCCAGAGAGCTTGTCCATGATGGGCCTCCTACAGCCCATTTTAAGCCAATGATTGATACGCGATAAGCCGAGATCGTGCCGAACATTATTAGGAAATTTATCACGCGTCTTCCACGTAAGGAACCAGTAGGTCGAGTCCGCGAATTTGTGTTCGGAAGCAGTGACTCACGGGGTTTCTTGGGCGGGTTCAACACATGCGAGGCTCCTCCACATATGGCGGGATAGGTTGGCTCGACATTGAGTTTTGTAGAACAAGTCGAGTGACATCCATCGTTCACATACGCTCGATTTAGCTGGAAGCGACCGAATCCTTGTCGACTGATCGATCTTAGAGCACAGCAGCAGGCAACCGCTTTCAGACGCCCGTTTGGCACGCTTCGGCGCCGACCGCGCCATCGACAAGATCCGCGAGCGCTTCGGCAAACAGGCCGTCGGCTACGGCACGGTAGCGCTGGAAGCGGCTCGCTCGGTGCCCGACGAGTTCAGGGAACTGGCGGAGAAGGAGCTGTGAGCGCTATTTGCCGGTGCGCCAATAGCGATGCACCTTGACGCCGCTGGCACTTCCCCCATGCCAAGGCTCGCAGGCGATGCCGTCCTTGTCGGCATCATGCGTCGGCCAATAGCCGGGCTCCCCCCTGTGCGCGGAGGCAAGCCCGACAGCACGGGCGGCAGTGCAGTTCGGGAACGCCGCAAGGTGCCTCAGCACCGAAAGAGGCGTATCAAATCGAATGCCGACGAAGCCATAGATGATATAGCCCGACAACAGAATGAACGGCGCGAACAAAGCCACCCATCCCAGCCTGCCAAGGCGGCGACGGTGATAGGGTGAAGGCCATCGCAAGAATGGCAGGAGCATTCCCCGCCAACTCCCCAGTTGGAGTGCCCGAACCAGACTAGCTCTACCCAGATACAGTAGCAATAACGCCCATCTCCGAACGGTTTCCGGCGTTCAGAGCGCGGCTATCGGTAGCGGATAGTGAACTTCAGTCCTATGCCTCGCCGTCCCAGTACCGCCTCACCGTTCCCATGTCGAAAATGCCGTCGCGCCGGCGCAGGGCGTCGACCGCCATCTTGTTGGAATCAGGATAGACGCAGACCTCATTGAGGTTGTGCTCGCCGATCATCAGATAGCGACATGGCCCCGTGCCGCTGTTGAGGAAGGAATGCCCGACAGCCAGGCCGGCTGGAAAGCAGACATAGTCGCCGGCTCTCATTTCGTAGCGCTCCTCGCCAAGCAGCAGCGTCACCTGCCCTTCAAGGATCAGCGCGTGCTCCTCCTCCAGCATGTGGTAGTGCCGGGGCGCCAGGCGCATGCCGGGGGCCGGCGCTTCGATCAGCATGCCGACATGATAGTCGGACCGTCCCAGCGCGGCATAAGTCAGGTGCCTGGACCGGCCGCCGAACCGCGGACCTTCGCCCTCGACCTTCCATTCGACGGCATCGCTGGCGATCGGCGGGATCGGCGCGGCGGCCGCCTTGGTGACGCCGGCCGTCACATCCGACGGCAACGGATCGCCAGCGGCGAGGCCGGTGTTCTCACCGTCCCAATAAGTTCGGGTTGCCGCGAGATCGAAGATCGCGCGGCGGCCCAGGGCGCGCACCAGCACCTTGTTGGAGGCGGTGTAGACGACCACTTCGTTCGGGTTGCGCTCGCCGACGATGACATAGCGGCACGGTGCGTCGCTGGTGTTGATCAGGCAATGCCCCGCCGCGGCACCCGCGGGAAAGCAGATGTAGTCGCCGGCCTTCATGGCATAGGCCGCGTCGCCGACATAAGCGGTAAGCGTCCCTTCGAGGATGAAGACATGCTCTTCCTCGAAAATATGGTAATGCGCCGGCGAGGTCTGCTTGCCCGCCGGCAGTTCCTCGATCGCCACGCCGACACGGTGGTTTTCGCCAAGGGCGGCCAGCGACAAATGCCGGTAGCGCAGGCCAAAGCGCGGCACATCGGACCATTCCGTCCACGGCAGGTCATCCGATGCGAAGGGCAGAGGCGGTTTAGCTTCGTCCACCATTGGGGCCTCCTGGTTCTGTCGCCCCGCCCTCGTCGCATGTTGCTAGAGGGTCCACGACAGAACAAAGCTGCCAGCTTCCGGATAAACCGCCAAGCGGTGTTCGCGACGCTCCTGACAAAGCCGGACAGAAGTCGCTCGCTTCAGTTCCTGATCGCCTTGCCGGCTTGCTGCAGCAATTCGAACGCCGCGAAGCGCTTGGCATGCCAGCCGGCCAGCGTAGCATCGGGATGATAGACCTCGCCGAGTTCCGACATGCCGGCCATCGCCGCCGTCACATCGGGATAGGTCCCGGCGGCGACAGCGCCCAGCATCGCCGAGCCGAGCAGTACCGGCTCCGGCGACGTCGAGGCCACCACCACCATGCCTGTCGTGTCGGCAAGCAGTTGGCGCACCAGCGGGCTTTGGCCCGCGCCGCCGCTGACGACGATGGTGTCGACGGCAATGCCCTTGTCATGCTCGGCTCGCACGATCTGGCGGGCGCCATAGCCCAGTCCGCAGACCCCGGCGACATAGAGCGCGACCAGGCTGTCGAGGCTGGTGTCGAGATCGAGCCCGGCAATCAGCGCGCGCGCGTCCGGGTCGGCGAAAGGCGCGCGGTTGCCGAGGAATTCCGGCACCACATGGATGCCGCCGACCAGGGCCGGCGTGGCCGCTGCCCCGTTGCGGCTTTGCGCCTGCAGCGACAGCCAGGCGCTTAGGCTGAGCCCCTCGGCCTGTGCTTTGGCGCTTGCTTCGCCGGCCGCCGGATGCATGCGCACCAGATGATCGATGGCAGCACCGGCCGCCGATTGGCCGCCCTCGTTCAGCCACAGGCCCGGTACCATGGCCGAGAAATACGGACCCCAGACGCCATCGACAAAGGCCGGCTCGGCGGTCGACGACATGGTGCAGGCCGAGGTGCCGAAGACATAGGCCATGCGCGACAGAACGCTGCCGAACTCGCCGCGCGCGCCGACGGTGCCGACGCCACCAGCATGCGCATCGATCAGCCCGGCCGCCACCGCGGTGGCGGGGTTGAGACCAAGGTCCGCTGCCGCTTGCGCGGTCAGACCGCCGCCAAGTGCGGCACCCGCCGGCGCGATCTCGGTGCCGATGCGCGCGAATGCCTCGTCGGCCAGCGCGCCGAGGCCTATCTTGCGGAAATAGGTCTCGTCCCAGCGGCTTTCATGCGCCAGATAGGTCCATTTGCAGGTCACCGTGCAGACCGAGCGCGCAAGGCTGCCGGTCGCCCGCCATGTAAGGAAGTCGGCGAGGTCCATGAACTGCCAGGCGGCATCGAAAGTGGCGGGCAGGTTTTCGGCCAACCACAGAAGCTTCGGCGTTTCCATTTCCGGCGAGATGACGCCGCCGACATAATTCAGCACCGCCTCGCCGCTGCGATTGATGCGACGCGTCTGCTCGACCGCGCGATGATCCATCCAGACGATGATGTTGCGTTCGGGATTGCCGGACGGGCCAACCGCCAGGGGCACGCCGCCCTCGCCCAGCACCACCAGCGAACAGGTGGCGTCGAAACCGATGCCGGCGATCGCCTCTGGCGCCACGCCCGATTGAGCGATCGCTTCCCGCGTGGCCGCGCACACCGCCCGCCAGATGTCGTTGCTCGACTGCTCGACGATGTCGCCAGCCTCGCGCCAGACCTCGATGTCCCGCTTGGCCGAGGCAAGCAGGTTTCCCGTGCGGTCGAACACCCCAGCCCGCGCGCTGCCGGTGCCGACGTCGATGCCGAGGAAATTGGGCATGGGGAACCTCCGGTTCAGGGAGTAGGGAGTAGGGAGTAGGGAGTAGGAGATTGGCGAGCTGAAATGGGGAACAGGAAGCGTTTTCGACAGCAAGGTCGTGCCTACATCTTCCCCTACTGCCTACTGCCTACTGCCTATTCCCTACTGCCTATTCCCTACTCCCTCACAAATCATTGCTCTGCGGCAAAATCACCAGATCCCGGATCGTCACGTTGCGCGGCCGGGTCAGCATGAACATCACGGCTTCAGCCACCTCGCGCGGCTGCATCAGGCCGCCGGCGGCGAGTTCCTCTTCGAGCTTGGCCTTCGGCCAGTCGTCGACCAACGCCGTCACCACCGGCCCCGGTGCCACGGCACCGACGCGTAGGCCGTGCTTGGCGACCTGCCGGCGCACCGTGTGGACGAAGGCTTGCACCGCGTGCTTGGAAGCCGTGTAGATCGGCTCCCACACCACCGGCACCAGCCCGGCGATCGAACTGGTGACGATGATGTCGCCGGTCTTGCGTTCGATCATGTGCGGCAGCACCGCTTGGATCGATCGGAAGCAGGCATTGATGTTGAGGTTGAGCATCCGATCCCAGACGTCGGGATCGCCGTTCGCCACCTCGCCGCCGACATAGGCGCCGGCATTGGCATGAAAGATGTCGAGCTGGCCGGCCTTCTCCAGGATCTGCGGCATCATGGTGGCGACGCTTGCCGGCTGCATCAGGTCGATCACCAGCGGGATCGCCTTCGGACCGAGCTCCGCGCACAGTTTGTTCAGCGTCGCCTCGGCGCGGTCGACCAGCACCACGGTGGCGCCGGCCGCCAGCATATGCCTGGCGCACTCGAGGCCGATGCCTGACGCCGCGCCGGTGACGGCGGCAACTTTTCCGGACAGTTCTTCGCTCATGTCTTGCTTCCTGTTGATGGGTTCAGGCCCGGCCATGCGAGACACGCGAGCGGCGTGCCAGCGAGTCGACGATGACCGCGATGGCGAGCACGGCGCCGGTGATCATGTACCGAAGCGACGAGGACAGATCGAGCAGCGTCAGGCCGCTGGCGATCGACTGGATGACGATAATGCCGAGCAGTGCCGAATAGGCGCTGCCCCTGCCGCCGAACAGGCTGGTGCCGCCGATGACGGCCGCCGCGATGGCGTTGAGGTTGACGTCGCCGGTGCCGGCCTGTTGGCTGGCGGAAGCAAGGCGAGCCGCCGATAGCACGCCGCCGAAAGCAGCCAGCATCGAACACAGCACGAAGGCGCTGGAATAGATCAGCCGCACATTGATGCCGGCACGCCTTGCCGCCTCGCGGTTGCCGCCGACCGCCGACATCGAGCGGCCCCATTTCGTCCGCGTCAGCGCGTAGTGCATTGATATGACCAGGCCGACGAACAGGCCGAACATCCACGGAATGCCGCGCGCCTGGTTGAGGTAGAAGACGATTAGTTCGAGCACCACCGTGATCACCACCGTCCGTGTAACGATACCGCCGATCGACGGCGCCGACAGATTGGCGGCGCGGCGGCGCGCGACGGTGCGCAGGCCGGTGACCAGCATGACGATGCCGGGCACCACCGCCAGAGCGAACGAGACGAATTTCGGCATCATCAGCAGCTGGCCGAAATTCACCAGGTTCGAACCGTAAGGCAGGTTGATCGAGCCGGTCGAGCCGAGGATGTAGAGTTGCAGGCCGAGCACCGCCAGCAGGCCAGCCAGCGTCGAGACGAAGCTCGGCATGCCCAGCCGATTGAACAGCAGCGCATAGAGCGCGCCGATGAAGCCGCCGACGGCGACGGCGGCGACGATGGCGAGCGCCACCGGCCAGCCCTGGTTGACCCACAGCGTGCCGACCATCGCCGAGGCAAAGCCGCTGATCGAGCCGACCGACAGGTCGATCTCGCCGACCATCAAAACGCAGACGATGCCGAGCGCGATGACGCCGACGGTGGAGCAATCGAACAGCAGATTGACCAGGTTGCTGCTCGACAGGAAGATCGGGTTGATGCTGGCGAACACCGTCCAGATGATGACCAGCCCGACGATGACCGGCAGCGAGCCGAGATCGCCGGAGCGGACCCGATCGAAGAACCTGCGGATGGCGCCGCCGATCCCGGCCTCATGCTTGACGCGCACATCGGCGCGGTCGAGCTGCGGCGGCACGGGGGCGGCCTGTTGCACGTCGCGGCTCATGGGCGTGGCTCCTGGGTTTGCCGGCGCTCGGCGCGGCGCGACACCGAATTGTTCGACGCGCCGGTGATGGCGCTGACCAGCTCCTGGTTCGACGCGTCGGGCGTAAAGATGCCGTTGTTGCGGCCAAGCCGCAGCACGACGATGCGGTCGGCGACGGCGCGCACGTCTTCCATGTTGTGGCTGATGATGACAACGCCGAGGCCGCGATCGCGCACGCGCTCGATCAGGTTGAGCACTTCCGCCGTCTGCGCCACGCCGAGCGCCGCCGTCGGCTCGTCGAGCAGGATGAGCTTGGGTTCGAGCAGCAGCGAGCGGGCGATCGCCACCGTCTGGCGCTGGCCGCCCGACAACGACGCGACCACTTCGCGCACGCTTGGGATGCGCGCCGACAGCTCGTTGAGCAGCGTCCAGGCGCGCACTTCCATCGCCACCTCGTCCAGCCGCAGCGGGCTAAGCTCGCGGCCGAGGAAGATGTTAGCGACGATGTCGAGGTTTTCGCACAGTGCCAGATCCTGGAACACGGTAGCGATACCGAGCGTCAGCGCGGCACTCGGGTCGGCAAGCGTCACCTGCTTGCCGCGATAATTAATGGTGCCCGAACTCGGCTGATGCACGCCGGCCAGGATCTTGACCAGCGTCGACTTGCCGGCGCCATTGTCGCCGACCAGCGCCACCACCTCGCCGGCGTGGACATCGAGATCGATGTCGGTCAGCGCCGAGACGGCGCCGAAATGCTTCGAAATGCCCCGCAGGCTGAGCACCAGCTCGCCTGCCGGAACCGGTTCGTCCGGGATATCGATCATGCCTGGAGCACCTTTCAAAGACCGGTTCAAAAGCAGTAAGCGCTGTCTGGCCGCCGAGCGGGTGGCCAGACAGCGGAGCGGGCAAGGGTAGCGGTCAGTTCCCGATGCCCAGCTTCTTGCAGCCTTCCGCGTAACGATCGACGCAGAGTTCAGCCGCGGTGTTGATCTTCTTGTCGATGATCTCGGCCTTCAGGTTTTCCTGCGTCACCACCGCCGGCGTGAACAGCTGCGAGGGCGTATCGTACAGCGTCATCTCGGCCTTCGGAGTCTCGCCCGAAAGCAGCTTAATGGCGACGTTGGCAGCGGCCGCCGCCACGATCTCGCTCGGCTTGGAGATGGTGTTGTACTGGTCGCCGGCGATGATCAGCTGCAGTGCCGCGATCGTCGCGTCATTGCCGGTTACCGGCGGCACCGGATCGACGCCGGCCGCCTTGAACGCCGCGACGGCGCCGCCGCCGGTGCCGTCATTGGCGGCGACCACGCCGAGGATTTTCGGCCCGAAGCGGGTGATCTGGCCGCCGGCCCATTGCTGCGCCTTCGGCGGCGCCCATTCCGGCGTGTCGTATTCGGCCAGTATCTGGTAGCCGCTGTTGTCGAGGCCTGCATGGATGCCCTTCTTGATCAAGCCGGCCGCCGCATCGGTCGGCGAGCCGTTGATCTGCAAGACGCCGCCGGTGGCCGGATCGACTTTCAGCGCCTTCAGGTGCTCGACCAGCGAGTCCGCGATGGCCTTGCCGATGCCTTCATTGTTGAACGAGACATAGAAGTCGGCCGGTGAGGTCGGGATCGGCCGGTCGTAGGCGATCACCTTGATGCCCTGGCTCTGCGCCAGCTTGACCAGCGAGGCGGCGGCGGTCGAGTCGACGGGATCGAGCACGATCGCCTTGGCGCCCTGCGAGATCACCGAGTTGAACTGCTGCTGCTGGCGCGAGGCGTCGGCATCGGCGTTCTGGTAGAGCACCTTGCAGCCCGGGCACAGCTTCTTCATCTCGGCGGCGAAGCCGGGATAATCGTGCTGTTCGTAGCGGGTCGAGGCCTGGTCGGGCATCAGGAAAGCGACGGTCGCGTCTGTGACTTCGGCGGCCCGTGCGATCGCGGCGGTGCCGGCCAGCAGCGACAGCGCAAGCGCTGCCATGCCGGCGGACTTGATTGAAAGTTTGGTCATTCGGTCTTCTCCGTTTCTGGATATGGTTGTAAGAAGGTCGTTGACTGCTTTGGTGCGGAGACACGCGTCCGCCCTCGCCCCCAACTGCAATTGGGAACCAGGACCCGGCGCCGGCCTTTTCGAGCCGCGCCGACATCCTCCGCTAAGCGGAGGAAATTTGAGACAAGCGCTCTCCATCGCGAACCGCTCCATGGTTCACGTCGTCATGCAAAAGAAAAAATCCTCCCTTGGTTCCTCCCTGGCTCCTCCGTTAAGCGGCTTTGCCCGCGTTGATGTTGTCGGCCAGCAGGCGCCTGAAACGCGAGGGCGGCATGCCCTTCTCCGCCAGGAACTGCCGGTTGAAATTGGACAGATTGTTGAAGCCGACCTCGTAGCAGATGTCGGTGATCGAGGCCTGCTCGTCGCTCATCAGGATCTGGCAGGCGAGGTTGATGCGCAGCCGCTTGACATACTGCACCAGCGACATGCCGGTGTGGCGGCGAAACGAGCGCGAGAAGGCGCCGGTCGACTGGCCGGCGATGGCAGCCAGATCCGCCTCATCGAACAGCTGCGTCAGGTTTTCCCTGATATAGGCGAGCGCCTTGTTCATGCCGGCGGTCATGTAGCCGGATGGGTCGGGCCGGTAGCTGGCGCTCGCCAGCAGCTGGAATTCCTGGGCGCGGCTGAGCAGGCCAGCGATCATCATGAACAGCTCGATACGGCGCACACCCTGAGCCTGCATCATCTCTTCCATCAATGGCGCCAGCGCCTTGCTGGTGCGGCTGGAAAACAGCACGCCGCGCCGCGATGCCTCGAGCAGAGGCCCAAGCCCCGCCAGTTCGGGCAGCACATGCATGGCGTCGCCGATGAAGCTTTCGGAGAACTGGATGATGCGGCCGCGCAGCGGGATCGAACTGTCCCTGGGGATGTCGCTGACCCAATTGTGCGGCAGGTTCGGCCCCGTCAGCACCAGATTGCCCGGCTCGAACTCGCCGATGAAGTCGCCGACGAAATAGCGGCCGTTGGTGAAGATCACCTGATGCAGTTCATATTCGGGATGGAAGTGCCAGCGCACCGTGTGGAAGGGGTAGCCATGCGACCACGCCTTGAAGGACTCACCGCGTCGTATCTGGACAACTTCCAGGTCCGGTTCCATGTCCGCTTCCTCCCGGGCCGGTACGGATCGTTGCCGCATTCGGCCCAAATTCCCTAAACCGGCCGAATTGGTTTCGGCTCTGCATTTCGAGACCACGGTACCGGCTCATGACAACAGGCGCCACCACGATTCGGGGCAACGGATGATACTTTTTTAACCGGGAGAGCATGCTCAGAGGCGATATTCGGGCAGGATGGGGCAGCATTGCTGACGCGCCGGAGACGGTGCGGGGCGAACGAACCGCCCTGCCCATCGCCTCTCATCCAAACCTTGCAGCCGTCCACGCCCCGCCGGCCGCATTCGAATCCACTGCGGCGGCAACAAACTTCACGCCGCGCGCGCCGTCAACGACATCGGGCACCTGTGCCGCGCGTGCGGGATCGACGGTGCCGCCCGAGCGATGGGCGCGGATGATGTCGGCGGCGTCGCGGTAGAAATTGGCGAAGGCCTCGATATAGCCTTCGGGGTGCGCCGCCGGCATGCGCGACACGCGCTGGCTTTCCGCGGTCGAGCCATGGCCGCCGCGCACCAGCGTGCGGCTTTCCTCGCCATAGATGGAGAAGCGCAATTCCTCCGGCCGCGCGCCCGACCATTCGAGCCCGGCCTTGTCGCCATAGATGCGCACGGACAGATCATTGTAGTGGCCGGGCGATGTCTGGCTGGCCAGGATGGTGCCGCGCGCGCCGCCGGTCCAGCGCACCAGCACATGCGCATTGTCGTCGAGCCGGCGTCCCGGCACGGCGGTGAACAGGTCTGCCGACACAGCCTCGGCCTCGCAGCCCGATATGTAGCTCGCCAAATTGAAGGCATGCACGCCGATGTCGGCCAGAACAGCCGACTGCCCAGCGCGCGCCGGATCGGTGCGCCACTCCGCCTGCTTCTGGCCCTCGGCGTCTATCGGCTTGGTCAGCCAGTCCTGGATATACGAACCATGCACGGACACGATCCGCCCAAGCTCGCCCGCCGCCACCATCTCGCGCGCCTGGCGGACCATGGCGTAGCCGGTGTTGTTCAGCGTAACGACGAAGCGGCGCTTTTTCGCCTTCGCCAGCGTCACCAGCGCTTCGGCGTCGGCCAGCGTGGTCGACAGCGGCTTGTCGCAGATCACGTCGATGCCGGCTTCGAGGAAGGTCGTGGCGATCGGCGCGTGCAGATGGTTGGGCGTGACGATGACCACCGCCTCGATGCCGTCCGGCCGCGCGGCCTCAGCTCGCGCCATCTCACGATAGTCGGCATAGCTGCGCTCCGGCGCGATGCCGATCTCGGCGGCCGAGGCGGCGGCGTTCTCCGCATCGGAGGACAGCGCGCCGGCGACCAGCGCAATCTGGTCGTCGAGCCGCATGGCGAGGCGATGCACGGCGCCGATGAACGCATTGCGGCCGCCGCCGACCATGCCGACCCGCAAACGCTGGCGCGCCGATCCGTCCGATGTTGCATAGACCATGCGTTTTCCTCGCGCTGATTTAAGGGCTGAGGCCCGATATCAGGCCAGCACCCACCGTCGAGTTCTGTGGCGCCCCCCTCTGTCCTGCCGGACATCTCCCCCACTTGGGGGGAGATCGGCAGTGTCGACTGCGGCGCCTTTCTTGCAACGCTGGCGATTGGCGAAAGCAGAGGTGACGTCCGATCTCCCTCCTTGTGGGGGAGATGTCCGGCAGGACAGAGGGGGGCGCCGTAGAGCGCCACCTTGACCGTTAGCATCACTCTTCAAGACCGCAACTCACCATCGAACACAATTTCCAATTTCCATATTGTAAAACGATCGTGCCGCGCTAGCCTGAAATCATGAAGGGGGCAGACAAAACACCGGGACGGTCCAGCGTCGACGAGGCGGCTACCCGCAAGCGCGGTCGCTCGCTGGCCGCACTCGGCTACATCCAGCCGCAGACCTATGAGGAGCTGCGCGCTGTGCTGTCGTCCGGCACGGTGCATTTCCCCAAGCGGCTGCGCCAGGTGGCGATCTTCCTATGGCAGCATCCGAGCGACGTCGCGCTTGGCACCATCGCCCAGGTGGCGGCACAGGCCGGCGTCCAGCCGTCGACGCTGGTGCGCTTTGCCCAGATATTCGGCTATGCCGGCTTTTCCGATTTCCAGGGCCTGTTCAAGGACCACGTCAAGGGATCCTGGCCGGAAGGGCGCGGCGAGCAGCGGACCGAGACCGAGCCCAATCTGCATTTTCTGCATGGCATGGTCGGCGCCTCGCAGGCCTCGCTTGGCCGCATCGAGAGCGGCTTCGACGTCGAAAGCTTCGAAAAGATGGTGGCGCTGCTGGCGGCCGCCGACCTGATCTATGTCATCGGCTCCAAGCGCGCCTTTCCCGTCACCACCTATCTGTCGCTGACGCTCTCGCAGCAAGGCGTGCGCAACGTGCTGGTCGACAATGTCGGCTCGTCCGCGCTCGACCAGGTCGGCTGCATCGGCAGAGGAGATGCCGTGCTGGCGGTCTCCTTCAGCCCCTACAATTCGATCACGCCCGACCTCGTCGCCGTGGCGCATGAGCGCGAGGCGCGCATCGTCACCATCACCGACAGCACCTTCAGCCCGCTGATCGCGCTGTCGGACAGCTGGCTGGAAGTGGTGGAATCCGACTTCGCCGGCTTCCGCTCGCTGGCCGCGTCGCTGGCGGTCGGCATGGCGCTGGTCCAAGGCGTCGCGGCAAAGCGCGGCATATGAGACGCCGCTGGCACAATTGACTACCGGGAATTGCTGTTCCATATTTCAAAAAATAGAAACTTTGTTCCGGGAGGAGGAATGGAGCTTCAGCTCAACGGTAAGGTGGCGCTGGTCACCGGTTCGACGCAAGGCATCGGCCGCGCGATCGCCGAGACGCTGGCGCGTTCGGGCGCCGGCGGCCTGCTGGTCACCGGGCGCGAGAAGGTGCGTGGCCAGGCGGTCGCGGCGGAGCTTTCGCAATTGGGCACGCCGACACTCTTCGTCGCCGCCGACCTCGCCGACCCGGCAACCCCTGCCCTTCTGGCGCAAGCCTGCGTCGACCGTTTCGGCCGCATCGACGCGCTGGTCAACGCCGCAGGGCTGACCGACCGAGCGTCATTCCTCGATGCCGATCTCGACGACTGGGCGGCGCTGTTCGCCGTCAACGCGCGCGCCCCGTTCTTCCTCATGCAGGCGGCCATCGCCGACATGAAGCAGCGCGGCCAGGGCGGCGCTATTCTCAACATCCTGTCGATCAACGCCCATTGCGGCTCGCCGGAGCTCGCCGTCTATTCCGCCACCAAGGGCGCGCTGGCGACGCTGACCAAGAACGCCGCCAACGCCCACCGCTTCGACCGCATCCGCGTCAACGGCATCAATGTCGGCTGGACCGATACGCCGGCCGAGCGCGTCATGCAGGCCGACACGCTGGGCAACGGCCCGGGCTGGCTCGATGCCGCCAACGCGTCGCAGCCTTTCGGCCGCCTGTTCTCGACGAACGATATCGCCAACCTCGCGGTCTTCCTGCTTTCCGATGCTGCCGGGCCGATGACCGGGACGTTGATCGACCAGGAACAATGGGTGATCGGGGCGAACCGGTGAGCGCCATCGAAACGCTTGGCCCGGCCCTGCTGGAGAGGCTTCCCGCCGCTGTCCAGACACCGGCCTATGACCGCGCGGCGCTTGCCGTGGGGATGGCGCATCTCGGCGTCGGCGCTTTCCACCGCTGCCACCAGGCCGAATACACCGACGATCTCCTGTCGCTCCAGTTCGACCGCTGGGGCGTGGTCGGCATCAACATCCGTCCGCCCCAGCTTGCCGACACCCTCGGCCGGCAAAGCGGGCTCTACACAAGGCTGATCCGTGAGAACAGCCACATCGAGGCGCGCGTCATCGGCAGCATCCTGGAAGTGGTCGACAGCCAGGCAAGTGCCGCACCGGCACTCAAGGTGCTGTCGTCACCTGATATCGAGCTGGTGACGATGACGGTGACCGAGAAAGGCTATTGCCACATCCCGTCGAGCGGACAACTCGACCTTAGCCATCCCGACATCCTCCATGACCTCGCCAACCCCGAGGCGCCGCGCAGCGTGCCCGGTCTATTGGCGCGGGCGCTGGAGCGGCGCCGGGCTACGCATGGCCAGCCGCTGACGCTACTCTCCTGCGACAACGTTCCGACCAATGGCGTGATCCTCGAGACCGTCGTGCGGACTTTTGCCGAACGGCGCGGCAATGGTCTGGCCAGCTGGATCGCGGGCAATACCACCTTCCCTTCGGCCATGGTCGACCGCATCGCGCCCGCGGTGACGCAGGATGACCTCGACAGCGTCGAGCAGTGGTTCGGCTACCGCGATGCCGCAATTGCCGTCGGCGAGCCGTTCCAGCAGTGGGTGATCGAACATAAATTCGCCGGCCGCATGCCGCGCTGGGATCTGGTCGGCGCCAGTTTCGTCGATGATGTCACCCCGTACGAGCATCTCAAGATGCGGGTGCTCAACGGCGCCCAGACGACGCTTGCCACGCTCGGCGTGCTGGCCGGCCTCGAACACACATCGGATGCCATCGCCGACCCGCTGCTGGCGGCCTTCATCAAGCGCATGCTTGTCGAGGAAACGCTGCCGACACTGACGTCGGTGCCGGGCATCGAGCCGCTGGCCTATGTCGAGCAAAGCCTCGGCCGCTTGCGCAACACCGCGATCCGCCACCGCAACCACCAGATCGCCACCGACGGCTCGCAGAAGATCGTGCAGCGCCTGCTCAACCCTATCCGCGACCGCTTGCGGCAGAGCCAAGGCATCGCGCTGCTGTCGGTGCCGGTCGCCGGCTGGATGGCCTATCTGATCCAGGCTTCGGAAAAATTCGGCAAACGCTGGCCGGTGTCGGACCCCTATGCCGGCAAGGTCGCCGCGATTGCCAACGCAACCGGCCGCGACCCGCGGGCGCTGGCTTCCGGCATCCTTGCCATCGACACGATTTTCGACCCCGGCCTTGCCGCGAACGACACGTTCCGCGCGGCCGTCACATCGGCGCTCGATGGGCTGCTTTCGGACGATCCGATGGCAACCGTCAGGCGCAGTCTGAAACAAGCCGACACCACACGGTTGAAGCGGCCGGCTCGATCTGCATAGTACAAGTCGGTCGTGAAGCCACGACCAGGGGAGGCAGCATGAAACTTGGAGTGCTCACCGCACCGTTCGCGGAGACGCCACTTGGCGAGGTCGCCAATTGGGTAAGCGCGGCCGGCTTCGAGGCATTGGAAATCGCCTGCTGGCCGAAATCATCCGGCGCCAGCCGCCGCTATGCCGGCACCAGCCATATCGACGCGGCTTCGACCTCGCCCGGACAGGCGAAAGAAATTGTCGCCTCGCTGGCGGAGAAGAATCTCACCGTCTCCGGCCTCGGCTACTATCCAAATCCGCTGCACCCCGATGCCTCTCACCGCGCCGAAGTGATCGGCCATCTGAAGAAGGTGATCGTGCTGGCCGCCAATATGGGCGTGCCTGTCGTCAACACCTTCTGCGGCGGCGATGCGTCGAAGACCGTCGACGTCAACTGGCAGGCGGCGCTCAAGGTCTGGCCCGAAATCGTCGCCCATGCGCGCGGCCAGGGCGTCAAGCTCGCCTTCGAGAACTGCCCGATGATCTTCAGCTATGACGAGTGGCCGGGCGGGCACAACATCGCCTATTCGCCGCAGGTCTGGCGCCGCATCCTCGAAGCCTGGGGCGGCGAGGTCGGCATGAATTTCGACCCCTCGCACCTGGTCTGGCAGATGATCGACCAAGCCCGCTTCATCAGGGAATTCGGCCCCTACATGCTGCATGTCCACGCCAAGGACCTGATGATTGATCATGATGGTTTGTATGAGCGCGGAATTCTGTCTTCCGGCATAGGCTGGCAGGTGCCGCGCATGCCGGGACTGGGCGATGTCGACTGGAGCGGTTTCTTCTCCGGCCTCTACCGCGCCGGTTATGACGGATCGGTCATCATCGAACACGAGGACAGGCGATTTGAAGGCAGCGACGACCAGGTAAAGCGAGGTTTTCTGCTCGCCCGCGACGTGCTGCGTCCTTTCGTGAAATGAAATTAGAGCGCGCCGCATGACTCATTTTGTCAGAGGCGTGCTTTAACGACTTGAACTGGAACTGAAAAACAATGTGGAGGAAGTCTGAAATGAAGAAAATCCTGACCATGGTCCCGCTGCTTGCGGGTGCAGCCTTGCTGGCTTCGATGGGCGTCTCGTCCGCCGCCGGCAAATACACGATCGGCATCTCCAACACCGTGCAGGGCAATGGCTGGCGCGAGGAGATGGTCTGCGCCATGAAGGCGCAGGCGCTGGCCTCCGGCGAGGTCGCCAAGCTCAACATCGCCCACCGCAACACCGATGCCGCAGGCCAGCTGGAAGACATCCGCAATTTGATCAGCGCCAAGGTCGACGCTATCGTCGTCAACCCGGCCGATCCGGCCGGCATCAAGGCGGGCCTGGAAGAAGCCACCAAGGCCGGCATCGTGGTCGTCGCCGTCGACCAGGCAGTCACCGAACCGTCGGCCTACATCATCTCCAACAACCAGGAGCAGTACGCCTATCTCGGTGCTAAATGGCTGTTCCGGCAGATGGGCGGCAAGGGCGACGTGTTCTACATGCGCGGCGCGGCCGGTGCTTCGGCCGACAGCGATCGCGACAAAGGCTTCAAGAAGGCGCTGGCCGAATTCCCCGACGTGAAGGTCGCGCAGGAAGTCTTCACCGGCTGGCAGCAGGACCAGGCCAAGCAGCAGATGCTGTCCTTCCTCGCCACCGGCACGCCGATCAACGGTGTGTGGACGTCGGGCATCGACAACGTCATCGTCGACGCGCTGGTCGAGTCGCAGGCTCCGCTGGTGCCGGTGGTCGGCGCCGACAATGCCGGCTTCGTCGGCCAGTTGAGCTCGGTCAAGGACCTCGTCGGTGCCGCAGTCACCAACCCCGGCTCGATCGGCGGCGCGGGTGTGACGCTCGCGCTACAGATCCTCGACGGCAAGAAGCCTGCCCAGCAGACCGTGCTGGTCGAGCCGCAGCTGTGGGAGAACGCCACCGAGGAAGGCAAGGCCAAGCTGAAGGCCGCCGCCGACCCGTCGCTGAGCCCCGAATGGCCGGTCTCGATCTCCATCCCGGACTGGACGACGTATACGAAGGAACAGATCGTGGCCTGCAAGGGTCCGGGGGAGTAAGTCTCCGGTATCCCTGCCTAACAAGGCGGGGAAGTCACATATGGGCAAAGGCCCCCTCACCCGGATTGCCAACCGAATTGCAAAGGGCAATTCGGGGCAATCCGACCTCTCCCCGAGGGGAGAGGAGCCAGCGCTAGCGCCAGCCTCTTCTCCCCCACGGGGAAGGTGGACGCGAAGCGGCCGGATGAGGGGGCCTCTCCACATGCGATAGCCATCTAAACCGAGAACAACCCAATTTGATCACCAACCCCCTCCTCGACGCTACCGGCGTCGCCAAGAACTACGGCGCGGTTGCAGCGCTGCGCAACGCGTCGCTGTCGGTGCTGCCGGGCGAGGTGCACGCCTTGATGGGCGCCAATGGCGCCGGCAAATCGACGCTGGTGAAGATCCTGACCGGAGCTATCTCTGCCAATGCCGGCCGCATCCTGATCCGTGGCGAGGCCCGCGACATACGCTCGCCCGCCGCCGCCCGCCGCGCCGGCCTGCTGCCCGTCTATCAGGAGCCGTCGCTGATCCCCGATCTCGACGTGCTGTCCAATCTGCGGCTGACCGGCACGCCGGTCGAGCCGTTCCGCGCTTGGGTGCGTGAACTCGGCATTCCCGACCTCGATATCCGTGACACCGCGCGCGACATTCCGCTGGCCGTGCTGCGCGTGCTCGACCTGGCGCGCGCGCTGGCCGTCGAGCCCGACGTGCTGCTGCTCGACGAGATGACCGCCGCGCTCCCCGCCAACCTCGCCGAAAAGGTGCTGGAGGTGGTGCGCCGCCAGGGCGACAGCGGCCGCGCGGTGATCTTCATCTCGCACCGCTTCGTCGAAATCTCGGCACTCTGCGACCGCGCCACCGTGCTGCGCGACGGCGAGACCGTCGGCGTCGTCGACATCGTGCCTGGCATCGAGGAAAAGATCGTCGAGCTGATGCTCGGCACCCGCATCGTCAAGACCCATGTCGCCGCCCGGAGCGCTGCCCAGAAGGCAGCGCCCGCCCCTGCCCGGCCGCGGCTCTCCGTGCGCAATTTGCGCGTCGGCACCAAGCTCAACGACGTCTCCTTCGATCTCAGAGATGGCGAGGTCGCCGGCGTTGTGGCGCTCGAAGGCCAGGGCCAGGACGAGCTGTTTTCAGCCCTTGCCGGCTCGATCCGCCCCTCCGGCGGCACAATCGAAGTCGACGGGCAGCCAGCAAAGTTCTCGCATCCGATCGACGCCATCCGCACCGGCATCGCCTATGTGCCGGGCGACCGTGCCGAGGCGCTCGCGATGCAGCGCTCGGTGCGCGAGAACATCGCGCTGCCCTTCAGCGCCGCACTGCGCAACTGGGGGCCGATCAACATGCGCCGGGAGCGCGCCAAGGTGGTCAGCGCCATCGAGCGGCTGCAGATCGACACCCGCGCGCAAGGCGAGGTGCAGCGCCTGTCCGGCGGCAACCAGCAGAAGGTGACGATCGCCCGCTGGATCGCGGCGGACGCCCGCACCATCCTGTGCTTCGACCCGACGCGCGGCATCGATGTCGGCACCAAGCAGGAGATCTATCATCTGGTGCGCGAGCTTGCCGGCAACGGCAAGTCGGTGCTGTTCTACACCTCGGAACTCGAAGAGGTGCAGCGTGTCTGCGACCGCGTCATCGTCATCTTCGGCGGCCGCGTCGTCGATATCTTCCCGGTCGAGGAGGCCGACGAGCCGGCGCTGATGCGCGCCGCCTACGGCCTGCCGCGCGGTGCCAAGGCCGATGTCGGCATTTTGGCCGACCCTCACTCTTCTCCAGAAACCGCGCATGCTTCGGAGCCGGGAGCGACGCCATGACCTATTTCCTGCGCCGCCAGGGCTGGGTCGCTGGCCTGTTCGCTCTCTTCGTCGCCCTGTTCATCATCACGAAACTGATCCAGCCGGCCTATGGCAGCGGCGATTTCGGCTCGCTGGTGCGCGCCGTCCTGCCCTATGCCTTTGCCGTGGCCGCCCAGACGGTCGTTGTCATCGCCGGCGGCATCGACCTGTCGGTCGCCGCCATGATGGCACTAACCAGCGTCACGGCCGCCTCGATGATGGCCGGCGCCTCCGAAGAATACGCGCTGTTCGTGGTGCCCTTCGTGCTCGCCATGGGTTTCGTGCTCGGCGCCGTCAACGGCATGCTGATCGTCGTCACCCGCGTGCCCGACATCGTCGTCACGCTGGCCACTCTGTTCGTGCTGCAGGGTGCTGCCCTGCTGGTGCTCGACGCGCCGGGCGGTGCGGCCGCCGAATGGCTGAAGGCGCTGATCTCCGGCACCGTGCCGATACCAGGCCTGCCTGACAGCATCGATGCCTGGCTGCCCAAGGCGCTGCTGGTGCTGATCGTCTGCCTCTGCGTCATCTGGATCCCGCTCCGGCGTTCGCGCCTCGGCCTCTCCATCTACGCCATCGGCTCAAGCGAACTGGCGGCGTTCCGCAGCGGCGTGCCGGTCAAGCGCACCCGCATCATCGCCTATGCGCTGTCGGGCCTGTTTGCCGCCATGGGCGGGCTGGCGCTGACCATGAGCACCGGCATCGGCGCCCCCATCCCCGGCCCCTATCTGCTCGCCAGCGTCGCCGCGGTGGTGCTGGGCGGCGTGGCGCTCGGCGGCGGCAAGGGCGGCCTGCTCGGCCCCATCGTCGCCGTCTTCGTGCTGCGGCTGGTGCGCACAGATTTGACGCTGCTTGCCATCGACCCCAACGTCACCGCCATCATCGAAGGCGCCATCATGGTCGCCGTGGTGATGTTCGGCGCGTTTATCACGATGCGGGGGCGGCAGTGATGAGTAGGCAAAAAATGGAGCTTGGCGCTCTACGGCGCCCCCCTCTGGCCTGCCGGCCATCTCCCCCACTTGTGGGGAGATCGGCTGTCATCGCGGCCTTCGCCAATCTCCAACATTGCAGAAAAGAGAGGGGCGCCGAAGCTGCCAATCTCCCCACCCGTGGGGGAGATGGCCGGCAGGCCAGAGGGGGGCGCCGTAGAGCGCTGTCCTCCCAGAACATCGGGCAAACCCCATCGCCACCACGAGCCGCCCCATGAGCACCACCGCGATTACCCCCGTCCCCTTCGGCCGCCGGATAAAGCGCTTCATGGCCGACCGGCCACTGATCCCGCTGATCATCCTGCTCGTCATCCTGGTGGTGATCCTGCAGATCCTGCGCCCCGGCATCGTCAACGAGCGCTGGATCGCCAACACCATCAAATTCGCCATCCCGCTGGCGATCCTGGCCGGCTGCCAGACCATGACCATGCTGACTGGCGGCATCGACCTGTCTGTCGGCACGGTCGCGACGATGAGCGCCTTCATCATGGCCACGCAAGTCGTCAACCAGGACCCCGCCGTGGCCTTCATCATGGCGATGATGCCGGCGGTGCTGATCGGCCTCGTCAACGGCATCGGCGTCGGTGTCTTCCGCGTCCACCCGCTGATCATGACGCTGGGCACCAGCCTGATCGGCACCGGCTGCCTGCAGGTCTACCAGCGCACGGTGATCGCGTCCGGCGCAAAGATCCCCGACTTCCTCGCCTGGCTCGGCACCGGCCTGAGCTGGGGCATCCCCAACGCGCTGCTTTTGTTCGTGCCGCTGGCGGCGCTGATCGTCTTCACGCTCGCCCGCACCGGCTTCGGCCGCCTGCTCTACGCCGTCGGCGACAATGAGCGCGCTACGCGCCTGTCCGGCGTGCAATACTGGCAGGTCATATCAGCGCTCTATGTGATCTCCAGCCTGCTCGCAGGTATTACCGGCCTGCTCTATATCGGCCTGATCAAGGCCCCGTCGCTGTCGCTGGCCGAACCCCTGGTGCTGCCCTCTGTGGCGGCAGCCGTGATCGGCGGCACCTCGATCTTCGGCGGCCGCGGCGGCTACACCGGCACCATCATCGGCGCGCTGATCCTGACCGTGCTGACGACGCTGTTGACCATCCTGCAGATGCCGGAGGGCGCGCGGCGGATCTTGTTCGGGCTGATCGTGCTGTTCGTGACGGCGGCTTATCTAAGGATTGTCGAGGAAAGGTAAGGGCTTGTGCAGTGAACCGGAACCGTCCGCCCTCTCCGCGCATTTCAGTGGATCGTGAACAGGCGCACTCTCAACAACGCTTCGAACGGGTCATCGGCAGGCTGGACAATCAAGCTCGGTGAATCGCCTGTCATTGGCACGGCGATCCACAGCGGGTGCGATGTCGGGCGCGTTTGCCAATCGCTCCTGTCCATCTCCAGCGCCGACCGGCTGCGGGAGGAGGACCCCTTCACCGAACACTTTATCGCCGATTTCCCGACCCAGATCATCGTTCATCAATCGCGCTTTCAAGTTGATCTGAACCGCGCGCGCGAGGCTGCGATCTATCTGTCGCCGGACCAGTCCTGGGGCTTGAATGTCTGGCGAGAGCCACCGGCCGAGCGGATTATAGACGAGTCCCTCGCGTTTCATGACGCGTTCTATGCCGAGCTCAAGCGTGTCCTCGTCGATGTCGAAAAACGCTATGGCAGGTTCGTCCTTGTCGACGTCCACAGCTACAACCACCGGCGTGAAGGGCCGCAAGGAGTGCCCGCGTCTCAAGATGGCGCGCCCGATATCAATATCGGCACATTCTCGATGGACCGCGAACGCTGGGCGCCAGTCGTCGACGCTTTCATCGAGGCGCTTCGCGGCCAACGTCTCAACGGCGAACCTATCGATGTGCGCGAGAACGTATCCTTCCAGGGCAAGGGCGAACAGACCCGCTTCGTCCATGCCAATTTCCCAGAAACCGGGTGTGCCATCGCGGTCGAGTTCAAGAAGATCTTCATGGACGAATGGAGCGGCGAACCCGATTGGGGCACAATCGAGCGGCTGCGCGCCATGCTGGCATCGACCGTGCCCGTCCTGGAGTCGGCGCTGCGGGCCATGTGATGAAGCCGAAGCTCGTCGAACCCACGTCTCCGTCGGCGCTAATCGAAGCCGATTTGGACGCGCTTTTCCGGGACGGCAAGCCGATCCGCCGCGAATTCGGCAATGGCAACCGTTTGCACATGGATCGGCCGCTGCCCTTTCTGTGTGTCCATGTTGGGTCGCCCCAGGATGCGGCCTTCCACATTGTTTCTGCCAACGCCTCCTATCTCATCGCGGTCGACATCGACCTCGCCGGCGAGGTCGCACGGCTGGTGGCGCGAAGGACGCGCGATCACTGCGGCGCATTCCTCCTGCTGGACATCGGCGAGTTGGCCGAAGACCGGTTCCTGACTGAGGATGTTCCATTCCTGCCGCCTTTCGAGATTGCGCTGGCCTGCGGCAACACGGCGGCGGAGAAGGCGGCGCTCAAGCGCTTCGCCACCGCTGCGTCCGCGCGCGAGGCAAAATACCGCACGCCGCGTGTGGACGAACTCAGCCCCACGACATCAGCCGAAGCACGGCTCTGGGATGATCCCGGTGATGCGGCGTGCCTGACGGTACGCTTCGCACCGATCTACAGGGTGCCGGGCACCAGGCGCGTCTACCCCGAACTCCACGACCTCGTCGTCGCCAACATGGTCGATTCCTCGCTGCAGGCCGTCAGCGCCTTCCTGAAGGCATCAAGCCTGGAACAGCCGGCGACCCATCGTGCCCTGGGGCGCCGCGCCTATATCGACGCGGTCGTGCGCGCCGACCGGGCGATCGACAATGTCGCGTCGACCTTCGATTTTCTGCTTGCCGTCACACCGATCAACGCCGAACCAGCCTGGCGGGAATTCCAGGCAGGCGCCTTCGAACGCGTTCCCGCACTGCTTTACCGGCCGCTCGAATTCGAGGTCGCCGCCCAGAAGCGCAAGCTCTATGCGGTCTCGCTCGATCATCTGGAAGATCCGCTCCTGACCCGGCTGCTCTCCGAAAAGCAGCAGGAACTCGATCTCCAGTTGTCGATGCTCGCGGCACGCGAAACGCCGCGTTTCGTTGAACTCGGACGAGCCCTCTATGGCAGCGTCGAGCCGAGCCTGGCGGCCAGGGCACGCACCATTCTCGAAAGGGCACCGCGAGTTGCCCCAGTGGCCCGGCAAAAGCTGGATGCTGACGCTGTTGCCGCCGCCGCGCGCGACATGATCGCCGGATACCGGTCCGCCCACCCCGATTTCGATGCTTCCGTGGAGATCCGCGGCGACCTTCCGGCCGGCCTCCTGGTCACGCGAAACCAATTGCTGGTTTCGCGCGATACCAGCCTTCCACCGGAGCGTCTGACCGCGCTGCTCAGTCACGAGATCGGTGTTCACCTGCTGACCTATTTCAACGGTGATGCGCAGGGGCTGGCCATCTTCCGCAACGGGCTCGCCGGCTACGAGGGCATGCAGGAGGGACTGGCCGTGCTGGCGGAATATCTGGTCGGCGGCATGACCGCGGCGCGTTTGCGGCTGATCGCGGCCAGGGTCATCGCGTGTCAGGCGATGCTCGACGCCGCAACGTTCGAGGAGGCCTTCCACCTTCTCCGCAGGGATTTCGGTCTCGACGATCACGGCGCCTTCAACGTCGTTCTGCGCGTTTATCGAGGCGGTGGCCTCGCCAAAGACGCCATCTACCTGCGCGGCCTGCTGCAGATTCTCGATCATCTCAGGAATGGCGGCAGCCTCACTCCGTTCTGGATCGGCAAGATTTCCGCCGCGCATTTCGGTGCGATCCAGGAACTCAACGCGCGCGGCCTGCTGCGGGCGCCGCGCCTCGAACCTGCGTTCCTCTCTTCCGACGCGGCCCGTCCGCGCCTCAAGAAAGCGATGGCGGGAATCGATCCGATCGATATGGTTGAAACCTGAGCGGGGGGCTCCTGAATGCGCATTGCCTTCTTCGTCAATTCCATTGAGAGCGAGACGCCCGGCTACACGACGACAGCGTTGGCGCTCGCTGCAGTCCAGCGCGGTCATTCCGTTGTCTACGTTGAGCCGGGCGACTTCATACTTCGCGCCGATGACAGTCTGGCTATCAGCGTAGCGGTTCTGCCGGGTGCTCCCTACAAAACGTCCGACAGATTGCATGCTGCCCTGAGGCAGGCCGCAATGCAGAAGAAGACCTTGGCGATCAGCGATGTCGACATTTTGTTTCTGCGCAACGACCCGTCGCTCGACGCCACCGATCGACCATGGGCCGCCAATGCAGGTATCATGTTCGGGCGGCTGGCGGCAGAACGCGGCGTGATTGTCGTCAACGATCCGGACGGCCTGGGGCAGGCACAGAGCAAGCTCTACCTTCAGTCTTTCCCCGAGGCGGTCAGGCCAGCGACCCTGATATCGCGCAGCATTGCCGAGATCCGCGCATTCATCGACAAACACCCGAAGGGCTGCATCGTCAAACCCCTGCAAGGGTCGGGTGGCAAGAACGTCTTTCATATCGCGACGCCTGCCGATTCCAACGTCAACCAGATTTTCGAGGCCGCCAGCGGTGCCGGCTACCTCATCGCGCAGGCCTACATTCCGGAGGCCAAGGCCGGCGACGTGCGTCTCTTCCTGATGAACGGCCTGCCGCTGATGCGCGACGGCAGTTATGCCGCCTTCCGCCGCGTGCCAGCCAAGGGCGACGTCCGCTCCAACATCCACGCCGCCGGAACCGCCCGCAAGGTCAAGGTGACGGACACGATGTTGGCCATTGCCGAGATGGTGCGCCCCAAATTGATCAGCGACGGCATGTTTCTGGTTGGGCTCGACATCGTCGGCGACAAACTTCTGGAGATCAACGTCTTCACGCCAGGCGGGCTGACCCGGCTCGCCGCTATGTACACGACGGATTTTGCCGCAAGTGTCGTCGTTGCGCTGGAGGAGAAGCTGAAGCTGCGCCAAGCCTATGGAAAGACCATACCGAATTCGCAGTTGGCGACGCTTTGATCACCTTCACTGAAAAGGCGCCGCAAAGGCGGCTTCTGACCTCAAAAGCGCCCTATCCGCCCTCAGCCTCACAGCGCCAGGCTCCCCTGCTCCAACTCCGCGGCGTTGGGGTCGCCCGGGGCCGTGGCCCAGGCGAGTTCGACCAGCGTCACGGTGCGCCGGCCTGTTCCGTCGAGCTGGCAGACGATGAGGCCCTGCTCCTCGATATAGGTCAACAGGCGCCGGGCACGGCGCAGTGAATGGGAGCCATAGGCGCGGGCGATCGCGGCATCGCTTGGGCACGGCCAGCCCTCCTTCGCCGCACGCGCGATCATCATGAACACGCCCTGCATGTCGTCGGGCAGCAGCGACGCGCGGACGGAAACGTCCCGCCACGCGTCATCTTGCGTCGTCTCGGAGCCGAGGCCGGCGCGGGCGCGCGTCAGCATGCGGCGAAACTCCGGCAGGTCGGGCACCACCGAGGCCAGGCCCTCGATTCGGCAGCGGACCACGAACTCCTGGTAGAGCACGCCGATCACGCGAAAACCGGCATCGGGTTGCGCCAGGATGGCGCGCAGCACACGGTCGACGCGCTCGCGGCGCTCCGCCAGATCCTCGGCGCTGATTTGCGGCTCCGCCGGTTCGGGGCGCATTTCCAGCGCCGCGGACTTGGCCGCCATCAGCTGGTCGAGCAGGTCCGGCGACGTCGGGCGGCGCGGCGTGCGCACGGTCTCCGGTGGCGGAGCGGCCAGGATCATCGCGCGTGCATCCTCGAGTGCGGATTCCGGCATTGCCATCAGCCGCGGCGTGCCATTGCGCGGGCTTGTGTCGGTCGGCCCGATGCGCAGACCGAGCGGACGGCGCGACAACGCCGGCCCCAGCGCCATGAACTGGCCGCGCTCCAGGTCGCGAAAAGCCTCCGCCTGGCGCCGCTCCATGCCCAAGAGATCGGCGGCGCGCGCCATGTCGATATCGAGGAAAGTGCGGCCCATCAGGAAGTTGGAGGCCTCGGCGGCGACATTCTTGGCGAGCTTGGCCAGCCGCTGGGTAGCGATGATGCCGGCCAGCCCACGCTTGCGGCCACGGCACATCAGATTGGTCATGGCGCCGAGCGAAAGTTTGCGCGCCTCGTCAGACACCTCGCCGGCCACTGCCGGCGCAAACAGCTGCGCCTCGTCCACCACCACCAGCATCGGATACCAGTGGTCGCGGGCGACCTCGAACAACCCGCCGAGGAAAGCGGCAGCGCGCCGCATCTGGTTCTCGGCGTCGAGCCCTTCGAGATTGAGCACGGTGGAGACGCGATGGATGCGCGCTCGCTCGCCGGCCGCCTGCAGGCCGCGCTCGGTATGCTGCTCGGCGTCGATCACCAGATGGCCGTAGCGGTCGCCCAGTGAGACGAAGTCGCCCTCGGGGTCGATGATGGTCTGCTGCACCCAGGGCGCGCTCTGCTCCAGCAGGCGCCGCAGCAGATGCGACTTGCCGGAGCCCGAATTACCCTGCACCAGAAGCCGCGTCGCCAGCAATTCCTCGAGGTCCAGCTTCGCCGGAGCGCCTGCGGTCGTGTGTCCCATCTCGATCGCAACGGTCATCTCGACTCAGGCGCTCCTTTCGCAGACGGGCTTATCAACCGGATCACAGCCCGTCGAGCACGCATGGCCGCCGGTTCCGCGTTGCACACAGCTGTCCTGACGGTGTCTGTCGGGTGAGCCCTGTGGATAGTAACCGGTTGTTCACCATGGGCCGGTGTTCCGATTGCAGACGCCCCGCATCCACCTAGCCTGACCTTGCATCACATCCCCAATGTGGTGCGTCCCAACCCCGCCCCTGGCGACCGACGTTTCAAGTTCCCTCTCCGAGTATATGTCGGTCGCCAACTTCGCCTGATCCCGCCAAGTTCTGACATCCAACAGAGCTGCTCGGCGGTGCAAACTTTGGGTTGACCCCTTCGGACCGCGAGGCGACACTCCACCCAACGCTACAGGTGCGAGGAGGAATTGCGATGGACGAGCCCGAACGGTGGCGCCACATGTCGACGGCGCCGAGGGATGGCAGCCGCATCCTGGTCACGGTGCGCCCGTCCGAACAGGGACCGGCGGAAGTCGACCTCGCCTATTGGTCGCGCGCCGACCAGTTCGCCTCGGAAGGCTGGCGTGCATCGGACTCTTCGCCGGGACGCGTCATCGAATACGCCGAACCGGAACTGAAATGCTGGATGCCGCTGCCGACCGCCAACCTCAGCCGCGCCTCCATGCCGGCACCATGGGAAGGCGAAGACGCCCAGCAGCTCGACGGCTCGGGGATTTAGGGGCGCGCCGAGGCCCGGAGATTGGCAGCTTTGCGGTCTCTGCCTTCAAGCGAAGTCTTGCAAATTGGCTTCCTGAAGCTTGGCGCCCGTAAGCAGGGCTTCGAGCACCTGCTTCTTGAGCGTGAGGCACTGCGAGCGGGCGAGTTTGACGATGCCGGAAACTTCGCTCATCTCGCAGGCCTGAATGAGGTCCTTTTGCTGGCCGATGATCAGCTGCGTGAAATCGCGCGATCTGAAGCCGAGGTGGAGAACCCTCTCCGACTGGTCGAGTATCTGACCCAGCAGCTGCGCCAGGCGGGGATTTCCGGACAGCTCCGCCAAAGCAAGACGAAAGGCCCGATCAGCCGCCAGGAATGCAACATGGCTGTGCAGCGTCTCAGGCTTCAGCACTTTCTTCGCCGCCTGCCTGACATCTTCGAGCCCCCGTTCTGTGAGGCCCAACGCGGCAACCCGGAACACTTCCGGCTCGATCAGAGTGCGGACATCGAAGATCTCGGCGACATCGCGCAGCGTCAGGGGCGTGATGACATAGCCACGGCGCGGCTCGCTCCTGACCAGCCCTTCCTGCATCAGCCGGGTCAGCGCCGCGCGGATGGTCGCTTTCCGTATCTGGTAGCGGTCGCCGATCTGTTTTTCCGTCAGCGTTTCACCCGGGCGCAGCACGCAGGCGACAATGTCGCTCTTCATCTGCTCATAGGCCTGCTCGCTGCGCAGCAGGTCGGCGGTCGACGGCGCCGCGGCCGTGCCGGCGGACGGGACCGGTTTCGGCGATGGGGCTATGAAATCGCGAGGGCTCATGCTTGTCCCGTTCTGGCGATCCGGTTGACGGCGCCATCGACATTGATTAGCCTGAGCATCTCAGATTAATCAATTGATCATCTCAAAAGGGAGAACTGGCAATGGCTATCCCCGTTGGCTCACCTCTCTACGCGGTTGTCGATGATATCGTCAACGCCGCCGGAAGCCCCGATCCCCTCGCTCGGACAAGGGCTGTTCTGGGCGAACATACCAACCGTCTTCACACATTGGGGGTGCTCGCCCATGAGGAAGAAGATGACGAGGTGCTGCTCCATGCAAGCCGGAATTTGACGATCTACCACATAACGCTGTCGCCGGGCCTGCAGTACCCGCCCCACAACCACCTGATGGATGCGCTGATCGGCATCTACAAGGGCGGCGAGACAAATTTCATCTACCCCGACGCGGCCAGCAAGCTCGACGCTCCGCAACGGCGGGACTCCACCGCACCCACCGTGCTGCACCTGTCCCCGCACACCGTGCATTCGGTCGCCAACACCGGCAATGCGCGGTCGGGCGCGCTTCACGTCTATCTGGGCAATCTGCCAGCGACCCACCGTCAGCTCTGGGATCTGCAAAGCAATCAAGCCGAGCCCTTCGACAACGATCGCTATCTGGCCGGCGCCCAGCCTATCGAGCAGTCCTGAGGGGCGGGCGGGCCTTGCCTTCTCCCCCTTGTGGGAGAAGGTGGATCGGCGCGCAGCGCCGAGACGGATGAGGGGTGTTCCAGCGAAGTGAAACGTTGGCGTTCCCTGGAACACCCTCATCCGTCGCCTTCGGCGACACCTTCTCCCACAACAAGGGGAGAAGGGGGAACGTGCCTCTCAGAACAGAAACGCGGCCGTAGCCGGGTTCGGTCCGTTGCGGCCATCGGCCGAATCCATACCCCGGATCGCCTGCAGATCCTGCGCATCGAGTTCAAAATCGAAGACATCGAAATTGGCGGCGATGCGGTCCTGGCGGATCGATTTTGGAATGACGATCAGCCCTTCCCCGAGATGCCAGCGGATGATTATCTGGGCCACTGACTTGCCGTGCTTCCTGGCAATGCTTGCCAAGATCGGATCGCTCAGCAGCCGGCCGCTGCCCAGCGGGCTCCAGCTTTCAATGCGGATGTCATGCTTGGCGTGAAAATCCCTGAGGCCGCGCTGCTGGAGCTGGGGATGCAGCTCGATCTGGTTGACGACGGGCGTCACGCCGGTTTCGGCGATGATCCGCTCCAGATGGTCCTGGTTGAAATTCGAAACGCCGATGGACTTGATGCGGCCGGCTTGACTGAGTTCGACCAGCGTCTTCCAGGCCTCGACATATTTGTCCTGGCTGGGCACCGGCCAGTGGATCAGAAACAGGTCGATCTGTTCGACGCCGAGCTTGCCCATCGTCTCGTCGAAGGCGCGCAAAGCCGCGTCGCGCTGGTGCGCACCGTTGCGCAGTTTTGAGGTGATGAACAGCTCGCCGCGCGGCACGCCGGCGCCGCTGATCGCCTCTCCGACCCCCTCCTCGTTCTGGTAGCCTTCGGCGGTGTCGATCAGGCGATAGCCGGCCTCGATCCCCCAGCCCACCACCTCGGCGGTGATATCCTGGTCGACCTGCCACACGCCGAGGCCGAGCTGGGGAATGGCGGAGCCGTCGTTCAACACAATCTTTTCAGGCATGGTGAGCTGTTCAGACATGGTGGGGATTCCTTGCAAAGATGGTCCAGGCGGTTCGCCCGGTGCATGCCCTATCTAGGTCCGACAGGGGCGACGGCCAGTCGGCAGCGGACAAATTTGCCGCGTGCGATCTGCGGTTCGGATCTTTGGGCTTAGAGCAATTCCAGGAAAAGTGTGAGACGGTTTTCCCGGGAAAAGCGCGTAGCGCTTTCCCTTGGGAATTGCGTCAAAACAAAGAGTTAGAGCGGGTCGTCGGGCTAACGGGTTTCTTCGGAGCCTTCGCCGGCGCGTTGGCTGATGGAGTATTAGACGAAAATACCCGCCTGTGCGGCGGGTCACTGGCGCAAATCAGCACCATGGACGAATATGTACCTTAGCTGAGGTCACGGAGTCAAGAAAAAATTCCTATCGTGAAAAGCTACCGGCGCAAAAGCTACCGGCACAAAAGCTGCCGACACCGCCGAACTGGCTGCCGCCAGGTCCTTTGTTGACCTGAGTTCGGAGCCCTGCCGCTCTAACGCGGCCGGCGTACCGCCCGAACCACCCCGGTGGATGTGCTGCCGCAATAGAGGCGGTCGCCGCCATCGGATTCCAATCCCGACACGCCGATACCGGCCGGCATGTCGAGCTTCTCCAAAACCTTGCCTGACTTCGGATCGACGCGGCGCAGATCGCTCTGGTCGCCTTCCCAGGTGGCGTGCCACAACTCGCCGTCGACCCATGTCACCCCGGTAACGAAACGGTTGGATTCGATGGTGCGCAGGATTGCTCCTGTCTCCGGGTCGACCTGGTGGATCTTGCGCTCGCGGTATTGCCCCACCCAGAGCGTCCCTTCGGCCCAGGTCAGTCCGGAATCGCCGCCACCGCCGGGCGCCGGAATGGTCGCCAGCACCTGGCCGGTACCAGGGTCGATCTTTTGGATGCGGTCGTTGGCAAGCTGGAAGAAATGCTGGCCGTCATAGGCCGTGCCGGCATGCGCGGCGACATCGATCGAGCGCAGCGCCTGCCCGCTTTCCGGATCGAAGGCGTTCAGCTTCTCACCCGAGGCAAACCAGACGTTGTTGCCGTCAAAGCTCACCCCATGCACCCTCTCCACGTCCGGAAAAGGTCCGTATTCGCGCAGGATTTCGGCCGCTGAATGTTTCATATCTTGATCCTCAATCATGTGGTCCCGCCTTTCCTAGCTGTTCGGCAGCGATGACGGGAGTAACAAGGTCGTCGTGAATCCGGCCACCGGCGGCGTCATCCAGCGGCGCGCCCGGCCATGTCCGAAAAACTGCACCTTGCCGGCCACGCCAAGCTGCTCAAGCGCCCGCTGCACGCTGCGCTGGCCGGTGCCGAGCGCCAGCGCCAGCGCCGAACTCGCCCAGGATTCACCATCGGCGAGGAAGGCCAGCACCGCCGCGTGCCGCTCCTCGATCGGCCGCGCCAGCACCACCACTTCGCCGGCCTGGCGCGGTACCAGCGCGAAACCTTGGCTGGTCGCGCCGATGTCGGCCAACCCCCGCAGTTCGGCGCGCAGCCGGCCGATCTCGACCCGCAGCCGCGCCCGATGCGATTCATCGGCGTGCCTGCCGCCGAAGGCTTCAGCGATAAGCTTCGCCCTCGATACATCGCCCGGCCATGCTTCGGCGAGCGTTCGTGCCAGCGCAAACAGCACCGGGCGTGTTGCCAGTGAGATCATGGTTTCCTGCTTGCGCGCGGCATAACGGAAGCTGTCGATCACCAGCGCCGGCGACGCCAGCAATGCCTCGACCTCCTCGAGCAGCAAGGGGCGCTGCTCACCACCCGCGATCAGCCGCGCCGCCGGCGTGTCCAGCGCCAGGAATGCGCTGTCGACCTCTGCGATCAGGCCCGCAATGCCGGCCCGGCGGGCGGCGTGGCGTGCCCACTCCAACGCCCTGCGCGCTGGCCTCGTCTTGAGACGTCGCATCGCGATGCCGGCGACGGCGAGCTCGTGCGCGGCGCGCGAGGCCGGCGGAAGCGGCATCGGATCGAGCCCGGCCAGCACGTCTTCAGCCTCGTCGAGGCGGCCGATCAAAAGCAGGCGCCGCACCTTGAGGTGGCCGGCATGCGCGGCGTTCAGCCGGTCGCCATGCTTTTCCAGCGTCGTCCGTGCCGCGTCCAGAGCCTTGGCGGGCCAGCCCAGATCCCGCGAAACCAGCGCGATCTCCGCCTCGGCGACGACGCATCTGGCGCGCGCCACCGCCTCTTTCGGGCCGAAGCCACGCGCCGCGCGCCGCAGCAGCGCCTTGGCGCGATCGAGGTCGCCGAGTTGCGCCATGGCGATGCCGCGCAGCGCCAGTGCCGGCGGGTCTTCACGCAAGGCGACGCGATCCAGTGCGCCGAGCGGATCGCCCCCGGCCAGCGCCAGTGCAGCCGCCGTGATCAGCGAGTCCATTCAAATCCCGTCACACTTGTAACTCCCACCCCAGCGCTGCCCGCCCTAACTTAAGTCATGGCGGTCAACCAGCAAGCCGGTATCGACACTGGCAGCCACCGTTGACGCCAATATTCGCATTCGCCAGCCTGAGCATCTCAGATATCAATATTAAGCATCTCATAAGGAATCACCGACATGCCTGACTCCGACGACATGCCTCTCTTCGCGATGAACGACACGGCCGAGCGCAGTGACCGGATGCGCCATCCCTGCTGCGGCGGACCGGGTCCTGCAAATCCCGTCACAGTTGTAACTCCCACCCCCGCGCTTCACCGCCCTATTCTACCTCAGGGCAATCAACAACAGACAGGAAAAGGAGACGAACAATGACCAAGCAAATCGCAATGAAGACGCCACCGATCGTTTCAAGGCAGGACTGGGAAGCCGCCCGCGAACAAATGCTGGTGAAGGAGAAGGCAACGCTGCGTGCCAAGGACGCCTTGGCTGCCGAGCGCCGGCGTATGCCCTGGATGGAAGTCGACAAGGCCTATATGTTCGAAGGGCCGAATGGCAAGGCAAGCCTGCTCGATCTGTTCGAAGGCCGCCGCCAGCTGATCGTCTACCGCGCCTTCTTCGAGCCAGGCGTGTTCGGCTGGCCCGAGCATGCGTGCCGCGGCTGCTCGCTCGGCGCCGATCAGGTCGGCCACCTCGCCCACCTCAACGCCCGCAACACCACGCTTGCCTACGCTTCGCGTGCCCCGCAGCCCGATATTGTCCGGCTGAAGCAGCGGATGGGCTGGGAGATGCCGTGGTACACCATCACGGACAGCTTCGACAAAGACTTCGGCGTCGACGAATGGCACGGCCACAACGTCTTCATCCGCGATGGCGACAAGATCTTCCGCACCTATTTCATCAACAGCCGCGGCGACGAGGCGATGGGCACCGTCTGGAGCTATCTCGACGCGACGCCGCTCGGCCGCCAGGAGATCTGGGAGGACTCGCCCGAAGGCTATCCGCAGACCCCGCTCTACTCCTGGTGGAACTGGCACGACAATTACGACGCCGGGGCCGACAAGACATGGGAACAAGTGTCTGCTGCCGGCGAGGCTGCGTTCAGGGATAAGGGCGAGCAGTAACGGTTGTCCAGCTTGGGGTTCCTCTCCCCACTCTGTGGAGAGAGGAACCAGTCCTGGCTGGCATAATCATCAAGGATTAAGACCATGAGCGATACCCACACAGGTGCCAGCAGCACGATCCCTGAAGACGCCACCCTCGGCATCGCCGACTGGCTGTGCCTGGCCGCAGCCCCGACCTTTGCCGTGATGGCACTGCTCTCCTGCCTTCAGGCTGGTGATGCGGCCATGCTGTGCATGGGTCCCTCGCCGCTCACTGGCCCGTCTTTGACCGGAATGCCGGCGATGTATCTCCTGATGAGCGCCTTCCATCTGGCGCCCTGGCTGCGGGTGATCTCCGGCCGGCAGGTCCGATAGGTCCAGCGCGCCGCCCCAATTTTAGACACCTCAGACATCGGAGACAGACAATGAGACTGGTCAGGCTGAGAGCGCCGGGCGGCTTGGGCAATCTCGACCTGGTCGAGGAAGATCCGCCCCGGCCAGGACCGGGCGATGTGCTGGTCAGGGTCCGCGCCTGCGCGTTGAACATGCGCGACGACTTCGCAGTGCAAGGCAAGATGCCGCTCGCCGACGGCCGCGTTCCACTGTCCGATGGGGCCGGCGAGGTAATTGCCGTCGGTGACAGTGTCGATGCATTCAAGCCCGGAGACAGCGTCGTCAGCGTTTTCTATCCCTGGTGGCTGGACGGTGACATGACGCCTTCCACCCGGCGCGACATTCCGGGGGACAATTTCGACGGCTTCGCCAGCGAGTATGTCTGCATGCCGGCGCACGCTTTCACCAGGGCACCGGCAGGCTATACGCATGTCGAGGCGGCGTCGCTCACCTGCACGGGCGTCACCGCCTGGCGAGGCCTGGTTGTGTGCGGCAGGGTCAAGCCGGGCGACACCGTGCTGGTCCTCGGCACCGGCAGTGTGTCGCTGTTCGCACTGCAGTTCGCCAAAGCCGCCGGCGCCCGGGTCATCGCCACCTCATCCGACGAGCGCAAGCTGGAGAGGCTTAAGCGCCTCGGCGCAGACGCCGTCATCAACTACAAGTCCGTGCCGGACTGGGGCCAAAGGGCCAGGGATTTGACGGACGGACGCGGCGTCGATCATGTCATCGAGGTCGGCGGACCCGCCACGCTGGCGCAGTCGATAACGGCCTGCAGGACGGGCGGTCACATCGCCCTGATCGGCGTGCTGACCGGCTTTGCGGCCGAGGTCTCGATCCCGGCCCTGTTTTCGAACCAGATCCGCATCAGCGGCATTTCTATTGGCAGCCGGGCCGACCAGGAGGACATGATCCGCGCGATGGAGATCAACCGCCTGAAGCCCGTTGTCGATCGCCATTTCCCGCTGCAGGACATCGCCACCGCCTTCGCGCACTACGAATCCCAGAAGCATTTTGGCAAGATATGCCTCGAAGTTTGAGCACTCCCTGGCGCCGTGCGTGTCGCCAGCGCGGCTGACACCTGGCGGAATCGTCGAGCCGCTCTAACTATGGCTGCTCAACCTATGCTTGACTGACAAGCGCAACACCCACGGAAAACGCCGAGCGTGGCCCGGCGGCTCCAACGTCGGGGAGGCAGGAATGTCGGAAACCACGGTCAATGTGCGCTACATGGTCGACGATGTCGAAGCGGCCGTTGAATGGTATGGCAAACATCTCGGCTTTTCACTTCTCTCCAAGCATGCGCCCGCCTTCGCCGACGTCAAGCGCGGATCGTTGCGGCTCTTGCTCAGCGGGCCGACCAGCTCGGCGGGGCGACCGATGCCCGACGGCGAACAACCGCGGCCTGGGGGCTGGAATCGTATTCACCTTATCGTCGACGACATATCGGCCGAGTTGTCTCGCCTGCGCGCCGCCGGAGTGTCGTTCCGCAACGATATCGTGACGGGTCCCGGCGGATCGCAAATCCTGTTGGTGGACCCTTCCGGAAATCTCGTCGAGCTGTTCCAGCCAGCTGGCAGTTGAGATTCCGGTCCGATCGGGCCTGCACCTTCCTTGCGATCGTGCCTAGGTCGCGATGTCGTTGACCGGCAGCAATGGCTTGGGCAGGTCGGTCTCGCCAAGCCCGCTGCGCAGTTCGATCTCGATGTCGCGGCAGATTTGTGAGATCGGAACGTCGTTGGCATTGCCTTCGAACGGGTTGGCGCTGCTTTCACCAACCTGGTCGAGGGACATGTAGGCCCAACCCAGGAGCGTGCTGAACGGGATCGTCAGCCAGATCGCGATCGAGCCGAGCGCGCCACCCAGTTTGCCCATGTCGGCAAAGACGGGAACCACGCCGAACGGCAACAGCGTGCAGAAGATCATCACGAACATCGAACTGACGATGGCGTATTGCCGGGGATAGGGATTGTTCTTGATGCGATCGCAGCGCGCCTGCTGGTCATGGAAGTCGCGGATCAGCTTGGTCAGTTCAACATAAATCTGCGGAGCGATTTTTGCGTCCTTGAACAAGGCATTGACCTGGACCGATTGCATTTCGAGCAGGGTTTTCGCCGGCTGAAGCGATTTCAGCACGTCCTCGGCCTGTTCGCCCAGCAGCGGACGCAGCTCGACGGCGACCGAACTCGCATCCTCATGGATGCGGTAGCGCCGCCGGTATTCGACATTGGCGGCCTTCGCCATGGATTCCCACGGCATCGGCCGCCGCAGCGCGAACCGCAGCGCGGTCATCCAGGCGATGTGACGGTAGATGAGTTGCTTCGCCGTCGGCGCATCGATGAAGTCCCTGCAGAAATTGGACCACAACCGGCTGCTCGCCGTAATTTGCGTAAAAGCCTGCAGCGCGTCGCTGCTGCGGGTGAACACCTGCGAATTCTTGAATCCGGCAACCAGTGACACCGTGGTGCCGAGCACCAGCACCACCGACCATGGCACCGAAAACCCGGCGATGCCCGGAAGACGATAGGCCGCCACAGCCAGTCCGCTCACCACCACCATGTAGATGACGCTGCGCCGCGACCAGAGCGCGAAATCGATCACCTTGTAGGAACGGCCTACATACATCGGATGCCCCTCAAATCATGGACCGGTCTGGTTTACATGACCGCGATCCGGTCGCTCTCACCGTGTCTTTACAGCTCCGAATCGCAACCCGTCCATCAACAGCTTGACCAGCCGGCCCGAACGGTCGCGCCATTCCGGGGTATCGGGTGCGGAGTAGATCCCCGACAGTGCGTGCAGCACGTCCGAAGCATCGACGTCGCCGCGGATGGTGCCGTCGGCCACCGCCGCCTCGACCAATTGCCGCAAGGCTTGCGACACCCGGCCCGACGTGTCGGAAAACAGCGTCGAATTGGTGGTGAGCAGGATGCGCAGGCTGGTCGCCAGGCCGCGCTTGGTGGCGATGTAATCGACGAAGCGCTGCATCCACTGTTCCAGCGCGACATCGGACGAGTGTTTTTGGGCAAGCTCGCCGGCGGCCGCGCACAGCGCCTCCGCCTCGCGCCGGTAGACGACCTCGACCAGATGCTCGCGCGTGGGAAAATGCCGGTAGAGCGTGCCGATGCCGACCCCGGCCTGGCGGGCGATCTCCTCCAGCGAGGCATCGATGCCGCGCTCTGCAAAGACCGATGCCGCCACCTCGACCAGCCGGTCGCGGTTGCGCTGCGCATCCACGCGAAGCGGCTTTGCCCCTGCGGACTGTTCAGCGATAGCGGACGGCTCTGCGGCCAATTTTTTCTCCACTGACGAAATGTGGGGCTTGAACCCGGCCGGGTCAGCCCCCACGTAATAAACGGAGGCGCCTCCGCTTTAGTGGAGCACCTTTATCATATAATCAAGGGAACCGGTATGTCACGTGCTGAGAGCTTGCAAGCCGTATCCTCCCCCGCTCGCCGGACGGCGAAACTGCCGATCTCCCCCCTCGTGGGGGAGATGGCCGGCAGGCCAGAGGGGGGCGCTGTCCTGCCGACCTATCGGATAGCAGCAATCGCTTCCTCGAAGCGATCTCCATTCAGGGAGGGCAAAGGTCGCAAAGCTAGCGATCCTTCGCGTCCCCCTCTGCCCTGCCGGGCATCTCCCCCACGAGGGGGGAGATTGGCTGTCACCCCTGCCTTCGCCCTTCAAACCTGACTGTCGCCAACCCTTGCCCTCGCCTCTCCCAACCCCAATTCAATCCCATCCGCGTCAAGCAACTGGAGCCAGACGCCCATGACCAAGACAACAATCCCCGTCCATCTCGACATCAACCGCCAACATCACACGCTTGAACTCGAGCCGCGCGTCACGCTGCTCGATGCCTTGCGCGACCGGCTCGGCCTGACCGGCACCAAGAAGGGCTGCGACCACGGCCAGTGCGGCGCCTGCACCGTGCATGTCGACGGCGAGCGTGTGCTGGCTTGCCTGACGCTGGCAGCCCAGGCCGAAGGCCGCACCGTCACCACCATAGAGGGGCTTGCACGGGAGGGCGAACTGCATCCCGTGCAGGCTGCCTTCCTCGAACAGGACGCTTTCCAGTGCGGCTATTGCACAACAGGCCAGATCATGTCGGCGGTCGCCTGCATCCGCGAAGGCCATGCCGGCTCCGATGAAGAAATCCGAGAATACATGGCCGGCAATCTCTGCCGCTGCGGCGCCTATCCGCACATTGTCGCCGCTGTCCGCCAGGCGGCCCTGGAGGTCCAGTCATGAGGGATTTTTCCTATCTTCGCGCCAATTCACTCGATGCGGCACGCCAGGCAGCCGCCCTGCCCGGCGCCATGCTGCTCGCCGGCGGCACGACGCTGATCGATCTCGCCAAATGCGGCGTCGCCGAGCCAGAATCGCTGGTCGACATCACCCATCTCAAGGGACTGGACGGCATCGAGGTGAGCGAGCGCGGCGCCATCATCGGCGCGCTGGCCAGGATGGGCCATGTCGCCGATCATGCAGGGATCAAGAGCCGCTTCCCCGCCGTCTCGGAAGCTCTGTGGCAGGCGGCTTCCGCACAGATCCGCAACATGGCGACTATCGGCGGCAATCTGATGCAGCGCACGCGCTGCCCCTATTTTCGCGACCCCGCGAATTTCTCCGCTTGCAACAAGCGGGAACCCGGCAGCGGCTGCTCGGCCATCGGCGGTGTCGCCAGAGGCCACGCGGTGCTCGGCACCAGCGACGCCTGCATCGCCATGTATCCGGGCGACCTCGCGGTGGCGCTGGTCGCCTTCGACGCAACAGTCCATCTCGGCGAGCGCCAGGTTTCCGTCGATGACTTTTTCCTACTGCCCGGCACCACGCCGAACAGGGAACACGCGATCGAACCGGGCGAGATGATCACCGCCATCGAAATCCCAGGCAGTGCTGCTGCCCAGCGCTCGACCTATCTGAAGATCCGCGACCGGCAATCCTATGAGTTTGCCGCGGCAAGTGCCGCCGTCGGCATCGAGTTCGAGGCCGATGGGCGCACCATCCGCGACCTGCGCGTGGCGCTTGGCGGCGTCGCGACAAAGCCGTGGCGGGCGCGAGCCGTCGAGGCAGCCTTGATAGGCAAGGTGCTGGAGCCGGACGCTGTCCGCGCCGCCAGCCTGCTCGCCGTCGAAGGCGCCGTCGACCATGGCGCCAATCACTACAAGATCGAACTGGCGCCGCGCGTCGTCGCCCGCGCCATCCTCAACATGGGAGAGACGGCATGACCGTTCACATCGCAAGCACTGTTCACGTCGGAAGACATGGCGACGCCTCCGACGGCGCGCTGGCGCAAACCGTCGGCGGCCGGCTGTCGCGCGTCGACGGCCCGGCCAAGATCACCGGCGCCGCAAAGTATGCCGTCGAGCAGCAGCTCGAAGGCCTCGCCTATGCCGTACTGGTCGAAAGCACGATCGCATCGGGCAAGGTGCGCGCGATCGACACCACTGCTGCGCGGGCAGCACCCGGCGTGCTGCAAGTGCTGACGCCGGACACGATCATCAGCCTGAAAACAGCATCGGACTGGTTCGGAACGCCGCCACCGGACAAGCCGTATTGCCCGCTGGCGCGCGACATCACTTTTTCGGGCCAGCATGTCGCCGCCGTCGTCGCCGAGACCTTTGAGCAGGCGGTTGCCGCCGCGGCACTGGTCAAGGTCAGCTATGACGAGACACCTTCCATCGTCGATCTCAGCGACGGCAAGGCCGGCGACGGCATTCCGATCGACGCCATGACCAAGGAATGGGGCGATGCGCAGGCTGCCTTCGCCTCGGCCCCGGTGCGGATTTGTGCTGCCTACAACACGCCGCGCGAATACCAGGCGCCGATGGAGCCGCATGGCCTGATAGCGCGCTGGGAGGGCGACCAACTCACCGTTTGGGAGCCGAGCCAGTGGCTGGACGGCATGGCGCGCACCTATGCCGAATGGTTCGGCGTGCCGTTCGAAAATGTGCGGCTGGTCTCGCCCTATATTGGCGGCGGTTTCGGTTCCAAGGCACTGGCGCTCAGCCACGGCGCGGTAGCGGCAAGTGCCGCCAAAATGCTCGGCCGGCCGGTGCGGCTGGTGATGACGCGGCCGCAGACCTTCACCGGTTACGGAGGCCGCGCGGCGACGCGTCAGACGGTGACCATCGGCGCCGACAGGCAAGGAAAAATCCAGTCGATTGTGCATCGCGGCGTCAATGAAACGTCCATCGACGGCATGTGGGTCGAGCCGCTCGGATCGGTCACCTCGATCATGTACGCGACGCCAAACTTCTCCTCGAAGCAGAATGTCGTGCGGGTCAATTCGGTGGTGCCGGGCGCCATGCGCGCGCCGGGCGAAAACCCCTCGGCCTTCGGCATCGAAAGCGCCATCGACGAACTCGCTTACGAGGTCGGCATCGATCCGCTGGAGATCCGGCTGAGAAACTATGCCGAGCAGGATCCGCATGCCAAAAAAGCCTGGTCGACCAGGCAGTTGCGCGAGGCTTTTGCCGCAGGCGCGGAACGCTTCGGTTGGTCGAAACGGAGCCCCGAACCGCGCTCGATGCGCGACGGCAACCAGCTGATCGGCTGGGGCGTCGCCGCCGGCACCTATCCGGTGCGGCGCGCCTATGGCGAAGCGATCGTGCGCATCATGGCCGACGGTTCGGTCGAGGTCGAAAGCTCGTCGATCGACATGGGCCAGGGCACCTACACCATCCTGGCGCAGACCGCCGCCGAAACGGTCGGCGTGCCGGCCGAGAATGTCGTGGTGAAGCTCGGCGACTCGCGCTTTCCCCGCGCCGGCGTCGCCGGCGGCTCGCGGCTGGCCGGCGTCATGACCGGTGCCGTCTACAAGGCGGCAACCTCGGCGCTTGACCAATTGGTAGGCCTCGCCATCAGCGATCCGCGCTCGCCTTTCCATGCACTGCAGGCCAACACGCTGGTCGTCGCCAATGGCCGTATCGCCTCGCCGCGCGGCGACGGTCCCGATGTCTCGATCGCCGAACTGCTCAAAAGCGTCGACCGCGACCACATCGAGGCCACCGGCGACACCATGCCCGCCAACTCGACATCAGAGGATCGCTACAAGAACTACACCACCATCGCCATGGCGCTGCCGCACACCGAGGGTGACTACTCCCGCCACTCCTGGTGCGCGCATTTCATCGAAGTGCGCGTCGACGAAGATTTCGGCACGGTGCGGGTGTCACGCGTGGTGTCGGCGCTGGATTCCGGCCGGCTCTACAACCCGAAACTCGCAGAAAGCCAGTGGAAGGGCGGCATCATCATGGGCATCGGCCAGGCGCTGCTGGAAGAAGGCATCGTCGACCGCCGTCACGGCCGCATCGTCAACAACAACCTCGCCGACTATCTCGTGCCGACCAATGCCGACATCCCGGATATCGAGGTGATCTCGGTCGGCATTCCCGACCTGCACTCGTCGGTGCTCGGCGGCAAGGGTGTAGGCGAGCTGGCCATCGTCGGCGTGGCGCCAGCGATTGCCAATGCGGTGTTTCACGCCACGGGAAAGAGGATCAGGGATCTGCCGATCACGCTGGAGAAGCTGATTTAGGCAGAGGCATGGTGCCAGGCGCCCCCCCTCTGCCCTGCCGGGCATCTCCCCCTCAAGGGGGGAGATTGGCAGCTTCGGCGCTCTGCCAGCTCTCCAGCCTTGATCATTGGCGAGGACGATGAGGCGAATAATCTCCCCCCTTGAGGGCAGGGGAATCGCATTTGAGTAAGAGTGCGTCTTGCGGCGAGTTAAAAGATTGATTCTTTAGCGGCCTTCTCCTTGAAGATGAGGCCGTATGTCGTTTCTGTTTTCGATTTTGCGTGAAGTCCGGGACCCGCGTGACGTCAACGCGCGTCATGATCTGGCGGAGCTTCTGTTCTTGGCTCTGGTTGCCACGCTTTGTGGTGCCAAGAGCTGTGTTGATATTGCCGATTTCGTCGAGGGGCGGGAAGACGAGCTGAAAGAAATCGTGACGCTGGAGCATGGCTGTCCAAGCCACGATACGTTCAGCCGGGTGTTTCGACTTCTTGACGCCGAGGAGCTTTCGCGCAGCTTTGCCGCCTTCATGGCAGCGTTGCGACAAACGCTTGGGCCTTCGCCGCGCGGCGTGGTGGCGGTCGACGGCAAATCGCTGCGGCGCGGCTACACCAAGGGTCGGGTCTTTATGCCGCCTTTGATGGTGAGCGTGTGGGACGCCGAGACAAGGTTGTCGATTGCCGCTGCCCGCGCGCCCGAAGGCGACGAGGTCACAACCACACTGGATCTTCTGAAGAGCTTGGATTTGAAGGGCTGCACGGTGACGGCGGATGCGCTGCACTGTCGTCCCGACACGGCCAAGGCGCTGATCGGCAAGAAGGCGCACTATGCGCTGGGGCTGAAGGGCAATCGCCCCAAGCTGTTCGCCGCAGCAGAGCGAAGCTTCGCCGCAGCCGGCGAGATCGCCTTCTTCGAGACCAGCGAAAGCAGCCATGGCCGTACCGAAACGCGAAGAGCCTCGGTGCTGCCGCTCAAGCGGCTGCTCGACGCGCCGGACTTTCCCGGCCTCAAGGCGATCGGCCGCATCGAAGCCACCCGCAGCGTGGCAGGCGGCAAACCCACCACCTCGGTCCGCTATGTCGCACTTTCCAAAGTGCTCATGCCCAAAAGACTGGCCGAGACCGTCAGAGCACATTGGACCATCGAGAACCAGTTGCATTGGAGCCTCGATGTCGTCTTCCACGAGGACGATGCCCGAACCCGCAAGGATAACGGGCCGCAAAACCTGGCCATCATCCGACGTCTCGCTCAAAACATCTTGCAAGCCCATCCGATCGACAAATCCATCGCAGGCAAGATGCGAAGAGCCAGATGGAACAAAGACTTCCTCTTCCAGCTCTTTACTCATATGCGATAGCCCTGCCCTTGAGGGGGAGATGGCCGGCAGGCCAGAGGGGGGCGCCTCGCGCAAGCCTCACCACTCCAACCCGAACACCAATTTCCCGAAGTGCAGGCCGCCGGCGGCCATGTGGGCGTAAGCTTCGGCCGCTTCATCAGGCGAAAACGCCTTGTCGACGACCGGCTCGATCCTGGCAGCACCGATGGCGCGAGCGGCGTCGCGAAGGTCAGACACCGATCCGGTGTTGTTGCCGACCACCTTCAGCGCCTTGATGATGATCGGCAGCAGATTGACAGTGGCCTCGGCGCCAGTGACGAACCCGATGGTGAACAGCGTGCCGCCGGGTGCGGTGGCGTTGACGGCGCGGGCGAAGGTGGCGGCGCCGCCGGTCTCGACGACAAGATCGGCGCCGAGGCCGCCGGTCAGCTCCAGCACCTTGCCGTCCCAGTCTGATGTCGCGCGGTAGTTGACGAGATGATCGGCGCCGAGTGCCTTCGCCCGCTCCAGCTTCTCGTCCGACGACGAGGTGATGATGACGGTGGCGCCGGCGGCTTTCGCAAGCTGCAGGGTGAAGATCGAGACACCGCCGGTGCCGAGCAGCACCACGACCGAGCCCGGACCGACATTGGCGGCGCGGATGGCGTTCCAGGCCGTGGTGCCGGCGATCGGCAGCGTCGACGCCGCCTCGAAGGAGAGATGCACCGGCACTGGCACGACCGAATTGGCGGGCAGCGCGACATATTCGGCCAGCGACCCCGGCAGCGAGATACCGCGCATCTGCCTCATCTCGCAAGGCCGTGGCGGACCGCCGATCCAGTGCGGCTTGGCATGGGCGACGACGCGATCACCGACGGCGTATCCCGTAACGCCCTCGCCCACCGCGACGATCTCGCCGGCGCCGTCGGCGACCGGGATGAGCGGAAAGGTCGGTCCGGGATAATTGCCGCTTGCCACCGCGACATCGACGAAATTGAGGCTCGCCGCACGCTGGCGGATCAGCACCTCGCCGCGCTGCGGTTCGGGGGTGGCGACGGTGACGGCGCGGAAGGCGTCCAGCCTGGCTTGGCTCAGTTCGATGGCTTTCATGGTTTCACTCCGGTTGGGACGATTGATGGTTGAGTGAACCTATCTGCTGCGCTATTCCTAGATAATCCTTGCCATCTGCATTTGAGTACTGCGAATCATGCAGCAATCCCACGAACCAGCGGCCCTTGCGGAAATGGCCGCCTTCGCGGCCATCGCCGAGACGCGCTCCTTCACCAGGGCGGCGGCGCGTGTCGGGCGCGACGCGACCATCCTGTCGCGGCGCCTCCAATCGCTGGAGGAGCGGCTGGGCGTCAGGCTGCTCCATCGCACGACACGCAGCGTGTCGCTGACCGAAGCGGGTGCCGAATTCCTGGTGCGGGTGCGCGCCATCCTCGCCTCCGTGGACGAGGCCGAGGCTGCCGCATCGGCACATGCAGGCGGCGGCCCGCGCGGCCTGCTCAGGCTGGCGCTGCCCGGCACGTTCGGGCGCATGTGGATCGGGCCGCTGCTGCCTCAATTCCTTGCCGAATTTCCCGATGTCCGCATCGAGGCCGAATTCTCCAACCGCTTCACCGATCTGGTCGCCGAGAATTTCGACGTCGCCGTGCGGCTCGGCGCGCTGGAGGATTCGCGCCTGGTGGCGCGCAAGGTGGCGACGCGGCGGCGGCTGCTCTGCGCCGCCCCCTCCTATCTCGCCCGAAGGGGCAGGCCGCGGACACCGCAGGCGCTGCTCGAACATTCCTGTCTGGGTTTCAGCGGCTTCCAGACCTTTCCGGCCTGGGAGATGACCAACCGCGAGGGGCGGAGCGTGCGCGTCGAGGTGTCCGGGCCTTTGGTCACCGACGATGCCGAGGTGCTGGTCGAGGCCGCCGTGCAGGGCGTCGGCCTGATGATGAGCACCGACTGGCTGGTCGGCCGCGAACTCGCCGACGGACGGCTGGTGCCGATCCTGGAAGAATGGACGCTGGCCGACGAAGGCGCGATCTATGTCGTCACGCCTTCAGCCAAGGGACAAGCCGCCAAGACCCGCGCCTTCGCCGACTGGATCGGCAAGCGCTTCGCGCCGGAGCCGCCCTGGCGGCGGCTTTGAGCGAAAGTTAGCGCGAAACACCCCCCTCTGCCCTGCCGGGCATCTCCCCCTCAAGGGGGGAGATTATTCGCTTCAGCGTCCTCGCCAATCATCAACGCTGGAAAACTGGCGAGGCGCCAAAACTGCCAATCTCCCCCCTTGAGGGGGAGATGGCCGGCAGGCCAGAGGGGGGTATTTCGCGCTCCGCTCTCACTTCCCTTGTCCCTTCATGAACTGGCTGAGCAGGTCCACCGGCAGCGGGAAGACAACCGTGGACGAGCGCTCGCCGGCGATGTCGTGCAAAGCCTCGAAATAGCGCAGCTGCATGGCTTGCGGCTCCGCCGCCAGCATCTTGCCCGCCTCGACCAGCTTGGCCGCGGCCTGCTGCTCGCCATCGGCGTTGATCACCTTGGCGCGTCGCAGCCGCTCGGCCTCGGCCTGCTTGGCGATCGCGCGGATCATGCTCTCGTTCAGGTCGACATGCTTGATCTCGACATTGGAGACCTTGATGCCCCAGGCATCGGTGCGCTGGTCGAGAATCTCCTGGATGTCGCTGTTGAGCTTGTCGCGCTCGGCCAGCATCTCGTCCAACTCGTGCTTGCCGAGCACCGAGCGCAGCGTGGTCTGCGCCAGCTGGTTGGTGGCTGCCATGAAATCCTCGACCTGGATGATCGCCCGCTCGGCGTCGACGATGCGGAAATAGAGCACCGCGTTGACCTTCACCGAGACGTTGTCGCGCGAAATCACGTCCTGCGGCGGCACGTCCTGCACCACCACCCGCAAATCGACCTTCACCATTTGCTGGATGAAGGGGACGAGGATGATGAGACCGGGACCCTTGACGCCGGTGAAGCGGCCGAGCGTGAAGACCACACCGCGCTGATATTCCCTGAGGATGCGAATGGCCGCGGACAGGAACATGATCACGACCAGCGCAACGATCAGATAGGCCACATAACCAATCATCATTGTCTTGCTCCATTCCTTCCCGCATCGCGCCGCCGCACCGTCAGCACGAGGTCGCTGATGTCGGTCACCTCGACGCTGTCGCCAGGTGCGACGGGACCGTCGGCTTTCGCCCGCCAGCGCTCTCCCTGGGCCAGCACGTGGCCCTCGCCGCCCTGCCAGTCGAGGATCTCGGCCGGCAAGCCGCGCATCGCCTCGCCGCCGACGCGCGGCGGGCTCCTGCGCGCCGCCCAGAGATAGGTGCCGGTCAGCAGCGCCAGCCCAAGCGTCAGCGCGGCGGCGGGACCGATGACGGCCCACGACATGGCAAAGCCCGGACCCTCGACCCTCAGCAGCATGGCGGCGCCGAACAGAAAGGCGGCCACGCCGCTGAGCCCAAGCACGACGGTAGGATTGAAGGCCTCGACGACGAGGAAGGCGATGCCGAGCAGCATCAGAGCAAGGCCGGCATAGTTGATCGGCAGCAGATTGAGCGCATAGAGACCAAGTACCAGGCAGATGGTCCCGATGACGCCGGGCGCGACCGCGCCGGGGCTAGTGAACTCGAAGATGATGCCATAGACGCCGACCAGCATCAGGATGACGGCGGTGTTGGGGTCGGTGATGACGGCGAGCAGCCGGATGAACCAGCCGGGTTCCAGCGTCTCGACCGGCAGTCCTTTCGTCGCCAGAACCACTTTCCTGCCGGCCACGTCGACGGTGCGGCCATCGGCCAGTTGCAGCAGCTCGGTGGTGTCGTGGGCGACGAAGTCGATCACATGTTCCTGCAGCGCAGCGTTGGCCGACAGGCTCGCCGCTTCGCGCACGGCCTTCTCGCCCCAGTCGCCATTGCGCCCGCGCAGTTCGGCGAGCGAGCGGATCAGGGCTACGGCATCATTCGTCACCTTGGCCATCATCGCGTCGGCGGGCGGCGGCCCGGTGGCGTCCTTCGCGTCCTTGTCCTTGTCGCCGCCCGGAAGCGACGGCAGCCCGCCCATCTCGACCGGCGTCGCCGCCCCCAGATTGGTGCCGGGCGCCATCGCCGCGACATGGGTGGCATAGAGGATATAGGTGCCGGCGCTCGCCGCATGGCCGCCGGCCGGCGCGACATAGCCGATGACGGGCACCGGCGAAGCCAGGATGTCGGCGATCATCTCGCGCATCGAGGTGACCAGCCCGCCTGGCGTATCGAGCTGAAGGATGAGGACCGCGGCGCCCCGACTGGCGGCGACGTCAAGCGCTTCCTCGAACTGTCTGGTGCTCGCCGGTCCGATGGCGCCGTCGATGGCGACGCTCAACGCCACCCTCTCGCTCCCGGCCAAAGGGAAGGGAGAAAAGACAGTTGCGGCGACGAAGGCCGCGGCAAGAAGGGCCACCCGCGCGAAGGTCACGCTCAAAGCTCCATGGATTCAATATGGGTTGTATTTTGGCGAAGTCCATGAGGAGCCGACATCGGCTGCTGGCCAGCCGAAGGACGGGCCGGCCATTTGGTCGCGACGGAAACTGCTTCGGTTTTCTCGTATCGTCAGGATATGCGTCGACGAGGATTTCGGCGCCATCGGGGCGAGCGGCTGCTTCAGCCCTGATGCGCTGCCAGGGGCGTGCCTATGTCCGAAACGAGTTTGACGAGATCGGCCTGGCGTCTCGTGCCGGTTTTGGCGAAGATCCGATTGAGGTGGGTCTTCAACGTGTTTTCGCCGATGCCGAGCGACAACGCGCTCTTCGATGCCGACAATCCGCTGCCTATCCGCTGCAGGACCCGCGCCTCGGCGGGCGTAAGGTCGAACAGCGTGGTCAGAACGGCCTCCGGCGGAGGAGAAGCGGATGTCGTGGTCGATATGAACACGGCCGCACATGCCGGCCGGAAGGCCGCACGCGCGGTTCCTTCGGTCAACGGCAGCACATAGGCGACGGCGGGCGGCTGACCTAGGGCCGAAATCGGCAACCCGATGCCGCGGGCGCCAAGCAAGGCATCCGCGCTCGCGGAATTGGCGATCGCTTCCAGCAGGGCGCGGGCCACCGCCGGATTTTGCACCTGGAGCAAGCCGTTCCTGGCAAAGATCGGGCCTTGCGGCGAGAACATCTGTTCGGCGGCGCCGTTGGCATGGAGGATTGTCCCGTTGGCGCCGACAAGAACGACAGGCACTGCGAGATTGTCGAGTGCCTGCCGATAAAGACTGGCGGTAACGCGGGCCTGGTCGAGCAGGTCCCCAATCAGCGACGCACGGCGCAAATGCGGCGACAGCAATGCCAGGAAACGCTGATCTTCGACGGATATGATCCCCCTGTTTGCCCATGTGGTGCAACCCATGAGCCCGATCCGGTCCGACGTGTGGACGAATTTGGTGATGCAGGCTTCGCGCAAACCCTGCGGCCTGGCCCAATTCCGAAAAAATGGCGTCTGCTGAAGTTCGGCTTCGCTCATGAGCGACAGCGTCGCGACGGGCGTGTCGACGTCACCGACCACCGCCGCCTTCAGCCCGGGAATGGCGTCAAAGTCATAATCCTGGAGCGCGCGCATTTGCACGGGATCCCAAGGCGATTGGGCAGCGAAGCGGCCATGATTGTCGGCGGTGCTGGCAAGCGCGATGGTCGTATAGGCCGCGTCCATGGCCTCGGTGATCCGGGTCATGACCCCGGCCCAACCCTCCGGGTTCAGAACGCAATCATAGATATCGCCGACAATCGAACCAAGGACTTCACTGCTCAGCCTCTCCACCACGCCTCCAGGCACGCTCCGATCTCGCCTCGGAGGATTTTGTAGCGTCATACTTTTGGATGACGCCATTCACGGTCGATCTCGATTAAGGGTTCAATTCGATGGTTGAACGCCGGGCTGTAACTGTGGCTGGTTATTGCGACAATGGAAAGCGCGGCGTTCGATATTCTTAGAGCCGTGGATACTTGTCGAGGCCCTCCATTGTCGCGAAAGACGGTGTTTTCATCGGCTCAGTTGCCATCGCATCTTGGCGAACGCGAGCGATTTTCCCTGTGGCAAGACATCCACGTCGCGGAGATATGGTCGGTCGAATACGGCATTTCAGACAATCTGCCTTTCGAGGCGACGATCGAAGCCGCCGCGATCGGACCCGTGGTTCTTGGCCAGATGTCCGGAACCATCAAGCACGCGACGAGGAAGGCGAACAACATCGCCGATGACGGCAATGACAGTTACCTTCTGTTGATCAACAAGGCCGACACCGTGCTGACCGGAGCCCAGGTCGGCCGTGACTATGGTGTCGGACAGGGAGAAGCGGCCCTGGTCACCGCGGCAGAGCCTCTGAAAATGATCGGCAGCGACAAGAACGTATGGATGAACGTGGTGATCCCGCGTGCCATCCTCACACATGTCTTCCCGCGCATCGATGACAGGCTGGCGCTGAAGATCGACAGTCAAAACGAGGCCCTGGGGCTGCTCAAGCGCTACTGCCAGTTTCTCGAAGCCGGCGATCCTCTCGTCGCCCCGGAACTGATAGCCCATGCCACGGAAACGATCGTCGACCTGATCGGCCTGGCGACCGGAGCAAACGGTGAAACGGCTGAATTGGCCGGCTTGCGCGGTGTGCGCGCGGCCAGGTTGCAGGCTGTTCTGGCGAAGATTACGGACAATTTTGCCAACCCTGGCATCTCGGCGCTGCGCGTGGCGGAAGAACTCGGCCTGTCGGCCCGCTATGTCCACGATCTCCTTCAGGAAACGGGTATCGGCTTTGCCGAGCGCGTGCTCGAACTACGCTTGCACAGAGCACACAAGATGCTCTCGCAGCGACGCAACGACGGCATGCGGGTCAGCGAAATTGCGCTGATATGTGGATTCAGCGACGTATCGTATTTCAATCGCTGCTTTCGTCGTCGCTTCGGCTATACGCCAACCAGCGCCAGGTAGATCGGCCCGACCGGTTTTATTTCGACACCGCAATCGACTGTCCCGCTGCGAAGCCGATACCGCACCGCTCCCTAAAGCGTGCCGCGTCGGAAGAGGTTCATGCGACGCATTAAGCCTTTATTTTTATGTCGTTGTACCAAAACCGCTTTTTTGGTGACATGTATCAGCGATCGATGGTGCCAAATCACCACAGTGCGCGGAAAAGACACGGCAATGCACTCCAGTCCAATTCCAGTGCGGTCCTGCCCAAGACAGCAGCCGGTTCCGGTGACATGTCAGCCTCAGGGCGAAACGACAGTCATGTCAGGGGATTAGATGCCGCAGAATACAGTTGGAGGCCGCAAGGCGACAGGATTGAAATATCTGGCGCTGACTTCGACCGCGCTGGCAAGTTATCTCAACCCCTCCCGCAATCCTCGGCATATGGCTGGCGTCAGTTCGCTCGCGCTGATGCTTGGCTCGGCCGGTCTTGTGGGAACGACCCTGCCGGCAGCGGCCGCGGACACGACCTGGAACGGTGCAACGTCGACCGATTGGTTCGATCCCAGCAACTGGACCCTCAATGCGGTTCCCGACGCTACCAATTTCGTCAATGTCAACACGCTCACGCCGAACCCCACGGTGATAAGCGGCCTGGCCGCCAACGGACTCGTGGTTTTCGTCGGCCGGAATGCCGGCGATGTCGGTTCGTTGACAATCACCAATGGCGGGACTCTCAGTGATTCACAGGGCGCCGTTGGCAGATTCGTGGGCTCTACCGGCACGGTAACTGTGGATGGCCCGGGAGCAGCATGGCTGCACTCCGACGCTTTCTACGTCGGAGCGCAAGGCACGGGGACGGTCACCATCCTCAACGGCGGCCTGATCAGCAATACCAACGGTATCCTGGGGGATGGCCCCGATGCACATGCGGTACTATCCGTGGACGGCAACGGCTCGAAATGGACCAACAGCTCAACCCTCGTCATTGGTCAAAATGGTCCGGGTATTCTACTGATCACGAACGTCGGTGCCGTCAGTAACACCGATGGAACCATTGGCAGAGGCACTGATTCGAACGGTTCCGTCTCAGTCGACGGTGGCGGCTCGACCTGGACCAACAACGGGTCGTTGACCGTCGGCGATAACGGCATCGGCACGCTCGCGATCACCCACGCAGGCGCTGTCAGCAATGACAGGGCCTATGTCGGCAAGTCGGCGGGCTCGACCGGCGTGGTGTTCATCGATGGTAAGAACTCGACCTGGACAAGCAGCGGATCGCTGATCGTCGGCGATTTCGGCAAGGGCGCTGTGCAGATCACCCAAGGCGGCGCAGTCAGCAACAGTTGGGCGACTGTCGGCAAGTCGGCGGGCTCGACCGGCATCGTATTCGTCGACGGTACCGGCTCGACCTGGACCAACAGTTCCAACATGGCAATCGGCGATTTCGGTAACGGCGCTCTGTCGATCACCAACGGCGGCGCGGTCAGCAATGCCTGGGGCTATATCGGTGCCTCGGCGGGCTCGACCGGCATGGTGGCGGTCGACGGTCCGGCATCGAAGTGGACGAACAGCGGGACCCTCGACGTCGGCGGTGTCGGCACGGGCACGCTGACAGTCTCGAATGGCGGCACGGTCAGCAGTGCCGACCTGTTCGTCGGCTATAGCGGCACCGGCACGCTCGACATAGCCAAGGGCGGCCACGTCCTCAGCCAGGCCGCGACCCTTGCCAATCTCGGCACCGCTATGGCGACGGTGACGGTGGATGGAGCGGGATCCTCGTGGAGCACCGACGACCTTCTTGCGGTGGGGGGCAGCGGTCACGCCACACTTTCCATCTCCAAGGGCGGCTCAGCGGATGCTGATTCCGTCTTTGTCGGCCAGGGAGCAACAGGTGTCGGCGCGGTTGCCGTGGACGGCACGGATTCGAAATGGACCAACAAGAACGGCCTGTATCTTGGCGGCCTCGGAAGCGGCAGTCTTGCCGTGACCAATGGCGGCGTGGCCTCCGGCGGCTTCACCGCCATGGCAATCGGTGCCGATGCTACGGGCCAGGCAACGGTCGACGGCCCGACTTCGCTGTGGGAGATGCACGGCGATTTGGTGATCGGTGTCGGCGGCACGGCTTCGGTGACGCTCTCCAACGGCGGCAGCGTCGTCAACATCGACGGCTATGTGGGCTTTGATGCCGGGTCCATCGGTACGGCTAACGTCAACGGCCCTGGCTCGACGTGGGTCAGTAGCGGAGACCTCAATGTCGGCGTTAGCGGTACAGGCACACTGACGGTTGCGAATGGAGGTTCCGTCAACAGCGGAATCCTGACCATCGGCAATTCCGGAAGCGGCACGCTGACGGTCTCGAACGGCGGCAAGGTCAATAGTGCCGATGGCGTGATCGGCGATGCTGCTACCGGGGTTGGCGCGGCAACGGTCGATGGCGCGGGTTCGACATGGAGCAACGGTTTGGCCCTCTATGTCGGCAACTCCGGCACAGGCACACTGACCATCTCGAATGGCGGGAAAGTCACCAACGCCCTAGGCGTTCTTGGAGATTTCTCAGGATCCCAAGGCACGGCGACGGTGACTGGGGCCGGCTCGACCTGGACCAACGGTTCAAACCTGTTTGTCGGTCTGACTGGCTCGGCAACGTTGGCGATCGCGAACGGCGGTACGGTCACCAACAACGAGGGCCATATTGGTGACTTCGCGGGTGCCTTGGGCAAGGTAACGGTCGATGGCACGAACTCAACCTGGACCAGCCTTTCGGATCTCGTCGTTGGCAGTGCCGGTACAGGCACGCTGAACATCTTGAACGACGGCGCGGTTTCGGTCGGTGGCAAAGTCGCGATTGCCAACCAAGTGGGATCCGCCGGCACGCTCAACATTGGCGGCGCGCCCGGGACGGCCGCGGCCGCGCCGGGCACGCTCAATGCGGCGAGCGTCCAGTTCGGACTGGGCGCGGGTGCGATCAACTTCAACCACACCGGCACGAACTACGCCTTCGCGTCGGCGATCGGCGGCGCGGGCACGATCAACCAGATCGCCGGCAACACCAACCTGACCGCCGATTCGAGCGGCTTCACCGGTGCAACCAACGTGAGCGGCGGACGGCTGGCCGTAAATGGTTCGCTGGCCAACTCGCTGGTGACGATCTTGGGCGGCGTGCTGGGCGGCAACGGCACGGTGGGCGGTATTATGGCGCAGTCGGGAGGCATCGTCGCCCCGGGCAATTCGATCGGCACGCTCAATGTCGCGGGCAATATCGACCAGGCGGCGGGCTCGGTCTACCAGGTCGAGCTGACCTCGACCGGCCAATCCGATCTCATCCACGCGACAGGCACGGCGACGATCGCCGCCGGCGCGATCCTCGACATGGTCAAGACGGACGCGGCACCTTACGTGCCGGGCACGCATTACACGGTGCTGCAGGCCGATGCGGGCGTCACCGGCACTTACACGATCAGCGGACTAGGCCTTTTCACCGGCCTTTACGCCAATTACGATCCCACGCATGTCTACATCGACGCGGTGCAGGCAAAATCCTTCGCCGATGTCGGCCTGACGCCAAACCAGATCGCCACCGGCGGCGGCGCCGAAAGCCTCGGCGGCGGTAATCCGCTGTTCGATGCCATCTATGCCTTGCCGAACGAAGCAGTGGTCCGGGACGCTTTCGACCAGCTTTCCGGCGAGATCCATGCCTCGGCCAAGGGGATGCTGGTCGAAGACAGCCGCTTCGTCCGCGACGCAGCCACCAATCGTATCAGGTCCGCCTTTGGCGATATTGGCGCGACCGCATTGCCGGTGATGGCCTATGGTGAAGGCGGCCCCGAAATGGTCGCCGCCGATACCGACCGCTTCGCCGTCTGGGGCCAGGCGTTTGGCTCCTGGGGCAAGACCGACTCCGACGGCAACGCCGCTGCCTTCGATCGCTCGACCGGCGGCCTGCTGGCCGGTGCCGACACATCAGTCGGCAGCTGGCGCGTCGGGTTGCTCGGCGGCTACAGCCATTCCTCCTTCGATGCCGACGACCGCAATTCGTCGGGTAAGAGTGACAGCTATCATCTCGGTCTCTATGGCGGCACCAACTGGGGCGCCATCGCCTTCCGCAGCGGCGCCGCTTACAGCTGGAGCAGCATCTCGACCAAACGCTCCGTCGCCTTTGACGGCTTCACGGATGCGCTGTCGGCCGACTACGATGCCGGCACCGCGCAGGTGTTCGGCGAACTCGCCTACAAGGCCGATGCCGGCCACTTCAAGTTCGAACCGTTCGCCAACCTCGCCTATGTCAGCGTACATACCGACGGCTTCACCGAGACCGGCGGCACGGCGGCACTGACCAGCGCCGGATCGACCACCGACGCCACCTTCACAACGCTCGGCCTGCGCGGCTCGACCGATTTCGCGCTTGGCGGCATCAACGCCACCGCGCGCGGCATGCTCGGCTGGCGCCATGCCTTCGGCGATGTCACGCCGACCTCCAGCTTCGCCTTCGCCGGCGGCGATGTCTTCACCATCGCCGGCGTGCCGATCGGCAGGGACGCAGCCCTTGTCGAAGCTGGGCTCGACCTCAACATGTCGGCCAATGCCACGCTCGGCGTGTCCTATACCGGGCAATTCGGCAATGGCACCGTCGACCAGGGCGCCAAGGTCGATCTCGGCATCAAGTTCTGACGGCTACAGGCGGAAATGATGTTCCATGGTGCATCCATCCGCTCCCTACTCGAGCGACGGCACCGGCGGCTTCGAGGTGACCCCGGTGCCGAAAGCTGCGGCAATGACGGCGGCGATCCCGGAGCATTGCGTGCTGGCCTCACGACGCCGGCTTCGACGCCAGCCGTGGCCCGGTCTTGACGTCGATAATTTCCGGCTTCGTGCTGTCGACCGTGCCATCCCAGCCGCCGCCGAGCGCCTTGTTGAGGGCGATGTAGTTGGTCGCTAGCAGGACGCGGCTTTGCAGCAGCGAGTCCTCCGCCGAATAGAGCGAGCGCTGGGCGTCGAGTACATCGAGAAGGCTGGTCTCGCCGGCCTTGTAGAGCGTGCCTTCGAGCCGTGCCGCATCGCCATAGGATTTCGCCGAAGAGGCAAGCTTGCCGATCCGGATGCGCTCCTGCGACAACAGCACGAGCGCGTTCTCGACATCCTCGAGCGCCGTCAGCACCGAAGACCGGTACGCGATGAAATACTGGTCGCGCTGCGCCTTGGCGACCTCGACGGCCGCCTGCAACTGGCCGGCATTGAACACCGGCACGCTGAGCGTCGGCCCGAACGACCAGCCGATCGACGAATTCTTGCCGAGATCGCCGAGCTTCAGCGCCGCGGTGCTGATGTCCCCGGTCAGGCTGACCGAGGGGTAGCGGGCCGCCTCGGCCTGGCCGATCTTGGCGGTGTATTGCGCGTATTGCCGTTCCGCCATGCGCACATCAGGGCGCGACAAAAGGATGTCGGCGGGAATGCCGGTCGGGATCGGCAAGCGCGGTCTCGGGATCGGCGCGCCGCGCTTCAGCCGCTCGCCGAGTGCCGCCGGCGGCCGGCCGGTCAGCACCGAGAGACGATGCAGGGCTTGCGCATAGCTTGCCTCCAGCGTCGGCACCGCGGCTTCGGTGCTCGCCGCCTGCCCCATCGCCTTGGCGACATCGGCCGCGGTTGCAGTGCCCGCCTGAGCCATGGTGCGGGTGAATTCGGCGGTCTGCCTTTGCGATACGGCCGAGCGCCTGGCGAGCGCGATGCGGGCCTGATAGCCGCGCGCCTGGGCATAAGTGGATGCGACATCGCCGACCAGGGTCAGAAGTGTCGAGCGCAGTTCCTCCTGCGAGGCGTCCAGCCCATAGCGCGCGGCCTCGACGCCCCTGTGGTTGGCGCCGAACAGGTCGAGCTCCCAGTTGGCGTCGAAGCCGGCCTGGTATTCGTTGTAGGTGGCATCAGAGCCTGACGTGGTCTCGGCCGACTTGTTGCGGGTGGCAGAGCCAGAGCCGTCGAGCGACGGCAGCAGCGTGCCCGCACTCTGGCGATAGCTGGCGCGCGCCTCGCGGATCCTGGCCTTGGCAGTGGCGACATCGAGATTGCCGGCAACGGCTTCTTCGACAAGCGTGTTCAGCTCGGGATCGCGCAGCCGCTGCCACCATTGAGACAGTTGCGCGGGCTGGGCGGCCTTTGTCGGCTTCTGGCCGCTCCAATTCGCCGGCATCGCCAGGATGGGCGTTTGATAATCCGGACCGACGATGCATCCCGCGAGCAGGACCGTGCTGATCATAGGCGCAAGGAGCCGCCTCGCGGCCACCGAGCCACGTTCGAAACCTGTCATGGAAAGAACCCTTATTGCTGGTTGGCCGTTGCCTGCGTCTCGCCCGTACCCTGTTTTGCCATCTTGCCCTTGAAGATGCGCCGCACCGTGACGAACAGCAGCGGCACCAGGAACACGCCGATCACCGTCGCCGCGATCATGCCGCCCATGACGCCGATGCCGACGGAGTTCTGCGCGCCGGAGCCCGCGCCGCTGGCGATCGCCAGCGGCAGCACACCGAGGATGAAGGCCAGCGACGTCATCAGGATCGGTCGCAGCCGCTGTCGCGCCGCCTCCAGCGTCGCCTCGACGAGCCCCATCCCGGCCGTCTGCCGCTCGATGGCGAACTCGACGATCAGGATGGCGTTCTTGGCGGCGAGGCCGATCGTGGTCAGCAAACCGACCTTGAAATAGACGTCGTTGGACTGACCGAACAGGCTCGCCGCCAAGAGTGCGCCGAAGATGCCGATCGGCACCGACAGCATGACGGCGAACGGGATCGACCAGCTCTCATAAAGTGCTGCCAGGCACAGGAACACGACCAGTGCCGAGATCGCATAGAGCGACAGCGCCTGGTTGCCGGAAAGCTTCTCCTGGTGCGACAGGCCGGTCCATTCGTGCGAATAACCGGCGGGCAATTGCGCCACAAGCTTGTCAATCTCGTCCATGGCGGCACCCGAGCTGACGCCCGTCGCCGCCGCGCCCTGGATCTCGACCGCGGCCGAACCATTGTAGCGTTCGAGCCTGGGCGAGCCGAATGTCCAGTGGCTGGAGGCGAAGGCCGAGAACGGCACCATGGCGCCGCTGGCATTGCGGACCTGCCATTTGTCCAGGTCTTCCGGCTGCATGCGGAAGTTCGGATCCGACTGCAGATAGACCGGCTTCACCCGCCCGCGATCGATGAAATCGTTGACGTAGTCGCTGCCCCAGGCGGTGGAGAGCGTGTTGTTGATGTCGGCCAGGCTGACGCCCAGCGCGCTGGCTTTTTCCTGGTCGATGTCGACCGAGAATTGCGGCTGGTCCTCCTGGCCGTTGGGCCTTGTATTGGCGAGCACCTTGCTCTGCCCGGCCAGGGCCAGAAGCTGGTTGCGCGTCTGGATCAGCGCGTCATGGCCGGCGCCGTTGACGTCCTGCAGGTAGAAATCGAAGCCGTTGGTGTTGCCGAAGCCCTGGATGGCGGGAGGCGCAAGCGCAAAGACCTGCGCGTCTCTGATCTTCGAAAACGCGCCCATGGCGCGGCCGGCGATAGCCTGTGCGGCGGAAGCCGGTGATTTCCGCAGGTCGAAATCCTTCAGCCGCACGAAGGCGATGCCGACATTCTGTCCGGCGCCGCCGAAGCCGAAGCCGGAAGCGGTGAACACCCCCTCGACAGCGTCCTTTTCCTGGCTGAGATAGTGGTCGGTCACCTGCGCCAGCACGCGCTCGGTGCGGTCCTGCGTCGCGCCGACCGGCAGTTGCACGCTGGTGATCAGGATGCCCTGGTCCTCTTCCGGCAGGAACGAACTCGGCAGCCGGGCAAACATCCAGCCCATGGCAATGACGATGGCCAGGAAAACGGCGAGGAAGCGCCAGGACCGGTTGATGATGCCGTGCGAGCCGTCGCGATAGGCAAGCGTGCCGCGGTCGAAGACGCGGTTGAACCAACCGAACGGACCCGTCTGCGTCGCATGGTCCTTGGGCGGCCGCAGTATGGTGGCGCAAAGTGCGGGCGTCAGCACAAGCGCCACCAGCACGGACAGCACCATCGCCGACACGATGGTCACCGAGAATTGCCGGTAGATGATGCCGGTCGAGCCGCCGAAGAAAGCCATCGGCACGAACACGGCCGAAAGCACGGTGGCGATGCCGATCAGCGCGCCGGTGATTTCGTGCATCGATTTGCGCGTCGCTTCCTTCGGCGACAGGCCCTCCTCCTGCATCACGCGTTCGACGTTCTCGACGACGACGATGGCGTCGTCGACGAGCAGGCCGATGGCCAGCACCATGGCGAACATGGTCAGCGTGTTGACGGAATAGCCGAACAGCGACAGCACGCCGAACGTGCCGAGTAGTACCACCGGCACCGCGATCGTCGGGATGATGGTGGCGCGCAGATTCTGCAAGAAGATGAACATCACCAGGAACACCAGCACGATCGCCTCGGCCAGCGTCTTGACCACCTCCTCGATCGACAGCCGCACGAAGGGCGAGGTGTCGTAGGGATAGACGACCTCGACGCCTTGCGGGAAGGTTGAGCTCAGCCGGGCGATCGTCGAGCGCACCGCCTCGGCGGTGTTGATGGCGTTGGCGCCGGTCGCCAGGTTGACGGCGACGCCGGCCGCCGGCTTGCCGTTGTAGTTCGCCTGCGTGGTATAGCTTTCGGCGCCGAGCTCGACGGTGGCGACGTCGTTGAGGCGCACCAGCGAGCCGTCGGTCTGGCTCTTCAGAATGATGTTGCGGAACTGCTCGGCGGTCTGCAGCCGGCTCTTGGCCGTCACCGTGGCGTTGAGCTGCTGGCCCTTGCGCGCCGGAAGACCGCCGAGCTGACCGGCCGACACCTGCGTGTTCTGCGCCTCGATGGCGGTGGCCACGTCGCTCGGCATCAGCGCATATTTGGCGAGCTGGTCCGGATCGAGCCAGATGCGCATGGCATAGCCGGAGCCGAACAGCTGCGTCGAGCCGACACCCTCGACGCGCTTCAGCGTGTCGTTGACGGTGGCGTCGACATAGTCGGCGAGATCGGTCGAGTTCATCTTGCCGTCGGTCGAGACGAAGCCGATGACCATCAGGAAGCCGGTCGAGGATTTGGAGACGGTGATGCCGTTGCTCTGCACCACCTGCGGCAGTTGCGACTGTACCAGCTGCAGCTTGTTTTGAGTCTGCACCTGGGCGGTGTCGGGATCGGCTGATGTGGTGAAGGTCAGGGTGATCGAGGCCGAACCGGTCGAGGTCGAGGTCGCCGTCATGTAGTCGAGATTGTCGATGCCGGTCATGCCTTGCTCGATGACCTTGGTCACCGAATTCTCGACCGTCGATGCATCGGCGCCCGGATAGGTGGCGCTGATGTTGACCGTGGTCGGCGCGATCTGCGGATATTGCGAGATCGGCAGCGAGGTGAGCGCCAGCAAGCCGCCCAGCATGATCACGATGGCGATCACCCAGGCGAAGATCGGCCGGTTGATGAAGAATGCGGACATCGGTCAGTTCCCGGTCGCGGCGGCAGGCGCCGGTTTCGTGGCGTTGGGCGCGGCTGGAGCAGCGGAGGTGCCCTGCCCGCGATCCTTGATCTCGCCGGTGGTCTCGTCGATCGTCACTTCGACGCCCGTCGCATCGCCGCCGGGACGCACCAGTTGCATGCCCTCGACGATGACCCGGTCGCCGTCGCCGACACCCGAATCCACCAGCCAATTGTTGCCCACGCTGTTTCGCACAGCGAGCACACGGGTCTCGACCTTGCCCTGCGCATCGATGACCATGGCCGTCGCCTCACCCTTGGTGTTGCGGCTGACGGCACGTTGCGGCACGAGAAAACTGTTCTGGGCAACGCCCTCCTCGACAAGTGCCCGCACATACATGCCGGGCAAAAGCAGACGGTCCGGATTGGGAAACTCTGCCCTGAGCGCGAAGGTCCCGGTGGTCTGGTCGACATTGGCGCCGGCGAATTCCAGCTTGCCGGTCTGTGTGTAGATGGTGCCGTTCTCGAGCTTCAGCTTGACGCTGACATTGGGACCGCTGAATTTCAGCCGTCCTTCCGAGATCGCCTGGCGCAGATTGAGCAGATTGGTGCTCGACTGCGTGACGTCGACATTGATCGGATCGAGCGCACGGATGGTGGTCAGCACCGTTTCCTGGTTGGCGGTCACCAGCGCGCCCGGCGTCAGCGTGGACTTGTCGATGCGACCGGCGATCGGCGCGGTGATCGAGGTGCGGTCGAGGCTGATGCGCGCCGTCTCGGCGCTGGCCTTGGCCGAGGCGACATCGGCTTTCGCCTGCGCCAGCGTGGCAGCGGCATCGTCATAATCCTGTTTGGAAACAACGTTCTGCTTGAGCAAGCCGGCATAACGGTCGAACTTGGCCTGCGCGGTCGGCACCGCCGCTTCCGCCTTCTGCTGTGCCGCGACCGCGCTGTCATAGGACGCCTTGTAGCTTGCCGGATCGATCAGGTAGAGCGGTTGCCCCGCCGCCACCTCGCTGCCCTCCTTGAACAGGCGCTGCTGGATGATGCCGTTCACTTGCGGGCGCACCTCGGCAACCAGCGAGGCCGCCGTGCGCCCCGACAATTCGGCTGTTATCGCGACCGACTGCGGATGCAAGGTGACGATGCCGACTTCCGGTTTGCCGGGCGGACCCATGCCGGGAGGGGCGCTGCTCTCCTGCGAACAGGCCGCCAGCAGAAGGATGGCGGCGAGCAGTCCCGCCCAGGGCGCGAGACGGCGCACCGACAAACGAGACTGGCTAGGCTTGAAAGTCATGGCCTGGATCTTTCCTTGGAGTTGCGTGCCCGCTGGCAATGGACCGCCCGGTCGAAGGGCATGCCGGTCGATATCGTGACGAGGGGCGGCGCCCGTCCGTGGGCGGTGTCGAGCAAAGCTCGAAGCGCCTCGTGTCGCGCTCCTTCTCAGCGGCCGGAACTGCTCGAAAGTCGAGCAGCCGGCCGCGATGCCCACCGGCATCATTATGCCGATCAGCGAGGACATGCCAAGCGCCTTGCCGAAGTCTCACGCGATCTTGCGGTCATGATCCGCGTGGTTGTTTGTCGAGAGCGGGAGCGATAGCCGCCAGGCGGCGAAGCTCAGGCGGATCGCGCCCTTCAGCGTGTCGACCGGCAGGGTCGGCGACAAGCCGCGCCTGGCTGGGCCGAGCGGCAATCTCGGGCTGGCGGACGCGAACAGCCGCAGCATGATCATGGCTTCCCACATTGTCGTGCTTCCATTTCAGGATTTTGAACCGGGGATGGCTTGCCGCCATCCCCGAAGAAACCGGCCGGCCCGAGAACGGGTTGGGTACCGGGCCGGCCGGCGCAGCCGGTCAGGGTTATCAGTCGTTCCCGGGCTGGGGCGGGAGCTGCCTGCCATTGTTGGGCAGGCCTCTGGGGCCGGCTGCATCGTTCGGCGGACCGCCCCAGGGACCGGGGGGTGGTCCATGCGGAGGTTCCGCCGAAGCGAGGATTTCGAGTTGTTCGGGCGTCAGCTTGGCGCGAAGTTCAGTGATCGCGTCCTTCAGTCTGCCGGCCGAAACCGCGCGGGCGGTGACGTCGTCGGCCAGCTTTTCCTGGAAGGCGAAGGCATCGGGCTTGCCGCCCGGGCCTGCTGCATTGGCGCCTTTCGCTTCAGGACCGCCGGGGCCTTCCGGGCCATGATCAGGCCGTGGCGGCGTCAGCACGGCCTGGAGTGCGGTGGTGTAGTCGCGCCAGGCGTCGAGCTGTTCGGTGCGAATGCCGACGCGGGTCTCGAGCGCTGCCAGCCGGGCGGCCAGCATGAACTCCGGCGGCGGCCCCATGCGACGGGGTCCAAACGCTTGCGGGCCAAAGCCCTGCGGACCATGTCGCATCGGCCCATGCGGGCCAGGCCCATTCCGGCCGAACCAGGCCATCGGGCCGTGGCCCGGTTCATCCGGCAATGCCCCATCCTGCATTGCCATCACCGGGGGCGGCTCGCCGGGGCCGGGATCGGGCTGCGCCGCCAGCGCGGGATGAATTGCGGCGACGGAAAACAGGCCGAGCGCAAGAAGTCTGCTTCGCATAAAGATGTTCCTTTCTCTCATGCTTCGGACGGCCATGAGGATAGGAAGCGTCTTTGTCCGCTTCGCGTCGATCTGTTGCCGAAGGTTTCCGCAAAAGGGCAATTTGTTTCCGAATGTTTCCCGCGACCTGCCGGAAACGTTCGGTTGCAATTTTCCATGCCGCTCGGGCGCGGCTCTCCCTATAATCGCGGCCAGGCCCCTATAATCACGGGCAAAGGCACGATTGATGCAGTCACAACCCCATATCCTCGTCGTCGACGACGACCGTGAGATCAGGACGCTTCTCCAGCGCTATCTCGACAGCCAGGGCTTTCGCGTCTCGGCGGCCGCGGACCGGCGCGAATGCGAGCAGCGGCTGGGCACGGGCCAGTTCGACCTGATCGTGCTCGACGTCATGCTGCCGGACGGTTCGGGGCTCGATATCTGCCGTGCCTTGCGTGACCGCAAACCGCACATCCCTGTCATCCTGCTGACCGCGCTGAAGGAAGATGTCGACCGCATCATCGGCCTGGAGCTCGGTGCCGACGACTATCTCGGCAAGCCGTTCAACCCACGCGAGCTCATCGCCCGCATCCGCGCGGTGCTGAGGCGCTCGACGCCCGAGGAGGCGCCTGCGCCCCGCGCGCGTATCTACCGCTTTGCCGGTTACAGGCTGGAGCCGGACACCCGCAAGGTGATGGATGCGCAAGGCGTGGCCGTCGACCTCACCGGCGCTGAGTTCGACCTTTTGCAGGTGTTTCTCGACCGTCCCGGCCGGCTTTTGTCGCGCGACCAGCTTCTCGACCTGACGCAAGGCCGCGAGCGCGACCCGCTCGAACGTTCGGTCGATGTGCTGGTGAGCCGGCTGCGCCGCAAATTCACCGATACCGGCGACGGGCCATTGTTCAAGACCGTGCGCAATGGCGGCTACCAGCTGACCGCGCGCGTCGACACGGTGGAGAGCCACGCGTGAACTCGCTGCGCCGCCGTCTCATCCTGCTGCTGGTCGCCTCGATCGTCGGCGTGGTCGCGCTGGCGACGGCCGCCGTCATCAGCGTGCGCGGCGGCGGGCCGCCACCGGAGCTGACCGTGCCCTGGGTCGCCCAGCAGATGGAACTGGTGATGCGGCTCTTGCCCGGCCGGATCCCGGATGTCCTGCGGGTGCAACTGGCCGACCACCCGGCCGGCGGCAAGGTGGCTCGCCCCGAAACCGCGATGCTCAACGACATATTGCGCCGCCGGGGCTTCGATGTCCCGGCCGTCGTCAGCGACAAGGCGAACGAACCCGGCCAAGTTGCATCGCTGCGCCTGCCCGACAGTCGCTGGGCGATCATGGAGGTTCCCCACATCAATCCGCCACGGCGCGAATGGCTGATTCTGGCCGGCTGGATCTCGCTGATCGTCGCCGGTGCGACCGCCGTCTCGGTCTATTTCACCTCGGTGCTGATCCGGCCGCTCGAGATGCTGGAGGCCGCCGTCTCCAAGATCGGATCGGATGGCGTGCTGGCGGCGGTGCCGGAAGTGGGCTCGGCCGAGGTCAAGGCCACCGCGCAGGCGCTGAACCAGCTCTCGTCGCGGCTGCGCACCGCCATGGAAAGCCGCATGCGGCTGGTCGCCGCCGCCGGCCATGATCTGCGCACGCCGATGACGCGTATGCGGCTGCGCGCCGAATTCCTCGACGACGAACGCGACAAATGGCTTCACGACCTCGACGAGCTCGACCGCATCGCCGACAGCGCCATCCGGCTGGTGCGCGAAGAGGTGAACCAGGACGCCGTCGAACCGGTCGACCTGGAAAAGACGTTGCGCGACATCGAAGCCGAGATGGTGTCGCTCGGCCATCCCGTCTCTATCGGGCACCTGGACAAGGTTTCGGTGCGGGCCGGCGCGCTCGGCCTGCGCCGCGCACTGCGCAATTTGATCGTCAACGCCGCCACTCATGGCAAGGCATGCATCATCGACCTTGCCGCGGCCGACAATCGCGCCGTGCTGACCATCTCCGACCACGGCCCGGGCATTCCGCCGGAGCTGTTGAACAAGGCGTTCGAACCCTTCTTCCGCGTCGACCCCGGCCGCCTGCAATCCATTCCGGGCGCGGGTCTCGGCCTCGCCATCGCCAAGGAGATCATCGAGCGCTACGGCGGCACCGTGACGCTGCAAAACCGCAGGGGCGGCGGGCTTGAACAGACGGTGGTGTTCAAGGCGGTATGACGGGTCGGCGGCCCACAGCAGAGACCCACCAGCCGAGTGACGGGCGAGTCGCGCGGGAACCGACGGCGACCATGCTGCACTGCGCGAAGCCAATGGTTCCAACTACTTTCTCCGCGGCATCAAGATCGAATTTAGATAGCAAAATATAGATTCCGAAAGCCCTTGTGATTTAACAAAAAACTAGGCCCTCGAGCCAAGAACCAACAATCAACCGAGGCGGGAATATCGGCACAACTTAAACCATAGGGTTTAAATTTTGGGAAAATCGCCAGAAATGGCGGAAACCGGCCGATTTTGTCAATTTTTAGCGTCCGCTCACATAAGTATTTCAGCCGGGTAGATTTTTTGTGTTGCGCTGCACAATGCCGTAGCAGAACGATCTCCTGGGGGACTCGTTTGCGACTGGACATACGCCGTGGAGGATTCCCCCAGGTTGATCAGCTTGAGCTGTCCGTCCGTCGATTTCGGGTCCGGCTCGACCGGTCTCGCCTCGATTGGACGCGCAAAGCGCGGGTTTGACGATGCCGGCGCCCTGGCGGATCTCGTCCACCTTGGCCTGCCGCTCGAAACGGCTGGCTGGCGGCTTGGTCGCGGACATCACGCCGACGGAAGCCGCTGATGGGAAACGCCCGCGACATCCAACTGGATGCACTGAGGGCCATCGCCGTGACGATGGTGATGTACTCGCATTTCTTCGCGGCGGGAGGATCTTCATTCTGGGGCCATATCGGCGTGCGACTGTTCTTCGTGCTGAGCGGCTTCCTGATCACGCGCCTGCTCCTGGAAGCGCGTTCGACCACCGAATTTGAAACCGGCCCCGCGCTGCGATCCTTCTACATCAGGCGGGCGCTGCGGATATTCCCACCCTATTTTGCCGTCCTGGGTTTCGTCTGGCTGGTCGACCTGGAGCAGTCCAGGGGATCGCTGGTCTGGCATGCTCTCTATCTGTCGAATTTCTGGTATGCGCTGCGCAATGACTGGAACCCTTGGGTGTTGTGCCATTTCTGGAGCCTGAGCATCGAGGAGCAGTTCTATCTTGCCTGGCCGCTGGTCGTCCTGCTGGCCCCACGCCGGCGCTTCGAACAAATCTGCATCGGCGTCATCGCGCTGTCGCTGGCCTATCGCTTCTATTGGCCGGTCACCGCCAACCCGGCGCTGGCGCGCGACCTGCTGCCGCCGGCGTCCATGGATGCGCTGGCGTCGGGCGCGCTGCTTGCCTGCTGGCGGTCCAGGGGTGCGGCCGTGCCGCAATGGATGCGGCTGGGCTGGCCTGCCTTCGCGGCCGCATTCCTGATGATCGAGTGGTTTGTCCCAGCGCCTGCCGATCCGATGTTGGAATGGGTCCATTGGCTGCTGCGGCAAGTCCTGCCCCTGGTGCCGCTGATGGCCATCGTGGCCGTCTGTTCGAGCGGCCTTGGCGGCACAATCGGCAAGCTTCTTGACCTGCCGCCGCTGCTTGGTCTCGGCCGCATCAGCTACGGCGTTTATCTCTATCATCCGATATTGCTGTCGCTCGCCGTCAAGTCGCAGCCTTGGATTCCGCTCAACGTCTCGGAGCAAGGGCCGGGGCGGTTCCTGGTTGCGGGCGCCGCCACGATTGTCGTGGCCTCGATTTCCTGGGTGGTTTTCGAAAGGCCGCTCAACGGCCTCAAGCGCCACTTCCCCTATGTCGTGCGCGCCCGTGCCGCGCAGGCCGGCCATGCCGGCTGGCTCGCGAGGGTGCCAAGCGGATCGCCCGATGGCCGCACGCCGTCGCTCGACCTCCAGCGAACGGACGCAAGACGGTGACCGCCGCGCCGCTCGTCTCCGTCCTGCTGCCGGTCTACAATGCCGGTCCCTATCTCGCTGCCGCACTGGGAAGCATCCTGCGGCAGGATTATGGCCGCCTGGAGATCATCGCGATCGATGACGGGTCGACCGACAATTCGCTCGAGATCCTCGAGCGCTGCCGGGAGGCCGACAGCCGCATCTCGATCATCTCGCGCGAAAACCGTGGCCTTGTCGCGACGCTCAACGAAGGGCTGGCGGTCGCCCGGGGCGAGTTTGTCGCGCGGATGGACGCCGACGACGTCGCCTATCCCTGGCGCTTGTCGCGCCAGGTGGCGCTGTTTGAGCGGCGGCCCGAGCTCGGCTTCTGCGGCGCCGGCGTCGATATGTTGATCCGCGGCCGCATCGCCAGGGGCAAGCCCGATCCGGTGTTCCAGTTCGGCCGCATCCCTATTTTGGCGATGTTCTTCACGATCTTCATGCACCCGACGGTCGTCTACAACAGGAAGGTCATCGACGACAGCGTTCTCCACTACGACCAGACCTACAAGCACGCCGAGGATTTCGATCTTTTCAGGCGGCTGGCCGGCCGTTACCCGGCAGCCATGATGCCCGAAAACCTGGTCGTCTACCGCGTCCATGAGGCAAGCGTGACCAGCCGGCACGTCAAGGAGATGCGCAGGACGCATTTGCGGATCGTTGCCGAGAACCTCGAGCGCGAGGGCCTGGCGCAGGCGACACGGGACCTGCGCGACATTGGCGACGCGGTCAGCCACGACACGGTTACCCGTGCGGCCAACTTCATCGTCGCGCTGGAGGAGGAGATTTGCTCATTGCCGGCCGCGACGCGGCCGAGCTTCGAGGCCGGCGCGCTGAACCTGTTCTATTTCCTCTATCAACTCGTTGCCGATGAAAAGCAGCCCCCGCTGACGCATGAATTGCTGACGCGGACCGCGAAGTGGAACGTCATCCGGCGCCGCGAGCAATATGCGCTGCGGCCCGGCGCCTGGGCGCCCTGGCTCAGCCTCGCCTCGCTGTCGGCCAGCAGGCAAGCGGACGCCATGGCATACTTCTTCAAATCCGCGCCCGCTGCGGCGGTTCTGGCACCTTATCAGGCGGGCTGAGGTATGATCGTCAAAGCCAACCAACCTCTGCAGCGCGATCGTTCGACGGCGCTTGGCCCTGCCTCGGCTGGTCCCTGCCCGGAACGATCGGCGCCGGAAGTCAGCTTCATCATCTGCACGCGCAACCGCGTCGCCGTGCTCGAGGCCTGCATCAAGTCGGTGCAAGCCGCGTGCCGCGCACATGCCGGCTTCGCGGCGGAACTCGTGGTCGTCGACAACGGTTCGAGCGACCGTACGGCCGAATGCCTGGCCAGCATTGCGGACATATCGGACATTCCGTTCACGCCCGTTTGCGAGCCGCGCCCCGGATTGGCGGCTGCCCGCAACGCCGGGCTGAGGCGCGCGCGGGGCCGTGTGCTGGTCTTCGTCGACGATGACTGCGCGGTCCATTGCGACTATTTGCGCGATCTGGAGAAACACTATGCGTCCGGGGAACGATGGCTCATCCGGGGAGGCCGTGTGGAGCTTGGCGATCCCAGGGATTTGCCGTTCACCATCAAGCGTTCGCGGGTGCGCGAGCGGCTGACGCCGGATGTTCATCCCGGCGGTTTTGTGCTGGGCTGCAACATGACGATGCACCGCGATGTCGCGGCCCGCATCGGCTATTTCGACGAACGCTTCGGCGCCGGCGGACCATTGCGGTCGGCCGAGGATACCGATTACCTCGTGCGGGCGATGCTGCTTGGTATCCCGGTCGAGTATGTTCCGGACATGACGATATACCATCATCACGGCAGGCGGGATCGCAAAGACATCGAAAAACTCCACCGCGACTACAGCCTGGGCAATGGCGGGCTCTGCCTGAAACATATTCGCCATGCGCCTTGGCTGCTTCGCCATTTCTACTGGGCCGCAAGAGGGGCTTTGCGGGAATTGGCGGGCGGACCTGCGTTCGATCGTGAACTCGACCTGTCGCACTGGCCGATCGTCGGCATGAATTTGCTCGGCGCGGCCAGATTCGCGGTTCTCCTGCTGGCGAGACGGCCGCATGATGCGCCGGTGCGGCAAGATCAACAGGCCAATGCCCAAGCGAGGTGAACCGCTGTAATGCCATTGCTACCGCCAAGCCTGCCGATGTTGTTTCGGGCGTTCGGAAAGCAGCAACTGCGCCTGCTTCCGGCCGTAGTGGTTCTCGGCCTGGTCAGCGCCGTCCTCGAAGGGTTCGGCATCGGCCTGATCATCCCATTGCTGGGCATTATCATGGGACACGGCGACGCAGCGGGAATGGCCGGCTTTTCCGCTGTCCTCCAGCATGTCGGATCGAGCCTGAGCGAGCGCGACCGGCTTGTCGTCATTTCGATCGCCATCCTCGGCTCGATCATCCTGAAGAACGTCTTCGCCTTCGCCAACACGCTGCTGACGACCTTCATCTCCGGCAAGGCAAGTCATTCGATCCGCAGCGCCTTGTCGGAGCGGCTCTTGCGGGTCGGCTACCCGTTCTTCCTGCGGCAGAGTCCGGGGCGGCTGCTCAACATCATCTCCAACGAATCCTGGCGGGCATCGGACGCGATCCAGATCATGCTGTCGGCCATCGTCAGCGCATCGGCCGCCATCATCCTGCTGGTCTTCCTGCTGCTGCTTTCCTGGCGCATGACGCTGCTGGTCACGCTCGGACTGGCGCTCGTCCAGATTGCGCACGCCATCCTCTCGGCCAATCTCAAAGAGCCCAGCCGCAGCGTCGCTTCGCGCAACGGCCACCTCGCCTCGCAGATGCTCCATCTGGTGCATGCCGGACGCCTGATCCGCATCTTCGGACAGGAGAACCGGGAGAAGGCGATATTCGATACGGCGTCCGATGCGGTTCGCCGCGCCTCCTTCGTCCTGCTTGTCCGCCAGGGAGCGCTGCCGCCGCTGACGGAGGTCCTGCACGCCATGCTGTTCCTGGCGGTGGTGATCGGCGCGTGGCTGGCGCAGGTGAGTTTCCCGCTGATCATCGCGTTCGTCATTCTGCTCTACAGGCTGCAGCCGCATATGCGTGCCCTGCAAGGATCTTGGAGCCAGTTGCAAGGCCTGAGCGGATCGCTTGAAGAGGTGACCTGGATGCTGGATCCCATTGGTAAGCCTCAACCGCCACAAGGCGACGGGCCGTTCCACGGTCTGCACCAGGGCATCGAGTTCGACGATGTGACGTTCACCTATTCCGGAACGGATCAGCGTGAAGTGGTGCTGCATTCGGCGACGTTCGAAATCCGAGGCGGCCGCTCGACGGCGCTGATCGGCCGCTCGGGCGCCGGCAAGACGACGATCGTCAATCTTCTGTGCCGCTTCGTGGAACCAGACACCGGCAGGATTCTCGTCGATGGATCACCGCTCGACGGGATCGACGCCAGCCAGTGGCGACGGCACATCGCCCTGGCCAGCCAGGAGCTGGAACTGGTCGATGGCAGCATTTTTGAAAACATAACCTACGGGCAGGACGCGGCGACAGTCGGCGACGCCGAGAGCGCCGCAAGACTAGCCGAAGCGCATGAGTTCATCGAGCGGCTGCCTCAGGGTTATGAGACGCTGGTTGGCTACAGGGGTGTCAATTTGTCGGCGGGACAGAGGCAGCGGATCGCCTTGGCCAGAGCCCTGGTGCGCGATCCCGACCTCCTGATCCTGGACGAGGCCACCAATGCGGTGGACGGGCTGTCGGAAGCGGCCATTGTCGAGACTCTGAAGTCGAGAGCCGGCCGGCGCACGACCATCGTCATCAGCCACCATCACAGCACCATCTCGTTCTGCGACGACGTTGTGATCCTGAGCGGCGGCCGGGTGAAAAAGCAGGCTCCATTCGGTGCCCTGGCATCGCTCAGCATGGACGAGCTTTACCAGCACGAACCGCTCGACTGACAAGGGTCCAGATCAGATCGGCACGTGATCGCTTCCCGCGGGCGTTCGTGGCCTGCCGGCTGGCGGGTCGCCGCAAGGGTTCGAATCAGAAGCCCAGGGGATTGCCGCTGGCACCCTCCGTGATCGCACCAATGCCGTGCGGAGCTGAGGCACGCTACCTTGCCTGTGCGGCGGACCTGTCGATCCGCCTGGCCGGCGCCCCATTGGGTTTACTCTCCGGGTGAGGTGCCGGCCTCCCATCGTGGCGCTGTCGTCATGGCCACTCCGTGCCAACTGGCGAAGCGTATGCGAAGCGACGTCGCGGACACGCTGGAATGACAACGCGAGCTACGAAGCGGCGCTGACATTCCTGCGGATGCGCCGCCTGCCCGTTGTCCGTGCTTTCTTCGTCATCACCCCGGCCATCTCGACCACGCCGTCTTCGCGCGGTCTACCGCTGGTGGCCTTGTGGAGCCGCTCGTAGGGCAGCAATTCCTTGATCCGGGCATTGAGTGACGCGATTTCGGCTTTGAGGTCCTCGCACTCCTGCCTCTGCACGTCGAACTGTATCTGTTCGGATGCCTGTTGCAGCGTAAGCTGTGAAAGATTGGCGTTCACCTTCGAAAGGCTCATCTTGTCGTTGTCGTTCTCCTGGGCGAGCGCGGACAATCTTTCATCGGCGATTTTCTTTTCGGCCAGGGCATCGTTCAATTCACTCTTGAGCCTGGCGATCTCGCCGGTGGCTTCGCTGTTCTCGGTCGACGTTTGCTCCAGTCGCGATTGCAGGGTCTGGATCTCCGAGCCCAACCCACGCATTTCCGCCTGGCCGCGCGCCAGCTCGGCTTCCTTGTCGCCTTCCATCATACGGGCCGCTTCGGTTGTTTCCGACAGCTTCGCCTGTGCGGCCTCGAGCGCCTTCTGGAGCCGCATCTCCTCCTTCTCGCTCTTGCCGAGCGCGGCCAGCAGCTCCGCGAGCCGCGCTGCTTCGCTGGCATGGATCGTCGAGAGCTCGTCGAGCCTGTGGCGCGCCTGCGATTCCCGCTTCAGCGCCTTGTCGAGCTCGATCGACAGGCTGACATGCTTTTCCCGCAGCATCTTGCTCTCGCGCAAGCGCCTGTTGGCCTCGACCGTCCTGGCGGTCAGCCGCTTGGCGATGTCGCCGAACTCCGCCTCGCGTTTTGCGCTCGCATTGGCTGTCTCGACAAGTTCCAGCCTTGTCGCGGCAAGTGCCGCACGAAGCGCATCCCTGTCCTGAACCAGGCTTGTCTCGCGCTGTTGCATCGCTTCGAAAGCGCCATCACGCTCGCGCAGCTTTTTCACCGCGTCGTGCAGCTTTTCCGACAGCGTCCTTTGTTCGGCGGCCAGGCCGGCATTTGCAACCTCCAGCTCGTTGGCGCGAAGGATGTCGTTGTGCAGGATGTTGAGGAATTCGCGCGTCAGATGGTGCGAGGTGCCGATCTCCGACAGCTTGTCGTTGATCTCATCCAGATAATCCCTGGCGTCATGGAAGAGCCCCTCAAAGGCGCTCAATGCAGCCAGTCGGGTCTGGGTATGGGCGGTCAGGCGTGGCGCGGCTTCGGAGCTGTCCGTATCGCCCGCACTGTCCGCGTTCTCAGCACTATCGCCATCTGCCGCATCGGCTGGCTCGTCATGAGGTCCCGCCGCGAATTCCGGGACATCGTCGCTCTCGGGCGGCACCAGCTCTTCGGCGTCTAGACTTGCATCCAGCGCGTCCGCCAAATCGGTCTGCAGGTCCTGAATTGCTTTATCTACGTCTTCAGCACGCTTGATCAGGCCTCTGAAGTTCATGGCCGAACTCCCCTTACGCATACCTCACAAGGAACTTAACAAATTGCTAATATATCCTTACATCCGCTGATGGCGCAGGGGAAGCCCCCGTTGGCGGGAAGGTAAGTTTGGGACATTTGGGGGTTGGACGGCGCGAGGTAACCGATGCCGCGGCCTGGTTCCTCGCCCCCGCAAAGCGGGGGAGAGGTGGCTCGGGCGAAGCCCGAGACGGAGCGGGGGAATGGCTCGGCCTCAATGAATTCAGTGGGTACCCGCCAGCGTCGCGCTGCCCCCTCTCCGACCGCTTCGCGGCCACCTCTCCCCATTTCATGGGGCGAGGAACCCAAAATTTCATGGGGCGAGGAACCCAAATCTTGCAGCGCCGCGCTGACCCCCACCCCGCTGCTTCGCAGCGACTTGCCGGGGCGAGCCACGGGTCTCGCCCGTCCTTCGGACCCCCACAAGGGGGAGGGTGAAGACGCGCCCTGCCCGCCGGCGGATAGCGCTCTCATGGAGATGCGCAAAAAATGGGCGCCCTACCTCCCCCTTGTGGGGGTGAGCTGCCGGTTCGCGAAGCGAATTCATCGTGCCGGTGGCACGATGAAAGGCGGCGAACGCCGGGACGCTGCGCAGCAGCGGGGACCCGGCAGACGAGACCGCAGGTCCGGGTGGGGGTACTGGCGCTGGCCTTGCAGAACCTGGGTTCCTCGCCCCCGCAAAGCGGGGGAATGGCTCGGCCTCAATGAATGAGGGTACCCACCAGCGTCGCGCTGCCCCCTCTCCGCCTCGCTACGCGAGGCACCTCTCCCCATTTCATGGGGCGAGGAACCCAAATCTTGCAGCGCCGCGCCGACCCCACCCCGATCCGCTTTGCGGATCGACTTGCCGGGGCGAGCCACGGGTCTCGCCCGTCCTTCGGACCCCCACAAGGGGGAGGGTGAAGACGCGCCCTACCCGCCAGCGGATAGCGCTCTTCTGGAGATGCGGAATGGAACTGCGCCAAAAACTGGGCGCCCTACCTCCCCCTTGTGGGGGTGAGCTGCCGGTTCGCGAAGCGAATTCATCGTGCCGGTGGCACGATGAAAGGCGGCGAACGCCGGGACGCTGCGCAGCAGCGGGGACCCGGCAGACGAGACCGCAGGTCCGGGTGGGGGTGCTGGCGCTGGCCTTGCAGGACCTGGGTTCCTCACCCCCGCAAAGCGGGGGAGAGGTGGCTCGGCGAAGCCGAGACGGAGCGGGGGAATGGCTCGGCCTCAATGAATTCAGTGGGAACCCACCAGCGTCGCGCTGCCCCCTCTCCGCCTCGCTACGCGAGGCACCTCTCCCCATTTCATGGGGCGAGGAACCCAGGTCTTGCAGCGCCGCGCCGACCCCCACCCCGCTGCTTCGCAGCGACCCTCCCCACAAGGGGGAGGGTAAAAAGTCACCCCGCCATGGCCATCGGCACGGCGCTCTTGTTGGGGATCTGGATGTCGATTTCCAGCGTCGACATGGTCTCGCCGCGATCCATCGAGACCTGCAGATAATCCTGGTCGATCTGCACATGCTTGGCGATGACGGCCATGATCTCCTCGCGCAGGATGGAGACGAGGTCGGGCTGGCTGCGGTTGCGGCGCTCATAGGCGAGCAGCACTTGCAGCCGCTCGCGCGCCACCGGCGCGCTGGAGCGCCGCTTGAAGATGTCGAGCAGGTTCATGCCGCCCTCCTTCCCAAAAGACGATCGAGAAAGCCCTTGCGCTCGAAGGGCACGATAACAGGCAATTCCTCGCCCTCCAGCCGCCTGGCGGCGTCGATATAGGCGCGTGCCGCAGAATTGAGCGGCTCCGACAGCGTCACCGGCGAACCGAGGTTGGACGCCCTCAGCACGTCCTGGCTTTCCGGAATGATGCCGAGCAGCGGCACCGACAGGATTTCCAGCACGTCGTCGATGGACAGCATCTCGCCGCGCGACGCGCGGGCGGCATCGTAGCGCGTCACCAGCACATGCTTGGCGATCTGCTCGCCCTGCTCGGCACGCAAAGTGCGGGCATCGAGCAGGCCGATGATGCGGTCGGAATCGCGCACCGACGACACTTCCGGATTGGTGACGATGACCGCCTCGTCGGCAAAGCGCATGGCGAGCTGCGCGCCGCGCTCGATGCCGGCCGGGCTGTCGCAGAACACGTAGTCGAACACCGAGCGCAGCTTGTCGATGACTTCGCCGACGCCGTCCTCGGTCAGCGCATCCTTGTCGCGCGTCTGCGAGGCCGGCAGCAGGAACAGCGTCTCGACGCGCTTGTCGCGGATCAGCGCCTGCGACAGCTTGGCCTGGCCCTGGATGACGTTGACGAGGTCGAACACCACGCGCCGCTCGGCGCCCATGATCAGGTCGAGGTTGCGCAGGCCGACGTCGAAATCGACAAGCGCCACCTTCTTGCCGGTCTTGGCGACCGCGGCCCCCAGGGCCGCCGTCGAGGTCGTCTTGCCGACGCCCCCCTTGCCCGAGGTGACCACCACTACCTTGCCCATGAAAAGCCTCCGTTGTTGTTGGTTTGTTGTGTTGGTCGCGGCCATTGCCGGCCGCAACGAATGTTCAGCTCAGCGTCGAAACCCGCAGCGCGTCGCCGTCGAGAAACGCCTGCACCGGCTTGCCGCGCGAAACGCCTTCCATCTCCTCGGCGGTGACGTACCAGCCATCGACCGCCAGCAGTTCAGCCTCGTTCTTGCGGCAGAAGATGCGCGCGCCTCTGTTGCCCAGCGCACCCGCCGAAGCGCGCCCGCGCAGCGTGCCATAGACATGGATCGAGCCCGCCGCGATGATCTCCGAGCCGGACGCGACCGAGCCGAGCACGATGACATCGCCATGCGGATGCACGATCGCCTGGCCCGAGCGGATCGGCGCCTTGATCATCAGCGTGCCCGAAGCCTCCTGCGCAACCTGCGGCTCGCTATCGCCCGCCTTGCTTGCGTCAACCTTGCCGCCCTTGTCCGGGCCGACTTCAGGCGCCCTGCCCTCGGCCTTGCCCTCTGATGTGCCGGAAACATTCTCTCGCACCTTGCTGCCGGGCAGCAACCCATCCGTCGTCGCCTCCTTGGCGCCGACCAGCACCGGCGGCAGGTTGGGCTCGAGTGCGGTGTGGCCGTCGAGCTCGATGGCGTAGATGCGGATGCCGCGATGGCCAAGCACGCCGACCAGCGATTCGATCGCGGCGACATCGGGCTTCAAGGTGTTGAGATCAAGCACCACCGGCCGCCCGGAAAAATAGCCCGGCGAGTTGCCGATCCAGTGGTCCAACCCCTCCAACCAGGCCGCCAAAGGATCTTCCGGAGTCAATGTGAAAGCGACGAAAGAGCGGGCGCGAAAGCGGATGGATTTGGCCTCGAGGGGGGCGGCAAAGGTCACGGCTGGCGAATCCTTACTGAGAGGTAAACGCTAGCGAGGGAATGGTTAACGAATGGTTAATGAGAGGGGTGTGGAGGGAGGCAGTACTGACACGCTCGAAGCGGTTGCATTTCTCTCGGCGCGTTCAGCGGCGCGTGGACGCCTCAATGTCGGCGCCCATTGTATGCACGCCATCGTTGCGATGGCGGAGGCGCCAATCCGTGTTCGCAACAGAATAAAGGGAATAACCCTCAATTTTTGACTATTCAGGCCCTCGAGTAATCGTGCTCATAAGCATCCCTTGCTAGGAAGCGGCTGTACGCTGTGAGCAGTGACGCCGCGAGAGGATCGCGAATACGACCACACCTTCGGATGGGATATGCGAAGCCGCCACTGTCGTAGGATCCGTATTTAGCAAATGCCTTCTTGGGCGACCCCCGTGGGATGACGGCCGCCGCCAACAACGTTGCGACTGCATCTTTGTGAGCAGTACGAGCATCCTCAATCTGCTTGGTCACCTTGGAAAAATGGCTCCTCAGCTTCCCATCTCGATTTTCCCAGGCCTTGCTGGGAAGGCTAAGGGCTGGATCTGATGCGGCACCCAATTGGCAGCGACCATCTTTATTTAGAACAGCGAGGTCGAGAACATGTAAATTGGCGGGCGTGGCGTCAGCCAACTGGACCACGGCCGATTGTGCACCATCATGATCGTAGTGATCCAACGAAAAACTCAAACCGTCCTTTGGGGCTGTCTCGCCCAAAGGCCGTCTCCGAAGGGGCGCCAAAACAGCCACTTTGAAATTGTCTTCGCGAACACGTTCCCCGTTACTGCGAACCATGAGATCACATGGCTGGGCGATGAGTACCCAGAGTTTTAGGCCTTCACCTTCGCCAACCTCAAAGATGTCACCGTTGCGAAGAGGGTCATTGTACCCGTTGATCAGTTGTTCGCTCTCGTAGAGTTCTTCCCAACGCAGCTTGTGGAGACGCTCTTGGGCGGTCGCCGAAAGTTCTCTACCAATGTCGGCGATTTCCTTAACCGTGCGAGCGGCTAGCGAAAAATCGCCTACAGCGGCGTGTTGAAGGATGTGAGCCTTGACCTGATCTTTCTGAATAATCCCGTAGAGCCGTATGAGGGTATCCAACTCTGAGACACCTTCGACCTCCGAGGATTTGACTATCATATGCTCGAAGTCGATGGGGTCTAGGTCGGAAAAGCGTTCAAGCGCGTCTTTAAGCGCCGCCCCGAAGGCCGAGGATGCCAAGCCCTTCATTGTCTCGCAGTAGGTATTTATGAGGGTTCGGTAGACAGCCGCGTAGAATGCCGGCGCATCGTCAAGGTTGGCCTTGGCGATTGGCATGAAGAAACGGAGATCAATCTTCTCCTCCTTTTCCAATCGTCGCCATGAGGCCACTTCGTCGCCCTTGTCGACCGTGTGGGTGAGCATCCCGCAAAACCACCGTGTACCAAAACCTGCCTTCTCCTTCTCGGCCATGTCCCTGATAATGTCGGAGCCCTTAGCGAAGCCAAGATTCGCGTCATCAACTTCCAGTTCCTGATCGAAGAGAAACAGCGTCCGACGGTCCTCAGAGCACTCGGCGATCAGTTCGGCTCGTCGGTCATGCCAAGCGTGAGGCGTTAGCAAATGCGCCATTGTGGTTTCGGGAAGCAAGGTTTGTAGACGTCCCAGTGCTTCGCGCTCGGCTGAATCCTCAGTCTGTGCCGCCAGCACATCGCGAAGAGCCGTTAGTCCTTCGGTATCGAGTTCCCCCAAGCGAGCACCAACCTGCTCTTGCAAGGCTTCGTTGTCGAGCGCCAACTCGACACCGGGAAAGAACCGAGCTAGTGCGTCACTGGCTGTGGGCTTTCCTGCCAAGACCTTAACGATGGCCCCGACGTCGGTCTGAACCTCAGCCTTATCATCGACGAAAACTATCTTGACGATGTTCAATCGGTGGAAGAGCTGAGCAAGTCTTGCACTGTTTTCATCCGGAGAGGTCTCGTCGGGTTCGACGGCAGCCGCGTTGACGCCAAGGTCGGGCGCAGCAGCCTGTTCGACAGGCTCCGTAATAGCCGCCGGCTGTGCGGCGTCCGATTTCGGGGGTTTGGGCCTACTCGCCATCGACGATTCCTGACAGATCAAGTTCAAAAATGTATCTGCGGTTGTGTGCATTGCGCTCACTAAGGAGCGATATAGTGCAGCCCAGCGACTCCAATATCTGAGCACTAATAAATAGCCCAAGCCCTCGTCCTTCTTCTTTAGGCTTCAATGTGATGAAGGGCTCGAAAAGCGCATCTTCAACCGCCGGATCGACGCCGCCCGCATTGTCCCAAATTCGTAAGCGAGGGGAAGCGTAAGAGATGATCAGTTTTGGTTTAAATTCCCTATCCCGTGATTGAGTCTGCTTGAGCCAATATTCCGAGTTCAAGAGAATATTGTCGACGACTTGTGTCAAGCGCCCTCTGTTGGTTTTCACTGAAAAGTCGACACTATCCGATTGAGTCTCTGTTCGGATGTTCTTATCCGCCCATCGATCCCTGAAGTGTTCGGCGATCTCTTCGACGAGCTTCGATATTTTGAAGGTCTCTATCTTGTCTCGCTGATAGCGTAGGGACGGTGAGAGGTGGCCGATCTGTCTGCGAAGCGCAGACGCTGCAGAGGTGACTTCCTGACCAAGCACTAGAAGGTCTAAATTCTGAGGCACCGTCTTTCGCGCCCGCGCAACTGCGCTGGACGCCTTTTGCATCAGGCGGTCCGTCTGGTTTTGAACCTCGTGCGAGAGCGCTTCCGCGAGCAGTCCAAGACCTGCAAGCTCTGAGAAATCTCGAAGCTGGTCGGTCAAGACGTCCAGCCTCGGCGATAGACCGGCCACGATATCTGCGAGTTCCTTAGCCTCCGCCGCATATCTGCTGAGTTCGTTGAATAGAGCCTGCGACGCTTCGAGTGCTTGATTCGCCTCGTTAAGCAATTCGGCCAGCTGTCGCTCCGCGGCACTCGACAAGATAGGCGTCTGCTGAATTCCAGCGGTGACAGTGGTGATCTTTTTCTGTGCAGCGGTGGTGCTGGCCTCAAGTGACTTCGCAGCTTGGCTGTAAGTCGCCAAGCGGCGCGCAACGCCTTCGGCATCCATTATCGCCTTACGGCTCCCTTCGAAGGGCTTCGATCGGTTAGGAAGGTCGGCCTTATATGTGTTAAAGTTGCGCCTGGTCCATTCGTAGAAACTACCGATTGTCTCGGCGGCATGGATCATGAGGCGCCGGAAATTTTGGGAATACGGGTTAGAGACAAAGCCCTCTCGATCGGTCTTTTCCTTAAGATTCCCGTTTGCGGCTTCGCTGATTGAGACGAAGCCGATAACATTCTGCGGTCGCAACCCGTAGTACGATGTCGCGCTGGTCTGCTGAGCGCTTAGCCGCAGCCAGTCTTCCCCATTCAACCCATAAGGCTTGATAGCGAAGCCATCGCGAAACACTTTAATGCCCGCGTGAAGTTGAACGATCTCTTTGACTTCCGTAATGTTAGCCAACCCGCCGAGCTTGGCTCCCACCTCGTCACCACGCAGCAGAAACTCATCGATTTCCGCGTGGAATGGTCCGGGGTCGGCGATGATCACGGGGGAGCCGGCTGCACCTGGCATAGTCTCGATGTTGCCAAGCGCCGACAGCGGAACTCGGTATTTGAACTCAATGAAGTAGTTCGGATCTTCGCTGTATTTGAACTCCACGGCCGATTTCCGACCCCTCAGGTAGTCGAAAAAGGCTTTCCCATTATCCCGGGCTAAGAGTTGCTCGAACGAGTCTATGTCCTGATTGCCTCGGAGTTTGACGAGCCGAAATTTGCCGGCGAGATCCAATTGGCAGTCGGCATAGTCAACAACGAACTTTCCGACCGCAGCGCCGCGGACCCTTGCAGAGACCTGACCCAAGTCGATAGGCCGCCCGTCGATCCGAAGAGTCACCAAGAAAGGGCGAGCTTCCACAAATGGTGATATGATTTGCGATAGATCAGCTATTAGCTTCTCCACCCCGGTTCCGCGCCAAACGTCCGCATTTCGTAGGCCGGAGATGGCGAGCACAGTGCCCTTCTTCCGGCTCTGCTTGCCTGCCGTTTCGATCGAAACCGGAACCTCGCTGAGGCTCTTGTCGTCAGTGAAAGCGTTCCACGCAAAGGCGACGTGAAGAGTGTCGGGGTGGCCATCCTTGCGGGTATAGAGTTCGAGATTCTGGCCCAGCTTCTGGGTACTCAGACGCCCCAATCCCTTGTCACCTAGCGGTGTTCGGCCCTTCGGGGTGGTAAGGCCAGCGGCTTTCATAACCCGCTTTCCTGAGAGCGATATCATTAACCAGCCACGTTCAATATCGGTTTGGTCCATCCCCATGCCATCGTCATCGATGGTTATATAGCCAACTGCACCGGGAAATTTGCTCTCTGCACCGGGGGGCGGATCGACCGTGTTGACAACCACATGAGCGTAATCGGCGTCTGCATCGTAGGCGTTTTTGACCAACTCAACGATCGCAGTTACTTCGTCGGAGACCAACTCGTCGCCGAGTTGCCGGACGACGGCGGCGCTGATGTCGAAATGCGGACCGGCCATGCTGGCTACGCCTCGCACTTCCGGACTAGAAGGATTTTCTCTTCTCTCATCGTCGCCGAGCTAGCGTTCCGATCCGGCATTCGCTTGTGATGGATGCGCCGAGTCAGCGTGGTGACCACCTTACAGTTTAGCCCCTCGACCAAGTCGCTGAGCACCAAGTCGGTAGGGACTTGCTGGCCGGCAATGTTCCGGTTGCCGACCGTCCAGATCATGTAGCTGTTAGACTTCATCACGCCAGTGATGCTGTCGAGGCTCGCTCCGAAATCTCGGTAAAAGCGGAGTAGTCGACTCCGCCCGTCCTCAGGCTTGGCTGGCAGTCCATCGGCGAAGCGTTTCAACCGAGGCGAGGCCTCAAGCAGCGCGTCTTCGGTCCAAACGCTGTCACTTGAAACGCCTCCAAGGCTGCGACGGTCGATCTCCTGGGTAGTTCGAAGGGCCGCACTATCCGCTGCGGGATCAATATCCTTGAAGTCGATCCAGTGCAGCGGGAGATAGGAATGCTGTCCATAGGTGACAGTTGTAAGATTGTCGCCATAAGGCGGTGACGTCATGAGTAGGTCGAAAGGAGCTGCATCGCCCCAGTAATCGAGAGCTTTCCGTGTGTCTCCAATGCGCACGTCAGTCTCGGCGACATACTTGCTCGATTTGATCTGCTTCGCCTCAGTAAGCCTCCGTCGGAACGTCGAGAAGCTCGCAGCATTTTCTCGCGCCAGGTCGCGGAAAACAGTTATCGGCGAAAGCTTCCGCTTTGCGGTCTCAGCTGCCGGTCGGGCGTGAAGCTTGTATGTGGACGTCCGATCGTTACTCGTCAATCTGATGGTTTCGGCCAGAGTAACCCATAGGAAGCGCCTCACCCAGAGGCTCTCACACTTGCGGATCGCCCGCCGCAATCTGGACAAGTCAATGGAAACATCAGCCTGAAACCATTTTTCGCGGTTAGGCATCGATGTCTCGATGGTCTCACGACGATCAGCCTCAGCCTTCTTCGCGACAACATCGCCGATCGCCCCAATGGTGAACTCCACTGATCGCGCTGTTCGCACTCGACTGATAAGGACGGCAAGAGGATTGATGTCGTTGCCGTATGTATTCAGACCAAAGTGCATACCACTTACGAGCGATGTGCCAGATCCGAGGAACGGATCATAGACCGACTGGATGTCAGGACGCGCCTCTAGAACTGCGCCCAGCAGTCGGCGCTGGACAATCGGGACCATCATAGCAGGATACTGGAAGATGCAATGGACGCTATCGCTTCGGTCCCGCTCTTTCGAGGACCAAAAGTCAGGGTCTGCGCCTTTGGTATTGAGTAGCTCTAGAAGTTGCGCATCAACTTCTAGCGGCGTTCGGAGAGATTGTCGGCCAGGATCGCGTCGCGCAATCAGATTCATTAAGCGCTCGTCCTAAGCCGGCGGGGTATTCTGAAGTGGTCGTAAGATGAGCCTAGAACTCGGGATAGCCTTGCCGAAGCCCCACTCTCCGGTCAGTATCAGGTATCATAGGCTCAGTTGATGATTCCGTAAAGCTGCCATCGCAGGGCAGAGCCCCGACCCCTCCAGCACCTCGACCGTGTCATGTAAAACGCCTGCGCCTGATAGTCGTCGACATTTGCATCGCGGCCTTGCTTGGCGTCGGAGCGGGTTGTCGTGCTAGGATCGCCGGTCGGCACCCTGCTGCCCCAGCGCAACACGGCGGCAAATGCCGGTTCGCACGCACGCTGCCAGGCTGGCGGCGCAAGATTTTCCTGGCCGCAGACTTCGCAGGAGCAAGGGAATGTCGATGAGCGCAAGGGACCGATTTTTCCGCAGCCTGATGATGGCTGGCCTGTTTGCCGGTGTGTTCTGGGTGGATGCCGCCCTGGCGCAGGGCGCAGGCTGTACGTTCGCGCCGGTGGCCGGCACGGCTCGACAGATTCTGAGATGTCGGCAAGGCCTTACCATCATTGTCGAAGGCGGCTCTCGTTTCACGCTGGTGGACCGCGATCGAAACGGCAAGGTCGATGCGGTCAGGTTGCGGCGCAAGGCGCTGCTGCTCGATGCTCCGGCCGGCTCGGTCCCGGCTGGCTTCGCGGTTGTCACCCCGCAGGCGATCGCCGCGGCGCGCGGTACCAAATGGGCAGTCGACGTCGGCCAGGGCAAGACGTCTGTTTTCGTCCTCAGAGGTCACGTCGCCGTAAACCGGCCGGCGTCCAGTGCCGGCGTGGTGCTGGCGCCGGGCGACGGCGTCGACGTCGAGGCCGGAACAGGACCACTGACCGTCAAGCGATGGCCCGCCAAGCGCGTTTCCGCATTGCTGGCCCGTTTCGGCCAGTGAGCTTGCGGTGAGCAAGCGAGCGCTTCCGACGCTGATCGCGCTCATCCTGGCGGGTCTCTGGGGCGCCGGCCTGGGCTTCGCGCACTGGCGCGGCAATTTGTGGTTTCTCGATCGCGTCGAAGCAACGATGACCGATCTTCGAACGCTTGTGCGAGGACCAGCAAAGCCACCGGAGCTGATGACCATTGTCGCAATAGACGATGAAACGGTGCGGCGCGAGGGTACATATCCCCTCAGCCGCGCCACGCTTGCCCGACTTGTCGATACGATAGCGCGCCTTGGACCGAAAACCGTTGCGCTCGACCTGCTGCTGGTCGATCCCGGGGCAAAAGACAACGATGAGGCGCTCGCGCGGTCGCTGAGCGGGGGTGCAAGCGTCATCGCTGCCGCGGCGGTCTACCCCGGAGGTGAACAATGGACGGTGGGCGAAGGACCCATCGCCCGCGTACCGAATGCCGAACGGTTCCTGTGGCCCCTGAAAGCGTTCTCGGATGCCGCCGCTGTCGGCGTCGTGAACGTGGTCACCGACAAGACGGGAACGCCCCGCTTCGTGCCGTTGCTGTTTCGGGCCGGAGATCGGCTGGAAGCGTCTTTCCCCTTGCGGGTTGCCGCCGTGGCAGCGGGAGAGGATCCAGAAATCGCACCCGATCGTCTATCGCTGGGCGGACGCTCTATTCGGACGGACATTGGTCACATCCTGCCGCTGACATTCTATGGTCCCCGCGGCACGATCCGCACGATCAGCGCCGCGACGGTGCTGGACGGCCAACTCGATCCCGGCACCATCCGGGATCGAATTGTCGTGATCGGAGCGACGGCGACCGGCACCGGCGATGTTTTCCCGACACCGTTCGATCCCATACTGCCGGGCGTCGAAGTCATATCGACGGCGATTGCCCATCTGATGGCCGGCGACGCAATTGTGCGAGACCAGTCTGTTCGGCTTGCGGATGCCGGCTTTGCCGTGGTGCTGCCAATGGTTCTTGTCGGGCTGTTGGCATGGCGGCGAAACGCCGGCGGCCTCGCGGCGATCGCCGGCGTGATCCTGATCTGGTTCGTGGTCAACATGGCCGCTTTCTGGCACCACATCTGGCTGAGCGCCGCGCTGCCGATGACCGCCGCCGTTCCGCCGGCCATCTTGTTCGGAGCCGCGCAGCTTTGGCTGGGCAGGAGCCGGGCTCAATTTTTCGCTACGCAGAGCCAATTGCTTCAACGCGTTGAAGCCCCAGGCATGGGGGAGTGGCTGGCCAAGCATGGCGACTTTCTCTCGGACCCCGTCAGGGGAGACGCCGCCATCCTGTTCATCGACCTGTCCGGCTTCACGGGACTGAGTGAGACACTGGGACCGGTCGCCACACGCGAACTCCTGAACGGTTTTCATGCGTTGGTCGGCGAAGAAGTGACGAGCTGCGGTGGCGTCGTCACGAGTTTCATGGGTGACGGGGCCATGATCCTGTTCGGTCTGCCGGAACCAGCGGCAAATGACGCCTTCAATGCCGCCCGCTGTTGTGTGGGGCTCTCCAGCCGCACCAACGATTGGCTCGCCTCGTTGCCTGCATCGACCGCATCCCGGCTGGGCTTCAAGATTGGAGCCCACCACGGAACAATCGTCGCCTCCCGTCTCGGCGGCGAAGCCCGTCAGCACATCGCGGCCATAGGCGACACGGTCAACGTTGCCAGTCGCTTGATGGAGATCGCGGCCGACCAGAATGCCGAAGTCGCGGTGAGTGACAAAATGCTCGATGTCGCCGGCCGCGACTGCGCGTTGTTCAAATCCGGTACCCTGAAAGGACCCGTGGAAACACAAATCCGGGGACGATCCGGCTCGCTCGCAATCTGGCTTTGGCAGAGTGCACGGACGGCCAGGCCCTGATCGATGATGGCCGGCGCCCCAGGCCTCGAGACCCCCTCAATGCCGCTTGAAATACTGCACTTCCCTCTCATGGGCAAAAGCGCCGGCCAAAACGCAAAAACCCGCCTATGCGGCGGGTCACTGGCGCAAATCAGCACCATAGGGAAATATGTAGCATAGCTGCCGTCACCGAGTCAAGAAAAAATTCCTATCGACATGAAAACCCAACCGCACGAAGCTGCCCGCCGGACACATGCACTCCCGACTACGAAGGCCAGCGGCGCGATCGCGACTGGAGGCCGACATCCGAACGAAAGTAGCACCCAGATCCAGCTCGACGGAACATTAGCTAGAACTAATTGTTGATATGTGCGGCGGGTGGTGCCCTCCATCGCCTGCCGAAGATCGGCCGTCCGATCGGCCCGCGTCCTCCGCCAGAGGCGCGGGCTTTCGTGCCCAGGGGAAGACGCGGGCTTTCGCGCCCTGCGTAAGAGATGACCGACCAGCCCGTCGCAACCTGAGCGTTTTCGAGAAGCCGCATTGGCGGACCGTGCTCACGACCAGGGCCAAGGCTTTGGCCATGGCGAAAAAGATTTGCGCGAATAAAGCCGGTATTTTCCACCTTTCAGTTTCCGGATCATTTCGCTTGTCCCTCATCTGGGTTTCGCCGCCTCTTGAGGCTGCGCGCGGCTTGCTCGACCAAAGCGCGGTCGTTGCCCAGGCGGTCGATCAGTTCCTGCGCCTCGTCGCCCGATATGCCGGTGCGCACCGCCAGCGCCTCGACCTCCAGCACGTCGGAACTGGCGATCTCGCCGGTTTCCGGCACGGCATCATCCGCCGTCAGCGGCAGGGCTGACTCGCGGTCGATCTCGGCCTCGGCCTGGTACCAGTGCCGCTCGGGGTCGCCTTGCATGCGGCCTTCCCGTTCCCAGATCTGGTAGGCGCGCTCACGAATTCTGTCGTTCCGGTCGTGGCTCATGGTTAGTCCTCCTTTGGGATGAACGCCGCGCCAATGCGAACGCTCCAAAAAATCCGCGTGATCGGATCGCCATGGCTTCGGCGCGCGGGCTCTACTGGCATTGCCGCCTCGGACCGCCGGAGTATGGCTGGTAGGAGTTGTCTTCCGGGCGGTAGGAGCGGTAGCGGCTGAAGCAATAGTCGACATGGTCGGCGGAAAGCTCGGCGCCGCTGTCGTCGGCGGCATAGACACCCAGGCCAGCGCCGTTTTCGTCGCCATCGCCAGCAGCAGGCTGGGTAGGCTGATCGGCGGCTTCGGGATGGGGCGAGATGCAGGGGCGCAGCTGCCCGCTATAGGAGAGATAGCTGTTGTCGTCCGGATGGTAGGAGCGATAACGGCTGGCGCACCAGGCAAGATGCGAAGGCGACAGGTCGGGCGCGATGGCGCCGGTCACGACGGGATCGGGCGTCTCGCGCGGTTTGGCGGCAATATCGGGCGGCGCGGTCTGCCCGGCCGGCAGACGCTCAAGCCCCTGCCCTGCTTTGTTCACCGGGCGCGCTTTTTTGGTCCACAGCTCCGCCACGCTGACGGTGGCCGCTGCCTGGCGCGGCGACTTGGCGGCAAGCAGCCAGGCGGCGAAGCCCAGTCCGCTGGCGAAGACCGCAAGGGTCAGCACGAAGCCGCAGACCAGTCCCAACACCGCTTTCACGACACGCTCCTTGAGCTCCTGCTTATAGAATGCAGGGGCTCAAGGCTGGTTCCAGAAAAACGCGTGGGCGCACGCCCCGGCGCTGCCGCCGAGCGCCCCCGCAAGAGCCGACAAGCGGAGGGTCAAAAAGAGCGCCGAGACACAGTTCAGAAACAATATTCAACAGTTCGGAAAAACTGGCGAAAAGATCGGATGGCATAAGCATCCCGCAGCAATCGGAAAAATGGCCGTGCCGGGCAATGCCCGGCCTGGACGAGAAAGTATGGAAATGGATCACGGTGTCGACATCGCCGAACTGGACGCGGAACGATCGGGGCCGGAAAGCAGCCTGGCAAGCGTCGATGCGCTGGTAAAAACGGCCCCGGCAACAGTCACGCGCGGGCAAATCCTGACCGGCGCCGACTTTGCCCGGCAAGGCCTGCCCGGCGAGCGGCTCGATACGGTCTTCGAACAGCTCGCGCGGATGTTTGCAGCGCTGCCGGCGGTGATCTCCGACGGGCGTGTCTGGACGTATCGGGAGTTGGACAGGCGGGCCAACCAGTTCGCCCGCCTGCTGGTCAAGCGCGGCGTGCGGCCAGGCGACCGGGTCGGGCTCATTCTCGACCGCTCGGCGGAGACCTATGTTGCGCTTCTGGCGGTGATGAAGGCGGGCGCGGCCTTCGTGCCGCTCGCCACCGCGTTTCCCGAGGAGCGGATGGCGCTCATCATCGAAGACGCCGGCGTCAGCCTGATCGTCACCATCGCCGCCTACGCGTCGCGCGCCGATCAACTGCCGGTTCCGCATCTGCGGATCGACAGCGCCGACGCCGAAATCTCAGCACAATCCGACGCGCCGCTGAAGCCGCATGCGAAGACTTCGGACGACACCTGCTACATCCTCTACACCTCGGGCACGACAGGCCGGCCCAAGGGCGTCGTCATCAAGCACCAGAGTTTTGTCAACTTCATCCGCGTCGCCGCCGCCTCCTACGGCTACCGGCCGGGCGACCGTGTCTACCAGGGCATGACGATCGCCTTCGACTTTTCCTCCGAAGAGATCTGGGTGCCGTTCGTCGCCGGCGCGACGGTGGTGCCGGCGCCGGGCCAGATGCCGCTGGTGGGCGAGGAACTCGCCGATTTCCTGCGGCTCCACGACATCACCTGCATGGCCTGCAGTCCGACGCTGCTGTCGTCGATGACATCTGATGTGCCCAGCCTGCGCACGCTTCTGGTGGGCGGCGAGGCCTGCCCGCACAATCTGGTGGTGCGCTGGTCGAAACCGGGGCGGCGGATCCTCAACACCTATGGCCCGACCGAGGCGACCGTCACCGCGACCATGGGTACGCTGACGCCGGACAGTCCCGTCACCATCGGCGCGCCGCTGCCGACCTACTCGATCGTCATTCTCGACGCTTCTCTGCCGCAGCTCGCCGAGCCGGGCGAACTGGGCGAGATCGGCATTGCCGGCATCGGCCTCGCGGTCGGCTATCTCAACAGGCCGGACCTGACCGAACAGAAATTCATCGCCGATTTCGTCGGCCTGCCGAACAACCCGTCTGGGCGCATCTACCGGACGGGCGACCTTGGCCGGATCAACGACCGTGGCGAGATCGAATATGCCGGGCGCATCGACACCCAGGTGAAGATCCGCGGCTACCGCATCGAGCTCGGCGAGATCGAGGCGGTGCTGCTCGACCAGCCCGAGATCGCGCAGGCCGCAGTCACCACCTGGGAAATCGAGCCCGGCCGCGTCGAACTCGTCGCCTATTACGCGCCCAAGGCCGGCCTGCCGGCGATCTCGCGTGCGGAACTCGCCAAGACGATGAAGCGTCGCCTGCCCGATTACATGGTGCCCTCCTATCTGGAGGAGCTGCCGGCCATCCCGATGACGGTCTCCAACAAGGTGGATTTGCGCCAGCTGCCGAAACCGACAAGCGTGCGGCTCTCAGTCGATCGCGCCATGGTCGCGCCCGCCAATGACGACGAGCGTTTCCTGGCCGATGCACTGGCGACCGTGCTGAAATTCGACGAAGTGTCCGTCGAGGACAATTTCTTCGACGATCTCGGCGCCAACTCGCTGCTCATGGCGCATTTTTGCGCCCGCCTGCGCACCAGGAAGCAATGGGCGACGGCGTCGATGCGCGACATCTATCTCCACCCGACCGTGGCGCGGCTGGCGCAGCATCTCGGCGTGGCGGAAGAGATGACGACGGCCACCAATGAGCCTGTCCTCACCCGCCGGGCATCGAATTTCGCCTACTGGACCTGCGGCGCTGCACAGCTTCTGTTCTACGGCCTCTACAGCTATCTCGCCTTGTGGGCGGTCAATGACGGCCTCAACTGGATGTATGACGCGCTCGACGATCCGCTGCAGCTGTATCTGCGCTGCGTGGCGCTTTCGGCCGCGGTATTCTTCGGCATGTCGGGCTTTGCCGTCATCGCCAAATGGGTGCTCGTCGGCCGCTGGAAGGCGGAAGCGTTTCCCATCTGGGGCCTACGCTACTTCCGCTTCTGGATGGTCAAAACATTGATCCGCACCGCGCCCGTCGTGCTGTTCCGCGGCAGCCCGCTTTACAGCATCTACCTGCAGCTTCTGGGCACCAAGCTCGGCAAGAACGCCGTCATCGAATCCAAATCCGTGCCCGTCTGCACGGATCTGATCTCGATCGGCGCCAACACCATCCTGCGCAAGGAATCGATGATCCTCGGCTTCCGGGCGCAGTCCGGCTATATCCACACCGGACCGCTGACCATCGGCCGCGACGCCTTCGTCGGCGTCGGTTCCACGCTCGACATCGACACCAGGATCGGCGACGGCGCCCAGCTCGGCCATTCGTCCTCGCTGCATCGCGGGCAAAGCATCCCCGATGGCGAACGTTGGCATGGGTCGCCGGCCGTGCCGACCACCGCGGACTATTGCAAAGTGCGCAATGTCGATCCTTCCAACATCCGGCGCTTCCTGTTCGAGGCGATCCAGTTGATCGGGCTGTTTGCCATCGTCACCCCCTTGCCGCTGCTGTTCCACAGCTATTGGGAGAACGTCGGCGACGACTATCAGGAGACGATCGGCGTTGTCGCGATCGGCACCACGGTCACGCTGTTCGGCTACATCGCCACGGCCTTCCTGGCGGCCACGCTGGTGCCGCGCCTGACGAACCTGATCCTGAAGCCAGGCCGCACCTACACGCTTTACGGCTTCCGCTACTGGCTGCAGACCGTCGCCGAATTCTCGAGCAATTCCCGCGTGCTCGGTCTCCTGTTCGGCGACAGCTCGGCCATCGTGCACTATATCAGCGCCATCGGCTGGAACCTCAACAGAGTGGTGCAGACCGGTTCCAATTTCGGCAGCAATCAGCAGCACGAAAACCCGCTTCTGTGCGAGATCGGCACCGAGACCATGGTGTCGGACGGGCTGTTCATGATCAACATGCACAAATCCGCCTCCGCCTTCCGGCTCGAGCCGACGCGCATCGGCGAGCGCAACTATCTCGGCAACAACATCTACTATCCGCCGGATGGACGCACGGGCGACAATGTCCTGCTCGGCACCAAGGTGATGATCCCCATCGACGGGCCGTTGCGCGAGAATGTCGGGCTCCTGGGTTCGCCTGCCTTTGAAATCCCGCGCATGGTGAACCGCGACAAGGAGCTTATCGCCGGCATCGACGAGGCGGACCGGCGCCAGCGTATCCCGTTGAAGAACCGCCACAATCTGGTGACGATCCTTCTGTTCGTGGCAACGCAATGGGTCATGCTGTTCGCCACGCTGGCGATCTGGGACCGGGCGCTGAACTACTACACCGAATGGGCGGAGGTCGCGCTGTTCGTCGCCGTGCTCCTGACCTCGGCGATCACCATTCCGTTCTACATCTTCGTGGAACGGGCAAGCCTTGGTTTCGGCAGGCTGAAGCCGCAGATGACGACGATCTACGACGTCGCCTTCTGGCGCCACGAACGCCATTGGAAGCTGGCGGATTCGCCGATCGTGCGTCTGTTCGCCGGCACGCCGTTCCGGCCGATGATCCTGCGCCTGCTGGGCGTCAAGGTCGGCAAGAGGGTCTATGACGGCGGCAGCAATTTGACCGAACGCTCGCTGGTGGAGATCGGCGACGACGCCACCCTCAACGAAGGCTGCGTCATCCAGGCCCATTCGCTGGAAGAAGGCGCCTTCAAGTCCGACTTCATCCGCATCGGCAAGGGCTGCACGCTCGGGCCTTCCGCATTCGTCCATTACGGCGTCGTGATGGGCGAAGGATCGGTGGTCGATGTCGACTCCTTCGTGATGAAGGGCGAAGAGCTGGAGCCCAACTCGATCTGGCGGGGCAACCCGGCCAAGCTGCATCGCTTCGTCGAGCCGGTCACCGATGATGGCTCCCGGACTTCGGCTTGAAGAATGGCATCGGCTTGAAGACCGCGGGCATCCGTCTCGTTTCCGTGACTGAGGCCAACCGGACCCTGGTCACGGCCCTGGAGCTGGCGCCGGACCAGATGGATTTCGTCGCCAGCAATGCGGAGTCCCTCGACGAAGCCGAAACTGACGTGGATGCGCGGCCGCGCGTCGTGATGGCCGGCGATCGCGTCGTCGGTTTCCTGATGTACGAGGCGCCGCAGCGCGACGACGAGGCGCGCATCTACCGTTTCATGGTCGACCGCGCCTCTCAGGGCAAAGGCTACGGCAAGGCCGCGCTGCGTGAGGTGTTGGACGAGATCAAAGGTCTCGGCCACGTCAGGCACGTTTCGATCTGCTACGAACCGGAGAATGATGCGGCGCGAAACCTCTATCGCAGCGCCGGTTTCGTCGAAGAAGGGCTCGACGAGGACGGAGAAATGATCGCCGATCTCGCTTTGCCGGCACGGTCGCATGAGCCGTGACGCGGCCACCCGCAAGCCTGCGCGAGGAAACCGCCTTGGCCGAAGCGATGGCCGCCATTGCGCCAGTGGGTGTCCGCACCGGATGCCGGGTCATACGCGACGGCGATGACGCCCATCTGCTGCCCAATGAAGCGCATTCCATCCCTGCGCGTCAGCCTGCCATGCGGCGCGCCAGTGGCGCGGCGCGGTGGATCGCGCACCGATTGCTGGCCGAGCTTGGCGTCGACAACGTCGGCATCCTGCGCGCGCCGTCAGGCGCGCCGGTCTGGCCCGACGGGATCATTGGCTCGCTCGCTCACGACGACGACATGGCCGTGGCGGCGGTTGCGCCCGTCGGCCATATCAGCGCACTGGGCATCGACGTAGAGCCCGCGCAGCCTCTTCCAGGCGATATTTTAGCACTCGTGACAATTCCGGCGGACCGGACGGACGCAGCCGACCGGCATCTTGCCGGCCGCATCCTCTTTGCCGCCAAGGAAGCCGTCTACAAGGCCGTCTATCCGCTTGATCGCGAGGTACTGGGCTATGAGGACATCGCCGTCGACCTGAACGCAGGCCACGCGACGACGAAGACGGGCCGCAGGGCCAGCCTCGCCTACTGCGCCGCCCCGCGTGTCGTCGTGCTGGCGTTTGTCGAGGCGCGGTAGCGCCCCACTCGCCAACCACCTCTCGTTACCCCCTCACCTCGCATCCAGCCCGCGCAACCGCCAGTTCCCGGCCTCCGGCTGGATTGCCACAGCAAGAATTCGCCTACGGGCAGGTCTTCTTGCCGCAGACCGCGATGCAGATCGCCGGGTTCGAGCAGGTGTAGGTCTTCTTGGAATTGGTCCCGGATGAAGATCCGCTGCTGGAAGCGGCGAGCTGCCCGGAGGCGCCTTTTTTGGTCAGATCCAGCGCCTTCATGTCGGCGTTGTGCGCGCTTATCTTGCCGCATATTTCGCTGCCGCAAACCGCCTTGCAGATCGCCGGGTTCCAGCATTTGTAGGCCGCGAGGACCTGTGTCGGGAGAATGACGCAGAATATCGAGATGCCGAGAAATATTGCCTTCGCCGCACGCATTCTTGCCTCCAGAGGGCCAGCTATCCTGATGTCACGGAGGCCTGGCCGCTGCGCCCCCGCTGATGCCGATGCACCCGCCAGGGACAACATTTCAAGATTTATGCGGACCTGCCGCGCAAATGTGGCGGCAGGTGCAAGGAATGTGGCCGCACGTGCAAGATCGACATCGGCAGCCGCGCGCGAAAGCGCCGGACGGCACTTCACAAGCCCGCTGACCAGACACGGTTTCACGTTGATTTATCTGCGCTCCGGCGGATGCTGCCGCCCTATCGCAGCTCGCGGATCCAGTGCCACATGGTGTGGTTCCCGCCACGCCCGACCAGCAGCCCGCGCCCCTCCGCGGCAAGCGCTCGCATCTCGCGCGGCGTCATGTCGAAGGAGCGCCGGAAGGCGCGGACAAAACTCTTTCGGTGGCCGAAGCCGTAGCGATCGGCGATCCCGGCGATGCTTTCGTGCCGACGGCCTGGATCGACAAGTTCGGCGCGGCAGCGGCGCAGCCTTTCCTCCTGGATGTATCTGCAAAGCCCGCCATGGGGCTCGAAGAGATAATAAAGCTTGCGTAAGGAGATGCCGAAGATGGCGGCAATTGCACCGGCGCTGAGATCGTGGCCGAAGATATGCCTGTCGATATGGCGGCGGATTTCGCTGGTCAGCGCCATCTGTACGGAGCCAGCGCTTTCTTCCCCCACGGCCGAATTGATGGCGGCGGCGGCGAGTTCCAGGGTCGGCCTGATCACGGCCTCCGCGTCCTGGCGGCTGATGGCGGGCGCTGCCTCGTAGAGGCCGATGAGATGGCCGCGCAACAGCGCGGTCAAAGGGGCACTGCCCGCGATGACGCGCATATTGTGCTCGTCGGGCGCCCGCAAAAGCGGCGCCAGCAGACGGCGTGGTACGGTAAGATTGAGGCTGTCGAAATCGGAGGTCCCGGTCGACTGGGCCTGCGCCAGGTCGGCCACGATCAGATCGCCCGACGAAGCCTTTTCGTCGCATCCGCCGTCACGCCGTCCATGGCTTCCGCGCAGGCAGACCTGGAGCGTGATATGGTCGAGACCGTCGCGTCCGATGCGGGCGCGCGAGCGATCGAAACTCTGCGCGATGCATTTGTACGAGGTGAGAACGATCTCGCCGAAATGGAACGCATCCGCGTGGAACTGAAACCGGTCGTCGCCGGCGTTGCGCAGGCGCACATCATAGAGAAGGCCGATGCTTTCTTGCCAGAGCGCCACCGCTTCCCTGGGCACCAGGCCCCCCGTGTCGAGCACGCAACGCTGGATCCCGGTGGCCGCAAGCGGGCTCCGCGACACCATTTCTTGATTGCTGCCCCCAGCCGTCATCCGCCACGATCCTGAATCCGCGAACCGCTCAACATATGCATTTATGCCGAGGCGCGACAACAGCGAGCTTGCACGGCAATCACCGGTCTTCGGCGCCGGTCTTCGGAAAATCACAGAAATAACCGCGCCGGAATTGACAAGATCCGGGATGCGCTTCGGCGTGGGCCTACGCCCCCACTATCTCCGCATACGCTCTCACCTCGCCATCGAGCCCGCGCAGGCGCCAGTTCTCGCCCTCCCGCGCCTCGACATAACACGGCCCGATCGGCACCTTGCCGCCGCCTTCCGGCAGGTCGAGCACATAGACCGGGTTGCAGATACCGGACAGCCGCGCCCGCAGCGCCTCAGTCAGCGCCTGTCCCTGCGCAATCGTGGTGCGGCGGTGCGCCATGCCGCGCGCCAGGTCGCCGTGGTGCAGATAATAGGGTTTGACGCCAAGGCGGTACATCAGCTCGCGGCACAGCTCCTCCAGCACCTCGACGCTGTCGTTGACGCCCTTGAGCAGAACGCTCTGGTTGAGCAGCACGAAGCCGGCTTGGCGCAGCGTGCGGCAGGCTATCTCGGTCGCGGGCGTGATCTCCCGCGCGTGGTTGAAATGGGTGACGATCGTGACCATCAGCCGGCCCTGCAAGGCCGCGACCAGCCCTGATGTGATGCGCGACGGCAGCGCCACTGGCACACGCGTGTGGATGCGCAGCAGCCGTACATGCGGGATCGCCTCGATGCGCGCGAAGATTTCGGCAAGTGCTGCGTCCGGCAGCGACAGCGGATCGCCGCCGGTCAGGATCACCTCGCGGATTTCGGGGTGATCGGCGATGTAGGCGAGCGCCGGCTCCAGCGCCTCGCGCGTATAACCCCTACCGATCGAGGTTAGCGATTCCTTGCGGAAGCAGAACCGGCAATAGACCGCGCATTGATAGGTCGGAAACAACAGCACCCGGTCGCCATGGCGATGCGTCAATCGCGACACCGGGCTGAATTCATGGTCGGCGATCGGATCGTCGAGTTCGCCCTCCGCTTCCTCAAGTTCTTGCGGAGACGGGATGACCTGCGCCCGGATCGGATCGGCCGGATCGTTCCAGTCGATCAGGTCGAGATAGGCCTTGGGCGCGCGCACCTTGTGGTTCGCGGCCGCGGCTTGGGCGGCTGCGCGCTCGGCCGGCGACAGCGGCAGGGAGGCGAGATCGCGCACATGGCGCACGCCGGCGCGGATGTCCTCCTGCCAGGCGGTGTCGGGGGTAGCGGGTGCGGCGTGGAGGCTGGTGTCTGAAGGCATGGGATTTCTCGAGCGGCTATATTTGGGGCGGACCTATCCGCTGGATGACAAACCGGGTCAACCACGTGCTTTGCCGCAGATTGTCAGCGCCGCGATCCTTCACCCCCCTCTGTCCTGCCGGACATCTCCCCCGCAAGGGGCCGCAAGGGGGGAGATTGGATATCGCCATCGCTTTCGCCAACCGTCAACGTTGTAGAACGAGCGCCATGTTTGAAGCTGCCGATCTCCCCCCTTGCGGGGGAGATGTCCGGCAGGACCGAGGGGGGTGTTCAAGCGCCAACCTACCCACCCAACTTTCGCCGCATCGACCAGAGCCGCAATTTCAGGCATCTATGAACCGACAGCGCCGCATGGGAGATGCGGCGCCGCCACGGGAGGACTGCCATGACCAACACACCGGCGCCGCTGCCGCGCTACATCGATGCCGTTGCGCATTTTCGCATCGAGAACGAGATCGCAAAACTTCACGGCGATCCCGCCACAGGCATCAATGCCTGCGTCGAATGCTGCGACCGCCACGCCGGCCAGAACCGACTGGCGCTGCGCGCCATCTCCGCCGGCGGCGAACTGCGGGAATTCAGCTTCGACGATCTCAAGGATATGTCCGCGCGCGTTGGCAATGTCCTCAAACACGCCGGCGTCGGCCCCGGCGATGTCGTCGCCGGCATGCTGCCGCGCATTCCCGAACTGGTGGCGCTCATCCTCGGCACCTGGCGCATCGGCGCGGTCTACCAACCGCTGTTCACCGCCTTCGGCCCCAAGGCCATCGACCACCGGCTGAAGACCAGCGGCGCGAAGCTCGTCGTCACCAACATGGCCAATCGCGAAAAGCTCGACGAGGTGGAGGACTGCCCTCGGGTTGCGACCATCCTTGCCCCAGGCGAAGCCTTGCCGGCCGGCGACATCGATTTTCGCGCCGCCTTCGCCGCCGCCTCGCCCGACTGCGCGCCGGTGATGCGCAAGGGCGATGATTTGTTCATGATGATGTCGACCTCGGGCACGACAGGTTTTCCCAAGGGTGTGCCGGTGCCGCTCAGCGCGCTGCTGGCCTTCGGCGCCTATATGCGCGATGCCATCGGGCTCAGGCCCGACGACGTCTTCTGGAACATTGCCGATCCCGGCTGGGCCTACGGCCTCTATTACGCCATCACAGGCCCCCTGTTGCTCGGCATCGCCACGACCTTCAACGAGGGCGCATTCACCGCCAGGAGCACCTACGACATCATCGAGCGCCTCGGCGTCACCAGCCTTGCCGGTTCGCCCACCGCCTTCCGCCTGCTGCTGGCCGAAGGCGCGGAGGCGGCGGCCCACGTCAAGGGCCGCCTGCGCGTGGTGAGCAGCGCCGGCGAGCCGCTGAACCCGGAAGTGATCCGCTGGTTCGACGCCCATCTCGCCGCCCCCATCCATGACCATTACGGCCAGACCGAGAACGGCATGATGGTCAACAATCATCACGGCCTGTCGCACCCCGTGCGCCACGGCTCGGCCGGCTTTGCCATGCCGGGCTACCGCATCGTCGTGCTCGACGAGGCCGGCAACGAGCTTGGCCCCAACCAGCCCGGCATCCTCGCGGTCGACATCGCCAGATCGCCACTGCGCTGGTTCGGCGGCTATCACCAGGCGGAAACGCCGGCCATAGCGGGCGGCTACTACCGCACCGGCGACACGGTCGAGTCCGAGCCCGATGGTTCGATCTCCTTCATAGGTCGCGCCGACGACGTCATCACCTCCGCCGGCTACCGCATCGGCCCGTTCGACGTCGAAAGCGCGCTGATCGAGCATCCGGCGGTCAATGAGGCGGCGGTGGTCGGCGTGCCCGATCCGCAGCGCACCGAAATCGTCAAGGCCTTCGTCATCCTGGCGCCGGCCTTTCAAGGCACCCCGGAACTTGCCGAAGAACTGGCCCAGCATGTCCGCAAGCGCCTCTCGGCCCACGCCTATCCGCGCGAGGTCGAATTCGTCAGCGAACTGCCGAAGACGCCGAGCGGCAAGATCCAGCGGTTCTTGCTGAGGAAGGCTGAGGTGGAGAAGCGGAAGGGCGGGTGAAAAAAAGGCGCGACGCTGACGCTGCCAATCTCCCCCCGTGTGGGGGAGATGGCCGGCAGGCCAGAGGGGGGCGCAGTCCCGCCGACCTGTCTGGATAAATCGCGCTGCGCTCTCACGCTGGTCGGCTGAAGAAACGGTGGCAATCTGCTCTGTAGTGGAGGTTAGCGCTCTACGGCGCCCCCCTCTGCCCTGCCGGGCATCTCCCCCACGAGGGGGGAGATTGGCAGCTTCAGCGACTGGCTGTTTGCGGAAGTGGCGGCCGACTGGGTTGGGATGCCCAAGGCAGATTGAATCCTGGTCCTGCAGGTTTGTGCCAGCACCCCCACCCGGACCTTCGGTCCGACCTCCCCACAAGGGGGAGGTAGGGAGCCCAGCTTTTTCGCATCTCCATAACGATAGTGTGCTGAGAGTTCTGCAAATTCGCTGAGAGAGTGCTGTCCTGCGGGCTGGCAGGGCGCTTCCTCACCCTCCCCCTTGTGGGGAGGGTCGCTGCGAAGCAGCGGGGTGGGGGTCCGCGCGGCGTTGCAAGACCTGGGTTTCTCGCCCCGGAGGGCGGGAAGGGTCCGAAGGACGTGGCTCTCCCCGAACCGGCCCGGCGCTACTCCTTGGCGCGATAGGCGTCCGGCACCACGAACACTTCGTCGGCCCGGCCATAGCCGCCATCGGCGACTTCCTCGACCAGCACCATCGTGTAGGGGCGCACGCCCTCGCCGAAGAAGTCGACGAACATGGCGGTCGTTCGATGGATGAGGTCTTCCTTCTGCGCCCTGGAGAGAGCGGCCTGCGGCATCTTGATGTTGGCGAATGGCATGGTGGTTTCCTTGGTTTTTCGAGGGTGGGGATTCAGGCTGTCAGGTAGAGCCAAGCCGGCATGTCAGCCGCCTCAGACCACGCCGCCATTGGCGCGGATGATTTGTCCGTTGACCCAGCCGCCGTCCGGCCCGGCCAGGAACGAGACCACGCCGGCAATGTCGTCGGGCTGGCCGAGCCGGCCGAGCGGGATCATCTTGCCGATGGCCTCGATCTGGGCTTCGCTCTTGCCGTCCGTGAACAGCGCGGTCTCGACGGGTCCAGGCGCCACCGCGTTGACGGTGATGCGGCGCGCGCCGAGCTCCTTGGCCAGGATGCGGGTCATCGCCTCGACGCCCGCCTTGGTGGCGGCGTAGACGCCGTAGCCCGGCTGGTAGAGGCCGACGACGCTGCTGGAAAAACTGACGATGCGGCCGCCGTCGCGAAGCCGGCGCGCACCTTCGCGCATGCCGCGGAACACGCCGCCGAGATTGAGCGCGATTTGCGTGTCAAAGGAAGCGTCGTCGGTCTGCGCGAGCGGCGACGTCTTCATGATGCCGGCATTGTTGACGAGGATGTCGATGCCGCCGAACGCCTTCTCGCCGACGTCGAACAGTAAGGCGATGCCGGCCGGATCCGCGATATCGGCCTGCACGGCGATCGCCTTGCCGCCATCGGCTTCGATGTTGCGCACAAGAGCCTCGGCCTCCGCGCGGCCCCGTGCATAGTTGACGATAACGGCGACGCCGTCGCGGGCGAGCCGCCGTGCGATCGCGGCACCGATGCCCTTGGAGGCGCCGGTCACGATCGCGGTTCTGGTTTGATTGGATGTCATGGAAGTGTCTCCGCTTGGTCGGCGACACGGATATAGATCGGCCCGTCTTCCGGATAATCAGCCGCCTATTGACATCACTATTCGGAAACTGCGAACAAAAGCCATGGATCGTCTGGACACAATGCGGCTCTTTGTTCGCGTCCTGGAGCGACGCAGCTTCACCGCCGCCGCGGCCGACCTCGGCCTGCCGCGTTCAACCGCGACGGAAGCGATCCGGCGGCTCGAAGAACATCTTGGCGCACGCCTGCTGGAACGGACGACGCGGCAGGTGAACGCCACGCAGGACGGCGAAGCCTACTACCGGCGCTGCCTGTCGATCCTGGCCGAAATCGAGGATGCCGAGGCCGCCTTCCGCAATGCCGAGCCCTTCGGCCTGCTGCGCATCGACGCCAGCACGCTGCTCACCCGTACCTTTCTGTTGCCACGCCTGCCGGAGTTCCTCGCCCGCTATGTCAAGATCGACCTGCAGATCGGCCAGAGCGACCGGCTGGTCGATCTCGTGCGCGAAGGCGTCGACTGCGTCATCCGCGTCGGCGAGCCACCCGACAGCGGCATGATCATGCGCCGCCTGGCTGTCATCCGCGAGATCACCTGCGCCAGTCCCGCCTATCTCGAACGCCACGGCACACCCGCCTCCCCCGATGCGCTCGATGGTCACCAGGCGGTCGGCTTCGTCTCGTCGCGCACCGGCGAGACGCTTCCGTTCGAATTCACGGTCGACGGCAAGACCCGCGAGGTTCGGCTGCCGGGCCGTGTCGCCGCCAACAATTCGGATACCGCCGCCGACCTGGCGCGGCTTGGGTTGGGCCTCATCCAGGCGCCGCGCTATCGCTTCGAGAAGGATCTCGCCGATGGGACGCTCGTCGAGGTGCTGGCCGACTACCCGCCCTCACCCACGCCGCTGTCGGCGCTCTACCCGCAGAACCGTCAGCTCTCGCCGCGCCTGCGCGTCTTCCTCGACTGGGCGTCGCGCATCTTCGCCGAGGCGGATCTTTAAATCGACGCCGACAATCGTCCCCTCATTCCCTGAAGGCGCGGCTGATCTGGTCCTGCAGCGGCTTGACGAGGTAGGAGATCACGGTCCGGTCGGCGGTCTTGATGAAGGATTCGACCGGCATGCCCGGAACCAGCTTGACCTCGCCGAGGCGCGCCACCTCCGCGCTCGTCGTGGCGATGCGAACGGTGTAGTAGCTGATGCCGGTGCGCTGGTCGGTCGTCGTGTCGGGCGAGGTGCGCTCGACCGTGCCGTTGATTTGCGGCGTGGTGCGCTGGTTGAAGGCCGAGAAGCGCAATGCCGCCGCCTGGCCGACCCAGAGCTGGTCGATGTCGCTCGGCGCGATCTTGGCCTCGACCGTCAGGCTGTCGCTGTCGGGCACGATCTGCATGATCGTCTGGCCAGGGGTGATGACGCCGCCGATGGTGTGGGCGATGGACTGCTGCACGACGCCGTCCTGCGGTGCACGGATGTCGATACGCTTGAGCTGGTCCTCGGCGGCGATCTTGCGCTCCGTCAGTTCGCCGACCTTGCCGTCGATCTCACGCAGATCCTTGTTGACGTCGGTGCTGAGCTCGAGGTCGATCTGGATGATCTGCAGATTGATCTCGGCGATCTTGCCTTGGGCCTGCGCCAGGGCCGCCGTCAGCTGGCCGCGCTCGCCGTCGAGCCGCGCTGACTCGCGCTCCATCGCGGTCAGCCGGTCGATCGAAATCAGCCGCTTTTTCCACAGTGCGCGTATGCTGGCCAGTTCCTCCTCGACAAGCTTGATTTCCTGCGACTTGGCGTCCGCCTGGGCCGTGTCGCCGCCAATCTCCTTCTGCAGCTGGAGGATGCGCTCCTGCAGTTGGCTCTTCTGACCGGAACGAGCCGCCCGTCGCGTATCGAAAACCTGTTCTTCGCCAGCGATGATCTCGGCGATCGCCGGATCGCCACGGCGAGCGAGAAGGTCCTGCGGAAAGGCAATGGCGTCGGTGCCCTGGCGTTCGGCTTCGAGCCGTGCCTCGCGTGCCGACAATTGGTCGAGCGCCTTGGTGACGACGGCGAGATTGGCCGCCGGCATGGTCGGGTCGAGCCGCACAAGCAGCGCACCGCGCTTGACCCGGTCGCCGTCACGCGCCGCGATCTCGCCGACGACGCCGCCAGTCGAGTGCTGCACGTCCTTGACGTGGGAATCGACCACGAGAACCCCGGACGCGATGACCGCTCCCGAAATCCGGGTCAGCGAGGCCCAGCCGCCAACGCCGCCGACCAGCAGAGCGACCGCAATGAGGCCGAAACGCATATAGCGTCGAATGGATTGGTGTGAGGGACCGAGCATCGTGGATCCTCACTCACCCGCCGCCGCGACAGGCGGCGCCGGCGGCTCTTCGGTGGCGAGCCTAAGGTGCGGCACGGCGGTCACTGCCGGCTGCGGCCGCGGAAACAGCTTGTTGAGGACGTCTTCCTTGAGGCCGAACGCCTGGACGCGGCCCTGGTTCATGGCAAGGATGAAGTCGACCGTGACGAGCGCGCTTGGCCGGTGCGCCACGAGCACGACGATGCCGCCACGCTGCCGCACCGAGACGATCGCCTGGAACAGCGCCTGCTCGCCTTCGGCATCGAGGTTGGAGTTCGGTTCGTCGAGCACCACCAGGAAAGGATCGCGATAAAGCGCGCGGGCCAGCGCGATGCGTTGGCGCTGACCGGCCGAGACGGCTTCGCCGAGTTCGCCGATCTGTGTCTCGTAGCCGTCACGGAAGCTGACGATGAGATCATGCGCGCCGGCGGCCTTGGCGGCGGCAATCACCAATGCCGGATCGGCGTCGGGCTCGAAACGCGCGATGTTTTCGGCAATCGAGCCGGCAAACAGCTCGACATCCTGCGGCAGGTAACCGACGAAGCGGCCGCGGTCTTCCGGCGACCACTGGTCGAGGTCGGCGCCATCGAGCCTGACCCTGCCGGCGGCAAGCGGCCAGGCGCCGACAAGCGCCCTGACCAGCGTCGACTTGCCCGAACCGCTCTGGCCGATAATGCCGACGGCGTGTCCCGCCTCCAGCGCAAAACTGGCGTCCTGCACCAGCAGGCGTTGCGTGCCGGGCGCCGCGACGCTGACGCCCTGCATGAAGACGTGGCGGTTCGGCATCGGCATCGCCATCGGCTCGGCGTCGGCCGGCACGGCGGCGAGAATCCTGGTCAGTCGTTGCCAGCCTTGCCGCGCTGTCAGGAAACCTTTCCAGTTGGCGATGACCAGATCGACGGGCGCCAACGCGCGGCCGCTCAGGATCGACGCGGTGATGATGATGCCGGCGGTCGCCTGCTGCTCGATCACCAGCCAGGCGCCGACGCCGAGCATCGCCGATTGCAGCAGCATGCGCAGCACCTTGGACACGGCGCCGAAGCCGCCGGCGATGTCACTGACGCTGCGCTGCTCGGCCAAATAGTCACGGTTGGCGTCTTCCCATCGCTTCGCCATCCGGCCACCCATGCCGAGTGCCGCGATGACTTCCGCGTTACGATTGCCGGTCGTGGTCAGGCCGTTGCGGACGATGCCAGTCTGGGTGCCGGAAGTGACCGGCTTGCGCGTCAGCCGCTCGGCGAAGACCGTCAAAAGCACCAGCACGATCGCCCCGACCAGGGCTGTCAGGCCAAGAAGCACGTGGAACATGAAGATGATGGCCAGATAGAGCGGCAACCACGGCAGATCGAACAACGCGGTCGGGCCGGTGCCCGAAAGGAAGGTCCGCACGCTGTCGAGATCGCGCACCGGCTGCATGCTGTCGCCGTTGCGCCCGACCTTGAGCGGCAGCTTGAGGACGCTGGAATAGACGCGGGCGCCGAGCATCTCGTCGAGGGCGCCGCCGATTCGCACCAGGATGCGGCCGCGGATGAAATCGAGCACGCCCTGCCCGGCATAAAGGATTGCGACGAGCACGCTGAGGCCGATGAGCGTCGGCACACTGCGGCTCGGCAGCACGCGATCGTAGACTTCGAGCATGTAGAGCGAGCCGGCGAGCATCAGCACGTTGAGCACGCCGCTGAACAGCGCGATGGCGATGAACGCCGAGCGGCAGGACTTGATCGCCGCCGCGAGCTCCGAACCCGGCTGGCGAACGCCGGGCCTGACAGCTCGCTGCGCCGTCGCCGCGACCCGAGGGGCGGCGCCCGGGCCGGTTTCGGCCGCAGCGCGGCTGCCGCCGCGAAACAGCAGAAGAGCGCCAAATCCCGCCAGCGCCAGGCAGAGCAACCAGACGCCCGGCGACACCGGCAGCACACCACCGAGCCCAAGAAAAAGGGCGCAGGCGATCAAGACCAGACCCAAAGGTCTGATCCTGGCCCGCGCCGAGTTGAAGATAGTGGAGCCCCTTTCCATGCCAGTTCACGCGGGCGACGCTGCGGCAAGGCACCCGGCCCGAGGGCCGGAAGCCCGCTTCAGGCGATGCCCGTCAGGCCTCCCACTTCATGCAGCGTGAGCCAGAATTGATCGAGCGTGTTGGGATGCTCGTCGACGATGTTGGTTCCATCGAACCAGGCCACATGGCCGCCCGGCCCGGATGTCACCAATTGATCCTGGTTGAACCACATCAGCGCATTCTTCAGGCCCTCGCCGTCGGCCTCCTTGCCGCCGTTCCAGTCGGCAATGCCGGAACTCGCGTCGGTGACGTCGACATATTTGGTCCAGGCGGTCGAACTCGTCTTGACTGCACTGCCTGCCAGCGCGGTGCCGGCGGCGTTGGTGTCGATCTTGTCGTCATCGTTTGTGTCGAGATTGACCAGACCGGCCCATACCCCTTCGCCCTTCAGCCACATTACCGCCTCGGTGATCAGGTCGTTGGGCTGGGCGACGTGGTTGTCGATGTTGAGCTGGGTGGCGATTGCCTGCTGGAGCATGATGATACGAGCGTCGCCACCGGTCGAGCTCGATTCGATGGATTTCGCAAGCGAGTTCGAAATCAGCAGGGTGTGTTCGGCGGCGTCGGCGACACCGTCACCATCGGTGTCACCGAGCAGCAGGTTGCCGTCGTGGCGCGGGTTGATGTCCAGGCCCCAGATGACGCCGCTGCCAAAGGCGCTCTTGGTGGGATTGCTCTCGTGGCCAGTGACACCGTCCCAGGCGTCCGTATGGCTGCCCCAGAACCCTTGCGTCAGCGCCTTGTTCGAGAAGCCTTCATAATCGCTGCTGTCGGTAGCGGTCGGGATAAGTGAATGTCCGGCCGTGTCAGCGTAGGCATCGGTGGTGGCCGTTGCATTGTTGACGTAGCTGCCGGGCTGCGCGATGCCCGTAGCTTTGAAATGCCAGATCTCGTCCGTATCGAGTAGATTGTTGTGGTTGACGTCGCCGCTGTTGAAGCCGCCGCTGGTTATCGCCGCGGCATTGAAGTCATCACCGGTGCCGAGCGTACCATTGTCGTCCTTGACGACGACATTGGCGAGCGCGACATTGCCGTCGTTCTTGACATCGTAGGTCCAGGTCACAGGCTGGCCCTGGAAGATGTTGAGGCCGTGGTCGACGCCGTTGGTCTTCTTGTCGAGCGTGATATGCGGATTGGCGCCGAAGTAGCTGGAGCCGTCCGTGTCCTCGGGGGTGGCGGTATGGCCCGCGGTATCGGTAAACGACCCTGTGGCGGTGCCGATATTGCTGTAGTTGCCGATGCCCGCCACGCCAGTGCCGGTGAAGGTCCACGTCTCGTTTGTGTCGAGTTTGCCGTCCTGGTCGATGTCGCCGACATTGAAGCCGCCGCTGAGATCCGCCGTGACGATCACGCCCTGGTCGTCGGTCACGTCGATACCTGAAAGCGCGACGTTGCCGCCATTGGTGACCGTGTACTTCCAGGAGATCGCCTCGCTGGCCAGGATGGTCAGGCCGTCGCCGGATGTCGCGCCGTCGACCGTCACCTTGTCGATGTTGATCTTCGCATTGGCGCCGAAGTAGCTGGAGCCGTCCGTGTCCTCGGGGGTGGCGGTATGGCCGGCGTCATCGGTGAACGACCCTGTGGCCGTGCCGATATTGCTGTAATCGCCGATGCCTGCCACGCCGGTGCCGATGAAGCTCCACGCCTCGCCGAGGTCGAGCTTGCCGTCATGGTTGATGTCGCCGACATTGAAGCCGCCGCTGAGATCGGCCGTGACGACCACGCCCTGGTCGTCGGTCACGTCGATACCTGAAAGCGCGACGTTGCCGCCATTGGTGACCGTGTACTTCCAGGAGATCGCCTCGCCGGCCAGGATGATCAGGCCGTCGCCGGATGTCGCGCCGTCGACCGTCACCTTGTCGATGTTGATCTTCGCATTGGCGCCGAAATAGCTGGAGCCGTCGTCATCGGTAACGGTAACCGCTCCGGCCGAACCGGAAACATGGCCGATATTGGCGTAGTCGCCTGCGATGGCCGTGCCGCTGCCAGTGAAGCTCCAGGTCTCGGTGGTGTCTAGCAGACCGTTGTGGTTGGTGTCGCCAACGTTGAAGCCGCCACTCAGATCCGGCGTCACAACCACGCCTTGGCTGTCACTGACCGTGATGCCCGACAAAGCAACGTTGCCGGTGTTGGTCACGGTGTATTGCCATTTGATCGCATCGCCGGCGAGCACGGTCAGGCCGTCGCCGATCGCCGCGCCGTCGATCGTCACCTTGTCGATGCCGATCCCGGGGGTATCGGTGCCGGTGCCGGGCGTCGTCGTGGTGCGCCACTCCTCGAAACCGCCATTGGAACCGGAGAAGCTCGAATACAGCGTCACATAGGATCCGGCGCCAGCGCCTGCATCCGTAAATAACTTGACCGGAACGAGCACCCGATAGTCGTCCGTTCCCGATCCATGATTGGAATCGATCAGCAGCTCGTCGGGACCCAGATGGAAGATGCCAGTGAAACCTGTTGTAAAGCCCGCAGTGTAGTCGGTAAGGATTGCCCCTTCGTTGGAGATGTAGATATCCAAACCGGTCAGCGTGATGTCGGCGTTTGTCGCATTGTTGCTTTCGTTGAGGTCCAGCCGAAATTCGATATAGCTGACGCCGCCGACGATGATCGGTTGAATGTTGCCGTACTGCAGGTCGTGCGTGAAGGACGCCTTGTTGTCTAGGACATTGCCATTCTGATCGGTGTTGAAGCCCTGCTCGACATTTGTTGCCTGTATCCGCAGGAAGGAATCGTAGTTGCCGGTTCCCGAACCGATGGTCGTTGACTCAAGGAGTACGCCCAAGCCTATGTCCGCCATTGTTGTTTCCTCCACATTGTTGTCCGGTCAGCGGTCAAGCCGCGCCGTGTACCCAGCTTGATTGCAGCGCAAAGCGTTCGGCTGTCCGCAAAACGCGGCCAGGCCGGCGAGCAATCGTTTCGTGACAAAAGCTTTGAAAAGGGAAAGGACCGGCCGGGAGATTGCCCCCCGGTCGCCAGACACAGCTATTCCCGGACGGAACTGGCCCGCCGTCGGACTGACTGCTACACCCACACCCAAAGCCCCTACACGATCCCCAACGATCGCCCAGACGTTAATAATTCCCAAACCATATTTCGCAGGTTGCAATGCGCTCGTCTATATATCCCCGGTTATAGACAACAAGGCAGAGTTAATTTCAGAAAATTTCTTATCTCTGGAAAGAATAACTCTGCCATACCGATTGAATTATTTTCCACACTTGAGCTTAACGAGGAGAATTATAAAATTTTCCTGGCGGCACCGATGGTTTTTTCAAGATGAAGACCAGCATCGGCGCCCCGGAACGGCATCTTCTTCCGACCCGACGTTGCGCGCCTTGCTGGAGATGCCGCTTCGGGATTAACTAAGCAGTTGCTAATGTTTTGCGCAGCCACGCTGCTTCTGTCAACATGGCCTCACGCTTCGGGGGATGCGAGCCGGTTTGCGATGTTCGCTTGCGGCAAAAAGCAGTCACCGGCGCGTCATGGACACACGCAAAGGGAGAAGACGCCATGACCGAGCACGAGCGCAGGCCGCCCCCCATCGACGGCAATTTTCCGGCATGGAGCCGTAGCACCGAAGGCCGGCTGCTGGCGCACTGACGATGGTCACCACGGTTTTCGTCGCCGACGACCATCCGCTGTTGCTGCACGGTCTGACCGACCTGATTGGCCGCGACCCCGATTTCCGGGTGATCGGTTCGGCGCAGGACGGCACCGTCGCCTTGGCGATGATCCGGCGCGACGTCCCTGATGTCGCGGTGCTCGACATCAGCATGCCGGGATTGAGCGGTCTCGACATCGCCGCCGAAATCGGCAGGCAGGGCCTTGCGACGCTCTGCGTGCTTTTGACGGTCGGCGCCTCGCAAGCCCAGCTTTACGACGCGGTCGCGGTCGGCGTTGCCGGTATCGTATTCAAGGAGACCGCCGTCGAGGCGCTGCTCAGGTGTCTCCGCGAGGTCGCTGGGGGCGGCCGCTGGCTGCCGGCCGAGATTGTCGGCAAGGCCGTGCATAACGAGGCGTCCCGCCGGATCAAATGGCAGAAACTGTCGTCGCGGCTGACCAGGCGAGAAATGGAGATCGCCCGACTGGTTGCCAAGGATACGCCGTATGAACGCATCGCGGTCGATATCGGCATCTCGAAAGGCACGCTGAAGATCCATATGAACAACATCTATCGCAAATTGGAGGTCGCCTCGCGCGTGCAGCTTTTGCAGCTAGCCGCCGGCCAGATCGGACTGAGTGTCGCCAGCGTCGCTCCTGATCAATTCGGTTTTGCAAATCCGGCCAGGGACGCGTAACCGCGCACGACGCCAGCCTCCGTTCGCTGGCATAAAACCGGACAACCCGCGTGCTACCTAATCCGGACAACTCGTGTGCTTACGACAACAGACACCGTGGCCGTTGCGGACCGATCGCCACATTGTTATAGAGGCGCCGTCGGAAAAGGCAGACTTGGTTTGGTAAGCCCAAGTCCTTTCGGTAACGAAAGCTCTGGTCTTTGGCTTCGTGCACGAGATCCCCACGACGAACATCGGACGCTGATCGAGCGCCCAATCGTTCGTCCGTGTGGTGCTCAAGCTTGAGGAACGCTCCGGTCGAACATCGACCAAGGAGTCTTCCATGTATGAGCGACATTCCCCTCTCTATGACGTCGTAATTGCCGGAGCCGGCCCCGTCGGCTTGCTTCTTGCCTGCGAGTTGCGTCTCGCCAACCTTTCGGTCCTGGTGCTGGAGCAGGCCGAGGACCCGCACTCCCCCTTGAAACGGCTTCCGTTCGGTATGCGCGGCCTCTCGGTGCCGACCCTCGAAGCCTTCCATCGTCGCGGGCTGCTGAACGACATCGCGGCGCCGCAAAGCGCGAAGCAGGGCTCCGGCGGCGGCGCCGAGACCGTCCCGCATTGGATGCGGCAGCCACGCCGTGCGGGCGGCCATTTCGCGGGCATCCAATTCCACCTCGACGCCATCGACACCTCGAAATGGCCGTATCGCCTGCCGGGGCCGGCAGGCACCAGCATGATGGTCGAGATGGAGCATCTCGAAACCGCGCTTGCCGCGCGTGCAAGCGCGATGGGGGTCGAGATCAGGCGCGGCGTCGGCGTTGAAGACCTCGACCAGTCGGGGCAGGACGTGACCATCCGCGCTGGCGGGGAGACTTTTCGCGGACGTTGGCTCGTCGGTTGCGATGGCGGCCGCAGCACGGTTCGCAAGGCTGGCGGCTTTGAGTTCGTCGGCACCGATCCCGAATTCACCGGCTATTCCGTTGAAGTCGATATGGCCGATCCCGACAAGCTCAACCCGGGCCGCCACTACACGCCGACGGGCATGCACACTTATTCGCCGCCCGGAGTGATCGCGATGGTCGATTTCGACGGTGGCGCGTTCCACCGAACCCAGCCGATCACGCTGGAGCATGCGCAGGCGGTGTTGCGCCATATCTCCGGCACCGACGTCACGGTGACGGCGCTTCGGCTTGCCACCACCTGGACGGATCGCGCCTACCAGGCGACCGCTTACCGCAAAGGACGGGTGCTGCTCGCCGGCGACGCCGCTCACATCCATTCTCCTCTGGGGGGCCAGGGGCTCAATCTCGGGCTTGGCGATGCGATGAACCTTGGCTGGAAGCTGGCTTCCACGATCCGAGGCGACGCGCCGACCGGCCTGCTCGACAGCTATTTGAGTGAACGGCATCCGGTGGGGGCGCAGGTCCTCGACTGGTCGCGCGCCCAGGTCGCGCTCATGCGCCCGAGCCGCAGTTCCCGCGCGCTCGAAGCCATCATCCGCGACCTCATCGACACGCGCGACGGCGCGACATACTTCGCCGAGCGCGTGTGGGGAGTTTCTCTCCGCTACGATCTTGGCGGCAGCCATGGGCTCGTCGGCCGCAGTGCGCCGGACTTCGAGCTGGTCGACGGCACGAGGCTGGGAGAACTGCTCAGGGCGGGACGCGGCCTGCTTCTGGACTTCGACATCAGCTCTCCCCTTCAAGCGCTTGCAAGCCGCTGGAGGGAGCGGATCACCTATGTCGCAAGCAACGCCAAGGACCAGTTGGGCTTGAGCGCTGTGCTGGTGCGCCCAGACGGCGTCGTCGCTTGGGCCAGCGATGGCGCTCCTGAGCTTGTGGACGCTGTCCAGGCTATGTCGCGATGGTTCGGCGAACCCGACTAGGTGCGGACCGCATCGATCGCCTGATCAAGGCCGTTTCGGTCCAAAGGCGGACAAAAGCGAATGAGCGCACTTGATCCCCAACCGAAGTTTCCCGAAAATCATCCCAAAGCCGGTTGCTGCCATTCAGTGCGCCAATTTCGGTCTGTTGGACTTGATATTGCGGCGCCTGGCCTAATCGCCGCGGATGAGGAACCGGATAGCCATTGTGAGGAGACTGTTTATAACGGTCGCTGAAATGGCGATGACCAAGGGGAGACGATGCGCTACATACGTCCGCTTTCAATAGAAGATGCCGTTGGCCAGTTGGCCGGGTCGGCTGGCACTGCCGCCATCCTTGCGGGAGGCAGCGACCTCCTGGTCAGGATGAAGGGCGGCTTTGTCGAACCCGACCTCATCGTCGACATCAAGGCGATCGATGGCTTGAGCGAGATCCGGGAAACGGCTGAAGGCTTCAGCATTGGTGCCGCGGTCCCCTGCGCCGTGTTGGGTGAGAATGCTGCGCTGAAGAAGGCATGGCCCGGCGTCGTCGAAGCGGCCAAGCTGATCGGCTCCAAGCAGGTGCAGGGACGCTGCACCATAACAGGCAATCTCTGCAACGCCTCGCCGGCCGCCGACAGCGTACCGGCGCTGGTCGCCGCCGGCGCCAGGGCATCGGTTGTCGGGCCGGCGGGCCGTCGGACTATCTCCGTGCAGAGCGTGCCGACCGGGCCAGGCAAGACATCGCTCGCCAAAGGCGAGATCATCGAGGCGATCCTGCTCGACAAGCGCGCGCCGCGCTCGGGCGATGCCTATCTGCGTTTCATTCCACGCACCGAGATGGACATCGCGGTGGTCAGCGCCGGCGTGAACCTGACGCTCGATGAGCACGGTGTCGTGAAATCGGCCCGCGTGGCACTCGGTGCCGTGGCGGCGACGGTGATTCTGGTCGAAGAGGCGGCGGAGGTTCTCATCGGCTCCAAGCTGGACGAAGCGACGCTGGAGCGGCTCGCCAAGGTCTGCTCTGGGGCCTGTCGTCCCATCGACGACAAGCGCGGCACCATCGAATTCAGAAGAAAAGTCGCGGGCGTGCTGGCCAAGCGGGCCGCCACGACTGCCTATGCACGTGCGGGAGGCAAATGATGGCTGGAGTTGCGGTTTCAACGACAATCAACGGCGACGCTATCGAGTATCTTTGCCAGCCGGACGAGACGCTGCTCGACGTGCTGCGCGATCGGCTCGGGCTGACGGGCGCCAAGGAAGGCTGCGGCACCGGCGACTGCGGCGCCTGCAGCATCATCCTTGACGACCGGCTGGTATGCTCATGCCTGGTGCTTGGCGCCGAGGCTGAAGGCCGGCGCGTCGAGACCATCGAGGGCATGGCCCATGGCGATACGTTGCACCCGCTGCAGCAGAAGTTCCTCGAGCACGCCGCACTGCAATGCGGCATCTGCACGCCGGGCTTCCTGATTGCGGCAAAAGACCTTCTGGCCAAGAACCCAGACCCGACCGAGGAGGAAATCCGCTTCGGCCTCGCCGGGAACCTGTGCCGCTGCACCGGCTATGACAAGATCGTGCGTGCCGTCCAGGACGCCGCTAGCGTGATGAAGGGAGCGTGACCATGAATTTCGACCCGCGTTATTCGGCTCGCAACTTCGCATCGGTCGGCACGCGTCCGATCCGTCCCGACGGCGTCGACAAGGTGACCGGCCGTGCCCGTTACGGTGCGGACTTCAACATGGCCGGCCAGCTGGTCGGGCGCGTCCTCAGGAGCCCCCACGCCCACGCCACGATCAGGAAGATCGACACCTCGAAGGCGGAAAAGCTTCCCGGCGTGAAGGCGGTGATCACCGCGGCCGACCTGCCCGACCTCACCAATGGCGATGCCGCCATGTACGACATCCTCGACAACTGTATGGCGCGCAAGAAGGCGCTCTATGACGGCCATGCGGTGGCCGCGGTCGCGGCCGTGGATGCCCGCACGGCCAGGCAGGCGCTGAAGCTGATCGAGGTCGACTACGAGGTCTTGCCGCATGTCACCGATGTCGACGAGGCGGCGAAGCACACGGCACCGCTGATCAACGACACGATCTTCACCGAGGGCCTGGAGGAAAAGCCCGCCAAGCCGTCCAACATCTCCAAGCGCAGCCAGTTCGGCCATGGCGATGTCGGGACGGGTTTCGGACAGGCTGATTTCGTCGTCGAGCGCTCGTTCAAGACCGGGCAGACGCACCAGGGCTATATCGAGCCGCATGCCTGCGTGGCCAGTGTCAGCTCCGACGGCACCGCCGACCTTTGGGTCTGCACGCAGGGCCATTTCGTCTATCGCCAGCATTGCGCCCAGTTGCTTGGCATGGAAGCTTCCAAGCTGCGTGTCACCTCCTCGGAGATCGGCGGCGGTTTCGGCGGCAAGACCCATGTCTGGGCCGAGCCGGTCGCGCTGGCGCTGTCGCGCAAGGCCGGCCGCCCGGTCAAGCTGGTGATGACGCGCGACGAGGTGTTCCGCGCCTCGGGGCCGACCAGTGCCACCTCGATCGATGTCAGGATCGGCGCCCGCAAGGACGGCACCATCACCGCGGCCGAGGCGACGCTGCGCTATTCCTGCGGCCCCTATGCCGGCATGTGGGCCGAGATCGGCGCCATGACCGCGTTTGCCTGCTACAAGCTGGAAAACGTCAAGACGGTCGGCTACGAAGTGTTGGTCAACCGGCCGAAGACCGCCGCCTATCGGGCGCCGTCGGCGCCGATGGCGGCGTTTGCGGTGGAAAGCGCGATCGACGAGCTGGCCAAGGAGGTCGGCATGGATCCGGTCGCATTCCGGATCAGGAACGCCGCCCAGGAAGGCACGAGATCCTCCTACGGCCCGGTCTACGGCCCGATCGGCATCGGCCCGACACTCGAGGCGGTGCAGAGCCATCCGCACATGAAGGCGCCGCTAGGCAAGAACCAGGGCCGCGGCATGGCTTGCGGTTTCTGGTTCAACTTCGGCGGCCAGACCTGCACGGACCTCAACATCGGCATGGACGGCTCGGTCTCGTTGGCTGTCGGAACAGTCGATGTGGGTGGTTCCCGCGCTTCGCTGTCCTTGGTGGCGGCGGAGGAACTCGGCATCGACTATTCCCAGGTCAAGGCGATCGTCGCCGACACCTCCAGCCTCGGCTACAACGACATGACGGACGGCAGCCGTGGCACCTTCTCGTCCTCGATGGCGACCATCTCGGCCGCCCGCAACGCGATCAAGATCCTGCGCGATCGCGCCGCGCAGATGTGGGACATTTCCGTCGACGATGTGGTCTGGGAAAAGGGCCACGCGATCGCCAAGGGTGAGAAGCACGGCAATCTCGGCAAGCTGTCGCTGAAGGAGATCGCGGTCGAGTCGGGGAAAACCGGCGGACCGATCGCCGGCCACAGCGAACTCGTCGCCGACGGCGCGGGCGTCTCCTTCGCCACCCATATCTGCGATATCGAGGTCGATCCCGAGACCGGCGCCACCAGGGTGTTGCGCTACACGGTCGTGCAGGATGCCGGCAAGGCGGTGCACCCGACCTATGTCGAAGGACAGTACCAGGGCGGTGCCGCGCAAGGCATCGGCTGGGCGCTCAACGAGGAGTATATCTACGGCAAGGACGGGCGACTTCAGAACCCGGGCTTCCTCGACTACCGCATCCCGGTCTGCTCGGACCTGCCGATGATCGACACGCAGATTCTAGAGATCCCCAACCCCAACCACCCTTACGGGGTGCGCGGCGTCGGCGAGACATCGATCGTCCCGCCGCTGGCCGCGATCGCCAATGCGGTGTCGAATGCGGTCGGGGTGCGGATGACGCATATCCCGATGTCGCCGCCGCGCATCCTGGCGGCGCTGGAGGAACGGGCGGGCTGATGGTCGAAGTGACGCTCTGGGGGTCGCTTGGCGCGGCCGCCGGAGGCAAGAACAAGGTCGAGATCGAGGCCAAGGACATAAGGGAGCTGTTCAGAAAGCTGGCTGAGCAGTATCCCGGCCTCGAGCCGTTGATCGACCGCGGCATCGCCGTCGCCATCGACGGGACGATCTACCGCGACACCTGGTCGAAGGAATTGCCTAAAGGCTCCGAGATCTTCCTGCTGCCGCGTCTTGCCGGGGGGTGACAGGACAACCGTCTCGTTGCCAAGATCTGGCCTGTCACATGGACTCCAGTGAGGCGTCCCTATGACTGCCCTGGGTCAATGCCGCACTATATGACTCGCTCAGCTTCGCAGCCCCTGCGGCCCAAGCGCCTGCCGTCGGCTTCGTGGCGCCCCGTAGCCAGATTCAGGGTCGCATGCCTGGAACCAATGACGGACGAGACTGTTCAGTTGTAACTTTGATACGACGCCGACATCCCGGCCGATTGGGGCAATGCGGCGACCTTGAGGAGTTCTCATCATGAAGATTTCGTCCGGATTTCGTTCAATCGCGGTTGCCGCCGCCATCGCCGCTGCGAGCGTCAGCTTTGCCAGCGCCGCACATGCCGACAGCGGCACCATTCGCTTCGCCGTCTACAAAGCGGCCTTCTTCGTCGGTGGCTCCGGAGGCGAGGGAACGCTGACCTTCCACGGTCGCCGTTATCCGATCTCGGTCGGTGGCGTCTCGGGCGGTCTCGCCTTCGGAGTTTCCAAGACCTATTTCCAGGGCACGGTGCGCCATATCAGGCGCGCACGCGATGTGACCGGGGTCTATGGTGCGGCGGGCGGTGGCGGCGCGCTCGGCAAAGGGGCTCAAGTGATCGTCATGAGCAATGACAAGGGCGCGCAACTCGAACTGACGGGCAGGCAGGTCGGCCTGCAAGTCAACGCCGATCTCAGTGGCATGAGCATCTCGCTGCGGTAAGGGCCTAGCTCCTCAACCCCGGCGCTTCCTGCCCCGTCCGCTCGACATATTCGGTATAGCCGCCGCCATAGGTGTGGATGCCTTCGGGCGTCAGTTCCAATACGCGGTTGGACAGTGCCGCCAAAAAGTGCCGGTCGTGCGAGACGAACAGCATGGTGCCTTCGTACTGCGAAAGCGCCGTGATCAGCATCTCCTTGGTGGCGATGTCGAGATGGTTGGTCGGCTCGTCGAGTACCAGCAGATTGGGCGGGTCGAACAGCATCAGCGCCATCACCAGACGCGCCTTCTCGCCGCCTGACAGGACGCGGCACTTCTTCTCGATCTCGTCGCCGGAAAAGCCGAAGCAGCCGGCGAGCGCGCGCAACGGCGCCTGGCCAGCCTGGGGGAATGCATCCTCCAGCGTCTGGAACACGGTGCGCTCGCCTTCCAGCACTTCCATGGCGTGCTGGGCAAAATAGCCCATTTTCACACTTGGCCCGCGCGCCACCGTGCCGGTGTCGGGATCGGAAGCGCCGGCGACCAGCTTCAAGAGCGTCGACTTGCCGGCGCCGTTGACGCCCATGATGCACCAGCGCTCGCGGCGGCGGACCTGGAAGTCGAGCCCCTCATAGATGGAGCGGCTGCCGTAACCCTTGTGGACGTTCTTCAGCGTCACGACGTCCTCGCCGCAGCGCGGCGCCGGCTGGAAATCAAAGGACACGGTCTGGCGGCGCTTGGGCGGCTCGACGCGGTCGATCTTGTCCAGCTTCTTCACCCGGCTCTGCACCTGTGCGGCATGGGAAGCGCGCGCCTTGAAGCGCTCGATGAAGGCGATCTCCTTGGCCAGCATCGCCTGCTGGCGCTCGAACTGTGCCTGCTGCTGCTTGTCGGCGATCGCCCGCTGCTGCTGGTAGAATTCGTAGTTTCCCGAATAGGCGGTCAGCGAGCCGCCATCGATCTCCACCACCTTGTTGACGATGCGGTTCATGAACTCGCGGTCGTGCGAGGTCATCAACAGCGCGCCGTCATAATTCTTCAGGAAGGATTCCAGCCAGATCAGGCTCTCCAGGTCGAGATGGTTGCTCGGCTCGTCGAGCAGCATCGCGTCGGGCCGCATGAGAAGAATGCGGGCCAGCGCCACGCGCATCTTCCAGCCGCCGGACAGCTTGCCGACATCGCCGTCCATCATCTCCTGGGAAAAGCCGAGACCATCGAGCACTTCGCGGGCGCGGCCGTCCAGCGCATAGCCGTCGAGTTCCTCGAAACGATGCTGCGCCTCGCCATATTTTTCGATGATCTCGTCCATCTGGTCGGCCTGGTCGGGATCGGCCATGGCCGCCTCGAGCGCTGCCATTTCAGCCGCGACTTCAGAGACCGGACCGGCGCCGTTCATCACTTCGGCCACAGCGCTGTGGCCTTCCATGTCGCCGACATCCTGGCTGAAATAGCCGATGGTGACGCCGCGATCGACCTGCACCTGACCCTCGTCGGGCTGTTCCTGGCCGGTGATCATGCGAAACAGCGTCGTCTTGCCGGCGCCATTGGGGCCGACGAGGCCGATCTTCTCACCCTTCTGCAGGGACGCCGACGCTTCGATGAAGACAAGCTGACGGCCGTTCTGCTTGCTGATGCTTTCCAGTCTGATCATGCGGTTTCCGGGGCTATGCCTGCGATGAAAGGATTTGCCCGGCGCCTTACGCGAAGGATGGCCGCAAAGGAAGAGGCGCAAGCGCCGCAGACTGCCGATCTCCCCCACGAGGGAGGAGATTGGCAGCTTCACCACCAGACACACTCCAGAAACAAGATTCAACACTCCGGAAAAACTGGCGAAAACATCGCCTGTCATAACCATCCCCGCAGCGGCCGAAGCGGTCTGCGGCACAACGCAAAGCGATGGTCCCGAAACATGCAACGACGTTCGACCGGATGGATGGCTGCCCTGACAGGCATTTCGCTCGCCATGCTTGCGGTCGCACAGCCGGGTGCGGAAGCGGCGGTTACCCGAAGCGAATATTGCAACCGGCTCGGTCTTCAACTCGACGGGGCCATTCAAACGAAAGCCGAACCCGGAGCCAATGCCAGGGAGATCGCCGAGGCAACCGCGCTCCAGGACAAGGCGAACCGGTTTTGTGCCGAGCGCAAGCAGGCACAAGGCATCAGGACCTTCGCCAACGCCCTGAAGCTTCTTGGAGTGACGCCGGTCAACCTGAACCAGTGAACAACAGCCGTCAACCGTTTGGCTTCTGATATCCTCCCGGGAAAAGGCCGCCGCTCGCGAAAGCGAGGGCAGCTTTTTTTGACTACGCAGCTCCATAACGTGTGTAAAAACAAATACTTATATCGGTTCGACGATTCAAGACTTGCGGCCGGCTTCGGTCTTCGCACCGACGCAGGAATCGGGTGTCGGTTGGCGGTACGACATGCGATTGCTGATCTGCCACAGCAGAGGGACCGCCATGCTCACGCTTCATGATTATTTGCCATCGCAGAATGGCTGGAAGGTCCGGGTCCTCCTCGGGCTGCTCGACATCGCCTATGACAATCGCCTTGTCTCGATTTTCGAGGGCGAGAGCCGCACCGGCGCCTTCCTTGAACTCAATCCGGCCGGTGCCGTCCCCGTGCTTCAACTCGAAGACGGGAGCGCCATCGCCGAATCCAACGCGATCCTCACTTACCTCGCCGAAGGAACGCCCTTTCTGCCTTCGGACCGTTTTCGGCGCGCCAAAATCATGCAGTGGCTGTTCTTCGAACAATACAATGTCGAACCGGTCATCGGCTCGCTGCGCTTCTGGACCTTGACTGGACGGCTCGAGCGCAACCAGGGCATGGTTGCCGGCAAGCGCGAAGCTGGAGCCCGCACCCTCGCCGCACTCAACCGAAGCCTTGGCGACACCCCGTTTCTCGTCGGAAACGATTTCACGATCGCGGATATCGCCGTCTATGCCTACGCCCATCGCGCCGAGGATTGCGGCTTCTCGCTGACGGACTACCCGGCTTTCACCGCGTGGACCGGCCGCGTGCGCGACGCCATTAGTCCCGGTTATCCCGTGCACCCTTACAGCATCGATCCGCACTCGGGCGCCTGAGGGGCTTACTTCCTGCCTTGCGGATGGATCGTCTCGCCGCGCTTCAGCATCGCCACAAACGTCTCGATCTTCTTCTTGCGTCCAGCCTCGGTCTTCATGTTGTGGGTGCGGAAGGCGAGCGCGAAGCGGTTCTGTGCGCTGAGTTTTTCAAGCATCGCCTTTGCGGCGGGTTCGGCGTCGATTGCCGCTTGCAAGTCATCGGGGATTTTCATCTTCTTGCCGCTGCCATAGGCGCGCGCCCAGCGCCCGTCCGCCTTGGCCGCCTCGACCTGTTTCAGCCCATGCTCGGTCATGCGGCCCTCCTCGATCAGCCCTGCGACATTGTCGACGTTGATCAGGCTCCAGATGCTCTTCTTGCTGCGCGGCGTGTAGCGCTGCAGAAAACTCCGGTCGTCCAGCCCCTTGCGCACCGCATCGATCCAGCCGAAGCACAGCGCCACGTCGATGGCTTCCTTGGGCGTGATCGATTTCAATCCCGACCCCACCTTGTGCACCTTGATCCACACTTCGGTTTCCGTAGCGTGGTGCTTACCGAGCCAGGCGTAGAAGCTGGCGGGATTCGCGAATTCGTGGACCTTGTCCGGATCGACCTTGACCGGCGCCATCAGCCGGCCTGCTTGTTTAGTGCTGCTCGCGCCATCATGTCTCCTGCTCTCACCGCCTATAGCCTCCGGCATCTTGCCGCCCATCGTCAGTTTCCGTCAGCGCGCTGCCGCAAAGTCCGCGGAAGAAGAGAGCGCGCGCGATATTCCCCCACCATGCTATAGGACCGCAAGGTGTCAGGCTGGGGGAATGTGCCACCATGAAATCTCTGTTGCTCGCCTTTGTGCCCTTGCTGCTGCAGTCGACCCTTGCCCTTGCCGAGCCGATCGAAACCCGGAAAATCATCACCGCTGTAACCGGCGACTTCAACGGCGATGGCGCTGTCGACCTTGCCATGGTGGTCGAGACTGAGCCTGGCCATCCCATGGACGTCCACTTCTTCCTCAGGGACAAGGAGCACAATTACCTCAAGCCCATTGAGATCGTGCACGAGCTGATCCGCGGCGAATGGAACAACTACGACCGGCCGGGCTACGAGAACTCCGACACCGAGCCGGAACTGACGATGCTGCCCAACGGCTCGATCAAATTCTACCTGCCGGCGATGCCGATCGGCAGCGAACGGACCGACATGACGCTGACCATCGCCTGGCGCAACGGTGCCTTCATCGTCGCCGGCTTTGCTTATGACTATTATGACTATATGAAGGAGAATGCCGAAAGCGCCTGCGAGTACAATGTGCTGACCGGCAAAGGTACCAGCAGCGAAAAGCAGCCGGACGGCAGCACGAAGCACAAGATCCTCTCGGTCGAAGGCCAGACCATCGCCTTCAAGGACTGGAACCCGGGCACCACCTTCACCGCTTGCGGCGAGTGACCGGCGCCTCTTCGACCGACTTCAGGTTGGTGGCGGCGCTGCAGGCGTCAACCCGTGGCGGCGCATGATGTCCATCATCCTGGCCTTGTCCGGCGGACCGCCAGCGGCGGCGTAGAACATGGCGAATATCTCGCGGAAATAGTCCGGGCCGATCGCCGCCGGTGTGACGACACACAGCGCCTTCGCATCCATGCTGCCATTGTTGTCGAAGCGATGGACAGCGCCACGCGGAATGCACAGCGCCTCTCCCGGTCCGACCTCGATCGCCTTGCCGTCGACGGTCCAGGTCAGCACCCCGTCAATGCCATAGATCGTCTCTTCACAGTGATCATGGCTGTGCGCCGGCGCCAGCAGCCGCAACCCGCTGGCCACCTTCAACTCGAAGGTGGCGATGCTGCCGTTCGAACTGTCGCCCGTCACGAGGAAGTGAACCGACAGCCCTTTGTCGCCGATGGTCTCGTCGGCTGGATTGACCTGAAGATTCATGACTGACATTGCGCAAACCCCTCCGGTAAACTACATTTACCAGCTATCAGTAAACTCAATTTACCGGATCGTCAATGGCCACCTCAACGGAAGTTCTGCAGACCAAGACCGAGAACCTGTTGATCGGCGCCCTGCTGCGCGTGCCGGCACAAGCGATCCAGCGGCGGCTGATCAAGGAGCTCAACGCCGCCGGTTTCGACGAATTGCGCCTGCCGCATATGGCGGTGCTGCAGTTTCCCGGACCGGACGGCGCGCGGCCTGGCACCATCGCCGAGCGTGCAGGCATGAGCAAACAAGCCATCAACCAACTGCTCAGCAGTCTCGAAGGGTACGGTTATCTCGTCCGCTCCGACATTCCCGGCGACGGCGGTGCGCGCGTGGTGCGGTCCACCGAACGCGGCCATGCCGCCTTCTGGAAAATGGTCGATATCCTGCGCGACATCGAGGAGGAGTGGCGCATCGAACTTGGGCCGGAGCGCTTTGCCCAGCTGAAAGCTTTGCTGTTCGTCGTCTGGGAAAGTCCGCTGGTGCGTTGAGCCAGAGGCGGCGCCCATGTGCAGCTGACACAATCGGCATTTCCGATGGCGCCATCGGTTTCTTCCGTTTCCCCTCACCGCGCCTACCTGCCAATTCCTTGCCTTGTCCATCCAAGCAAAGGCAGAGCGATATGAACATCTCGAGACGGAAAATCCTGATCGTTGGCGGTGGCTCCGGCATGGGCCTGGCGCTGGCGCGGCGCTGCGTCGAGGCAGGAGCCAAGGTGATCATCGCCGGGCGCGGCGAGGACCGGCTGCGGCAGGCGCGCGAGGCGCTTGGCAACCCCGCCGGGCTGGAGATGGCCGCCGTCGACATCACGTGCGAAGATCAGGTCGCAGCTCTGTTCGCAGGGATCGGCGACCTCGATCACATCGTTAGCACCGCAGCCGACATCGAAGGCGCCTACCAGCTGTTGCCGGCGCTTAACCTGAAGGCGGCGCAAAAGGTGATTGAGAGCAAGCTCTACGGCCCGCTCCTGCTCGCCAAGCACGGTGCGCCGCGGCTGACAGCGACCGGCTCGATGACCTTCGTCTCCGGTATCGCCGCCTACCGGCCGGCCGCGCGCGGCTCCGTCGTTGCCGCTGTCAATGCGGCGCTCGAAGGGCTGGTGCGAGCGCTGGCCGTGGAACTCGCGCCAATCCGCGTCAATGCCGTGTCACCCGGCTGGGTCGACACCACCATCTGGGTGCAGGTGGCCGGCGATCGCAAGGACGAGACGCTGGCTGCGATGGCCGAGCGGCTGCCGGTCGGGCGGATCGGCCAACCCGACGACATCGCCGACGCCATCGCCTTCGTGATCGGCAATGGCTTTACGACGGGCACGACGCTGCATGTCGAGGGCGGGCACCGTCTCGTCTAGCGTGCGGCCGCTCCATCAGGAGTTGTTTGCAAACAAGGTCTTGGAGCGGCTCGCCGATTCAAGTCCTGAACCAGCCCTGGCGGCACCAGCGTGTCGCGCGCAGCGGCGAGCAATTGCTTGAGCGCCGGCGGCTGGACGCGCCGGCGTCGCCAGATCATCGCCAGCGGCGCCGTCCGCACCTGGCCGGGCCAGGGCATTTCGACGATGTCGCCACGCGCGAGCGCGTCCGTGACGGCAAGGCGCGGAACGAAGCCCAGCCCCGCGCCGGCCGCTACCAGCCGCGCAATGGCGCCGATGCTGCCGACCTCCGTGGCAAGTTTTGGCGCGGCGACACCTGCCTCGGCAAAGGCCGTGTCGAACATGTGCCTGTAGATGCATCCGGGCTCCGTTGCCACGAAGGAGAGCGTGGCAAGTGCTGCCAGGTCATGCTCTGCGCTGCCCTGCCCCGGAGCCGCGACCAGCACCAGCGGTTCGGCTGCTATCGGACGCACGGAGAAGCGTTCATCGGAGGCGGTCTTCGCCTCATCACGACGGTCGAAGCAGAACGCGACATCGATTTCGCCATCCTCCAGCTGGCGCAGCAGCGCGCCGCTGCCCGCCACCTTCATCCGAACGGTGATGTCGGGATGGCCGGCCTGGAACCCAGGCAGCCAGGGCGCCAGCCGGGCGGACGCAATCGTCTCCAGTGCGCCGATCGCCACCTGCCCGCTTGTCTGACCTGTGACCGCCTGCACTGCCGCGCGCGCCTCGCCATCGAGCCGCAGCAAATCCTCGGCGATCGGCTTCAGCGCCAGTCCTGCCGGCGTCAGTTCCAATCCTGTTTTCGAGCGCGTGAACAGGATCGCACCGAGCTCGGCCTCGAGTGTCTGGATCTGGTCGCTGACGCTCGATTGCGCGAGGTGGACCGCCTCGGCGGCGCGCGTGACGTTGCGGCGGCGTGCAACCGCGAGGAAAGTCTTGAGCAGTCTCGGGTGCATCGCGTGGCTAAATCGCCTATTGCAGCTGCGGCTTTTTCAGAAAACTGCCGCGGTCGGCTGATTTGACGCGCAGCCAGGTTTCGCGTCCGTCGCGCAGCACCCGCATCGGTATCTCGGCACCGGCCGAGCCGCTCTCCCACAGCTTGCGGTAAAAATCGGCCAACCCATCGACAGCGCCGTCGCGGATGTCAGAGATGATGTCGCCTTCGCGCAGGCCGGCCTTGGCCGCCGGGCCGCCTTCGGTGACGCTCATGACCACCACCTTGCCGTCGCTTTCGGCCGACAAGGCGCCGAGCCACGGGCGCGGCGGTTTGGCCACCTGCCCGCGCGTCAGGAGATCGTCGAGTATAGGCGGCAACAGATCGATCGGCACCACCATGTTGATATCGGCAACCTCACCGTTGCGGCTCATCTGCAGGCGCAGCGAACCGATGCCAAGCAGCGAGCCGTCGGCCCCGAACAGCCCGGCACCGCCCCAGGACGGATGCGCCGGCGCGATGAAGATCGCCTCGTCGAGCAGATACTCCCAGTAGCCCGCGAATTCCTGCTTGGTGACGATCCTGGCCTGCACCGACTGACCGATGCCGTCGGAAAGCACGACGGCATCGCCGACCTTGGCCTTGCCGGCATCCCCCAGCGCCACCGCCGGCAGGCCGAGCGGTGCCAGCGCCTGCACCAGCCCAAAGCCGGATTCCTGGTCATAAGCCAGCGCGTGCGCGGGCACGACGCGGCCGTCATGGCTGGTCAGCCAGACCTCTTCCGCCTCGGTGATGAGATAGCCGATGGTCAGCACCAGGCCGTCATTGCGAATGACGACGCCGCTGCCTTCCCTGAGCGTGCCCAGCGCCCCGGCCGTAAAGGCATCTTCGGGAACGGTGGCCCGCACGGCAACGACCGAGCGCGGATTGGGATTGATGGTCATGCTTTTGTCCTGGGTGGGCTTTGGTGACATCTTCTATAGGTATGCCACGTTCTATAGGTATGCCACGGACGGGAAGGCGCAAGGGTGAGGAGAAGCCGAATTGCAGATGGTGGCGCCGCCCCTCACCCGACAATAGTTCAACGCAAGTTGAACTTCCGCGTTTGCAGCCCTAATTGTAATTGGTTAAGCCCACCCGTTCCCGCCCCATCCTTCCCCGCGACACGAGGCCCCGAGATGACCGACTATACCCCGCCGAAAGTATGGACCTGGAACAAGCCGAGTGGCGGTGCCTTTGCCAGCATCAACCGGCCTATCGCCGGGCCGACGCATGACAAGGAACTGCCCATTGGCAAGCATCCGCTGCAGCTCTATTCGCTGGCGACGCCGAACGGCGTCAAGGTGACAGTCATGCTGGAGGAGCTTCTGGCGCTTGGCCACAAGGGCGCCGAATATGACGCCTGGCTGATCCGCATCAACGATGGCGACCAGTTCGGCAGCGGCTTTGTCGAGGTCAATCCCAACTCCAAGATTCCGGCTCTGATGGACCGCAGCGGCGCCACACCGGTGCGCATCTTCGAGTCCGGTTCGATCCTGGTCTATCTCGCCGAAAAATTCGGCGAATTCCTGCCGACCGAACAGCCGGCCCGCGCCGAAGTGCTGTCCTGGCTGTTCTGGCAGATGGGCTCGGCGCCGTATCTGGGCGGCGGCTTCGGCCATTTCTACGCCTATGCACCGGAAAAGTTCGAATACGCCATCGACCGTTTCTCGATGGAGGTGAAGCGCCAGATGGACGTGCTCGACCGCCGGCTGGCTGTGTCGGAATATCTCGGCGGCAAGGATTACAGCATCGCCGACATGGCGGTGTGGCCCTGGTATGGCGGGCTGGCACTTGGCCGCATGTACAATGATTCCGCCGAGTTCCTGTCCGTGCACGAGTACAAGCATGTGCAGCGCTGGGCGCAGGCGATCGACGCACGGCCGGCGGTCAAGCGCGGCCGCATGGTCAACCGCGCCTTCGGCGAGCCGGCCATGCAGTTGCACGAGCGCCACGACGCCAGCGATTTTGAGACGAAGACGCAGGACAGACTGGCGGCGGAATGACCTGAGGGACAACGAGCTGATCTCCCTCGCTGTCGAGGGAGGCCGGCAGCCTCAACTCACCCGCCTGTTCTCCACAGCCGACATCCACAGCCTGTCGATGTCGGCAAGAAACGTCTCATCGATCTCGTCGAGATGGTTCCAGTACATGCCGTCCTCATAGAAATAGCCGAGGTCCCTCTCGATCTCCTCAGCCTGTTGGGGCCTTGTCGAGCTGGATGTTGCCAAGAATTTCCGCCTTCATGTCGGCAATCCGCGTAAGCGAAAGGTCACCAAGTTCGTCGAAGCCGAGCCTGGGAAAAACCAGCCGGCTGCGCGGCAGGTCGGACAAATTGATGCACAGGCAGCCGTGCTTCAGCGCCTGGACAAGCAGGCGCGCCGACTTGGCTTCAAGGTTGCGCAGGGTGACGTCATCGCGCAGCGGATCGGCACGGCCGACGCCATAGAAATGTGTCTTATCCGGCCGATCGTAGATCATGTCGCAGCCCAGGAATGCCAGCACATCGGGCTTCTGGCTAAGAATGGTCCAATATGCAGCGGTTAGCGCCATCGTGGCGCCGGCATAGACGAAGCCGCCGAAGGCGTTCTGCGCCGGAACATACTGCGTGGCGCTGAATATCCGAGACTGCCGCAAGGTCGCGTCGTGGGGCAGCCGGTCCGACGGGAAATCGCCGGCATGGACGAGGAAATCCCAGTCGGGGCGCACCCGCCAGGCATTGTTGATGGCGACGATCCGGCTGAACGCCTGCTTCGGCCAAGGCTCGCAACGCACCGCGTCGGGCGCGCTGCCAAGCAGAAGCAGGATGCGGGGTGCGTCATCGCGAATAGTCTCGATGGGCGGCATGATCATCGAAGGACTTCCAGGTCTCGATCGAAAAACCGCACAATTGCAACCTGCATCCTGGCGGACGACTTTGCCAGCCTAATGCGCCGCTGAGCAGGCCACGGCAAAGCCCACTTCCAAAAGAAAGCCCGCCACCGACGCGATGTCGAGGCGGGTTTTCCCAGGTAAGTCCGACGCCGGTAATCTCCGTGTCGGGGTCATCGCTTAGCGCAGCACCTCGACGATCTGACGGGTATCGGGATCGACCAGGACGGTCCGGTGGTTGATCACGGCGACGCGGTATTTGACCTCGGGCACCTCACGCAGTTCGACCGTATCCGGCACCGACGAACCGAGCTTGAGTTCAACGCCCAAAAGGTTCACCGAGGCAAGCGGCTCCCTCTTGATGTATTCGCGAACGACCGTCTCCTGCTGCGGCTGGACGACGACGACATTTTCCGCCAGCGCCGCACCAATACCGCCCATCAGGACGACCGCGGCCGCCGCGCTTGAAAGATGAAGTTTCATGACAACCTCCTAGCGGTTAACTGATATTCCGCCCTGAATGGAAACTCCATCGCCGCCGTGAGGTTCCATTTCAAATTCCGAAATTCAGAACGCCACCGGATCAGCCATGCTATTGGCGGTTGCTGACCATATATCCAACAGCCAGCGCGAAAACAGCTTCAAGGTTTCGCGGATAAATTGTTAGATGGTCGATACTAGTGTGGAGAATGCATAAATCCAAGAAGCTTGTCTGGCGCACGCGCGAGTGGATGGGCCGGTAGGGTTACCCGGCCTCAAAACCAGACACCGTCGCGATGCAGCGGCGGGACGGCGTCGACTGGATCCTGGCTCGTCGCGACATGGTTCGCGCGCCTGAAGATCAGCCGCACGACGAGCACGAAGTAACCGACCTGCAGGATAAGCAGCGTCGCTATCGTCCAGGCAAACGCCTCCCAGAAAGACCCGGTGGCCAAGTAGGTCCAGACCGCAACAATGACGGCCATGGCTGACATTCCCACAAGAAACTGTCCAAAATACATCGGTCCCCAAAATCGTCGAAACCGCCCCGGTTCCAGCGACTCCCTGTCCCAATTCCCATTCCCACGGACAACGTTCCATTATTTTAGCAACTTCGCAACTATGTGATCGCTCGCCGGGTATGCCCTCGCAAAATTTGTTGCGCGCCGGCCTGGTCGGGAGCAATTTGATGCTCACGGACTGGGGTAGCGGAGAAAACGAGTCCGAGGGATGGGAAAATGACGCTCAAACTGATCGGGGCCGGTTTCGGCCGCACCGGCACGTGGTCGACCTTTGCCGCGCTGAACAGGCTCGGCTTGCCAGCCTACCACATGCAGGAAGTGATCATGAACAAGGCCAACAAGGGCCATCTCGATTTCTGGCGCAAGGTGGCCAACAGCCCGCCAGGCAGCCAGCACGACTGGAACCGCGTGTTCGCCAACTATACAGCCACCGTCGACAATCCCGGCTGCTGCGTGTGGAAGGAATTGATGGCCGCCTACCCCGACGCCAAGGTGTTGCTGACGCTCCACCCGCGCGGCGCCGAAGCGTGGTATGAGAGCACGATCGACACGATCTACTTCACCGAGAACGTCTGGCAGTTCAAGATCCTGGAATGGCTGACGCCGTTCGGCCGGAAATTCGGGGACATGTCGAGCAAGCTGGTGTGGGGCCGCACGCTGAAAGGCGCAATGGACGACCGCATCAAGGCGGTGGCGCGCTATAACGCCTACGTCGAAGAGGTGAAGGCAGCAGTGCCGCCGCAAAAGCTGCTGGTCTACAAGGTGACCGAAGGCTGGGGTCCGCTTTGCGAGTTCCTGGGCGTGGCCTTGCCCAACGAACCCTTCCCCAACCTCAACGACCGCGAGACGATCAAGAAGATCATCCGCGACATCATCAAAGGCTCCTATGTCATGCTGGGGCTGGCGATCGCAGCGATAGTGGCCGTGGTTGCGGTGCTGTGGTGGTGGTTAGGCTGACGCGCAAGCCGTCGGCAACCCAAAAGCAAGCCCGGCCTTTGCTTGTCGGGCACGGGAACAAACACCGGCACCCCGAGTTTCGCCCCCAGCCTTTTCAAGGATTGGAGGCCAGCATGGCACCGCGCAGCAAACCAAGCATCGACATCGAAGATGACGCACCGCAAGCCGATGGCCCAACCATCGAGCAGCAGGATTGGGAGGCAGTCAAGGGCGGCCGGATCCTGCCCGACTCCGCGCCGGCAAACGGCGACATGCGCTACGGCACCGAGAAGGATGGCGATCTGCCCGATGAAGATGACGACAACGCCTACCAGGAGAGCGACGACGCCCTGCCCGACGACGAGGAAGAGGCAGCGATACGACGCCATCCGACTCGCGAGGGGCGGTTCGATGAGACGTGAGCCTCTCGTCGCTTGAGATGTGACGGTCTGTTGTTGAACTTGCCAAAGCCACACTTTCCATGCCTGTTTTGCGGGCGAAGGCGCTTGGCCGGCTAAGTTTTCTGCCTGGTATTATATCAGTTTTGACTAAAATAGCGGAACGTCCAAGGGACATTGCCGGAACTGAACAAGGCCCCTTGGACCTTTGCGCTCAGCACCTAAGACCTTGGTCCTACAGAAAAAAGCAAAAGCCCGATGTGACCGATTGAAGCCAAGACAAGGGAACATCGGGCCTCGCTTTGCCGTTTGTCGCGAAAGCTCCGGTATCGCCGGGACTGTGTCAGGAGAACAGCGCGATGCCCCATCGTTCAAGCATCGTCAAAACGGGCCATGGGCCGGGCACGGCGATCGCCGTGCTGATGGTCGGATTGATGGCGGTGGGCATCGTGTTCCTCGCTCTCGGTGGTTCGCTCTACTTCGGAGAGCAGCCATCGGATCAACACGCGCTATCTTCGCTGCCCGCCCGATCGGTTCAGGCGGCCAATGGCAGAGCGGCGAATTGATCGCGCCCGACGGTTTGAGCTTGCATTAACATTAGATATAACTAATATATAATCGGCCGGCGACCGCCAGAAGTCGGCTGGCCCGGCGTGCCTCCCTTGCACCTGGCCGCCGGGCCAGTTTTCACCTTGCCGGCTTATCAGCGATCGGCCAGGCAACCTCATCTTCTTCGGGTTGTCGGGTCGAAGGCTGAAGTTATCAATGGATGAGAGAGCGCAAGGATGGATCCAGCACCTGGAACATCGGCCGCTGCGCCGATTGGGCGGCCTGCGACTGCAAGAGCCGCCGCCACTGCAATGCCAGACACTGCTGCCATCAAGCAGGCAGCCCCGGCGCATGGTGAAAATTGAGGATTCGCGAGCCGCCGAAGCAGCTCGCGAATCCTATCAGCGCAGGAAGGGACGTAGCTGCGCCGACCCACGACATGTCAGCCAAGGACTATTCCCATCACCAAGAAGGTGACGGCTGTCGCGAAAATCGGTGCAAGCAACCAGCGCGCTTGGCCAACACTTTTATCCATCTGCTTTCTCCGAATTTGCGAGAGACAACAGCCGCGAGCAACAGGCCGTTCCAGCCGCTGCCCTCGGTAAGACCAATGCGCTTTCGAACCCGACTTAAGTCGCAAGCCTCGTCCGACCGAAGCCCAAGGCGAGGAACATTTTTATTTGGCTCAAGTTCAGAAGATCACGTCAGCGTAGGACGATCCTGTCATGTGCTGACCTCACAAGGAGAAACGGCATGAGAAAGCATCTAACGGGCGCCGCAGCGGCGCTGTTGCTGTTGGCCGGAGTCGGCGCTGTCGCGGCTCAGGACGTTATCATTGAGCCGGAACAGGACACGATCATCCGCGAGTACGTGAAGAAGCAGCCCCTCGCTTCGGTTAAGATTCCCGGCGTGGAACTGAATGTCGGAACTGCTCTGCCGGACACGGTCGAACTTCATGAGGTTCCCAACGTCAAATACCGCTATGTGGTGATCGACAACCGCACGGCTCTGGTCGATCCGGGCACCCGCAAGATTGTGAAGGTCTACGACTGACCTTCGAATTGACCCAAGCCCGCCGCCAGTCATGGCGGCGGGCTTGCACATGCCAGCTTCAGTCAAGACGAGTGAAGCTGTGACGTCCCCTGTCTTGGGCGGTCGGATTGATGGTGGCGATCTGATAGCAGCATCGTTCCTCGACATGCCGACGGCCGTCGTGATTTGGTCGCGGTCGGAGCGGCGCCAATTGACATTGGGCAGTCTGCTGACATTGGGCAGTCTGCCTGGGTCGGTACAGAGAAGGAACGGCCCGGCACGCTTCACAGTCGGGGGGACGTTGGGGTCGTGCCAGGCCGTTACGGGTTCGGATATGGATTGTGCCCCGCGCTGCCCAATCTAGAGGCATATTAGAATTGGCGCAAATAAGACTGAAGTCCTGCCAGAACCGCCGGGAATTCGGCACGCCGAGATCCGGGCACAGAATCGGTAATTTAGCCCGGCCTATTCCGCTTTCGCGGAAGTTTCGAGCGGCGTGCAATGTGCAATGTTGCTAATGCGGCGGTACGAGCCGCCCTGGTTGACGCGGGCGCCCGAGCCATCCCAACAATGCGCCCCCCCGTCCGCGTCGACCACGGCAGACGCCTGGTCATCCAATTGCACGAAGTCGTGCGACGGCGGGCCGGACAATGCCGTCATCGCGCGAAGCGACAGCCGCCATGTTCGCTGCGGCTTCAGCCGCCGATCAGCGCCTTTGTAGTCACCAGATTGACGCCGGCCTCGGCGAATTCGCCATTGTGCCTGATGATGACCTGCTCGGCGCTCTCGCTGGCGCTGTCCAGCGTGCTGTGGGCATCGGAAACCACGGTCACACCAAGCCCCCTGGCCATCGCGCCCTTGACCGTCGCCGCCACGCAAAAATCGGTCTGTGCGCCCAGGAGCACGACGGCACCCGCGCCCTGCCCGGCAACCCAGTCGCCGAAGGCGGGATTGCTGAAGGCATCGCCTACGGATTTGGCAAAGGTCGGCTCGTCCGCTGCCTGGCCAAGTTCCGGCCACACCGGCCAGCCGGGTTCACCCGGCGCCAGCGGATCACCCGCCGGTCCATCGTGCCTGATAAAAGCGATCTTGCGCCCGCTGCGCCGCGCCCAGTCGATCACCGCCCGGGCACGCTCGACAATATCGGGCGCATCATGGATCGCCGGCTCGTGCACGCCGTCGAACATGCCTGTCTGAAGATCGATGACGATAAGCGGCGCGTTGTCGGGGAGGCTGGGTGTTAACATGGTTTTTACATAGCACGGCGGGCGAGGTGATCAAGGCACCACTCACTCCCGCGCACCGGCAAACAGCACCACACCGTCCCCGCCAGCCGCCGGCCAATCCCTGATGGTGCGATCGTCGCCGCCGGTCAGTACCGTGTCATCGGCAGCGGAGGCCACAGCATAGATCGGGCCGGTCTGGCTGTCGAACAGCGCAATCAGGTTGCCAGTGTCCATGTCCCAAAGCCGCGCCGTGCGTCAGCACCAGGTCGTCCAAGACCATTTTGCCAATAGTGTTTGTCGACAGGCGAACGCGCGCCGTCGCCTTACTTCAACACCACCCACACCGGCGCATGGTCGCTGGCGCCATCCTCGCCGCGCACGTCGCGGTCGATGCCGGCCGCGGTCAGGCGCCGCGCCAGCTTCTTCGACAGCAGGACGTGGTCGAGCCTCAGGCCGGCGTCGCGCGGCCAGCGGTTGCGGCGATAATCCCAGAATGTGTAGAGCGTCTCCTTCGGGTATATCTTGCGCAGGCCATCCGTCCAGCCCTGCTCGAGCAAGGCAGCGAAGCAAGCCCGGCTTTCCGGCTGCACCAGGGCGTTGTCGTCATAGGAGCGGGTGGGGTAGATATCACGCGGCTCGGGCACGATGTTGTAGTCGCCGGCCAGCACCACCGGCAGGCCGGTGTCGAGCAACTGTTCGGCATGCGCCTCCAGTCGTGCGTGCCAGTCGAGCTTGTAGGCGAATTTCGGTCCCGGCCGCGGGTTGCCGTTCGGTGCGTAGAGGCAAGCGATGATGATGCCGCCCACCGCCGCCTCGATGTAGCGGCTCTGCTTGTCGGCATCGTCACCGGGCAAGGCATCGCGGGTCAGCACGGGTTCGGCGCCTCGGGCCAGGATGGCAACGCCGTTCCAGGTCGGCTCGCCCTTCCACACCGCGCCATAGCCGGCCGCCGCAAGGGCCGAGCGCGGAAACTGCATGTCGCGCGCCTTCAGCTCCTGCAGGCAGACAACATCGGGTTTTGCGACAGCCAGCCATGCCAGCAGGTTTTCCAAGCGGCTGTTGATGTTGTTGATGTTGAAGGAGGCGATCTTCATCGAAGGTCAGGCAACGATCCGCTCCGCCCAAGCCCTCACCGTCTCCGCCAGCGTCTTCAAATGATCCCCAGCCGAAAATCCCGACACGCTCTTGCGTGGCTTGAGATCATGGTCGCCATCCTCCAGCCAGATTACCTCGATACTGTTGGACAGCCCGTAGCCCGCAACCTCGTCCCTGGTGCCGAACTCGTCGCGTGTGCCTTGGAAGATCAGCGTCGGCGTCTTCAATCCGGCGAGATGCTTGGTCCGCAATTGCTCGGGCTTGGCCGGCGGGTGAAAGGGATAGCCAAGGCACAGCAGGCCTGAAATCTCGCCCTTGGCAAACATCTCGTCGGCGACCATCGAGGCGACGCGCCCGCCCATCGACTTGCCGCCGATGATGAGCGGTCCCGTGACGCCCTTGGCCCTGAGGTCGGCGATCGCCTTGACATATTCCGGGTTGACCGTCTCGGCCCGCGGCGGCGGCTTGCGATGGCCGTAGCGGCGCGCGGCCATATAGTGGAATTCGAAACGCGCGACCTGGAAGCCGGCGGCGGCGAGCGCCTTGGCGGTCGCCGTCATCGAGGGCGAGTCCATCGACGCGCCGGCGCCATGGGCGAGCAGGATGGTGACGGGGGCGGTATCGTGGCCATCGAAGAGGAAGGTGGTCACGGAGCGGCCTCGCTAGAGAGGCCGCGTTCCGTCACACCCCCCTCTGTCCTGCCGGACATCTCCCCCGCAAGGGGGGAGATTACGCGCTCCGCCGCCTTCGCTAATCTCCTACTTTGCAAGAACGAGCGAAGCGCCCAAGCTGCCGATCTCCCCCCTTGCGGGGGAGATGTCCGGCAGGACAGAGGGGGGTGCTCAAGCGCCAGCATCCCTCACCCCGCCGATTTCTGCGCCAGTTGCAAATCCACAAACTGCACGCCCTTGATCGCCACCCGCGCCCATTCGGACTCCGCGTCGAGTTCGAGATAACGCACCCACAGCCGCCGCGCTTCCAGCAGATTACCGGCGTCGAATTCCAGTCTCGCCAGGTTGAACACCGGATCGGCATAATTCTTGTCGAGCGCAATCGCCTTCTGCAGGTGTCGGCGCGCCGAGGCGTCGCGGCCTTGCTCGCTCATCAGCCCAGCCAGGTTGAACCAGGCTTCGACGAAGGCCGGGTCGAGTTTTATCGCGCTGATATAGTCATGCGCGGCGTCCGCCGCGTGGCCACCGGCGCGCAGGCAGTTGGCGCGGTTGAAGGCGGCAATCGCATCGCTCGGGTCGATGGCCAGGCAGCGCTGGTAGAGTGCGGCTGCACCTTCATGATCGCCGCCCTCCTCCGCCGCTTCCGCCTCGGCGAACAGCTCTTCCAGCGTGTCGTCACCTGCCGAACCGGCGTTGCCGAGATCGAACAGCAACTGCCCGTCGAGTTCACTCTGGCCGCCTTCGAGATAGATGGCATCAGCGCGCCCGTGCTGCGACCCGACGTTGAGCGACTTCGCGGTCAGCGACGCCACCGGACCGGAACGATGGACGGAGCGCGCGATCGCGCCCCACGTCGCACCGCCGGTGATGAGCCCGGCATATTTGCGCGCCAGGATCAGGTCGCGGAAGGAATAGGGTTCCGCGTCATGCTCGAAGGCATCGAACAGCGACAACAGGTCGAGATCGGCGCCCGATAGCCGCGATTGCTCGATCAGCGATTGCCGCGACAGCGAAGACGCCTCCGGCGCCTTCATCAGCCCGAGCAGGCGCAGGAAACCGTTCTCGCTGAGCAGCTTGTGTCCGGCCGCGCGCTCGGCGGCGAGACGGCGCTCGATCTCGGCGTCACCGTTCTTGGTCAGTGCCGCCTTGGCGAGAAGTGTCCGGCCAAACACCACATGCGTGGTGCGCCTAGTCACACCGCGCCGCAACTGGCCGTGCTGGCGCTCGACCTCGCGCGCGGCCAGCCTGAGCGGAAACGCCGCCAGCGCGCCGATGGTGCCGAAGACAGCGCCCGGGACGGCCGGTGCCGTCATTTCTTGCTCTTGCCGACCGCCTTCAGCAGATTGGCCTTCAGCGGATTTTCATCAGCACCACCCGCTGCCGCCTTCTTCGCGGCGGGCTTGGCAACCTCGTCGGCCTTGCTCTTCGACTTGGCCGGCGGCTTCGATTGCGAGAGGCTCGCCTTCAGCGCATCCATCAGGTTGATGACATTGCCGCGCTCCGGTGCCGCCGCGATGATCGGCTTGTGGCCCTTCAGCTTCTCGCGGATCATCGTCATGAGCGCCGCCTCGTAGCGGTCCTCGTAGTTCTTCGGATCGAAGGTGGTTTCCTTCTGCTTGATCAGCGCTTCCGCGAGCTGCAGCATTTCCGGATCGGGCTTGCCGGCCGGGATGTTGCCAAAATATTCAGCCGTGCCGCGCACTTCGTTCGGGTTCCTCAAGGTGCACACGAACATGCCGTTCTCGCGCGCGCCGATTGTCACCACCCGCTCGCGGCTCGATAGCACCAGGCGTGCGATCGCCAGCTTGCCGGATTTGCGCATCGCTTCGCGCAGAACGGCGAAGGTTTCCTCCGCCATCGCACCGTCGGGCGCCAGATAGTACGGCGCGTCCTGATAGATGACGTCGACCTCGTCCTCGTCGACGAAGGCCTCGATGTTCATCGTATGGTTGGATTCGATGCGCACAGCGTCGAGGTCCGCATCATCGATGATGATGTACTGCTTGTCCTCGTATTCGTAACCCTTGACCAGGTCCGAACGCTCAACGAGTCCCAGTTCGGGGTCAACCGGCTTCATGTTGATGCGGTTGTGGGTCTTCTTGTGCAACTGATTGAAGCTGATGCGCTCGCTCGCGCTGGTGGCGGGGTATAACCGCACCGGACAGCTGACGAGGCTGAGCTTGAGATAACCCTTCCAACTTGCCCTGGGCGCCATGATATACTCCTACGCGGCCATGCACTGACATTTGCTGCAGCGCTTGCGTCCGAAGGACGATTGAGGCTGAGCAAATCCTACACCGACCGCACACAATACCGGCAAATCCCTGACGAAATCTTCCGCCATGCATTTGAGGTCGTGGACAGAGAATAATTCAAATTGTTCGAAGCGTCGATGGACTGGAATTTGAAACGCTGGCAGGACAGAGGGGGGCGCCACGGATCGCGGCGGTCCACATTCTGCAACCACTACCTCGCCCCCGAAACCACCGGCAAATCCCGTGCGAACTCATCAATCTCCGCCCACGGATCGCCCGACGTCGCCAACAGCCCCGGCAGCGAGGAATAGTTCAGATCCTGCGGCGCATCGATGGCCTCCAGATCGCTCCAACTCACCGGCGTCGAGGCTGGCAGATTGGTGCGGGCGCGCAGCGAATAGGGCGCCGCCGAGGTGTGGCCGCGCGCGTTGCGGTGATAGTCGATGAAGATGCGCTTCTTGCGGTTGTCCTTGCCCATGGTGGTGGTGAAGGTATCGGGCGCGGTTGCCGCCAGATGCGTGGCGATGGCGCTGGTCGCCTGGTGCAGCTTCTTCCAGTTCTGCTTACCCGTCACCGGCACCGTGATGTGGATGCCGCTGCCGCCAGAGGTCTTGGCGAACGGCACCAGCCCCAGGCCCTCCAGTTCGCCCTTGATGTGCACGGCGGCCTCGACCACCTCACGCCACGAAATCCCCTCGCCCGGATCAAGGTCGAGGACGATCTGGTCGGGCCTGTCGAGGCTGGTGCGGTGCGTGCCCCAGGTGTGGAACTCGACGACGCCGAACTGCGCCAGTGCCAGATAGCCTTTTGCCCCTTCGACCGAGAGGTAGGATTTGGTCTCGCCTTCGGAATTGGTCGCCTCGAACGTCACCACCGAGGGCGGCATGCCGGTGAAGGCATGCCGCTGGAAGAAGCAGTCCTTCGGCAGGCCGGTCGGGCAGCGCACCAGCGACACCGGCCGGCCGAGGATGTGCGGCAGCATGAAGTCGCCGACCAGCGCGTAATAGACGGCGATGTCGAGCTTGGTCGGACCGGTCTTGCCGAACAGCCGCCGCGTCGGATTGGTCACCCAGATGGTGGCCAGATCAGCCTCCGAGATCAGCCGCTTGCGTGTCGAGGACACCGGCGTCGACAGGCCGACATCCCTCAAGCCGCGGAAGACGCCGTGGCGCAGCGCATTGTCCGCCGTGCGGTTGGCGTAATGGATACGCGCCGACAGCAGCGGCCGCACCCAGTTCATCTCGCGCATGATCTCGCGCGGAACGCCCTCGGGCGCAGTGGCGCCTTCCCGCAGCGGCTGCAGCCTGGCGAGCAACTCACTGGCGGTGGCAGCATCGAAGCCGGTGCCGACCTTGCCGCGATAGTGCAATTCACCACCCTCGAACTCAGCCATGCCGAGCGCCGCCAACCCTTCGGCCGCATCGGAGATGGTGTAGCCGGCGATGACGAAGTCGCCCGATGGCAGCGCCTTGGTCTTGGTCCAGCTCTTGGTGCGGCCGCTCTGGTAGGTCGCGGTGGCACGCTTGGAGACGACGCCCTCCAGACCTAGTTCCGACGCCTGGTCGTAGAGCCCCTGTCCCGAGCCCTCGACATGGTCGGAGAACTGGATGGCGGAATTGGCGCCAAGGCCCGACAGCATTTGCGCCAGCAGCGCCTTGCGCCGGATAAGCGGCACCTTGGTCAGGTCCCAGCCGTCGAGATAGAGAAGGTCGAAGGCGTAGAAATGCAGCTTGCTGCCGGCCCCTTCCGCCAGCGCATCCTGCAGCAGCGCGAAGCGGCTGATGCCCTTGGCGTCGAGGACGACGATCTCGCCATCGATGATGGCGTCGCGGCACGGCAGTTTGGCAAAGGCATGCGGTAGGTCGCCATAGCGTTTCGTCCAGTCGATGCCGCCACGGGTGATCAGCTTCACCACGCCCTCAGTGAGATGCGCCATGGTTCGGTAGCCGTCGAATTTGATCTCGTGCAGCCAGGTTTCCCTGGTATCCTCGCCATCGGGCGGTTTTGGCACCTGCGTCGCCAGCTGCGGCTCGATGCGGCTGAGTGCCGGGGCCTTGAATGCACCCGGCAGCGTGCCTGGCTTCAGCGAACCTTGCTTGGGTGCGGGTTTGGCGGCCGGTCTCGCCGGCGCCGCCAGCTCTTCGATGCGCAATCCGGATTTGACGCTTTCCGGCCGCGCCGTGAGGATGTCGAGCGCGGTGTCGGACGCAAGGTCGCGCTCCTTGAAAAGCAGCCAGTTCTTCTTGTTCTCGTCCTCGCCGGGTTTCGGCTTCAGCCGCGTCAGCATCCAGCCGCCATTGAGCTTGTCGCCGGCCAGCCGGAACTTGAAAGCGCCGGTGCGCAGGCTCTTCTCGACGTCGTCCATCGGTGCCCAGGTGCCGGTGTCCCAGACGATCATCGGCCCGCCGCCATACTCGCCCTCGGGAATGACGCCCTCGAAGTCGATATATTCGAGCGGATGATCCTCGGTCTCGACCGCCAGGCGCTTGTCTGCCGGATTGAGCGAAGGCCCGCGCGGCACCGCCCAGCTCTTCAGCACATCGCCGACCTGCAGGCGCAGATCATAGTGATCCGATGTGGCGTGATGCTTGTGCACGACGAAGCGGTTGCCTTCGCCAGAGATCAACCCACCGGCCGGTTCCGGCGTTTTGGTGAATTCGCGTTTAGCGCGATAGGTCTTGAGTTTGGGCGGGGTGGTCATGGCAAAGGTCGAAGCACGGTGGCCAATTGCAAACGCCTCGTTCCTTCGCGCTACGTTTGCACCGCTCGCGATTTGTCACTTGCTCTCAATCGTCGATGGCCGGCGTCAACTCGAGCTCCGCCGGTGACAACCCCTGCTGCAGTTGGCTCAACCGGAATTCATCGACCCAGTACGCTTCGCCGTCGACCAGAACGCGGGCCTGGTAGGTGCCGTCCGAAAAACTCTGCGCGGTGATGTAGACCTTGTGGCGCTCGAGCGCCTTGCGCACCGCGGCGCGCTTGGAATTCTGGCCGATGACGGGACTGAACATGACACTGCCCTCGGTCGCCTGACACCCAACGCGGCCGCTGTCCGCAGCCTGGCGACTGGGCTCAAGGATGACGGAGACGCGCCATCCTGTCAATTTCGGTGCGCATTCCACCTTCAGTCCTTCAGTCGCCGCAAGCGGCGCATCAGGCTCTGGATGGTCTTGTTCAGTCGCGGATGCGACCTCGCCATGCCTTCGGCCCGGCTGCGCAGCAAAATGGCCGCGTTCGCAGCCCTGCCCCGCACCGTCATCGGTTCGCAAATCTCGGCCAGAACCGAGCTCGAGGCACCGATATGCTCCTTGTAGCCCTGGCTGCCAACCGACAGGTCGAAATAGTCGAATCCCCGCTCGCATCCCCACATCATCAGCTTGCCCATCGTCGTCAGACCGGGTGAGACATTGGCGACCGCATTCTGGTCGATGCCGAGCAGGAGGGTGTGAAGCGTGCCTTTTCTAGCCAGAACATAGATGGAGGCGAGCCAGGCTTCACCGACGCGCAGCCCGAAGAGCCGCACCGATCCATCGGACAGACCTTGGAGCGCTGCATGGCGGTAGAAGTCGACGACCGGGGCCTGCGTCAGGAGGTCGAAACGCCCAAGCTCGCGAAAGCGCTTCAGCCGCAGTTCCAGCAACGCGTCGAAAAGCTCCTCGGTCAGTGCCGGCGTGTCGGCCTCGACCAGAGCGAGGCCGCCACGCTGTTCGAAGGCGCGGCACTGCTTGTGGAACGTCTTGGCGAAGGACGGCCTGCAGATGCGCTTGATGAGCGTCTGCGAGTCACCGTGCAGGACGAGGCCGGAGGTGATCTGAATGGAATCGCGCGCCACCGAAAGCAGCGCCAGCGGATTTGCCACACCGTGCACCTGTTGCGGGATTCCGGCGATGTGGATGCGATCCGCCGGCGGCAGCGCGGCGCGGACTGCCGCCCAGACGGCGTCGGCACCCTGCCTGGTCCACGCTCTCGCATCCGCCAGCAGCGGCACCGAATAATCGCACACGCAGCAGCTCAGCCATTCGATCACGTGGTGGCCGAGAGCCCGGCGTCGCATCAGCGGCAGCAGCATGACCGGCGCACCCGTCATGGCGTCACTCACCTCGACGAAGACCAGGTCCGCATCTCTGGGCATCAGCCGTGCGGCGATTCCTTCGACCCAGGCATAGTGCTGATGGGCGGTGCAGACGCCGTCCGCCTCATGCTGCAACCAGAGCGGTCTGACGGTCTCGAAGCTGCTGTGCAGCCGCGCCGTATAGCGCACACCGGCCCCGGTGCTGGCTGCAATCGGGGAAGCCGGCCCATCGGAAAGGTCTGTAACAGCAGCCATTTGCATTGCCCGGCTTGCCACATGCTTCTCCCGTCATTCCGGTCCTCCACGCAGGCGCCGCAAACCCCGCATCAATCCCTGGATCGCCTTGAGCAGCCGCGGTTTGGAGCGCACGAAAACCTCGGTCCGGTTGCGGAGCTTGATGGCGGTGCTTACAGCACGGCCGCGCACCGTATTCTCGTGACAAAGCTCACCCAGGCTCGAACCTTTGGCGCCCATATGCTCCTTGTAGCTCTGGTTGCCTACCGACAGGTCGAAATACTCGAAACCCCGCCCGCGCGCCCAGCTCATCAACTTGCCCATGATCAGAAGCCCCGGCGAGACGTTGGGCACCGCGCCCTGGTCGATTGCTATCATGAGAGCATGAACGGTTACTTGATGGATCAACAGGTATTGTACCGCGATCAGAGCCTCACCGACGCGCAGCCCGAAGAGCCGCACCGACCCATCCAACAGACCCTCGAGCGCGGCGTTTCGATAGAAGTCGACAACCGTCCCCTGCGTCAGCAGGTCGAAACGGCCCAATTCACGAAAGCGGCTGAGCCGCATCCGGACTAGGTCGCCGAAGATGAGCTCCACCAGAGCCGGCGTGTTGGCCTCGACCAGTTCCACGCCGCCGAGCCGCTCGAGCCGGCGCCAGTCCTTGTTGAAGGCCTTGACGAAGGATGGCCTGCATAGGCGCTTGAGGACGGTTTCCGGGTCGCCGTCGATGGCCATGCCGAAGCTGGTGTGCAGGGAATCGCGCGTGGCCGTGAGCAAGGCCAGCGGGTTGGCGATGCCGCCGATCTCTTGCGGAATTCCCGTGATGTGGATGCGGTCCGCCGGCGGCAGCACGGAACGCACGGCTGCCCACGCGGCCTGTGCGGATTGCCTTGTCCAGGGGCTCGCATCGGCCAGCAGCGGCGCCGAATAGTCGCAAACGCCACAGCTCAGCCATTCGATCAACCGATGGCGGAAAGCCGGTCGCCGCATCAGCGGCACCAGCATCCGCGGCGCGCCCGTCACGGCGTCGTTTACCTCCACGATGAGCAGTTCCGCACCTTCCGGCATCAGCCGCGCGACGATCCCCTCGGCCCACGCATAATTCTGGTGGCCTGTGCACACACCATCCGCCTGGAAGCGCCGCCAGAGCGGCCTGGCCGCTTCCAGACTGGTGTGCAATCGCGCCGTATAGGCGTCGTTCGCGACGCCGGTGACGGGCTGGGAGGACTGCCCGTCGGGCAAGCCGCTCACCGCAGCAATTTGCACTGCCTGGACTGCCATACTTTTTCCTATCGTTTTGCCGTCGCGAACGAAAGCGTCCGCCGCCAAGCACCCAACCGGCTGTCGCGCGCCTCATCGGGATGCTCGATGTTCCATATGCGGTGATGCGCGAAATACCATGATGCCACGAGCACGAATATCTCGGAGACGGCGGAACCCGCCAACGCCCACGGCGGAGACGCGATTGCCAGCAGGATCGCGATCAGCACCAGCCCGACGACCGCGCCGCCCGTCGTGATGAACGCGACGATCCGGAAATCACCGAGTATCTCAAGCACGATGCGGGGCATGATATAGAGCATGATCGGGACAAAATTCGCGATAACGAAAAGGGCGATGAACCAGATCGAAGCGTCCTGGAGGGCCTGGGATTTTATCATCGGCAAGATGAACATGATGGCGCATCCATAGGCGAGGCCACCGAGCCCCATGACGAGCGCCCAGATCTTCGCCTGCGCCCAGACACGGACTGTTTCGTTGTTCCGCATCAGCCTGGCGAGATCCGGCTGCGTCATGTTGACGAAGGCGAGACTGATGATGCGCAGCGGGGCAAACAGCACCAGAACCGCCGCCAGCGGTGCGTAGGCGGCAGGCCCGGCAATGCCCGCGACCAGCAGCGCCAGACATTGACCCTGGATGTTGGTGGTGGTCGCGCTGAATGCCGACCAGCGCAACTGGGGCCAGAGCCCGATATAGCGTCGACGCGTCGGCATGCGGAAGCTGATGCGAAGTGTGCGCCTGGCCAGCCGGGTCAGGACGAAAATGCCGAACACATTTGCCGCGGCAAGTGCATAGAACACCGTCTGCAGCGGCTCCTGGACCTTCCAGATCGTCAGGCCGGTCAGGACAATGCCGGCGACTGTAAAAGCGCCGTCGCTGATGGAAACGATCACCTGCTGGCGACGTGCGAAGAAAGTCGTGCGCATATGGCTGCGCAGCGACCAGGCGCCGACGAAGCAGCCGGCGGCAATTCCGCTTGGATCGCCAAGCAGACGCATCAGAACAGCCGTACCGACGGCCATCAGCAACGCCACGATCAGCGCCGCCGTTCCGAACGCCACGTCATAGGCATCGACACCGGCGCTGTTGGTGCTTTTGCTCATCCAGATGCTGGCGGGAACGGCGGTGAGCGATCTAATATAGGATAAGCCGACGCCGCCCATCACCATGCCGATGGCGAAGAGGCCGTAGCCTTGCGCCGACAGCATGTGCAACAGCATGATGTTGAGGGCAAAGTGAAAGCCGCTCTGCATCGCCTCGCCGCCGATCATCAGCACGAGGCGTCGAACCAGATGGCTCGGGAACGCAAGTTTCAAGGCCGTGTCTCCGCTTCGCGGGCGGCCGGCGCCCTGCCCGGCCGTGCGATGGTCGCCTTTAGCTTGTCGGCGGCGATCGCCGCGATCGCGGCGGCCGCGACCGGCTCGCTGAAGATTGCCTCGTAGCGCGCGCGCCCGGCAGCGACAAAACGGCGCCAGGCCTCGGGGGTGAGGATGATCTCCTGCAATTTCGCGCCAAGAGCGGCTGCATCGCCGGGCGCAACATGCCAGCCGGTCTCGCCGTCGCTGACCACCTCCACCAGCCCGCCGATGGCCGACACCAACGGCGGCCGGCCATAGGCCATCGCCTCGATGGCGACGCGGCCGAGCGATTCCGGACGCCGCGACGGCACGGTGACGATATCGGCCCAGCGGTAGTGTTCCGAAGGATCTGAAATGAAAGGCAGGACGCTGACGCGCCCGGTGAGGCCCATGGTCTCGACCAGTTCGGCCAAAGCGCGCTCGCGCTCGGTGCTTTCGAAGGCGCCGCCGACCAGCCGCACGTCGACCCTCGCCTGCAGCGCCGGCGGCATCGAGGCGATCGCCTCCAGCAGCACCTCCTGCCCTTTGATCCGGTTGATGCGGCCGAGCAGCAGCACCCGCAACGGCCGCTTGCCGTCATAGGTCGTCGGTTCGACCGCCGCCGGCCCGGCAACGCCGTTGTAGACGACATGCGTGCGCGCGGCCCTGGGGTCGCCGAAAGCGGCCCGCGTCGCGCGCGAGTTGAAGATCAGATCCGCATGGCTCCAGTGCATCAGGCCGACGAGTATCCTGCGCATGGCGCCTTCGGGGATCTCGTGGATATGCAGGACGGCTTTGTGAGGCAGCAAGCGCGCGGCCAGCGCATAGTCGGCCACGATCGAGGTGTTGACATAGACGAGGTCGCAATGCCTGAGGCGCCGCCACGCCCTGAACACAGTAACCGGCAATCGCGCCATCTCGACCGTTGCAAGACGCGCAATGGCCTGGCGCCTCAGCACCCAGAGCGGTTCGAAGACAATCCGGCTGGCATGTGCTTCCAGGATCTGCACGATCGGCCCGCTGCGCGGCAAGACCACCTCGATGTCGGCCGACGGAAACGCCGCGCGCAACGCAGCAACGCTCTCCGCGAAGCTGCGGTCCGAACCATAGAGTTCATAGCCCTGATGAACGCAGGCAATCCGCATCTTTGTATCCCGCCAGGTGCTACAACCATCGCGCTCGGCGATAATGTGCAGGAGCCTTGCCGCAAGAACCATGCCGGATTCAATAGGCCGGCTACCCGGCCGCACGACCCCGGCACTGCTTCGTTTCGATACAGCTACGCACAGAAGGGTTGACCGAGAATGAAACAACTATCGGGTTCAACACCGTTTTTTTACAACCCCACGCGATGATCACCCTCCCGAACACCGAAATCGGTGGATGGCACGGAAGTTGCCACCTGCTTCTTAGAAATTAAGCTATATCTAATATATAGACATATGAAAGTGCCGCCGGCCATGAAACCAGAGACGCCTGCCATTCTGATCCTGGGGACGCGCGGCATACCCGCGGCCCATGGCGGCTTCGAAACCTTCGCCGAAAGACTGGCGCTGTTTCTCGTCGGGCGCGGCTGGAAGGTCGGCGTCTATTGCCAGGATGAGGTCGAGCGCATTGACCAGCGGGTGCGCAGCGAAACCTGGCGCGGCATCGAGCTCATTCACATCCAGGTTGCCTCCAAGGGGCCGCGCGCGACCCTGGAATTCGACTGGCAGTGCGTCCGCGACGCCGCCAGCAGGACGGGCGTCTGCCTCGTGCTCGGCTACAACGGCGCGGTCTTCCTGACTTGGCTCCGGCTGAAGCGGCGCAAGATCTTCACCAACATGGACGGCATCGAGTGGCGCCGCCCCAAATGGGGAATGGCGGCGCGCACCTGGTTCTGGCTCAACGAATGGATCGGCGCCTGGGCCTCGCATCGGCTGGTCGCCGATCATCCCGCCATCGCAGACCACCTGGCGACGCGCCGGCCACGCAGCGCCATCGCCACCATCGCTTATGGCGCCGATCCGGTGACATCGGCTCCGGAAGCGCCGATCCGGGCACTCGGCCTCGAGCCAGGGCGCTATCTGGTCTCGATCGCGCGCATCGAACCCGACAACAACATCCTGCCGATCGTCGAAGCTTTTTGCAGCCGCAAACGCGACATGAAACTGGTGGTGTTGGGAACGCTGTCCGACGACATCCCCTATCATGTCGCCATTCGCAAGGCGGCGAACGACTCGGTGGTCCTGCCGGGCGCCATCTACGACCAGGCGACCGTCAAGGCGCTCAGATACCACGCCCGCGCGTATCTGCATGGCCACACGGTGGGCGGCACCAACCCGTCGCTGGTCGAGGCGCTGGCCGCCGGCAACATGGTGATCGCCCACGACAATCCCTACAACAGGTGGACCGCCGGCGCTGCGGCGATCTACTTCACCGATAAGGACAGTTGCGCCGACCGGATGCAGCAGGCGCTGGACGATGATGCCCTGGTCAGGACCTGCGGCGTTGCCGCCAGGGCGCGCGCCCGCGAAGCCTTCCGCTGGGACGATGTTCTACTTGCCTATGAAAACGAAGCCTACCGCTTGCTCGGCGTGACCGCCGCCGAGACCGCCGCGATGGATCACGCATCGCACGGAACCGCATGACAGGCTGGTCGCGACGGCGGGTGCTGCGGACGGCGCTGTCCACGGCGGCGGCCCTTGGCTCGCTCCCGATCTCGCCGGCCGCCGTCGCCGCAGAGCCGCGGTTTCGGCGCGGCGTCAACGCCTGGCCCTGGTTCTCGCTGACACGCGAATTTCCCGCACCGCGCACCGACTATGACTGGCCGCCCTTCCAGTCGCAACGACCAGTGCCGACCCCAGACGACCTTGATCGGCTGCGCAGGACCGGGCTCGATTTCATCCGCCTGCCCGTCGATCCCGGCCCCTTCCTGGCCGCCGACGCTGCCGCGCGCGGCAAGTTGCTCGATATGCTGGACGCGGCCGTCACCGCCACACTCGACGCCGGCCTCGGCATCATCGTCAACATCCAGGCCAATGGCGCCACCCACTACTGGAACCCCGACCGCATGGTCTCCAGCACCGCGGCGCCCGCCTTCGATCTCTATCGCGGGCTGGTCGGCGAGCTTGCCGGCAGGCTGGCCCAGTTCCAGCCCGGCAGGGTGGCGCTGGAGCCGGTCAACGAGCCGGCGCAGGCCTGCGCGTCGAACGTCTGGTCGCAGATCCAGCTCGCGCTTCTGACCGCTGCAAGGGCATCGGCGGCGACCCTGCCGCTGGTCGTCACCGGAGGCTGCGGCTCGATGGTGAGCGGACTGACCGCGCTCGATCCGGCACCGCTGTCGCCCTTCGAGCCGATCCTGTTCACCTTCCACTTCTACGAGCCCTATCTGTTCAGCCATCAGGGGGCACCCTGGATGCGCGAGCCGGTCTACCGGTCGCTCAACAACGTGCCGTGGCCGGCATCCGCCGGCTCGCTGGAACAGACGCTGGCATCGGTCAGGGCGCGCATGGCGCAGGATACCGAAACCCCTGAAGACGCCAAGCAGGCCGCCTATGCCGAAACCGAGCGCGTGCTGAAAGTCTATTTCGACGCCAGGCCCGACCGCTGGTTTGTCGACAAATATCTTGGCGAGGTTCGCGCTTGGGCCGACGGCCACGCCCTTGCGCCGGAGCGCATCATCATGGGCGAGTTCGGCGCGCTGCGCACCGACGTCCGCTATGTCGCCGCGCCCAACCCGGATCGCGCGCGCTACATCGCCGATGTCAGGCAAAGCGCCGAGGCGTTCGGCTTCCCCTGGGCATTCTGGGATCTCTTCGACGGCATGGGCATGATGGATGACAGCACGCGGGCGCTGGATCCGGCGATGGTCGAGGCGCTCGGGTTGGTGATGCCGCAGTAGTAGAACTCGGACTGTGGAGATTAGCCGAAGACCTCCCCCCGCGTCGTCATCCTAGGGCGGAGCAAGGAGCGAAGCGACGCGGCGCAGACCCTAGGATCCATGCCGTGACGGTGATGATATGCTCCGGCGGTGCAAGAAACCAAACGCTCACCACCCGGTTCCACGAAAAAGTTCAAACCACTCCGGATTGGTCTTTTCGATCAAGTCGATCTTCCATTGGCGTGGCCAGCGTTTCAGGGACTTCTCACGTTGGATCGCATCAGTGATATCGAAATACTCCTCGTACCAGACAAGGCGTTGCACGCCGTAGCGGCTGGTGAAGCCTGAGCCTTGGCCGGACTTGTGTTCGGGTACGCGGCGGCCGAGGTCGTTGGTGACACCGATATAAATCGTGCCGCGCTTCTGGCTTGCGGTCATGTAGACGTAGCCGGTCATGGTTGAAGGGTAGCCCGCGTTCGTCCGTGTATAAGCACCATTCTGATCCGCCGCATTCTACGACTACCGTCACGGCATGGATCCTAGGGTCTGCGCCGCGTCGCTTCGCTCCTTGCTTCGCCCTAGGATGACGAAACGCGAGGGGAACCTGACGCTAACGATGGAGAGGAAAGCCCTGTCCCTGGCCATCCCCTGGTCCGCGCCCCGCTTGCGCCCTTTGCCGCACCACCGCCCGCGCCGGCCGGTAGAGCACCAGCGCCAGCACCACGAACTTGGTCAGCAGCGTCGTCTTCGACGCGACGCTTTCCGAGGTGTTGATCAGGATGATCCAGGCCAGCATCGGCAGCCAGATGCCGGGATGGCAACGGCGCGCCACCTCGAACAGGAACAGCACGAAGCCAAACGTCAGCAAGAGGGTGAAGAAGGCGCCCTGATAGACGATGGTGCGGATGATCGGGTTCTCGATGCCCTGTTCGAGGCCGTTGATGCGGCGCAAGCTGTCGATCAGGTCGACGTCCGGCCCCACGATCAGATCGCGCCATTCCAGGTACTTGAAGAGCTCGAACATCTCGACGCGGGCATTGGCGCTGCCGCTGTCCGACACGAAGCGCTCCAGCAGCGCGTCGAAGAAACCATAATATGCCGCCACGACGATGACGACCGGCAGCAGCGCGGCAAGCATGAAGCCGAGCGCCGCACCCAGCAGGTTGACGCGGCCCTGGCGCAATTTGGTGATGCCCTGAAAAAGCAGGTAGCAGCCGCCGAGCACGACCGTCGTCACCATCGCCGTGCGGCCGCCGAAGGCGACGAGTGCCGCGCATTGCAGGCCGATCAACCCTATCCGCACAGGCATCGACAGGGATCTGGCACCGGAGAGCAGCGCAAGCACGTAGATCGCTGTCACCATGGCATTGGCAAGCGGATGCCCCTGCAGCGCGCTCGAGCGCAGATCGGTGGTAAACGCCACGCCGTCGAGGCGATAGGGGAAAATCAGCGTCTTGGTGGCGAACTCGAAAAGTGCAAGCAACGCATTCGCCGTCATGACCACATGAACGACGGTCTGCAGCCCGGCGAATGTCCGTTCGTCGTCCTCGCTGAGCATCAGCACCAGAAGTGCTGATACCACGAATGTATCGATCATGCCGGCCATGCCGGGACGCTGTCTGACGATGACGACGAACAGCAGCACGACGGATATGGCGGCCATCAGAGCGCTGGCCGGTCGCCTGTCGGCGACATGGATGAGATAGCCGACCGGATTGCCAAAAGTGCAGGAGCGCCAGGCGAGCAGGAGCACGATCAGATAGGTGGACGGGTGGATCTTGGTCGCCGGGTTGCCGAACAGGCCGTCGTAATTGTAGCCCACCAGCCACAGCATGCCGCCCGATACGCTGAACAGCACCGCCACCGCAGCAATCAGTCCGAACCGCGTCAGCGCATCGACCGATGTGCCGGCCCGCGGCACGGCAGCACCATGGTTCGAAGCGCTTGCGCTCCAGCTGGCGGCCATATCAGGCCGCCTCGTCGACCAGCAAGGCCCCCGTCGGCAGCCGCCCCATGACGGAAACGGCCTGCGAGGTCGTGGTGACGTCGCGCATCGGCGTGGTGTTCAGCGTGGCGACGAGCACGATCTCGTCGGCCATGGCAACCAGCGGCGAGGCATTGAGATTGTCGGCCAGCGCACCGCCGTCGATGACGACGAGCTCGAAGCTCCGGCTGGCCTGGGCCAGCATCTGCTGCGCAAAATAGATGCCGTGCGCTTCCTGGAAGACCGCCTTCGAGCGGCCCCTGCCCAGCAGCGCGACATTGCTGCCGGTCGCGTAGTGGCTGACGGCTTCAAACGCGTATTCGCCGCGCAGCACATCGAGGATTCCCGGCTGCGGATCCTTCTGGCTGCCGCCGCCATTGGCATCGATGAACAGCACACGGCTGCCCCTGGACGCAGCGGCATTGGCCAGCAGCCGCGCCACCCGGCTGCGCTGCGCACCCTCGCCCGGCGACGACGTCACCAGGATGGATGGCACCAGCGGCCAGTCCGGCGGCCGCTGGCCCGAACTGAACATGCGCCTCAGCGCAAAGCCCATGACGGCGTCGGCCTTCTGGCTGGACGCGGCGGCGCGCGCGCCGCCAAAGGGCCACCAGCGCCGGCCAGTGCCTGACTTTGCCGGCACCACGCCCAGCACCGGCGCCTCGATGGCCGACTGCATCTGGGCGCTAGAAAGCACCGTTGGCGAGACATATTCCGCGATCAACGCCAGACCGGTGCCGAGCCCCAGCCCGCCGAAGATCGCGCCGACAAGCAGCAGCGGCAAGGGCGGCCAGCTCTTCTTCAAGGCGGGCATGGCGTTGGAGATGATGCGTGCATTCGTGCTGTCGACATTGATCTGCTCGCGCGTCTCCTGGGCGCGCTGTAGATAGTTCGAGTAGACGGAACGCAGCGCCTCGAGATCGCGCTGCAATTCACGCAGCCGCACCGAGGCCTGGTCGGTGTCGAGCGATTTGCTCTTCATGCCGGCGACCTTGGCTTCCAGCGCCTGCTGGTTGGCCAGCGCCCGTTCGTAGTCGGTCTCGGTGGCGGTGGCGATGCGGCCGAGTTCGCGCGCGATGAGCTGGCGCGTGTCGCGCAGCTGCTGCTGGGCCGCGATCAGAGAGGGGTGACGCGGCCCCAGCTCCGTGCCGAGCTGCGAAACCTGGTCGACAAGTGTCGCCTCTTGCGCCCGCAGGCTCGAGATCACCGCCGAGCGCATCGCTTCCGAGGTTGCGTCCGCCGTGCCGCTCTGCCGGCGCATCTGGTCAACCTGCGCCTTCAGCGCCGCGGTACGGCTCTGCGCCGCCGCAAGCTGCGTGTTGATCTCGGTCAGTTCCTGGTCGCTGACCAGATTGCCCGCCGCCATCACCATGTTGTTGGCGGACTTGTAGGCCTCGACGGCATTCTCGGCTTGCTGGACACGTTTGCGCTGCTCATCCAGCCGGGCGGTTATGGACTCGGAAGCATCCTTGGCCATTTGCGCCCGCGCGCTCGCCTGGTCGACCAGATAGGCCTGCGCGATGGCATTGGCCAGAAGGGCGGCCTTGTCGGCGCTCTTGGCGGTGACGATGACGTCGAGGACCAGGACCTTGTCGGCCCGCTTCACCGCCAGCCGCCGGCGCAGCGCGTCGAGCGTCTGCGCCGATCTGTCGCCTTCGGCCGATGCCGAACCAAGCAGCCGCGACAGCAAGCCCTGCCCGTTGAATTCCGGATCCTGCGTCAGGTTTGTCGCTGCGATCGCCCGCATCAGCACGCCTGTCGACTGGACCACACTGACCTGGCTCTCGACCTGCGTGATGCCGCCATCGGGTGAGATACGGCTGGGATTGACGTCGTTGGTGACGACCTGCAGGTCCTGCGGATCGATAAGGATTTCCGCCGCCGAGCTATAGAGCGCGGGCGTGAAAAGGCCGTAGACCAGGGCCACCAGCGTCAGAAGCGCGACGGTGCCGAAAATCCAGAACCGGCGGCGCACCAGGATGCGCTTCAGGTCGCCCAGTTCGACGGTTGAAGCTGCGTATGATCCCGCGGATCCCACATCGGGAGCGTATTGCTGAGGAACCATGGGCAGGGATGATTGCATGGCTGCCTCCGACAATACCCCATCTGCCGGCAAGATCAGATTGCGGCACCACCGTAGCTATTCCTCCAACTGTTAAAACATTGTTAATTACGTTGAGAGGTCGTGTGAATTTTGGCATGCAGTTTGCTTAAAAATATACATACCGAGGTGTTGGCGGCGCAGCGAGCGGAGACGTATGCAGATGGGGCTAAAATTTGACCGGACCGGCCTAGCCGGCAAGGCCGGGCACCGCCTTTTCGGGTCTCCGCCATGCAGATAAGCCTGCGCCTGAACGGCGACTGTGTGCGTGCCTTTCATGTCGCGCTGCTGGAACGCCTCGCCGCGCTTGGCGATGTCGAGTTGTCCGTCGATATCAGGCCGGCGAGCGGCGGCATTCCGAGCAGCGCCGCCGCCCTGTTTCAACTCGAAACGGCCATACATGGACTGTCTCATGATGGGCTGGCCAAGCGTGTGCCGCTTTCGGCGCTCGCCCCCTACCGGACACAGTCCCCCGCTTCGCCCGACCTGGTGATCGACCTCTGCGGCGATGTCAGGCTCGAAGGCACGCGAGTGTGGCGCGTCACCTATGACGGCGCCAGTGGCGAAGCCGCCTTGCTGGCCTTGATCCTCGCCGGCCGCACGCCGCTTGCCCGTGTCGAGGAGAGCGGCGTTGCGGTTGCCGTCGGGCGCCTGGGAACCGAATATGGCGGCATCGCGTTCGCGTCCTTCCAGGACATGCTGGCGCGCACCGCAAGCCTGATCGTCGCTGCGATGTCAGGCGCGGCAAGATCCGTGCCTGATCTGCCCGAGCCGGCGCAGGCAGGCAGCCCGCCGCCAATGCCTTCGGCCGGCAAGCTTGGGGTCAGAGCTGGCAAGGCGCTGGCGCGGCGGATCGTCCAGAAGATCTATCACCTTTGCTACAACGCGCCGCACTGGAAGGTCGGCTGGCGGCAAACCGGGGGCCGCGATCTGTTCGACCTGCGCGCGCATCCGGCATCGGGCTGGCAAGAACTGCCGGACGATGGCAGCCGCTTCTACGCCGATCCGTTCCCGATCCTGTATCAGGGCAAGCTCACCCTGTTCGTCGAGGACTATATCCATCGGCTGGGCCGGGCCATCATCTCCGCCGTGCCCTTCGGTCCGGCAGGCCCGATCGGGCGCCCTGAACCGGTGCTCGACCTGCCCTACCATCTCTCCTACCCCTTCGTCTTCGAGCGCGACGGCGAGGTCTGGATGGTGCCGGAAAGCTGCGCCAGCGGCACGGTCGATCTCTACCGCGCCACAGCCTTTCCCGGCGGATGGGTCAAGGAGGCGACGCTTCTGTCCGGCGTCGTCGCCAGCGACGCCACCCTGGTAGAGCATAGCGGTGCCTGGTGGCTGTTCGCCACCGTCCGCGACGGCGGCGGCGCGTTTTCCGACGCGCTGCATCTGTGGTCGGCACCCGATTTTCGCGGCCCCTGGACGCCGCACCCGAACAATCCCGTGCTGATCGACATCGCCTCGGCGCGGCCGGCCGGCCGCATGGTCAAACGCGGCAACGACCTGCTGCGCCCGGTGCAGGACTGCCGCAGGAGCTACGGTGCGGCTCTCGGCATCGCACGCATTTCTCACCTTGATTTGATCGGCATGGAGCAGGTCGTTGAAACCATCTTAAATCCCGGTGCGCTATGGAGTGGGCGCAAACTTCACACGCTCAACGAGGCAGGCGGTTTTGAGTTCATCGATGGTTCGGCGATCGCACCGCGCTGGAAACGACGGGTCCGCTATTAACCTAAACATTGGTTACCACCGGACACGCGCTCCGGTTGCTTGAGGTTGATTTTGCTTCGGAAGATATTCCGCCGCAGATCGTGATGCGGGAGGATCCGACTAGAAGGGGCTGTAAGATGAGTATCGCAGAGGCTGGCCAGACCGAAGTCGAAGTGGCGATCGTCGGCGCCGGAATGGCCGGCACCACCTTGGCAACAGTGTTGGGAAAAGCCGGCCGCAAGGTGGCGCTGATCGATCCGCACCGCGTCCATCACGACGAGTTCCGGGCCGAGAAGATCGGTATGGATCAGATGCTGCTGTTCGAAAAGCTCGGCCTCGATGCGATGCTCAAGCGTCTCGTCACCTCAACAACCGACACGCATATCTTCCGCCTCGGCCAATTCTTCGCGCACGAGAAGAAGTCTGAATTCACATTTTCCTATGGCGCGCTGATCAACGGCCTGCGCGACGCCTTGCCGCCGCAAGTGCCGCTGACGGTCGGCAAGGTAACCGAGGTCTCGACTGGACCGGACCGGCAACGGCTTGTGCTGGCCGACGGCACCGTCATCGATGCCCGCCTGCTGGTGGTGGCCACCGGCCACGGCGAAGCGGTGCGGCGCGCCGTCGGGGTCGAGCGCATAGAGCAATCGAAGGCGCATTCGCTCTCGATGGGATTCGACCTCGCCATCTCGCCGCGTGAATTCGGCCATCAATCCGTCACCTGCTATAGCAGGCGGGCTGCCGACCGTATCGCCTACATCAGCATCTTCCCCCTCGGCGACAAGATGCGGGCGAACATGTTCCTCTATCGCAATGTGGCCGAACCATGGACGCGGGCGTTCCGCCAGGAGCCGCAAAAGATGCTCTGCGAGCTTATGCCCGAAATAGCCGCGCGATGCGGCAACTTCGAAGTCGCAAGTCCTGTCGAGGTCAGGCAGATCAGTCTGAGCACGACGCAAGGCCATCGCCGCGACGGGGTCATCTTCATCGGCGATGCGTTCTGCACGACGTGTCCAACGCCCGGCGTCGGCATCGGGCGGGTGATGACCGATGTCGATCGGCTGCATTCGGTTCACATTCCGCGCTGGCTCGAAACACCGGGCATGGCGGCCGAAAAGATCAACGCTTTCTATGACGACCCGGTCAAGGTGGCTACCGATGAGGATGGCATGCGGGTGAGTTACTATGCCAAATCGATCACCATCGAAACCGGGCTGGAATGGCGCGTACGGCGCTTGCGCAACAACACCGCGCGCCAGTTGATGATCATCGGCCGCAAGGTGCGGCATCTGGGACAGCGGCGGGCGCCCGGCATGGCGTGAGGGGTCCTTCCACCCATCCGCCATCGAGGGCGACGGCGTCTTTCCTTCTCTTATCACTGTCTCTCATCGCTGCTCTCATCGCTGGGGGAGAAGGGAAGCGTCGAGGCACCCCAGCCTCGGCGCGACATTCCAGCGTTCCGCAAAGGCGCGCGTTGTAAATCGTCTAATCCACGGTAATTTGCCATCGAGAAGACGCGAGGCGGATCGCGCCGGGAGGACCCATCATGTCAGACAACACCTTGCCGCTGGTCATCAGCGCGCCTGAGCCACGCACGCTCGACCTTATCTTCACATCGCCGCAACTGGCGCGCCTGAAGGCGAAATACCGCATCGTCGAGACCACCGCCGACGGCGTTGTAAAACTACCGGCCGATGTGCTGGCGCAGGCCCGCTACATCGTCGGCCAACCGCCGATATCGCCGCAAACGCTCGAGCAGATGAAGGCACTGCGCTGCGTCTTCAATGTCGAGACCAATTTGATCAACAACATGCCCTATGAGACACTATTTGCGCGCGGCATCCATGTCGTCACCACCGGCCTTGTGTTCGCCGAGCCGGTGGCCGAGCTTGGCCTTGCCTTGGCGCTCAACCTCGCCCGCAACATCGTCGACGCCGACCTCGCTTTCCGCAATGGCAAAGAGCTCTGGGGCGGCGACGGAAACCGGACGGCGCGGCTGTTGTCCGGCGCCGATGTCGGCATTATCGGCTTCGGCGATCTCGGCCGCGCGCTGAACCGGCTGCTGTCGGGCTTCCGTGTCAGCACAAAAGTCTTCGATCCCTGGCTGCCGCCGTCGATCCTCATCGACAATGGCGTCGAACCGGCCTCGCTCGACGAGGTGCTGTCGACCAGCGACTTCGTCTTTGTCGTCGCCTCGGTAACCAGCGAGAACCAGGGTTTTTTGGGCGCCGAGGCCTTCGCGTCAATGCGCGAGGGTGCGGCCTTCATCCTGCTCAGCCGTGCCGGCGTCGTCGATTTTTCCGCCCTGATGGCAGCGGTGAAGAGCGGCCACATCGTCGCCGCCAGCGACGTCTTCCCGGAAGAACCGCTGGCGCAGGACCATCCCGTGCGCACCCTGCCCGGCTTCCTGCGCTCCGCCCACCGCGCCGGAGCGCTCGACATCGCCTTCAAGCGCATGGGCGACATGGTGCTCGAGGACATGGACCTGATCGACCGCGGCCTGCCGCCGCTGCGTTCCAAGCGCGCCGAGCGCGAGACGGTTTCACGCATGCGCTCCAAGCCGGCCGACCGGAACTGAGCCGGGGTTCGTCGCTGTCCGGTTGGCCGGCCTTGACCGCTTCGGTTCGCTCTTCCACGCATCATCGGCATCAGCTCGCCGATCGAGGTGGCGATGGCCGACGCGGGATTGGGTTGGGCGGGGGGGCCGGGTCCCGCGTCGGCCAAGGCGGCTCCCGAGGTCCGCCGCGTTGCGAAGCTAGCGAGTTACCGCCAGGCGAACAATTGCCTGGACCGATGGGTACGTTTTCGGACAGTTCGCGGGTCCGCTAATGCCCAAAAGTGACGCCGGTTCCAGGCGGGCGACATAGATCAGATTTCCCTTGGCGTTCATGGCTGTTTTTTCGATCTGCGGGCGACTGCTTCCATAAACGAGCGGGCGGCCGCGTCGCAAGCTGTTCTGGATGGTCCGTTCGCCGACAGCACAACCTCCGCGGCCTTCTCCGACATGCCATATTTTCTGGCAAAGACAGCGATTTCGTAAGGCTCCTTTTCAGCCCCGGGCGTCGAGGACGTAATCCTGACCTTGGTCATTGGCGAGTCCGCCTGAAACTCTCAAGCAATTCGCTTTCATTTCGGCAGCCATTCGCGAAAAGCGAGAACACCGTGGCTGCCAGTCGCTGCACGTCCGGCTCCACCGACATCCGGTCAAGTTTGCGTTCGGAGCAGACCTGATTGAAGACGCGTTGGCACAGCTGCAGATCGGAAGGATGGAAAGCGGAATTGTGCTTTTGAAGGCTCGACATGAGAAGCCCCTTTCGGAGCAGCGACCCACTTGCCCTGACGCTGTCGATCAAAAAATGAAATCGGGCACGGCAAGAGTCAATATCGGCGCCATCACAGTAAAAATCGTACAATTCTCCCGTGGGCATCAAGCGCCCTTTCGAACGGCTCGCAGGTCCGGGCACAATATGGCGCCCTTGTCGTTAGCCGGCGGATTTTATCGACCGTTGGCGCCTCGATGAAATGTCGGTTTTGTACCAAGCAGCGTTTGGTACGCTTCCGACACTAACATTCGGGCCGATCTTTTCATATGCGAACGGGCGGGGGGCGCCGTGTTTCGAATTTCACATCGTATTGATAGCTTTCTTCGTTCAGAGCTCCTATACATAGGCCATCGTCCGCACGTTTTTACGGGCACGGACGGCTGGGAGATCGGATGGCTCTTGCCCTGCATTGGGCTGCGCCATGTCTGATCCCGATAAGAAATCCGATAAGAACCATCGATACCGAAATCAGCTGCTGCGGCGCATGTCTGCGAACGATCTGGCGCTGCTCGAACCGCATATGCAGCGCTGCGACCTGCCGTTGCGCATGATGCTGGTGACCCCCAAGATTCCGATCGAAGCCGTCTATTTCATCGAACAGGGCATCGGCTCGGTGGTCGCCAGCACGACGAGCGGCCAAGAGGCCGAAGTGGGCTTCATCGGCTTCGAAGGCATGACGGGGTCCTCCCTGGTGATGGGCGACGACCGTGCGCCGCATGCCTGTTTCGTGCAGCTCGAAGGCGAGGCGATCCGCATCGAAGCTGGCGCTTTCAACGCGGCGCTGGCGGCAAGTGCGACCTTGCGTATGTTCCTACTGCGCTTTGTCAACGCGCTCCAGACCCAGGCCGCCTGCACCGCCCTCGTCAACGCACGGCTTAAGCTCGAGGAGCGGCTGGCGCGCTGGCTGCTGATGTGCGACGACCGGGTGCCCGGCGAACACCTCGCTATCACCCACGAATTCCTGGCCATCATGCTGGGTGTCAGGCGGCCGGGCGTCACCGTCGCCCTCCAGCTGCTCGAAGGCCGCGCGCTGATCCGTTCGCGTCGGGGCGAGATCGTCATTCGCGACCGCGCCGGGCTGCTGGAACTCGCCAATGGCAGTTACGGCGAAGCCGAGACTGAATATATCAGGCTGTTCGGCGAGATCGGCGCGGCCTGATCAGGATCGGTTGCCGCGCGCGGCCGGCTTGCCCAATGGTTTCGCTTCGCCGGGCCGAGCTTTAAAGCCATCCGCCGCTTGGTACGGGCCAATCGGCAGCCCGGCATGCTCCAGGCTTGCGAGCTTGCATTTCGTCTGTTCGGCGGCCGCCCCGACAAGGCAGTCGATGGCGAACATGGCACCCGCGTGGTCGCTTGCCGCGACCGCCTGGCGTATCTTGGTCAATTGCGTGTGCGTGTAGCCCAGAAGCTCGACCAGGTCGGTGTGATCCAAACCGCCCTCCATCATACCATGTCGAGTGGCCGATGTGAGGTCGCTCTTGGCACCGAAATACGCCCATTTGCACGGCTTGCATAGCCAGACTGTCAAAACCGTACAGTTTTGGCGCCACTGGACCGGTGCAATTGGCCAAAGGTCCTCCTTTGCGCCGCCGCTGCGGCGTGCGATGCTATATAAGAAATAACTAATAATGGTCCGGACGTCTGTCGCGGGGCGATGTCGTGCCAATTCGCGAGAATCTCGCCGCCAATCTCAGGCGGCTGATCCGACGCCACGTTTCCGTAAGCGCGGTGTGCAGGGAGCTTGGCATCAACCGCACCCAGTTCGAGCGCTATCTGCAGGGCAAGGCGGTTCCCAACAAAGCCACCGCCAGTCTGATCTGCGATTATTTCAAGATCGACGAGAATGAGCTGTATCGCGAGCCCGCTGTCGCGGCAGCCAGCGGCGACGGCCACGCATCGCTGCGCCAGACGCTGTATGAGAACATGGTGCGGCCGCCGTCGCCCGCTATCGCCAGCGGCACCTATTTCACCTACTTTTCGATCCCCGGCCGCCCCGATCTTCTGATGCGTTCGGTCACCTTTGTGCGGCGCGAGGCCGATTTGGTCACCTTCAGGCGGGTGACGCGGCCGGCTCTGGGCGATGTCCAGGGCGGAGCGAGTGTGCCCGGCAACCATTACGGCGTGGCGATCTCGCGCCTGAACTGGATCTATTTCAGCGGCATCAACCGCCGCCGGACCAGCGAGCCCTCGATCATAACCGTGCAGTGGGCTCCGATCTCCGAGCCGGTTCTGGTCGGCAGGGCGATTGTGCTCACCGGATCGGGGCCAGCCTTCGTGTCGGTCATCATGCGGCAGGACTTCGCCCGGATCAGCATGAAACGGGCAATGCGGATGGCGCGCATCGTCAGGCTCGACGACCCCAGCGTCGATCGACTGGTGGTCAGTCTCGCACGTGAAGCTGATAAACTCGGCTGAAATGGAAAAAATCGAGAAAATTTCAAGTTTTTCGACTATATTTTTCTTCTATCGGGCGGTTTTGCGCAAAAATCGCCGGAACCTTCATCCAGACCTGTCGTTTTTTAAGACGATCGTTGCTCGACGATCTCAAAGCAACAGGAGGATACGCCATGAACATCAAAATGATCTGCTTGGGCGCCATGGCACTTTCGATGGTCGGCGGCGCGGCGTTTGCTAAAACGTCGGCCCTCGACGACCCGGCCAAGATGCAGCCCTTCTACACCGACAGCAGTATGAAGACGATGGTTAGCGACGACGCCTTCGTAAAGGCGTGGAAGGCAATGACGCCGGACGACCAGACCGCGATGATGAAGGCCTGCGAGGACGAGTCGAAAGACGCCAACCCCACCAACAGTCACCCGGAATTCTGCAGCAGCGCGAAAAAGATCGGCGGCAGCAAGTAGCAGTCCACCGAGCCGACGAGAAAACAGCCCCGACGAGGGGCTGTTTTGCGCTCGGCCTTGAAACAGGCAAGCCCGCCGCCACGACGTTTGAACGTTTCCGGTGCCTTACGAGCACCGGCTTTGGCCCAACAAGCGCACCCCAAACCGTCTCTCATCACCGTCGTCCCTATTCTGGCCATGTTGCACTGCGAAAGATTTGTTGCATTGCGACGTCGGCCTACCCGGCCGACACTGCCGAGGCTTGGGCGGGCTGGGCTTGCACGAAGGAGCCGTCGTGGCAGCATCGTTCCGGCCGGACATACAAGGATTGCGCGCGCTCGCCGTCGGCGGCGTCGTCGCCTACCATTTCGGCCTCACCGCGCTGCCCGGCGGCTTTGCCGGCGTCGACATCTTCTTCGTCATCTCCGGCTGGCTGATATCGACCCACCTCATGCAGGAGATCGGCGACACCGGCCGGCTCGACCTTTGGCGCTTCTATGCTAGGCGCGCCCGCCGCCTTCTGCCGGCAGCTTTGTTCGTCATCCTGGCGACGCTTGCCGCCGGCTACTTCATCCTGGCGCCGCAGGAGCAGGCGCTCTATTCGCGCGGCGCCATGTTCGCCTCCGCCTATGCCATCAATCTGTGGCTGCTGCGCTGGTCGTTCGACTATTTCGCCGCCGACGCCGCCAGCAATCCCTTCATCCACTTCTGGTCGCTGTCGGTGGAGGAGCAGTTCTACCTGGCCTGGCCGGCACTGCTTTTGCTGGCCGCCTGGCTGCGCCCGGGGCGGCGCATGACGGTGATCGTGATCGGCGCGGCCGGCCTCGCCTCCTTCGCCGCCTGCCTGTGGCTGACCAGTGCGGCACCGGCCTGGGCCTTCTATTTCTCACCGCTGCGCGCCTGGGAGTTCGCTGCCGGCGGCCTGGCGACACTGGTCCCGGTAATTATCCTGCAATACCGCGCCTGGCTGCGGGCCGCACTAGGCTGGCTCGGTCTGGTGCTGATCGCGGCGGCCTATCTGCACTTGAGCGAAAACATGCCCTTCCCCGGCTGGTACGCGCTGCTGCCGGTTGTCGGCACCGTGCTGGTGCTGCTGAGCGGTGCAGGCGCAGAGCAGACCAACGGACAGACCAATTGGCAGGCGCTTGGCCCGGCCACCGCCTTGTCGCTGCCGCCTTTGCAATGGATCGGCACGCTCTCCTATTCGCTCTATCTCTGGCACTGGCCGGTCATCGTCTATGCCGGCATGCTGGTGCCGGATCTCAGCGTGCCGCAGCGCCTCGGCTGCGGCGCGCTGGCACTGGCGCTGTCAGCCTTCACCTATCACCTGATCGAAAACCCGGCGCGGCGCGGCGCCTGGCTCATGGCCGGCGCCCGCGCCTTTCCCACCGCAATTCAAGGCGCAAAACCTCTCCGCGCATTTCCTGGACTTGTTCTGGTCCCCGCGCTGGTGCTGACCGGTACCGGCGTGGCGGTCGCCTACGCCAATGCGCATCTGGCCACGCGCAACATCAGCCCCGAACAGCGCGGCATCGTGCAGGCCGCCGAACAACCCTCCATCGTGCGTGCGGTCGACAAAAGTTGCCTGCTCGACTTCCAGACGGTGACGCCCAAGCCCTGCGTGTTCGGCGCGGCGGATGCCGCCCACACCATCGTGCTGTTCGGCGATTCGCACGCCGACCACTGGTCGACGCCGCTGATCGAAGCGGCCAAGCGCAACGACACCAAGGTGGTGACCTATCTCAAATCATCGTGCCGCGCCTCGCGGCTTTCCACCTTCAACACGGTGCTGAAGCGCTACTACACCGAATGCGACGCCTGGCGCGAGCAGGCGATATCGGACATCATCCAGGCCAAGCCGCGCCTGGTGGTGATCTCGGAATTCTCTATCGGCAATCTGACGCGCGATATGCCCAACGCCAGCCGCACCGCCGAGGTAGAGCGCTGGCAGGCCGGCCTGCGCTCGACATTGCAGGCCTTCAGCCGGGCCGGCGTTGAGACGGCTGTCATCCGCGACACGCCGATCAACGCCAGCTTCGCCGACTCCTGCGTAGCGCGCGCGCTCTGGTGGCGCGAGGCCCCCTCGCCGCACTGCGATACGCCAAGGGCGGACGCCGCCAACGACGGCATCGCCGCCGCCGAGCGTGCCGTGGTGAAAAGCGTGCCGGACACGCGCTACATCGACCTCACCGACCGCTTCTGCAACAGTGCGACGTGCCATGTCTTCATCGGCGGCAAACTCGCATTCCGAGACCGTCACCATCTGGCCACAGCCTTTGCGGAGACGCTGGAGGGGCCGTTGGAGAGAGCGCTGTTTTGAGATGAGTGGCCCTCCCTTTTTTGGGTAAAACACGACATCATCTGCGCGAATCAACGAGACGACGGAAAAGTGGATACCCTTTCGACCACCGAACGCAGCGAGCGGATGGCGCGTATTCATGGCAGGGATACCAAGCCAGAGATGGTCGTGCGTCGGCTTCTCCACGGGATGGGATATCGCTATCGGCTCCATCGTGGCGACTTGCCTGGGAAACCAGACATTGTTTTTGGAAAACGCAAAAAGGCGATTTTCATTCATGGGTGCTTTTGGCATCGTCACGATGATCCGGCCTGTCGCCTAGCTCGCCTTCCAAAATCCAGACTTGATTTCTGGGAACCGAAACTATCAGCCAATGCGGAGCGCGATGCCCTAAAACAAGAAGCTTTGAAGCGACTTGGCTGGAACGTACTGGTTGTCTGGGAATGCGAATTGCGGCAGAGTGAACAATTAGAGAACAAGCTGCGCCAGTTCGTGGGGGAATAGCATGAAATCGATCGAGCTCTTCGCGGGCGCTGGCGGGCTTGGCATGGGCGTTAGCCGTGCCGGCTTCGCACCACAGGCCGTTATCGAGTGGGACCGGTGGTGCTGTGACACCATTCGCGAAAACCGAGCGGACGGCCTCGGCTTGGTTGGTGATTGGCCCGAGCCGACCGAAGGCGATGTTCGCGACGTGGATTTCCGCGAGCATGAAGGCAAGATTGACTTGGTGACGGGCGGTCCGCCGTGCCAGCCGTTCTCGTTGGGTGGCAAGCACCGTGCCCATGCGGATTCCCGCGATATGTGGCCGGAAGCTGTCCGGGCACTACGGGAAACAAAGCCACGTGCCTTCATTTTCGAAAATGTGAAGGGTCTTACCCGCGAAACCTTTGCCACATACTTTTCGCACATCCTTTTACAGATGACCTATCCGGAACTCGCGGCGGAACGTGACGAGGGTTGGGAAAGCCACCTACGCCGACTTGAAAAACACCATACCGGCCGTCGCGGCCCGGCCGGTTTGGAATATCGTGTCGTTCAGCGCGTGTTGAACGCAGCAAATTATGGCGTCCCCCAACGCCGAGAGCGCGTGGTTTTTGTGGGCTTCCGCGCCGACCTCGACATCAAGTGGGCTTTTCCGCTGGAAACGCATTCCCTCGACGCTTTGCTGTGGGATCAGATCCAGGGCGATTATTGGGATCGACACAGGGTCCGCAAGGCTGATCGCAAGGTCGGAGATCGATACTCAGAGCGCGCGGCTCGCCTCGATGACAAGCCGAAAACAGCGCCATGGCGGACAACGCGAGATGCGATTGGCGATCTGCCCGATCCCGAGCATGAATGGCGCAAGGCCGTGGACCACAACAATCATCGGTTCCAGCCTGGCGCGAGATCATATACAGGCCATACAGGAAGCCCACTCGACGAACCCGCCAAGACCCTGAAAGCGGGCGTGCATGGCGTGCCGGGTGGAGAGAATATGCTGCTGCGGCCAGATGGCAGCGTTCGCTACTTCACCGTGCGCGAAAGCGCCCGACTGCAGACGTTCCCGGACAATTTCCGCTTCCACGGCGCATGGTCCGAAACCATGCGTCAGCTCGGCAATGCCGTGCCGGTCGACTTGGCGAACATCGTCGCGCGCAGCGTGAAACGTCACCTCACCTTTGGGGGATCGGACTTCCTGAAATGAAGGGTTACGTCGAATTCGAGTTCGACCTTCCAGGCGCACTGTTGGCACGACTTATCGAGGTGCTTGACGGGCTTGACACTGCTCCACTCAACAGCGCGAGTTTGCAGGCGGTCCCCGAGGAACAGGGCGTCTATCAGCTCCTGCTTGATGACCAGCTTGTGTATGTCGGCAAGACCGACGCCGAGGCCGGGCTCCAGAAGCGCCTGTCCCGCCATGCGCGTAAAATCATCTATCGAGTCGGCCTTGATCCTGAACGTGTGAGCTTCAAGGCAGTCCGGATTTTTGTATTCACGGCGGTGGACCTAGAATCCGATCTCATTCGACACTACGGCGGCGTGAAGGCCATTGATTGGAACGGCAGCGGATTCGGGTCCAACGATCCAGGCCGACAACGTGACACCACAAAGGTTGATCCCAAGAACTACGACGCCAAGTATCCAATAGATGTTGACCGAGAAATTGCCTTCGCCATCGACGGCGACGAGACGGCCTCCAGTGCTCTCGCGCGTCTCAAGGATGCCCTACCCTATACGTTTCGCTATCAGCGAGCGCATGTGGATTTTGATGAAACCGTGTTGACGGCCTTGAAAGGACCTCTCACACCACGATCTGCGATCCGTCATATCGTAGAGCCATTGCCTCAAGGTTGGCAGGCGACCGTACTGCTCGGTTACATCATTCTCTACAAAGAGGAGCGCGATTATCCGCAAGCGGAAGTAATCGCGATTTCAAAGGGGTAGAGAGCGGCACCCGGCGCGTCTTCAGATGGTTTTTGGCGAGACCGCAAGGATGGGCGGCTGCTGACATTTCGCGCGCCCGGCTCGCTCCGTTCGTCACATCTTACGAATCTGTGGAACGGCGCCGCATCTCAGGGGTTATATTAGTCCAACCTTGAAAAGGAGGTAGCTATGAAGAAGCTCCTGCTTGTTTCGGTTATCGCCATTGCTTCGGCGGCGGCGATGATCGCCCCCGCGGATGCCCGCAGCCGTATCACGATCGGTATTGGCGGCTATTCGGATGACTATTACGGTGACGACTATTACAACGGTTACGACTATGGTGATCGCTACGTCTATCGCCGCCCCTATTACCAGTATGACGTCTACGACAATGACTACCGGCCGCGTTATTACCACCGCCGCCACCATTGCCGCATCAAGCTGATCAAGCACTGGCGCCATCACCACAGGGTCATCGAGGAAATCCGCATCTGCCGGTAATCTGATCTGTGAAAATGACGATCCCGGCCGGCATCGCCGGTCGGATCGCTCCCCTCCCTCACCGCCTCCCCATCATCATCCCATAATGCACCGCCAAGAGATCCAACCCGATCTTCAGCAGCTTCGTCACCAGATCCCGGCGCTCGCCGGTCTGCTCCGCCACGCCGTTGATCGACACTTCCGCGCAGCAGACTTGTCGCACCACGGTGGCGACATCCCGGTGGCTTAGCGCCCTGGTGGCGGCGGCGTGCGCGCGGCCGGCTTCGAGCACGCTATCGGCGATGTCGCCGCCATGGCGGCCGCCGTCGACGCGCTCGGTCCAGTGCATCGGTTTTACACTGGCCTGCTGGCTGCAGCGGAAATCCTCGCGGTAACGCAGGCCGGCCTCGCGCTGCTGGCGCGACAGCGAGGCGATGCCGACGAGCGGATCGACAGCGCGCACGCGCACGATGCCGCCGGTGGCGGTGTAGCCATCATTCGACACCTCGTAGACACGGGCAGCTTCCAGTGTACCCGCCGCCAGCCGCTTGCGGCCGAAGGCGTCATCCCTGAGCGCGAAATCATGGCCGACCTCGCGGCGGATGCGCACCTGCTCGGCCTCGCCCTTCGGCAGTTTTGGGGCCTGGAGTTTGGCGTGTTTGGTTTTCCTGGACATGGAGTGGCTCCTCGGTTTTGCAGAACTTGGGTTCCTCGCCCCCACGGGAGTGGGGGAGAGAGTGGCTCGGGCGAAGCCCGAGACGGAGAGGGGGCAGCGCGGCGGAAAACCATTGGCCTAACCTGTAGTTCGAATAGGGCCTTATCCCGCAGTTGGTTCCGGCTTCGCACAGGGCGTCCCCCGCTCCGTCTCGGCTTCACCGAGCCACCTCTCCCCCACTCCGTGGGGGCGAGGAACCCAGGACTTGCGAGGCTGCCAGCGCGTCCGCCGAGCTACATTAAGGGCCACTCGCCCATGGCCACACCTGCGCAAGCAGGCCCGGCATCCGGGCCGATGGAACCAGCGCGAAACTTCGGGCGTTATGTCGCGTCCATGCCAAGGAAGGTTCCGATGACAGCCTTCATGCCGGTTACCCTGCGCTTTTGCGACAACAGGACCATGCTGGTCTCCTCGGTGGCCGAGGCCGCCAGGGCGCTGGGACAGCAATGGCCCGATAAGACAGCACCGAGCTATGTCGAGGCGGCCCGGCTGGTTATGCTCGCCGTCGACGGCACTTGCTGCCAACGCATCGCCTTCGACGCCCTCACCAAGGCGGCCAGGCAACAGAACATACTGATCGCCAAGCCGAAAAGCCGCGCCCATGACTGGCTGGACGCCGTGACCAGCCGGTGAGAGGCATGCGTCTGCCGAAGATGTGATGCAACCGCCCGCCGGGGCGGCGCGTTTACATAAGCGGTAGGTGCAGCCGCGCGCAGAGCGAAGGTGAACGCCGTGGGTACGATGAAAACCGGAGTGCCTCTGAAAGTAGAGCTTGACGGGCAGATCGAAGAGATCGACAGCGTCAGCGACGCCGCCGATTTCCTGCAACGATGGCCGCTTGAGCGGCGCGGCCATGTCTATCGCAGCGCCCTCAATGCATGCAGCGCGGCAATCGCCGCGCAGATTTCCGAAGCCGACGCCATCAAAGTGTTCACCGGTTTTGCCCGGGTGACCGGCATATTGGTCGACGGAGGCAGATCGGCCATGACGATGGACGCAAGGAGCGCGCAGAGCGGCCTGCCCAAACAGGGCCGGCAGATGCCGAAATAGGGTTGCAGGAAGGCTCACGCCGGCGTCGCCTCAAAAACACGGCGCCGAAAACGCGCCTGATGGTAGGTGCAATAACTTTTCCGCGCCTTGGTGCGCATCCCGCAGCACAACATGTCGGCGCCCGGCCGGCTGCCCGGTGCATCCCCCTCTTCGGCAATAGAAATGTCTATGTCCTCTTCCAACGTCAGATCCAACGGCGCGCGGCAGCGGTTGAATAGGCAGTCGATGAAGCGCATCGCCACGCCATGCGGCTGGCGTCCGACGGGCGTGCGCGGCGGCACCGGAACTTTGAAACGATAGGCTTCGTCGTCGGCGATCAGCACGCCCACCTCGCGCACCAACAGACGCGGCGGCAGCCAGGCCGGCGAGCGACCGCGCTTGGCGGCCACCTTGCGCGTGCCAGTAACAGCGACGGCGGTGTCGGTCGTGCCGGCGGCCGGCCGGGTGCTCGCTTGTGCTGATGTTCCGCTTGGTTGCTTGGCTCCGGTTCGCTTGCCTATGGCCCGCTTTGTGCTGATAGGCGCGCCCTTGCCATTGGCAAAGCCGATCGCGCCTAGCATGGCGTTGCGGTGCACGATGCCGATAATGGCATTGCGCGATACCGAGCTGCCGAGCAGCGCGCTGAATGCTGCCGCGATCCTGGAGGCGGACAGCCCGTCCTCGAGCCAGCGGGCGATCTCTTGCAATTCCGCGTCGGTGTAGCTTGCCATTTCCAGACTCCATCCAAGGTTCTGCCTTCGGCCGCGCGCCGCCAGGCAAGCATTGGGGTACGACCACACGGTTCAGGGTTGTCTTTTCGAAAGGCTTGCCGGACCCCCTGGTCAGCCTCGACCGAGACGCGAAAGCCGCGCTTCGGCCGTCTTTTTGTCGGGCGCGGAAACCGCCCTGCCCGTCTGCCTGTCGAATAGGATGACGGTGCCGTCTTGGGTGCGGATGCACGACCTGGCGGGCAGGTCGGCGCCGCGCCGATCGAATTGGGGGCCGGAGCCGTTGGGAGCGGCGGCTCCGGCCGTTCCGGTCGCCGATGACGGGCGGACCGGACCCGAGGCTGGTGCAGTCAAGCACCGAGCCTCGGACTTCGCCCCGGTCGGGGAGGACGACGACCGGGACGGAAGGGGGCCGGCGACATCAGCCGGATGTGCCTCATGCGAGGCCGGCGCCACGGCGCCATGAGTGGTGGACAGGTTTTGCATGGCCATATAAAAGCATAACTCAAAAATTAATGCAAGCGATTCTTTCATAGACGAGAACCGCTTTCATCGCTCACATGGGTGCCATGGCTAAAACGGAACTGTCGATCAAGGTCGGGGCGGCGATCCGCAAGGCGCGCAAGCAGCGCGGCCTGGTCATGCGCCACATCGCCGAGCACAACGACACCGATGTCGCCGCCGTCGGCAACTGGGAAACCGGCCGCAATCTGCCCAAGACCGAGAACCTCCTGAAGACCGCCGCCTTCCTGCGCGTCGACCCTGTGGCACTCGGCCAAGGGCAGGTCGTCTTCCTCGACGATGCCGGCCCGGTCGCCGACGCCGAGATCGTCACCGATGCCGGTCCGCTACCCGCCGGGTCGATGGATATCGAGGTACTGGGCGCGGCCGTCGGCGGCGACGATGGCGATTTCACCTTCAACGGCGAGCCGGCCGGCTATGTCCAGCGCCCGCCGGGCGTGCGCAACTTGCCAAAGGTGTTCGCGCTGCACGTACTCTCGGATTCCATGGTGCCGCGCTACGAACCCGGCGACCTGATCTATTGCGGCGGCCGCGACGCCGTGCCCGGCGACCATGTGGTGATCGAGACGTTTCCCGAAGAAAACGAGCGCAACGGCAAGGCCTTCATCAAGAAGCTGGTCAAGCGCACCGCCGCCGAACTGGTCGTCGAGCAGTACAATCCACCGAAGACGCTGACCTTCAACCGCTACGCGATAAAGCACGTCTGGCGCGTGATTCCGCTGAAGGAATTGCTGGGGTATTGAGGACGGGGCGCGCAAGGGAGAGCGAACCCACACATGACGCGGCGCTGCATGGATTTGTAGAAATCGTCGAGGCAGTGCTCTACGATGCCCCCCTCTGTCCTGCCGGACATCTCCCCCTCAAGGGGGGAGATCGATGGCTTCAACGCCCCCACCCATTCCTGCAACGCTGAAGATTGGCGAAAACTAAGTGACGGCCAATCTCCCCCCTTGACGGGGAGATGTCCGGCAGGACAGAGGGGGGGGGGGCGCCACAGAACGCGACGACGGACGCTGGATCTCCACGCCCTCTCCCCTCAAGCTCGCCGCGATCCCTCCAGCGGCACCTCGCGCTCATTCAGCATCCGCGCTTCGCTGCGCACGCGCTGGCGCTCGTCGACAAACGCCGCCTGGATCGTAACCGTTGCCCCCGGCAGTCCGTCGGCGCGGCAGGCCGAGCAGACGATGCGGCCCGACAGAGCGGACAGCGGCGTATTCCCCGTCACCCCGAACCGCTTCAGCTGATCGGGCCGCCACCACCTGTTGCGCCCGCAATCGGCGCACTCGACCGAGATCGAGGCGACATGTGCGATTGTTGGTTCCTTTCCCGGCAATGCCATCGCCCCTCCTCGCTCCTTTTGTTCCTGATTTGTTCACATATTCCTGCGTTTTGTGCCGGGAGTCGAGTCGCAGTTTTCAAACAGTCCCAAAAGTTTTTCTTCTCCATGTACTTGAGTTATGCTTATATTAACTCGTAAATGTGAGTCGGGATTTGAACCGCCGTCACATCGAGCCCCGGGAGTGACGATGGACGCCGCCGATTTCGCCCGCACCTGCGGTTACACTGGCGACAGCCCTGCCCTCCTCGAAGCCTTCGAAGCCATCCGCGGCAACGGCATCGCTCACGCGCGCCATGATCATGTCAGGCGCAAGGCGGTGATCGACGAGTTGAAACCGTCGCAGGCGCTGTTCCTGGCCGCGATCGGCCCGGCGCAGTCGGCGGAGGAAGCCATCGAGGATGCCGTCCGTCTCATCGCCTGCTGGCGCAACATGCCGCGCTGGCGCCAGGAGCGGCGCCTGCCCGATTTGATCAGGGCCAAGCAGCAGCGGCTGGTGGCGCGCTTCTTCCGGCGGTACGGCCACCTTCTCTGGGCACGTAAAGCTGCGTGAGATCTGGACCAGCCATTTGCGGGTTCCATCGGCCATTTTTTCTTTCTAGACTGCGCGTGGGTGGCTGATCGTTCGACGTGCATAGTTTGGAATGTTCAAGACTGCCCGCTCAAGACTTCAGACCTGGATAACGGCCGGCGCGGGAACCATTGCCGCCCTGTTCGTCGCCGGCCTGATGGGGGCCTTCGGCGCCCTGCCCGCCCACGCCCCGCCGCAATTGCCGCCCGATGCCGCCATCGATGCCGGGCGCTGGCGCGTCCAGCCGGTGCGCGCCTATGTCAGCCGCGCCAAGGTCTATGGCGTGCCGCTGAAACCAGGCCAAAAGGCGCTGGTGCTGGAGGCCGACCTGACCAACCGAACGGCGCAATCCGACAAGGCCTATTTCAATGTCTTCAAGCCGGACGGGCTTGCCCTGCCCGACCCCATGCCAATGGTCGTGCTGACCCGCGATTCGACGCTGACGCCGGAACTGCATCCCGGCATGACCGAGCGCATGGCCTATGTCTGGCCACTTGCCCGCGACGCCGCCGTACCGGCAAATCTCAGCTTCGGCATCACCGCCGAGACCTTCAAGCCGCGCGACAATCTCTACGGCACCCCCGGCTGGTTCAATCCCTACCGGCTTGGCACTGTCGCCTTGCCGGTCGCCGACCTGCCCGAGAGCGGCTCATGAGGATCCGGGCCATCGGCAATCTCCTGATCCTTTGCGCGACCGTGGCGCTCGGCTACGGCATGCAGGTGTCCAAGCCGCACTACGCCGAGCTGACCGCCCCGATCCCGCTCGACGGCGCCATGCATGACACGGTGCGGGCGCGCAGCTTCGATGTCCGCCTCGACAGAGTGGTCTTCGCCCGCACGCTGAAGACCGACCAGTTCGGCCAGGAAAAGCTTTTGACCACCAGCGGCCTGTGGGCCGTTGTGACGACCAATCTCACCGCCATCAGCACCTCCACCATGGTCGCCGACGGCATTTGGCAAGGCCCGACCGGCCTGCGCTACCACCAGACGGAGCGGCTCAGCTATCGCCAGGACATGCCGCCGCATGCCGTCGATCCGGGCCTCGAAAAACGCGGCCTGTTCGTCTTCGAGGTGCCGCAAGACCAGATCCGTGGCGCCAGCCTGCTTATTGCCGCGCGCCAGTTCGGCCCACTCGACGCCCAGGCCCGCATCAGCCTCGATGCATTGGCGACCGGCGCCGATGGCCAGCCGGCGAATGTCTTGCCGGAGTACGATCTCGACGACCCGGCGCAAGGGAAGACATGACCGCAGTTTCGACCGACATCGAACCCGCCGGCGATGACCGGCAGGCTGAGAAAAAATGGCGCCGGCGCAGTCTTGTCGCACTGGCAATCCTGCTGCCGCTGACGCTGGCCGCGACCGGGTATGACAGCGTCCGTGAATGGCTACACGGCGAAGACCTCATCGCCAGGGATGTCGATTTCGGCCAGTCCGTGCCGTTCGGCGGCAGCGACTGGCGGCTGGCCGACCTGCGCGGCGGCAAGGCCGGCCGCTTGCCCGAGCACGCCTTCGCCGTCATCGCCACCTTCTCCGTGACGGTCGGCGATCCCGATCTGCAAAAGCAGTGGCTGGGCTGCAAGGTGATGCTGACCGACGCCGCTGGCCGCCGCTGGCTGCCGGATTTCATCAGCGGCGTCAGCCTGCCGGACGGCGTGATGAACTGCACCTCGGCGATCTTCTCCGGCGCCAAAAAGGGCGACGTCATCACCATCGGCGAGACCTTCATCGTGCCCGAAGATGCCGTCAAGACCATCCGCCCGGCCATTGGGCTGGGCAGCGAGCGGCCGTGGTATCTGCGCTTCCAAAGGCCGCCGAAGTGAGCCGCCCTCCCAGAACTTGGGTTCCTCGCCCCCTCGGACGTGGGGGAGAGGTGGCTCGGCGAAGCCGAGACGGAGCGGGGGCTGGCGCGGCCTTTAATGATTGTATGGAACCCACCAGCGCCGCAGCCCCCTCTCCGACCGCTTCGCGGCCACCTCTCCCCCGCTTTGCGGAGGCGAGGAACCCACGTTCTGCAGGGTCAGCGCCAACAAAATCATCTACTTCGATGCCTCGACAGCCCCGCCTGTCCCCGCCCGCTTCGCCATCGAAAACGCCGTCTCCAGCACAGCAGCGAGAAAGCATATGCGCAGCGGCTCGATCAGGATGCCGGTGGAGGAATCCTGGAACGGGCTGCCGAACAGCAGCGTCACGCCATACGAAAAAATCTGCCAGACATCGAGCTCGTGCGGGCCGATCAACCGCGTCGCACCCAGCCATAGCCAGGCAGCGCCCCAGTCGAGCAGGCGGTAGCCGACGACCAGCGTGCACAAGAGCACCATGCTGGAGCTCACCGTCAGCCGCACGCCGTTGGCGATCGGCAGATAGCGCGAGCGGTAGCCGGCGATGAAATGCTCTACGAAATCGCGCAGGAATTTCGGCAGGCCGGCATAGCGCCGGCCGGCGCGCTCCAGGCGGCCGTGCACGCGCATCAGGGCGGCATCGTCGCGCACGTCATAGCCATAGATCAGCGCCGCCATCACCAGCCAGATCAGCGGCAGGAGCATGTAGAAGAACAGGTTGATCGCCACGGTCGACGGCGCAATCGAGGTGATCTCGACCGGCACCATGGAGGCGGCCGAGGCCATCGGCACCGGGCTCGCCAGCCCGTCCGCCGACGCCTGCACGACCGACCAGAAATTGTGGCTCATCAGCCATTGCAGCGCGGTGTCCTTCCAGCGGCTGATCACATAGAGACCGACGAAGATCCAGTTGGTCTCGCAGATGACCACGACGATCTGCCAGAACGCAGCGGCTCCCATTTTCGCTTGCACGGAGCCTTTGGCCTGCATGAATTTGGCCAGCCGGCGGACCAGCCAGGACACCGCCACCGAGACCAGCAGCCAGCGAGAATCGAGCACGTCGAGCACATTGGCGCTCTGGCCGAAATCGGCCTGGTCGAGTGTTTCGCGCGAATATTGCCGCACGATATCGCCGAGGAATCCCCAGGCCGCGTAATAGGCAAAGAACGGCAGCAGCGCGATGGTGATCATCCGCACCAGCCGCGAACCGCGCCGGTCCGCTGCTGCGCCCGGCTCCGTTCGCGCCTCGGTGGTTGCGGCCTTGTCGGCGGCGCGTTGCGCGGCCAGCACATGCGGCAGGCCGGGGCGCAGCACATGGAACATCGCCACCGTCACCACCAGCTGCACCAGCGCCACCAGCGTCAGCATCGCCAGCCCGGCGAAATGATTGGCCAGCGCCACTTTCGCCGCCAGCTGCATGAGGAGATCGCCGACCAGCACGCCGGCCAGCACCAGTGCGACAAGTTGCGGCCAGAACCGCCGCAGCAGCGAAAAACTCAAGCTGATCGGCCTGATGATATCGGCAAACATGAGATTCTCTCACGATGCCACCCGCCCCCGGTCTTTCTAGCAAAGAGCGAATGTTTTGCAAGGAATGGGGTTACCTGGCAATGACAGAGCGAGGCGCCCCCCTCTGTCCTGCCGGACATCTCCCCCTCAAGTGGGGAGATTGGCAGCTTCGTCTTCGCCGCTTTCTCTACAACGTTGAAAATTGGCGAAAGCAGAACGGACAGCCAATCTCCCCCCTTGAGGGGGGAGATGTCCGGCAGGACAGAGGGGGGCGCCGTAGAGCGCCAACAGCCCCTTTACCCTCACCGTCGCACCCGCGACTTCAGCCACCGATCAAACGCCACCGCCAGGATCAGGATCAGCCCGATGACGATGCTTTGCGTGTAGGACGAGACGTTGTTGAACTGCAGCCCGTTCTGCAGCACACCGATGAGTGCCGCGCCGACCACCGTGCCGCCGACCGAGCCGATGCCGCCGAACAGCGAGGTGCCGCCGATGACGACGGCCGAAATCACCGTTAGCTCGTAGCCGATGCCGGCCACCGCTTCCGAGGAGTTGAGCCTTGCCGACAGCACGAAGGCGGCCAGCCCCGCGAAGAAGCCGACGATGACATAGACCGAGACCAGGATGCGATCGACGCGCAGGCCCGACAGCCTTGCCGCCTCGGCATTGCCGCCGACGGCATAGACGGCGCGGCCGTAGCGCGTGTAGCGCAGCACGATGTGGCACAGGATGGCGGCCGCCGCGAAGATCAGCGCCGGCACCGGCACCGGACCGATCAGCCCGGTGCCGAACCAGCGCATCGAGGCATCGAAGCCCGAGATCGGGCCGCCATTGGAGATGGTCAGCGTCAGCCCGCGGAACACCGTCAGCCCGCCGAGCGTGACGACGAAGGGCGGCACTTTCAGACGGGTGATGACAAGCCCCTGCACACAGCCGGCCGCAGCTCCCACCACGATGGCGGCCAGCAGGGCGGCGAACCAGCCAAAACCTTGCGTTCCGGAGGTCGACAGCGACAGCGTGTTGGCCGTGCCGCCCTTGGCCACCACGGCGGCGACCATGCCGCAGAAGGCAAGCAGCGAGCCGACCGACAGATCGATGCCGGCGGTGAGGATGACGAAGGTCATGCCGAGCGCGATCAGCCCGGTGATCGAGATCTGCCTTGTGATGTTGAACAGGTTGATCGGATCCATGAAGCTCGGCTTCAGCACCGTGAAGACGACGATCAGCGCCACAAGGAACAGCAGCGGCCCGAAACTCATCAGAAGCCGCGCGAAATTGATGCCGCCGCGCTGGTCCTGTTCCCCGGCCACGCTCATAGTGTCTCCTTGCGGTCGAGTGCCATCAGTTCCATCAGTCTTTCCTCGTTTGCCTCGACGCCCGGCATCTGGCCGGTAATGCGTCCCCGACGCATGGTGACGATGCGGTCCGAAACCGCCAGCACCTCGGGCAGTTCGGACGAGATCATCATCACCGCTATGCCGCGCGCCGCAAGCTGCACCAAGATCTGGTGCACCTCGGTCTTGGCGCCGACATCGACGCCGCGTGTCGGCTCGTCGACGATCAGCACTTTTGGATCGCGCGCCAGCCAGCGCGCCAGGATCACCTTCTGCTGGTTGCCGCCCGACAGGCCCTCGATCGCCTGCTCGGCCGAGGCCATGCGGATCGACAGCATCTTGCGAAAACCCGCCAGTGCATCGCGCTCACGCCGTTCGGCCATGAAGCCGAAACCGTTGCTGAAACTGCCCAGCGAAGCGACGGAAAAATTCGGCAGGATGCCCAACGCGGCAAAGATCGCCTGATGCTTGCGGTCTTCCGGCACCAGGCCAATGCCGAGCGCGATGGCATCGGCGGGCGATGCCGGTGCGATGTGCTTGCCGTCGAGCGTGATGGTACCGGCCGCGATGCGGTCGGCGCCGAAAATGGCGCGCGCCAGTTCGGTGCGGCCCGAGCCGACGAGGCCGGCGACGCCGAGGATTTCGCCGGCCTTGAGATCGATGTCGACGCCGTCGAGCACGATGGCGTGCGGCGCCTCGGGGTCGCGCACGGTGCGCAAGCCGCGCACCGACAGCACGACATCGCCGGCAACCGCGCGCTGCGCCGGCCGTGCATAGAGCTCGGACGCGGCACGGCCGACCATCTTCTCGATGATTTTCGGCAGCGCGATCGGCCCGCCCTCGCGGTCAAGATGCCCGGCCAGCCTGCCGTCACGCAGCACCGTCATGCGGTCGCAGATGGCCGACGCCTCCTCCAGCCGGTGGGTGACGAACATGATGGCGACCTTGTCCTTGCGCAGCCGGCCCATGATCGACAGCAGCCGCTGCACCTCGGTCTCGGTCAGCGCAGAGGTCGGCTCGTCCATGATGATCAGCCGGCTTTTCAGCGATAGGGCACGGGCGATCTCGACCAGTTGCTGTTCGGCCACCGACAGCGCCGAGACCGGCGTCATCGGGTCGATGGACAGGCCGACGCGGGCGATGATCGCGCGGGACTCTTGCTCCATGCGCCTCCAGCTCACCAGCCCGAGCGGTCCTACCGGCGCGCGGCCGATAAAAATGTTCTCCGCCACAGTCAGCGTCGGGATCAGGCTGAGCTCCTGGTAGATGGTGACGATGCCGAGCCGCTTGGCATCCTGTGGGCTGGATGGATGATAGTCGGCGCCGTCGAAAATGATGTGCCCGCTGGAGGGCGGCATGACGCCCGACAGGATCTTTAGGAGCGTCGATTTGCCGGCGCCGTTTTCGCCGAGCAGGCCAAGGATTTCACCGGGGCGGATGTCGAGCGAGACGTCGCTGAGCGCCGTCACGCCCGAGAAATGCTTGGTGATGCCCTCGACGGCGAGCAGGATGGGCAATGGGGTAGTGGCCTCAGCTGCAGCAGGCGGCAAGGGTGGCTCCTTCCATGCAGTCATGTTCGCTCGTCGGCGCTTGAACGCCCCCCTCTGTCCTGCCGACCTTTCCAATCGCCCCCTACTTCGTCTCGCCAATCCGCTCCGCCTTGTCCAGATTGTCCTTACCAATCACGATCGGCGTCAACAGCACCAGCTTCTCCTTCGGTTCGGTCTTGTCCTTGGCGAAGGCGACCGCGATGCGCACCGCGGTGCGCGACTGCTCGCCGGGGAATTGCTCGACAGTGCCGGCAAGCTTGCCGTCGCGCACCGCGACCAGCGCTTCCGGCAGCGCGTCGAAGCCGTAGATCTTGACGTCGGTGAAGTTGCGCGCCGCGCAGGCTTCCATGGCGCCGAGCGCCATGTCATCATTGGCGCAGACGATGGCGTCCGGCTTGCCGTTGGCGGCAAGGCCGGCTTCGGTCACCGACAGCGCCTCGGCGCGGGCGAAGTTGGCGGTCTGCTCGAAGACGATCTGGTACTTGTCCTTCAGCGGATCGAGCACGTTGTGAACGCCCTTGTTGCGGTCGATCGCCGGGCCGGCACCGGGCTGGCCCTGCAGATGGAACAGCTTGGCGCCGTTGGGGAACGCCGCCACCACGGCGTTGGCTTCCGCCTCGCCGCCCTTGACGTTGTCGGCGCCGACATGGGCCAGGATGCCCTCGACGCCGTCGACGCGGCGGTCGATCGTCACCACGGGAACGCCTGCCTTGACCGCTTCCTCGATGGCCGGCGCCAGCGCGTTGACGTCGAGCGGCGAGATGACGATGGCGTTGACTTTCTGCACCAAGGCCGCCTCGATGTCGGCGGTCTGCTTGGTGGCAGAGTTCTGGCCGTCGCTTTCGGTCAAATTGACGCCTTGCGTGGCGGCTTCCGCCTTGATCTCGTTCAGCATGTGCACGAAGAACGGAAAGCCGAGACTGGGCACCGAGCCCAGGATGGTGAGCTTGTCTTGCGCAAACACCGAGGGTGCGGCAAGCACCATGGCGCCAAAGGCCGCGGACGACAGCAGGAATTCGCGTCTGTTCATGGGATCCTCCTCCACAAGAACGCACGACCCCGAAAACCGGGATCGGTTTCAGGAAGGATCATGCGTCGGTTCAAAGTGTTGGAGCATCCTCCCTGCGCCCGAAAACGCATGCCGCTCCAGCTGGCCGCCGCTGTAAAAAGAGCCTCCCACCGACGCCTGCGCTGGGATGCTAACCCAGGGTCAACCATTTGTGCAACATCGATATAACAGAGGTGCCGGGCAGTTTATCGGAATTCTCGGATTTTTGATTTGCGGCGTGGGCAACATCTCCCTGAGGCGCCTGGCTTCCATTCCCTCTGGCCGGCACTACCTTGGACTGACTCGCGAAGCTTTTGTGATCTGGAGAACCCGTATGAAGCCGCAAATCATCTGCCACATGCTCGCATCACTCGACGGCGGCCTCCACCCGAGCCGCTACACGACAAGTCCGGACGGGACCCGGGCGGAATGGTCGAGCCTCTACGAGCACATCCACAATGACCTCGCCGGCGACGCCTGGATGGTCGGCCGCGTCACCATGGCCGAGATGAGCAAGGCCGGCGCGCATCCGCCGGCGCATGCCGGCAAGGTCGACCGGCCCTATCATTTCGCTCAAAAAGATGCAGGAACCTATGCCGTGGCGCTCGACGCCTCGGGCAAACTGCATTTTTCCAAACCCGACATCGGCGGCGACCATGTCGTGGTGCTGCTTGGGCATGATGTTGCCGACAGCCATCTGGCCGAACTCGCTGCCGATGGCGTGTCCTACATCGCCTCGGAAACGGCAGACATGGATCTTGCCGCAATGCTCGAGGTTCTCGGCCGTGAACTCGGCATCCGCCGGCTGCTGCTCGAAGGTGGCGCCGGCATCAACGGTTCCTTCCTCGCGGCTGGGCTCGTCGATGAATTGAGCCTGCTCGTTGCACCCGCGATCGATGGGCGGGCCGCCAACCAGGGTTTCGTCGAGTTCGGCGAAAACGGCCTGGCGGGCAAGACACAATTGTCGCTGAAAAGCTGCGAGGCGCTGGCGCATGGGCTCGTCCATCTGCGCTACGCGGTGATCCCTAGGTGAGGGGCTGATTGCACCGCACGGAAAAGGGCCGGTAACCTCATTGAGGTTACCGGCCCTGTATCGTCCGCTTCGGCTCCGAGGCTTCAGCCCGTCAAGCGGCGTATCGCATGGCGTCGAGATCGGCGATCAGCGTCGGGCCGGTCGGCTGCCAGCCGAGCCGTGCCTGGGTCAGCGCGCTGGAGGCCGGCAGGTCCATGGGCGCGAACATCGCCATCCAGCCGAAATGTTCCGCCGCCTTTTCCGGCGCGATGGAAACGACCGGCAATTTCAGGCCCCGGCCAAGTGCCTCGGCGATTGCGCGCACGTCGACACCTTCCTCGCCGACCGCGTGATAGCGCGCTCCCGGCTGGCGCTTTTCCACGGCCAGCCGGTAAAGCCGCGCCGCGTCCAGCAGATGGCCGGCCGAATAGCGATTGCGGCCTTCGCCGACATAGGCCGAGACGCCTTTTTCACGCGCGATCTCGATAAGCGGCGAGATGAGGCCTTGCTTGACCGGGTTGTGGACCTGCGGCAGCCGCACCACCGACAGATTGATGCCGGCCTCCAGAAGCGCATTGCCGGCCAGCTCGGAGGCAATGCGCGGATTGGGGTGGCTGGCGTTGAAGACGTCCTCGATCGCCAACTGGCCATGTCCGGGGCTGCCCATGCCGACGCCGGAGGTGATCACCAGCGGCCGGTCGGAACCGGCAAGGGCGGCGCCGAGTGCTGCGATGACGCGCTTGTCCTTTTCGCAATTCTCGGCAAACCGCGAGAAATTATGGTCGAACGCGGTGTGGATCACGCCGTCCGCACTGGCCGCTCCGTCGCGCAGCCCCTCGGGTTCTTCGAGGGTTCCCCGGTGCACCTCGGCGCCTGCGGCGGCCAGCGCCTCGGCGCCGGCATCGGAGCGTGTGACGCCGACCACCTGGTGGCCTGCCTCGATGAGTTCGGCAACCAGTGCCGAACCGATGAAACCGGTCGCGCCGGTAAGAAAGATACGCATGCAAAATCTCCTGCACAGTTGCCCGCGCAGTATCTCCGGTCTATTATTCCATTAAAGTAGTGATCTTATCATGGTATAATGGCTAACAGGATGTCCATCAATTCCGCCGGCTCACTGGCAGCATTCCTCAAAGACCGGCGTACCCGGCTCGATCCCGCATCATTCGGGTTTTCCGGGCGCAGGCGCACGCCGGGGCTGCGCCGCGAAGAGGTCGCCCAGCGCGCCAACATAAGTCCGACCTGGTACACGTGGCTGGAACAGGGCCGTGGCGGCGCGCCCTCCGCCGATGTCCTGAACCGTATCGCCAAGGGTCTGCTGCTGACCGAGGCCGAGCGCGAGCATCTTTTCATGCTCGGGCTCGGGCGCCCGCCCGAGGTGCGCTACACCGGTGCCGAGGGCGTCAGCCCGCGGCTGCAGCGCCTCATCGACACGCTCGATGCCAGCCCCGCTTTGATCAAGACCGCCACCTGGGATGTCGTTGCCTGGAACCGCGCCGCGCAAGTGGTGCTGACCGACTACAGTGCCCTGCCCGCCGGCCAGCGCAACATCCTGCGCTTCATGTTCCTCAGTCCCCATATCCGCGCCAAGCAGCACGACTGGAAAAACCTGGCCCGTTTCGTGGTCGGCGCGTTCCGCGCCGATGCGGCGCGCGCCGGCGCTGTCTCCGAGGTGCGCGAGCTCGTCGACGAACTTTGCAGCGCCAGCCCGGAATTCGAGGCGCTGTGGCGCGAAAACGACGTGCTCAGCCACGGCGACGGGACAAAGCGCCTGAAGCACCCGGAACTCGGTGATATCGAACTGGAATATTCGGGCTTCGCGGTCGATGGCCGCCCGGATCTGAGCCTGACCGTCTACAACCCGGTCGACAGCGCCGTCGCCGACCGCATCCGCACCCTCGCCCGGCGCGCTTCAGGGCAAGGGTCGGACGACGGTTGATATTTGCAACGACTGCGACCATTCCAGACGCGGTGCTCCGGCCCAACCTGACCGGCCCCTTACTTAGCAGCGTTCGCAGACCGCCTTCAGGATCTGCAAGGTCGGCCCCCAATATCGCCATTCCAGGCAGTGCGGATGCCGTCGTTGCTCCATGCCTTGCATGCGAAGGCAGCAGCACGCTTGCGAAGCCAATGCGGCCCATGGCATCTGTCGGCTCCACCAACGCAGACGACGGCATGACACCACGGCAGACACGAAACACCGGCAGGCCAGCCGGCCCAGGCGTCAGCCTGAACCGGGCGCTGTCCAAGCTTGGCCTGTGCTCACGCACGCAGGCCGAGGTGCTGATCGCCGAAGGCCGCGTGCGTGTCGGCGGCAAGGTGGTGCGCAATGCCGCTATGCGCGTCGACCTCGACCGCGACCGCATCGTCGTCGACGACAGGCCGGTGGTTGCCGAGCGCAAGGTCTATCTCATGCTCAACAAGCCGCGCGGACTGGTCACCACCCGCGACGACCCGCAACAGCGCGACACCGTCTATGCCTGCCTCGAAGGGCTCGATTTGCCCTTCGTTTCGCCGGTCGGTCGCCTCGACAAGGCCAGCGAAGGCCTGCTGTTGATGACCAACGACACCCGGTTTGCCAACCGGCTGATGGACCCGGCCTCGCATTTGCCGAAAACCTATCACGTGCAGATCGGCACGGTGCCCGACGCGACGGTGCTGGACAAGTTCCGCGCCGGCGTGACCGTCGACGGCGAGACCCTGACCGCCAATTCGATCGAACTGTTGCGCAGCGGCGGCCGTACCGCCTGGCTGGAGATCGTGCTCGACGAAGGCCGCAACCGCCACATCCGTCGCCTGCTCGCCGCGCACGGCATCGAGGTGCTGCGCCTCATCCGCATCGCCATAGGCCAACTGCCGCTCGGCGACCTCGCCAAGGGCACGGCGCGGCGTTTGACGCCTGAGGAACTGGCGCTGCTGAGCGCGTAAGCGAACGGGCTGAAGGTAGAGTTCTACGGCGCCCCCCTCTGTCCTGCCGGACATCTCCCCCTCAAGGGCAGGGCTGTCCGGGGAAAACGTCAGCTGAATCGAAATGCCGCATGCGCATGCCCCGTAAGACGGCGGTTTTCCGTCTACCTTCTGGTTGTCGAGACTCAGAAAGGGAACGGAGCATGCGCTTTACACCTAGCATTCTTGGCAAGCTGGTTGAACCGATCAATCGGCGCGGCTTTCAGACGGTTGTGGATAGCCATGACGGGGATGCCTACGACAAGTCGTTCAAGAGTTGGGACCACCTGATGGTGCTGGTTTATGCGCAGCTCAGTGGCGCCGACAGCCTGCGTAGCCTGGAAGCCGGCTGGAACGCCAACTGCCAGCACCATTATCATCTGGGCACCGACCGGTTGCGCCGCTCGACCTTGTCGGATGCCAACCGCCGCCGCCCCGTTGGTCTCTTTGCCGAGACTTTCGGTCTGCTTGCCGGCCAACTTGACCGGCAGACGCGCCGTGAGGGCACGGCCATGCTGCGGCTGATCGATTCCACGCCTATTCCGCTCGGCAAGACCTGCGCCTGGGCCAAGTCGAACGGCCGCATTCGTGGCATGAAGATGCATGTCGTCTACGATCCCGACAGCGATTGCCCGCGCGTCCTCGACATCACCGATGCCAACGTCAACGATGCCCAGATCGGCCGCACGATCACCATCGAGAAGGGCGCCACCTACGTGTTCGACAAGGGCTATTGCCATTACGGCTGGTGGACGGCGATCGCCACCGCCAAGGCCTTCTTCGTCACGCGGCCCAAATCCAATATGGGTCTCAAGGTCGAGCGCCAGCGTCGCATCGCCCAAACTCAGGGTGATGGCTTCACCATCCTGGAGGATGCCAACGTAAGTCTTGCCAGCAAAACCAACAGCAAACTGGCAATCCCGTTGCGCCGGCTCATCCTCAAGCGAAATGACGGCGACACCATCACGCTCTTGACCAACGACCTCAAGCGAACCGCCGTCGAGATCGCACAGCTCTACAAAGGCCGATGGCAGATCGAACTCTTGTTTCGCTGGATCAAGCAGCATCTCAAAATCCGCAAGTTCCTCGGCAACAACGACAATGCCATCCGCCTGCAACTCTTCGCCGCCATGGTCGCCTATGCGCTGCTGCGCATCGCCGCTCGCGCCTACCGTATCGCCATGCCAATCCTCAGGTTCACCGATCTGGTCAACCGATGCCTCTTCGAGCGCCGAAACATCGCCGCCATCGACAAACCGCCACCCGTCAACCCAAGTCAACGAAAACCCAATTACTCCCCAAACCAGATGTGCTTCACCTATGAATGACTTTCCCCGGACAGCCCTGCCTCAAGGGGGGAGATCGGCAGCTTGGGCGCCCGCACTCCTCCTGCAACGTCGAAGATTGGCGAAGGTCGTGATGACGGCCAATCTCCCCCCTTGCGGGCAGGGCTATCGCATATGAGTAAAGAGCTGGAAGAGGAAGTCTTTGTTCCATCTGGCTCTTCGCATCTTGCCTGCGATGGATTTGTCGATCGGATGGGCTTGCAAGATGTTTTGAGCGAGACGTCGGATGATGGCCAGGTTTTGCGGCCCGTTATCCTTGCGGGTTCGGGCATCGTCCTCGTGGAAGACGACATCGAGGCTCCAATGCAACTGGTTCTCGATGGTCCAATGTGCTCTGACGGTCTCGGCCAGTCTTTTGGGCATGAGCACTTTGGAAAGTGCGACATAGCGGACCGAGGTGGTGGGTTTGCCGCCTGCCACGCTGCGGGTGGCTTCGATGCGGCCGATCGCCTTGAGGCCGGGAAAGTCCGGCGCGTCGAGCAGCCGCTTGAGCGGCAGCACCGAGGCTCTTCGCGTTTCGGTACGGCCATGGCTGCTTTCGCTGGTCTCGAAGAAGGCGATCTCGCCGGCTGCGGCGAAGCTTCGCTCTGCTGCGGCGAACAGCTTGGGGCGATTGCCCTTCAGCCCCAGCGCATAGTGCGCCTTCTTGCCGATCAGCGCCTTGGCCGTGTCGGGACGACAGTGCAGCGCATCCGCCGTCACCGTGCAGCCCTTCAAATCCAAGCTCTTCAGAAGATCCAGTGTGGTTGTGACCTCGTCGCCTTCGGGCGCGCGGGCAGCGGCAATCGACAACCTTGTCTCGGCGTCCCACACGCTCACCATCAAAGGCGGCATAAAGACCCGACCCTTGGTGTAGCCGCGCCGCAGCGATTTGCCGTCGACCGCCACCACGCCGCGCGGCGAAGGCCCAAGCGTTTGTCGCAACGCTGCCATGAAGGCGGCAAAGCTGCGCGAAAGCTCCTCGGCGTCAAGAAGTCGAAACACCCGGCTGAACGTATCGTGGCTTGGACAGCCATGCTCCAGCGTCACGATTTCTTTCAGCTCGTCTTCCCGCCCCTCGACGAAATCGGCAATATCAACACAGCTCTTGGCACCACAAAGCGTGGCAACCAGAGCCAAGAACAGAAGCTCCGCCAGATCATGACGCGCGTTGACGTCACGCGGGTCCCGGACTTCACGCAAAATCGAAAACAGAAACGACATACGGCCTCATCTTCAAGGAGAAGGCCGCTAAAGAATCAATCTTTTAACTCGGCGCAAGACGCACTCTTACTCAAATGCGATTCCCCTGCCCTTGCGGGGGAGATGGCCGGCAGGCCAGAGGGGGGCGCCACAGAACTCGGCGGTGGGTTCCTGAGAGCGCCGCAGAAAAAACTTTCGCCCGCACCGATGATTTCTGCCCATCCCCACTGTCTTCAGCTACAGGCACCGGAATCCTCCGGGCCGGAAAAAGCGAGGTGATCCATGGGATCGTTGCAAGGTCAAAATGTCGTTGTTGTCGGAGGCAGCCGGGGTGTCGGCCGCGCAATCGTCGAAACCGTGCTGAGCGAGGGCGCGGCGGTGCTTGCCGTTGCCCGTGGCACGCAACCCCTTCAGGAACTATCCTGGGAGCATCCCCGGGTGAAGACCCTTGCCGCCGACGCCACGCAGGACACGGCGCCCGATGCGGTGTTCGCTGCCTTGCAACCGGACGTGCTGGTGATCTGTGCCGGTGCGCTGGCCCCGTCAGCGCCCGTGCAGGACCAGAGCTGGGAGGATTTCTCCGCGAACTGGGACATGGACGTCAAGGCGTCATTTCTGTTCTGCAAGGCGGCCCTCCAGGGCGGGTTGAAGCCGGGCAGCCGCGTGGTGTTGATCTCCAGTGGCGCGGCACTCAGCGGCGGGCCGCCGAATTCCGGTGGTTATTCCGGCGCCAAGCGCATGCAGATGTTCCTCGCCGCCCACTGCCAGAAGGAGGCCGACCGGCTTGGCCTCGGCCTGCGCTTCATGGCACTGGTGCCGATGCGCATCATGGCCGGCACCGGTGTCGGTCAGGCCGGCATTTCAGGCGTTTCGGCCTATCTCGGCATCAGCCCGGCGGATTTCCTTGCCAGCATGACCGATGTGCAGACGCCGGCCGATGTCGGGCGCGCCGTGGTCACGCTCGCCGGCGGCAGGCTGCAGGGCGTCTCCTTCACGGTCAGCGGCAGCGGCCTTGCGGCGGCGGCATGAGGCGCGCAGGATGCCGGGCGAACTCAGCATTGTGGGCTCGATATGACAGACGCTCCTGGCGCCTCTGAGCCGGAAGGCCAGCCGGTCCTCGACCGGCTGGCCTTCGAGCGCCTGACAACGGCCCACCGCCGCGCGCTCAAGCTGCACTGCTACCGGATGATGGGCTCGCTGCACGAGGCCGACGACCTCGTGCAGGAGACGTTCCTCAGGGCATGGCGCGGCCGCTCCCAATTCGACGGGCGCGGTTCGCCGCGCGGCTGGCTCTACACGATCGCCACCAACAGCTGCCTCAACGCCATCAAGGCGAGGTCGTCAGCGCATCGGGTCATCGAGCAGCCCGGACGGCCGCCGACCGAGGGGCGCGCCGCTGCCGGGCCAGCCGCCGAACTCGCCTGGCTGGAGCCCTACCCGGACGCCGAACTGCCGGATCTTGTCGACGGCGAGCCCGGCCCGGACGCGCGCTACGAGACCCGCGAAGCGGTGCAGCTTGCCTTCGTCGCCGCCATCCAGCTTCTGCCACCGAGGCAGCGCGCCGCGCTGCTTCTGTGCGACGTGCTGGGCTGGTCGGCGCTGGAGACGGCGCACTTGCTGGGAGGTACGACCGCTTCGATCAACAGCGCCCTGCAGCGCGCCCGCGCAACGCTGGCAATGCGCTATCCCCAAGGACGCGCCCTGCAGCGCGAGCGGCCCAACCGCGAAGAGAGCCTGCTGCTCGAACGCTACATGCAGGCCTGGCAGGCCGCCAATCTCGACGGCTTCGTCGAACTGTTGCGCGAGGACGCAACCTACCACATGCCACCATGGCGCGACTGGTATCACGGGCGCCAGGCGATCCACGGTTTCTTCAAAACCGTGTGGGGCAATTTCGCCGGCTATTATGCGGTTGCCACTCGCGCCAACGGCCAGCCAGCCGTCGCGCTCTATGCGCGGCGCCATCAGGAACCCGAATGGCGCGCGCAGTCCCTGCATGTCATCGAACCGGCCGATGGCCAGATCGCCTCGCTGACGGTCTATGTCGCGCCGCTCGGTCCCGACCTGTTCGCTGCCTTCGGCCTGCCAGCCGTCTGGTCAGCCTCCTGACGGTAGGCTGTCAGGAGGACTGGTCTATAAGGCGATCATGGACCGGCAACGGCTCCGGTAATCAAGGAACAACGCGATGAATTTCGTCTCCCGGATGGCAATCTGGTGAACTTCTTCACGCCGATGACCGCCGAGGCGATCCGGAAGTCGACAAGTAGAGACATTTGGAATTGGCTGAAGCTCCCCAACTTCGTCATCCACGGGCGGAGCAAGGAGCGAAGCTCCGTCGCGAAGACCCGAGGATGACGAAGCCGGCGTTTTGCACCGAGCCAGCGTTACTGCCGACCTACTGCTGGTTCCACTTGCGCACGACCGGCTCGCTCAAATCATGCTCGTAGCCCAGCACGCTGATGCTGGCCGTATCGAGCACCAGCAGCGCGCCGCCTTGGGGCGGCAGGCCGATCCAGCGCGCCGCCAGGACACGCAAAAAATGCGCGCTGGAAAACACCAGCATGTCGGCATTGGCCTCGCGCAGCCCAGCGATGATCCTGCCGGCGCGCGCGGCGACATCGGTCGCCGTCTCGCCTTGCGGACAGCCATCGCGGAACACATTCCAGCCGGGGCGCTCGGCCAGGATCTGCTTGGTCGTCAGCCCCTCATAGGCGCCATAGTCCCACTCCTGCAGATCGTCCTTCTTCACACTTTGCGCACCGAAGCCGGCGAGCACGCTCGTGTTGTAGGCGCGCTGCGACGGGCTCGACCATACGGCCGAAAACGACAGGCCCTTGAGCCGCTCGGCAACACCCCGCGCGGCGGTCTCGCCAACCGGCGTCAGCTTCATATCGGTGCGGCCGGTGTGCTGCCCCGAAAGGCTCCACGCCGTCTCGCCGTGCCGGACCAGATGAATTTGGGGATACGTGCTGCCCATGGGATGCCTTTCGGTGTCGCCCATACCTTAGGGGACGATCCCGCAAAGGGGAATCCGGTTGGTTGGTACAAAACTGAGTGGTCGCCTGGCCTTGATCCGCATCGAGCCAGCCCTGTGATCAGCCCTACCCCGCAACTATATCAAGATCAGCCTCGCCAAGGCTCCCGCCACCACAAGGGCATCTGCCCTTGCAGAACAGGTCAAGATCATCATGTACAAACATTTGCTCATCGCCACCGACGGATCGGAATTGGCCGACAAGGGCGTTGCCCACGGCCTGAAGCTGGCCAGGGGCCTCGGCGCCTCCGTCACCTTCGTCACCGTCTCGGAATCATTCCCGATCTTCGCCTGGGGCGGCGCCATGGCCGGCTATACCGCCGGTGACGAACTGGTCGCCTACAAGGAAGAGGCCGGCAAATATGCCAACGAGGTTCTCGCCAAATGCAAAGCGTCGGCGGAAGCCGCCGGCGTCGCCGCCGAAATCATCCATGTCGAGGACAAAAGGCCCGCCGAGGCGATCCTGGAACTGTCGCAGGCCCTGGGCTGCGACCTGATCGTCATGGCCTCGCATGGCCGCCGCGGACTGGGCAAGCTGCTCCTCGGCAGTCAGACGGCGGAAGTGCTGTCCTACACCGAAATCCCTGTTCTGGTGGTGCGGTAGGCCCTACTGCGGATTGCATGCTCCATAGAGCCAGCACAGCGTAATGACAACGTCATTACGTTGTGCTAGACACGCACAAGAAGGAGCTATCCATGCCAACGTCACATCATCCATTGCCGAAGAGCGTGCCGCTCAACATCCGCGTCAAGCCGGAAGTGCGCAATCTGATCGACCGTGCAGCGGAACTGCTCGGTAAGAATCGCACCGACTTCATGCTTGAAGCCTCGCAACGCGCCGCTGAGGAAGCATTGGTCAACCGTCTCGTGTTTACCGTCGAACCGGATGTCTACGCTGCGTTCCTGGCACGCCTCGACGCGCCGCCGCAACCGAATGATCGATTGCGCCGCACGATGACGACGAAGGCTCCTTGGGACGCTGCGTGACGCTGTCGGTCCCGGTTCCGCTCGCGGATCATCACGAACTCGGCGAATTCTTGTCAGGCATGTCCTCGCTCGACGATTGGTTGAAAAAACGTGCTCGCACCAACCAAGCGGGCGGTGCATCCCGTACCTATGTGACTTGCGACGGCAACCGTGTGATTGGCTACTACGCTGTTGCCAGCGGCGGCGTGACGATAGCCGAAGCTCCCGGTCGCTTCCGGCGCAACATGCCCGATCCGATCCCGGTTGCGGTGCTGGGCAGGTTGGCCGTCGACCAGGCCTATCATGGCCGGGGCATCGGTCGTGCACTGGTAAGGGACGCCGGTCTACGGATACTGCAGGCTGCTGAAATACTGGGAATCAGAGGCATACTGGTGCATGCAATATCCGACGACGCCCGAGCCTTCTACATCGCTGTCGGATTCGAGCCTTCGCCAGTCGAGTCGTTGACACTCATGGCCACGCTCGCCGATCTCAGCGCAAGTCTCGGTTGAGGACTTCCTGCCCGTGCTCTCGATAAGTCCGGCGCCTAGAGCAGCGCCTCCGCCGCGAGATAAACGCCCAGCGCCAGCAGCCCGGCGAAGAACACTTTGCGGAAGGCCTCGACGCTCATCTTCTGGCGCAGCGCCTGGCCGGCGAACATGCCGGCCAGCGCCGGCGCAAGGGCTGCGACCGACCCCGCCAGTTGCGCCGTCGGCGATGCGAAAGCGCCAGTCCGAAACAGCCCGATCGCCAGCGCTGCCGTCGACACGGTGAAGGACAGGCCGAGCGCCTGGATGAGGTTTTCCCTATCCAGCCGCAACGATTGCAGATAGGGCACCGCCGGAATGACGAAGACGCCGGTAGCGCCGGTGACCAGCCCCGTCGCCACGCCGACCAGCGGTGACATCAAGGCTTCGTGGCGCGCCGACGTGGTGAAGCCGGCTTTGGCGAGGCCGAAGACGGCATAAACCACCAGCGCCACGCCCAGCCCGGCCGAAGCCAAGCCCGTATGCGTGCCGGTCAGTAGGCCGGCGCCGGCGATTGTGCCGAGCACGACGCCGGCCATCATCGCCCACAGCCGCTTGCACAGGCCGCCGAAGGACGGGCCAGTTAACAATTGCCAGAGATTGGTGACCAGCGACGGGATCAGCAGCAGCGCGGCAGCCTGGGCCGGCGCCATCGTCACCGCCAGCAGGCCCATCGCCACGGTCGGCAAGCCCATGCCGACGACGCCCTTGACGAAGCCGGCGGCGAGGAACACGGCGCCGATCCATGCGAGGACGCCCGCGCTTAGCATGATCGCATCCCCAGGGCGCGATCAGTCATGCAGCAGCATGTCGGTTGCGTCGGCCTCTGGCGTGGATTTCTTCGGCGCAACATCGCGGTTGATGGGAGCGAGCGTCGCCACGCATCTCCGCAAACCGGGTTCCGCCCGCGCCACGACCATGCACGCCACGGCGACGGCCAGCACGATCGCCATGCTTTCAAGAAGGCCAAGCCGGCCTGATGTTCGTTCGCTCATCACAGGTCTCCACGCAAACTGTTTGACGAATATCTCGCCCGATCACAATGTGGAAATTGCGCTGTCAGCCTTCGGCCAGGACGAAGGCTGACAGCTCCGAGCCGAGCCGTTTGCAGGGGGCAAAACAATGCGCTTCGATCTCACCGATCTCAGACTGTTCATGCTGGTTGCCGAGCGCGGCAGCATCACCCATGGCGCCGAACTTGCCGGGCTGGCCTTGGCGTCGGCCAGTGCCCGCATCAAGGGCATGGAGGAGCGGCTCGGCGCGCCGCTGCTGGAGCGGCGCCGGCGCGGCGTGGTGCCGACGGCGGCCGGACAGGCGCTGCTGCATCATGCAAGAGCGGTGCAAAACCAGATCGAGGCGATGGCCGGCGACCTCGCCGCCTATGCCACCGGCCTGCGCGCCCGCGTGCGGCTGATGGCCAACACCGCCGCCACCAGCCAACTGCTGCCCAAGATCCTGCCGGCCTTCCTGGTCGCGCATCCCGGGATCGACATCGACCTCGACGAGCGGCCCAGCCATGAGATCGTGGAAGCCGTGGCCAGCGGTGCGGCCGATCTCGGCATCGCCGCGACCTGGGCCGGCCTGTCGCATCTCGAGCAGAAACCATTCTTCACTGACCGGCTGGTGGTGATCGCCGCGCGGAACCGGCCTGGCCTCGGAGGCCGCAGCATCAGCCTCACCGAAATTCTCGGCGAATCCTTTGTCGGCCTCAGCACCGGCCATGCGCTGCAGGAGCACATCACGCGCCAGGCCGCACGCCTTGGCGGCCATCTGCATTTTCGCATCCGCGTGCCCGGTCTCGACAATGTCTGCCGGCTGGTCGCGCAAGGCGCCGGCATCGCCATCGTGCCGGAAAGTGCCGCGCGCCGCTCGGTGCGCTCGCTGCGAAGCCTTCGGCTGACCGACAACTGGGCGACGCGCCAGCTCAATCTCTGCGCCCGCCGCTTCGACGAGTTGACGCCGCAGGCAAAACTGCTGGCGGCCGCTCTGGCCTGAATTCCGACCAGCGACCGCACGGCTGAGCCGGCCGGCGCTGCCCATCCCATCAGTTTTGAATCAATGCCTTGCTTTTCAAATAGTCGTGACGTAGCTTGTTTGCACATTGGCAAAAAAATCGCCAAACTTTTTTCCTTTTATGAAAGACGGGGACTTTGCGGGAACATCTCGATCTGACCGATCGGCGGCTGGTCAAACAGCTGTCGCAGGACGCCCAGCCGGGCATCAACCGGATCGCCGAGATGTTGGCGATTTCGGTGCCGACGGTGCGCTCACGGCTGCGCAACTTGCTCGACCGCAACCTGCTCAAGATCGTCGGGCTCTTGAATCTGACCGAGCGGCCCGAGCTGATCTCGGCCATTGTCGGCATCAACGCTCAGGGGCGCGGCCGGGCTCGCGAGCTGGCGCAGCGCATTTCCGAACTGCCCTTCGTCAACTCGGCTTCGGTGGTCACCGGCCGCTTCGACATCATCGTCGACGTGACGGTGGCCGGCGACGTCGCCGACCTCTACCGCGTCACCAGCGAGCTGATCCCCGGCGCCGGCGAGCCGGGCGAAGTGGTGCGCAGCGAGACCTTCGTGGTCATGGCGTCCTGCAACAAATGGGTCAGCCTGCCGGAAGGCTGCTGGTCGGACGACCGCAAGGAGCCGGCATGAAGATCGCGGTTCTCGGCGGCCTCGGCCTGCAAGGCCGGGCGGCAATCGCCGACCTCGTCGCCAGCGACGGCGTCGAGGAAATCGTCTGCGTCGACACCGCAGCGGACGGCCCAGCCCGGCTTGCCGGCCTGACCGACCTTGCCCGCGTGCGCTTCGTCGTGCCCGAAGGCGCGATCGGCCCGGCTCTGGCCACTGTGCTTGATGATGTCGACGCCGTCATCGACCTGTTGCCGCAGCCGCTGATGCGCGAGGCGGTGCAGGCCGCGATCGCGACGCGCACGCCGCTGGTCACCACCAATTACGCCAAGTCGATCGCCGACCTGGCGCCGGCCGCCGAACAGGCCGGCGTTTCGATCATGACCGAATGCGGGCTCGATCCCGGCATCGACCTCGTACTCTACGCGCGCGCCGCAAAGCAATTCTCTTCGATCACCTCGATCGATTCCTATTGCGGCGGCATCCCCGAGCCGAAGGCGATGGCCAAGCCGCTGTGCTACAAGGTGAGCTGGAATTTCGACATGGTCCTGGTCAGCCAGAACCGCGACAGCGTCATGATCGAGGACGGCAAACGCGTCGCGGTGCCGGCTGGCCAGCAGCACGACAATCCCTTCATCCATGAGATCGAGGTCGCCGGCCTTGGCAAGCTCGAAGCCTTCCCCAATGGCGACGCACTGCACTATGTCGAGATGCTGGAAGCCGCCAAAGGGTTGCGCCGCTCCGGCCGCTACACACTGCGCTGGCCGGGATGGTCGGCCTTCTGGGCGCCGCTGAAGGAGCTCGGTTTCCTTTCCGAAAACAAGGTTCCCGGCACCTCCAGCAGCCCGCGCGAATTCCTCGGCCGGCTGCTCGGCCCGCAATTGCAGTATGGCCCCGGCGAGAAAGACCTGTGCGTGATGCGCAACGTCTTTTCCGGCCTCGAAGACGGCCGCGCCAAGACGGTGACGTCGGACCTGATCATCGAGCGCGACCTGGCTTCGGGCCTGTTCGGCATGAGCCTCGGCGTCGGCTATCCCGCCAGCATCGTGGCGCAGATGCTCGCGCGGCGTGAGATCGCAACGCCCGGCCTGCTCAACCCGCTGCTCGATGTGCCCGACGAGCCCTTCTTCGACGAGCTGGCCAGGCGCGGCATCAAGGTTGCCGAGACGGTGGCCTGGGACTGAGGATTTTCGAACGGTGGCTGCCGTCGGCAACGGCGCTGCCGCTCAAAAAGCACCCAAAGGGTGAAAAACAACGAAGACGTGGAACAATAAAACAAGGAGGAATACCGAAATGAAGATTGCCAGACTTTTCATCGCCGGACTTGCACTCGCCGGGCTCACCACCGCTGCCAGTGCTGGAACATTGGACGACATCACCAAGCGCGGCGAGTTGCGCGTCGCCGTGCAGACTCAAGGTCCCCCCTTCTCGCTGGTCGGCGCCAATGGCGAGCGCACCGGAAGTTCGGTTGAACTCGCCGAACTGATGGCCAAGGAAATGGGCGTCAAGATCACCTTCCTCGACTTCGACTGGGACGGCCTGATCCCGGCGCTCCTGTCCGGAAAGGCCGACCTGCTGGTCGCCGACATGACACCGACGCTGGCGCGCGGCATGAAGGTCGCCTTCACCACGCCTTACATGTACACGGGCAGCACCGTCTTCACCAAGGCCGACAGCAAGTTCAAGACCACCGAGGACTGCAAGGCCAAGGGCACCAAGATCGCCGTTCTGCTCGGCGCCACCGGCGAGAAGGAAGCCAAGAACGCTTTCCCTGACGCCGACATCAAGAGCTACAAGGGCGGTGGTCCGCTGCTGCTCGACGCCGTCAACAATGGCCAGGCCGATTGCGGCGTCAACGACGTCTCGGCGGTCAAGGGCCAGTCGACCGCCTATCCGGCCGGCACCTTCACCATCATGCCGGACCTCCTGTCGAAGGAGCCGCTTGCCTTCGCCACCCGCTATGACGAGCCGGACCTGCTGGTCTGGATGAACCTGTTCCTCAACCAGGTCAGCATCGACGGCCGCCTGCAGAAGAACCTCGACTACTGGGTCAATTCCGACGCCTGGAAGAAGGATCACTGAGGAATTAGCGAGTAGCGAATAGGGAGTAGCGAATAGCGAATAGGGCATGGCCGTTCCGGCCATGCTTTGCTGCTCCCATACTCCCCTACTCGCTACTCACTATTCGCTATTCGCTACTCGCTACTCGCTATTTGCCCCCCTCTCACCGCCGCGCGCCCATGCTCGAAAATTTCAGTTTCCGCACCATCGTCGAATATCTGCCGCTGTTCGGGCAGGGCCTGGTCACGACCGTCTGGCTGTCGGCGCTGTCCTTTGTCGGCGCGCTCATCGTCGGCATAGTTCTCTGCGCCATGAACCTGCAGCGCGGCTGGCTGTTTCGCGTGCCGGCCAAGGCCTATATCGACGCGGTGCGTGCCACGCCGCTTCTGGCGCAACTCTATTTCCTCTATTTCGGCTTGCCCCGCCTCGGCTTCGTGCTGCCGGAACTGGTCGTCGGCATCCTCGCGCTGTCCCTCAACAGCGGCGCCTATATCGCTGAAATCATCCGCGCCGGCATCCTGTCGATCCCGCGCGGTCAGGTCGAAGCCAGCGTCGCCTCGGGCATGACCTATACCCAGCGCATGCGCTTGGTTGTCCTGCCGCAGGCCTTCAAGGTGACGATCCCGCCGCTGCTCGGCCAGGCGATCGTGCTGGTCAAGGATTCCGCCCTTTTGTCGCTGATCTCGGTTTCCGAACTGACACGCGCCGGCCAGTTGCTCGCCTCCGACCGTTTCATGCCGGCGGAAGGCTTTCTCACCATCGCCGCCTTCTATCTGCTGCTCTATTACGGTCTGAAAGGGCTCGCTGGCGTCTCCAGCCGCTGGCTCGGCACAGCGGGGGCGCGGACATGATCTGGCAGCAACTGCAAAGCCTCGCCGGCTCCTATCCGCTGGCCCTGCGCGGCCTCGGCACGACCGTGGTGCTGTCGCTGATCAGCCTAGTGCTCGGCACGTTGCTCGGCTTTGGCCTCGGCATCCTGCGCACCGGGGGCAACCGGCTGATATCGAGCGTCATCGGCGCCTGGGTCGACCTCATCCGCGGCACGCCGTTCCTGGTGCAGATATTCCTGATCTTCTTCATCCTGCCGGAGCTCGGCATCGAGCTCGATGCATTCACCGCCGGCATCATCGCGCTGACCAATCTGGCCGCCTGCTTCATCTGCGAGATCGTCGTCGCCGGCATCCGCTCGGTGCCGACAGGCCAGGTCGAGGCGGCGCTGGCGTCGGGCTTGTCGCGCTGGCAGCGCATGCGCCAGGTGGTGCTGCCGCAGGCGATGCGCATCGTGCTGCCGCCGCTGGTCGGGCAATATGTGCTGCTGATCAAGGATTCTTCCGTCGTCTCCGCCATCGGCCTCACCGACCTCACCCGCGTCGGCTGGCTGGTGGTGCAGCGTGTGCCCAACGGCTTGCTGGTCTTCTTCCTCGTCGGCGCCGGCTATTTCATCGTCTGCTATCCCCTAATCATGCTCGCCCGCCGGCTCGAACGCCGCATGGGCGCGGCGCATGGCGAGGTGCAGTTATGACTTCCAATCCCAAGGGTCGAGAAAACATGACCAAAACGGGCCTCGCCAAAACCGGCATGATCGACTTTCGCGGCGTCAACAAATGGTTCGGCTCGCTCAACGTGTTGAAGGACATCACGCTGAGCGTCGAACCGCGCGAAGTGGTGGTGGTCTGCGGCCCGAGCGGCTCCGGCAAGAGCACGCTGATCCGCTGCGTCAACGGCCTGGAAGCGATCAAGGACGGCGATCTGGTCGTCGATGGCCAGCGCCTCGGCGACCCCGCCACGAACATGACGCAGCTGCGCACCGAGATCGGCTTCGTCTTCCAGTCGTTCAACCTCTACCCGCACAAGACCGCGCTCGAGAACGTCACGCTCGCTCCCATCCATGTCCGCAAGATCCCGCGCATCGAGGCCGAAAAGGCCGGCCGCGAATTGCTGGCCAAGGTCGGGCTGGCCGACAAGGTCAACGCCTATCCGGCGCAACTCTCCGGCGGCCAGCAGCAGCGCGTGGCGATCGCGCGTTGCCTGGGCATGCGGCCCAAGATCATGCTGTTCGACGAGCCGACCTCAGCCCTCGATCCCGAGATGATTTCCGAAGTGCTCGACGTCATGGTGGCGGTCGCCGAGGAAGGCATGACCATGATGGTGGTGACGCACGAGATGGGCTTTGCCCGAAAGGTCGCCCAGCGCGTGGTGTTCATGGACGCAGGCGCCATCGTTGAAAGCGGCACGCCGGAAGAATTCTTCTCGCACCCCAAGACCGACCGCAGCCGGGCTTTCCTGAGCAAGATTCTCAGGCACTGAGCGGGCGCCGACACTTCGATCGATCTGAATGGATGTCCGGCAGTGAATGCACCCTGAGGCATCACAGATGTCGTTCAACGTCCATTCGTTGGTGCAGGATGCGGATAACGTCCAGGGTGCTTTCGGATTGACGGAAGAAAATGAAATGCTGGCCGACTGGGTATTTGAAGTACCCCTCGCGCACGTCGGTGCGGCGGCCGGTTTTAACGCCGCGGGCCAAGGCCTCGATAGCATCGATCAAATCGTGGTGGTACCGATCCGCTTGTTCCAGCGACCAGTGTTTGAACGTGTACAGCCAGATATCTTCCAGTCAGCTTCAGCCAGCGGCGAGAGCCGATACTGGCGGCTCTCATCTGGCATGCTTGGCCCGCATCTTGCTCAGGAATGCGGTGCTGTCGAAGGCTACGGGGGCGCCAGATTCCTCGCCGGCGATGAGGGCGTTTTGCAAGGCACGGACCTTGGCCTCATGCTCTTCGAGCAACCGCAGGCCGGCACGCACGACATCACTTGCCGAACCGTAACGGCCTGTCTGAACCTGCGTATCGATGAAACCGGCGAAATGGTCGCCAAGGGAAACAGAGGTGTTTCGGGGCATGAGCTCCATCCTAAGGTTGTGATGTCAACATATACCAAAAATTGGTATATGTTCATAATTCTGGGTAAGGGCCAAGTCGCGCGGCCATCGCGCATGTCCCTGGTTCAGGTCGCCTCTTCCGGACTGCCACCAATGGCGAACGAAACCCGGCCGCCGCGCCGTCTCAGCAGTGCGATGGCGAGGAAGGCGATCACGCCGCCCGCAGCGACGACCACCAGCACCCACAGCGAATTGGCGACGGATGTCCGCGCCATCATGAAGGCGAGCGCGAACGGCGCGAAGGCCGAGGTGAACTGGCGGGCAGCGCTCGCCCATCCGAGCCGCGCGCCATAGCCCTCTCGGCCGAAGAGTTCGAGCGGCAAGGTGCCGCCGACGATGCTGGTGAGGCCGGAACCGAGGCCAAACAGCAACACGAACAGAAAAGCGCCGGGCAGCCATGGCGTGGTCAGCAGCAGCGCACACAACCCGGCTGTGAGCAGCAAAGCTGCGATGACGGCGAGATGCGTTTGCTGCAGCCGTCCGCCAAACAGCATGTTGATCAACCGGCTGGCGACCTGCGCCGGCCCGAACAGGGTCGACACAAAAAGGCCGGCGGTGCCCAGCCCAAGGGCCGCCGTCAGCGGCACCATGTGGATGAGGATCGCCGACAGCACGAAGCCCTCGGTGGCGAACCCCGCCAGCATGAGCAGGAACGCGGCCCGGCCGCGCCGCGCATCCAGCAGCGCGGCCGCTTCAGGGATCGGCCTGCGCTCTTGGCTCGCGGCCGTGGCGTGGCGGCTCGACAGGCGCATCAGCCAGGCGTGGATCGGCAGGCAGAGCCCGAGATTAAGCGCCGCGAATAAGAGATAGACCTCGCGCCATGTCAAATGGGCATGCAGCGCCGAGGTCAACGGCCAGAACAGGGTCGAGGCAAACCCGGCTATCAGCGTCAGGTGGGTGATGCTGCGTTGCGGCCGGGGAACCCCGATCTGCACGATCGCCACGAAGGCGGCGCTGTAGAGGACGAAGCTGGAAGCCAGCTCCATCGCCAGCAAGGCCAGAACGAAGCTCACGCGGCCGGGCGCGACGGCGCATAGCGCCAACGCCACGGCTGCCGCGACCGAGCCAACGGTCATGATGCGGCCGGCGCCGAAGCGGTCGGCCCATCGCCCGGCCGTCGGCGCGAACAGGCTGCCGGCAAACAGCGAGGCGGACAGCGCGCCGAACACCCAGCCTTCCGCGAGACCGAATTCGCTGGCTATTGCCGGCGCCAGGATCGAGAAGCTGTAGTAGAGCGTGCCGTAGCCGATGATCTGGGTCAGCCCAAGCGCCCAGATTGCCTTGTGCAGGACGGACCGGTCAGGCATCGACGCTGGCCGCCATATTCTTTCGCGCCTCGGTGCCGGCCGGCGCGGTTGCGCAGCCGCAACCCGATGCGCCCTTGGCCTTAGCCTGTGCATCCTCGACACAGCAGGCGTCGACATTGGCGGGCGCAGGCCCGCCGCAGCAGCCGGCACTTTCCGATGCCGTCACGACACCGACGGCGCTGCACACCCCGGTCTCCGGCAGCACCAGGCGTACCTCGCGGGCCGCGGCACGGTCTCCGGCAATATCGGCAATCACCGAGCGGACCTGCTCGTAGCCGGTCGCCATCAGAAAGGTCGGGGCGCGGCCGTAAGATTTCGAGCCGACGATGGTGAAGCCGGGCTCGGGATGGGTGAGTTCCATGATGCCATGCGCGGGAACCGTGCCGCATGAGTGGAAATTCGGATCGATCAGCGGCGCCAGCGCCGGCGGCGCTTCGACGGCGGGATCGAGCGCGATGCGGATTTCGCTCAGGAACGACAGATCAGGCCGGAAGCCCGTGGTGACGACAATGCGGTCGACGGCCAGGCTGAACGGCTTGCCGGCAAGGTGAGCGTCGACGACGAGCCCCTCGCCTTGCGTCTCGATGCGATTGGCGGCGAAGGGCGCCAGCATGTTCAGCCTGCCGTCGGCCATTGCCTGTTTGGCGGCCAGCCCAAGCGCGCCGCGTTCCGGCAATTGGTCGTTCAGCCCGCCTCCAAGCAATCTGTCGACGCTGGCATGGCGCAGCGCCCAGAATATCTCGGTGCCAGGTGCCGCGTCCTGCAATTCCATCAGCGCCAGGGCGACATTGATGGCCGAGTGGCCGCCGCCGATGACCAGCACCCGCTTGCCCGCATAGTCTTTTCTCGCCTCGCCGACCACGTCGGGAATGCCATAGGCAATGCGCGTCGACGCCGCGCCTTCGCCGGGAACCGGCAGCCCATCGACGCCGATCGGGTTCGGCCGCCACCACGTTCCGGACGCGTCGATGACGGCACGCGCGAGAACGCGGTGCTCGCCACCGGCATCGCGATAGCGGATGACGAAGGGCGCGTCGTTGCGGCCGTCATTGGCGACCTTGTCGTGTCCCTGACGGGTGATCGCGGTGACCTCGGCGCCGAGCTTCAGATTGGCGGCGATCGCGGGAAGCCGGCCAAGCGGCGCCAGATAGTCGCGCACGATCTCGCCGCCGGTCGGCAGGCCTCGCATGTCCGGCGCCGCCCAGCCGGAGCGGTCGAGCAGCGCCCGCGCCGCCGCGTCGATGTTGTATTCCCATGGCGAAAACACCCGCACATGGCTCCATTCGAGCAGTGCCGCACCCACGCTTTCGCCGCGCTCCAGGATCAGCGGGCGGATGCCGCGCTCGACCAGATGCGCCGCGGCGGCGAGGCCAACCGGGCCGGCGCCGATCACCGCGACGGGAAGATTTGCCATCATGTCCATAGGTTCGATCCTTCCGGTATCTTCGAATTATAAGCGCAAAAAAATCAGGCCAATGCTTTGCTGGCGGCGGGCGCGCAGATGGCGTCGGCGCAGCACTCGTCGGCGAGATAGCCGATCAGCGCATTCATGCCGGGATAATTGGCGCGGCAGATCAGCGTCGTCGCTTGCCGCTCCTGCGTCACCAGGCCGGTGTCGACCAGCCGCCTGAGGTGATGCGACAGCGTCGAGGACGGAATGTCGAGTTTGCCCTGGACACTGCCGACGGCAAGCCCATCATCGCCGGCGCGCACCAGGATGCGATAGAGCTGAAGTCGCGTCGGATTGCCGAGCGCTTCGAGTTGGGATGCTGCTTTTTCGAGTTTCATGGAAATAAGCTATACGGCACTTTTCGCGCCGTCAACCCTATTTCGAAAATTATGGAAACATGCGATGCATCATGCTTCGCTAAGACAGAAAATTCCTCATCAGGAATATATAATCTATAAAATGCCTTAACAAGCATATTTCCTATCAGACATGAATGTCACTCCGACCTCGTTGGTCAAGGCGAGTTTGGCAGTGCGCTCCAGCAGTTTATCCCTGTAGTCTTGGGGCATCGGCAAATCACGGATTAGTGTCGGCCATTCATCCGCCGCTTGCTCGACCGTCTCGACTATTTCTTTTTTTGCTCGTTGCGTGGGAATTCCACACAACTCAGCAGCTCGCTCGAACCTGTTCAGGCCAATGATTTCTGAATTTCTGCTGTTACGGAATTTCAGGGCCATTTCGTTTGAATGGTCGTAGACGTAGGCAGCAACGATGTCATAGGCAGGGCTCAATTCGCCGCGGGTCGGCACGGGATACCAGAGCGACCAGTTCTTCAGATGGGCATCATTGTTGCCTAGGAGCAAGTTGACCGCGACGCGCTTTGCAGCTTGCAGGAACGGCTTGGTACCGCCCTCGCCCAATCGAGTGGCGATGTTCAGCACGGTTTCTTCGTTGGCCGCGAAATATTTCTGGTCACCGCTGACACCCATCACCTGGGAAAAATCCTCCATATGCACGCGCATGCCGTCGTCTGTGCGGTCGAAACGATTTACCGCAAGCACCTGAGAACCCGCCTGAAGGAACTCTTCCTTGATGCCGTAGACCGACTCTGTCGGCAGCAACTCGAAAGATGGCACGGTTACGCCCACGGCTTCGGCCAGTTTCATCGACGTGTATTCGACCTCCGGCAAATACGGGAATTTTTCGCTCGGAAGCTTCGCAATGATATCGCCGTTCCGGCCCGTCGCGGGAAAGGTCAGTCTTCCGCCCTGCTTCAGCATCGACATCTTCAACTGCACTCCGGCCAGCGAGAACCTGATCAGGGTCTGATCTCCGCGGGTTTCTCTCACCCTTTGAAAACCCGAATCGAGCGCTCCCTCCGCCCTGATGACAACCGCACCGGGAAGATCTTCGCCAAGCCAATTGAGCACGTCGAAATTCGACGTCTTGCCAGTCGGCAGTTCCCTGTTCACCAATTCACGCAACGCACCTTCCGGAAGCAGGTTCAGGAACCACGGGGGCAGGTCGCGCCCTCCGGAAAGCATTGGCCCCGATCGCAGTTGCTGGACTGTTTTCGCCTCGTCGCCGATGTGCAGCAAGGCGGAACTGAGGATGGGGCGATTCTGGCCGAGGTCGATGTAGGATTGGTCTATGTCGAAATGGATCATCGATCCGGTATCCCGGATCAACGATCCCACTCGGGCCGACGTGCCTTCGGCCTCAAGATAGACGCCAAGCACCTCGATTTTCTTGGCCATGCTCAGCGTCCCGGCCTTTGCGGGTCATCATCGTCATCGGCGTCGGGGATAAACAGTTCGTCGACGGCACTGTCGGTCTGGCGCGCGACCGTCGGATTGCGCTCACCATCCAAACTGGAAGACACAATCGCTCTTACCTGGACGAGAGCTTGGCGCGGAACAAACACGATCTCGCAATCCAGGGCGGCCGCGATCGCGTAGAGCGTCGCACTTTCCGGATTGATCCGGCCGCTTTCCACCTTTGAAACATACGCCTGCGTGGTACCGGCGAGATCGGCCAATTCCCCTTGAGTCATGCTCCGGCTTCGACGCAAATCCCGGATGGCAGTCAGAAATCTGTAAACCACGGTCGTCGTCCCTTCTGCTGCAAACTACCACAGGCCAACAGAGACGGCAACAAAACATGCCTTATAAGAAATATATATTAAAGAATATGCCTTTCTAGGCATGTTTTTTGAATAACTCGGCGAAGCATCCGCATAGCTTGCGTCAGCCGGTGCGCTTGCCCAAGGCGCCGGTGACCACCTCGCCATCCTCCTTGGTGAACGCACCGATGTCCGGGTTGGGCAGGATGTCCAGCACCTTTTCCGACGGCCGCGCCAGGAGGACGCCGAGCGGGCTGACCACGATCGGCCGGTTGATCAGGATCGGATGTGCCAGCATGAAATCGAGGATCTGCTCGTCGGACCATTTCGGATCGGCAAGGCCGAGTTCGGCAAAGGGCGTGCCCTTTTCGCGCAGCAGGTCGCGCGGCGTCATGCCCATGGCCGCGATCAGTTCGACCAGCCTTTCGCGTGACGGCGGCGTCTTCAGATATTCGATCACCTCCGGCTCTTCGCCGGACTGCCGGATCATAGCCAGCGTGTTGCGCGAGGTGCCGCAATCGGGGTTGTGGTAGATGGTGACGGTCATGTCGCGGCCTTCATCTGTTTGATCGGTTTCGCTTCGGCAAGCAGCCAGCCCGCCAGCGCCATGGCCAGCAAGGCCCCTAGCAATTCGGCGGCGATGAAGCCCGGCAGGTCGACCGGGCGGATGCCTGAAAACGTGTCGGAAAAGGCACGGGCGATCGCGACGGCCGGGTTGGCGAAGGAGGTCGAGGCGGTGAACCAGTAGGCGGCGGTGATGTACAGCCCGACAAGCCAGGGGATCGCGTCGGAGCGAAAGCGCAGGCCTGCCAGGATGGTGAAGACGAGACCGAAGGCGGCGACTGCCTCCGCGAGCCACTGCCCGGCTCCGGTCCGCACCGTCGCGGAAAGCTGCAGGATCGGCAATTCGAACATGGCGTGCGCCAGAAACGATCCGGCGATGCCGCCCACGATTTGGGCGCCGACATAGGCAAACGCCGCATTCGCCTCGATTTCCCGGCGGAGCGCGAACACCAGCGTGACGACCGGATTGAAATGCGCCCCTGAGATCGGCCCCAGTATCGTGATCAGCACGACGAGAATCGCCCCGGTCGGCAGCGTGTTGCCGAGCAGCGAAATGGCGCCGTCGTGGGTCAACCGGGCCGCCATGATGCCGGAGCCGACCACGGTCGCGACCAGAAGTGCGGTTCCCAGCGCTTCCGCGACGATGCGGCGTGGCAAGTCGTCGGCCACCGCCCTCATCCGACGCGGCCCGGCATCGTCTCGGCTAGGATCGACCGGGCCGAGTTGCCGGTGCATGGCAAAAGGATGTTGAATGTCGGATCGCTCATCGGTGTTGCTCCCAGACAAGACTAGCAGTCACAGGTCACGGCGTTGATGACGGGACGACAGAGTTCCGGCGCGCCATTGCAGCAATCTTCCATCAGATAGGCCAGCAGGTCGCGCAGGCCGGTCATGTCGGCGACGTAGCGCACGATCCGGCCGTCGCGTTCGGGGCGGACCAGCCCGGCATGGGCGAGCACCTTCAGATGCGCCGACATGGTGTTCTGGACCGTATCCAGCCTCGTCGCGATCTCGCCCGCCGGAATGCCTTCCGGCCCGGCGCGCACGAGCAGCCGGAAGACATCCAGCCGCGTCTCCTGGCCAAGTGCGGCCAACGCGTTCAAAGTATCTTTCTTATCCATACATCCAAATCCTTGGATGTATGGATATCGACTTCCTCGCGATCTGTAAAGCGTCCACCGTCAGGTGACGGCCAGCACCTTGCCCGTATCGTGCTGGCGCACGAAGTCCACGCGGGCGCCGTCCCAATGGTAGCTGTAGTGGCGGCCCTGCACCGGAATGGTGATGATATCCGGCCAGAAGATGCCGATGCAGGCGCCGCCCGGCATGCGCACGCTGTTCCACACTAGCCCGTCGCTGCCTGCCGCCCGCAACCCCCGCCCTTCCGCCTGCGAGGCGGAATAATCGTCCGGGTCGAGCACATCAGGCACGGCGTTCACGTCATCAAGGTCACGGTCTACACTGCCGATCAGCACTCGGAAATCCGCCGTCCAACCCGGATCCTCGTTGGTGGCGCGCATGAATTTCTGATGGTGGTGGATGGTCTCGGCCAGCGCCACGTCTTCGCTGTCGCCGGCATAGTAGATGCCGTAACTGCCATCCGAGAAACGCCCGGGCCGCAGCGTCGAACAATGCACGAAGGGCGCCATCACGAAGCTGGCGCCGGGGCCGGAGACGCGCCTTGCGGCGGCGACCTTGCCGAGATCGCCGATCTCGAACCTTATGCGCGGGTTGGTCTTCGCCTCGACGGCGGCCAGCGCCTCCCAGTCGCGCGGGTCGGCAATGTCCTCGAACAGGTCGATCGGTGGATGGATGGAGCGGATGATGCGGAAGGCCTGGTGCCAGTCGACGCGGCGACGGACCGCAAGCCCACTCACCATGCACCACGCTCCGCGTCGAGCCATTCCCGCATCGCCGAGAGATCGGAGATTTCGCCGCGCAGCATCAAGTCGAGCGCCGACTGGCCGCCGAACGTGGCATTGGGCTTGCGGATCCAGGCATAGCCGCGCGCCGGCTCCGTGAACAGATAGCGCAGACCCTTGTGGATGCCCATTAGGTGCGCCATGCGGGTGCGCAGGTCGCGGTCGATCCTGCCGACGCCGCCTTCCTTCGCCCCAGTCTTCCAGCGTGCCCAGGTGCGCGCCGACATACCGCCGAGCAGGATGCAGGCCTCGAGGTCGGTGAGATTCCAGGCCTTGAACAGGTTGACCGTGGTGCGCGCCAGCGCGCCAGCCTCGTCATCGGTGATGACGCTTCCAACCGTGGCCGGTGTCGTAACAATGGACTGAAGCTGCATTTTAGTGCCTCGCTATTGGCATATATATAGCATGTATTTGCCAATTGGCAAGATAAGTCCAGCCGCATCTCGATGGGAAGAGGATGGCGGGACGCGTAGCAAGGCTTGGGTTCCTCGCCCCCACGGAAGTGGGGGAGAGGTGGCTCGGCGAAGCCGAGACGGAGCGGGGGATGGCTCGGCTTTGAAAGACATTCAGCGGAACCCCGCCAGCGTCGCAGGCCCCCTCTCCGACCGCTTCGCGGCCACCTCTCCCCCGCTTTGCGGGGGGCGAGGAACCCTAGTCCTGGAAGGTCGCTGCCAGTACCCCGTCTACTCCGCCGCCTCATACCCCGCGATGCCCTTGATTTCGAGGAAATCCTCGAGCCCGTATTCGGCATATTCGCGGCCGTTGCCCGACTGCTTGTAGCCGCCGAACGGCAGGCCGGCGTCCCAGGTGGGATAGTTGATGTAGACATTGCCGGTACGCATGCGCGCCGCCACTTCGCGCGCCTTCTTCATGTCCTTGGCCTGGATGTAGGAGGCGAGGCCATAGACGGTGTCGTTGGCGGTCTCGATCACCTCGTCGACGCTGTCATAGGGCATGATCGCCAGCACCGGCCCGAAAATCTCCTCGCGCGCGATGCGCATGTCGTGGGTGACGTCGGCGAACACCGTCGGCCTGACATAGTAGCCGCGGTTGAGTTCGGCTGGACGGCCGGGGCCGCCCGCCACCAGCGTCGCACCTTCGTCGATGCCGGCCTGGATCAGGTCCTGGATCTTGTCGAACTGAACCTGGCTGACGACCGGGCCGAGCCTGGTGCCGGCCGCGTCGGCGGGGCCGACGGTGAACTTTTCCGCGACCACCTTGGCATAGCCGGCCGCCTCGTCGTGGCGGTCGCGCGGCACGAACATGCGCGTCGGCGCGTTGCAGGACTGGCCGCTATTGCTGAAGCAGCCGGCGACGCCCTTGCTGACGGCGCTTGCGAGGTCGACATCCCCGAACAGGATGTTGGCCGACTTGCCGCCAAGCTCCTGATGCACGCGCTTGACCGTGTCGGCGGCGGCCTTGGCCACCAGTATGCCGGCGCGAGTCGAGCCGGTGAATGACATCATGTCGATGTCGGGGTGGCTGGACAGCGCCTGGCCGACGCCGGGTCCGTCGCCGTTGATGAGGTTGAACACGCCCTTCGGCACGCCGGCTTCGTCCAGAATCTCGGCGAAGATGATGGCGTCGAGCGGCGCGATTTCGGAGGGCTTCAGCACCATGGTGCAGCCGGCGGCAAGCGCCGGACCGACCTTGCAAGTGATCTGGTTGAGCGGCCAGTTCCATGGCGTGATCAGGCCGACGACGCCGATCGGCTCCTTGACCACGAGATGATTCCCCTTCACATGGCGGAATTCGAAGTCCTTCAGCACGTCGGCCATCTTCTGCAGATGCGATAGACCGATGCCGACCTGGCTGTCCAATGCCATCTGGCGCGGCGCGCCCATCTCGCGCGACACGGCAACCGCCAGATCGGCGCTGCGCTTTTTGTAGACCGCGATGATGCGGTTCAACAGGTCGAGCCGCTCGCCGACCTCTGTAAATCCGAATGTGTTGAAGGCGCGCTTGGCGGCCGCCACCGCCTTGTCGACATCGGCCTTGGAGCCGAGCGATATCTGCGCGAAGGCATCCTCATTCGACGGATCGATAACGTCGAATGAGTTGGGCACAACAGGATCGACCCACGCGCCATCGATATAGAACTGCAGATTGTGTGACATGGTTTTCTCCTTTGCCGCGTGGCCGTGCCGGCCGTCATATCTGGCTGGAAATAACGATGCACAAACGCCGCTGTCAAACGCAACCCTGGAAGTGGTTAAGCCAGTGCGGCAGTCATTGATCCAGAGGGCGCGGTAAAGAACCGGGCTTCCGCCGTCGAGTTCCTTCGCGCCCCCCTCTGTCCTGCCGGACATCTCCCCCACGAGGGGGGAGATTGGCCATCACCGGGGGCCTTCGCCAATCTTCGATGTTGCAGGAGGAGCGCCGGCGCCGAAACTGCCAATCTCCCTCCTTGTGGGGGAGATGTCCGGCAGGACAGAGGGGGGCGCCGTAGAGCGCTGATTTTGAGCCGTTCATGCTCTAACAGGGATTGAAGCGGCAACAGTCAGGATGCTCCGATCGTCCGCGTCAACCTGCCAGCTTCTTGCTCATATAGACCGCCACGCCATTCATGAACGGCTCTTCCCGGTCCACGATATAGCCATGCCTCTTGTAGAGCGACACGTTCGCTTCGAAGGCGCCATTGGTCAGCAGGCGAAGCTCGGCACGTCCTGCGTCGACCGCCTTGCGCTCGGCCAGCTCCAGCAACCGCCGGCCGATCCCCCTGCCCTGCGCCTGCGGCGCGACGCAGACATTTTCGATCCAGAGGTGGTCCTCGGCCAGCATGGTTTCGATCATCCCGACAATGCCGCCATCCTCGACGGCGAGATCGAACGGATGCTCGCCAACGGCCTTGTCGTAGTCGGCGCGCATCGGCAGCGGCTCGCGGCCGATCACCGGCACCCATTTTGCATAGGCGGCGCGCACGATATCCCTGATCGCGGCGGCATCCGCCGGCTCGGCCGGCCGAAGCCGGATGGAAGAATTATTGGTCATCAAAGTGCTCCGGACATGGAAAACCCCGCCGGCGGATGTCGCGGGCGGGGCTGGAAACGAACGAACCGGGTCTATCGTGCCGGTCTTTGTCGTCGCGCAATCAGTCTGCCGCTCCGCACCGTGCAGTTGCGGCGTCGCTTGGTGTTGGCGGGCGCGAGAACGAACATGCGCCAAGCTGGAGCAGGAAGCGCGGCGCTGTCAAGGGCGCCGCTCGATCGGTATTGTCTCACGTTCGGCGGGACGCTTCTGGTCTTTAGGTCCGGTCGGCATGAGTTAGCTTTTCGAGCCGGCTGGGGTGATTGTGCCAGGAACAATATCCGTGTTCTGAGCCACCTTGATTCGCCATCCTGACTGGCCATCTTGGGCAATCAAAAGCAATATGCCTTTCCTAACCCCGGCCGGGGACCCGTCCGGAGCAGATGCTCCCGTTAGGGTCCAAGTGTAATGAATAGAAGCAAGCCCCGGAGCCAATTCCACAACCGACGAGATATCGCCTTCTAATCGGCTGTCCCGAAACATGGTGTCATGAGTGGCTCGGTGCGCTGCTTCGATCTCGGATCGGTTCTTCCACCAAACACCTACGACGTTGACGAAATTTGCATCGGAGGCGAACAGAGATGCGAACTCATCCATATCATGCCGGTTCCAAGCGTTCGCAAAAGCGGTAGCGACATGCTCTGGCTTGCTCGTCGCGCTCATGCCTACGTCTCCCGCGCATACTTTCCGCTAAGCATATAGGAGTTCAGACCGATATGGGAAATGCATGTTGTTGTCCTACGTCGGCGAGGCGCTTCTGGCCTTTAGGTCCGGCGAGCATATGATGCTGCGCCAACGGCAATTGATTGATGGACAAAATATGACCGGGACGCTGAACAAAGCGGTGCGGATGGTTGCCATCCTGAACCTAGCCTATTTCGGGATCGAGTTTGCCGTAGCCGTTTGGATCGGATCGGTATCGCTGTTCGCGGACAGCATCGATTTTCTGGAGGATGCATCCGTCAATCTCCTGATCTTGGTCGCGTTGGGCTGGACTGTCCGCAATCGAGCCCGGCTCGGAATGGCGCTGGCGGGGGTACTGCTGATCCCGGCATTGGCGACCCTTTGGACGGCCTGGGAGAAATTCAACATTCCAGTCCCGCCTGCTCCCGTTCCGCTAACGCTCACAGCGGCTGGCGCGATCCTCGTCAACCTGTCGTGCGCGCTGACACTGGCCCGCTATCGTCATCACAGCGGCAGCCTTACCCGTGCAGCCTTCCTGTCGGCGCGCAACGATGTTTTGGCGAATGTCGCAATCATTGCCACCGGCTTGGTTACGGCATTTGTGTGGAACTCGGCCTGGCCCGATATCGTCATTGGCCTCGCAATCGCCGTCATGAACGCGGATGCTGCCCGCGAGGTTTTCACGGCCGCGAGACGCGAGTTCGCAGAAAGCCAAATTTCAAACTGAGACACTACCGCCCGGTCCGGGCACGATCCTTGCGACCGCTCAATACTCCTGCACCGTCGGCCGAAACAGGATCTCGTTGATGTCGACATCGTTGGGCTGGCTCATGGCGAACACAACCGTCCGGGCGAAGGAATCCGCAGGGATCGCCACCCGGTCGTAGAGCGCGCGCACGCCTTCGGCAACGTCGACCTCGGTGACGCTGTCGGGCAGCTCGGTGGCCACCGCGCCCGGCGAGATGATGGTGGTGCGAATGTTGTAGGGTTTTACTTCCTGCCGCAGGCCTTCGGAGATGACACGCACCGCATGCTTGGTGGCGGCATAGACCGCGCCGCCCGGCCCCACCTTGTGGCCGGCGACCGACGATACGTTGATGATGTGGCCGCTTTTCTGCGTCTTCATGTGCGGCAGTGCCGCGGCAATGCCGTAGAGCACGCCCTTGATGTTGACGTCGATCATCCGGTCCCAGTCCTCGACCTTGCCGCGCTCCAGCGGTGAATGCGGCATCAGCCCGGCATTGTTGATGATGACGTCGACGCGGCCGTGCGTCTTGACCGCATGATCGACCAGACGCCGGACCTGGCCGACATCGGTCACGTCGGTCTGCAGGATGGCGTCCTTGCCGAGCGACAACTCGCCGGCCAGCGCTTGCAGCCGGTCGAGGCGGCGCGCGCCTAGCACGAGCTTTGCGCCCTCTTTCGCCAGAAGCCGCGCGGCGGCTTCGCCCAGCCCGCTGCTGGCTCCGGTGATGACGACAACCTTGTCTTTGATATTCTCGGTCATAAGATTTTCCTTTCTGATTTCGGCTTCGCTGCGCACGGCAGCCTGAGCGTTCGAACTGGCGGCTCAGCCGGGCATTTTGATCTTGCCCAGCCAGCCTGTGACCTCTTCAAGCGTCTCGCGCTCCTGGTCGCACTGCTTGGAAAAACCTTCGATGAGCCGCGCCGCTGGTGCATGGTCGGCGAGGACTTTCAGGCTCTGCCCTAGGCCGTAGCCGCCATGGGTGATGAACGGCACCAATGTCTTGCCGGTGAGATCGCGCTTGGACAGGAAGGAGCGGATCACTGAAGGCGCCGTCATGCCCCAGATCGGAAATCCGAGGAACACTGTCTGGTAGGATCCGATGTCGGGCACCGTGGCGGCGAGCGGCGGTTCGAAACCGGACTCCCGCTGCTGCTCCGCCACCGCGACCTGCTGCTTATAGTCTTCCGGGTAGGGATCGACGGTCCGTATCTCGAAAAGATCCGCTCGCAGAGCCCGACTGATCTGGCGCGCGATGACACGCGTGTTGCCGGTGCGGGTGTAGTAGGCCACCAGCACCTTGCCGCCGCCGGCCGGCTGCGCGCTCGACGCGCTGGCGGGCCGGCTCGATCCGGCACTCAGTCCGGCGCCCAGTGCAAGCGCGGTCATAAGCGCACTCCGTCTTGATACCGACTGGCTCATCGCGAGTTCCTGTGCTCCTCTCAACGCCCGACCCGCGCCTGCAGGTGCGCGGGATAACGGTCGCCCTGTACCGTGATGCCAGACATGGCGGTCTCGATGTCGATAAGATCGTCAGCGCTCAGCACGATGCTGGCCGCGCCGATGTTCTCCTGGAGACGATGAAGCTTGGTGGTGCCGGGGATCGGCACGATCCATGGTTTCTGTGCCAGCAGCCAGGCCAGTGCGATCTGCGCCGGCGTCGCCTGCTTCGCCGTTGCAATGGCACCAAGCACCTCGACCAGCGTCTGGTTGGCCTTGCGCGCCTCGGGTGAGAAGCGCGGCACGATGTTGCGGAAATCGTCGCTGGCAAAAGTGGTGGTCTCGCTGATGGCGCCGGTCAGGAACCCCTTGCCCAGCGGGCTGAACGGCACGAAGCCGATGCCGAGTTCTTCCAGTGTCGGCAGTATCTCTTTCTCGGGCTCGCGCCACCACAGCGAATATTCGCTCTGCAGCGCGGCGACCGGCTGCACGGTGTGAGCCTTGCGGATCGTCTGCGCGCCAGCCTCGGACAGGCCGAAGTGCCCGACCTTCCCCTCGGCGATGAGCTGTTTCACAGCACCCGCGACATCCTCGATCGGCACATTGGGATCGACGCGATGCTGGTAGAGCAGATCGATGTGGTCGGTCCTCAGCCGCTTTAGCGCCGCCTCGGCGACCTCCCGTATATGCACGGGCCGGCTGTCCATGCCGTGCGATACCTCGCCGCCGGCAAAGCCGAATTTGGTTGCGATGACGACCTTGTCGCGGACCGGCGCCAGCGCCTCGCCCAGCAGCTCCTCATTGACGAACGGGCCATAGGCCTCCGCCGTGTCGAAGAAGGTGACGCCGCTGTCGACGGCCGAGCGGATGAGCTCGACGGCCTGCTTTTTATCGGTCGCCGGGCCATAGCCATAGCTCAGCCCCATGCAACCCAGCCCGATGGCCGAGACTTCGAAGCCATTGTTTCCAAGTGTGCGCTTTTGCATTGTCGTCTTCCTTTATTCAGGCTTGGTACTGCGCGTCGCTGACGTGCTCCATCCAGTCGACCGCCTTGCCGTTGAGCGCTTCCTGGATGGCGATGTGGGTCATGGCGGTGGTCGGTGCCGCGCCATGCCAGTGCTTCTCGCCCGGCTCGAAGCGCACCACGTCGCCGGGCCGGATTTCCTCGACCGGGCCGCCCTCGCGCTGCACGCGGCCGCAGCCGGCGGTGACGCTCAGCAACTGGCCGAGCGGATGGGTGTGCCACGCGGTGCGCGCGCCGGGCTCGAAGGTGACGGCGTTGCCGGCCGCGCGTGCCGGTGCAACGGCCGCAAACAGAGGGTCGATGCGCACCGTGCCGGTGAACCAGTCGCCCGGTCCCTTGCCCGAGGCTTGAGAGCCGCTTCGCTTGATATCCATGATTTTGTTCCTTTTCCACGCCGGGCCAGACCCTGCCATTGGCTTCAAGGCCGCCCAGCTTTGGGCCGCCCGATTTTGTGATGCCAATTTAGGGTCAGCAATTGGCCTCGATTAGGTGCTATATCCGGCATGTACTTATGAAGGACGCTCATCAATGCCGCGCGACAATCTGAACGAGCTGACCGTCTTCCTCGCCGTCGCGCGCGAACAGAGCTTCACCCGGGCGGCGGCAAAGCTCGGCGTGTCCCAATCGGCGCTCAGTCACACGGTTCGCGCGCTGGAGGAGCGGCTGGGCGTGAGGCTTCTGACCCGCACCACGCGCAGCGTGTCGCCCACCGAAGCCGGCGAGCGTCTGGCTCGCACCGTGGGGCCGCGGCTCGACGAGATCGAGACTGAGCTTGCTGCACTCAGCGCCTTGCGGGAAAAACCCGCCGGCACCATCCGCATCACCGCCGGCGAGCACGCCGCCGATGCGATGCTGTGGCCTGCCCTGGCGAAATTCCTGCCCGACTATCCCGACATCAAGGTCGAGATCATCGTCGACTACAGCCTGACCGACATCGTCGCCGAGCGCTACGACGCCGGCGTGCGGCTCGGCGAACAGGTGGCGCGCGACATGATCGCGGTGCGCATCGGCCCCGACATGCGCATGGCGGTGGTCGGGTCGCCGGCCTATTTCGCCACGCGGCCGAAGCCACGTGTGCCGCAGGACCTGACCGACCACAATTGCATCAATCTGCGGCTGCCGACCTATGGCGGGCTCTATGCCTGGGAGTTCGAGAAGGCCGGGCGCGAGCTGAAGGTGCGGGTCGAAGGCCAGCTGGTGTTCAACACTGCCGCGCTGCGCATGAATGCCGTGCTCGCCGGATTGGGTCTCGCCTATCTGCCCGAGGACCAGGCGCGCACGCGGCTTGCCGACGGTGAACTGGTGCGGGTGCTCGCCGACTGGTGCGCGCCCTTCCCCGGCTACCACCTCTATTACCCCAGCCGCCGGCAGGCGACGCCAGCCTTCTCGCTGCTGGTCGACGCGCTGCGCTACCGAGGCTAGATGTAAGTTCTCGACGGATCTGGTTGACGAAACAGGACGGCATCGGCATCATTCTCCACGGCGCGGCCTGCGCCGAACCTCCAGGGACCGTCCCCAGCCCGGTCTTGAACGGAGGCAAAGGGGCTTTCCAGTCTCAGGCCGCTGTCTTGGTCCAATCGTTTCGGGTGTGGTTGCTGGGGAACGCCATCCGGGACGTGAAAGGCCATGACAATGACGCAAAATACAAATTTCAAACGTCGTGTGCGGGCTCGCGCTGCCAAGACAGGCGAGTCCTATACGGCTGCTCTCAGGCATTTTCACCGCGACGCACCGGATGATCCTGCGCCCCAAGTGAGATCGGTGCGATTGGCGGTGGCGCAAAGCACCGTCCATGATGATCCTCGCGACATCGGCAAGCTGCGCGACAGCGGGCTGGAGATGCGACGCCTGATGCGGGAAGCGCGGCAGGCGGGCGCGAGACTGCTGCACTTTCCCGAAGGCGCGACCTGCTTTCCCAACAAGCGCATCATGTCGGCCAGCGGCCGCGAACATATCGGACCTGCCGATTGGAGCCGGTTCGAATGGACGGTGCTGCGCGAGGAACTGGAGGCGACGACAGCACTTGCGCGTGAGCTTGGGCTGTGGACAGTCTTCGGCTCGGTGCATCAGCTCAGCGGGCTGCGCCGGCCGCACAACAGCCTGTACGTCGTCTCCGATCGCGGCGAGTTGGTGACGCGCTACGACGAGCGCATGCTGTCGAACACCAAGATCTCGTTCATGTATACCCCCGGTTCGATCCCGGTGACGTTCAAGGTTGACGGGCTACGCTTCGGCTGCGCGCTCGGCATGGAAGCGCACTTTCCCGAGATTTTCATCGATTATGAGAGGCTCGATGTCGACTGCGTCCTGTTCTCGACAATCACCGCCGCCGATGGCCCGGCTTTCGCCGTCGAGATGCAGGGACACGCGGCAAGCAACAATTATTGGGCCAGTTTCTCCCTCCCTGCGCAACACAGCCTGACCGCGCCTTCGGGAATCGTTGCTCCCGGGGGCCGGTGGGCGGCGCAATGCCCGGCCGATGGAACACCCTCGATTGCGGTCGCCGATATCCACACCAATCCGGCGGACCCGGCCCGGCCTTGGCGGCGAACGGCGCGGACGGGAATCTATCAACCGCATCTGGTGGAAGACGACCGGCGAAGCAACGACCGCAGCATGTTTTAGCCGGGCGTCACGCCCAGGGGTTGGCTGGCCGCGCTGCCTGGGCGAGCTGGTGCGGTCGGTTGCCGCCCGTCCTTCCCGGCTCAGCCATCCCCGCCTTTCGCTGTTGGTCGGCCATGTGGACTGCATCAGCGGTCGTTCTATCTTCTTGCTTGAGCGTGACCTTTTCCAAGCACCGGAGCCATCGCCGTGACCGTGACCGACCTCTATCGAGGCTACATCGCCTGCCTCAACAGCCAGGACTGGCAGAAGCTGCATCGCTTCGTTCATGACGAGGTCCACTACAATGGCGACCGCGTCGGGCTGTCGGGTTATCAGGAAATGCTGGAGCGCGATTTTCGGGAAATCCCGGACCTCCATTTCGACACCCAGCTGCTGATCGCCGAACCGCCGTTCATAGCCAGCCGGCTCCAGTTCAACTGCACGCCGAAGGGAACCTTCATCGGCCTGCCTATCAACGGCCGGAAGGTCTCCTTCAGCGAGAACGTCTTCTACGAATTCCTCGACGACAGGATCAGGAACGTCTGGTCGGTGATCGACAAAGCGGCCATCGAAGCGCAGCTTTGATGCCTGAGTGCGGCACCGCATCCTCCGGTCAAAGGCATCGTCAAGCGCGCAAACCATCCATCGCCCTTGCAGCTGGTAGTAAACTTGCCTACCTTCGTGCGCAGGAGAATATGCGGATGGCGAATGTCGAGAAGGTGAGCGTTGCCCTCACCCCTGAAATGGCAACCATGATGCGCGAGGTCGTCGCGGCGGGCGAATACGCCTCGGCAAGCGAAGTCATGCGTGAGGCGTTACGCGAGTGGAAGTTTCGCCGCATGCAACGCGAACAGGCTGTCGACGAGTTAGGCCGGCTTTGGGACGAAGGCATCGCAAGCGGTAGCGCGGTCGACGGACGCGAAGCCTTCGCCCGGATCAAAAGCAAGCTCGATACGAGGATCGCCGAGCGCGAGTCGCGATGACGCTGCGCTTACGACCCGAAGCCGAAGCGGATATTGAGGCCATCGCGCTCTATATCGCCGAGGATAATCCCTCAGCGGCATTGCGTTGGTATGATGAAATCAATGCCCAATGCCAGCGAATCGCCGACATGCCGGGAATGGGTGTTGCTCGACCAGAAGTGCGAGCCGGCTTGCGCACGTTTCCCGCGGGAAACTATCTGATCCTCTATCGCCAGATCGAGGACGGCGCGGAGATCGTGCGCGTCATCCATGGCGCACGGCAGTGGCAAGAATTGCTCAAGCCGGACGACCCTCTGAGGGAGTTAACTTATTGCAGACCCCAGGGAGCCAATCCTGCGGACCATGACAATCGTTCGTAAAAATCGATCATTCTAACAACAACAATTCGTTGGAAAGATTGGTTTGGGAATGACATTCCTCCGGCTCACCCGCCTGGAGCATTAGATTGTCTTCCGTTTCCCACTTCGCGAACGATATTCCGAAAAGCCTGATTTCCGCCGAACTAGCCCGAGGGCGAAAATCCCTCAACTGGAACGGCATCATACCTGGCATCGTGCTTGTCACGATGATCACCGCCGTCGCCTTCTCGGCCCGCAATGTCTCCGGCTTCGCTTTGTTCAGCCCGATGATAACAGCGGTGGTAGCCGGCATGATCTACTCCAACGTGCTCGGCACGCCGGTGCACGCCAAGGCCGGCATCGCATTCTCGCAAAAGCGCCTGCTACGCTTGGCCATCGTGCTGCTCGGCTTCCAGCTGACGCTTGGCCAGGTCGTCTCCATCGGCGCCGGCGGCGTCGGCATTGTAGCGGCGACCCTCGGTGCCACTTTCATTTTCACCATCACGCTCGGCCGGTTGATCGGCGTCGACGCCAAGCTGGCGCAGCTGATCGCCGCCGGCACCTCGATCTGCGGCGCCTCGGCCATCGTCGCCACCAACATCGTCACCGACGCACGCGACGAGGACGTCACCTACGCCGTCGCCTCGATCACCCTGTTCGGCACCGTCGCCATGCTCGGCTTCCCGCTCATGGCGCCCATTCTTGGCCTCGACCAGCACGCTTTCGGCCTGTGGGCCGGCGCCTCGATCCATGAGGTGGCGCAAGTGATCGGCGCCGGCTTCCAAAACGGCACCCAGTCCGGCGAGATCGCCACCGTCGCCAAGCTGACCCGCGTCGCCATGCTGGCGCCCATGGTGATCGCGCTCGGCCTGATGGCGCGCCGCAAGAGCAGCGATCCCTCGGCCGCGCGGCCGCCCATGCCATGGTTCGTCGCCGCCTTCGTCACTGTGGTGGCGCTGAACAGCCTGGTCACGGTACCGGTCGAGGTGAAATCGGCAATGGCGCTCGCCACCACAATCATGCTGACCATGGGGCTAGCCGCCATGGGCCTGCAGGCCGACATTTCGCAGTTGCGCTCACGCGGCCTCCGCCCATTGGCGCTCGCCTTCTCGGCCTTCCTGTTCATCGGTTGCTTCAGCCTGATGCTGGTGAAGCTCGCCTGAGGAAGCAAAGGCAGCGTTCTACGGCGCCCCCCTCTGTCCTGCCAGACATCTCCCCCTCAAGTGGGGAGATTGGCATCGGCTCTTGCCTTGCAACGTCGAAAATTGGCGAAGGCGATCGCGGCATCAGATCTCCCCACTTGAGGGGGAGATGTCCGGCAGGACAGAGGGGGGCGCCGTAGAGCTCGACGATGGCCGCTTAGTTCTATGCCAAGTAGTTTAGCTCAGTCCTCGAACGAACTCGCCGCGGCATAGATCGCTGCCAGCGTCTCGATGCCGGCCTGGTCGGCTTTGTCGAAGCGGCCAGGCAGCGGGCTGTCGAGATCGAGCACGCCGAAGACGCCCTCGTCGTCCTCGAGCAGCACGACCAGTTCCGAACGCGAATCGGCGTCGCAGGCGATGTGGCCGGGGAAATCATGCACGTCCTTGATCAGCATCGAGGTGCCAAGTTCGACCGCCGTTCCGCACACGCCCTTGCCGACGGCGATGCGCACGCAGGCCGGCTTGCCCTGGAACGGCCCGAGCACCATTTCCTCGTCCGACTGCAGGAAATAGAAACCGGCCCAGTTGAGGTCCGGCACCATCTGGAAGATCAGCGCGGCGGTGTTGGCGGCGTTGGCGATCGAATCGCGCTCGCCCTCGAGCAGCGCCTTCAACTGCGTGGCGAGGTCGCGGTAGAACGCGGCCTTGTCCGACGTGTCGATGGCCTTGGCCGCAAACATGGCTTGTCTCCGTATCGAGAATCGCGGTTCCGTTTCCGCAAGCTCTCTGCACCAAACGATCACCGGACGATACTAGCTTGAATTCCAGTCGCCGCGAAAGTCGGAAGAAGATGCCCTGTCCGACACTCGGCAGCACGGCACGTCCATCGAACCGTGCTGCCTTGAAGGCAAGTCCATCAGCCGGCGGGTTTGTACGCGCCGGCGGCCTTGTTGGCGGCCGCGAGCACCGCCTTCATGTCGAGTTCTTCCAGTACAACCATCTGGGTCAGCGAGCCGCTCGCTCGCACCGCAAGGGACATGCCAATCCCCGCTGACTGGTCCGGCACCTCGCCATTGACGACGACGTCATAGATGCCGCGCGTGAACATCACGCTGGTCACCTTGCCGCCGACGCTTTCAAAAAGCGCCTTGACCGCAGCTTGCCTGTCCGAGCCTTGCATCAATCCTTTGGCGGCATGAGGCGCATAGTTTGCCAAAATAGTTACTTTCATGGGTATTTCCTCCAAATGTCATTGTCTCGTGGCTGCTCCATAATTCGAGCGCCACGGAGCGATTTATTTTTCGGAACAATTGCAGGCGCCCTTGGACGCGTTGGCGACCAAGGGTCCACTGCCGGATGAATATGCGCTGAAGCTAATATAATGACAATACCGGACATGCCGATAGCAGCCACCGGGATTGCGGAGGTGATCTGGCTGGATCACAGCTCGGCCAATGGCATCGAGCTCGGGCCGGAAAGCAGCGGCGTCTCCGCCACCTCACATCGGGCGTTTGGGTTCGCTCTTTGATGGCGTCGCCGTGTCGGAATCGGATTTCTTGTGCTTGTCGGCGGCAATCCTGCGGATGCGGTCGAAGCGGCTTTCCTCGGTTTTTTCGGTCGTGACGACCGTCTCTGGCTTCTGCACGAACGTGATCATGGATCCGTCTCCTGGGCTAGAGGCCTGTACGCCGGGAGAAAATCCCCCGGCGGTAGTTATCCCATCTCGACTCAGCAAGGAGCCGGGGGCTGATTCAGGTCAGGCCTGAAAGGTGACTTCCATGAAGCCACCTTCGCAGACCGGCCGAATCTTTAGTAGCCGCCCATGCCGCCACCGCCACCACCCGCAGGGGCAGCGTCTTTCGGCGGAATGTCACTGATCATCGCCTCGGCGGTGATCAGCAGGGCTGCGATCGAGCCGGCATCCTGCAGTGCGGTGCGCACCACTTTCGCCGGATCGACGATGCCCGCCTTGATCATGTCGACATAGGTCTCGTTCTGGGCGTCAAAACCCTGATTGTGGTCCTTGCTGTCGGTGAGCTTGCCGACGACGATGGAGCCTTCGACGCCGGAATTCTCGGCTATCTGGCGGATCGGCGCTTCAAGCGCCCGCAGCACGATCGTGATGCCGGCCGTCACATCGGCATTGGCGCCGGTCAGGCCGCCAAGCACGGTCCTTGCACGCAGCAGAGCGACGCCGCCGCCGGGCACAATGCCTTCTTCAACCGCCGCGCGCGTGGCATTCAGCGCGTCGTCGATGCGGTCCTTCTTTTCCTTGACTTCCGACTCGGTGACGCCGCCGACGCGGATGACGGCAACGCCGCCGGCGAGCTTGGCCAGCCGCTCCTGCAGCTTTTCCTTGTCGTAGTCGGAGGTCGTCTCCTCGATCTGGCCCTTGATCTGGGTGATGCGCGCCTGGATCGTCGCCTTGGTGCCGGCGCCGTCGATGATGGTGGTGGTGTCCTTCTCGATCAGCACGCGCTTGGCGCGGCCGAGCATCTCGATGGTAACGTTTTCGAGCTTGATGCCGAGATCTTCCGAGATCATCTGGCCGGATGTGAGCACCGCGATGTCTTCCAGCATCGCCTTGCGGCGATCGCCGAAGCCCGGGGCCTTGACGGCCGCGACCTTGAGGCCGCCGCGCAGTTTGTTGACGACCAGCGTGGCCAGAGCCTCGCCCTCAACGTCCTCGGAGATGATCAGCAGCGGCCTGCCGCTCTGCACCACCGCTTCGAGGATCGGCAGCATCGCCTGCAGATTGCCGAGCTTCTTCTCGTGGATGAGGATGTAGGGCTCTTCCAGTTCGACGCGCATCTTGTCGGCATTGGTAACGAAATAGGGCGAGAGATAGCCGCGGTCGAACTGCATGCCTTCGACGACGTCGAGTTCGGTCTCGGCGGTCTTGGCTTCCTCGACGGTGATGACGCCGTCATTGCCGACCTTGTCCATCGCCTTGGCAATCATTTCGCCGACGCTGGCATCGCCATTGGCAGCGATGGTACCGACTTGTGCGATCTCGGCCGACGACTTGACCTTCTTGGCCCGCGCCTGGATTTCCTTGACCACAGCAGAAACCGCCTGGTCGATGCCGCGCTTCAAATCCATCGGGTTCATGCCGGCGGCGACCAGCTTGGCGCCTTCGCGCAGGATCGAAGCGGCCAGCACCGTTGCGGTGGTGGTGCCGTCACCGGCGAGATCATTGGTCTTCGAGGCAACTTCGCGCACCATCTGCGCGCCCATGTTCTCGAACTTGTCGGCAAGTTCGATTTCCTTGGCGACGGTGACGCCGTCCTTGGTGATGCGCGGCGCGCCATAGGCCTTGTCGATGATGACGTTGCGGCCCTTGGGGCCGAGCGTGACCTTCACCGCATTGTTGAGGATCTCGACGCCGCGCAGCATGCGATCGCGCGCATCGGTGGAGAATTTGATTTCCTTGGCAGACATGATTTTTATCCAGTTCGTTCGGAGAAAGTGAGATCAGGCAGCCTTCTTGGCGGCCACGGTCTTCTCGATCACGGGCTTCTCGATAATGCCCATAATGTCGGCTTCCTTCATGATCAGAAGGTCCTCGCCGTCGATCTTGACCTCGGTGCCCGACCATTTGCCGAACAGGATGAAGTCGCCGGCCTTGACGTCGAGCGGAACAAGTGCGCCGTTTTCGTCGCGTGCGCCAGGGCCGACAGCGACGACTTCGCCCTCCTGCGGCTTTTCCTTGGCAGTGTCGGGAATGATGATCCCGCCCTTGGATTTGATATCGCCTTCGGCGCGACGAATGACGACGCGGTCGTGGAGAGGCCGAAATTTCATGGGAACTTTCTTTCTGGGGCCGGCACAGGCGGCCACGCCCCTCCTCTATAGACGCGTTGGCACTCGATAGATAGGAGTGCCAAAAATTATTCACGAGCCGAATTAAATATTCAAAAGTATTATTTCGGTCTGCCGTTTCGTGATATCGACAGGGCGTCAAATATTTCAAAAGATTGAATTTTGCCGATCGAGTGCCTATTTATCGGACAAGTTCATTTTCACGATTTCACGAACAAGGGAGATTTCTTCGATGGCCGAAGGCAATCAGACGATCATGGAAAAAGCTGAAGCCCGCTTTGTCGACAAGCAGAAAAAGACGGCGGAGAAAAACAAGGCAACCGCCGAATACATGTCCGAGGCAAGGGCCAGGGAGATCAAGACGGCAAGGCTGAGAGAGCTTCGGCTGGCCAAGGAAGAAGCCGACCGCGTCGCCGAGGCCCTGAACCCGACACCGAAGAAGAAGCGGGTGACCAAGAAAGCCACGGAGGTAAAGACATGAGTCTCACCTTCCCCAACCGCAGCCGCAGCTATGACGAAGCCGGCCAGCGCATCCGTTTCGTCGGCCATGACGGAATGTTCCAGATCTCCTTCTCCGTCGCCGCCGACGCCATGGCCAAGATGCGGCCGGGAACTGCTGCCGATGAAGCCGGCTACCTCCAGACATTCGACACCGAGAGCAGCGCCATCCGTGAGGTGGCGTCGAAGGCCTACGGCCGCACCCACAAGAGCATGTATGTGCTGACGGCAGCCGATTTCAGCTGATCAGCCTAATGTATGTCGCTTAAAAGTGAGCTCGGTTTTGAGACAACGACATGCTTGGAAATGACGATTAAAGGTCCATCTCCTCGACCATCGTGCGTATCTTTTCAGCTTTTTCAAAATGATCGAGGCGGTGGGTTCTGATCCACCATTCGGCGGCTTCCATCAGGAGTTCGGGGTCGTCGTTCCTGTTGGCGAAGAACGCATAGAACGACACGCCGACGCCGGTCCCTTTTTCGGCGATCTTGCGGTCGCAGATTTCTAGTATCTTGTGCTTCAGGCTGGCTCTCACGGGATTCCTTTGATTTGCGGTGCGCAGGCTGCTGCCGGCGCCGAAACCCTGACGCAACGGCCGATACGGTTCAGGGCTTGCGCTCGGCCCGTTCGCGGCGCTTGACGTCGCGGATATTCATCTGCACGACCATGTCCTCCGCCTCGCGCGGACCCATGCCGACCATCACCTTTTGCCGGACCACCGCAGGCTGGCCAGTGAAGACATCGATGATGCTCCAGCTCTGGGGAAGCTCCATGCGCAGCGTGTAGCGGTTGGCCATGCCGGTCAGCCCTGCATCATGAAGAACACGGCGCCCAGGATCAGCACCGTCCAGGCGACGACCGACAGTTTCAGCACCATGCCGCCATGCGCGGCCAGAAGATCCCGTAGGCGCGACACGACACCCGCCGGCCGGGCCGGTGCGGCCACAAACGTGACAGGCGCTTTGAGGCCAAGTTTTCCAAAGACGGGCAGCAGCGAAGGTTCACGCACGAAAATGACCTCGAATGTCGGGAAGAGCGGAGCAAGAACGCTCATGTCCCTTTATAGCACCCTTTCGCGAACGACCTGCATGCCAAAATGCAACACAGGACTGCTTTAGCGGCCGGTCTGCACCGCCTTCGGAATGCGCAAATCTACTCGCTGGGAATTGACTGCCCTTGGGCAGATTGGAACTGCTGTTCGACGCGAGATTTTGGAGGCCTCGCCTCGGGATCGAACCGAGGCTTCAGAGATTTGCAGTCTCCAGCGTAGCCGCTCCGCCACGAGGCCATGGCTATTGAAGTAGCGGCCAAACATTTACGGAAAGGTTAATCCCGAGGGATTGTTCAGGATTTTTGGCAGCGATTTTCAGAACGCGCCAGCACGTGTGTTGGAGAGGCTTGCCCAACCAACTTTCCCCTTGAACGATCACCGGATCTGGCCTAGCCTTGAGTTGAGAAAAGGTTTTTCCAAACATCTCCGATCGGGCTTGGCCATGTGCCGGGTCATTTTCGAGCCAGCAAGAGAAAACCTTTTCCCAACTAAGGATTCTCGACGCGATGCCATCGGACGATCTGCCTGTTCCGGTCTTTTCCAAGCCAGTCACCTTGCGTGACGTGGCCGCGCAGGCAGGAGTCAGCGTCGCCACCGCATCGAAGGCGCTCAATGACCAGGGACGGATGACCGCCGAGACGCGCGAGCGTATCCGCGAGACGGCCCGGCGGCTCGGCTTCCGGCCCAACAGCCTGGCGCAGAGCCTGCTGAGGCGGCGCAGCTTCACCGTCGGCCTGCTCACCAACGATACCTATGGCCGCTTCTCGCTGCCGCTGATGTCGGGCATTTCGGACGCGCTGGTCGACAATGGCGTCTCGGTGTTCCTGTGCAACGTCGAGGAGGACCCGCGGCTGGGCCAGATGCATGTCGACGCCATGCTGGACAAGCGCGTCGACGGCATCATCGCCACCGGCAAGCGCATCGATCGCCATCTGCCCGTCGACCTCTCCAATCTGCGCGTCCCGGTGATCTATGCCTTCACCCAGCCCGATCCCGACGCCATCGCCTTCGTCTCGGACGACGCCGACGGCGCCAGGCTGGCGGTCGAACATCTGTGCCGGCTGGGCTGGAAGCGCATCGCCCATGTCACCGGACCGGCGAGCTTTGCCGTGGTGCACGCCCGCGCCCAGGCTTACCGCGACGTGCTGACCGAAAACGGCCTGCCGGTCACCGAGCCGCTGCTCGGCTCCTGGTCGGAAGCCTGGGGTCACGAAGCGGTGGCGCAACTGTTCGACAGGGGGAAAAAAAGGCCGGACGCCGTCTTCTGTGGCAACGACCAGATCGCACGTGGCGTCATCGATGCCTTGCGCGAGCGCGGCTTGAGCGTTCCTGGCGATGTCGGCGTGATCGGTTTCGACAATTGGGAGATCGTGGCCGAGGCGACGCGCCCGCCGCTGACCTCAATCGACATGAACCTGATCGCACTCGGGCGCGAGGCCGGGCTGACCCTGCTTTCGCTGGTCGGCGGCAAGCCCGCCGCGCCGGGCATTCGAAAACTGCCGTGCCGGCTGGTGGTGCGGCAGTCATGCGGCCATCCGTTGGATGGCTGAAGACGAAGCGCCGCGTGATCGGCGCCAAGCCGCGGAGCGCGGTCAAACCTGGAGGAGGAGAATATGAGGAACCTGATTGCCAAACTGACCCTGGCCGCTGCCGTGCTGGGCAGCGGTCTCGGCACTGCCGCCGCCGAAACGGCCAATATCTGGGTGCGTGCCGACGGCTCGAATTTCATGCCGAGGATCGTCGATGCCTACAACAAGGCGCACACCAACCAGATCAAGCTGGATATCATCCCCAATGCCGAGATCATCCCGAAATACGGTGCTGCGGCCGCCGGCGGCACTGCGCCCGACGCGCTTTCGCTCGACCTGATCTACACGCCCTCCTTCGCCGCTGCCGGCCAGTTGGAGGACATCACCGACTGGGCCAAGTCCCTGCCCTATTTCGCCAGCCTGTCGCCGGCGCATGTGAAGACCGGCACCTACAAGGACCACATTTACGGCCTGCCGTTCTCCGCCGACGCCTCGGTGCTGATCTGGAACAAGAAACTGTTCAAGCAGGCCGGCCTCGACCCTGAAAAAGGCCCGGCCAACTGGGCCGAGATCGCGGCCGACGCCGAGAAGGTCAACGCGCTCGGCGGCAACATCAAGGGCTTCTACTTCTCCGGCAATTGCGGTGGCTGCAACATCTTCACCTTCACGCCGCTGATCTGGGCGTCGGGTGGCGACATCCTGAGCGAGGACGGCTCGAAGGCGACGCTGGACAGCCCGCAATTGCGCGGCGCCATCGATCTCTACCGGTCGATGGTCAAGAAGGATCTGGTGCCGGCAGGCGCACAGACCGACACCGGCGCCAATTTCTTTGCCGCCTTCGCCGCCGGCAATATCGGCATCTCGCCGTCCGGCGCCTTCGCCATCGGCGCGCTCAACACCCAGTATCCCGATATCGACTACGGCGTCACCTTCCTGCCGGGCAAGGACAGCGGCTGGTCGTCCTTTGCCGGAGGCGACAATTTCGTGGTCACCAAGGGCACCACCAAACTGCCCGTGGTCAAGGAGTTCCTCGATTTCGCCTATTCGCTCGAGGGTCAGACCATCCTCGCCAAATACGGCAGCCTGCCGGTGCGCGGCGACATCGCCAAGGACGCGTTGAAGGATCTCGATCCGCGCTATCAGATCGCAGCCGAGGCCATGGCCAAAGGCAAGACACCCTATTCGGTGGTGTTCAACGACCTGATCAACTCCGCCAACGGCCCGTGGACGCAGATGATCAACGAGGTCTTCTTCGGCGACGATGTCGACGGCGCTATAGCCAATGCGCAGGAAACGATGCAGTCGATCATCGACCAGGCGCCGCAGAAGTAGCGGACGCCTGCCGGCCACCCGCCTGTCTCCCTAGGTGGGTGGCCGGCGCGCTCCTTACCCTCCCCCTTGTGGGGAGGGTCGCTGCGAAGCAGCGGGGTGGGGGCGGCGCCAAGCCCCCCACCCGGACCTACGGTCCGACCTCCCCACAAGGGGGAGGTCGGGCGGCCAACTGGATCTAACCGAAAAACAGTCCACGCATGAGCTCCATCGCAGCAACCACCGCCGCACCACGCGCCCGAAAGCTCACCGGCGCCAGCCGCCAACAATGGATCGGCCTGCTCTATGTCGCGCCGGCTGTCGCGCTGGTCGTCGTCTTCTTCCTGATACCGCTCGGCATGACTGCTTGGATGTCGCTGCACAACTGGCCCTTGATGGGCGAGCACAGCTATATCGGCCTCGGCAACTATGTCGCCATCCTGCGCGACACCAGGTTCTGGAACGCGCTGCGCTTCACCGCCTACTACACCGTGATCGTCACCATCGCGATCTTCGTGGTGGCGTTTCCACTGGCGCTGTTCGTCGAACGGCCGCGGCCGCTGACCAATCTTTACCGCACCATGTTCTTCATGCCGGCGGTTGTCGGCTTTGCCTCGGCCAGCCTGCTCTGGTCATGGCTGTTGAACGTCGATTCCGGCCTGTTCAGCCCGGCCGCCTACGACCTTGGCCTGATTGACAGGAAGTTCAACCTTTTGGCCACTTTCCAGCCAGCCTTCTGGTCGATCATCGCCATGGTCGTCTGGAAGGTCGCTGGCTTCACCATGATCATCCTGATGGCCGGCCTGCAATCGATCCCGCAGGATCTGCAGGAGGCGGCCGTCATCGACGGTGCCGGTCCGTTCGCCAGGTTCAGGGCGATCACTTTGCCGCTGATGCGCCGCACGCTGGCCCTGGCGCTGATCCTGTCGGTCGCCGGCTCGATCCTCGCCTTCGACCAGTTCTACATCATCCTGCGCGGCGGCCCGCGCAACCAGACGCTGACGGCGGTCTACTGGATATTCAACCAGTCCTTCGTGTCGTTCAAGCTCGGCTACGGCGCGGCTTTATCGATGGTGCTGCTGGTGATCCTGGTAGCGCTCAGCCTTGTCCAGTTGTGGCTGCTGCGCAAACCGGAGGGGCTCGACTGATGGCGCAGGCCGCATCCCGCAACCGCAAGCTGTTGGCCCGCATCGGCGAGCATTCGACCGGCATCATTGCCTCGGTGCTGTTTGCCGCGCCGATCGTGTGGGCGGTGCTGTCGGCGTTCAAGCCGGCGGCCGAAGCGCGCCTGCCGCCGCTGCCGCCCTGGCCAACGTCGGGCTTCTCGCTGGAAAACTATGCCACGCTCAACAGCTTCGGCGACGGGCTGTGGGTCTCGGCGCAAAACAGCATCTATGTCTCGGTGATGACCGTGGTGCTGTCGGTCGCCGTCAGCGTGCTGGCCGGCTACGGTTTTTCACGCTTCCGATTTCCGTTCAAGAACCTGTTCTTCATCCTCATCCTGTCGACGATCATGATCCCGTTCCAGTCGATCCTGACGCCGATCTTCCTGGTGCTGACCAAGCTTGGCCTGCACAACACGCTGACCGGCCTGGTCGGCGTCTATGTGACGCTGCAGCTGCCGTTCTCGATTTTCATGATGCGCAACGCCTTCGACGCGGTGCCGCGCGAGATCGAGGAAGCCGCCCGCATGGACGGCGCCAGCAATCTCACCATGCTGTTGAAGGTGATGCTGCCGCTGGTCTGGCCGGGTGTAGTCACCATCGCGCTGTTTGCCTTCCTTGGCGCCTGGAACGAATTCCTCGCCGCCCTCGTGCTGATGACCGACCAGTCCAAATTCACGCTGCCGGTGATGATGACCGCACTGCAGTCGGGCCGCTTCGGCGCCATCGACTGGGGCGCGGTTCAGGCGGGCGTCACCGTGATGATGGTGCCATGCCTCATCCTCTTCCTGGCGCTGCAGCGCTTCTACATCCGCGGCCTGATGGCCGGGGCCGTCAAATAGAATGGAGTAAGTTCATGACCGCATCGCCATCCGCCCAAGCGGCAAAACTGGAAAAGAGGCCAAAGCTCGCCTTCCGCCCGCTGCCGGTGCCGCAGGTCGACGTGCACGGCTTCTGGGGCGACCGCGCCGACGCTGTGGCCACACGCACCGCCGATATTCTCTACGAGCGCTGCGTCGAGGCCCGCATGCTGGAGCAGATCGACCCGGACCGGCCCTCGCCCGGCATAGTCATCCCCTTTCACTCGCCCTCTCCCGACGAAGCCGACCGCCAGGGCGCGGAATTCACCGGATCGACGGTGACCACGCAGATGTTCTGGGATTCCGATTTCGGCAAGACGATCGAGACCGCGGCCTATTCGCTCTACCGGCGCAAGAATCCCGAACTGGAGAAGAAGATCGATGCCGTCATCGATATGTATGGCAGGCTGCAGCAAGAGGACGGCTATCTCTCGAGCTGGTACCAGCGCATCCAGCCCGGCAAGCGCTGGACCAATCTGCGCGACTGCCACGAGCTCTATTGCGCCGGCCACCTGATCGAGGGCGCGGTCGCCTACTACCAGGCGACGGGAAAACGCAAGCTGCTCGATATCATGTGCCGCTATGCCGACCATATCGCGTCGGTGCTCGGTCCCGAGCCCGGCAAAAAGAAGGGCTATTGCGGCCATGAGGAGATCGAACTGGCGCTGGTCAAGCTGGCACGGGTGACCGGCGAGCGAAAATACATGGAGCTGGCCAAATACTTCATCGACCAGCGCGGGCAGCAGCCGCATTACTTCGACGAGGAGGCCCGCGCCCGCGGCGCCGACCCGAAGGCCTATCATTTCAAGACCTATGAATACAGCCAGTCGCACCTGCCGGTGCGCGAACAGGACAAGGTCGTCGGCCATGCGGTGCGGGCCATGTATCTCTATTCGGGAATGGCCGACATCGCCACCGAATATGGCGACGACAGCTTACGCGCAGCGCTCGACCTTCTGTGGGACGATCTCACCACCAAGAGCCTCTACATCACCGGCGGACTGGGACCATCGGCACACAATGAGGGTTTCACCAGCGACTACGACCTGCCCAACGAAAGCGCCTATGCCGAGACCTGTGCGGCCGTCGGCCTGGTGTTCTGGGCCAGCCGCATGCTGGGCATGGGTCCGAACGCCCGCTACGCCGATATGATGGAACGCGCCCTCTACAACGGCTCGATTTCGGGCCTGTCGCTCGACGGCTCGCTGTTCTTCTACGAGAACCCATTGGAAAGCCGGGGCAAGCATAACAGATGGAAATGGCATCGCTGCCCGTGCTGCCCGCCCAATATCGGGCGCATGGTCGCCTCGATCGGCAGCTATTTCTACAGCCTGGCCGACGACGCTCTTGCCGTCCATCTCTACGGCGACTCGACAGCCCGCTTCGACATAGCAGGCGTGCCTGTCAGCCTGACGCAGGCGAGCCGCTATCCCTGGGACGGCGCCGTCGGGATCACGCTTGAACCGCGGGCGCCGGTCGAGTTCACGCTGCACTTGCGCATTCCGGCCTGGAGCGCCGGCGCTGCGCTGAAGATCAATGGCGAGACGGTCAAGCTGGCTGAAATCACCAGCGACGGCTACGCCGCGATCAAGCGGACATGGAAAAAGGGCGATCAGGTCCGGCTCGACCTCGACATGCCGATCGAGCGGCTCTACGCCAACCCGCAGGTGCGCCAGGATGCCGGCCGTGTGGCGCTGTCGCGCGGTCCGCTGATCTACTGCGTCGAGGCAACCGACAATGACAGCCAGTTGCATCGCCTGACGTTGCCAAGGACGGCCAGCCTCGAAGCACGGTACCGGCCGGAGCTTCTCGGCGGCGTGGTGACGCTGTCGGCCATAGCGCAGGCCGATGCTGCGGGCGGCTGGCAGAACGGGCTCTACAGGCCCGAGCCGCCCGCCACCGCAGAGACGCGCCTGAACGCCATCCCCTATTTCGCCTGGGACAACCGCGAGCCCGGCGAAATGCTGGTGTGGCTCAGGGACGGGTGAGCTGTGACGTCAGCCCGATCTCTTCGGCCACCAGTTCCTGCAGCCGCCACAGATTGCGGTCGCGAATGCCGCAGGCGTCGAGATGGCGGATCGTCTCGAACAGATATTCGGCACCTGAGCCCCAATGACCGACGGCCGTGGCCAGCGTCGCCGCGATCGCCTGCTTGTCGAGCTTGCCGGCATAGCGCGGATTGGCGGGATCGACGACGAAGCCGAGCGCGCGACATAGGCCGCCTTCGGTTCTAACCTGCAGCCAGCGCGGCACGTTGACGGCGGGCAGGATGGTCATCTCGCGGCGCAGCAGTGCCTCAAGGTTGACGGCCACCGGCTCGGCGATCTCGAACACCATGCCCTGGCATTGGCCGCCGCGGTCGAGCGCCATCATCAGGCCGGGCTGCTCGATCGTCCCGCGAAAACGCTGCACCGTGAAGCAGAACGAACGATGCCAGCCCGTCGCCACTGCTCGCTCGCCGCCCCTCACCTCGCCGGCGGGTTTCCACAGCAGCGAGCCATAGGCAAACAGTTTCACTGGCCCTGCCGGCGCTGTGACCAGCACCTCGTCGCGGATGCGTGCATAGTCGGCGTCGGTCATATAGACCATACCCGGCGTCGGCCCGGCATCCTCGACCGCACGCATGGTGCGTGCGACCAACGCTTCGGTCAGCGCCATCGACGTCTTGCGCGGCGTGGACTTGCGCGGCGGTGCAGCGGAAATCAGCTTGTTCATTTCATGCCCTCGACCGTCGCGTCATTTTGCCGAAGGCAGAGGGATTCTCAAGGGTCCATGTGATTTCAAGGGTCTATGTGACCGGCGGGAAATTCGGCGGCCGATGCCCGGCGGGCGCGACGCGCCCGCCGGGCAATCTATTCTAGTGCTTAGTGCTCCTGCCGCCGATGGGAATGCGCTTCGTCTTGCTCTGTGCCTTTTCGGACTTCGGCAAGGTGACGAACAGCACGCCGTTGCGGAAATCAGCCGCGACCTTGTCCTCTTCGATTTCGAAGCCGATCGGGATGCGACGTTCGAAGCGGCCGTAGAACCGCTCGGAGAACTGACGTTCCTTGTCGTCGCTTTCAGCGTGTTTTTCACCGCGCATCGTCAGGACGCCGTCATCGAGCAGCAGCTCTATGTCCTTTTCCTCCATGCCGGGTATCTCGGCGGTCACGCGGATTTCCTTATCCGTTTCGGAGATTTCCACGCTGGGCCAGCCACCGCCGGCTGAAGACAGTCTGCCTAGGGATGGAAGCCGTGAACCGAAGCCGCGGAACATGTCGTCTACAAGGCGGTTCATCTCGCGATGCAGGCTCATGAACGGATCCTGGTCGCGGTCGCCAGAGAGGGTGTGGACCTGGCTTGGGTCGCGGCTCCATGGCATTAGATCACGAATGGTCATTGCACTTGCTCCTTTCCTGATCCTGTTTGTGGTTCGTTTGTCTGCCCTGGTAGCCATGCTCCGGGACGATGCGCGTCTGACCATTTGCGCCTGCTGTTTCGGTCTGCTCCCCATTGGGAACGTCTGGATTTGTCGCAGGTCTCGCACACACCTTCATCACCTCCGGCCTGATGCCCATTCGATGGCCACCAAACCATCAACCGATGCGGCGCCCATGAAGTGCCGCCCCGTTGATACTGGTGTGGTGGATTTGGGGTCCGTCGCGGTGGCGTCAAGACCCGGTAATGCAATGTGATTGTTGAATTTCAGGTGCCTACGGCATCGGCGGCGTCATCGCCTCGAGCCCTTCGATCGGCGCGTCGCCAAACAGCGCGATCGGGCGGGTGGCCTGATGTCCGCTGGGCCGGAGCCGCCTTCGGCCTCGCCGCCTGCTGGTCGACTGGATCGGCGGCCTGGAGGACAAGGAACAATGCCGCCGGCAAACTGTTCTAGTCTTTGCCGGAGGATGCCATGAACGACGCGTCGGCAAAGCCCGCTGGCCCCGTCCTTTCATCGACGGAGCGCGTCAACACGCTGTCGCATTTCCACCGTGCCGAGATCGCACGCATGGCGGGATGGCGCGATCGGCTCGACAGGACGACCAACTGGGCAATCACAGTGGTGGCGGCGCTGCTTTCGGTGTCGCTGTCGACGGCGAGTGCCCATCACGGCGTGCTGCTGTTTGCCATGCTGCTGATCTTGCTGTTGCTGTGGATCGAGGCGCGCCGCTATCGGTTCTTCGATTTCTATCGGGCTCGCGTGCGCCAGTTCGAGCGCCACTATTTCGCGCAGATCTTTTCCCCGCAGCCCGACTTCGCCTCGGATTGGCTGCTCATTGTCGGCGAAGGCTTGCGCGCGCCAAAATTCCTGCTGTCGCAACGTGTCGCGCTGGCGCGTCGCCTGCGGCGAAATTACCTCTATCTCTTCCTGATCCTGCTGCTCGCCTGGGTCCTCAAGATATCGACCCCCAGCCTTCAGGCCGCGGGCGTCAGGACCGGCTTTGTCGGCTCGCTTCGCGAGGCCATCGACAGCGCCACCCTCGGCCCCATTCCCGGCCTGGCGATCGTGGCAATTGTTGCGGCATTCTATGTCGGGCTATTCGCCTTCGCCTTTTTCGCGGCAGGCGACGACGGCGAACTCTCCTTCGGCGACGTCCATGTTTGACGTTGATGTCCGGCGACAGCCGCTGTCGCGGTCCGCCCAGGTGTTTGAGCGTTCTGTCTTCGATCCTAGATGCCGAAGAACTGCTTGCCAATCATGTAGCCCAACGCCGCCGCCACCAGCGGAAACAGCGCCGGCGCGGCCTTGCCGAGAAGGGAGACCTGCTGGTCCTTCGCCGGCGTGTGGCGTGCATTGCCGAGATTCTTGGTCATCGCTTGCCCCAGTTGAGATATCTATTAGCAAATGCTGATTAACAGCACGACCGCATTAACGGCTTGCAAAGAAAATAGATCGAATAGCCGACCTTTGGCCGTCGCCGCACAGCCGGGGAACCAAAGGAAAACCAGCGCTCGGCGGGAACCGAAACGCGGCTGATCTTGTGCTGGCGCGAAGGCTGCGGTCCGACAGCTGTGGCAACAGCTGAATGGCGAGAACCAAGAGCAACCAGAAAAGATTGTTGACGAACAAGACGATAGAGCCGTGTCTCGATTCAACGAATGAGCGCTGGCTCCCAGTCGCCAAGATCGAACCGGTGCAGTTTGTCCGGCGACTTGAGCAGAGCCATGGCGCGGTTGCCGATCGACAGCGTCGATGCGGCGAACTGCTCGTCGAGGGATGCGTGAGGCGGGTGACTTTGATTGGGGCGCGGGGTCGAATAGCATGCGCCAACGGGACGCGGACTTGAAAAAAATCCGAGAGCCTATGTCGGACTGGCTATGCCTCGTTCGTCCTTGGAATATCGAACAGGCATTCATGAAAGGATCAAGGATATGCCCGGCACCGTACGTTTGCATCGCGTTCTGACGACCAGCCCGGAAAAGGTCTATCGCGCCTTCGTTGAAGCGGATGCGTTGGCCAAGTGGCTTCCGCCGAACGGCTTCACCTGCACGGTCCATCAGCTCGAGGCAAAGGTCGGCGGCACGTTCAAGATGTCCTTCCGCAACTTCACAACCGGCGACAGCCATTCCTTCGGCGGTGAATATCTCGAACTCGTTCCGGCCGAGCGGCTGCTCTATACCGACAGGTTCGACGATCCCAATCTGCCCGGCGAGATACGGGTGACCGTGATCTTGAAAAAAGTGTCGGTCGGCACCGAAATCGACATCACCCAGGCTGGCATTCCGGACGTCATTCCGGTCGAGGCCTGCTATCTCGGCTGGCAGGAGTCGCTCAGAAATTTGGCAAAACTCGTCGAACCCGAGATCAATCAATAGGCGGAGCGTTCTTGTTCATGACCCTAACCAATCGGGACATCGTCGAGCTGACAGCGTGGCGGCGCCAGTTGCACCAGCACCCGGAAATCTCGAATGAGGAGGAGAAGACGGCAAAGGAGGTCGTCGACTTCCTCGCCGACACAGGGCCGGACAAGGTGCTGACCGGATTGGGCGGGCACGGCGTGGCGGCGATATATGACAGCGGCAGAGCGGGGCCGACCGTGCTGTTCCGTTCGGAACTCGATGCGTTGCCAATCGAAGAACTTTCCGGCGTGCCGCATGCATCGCGCGTGCCGGGCAAGTCGCATATGTGCGGCCATGACGGACATACCGCGATCCTGGCGTCCCTTGGCCGCCAGTTGGGGCGCGAGAGGCCCGCAAGGGGCCGTGTCGTGCTGATGTTCCAGCCGGCGGAGGAAACCGGCAATGGCGCGGCCGGCGTCGTCTCCGACCCCCGCTTCGGCGAGATCGCGCCGGATTTCGCTTTTTCGCTGCACAACCTGCCCGGCGTGCCGTTCGGCGAGGTGCGGCTCAAGCCTGGTGTGGTCAATTGTGCTTCGCGCGGCATGCGCATCGTGCTGGAGGGCAAGACCGCGCATTCGTCGATGCCCGAGACCGGCACCTCGCCGATGATGGCGATCAGCCAGCTGATGCCGGCGCTGCCTGCACTTGGGCGCGGAACCTTCGCCGACGACGATTTCTCAATGCTGACCGTCACCCATGCCGCGATGGGCGAAGCCGTGTTCGGCATCGCACCCGGTCATGCCGAGGTGTGGGCGACATTGCGGACCCGTCGCGACGAGCGCATGGCAGATCTGTGCGCCACCGCCGAGGCGCTGGTCGCGAAGATCGCCGGCGAGCATCGCCTTTCCGCCCGGTGGGACTATCACGAGATCTTCGTCGCCAGTGTCAATGCAACCGATGCGGTGGAGCACCTGCAGCGCGCGCTCGACGAAGAGGGTGTCGCGCACGGCGAAGAAGCCCTGCCGATGCGCGCTTCGGAAGATTTCGGCCTGTTCGGCCACAGCGCTTCATCGGCCATGTTCTTCCTCGGTGCAGGCGAGCGGCATCCTGCTTTGCACAATCCGGACTATGATTTTCCAGATGATTTGATCCCGATCGGATCGAAAATCTTCATGCGCACGGCGCGCAACCTTCTGGGCTGACTTCCACCGGAGACATGGCAGGCCGCGGCTAATGACGCTTGAAGTACTGGACCTCCCGTTCGTGCTTCTCAGCGGCCTCCCGCGATTTGAACGTACCGAGATTTCTGCGCTTGTGGGTTTTTGGGTCGACTTTCCGGGAATAGAGGCGGTACTCCCCGGACTTGAGCTTACGGATCATGGCAACCTCCTGTGCCAACACTAAATCCTTCAGGGCCATGCCGGTTCCGTCAACCCTTTTGGGCTGCAAAACGCGAAGCAGCCAGCCACACTTGCCGGCTTGTTTCCAACGGGGTGGCGGGAAGCGGGTGGCGACCTATGTCAGAAGTGCGTGGGTGGACCCAAGAACGGAAGTCTGGCTTGAAAGGAACACGCGAATGCCAGGGAATGCGATACCAAAGAACATGATTTGCCTCTGGTTCGACAAGGACGCGGAGGCCGCGGCTCGCTTCTACGCAGAGACCTTTCCCGACACCAAGGTGGGTGCCGTTCACCATTCGCCGAGCGATTTTCCGTCCGGCAAGAAGGGCGACGTGTTGACGGTCGAATTCACAGTCGCAGGCATTCCTTGCATCGGATTGAACGGTGGCTCCGCGTTCAAGCAAAGCGAGGCCTTCTCCTTCCAGATCGCCACCGACGATCAGCAGGAAACCGACCGTTACTGGAATGCCATCGTCGGCAATGGCGGCCAGGAGAGCGTTTGCGGCTGGTGCAAGGACAAATGGGGCGTGTCCTGGCAAATCACGCCGCGCACGCTGATCGAGGCGATGGCGGCCGGCGGCGACGAAGCCAAACGCGCGTTTGATGCGATGATGGACATGGGGAAGATCGACGTGGGGAAGATCGACGCGGCGCGGCGTGGCTGACGCCCGATCTCAGGCGCGCACTTCTCCCGCGCCTTACCTCATCGACATTAAGTTCGTGATCAGACCCGCCTTGATGTCCAGCACAGGCCGATCGGCCTCCGGATGCCCTATGTCGTTCAGCTGATCGGGCGTCAAATCTGCCAGCACCCTGCGTCTTGCGCGGGTCCGCCACCATTTGTCGAAGGCGGCCATCATCGTTGCTACGCCTTTGCGAACGGACCCGAGCAAGTGTCTTTTCGATGCGCTGGCGCCGGTACGGGTTTCTGTGCGAGCCATTTTCATCTCCCATTTCAAGATGCGGCTGGGAGCGTGCCAGGCGGGTGTTTTCGGGCTGTTCGGCTGCACGTGAACAAAACGGAAAAGTTCGACAAACCGCCGCTAAATCGGTGTTAAATCTGTCCGCCGAAATGCTATTCTGCCGCCGCAGCGGCAAAGTCTGGAGATGATCCGTGCGCATCAGGTTGCTGGGCGGCCTAGAGGTTACATCCCTGGAACACCGGCCAGTCCGCTTCTCCACGCGCAAGACTTCGCTTCTTTTCGCAGCCCTGGTGCTAGCGGGCCGCCGCGGCCATCGTCGCGAACAGCTTTCCGAAGCCTTCTGGCCGGGACGAAGCAATGGGCAGGCACGCAACAGCTTGCGGCAAGCGCTGGTCGACATCAGGCGGTCGTTCCCGAACAGCGAGGATGCCACCGTCCATGTCGATGGGGATCAGGAGGCGGTCGCGCTGATTATCGGTCCGGATGACGTGGACATTTCGATCTTCGACCGGAAACTGGAGGAGGGTAGGATCGCCGATCTTGCCTGCGCGGCGGACCTCTACCGTGGCGACGTCCTTGCGGACGAAGCCATTCCCGACGGTCTGGAGGAGTGGTTTGGACCGTATCAGAGCAAATATCAACGGAAGGCGCGGCAACTGGTGGAACGGCTGAGCCTCGCGCTCTCCGAGCCCGGCTGCGCGGAGGAGACAGCCTGCGAAGGGCTTGCGGAGCGGCTGCTCGCTTCGGACCCGACCGCGGAGGCCGCCCATCGGGCGTTGATGCGGATCCATGTTCTCAGAGGGCACGAAAATGCAGCCTTGCGCCAATTCGAGTCCTGCCGAGCGCTCTTGAAGAAGCATCTGGACGTGGAACCCGAAGCACAGACGACTTCCCTGGCGGCTTCGCTTCAATCACGGGAGGGAACCGCATCGAAGCCCCATGTCGTGTCGCAGCCTCAGGTCCTCTCAGTCGCGGCGAAACATCATGACCGGCCCTCGGTAGCGGTCTTGCCGTTTCAGAATTTGAGCGGGGATACGGAGCAGGAATATTTTGCCGACGGCATAGTGGAGGATATCATTATCGCCCTGGCTCACTTCCGCCACTTGTACGTCATCGCACGGAATTCGAGCTTCACTTACAAGGGGCAGGCCGTCGACATAAAACAGGTCGGGCGCGAGCTGGACGTGCGCTATGTGGTCGAGGGAAGTGTGCGCCGGATGGGTGACCGCCTGCGCATTGCCGGGCAGCTCATCGACACATCGACGGGTGCCCATCTCTGGGCCGATCGTTTTGACGGAACGCTGGCGGATGTATTCGATCTTCAAGATCAGGTTGCCTCAAGCATAGTGGGCGCAATAACCCCGAAAGTGGAGGAGGCCGAGATCGAGCGTGCCAAACGCAAGCCTACAGAGAGCCTCGACGCTTACGACTACTATCTTCGCGGGCTGTCGGCCTTTGACCGGACGATCACCAATAGATCAGCCATCGACGATGCCTTGCAGCTGTTCATGAAGGCGATCGACCGTGACCCGGAGTTCGCCACAGCCCATGCCCGGGCCGCGCGGTGCTATGCCACCAGAAAAAGCAACGGCTGGATGGTCGACCGTGCGGAAGAGATTGCCGAAGCCACTCGACTGGCCAGGAGAGCGGTCGAACTCGGGTGGGACGACGCGGTTGCGCTCTCCTACGGTGGATATGTCCTTGGCTATGTAGGCGGTGACCTCGACAGCAGTGCTGCTTGCATTGATCGCGCGCTCGCGCTCAACCCGAATTTGGCCGCTGCCTTGGGCGTCAATAGCTGGGTGAAGGCTTGCCTGGGCGAGCCTGATAGGGCCATCGAACACGCTGCGCTTGCCATGCGCCTAAGCCCGCTGGATCCTCGCCTGTTCGCTTGGCAGTTTAACACAGGGCTCGCTCATTTTTGTGCTGGCCGCTACGATGACGCCGTCGCTTGGGCGAGAAAGTCATTGCGGCACCAGCCGAACTACCCAAGCGCCATGCGTGTGGTGGCGGCGGGTCATGCCCTGGCGGGGCGGCTTGCAGAAGCACAGGAAATGATTGTCCGGGTGTGCGAATTCGATCCCGCGCTGCGGCTTTCGAATCTGGCCGATATACTGCCACCGTTCCGGCGGCCGGACGATCGCGGTCGGTATATCGAGGCTCTTCAGAAGGCTGGGCTGCCGGAGTAGCACCGTATCAGAGCGAGCGAGACCGCCACGTCTACTTCCACGCGGCCGGACCCGGCAAGCTCATGCGACGGCCCGCACGTCTCCGCAACCAGGTCGAGACAGGAATGCGACGCGATTCTCGGTCAGGTCGGGCTCAAGGGCACTCGCGGCAGGGAAGCTATTTGACCTTGATGACCACCTTGCCCTTGGCGCGTCCTGTTTCGACGTAGGCCAGCGCCTCGTTGGTCGCTTCGAAGGGAAAGACGCGATCGACAACCGGCCGGATAGCGCCGGTTTCGATGAGCGATGTGATCTTGCCCAGCTGCTCGCCCTGCGCCCACATGAAAAGGAACGAGAACGTCACGCCACGGCGCCTGGCTCTGGTACGAATACCGCGGCTCAGCAGGCGCAGCACCAGCTTCAGCATTACGTTCAGTCCCTTATCCCTGGCGAATTCGGGATCCGGCGGACCGGAGATGGAGATGAGCTTGCCACCCGATTTCAGCACAGCGAGGGATTTTTCAAGCGTCTTGGCGTCCTGGCTGTTCAAGACGACGTCGTAGCCCGACAGGACTTTTTCGAAATCGTCTTTCCTGTAGTCGACGACGACATCGGCGCCGAGCCCCTTGACCAGACCGGCACTCGCCGCGCTGGCGGTGGTCGCGACGGTTGCGCCGAGATGCTTTGCCAGCTGGATGGCGAATGTCCCCACGCCGCCGGAACCGGCCTGAATGAAGACCTTCTGTCCCTTCTTCAGGTTTGCCCTTTCGACGAGCGTCTGCCAGGCGGTCAGGCCGACCAGCGGGATCGAGGCTGCCTCCTCCATGCTGAGATTCACAGGCTTCAAGGCCACGTCGGCCTCATCCATGGCGATGAATTCGGCGAACGTCCCGATCCGGCCGTCGCGCGGCCGAGCATAGACATCATCGCCGGCTTTGAATTTGCGGACTTTCGCTCCCACGCGCACTACCCTCCCCGCCACGTCATGGCCCAGGATGAAGGGCCGGCGATAGGGCAAGATGAGCTTGAACTCTCCGGTCTTGACCTTGGAATCGAGCAGGTTTACCGCTGCGGCATGAACCTCGACCAGGACATCGCTGTCCCCGAGTTTCGGCTCCGGCATCTCGGCCAGCCGCAGAGTGCCGTTCTTGCTATACTTGTCGACGACGAATGCCTTCATGGCAGTGACTTTCTGAAAGATTGTTGATGTTCCGGGACGAAAACCGCCCCGGAGAGAGGCGTCAGGCCTTGAGGAAGGCCAGCGCTTTCGGAACGAAATCCGCGTGGTTCTGGAACACCCCGCCATGCCCGGCATCCGCATAGATCACCAATTGCGCTCCCGGAATGCGCCGGGCGAGATCGTAGGTGTTTCCGCTCGGCACCATCCTGTCGTGATCGCCGTTTGCAACCAGCGCGGGGATGCGGATGACGCTCAAATCTTGCGGCGCCTGCAGTCCATAAGCCTTGACCGCCTTGAGTTGCGCGCCGAACGCGCTTAGCGATATCGGCCTGTCGCGGTCGGCCTTGCGCTCCGTCAGCCGCTGCAGGAACGCCTTGGCGGCGCGGCGCCCATTCACCGTTCTTGTGAAGAACAGATAGTATTTCGGATCCCGAAAAGTCAGCGCACCCTTGATCATGTCGACGATCGTCAGTGGCGTCATCTTGTCTATACCTTGGCCACCGGCCGGCCCGGTTCCGGCCAGGATGAGCTTGCGCACAAGCTTGGGCTCGGTCAGCACAATCTCCTGGGCCACGAAACCGCCGAGTGAAAAGCCGAAGAGATCGACTTGCTCGAACCCCAGCGCCCGGACAAAGGCGACCGCATCGCGTGCCATCTCGGCAATGCTTGACGGCGTTTTGCCGCCCGAAGCACCGACACCCCTGTTGTCGAACGCAATCACCCACCGGGTCGCGGCGAGGCCATCGACGATGCGTGGATCGAAATTGTCCAGTTGAGCGCCGAGATGGTTGAGCAGGATCACCGGCACGCCCGTCCTGGTGCCGACTTCCCGGTAGACAAATGCCGTGCCGCCGACATCGACGGAGCGCGTCGGCGTGTCCTGGAACAATGCCGGTGAGTGAGGCAATCGATTGAATCCATGCGTCATGCTCGGCACCTCCGTCTTGTGGGGCCTGGCCGACTGTGTTGTCGTTGCGAGTCGCATGTGCGTGAAATCCTGTGCTCGCTGTCGTTCAAACCGGCAGGCGGAACTGTTTGCGCAGGCTCTTGTCGAATATCCCCGCAGGGGCAAAGCGGCGCAGCAGGCTGACCTGGCGCGCAGCCTTGCCGGCGGTGTAGCGCCGTCGCGGATGGGCATCGGTCGCTGCCTTGACGACCACCGCCGCCACCACTTCCGGCCGGTCGGCTACGGGCATCACATCGCGAAGCAGCGCTTCCAGCGTAGCTCGAGCCTGATCGTATTCCTTCAACAGCGAATCCGGCTGGATCCCGTTCTGGTCGAAGACAGTGCGAACGAATGCCGGCTCGATGACCGAGACGCGGATATTGAAGGCACGAACCTCGTGGTCGAGCGATTCCGAATAGCCCTCGAGCGCGTGCTTGACCGCCGAATAATGCGCTGAATACGGCGCCGGCACCAGTCCCAACACCGAGCCGATATTGACGATGCGCCCTTCGCCACGTTGCCGCATCGACGGCAACACCGCATTGGTCATGCGGATGACGCCGAACAGATTGACGTCGAACAGGGCCTGCACCTGCGCGATCGAGAATTCCTCGGCGCCTCCAAGCAGGCCGACGCCGGCATTGTTGACCAACAGGTCGATCCGGCCGGTCTGCGACAGCACTGTCGAAACGAGTGCGGCGACGGCCTCACCGTCGGTCACGTCGCAAACCAGCATGGTCACCCCGTCCGGGTCGTTGCCGGCCTTGCGCCGGCTGGTCCCGAAGACAGTGAACCCAGCCCGCGCCAGGGCCTCGGCACTGGCGCGGCCGATGCCCGAAGAGGCGCCGGTCACAACAGCGGTTTTTCCGGAATTCGCATTCATTTCGTGCTCCAAACTCATGGGGGCTAGCTTTTTTGCTGCGGTTGAATTACAGTCGTAATATCAGATTATGGTCATAATGCAATAGCAGAAAGGAATGGCAGCCATGCGCTACGAAAAGGGCAGAAGGGACGCCTCACGCGGACGGATCCTGGAGGTCGCCGCCGACCGTTTTCGCGGCGAAGGCATAGCCGCGTCCGGACTGGCGACCATCATGAGCGACGCCGGGCTGACGAACGGCGCCTTCTATCCGCACTTCCAATCCAAGGCGGAGCTTGTGCGCGAAAGCGTGGCGGCGGCGATGGAGCTTCAGGCGCAACAAATACGGGAAGCGTTGGCCGCCGGTGGCCCGGAGATGGCAATGGAGATGTATCTATCGACGGAGCACCGCGACAATCCCGGAAAAGGCTGCGCGTCAGCCGCGCTGCTGCCGGAGCTTGCCCGTCAGCCGCCTGAAACGCGTGAAGCCTATACAGATCACTTGCTGGCTTTGGTGCGCCAGTTGGCTGAAGCATTTCCGCAGGCCAGGGATCCGGAAGGCGTGGCGCTGGCTGTCTTTGCGACGCTCATCGGTGCGCTTCAAATGGCCCGCGCCGTGGGGGGGACGGAATTGTCCGATCGCATCCTCTCAGCGGGGAAAGATGCGGCGCGCGTACTGATCGAGCAGCGTTAGCCAGCGTCGCGCACCATCAGTCACATTGGTCAGGAAAGCACATCCTCAAGCCGCCCTGCCCGAAAAGCTTCGCATCAAGGTCGCCACTCTTCAATGCCCAGCGCCGCGACCAAAGGGTCCGGCGTCCCTTGCCAGCACCAGCTCCGCGTCGTCGGCGATATAGCTGACATAGCGGTAGTCGCGGATGAAGCTGATCCGCCCTTCTCGCCACTCCAGCCACATGAAGTGATGCGGCTTCGGGTCGGCCTGGTGTTCGAAGTGTTACTCATCTATCGGCTGGACACCCGGCGCGTTTCACTCCTCCCGGAATGCGCGCTGTATCTGATCCGCCAGCGGCTTGATGAGATAGGACAGCATCGTGCGGCTGCTGGTCGAGAAGAACACCTCGACGGGCATGCCGGGCGCCAGGGTCAGTCCCTTGAGTCTCGTAAGTTCCGCGCGCGGCAAGACGATATGCACGGTGTAGTAGCCGGCGCCGCTTCGCTCGTCGGTGCTGAGATCGGCGGAGATCTTGCTGACGGTACCGTTGAGTTCGGGCGTGGTTCGCTGATTGAAGGCCGAAAGCCGCAGCGTCGCCCCCTGCCCCTGTTTCAGCTGATCGATGTCCTGCGGGGCGACGCGGGCTTCGACGGTCAGTTGGTCCGCGACCGGCACGATGAGCATGACCGGCTCGCCCGCAGTGATGACGCCCCCAATCGTATGCACGGCAAGCTGAAGGACGACGCCGGCCTGCGGGCTGCGTATGTCGATGCGCTTGAGCTGGTCCTCGGCCGATACCTTGCGTTCGACGAGTTCCGAGAGCTTTGCCTGGACCTCACGCAGCTCCGTGGCAACCTCGCTGCGCAGATCCTGATCGATCTGAATGATTTGCAGGCGGATTTCCGATGTGTGGCCTTTCGACTGTGCTATCGCCGCGGTTAGCTGCCCATGTTCAGCCTCCAGCCGCACGGCCTCGCGCTCAAGGGCGGTGATGCGATCAATCGAGACCAGCTTGCGGTCCCATAATGTACGCATGCCCGCGAGCTCGGTTCCGATCAGCTTGATTTCCTGGCTCTTGGCGTCTCTTTGCTCGGTCAATCCGGAGACCTCTTCCGCGAGCTGGGAGATACGTTCCGCCAACTGCGCCTTCTGGCCGGCGCGTGCCTGTCGGCGGAACTCGAACAGCGACTGCTCGCCGGCCATTGTGCCGCCGACATCGGGATCGTCCCGCCGAGACGTCAGCGACGGCGGAAAACCGATGGCGTCCGCACCATCGCGCTCGGCCTCGAGGCGTGCCAGGCGGGCATCGAGTTCATCCGTGCTCTTGGTGACAATAGCCAGATTGGCGCGGGTGACGGTTTCATCGAGATGAATTAGAACCTGTCCCGCCTGCACGGCATCGCCTTCACGCACGAAGATCTGGCCGACCACGCCGCCCGTCGGATGCTGCACCTTTTTGACGCTGGAATCGACAACCAGCTTTCCCGAGGCAATGACCGCGCCGGAGAGGTCGGTCACCGCGGCAAGGCTGCCCGCTCCGCCGACCAGAAGGATGCACGTCGCAACGCCGCCAAGCAGATAGCGTCGGATGGTCCGGTCGATCACCGATGTCGCCCTCTCCGCCATCAGAGCGCCGCCTCTTCAGGACTGGAGACAACTTTCAAAGGAACACTGATGGGGCGGGTCACCTTGGTCATGATCTCATTCTTCGGGCCAAAGGCCTGAATGCTGCCGTTCGTCATGACAAGGATCTGGTCAAGGCTTTGCAACGCGCTCGGCCGATGAGCCACCACGATGGCCATGCCGCCTCTGTCGCGCACGCCCTGGATAGCCGCCGTCAAGGCGGCTTCGCCGTCGGCATCGAGATTGGAATTCGGCTCGTCGAGTATGACAAGAAACGGATCGCCATAGAGAGCACGCGCCAAGGCGACCCGCTGTCTCTGACCCGCGGAAAGCGCCGACCCGGCCTCGCCGATCCGCGTTTCATAGCCTTCAGGCAGATGAACGACCAGATCATGAACACCGGCGGCGCGCGCGGCGGTCAGTATCTTGTCCGAGGGCGCCTGGGGTTCGAAGCGAGCTATGTTCTCGGCAATGGTGCCGTCGAACAGCTCGACATCCTGCGGGAGATAACCGACATGCTTGCCGAGTTCTTCCGACGACCACTGGTCGAGCGTCGCACCGTCGAGCCTGACGGTACCGCGCACCGGCAGCCAGACGCCGGCGATAGCTCTGACGAGCGAGGATTTTCCCGAAGCGCTCGGACCGATGATGCCGAGGCCAGCGCCTTTCTCCAGCACGAAGCCCGCATCCTGGACGACAAGGCGGCGCTCGCCCGGCGGCGCCACACTGACGCCTTCCACCGAAAGGCGAAACAACGGCGGCGGAAGCGAAACAGTTGTTGCTGCCTCGGGCAGCAGCGCCAGAAGCTGGGTCAGGCGCGCCCAGGCCTGGCGGGCGCTGACGAAGCTCTTCCAATGCGCGATCGCGAGTTCGATCGGTGCCAGCGCCCGGCTCATCATGATCGAACTGGCGATCATGATGCCGCCCGTCGCCTCCTGATGGATGACGAGGTAGGCGCCGATCGCCAGGATGCCGGATTGAAGCATCATGCGCACGACTTTCGAAATCGTTCCGAGCGTCCCCGCCAAATCGCTCGCCTTGGCATTGGTCCCGAGATAGTCGGCGTTGACGACTGACCAGCGCTCGGCGATGCGTGGGCCAAAACCCATCGCCTGAAGGACCTCGACATTGCGGCGCGTCGCCTCCGCCAGCGTGTTGCGTGCGGCGGCTTGGAGGTTGGCACGTTTCGCGGGCTCCTTGGTGCGCACTTCCGCCAGCAAGGTCAAGCCAAACAGAATGATAGCGCCCAGCAGCGCGGTCATACCGATCCAGAAATGGAACAGGAAGCAGATTGCGAGATAAAGCGGCATCCACGGCAGGTCGAACAGCGCGGTCGGCCCAACGCTCGACAGGAACGATCGGACCTGATCGAGGTCCCGCAATGACTGCAAGCCATCGCCGGTGAGCTTCGCGCGCAACGGCAGACGCATTAGTGCGGTGTAGACCTGCCCGCTGAGCCGCGCATCGAGCGCCATGCCGATACGCACCAGCAGCCGCGATCGGATCAGCTCGAGAACGCCCTGAAAGACGAACAGCATTGCCGCAAACACGGCAAGGCCGACCAGCGTCGGCACGCTGCGGCCGGGGATGACGCGATCGTAGACCTGCAGCATGAAGAACGAGCCGGTCAGCGCCAGGACGTTGACGACCCCGCTCATCAAGGCGATACCGGCGAATGCCCTACGAAAATAAGCCAACACCGCCGTGAGGGTCGTTCGCGGCGGCTCAGATGGATGGGAGTGAGACATCGTCTTTCACCTTGGTTCCAGCTCGGGCGCGAGCGGCAATGAACGCGTACGAGAACAGTTGGCGAAGGGTGTCGGTTTCACTCCATCTTCCAGCATGGCCCCTAGATGAACCAATCATTCAGCGCGTAGGCATGGACATAGTCGATGTGCATTTCAGAAGGGGTGGCGAGCCCGTCGGCCGGCGCTCCCGCCATGCCGCCGACAGCCTGGTCGACCAGCATATACATTGGCTTGTGCATGTCGGCGGGCGTTGGTGCACGGGCAACTTCGACATCGTCGAAGTACCAAACCAGTTCGCTTGGTGTCCAAAGCACCCCATACTTGTGGAACCCTTCGGTATCCGCTGCATATACGGTCGAGGTCACTTTCGTATGCGACCCCGTCGCATTCGAGTGGCTGGTCAGGGTGAGCTTGTTGGGATCCTGGCCGACCATCTCCACGGCGTCTAGTTCCGGCGGCCAGGACCCATCCGCCGGAAGAAGCCAGAAGGCCGGCCATGCACCCTGCTTTTCGGGCATGTCGGCGCGAATTTCGAAATATCCGTAGGTCTGTGCGAAGGAATGGTAGGTCGTCAGCAGACCTGATGTGTAATCATAGTTGTTTATATAGGGCTTGATCGCGTCGGGAGCCCGGGCGGCCGTAATGGTGAGAACACCGTCCTGGACGCTGAACGGGTTGACGGAACTCGTGGGGGCGTAGCTGGCGTCGATATACCACTGAAGCTCGCCGTTGGAGGTGAGCGAGCTGCCGTTCGGAGCACCCCACCAGAAGTTCGTATCCCAGGTCCCGCTCGAACCGCTATGCAGGTTCAGCGTATTGAACTCGTCCGAGAAGGTGAGCGTCAGATGCGATCTGTCCAGAGCGAGATCGAATTGGTTGGCGCTGAACTGGTCGATGGTCTTGTTGGCGAAGACGAGAAACTCGGTTGGCGACAGATTGAGTCGGACGTTCGATCCCGACTGCACCATGTTGGCGTGCACCTGGTCGAAGGAGGTGAAGCCGTAGCCCCCGACGCGCACGGTATCGTCGGCGCCGAAGTCGAGAATGAGGTCGCTGCCATTGCCTGGATTGACGACAAAAATGTCCCCGCCGGAACCACCCTTGAGAACATCGTCGCCCTTCAAACCGTCGAGCGTCTGCTGGCCGGAGCCGCCGATGAGGATGTTGTTCAGCGCGTTTCCGAAGGCATATTGTTTATCGCCCGTGACGGTCAGATTCTCGAAATTCTCCGGCAGCCTATAGCTCGTCCAGGTTGAGATCGTATCGATACCCTCGTTGGGCAGCTCCACCGCTTTGTTCTTCAAGGAGTACAGGTAGTAAATATCGTCGCCCTTGCCGCCATACATCGTGACGCTGACGCTGCCATCGCCATACAGCGAATCATTATAGATGCTGCCGTAGAGGGCCGGACCCGAATTCGTCGCCGAGTACCACCTTACGGAGGACCCGCTATAGGGGAGCGGAACGCCCTTGGCGTTGGTTACGGTGGCCATTTTACTCACAGCTCCGTTGGTTTGTTCCAAGCCCTAACACGATGGAAGGCAAAAGGAGCCGATACGTTTTGTCTCCCAACTTAGGAGGGTTACCAAAAGGTAAATGCGGGAGCGGCCGAACGCCTCTGGTGGTGCCTGAAAAAGCGGACCTTGCCGTCGATCCTGTGGAAGTTCGCGGGTGCGCCACCCACGATGAGAATCAGAAGAGAGTGAGCGAAGGCTCTTCGGGTTCGGACTGCGTATAGGCCAGGAACTCGGCGTGCGGAACTCGGTTGACGGACCAGTTCCCTGCGCCCGGCGGGCGGGTACGCCAGGATGACTGTCAGGCCGGAGATGACCGGGTGGTAGATGCAGACGATGAAGGCGCTGCCGCCGGGCTGACGCGCACGCATCCCAGCCGATACTGCCCTAAATATCGAGCGCAACCATCATGCCGCGGACTTCGGCCATTTCCAGCAGCAGGTCCTGCAGTCTTTCATCCAGCGCGGCACCGGTCAGCGTCAGAAGCTCCGTGATGCTCTCTTTCATCGATATGACGGCGGCGCCTGTCTTCTCGGCGAGCAGCCTTCCAATGGCCGCTCGGATCAGGTCGTCCTGATCAGACATTGTTTCACGTTCCAACGCTCTACAACCTCCCCTTGCTTCCCTTGCCTCACCGCCGCTTTCGACGACAGAGCGTGATTTCCCTTACGGTATGATTTTTTGATGCGATGCCGGCTGGCCTTGCGCACGCCAACAGGTCATCTCAAAGCGACCGATCGCCTTGATCGGCCCGCCAGCAGTTCAACGCCGACAAGGATGGCAGCGGCGAAAAATTGCCGGGCTGGACGGTTTCCGATCGCGGTAAGCAGTGCCAGCGGCACTTCGTGCCGGCAAAACCCGATGCACGGGTCTCCTTCGACCGTTGCGGACAATTTCCATCCCCACCTCCCCTTGCACAAAAGTAGCGACCAATGCCGATACCCCTAAAAGGTTCCCTCCGCGATATTTTTCTCGTCTTGGTTGTAGCGCATGCCCGGCAAGCCAATCATTCCGGAGGGCCACATGGCCAAAATCTCTGCGCATCATTTTAAATCTTGACGCGTGTCAATTTTTTATAAAACATGTGGAAATGCTTGCATGGGCATCGGCTAGCGCTCTGGGAGGAGCAATGCCTGACATCAAAAAGCGCCCGAACCGGGGCTGCATAGACTCGACCATCGACGCCGAGCAGGCCAAGGCCGTGTTGAAGTGAGCACACCTGCAGACAACGCGCTCGCCGCCCATTCGGCGGGCGCTGAGGAGAGCCGCCCCTCCCTGGCGGCTCTCCTCCTCGATCCCTCTTTCTGGGCCGACTGGGCATCCGTCGTCGGCCTGGTCAGTCACCTTCGACTACGGCCATTTCGCTTGTCTGTATGACGCGATGGTCGACGATCTCGGCCTGTTCGACGCCAAGGTCGAGGTGCATTCCAACACCCGCTCGGCCCGGTGACGAAAACCTCCGGGCCGCTCTATGGCGATGCCTTCTCAAATGAACTCGAGATTTTCCACCGCCACATCACCGAAGGCACCAAACCGCTGACCGACCTCGCCGATTCACGCCGCGACCTAGCGCTGATGGCCGAAATCATCGAACGGATGAAGGAGAACAGCCAGCGCTGAGGCGTACCTACTGCCCTACTGCCCTACTGCCCTACTGCCCTACTGCCCTACTGCCCTACTGCCCTACTTCCCACAATGATGATCGTTGATCTTGTTCAACGCATTCGCGTCGGGTCCGACACGATGGTAGGAGCAGGCGCCGGCCGCCGTCGTGAACAACTGCTGGTCGTAGTAGCGCGGGCCGCCGAACAGGAAGTCGATGAGATCGTCATCGGCGGGAACGTAGCGTTCGGATTGAACCCGGCGGTCGTGATGCCGGTCGCCGGCGAAGGCCGAGGCGCAAAAGCTTGAGCCCATGGCAACAGCGAGGGCGAGGATCGCAACGCATTTCGTGGTCATCGGCAACACCCCTCCTGGCCATTCTGGAATCACAGCATACATCCAAAATCGCCAGCCGGACAAAAGTTCCAGAAAAGGCCGCGATAGGCTCTTGCCGAAGCTAACGGCCTCGCTCATCCATGGCGCGTGGAAATTTGGGACCAGCAATGACCGATGCCAGCCTTCATCTCGTCGAAGCGACGATCGACCAATTGCGGCGCGCGCTCGACGACGGCACCGTCACCAGTGTCGAATTGGTCGGAGCCTATCTCAGGCGCATTGCGCATTTCGACCGCCATGGCATCGCCCTCAACGCCGTCCCCGTGCTCAACCCCGCGATGTTCGAAGACGCGGCCGCTTCCGACCAGCGGCGCCGCAACGGCGCCGTGCTCGGGCCGCTCGACGGCATTCCCTACACCGCCAAGGACAGTTACAAGGTCTCGGGCCTGACGGTCGCCGCCGGCTCCCCGGCCTTCGAGCATCTCGTCGCCAATGAGGACGCCTTCACCATCGCCCGGCTGCGCGCCGGCGGCGCGGTGCTGATCGGCCTCACCAACATGCCGCCAATGGCCAATGGCGGCATGCAGCGCGGCGTCTATGGCCGCGCCGAGAGCCCCTACAATGTCGACTATCTGACCGCCGCCTTCGCGTCGGGCTCGTCCAACGGTTCCGGCACGGCGACGGCAGCCAGCTTCTGCGCCTTCGGGCTTGGCGAGGAAACTTGGTCATCCGGCCGCGCACCGGCCACCAACAATGCGCTGGTCGCCTACACGCCGTCGCGCGGCGTCATTTCAGTGCGCGGCAACTGGCCGCTGGTGCCGACCATGGATGTCATCGTGCCGCACACGCGCAACGTGCCCGACATGCTCGAACTGCTCGACGTGATTGTCGCCGACGATCCCGAGACGCGAGGCGATTTCTGGCGCGCCCAGCCTTGGGTCGCGCTGCCGAAAAGCTCCGACGTGCGGCCGCCCCGCTATACCGACCTCACGCTGGCGGGATCGCTGAAAGGCAAGCGCCTAGGCGTGCCCAGAATGTATATCGGCCGCGACAGCGAGGCAGACAAGCCGATCGAAACCCGCGCCTCGGTGCTGGCCCTGTGGCAACAGGCGGCAGCCGATCTCAGACGGCTTGGCGCCGAGGTGATCGAGGTCAATTTTCCCGTCGTTTCCAACTATGAGCGCGACCGCCCCGGCGCGCGCAGCATGGTCGAGCGCGGATTTGTGCCGCCGGACTTCGCCGAGCGCGAACTCTGGGATCTCTGCATCTGGGGCTGGGACGATTTCTTGCGCGCCAATGCCGACCCGGCGCTGCCCGATCTCGTTTCGGTCGACGGCCCAAAGATCTTCCCGCAGCCGCCGGGCACACTACCCGACCGCTATGAAGGCGGCTTTGATCTGGCCGAGTATGTCGAGCGCGCGAAATCCGGCGTCACGCCTGTTTTGGATATCCCGACGATGGAGGACGGCCTGAAGGGGCTGGAAGCGACGAGACGGATCGATTTCGAGGACTGGCTCGACGCGCAAGGGCTCGACGCCGTGGCGCTGCCCGCCGCCGCCGATGTCGGTCCGGCCGACGCCGACATTAACGAGGCGTCCGCCGACCTTGCCTGGCGCAACGGCACCTGGGTCGCCAACGGCAATCTGGTCTGGCGCCATTTCGGCATTCCCACTATCACCGTACCGATGGGCACCATGGCCGACATCGGCATGCCGGTCGGCCTGACTTTCGCCGGCAAGGCCTATGACGATGAGAGGCTGCTGCGCATGGCCGGCGACTACGAACGCTCCAGTCAGCGCCGTAGCCGCCCGCCGCGCACGCCTGAGTTGGACGACGATGTTTTTCCGAGCCGGCCCGCCCAATCCGGCGACGGCAAAGCGCCTCCGTTCGCCATCGCGCTTTCCGCCGAAACGCGGCCTTCCGGCGATCAGGACGAAATCGTCATCACACTCGACCTGCCCAGCGAAGCAACTGAGGCGGCCAGCGTCAGGGTGCATATCAACGGCGAGCCGGCTGCGATGCAGCGAAGCGGCGCGCGCTTCACCGGACGCGCGCTCGTCCCGACTGCCGAACATCAGCGGTTCCACAGCGTCTGGCGCGGCTCGTATGGCTCGATCGTGACGGCGGTAGTGCGGTTGGAGGATGAGCGTAGCGCCGGCGCCTATGCGGTCACCGGCGGCATCGGGTGAGCGGAGCGGGAAGAATCCAGCGACCAACGTCGAGTTCCTTCGCGCCCCCCTCTGTCCTACCGGACATCTCCCCCACGAGGGTGGAGATTGGCCGTCATTGCGGCCTTCGCCAATCTTCGACGTTGCAGGAAAAGGGCCGGCGCCCGAACTGCCAATCTCTCCCCTCGTGGGGGAGATGTCCGGCAGGACAGAGGGGGGCGCCGTAGAGCGTCACCGCTGCCGACTCTCGGCAAAGGCAATATCCCGACGAATGGCATCCCGCTTGTCCTGAGACAGGCCGGCAAGCAGGCCTTCGTCGAGGTAGCCTGCCCGAATGAGTTGAGCGAAGACGAAAAGAAGCTGGGAGTAGCGATAGTCGAACATTCGATCAATCTTCCGTCGCTGTTCATTCAAATAGTCTTCGACCTCCCACATCTCGGCGGGGAGCGTCGCGGCGTTGGCCTTGCTTTTGAATTCGGCCATCGTCCTTGCGAGCGCCACCTCAAGTGCCGCGTCGAAGGCGTGGCGTGCGATCTTCTTTTCGGATGCGGACCAGCTTTCCCTAGAATCCATGATTTTCTCCGTCCTTGGATTACCCCACCGCCAAAACGTCGCCAGACGACCCCTCTCAATCCGTCCTGATCCACACACCCTTGGTGTTGAGATACTCCTCGAGATGCTCCGCACCGCCCTCCCGGCCGTAGCCGCTCATCTTGTAGCCGCCGAAGGGTACTGCCGGGTCGATCGCGTGATAGGTGTTGACCCAGACGGAGCCTGCGCGCAGGCGGTTAGCCAGTTGGTGGGCCTTGCCGAGGTCGCGGGTGAACACGCCGGCACCCAGCCCATAGGGCGTATCGTTGCCGCGCCGCACCACTTCGTCCAGCGTGTCGAAGGGCAGCGCCGAGATGACCGGGCCGAAGATTTCTTCCCGGGCGAGGCGCATGTCGTCGGTGACACCGGAAAACACGCTCGGCGCGATGAAATTTCCGGCGCCGAGCGCACCGTCGGTGATGCGGTTGCCGCCTGTGACCAGTCTTGCGCCTTGCCTGGTGCCGTCCTCGATGAAGCCGGTGACGCGTTCGAGTTGCCTGGGCGAAATCAGCGGCCCGATCTCGGTCTCGGGGTCGGCGCCGTCGCCGATCCTGAGTTTTGCCGCATAGGCCGAGACCCGCTCGACGAACTCGTCATGGATCGGCCGTTCGACGAACAGCCGCGAGCCGGCGATGCAGATCTGGCCGGAATTGGCGAACACCGACATAGCCGCGATCGGCACGGCGCGCTCAAGATCGGCGTCGGCACAGACGATGACCGGCGACTTGCCGCCGAGCTCTAGCGAGACGCGCTTCATGTTGCCGGCCGAGGCGCGCAGGATGTTCTGGCCGGTGACCGTCGAGCCGGTGAAGACGATCTTGTCGACATCCATATGGGCGGCAAGCGGCGCCCCGGCCTCAGCGCCCGTGCCGGTGACGACGTTGACGACGCCAGGCGGCACGCCGGCCTCCATCATCAGCGCGCCGATCAGCAGCGGCGTCAGCGGCGCTTCCTCGGAAGGCTTCAGCACGATGGTGCAGCCGGTCGCCAGCGCCGGGCCGATCTTCCAGATCGAGGCGGCGGTCGGCGCGTTCCAGGGAATGATGGCGCCGACGACGCCGATCGGCTCCTTGCGCGTATAGGATACGATCTCGCCCGGCAGCGAATTGCCGATCGTGTTGCCATGGATCGACGTCGCCATGCCGGCATAGAAGCGCAGCATGCCCAAGACGCGGTTCTTGTTGGCAAGCGTGCGCACGATGGGCATGCCCATGTCCGTGGTGTCCGAAAGCGCGATCTCTTCCCAATGCCGCTCCATCAGGTCGGCGATCTTGAGCAGCAGCACCTGGCGTTCATAGGGCTTGAACCGGCTCCACGGCCCGTCGAAGGCGCGCCGGGCAGCCGCCACGGCGAGATCGATGTCACGGGAATCGGAGAGCGGCACGGTGCCGATCACAGCCCCTCTAGCAGGGTTGCGTGTCTCGAAGGTCCGGCCGCTCAGCGCATCGCACCAGGCGCCGTCGATCAGCATCTTGCGATGCCGGCCATCGATGGGCGTATGCAGCGGCAAATCCCTCACCGGTACGGTCATGCTCGTGTCCTCAGTTCGCACCGACCTAGCGGGCGGCCCAGATGAGACCCCGCTCGACAATCAGCGCCATTTCCGGCACCGCGAATTCGTCGGCATTGTGCCCCAGCGCGCTGTAGAAGACCTTGCCCGCCCCATAGCGACGCTTCCAGACGACCGGCATGACGACGCCGCCTATCCCCGGGAAATGCGCGTCGGTGAAGGTGGTTGTGGCCAGCACCTCGTTGCTGGGATCGACATGCATGTAGTATTGCTCCGACCGGTAGGCGAAATCACTGACGCCCTTTGTGATCGGGTCGTCGGGCCGGGTGATCGCGACCGTGTAGTCGATGATGTCGCCGGGATGCGCGACCCACTGGCCGCCGGTCATGAACTGATAGTCGGGCTCATTGCGAAAACTGTCGCCCATCGTGCCGTGAAAGCCGCCAAGCCCGGTGCCCTGGCGAACCGCAAGCGTCAGGTTCTGAAGTTCAGCCTTTTCGATCTTCGACATCGTGATGACAGGCACGATGAGATCGAAGGAAGCAAGCTCCGGATCGGCGAACATCGCGGTGCCCTGGCCGAGCGTGACGTCGAACCCGTTGCGTTCAAGCAGGGTGCGAACGATGTTCGCGCTCTGCTCCGGCGTATGGCCTTCCCAGCCGCCCCAGGCGATCAACGCCTTCTTCGCCATAGTGTACCTCCCTGGAATGTTCCGTCTTGATCCGGTGTCAGCGCCAGCCCAGCGCCGGCGCGACATGGGTCAGGATCGCCTCGATGACATGCGCATTGTAGTCGACGCCGAGCTGGTTCGGAACGGTGAGTAGCAGCGTGTCGGCCTCGGCGATTGCCTCATCCTCAGCCAACTCCTTGATCAGCACATCCGGCTCGGCGGCATAGCTGCGGCCGAAGATCGCTTTGGTGTTCTCCTCGATGAAGCCGATCTGGTCGCGGCTTTCATTGCCGCGGCCGAAATAGGCGCGGTCGCGGTCGTCGACCAGCGCGAAGATGCTGCGGCTGACCGAGACGCGCGGCTCGCGGCTGTGGCCGGCCGCCTTCCAGGCCTCGCGGTAGATGCGTATCTGCTCGGCCTGCTGGATGTGGAAAGGCTTGCCGCTCTCGTCGAATTTGAGCGTCGAGCTCTGCAAATTCATGCCGAGCTTCGCCGCCCATTCCGATGTGGCGTTGGTGGCCGCGCCCCACCAGATCCGCTCGCGCAATCCTTCCGAATGCGGTTCGAGGCGCAAGAGGCCGGGCGGATTGGGGAACATCGGCCGTGGATTGGGCTGTGCGAACCCCTCGCCGCGCAGCGTGTCGAGGAAGACTTCCGCGTGATGCCGTGCCATGTCGGCGTCGCTTTTGCCTTCCGGCGGCGAGTAGCCGAAATAGCGCCAGCCATCGATCACTTGCTCGGGTGAGCCACGGCTGATGCCAAGCTGCAGGCGGCCACCGGCGATGATGTCGGCGGCACCCGCATCCTCGGCCATGTAGAGCGGATTTTCGTAGCGCATGTCGATGACCGCGGTGCCGATCTCGATGCGGCTGGTCTTGGCGCCGACGGCGGCCAGCAGCGGGAACGGCGAAGCGAGCTGGCGGGCGAAATGATGCACGCGGAAATACGCCCCGTCCGCGCCCAGTTGTTCGGCGGCGACGGCAAGGTCGATGGATTGCAAAAGCGCGTCCGAAGCCGAGCGCACTTGCGATTGCGACGAGGGCGTCCAGTGCCCGAACGACAGGAAACCGATTTTCTTCATAGCCATGCGATATAAGGATGCGCGTCAGGCTTCAATGCAAAAGAGATTCCGGCGCGTCCGGATCAGCTCATGCATCGCTATTCTCGAAGGCGCCGATGCCTTGCGCGATCAGGTTGGTCGCCATGACCAGCGAGACGATTGCCGCGGAATTGAAGACGACGACCCACCATTTGCCGCCGGTCAGGAAGCCGTAGCCGTCGGCGACGGCCAGCCCCCAATCGGCCGATGGCGGCTGGATGCCGAGGCCGAGAAAGCTCAGCGTCGCGATCGAAAAGAACGCATAGCCGAGCCTTGTGACGAGCTCGATCAGGATCGTTTCCCTGATGTTGGGCAGTATTTCCAGGAACATGATGGCAAGCGGACCTTCGCCGCCAAGCCGCGCGGCGCTGACATAGTCGCGCTCCTTCTGCTCGCGCACGGCCGCCCGGACGGTGCGCGCCACCAGCGGCGCGTAGGCGATGCCGATCACCAGGATGACGGTGAGGTTCGACGGGCCGATCGCCACCAGCGTCATGGTGACGAGAACGATGAACGGAAAGGCCATCAGTGTATCGAGCAGCCGCGCCCCGATGGCATCGACCAGGCCGTCGAAATAGCCGAGCACCAGACCAATGATGCTGCCAGCGGCAACGCCGGCAAGTGTCGCCAGCGGCGCAACCAGCAGGATATCGCGCGATCCGACGATGATACGGGACAGCACGTCGCGGCCGAGCTGATCGGTTCCGAACCAGTGCGCGGCATCGGGCGGTGTCAGCATCGCCAGAAAATCCTCGACATAGGGATCGTATGGAACGAAGAGATTGCCGAACAGCGCGCAGGCGACCCAGAACAGCAGCAGCAGCGATCCGATCACGACCGATGGGGGCAGTGCGGACAAAGCACCGCGGATCCCGCGCACTGCCGGAAAGCCGGCCACGGCGCGCCGCGGCGAGGGAAATTCCGCCACATCCGTCATGAAGAGGTCCGGCGGCGTTGCCGCGGATCGAGCAGCGCAAGCACAAGGTCGCCCGCCGCCGCCGACAGCACGAAGATCGCCGCCATCACCAGGACGCCGGCCTCAAGCATCGGGAAATCGCGCGACTTGGCGGCGTTCAGAACCAGATTGCCAAGGCCCTGGATGCCGAACAGCGCTTCGATCACCACCAGCCCGCCAAGCATGTAGCCGGTCTGCGTCGCCAGCACCGCGATGGTCGGCGTCAGCGCATTGCGCAGCACATGCCGAAAAATGATCTCGCGGCGCTCGAGCCCTTTCAGGACGGCGGTGCGTGTATAGTCGGCGGCGATTGCCTCGATCACGCCGGCCCGCGTCATCCTGGCGATATAGCCGGCAAGGTTCAGCACCAGCGGCAGCGCCGGCAGGATCAGATAGTGGCCGTTCGTCCAGAAGCCCGCGCCATCAGGCGCAACACCCGAAATCGGGAACCAGTTCAGCCACAGACCGAAAACGATGAGCAGCATCAGGCCGGAGACGAAATCAGGCACGATGCCGAAGGAAACGCCTGCCATGACGATCAGCCGGTCGACCAAGTGGCCGGCATTGAGACCGGCGATCACGCCGGCACCAACTCCCAGCGGAACGAGAAAGAGCAGGATAATGCCGGCAAGGGCGGCGGAGCGCTTGAGGCTTTCCAGCACGAAGGGCGCCACCGGTGCGCCCATCGACAACGAGGTACCGAAGTCGCCGGTGACGGCCTTGCTGAACCAGAGCCAGTATTGGATGAGAACCGGCTGGTCGGCGCCCAGCCGCTTGTTCAGTTCCGCCACCGCCTGCGCATCGGCAAACGGCCCGAGCATCACGCGGCCGACATCGCCGGGCAGAACCTGCCCGGCGAAGAACACCAGGATGCTGACCAGCCATAGCGTGAGGACAAGTGTGCCCACACGCGCTGGCAGAATGCGGCCGGTCAGCATGTCGCGATCATGCCTGAACGAAGGAAACGCGGTCGAGCAGCAGATGCGAAATCGCGGTGAAGCGCACGCCCTCGACCTTCGAGCTGACGATCCGGCTGTATTGCGAGAAGTAGCTGATGATCGCCGGCGTCTCGTCGAGCAGCAAGGTCTGGATCTTGCCGGCAACGAGGCGCTGTGCCTGCAGATCACGCGCCTTCGAGTAGTCGAGCAGCAGCGCATCGTAGGCAGGGTTGTTGAAATGCGCCGCGTTCCAGGCACCTGAACTCTTCAGCGTGGCGTTGAGGAAGATGTCGGGCGTGCCGCGATGGCCGTAGTCGGTGATGCCGAGCACCGAATCCAGCCAGGGCGAGCTGCCGAAGGTCGCCGAGCCGTAGTAGGCGTCCTGTGGCAGGACGTTGAGCTTGACGTCGATGCCGGCCTTCTTGGCGAAGTTCTGGATGATCACCGCGTAGTCGGGAATGTCATAGGCACGCTCGGTGGTCAGCGTCACCTCGAAGCCGTTCGGCACGCCCGCCTCGCCGAGAAGACGCTTGGCTTCAGTGATGTCCTGCTTGCGCTGCGGCACCGACGGATCGGCCGACGGGAAGATCGGCGCGAACGGGGTGTCATTGCCGACGATGGCGCGGCCCTTGAGCAGGCCCTTGACCACCGCCTCGCGGTCGATGGTGAGCGCCAGCGCGCGGCGGATGCGCTTGTCGGTGAACGGCGCCTGGTCGGTCCTGAGATGCACCTGGTCATGCGAGCTTGCCTGCACGCTCAGCAGCTTGAAGTTGGGATTGCCCTCGATCGCCAGTTCCAGGCGCGTCGTGCTCGGGATGACATCAAGCTGGCCGGCCTGCAGCGCCAGAACCTGGGCTTGCTCATCGTCGAAGAACTTGATCTCGACCCGGTCGGGCAGCGCCTTGTCGCCCCAATAGTCCGGATTGCGCACGAAGCTGGCGCCCTGCTTGGGACGGAAGGATTCGAGCTTGAACGGGCCGGTGCCGTTGAAACTCTTCTCGAAATCACCGGCATAGTCGGCCGGCAGGATGACGGCGTTGTAGACGTCGGAGGAGACATAAAAGGGGAAGTTGCTGTTCGGGCCGTCGAGATCGAACGCGACTGTTTCGTCGTCGACCAGCTTGGCGCCGCCCTTGGACAGGATGCCCTTGTAGGCCGACAAGGCCGACGAGCCGCTGGCCGGATCGACCAGCCGCTCGAAGCTCGCCACCACATCCCGGCCCGTGACCGCGCGGCCGTCGTGGAATTTCACGCCTTGCCGCAATTTGAAGGTCCAGCGGCTGGCCGTCTCGTTGGCCTCCCAGGACAAAGCGAGCTTCGGCTGCAAACCGTCCTTCGGATCGTCGAGGATCAGATATTCGCCGACCTGGCTGATCACCCCGATGCTGGCCGGATCGGTCACCGAAACCGGATCGATCGCCTTGGTCGGCTGGCCGAGCCCGACGCGGACCGTGCCGCCGGCGGCTCCCGCTGCGCGCGCGCCTCCCAACCCCTGCGAGGCGGCAAAGCCGGTGAGGCCGAGCAGTGCGGCATATTTCAGGAGATCGCGGCGCTTGAGAAAGCCGCCCTGATATTCGTCGACGGCAACATTCCAGATGTCCCCCGACAAGTTGCGAACTGCGTCGATATCTCTGCGTTTGGTCATGTTAAACCCCTACTCTGAAATGAAGATTGAAAAGCTATTCGACGGGTTCGCCGTCGAGATGGATGCGGTCGACGGCCTGCGGATAGAAGGCGATGAGCCCTTTGATCTTGGGCATCTCCGCGATTGGATCGCGGTAGCTCCAGGCGATGTCCGGGCGCACCGACCCGTCGCTCAGCAGGCCGGACCAATAGGAGGCGATGCCTTTGTAGGGACAGCGCGTCGTCGAGTTGGACGCTGTCAGCCGCTCCAGCCGAATGTCTTCCGCCGGCAGGTAGAAACGCGTTGGCAGATGCGTCTCGAACAGCAGTACCGGGCGGTGGCTGTCGGCGATTGGCTCGCCGTCGAACCAGACCTGCACATGGCTCGAACTTTGCAGCACATCGATGCGCGCATAGGGATCGCGCGCGTGGACGAAGACCTCTTCATCTTCCTCGAACCATTGATCGACGGCCTTCCAGGTGAAGGCGATGCGTCCCGCCAGCGGCGCGAGGTTTTCATCCGGCGGCGACACGAACGCCCAGGCCGCGTTGGCGGCGCGCCTGTCGCCGCTGTCGATATCCCAGTACGCGGTCTCGCCGCCGACCGGATGCGGTTCGCGATGCAGCGAAGGCTTCAGCACCGACGGATCGACCGATGATGGCGGGAAGAAATAGATCGGCAGGAAATGGTTGGAGCGCAGCACCAGCACGTTGCGGCTGTCGGCGATGGTGCGGCTGCCGAACTTGACGCGCACGCGCTTGGGGCTGTGCAGGACATTGACGAGCTGCGGCGCGGTCGCTTCACGCGGCTGCAATCTTGGCGCAACGGTCATGATTGTTCTCCCGGTCAGGACACGGCGCGCGCATTGTCGCGCTGCTCGGCGAAGCGGTTGGCGGGCCGCGCCAGGCCGAAGCGGTCGCGCAGCGTTCCCGGCGCGTATTCGGTCGGGAAGACGCCGCGCCGCTGCAGCTCGGGCACCACCTGTTCGGCGAAGTTCACCCAATCCTCGGGCAGCAGCGGGAACATCAGGTTGAAGCCGTCGGCGGCACCCGAAACGAACCAGTCCTGCAACTGGTCGGCAATCTGGACCGGCGTGCCGGCAACGGTCGGCACCGAACCGCTATTGGCGAGCTTGCGCGCAATTTCGCGCAGGCTGAGATTCTGCTTCGCCCACTGCCTGACCCGGTTGAGCGACGTGCGCCCGCCATTGAACGTGCTCTCGTCCGGCAGCGGAGGCAGCGGCCCGTCCGGCGGATACACGGAGAGATCGATGCCGCTCCAGCTCGACAGAAGGTCGATGCCGACCTGGTCGGGCAGCAAGGTCTGCAGATATTCCTGCTTTTCCCGGCCTTCCGCCTCGGAGGCGGCGACGATCGGCAGGATGCCGGGCAGGATCTTGAAGCTCTCCGGCCGCCTGCCGTGACGGGCAAGACGCTCGTTGATGTCCTGCCGGTATTTGATGCCATCTTCCTTGGTGCTATAGATGGCGAAGTGCGCATCCGCCTGGGCGGTAGCGAAGTTCTTGCCGTCCTCTGACGAGCCGGCCTGGACGATCAGCGGATGGCCCTGTGGCGGTCGCGAGACGTTGAGCGGCCCGCGCACCTTGAAATGCTTGCCCTTGTGATCGATGGGATGAACCTTGTCGGGGTCGGCAAAATAGCCTGAGGCCTTGTCGATGAGCAGGGCCTCGTCTTCCCAGCTGTCCCACAGCGCCTTGACGATATCGAGGAATTCGGCCGCGCGCTCATAGCGGAACGCATGCTCGATATTGCCGTCACGACCGAAATTGCGCGCCTCCTCATCCATGGCCGAGGTGACGACGTTCCACGACGCCCTGCCCTTGCTGATATGGTCGAGCGAAGCGAACATGCGCGCCACATTGTAGGGCTCGCTGTAGGAACTCGACGCGGTGGTGATCAGGCCGATGTGTTTTGTCACGCCGGCCAGCGCCGACAGCAGCGTCAGCGGTTCGAGGCGGGCATTGGCGTAGTGGGCGACGCCGCTCTTGACCGAATCCCAGATCGACACGTGGTCGGCGACGAAGATGGTATCGATCCTGGCGCGCTCGGCCGCCTGCACGAGATCGCGGTAGAACTCGAAATCCAGCACCTCCCGCCCCGGCGCCCTCGGATGGCGCCACGACATCCGATGATCGCCTTGCGGGTTGAAGAAAAAAGCGCTGAGGATCATGTGGTCTCGAGCCATGCCGGCCTCCTTCCAGATCTGCTCCGGAGACCATCGCGCTGCCTCGGCAAGCGGCGACAATCTCTGCTGTGCGATGAAAGGTAGATTGCGCTTCGACTTAATCCGAGTAATTTTATAGAGATAATGCATTGCGAAAGCGGAAGCGATTGCCCTCGATGGCAGCGCTGGAAGAAAGTGGTTTCAGGCTCCCATGTCCTCCTCGGTTCTGAACGTAGATCAGCTGTCTATCGCCTATGACGGGCGGAGGGGATCGCATCCCGCCGTCAGCGGGGTGTCGCTGCACATCGACGAAGGCGAGGCGCTCGGCCTGGTGGGCGAGTCGGGATCTGGCAAAAGCTCGGTGGCGCTCGCCATCCTGCGCTATCTGCCGAAGAACGCCCGCATCGCGGCGTCGGCGCTTGAATTCCAGGGTCGCGAAATCCGCAACCTTTCCGCCGAGCAACTGCGCCAGCTCAGGGGAAATCATATTGCCGCCGTCTACCAGCACCCGGGCGCGGCCCTCAATCCAAGCATGACGATCGGCCGCCAGATCACCGAGACGATCATGCGGCACCGCCCGGTTCGCCCCGACGAGGCGCGCGAGCGTGCCGCCGAACTGCTCGGGCGGGTCAGGGTAAGCCATCCGGAGCGCGTGCTGGGACTCTATCCGCACGAACTCTCCGGTGGCATGCAGCAGCGCGCCAACATTGCCATCGCGATTGCGCTCGACCCGTCGCTGCTGGTGCTGGACGAGCCGACGACGGCGCTCGACGCCAGCGTCCAGTCCGAGATCGTCGCCATCCTCTCCGACCTGCGCAAGGATCACAAAACCAGCATCCTGCTGATCAGCCACGACATCAACATGATCCGCCGCTCCTGCGACCGGGTGGCGGTGATGCAGTCGGGAGCCATCGTGGAAAGCGGCGTTGCAGGCGATGTCTTCGACAACCCCTCTCATGCCTACACAAAGGCACTCATCGCCTCGATCCCGGCACTCAACTACACCAAGCGGGATGGAAGACTGGCGGAGACGGACAGACCCGGCCTGCCAGCTTCAGTCCAGGACGAAGACGCCGGCGCGCGGAAAGAACGCCGGATCGCGATCGCCTGCACGGGGATCAGCCATGCCTTCGGCAGCCAGCCAGTGCTCAGCAATATCGATCTCGACATCGGCCAGGGCGAAACCTTCGGGCTGATCGGCGAATCCGGTTCCGGCAAGTCGACCCTGGCAAGGATCGTCACCGGCCTGCAAACACCAAGCGCCGGATCGGTCGAACTGTTCGGCAGGACCGTCGCGCCGCGCGTCGAGAAAAGAAACCTTGCCGAACGGCGCGATGTGCAGATGGTCTTCCAGTCGCCGGACCGCACGCTCAATCCGCGCCAGCGGATCGGCAGGATCCTCGGCCGCCCGCTGCGGCGGCTCGCCGGCCTGCGCCGTGGCGAGGTGAGAGCCCGGGTCAGCGACCTGCTGCAGTCAGTCCGCCTCGCCGGCGCCACGGCCGAGCAGAAGTCGCGGTCGCTGTCCGGCGGCCAACGGCAACGGGCGGCGATCGCGCGCGCTTTCGCCGGCATGCCGAAGGTCGTCGTGCTCGATGAACCAACCTCGGCACTCGACGTCTCCGTCCAGGCGACCGTGCTCAACCTGCTCAACGACCTGCAGCGCGACAAGGACACCACCTATCTGTTCATCAGCCACGACCTCAGGGTGGTGCGCTACATGGCCGACAGGATCGGCGTCCTCTATCGCGGCCGGCTGGTTGAGACCGGCTCGTCCGACCAGATCTTTCGCGGCCCCAACCACCCCTATACGGCCCTGCTGCTGGCCGCGTCCTCCGATGGCGCCGCGCCCAAGCTATCCGCTCCGGCCGAGACCGAGGCAGCCGGCATCCCGCACACGGGATGCTCCTTCGCCGGCCGCTGCCCCCTGGTCCTGCCTGACTGCCGCAAGGCAGAGCCACCCGCCAGTCAGGTCGTGGCCGGCCACTGGATCGCCTGCTGGCGGCACGGCCAGGGTTCCTGAACGGCTCAGCGGCAGTCCGAAGCCCGCAGCAGCGCGTTTCCTTTCAGGCACAGTGCGATGCCGGCATTGTCGCAGCATTGGAATCCGGCTTGCAAATGCCGTCTTTTGAGCCCAGCCTAGAGGGATGATGGCACGCTGGTCGCCAAAACATATCCTTGTCATGCTGCTCGCGGTATTCCTGACCGCCGGGTTCAGCCTGTCTGCCGCCCAGCCGAGCATCATGTCGGCGAAGATGATGACGACCGGCAGCAGCATGACCATGCCTGCCGACACCGGCATGGCCAAGATGGCCGACACTGCCATGAATGGCGACTGCAACGCATGCCTCAAGGGCGCCGGCGACACCAACAAGCCGATGCACTGTCCACCAACCTGCATCGCGCCGGTGCTCGCCGTACTGCCGCAAGACTTCGCCGTCACCGCGGTTCCACCGGTGCAACAACCGTCGGCGTTGCCTATGCCGTTCCTGCATGGGCGAAGTTCCTTGCCCGACCCATTCCCTCCCAAATCCATCGATCTCGTCTGACGCAGTATCAGCCGCCCTGCGGCTGATACTGGCGTTTGATTGCCGCTGGCGCTTTGCGCCGGCGAGCACACGGCAATTCGACGTCGAGAGGCTCGCCGTCGATCGAGATCGTAAAGGGCTTGAGAGTGAGTATCGATTTCAGTCATTCCATTTCACGCCGCAGGTTCGTTGTTGCGGCGGCGGGGGTCGCTGCAGCCACCCTCGTACGTCCCGCAACGTTACGAGCATCCGCCGTCGATGAGCGCCGCATCAGGATCGCGCCGGGCCAGGTCAGGTTCACCGGCCCCAACGGTCCGTTCACTCCTGTCTGGGCCTATGACGGAACGGTTCCAGGTCCGATGCTTCGCCTACGCCAGGGCCAACCTGCTCGCATCACGGTCGAGAACGCATTGGACGAGGACACAACGGTCCATTGGCATGGCATCCGCCTGCAAAACGCCATGGACGGAGTGCCCGGCCTGACGCAGCCGCCGATCAAGCCGGGGACAGATTTTGTCTATGAATTCACGCCGCCCGATGCCGGCACCTTCTGGTACCATCCGCATGCCGACAGCCTCGTGCAGCTCGGCCGCGGGCTCGCCGGCGCTCTCGTCGTCGAGGAGGCCGAGCCCGTCGCCGTCGACCGCGACCTGCTCTGGCTGCTGCAGGACTGGCGGCTTGCCGCCGACGGGCAGATCGCCGGCGGCTTCGGCAGCATGATGGATGCGTCGATGTCGGGCCGCGTCGGCAACGTCGTCACCCTCAACGGCACGACACCAACAGACCTCAGCGTGAAGACGGGCGAGCGCGTCAGGCTGCGGCTCGCCAATGCCTCGCTTGCCCGCATGATGGCGCTACGATTCGAGGGCCACCGTCCGGTCGTCGTCGCCATCGATGGCCAGCCCTGCGAACCGCATGAGCCTGACGACGGCCGTCTGGTGCTGGCGCCCGCCATGCGTATCGATGTCGTGCTCGACATGCAGGGCGATCCGGGCAGCCGGCATGCCGTGATCGACGACTTCTATGACGGGCTTGCCTATACGCTGACCAACCTTGCCTATGACAAGGCGCCGTTCAGGGCACATCCTTTGACAGCATACCTTGCCCTGCCGCGCAATCCGGTGCCCGCGCCGGACCTCGCAAACGCCGTGCGCCAGGAGATCGTGCTGCAGGGCGGCATGATGGGCGGCGGCAAACTGAAAGGCGTCGGTGGCATGATGGGCGGCGGCATGATGGGCATGGGAATGCCAGGCATGAATGGCGGCGCTGCCTGGGCGATCAACGGCATGTCGATGACCGGTGATGGCCACGCGGGCATGGCGCCACAGTTCACCTTGCCGCGCGGTGCAACCTGTCATCTCACCATGCGCAACGAAACCGCCTGGTGGCATCCCATGCATGTCCACGGCTTCAGCCTGTCGGTGCTCTCCCACAACGGTTCGCCGGTGCCGCACCGGCAATGGCAGGACACGGTGCTGCTCGCCCCCAAGGACACGATCGAATGTGCCTTCGTCGCCGACAATCCCGGCGACTGGATGCTGCACTGCCATGTCGCCGATCACCAGATGGCCGGCCTGATGACCGTCTTCCGAGTGACCTGAATTTGAACCGCACCATCAAGGAGAACTGCAAATGAAACTAACCTACCGCCTCGCCGCCATTTCGTTGCTGGTCGCAACGCCGCTGCCCGCCTTCGCCGCAACGATCAACGCCGTCATGTACAAGAACCCGCAATGCAGCTGCTGCGAATCCTACGCCAACTATTTGGAGCACAACGGCTTTAAGGTCGAGATCAAGCCCGTCAACAATCTTTCTCAGATCAGCAGCGATGCAGGCGTGCCCGCCGACCTTGAAGGCTGCCACACGCTGATGGTCGACGGTTATGTCGTCGACGGGTTGGTGCCGGTCGATATTGTCAAGAAACTTCTGACGGAGCGGCCTGCCATCACCGGCATCACGCTGGCCGGTATGCCGACCGGCGCCCCCGGCATGGGTGGCGAAAAGGATGGCACCTGGACGATCTACGCCTTCACCAAGGACGGCAAGGCGCCAACCGTCTACGCAACGGAGTGAGGGCTTCGCCATGATGACCAGCCATGACGTGGCTCAATCCGCTGCCGGACCGCCGGCCATCCGGCGCACCAACTGGCGACGGCTGCTGGTCGTCCTGCCTGTGGTGGTTTTCGCCGGGCTCGCCATCGTGCTTGCCTGGGGACTCACCCGCAATGCATCGGACATTCCCTCGGCGCTGATCGGCAAGCCGGTGCCCCAGTTCAGTCTGGCGCCGGTCCAAGGCCGCACGCTTGGCTTGTCGAGCGGCGACCTCCGGGGGGAGGTTTCGCTGGTCAACGTCTTTGCGTCCTGGTGCCTGGCCTGCCGCGAGGAGCATCCTGTGTTCATGCGGTTGGCGGCAGGCAGGAAGGTGCCGCTGCATGGGCTCAACTACAAGGACCGGCCCGATGACGCCGCGCGATGGCTCGACACGATGGGCGATCCCTACACGCGCACCGGCGCGGACCTGAACGGCCGTGTCGCCATCGACTGGGGTGTCTACGGGGTACCGGAAACCTTCGTGGTGAGCGCCAACGGCCATATCGTCTACAAGCACATCGGCGCCGTGACGCAAGAGGCGCTCGACAAGACGATCCTGCCCCTGGTCGATCGCCTAAGGGCCGAGGCGAAGGAGCGGCAACCATGAAGATACTCGCTCTCGCCTTCCTCGGCGTGGTGTTCGCGGTGGCGCAGCCCGCAGCCGCCGTCGAGCCGCCGCAGAACTTTGCCGTTCATGAGGCTCCCGTGCCGGTGCCGGAAATCAGCTTTGAGGATGCCAACGGTCAACCGAAAACGCTTGCGGATTTCCGCGGCAAGGTCGTGCTGCTCAACATCTGGGCGACATGGTGCGCGCCCTGCCGGAAGGAGATGCCGACGCTCGACCGGCTGCAGGCCAAACTCGGCGGGTCGGATTTCGAAGTCGTCGCGCTGTCGATGGATCGCGCCGGTCCGGACAAGGTGAAAAAGTTCTTTGCCGAGATCGGCATCGAGCACCTTGCCCTCAATATCGACACGTCGGGCAAGGCGATGTTCACGCTCGGCGCCCTCGGCCTTCCGATGACGTTGTTAATTGACCGCGAGGGCGAGGAAATCGGCCGGCTTATCGGCCCTGCCGAGTGGGATGCGCCCGAAATGGTCGCCTTCATCCGCAGCTATTTCGCAGCCAACTGACGAAGGAACAGATATGTCCAACACAGAATCGTCCCCAACCTCGCAGGCTTCACCTGGCCGCGACATTCTTCATGCCGTTCGCTACCACCTCAGCGGCCCCCGCGGCCTGGTCATCGCCGGCGCGGTCGTGATCGTCGCCGGCCTTGCGTTCAACTGGAGCTGGCTGGTTGCCGTAGGAGTTGCGCCGCTGCTTCTCAGCGTTTTGCCCTGCGTCGCAATGTGCGCGCTTGGCTTGTGCATGAACCGGATGACGGGCCGGTCATGCTCGACGGCGGACGTTTCCGACAAGGCAGTCGAAGGCGCGAAAACGCATTCCGCCGATCTGAAAGGCAAGGGTTGATGCTCGTCCAGGTCCGAGACAAGCCGGATGCTCGCCGCGTTTCGTCGGCGTTTGGCGAATGGTCACCATTGCTGAGAAGCTTGGTCATCATCGCGGCGCTGATCGCGGGCTTCGCACATGGCGCACGGGCGCACTCGCTCGATGAAGTCGATGCCCTGCTGAAGAGCGACGAGAAATATTTCCAGACGATCGACAAGCCGGCGCCCGATTTCACGCTGCGCACCGCTGACGGGCGCGTCGTGCGGCTGGCCGATTTGCGCGGCAAGGTCGTCGTCCTCCACTTCATCTACACATCATGCCAGGACGTGTGTCCCCTGCACGCCGAGAAGATCGCCGAGATCCAGAAGATGGTGAACGGCACGCCGATGAAGGATCAGGTCACCTTCGTGAGCATCACCACCGACCCGACAAGAGACACGCCGGACGTCCTGCGCGAGTACGGGCCAGTGCATGGACTCGATCCCGTAAACTGGTTGTTCCTGACCACGACCCAGGACCAGCCGGAGGGCGCCACCCGCACGCTGGCGGAAGCTTTTGGCCACAAGTTCACCAAAACGGACGACGGCATCCAGACGCATGGCATCGTCACGCATGTGATCGACAAGGAGGGCCATTGGCGGGCGAATTTCCATGGCCTGGAGTTCGCGCCTATCAATCTCGTCACCTTCGTCAACGCGCTGACCAACAACGTCGAGCGTCCGCACCATGAGCAGGAAACTGGCTGGCTGGCAAAACTGAAGAACCTTTTCTGAAGCACTATCCGAAGAAAGGAGAACTCCATGACCTATGATTCAGGGCAATTCGCCAGAATTGCTGGCAAAACGGCCCGTTCCCTCATGCTCGCCATTGCAACGGCATGGCTCGCGTTCGGTCCCGGATTCCACAACCAGGCGTTCGCTGCGGACGACACGTCCCAGAGCCAGTTCGATCAACGCGTCCACGACTACATCCTCGCGCACCCAGAGGTCATCATGGAGGCGCTGCAAAGCCTGGACGCCCGCCAACGCGAGGCCGATGCAAAAGAGGCAAAGGCCGTCCTCGCGGCCAAAGCCGACGAGGTTTTCCGTGACCCGGCCAGCCCGGTCGGCGGCAACGCCCAGGGCAACGTCACCATGACGGAGTTCTTCGACTACAATTGCCCCTATTGCCGTCAGGTGGCGCCGATCATGGCGCAAGCCACGGCCGACGACCCGCAGCTCCGGATCGTCTACAAGGAATTCCCCATTCTCGGTCCGGATTCCGTATTTGCGGCCAAGGCGGCACTCGCCGCCAACAAACAGGGCAAATACGCAGAATTCCACAAGGCGTTATTCGACACCAAGACGCGAGTGAGCGAAACGATCGTGCTCAGGGTGGCGGCAGATGTCGGCCTCGACGTGTCGCGTCTGAAGACCGACATGCAGCAGCCGGAAATCCTGGCGGCGATAGAGCAGAATGTGAAACTGGCTCAGGCACTGAAAATCAACGGGACGCCGGGCTTTGTCGTCGGCGATCGGATTTTCCCGGGTGCGACAGATCTCGCGACAATAAAGAGCCTGATCGAACAGGCGAGGGCCGGCAAATGAACCGCATATCGCACCCCAGTCGGCGGACGGTTTTGGGCAGCATTTTGGGGGCCGCGGTGATTATAGGTTTTCTCGGGGATTCGGATTCGGCAATCGCCGCGGATGATCCCGGCCTTGTCGGCCGCTTCAAGGACCTCAGCGAAAACGGCAACAGCACATGTTCGGCCAAATTTACGGAGTCGATCGCTACCATGCCGCCGACGTCGCGGATCAAGGGTTCCTGTTGCAGCCCGATGGAAATGAAGCGCTATGTCGAGCAGATCAACGGCTTGGCCAAATACCGCGACATCGCGATGATCCCAGCCGATCCATATGACATTCCCGCGGGCATCGCACAAAAGATGATGCCTTACTACGACGTGCGGCTCAGCGGGACCGAACAGCAGGCCTATGACCATGCTATGGCAAATTCCGAAGAAAAGGGACCATGCTGCTGCCAGTGCTGGCGCTGGAAAGTGTATGGCGGACTGGCGAAATATCTGATCCGCGAACACGGTTTTAGCGGCAAGCAGATCGTCGAGGTATGGAACCTTTCCGACGGCTGTGGCGGCGGAATGTGATCTGCCGAGGCGCCGATCGCCCACGACCGGAAGTCCAGTCGTTGACGAAGGCACATGGCGACCTACTTCACCTCGCAACCGCGGATGGCCCCAATGAAAACGAGGGGTCACTGGTACGAAGAGGTCAACTAACATGATGGATGGTTCAAGTATGTGGATGGATGGGTGGCATGGCCCTCATCTGGGTTCTAGTGCTTGTCACGCTCGTCCTCGCGATAGCATCCCTCGTCAAATACCTGCGAAGCTGACGGGATTGGCGGCCGCGATCTGGAGAGCGAAGCAGATGTCGCTGGCCGACCTCGAGGCCGCCACACACTCCGGCATCACGTTGGCCGGCATGCCGACGGGCGCTCCCGGCATGGGTGGCGAGAAGGTTGGCCCTTTCATCGTGTACGCCTTCACCAAGGACGGTAAGGCACCCACGGTCTACGCGACCGACTGAAAAAGGCACCGACGCTCGAGCTCGGCGGGCCGGACTTCAAGGTCGTTGCCTCGCTGAAACTGGAAGCCCGGAGTTCCTGGCGGCGTGCTGGGCTGGGGTGCTTCCTCGCATACAATTACATTCGATTGTGCTAATATATTTTGGTCACGCGCACTTGGTGCGTGACCAACATGTGGGAGGATGCAATGAAAGCCATAAATCGCAGGTCTGCAATTGCTCTCGGTGTGACTGCTGCCGCGATAACGCCTCTTTTCACCCTGGTGGCGTCCGCGAAGAAATACGGCCCGAAGGAAGGCAAGGAGATTGCGCCCGGCGTCAGGGTGGTAGAGGTCGGCACCGGGAACGCCGACATTCCCGCCTACAAGAGCATCTCGATCATCGACGTGGTCTTCCAGCCCGGTGCACACGCGCCTCAAATGGTGATGGACAATGACATGGTGTGCACCGTTACATCAGGCGCATTCACCATCAAGAAGGCAGACAAGGAATTCAAGCTCAAGGAAGGCGACATGTACACCTGCGCCAAGGGCAAGACCGACGAGGCGACAAATACAAGCAAGGAGGTCGGCGTGCATCGTATCGCCGTCCTGATACCTGCCTAGCAGACCGGATTCCGGCCGGATGGAAGGTCGCATTCCGTCCGGCCGGCGCTTGCGTACAGCCGGGTGCTGGCCTCGTCCGGCCAACGCCCTTCGGCAAGATCGGCAGGATTCCGCAGCTGGTGCCAACCGGGTCACAGTCGCATGCCCGCTTCCTATCAGGCACAGTGCGATGTCAGAATTGGCTCTTGAAGGGTCAACTCGGACACGCGTAACATCACCCCATCTGAATTGAGTCTGCTTTATTAGTCCGGTCTAACGTCCGGATTGGTTTGGATATTTTCCTTGAACACGCAAGCAATCGGCGGCGCGCCGGAGCGCGGCAAATCGTTTGCCCATGTGGCGGAAGCCTCCTGGGGCAAGGGCCTCAGCACCTTGCTCCGCATCGTGCGCATGACACTGCGCCATCCCTGGCAGGTCGCCATCACCATCGTCTCGACCTTCATCGCCGCGACGCTGCAGCTTTTCATTCCGCGCCTGCTGGGACGCGCCATCGACCAGGCGCAAGGCGTCATGGCCGCGGGTGCCGGCACTGCTGCGGAGCAGGCGCTGTGGAACACGGCGCTGACGCTGCTCGTCGTCAGCATCCTGCGCGGCCTCTTCACCATGGCGCAGAACTACTATGGCGAGGCGGTCGGCCACCGCACCGGCTATGAACTGCGCCTCGCTTTCTACGAGAAGATCCAGCGCCTGAGCTTCGCCTACCACGACAGGGTCCACACCGGCGATCTGATCACGCTCGGCCTGCTCGATCTCGACGGCGTGCGCATGTTCTTTTCCACCGGCATTTTGCGCGTCGTGCTGCTCGGCGTGCTGATCGGCGTCGGCGCCTATCTCCTGATCAGCACCGATCTCGTGCTCGGGCTGCTCAGCCTGAGCTTCGTGCCGTTCGTCGCCTGGCGGTCCTCGGTCACCCAACTCAAACTGCGCAGCACCTGGCTGACGTTGCAGGAGCGCCTGTCGGTGCTGAGCCGGGTGATGGACGAGAACCTCGGCGGCATCCGCGTCGTGCGGGCCTTCGCGGCACAGCGGCATGAGCTCGAAAAATTCGACCGTGCCAAGCTGTCGGCGCTGGAGCTTGCAAATCAGCGCGTCGACATCCGCGTCTCCAACACCAGCGCCATGAACTTCTCGTTCCTGGCCGCCATGGGGCTGGTGCTCTGGTTCGGCGGCCAGAAGGTGATCGCAGGCCAGATCAGCGTCGGCACGCTCGCCCAGTTCCTCACCTTCATGACCATTCTGCAGATGCCGGTGCGCCAGCTCGGCCTGATGGTCAACTCGTTCGCGCGCGCCTCGACCTGCGGCACCCGGCTGTTCGAACTGCTCGACGCCGAGCTCGACATCGAGGACGCACCCGGCGCCAAGGATCTCGTCGTCACCGACGGCGTGCTGCGCTTCGACAATGTCGGCTTCCGCTACGAGGGCGCGGGCGACCGGCCGACGCTGTCGGGCATCTCCTTCGAGGCAAGGTCCGGCGAGACCATCGGCATCGTCGGCCCACCGGGCAGCGGCAAGTCGACCATCGCCCATCTGATCCCGCGCTTCTACGACGTCACCTCAGGTGCGATTACCATCGATGGCCAGGACATCTGTGCGGTGACGCTGCAATCGTTGCGCAAGGTGGTCGGCGTGGTGCAGCAGGATGCGTTCCTGTTCACCACCTCGATCGAGAACAACATCGCTTACGGCAATCCCTGGGCGCGCGAGACCCGCATCGGGCAGGCAGCCGAGTACGCCCAGCTGCACAATTACATCATGGGCCTCCCGGCCGGTTACACCACGGTCGTCGGCGAACGCGGCGCCTCGCTCTCCGGCGGCCAGCGGCAGCGCCTGACCATAGCCCGCAGCCTGATGCTGCGGCCATCAGTGCTGGTCTTCGACGATTCGACTGCCGCAATCGACGCCGGCACCGAGCAGCGCATCCGGGCGGCGATGAAGCGCTTCGCCAGGGATCGCATCACGCTGATCATCTCGCACCGGCTGAGTTCACTGATGCATGCCGACCAGATCCTGTTCGTCGAAGGCGGCCGGATCGTCGAGCGCGGCACGCATGAGGAACTGCTGACGCTCGGTGGCCGCTATCGCGCGCTCTACGATTTGCAGCTGCGGCCGGACGACGATCGGCCTCTCGTGGCGGGAGCCGCGTGATGTCGACACAAAGCGACGACGACAAGGAAGACACCACCGGGCGGCCGACAAAGGCTGTCGTCGGCTCGCATCGCGACGAGGAAGAGGTTTTCGGCAAGGCCTACGATCCGCGCATTGTCAGACGCATCTGGAGCTTCGTGAAGCCGTATCAGGGCCGGATTTTCATCTCGGTCGCCGCCGTGCTGGTGTTCACGCTGACGCAATTGGCGATCCCGCTGGTCATCCGCTACGCCATCGACCACGGCATGACGGCGGGCAGGCTCGACCAGTCGGTGATGATCGCCGCGACCGGCGCTTTCGCCGTGATCATCCTGATCAACTATGCCGCCAGCTACGTGCAGGAAAGCGTCGTCGGCAAGGTGGCCGAGAACGTGCTGTCCGATCTGCGCCGCGCCATGTTCAGCCATCTGCAGCGCGTCTCGCTGAGCTTCATGGACAAGACCGAGGTCGGCCGGCTGATGTCGCGTCTGCAGGGCGACGTCAATTCGATGCAGGAATTCCTCGAGACATCGGTCATGTCGGTGGGCGACATCGTGCTGTTGTTCGGCATCGTCACCGTCCTGCTCTGGCTCGATTTCCGGCTCGGCCTGCTGACGCTGTCGACCATGCCGGTGCTATTCATCGTGCGCCTGTTCTGGCTGCCGCGCGCCAAGGTCGCCTTCATGGCCGCGCACGAAACCAACTCCATCGCCAACGGTGCGCTGGCCGAAGGCATCCATGGCGTGCGCACGGTGCAGAGCCTCGAACGCCAGCACGTCAATTTCGACCTCTACGACGAGAAGGTGCTGGCCAATCTCAATGCCCATTTGAGGTCGGCGAAATACGCGCAGGTGATGGTGCCGATCGTCGACACGCTGACCGGCATCGCCATGGCGACCGTCATCGTCGTCGGCGGTTCGATGGTGCTCTCGCACAGCCTCGATATCGGCGTCATGGTGGCGTTCCTGTTCTACATCCAGCGCTTCTTCGACCCGATCCGCTCGCTGACCATGCAGTACAGCGTCATGCAGCGCGCCATGGCTTCCGGCCAGCGCATCTCCGAAGTGCTCGACGTGCCGGTGGATGTCAGCGACAAGAACGGCGCTATCGCGCTGTCGTGCAACATGGACGGCTCGGTCGAATTCAGGAACGTCACCTTCGGCTATAGGCACAACCAGCCGGTGCTGAAGAACATCTCGTTTCGCGTCAATCCGGGCGAGACCGTCGCCCTTGTCGGCCCGACCGGATCGGGCAAGTCGAGCTCGATGGCGCTGGTGCACCGCTTCTACGATGTCTGGTCGGGTGAGGTCATGGTCGGCGGCCATGATGTGCGCGACCTGACGCAGGATTCGCTCGGCGACCAGGTGGCGATGGTCCTGCAGGAGCCGTTCCTGTTCTCCGGCTCGGTGCTGGAAAACATCCGCTACCACAAGACATCAGCCAGCCGCGAGGAAGTGGTGCGCGCCGCGCAGGCCGTTGGCGCGCACGACTTCATCGAGAACCTGCCCGGTGGCTACGACACCGAGCTCGAACAGCGCGGCGGCAACCTCTCGCTCGGCCAGCGCCAGTTGATCAGTTTTGCCCGCGCACTGGTGGCGGATGCAAAGATCCTCGTGCTCGACGAAGCTACCGCCAGCATCGATTCCTACACCGAAATGCTGATCCAGAAGGCGTTGATAACATTGCTGGAAGGCCGCACCGGGCTAGTCATCGCCCACCGTCTCGCCACCATCCGCGGCGCCGACCGCATCATCGTGCTGCAGAACGGCGAGATCGTCGAAAGCGGCAACCACGAACAGCTGATGGCAAGAAAAGGCCTCTACGCCCGCCTCTACAACATGAACTATGCTTCCTTCGACGATATTTCGGAAGGCGAGCTGGAACTGGACGCGGCGGTCGGCAAGGCGACGTGATTGGCCTGCTGGTGACCGCAGTCGCCTACGCCATTTCGGGGCGTTTTGAAGCCTCGCGAATGGCCTTGTGCACACCGCGCTGCAGATCCATGAATACAGGGCTTTCCATCACCTCTTCGCGGCGCGGGCGCTCGATATCGACGTTGAAGGTCTGCGTGATGCGTCCCGGGCCGATGCCCATGACGACGATCCGGTCCGACAGATAAACGGCCTCCTCCACATCATGGGTGACAAACAGGACGGTCAACCTGTTTTCCTCCCAGATCTGGGTCAGCAGTTCCTGCATCTGGTGCCGGGTCAAGGCATCGAGCGCGCCGAAGGGCTCGTCCATCAACAGCATCTTGGGCCGATAGGAAAGCGCACGCGCAATGGCGACGCGCTGTTTCATGCCGCCCGAGAGTTCGGCCGGATATCGGTCTGCGCTACCAGATAGTTTGACGAGTTCGAGATGCTCCAGCGCGATCCTGCGGCAGGTCGAGCGATCGTAGCCGGCGGCCTTGAGCGCAAACTCGATGTTCTGCCGCGCCGTCAGCCAGGGAAGCAGCGTGTAGGACTGGAAGACGACGCCACGGTCGAGGCCCGGCTGCAGGATCGGCGCGCCGTCGATGCTGAGATCGCCGGCATCGAAGTCCTGCAATCCGGCCACGATCGACAGCACCGTGCTCTTGCCGCAGCCCGACGTGCCGACCAGGGAGACAAACTCGTTGTCGGCGAGATCGAGGTTGATGTCGCGCAGCACTTCCGTGCGCCGCTCGCCGGTGCCGAAGCTCTTGTGCAGGCCGGCGATCCGCAATTTGGGGGGGTTCATCGGCTGGGCCTCATTGCGAACGGCCCTCTTGCTTGAACAGCACCTTTTCCAGCGCCTTCATCACCTGATCGGTGATGAGGCCGAGCAGGCCAAGCAACAGGATGTAGCCGATGATGGTGTTGGTCTGGAAATAGCGCTGTGACACGGTGATGCGATAGCCGAGACCCGATGTCGCGGCGACAAGTTCGGCCAGCACCAGCCAGGTCCATGCCCAGCCCAGGCTGATGCGCAGCGTATCCCAGATACCCGGCAAGGCGCTGGGCACGACGATGCGCGTCAGGATCTTGCGATCCGGCAGGCCTAGCGTGCGCCCAAGGCCGATGAAATCGGCTGGAACCCGTTTCACATTGTCCATGATCATCAGCACCTGCTGGAAGAAGGTGCCGATGAAGATGATCAGGAACTTCTGCGAATCGCCGGTGCCCGCCCACAGGATGGAGAGCGGCACGAAGGCGACAACCGGCATGTAGCGGATGAAATCCACCAGCGGCTCGATGGCCGCTTCCCAGGAACGGAAACTGCCGATCAGCACGCCGATCGGTATCGACAGTGCCGAGGCGATGAGGAAGCCGATGGAAATGCGGTACATCGAGGCTTTGAGGTCCAGCCATAACGTGCCGTCGGCCGCTAGCTTGGCGATCTGCGTCGCGACACTGCCCGGCGACGGCAGGAAGATCGGCTTTACCAACCCCAGTCCGGTCGCCGCCCACCAGGCAAGGCCAAGCCCGACGAACACGGCCACCGCGATCGTCAGGAAGCGCGACCTGGCGATGGGCACGCCGATCCCGGAGGATCGGCGGCGCCTCGCCGGTTTCGTGACCGGCCCTGGCGCCGGTCGCTCCCCGGGCATCTGCGTCACCACCGCGATCCGGCCTTGGTCATTCCGCCGCCTCGACGAAGGACGGGTCGATCATCTGCTCCGGCGTCACGTCGGCCTGCAGCAGCTTGGCGTTCTTGGCGGCGGCTTCGACATCGGCGAAGGTCTTGGTGGTGAAGTCGCCGGTCAGCGCCGTCTTGTTTTCGGCGAGCGAGTAGTAGCGCACGCCGTCAAAGGCGGTGTTGAGGTCCTTGACGTCCGAGCCGACGGCCTTGGCGATGATGGCGCGGCCACCGGGCGTGTCGGCATTGTAGTCCTTGAGCGCCGCGTCCCAGCTCTTGATCATGGCCAGCACCTGGCCGGGCCGCGACTTGATCACCTCGTCGCGCACCACCAGCACGTCGCTGATCAGGCCGGGATCCTCGCCGGCGGTGAACAGCAGCTTGAGATCCTTGTTCTGCGCCATGGCGACGGTGAGGTACGGTTCATAGGTGACCGCGACCGGCACCTGGCCGGCGATCAAGGCGCTGCCGGCGTCGGACGCCGGCATCGGAACCGGCTTCACGTCGTCGATCGACATGCCGTTCCTGGCGAGTGCGTATTTGAGCAGGATGTCGCTCGTCGTGCCTTCCTCGAAAGCCACCTGCTTGCCCTTGAGGTCCGCGATGGAGGTGACGTCCTTGCCGGCGATGATGGCGTCGGCGGTCATGGAGACGTCGAGCAGCAGCACGATCTTCACCGGCAGGCCGGCCGCCACCATGCCCATCGCCGTGTGGGTGGCGATGTTGGCGGCGTCGAGCTGGCCGCTGGCGAGTGCTGCGTTGATGTCCTTGTCCTCGGCGAAGTTGACGATCTGGACGTCCGTCAGCCCGTTTGCCTTGAACAGCGCCTTGGCCTCGGCGACATGCCACTGGCCGTAGCCAAGCCAGGGCTCGATGCCGATCTTGAACGCTCCTGCCTCGGGCGTGGTGGGAATGGCCGCATCGGCCGCGTAGGCTGCCGGGGCGGCGGCGAGCCCGATGGCGGCCGCCATCACGAGCGCGCGAAATTGTCCTGTTAGGTTACGCATCATCTTTGTTCCCCTTGATGATCAGACCGCTTTTTCTAACCCAGGTAGCCGGTCTGGTGAGACTGCGGGTTTCTGCTCTTGCGGCACTGTGCCTCGGCGTCTTACCTGCCACTTCATGGTGAAGTGCGAGGATATTTCAGCGTCAGCGGGAGCGGATGTCAAGGCTAAAATACATACATGCATATACAAGTTGGAGAGGCTCGATTTTCCACCCTGATCGGGCGCGTGCGCCTGCTTCGTGGGGACGCTCACTCACGCGTTTTCCGGATCGATCCGGTCGAGGAAACCGGTCACCCGATCGGCCCCGGTGACAGGTTCGCTGCCGACCATGACCGCTACTGAAAAGCCAATGAGGGAGGAGGTTGGCGTGTGGTTGCGCGCGCCGGCGCGCAGGTTCATGACCAGCGTCGGCGACAGGAAAAGCCCTGCCCGCAGCACCGCGCGCCAATCGGCCGGAAGCATGCCGCACCGTTTGAGCTCCAGCAGCAATGGCCGCCACAGCGCTGTCGCCTTGACCTCCAGCAGGTCGCGACGAACCGGGCTCAGGTCCCAGTCCGTGTCGACATGGAGCAGGTTTCCGTCCAGCCGCGCCTGGGCGCGAAAAGCCTCTGTCGCGGTCGCCGGATCGTAGAGCCAGAACGGGTGGGCGAAGATATTGTGGAACGTCGCCTTCACCTCCGCCAGCAGGGTCGGGATGTGCGAGCCGGCAAAGGCTGGATCGAAGAAGGACAGTTCCGCCCGCCCCGCTTTCGCCGTGTACCAGACATTGGCATTGTGGGCGTCGCCATGCGCGACCACGCCGCCGGCATCGGCAAGCCGGTCGGGCCGCAGGCGTACCGCGGCGGCGTCGAAAAGTTCGCCGACGCTGTTGGCGTAGCGCTGGCCGTTGATGACGAATTTCAGTCGGGAAAATTGATCCCAATCCAGTTCGACGCCGGGAAAGACGAAAGGCCTGCCGACATAGAAATCGGCCAGCCGGCCGCCCGGCGAAGAGCGCGTTTCGGCATCGATCAGCCGTTCGTAAAACAGCCTGTGGATTGGCTCCGCCGACACCTCCTCAGCGGTCACCGGATGCAGCGTCTCCAGATAGACCTTGAGCAGCTTGGCCGACAGACCGCGCTCGGCGAGAACCGCCTCACGCCGTTTGCCGGCATCGTCTTCCGTATCCAGCGCGAACAGCACATCCGAAAATCTCGGATCCGTGCGGCGGCGATAGACAAGGATCTGCTCGCCCGGCTGGGCCGACATATGCACGGGTTGGTCGACCGGCAGGCCGGCGCGCGACAGTATCTCGGCGCGGTAGTACTCGCCCGACATCGCCTCTTCCCGCTCTTCCTGATGGAACTTGAAGAAATAGGCCTTGCCGTCATCCTCGAAGAAGCCGTTCAACGAATTGAGGCTATATTTGTCGAAGTTGATGCGGACATTGCGGGGGCGCATCTCGAACAGGTCGCCCAGCAGCGCCGCCAGCGCGCTTTGTGCTTGGGCGACATCATGCTGCGCGAGCGCCCGGATCCGCGCCGTGCGGCTGGGTGCCGGCGTCATATAACATCCCCTCTGGCCGGTTCATCCGCGGAGGGTGAAACCGTTCCCATCAGTACATGTATATACATCGGTGACGAAACCTTTCCGGCTTGCATTCGCAACCTTGCCGTCAGCTATGCTTGGACGGGGAATAGCGGCTGCCGAGCGAGTAGCGGCTGCCGGCATAGGTCAGCTTGCTGATCGTCGCCACCACCGCACCCGTCCATGTCCGGCGGTGTAGGAAAAGGCAACAGCTGCCGACATCGATGCCCAGATGCCGCGCTGTCTCGGCGTCGGCCGGGATCGCCGAGATGATATGCTCAACCTCGGTCACCGGGGTTTTCTGCATGAGATAGTCATAGGTCGCCGTCTTCGAAAAATCCTGCTTGTCATAGTCGGGGATGAGGCTCGGATTGACGAAGCGTTCTTCCAGCTGCACCGGCAGGTCGTTCTCGAAATTGACGACGACGGAATGATAGATCGAGACACGCTTGGCAAACTCGAACGACAGCGCCAGCTCCTTTGTCGGCATGATGGTTTCGAGGACGAGGACTTCGGAGCGGTGCCTGTTGCCGCGCTCGATGATCTCGGCTGCGATGTTGTTGATCTCGATCAGCGTCGACTGCGGCCTGGGCGGCGCGATGAAGGTTCCCACACCTTGCAGCCGGGTCAAGAATCCCGCCGCGGTCAGTTCCCGCAAGGCCCGGTGAACCGTCATCCGCGATACGCCAAGCGAAGCCACCAACTCATTCTCGGACGGCAGCTTGCGATCCTTGCCCCACTGACCCGTTCCGATATTGGTCAGGATGTAGTCCTTCACCTTCTCGTAGAGAGGGCTGGCCGTGTCGGGCAAAGTGATCATTTATCAAAAATCCTTTCCGGCGATTTATCGGAAATCACGACTGCTCGACAGGTTGCCGCATGCGGATGATTGTTTTCAAGCCGTCGCTGCGCCCCGCCAGCAGCCGCTGATAAGCGGCGGGAACCTCATTGAGGCCGATCTCCTGGTCGATCAGCGCCAGCAGCGGTTCGCTGAGTTCACCCAGCATCCGCACGGCCTCGGGCAGCTCGTCGGCAAAGGCATGGCATCCCAGCAACCCGATTTCGCGTTCGACCAGCATGTTGGGGTCGATGTCGAGGCGGCCATGGAAGATGCCGACCATGGCAACCGTGCCGCCGGGATCGAGAACGCCGAGCAACTGGTTGAGTGCCGCGATGCTGCCGGTCGCCTCAATGGCCGCCAGCAAGGGGGCATTGGCGGTTGCGGCGGCAATGGCATCCCGGTCGAGGTCCACGATCGTTGCACCGGTCACCTGCGCCACCCGGGCGCAGCGGGCCTGGTTGCGGTCGGCGACCAGCACGGTGCCGGCAAAGCTTCGCGACAAAAGCAGCGCGGCAAGACCGCCGATCGGCCCGCAGCCGACAACAAGCACCGAGCCTGCCGTTTTCGGCAGCCGCCGCACCGCATGCAGCGCCACCGCGAGCGGCTCGGCCATCGCCGCGACCCGCTCGTCGAGCGTGGCGTCGATGGTATGCAAAAGCCGTGCGGGCAGCACCGCCTGTTCGGCAAATCCGCCGTCGCAGATTTCTCCGACGAAGCCAAGTGACGCGCAGAGATGCCGCCTGCCGGCACGACATTGCGCGCAGTCTCCGCACCAGAAGCGGGAGTCGGCGACCACCCTGTCGCCCACGGCGACGGTGCCGACGCCCTCGCCGATGGCGGTCACCGTGCCGGTCAGCTCATGGCCGGCCGTCGAAGGCGACCGGCTTATCCACTGTCCCGTGCGGAAATTGTGCAGGTCCGAACCGCAGATGCCGGCGGCATCGACCCTGAGCTTCACCCAGCCGGCATCCGGCGCGCCTGGCGTCGCAACATCCTCCACGCGCAGATCGCCGGGTCCATAGAGTCGGGCAGCCTTCATCGCGATCGCTTCCGCTCAGACGGCAAGATAGCGGTCGCGGATTTCCGAGACCGCATTCTCGTGCGAGCTGAAGCCCTCGTAGCGGGCGAGCCTGCGGGCATGCAGCGCCAGTTCCGGATAGGCGGCCGAGGTGACATAGCCGACCGACGAGCGCTTGACGAAATCCGTCACCGAGAGCGGCCCGTAGGTTCGCGCCCAGCGGCTGGTCGGCAGCACCGCATTGGGTCCCAGCACGAAGTTGGCAAGGGTCACCGGCGTGTGCGGACCCATAAGGATCTCGGCCGCTTCGGTGATGTGCCCGAGATGCGCGAACGGCTCCTTCGACAGGATCTCGAGATGTTCGGGCGCATAGTCGTTGATGAAACGGTAGCTGTCTTCCAGCGACGGGGTCAGCACGATGCCGCCGCGCTTGCCCGTCAGCACCGCGCGCGAGAACTCCACACGCTGTTCGGTCATCCGCGACCAGTGCTCAGGAAGTGCCGCGAGTGCTGCTTCGGCGACCTTGCGGCTGTGCGTCACCAGAAAGGCCGAGGAATCCGGCCCGTGCTCGGCTTCGATGAGAAGATCAAGTGCGGCAAGGCCACCGTCGACGCTGTCATCGGCAAAGATGATCGCTTCCGACGGGCCGGCCGGAAGGCCGGTGTTGATAACCGATGACAGCACGCTCTTGGCCGCCACCACCCACGGGCTGCCGGGGCCGACGATCTTGAGCGCGGGCCTCACTGTCTCGGTGCCGTAGGCGACGGCGGCAACGGCTTGCGCGCCGCCGCATTTGTAGACGGTGCCGACGCCGGCGAGGCGCGCGGCGACGAGCGTTGCCGCGTCCACCGAGCCATCCGATGTCGGCGGCGTCACGATGGCGATCTGCGGCACGCCGGCAATCACCGCCGGCACCGACGTCATCATCGTCACTGATGGAAAGGCGCCCTTGCCGCGCGGCACGTAAAGCGCGACGGACGCGATCGGCGTGTACCTGTCGCCAGCATAGGCGCCCGGCCGGACTTCCTTGAGCCACATCGTTTCCGGCTTCTGCTCCTCATGGAAATGCCTGATGTTGTCGATGCCGAACTGGATGCTCTCCACGACGTCCGTTTCGACCTTGTCGAACGCCGCGTCGAACTCCCTCTCCGACACCTGCAGTCCGCCCTCGGCGACATTGGCCTTGTCGAGTTCCTTGGCGAAGCGGATCAAGGCGGCGTCGCCCTCGTCCTTGACGGCCTGGATGATCGGGCGAACCTTCTCGACGAAGACCGTCAGATCGGCCTCGGCACGCTTCAGCAGGCCGGCGCGCTGGTCGGCATCGATGGATGACAAATCGTGGAAGCTGATGTCGGACATGGCTGCTCGTTCTCCTGGAACTCTCGGAACGCAATGACGGCTGGCCCCCGGATGGGCCATATTCTGCGGGCCGACAAGTCGACCCGGGACAAGGATCAAAGCCATCGAGAGGCTGCGCTATGGCAAAAGTATATACATGTATGTATGATAGTCGCCAGCAATTTTTCCATCACCCTTCCGGTCGAAACCGCAGAGACAAACCGCAAGATCAGATCGAGGCGAGAAAGCCGCCATCGACCGGAATGGACTGGCCGGTGATATAGGCCGCCGCATCCGAAGCAAGGAACACCGCGATGCCGTGCAGGTCGCGGAGATCGCCGAAACGGCGCTGGGGGATCTTGGCCAGCATGGTGTGCTGCCATGCCTCGTTGCTGTAGAAAACGTCCGTCATCGCCGTCCTGAAATAGCCCGGCGCGATGGCGTTGACCCTTATGCCAAGCTCCGCCCACTCCGCCGCGAGCGCCCGCGTCATGCCGAGCAGGCCCGACTTCGACGAGCCGTACGGCACCGCGGTCGGAATGCCGACTTCCGATGTCAGCGAGCACAGGTTGATGATGGCGCCAGGCCGCCCGGTGTCCCGCATCTGCCGCGCCGCGGCCTGGGCGCAGAAGAACGCTCCCTTGAGGTTCGTATCGACGATCCTGTCCCAGAGCGCCTCGTCGACATCGAGCGAGGGCCGCACCTCCTCCATCCCGGCATTGTTGACGAGAATGTCGAGACCGCCAAGCAGGCCGGCGGCCTCCGCGGTAGCTGCCCGGCACCGGCTGACATCGGTGACGTCGAGAGCGATGGCGTGCGCCACCCCGCCGGCCGCGCGGATGGCTGACGTGGTGTCCTCCAGCGAGGCCAGGCTGCGCGCCGTGACCGCGACGTCGGCGCCGGCAGCACTCAGCGCCTCGGCGATGCTGCGCCCTATGCCGCGGCTTGCACCGGTGACAAGCGCCTTCCTGCCGGAGAGATCGAAGAGAGAAGCGTTGCGCATGTGATCCTCCTTGCCGGCGTCGGCCTCGGCGCCCGTATCAAGCCTAGCATATCAAGTCCCATATACAAGCATATACAAACTATTTCAGCTACGGTACTGATGACGAAATCCGCAGCAGAGGAGCCTGCCCGTGTCGAAAGCCTCCGATATGGTCCGCACCGAAGTCAACCGTCTGTCGCCCTACAATTCCGGGCTGACCATCGACGAGGTGCAGGAACGATACGCGCCGGCAAGGATCGCCAAACTGGGCTCGAACGAAAACCCGCTTGGCCCGAGCCCGTTGCTGACCACGATCATGCAAGCCGGCTCTGAGATGTTCCGCCTCTATCCCGACCCTGCTGGGCGCAAACTGCGCCAGGCGATCGGCGACAAATATGCCGTCACCGAGGACCAGATTATCCTGGGCAATGGCTCGGAAGATCTTCTCTCGGTCATCAGCCGGGCCGTATTGCGACCCGGCGACGCCGTCGTCACGCTCTATCCATCGTTCCCGCTGCATGAGGACTATGCGACGCTGATGGGCGCCACCGTCAAGCGCGTTGCCGTCAACAGTGATCTCACCATCGATGTCGACGCGCTGGTTGGAGCGGTGCGCGAACGGCCGCGCATGCTGCTGTTCTCGAACCCGATGAACCCGGTCGGCAGCTGGCTCCCCGGCGACGATCTGTCGAGGGTTTTGGATGCGGTCAGCGACGAGACACTGATCGTCATCGATGAGGCCTATGCGGAATATGCCGAGGGCGACGACTACGCGTCGTCCCTGCCCTATCTCGGTAAGCTCGACACTCCATGGATCGTGCTTCGAACCTTCTCCAAGGCGTTCGGCCTGGCCGGATTGCGGATCGGTTTCGGCATCGTCGGCGACTCGGAGCTGCGCGCGCTGCTCGACCGCGTCCGCACGCCTTTCAACGCCAACGGCATGGCCCAGGCCGCCGCACTGACCGCGCTGGCCGACGAGGAACACCTCGCCAAAGTCATCGCATTGGCCAGAATGGAAAGAGCACGTGTCGAGAATTTCCTGGCGGACAAGGGCCTCGACGTTGCTGCCTCCAGAGGCAACTTCCTGTTCTTCAACTGCCGGCAAGATGCTTCCGACTTCGTCGAAGGCTTGCTGCGGCAAGGTGTCATCGTCAAACCGTGGAAGCAGCAAGGCTTCGACAGCTATGTGCGCGTCAGCATCGGCTCGACTTCGGAGAACGACCACTTCATGGCCGTTCTGTCGGAGCTGTTGTGAGTGCGCGCCCGCGAGGATCGTCCTGCGCTCGTGCCCGATCCTTGGTCACCCGATTTGCACGAGGCTTTGAGCAAGCTCATTGACCGCCGTGCGGCTCGTCGATGACGGAAGCTATTTTTTTGCACGTCGGACTGGCCGCAGGCCTTAACTTTCACGGCATGGGTTTTTACATCTCAGGGGTCTGGAGACGATCGAGCTTGAGGAGGCTCCCTTGCAGCGACCAGAAGACATCGCCGCCCGCCGGCTGGGCATCATCATCGAGCAATATGTGGAAGCGCGCAAAAAGCGCTACGACTATGTGTCGACAGAGCAGGCCTATCAGGCCATCCGGCAGGTCCTCAAACCCGCCATTCCCGATCGCGAGCTCGACGACATGGTCGCCTCGCTGGCCGTCAAGAACGGGCTGGCGGTCGTTTTCGACCGCCAAACCAAAGCGTCGGTTCCTCCGGGGCCAAGGCCCTAGACAGCCGAGCAGCATTGATTTTCAGGTGACCTGAGCGAATCCGCTTGCCAGGGGACTTCACTTAATAGCATGTTAAGTGAACCCTGAGATCGCCATGAAAAACGCCGCGGATCACGCACTCAACGACAATGCCGCAACCAGCGCCGAAGCGCGCCGCTCGACGGTGCTGGGCAACCGCATCAAGGCCTATCGCACCACGCGGCGCCTGACGCTGCGCCAGCTCGGCGACATGATCGGCACCACGGCCAGTTTCTTGAGCCAGCTCGAGCGCGGCCTTTCGGGAGCCAACACCAGCACGCTGATGCTGATCGCCAACGCGCTCGGCATCAGCCTCGCCGATCTTTTCGACGAATGCGAAGTGTCGCCGCACGCAGTGCTGACGCGCGCCGAGCGGCCGGCGCTGCCGACCAGCGAGGGCTACCGCAAGACGCTGCTGTCGCGCCGGCCGATCCGCGAGATGGAAGTTTATTGCGGCGAATTCGCCGTCGGCGGCTCGACCGGCGACGTGCCCTACACGCATGGCAACGCGCACGAGATGTTCCTCGTGCTGCGCGGACGCGTGCAGCTGACGCTCGGCGACGAGAGCTTCACCCTCGAAGAGGGCGACAGCATCGAATATTCGACCTCGACGCCGCACAGGACGATCAATGTCGGCGATACGGTGGCCGAAGTGCTGTGGATCATCGCCCCGCCGACCAGCGGCGCCATCGATCTCGACCAATATGTAGCCCGGAAAACGCTCGCGTCCGGCCTGCCAAAATCAAACAGCGAGCCATCGGAGGGTTAGAAAATGGGAAGCAGATCAAGATTGGCCGGATTTGTCGGCGCCGCCGCGCTGGCCTTGCTTGCGGCCGCCGCTCACGCGCAGAATGCACCGCCGGCCGGCACCGTCGTCGACGGCTCGCTGAAGGGCAAGACGCTGACCTTCGTCTCCTATGGTGGCATCTACCAGGACGGCCAGGTCGCCGCGCTCAAGGAATTCGTCGACAAGAGCGGCGTTAAGCTTTTGAACGACGGACCGACCGAAATCGCCAAGCTCCAGGCGCAGGTCGAGTCCGGCAATGTGACCTGGGATGTTGTCGATACGGACGACTTTCCGCCCTTCGTGCATTGCGGAAAACTGTTCCAGAAACTCGATCTGACCAAGCTCGACATCTCGCACATCCCGGCCGGACAGGTCGGCGAATGCAGCGTGCCGGCGATGAACTACGGCATGGTCCTGATGTACAAAAACGACACGTACAAGGACAATCCGCCGAAGGACTGGAAGGATTTCTTCGACACCGCGAAATTCCCCGGCACGCGCGCCATCGACGGCAGCGGCAGCCCTATCGGCGGCCTGATCGAACAGGCCATCCTGGCCGACGGCGGCAAGGTCGACGCCATGACGCCGGCCGATATCGACAAGGGCATCGCCAAGATCAAGGCGATCGGTCCGGATACCATCTTCTGGAAGACCGGCGCCGAATCCCAGCAGCTCGCCGAATCCGGTGAGGCCGACATGATCATCATGTGGACCGGCCGCGCCATGACGGCGGTCAAGAACGGCGCTGCCTACACGCCGGTGTGGAAGGACTGGCTGGTCGTCATGGATCAGCTGACCATCCCGGTCGGCGCCAAGGATACCGACGCGTCCTACGCGCTGATCAACGCCTATCTCGGCAAGAAGTCGCAGGAGACCCTGACCGAGCAGACCTCCTACTCGCCCATCAACAACGAGGCTCAGCCGAAGGTGGACGCATCCGTCGGCGCCTTCCTGACTAACACGCCGGACCACGCCAAGCTCGGCTACCAACAGAACATCAAGTTCTGGGTCGCCAACTTCGCCACCGCGTCCGACAAGTGGACGGCGCTGATGGCCGGCAACTGAGCCGGCCGGACCGCAGGCGTGAGCCAGATCTCGCATACGCTAACGGCCGGGGGTGAAAATCCCCGGCCATCAGGTACCGTGCAGGGGCCGCAACGGCGCCTGCGCCTCGCCGCCTATCCTTCGCTCCTGGCGATGCCGGCCTTGCTCCTGCTCATCGCGGCGATGGGCTATCCCCTGCTGACCGTCACGCTGCGCAGTTTCTCGGACCCCGCCTGGGGCTTGCAGAACTACGTCTGGTTCTTTTCCACGCCGGTGAACGTCACCGTCCTTTGGCGCACCTTTTCCATCGCCGCCTGGGTCACCATCGTCTGCGTCATCGCCGCTTATCCCTATGCCTATCTCATGACGGCCGTCGGGCCGCGCCTGCGGCTGGTCCTCATCCTGTGCGTTCTAGTGCCGTTCTGGGTCAGCGGCGTGGTGCGCACACTGGCCTGGGTCATCCTGCTGCAGGATTCCGGCATCATCAATTCCGTGATCAGGCTGCTCGGCTTTGATGGAGTGAAGCTGATCCGCACGCAGACCGGCGTCGTCATCGGCATGGCGCAGGTGCTGCTGCCCTTCATGATCCTGCCGCTCTATTCGGTCATGCGTGGCATCGATTTGCGCCTCGTCCAGGCGGCGCGCAGCCTTGGCGCGCGCCCGGCACGTGCATTCCTGCAGATCTATCTGCCGCTGTCGCTGCCCGGCGTTTTCGCCGGCGCCATCATCGTCTTCATCCTGTCGCTCGGCTTCTACATCACCCCGGCCCTGCTCGGCGGGCCGCGCAGCACCATGCTGTCGACGCTGGTGCAGAGCCAAGTGCTCAGCCTGCTCAACTGGGGTCGCGGCGGCGCCATGGGCGTCGTGCTGCTGGTCGCGACCTTCGTGCTTCTGGCGCTCGCCGCCCCGCTGATGCGCCAGCGCCACAAGCAGGCGTCCAGATCATGAGACTGGCGCCGTTCCGCATTCTGCTCGGCCTGTTCTGCCTGCTGGTCGCCGTTTGGCTGGTGATGCCGACGCTGGTCATCATCCCGATGTCATTCAACGAGAAGAAGTCGCTCGCCTTCCCGCCGTCCGGCTTCTCCTGGCAGTGGTACGAGAATTTCTTCACCAACCCGGATTGGCTGTCGAGCTTCTTTAATTCGCTGAGGGTCGCCGGCCTCGTTGCCATAGCCGCCACGCTGATCGGCACGCTGGCGTCACTCGGCCTCAGTCGCATGAAACATTCCGGCGCCGGCCTGCTGCGCGCCATCCTGATCACGCCGATGATCGTGCCCGGCGTGGTGCTGGCCATCGGCATCTATGCCGTCTATCTCGACTACCGGCTCGTCGGCACCACCACAGGCTTCGTCATCGCGCACACGATGCTGGCGATCCCCTTCGTCATCATCGCCGTGTCGGCAAGCCTCGAAGTCTTCGACGTGCGGCTGGAGACGGCGGCGGCCAGCCTCGGCGCCAACCGCTTCACCACCTTCCGCACCGTGACTTTGCCGCTGATCGCCCCCGGCATTCTGTCGGGGCTTTTGTTTGCCTTCGTCACCTCCTTCGATGAAATCATCGTCGCGCTGTTCATCACCAGTCCCTACCTGAAGACCTTGCCGGTGCAGATCTTCACCAGCATCACCCGAGACGCCGACCCAACGGTGACAGCCGTCGGGACCATCATCTTCATTGCCACGACGCTGATCATCAGCGCCGGGCTGATCATCAGCTCGAAATCGACGAGGAGTTGAGATGACTGCGAGGGAACGTGGCGCGGCCATCGACATCAAGGGCGCAACCAAGCGCTACGGCAATTTCACCGCGCTCGACGATGTCAGCCTGCATATCGAGCCGGGCGAGTTCATGACGCTGCTCGGCCCCAGCGGCTCGGGCAAGACCACCACGCTGAACGTCGTGGCCGGCTTCACCGACCTCACCTCCGGCGACCTCGCCGTCGGCGGCAAGAGCATCGTCGCGCTGCCGGCGCACAAGCGCAACATCGGCGTCGTCTTCCAGCACTACGCGCTGTTTCCGCACATGACCGTCGGCAAGAACGTCGCCTATCCCCTCACCTTGCGCGGTATGGACAAGCAGGCGCGCGACCGCCAGGTCGCGCGGGCGCTCGACATGGTCAAGATGGCCGATTTCGCGCATCGCTATCCCTCTGAACTCTCCGGCGGCCAGCAGCAGCGCGTGGCGCTTGCCCGCGCCATCGTCTTCGATCCGCCGCTGCTTTTGATGGACGAGCCGCTCGGCGCGCTCGACAAGAAACTGCGCGAATGGCTGCAGCTGGAGATCAAGCGCATCCACCGCGAGCTCGGCACCACCTTCGTCTACGTCACGCACGACCAGGAAGAAGCGCTGGTTCTGTCCGATCGGATCGCCGTGTTCAACCGGGGCCGCATCGAACAGGTGGGAACCGGCCGCCAGCTCTATGACGAGCCGACGACGTTGTTCGTGGCGAAGTTCATCGGCGAATCGACCAGTTTGCGCGGCGAGGCCCAGGCGTCCGGAAACGAGACCAGTCTGACGATCGCCGGCCAGAGGATCGTTGTCGGCGGCAAGCTCGCCGGCGGCCATAAACCGGTGGTCCTGCTGCGCCCCGAAAAGCTCTCGCTTGCCGGCACCAACACGCCTCCCTCCGCCGGGCAGAACAGCCTCACCGGTGAGGTCAGCGAAGCAATCTATCTGGGGTCCGGCTCGAAATACCAGGTGACGCTTCGCGACGGCTCGGTCGCCATCGTGCGCTCGTCTCTGGAAGCCACACCGTTCTCGATTGGTGACACGGTCGATCTGCGCTGGTCCGTCGTCGATGCAAAACTTCTTGCCGACGACGACCGCGCCGACATGACGATGACCTGACCGCTCTTCCCCGCAGGATTTTTAGACATGGACGCCAAAGCCAACGGCAACGTCTCGTTCTGGTATGCCGACATCGGCCTGCCGGCCTATCGCGCGCCGCTCCCGGGCGATCTCGAAGCCGATGTCTGCATCGTCGGCGCCGGCTACACCGGCCTGTGGACAGTCTACTATCTGAAGAAGGCCGATCCATCGATCCGCATCGCCATCGTCGAACGGGAGTTCGCCGGCTTCGGCGCGTCGGGCCGCAATGGCGGCTGGCTGTCCGGCGGCTTCAGCTGGTCGCGCGAGAAATATCTTCAGACCTCGACGCGTGGCGCCGTCATCGACATGGAAACCGCCATGCATGGCACGGTCGACGAGGTGATCAAGGTGACCGAGGCCGAAGGCATCGATGCCGACATCCGCCGCGTCGACAATTTGACGGTCGCGACCAACCCGCCGCAACTCGAACGCATCAAGGCTGCCTATGCCGATGCGATCGGCTGGAGCGTGCCGCCGGATCGCGTCAGCCTGATCGACCAGGCAGAGGCCAAGGCCCGTATCAACATCAAAAATGTGCTCGGCGGCTATGTTCATCACGGCACCGCGCGCGTGCAGCCGGCCAAGCTGGTGCGCGGCCTGTCGCAAGCCGTCGAGCGGCTTGGCGTGCGTATCTATGAGCAGACAACCGTGACCGGCATCGAGAAGGGCAAGGTCACCACGAACCGCGGCATTGTGCGCGCGCCCATCATCATCCGTGCCACGGAGGGGTTCACGGCCGGCATACCAGGCAACGAGCGGCTCTGGCTGCCACTCAACAGCGCGCAGATCATCACCGAGCCACTGTCGCAATCGCTGTGGGACGAGATCGGCTGGGAAGGCCACGAGCTTCTGGGCGACGCCGCGCACGCCTATTGCTATGCGCAACGCACCCGGGAAGGCCGCATCACCATGGGCGGACGCGGCGTGCCCTATCGCTACGGGTCGCAGACGGATGTGCGCGGCCAGACGCAGCAGGCGACCATCGAAAGCCTGCACGCGATCCTCACCCGGCTTCTGCCGCAGACAGCCAAGCTTCGCATCGACCACGCCTGGTGCGGCGTGCTGGGCGTGCCGCGCGACTGGTGCACGACGGCCGGTCTCGATCCGCAAACCGGCATCGGCTGGGCCGGCGGCTATGTCGGGCTCGGCGTGTCGAGCTCCAACCTTTCGGGCCGTACGCTGCGCGACCTCATCCTGCGCCGCGACACCGAACTGACCCGCCTGCCCTGGGTCAACCGGCAGGTCAGCAAATGGGAGCCCGAGCCGATGCGCTGGCTCGGCGTCCATTCGATGTATCAGCTCTACCGCGTCGCCGACGAGCGAGAGGAAGCCGGCCTCCAGCACACGTCGAAACTGGCCGCAGTCGCCGACCGCATCACGGGACATTGAGAGACTGCCATGACCGACTTCCAGAATTTCGCCCATCTCGCCTCCATCGATCTTGGCGAGCCCGAGCCCAAGCCGACCTCGATCAGCGGCGATCAGCTAGAAGCGTCGAAGACGCTGTGGACCTCGCCGGACGGCACGCTGGAAATCGGCCTCTGGGAATGTACGCCGGGCCGCTTCACCGCGTCGCGCGACAGCAATTCCGAAACTTGCCACATCGTGTCAGGCCGGGTCTCGCTGCACGGTCCCGATGGCCGCAGCGAGGATGTCGGCCCCGGCGAAATGCTGGTGCTGCCGAAAGGCTGGAAAGGCGAATGGACGATCCACGAGAAGACGCGGAAACTCTACATCCTGCACTTCGAGGCGTGAGCCGGCTGGAACAGCCGCTACTCGTCGTCTGAACCATCATCCCCAGCAGGGGTCGGCTTGTCTTCAATCGCCCGCCGCAAGGCGTCGTTGATGCGGTCCTGCCAGCCGGGACCGTCCGCCTGGAAATGGTCCAGCACGGCGCGGTCGATTCGGATCGAAACAAGCTCCCTGACACCTGGAGCAGCCGACGGCTCACGAACCGGAGCAACCGGCTTCTTGATTGGCTTGAAAGCCGCCTCGGCGGCCGCCATCGGATTTGTCGGTCGGCGCGGAGGATTTGCCATTGGATGACCCTGACTGAAGACGATTCGCGCGCGACGCCGCACGCTTGCGCCACCATAGCCCAACTGGCCTCGTCGCGCAGGCCCCCCGGTCAGACAATCACTCGGCTGCTTGAAGACTTTGTGCGTCGATGATGACCCTGATCTCGGCGCGGCAGGAGCCGCAATTCGTGCCGGCATGCAGGGCCGCGCCGATTGCCGCGACGCTGCCGCAGCCGCGGTGCACCGCTTCCGCGATCTGGTTGGCGCCGACGCCGAAACAGGAGCAGACGATGGCGCCGCGATCGACGTCGACCCCGCCCGGCCGCCCGGCCACGATCGCCAGCCTGCCGCGCCGGTCGACATGATCGGCACTCAGTTGGTCCGCCGCCCAGCCGCGCGACACGGCTACAGGTCCCGGCGCGACAAACAACGCCCCGGACAGTTGATCGCCGTCGAAAGCGGCGATGCGGTGCTGGCCGGCGTCGCGGTCATGATAGGCTGACATTTCGACACCCGGTGAAGCGCCGAACAGTGACCCGGCGAAGCCGGACCAGTCGATGTCGTCATCGGCGAAGGCCAGTTCGACCCGCCAGCCGCCCGTGCATTTGGCCACGGCCCAGTAGGCTGCGATATCAAGCACCGGCCGCTGCCGCGTCACTGCGAAGCCGAAGGCTTTTGCGGCGAATTTCTCGATGCGGACGGCGACATGTTTCAGCGCCGGCTGGCCGGAAACCGGATCGGTCAGCGGCGCTGTCAGCGTGTCGAGCCGGCCCCTTGCGGCAAACTGATCGGTCCAGTGCATCGGCGCAAACAGGCTTCCCTGGCGCTGGCGTGCCGTCACCAGCACGCGCACCAGCACCTCGCCGCGGGGGCTGGAAACGCGTGCGATGTCGGCGTCGCCGATGCCGAAGCGTAGCGCATCCACTGGGTGGATTTCGACAAAGGGCTCGGCGATGTGCTGCGAAAGCCGCGGGCTCTTTCCCGTCCGCGTCATGGTGTGCCAATGGTCGCGGATACGGCCGGTGTTGAGGATCAGCGGATAGTCGGGACTGGTGCGGATTTCGACAGTGGGGCGGATGGCGATGAAGCGCGCCTTGCGGTCGGGTGTGTAGAAATCGCCGTTGGCGAAGAAGCGGGTGGTGTTGCCTTCTGGGTTAGGTCCAGCTTGAACACCCCCCTCTGGCCTGCCGGCCATCTCCCCCGCAAGGGGGGAGATTGGCAGCTTTGGCTCCGCCGCCCATCCTGCATCGTCGGAAACTAGCGAAAGCGGTTGCGACTGCAAATCTCCCCCCTTGCGGGGGAGATGGCCGGCAGGCCAGAGGGGGGTGACTGGGCTCGGCGCTGGCCATTGGAACGGCTCAAGCGCCTCATACCCCTCCGCGCCAACCCCCGCATAAGCCCCAATATCGAAATCCCGCGCGCCATCATTCTCGAACCCCGACAGCGCGGCGTGTTCGGCGAACACCTCTGCCGGCGTCTCATAGGAAAACGCCCCGCCGAACCCCATCCGTCGCGCCACCTCGGCGACAATCCACCAGTCGGGCCTTGCCTCGCCGGGCAGGTCCAGGAATGCGCGCTGGCGCGACACCCGGCGCTCGGAATTGGTGACGGTGCCGTCCTTCTCGCCCCAGGCGGCGGCGGGCAGCCGGACATGGGCGTGACGAACGGTGTCGGTCTGGGCCAGCACGTCCGACACCACTACGAACGGGCAGGCCTTGATCGCCGCTTCGACAGCGTCGGCATCCGGCATCGAATCGACCGGGTTGGTGGCCATGATCCACAGCGCCTTGATGCGCCCATCGGCAACCGCCTGGAACATCTCGACCGCCTTCAGCCCAGGCTTTTGCGCGACATCAGGCGCATTCCAGAAGCGCTGCACGCGGTCGCGATGGTCGGGGTTTTCGATTTCCATATGGGCGGCCAGCATGTTGGCCATGCCACCGACCTCGCGCCCGCCCATGGCGTTGGGTTGGCCGGTCACCGAAAACGGCCCTGCCCCCGGCTTGCCGATGCGGCCGGTGGCGAGATGGCAGTTGATGATGGCATTGACCTTGTCGGTGCCGGAAGACGACTGGTTCACCCCCTGGCTGTAGACGGTCACGGTCTTGGAGGTCGCCGCGAACAGGCTGTAGAAGCGGCCAAGCTCGTCCTCGCTCAGACCCGTGGCGGCGGCGACGCCGGCAAGATCGAGCGCCGAGGCCGCGAAAAGCGCTTGCCCGAAGCCGGTCGTGTGCGTCGTGATGTAGGCGCGATCCAGCGCATTGTGCTGCCCGAGATAGGCGAGCAGCCCCGTGAACAAAGCGACGTCGCCGTCCGGCGCGATCGCCAGATGCATGTCGGCAATGTCTGATGTCATGGTGCGGCGCGGATCGACCAGCACGATCTTCATCTCCGGCCGCTTTTCCCGCGCCGCCGCGATGCGCTGGTAGAGCACGGGATGGCACCAGGCGAGGTTGGAACCGACCAGCACGACAAGATCGGCGAGCTCCAGATCCTCATAGGTTCCCGGCACTGTGTCGGAGCCGAAGGCGCGGCGGTGGCCAGCGACCGAGGAGGCCATGCACAGGCGCGAATTGGTGTCGATATTGGCCGAGCCGACAAAACCCTTCATTAGCTTGTTGGCGACGTAGTAATCCTCGGTCAGCAATTGGCCGGAGACATAGAAGGCAACCGCATCGGGTCCGTGCTCGGCGATAGTTTGCGAAAAGGTCGAGGCGACAAGGTCGAGCGCCTCATCCCAGCCGGCGCGGCGGCCGTGGATCTCGGGATGGAGCAGCCTGCCGTCGAGGTCGATGGTCTCGGCCAGTGCCGAGCCTTTGGAGCAAAGCCGGCCGAAATTGGCCGGATGGTCGGGGTCGCCGCGTACGGACACTTGCCCGTCCACGGCGACCTTCGCCAGCACGCCGCAGCCCACCCCGCAATAGGGGCAGGTGGTCCTCACCTCGCGCGCTTCCTCAATCTCCATGGTTCAGGCCGCGCGGCTGGCCAGCGCTTCCAGCGCGATGAACAGACGCTCGCCTTCGACCCGCACCGGAATGGTGCGCACCGCGCCCTCGTCGGCGCCGAGCGCTTTGCCGGTCTCCAGCGAAATCACCCAATTGTGCAAAGGACAGGTCACCGCCGTGCCGTGCACGATGCCCTGGCTAAGCGGGCCGCCCTTGTGCGGGCAATGGTCGTCGATGGCGTAGACCTGATCGTCCTGGGTGCGGAAGACGGCGATCTTGCCTTCCGGAGTGGCGACGCAGCGCGCGCCGCGGCGGGGGATGTCCGAGATGGAGCCGATTGATACCCAGTTCATTGTGATCACTCCGCCGCCTGCGCAAACCCGACCGATGCCATCGGCCGGAATTCGTGCTTGTCCTTGCCGGAAACGCGTTCCGACCACGGATCGACCTGGGCGAATTTCTGGCTGAAGACGAAGCGGTCGTAATAGGCCTTGCGCTTCTCGCCATCGTCCATGATCTGGCGCTTGATCTCGGGGATGCCGATGCGCTTGGCCCATTTGTAGATGCGCTCGAGATAGCGGCCCTGCTCGCGGTACATCTGCGTTAGCGCCACGATATGCTCCAGCGCTTCGTCCTCGGTCCTCACAAGGCCGAGCACTTCGGTGCCCTTGATGTCGAGGCCAGCCGCGCCGGCGAAATGGATCTCGTAGCCGGAGTCGACGCAGATCACGCCAACATCCTTGCAGGTCGCCTCGGCACAGTTCCTCGGACAGCCCGAAACCGCCATCTTGACCTTGGCCGGCGTCCACGAGCCCCACATGAATTTTTCGATGCGGACGCCAAACCCCGTCGAATCCTGCGTGCCGAAGCGGCACCAGTCGGAGCCGACGCAGGTCTTCACCGTGCGCAGGCCCTTGGCATAGGCATGGCCGGAGACGAAGCCGGCCTGGCCGAGATCGGCCCACACCGCCGGCAGGTCTTCCTTGCGGATGCCGAGCATGTCGATGCGCTGGCCGCCGGTGACCTTGACCATGGGGATTTCGAACTTGTCGACGACGTCGGCGATGGCGCGCAGTTCGGCGGCGTTTGTCACCCCGCCCCACATGCGCGGCACCACCGAATAGGTGCCGTCCTTCTGGATGTTGGCGTGGACGCGCTCGTTGATGAAGCGCGACTGGTAGTCGTCGGCGTAGTCGTCCGGCCAGTCGCAGACGAGGTAGTAGTTGAGCGCGGGGCGACATTTGGCGCAGCCGCAGGAGGTCTTCCACTCCAGTTCCTGCATGACCGCCGGAATGGTCTTCAGGCCCTTGGCTTTGATCAGCCGGCGGACCTCGTCATGACCGAGGGTGGTGCAGGAGCACATCGGCTGCACGGCGGCGGGGTTGTACGTGTCGCCGATGGTCAGCACCATCAGCTTCTCGACCAGCCCGGTGCAGGAGCCGCAGGAGGCCGAGGCCTTTGTGTGGGCACGCACGTCGTCGAGCGAGGTCAGGCCCTTCCCCGTGATCGCGCCGGTGATCTTTCCTTTGCAAACGCCGTTGCAGCCGCAGATTTCCGCATCATCCGGCAAGGCTGCAACGGCCGCCATAGGGTCCAGCGGGGCACCCCCCTGGTAGGACTGGCCGAAGATGAGCGTATCGCGCATCTCCGATATGTCGGTCTGCTTCTTCTTCAGATCGTTGAACCAGGCGCCGTCGGCGGTCTCGCCATAGAGCACGGTGCCGATGATGCGGTCGTCCTTCAGCACCAGCCGCTTGTAGACGCCGGCCGAAGCATCGCGCAGCACGATCTCCTGGCGGTCGTCACCATCGGCGAAGTCTCCGAGCGAGAACAGTTCGATTCCGGTGACCTTGAGCTTGGTCGGCGTGTCCGAGTGAACGAAGGCAGCAGCCTCGTCGCCGGCAAGCTGGCTGGCTGCAACGCGCGCCATCTCGTAGAGCGGTGCTACCAGACCGTAGACCTGGCCGTTGACCTCGGCGCATTCGCCGAGCGCGTAGATATCGGGATCGTTGCTGCGCATACCGGCGTCGACGACGATACCGCGATTGACGGCAATGCCGGCCTCCTTGGCTATTGCCGCGTTCGGCCGGATGCCGACAGCCATCACCACCAGCGTCGCAGGAATGACTGTGCCGTCGGCAAGTTCGACCTGCTCGACCTTACCGTTGCCCGTGATCGCCTGGGTATTGGCCTTGGTGATGACCTTGATGCCGCGCTGTTCGACGGCACGCTGCAGCAGATAGCCGGCGGCCGGATCGAGCTGACGCTCCATCAATGTCGGCATGACATGCAGTACGGTGACGTCCATGCCTTGCGCGTTGAGACCGGCCGCGGCCTCAAGTCCGAGCAGGCCGCCGCCGATGACGACCGCCTTGGCGCGCGATTGTGCGGCAAGCATCATCGCCTGGACGTCATCGAGGTCGCGATAGGTCAGCACGCCCGGCAAATTGTGGCCCGGCACCGGGATGATGAACGGCACCGAGCCGGTGGCGATGACGAGCTTGTCGTAGGGCTCGGTCACGCCATGATCGGAAGTGACGGTCTTCGCCGTCCGGTCGATGGCGACGATTTTGTGGCCCTTGTAGAGGGTGATGCCGTGCTTGATGTACCAGCCATCGCCATGGATGATGATCTCCTCATAGGCCTTCTCGCCGGACAGCACAGGCGACAGCATGATGCGGTCGTAGTTAACGCGCGGCTCGGCGTTGAAGATGGTGACCTGGTAGCGCCCAGGCGCCTTTTCCAGGAGATGCTCCAGCATACGCCCGGGGGCCATGCCGTTGCCGATGATGACGAGTTTTTCGGTCATGTCCTGATCCACTCCGGTCTCATTCAGCCGCGTAGGAAAGGCTTGAAGCTTCGGCAGACCCCCTGCGCTCCATCCGCCGGATGGAAAAATGCATCCAGGCAAAGCAGGTGGCGACGATGACGAAGAGCAGCATGAAGCAGCTCGACCAGACGCCGGTGAGGTCGTTGAGCGCGCCGAAGGCGATCGGCAGGATAAAGCCGCCGAGCCCGCCAATCATGCCGACAACGCCGCCGACCGCGCCGACACTCTGCGGATAGTAAGCCGGGATGTGCTTGTAGACGGCGGCCTTGCCAAGGCTCATGAAGAAGCCGAGCACGCAGGCAACGGCTATGAAGGCCAGCGGGCCGATCTCGAAATGGAAGGCGATCGGCCCGCTGATGCCGCGCACGACGTAGTCTGCCGAGGGGAGGGACAGAACGAGGGTCGCGACGGCACCGACAGCGAAGGTGCGGTAGAGCACGGTGCGGGCGCCGATCCGGTCGGAAAGCACACCGCCATAGGCGCGGAAAATACTTGCCGGGATCGAATAGGCCGCGCCGATCATGCCGGCGGTCGCAAGCCCGAAGCCGTAGACGCCGATCAGGTAGCGGGGCAGCCACAGCGACAGTGCCACGAATGCGCCGAAGACGAAGAAATAATAGAATGCGAAACGCCAGACCTGCAGGTTCTTGAGCGGCGCGAATTCCTGCCAGAAGCTTCTCGCGGGTGCTGCCTTACCGGCGCGGCGCTCGCGGATGACCGGATCGTCGCCAGTGGTGAACCAGAAGACGGCGGCCATGACGACGAGTGCTGCCGCCCAGATCAGCGCGACCGACTGCCAGCCCCAGGAGAGAAGCACGAACGGCGCCAGGAACTTGGTGACCGCGGCGCCAACATTGCCGACGCCGAAAATGCCCAGGGCCGTCCCCTGTTTGCCGGCCGGGAAGAAGCGCGAGACGTAGGCGACACCAACGGCGAAGGAGCCACCGGCGAGCCCAACACCGAGCGCGGCGATCAGCATCTGCCCGTAGGTGTGCGCAAAAGCCAGCAGGAAGGTCGCGACCGCGGCCGCAAGCATGGTCGCGGTGTAGACCAGCCGTCCGCCAAAACGGTCAGTCCAGACGCCGAGCACCATGCGCACGAGCGAACCGGTGAGGATCGGCGTGCCGACGAGCAGGCCGAACTCGGTCTCGTTCAGCCCAAGCTCCTGCTTTATGCGGACGCCGATGATTGAAAAGATCGTCCACACCGCGAAGCACACGGTGAAGGCGATGGTGGACATCACAAGCGCCTGCCGGGAAGCACTGTCCTGGCTCGGCGCGGCTGGGAGATTTGCGGTCAATGTCTGGCTCCGGTTTGCGGCGTGAGAAGCACCGCGGATATTTTGTGGGTGAATCAGCGATGCGGCATCGGTGCGTGCAACGAGACCGGGGCCGCCACGGTCTGGTCCCTGCTTTCGGTCTTGGCGCCGACGGGAAACAGCAGGAGCGCGGCGGTGAACAGCGCCGCCGTCAGCGCGCTGCTGGCCAGAAAATCGCGGCGCGTGAAGTCCGCGAGGGACGTGCCAGTTCCGATCCGTTTCGTCATCGTCGTCTCCGGTTGGGCGCCGCCTGGGACCAGCGCCGTCGATTGCGTGTTCGGTAAAAACAAAAAAGCCGCCGGCCAGGTCTTTGCGCGCCCGTCCATCCGGGATCGCGTATTGACCTGAGCGGCAGCTTTGCCTGTGGCGCCCGCCATTGGACGCCGTGTCACTTGGCCCTGTGGACCTATGTTCTGAAAAGCAGGAAGCGTGCCAATTCGACAGCGCTCTTAATTATCGAATGAAATCAATATGAACCGCAGCCGCCCGAATTTTGACCACGCCTGGCAGCGGGTCAAAGATTAGTCAGAATGCCTTGCACAGCAGCATAATATTTGTGCAATGCGGCAGATTGCCCATTGCCGATGCAGATTGCCAATTGCCGATGGATGACGAATTTTCGATCATGGCCCTCACTCCGCGGCTTCGACGAAGCGGTGGCGTTCGTAGAGGAACTTCAGCACCGCCTCGCGGCAGCGCAGGAAGGTCCGGTCGGAAGAGAGTTCGACGCGCCGACGCGGCCGGGCGAGCGGCACCGCAAGCACCTCGCCGATCGTTGCTGCCGGACCGTTGGTCATCATGACGATGCGGTCGGAGAGCAGCACCGCCTCGTCGACATCATGGGTGATCATGATCGTCGTCGAGCCGAGCCTGGAGTGGATGTCCATCACCGCATCCTGCAGATGGGCGCGCGTCAGCGCGTCGAGCGCGCCGAACGGCTCGTCGAGCAGCAGGATCTTCGGTTCCATGGCCAGCGCGCGGGCGATACCGACGCGCTGCTTCATGCCGCCCGATATCTCGGCCGGGCGCTTGTCCTTGGCGTGCGCCATCTGCACGAGGTCGAGATTGCGCATGATCCAGTCATGCCGCTCGGCCTTGCTCTTCGAACGACCGAAGACCTTCGACACCGCAAGGTTGATGTTTTCGTAGACGGTGAGCCACGGCAGCAGCGAATGGTTCTGGAATACCACGGCGCGTTCGGGTCCGGGGCTGTCCACCTCCTTGTCCTCGAGCAGCACGGCGCCGGCGGACACCTTGGTCAACCCGGCGATCAGGTTGAGCAAGGTCGACTTGCCGCAACCGGAATGGCCGATGATGGAGACGAATTCGCCCTTGTCGATGGTCAGCCGGATGTCTTTCAACACCTCGCTAACCTGGGCACCACGGGCAAAGGATTTGTCGATATGGTCGAGTTTCAGATAGGCCGTCATCGCTCCTCTCCTCACTTTGCCGTTGTGCCGCGGGTGACGAAGGCGCCGACCGCCGCGACCAGCCGGTCGAGGCAGAAGCCGGTGACGCCGATATAGGCAAGCGCGACGATGATGTCGGGCAGCCGCGACGAGTTCCACGCGTCCCAGATGAAGAAGCCGATGCCGACGCCGCCGGTCAGCATTTCGGCGGCGACGATGGCGAGCCAGGACAGGCCGATGCCGATCCTCAGGCCAGTGAAGATGTAGGGCGCGGCGGCCGGCACCATGATCTTGACGAAGAATTCGAACTGGTTGAGCCGCAGGATGCGCGAGACGTTGCGGTAATCCTCAGGGATGTTGCGCACGCCGACGGCGGTGTTGATGATGATTGGCCAGATCGAGGTGATGAAGATGACGAACAGCGCCGACGGACTGGAATCGCGGAACGCGGCCAGCGACAGCGGCAGCCAGGCCAGCGGCGGCACCGTGCGCAGGATCTGGAACACCGGGTCGAGGCCGCGCATCGCCCAGATCGACTGGCCGACCAACGCGCCGAGCGCCACGCCGACGATCGCCGCCAAGCCGAAGCCGATGGCAACGCGCTGCAGCGAGATCAGCACCCGCCAGGCGAGCCCGATGTCCTGCGGGCCATTGTCGAAGAACGGATGCGCGATCAGATCGTAGGCCTCGTTCCAGACCTGGGTCGGCGGCGGCAGGCTTGATGTCGGCGACGAGCAGGCGATCTGCCAGACGACCAGCATGAGAGCGATGACGATGATGGGCGGCACCAGCGCGCTGGCCAGTTTGCCGGCGATCGCCACCGGGTCGAAGCGGGGTTTCGTCTTGGCGGTGAAGGCAATCACCTCGGCAGGCTTGGCCGGCGCGGGAAATGCCTTCACCTTGCTGTCCTCGATAGTCTGGATCGACATGTCTGGGCAAACTCCGTGGTCGGGATCTGCGATGGCGAGCGGCGCGGCGGCGCCGCTCGCCATCGGGATTATGCCGAGGCCTTGATCTTCAGGCTGTCGAGATAGGCGGACGGGTTGGCCGGATCGAAGATCTTGCCGTCGAAGAAGGTCTCGACACCGCGCGAGGAGGAAGCCGGTATATCCGCCGCCGCGACGCCAAGATCCTTGGCCGCCTCGCGCCACAGATCCTCGCGGTTGACCTGGTCGACCAGCGCATTGACGTCGGTGGTCGGCGCGAATTTTCCCCAGCGGATGTTCTCGGCGAGGAACCACGCATCATGGCTCTTGAACGGGTAGGACACGCCACCCTTCCAGAACTTCATGTAGAGGTCGGTGCCGTTGGCGACGCGGCCGTTGCCGTAGTTGATGTCGCCCTTGAGGCGGCCGATGATGTCGGCGACAGGCACGTTCATCCATTGCCGCTTGCCGATGATGGCGGCCATCTCGTCCTTGTTCTCCTTGGCCTCGCACCATTGCTGGGCTTCCATGACGGCCATCAGGATCGCCTTGGTGGCGTTCGGGTATTTGTCGATGAATTCGGCGCGCAGGCCGAGCGCCTTTTCCGGATGGCCCTTCCACAATTCGCCCGTCGTGGCGGCGGTGAAGCCGACGCCCTGGTGGACGAGTTGCTCGTTCCACGGCTCGCCGACGCAGAACACGTCCATGTTGCCGACCTTCATGTTGGCCACCATCTGCGGCGGCGGCACGACGATGGTGGACACGTCCTTGTCGGGATCGATGCCTCCGGCGGCCAGCCAGTAGCGCAGCCACAAATCATGGGTGCCGCCCGGGAAGGTCATGGCGGCCTTGATTTCCTTGCCGGCCGCCTTCTTGGCGGCAAAGGCGTCCTTCAGCTTCGAGGCGTCGACGCCGACGCCGGTGCCGGCATATTCCTGGGCGACCGAAATGCCCTGGCAGTCGTAGTTGAGCCGCGCCACGATCGCCATTGGCATCGGCTGGTTGTTCTGCGTCACCTTGCCGGTGTGCATGAGGTAAGGCAGCGGCGTCAGTATATGGGCGCCATCGATGCCGTTGGCCGCGCCGCCGAGCATCAGATTGTCGCGCGTCGCGCCCCAGGAGGCCTGCTTGAGCACCTCGACATCGGGCATGCCAAACTTGGCGAACAGGCCCTTCTCCTTGGCGATCATCAGCGGCGCCGCATCGGTCAGCGCGATGAAGCCAAGCTTGGCGCCGGTGACTTCCGGGGCGGCGGTCGCCGCATAGGCGCCAGAGGGCAGCAGCGCACGCGCGGCCGCCAGGGTTGCCGCGGTGGCAGCACTTGCCATCAGGAAATTGCGGCGAGTCATGCCCTCGAGAGGGGCTTCAGTCTTGATGCGTTTCGTCATCGTCGTCTCCCGTTGGGCACTGCTTGGGATCAGCGCCGTCGATTGCGTGTCGATCAAAACAAAAAAGCCGCCGGCCAGGCCGCGCGCGTCCGTCCATCCGGGATCGCGTGTTGACCTGAGCGGCAGCTTTGCCTGTAGCGCCCGCCATTGGACGCCTGTTCCGTGACCCTAGAAGAGTCTGCCTATTGAGAAGCAGGAACCGTGCCAGTTTCAGACTAGACGATAGACATCAATGAGATCAATGACATGCCACGATTCATCGACATGCCGGCCCGCTGGGCAGCAGCCAAAGATTGTTCATCAGAGCAGTTGCACGCATAATTTTTGTGCAATGCACAAGAATGGCGCGGAAATGATCAGGCTCCCGCGCGGGCCGATTTCTGGCCGGCAATGTAGGCGTCGATCTCGTCGGGATCGAAGATCTGGCCGTCGAAGAAACCGTCCGGGCCGAGCACCAAGCCCGCACCGGTCGCGCCAACCGCGGTGGCCGCGCCCAGCGCGCCCTCGACTTTCGAATTGGCGCCGGGAAGTGCTACGCCAAGCGGCTTCAGCGCCGAGCGGTAGAGGTCGGGCCGGTAGCAGTCGCGAGCAATGGCGAGATTATCAGGCGTCTGCGCCACATGCCCCCAGCGCACCATCTGCGTGTAGAACCACAGCGCGTGGCTTTTCCACGGAAAGTTCGCCGCCTTGTCGAAAGGCAGGAAGAAGTCGTCGATCGTCCGCTCCGCGCCGCCGCCGAGTTGCAGATGCCCGGTCAGGATCGGCATCTGCACCGCCGGCGGCAGGCCGAGGAAGCCGGGCTGCGCCATGACAGCGGCCAGTTCGCCGTGGTTCGCCGGATCCTGGCACCAGCGCGCCGAGTGATGCAGCGCGCGTAGAAGTGCTGCCAGAGCTTCCGGATTCTCGTCCGCCCAGGCCTTGCGCACGCCGATCACCTTCTCCGGGCTGTTGCGCCATATCCGTGCCTTGACGGTGACTATATGGCCGGTGCCGGCGGCGACCGCAGCACTGTTCCAGGGTTCGCCAACGCAGTAGCCGTCGATGCGGCCGGCGGCCAGAGCGTCGGCCATGAAGGGCGGCGGCACGATGACGATCTCGATCTGCCGCTCTGGATCGATGCCGCAGGCGGCGAGCCAGTAGCGCAGTTCGTAATTGTGCCCGGAATGGGGATGCACGACGGCGAAGCGCAGCGGGTCATGGCCGGCCACTACCCGCTCCCGGATCAGCGAACGCAGCGCCGCACCGGCGCGCGCTGGATCGAGGTCAGCCCCGGCGCCATGCGCCACCATTCCGGCCCAGACTGCGTTGGAGATGGTGACGCAATTGCCGCCGAGACCGAGCGAGAACGGCACGATGGTCTCGGAAGCGAGCGGCGTCAGTCCGAGATTGCAGGCGAGCGGCATCGGTCCGAGCATATGGGCGAGATGGAAGTGGCCGATAGCGATGCGGTCACGGATGTTGGCCCACGACGTCTCGCGATGCAGCGTGAGGTCGATGCCTTCGCGCGCGGCGAAGCCAAGCTCGCGTGCCGCGACCAGCACGGCGCTGTCGAAAAGCGGCATGAAGCCGGCGGTGATCTGGTGCGCGGCAGTCATGCTCATTCGTCCTCCGCCGGTCCCAGCAACCCAGCGGCGGTCACCAGGCTCTGGGCGATGTCGCTGATCTTGCGGTTCTGGTTCATCGCCGTCTTGCGCAGCAGCGTGTAGGCCGCCTCTTCGGAGAGGCCACGCGACTTCATCAGGATGCCCTTGGCGCGGTCGATCACCTTGCGGCTCTCGAGCTCGCCGCGAACCTCTTCCAGTTCGCGCGCCATGCGCGAGAACGCGTTGAAGCGGCTCACCGCCATGTCGAGGATCGGCTTGACGCGCTCTTGCCGCAGGCCGTCGACGACATAGGCCGACACGCCGGCATCGACCGCCGCCTCGATCGAGGCCTGGTCGGAGCGGTCGACGAACATGGCGATCGGCCGTTTTACGGCACGCGAAAGCTGGAACATGTTTTCCAGCATGTCGCGGTTCGGATTTTCGAGATCGATGACGATGACGTCGGGCTCGATCTCGGCGATCCGCCGCGCAATGCCGGTCACGTCATGGATGACGGTGACCCGCTCATGGCCGGCCTCGCGCAGCCCCGCCTCGATGATCGCGGCGCGGATGCGGTTTTCATCGATCACCAGGACGGCGAGAGAAGTTCGAACCATGCCTGCATTGTGACCAAGCGAGGGAATTGTGCAATGCGGTATAGTCGAACAATTCTGACATTCGCCGATCGTGGCGCAAGCCCCTACTCCGCGGCCAGCGCCGTGACCTCGCGGCGGAAGGGCAGCGCGTCACCGATATCGGCTTCATCCAACTCGCGCGCGAAGCGATGGCCGGCATAGGTTGCCCAGGCGATCGGACCCGGCGCCTCGGCATCGCCGATGACCTTGATCGAGCGGATGCCGCTGTCGGCCCACTCATCCCGCCGCGCCTTCAATTCTTGCCAGACACCGTCGTCCTGCTGGCGCGACGTCACCAGCACGACGGCGTCCGCGGCGATGTCACGTTGGCCACCTGTATAGGCGCAGGCCGTGGCAACGCCGCCCGGCACGATGCGCGTCACGGTCCGGTTCAGCACGATGTCGACGCCGAGCTCGGCCAGCCGGCGATGGATGGCGCCCTGCTCCAGCGTGTTGCGGGTCCAGTCGGACACATAGGCCGACGGCGTCACCAGCGTCACCTTCGCGCCCTGGCGCGCCATCAGCTCGGCCAGAACGCCACCCATGTAGTAGTGGTCGTCGTCGAACAGCACGACACTGCCGGTCGGCACATTGCCGCTCATCAAATCGTCGGGCGTATAGAGCGGCATCACGGGGTCCGCGGGTATCGGTACGACATGTGCCCGCGCTACGCCGTCGCGGCGCCACGTCGAGCCGGTGGCGACGGCAATGTTTTGAAAGCCGAAGGCGAGGATATCCTCGGCCGACAATCGGCTTTCGAAATAGACGTCGACATTGGACATCTGGCTGAGCTGATACTGGCGATAGTCGCGCACACGGCCCCATGCGGAGAGGCCGGGCAAGCGGCATTCACGCGCCACGCGGCCGCCAAGTTCGGTGCCGGCCTCGGCGATGGCCACCTGATAGCCGCGCAGGCCGAGCGCCCGGGCGGCCTCCAGCCCGGCAGGACCGGCGCCGACGATCAGCACGCTGTCACTGTCGCCCTTGGCCTGCATGCGTTCGGGATGCCAGCCCTTGCGCCATTCCTCCATGAAGGTCGGGTTCTGCGTGCAGCGCGAGATCGACATGGTCATGTCGCCGGTGATGCAGATGTTGCAGCCGATGCATTCGCGAATATCCTCGATCCGCCCCTCCTCCACCTTCTTCGGCAGGAAGGGATCGGCGATCGACGGCCGCGCGCAGCCGATGAAATCCAGCGTACCGGACTTGATCATCTTGACCATCACATCCGGCGAAGTGAAGCGACCGACACCGACGACAGGCTTCGAGGTCAGCGTCTTGATACCGGACACCAGGCTCTCCTGCGCGCCCTCCTCCTTGAACCGCGACGGCCCGGAGCAGTCCTCCCAGGCGCCATGCGCCAGATCCCAGAGATCGGGCAGGTCGGCATGCATCTCGATCATGTCGCGCACTTCGGAATTGGCGAAGCCAAGCTCGCCGATCATCTCGTCCAGCGACAGTCGCAGCGTCAGGCCGCAAGTGTCGCCGATGGCATCCCTGCCTTCTTCGATCAGCTCGCGCATCAGCCGCGAGCGGTTTTCCAGCGAACCGCCATATTCGTCGCTGCGCTGGTTGGTGGCGGTGGACAGGAAGTGCTGGATGATGCCGAAGCCGTGCGCGCCATAGAGGCAGACCAGGTCGAAGCCCGCCAGCCGGGCACGTTTGAAGGCATTGCGGTGCCAACGGCGCAGGTCACGGATATCTTGCTTGTCCATGGCGCGCGCCTGCACCGGATCATTGGTGAAGGTGCGGATCGGCAAGGCCGACGGTCCGCGCGGCACCTCCTTGGTGTAAAGGTTCGGACCGTTGATGCCTGAATAGGCCAGCTGGATGCCGGCCAGCGCACCATGCTGATGCATGGCCTTGGCCATCTTCGCCAGTGCCGGGATATCGGCGTCGTCCCAGAGCCTGAGCTCGATGAAGGGCGTGATCTCCGAAGTATGGTGCATCTCGGTCTGCTCGGTGAAGATGACGCCCCAGCCGCCCTCCGACTTGACGCGCCGCATCTCGGCCGCGGCCGAAGGGTCGCGGTAGCCGCCGCCATTGCAATGCGGAACCTGATAGAAGCGGTTCTTGGCGGTCACCGGACCGATCTTCACGGGCTCGAACAGAATGTCGTAGCGTGGATCGCGCATGGAATTTGCCTTCCTGCCAGTGTCGCCTTGCAACATGCCCGATCATGGTTTCGAGCCGTGGCGCAAGTCGGCCGGCCAGTGGGTGATGCCGTGAGAGCATTCATAAGTTGCAGCGGGCGCCGGAAAACAACAGATTTCTTCTGTGCCGATTAGGCCACGCCTAATCGCGCTCGCCCGGCTTAGCATCCGCTGAATCCCTGCTGAGCCAAATGCGACTTCAAGGCCGCCGCCGCGCGATGTTAGATAGCCCACACGGCCAACGAGACATGAGACGCATGGACAGCATCGATATCCTTGAAAAGCTGATCGCATTCGAGACGGTGAGCCGCGACTCGAACCTCGCTCTCATCGGCTATGTGGCGGACCTGCTGGACGCGCATGGCATCGCTTGCCAGATCATCCACAGCGAGGATGGCCAGAAAGCCAATTTGTTTGCCACAATCGGGCAAGCCGGCGCTTCCGGCATCATGCTGTCCGGCCACACCGATGTCGTTCCCGTCGACGGGCAGGCCTGGACGCTGCCGCCCTTCGAGATGACGCAACGCGACGGCAAGCTCTATGGGCGCGGTGCCGCCGACATGAAGGGCTTCGTCGCCTGCGCGCTCGCCGCGTGCCTCAAGGCCTCGAAAATGACGCTGCGCACGCCGCTGCACCTTGCACTCTCCTACGACGAGGAGATCGGCTGCATCGGTGTCCGCAGTCTGATAGACATGCTGCAAGCAGCTCCGCAACGGCCGTTGCTGTGCATCGTCGGCGAGCCGACCGACATGCAGGTGGCGACAGGTCACAAGGGCAAGCTTGCCGCACGCGCCCTCTGCAAGGGACGCGAAGGCCATTCGGCGCTGGCCCCGCTGGCGCTCAACGCCATCCATCTCGGCTGCGACTTCGTCGCCGCCTTGCGCCGCGAACAGGACCGGCTGGCGCGCGACGGCGCGCATGACGGCGACTACGACATTGCCTACACGACCGTCCATGTCGGCAAGATCAACGCCGGCGTGGCGCTGAACATCGTGCCGAACCTCTGCCAGGTCGACTTCGAGATCCGCAACATCGCGGCCGACGACCCGCACGAGATCCTCGACCGCCTGCGCGCCGAAGCCGCGCGCATCGCCACTGATGCCTCGGCCATCGCGCCCGAGGCGGCGATCGACATCGACATCACCAACACCTATCCCGGCCTGGACACACCAGCCAGTTCGCAAGCCGTCGCTTTCGTCAAATCGCTGACCGGCGCCAACAACACCATCAAGGTCGCTTTCGGCACCGAGGGCGGTCTGTTCAGCCGCGATCTCGGCACACCGACGGTCGTCTGCGGACCGGGATCGATGGCGCAGGGGCACAAGCCGGACGAATTCGTCAGCGTCGAGCAAATGCGCCGCTGCGACGACATGCTGGAGAAATTGCTGCGGCGGCTTGCCGGCCAGCAGCTTCATCTGGCGTAACCGGGCGCTATCTCTGCGGAACTGCTGCCTGGCCGACGGCCCGCTCGGCGCCGAACACGCCTTGCTCGACGACGAAATGCCGGCAATGGTCGATGAACGCCTGGACGGTTTGCGTGCGGTGTTCGGAGCTGGGCAAGGCGACGCCCATGGTCAGCGGCCGCAGATCACCGTCCAGGGGCACGAAGACCAGTGGCTTGCCGTCCGGCGCCAGCGTGTTGAGCGGCCGCATATTGGCGATGCCGTAGCCGAAACCGTTGGCCACCATGGAACGCATGACGGCAATGTCGCCGGTGCGCTCGGCAATGTTGGGCCGGATTCCCCGCTGGTGGAACGCCGACAGGAAATATTCGCGGCTGAACGGCAGGTCGAGCAGCACCATCGGCTCGTCGGCCAGCTCCTCCGTCGTGATCGACGCCTTTGCCGCGAAGCGATGCCCCGCCGGCAGCATGACATAGGCCGGCACCAGCATCAGCGGCTCGAAGGTCATGTCCTGCGACAGTTCGAGATCGTAGGTCAGGGCGAGGTCGATTTCACCGCGCTGCAGCATCTCGAGCAATTGCCCCTGATTGCGCTCGAACTGGCGCACGCGCACATCGGGATAGGCGCGCTCGAACCGCATGCGCAGCGCCGGCAGCACGATCTGCGCAAAGGTCAGCAGGCATCCCACCGCCAGCGGGCCGCGCACCTTCTCGGCAAAATCGCCGGCGACGTCATGCAAGGCGTCGGCGTCGTTGAGCAGCCGGGCGGCTTCCTTCAGGAAGACGCGGCCGCCGGCTGTGAGCGACAGGCCGTGCGAGTGCTTGCGGACAAAAAGCTGGACGCCGAACTCCGTTTCCAGCTGCGCGATGGACGCCGAAATCGACGGCGGCGACACATTGACCTGTTCGGCCGCCTTGGCGATGGAGCCGGCTTCGCCCACGGCGACGAAATATTCCAGCTGTCTGAGCGTGAAGCGTAGCGGCATGGCTGGCTATGTTGCCGGTTTGGGGGCTTCGATCAAGCCTTGGCGCCCATCAGTACTTGATCCAAGTCGTTTTGAGCGCGGTGTATTTGTCCAGCGCATGCAGCGACAGGTCGCGGCCGAAGCCGGATTGCTTGAAGCCGCCGAACGGCGTCATCGGGCTCAGCGCGTCGACGGTATTGACGGAAACCGTGCCGGCATGCAGCCGGCCGGCGATGCGGTGCGCGCGCGACAGGCTGTCGGTCCACAGCGATGCGGCCAACCCGTATGGACTGTCATTGGCGATGCGGATCGCGTCGGCCTCGTCGTCGAAGGCGATAACCGAAAGCACCGGCCCGAAGATCTCGTCGCGGGCAATCGGATCGGCAGCCGCGACATCGTCGAAGATGGTGGGTTGGACAAAGCTGCCGCGCCCGTTGACCGTGACCAGGTCGCCGCCCGCGACCAGGCGCGCGGTTTTCTTGCCGGCCTCGACGAAGCGCATGACATTGGCGGCGTGGCGGCTGTCGACCATGGCGCCCATTTTCGAAGTCGGATCGAGCGGATCGCCGGGTTGCGTGGCCGCCGCACGCTGCACCAGCTTCTCCACCAGGGCATCCTTGATGCTGCGCTCTACGAGCAGGCGCGAATTGGCGGAGCAGACCTCGCCCTGGTTGAAGAAGATGCCGAACGCCGCCATATCGGCCGCCGCATCGAGATCGCTGCAATCGGCAAAGACGAGGTTCGGGCTCTTGCCGCCGGTTTCCAGCCAGACCTGCTTCATGTTCGACTGCCCGGAATACTGCAGGAACAGCTTGCCCACGGCGGTCGACCCGGTGAAGGCGAGGCAATCCACATCCATGTGGCGGCCAAGCGCCTGGCCGGCGGTTTCGCCAAGGCCGGGCACCACATTAAGCACGCCCGCCGGCAGGCCCGCTTCAACAGCCAGTTCCGCCAGAAGCAGAGCCGACAGAGGCGACTGTTCGGCGGGCTTGAGCACTACCGAATTGCCCGCCGCCAGCGCCGGCGCGCACTTCCAGGTCGCCATGTCGAGCGGGAAGTTCCACGGCACCACCGCGCCGACCACGCCAAGCGGCTCGCGCCGCACCAACACCAGATCGCCTTCGCCGGTCGGCGCCACTTCGCCATAGATCTTGTCGATGGCCTCACCATACCATTGGAAGATCGCCGCCGAACCGGGGATGTCGACCGTGGCCGCATCTCTGACCAGTTTGCCCATGTCGAGCGATTCGAGCAGCGCCAGTTCATGCAGGTTCTCGCGCAACAGCTGTGCCAGCCGCAGCAAGACCTCCTTGCGGTGCGCCGGACTGGTGCGCGACCAGACGCCGGCATTGAAGCTGCGCCGCGCGGCGGCAACCGCCAGATCGATGTCTTCCTCGCCACAGGACGCCACCTCGGCCAGCACCTCGCCGGTTGCCGGATTGACACTGGCGAAGGTACGGCCCGAACGCGCAGCAACCGTCTTGCCGTCGATGAACGCCTTGTCGCGAAAACGGATAGCCGACGCCTTGCCGATCCAGTCCTTGTGGCTGAGCTCGCTCATCGAAGGTGACCCCTGTCCTGACTATTCATCGCCCGGCACGCCGTAGCTCGGCGCATGGGATGGGTTGATCGCGCGGGTCACATAGGCATCGAGCTGTGGCTTGTAGAGTTCCCACAAGCTTGCCAGTTGCTCGATCGGGCAGTCGTCGGTCCAGTCGCAGCGCAAGTCCGCGACCGGCCACGCTACCTCGCGCACCAGCTTCATGCCGGCGGAATGGATAGGACCGGCCTCGCCGCCCGCTTTCAATGCGGCACGCATGGTTGCGATGAGGCGGTCGCCGAGATGCCCTTCCGACGCCAGGAAGGCCTCGACCATGGCTTGCGGCACGCCGTCATGGGCCAGCATGTTGCCGCCGCAAGCGACATTGTCCGCGCGTGCTTCCGCCCAGATGCCAAGCGCCTTGGGTCCTGAATGGATCGCGGTCGTTCCAGCGGCATCGACAGCCAGCACCTGCCGGTATTCGGGATAAGCGCCGGTGCGCTTCAATATGGCAACCGCCTCGGCGGCCGACGCGCCGCGCGCCAGCAATTCGAGGCCGCGCAGCCCAAGCGACGGATCGGTGACGTTCTGGCTGGCAATGGCGCCGGCGCCAGCCTGCGCATAGGCGCAGCGCGCCGCCACCGCCGGTGACGAGGAGGATACCGCGACCCCGAACATGCCGGTGCGGCTGCACCGCGCGACAATCGAAAAGGTCATCGCTATTAGTCCGGGATAACGGCGGTGCCGTCGATCTCGACCAGCCAGTCCGGCCGCGCCAGGGCCTGCACGACAAGGCCGGTCGAAACGGGATGCACGCCTTTGATGTACTCGCCCATAGTGCGGTAGACCGCCTCGCGATGGCGCACGTCGGTGATGTAGACCACCACCTTGACTAGGTGCTCCATGGTGCCGCCGCACTCCTCGATCAGCTGGCGGATGTTCTGCATGACCTTGTGCGTCTGCTCGACCGGATCATGGCTGTCGATATTCTTGGCCGTGTCGAGGTCCTGCGGACACTGACCACGCAGATAGACGGTCCTGCCGCCTCTCGTAACGACCGCCTGGCACAGATCATTGTCGAGCTTCTGTTCGGGATAGGTGTCTTTGGTGTTGAATTTGCGAATTCTTGTATGCGCCATCTTGGTCTCCGTCAGGTCAGGCTCGAGGTCGAGATCCGTTTCAGATGCCGTGTCTATGCCACCTTGGTCTCGCGCTTTGCGGACGCATGATAGGCCAGGTACTTGCGCTGCGTGGAAATATGGTCCGCCACATGCTGGGCGTCGTGCCAGACGCCCCAGATGAAGCTCGATCCGCGCCGCGATTGCCATGGCAGACCGAGGAAATAGATCCCGGGCTCGGTCGACACGCCGCGTTGATGCCTGGGCTTGCCCTTTTCGTCGAACACGTCGACCTTCAGCCAGTTGTAATCAACGGTGAATCCCGTTGCCCAGATGATCGAACCTATCCCGGCTTCCGCCAGGTTCAGCGCGAGAATGGGATCGGTCATGCATTGCGGGTCCGGCCCGATCTTGCGGGCCTCGGGCTCCAGGGGAAGGTTAAGGCCGTTGCGGGCGACATAGGCGTCGGCCTCGTCCAGCACCGACATGTAATTCGCATCGCCGCGCGCGATATTTTTGGCCAGATCGGGTGCGAAGGTCATCACTCCGTCCTTGTAGGATTCCGTCCGACCAACCAGCGTCATGCCTTGCGCGGCAAGGCGCCGGAAGTCGATCGTCTGGCCGCCCCGCGCACCACTGACCGCAATGGTGACATGTTCGGTGCCGGGCGCTGGCGCCTGGGCATCCCACTTGCCCAAAACGCCCAGCCACCAGCAGAAGTCACGCTCGCGATAGGCGCGCGGCGGCCGGTCATGCGGCCCAACCGAGAGATAGACGCGTCTTCCCGCACGCTGGAGTTCGTCGGCGATCTGCACTCCCGAGGACCCTGAGCCGACCACCAGAACCGTCCCTTTGGGCAACTGGCCGGGATTGCGATAGGCGCTGGAATGTATCTGCATCGGTCCGGCATCCCCGGGAACGACGGCCGGGATGACGGGATGCTGGAAAGCGCCGGTGGCGGCAACCACGCTCCTGGCCTCGATCACCCCATCCGAAGTTTCGACCTGGAAGCCGGCACGGCCGACAAGCCTTTGCACCTTCCTGACTTCCACACCGCAGCGGATGGGGGCGGCGATCATGTCGGCATAGGCGACAAAATAGTCCGCGACCTTCTCCTTGGCGATAAAGGCATCGGGGCTGGCATCCGGAAACTCCATGCCGGGAAAACGATCGTGCCAGGCCGGACCATTGGCAACCAGCGAGTCCCATCTTTCGGAGTGCCAGCGTTCGGCAATGCGGCTCCGCTCGAGCACGAGATGCGGCACGCCGCATTTGCTCAGATGCTCGCTCATGGCCAACCCCGCCTGGCCGCCGCCAACAACAAGCGTGTCTACTGTTTCGACTGGCATTTCAGCGGCCCTTTCTGGCTCTCCCCGAGAGTTTCTGCGGATGCGGCGGAGGTCTGATCGTTGGTTTACTGGAGGGACCGGATAGCGAAAATTACGATTTCATGTGGCAGTGGTTAGCTTGTCCCTAAATGCGGCTAGGCCAGCATCGCCACAGCCGCTTTTTCACCAATCATCATGGATGGCGCATTGGTGTTGCCGCCGATCAACGTTGGCATGACGGAGGCATCAGCGACGCGCAGATTGTCGAAGCCGCGCACCTTGAGGCCGGCAGGATCGACCACCGCCATGGCGTCGTTGCCCATCTTGGCCGTGCCAACCGGATGATAGACGGTCAGCGCCTCGGCACGCAGATAGGCGAGGATCTCGTCGTCGGTGTTCACGTCGGGTCCAGGCAGGATTTCCGCTCCGCGGATGCCGCCGAAAACCGGCGAAGCAAGGATCGAACGCGCGACCTTAATGCCTTCGACAAGGGTCAGGGCATCCTGTTCGTCGCTGAAGAAACGATGGTCTATGAGCATATCGCGGCGGGTGCCGTCGCGCTGAAGCGTGATTTCGCCGACGCTCCCGGGTCTCAACACACAGGTGTGCACGGCATAGCCGTGACCATATTCGACGAGCCGACCGCGATGGCTGCGATAGCCCGGCACGAAATGGAACTGAATGTCGGGCACGCTCCCGGCATACTTCGTCCTGGCAAAGCCGCCGGCTTCGACATAGTTGGTCGTCAGCATGCCTTTGCGCCGGGCGAAATATTGGAAGGGCGCCGCCAGCATCGCCGGAAGATTGGCGAGCGAGAGGCCGAGCGTCTTGCGGCTGTTCGATCGCACCGTGATCATGCCGTCGACATGGTCGCGCAAGTTCTTGCCGACGCCCGGCAGGTTCGCCGCGGGTTCAATTCCCGCTGCTTTCAGCTCATGCGCCGGACCTATGCCGGAAGCAAGCAGAATGCGCGGCGATCCGATCGCACCCGCACTCAGGACCATTTCGGCCCGACATCCCAGCCGTTGGGCTGCCCCGTCCCTGATCACGTTGACGCCGGTGACGCGCCCGCGTTCAATCGCCAAATCGAGAACCTCGACGCCTGACAATATCCGCAGATTCGGGCGGCCGAGAACCGGCCGGACAAAGGCGGTGTAGGCCGAGAAGCGCTCGCCCCTGTTCTGGGTGACGTTGTAGATGCCGAGGCCGAGTTGGCCGCCTGCATTGAAATCGCGGTTCTCGGGCAGGCCTACGCCCCTGCCCGCCTCTACCCACAGCCTGGATACGACATTGGGATCGCGCGGATTGTCGACCAGCAATTCGCCGTCGAACCCGTGATAGGCGGCGTCCTGCGACAGAAGGTTCCGCTCCAATTTCTTGAAGACCGGCAGGACATCGGCATAGGACCACCCGGCGCAGCCAAGCGCTGCCCATTCATCGTAATCCTGCGCGGCGCCCCGAATGTAGACCATCGAGTTGATCGAACTCGATCCGCCAAGAACCTTGCCCCGATTGACCGGTATGCGGCGGTTGTTGAGGAGCGGCTGCGGCACTCCCTTGTAGCCGTAGTCGAAGTTCGGATTGCCGTAGAGCGAGAGAATGCCGGCCGGCACGCGCACCCGGGTGCGGTCGTCGCTACCGCCCGCCTCGATCAGGCAGACACGAACTGCCGGGTCTGCGCTCAGCCTGTTGGCCAGGACACAGCCGGCCGAGCCCGCGCCAATGACGATATAGTCGAATTCCGTCGCCTCAATGCTCATGGCGTGCCTGCTTCATATTCCACACCGAAGACCACCGATGCCACCTAGTGCTCGTCGTCTTCGTCGTTCTTCAAGAGCTCGAGGATTTCCCGCTTCATGGCGATGAAGTTCGGCTCCATGACCAGATCCATGCTGCGCGGGCGCGGGAGGCCGACGCGGATTTCCTTCTTGATCTGGCCAGGCCGGCCGGACATGACGAGCACCCTGTCCGCCAGCAGGATCGCCTCATCGATGTCATGGGTAACGAACAGGACCGTCTTCTTGGAATGATCCCAGATCCTCAAGAGAAGCTTTTGCATGCTGTGACGGGTCTGGCTGTCTAGTGCCCCAAAGGGTTCGTCCATGAGCAGCACGTCCGGATCATTGGCGAGCGCACGGGCAATCGCCACGCGCTGCTTCATGCCACCCGACAACTGCGACGGGTAATGGTTGGCGAACTTTGCCAGGCCGACCTCGTGGAGAAAATGCTCGACAATAGCCTTGCGCTCGGCCGGCGCGATGCCCTTCCGCTTCGGGCCATATTCGACGTTCTGCGCGACGGTTAGCCAGGGGAACAGCGTGTAGGCCTGAAACACCATGCCGCGATCGGGACCCGGCTCGGTAACTGGCTTGCCGCCGACAACGATCATGCCGCCGGTGCGCTCCTCGAGACCGGCGACAAGATAGAGCAGGCTCGACTTGCCGCAGCCGGAGGGGCCGACGATCACGCAGAACTCGTTGGGCACGACATGAAACGAAATGCCGTCCAGCGCCAGGACCGCATTGTCACCCTTGCCGTAGCGCAGGACGACATTGTCGATGCCGATGTCGGAACTCTTCGGTTTCGTCGTAAGGTTCAGGGCGTCCATGTCTGCGTGTTCCTCAATTGGCCCAGGGAGCGACGAGGCGGCGGATGCCCCGGAACAATTGGTCGGTGCAAAGACCAAGGATGCCGATCATGGCGATGGCCATGAAGATCACGTCGACCTGGAAGCCACGCATGGCTTTGAGCGAGATGTAGCCAAGTCCGCTGCGGGCGGCGACGAGTTCGGCCACGACGAGATAAGTCCAAGCCCAGCCCATGGTGACACGCAAGACATCCAGAACATTCGGAAGCGTGGCCGGAAAGACGATGTGGAACACCGTGTCGCCTCGTTTCGTGCCGAGCGTATAGGCTGCGTTGACGAGGTCGCGCTGGACGCTACGGGCGCTGTCGGCGATCATGACCAGTTGCTGGAAGAAGACGCCGAAGACGATGACGGCGACGCGCTGCTCTATGCCGATCCCGATCCACAGGATGAAAAGCGGCACGAAGGATGTCACCGGCAAGTAGCGTATGAAATTGACCAGCGGTTCGAGCGCGGCCTGGACGACGCGGTAGGTGCCCATCATCAATCCGAGCGGCACCGCCACGACGCTCGAAATGACGAAGCCGATCAACACCACCTGGACGCTGGCGAAAACATGCTCCCACAGCGACCCGTCGGATGCCATACTGATCGTGGTGGACAACACGGATTCAGGGCGGGGCAGGAACGTTTCCTTGACCGCTCCGGAATAGGTCAGCGCGAACCAGCCGCCGATGACCGCGAACCAGACCATGACGCCCAGCGTGATGGAGAGAGAGCGCGGCACAGCCCGAAACGGTGTCGAGATGACTTTCAGGGCGGATCGACCGGCCTGAGCCTTTTCCACTCTCGTGGTCACGCCATTGCTGGCCAGAGAGCTCGTGTTCGGTGCTAGTGTCACGGGATAACCTTTTTGGGCCGTTTGGACCGGAGGCGCGAGGTCCGCCTCCGGTTCAGCCAAATCACTTTACAAGGTCAAGTTACTTGGCAGGGCCAAATCACTTCGCAAGGCCAAATCACTTCGCAAGGCCAAGTCACTTCGCAAGGAAGGATGTATCAACGAGGTCGTCGTACTTGATGTCCATCTTGAGCTTGCCGAAGCCGCCCCAAATATCGCCGCCCAGCTTGATCAGCTTGCCAGCTTCCCCACTCTCGCCGCCGGCAAAGAATTCGACATTGCGCTGCTTGCCGTAGAAGTTCACGCCCGCGGCGGAGGATGCGAAGTCCTTGGGATCCTTCAGCCAGCCGCCGACACCCTTGGCCATCACCTCGTAAGCCTTCTCAGGATTTTCCTTGATGAATTCATTGGCCTTGTAGAGACCCTTGACCAGCGCTTCGACATCGCCGGGGTTCTTCGTGATGTAGTCGCAGTTCAGCGCCACCACATCGACGATCAAGCCGGGCGTCTTCGAGGAGTCGACCAGGACCTGTCCCTTGTTTTCCTTCTTGGCCAGCGTCAGATGCGGTTCCCATGTGACGGCAACAGGAATGCGGTCGGCCATGAAGGCGGCGGCGGCATCGTCCGCCGTCATGTTGGTGATCTTCACATCGGCCTGAGTGAGACCGGCCTGCTTGAGCAGGATATTGAACCAGAACTGCGACACCGAGCCTTCGTTCAGCCCAACTTCCATTCCCTTGAGATCCGCGACGCTCTTGATCCCGCTGGGTGCGAGCACGCCATCGCCGCCATGGCTGTCATCCAGCGCATAGACCGACTTGAAGCAGACATCCTTTGAACGATACTTCATGATCTCGTCTATGGTCGAGGCGCTGCCATCGAGCTCGCCGGCGGCAACAGCTGCCATATACATCGATGCTTCCTCGATGATTTCGAGCGAGACATCGAGACCCCCTTCCTTGAAGTAGCCCATGTCACGCGCAAGAAAGAGCGGCCCGTATCCTACCCAGGTCGTCATGCCCAGTTTCAAGCTGCCAGCTTCGGCGTGGAGGCTCACCGACATGGCGCTCAGCGCAATCCCGGCCACAAGCGCGGCCCGGCGAAACTTCGAGATTATTGTCGTCATCACACGTTCCCCTGTTTTTCTGAATCGGGCATTTTCCCAGCCCGACCGAACCAACTCCGGACGCATCGCCGGAGCCTGCCGCCTGACGTTCTTTTTGTTTCTCTTTCAGCCGACGGTGAAGCAAAGCACGTTGGGTGCGCTGCACAAATTATGATTTTCAGTCGTTCGGCTTAGGCTGGACCTAATCAGACCGGTGCTGCGTCCGCGCCATCGCGATTTCGCCATCAGCACGCCAGCCTTGGACCGGTCGCCTTCCATCCGGAATTGCACAAAAACAAATGGTTGGAGCGGTTCAATGAATCAGACGTTGAACCGCTCTTCTTTCAGCGGCGCGCCGGCCATAGGCTGGACCGAGACAGGCACGCGTCCGGCCCAACTCAAGCGGCTTGATCGTCCCGCTCGCCGTTGATCTCGCGCAGCAGCCTTTCGATGTCGGCTTTCGGAAACCGCTGGCGAAACCGACGGTCGAAGGTCGTGAAGATGCCGACGAAGGAGTTGGCGCAGTGCTCCAGCATCGTGTCCGCCTCCTGCGCGGAGATGCCGAACTGGCTCTGCAGAAACGCGATGAATTTTCGACGCGCGTCCGGATTTTGAAGCACGAAGGCCGGCTGCGTATCCCTTTCGATGCGCCGATGCTCCGAGACGGCTGAGATGGTCCGCAAATCCGCCATCAGCCGGATGTCGCGCGAGGACGCACCCACCTCGATGGCGATCGTGTCGCTGTCGAGCGTCCAACCCCCGTGCACCGGATCGAAGGCGCAGAGATCCTGCGCCGGCAGCTCGATGGTGATCCGGCGGCTCTCGCCGGGGCGCAGCGCAACCTTGCAGAAACCCTTCAGTTCGCGGATCGGCCGTTTGAGGCGAGGCTTGCCGTAACGGGCATAGAGCTGGCAGATTTCCTTGCCTTCCACCGTGCCGGTGTTGGTCACGGTGAAGCTCGCGCAGACGCGCTCACCGCGCCGGATTTCCAACCGGTCCAGCGAGAGATCGGAATAGGCGAACTCGGTAAAGCTCAAGCCGAAGCCAAACGGAAAAAGCGGTTCGACATCGCGAGCATCGTACCAGCGATAGCCGACATGGATGCCTTCGCTATAGACATGGCGCCCGTTCTCGCCCGGATAGGTGAGATGTGTCGGCATGTCCTCCACCCGTTTCGGGAAGGTCGTGGTGAGCTTGCCGGACGGACTGACCCTGCCGAACAGGACATCGGCAAGGCCGCCGCCCATGGCTTGGCCGGAAAAGAACGTTTCGACCACGGCCGGCACCTTGTCGATCCACGGCATGACGACGGCGTCGGGGCTGGCAATGACGACGACCAGATTTGGATTGGCGGCGGCAAGCCGTTCGACCAGTTCATCATGGCCAGGGGCCAGATCGAGCGTCCGGCGGTCGGAGCCCTCCCCGTCATAGCCGCTCTCCACATTGACGAACACGATGACGATGTCGGCCCCGGCGGTACCCTTCTCGGCCTCAACAATCAGCGCCTGGCGCTCCTCGGCGATCCCGCTCGTCCCCTGGAACACGTCGATCTGGATATCGGCGCCGGCTAGTTTCCGGATTTCATCCAGCGGCACGTCGACCGAGGTCGGTGGCGTCGTGGCGCAGCCGGAACCCTGGATGACGGGGATGCGGGCTCCCTCGCCCACAATCGCAAGACGCTTCACCTTCGCTGGCGAGATTGGCAGGAGTGCGCCGTCGTTTTTCAGGAGAACGATGGATTCGGCCACCATCCGCCGGGCAAGCGCATGATGCTCGGCGCGATCGAAAACCCGTCCCCGGACTTCCCCGTGCTTGGCGCGCCGGATCAGGCCGAGCATGCGTGCACAGGCCCTGTCGAGCACGGCTCGGTCCACCCTGCCCGCCTCGATCGCCTCCAGCAGGTCGGCCTTGCGCGTTTCGCTTTCCGGCATGTCGAGGTCGTTGCCGGCCATCAGCGACGCCGGTCGATCCTTGATGCCATGCCAATCGGAGACGACTAGGCCGTCATAGCCCCACTCGCCTCGCAACACCTCGTCGAGGAGCCAAGGGTTTTCGGCCGCCTGGACGCCGTTCAGGCGATTGTAAGAACTCATGACGGTCCAGGGATCGCCCTTGGCTATCGCGCGCTCGAAACCGCGAAAATATATCTCGCGCAGCGCGCGTTCCTCGACTACGGAATCCATGGTCGTCCGCTCGACTTCGGAATTGTTGCAAGCGAAATGCTTCAGCGACGCGCCGACGCCGTTTTCCTGCAGGCCGCCGATGACACCGGCCGCGAAATCCCCCGTAAGGATCGGGTCTTCGGAATAATATTCATAGGAACGGCCGCCAAGCGGGGTACGGCGGATATTGATCCCCGGTCCGAGCAGCAGATGAACGCCCGCTTCCTGGCATTCGCGGGCGAGAGCCTCGCCCAGCCCACGCGCCAGGTCCATGTCCCACGAACAGGCAATGCTGCAGCCGTTTGGAAAGCAGGTTGCGGGCCTGATCAGTCCCCAGGCGATCTGCACGTCATCCGCCTTCTGGTTGACCACGGAGAGAAACGCCGCGAAATCCTGGCCCCCGGCTTCATCCCCGTCGATCTGCGGAATGGAGTAACGCACCCCGTAGGTGCCGTCGGTCATGACGATCTGCGGGATGCCCAGACGCTCGATCGCCGCCGACTTCCACATGCGATGGCCCGAAACAAGCGCCACCTTCTCCGCATCCGTCATCTCTTCGATCAGCGCATCGAACGCGCCATCCATCAGTCTTTCATACGACAACCGAAATCTCCATGGATGCTTTGGCGGCGTTTGTGCCGCCAGTTGATCGGGCTCTCGCTTTTCTCACAACCGCCGTTCGGTGGCCGCTGAAAAGAAGGAGGCCTTGGCCATGTCGAACCGCAGGCCGACCTCCTTGCGCATAGAGCGGGCGGCATCGACGCCGAGCCTGACGCTCATGCGTTTGCCCAGGCAATCGAACCAACCGAGCGCATCGGCGCCCAGAAGTTCGGTGAAGGCAAGTCTGGCGAGAATACTGTCGGGCGACTCTGGCTCGACGATGCCGACGTCCTCGCAGCGAATGCCGAGCACGGCCTCGCCCGCGGTCGAAGGATCTTCGAAGGAATAGGCGGACGCGTTGATGCCGCGCTCACCGGCCAGAAAGCGCCCCTTGCCGTCTAGGCTGCCCCAGAGAAGGTTCATGGCAGGCGACCCCACGAAGCCGGCCACGAAGAGGCTTGCCGGCTTCTCGTAGATCGACTGAGGATGGGCGAACTGCTCGACCCTGCCCTTGTGCATCACGGCGACGCGATCCGCCATCGTCATGGCCTCGATCTGGTCATGCGTCACATAGATCATGGTCGACTTCAGCGTCTCGTGCAGTTGCTTGAGTTCGACGCGCGTCTCGGCGCGCAGCTTGGCGTCGAGGTTCGACAGCGGTTCGTCGAAAAGGCAGATGCTGGACGAGCGCACGAGTGCTCGGCCGATCGCGACACGCTGGCGTTGACCGCCGGACAACTGGCTCGGCTTGCGGTCGAGCAGTGCCTCGATCTGCAGCAGCTTCGCCACCCAGTCCACCTTTTGCAAGATCGTCGCCTTGGGCGTGCCGGCGACTTCCATGCCGAAGGAGAGATTGCGCCGCACGGTCATGGCAGGGAAAAGGGCGTAGGATTGAAACACCATCGCCAGTCCGCGCTGGCTCGGCTCCAGGCCACTGACATCGACCGCGTCGATCACGATCTGGCCGGAGTCACAATCGTCAAGTCCTGCGATGACGTTGAGCAGGGTCGACTTTCCGCACCCCGAGGGACCCAGAATGACGATGAATTCGCCGGGAGCGATCTCCATGTCGACCGAATCCAGCACGGTGAGACCGGCGAAGGACTTCCTGATTTTTCGGACGGATACACTGGACATTGCTAACCCTTCACAGCGCCGGCGGCGATGCCGCGCACGAAATAGCGGCCGGAGAGGAAATAGACGATGAGCGTCGGAATGGCGGTGATGATTGCGGCCGCCATATTGACGTTGGGCGACGCCGAACCCCGGGCATTGTTGACGATGTTGGTGAGCTGGACCGTCATCGGCAGATTGTCGTTGCCGGCAAAGATCAGCCCCAGCAGATAATCGTTCCATATGCCGGTGAATTGCAGGATCGCCACCACGACTAGGATGTTGGTCGACAGCGGTAGAATGACGGATCGGAACGTTCTGAGAAAGCTGGCGCCTTCCATGCGCGCGGCCCGGCTGATCTCCTCCGGCACGCCGACGTAGAAGTTGCGGAACAGCAGCGTCGTATAAGGCAAGCCGTAGACGACATGGACGAGGATGATACCGCAATAGGTGCGGAACAGACTAAGGCTGCTCAGGATCTTCACCGTCGGATAGAGCATCGCCTGATAGGGGATGAACAGGCCGACCATGACGAGGAGCATGATCAGATTGGCATGGCGCGACTTCCACTGAGCCAGTGCGTAGCCGTTGAGCGCCCCCGCCAGCGTCGAGATCACGACGGCCGGAACGGTGATCTTGATCGAGTTCCACAGGCCTGGGCGCACCCCGCCGCAGTCGAGCCCGGTGCAGGCGCTTTTCCACGCCGTCACCCAGGCATCGAAAGTCGGCTTGACGGGGAACGCGAGAAGATTGCCCTGGCGGATTTCCTCCATCGGCTTCAGCGAGTTGCTGATCACCAGGAGCAACGGCAGCAGGAAGAAGGCGGCCGATACGAACAGGAACGCGTAGAGGCCGAAGCGCGCCGCGCGCGGTCCGAACACGGACCGTTGGCCAGGAGAGCTTTGCATCACATGCGCCTCCTGAACTCACTGTAGAAATAGGGCGCCAGCAACAACAGCGACAGGACTAGCATCGAGATCGAGGCGGCGGAAGCGAGGCCCAGATTGACCCGCGCGAAGTAATAGTCGACGGCGAACTTCGCCGGCATTTCCGTGGCGATGCCAGGCCCTCCCTTGGTCATGGCGATGACAAGGTCGTAGCCGCGTATAACGTCCGACATCAAAAGCACGACGCAGGACGTCACGACGGGCCGCATCCCGGGGAAGATGACTTGCAGATAGGCGCGCCAGAGGGGAATGCCCTCCATGCGGATCGCCTTCCAGAGATCGTCGTCCACACCGCGCAAGCCGGCGAGAATGATGACCATGATCAGCCCCGCCGAATGCCAGATGCCAGCAATGACCAGCGTGTAGATCGCCCGGTCTGGATCGGTGAGCCAGTCGAAGGTGAAATTCTCCCAACCCATGCCGCGCACCAGCCCCTGCAAGCCGTTCACAGGATCGAGCACCCAGCGCCAGGACAGGCCGGTGACGATCAGCGATACGGCGAGCGGATAGAGGAATATGGTTCGAAACAGCGACTCGGCCCGGATGCGGCGGTCGGCGAAAACGGCAAGCAGCGTGCCGAAGGCCAGCGTGCCGACGATATAGAGCACGCCGAAAATCACCATGTTCAGGCAAGACACCAACCAGCGCTGGTTGGTGAAGAGCTTGATATACTGGTCGAAGCCCGTGAAATTGTAATTGGGTATCAGCGTCGACCGCGTCAGCGACATGTAGCCGGTCCACAAGATCGACCCATAGAAAAACACCGCGACGACGCCGAAGAAGACGACGACCGTAATGTCCGGTCTAAAAGTCTGCCGATGCAACCAGGTTCTCATGAAACCGCTTTCCGGATCATAGATGCGTCACGCCGGGCGATCCGCGAACGCAAGGGTTGGCAACCGGCCAGCGTTGCCGCCGGCCGGTTGCGCGATCCTTATTCGCTCTGCAGGATTTTGCCGAAGCTCTCGACCGCCGCTTCCGTGGTCATGGATTTGTCGGTCCAGAACTGCCCGGCCAGATCCGTCACCTGGCCGTTGAGATCGCCTGCGAGCGCGTCATAGGCGGCCTGGACCGCGGCGCCCGGCGTGGCAAGCGTTTTGGATCCGATTTGCGCGCAGGTGTCGAGCTTGGACGTATCCACGTCCGTGCGTGACGGGACGGAGCCTTTGACCTCGGCGATCTTTTCCTGGACGGCAGGCTCCATGATCGAGTCCGCCAGCAGCGTCTGACCCTTGATCCGATCGTCATCGGTGTTCACCGGGAATGCAAAGATATCGATCAGGATCGCGTAGCCTGGCTTTTCCGCCGGCGTCAGCAAGCAGCCGAAATCCTTGCCGGCGACCTTGCCCGCGGCGAGGAACTCGCCCCGCGCCCAGTCGCCCATGAACTGGAAACCGGCCTTGTCGGTGACGACGAGGTTCGTCGTGTCGTTCCACGAGCGGCCGGGGCTCGCCGGATCCGCATAGGTCGATGCCTTGCGGAAGATATCGAAAGCCTTGGTCAGGACCGGCGACTTGAGCGCATCGGGCGATCGCTTGACGATCAGCTCATTCCAGTATTCGGGACCGCCGAGAGCGAGGATCGCGCTGTAGAGTATGCCGACTTGCTGCCAGGGTTCGCCGCCGGTGGCGATGCCAATGCCGCCCGACGCCTTGATCTTGTCGGCGGCCGCGAAAAGCTCGTCGAAGGTCTTAGGTTCGCTGATCTTGAGTTTCTCCAGAACGGGCTTGGAATACCAGACCCAGTTCTGCGCATGCACCCCGACGGGCAGGGCGACGAGGTGGCCATCGACGTTGAGCTTGTCCCACACAATCGGCGCCATCACCTTTTGCCAGCCGCCCTTGGCGGCGAGATCGTCGAAATTGCGAAGCTGGCCGGAGGCGGCAAGGTCGCGCAATGCCGAGCTCGGCGTCATCAGGATCGCCGACGGCGGCTTGCCGCCGGCAATCCGGCTGGTTGCCGCCGCAAGCGCCGCGTCGAAATCGGCCGACGGGCTGTCGATCCATTTTCCGCCGCGCTCCTTGAAGCTGTCGGCGATCGTGTTCATTGCCTTGGATTCACTCGAACTCGTCCAGTAGTGCTGAACGTCGACGGTCTGGGCGAGCACCGGACTAGAGGCAGCGAACGTGCCCAGGATGCTCATCGTGGACAATAGGTGGCGAAATTTCATGGCAGTTCCCCTTTGGTTGGCATTGATTGCACGGTCTCTGTTCCCGAGACGCTCGGTCCGGCACCGCGCGAGGCGGCGCCCAAATGTCTATGCAGCCTTGGTGAGCGTCATCCCCATCTCCTTATTAAGGCTGTCGAGGAATGCGGCCATTTCGGCCTTGGAGATTGTCTCCCCCGCGACCCAGGCGACGGTCTTGTGGATTCCGAGGAACGAGCCGGCGCAGTATTCGAGCATCTTGTCGGCTTCCTGATCGCTGAGATCGAGCCGCTGCTTGAGAAACGCGCGGAAGCGCTGGCGGGCGAATTCGTGTTCGAAGACCAGGAAGGGCTGGCTTTCGACATTGAGGAGGGTGGAGGCCAGTGCCGCGGCTTCAACCTCGACCGTCCGCTCCAGACGGATGTCGCGAGAGGACGCGCCGACCTCGAAGGTCAGGCTGCCCGCATCGAGCAGCCATTGGCGATGCTGCGGGTCGTAGTAGCGCAAATCGCGGCTCTCGATCTTGATCTCGACGCGCCTGGTTTCACCCGGTTCGAGAGAGACCTTGGCGAAGCCCTTGAGCTCTCGGATCGGGCGGATCAGGCGAGGGTTGTGCGGACGCGCATAGACCTGCGCGATTTCCTTGCCGGCGACGCTGCCGGTGTTGGTGATATCGAACGCCAGCGTGATCGTGCTCGACGCTTCGATCCGATCGGCATCGACCGACAGGTTGGAATAAGCAAAGCTGGTGTAGCTCAGCCCGAAACCGAACGGAAACAGCGGCGCAAGCTTGCGCTTGTCGTAGAAGCGATAGCCGACATGGATGCCCTCCGAATAGACGTGGCGGTCGCCCTCGCCGGGATAGGTGAGACAGCCCGGTATGTCCTCGACTTGGACGGGGAATGTCACGGTCAGCTTGCCGCACGGAGTCTGGCTGCCGAACAGAATATCGGCGATGGCGCTGCCGGCACCTTGCCCGCCGAAGAAAGCCGCAACCACGGCCGCGACATCGCGGACCCAGGGCATGACCACGGCGTCCGGCGTCGCCAGAACGACCACGATTTTGCTGTTGCGCGCGGACAGCCGCTCGATCAGGGCGTCCTGGCCGTCATGCAGATTGAGATGCCTGCGGTCGGAACCCTCGCCGTCATAGCCAACTTCGGTGTTGGCGAAGAACAGCACAATGTCGGCGGCATCGACCGCTGCAAGCGCCGCCGCCTCTGATCCGGCTCCGGCCTCGAAATCCGCGACGGCATGATAGTCGATGTCCACACCGGGCGCACGTTTGCGGATCTCTTCCAGCGGGATATCGACCTCGGTTGGCCGCGTCGTGGCACAACCGGAACCCTGGATGACCGGCTCCACGGCTGCCGCTCCGACGACCGCGATCTTTTTGAGCTTCGCAGACATCAGGGGAAGGGCAGCATTCTCGTTCTTCAGGAGCACGATCGACTCGGCCGCCATGCGCCGGGACAAGGCATGGTGCCTTGGGAAGTCTGCCTCGGCATTCGGCTTCGCATTGTTGCGGGCCAGACGCACAAGCTTCAGGATGCGCTTGCACGAGCCGTCAAGCGTCTCCATCGACACCTGGCCGCCTTCGATCGCCGCCAGAAGTTCCTGCTTGCGGGCGCCGCTTTCAGGCATATCGAGGTCATTGCCCGCATTCATCGAAGCCGGCCGGTCCTTGATGCCGTGCCAGTCGGACACGACGACACCTTCATACCCCCACTCGTCGCGCAGCACCTCGGTCAGCAGCCAGTGATTTTCGGCGGTCTGCACATCGTTGAGCCGGTTGTAGGAGCTCATGACAGTCCAGGGGCTGCTCTTGCGGATCGCCCTTTCGAAACCGGCGAGATAGATCTCGCGCAGGGCGCGTTCCTCGACGACCGAGCTCATCGTCGTGCGCTGGACCTCGGAATTGTTGCACGCGAAATGCTTGAGCGACGCCCCCACCCCATTGTGCTGAAGGCCGTTGATGACGGCGGCCGCTATATCACCCGTCAGCAGAGGATCCTCGGCGTAATATTCATAGCTTCGGCCCGCCAGCGGCGTACGACGGATATTGACGCCCGGGCCGAGCAATATGTTGACGCCGAACGCCTGGCATTCGGCGGCGAGCGCTTCGCCGAGTTCATAGGCGAGGCCGAGGTCCCACGAGCAGGCCAGGGATGAGCCATTCGGAAAGCAGGTTGCCGGACGGGTGGAGCCGAAGGCGCTGTCGACCCCTGTCGAGAGATCGGTGTTGACGACGCTCAGGAACGAGGCGAGCTGGTTGTCCGCGTCATGCGCCCCGTCGATCTGGTCGATCGAATAGCGAACACCGTAAGTGCCGTCGGTCATCAGCAGTTCGGGAATGTTGAGACGGTAGTTGGCGACCGTGCGCCAGAGGCCGTGGCCGCTAACCATCGCGACCTTCTCCTCGACGCTCATTTGCGCCAGCAGACCGGTCAGTTCCTTGTCAGAAATATTCCAGGTCATCGTCATTCCATATGCTGTTGCGGACGCGCTGGTCGTTCCTGGATGCTCGCCTCATCATTGCGGCGTCGCCGCTGTGCCAGGAGACGGCCTATTGATGACACGCTGCCGCGGCTCTCTTCTAGCCGTGGAACTTGCGCTGGAACTACGACAGTTTTTGATATCTATTAAGCCGGCTGCCCTGGGGACCGTCATGAATATCGCTTATCTCAAAACCGACGCCGAACTGCAAATCCGCGACGGCAGATTCGAGGATCACGCGCCGGCGGAGGATTTTCACTGCCGTGCCTTCATGCATGGCCGCGCCAATGTCCCCTACCACTGGCATCGTGAAATGGAGATACTTTTCGTGCTGCGAGGCAGCTTCCGCCTCATCGTTGACGAACAGGCCTGCGAGATGAAGCAGGATGATGTGATCATCATAAACAGCGACGTCCCGCACAATTCGACGTCGATTTCGCGCGATGCGCTGATCTGCGGCGCTCATCTCGACGCCGGCTATTTCGAGCGCATGGGCCTGCCCGGTTTTGCATCACGGCAGTACCTATGCCGCTCCTTCCTCCACGGCCGTCCGTTCATGAACAGGATCGCTCCGATAAAGGCTTTCATGGCCCGGCTGATCCTCGATCAGACCAGCCGCCCGGAGGAGGTTATCGTCCGGCAGACTGTCGCCAATCTTCTTGCCTGTTTCATCTATCGACAGATTCCGCATCAGAAAGCGGATGGCGACACAATGCCGCTGCGCTCCGACAGTCGAAACCGCATCCTGAGGATCATGGGCGCGGTCGAAGGACAGCTGGACAATCAGCGGCTGAGCGCGATTGCCGCGGCCGAGGGGCTGACGCTGAGCCACTTGTCCCGCCTGTTCAAGCGCCATTTGGGGATCGGTTACCGCGACTATTGTCAAAACCTGCGCCTCGACACCGCGGCAGACGAACTTCACCGGACAGATCATACCGTTGGCGTCATCATGGAACGAAACGGCTTCGGCAATCCTGCCGTGTTCTACAACAAGTTCAGGGGCCGTTTCGGGCGTAGCCCCGCGGAGTTTCGCCGCGCGCGCCACCTGCCGGGAGTACAAAGCGCACTCACGCAAGAGGATACCGTGGAGGCGCAAAGAATCCTCCTCCACTATGCAGCCGATCTCGGCAAGGCCGCCGAAATCGCGGTCGGCATCAATGCAACGGGACGCAAACAAATTGCGCTGCGTGCGCCACATAGCGCAAGCTTGAACTGAACCTGTCAGGCTCGACGGCATTCCGAGAATCGTGTCATCAAAAGCGATAGCCGTGACGTATTTGACATTCGTCAGAGTCTGAGTTTCGCCAGAAAGGTTAGAAAGCAAAGATGACTGCGTGAAGTGCGGCATTGCGGCACCTCGCATAAGCGAGCCATGCCCGAAATCATCTTGCTTGCGAAAGATCTTGCGCGATTTCAGAAGAAGACATGGACAAATACCGAGTACTCGACAGGTTTCGCGTTGGCGTGGCGCGGGCCGTCGGACGCTATTCGCGTACCAGGCGCCCGGTTCCCCACCAGATCACCGATACCACTATGATCGAGACATAGCCGTCCACCGCGTAGTGCCATCCTGTGTAAACCGACCCATACATGATCAAGGCAGCGAAGATCCAACCGAGAACGCCAAGCCAGCGGTTGAGCGAGGAAAGGAAGTAGGCGTTCAGCGTGGCAAGAGCCACATGCAGGCTGGGCATGGCCGAGATGCCGCCTCCCAAGCCTGCATTTCCTGTCGTGTGCAGGGTCAAAAGATACTCAGCGTATTCTCGGACGATGACGCTGGACTCCAAACCGGACATGGCGACCCTGAGATCACCGAAGCGGTCGCCGCCGACGAAGTGATCATAGTAGATCGGACCAACGGACGACAGCAGGAGGGCGAGGAAGGTACCAACGATGGAGATGGTCAATGCCACCGCCCAGAGATAGCGAATGCGCGCTATCCGATCCGACCACATAGCAACGAAAAGAATCATTCCAAACCATTGCGCAAACCAAAGCACATCGTAACATTTGAAAACAAAGAACGCCCATAAGTCGCGATCGAGGCGATGCGCCAATTCCCACGGCGCCGCTCCATGTATCCACCCGTCCAGATCCGCAAGCCATGGGTCGGCATAGAACGGGACGATTCTCGGGATCATGCTCTTGTGGGTGGAAAACGCAGTCATGCCGACGAGGAAGAAAAGGAGCACCGGCACGCAACTCCGCCAGCGCGTTCGAAGCAGCTCAACGGCGTATCGCGTCGGTGCCTGACGGCCGAAAATGAGAGCCGCGGTGCCAACGCCGCCAACCAACAGTATCGGAACGGCGGCGATGAAATTTTCGCCGTAAATCCGACTTAGAGCCACGAAAGATCGCGGGTCCAGGAAGAATGCGGCGAGCACATAGACGCCTACACAGAATGCCAGTCTCACCGACCATTTTGCGGAAGGGCTGTAATGCGAAACTTCTGTAACTAAGACCACGGCAATTTACCATTGTCTAATATGATTTATTTCCGAAAGCACTCTATCGATACTGAGCCGATATTACTGATAAGTTACTTTGGATCGATCGCGATGCGCATTTCCCAGGCACGCCGCCGAGACCAGCAGCGAAACGGGGCATGACGACCAGCGCCGGCTGGATCAAATGCAATGTTCCCGCCGTCGTAGCCGTAGGGATTGCGCACCACGCTGGTGCTGCCGACCGATAGTCGCAGCTGTCATGGATATGTCCGTGCACCCATAGGGCAGGCCGTCGCATTCGATCACCTCGCAGAGGTCTGACGCAAAGGCGGCATTCAACCAATCGCCCTTGAAGCGCGAAGGACATCTCAGCTTCAGATCTCCCGAATTACGAATTACCGTGTCTCACCTACGGGGTGCAGTCCAGTGCACTATTTTCTGTTCACCGCCTGTACGAGCATGGCAGGTCAAGCGGTCAATCCCGGCACATGCTCAAAGCCAATGTCGGGATGACGTCTGCCGTTTCATGTCGTTCTTCGGTTTCAACAAAAGCTGTGACTAATCAGCCTCCCGCGCCTTCGCTAATATCCGCATCACGACAGCATTTGTAGTAATCTCACTTTGAAAGCCTCGGCCGAGAATCAGCCGGGGTGGCGGGCAGCTGGTTGTGGCGACACTCAACGCGCAGGTTCTGGATTTCCTCGACTGGTGGCTCGATGAGCTGCGAGGGATCTGGATGCGGATTGTTCGCAAGCAGAAGCAATCCTCCACAAGCGACTGGATCGTCAGCTTGGCGGATGACGGCATCCGCGCCCGCGAGGCCAATGCGCCGGAGTTCCAGTCGATCCCTTTGGCACTCATCGCCTCTTCGGACGAGGTTCTGGCGCTCCTCCAGAGCGGGCCTCGGCGCAAGCGGCCGACCTTCGATATCCGAATGGAGCCCGGGTTGTTCCTGACCCGGCAACTGGCGGCGCGGCGGCTGCCACTTCGGCAGGCACGCGACATGGCCGAACTCGACCTTCTGGCCTCGACGCCGATCGATCCGGCGCAGGTTCATATCGTCTTCGCCAGGCACGCCGGGCAGGACTGCTTCTACCACGTCGTTAAGATGAAGACGCTTGCCGCGGTGCTGGAAGCGGTGCGCCGGGCCGGAGGGTCGGTCCGCTGCCTTTCGCTGTCGAAAGCCGAGAGCACGCTGAGGGCCGATCCGCTCAGCCTCGCCGCCATCTGGCCGCCGACGGCGCGCGACCGGCGCGGCAGAACCACTTGGATCGCGGCCTGTTCGATGCTGGCCGGGGTCGTGCTGGTCACCTTCGCGCATGCGCACTGGCGCAGCTGGCAGGCGGGCGCCGAACTGGACGCGCGGATCGCCGATGCGCAGGTGCTGGCCAAGGCGGCACGCAGCTCGCTGCAGAAGCGCCAAGCCGGCATCGAGCAGGTCGAAAAGATCCGCCAGGAAAAGAAGACGACGGCGTCGCTGGTCCGCGTCTGGGCCGAGCTGACGCACCTGCTTCCCGACACGACATGGCTGACCGATCTTTCTGCCAAGGGCGACGACCTGACCATCACAGGGTTTTCCGCCTCGGCCGCCGAACTGATCCAGCCGCTCGATGCCTCGCCGCTGTTTTCGGCACCCGAATTCGCGGCACCGGTGGTCAAGGTTCCCGGTCAGGAGGGCGAACACTTCACCATTTCGGCCAAGATCGGAGCGCTCTGACAATGCTCTCCGCCGTCCTCAACATCAGGCCGCTGGTCCGCCGCATCATAGCGCTGACCCTTGCAGCGGTGACCGCCTGTGTCCTTGCCTGGGTGGTGTTCGCGGCACTCGACAGTGTCGCCTCGGCGCAAGCCGGGATCGAGGAAAAGCGAGAGCTTCTCGGCCAGTTGCAGAGCGTGGCGGCACTGGCCAAGCGCCTCGACAGCACCGCCAGTCCCGTAGCCGCGGCAAATCCCGAATTTCTCACCGGCGAGAGCGAAGCCATCATTCGCGGCGGGCTGCAAAAGCGGCTGAACGCAATCGCAGTCGCCAATGGCGTGAACGTGCTGTCGGCCGGCAATGCACCCGTGCTCAGTGAAGGCGGCGTGGATTTCATCGGGCTACGGGCCAACCTTTCGGGACCGCTGGAGGGCATTCACAACGCTGTCCTCGCCATCGAAACATCGCTGCCGGTGCTGTTTATTCGCGAGGCCACGGTGCGCACGACCGATGTCGGACCGGCTGCCGGACGGACCGGCGACCCTGAGATCTTTGCCGATATCCTGTTTTACGGTCCGCTGCAAACGCAGAGCAGGCCAGCCGCCAGCGGGGTCAAGCCATGACCCGGAAAGTCACCGGCCTGGCGATTGCGGCCATGATCGCGGGGCTCGCCCTGGTCAATGTCGCACTCTACAACACACCTGTCGACATCACGCCCATCGCCTCCGGGAAAGGCCATGACGGCGGATTGGCATCGACGGAAGGGTCGCTGCAGTTTCCCGAGGCCGGCGATTTCAGCGAGACGTTCCAGCGTCCGCTGTTTACGCCGACCCGCCGGAAAATCGTGCCGCCGCTGGCGCCGCCACAACCGGTGGAGGTTGCCATCGCACCGGCCGAGCAGCCAGCGGCGCCGCCGCCCGAAGCCGCATCGGCCGTTGCGCCATCGCTGCTGGGCATCAGCAGAAACGGCGGAGCGGCAAAGGCCCTGTTGCGCGTCGCGGGCAGCGACGCGGCCGTCTGGTACGGCAATGGCGAGACCATCGACGGCTGGACGGTGTCGGCGATCGACAAGGATCAGGCTGTGCTCGAGCGGGACGGCAAGGTGGCGCGCATCCTGCTTTATCCGCCATGGAAGAACCTCCCGCCACCACCACCGCCCCCTCCGCCACCGCCGGTCCCGGAATTATGAGCGGCCGCGCCTCTCACGACATTGCCAGCGAAGGCGGCGAAAGCGCCGGCGCCGGCTTTTCGCTGGTCGCCGTGCTGGTGTTCATGCTGATCGTCTCCGCGATCGTCGTGCCCTTTGCCGTGACGGCGAAAACGCGGCTGATGATCGCCAACAACGAAGTCGAACAGGAGCGCCTGTCTCTGCTTGCCGAAGGCCTCGGCAATGTGGTTGCAACCGAATTGACCGGCGGCTCGGGGACGAAGACATTTCCGCTGGATTCCGCGCCAGCGGTGTGCCGGTCGGGTGCGTTCAGCTTCGATGTGCGCGTCCAGGATCACGGCGGACTGGTCGATCTCAATGCCGCCGACGACCGTTTGCTGGCGCTTGGTTTCGCATCGCTCGGCTTCGGGCAGCAGGCGTCGCAAGCTCTGGCCGAGGCCGCGATCCGGTTTCGAGACAATGCCAAACTGTTCGCCGGCCAGCCCCGGCCCAGAAGCGCCGTCGGGCCGCCACAAGACAAGCAGGCGCCGTTCGAATCGGTGTCCGAACTGCAGGAGTTCGCGGCACTTGCGTCAGTGCCCCTGCAGGCCCTCCATGCTGCCTTCACGGTCAACTCGAAGCGCGGCACGATCAGCGCCGATCGTGCGCCGAGCCGTCTTCGCGCTGCGCTTGCCACCGGTTCCAGCGCCGCGATCGTTCAGGCGGCCGAGGCATCCGCCTACACGGTCGACGTGGTCGTCAGACGCGACGGATCCGGCATCACCGGCGAAGCCGGGTTCATCGTCGAGAAATCTCCGGTCAGCGAGACGGCGTTCTGGCGCGTCTCGCGAAGCCCCGCCCGTGAAGCGGGCGAATTGCCGGCAGTCGCCGGCGGTGCCGGCTGCGAGGTGCTTTTCGGCGTGGAAGCCGCACGGCTCCTGCAGGGATGGAGCTCATGAACGCTTCCGTCCAGCCCCAGGGGATAGAGGCGTTTCTAGCCTTTCTCGAGGGCGAGAAAGTGCTGACCGCGCACGCGGCCCAACGCGCCTTGGGGGCAGCGCGAACGTCAGGACATCCGTTCGATACCGTGATGACAGAACTCGGGCTGATCGGCGAGCAGGACCTTGCCAACAGCCTCAGCCGATACCTCCAGGCACCGACGCCGGTCGAAATCCCCGAACAGGTCGGCCCCGAAATGCTGGCAGGCGTGCCACTCGCCTATCTGAGGGAAAACGCGATCCTGCCGCTGCAGATGGATGCCGAGCGGTTGGTGGTCGCCGTGGCCGATCCGTTCTCCTCGGCAACCATCGACGCGCTCGCCTTTCATTATGAGCGGTCCCTGGCGCTGCGCATCTTGCCGAGGCGCACGATCACCGAATGCATCGATCGCATCGAGCAATCGGCCCTGGCGGCCGTTTCAAACGGCGGCGGCAGTGGCGAGATCCTGGATTTTGGCCCCGACGACCTCGAACGGTTGAAGGATTTTGCCCGCGAGGCGCCGATCGTCCGCTTCGTCGCCGAAACCATCCACAAGGCGGTCGATGCAAGAGCCACCGACATTCACATCGAACCGCTCGAGGATCACGTCCGCATCCGCTTCAGGCATGACGGCATGCTGTCCACCGTCGACACCGCCTCGATTGCGATGCTGTCGGGCATCTCCACCCGCATCAAGATCCTGTCGCGGCTCAATATTGCCGAACGGCGCCTGCCGCAGGATGGGCGCATGCGCATTGCCGTGCGTGGGCGCGACGTCGACTTGCGCGTCTCGGTCATTCCGTCGATCCACGGCGAAGCCATCGTGCTTCGGATTCTCGACCGCGCCGGCGTCGAATTGAAGTTGGGCAAACTGGGTTTCGACGACGCCGCGCAAGCCAAGATTCGCTCCATGTCGCAAGCCGCCAACGGCATCGTGCTGATCACCGGACCGACCGGCAGCGGCAAGACGACGACGCTTTATTCCATCCTCGCCGAGCGCTCGCGGCCGGACGTCAAGATCTTCACCGTCGAGGACCCGGTCGAGTACCGGATGGCGGGGATCACCCAGTTGCAGGTCAATCCGGCGATCGACCTCGACTTTGCCGCCGCACTGCGTTCGATCCTGCGGCAGGACCCCGACATCATCCTGCTCGGAGAAATTCGCGATCGCGAGACGGCGCAGGTCGCGGTCCAGGCGGCCCTCACCGGCCACCTGGTGTTTTCGACGCTCCACACCAACAGTGCCGCTGGCGCACTGACGCGGCTTCGCGACATGGGCATCGACGGCTATCTGCTCGGCGCGACGATCAGGGGCGTCATCGCACAACGGCTGTTGCGCCGTATCTGCCCGACCTGCCACGGCGCGGAACAGACCGGTCCGGCCTGCCGCGCCTGCAACGGCTCCGGCTATAGCGGGCGCACGGTGACCTACGAGATGCTGCAAGTGTCGCCGCGCATCGCCGAGCTCATCGACCAGGGCGCCGGCGAAATGGAGATCGGGAAAATTGCCGCCGAGGACGACCTCGTGCCGTTATCGGCCCACGCAACCGCCCTTGCCCGGTCGCAGGTCACCACGATGGACGAAGTCCGGCGTGTCATCGATCTGGCAGGAGACGGCTGATGCCGGCCTTTGCCTATCGCGCCTATCTGGTCGACGGCAGCACCGAGGCCGGCGTTCTCGATGCGTCGACCAAGCAGGATGCCGCGCGCAAACTGGCGCAGCAGGGCCGCCGTTCCTATCATCTTGCGCCGGTGAATGGCGACAAGCAGCAGCTTCGCCTGCCGGGACGCAGCGCGCTGACGTTCACCCGGAAAGTCGATCTCAGCCGGCTGTTTTCGGAGCTTTCGGTGCTCCTAAACGCCGGCTTCACCGTCGACCGCGCTTTGGGCGCGGTTATTTCGGGCGAGGCCAACGGTCAGCGGCGCCAACAATTGCAATCGGTGCTCGATCTCACGACCGGCGGCCGGCCGATCGCCGAGGCATTTGCCGGCCTGCCGGGCATCACCTCCGACGTCGCCGCCCTGCTCGCCAGCGGCGAGCGCAGCGGCAAGATGGCCTATATCTGCCAGCGGCTGGCGGACACGTATGAGGCAACCGCCAAGCGCCGTGCTGCAGTCATCGAGGCCCTCGCCTATCCTGCTTTCCTGCTGCTGGTCATGAGCGGGGCGCTGGTCATTCTGGCGACCGTCCTGGTGCCCGCATTGGAACCGATCTTCGAAGGCTCATCCGCCCCCAAGCCGTTCACCATGACCATGCTGTCGGCGTTCGGCACGGTGTTTCGCGACTATCCGTTCGTCTTCCCGCTGGCGGCGGTCCTCGGCCTGCTTGCCTGGCTTTTTCTGTCCCGGTCCACCGGTGCCAGAAAACGCCTGTCGCATTGGCTGTTGAAGATCCCGCTCATCGGCCGGCTCGTCAAGGACGCGGTCGTCGCGCGCTATCTGGAAACGCTTGCGCTGCTGCTCGGCAATGGCGTGGCGATGACCGAGGCGCTTGGCCTGGCCGCCAACGTCTCCAGGCAGAGTTCACTGGCGGCAAGCTTCGCAGCGATCGAAGAAACCGTAGCCAATGGCGCCCGCCTGCATGGCGCGATCGTCAAGGCAGGGATTTTCGATCATGCGACGATGTCGCTGGTCTCGCTCGGCGAAGAGGCGAACGCCCTTCCCGTGGTGCTGGATCGGGCGGCGAAAATGCTCCAGCTGACGCTGACGAGACGGATCGACACGGTGCTGAAGCTGCTGACCCCGGCGCTGACGATTTCGCTCGGCTTTCTTGTTGGCAGCCTGGTCATTTCGGTGATGACGACCATCCTCAGCATCAACGATCTGGCTCTGCAATGACAGCCGTGAGAGCCAGCGCACCGGAGAACGCAACGGCCGGATTTACCCTGGTCGAGATGCTGGTCGTGCTGGCGATCATGGCCCTTGTCGCGACCATCGCCGCACCGGGGCTGGTCAGCAACTATCGAACCAAGAACCTGGAGACGCTGGCCGGCGAGATCACCATGCGGCTGCGCCTGTTGCGCACATCGGCCATCGCTACCGCCAAGCCCCGGCAGGTCATCGTCGATCTCGGCGCCCGCGCCTTCCGTTTTGGCGAGCGGGACACGCTCACTTTGCCGGACGATGTCAAGATGACCGTAACCACCGGCCAGGAGACCATCATCGCCGACCGGCAGACGGTCCTGACCTTCCTTCCCGATGGCAGCGCATCCGGCATGGACATCGCCCTCGAGCGAAAAGGGCGGACCGCACGCATCGCGGTCAACTGGCTGACCGGGCTTTCAACCTGGCGCGCGCTTCCATGACAGCGCCATTGTCGAAGCCTTCCCCCGAAGACGGGTTTTCGATCCTGGAGATGATCGTCGCCATGACCATCCTGGCGCTGGTGCTTGGCATCGCCAGCCAGTCGATCGTGCTGGCCAGCCGCAGCATCGCTGCTGCCAAGCGCCAGGTCGAAGCCGCCAGGACCGTGCGTGTGATGCTGGCCGACTATGAGGCCCGGGTGCAAGCCACGGCGCCATCCGGCTGGACCCTGAAGACCCGCACGATAGAAATGTCGAAGGCCAAGGTGACCGCGGTTCTCATCGAAAAGACCGGCGGAGCGTTTCCAGGCGGTCCGTTTCTGACCTTCGTGCCGGTGCGGGAGCCGGCTGCTCCATGAGCGGCCTTTTCTTCCGCACTCGTTCGAAAATCTGCGCTATTTGCCGGCCGGGACATCACTCAGGCGTCCCCCTGCCCGACGCCAGATCTTCCTTAGAACCATCCGCATCGGTTGAGGGATTTGCGCTGATCGACGTGCTGGTCGGACTGGCGCTGATCGGCGTGATCACATCGCTGATGATGGTCTTCCTCGGCCAGGCTCGAACCATGGTGCGCATCGAAAAGGCAACCGAATTTCAGATGGAGGTCGATGCCGCATCGCGGTTCCTGGAAACGGCGATCAGCCATGCCGAGTCATTGCCGTTGTCGAAATCGTCGCCGGACCAGGTGCTCTATCTCGATGGCGATGCTGCCCGGATCGAATTCAACGCTGTTCAGGCAATCGGCTTCAAATCCTCCGCGCTGCGCGAAATTGCCGTTTCGCTTGGCGGAAACTCACTGGCCATTGTCCAGAAAACACGGCGCGGCAGCCAGCCCGGCGCGTCGAGGCAGAGCGACCCGGTGCGGCTGCTCGGCGGTGTAAGTGCCATAAAATTCGAATATCTCGACGGTTCGGCGGCAGCATCATCGTGGTTGCCGAACTGGAATGCGCCGCGGCGCCTGCCCGCCGCCGTGCGCTTCACCGTTTCGGTTCTGCACGATGGTGCCGCTTATTCGGCGAGAGGTTTTGCCCGCCTCGACCTGGCCAATGCCCAGCAGCTGTCGCGGACGACCGAAGCACGGCGCCCATAGAGCAATTCCAGGAAAAGTGTGAAACGGTTTTCTCGGGAGAAGCGCATAGCGCTTTCCCTTGGGAATTGCGTCAAAACAAATAGTTCTAGAGCAGAAAAGTCAGTTGCTGACGTCCTGGTCTTCGCCGGTTCCGTCCGGCTTGCCGTCTTTTCCAAGGCTGCGGATGACCACGCCGCTCGCATCGGCCTTCACTTCGTATGAATAGGGCCGCCCCCACGGGTCCTTCAGGCCTGTCGTTCCCTTGAGGTAGGGTCCGTTCCAGCGCGCTTCGCCGGTGGGCGGCGCCACCAAAGCCGAGAGCCCCTCCTCCGCGGTCGGATATTTCGCATTGTCGACATAGTAGAGTTCGAGCGCGCTTTCGATGTTGCGGACTTGCGCCTTGGCGGCGTTGGTCCTGGCCGAGCCGAGATAGCGCAGCACCTGGGGTGCTGCGAGCGTCGCGATCAAGGCGATGATGGCGAGCACGACCAGAAGCTCGACCAGGGTGAAGCCGCTGTCGCGATCATCGCGTTCGCAGCCGGATTTTTCAGGGGTGAAGTGCGGAGTGATCATCAGAGCAGTCCCATGTCCAAACCTGCAAATTGCTCCAGCGCCCAGCTGCAGCCGAGGCCGATGGCGATGAACGGACCGAAGGCGACACGCGCCTTCGCCGACGCCGGGCCTGTCGCAACCACCTGCCCGCCGACGAACAGCAGAGCGCTGGCGCTGGCGATGAACAGCAGCACCGGCAACAGCAGCGGGCTGATCCAACATGCCGCGGCGGCCAGCATCTTGACGTCGCCGAGGCCGAGCCCGATCCTGCCGGTCATCAGGAAATGGCCGCGCCGGATCAGCCAGGCAGCGGCAAACGTCGCGGCGACGAACAGCAGCCGCACCGGCAGGCCATCCAAATCCGTCGCCATCTGATAGGCAAGGCCAATGCCGGCCAGCGCCAGATTGAGCCTGTCCGGGATGATCTGCCGGCGGAAATCGGCAATCGAAATGGCGGCAAGAACTATTGCCAGGGCGATGGTGGCAGCCAGCACGAGGGATGGGCGCGCGGCCATCATCAATACGCCAGCCTCTTCAAATCCTGCTGCAGCTTGGTGCCGCCGCGCCGCTTCTGGATTGGCGTCTGCAGACTGATCTTGCCGCGGAATTCGTCCGTCACTTCGCGCGCTTCGTTGATGTCGCGCACGACATGCGGCCTGATGAAGATGATCAGTTCGGTGCGTCCGATGCTGTCCGTCTTTTGCTTGAACGCGTTGCCGATGATCGGAATATCGCCGAGGATGGGCACTTGCGTGCGGTCGATATTGTTGCGCGACTGGATGAGGCCGCCCAGCGCCAGGCTCTCGCCGTCATTGACCAGAACGCGGGTCTGGATCTTGCGCTGCTGGATGGTCGGCGAATCGATGCCGGAGCTGGTCGTCCTGGTGACATTGCTGACCTCCTGCTCGATGTCGAGCATGACCCGGCCGGCATTGTTGATGCGTGGCGTCACCGTCAGGATGACGCCGGTGTCCTTCATTTCGACCGAGACGACCGGCGAGCTTCCGATCGTCTGGTCGACCACTTGCCGTGTGGCGATCGGCACCTGGTCGCCGACTTGCAGCACCGCTTTCTGGTTGTTCAGCGCCATGATGGTCGGCGCCGAGATGACATTCACGTCGGTGATACTGGACAAGGCGTTCAGCGTCACCTGAATGTTATCGGTGGCGTAGCTCCAGTTGAAGCCAGGCAGCGCCGCCGCGGCAACGCCCTTTGCCACGTCGGACACCGAGATCTTCGTGCCGCCATTTTCGAAAAACCAGCGCAGGCCGTATTTCAAATCGTCGTTGAGCGTCACTTCGGCAATGACGGCTTCCAGCATGACCTGCGTCGGCAGCACGTCGACCTTGCTCAGGATTTGCTCGATACGTTCGTAGTCGCGCGCCGTGGTCTGGATCAGCAGCGCGTTGTTTTCGACATCGGCAACGACCGTGGCGTGGGCGGGCGGCTGTCCGTCGGCCATTGGCATCGAAGGCGACGGCCCGGTCAGCGGCACCGGCGTGACGCCGTCCGACTGCATGGCGATCGGCGTCTGGTCGGGCGACACGTTCGAACCGCCTGAATCGCCCTCGGTCTTGACCGTCGTGCCGAGCACGGAACTCAGCACCGCGGCCAGCTCCTTGGCCGGGCGGTTCTGTATCTGGTAGACGAAAAGCTGGTCCTCGTTGGTCTCGGCGAGCTTGTCGAGCTTGTTGATCCAGGCCGCGGCGCGGCTGAGATAGGCCGGGCGCGACGTGATCACCAGCACCGAATTCAGTCTGTCGTTGGGGATGAACTGGATGAGCTTGGCGCCCGGCCCTTCCTTGGTCCCGAAAATCGAATCCAGCTCGGCGGCAACCGCCTCCGGCTTGGAGGTCTTCAGCGGATGCAGCGCCACCGACATGCCGCGCATCCAGTCGACATCGAACACCGAAACCGCTTCGCGTATGGCATTGAGGTCGCTGTCATTGCCGGCGACGGTGATCAGGTTGCGGGTGGAATCGACCCGCAGCACGGAGCCCTGGCGGGTGATCGGTTCGAGGATGGTCTTCATCTCGTCGGCGGCGATGAATTGCAGCTGCAGCACCTGCACCTTGACGCCGGGGCCGGACGGCGAAACCGACGGCACGCTGACCGGCGGTGTGCTGGACATGATCTCGGCAAGCGGCACGACCTGGTAGGTGCCGGCGCGGTTGGTGATGCCGGCGCCGTTGACCGCGAGCGCCGATTGCAGGATGTCGACCAGCGCATCCTTCGACACCGGCTGCGAGGTCTGCAGCGTCACCGTGCCCTGCACGCGCGGGTCGACAATGTAGTTGAGGTGAAGCGCGTCGCCGAGCACCGCCTTAGCCGCCTCGGTGATCGGCGCGTTGATCAGGTTAAGCTCGAACTGGCCCGAACCATCTGTCGTCACCTTGGTGACGGGTGCGCCGGAGGAGACGAACTGGCCCGAGCCCTGATACTGCGTGCCGTTGAAGCGCTGCGCTTGGCCGGCGGCCGACGTGACCGCACCGGGTCCGGTGTAACCCGCCCGCAACGGCGAATTCTTGGCATGCAGGCTGTCGATGGTTTCGGTGAAGAAGTCCTTGCCCGGCGCGGAGGTGCAGCCGGCAATCGCCAGCAACGTGCACAACACGACGCGACTACTCGGCCTGATCGACATCCACCCGATTCCCCTGGATTCCCAGTCTAGGGCTTCTTGCTACCGGATGTTTGGAATGATGGGGGTATTCGGGGTCTATCCACAGGGTTGGTGGCGGAGGGCGGCGGTATTGCCGCTGGAGTGGAATGATCTCACCGCGGAGCGGCCATCTGTTTCGGCCGGGCGGCGACCGATACTCTCGGCCCTACGCAGTGCGTCGAAAGCCGGTGATATCCGTCCCGACAGTCCGGTCGACGACGGCAACAATCCTTCATCGGCCCCAGGTCCATGACGCCATAGGCGTTCACCCGTCAACATCAATCCGTCAAGCGATTGGTTTTGCGCCATTCCTCGTATTCGCCTCGGGCATCGTCGTGCAGCGGATAGTAGCGCTGCAGCGGAGCCCCCTGCATCAGCTTCATGCGGGAGAACTCCTCCCAATCGTGATGCTTCTGCGATTCTTCGATTACCTTCGTGGCCATCGCGACGGGAAGCACCACCGCCCCGTCGTCGTCGGCGACGATAATGTCGCCGGGGATCACCGTGACACCGCCGCAGGCAATCGGAACGTTTACGGCGTTCGGATAGATGCTGGTCTGCACATGGTAGTTGGGGGTCCAGCCGCGCAGCCATAGCGGCAGATCGAGTTTTTCAACATTAGGCCGGTCGCGCATGCACCCGTCGATAACGATGCCGGCGCCGCCTCTGCCCTTGAAATACGTAGACATCATATCGCCGAAGACGCCCGAACTCATGTCGCCGCGCGCATCGACCACGACCACGTCGCCCTCCTGTGCGTGATAGAGCACATGCCGGTGCAGTTGCGTTTCCGGATCGGCATATTCACCTTCGCTGAAGAGGTCCGGCCGCTGCGGCAAGAACTGCAGCGTCAGCGCTGGCCCGACGATCGACTTCCCATGGTTCTGCGCCACCGGACCGACCATGTGCGGATTGCGGAAGCCCATGTGACCAAGAGTGCCGGCAACCGTCGCGGCGCCGATTTCCCTTAGCGCGTCGATCAGGTCTTTGGGCGGCCGCGTGATCTCGGAGGTATGCGTCATTGTCGTACTCCGGTTGAAGGGAACTACCAGTTCGTGACGGAACCGTCGCGGCGCTTCAGGTGAGGCGCTTCCCAGAAACGCAAGCTCTGCGCCTGGATCGCAGCTTCGTTGACCTCGATGCCGAGCCCCGGCAGATCGCCGACCGGGTAATCAGGGCCGTCGAGCCTTGGTTGCACGGGGAAGAAGTCGGAATTGTCGAAGCCCAGTTTTGTTTCGGGCTCCCTGGTCTCGAGCCAGGCGAAGTTGGGCACCGCGCAGGCGAGATGCACAGTCGCGGCCGTGCACACTGGACCAAGCGGATTGTGCGGCATCAGGTCTACGTAGTGCGCCTCGCTCCAGCCAGCGACCTTCATCGCCTCGGTGAGCCCGCCGACATTGCAGACATCGATCCGATTGAACTGATGGATGCCACGCTCGATATAGGGCAGGAACTGCCACTTGCTGGCAAATTCCTCGCCGATGGCAAAGGGGATGTCGGTCATCGTGCGCAGGGATTCATAGGCCTCCGGCGTCTCGTCGCGTATCGGCTCCTCGAGGAAATCGAGCACGCCGCGGCGGAGCTTGTTGCAGAAGCTCGCCGCCTCTGCCACCGACAGTCGGTGATGATAGTCGATGCCAAGGACGACGTCGTCGCCCAGCGCCTCGCGCGCTTTGTTCAGCATCTTCGCGGTAGCGCCGATCGACTGGCGCGGCTCGAAGATGTCCCTGCTGCTTTGCCCGACGGGAAAGAAGCGGATCGCCTGCCAACCCCGTGCGCACAGTTCGAGGGCGCGTTCGATGGCAGCATCGCCCTCGGCTTCGTCGCCGGTCGAGGCGAAGGTTGGGATGCGGTCGCGCTGCTTGCCGCCCAGCAACTCGTAGACCGGCACCCCCAGCGCCTTGCCCTTGATGTCGTGAAGGGCGATGTCGATGGCGGAAATCGCCGCCTGCAGAACGCGCCCGCCTTCGAAGTACTGGCTGCGATAGACCTCCTGCCAGATCCGTCCGATCTGCATCGGGTCGCGGCCGATGAGAAACTCGCGATAATGCTCGACCGCTCCGGCCACGGCCCGCTCGCGGCCGCTCAAGCCGCTCTCGCCCCAGCCGAAGATGCCATGGTCGGTCTCGACCTTGACGAGCATCTGGTTACGCGTCCCTACCCACACAGGATAGGGCTTGATCGCGGTGATCTTAAGCTTCTCAGTCATCCACGCCCACGTTCCACACGCATCTGCCTGTCCTAGTTGGCCTCGAGGGCCATTTCAGTTTCGCCGTCGAACAGATGCATCCGCTCCTGGTCGAACTCGAGCCAGATCTGCTCGTCAGGCGCGACGGTGATGTTGGGGGACACGCTGATGTTGACGATGGCGCCGGAGAGGAGCGCCTGCACGAAGGTGACGTCTCCGGTTGGTTCCACCGTATAGGCCTTGGCCGGAATGGCGCCGGCGACGACGCTCTTATGCAGCTTGACCGTTGAGTGTCGGGCTCCGAGCACAACCTTCCTGGTCGTTGCTCTCGCGACCTTCCGAGCGTTGCGCGGCGAGAGCTCAAGGCTCCAGCCCTCCGCGCTGGTCAACACAGTGTTGCCGTTTGCCGCCGAAGCTTCCAGCGGAATAAGGCTCATCGCTGGGCTGCCGATGAAGCTGGCAACAAACATGTTCACCGGATGAGCAAAGACCTGGGCCGGTGAATCGTATTGCTGCAGGTAGCCTCCGTTCATCACCGCCATCTTGTCGGCCATGGTCACGGCCTCTAGCTGGTCGTGCGTCACATAGATGATCGTCGCCTTGAGGTCCTGGTGGAAGCGCTTGATCTCCGACCGCATCTGCACGCGCAGTTTGGCATCGAGGTTGGAGAGCGGCTCGTCCATGAGGAACACCGCCGGGTCTCGGACGAGGGCACGGCCGAGCGCCACGCGCTGCTGCTGCCCGCCGGAAAGTTCGCGCGGCTTGCGCTCGAGCAGATGCGTCATGTCGAGCACCCGCGCAGCTTCCTTGACCTTCCTGTCGATCTCCTCCCTGGGCAGTTTGCGCATCTGCAGCGGGAATGCCAGGTTCTTGTAGACCGATTTCTGCGGGTAGAGCGCGTAGTTCTGGAACACCATCGCGATGTCACGGTCCTTGGGGTCGAGGTCGTTGACCACCCGGTCCCCGATGACGATGTCGCCAGATGTGATCGGGATCAGCCCGGCCACAAGATTGAGCGTCGTTGTCTTGCCGCAGCCCGAAGGACCAACGAGTGCTACGAACTCACCGTCATTGACTGTCAGCGAAACGTCGTTGACAGCCTTGAAGCCGCCATAGGTCTTGACGAGATCTTTGAGGACCACGTGGGCCATCGGCAAACTCCCTAGTGCTTGACCGCGCCTTCTGTAAGGGCGCGTACGAAGTATCGTTGCAGGACGAGGAACAGCACCACGACGGGCACGCTCATCATGAAGCTGGCCGCCATCAGGCCCGGAAAGTCCGTCGTATTTTCCGAGAAGAAGCGCTGGATTCCGACCGGCAGGGTCAACTGCTCGTTCTTGGAGAGGAAGGTGTAGGCGTAGATGTACTCGTTCCACGCGCCGATGAAGGAATAGATCGCGGTGGCGATGATCCCCGGCGTCGAGAGCGGCATCACGATCAGGATAAAGGCCTGAAACCGCGTTGCCCCATCGATGCGCGCTGCCTGCTCGAGCTGCACCGGGATGTTGTCGTAGAAACCCTTGAGCAGCCAGATCGCCAGCGGCAGGCCGAAGGTGAGATAGGTGAGAACCAGTGAGCCATGCGTGTTCACCAGCCCGATCGCGCGCATCAGGATGAAGAGCGGCACGAGAAAGATCACCGCCGGGAACATGTTGCGCAGCAGCACAGCAAAGAACAGGAAGTTTCGGCCGGGAAAACTGAAGCGCGAAAACGCGTAGGCCGCGGGGACAGCCACGATCACCGAAAGGATTGTCGTGACGGTCGACACGAAGAGGCTGTTCCAGAAGAAGCGGAGGAAATCCTGGCCGACGCTGTTCTGCGGATCGAGCAGCTTCTGGTAGCTGGCGAGGGTAGGCTCGTCGGGCCACCATTGCGGCGGGAATTGCGTCGCCGCGAACCCGGACTTGATCGAGGTGATCAGCATCCAGATCATCGGCAACGCGGTGTAAAGCAGCATGAACACGAGGAAGACACGCCCGGCCCACCGCCATCCGTCGACGCGCGTGCGGCGACGGGGCCGGTCTCGAGGGGCTGTCTCGGCGGTCGCGGTCATGCGCCCCCCTCTTTCCGCTCGTTGCCGGTCAGCGCGCGGACGTAGAAGTAGCCCAGCATCATCAGGATGAGGAACAGGAGCACCGAATAGGCCGATGCGACGCCCCAGCGCTGCCGTCCGAAGGCCAGCTCATAAATGTGCGTGATCCAGATATGCGATGCGTTCGATGGCCCGCCGCCGGTCATGATCCACGGGATGATGAAGGAATTGAAGTTGGCCACCGCGAGCAGCAGGATCGTCACAGTCGAGACGTTGCGCAAGTGCGGGAAGGTGACGTGCCAGAAGCGCTGCCATGCATTGGCGCCATCGACTTCCGCGGCGCGCAGCAGCTGCTCGGGGACAGTCTGCAGGCCGGCCATCATCATGATCATGGCGAACGGAAACTCGCGCCAGATATTGACGATGATCAGGGACGGCAGCACCGTGCTGACATTGTCGATGAAGTTCGGCGGCCGGTCCGCCAACCCAAGGCCGACCAGCACCGCACCGATGATCCCGAAATCCGAATGGTAAATCCACTTCCAGATGTAGGAGGCGGCAACCGCGCTGATGACCCAGGGAATGATCAGGATGGCGCGCAGGACGCCACGGCCGACAAAGTCGCGGTGCAGCGCCAGCGCGGCGCCAAACCCCAGGACAAAGGAAATGAGCGTGGATCCCAGTGTCCAGATCAGCGTGTTCCAGGTGACTTTCCAGAACACCTGGCTGGTGAGGATGGCTGTGTAGTTGTCAAAGCCGATGAAGCTCTTGTCGCGGAGCTGCAGGCCAGGCGGCGTCTTGAAGAACGACAGCTCGATCGTGTAGTAGATCGGATAGGCGATGACGATGAGCATCACCATGATCGCAGGAAGCACATACGCATAGTCCGCGCGATGCTCCCATACCTCTTGCAGCACGCCGGACCTGCCGGGTTGCAATCTTCGGCGAGCCTCGGCCTTGCCGGTCAAGATCGTCACTGGGGTGTGCCCTTATTCTTCGGAACGAACCGGCTGCACGATCGGCGCAGCCGGTCAGGTCGCAGGTCAGGCTCGGACTAGAGTCCGCCCATCAGGTCTTTTACCTTTTTGGCCGCGTCGTCCGCTGCCTGGTCGACCGTCATCGCTCCGGTCAGGGCATTCTGCAGCATGTCCGGGACAATGATGTTCATGATCTCGGGGGACTGCGGCAGCGCCGGGAACGGGATGCCGTATGGCAGCATCGAGGTCGTGACGTCGAGGAACTTGATCTTGTCCAGCCGTTCCTTCATCCATTTGGTCTTGAAGCCATTAAGGTTGCCCGGATTCGAGCCGGCGTACGCCATCTTCAGCGACCATTCCGGGCTGGTCCACATGCAGATGATAGCCTTTGCAGCCGGCTCGTCCACCTTGCCGCCCTCGACATATTCGGGCTTCAGGATGTGGATGTTGGAGCCGCCGAACACGACCGCGCGCTTGCCGTCGGGGCCGGTCGGAATGAGGCCATAGCGCATGTTGTCGATGACGGTCTGCGCCTTGTCCTTGTCGGTGCCCGTCGCCTTCTTCTGCAGGTCGAGCATCACGTTGTAGTCGGACGGGTGCGAGATCATCATGCCGAGCTGGCCGGCGACGAACAGGGGCTGGTTATCGGCCTGCTGGTTGGTGAGCGCCGAAACCGGAACCGATTTGTCGCGAACATACATGTCGTACGAGGCTTGCAGCGCCGCCTTGCTCTGCGGGCTGTCGAGTTCGACCTCGCCGTAGGTCGGGTTCGCGGCGGCTTCATCGAAGACGCCGCCGCCATAGGCCCACAACTGCGGCATGAAGCGGTACGGCGTATTGCCGGCATTCTTGCGAGCCACGAGGCCGTAACCGGCAATGCCTAGCTTGTCGTGGATCTGCTTGGAATACTTGACGACGTCGTCCCAGGTAGCCGGAGCCTTGTCGGGATCGAGCCCCGCGCGCTTGAAAATGTCGGCGTTCCAGATGAACGCCATCGTCTCGTTGTTGGTCGGGATGCCGTAGGTCACGCCCTCCCAGGTCACGGCCTTCATGGCGCCGGGCCAGAAATCCTCGGTCGAATAGCCCACATCCTCGGGCTTCAGTGGCTCCAAATAACCCTTTGAGGCGAACTCGGTACCACCGAGGATTTGCAGGCGCACCGCCATCGGCGCGGCATTGCCCAGCAGCGCCGTGCGGAACTTGTCGAGCAGGTCGTTATAGGTGAGGGCTTGGTCCTCGAGCTGAATGTTCGGATAGGTCTTGCGGAAGGTCTCGAAGAAATCCTTGTAGTACTGGCGCAGGAGGTCGGGGTCGCCCTCGAACACGCCCTGATACCAGAAAGTCAGTCGCCCCTTATAGTCGAGCGGGGTGACCTTGCCGCAATCGGCTGCCGTGTCGAAATCCTGTGTGCCCGCGATGGAGCGCACATATTCCGGCGACCATTTGCTCAGGTCGACCGGCGGCGCACCCAGCGCCGTTGTGGACATCAGCGATGCCATCAACACTGGGACGACAGTGGCGCGCAGGACCGCACTGCCGAGCGTAATCCTCGTCATAGGTTTCCTCCTGGTTCTCCCATGCCGCTTCGGGCCGAGGCAAGCGGTCCTTGCTCTTTCGACCGCGGGGATGTGTCTCGGCTCTATGTACCCCTTCGATCGCTTAGTACGTTTTCAGATCGTGGATTGCCTGTCAACGCACCAGATCGTACATTGTTTGTGAAAGACGTGTGTGATATCGGGGAAAATGTGTATTAATCTTGGGGAGCCCGGCGTTGGCCGAAACAAGCGATTTTAAAGCAGAGCCACCCGCGGGAATCGACCCCATCGGGGCCTCCAGCGAGGGCGCCTCGCTCTATGAACTGATCAGGGAAGACATCATTGAGGGACGGTTGGCCGCCAACGAGCGCCTTGTGGTCACCGATCTCGCCCGGCGTCACGGCACCTCGACCAACCCCGTGCGGGAGGCGCTGCAGCTGTTGCGTGGAGAGGGCTTTGTAACTTTTGTCGCCAACCGCGGCGCGCGCGTCCGACCCATAGATCAGGATTTTGTCAGGGATATCTACGAGATCGGTGTCCTGATCGAGCCAGCCCTGACACGATGGTTTGTGAATATGGCTACCGACGAGGACATCGCCGAACTCGAACGTATCCAGGCGCTGATCGAAGAGAACAACTTCGCCGACACATTCAGGCACAGTGAACTGGATACCGCGTTCCACACCGTGATGTACCAGCGCCACTATAACCGTCATGCCGCCGAGTTGTGGTGGAAGCATCGCGAAGTGCTGCGAGCCGTGAGCCGGCGTTTCAATTTCACGCTCGCGCGGCGGGCCGCCATCATGCGTGAGCACCGCGAGCTGATCGCACATATCAAAGCGGGAAATGCCGACGCGGCGGGCGAACTCATTTCCCGCCATGTCGAGGGTTCTGGCCGGCATGTTCTTGAACAGATGCGTGCGCGCAACGCCGCTCGGGCTGGATAGATGTCCAGTCCAGAACATCGTGGCCTGACCATTCCCGATAAAGGCAATTGAGATGAAAATCACGAGCGTTCGGCCGTGGCTGATCAAATCCGGTGCTTCCTATTGGGGAGAGTTCCTGTTCGTCGAAGTAACGACCGACGAAGGGGTGAGCGGCTGGGGAGAGATCACCACCACCACAAGGCTCGCCAACCGCGCCTTGTGCACGATCCTGCGGCAGATCGGTGTTGCCGTGACAGGCGAGGATCCGGCGCGTATCGAGCATCTCTGGCACAAGATTTTCCGCAGCTTCACCTACATGGGCAGCCGCGGCGCCGCCGTCGAATGCGTGAGTGCTATCGATATCGCGCTCTGGGACATCCGGGGCAAAGTCCTTGGCAAGCCGATTTACGAATTGTTGGGCGGACCCGTACGCGATGAAATCACGCTCTACACCCATCCCAACCAGGCCAAATTCACCAGCAAGGAAGCTGTGGTCCGCGAAATTCTGGATATCGTCGAGTCCGGACACACCGCGCTCAAGTTCGATCCGTTCCCCCACCAGGGCCGCACCGCCGACGGCCTTTCCCGCGAACAGCGGGACGGCTACCTCGATGGCGGCATGACCCGCAAGGACGAGCGCGAAGCCGCCGAACTCACGGCCCTGATCCGCGAAACGGCGGGACCCGATGTCGACATTCTCATCGACGCGCATGGACGCTTCGACGTTCCCACCGCCGTCCGCCTCTGCCGGAGCCTCGAGGAAGCCGGCCAGATCGACTGGTTTGAGGAGCCCTGCCCGCCCGAGAGCCTCAACGCCCTCAAGCAGGTGCGTGAGAAGGTCGGTGCCGCCATCTCGTGGGGCGAACGCGGCCACACGAAGTGGGATTTCGTGCCGGTCCTCGAGAACAGGCTCGCCGACTACATCATGCCAGACGTCACCTGGACCGGCGGCATTACCGAACTCAAGAAGATTTCCGCCCTTTGCGAAGCCTACTACATCCCGGTCTCGCCACATGACGCCGCGGGACCGATCAACGTGGTTGCGGGAGCGCAGGTGATGATGACCGTTCCCAATTTCTACAAGCTCGAAACGTCCGAGTGGAACCTGGGCAAATACGATCATCTCATCGACAGACCACTCGACGTCTCGAACGGCAGCCTCAAGCTGTCGTCGAAGCCCGGTCTCGGTATCGAGATGGACCGCGACTACCTGCAGGCCCATGAAATTGAATTGGGCTAGCGACGCCCTGTGCGGGCCGGCCTGTGCACAACAAGCCCGCCGACCAGAACGAGGATAAGCCATGCCAAAAACGCTTGGAGCCGACGAGGCGCTCAATCGGGTGAACCCCAACTCCAAGCCGGGCGACCTGCGCATCACCGACCTGAGGGTAGCCGAAATCGTCGGCGCGCCGTTCACCTCGGCGCTCATCAAGATCTACACCAACCAGGGCATTGTGGGCTTGGGCGAAGTGCGTGACGGCGCCAGCGCCACATACGCGCTGATGCTGAAGAGCCGGCTGCTCGGCGAGAACCCTTGCGACATCGACCGCCTGTTTCGCCGCATCAAGCAGTTCGGCGGCCATGGCCGGCAGGGTGGCGGTGTCTCGGCGGTCGAAATCGCGCTGTGGGATCTCGCCGGCAAGGCCTATGGCGTGCCGATCTACCAGATGCTCGGGGGGCGGTTCCGCGACAAGGTGCGTGTCTATTGCGACACCGACGCGGACAAGCCCAGTGGCACCGAAACCGGCAAGCGGCTCAAGGCGCGGATGGATCTCGGTTTCACCTTCCTCAAGATGGACCTCGGGCTGGCGCAGATCTCCCACATCCCAGGCGCGGTGGCTGCGCCGGCAGGCGTGCTCGACGGTTTCCGCACGCATGCCGCTCGCGGCCGGGCACGCACCCTGGACGAGCGCCGGGCGCGAAACGCCGACTATGACGCGCAGAACGTGCCACATCCCTTCACCGGCCTCCATTTCACCGAAAAGGGCATCGACCTGCTCGATCAATATATCCACGAGGTCCGCGAGGTGATCGGCTACGAGATCCCGCTCGCCATCGACCATGTCGGCCACATCTCGCTGCAGGATGGCATCCGTCTCGCCCGGCGGATCGAGAAATACGCCCCAGCCTGGCTCGAGGACGTGATCCCCTGGCAATACACCGAGCAGTATCGGCAGTTGCAGCAGGCGACGTCCGTGCCGATCTGCACCGGTGAAGACATCTACCTCAAGGAAGCCTTTGAGCCGCTGCTCAACGCAGGCATCTCGGTCATCCACCCGGACCTGCTGACCACCGGCGGCATCCTCGAGACCAAGAAGATTGGCGATGCGGCGCAGGAGCACGGCGTTGCCATGGCCATTCACATGGCGGAGAGCCCGATCGCCGCGATGGCCGCCGCGCATGTCGCGGTGGCCACGGAAAACTTCATGGCGCTGGAATATCACAGCGTCGAAGTGGACTGGTGGGACGATATCGTCACGGGCTTGCCCAAGCCGCTGGTCAAGGATGGGTTCATCACAGTGCCGGACAAACCGGGCCTGGGCATCGACGACGTGGTTGACGAAGTCATCAGCCAGCATCTGCAGGAAGGCGTCAAAGGCATCTGGCAGCCGACCGATCGCTGGGATGACGAATATTCCTGGGACCGGACCTGGAGCTGACCGCCTCACCTTTTGAGCGAAGGTCCCACCTTTTGAGGGAAGGCCCGCCTTTTTGAAGGAAGATGAGAAAGGCAGAGCATGAAGATCACCGACCTCCGGTGCGCCGTCATCGGCAAGCATCCCATCGTCCGCATCGTGACCGACGAAGGCTTTTATGGCCTGGGCGAAGTGGAGTTCACCAAGCCCTACCTCAAGCCTTGGGTGCTGCATTTCCGCGAGGCGTTGATTGGCGAAGACCCGACCGACGTCGAACGCTGCATGCTGAAGATCCGTCAGCGAGGCTCCTTCAAACCCTACGGCGCCGCCGTCAGCGCCATCGAGCACGCTCTCTGGGACATCGCCGGCAAGGCGGCCGGCGTTCCGGTTTACAAGCTGCTGGGCGGCAAGGTGCGCGACAAGGTGCGGGTCTATAACGGTTCGATCCGCAAGAAGCGGACGGGCGACCGGCCCGAGGACTATGCGGCGGACGTCAAATGGATGATGGAGCGGCCTGAAAATTTCTTCATGGTCAAGCAGGGCATCAGCTTCCACTCCAACATGAAGACGAGCGTGCCCGACTTCCACTACGGCGTCCGCCAGCCGCCGACCTATCACGGCGCCATGGACCAGGGGCAGATCAGCGAGCGCGGCATGGCGCATATGATCGAATGCGTCATCGCCATGAAGGAGGTGCTCGGCGACAAGGTCTCTCTAGCCCTGGATTGTGGCCCCGGCTGGTTCCTGCCGGACGCGATCCGCTTTGCGCGGGCGGTCGAGAAATGCAATTTGATGTGGCTGGAGGACATGCTGACGGGCGACTACGTGCCGTGGGTCAATCCGCAGGCTTATCGGGAACTCACGACATCCACCTCTACCCCCATCCACACGGGAGAGCAGATCTACCTGCGTCACAACTTCAAGGAACTGATCGAGACGCAGGCAGTCCGCGTCATCGGTCCGGACCCCGCCGATATCGGCGGCATCGCCGAGCTCAAATGGGTGGCCGAGCATGCCTACATGCACTCGATCATGATGGCGCCGCACGGCACGGCGAACGGTCTGCTGGGCCTCGGCGCGCTGATCAATGTCTGCGCCACACTGCCCGCCAACTACATCGCCTTCGAATATCCCAGCGCCTCCGACCCCTGGTGGGAGGATATCGTTGTTGGGCTGCCTGCGCAGATCGTGAAGGATTCGATGATCGATTTGCTCGAAGCTCCCGGATTAGGCGTCGACATCGACGCCACAGGCGCGAAGAAGCACCTCAAGGAAGAGGATTTCGGCTTCTTCGACTGAATGTCGGCAGCTGCCTGCTGGCCTACTTCGTCCGACGTTGAAGGCAACAGGGCTCCAACGTGAGCGGGCGCCGGATTGATCCGGCGCCCGCTTCACATCTGAAACTTGCGATATCCAGGAAGCAGGCGGGCCTACCTCTCCCGGAAGGCGCGCTGGAACGAATCCACCAGGGGCTTGGTCAGATAAGCCAGAAACGTTCGCTCGCCGGTTGAGATGAATGTTTCGACCGGCATGCCTGGATAGATCTGCTCGGGCTTGATCTGCGGCGGCAACCTGTCGGCCATTTTAAGCCGTACGGTGAAGTAAGGCAGTCCCGTGCTGGGTGTGATCAGCCGGTCCGCCGAAATGTAGAACACCTTTCCGGGTACTTTCGGCGTCGTACGCGCGTTGAGCGCCGTGAACATCATATTTGCGTCCTGCCCCACCCGGATTGAGTCGATATCTTCGGGCTTTATCCTGGCCTCGACAATGAACTCGTTCGTGGTCGGCAGAAGCTCCATCACCACCTCCCCAGCACGGATGACGCTGCCTTGGGAATTGTAGAGCGATCTAACGATGATGCCGTCCACCGGCGCCCGGATGGTCGTCCGGTCCAGGACCGATCGACCGGCGTTGATTTGTTCCTCGAGATCCGCGACCTGCGCCCGTGCCTTGTTCAATTCAGTAACAGCATCCTCGACCCGGCTGGTCGTAAGTCGTTCAATCTGCTGACGCGCTTCCACAGTCTGCGTCGCCGAGCTAGCGATCTGCGCTTCCAGAGACCCTGCCTGGCCTACCAACTCGGCGGTGCTGCGCAGAAGATCGGTGTATTCCGAACGATTTGTGAGTCCTTTTTCCAGCAGGTCTTTTTTTCGCTCCGTCTCCCCGTTGACGATCGCAATTTGATTTTCCGCTGCCTTCTTTTGAGCCCTTAGCCCGACAATCACGTCCTGGAGAGCCGTTACCCTTTGCTTCAGAATCCCCTGTTCTGCGGCATAGCGCGCCAACCGAGCCTGAAATTCCTTATTTTGCTCTCCGAAGACATCGCTGTATTCGGAAGCGTCTGAATAGGCTCCAAGATCGTTGGACAAGACAATTTTGTCGAGGCCGTCCCGCTCTGCCCCAAGCCGCGCAATGTCAGCTTTTTGGGCAACCCATTGCTTGAGAACGCGGTTGAGTTGGGACTGCGCTACCGTCGGATCGAGCACAATCAGGGCCTGGCCTCTTGAGACCCTGTCGCCCTCTCGGACCTTGATGCTGCTGACCACGCCTCCTTCGAGGTGCTGGATCATGACATTTTGCCCTGCTGCTGCTACCACCCCTGGCGCGATCGTTGCTCCTGCAATCGGTGCAGTGGCTGCCCAGAATCCGAAGCCGAGCAAAAAAACGGCCACGCTTCCATACCCCGCCAGCGTGATCCGATCGGTGCGTGTATCGACGTCACGTTGCCAGCGATACGTATTGGCGCCTGTCTGGATGGTTTGGCTACGAACCGTCATTGGCGACCTTTATCTCCACGCGTGTAGGTGACGGGAAAGGCACCACTCCTTCGTTGTCACGTGACTGGGAAGCTGCGGGCGATGTGGCTTGCCCCTGTCGCTCGGCAAGTTTGTCGAGCACGGCCTTGGTCGAACCATAGATCTCGACCTGGCCATTGCGCAGCATAAGTATGCGATCGCATTTGGCTGCGAGGGAGGGTCGGTGGGTGATGACAAGCACGGTGGTTTTTCGTGAACGCGCCTGGATGATCGCGCGCACGAGCGCGGCTTCGCCGTAAGAATCAAGATTTGCATTGGGCTCGTCGAGCATCAGGATCTTGGGATCGCCGTAAAAGGCGCGCGCAAGGCCAATACGTTGACGCTCACCGCCTGAGAGACGAACGCCAGCGGGGCCGATCACAGTCGAGTATCCGTTCCTCTGCCCCAGGATGAGCTCATGCACCTGCGCCTGCTGGGCCGCCCGGACTAACTTTTCGTCGGCTGCATCGGGCTCAAAGCGCGAAATGTTCTGGGCGATTGTTCCTGGGAAGAGTTCGACATCCTGCGGAAGGTAGCCAATGTGATGGCCGAGCTGCTCGGGATCCCAGTTTCGAATATCGCCGCCATCGATGCGGATCGCGCCAGAACGGGGTTGAATGGCACCGACGATAAGCCGCGCCAGCGTCGATTTTCCGGCCTGGCTTGGGCCGACGATAGCGACGGTTTCTCCAGCGGGGACCTCGAAGGTCACTCGCTTTATGAGCGGCAGCGCGCCGTCGGCCGATCCAGGAAGATGATAGACTATCTGATCCGCGCTCAACGCTCCTTCAGGGGCGGGCAATGCTATGCTTTCCTGCTTGTCCGGTCCGGATCGGGAAGCCGAAAGCCTCTTCCATGCAACATTGGCGTCGGTGATCTGCCGCCAGCTTCCAACGATTTGATCAAGAGGTTGCAAAGCGCGCGCGGATATCATCGACGACGCAAAGATCATCCCCGCGGTCATCTCGTTGTGCAGAACCAGATATGCACCGACGCCTAATATCGCGATTTGCAGAACCGACCGCGTGGTGCGGGACACACCGCCATAAAATGCGTTGATGCGAGCGAGCCCATCCGAGGCGTGCAGCGAGCCGGAAAAACGGGCACCCCAGAACTCTATCGCGTTGGACACCATGCCGAGTGCACGGACCGTTTCGAAGTTTCGCGCGAAAGCCTGCGCCGAATTCATTGAGGCATTGAGATTCTCCGCCGCCTCCTTGCCGGGCCGCGAACTCGCGACCTGATTCAGCACGGCGATGGACACCATGAGAGCCGCGCCGACGACCGTTACCAGGAAGAGCAACGGGTGGATGAAATAGAGGAGGCCCACGAAGATCGGCCCGAAAGGAAGGTCGAAGAGAAAGAAGATGGTTCGTGAGGCGATGAACCCCCGCAGGGTGGCCAAGTCGCGCAAGGCCTGGACATCGCCGAGCCCAGCGCGGGGGCCGCTCATTGCGGCGAGAAAAGACGATGCACCAAACGCAACATCGAGCCGCGCGGCGAGCCGGCTCGCATATATCCCCCGAACGACTTCGAGCACTCCGAAGAGCAAGAGCGACGAAAGCGCAAGAAGGGTCAGGTAGGTGAGCGTGTCCAGATTGGCCGCGGGCAAGACCCGATCATATACCTGCAGCATGTAGAGGGGCAGAATTAACACCAGGGTGTTCATCACCGCGGAGAAGAGGCCCATTTCGACCACGCTTCTCGATAGCACCGTTCTGTTCGAATAACTGGGCATCCCGACCTTGCCCCTCGGACAAGCGATCATATTAGACAAGTTTTATATATCATGCGGAGTTGTCACGCTATCGGTTGCGTATCTTTTGACAGCCAAGGTGAAGGATCCCAACCGTCCTCCTGGAGCTGCTCCCGCAGTCGCCCGCGATACCTTCGCCTCCCTTGCCGGGCTGACCGAGCTCGCGCTACTTCTGGGGCGCATTGCTCCAAGCCGGCGTTCGGATATTCGAATTTCAGCGACCATGTACCATCCCAACTCCTTATCGCTGACGATGTCTGGGCGAGCTTTGGTTCGGCCACAGGCGCGCCACGTACCGGGCAGCGACATGCGCCTTCACGCTGGACGCGCCAGACTTGGAAGCCATGCCCCCTGTACAGCTTACTGCCCGCGTGCAACCAGCCAAACAGATACTAGCCGGGTGAGTGGGCCGATGATCACGCCAGCCCAGGTGGTGGCGTGCTCTCGGCGGTCTTTACATCCTTGACGGATCATATTTTGGACTTCAGAGCAACCAAGTGGCGTCAGGATCCAGCTGTTAAGCTGGGACGATTTCCTCCACATTGGACTGTTGTCGCCCGCGCAGCCAATCGGAATGTTGAGACGATCCGCCTTCCGAAGCAGTCGCCGCGTTTTTATCTCGCCAATCTGTTCATAGTATAGGAACGTCTCCCAATAATGTCGGTACTCCGCCTTTTCCCGCTCCATAGGCGTGCAAGCATTTGCCAGGTCGACGTCATAGGCGTGATCGAGTGTCCTGATGGTTCGCCGGTACGCGTCAATTTCCAACAACTCTTTGATTTGTAATGGTATCATACGGCTCCCCAGCCTGCGCAAAAAGGAACGCTACGACCTCATATGGCATTCAGTCCATTCCACTACTTGGATGAGCTCACAACGCAAAAGAACTAGAATGCCGAGGCTTCTCGGGCGAGGAGCGGCGTTCCTTGGTGAGGGATTCTTCAGCAGTTGCTACCGCTGATCAGGGAGCGTGGATTGATCGGTCGCCCGCGCCTCCCGATCGGCGCGGACCATCTCACCGGATTGGAAGACCGACTGGACATGACAAAATTTGTTATCGAAAAGAAAGCTCGCCAAGGCGGATGGCGGTCGGACAATCCCGATATCAGCGGGCATCACCGATAGGATTAATTGCGCGGTCGCTGACCTGCCTGTAAATTGACAAGTGCGAGTGCGTAACCTCAAGCTCGCTGTAGTGGCCGGTGCGGTCCTCACGTCCCCCGGAGGGTTACCCACCCGCACCGGCCATTTCCTCCACCCTCCGGTTAGCGCTTACGGCTCGGAGCGCTACCGACCTGAACAATCGAGAGGGGATGGTGTTGACCACCCAGAGGATCGATCCGGTTGCGGGGCGGAGACCAGCATTACGCTTGACATCAATTCGAAATGTAAGACCGATCAAATCCGGCTGTTTTGATAAGTCCCGCATGGTCATACAATTCGACCACGCCATTGCGGAATGAAGCCAATCCGCTTTCTCGCAAATCCTTCAACACGCGACTTACATGCACCGCCGAAAGCCCCAACGCGTCGGCCAGCTCGGCCTGCGTCAGCGGACATTCAAAGCGATCCGGATAGGTCGTTGCTGATCGATGTGCGCGGCAGGCGAGTTCAAGAAGAAAATGAGCCGTGCGTTCCACTGGATCCCTTCTACCGACTCCGGCCAGATGTTCCGCAACCCTGGAGTACCGCCTTGCCTCAGCCAGCAGGATAGTCTCGCAAATGGCCTGCGGATAGCGCGATAAACAAGTATGGACAGGACCGATCAACTCGATCGCGGTCACATCGGAAAGAGCCGTTACCGTCTCGCCCCCTTCTCCGCTGAACTCAATCAAGGCAATTTCGCGAGGAAGCGCAAAATCGACGATGACACGCGAGCCGTTCGGCAATGTCTTGACGAATGCGGCCCATCCCGCAGTCACTACCAGGATAAGGGATCTGGCCTGATGCTGGCGTGCAATCGTCGTGTTCGCTGGATAAAGGCGGCGCACAGCTCCCGGCAGTACAGAGAATCCTTTTTCCCAACTCGCGTCAGCAAGCGTAGGTCCCCTCGCCAATCCAAAAGCCTGTTTTGATAAGTCCATTTTGTCCTAATAGCCCCACCCCATGATCGCCCCTTCGATCAACCTGAAGCTGCAAACCATCAAATGGACAAAAAGTTCCCTCTGTCCTTTCAGCCGAATGGCGTCGCAGCCTACCACTGTTGGGTACAGCCTTACCACTTTTGGGCGGATCCGTCATGGCGCCTGGCACAAACGACTTACAGGGGGGATCGCGCGCTTTCGTCCCGCTCGCAGCGAGCGTGTGAACCATTGGGATGAAAGTCGACCATCTCGATCGAAGCCGGCTCCTAGAATCTAGCTACCGGAATGGCCTCAGCTACTTGCCCTGGGACTTCCGGCAGCCACCGGATCGCCCGCTTTCGAACATCTTTTCCAGGCTGCGCCCAGCGAACGTCACCGCTACTTTGCGGTCGCTTCAGTCGGCTAACGCCCTCGCGAAACAGAACCGCTCAACTTGATAGCAGCCCTGTTTGACGCTTTTCTGAAAGTCCGTCGGGTACCGCGGGTCGAGCTGAAGCCGGAATAGCCAATCCCACTCGCGGATCGGGAGGCTGCAATTCTTGCCAAGGCGGGCCGGCGATCACCTGGGTATCTCTTTCGAGACCCTCCGTTGCGCCGGTCGAAACGATTTGCTCCATTGGCTTGGCTGCCGACTTCCGGCGTCGCAGGGCACGTTTGGCGTTGTAAGTCTGCCATCTTTCTTCGGCCACCTCCAGGTCGTCGAGTGCCGATATGACCGATGCAAGGCGGTTTTCGATTTGGGCAAGTCGCTTCCGGGTGGAAAGCAAGGCAACTGAAACCAGCAAACTGTAGGCCAAAACGACAACGGCTGCTCCTGCGGGGCTTTCGATGCCGAATACAATCAAGGCCCCGGCTCCAATAAAAAAGGCAAGGGTCCCGTAGACCAGCAACCGGCCCTTATTCAGAAGAAGCATCAACGGCCAGGTTGCAGACAGCATCAGAATGGACAACGGTCTGCTGACCGCCCAATCTACAAGCCCCGGAACAACATCACTGTAAGTATCCATATCAACCTCAGGCTGGACGAGGCCGGCCGCTTGCTCGGCGCCTGGGAGCGTAGGTTCTCCTGCGCGCCTGATCGTGGTCGGTGGTAGCGTTTAGACCTCCCGGAAGAGCGACAGATGTCCCGGCGAATGTCCTAAGGTCTGAAAGGCTTGGCGGGTAGACCAGATCGACCTTTAGCCGATTTACTACTCAATAATGGTAATGGCGACGATGTCCGCGAAGCTGTTATGTTTCGGACTGGCCGGCGACGCTACCGGTCGTCGGGCGGGAGCGATTTGGACATGCCGAATGGCGGGGGCTAACCCTGTCACGTGTTTTCATTGCGCTTAAACAGACGGTTGCCCGAATTATTTTGATGTGAAGCAAATTCAGCCGACGCTGGAGGGGCGGAGTTGTGCCGCCGATCGCAAGGATTCGGAAATGGCAAGTCTAACTGACAATCCGATCATAACCCGGGAGTTGCTACCGCTGGACGTCAGGGAGATCCTTGATTTCTTCCTCCGCCGATGGAAGCTTGTGTGCAGCATTGCAGCGGTCACCTTCGGTATATTTGTGGTTGCCGCCTATGTGCTTCCGCCATCGTATACAGGGGTTGCACAAATCTTACTCGATTCCCCGGTCGACTATATGACCCCACAGGATTATTCCAATTCTGATTTTGCCGACAATTCGACATTCATCGAAAGTCAGATTGCGGTTCTGAGATCCGCATCGCTCCTTCAGAAGGTCGTCGACAGCGAAAAGCTGACGAAGGATCCCAAGATCGGGTTGGGGGCATTAGGATGGCTGCAAGGCGCGCTCGGAGTTTCGCGTGTCGGGATGGCGGATGTTATTGAGATTTCAGTGACCGCTTACGACCCGGGGAAAGCGGCCTCCCTGGCGAACGCAATATCCCAGGCCTATCTCGCTGATCGCGTAAGGTCTCGCTACGAAGGGGCCAGGAAAGCGTCCACTTGGCTCAGTGAGCGGGCCGCATCTCTGCGAGCGGAACTGAGCGTTTCGGAACAAGCCGTCCAGAAGTTTCGGATCGATCACAATTTGTTGGCGACGCCAGCAGGCAGTTTGACTGACCAGCAGCTATCCGAATTGAATATCGCGTTGATTAACGCGCGCGCCGAACTGTCGGAGAAACGGGCACAATTTCAACAAGTTGACAAATTGCAGACTAGCGGAGGCGACATCCAGTCGATACCGGACGTACTGCAATCCGTGGTGATCAGCGCACTTCGGGCTCAGCTCTCTGGAGTGACACGACGGGAAGCCGACCTCAAATTGAAATATGGCGATCGGCATCCGGATGTCATGACGGCTCAGGCAGAGCGCCGCGACATCGAGGGACAGATTGCCGCCGAAGTACAGCGTCTCATCGGCAATCTGAAGAATGAAGTCGATGCCGCAGAGGCCCGGGAAGCTTCTCTGGCTCGAGCCTTGGATTCAGTATCCAACCGGTCCGAAATCGAAGGTCAGGTTGGCGTCCAGTTGCGCGATCTGGAGAGGATTGCCGCCGCGAACAAGGAACTCTTTGAGACATTCCTGTCACGCGCCAAGCTCACCGAGGAGAAGTCCACCCTCCTCAACAGCGGCGTGCGTGTGATCACCGACGCGGGTGTTCCGGATTCGCCGAGCTTCCCGAACAGGCCTCTTTTTGCAGCCCTGGGACTTGTCCTCGGCCTCTTCGTCGGGGGCGCGGGCGCCGTTCTTCGTGAACTTTTCGCTTCCGGCTTCATGGCAAAGAAGCAAATAGAGGACGAGTTGGCGGTTCCGGTTCTTGCGTCCATGCCACGCATGCCGGGCTGGTCGAGAGACGCCCAGTCCCAAGCCCAGCCTGTGGCCTATCTCGAGCGCAGACCATTATCCAGGTATAGCGAAGCCGTGCGGCGGCTTCGCCTGGGCATCGATGCGACACCGGAACTGGTCCGGTCCCCCCGCCTCATGCTGGTGACATCGGCGATGCCCGGCGAAGGAAAGACAACCTTGGTATTAAGCCTGGCTTGCTCCGCCGCCGCCGACGGCGAACGGGTTCTGGTCGTCGATGCGGACTTGCGGCTTTCTGCTGCCACGGCCTTCTTCGGCATGGCGGATAAGGTCGGGTTGGTCGATGTTCTGACTTTGCCTATGAGGGCTGCAAACGCAATTCATCGGGACGAACGCTCGGGGATTTCCATCCTCCCTGCCGGCGCAAGGACCCGGAACCCGCCTGCCCTTCTTGCTTCCGCGCGAATGCGCTCGGTCCTCGACGAGCTTCGCGGGAGATTCGACACGGTGATCATTGACGCACCTCCTGTTGGACCTGCGGCCGATGCCTCGATCCTGGCGAGGTATGTCGACAAAGTCCTCTTTGTCGTGAAGTGGCGTGAAACCTCGCGCGAGGCCGTTGCCGAAGGAATTCGCCATCTTGGCGGCCGGTCCAAGATTGCCGGCATCGCCTTGACAATGGTGGACGAACCAAAGCTGCCGAAATATGGCCGCTACACGTCCTTGGAAAGTAGTGTTTCGGACAGTTACTATCTCAACTAGAGAAAATATTTCGCCATGCAGCACGCTGATTTATCTCATAATCGCCCTCAAGAGCCGGTAGGAAAAATTCACGACGGGGATTCCGCGCGTTGGTGCGTGGTCCAGACGCACCAACATTCCGAGAGCCTGGCGGAGCGGCACCTGTTGTCGCAAAACTTCCGAACCTATCTGCCCAAGCGAAGACGAACCGTTCGCCACGCTCGCATTGTCAGAACCGTCTCCAGTGCGTATTTCGACTGCTATCTGTTCGTCTCGTTGGCTGTTCATCAGCAGAGTTGGTACCCAATCAACTCGACCGTCGGCGTCCGAAAGCTCGTGATGAGCAAAGGAATGCCGATACCTGCGCCATATGGTGTGATTGAGTCTTTGATCTCAGCAACCGATGACGACGGTATTTTGCACCCGGACATTCTATTGAGGCCAGGTCAAAGAGTTAGGATCATAGACGGACCGTTTTCGGACCAGCTTGGCATTCTTGATCATGTCGGAAGTACTGGAGCAGTCAGAATTCTCCTTGATATTATGAACCGGTCGATTCCAATTATGATCGACCGGGATAAACTTTCAGCAATTTCTTGAAGTTTATGCGTTAATTTTTCGCCTAACAATTTTTTTTGCGCGGAAGATGCCGAGATCGGGCAAGGAGGGATGAATTGGCACCCAATTCACCCTCAATGCGGCAGCTTGCAAAGCCGACATCCGAGCCTGCAGTCGCCATTGAGAACATTGGATGCTGCGTCCCACCGAAGCCAGCCGCCAATAGATGGATGTGGTGCCAATTCGACGACTTTCCGGCGACGATCAGCGATTGATCCTCGACGCGATCAACTGGGGAAACCTCTTGCAACCTTCACGCAAATCCAAACCCGGAAGCCACCGTCCCGCGGACCCTGGAGCGCCTCGGGATGGCCTGCAGCCGCAACAATATCGTCGCTGGTCTCCAGAGGCCAAGGCAAGCATGCTGGCCGAAGCGTTGACGCCGAGGGCGAATGCTCCATCGCCAGCCAGAGTGATTGGCGCAAGCCCGTCAGGCAGCAAAGCAGATGCAGGTCTTACAAAAACCGACGGAAGCGCCCCCTTCCTGCCCCTCGAAACGGTGCCGTCCCTGCCGATCGCCACAGAATTGTTTCGAGCATTCAATGAGGGCGGTCTGAAGTACGGAATAATTCAGGATCTCGCATCCCTGCAATACGGCCTTGCTGGCCGGGACGATCTGGATGTCCTTCTAGACAAACACGACTACCCAGCCTTCTGTTCGATCGTGAGCAAGCTGCATGGCTGTCGCGGCGTGAGCCTGTCCTGCTACGACAATGTCTGCGCCGGCCGAGAGGACTGGTTCCTGCCTGACTTTTCGCATGGCCGCTATCTCCATCTCGACATGCATATCGGGGTCCGGGTCGGCTGGGAGTTTCGCAAGCGATATCCGGTATTCGATCATGCGGCGATTACACGATGGGAGTCGATTTGCGTGGACGGCGTATCGATCCCAGTCGTCTCTCCCGAAGACGAGATTCGGATAGCAATTGCTCGCTTCGCCTTTCGGGCCTGGGCACTGCCTTGGAGACAATGGATCACCATCGGGGATGGTTGGAAGGACCAATTTGCACGCCTGCCATTTCCGTCAGGCGAGCAAGGCTTGCATATCGTGGAATACTCACTTGGCGGCGAGAGGACGGCGAGCTGCAGGTTTCTGCAAAGCGCCGACGGTTTGGTCGCCCACCGCGGAGATCTTGCCAGGCTTCGGCGTTCAATTCGGGAAATGTGCGGCTTCACGGGACGTTACGGAGTAGCAGACGCTGGCGTTCATCTGGCCCGCAAGACCTCGTATCTCGCATTGAGATCCCTTCAGCGATTGATGCCCGGCAGATTTCCACCAAAGAGACGGCCTGCGGCTGGTGGCTTTGTAGTGGCGCTCATAGGTCCTGATGGCATGGGAAAGAGCACTCAGGTTGATCGGCTAACACAGATATTTCGATGGAAATTCGGGTGTGCGCAAGCATATGTCGGAATCGGAGACGGCAATGGGTGGTGGCTTCGCAAGGCGTTGCAGACTCTGGTTTTTCCCCATAGACGCCGCCTTAAGTCCTTGGCCCAGCAAGGTGGCAACAATTCCACTAGCCGAAATTGGTCGAAGGGTGGAGTTGCTGCCGTCGCGTTGGCATTGTGGGCAGTTTTGATCGCGTTTGAGCGATACGCTGTCGTGAAACGTGCACATCGATGGGCGACCCGCGGCCTGATCGTCATTTGTGACAGGTGGCCCCAAGCGCTGCGCAGAGGATATCTGGACGGACCAACCATCCCACCGCACCTGTTTTCCGTCCCAGGCTTGTCAGCTCTCGCCCGGCTCGAGCAGAGGCTCTATCAGAAGATGGCGGAATGCCGGCCACACCTCACTTTGCACCTCGTTTCAGATTTTGCCGTCTCCGAGCAGCGAAAGCCGGGAGAAATCCGGAAAGAAGCCTTCGATGCGCGGTTATCGCTGATGGCGGAGCTGCGAGCCAAGGACAAGAACATCCGAACCATTGACGCGAGCGCTGGCATAGAGGCGGTCGGCCGGGAACTGTTCAGGCATATCTGGCTGACCCTGTAAGAGGCAGAGCGGGCGGCTTATGGGCCAAGGATCCACCTCAAACAGACCCTGACGTGCGGCCTTCCGCCATCGTGAAGGCGATAGGTGATCCCGGCCATGCTCGGGAAAAGCCGCCGAACGCTCGCGCTCGATGGCGCGCGCGGCTAGAGCCTGCTTCATCTCGGAATCGGGATGGGCTCAGTCTCGGAAGAGCCGATGCGGCTCTGTCTCGAACGAGCACCTGTCCCACCCAGCCAGCAGCGCCATGCATTGAGGGAGGTCATCATGTCCGACACCATACGCAGGACCGGCAGTTGCCTGTGCGGCGGCGTGCAGTTCTCGGTCCGCGGTCCGCCGCTCCGCATTGGTCTTTGCCATTGTAAGGATTGCCGCAAGGCCGGCGGCTCGGCCTATTCGGCCTTTGCCATCTGGCCGCGCGAGGCCTTCGAGAAGACGGGCCTCGTCAGCTCCTATGGCACGCGCAGCTTCTGCCGGACCTGCGGCGGCCGCGTCGCCTTCGTCGACGACAACGAGGCTGAGGTGATGATCGGCAGCCTCGACGTCGTGCCGACCGATCTCGTACCCGAATATGAATTGTGGACCTCAAGACGCGAAACCTGGCTGCATGCCTTGCCCGGCACCGAACAGTTCGAGCGCGACCGGCCAGCGGCGAACAGCGCAGAAGTGCCAGCGCCGAGGTCGCTGTCGGGCGTCGATGCGGCCGCGTGAAATTTGATTTTGCACTCGATCTTCCACCCGGATGCGCCGCCCCCGGATTTCCTGTCCCTTGAGGTATAAGCTGATGAAGATCGTTCATGTGCTTACCCGACTGCTTCGGGCAGGCTCCGAAGAGAACACATTGGCCTGCTGTCTCGCTCAGGCCCGGCACGGCCACGAAGTGCTTTTGGTTCACGGCAAGGAGTATGACTCGAATTTACGGGCCTCCGCTGCCGAAGCCGTTCGGGTTGTGACCCTTGAAAAACTCATCAACTCGCTTTCGCCATCCCATGACATCTCTGCATTCGGGCACCTCACTGGCCTTATGCGCGATTGGCGGCCTGACATCGTGCACACACATCAAAGCAAAGCCGGCATACTCGGCCGCCTCGCCGCCAAGGAAGCCAATATCCCGTGCATCATCCATGGCGTGCACATTCTGCCTTTCGTGCATGTGGGAACCGCGCAGAGGCTGATATTTCTGGGTGCCGAACGCCTGGCCGCGAAGTCCACACGCGCATTCATCGATGTCAGCCAGGCCATGCGCGACATTTGCATCGCCAACCATTTGGGCAACCCCGATCAGCACCACGTCGTCCACTCCGGCTTCGATCTGACCCGCTTCGCCAACGCGCAATGGCCGCAAGAATCGCATCTGCTCCTGGGGACGGCTGCCCGCGAGCCAAAGCCACCAGTGGTCCTGATGTTGGCTGCGCTGGAACCGAGAAAACGCCATGTCGAGTTCATTGAAGCGTTTGGGCAAGTCGTCGACCGAATTCCTGACGTGCGACTGCTCCTGGCCGGTGAAGGACCAGCGCGATCCGCTGTTGAGTCGGCGATTGAACGATCCCCTTTCGCAAACAACATCCGCCTGATCGGCTACCATTGTCAGCCTGAACGGCTGATCAGCCTTGCTGATGTGTGTGTGCTGACGTCGATGCGAGAGGGACTGCCTCGGGTCATCATGCAATATCTGGCGGGTGGTCGAGCCAGTGTGGTTTCGCACTTGCCGGGAGTGGAAGAGGTCGTCAAGCATGGCGTGAATGGAATCGTGACGCCTGCAGAAGACGTGGGCGCCGCAGCGGGGGCGGTCGCTGACCTTCTCCAAAACGAGCACTACCGCGCTCGACTGGCTGACGGCGCGAAACTCACCGATCTTTCGTCCTGGGGGCTGGATGCCATGTGCGATAGGGTCGAGCTGATTTATCAGTCCGCTCTTGAATCGGCCCTTTCAGCCGCAAGGCCAAACGACGTTCGAATTCGCGATGGCCTCGCCAAGCAAACCTTGGGACTGCACGGATTCTGATTCCTTTTGCTCCTTCGACCGAGAGCGGATTTCCAAGGCTTACTTCTCGAACCCAACGAATACCCTGCTGTCACGTTCCAGCCGACGAATGTCGATTGGTCCTGACGGCAAGCAAGACAACGGGAGTACAACAATGCGTGCTGACCAGCAATTTCCTTCCAAGCCTTTGCGAATGAAGGATTGGGGCCGACGGCTTTTTCCCGGATTTGAACCTGTGGCCGGCCCCATGCTCGCAATGATTTGTGGCCTCGCCATTGCCTTTGTTCTGCTCACCACAGATGCATCCCGTGCGGATGGATATGTATTCGACACCGGTGACGTCCTACGGGTATCCGTGATTGGCGAGGAATCCTATCCGCTGGAAGTCGTGGTCGATGATCGGGGCTCGATATCACTTCCTATGTTGGGTGATGTTCAGGCGCGCGGCCTCACCGCCGTTGCCCTTTCGCAGGCCATTCAGCGTGCATTTCAGCAGCAGAAGCTCATCCTTGAGCCCTTCGTGAAAGTGGAGATCGGTCAGTACCGGCCATTCTTTATTTCCGGAACGGTGGCCCATCCCGGATCGTACCCGTTTCAACCTGGAATTACGGTTCGCCATGCACTCACCATAGCTGGCGGCTTTCGGGCTACCGTCGTGGGAAACACGGAGCCGGCCCTGCAAATAGCTGATCTGCGCAGCGCACGCGCAGGTCTGGCGATCGAAGAATATCGTCTGAAGGTTCGGCTCGCCCGGCTTCAGGCGGAAAGCCGGCAGGACAAATCCTTCGTTGCTCCGGCGGATCCACCGGTCGAGTTTGGCGGACACTTGATTGCCGACATCATAGCGTCCGAACAAGCGCAACTGGACGCCCGGCTTGCCGCGTATCGGGATGACATTTCCTTCCTCGAAATCTCGGTGGATCGGGCCAGGAAGGAAGCAGATATGGTCGTTGCCACGCGAAAGGAACGCGAAAAGACTGCGAACATTCAACTCGAGGAACTGCAGTCCGCCCGGTCGCTGCGGGAAAAAGGTCTGATAACCAACTCGAATGTCATGACGGCGGAAAGAGCCCATACGAGCTATCGCGCCGAACTTGCGCAGACCGAACTGCAGCAGGAGCAGGCGCAGCAGGCGATGCTGAACTCGGAGAGCGAGCTGAGAAAAAAGAAGCAGAGTTATGAAATGGACTTGATCTCGCAAACGCAGGATACGCAGGTCGAGCTGGGAAAAATTCAAAGTCAAATAAGGTATGTTGCCGACAAGCTTCTCTTTATCTTCACATATGGCGAACAGAGGACCTTCGACGACCTGCAAGGCTCTGTGAAGATTTCGATTTTCAGGCGAGACCAGAGAGTCGCCCACGACATCGTCGCCGATGAAAACACGGAAGTCAGAGCTGGCGACGTCATCGAGGTTTCGCTTGTGGCCAACAAGGGGTTCTACGCACCAGACACTTCAGTGGCCCCAAATGCGGAAGGCCCCGCCCTCCAGCCAAGCATTATCGGCCAATAGCACGAACACGTGCCCGCTTCCTCGGGCAAGGCTTTGCTTCAGGGCTAGCGATCGCAGCGCCGGGCTTGCTGCCCATGGTAGCCGCCCGCAAGGCGAGGCGAAGGGGCGGGTTGCCAAGTGCCTTCGTGAACGCCGGCGCAAAGCCCTCCAGATGATGCGTGCATTCAGGGACCAATAGCTGCGCGGCGCAGCTTGTCGTGCGGACCGGTGCAGTTCTGGCTCACCTTTAGCGACGGAGACTTGTCATGACAGCAACACAGCTGAAACCTCCGATTTTTCTGATCGGCAACTATCGGTCAGGCACTACAATTGCGCAAAAATTGATCGGGCTGCACCCCGACATCGTTACCTGGTACGAGCCAAAAACATTGTGGCTATATGCCGACCCGGCGCGGCGCCATGACGAATTTGGCGAAACCGATGCCACCGAAAGGGTCGCCCGTTACATTCGTGGCCGTTTCCTTGAATACCAGTCGCGGCACGGCGACCGACAAATCATGGAAAACACGCCTGCCAACGTCTTGCGCGTGCCGTTTGTCCACGAGATTTTTCCGGACGCCATATTTCTCTATATTACGAGGAATCCGTTTTCATACATAAGCTCGATGGAGCTTAAGTGGCAGCGAGCAAAGTCTTTCAAAGGTCTAATACGCCTCTTGAAAATCACTCCCGTGACGCAGATCCATTACTATGTAAAAGATATTATAAAACAGATAGTCACAAAAAGGCTGTTGGGGCGAAAATACACATCGATCTATGGACCGCGCTACAACGGAATAGATCGGGATTTGAAGGAGAATGAAAAATTGACGGTGATCGCGCGCCAGTGGGCACGCGGCAATCGAAAGGCTCGAGAAGATCTCGCCAGGCTGGGCAACGGCCGCGTGCTGTCCTTTCGCTATGAGGATTTGATACAGGATCCCGAATTGGTCTTGCGCCGCGTCTATGAGCATTGCGGGCTGAACTGCACCGACGATATCGCTCGCCAGGCCAAGGAGATGATCGATCCCGGCCGCCAGCAGAAATGGCTCCGCCTCGAACGGAAGGATCTAACCGCGATCATACCGGAGGTCCGGGATGAGATGGAGTTCTATCGCTACGAAATTCCCTCGCTTCTTCAGTAGGTACGGCGCGCTAGGACGGGCCGCACCACAGCCGAGGCCCTTCGTGGCCAATGCGATCGTGACGTCGTGCGGCCGCGGGCGCGTCGCCGAGCATCACCCAATCTAGTCGCTAGTCGTGTCGCTCGGCGAACCCAGGAAGACGCAATTGCCGCCTGTTTGGGTCGGCCGAGATTGGAGAGAAGCGTGAGCAAAAAACGTGGGCTGGCAAAACAAAGTGTGGTGGGCATGTTCTGGACGTCCCTGTCCATGGGCGCCCTCGCGGTCGCGGAGCTTGTCGCTCTTCTCATCCTGGCCCGGCTTCTCTCGCCCAATGAGTTCGGCCTTTACTCCGCAGCGCTGATCGTCATCAAGTTTTCGGCGATCTTCCAGGGGCTTGGCATTACCCCCGCGATCGTCCAGCGACCTGTGCTGGAAGAGCGGCATCTTCGGGTCGGGTTCACCTTGTCGTGCCTCCTCGGCCTCGTTGTGTCCGCGTTGGTCTGGGCGATGGCACCGGCAATTGCCGGCTTGCTTCGACTCGCCGATCTGGCTCCGGTCGTTCGTGCCATCTGCCTCGTGTTTCTTTTCCAAGGGGCTTCCATGGTGGCATTGGCCGCGGCTCAGCGCGCGCTGCGATTCCGCTGGCTGGCACTCGTCGATGCCTGCGCCTTCGCGACGGGCTACGTCGTTGCCGGTCCGGTCCTGGCTTGGCTCGGCTTCGGCATCTGGGCCCTTGTCGGCGCACTCCTGATCCAGCAATTCATCCGCATGGTCGTGCTGCTCGCTGGCCAGCCGCATCCGATGCGGCCTTTGCTGGAGCGGCGCGCCATCACCGAACTGCTCTATTTCGGAAGCGGTTTCACCATTGCCCGGGTATGCAATTACCTCGCCACCCAAGCAGACAGGCTTGTCGTGGGCCGCTGGCTCGGCGCCGATGCGCTTGGACTGTACGGCCTGTCGTCACAACTGATGACGACGCCCGCGGTCATCGTCGGTCAGGTTCTCGATCGGGTGCTGTTCCCGACCATGGCGCTAGTCCAGGAGCAGCCCGCGCGGCTTGCTCGTGCCTATCGCAGCGCAGTCGCGGGCTGCGCTCTGCTTGTCCTGCCGGCCAGTGTGGTCGTGGCGATCGTCGCACCGGAGTTGGTTGCGGTCATTCTCGGGCAGGGATGGATAGGGGTAGTCGCCCCGCTCCAGATTCTAGCGTTCAGCATGCTGTTCCGCACGAGCTACAAGCTTAGCGATTCCGTCTCGCGCGCAACAGGGACGGTCTACGCTCGCGCCTGGCGCCAGGCGGTTTTCACCATCGGCGTCTTCGCCGGCTCCCTCATAGGGCAACGCTGGGGCATAGAAGGGGTGGCGTTCGGCGTCGGCGCGGCCTTCGGGATCAACTTCTTGCTCATGGCACAGTTGAGCCTCCGCGTGACCCGGATGACATGGGGGGACTTCCTTGTGGCGCATCTGCCCGGGCTCGCGCTCGCGGGCGTTGTCGGAACCGGCGTCTGGGCACTCGTGGAATGGCTGCGCGAGTTCCATCTATCTCCTCTTCCCCTGCTCATCGATACGGCATTGCTGGCATCTGCCGGCGGCTTGCTGCTGTGTTGGATCCTGCCGTCAATGTTCCTTGGGCGGGACGGGCTATCACTGCTGCGCCTGCTCGCCTCGGTGGCACCCGGCTGGCCCAGGATGAAGAAGGCAACCGACTGATCAACGACAGAACATTTGGGCCGCGGCTTTCGTGCGCTGCGCTGCCGTCGCCATGCTCGATCTGGGTGTCGGACCTGACGCCCTGTCGGGCACGTCGCGATTCCGGGTTTAATCGAGAGAAATGCGAAAAGGAAATCCAACATGGCTAAACTGCCTGAGCTTCCCTGGGGTGACGCGAAACTCTTGATGACGGAGTTCGGCATCGACGCCTGGATCGAAGGCGACTGGCTGAACATTGACAATTGGACCCAGCCGAGCGAGGCAGCGAGCGGCAACGAGATTCCTCGCGAACTCTCCGAACTTGGCGATGGGCTTGCTGCCGAAACCGGCAAGGGCAGTCACACCGCCAGCTTTGATCCCGCCGCAAACCAGCTCGATCTCGTCTCCGCGCATGGGATCACGCCGACATGGGAGAGCGAGGGCGGATTGAAATTGGCTGGCGTCACCGAGGCGGCAGCCAGACTTGGCATTCATCTGGACAGCACGTTTCTCGACACACTTGCGGTGAAGGCCTCTGGGTTGTGGCACAATGTGGAAAAGGGTCACGCCGACAGCTTTCTGACCTCCACCACCACTATCCCTGAGGCAGTTGCTGACATCGGCACGGTCTCGACGCGCGCCGCGGTCACCACCAGCAGCCTCCTCGCCGCCAGTTCTACTGCGATCGACCCGATCTTCGAGACAAGGGTGGCGGCCGCTGGCGACGATGTTGAGGAGAAGGGCTCGGGCTCGATCTCAAGCAACACCAACGACCTGGAGCTGGGCTATGACAGCAGCACCCGCCAGACAGTCGGTGTCCGCTTCACCGGCATCGACATACCGCAGGGCGCCATCATCACCAGCGCCTACATCCAGTTCCAGGCCAATGAGGTGAAGACCGGGGCGACCTCGCTGCTGATCAAGGGGGAAGACACCGACGACGCGAGCGCCTTCACCAGCGTCAGCTTCAACGTGTCCTCACGTGCGACGACGGACGCGTCCGCCGCCTGGACGCCGGACCCGTGGACCACGGTAGGCGCCCACGGCTTGGCCGAGCGCTCGCCGGACCTGTCGGCGATCGTGCAGGAGATCGTAAACCGCTCGGGCTGGGCGGCGCTCAACGACATGGCATTTATGGTCACCGGCACCGGCACGCGCACGGCCGACTCATACGAGTACAACCCGGCCAGCGCGCCGCTGCTGCACATCGAGTATACCCTGCCCGGTCCGCCCGGCAATCCGGTCGCCTTCAGCGCACCGCCCGACGCCGACGCCGCCGCCAACCAGATCGCCGAGCTTGCCGCGGCAGGTGTACCCACCGGGATCACCGCCTCGGCCACGGATCCCGATGCCGGCTCGACCGTCACCTATAGTCTCAACGATTCACGCTTCGCCATCGACGCCAGCAGCGGCGTCATCACGCGCTCAGCCACCGGCACGCTCGACTTTGAGACCCAGTCGTCGATCAATCTGACAGTGACGGCAACCTCGTCCGACGGAAGCACCGCCAACCAGGCCTTCACCCTCGCCGTCCTCAACAGCCCTGAGCCGGTCGCCTTCAATTCCTCGCCGGACGCCAACCCCGCCGCCAACCAGATTGGCCAGAACGCCGCCGCCGGCACGGCGATCGGGATCACCGCCTCAGCGACGGATCCCGACGCCGGCTCGACCGTCACCTACAGCATCGACGACTCTCGCTTCGCCATCAATGCCAGCACCGGTGTCATCACGCGCTCGGGTACCGGCACGCTCAACGCGACGTCGGAGCCGTCGATCGCCCTCACCGTCACGGCCACCTCCTCCGATGGCAGCATCGATACCCATGCCTTCAACGTCGACGTCACGGCCAACCAGCTGCCGGTGGCCTTCAACGCACCTCCCGACGCCAACCCCGCCGCCAACCAGATCGCCGAACTTGCCGCGGCAGGTGCACCCACCGGGATCACCGCCTCGGCCACGGATCCCGATGCCGGCTCGACCGTCACCTACAGCATCGATGACTCGCGCTTCGCCATCAATTCCAGTAGCGGCGTCATCACTCGCTCGGCCACCGGCGCGCTCGACTTTGAGACCCAGCCGTCGATCAATCTGACAGTGACGGCAACCTCGTCCGACGGAAGCACCGCCAACCGGGCCTTCAGCCTCGCCGTCCTCAACAGCCCTGAGCCGGTCGCCTTCAACGCCTCGCCGGATGCCAACCCCGCCGCCAACCAGATCGCCGAACTTGCCGCGGCAGGTGCACCCACCGGGATCACCGCCTCGGCCACGGATCCCGATGCCGGCTCGACCGTCACCTACAGCATCAATGACTCTCGCTTCGCCATCAATTCCAGCAGCGGCGTCATCACGCGCTCAGCCACCGGCACGCTCGACTTTGAGACCCAGCCGTCGATCAATCTGACAGTGACGGCAACCTCGTCCGACGGAAGCAGCGCCAACCGGGCCTTCAGCCTCGCCGTCCTCAACAGCGCTGAGCCGGTCGCCTTCAACACATCGCCGGATGCCAACCCCGCCGGCAACCAGATTGCCCAGAACGCCGCCGCCGGCACGGCGATCGGGATCACCGCCTCAGCGACGGATCCCGATGCCGGCTCGACCGTCACCTACAGCATCGGCGACTCGCGCTTCGCCATCAATTCCAGCACGGGTGTCATCACGCGCTCGAGTACCGGCACGCTCAACGCCCAGTCCGAGCCGTCGGTTTCCCTCACCGTCACGGCCACCTCGTCCGATGGCAGCATCGATACCCATGCCTTCAGCGTCAACGTCATGGCCCAGCAGCTGCCGACGTCGGTGACCCTGGCACATACTATCCCGACTTCGCTGTGGTCGCCGCCGAGCCCCGACCCCACTGATATCGTCTATATCTCCCACTTGGGCACGCTGCTTGTTGCCGACAGCGAAGTGGAGGAGATGTCTATTTTTACCGGCAAGAATCTCTACCAAACGACTCTGAGCGGCAATCTGGTGGGAACACTCACAACCGTCAATTTCTCCGACGAGCCCGCCGGGATCGCTTATAATCCTGCTAACCACCATCTCTTCTTCGCGGACGATACCGGCACGAAGAGCGTGTACGAACTGAACCCCGGCAATGATGGACTTTACAATACGTCCGACGACATCGTGACCTCGTTCAAGACGTCGGCATTCGGCAGCACGGATCCGGAAAGCGTTGCCTATGATACCAAACGTGGGGTCCTGTATGTCGCGGATGGCTCAACACAGACGATCTACACCGTCGCACCGGGTCAGAACGGCAAATTCGACGGCGTCGCGAGTACGGGCGGCGATGACATCGTGACGAGTTTTTCTGCTCATGCGCTGGGAACCCCGTCTGATGAAAGCATCGCGTATGATCCGGTCAACGATCTCCTTTATATCATTCAGTCGCGCAACTCAGTGGCAATGGTTACAACGACAGGGGATCTGTTGGGCACGCTCGATATCTCCTCGGCCAACGCGAAAAAACCGGCCGGATTGGCGCTGGCACCCAGCAGCGACGATCCGAGCCACCATATGAGCCTCTATATCGTCGATCGGGGCGTGGACAATGACTCGAATCCAACCGAGAACGACGGCAAAATCTATGAATTCCATTTTAATGATTGGCTCGTCTGAACCGGCACGGCGCGATGGTTCAATCCCTCGGCCAGCGTCACGCCGGCCGAAAGCCGCGCTGACTGCAGTTCGGGATGATGCCAATGCAATGTGAGGCTGGTCCGAGCCGGCAAAGAGAAGCCCGGACCGGTCGCGGCACTCTGGCGTGCCGCGACCGGTCCGGGCTTCCAAATGAAAAGGCTGGAGCCCTATGTCCTCAAGACGCTGTTTTCAGCGACCACGATGCTCCAAAAGCTTACGCCTGGCCGGGAGGACCGGAGTGAATGTGGTTCTTGTCTCCCCAGCCATTGCCCGGGCGTGAGCCACCCGATTTGGCAATCGCCCTGGAGTTCAAGCTTGTGCCGAGCAAGAGCGTCACAGCCGGCGGCGTAACCGCCGCAAAACGCCCCGCCTTCTTGAGAAATTCACGGCGCGCTTGAGCCTCCGAGACCAGGGTTTCCGGCGTCCGTTCCGAGCGTTTTGTGCTTCCAGTTGACATGTCAGACCCCTTCACAAACTTTCTCAAATTCACAGCTTTCACCTTAGGCTTGCTGATACGGGGCACTAGTTCTCCAAAAGGCTTAGATTTTCGTGCGAGACTTGAAAAGCGTGCGGGCGATGCGATGCAAGAGGTCGGACGGTCCACGTCGCGCCAAACCGTAGGCACGTGAAAACCGCCATGTCCCCCACACCAAATTGCCGGCCAGGCGCAGCGGGGCGCCGATGATGGGGTGGGTCGCCGTGAAGATGCGCCTCCAGTGCTGGAAACGGACCATCCGGCTTTGTCCAGATTTTGCCGGGATTCTGGTTCCAAAGAAATGGTGCAGGGCCAGCAGCTGGGTGTCGAGCGCATTGCGGGCTTTTCGATCCGACATGGATGCCTTCAGTGCCGTCCAGTCCACGTCATCGCTTTCCGCCAATCGTGCCAGATCATGAAGGTGTCTGAGGTCTATCCTTCCGCGCCAATAATCTCCCTCCTTGAGAAGGTCGTGCACCATCCAGTGCAGGGCGCGAGACTGAGCAGACGGAATTTTTACCCGAAGGCCGTCTCGCTGAACGAGCTTGGGGGGTTCAAAGCCGTTCGCCCGGCTCGTCCGGAGCTCCAGCATGCCGGCGTCCTGCTGGCGGGCCATGCCTCGAGCGCCCGCCACATCGACGTAGCCAAGCTCTTCGAGACAGGCTCGGGCGATCGCCTCTTCGGGCGGTTCCACGGCTAGATCGAGGTCACTCGTCATCCTGCTGGGAACCCGGCCGGCCGGCGAAAGGAACAGGGGAACGGCCCCCTTGAGCAGGAACGGAACGACGTCACGGCTGTTGAGGGCCGCAACGGCTTCATGCAGTTGGATACGCAAGCGCAGGTTCCGTTCCCGATTGCAGTCGTGAACGAACTGAAGGTACTCGCGCACGTCCTGCGGAAGATGGTGGGTCTGTCCGGCGCGCGCGAGCGACGAGAACAAATCGGGTGTGAGCAGGGTGTGATTGGCCAGAGCAATCACGGCCCGCCAATTGGTCCGGTCGGTCGGACTGCCGCGCAGCCCGGCGACCAACGCCTCAAGCGCAACGCCCCTGCCGATCATCGGCACGCTTCCGCGATCAGTTGTACCGCATCATCAAGCCTCGAATAGGCCAGGCAATAGGTTTGCGCCGATCCGATGAGTTGGACCAGGACGTCGAACGCGGTCCCACTCAGCTCTCCACTTGGTGCAAGCGCGCCGTTGAGAAGGCCGCGCAATGCGCTGGCCGGGTCGATCGGCTCCAGGCTAGCTTTTGAGTCACGATCTCGACGGAGCAGGACCACACAGCCGATAGGTAGGGGAGCGGGAGGCAAGGGCACGAACGCCTTGGGCACGGCAAACCGTACACGCTTGCGATCTGGGCGGCGACAGACTGGAACGGCACCGAGGTCGGGGCAGTATTCGGCCAGCAGCGGCCATGCTCCCGCCTTGACTGCCGGGGCAAACGGAAGGCCAACGCCGTGCCCCGTAGAGTCCAGCAGCGTCACATCATCTGCGGCAAAGCCGAATCCTGCATGGACCAATGCCAAGGTCAGCGTTGTCTTGCCGGCGCCTGGATTGCCACAAAGAAGGACGATGTGTTCGTTTCTGAAAAGCGCTGCCGCATGGAGAGCAAGTTCATAGGCGCCGTGATCCAGAACCTCGGTCAGCAATTGCCCCTTCAGCATGACGGGTAGTTCGTCGAGCGAGCAGGACAAAATCCACTCGCCATCCCGCAACAGATGGACCCGCCCCCCATGTCCGACCACCTCGAGCAGAACGTCGGCAGTCTCTCTTTTGACCTCAAGGTGCTGAAACACGGTGATCGCGGGAAAGGCGCAGGCTGCCGGATAGACGATGCGTATGTTGAGGCCCGCAACGGAGACCACCTGGCTCACGGTCTTCTGAGCTGACGAAGCAGACAAAGGCGCGCAGGGCCGTATCAGGTTCAGCCGCTGCCAATCCCCGAGCGCAGCCTCGACATGCCTGTTTGCCTCAAGTCTATCAACGCCACTACGCGCTATCTCGGCCGAGATGGCTTGCGGTGGCATGCCTTCTTCCAAAGAGCGCCAGATGTCGGCAGCAGTATCGTTGACGGCGAAAATGGCCTGCTGGGGTGGGCTGAACAGCAGGTTTTGTCCCCCGACGCGTGCCAACCGCCCCTGGATCACAAACGTCCCAGGACTGTGATCGGCGGGGCCTGACGCCACGCTTCTGTCAATCGCCTCGTGCTGGTTCATCACGGTGATGGTCCAAGCTGTTGTTGCAAAGCAGGTTGCATGCGAGCGCCACAAGACTTCGCAGTTCGGATGATCATTGCCGACGGCTGCGACTTCTCACAGCACTTCGTCTGAGAACCGAACCACGTCCTGGTGCGTCGCGATCCACTGGAGATGCGCCTTGTTCCAATATTCGCGGGCGTCGGCGCCCGTCAGCAATCTGAAACCAGACGGCGGCAGCGGCAATGCGGAGGGAATTGGGTCATCGGGCAGCCACAGCAACACGTTGTCCCGGCTTTCAATCGTCAGCCGCCATGTTCTTTCCAGGCGACGGAACCCACGCATGTTGGCCGCAGCCAATGCAAAAACCGATCCCGTGATCCTCAATCTGGGTGACTGATCGACAGCCTTGATCGGCGCCTGATGTGTGGTTTCGCCCTTGGAGAGAAAGGCGTGCATACGAATGAGGGATCTGTCGACCCTCACTGTCTGCCCTGTTCCGTCCCGTTCGTTTGACGCAGGATCCAGACTGATCCCCGAGAAACATCCGTCGAACAGGCAATCTTCGATGATGCCGCTGAGGAGATAGTCGTTCTCCACCGCATCATCCCTGATTTCACTGAGCCAGCACCCTTTTAGCCGAAAGCCGTCAGCGTGCTCGGCGAAACGAATGCCATCCCAGCAGCGACGCGCACGCACACTCTCTATTGTCGCATTGGCGGTTCCGTCCCTGACAAGCAGGGCCGCGCTGTTGCAGTAAGTGTCCCGCCAATCAGACGTTAGTGGTACCCGGCCGTCGAAGCGGCCGCCGATAAAGCGAACCCCGGGACAGTTGCGGATGACGACGGGATAGCGATTGACCGGCAACGGCCCCTCGTCGCAGCCCATCATCGCGCTGGGATCGTTGTTTCTGCTGTTGGCAACTGTGAAAGCAGCATTGCGAGCGTCGATAGTTGCTCCCGGCTGGAGATTCCGTATCGATTGCTGTTCGAAGCCGTACTCACCTGCCAGAACGAACTCGTTGCCTTGCGGCGTCTGTCCGCCTTGCGCTTGGAACGAGCTCGGCAACAGGGCGATTACAGGATATAAGCCGGCGACGCCCATGAATGAACGGCGGTCCATTCTCGTGCTCATTGACCTGCCGGATCGCACAGCCGATGCCGTTCGAGGCAGGCCAGAAGCACCGTATCGAGAACCTTTTCGGCGACGTCTTCAGGCGATGCAAACCTTTCCACGACGACCGCCGCCAGTACGCCGGCGTGATCTTGCGTCCCCATCCCCGCCACAAAATCGGCCGCAATCTCGCGGCAAGCACGATCCGCCGTGGACCAGAGATCAAAGTCGCGGTCAGGAGATGCCCTTTGCATCCGCGAGGACCGATCGCCCCTTTTCAGAAGTCGATTTCGTGCCAGACCGACCTCGCCGCGCAGATGGACAAAAGCTATGTCGTGCACGCCAACGGCAAGCAGGATATCAAGCCACTGCTCGGATGTTGCCCTACGCCTGCTCTTAAGCAAGATGGACAAGAACCCTTGCAACAGACCCTGATCCATGACCGTGATAATATTTTTTTCTTGTCTCTCGCTTTGCACATAGGCAACCAGAAACGAAAGATTCCAGATGACTCTGGCGGCATCGACAATTGATGATTGCCCGCTTTCGACGACAAAGCGGGCAATGCGCGCGAACTGAGAGCGAAACTCACGATCCTTAAATCTTGGTGCAACAATACCGATCCTATAGATTTGACGGCCGATGAAATTTCTTGTCTCCCACGCCAATCGAACATCACCTACCAACGGCTCGTACCGTCGCAAGCCGTTCGCTAACAAGGTGGATGCGGTTGTCTTTCCAATCCCGGGGAGACCAAAGAACTCCACAAATCGAATGCCTGTTTGAGACGCGCATGGTTCGACGCTTGGCGGCAAGCCTGCCGCCAGATCACCAACTGTGTGCGTAGTCATTGGATTCAGGTGATAAGTTGATTTTCGGAAGATTAAGATCGGCTCAATGTTGAAACAGCTGGGACCCGGTCACCGGGTACAACTTTGGACGCTCAAGACCGGTCTGCAGTGATCGTTGCATACCGCGGTAGAAGATCAGCAAAGCCAACGGCAGCCAGAAGAAAGCCGCCGTTGACGGACCGAAAGAGTCGCTCATCTGGTTTGCCAGGATGTAGTTCCATACGGAAACCGACGTTCCGAGCACCATCACATTCACTTCCGCCGCGTGGTCGCCCCTGTCATTGCCGAACAATGTGCAGAGGACGGCGCTGACCAGATATGCCATGACCAAGAGAACCATGATCGACACCAACGCGACGCCAGGCAACCCCAGTGTTCTAAAGAAGTCGATGAACAGATTGTGGCTATGGGGAGCAATATCGCCCACCGGCTGCCCTGCCCCCACTCCCATGAACGGATGCGACAGACCGAGATCCATCGATATGGACCACAGTCGCTGCCGCGACACCACCGAATGCGCCTCGCCCCCGGAAAGTTGAAGGGCCAGCAGGTTGTAAGCCCGTGGGTTCAGCGACTGCAATGCCATCAGGCTCACTTGGAGCAATATCGGAGCGGTAACGGTTCCAACGATTATCTTAACTGGGTTCTTCTTTCTTCTGATCAGATATATACTGTATAATCCGAAGAATGCACCGAGTCCTGCCACACCGAGAACGAAATTTGTCTTTGAACCCGATTTCACCAAACCCAGGAGCACCGCAACGAGGCAACCCAAGAGGAGAACTCGGTGCCTCCGAGATGAGACCAACTTTGCGGCGATAAGCGGCAGACCAGCCGACAATGCGATCCCGAGTTGGTTCGAGTGTTTGAAATAGCCTTCGGCCCGATCGGCGAACCTGGCATCGCCCAGCCCGATTGCGACAAGACAGGATGTTACAACGCTCATGATGACTATCGTCATCACAACCCTGTCGACTGCCACGAGACCCCTGGGTCTCGTGGAGATCGCTGCGACTGCTGGAATAATCGCGAAACCAAACACTTGTGCGAAAACCGCGCGCATCGTCCTGAGCGGATTGTCCGCGTAGAGCATCGACAGTAGGGAAAGAATGATGATGAAAGCAGATATTGTCAGCACCGCAGTCGCCAAGGCCGCTTCGGTCCGGTGGAGCCGTCGTGCCGTTTCGGCATAGGCAACAATGCTTGCGATGGCGCAGAACAGAGCCAGCAGGAAGGAAAGCGAGCCATCAGTTCCGGCAATCCGCGTTGCGCCAGGGAACCAGATGGACACGATCAGCAAAAGAACGGATGCCTGTAACATAGATGGGATGTCACACCGAAAGCTTTATGCAGGAACTTCGTGTCGACGCAACCGTGCCGCGATGCGCACCGTCCAGCGCCTTGTTGTCCTGAATAGCAACACTGATAAACACAGGCTCAGCGTCCCTTCCCGGATTATGATTCATTACATGCTGCCGCACGGCGGGTGAATCTCCGCATACCTATTTACGAGCAGCGTAGGCTCGGCGGGTGGACAAGGAAATGAGCGAAAAGGGGGCATTGGGACAGGGTGCCCTACGCCTTTTGTGCAAAGCGGCGGCGTTGCAGCGATTTCCCGCCACTTGATCGAGCGTCAGCGAGACAGCGCAGCCGGATTGAGTGTTGGTGCCGATTCGCAGATGTGGGAGACTTAGGCATGGCACACTGAGTCTTCCACCCATAGGAGATCGCCGTGCTTTGGGGCCTTGTCGCCGTCGGTGTGATCGGCATTTTGCTGGGATTTCGTTTTCGAGCAGCTGCGCTCATCATCATGACCGCGGTGACTGTCGTTGGCGGCGTCGTTGCAGGCGGCATCGGCAGTGTATTTAATTGGCACCACCTGCTTTCAATCCTGCTTCTCGTTGTCGTTCTGCAGTGCGCCTATTTGCTCGGCCTCTTCCTTGCGGCCATGTGGCGCCGCGACATGTCACGTAAGCAGTGACGGTCAGCAGCTGCGATTTCGCCGCGCCCGGCGCCGCAGCTGAGGCAAGAATTCGCCATGCACTTCAATCAAGATGCACGGTCGAATTTCATCACGGCGAAGACAGTCCGCATGAGAATGACGACATCGGCCCATAGGGACCATTCCCGCACATAGCGGCTGTCGATAGAGACGCGACTGGGATAATCCATTGCGTCTCTGCCCGTCACCTGCCACAGGCCGGTTAGCCCGGGCCGGGTTTTTAGATAATCGATCGCACAGGAGCCGTAGCGTTGTAGTTCGTCGGGAACGACCGGACGAGGGCCGACACAACTCATCTCGCCGCGCAGCACGTTGATGAGTTGAGGCAGCTCATCCAGGCTCGACTTCCTGAGAATGTGCCCCAGGAATGTGATACGCGGATCGTTCTTGAATTTCCAATTCTGCTCCCACTCCTTGGCAGCTTCGGGATTGCTCGCGAGATAGTCGGCCAGAACCCGCTCCGAGTTGGCCACCATGGTCCTGAACTTGTAGCAGGCGAAGCGTTTGCCGTTGAACCCGACTCGAGTGTGTGAGAACACCGCCGGTCCCCCGTCCGTCAACAATATCAAAAGGGCAACCGCCAGCATCACCGGAGCAGCGAGAACAAGCGCTGTCAATGCGACAGTCATGTCCATCATCCTCTTGGGCCGGCCTCCAAGCGGACGGAGGTTTTGCCCGATGCGGATGCCGGGCCTGCGGCGCTTTATGTCAAATGCGCTGATTGTCACGGGTTTTTACCAAGAGATGCAGCTGGCGTTTGGCCCAACTTCACAGCGGCTTGCCATTCTCGGCAAGAGAAGCAAAGGAGGTAGCGCCATACCCTGCGCTCGTTACCCCTTTGCCTGATAGGCGCGTCGGCGGCGTAGCGCCGGTAAGCCTTCTGATCAAACGGCGTATCACCTGCATCCGTTTGCTGCGGTAGCAGATCGGGCGGGGTTGGCTATATTGTCGGAGCCTGTATTGGAATTCGTTCCGCGATCATGAGGTCTGAGTGCTACCAAATCCTGGCCATCACGCTCCTAGCGAGGATAGAATATACAGGGACCACGTTTGCCAAATGCGCAAGCCGCAAAGGCGTCCGTCAACGCAATCCAGGAAGTGCGCATGCATCGCACTTGAGACGAGACCCGGCAGGCAGTTGATCCGCTAAAGGACATTGCCGACCTATCCGACAGTGGGGAGCGCGCAACGTGGTGCCCAGCTTGATGCCTCCATCACGTGATTTACCTGCAAGGTCGTTTGCTCGTGATGTTCCGGAAACCGACCTTGCTAGTGTACTTGCTATCGCGCGCGAGCAAATAGCCTTACTTGATCTCAATCTTTCTGGCCTCACCGTGGTCGTTGGCGCTACGATAGGATACCGAGCAGTGACTGCCACAGTGGCGGCGCTCGCCAATGCCAGCCGTGTCGTTGCGCTCACCCGCATATCCTCCAGACATCCGAACCTGACGGCAATTGCAGACGCGACGTTGGCATTCGCCAAACACGCCAAGGTCTCCGAACGCATTGAAGTGACGAACCGCATCGACAGCCGCAGATGGCAGGACGTCGACCTCGTTGCCTATTGTCTCCAGGTCGGGCCGATTTCGAGATCGCTCATCGAGCTCTTGCCCTCGCATGCGGTTGTTTCGCTGATGGCTGAACCATGGGAGCTTCGGCCGGATGTTGTGGACTTCGACGCCTGCGACGAGGCCGGCATCAAAGTTGCGGCTCCCAATCTCAGCCATCCAGCCATAGACCTGCTGCCGGAATTCGCGCGGTTATGCTGCATCTTGCTCGACGAGGCCGGTGTCGATCAGCGCAACGCGAGGATCGCCATCGTCTGCGACACGCCCTGTGCACCATCCCTTGAGCATATGTTACGCAACGGTGGGGGGAGAGTAAGTGTTTTTTCCCATCCCGTGCTCCTGACCGACGATGCATGGGATGTGATCGTGGTCGCGATGAGGCCGTCCGACAAACCACCAATGGACATCAACACCCTGGGCCGTATTGCACGGAACCCGCGCCAAGCGCTGCTGGTGCAGTTCAGTGGCGGGATCGATCGCTCGGCCGCCAGCTATTTCGGCCTCAGGATCTGGCCACCGAAGCGGCCCACCAGTGGTCAGCTAGGCCTTCCACTTGACGTACTCGGACCGGCTCCAATGGTCCGCAGACTGACGGGTGGGCTGAAGGCCGCCGAAGCCGCATATCGGGGCGCGGAGCTCGGAGGGGACAGCGTTGGATTTCTGGTGAAGGCAGGGTCCGCGACGGTTGGCCGGGAGCGTGCCTAAACGCCGAAAAGGCTCGGACGAGACGATCGACCTTCGGAGCCTTAGATCAGAACGGCGACCCTGTGGTCCCGCCTTTACGCACCCAGCAGTTATATTGCCATGGAGGGCCAGGCAGGACCGATCGAGGCAGCCCTCAAAGCAACATCTGTCTGAGCTTGTATGCCACCTCCGTGCGGTTCGTAGCCTTCAGTTTTTTCATGATATTACGGATGTGGACCTTGACGGTGCTCTCGCAGAGGTTGAGTTCGTAGGCAATTATCTTGTTCGCCTTGCCTTTCCTGAGCGCCTCCACGACCGCAGCCTCGCGTATGGTGAACATGCCGGCGAGTGGGCGGGCACCGTTTGCGGTCGAGTGGATGATCTCTCGAAGCGCCAGCACGCAGCTGGCCGGCACAAAGATTCCACCGGCGCGGGCGAGACCAATGGCCTCGGCAGCGACCTTCACCTTCACGCTTGTGGGAATGTAGCCTCTGGCGCCGCATTCGAGTGCCGCGAGAACCTCTCCCGGCTCGTCGGAATCCACCACGACGATTACGGGGACGGCCCCAATCTCAGCAATGAAGTGCGCAAGTTCCTCTCGAACACTCTGGTCGGAGACTTTTTTGGCGCCAAGAATGACGAGGATCGCGGACGGCTCCGCTTCACCGGCAATATGCTGGATCTCGTCGAGAGATCCTACCGCGCTAACGCGCAAAGTGGGATTGTGTTCGATAAGACCACGAGCAAGGCATTCACGTTCAAGTGCTCGCTTGTCGACAATCATGACAAGGCCTTCGCTTCGATGTCCTTCTTCGAGATCGGACCTGCTAAGGCCATTCGCGTCCGGCATATGCCCGTTGTGTAGCGGTCTTGTCGCGTCATTCGAAAAATCGGAAGTTTGAAGGTGTCCCATCGACTTACCTGCTCCTCTCCGCCGCTGACTTGCCTTTCTCTCTTGGTTTGGCTCCCTCGCAAAGCTTGTCAGGGCGTGAACTGATACGCTCGTTTATCGTGTGTCAGGGCTGTTTATATCTTAGGAATGGATTCAAGGAGTAGGGCATACGCCGCCCCAACGCACGGACGTATGGCTTTCCCGCTCTTTAGAGGTAACCCAACCTGGAAGGCATACTACGATGCTGTGGAAAAGACGCATTAATCCTGGTTAACAATTTGTAATTATATCTTAGCTAGCTAATATACCAGGCCCTATAGCAATCTGGAATTGTATGTGGCTGATTTAGCACCAAAAAGTTTGTCCAGAATTGTCTCGACCTGAGAGCGCAAACTTGCGATTCGGAGGAATCGGGCCGCGATTTTAGAAAACCGCACTGACAGCTGCCGGTCCACACTCCCTTAGGCGCGTCCCCATGCTGCTCGAACCTAATTCGTCGTACGTCAAAAGGAGATACACGCGGAGGACCGAAAAAACTCGCAACCTATGCCGGCCTCATTCCGCCGGCGCCGCCGAGCACCTCGTGGATTCACGAGGCATCAAAATCCGGCGACTTCCTTCTTGCCAGTCTGCGTGCTGCACGACAGTTTTTCTTCACGCCCTCCGGGACGCTCATGTTCCATACCGGTTCGACGAGACGCAAATTCTGACCTCGCGCGGTGTCGGTGTCGTGGGCTGATTGCCATCGGCATCATTCAAGGTGAGGACCTGATCCGTGCCTTGCACACGGCGACTCGTCTCATTGTGAAACGCCTTCAGATCGCCGTTGGCGAGAGTGGCCGATTTTGAGAGACCTCAAGAATGGTCTGCAGGTTGACAAGCTCTGCTTCGACCACCAGCGAGACTTGTTGCGCCGTCCGCAACGCGTCCTGTTCGAAGCGGCTTTGCCGTTGCAGTGCATAATGGAGAAGATATGCGGCGAACAGCCAGCCCCGGCAGAGCTGCCGCGGCGATAAGACCAAGCAGAAGAGCTCGAGCCGATCGACGAAGCACGAGAGGCCATTCCTACGCCTACGCCGCAGTTGCCCCTACTCCCACTCCTTTTTAATCAGCGCCGGTGCGGCTTCTCGAATATGCTCATGACGTCGGCGCCACCGGTATATCGGTCTCCGGTTGACACCCGAATTGTTGCTCTCGTACTTCGTTCGTATGCTTTGCACATATCTAGCATGATCGCATATAGTCCCCCAGCCCCGGCGCCGTTTCTCACAGACTGCCCGTCGGTTAGGCCCGGTGTCCTAGCCCCATCCCAACAAGGGTGCCGGGCCGTTCCATCCAAATCCTCGTTGACTAAAGGCCCGCCGCCCCATTCACGAGGCGACGGACCCTCGCCCCAGCCCACACACCTATCAACGCAATTGCGGTGCCAAGCCTACTGACCCGTAACGGGTCACATTTGGCCCCACGGCGGACGGGCTTCACATCAGGGCTGGCAGCAACGATAGTCTCAGCGTGATTGGCATGAGATGGCGCCCCACCACAGGGCCTTCGTGATCAGAAGCTTTGCAATCCGAGTCAGGCGGACTGACCCATTGATTGGACCATTTCACGGACACGCTCCCAATCTTCTTGCCTGATCTCCCGGAAGCGCAGATCATGAGAAGACAACCGCCATTTCTGATCGCTGTCACTCGCAACAAGGAACACCGGTGACGCACTCGCGCTTCGTTGTGCCACGTGCGATCGCATGAGCGATCAAACGACGAACACGTCGTGGAAGGTCAGGGCCGCCCCGGGCTCCAGATGGGCGATTTCCACTTGGGGGATCGATTTCGAGCCATCGGGGTCATAATACAGAATGCCCGTAGGCCGGCTGTAGAGCAGGTAATCGTTGTGGCTGGTGGCGTGTTCGCGCAACTCGAAATACGACGAGTTCACCTGCGTCGGGCTGGACAAGGAACCGGTGCCGAGCTTGGTGAAGACGGCATGGTCGAGATAGAGCGAGTCATCCGCCGCGTGGAAGTCGGTGAGTGTATCGACATTGCCGGGGCCATAGGCCGTGTCAAACACGAAGGTGTCCTTGCCGGCGCCACCGGTCAGCACGTCGTTGCCACCCAGACCCCGCAGTGTATCGTTGCCAGCCAGGGCATCATAGGTATCGGCCGCGCCAGTGCCGACAAACGTATCATTCCCGGTCGTTCCGTGGGTCGGGTCGGTCGGCGGTGGCGGAGGTGACGGGTCGGTCCCGTCATGGGTTGCGTGCCAGACCGCCTTGGCGTTGGCCCAGTAATCGCGGGCCGCCTGGCCTTGAAGGACCGTCCAGCCGGCGGGCGGCATTGGATAATCCGCCGGCAGCGGCGTGTCAGAGAGGTTGAGATAGTAATTGCCGTGCGACTCGACCGTCTTGTCCCAGGCCCGCTGCACCCGCTCCAAGCCGTTGTGGTGAACGTCGGTGATCGCCACCACGCAGTCGATAAAGTGCAGGCTGGGTACGATATCGCTAGCGCCTGTTTTGAACGGCGAGCCGTGGGTCATCTCGCCTTTGCGAAGGTACTCTCCCATGCCTAGAAGCATGCCATCCATGATGACCGTGTTGTCAGACCCATCCACGTCACCGTCGCCAAGGCTCACTCCGGAAAACACGTGGTCGAACAAGGAATCCCGGATGGTGCCGCCGATGACGTCGTCGTCCTCGACCGCGTCGTCTCGTGAGTAGCCGACATAGCTATCGTCGATGAGGAAGGTGCCAGTGCCGCCGACACGGATGCCATCCCAGGGCTGGGTGATTGTCCAGTCGTCGATCGCAAAGCTGTGGGCTGAATTTACACGGACTGCGGCGGAGTTGACGTAGATGTTCTCCCAGTCGCCGGTTTGGGAGACCGTGCCGTTAATCGTGCCGCCCAAAGCCACGAGGTTGTCGCCGGGATTGACGACCGCGAAGGGATAGAGATTGGTCGGGCTTCCCTGATTGGCGACGATCCACGAGGCGCCGGTTGCATCGATTATGGTGTCGGCGGGCAGACCGGATACTTTATATTGGCGGTAGCCATAGTCGCCGCTCAAGACAATGGTGTTCGTATCGGCCATGCTTGGCCACCTTTCACACCCCCCGCCCTTTCCGCCAAGTGCCTGAAGCCGGAAAGGCCTGCACCCACCAGAGCCCCATTGGCGGTAGCGCGCAAATCACAAAATGTGACAAAATATCGGACACCCACGTCCAATTACAGCGCCCCACAGGACAAGTACGTTGATCCCGCTATAGGGCCACCACAACAGTTGGCTAGCCATCTCGTTGACGAGCGCAAACGCCCGCGTAAAGACGCGGTCCATGGATGTTCCTTTCTGATGATTGGCTATGGTCGGCGCCAGGAGGAACCGAGCGGATGAAGAAGTACGACGAACCCAGAGGACTGGGTGAAGCTTCCGAAGTCTTGGTCGGAATTGCATCCCGGCTTGCGATGGCTACGGGCATCCATTCGCGGAAAAGGGCCTCACCGGCATGATGGCATATTGGAACAAGCAGGCCGGCATTCCGGAGGGCTACACTCTGCACGGGCTACGCCGCACCTTCAGTACGTATCTCGCCGAATGCAACACCCAAAAGCGCGCCATCATGGGGCGATGATGGGACATTCTTCCATGACGGTGACGGACGAATATGTCCGAGAGGCCAACAAGGAGCGAATGGCTGTCGATACCGCCCGCGCCCATCCTGCGCAGCGGGTTCGTTCTCCACCCCATCTTGGCCGCAACGACGTTGCTTGCGATGCCGCGGTGCTGCAGTCCATTTGAATCCGGCCGACGTGGTAATGCCCATATCGGTCTCCTTCGACCAAGATGAATCATAAACCGTCCATCAAAGGAATCCTGAATCCTTTAAATCGCGACTGGCTTTAGCCCGGTGGCGGGCAGCCACAGGGTGGACATTTCAGCCCACATGGAAAATGATCATGTTGCCATGCACAACACTGCAGTGCTCTGATCTCGACGACAAGCCTGAGCGTAGAAGCGGATCAACCGACCTCCGGGTCCAGCGAGCGAGGACGCAAATGGACACCCCAGGGAATGGGCAATTGCATCGCGACGCAGGCGGGCAACCCTGTCGATCGGCCGGCTGGCTTGCCCGCGCCGCCATGTCGGCGGCATTCCTGCTCGGCATGGCTTTCAGCAGCACTGCGTTTGCGCAGGACCAGCAGCTACCCGTGGTGACGGCGGCCAAGCCGGTGGTCCGTGAAATCGTCGAAGACGACGAGTTCGTCGGGCGCTTCGAAGCCGTCGACCAGGTCGCCATCCGTTCGCGCGTCAGCGGCTATTTGGACAAGGTCAGCTTCCAGGACGGCGCACTGGTCAACAAGGGCGACCTGCTCTTCACCATCGACCAGCGTCCGTACCAGGCGGCTTATGATGCCGCCAAGTCGCAAGTGGACGTCGCCAAGAGTCTGCTCGAATTCTCCAAGATGCAGCTGGATCGCGCCGACGAACTCGCCAAGACCGGCAATATCTCAACCGCGACGGTCGACGACCGCCGGCGAGAATACCTTTCGGCGCAGGCGCAGATGCAGGGCGCGACGGCTGCGCTGACGACGGCCAGCCTGAACATGGAATTCACCGAGATCAAGGCGCCCTTGTCCGGCCGCATCGACCGCCGGCTGGTGTCGGTCGGCAACCTCGTGCAGCCGGATTCCACCTTGCTGACGACCATCGTTACGCGCGATCCGATCGACTTCTATTTCGACGTCGACGAGCGCCTGTATTTCAGCTACGCCCGCGACGCGAAGGAGCGTGGCGCCAGCATGCAGGAAGGCGCCGGCGGGCTCGAGGTGGTGGTTCGCGTCGCCGACCGCACGGAGGCGGTATTCAAAGGCAAGCTAGATTTTGCCGAGAGCCGGATCGACAACGCGACCGGCACCATGCGGGTGCGTGCAAGGTTTCCCAACGCCGACGGCATTCTCCAGCCAGGCATGTTCGGGCGCATCAACGTGCCGGGGTCGCTGCCGCATAGCGGCGTGCTGGTACCCGACGAGGCGATCGGCGCCGATCAGGATCGCCGCATCGTGTTCCTGGTGGATGAGGCCGGGATGGTGTCGGCGAAGCCCGTGCGCACCGGCCCGCTTCTCGACGGCTACCGGGTGATCCGCGGGGGCCTGACCGGCGACGAGACGATCATCGTCAACGGGCTGATGCACGCCAGGCCCGGCACCAAGGTGAAGGTCGAGATGGTGACGTTGCCGCCCAAGGCCGAGACCGCCGAGTTGCAGCAATGAGGTTCGCACATTTCTTCGTCGACCGTCCGATCTTCGCATCGGTCGTTTCGATCGTCCTGCTGATCCTCGGCGGGATTGCTTATACCCAGCTGCCGGTCGCGCAATATCCCGAGATCGCGCCGCCGACCATCGTCGTTCGCGCGCAGTATCCGGGCGCCGACGCCGAGACGGTCGCAGCGACGGTGGCAACGCCGATCGAGCAGGAGATCAACGGCGTCGAGGGCATGCTCTACATGTCGTCCTATTCGTCGGGCGACGGGGCGATGGCGCTGACCATCACCTTCAAGCTGGGCACCAATCTCGACCAGGCGCAGGTGCTGGTGCAGAACCGCGTGTCGGTTGCCGAGCCGCGCCTGCCCGAAGAAGTCCGCCGCCTCGGCATCACCACCACCAAGAGCTCGCCCGACCTGATGATGGTCGTGCACATGCTGTCGCCCGACAATACCTACGACCAGCTCTACGTCTCGAACTACGCCCGCTCGCGGGTGCGCGACATACTGCTCAGGTTAGACGGCGTCGGCGACCTCATCATCTTCGGCGAACGCGAATATTCGCTGCGCATCTGGCTCGATCCGGAAAAACTGTCCGCCCTGGGGATGACCTCGGGCGATGTGGTGCAGGCGCTGCGCGACCAGAACGTCCAGGTGTCGGGCGGCTCGATCGGCGCGCCGCCGACCAGCACCGGCACGGCGTTCCAGTACACGGTCACCACGCAAGGCCGCTTCAACGACGCACGCGACTTCCGATACGTGATCGTCAAATCGACCGACGACGGCCGCCTGATCTCGTTGCAGGACGTGGCGCGCATCGAGCTCGGCGCCAAGGACTACGTCACCAACTCCTATCTCAACGGCAAACCGGCGGTGGCGCTCGCCATCTTCCAGCGGCCGGGCACCAATGCGCTCGCCGCAGCCGCGGAGATCCAGGACAAGATGAAGGAGCTTTCCCGCGACTTCCCGAAGGGGTTGAGCTACGACATCGTCTACAATCCGACCGAGTTCGTCGCCGAGTCGATCCAGGAGGTCTACAAGACGATCCTCGAGGCGATGCTGCTGGTCATCATCGTCATCATCGTCTTCTTGCAATCGTGGCGCATGGCGATCGTGCCGATCGTGGCGATCCCCGTGTCGCTGATCGGCACGCTGGCGGTGCTTTACGCCGCCGGCTTCTCGCTCAACATGCTGACGCTGTTCGGCCTCGTTCTGGCGATCGGCATCGTCGTCGACGATGCGATCGTCGTGGTCGAGAACGTCGAGCGCAATATCGCCAGAGGGCTGGCGCCCAATCCGGCGTCGCACCTGACCATGGACGAAGTTGGAACGGCGGTCATCGCGATCTCGCTGGTGCTGATTGCCGTGTTCGTACCGACGGCCTTCATCCCCGGCATTTCTGGGCAGTTCTACCTGCAGTTTGCGATCACCATCGCGGTGTCGACGGCGATCTCGGCATTCAATTCGCTGACGCTCTCGCCGGCGCTGGCCGCACTGCTGTTCAAGCCGCACCACGCCGCGGCGGCGCCGCCGCGCTTTTTCCTGGCGCGGTTCGGACGGGCGCTCGCCGACGGCTTCAATCGCGGCTTCGACAGGGTCGCCCACTGGTATTCGAGCATCATCCGCGTGCTGGTCGGCTCGCGGATAACGATCGCCGCCATGCTGGCCGTTTTCGCGGCCCTCATCTGCGCCACGGTCTACATGGTGCAGACGGTGCCGCGCGGTTTCATTCCGTCGCTCGACCAGGGCTATGCGATCGTCGTCGTCCAGTTGCCGGACGGCGCCTCGTTGTCGAGGACCGATGCGGTCATCCAGCAGGCGTCGCAGATCATCCAGAAAACGCCAGGCGTCGACTATGCAGTCGCCTTCGCCGGCTTCTCCGGCGCGACCTTCACCAACGCCAGCAACGCGGGCGTGATCTTCGCCAGGTTCAAGCCGTTTGACGAGCGACTGAAAGCCGGCCAGTCGGCGACTCAGGTCATCGGCAATCTGTTCGGCAGCCTGCAAAGCATCAAGGAAGCCTTCATTATCGCACTGCCGCCGCCGCCGATCCGCGGCGTCGGCAATGCCGGCGGCTTCAAGCTGCAGATCCAGGAGCGCAACAGCGCCGACATGCGGCAGATCCTGGCGCTTGCCAACGAAATCGCCGGCAAGGCCAACAAGACGCCGGGGCTGACGGGCGTGTTCACCACGTTCTCCGCGTCGAGCCCGCAATTCTTCCTGGCGATCGATCGCGACAAGGCGCGCATCCTGAATGTGCCGATCCCCAACATCTTCGAGACGCTGTCGATCAATTTGGGCACCGCCTACGTCAACGACTTCAACGCTTTCGGGCGCGTCTACCAGGTGCGGGCGCAGGCCGACCAGGCGTTCCGCCTCGATCGCGCCGACATCTTGAAACTGAAGGTGCGCTCGGCGACCGGCGCGCTGGTTCCGCTCGGCACGTTGATCGAAATCCGCGACGTCACCGGCCCAGCGCTGGTCCAGCGCTACAACATGTACGTCTCGGTGCCGCTGCAGGGCAACGCCGCGCCCGGCGTTTCCACGGGCGACGCCCTGGCATTGATGGAAGGGATCACGGCAAAGACGCTACCGGCCGGTACCTCCTATGAATGGACCGAGCTCGCCTATCAGGAGCGCAACACCGGCAATGCCGCTGTCTATATCTTCGGACTGTCGGTGCTGTTCGTGTTCCTGGCGCTGGCGGCGCAATATGAAAGCTGGGTGCTGCCGTTCGCCATTGTGCTGGTAGTGCCGCTCGGCGTGCTCGCGGCGTTGCTCGGCGTGTCTTTCCGAGGGCTGGACAACAACATCCTCGTGCAGATCGGCCTCATCGTGCTGATCGGGCTTGCCGCCAAGAACGCGATCCTGATCGTCGAATTCGCGCGGCAGGCGCAGGAACGCGGCCTGTCGGCCGCCGAGGCTGCCGTCGAAGCCTGCCGGCTCAGGCTGCGGCCGATCCTGATGACCGCCTTCTCGTTCATCCTCGGCGTCGTGCCGCTGATGATCGCAACAGGCCCGGGCGCAGAAATGCGCCAGTCGCTCGGCACCGCGGTGTTCTCCGGCATGCTCGGCGTCACCTTCGTCGGCCTGTTCCTGACGCCGGTGTTCTACGTCACGCTCAGGTCGCTGTTTTCACGGCGCAAGCCCCGTGCCGAAGCCGAGCCTTCGGGGCCGGCAGAGGCGCCATCGGAGACGGCCGCCGAGTAGGGTTACGAATTCGCCGCGTCGGGCGCGGCTTATCACTCCAGAAAATTGGCGCGGCGCGCTGCATACGACCCCAACAAACGATCAGATTGGGGTCAGTTGTCTGCCTCAGCATCTTCGTTACTGGCGGACGTGAGACCAATACGTACTTGGTCAGAAATAAGGGGTTCGAGTCCACGTCGTGGACCCCTTCAGAAAATGATATAAAAATCAGCCACTTTGCGCGGTCGTTTTGGTGGGTCCGGAGGGTGTATCAAAATCGTTGATTTTATTGGGTTTTTCGTGGGCGTAGATCAAACATTCTTCCCGTATCGTTCCGTATGGTTCCGCGACGCTTTCATCGTCAAAACCTGGCTAGATATGCGCCACATTGATGCGGGCCTGCCTTAGCCGCGACTGCCCGCGTCCTGGATGAGCTACCCAAGAGTTTGACTGGCGAGGGCATAAGTCATCGGTGTGATTGCACCCCCGACGGCAAAATCGGTTAGGCGTTTGCCCAGCGACATGGTCAGCACCGTGTCGAAAACAGGCATTCCGCTGTGCGACAGAAAGGCGGCGAACTCGCCATTGTCCATGTGGGTGTCGATCCGTAGGAAAGATCCCAAATGGTCGGCCACGTGCGGCCGGACGATCGCCACAGCGTCGGCGTCGCTTTCCGCAACGACCGGCCCCACGACGTGGCCCCGCCCGAACGGCCGACAGAGCGCGAATGCGTTCAGCCTGCCATCCTTGAAAAGACCATAGCCGGCCGAGTGTGCGAAGAGCCGTTCGATGAGTGCCGCACGCCGCACGCCAAATCCAGCCGCGTCGAGCGCGATCGCTGCGGGAATATCCCCTGGGTCCAAGGTCCTGACATCGCGCATGTCTGCCGGGCTACCTGGCGTCTCCAGGCGGGCGATGCCCTGGCATTGATAGACGGTCTTCTCCGGCTGGAAGTCGAGCGAAAGATAGAGCCGCCTTGCCGCGCGCGTTGCGTTGAGGCGCAGATCGCGGCCGACGACGTTCTCGAAGACCCGCTTCATCAGCCATTGCCCCGCTCCCAGCGTCTGGAGTCGCGGCGAGGTGATGACCATGCCCACGGTTGCGAAATCGGTACCATGCGAGAACCACATGGCCGAACCGAGAACCCGGCCGATCTCATCGAGCGCCACGAACCCGTGTCCCGACTGGCGCAGGAATTGCCAGTCTTCAGCGCGATGCGGCCACCCCACGGAGAGCGAGAGCGCGTGCAAGCGGTCCAGTTCGACGCCTTCGATGTCGCCGATCCGCATCGAGAAGGTATCGATTTTCAAGCTTCCGGACGGCTTCAATTCCATGCCCCTGAAAGATTATCGTACTGGAAGGCGACGCACCGATGGCCACCCTCTTCCCCTGCCAACGCTAAACAAGCAGACCGGTACGATTTGCTCGAAAGCGGTGCAGCAACGCTAGATTCAACTGAAACACTTCCGCTTTCGGCACGCAATCGCGAAAGAACGCGCACATCCTCTGCCGAAATCGAGCAGCATACGGCATCGATCCCGGCGAACCCGAAATTCTCTGAGGGCTGGAATGGGCGTCTTCGACATCCTCGACCGTCTTGTCGCCTTTCCGTCGGTCGCGGGCAAGCCGAACAGCGATATCGCAGGCTGGATCGAGGCCTATCTCGCAAAACAGGGAACGCAGGTCACTTTGCTTCCAGGGCCGGAAGGTGACCGCTCCAATCTGTTCGCGACGATCGGCCCCGCCAACGTCCCTGGATACATCCTGTCCGGCCACATGGACGTCGTCCCCGCCAGTGAGCCGCAATGGAGTTCAAGCCCTTTCGCACTGCGCAAAGAGGGCGAACGGCTCTATGGACGCGGCACCACGGACATGAAGGGGTTTCTTGCGGCGGCGCTCGCGGCCGTGCCTGCGCTGGTGGGACTGCGGCTTGCCCGGCCAATCCACTTCGCCTTCTCCTACGACGAGGAGGTCGGATGCCGCGGCGTGCCGCACCTGATCGCCCGCCTTCCCGAATTTTGCGCAAAGCCACTCGGCGTCATCGTCGGCGAGCCGAGCGGCATGCGCGCCGTGCGCGGCCACAAAGGCAAGGCGGCCGCCCGTGTGATCATCAACGGGCGCTCCGGCCATTCCTCCCGACCCGATCTCGGGCTCAACGCTATCCATGCCATGGCCGGTGCGCTGAGCGCGGCCGTGAACGAGGCCGAACGGCTGACGCTCGGTCCGTTCGACGCTGCCTTCGAGCCGCCCTACTCCTCGCTGCAAGCGGGCGTCGTGGCTGGCGGACAGTCGGTCAACATCATCCCCGACATCTGCACTTTGGACCTCGAGGCACGCGCCATACCTGGCGTCGACCCGGCAAGCCTGCTCACGCCCGTCAAGGCGCGGGCCGAGGCTCTCGCGGCCGACGGCTTTCGTATCGAGTGGATGCCGATGAGCGCCTATCCGGCGCTGTCGCTGCCGCAGGACACGGCGCTTGCGGCACTGTTGGGCGAACTGACCGCTGAAGCGCCGCTCGCCGCCGTCAGCTACGGCACGGAGGCCGGGCTCTACCAGGCCGCCGGGCTCGATGCGATCATCTGCGGCCCCGGCGACATCGATCGCGCCCACAAACCAAACGAATACATCCTTGCCAGCGAGCTCACCGCCTGCCAGCGATTGATCGAGGCGCTGGGCGCCCGCTGCGCGGCTTGACGAGGAACCGGAATGACATTCCTGTTCAATTCCGATGCGCGCCGCGGGGCGATCTTCGCCAATGCCTTCGCGAGAGAACTGCCGGACGTCCCCTTCACGATCGATGCCGCAACGGTCGATCCCGACGCCGTACGCTATCTCATTACCTGGACCGCGCCAGAAGACCTCGCGCGCTACAGAAACCTGGAGATCCTGTTTTCCCTTGGCGCCGGCGTGGACCAGTTCCGCCCCGCCACCGTACCGGAACAGGTGAAGATCGTGCGTACGGTCGAGGAAGGCATCGTGCGCATGATGCAGGAGTATGTGACGCTTGCCGTGCTCGCTTTGCATCGCAACCTGCCGGGATATCTGGCACAGCAACGCGCCGGCGATTGGCACGATATCCCGCAGCTCCAAGCCGGGTCGCGCCGGATCGGCGTGCTTGGCCTTGGACAGCTCGGTCAGGCCGTTCTCGATCGGCTGAAGCCCTTCGGCTTTCCGCTCGCCGGATGGAGCCGCTCGCCGCGGCAGATCGAGGGCGTGACCTGTCATCATGGTGAGCTCGGGCTGAACGAGATGCTCACGGCAAGCGACATTTTGATCTGCCTGCTGCCGCTGACCGAGGAGACGCGCGGTTTCCTCGATGCCAACCTGTTTGCGAAACTGCCCAAGGGCGCGGCGCTCGTCCACACGGGCCGGGGGCCACAGCTCGACCATGAAGCCCTTGTCGCCTCGCTCGACAGCGGTCAACTCTCGGCGGCGATGATCGACGTCACCGATCCCGAACCGCTGCCGGCCGGCCATCCGTTATGGTCGCATCCGAAGATCATGCTGACCCCGCATGTCGCAAGCGTCACCCAGCCGGCGACCGCCGCGCGCGCCGTCATCGAAAACATCCGACGCCACCGTGCCGGGCTCGACCCCATCGGGCTCGTCGACCGGTCGCGCGGCTATTGAAGTCCAACCAGAAAGGCCTCCTTTGTCCCTGCTCAAGACACTTGATACCAGCCCTGCCTCCCCGCCGCGCGAATCCAGGGCGCTGCCTGAACGGCTGATTGCCGGCAACCCCACCTTCAAGACCTGGGCGCAGGACGCCGCCAAGGGCGATCTCGTTCACACCGGCGTCTGGGAGGCGACGCCTGGGGAGACGAGCTCGATCAAGGGAGAGACTTTCGAGTTCTGCCACATCCTCACCGGCGTGATTGAAATCACGCCCGATGGCGGCGAGGCGGTGACCTATCGCGCCGGCGACAGCTTCGTGATGAAGCCTGGCTTCACCGGGGTTTGGAAGACCATCGAAACGGTGCGCAAGATCTACGTAACCGTGGGGTAACGGGAGCCCGCGAAGCGCGTGCCCTCCGCAACAGATTTTGCCGTCCCTCATCTCCGGTACGCAACAATCAACCGCGACCGATCATCGAACGGTGCATGCTGCGCTGTTGCTCGCGATAGGCTTCTCCGGAACAACTGCGAGTGTGCGCCCATGGGCCTGAGCTTCGACCCGAATACCGTCTTCCTTCCCGTCGGCCATTTTATCGGCGAGCAGCTGATCGCGGCCGAGGGGGCGATCGAGATGCGCCGACCGTCGGACGGCAAGGCATACGCCGCCAGCCCCGTGGCCGGCGTCGATATGGTCGACCGTGCCGTGGAAAGCGCCAAGGCGGCGCTAAAGGCCAGCAACTGGGGCGGCGTCCGGCCGCGCGAGCGCACCCGGGCGCTTCAGGCCTGGGCCGACCTGATCGAGGCGGAAGCCGAAACGATGGCCAGGATCGAGGCGCTGTGCTCAACCCGGCCCGTCGGCCAGATTGTTACCGGCGACATAGCCGTGACCGCCGAGCAGATCCGCTTCTTCGCCGAGTTCGCCGACAAGGAAGGCAGCGAGCTGGTGCCGACCGACGACGCCAGTCTCGGCATGATCATGAGCGAGCCCTATGGCGTGGTCGGCGCGATCACGCCCTGGAATTTTCCCATCTCGATGGCCGGATGGAAGCTCGGTCCGGCACTGGCCGCGGGCAATGCGGTCGTGCTGAAGCCGTCGGAAATGACGCCCTTTTCGGCAGTCTACATGGCACAACTCGCCATCAAAGCAGGCTTGCCGGCAGGGCTCATAAACGTGGTTCTGGGCGACGGCATGACAACCGGCACGGCGCTGACCGGTCATCCCGAGGTCGCCAAGGTCAGCTTCACCGGCTCGACCCGCGCCGGCTCGGCGATCATGGAGAACGTGGCCCGCACCGGCGTCAAGCCGATGACGCTGGAACTCGGCGGCAAGAGCCCGCAGATCGTCTTCGCCGATGCCGATCTGGACAAGGCAGCGACGGCGATCGCCGGCAGCGTCACCTTCAACGCCGGCCAGGCCTGCGTGGCCGGCACGCGCCTGATTGTCGAGAGGAGCGTCGCCGACAGGCTGACGGTTGCCATCCTGGAACGCATCAAGACGGTACGCCCAGGCCCGACCTGGGACGCGGCGACGCAGTATTCGCCTGTTATCTCGCAACGGCAGCGGGCGCGTATCGACGGCATCGTGCAGGCCGCGATCAAGGCCGGCGGCGAATGCCTGATCGGCGGCGGCGTCATGGACAGCCCGGGCTATTTCTACGAGCCGACGCTGATCGCTAATGTGGACCAGGCCAATCCGGCGATCGTCGAGGAAATCTTCGGCCCGGTCTTGACCGTCCAGACCTTCGAGACCGAGGAAGAGGCGCTGGCGCTGTCGACCCATCCAACCTACGGACTGGCTTCCGGCCTGTTCACCGCCGACCTGTCCCGCACCATCCGCTTCGCGCGAAAGCTCGAAGCCGGCACCGTGTGGGTCAACCGCTACAGCCGCTCGCGCGACCATATCCTGCCGACCGGCGGCTACAAGCGCTCCGGCATCGGCAAGGACCTCGGCCGCGAGGCCTATCTCGCCAATCGCAGGACCAAGAGCGTCCTGATCAGCCTGTAAAGAGATGCCGATGAAGTCCTATTCGATCGCTCTGATCCCCGGTGACGGCATCGGCCGCGATGTGACCACCGCTGCCTGGTCCGTGCTGGAGACCGCGGCGGAACACGCAGGCTTTGCCCTGACGAGCACCGAATTCCCGTGGTCCTGCAAACTCTACAAGGATACCGGCCGCATGATGCCGGAGAACGCCATCGAGACCTTACGCGGCTTTGACGCCATCCTTCTCGGCGCGGTCGGCTGGCCTGCGGAAGTGCCGGATTCCGTTTCGCTGCACGGCCTGCTGCTGCCGATCCGCAAGGCTTTCGTGCAATATGCCAACATCCGGCCGCATCGTCTTCTGCCGGGCGTGACAGGCCCGCTTCGGGCGGAAAACTTCGACATATTGTGCATCCGTGAGAACACCGAAGGCGAATATTCGGGCGCTGGCGGGCGCGTGCATCAAGGCACGCTGGACGAGGTCGCCGTGGAGACCTCGATCTTCACCCGCGCCGGCGTCGAGCGCATCCTGCGCTTTGGCTTCGAGCAGGCGCGGACACGGCGCGGCAGGCTGGCTTCCGTCACCAAATCCAACGCGCAGAAATATTCGATGGTGTTCTGGGACGAGATCACGCGAAAGCTGGCTGCGGAGTATTCTGACGTCGCCGTGACCAGCTATCATGTCGATGCGCTCGCCGCGCGCATGATCATGGCGCCGGAGAGCCTCGACGTGGTCGTCGCCTCCAACCTGTTTGGCGACATCCTCACCGACATCGGCGCGGCCATCCAGGGCGGGCTCGGTTACGCCGCCTCCGCCAACATCAATCCCGACCGCTCGGCGCCGTCGATGTTCGAGCCGGTACACGGCTCGGCGCCCGACATCGCGCATCTGGGCATCGCCAATCCGATCGCCGCCATCTGGTCAGGTGCCATGATGCTCGATCATCTCGGCGAAAAGGCTGCGGCCGGCCGCGTCATGAAGGCGGTCGAGGCCGCAACTGTGCGCGGCATAGGCACCATTCCCGGCAAGGACCGGACGGAGGCCATCACGGCCGCCGTCGTCGCGGCACTCACCTGACTGCAAGGTCGTTTTCGATGAAAAACCTGAAAGACAAAAGTCTCTTCCGCGAAGCCGGCCTGATCGGCGGCGAATGGGTCGCTGCCGGCTCCGGCAGAACGGTCGACGTCGTCGATCCGGCGACGCAGGCGGCGATCGGCTCGGTGCCCGACATGGAGGGTCCGGAGACCCGCGCGGCCATAGACACCGCCGCTTCGGCCTATCGGGACTGGAAGAGAAAGACCAACGCCGAACGCGCCGCGATGCTGGAAGCCTGGCATGAGCTGATGCTCGCGCATCTGGACGATCTCGCGCTGATCCTGACGACCGAACAGGGCAAACCGCTGGACGAGGCCAAAGGCGAGATCCGTTACGGTGCGTCCTTCGTCAAATGGTTCGCGGAGGAGGCGCGCCGCATCAATGGCCACACCATCCCCTCGCCGACGCTAGACCGCCGCATCATCGTGCTGAAGGAACCGGTAGGCGTTTGCGGCATCATCACGCCGTGGAATTTTCCCAATGCGATGATCGCCCGCAAGGTCGCGCCGGCGCTGGCCGCCGGCTGCACGGTGGTGATCAAGCCATCCGAGTTCACGCCCTATTCGGCACTGGCGCTCGGCGTGCTTGCCGAACGGGCGGGCATCCCCGCCGGCGTCATCAACATCGTCACCGGCATGCCGACCGAGATCGGCAACGAGATCATGGCGAACGAGGCCGTTCGCAAGATTTCCTTCACCGGCTCGACCCGGGTCGGCTCGCTGCTGATGCGCGGCGCCGCCGACAGCGTGAAGCGGCTCAGCCTCGAACTCGGCGGCAACGCACCCTTCATCGTCTTCGACGACGCCGATCTCGACCTCGCCGTCGAGGGCGCGCTGGTGTCGAAATTCCGCAATGGCGGCCAGACCTGCGTCTGCGCCAACCGCATCCTCGTCCAGGCCGGAGTCTACGAAACCTTCGCAGCAAAGCTCAGCGCACGCGTCAACGCCATGACGGTGGGGCCCGGCACACAGCCCGGCGTCACCATCGGGCCGATGATCAACATGGCAGCGGTCGAGAAGATCAACCGCCACGTCGAGGACGCGCTCGCCAAGGGTGCTGCGATCATCACCGAGAAGCCGGTGCTGCCGGAGGGTCCTCAGTATGTCGCGCCGCTGGTGCTGAGCGGCGCCACAAAGGACATGCAGCTCGCCGGCGAGGAAACGTTCGGCCCGGTCGCACCGCTTTTCCGGTTCGAGACGGAAGAGGAGGCGATCACGCTGGCCAACGGCACGCCCTACGGGCTTGCCTCCTACTTCTACACCGGGAATTTGAAACGCGCCTGGCGCGTCGGCGAGGCACTGGAGTTCGGCATGGTCGGACTCAACACCGGCTCGGTCTCGATCGAGGTCGCCCCCTTCGGCGGCGTCAAGCTGTCCGGCCTCGGGCGAGAGGGCGCGCAGGCCGGCATCGAGGAATATCTCGAGATGAAAAGCTTTCACATCGGCGGGCTCGGCTGAGGCAATTTGGCTGAAGCCCCAGCCGGGCCGGACCGGCGATCACTGAATCCGGTCGAGCGCCTTGTAGTAGAGGCCGACCATCGGCAGGAACCAGGGCTTGCCGGAATAGCCGGGAATGGCAGGCCATTCGAGGCCCTTCATCGGATTGCGGTCCTCGCGGCCGAGCATGGCGTCGGCCAGGATCATGCCGAGATGGGTGGAAAGCTGCGCACCGTGGCCGGAATAGCCCATCGCGAACCAGACACCGTCATGGTAACCGGCCCGCGGAAAGCGGTCCTTGGTCATGTCGACCAGCCCGCCCCAGCAATAATCGATCTCGACCTTGGCGAGTTGCGGAAAGATCGCCGCGAGGCCTGCCCGCAAGATCTGTCCGCTCCTGGCGTCGGAGCGCTGGTCGGATGTCGCGGAGAAGCGTGCGCGGCCACCGAAGATCAGCCGGTTGTCAGGCGAGAGCCGGAAGTAGTTGCCGATGTTCATCGAGGTCACGCATGTCCGGTTGCCGGGCATGACCGCGGCGATCTCGGCTTCGCTCAACGGCCGGGTGGCGATGATGAAGCTGCCGACGGAGATGATCCTGCGGCGGAAATAGCCGAAGTCAGGCGTGGTGTAGGCGCCTGTCGCCACCAGCACATTGTCGGCGCTGATCCGGCCACGCGAGGTCGTCAGCTCATGCCTGCTGCCGGCCTGCTTGCGGTCCGTCACCGCCGCGTTCTCGTGGATCACGGCGCCGTGGCGGGCGGCTGAAGTCGCCAGGCCAGCCACATAGCGGCCCATATGCATCATGGCGCTCTTCTTCGACAGCATCGCGCCGTGGAAGGGTGAACCGATCTCGGACTTGAGATCCGCCGCCGACAGCAGCGCGGTATCGGGGTCCACTTCGGCGTGAAGGGCTTCGAAATTGCGGGCGATTGATGCAAAATGCTGCGGCTTGGAGGCGAGCTTCAGCTTGCCGGCGCGGCGGAAACTGCAGTCGATGCCTTCGTCGGCGATCAGCGCCTCGATGGTATCGACGGAATCGTCCAGCGCCCGGTAGAGCGCGACTGCGCGGTCCTTGCCGAGCTCCGCCTTGGCGGAGAGGTAGCTGTGGGCGAGGCCGTTGTTGAGGTGCCCGCCATTGCGGCCGGATGCGCCCCAGCCCACCCGCTCCGCCTCCAGCACGGCCACCTTCGCGCCGGCCTTCGCCAGTTGGCGCGCCGCGGCGAGACCGGTGAATCCGCCGCCGATGATGGCGGCATCGTAGTGCCCCTCGACCGGGCCTTGCGCCCCGCCGCAAAAGAAGGGAGCTGTGTCGTGCCAGTAGGAGACGAACTTCATCAGCAATCCGCCTGTTTCAAAGACCGACCACGCCCGGAAGGCCCGAAATGTCTGATATCTCGACATAGCAGTAATACGGGTTGGCCGGTTCATGGCCGCGATTGACCCAGACCTTGTTCTTGATGCCGAGATCGTATGCCGACATCAGGTCGTAGCGGAATGACGACGAGCAGTGAAGGATATCTTCCGGGCCGCAGCCCAGCCTGTCGAACATATATTCGAAGGCCTTGAATCGGGGCTTGTACGCCTGCGCCTGCTCGGCCGTGTAGACGGCATGGAACGGTGCGCCGAGCTTCTCGACATTGGACATGATCTGCGCGTTCATGGCATTGGACAGGATGACCAGCGGAATTTCCTTGGCGACCTTCGCCAGGCCGGCCGGAACGTCGGCGTGCGGCCCCCATGTCGGGACACGCTCATAGACCATTTTGGCATCGTCGGCGCTGAAGGCGACGCCATTGCGCTTGCAGGAGCGCTCGAGCGCGTTGTGGACGACGTCGGCATAGGGCTTCCAGTCGCCCATGATCTCGTCGAGCCGATAGGCTGAGAAGTTCCTGATGAACCCCAGCATGCGCGGCTCGTCGAGCCGGCTGCCGTAGAGGTCGCGGGCCGCTTCCGCCATCTGGAAATGGATCAACGTGCCGTAGCAGTCGAAGGTGATGTATTTGGGCCTGAAGGAAGCCATGTCCGTCGATCTCCGGTGGAAGCACATCCGTGCTGGGATGTATTTCATCATAGGACGGCAGGCAGCGACCCACCTGACCGAAATCGCCCTCCCGAAAGCAGAAAGTTCCGTATCCGCCATCCGGTTTGGCACGCTGTAGCATGTGGCGTGCCGACTGTGGCGGTGTGCGCGGCGTGAAGCACATCCGCCGCGCACGGTGCCAGCACAAGATGCGGCGCACCCGTCGCGCTACGGCGAAAGATACTGTCGAAGCCAGGGCCTTCAGACGATCTGCGGCGCGCTGATGGTCGAAACTTGGCATCAGACGGAAGGATGCCTCATGCAGCAGGCCGACATCGAACTCCAGGCCTTCGGGCCGCACCATATCGAGGGCGCCGTGGCGCTTTCTCGCCAGGAGAATTGGCCGCATCGGCCGCAGGACTGGCAGATGGCGCTGCAGCTCTCGAACGGCGCGGTCGCGCTCGACGGTCAGGGCCACGTCACCGGAACCATCCTGGTCACGCCCTACGGCGCGGATTGCGCCATGATCAACATGGTGATCGTCGACAGGAACGCGCGGGGCAAGGGGCTCGGGCGCCGGCTCATGGATCAGGCCTTCGCCCTGGCCGGAAACCGTCCGCTGCGGCTCGTCGCGACGGCGGACGGCATGCCTCTCTATGAGAAATTGGGCTTCGTGCCCTCCGGAACGATCCGGCAGCATCAGGGCAGCGTTGCCAAACTTGGTGCACCCGACGGCGTGGAAGCCGCGGGCATCGACGATCTCCCTGAAATCAAGGCGCTGGACCGCGACGCCTATGGCGCCGACCGTGAAGCCCTGATCGATGCGCTGGCGGAGCGCGGCCAGTTCGCGGTCATCCGCCGCAACGGCGCCATCGAGGCCTATGCCGCGATCCGCCCGTTTGGACGTGGCGAGGTGATCGGTCCGGTCATCGCGGGAAGCGCCAACGAGGCGAAGGCCCTGATCGGCTTCTTTGCCGCGCCGCGTCACGGCGCCTTCCTGCGCGTGGATACCGGCAGCCGGACCGGCATCGCCAGCTGGCTCGAGGAAATCGGCCTCGCCCATGTTGGCGGCGGCGTGGCCATGGACCGTCCGCCCAAGACGGTCGCGGAACAGGCCAGGCCAAAAGTTTACGCCCTCGCCAACCAGGCGCTCGGCTAGGAGGATAACAATGCTCGCCAATTCCCTGATCGAACTCGACCGCGCCCATCTCATCCATCCAGTCTCATCATATCGCGGCCATGAGGCGATTGGCGTGCGCGTCTTGAAATCGGCGAAGGGCGCGACCGTGACCGAAGCGTCCGGGCGGCAACTCGTCGACGGCTTCGCGGGGCTGTGGTGCGTCAATGCCGGCTACGGCCACGACAGCATCGTCGAGGCGGCGGCCCGGCAGATGCGCGAGCTCCCTTACGCTACTGCCTATTTCGACCTCGGTTCGGAGCCGGCTATCCGGCTCGCCTCCGAACTGGCCGAGCGCGCGCCGGGCGACCTCAATCACGTCTTTTTCACGCTTGGGGGGTCGGACGCGGTCGACAGCACGATCCGTTTCGTCCGCTACTACTGGAATGCCAAAGGCGAACCGCAACGCGACCAGTTCATTTCCATCGAACAGGGCTACCACGGGTCGTCGGTGGTCGGCGCGGGCCTGACCGCCCTGCCCGCCTTTCACGCCGGTTTCGGCATTCCCTTCGAATGGCAGCACAAGATCCCCTCCCCCTATCCCTATCGCAACCCGATCGGCGAGGACGGCAATGCGATCATCGCCGCATCGCTAGCTGCGCTGAGGGCCAAGATCGAGGATCTCGGAGCGGAGCGGGTCGCCGCTTTCTATGCCGAGCCGATCCAGGGCTCGGGCGGCGTCATCGTCCCGCCGAAAGGCTGGATCAAAGCCATGCGTGAGCTCTGCCGGGAGTATGGCATCCTGTTCATCGCCGACGAGGTGATCACCGGCTTTGGCCGCACCGGGCCGCTGTTCGCCTGCACGGAGGAGGACATCGTTCCCGATTTCATGACGACCGCGAAGGGGCTGACCTCGGGCTATGTTCCCATGGGCGCCGTGTTCATGGCCGATCATGTCTACAACGTCATCGCCGATGGCGCGGGCACCTCGGCGGTCGGCCACGGCTACACCTATTCCGCCCACCCCGTCAGCGCCGCCGTCGCGCTCGAGGTGCTGAAGCTCTATGAAGACGGCCTTCTGGAGAACGGCATCAAGGCCGGCGCTCGGCTGATGGCGGGCTTGGAGGGCCTGAGGAACCATCCGCTTGTCGGCGATGTGCGCGGTCGCGGCATGCTTGCCGCCATCGAACTGGTGGTCGACAAACAGAAGAAGACGCCGCTTCCGGCGTCGGCAATGCCGGCACGGCGCGTCTTCGACAGGGCGTGGGACAACGGCCTCATCATCCGTGCTTTTGCCAACGGGGTTCTCGGCTATGCTCCTCCGCTTTGCTGCACCGACGCCGACATCGATGCGATCATCGAGCGCACGCGCCGGACGCTCGACCAGACGCTGGACGATCCCGATGTCCGCCAGGCTCTGGCATGATGGCGGCGAAATATGTCGTGTCTCGAAATATCGCCGGGGCGGACGATTTCGCAATTTTGTGCCGCGCCCTCACGCCTTTTCGGCGAATCCAGCGCGGGGGAAGTGCCAGACTGCTCATAAGACAAGGCCAGAAAGCCCGGATTTCCGGGCCTTCGAAAATGGCCGACGCCCCGGACAGAACGGAATTTTGTTCTGTTCAACACATGCAATTCGGCCGCGCGCAGAGGAGAGCCAGTCTTGGCCAGGGGCTTTAGCGAATTCAAATACTTGACCTTCGATGTGGTCGGCACGCTCATCGACTTCGAAGGCGGCATCACGACCTGCCTGGCGGGAATTGCCGCCGAGGCCGGTGTGCCGATCGATGGCGAGGAAGCGCTGAGCCTCTACCGGCAGGCCCGCTACATGCCCGATGCCGGCCTGTTTCCCGACGATCTCGTACGTGTCTACACAGTCATCGCGCCGCAACTCGGCCTGCCGGCTGATGAAAAATACGGCGTCCGCCTGCGGGATTCGGCCAGCGTCTGGCAAGGCTTCCCGGACAGCGCGGCGGCGTTGGCCGAGCTTGCGAAGTCGCACAGGCTGATTGCCATGACCAATGCCCGGCGCTGGGCGCTCGATCATTTCGAAAAGCAGCTCGGTTCGCCCTTCTTCGCCACTTTCACCGCCGATGATACCGGCACGGAGAAACCGGACCCGGCCTTCTTCCAGAAGGTCTTCGATTTCGTGGCCTCCCGGGGCGACAGCAAGGACGACATCCTCCACGTCGCGCAGAGCCAGTATCACGACATCGGTATATCCCGGGCGCTTGGCTTGACCAATTGCTGGATCGAGCGCCGGCACGCCCAGAAGGGCTATGGCGGCACGATCGAGCCCGAGCGCTTCACCGCGCCGGACTATCACTTCACCTCAATGGCCGCATTGGCGACGGCCGTGCGGGAAAGCCTGAAGGAACGAACCTGAGCCCAAGCCCGGAAAGCCGCAGCAAGACGAGCATCCCGGAGAAACAAACAGAAAGGGGAATGATATGACCGACAAGATCACGAACTGGACCAGCGCAGACGATGCCATGGTCGAAACCGCCATTCGGCGGGGCGCTAGCCGCCGCGAACTTCTCAAGATGCTGTTGGCCGGCGGCGCCGCGGTTGCCGCGGGCAGCGTGGTGCTTGGCCGTGCCACCCAAGCCGTCGCCGCCACGCCGGTTTCCGGCGGCAGTTTTAAGGCCGCCGGCTGGTCGTCATCGACCGCCGACACGCTCGATCCGGCAAAGGCGTCGCTCTCGACCGACTATGTCCGCTGCTGCTCGCTCTACAACCGCCTGACTTTCCTTGACAAGGATGGCGTCACGCAGATGGAGCTGGCTGAAAGCTTCGACAGCAAGGACGCCAAGACGTGGACCGTGAAGCTGCGCAAGGGCGTCACCTTCCATGACGGCAAGGACCTCACCGCCGAGGACGTCGTCTTCTCGCTGAAGCGCCATCTTGATCCGGCGGTCGGCTCCAAGGTCGCCAAGATCGCCGCGCAGATGTCCGGCTTCAAGGCGGTCGACAAGTCGACCGTCGAAATCACGCTGGCCGACCCGAATGCCGACCTCCCGACCATCCTGGCGCTGCATCACTTCATGATCGTGGCGGACGGCACGACCGACTTCTCCAAGGGCAATGGCACCGGCGCCTTCGTGCTGCAAACGTTCGAACCGGGTGTGCGGTCGGTCGTCACCAAGAACAAGAATTACTGGAAGTCGGGCAAGCCCTACCTCGACTCCTTCGAGTTCATCGCCATCAGCGACGACAGCGCCCGCGTGAACGCCCTGCTTTCCGGTGACATCAATTTCGCCGCCTCGATCAATCCGCGCGCGATGAAGCTCATCGGCGGCCAGCAGGGCTTCGAATTGTCGAAGACGACCTCGGGCAACTACACCGACCTCAACATCCGGCTCGACATGGATCCGGGCAGCAAGGCCGACTTCGTGGCCGGCATGAAATATCTCGTCAACCGCGAGCAGATCGTCAAATCGGCATTGCGCGGCCTCGGCGAAATCGGCAACGACCAGCCCGTCTCGCCGGCGAATATCTTCCACAACGCCGACCTCAAGCCAAAGGCTTTCGACCCAGACAAGGCGAAGTTCCACTTCAAGAAGGCAGGCCTGCTCGGCCAGTCCATTCCGGTGATCGCTTCCGACGCCGCGACCTCGTCGATCGACATGGCGGTGATTATCCAGGCCGCCGGCGCGGATATCGGCATGAAGCTCGACGTCCAGCGCGTCCCGTCCGATGGTTATTGGGACAATTACTGGCTCAAGGCGCCGATTCATTTCGGCAACATCAACCCGCGCCCGACGCCGGACATCCTGTTCTCGCTCCTCTACGCCTCCAACGCGCCCTGGAACGAAAGCCAGTACAAGTCCGAGAAGTTCGACAAGCTGCTCGTCGAGGCGCGCGGCTCGCTCGACCAGGGCAAGCGCAAGGAAATCTACGGCCAGATGCAGACCATGGTCTCCGAGGAGGCCGGCACCATCATCCCGGCCTACATCTCCAACGTGGATGCCCTCTCCAGCAAAGTGAAGGGTTTGGAGGCGAACCCACTCGGTGGCATGATGGGCTACGCAATGGCGGAATATCTCTGGCTCGAAGCCTGAGAGGCGCCTGCCAGGGACCGGACAACCGGTCCCTGGCACATTATTGCGCAACATGGCTTGGCCGAACGCAACCGCAGGAGCGCTTCCATGACGTCTGGGGTTTTAAACCTCGTGCTGAAGCGGCTGGCAATCGCGGTCGTCACGCTTCTGATCGTCCTGTTCGCCGTGTTTTTCGCCACCAGCATGCTGCCCGGCGACACCGCGACGATCCTGCTCGGCCAGGCGGCCACCCCGGAGGCGGTCGCCGGCCTGCGCGATGCCATGCATCTCAACGATCCGGCAATCCTGCGCTTCCTGCGCTGGCTTCTCGGCCTGCTCCACGGCGACCTCGGCACCTCCTATGCCAATGAGATGCCGGTCGCGGCGCTGATCGGCGGGCGCTTCGTCAACACAATGGAGCTCGCCGGCATCACCACGCTGCTCTCGGTGCCGCTGGCGCTGACGCTCGGCATCACCGCTGCCATGTTGCGCGGTTCCCTCTACGACCGCACCGTCACCATTGTTTCGATCGGCGTCATCTCCGTGCCGGAATTCATGGTCGCGACGCTGGCGGTCCTGCTTTTCGCCGTTTATCTCAAATGGCTGCCGGCACTGTCCTCGGTCAATGAGGCGCATACGCTGACCGACCTCGTGCGCATCTATGCAATGCCCGTGATCACGCTCACCTTCGTCATCTCAGCTCAGATGATCCGCATGACCCGTGCCGCGGTGATCGAAACGCTCTCCACGCCTTATGTCGAGATGGCGCTTCTCAAAGGCGCCTCACGCGGCCGCATGGTGCTCAAGCACGCGCTTCCCAATGCGCTCGGGCCGATCGTCAACGCGGTCGCGCTTTCGCTGTCCTATCTGGTCGGCGGCGTCATCATCGTGGAAACGATCTTCAACTATCCCGGCATCGCCAAGCTGATGGTCGATGCGGTCGCGACCCGCGACCTGCCGCTGATCCAGAGCTGCGCGATGATCTTCTGCCTCGGCTATCTCTTGCTCATCACCGTCGCCGACATCATCGCCATCATGTCCAACCCGAGGCTCAGGTGACGATGGCGCGCGCGGCAGCTTCCCGACGGTCCTTACTGGGTCACAGTTACAATCTCGTGGGCGTCGTGGCCGCGCTGGTCATCCTGGCGTGGACGCTGATCGCCATCTTCGCGCCCACCATCATTCCCCATTCGATCGGCGACATCGTCGACGACGATTATTTCGGCCCGATGCGTCAGGGTCTATGGCTCGGATCGGACTATCTGGGGCGCGACATGCTCTCGCGGGTGCTGATGGGCGCCCGCTACACCGTCGGCATGTCGCTCGCCGCCGTCGCCATCGCCTGCTTCTCGGGCGTGGTGCTGGGGATGATCGCGGCCGTCACCGGCGGTTGGCTCGACACCTGCCTCAGCCGCTTCCTCGACGCCATGAACTCCATCCCCAGCAAGCTGTTCGGCCTTGTGGTCGTCGCCGCGGTCGGCTCGTCGATCCCGGCGCTGATCCTGACGCTCGCCGTCATCTATATACCGGGCGCCTACCGCTTCGCGCGGGCGCTCGCCGTCAACATCAACACCATGGACTTCATGACCGTCGCCCGCGTCCGCGGCGAGAGCACCGCCTATCTCATCGGGTCCGAAATCCTGCCCAACATCATCCGCCCGGTGCTGGCCGATTTCGGCCTGCGCTTCGTCTTCATCGTGCTCTTGCTCTCCGGCCTGTCCTTCCTCGGGCTCGGCCTGCAGCCGCCGCTCGCCGACTGGGGCGCGCTGGTGCGCGAGAACATAGGCGGCCTGCCCTTTGCGGCGCCCGCCGTCATCGTTCCCTCGCTGGCGATCGCCAGCCTCACCATCAGCGTCAACCTGCTGATCGACAACCTGCCGCAGAAGATCAGGGACAGGGACGCATGAGCAATCTCGTCGAGGTCAGGAATCTGAGGATCGAGGCGACGACAGACGCCGGACGTATCGTCGAAATCATCAAGGGCGTCAGTCTCGACATCGCCGACGGCGAGATCGTTGCCCTGATCGGCGAGAGCGGCTCCGGCAAGACGACGGTGGCGCTCTCGCTCATGGGCTATGCGCGGCTCGGCTGCCGGATCACCGGCGGCGAGATCAATGTCAACGGCAAGAACATGGCGGCACTTTCCGAAAAGCAGCGCGCCAAATTGCGCGGCACCGACATTGCCTATGTTCCGCAAAGTGCCGCCGCTTCGTTCAACCCGTCGTCCACCATCATGGAACAGGTCATCGAGGTCACGCGCATCCACGGAATGATGCCGCCCGAGCAGGCGCGAAAGCGAGCGGTCGAGCTGTTCCGGGCCTTGTCGCTACCGGATCCGGAAGGGATCGGCGCGCGTTATCCGCACCAGGTTTCGGGCGGGCAATTGCAGCGGCTGTCGGCGGCCATGGCGCTGATCGGCGATCCCAAGCTGATGATCTTCGACGAGCCGACGACGGCACTCGACGTAACGACACAGATCGACGTGCTGAAGGCATTCAAGTCGGTCATGCGGGCGGGCGGAATAGCGGGGGTCTATGTCTCACACGACCTCGCCGTCGTCGCCCAGATCGCCGACCGCATCGTTGTGCTGAAGAGCGGCGAAGTGCAGGAGACCGGCACCACGGCTCAGATACTTTCGGCTGCCCAGCACCCCTATACGCGCGAACTGCTGGCTGCCTTCGAGCCGAAGCCGCGGCAAGCGCATGCGGACGCGGATGCCGGCGCGAAGCCGTTGCTGCGCATCGACAATGTGACGGCCGGCTATGGCGCGGTGCGGGCTGACGGACTGCCGCTTATCCGCGCCGTCGATACCGTCAGCCTGGTCGTCGAGAAGGGGCGCAACCTCGGTGTCATCGGCGAATCCGGCTGCGGAAAATCAACGCTGGCGCGCGTCATCGCCGGCATCCATCCGGCGGCGGCCGGCGACATCATATTCGACGGCAAGCAACTGGAGCGCGCCGCAGGGAAACGCAGCCAGGACCAGCTGCGCGAGATGCAGATCGTGTTCCAGTATGCCGATACCGCGCTCAATCCGGCCAAGCCCGTGGAGGACATCATTTCCCGGCCGCTGGCTTTCTATCACCGGCTCGACAGGCAGGCGCGCTCGAAGCGCGTCGGCGAACTGCTCGACATGGTTCGCCTGCCCAGGACGCTGCGCTACCGTCGCCCGTCGGAGCTCTCGGGCGGCCAGAAGCAGCGCGTGAACTTCGCGCGCGCCCTGGCGGCCGGACCCAAGCTCATCATCTGCGACGAAATCACCTCGGCGCTCGACACGGTGGTGGCGGCCGCCGTGATCGAACTGCTCAAGGAGCTGCAGCGCGAGCTGGGCCTTTCCTACATTTTCATCAGCCACGACCTCTCCGTCGTCGAAGCGATCTGCGACGAGATCATGGTCATGTACAATGGCGAGCGGGTGGAGCAGATCACGCCCGACAAGCTGAAGGCGCCCACCCACCCCTATTCCAAGCTTCTGTTCTCCTCCGTGCCAAAGCTCGATCCGACGTGGCTCGATGGCCTCGTCCGAGACCCCGAGCTCGTCAGCCAGTACGGCCACCGCTGACTACAAGGGAAACAGGCTGGGCAGCTACCTCGGAAACAGGCTGGGCAGCGGCATGTGCGCCTTGACGATGGGAGACTTCAGCACCACGAAGCTGAAACACTTGTCGATGCCGATATCCATGTCGGTCAGCCGCTCCACGATCGCCTGATATTCGGCAATCCCACCCGTGACGAATTTCAAGAGATAATCGTAACGGGCGGAAACGCGGTGGCATTCGACGGCCGCATCAACCTTGTCGATGGCGGCGAGGAAACGCGCGAAGTCGATCTGGCGATGGTTCTTTAGCGTGATTTCCGTGAAGACGGTGAGCGTCCGGCCCAGCTTTGCGATGTCGATCTGCGCCGAATAGCGCACGATATAGCCTTCGGCCTGCAGCTTCTTTACCCGCATCAGGCACGGGCTGGGGGAGAGATTGACCAATTCCGCCAGCTCCACATTGGTGATGCGGCCGTTCTTCTGCAGCTCGTACAGAATCTTGATGTCAATCCGATCGAGTTTCATGGGCCCTGCCTACAATTGCGAGCAGAGCCGGTAGGCCTCATAGATCGACGAGTAGATGTCCCTGCTGGCAACGGCGTCTCCAATGCGATGCAGGACGAACGATCCGGGAGCTTGGGGACGATTGTCCCCCTTCGTTTCCGTTCCCGTCATAAGCGCTATGTCGGTGACGCCGTTGTTGGCGGAGCGCGCACGCAATTCCTGGTAGGTATCTTCCATCGGCACCGTGCCGCGCTCGACAATGAGTTGGGCCGCCGTCATTTCCGTTTCCGCACCGGTGAGCTCATGCCGGAACGTGGCGGCGATGCCGTTGCCCTGGCGCGCTGCCTTGACCAGGCGCACATCGCTGACGACCCGGATGCCGCGTTCCGAGGCGCGTTTGCGAAAACTCACCCTGTCCGGATAGGGCGTCTCGATCGCCAGGGTGTCGTCCGCTATGGCCAAGCTGATCACGCGCCCCGGGCGGGCAAGATGCAGGGCGCAGGAAATTGCGGCCTGGCGTCCGGTCTCATCATAGATGAGCACATCGTCCTTTGCCGGCACGACCCCGGTCAGGACGTCCCAGACGCTGTCGCAATGTTCGGCGCCCTTCAGCCATTCCATGTCCGGAATGCCACCGGTTGCGATGATGACCGCGTCCGGTTTGTCGGCAAGGACGACTTCCGCGTCAGCATAGGTGTTGAGACGGACGTCCACGCCCAGGCGAGCGAGTTCGCCGGTACGCCAGTCGACTATGCCGATGAGGTCCTTGCGGTCGAATGCGGAGGCAGCGACAAGCACCTGTCCGCCAAGCCGTGCCCCGGCTTCAAGCAGGCTCACTCGGTGTCCGCGCTCGGCGGCGACTCTTGCCGCCTCCATCCCACCCGGACCACCGCCGACCACGACCACCCGTTTCGGCGTTTCGGCCCGATCAATGAGGTGATTGACGATCGTTTCATGGCCGCTGGCCGGGTTGTGAATGCACTGCACCTTCTTGTACAGGCAGTAGGACGCGCCGACGCAGGGGCGAATGCGTTCTTCCTCTCCCCGCATCACCTTGTTGACGATGTGCGGGTCGGCAATATGCGCTCGCGTCATGCCGACCAGATCGACAAGGTTTTCGCGGATCGCATGGCGGGCCGTCGCGACATCCCTGATGGCCGCGGCGTGAATCACGGGAAGTCTGGTTTCCCGTTTGAACTGCCCGACCAGCGGCAGAAACGGCGCGCTAGCGCCAAACATGCCGGGCATGTTCTGCTCTGCCAGCGACAGATCGGTGTCCATGCGGCCAAAAATACAGTTGAAGAAGTCGATATGACCTTCCCGCTCGAACAGCCTGGCAAAAGCAAGGCATTCCTCGAAATCCGACCCGTCCTCGACGGCCTCGTCGATCACCAACCGGATGCCGACAGCAAAATCGTCGCCCACCGCGCGGCGTATCGCCTCGTGAACCATCAGGCCGAAGCGCGCACGGTTTTCCAGCGAACCGCCGAAGCCGTCCGTGCGTCTGTTGGTTCTGCGCGAGAGGAATTGCCCGATCAGATGGCCGCCCGTGACCGTCTCGACGCCATCCAGACCGCCGTCCACGCAGCGCCTTGCGGCACTCGCATAATCCTTGATGATCCTGTCGATGTCCGCGGCGTCCATCTCCTTCGGGAAATTCCGGTTTCGCGTCTCGCGAACGCGTGACGGCGCCACCGGCGGCAGCCAGTTCCCGGCATAGGCGGTGGCACGCCGGCCAAGGTGTGAGACCTGGCACATGACGGCGGCGCCAAGGCGATGAATTCGCTGCGACAGCGACTGGAGATGAGGGACGATGTGATCGGTCGAAAGGTCCAACTGACCGCCGCCCCAACTGGAGTCGGGCGACGTCATGGCCGAGCCGCCCGCCATGGTCATAGCCAGGCCGCCGCGCGCTTTCTCCTCATGGTAGCGCTGGTAGCGCTCGAGCGGCAGGCCGCCATCGTCCAGCATCGAAGCATGACTGGTGCTGACGACACGGTTGCGCAGCGTCAGACCCTTGAGCCGAAACGGCCGAAGCAGAGGATCGCTGGATGTGCCGCCTGCTTGAGATGCCGCTATCTTCACGTCCTGCTCCACCCCATTCACGAAGCTTATAGTTCGTCATTTGTGGGCTGGAGAAAGCTTGAAAATTGTTGGGGTGGCTATACGCTGGGCGTATGGCTGGTTTCGCAAAACTCGTTCCTTCCGCGCGCGGACTGCTGGTTTTCGAAGCTGCTGTCCGGTCGGGCAGTTTCACCGCCGCTGCGCGTGAATTCAACGTCACGCAACCATCGATCAGCCGCAGCATCGCCCAGCTCGAGGCCGATTTTGGCGTCGCTCTTTTCACGCGGGGGCCAACCGGGTTGACCCCGACTGTAGAAGGGCGTGCCCTTTACTCGGCCGTGCGGGAGGGATTTGACGGCATCGAGGAGGTGATACGGACAATCAAGCGGAACGGTGCTGCAAAGCCGGTGGTTACCCTTTCCCTTTCGAGTTCTCTGGCAACCTATTGGTTCGTCCCGAGGTTAGGTTCTTTCAACACGAGGTTTCCTGACGTCGACCTGAGGTTCGAACTGATCGCGGGCGTTCTGCGGGGCCCCGCTGAGAATGTCGACCTTGCCACGAGAATCCTGGCCGATGACGACACCCACTATCACCACTGGGCATTCTCGCCGGAAATCATCGTTCCGGTGTGCAGCCCATCCTATTTGTCGGCCCACGGCCGGTTGATACATGCCGGAACTGGCGAGGGTCATGTCCTGCTTCACCTGACCGACGCCAAGGAGCAGTGGCTGGATGCCTGGGGCAAGGTGGCCGAGCGCAAGACCAGCAGGGCAAAATGGCTCGAATTCTCGGACTACGCCGTCGTGCTTCAAGCCGCGATGAACGGGGAAGGCGTAGCACTCGGCTGGCTCAGCAACGTTTCAAGGGCGTTGCTTCAGGGGACGCTTGTTCCGGCCTCTGACAGGCAGATCAACACGGGCCGGATCCATCAGCTGATTGCACCGCGCTCACGGCCGGTACGGCCTGTCGTCTCTGATATCCGCGCCTGGATGATCGCCGAGATGGAAGCCGAATTGAAAGCACTGCACCCGATCTTGCGGCCGGACACCTTGTAACGGGCTGCAGGCGACAGGCGCGGCGCGGTCGCCGCAGACTACCTCGGAAAAAGGCTGGGCAGCGGCATGTGCGCCTTGACGATGGGTGACTTCAGCACGACGAAGCTGAAATACTTGTCGATGCCGATATCCATGTCGGTCAGCCGCTCCATGATCGTCTGGTACTCGGCTATGCCGGCGGTCACGAATTTCATCAAATAGTCGTAGCCGCCCGACACGAGGTGGCATTCGATGACCTGGTCGATCTTCTCCACGACGGCGAGAAAGCGGGCGAAGTCGACCTGGCGATGGTTCTTCAAGGTGATTTCGGTGAACACGGTCAGCGTCTGGCCGAGCTTGCCGATATTCACCTGTGCGGAATAGCCTTCGATGTAGCCCTCCGACTGCAATTTCTTGACCCGCATCAGGCACGGGCTTGGCGATAGATGCACCAGATCAGCCAGCTCCACATTGGTGATGCGGCCGTTCTTCTGCAGCTCGTACAGAATCTTGATATCGATCCGATCCAGTTTCACGGTCGTCTCCGCAGAACGCGCGCCACAGCACAAAATGCTGCCTTGCTCATAGACATTGACACTACCACAGCCCGTTGGCCTGTCCATCCAAGCGGACAGCGCTTTGAAACGCAGCGGCTCCCGATTTCGACCGAGCTGCCGGAATAAAATTCTGCTTCGGCCTCAACTGCGGCAGCGGCTGCCTGCGCAACACGGTAGATTGGCGCTTCAAGGCAGAGAGACCATGCGCGCACCACTGCAGCAAATCGAGACATCTGGCGAACTGCCGGGATCCGCGGACGCGGTGGTGATCGGCGGCGGCATCGTGGGTGTCTTCGCGGCCTATTATCTAGCCAGGCGCGGCATGCAGGTCGCGCTTGTCGAAAAGGGACGCATCGGCGCCGAGCAGTCGTCGAGGAACTGGGGATGGTGCCGCCAGCAGAATCGCGACGCCCGCGAGCTGCCGATGGCAACCCGAAGCCTCGACCTGTGGGACAGTTTTGCGGCAGAAACCGGCGAAGACACCGGCTTTCGCCGCTGCGGCCTGCTCTATCTCAGCGATGACGAGGCGGAACTGGCCGGCTGGGCACGCTGGCGTGACTTCGCCAAAACGGCCGGCGTCACCACGCATATGCTTGACAGCGCCGAGGCCAGCGAGCGGGGCCGCGCCACCGGCCGGACCTGGAAGGGCGGCGTCTTCTCGCCGACCGACGGCACCGCCGATCCGTCGCGGGCCGCACCCTCGGTCGCCCGCGCCATCCTCAAGCTCGGCGGTACCGTGCACCAGAATTGCGCAGCGCGCGGCGTGGAGACAGAAGGCGGACGCCTGAGCGGCGTGGTCACCGAAAGCGGTACGATCCGGACCAAGTTGGCGGTGCTGGCCGGCGGCGGCTGGGCATCCTCCTTTTGCCGGCAGTTCGGTTTCCGTTTTCCGCAGGCGTCGATCCGCTCCTCCATTCTGTCCGTTTCGCCAGGCGCGGAGGGTCTGCCGGATGCACTGCACACGGCAAGGATTTCGGCCACGCGCCGTGGCGACGGTGGCTACACGCTCGCCATAAGCGGACGCGGCCGCGTGGACGTGACGCCGCAGCAGCTGCGCTTCTCCTCGCAGTTCCTGCCCATGTTTCTGAAGCGCTGGCGAAGCCTCGCGCCCGGCGGCCTGCAGGGCATGCGCTCGGGCCACGAAACGCTGCGGCACTGGCGGCTCGACCAGCCGACGCCGATGGAGCGGATGCGCATCCTCGATCCGGCGCCGGATCAGGCGACCATCCGCCTGACCCATGCCCGGGCACTCGAACTTCTGCCCGACCTTCGAAAGACCAGGATCAGCGCGGCCTGGGCCGGCTACATCGACAGCACGCCGGACGGCGTGCCCGCCATCGGCGGGATTGATACCATTCCCGGTTTCTTCCTGGCCGCCGGGTTTTCGGGACACGGCTTCGGTATCGGACCCGGCGCCGGTCACCTCGTCGCCGATCTGGTGGCCGGGTCGCAACCGATCGTCGATGCGAAATCCTATGATCCACGTCGCTTCGACGCTTCGGCCTGGGGGAAGGTCGCTGATTTCTAGGACGGGATCCTCATCCCTGCGCGGTCTCTGGAATTGCATCAGCCGTCCCGGAGAAAGGCGCCGACAGGCGCCGGCCGGACAGGCGCCTGCCCGCGAAATCGGCCGATGGCGTCGGGCGCGCAACCGGCTTGCGCTGCTGCGAGTTCGACGGCGGCCAACTGGCAATAGCGCCCCTGGCATCGCCCCATGCCGACGCGTGACAGCGCTTTCAGCCTGTTGGCCTCGCCGCCGCCAAAATCCGCGCCCTGGCGCACGGCTCCGGCCGTCACGTTCTCGCAGCGGCAGACGATGGCTTCGTCGGGGAGCGCCCGCACGATCTCGGCAGGCCAGGGAAAAGCGCAAGCCAGGCCGCGCGCAAAGCGTTCGAGCCGCGCAAGCTTGCGCAGATCGGCCGCGGTGGAGGGCACTGGAAATCCAAGATCGGCAAGGCACGCCGCCGCAGCCAGACGCCCCGCGATCTCCGCGCCGTCCGCTCCCAGAAGACGAACCCCATCGCCCGCAAGATAGACCCCGTTGCCAGCCCGCCCCATCTCGTCGGTCTTCGGCAACCATTGCCGCCACTGCTCATCATAGGCGAAGGCACATCCCGCCAGGTCTGCCAGATGCGTCTCGGCCCGCAAGTGCCAGCCCATGCCTATCGTGTCGCATGGAGTGTGGTGCTGCCTTCCACCGGCGTCGCGCCAACACATCGCCGTGACGCCTTGCCCGTCGGCCTCGATCCTTTCGAGGCTCACGCCTGCATGATAGCGACTGCCGAGCTTCGCCCGCAGGGCCAGACCGCGCAGCGGGACCAACGGCCGGGCGGCAAGGTCCCAGAGCCCCCGCATCTGCTGATGCCAGGGAGAGGTGTCGAGCACCGCTGCTACATCCGCTCCAGCCTTGACAAGCTGGACGCCGACCAGCGTCAGCAAAGGCCCCGATCCGATCAGGACGATGCGCTGCCCTAGCGCCACGCCCTGCGCCTTGAGCGCGATCTGCGCCGCGCCAAGGCTGTAGACGCCGGCACACTGCCAGCCCGGGACCGGAGCGACACGGTCGGATGCGCCGGTGGCAAGGATCAGGCGGTCGTAGCTGACCAGCTGCAGGCCGCCCTCCCCCAGCACGTGCAGCTGACCCTCCTGCACGGCAATAACCGAGCTGCCGGCGCGATGGGTGAATCGCCCGTCTGCCGCCAACCGGTCGAAGAGCGCATGCAGCGCGCGCGCCTTCGCCGCCTCCGACCCGTAGAGCTGCTCGGGCGTGCGGACGAACTCGTCAGGCGGGCGACGATAGATCTGGCCGCCCGCGCGCTGTCCTTCGTCGATCACGACCGGATGGAGCCCCGCATCGACCAGCGCCGCCGCCGCCCTTATGCCGGCAGGACCGGCACCGACGATCACGACCCGCGGTGATATGGTCTCGCTCACGGCCAGCTCTCCGGCGGCGTGGTGCGCAACCGTATGCCTTCGGTGATCAGGGTTGTGCACGCGCGCAGACGCGGTCCCTCCTCCTGCCACACCCAGCAATCCTGGCAGGCTCCCATCAGACAGAAGCCAGCGCGCGGCTCTGGTCCGAACTCGGACATTCGCAAGGCGAGTCCTGACGCCAGCATCGCGGTTAGCACGGTGTCACCCACGAGCGCGCTACGGGTCTGCCCGTCGAGAAAGAAATGTACTCCCGCCCGGTCGTGCTCGGCCAGCCGGACGATGCGGCCGGCTTTGATCATTCCGCGGCCTCTCGCACGGGGCGAGGACGCGGCAGTTCGGGGAAACGTTCGCAAACGGCATCGAAAGCCGCCTGGACACCCTCCGCCCCGGAGCGCCCCTTCATGCGACGGAAGATTTCAGTCTTGGCGAAGAAGCGCCAGTGGATCGGCAAGGCATCCAGGACAGCGTGGAGCCGGTCGTATGCCGCCGGCGTCCACTGCGCTTCGTAACCTTCGCGCTCCGAACCGAAATGGAAATGGCCGGCCGATGGCTCCTTGCTTGCGCGTAGCTGCTCCGTCGCCTGCTCGTCGACCGCGCCGTCGCGGATGACGACGCCATAGTCGCGTTCGGCAGCTATCGGCGAGAGATAGCCGCGCCGCACATCCTGCGCGACCCGCCAAGGCTCGCGTTCATACGGATCGCCGCGCCCGCCGCCTCCGGCGGAGCGGATCTCAAGCACGTCGCCGGGCTGCAGGACCGCCGTATCGATGTTGCCCAGCCGCCGCTCGTGCTCTGTCCCTGGATTGACGACCATGTCCGACAGGCCGGCGGCCTTGCCGCCCAGCACACCCCAGGGACGGAAGAAGCTGCGGTCGCGGTTGCGCGCCGTGATCCTGGAGTCGGGAGCAAAGACGCGGAAGGCCATCTCGGTCGCCAGCCCGCCACGCCAGCGGCCCGCGCCGCCACTGTCCCTGGCGAGCCCGTATCTCACGAATTCGACCGGGGTCTCGGTCTCGGTGATCTCGATCGGCGTGTTCTTCAGATAGGCGGCATCCGCGCCCGAGCCGTTGGTTCCGTCACGATGCGGCATCGCGCCGCCGCCGCCCACGACGGGATTTACCGCCGCGATGACGGTCCGGCTGGTCCGTTCGTCCGTGGTCATGACGTTGACGATACAATTGTTGCCGGCCGGAGCCGCGGGCAGGCGCTCCGGCACCGCTTGCGAGAAGGCGCCGAAGATAACCGACCGCAGCCGGGCGCAGGTGAGCGAGCGCATGCCGACGGCGGCAGGGTGTACCGGGTTCAGCACCGAGCCTTGAGGTGTGATGCAGGTGAACGGCCGGGTTAGGCCCGTGTTGAGCAGGATCTTCGGGTTGAGCGTGTAGAGCACGTAGTAGACACCCACCAAAAGCATGGTGTGGCGCGGATCGCCACCCGAAGGCACGTTGAGCGAGGAGCCGAGCTGCGGATCTGAGCCAGTGAAGTCGAGCACCGCCTCGTCGCCCCTGATCGTCAGCCTCAGCTTCAGCCGGCACGGATTGGCTTCGACGGAATCCTCGTCAGCATAGTCGCAGAATTCCCACGTGCCGTCGGGCATGGCGCGCAGAACGTCGCGTGCCTGCGCCTCCGCATGGTCGAGAAGAGCCGCAACGCCGTCGACGAAGCCGGCCTTGCCGAACTTCCGCACCATTGCCTGGATCTTGCGCTCGCCGGTGTTGAGCGCGCCGACCAGTGCCTTGATATCGCCGATGTTGAGGTCGGGCTTGCGCACATTGGTGCTCATGATCCGCAGGATCATCTCGTCGAAGACCCCTTCCCGTACCAGCTTCATCGGCGGAAAGCGGATGCCTTCCTGATGGATTTCGGTCAGCGCCCGGCTGAGCGAGGCCGGCACCGCGCCGCCCATATCGGTGTTGTGGATGTGCCCTCCCGTCCAAGCGACGATCTCGCCATCGACGAAGACCGGCTTCCACAGATGCGTGTCGGGTGCGTGGGTGGCGACGTGACCGGAATAGGGATCGTTGGTGAACGCAACATCTCCTGGCCTGTAGTCGTCGACCATCGCGATCGCGCGGTGATACGAAAGCCCCGGATACCAGGTGGCGCCGAGTTCCATCGGCACGGCGAAGGTCGCGCCTGAACGGTCCATCAGCATCACGGTAAAGTCCTGCGTCTCCTTGACGAAGGCGGAGTGCGCGGTGCGGTGCAGCGTATGGGCCATGTTCTCGGCGGCCGCGCGGGCATGGTTGGCCAGAACCTGCAGGTTTGTGCGGTCAAACATGGCGTCACTCCGCGAAGGTCAGCAGAAGGTTGAGATGGCGGTCGACCCGTGCCTGCGCTCCAGCGGGAATGGCCAAGGTAGTGTCTTCCTGAACGACCACGGCAGGCCCGTGGAACGTGCTGCCCGACACGAGGGTCTGGCGGTCGTGCAGGTCGACGGTTTCGACGTTCAAGCCGGTATAGACCGGGAGCCGGCGCGCGGGGATGGCCGCAACATCCACTTCTTCGGTCTGCGGAAGCGAGAGTTTCGGCCCGGCGCCTATGGCGGACAGCCGAACGTTCACAAGCTCGATCTCGCCGTCCGGGTCGTGGAAATCGTAGAGCTGCTGATGGGAGAGGTGGAAGGCCTGCTCGATGGCGGCCAAATTGCTGTCCATCAGCCACTCCGGCAGAAGGACGACTTCGATCTCGTAACTCTGCCCGACATAACGCATATCGCAGGAGAGGTTGAGCTCCGCCGACGCATCGTGGCCCTGCTCCGCGAGCCAATCGCGGCCCTCCTGGGCGAGAGTCTCGAAAACCTCGTGAATTGCCGGGAGCGACGCGCCCGACAGCGGGCTGAAGATGGTGCGAATGAAGTCTCCGCGCAGATCCGCCACCAGCCCGCCCAGCGCCGACACCACGCCGGGGCGGCGAGGCGCCATGACGTGCTTCATGCCGAGCTCGCGGGCAAGGAAGGCGCCGAGCATCGGCCCGCCGCCGCCGAAAGGCATCAGCGTGAAATCGCGCAAGTCCACGCCGGCGCGCGAGGCGAGCTTCTCGACCTCGACGAACATTTCCGACACGGCAATATCGAGGATCGCCTGCGCCGTCTGCTCGACCGGCCGGCCGAGCCGGGCGGCAAGGTCACCGACCGCGCGCTGCGCCAGTTGGGTATCGATCCGCAGCTGGCCATAGGCCATCTCGCTGTGACCAAGCCATCCGCACACCACCATGGCGTCCGTCACCGTCGCGTGCCTGCCGCCACGGCCATAGCAGGCCGGCCCTGGCGTGGAACCGGCGGATTCCGGCCCGACCCGCAGCACCCCTTGCGCGTCGACAGTAGCGATCGAGCCGCCGCCGACACCGATCGAACTCACCGACACGGAGGGGATATGGAGCGGAAATTCGCCGATCAGCTCACCTGTCCCGAATTGCGGCTCGCCGTCGATGATGAGCGCGAAGTCGGCCGAGGTCCCGCCAATGTCGAGGGTAAGGATCCTGTGCTCTCCGGCCTGGCGCGCCAGCCACGAGGCGCCGATGACGCCGGAGGCCGTTCCCGACAAAAGCATGTTCACGCAGGCGCGCTTGCCTTCGGCAGCGTTCATCAGCCCGCCATTCGACTTTGTCAGCATCGGGCGGGCCGGCACGCCGCGGTCCTTCAGCCGCTCTTCCAGCGCCGTCAGATAACCTGAGACGCGCGGATGGACATAGCCGTTGAGGATGGCGGTCGAGCTGCGCTCATACTCGCGAATAACCGGCCACACCTCGGCCGAAGAGAAGACGAACAGATCAGGCGCAAGACGCGCGATCGCCGCCTTGACCGAGGCTTCCTGCGCAGCGTTGCGCCAGGCATGGAGGAAACAGACGATGATGCCTAGCGCGCCGTTTGTTTTGGCTGCCGCGACCGCGCTCTCCACGGCTGCCATATCCGGTGCCTGGGATTCGCTTCCATCGGCACGCATGCGAGCCGGGATGCCGAAAACCATGTCGCGCGAGATCAACGGATCCGGCCGCGCGCAAAACAGCGAATACATGTCCGGCATGCGCAACCGCGCCAGCTCGATCACGTCCTCGAAGCCGGCATTGGTGAACAGCGCCAGCGGCGCGCCCTTGCGCTGGATGATGGTGTTGATGCCGACAGTCGTGCCATGCACGAAACGCGTCATGCGGGCAGGATCGAAGCCTTCGCGTTCGGCCAGAAGCGTGAGGCCCGTCATCAACTCAGCACCCGGATCTTCCGGCGTCGTCAGCACTTTCAGCGAGGCGACCCGCCCGGAATTTGCTTCCAGCGCGCAGAAATCGATAAATGTCCCGCCAATATCGACGCCGACCTTCCAGTCGGCTCCGTTCCGCGCCTCGTCCGCCGCGATGGTACCATCCATGGTACGTCCCTTCCTGTTTGCCAACCTAAGCTGACACGACAGGATGGCCAGGGTCCAAGACGTATGACGAGGAACGATATAAGTCTTGCTTATGCCCTTGCCTTGTCCCCGCCCAGCACGACGGAACAGGCGGCACGGATCTGGTCGCGCATCATCTCATCGGCCCGCGAAAGAGCCCGTGTGCGCGATGTCAGCAGCGCGATCGGAAATTCCGGCCCATTCGCGAGCGGCCGGACGGCAAGCCCGGCAAACTGATGCCAGGGCAGCAGTGCGTCGACGAGCGCGATGCCCAGGCCGGCCTGGACGAAGCCGACTGCCGAGATAGAGACATCGATCTCGAGCGACGGCGAAAGCGCCACGCCCTGCGCGCGCGCCGCGTGGGCCAACTCGTCGGCGGGGCGGGTGTTGCCGCGATAGGATATCAAGTCCTCGCCGGCGAGATCGGCGAGCGTCAGCTCGATATTCCCGGCCAATTCATGCCCGGCGGGCAGCAGGCAAGCAAAGCCGACGCTGCCGACCACTTCCGCCTCGATGTCGGGAGGCAGGCGGTCGTCCATGGCCACGCCAAGGCTGGCATCGCCAGCGCGCAGCATGTCGATGATCGCGGCGATCGGCGCCATGTGGGAGCGCAGCAAAATGTCGGGATGCTGCGCCCGGAAGCTGGTAAAAGCGCGCGGCAAGATCGCCATGGCCGGCGGCGGCGAGGCCGCGACCCGCACCAGCCCCGTTCGGCCCAAACGCAAGTCGGTGGTCTTGCGGCGCAAACCCTCCAGCCCCGCCGACAGCCTCTCGGCGTCGGCAAAGATCTCAAGCGCCTCCGGGGTCGGCCGCAGCCGGCCCTTTACCCGCTCGAACAGCGTGAAACCGAGTTCGTCCTCGGTGTGGAGCAGGATCTGGCTGAGCGCAGGCTGGGAGATGTTCAGCATCCGCGCCGCGGCGGTCACGGTGCCCGCGCGCATCACGGCGATGAACACTTCGAGCTGACGAGCCCGCATTGCCACTCCATAGGTTAAACTTATGGCTGTTGTCCAAACCCATCTTTGACGCAATGAAGCGGTGCCGACAAGATCGGCATCTTCAGGGATTATCCGCTTCGCACAAGGAATGGCCATGGATGTGATCGTGCTGGGCGGCGGACTGATGGGGACGGCTTCGGCCTATTTCCTCGCCCGGCGCGGCGCGCGCGTGACGCTGATCGAGCGCAACCGGGTTGGCACCGGAGCGACAGTCGCCTCCTTCGGCAACATCCGGCGCACGGGGCGTCATCTGTCCCAGCTTCCGCTGGCCCACCGCTCGCTGCAGCTATGGGCCGAGGCCGAGAAGATGCTCGGCCGCGATGTCGAGTTCCGCGCCTCCGGCCATATCCGGCTGATCTTCGATGAAGGAAGCCTTGCCGACATGCGGGCCTATGCCCAAGCCGCGCGGCCCTGGGGGCTCGAGCTGGAAGAAATCGGCCCACGCGAACTCCGTTCCCGGTTTTCTGGCCTCGGTCCCGATGCGATCGCGGCGTCGTTCTCACCGGAGGACGGCAGCGGCAACCCGCGGTTGATCACGCCCGCCTTTGCCGAGGCGGCCCGCAGGCTTGGCGCGGTGATCGCCGAGGACGCCAGGGTCGAACAGATCGAGCGGACGGACTCCGGTTTCCGTGTCGTCACTTCAAAGGGCACGTTCGCCGCAGAGTGCCTGCTCAACACCGCCGGCGCTTGGGGCGCGCGCATCGCCGCGCAGTTCGGCGACGAGGTCCCGCTCGACGCCCGCGGTCCGCAGATGGGTGTGACCGAGCCGCTGCCGCATCGGATCTTGCCGGTGGTCGGCATCTGGACGCGCGACAAGGACCATGGCGCCTATCTGCGCCAGGTCGAGCGGGGCAATATCGTCTTCGGCGGCGCTGCCGAAAGGGTATCTGTGAACCTCGATCCAGGCCATGCGGTCGCCGATCCCATGCGCCTTCCGTTGCAATTGCGCGCCGTCGCGCGGCTGTTGCCGGCAATCGCACAGGTCGCGGTCATCCGCACATGGTCAGGCTGCGAGGGCTATGTGCGCGACATGCTGCCGGTCATGGGACGCTCGGCGACGACGCCAGGCCTGTTCCACGCCTTCGGCTTCAGCGGACACGGCTTCCAGCTTGGCCCCGGCGTGGGCGACGCGATGGCCGAACTCATCACGACCGACCGCTGCGAAACGCCGCTCGATGACTTCAAGGTCAATCGCTTCGCCCGCGCAGCCTGAAGGAGCAACTGAGGACATCCACGCAACGATGGCTCCTTTTCCGCAAAAGGCGGGATGATCTCTCTCGCCTGCGCCTTCGAGTATGATGATCTCAAGCGGGCGGGGGCGATCTAAGCACGAAATTTCCTCGATGATCTTGGCCATCAGCGGCCAGTCCTGGCACCGGAGGGCGGGCACCGCCGAAATCACAACTCGCCTAATTGCACGTCGTTGCCGCCGATTGCCGCACGCTTCGTTGCAGGGTCTTTCGAAGCCTGAAGTGTTGAGCTACGTGTGACGGTGCTATCAACGAAACGGAGAAAATCGACGAACAGGCCCAAAACCATTTCACTCAAAAGTCACAGATTTACCCGATGGCGCTCAATTCAGACTCAAAGAATTAAGCGTAGCCACTGATTTGTAACAAGTTGGTGGGCCCGGAGGGACTCGAACCCCCAACCAAGCGGTTATGAGCCGCCGGCTCTAACCATTGAGCTACAGGCCCCACGCGGGCTGGATTAATGTTTTTCGCATCGCGGCACAAGGCTTTCCCGACGGGCTTCCGCAGATCGCCCAAATCAACCCATAATCGCGCTCTACGCGACCTCCTGCGACTTGATCGCAGACCAAGGAGATTTTCATGACCAGACATCTTTTGCCTCTCGCGCTCGCCGCTGCAATCGCTTTTCCGGCGATGGCTGGAGCCACCGATCTGCCGACGCCGCCCCGCATCATCGTGTCGGGCGAAGGCGAGGCAACCGTAGCCCCCGATCTGGCGGTCCTGACGCTGAGCGTCATGCGCGAGGCCAAGACCGCGCGCGGGGCGCTCGATGCCAACAATGACGCAATGGCCGCGGTGATCGCGGCGATGAAGTCTGCCGACATCAAGGACCGCGACCTGCAGACAGCCGGCATCCAGATCAACCCGCGCTACAACTACACCAACAAGCCGGACGGCAGCCAGGAAGCCGAACTCGTCGCCTATCAGGTAACCAACACGCTTTCGGTGCGGGTGCGCGATGTCGACAAGACGGGCGAAATCCTCGACAAGGCGGTGTCGCTTGGCGTCAACCAAGGTGGCGGCATCGCCTTCACCAATGACAACCCGGCCGCCACGGTCACCGAGGCGCGCAAGAAGGCGGTTGCCAACGCCATGACCAAGGCCAAGACGCTGGCCCAGGCCGCCGGCGTCAGCCTCGGCCGGGTGCTCGAAATATCAGACCAGAACATCGCGCCAGCGCCAATGCCGATCAACGCCAAGGCCTTCGACGCCGCGGCCGGTGCCGCGGCTCCCGTGCAGGCCGGCGAGAATTCCTATAATGTCCAGGTCACCGTCACCTTCGAACTGAAGTAACCGGCAGTGAACGATCCGTGGCCGAGCCCTGCTCGGCCACGGATGCAGTCACCAGCCAACGGCGTGCATGAAAAACCCCGCGGGATTGCTCCCGCGGGGTTTTTTCGAGCCACACCCTTCAGATGGAAAGGGCTCGGCTAGTCCAGACCGATCTTCGCAGAAGATCGTGTCGCCCGGCTGATCCTCGCGGAGGATCATGCCGCACCGACCTTCACAGAAGGTCGTGTCTCCCGGCTGATCCTCGCGGAGGATCATGCCGCTACCGAACTCTGAAAGTCAGCCCTGGATATCAGCGATAGATAACCGGGCAGCCGCGCTCATTGGCGAACACGACCACGACGCGATCGCCATCCTGGCGGCCCATCACCTTCACCACACGACGGTTGACGTCGACGATGCGGACACGATGGAGACCCATGCGTTCGGCTTTGTCCAAAGCGCGGTCCGGCGAACAGCCACGGCGCCAGCCGTCGCGACGCTCATCACGGCGATGACGATAGCCGTCGTCGCCGGTATAGACGCCGAAACGCGGATCGTTGTTGTTGCCGAAGCCGAGATAGAGGCTGTCGGCGTGAGCGGGGATGGCCGTCAGCGTGCCGAGGCCAACCAGGGCCGAAAGGGCTGCCGTCTTGATCGTGCTGAACATCGTCTTCTCTCCTTTTTGCGGGCTTTCGCCCGTCCTCGTGAACCGATGGGGGGAGAATGCACTTGCCTGTCTGAACTCTTTACGAACCCGCCGTTCATCTCTGGTTCATGTGGCGGGAAAAAGGAAATTGCCGGCCGTTCGCCATCGTCCACAACACGTGCTGAACGCCAAAACGCCTGACCGGGTCCAACCAGCGAGCTTGGGATTTCGACGCCAGTCGCTGGCTCGTCCTTCCGGCGCCAGCCCTACGGCTCCTCGTCCAGCACGTAGTCAAAATAGTCTTCCGGCTCGGCCAGATCGGTCTCGCTCGCTTTGACCCGGCCACGCATGGAGATGCCGGCTTCATGCACGGTCTCGGCGCTGCCCGACACCAGCCGGTGCCACCAGTAGAGGTCGCGGCCCTCGGCCACCAGCCGATAGGCGCAGGTGCTGGGCAGCCAACTGATGGTGCGCACATTCTGCGGCGTCAGCCCGACGCAATCGGGAACGCGCGCCAGCCGGTTGGCGTAGTCCGAACAGCGGCAGCTTTGCGCGTCGAACAGCCTGCAACCGACGCTGGTCCAATAGATTTCGCCGGTATCCTCGTCCTCGAGCTTCGACAGGCAGCATTTGCCGCAGCCGTCGCAGAGCGATTCCCACTCGGCTGGGCTCATCGCCTCCAGCGCCTTGGTTTTCCAGAATGGTGTTTCCATTCCCGGGATGTGGCCCCGGTCGCCGGCAAGGTCAAGCGCGACAGCGGCTCGAATGCGGCGAACGCCGGGTAAAAAACACGAAGTTGCCTTCAAAAGGTCGGCCAAGCGCCCCGTACGGCCTCTATCCCAGCCAAACTGGAACCAATCGCCGCAAGATCGGTTTCGGCAAGGATGGGACCCCACAAGGAGAATTTTCGATGAAACGCCAACCACGGATTCTGGCAGGCACCGCACTTGGCCTGTTGATGGCATCCGCGCCGTTGGGCGCGTCCCCGCTTCAGGGAAGTGCCACATTCGGCCAGCGCACGCCGGCGCCGTTGATCTTGGCGCAAGCAGCGTGCGCCGAGGGTGAATCGGCCGAGGCTTGCGCACAAAGGCAGCAGGCGAAACCCGAACAGAAGCCCGAGCGCAAAAGGGCCGAGCCGCAACAGCAGGCCGCGCCTGCCCAGAGCGAACAGCCCGCGGAGGAGCAGCAGCCACGCAGGAAGAAGCGTGACCAGCAGCAGCAGACCGAACAGGCGCCGGCAGAACAGGCCGCACCGGCCGAGGAACAGCAGCCGCGCAGGAAGAAGCGTGACCAGAAACAGCAGATCGAGCAGGCGCCGGCCGAACAGGCCGCACCGGCCGAGGAACAGCAGCCGCGCAGGAAGAAGCGCGATCAGCAGCAGACCGAGCAGGCGCCGGCCGAACAGGCCGCACCGGTCGAGGAGCAGCAGCCGCGCAGGAAGAAGCGCGATCAGCAGCAGCAGACCGAGCAGGCGCCGGTCGAACAGGCCGCACCGGCCGAGGAACAGCAGCCGCGCAGGAAGAAGCGCGACCAGCAGCAGCAGACCGAACAGGCGCCGGCCGAACAACCCGCCAAGCAGGCCGCCCCGGCAAACGACAACAACCCGCAGCCCCAGCGCAAGAAGCGCAAGCAGGATCAGCAGATCGAAGCCGCACCCGCCGAACAGGCGCCCGCCAAGAGGGAAGCGCCCGCCGGCGAGCCAGTTCCGCAGGCCGAACCGCTTCAGCCTGAGCAGCAGGCGGCGCCCACCCAGGGCGAACAGCCTCAGGATAAGAGAAAGCGCGGCAAGAAGCCTGCCATCGAACAACCGGTGACGGGAGAGCAGCCGGCTACTGGAGAACAGCCGTCAACGGCCGAACAACCCACCAATGGCCGGCAGCCAGTGACCGGCGAACAGCCGGCCCAAGGTGAAAATGCGGCCCAGGGCGAAGCTCCGGCCGACAAGAATGCAGCTCCCATCCTTGATAGCCAGAAGGATGTCCTGCGCAAGCGCAAGGGCAGAAACGGCCAGCAGGGAGGCGAGAATGCGAATGGAGAGCAGGCCAACCAGCCCGCGCGGCAGAATGGCGAGCAGGCGCAGGCTCCCAAGCCAGCTCCGGTCGACCAGGGACCGCCGCCCACCGACGACAGGTCGGCCCAACAGGCAATCCAGCCTGAAAAGATCGCGCCGGTGACGGAGGAAAAGGGCACGCGCGTAGAGCGTGCACCCGATGAGAACGTCCGCGACCGCCGGCGTCCGAAAGGCGTCGACGTCGTCAGGGAACTCGGCGACCGCGTCATCCTGCAGTTCAACAACCAGACATTCGTCCAGAGCAATGACGCCCCGCGCATGACCCGCGGCGCCAGGAACGTCTACTATGAGGATCTGTCGGGCGACCGCACGCGAGAAATCGTCGAGCGTGACAACGGCGTCCAGATCGTCACCATCCGCAACCGCTATGGCGACGTCATCCAGCGTTCGCGCATCGCGCCGGATGGACACGAATATGTGCTGAGCTATGTCGACGAGCGGCACTACGAGGACGACAGCGACTGGCGCGATCCCGGCGACGACCTGCCGCCGATGCGGCTCACAATCCCGCGCGAGGAGTACATTCTGGACTCCGAGGATGTCGAGGATCCGGACGACTACTACACCTTCCTCGAACAGCCGCCCGTCGAGAAGGTCCAGCGTCTCTATTCCATCGACGAGGTCAAGCGCTCGGCCCGCGTGCGCGACATCGCACGTCGCGTCGATCTCGACACGCTGAACTTCGAATTCGGCTCGGCCTCCATCTCCGATACCGAGGTGCAGAAGCTCGAGGGCGTCGCGACGGCCATGGAGAAGCTGTTGAAGAAGAACCCGGCCGAGACTTTCCTGATCGAAGGTCACACCGATGCTGTCGGTACGCCCGAGGCGAACCTCGCTCTGTCCGATCGCCGTGCCGAAGCGGTGGCGGAGGCTCTGACCAACGCCTTCGGCATTCCGCCGGAAAACCTGACCACGCAGGGCTATGGCGAGGAGTATCTGAAGGTCAACACGTCGGCGCCAAACCGCGAGAACCGGCGCGTCGCCATCCGCCGCATCACCTCGCTGGTGGCGCCGGTTGCCAGCAACAATTAGGTCATGATTTCAAAACCCTGACCTGGTTTTCGGAATCGGAACGAGAAGCATCCATCCCCGGCTCTGCCGGGGGTGGATCGCGTGCCGGGTTCAACAAGAATTGTACGCGTATGCAACCGGACTCATTGAATCGACGGCGCACCTACCCCAGATTCGGGCTGGGCGTTCCCTGCCCCGTCCCGACTCCAGCGGGACGCATTGAGCCCCGTCGGACCCCTCTCCGGCGGGGTTTTGTCTTGCAAAGGTCGCCTTGACCATCGTCGCCATCTCGTCCATCCACCTCCTGCAGGTGTTCTTGACTCGTCCTCCTGCACGACCGACCAGTTGATGTGGCTGGCCATCATCCAACTCGCCTTCGTCGTCTCGGCGCTCATGAGCAAAGGCCAGCCTCGCGCGTGCTTGTTTGCATTGGGGAAAATTGATACCACCTATTGGTATTGGAGATTCATCATGCCCAAGAACACTTCCATCACACTAGGCGATCAATACGATGCCTTTATCCAGCGGCAAATAGCGAACGGCCGTTTCGGGTCGGCAAGCGAGACCGTTCGGGCTGGCCTTCGTCTTTTGGAGGAACAGGAACTCAAGCTCGAGCAACTCCGGTCTGCCATTGATGAGGGAGATATGTCTGGCGATCCAGAGCCGTTCGACTTCGATGCCTTTCTAGGATCAAAGAAGCACGGATGAAGCGAACCATCAGGCTCTCGCCGAAAGCGAAAGCAGATCTTGACCAAATTTGGGACCATTCCTTGAAAGAATGGGGTCTTGAGCGAGCGGAAGCCTATATCTACACCATTCGATCAATCATAAATTTAATAGACCAATTTCCGGCGATGGCTAAAAATGCGGAGAATATTCGCCCCGGCCTGCTGAAATATGCCGTAGGCTCTCATGTGCTATTTATACGAATGACTGATCGATCAATCAATGTTGTACGCATTTTGCATCAACGAATGGACTATCCCAGGCATCTCTAAAACGTATTCCTGATCTTGGTATCAGAATTGGCAAACACCTCGTCTGGCACGAAGAAATCGCCGGCCAGCGGCCCGGTCGCACCGGGTGCATACACCGAAAAATCGCTGATACCCTCGGCGCGCAGCACCTCCTCGTCGATGTAGAAATTACCGGTCGCTTCGCGCGCCGGTCGCATGAAGATGGCGTGTGCGGCATCGGCCATGATGTCGGGCGAACGGCTCATCGCCGCCACCGTCGCGCCGCCGAGCAGATTGCGCACCGCCGCCGTGTCGATGGTCGAGATCGGCCACAGCGAATTGACCGCGATGCCGTCCTTGGCGAACTCGGCGCTCATGCCCAGCGTGCACATCGACATGCCGAACTTGGCCATAGTGTAGGCGACGTGGTTCTTGAACCATTTGGCCTTCATGTCGAGCGGCGGCGCCAGATTCAGGATGTGAGGATTTGCGGCCAACTTCAGGTGTGGAATGCACATTTTGGACACCAGGAACGTGCCGCGCGTGTTGATCTGATGCATCAGATCGTAGCGCTTCATGTCGGTCTCCAGCGTGCCGGTAAGCTGGATGGCGCTGGCATTGTTGACGCAGATGTCGATGCCGCCGAACTTTTCCACGGTTCTAGCGACCGCCTCGGCAACCTGTGACTCTTCACGGATGTCGCACAAGACAGGCAGCGCCTTGCCGCCGGCCTGCTCGATTTCTTCGGCGGCGCTATAGATCGTGCCCGGCAGCTTCGGATGCGGCTCCGCGGTCTTGGCGGCAATCGTCACATTGGCGCCGTCACGCGCGGCGCGCAGCGCGATTGCCAGCCCGATGCCGCGCGACCCGCCGGAGATGAACAGCGTCTTTCCCTTGAGCGACATTTCCTTGCGCCTCCCTTGCAACACAGCAGGCGCGAACCTTTGCGCGGCAGGCGACCACAGTGCAAGACCCGACACGCTGGACACCGAGTTACGCAGCGTAGGGTTTGTGCCTCAAACCAGCACCAGCCCTTGCCGCATCGCAATGGCGATCGCATCGGTGCGGTTGGCGGCGCCGAGCTTGATCAGGATCGCGGCGACATGGAACTTGGCCGTGTGCACGGAAATGTTCAGCCGTCGCGCGATCACCTTGTTTGGCGCGCCCTCGGCCAGCAGCGCCAGCACTTCGGCTTCGCGCGGCGATAGCGTCGGGCGGATCGCATGCTCGTCGGGGGCTTCGTCCTCGAACGACCCGCCATCGCCGGTGTGGAAGTCCTCATGGCGCCCGCTTCTGCCATCGCCCGATACCCGATAGCCGGCGGCGGCCAGCCGCACCGCCGCGGCGATCAGCAGATCGTCCGCGCCCGCGGACAGAACGGCCAGCACCTCGCCCGCAGGCCGTTCGCCATTGGCGCGCCCCGATAACAGCACCCGTGGAATGGAGGCCGGCACGGCGTCACCGCTCCCGTCGTCGACGATGGCGACGTCAGCGGCGCCGGCCACGACCGGCAGCAGGTCATCGCTGGCGGCCAGCGAGGCCGCCAGGCGCTCGGCGCGCCCTGCATCGCCAAGCGCAATCAGCACCACCAGCCGCCGCGAGACGGCACCGTCAGCCATGATCCGGTCGCTGGTAAGCGTGTCCATAACTCCCCTCAGGAAAGCGGCTTTTCGCCGATCGTCAGCGCGACATCGCGCTGTTCGCCGCCGCGCACGACGCCAAGCGTCACCGAAGCGCCGGCGCTGTCGGGTCCGAGCCTGCGGATCAGGTCGCGCGGGCCATGCACGGCCTCACCGTTCCACGCCACGATGATGTCGCCGAGCGACAGGCCTGCGGCCTTGGCGGGACCATCGTCATCGAGGCTCATCACCATCGCGCCCTGTGCGTCGCGATCGCGCACTGGATGCAGGCCGGCACCGAGATAACCGCGCGCGACATGGCCCTTTTCGCGCAAGGTCGCAACCGCCCGCTCGATCGTCTCGTAAGGCATGACCAGCGCCCGGTGGCGCGGCCCGAACAGCAGCATGCCGATCAGCGCGCCCTTGGCATCAAGCACTGGGCCGCCCTCGAAACGGCCGCCGGCACCCACGGCAAGATTGATGCGCCGGTCGATCGTGCCGCCGCGCATCGAGCGCCAGGCCGGACCGACTTCACCGACCGAACCAGAGACTGCCAAAGTGGAACCATCGCTGTAGCCAATGGCGATGGCGATGTTGCCCGGCCGCACCGCATCGGCCTTTGCCAGCACAGGCGCTTTAGTCGCGTCAGCGGGCTTCAGCAGGGCAACGCCGGTCGACGGATCGCGGCCGACAAGCTCGGCCTTCACCGTCTCACCCGAAGCCAAGGTCAGCTCGATCTCCTCGCCGGCCTCGACAGCCTCTTCGGCGGTGACGAAATAGCCGTCGCGCCAATGAAAGGCGCTCGCCGTGCGGTGGTGATGCGTGGCGAAACTCGCCGTTGCCGGCGCCGCCTTGGCCGCGAGATCGGCGACGGCTTCCGAAAACACACTCAGATTGAAATCGCTCATATTGGTCTCCTGGGTTCATCCATGCCCCAGATATCGCTCGACAGCGCGCTTAGAGGTACTCGCCTGACGGCTAGTTGCCGGTTTGACTGGCCATCTGGTCAGGTCGCGGCGGTTCCAGCCGCTCCGCACATATAGTCATCATTCAGCTTGATAACACGGAGCCCCTCCATGGCCCTCGCCGCCGCCAAATTCGAACCAGACGACACATTGCTCGACGCCTATTCGACGACGGTCGCAGACGCTGTCGACCGCATCGGCCCGGCCGTCTGCCGCATCGAGCGCATCGGCGGCCAGGGCGGCCACGGCTCCGGCTTCGTCATCGCGCCGGACGGGCTGGTCGTCACCAACTTCCACGTCGTCGGCGACGCCAGGACGGTGCGTGTGTCGATGCCGGACGGCGCCTCCCGCGAAGGCCGCGTGCTTGGCCGCGACCCCGATACCGACATCGCGCTGGTGCGCGCCGACGGCAGCTTTGCCGATGTCGCGCCGCTGGGCGATTCCAAGCGGCTGCGGCGCGGCCAGATCGCCATTGCCATCGGCAATCCGCTCGGCTTCGAATGGACGGTTACCTCGGGCGTCGTCTCGGCACTCGGCCGCTCGATGCGTGCCTCCACCGGCCGGCTGATCGACGACGTCATCCAGACCGACGCAGCACTCAACCCCGGCAATTCCGGCGGGCCGCTGGTCTCCTCGGCCGGCGAGGTTATCGGCGTCAACACCGCCATGATCCATGGCGCGCAAGGCATCGCCTTCGCGGTTGCCTCCAACACCGCCAATTTCGTCATTTCGGAGATCATCCGCTTCGGCCGCGTGCGCCGCGCGTTCATCGGCGTCTCGGCCGACACCGCCAGTTTGCCGCGCCGCGCCGCCTTGTTGTCGCAGGTCTCGACCAGCACCGCCGTGCGCCTGCGCAGCGTCGAAAAGGACGGTCCGGCGGCTAAGGCCGGCCTCAAGGAGGGCGACATCATCGCCGCCATCGACGGCCGCCCGGTCACCGGCGTCGACGACCTGGTGCGCATGCTTGACGCAGAGCGCATCGGCCACGAAACGCTGTGCACGGTGGTGCGCCGCACCGGCGTCAGTCAGGTGACGGTGATACCGGTGGCGCGGGCGAGCTGATCGGCACTATTCCTAGAAAAACGGCCTGGCGGACCGCCGGGCCGTTCCCCAAAGCAATTCCAGCAAGAGGGCGTAGAGGTCCCCTGGCGAATTGCGTCAGCACACTACCCAATTAACGCTGACATTTTACAGTAACGTACTTCCTCACCAACGAGCCGCGCCATACTCTCCCACTGATAGTTGAGGGAGACGTGGATGCTAGGAATCAATCGGGCGCGAGTGCTGGCAATATTGTCCCTCGTTGCCGCAACCCCTGCTTTGGCGCAGGACCCACCCAGCCCGAAATTCAAGGCTGAAGTGCCGCGGAGCATCCAGACGCCGGACGCGGTGGAAACCCGTATTGGGACCCTGAAATTTTCCGACGGCCTCCCCGACCAGCAGACGGTGCAGAAGGTCTACGACAACATCGACTTTTCGCGGGGCGTCGAGGCCTTCCTGTCCGGAATGCCGGCCGCGTCCCTGTATGCAATCTGCCACGGTTTGGCGGACGTCGGGGCAGCAAAGAACAAGGGCATCGGCATCACAGAGAATCTCCTTGATGCGCGTTCGTTGTTTCTGACGGCGAACACGACGACCGTGTACGTCTTCTTCTGTGTCGATCTCACGGACGGTCCTGTGGTGGCACAGATTCCGCCGGGCGTACTTGGACCCGTCGACGATGCCTATTTCCGCTATGTCACCGACGTCGGCGTCATCGGACCGGACAGGGGCAAGGGTGGAAAATATCTGTTCGTCCCTCCGGGCTATACCGGCAAGCTGCCTTCCAAGGGCTACTTCGTCACGAAATCACCGACCAACACAAATCTCGTTCTCTACCGGGCTTTCGTCACGAACGGCGACATCGCCGCGGCAGTCAAGAACGTAAAGGCTCATGCGCGTGTCTACCCGTTTTCCCTGGAAAAGAAGGCGGCGGAAAATGACTTCATCAACATCTCCGGCAAGCAGATCAACACGATCCATGCCAACGACTTCCATTTCTATGAGGAATTGAACGACGTCGTTCAGACTGAGCCGGGCGATGCGTTCGATCCGGAACTGGTCGGCCTGTTCTCATCCATCGGGATCAAGAAGGGCAAGGCTTTCGCGCCCGATGCCCGCATGAAGGCAATTCTGACCGACGCGGTGGCGGTCGGCAACGCGACCGCGCGGTCGATGGTGTTTGCACCGCGAGACGAGCGCGCGAAGTTCTATCCCGACCGTCAATGGAACAATGGCTTCATCGGCAACAGCTACCAGTTCCTGAATGACGGAGAACGCATGCTCGATGCCCGCACCATGTTCCACTACGCGGCGACGGGCATCACGCCTGCGATGGCCGATGCAAAACCTGGCACCGGCTCGGCCTATGCATTCGCTGCCAGGGACTCGACCGGGACCTATCTCGACGGCGGCAAGACATACAAAATCACCTTGCCGTCTCCCATTCCCGTCGGACAGTTCTGGTCATTCACCGCCTATGACAACCAGACGCGGTCGATGCTGGAAACCGATCAGAAGCTCGCCGGGATCGACAGCAGCCAGCCGGGCATCAGGAAAAACGCGGACGGTTCGGTCACCATTTGGTTCTCTCCAAAGGCTCCGTCGGGACAGGAAGGAAACTGGGTCCAAACGATGCCCGGCAAGGGCTGGAATTCCCTCCTGCGTCTCTATGCGCCGTTGCAGCCGTGGTTCGACAAGAGCTGGAAGCCGGGCGATTTCGAACTCGCGAATTAGACACAAGGTTCGGAAGAACCGAACATTCTCCCATCGCAGAGATGACCAAGGGACCCGCCATGAACACTAGATACCTTGCTCTTGCCGCTATCCTCGGTGTTTCGTCGCTGACCATGCCTTCTGGGCCATCTCTGGCCGCCGAAGCCGTCACAGTGGACAATTTCATCCACGCCGAGAGCGATTTGTATTTCAGCAATATCGTCAAGGATGGCGGCTTTGGAAAGTTCTCGCATCGCCGTGAACCGGCGACAATCAACAATCAGACCGTCATACGACTGAATCGCGATACGCTTTATTCGGCGGCGATCTTCGATCTGGACGCTGGGCCAGTCACAATCACACTGCCGGAGGTGGGAAAGCGCTTCATGTCGCTGCTGGCCATCAACGAAGACCATTATGTTCCGGCCGTGTCCTATGGAGGCGCGAGCACCTTCACCAAAGAGCAGGTGGGCACACGCTATCTGGCCATAGCCATCCGGACATTCGTCGATCCCTCCGATCCGAAGGACGTCGATCAGGTCCACGCTTTGCAGGATGCCATCAAGATCGATCAGCCCGGCGGGCCGGGCAAGTTCGAAACCCCCAAGTGGGATCAAGTCAGTCAAAAGAAGGTCCGCGATGCCCTTCTCATTCTGGCGACGACCATGCCCGATTTCAACAAGGCATTTGGCTCCAAGGCCGAGACCGACCCGGTACGTCATTTGGTTGGCAGCGCGGCTGGTTGGGGAGGCAATCCTGACAAGGATGCCACTTACCTCAACATCACCCCACCGAAGAATGACGGAAAGACGCTCTACAAACTCGGCGTCGAGGACGTACCAGTCGATGGCTTCTGGTCGATCAGCCTCTACGATTCGAAAGGCTACTACGAGAAAAACCGATACGATGCCTATTCGCTCAACAACGTGACGTCGAAAAAAGGCGACGATGGTTCGATCGATATTCAGTTCGGTGGCTGCGATGGCAAAATCCCCAACTGCCTGCCGACAATGAAGGGATGGAACTATACCGTGCGTCTCTATCGCCCGCGCGAAGCCGTTTTGGATGGCACATGGAAGTTCCCCGATCCGCAGCCCGTGAATTGATCTGAATAGACACAACGGAGCTTACGGGAAAAGCGGGTAGCGGCGCTCATAGTCGAGCAGTCGGGTTTGTCCCTGCCGCCGCGCCCTCCCTGTATTGCACCAGGAATTCTTGGCTGGGCGGGATCGGTTTGATGACGTCGATCAACACGCCATTGGGATCTTTGGTGATGAAGTGGCGCTGGCCGAAGGGCTCGTCGCGCAGCGAGCGCAGGATCGGCAGGCCGGCGGCGACGAGCCGCTCATAAACTTCATCGGGATCGCGAACCTCGAAATTGATCAGCAGGCCTGACGTACGGCCCCGCCCCTCTTCCGGGATGGTCTCATGGTCTCCCTGGACGATACCTAGATTGACACGTTTGTTGTCCACCGACTGCAGATGCACGTACCAGTCGCTCGTAAACAGCGGCTGGAAGCCGAAATGCTCGACATAGAAAGCCGCTGCCCCAGCGACGTCGCTGGCCATCAGCACCGGATAATAGCTTGTCGTCTTCATCTTTCCTTCTCCCGTCGATTAACATACAGTCTGCATGTAAATTGAATTAACATACAGGCTGCATGTATGCAACAGGAAGCCGCACGCCGTTCCAACCGCGACCGCACCGAAGCCACGCGCGGCGACCTGATTGCCGCGGCGCGAAAGCTGTTCACGGAAAAATCCTATGCCGAGACCGGCACGCCGGAGATCGTCGCTGCCGCCGGCGTCACGCGCGGCGCGCTCTACCACCATTTTGCCGACAAGCAGGCGCTGTTTGCCGCCGTGGTCGGGCAGGAGGCGGCAGTGGTGGCTGACGAAATCGAGCGCGCCTCGCCGCCCTCGCTCGATACCCGCGACGCGCTGATTGCCGGTTCCGACGCTTATCTCGCGGTCATGCGCGCGCCAGGCCGCACGCGGCTGCTGCTGCTCGACGGTCCCGCCGTGCTCGGCCGCGCCGCCATGGACGCAATCGACAACCGCCATGGCAACCGCTCACTGCGCGAAGGGCTGGTCGCTGCAATGCGGGCGCAGACAATGACGAGACTGCCGGCGGAGGCGCTGACCGCGCTGCTCGGCTCTGCCTTCGACCGTGCCGCTCTGGCCATCGAGGCTGGCGCCTCAGCGCAGGATTATCGCACCGTGCTCATAGCGCTGATCGATGGGCTGTCTCGTGCTCCTCATCAGGCACCTCGCCCGGTTCGAACTCGTTGAAGCAGCCGAGTTGGCGCTTGAACTGATCGATCAGCCAGGCCGCGGCCGGTTTTGGGCTGCGATCGTTGCGGTGCATGGCAAACAGCGGCGAAGTCACCTCCCTGAAAGATTCGAGGTCGATTTCGACCAGCCGGCCACTCGCCAAATCGTCGGCGATCAGCCAACGCGGCAGCCCGCCCCAGCCCAGCCCCTCGCGCATCAGCATATGCTTGGTGCGCACATCCGTCAGCCGCCAGGTGCGGTAGGCAAAGACGCCGAAGTCGCGCCCCTTCGTGCGCTCCGACTGGTCGGTGACGACAAGCTGGGTGTGTTCGCGCGCATCCTCGATCGCCACCGGCTTCGGCAGCAAGGCCAGCGGGTGGCTGGGCGCGGCGGCCAGCACGATCGACATGAAGCCGATGCGCACGAGATTCACGTCGACGTCGCCCAGCAGGCCACCAATGCCAAGGTCGGCCTGCCCGCTGACGACGTGGTCGGGGATCAGGCCGAGCGTGCCGATATGCAGCCGCAGCATCACGGTGGGAAACTGCGCCTCGAATGCCTTCAGCACCCGCACCAGCACCGGCGACGGCAACGCTGCATCGACCGACAGCGCGACTTCCGCCTCGAGCCCCTGATGATGGCCGTCGACGCGCGAGCGGATGCGCTGCAGCATGCCGAGCATGCGCCGCGCATCCTCCAGCATCGCCCGGCCGATCTCGGTCAGTTGCGGCTCGCGCGTGCCCTCGCGCTCGAACAGTTTCAGCCCAAGCTGCGCCTCGAGATTGGCGATGCCATAGCTGATGACGGACTGTGCCCGGTTGAGCTTGCGGCCGGCGGCCGAGAAGCTGCCGGCATCAGCGACCGTTACAAAGATCTGAAGTTGGTCGAGTGTCGGATTGGGCTGCATTGCTATATCCATTTCATGGATGGATTGTATAGAAAATATACCAGTTTATCGAATGGATCGATAGCCCCATATCTGGCGGGACAAATCATCCCAGCTGGAGAGCCCCCAAATGTCTGTTCTTCTTGTCACTTCGAGCCCGCGCGGCGCTGCCTCGCATTCGACCCGCATCGCTACCGAATTCGCTGAAAAGTTCGTCGCCGCCGATCCGTCGAACACGCTTGTTGTGCGCGACCTCGTCGCCAACCCGCTGCCCCATATCGACGCCGACTATGCCAGCGGCATCTACACGCCGGTCGAAGCCCGCACCCCGCGCCAGGCTGAAGTCGTCGGCGTCTCCGATGTCGTGCTCGACGAGCTGTTCGCCGCCGACACCGTGATCCTCGCCACCGGCTTCATCAACTTCAGCATCTCCTCGACGCTGAAATCCTGGGTCGACCACATCTCCCGTTCCGGTAAGAGCTTTGCCTATGGCGAGAACGGCCCCAAGGGCCTCGTTTCCGGCAAGAAGGTCTATATCGTGCTGGCTTCGGGCGGCATCTATTCGGAAGGCGCTGCCGTGCAGTTCGATCATGCCATTCCCTACCTGCGCGGCGTGCTCGGCTTCCTCGGCATGACCGATGTCGATGTCATCCGCATCGAAGGCGTCGGCATGGGTCCTGACGCGGTGGCAGCAGCGCTCGCCAAGGCGACCGCCAAGGTCGATGCCGTGGTGGCCGCCAGCCAGGGTGTCGCGGCTGCCGCGTAAAGCGTCGAAATTCGTCCGTATCGAAAGGCAGGCGTGCGCGCCTGCCTTTTCGTTCTAGCCGATGAGGTGCCTCAGCAGACCAGCGGCGCTGACTCCGATCAGCACGGTCGGCAGCATGGAAAGCCGCGTGGCGGCAACCAGGGTGATCGCCAGCGCCAGCAGGTCGGCCGGGTTCCTCGACACGAAGGCTGGCGCGATGACCGAGATCAGCACGCAGCCGGGCGCTGCCTCCATCACGGCTGTAGCGCGGGCGCTGAGCGTGCGGTTGCGCAGCAGGACATAGCCGCCGATCCGCGTCAGGTAGGTGACGCCGGCCATCAGCACGATGGTGAGAAGGGTCGCTGAATCGATCATGCATCACCTGCCATCAGCCAGGCCGCGACCAGACCCGACACCGCACCCGCGGCGACATACCAGGCACCCGGGAAGAAGAGATAAACCAGCGCTGCCACGACCAGGCTGACCAACCAGGGCCGCGCCGCGGCCATGCCCGTCCACATGCCGCGCATCAGCACCAGGAAGACGGCCGGGAACGCCATGTCGAAGCCATAGGTCTCGACATGGCCCAGCATCGGCCCGAGCACGGCACCCAGAGTGGTGAAGGCCACCCATGTCACATACATCGCAAGCGCCGCGCCCATATAATAGCGCGGACTGAAGGCAGGCATCATGCCGGCGGCGGCGCGCTGCCTGGCATCGGCAAGGCCGAGCGCCCAGCTTTCGTCGCACATGAAGAACAGTGCCGGAAACACCTTGCGCCGCGGCAGGCCGCGCAGGAACGGCGCCAATGCCGCGCCCATCAGCAGATGACGGCTGTTGACCAGGAAGGTGATGGCGACGATGAGCACGATGTGCGGCGGCGACGTCCACAACTGGATGGCGGCGAATTCCGAGCCGCCGGCAAAGTTCAGCCCTGTCATCATGGACAGTTCGACCGTGCTCAAGCCTTTCTGCGTGGCCTGGGCGCCGAGCACCAGCGCATAGGGGATGGTGCCGAACAGCACCGCCGCGCAGGACGTCACGCCACGCCGGAATTCGGACCTCGAACCATCGCCCGCCGTCTCGACTGCCTGTGAAATACTCATGCGTCTCCATCGGCTGGCCTCGCGGCCGCCGCTTCCGGTTGCGTCTGGACTCTCGTGATGTCGGCGGCAAACATACCGGCACCGGGCCACAATTTGGTTGCGAAGATTGTTGTATTCCATCATTTTTTGGCATTGAGTGACACAGATCGCCGAATAGATGGAATTTGCGGCCATGAAGCTGGATGAGATCGACAAGCGGATCCTGCGGGCGCTGCAGCGCGACGGCCGCATGGCCAACAATGATCTGGCCAATGAGGTCGGCCTCTCGCCCTCGCCTTGCCTGCGGCGCGTGAAGCTGCTGGAGGAAGCCGGCGTCATCGACCGGTATGTCGCCGTGCTCAACCCCGCCAGCATCGGCAAGGGCCTAACCTTCTTCACCCGCATCTGGCTGAAGACGCAGGACGAGGACACGATCGAGCATTTCGCCACCGAAGTCGCCAAACTGCCGCAGGTGATGGAATGCTACCTGATGCTCGGCGATTGCGACGCCATGGTGCGCGTGGTGGCGGCCGGCATCGACGACTACCGCCGCTTCCAGTCGGAGCACCTGAGCCGCATCAAGGGCGTGCAGAACGTCAAGACCGACGTTCCCAGCCAGACGATCAAATACACGTCGGAACTGCCGATCTGATCCTCGGCAAATCCGCGAGCGAGACGACACCGGCCATCAATCCGTCTCGGCAATCCTGCTCTGCCAATGCTCGTTGGGACCGACATCTCACGCATGAAATTCACGAAGCTGCGAGGCGCGTCAATTCGAACGGGTCGAGCCGATTCGTGCCGCGGAAGAGCCGAGGCTGCTGGAACGACAACAGCCTTGGTGGCTGAGCCAGAAAACAGCAGGCCATCTCGCCCGCTTGACGGGTCGGACCACACTGTGTATATCACCAGTTAAATAGATAACCGAATGGTGAGATACTAGTGGCCCTCGATGATCTCTCGTTGACCTTTTCTGCGCTGGCGGACCCGACGCGGCGCGCGATCCTTGCGCGGCTGGCTTCGGGCGAGTCGACCGTGGCGGAACTCTCAGAGCCGTTCGACATCAGCGGGCCTGCGGTGTGCAAGCACCTGAAGGTACTGGAGAAAGCAGGCCTGATCGTGCAGGGCCGCAAGGCGCAATGGCGACCACGGCGAATCGAGACGGGGCGGCTGGCGGCGGTAGACGCCTGGCTTGGGTTCTACAGGCCGCTGTGGGAAGCGCGATTTGACCGGATGGAAGATCATCTGAAGCAGTTGCAGGAGGGGAAAGCGGATGCGTGATCCGACTGGCACGACACGGCACGAACTGTCCATCACCCGCATTTTCGATGCTCCGCGCGAACTTGTGTTCGCCGTCTGGGTGCAAACCGACCATATCCCTCACTGGTGGGGGCCGCGCGGCTACGCCACGCTTTCTTGCGAAGTCGATCTGCGTCCGGGCGGCAAATGGCGCGTCGCATCGCGTCATGAGGACGGCTCGGACACAGCGGAAACGGGCGTGATCCGCGAGGTCGACGCACCGTCTCGGCTGGTCCTGACACATGCCTGGGAAGACGCTTCGGGCAAGCCCGGGCCGGCGACAATCGTGACCATCACGTTCGTTGAAGAGGACGGGAAGACGAAGATGATTTTCCATCAGGCCAGCTTCGACACGGTGGAAGTCCGGGATGGCCATGAACTTGGGTGGAACGAGAGCTTCGACATGCTGGCGGAACATTTGGCAGAAATCTGACGCTCTTGGCCAGCCGGCGACAAACACAAGGATATGAGAGATGACAGATCTCAAATCGACGGATTCCGATCGGCCGGTAGCCAGGGCGTTGCGATCGTCGCTGCTCGCGCAGACGGCTAAAGTCGTACGTGCGGGCCGCATCATCGCCTTCGCCGGTGTCGTGCTTCCGCTCTTGTTGATCGGCGGCATGAAGTTTACGGCCGTGGAGATTGAAGCATTGAAGCCGTTGATCAGTTTGACCCCATGGTTGGCCTGGATGTACCGGGCATTCGGCGAGGCGGGCACTTCCTACATGCTTGGCGTCGTCGAAATCGCCACGGCCCTCCTGCTGCTGGCAAGTCCCTGGTCAGCGATTGCGGGGATCATTGGTGGCGCGATGGCGTCGCTCACCTTCCTCGTCACCTCGTCGATCATGCTGGCCTTTCCGATATGGGAGGCAACTCTGGGATTTCCGGCGCTCGGACCGGCAGGCCAGTTCCTGATCAAGGATATCGCGCTTCTGGGCGTCTCGCTGGTGGTGCTGGGGGACAGCCTTGCCCGCATGGACCATGTGAACGAATGAAACCAGCATCCGCGAGAATAGCAGAGGGGGTATTGCACGTGCGCAAGATCATAGCCGCGCTGCAGATATCGCTGCGTCCAAAAAGACCACTGAAAACGGCGCCCTTTCAAACTGGATAAAAAATGCAACCGGATTGTAGGATCGGCCTCGGTGCCAGCGTCCTTCGGATGCAAGCAGCGCGCAGCGCTGCCCTCTGGCATGGGAGATTTGAATGAGCCTTTCCTATCGTTGGGTCATCGTCGCCGCTGGCGCGCTGATGTCCTGTGTCGCCATCGGAACGATGTTTTCGCTGGCGATCTTCCTCGAGCCGATGGCGATCGACACCAACTGGTCGCGCGCCGGCATATCGAGCGCCATGACGCTCAATTTCCTGGTGATGGGCCTCGGCGGCTTTGCCTGGGGCGCCCTGTCGGACCGCTTTGGCGCCCGCATCGTCGTCACGATCGGCGCGGTGTTGCTCGGGCTGGCGCTGGTGCTGGCCAGCCGCGCTGGTTCGCTGCTGAGCTTCCAGATCACCTATGGCGTGCTGGTCGGCCTCGCCGCAAGCGCCTTTTTCGCGCCGATGATCGCGCTGACCACAGGCTGGTTCGACACCAATCGCAGCCTTGCCGTCTCGCTGGTCTCGGCTGGCATGGGCGTGGCGCCGATGACGATCTCGCCCTTCGCCCGCTGGCTGATCTCGGCCTATGACTGGCGCACCGCCATGTTCGACATCGGCATCACCGCCTGGGTGCTGCTGTTGCCGGCCGTGTTGCTGGTCCGCCAGCCGCCGAAGCCAGTCGTGGCCGATACCGGCTCCGCGCCGGTGGCCGAGGGCGCCGGCCTGACGGTCGGCCAGGCGCTGCGCTCGCCGCAATTCATCGTGCTGGGGCTGACCTTCTTTGCCTGCTGCGCGGCGCATTCCGGGCCGATCTTCCATATGGTCAGTTATGCCATGCTGTGCGGCGTCGCCCCCATGGCCGCGGTCTCGATCTACAGCGTCGAAGGCCTGGCAGGCCTCGGCGGTCGGCTTTTCTACGGCGTGCTTGCCGACCGGCTTGGCGTCAAGCCGGTGCTGATCGCGGGCCTGGCGATCCAGGCGATCGTCATTGCCGCCTATCTCTCGATCAGCCGGCTCGAGCAATTCTACATGCTGGCCGTCATCTTCGGCGCCACCTATGGCGGCGTCATGCCGCTCTATGCGGTGCTGGCGCGCGAATATTTCGGCCAGCGCATCCTCGGCACCGTGTTCGGCGCCGCCACCATGCTGTCCAGCCTCGGCATGGCGCTGGGGCCGCTCGCCGGCGGCATGGTCTTCGATGCCTACGCCAACTATTCCTGGCTGTTCATCGGCTCGGCCCTCATCGGCCTCGGCGCCGTCGGCATCGCCATCGCCTTCCCACCACTGCCGCGAAGGGAGTTGCAGCCGGCGTAGCGGGGCAACAGGAGTTGTGCTTCACCAGCCCAGGCCCCTTGAACGGAGGTAACGGATCGATGGATTGAAAAGCTCCTGATCTCAAGACGCGTGATCTCTTCCGATCACGCGTCTGCTCGGGTTAGAACAGTCGAATGGCCTATCGGATCAAAAAGCTGCTGGGTTTCTTGTTTGCCGTCGTCAGCGCTGCCGCGATAGATGTCGCATTTACGGCCGCGATTTCGGCGGCGCCCGTTGACGCGAAGACGATTGCCGATCACTTTTCATCGGTGAAGTCCATGTCCGGGGACTTCGTCCAGTCGGGTCCAAAAGCGGAAAAGACCCGTGGCAGGTTTTTTCTACAACGCCCGGGCAAGATCCGGTTCAACTATGCAGGTCAATCAGGGATCAGCGTCATTGCGGACGGCAAATCTCTGGTGGTTTATAATAGGAAGCTGAAGACATCGCGGCTTTATGCTCTCTCGAAGACGCCGCTTAAGCTGCTGCTCGACGATAAGGTCGACTTCTCCCGCAGTCGCCTCAAAAGCATCAGGGACGATGGCGCTCAAATTATTATCAAGCTGGCCGACAGATCGGCCTTCGGCAATTCGAGCATCTCCATGGTGTTTGACAGAAAATCACTGGATTTGCGCAGATGGAGCCTTATCGACGAGAAGGGACTTACTACAACGGTAGCTATATCAAATGTAAAGCAGGGCGTTCGCGCTCCCGAGGGCACCTTCGTTATCGATTATGCGGCAAACCGTGAATTCAACACCACAACGAAATAGCGGGCGGGGCCGCAGCCATATTCGCTGCGCCGGAACCAATGCGTTCAACGGCGGTTTAGTCAATGAAGGGACCGGAACCGCAAAGGACGCGGCGCAATGATTGAAATTCACAGCATCGAAGCGGCCAAAGCCAGACTGCGCATAAGAAGAGCCGAGCACTCGCTGAAATGCGCGAATGACTTGTTGGATGAGGAAGGTGGCACCGCCCTTAATCTCGCATTGTGCGACCGGATAAGGGCCGCGCAAAGGCATCTGATCGAGGCCAGGGCACGCCTGATGACCATCGATCCCACTAGGACGATTTGATCCATGATGGTCGCAGCTCGACCTCGAACGGAGAGCCTATCGTGGCGCCAGGCCCGCCTGCTTAGGCAGCAATCCATCGGGCGATGAGCGCCTGCTGGCGCAAAACCAGTTCCGGTCTACCCGAAAATCCGATCGCCCTGCTCGTCGACCAGTTGCATGCCCTTCTTGATCGAGATGTCGACGGCGTCGTCGAGCCCGGCGAAACGGTCGGCGCGGATGAATTTGTGTTCCTTCACCACGCCGTCGATCTCCTTGGAGACGATACCGCAGGTCTGGTACTGGCCATCCGCCTTGTAGGGCGTGGCGCTGATCAGGAAGCCCTTGTGCTCGACCTGCTTGGCCGGTGGCGCGTTTTTTGCTTCGGCCGCTTCACTGCCGCCGCTACCGCCGAAAAGACGCTTCAGAAAAGACATCGGGCTTCCTCCAACAGCATTCATCCCGCACCACCATGTAGCGTGGCGCGGGATGAATTTCACTATCGGTCCTTGGCCCACCCGGCAAGGGCTGCGTCTGGCTGTCCAGGAGACGTTACCTGTGCGACAGCGCTTCCAGGGCCTCGGCGGCGGCCTCGAGAATGGCGATCGCCTCGGACTGCTTGTCGGCCGGGGCATCGACGAAGTCGCCCAGGGCCGCGCGCAGCCGGTGGCGGACAGCCCGGAATTCGTCGCGCGCTTCCGAGCGTCCACCACGGCCGCCGCGGCGTCCGCCCTCTTCGCTCTCGTCGTTCCAGCCGAACCAGTCGCGCGCCTTGGCCATCTTGCGGCCGAAGCGCTCGAGATGGTCGAGCACACCGTCGATCATCTCGCGATTGTCGGCGAGATGCGCCTGTCCAGCCTCGGTGATCGAAAACACCTTCTTGTTGCCGTCGGCGGCGGAGGAGGCATAGCCGGCCTCTTCCAGGAAGGTCAGGGTCGGGTAGACCACGCCCGGGCTCGGGCTGTAGATGCCGCTGGTGCGCTCTTCCAGCGCCTTGATGATGTCGTAGCCGTGGCGCGGCGCCTCGGCCAGCAGCGACAGCGTGATCAGCTTCAGGTCGCCGTCGGCCAGCATACGCCCGGCGCGGAACATGTCGCCCGGACCGCCGCGTCCGCCGCCACGACCACCGTGCCCGAACGGGCCGAACCCGCCGCCCCCTCTGCCACCAAACTTGCCGGCCATATGCATGAACATGCGCTCGCCGAAATGATTGTGCCCAAAATGTTTGTGCATTGATTGCTCCTTAGAGTTATATCTTACGATATATCTTAATTAGGCTCGCCAGCCACCAGAGTCAAGATATATCTTACGATGTATCTGAGCGAAGCACCAGCCACTCGGACCGGCCATTTCGAGCGGCGGCGGCGACGGGCTACCAGCGGCCCTTGCGCCGGTTCCAGGCATAGAGAAGATCGGCAAAGCGATCATAGGCAAAGCGTGTCAGAGGCAAGGCAACCGGATTGCCGAACAAGGTCGCCAGCCAGCCCTCGCCGGGCGTGACCTTCCAGACGGCGATGGCGACATCGGCGCCGACCAGCAGCTTGCCCTTCGCGTCGGTTGCGTGCAGCCGGCGGCGGATATCCTCAAGCGAAGCGCCATGTCCGGCAAGCGCTGCCGGTTCAAAGTTGATGTCGCGAAATTCGATCCTTCCGGCCTTGACCGCTTCTATCAGCCGCCGCTTCTGCCGGCTGATGCCGGCATCGCAGACCGGGCAGCGCGTGTTGTACCAGACGGTCAGCATTTATCCGTGGCCATGCCTATGGTGCAGGTCGGGATAATGCGGATGCCGGTGGCGCATCGGCGCATGCCGGTGCCAATGCGAATGCGGCTCGCTCACCGGCCCGTCATGATGGTGCTGGTGGTGCTCGTCATGCACATGGCTGTGCTCGTGTTCCAGTTCCTCATGGTCGTGCTCGTGCTCATGGCGTTCCGACAGATGCAGCCACAGGCCCACGCCCATCAGCAGCCCGGCGGCCACAAGCTTGAGCGTGACGGCGTCGCCCAGGATAGCGATGGCCAGCAACGCGCCGATAAAGGGAGCGAGCGAGTAATAGGCCCCTGTCCGTGCGGTGCCCAGATGACGCAGCGCCACGATGAACATCACCAGGCTGACCCCAATGCCGAAGAAACCGACGGCCGCGATCGCCGCAATGACCGACGCCGGGGGAAACAAAGCCCCGCCGGCAAGCGCCAGCCCAACATTGACAACCCCTGCCACCAGCCCTTTGAGCATGGCGATCACCACCGGGTCGGTGGCCGAGATCCTGCGCGTAAAATTGTTGTCGATCCCCCAGGCCAGACAAGCCCCCGCCACCAGCAGGGCGCCACGGTTGAAAGCGATGCCCTCACCTTGCCAGGACAGAAGAACGGCGCCCGCCAGAATGGCGAAGGCGCCCAGAAGCAGGCGCCGGTCGACATTCTCGCGATAGACGAGCCAGGCGATCGCCATCGTCGCCAGCCCTTCCAGGTTGAGCAGCAGCGCCGAACTGGACGCCGTGTTGAAGCTCAAGCCGAACATCAGCAGCACCGGCGCGATGATGCCGCCCATGCCGATTGCCAGTGCCAGCCAGGGAATATCCCGAGCGGTCAGCTGCGCTTCCCCGACCGCGGCCTGCCTGCCCCGAAGCAGGCGATACAAAGCAAGGCCGAGACCGGCACCGAGATAGAGCAGCCCGGCCAGCATGAAGGGATTGACGCCATCGAGCAGCAGCTTGCTGAGCGGCGGCGTCGCCCCGAACAAGGCGGCCGAGCCAAGCGCGAGCGGCACGCCGGGCCAAAGATGCGAATGGGAATGCGGTTCGGACATGGCCATATCCTAGCGCACGTCACCCAAAAGTGCGCAGCGGTTTGGATGACGCCATGCACAAACAATCCGTTTCAACCCGACGCGCTTTTTACGGGCTCTATCCGAGCGAGGTGATGATCTCGCGGTAGGCCAATTCGGGGAACGCCTTCAGCGTCCGCGTCCTGACATTGCCGGCCGCCGCCAGCATCAGCGAGAAACGCGCCAGGACCGCGTCGTCGGGCGCTTCGACCATCGCCACCATGTCGTATTCGCCCATGGTCAGGTAAAACGCCTTGAACGATCCGCCCATGTCTCCCAGCTGCTTCCTGGCGGCGTCGAGCCGCTTCGGTGACTCGCGCACGTTTCTGGCGCCCTGCTCCGTCCAGTTCATCAGCACGATGTAGCTTGTCATGGCACACCTCCCTCCGGGGCCACGGAGCACGGCGGCTTCACCGGGGCGGGCATCCGGGTTGTCGCCCAGAAAATGCATCCGATGCGAAATTATCCTCCCGAAGGGCGCGGTCCGCAAGAGGGCGATCGTGAGGGCGATCGCGAACGAAAAAGGGCGCCATCGGCGCCCTTGAACTCGTTTGCAGTCGATAGGTCTCAGCTATCGAGGAAGCTGCGCAGCTTGCGCGACCTGCTCGGGTGCTTGAGCTTGCGCAGCGCCTTGGCTTCGATCTGGCGGATACGCTCACGGGTGACCGAGAACTGCTGGCCGACTTCTTCCAGCGTGTGGTCGGTGTTCATGCCGATGCCGAAGCGCATGCGCAGCACGCGCTCCTCGCGCGGCGTCAGCGAGGCCAGAACGCGCGTGGTGGTCTCGCGCAGATTGGCCTGGATCGCCGCGTCGATCGGCAGGATCGCCATCTTGTCCTCGATGAAATCGCCCAGATGCGAATCCTCCTCGTCGCCGACCGGCGTTTCGAGCGAGATCGGCTCCTTGGCGATCTTCAGCACCTTGCGCACTTTTTCGAGCGGCATGGCGAGCTTTTCGGCCAGTTCTTCCGGCGTCGGCTCGCGGCCGATCTCGTGCAGCATCTGGCGCGAGGTGCGCACGATCTTGTTGATCGTCTCGATCATGTGCACCGGGATACGGATGGTGCGCGCCTGGTCAGCGATCGAACGGGTGATCGCCTGCCGGATCCACCATGTCGCGTAGGTCGAGAACTTGTAGCCGCGGCGGTATTCGAATTTGTCGACCGCCTTCATCAGGCCGATATTGCCTTCCTGGATCAGGTCGAGGAACTGCAGGCCGCGATTGGTGTATTTCTTGGCGATGGAGATGACGAGGCGCAGATTGGCCTCGACCATTTCCTTCTTGGCGATTGCCGCTTCGCGCTCGCCCTTCTGCACCTGGTTGACGATCTTGCGGAATTCCAGGATCGAGATCGCCGTTTCGGTGGCGAGGTTCTGGATCTCGGCGCGCAAGTCCTTGATCGCATCCTTCTCGTTCTTGGTGAATTCCTTCCAGCCGCGCGAGGTCAGATTGCCGATCGAGCGCGTCCAGTTCGGATCGAGCTCCGAGCCCTGATATTCCTTCAGGAACTCCTCGCGGCGCACGCCGTAGCTTTCGGCGAGCCTGAGCAGCTTGCCTTCGTTCTGCACCAGGCGCTTGTTGATGTCGTAGAGCTGCTCGACCAGCGCCTCGATGCGCGCCGTGTTGAGCGACAGCGACTTCACCGCCTTGATCAGTTGGTCCTTCAGTTCCTTCAGCCGGCGGTCCTGGCTGGGCGACAGCGTGCCGGCGGCGGCCAGCCTGTTCTCGACCTGCTGGTCCTGCAGCTTGCGCAGCTTCTTGTAGGTGTCGGCGATGACGTCGAGCGTCTCCATCACCTGCGGACGCAGTTCGGCTTCCATCGCCGCCAGCGACAGGCTCGCTTCGTCCTCGTCTTCCTCATCGTCATCCGTCAGCCCGCGCGTATCGGCGCCGACATTGGTGACGTCGTCTTCGTCGTCGCGCGAACGGCGCGGCTTGTCTTCGACCTTGGCTTCCTCGATGCGCTCGACCACCGGTGCCTGCTTGGCCTCGGGACCGGCATAAGTGGCTTCGAGATCGATGATCTCGCGCAGCAGTATCTTGGATTCGTTGAGTTCGTCGCGCCAGATGATGATGGCCTGGAAGGTCAGCGGGCTTTCGCACAGACCGGCGATCATCGTCTCGCGGCCTGCCTCGATGCGCTTGGCGATGGCGATTTCGCCCTCGCGCGACAGGAGCTCGACCGAGCCCATCTCGCGCAGATACATGCGCACCGGATCGTCGGTGCGATCGGTCGGTTCTTTCTTGGTGGTGGTGGCGGCGACCGCGGTGCCGGTCTGCTCGGCCAGCTCGTTGGCGTCTTCCTCGGCATCGGCCGCGGTGTCGGCGGCCTCGGGCTCCTCGCCCTGCTCGTCGTCCTCGACCACGTTGATGCCCATGTCGGACAGCATCGCCATCGTGTCCTCGATCTGCTCGGAGGTCACTTCCTCGGAAGGCAGCACCGAATTCAGCTCGTCCATGGTGACATAGCCGCGCTTCTTGGCGGCCTTGATCATCTTCTTGACAGCATCATCGGAAAGGTCGAGCAGAGGGCCATCGGTGGCGCCTTCGCGTTCGGTTTCGACCTCTTCCTTTTCCTTTGTCGCCATAGTCTTTTTCTTCTCCTAGCGGCCGAACATCAAAGCCGCGTAAGCTGTCGGACCAGTCAAATCGGATGCGCTCGCTTAGGAACGCGCTTCACCGGGCCAGTAACTGCATCAACTCATTTGTTGGTGCATGTCGTTGCCCCAAAGCCGGTTTCACTTTTGGGCGACATGCATTAAGTCCAGATTAACCCTGATATCTGTGGCAGGCAGGCTGCCTGTCCAGTGACCAGTACCTCACATCGCTTATTTCCCGTCGACGCGGGCTCGGGTTAACGTTTCGAATCGTCCTGATTCCGCCATTCTGCCAGAAGGTCAAGCGCCTCTCGCATGATTCGCATGAAAAAAGCGAATCAATTACCCGACTTAGCCCGTTACGCGCCATTTGGACGCGCACCAACGCCTTCGCTTCAAACTAAGCTCGCCCAGCCCTGCCAGAGGAAACGCCAAATCCTTCGATCAGCGCTTCCGTGGCCTGTACATCCTGAAATTGCGCCTGAATTTCGATCAGGTGCCGGTAGTTTTCGTCTGTGGGATCGGTGGCGAGCGCCGCTTCCGCCTGTTTCAGCTCCTTATGTAAGGTGCGCGCGCTGCGCTGCAAGTGCAGCGCCTGGCTGAAAGCGTCGCGGGCATCGTCAAGGGCAGCGGTCTCCAGCGCCGGCCATTGCCGCATTCGGCGGATCAGGCCGACGGCCCGCTCCCAGATCTCGGCGCAGCCGGCGCGTTCGATCGTCGCGATAACCGCCTGACGATCATTGGCCATGTCATGCGCCATCGCGTCGAGGATCGCCGCATGCAGCCGCCTCAGATCGGAGTTGGCGAGATCGAGAAATTCGATATGGGCAAAATTCTCGTCGATCAGCGCCGGATGGTTGACCAGTGCGACGATGATCGTCGCCTCGCGCACCGACATCCCCTCCCCGCCACGCTTGACCAAAGCCGACTGGCCGAGGCTTTCGGTGATCGCGATGCGGCCGCCACCGCTCTTGGCGAACTGTCCGCCGGGTGCGGGCGTTTTGCCCTGCCCCGGTTTCCAGTCCTGGCGGCCGCCTTGCCTGGTGCCGCGTTGCGAGCCGAAGAAGCTCAACACGCGCTCGCGCATCTCCTGTTGATAATGGTAGCGCAGGCTTTCGTCGCGGATGCGGCTGGTCAGTTCGCGCAGCGTCTTTTCGAGCTCGGCCCGCCGCTCCGGCGTGTCGAAGACGCCGCCGGCCGTCTCACGCATCCACAACAGATCGACCAGAGGCCGCGCATCGGCCAGGACGCGACTAAAGGCATCCGGTCCTTCGGCCTTGACCAGGTCGTCGGGATCCTTGCCTTCCGGCAGCAGCGCGAAGCGCGCCGAGCGCCCGGCCTGCACCGACGGCAGCGCCATGTCGGCGGCCCGCCACGCCGCCTTCAGCCCGGCCTTGTCGCCGTCGAAACACAACATCGGCTCCGGCGCCATGCGCCAGAGCAGTTCGAGCTGGTTTTCGGTCAGCGCGGTGCCGAGCGGCGCCACGACATTCTCGAAGCCGGCCTGCGCCAGCGCGATCACGTCCATGTAGCCTTCGACGGCGATGACGGTGCCGCCCTTGGCCAGAGCCTTGCGTGCGCGGGCGAAATTGTAGAGCACATTGCCCTTGTGGAAGAGCTCGGTGTCGGGCGAGTTCATGTATTTGGCCAGCGCATCCGGCTGCAGCGCGCGGCCGCCGAAGGCGATGATCTTGCCGCGCGAATCCGGGATCGGGAACATGATGCGGTCGCGGAACCAGTCATAGGAAACCGGGATGTCGTCGCCGTGGCGCACCAGTCCGCAGGCTTCGATATCGGCTTTCGGGACGCCCTTGGCGGCGAGATGCTCCTTGAGCGCATTGCGGCTGTCGGGCGCAAAGCCGAGCCGGAACGATTGCTGTGTCGCCGGCGTCAGCCCGCGATCGCGAAGATAGGCGCGGGCTTTCGCGCCTTCCGGCCCTTGCAGCCGTTCCTGGAAGAAGGCGGTCGCCATCTCCATGACATCGGTCAGGCTGGCGCGTTCCTTTTCGCGCCGCTCCTCCTGCGCATCGCGGACCGGCATCGGCACCCCGGCCATGTCGGCGATCTTCTCGACCGCTTCGGGAAAGCTCATCCCGTCGAGTTCGGTGAGGAACTTGAAATGGTCGCCCGAGACCGAACAGCCGAAACAATGGTAGCGGCCCTTCTTGTCCTCGCAGTGGAAGGACGGGCTCTTCTCGCCATGGAACGGGCAGCAGGCCCAATAATCGCCGCGCGGCGCGTTGGTCTTCTTTCGGTCCCACGCGACGCGCAGGCCGATAACCGATGAAATCGGCACGCGGTCGCGTATCTCGTCGAGGAAGGCGGGTGGAAAGCGCATCGGGGAACTCGTTTCCCGATTATATAATCATGCCCGCGAAATCCGACGACCCCTAATGCGGACCATACCCGGTTTCCACAGGCCCAAAAAAGAAAGGCGGCCGTTGCGGGCCGCCTTCCTTCCAATATCCGCCTAGGTAGCGATCAGTGCGCTGCAAGCGCGCCGAAGATGACGCCGGAGAGGACGCCGACCAGCACATAGTCGTTGCCGACGCGGATCCATTCCTGGCCACGGCCGGGACGATGCAGGCCGTAGCGGCCGTAGTCGCGGATCGGCCGATGCTGGCGCCAGCCGGAATATTTCTGGCCGCTGCGCCAGTGGCTGCGCTTCACGACGATCTTTTTGTTCACGACGCGCTTCCTGACGTCGACATGCTTGCCGGGCTTCTGCCAGTCGACCTGGCTGTAATTCGACTGCGGCGCATTCGGCGCGTTCAGCGGTGCGGCGTGGCCGGTGAGCGACGTGGCGGCCAGCATCGAGAAAGCGAGGACGGAAAGGACAATGCGTTTCATGGGAAGTCTCCTTGGTTGTCGATGCCCCGAGGAATAGTGGCCCATCGATGAACCGAAACTGAACGCACGCATTACAATTATGTAATGAATTCCCTTGCTTATCCAAGAGAGTTGAACATCGTCGTAAAGGCAGAGGTCGGGCGTGGCAAATCCGGCCGATCCACCGCTTCACAGCGGCCTGGCAATGCAACCATTTACGCGTCCGTCCATTTTCCGACACCGCCTGTCGCGCCGCGGCGGCCCCTTGAAGTCGACAAGATTTTATTACCCGGCTAAAATATTCGAGCTATTATCGACCACTGCCATGAATGCCATGAACATGATTCGTAACCCCACTTTTCATCCCGCTCGCCACGCCAAACAGGACGCGCGTCCTGTTTGCACAGAGGCGGCGAAATGAGCGGTTCCGTCGTCCTTCTGCACCTGGCCGGCGCCGTGGCGCTGATGCTGTTTGCCACTCGCATGGTCAAGACCGGTGTCGAGCGCGCCTATGGCGACGTACTGCGCCATCGTCTGCGCGCCACCATGCGCAATCCGATCATGGCGGTGCTGGCCGGCACCGGCCTCGCCATTGCCCTGCAAAGCTCGACCGCCGTCACGCTATTGGTAGGCTCCTTCGCCGGCTCCGGCATCGTCTCGGGCGCCGCGGGCCAATTGGCGGTGCGCGGCGCCGAGATCGGCTCGGCCCTGGTGGTCAAGCTGCTCACCTTCGATCTAACCTTGCTGGTGCCGCTGTGCCTGATCACCGGTACGGTGATGTTCATGGCCACCGAGCGGCGCGACTGGCGCCAGACCGGCCGCATCCTGGTCGGCATCGGCCTTCTGATCCTGTCGCTGGAGATGATCGGCCAGGCATCGGAGCCGCTGCGCAACAGCCAGCTCATGCCGGTCATCATCAACTACTTCTCGACCGACTCCATCACCGCCTATCTGCTGGCGGCGCTGATCACCTGGCTGTTCCAGTCAAGCATCGCGGCGGTGCTGTTGATGGCGACGCTGGCCGGTCGTGGCCTGATCACGCCTGAACTCGGCGTCGTTCTCATCCTGGGCGTCAATCTCGGCTCTTCGATCATTGCGCCGATGCTGACCCGCTCGTCGAGCCCCGAGGTGCGCGTCGTGCCGATCGGAAACCTCTTGATGCGCGGGCTTGGCTCGCTGGTCATGCTCATACTGGTCATGATCTTCAGGCCTCACTTCGCCTTTCTCGGCTCGACGGCGGCGGGCCAGATCGTCAACGCTCACATCCTGTTCAACGTGCTGATCCTGCTCGCCGGCCTACCACTGGCAGGCTTCGTCTACCGCGCCTCGGAGAAGATCGTCGCCCTTGGCACCAAGCCGGTGCCGGCCAGCACGCTCGACGTCATCGAGCTTTCCGCGCTCAACGAGAGCGCGCTCGACGTACCGAGCCAGGCGCTGGCCAACGCAACCCGTGAGGTGGTGCGGGTCTGCGAGACGATCGAGATCATGCTCAAGCGTATCATCGAGCTCTATGAGAGCGCCGACCCAGACAAGATCAAGGCGCTGGCCGCACTCGACGACCGCGTCGACCGCAGGCACGCGGCGATCAAGCTCTACCTTGCCAAACTGACCAGGAACGCGCTGACCGAGGACGAGGCGCTGCGCTGCCAGGAGCTGATCGGCGCCTGCGTCAAGCTTGAGCAGGTCGGCGACATCATCGTGCGCAACATGCTGGTGCATGTGAAGAAGAAGCTCGAGCGCGGGCTGGAATTCACCGACGAGGGCTGGAGCGAGCTGAGCGCCTTCCACAGCTCGGTGCTGGCCAATGCGCGGCTTGCCTTCAACGTTCTTGTGTCGCGCGATCCCGAGACCGCCCGCCAGCTGGTGCTGGAAAAGGACCAGTTGCGCGACCGCGAAAAGGAAACCAGCGCCAGCCATTTCGTGCGGCTGCGCGATGGCACCGCCAAGAGCGTCGAGACCAGCTCGATCCACCTCGACACCATCCGCGACCTGAAGCAGATCAACTCGCTGCTCGCGTCGATGGCCTATCCGGTGCTCGAGGAGCGCGGCCTGCTCACCGGCTCACGGCTGAAGGCGAGTTGAAGAATAGCAATCTCCTCACGAAGCCTTCGGAGAGAGGAAGGACGCTAGATGTGAGCTTTCAGAAGGTTGTCCATTCGGACCGGACCGAGGAGACTGGAGTTACCAGGCTTCAGCACTCGTCGGAGGGTCCGAATGAACATCCATAAGAATGCCCGTCTCACGCCGCTGCGTCGAGAGGAGATGGCGCTGGCGGTGATAGAAGGCGGTTTTTCCAAAGCCAATGCGGCGCGGACGTATGGTGTGTCGGCGAAGATCGTGGCGCGCTGGGTCGAGCGCTACAAGGCCCAGGGCAGCAAAGGCATGGCCGACCGTTCGTCGCGGCCCACCGTCATGGCGAGCATGACCGAACAGGCCGTGGCCGATCGCATCGCGGCCTTGCGCCGAAGGCGGCTGACCGGCAAGCACATAGCCATGGAGGTCGGCGTGTCGCCCGCCACCGTCAGCCGGGTTCTCAAGCGTGCTGGACTGTCGCGGCTCAGAGACATCGAGCCGGCCGAACCGGTCCGACGCTACGAACGCGAGCATCCCGGCGACATGATCCACATCGACATCAAGAAGCTCGGGCGATTTGAACGGGTTGGCCACCGCATCACCGGCGATCGCACCGGCCAGTCCAACAGTCGCGGCGTGGGCTGGGAGTTCGTTCATGTCTGCATCGACGACGCTTCGCGCGTCGCCTTCTCGCAAATACTGCCCGACGAGCGCAAGGAAAGCGCCATCGCCTTCCTCAAGGCAGCGGTGGCCTATTATGCCAGCCTTGGTATCTCAGTCGCGCGCGTCATGACCGACAACGGCTCCTGCTACAGATCGAAAGCCTTCGCCAGGACCTGCCGCGAGCTTGGCCTCAAACATATCCGCACAAAGCCCTATACGCCGAAGACCAATGGCAAGGCAGAGCGCTTCATTCAGACCGCGCTCAGGGAATGGGCCTACGCCATTGCCTACCCGACCTCCGATCATCGTGCCGGAGAACTTCCCGTCTGGCTGCACCGATACAATTGGCATCGACCGCACGGCAGCCTAAAGTCCAAAACACCAATCAGCCGCCTCGGCCTAACCGAGGACAACCTGTTGAGGTTCCACAGCTAGAGCGGGATGAATTTAGGTTGGGCATAGCCTGCCTCTGTGAAGTAATTTCTGCATTCGGTTGGAGTGACGGTGCCGAGGATTTGGCCGATGGCGTCACAGACGGTCTCAACTGTTCGCTTGGCGGCCTTGCGCAGCCAATGCTTGAGCTTGGCGAAGAGCTTCTCGATAGGGTTCAGATCGGGCGAGTATTTCGGCAGGAGGAACAACCTGGCGCCGGCCGAGCGGATGGCGCGGCGCACGGCCTTGCCCTTATGTGAGCCAAGATTGTCCATGATGACGATGTCGCCGGGCTTGAGGGTTGGGACAAGAACCTCATCGACATAGAGCTGGAAGCGCTCGCCATTGATCGGTCCGTCGATCAGCCATGGTGCTTCGACACGGTCGTGGCGCAGCGCCGCCAGGAAGGTCATGGTCTTCCAGTGGCCGTGCGGCACCTTGGCTTTGATCCTCTCGCCGCGCGGCGCCCATCCCCTGAGCGGGGCCATGTTGGTCTTGGTCCAGGTCTCGTCGATGAACACCAGGCGGGAAGGATCGATGCGGTCCTGATACTTGGTCCACTGCGCCCGCCGGCGCGCCACATCGGGGCGATCCTGCTCGGCCGCGATCAGCGTCTTTTTTTGTGACTGAGCTTCTCGGCGTGGACGAACTCCCACACCGAGCGATAATCGACCTTCAAGCCGCGCTCGCCAAGTTCGGCCACAAGGCCACGCAACGTGAAATCAGCGGCCCGGCAGCGCAGCAACAGCCACTCCCGATGCTCTCCGACAATGTTCTTGGGCCTGTGCCCACCCATCTTGCCGGGCGCAAGACTGCTCGTCTCGCGCAAGCGGCTTACCCATCTGATGACGGTGCTGATCCCAACCTCAAAGCGCACTGCCGCCTGCCGCCGCGACAGGCCATCCCGCTCAACTGACGCAACAACCCGTTCGCGAAGATCCATCGAATAAGGCTTGCCCATCCATGCTGGCCTCCTGATCCAGCCAGCAGGTTGAATCAGATTTGCAAGCCTAAGGGAATCCCCGCCGATTCAGCCTCAATTCATTCCGCTCTAGTCGAAATAAGGTCGCGCCCTTCCTCTACCCCGTCGATCGGGGGAGAGGTGTCGAGCGAAGCTCGACGGAGTGGGGGTCGACCGGCTCGGGCTCGTGAGTTAAAGCCAGGGCGATGCCTCTGGTTATGTTCACCTACCCGAGGTTATTGACTCCGATCGTGCTCGCTTGTCGGCGGCTGTACCTTCGAGGATGGGCTTCCCCCACTCCGTCGCTGCTTCGCAGCGCCACCTCTCCCCCCTCCGGAGGGAGAGGAAGGGAGCGCGCTTGGATAAGTTCGCGCGCTTCATCTACCCAGTCCATCTCCCCCACAAGGAGCAGGGCTGTCCGGGGAAAGTCATTCATAGGTGAAGCACATCTGGTTTGGGGAGTAATTGGGTTTTCGTTGACTTGGGTTGACGGGTGGCGGTTTGTCGATGGCGGCGATGTTTCGGCGCTCGAAGAGGCATCGGTTGACCAGATCGGTGAACCTGAGGATTGGCATGGCGATACGGTAGGCGCGAGCGGCGATGCGCAGCAGCGCATAGGCGACCATGGCGGCGAAGAGTTGCAGGCGGATGGCATTGTCGTTGTTGCCGAGGAACTTGCGGATTTTGAGATGCTGCTTGATCCAGCGAAACAAGAGTTCGATCTGCCATCGGCCTTTGTAGAGCTGTGCGATCTCGACGGCGGTTCGCTTGAGGTCGTTGGTCAAGAGCGTGATGGTGTCGCCGTCATTTCGCTTGAGGATGAGCCGGCGCAACGGGATTGCCAGTTTGCTGTTGGTTTTGCTGGCAAGACTTACGTTGGCATCCTCCAGGATGGTGAAGCCATCACCCTGAGTTTGGGCGATGCGACGCTGGCGCTCGACCTTGAGACCCATATTGGATTTGGGCCGCGTGACGAAGAAGGCCTTGGCGGTGGCGATCGCCGTCCACCAGCCGTAATGGCAATAGCCCTTGTCGAACACGTAGGTGGCGCCCTTCTCGATGGTGATCGTGCGGCCGATCTGGGCATCGTTGACGTTGGCATCGGTGATGTCGAGGACGCGCGGGCAATCGCTGTCGGGATCGTAGACGACATGCATCTTCATGCCACGAATGCGGCCGTTCGACTTGGCCCAGGCGCAGGTCTTGCCGAGCGGAATAGGCGTGGAATCGATCAGCCGCAGCATGGCCGTGCCCTCACGGCGCGTCTGCCGGTCAAGTTGGCCGGCAAGCAGACCGAAAGTCTCGGCAAAGAGACCAACGGGGCGGCGGCGGTTGGCATCCGACAAGGTCGAGCGGCGCAACCGGTCGGTGCCCAGATGATAATGGTGCTGGCAGTTGGCGTTCCAGCCGGCTTCCAGGCTACGCAGGCTGTCGGCGCCACTGAGCTGCGCATAAACCAGCACCATCAGGTGGTCCCAACTCTTGAACGACTTGTCGTAGGCATCCCCGTCATGGCTATCCACAACCGTCTGAAAGCCGCGCCGATTGATCGGTTCAACCAGCTTGCCAAGAATGCTAGGTGTAAAGCGCATGCTCCGTTCCCTTTCTGAGTCTCGACAACCAGAAGGTAGACGGAAAACCGCCGTCTTACGGGGCATGCGCATGCGGCATTTCGATTCAGCTGACGTTTTCCCCGGACAGCCATGCACAAGGAGGGAGATTGGCGCTTCATCGCCGCGCCCCATTGAAGAAAAGCTAAACTCGCGACAAAAATTTCTGGATTGCCCGCAAAGCCCATCCGTGGTTTGAGGCCATTCCAGCTAAGGCCTTGCCATGTCGCTTCCGCTCATCGCCCTGTTCATTGCCGCTTTTGCCTTTGGCACCACCGAATTCGTCATTGCCGGCGTGCTGCCGCAAGTGGCGGAGGGGCTCGGCGTCTCGGTTCCGTCGGCCGGCTATCTCGTCTCCGGTTATGCCTGCGGCATCGCCATCGGCGGTCCACTATTGGCGCTCGCCACCAAGTCGCTGTCGCGCAAGAGCTTGCTGCTCGGCCTCGCTATCGCCTTCACCATCGGCCAGGCGGCCTGCGCGCTGGCGCCCGACTTCACCTCGATGCTGTTGTTGCGCATTGCCGTTGCGGTCGCGCACGGCGCCTATTTCGGCGTCGCCATGGTCGTCGCCGTCGGTCTTGTGCGCGAGGACCAGCGCGGCATGGCGGTTGCCGTCATCCTGTCCGGCCTCACCGTCTCCAACGTCATCGGCGTGCCGGCCGGCACCGCGATCGGCAACATCTGGGGCTGGCGCGCCACCTTCTGGGTGATGTGCGCGCTCGGCGTGGCGGCAACGCTTGCCATGGCAGCGCTGCTGCCGCACACCACCGGGTCGTCGGCCAAGCCGGCCGGTCTCGCCCGCGAGGTCCGCGTGCTGGCCCGGCAGCAGGTCTGGACCTCGCTGATCCTGATGTTGATGCTGATGATCGGCCAGTTCGGCCTGTTCACCTACATCACGCCGACTTTGCTCGAAATCACCGGCCTTGATGAAAACCTGGTGCCGTGGGTGCTGCTGCTCAACGGCGTCGGTGCAACGCTTGGCGTCTTCCTCGGCGGCAAGCTCTCCGACTGGAAGCTGATGCCGTCATTGATCACCATGCTGGCCCTGCAGGCTGTGACGCTGGCCGTTATCTATGCCGTCAGCCCCTATCCCCTGCCAATGATCGTGGCGATCGTCATCTGGGGCGGCCTCAACTTCGCCATCGGCACGCCGATCCAGACCCGCATCCTGGCCTGGACGGCAGACGCCTCGAACCTCGCCTCGTCGCTCATTCCGTCCGGCTTCAATGTCGGCATCGCGCTTGCCGCGTCGCTGGGCGCCGCGATGCTGAACAGCGGCCATGGCTATCGCAGCCTGCCGCTGCTCGGCGCCATCGCCATGCTGGTCGCCGTCGCGGTGGCGCTCGCTTCCTATGTCTGGGAAGGGCGCAGCAACGCCACGCCGCCGCTGACGGCACCAGCGGAGTAGATCACGATCCGGAAAAGTGGGCGCCGGTTTTCCGAAAAGATCGTGATCAACCAAAAACACTTCACCCGCGCCAGCGCAGCAGGCGCATGGCGTTGACGGTGACCAGAACCGTGGCGCCGGTGTCGGCTAGGATCGCCGGCCACAGGCCGGTGAAGCCTAAAATGGTGGTGACCAGGAACACCGCCTTCAGCCCGAGCGCCACGGTGATGTTCTGGCCGATATTGGCCATCACCGCCCGCGACAGTTTTACCATCCGCGCCACGTCCATGACGCGGCCGTGCAGGATCGCCGCGTCGGCCGTCTCCAGCGCCACATCGGTGCCGCCGCCCATGGCGATGCCGATGTCGGCGGCGGCAAGCGCCGGCGCATCGTTTATGCCATCGCCGACCTTGGCCACTTTCAGCCCCTCGCGCTGCAATTCACCGACGATGCGCTGCTTGTCCTGGGGCAACAGCTCCGCTCGCGCCTCGATACCGAGCGAAGCGGCGATGGCTTCGGCCGTGCGGCGGTTATCGCCGGTCAGCATCACCGCGCGGATGCCTTCGGCCTTCAGCGCCGCAATGCCGGCCGCCGCATCCGGCCTCGGCTCGTCGCGCATGGCGATCAGTCCGGCCACCACGCCGTCGGCCACCAGCACAGAGACGGTCTTGCCCTGCCCGTTGAGGCTGGCGACAGCAAGGCGCTGCGCCTCGGTCACGCCAGCGCGTTCGCCCGCCGCCTGGCCAGAGCCGAGGAAGACGGCAATGCCGCCGACGCTGCCCTCGACACCCTTGCCCGAAATCGCCTTCGCCGCCAGGGCCGGCGGCACCGGCGCCTTGTCGGACTTGGCTCTGTCCCGGATCGCCTGCGCCAACGGATGGCTTGAGCCCTGCTCAAGCGCTGCCGCCAGCGCCAGCGCGGTGCGTTCATCGCGGCCATAGGCAACGATGTCGGTAACCACGGGCTTGCCCACTGTCAGCGTGCCGGTCTTGTCGAAGGCCACCGCCGTGATCTGGCGAAAGCCTTCCAGCACCGCGCCACCTTTCATCAACAGGCCACGCCGCGCGCCGGTCGCCAGCCCCGCGGCGATCGCCGCCGGCGTCGAGATGACCAGCGCGCAGGGGCAGCCGATCAGCAGGATCGCCAGGCCCTTGTAGATCCACGCGTTCCAGTCGCCGCCAATGAGCAGCGGCGGCAGCAGCGCCACCAGCGCGCCGACCGCCAGCACGCCCGGAGTGTAGGTGCGCGAGAAGCGGTCGATAAAACGTTCGGTCGGCGCCTTGGCCTCCTGCGCCTCCTCGACCAGCCGCACGATGCGGGCGATGGTGTTGTCCGACGCGGTCGCAGTCACCCGCACTTTCAGCACGCCATCGCTGCTGATCGTGCCGGCAAAGACGGGCTCTCCAACGCTTTTGCGTTTGGGCGTGCTCTCGCCCGTCACCGGCGCCTCGTCGATATCGCTCGACCCCTCGACGATCTCGCCATCCGCCGGGATGCGGTTGCCCGGCCGCACCACGATGACATGGCCGACCGCGAGATCTCCGGCGGGAATCTCCGATGTGTCGCCCGCACGCTCGACCAGTGCCGTCTTCGGCACCAGGTCGGCAAGTCCCTGGATGCTCGCCCGCGCCCGGCCGGCGGCGACACCTTCCAGAAGTTCGCCGATCAGGAACAGCACCACGACGGCGGCTGCTTCTTCCGTGGCGCCGATCATCACGGCGCCTGTCGCCGCGATGGTCATCAGCATCTCGATCGAAAACGGCGTGCCGGCCAGCGCCGCCATCAGCGCACGCCGGCCGATCGGCAGCAGGCCGACCAGCAGCGCGGCCAGGAACACCCAACGCTCGGCCACCGGAAACAGATGGCCAACGCCATAGGCAGCAAGAATTGCTGCCACACAGGCAAACGTCAGCACTGTCCGGCGGGAACGCCACCACGCTTGCTCAGCATCGCTGTGATCATGATCAGCATGGTGTGCCTTGGCTACTGAAGCACGCCCGTCGGTCCCGCCTTCCGCCTTGGCGATGCCGTAGCCCAGTTGCGCCACCTGCCGCAGCACCTTGTTGTCGTTGAGCGAACCGCCGTGGCTGACGGTCATGCTGGCGCCGGTCACCGAAACCGAGACGTCGGCGACGCCGTCGAGGCGACGCACCGCTGTATCGATCTTGGCCGCGCAGGAGGCGCAGTCCATGCCGCCGATCTTGAACCGTGTCTGCGTGAGAAGTGCCGTCATCACATTACCTGTCTGTCTTGCCCGCGCGGCGTCGCCGCATGGGTCTTGAATCCTGATGTTCAGCACTGTAATTGCTCTAGTCACTAGAGATTCAAGAGGAAAATTTCATGTTTTCGATCGGTGATCTCTCGCGCCGCACCGGGGTCAAGGTGCCGACCATCCGCTATTACGAGCAGATGGGGCTGGTCGCGGCGCCCGAGCGTTCCGAAGGCAACCAGCGCCGCTATGGCAGGCAGGAACTGGAGCGGCTGGCCTTCATCCGCCACGCCCGCGACCTCGGCTTCGCTGTCGGCGACATCCGCTCGCTGATCGAATTGAGCGGCCATCCCGAGCAGCCCTGCGGCCACGCCGACAAGATAGCCGAGGAACAGCTGATCTCGGTGCGGGAGAAGATCGCCCAGCTGAAGCGGCTGGAGGCCGAGCTCGAACGCATCGCCACCTGCTGCAATGGCAAGACGGTCGGCGATTGCTACGTCATCCGCGCGCTGTCCGACCACGCGCTGTGCGCTGACGAGCATGGGTGAGGTCTGGGACCGGTAGCGAGGACAGAAAACGGACCATGCACCGCCGCTGCAAGGCTTGCTTCCTCGCCCCCACGAAAGTGGGGGAGAGGTGGCCGCGAAGCGGTCGGAGAGGGGGTCTGCGCCGGCGGATGCGGATTTCTCCGAGCCCGCCAGCGGATAAGGTTGCGCCATTCCCCCTCTCCGTCTCGGCTGCGCCGAGCCACCTCTCCCCCGCTTCACGGGGGCGAGGAACCCAAGTCCTGCAAGGCCTCATTCCGGCTGTTGCTCAACCAGATGATCTCGGATGCAGGTCATAGTGCTGGTTCAAGCCACGCGCCGTTCCTCGACCCACGTCCCTACAATTCGATCCGGAACCGCAAACTCTCCACCCCGCCATAGGCGGCATCCTCGAAGAAGCGTTCGACGAGCTTGCCGCCATTGGCCAGGATCACCTTGTGCGACGCCGGATTGCCCGGCTTGGCGGTGATCTCGACGTGAGCCAGGCCGACCGCCCTCGCCTCCTCCAGCATCAGCCGTAACGCCTCGGTCGCGTAGCCGCGCCGCCGCTTCCACGGTACCACCGCATAGCCGATATGGCCGAGCACATGCGGCGGCAGTTCCGCCGTCCCCTTCTGCCAGCGAAAGCCGATCGAACCCGATGCCTCGCCATCCCAGATCCAGCGGCGGAAGCCTGGCAGGCGTGGCACTTGCTTGCCGTCGGGCAAGGTGATCGCACCGCCCTTGGCCTGTGGATCATCGAGATCGGCGAGAAAAACCACTGGATCCCTTTCGATCGCTGCAAGCTGCTCGCGGGTCGCTTCCAGAAATCGCACATTGTCCGGCGACCAGCCGCGTTCGAGTGCTGCCTTGTAGGACGGCAGATGTTCGAGCGCGGGTTTGACGATTTCGATCATGGTGCACCGGTGCGGACGCGATGCCGATAAGATAGCATCCTCACCCGGAAGGCACGGTCCACCAAGCGCAGCCTCTTACGACAAGGGCCGTGCTCCCATCACTGGAAACACGGCCCTTGCGTTGTGTCCTCGAGAGGACCGGCGGTCTCAGGCGATGTCGAAGCGGTCGGCGTTCATCACCTTGGTCCATGCCGCGACGAAATCCCTGGTGAATTTCGCCTTGGCGTCCGCCGACCCGTAGACCTCGGCAAGCGCGCGCAGTTGAGCGTGCGAGCCAAAGATCAGGTCGGCACGGGTGCCGGTCCACTTGACCGCCTTGGTCTTGCGGTCGCGCGCCTCGTAGACTTCGTCGGAGCCGGCGGCCGGATCCCAGACCGTGTTCATGCTGAGCAGATTGACGAAGAAGTCGTTGGTCAACGTCCCCGGCCGGTCGGTGAACACGCCGTGCTTCGCCCTGGCCGTGTTGGCGCCGAGCACGCGCAGACCGCCGACCAGCACCGTCATTTCGGGTGCGGTCAGCGAGAGCAATTGCGCCCGGTCGACCAGCATGGCTTCGACCGACATCGGCTGCTTGCCCCTGACATAGTTGCGGAAGCCGTCGACCTTCGGCTCGAGCGCGGCAAAGGAATGGATATCCGTCTGTTCCTGCGAAGCGTCCATGCGGCCCGGCGTGAACGGCACCTTGGTCTCGTGGCCGCCGTCCTTCGCCGCCTTCTCGACCGCGGCGACGCCGCCAAGAACGATGATGTCGGCCAGCGAGATCTTTTTCCCGCCGGTCTGCGCCGCGTTGAACTCCTTCTGGATGGCTTCCAGCTTGGCCAGCACCTTCGACAGTTCCGCCGGCTGGTTGATGTCCCAATCCTTCTGCGGCGCCAGCCGGATGCGTGCGCCGTTGGCACCACCGCGCTTGTCGGAATTGCGGAACGTCGAGGCCGAGGCCCACGCCGTCGAGACCAATTCGGAGACCGACAGGCCCGATGCCAGGATCTTCGCCTTCAACGACGCAATGTCCTGCTCGCTGACCAGTTCATGGTCGACCGCCGGGATTGGATCCTGCCAGATCAGCTCTTCCTTCGGCACGAGCGGGCCGAGATAGCGAACGACCGGACCCATGTCGCGATGGGTCAGCTTGAACCATGCGCGGGCAAACGCGTCGGCGAACTGGTCCGGATGCTCGTGGAAGCGCCGCGAGATCTTCTCGTAGGCCGGATCAACCTTCAGCGCGAGGTCGGTGGTCAGCATGGAAGGCGCGCGACGCTTGGATGGATCGTGGGCATCCGGCACGGTGCCGGCGCCGGCGCCGCCCTTCGGCGTCCACTGATGGGCGCCTGCCGGGCTCTTGGTCAGCTCCCATTCGTAGTTGAACAGATTGTCGAAGAAGTTGTTGCTCCACTTGGTCGGCGTCGTGGTCCAGGTCACCTCGAGGCCCGAGGTGATGGCATCACCGGCAATGCCGGTGGCATGCTTGCTCGACCAGCCGAGGCCCTGCGCCTCGATGCCGGCGCCTTCCGGCTCCGCACCCACCAGCGAGGCATCGCCGGCGCCGTGCGTCTTGCCGAAGGTGTGACCGCCGGCGATCAGCGCCACGGTCTCCTCGTCGTTCATCGCCATGCGCCCGAACGTCTCACGGATGTCGCGCGCCGAGGCCAGCGGATCCGGCGTGCCGTTCGGCCCTTCCGGATTGACGTAGATCAGGCCCATCTGCACGGCGCCGAGATTGCCGTGGAGTTCGCGGTCGCCGGAGTAGCGCTTGTCGTCGAGCCACTTGGTTTCCGAACCCCAATCCACGTCCTGCTCGGGCTCCCAGACGTCGGCGCGGCCGCCGGCGAAACCGAAGGTCTTGAAGCCCATCGATTCCAGCGCGACGTTGCCGGTGAGGATCAGCAGGTCGGCCCAGGAGATCTTGCGGCCATATTTCTGCTTGACTGGCCACAGCAGCCGGCGCGCCTTGTCGAGATTGGCGTTGTCCGGCCAGCTGTTGAGTGGTGCGAAACGCTGCTGGCCGGCCCCGGCGCCGCCGCGGCCGTCGCCGATGCGATACGTGCCCGCGCTGTGCCAGGCCATGCGGATGAACAGCGGCCCGTAGTGACCGAAATCGGCCGGCCACCAATCCTGCGAATCCGTCATCACATGGTGCAGGTCCTTGATCAGCGCATCGAGATCGAGCGACTTGAATTCCTCGGCATAGTCGAACTCTTCGCCCATCGGGTCCGAAAGGTTCGATTGCTGATGCAGAACGCCAAGATCAAGTTGGTTCGGCCACCAGTCACGGTTGCTCCTGCTGGAGGATCCGTGCGCAACGGGGCATTTGCCGGCGCTGGGATCATCAGTTTGTGCGTCCATGTCTTTCTCCGATCGTGGCTGTGTTGAGCTGTTTCAACTGCTGCGTGAACAGGGACACCGGATGTCCCTGGAGGCGGTCCGTTTCATGGCTGGCGCGATGACCATATGCCCGATACGCGACCGAATATGTTGGATGTCCTATCGCTGCGGGCATGCGCCTCGACCAGGCGGTCCCGGCTGCTCCTCATCTTCCTTGTAACTCCTATAGCAAAGCCGCTTGATTAATTTAAGTTGGATTTCCTGATTACAGCGATAAGATGACATTATGACAAACCTGACGCTGAAGCAGTTGCGCTATTTCGAGGCGCTGGCCCGACACAATCATTTCGGCCGCGCCGCCGATGCCTGCGCTATCTCGCAGCCCGCCATCTCGGTGCAGATCAAGGAATTGGAGCAAACGCTGGGCACCGAGCTTTTCCAAAGAGGCCCACGCCAGGTCCGGCTGACCAATTTCGGCGAGGAATTCGCCCTGCGCGTCCGCGACATCCTGCGCTCGGTGGATGAGCTGACGGACCTGGCGCGCGCCTCGCGTGACCGGTTGGTGGGACGGCTGCGCATCGGCGTGATCCCGACGATCGCACCCTACCTCCTGCCTGCCATCATCGGCAACCTCGCCCGCATGCATGACGGCCTCGATATCCATGTGCGCGAGACGCAGACGCAAAAGCTGATCCAGGAATTGGCCGACGGCCGGCTCGACGCCGCCATCGTCGCCTTGCCGGTGTCGGAACCCTCGCTGACGGAAATCGTGCTGTTTGCCGAGAACTTCGTGCTGGTCCGGCCCGGCGAGGACGAGGGAAAGCCGGTCCCCAACCGCGAAATGCTGCGCGAGATGCGGCTGCTTCTGCTGGAGGAAGGCCATTGTTTCCGCGACCAGGCGCTATCGTTCTGCAACATGCATTCGGCACGGCCAAGGGAGTTGCTTGACGGCAGCTCGCTGTCGACGCTGGTGCAGATGGTCGGCGCCGGCGTCGGCGTCACCTTGATCCCAGAAATGGCCGTGCCGGTGGAGACACGCTCGGCCTCGGTCTCCATCGCCCACTTCGCCAGTCCCCAGCCGTCGCGAACGATCGGCATGATCTGGCGCAAGACAAGCCCGATCGCCAAACAGCTGCTGCGGATATCCGAAGTGGTTCGCCAGGCGGCCGACGCGTTGCGCGCGCAGCACAATCCGGCATCGGTTGGGCAGCCTCTGAATCTACCGGCAGCCGCCCAATGAAGGCTGGCTGACCGGATCGTCAGCCTGCCGCGTGGAACCGGATTTCGCCCTCGTTCAGGAAGCAGGTCTTGTTGAACAGCGACAGATCCAGAGGGTTCGGCAACCGCACATCGCCGATATCGGGAACCGGCTTCTTCGCCGGATCGTACGACCGATCGATCTGCGAGATGAAGACGAGGATCAATCCCCTGTCGCGGGCAAAGGCCTTCAGCGTGCGAACCTGCGCCATCAGGTCCGGGTTTTCCCGCTTCTGGTCGAGCAGTTGCAGATAATCGATCACCACCAGCGTGCCGCGCGGCGCCGAGCCCAATGCCTTGACGATATAGTCGGCGCTGATGGCATCGGAATTGTCGAACACGAACCGGTCGTTGAACCGCGCCGGCTCCGTCCCGATGGCGCGAAACCGGTCGAGCACATCCCGCTGCGTATACTCCAGCGTGAAGAACACACCGCGATGGCCGGACTTCATCGCTTCGACCGCGAGTTCAAGGCTCATCAGCGTCTTGCCGTGGCCGGGCCGCGCACCGACCAGGACCAGGTCGCCGGGCGCCAGTTGCGCAAACAGTATGCCGGCAGGCGCCGGCTCGGATGCCTTGGCGGCAAGCAGGCTCCAACCGGTGAACCCTTCCTCTGCTGCAACACGATCGAGCGCTTCGTGGAGCGGAATTTTGGCTTGGCGGGACAACAGCCTGGCTTGACGCTTCATCTGATAGATGGGCGCGGACAGCTTCATTGCAAAACCTCCTGGTGCGAGCCGTTTTCGCAACCCCTCCTTATGCCTGGCGCTCGACAGTCGGTTCAGTGATTGGATAGCGCCCCGCATGAATGATGCTTTCCCGGCGGAGGGAGGTGGCGTGGGCCGCGCCAGAATCAGATGATAGCTCAATCCGCGTGGATCGAAAATCGCGGACCTCTAGGGATCAGGGCTCCGAACTCAGGTTAACAAAAGACCTGACGACAGCCAGTTCGGTGTCGGCAGCTTTTGTGCCGGCAGCTCTTCGCGATAGGAATTTTTTCTTGACTCGGTGCCGTCAGCTAAGGTACATATTTATCCATGGTGCTGATTCGCGCCAGTGACCCGCCGCACAGGCGGGTTTTTCGTTTGATGCGCCGGCGAAGGCTCCGAAGGAACCTGCTACCCGAGTTCGTGGCCCTGCTTCAAGGATGCGAAGCGCGCAAGCTTGGAACCAGTATGTCGGCGTAGGGCCGTTTGCATGCGTCGACCTGCTTTCACGGCTCTTCGTGAGGGTTCGCTAAACAAAGGATGCGCTAAACAAGATGTGTTTCGCCTGATAATGCGAGGCCCTCTATGATCCATTCCGGTGGCAACATCACAAAGCGATTCGACAGGAGAATTGATCCGGTGCGGTTGAGATCTGTTTCCCTGGGTGTCGTCGCCAGCCTTCTCGTCGTCATCGCCGTGGCGGTATCGGCCCGATCCTTTGCCTCGCCATCAGGCGTTCCAGCCTGGCTGCAGGCCCATGTCGGCGACAGCGACGGTCAGATTTCACAAATAGTCCTGGAGCGAGCCCGCGCACTCTACCTGAAGAAGGTCGCGCAAGGCACCGTCAAGAACCCCTGCTACTTCGCCATGGATGCCACCCGCCCCAGCGATCTGGGCAATGGCGTTCTGGGGCGCCGCTACTACGTCATCTGCGAGGCCAGCCAGTCGTTTCGCGCGATTTCGTCTGGTCATGGCAGTGGCCGGAATTTGAAAGGCGTCGTCGATTTTTCAAACGGCAAACGGTGCGCGAAGAACTTCGGCAATGCGATGGATTCATCGTTGACGGCCGGCGGCGCCTATATGACCAGCGAGGCGAAAACCTCGTTCAAGGGCTACTACCGCACCGGCGCGAAACAGAACGCGGTTTTCCAGCGCACCTTCATCCAGTTCGACGGCGAAGGCGAAGCCTCCAACGCCAGGCAGCGGGTGATCGGCGGCCACGCGGCCCAGGTGCTGCACGGCACGTGCCTGCGCAAAAGCCCGGACAGCTCGCATGCCGACCATGACGGCTTCGTGCCGTTCGGCAAGCTGGTCGACTACGCCGGCGGCCGCAGCAATGGCTGCACCAGCTGGTCGCCGGCGGATGCCAAGCAGATCATCCCGATGGTCAAGGACAACCCGACGACGCTCTACATCTATCCGGAATCGCGCGACATCGCCGCGGTAGCCGCCAACCGTTCGCGGTCGGACGCCTATTGGAACGCATCCTGCCTGAAGGAAATCGGCACGCCGAAATTCTGGCCGCGAAAGACCCTCGAGCCGATTATCGCTCAATACAGGAAGGATCATCCGGCACCGCCGCCGCAGCCGGTGCCGATTTGCACGGAGCCGTGATGTCCGCTTCGCCCCCGCGGCGTTGACCAGGACCGTGCCACTTACGCTCGACGTGCGAACCATGCGCATTGATCGGCAGTCCCTCGCTCCAAGGTTTGCCAGCGGGTCGGTAGTCCGGCGCCTCACCTCTTCCTTCGATGTGGCAACCCCAAAACGGCCGTGTGCATAAGGCCGGATTGGATCAATTGCGACCTCGGCGCGTTGGTCCCAGAGACAACGCGCACCCATAGCGCGAACGGCAACTCACAATTGGGAGAGATGACGATGCCTGACAAGAAAACCATCGAGAAGGCCCGAGAGGACAAGCGCGAGGGCAAGTCGCCCAGCACGCAAGCAGGCGAGTTCGTGCGCGAGGAAATCGAGAAGGTTCGCCAAGGGAAGCACGGCGCGCGGTCGCCCCAGCAGGCCATAGCCATTGGGCTTTCCGAAGCCAGACGGGCAGGTGTGGACCTGCCTCCGCCCAAGAAGGGCAAGGTGAAGGAGAGCACGCGCAAGAGCGCCGAATACGCCTATGAGGCCGGCCAAGGCGAACGCAAGCCGAAACGCCGCCCGCGGGTCTCGAAAGCCGTCTCCGAGGTGCTTGAGCACGAGCCGAAGGACACGGCATCCCACGAGGTGCTCTCGCAGCAGGCCAAGCGCGCGGCTTCGCGCCGGACAGCCGAGGAACGCTCGGCCGCCGCCGAGAAGGCCGCCGAAACGAAAGGCGCATCCGGTCGTTCCGCCGCCGCGCGCAAGGCAGTGCGGACCAAGGGCACCCGCGGCAGGAAGGAAGCGGCGCAGAAGGCTGCCAGAACGCGAGCACACCACGCTTAGCCAATGCTGCGCGACGTCGACTATGTCCTGCGAAAACTCGATTGGATGCGCGCCGAAGGCATCTGGCCCAACGGCTTGCGTTATCTCTGGACCGATGCCTTTGGGGTCGTGCTGTACGTCTCACTCTGCGCGGAAACTGGCGAAGCGCGCTGGTTGGATGAGGCTGAGCGGCTTGTGGCCGACGTCGAGCGCGTGCTCGGCCGTCGGCGCGGACTGAGGATCGGGGAAGCGGCGGATCGTGACGGACAGTATTTCCACTACTTGGCGATGTGGCTGTTTGCCTTGGCGCGTCTCGGCGACCTGAAGCCGCAATACCGCGCGCGCGGTATCGCGCTTGCGCGCGACATCCATCCGGCCTTCGTGGTTCCCGGCCGCGGTGTGATCTGGAAGATGCAGGAGGACTTGAGCAAGCCCTATCCCGGCTACGGCCTCGGCAGCATGGACGCCTATGATGGCTATGTCTCCTACCGGATGCTCGATGAAGACGAGCTGGCGCCCGAGATCGCGCAGATGCGCGACCTGATCGAGCGCGATTGGCAAGCGCTCGACATCGAACAGGATCTCGGCCTCGGCATGATGCTGTGGCTCGCTCACTTCTTCCCTACGGAACCATGGGCCGAGCTCCAGACGAGGCGATCGCTTGGAACCCTGGAAACGATGTGGGTCGACCCGCCAGGTTACTTCAGCCGCGCGCCGTGGCTGCGCGACACGAAATTCGCTTTCACCAATTTCGGCGTGTCGCTGGGGCTGCAGGCCAGCGACGTCTGGCCTGAGCGTGTCGACACGTTGAACGCCTTCTTCGAGGACTGGCGCTCCGGTGACGACTATGATCGAGAGGCGATCACATGGGTGATGGCCTGCACCTCGCACCTTCCCGCCGCGTTTGTATCTCGCGGACGGAGTGGCTGAATGCTCCCGGCCGAGGAAAGAATTCCCCGGCCCCACGTTCAGGCCGATTGTGTTCCAGATTTGTTGATTGGAACCAATGGCCTGCTATCCAGTTAGAAAGCCAGCAAGTCTGGTTGTAGCCTTGCCGCCATGTGACCGGCGGTTTCAAGGCCAGCCGGCTGAGCTTCGGAAGCGTGGAAAGCACGCTTGATGGAGAAAAATCATGAACCAGTGGTCAAACGCCAAACTCTGTGACGTGGCAAATCTGATCCTTGGAGCGATACTCTTCTTCTCTCCCTGGATATTCGCCTTCGCGGCGGGGACACAGTCCCAGAATGCCATGGGCAGCGGAATCGTGATTTTCGTACTTTCGGTTGCCGCCCTCGCGGCCTTTGCCGTTTGGGAGGAATGGTTGAACCTCGTATTGGGTCTTTGGGTGCTCGTGTCTCCCTGGGTGCTTGGATTCCAGGCAACCACGGCCATGAGTGTGCATGTTGTCATCGGCGTCCTAGTCGCGGTCCTGGCTGCGGTCGAGCTGTGGATGATGTATCATCAGAACCCGCCAACGCAGTCTGCGGCCTAGCAGGGCTGGCGTCCTTGCGGCGGCGAGTAAGATGAAGCCGATTTGGCGGTCGGGCGAAGAGGAAACAGATACCCCTAGCCAGCGGCCGGCCTGTTGGACTGGCCGCCGACAATCCGGCGCCCCTGCTCGTCGCCGACGTTGGAAACACCATCTGGTGGGTGATCCCCACTGGCGAATGAGCATGCCGGGCGCCCAGCAACCGGAGCCGCACGGCCGCTGACGGCGGCCCCGGCAGACACCGTTGCCGACAGCCAACGAACAGGAGGTGTCTCGACATGAAAGCAGTCCGCATCCATGCTTTTGGCGGACCTGAGGTTCTTTCGATCGATCAAGTCAAATAGCGACGGCAATGAATCTGACGGCTCCCCCGGCAGCGGGTGCCGAGGCTGGCGCCCTTGTCGGGCGTCAGCCCCGCAAACGGTTGGCGGCATGATCTGGCGCTGCTTAGTCGCGACCCGCGCTCACGCAGGCTCCGGCTGCCGCCCGCTCTTGTGAACCATGGCGTCCTTTGAACGCTCGGCTACCGCCGGATTGGCGCCGGACGCCTTTGCCGTCGCGGCACTCGGCTCGGCGCAGAAATCGATCACAGCCTGGATGAACTCTGCCGGATACTCGATGTTCGACAGGTGAACCGAGGGCAGGACAACCAGCTTCGCGCCGGGCACCGTCGCGGCGATCAGCTCGCCGTGGCTGGCTGCCGTCACCGTGTCGTGCTGGCCGGCGATCACCAGCGTCGGCCGTGGGATCAGCGCCACGGTGCGGCGAAGGTCCGCATCGCGAACCGCCGCGAACAGACCCGCCAGGCCCTGCCGGTCGATGGCAAGCAGCATGGCGCGAAATTCTTCGACCACGGGCTCGTTGGCCGCAACCATAGAGGCGGGGAACCAGTTGCTCAGGAACGTCTCGGCGGTTTCCGACATGTCCGGCGCCTGCCGCACGGCGGCAATCCGCTCGTCGAAATAGCTTGCCGGCGAGAGGTGGGACGAGGTGTTGCTCAGGATCAGACGGTCGATCCGCTCGGGCGCGTGAATGCCGAGCCACTGCCCGACGAAGCCACCCAGCGACAAGCCAAGGAAATGCACGCGTTGCAGGTCGAGCGCATCGAGCAGCTCGATGACGTCGCGGCCAAGCCGGTCCAGCGAATAGGCGCCTACCGGAACGCTCGACCCGCCATGGCCGCGGAAATCGTAGCGCAGGACACGGAAATGCCTGGACAGCTCGCCGACCTGCCGGTCCCACATATGCAGCGTGGTACCGATGGAGTTCGACAGCACCAGCACCGGCTTGCTCGCATCGCCGTCGAAGCGGTAGGCGATGCGCGTGCCGTCGCCTGTTGTGACGAAATTCAGCTCATTCATGATGAAGATTCCTTCTGGAACGTTGAACGAGACAGAGCCTAGCGGTGGAAAGATTTTGTTGATATTACAAAGATAGGACAATCTCTGTAATCAAAACTGACATGGCCGATTTCACCCTGCACGATCTGCAATGCTTCGATGCGGTGGTTCGCACCGGCGGCTTTCAGCCCGCGGCGGCCGTGCTGTATCGCTCGCACCCGGCGGTGTTCGCCGCCGTCGCCAAGCTGGAGCGGCAGCTCGGCCTCATCCTTTTGGATCGCAGCGGCTATCGCGTGCGTCCGACCGAGGCCGGGCTGTCATTCCATCGCCGGGCGCTATCGTTGCTGCGCGAACTGGACGGCTTGCGCGTCCATGCCGCCCAGTTGGCGATGGGCGAGGAAAGCGAGATCCATGTGGTGATCGGCGACCTGTGCCCGCGCCCGCAGGTGCTGGGTATGCTCGGTCGGTTCTTCGCCCAGTGTCCCGGCACGCGCCTGCATCTGCATTTCGAAGCGGTCGGCGGCCCGTGGGAGCGTCTTTTCGACGACGAAGCCGATCTGATCCTGCACTGGGTCGACAAGGGCGATGCGCGGGTGGAATGGGTCGATCTGTGCAAGGTACCCTTCATTCCCGTGGTGGCGCCGGGCTTTCTGCCCGAGCGTATCAAGCAGCCGATCACCCTGGATCGAATGCACGCACTCACCCAATGCGTCATGCGCGACACCGCCCGCCATTCGCCACGGCAGGATTACTTCGTCGTCGAAGGCGCGCCCCAATGCTTGGTGGCCGACCAGGGCATGAAGAAGGAAATCATCCTGCAAGGGCTCGGCTGGGGTCACCTGCCCCGCTTCCTGATCGAGGAAGAACTGCATGCCGGGCGCCTGCAATCCATTGCCGGCCGTCATCTCCCGGGCCGCACCGACGAACTGGTGGTGGCGCGCCGTCGCGACCGGCCGCACGGGCCGATCGCGAACCGGCTGTGGGATCATATCCAGCAGGAGGCGCCCGCATTGCGCCGCGCGCTCGAACCAACAAGATCCGCCAAGGGCGTCCCCGACTGACCTGCCAGCGAAAAGTGCGATCCGGCGGATTTTGGCTGATCTCACGAATTCTTGAACGCCGTGCGGTTATCAAGACCCGATGCTTGCCCCACATGCGCAGCGACGGGGGTGGACAGCACACACTGCTCAAGATGGAGCCGGGCGCGGCTTCGTCAATGAACCAGCGAGATGCCGCAATGTCATTCAAACCGCTGCTCGGTGACGGACGGATTCGGAGCCGGGAGGAGAGATCGGAGCCCCTTCAAACCGCGTCATGGGCAGGATCCTCGATCGTTTTCGACAATCGGCGGTGGGTGTGCCGGGAGGCGGAACTTCGCTGGACAGCCCCTCATCATCTGGTCGTCCTGACCGACGAAGGCGGAACGTCTCAAACGTCTATCTCGGCGTCTGCGGTGCGGGAGCTGCCGTCGCCAACGCCGTCTACAACGCAACCGGGGTGCGGGGTGCGAGAATTTCCCATCACCTTGGACAAAGTGCTGGCTGCCTTGCCGTTGACTGCCATCTGATGCTGAAAAGTCGATCTCGCATCACCGCCGCAGGCAAATCGTAACAGCTCTGAAGCAGTGCCTTTATTGCTTCCACGTGTGGTGTGGAATACTGGATTCTAACCCTGCCTGCGGAGGTCTCGGTCATACTTTTCCCGGCAAGAGAAGCCCTACTGCAGCAGGCCCTTGACGATGCCGCTGGCCTTGCCGAAATCCATCTGGCCGGCATATTTCTGCTTCAGCGCGGCGATCACCTTGCCCATGTCCTTCTGGCTGGCCGCTCCCGTCGCCGCGATCGCCTCGCGCGCCGCAGCATCTATGGCGGCATCGTCAAGCTGCGTCGGCAGGAAGGTGCGGATGATCTCCATCTCGCCGCGCTCCTGCGCGGCCAGTTCCGGCCGTTTGCCGTCGTCGAAGGCTTTGGCCGATTCTTCGCGCTGCTTCACCATCTTGGCCAGGATCTGCAGGATCTCCTCGTCGCTGGCCGGCTCCTTGCCCGAACCGCGATTGGCGATGTCGCGGTCGTGAATGGCGGCCTGGATCAGCCGCAATGTCGGCAGCCGGTGCTTGTCCTGCGCCTTCATCGCGCTCTTCAGGGATTCGGCGATTTTGCCGCGCATGGTGCATTCTCCTTCGATCGGCGCGGACAATAGCGCCGGGGGCGAGCCAAGGCAAACCCTGATATGCCAGGGCAAGCCACTGATTTTGCTAGGTGAAATAAAACATGGCGGCATTTCGCATGATCATTGACCGCCCTGCCCCCTTCCCCTATGTACTGGGCCTTGCATGAACGGAAGTTTGACTGCGTGGAAGCCGCGAAATCGCCGCTTCGCGCCGTTTGCCGCGCAGATGGCCCGCCGGGCCGGTTGCAGCGCGCGGCCTGATAGGAGTGCCGCATGACCGAGATGACGCCCGCCTTGACCCCCGCTTGGGCCACCGAAAAGCCGACCGCCCTTCTGGTGCTGGCAGACGGCACCGTCATCGAAGGTCGCGGCCTGGGCGCCACCGGCTCCGCGGTCGCCGAAGTCTGTTTCAACACGGCACTCACCGGCTACCAGGAGATCCTCACCGATCCGTCCTATGCCGGTCAGATCGTCACCTTCACCTTCCCGCATATCGGCAACATCGGCACCAATGACGAGGACATCGAGGATCTCAACCCGGTTGCCCGCGCCGGCGCCGTCGGCGCCGTGTTCAAGGCCGATGTCACCAACCCGTCCAACTACCGCGCCGGCACCGGCCTCGACCAGTGGCTGAAGAAGCGTGGCATCGTCGCCCTGTCGGGCATCGACACCCGCGCGCTGACCGCGCTGATCCGCGAAAAGGGCATGCCCAACGCCGTCATCGCGCATGCGCCCGACGGCGTGTTCGACCTCGACGATCTGAAGCGCCGCGCCGCCGCATGGTCGGGCCTGATCGGGCTCGATCTTGCAAAGGACGTCACATCGGGCCAGTCCTCGGTCTGGCGCGAGACACCTTGGGTGTGGAACGAAGGCTTTGGCGAACAGGCTGAGCCGACAATGCATGTCGTCGCCATCGATTATGGCGTCAAGCGCAACATCTTGCGCCTGCTCACCGGCCTCGGCGCCAAGGTCACCGTGGTGCCGGCCAAGACCGGCGCCGAAGAAATCCTCGCCATGCAGCCGGACGGCATCTTCCTGTCCAACGGCCCCGGCGATCCGGAAGCCACCGGCGACTATGCCGTGCCAGTCATCCAGGATCTGCTGAAGACCGACATCCCGGTGTTCGGCATCTGTCTCGGCCACCAGATGCTGGCGCTGGCGCTGGGCGGCAAGACCGCCAAGATGCACCAAGGCCATCACGGCGCCAACCACCCGGTCAAGGACCACACCACCGGCAAGGTCGAGATCGTCTCGATGAACCACGGCTTTGCCGTCGATGCCGACTCGCTGCCATCAGGCGTCGAGGAAACCCACGTCTCGCTGTTCGACGGTTCGAACTGCGGCATCACGCTCACCGGCCGGCCGGTGTTCTCGGTCCAGCATCACCCGGAGGCTTCGCCCGGCCCGCAGGATTCGCACTACCTGTTCCGCCGCTTCGTCAATTTGATCCGCGAAAAGCGCGGCGAGGAGTTGCTTGCCGAGCGGGCTTGACGCGATCCGTTTGCGCCGCCCCTCATCTGCCTGCGGGCATCTTCTCCCCGGCGATGCCGGCGGCGACGTTTGTGCGCGCCACGGGTCTCGCCACTTTGGTGACGAAAACAATGAGCGCCAGCGTGAGGAAGCACGCACCAACCAGATAGGGCGCGCCGCCGAAAGTCACGGGTGCGCTTGGCCCGGTGAACCAGGAAAAGATCGCCGTATAGAGCAGCGGCGTAACGATCGATGTGATCGAGAAGATCGAGGTCATCGCGCCCTGCAGTTCGCCCTGCGCCGAAGGCGGCACCTTGGCGGCGGCGAGGCTCCTCAGCGGCGGATCGGCCAGCGCTTCCAGACAGCCGACGACGATCACCGCATAGATCATCCAGCCTTGCGACGCGAAGGCGTAGCCGAAGGCGCTGAGCGCGGTGAACGCGAGGCCGATCACCGCCGTCTTCCATTCGCCAAGCCTGGGGATCACGCGCGGCAGCACCGTCGCCATGACGATCGCGCCGCACAGGCCGAAGGCGCCGAGCGAGAAGCCGATCTGCTGCTCGCTCCAGCCGTAGCGGTAGTTGGAGACGAACGACCAGACCGCCGGATACATCATGTGGCCGAGCGTCATCAGGAAGAAAGCGAGCCCGATCCAGCCGATGCCCTTGTATTGGCGCATCTGGAGGAGCGTCCCGACCGGGTTGGCGCGTTTCCACTCGAAGCGGCGACGATGCTTGTCATCGAGCGTTTCCGGCAAGAAAAACAGCGCGATGAGGAAGTTCACGAAGGCAAGCCCGGCAGCGAAATAGAACGGCACGCGCGGCCCGAACGTGCCGAGCAGCCCGCCCAGAACCGGTCCGATGACGAAGCCCACACCGAAGGCGATACCGAGCAGGCCGAAATTCTTCGCCCGGTTCTCATCGTTCGAAATGTCGGCGATGAAGGCTGAAGTCGTCGAATAGCTGGCGCCCGAAATGCCGGCCAGCACGCGCCCGATGAACAGCATGGGATAAGACCAGGCGACGGCGCAGATCAGATTGTCGATGGAAAAGGTCAGCACCGAGGCGAGCAGGATCGGCCGGCGTCCGAACCGGTCGCTCAAGCCGCCCATGATCGGCGCGAAGAAGAACTGCATCGCCGCATAGACGAAGAACAGCCAGCCGCCTTCAATCGCCGCTCCGCTGATGCTGACCCCGGTCAATTCCCGGAGATAGGCCGGCAGCACCGGCATGATCATGCCGAAACCGATAATGTCGAGCAGCAGCGTGGTGAAGACGAGCGCGAGGCCCCGTCTGGCGGTTTTGGGGTCGATCATGATGGGTCAAGCTCCTCTGCTCGCCCTGGGGCGCAGGCGGACGCACCTTATAGGCGAGGCCGCAACAAGGAACAATGAGGGAACAGGCCGGATCTATTCATCCTGACATCCCCTGACGGCGTCTTCGCCGTCAGGTCAGCGCCCGGAAGCGGCTATCAAATCGGGCCGCTCAGCGTGTTGCAATCCGAAAGCTTGCCGCTCTTGTAGCCACGTGCCAGCCAGGTCTGCCGCTGCTGCGAGGTGCCGTGGTTGAAGCTTTCCGGCACGACATAGCCCTGCATCTTCTTCTGCAGCGTGTCGTCGCCGATCTGCTTGGCGGCGTTCAGCGCGCTTTCAATGTCGCCCTGCTCCAATATACCCTTCTGCCCGGTGTAATGCGCCCACACGCCGGCGAAGCAGTCGGCCTGGAGCTCGATGCGCACCGACATCTGGTTGGCTTCGACTTCGCCCATGCTTTGCCGCATCTGATTGAACTTGGACATGATGCCGGTCAGGTTCTGCACGTGGTGGCCGATCTCATGCGCGATCACATAGGCGCGGGCGAATTCGCCCGAAGCACCGAACTGCTGGTCGAGCTGCTGGAAGAAGGTCATGTCGAGATAGACCTTGTGGTCGCCGGGACAATAGAACGGTCCGGCCGCCGCGGAAGCAAAGCCGCAGGCCGAACGGACCTGGCCGGAAAACAGCACCAGCTTGGGATCCTCGTAGGTCAGCCCCTGCGACTTGAAGATGCCGGTCCAGGTGTCCTCGGTCTCGGCCAGCACGGTCGCCACGAACTGCTTCATCTCGTCATTGGCGGGGGCGGTGCCGCCGTCCTGGCCGCTGTTGTCGGTGATTTGGCCACCGCCGCCCGGCAGCAGGCCGCCGTCGCCGCCACCCAGGATCGTCGAAGGATCGAAGCCGAAATACCATCCGGCCAGCACCACCAGGATGACCAGGAAGATGCTGCCGCCGCCACCGGTGCGGCCGCCGATCGGAAGGCGGAACTGGCCACCGCCGCCGCCGAGTCCGCCACCGCCGCTGTCGCTGCGGTCGTCCTCGATATTGTCACTCTGACGACGGCCTTTCCAGAGCATGGCAACTCCCTCGCGCTGCAACTTCCCCGTTATTGCGGGGCGACAAACAATTATCCCAACGGTTGCCCCAAGTCACAGCATTTTTCAGCGGCTTCAGGGCGATACGAATTGGCCTGCGACTGCAACGCCATATCCGTCAGGCGCTCGCCATTGGGCCGGCTTTCTCAACTTCGTCGCGGCGCACGGCTGGATGTTGCAATGGTCCCCATGGCCGAGACTATGGAAGACCGTTAGTGTCCAGTTCTCTGGAAAGCGAGGGGCGCTTGCGGACGATCGGCCGAATGCTGTGTGTGCTGGCATTGAGCTGCCTGGGCTTGCGGGCCGCCGGCGCCGTCACGCTCGATTCCAGTGTCGCCGTCACCGATCCCGCCACCTTGCTGGCGCTGGAGCGCGGCGGCCTGTCGATCAGCCGCCTGCTGGGTCCAGCGCTCGGCCTCACCCGCGAGGTCGACAATCGCGGCCTGTTTTCGGTGCCGGCTTTGGCCACGGTGCGCGACACGGTTAAACAGCAGATCGCCGACGAGCCGAGGACCAGTCCGGATCCCTATGTCGCTGATATGGCGAAGTCAAAGGACACCAGCCAGAAATTCAATCCGAAATACATCGACGATGACGGCTCGACGCTCGACCTGACGGGCGTCGTCAACCGCATGGATCGCGGCTATCTCGGCCACACCGAATGCGGCGAGATCCGGCTGATCTACCGCTTCCACTATTCGGTGGCGGAAAAGCCGGCTCAGGGAAAGGCGGGCCAGCGCATTTCCTCGCGCCTGCCGCTGACCATGAGCCTGGTGTTCAACGCCAAGCCCAGGCAGGCGCAGGCCCGCGCCTCGAAGGATTTGCCTGATACCACCGATGTGTCCTGCGCCGATGTTGCCCAGCGCTGGCTGGCTGCCGGGAAACAGGACCTGCCACCCGAACAGTTAGCAGCCTGGCTTCGCTCCGACGAAGGGCCGTTGTCCGGCGCCATGCTGAACGCTTCGCAGATCATGCGGCTCGAACTCAACATGCAGGTGCTGCGCCTGTCGGCCTCGACGCGGCGCGATTTCGGCGGTCATGCCGAATACCTCCTGAAAATCTTCAAATGGGATCCGGCCAGTTCGAGCTTCTATGAAGCGAAGATGGAGAACCAGATCGACCGAGCAACCGTGCTGGCCGACAAACCGGCCTTCGCCAAATGGCTGCTCACCGACCGCAACATCTACGATCTCGACCATGGACGGCTGGTCATCGACGAAAAGTTCCTGGCCAAGAGCGCCGTCTCCGTCGCACCGGGCGGGCTCAGCCGGTCGCAGAACAACATCGCCTACGGGCTGGTCAACGATGCCGACATCGACAAGGCGCTGAAGGACTATGTCGCCAAAGGCAACACGCTCGCCACCATCAAGTCGGTGGCCGGCTTCGACTTGCGGCTCAACGAGATGAGCTGCACCGGCTGCCACCAGACGCATGGCATTGCCGGTTTCCACTACACCGGCGCCGATCCGGCCAGCGAGCCGCGCCGCAACGCCGTCTTCGTGCCGGGTTCGGCCGTGTTCTTCGCCGACCTGCCGCGCCGCCGCGCCATCGTCGAGCAATTCGCCGCCGGCGGCCACCCGGACTTTACGCGCGGCTTCGCCGCCCGACCGGACGCCAAATATGCCGAGGCGTTGAAAGGCACCGACCTCTACAATGGCTGGGGCTCGATCTGCTATCGCGGCGAGGATGCAAGTTTCAAGGAGTGGAGCTGCGGCACCGGCCTGCGCTGCGCCGGCGTCCATCAAAGCGCCATCCATCCGGGCTTTGGCACCTGCGTGAGCGAGGCCGGCACGACGGTCGGCGACCCCGTCGAGTTCGGCGAGATCAAAATGTCGAACTGGGGCAGCGACCAGTATTGCCGCCTTTCGCCAACCACCGCCAAGGCTTGCGCCATCGACCCGGCAAGGGACAAGAAGCCGCCCGTCAAGCTCGCCGGCTATGGCGCCGCGCGCCAGCGCTATGACAATCCACAGCAGAAGACCGGCGGCTTTCCCGGCGGCATGCTGCGCAAGGCAAGCTGCGACAAGCTACCCGACGAGGCGACATGCGGGCGTCTCGCCAAGACCGGCTTCAACGACTGCATCGCCTCGGGCAAGGACCACAAATTCTGCACCAGGGAGTTCACCAAGACCGCCGGCCTGCGCGCCTGCGACAAGACGCATCCCTGCCGCGAGGACTATATCTGCACCGCCGGCTACGACGATCTGGCGCAAGCGAAAGCCGGCAAGGGCACCTGCATTCCGCCCTATTTCATCTTCCAGTTCCGCGTCGACGGCCACCCGCGCAGCTGGGTTCAGGATGTCCGCGAGTGAGAGAACGGTTTGTTGAAAGCGCCGCCACCACGTCTCGGCAAACGGCATTTGCCCAAAGCAACTGACGTCAGCCTGGGAGACGTCTAATCTTTCTGCTTGGCGCCGGCGCTCTTGCCGTCGGAACTTTTCGAACGTTCCTCGAAACGGGCCTCACCCTTTTTCAGGGGATGGCCGGTTTCGGCCTCGGTCTTGCGCTCATCCCTCGCCGCCGCCTGCTTCAATCCCTTGGCCGCCTGCTTGCCCTTTGCGGTCGGTGCCTGTTCAACGCCCATCGCTTCCTCCCTTGCCGCGCGACTTGCGCGGGTGTCAGAAGCAACGTGCCTGGCGTGCTAGGGTTCCAGGAGGCTGGGGAAATCCGGGCGGGAAGCTCAGCGCGCCGTCATCGCCTTGCGGAACGCTTCCAGCGTTTCGGCGCTGACATGGTGCTCGATGCCCTCGGCATCGATGCGCGCTGTCTCCGCACTGACGCCGAGCGAGCGCAAAAAGGCTTCCACCGTCTGGTGGCGGATGCGGCTTTCCTGCGCGACCTTGCGGCCAGCATCGGTCAGGAACACGCCGCGATAGGGCTTCCTCGACACCAGGCCGTCGGCGCACAGCCTGGTCAGCATCTTGGCCACCGTCGGCTGGGCGACGCCAAGCCTTGCTGCGATGTCGACCTGGCGCGCCTCGTTGCCGTCCTCGATCAGATCGGCGATCAACTCGACATAATCCTCGACCAGCGCGCTGCGGCGCGCTTCGCGCGTCTGCCGGAAGCCCTCCGAATGGACGTTGGCGTCAGGCAGCGGCTCGCGCGGGACTGGTCTGTTCTTCAGCGCCAATACGCGCTCCTCCCGAGGCTATTACCGTCCATGCTTTCATAGCACGGGCGCTGATTCTTCAGGCCGTTTATTTGCATTCAGCCGCAGGCGCAACCGGCGTTTCCGATTGCGCCTTTCGCACGCGGACCACCGCCCGACAAAAAGCACCGACAATGAAATATAGCATATTGCATAATGTTGAGCCATGGCATAGCTTAAGACAACATCGCCCAGTTTTGCGGAAAGCCCCTCATGTCCGAAGCCGAAGCCACAGCCCTCCGTTCCTCATGGCGGTTCGCCAAGCCCGACGAGGACGAACAGCCCAGCCTGCGCGAAGTCAATTCCTCCATCGCCGTGCCGAGTTCGGGCGTCTGGTTCCGTCGCCTGTTCGCCTTCATAGGCCCCGGCTACATGGTCTCGGTCGGCTATATGGATCCCGGCAACTGGGCGACCGACCTCGCCGGCGGCGCGCAGTTCGGCTACACGCTGTTGTTCATCATCATGCTGTCCAACCTGATGGCGATCCTGCTGCAGGCGCTGGCAGCCCGGCTCGGCATCGCCACCGGCCGCGACCTCGCCCAGGCCTGCCGCGCCTATTATCCGCGTCCGGTCAATTTCCTTTTGTGGATCGCCTGCGAGCTGGCCATCATCGCTTGTGACCTGGCCGAGGTCATCGGCACCGCGATTGCCCTGCAGCTGTTGTTCGGCATTCCGCTGATCGGCGGCGCCATGCTGACCGCACTCGACGCCTTCCTCGTGCTGCTCCTGATGAACAAGGGCTTCCGCTATCTCGAAGCCTTCGTCATCGCGCTTTTGATCGTCATCTTCAGCTGCTTTGCCATCCAGATCTTCGTCGCCGCCCCACCGGCCGGCTCGATCCTGCATGCCATGTTCGTGCCGTCGTCGGATATCGTCACCAATCCGGCGATGCTCTACATCGCCATCGGCATCATCGGCGCCACCGTCATGCCGCACAATCTCTATCTGCACTCCTCGATCGTGCAGACCCGCGCCTACGAACGCACCGACAAGGGCAAGCGCGACGCCATCAAATGGGCGACGACGGACTCGACCATCGCCCTGATGCTGGCGCTGTTCGTCAACGCCTCGATCCTCATCGTATCGGCGGTGGCCTTCCACAACACCGGCCACCAGGATGTCGCCGAGATCGGCCAGGCCTTCGAGCTATTGTCGCCGCTTCTGGGCTTGAGCATCGCCTCGATCCTGTTTGCGGTAGCGCTGCTGGCTTCCGGCCTGAACTCGACGGTGACGGCGACGCTGGCCGGCCAGATCGTCATGGAAGGCTTCCTGCGCCTGCGCATCCCCAACTGGGCACGACGCCTGCTGACGCGCGGCCTCGCCATCATCCCGGTGGTGGTCGTCACCGCGCTCTATGGTGAAAAGGGCACTGGTCAACTGCTGGTGTTCAGCCAGGTGATCCTGTCGATGCAGCTGCCCTTCGCGGTCGTGCCGCTGGTGCAGTTCGTCTCCGACAAGAAGAAGATGGGCAACCTCGCCATTCCGCGCGGCGTCGCAGCCCTTGCCTGGGTGGTCGCCGCGATCATCCTGGGGCTCAACTTCAAGCTGCTCTACGACACCATGTTCGGGGTCGGCTGAGCTCCGCCTCGCCGGGAAATCAGCTACCCTCTGCGGAGGGTAGTCTCGCGACAAGACGGTCATCCGCGCTATGTTCTCCGGCACCATGACCCGGATCGAAGACATCAGGAACTTTTACGCGCGGCTGCTGGCCGCCAATGCCGGCTCGCCCGATCCACGCCTGGAGGCGGTTTTCGCCGAGGTGCCGCGCGAAGCGTTTCTCGGTCCCGGACCGTGGACGGTCATCGCCGGCAACGGCAAGGTCACGACACCGAGCGCCGATCCGGCGCACATCTACCAGAACGTGCTGGTGACGCTCGACGACGACAAGGGCATCAACAATGGCGAGCCCTTTCTGCATGCCATGTGGATCGGAAAGCTTGCGCCTAAACCTGGTGAGGCCGTCACTCATATCGGCGCCGGTACCGGCTACTACACCGCCGTGCTGGCCAGGCTGGTTTCACCAGGCGGCACCGTCACCGCTTTCGAACTCGACGAAAAGCTGGCCGGTCTGGCGCGGAAAAATCTCGAAGCCTTTGGCAATGCAACGGTCGTCCATGGCGATGCCGTAACGACGCCCCTGCCGCCGTCCGACATCATCTACGTCAATGCCGGCGTCGTGGCGCCGCCGGCCGGATGGCTGAAGGCGCTGCGGCCAGGCGGCCGTATGATCTTCCCATGGCGCCCGGCCGAGCGCGTCCCGCTGGCGGTGATGGTGATCCGCACCGAAAAAGGCTTCGCCTGCGATCCGTTCATGCGATCGTGGTTCATTCCCTGTGTCGGCGCCTCGCTCGCGGACCCAGCGGCGAAGATCCCGACGCGCGAGCAGGCCGCGCGCAGCCGCTCGATCTGGCTGGCGCAGGACAGGGCGCCGGACGACACCGCCACCGCTATATCAGGCGATATCTGGTTCTCGTCGGAAAATCTCCACACCGGGCCTCGCAAATGACGGTGGTTTGCCCAAATTTCCTATGTCCTGTCGGACCGGTGGCTCGTCGCCCGTCCTTGGGCTGAAGTCCGGCCACGACGGCGTGGATCGAAAAACGGGAGATTGGAATGAGAAAGATCATTGCTGCGACATTCGTCAGCCTCGATGGCGTCATGCAGGCGCCCGGCGGTCCAGAAGAGGACCCGGTCGGCGGCTTCAAGTTCGGCGGCTGGACCTTCCATTATTTTGACGAGGTGGCGGGCGTGGCAATGGATGAACTGTTCTCCAAACCCTTCGACCTGCTGCTTGGCCGCAGAACCTACGACATCTTCGCCGCGTACTGGCCGTATCAGAAAGATCCGATCGCGGACGCCTTCAACCCTGCGACCAAATATGTGGCGACGCATCGGCCTGACACCCTCACCTGGCAGAACACGCAAGCGCTTGGACCGGATATCGTCGCGGCGTTGCACCGCCTCAAGCAAGAGGATGGACCTGACCTGCTCATCCAGGGCTCTGGCAATCTGATCCAGACCCTGCTCGCCAACGGGCTGATCGACGAGATCCGGTTGATGATCTTCCCGCTGTTGCTGGGCAAGGGCAAACGGCTGTTCGGCGATGGTGCGATGCCAGCCGCCTTCAAGCTTATCAAGTCGCAGACAACCAGCACCGGCGTCATCATGGCGACCTACGAACGATCAGGAGAGATCAAGGTTGGCTCGTTTGTCACGGGGGAGCCGTCCGACGCCGAGCTCGAAAGACGCAAGAACTGGAAGTAGCAGGACGGCCTTGGCACCTTTCCTCTCCCTCCGGAGGGGGGAGAGGTGGCGCTGCGAAGCAGCGACGGAGTGGGGGAAGCCATTTCACCAAACTCACCTCCACAAGACAGGCAGAACCAGGCGGGCAAGACTCAGGCAGCGGTAATCAGGCGGAAAAAGATCGACCCCCACTCCGTCGAGCTTCGCTCGACACCTCTCCCCCGATCGACGGGGGAGAGGAACCCAAGTTCTGAGAAGTCCCTCAAGCCGCCACCGGCCGCCGCGCCAGCCCATCGCGGATATGCCGCGCGAATTCCTGCGCCGCAGGCCCTGCTCCATGCCTGGGCAGATGCAGGTTGATGGCAAAGTTCGGCAGCGGCGGCAGGCCGGACTCCGATGGCAATATGTCGAGATCCACGGGCACCGTCGAGGCCAGCCAGGTGGTGACGGCGAGATCGGAACGCACCGTCGCCATCGTCGCGTCGATGTTGCCGTTTTCGAACACGGTACGCCATTCCAGCCCATGTTCGCTGAGCGCCGCCAGCACGGCCGGACGGAAGGCGCAGGTATCAGCGACGATCGAGACCGGCAGCGGGCGCTTGGCGCGGGCAACGCCGCCCTTGGCGCCGACCCAGACCAGCCGGTCGACGACAAGGCATTCGCCCGCCGACGGGCCGACGCGTTCCTCGATCACCGCAAGGTCGATGGTCCCGGCCGCAAGCGCGGCAGTGAGCTCCGGCGAAGAGGCGCAGACCAGCGATATCTCGACCTGCGGATAGGTCTCGGCATAGGTCTTCAGCACCGGCGCCAGCAAGGTGCCGACAAGGTCGTAGGGCACGCCGAGCCGCACCTGGCCGGCCACCGGTGTCTCAGCCATCTCGGCCCAGATTTCGTCATTCAAGGCCAGCAGCCGTTTGCCCTTACCGAACAGCCGCTCGCCAGCGCGCGTCAGCCGCAAGCCGCGCCGGTCGCGCTCGAACAGGCTGGAGCCAAGCACCTCTTCCAGCCGCTTGATCTGCTGGCTGACAGCGCCTTGCGTCAGGTGCAGCGCATTCGCGGCCGCCGTCATGCTGGCCTTGTCGGCGACGGTCACGAAGGTGCGGATCAGCGCCATGTCGAGATTTCGGATCATCACCGGCATTATAGATGCTAATGGCGAGCATCACAAACATTGCATTTACTGATATCAATCGAAGTCTACCATGGAGCCTCCCAAAGGACGCCCCATGCTCGAGCCCATCATCCCGCTCATCCTGTTTGCCATCGTTGCCACCACCACGCCCGGCATCGCCACGACACTCTCGACCGCCTCCGGCGCGCAGTTCGGCTTTCGCCGTTCCCTGCCCTTGCTGGTCGGCAGTGCTGCCGGCCTTGCCACGGTGACGGGCGCCGCCGCCGCCGGACTTGCCGGCCTGCTGCTCGCCGTGCCCTCGCTGCAGCTGGCGATGAAGGTCATCGGCTCGCTCTATCTCGTCTGGCTGGCGTTCAAGATCGGCCGCAGCGGGCCGCCTAATCTGGGTGTGAGCATGGCCAAACCGAACAGCTTTCTCGGCGGTGCCGGCATTCAATGGATGAACCCGAAGGGCTGGGCGATGGGGTTGGGCGCGGCGGCCTCGTTTGCGGCATTGGCCAGCGGACCGATGCAACTCGCGCTGCTACTCGGCGCCACCTTCGGCCTCGCCGCCGCTGCCTCGCTGTCGCTGTGGTGCGTGGCCGGCATGCTTATGGCCCGGCTGCTCAAGACCGAGTGGCAATGGCGCGCGCTCAACATCATGCTGGCGCTGGTTTTGGCCGCCTCGATCATCCCGATGTGGCGGTCGGCGTGAAGTACCCAAGTCCCGAAAGTCAGCGCCAATACCCCCACCCGGACCTTCGGTCCGACCTCCCCACAAGGGGGAGGTGGGAGCGCGCCCTTTGCACGCATCAACGATGGCTCGGCCTCACCCTCCCCCTTGTGGGGAGGGTCGCTGCGAAGCAGCGGGGTGGGGGTGCTGGTTTGCGAAGCAAACCAGCTTTCTTCACTCAAGCCGCGTAGCGGGCCGCTGGCTTGTCGGCGTGCAGGCTGCCGTAGAAGGCCTGCCGGGCGCCGAGGAAAATGTCCAGCTTGGCCGCGTCGGTAAGCGCCGGCACGGTGACGGCTTCACCCCTGGCAAGACCGACAAGGGCTGCATCGACCATATCGTCGGCCGTCATGATGATTTCCTTCGGAAGCTGGTCGATGTCGCTGCCGGCAAGCTCCCAGAAATCGGTGCGGGTCGCACCGGGCAGCACGACTTGCACCTTCACCCCGGTGCCCGCGACCTCGCGGTGCAGGGCCTCGGTGAAGTTGACGACATAGGCCTTGGTGCCGCTGTAGATGCCGCCGAACGAGGTCTCATAGGCGAGCACCGAGGCGATGTTGACGACCGCACCTCGGTTGCGCGCCAGAAACCCCGGCAGCACGGCACGGGTCAGCCGCGTCAGGGCGATGACATTGACCTTGATCATGCGTTCGGCAGCGTCCGCATCGGCGGTTGCCACCACGGACTGGCCGCCAAGGCCGGCATTGTTGACCAGCAGCGTCACGCTGTCGTCGGCTGTTACAGCCTGCTCGACGCGGCGGACGTCATTGTCGTCGGCAAGATCGGCGCTGATCACGCTGACCTTATGGCCGTAGGCGTGACGCAGCTTCCCGGCCAGTTCCTCGAGCCGGTCGGCGCGCCGCGCCACCAGCACCAGATCATAGCCCTGCCCTGCCAACCGGTCGGCATAGACCGCGCCGATGCCCGACGAAGCACCGGTGACGACCGCGGTGCCCTTGTTGCTCTGTCCACTCATTGTCATGTTCCTTTTTCGACTGATTTGGTTCGCTTCGACCTGGCCACCGGCACGGCGCGCCTCTGCCTCGCCTTGTCGGAAAGTCGCCGGATTTGAATTAGTGGCATATACCACTAATTGTGAAGTAGGCATATGCCACTATCTTGTCAATGAGGAGGATGGGGATTATTTGAGAGGCAGCGACCGGGCATCATTCGCCGGCGCCAAGGACCCATCATGTCAAAGGACACCCTGCCCGGCCTCACGCTCTGCAACAACGCCGCGCTGCGCCGCGCGGCGCGCAAGCTTGGCCAGTTCTATGATGATGTGCTGGCTCCTTCGGGCCTGAAGGCAACGCAGCAGGGCCTGCTCTACCAGATCCATATCGGCGACGAGCCGGCGATGGGCGCCATCGCCGCGTCGCTGATCATGGACCTGTCGGCGCTCGGTCATACGCTGAAGCCACTGATCCGCGACGGCTATGTCGAGACCTTCGCCGACCCGGACGACCGCCGCATCAAGCGCGTAAGGCTGACGCCGCAAGGCTTGGTGAAGCTCAACGAAGCGATGAAGCTTTGGCACATCGCCCAGCAGCGTTTGGAGGATGTCGTCGGCAAGGAACAGGCGGAAAGCCTGCGCGCGGCGCTGGATGAGATCGCCGCGCTGGATTTTGAACTGCCGCCGGCCAACTGAGCCGGCCGACGGATTTACGAAGGTTCTACTCGGCAGGCATCTCTACAGGCCGAGCCGCCCAACGGCCGGCAACCATGATGCCAAGCCCGATGATCGGGAAGATCGCGGCGACCAGGCCGAGATCGGCCGGCGCGCCGTAGCGCAGCACGGCACCACCGACCACCGCGCCCAGCGCCACGCCGAGATAGAGCGCCGAGGCGTTGAGCGACAGCACGATCGGGGCGGCATCGGGCGCCAGCTTGATGATGCGGCTGGCCTGCGCCGGCGGGAAGGCCCAGCCGACGATGCCCCACGGCACCATCATCGCCATCAGCGCCGGCCCGGCAATATGGTGCGGCAGGAAGGTCGGGATGACCGACAGCAAGACCAGCATTCCGGCACTCAGCGCCAGCGACCAGCCGACGGTGCGGGTCGCGCCGAACCGGTCGGCGGCCTGGCCGCCACCAATGTTGCCGATGACGGCGCCGACGCCGAAGGCGAGCAGCATGCCGGGCAGCGCGATCTGGCTGAGACCGCCGCCCTCGATGGCGAGCGGCGCGACATAGGCAAAGACGGTGAAGGCACCGATCAGCGCCAGCACTGTCGTCAAAAGGATCGGCATCACGCCGGGACGCAGCGCGGCCGCCAGCCTGCGCTTCAAGGGCAGCCTGGTGCCGACGATGCCCTGCGGCAGCCGGTACCACAGGATCGCGCCCGCAAGCGCGCCAAGGCCGGCGATGGCAAAAAAGGTGCCGCGCCAGCCGGCAACGGTGGCAACGAGCGCGCCCAATGGCGCGCCGAGGGCAACGGCCACCGTGGTGCCGCCGACGACGACGGCGATGGCACGCGCCCGGTGATGATCATCGACCAGCGCCACCGCCGTGCCCTGCGCGGTCGCCGCGAACAGGCCCGACGACAGCGCCATGACGATGCGCGCGATCAACAGCAACTCGAAGGAGGAACTCAAGGCGGCGGCGATGTTGCCGAGCACGAAGAATACCAGCGTCCACAGGATGACGCGGCGCCGGTCCCATTCGCCGGTCAGCGTCGCTAGGATCGGCGTGCCGACCGCATAGGCAAGCGCGAAGGCGGTGATCAGCGTGCCGGCCAGCGGAATGGAGATGCCGGCGTCCCGCGCGATGTCGGGCAGAAGGCTGGAGATGACGAAGCCTTCGGTCGAGATCGTGAACGATCCGAGCGCAAGCCAGTAGAGGCGCTTGTCCATGGAGCGATGTCCTTAGTTCAAGAGTTGTTGAACAATTGGACATAACAGGGCATCATGTCAATGAAGCCAGCGGAAAATAATTGAACCCTCCTGACAGCCCTGTGTCAGCACGGTCGGTCGCATGGCCGCGAAACGGAGAAACGGTGTGTACGGATACGGTAGGACAGATGCGTTGAAATCGGCCCCGACTGTGCTTAGTTTCGAGCCATGACCTTGCCACACCCCAATACGGACCAGATCAGTCTGCCGATCGTGCTCGGCGTGCTCGGCGACCCGACGCGGCTGGCCATCGTGCGCTATCTCGCCAGCAAGCAAGGCGTGCCGCTGAACTGCAGCCAGTTCCTCAACTTCGGCTCGAAGACCAATCTGAGTTACCACCTGGCCAAACTACGCGAGGCCGGCGTCACCCGCGCCGAAGTGGCCGGCACCAACCGCATGATCTCGCTGCGCCGCGCCGACCTCGACGCCCGCTTCCCCGGCCTGCTCGACAGCATCATCGCCGCCGCCGGCGACGATCCCGTACTGCCGGCGGTCGGCGGCCACGATATCGAAGTGCACGCCTGAGCCTTGAAGAACTTGGGTTCCTCGCCCCCGCATCGCGGGGGAGAGGTGGCCGCGAAGCGGTCGGAGAGGGGGCTTCGTAGGGCGAATGCCTCTAGGAACCTGATCGCCGTCGCGCTAAGCCCCTCTCCGTCTCGGCTTCGCCGAGCCACCTCTCCCCCACTTCCGTGGGGGCGAGGAACCCAGATCCTGCAAGGTTCGCCCTTGCCGACAGTCATTCATCAGTCCACAGGAGCCTCCCCTATGCGCATCGCCGTTCTCGCCGATATCCATGGCAATGTGCTGGCGCTCGACGCCGTGCTTGACGATCTGCGCCTGCGCGGCGGCGCCGACCTGACCGTCAATCTCGGCGACAGCGTTTCCGGCCCACTGTGGCCACGCGAAACGATGGAACGGCTGGAGGCGCTCAACCTGCCGACGGTGCGCGGCAATCACGACCGCCGTGTCGCCGCGGATCCTGCCGACGAGACCATGTGGGCTTCCGATGTCTACGCGCAGGAGCGGCTGACAGAGCCGCAACTTGAGGCGCTCTTCGCCCAACCTCTCACCTTGGAGATCGCGCCTGGCGTGGCCGCCTTCCACGCCCGCCCCGACCATGACGAGAAATATCTGCTCGATACGATCGTCAATGGCCAGCTGGTGCGCGCGCCGTTGGCGGCGATCCGGCGCCGGCTGAAGGCGCTCGACCCCGCCTGCCGCATCGCGCTCTGCGGCCACAGCCACCGGACTGAATTGATCCGCATCCCCGATGGCCCCGTCATCTTCAACCCGGGCAGCATCGGCTGCCCCGCCTACGACGATTCGACCCCGCCGGCGCATGTCTCCGAGCAGGGCTCGCCGCATGCGCGCTACGGCATCGTCACCTTGGGCAGCAACGGCCAGCCCGATCGCTTCGAGGCCATCGCCGTCGACTACGACCATGAGGCAGCCGCCAGGCAGGCCGAACAGGCGGGGCGACCGGAATGGTCCCATGCGCTCAAGACTGGGTATATGCCCATGCCCGGCTGAACGCTCTTGCGTTCCATGCCGCTCAGCTGAGTTGGCTCACGGCCTGGCGGAATGGGTTGACACAGGTGAAACGGCGATCGAATTTTCGGGCTTACATGGCGGCGCGTCGTCCCTTATAAAACCGGCCGGGCTTGCGGCGGGCTCGATCCGCCGCGGCAGGTTTCAGCGCACGGCCAAACGATGAGGCGCACAGTTTCGCTCCGAACAACCCTGCATGCGCTGATTGCCGCTCCGCTGCTGATGGCGGCATGGCCAGTCATTGCCCCTACTAAGGCTGAAGAGGCGCCGGATCTCGTCATCTCCATCGTGACCGGCCTGGCGCCGGATGATCTTCTCAAGATCCGCAGCACCGCATCTCCAGTCGCCAAGGTCGAGGCGCAGCTGACCAGCGGCGACAGGGTCACCAATCTCGGCTGCAACGACATCAACGGCTACAAATGGTGCAAGGTCGAGAGCACGGGCAAGGAGAAGCTGAGCGGCTGGGCGCCGGCGCGCTACCTCATCCCTCTCAATCCGGCTCCCTATGTCGAAGGCGAGACAAGACCGGCCGATGCGCCGGTGGTTGCCTCCACGGGTGCTGGCGATGAGGCCGAGCAGGCATCGGCGCCTGATCAATCGCAGACCACCGGCTCAGCCAACAGCGCGGTGGCCGCCGGTGTCGCACCGCCCGACCTGACGGCGCGGCTCGGCGGCACCGATCCGGCAACCGAAAGCGAGCCGAAATCGGCCACCGAAATCGGCCGCGCCGCCATTCAGGATGCCTATCGCCTGGCACTGGCGGCGCCAGACGCCTCGCCGGATCCCGAAATTCCTTGCGCCCGCTATGTCGGCCAGCCGATGGAGCGCTGCAAGGTCAGCGTGGTGCACACCGCCGACAAGGCGAACATCACCGTGACATGGCCCGACGGCGGCACGCGCATCATCTCCTTCCGTGCCGGCCAGCCGGCTGGCTCCGACGCGCCCAGCGACTTCCGCTTCACTCGGGAGGGCAGCCTCAACATGATCCGCATCGGCGAGGCCGAGCGGTTTGAGATCACGGATCAGCTGGCGCTGGGGGACTAGCCGGGCTCTTTTGACGCCAGCGGGACAGCGCCCCCCTCTGTCCTGCCGGACATCTCCCCCTCAAGTGGGGAGATTGGCAGCTTCAACTTCACAGCTTTTTCTCGAACGTTGAAAATTGGCGAAAACGGTCACGACATCCAATCTCCCCCCTTGAGGGGGAGATGCCCGGCAGGGCAGAGGGGGGCGCCAAGGGATGAGGCGCTTGTGCTCGGTTGGGGGCAGCCCCTACCAACCCTCATTTTCGGGGTTACATCCCGCAAAACTCTTCCCTATAAGGCCCTCCTAGCCTGATACTAGAATCGCGAGCACAACCGGCCGGGTCTTCCCGTCCCGGTTTTTTGTGCAAGCCGCCCGCCGAACGGACCTTTGACATGCCAAGACGCACCGACATCAAGTCGATCCTGATCATCGGGGCCGGCCCCATCGTCATCGGCCAGGCCTGCGAGTTCGACTATTCCGGCACCCAGGCCTGCAAGGCGCTGAAGGAGGAAGGTTTTCGCGTCATCCTGGTCAATTCCAACCCGGCCACCATCATGACCGACCCGGAACTGGCCGACGCCACCTATATCGAGCCGATCACGCCCGAAGTGGTGGCCAAGATCATCGCCAAGGAGCGGCCCGACGCGCTGCTGCCGACCATGGGCGGCCAGACGGCGCTCAACACCGCTTTGTCGCTGCGCCGCATGGGCGTGCTCGAGCGTTACAATGTCGAGATGATCGGCGCCGACGCCACGGCCATCGACAAGGCCGAGGACCGCGCGCTGTTTCGCGAGGCGATGAAGAAGATCGGCCTGGAAACGCCGAAGTCGATGCTGGCCAACGCCACCGACGTCAAGAACACCGACCGCAAGACGCATGAGGCCGAGCGCGCGGCCCTCAAGGCCGAGAAGCCGGCCGATCTCGACGCCGCCCTCGATGCACTGGAAACCCGCTGGAACCTCGGCGAGGGCGACCGCAAGCAGCGCTACATCAGCCATGGCATGGCGATCGCCGCCCAGGCGCTCGACCATGTCGGCCTGCCGGCCATCATCCGCCCGTCCTTCACCATGGGCGGCACCGGCGGCGGCATCGCCTACAACCGCGCCGAATTCTACGAGATCGTCCAGTCCGGCCTCGACGCCTCCCCGACCACCGAAGTGCTGATCGAGGAGAGCGTGCTCGGCTGGAAGGAGTATGAGATGGAGGTCGTCCGCGACAAGGCGGACAATTGCATCATCGTCTGCTCGATCGAGAACATCGACCCGATGGGCGTGCACACGGGCGACTCGATCACCGTCGCCCCTGCCCTGACGCTGACCGACAAAGAATACCAGATGATGCGCAACGCCTCGATCGCGGTGCTGCGCGAGATCGGCGTCGAGACCGGCGGCTCCAACGTGCAGTTCGCCGTCAACCCGGCCGACGGCCGCCTGGTGGTGATCGAGATGAACCCGCGCGTCTCGCGCTCGTCGGCTCTGGCCTCCAAGGCGACCGGTTTCCCCATAGCCAAGATCGCGGCAAAACTCGCCGTCGGCTACACGCTGGACGAGCTGGAGAACGACATCACCGGCGGCGCGACGCCCGCCTCGTTCGAACCGAGCATCGACTACGTCGTCACAAAGATCCCGCGCTTTGCCTTCGAAAAATTCCCCGGCGCCGAGCCGGTGCTGACCACCGCCATGAAGTCGGTCGGCGAAGTCATGGCCATCGGCCGCACCTTCCAGGAATCGCTGCAGAAAGCCCTGCGCGGACTGGAGACCGGCCTGACCGGCCTCGACGAGATCGAGATCCCCGGCATTGGCCACGGTGCCATGCCGGCCAACCATGCCGACGACCGCAACGCCATCCGCGCCGCCCTCGGCACGCCGACGCCGGACCGGCTGCGCATGGTGGCGCAGGCGATCCGCATGGGCACTTCGCTGGAAGACGTGCACGCCATGTGCAAGATCGATCCGTGGTTCCTCGAACAGATCGCCGGCATCCTGGCCATGGAAGCCCGCATCCGCGAGCACGGCATTCCCGAAGATGCCGTCAATTTGCGCATGCTGAAGGCGATGGGTTTCTCCGACGCCCGCCTGGCGTCGCTGACCAAAACCGACATCGAAATGGTCCAGAAGGCGCGCGAAAAGCTCGACGTCCATCCGGTCTACAAGCGCATCGACACCTGCGCGGCCGAGTTCGCCTCGCCCACCGCCTACATGTACTCGACCTATGAAGTGCCGTTCGCGGGCAGCCTCGCCAACGAGGCGCAGGTCTCGTCGCGCAAAAAAGTCGTGATCCTCGGCGGCGGCCCCAACCGCATCGGCCAAGGCATCGAGTTCGACTATTGCTGCTGCCACGCCGCCTTCGCGCTGCGTGATGCCGGCTATGAAGCGATCATGATCAACTGCAACCCCGAGACAGTGTCGACCGACTACGACACCTCCGACCGTCTCTATTTCGAGCCGCTGACGGCCGAGGACGTGCTGGAGATCCTGCGCGCCGAGCAGGCCTCGGGCGAGCTGGTCGGCGTCATCGTCCAGTTCGGCGGCCAGACGCCGCTGAAGCTGGCCGATGCGCTGGAAAAGGCCGGCATCCCGATCCTCGGCACCTCGCCCGACATGATCGATCTCGCCGAAGACCGCGACCGCTTCCAGAAGCTGCTGCACAAGCTCAACCTCAGCCAGCCGAAGAACGGCATCGCCTATTCGGTCGAGCAGGCCCGCCTGGTTGCCGGCGAGCTCGGCTTCCCGCTGGTGGTGCGCCCGTCCTATGTGCTCGGCGGCCGCGCCATGCAGATCATCCATGACGAGGGCATGCTGCAATCCTATCTGCTTGACACCGTGCCCGGCCTGGTGCCGGAGGACATCAAGCAGAAATACCCCAACGACAAGACCGGCCAGATCAACACGCTGCTGGGCAAGAACCCGCTGCTGTTCGACACCTATCTCTCCGGCGCCATCGAGGTCGATGTCGATTGTCTCTGCGACGGCAAGTCGACCTTCGTCTCCGGCATATTGGAGCACATCGAGGAGGCCGGCATCCATTCGGGCGACAGCGCCTGCTCGCTGCCGGTGCACTCGCTGCTGTCCGAGCTGGTCGACGAACTGGAGCGCCAGACGGCGGCCCTTGCCCGTGCGCTCAATGTCGGCGGCCTGATGAACGTGCAGTACGCGATCAAGGACGGCACGGTCTACGTGCTGGAGGTCAACCCGCGCGCGTCGCGCACCGTGCCTTTCGTCGCCAAGACCATCGGGCGTCCCATCGCGAAAATTGCCGCCCGCATCATGGCCGGCGAGAGACTGGAAGACGCCTTCGCCCATTACGGCGCCATGCCCGACCCCAGGAACCCCGGCCACATTGCGGTCAAGGAAGCCGTCTTCCCCTTCGCCCGCTTCCCCGGCGTCGACATATTGCTCGGCCCGGAAATGCGCTCGACCGGCGAGGTCATGGGCCTCGACCGCGACTTCGCGCTGGCCTTCGCCAAGAGCCAGCTCGGCGCCGGCGTCGACCTGCCGCGCTCCGGCACGCTGTTCGTCTCGGTGCGCGACGAGGACAAGAAAGGCATCTTGCCGGCGGTCAAGCGCCTCGCCGGCCTCGGCTTCAAGGTGCTGGCCACCTCGGGCACGGCCCGCTTCCTCGCCGAAAACGGTGTCGTCGCCGAGAAAATAAACAAGGTGCTGGAAGGCCGCCCCCACATCGAAGACGCCATCCGCAACCGCCAGGTGCAGATCGTCTTCAACACCACGGATGGCCAGAAGGCGGTGTCGGACTCCAAGTCACTGCGCCGCGCCACGCTGATGCAGAAGGTGCCGTATTACACGACGCTGTCGGGTGCTGCCGCGGTGGCGGAGGCGATTGCGGCGCTGAAGGCGGGGAGTTTGGAGGTTAGGCCGCTGCAGGAGTATTTTGCGTGAGGAGCAGGCACTCTCTGCAGCAATTAATCTTCACGAATAATAAAATTAGCCAATTTCAAATAGCTGCTGTCTGCTGATCTCTCGGACAAATTGGCAATGAACTCCTCAATCTGACTTTCGTCAAAATGAGATAATTTCTGAGAAATTGCCCTAACTATACCCTCTCTCTCCTTAATATCTTGGCCAACCTCTAACATACTGGCTATCAAATTGAGTCGTGCCATTGACATCTTCTTCTTGTCATTGAGACGACTCAGAAATTGACTTCGCATCGCCCTCGGGCTCTGCGGCACCATTCGCCTGCTTGGCTGGATGGGCTGTAGTCGCTGATCAAATTTCGACAAAATTCTCAAAATGGAATCAAAATCAGCACCTAAGTGCTGCTGCCCTGCCATTCGGCCCACCGCTTTAAGCTCATCATCTGAATAGCGGGATCGCAAAATGAGCAGCTCAAGGAAGAGTTCTCGCTCTCTTTTCGTCACAATCCGACTCGTCCCATGAATTCGGCCCCCAACTTATCAAAAGCGTCCTTTACCCACCAGCGGGCATAATCCGTCAAGAAAATGGGCTCGCCGGTACGCGCACCCTTCGGATATGAATCCGAGTGCCTAAGCTCGTTGGAAAATACGTACCACCCTTGTTGTGTTGAAATCGTGTTGACGTCGTTTCGTCCTGCGTTGTGCTCAGGCTTAACATGCTGTGGATCGGAATCCGTGAATGTGATTCCAGCAATCTCAAGTTGGTGTTGCCCGAAGGAACTATGAAAATCCTGTAGAGAGCGGACAAGCAGCGGGAGGCCTATCGCCGCCAAGAACTCTGGCTTCACTGGGATTAGTACGTATTTACTTGATCTATATGCGGAAAGGGTAAGTATAGACTCCGTAGGAGCACAATCAATAAGGACCAAATCATAGGCGCCAGCATTCTCAGATATGAACTTTGCAAGCAGATGGTCTTTAGAGGTCGGGTTCTTCAATGTCCACGCCAACTCAAGACGCGATGGAATAAGGTCTATCCTGCTCTGATCCTGCCAAGCTTTGACATTCACAATAACATCACTTGCCTTTAATGCGGTAGGGGCGCCGCTCTGAAAAGCCGGGGTAAACTGCTCCAAAATGTTGACAACGGTACCTCTATTTGCCTTAATATAATCCAAGTACGACTTAGCACCCATCAAATATTGACTTGCGTTCGATTGCGGGTCAAGGTCTATTACAAGAACTTTCTTATTCTTCTTGTAACTGGCATACCAAGATAAATTGAACGCAAGCGTCGTCTTACCTACGCCACCCTTCATATTGATCAGAGACACGACTACCGTCACGATTCACCCCTCCCCAAAATTCACTTAGACACCACATATATATCTCATAAGAATAGCAGTATAGGCCCAGCTCTGGGGCTCAACTAATCCGAATTTCGCACAGCAGTCAGATGGATTTCCGCCGGCGCGTATCCGTCGCTCGTGAGCTTAGAAACAACGGTGATATCGCCCCGAATGGTATCCTTGGTCCAAATATCGTGGGCTGTCACAGGCTCAACCAACTTCATTCTGAGCCGCGTTTCCGAGACACCCTTCGGGACTGCCGCCCAACCAGTACTGATCTTATCCTTATCCTGGGCGTGTATTTCAAGCGTCACGTCATTGTAACTGTCGTATCGTTCAAAATCCTCCCTGGCGCTGAATTCTTCGGCATACGGTATTTCTTTGACGACTTCTGGCTCCACACGCTCCCTATCAAATAAGATAGGAACGCCACCTTCGCGCTGGCTTGGAATAAAGAAGCCTTGCACCGCCTTTGCTAAGCGCTTTACGGTAGCGGGTTTGCCATACTTCGCATCAAGGAGCTTCTTTATTTCCTCTTTCGACTTGCCGGTGTTTTTGGCGAGCTGGTCGACAATGTTGTCCAGTTTCCGCCTAAGCGCTCCATCTTCCACAGCCTTCACCGCTGCGTCCTTCAAAAACGACGCGCCGTAAAACAGGATGATCATCGTTACGACCGTAACTAACGAGTCGTAGGAATCCGGTATATTGACCTTGAAAAGGTCTTCAAGCATCGGCGGTATCTCGGTTTTCAAATCGTCTTGAAAGGCGACGATCAGCGACACCATGAATAGCTCCCGAAGGGGGCTTTCTTGGGACAAAGAGCGAACATTTATCTGAATTCGCTCGATGTGAACACCATCGATTAGACTAGGAAGCAGGGAGACGGCGTCCTGAATCGCCGTGTCTGCGGCTTGCAATGCCGCTATTACGTCCGCCAAAGGTGTTGAACCCCTTGTGTCGTAAGTTATCTGTATTGGAAGATTAACTGCTGCCATCCTCGAAACAAAGCAGAAATTTATTTCTTTGGATAGTCACAACAATAATTTCCCATATTCGAGGTGGGCGAAGCGTTGGAACTCTTGCTACACAAGGCTATGAAATCGCGATCTCTCCCATCATCAAGGGAAAGATAGATGCTACGCAGCCTCCCCGCCAATCGCAGCGTTGAGACCGGCTCAGCCTTCTCAAGCCACCGCCACACACTCGATCTCGATATCGAACTCCATCGGCCAAGAAGCCACCGGGACAAAACTCCGCGCCGGCGGGTTGGTCGAAAAATACTTCGCATAGACCCGGTTAATCGCGTTGTAGAAGCCGGAATTAACGGCGTAGATGCGCACCATCACCACGTTGTCGAGCGAGGTGCCGGCCGCTTCCAGGCAATGTTTCAGCGCCTTCAGCGACGCCTCGGTCTGCACCTCGATATCGCCGCGCACCATCTCGCCAGTCACCATGTCCACCGGCGGCGTCGCCGAGATGAACACGAAGCCGTTAGCCCTGACCGCAGTCGAGCACGGCAGGCCGAGCGCCCGTACCTTGGCCGACATGATCGGCACTTCGATGACTTCTTTTTTCATGGTGATGCTCCCTGGTTTGGTCAGGCTGGCGCCAAGGCCCCCTCACCCAGCCTCCGCTTCGCTCGGCTGACCTCTCCCCCGGGGGAGAGGAGACGACAAGCGCCAGCGCTTCCCTCTTCTCCCCTCGGGGAGAAGGTGGCCGCGAAGCGGTCGGATGAGGGGGCCTTGGCGCCAACCTGCAATTGCCGGGAGCTTATCCCGGCATTGGCGGAACGCCAGCGCCGACGCATGGTCCAGAGATCAAGCCGTCGCCACGCACTCGATCTCGATATCGAACTCCATCGGCCAGGACGCCACCGGCACGAAGGTCCGCGAGGGCGGGTTTTCCGGGAAATGCCTGGCATAGACGCGGTTGATGGCGTTGTAGAAGCCGGAATTGACGGCGTAGATGCGCACCATCACCACATTGTCCAGCGAGGTGCCGGCCGCTTCCAAGCAATGTTTCAGCGCCTTCAGCGACGCCTCGGTCTGCACCTCGATGTCGCCCTTGACCAGCCTGCCGGTCGCAATATCGAGCGGCGGCGTGCCGGACACGAAGACCAGCCCCGCGGCCCTGGTCACCAGCGACAGCGGCACGCCGAGCGCGCGCACGGCCGCAGACAGCACCGGCACTTCGACGATTTCCTTGGCCATGACGATCCCTGTGGTTTTGAACCGACGCTAGCGCAAAAACCTCCTCAGCGCGATCTGCGGCCGAAAGTTGAATTTCCATTCGACCTTGCGAAGGAGCCTGCCGGCGCGACGCCCGGTTGTCTTGCCTCGCGCTGTTGATTTCGAGCCGCCGCCCGGCTGATCATTTGATCGGCTGCCTGCACGTCGATTCCCCGCTCGAACCGCGTCTGGCTGAACCGCGGAAGAGCGCCGCCCTGAGGCCTGGGAATTTCAACAGCGCAAACCCCAGGCCGAGCAAACCGATCACGCACCATGATCCGAAGACCATCAACTGGCTGCCGAAAGACCGCTTTGGTGCGTCCGCTTCAGAAATGCCCAAAAGCGGCAAAAGCTCCCGGACCTTATCCTGTTTCAGTTCCACGTAGCGTTGGGATGTCTTGAAGTAGCCGACCCATTCGCCCCCGCCGAACATGCCGAATTTATAGCCGAGATCGAAATGCTCGCCTTCTTCCGCAAAAGCCGGCGGCAGATCGTGAACGAAATGCACGTCTTCGATGCCGATGGAAACAGGATGCGCTTTTTCGGTCGACGATGAGTTGTGCACCCCAGGGATCGGAAGCACCCGAAACCGCATCTTTCGGGCCTCTGCGTCACTGGCAAAGAACAGTGAACAAAGTGCTGCCAGCGTGAATGCCATCACGAGCTTCATATCTTCCCCCGGATCAACAACCCAGAAACCGCATCTGTCGAATACACGGGAAAGTAGTATTTCTCGTTTTTGAAGAAACTAAAATTTTAGGGAACAACCGGCATACATCTTGCTGTCATCAGCGCAGATACCTCTTTCGTGCTGTCCTTGTGCAGGAAACGCCCGTCGGAGCTGGGGCTCATCATGTCGATGTCGGAGCAAGTGATGACGTCGTCTGGATTTCGCGAGCCGACCTCCAGGTAGAGTGCCGTCGTCGACGAGCGGTTGATCAGGTGATGGCCGTTGCCGCTGTTCTTGGCGAAGGTCGCGCAGTCGCCGGCCCTGAGCAGCGTCTCTCCGCCGTCCTCGACCAGCGTCAGTTCGCCTTCCAGCACGGTGACGAACTCATCCTCATGGCTGTGCCAGTGGCGCTGGCTGGACCAGCCGCCGGGCGGCAACGTCATCAAATTGACGCCGAAATCGGTGAGGCCGCCGGCATCGCCGAGACGTCGCCGCGTGCGGGTGGCGCAGGGAGCATCGAAAGGCGCGGGGTAGCCGGAGCCCTTGCGGACAGGCACGGCGGCGAGGTCGATCTTGGGCATGGGGGCCTCCCTTGGATGGATGCCGGCAGTCTACTTCACGGCTGGCACGGGCAAAGAGCCACCTTGCTGCACGCGGTTCGCCAAGGGGCTGACGGAGCAGTGAGCCACCCACCGTAGCGCTCTACGGCGCCCCCCTCTGTCCTGCCGGACATCTCCCCCTCAAGTGGGGAGATTGGCCGTCGTCACGGTTTTCGCCAACTTTCAACGTTGCAAGGAGAAAGCCGGCGCCAAAGCTGCCAATCTCCCCACTTGAGGGGGAGATGTCCGGCAGGACAGAGGGGGGCGCCGTAGAGCGCCGATTTTCGGATGAGAGTCGCTCCAGTTTTGGCGGCGCCTGGAAGGCAATCCTCGCTCAGTGGCAACACCCCTCCCCATACTGCAGCTGCTCGCTCCACTCCGACCGGCCTTCCGGCGTGAAATCCATCAAATTCCATAGGATCTCGCAGGTGCCGATGGCGCGCGGGTCCTGACCCGGCTCCGGCGGCGCGAAGCCAAGCTCGGATGACCAGAAATGCCGGATGCCGTCGGCGTCGCGGTGGAACACCGACAGCAGCGGGATCTGCGCGCCATCGGCATCCTCGGCATTGTAGTCGCGCTTGAAGCTGTTGCCGGTCGAAGACACCAGCCGCATGTTGCGCCAGCCCCGATCGCGACCGAGCGTGAGCAGGTTTTCGAGCGCGGTCTTGCCGACCACCGCGAAATTGAAGCCGGCGGCCTGGAGATGGCCGACCGCGCCATCGAACTGGTCGAGCAGTGCCGTGCAGGACGGACATGGCTGGTCCTGTCGGGCAAGCTTCGCCGTGCCGCCGCTGGTCGCCACATCGCGCTTCTCCTGCGGGTGACGCGGGAACATCATGTTGTAGAGGATCAGGCTGTCCTTGCCGGGCGCGAACAACTCCGACAGTTTTATCTTCGCCGGCCTGCCCTGGGCATCCAGTCCGTCGAACTCATAATCCTGGCGGATCAGCCCGCCCGGCGGCAGCGCGCGCCGCGCCTCGGCGACCTCCTCCATGGCGCGGCGCAGCTCGATTTCCTTGCGCAGCAATTTTTCGCGCGCGGTGCGGTATTTCGCGGATTCGTTGGGAAAGGTGATCATGATCGGCTCCTTGGGTCGTCGCGCCGGCGTCCCGGCATGGTTGCTCTGCGACCCAAGGACGTCTCGCGACGGCCGGTTCCGACATTTTTACGCCTGGCGCGGCGACGAGGGCCTTCCCGCGAGCGACGGACGCTACTGCGCCGTCGGCACCGGGCAGTTCACATCGCCGTCCTGGCAGTTGAGATAGCCCTGGAAATCCTTCAGCCGGTCGTCAGTGAGGCTTTCCTGGCAGCCCAGGACAACCATTGGATACATGGTGCCGGCCATCTCGCGCGGGCCGCCCTGGAATTTGCATTCGGCGTCGCGGAAGGCGACCCAGGCGCGCTGCGCATCGACCAGCAATTTCTTCGACGCCGCGTCGTCCTTGAACCGCTCCCCAATCTGCTTGTAGGCGTCGTTGAGCTTCTTGTCGGCCGCGTCGAACGACTTGCCGGCGCATTCGTTCATCGTGGTCTGGTCCTGCGCGTTGGCGCAATCGTCGGCAGCCCGCGCAACGCTGACAGAGAGCGGAACAGCAAGGGTCAGGGTGGCAAGGCTGGAGAGCAGAAGCCGCATCATGTTTCCTCCGGTTCTAGCAAGCCCCACGCAGGCGAAGCTTAGCAACCGGGCGAGCCCAGGCAAGATGCGACCTGGCGTCTTGGTGGACAGTTTCTTTCCACTGCTGGGCAGTCCTCGCGTCGGCCCGGCCCTGCCCTCCGCTATGGCTCCCCAGCCCTTCGGGCGTTCAAACCCTTTGAAACGTCCACTGGACGTTTCAATCCGCCCGAAGGGCAGACCGGGTTTTCACCGTTCGTCGCTTCAATCGACAAATCGTTGTCGATTGATCGGCTTAGCCGACCGCTCCTCACCCCTTCACCCCGCCGGCGGTGAGGCCGGAGACGATCTTGCGCTGGAAGATCAGCACCAGCACCACCAGCGGCACCGTGACGATCACCGAGGCTGCCATGATGTTGCCCCAGGGAATCTCGAACTGCGAATTGCCGGAGAGCAGCGCGATCGCCACCGGCACGGTCCGCTGCGCGTTGTTGGAGGTGAAGGTCAGCGCAAACAGGAACTCGTTCCAGGCGCCGATGAAGGCCAGCAACCCGGTGGTCGCCAGCGCCGGCCACATCAGCGGTAGGAACACCCGCGTGATGATGATCCACGGCGTCGCGCCATCGAGGATCGCCGCCTCCTCGACCTCGACCGGCAGGTCGCGGACGAAGGTGGTGAGCACCCAGACGGTGAACGGCAAGGTGAAGATCATGTAGGAGAAGATCAGCGCGAACAGCGAATTGTAGAGGCCGAACATGCGGATCAGTTCGAACAGCCCGGCCAGCACCGCCACCTGCGGGAACATCGACACCGACAGGATGGCGAACAGCAGGGCCGAGCGGCCGCGAAATCGAATGCGCGCCAGCGCATAGGCTGATGTGACGCCGAGCAACAGCGACAGCGCGACCACCGCGCCGGAGACGGAGAGCGAATTCGCGAGGTTGCGCACGAAGCTGCCCTCGGTCAGCACGTTTCTGTAATTGGCGAGACTGATCGTCGTCGGCCACAGGTCGGCCCGGAACAGGTCGGTCCCCGACTTCAGGCTGGTGACCACGGCGTAGTAGAACGGGAACACCGCGACGAAGACGATTCCCCCGACCAGCAGGTAAAAGGCCGTGCGCTTCAGCACCCACATCTCAGCGGCCTCCTTCCAGGTTTATCCGGCCGATCCGGATGGTGACGATGGTGAGCAGAGCGAGGATGAGGAAGAGCAAGGTCGAGGCGGCGGAGCCATAGGCGAACTTGTCGAACTCGAACAGGTTCTCGCGGGCGAACACCGACATCGACTTGGTGTGCACATTGTTGGGCGTCAGCACGTAGATCAGGTCGAAGATGCGCAGCGCATCGAGCGCGCGGAAGATCACGGCGACCATCACCGCCGGGCGGATGAGCGGCAACGTCACCCGCCAGAAGATCTGCCAGGGGTTGGCGCCGTCGAGCCTGGCGACCTCGATGATCTCCCTCGGCAGCATCTGCAGCGCGGCCAGGATGAGCAGCGTCATGAACGGCGTCGCCTTCCAGATATCGACGATGAGGACGGCCGCCATCGCCGTGTCGGCGCTGGCCGTCCAGGCGATCTTGCCGCTGATCAGGCCGAGGTTGAGCAACACGACATTGATGATGCCGAACTGGTCGTTCAGCATCCACTGCCACATCTTCGCCGAGACGATCGTCGGGATGGCCCAGGGAATGAGGATCGCTGCCCTGACGATGCCGCGGCCTGCGAATTCGGCATTGAGGACCAGGGCAACGATCGTGCCGAGGATCGTCTCGCAGGTCACGGAAATCACGGTGAAACGCACCGTGTTCCAGACGGCGCTCCACCAGACCGGATCAACGAGCAGCCCATCATAGAGGGTCCTACCGCTCGGCATGCTGAACACCGAAAAGTAATTGGCGAAGCCGACCCATTGGCGCGCGTCGAGATCGGCCAGCGAGGCGTCGGTGAAGCTGAAATAGACCGTTCGCAGAAGCGGCCAGCCGGCCGCGGCGGCGAGCACCAGAAGCATTGGCGCCAGGAAAAGCCACGCCGAGCGAACACGCTGTGCCCTCAACGGCGAGTGCGCAGCCCTGGCTGTTTCCGGTTCCATTCTTGTCATCTCGCACCCGCTCGTTGCGGCCCCGCCGGGCGAATGCCTCGGCATCGCCGTGTCACCAGCCTCGGCCCTTCAGCTTGGTCAGCGTCGCTTCGAGGTCGGCGAGATTGTCGGCGGCAGTGCCATCGCCCGAGAGCGTGTTGTGAACGGCGTTCCAGAACTGGCTCGACGCCTCGTTGTATTTGATCCTGGTCGCGGCCGAGGGGCGCGGCACCGCATCGAGAAAGATCTGTTTCCAGTGCGGAACGATCGGCTGTTCCCTGGCGATGTCGGCATCGTCATACAGCGCCTGGATGGTTGGCAAGTTGGACGTCTTCAGCGTCCTGTATTTCTGCATCGCGGACGAGGCGATGAACTTGACCAGCTCGATCGCCGCATCGGGGTGCTTCGAATATTTGGAGACGGCGAGGTTCCAGCCGCCCAGGGTCGCGACCGGTCGGGCGTCTTCGCCGGTGCCGGCCGGCAGCGGTGCCACGTCGAACTTGCCCTTGATCGGCGAACCCTCGCCGTTGCCGAGCGCGTAGGCATAGGGCCAATTGCGCATGAACACCGCGTTGCCGGTCTGCCAGACGCCGCGCGATTCCTCTTCCTGATAGGCGAGTACGCCGGGAGGCGCGATGGTCCCGACCCAGCCCTTGATCATATCGAGAACCGCCGCCGCCTTTGGGTTGTTGATGGAGATGGTGCCGTCCGGCTCTATGATCTGGCCGCCGCCACTCGACTTCACCCATTCGAGCGCGTTGCAGGTCAGCCCCTCATAGGCATTGCCCTGGAAGACGAAGCCCCAGATATCCCGATTGCCCGCCGCACGCTCCTTGTCCATGACCAGCTTGGCGGTGTCGGCCAGTTCCTTCCAGGTGGCCGGCACCTTGGCTCCGTATTTGTCGAGGAGATCCTTGCGGTAGTAGAGCGCCGGCGCATCGGTGAAGATCGGTAAGGCGACGAGCTTGCCATTGACGGTCTGCGACTGGATGATCGACGGGAAATGCTCAGCCACGACGTCCTTGGTCGCCGCGGTCAAATCCACGAGCTGGCTGGCGAGCTGCGGCGCCCAGATGACATCAGTCTGGTAGACGTCGATGTCACTGTTGCCCGCGGCGAGCCAAAGCCGGTACTGGCCGAACTGGTCGGTCCCGGACGTCGGCATGACGACGATGCTGACCTTGTTGCCGCTGTCTTTCTCGTAACGGTCGAGGATCTCGCGCAGCACCTTGATGCCGTCGCCGGTATCGCCCGACACGATCGACAGATCGACGGCCCACGCCGGCGTGCCAGCCAGGATGGCAGCGACGCCGAGCGCCAGGAATGCGTGAAAAAGCTTCATCGTGGTGGATGTCCCTCCGCACCCGGTGACGGGAAGACTTCCCACGCGCCGGCAGCTTGTCAGACCCCACCTTGCAATGAATGCGGAGCGGCGCGTTGGGTTCCCAAATCGCGCGGATGTACTGCCGCCCTAGAGACTGTTTCGAAATTCGCTCTGGCGAGTCATATGGTGGTGGTTTCGAGACCCGGAGCGCAGCGTACTTTTGGGTACGTGAGCACCGGAAGCGCAGAAAACGCCATCAGATGGCCGCCAGAGTAGAATTTCCAACAGTCTCTTAGCCTTCCCAGGCGACAGGCATCATCCCCAGCCGCTCGTAGAGCCGGACGGCGGCGGCGTTCTCGACCGTGTTGGTCTTGAGGTCGACGTGGTCGGCGCCGCGTTCGCGAAAAACGGCGAAGGCGTGCCACATCAGCGCTTCGCCGATGCCTCGGCTACGCGCCTCGGGATGAACGGCGAGATCCTTGACGAAAGCGCTCGTCCAGCATAGCGCCGCTGCCGCCAGCCGACCCTTGGCATCGATGACGAGAAAGCACAGCGCCGGGTCGAATTCGGGATCGTCCGCGACACGCGGCCACCATTCGTCGAACGGGCCGTCGGCGCCGTCATCGTACACTTCGGTCAAAAGCGCATGCAAAGCCGGCGCGTCACCAGGCTCGAAGCAACGCATCACGAACCCGTCCGGCCAGTGCGGAGGAACCAGCGTCTCGTCGAGGATCTTGCGCAGCCGGATGTCGTTCAAAGCCGGCGGGCGCGGTTCAGGCATCGCGCTCAGGCGTCGGGCTGCAGGCGGCGGCGCTGGCGGTCGCGGCCGAGGCCTGTTGCCTCGAGCAGGCCCTTGCGCTTGGCGTCGAAATAGTAACCGGTCTGATAGAGCCAGTCGGCCTTCTTGGCGTTGCCGCCGGCCACCAGCCAGGCGCCACGCAGATATTTGACCGCGTATTTCAGATTGGTCTCGGCGTCGAACAGGCCCTTGGCCGGACCGTCATAGCCCATGCCGCGCGCCGTCGCGTGCTTGATCTGCATCAGCCCCCAATGGCCGTTGTTGTAGGCTTTCGGGTTGAAGGTGCTCTCGCGGTTGACGACATGGCGCACCAGGTCGACGGGCACCTGGTAAATCGCGGCGTATTTCTCGATCAGTCGCTCGACATCGCCACGCACGCCCGTCGCGTGTTCTTCTTGCACGGGTGCTGCCGGAAACTGGACAAGAGCGGCCGGGTTCTGCGGCACGACATAGGCGACCTGCTGGACGCCAGGCATCCGGTCGCCCTTGGCGGTTGCCGGCACGATGAGCCCAGCGGTCGTATAGGTTTCGGCCGTCTTGACCGACTCGCCCGCATTCTCCGGCGGCGGCGCCTGCCAGGCATTGGCGGTCATCACGGCAGGCACGGCTGGTGCCGCCGGCGTCGAACCGGCAAAAGCGGCGGTCGCCGCCGCCGGTTGTGGTGTGGGATCGAGCGGCAGCTCGGCGGCCTGAACGGGTGTGATACCGGAGGTTTCCGGCAGCACCGAAACGGTGTCCGGCAACGGCACGGTGAAGCCGGCATCAGTGCCGGCGACGGTCGCGGTTTCGGCAAGAGCAGGCGCGGACTTCATCTGCGAGGTCGACGTGCAGCCGCTGATGCCGACAGCAGCCAGGATCACGCCGAGCGCGATAAGGTTGAGTTTTGCTGGCAAGCCGCGCTCGGGTCCGATTTGTCGGGTTGTTAAGAAATCACTTACACCAGCGATTCATGACCGGCAATCGGGGCTACCAGGTGGTTTTCGGGTGGCGAGACGCAGGCGGTGATGCCATATTGTTCTGGATATGTACTGGGACGAATCCCGGTTTTCGCCACTTTGCGGAAAGGAACACATCATGGAAACGACCTCTTCGATCACGGCCGGCCACGCAGTGTTAGAAACAGTGATCGGCTTCATGGGCATTGCCTGGAGCGAAAAGGGCCTGATCCGGCTCTGCCTGCCCGAACGCAGCCGCGAAGCGGTGGAGCGGCGCTTGCTGCGCCACGGCGGCGTTTCCGCCTCCACAACCCAGCCGCCATGGGTGGTCGAGCTGATCGCATCGATCAAGGCCTATGCGGCAGGCGAGGACGTCGATTTCACCGGCGTGCCGGTCGATCTCGACGGCGTCGACGATTTCCGCCTCGCCATTTATGACGCTGCGCGAAAACTCTCCTTCGGCGAAACAACCACCTATGGCGAGCTGGCCAAAACCGCCGGCCATGCCGGGCTCGCCCGCGAAACTGGCGCTGCCCTTGGCGCCAATCCTGTGCCGCTGGTCATCCCTTGCCATCGCATCCTTGCGGCCGGCGGCAAGATAGGCGGCTTCTCGGCGCCGGGTGGCTCGGTCACCAAGGAGAAGATGCTGGCCATGGAAGGCGTGCGCGTCGGTCCGCCGCCGCCGGCGCAGGTTTCCTTCGGGTTTTGAGCGGTTGCCGGCGCTGGCGGAAGGCCTGGATCAGTACCTCTAGTGAGTCGATGTCAGGTCAGTGCGCGCGCGACGAGGACAGTATCGACGTATTGCCGCATGCGGGTGATCTTGCCGTCCCGCAATTCGTAAAGATGAGCGAAGGGGGCCGTCATGGATTTTCCTGTCGCCTTGTATGTACCGGAATACACGCCGAAGGCTGCCACCCGATCGCCATCGGCAATGAAGCTGTGCACGTCGGCGCGGTATCCGGTCCACTCCGAGCCGAGCCGCTTGAAGACCCCCTGCATCAGGGCATCGACGCCGATATAGGTGCCGGCATAGGGGAATCCTTCCGCCTCGGTCCATTCGATGTCGGCGGAAAGAACGGCCAGCAGATTGCGGCCGTTCTCCTCGGAGGTTCCCTCGTAGGTTCCGCGGATCAAATCGAGGTTCGTCGCCATCTCAGCCCCACTTCATCTCGCCCTTGGCGACCTTGGATCCAATATCGAGGGCCACGCCCATACCGAGGCCGGGGAAGCGGGCCTCCATGGCCGCCTTCAACGCGGCGCTGTCGGCCGCCTTGTCCAGCTCTTCCTCGAAGGTGAGGAGATAGGACTTGGTGAATTCCACGGCCGACGGGTCGGTCGCGGCATCGGGAGCCATGTGGCCGGGCACCACGACGGCGGGCTTGCGGGCGGCGATCGCCTCCAGCGTCTTGACCCAAGCGGCGCGGCTTTCCCTGGTCTGCGTGTCGGCGGTCCAGACATGAACGCCCGAGAAGATCATCACCCCGCCGAAAACGGCATTGAGCGACGGCACGAACAGATAGCGGCGGTTGGCCAGTCCTTCTTCCGCATTGACGATTTCGACAGTCTCGCCATCGACGCTCAGCGTTGCGCCGTCGAATGCCTCGGGCAAGACGATGTCGGACAGCGCTTGCGGACCATTTTCCTTCAATTGCGGACCCCAGACGGCGAGCTTCTTGTCCACATTGCCCTTGATGGCTTCCAGCGTGGCGGAGGCAGCGATCACTTTTGCCTCCGGGAAGGCGTCTCGCACCGGCTTCAGGCCGAAGTAGTAATCAGGATCGGACTGAGTGATATAGATCGTGGTCAGCTTCTTGCCAGTGGTCTTGATGACATCGGCGAGCGCTCTGCCGTCCGGATAGGTGAAGCCGCCATCGATCAACAGGGCTTCGCTCGGCCCCGACAGCAGCATCGGTGCGCGAAAGAAGCCGTTTGGACCTGCCGGGAAATGTTTCCAGCCGAGCTTGGCACTGGCGGCCTGACCGCTGTCGATGGGGGCGAAAACGGCGGTTGCGCCGAGGGCCAATGAGGTCTTCATGATCTGTCTCCTCGTGAACATGGAATAGCTCCGTTGCGTGAATGAGGTCGGGCCGCGATGGCAGTCCGCGGGTCCGCTCCGATTGAACGAACAGGGCGGAAGGTAGCCTCACTGGATTAATTGATAAATTATCTATAATCATACAGACTGTATGATATAAGCTTACAGTCCGAGGCGTCCCGTACCAATCAATCTCAACCGCCTCGCCTATTTCGCCACCGTCGGCAAATCCTGCGCGTCGCGGGATTTCGCCGGCGGGATCAGGGTGGACAAGCCCGAGGATCTTTCTCCCTTACCGCTCGTTGCCAATACCGTGCTCCGCAAGCCGTTCACCTGGAGCTTCACCCGAGGCGATTTCGAGCCGCGCACCGTCACTATGCGCGAGGCGTTCTCCATCAACTCGACACCGGCGGTACTGGAAGCGACACTCGCCGGGGGTGGACTGGCAGTTCTGCCGGACTATCTGGTCGTCGATTATCTATCGCAGGGTCGTCTCGTCCACATGCTCCCTGACTGGGAGCTGCCCTCCGGCGGCATTTACGTGGTTTATCCAGCGGCGCGCTTTCGCCCGCAAAAGGTGACGCAATTCGTGTCCATGCTCATGGAACACATCCGAGATTGAGAGCAATTCGCCGCCGGTCGACACGCCCTAGTTGTTATGGAAGAACCGGCGGCGGAAATGCCGGTCATTTTCCGGTCGCTTGCAATTGTAGACCGGACAGGACTTGGTGTCGGCGCTCGGCACGTAGGCACGCGTCCTCACCTCGCCCATGGTGCAGAATTGCTGGCTCTGCACGTAACGGTCATAGAGCGGCAGCCCTGGCACCCGCCTCGACTGGTAGCGCAGGATGACAGCGCCCTGCCGGGCGATCGTCGCCTGCACGCGCCCGCAACTCATCCGGGTCGGGTCGTAGCGCGAGATCGCCTGCGCCTCGGCGGCTATAAACGTCAGGCAGGCGGCAAGCAGAATGGTTTTCATGGTCCTCTCCCCTGATCCGCCGCTCGAGGACAGCGTGATCTGCCGCGACGTTTTCAGCAGATTGGGGCAGCTGTTGGGCAGCACCGCGATCACGGCTTTCTCACGCAGTCTTGTTTTTTATGCGAAACCAGCCTATATGCCTTCCATTGATATTTCGGCCGATCGATCCGGGCCTCGCGATCTTCGCGTTTGCTGACGTCTATCTCCAAAATCTCGATGCACACCGGCTGGACCTCGGTCTGGTCAAACTAAAGCAAATGTTGAAGGACTATCTAAAATGGCAACTGGAACGGTCAAGTGGTTCAACGCCACCAAGGGCTTCGGCTTCATTCAGCCTGACGCGGGCGGCGCGGACGTTTTCGTCCACATCTCCGCTGTCGAGCGTGCTGGACTGTCGACCCTGGTCGAAGGCCAGAAGATCAACTTCGAGATCGAGCAGGACCGCCGCACTGGCAAGTCGTCCGCTGGATCTCTGAGCAAGGCAGCCTGATTTTGCAATAGCGCGCGCCGGGCGAGAGCTCGGGGCGCGCGGCAAGTCACGGATGTACTGACAGTCGCGCGAGAAGCGCGCTGGAGCGGAAAGACCCGACAGACTGGATCAGCAGATAGCTGCCAGCCCGGACCGGACGCTCCCAATCAGGCTACCAAGCATGGAAGGCGGGATTTATCCCGCCTTTTTGCTGTCTGGGGTTCAGGCATTTCGCTTTGCAACCTCGATCATGTTATTTTCAATTCATGACCAAGCTCGAACAGATCGAAAGATCCATCGCAGCCCTGAGCCCCAAAGAACTAAAGGCCTTTATCAAATGGTTCGAGGCGTTTCAGGCAGATGTGTGGGACATTCAGATTGAGGCCGACGCCAAGGCCGGCAGGCTGGATAAGCTTGCCGAGCAGGCTTTGGCCGCGGTTCGTGCGGGCAGAACGGCGGCTGTCCAGCCGATAGATGGGTAACAGTTTGAACCGGATACATAGGTAACAGTTTTCCCCCTTATAATGGGTTCGCCGCAGCGCCAAGCGGTTGGATTGGCGCGGCGCTGCGGCGAACCAGTTTCATGTGCTTGTGGTCGATGAAGCCGAGCGGATGGGCATAGAAGCGCACCGCCCATTCGCCGTTCTCAGTCTCTTCGATGGCAATCGGCTCGCCTGCCAGCGTGGCCGAGACGTAGATTTCTGCGCCCTGCCATTTGACGGCGCCGTTCTGGCGCACGCTGCGCACCGCCGCCTCGTCCGGATAGTCCGGCTCGGGGATCGTCTTGGGCATGGGACGGGTCGAGGGACGGTAATGCTGCGCCGGGGTGCCCATGCCAAGTGCCTCGTGCGGGCGCTCCTCATTGTAGCTGCGCCGGAAGGCCTCGAAGGCCTTGGCTTGAGCCGCCCTGTCGGCCTCCGGTGCCTTGGCCATCGGCAGCATGGTCAGGTGGAAGCGCTCATGGCGCCCGTTCTGCTGCGGCTTGCCCGGCTGGATGCGCTCAAGAGCGATGCCAAGCTTGATGAAGCGCGCCGCAAGCGGTGTCAGCCCAGTGACGCCGGGCGATGCAAAGGGCGGGCCATTGTCGCTTCGGAACCGATCCGGCAGGCCATGTTCCTCAAACAACCGCTCAAACACCGGCCAGGCTTCGGCATCCGCCGTCGAGCCCGTCGCTTCGAGCGCCAGGAGGTAGCGGCACGCCCCATCCATCACCGTCAGCGGCTCGCAGCGCCAGCCGTCGCCGGTCCGGAACCAGCCCTTGTGATCGCCCGTCCACAGCGCATTCGGCCCCTCGGGCTCCGGCCATGGACCGTTGCCCGCCGCCCTCCAGCGCGCGCGCCGACGCCCGACAAGGCCATGCCGCTTCAGGATCTCGCCAGCCGTCGAGACCGCCGGCCAGCCGCAGCAGGGCTCCGCACGCTTCAGCCGGGCCATGATCTTCTTCGGCCCCCACAGCGGATGCGCTTCCTTCTCCGCCACGATCCGCTCCACCAGCTCCGCTGCCGTTGCCCGGCCGTGCTCGAGCGGCGCCCGCGGCTGGTCGTGCAGGCCTTCCGGCCCGAACTCCCGGTAGCGTCCAAGCCATTTGTATCCGGTCTTGCGCGAGATCTCGAAGGCAGCACACAGCTGCGTCATCGTCTCCTCGCCAGAAAGGCATTCCACAACAAACCGAAGCCGCTCATCCATGAGTACAGTCTCTCGCCAAACCATCGCCGGTCCTCCCGGCGAAGGAGAAAACTGTCACCCATCTAATCAGTCCATTCTGTTACCTATCTATCCGGTTCGGACACGGCGTCCTTCTCCCCGTCTCTAGACGGGGAGAAGTGCCCGGCAGGGCGATGAGGGGCAGCGCTGAGGCTTCAGAACTACCCATTTAAAACTTACCCCGAAAGGCTGGCGCTGCCCCTCAGCTGGCTGCCGCCATCTTCTCCCCGTAAACGGGGCGAAGGACGCTGTGTTGACGCTTTCGCCAATCACCAGCGTTGCTTACCCCAGCCAATCCATCGGCACATGCCCAGGATCCGCCTCCACCCTCTTCAACCAGTCCGCCACCGCCGGATAGGCGTCGAGCTGAAAGCCGCCCTGCTCCGCCGTGTGCGTATAGGCATAGAGCGCGATGTCGGCGACGCTGAGTGCGCCGCCGGCGAAGAAGGCATTGTCCTCCAGATACTTGTTCATCACGCCGAGTGCCTTGTTGCCGCGCTCCAGCGTCACCGCCAACCGCTCCGGGGTCGCATCCCTGGCGCGTTCGGGAAAGGTCAGCAGCGCTTTGCGCACGGCGATGTAGGGTTCGTGACTGTATTGCTCGAAGAACAACCATTGATAGGCGAGCCCGCGCTCATATCTGTCGACCGGCAGATAGCGTGTGCCTTCGGCGAGATAGAGCAGGATAGCATTGGATTCGGCCAGCCGCCGGCCGTCATCGAGTTCGAGCAGCGGCACCATGGCGTTCGGATTCTTGGCGACAAAGTCGGCTTTGCGCGTATCGCCGGTGTGCGAACTCACCTCGACATTGGTGAAGGCAAGGCCAAGCTTGGCCATCAGCAGGCGCGGCTTGTAGCAATTGCCGCTGTCGATCATGCCGTAAAGTATCATGGCTGTTCCCCGGAGCGCTGTCTCCACTCGCGCGATTATCGCAGTGGCGGCGCCCTCAACCAATGATTTGTTTTGGCGCGACCATCAGCGCCGTTGATGCAAAGTCTTAGCGAAGAGCGGAACGACCTTGTTGTCCCTGCCCAGCAGCATGTCGATGGACAGCGGCTCCTCATTGAAGATCGTCCCGGCCAAGGCCGGACGGGCAAGGAGAAAACCCTGCAGCAGGTCGACGCCGCCTTCGAGCGCGACGCGCAGATGTGTGGGCTGCTCGATGCCTTCGACCAGCACCTTGGCGCCGCGGTCATGCAGGCTGGAAACCAGCGGGCGAAAGAACCGTTCGGCAGCGGCGTGGCGGCAGAACTCGGCGAACCAGGTGCCGTCGATCTTGACGATATCGGGCTTGAGCAGGCTCACCCGCTCCTCGGTCGAGTGCCCGGTACCGAAATCGTCGATGGCGATGCGAATGCCGTCGCGCCGCATTTCTCGCACCAGCCGGGTGAGAAGCGCGTCATCGGCCGCCTGTTCGGTGATTTCGCAGACCAGCATGGCCGGCGCGAGGCTGAACTCGCCGAGATGCCTGGTCATCAGCCGGATCTCGGCCAGCGCCCGCCCGGGATGGTCGTTGATGAGCGGATTGTAGTTGAAGAACAGGTCGAGCCCGTCGACGCCGATGTTGCGAAAGTTCCTGAGATGCAGCACCCGGCACATAGTCTCGACGAACAGCCGGTCCGCGCTAGCAATGCCGTCGAAGAACACCCGCGGTGCACCGGGGCGGCCGGCACGGTGCGGCTCGATCAGCGCTTCGACCGCGACCGCGTGAAGGAACCGGCCGCGCGGCGCGAAGATCGGCTGATAGGCGCTGCGCAGCCGAAACTCGCCATAGATGCCATACTCGATACCGACTTCGTCGACGTGGATCGCATCGCCGACATTGCGCCGCCGCTCAAGCCTCATGGCGCCACCCGGCGCCCAAATACTTTTCCCTGCCGCGCCGAGGGCGTTGCCCCGGCAGGAGCAGGCGTGTCTACGGCAGTAGCGACAGATGTTTGCCTGCTCTTGTCGAAGACGCGAAAACTGGTCGGCGCCAGTTCAGGCCGCGCTAGTACGAAACCCTGGATCATTGACGCTCCCGATTTCTCGGCAAGCTCCAATTGCCAGCCTTCCTCGATGCCTTCGAACACCGTGCGGATGCCTTGCTCCTCGAAGCTTTTCACCATGGTGGTCAGCAACGCGAAGCCGGCGCCGGACTCCATCAGTTGGTTGATCCAGTAGGCGTCGAACTTGACGATGTCCGGCTTCAGCTCCTTGATGCGGTTGATGTCGGAATCGTCGGCACCATAATCGTCAACGGCGATGCGGAAGCCGTTGGCCCTTAGCGCGGCGACGAAGCTGTGCAGCGTTTCCTGCGATGCCGACCGCTGTTCGGTCACTTCGCAGACGACGCGGCGCGGATCGATGCCAGCCTCATGCAGCACCAGCCGCATTTCGCGCAAGGCGGCGTCGGCAACGGTGCGTTCGGTGAACACCGACGGGTCGAAATTGATGAAGATCGACGCCTCTTGAGGCAGGCAGGCGCCGGCATTCAAAAGATGCAGCGTCCTGGTCAGCGCCTCGATATGCAGCCGGTCAGCGGCCGGACAGGTGCTGAAAAAGTTCATCGGCGATTGCGGCTCGCCGTCACGGAACGGCCGGATCAGCCCTTCGAACGCGGCGACCGACAGCTTGCCTTCGTTGAAGGCGAAGATCGGCTGGAAGGCGCTTTGCAGCGTGTAGATGCCCCAGACACCGGTGGAGGTGCCGTCGTCCTGACGGATGATATGGGCAAGCCCGACGCTGCGCGACACGGTTCCTCGCTCCGCAATTGGTCTGCGATCCTGTCACTCAAGCCTCTACCGCTCGTTAATGAATTTATTGTTGCCGATCACGGCTCCTTGAGACCTGGATCAGCCGACAATGCTTGCACTGCGCGAAATCATGCGACATGAGAAGCGCCGCGGCCGCTCCCGGCCCGCGCCGACCTTGTTTGGAGATATCTGGTCATGGCTTTTCTTGCCGACACTCTTTCCCGCGTAAAGCCTTCCGCCACCATCGCGGTGACGCAGAAAGCGCGCGAGCTGAAAAATGCCGGCCGTGACATTATCGGCCTCGGCGCCGGAGAACCGGATTTCGACACGCCCGACAACATCAAGAATGCGGCGATCGAGGCGATCCGCCGTGGCGAAACCAAGTATCCGCCGGTTTCGGGCATCGTGCCGCTGCGCGAGGCGATCGCGAAGAAATTCAAGCGTGAGAACAATCTCGACTACAAGCCCGAGCAGACCATCGTCGGCACCGGCGGCAAGCAGATCCTGTTCAACGCCTTCATGGCGACGCTGAACCCAGGCGACGAGGTCGTCATTCCCCGCCCCTACTGGGTCAGCTATCCCGAGATGGTGGCGATCTGCGGCGGCACGTCGGTGTTTGCCGACACCTCCATCGACAACGGCTTCAAGCTGACCGCTTCTGTGCTGGAAAAGGCGATCACGCCGAAGACCAAATGGCTGCTGATGAACTCGCCGTCGAACCCATCAGGCGCTGCCTATACAGAAGCTGAACTCAGGGCGCTGGCCGATCTACTGTTGAAGCACCCGCATGTCTGGACGCTGACCGACGACATGTACGAGCATCTGACCTATGGCGATTTCGTCTTCAAGACCATCGCCGAGGTCGAGCCGAAGCTCTACGAGCGCACGCTGACCATGAACGGCGTGTCGAAAGCCTATGCCATGACCGGCTGGCGCATCGGCTATGCCGCGGGTCCGGTCGCGCTGATCAAGGCGATGGACATGATCCAGGGCCAGCAGACATCGGGCGCCTGCACCATCGCGCAATGGGCATCAGTCGAGGCGCTCAACGGCCCGCAGGACTTCATCGCCAAGAACAAGGCAATCTTTCAAGGCAGGCGCGATCTCGTCGTCTCGATGCTCAACCAGGCGCGCGGCATCACCTGCCCGTCGCCGGAAGGCGCCTTCTATGTCTATCCCTCCTGCGCCCAGCTGATCGGTAAGAAGACGAAAGCCGGCAAGCTGATCGACACCGACGAGACCTTCTGCTCGGAACTGCTCGAGGCGGAGGGCGTCGCGGTGGTGTTCGGCTCGGCTTTCGGCCTCGGCCCCAACTTCCGCATCTCCTACGCCACCTCGGAGACGCTGCTGGAGGAAGCCTGCACGCGCATCCAGCGCTTTACGGCATCGCTGACCTGATCGGCACTCTATGAATGCATAAACCCGGTTTCACGGCCTGGGTTTTATGTGGGCCATCAGCCTGACGCCTCCTGCTTCGCCTCCCTGGCGGCACGCACTTCGGCCGGCGCCAGCACAGTGACCAGCAGTGCGGCGGTGAGGAACGCGGCAATCACCGCCGTCAGCATCGCGGCATGGAAACCGCCCGCATAGGCGGCAGCGTATAGGGCGTGCACTCCGCTTTCGCCCATCGCCGCGTCGGTTGCGAAATCATGCCGCGAGATTGCGGCGCGGGCCACTGCTTCGGCATTGGCGACACCGGCATCGCCGAGGTACCCGGTCAAGAGGTTGGTCGCCCGCATGCTCATCAACGCGCCGAGCAAGGCGATGCCGATGGCGAGGCCGCTCTGACGGGTGGTGTTGATGACCGCCGACACCATGCCCGAGCGTTCGCGCGGCGCATAGGACATGGCGGCGGCACTGCCGGTCGGGATCGCCAGCGCATTGCCGAGGCCGCCAATGGCGAACAGAAGGCACAGCACCGCATAAGGCGTCGAAGGGCCGGCCCAGCACATGCCGAGCATGGACAGGCCGATCGCGACATAGCCAATGGTCATCAGCGCGGAATGACCGTAGCGGGCGCTGAGCCTGCCGATCCACGGCGACACCACGATCTGGACGATGAAGGCTGGCGCCATGCGCAGGCCGGTCTGCGTCGGCGACCAGCCCTGCACCTGCTGCAGGAACATCGAAAAGAAGAAGACGCTGGAATAGGAAGTGAAGCCGAGCGCGAACGAAGCGACATTGGCGACGGCAAAGCGGACATCGCGGAACAGGAAGAGCGGCAGCATCGGCCGTGCCGTGCGCGCCTCGAAACCGAGGAAGACCGCTAGGCCGACGATGCCGGCGATCAGCGCCATGATCGTCCGTGGCTCACCCCAGCCGTCCTCGCCGGCCGAGATCAGGCCGAAGGTCAGCGCGCCCAGCCACAGGATGCTGAGCGCCAGGCCGACAAGGTCGAGATGAGCATGTTCGGGATGCGCCGTCTCGTTGATCGAAAAGGCACCCAGCGCGATTGTGACCAGGCCGAGCGGCAGGTTGATCAGGAAGATGCTTTGCCAGCCGACGGTCTCGACCAGGATGCCGCCGAAGACAGGACCGACGACAAGCGAGATGGCGGCGAACGACGCCCAGCCGCCGATGACGCCGGCGCGCTCGCGGGCATCGGGAAAGGCCTGCGTCAGGATCGACAGCGCGCCGGGAATGAGCAGCGAGCCGGCGATGCCTTGCACCACCCGGCCGGCCAGCAGCACCGGCAGATTGGGCGCGATGGCGCAGATCAGCGAGCCGGCCACGAAGATGCCGACGCCGGCGAGCCACGAGCGCTTGCGGCCATAGCGGTCGCCGATCAGGCCGGATGACAGCATGAAGGCCGACAGGCACAGCGTGTAGGCGTCGACCACCCATTGCAGGCCGCCGAAATCGGTCTGCAGCGCCTTCTGGATGGTCGGCAGCGCGACATTGACGATGCTGACGTCGAGCAGAGCGACAAACGAACCGAGATAGACGGCGGCGACCAGGGGCATACGGTGCTTTGACATGACATATCCAGACCTGAGTTTCGCAATCACCTACATCACTGACTAACGGTCAGTTGAACGGGCGGCATGGCGCTGTCGATCACGCGATTGGGCGTGGGCTGCGCCATGGTACGGGACTCGCCGCGAGTCGCCCTCTTCTGAAAATGTCGCGGCTGGAATAGAAGTCCGGCTTCCTACGGACTGAGCATTCAGCCGCCATATTGTTCCGATGTCACCGCTTCCAGCCAGTCGGCATGGACGCCATCGATTGCCTCTTGCATGGCGATATGCGTCATCGCCGATTTCGGCGCCGCGCCGTGCCAGTGCTTTTCGCCTGGCGCAAAGGAAATGACATCGCCAGCCCTGATCTCGTGCACCGGTTCGCCCCATGTCTGGGCAAGCCCGGCACCCGCCGTAACATAGAGCGTCTGGCCAAGCGGATGCGTATGCCAATGAGTGCGCGCGCCCGGCTCGAAGCTGACCAGCGTGGCCCGCAGCCGAGCCGGTGCCTCTTTCTCGATGATGGGCGTCTGCAGCACCCGGCCGGTGAAGTATTTTTCCGGTGCTATGATGGTCGGCACACTGCCGCAGGCAATGATCTTCATGGTCGGTGGTCCTTCAAACTGGGGCGACGGATTGCCTGGTTCCAGTTTCCGCCGATATCGGCCGACGTGCAACAGCTTCCGACCGCCAACCCGGCGTCCGCTCGGCGCGTGTCCGCGGCAGAGCGACGATTTCTATTTTCCTTGCCCTGCCGGCAAACAAGTGGGACGATGGCTTTGGGCAGGTGGCACTTGAAAAGAACCCCGCCCGCGACGGTCGAACAGGCCGGCCGCCGCTCAGGACCGATTGACCACGCCTGAACCATGCATGCCAGTCGGTCCTACGGGAAACGCCTGAGTGGAGGTCAGTCATGGGTACTCGCGCCGGAGGACGACGCACGGGACCGAAATGCATTGCCATAGTCGGTCCCTTCGCAAGCGGTAAGACGACACTTCTCGAAGCCATATTGGCCCGTACGGGCTCAATTCCCCGACAAAATCCCGTTTCATCAGGCAACACCGTTTCAGATTATTCGCCCGAGGCGCGCGCCCACGCCATGAGCGTCGAGGCGACAATCGCCACCACCGAATTCATGGGCGAGCAGCTTACTTTCGTCGATTGTCCCGGCTCCATTGAGTTCTCCTTCGAGGCCGAGCCGGTGCTGGCCGCCTGCGACCTCGCGGTGGTCGTGGCCGAGGCCGATGAAAAGAAGATTCCTGCCCTGCAGCTGATCATGCGCAAGCTCGACGATCTCGGCGTGCCGCGCATCCTGTTTCTCAACAAGGTCGACAAGGCAATCACCGGTGTGCGCGACACGCTGAAGATGCTGCAGCCGGCAAGCTCGGTGCCGCTGCTGCTGCGCCAGATTCCGTTGCGCAAGGATGGTGTCGTCATCGGGTCGATCGATCTGGCGCTGGAGCGCGCCTACATCTATCGCGAATATGCCGAGAGCGAGGTGGCTCAGATACCCGGCGACGACAAAGCACGCGAGCTCGAAGCGCGCTTCTCGATGCTGGAGACGCTGGCCGACCATGACGACCAGTTGATGGAACAGCTGCTCGAAGAGATCGAGCCGCCCAAGGACGCCATCTTCGACGATCTTGCCGCCGATCTGCGCGATGGCGCGGTGACGCCGGTTCTGATCGGCACGGCCGAGAAAGGCAATGGCGTGCTGCGCCTCTTGAAGGCGATCCGCCACGACGCGCCCGACATCGAGGCAACCCGCAAGCGGCTCGGCGCACCCGATGGCGCGGCCACCGTGGTCCAGGCGATGAAGACCATTCACACGCCGCATGGCGGCAAGCTGTCGGTATCGCGCATCCTCTCCGGCCAGGTCGCCGACGGCTCGGAACTCTGGCTGCCCGGTGGCGAAACGGCCAAGGTTTCCGGCATCTACCGGATGCTCGGCAAGGATCAGTCCAAGCTCACGATGGCCAAGGCCGGCGACACGGTGGCGCTGGGCAAACTGGACGAGGTCAAGACCGGCCAGACGCTGAGCTCGGCCAAGGGCGGCGCCAAGCAGCTGTTCCAGTTCGAGCCGCCGCAACCGGTCTTCGCCTTCGCGCTGCGGCCCAAGGAGCGCAAGGACGAAGTGAAGATGTCGGCCGCCATCCAGCGGCTGGCCGAGGAGGATCCCTCGCTCACCCTGCGCCACAACCAGGACTCGGCCGAGACCGTGCTGTCGGGCCATGGCGAGATGCATCTGCGCGTCGTGCGTGAGCGGCTGGAGGGCAAGAACCAGATACCGGTCGAAGGCCATCCACCGGCGGTGCCCTATCGCGAGACGATCCGTAAATCGATACAGCAGCGCGGCCGCCACAAGAAACAGTCCGGCGGCCATGGCCAGTTCGGCGATGTGGTGATCGAGATCAAGCCGCTGCCGCGGGGTTCCGGCTTCCAGTTCACCGACACCATCACCGGCGGCGTCGTGCCGAAGACCTACATCCAGTCGGTCGAGACTGGTGTGCGCGACTATCTGAAATCGGGTCCGCTCGGCTTCCCCGTCGTCGACGTCGCCGTCAACCTGTCGGACGGCTCCTACCACGCGGTCGATTCCTCCGACATGGCCTTCCAGATGGCGGCCCGGCTGGCGATGAAGGAAGGCATGGCCGCCTGCTCGCCCGTGCTTCTGGAACCGGTGATGAAGGTCGAGATCGTCACGCCCTCCGAAGCGACCTCGAAGATCATCGCGCTCATCCCGCAGCGGCGCGGCCAGATCCTCGGCTACGACGCGCGGTCTGGCTGGCCGGGATGGGATGTCGTGGAGGCAACCATGCCGCAAGCCGAGATCGGCGATCTGATCATCGAGTTGCGCTCTGCGACGGCGGGCGTCGCCAGCTACCGCGCCGTCTTCGACCACATGGCCGAACTAACCGGCCGACTGGCCGACGACGCAATGAACGCCAACGGCAAGGCTGCTTGATTGCGTCGCCACGCCCTCCTCGAACGCTGGTTCGAGGAGGGCAAAAGAAAACGACGTCCGGCGGGGGACCGGACGTCGTTCTGTTCGCGGACCGTTTCCTTGGGAGGTAAAACGGCAGGTCCGCCGCATTTGATGCCGCCGAACTTCGGCGGAAGAAACGGTTCGGACGCGGTAGCCGCCTGAGCCCGGGCCGTACGAGTGATGCCCCCATCTCCCGTCCGAACCACACCGCGTCCTATCATCTGGATAGCAGGTCGCGGACGTCGGCGATATGTTACCCGAGGTTACATGTCACTGTTACGTGGCAATTCTGATGAATTTTTTGGCCGCCCCGACACGGCACAGGCAACAAAAAAGCCGGATCAACGAAGATCCGGCTGAGTTTGATTGGAGTGCCTGTTAAGGCTAACCTCCAGAGGGGAACACTCAAGGGCGCTAATGGGAGGAGAACGCGCCCAGGAGATGATCTATATATGTGCTCATCATGCCCAAGAAACAAGCATCTATTTTGCAACACACGCATGCAAAAAGACGCAGGCTGTGGTCTAACCCATTCCAGGAGCCAATAGGACCAGCAGAATCGTCGAGCCGGAGCGCGGAATCGAGCGATTGCAACTACAGAATCGCCAATCTCGGCTGGTTTTCGGCTCGAAATGCCAAAACTGCGCAATGATGTGGAAGCGGGCAGCAGGCGTTCATTTCTAAGGCAATCGGGGAGAAAGCAGCCAATGCGGACGTTTTCGGCGATCGCCGGCAGTGCGGCCTTCTTCATTGCAGCACCCGGCGTGGTTGCCGGGCTGGTGCCCTGGCTGTTGACCGATCGCTGGGGCTTGCCGTGGTCTGCTCTGCCGGGCTTTGTTCCTGTCGGCGGGCTTTTGATCGTCGTCGTGATCGCGGCACTGCTGCATGCCTTCGGCCGCTTTGCGCTCGAAGGCCTGGGCACGCCCGCTCCGCTTGCGCCGACCGAGAGACTGGTGATCGGCGGTATCTACCGCCATGTCCGCAACCCGATGTATGTCGCGGTACTGTCGATCATTCTCGGCCAGGCGCTGCTGTTTTCGAGCTGGGCGCTGGTCGCCTATGCGGTCATCGGCGCGATTGCCATGAGCTGCTTCGTGCGGTTCTACGAGGAGCCGACATTGGCTCGCCGCTACGGCGCCGAATACGACACCTACCGTCGCAACGTGCCGGGCTGGCTGCCTCGGCTGACGCCCTGGCGGGGCTAAGAGAAACCGGGCGCGCCGTCCCAGGGTATATTGAGATTCGGGTCAGGCCGAGCCGATCGACATGCCTTAGAAGGACCAGCTTCTGGCCTTCGCGATGATAAAATCTCGAAACACGTGCAGCTTGGCCTGGTTCTTCATCGCGTCGGGATAGGCAAAATAGGTGTCGAAGGACGGCACCTCGGTCTCCGGCAGCAACTGCACCAGGTCGGAGTCCTTGCTGATCACATAATCGGGCAGCATGGCGATGCCAGCGCCACCCTGCACCGCACGCTTGATCGACAATATGTCGTTGATCTGCAACGTCGGCACCCTTTGTCCGCCTTCGAAATCGCCGACCGTTTCCAGCCAGTTCAATTCCGACAGATGCGAGGGCACGGGCACGCCGAAGGTGACGATGCGATGGGCCTTCAGTTCGGCGACCGAAGCCGGCTTGCCGTACTTGGCAACATAGGAAGGCGCTGCATAGAGGTGGAAATGCACGGTGAACAGACGGCGCTGGATCAGGTCCGGCTGCTGCGGCTGGCGCAGCCGGATAGCGCAATCGGCCTGGCGCATGGTGAGATCGAGTTCCTCGTTTGCGAGGATCAGCTGCAGGCTGATTTCGGGATAGAGCTCGATAAATTCCTGCACACGCTCGGTCAGCCAGCCGGCGCCCAGCCCCACCGTGGTGGTCACCCTGAGCACGCCGGAGGGGCGGTCCTTGGTCTCGGTTAGCCGTGACTTGATTGTCTCCAGCTTCATCAGCACGTCATGCGCCGTGCGGAACAGCATTTCGCCCTGCTCAGTCAGCACCAGCCCTCTGGCGTGGCGGTTGAACAGCGGCACGCCGACATCATGCTCGAGCGCACTGACCTGCCGCGAGATCGCCGATTGCGACAGATGCAATGTCTCGGCCGCATGGGTAAACGACCCCGCTTCCGCCGCAGCATGAAACACGCGTAGCTTGTCCCAGTCCAACGCCATGATTTCCCCTCGTTCTGTTTTTGGCGTCTGAATGAAAAATCAGGCTTTTACGCGGCATTGCTAAGCCGCTTTCTGAACTCTCTACTCGGCCGCCTCGCGGTGCACTTCGATGCCGGCCAGATACTTCTCCGCCTCGAGTGCGGCCATACAGCCGAGCCCCGCCGCCGTTACCGCCTGGCGGTAGATATCGTCGGTGACGTCGCCAGCCGCGAACACACCTGGCACGTCGGTCCGGGTCGAGTCGGGCGCCGTCCACAGATAGCCGTTCGGCTTCTGCTTCAGCTTGCCTGCGAACAGTTCGACAGCCGGTGCATGGCCGATGGCCACGAACACGCCGTCGACCTTGAGGTGCGAAATCTCGCCGGTCGCCGCATGCTTGAGCTTCAGGCCTTCGACCGACGGCGGCAGCGGTGTCTTGCCGGGGCGGCCGGTGATCTCGTCGACAATTGTGTCCCAGATGACGCGGACATTGTCCTTCTTCAGGAGCCGCTCACGCAGGATGCGCTCGGCGCGGAAATCGCTGCGCCTGTGGATGACCGTCACGCTCTTGGCGAGGTTGGACAGATAGAGCGCCTCTTCCACCGCCGAATTGCCGCCGCCGATCACCGCGACATCCTTGCCACGGTAGAAGAAGCCGTCGCAGGTAGCGCAGGCCGAGACGCCAAAACCCATGAAGTGCTGTTCGGTCGGGATGCCCAGCCATTTGGCCTGCGCGCCGGTGGCGATGATCAACGCGTCGGCGGTGTAAGTGGTGCCGGAATCACCTTTGGCGCGGAACGGCCGCACATTGAGATCGACCTCGGTGATGATATCGTTGATGATGTCGGTGCCGACATGCTCGGCCTGCTTCAGCATCTGCTCCATCAGCCACGGCCCCTGGATGGGATCGGCGAAGCCGGGATAGTTCTCGACATCGGTGGTGATCATCAGCTGACCGCCCTGCTGCAAGCCGGCGACCAGCATCGGCTTCAGCATGGCGCGGGCGGCGTAGACCGCCGCCGTGTAGCCGGCCGGGCCGGAACCGATGATGAGAACGGGCGCGTGCTTGGTGGTCATCTAAAGCCTCTGTGGAGGGCTGCCGGCAATTACGGCATGGAAAACTCGGTCGTTATCGCGCGTAATGTAAGTGTTGCCCACGACGCCAGCAAGGCAAGTTGGCGTTCGTCCCCGGAAAGCTTTGTCGCACCCTGTTCCGCGCTTGATCCGCGAAATATTCCAGCCGAGGGATGGAATGGACAGCGAAGTCGTTTAACTACAAAATCACGCAAGATTCTTGCGCGTTGCCCGACTTCTCGAGAGCCCTCATGCCGCTCAAGGCCGACCTCGACGCCATCGACTGGAAGATCCTGCGCGAACTGCAGGGCGACGGCCGCATGACCAATGTTGAACTGTCGAACCGCGTCGGCATTTCGGCGCCGCCATGCCTGCGCCGCGTCAAGCGGTTGGAGGAGGCCGGCATCATCCGCGGCTATCGCGCATTGCTCAACGCGCCGGCGCTCGGCCTCGATGTCGTCGCCTTCTGCCTGATCGGCCTGCACCACCAGGCCGACGCGGAGCTGCGCACCTTTGCCGAGCGCACTCGTGGCTGGCCGATCGTGCGCGACGCTTGGATGGTGTCGGGCGAATCCGATTTCCTGCTGCATTGCGTAGCGAGCGACCTCGGCGCTTTTCAGTCCTTCGTCATCGAGGATCTGACCTCGACCCCGAATGTCGACACGGTGCGCACCGCGCTCACCATCCGCAGGGTCAAGGACGAGGGCCTGGTCTCGTTTGCACAGCCTTGAGCCAGCCGAACGCCAGCCCCCGTCGAGCCTGGCCGATGCGAATACCCCGCTTCGCCACATCAGGGCCGCTTTGGCATTCGATAGGCTGTCTATAGAAAGCCGGATCGTTCTGCCGTGGCCTGCCTTGTAGGTTTCCTAGAGCAATTCGGGGAAAAGTATGTAACGCTTTTCCTGGGAGGAGCGCATAGCGCTTTGGCTTGGGAATTGCCTAAAAAACATGGCGCAAACAGCGCAAGTTCCGGGAGCAGTGTGCCGTTGGGTGGACCATGACTCGATTTGCTAGCCCGGTGTCGGCGCTTGTCATCTGCATGAACGAAGCCGACATGATCGGCCAGTGCCTGGAAAGCGTCGACTTCTGCGCCGAGATCATCGTCGTCGATTCAGGCTCGACGGACAGCACCCTGGACGTCGTTCAAGAGTTCATCGCCAAGGGCTATCCGATAAGGCTGTTTCACAACGACTGGCCGGGCTTTCCACGCCAGCGACAATTCGCGCTCGATCAGGCAACCCAGCCATGGTGCCTTTCGATTGAAGCCGATGAGGCCATCGACGATCGGCTCAGGCAGTCGATCATGGACGTGACGCAGCCTCGCAATGACGCCTTCGACGGATGGTACATAAGGCGTCGCGACAAGCTGAAGGGCTATGGCTATGCGCACCGTTGGGTGCTGCACAACAGGCTGCTGCGTCTTTTCCGCCGCGACAAGGCCACCATGGACATCGACTTGCGGGTCCATGAATCATTCGAAGTGCCGGGCAAGACCGGCACGATTGAGAATGGCGTGTTGCTGCATCGCCGTGAAATGACTGTCGCCGAGGATCTGGCAAGGGCCAACACCTACTCCAGCCTCAAGGTCGCCACACTGGTCGAAAGAGGCAAGAAACCCGGCCTGATAAAACTGGTGTTGTCGCCGCTCGGCAACTTCCTGAAGTTCTACCTGGCCAAGCGCTACTTCCTGTGCGGCCGGCACGGCTTCGTCTATTCGATGATGGTGATGGTGTATTCGTTCGCCACCGAGGCCAAGCTCTATGAAGCCTGGCGAGACAACGATCCTGTGTGAGCCGTCACGGCTTGCGCGACACGGCGCCAAGTGCCGCTATTGCGGCGAGCAGGCCGTCGAAATCGTCGCGCTCGCGCCAGGGCCTGACCGTGAAGCCCGGTTGGGCAGCCGCCTGCCCGTCGACCAGCCAGCCCTGCGAGAGGCCGGCGCGCTGTCCCGCCTCCATGTCGGCCTTCTTGTCGCCGACGATCAGCGAACGCTGCAGATCGAGCCCGAGACGGTTTCCCGCCTCCAGCAGCATCCCCGGATTGGGCTTGCGCATCGGATGATCGGCGACAGCAAGCGGGCCGGTGCCTGCCTCGTGATAGGCGCAGGCGACGACCATGTCGACGGACGCCCCCTCGCCGGCTAGCAGTTCCAGCACGCGGCCGTTGACCGCGGCGAAATCGCCCCAGCCGGAATAGCCGCGCGCGATACCCGACTGGTTGGTGACGATGATGACCGGAATGCCGGCCCGGTTGGCGGCGGCGATCGCTGCCGCGATATCCTCGCGCAGCACCATCTCGGCCGGATCGTCGGGATAGTCGGTATCGATATTGATAGTGCCGTCGCGGTCGAGGAACAGCGCCGGTCTGCCGGCGGGAAACACCCTCGAGCCGACCCGCTCGACCCATAGGCCGGGCTCCGTCAGCGGATAGCGGCCAGACATCGTGGCATCTGTATCAGCCATCGCTAAGGCGCGCTTCGACCACCTCGCACAGATAATGATAGAGGCACAGATGCCCTTGCTGGATGATCGGCGTCGAGCTCGACGGCACGTTGAGCAGGATGTCGGACAGTGGCTTCAGCTTGCCGCCGGTGTCGCCGGTCAGGCCGATCACCGTCATGCCCATTGTCCGCGCCTGTTCGGCGGCGGCGAGGATGCTCGGCGAATTGCCGCTGGTAGAGATTGCCAAAAGCACGCCGCCGGTCGCGCCATGCGCTTCGACCTGGCGCGAAAAAACCGTGTCGAAGCCATAGTCGTTGCCCCAGGCGGTCAGCACGGCGGCATTGGCCGGCAGCGCGATGACATTGTAGGCCTTGCGCTCCTTCAGGAAGCGGCCGACCAGTTCGCCAGCAATGTGGATGGCATCGCTCGCCGAGCCGCCATTGCCGGCGATCAGCAAGGCTTTCCCCGACGAAAGCGCCGTCACCACGGCGCTCGCTGCCCGCTCCATCTCATTGGTCAGGTCGCGCTCGACCGTGGCTGATATGGCAGCCGCCGAGCGGACCAGATAGTCGTTCAAGTCGGACATGAAACCCTCAGTTTGTGGTGCCGCCGGCGCGCATCTTGCCAATGGTGTTGGTGGTGCTCTTGCCGGCGACGAGATCGATCAGCACGACACGTCCACCGGCCTTCTGCACCACATCGGCGCCGACCACGGTGTCGACGGTGTAATCGGCACCCTTGACCAGTATGTCGGGCAGCAAGGCCTCGATCAGTGCCAGCGGCGTATCCTCCTCGAACACCACGACCGCATCGACCGAGGCGAGCGCCGCGAGCACGCAGGCGCGGTCATGCTGGTCGTTGACCGGCCGACCGGCGCCCTTCAAGCGTCGCACCGAGGCATCGCTGTTAAGCCCGAGCACCAGCCGGTCGCACTGGCTGCGCGCGGCGTGCAAGAGACTGACATGGCCGGCATGCAGGATGTCGAAACAGCCATTGGTGAAGCCGACGCTCAGGCCCTCCTCCTTCCACGCGGCGACCATGCGCGCGGCCGATGCGGCATCGAGGATGGCGTCCTTGTGGGCGGTCGGTCCATGCGAGCGGAAGAGCGCGCCGGTGAGTTCCTCGACCGTCAGCCGCGCGGTGCCGCGCTTGCCCACCACGACGCCGCCAGCGGCATTGGCGATCGACGCCGCCATGACGGTATCGGCGCCCACGGCCAGCGCCAGCGCGAAGCTGGCGATCACCGTGTCGCCGGCGCCCGAAACGTCGAACACTTCGCGCGCCTGGGTGGCGATGTGGCGTGCTTCATCAAGGCCGACCACGCTCATGCCCTTTTCGCTGCGCGTCGCAACGACGAAGTCGAAGCCATGCGCCGTGATCAGCCCACGCGCCGCGCCGACGATCTCGTCATCGGAGAACACCGCATGGCCGACGGCCTCGCCAAGCTCCTTGCGGTTGGGAGTGATGGCGGTCGCGCCGGCATAGCGCGCATAGTCGCGGCCCTTGGGGTCGACCAGAACCGGTTTTCCCGCCTCACGGCAGATGGCGATCAGGTCGCCGGCGACGCCGTCGAGCAGGATTCCCTTGCCGTAATCGGACAGGATGACGATGTCGGCGCGCGTCAGCGCGGCGCGGAAATGCCGCATCAGGCCGGCGCGCTCCGCGGCACCCAGCGGCTTGATCTCTTCCTCGTCGAAACGCAGCACCTGCTGGTTGAGCGCGCTGAAGCGGCTCTTCGACGAAGTCATGCGGTCGCGCTCCTGCGAGAGACCCGCTGTGTCGGCGCCGAGTTCGCGTAGCATACGCACCAGATTGTCACCGGCGGCATCAGCGCCGATCACCGATACGGGGACAGCGGATGCACCGAGCGAAACAATGTTGGCCACGACATTGCCGGCGCCGCCCATCGTCGAGGCTTCGCCGCGCCCATGCAGCACCGGGATCGGCGCTTCCGGCGAAATTCGCTCGATGACACCGTTGACGAAACGGTCGAGGATAAAGTCGCCGACCACCAGCACGGTGGCCTGGCCGAACCGCGCAATGGCGCGGTGCAACGGTTCGGGAGAAGGTGGATTGTGCTTGATCATGTCACTGGCAACGCATGGAAAAGGCCGATTTCAATCTCATAAGTAATCATCAATCGACGGGCCGGATCGTTCATGGCGAAGCCGATATACCGCAAATCCACGCAGCGCAACGGCAGGACATAACCGCGACGGCCCGCCCGATCAGCTCTTCTGCAAGGCGACATGGACGCCCAGCCCGACCAGCACCGCGCCGCCGGCCCGCTGCATCAGCCGCTGTGCGCGGCTCGAACGCCGCAAACGGCCGATCACGGCACCCGCCAGAAACACGCAGACGATATCGGCCGAGGAGAACATCAGATTGACGATCGTGCCCAAGACGACGAACTGCAGCCAGACTGGAAACGCCGCCGAGGCATCGATGAACTGCGGCAGGAACGCCATGAAGAAGATCGCCGTCTTCGGATTGAGCACCTCGACGGTGATGCTCTCGAAAAAGGCACGTCGCGCCGATTTGCGCTCGATCGCCGGCAGCGCCGCATCGCCCTCCACGCGCTTGCGCAACAGCGAGACGCCGAGCCAGATGAGATAGAGCGCGCCGACCAGCTTGACCGCCATGTAGAGCGTCGGCACGGCATGAAACAGCACCGACAGACCGGCGGCAGCGGCGAAAACATGCACGTAGCCGCCCAGATGGATGCCTAGCGCCGCCGTCAGCCCCGACCAGCGACCGCGCGCCATCGTCTGCGCGGCGGCGTAGAGCATCGCTGGACCGGGAATGTAGGCGAAGATCGCCGTTGTGGCGAAAAAAGCGATGAGCAGTTCGGTCGACGGCATTTTTGGTCCCTCAATGATTGCGTCTCTGACAGGCTACGCCTTAGTGCCCTCATCGCAATACTGGCGATACCACAGATATGGATATCTTCGAATTCGTCCAACTATCTTTCCAGGCGTTAGCGCTGACCTGACGTGATTGTCGCAATCACCCTGCAGCGACTACCCTGTCGGCAGCGATGGATCTAATTACGATCCAGCTCTGCAATGTACTCTTCGAGCATCTCGACATGTTCGGCTGGGGCGTCTTTGGCCGCGTAAGCGCGACGGCTGTCGTTGACGAAACGAGCTTCGTAGGTCTCGATGCTCATCAGGACGTATCTCGGCTTGTTGTGACGTGTGATGGAGACGGGCTGCTGACTGGCAGCCGCGAGGACGTCTCCGAGATTCTGCTTCAGATCGGTTGATGGATAGTGTTTCATGAGCGCTCCATTTTGCACATAATAGACAAAACAGACAAACGTAAGAAATGACCGATCGGGCGACACGCCTGCTTTATCGACAGCCCACCCTGCCTCCCTTATAAGGGCCGGAATCGGTAAGTGAAACGCATATCAGGGCCACCAACATGATCATCGTCACGGGCGGCGCCGGTATGATCGGCTCCAACATCGTCGCCGCGCTGAATGCCGAAGGGCATGACGACATTCTTGTCGTCGACGATCTGACAGATGGCCATAAGATCGCCAATCTCGCCGACCTGCAGATAGCCGACTATCTCGACAAGGATGATTTCCTGCCCCGCATGGAGGCAGGTTCGCTCGGCCGCGTCGAGGCCGTGTTCCACCAGGGCGCCTGCTCGACCACCACCGAGTGGAACGGCAAGTTCATGATGGAGGTGAACTACGCCTTCTCCAAACGGCTGCTGCAAGCAAGCCAGGCGCTGCGCGTGCCCTTCCTCTACGCCTCCTCGGCTTCCGTCTATGGCGGCGGCTCGGAGTTTCGCGAGGATCCGGCGCTGGAGCGGCCGCTCAACGTCTACGCCTATTCCAAGAAGCTGTTCGACGACTATGTCAGGCGCACCGTCTTCGATACCGACCATTCGCAGGTCGCTGGCCTGCGCTACTTCAACGTCTATGGCCCGCGCGAAGCGCACAAGGGCGCCATGGCCTCGGTCGCCTTCCATCTGTTCAACCAGGTCGAACGCGGCGAAAACCCGAAACTGTTCGGCGCCTATGACGGCTTCGGACCCGGCGAACAAAGTCGCGACTTTATCCATGTCGGCGATGTCGCCGACGTCAATCTATGGCTGTGGAAGCGGGGCTCAAGCGGCATCTTCAATTGCGGCACAGGCCGCGCCCAGTCCTTCCGTGCCATCGCCGAAACCGTGATCGACGCGCTGGGCCAAGGGCAGATCGAATTCATCGAATTTCCCGACCACCTCAAGGGCAGCTACCAGAGCTTTACGCAAGCTGATATGTCCCGTTTGCGCGCGGCCGGTTACAATGGCCAATTCCGGACAGTGGAAACCGGTGTCAGAGACTATGTCGAATGGCTGAAAGCCCAACGATCCTCGTGATCGGCCCACGCTGGGTGGGCGACATGGTAATGGCGCAGTGCCTGTTTTCGGCGCTGAAGGAGTTGCATCCAAACGCCGCCATCGATGTGCTGGCGCCGGCATGGGCCGCGCCACTGGTCAAGCGCATGCCCGAAATCCGCCAGCAGATCGACTTTCCGCTCAAACCCGGCGCGCTCGAATTCAGCCATCGTCGCCGCTTCGGCCGCCTGCTGCGCGGCCGCTACGACATGGCTTATATCCTGCCGGGAAGCTGGAAATCGGCGCTGATCCCGTTCTTTGCCCGCATTCCGCGCCGTGTCGGTCATCTGCGCGAGATGCGCTATGGCCTGCTGACCGATATCGTGCCGCTTCCCGACAGCATCAAACGACGCACCGCGCAGGCCTATTTCGGCCTCGCCCAGGGCGGCAGGTTCCGGGCGCCGCGGCTGACCGTGGACACGAAAAACCAGGTCGCCTTGCTCGACCGTTTCGGGCTGGCGCCGCGGAAATTCGTGGCGCTGATGCCTGGTGCCGAATTCGGCCCGGCCAAGCGCTGGCCGAGCGAAAGCTATGCCGGCCTTGCCCGCGATTTCATGGACAGAGGCCTGAAGGTCGCGCTGCTCGGTTCGAAGAACGACCGCGACGTAACGGCGGAGATCGCCGCCCTTGCCCCCGGCGTCGTCGACCTCGCCGGCCAGACACGGCTGGAGGACGCCATCGACCTGATATCGGCCGCAAGGCTGGCGGTGTCCAACGACAGCGGGCTGATGCATGTCGCCGCGGCCGTTGGCACGCCGATCGTGGCCGTCTATGGCTCGACCTCACCTGAGAACACCCCGCCGCTGGCCGAGCAGCGCGAACTGGTCTGGCTCGGCCTGTCGTGCTCGCCCTGCCACCAGAAAATCTGCCCGCTCGGCCACTTGAATTGCCTGAAGACGCTTGAAGTCGGGCAGGTCGCCGCGGCGGCGGATCGGCTGCTGGACATCCCGGCCGCGGCATGAAGGTGCTGATCGTCAAGACATCGTCGATGGGCGATGTCATCCACACCTTTCCGGCTGTCGAGGATGCCAGGCTTAACCGGCCGGACGTGACCTTCGACTGGTGCGTCGAAGAGGCATTCGCCGGCATCGTGGCGCTGCACCCGGCGATCGACAGGATCCACACGGTGGCGATCCGGCGCTGGCGCAAGGCGCTGTTCGGCGGCGCCACCTGGCGCGATGCGGCCGCCTTGCGCCGCACCTTGCGGGATTGCCGCTACGACCTGATCATCGACGCGCAAGGCCTGCTGAAATCGGCTCTGGTGGCAAGACAGGCCGGAGCACCCATTGCCGGCTTCGACCGGTCAAGCGCGCGCGAACCTTCTGCGACGCTGTTCTACGACATCACCTACGCCGTGCCGCGCGGCCTGCACGCCATCGAGCGGACACGGCGGCTGTTCGGCCTGGCGCTCGGCTATCAGCCTGATCTTTCGATGCTGGACTCCGGCATCGTGCCGCCGGCCGGCACTCAGGCCGGCATTTCTGGAAAAACCGCCTTCCTGCTGCACGGCACCAGCCGCGAAGACAAGAAATGGCCGGTCGAAAACTGGATCGAAACCGCGCGCCTCCTGATTGAGCGGGGGATGACGCCGGTTACCACCTGGTCGAACGAGCGTGAAAAGGCCGTGGCCGAAGCCGTCGCCAGAGCCGTTCCGTCAACGATCGTGGTGCCGAAATCGCCGCTGGCCGAGATCGCCGCGTTCCTCGGCCGCTCGACGCTGGTCATCGGCGCTGATACCGGATTGACCCATCTCGCCAGCGCCTTCGGCCTGCCGACGGTTGCGGTGTTCCTGGCAACCGAGCCCGGCCTCACCGGCCCGCGCGGGCCTTATGCATCGACGCTTTTGGCCTCGCCTGGGGGGCGTGTTGCGCCGGTGGAGGTAGTGGCGGAAACAGAAAAGCTATTGGCACTTAAACTACAAGCGCCGGCATAGGACCTTTCAGAATTCGCTCTGGCGAATCGAATAGCGTGGTTCTTTCGAGAACCGGAGCGGAGCGTACTTAAAGTACGTGAGCACCGGAAGCGCAGAAAACCGCGCTAGTCGGCCGCCAGAGTAGAATTATCAAAGGTCCTAGATGAACTGCACCTGGACGATCTCATACCCCCTGGCGCCGCCCGGCGCATTGACCTCGATGGCGTCGCCGACTTCCTTGCCGATGAGCGCGCGCGCGATCGGCGAGGAGATCGAGATGCGGCCGGACTTCACGTCCGCCTCCTGGTCGCCGACGATCCGGTAGGTCTTCTTTTCCTCGGTGTCCTCATCGACCAGCACCACGGTGGCGCCGAACTTGATCTTGTCGCCGCTGAGCTTGGTCACGTCGATCACCTCGGCGCGCGCGATATAATCTTCAAGCTCGTTGACGCGGCCCTCGTTGAGGCTCTGCGCCTCTTTGGCGGCATGATATTCGGCATTTTCGGACAGGTCGCCATGCGAGCGCGCCTCGGAGATCGCCTCGATGATGCGCGGCCGCTCTTCCTGCTGGCGCCAGCGCAGTTCTTCCTTCAATGACGCGAACCCCTCGCCTGTCATCGGGACCTTGTTCATGATGCCTGCCTTTCCTGCTGCCACCCCCGCGTATCGGGGAAAGCCTTGTCGATGGGTACAAAAAGAAAACGGGTCCGGCAGCCTCGGGCTAACGGAACCGTTTCACCGCAATTTTCCTGAATATAGCAATCTTCACGGGTTTTTCACGCCCAAAAATCGGTTTTTCAAAAATCTTCCGCTGTTTTCGCGAACGCCGTCGCGGCAGATGCGAATCGGGGTGGCCAGCAACAAAAAATCCGGTCGCGATCGCTCGCGGCCGGATTGAGAAGCACTGGGGCCGAAATCAGCTCCGCATGAAATGGTCGATCTGCTCGGCCAGCATGCCGTATTCGCGCGAACCCTTGCCGGTCCGCTTCTCGATCTCCATCAATTGCTGCTGGGCGCCGGCCAGATCGCCGATCTGCAGATGCGCTTCGCCGAGATATTCGCGCACCAGCGTGTAATTGGGATCGATGCGCAGCGCTTCCTCGTAATAGCCGAGGCCAACGGTGACGCGGCCGGAATGGCGGTGCGAATAGCCGAGATAGTTGAGGATGCGCGGATCCTGCTTGTCGGCGGCGAGGCTGAGCACGGCAATCGCCTCGTCATAACGCCCGGCCATCGCCAGCGCATGGCCCGCATCATAGATGCTGTCGTCGTCCAACATGCCTTCCTGGGGTGCGACGCACTTTTTCTTCTTCTTGTCCCAGACTTGGCCCTTCTTGCACTGGGTCACGGTCTCATCGCTGCCACTGTCACTGCCGGCGGCGAACGCCGGAACGGCAAAAAAGTGAAGCGCGACAAGGGCAGTCGCAGCCTGGATCAGCATTCTTTTATGCATCGAAGCCTCCTTGAGGGGTGAGAATGCAACACTAACGCCGGACGGCTTGTCTTTCATCCCGGAAAAATGCGTGCCCGAGAACATCAGGTGACGGATGCCGCAAATCCGCTATCATCGGCCTCGACTTCGGCACTTGGGAGACGGCCCGTGCAGCAGCGGCTCGAAAAAGACTGGGAGCTTTCGATCGGCCCCGACACCGTGCGCCTGTTCATCCTCAAGGCCAAGGCACTGAGTGCGGCCGTCAATGAAGACTATGCCGATGGCGCCGAACATGAGGTCGAGCTCGACGGCGAGTCCCATGTCAATCATCACCATGACGGCCTTGCAGAGGAAAGCTCCGAGAATCTTACCGAGGAGGAGCTGCGCGAGCTGATCAACGACCTCAATGTCGATGAAGCAGCCGAACTGATCGCGCTGGCCTGGGTCGGTCGCGGCGACTACGACGCCACCGAATGGGCGGACGCGCTTGCCACGGCGCGCGAGCGCGCCAACAAGCGCACCGCAAAATACCTGCTTGGCATGCCGCTGCTTGCCGACTGGCTGGAGGAAGGGCTGGAGGCGATCGGCGCGTAACGACGTGGTTACCGTTCGTGATGCGGCGCAGGCAACCTATTTTGCATTGGCGCCGTTGACGGCGATGGCGTCGCTTGTCCTTTCCCGAACATGCAGGATTGCATTGATCATGGCCGTCACGGCTCTGCTGGTGACACCGGCTGATGCCAAACATCGCCGTCGGCAGCCGTTGACGTCGCGGGTGGAGCAACCGCTGACACCGCGAGCCGACCAGCCATTGAAACCGCGGGGCGCAAAACGTCTGAAACCACGACGCCACCGACAGGTCACGCCGAACCGGACACAGCAGAAAACGCAGCCTCCGCTGCCCTCGCCCGCCGATGTTCCGGTGCCCAGGCTCGGTGTTCCGGTGCCCGGTATTCCGGTGCCCCAGCCACGCCCGGCGAACGCTCCGGAGGCTGACGCCGCAAAGACGCAGGAGCAGAAGACGGAAGCTCCGAAGACCGCCGGAGCGCCCGACCGTGTCGGTGAAGAAAAATCCCGCCAGAAAAAGCAGGCACTTCCCGAGCCGCCGACCCCCGAACCTTCAACCGATACGGAAAGCGAGCCGGAACCACCAGCGGTCGTGCCAACGCCGACGCAAAAGCCTGATATCACAGAGCCCGAGGCTCAGCCGCCGGCCGTTGCCCCGCAGCCGTCGCAAAAGCCGGCCGATGCAGACGACGAAAAGATGCTCCCAGACCCGCGCTCGACCGATTTGCCCGAGGAGAAAATGCCGGCCGAGGAAGTCGCTTGCCGCGAACGGCTGAAGACGCTCGGCGTCGAATTCGAAGAGCACAAGGCGGAAAGCAACCCCGAAATCGGCTGCTCGATCCCCTATCCCCTCGTGCTGAAATCCCTTGGAAAGTCAGTCGCCATTGGGTCTGGCACCGAGCTCAACTGCAAGATGGCCGAGGCGACGGCGCGTTTTGCCGCCAATGTCATCCAGCCGGCGGCGAAAGCCGAATTCGGTGCCGACCTGAGATCGATCGGCCAGGCATCGGCCTTCGTCTGCCGGCCACGCAACGGCACACGAAAACTGTCGGAACATGCGTTCGGCAACGCGCTCGACATCGCCAGCTTCACGCTGTCGGATGGCAGGAAGATCGACGTCGGCCCGGCGCCGCCGGAGAAGGACGCCAAATTCCTCGACGCTGTGCGCAAGGCTGCCTGTGGGCCGTTCAAGACCGTGCTTGGCCCTGGCGCCGATGCCGATCACTCCCTGCATTTCCATCTCGATCTCGAACCGCGCCGGCATGGCGGGACGTTCTGCCAGTGAGCGCGCCTCGCCGATGATCCACGTGCCGCAATTCGGCCGCAGGCATGAACGCGGGTGCTGAGTTTTCCTTTACCCTTGATCGTTAAAATGCCGGACATCTGAACCATGATCCCAAAAAGTGGGAACCGGTTTTTGGAAAAGATCATGGTCAGGCAAGGTAGAACCTGATCGGGATCAGGTTAGGGGACAGGACTCCGCCAATGGCCGGAATATTTCGCGCCGTGCCTATCGTCGTCGCGCGCCGATCGAAACATGCAGCAATGGCGACCGCCGGCCTTGCGCTCGCGGCACTTTCCGCCTGCAACACGGGCAGCGTGCTGTCGCTTGAACCGGCCGTCGACGTCGGCTCGCAGACAGCGGCCGTGCCGCAATATGCCGGCATGCAGAAGCTTGTTCCCTCCAATCCCTATATGACGCAGGCCGCTTATCCGCGCATGGACGAGCCGATGTCCGAGCCCGAGCAGATGCCGGCCAGCGAAACCGACTGCCGCCAGCAATTGAAGCGCCTCGATGTTGCCTTCACCGACCTGGCGCCAATCCACGAAGGCCAGTGCGGCATCGACTATCCAGTCAAGGTCTCAGCCATCGGCAACATCCAGATGAAGCCCGCCGCGACGCTGACCTGCGACATGGCCGCCACCTTTGCCGGCTGGACCAGGAACGAACTCGTTCCCTCCGCCCGCTGGCGCTATTTCTCCGGCGTCAAGACCATCCACCAGGGCTCCAGCTATTCCTGCCGCAGGATTGCCGGCGAAGGTGTCTTGTCCGAGCACGGCAAGGGCAACGCGCTCGACGTCATGAGCATCGAGCTCAACAATGGCGACGACATCGACGTGCGCAAGCCCGGCCTGTTCGCCTTCCGCACCCGTGGCTTCCTCAACAATGTGCGTGCCGACGGCTGCCAGTATTTCACCACCGTGCTCGGCCCCGGCTACAATTACGACCACCGCAACCATTTCCATTTCGACATCAAGAACCGCAAGAACGGTTATCGCGCCTGCCGGTAGAGCAGTTCCAGGAAAGCGCATAGCTTTCCGTTGGGATTGCATCAAAAACAAAGAGATAGAGCGGGTCGCCGTTTCGGTGAAGCGGTGAACTGCTCCAATGACGACAATCAGATGTTGGAGACTGGCAGATGTTGGAGACTGGGCGTGAGCCTCACTTCGTCATCGGACGGAACGTTACGAACGCACCCTGTTACTGAATCAGCCTAGGCGATCCAGCTCCACCCGACGTTGTCATGGCCAGATCGCCCGGAGCGACCGCCCAGTTCAGCGCGTTCAAGATGAGCGAGGAGAAAACCATCGTGGTCTTGTCGGCGTTCACGTTCGACACCGAATTGATCGTGACGTCCCGGCTGGGCAGATAAAGCAGCCCCTGAATGGTGCTGCCGCTCGTCCCGTTGATTGGAAGGTTCGTGTTCGGCAAGCCGGCGGGCTCAAACATCAGAATGTTGGCATAGGTTCCCGAGGTGGGCGGCGACAGCGTCGTGTTGACGTTGCCGTTGAAGGTCAGCGTCGCATTCTGGTCGACCAGGTAGAAGGTGACGCCGGCACCGCTGACTGTCCAGCCCGAGTTGAAGGTCATGCCACCATTGTTGATAATGTAGAGTCCCGGCTTGAGCGTCAGTTTCCCGCTGCCATTGAAATTGGTCCAGCCGCAATAGACGCCCGGCTGCAGGGTGACGTTGCCTGGGTCGTAGACTTGGTTGTTGAAGTTGCAAGCGCCCACGGAAACCTTCGGCATCGATTTGGCGAAAGGATCGGAGATCGCGGCGCAATTCGTCTCTACCGACATGCCACCATTGTTGATGATGTCCTTGCCCTTGATGCAAGTGCGCTTGACCGCGAGCGTCGAGCCCGAGTTGAAAATGGCGGCCGGGCTCGCTGTGGACAGGACGTGAATCTCGCATTGCGGGGCGTTCAGCGCCACGCCCGAATTGACCAGGAAGGACTGCGACTTCGATGGGTTGACTAGCAGGATGCAGACCTTGGATGTGGCGGCCGCCGCGGCGGTCGCGGTGACCTTGACGGTCAAGTCGGCGAGGCCGAAAGTGGACCGCGACATCCCCTGGGCCGTTCCCGTCAGTTGGCCCTGGCTGTTGACGGAAAAGGTCGCCGTCTGCGCGTCACCCCAAGGATTTGTGGCTTGGGCGGTGAAGAACGTCTCGGCCTGTTTGATCTGATCGGTCGTCGTTGGCTTCAAAACGCCTGCGAGCACGGCCGCGTCCAGGGTCTCCTGAGTCCGGCTGCGAAGTTGCGAGGCATCGTGGTAGTCGACAGCGACGCCGACGGCGGCCATCAGCGGCACAAGCGCGAGTGCGAAAAACACCGCGAAATTGCCCGAGCGATCCCCGACGAAACGTCGCCAAACCTGCCCAGCCGAAGCCAGACACCCCGGAATTGACGCCATCGTGCACCCCTCTTGTTAGAGCCTCGATAGCAATTGCGGATTAAAATCACGTAAAGGCAGCGGCAAATGGGCCAACGAAGCTTTCGACGACGCGTTACGACCTGGGTAGCAGCCCTGCTGGCCGCCTATCTGGCGCTCGCTTATTTCGCGGCGCCTGAATTCTGGACATTTCACGATCGCGGCTTTCGCACCCAGCGCTTCGAAATGGTGACGCATACTCCGCAAGGCATTCCGGGCGACCCGATCAATGTCGGCCTTGTCGGCAGCGAGAAGGAGTTGGTCCATGCCTTCGCCGTCGCCGGCTGGGACACAGCCGACGCCGTGACCTTGAAGACCGCGATCGAGATCGGTGAAAGCGTGCTGTTCGACCACCCCTACCCCGATGCGCCGGTCAGTCGGCTGCTGTTCGACGGCCGCGCCCAGGATCTCGCCTTCGAAAAACCTGTCGGAGCCAGCGCCGATCGCCGGCATCATGTCCGCCTCTGGCAAACCGGTGCGACCGGCGATGACGGCCGGCCGCTATGGCTGGGTTCGGCCAGCTTCGATCGCGGCGTTGGGCTGAGCCACGACACCGGCGCGGTCACTCATCATATCGGCCCCGACATCGATGCCGAACGCGATTTCCTGATGCGCGACCTGGCCACCGCCGGCATGCTGATAGCGACCAGCGACATATCAGGCATCGGCGCAACAACCACCGGGCGCAACGGCGGCGGAGATCCTTATTTCACCGACGGCGAGGCGATCGTCGGCGTGCTCAAAAAATAGATCGCGCGGGCCTTGCATGTCGAGACAGCGGCATGGACATGTGCCACGTCTCCAAGCAGGGAAAGCTGTCGCTGGTCGTGGGCTTTTTCGGACCCCTCACAGCAAGGCCAAATTCCTGACCGCCGCGGACGACGCCTGACCGAAATACCGGCCCCTTTCTCAAAAAACACGCCGGACTATTTTCGAACACCGCGCCGCAATGCTATTGACCGCTCATGCTATACGTCGAAATCGCTATCGTGGTCGTCCTCATCTGCGTGAACGGCCTTTTGTCGATGTCCGAACTTGCCATCGTTTCGTCGCGGCCGGCCCGGCTGAAAGCGATGATCGACCGCGGCATCCACGGCGCCGGCCGCGCGCTTGAGCTTGGCTCAAACCCCGGCAAATTCCTGTCCTCGGTGCAGATCGGCATCACTTTGGTCGGCGTTCTCTCAGGCGCCTTTTCCGGCGCCACGCTCGGCGAGCGTCTGGCGCAATTCCTGGCTTCGGCCGGCATCCGCGAGACCGTTGCGGATCCGCTTGGCGTCGGCATCGTCGTCGCCATCATCACCTACTTCTCGCTGATCGTCGGCGAGCTGGTGCCCAAACAGATCGCCTTGCGAGACCCTGAACGCGTCGCCGCCAAGGTCGCTCCGGCGATGACCATCCTCGCCACCGTCTCGGCGCCGCTGGTCTTCCTGCTCGACTTCTCAGGTCGCGCTATATTGTGGCTGCTCGGCCAGCGCGGCGAAAGCGAGGAGAAGGTCACCGACGAGGAGATCAAGATGCTGGTCGCCGAGGCCGAGCATCATGGCACCATCGAATCCGACGAGCGGCGCATGATCGCCGGCGTCATGCGGCTTGGCGACCGCGCCGTGCGCGCGGTGATGACGCCACGCACCGAGGTCGACTGGATCAATCTGCAATCCGACGAGGCGGCGATCCGCAAGCTGCTCGTGGAAACCCAGCATTCGCGCCTGCCGGCAGGCGATGGCGGCGTCGATATCATGATCGGCGTCGTCCAGACGCGCGACGTGTTGGCGGCATTGCTTGCCGGCCGCGTGCTGGACCCGCGTAGGCATGTGCGCGAAGCCCCCATCGTCTACGATCAGGCGGACGCGCTGGATGTGCTGCAGAAGCTCAAGGAATCCGACGTACCGATGGCGCTGGTGCATGACGAATACGGCCATTTCGAAGGCATCGTCACGCCTGCCGACATTTTGGAAGCCATTACCGGCGTGTTCCGGGCCGACACCGATGCCGGCGATGAGGAAAACGCGGTCAAGCGCGAGGACGGCTCATGGCTGCTCGCCGGCTACATGCAGGCCGACGAGATGGCAGACGTTCTCGGCATCGACCTGCCGGAAAACCGCGACTACGAGACCGTCGCCGGCTATGTGCTGGCGCATATGCACCATCTGCCGGCGACCGGCGAATGTGTCGACGCGCAGGGCTGGCGCTTCGAGGTGGTCGATCTCGACGGGCGCCGCATCGACAAGCTGATCGCCACCCGCCTGCCCGGCGCCTACCGCGAGGCGGTGCGCTGATTTCCACGCGATGTACGGCATTCGCTCTATCGCTCCCAGAAGGGCTTGGCGATCTCTCCCTCGACCTGCTCGATCGTCAGACCGATATCGTCGATCAAATGCGGATTGTCCTTCGACATTTGCCTGAGCTGCCAGCGAAAGCGTATCCGCTCGCGCCAGGTCCGATCGCGCAAGGTCGCGACGATGCTTCGCAGGGTCTTCAGGAGCCGGCGCGACGCCGACCCAACGGGAGTTCCCGGCCGCGATGCACAATGCAAGGCCGAGGTAAGGGTATTGGTCATGGCAACCTCCTATGGTTTGAGGGCCGGAGAGGGCTCTCGATGAGGTTGAATTCTGCGCGATACGGACGGCGCCGTAATTAAGCCCTCCCAAATAGTTCTCAAAACTTCCAAACGAGCTATAGATGCGCCTATGCAGGGATCGCGTTTTGCCTTTGGTCCGTTCGTGCTTGATCCGGGTGCGGGAACGCTGCTTCGGAACGATGTTCCCGTTGCCGTTGGCTACCGCGGGCTGAGCCTGCTTGCAGCACTCGTCGGACGGCCCGGCGAAATCCTCGGAAAGGCCGAGTTGATGGACGCGGCGTGGCCGGGCATAGCCGTCGAGGAAGGCAACCTCACCGTCCAGATCGCGCAGCTGCGCAAGCTGCTTGGCCCAGTCGACGACGGCGGCGAATGGATATCCACCGTTCCGCGCGTGGGCTACCGCTTCACGGGGGCCGTGGAACAGCTCGGTGACGTCAAGCCAAAACCATTGCCGCTGCCCGACAAGCCATCGATTGCCGTGCTGCCCTTCGTCAATTTCAGCAACGATCCCGAGCAGGACTCGTTTGCCGATGGGTTGACCGAAGACCTGATCACCGATCTGTCCAGGATCTCCGGCCTGTTCGTCATCGCGCGCAACTCGACCTTTGCCTACAAGGGAAAAGCGATGGACGTGCGCGAGATCGCCGGGGATCTTGGCGTGCGCTACCTACTGGAGGGCAGCGCAAGACGCGCCGCGGATCGCGTGCGCATCAACGCCCAGCTGGTCGATGCGGTGAGCGGCGAACATCTATGGGCGGAACGCTTCGATCGCGGCCTGGAGGATATCTTTGCCGTTCAGGATGAGGTGACCGCCAAGATCGTGGAGGCGCTGCTCGGCCGGCTGCGCACGCCGCCGCCGCGCAATCGGCCGCAAAATCTAGATGCCTACGACCTCTGCGTGCGGGCTCGCAAGCTGATCGACGATTCGCCGCAGACGGCGCGCGAAGCGCATCTGATGCTGACACGCGCGGTATCGCTCGATCCGGAATACGCCGAGGCCTATCGCTGGCTTGCAATGAACCACTGGATGGGGTGGGTGCATTGGGGCGAACCCATCGAGCCAAACCGCAGCGTTGCCTTGCAGCTGGCGCGCAAGGCCGTCGCGATCGATCCCAACGATGCCGGCTGCCACTGGGTCCTGGGCAACCTGCTTGCCTATGAACGCAGTTTTTCCGAGGCGGATGCCGAATTCGCCAAGGCGTTCGAACTCGATCCGAACGAAGCCGACGCCTGGGCGACATTGTCCGACATCACGGTGCTGGCCGGGCGTGTCGATGAGGGCCTCGAGCAAATTCGCAAGGCGTTCCGGCTGAACCCGTTTCCGGCAAGCTGGTACTATCTGACGCTCGGCCAGGCGCAATATGCGGCGCGCGAATACGAAGCCGCCGTCGAGACCCTGCGCAGGGACGAGACCTATCGCACAAGCTCACGCCGTTTCCTGGCGGCAAGCCTGGCCCAACTCGGCCGGCTCGACGAGGCGCGCGCGGAGGTCGAAATGTTCCTCATCAGCAACCCGCATTTCACAACCCGTCACTGGGTCATGACGGAGCCGTTCCGCGACGCCGCCACGGAGGGCCATTTCGTCGATGGCTTCCGCAAGGCCGGTCTCCCGGAGTAACGCCCAGCGCCGACAGGACTTCAGGCCGGGATGAACTGCTCCCTCAAACCGCCGCTTCGATCGGCTCGGCGAGCCTGGGATTTGCCCGCGCGGCGATCAGGCAGCCGGCGACGATCAGGCATGCTCCGGTCAGCGTGGCCCAGGTCACCTCCTCGCCGAAGAAAAACCAGCCAAGCGCGACCGCCCAGATGAAGGCCGAGTATTCGGTCGGGATCAGGTATTGCGCCTCGGCGCGAGCGTAGGACCAGCTCATCAGAAATTGCCCGGCAAGCGACAGCACCGTCACCCCGGCCAGGGGAAGCCATAGATCGGTCGGCAGGGCGACGGCGAGCCAGGGTGCCGCGAGACCAAGGATGACCGCAACGCAAAGGTTCTGGAACAGCATGATTTCGATTGGCTTGGCCAACTGCGCCTGTTGCCGGGCGAGGATCAAATTGTAGCCGTAGAACACCGTCGATACGAGCACCGCTGCCGTGCCGAGCATGGCATCCTGCGAATAGCTTCCCTGCCCGAACTGGCCGGCCATGATGATCGCGACGCCGGCGATTCCGGCCAGCGATGCCCAGACAGCCTGCCGCCGGATCCGTTCGCCCAGCAGCAGCGCGGCAAGGAAGAGCGCAAACAAGGGCGCGACGAAGCTGAGCCCGATCGCCTCCGCCAGCGGCAGCCTGGCAAGACCCCAGAAGAAGGATATCAGAACGATGCCGACAATTGCGGCACGCAGCGCATGCAGCTTCAGCACCGGAATGGTTGGCTTCGTGCGCGGCCCGGCCGACCAGGCAACGCCCGCGACCACGGTCGCGACCATGCTGCGCCACAGCACGGTGTTGTAGACGCCAACCGCAATGACCAGGGTCTTCATCGCCGCATCCATCCCCGACAGCAGGAAGATCCCGAGCGCGCATACGAGCACCGGGATCATCGGGGAAACGGCGCCGGTCAGGCTGGATGTCTTCACGGCTTCACTCATGTGGCGGATCGCAGCCGGATATATCAGGGCAACAGGCGGGACCAGATGGCAGGACCGGCGATATGGAGGTCCAATCCCGATTGGCGTTTGCACTGCTGTCGCGATACTAGGGTATCAGCACCACCTTCCCCGTCGAGCGGCGCTCCTCCAGCAGGCGGTGCGCCTCGCCGGCCCGATCGAGCCGGAAGCGGCCGCCGATCGCTACCCGCAGACGGCCGCTGGCCGCCAACTGGAACAGCTCGGAAAGGCTGGCTTTCAGCACGTCAGGAGACAGCAGCGGCAGCAGCGCAAAACCCCTGAGCGACTGGTTGCGGCCGATCATCGCCTCCACATCGGAAGCCGCCAGCGCATAGCGGCCGAGCGCCGCGAACACCAGTTCGCCGCCAGGCGCCAGCGCCTGCAGCGACGCAGCCGTCAGTGCGCCGCCAACCGTGTCGTAGATGATGTTGGCGCCCTCTCCGTCCGTGATGTCGCGGATATGAGCGGGCCAATCCGGCTCGGTGTAATCGACCGCGGCATCCGCGCCGAGCGATAGCGCGGTATCGAGCTTGGCCTTGCCGCCGGCGGCCGCGATCACCTGCCGTGCCCCCTTTAGCCGGGCCAGTTGGACAAGCAACGATCCCACGCCGCCCGACGCGGCCGGGACCAGCACCGACTTGCCCTCGGGCGGGCTTTGCCGAAGCAGATGAAGGGCCGTCAGCCCCTGCACCATCAACGCCGTTGCATCCTCGAATGGCAGCGCATCCGGAAGCGGCACGGCGAGATCGGCTGACATTGTCACCTGCTCCGCATAGCCGCTGTGGGGACGCGATGACGCAAACAGCGGCGCCGCGACGCGGGCTCCCAGCAGCGCCGCATCGACGCCGTGTCCAACGGCCTCGACGACGCCTGCCGCCTCGACGCCTGGGATCATGGGAAGTTGCGGCGTCACCGCGTAGCGATCCGCGCGCATCAGCACTTCGAAGAAGTTGATGCCGGCGGCTTGCACCCGCACCAGCACTTCGCCGGCCTGCGGCACCGGTGTCGGCAGGTCGACCACCTCCAGCACGTCGGGACCGCCGAAACGGCTGAGTTGAATGGCTTTCATGGCAACCTCCGATCGCACTGGCATCGGCCGCTGTTTGCCATTATCTGCGGAGCCTCGACTACACACTCATTTGTCCCCTGCTGACCAGGAGGTGACCATGCCCAATCCCAAGAGAATGCCCATCAAGAGACTGCCGATGCTGCCGGCGGAACGGGCACTGAAAGTGATCGCGGGGCGCTGGAAGGCGGTCATCCTCTACCATCTCTTCGATGGTCCCCGGCGACTGTCGGCGCTCAAGGCGCTGATGCCGGGTATCACCCAGAAAGTCCTGATCCAGCAGCTGCGCGAAATGGAAGAGCACGGCCTAGTCAGCCGCGAGGTCTTCGCCGAAGTGCCCTCGCGCGTCGAATATTCGGCGACAGGTCTCGGCCTCAGCCTCGAGCCGATCCTGCTGGCGCTCTGCCAATGGGGCCAGCATCACGCCGATGAGTTGAACGAGATGGACCGCCTCGCAGACTGCATCATCCGGCCACGGCAGGCGACGCACGCGCAAATGGCATAAATCGAATTGACGGGCGAGTTGCCGACGCGGCCCATCGCAGGCTGTCGATTGTCTACAGAACGGATCGGAAAAAATGCACCGCATAGCTTCGGGCGACCTTCATTCAACCTACAATCTTGGTGACCTGCGCATCACTTCCTTGCGCGATGGCTATGTCGACATGCCGATCGGACGGCTTCGGCAACGCGGCAACAAGCCATTTGGCGATGAATTGCCGGAACAAGTCCGGTTGGTTGGTGGTCAACTCAGGCTTTCCGTCAATGCCTTCGCGATCGACGATGGAAATGAGGTCATCTTAATCGATACTGGCGCCTCGAATGCTTGGCATCCCACCATGGGCCGACTTCCCGAGGCGCTGGACGAAGCTGGCATCGATGCCGGACGAGTCCGCGCCGTCTGCTTCACGCATACGCATCTCGACCACATCCATGGTCTTGTGCTTGCCGACGGTCGGGACGCTTTCCCGCGCCTGGCGCGCTTGCTCGTTCCCAGGGAAGAACTCGGCCTTTTTCACGCCGAAGCGCGGCTTGAACGATTTCACGGCATGGCGGAACCATTTGAAGCCGGAGACCGTATCGGGACACATGTCGACATTGTCGACGCTCATGGCCATGAAGCGGGACACAGCTGCTTTCGTGTTTCGAGCGGCGGCGAACGCATTTTGATTTGGGGCGACACTGTTCACGTCCCATCGCTTCAGTTCGATCGACCTGAGGTGGCGTGGGAATTCGATGCGGATCAGGACCGGGCGCGCGAAAGCCGGTTGCGGTTGCTGGCGCTTGCGGCCGACGATCATTGTTTCGTTGCCGGCGCGCATCTGGATTCACCCGGCATTGGCCGCGTCGTCCGATCCGACGCCAGCTTTCGATTTGAGGCGCTATGATTGAAAGGGGCGGCGCAAGCGCCGCCCCGGATCCTTGGGAGGATAATTCGAACCGGCGGTCAGGCCGCCTTGACTTCCTCGGCGACGGCGTCGGCTTGACGCGCGGCCTTGAGCACCTTGGCCCACCACGCGACATCGTTGACCAGCGCCGTGGCGGCCTGGTTCAGATGCTCGAGATCTTCCAGCTTCTTTTCGCCCTGGCGGACAGCGAGGAAATCGCCCCAGGCGATATGGACGGCCGACTTGACCGGCGCCATCTGCAATTCGACCGCATGCAGTCTGAGCTGTTCGACGGCGCGAGCGCCACCGACGCTGCCATAACCGACGAAACCGGCGGGCTTCTTGTTCCACTCATTGGCGGCGTAGTCGATGGCGTTCTTCAGCACGGCCGTCGGACCGTGATTGTATTCGGCGGCGGTGAAGATGAAGCCGTCGAATTCTGCGACCTTCTTCTGCCAGCGCTGTGCCACTTCATTCGTCGACGGTACCCAGGCGGAGGATGCAACCTCGTCGAAGAAAGGCAGCGGAAAGTCGCGCAGGTCGACGATCTCGACGTTGATATCGGCATGTGACTTGGCGATCTTGGCGATCCATTCGGTCGGCACATCGGCGAAGCGCGCGGCGCGCGTCGAACCGACGATGATGGCAATTTTGGGTTTGGACATGAGGGGCTCTCCTTGCAGGAAACACTGGTATCATTTGGATACCTGCGCTATATGAGATACTGGAAACGCGATGCACAAGAAGGCACTTTTTTGTTACTGAGGCACCCACACCGCTCCGAGGACTGCCGCGCCATCTCGGAAATCCTGCAGCGCGTCGGCGACAAATGGACCGTTCTGGTCGTCGGCAAGCTGGGCGACGGACCGCTGCGCTTCAACGAGTTGCGCGCAGCCGTCGGCGGCATCTCGCAGAAGATGCTGACCACCACCTTGCGCGGGCTGGAGCGTGACGGCTTCGTCACCCGCACCGTGTTCCCGACCATCCCGCCGCGTGTCGACTATGAGCTGACCGAGCTCGGTCACGAGTTGCTGATCCCCGTCAGCGCACTGAGCGAATGGGCGCGCGCGAACACCACGCGCGTCAAGGCGGCGCGCGAGAAATTTGACGGCATGCACGCCTGAAGCCCTTGCGTTGCAAGGAATGCAGCTTGTGGGTGATTTTGGCTTGGCCTGATCCGAGACTCCCTTTCGGTCGCTCGGATCGTTGCCCGATAGCACGCACTTGTGCTCGCTAAAGCATTGCCCTCATGCCCGTCGTCCGACGGCTGCGCTCAGGCTCCTGACGCGCATCGCACCGTTGCACAGATATCGCACTGCGCGACCCGCTCGCCAGAGGGCTGGTGGTCGTGTGTGCAGGCAATGCGCGAGATGTCCTGCTTCACCTCCGCATAAGCGGTGAAGCCGAGCAGGCAGGTCGTCGCGACCAGGGCTGCCACAAGCCAACCGTTCAGCATGTGTTGACGCATTGTCTCTCCTCCAACGCCCGCGGAGTCGGGCATGGAGGCAACCATTGGATGTCGCGAAATGCGTCTCCCGCACGGACGCTGTTACAAGCGACCGAGCCCGGGAGAAACGGCTTGCGTCAGCCTTCGGCTGGAACCGCCTTCGGCTTGCCCTCGCCGTCCAGCGCCACCATGACGAAATCGGCATGGGTGACCTTTTCCATCAGGTCGGAGAGGTAGCGCTGCGCCCAGGCTTCGACCTTGAGCGTCATCGAGGTGCGGCCGACGCGCTCGACATGGGTGTAGATGCACAGCGTGTCGCCGATCTTCATCGGCTTGGCGAACGACATCTCTTTCACCGCCGCCGTCACCACGCGGCCCTTGGCGCGCTCGGCGGCGCGGATGCCGCAGGCCAGATCCATCTGCGCCATCACCCAGCCGCCAAAAATGTCGCCCGCCGCATTGGCGTCCGAAGGCATGGCCAGCGTGCGCAGCGTCAGATCGCCGAGCGGCCGTCCTTCAGCGTAGTGCACCATGCGAGAAATCCCTTGAGATCGATTGCCCTCGATCCCGTAGCGTCACGGCGCAGGCACGTCAACGCGCCAAGGCATGGCCACAGCGCTCCGAACTCAGCTTAGCAAAAGACCTGACGACAGCCAGTTCGGCGGTGTCGGCAGTTTTTTTGCGGGGCAGCTTTTCACGATAGGAATTTTTTCTTGACTCCGTGACGGCAGCTATGCTACATATTTGTCCATGGTGCTGATTTGCGCCAGTGACCCGCCGCAGAGGCGGGTTTGTTTAATACCCCCGTCAGCCAACGCGCCGGCGAAGGCTCCGAAGGAACCCATTAACCCGTAGCTCTGGGCATGGCCGTGGGTGGAAGACGGTAGTTCCCGGCGAAGGTTGATCAGGACCTAGAAGTACCGCGCAAGGTTCGACCGAATGCGATCAAGGACCGTATCTCCGGAAAGGTCCGGAGAGAATTCCTTGCCCGTGATCGCCTCATAGGCCTGTGCGTAGACCCGCGAGGCCTGTTCGACGATCTTGTCGGGTATCTCGGGGATCGGGTCGCTGTAGGGATCGCACCGCGCCGAGACCCATGAGCGGATGAAATCCTTGTCGAAGCTCTCCGGCCGGCTGCCGTCGGCGAGCGCCTGTTCATAGCCCGCCGCGATCCAGTACCGGCTGCTGTCCGGGGTGTGGATTTCGTCGGCAAGAATGATGGTCCCGTCCTTGTCGGTGCCGAATTCGTATTTCGTGTCGGCGAGGATCAGGCCCCGTTCGGCGGCGCGCTGCTGGCCGCGGGTGAACAGCCGCAAGGCGTAGTCCGATACGGTATCCCACTGCGCTGGCGTAAGCAGCCCCTGTTCGAGGATCTCGGCTTTGGACAACGGCTCGTCGTGACCGCCATGCGCGGCCTTGCTGGTCGGCGTGATGATCGCCTCCGCCAGTTTTTCATTGTCGCGCAGCCCGTCCGGCAGGCGGATGCCATACATGTCCCGGTCGCCGCGCTTGTAACGCGTCAGGATCGAGGTGCTGGTGGTTCCCGCCAGATAGCCTCGCACGACGATCTCGACCGGCAGGATGTCGAGCCTTGTGCCGACGACGACGTTCGGGTCGGGGTATTCGAGAACATGGTTCGGGCAGATGTCGGCGGTTTCCTCGAACCAGTAGCACGCCGTCTGGGTGAGGATCTCGCCCTTGTAGGGGATCGAGGTCAGGATGGTGTCGAAGGCACTGAGGCGGTCGGTGGCGATGATGATGCGCCGGCCATCCGCAAGGTCGTAGTTTTCGCGGACCTTGCCGCTGTAATGGCCCGGCAGTTCGGGAATGAACGCGTCAGGGAGGGTTCGCATATGATTTCCTGCCTTCCGCAGATTGGCCAGAGCATGATTCCGAAAAGTTGCAGACTTTTCGGAAAAAATCATGCGCCAGAATATTGCCATCGCATAGGCTGTCGAGAAGGTAGATATCAAGCGCGATTATCTGGAATCCCCGCAAACCCGGCCAGTTCGACGGTCGCTTTTTTCACAACTGATGCCGGATGGCGCGGCGACTTGGGAATGCCGTCGCGTCTAGGCTGCGGCCAGATTTCCGGAGCCGGCCAGACCATCATGCAGACCTATGATTTCATCATCGTCGGCTCCGGCTCGGCCGGCTCGGTCCTGGCCGACAGGCTCTCGGCCTCCGGCCGCTTCTCTGTGCTGGTTCTGGAGGCCGGCGGCACCGACCGCCGCTTCTACGTGCAGATGCCGCTTGGCTACGGCAAGACCTTCTTCGATCCTGACGTCAACTGGAACTACAAGGCCGAGCCGGATCCCGGCCTCGCCGGCAATGCGGACCACTGGCCGCGCGGCAAGTTGTTGGGCGGTTCGAGCTCGATCAACGCCATGGTCTGGATCAGGGGCGCGCGCGAGGATTTCGACGCCTGGGCAGCCGCCGGCAACCCCGGCTGGGCCTATGATGATCTGCTGCCCGCCTTCAAGGCGCTCGAGGACAACCAGGCCGGCGCCGATGCGTGGCGTGGTGTCGGCGGCCCGCTGCACGTCACCGACTGTTCGGACGCCGTCCACCCGCTGACCAAGCGCTATCTCGCCGCCGGCCAGCAGGCTGGCCTGCCGCTCAATCCGGATTTCAACGGGGCCGCCCAGGAGGGCGTCGGCATCTACCAGATCTCGACCAAGAACGGCCGCCGCATGTCGGCGGCGCGCGCTTTCCTGCGCCCGGCAATGAAGCGCACCAACGTCCGCGTCGAGATGAAGGCGCTGGCGACCAGGGTACTGTTCGAAGGCAAGCGCGCCGTCGCCGTCGAATACCTGCAGAACAGCGAGACGAAAACCGCCCGCGCCGGCCGTGAAATCATTCTGTCGGGCGGTTCGGTCAACTCGCCGCAATTGCTGCAGCTGTCCGGCGTCGGCCCCTCCGCTCTGCTCAAAGGCCTGGGCATCCCGATCGTCCACGCCAACGAAAATGTCGGCGCGCATCTGCAGGACCATGTCGGCATCAACTACACCTTCAAGGGCCGGCTGCCGACGCTCAATCAGACGCTGCGTCCCTGGTGGGGCAAGCTGCTGGTCGGCATACAATACATCCTGACCCGCTCCGGCCCGCTGTCGCTGTCGATGAACAATGCCGGCGGCTTCTTCCGCACCGACCCGGCGGCAACGCGACCCAACATGCAGCTCTATTTCCAAGCCTTCTCGACCGTCATTCCCAAAAGCGGCGAGCGCCCGATCCTGACGCCGGATCCCTGGCCGGGCTTTTCCATCGGCCTGTCCAACTGTCGTCCGTCGAGCCGTGGCGAGATCATGATTCGCTCGGCCAACCCGCGCGACTACCCAAAAATTGTCGCCAATGCCTACTCCACCAATGCCGATGTCGAGGAGATGCTGGCGGCGGTGAAGTTCGTGCGCAAGATCGCCTCGATGCCCGCAATGGCCGAGATCATCGAGGAAGAGGTTCTGCCCGGTCCCTCGATCACTTCCGATGCCGATCTCGTCCAGGATTTCAGGAAGCGTTCGGGCACCGTCTATCACCCGGTCTCGACCTGCCGCATGGGGCCGGATCCCGCGCACGCCGTCGTCGACCCGCGCCTCAAGGTGCACGGCATCGAAGGCTTGCGCGTCATCGATGCCTCGATCTTTCCCGACAACATCACCGGCAACACCAACGCTGCCTCGATCATGACCGGTTGGAAGGGCGCCGAACTGGTTCTGGAGGACCAAAAATGAAGATCACCGACGTCAAGACCTGGGTTGTCGGTAACCCGCCGCCCGGTATCGGCGGCAAGTATTTCATCTTCGTCAAGCTCACAACAGATGGCGGCGTCGTCGGCTATGGCGAGGCCTACAACGCCACCTTCTCCGCCCATGTCACGGCGAAAATGGTCGAGGACATGGCCGAGCGCTATCTCGTCGGACGCGATCCGCACGACATCGAGAACTTCTTCCGCCGCGCCTATTCATCAGGCTTCACCCAGCGCCCCGACGTGTCCGGCATGGGCTGCTTCTCGGCGCTGGAAATGGCCTGCTGGGACATCATCGGCAAAGAAGCCAACAAGCCGGTCTACAAACTGCTCGGCGGCCAGGTGCACGAGACGCTGCGCTCCTACACCTATCTCTATCCGCACACCGGCAGCGTTCATTCCGAGGACGCGCCCGACGGCAAGAACGTCTACAACGACCCCGATCTCGCCGCTGCCTGCGCGTTCGAATATGTCGAACAGGGTTTCAATGCCGTCAAGCTCGACCCGGCTGGCCCCTACACCGCCTTCGACGGCCACCAGCCGCGCCTCGTCGACATCGATGTCTCCACCCGCATGATCAAGGCGATCCGCGAAGCGGTCGGCACCCGCGCCGACATCCTGTTCGGCACGCACGGTCAGTTCACCGCATCCGGCGCGCTGCGCATGGCACGCGCCATCGAGCCCTACGATCCCTTGTGGTTCGAGGAGCCGGTGCCGCCTGACATGCCTGAGGTCATGGCCCAAGTGGCCCGCGCGACCTCGATCCCGATCGCCACCGGCGAGCGGCTGACGACCAAGTTCGAATTCGCCCGCGTCATCGAAAACCGCGCCGCGACCATTTTGCAGCCGGACCTCGGCCGCTCCGGCGGTATCCTCGAAACCAAGAAGATCGCCGCCATGGCCGAGGCCTATCACATCCAGATCGCGCCGCACTGCTATTGCGGGCCGATCGTCGGCGCGGCCAATATCCAACTTGCGGTGACGCTGCCCAACTTCCTCATCCTCGAATCGCTGAAACAGTGGGACGGTTTCCATGCCACGCTGCTGAAGAAGAAGATCGAGTGGCAGGACGGCAACGTCATCCCGTCGAAGGAACCCGGCCTCGGCGTCGAGCTCAACGAGGCGGTCTGCGACGCGCACCCCTATACGGGCAAGGACCTGCATCTGCAGATGATGCAGACGCCGCTGATGCCGTGAGGCGTGAAGACTTCTTGGCAATATTGCCTGCAGAAGCCCCCTCACCCAGCCTCCGCTTTGCTCGGCTGACCTCTCCCCGAGGGGAGAGGAGACTGTCGGCGTCGAGCTTGCCTCTTCTCCCCAGCGGGGAGAAGGTGGCCGCGAAGCGGTCGGATGAGGGGGCCTTTGGCGCGCACTTACCGGACCTCACATCGGCCGAGAACAAGTCATGAGCGACCGGCAAAGCTACGCCTTCATCGGCCTTGGCCATCTCGGCGGCAACCTTGCCGCCAGCCTGATCCGCAACGGCTTTGCCGTCACCGTCTTCGACCGCGATCCCACCGCCGTCGAGCGCCTGATGGTGCTCGGCGCCACCGCAGCGAGTAGTCCGGCCGAAGCCGCACGGGCAGGCAACGCCATCACGTGCCTGCCCTCGCCCAAGGTCAGCGAAGTGGTGCTGACCGGCCCTGATGGGCTGCTGGCGGGCCTCCCCGCTGGCGGCACCTGGATCGAGATGTCGACCAATGGCCGCGACGAGATTCTCCGCCTCGCCGCACTTGCCTCGGCCAGGGGCGTCGAGACCCTCGAATGCCCGGTCACCGGTGGCGTGCATCTGGCGGCGGCCGGAAAGATCACCGCGCTGGTCGGCGGCGATGCCGCGCTCTACGAGCGTCATCGCCCGGCCATCGAAGCGATGTGCGCAAAGTCGTTCCTGATGGGTCCGGTCGGTTCGGCGGCGGTGATCAAGGTGATCACCAACATACTCGCCTTCATCCATCTCGCCGCCGCCGGCGAGGCGCTGATGCTGGCCAAGCAAAGCGGGCTCGACCTCGCCCAGTCCTACCACGCCATCGTTGCCTCCTCCGGCAACAGCTTCGTCCACGAGACCGAAAGCCAGCTCGTCCTGAACGGCTCCTACGACATCGGCTTCACCATGGACCTGGCGCTGAAAGACCTCGGCTTCGCGCTCGCCATGGGCGAACAGTCCGGCGTGCCGCTTGAGTTGGCATCACGCGTCAAGGCGATCTTTGAGCAGGGCAAGGCTGCTTATGGCGGCGGCGCCTGGTCGACCCAGATCGTCAAATTGCTGGAAGATGCCGTAGGCACCGACCTGCGCGCGCCGGGTTTTCCGGCTAAACTCGCACTTTGACGCCTAGCAGATATCGAGCGATTTCAGCGCGTTGGATGGATCAGCGAATCCACCTGAATCAATCTGTCAACGGCTTGATTCAGTATCTGAGCGTCAATGCGCCTGGTAGAATCTCGAAGGTCGCTGGTATGCGCCCCGGCGACTCGCCGTCTATGTCGACCAGGGCGCGGTTCTTCTCGACGTCGCCCAGCGGTTCCACCATCACTTTCCTGCCGCGCAGGATGGTGATCGCAGGATGGTTGCGGTGACGGCCGCCATAGAGCAGCCGGATATCCCAGATCAGCTTGAGCTTGCCGGCGGCGCGCAGGATGACGATGTCGAACTGCCCGTCGGTCAGTTCGGCATCCGGCGCGATCATCATGCCGCCGCCGAAGAACTTTCCGTTGGCCACCGCCACCAGCGCCATGCGCGCCTCGACGGGGGCGCCGTCATCGACCGTGATGCTGACGTCCTGGAAGCGGTAGCGGATGAACTCGACCACGGTGCGCCATAGGAACAGCGCCTTGGCCGACATCCTGCCCTTGCGCTTGTCGGCATTGACCGCGCGGTCGGTGGCGCCGGACAGGCCAAGGCTGGCGATGTTGATGAAGTGCCGGCTGGCCAGCGCGCCATGATCGTCGATGTAGCCGATGCGTCCGGCATCGACCTTGCGGGCCTTGGCTTCGGCGATCCGCTTCAGTACCGCATCGACCTCTTTCGGCAGTCCGAGCCCACGCGCGAAATCGATGCCGGTGCCACACGGCAAGAGACCAAGTTCGGTGGTCCGGCCGCTCTCCTGGGCTGCCTGCAGCAGCCCGTCGGCCACTTCGCTGGCGGTGCCGTCGCCACCTGCCGCGATCACCAGATCGAAGCCGCTCATCGCGAGATCGATTGCCAGTCTTTCGGCATCACCTTCGGCCTGCGTCTCGCGCAGCTCGAATTCGCCGAAGTGCTTTTTCAGCGACGCGGCGACTTCAGGCCAATGCCGTTTCAGCCAGCCGCCGCCGGCAATCGGATTGAGAACCACCCCGACTTTCACGCAAACCCTCCCGCAAGGATATCGAAGCACTCGGCACCTCGAATCCTTTGCCGGCATTGAAGCCCGCACCCGCCTGCAGGGCAAGGCCGAATGTCCGCCGATGCCGCTCATCATGGCGGGCAAGGAAAATCCAACTATCCCTGGTTGATCCCCGATAATCCCGTTATCCACAGGCCCACGGCCATTCCCCAGGACCCTTACCCGGCGTACGTTAAACCCATCTCAGGCGGCTACCGATTGCCCAGCCGAAAGGCGAAGTGAAAGGCGGATTTCCTGAGGCCCGTACGGCCCGAAGCGAGAGCAGGCTTGCCTGTTTCGAGGGACGGAGCCGAGACCTACGGGGCCGCGGAAAGCGTGCCAACGCCGACGGCGGACCGATGCTGCCATGAAGGACGGCAAAAACCTTCGATGGTACGCAGGGCAAAGCTCGCAAGGGTGGAGACCGGCGTGGTCCCGAACGGACGCTGCTTTCGGGTTGCGGACTGGCAGGACCGTCAAAATCAAGGCCGGCAAGGCGCGACGACTTTACGGAAGTTGCTGCCGCGACCGTGTCCTGATCTGACAGGGAGGCGCTGGGAGAAATCCCGGCGCCGACTGTCTTTTGGCCTCCCTGATCTCCTTTGCCGACGATCTTGCGAGCGCCGCTTCACCGCGCGCTAAAATCGGTTAGTATCGCCTGGTCAGAGTCTGTTTTCAGGCGGGCTCTTCGAGGGGGATAAGTTCAATGACGTTGATCCAGAAGCTTGCCATTGCCTATGCTTTCCTGTTCTTCGGCGTCGTCGCCATCGGCTACATACCGGCGTTCAACGATGCCGACGGCAATCTGTTCGGCTTGTTCTCGCTGCAATGGTATGACGACCTTCTGCACGCCTTCTCCGGCGTCTGGGCGCTGGCCGCCGCCTTCATCTCGCACCGCCAGGCGGTGTTCTATTTCAAGCTGTTCGGTTCGGTCTACCTGTTCGACGGCGTGCTCGGGCTGATCACCGGTTCCGGCTGCCTCGACGCCGGCATCTTCATCAACGGCTTCCGCTCTCTCAACGACATCGAATTCCCCGCCCGCTTCTTCGCCAACCTGCCGCACATCGTCATTGGCGGCTTCGCCGTCTATGTCGGCTTCTGGCTGGCCAAGCGCATACACGAACACTTCGCCACGGCCTGATCGGCCATGTTCCTTTTTCGCTGGCTGAAGCGCATCGTCAAGACGATCCTCTGGCTGATCGTCCTCGTCATCCTCATCCCGATCGCCGGGCTGAGCTACGGCTTCCTGACGACGCCGGCGCTCGACAAGGCGCCGTTGCCCGGTATTGCCGACGGCGCGCCGCCCAAGGCGCTGGCCGACAAGGTCCGCGCCGAGATTCCGGGCTACCAGCGGCCGGAGGAATCAACCTTCCTGACCTATCCGGAATGGGCGATCGTCTACGCCGCGCGCGAATATGCCGGCTTCGTCGACAAGGACCAGCCGAGCGGCTTCCCCTACTGGTCCTATGTCGGCCGCTTCTGGCAGGACTACGCCATGGTGATCCGCGCCGGCTCTGCCTACAAGTTCAACTACGCCAACCACCAGATGCTGGTCATCATCGGCACCAGCCACTCGATCGAGCATATCCTGCAGTGGGCGTATGAGAACACGGTCGGCCGCATCACCGAGGCGACATCGGGCAAGCGCACCGCCGCCGACATCTATCAGGCCAAGGTGGCGGCGGATTATGCCAAATTCCTCGATCAGGTGCCGTGGTATCAGTTCCCCTATGCTGAGAAGCGCGCCGGCCTGTTTGCCGTGCAGCCGGCGCCGGGCGACAGCTCCATCCGCACCAGCGAACGCAAGTTGGCCTTCGGCCTCGCCGACACCATCAAGCAGGGCTATGCCGACCTGATCAAGCAGGCGCTCACCGCCACGATGAACCCCGCCTTCCTCGACATTCATGTCTGGGCCAAGGGGCCGGTCGGCGAAGCCACCCGCAACGAGCCTGACACCTTGCTCGAACGCGATCTGGGCGCTGACGGCACCATCTTCGTCACCAAGCGCTATCAGGTCTTCACCGAAATGATCCCGCGCCTGATCGACAAGGGCGTCTCCTTCGTCGAGATCGGCGGCAATGACAAGATCATGGTCACCGTGCTTTCCACCGACACGATCGCCATCCCTGAAGGCATGCGCATCCTGTTCAGCTATCCGCTGCCAGCCGATCCGGCAACGCGCCGCACAGGTATGACCGTCGCCGTGCGCAAGCTGCATCTCGTCCTGCCGGCGCTGATCAAGTCAGGCGCCAGGCTCGAACACGTCTACGATTACTGAGGCCTTTCGGCCACGCCCCGCAAAGATCGGCCTCCTCGAACGATCCGCCACGCTCATTTCACAATCGCGGCCAAATCCCGCCTTGTTCGCGCGCGATGGAGTGGCTGGGTTGCATCTCGAAGGGACAAGACCGTGATCAAGACCGCCCTTGTCGCCATGACCATCGTCGGCTGCGACTGCGACGCCAAGCTGTGCGAATATATCGGTGAGACGCCAGCCAAATGGTCGACGGTCGCCGAGTGCGAAGCGGCGATGAAGAGCCAGATGATGCACGAACGCAATTTCAACTATCCGCTCGTCTCCGGCATTTGCCGCACAAAGGGTTCGTCGTCCTCCTCGCAGCTGGCCGCGACCGCATCGCGCCCGGAATTGAAGCCCGCCAGCCGGGTCGTCAGAACCGAAAGCCCATTGCCGCCTGAATTGAGCCACCGGCCGAGCGTTTCGGTCGGTTCGCCGACGACGGCCATGGAAGCGGATGCCGCCCGGCCTGTCGCCTATGAACAGGTGGTCGATGGCGGAACCGGCGTGCTCTATCGCACCAAGAACGGCTACGCCGTGGTCAAGACCGATCTCGGCCGCGCCGCCTCGGCAACCGCCGACGCCGCGAAACGCTCTGTGAACTGGCTGGCTGGACTGGTGCCGAAGGGGCTGTAGTCGCCCGTTACATCTTGACCTTCAGGCTCTGCCAGAACTTGTCGATAAGCGGTTTTTCGGTCGCCGCGTCCTCGCCGGCAACGCGGGTGATGAACAGCAGCCCCCGATCGGCGACACCGAAGCCGACGATCTCGAAATCGGCAGTGTCGGTGCGTGTCTTTACCTCAGCGCGGATGCCGGTCAATTCCTTGCCGTCGGCGAGCTTGCGCGTCGTCGGCTCCTGCGTCAGCGTGGCGCCCGCCTGCACCGGTTCCTTGGTCATCTCCTGCAGCATCAGCTGGTTGAGCGACACCGGATTCATCTTGCCATATTCTTGCACGACGACGATCGTGCCGAGCGCCGAAGCCATCAGATACTGCGTGATATCATCGCCGAGATCGGTCTTGGTCACCGAAATGCTGCTGGGGTGGACGAAGGAGAAATCGTTGCCGGAAAAGGTGGCGAAGTCGTTGCGCTCGAGCGTCACCTTGCTCCGTTTGCCGCCGGGCAGCGTCACGTTTGCGCTCTCGCCGGGATCGATATCGACCGTCACACCGTCGATGGTCAGCTTGAAGGCCTTGAGATCCTCGGCTCCGGCCGGTCCAGCGCACAGCGCGATGAGGGTGAGTGCCGCGGCTGATACCTTGCGCATGAAGTCTCCTAACGTCTACGCCACCCCGCTCAGCGTCTTGATGGCACGGTAGAAGGTCGAGGAAAACAGTTCCGTCGGGTCATATTGCCGCTTTGCCGCCAGAAAAGCCGCCAGCTCGGGATAGGAGGCCAGCAACTCCTTGGCCGTATAATGCAGCTGATAGGGCAGGAAGAACCGGCCGCCATGCTTGATCGTCACATCGATCAGCGCCCGTGTCAGCGTCCGCATCCTGGCATTGCCGTCGGCATCGGTCGGCTGATTGATGTAGAGCACCAGCGAATAGGCCGGCTCTGGCGCGTAGGTCAGCGCAACATCCTCCCTGTGGACGATGCGCACAGAAGCGTTGAGAACCGGCAGCGTCTGGTTGCGCAGAATCTCGCGTGCTTCCGTAATGAATTCGACATAGGCGGCACGTGGAATAAAATATTCGTGCAGGATGTCGGTCTCATCCAACTGATCGTTGAAGAGATAGGGCACCGAATCGTGCATCGGGTTGTTGCGGGTGACGAGGCAGGCCTCGCCCTCGGCCATGGCTGAGCTGCGCGCCACCGTGCAGTTTTCGAATTTCGGCTCCAGCGTCTTTTCGGTGAACCATTTCAGCTCCTGGAACAGGCTGCCCCATTTCGCCAAATTGATGATCACACGCTTCAGCCCCACCGATCCCGGTTCGCCAATCGCTGGCTGGTCGGCTGGCGGCTGGTCGGCCACCTTGTCATAGCGGTAGACGATCATGTCCTCGAGGAAATTGCCGGGCGCCGTCGACAGATGGCCGTAGAACAGGCCGATATCCTTGTTCGGCTCTAGCACCTCGGCGAAGAATTTCGGAAAATCGTCCGATTTAATGATTTCGCGCGAGGTGCGGTAGACGGCGTTGTCGACGATATCGAGCGTCGCCTCCAGCACCACGCCGAACAGGCCGTAGCCGCCGACGACATGGCGGAAAAGATCGGTGTTCTCGCTCGGCGAGCAGGTCGCCACCGAACCGTCGGCCAGCATCACCCGCATCGAGCGGATCGAGCCCGCCACCGAACCCGCCTGATGGTCCATGCCGTGCGCATTGACCGACAGCGAGCCGCCGACCGAGAAGATGTCGGTAGACTGCATCGCCTTCACCGCAAAGTGCGGATGCAGAAGGTTCTGGATGTCGTGCCAGCGCGCACCCGGCTGCAGCGTCATGGTCTTCGCCGCGGCGTCGACCGTCACCTTGTTGAACTTTCTGAAGTCGAGCACCAGCGCGTTGTCGTCGAAGGCATGCCCGCCCATCGAATGACGGATGGCGGCCAGCGAGACTTTCAAGCCATTGGCGCGCGCGAAGGCCAACGCCTTGGCGATGTGCTCTTCCTCGCTGACCTCGACCACGCCATAGACCGGCGTCATCGACAGGCCGCTGGCATCGTTGATGTCGCCGCCTTTTGCCGACCAGGGCAGAGACGCGTCAAAAGCCGGCGCATTGTCCAGCGGCTTCAGCGGCAACGCGATGCCGTCAATATCGGCAATCCGTCCGGCGTTCTTCGGCCCCGAAGGCCCGCGCGCCAGCCGCGCCACGGTGTTGCCGCCCCACAGCACCGCACCGCCGACGACAGCCGCACCCAGCAGCAGTCGCCGCGACAGGCGAAATCCTTTTTGTCCATCAGCCATGAATATCCCCCGTTGGCCAAGGGATAGCGCGGCTCTTTGGCAAAGACCATAGCGGCGCTGTCGGGACAGCGTTCCGCCTGGCGCCGAGGGGCGGAGAATACGAAAGTGGCCGATCCCCGGAGGGACCGGCCAGGTGTGGAACAGGGTCTGAAAAATTCGGTCAGCAGGCGTGCTGACGCACTCCGCTCACGTCTTACGAAGCCTTCTTGATCGACGTCACGATGCCGGTCTTGTCATCGACAGTCACCGCCACCTTGGCGCCAACCTTCAGTTTCCCGACCGTCGCTTCCGGCGACAACTGGTAGATTTTGCCGTCGTCGAGGGTGATCGACTTGGTCGTCGGGTCGACGGCCTGGATGGTGCCCTGAACGGTCGCGGCATAGGCCGTGCCGAGGAAGGCGAGCAGAGCGGCGGTGGTTGCGAGGGTCTTCTTCATTGGTAAGCACTCCGTGCTGTTTCTCTTTTCCGGACCGCCGCCTTGGAAACGACAGCACCGGACGGCCTGAAACTGGAACGGAAAGCGCTCCCTCCGCAAATCACGTTGAGTGATTTTAGCAAACAATATCATAGGCTTAATTCCGACACATTGCTTGCTGCCGACATCATTTCAGGCCGCTTCGGCTCCCCAGCGAGCGCGCTTCTGTCCGCGAAAAGAGTCACTTGGCCGATTGTGACGGGCGGCTTTCGATCACCACGCAGCCGCCGCAATCCGTCTCGAGCGGCATCACGAAACAGACTGCCGACCGGTCGCCGATACACATTTTGTTTCGTGGATCAGCTCAACTAACCATTCCGAAATGAATGAAATACGCGCTGCGGTTGCAAATCGGTCACGGATACAGGATGCTGTGCCGTTAAGGATGAAGGGGGGCCTTCCATGAAACTTGCAGTCCGGACCGCGATGTCCCTGATGCTCGCGCTTGCTCCGGGATCGGCCGGCGCACAAGCCACGGATCCGGACGACGACAAGACAATTATCTTTACTCCCGGCGATCCAGAGATGGCGGCGGCGACCGCGCAGGCGCTCGCCAGCCTGGATGACTTCCTGGCACTGTCCGAGGCGCCTCCCGCCGACACAGAGAGGTTCAAGTTGAAGGTCAAGGTGCGGGACGGTAACGTCACCGAACACTTCTGGGTCATACCGTTCCGCCGCACCGAAACCGGATTTGTCGGCATACTGGCAAACCAGCCGGAGGAAGTGCACAATGTCGTCCTCGGCCAGAACATAGAATTCACCAGGGACGATATTTCCGACTGGGGATACACACGCGGCGGGCGTCAGGTCGGCAGCTTCACCGTCTGCGTCATGTTCAACAAAATGTCGAAAGAGGAGGCCGACTATATGCGCGACAAATACGGCTTCGACTGCTGACGGCGCGGTCCGATTAACCCTCCTCGTCCTTCGCGCCGATCTTGCGAACCAGCGCCGCCGTTGCCAGCATCGCACCCATGTCTGATATCATCGGCGCGACATGCGTGGCGTAGTCGAGCGGCACGGAAATATCCGGCAGCTCGAAGAAATTCTTCGTCTGCGGCAACAGCAGGAAACCATCGCTGCCGTTGAGCGCGACGCGGGCCGGATCGTCCGGCCAGGTTTCGCCAAGCCATTTCAGCGCCTGCGCCAGCCGGCCGCTCACCAGGGGCTGTGCCGCCCCGGCATTGTCGGTGCGGAACTCGTAGGCGGCATCGAGCGCGGCGTCCCCACTGGACAACTCTTGCAGCTTGCTGGCGAAGATGCCGCGAAAGAAGCTGATCACCGCGTTGGTCCGCCGCGTCGCCACCAATATGCCGGGGAACGGCGCGATGGTCTCGAAGGCGACGATGACGCCCTTGAAGGCCGTTGACGAGCCCTTGCCCGACCCCTCGCGCAGTTCCGCCTCGTAGAGTTCGAACGGAAACCCTTCGTAGCGGCCCGCGACGATGTCGTCGAACGCCTGCCGGTTGAACGGACCAACCGCCGTGCGCGGCAACCGGTCGAAGGAATTCGGCGTCACCCCATGCTGGTAACGCATATCCCTAATGAAGCCGAAGATGATCGGCAGTAGTGTTTCGCGGAACGATTGCTGCAGCCGCGTCGCCGGTTTCCTGGCCTGGAAATAGAGCAGGATCGAAGCCACGAAGCCGATGACGTAGAGGAACACATGCGGCGTCGAAAACCATTGTTCGTTGGGGTCGGCGACCTTGTTGAACAGCGAGGCGACCAGCACCACGGTCACCAGCACCAGCCCGACGAACACCGGCACCCGCCAACGCACCTGCCGGACCGCCGAAGCCCTCGCCGCTTCATAGGTCTCGATGTCTTTCCGGATGCCGGCGATGACCGTTTCACCAGGCATGAAATCCGCTGTTTCCACCTCCACCCCCGCAAGCCTGCCTCTGCCGTCGCATGATAGTCGGTTTTGCAGGGGTCGCCAGACGTTTAAGCGGGGACGCCTTCATCGGTTGGTGGAGAAGGAAAGATCGCTTTCAGTCGCCCCGCGACCTTGTCACGCATTCGGCCCTCCAAAGCCTCCACCAACACCAGCCGCTCATGGTCGCCGGCGCGCAGGCGTATGAAGGGATGCAACCGGTAAGACGCGATCGTCCCGCGCGTGCCGGCGTCGGCACTGACATCGACAATGAGGATAAACCCGATACGACCCGGCCATGGCTGTCGGGTAAGCGCGGTGCCGAGGAAATCGCCGAGCCCATAGGCGACGATCGTCCCGTCGATCCGCTCCACCGGCTGCACGACATGGGCGTGATGGCCGGCGATCAGCCCGATGCCCTGCCCGGCCAGTCGCCTGGCCAGTGCTCGTGTTTCAGCGCGCGGAAAATGCCGGAACTCCCAGTCCCAATGCGGCACGGCGCAAAGAAGATCGACACCATCGCGCGGCCAGCGCCCCAGGTCGCTGTCCATTGATACGCGCCCTGTGAACGCGCTTTCATCGGCGTTGCGCCACAGCGTGAAGGCGGTCAAGCCGATATCAAGCGGTCCTACCCGGACAGGCACCACCGGTCCATTGGCGGTCAGGCCGACCGTGCGGATACCGAGCCGCTGCAATGCCGCCACCGTCTCGTCGAAACCGGCGACGCCCTGGTCGAGCACATGGTTGTTGGCCAACGAGAGCACGAGCTTTTCGTGCGCAATGCCGACTGCCGTCAGCGCCTCGGCCAGAAACCGCTCGCTCATCACATGGTGCGTGCCGAGCCTCGTACCCAGCACCGCGCTTGGTCTGTCCACAACAGGGCTTTCGCAATTGCCGATCACCAGATCGGTGGTGCCGAGCAGCGCCTTGATCGCCGGATCGCAGTGCGGCGCGCTGCGGTTGGCCACCGCCGAGATGTCGCCGACGAAGGCAAGCCGCACCGTCTGCTTTGGCGGCGGATTCATCAGCGTTCCCGCCATCGGCGCAAAGTCTCGTGCGTCGCCGACGAGCGACGGCTTCACGAAACGCGGCAGCCAGGACAGCTTGTAGGAAAGCGGATAATTCGACACGCGATGCCCAATTGTTTGCCCTGTGTAGACTGTCCGCCGGGCGGGTTGAAGCGCGGCGCTGCAAATCGTGTATATTTGCGCTGCCAACAAACATTGGGGGGAAAGATGACACGACTGGCAGGCCTGCTGACATCCGCTTTCATTCTGCTCCTGCCGCTGTCTTCCGCGTCGGCGGCAATGCCGGAAGCGGCAACCGCACTGTTCGAGGCGAAGACCGTGGCCGCGCGCGACACTGCCCTGTCGACGCTGGAGGTCGCCGCGCCAAAAGACCCGGCGTCCGCCTATGCGGCCGGGGCGGGCGAGTTCTTCACCGCACTGGAAATCCTGGCCACCGGCCTGCACCGTCATGGTTTCGAAAGCCCGCAATCCTTTATGCTGCCGCTGATGCGACTGCCGGTGCCGGACAATCCCAACCCCGAGCCGCTGACCTATGAGCAGTTCCGCGCCATCCTGGTCAGCTTCCGCGACCGGCTCGAAAAATCCGCCGCCACGTTTGCGTCAGTGCCGGCAAACGCCGATATCGGCATGGTCATCGACCTCACCCATACCGGTATCGATCTCAACGAGGACGGCACCATCGCGCCGGATGAGAGCATGGCGGCCATCATAGCCTCGCTGTCGCGCGGCGGCATCACATCGGACGCCGCCGTTCCCACACTGGCATTCCGCTTCGACCGCGCCGACGGGTACTGGCTGCAGGGCTATGCCGAATTTCTGATGGCGCAGGCCGATTTCTGGCTGGCGCATGATTTCAGGAGCACCTTCGACGGCTCGTTTCACATGCTGTTCCCGCGCGCCAAACTGCCGTTGCAGGACATTCTCGTGCCGCCGGCCGGCGACATGGGCAGCAGCATCTTCTCCTCGGAGTGGCGCATCGCCGATTTCATCTCGATGGTGCATCTCGTCAACTGGCCGGTGGCCGAGCCGGAGCGCCGGCAAGCGGCACGCCGCCATCTGCTGGAGATGATCCGGCTGTCGCGCGAGGACTGGAAGGCGATCCGCGCCGAAACCGACAATGACCGCGAATGGCTGCCGGGACCGCAACAGAAGGGCGAAAACCCGCTCACCGGCCTCGAAGTCGGCGAGGAGCAGGTCCAGGCCTGGCTCGCCACCTTGACCATGGCTGAGGATCTTTTGGAAGGCCGCAAGCTGCTACCACATTTCCGCGTCACCGCCAGCACCGGCCTGGGCATCAACATGAAGCGCTTCTTCGACGACCCGAAAAACTTCGACCTGGTGCTGTCGATCACCGGCCCGGCCATCGCGCCTTATCTCGAAAGCGGCACGATCCTGACCAGTGACGATTTCGACCAGATCCAGCGCCAGTTCGGCGGTGGTGGGTTTCTGACGTTTGCGCTTTGGTTCAACTGAGTGCGGGTTGCTTTGAGGCGGCCGTCCCGCGGGAATCGTGGCAGGCAGGGCAACAGTTTCACCCGGTGACAGTCGCCTTTTTACACAATTCCTGCTGGCAATCGCTTCGCTGCATTTGTCACTGGAAAGCGCTGCGTAAAAATTAGCAACGGCCGTTTTGCTTGACTCGGCCTCCAAAAACAGGCAGCAAAACCAGGTCGGAAGGGCGACAACACCACTTTCCTGGCCGTGGACGAAGCCTGATTTGGCCCAAATCCACATCTCGTGGTTGGTTTTGAGAGGGATTGATTAACCAACTTTGTCCATATTTTGAAGCAATCGGCAACCAACTACAGACGCGGCAAACGCGTCGGGGACCACCTGGGATCACTCACAGAATGGTCGTCGCGGCTCTCAAGGCCACGTACGGGGAAACCGATTGAAGCGAGATTGGTTGCATGGCGTTGTTGAGTACACACAAAAAAATCCGGGGACAGCGTGAGGGCGGTGAGTTCATCGACGCGCCACGCTCTTCTTCTTCGAATGCTGGCCGGATCGTCCGCTGGGTCGCTGTGCCCTGCGTCGGCACCGCCATCGGCCTTTGGCTGATCGGCACCATGGCCGGCCTCAGCTCAGTCGGCGCCTCGCTGTCGGCGACTTCGGGCTGCCTGCCCCAGACGCTGTCGATGCCGGGCTCGTTCGCCCTTGCCGATCCGCTCAAACAGCATTTTCTGAGAGCCCCCTTCGTGGTGGCCAATGCCCATGGCGGCGCACAGGCGCTGCACGACCATGCGGTGCAGTGTGGCGCCAGCTGCTTCAAGCTTGCCCGAGTGAGCCCGCCGGCGGAAAAATCCGCACGCCTCGTGGCGCAGACAAGGCTGGTGCCTGCCGCCGTAAAGTCGAAGTCGCAGGAGCGCTTCGAACGCATCGAAGCGTCGCTTTCGCCGATGAAGCTGGCCGCTGCCTTTGCCGGCGCGGAAAAACCTGTCATCGCGGCAAACGCATCCACGCACCCTGTCATTTCCACCGTCGCACCGCGGATTGCCGAGGCGTCGCTGGTGCCGTCCGTTCAGGTTATGGCCAGCCTGTCGGACGACATGCCGGCTCCGGCGGCCGAGCGCTTCGCTCGGCTGGATACCGGCTCGGTGGTCGTGCAGACCGCGCCGCAACCGATGGGCTTTGCCCAGTCCGATACGCCAGACAATTCGCAGCTGGCGCTTGCCCTCGTGCAGTCGCTGCCAGTCGACGACGAGGCGTTTGCCTCACCGCTGCCGATCGAGGAATCGTCGGCTGATGTCGCGGTTTCGCCGGTCGAAACCCAGCAGGATCAGCCCGGCGATGTCGCCTCGCTGCCGGATGCGCTGACCGACGACGTGCCGTTGCCGACCAGGCGTCCGCAATTCGACGCGCCGCAACCCAAAATCGTGCAGCAGCAGCCCAAGCCCGTCCAGCAGCCCAAGCCCGTCCAACAGCCGAAGTCGGCGCGTGAGACCGTCCAGCAGGCCCAGTCGGCAAAGCCGGCGCGGCAAGGCCGGCCGGCCGATGGCGGCGACGTGCTGGCCTATGCCAAGCCCGACATGCCTTCGGGTGGCCTCGGCAAGGCATTCAAGAACCTGTTCAACTCGCCGGGGTCCCGGAGCGGAGCCGGCAACGGCGTCGCCGTCTACGACATCAGCGCCGGTACCGTCTACATGCCTGACGGCTCGAGGCTCGAGGCGCATTCGGGCGTCGGCGCCATGGTGGATCAGCCGCGTTATGCCGACCAGAAGAACCGCGGACCGACACCGCCCAACACCTACAATCTGTCGCTGCGCGAGTCGCGCTTTCATGGCGTGGAGGCCTTGCGCCTGACACCGGTCGATGGCCGCAACAAATACAATCGCGACGGGTTTCTGGCCCATACCTATCTGCTTCGGGGCCGCTACGCCCAGTCGAGCGGCTGTGTCGCCTTCAAGGACTATGCGCGCTTCCTCGCCGCCTACAAGAAGGGTAAAATCAAACGCCTCGTCGTGGTGCCGCGCTTGAATGGGTCGCCGACCCGCGTGGCAGCGGACAACGCACGCGGCGCCTGATCCTTCCGGATAGGCACGCGACCACCGTTTTCTCCTGACAGCCTTCTGTCAGGAGCCGTATCCGGCGAGACGCCTCACCTCATCCCACTCTTTCCATTTTGGCCAGGAAATCCCATATTCGGGACATGGCCAAATCTCCCGATCAGAAAACGCCGCCGACGGCGAATGACGACCGCGCCGCGCCGAAGCGGCGCAGCCCACTGACCGATTTCCTGGACGCCTCGGAACTGCTGCACAGAGGCGGCTTCGCCGAAATGCCGCAGCCCGAGCTTTCGGGCACACCGCTGAGCGGTTCAATCGCGGACTGGGCCGAGCAGATCGAGCAGGAAGCCGAAAAGGAAGGACGTCTTGTTGGCAAGGGCGACGGCGGCAAATCGCCGAAGCCATCGAAGAAGATACCCGAGCGCTCAAGCTCGCCGGGGCGCAGCGCGCGCGGCACCTCGATGGGTGGCGCGGCGTCGGCCAGGGAGCGCACCGCAGCCGGCCTCAATCCGGTCGCCGGCCTGGACATCTCGCTGGAAGACGCCGAGACCATGGCCTCGGGCAGCGTCACCGCGACGGTGGCGGCACTGTCGGCGCTGATCGAATCCGGCAATCCGCTGCACAAGGACGGGGTGCTGTGGACGCCGCATCGCCCTGCCCGCCCCGAAAAATCCGAAGGCGGCATCGCCATCAAGATGGTGTCGGATTTCGAACCCGCCGGCGATCAGCCGACCGCCATCAAGGATCTGGTCGAAGGCGTCGACAACAACGACCGCACGCAGGTGTTGCTCGGCGTCACCGGCTCTGGAAAAACCTTCACCATGGCCAAGGTGATCGAGGAGACGCAGCGCCCTGCTTTGATCCTGGCGCCGAACAAGACGCTGGCGGCGCAGCTCTATTCCGAGTTCAAGAAATTCTTCCCGGAAAACGCCGTCGAGTATTTCGTCTCCTACTACGACTATTACCAGCCGGAAGCCTACGTCCCGCGCACCGACACTTTCATCGAAAAGGAATCCTCGATCAACGAGCAGATCGACCGCATGCGCCATTCGGCGACGCGGTCGCTGCTCGAGCGCGACGACGTCATCATCGTCGCCTCTGTGTCCTGCATCTACGGTATCGGCTCGGTCGAAACCTACACGGCGATGACCTTCCAGATGCAGATCGGCGACCGGCTCGACCAGCGCGCGCTGCTCGCCGATCTCGTCGCCCAGCAGTACAAGCGCCAGGACATCAACTTCGTCCGCGGCTCGTTCCGGGTGCGCGGCGACACGATCGAGATCTTCCCGGCCCACTTGGAAGATCGCGCCTGGCGCATTTCGATGTTCGGCGACGAGATCGAGCAGATCACCGAGTTCGACCCGCTGACCGGCCAGAAGACCGGTGAACTGAAAAGCGTCAAGATCTACGCCAACTCGCACTATGTGACGCCGCGCCCAACCCTCAACCAGGCAATCAAGTCGATCAAGGAAGAGCTCAAGCATCGGCTGGTCGAACTGGAACGGGCCGGCCGCCTGCTGGAAGCGCAGCGGCTGGAACAGCGCTGCCGCTTCGACCTCGAAATGCTGGAAGCCACCGGCTCCTGCGCCGGCATCGAGAACTATTCGCGCTATCTCACCGGCCGCCAGCCGGGCGATCCGCCCCCGACTTTGTTCGAGTACATTCCCGACAATGCGCTGGTCTTCATCGACGAAAGCCATGTCACCGTGCCGCAGATCGGCGGCATGTATCGCGGCGACTTTCGCCGTAAGGCGACGCTGGCCGAATACGGCTTCCGTCTGCCGTCCTGCATGGACAACCGGCCGCTGCGTTTCGAGGAATGGGATGCCATGCGGCCGCTCTCGGTTGCCGTCTCGGCGACCCCAGGCGGCTGGGAGATGGAGCAGGCCGGCGGCGTCTTTGCCGAACAGGTCATCCGCCCGACAGGCCTGATCGATCCGCCGGTCGAGATTCGCCCGGCCAAGACCCAGGTCGATGATGTCGTCGGCGAAATCCGCGACACCACCAAGGCCGGCTACCGTACGCTGGTCACCGTGCTCACCAAGCGCATGGCCGAGGACCTGACCGAATATCTGCACGAGCAAGGCATCCGCGTCCGCTACATGCACTCCGACATCGACACACTGGAACGTATCGAGATCCTGCGCGATTTGCGCCTTGGCGCCTTCGATGTGCTGGTCGGTATCAACTTGCTGCGTGAGGGCCTCGACATCCCCGAATGCGGCTTCGTCGCCATTCTCGACGCCGACAAGGAAGGTTTCCTGCGCTCGGAAACCTCGCTGATCCAGACCATCGGCCGCGCCGCCCGCAACGTCGACGGCAAGGTCATTCTCTATGCCGACCAGGTCACCGGCTCGATGGAACGGGCAATGGCCGAGACCAACCGCCGCCGCGAAAAGCAGATGGAGTGGAACGCGGCCAACGGCATCACGCCGGAATCGGTCAAATCGCGCATCTCAGACATCCTCGACTCGGTCTATGAGAAGGACCATGTCCGCGCCGACATCTCGCAGTTCACAGACAGCGCCGGCGCCATGATGGGCAACAATCTGAAAGCCCATCTCGACGCGATGGACAAGCAGATGCGCGACGCCGCCGCCAATCTCGACTTCGAAAAGGCGGCCCGCATCCGCGACGAGATCAAGCGGCTGCGCGAGATGGAACTGTCCGTCTCCGAAGACCCGCTGGCCAAATACGCCGACATGGAGAGCCCAGTCTCCGGCCGCGAAAAGGGCAAGCACAACAAGGGCGTGGCCAAACATCGTACATCAGAGGAACAGGAGCGTTTTCGCAAGCTCGACGAAGCACGTGCCGCCGAAGAGGCCGCCAAGGCTGCCCGCCCTAACCTCTTCCGCAAGCCTGATCTTGACGAAATGGGCGCCGATGGCGCGGTGCCGGTGAAGAAGCCGCTGTTTTCGAAACCCTCGATCGACGATATGGGGCCAGGCACCGACATGCCGACGCCGGCCGGTGCGGTATCGCGCTCGCTGTTCAAGAAACAGTCAGCGTCCGAGGCGCACGGCTCCGACTTCGGTATTCCCGGCGACGCCACCAAGCCACTGTTCAAGAAGAACTCGCTTGATGAAATGACCGTGCGGCGCACGGAAAAGCCGGTCGAGGGAAAAGTGCCGGCGAAGCCACAGCCGATCTCTCCCCAAGTGGGAGAGATGCCCGGCAGGGCAGAGGGGGGCGCGAAGGAACGCGACGATTCCCCCAAGCCAATGGTTCGTCAGCGCGCCGGCATCGGCTCCTACGAAGATCCCGGCGACGCCCGCCGCGAAAAGCGCCGGCCCGGCAAGACGGGTAGGCCGGGAAAGTAGCGATCCTTCGCGCCCCCCTCTGCCCTGCCGGACATCTCCCCCACGAGGGGGGAGATGCTGTCGGCGATTTTCTTTTGAGGCTGGCGGTTGGCGAAACCGGCCGTCACAGCCGATCTCCCCCCGTGTGGGGGAGATGTCCGGCAGGACAGAGGGAGGCGCTGTCCCGCCAGCATAAAAGCTCTTTCTCCTGAATTTGCGCTCAGCCTTGCCAGTTGCGGGTGGAACCTATACGGGCGTTGCCATCCTGGCCTTCCGTCCCAGAAACTCGCCACATCATGAAACCCAAGGACATCGCCGCCTACATCTTCCTGGCCATCACCTGGGGCCTGTCGTTCCTTGTCCTTCTCAAGGTCGTGCATGCCTTCGGCTGGGTCGGCGCGGTCACCTTGCGGTCGCTGTTCGCCGGTATCACGCTTTTCCTGCTTGCCGCAGCGACGCGGCGGCGGCTCGATTTCAGCGCCGGCTGGCAGCACTTCGCCGTGATCGGCGCGACAACGGTCGCCGCACAGCTGGTCGGACTGTCCTACGCCACTCCACGCATCGGCACGGCGATGGCAGCTATTCTTGTTGCCGCGATCCCGTTGTTCTCGATGATCCTCGGTCAGTTGTGGGGGCTTGAACGTATGACCGTTCGCGGGCTGGCCGGCCTGCTGCTCGGCGCCGCAGGGATCGCCGTTCTGGTTGGCTTTCCCGCCGTCCCGGTCACGGCATCCTTCGCGTTTGGCTGCGCCGCCTCGCTGTTCAGCTCCTTTGCTGCCGCCTTCGGCAGCAATTACGCCAACCGCCATTTGCGCTCGGCCGGCTCGTTCGAACTCACTGGCGCCGCCTTCCTGTTCGGTGGCCTGATGACGCTGCCGTTGCTGCTAGCTGTACCGGTGCCTGCCATGCCGCGCGCCATCGACTTCCTCTATCTCGGCCTTCTCGCCTGCGTGATGAGCGCCTTGACCTATGTCGTTTATTTCCGGCTGGTTTCCAGCATCGGCGCAACCAAGACGATCAGTGTGGAATTCGCCGTGACCACGATCGCGGTGCTGGCCGGAACGATAGTGCTCGGTGAGTCACTGACCATCATCCAGGTCGTCGGCGCGGTAGCAATCATTGGCGGTTGCATACTGGTGCTGGACCCGTTCCCGCACCGCGTGAAAGTGGCAGTCTTGCCACCCACCCCGCCTTTGGTGTAATCGCTCTCACACACTCGAACGTCTCGAAAGGAGGGCTGTGTGTTCGATTTTTCTCGTCACCATCGTCAGCGTGGCCCGATTTCTGCCCTGCGAGCTTGCTTGCAGGGCTGACCAGGGACGGTCCGGGTTTTTCCCGCTTCGATTTTTTGGTCTGCCCTTCGTGGTGCCGCAACGCCGAGCCTGATGGCTGGTAAGCGCACCGTCAAAGTGCATCCGGAGTTGTCTCCGGCAAGACCAGAGAAATCAAAATGGCCCTGATCAGCCTCAAATCCCTCGGCGTCACCATGAGTGCGCCGCTGTTTTCCAATCTCGACCTCACCATCGGCACCGGCGACCGGCTCGGCATTGTTGCCGCCAACGGTCGCGGCAAGTCGACTTTGCTTAAATGCCTGACCGGCGAGATGGAGCCGACCTCCGGCGACATCACCCGCACGCGTGGCCTGCGCGTCGGTCATGTCGAGCAATCCGTTGCCCCAGCTCTTCTCAGCCGTACGTTCCATCAGGTGGTGGCCGACGCCTTGCCGGCCGAGCAGGCCGACAGCGAGATGTGGCGTGTCGACGTGGTTCTCGATTCGCTGGATGTGCCGGAGCCGATGCGCGAGCGGCAAATGCAGGCGCTGAGCGGCGGCTGGCAGCGGCTGGCGCTGATTGCCCGCGTCTGGGTCACCGATCCCGACGTGCTGCTGCTCGACGAGCCGACCAACCATCTCGACCTTGCCCGCATCAGCCAGCTCGAAACCTGGTTCAACACGCTGCCGCGCGAGGTGCCGGTCGTCATCGCCAGCCATGACCGCGCCTTTCTTGATGCCACCACCAACCGGACGCTGTTCCTGCGCCCGGAACAGTCGCCGGTGTTCGCGCTGCCCTACTCTCGCGCCAGGCAGGCGCTCGACGAGGTCGACGCCTCGACCGAGCGCAAGTTCCAGCGCGACATGAAGGTGGCACAGCAATTGCGCCGGCAGGCGGCCAAGCTCAACAACATCGGCATCAATTCGGGAAGCGACCTGCTGACGGTAAAGACCAAGCAGCTCAACCAGCGGGCCGAAAAACTGGAGGAAGCGGCGAACCCGGCGCATCGCGAGAAGTCGGCCGGCGCGATAAAACTGGCCAATCGCGGCACCCACGCCAAGGTGCTGATCACGCTCGACGACGCGGCGGTGGAGACGCCCGACGGCACGCTGCTGTTTCGGACCGGCAAGCGCCATATCTGCCAGGGCGACCGCATCGTGCTGCTCGGCCGCAATGGCGTCGGCAAGTCGCGCTTCGTCACCTTGATCCGCAATGCCATCATCGAACCGGACACGGTGCGGAACGTGAAGGTGACGCCGTCGACCGTGCTCGGCTACAGCGACCAGGCGCTGTCGGGCATCATCAGCGACGACACACCGCTGGCTATGGTCTCACGCCGTTATGATGTCGGCGAGCAGCGCGCCCGCTCGCTGCTCGCCGGCGCCGGTGTGGTCATCGAGATGCAAGAGAAAAAGATCGGCGTGCTGTCCGGCGGCCAGAAGGCGCGGCTGATGATGCTGGCGCTGAGGCTTGCCAATCCGAACTTCTATCTGCTCGACGAGCCTACCAACCATCTCGACATCGACGGTCAGGAAGCACTGGAAGCGGAACTGCTGGCGCATCAGGCCAGCTGCGTGCTCGCCTCACACGACCGCTCCTTCATCCGCGCCATCGGCAATCGCTTCTGGTTGATCGATAAGCGGCGGCTGACCGAAGTCGATGACCCGGAGGATTTCTTCTGGTTGGTGGCCGAGGGCGGTAGGATGACGGCTGCCGAATTCGGTTCTTGATCTGATTTGAAGACAATGCGCCTGTAAATCATTTGCTTACACCCTCTTGATTTGTGTAAGCAATCTGTTTACATATATCGATGATCAAGTCCTTCAAGAACAAGGCGCTGTCGGATCTCTTTCAAACTGGAAAGACCGGCAAGATCGACGCCAAGATGCACAAGCGCATTCTTGTCCGGCTTGACCGCCTGGAAGCGTCGGAGAAGCCGGAGGAGATGAATCTCCCCGGCTTCGATTTCCACCCGCTGAAAGGGTTCGATCCCATTCGCTACACGGTCCACGTCAATGGCCCGTGGTGCATCACATTCGAATTCGACGGCAAGGACGTCGCCCGCGTCGATTTCGAGCAATACCACTGAGGCGGCCCGATTGGAGAAGTTCGACTTATGACCGTACACGAGCCGACGCGTCCTATTGAGCGTTGTCCCTCCCACCCGGGAGCGCTGCTTGAGGACATTATCCCGGCAACTGGAAAGACCAAGGTGGAAATTGCAAATCTGCTGGGGATCTCCCGGCAGCAGCTCTATGATATCATCCGCGAAAAGAAGCCGGTTTCGCCGGCTGTGGCCGCACGCCTTGGAAAGCTGTTCGGCGACGGAGCCGCGATCTGGCTTCGAATGCAGGCGGCTTTCGATGCCTGGCACGCAGAGCGTGAAGTTGATGTTTCAGCGATCCCGACGCTCAAGGTTGCGTAGGCGCCGCTCGGCGGCGCTTGAATAAAATATCAAACGCCGCCCGCAAAAAATTCTCGACGGTCTGTCGGATGACCGCCATGCACCGCGTCCTTGGGATGCCGACACGATGATGCCGGCTTCAACCGAGGAGAAAGCATCATGTCCATTCTGTCATCCATAGGCCGCATCGCCACCCGTTACGCCGCCACCCGCGCCCGCTATCGCAGCGAGCGCGCCCTGCTTTCGCTGCCGATCGAATTGCGCAAGGACATCGGCTGGCCGGAAATCGTGACCGACGCGCAAAATGGTCCCCGGATTCGCAGGGCTCCCTGACCCATGCAGCCGGGCAACCATGCCATCAATGCCGGCCGCCACTTGGCGACCGCCATTCAGTCATGCGTCTCGCCTGAAAGCGGTGTCGCCTGCATCGATACGCGCTTCTCGAAAGTCTCGAACCAGCGCGTCAGCCGTGCCCGTGAGCGAAAAGGCGGAAGATGGCGGAACGCCATCCAGGACAGCGTGGTGGCCAAGGCAATATGGCCGACATGGAGCGGCGCCTCGTCGTCCAGCATGCCTTCGATCCAGTCGTAGCTCGCCTCGATCTTTTCCCGGTATCCGTCGGCCAGAGCATTATAACGCAGCTGTTCGGGTCTCCTTTCCGTCTCCCAGCGCAACGCTATGCCTGTCTGCGCCAGGCCCTGGGCGACCGACTGCAGCCGCAACGCCTGCCAGCGGGCTTCGCCGTCTTGCGGCAGCAATTTGTGGCCGTCATGCAGCGTGTCGAGATAGGCGCAGATGACATCGGAATCGAAGATCGGCGACGCGTCGGGCCGCAACAGCACCGGCACTTTGCCGAGGGGATTTTCGGCATAGACGCGAGCATTGCGCAAGGTCGGACTGGTCTCGTGATGAATGACTTCTAGCCGATCGGCAATGCCGACCTCGTGAGCGAAGACGAGCGCCTTGCGTGCGAAGGGTGAGTGGGTCTGATAGTAGAGGATCATTGTCGTCTCGGAGGTGAGGAAGCGTCGCGTGATCCATCTGTTCTAGCCTGCGAGCTGCGAGAATTGCGCTCTGATTGGGGGCCGCCGACGCAAGTTCATTTCACGCCTCTCGTTCAAGCCCACCGGCTGCCCGGCCTGTCCAGGCCCGGCCCGCCAAAAAATTTCGCGGCCATGTAGGATCGCCGCCGCCTCATGCGTCCTATGGTTGGCAAGGCCAAACCAAACGTGAAGAGGAACACGAAAAATGAACGACCAGACCCCGGCTCAGGCTGCAGCGAAAGTGCTTGGCGGATTGACCCCCTACCTGCAGATCGACGGCGCCTTCAAGGCCGCTGAATTCTACAAGAAGGCCTTCGGCGCCGAGCAGGTCTTTGCCTATCCGGCGGACGAAAAAGGCCGCACCATGCACATTCACCTCCACATCAACGGCTCGACGCTGATGCTCTCCGATTTCTATCCCGAAAACGGGATGCCCGCCGTCAAGCCGCAGGGCTACACCATGCAGCTTCACCTCGGCAGCGACGACATCGATGCCTGGTGGAAGCGCGCCGTCGATGCCGGCTGCGAAGTCGCCGTGCCGCTCCAGATCATGTTCTGGGGTGACCAGTGGGGCAACATGCGCGACCCGTTCGGCGTCGAGTGGGCGATGAACGCGCCGGTGAAGAAAGCCTGATCTATGCCAATGGCCAAGGCCCTCACCGGCTGGCGTCGGTGAGGCCCTGCGAACTTCCAGGAGGAGACCCACATGTCCTATGTCGATGGTTTCGTACTTGCCGTGCCCAGGGCAAATCTCGATGACTACAAGCGGCTGGCCAACCTCACAGGCCCTATATGGATGGAACATGGCGCGCTCGCCTATGTCGAATGTATCGGCGACGACGTGCCCTATGGCGAGGTCACTTCGTTCCCGCGCGCCGTGCAGGCAAAGGACGACGAGATCGTCGTCTTCGCCTGGGTGGTCTATGAATCCAGGCAGAGCCGCGACACGGTGGTGCCCAAGGTGATGGCCGACCCGCGTTTGACACCCGATTGGGGTCCAATGCCCTTCGATATGAAGCGCATGATCTTCGGCGGCTTCCAGCCGTTCATGGAGCTCTAACACCAAGCTAGGTCGAGATTGAGTACCGGAAGCGCAGGGAACTGCCGTTCGCAGGCCAGCCTCACCTCAATATCGGTCTAGCTTGTCCAGCAGTGGCTTGAGCCGGTCTCCATAGCGTTTCCACAGATCGACTGAGCCCTGATACATCGGCTGGCGGACCTGCGCGGCGGAAGCCGTGCGCACCGGCCGGTCGGTCTCGTGGAAGGACAGCGCCGCATCGTCCCAGGGCAGGCCGAGATGGGCGATCAGAGCCCGCGTCTGGCCTTCCTGGTCGGCGACGAAATCCTCATAGCGCACATCATGCACGACGCCGGGCAGCACCGTGTGCCAATGCGCCATGATGTCGGTGTAGAGATTGTGGAAGTCGGCGAGTTCGCCTAGATCGTAGCCATAGCGATGGCTGTCGCCGCGGAAATGCACCTTGTAGATCGACAGGCAGGTCGCCGCCGCATCGCGCGCGCAATGGACGATCTTGGCCTTCGGCAGCATCAGATGCAGGAAGCCGACGAGCAGGAAGTTGCCCGGCATCTTGTCGGTGACGTGTTTGAAGCCGGGACAGCGGGCGTGCAGCATGTCGAGATAGGCCTCGCCGGCCTCGGCAAAAGCTTTGTCGGGCATATCGGCGATCCCTGCGGGAAAACCGCCCTTCATGGTCAGCGGAAACTGTTTGCCAACCGCCGTCTTCAGGATGCTGAGCTCGCCGGCACCGTAGACCTGCGGATGGCTGGCGATGATCTGCTCGACCAGCGTCGTGCCGGAGCGCGGCATGCCAACGACGAAGATCGGCGTGTCGTCGCTGATTGAGCTGGGCTTGTGCTTTTCGAAGAAGCCGGCATCGAAGGTCGCCTTCATCGCCTCGAACTCGGCCCTGGTCTTGGCCTGGTCGTAGTCGATGCCCTTGCGGCGGATCGCATTGCCTTCGGCGAAATAGTCGAAGGCCCTGCCATAATCCTTGAGATCGTCATTGGCCTTGCCGAGGCCGAAGGACAGCTGCATGCGCGCCAGGCTTTCCTTCGGCGCCTTGGCATGCTGGGCCTCCATGCCGGCAAGCTCGCTGTCGCGCTCCTTCTGGCGCTTGACTTGCGTCAGCATCAGCCAGGCTCTCGCCATGCCGGGGTCGACCGCCAGCGCCTGTCGGAAAAGGTCGGCTGCTTCGTCGAGCTTGCCCTTTTCCATCAGCCCGACGCCGAGTCCGTGCAGCAGGTCGGCATCTCTAGGCCGGATTGTCAGCGCCTCGCGGAAGACGGCGAGCGCCTCGTCGAGCCGTCCGGCTTCCTGCAGCGTTTCGGCAAGGCCGATGCGTGCGCGGACATGAAAGGGATTGCGCCCGATCGTGCCGCGATAGATCTCTTCGGCGCCCTCGAACTGGCTGAGCTGCTTCAGCGATGAACCGAGATTGTCGCGCGCCGCCAACTGATCGGGCCGCAGCGTCACCGCCTTGCGGAAGCAGTCGACGGCGGCAGCGACCCGGCCGAGGTCGCGCAGCACGGTGCCGAGATTGTTTTGAAAATCCGGATTGCCGGGCTGCAAGCGCACCGACTGTTCGATCAGGTCCAGTCCTTCCGCGCTGCGCCCGGTCTGGTGCAGCAGCAGCCCGAGGAAATGCGCCGCGGCAGCATGATTGGCCTTTTGTGCCAGCACCTGCCGGTAGATCGCCTCGGCCTCCTGCCGGCGCCCGGCCTGATGCAGCTGCAGCGCCTGCTGCACACGCTGGTCGAGCCCTAGCGGTGGCTGTCCGCCAGCACCAGACTTGGTTCCCGCGCCCGCCGCTCGTCTCTGATCTCTGTTGATGGGAAACCTGCCATGTTTGTCCGCCTGTGGCGATCTAGGCCATCGGCGCGGCAGGTTCAAGGCTTTGCTTAGTGTCTCGGCCCTTCCCATCGGTGGCGAAGGTCAGATCAGGCGGTTGGTCTCGGCAACCTGTCTGGCCCGCCTCACGGTGCCATCGGTATCGGCGATCGTTCGCCTTGCCGCCTCATCGCTTCTGATGGTCAGCCGTGCCGACTTGGCGATCATCGGCTTGCCGGTCGGGCCGGCGGCAACGGCGGGTATGATGGTTGGCTTGATGATCGCGTTGATCGCTACGGTCATGCCTCTCGGGGTTCTGACGGAAACCATGGTTTTATCCTTCCGGGGAACAAATAAAATGCAAGCGCCGGGAAAATCGACCCAGCATAAATTCAAGCATTTTTTGAAAGCCATTGAGCCATATCACGATTAATCAAATAATTATAGCGATCTATTTTTTTGCCGCCGTCGGCGTTTTTCATGAATCTTCTTGAACAATCAGCCCTTTCAGCCTATATAGACAGGATCGCTTTGGGCCAGAATTGGCATCTCGCGGCGTCAGAGGTTCTCGACCCGCCAATCTCATTCCAAGTCATCGATACCGGGCGCGCGGCATATTCGCTCTGCGGCCATCTCTCACTCTTCGAAAGACCCACATGAACACCGGAACCGTGAAGTTCTACAATGGCCAGAAGGGGTTCGGCTTCATTCAGCCGACCGATGGCGGCAAGGATGTTTTCGTCCATGTCAGCGCACTGGAGCGCGCCGGCTTCCCCGGCCTCGCCGAGGGCCAGAAGCTGCAGTTCGACTTGGAGCGTGACACCAAGGGCCGCGAGTCGGCCGCCAATTTGCAATTGATCTGATCCGGCCGAATTCGATGAACGCTGACCACGGATGTACTGGCAGCTCTCGGAACCGGCTTATTTCCAGCGACCGTCGGAAATAGGAAAGCGGGGCTCGTCCCCGCTTTTTTGCTTCGGGACCGCTGCTTTGCGTAGGTTAAGACAATGCCGGACCGCACCACCCACTCCATCGCGCATTTCGCGGCACCTTTCGTGCTCGGCGGACTGGAAGGGCAGTTGCCGGCCGGCGACTACGACATCGATCACGACGAAGAGCTGATCGAGGGCATGTCGCGGCTTGCCTGGCGCCGCGTCGCCACCTTCATCCATCTGCCGGCAAGGGCGGTGAAAAACCCGCCCACCAGCCAGCTTGTCGCCATCGATTACCTCGAACTCGAAACAGCGCTGAAGCGCGACAGGGAGAATGCAGCATGATCCGTTTCCAGCAGAATGCGCGCCCGCGCACCGACACGCCCGCGCACCAGTTTGCGATCGGTCAGACCGTGCGCATGAAGAGCCGCACCGGCCTCGTCCAGAAGACCGCCGAACTGTTCCAGATCAAGAGCAGGCTGCCGGTCAAGGACGGCTCGCCGCAATACCGCATACGCAGCGAGCAGGAGACCCATGAGCGGGTCACCACCGAAGACAATCTCGAACCGGCCGACAACCCGGTTGTTACTGACAACCCGGTCGTTGCCAACGACCCGGTCGTCTGAGACCCCACCGCCAAGCCAACACTGAAGCAGGAGCACGACATGTCCAAGGGTCAACAGCGAAGCAACCGCGAGACGCGCAAGCCGAAGAAGGACAAGGTCGTGGCCAAGCCCGCCTCCCCGTTCGGCTCGTCGGTCAAGCAGGCCGAAAGCGGCCTGAAGCCGAAGTCGAAGGGCTGACAAACTGGAGGGCGTGCCTCTTGCGCCCTCTCCGTCGTCCCCTGTGTGAGGCGGCGAGTTGACTGAAAAAGCCTGCGCAACACCTGCCACGGAGGCGCGCTTGAACTTCGTCATCGAGTTCTACCGGTCGCGCGACGCCGACGAAGCCACGCTCGACAAGGTGTCGCTGGAAGCACCGAACCTGCGCGCCGCCCTGCAGGGTGCCACCGCGCTGTTCCACACGCTGGCCATGCCGCAAACGCCTGATCGCCTGCGCATTTGCGACGACAGTGGCAGCGAGCTTTACGCCGGCCCTGCCGACGGGGCCTATCCAGCTTAGAACAGCAGCGCATGCCAGCATTAAAGTTCATGTAAGGTCAACGCCATAAGATCCGCTTGAACCGGGCCGCTGCCGCAATTGGTGGCCCGAGACATTGCGGGCGACCCGTTACAGTCGCCGCTCGCGTCCGAAGGCAGGAGGCGTATGGACAGGTCGCGCATCATCGTGACGGCGGTGGTGCTGGCCATGCTGGGCGCCATCGTGCCCATCGCGGCCATGTTTCATCTCTCATGGATCCAGGCCGTCCAAAAGGAACACGAACGGCTGCAGCTGTTCGCCAGCCGTGCCATCGCCAGGGCCGACATCTCGCTCAACGACGCGACCGCCGCGTTGCGCCAGATCGACCAGTTCACCGGCATCCGCTGTTCGGCGGACCACATAGCCCGCATGCGGCAACTCACCATCAACACACGCCCGATCGAAGAGATGGGCTATTTCGAAAATGGCCTGCTCAAATGCTCCTCATGGGGACTGACCGAAGGGCGCGTTGCGCAATCCACCCCGGACTTCACCACCAGGGACGGCATTGCCATCACCGCCCGCATGCAGCCGGTGATGAGCGAGGGCCATTTTCTGATGGCGCTGCAATACAGGGACCACAACGTCCTTGTCGATCCGGTGCGCTTTGTCGACGTCATCGTCGATCCCGGTGTCCAGCTCGCCTTGACGACCCAAACGGGCATCCTGCTTGGCGCGCTGAACGGCCCGGATCCCGCCAGCATCGAGAAGATCATCGCCGACCCCGAAGAAGGCATCGAAGACGACCTCCTGTTTGCCACCGCGCACGGCACGGGCTGGATCGCTGTCGCCACCGAACCGACAAGCCAGATCCTCGGCAGTGTTCGCCAGCAGCAATTTCTGCTTCTCCCGCTCGGCGCCTTCATGGCAGCCTTCATCATCGGCATGGTTGTCTGGCTATCGCGAAGGCGGCTTTCCCCCTTGGGAGAATTGCAGATCGCCGTGCGCAAGCGCGAATTCATCGTCCACTACCAGCCGATCGTCGAACTCAGGACCGGCAATTGCATCGGGGCGGAAGCACTGGTGCGTTGGAGGCGGCCGAACGGTTCCCTGATCCGGCCCGATCTTTTCATTCCGCTGGCGGAAGAAAGCGGCCTGATCACGGCGATCACCGATCAAGTCATTGCAATGGTCGTGTTCGACCTGAACAGCCTTCTGGTCACTGATCGCTCGCTTCACATCGCCATCAATCTCAGCGCAGCCGATGTCAGCACGGCGCGGGTCCTGCCCATTATCGAAAAGGCGTTGCAACACACCGGGATCCAGCCCCGGCAAATCTGGCTCGAGGTCACGGAGCGCGGTTTTGTCGATATCAACTCCGCCCGTTCGACGCTCATGCGTGCCCGCGAACTTGGCCACGCAGTGGCAATCGACGACTTCGGCACCGGCTATTCCAGCCTCTCCTATCTCGAAGGGCTGCCGCTCGATGCGCTCAAGATCGACAAATCGTTCATCGACACGATCAGCACGAATTCCGCCACCAGTTCCGTCACTCCGCATATCATCGACATGGCCAAGACGCTGAAGCTGAAGATCGTTGCCGAAGGCGTGGAGACGCAGGCACAGGCCGATTACCTCGTCGAACACAACGTCGACTACGGCCAGGGCTGGCTATTCGCCAGACCTATGCCTGCAGCCGAATTCATCGCATACTGTCGGCGGGTGAAACTGCCGGCTTAAAGGCCAATAGAACAGTGTCTGGCGAAGTCCGCAGGCGGCACTTGCCTTCTACCTTCGTGTGGGAGAAGGCAAGAACCCAGCCTTCTCAGCACGGTCCGTCGTCAACGATGCGATAGTCCGAGGCACGGGCTTCGCAAGCATTGGGGAAGGTACGCATCTCGCCGTGCCGACGCGCGCACACCGGCGCATATTCGCGGGTGCAGAACGTCTGCTCTTCGCCACCGCCGCCGCCGCCGCCGCCACCGCCGTCGCGGCACGGACCGTCGCGGACGATACGGTAGCCGGCCCGATCGGCAAGGCAGGCATTGGCGAAGGTCTGGCGGTCGCCGCCACGCCGGGCACAGACCGGCTCGTACTGCTTGCTGCAATATTGCGGTTCGGGCCGTGGCGGACGCGGCCCCGGTCCGTCATCATCGACGACCACGGTGCAGGCGGCAAGAATTGCCGACAGCAACAGGATGGCAAAACCCTGCCGCGAAAAGATTGCCGCCAGAAATTTCATGATGATCTCCCACAATCGCGTCTTTGGAAACGATCCTCGCCATTCCCCTGCCAAATGCAATCCCCGTTTGAGCACCCAGGTCGACAACGTCACCTGGACCTGCAGGCGACGTTAGCCCGCCCCGACATCTGGCCCATTCGTGGCTCAGTTCTGGCCGATGACCCGGCCGGCAAGCAAGCCTATGCCGGGCCGATCGATGTTCAGGTCAGTCGATCCATGCGTCGGGATACGCCAGTACGGCGGCCCGCGGCGGTATCTTGCAACCATCACGTTTCCGTGCGATAAATTCCGTGTTCGGGCATTTGCGACCCGGAGAGCGGAACGTTTTGGACGACCTTTCCCCGATACTGTGAATCTCTGACGGCCCCGTTTTCGGCGGGGGGTTTGACCATGCGCCAATGCATGACTGCCGAAGCAACCACCGGGACTTGCCCATTGCGCCAGGCGGCGGGCGGGACCACCAAAGACTGAACGGGTGAAGGAGTTTCCCCAATGGCCCAGACCGGCACCGTTAAATTCTTCAACGCGACCAAAGGCTTCGGTTTCATCACGCCCGACGGCGGCGCCAAGGATGTGTTCGTCCATATCTCCGCGATCGAGGCTTCCGGCTTGCGTACGCTTGTCGACGGCCAGAAGGTTACCTTCGACGTCGAGCCGGATCGCATGGGCAAGGGTCCCAAGGCCGTCAATCTCCGCGCAGCCTGAGCCATCGGCGCACCGCACGTCTCTCGGACGCGCGACGGAGGCTCCAATGCCTGAACCTGGCTTGGAGAGGGATTTGAATTTTGAAAGGCGCGGCGATCTTCGTCGCGCCTTTTTCGTTCCGAAAACGCAGACCAATGCATGTCGCTCAGAGGTGGCCCCGAACGATATGCAGGAAAACAAAGACCTAAAGCATGTCGCGACGCGCTTGACGCGCCCTTAAAACTTTCTCTTGCCGATGACGCTAAAATAAAGGACAAATTTCCATTCGGGCATCTGCCGGCCCGAGACTGGAGTTTATGGGACAAAGGAGCTTCCCATGCCGCAGACCGGCACCGTCAAATTCTTCAACCATGCCAAGGGCTTCGGCTTCATCACGCCCGATGATGGCGCGAAGGATGTTTTCGTCCATATTTCAGCCGTGCAGGCGTCCGGTCTTCCCGGTCTCGAGGATGGCCAGAAAGTGTCGTTCGACACCGAGCCGGACAAGCGTGGCAAGGGTCCGAAAGCCGTCAACCTGTCGGTCGGCTGAGCCGGCTTGAGACCGGCGACGGCAGACGCTTCCGCTCTCTTGAGAGCGTGTGATCTTTGACGCTTGTTTTGAATCAACGCCGAAATCCGTTCAGCCCCCGTTCAGCCACGGTTGCATATTAGTCTTTGGTAAAGCCGGACCGCATCCCCCGAAACTACACGGGCCGGCACGAAGGAGACCGACATGAACCGAATTTTCAAAACCGCCGTCCTGGCCGCTGCCGTGGTCGCCACCACGCTCACGGCCTTGCCCGCCGCCAATGCGCGCGACTGGCGCCATCATGGCCATCACGGCAACGGCGATGCCATTGCCGCCGGCGTCCTCGGCCTTGCGGCCGGCGCACTGATCGGTGGTGCATTGGCCAATGACCGGCCGCCGCCCGACGCTGACCGCTACTACGATGACGGTTACTACGATCGTGACGTAGTGGTGCGCCCGGCCCCGGTCCGCCGCTACTATGCGGAGCCGAGGGTTGTCTATGCCGATCGTTACGCCGAGCCGTGGACGCGGGACTGGTACGAATACTGCTCGGACCGCTACCGCACATTCAACTCCCGCACCGGCACCTTCACCGGCAATGACGGCGAACAGCATTTCTGCACTGCCAACTGAACCAGGGCTTCCCTGCCCCAAACAAAAAAGCGCTGACCGCAAGGCCAGCGCTTTTTTGTTTTCAGCGTGACTGGGATCGACCATGTCGGCACACCCTAAACGAGAAATGGGTTGGTCCGCCGTTCCTCGCCAAAACGTCCGCCGGGACCGTGGCCGCAGATGAAGCCGATGTCGTCGCCGAGCGGCAACAGCTTGTCCTTGATCGAGGCGATCAGCGCCGCATGGTCGCCGCCCGGCAGGTCGGTACGGCCCACCGAACCGCGGAACAGCACGTCGCCGACATGGGCGAACTTGGCCGCGCGGTTGTAGTAGACGACGTGACCGGGCGCGTGGCCGGGGCAATGCAACACCTCGAACACATGGCTGCCGAACGACACGGTCTCGCCTTCGGTCAGGAAACGGTCGGGAACGCAGTTGCGCGCGCCGGCGATGCCGTAACGCCTGCCTTGGTTTTCCAGATTGTCGAGCAGCGGCTTGTCGGCCTCATGCGGCCCGATGATCTCGACGCCGAGCGCTTCCTTCAGTTCCATGGCGCCGCCGGCATGGTCGATGTGGCCATGCGTTATCCAGATCGCATCGGCTGATATCGCATTGTCCTTCAGCACCGACAGAACCTTGTCGATGTCACCGCCCGGATCGACGACGACACCGTGCTTGTCGTCCATGTCGAACAGGATGGTGCAATTCTGCTGAAACGGTGTGACCGGCACGATGCCGGCATTAAGCTGACCCATGATCGTCCTTTCGCTATGCCAGCGGTGATGTAGAGCAATTCCAGGAAAAGTGTGAAGCGGTTTTCCGTCCGGAATTGCGTCAACAGAGAGACCGAGCGGGCGAAGGGCGTCCACCCCTCGAAAGACGAACAGTCAGTTGCTCTAGAAACGGAAATGGGCGGCCGAAGCCGCCCATTTGAACAGACCGGATGGCCGTTTACTTCTTCATGGCACCCATGACCGCACCGAGAATGCCGGTCAGAATCGCACCACCGCCGGCGCCGCCGACGATGTTCTGTAGGTTCAGCGCGCTGCCGAGACCGCTCGTTGCTGCTGCCGCAGCCGCCGGATCGACCGCACCGCCGCCGAGCAGGCTGCCGAGGATCGCCGCACCGCCGACGCCGCCAATGGCTCCGCCCAGGATTTTGGGAAGCTGACCCATCGCCGCCGTCTTGAGCGCCGCACCGACCGCCTGACCACCGATGACGCCAGTAATCACCTGTATGATGATCGGAAGAAGCGTGTTCATGTCCATATGATTAGTCCCTCCATAGCTGCCAGCCTCCCGGGCCGACACCATCATGAGACGCCGAATTGGACGAAAGTCAAATGCAGAAGCGCTTAAATAAAAGGGGCGGCCCTAAAACCGCCCCTGCTTCCTAAAAAAGCTGTGACTTTCGTTATTCTGCTGCGATCGCGTGCTTGGGCTGAACGGCGGCAGAATAGTCATTCATAAGGTTCTTGGCGATTTCACCGACCTCGAATCGGTAAGGCCCAATCTCCGAAACCGGTGTCACTTCCGCTGCCGTCCCGGTCAGGAAGCATTGCTCGAAGCCCTCGAGTTCCTCCGGTAGGATGGCACGTTCGATGACCTCCAGGCCGCGATCCTTGGCCAACCCAATGACCGTGCGGCGGGTGATGCCGTCGAGGAAGCAGTCGGGCTTGGGCGTGTGGATCTTGCCGTCCTTGACGAAGAATATGTTGGCGCCGGTCGCTTCGGCGACCTGGCCGCGCCAGTCGAGCATCATGGCGTCGGCATAGCCCTTGGCCTCGGCGGCATGCTTGGACATGGTGCAGATCATGTAGAGGCCGGCGGCCTTCGATTTGGAGGGTGCGGTGCGCGGGTCGGGCCGGCGCCATTCCGCCACGTCGAGGCGGATGCCTTTCAGCTTCTGCGCCGGATCGAAATAGCTCGGCCACTGCCAGATGGCTATGGCGCAGTTGATGCGGTTGTTCTGCGCCGAAACGCCCATCTGTTCACTGCCGCGCCAGGCGATCGGCCGGACATAGGCGTCCTGGAAACCCTGCTTCTTCAGAAGCGTGCTGGAGGCGTCGTTGAGCTCGGCCACCGAATAGGGAATCTTGAAGCCGAGCAGACGCGCCGATTCATGCAGGCGCTCGGTGTGTTCGTTGAGCTTGAAGATCTCACCGCCATAGGCACGCTCACCCTCGAAGACGGCGCTCGCGTAATGCAGGCCATGGGTCAGCACGTGGATCTTGGCGTCACCCCATTGGACGAATTCGCCGTTCATCCAGATGAAGCCATCCAGTTGGTCGAAGGGAACGGATGCCATGATAACCTCCCGCGGGTGGCTGCCCGCATAATTGTATGGTTGTCTGTTCGTGCCGGCCGCCCAAAGCGGTCTTTATGCTGGAGCGTAGGCGTATAATTAAGCTCTGGCAAACTCAGGAAGTTCCGGAAAAACCGGCTTCCCTTGCCTTTTCGTTCGCAATCCGCCCAAAAGCTTGTCAAAAATTACCATTGCAGGGAAATTACGTCAATAGTACTGACATAATCTCTCTTTCATACGGAGAAATGATGACGGATCGAAACCACGCAGCCGGGAAACCGATCAGGACCGCGATGTCAGTCGAGGACGGCATCGACTTCGCCATCATCGAGCTGTTCTTCTTCGCCTATCGTGACTTCACCTCCGATCCGGATCAGATCCTGGCCGATTACGGCTTCGGCCGCGCCCACCACCGGGTGCTGCATTTCGTCAACCGCAGGCCGGGCCTGACGGTCGCCGAACTGCTCGACGTGCTGAAGATCACCAAGCAGAGCCTGGCCCGCGTGCTCAAGCAATTGATCGACACTGACCATGTCGTGCAACTGCAAGGCCCGCGCGACCGCCGCCAGCGCGAGCTTTATCCGACCGCGAAGGGCCGCGCGCTGGCGCTGGCGCTGGCACGGCCACAGTCGCGCCGCATCCATGCTGCATTGGGAGATTCCGGAATAACCGAACGGGTCCTGGTGGAACGGTTCCTCGAAGCGATGGTCAATCCGGAGCTGAGGGCGCAGATCGACGTTGGGTCCGCAAAAATGTCAGGGAAAAGCCATGGAGAGCACTGAACGGGTCGATCACGCGGCCGCACCGGACGACGACGCGCCGCATCTGCTGGTGGTCGACGACGACACCCGCATCCGCAATCTTCTCAAGCAGTATCTGACTGAAAACGGCTTTCGCGTCACCGTAGCCGGCAATGCCGGCGAAGCCAGGCGCAAGCTTGCCGGCCTTGACTTCGACCTTCTGGTACTCGACGTCATGATGCCCGGCGAGACGGGCGTCGACTTGACCAAGTCGCTGCGCGCCGAAAAGAACGTACCGATCCTGATGCTGACGGCGCTGTCGGAGACCGACAGCCGCATCTCAGGGTTGGAGGCCGGCGCCGACGACTATCTGCCAAAGCCTTTCGATCCGCGCGAGCTGATCCTGCGCATCAACAACATCCTGCGCCGCGGCGGCCCGGCGACCACGCCCAAGGTCGAGCAGCTGGTCTTCGGTCCCTACACGTTCCAGATCGCCAGGCGCGAATTGAAGCGTGGCGGCGAGGCGCTGAAGCTGACCGACCGCGAACAGGAGATCCTGGCGATCTTCGCCGCGCGGGCCGGCGAGACGATACCCCGTCACGAGCTTGTCGGCGACGATTCGGAAGTCGGCGAGCGCACCATCGACGTCCAGATCAACCGGCTGCGCCGCAAGATCGAGCGCGATCCGTCCAACCCGGTCTGGCTGCAGACCGTGCGCGGTATTGGGTATCGGCTCAGCGTGGAATAGAATGCCGCCTGCGGCCGGCTGAACGGGCTGCAGGCAAGCGAAAAGAGCGAATGGCAACCACGCAACTGCAACAGCCGGGCAATGGCGGTTTGAGCGCACGCGCCGCGCGGACGCTGAAGGCGGTGCCGCGCGCCTGGAACCGGTTCTGGCGCCTCGTCTCGCTCTATATGCCCAAGCGGCTCTATGCCCGCTCGCTGATCATCGTCATCGCGCCGATGATCCTGCTGCAATCGGTCGTCGCCTTCGTCTTCATGGAACGCCATTGGGCAACCGTGACGCAGCGCCTGTCGCAAGCAACCGTGCGCGACATCGCCGCCATCATCGACCTGATCGAGACCTACCCGCACGACGCCGACTACACCAACATCATCCGCATTGCCCAGGACCGCATGCAGCTGAAGGTCGACCTTTTGCCGCCCGACCCGCTGCCGCCGCCGGGACCCAAACCGTTCTTCTCGATCCTCGACGATGTTCTCTCGTCCGAGATCACCCGCCAGATCAACCGCCCGTTCTGGATCGACACGGTCGGCAATTCCAACATCGTCGAGGTGCGCGTCCAGCTCGAGGGCAAGGTGCTGCGCGTCTTTGTGCGCCGCAGCCAGGCCTATGCCTCGAACACCCACATCTTCCTGATCTGGATGGTCGGCACCTCGCTGGTGCTGCTGATGATCGCCATTCCCTTCCTGCGCAACCAGATCCGGCCGATCCTGATGCTTGCCGAAGCCGCCGAAAGCTTCGGCAAGGGCCGGCCGATGCCGCGCGATTTCCGGCCGCGCGGCGCCGAGGAGGTTCGCCGCGCCGGCTTTGCCTTCATGCAGATGCGCGAGCGCATCGAGCGCCAGATCGAACAGCGCACCGCGATGCTGACCGGCGTCAGCCATGATCTCAGGACAATCCTCACCCGCTTCAAGCTGCAGCTTGCGCTTTCTGGCGGCAAGGCCGAGACCAAGGCGGCGCTCGACCAGGATATCGACGACATGCAGTCGATGCTCGAAGGCTATCTTTCCTTTGCCCGCGGCGAGGCTTCGGAAGACGCCGGACGGTTCGATCTCGAGGCCTATTTCGAGAAGCTCGGCGAGGAAGCCAGGCTGCGCAAGCGGAAATTGTCGACGACGCTTGCCGGCGACCCCGATGTGCATGTGCGGCCGAACGCCTTTGCCCGGCTGATGTCCAACGTCATCGGCAACGCCTTCCGCTATGCCAAGACGGTGGAGGTCAACGCCAACCATGGCCGCGGCTCGCTGCTGGTCACCATCGACGACGACGGCCCGGGCATTCCGTCGGACCGGCGCGAAGACGTGTTCAAGCCCTTCGTGCGGCTCGACGAGGCCCGCAACCTCGACGCCAGCGGCACTGGGCTCGGCCTGTCGATCGCTCGCGACATCGCCCGCTCGCATGGCGGCGACATCACCCTCGACGACAGCCCGCTCGGCGGCCTGCGGGCGGTGATCAAGGTTCCGGCATAGCGGGCAGCGCTGAAAGGCTTCATCCGCCCGTCATGAAACCATGGTCAAGAGCGCGCATGAAGCGCGCGACCTCACTTGATTCGGCCTTGCCGCCTCACTTCGATCCCGTGCCCGTCCGGGTGCGCTGGAGCGAAGCGAGGGCCGCAGGCTGGTCGCCGTTCCGGCATCGTCTCAAGGCAACCGTCGACCTTTCCTGCAAAGGGCCGCCATGCGCATATTGATGGTCACCGACGCCTGGCGCCCGCAGGTCAACGGCGTCGTCCACACGCTGGAACGGCTCACCGAGACGCTGAAATCCTTTGACGTCGCGGTGGATTTCCTGACGCCCAACATCTTTCGCACCCTGCCCTTGCCGACCTATCCCGACATAAGGCTGGCGCTGACCACGCCCGGCCATGTCGCGCGCCTGATCGACGCCGGCAAGGCTGACCACATCCACATCGTCACCGAGGGTCCGCTCGGCATCATGGCGCGGCGCTATTGTCGCAATGCCGGCCGGCCGTTCACTACCAGCTACCACACACGCTTTCCCGAATATCTCAGCGCCCGCCTGCCGGTGCCGGAAAGCTGGGCCTATCGTTGGCTGCGCGACTTCCACAATTCCGGCCAGGGCACGCTGGTCGCCACCCAGTCGCTCGCCAACGACCTTGCGGCGCGCGGCTTCAATAAGCTGCGGCCGTGGACGCGCGGCGTGGACACCGACCATTTTCGCCCGGACAAGAAGAAGGACCTCGGCTTCCCCGGCCCGGTTTTCCTTTGCGTCGGCCGCGTCGCTATCGAAAAGAACCTCTCCGCCTTCCTCGACCTCGACCTGCCGGGCAGCAAGGTGATCGTCGGCGAAGGCCCCGAGCTTGCCAGGCTGAAGGCGAAGTACAAGCAGGCGCATTTCCTCGGCCATCGCCCCAATGACGAACTGGCCGAGATCTATGCCTCGGCCGACGTCTTCGTCTTCCCGAGCCGCACCGACACCTTCGGCAACGTCATCATCGAGGCGCTGGCCAGCGGCACGCCGGTCGCCGCCTATCCGGTGACCGGGCCGATCGACATCGTCGGCGACGGCTTTGGCGGCGCGGTCTCGAACGATTTGCGCGAAGCGTCACTCGCCGCACTCAACGTCGACCGCGCGCAGGCGCGAGAGCGCGCCATGCGCTACAGCTGGAAGGTTTGTGCCGAGATGTTTCTCGACACAGTCGAGGAAGCGCTTGGCACGACGCGAAAGCTGGCGGCCTAAAACAACCGTCCGCCATCCGGCACCTTGCGCTCGATCGCGCCTAGCACCACGGCGCCCTCTTCGTCGGGAAAGCCGAGCGTCAGCACTTCCGACATGAACGGGCCGATCTGCCGCGGCGGGAAATTGACCACCGCGAACACCTGCCGGCCGATCAGCGTCTCCGGCGTATAGTACTTCGTGATCTGCGCCGACGATTTCTTGATGCCGATGCCGGCGCCGAAATCGATCTTCAGCTTGAATGCCGGCTTGCGCGCTTGCGGAAACGGTTCGACTTCTACGATCGTGCCGGCGCGGATGTCGACACGATCGAAATCGGCAAAACTGATTTCGGGCTTGCGCTCGCTGCTCGAACTCATCTTGGTTTTTGACTCAGGCGTTGCCGTAGGTCTCGAACAGCACGCCGGCCAGCGCATCCTTGGCCGAGGTTCCTGACCAGACGACGAACTGAAAAGCCTGGAAATAGCATTCGCAGGCTTCCAGCGCCGACGACAGCAGCACTTCGACCTGCTGGCTGGACGGCTCGACCCCGCCGGCCAGCAGCAGCGACTGGCGGAACATGATCGCGCCTTCCTGCTCCCAGAGGTCGAAATGGCCAAACAGCATCTGCTCGTTGATCAGCGACAAGAGCCGCATCACTTCCAGCGCGCGGGTCTCCGGCACCTTGATGTCGAAGGCGCAGGCCAGGTGCAGCGCCTCGAAGTCCTCCATCCATGAGAAGGAGACGTGATAGTCGGTCCAGCTGCCGGCAACCGAGATCGAAATCTCGTCGTCGCCTGCCCGCTCAAAGGACCAGTCGTTGTTGTGGGCCACCTGCTCGATAACATCCACCGGATGGATTTCGCGGGAGAATTCGAGTTCGAGAAGTTCCATGGAATGCTTCCTGTCGTTCTGTACGAGCGCCGCCACACGCTCCGCGGGAGGGCACACACAACGAACAATCTTGTCTAGAACTCGGACGGCCAGGACTTTCTTCGCGCAAAAGACTACTTCTCGACACAAAGACCCCGGACCGGACCCCACCGCCCGGCCGCATGACCCTGCTCCGAATCATGCAACAAATTCAGTCTATTGATCGGGAGTCGCGTGAACAGCCCAATTTTTCGCACTGCGTCATTCGCATGTGGAAAGCCGCTGTCACAAAGATTCATGCAATGCCGTTAAGCGATTCACGGCAAAGCGCTTTTCAGGATCGGGCTATGTGGAAAAGTTTAACGATTATTTTTTTGCGCGGGGCTTTGCCGCTGCCGCCGGTGCGGCGTCACCGGCCAGTTCGGCAAGCTTCGCCTCAAGCGCCTCGATACGGGCGGCAAGGCGGGTGTTTTCTTCCCGAGCCTTGGCCGCCATCTCGCGCGCGGCTTCGAACTCTTCGCGCTGCACCACGTCCATGGTGTTGAGGATGCGCTCGGCCTGCCCCTTGAAGGCGGTCTCCACCTCACGGCGCACGCCTTGCGCGGCGCCGGCGGCATCGGTCATCAGCTTGGCGAATTCATCGAGAATGCGGTTCGGTCCGGTCGACATGGCAAATCCTCGCTTGCTCGAATTGAGTTAGTGGCGCTGCGCACGGAATGCAAGAACGTTGAAACCTGCTGCGGCATCAAGTCGGCCCACCCTTGTCCAAAACACTGGCAAATCTGATCAATAACTATTATTGTCTGGGAGCAGTTTGCAGGAGCACCGTCATGGCTATTAGCGCAGACTTGGGTACCCGTCTCGAGAATATCGTCAACCAGCTTGTCAGCACCGGCCGCTATAATTCGAAGAGCGAAGTGCTACGCGAAGGCGTTCGCCTCGTCGAAGAGCGAGAGAAACGCCTTGCCGCCCTCGATGCTGCCCTGGCCAAAGGTATCTCGGATGCCGATGCCGGGCGGGTGAAGCCAGCCGACGAAGTGCTCAAGCGCCTGGAGGCCAAATACAAGGCGATGGCAGAGAACAGCAAGTGAAGCAGCTGGTCTTCACCGATCAAGCTGAGGCAGACCTTGAAGCCATTGGCGATCATATCGCGCTAGACAACCCGTTCCGTGCCGTGACATTCATCCAGGAATTACGCCGTGACTGTCTAGAGTTACGCACTATGCCGGAGCGGTACCCACTCTTCGAGCGGCATCGATCCTCCGGCATTCGGCGGCGCGTCCACGGCAACTATCTCATTTTCTATCGCGTTGGCGCAGAAACCGTAGCGATACTGCACATCCTGCACGGCGCGATGGACCTTGGACCGATCCTGTTCCCCGACAGTTGACGACGACCACCTTGCCTTGACCCTGCCAAAACCCTGCCGCATGGTCGCGCCCAAACGCGTTCGCAACCGAGAGTTCCCCGTTGAACGAATATTTCCTGCTGCCGCTGGCCTCCCTGCCCTTCCCCAACATCAACCCGATCCTCATCCAGATCGGACCGCTTGCGGTTCACTGGTATGGCGTCGGCTATATCGTCGGCATCCTGTTCGCCTGGTGGTACGCCAAGCGGCTCGCCTCTAACGCGAAGCTTTGGCCGAACGGCGTCCTGCCGATGAAGCCGGAGGATCTCGACGACTTCATCGTCTGGGCGGCCATCGGCGTCGTGCTCGGCGGCCGCACCGGCTATGTGCTGTTCTACGATCTGGCGCGTTACATCGCCCACCCACTCGACATCTTCGCGGTCTGGCAGGGCGGTATGTCGTTTCATGGCGGCCTGCTTGGCGTTATCCTCGCCATGACGCTGTTCTCGATCAAGCGCGGCATCCGCACATGGTCGCTGTTCGATGTCGTGGCGGCAGGCGTGCCGGTCGGGCTTGGCCTGGTGCGCGTCGCCAACTTCATCAATTCCGAGCTGTGGGGGCGGCCAACCGACGTGCCCTGGGCGTTCGAGTTTCCCAATGGCGGGCCGTTTACCCGCCACCCGAGCCAGCTCTACGAGGCGCTTCTCGAAGGCGTGGTACTGTTCCTCGTATTGCGCATTCTCACCCATTCGCGTCTCAAACTGAAGACGCCGCGCTTCGTCGGCGGCGCCTTCATCTGCGGCTATGGCCTGTCGCGCATCTTCGTCGAGTTCTTCCGCGAGCCCGACCAGCAGCTTGGCTATCTCCTCGGCACCAACTGGCTGACCATGGGCATGATCCTTTCCACTCCGATGGTGCTGGCCGGCATCTGGGCGATGCTGACCGCCAAGCCGGTGACACAGCCGCAGCCGGCATGACACGGCTGAAAACCCGCATCGTCGACCTGATCGAGGCCCTGGGGCCGATACCGATCAACGAATTCATGGCGCTGTGCCTGTTCGACCCGGCGGACGGCTACTACACGACGCGCGAGCCTTTTGGTGTGGCCGGCGACTTCATCACCGCGCCCGAGATCAGCCAGATGTTCGGCGAACTGGTCGCTGTGTGGATGTACCAGGCCTGGTTGGCGAGCGGCCGGCCGTTGCCGGTCACCATCGCCGAGATCGGCCCTGGACGCGGCACGCTGATGAAGGACATGCTGCGCACGCTGTCACGGCTTGATCCCGATCTGGCCAACGGCGCCGCCTTCGCCATGATCGAGACCAGCCCGCGCCTGACCGAGGTGCAGAAACAGACGCTCGGCGTCACACCCTTCACGGTTGGCTGGCACGAAACCATCGAGACCTTGCCGCAACAACCGCTGTTCATCGTCGGCAACGAACTGTTCGACGCCGTGCCCGTCCGCCAGTTCGTCCGCGCTGGCGCCGGCTGGCGCGAGCGCATGGTCGGCCTCGACAACGCCAACGAGCTGCGCTTCTTCGCCGGCGCAGGCTCTGTCGACCCGGCGCTGCTGCCCGCCGATGCCGCGGAAGCGCCGCAAGGCGCGATCGTCGAGGTCGCGCCGGCCCGTACAGCGCTGATGGCGGCCATCGCCGAGCGAATAGCCCGCCAAGGCGGCGCCGGCCTGTTCCTCGACTATGGCCATCTCCAGCCGGGTGTCGGCGACACCCTGCAGGCCTTGCGCAGCCACAATCACGAAGATGTGCTGGCCAATCCCGGTGAAGCCGACCTCACCTCTCATGTCGATTTCGCAGCTCTTGCCACAATCGTTCGTACGCGCGGCCTCGACGCCCATCTGTCGACGCAGGGCGACTTCCTGCTCGGCATGGGCATCCTCGAGCGCGCTGGCCGGCTCGGCGCCGATGCCGGCCAGGCGGCGCGTGACAAGATCACTGAGGCGGTCGAGCGCCTCGCCGGGCCGCAAGCCATGGGCGGGCTGTTCAAGGTGCTTGCGGTGCTGCCTCGCGGCGTGGCGGTTCGGCCCTTTGCCGAGGCGGATTGACTTTTTACCGCCGCCCCTCCCAATCTCCCGTCCGCGCTTCGCAGCGCCTGTTCTCGACGAAGCACCTTCTTCTTGACGAAACCGCCCACACGGACAACAACGCCCGCATGCTGAATCAGACCAAACCGGATCCCGTTCGGTCGCCGCTGCTGGACAAGGCGCAGGCACAAGGCATCCGCCACGGCTATTTCACCCGCGTCGGCGGTGTTTCCGGCGGCATCTATCAGGGCCTCAACATCGGCACCGGATCGGATGACGACCAGGTGCTGGTGGCTGAGAACCGCGCCCGTGTCGCTGCCTGGATGGGCGTGCCGGCAAGCCATCTGTTGACCGCCTGGCAAATCCATTCGCCCGATGTCGTCATTGCCAGGGAGCCCTTTGCCGGCGAGCGCCCCAAGGCGGACGCCATCGTTACCGATCGGCCGGGCATCGCCATTGGCGCCTCGACCGCCGATTGCGGCCCGGTGCTGTTCGCCGACCCGCAGGCACGCATCATCGGCGCCGCGCATGCCGGCTGGAAAGGCGCCTTCACCGGCGTGCTCGAAAACACCATCCTGGCCATGGAAAGCCTCGGCGCCCGGCGCGAAAACATTGCAGCCGTGCTCGGCCCCTCGATCGGCCCGCAGAACTACGAGGTCGGACCGGAATTCGTTGCCCGCTTTGTCGAGGCAGATGCTGAAAACATCGGCTATTTCGCACCTTCCGCCAACGCCGGCCATGCCATGTTCGACCTCAACCGCTACACGGTCGACCGGCTGGCCAAGGCCGGCGTGACGGCCGAAGGCCTCGGCCGCTGCACCTATGCCGAAGAAGATCTGTTTTACTCCTACCGGCGCACCACGCACCGCAAGGAGCCCGATTACGGCCGGCAGGTCTCGGCGATCGTTTTGGAGAGGGAATAATGGCGCTGCATTTTGAACGATCGGAATTTGATGCGCGGCGCGACCGGCTGATGATCGAGATGGCCGAAAAGAAGCTCGACGCCATCCTGCTGTTCGCGCAGGAGAGCATGTATTGGCTGACCGGCTACGACACGTTCGGCTTCTGCTTCTTCCAATGCCTGGTGGTGAAGGCCGACGGTTCGATGGTGCTTCTGACCCGCTCGGCCGATCTGCGCCAGGCGCGCCAGACCTCGATCATCGACAACATCGTTCTGTGGACCGACCGCAACGGTGCCAATCCGGCGGTCGACCTGCGCAATCTGCTCAACGAGCTCGACCTGCTCGGCGCCCGCATCGGCGTCGAATACGACACCCACGGCCTGACCGCCTTCAATGGCCGCCGCCTGGACGAGCAGTTGCAGACCTTCGGCCAGATCGCCGACGCGTCCGGCATCGTCGGCCGACTGCGCCTGTTCAAGAGCCCGGCCGAGATCACCAAGGCCGAGAAGGCCGCCAATCTCTCCGACGATGCGCTCGACGCGGCCTTGCCGCTGATCAAGCAGGGCGGCGACGAAGCCCTGATCCTGGCCGCCATGCAAGGCGCGATCTTTGCCGGCGGCGGCGACTATCCTGCCAACGAGTTCATCATCGGCTCCGGCGTCGACGCGCTGCTCTGCCGCTACAAGGCCGGCCGCCGCAAGCTCACCAAGAACGACCAGCTGACGCTCGAATGGGCCGGCGTCTTCAACCATTACCATGCACCGATGATGCGCACGGTGCTGACCGGCAAGGTGTCGAAGCGCCATCAGGAGCTGTTCGATGCCGCCCGCGCAGCGCTTCTGGCCGTCGAGAAGGCGATGACGCCGGGCAACAGCTTCGGCGACGTGTTCGATGCCCACGCCCGCACCATGGAGGCGCACGGCTTGACCAAGCACCGGCTGAACGCCTGCGGCTACTCGGTCGGCGCCCGCTTCACGCCGTCCTGGATGGACATGCCAATGTTCTACCAGGGCAACCCCGAACCGATCGCGCCGAACATGACGCTGTTCGCCCACATGATCATCATGGATTCCGATACCGAGACGGCGATGACGCTTGGCCGCACCTACCTGACCACCGAATCCCAGCCGAAGCCGCTGTCCCGCCATGATCTCGACTTGATCGTACAGTGAATCCATAATGGGAGGCGTTCTTCGCCAAGGAGTTAGAAGGCAAATGAGACGATCGCATGTGACGACCGTGTCATTGCTTGTGGCACTGGCTCTCGCCGCCTGCACCAACGCAAAGGACGTGCTCGAACCGTCGGCCATCACCCCGCCGGCGACGTCGGCCCAGACGCTGCCCGCGACGTCAGGGAGCGGCGCGGCCATGGTAACCGCGCCGGCCGCCACCAGCACGGCGGGCGCTCCCGCAACCACCGCCGCGCCGGCCCCGTCAGCCCAGAGCGCTGCCATCCTGGCGAAGACCCGCCTGCAGATCGCGCCGATCGTCGGCGCTTCGGTGGAAGCCGCGACACCGCTGACGGCGGAGCTGCAGACGCGCGCCAGGCAGCGCGGCATCACGCTGGCCGGCAGCGCCGACCAGACCGCGACGCATGTGCTCAAGGGCTATTTCTCGACCATGTCCGAAGGCACCGACACCACCGTCATCTATGTCTGGGACGTCTATGATCCGGCCGGCAACCGGCTGCACCGCATCAACGGCCAGCAGAAGGCGCCTTCTGTCAATTCCGGCGCCAGCGGGGGCGGCGACAGCTGGAAGGGCGTCTCGCCGGCCACCATGCAGGCGATCGCCGACCAGACCATCGATCAGTTCGCGGCCTGGCTCGGCGGCAAGGCGGGCTGAAATGTTGCAGGCCGGCGATGACGCGGAGCTTTCTTGAGTTTAGCCGGCGGATTCCCAATCTCGACGCTTGCAATACCGGCGCGGGCCGCTAAAAGCCCGGTTAAAGGGCGCAGGCGAGTCCGTCAGGCCTCTCCATCCTCCACCAGGAACGGTGCATGAAACTCTTCGCGGGCAATTCCAACAGGGTGCTGGCCGAAGCGGTCGCCCGCTATCTCAACATCCCGCTGGGCAAGGCCACTGTCAGGCGCTTCGCCGACCAGGAAATTTTCGTCGAAATCCAGGAAAACGTGCGCGGCGAGGATGTCTTCATCCTGCAGTCGACCTCGTTTCCGACCAACGATCACCTGATGGAACTGCTCATCATGATCGATGCCTTCATGCGCTCCTCGGCCAAGCGCATCACGGCGGTGATTCCCTATTTCGGCTACGCCAGGCAGGATCGCCGCGCCTCAGGCCGCACGCCGATCTCGGCCAAGCTGGTCGCCAATATGATCACCCGCGCCGGCGTCGACCGCGTTCTGACGCTCGACCTGCATGCCGGCCAGATCCAGGGCTTCTTCGACATCCCGACCGACAATCTGTTTTCAGTGCCGGTGATGGCCCGCGACGTGAAGGCCAAATACAAGCAGCTCGGCAACGTCGTGGTGGTGTCACCGGACATTGGCGGCGTGGTGCGTGCGCGTGCGCTGGCCAAGCGCTTCGACGCGCAACTGGCCATCGTCGACAAGCGCCGCGAACGCCCCGGCGAATCGGAAGTGATGAACATCATCGGCGCGGTCGCCGGCAAGGATTGCCTGCTGATCGACGACATCGTCGATTCCGGCGGCACGCTGTGCAACGCCGCCGATGCGCTGCTGGCCAACGGCGCCACCAGCGTCACCGCCTATATCACCCACGGCGTGCTGTCGGGTGGCGCGGTAGCCCGCATCAGCGGCTCGAAGCTGCAGGAATTGGTGATCACCGATTCCATCCAGCCGACGCAAGGCGTCCTAGACGCTCCCAACATCCGCGTCATCTCGATCGCCGACCTGATGGGCGAAGCCATCTCGCGCACCGCGACCGAGGAATCGGTGTCGAGCCTGTTCGACTAGAACAGCAGCTGCCGCTACGGCGCAGGACTTTCCAACCGAACCGGGCCGATCAGCCGACGTGCGACTTCCACGCTTTCGCGTGCGCCGCGCATATAGCCGCGCGGCGAGGTTCCCAGCATGCGCTTGAACATGGTGATGAAGGCCGGCACGCTGTCATAGCCCAGATCGAGCGCCACCCTGGTGATCGGCTCGCCGTCCGCGAACCTGGGCAGTGCTGCGAACAGGCAGGCCTGTTGGCGCCATGTCGACAGCGACAGGCCAGTCTGACGCTGGAAGGCGCGGGTGAAGGAGCGGCGGCTCATGCCGGCGGCATTGGCCCATTCATCGATCGTCGCGTGCGGCGACGGTGCGGCGACGAAGCGCCGGCACAGCGCCGACAGCCTTGGGTCGGACGGGAACGGCAGGCCGAGCGGCCGTTCAGGCAGGGTCGGGATTTCGTGCAGCAGGAGGTTCATGATCAGCCCGCCGCGCCCTTCCAGCACGCCGCCTTGCGGCAGCTTTTCAGATTCCACGATCAGGCTGTGCATCAGGTCGGTGACACCAACGACGCGCAAGCCCTCGGGCAGCCCGGGGATCGCCTGCGGCATGACATAGACCGACCGCATCGAGACATCGCCCAGCATTTCGACGGAATGCTCGGTACCGGCTGGAATCCACATCGCGTGGTCGGGCGGCACCATCCAGCGCCCATACCGCGTCGTTACCAGCACCACACCGACCAGCGCATGCAGCAGCTGGCTGCGGCTGTGGCGGTGTTGCGGGACACGGTAACCGTCCGGATATTCGGTCGGCAGCGCCACCGCCGGCCCGGCCACCTGCTCCAGCCACTGCCAGCGGCTCTCGTGCAACTGACCGAGATTGGCATTGCCAGCGTGAAAGACTTCTTTGCCGTGCGGCATCCTGTATGGCCCACTTGCGAAACTATTGGACCAAACCACGAAAGAAGTCGTGCCGCAAGCAGCTTATAAGGCACCGTCCCCAAGGCGCTCCACAGGAGCGTCGCCAGATTGCCCTGCGGGTGTGCCCGCCAAAAAGACCACGGAGCCTACCTTGACCGATACGACAGCCGCCAGCGTCGCGCCACCGGCGACCGCAAGTCACGCTTCTGCCCAGGCGACGGCCTTCACCGTCATCCTGGCGGTGAGTTTCTGCCACTGCATCAATGACATCATGCAGTCGCTGCTATCGGCCATCTATCCCTTGCTGAAAGAGAATTACGGCCTCGATTTCTGGCAGATCGGCCTCCTGACCTTCACCTTCCAGGTGACCGCATCGCTGCTGCAGCCGCTGATCGGCATGATCACCGACAAGCGGCCTATGCCCTATTCGCTGCCCTACGGCATGGCGTCGTCGTTGATCGGCCTGATCGTGCTGGCCTATGCCGGGCACTATTCGCTGCTCCTGATCGGCGCCTCGCTGATCGGCATCGGCTCGGCGATCTTCCACCCGGAATCCTCGCGCATCGCCCGCTTCGCCTCCGGCGGCCGCTTCGGCCTGGCGCAGTCGCTGTTCCAGGTCGGCGGCAATTTCGGTCAGTCCATGGGGCCGCTGTTGGCGGCCTTCATCGTCGTGCCGTTCGGCCAGACCAGCATCTCCTGGTTTGCCGTCGGCTCGCTGATCGGCATCATCGTCTTGTGGCAAGTCGGCGGCTGGTACAGCCGGCTGCGCGCCGCGCAGGGCACACGCAAGGCGGCAAGCTTCGTCTCACCCTTCCCGCGCCGCAAGGTGATGTGGGCATTGGCTGTATTGACGCTGCTGGTGCTGAGCAAGAACGCCTATATCGCCAGCCTCGCCAGCTACTATACCTTCTATTCCATCCACAAGTTCGGCGTTTCGGTGCAGATGAGCCAAGTCATGCTGTTCCTGTTCCTCGGCGCCTCGGCGCTCGGCATCCTGCTTGGCGGCCCGTTCGGCGACCGCTACGGACAGAAGGCGATGATCTGGTTCTCGATCGTCGGCGTGCTGCCCTTCACGCTCGCCCTGCCCTATGCCAACCTCGAATGGACGATGGTGCTGACGGTGCTGATCGGCCTGATCCTGTCCTCGGCCTTCTCCAACATCGTCGTCTTCGCGCAGGAGCTGGTGCCGGGCCGTGTCGGCATGATCGCCGGCATCTTCTTCGGCTTCGCCTTCGGCATGGGCGGCATCGCGGCGGCCGTGCTCGGCGTCGTCGCCGACATGAAGGGCATCGATTATGTCTTCCAGATCTGCTCGTATCTGCCGCTGCTTGGACTGCTGACCGTCTTCCTGCCGAACATGAAGGAAGCCAGGAAGGCGCAGGCGGTCGCTGCAATCCGCTAGACCTGAAACGGACGAGAAAGGCACCCGCCTGGTGGCGGGTGCCTCCTTTTCGAAAATCCTAGGCCTTGAAGAAGGCCAAGAGGTCGGCGTTGATGATGTCGGCATGGGTCGTGGCCATGCCGTGCGGGAAGTCCTTGTAGACCTTGAGCTCGCCCTTCCTGAGCAGCTTGATCGTCAACAGCGCCGAGTCGGCGATCGGAACGATCTGGTCGTCGTCGCCATGCATGACCAGCACCGGCACGTCGATCGTCTTCAGATCCTCGGTAAAGTCGGTTTCCGAGAAAGCCTTGATGCAATCATAATGCGCCTTGGTGCCGCCCATCATGCCCTGGCGCCACCAATTGTCGATGACGCCCTGCGATACCTCCGCGTCCGGACGGTTGAACCCATAGAATGGGCCTGATGGAACGTCGCGGAAAAACTGGGCGCGGTTGGCTGCCTGGGCGGAGCGGAAGCCGTCGAAAACCTCGATCGGCAGGCCGCCGGGATTGGCGGCGGTCTTGAGCATGATTGGCGGCACCGCGCCGATCAGTACCGCCTTGGCGACACGGCCGCCGGCGCCATACTTGGCGACATAACGCGCCACTTCGCCGCCGCCGGTCGAGTGGCCGACATGGATAGCGTTCTTGAGGTCGAGATGGGCGGCGAGTTCCGCGACATCGGCGGCATAGGTGTCCATCTCGTTGCCGATATCCGTCTGGGTCGAGCGGCCGTGACCGCGGCGATCATGGGCAATCACCCGGTAGCCTTGTGACAGGAAAAACAGCATCTGGGCGTCCCAGTCATCGCTGCTCAATGGCCAGCCGTGATGGAAGACGACGGGCTGCCCGGTCCCCCAGTCCTTGTAATAGATCCGCGTTCCGTCCTTGGTGGTGATCGTGCCGCTGCCGGAGTTGGGCTTGGTTTGCGAGGTCATCTCAATCTCCTTTTAGTTGTTGTCACGATAAACAATATCGCGATATCGATATGCCTAAAGCAGCTCGATATCCTTGTCCACGAAAATATGTATCGCGATATCATTTTTCGTGGTATCGAATTGGCGCCTCTATCGGCAAAAGGAATGCGCCGTGCCTCTCCCGTTGGACAATCAGCTCTGTTTCACGCTCTATGCCACCAGCATGGCGATCAATCGCACCTACAAGCCGATGCTGGACGAAATGGGCATCACCTATCCGCAGTATCTCGTGCTCAACGCCCTGGCAGAGGCCGACGGCATGTCGGTCGGCACGGTCGCGCACAGGCTCGCTTTGGAATCGAGCACCATCACGCCGCTGGTGAAGCGAATGGAGCAGGCTGGGCTGGTGACGCGCCAGCGCAGCCAAACCGACGAGCGCCAGGTGCAGGTCGATCTGACATCAGGCGGACGCGCGCTGCTGGTCCAGTGCAACTGTCTGAACGAGACCTTGATCGAGCGCTCGGGCATGACGCTGGCTGAGCTCGATGCCCTGAATCGAAAGATCCAGGCGTTGCGCGCCGCATTGAGCGGCGACCGCTAGTCAGCCGGGTGCCGACTTCGCCCCGTTATTGGCTGATGGCGATCAGCACCGCGCCGGCTTCGACTCTTGCCGGATAGGTCTTGAGATTCACGCAAGGCGGCAGGCGCTTTGCCGCACCGGTGCGATAGTCGAAGGCGCCTGCATGCTTGGGGCATTCAACCTCGTAGTCCATGACCAGCCCGTCGGCGAGATGGACGGCCCCATGTGTGCACAGGCCGTCCGTGCAAAAGACCTCGTCAACCGGTGAGCGGAAGACCGCGTAGGTGCGGCCTTCATGATCGAAACGGCGGGCACCTTCCTGTTCGATATCGTCAAGGCCGCAGACCGTGATCCAGCTGGACATTTTTTCCTCTATGAGTTGCGGTCGGGCCTCCGGAACGGCAATGACAGCCGCCCAGAGGCCCCGTCCTGGGATTAGTTCTTGTTGAGGTAGTCGGCCGCGTTGGCCGGCGTCACCAGCTCGAACGGCACGTAGACCACGCGGTCGACCTTCTCGCCCTTGGCCAGCGCAAGGGCCGCGTCGACACCGCCGCCGCCCTGCCCCTTGGCGTTCTGGAACACCGTCACAGAAAGATCGCCGGCCTTCATCGACTGCAACCCGTCCTGCGTGGCGTCGATGCCGCCGACGACGACATTCCTCATGTCGACGCCGTTGGCCTTCAGCGCCAGGATGGCGCCAATAGCGGATTCGTCATTGTTGGCGATGACGGCGTCCGGCGCGCCGCCGGCGGTCAGCCAGTTGGTCATCAGGTTCTGCGCATTGTCGCGCGACCATTCGGACGACTGCTTGTCGACGATCTTGATGAAGTTGCACATGTCGGTGGCGAAGATCTGCTCGACATCCTTCGTGCGCTGAAGTGCCGCCTGATGCACGAGGCTGCCCATGACGATGTAGGCGTTGGCGCCTGCCGACTTGCCTTTGGCGCGCAGCATCTTGCAGACTTCGAACGCTTCCAGCGTGCCGGACTCCACTTCGTTAGAACCGACATAGACCTGCTTCTCCGGCAGGTTCGCCATGTCGCTCGGTTCGAGGTTGACGAAGACCAGGGGAATGCCAGCCTTGGCTGCCTCTTCGCTGAGCGTCCTTGACGCATTGGTGTCGACCAGCGTGACGATGATGGCGTCGACGCCGCTGGCGATGAAGTTCTTGACCTGGTCGAGCTGCTTGGCGACGTCGTTCTGCGCGTCCTCGACCTGGATGCCGGCGCCCTTCTCCTTGGCGCGGGCCTGCATGCCGTCCCTCAGCAACGTCTGAAAATTGTTGTCGAAGTTGACGATGCTGACGCCGATCTTGGCGGCAAAGGCGCTGGTGGACAGAGTCGCGGCGAGCATGGTGGCGAGTGCCGTGGAAATAAGAAGCTTCTTCACGAGTTTCCTCCCTCTGATCCGGAGTGCCGGCTCACCCCTTTCTTGAATGCCGGCCCTTGCGGGATGCCTGATAGGTGGCGCCGCTACCTCGCCGCGTCGGCGTTGGCGCGCGCCTTCTTCCTTTCGTAGCGGGCTTGCATGCGGGCCTCGCCTTCCATGCTGCCGTCGTGGAAAGTGCCCAACCACCGGTCGAACGGGATGAGACCGTCGCCGTAGTTCACCTCGAAATATTTGTGGTGGAGGTAGTGGATGTAGGCATGGCTATCGACCGCCGTGTCCTCACCGAGTTCGACCTTGTCGAAGCCGAGATGGCCGGGGATGGCGCCGAAGCCGGCATAGTGGAGCTGATAGAGAGCCAGCAGTGGGTTCGAGGGGATGATCAAATGCCAGAATGCAACCCCGAGATAGCCGAACTGCTCGACCGGGTGCATCGACAGCGACGACCAGGGCGACGGGTTCACCGAATTGTGGTGCACCGAATGCACCCATTTGTAGAGCGGCGGCCAGTGGATCGCCCGGTGCAGCAGGAAGAAATGAGTCTCGTGGATGACCGGCACCACTAGCGCCAGCAAGAACAGGTAGACAGGGTGTTCGGCAAAGGTCAGCCACGGGACATATCCATTGGCATGGGCACAGAGGATCGCCACCTCGATCGCCGTCCAGATCGGCATGCCGGTACCGAAGGTGCGCAGCATGTTGTCGATGTTCTGGTTGCCGAAGAAAAAAGCCTTGCTCTTCTGCTCCGACGGCCATTTGCCGTTGTATTTGAAGCGGTTGCCCTGAGCTCGCAGAATGTAGAGCCTGAGTTCGAAGACGCCGAAGAATAGCAAGAGGGCAGCGCAATTGACGAGGAAGAGCCGGATGATCCAGCCCCAGGAAGGCGTCTTCATCAATTCGACGTCGGGCAGAACGAAGTGCCACCAGGCCACCGCCAAGAGCGCGAACAGCAGATTGTAGGGCAGGAAATAGTGCGGCAGCCATTTCAGCAACGCCAAAGGGCGCGGCGGCATGACGAACAGCGGCGCGGTGCCGGCCGGTTCGCCCGGTGCCCAGTCGCCGCGCTTGTTGCGTTTGCCGTATTTCAGGTCGTCCATGCTGGTCTCACAGGGATTGGGAAAGGGTCAGGAAGCGGTCATAGGCGGCATCGTCCATGTCCACCTGGTGCTGTGCTTCGGGATAGCTGCCTTCAGCCACATCGCGGCCGAAGGCGCGGAAGGCGGCGACGCGTTTTTCCTGTAACTCCGCCTCCAGCGTGACGAAGTCAGCATAGCGCTTGGCATGGCGTGGATAGTGGCCGGAATGTGTGCCCAGCACGTCGCTGGAAAACAGATATTGCGTGTCACAGGCCGAGCCGCAGCCCATGCCCATGGTGATCAGCGGGGTCGCGCGCGTGATGTGCTCGGCCAGCCGCACCGGCACCACCTCGACCTCGATACAGGCCGCACCTGCATTCTCCAGATCCTTGACGGCGCGCAGTACCTTGAAGGCTTCTTCGGCCGTCTTTCCAACGGCGCGAAAATTCGTCCAGGTGGCTCGGTTCGGCACCAGGCCGACATGGCCTGTAACCGGAATGCCCTCCGCCGCCATCGCTTCGATGAAGCGCGGCGAATGCGAGCAATAGACGGCGTCGGCGCCGCGCCGCAGCATGGCGAAGCCGAGCCGCACCGCCTCTTCCGGCGAAGCGACCGCGCCATGTGGCATGCCCACCGAGAGGAAGGCGAAAGGCGCCGCCTGACGGATCAATTCCAGATTGTGGTCGGGCTCGCAGGAAAGGATGACGATGTCGCAGGTGACTGCCGCCGCCGCCTCGGCCGGCGTGTCGACATGAAGTTGCAGCCATTTGCGGCCGCCCTTGGCACTCCTGAGATCGTAGGCCGTCAGCCGTCTGGTCACTTGTCACCCTCCCGTTTGCGAGAGGAGATACCATTGCGGCAGGCCCGAGGCCGCTTGTTCCTTGATCAAATCAGATCAAAGGTTCTCGGCGGTGAAGGTAACGAAACGGATCGGCGGATTGTCCACCGGCAGGTCGTGCAGGTTGAGTATCGCCAGCACCAAATCCATGGCGCGCCTCGCCTGCGCCTCCGGCGCCTGGTCGAGCACGACATCCATGATGCCTTCTCGCAAGGCACGAGTGCTGCGCTCGGTGAGTTCGTGGCCGACGAAGAAAATCCCGCGCCCCAGCGGGTGGCGCCGCAGCACGTCGTTGAGTGCCGCGTTGGCGCCACCGGCATTGTATAGCCCCACAAGGTCCGGCCACCGCGTCAGCGCTTCGACCAATTGCCCTGCGTTGCGATCACCTTCGTCATGGCCGAAAAGAGCTGCCACCGACTCGAAGTCTGCGCCACCGGCCTCCATCAGATAGTCGAAGAAACCGCGCACGCGGTCGCGGTGCACGCGGTAGATCTGGCTGTGGCAAAGGGCGACCACCTTGCCCGCTCGCCTCTGCATGCGCGACATCAGCAGGCCAGCCATGCGCCCGGCAGCGTAATTGTCGATGCCGACATAGGAGCCGGAGGTCGCGGAAATCTGCGTCACAATCTGCACCGTCGGGATGTTTTGCGCTTCCAGCTGCCTGAGGGCAGCGCCAACCAATGGGTGATCGGGAACCGCGAGGATCAAGGCCGCCCTACGCATCTCGGGGTCGAGAATCCGCCGAGCGATAGCAGCTGGATCTGTCTCGTCGAGAAACGTCCGATGGACGGCAATCGTCCGATCGAGCGTTGCGGCGATGCGCTCGAAGGCACGCGCCAGCCGGGCAAAGAAGGTGGCGTCAGGACGGACCAGGATGACCTCTATCCTGATCACGCCGCGATGAGCTTCCGGCAGGCGACGCGGATAGTCAAGCGAGCGCGCGGCGGCGACGACCTTCTCGACGGTAGCGGGCCTGACTCCACCCCTGCCGTTCAGCACGCGCTCGACCGTCGCGGTGCCGACCCCGGCGCGGCGGGCGATCTCAAGGAAGGTGGGCTTCGGAATCTTGGTTCCCCGCTGTCACGACACCGGAGCCTAAAGCAATTCCCGAAAAAGTAGATAATGCTTTTCCCGGGAAAGCATAGCGCTTTCCCTTGGGAATTGCGTCCAGCCGCATCCGCTCTAGGCTAGATGGATGCCGGAAAACTGAAGGCTGACGCGATGATCGGATAAAGTCAGTTGGACCGAGCCTTGAAACCATGGAAGCCCAATGGCGGCCTAACCCAAAATCGCGACGCTACCGCCACACCGTCATCACGCGGACTTAAGGACCGTAAATGGGCGTTTGCGGATGGGCCGCTTTGCCTGGAAACTGACGGCGGGAGCGGGGCGGCCGACATGAAAGCCCTGGATCTTGTCTATGCCGAATTCGCGCATAAGGGCCATCTGCTCGTCGGTTTCCACCCCTTCGACTAGGATTTTGTGGCCGCGATTTCGGACCAGGGTAATGATGTCCTGGAGCATCGCCTTGCCGCTCGGGGAGCCGCAGTCGTGCAGAAACGAGCGGTCGATCTTCACTGTATCGAAATCGATCAGACGAAGCCACGAAAGGCCCGCGAAGCCCGTCCCAAAATCATCAAGCCATATCTTGATCCCGAGCAGCTTCAGGTCGCTGATGCAGCGCAGAATGTCCGAGTGCATCTCCATCTCCAGCCCTTCGGTGATCTCGAAGGCCAGCCTGCTGCCGGCGACGCCGGTCTCGCCCAGAATGGTCGCGACAGACGTTGCGAAGCCAGGTGTCTTGAGCTGGATTGGGGAGACGTTGACGCTGACGACACGGACGTGATCGTCCGCCAGGAGCTCGGCGCACACCGTCCTTATTGCCCAGCGCCCGAGTTCCAGGATCGCGCCGGTTCGTTCGGCGACGGGAATGAAAAGGCTCGGCGGAACCGATGTGCCGTCCAGCATTTTGAGGCGCATCAGAGCCTCTACCGCTTCAACCCGGTCCGTCTTGACGTCCTGGATAGGTTGATAAACGAGTGAAACGAGATTCTGGCCGATCGCGATCTTCAGCAAGGCCGCAATGTTCTCGCTCTCGTCGCTGCTCTGGGGATCGGTTGGATCGAACAGCCGAGCACAGTTTCGACCACCGGCTTTCGCCAGATAGAGCGCGCGATCGGCCTCGTGGATGATCTTCTCCAGCTTGGCGCCGGTCTGCGTCCTGGTGAATGCGGCGCCAACGCTCACCGTCACGATCGAGACCCCGTCGCGCCGCAGCTCGTGGGTCAGCGCCAAATTCTCCACCGTGCTGCAGATGGCTTCCGCTATGTCCAGGATCTGCTCTTTTTTCTCCATCCGAGCCAGGACGATGAACTCTTCGCCGCCATAGCGGCCGATGGAGCCGTTGTACTGTTTGATCATTTCGCTAAGGGCATTGGCGACATGGATCAGGCAGCGGTCGCCTTCTTGATGGCCGTAGCAGTCATTGAACTTCTTGAAGAAGTCCACGTCGATGAGGATCGCCCCGAAACTGGTACCGACCCTTTGCCAGTCGCTCCAGTAATCCCGCAGTTTCTCGTCGATCGCCCGCCGGTTCTCCAGACCCGTAAGCGGATCGGTCCGCGACAATCTCAGCAGGGCCTTGCCGCGTTCGGTCGCCTCATTGTGCTGGATCTTGGCTTCCAGGGCGTTCAGGAAGACGTTGTAGCGTTCCTCATTCAGTTTCCAGTTCACATATGAGGTGAACGTGAAACAGGAAACGTAGAACGCCCCAAATACCATCTTGTATGTCAACGTAGAAGGCACGAAGTAATTCACGACATAAAGTATACATAATATTATTGCAGAGGTTACAATAGAAAGCTTGAAATTGAACGTGAAGAAAAGATTGGCACTCATCATGAATATGGTCCCAAAGACCATATAGTATGAGACACTTTCTTTGTCAGCACCCAAAACCGCCGGACACAACCAACCGACATAGCCAAAGATGATGGCCCCGGCGCAAGTCATGTCGAGCCATTCCGTTCCGACGCCGCGGCGAAGCTGTGCTTCCAGGATCAAGAGCGCGCTCAATCCGACCGCGAAGCGCGCCATGATCGTATAGGCGGCCACATCCGGGATCAGCAGCAGATCGGTTGCCGAAAACAAGAGATAGATAGCGACGGCGATCCAAAGCCCTGGCCGGGCCTCCCCTCTTCGCGTCGCCTGCGCTTCCGTGCGGTAAAGGGTGCGGAGCTCGTCGGCCCCCAGTTCGTAGCGCGCCTCGTATGGTTCAGCATCAACCGTATCGGCCAATATGGGCGAAACATGTTCGTCCATCACAATAGACCCTGTCTGAAGGGGATTTTGTTTTCCGAACTCATTTCCTGCTTCTGCCCCCACGCGGGCCGGCTCCTTGAGACGCGACGGCGATTGCGACGCCGGGCAAACAAATGCAATCGCGCAAGACAAGTTTCCGTTAACTCGAACCCGGAATCCGGCTCGGAAGCTGACTAACCAACGAACATGGTTTGCGGGAAATTAATCATACCGATAAAATGCCCCCGGCCCGACATTGGCAAATGGAGCATTCTACGCGATAAGTTAACTGACTGTTAACTATGGAGTGATGGCGTGCAGACCGTTCTTGATGGCAAAAGCTTGATTACTGCCGAGATGCTGGCCGGCAGCCTCCCTCGAGGAAAGCTCGAGCATCATGGTGAAGCGTTCGAAACCGCTCGTGCGGAACTGGCGCTCATTCTCCACGCGACACACCAGCAGATCGAACAAAGCAAGGATCCCGCCGAGATCGTCGGTCGCCTGCTGTCGTATCTCAACGCGCTGCGTTCCAAGGTTCATCCCGACGTTTGGCATGCATTGATACCGGTGGCGCAGAACCACCCGATCCTGAAGTATTTTCTCGAGGATCCGCTGACGCACTGGTCCTTCACCAAGCCCAGGGGGTATTCCGGCGACGCGCAGTTGCTCGACTACATCTATTGTGATCCCCACGTGGCGGAGAGCGTGGCGAACGCCTCGGAGATCGGCAAGGCCCTGTACAGCCATACCCAGAACGTTCCGTCATGCGTCGCGGCGCGGGAACGCCGCGATCTCCTGACCCGATATGTCGATGAAATCGCGGCCAAGAACGGACCGGAAACCGAGGTCCTGGCGATCGCGGCCGGCCATTTGCGGGAGGCCAATCGCTCGGTCGCCCTGGCGGAAGGCCGTCTCAAGCGTTGGGTTGCGCTCGACCAGGATCCCCAGAGCGTCGGATTGATCGCGCGCGACTTCCAGGGCACCGCGATCGAGGCCATCGACGGCTCGGTGCGAACCGTGCTCACGCGGGGCCACAAGCTCGGCAAGTTCGACTTCATCTACGCCTCAGGTCTTTACGACTACCTCGCACACAACGTCGCCGTGAAACTCACGAAAACATGCCTGCAGATGTTGAAGCCGAACGGCACCTTCCTGTTCGCGAACTACGCCGAGGGCACGCCTGACGCCGGCTACAGGGAGACGTTCATGGACTGGGTGTTGCTGCTGCGATCGGAGGTCGATATGTGGAACATCGTCAATGCCAGCGTCGACCGCAACACCGTCGAGGCGCAGGTGTTCTTCGGCGAGAACCGCAACGTGCTCTATGCCGTCATCGAAAAGCGCGGATAGCACGCGCCTGGGCTGCAGAGCGCCGGACGTGCCTTTGGCTTGCACCTCCGGCCGCCTTCCGCTATAGAGCCGCCACCCGCGTAGACACCCTTGGAGGCAACGCGGCGGAAGGCCGCCTCACCCGGCGGCTTTCGACGTTTACGGTCCAGGCACTCTGCAACCGTGAGCGCTCCAGAACAAACCGAAAGGAAATGCCATGAGCCACGACACTTACGAGCTCAAGGCCGAAGCACGCGAACAGGTCGGTAAGGGGTCCGCCCGTGCAGTTCGCCGCAACGGTAAAGTGCCTGCAGTAATTTATGGTGACAAACAGCCTCCCCTGGCTATCGCGCTCACCTACAAGGACATCTACTACAAGATCCATGGCGGCGGGTTTCTGACCACGGTCGCCACGATCGATGTCGACGGCAAGAAGATCCAGGTCCTGCCGAAGGACTTCCAGCTCGACCCGGTCAAGGATTTCCCTGTCCATGTCGACTTCCTGCGCATCGGCAAGGACACCGAAGTCAATGTCGACGTGCCTGTCCACTTCATCAATGAAGACAAGTCGCCCGGCATCAAGCGCGGCGGCGTGCTCAACATCGTGCGTCACGAAGTCGAGTTCCACTGCCCGGCCAATGCGATCCCGGAATTCATCACCGTCGATCTCACCGGCGCCAACATTGGCGACTCGATCCACATCTCGGCGGTTGTGCTGCCGGCTGGCGTCAAGCCTGTGATCTCCGACCGCGACTTCACCATCGCGACCATTGCCGGTTCGTCGGCGATGAAGCCGGAGACGGAAGAAACGGCTGAAGTGGCTGCACCTGAAGCGGCTCCTGCCGCCGAAGAGAAGTAACTCTTTCCCGCCCGGAGCAGACGATGCTTGTCTTTGCAGGCCTCGGCAATCCGGGCGCGAAATATGCCAACAACCGCCACAATGTCGGTTTCATGGCGGCGGACGCAATCGCCCGCCGCCATTCCTTTTCGCCCTGGTCGAAGAAGTTCCAGGGCCTGATTTCCGAGGGCACGCTCGGCGGCGAAAAAATCGTCCTGATCAAGCCGCAGACCTTCATGAACCTGTCCGGCCAGTCGGTCGGCGAAGCACTGCGCTTCTACAAGCTCGAGCTTTCCGCACTCACCGTCTTTTATGACGAGATCGACCTTGCCGAAGGCAAGCTGCGCATCAAGACCGGCGGCGGCGCCGGCGGCCATAACGGCATCCGCTCGATCGACGGCCATGTCGGCAACGCCTACCGCCGCGTCCGCATCGGCGTCGGCCATCCCGGCGTCAAGGAAATGGTCCAGCATCATGTGCTCGGCGATTTTGCCAAGGCCGACCGCGAATGGCTCGAACCCCTGCTCGACGCGATCGCCGACAACGCCGCCATGATCGCCAAAGGCGACGAGTCCGGCTTCATGAACAAGGCCAGCCTCGCCGTCCAGGGCAAGGCCGGCTCGGAACCGGAAAAGCCGGCGCCGAAGCAGCAAGGCCCCAAACAGCAAAGCCACATCCGCCAGGCCCGGCCGCAGCAGGCGCCCGCCAAGCTGCCGGAATCCGGCCCGATGGCGGCCATGCTGAAGAAGCTGTTCGGCGGCAAGGACTGAGCTTCAAAGGGACCGAAGGGCTTGACGTTGATCACCCCTATCGCTCATAGCCCTGATCAAATTTAGAGTTTCCCGATAGGACCGGACAAAAATGGGTTTCAAATGCGGCATCGTTGGCTTGCCCAACGTCGGCAAGTCGACGCTTTTCAACGCGTTGACCAGGACGGCTGCGGCGCAAGCCGCCAACTATCCGTTCTGCACCATCGAACCGAACACCGGCGAAGTGGCGGTGCCCGACCCGCGCCTGCAGAAGATCGCCGCCATCGGCAAGTCGAAGGAGATCATCCCGACCCGCATCTCCTTCGTCGACATTGCCGGCCTGGTGCGCGGCGCCTCGAAGGGCGAAGGGCTGGGCAACCAGTTCCTCGCCAACATCCGCGAGGTCGACGCCATCGTGCATGTGTTGCGCTGCTTTGAGGATGACGACATCACCCATGTCGAGGGCCGCATCGACCCGGTGGCCGATGCCGAGACGGTCGAAACCGAGCTGATGCTCGCCGACCTCGACAGCCTCGAGCGCCGCATCGTGCAATTCCGCAAGCGCGCCGGCAGCAAGGACAAGGAAGCGACCACCGTGCTGCCGATGATGGAGGCAGCGCTCGAACTGCTGCAAGCCGGCAAGCCGACCCGCATCCTGCTCAAGGGCATCTCGGCTGAAGATTTGCGCATCCTGCAGGGCTTGAACCTTCTGACCTCGCATCCCGTGCTCTATGTCTGCAACGTCGCCGAAGCCGACGCCGCCACCGGCAACGAGCACACCAGGGCCGTGGAAACGATGGCCACCGCGCAGGGCGCCGGCACCGTGGTGATCTCGGCCGCGATCGAGGCCGAAGTCGCCCAGCTCTCGGATGAGGAAGAGATGGAATTCCTGTCCTCGCTCGGCCTCGACGAGCCCGGCCTGAACAAGGTGATCCGCGCCGGCTACGATCTGTTGCACCTCATCACCTATTTCACCGTCGGGCCGAAGGAGACGCGCGCCTGGACCATCCATAAGGGCGACAAGGCCCCGCAGGCGGCCGGCGTCATCCACACAGATTTCGAACGCGGCTTCATCCGCGCCCAGACCATCGCCTACAACGACTTCATCACGCTGGGCGGCGAAGTGGCGGCCAAGGAAGCCGGCAAGGCGCGCGACGAAGGCAAGGAATATGTCGTCCAGGACGGTGACATCCTGCTGTTCAAATTCAACACCTGACGCCTGAAGCAGCCGGGTATCCAAAACATCCCGGCGAGCTGTCTGAGAAGCTTTCTCGACGAGTTTTCCGACCGGCCGGCGGCCATCCGCCGATCCGGGCTTGTCTTGATTTTGTCACGTCCCGGGTCTAAGCGGCAGGCGCACGGTCGGCGCTGGCGCCGGGAACCATGCAATCCGACACGACGCGTCAATCCGTACGCACCCTTTGGCCCCAGCAAGGGAGACCGGCGATGATCAAGGCCTTCGTCGTGGACAATGATCGCCTGCGCGCTGTCGACGATCTCCTGGCGAACAGCGACAATGTCGTCTGGGCCGACCTGCTCAATCCGACCAAGGAAGAGGAAGCTGCGATCGAGAGCTGGCTCGGCGTTGCCATTCCGACGCGCGAGGAGATGGAGGAGATCGAGATTTCGAGCCGCCTCTATGTCGAGGACGGGGCCTATTTCATGACCGCCACGCTGCCAGCCCAGACCGAGATCGACGATCCCCTGATGTCGCCGGTCACCTTCGTGCTCGCCGGCACCAGGCTGATCACCGTGCGCTATCACGAACCAAAAGCCTTCAAGACCTTTCCGCAGCGTGCCGAGAAGGTGGCGACCGGCTGCACCAGCGGCGACACCATCCTGATCGGCTTGCTGGAGGCGATTGTCGACCGTCTCGCCGATATTCTGGAGCGCGCCGGCCGCGACATCGAGGTGATCTCGCGCGATATCTTCGAGGCGCGGTCGACCAAGGTTTCCAAACGCAACCGCGACTTCCAGGAGCTGCTGAAAGCCATCGGCCGCAAGGAGGACATCGCCTCCTCGATCCGCGACAGCCTGATCTCGCTGCAGCGCCTGGCCGGCTTTTTCGCCCATGCCTCGACCCGCACCAAGATGAGCAAGGACACCAAGGCGCGCATCAAGACGCTGTCGCGCGACGTGCTGTCGCTCGCCGACCACGCCACCTTCCTGTCGCAGAAGATTTCCTTCCTGCTCGACGCGACGCTTGGCATGATCTCGATCGAGCAGAACGCCATCATCAAGATCTTCTCGGTCGCCGCCGTCATCTTCTTGCCGCCGACGTTGGTCGCCTCGATCTACGGCATGAATTTCGACGTCATTCCCGAGCTGAAATGGGAGCTGGGCTATCCCTTCGCCATCGCCATGATGGTGCTGTCGGCGATCTTGCCCTTCTGGTATTTCCGCCGCCGCGGCTGGCTCTGATTGGCCTGCCAGAGACCATGTAGCCACAATGTGGCGCTATAGAAATCTCTTGACCAAATGCGCTGCGGCCTGCATCCGGAAACCCTGATCCCTGGGGATCGCAGGATCGTGAGCCGGATTTCAGAGTATGACCGCTGAGATAAAAACATGGGCCTATGAGGACTTCATCGAGGGCACGTCGATCGATCTCGGCTCGAAGCTGGTGAGCGCCGCCGAGATCATCGAATTCGCCGGAGAATTCGACCCGCAGCCGATGCATCTCGACGAGAAAGCCGGCAAGGCCAGCATCCTTGGCGGGCTGGCCGCCTCGGGCTGGCACACCTGCGCCATGTTCATGCGCATGCTGTGCGATGCGTTCCTTTTGGACTCCACCTGTCAGGGCGCGCCCGGCGTCGATCAGGTCAAATGGAAGAAGCCGGTCCTGGCCGGCGACCAGCTCACCGGCACCCTGGTGGTCATTGCCAAGCGCCTGTCGAAATCGAAGCCGCAGCTCGGCTTCGTGACCATGCGCAGCGAGCTGTTCAACCAGCGTGGCGAAAGCGTCTTCGAGCTTGAGAATTCCGTCATGTTCCTCACGCGCACTGCCGCGGGGTATCAGGCATGACCCTGGACGAGTTCTTCTGCATCGGCACCACCGTCACGCTGGGGTCGCATACATTCGAGCCCGAGGCGATCGAGGCCTTCGCCCGCAAATATGACCCGCAAATCTTCCATATCGACGAGGAGGCCGCGAAGAAAAGCGTACTCGGCGGGCTCTGCGCGTCCGGCTGGCACACGGCGGCGACCTGGATGAAACTCAATCTAGAAAACCGCATGGACGCCGAGATCGCCGCATGGAGCGGCCCCGGCCCGGTGCCGGAATTCGGCCCCTCGCCCGGTTTCAAGAACCTGAAATGGCTGAAGCCGGTCTATGCCGGACAAACCATCACCTTCACACGCACGGCGCTGTCCCACCGCCCGATCGCCTCACGCCCCGGCTGGCGACTGCTGGCGCTGCGATGCGAGGCTTCCGATTCGACCGGCGCCAAGGTGCTGGAGTTTGAGAGCGCCGTGCTGGTGAAGGTGGAGTAGCTTCACTTTCCCTTCTCTCCTTGTGGGAGAAGGTGGATCGGCGCGTAGCGCCGAGACGGTTGAGGGGTGTCCCAGCGGAATGAGGCGTTGGCGTTTCTTGGAACACCCCTCATCCGTCGCCTTCGGCGACACCTTCTCCCACAAGGGGAGAAGGCAGAGCGCTCCTCAATGCCCTTCGTACCCAATCAGCGTCCTGACCGGCACGCCGAGCGCCTCCAGCTTGGCGCGGCCGCCCAAATCCGGCAGGTCGATGACGAAGCAGGCGGCGAGGATGTCGGCGCCGATCTGGCGCAGCAGCTTGACCGCGGCTTCCGCGGTGCCGCCGGTGGCGATCAGATCGTCGACAAGGATCACCTTCTCGCCTGGAGCAATGCCGTCCTTGTGCATCTCCATCTCGTCCAGCCCGTATTCCAGGCTGTAGGCGACGCGTACTGTCTCGAAAGGCAGCTTACCCTTCTTTCGGATCGGTACGAAGCCGGCTGAGAGCTGATGGGCGACGGCGCCGCCAAGGATGAAGCCGCGCGCCTCGATGCCGGCGATCTTGTCGATCTTCTGGCCGGCATAGGGATGCACCAGTTCGTCGATGGCGCGGCGAAATGCGCGCGCATTGCCGAGCAGCGTGGTGATGTCGCGAAACAGGATGCCGGGCTTGGGGTAATCCGGAATGGTGCGGATCGCTGCAAGCAGCGTGTCTTCAAGGGAGGATTTCATGGATCGAGATTACCTGAAACGGAGGTTGTTGCGCGACAATTGTTCGATCGAACTGCAGCCCATCAGCTTCATGCCGCGTTCGATCTCGACCCGCATCTGCTCAAGCGCCCGTTCGACGCCGGGCTGGCCGGCTGCCGCGAGCGGAAACAGATAGTAGCGGCCGACGCCCACAGCCTTGGCGCCGAGCGACAGCGCCTTCAGCACATGGGTGCCGCGCTGGACGCCGCCATCCATGATGACGTCGATCCTGTCGCCTACAGCATCGACGATCTCGGCAAGCTGGTCGAATGCCGCCCGCGAGCCATCCAACTGCCGGCCGCCATGGTTCGACAGCACAATGCCGCTGCAGCCGATGTCGACGGCGCGCCTGGCATCCTCCACCGACATGACACCCTTGAGGCAGAACGGACCCGACCACAGTCTGACCATCTCGGCGACGTCGTCCCATGTCATCGACGGATCGAGCATCTCGGTGAAGTAGCGGCTGATCGACATCGTGCCGCCGCCCATGTCGACATGTTCGTCGAGCTGCGGCAGCTTGAACCCCTCATGGGTGAAATAGTTGATCGCCCAGGCCGGTTTGAGCGCGAACTGCGCCATTCCGGCGAGGTTGAGCTTGAAGGGAATGGCAAAGCCGGTGCGTTTGTCGCGCTCTCGGTTGCCCCCGGTGATGCTGTCGACGGTCAGCATCATCACCTCGACGCCAACCGCCTTTGCGCGCTGCATCATTGCCCGGTTGAGGCCGCGATCCCGGTGGAAATAGAACTGATAAACCTGCGGGCTGCTGCTGATCCTGCGCGCCTCTTCGAGGCTGACGGTGCCAAGCGAGGAAACGCCGAACATGGTGCCATATTTGGCGGCCGCCTTGGCGACCGCACGCTCGCCCTGATGGTGGAACAGGCGCTGCAAGGCGGTCGGCGAGCAATAGAACGGCATTGCCAGTTTCTGGCCCATAACCGTCACCGACATGTCGACCTCGCTCACTCCATGCAGCACGTTGGGAACCAGGTCGCAGGTCTCGAAGCTTTCGGTGTTGCGGCGATAGGTGACCTCATCATCCGCCGCGCCGTCGATGTAGTTGAAGATCGGCCCCGGCAGCCGCTGCTGCGCCATGCGACGGAAATCGGAAAAGTTGTGACAGTCGCTGAGCCGCATCATCGAATTCCAAAGGCCATGGCGGGACAAGCTTCCCGCCACTGTTCGATGCGTCGAATATCAACCTGATGCCACGATGCCAACGGACTAATTGCCGAACTTACGCCTAAGCACTGGCATAAACAGAAAAGGAGCGTCTGAAGCGCCCCTTCCCGTTCAAATCCAACTGACGACGACTACATGCCGAGATCGGAACGAAGCTCGGCCCTGGCAACTTCATATTCGGCCTTGAAGTCGTCCCGGTTGAGCAGGACCGCGGCGATGACGCTGCCGGAAATCCTGCCCATCTCGACGTCGGACGCATAGTGGATACCGCCGACCTCACGATTGTGGGCGTATTCAGCCGCACGCGCCATGATCTCGGCACGCTTTTCCGGAACCATGTCGGACAGGATGATTCCCATCATGGTGCCGACCGTGGCGTGGCCGGACGGCCAGGAACCGGAGCTCGACAACTTGACCGCCGGCTTGACGAGATCGCTGAGCTGGTGCGGGCGCGGGCGTTTCCAAACGTCCTTGGCAGGATCGACGACGGCACCTTCGGTGGCCACCACGCGATCGAAGAAGGCGCTGAATTTCGGCAGCGTCTCCTTGTTGAACTTCGGACCCATGACGCCGGCAAAGCGCCAGACATTCTCCTCGGCGTCGGCCACCGCGCTGGCGACCATCTCGGGGGTGCGTGTTACCTGCAGCGTCAGCACTTCGCCGAGTTCGGCCTTGGTCTGCGCCGAATCGTTTGCCGGCGGCGGCGGCAGTATCATCGTCAGGTCGACATCCTTGTTGGTGACGAAGGGCTGGGCGTCTTCCGCTTGCGCGGCCGAGCCGACGATGAGCAGCAGTAGGCCTGCCGCGAGCGATACGTATCTTTTCATGAGTGCGATCCTTTGATGAGAGCAATACAGGATCGCCGGAATGCCGTGACGACCATGTGACATGACCGGCCTCCGGAAATGCAAAAGGGCGCCTCTCGGCGCCCTTTGCGATCACTTGATTGTGTGGCCCTAGTGCGCCACGCCTTCCCACACCTTTCGCTTGGTAAGATAGACCAGCGCGCCGAACAGAAGCAGGAACACAAGCACCCGGAAGCCGGTCTTCTTGCGATCCTCCATGTGCGGCTCGGCCGCCCACATCAGGAAGGTCGAAACGTCGCGGGAATACTGGTCGACTGTCTGCGGCGCGCCGTCATCATAGGTCACCTGGCCGTCGGACAGCGGCTTGGGCATCTTCAGCGACACGCCCGACATGAAGTACGGGTTGTAGTGGGTGCCTTCCGGGATGACCATTCCGGCTGGCGGCGTCTGGTCGTAACCGGTCAGCAGCGAGTGGATGTAGTCGGGGCCACCGGCGTCGTACTGGGTGAAGATATCGAAGACGAATTGTGGAAAGCCGCGTTCGATGCCGCGTGCCTTAGCCAGCAGCGACATGTCGGGCGGAGCGGCACCACCATTGGAGGCAGCGGCGGCGGCTTCGTTGGCGAATGGCGCCGGGAAATAGTCGGACGGCTTGCCGGGACGGTCGAACATGTCGCCGGCATCGTTGGGGCCGTCATGGATCGTGTACTCGGCCGACAGCGTCTTGATCTGCGCCTCGGAATAGCCGAGGTCCGACAGCGTGCGGAACGCCACCAGGTTCATCGAATGGCAGGCCGAGCAAACTTCCTTGTAGACTTTCAGGCCGCGCTGCAACTGCGCCTTGTCATAGGTGCCGAACGGGCCGGTGAAGCTCCAGTCCATTTCCTTCGGTTCGTCGATCGGGAAATGCGTCGGATTGGCCACATTATGTGCCTCTTCGGCGGCGGTCGCCCAGGTGCCTGCGGCCCCAGTGCCAACGGCCACAAGGCCGATCAGCGCCAGCGAGGTGAGAATCTTTTTCATGCCAATCCCCTTAGATTCTCTACCGCTCTGTCTTCCTGTTTGAGCATGATCTCTGGACAAAACGGTTTTCCGTTTGTCCGAGAAAACCGGTTCCCACTTTTCGGGATCATGCTCAGCCCTTGGTCTCTGGTGCGGCCGTGGCGCCTGACGGATGTCCGCCGCCGCCCTTGTTCTTCTCAAGCACCGCCTCGGTGATCGAGTTCGGCAGCCTACGCGGCGTCTCGATCAGGCCGAGCACCGGCAGCGCGATCAGGAAGAAGGCGAAGTAGACCAGCGTTGCCATCTGCGCCATGAACACATAGCTGCCTTCAGCCGGCTGCGAGCCCAGCCAGCCGAGCAGGATGGCATCGGCCACGAACAGCCAGAAGAACAGCTTGTACCAGGGCCGGTAGACCGCCGAACGCACCTTCGAAGTGTCGAGCCACGGCACCAGGAACAGCATGACGATGGCGCCGAACATGCACAGCACGCCGCCGAGCTTGGAGTTGATCGGCCCGACATTGAAGGTGATGGCGCGCAGGATCGCGTAGAACGGCAGGAAGTACCATTCGGGCACGATATGGGCCGGCGTCTTCAGCGGATTGGCGACGATGTAGTTGTCGGGGTGGCCGAGATAGTTCGGCAGGTAGAAGACGAAATAGGCGAAGAAGAACAGGAACACGATCATGCCGAACGCGTCCTTGATGGTCGCGTAGGGCGTGAAGGCGACGGTGTCGGTCTTCGACTTGACCTCGATGCCGGTCGGGTTCGACTGGCCGACGACATGCAGCGCCCAGACGTGCAGCACGACGACACCGGCAATCATGAACGGCAGCAGGTAATGCAGGGCAAAGAAGCGGTTCAGCGTCGGATTGTCGACGGCGAAGCCGCCGAGCAGAAGCTGCTGGATCCAGTCGCCGACGAGCGGAATGGCGCTGAAGAAGCCGGTGATGACGGTGGCGCCCCAGAAGCTCATCTGGCCCCATGGCAGCACGTAGCCCATGAAGCCGGTCGCCATCATCAAGAGATAGATGATGCAGCCGAGGATCCACAGCAGCTCGCGCGGCGCCTTGTAGGAGCCGTAATAGAGGCCACGGAAGATGTGGATGTAGACGGCGACGAAGAAGAACGAGGCGCCGTTCGAATGCATGTAGCGCAACAGCCAGCCCGAATTCACGTCGCGCATGATCTTCTCGACCGAACCGAAGGCCAGATTGGTGTCTGCCGTGTAGTGCATGGCCAGCACGATGCCGGTCAGGATCTGCGCCACCAGCATGATCGCCAGGATGCCGCCGAAGGTCCACGCATAGTTGAGGTTGCGCGGCACCGGATAGGCGATGAAGCTGTCATAGACCAGCCGCGGCAGCGGCATGCGGGCGTCGAACCAGCGTCCGAGACCGGTTTTGGGCGTATAGGTCGAGTGTCCCTCGCTCATCGAAATATCCCCTGCCTCAACCGATAAGGATCTTGGTATCGGAAATGAACTTGAATACCGGCACCGCCATGTTCTCGGGCGCCGGGCCTTTGCGGATGCGGCCGGCCGTGTCGTATTGCGAGCCGTGGCACGGGCAGAACCAGCCGCCGAAATCGCCTTCCTGGCCGAGCGGAATGCAGCCCAGATGCGTGCAGACCTGAACCATCACCATCCAGGCTTCCTTGCCGGGCGTGGTGCGGTTGGCGTCGGTTGCAGGCGCATCGGACGGCAGATTGGCATTGCGCGCGATCGGATCCTTGAGATCGGCCAACTGGACCGCCTCGCCGTCCTTCATTTCCTGTTCGGTGCGGTTGCGCACCACGACCGGCTTGCCGCGCCATTTGACGATCAGCGACATGCCCGGCGTCAGCGAGGCGACGTCGACCTCGACCGAAGCGAGCGCCAGCGTCGAGGCATCGGGGCGCATCTGGTCGATGAACGGCCACGCGAAGGCACCCGCGCCGACCACTGCGGCCATGCCGGTGGCGACGTAGAGAAAATCACGACGGTTGGGATCTTGGGTGTCGGTTGCGCTCACGGGTGCCTGATCCTTTCGCCTCTTCCGTGCCGGTGGCTGAGCCTTGTTCCCCGCTCAATTACGCCAACCCGACAGCGCATGGCGAACAGGCTTGCGAATTCCTCCGGCATTTGGACTTCGGTTTATGCGTGAAGCCCGTTTTTGTCCAGACGGGTGAAGGCACAAGGGCAGATTGTCGCGGGGGGTCCGCACAGCGATGAATTTGACGGGCTTGGCCAGATGTAGCAATATGTCTACATCTTCTCGATGGAGGTGCCGAAATGAACATCTCGACGAAGACGATAACCACTATGTCGAGCCGTGAATTCAACCAGGACACCGCGCTTGCCAAGCGGGCAGCCAGGAACGGACCGGTCATCATCACCGACCGCGGCAAGCCTTCTCATGTGCTGATGTCGATGGAGGAATATGAGAGGCTGAAAGCCTTGGGCAAACCGGAGAAGCACAGAAGCCTTGCGGACGTTCTGGCGGACGATCGGCCGGAAGCGGATTTTGATTTCGAAATCCCGCAACTCAAGGGCTTTTCCCTGCGTCCGCCCGAGTTCGACTGATGTATCTGCTCGATACGAATGTCATTTCCGAACTCAGGCGAAGAGACCGATGCGACCCGAACGTTCGGACCTGGGCAGAGGGCCGAAATCCAGCCGAATTTCATGTTTCGGCCGTCAGTATTCTCGAAGCCCAGATCGGCGCCCTGAGAGCCGAGCGAAAGGACATGAAAAAAGCCGCCGTTCTGCGCGCCTGGATCGACGGATTGGTTGCCGAAATCGCAGAGCGCATATTGCCCGTGGATCTCGTTGTTGCGCTGCGCTGCGCACCCCTCCACGTTCCGGATCCAAAGCCGGATCGCGACGCCTATATCGCGGCCACCGCGCTGGTCAATAATTTGACGGTCGTGACCCGCAACACCAGGGATTTTGAGGGCACCGGGGTGAAGCTTCTCAACCCCTGGATATCGGCGAAGGGTTAGGGTCCCATGGCACATATCATCGACCGCGACACCTGGGCTGTTCGCTCCGACCACTGGAAGGGCGAACTGCAATGTGGCGCCTACGGCTCCAACTCCTGCCTGATCTTCAACTACCTGCCTGACGTCGGCGGCGGCCCGCGGCTGCACAAACATCCCTACGCGGAGATATTCATCATCCGCCAGGGCACCGGCCTGTTCACCGTCGGCGACAAGGAGATCGAGACCTCGGCCGGCCAGATCCTGATCGTGCCGCCAAACACGCCGCACAAATTCACCAATCTCGGCCCGGGTCCGCTGGAAACGACCGACATCCACGAGAACGGCTCGTTCATCACCGAATGGCTGGAGTGATCCTTACTTCGCGCCGAGTCTGGCCAGCACCGCCTTTGGGATGCTGTATTCGCGAATGACGGCGTCATGCTTGCGCAAGCCGCACAACTCGCGCTGGATGAAATAGCCATGCACCGCCTCGGCGGCATCCTTGAGCAGCCGGGGGCGCAGTTGCTCGTCGGCATTGTCACGCAGCCTGGCCAGCGTTTCCTCGACCCGCTGGCCGGCGCGACCAAGTGCTGCCGCCTTTTCCGCCAGAATTTCATGGCCGAGCGCGTCAAAGGCGGTTTCGGCAGCGGTGGCGCCGGCAAGATGAGACGGCGGACGCAAGGACATTTCAGCCTCCTTTCGCGAAAACCATGCGGTGTGTGACGAATTCTTCGCTCTGCACGCGCAAAAAGCCAAGCCGTTCATAGAAACCGAAGGCTTCTTGCGGCGCGCGGGTGTTCAGCGCGGCGAAATGGTGACGTGCCCTGTCGATGACGGTTTCGACCAGCATCCGGCCAAGGCCGGTGCGACGGTGGCGCACGCTGACGAACAGGTGCCGGACTCGGCCGTGGTCCCTGCCCTCGAAATAAGGATCGATGTTCAGCCCGCAGACGCCGGCGAGTTCCCTTCCATGCCAGGCCCCGTACAGCGCCTCGCCGCGCTTCAGGAACTTGTTGCGGTCGCTTGCCCAGCCATCCGCCAGACGCACCAGCATCCAGTAGCCTTCCAGCCGGCTCTCTTCCTTCAGCGTGTCGAAAGCCGGCATGGTCGGCCGGAACCGCTTGAGCACATAGCTGACTTCCGGGCTGACCCCTGGTGATCCACCCATGGAGCTACTCCGCCGGGCGTGTCTCTTCGAGCACGCTATCCTCATGATAGAGAAAACCGCCGGACTGCCGCTTCCATAGCCGCGCATAGAGCCCTTCGAGCGCCACCAATTGGTCATGCGTGCCTTGCTCGACGATGCGGCCGCCATCGAGCACCACCAGCCGGTCGAGTGCCGCGATCGTCGACAGCCGGTGGGCGATGGCGATGACCGTCTTGTTTTCCATCAGCCGCGTCAGATTCTCTTGGATTGCCGCCTCGATATCGGAATCGAGCGCCGAGGTCGCCTCGTCGAGAATCAGGATCGGCGCGTCCTTGAGAAACACGCGGGCGATCGCCACGCGCTGGCGTTGGCCGCCCGACAGCTTGACGCCGCGCTCGCCAACGAAGGCCTCGTAGCCGGCACGGTCCCTGTTGTCGCGCAAGGTCAGGATGAACTCGTGCGCCTCGGCCTTTTTCGCCGCTGTGATCACCTCCGCATCGGTCGCGTCAGGCATGCCGAGCTTGATGTTGTCGCGCAGCGAACGGTGGAACAGGGCCGTGTCCTGGCTGACGACGCCGATATTGGCACGCAGCGAATTTTGCGTGACATCGGAGACATTCTGGCCGTCGATGGTGATGGAGCCGCCTTCCAAATCGTAGAGGCGCAAGATCAGGTTCGCGAGCGTCGTCTTGCCGGCGCCTGACGGCCCGACCAGCCCGACCTTCTCACCTGGCCGCACGACGAGATTGATACCGTTGAGCACGCCGGACCCCTTGCCATAATGGAACTCGACGTTTTTCACCGCGATGCGGCCGCCCGCCACGACAAGTTCCTTGGCGTCGGGTGCATCGGTGAGGCCGAGTGGCTGCGAGATCAGCGCCTTGGAGTTTTCCAGCACGCCAAGGTTCCGCAAGATGCTGTTGAGCTGCATCATCAGCCGGCCGAGCAGCATGTTGAGCCGCAACACCAGTGACAGCGTGAAGGCGACCGCACCGACGGTGATCGAGCCCTCGACCCAGAGATAGACGGCAAAACAGCCGATCGCGGTGATCATGATGCCCGACAACGTCGTCAGCGCCATGCGCACGCCGGTCAGCCGGCGGGTGAACGGGCGCAGCGCGTCGAGATAGATGTCGAAGCCGTTCTTAATGTAGCGGTCGTCGCCATCGGCCGAAAACAGTTTCAGCGTCTGCACGTTGGAATAGGAATCGACGATGCGGCCGGTGATCATCGAGCCGGCCTCGGCGGTTTCCTCGGCATGCTTGCGGATCGCCGGCAGATAGAGCTTGGCCAGCCAGCCGAAGGCGGAAATCCAGATCACCACCAGCACCGCCAGCCTGAGATCGAGGCCTGCGACCAGCGCCAGCGTCGTCACCGTGTAGACGATCATGAACCAAACGACCTCGATGAAGCTTTCCATCAGGTCGCCGGTGGCTTGTCCCGCCTGCCAGACTTTTGTCGCGATGCGGCCGGCGAAATCGTTCTGGAAGAAGGCGTAGGACTGGCGCGAGACATGCCGGTGCGCCTGCCAGCGCACTAGATTGTAGAAGCCCGGCGTGATCGTCTGTTCGTCGACCAGCGCCGACAGGCCGACGACGACGGTGCGGACAACCAGCACCACCGCGACCATGAACACCAGTTCGGGGCCGGCGGCGGCCCACAAAGCGTGCCAGCTGCGCTCGGCGGGAAGCTGATCGAGAATGTCGACCAGCCGCCCGACGAAGTAGAACAGGCCGGCCTCGACCAGCGGCGCGATGCCGCCGATAACCAGCATGGCGAAGAAGGCGAACTTCGCCTGGCCGACATAGTGCCAGAGAAAGCCGCCGACGCTTATCGGTGGCCGAAGATTCGCTGGCTCCCTGAACGGATAGACCCAGTTCTCGAACCAGCGGTAGACGGCAGTCATCATGCGGCAGCCATCATTCTGCGGCTTGCCCCTTTGCAAGTGCATCATTGGCGGCGTCGGCCGGACCGTCCTCAAGCAGGAACCCGCCGGACTGGCGCTGCCAAAGCTGCGCGTAAAGCCCGCCTCGGGCGACGAGTCCCTCGTGCGAACCTTCCTCGATGACACGGCCCTGATCCATCACCACAAGCCTGTCCATGGCGGCGATGGTCGACAGCCGGTGCGCGATGGCGATGACGGTCTTGCCTTGCATGAGCTTGTAGAGGTTCTCCTGGATCGCCGCCTCGGCTTCGGAATCAAGCGCCGAGGTCGCTTCGTCAAGGATAAGTATGGGCGCGTCCTTCAACATAACGCGAGCAATGGCGATGCGTTGCCGCTGGCCGCCGGACAATTTGACGCCGCGGTCGCCGACATGGGCATCGAAGCCCTTGCGGTCGCTGGCATCCGAAAGTCCCGATATGAAGTCCAGCGCCTCGGCGCGCCGCGCCGCTTCGACAAGCATCTCGTCGGTGGCGTCGGGACGGCCATAGAGGATGTTCTCGCGCACCGAACGATGCAGCAGCGAGGTGTCCTGCGTGACCATGCCGATCTGGGCACGCAGCGAATCCTGCTTCACCGTTGCGATCTCCTGGCCGTCGATCAGTATCCGGCCAGCTTCGAGGTCGTAGAAGCGCAGCAGGAGGTTGACCAGCGTCGACTTGCCGGCGCCGGAACGGCCGACAATGCCGACCTTCTCCCCTGGCTTCACCGCCAGCGACAGGTTTTCGATCACACCCTTCTGCTTGCCGTAGTGGAAGCGGATGTCGTCGAAACGGATCTCACCTTTGGAAACCGCAATGTCCTTCGCGCCCGGCCTGTCCTCGACCAGGCGCGGCAGCGAGATCGAGGCAATGCCGTCCTGCACCGTGCCGATATTCTCGAAAAGGCCCGACATTTCCCACATGATCCATTGCGACATGCCCCACATCCTGAGCACCAGGCCGATGACCACGGCGACCGCGCCGATTGTCACCGCCTGCCCCAGCCACAGCCACAGCGACATCGCGGTGACAGAGAACAACAGCAGTGCATTCAGGATGTAGAGCGAGCCGAAAAGCACCGTCACCAGCCGCATCGACCGGTAGACCGTGTCGAGAAACCCGGACATACCGTCCTTGGCAAAGGACGCTTCGCGGCGCGCATGGCTGAACAGCTTGACCGTCTGGATGTTGGAGTAGCTGTCGACGACCCGGCCGGTCATGATCGAGCGCGCATTGGCCTGCTCCTCGCCGACCTTGCCAAGTCGGGGAATGAAAAAGCGCAGCAATAGGACGTAGCCGACCAGCCAGACGCCGAGCGGCGCGGCCAGCCGCCAGTCGGCCGAACCGACGATGAACAGCATGCCGAGGAAATAAACGATGACGTAGTTCAGGACGTCGATCACCTTGATGACGCATTCGCGCACGGCGAGCGCCGTCTGCATCAGCTTGGTGGCGATGCGGCCGGCGAACTCGTCCTGGTAGAAACTCATCGACTGCTTGAGCAGGTAGCGGTGCACCTGCCAGCGGATGCGCATGGGATAGTTGCCCATCAGCGTCTGCTGGTTGAGCAGTGAATGCAGCCATACGGTGCCCGGCAGCGCGAACAGCACGATGAAGGCCATGCCGGCGAGCTTCCAGGCTTCCGTTTGCAGGAAGGTTTCGCGATTCTGCCCCGACAGCCAGTCGACGATGCGGCCGAGGAAGCCGAACATCCACACTTCCGCGACGGCGATCGCCGTCACCAGCACCGCATCGATCAGGATATAGGGCCATGCCCCGCGCGTATAATGCAGGCAGAAGGCAACCAGCGTCTTGGGGGGCTCGACCGGTTCCGCGGCGGGGAACGGATCGAGCCTTTTTTCAAACCAGCTAAACAACAACATAGGTCATGCCTGTGAAATGTGTTTTCCGCTTATGCGGCACGGGAGCGGACGAAGTCCCCAGATCGCATGGCGCCGAGGGCCGCCGGTCCGGAATCATCCGGACCGGCAGCCCTTCTTCGCGCAATATAGGAGCTCGCGGGCTTTTCGCCGACAGCCGCGCCTGACGATGCTGACGATGCACTGTTCACGATCTGGATTTTCGAACCGGGCCGGATCAGCCGGACGATCCGGCGCACCAGCGACGGCCGGCCCGGGTCGGGGACGGCGCGCGAGAAATCGACATCCGGCAGCATGCCGCGATGCGGCCGGCGGCGGACTTCGGCGTGAACGGCCGACGAATAGGTGTCGCCGATCAACAGCGCCCATGTCGGCAGTCGGTGGATATGCAGGCTCCTCGAGCCGGGTATTCTATAGGGATCGAACATCGGTCCGTCCTCCGTGTGAAAATGGAGATAAAAAGGTGAAGCAATATCGTCCGCCGGCATTCGGCCGGAGGCGCGCTTTGCGTCGGTCGAGACACGATAAGCATCGGTCCGGACACGATAGGCATCGGTCCGGACAGCTTCAGTTGGGGCGTTCAGCCCTTTTGACTTTTTGAAAAACATCGCAGGATTCCTTCGAGAGCCGAAAAATCGTTTCGGCGGGAATCGGTGCGATCAATCTTAGAGAGTCAGGAGAATCGTCGTACCGAAACCGCCGGCAGGCAGGTAAGCCCACGAGAGGGGCGCTGGATGTGCATGGCCATCATGAATTACCCCTCCATCGGTTCGGGTTGACAATGCTGGTCGTATACCCGACTTCGCAGAAAATGGCCACCCGCAGGTCCAGCAATTTCCAAAACCCCGAGCCTGCTGTTGCCGATCTGCCACTTATTAGAAGGACGCGGAAATGAACTGTCGTCTCCGCATCGCGCTCTACCAGCCTGACATCGCCGGCAACACCGGAACAATCCTGCGCTTCGCCGCGTGCCTCGGGCTCGGCGTCGACATCATCGAACCGGCCGGCTTTCCGCTCTCCGACAAAGCGCTCAAGCGCGCCGGTATGGACTACCTCGAAATGGCTGCTCTGACCCGGCATGTCGACTGGCACGCCTTCGAGGACTGGCGCAAAACTGGCGCGTGCCGGCTGGTGCTGCTGTCGACCAAAGCCACGACCGCCTACACCAGCTTCGCCTTCGCCGAAGGCGACATACTTTTGTTCGGCCGCGAATCCGCAGGCGTTCCGGATCCTGTCCATCAGGCGGCGAATGCGCGGCTGACCATCCCCATGCAGGGCGCGGCGCGCAGCATTAACGTCGCGCTTTCCGTCGCCATGGTGGCGGGCGAAGCCCTCCGGCAACTCGGCTAAAGCAATTCCAGGAAAAGTGTGAAGCGGTTTTCCCGGGAAATGCGCGTAGCGCTTTCCCTGGGAAATTGCGTCAAGGCCTATCGGCACTCCGTCTCCCGTCATCTTAACCCAGGCGCACATCGCCTTCTCCTTCGTTTGCACATCCAGTTTTTCTTCGCTACAAGCTCAACTTAACTTGAGGTCAAGCGGAAAAATCGGGCGGAAAAAATCAGGAATGGCTGTTGTAACGGAATTGACGGTTGGCCAGGTGGCCATGCGCAGCGGTGTGGCGGTATCGGCGCTGCATTTCTATGAGGCCCGCGGCCTGATCCGCAGCCATCGCACGGCGGGCAACCAGCGCCGCTACGGCCGCGACGTGCTGCGGCGCGTAGCGATAATCAAGGTGGCGCAGGAGGTCGGCATCTCGCTGGCCGAGATCGGTGAAGCCCTGGCATCGCTGCCAGAAGGCCGCACGCCGACGCGCGATGACTGGAACCTTTTGTCGACCGCCTGGCGCGACGGGCTCGATCACAAGATTGCCCAGTTGAAGAAACTGCGCGACGGGCTGACCGACTGCATCGGCTGCGGCTGCATGTCGATCGACAAATGCCCACTGCGCAACAAGGGCGACCGCCTGGCGAGGGAAGGTACGGGGGCGAGAAGGCTGGTTGCCGGCTGAGCCCCCTGTCAGGAGGCAAGCCGCGCTTCAGTCAGCCGCCGGCAAGCGCCTGATGGTGAACTCGATCAAGTCGCCCGGCCGCTCGAACCAGCTTTCGATTTCGGTCCAGTAGGCTTGCTTGGGAAAGCGCTCGAACCATTCCTTGGCCTTGAGCCGCGCATCGGAGCGCGGCAGCACGAAGGTCTCGCGCAAAAAGCCGTCGCGCGGCATGCGCGCCCGTTCGGCACGGCTTTGGTCGAGCCTTTTCTTCAGGCCATCCAGCGGCGGTCTTGCCGGGGTGCGCACGAAACAGCTCCTTGCATCTGGCGCATGACCCCGAAATCGGAAATCGAGTTTCGGAAAGGATCATGCGCAAAACCAAAGTGACTTGACCCTGTCCTTTAAGAGATTAGGGATCGCGCCGGCAAAAGACGAGTCATTTGTAGGACTCGCCGCCCCAACCGGAGACGGCACTTGGAACGACCTGAAATACCGGCAGGCCTGCCCGCCGACATCGAACAGAAGAAGATGAAGGCAAGGCTGTGGTTCGAGGCGCTGCGCGAACGCATCTGCACCACCTTCGAGCAGATCGAGCAGGATCTTGGCGGGCCGCTGGCCTCGTGGTCGCCCGGCCGTTTCGAAAAGACGCCATGGGAACGTGACGAGGGGCGCGGCGGCGGCGGCACCATGTCGATGATGCATGGCCGCGTCTTCGAGAAGGTCGGCGTCCACACCTCGACCGTCCATGGCGAGTTCTCGCCCGAATTCAGGAAGCAGATGCCGGGCGCCGAGGAAGACCCGCGCTTCTGGGCCAGCGGCATCTCGCTGATCGCGCACCCCTGGAACCCCAATGTTCCAGCGGTGCATATGAACACGCGCATGGTTGTCACCTCGCGCCACTGGTTCGGCGGCGGCGCCGATCTGACGCCGGTGCTCGACCGCCGCCGCACCCAGGACGACCCTGATACCGTCGCCTTCCACCGCGCTATGCAATTCGCCTGCGAGAAGAACGCCGACGTCGCCGACTACCCGAAATACAAGGCCTGGTGCGACGAGTATTTCTATCTGCCGCACCGCAACGAGCCGCGCGGCACCGGTGGCATCTTCTTCGACTGGCTTCATTCGGGCGACGACAAGGGCGGCTGGAACGCCGATTTCAACTTCGTCCAGGATGTCGGCCGCTCTTTTCTCGTCGTCTACGGCCACCTCGTGCGCGCCAACTTCAACGAAAACTGGACCGATGGCGACCGCGACGAACAGCTCATTCGCCGCGGCCGCTACGTTGAATTCAACCTGCTTCACGATCGCGGCACCATCTTCGGCCTGAAGACCGGCGGCAATGTCGCGGCCATCCTCTCCAGCCTTCCGCCCGAGGTCCGCTGGCCGTAACAAAATGGTGAGCGCGATGTGAGCCGCATTGATGTCCCATTTGCTCAAAATGGGCACGGAATGTGGCACGCAGCGCCCCGGAAAATTTCTTTTTCGTCTAATAGGCTCTTGAAAAGGCTGACCTATTTGTTGCGCCGGGTCGGGAAGCGCCGGCGGTTCGCCTGAGAGCGAGCCGCGACCCGACGCGACCGGACGGCCCAGACGATGTGGGCGTCAAAAAGGATGCCCGCTCTTTCCAGGAGTACTTCGCAATGCGCAAGATCATTGTTTCGGCGGCCGCCGCTGCCCTTCTCGCTTCCGGTTCGGTGGCGTTCGCCGCCGTCAAGCACACCACCGGAACGATCAAGACCTTTGACGCAACGGCCATGAGCCTTGTCCTCGACGACGGATCGTCTTTTACGCTTCCCAAGACCTTCAAGGATCCTGGCCTGCAGGTCGGTGAAAAGGTCCGCGTCTCATGGGACATGAGCGGCAAGAAAAAGATTGCCGAGGCCGTCAAGATCGCAAAGTGATGGCCTGCCCGGCAAAACGGGACGAGATGATGTCTGGTCCTGTTTCGGGGTAGCGCAAAAGGGCGGAGCAGCGCTGCTCCGCCCTTTTGCCGTTGACCGCAACCAATGCCGCCCCATCTGTGTTATGCTTTCCACCCGCTCGCGGATCCGTGGATTCAACCCTGGAATCGGACCACGAGCCAAAAAATGCCGGAGCCTCGACCAGGCTCCGCGGAGGAAAAGGAGACATCCCATGAAGGAATTTCACTGCGGGTCGCTCGTGCCCGGCTGTGACTGGCACACGCGTGCCGACGAAGAGGCCGAGGTGATGCGCCGTGCCGTCGAGCATATGCGCGAGACGCATGGCGAGACGGTGATCCGCGAGACGATGATCGAGGCGATCCGCTCGCGCATCGAGAAGGCCCGCGACGCGGCCTGATTTGCAGCAAATCCAGGAAAAGTGCGCGCTTTCCCTTGGGACTCACGCTGACAATCTATCTGGCTTTCAAAGCCTCCGCGGCGCGCTTCACAAGCGCGTCGCGATCAGGCGCAAAACCGGCTTCGATCCATTCCACCTCGAGATTCCTGAGGATTTCGCCGAGTTTCGGCCCTGGAGTTGCGCCAAGCACCGTGAGATCGGCACCTTTCAGCGGAAACAACGGCTTTTCCCATTTCACAGCGAAGGCCAGCAGCCGCGAAAATCCACCGGCTTCAAGCAGTGCGCCGGTATCCTCGACAGCGCGCGCCCTTGCCCCGGCGAGCGACAATCTGAGCCGGTCGACAAACCCCTGCCGGTCGCCGCGATAGAGCCTTTTTGCCAGTTCGCCCTCGGTCGTCTTCGGCTCCACGGTGGTGGCCAGCGCCCAGTGGCGCAGGCGATCCGACGCAGCGGTCGAAAATTTGAGACGTTCGGCGAGCGTCTTCATGCGTGCGGCGTCCGGCGGCACGATCGCCATCAGCCGCAGCAAGGGGTCGGGTGCCCAGTCGAGGTCGTTCTCGGTCTTGGTCAGCCCGTGGATCGCGTCGATACCCCATTTCTCGCTTTCCGGCAGCGCAGCGGTCAGCACGCTCGCCTGCCGCATCCACAGCAGCGCCCGCGCGGGATCGGGCGCCGACAGAAGCTTCTTCAGCTCCGACCAGATGCGCTCGGCCGAAAGCTGGGCGAGCCCCTCCTTCAGCCGGGCACAGGCCTTCAGCCCCTCGGCATCCGGCCGGCCATCGCCATACCAGGCAAAGAAGCGGAAGAAGCGCAGGATGCGCAGGTAATCCTCGCGGATGCGCGCTTCCGGATCGCCGATGAAGCGCAGCCGGCGCGCCTCGACGTCGGCAATGCCGCCGACCAAGTCGACCACGTTGCCATCGGCCTCGGCATAGAGCGCGTTGATGGTGAAGTCGCGCCGTTCGGCGTCAAGCTTCCAGTCGCGCCCGAACGACACCTTTGCGCGCCGCCCATCGGTCTCTATGTCGGCGCGCAAGGTGGTGACCTCATAAGGCTTGCCGCCGGCGACAACGGTGATTGTCCCATGCTCGATACCGGTCGGCACCGCCTTGAAGCCTTGCGCCTCGGCGCGGCGGATGGTCTCCTGCGGCAGGCAAGTGGTGGCGATGTCGATGTCGGCGACCGGCTGGCCCATCAGCGTGTTGCGCACGGCCCCGCCGGCGACACGCGCCCCTTCGCCACCCTCTGCCAGCGCGGCCAACAGGCGCTGCAGATGCTTGTCGCCGAGCCAGTCGGCTCTATCCGCGATCGAGACACTCACGCATAAAGCCTTTCATAGAGGGTACGGATGATGCCGGCGGTGACGCCCCAGATGCGCCGGTCGCCATAAGGCATGTCGTAGAAGAACCATTCGAGATCGTTCCACATGCGGCTGTCGCGCTTGTGGTTGATCGGGTCCATCAGGAAGCGCAGCGGCACTTCGAAGGCGGCATCGACCTCGTCGGCGTTGAGCGTCAGCTGGAAACCGGGCCGCACGATGCCCAGCACCGGCGCGATGCGGTAGCCGCTGCCGGCGACATACCAGGGCATGCGGCCGATGATCTCGACGCGATCGTCGCCAAGGCCGATCTCCTCGAAGGTCTCGCGCAGCGCCGCCGCCTCGGGATTTGCATCGGTTGGATCGATGGTGCCGCCTGGAAAGGCCACCTGCCCCGAATGGTTGCGCAGCCTTTCGGCCCGTTTGGTCAAGAGAACCGTCGCATCGCCCTCATGATCGACCACCGGGATCAGCACGGCGGCATTGCGCAGGGCGTTGTCCTGGTTGAGGCGCGGATGGCCGGGGTTGAAGCGATGGTCGCCATAGTCGTCGCCGGCATGCGCATCCGGCTGCGCGGCGAAGCGTGCGCGAAAATCCGCTGATGAAAACGGCGCCGGCGACACCTGGTCCATCACGCGCTTAGCCGCTTCAACTGGTCTGCCGGCATGATCGGGAACACCGCGCCCTTCGAACGCACCGCGAACATGGTCTTGCCGTCGATCTCGACCTCCTCGCCATGCCCGACCAGCTCATACATCACCGGCCGCGCCACCAGGGCCTCCAGCCGGCCACGCACCAGCACATACGGCTTCAATCCGCCAGTCTCGTTCTCGTCGACGAAGCGCAGCGGCCGCTCCGGCCCGGCCTCGACGACGTCACCGACATTGGTGCGAAAGGTGATGATCTGGGCGTCGCCGCTGCCAGAAGCATCCATTTCGACGGCGATAAACGGCGCATCGGCGACGCGGATGCCGACCTTTTCCACCGGCGTCACCAGATAGGTCCTGCCGTCGGCATCCTTGCGCAGCACCGAGGAGAAAAGCTGCACCAGCGGCATACGCCCGATCGGCGTGCCCAGATAGAACCAGGTGCCGTCGGCCCGGATTTCCATGTCGAGATCGCCGCAGAAGTCGGGATTCCAGCGTTCGACGGGTGCTGCGCCCTTGCCGGCACGGGCGGCGCGCGAGATCAGCGCCTCGAGACCGCGGACCTCGGTGGCATCAGTCAGGCTTTCTTCACGATGTCCCAAAGGTCCCGTCATGGTCACGAAATAGTCACTGTTGTTCCGCTTGTCAGCCTAAGTCTGTGATTTAAGTTTCCATATAGGCACTGCGCGAGGCCGAATCGCGGCAGCCTATGGTATGGTGCGAGCCGGTGTTTCCAACCACAAGGATCGATGCGGCATGAGCGTGATGGTGAAGGAAAGCCCAATCAGCGAAACGGACATGGTCGCCGAGGCCGAAAAGGCGCTGGCCGACATCTCCAGGATCCGCGACGGGGTCGGCCGCGTCATCTTCGGCCAGGAAAGCGTCGTCGAGCGCACGCTGGTGGCGCTGCTGGCCGGCGGACATGCGCTTTTGGTCGGCGTGCCGGGCCTTGCCAAGACCAAGCTGGTCGAGACGCTGGGCATCGTGCTCGGCCTCAATTCGCGCCGCATCCAGTTCACGCCGGACCTGATGCCGTCCGATATCCTTGGCTCCGAAGTGATGGAACAGGACGAGACCGGCAAGCGCTCCTTCCGCTTCATCTCCGGGCCGATCTTTGCCCAGCTGCTGATGGCCGACGAGATCAACCGTGCTTCGCCGCGCACTCAGTCGGCGCTGCTGCAGGCGATGCAGGAATACCATGTCACCATTGCCGGCGCCCGTTACGATCTGCCGGCACCCTTCCACGTGCTGGCGACGCAGAACCCGCTGGAGCAGGAAGGCACCTATCCGCTGCCCGAGGCCCAGCTCGACCGCTTCCTGATGCAGGTCGACATCCTTTATCCCGAAATCGAGGCCGAGCGCCGCATCCTTCTGGAAACCACCGGCGTCGAGGATGCCAAAGCCCAGAACGTGCTGCAGCCGGCGCGGCTGAAGGAAATCCAGACGCTGATCCGACGCATGCCGGTGCCCGAAAGCGTCGTCGAGGCGATCCTGACGCTGGTGCGCTCGGCGCGTCCGGGCCAAGGCAATGCCGAGACCGACAAGCACGTCGCCTGGGGTCCCGGCCCCCGCGCTAGCCAGGCGCTGATGCTGTGCACAAGGGCGCGCGCGCTTTACGACGGACGGCTGGCCCCCTCGATCGACGATGTGCGCGCGCTGGCCGAGCCGGTGCTGCAGCATCGCATGGCGCTGACCTTCGCCGCCCGCGCCGAAGGCACCAGCGTGCGCGACGTGGTGGCGAAACTCGTGAAAGGGATTTGATGGCGCGCATCGGCGAGGTCCAGGCACCGGCAGCGACGCGCGACGCGCTCGCCCGTGGCCGGTTGCGGGCCTCGCTCGTGCCCGACCTGCTGGTCGAGGCGCGCCGCATCGTCAACACCGTGATCGCCGGCTGGCACGGTCGCCGCAAGCGCGGCATCGGCGAGAATTTCTGGCAGTTCCGGCCCTATGTCGAAGGCGATTCCTCGCGCATCGACTGGCGTCGCTCGGCGCGTGACGACCACACTTATGTGCGCGACCGCGAATGGGAAGCCGCCCATACGGTCTGGCTGTGGGCCGACCCGTCGCCGTCGATGCTCTACAAATCGACCGGCGCCAGCGTTTCCAAGCAATCGCGCGCGCTGGTGCTGGCGCTGGCCATGGCCGAGCTGTTGTCGCGCAGCGGTGAGCGCATCGCCTGGCCCGGCCTCACCGACCCGTTCACCGCCCGCAACGGCGCCGAGCGCATCGCCGCCCAGCTGATGCATGCCGGCGACTTACCGGCAAAGCCCGACCTGTCCGACATCAGGCGCTTCTGCGACATCGTTATCGTTAGCGATTTCCTCGATCCGATCGAGGAAACCATGGCCTGGCTCGACGTGCTGGCCCGCCACGGCGTGCGCGCCCATCTGATCGAGGTCGCCGACCCGGCCGAGGAGACCTTCCCCTATGCCGGCCGCACCGAATTCACCGACCCCGAGACCGGCGACAAGCTGACCGCCGGCCGTGCCGAAATGCTGGGCGACGAGTATCGCCTGCTCTACACCGCCCGCCGCCACGAACTGGCCGCCTGGTGCAAACGGCTCGGCTGGAGCTTTACCGTCAACCATACCGATCGCCTGGCTTCCGACGCGCTGGTGCGCCTGCACATGGCGATGACCGCCGATGGCCCCTCCGTTGGGCCGACCGCTAGCGGTCGTGCCGGCATGACCGCTAGCGGTCAGCCCGGCATGATCGCCGGTGGCGATCAGCCAGGAAAGACCGTCGCATGAGCTGGCTGCCGCTCTCCTTTGGCGCGCCCATGGTGCTGTGGGGCTTGCTGGCACTGCCGGTGATCTGGTGGCTGCTCAGGCTGACGCCACCCAAGCCGCAAACCGAAATCTTCCCGCCGCTGAAGATCCTGGCGCGTGTGCTGAAGCGCGAGGAGACGCCGCAGCAGAGTCCGTGGTGGCTGACGCTGCTCAGGCTGCTGATGGCGGCGCTCATCGTCGCCGCTCTGGCCGATCCGGTCTTCAACCCGCGCGAAAAGCTGCCGGCCGAAGGTGCAGCACTTGCGCTGGTCATCGACAATGATTGGGCAAGTGCCGCCGACTGGGGCAAGCGCGTCGCCACCGCCGAACGGCTGATCAACGATGCCGGCTCCAACGGCGTGCCTGTCATCATCGCCTTCACCGCCGAAAAACCCAATGCGGAGGTTGGGCCGTTCGATGCAGCCACCGCCCTTGACCGGCTGCGCGCCGCCAAGCCGAGGCCGATCCCGACCGACCGGCCCGCCGTCTATGCCCGCGTCGCCGGCGTGCTGGAGACCTTGCCCGGCGCCAGCGTCGCCGTGCTTGCCGACGGCCTTGCGGCGAAGGGCGACGAGGCCGCCTTCAACACGCTGTTGTCCAGAAATGCCGCTCGTGTCGTCTGGGCCAGTACCGACCTGAGATCGCTGACCGGCCTGACCGCCGCCGACAACCAGGTCGATGGCTTTGCGCTGACTGCCATTCGCGCTCCGGGCGACCCGGCCCCGGCGCAGGTCACCGCCGGCGCCTTCGACGACAAGGGCCGCCGCATCGCCGATGCGACGCTGACCTTTTCGCCTGGCGAAACCACCGCCACCGGCACCATGGCGGTGCCGTTCGAGCTGCGTAACGACTTTGCCTCGATCGCGCTCGACGGCGAACATCAGGCCGGGGCGGTGCGCGTCCTCGACGAAAGCTCCAAGCGCCGCCGCGTCGGGCTGTTGTCGCAGGCTGAGGCCGACCAGGCACAGCCGCTTTTGTCGCCGCTCTATTACATCAGGCGCGCGCTGCAGCCCTTCGCCGACCTTGTCGAACCCTCCAGCGCCGACCTCGCCGACGCCATCCCGCAGATCCTCGACCAAAAGCCGGCAATGATCGTCATGGCCGACATCGGCACCATTCCCGCACAGGTCCGGCAAAGGCTGGTCGACTGGGTCGACAATGGCGGCACACTGGTGCGTTTCGCCGGCTCGCGGCTCGCGGCCGCGGGCAACGACGACGATTTGCTGCCGGTCCGCCTGCGCACCGGCGAGCGTTCGCTCGGCGGCGCGCTGTCATGGACGACGCCGCAGCCGGTCACCGAATTCCCCAAGGCCGGACCGTTCGCCGATTTGGCGCCGCCGACCGAGGTCACCGTCAGCAGGCAGGTGCTGGCCGAGCCGACGCCCGACATCGTCGAGCGCACCTGGGCGGCCCTTGCCGACGGCACGCCGCTGGTTACCGGACTGAAGAAAGGCAAGGGCACGCTGGTGCTGTTCCACGTCACCCCCGAGGCGACATGGTCGAACCTGCCGATCTCGGGCAGCTTCGTCGAGATGCTGCGCCGCATCGTGCAGCTTTCGCGCAACCAGGGCGCGGCGATCGCCAATGCCGAAGCCGCCGCCGCGTCGCTGGCGCCCTATCGCATGATTGCAGCCGATGGCTCGCTGGGGCCGCCAACGCCGGACGCACGGCCGCTGGTGCCGGGCGCCGGCGCACTGCCGGTGACGTTTGAAAACCCGCCCGGCCTCTATGGTTCCGAGACGGGTGTGTTCGCCCACAATCTGCTTGAAGCCGACAGCACGCTGGCCCCGCTGGCGCGCCCGCAAATCACGGTTCCGGTCACCTCGATCCAGTATGCCTTCGACGAATCGCGCAATTTGAAGGGCGCGCTGGTCGTGGCCGCCCTGGTGTTGATGCTGCTCGATACGCTGGCGGTGTTCTGGATGGGCGGCCTGTTTTCGCGCCGGCCGCGCCGCGCTGGTGCCGTGGCAGCCACCGCAGCGGCCCTGATTGCGCTCGGTGCATTTTTCAGCCATCCCGACCTTGCCCGGGCCGACGACGCCAAGCCGGGCGACCAGATTGCAATCGAGGCGATTTCGAAGACCCGCATCGCTTATGTGCTGACCGGCGTGCCGGGCGACGATTCGATCAGCCGCGCCGGGCTTGAGGGCCTGACCCGCTTCCTGATCGAAAAGACGGCACTCGAACCGGGCGCGCCGGCCGGCGTCGACATCTCGAAGGACGAACTGTCGTTCTATCCCTTGATCTACTGGCCGATCGATCCGGCCGCCCCTATGCCGAGCCAGGCCGCGATCGCCCGCATCGACGCCTATATGCAGCAAGGCGGCACGGTGCTGTTCGACACGCGCGACCAGTTCGCCAACGGTATCGGCGCCGATTCGACCAGCCCCGCGACGGAGCGGCTGCGCGACATCCTGGGCAACCTCAACGTGCCGCCGCTGGAGCCGGTGCCGTCCGACCACGTGCTGACCAAGTCCTTCTTCATCCTGCCGGAATTCCCCGGCCGCTTCGCCGGCAGCCCACTCTGGGTCGAGGCGTCGCTCGACGCCAGCAACGCCGAGAACCGGCCGGTAAGGACCGGCGACGGCGTCTCGCCGATCATGATCACCGCCAATGATTTCGCCGGCGCCTGGGCGGTCGACGAGAATGGCGACCCGCTGCTGCCGACCGTGCCGGCGGACCCGATGCAGCGCATCTACGCGCTGCGCGCCGGCGTCAACATCATGATGTACATGCTGACCGGAAACTACAAATCCGACCAGGTGCACGTGCCGATACTGCTCGAACGGCTGGGGCAGTAAGATGAGGTTCTTTGTTGCGTTCCCGGCGCGCATCGACCCTCCCCACAAGAGGGAGGGTAAGAGATGAACTGGTCGATCTCCTTCGAACCGCTGATCTCCTGGCCGCTGCTGGCCTTGGCCCTGGTGCCGCTGGCGCTGCTGGCGCTCGTTGGCCTGTGGTTTCGCCAGCGCGGTTCGGTCTTCCGCTTCGTCGCTTTGCTGGCGCTTGCCGCCGCTTTGTTCAACCCGGTGTTCCTCAACGAGGAGCGCGAGCCGCTGAAAAGCGTCGTTGCCCTCATTGTCGACCGCAGCCAGAGCCAGGATATCGGCGACCGCACCAAGCAGACCGACGAGGCGCTGGCCGGGCTGCAGCAGCGTCTTGGCCGCTTCAAGCAGTTCGATGTGCGCGTCGTCGAGGCCGGCAAATCCGAAGCCGCCGAGGAGCGCACCGAGACACGGCTGTTCGGCGCGCTCGAGGGCGCCTTCCGCGATGTGCCGCCGTCGCGCATCGGCGGCGCCATCATGATCACCGATGGCGAGGTCCATGACGCGCCCCCGGGAGCGCCCGATTTCAACGCCCCGCTGCACGCGCTGATCACCGGCAACGACCGCGAGAAGGATCGCCGCATACGTTTCGAGAACGCGCCGCGCTTCGGACTTGTCGGCAAGCCGCTCGACATGACCTACCGTGTCATCTCGACGGAGAACGAGACTGGCCCCGTCGATGTGCGTGTCTCGGTCAATGGCGAACAGGTCGCGGTCGAGCATGCCACCGTCGGCCAGGCGATGCCGCTGCAGGTGACCATTCCGGCAGCCGGCCGCAACATCGTCGAACTCGCCATCGACCGCGAACCGGGCGAACTGACCGACGCCAACAACCGCGCCATAGCGCTGATCGACGGCATCCGCGAGAACCTGCGCGTGCTGCTCGTCTCCGGCGAGCCGCATGCCGGCGAGCGCACCTGGCGCAACCTGTTGAAATCCGACGCCTCGGTCGATCTCGTCCATTTCACCATCCTGCGGCCGCCGGAAAAACAGGACGGCACGCCGATCAACGAATTGTCGCTGATCGCCTTCCCGACGCGCGAGCTGTTCGTCGAGAAGATCAAGGATTTCGACCTCATCATCTTCGACCGCTACCAGCATCGCGATGTGCTGCCGATCCTCTACTACGACTATATCTCCGAGTATGTCGAAAAGGGCGGCGCGCTGCTGATCGCGGCCGGCCCCGAATATGCCGGCGAAAGCTCGATCGCGCGCACACCGCTGATGGCGGCTCTGCCGGCGATGCCGACTGGCGAGGTGGTCGACCAGGCCTTCTATCCACGCCTCACCGATCTTGGCCAGCGCCACCCGGTGACGCGTGGGCTCGACGGTTCGGCCACCGAGCCGCCGCACTGGAGCCGCTGGTTCCGCACCATCGGCGTGCAGAATCCGGAAGGCGAAGTGGTGATGAAGGGCGCCGACAACCGGCCCCTGCTGTTGCTCGACCGCAAGGGCGAAGGCCGCGTCGGCATGCTTCTGTCCGACCAGGGCTGGCTATGGGCGCGCGGCTTCGAGGGCGGCGGCCCGCATGTTCAGCTCTACCGCCGCATCGCGCACTGGTTGATGAAGGAGCCCGAGCTCGAGGAAGAGCGGCTGACCGCCGACGGCCGCGGCATGGTGCTGGAAATCCGCCGCCAGACGATGGCCGACGATCCCGGCCCCGCCCAGATCATCACCCCGTCCGGCAAGACCTTGACCGTCAAGCTCGATAAGTCCGAACCCGGCGTCTTTCTCGGCAGTGTCGAGACCAACGAGATCGGCCTCTACCAGGTCGCCAATGGCGACCTCACCGCGCTCGCTCATGTCGGTCCGGTCAACGCACCGGAATTCGCCGACGTCATCTCCACCGAAAACCGGCTGAAAGCGCCCACAGAAGCCACCGGTGGCAGCGTGCGCCGGCTGGCCTCGTCCTCAGCCCTTGGCAGCGACGTGACGCTGCCTTCCGTCGTGCCGGTGCGCTCGGCTGGCGCCGCGTCCGGCAGCGACTGGATCGGCCTGCGCACCACGGACGACAGCGTGCTCAAGGCCGTCTCGCGCGTGCCGCTGTTCGGCGGCTTCCTCGGCCTTGGTCTGCTGCTGCTGGCGATGGGTTCGATGTGGTACCGCGAGGGGCGGTAGATGCGGCGCCCTTTCCCTTATCCCCTTGTGGGAGAAGGGAAAAGCGACCCCTGCCCTACTCCTCCGGCTCCGTCGTGAACATCAGCGGATAGCCCTTGGCCTTGCCGGCATCGGTGGCGCGCATCGCCTTGGTTTCGGCGACATCCTTGGTGAAGACGGCGACGACGCAGACGCCACGCCGATGCGCGGTGATCATCACCCGGTGCGCCTGGTCTTCGCTGAGCTTGAACTCGCCCTTCAGCACCGTCACCACGAATTCGCGCGGCGTGAAATCGTCATTGATGAGGATGACCTTGTAGAGCTTTGGCCGTTCGACCTGCGGCTTGATCTGGGTACGCGGTTTTGTGGTGATTTCAGGCATTGGAACCGACAATTTGCGTAAGCGACGTGACCGCTATTCTGGCACCGGCGAAAGCGGTCGTCCATTTTGATTGACGCGCAAAGCCGATGTCCGGCGGGTGCGGCCATTCACATCATGTGGGAAAGTGTCGGTTGCCGTTCAACGGTCCTGACGACCGAACATGCGACGGCTGGGAATCTGCCGCGCGGTCGCGGCGGACGGCATATCGGGCCGAAAGCGGGCTCCACCCGCATTCGCCCGGCGTTCCAGCCATGCCGCGATCGGCCATGCGAGGACGCAGATCAGCGTCGCGCCTGTTAGCACGATCAGCAGCCAGGTCTGTGCCGGCGTGATGTAGTCCCAGTTGGTGGAGATCGCCGGTGCAAACAGCGAAGGCTCGGTGCGTCCGCTGGCCGGATCGGGCACCGGGCTGGCGGTAAACAGGATGATCACCCTGACGACGCCGGTTGCAACCAGGCCGCCAATCACCATCGAGCGCAGAATGGACGAAAGCCGCTTCTTCATGCGGATTGCCCTACACGGCCGGCGTTGCAAACGGGTTAAGCGTCAGTCGAGGCGGAAGCTGCCGGCAGCACGCTTCGACCAAACATCGATTGGACCCGTCAGCCGCTTCATCGCCAATTCAGGGCTTCAGCGGTTGGGACAGGAATAAGGCCGCTCCAACCGAAACCAGCTGGAGCGGCCTTGATCGAAAGGCCGGCATGTTATGCCGGACCTGATTACGTCTTCGGCGCGTCCTTCTTGACGGCCTTCTCGGCAGCCTTCTTGTGCTTCTTGACGGTCTTCTTGACGACCTTCTTCGGAGCAGCCTTGGCCGGAGCGGCAGTAGCCGGAGCGGTGGTGGTGGAAGCAGCCGGAGCAGCGGTCGTGGTGGCAGCGGCGTTGCCGAGAGCCGGCATCGCGAAAGCGAGAGCGACGGCGAGACCGGTTGCGGAGAGGATGGACTTTTTCATGGCTTCATTTCCTTTTTGTGCGGGTCGAGTTTCTGATGTCACTGAACCGGGTCGTTCGGTGTCACCCCAAGCAACTTCAAAGCGTTGGCGAGCATCCGGATGCCCTGCGCCTGTTTCTTGGCGGCGCAGTACCGGTTGCCCTTTCTCTGAAGTGCCCTTGCCGCGGTGACCTGCGTTGCCGTGGCGTGGGTTTCGAGGGCTTCATCAAATTGGTGGCTGAGATTGGCGCACCGTTCGCTCCGGGTTGTGAGCGTCGCCTTTGCGTCCGATTGTCCGACAGTGGCAGTGGCCAGGCCAAGGCCCAGCAACGCACCCAACAAACTGATCGACAACCTTGGCATCGGTTTATCCGTAAACCCGGAGACTAGCGTCGCAGCCGATGACCTGACCGCCACGAGATCAGTTATGCCTTTGAAATTTTTCAGGAGTTTTTCTGAACTGTAGAATTTTGTTTCTGGATTGTGTCTGAGAAAGCCGGTGTGAACCGATCATCGCCACTGGCCAACATATGGCCTGAATTCTATCGTGTGGGTTGCGACAGAAGGGCTTGGCAATCAACAATGACAGGGCTGCTGTGAAATCCGACGCACACATACTGATCGTCGACGACGACAAGGGCATCCGCGACCTGCTGCAGGAGTTCTTCCAGAAGCGGGGCCTGCACACCTCGGTTGCCGCCGACGGCGTCGAGATGGAGACCATCCTGCGCCGCGCGCAGGTGGATCTCATCGTCCTCGACGTGATGCTGCCCGGCAAGAGCGGGCTGGAGCTGTGCCGCGACCTGCGCGCCCAGTTTTCGACACCGATCATCATGCTGACCGCCGTCACCGAGACCACCGACCGCGTCGTCGGCCTGGAGATGGGCGCTGACGACTATGTGCCGAAACCCTTCGACCCACGCGAGTTGCTGGCGCGCATCCGCGCCGTGCTCAGGCGCAATGGCGCCGCAGAGCCCAAACGCGCCACCAGCAAGCAGATTTACCGCTTTGCCGGCTGGACGATGGACTGTTCGCGCCGCCGGCTGACGGCGCCCGACGATGTCAGGGTCGAGTTGACCATGGCCGAATTCAACCTGCTGCAGACCTTCGTCAAGAGCGCGCAGCGCGTATTGACCCGCGACCAGCTCATCGAACTGTCCGGCGGCGACAGCGACTATTCCTTCGACCGCAGCGTCGACATCCTGGTCAGCCGGTTGCGGCGCAAAATGGAAGACGATCCCAAAACGCCAAAACTGATCCTCACCGTGCGCAGCGGCGGCTACCAGTTCCTGCCCGAGACGACCTCCGAATGAGACGTTTCCTGCCGCAGACCTTGCCTGTCTGGGTGCTGCTGATCGTCATTGCCGGCCTGCTGATCAGCCAGGTCGCCACACTCTACATCGTGTCGCGCGACCGCGCCGCCGCCAACGGCGTCGTCGACCTCTACCGGCTCAACGACCGTGCCTTCTCGCTGGTGCAGCTCATGCATGACGCCAGTCCGGACGAGCGCAAGGCGACGGCGACCGGCCTGTTCAACTCCACCTACGCGCTCACCGTTTCGGACACGCCGGCGGTCACTTCGTCGATCGCCGGCGACGACGAACTGGCCGAACTCGAAGACATCCTCGTCGGCCGGCTGTCGAAATTCGGCATCACCGATGCGCGCGTGCGGCGCGATCCGGCGACGCGCGAGGCCGACGACGCCACCGGCATGGCGCCGGGACCCGACATCGGCCAGGTGGAGCGCGACCTTCTGGTGCTGGCAGCTAACTTTGCCCAGAGCGACAAGCTGACGGCGTCGCTGCGCTTCGCCGATGGCCAATGGCTGAACTTCACCGAGCCGATCACGCCCGTCGGCCCAATCCTGAGCTTTGACAGCCTGCCGCTCTATTCGCTGATCGCCGGCCTGGTGGTGATCATGTCGATCTGGTCGCTGCGCCGGCTGACGGCGCCCTACCGGATGATGGAAACCGCGGTGAACCGGATCGGCAAGGATCTGAAGAGCCCGCCGATCGCCGAGAGCGGCAGCCGCGAGGTGCGTGCCGCCGCCAAGGCAATCAACGCCATGCAGGCCCGGTTGCGCGAATATGTCGAGGACCGCGAGCATCTGGCGGCGGCACTGGCGCATGACCTGCGCACGCCGATGACGAGGATGCGCCTGCGCCTGGAGCTGTTGCGCAAATCGGCGGTTCGCGAGGCACTGGCGCACGATCTCGCCGATGTCGAGAGCATCGCCAGCTCGGTGATCGACTTCGCCACCTTCGAGGTGACGGAGGAAAAGAACGAACGCATCGACTTCTGGTCGCTCGTGGAATCGATCGCCGACGGCTATGAGGACGTCTCGTTCGACGACGATACACGCTCGCGCGGCCTGATCTGCATGGCGCGGCCGGTCGCGCTAAAACGCTGCGTCACCAATCTGGTGCAGAACGCGGTCACCTACGGCAAGAAGGCGCATCTGTCCCTCCGCCGGTCCGAGAACATGATCCTGCTCACCATCCGCGACGAAGGGCCTGGGATACCGCAGGCACAGATCGACGCCGTGTTCGGCTCGTTCGTGCGCCTCGAACAGTCCCGCAACCGCCAGACCGGCGGTCTCGGTCTCGGCCTGACCATCGCCCGCAACATAGCGCGTGCCGCAGGCGGCGAGGTCAGCCTTTCCAACAACCCGGGCGGCGGCCTACTGACGCAACTGCGCCTGCCATTGGCGGCTTAGGCCTTGCCTGCGCCAATCCACCTAGAAGGTGCCTTTTCATCACTCGTCGGCCCAGCCCGGCGAAAAGCTGCCGGCGTGGTATTGAATTGCGCTTTGAATGCACGGGTCAGCGCCGCCTCCGAGCCATATCCGATGGTCGCTGCGATTTCACCGATCCTGGCGACGCCGGCGCGCAGTTGGTCTGCGGCAAGATCGAGCCGCCACGCGGCCAGGTAGCGTAGCGGCGTCTGGCCGACGACTTCCGAGAAGCGGGCGGCGAAGGCTGAGCGCGACAACCCGGCAAGGTCGGCCAGCGCCTCGACTGTCCAGCGCCGGGCCGGCTCCTCGTGCATTGCCGACAGCGCCCGACCGATCGCGGGGTCGGCCAGACCGCTCAGCCACCCGAGATTGCGCGGGTTCCTGGCACCCCACTCGCGCACGGCCTCGACGAACAGCAGATCCAGCAGTCTGGCGATGGCGATGGCCGAACCGAGTTTCGGATACCGGGTTTCCTCGACGAGGAAATGGCTGGTCAGTTTCATCCATTCCAGAGGCTTTCCAGATTGCGCCTCGATATGGATAAGCGCCGGCAGAACCTTCAGGAGCTTGGGAGCCAGTACGCCAGCGAAGGAGAACCGGCCGCAGACCACGTGTGTCTGCTCACCGCCACCGCCGAACGCATATGCGGAACCATGCCGGGTGGTCGCATTCGTCAATGCTTGGTCCGCCGGAACGGGATTCAATGCCGGATCGCTGCACAGCACGTGGCCGGCCCCCAGCGGTAGGATGACCAGATCACCTGTTTCGATCCGGATGGCGTTCCCATCATCCGGCTTTAGCCATGCCGAGCCGCGCTCTACGATATGGAAATGCGACACCGGGCGGCGAAAGCTTAGGCTCCATGGCGCCGAGAAGTCGTTGGCGCAGACGAACTCTGCACGCATGCGCACAAGGGAAAGAACGTCGGACATCGAATCCGGAATACCGCCGACCTTCGGCATCTGTCCCCCTTCCGTCATCTTGCGTGGACGCTGGGCAAAGAAATCGAGCGCCCAAGCCATAGATCGCGCTTTCGTTTGAGAACTACACTGCCACACAATCAAGAGCGACTGTGGAGCGAAACGCAAGTGGCAGCTAGCGAAATCGAAGACGTGTCCGACAAGATGCGCGGTGTAGGCAGGATGTCGCGCCGTAGCTTTATGGTGGCGGCAAGCGGCCTGCTGTTGTCGGCAGGCGCGCAGGTCTGGAGCCGGCCTGGCGATCCGGTGTTGCAAAACGCGTGGCTGCGGGTAGCGCCGGACAACACGATCCTCATCATGATTTCGCAGTCGGAGATGGGGCAGGGCATTTCGACGACGCTTCCTGTCGCTTTGGCCGACGAACTCGGCGCGGACTGGTCGAAGGTCAAGACCGAGTGGTCGCAATTCGACCCTGCCTATCGCCATCCACAATATGGGTGGATGTTCACCGGCAATTCTGAATCGAGTTCGACCTTCTATCCCATCATGCGCACCATGGGCGCTGCCGCCCGGGAGATGCTGGTTCAGGCGGCCGCCGCCCAACTCAAGGTCGACGCTGCGTCGCTGCAAGTGCGAGACAGCACAATTATCGACCCTGCTTCGGGCCGATCGGTAAGCTTCGGTGACGTGGCGGAGAACGCTGCCAGGCTGCCGGTACCGAACAGCCCTGCGTTGAAACGCGATTCAGACCTGACGATGATCGGCAAGCCGCAGCCGCGGCGCGACATTCCACCCAAGGTCGACGGCAGCGCCATCTTCGGCATCGACGTCAAGGTGCCGGGAATGGCGGTGGCCGCGATCCGGCGGGCTCCTGCGCAGGGCGGCAAACTCGCGAGCTACGACAAGGCCGGCATCCTGGCGCGACCAGGTGTGATCGCCGCAGTCGAGATCGCATCGGGGCTTGCGGTAGTCGCCGACCGCTACTGGACGGCTAAGCGCGCCTTGGATGAAGGCGGGCTCGTCTTCGCAGAGGGGCCGCTAGCAGGCTACTCGACGGAGAGCCAGAGGGCCGACCACATGGCGCGATTGAAGACCGGGGACTTCGCGGTGAAACGCAGCGACGGCGACGCCAGGGCAAGGCTGGCGGACGCTTCTCGCATGTTTGAGGCCATCTACGAGATCCCCGCCCAAGCGCACGCGACCATGGAGCCGATGAACTGCACCGCCCATGTCGCGGCGGATCGCTGCGAGTTGTGGGTCCCTACGCAAGGCGTGGAAATCACTCAAGCGGTCATCAAGGAAATGACAGGCTTCAGCGACAGTCAGATCGTCATCAACCGCACCTTTCTAGGGGGCGGGTTCGGGCGGCGGCTGCTTGCGGACTTCGTGCGCATCGCCGTCCAGTTGGCCAAGGCCGTGAACAGGCCGGTGAAGGTGATCTGGAGTCGCGAAGAGGACTTCGCCTACGACGCCTACCGGCCACCGATGACGCATGCGGTCAGCGCCGCTCTTGGCGCGGATGGCTTGCCCTCCGTCATGATGCACCGCGTCGTCTCGCCATCGCACATGCTCTACGTGTTTCCGCGTTCGGCGCTCCAGGCACCGCCGCCCTGGGATCGGCCGATCGCCCCACCACGCGACTACGACGCGATGGCGGTCGAGGGAGTTCACCTCCCGCCCTACGCAATCGCCGACTATCATGTCGAACAGAATTATGTCGAAACGCCGCTCCCGGTATCGGTGTGGCGCACCACAGGTCACGGACCGAACAATTTCGTCCTGGAAACCTTTCTCGACGAACTCGCGCACGCCGCCGGCAAGGATCCACTGGACTATCGGCTGGCTCTCGCCCGCAACGATCCGCGCGCCGTCGCGGTATTGCAGGCCGTGGCGGCGATGTCGGCTTGGGGGCGACCCGTTCCGAATGGCCAGGGCCGCGGTCTGGCGCTGGCCAAGGCGTTCGGCGGCTATGCCGCACAGGTCATCGACGTTTCTGTCGACGGAAAGGACATCCATCCGCTTCATGTCTGGACCGCGCTCGACTGCGGCAAGACACTGGACCCTGGGATCGCCGCCGCCAATGTCGAGGGCGGCGTAGTCTGGGGTCTTTCGGGGCTTCGCACCGAAGTGACCTTCAAGGACGGTGCGGTGCAACAGACCAATTTCGACAGCTTCGATCCTGTGCATCTCTGGGAAACCCCGAAGATCGAGACCCGGTTCGTCGAAAGCGGCGCCAAGATCGGCGGCACGGGAGAGCTGGGTCCAGTGCCGACGCATGCCGCATTTTGCAACGCAGTGTTTGCCGTGGTCGGCGAGCGCATTCGCGCGCTGCCGCTGACGCGGCATGGCTACAGGCTGGTTTGAGGAGACCTCGATGATCAAGCTCACCGTCAACGGCAAACCAGTCGATGCGACTGCCGATCCTGACACGCCCTTGTTGTGGGTACTGCGCGACGATCTCGGTCTGACAGGCACCAAATATGGCTGTGGTATCGCTGCCTGCGGCGCCTGCACGGTGCATGTCGACGGCGAGGCCGTGCGCTCCTGCTCCTACCCGCTGGCAGCGGCCGAGGGTAGCACCATCACGACCATTGAAGGCCTTTCACTGGACAGATCGCATCCCCTGCAGAAATCGTGGATCGACCAGCAGGTGCCGCAATGCGGCTACTGCCAGTCCGGAATGATCATGGCCGCTGCGGCGCTGCTGAAAGAAAAGGCCGTGCCATCCGACGCAGACATCGACGCAGCCATCACCAACATTTGCCGGTGCGGCACGTACCAGAGGGTCCGGCAAGCGATCCACCGGGCGGCAGGAGGGCAGGGATGAAACGTCTTGAACTGCTCGGTCCGACCATCGTGTGCCTGGTGGCGATAGGACTGTGCGCCTCGCTCGTATCGCGGGCCGTGCCCGAAGCAGTGGCAAACGACGGTCGCAACGTCTCTCTAGCGGCGTTCGCGCGCATTGACGAGGTACTGACCAGCCCGCGTTGCCAGAACTGCCATACGCTAGGTGGCTTCCCCCGCCAGGGTAACGATCGGCATCCGCACCTTTTCAATGTCATGCGCGGCCCGGACGGTCATGGCGCGAGGGGCTTGGCTTGTGCCACTTGCCACGGCCGGGCCAACAACGCGGCGAGCGGAGTACCCGGCGCAGACGGCGACTGGCATTTGGCCCCGCTAGCCATGGGCTGGGAAGGACTGACGCAAGCCTTGCGGTGCGCCCATCTCAAGGACGCGAGCCGCAATGGCGGACGGAACGGCGCCGCGGTCATCGATCATCTCAAGACCGCGCTGGTTGCGTGGGCCTGGCAGGCAGGCGGTGATGCTCGCAACCGTCCGCGAACGCCGCCGCCAGTCCCCTATGACGAGTTCCTCAAAATTGCCGAACTCTGGATAAATTCCGGCGCCGCGTGCCCTGAGCCGAATTGAGCAATCGCTCGTTGGCCAGCCCGAGCCACACGCCCGAGACGCATTCCCCAACCTGGACCAGGAGGTATTGAGCCACTGCGCAATCATGGACCACCGGTTCAATCTCCACACTGCGGTCGGGTTAGCTTCACCCGCGCTATGAAACCCGGAACAAAGGCAACTACCTTCTCAGCACCGCGCTCAGCACGTCGCGGATGCCGATGGCGCCGACGAAGCGCGACTGGTCGTCGAACAGCGCCACGGGCGCGGTCTGCGAACGGTGCATGGCCAGCATCACGGTTTTCAGCGAAGTGCCCGGATTGGCCCAGAACACTTGCGCGGCTTCCTCCGATTGGGCCTCGACATCGGCGCAGGACATCCACACCGCCGGCTTGCCGTCGCGTTCGGCCGCCGCCACCAGCCCGTGATCGTCGATCTTGAAGCGCGTCGTCTTGCGCCGGTCGAGCCACACCCAGCCATTGTCGCCGTGCTCGAGGTCGCGGCGGTCGCGCATCACGTTCCAGGCGGTCAGCACCGACAGCGGGTTCACATTGGCGATGAAGTCGCGGACATAGTCGTTGGCCGGCCGCAGCACGATGTCTTCCGGCGCGCCGGTCTGCACGATGCGGCCGCCCTCCATGATGGTGATGTGGCTGCCGATCTTCAGCGCCTCCTCAAGGTCATGGCTGACGAAGATGATGGTCTTCTTCAGCTCCGCCTGCAGCTGCAGCAGCTCGTCCTGCAGCTTGGTGCGGATCAGCGGATCGAGCGCCGAGAACGGCTCGTCCATCAACAGGATCGGCGCCTCGGTGGCGAAGGCCCGCGCCAGGCCGACGCGCTGCTGCATGCCGCCCGAAAGCTCATGCGCGTATTTCTTCGACCACTGGTCGAGATTGACCAGCTTGAGCTGGCGATTGACGCGCTCCTTGCGCTCGGCTTCCGGCACGCCGGCGAGTTCGAGGCCGAGGCCGACATTCTCCTCCACTGTGCGCCATGGCAGAAGGCCGAACTGCTGGAACACCATCGCCACCTGCTTCTGCCGCAAGCGCCGCAAGGTCGCTTCGTCGCAGGTGACGACGTCGACGGTCTTGTCGCCATCCTTGACCAGAACCTGGCCGCGCGACACCACGTTGAGCCGGTTGACCGCCCGCAACAGTGTCGACTTGCCCGAGCCGGACAGGCCCATCAGCACCGAGATCTCGCCCTCGTTTACGGTCAGGCTGGCGCCGGCGCAGCCGAGCACATTGCCGGTCTTTTCGAGGATCTCGGCGCGGCTGGCGCCGGCGTCGATCATTTTCAGCGATCCGGCCTGGTCGGCGCCGAAGACGATATCGACGTTCCTGAAATCGACGGCGACGGTCATTTCTTGCCTCCCACGCCGATGCGCGTCATCCGGTCTAGCACTATGGCGAGCACAACGATGGCGAGGCCGGCTTCAAGCCCGAGGTCGATCTTGCGCGAACCCAGCGCCCGGTTGATTTCGGTGCCGAGACCGCCGGCGCCGATCAATGCGGCAAACACCACCATCGACAGCGACAGCATGATGGACTGCGTCAGACCGGCCATGATGGTCGGCAGCGCCGAGGGCAGCTCCACCTTCCACAGCAACTGGCTCTTGGTGGCGCCGAACGCCTCGCCTGCCTCGACGATCGACTTCGGCACCGAGACGACGCCGAGATGCGTGAGACGAACCGAGGTCGGGATGACGAAGATGATGGTGACGATGAGGCCGGGCGCGTTGCCGAGACCGAACAGCGTCAGCACCGGGATCAGGTAAACGAAGGTCGGCAACGTCTGCATCAAGTCGAGCACCGGCAGCATGATGCGGTAGACCTTCGGCTTGTGCGCAGCCCAGATACCGAGTGGCACACCGATGGCCATCGAGGCGGCGGCAGCGGCTACCACCAGCACCAGCGTCTCCACCGTCTGCTTCCAGAGGTTCTGGTTGAGGATGAACAGCAACCCGAGAAAGACGGCCACCGCCAGGCCTCTCGATCGCTGCAGATAATAGGCAAGCAGCGCAATCAGCGCGATGAGAAGGACGGGCGGTACCAGCAGCAGCGTGTCGACCACTCCGTCGAGCAGGAAATTCAAGCCGCCGGAGAGGCCGCGGAAGAAGGTGTTGAAATTGTCGGTAAGGAAGGTGAAGAATGCTTTACCCCATTCGCCTATGGGGATCTTATAACTGACAAAGAATTTTGAAATCGGATCCATCTTGCCCCTCTTTGACAGTCGCCGTCCTTGCCGGACGGTCATCTTGTCACAGGATATGAAAAAGGGCAGCCCTTTCTACAGTGACTGCCCTTCTTGATCGGTCACGCCGAGCGCAAGACCGGCTCAGCTTCCGAGCGCAGTCTTCACGGCTGCAGCCGCGTCGCCGCCATCGAAAGTGGTCACGCCGGCAATCCACGGGGCAACCGCGTCCGGATGCTTCTTCAGCCAGTCGGTGGCGGCCGTGTTGGCGTCGGCGCCCTTGAGGATCGCGTCCATCATCTCGCCTTCCATGTCGAGATTGAACTTCAGGTTGGCGATGAACTTGCCGGCATTCGGGCACTCGGTGGTGTAGCCCTTGCGCACATTGGTATGCACGGTGGCGGCGCCAAAGCCGCTGTCGCCCATGCCATCGAGATAGGTGATCTTCATGGCACCCATCACCGGATGCGGCGTCCAGCCGAGGAAGGCGATCCATTCATTGTTCTTCATCGACTGCTCGGCCTGCGTGAGCATCCCGGCCTCAGAGGATTCGACCAGCTCGAAGCCTTCGAGATTGTCCTTCGGGTTCTTGATCATGTCGAGGATGATGCGGTTGCCGTCATTGCCGGCCTCGATGCCGTAGATCTTGCCGTCGAACTTGTCCTTGAACTTACCGAGGTCGGTCAGCGTCTTGACGCCGGCGTCCGCCACATAGGTCGGCACGACGATACCGTAGCCTGCGCCACTGAGGTTTTCGCTGATGGTCTCGACAGAACCGTCGGCGGTGTAGTCCTTGATGTCGTTGGTCATCGACGGCATCCAATTGCCGAGGAACACGTCGAGGTCCTTGTTCTTCAGCGACGCATAGGTCACCGGAACCGACAGCTGGATCGTTTGCGGCTCATAGCCGAGCGCGGTCAGCAGCACCGATGCGACGCCGGTCGTCGCCTGGATGTCGGTCCAGCCGACATCGGAAAGGCGCACCGCCTTGCAGCTCGCCGGATCGCCGGCAAAGGCAGCGCTGGTGGACAAAAAAGCCGCCAGGCCGAGGCCGGCGACGAAAGAGTTCATACGCGACATAGGTAGTCTCCCATTGTGATTCTTTGGCGAAGCGTCGTTACGGTTTCTCTGCCCGCCTTGTTTCGTCAGCCAAACACCATTCTGGTGTGGTTTCAAGCATTAAGGCAATCACGATCAACGGCGCGAGCTGGCCAATCAGCGACACAGCTGGCGCTTTTGTCTGGCCAGGCGGCTTTTTCAGGGGAATGCCGCCGTGGCCCCTCCCCGCACGACACCAAGTCGGCTTAAAAGAACGGCATGGCAAAGCTCTACTTCCACTATGCGACGATGAATGCCGGCAAGACGACGATGCTGCTGCAGGCGTCGTACAATTATCGCGAACGGGGCATGGGCACGATGCTGTTCGTGGCCGGCCACTACCGCAAGGGCGATACCGGCCTGATCTCGTCGCGCATCGGCCTGGAGACGGAAGCCGAGATGTTCCGCGACGGCGATGATCTGTTCGCCCGCGTTGCCGATCACCACGTGCATACGGCTGTCCATTGCGTCTTCGTCGACGAGGCGCAGTTCCTCGAAGAGGAGCAGGTCTGGCAACTTGCCCGCATCGCCGACCGGCTGAACATCCCGGTCATGTGTTACGGCCTGCGCACCGACTTTCAGGGCAAGCTGTTTTCCGGCTCGCGCGCGCTGCTGGCCATCGCCGACGATTTGCGCGAAGTGCGCACCATCTGCCGCTGCGGGCGCAAGGCGACGATGGTCGTGCGCCTCGGCCCCGACGGCAAGGTGGCACGCCAGGGCGAGCAGGTGGCGATCGGCAAGGACGTCTATGTCTCGCTCTGCCGCCGCCACTGGGAGGAAGAGATGGGCCGAGCTACGCCCGACGATTTCATCGGCTTCATCCAGGGCTGACCGCCCCTGCGGCCTCGATCATGGCCCGTGCAGCCGAATCGCACATCCTCCCAAATCCCGCCACGATGCAGCGTTTGTTAAGGCCGAAGCCTTACAAGGCCAACCAGAGCTCTCCGGGGTCAGTCATGTTTCGAGCCGCTTCGTCCGCCAGCATTCTTCTGCTTGCCACCTCGCTTGCCGCCTATGCCGGCGGTGATCCGGCCCTGGGCAAGAAGGTCTTCAACCGGTGCATGGCTTGCCACGAAGCGGCAACCGACCGCGACAAGGTCGGCCCCCATCTGAAGGGCGTCGTCGGGCGCACCGCCGGTAGCGCCGAAAGCTTCCTTGGCCACTATTCCGAAGCCATGAAGAGTGCCGGTGCCGGCGGCCTGGTCTGGGACGAGGCCAATCTCGCCGTGTATCTCAAGGCACCCCGGCTCAAGGTGCCCGGCAACAAGATGGCATTTGCCGGTCTGGCCAATGACGACGACATCGCCAATGTCATCGCCTATTTGAAGGCTGATCCCAAGCCCTGAACCGCCGCACGAGCGTCGCTGTAAAGCGGCTTTCGCTTACCTGTCGCGATCTCGATTGCTTCAAATGGTTGCTGAATACTGAGGCATCCGCGCCGTCGCTTCGCCGCATGAAAGTTCAATGACAGCTGAACTATGCCTTGGCCGACAAGCTAATCAAGCCATGCCCCCGCCTTCACTGACTTTCAAGAGCGGGACGGATTCTTTTGTTTTCACGCCGCCTTTGTCTTCACGTCTTTCAATCCCCGGATGCCCCACATATATTCGCCGCTGTTCGCGACCAGCGACGTCATGCCGAAGCGGGAGGCCCCAATGGCGACATTGCAGAATTTCGATGCCGAAATTGCCAAGACCAAGCAGGTCGTGCAGGACATGCGCACCAAGATCGAGCAGTCCGGCACCGTGCTTGATACGCTCGCCACATCAGACAAGAAGATCGGCGACGCCAATTTCGACATCGAGAACGCCCGCATCGAGGATGTGCTGAAGCAGCAGAAGGTGATGGAAGGCAACATCGCCGACCTGATCATCGGGCTGGAGGATGCTACCAACGTCTTCGGCACCGAGTTCGAGAGCATGAAGAACTACACCGGCTGGGAAAAATTCATCGGCGTCTTTTCCAGCCAGAGCAAGCAGCGCATGCGCACCGACCGCGTCCGCAACATGTCGCTGGCCGGCAATCTGCAGGAACTGCTGGTTAAATCCGACACCATCGTCGGCATCCTGAAGGCGCAGAAAGAGGTCCTCGACCAGCGCTACAAGACCTCCGAAGCCAGCCTGTCGCAGGTCATCGAGCGCCGCAAGACCACCATGACCAATCTCGAAGCCGTGCAGAAGCGCATCGAGGAACTCAACCCGATGCTGCTCGACATCGAAAACAAGATCGCCGCTTCGACCAGCCAGAAGGAGCGCACGCAGCTCGAAGGCGAGCGCTCCAAGCTGGCGACGGAATACAACGAGAAGCAGGCCAAGGAGCAGGAGCTGCTGGCCGAGAGCCAGACGCTCGAGCGCTACACCTCGATGTTCCAGACCTTCGTCGATTCGCTCAACAACCAGATCGCCGCGCAGTCGACGCTGATCAACAAGCTGACCATCGATACCGAACAGCGCATCGTGCTCTACAAGGCACTGGAAGATTCGCTGAAGACTGCCGCCCAGCAGGACGTCGCCCACAAGATCAACACGCTGGGCAGCCGGGTCGACAACACCGCCGAGGAAACCATGGCCGGCATCGGTGCTGCTTCGCAAAAGCACATCGGCGACCTGCTCGAGATGCACGAGAAGAACATGGTCGCCACCGCCGACATCCAGCGCCGCAAGAAGCTGGCCGACGATGCCTTCGCCCGCCGCTTCGACGAGGTGCTGAAGAAGCACAATTCGGCAAACTACGTGCAGTCTTAAGGGTGACAGCACTGCCCGCGAGCGCCCAGGCATGACCCCCGAAAACGAAGCGGCGGCACGGTATTTTTCCGCCATCACGGCCGCGCTCAGCGGCCTTGAAGTGTTCATGCGCGACGATCGCTCGCCGCTCTACCGGCATGGCATCGTCGCCAAGATCGTCGCCGAATACATCGCCCGGCTCGACAAGTCGTTTTCCTGCTGGCGCAACCGGTTGGGCTTCATGGACACGTTCCGCATTTCGCGGGCCGAAAGCGGTTTTCCGGTGTTCCAGAACCTGCTCGAACTGGAAAACGACCGCCGCCAGGCCGATGCGCGGCTTGCCAACATTCCGCTGGCCGGCGAGTTGCGCGAGGAAATGGCCGACTTCATCCTGCGCCACAAGGAATTCCCCGAGGCGCTGCAGAAGTCGATGGCCGAGCGGCTCTATCTCGAGGACGTGAAAAGCGAGAACACGTTCGGTCCGTTCACCCTGGCGCAAACGGCCAAGGTCTCGGTCAACCCGAAGACGGGGCGGCCCTATTACCTCGTCCACTGGGCGACGTTCGACGGCAGCGCCAACCTGCCGCTGGTCTACATGGTGACGGTGGAGGATTCTTCCGACGCGATGATCCGCCAGCTCGTCGACAGAAACGGCAAGCTCAACGAGACGATCGACATTCCGCTGCCGGTCGATGGCCTGCTCAATCCCGAGCTTGCCCACCGTTTCGACGATTTCACCGAGAAGAACTCCGCCTATACGCTGTCGCCAGCGACCATCGCGGTCAACCTCGACAAGGATTTCGAGCCCCTGCACCCCAAGCAGCTGCGCCGCGTCGTGCTCGGCCCGTTCTATTCGGCGGGGATTACCGACAACAATTCGACGGTAACCGAAGTCCTGGCCAAGGTGCGCAAGCCGGAAAATGCCTGGCTGCTGACCTGGACAATCCAGGAGGTCTATTCCAAGAGCGAGAAACCCGGCCGCAAGGGGCTGTTTTCGAGCGAGAAGACGACGCAGGAGTTCTTCATCAACACCGACGATCTGGAAGCGGCGCGCCAGGGCGTGTCGAGCTACGAAAACCATGCGCTGATCCCGCACGAGGCCTACCAGGCGCTCTATGCCGCCGGCGAGGCGCAGAAGATCTTTGCCGGCTACAAGGTTCACATCCTGTCCAACGGACAGGTCATCTCAGACGTCTGACCGTCACACCACGGAGCACCCTTCATGGATACCGGCCTGACCACCATCCCGGAAGCCGCCATCGAGAAGCACCGCGCCACCGCGCAGAGCTTCATCACCCGCATTGTCGTGCTGGAGGATCCGTCACGCGAGTCCGGCACCGCACTTGCCGGCACCAACCGCCGCTTCGTCTCGACCGTCTCGGTCGGTTCGGTGCGCCGCACGCGCGAGGTCGAGCTGGCCAAGACCGTCGGCGCCGTTCATCCCGACGACCAGCTGCTGACCATCCCGCAGCACACGCTGTTGTTTCGCGCCCGGCGCGGCACAGCGATCGCGCTCGCAATATCGGACGTTTTCGCCGAGGGTTCGGATCTCGAAAGCCTGCAGGCCAAAAATACCCGCGCACCGCTTGAAGGTGACGAGGCATCCACCTTCAAGAAGCTTCTGTCGGCCTCGGCTTACATTTCGGCCTTCAGCCTCGCCTCCTATCTGTTCCAGCTGATCGACAGCGATGGCGAGGCACCCAACGACATCCCCGAGCCGGACTTCCTGTTCGACACGCCGCAGGATGCGGTGAAGTCGATCCTGGCCGGTCTCGACAAGGCGATATCGGGATCGTCCGACGATGGCGATTTGATGACCCGGGCGCGTGCCTTTGCCCGTGTCGCCATCGACGGGCTTCTGGCGCGCAAGGGCCGCTTCGACGGCATCGGCCCATTCGAGAACGCGCATATCCGCATCGATGCCGACGATTTCACCCTGGATGGCTTCGACGTCGCGCCGGGCAAGCGCTCAAAACCGCTGGTGATGACCTTCAAGAAGCCGGAAGAGGTCGTCGGCAACCACATCGCCAAATATCAGTCGGTCAAGCTCGCCAAGATGCTGATGGCCTATGATTTCGAGCGCGAGATGAACCCGTTCGTCGAGCTCGGCGGCTTTCTGTTCACCTTCATCGGCGACGGCGCGCCCGGCACCGGCAAGACGACGCTGATCCAGATGATCGCCGGCCTCGTCAACGGCTATTGCCAGGTTGCCGGCTATCCCTTCGCCTATGAGAATTTCGGCGTCGATCAGATCTCTTCCTACCAGGGCAAGTCGGGCCAGAACTGCCGCCAGTTCATCAACAATGTGCTGAACCCGCGCGTCATCGGCTTCGGCACCGTCGACGACATCGACCAGGTGGCCGCCAGGCGCTCGGATGACCGGGCATCGGCCGGCCAGCAGGAAATCACCGGCGTCTTGATGGACGCCTTCGCCGGTGCCGGCACGGTGGTGCGCGGCAACTGCTCGTTCGGCATGTTCTCCAACTATCCCGAAAATGTCGACGACGCGCTGCGCCAGCGCGCCGGCGCCCGCTGGCTGGTCGACGGGCCGCAAAGCCGCGACGACTACATCGACATCTTCGTGCTGCTCGCCGGCAAGAACCACAAGATCCCGCTCGGCGACCACGATCTCTACGCCGCGCAGGAAATCCAGCGCGCCGTGACCGAGGCCTATGAGGAGCACGAGAAGCCGCAGGAGGACGGGCTGATGAAGGTCTACGAGCGCTACATGAAGGAGAACGGCGCGCCGAAGTCGATGGCCGATATCGGCACCTATCTGCACCTGATCAAGGATGCCGAGCCGCGCTTCACCGGCCGCGCCATCAAGAACGTCACCGACGCCATCAAGATGCGCGCCATGGACATCGAGCTTCCCGACGACTGGTTCGAGAAGCCGGAAGTCTTCATGCACAAGGCCTATGACGAGAAGAAAGCGATGATCGAGGAACTGCGCGGACCCTTCTCGATGGACATGGTCATGCAGGAGATCAACCGCTACGCCGACTCGGAGTTCCGCTATTCCGACAAGTCCGACGACTCCGCCGTGGAGAAGCTGCTCCGCGACGCGAGGCTGCGCGAACGAGCCGCGCGCGAGATGGAGGAGATGAAGAAGAAGGGGCTGTGGAATGCGTGAGTGCGCGCCTACCCCCCTCTGGCCTGCCGGCCATCTCCCCCTCAAGGGGGGAGATTGGCTTTCATCATTGCTTTCGCCAATCTCCGACGTATCCGGAGGAGTGGCGCGGGGGATGCTGCCAATCTCCCCCCTTGAGGGGGAGATGGCCGGCAGGCCAGAGGGGGGTGCTGGCACGCTCCTAGGGAGCGATGCACCTTGACCGCCAAACCCACCAAAAAACCCGATCTCCTGCGCGACAATGAGCTGATCTATGGCCGTTTGCTCACGGTCGACGAGCCACACCTGATCCAGCGTTACAACAAGGCGCTGGCCGCATTCGGCCTGAAGCCGACCAAGCTGAAAAGCTTCCAGATCGACCGCACCGGCTTCTCGCCTGAAGTGGCCGAGGAATGCGACGACTATGATTATCTCGATCCCAACGAGGTCAACCGCCGTTTCATCATCCTGACGCCGTCGCAGATCGACCTGCCGGTGGTGCACACGGCCTTTTCCAACACCTCGCAGCTGATGTTCGAGTTCATGTCCAAGAACCAGCGCGCCATCGATGCGCTGACGATCAAGGACGTCATCTACGGCGAGATCGAGGATTCCGTTCCCAAGGTCAACGACATCGAGGATTTGCTGTCGATCAGCCAGGTCGAATTCAAGGTGCTGTCGGCCGAGGATGTGCTGGGCAAGGCCGCCGAACTCGGCAAGCTCGTCGACCGGCTGAAGCAGGAGCCCGACGCCTGGCGCGACAACGCCATGCTGACCCGGATGGTCGAGCTCGCCAAGATCTGCGGCGACATCCGCGAGAACGCGCTGGTGCCGGACCAGGTGATCTTCCGCCACAACGCCTACTGGACCAGCCATTTCGGCGGCCTCTACGTGTTCGTCGATCCCGATATGACGACGGTGATCAGCGATCCGGCCGCACCCGGATTCCGCCGTTCGCGGCCGTGGCAGGTCAGCTATCTCTCCATCAACGACGCCGACAAGGTGTTCAAGTTCCTCGCCACGACCGGCCGCATCGAGCTGCCGCGTGCCTCCTGGGTCGAGGCCTCGGGCTATCTCGAGCACCGTGCCGAGATGGTGGTGCGCGCGCTGATCCGCGATGCCGAGCCGGACCGCAATTTGACCAATGTCGACAAGGTCTGGCTGCAGACCTGGATTCAGAGCCATGCCGACCTGATCACCAAAGACGGTAATTTTCCCTTCCTCAACGCCGCCAAGCGCGAGATCGCCCAGCTTGGCCACCTCAAGATCGAGGATGTCTTCCCGCAGCAGCGCTTCCTGGTGATCCGCGCCAAGCCTGACCATCCCGACGCCTGGCTGACCAACCGGCTGATCTCGGATTTCGTGCCGTCGGACTTCGTCTCGCGCTACATCTTCAACAAGCAGGGCTTCTACAAGGACTATGACGGCTTCAGCGACGCCTGGCGATCGCATGTTGTGGACGTTCTCAAAACCACATATTTGAAGGACAAGGTGGCGTTTCGCACACGCCTCTACGGCCTGACTGACTAGAACGAAATGAGCCGTTATTTCGTTCTAACTTGTTGTTTTGGCGCATGATGTTATCCAAAAAGTCTGCAACTTTTTGGCATCATGCTTTGAGGGGGTGACACAGCCATGCTCGATCCGATCGTGAACTTCTTCACCCGGATTTTCCAGTGGATCGGCTGCGGCATCGGCCTCCTGATAGGCGTCATCCTGTGGCCCTTCCTGTGGGCCGGGCGCTGGTACACGCAGCGCGGCTGGATCCTCAAGGCGGCGGTCGGCCTCGCTGTGCTGGTGCTGATCGGCCTCTATGCCAACTTCTTCTATGCCACCCAGTGGTGGACCAACTTCAACCCGAACTATCCCGACACCTACACGTTCGAGAAGCGCAATGTCTCGGCTGGCGAACAGGTCGCCGCCGGCGCCGGCACGGACACCGCCAAGACCTGCGGCAATTCCGGCATTGCCCAGATCGCCGCCGACCTGACCGACTTCAACGTCAACCAGAATGCCTGGATCTCGTCGATGATCCTCTACAAGGTCGGCCTGTTCGGCATCGACTGGGACCACACGCCGTGGATGGACAACAAGGCCTCGTTCCAGCGCGGCATCAACCAGGCGGTGCGGCGCACGGCAACCGAACTCGCCGACAATCTCGGCAGGGTACGCACCACATCGCAGATCGATGCCGATCTGCAGGACGCGCGCGGCAATCTGCAGTTCGACGAATACACCTGGTATTTCGGCGTCAGCCCGTTCGGCCCGAAGACGCCGACGCCGAGCTACTACCGCGACGCCGTACGTAAGCTGCGTTCCTTCAACGCCCGCCTTGCCACCTGCCAGGCGACCTTCGACGCCCGCGCCGACAATCTGAAGCAATATATCGACCGCATAGCATCCGACATCGGCTCGACCTCGGCCATCCTCAAGGAGCGGGCTGAAAACCACAACAATGGCTGGTTCGATTTCCGCGCCGACGATCGCTACTGGTTCGCCTATGGCCAGCTCTACGCCTATTACGGCCTGATGAAGGGCGCCCAGGCGGACTTCGAGGACGTCATCAAGGAAAAGCACCTGCAGAGCCTATGGGACACGATGGACGCGCAATTCGTCTCGGCGCTGCGCATCCAGCCCTTCATCATAGCCAATGGCCGCGAGGATGGCTGGCTGCTGCCGACGCATCTGACGACGATGGGCTTCTATGTGCTGAGGGTGCGCTCCAATATGGTCGAGATCAGCAACGTTCTGACGCAATAAGGCTCTTCAGCCCAATGCATGTCGCCCAAAAGTGGTCCCGGTTTTGGGAGAACGACATGCATAAAAATAAGAGCCTAAAGCGCGAGGCGCTTTAGGCAGGCGATGGCGAATTTGCGCCGTCGCCTCTGTCGCATTCCGTGCATTGCGCGGCTGTTTTGAGACGGCGGAGCGGCGCGTCCTCTGGCTTCTATACGGCGCGACAACAGAGCCGGGAAGAACCGGCCGGTTCGCAGAGGAATTTTCTCTAGAGGAAACATAGTTGCACACAAGTTGACGCCGCGGCGGCGACAGGGTTAGAACATGCCCGCGCCCGGTTCCAACCTGCTTGCGAGTAGATCAAACCCGTCCCCTCCACCGTCCAATCCAGAGGAAGCCGTCATGGCCGAAGTGAAGTCCGACATCGAGATCGCGCGCGGCGCCAGGAAAAAGCAGATCCAGGAGATCGGCCAGAAGATCGGCATCCCGACCGAACATCTGCTGCCCTACGGCCATGACAAGGCCAAAATCTCAGCCGAATTCATCAAGTCGGTGAAGGGCAACAAGGACGGCAAGCTGATCCTCGTCACCGCCATCAACCCGACGCCGGCCGGCGAAGGCAAGACGACGACCACGGTCGGCCTTGGCGACGGCCTGAACCGCATCGGCAAGAAGGCGATCGTCTGCATCCGCGAAGCCTCGCTCGGCCCGAACTTCGGCGTCAAGGGCGGTGCTGCCGGCGGCGGCTATGCGCAGGTCGTGCCGATGGAGGACATGAACCTCCACTTCACCGGTGACTTCCACGCCATCACCACGGCGCACAATCTTCTTTCGGCGCTGATCGACAACCACATCTACTGGGGCAACGAGCTCGGCATCGATATCCGCCGCGTCGTCTGGCGCCGCGTCATGGACATGAACGACCGTGCGCTGCGCGAGATGATCTGCTCGCTCGGCGGCGTCGCCAACGGCTTTCCGCGCGAGGGCGGCTTCGACATCACTGTCGCCTCGGAGGTCATGGCCATCTTGTGCCTGTCGACCGACCTGAAGGACCTCGAGAAGCGCCTCGGCGACATCATCGTCGCCTATCGCCGCGACAAGTCGGCGGTCTACGCCCGCGACCTCAAGGCCGACGGCGCCATGGCCGTGCTGCTGAAGGACGCCATGCAGCCGAACCTGGTGCAGACGCTGGAGAACAACCCGGCCTTCGTCCACGGCGGCCCGTTCGCCAACATCGCGCATGGCTGCAACTCGGTCGTCGCCACCACGACGGCGCTCAAGCTCGCCGACTATGTCGTCACCGAAGCCGGCTTCGGCGCCGATCTCGGTGCGGAAAAGTTCTTCGACATCAAGTGCCGCAAGGCGGGCCTCAAGCCGGCGGCGGCGGTCATCGTCGCCACCGTGCGCGCCATGAAGATGAATGGCGGCGTCAAGAAGGAAGACCTCGGCAAGGAAAACGTCGAAGCGGTGAAGAAGGGCTGCGCCAACCTCGGCCGTCACATCGAGAACATCCGCCAGTTCGGCGTGCCGGCGGTGGTTGCCATCAACCATTTTTATTCGGACACCGACGCCGAAATCCGTGCGATGAAGGACTATGTCGCCTCGATGGGCGAAGAGGCGATCCTGTGCAAACATTGGGCTCACGGCTCGGCCGGCATCGAGGAGCTTGCCAACAAGGTGGTGGCGCTGGCCGAATCCGGCGCCTCGCAGTTCGCGCCGCTTTATCCCGACGCCATGCCGCTGTTCGAGAAGATCAACACCATCGTCCAGCGCATCTATCGCGGCTCGGAAGCGATTGCCGACAAGTCAGTGCGCGACCAGTTGCACGCCTGGGAGCAAGCCGGCTATGGCCACCTGCCGGTCTGCATGGCCAAGACGCAGTACTCGTTCTCGACCGATCCGAACCTGCGCGGCGCGCCGACCGGCCACACCGTGCCGGTGCGCGAGGTCAGGCTTTCGGCCGGTGCCGGCTTCGTCGTCATCATCTGCGGCGAGGTCATGACCATGCCCGGCCTGCCCAAGGCACCGTCCTCGGAAAAGATCTTCCTCAACGAGATGGGCCAGATCGAAGGGCTGTTCTGAGGCCTTAAGTCTCGACAACAAGAAGGGCGCCGCAGCGATGCGGCGCCCTTTCTGTTTTCGGACAATCCTACGCGGCGCTGCGCGACAGCGCCCGCTGGTTCGAGCCGAAGATCGTATCGCGCTCCGGCAGCGCGCCGGTCTTCAGGCACTCGACCCATTCGGCGGTCTTGAGCACGGCAGCGAAGCGCGACTGCAGGATGATCGTGACCACGCGGTGGATTTCCTCAGCCGACGCGTAGCCGGCGCTGTTGGCGTAAGGCACCGAGCCGGTCGCGTCGGACAGGAACTCGACGGCAAGGCCCATATGCACGGCGTGGATGATGGTCGACAGGTCGCAATTATGCGTCATGTAGCCGACAACCGTGATCGTATCGATGGCGTGAAGGCCGAGGGCAGGTTCTTTTCGACATAATGGTTGCGCTCGCGCCTGGCGATCTCGGGATGCAGTTCGCCGCCGTGACTGCCCTTGGCGAAGATCGGCGATGTCTCCGGCGCCATCTGCTTGACGACCACCACCTTGATGCCGGCCGCAGTCGCCGCATCCATGGCCCGGGCCACATTGACGACGCTGTCGCGGAACGGCGGATGCTGGATGGCCAGATTGCCGCCGTCATAGTCGTTCTGCACATCGACGACGATCAGCGCCCGGCGCGGCGTGGTGTTGGCTGGGTCAGACATGGTGTTTTCCTTTCCGGCTTGAATGCGATGGGCCGAAAATAGGCGTGTTCCCAGACAGCCGAAAGTGGCCCGATTGACATCATTCGAAAGAATTGGGACAATCCGCTTTCATCTGCCGGAAAGCGCCCATGACCGACCCGATAATTGCCGTCCTCGCCTTCGACGGCATCAGCCCGTTCCATCTTTCCGTGCCGTGCCTCGTCTTCGGCGAGGACAGGACGGCGCTTGGCCTGCCGCGCTTCGACTTCCGCATCTGCGCGGTCAAGGTCGGCCCGATCCACACCGAAGCGGGACTGACAATTGCCGCGCCGCATGGGCTCGAAGGGCTCGACGGCGCCGATATCGTCATCGTCCCAAGCTGGCATCATCTCGGCGAACCGGTAACGCCGCTGCTGATGGAGGCGCTGCGCCGGGCGCACCAACGCGGTGCCTTGATTGTCGGCCTGTGCCTCGGAACCTTCGCCATTGCCGCGGCCGGGCTGCTTTCGGGCCGCCGTGCCGCGACACATTGGGCCTATTCCGAGCGACTGCAGAAACTTCATCCCGACATCGTTGTCGACCCGACGGTGCTCTATGTCGACAATGGCGACGTCGTGACCTCGGCCGGTGTCGCCGCCGGCCTCGACTGCTGTCTCCACATCGTGCGCGCCCGCTATGGCGCGGAAGCCGCACTGCGGCTCGCCCGCCAGATCGTGCTTTCCCCGCACCGGCAGGGCGGGCAGGCGCAATTCATCGAGCATCCCGTGGCAAGGAGCGCCGATGCTGACCGCTTCACCCAGGCCCTAGACGCGGTTCGCGCCACGCTTGGCGAGACGCACAGCCTCGACAGCGTCGCCGAAGCTGCCGGCCTGACCCGGCGCACCTTCACCCGCCGCTTTCAGAAATCGATCGGCACCAGCTTTGGCGATTGGCTGACCAGCCAGCGGATCGAACTGGCGCAAAGGTTGCTGGAAGCGACGGAGAAATCCATGGACATGGTGGCCTTCGAGGCCGGCTTCGGCAGCGCCACCTCGCTGCGCCAGCATTTTTCGGCACGGCTCAGGACATCGCCGGCGCAATACCGGCGCGAATTCTCCAGGCGTGCCGATCAGGACGAGCGCATGGCGCGCGGGCTGTCGCACTGATCGAATTCAATCCCGCTTGACCGCCCGTGCCGGATTGCCAACCACCGTGGTGTTCGCGGCCACGTCGCGCGTCACCACCGCTCCGGCACCGACGATGGCGCCTTCACCGATACTGACGCCGCCGAGGATGATCGCGCTGCCGCCGATCCACGCATTGGCGCCGATCTCGACCGGCCTGGCGATCTCCAATCCGGCAAGCCGTCCCGTGGCCTCCTTGTGATGCTCGGCGCAATAGATCTGTACATTGGGACCGAGCATCGTTCCATTGCCGATGCGCACGCTCGCCGTGTCGAGGATGGTGCAGCCGGCATTGAGAAAGACGCCGTCGCCGAGAAAGATGTTGAACCCATAGGCGCAATGGAACGGCGTCTCGATACGGGCGCCCTCGCCCACCCTGCCGAGCAGCGCCTTCAAGTCCGGCCCAAGGTTGCCGCGTTGACGAGGCGGCAGTGAATTGTGCTCGAACACCGCATCACGCGCTATCACGCGCAAGGACTCCAATTCGTCGTCGAGGCACGTGTACCATTGGCCGGCCGCCATCTTTGTGCGCTCGCTGTTACTCATGGCGGGTCTCCAATTGGCGTCATTGCAAAGCACAAGTGCAGCCAACAGAAAAGCGCCGATGCAAGTACTGGTCAAATATTGGACCTATGGTAGCCTGCATCTCAAGGCCGTCCTGGCCCGGTGATCGAGGGGGATCGACCATGCTCTACATTCTCGCACTTATGATCGGCGTCATTGCCGGTCTTCGCGCGATGACCGCGCCGGCCGCCGTCGCCTGAGGCGCTTATCTCGGCTGGCTGCCGGTTGCCGGCACCTGGGCCAGTTTCATGAGCCATTGGGCAGCCGTCGGCATCTTCACCATCCTGGCCATCGTCGAGCTGGTCACCGACCAGTTGCCGTCGACGCCAAGCCGCAAAGTGCCGCAGCAATTCGGCGCCCGCATCGTCATGGGCGCCTTCACCGGCGCGGTGATCGGCGTCACCGGTGGTTCAACCATCGGCGGCTTGATCGCTGGCGCCATCGGCGCCGTCATCGGCACGCTGGGCGGCGCTGAAGCGCGTGGCCGGCTGGCAGCAAACTTCGGCAAGGATCCGCCCGCCGCCTTCATCGAGGACGCGGTGGCGATCATCGGCGGCCTGCTGATCGTGGCGGCGGTGGCATGACGGCAAAAGCCTTCGACGCCATCATCATCGGTGCCGGACAGGCCGGCCCTCCGCTGGCCGGCCGGCTGAACGCCGCCGGAATGAGCGTGGCGCTGATCGAGCGCAAGCTGGTCGGCGGCACCTGCGTCAACACCGGCTGCATGCCGACCAAGACCATGGTCGCCAGCGCCTATGCCGCGCATCTGGCCCGCCGCGCCGCCGACTATGGCGTCACGCTCGGCGGCCCCGTCGGCGTCGACTATGCCAGGATCAAGGCGCGCAAGGACAAGGTGTCGAACGACGCGCGGGGCAATCTCGAAACCTGGATCGCCGGCATGGACAGATGCACCCTCTATCGCGGCCACGCGCGCTTCGAATCCGCCACCACGGTGCGCGTCGGCGACGACCTCCTGACCGCCGAAAAGATCTTCCTCAACACCGGCGGCCGGGCCTCGGTGCCCGACCTGCCCGGCGTCCATGACATCGACTATCTGACCAACTCGTCGATGATGGATCTCGACGTGCTGCCGCGCCATCTCGTCGTCGTCGGCGGTAGCTACATCTCGCTCGAATTCGCGCAGATGTTCCGCCGCTTCGGCAGCGAAGTCACCGTCATCGAGAAGAGCCCGCGCCTGGCCGGCCGCGAGGACGAGGATGTTTCCGACGCCATCCTTTCCATCCTCGAAAACGAAGGCATCACGGTTCATGTCGGTGCCGAAGACATCGGCTTTGCCAGACTGGGCAACGATATCGCCGTGACCTTCTCCGCCGGCAAGCCACCGGCCGTCGGCTCGCATGTGCTTCTGGCGCTGGGACGCGTTCCCAACACCGACGATCTCGGCCTCGACAAGGCAGGCGTCGAGGTCGACCGGCGCGGCTTCGTCACCGTCGACGACCAACTGCGCACCAGCGTGCCCGGCATCTGGGCGATGGGCGACTGCAACGGCAAGGGCGCCTTCACCCACACTTCCTACAACGACTACGAAATCGTCGCCGCCAATCTGCTCGACAACGACCCGCGGAGGATCAGCGACCGCATCGAGGCCTACGCGCTTTACATCGACCCGCCGCTCGGCCGCTGCGGCATGACCGAGGCCGCGGTGAAGAAATCTGGCCGCCGCGCACTGGTCGGTCAGCGGCCGATGACCCGTGTTGGCCGCGCCGTCGAAAAGGGCGAGACGCAGGGCTTCATGAAGATCCTGGTCGACGCCGACACAAGGGAAATCCTTGGCTGCTCGGTGCTCGGCCCCGGCGGCGACGAGGCGGTGCATTGTGTGCTCGACCTGATGTACGCCAAGGCGCCCGTCGACACGCTGGCGCGTGCCGTGCACATCCACCCGAATGTTTCCGAGTTGCTGCCCACCATCGCCCAGGAGCTGAAGCCGCTGGTTTGACAGCCTGCGGCGACCCATCTCAGAGCTCTTCCTTTTCTGCATCGCTGCAATGCAGCAATGCCGCTTGCGCCCGGTGGCATCCCTCGCGCAGTCTGAAATTGAACCGATTCAGTCTGGACGCCTCATGCCCTTGCCGATCCTTGCGCTTGCCATTGCGTCCTTCTGCATCGGCACCACCGAATTCGTCATCATGGGCCTGCTGCCGGAGGTCGCCGCCGATCTCGGAGTCTCCATTCCCTCGGCGGGCCTGCTGGTCACCGGCTATGCGCTGGGCGTCGTCTTCGGCGCTCCGATCGTCGCCATGGCCACCGCGCATTTGCAGCGCAAGCCTGTGCTGGTCGGGCTGGCCGTGCTGTTCGTCGTCGGCAATCTGTTTTGCGCCATCGCGCCCAACTACTGGACGCTGATGGCCGCGCGCGTCTTCACCGCCTTCGGCCACGGCGCCTTCTTCGGCATCGGCTCGGTCGTTGCCGCCAGCCTGGTGCCGCGCAACAAGCGCGCCAGCGCCATCGCGCTGATGTTCGCCGGGCTGACGCTGGCCAACATCCTGGGCGTTCCCGCCGGCACTGCATTGGGCGAAGCTTTCGGCTGGCGCGCCACATTCCTGGCCGTGGTCGGCATCGGCCTGATCTCGGTCGCAGCCATCGCCTGGCTGGTGCCATCCGATGTCACCGAGCCGAGCGGCGGCGGCCTGCGCGCCGAAGTGCGCGTGCTCGGCAAGCTGCAGGTGTGGCTGGCGATGCTGATCGCGGCGCTGACCTCAGCCAGCCTTTTCGCCGTTTTCACCTATATAAAACCCTACCTCACCGACGTGTCGGGCCTGTCGACTTCAGCAGTCACCTGGGTGCTGCTGCTGTTCGGCGCAGGCATGACCATCGGCAACATCATCGGCGGCAAATTGGCCGACTGGAAGCTGATGCCGACGGTCATCGGCACGCTGCTGTCGCTGGCGCTGCTGTTTGTCGGCTTCATGCAGTTCGGCGCCATAGCCGGCGTTGCCATCGGCATCGTCTTCCTCTGGGGCCTGCTCGTCTTCGTCGTCGTGCCGCCGCTGCAGATCCGCGTCGTCGAGGCGGCATCCGAGGGACCGAACCTCGCCGCCACGCTGAACCAGGGCGCCTTCAATGTCGGCAATGCCAGCGGCGCCTGGATCGGCGGCGTGGCCCTTTCCGCCGGTGTTTCCTATGCCAACCTGCCGCTGGTCGGTGCAGTGATCGCCTTGTTGGCGGTCGCCGTCGCTGTGCTGTCGCAGGCGCTGGACCGACGCGCGCTTGTCGTCCCTCTCCAGGCTCCGGCGGAATAACCTCTTGCGCCCATAGCGCGGCACACTGGACCAATCGACATCGGTATCTTCAGATCGCATGTCTTCTCGCTCTTGAAGGAGAAAATCATGCAGAAATCGATCGAGCGCATCGCCGGCGAAAGCGAAGGCGTTTCCTACGAATTCCCGCTGTTCCGCTTCGCGGGCGCGGACAAGTCTGCCCCTTCAGCCTATCTGCAGGCAGCGCTCCATGCCGGCGAATTGCCGGGCGTCGTCGCCATCGACGCGCTGATGCCGATGCTCAACAAGGCCGAAGCCGAAGGCCGCATCAAGGGCAACCTCACCATCGTGCCCTGGGCCAACCCGATCGGCCGGGCGCAATATCATTTCGGCGAGCATCAGGGCCGCTTTCATCTGGGCACGCGCACCAATTTCAACCGCGGCTTCCCGCTGCTCGCGGCGCCCGACACAGCACTCTTGCCCGACACCGCCTTTGGCAACGTCGACCAGCGGCTGAAGACCCGGCTGGTGCAGTTGTCGCTCGGCCATGACATCGTGCTCGACCTGCACTGCGACGACGAAGGCCTTTCCTATCTCTATGTCCACACCAGCCTGTGGCCGGCAATGGCCGATTGCGCCGCCGCCATGGGCGTCGACGCGGTCGTGCTGTGGAGCGAGGACACCGACGGCACCTTCGAGGGCGCCTCGATCATGCCTTACCAGAACGTCCCCGCCGATGTGGCCAAGCTCGACCGTCGCGTCGCCACCACGGTCGAATATCGCGGCATCCTCGATGTCGACCGTGCCTTGGCCGCAGCCGACGCCGAAGGCCTCTACCGGCTGCTGGTGGCGCGCGGCGTGATCGCCGACACCACCCTGCCCGCGCCCGGCCCTTTCACCGGCGTCGTGGCTCCGCTGGAAAACGTCGACATGATGCCTGCCCCCAGGGGAGGCGCGGTGCTCTACGACGTGAAGCCCGGCGACCGTGTCGCCAAGGGCGCGCGCCTCGCAACCATCGTCCACGCACCGGGTGAAACCGATGGCCGCACCGAAGTCTTCGCACCTCAGGAAGGCATCATCCTGACCCGCCGCTCACGCCGCATCATCCGCGCCGGCGAGGATCTGTTGAAGCTGGTCGGCGACAGGAAGAGCGCCGACGCAAGGTCGGGAACGTTGGAGGACTAACTCCAGCCTATCCGGAAATGGCCTGCCTAGCCTTCGCCTCCAGCCATTCGGCCATCTGCCGGTAAGGCACCGGGCCGTGACTGACGCGGGCGACACCCAGTTCCGCCAGCCGCTGGCGCGGCGGCACGTGCGCCAGCGCGATGATGTTGACCGGCAACGCAATTGCCTTGCAGAGCGTCTGGATCAGGCCCTCATCGCCAAGACCCGGCGCAAAGAAGCCGTGCGCGCCGGCTTTTTCGAAGGCCTGTGCGCGCTCGATGGCCTGGTCGAGCAGCGCCTTGTCATGCGCATCCGGTTTCGCCTTGAGGAAGATGTCGGTTCGGGCATTGATGAACGCCGGTATGCCGGAGGTCTTGACCGCCGCCGCCGCGGCTTCGATGCGCTTTACCTGGACAGGGATGTCATGCAAGCCGGTGCCGCCGACGATCTGGTCTTCGAAATTGAAACCAATCGCGCCGGCCCGCAGCGCCAACGTTACCGTGCGGGCAACGATTTCCGGATCGACGCCGTACCCGCCTTCGAGATCCATGGTCACCGGCAGGTCGACCGACCCGACGATGCGTTTGATGTTGTCGAGTGCCAGCTCCAGCGGGATTTTTTCGCCATCAGCGTAGCCGAAGGCGGCCGCGACCGGCCAGCTTCCGGTGGCGATCGCCTTGGCTCCTGCTTTCTCGACGATCTTGGCCGAGCCCGGATCCCAGGCATTGTAGAGTACAACAGGGTTTCCCTTGACGTGGAGGGAATGGAACGTCCGCGCGCGCTCGATCTGCTCGGTCATGGTTGTTCACCCGCCTTTCTGCCGTTGGATGACCAATCTAGGCGGCCCTGTCGGCTTTGGCGATGTGCCATGAGTTGCAGAAGCGGCAGCCAAAGAACAGATTTTCAAACCTGTTGCGCATCCTCCTTTTCGCAGCTATGGATTTCGCCATGAACATGCGTTCGATCAAGACCGTTTGGTGGTGGGCCTGCTGACAGCGGCCTGTTCGAACACGTGCGCGTGAATAGAGAGGGTGGCCGCAACGGAAAGTCCGGGCGGCCATTTGTTTTTTTCAAGCCATTCCCGGGTCCGTTGCCCCAAGAAGCTGATGGAGACGGCAATGACGATGAAGGTTCTGGAAAACGGGGCGGAGAGTTTCGTGACCGCGGGTGGCATCACCATCACCCGCGAGCGCCACGACCGGCCCTATGCGGGCGCGATCGACGCTTATGTCGACGGCTTGAATTCGCGCCGCGGCGCCGTGTTTTCCTCCAATTACGAGTATCCCGGCCGCTACACGCGCTGGGACACCGCCATCATCGACCCGCCGCTGGTCATCTCAGCACGTGGCCGCGCCATGCGCATCGAGGCGCTGAACGGCCGTGGCGAGGCGCTGTTGCCGGTCATCGGCAAGGCGCTGGGCGACTTGTCCGATGTCACCATCGCCGAGACGTCGAAGAAACTGATCCGCCTCGACGTCGCCAAGCCGGGCCGTGTCTTTACCGAGGAGGAGCGCAGCCGCGTTCCCTCGGTGTTTACCGTGCTGCGCGCCATCACCGCTCTGTTCAAGACCGAGGAAGACGCCAATCTCGGTCTCTATGGTGCCTTCGGCTACGACCTCGCCTTCCAGTTCGACCCTGTCGACTACAAGCTCGAGCGCAAGCCAAGCCAGCGCGATCTGGTGCTGTTCCTGCCCGACGAGATCCTGGTCGTCGACCACTATTCGGCCAAGGCCTGGACCGACCGCTACGACTATGCCGGTGATGGGTTTTCGACGGAGGGGCTGCCGCGCGACGAAACCGCCGAGCCGTTCAAGAGCCCCGACCGCATCCCGCCGCGCGGCGACCATGAACCTGGCGAATACGCCAATCTGGTGCGCAAGGCGATGGACAGTTTCAAGCGCGGCGACCTATTCGAGGTCGTGCCCGGCCAGATGTTCTACGAGCGCTGCGAGACGCAGCCGTCCGAGATTTCGCGCAAGCTGAAGGCCATCAACCCCTCGCCCTACTCCTTCTTCATCAATCTGGGCGAAGGCGAATATCTGATCGGCGCCTCTCCGGAAATGTTCGTGCGCGTCAACGGCCGTCGCGTCGAGACCTGCCCGATCTCGGGCACCATCAAGCGTGGCGACGACGCCATTTCGGATTCCGAGCAGATCCTGAAACTGCTCAACTCGAAGAAGGACGAATCCGAGTTGACCATGTGCTCGGACGTCGACCGCAACGACAAGTCGCGGGTCTGCGAGCCGGGTTCGGTGCGCGTCATCGGCCGCCGCCAGATCGAGATGTATTCGCGCCTGATCCACACCGTCGATCACATCGAAGGCCGGCTGCGCGAAGGCATGGATGCTTTCGATGCCTTCCTGTCCCACGCCTGGGCGGTCACCGTCACCGGCGCGCCGAAGCTGTGGGCCATGCGCTTCATCGAACAGAACGAGAAGAGCCCGCGTGCCTGGTATGGTGGCGCGATCGGCATGGTCAATTTCAACGGCGACATGAACACCGGCCTTACCCTGCGTACGATTCGCATCAAGGACGGCATTGCCGAAGTGCGCGCCGGCGCCACATTGCTGTTCGACAGCATTCCCGAGGAAGAAGAAGCTGAAACCGAACTGAAGGCATCCGCTATGCTCTCCGCCATCCGCGACGCCAAGACCGGCAATTCCGCCAGCACCGAGCGCACCACCGCGCGCGTCGGCGACGGCGTCAACATCCTGCTCGTCGATCACGAGGACAGTTTCGTCCACACGCTGGCCAATTATTTCCGCCAGACCGGCGCCAATGTCTCGACCGTGCGCTCACCGGTACCGGAGGAAGTCTTCGACCGGCTGAAGCCGGACCTCGTCGTGCTGTCGCCCGGACCGGGCACGCCCAAGGATTTCGACTGCGCTGCCACCATCAAGAAGGCGCGTGCCCGCGAGCTGCCGATCTTCGGCGTCTGCCTTGGCCTGCAGGCACTGGCGGAGGCCTATGGCGGCGAACTCAGGCAGCTACATATACCGATGCACGGTAAGCCGTCGCGCATCCGCGTCTCGAAGCCCGGCATCATCTTCTCCGGCCTGCCCAAGGAAGTCACCGTCGGCCGCTACCACTCGATCTTCGCCGATCCGGTGCGCCTGCCCGACGATTTCATCGTCACGGCCGAAACCGAGGACGGCGTCATCATGGCCTTCGAACACCGCAAGGAGCCGATCGCCGCGGTGCAGTTCCATCCGGAATCGATCATGACGCTCGGCCACAATGCCGGCATGCGCATCATCGAGAACATCGTCGCCCACCTGCCGCGCAAGGCCAAGGAAAAGGCCGCCTGACCGAAATGGCCGAAGCCGAGAACATGATGGCGATGGCTGCCAAGGCGGCCGCGAAGCGCAAGGTCGCCAACCTTGCCTTCTGGTCGATCGTTGTCGCCTTTGTCGTGCTCGCGCTGAAGGCCGTTGCCTGGTACGTCACCGGCTCCGTGGCGCTCTATTCGGACGCGCTGGAATCGATCGTCAACGTCATTGCCTCGGCCGCCGCCTTCTGGGCGATCCAGGTCAGCTACAAGCCGGCCGACCAGGATCACCCGTTCGGCCATCACAAGGCCGAGTACTTCTCGGCCGTGCTGGAAGGCGTGCTGATCGTGCTCGCCGCGCTTTTGATCCTCAACGAGGTCTGGCGCTCCTGGCAGACGCCGGCACCGCTCGAACAGCCCTGGGAAGGTCTTGCCGTCAACGGCGTCGCCACGGTTATCAACGCCTTCTGGGCCTGGACGCTGATCCGCGCCGGCAGGGCGGAGAAATCGCCGGCGCTGGTCGCCGACGGCAACCACATCATGACCGATGTGGTGACCTCGATCGGCGTCTTCGGCGGCCTGGTCGGAGCGATCCTGACCGGCTGGCAGATCCTCGATCCCGCACTTGCCGTCCTCGTGGCGCTGAACATCCTGTGGCAGGGTTGGCATGTCATCGGCTCGTCGATGGACGGGCTGATGGACCGCGCCGTCGACACCCAGGAGCACATGCGCATCCGCGACGTCATCTCGGCCAACTGCAAGGGCGCGCTGGAGGTTCACGACCTCAAGACCCGCATCGCCGGCCGCGCCACCTTCATCGAATTCCATCTGGTCGTCGACGCCGACATGTCGGTCGGCGCCAGCCATGTCATCTGCGACCGCATCGAGGACGCGCTGAAAGCCGAAATCCCCTCGGTGCGCGTCACCATTCATGTCGAGCCCGACGACGAGGCCAAGCTGCCGAAGGGGACGACGGCCGTGCCGTTTGCCTGAGGCGGTCTCCCGCCACGACCTTGGAAAATTAGCCGAAGCCTCTCGACTTCGTCATCCACGGGCAGAGCAGGAGCGAAGCTCCGTCGCGGAGACCCCGAGGATGACGAAGCAACAGGCGTACCGCGAAAACTTCTGCGCCGATGAGCCAGTCTCTATCGGCCTTCCAAAGCTGCCTCGACAAAATCGTCGTCAAGCGGCCCGGTCAAACTGTCCAGCCAGTCCCAATGCTGCGCAAGCGGCTCGATAACGACCGATCGGCCCTGACGCCGAATCGAAACTTCGCCCGTTTCGAAACGGTATTTCTTCGGCAAGCGTACCGCTTGCGATCGGCCTGACCAAAACACCTTCGCCTTGTCCATTCGCCCTCCTCCAAAGCCCAAACGTTCAAGGCGAACACGCCGATTGCGGCATTGGCTGCAGCCGATAGATCTTGTCATCGGATTTCGTCTTGCCGTCGGCGGCCTTTGAGCACAGGTCGACGATCGCCAGGCTGCTGTTGGGATTTGCCAGCATCATCGTGCCGTCGGCGCCGCGCTTGAGGAAAATCTCCTTCTGCGCGATGTCGCAGGAGAAGTCGCTCATCTTCGGACTGGCCGCGCAGCGCCACTGATCGGCCTCGCCCTGGCAGGAATAGGTCTGCGTCACCTCAGCCGATTTCTGCCGTGTGGTGACCGAGACGGCAATGTCGGCGCCATCAGGCCAATTGGCGGCGTCACCGCCCGAGGCGAAGGAAGCCAGCTCCACCGGTCCGCGGAAGACCCGGATCGACTGCGTCAGCTGGTCGGGGTGCGATCCGAGATGGGCTGCATCGTAGTCGCGCCCATAGCAGAAGGCCTGGTCCGGCTTCAGGCGCTCGCGTAACGGCGGGCCGAGTGCGGGGTCGATCGGATCGATGCGTGCGAATTCGGCCTTGCAGGTCGCGGCCGGCATCGGGTCGAGGCGGAAATTGTCGTCCTCCGAACCCAGCGCTTGCCTGTCATATTCCGCTGCACCCAGTTCCTCTTCCGAACCGGCATCGAGATAGATGTCGGGTTGCAGATCCGAGAGGAACAGCCCGCGCTTGTCATCGACCTTCAGCGACGCGAGCGTCCGGTCGCATTCCATGCCGCAATGGATCGGGCCTGTCTTGCCGTCCTCGGACTCACGATTGCACCAGCCGCCGGCCCATTCAGGCGCCTTGGCGCCGCGCACGGTGGTGGCGATGAAGGCATTGTAGGACGTGTCGGAATTCGCGGTCGGCTCCTCGTTCGGCCGGCTGACCGGATCATGGCCGTAGTAGAAGAAGATCCGCGCCACCTTCTGCTTCGGATGCGCCTTGAGGTGCGCCGCGTCATAGATGCGGCCGAAACAGGCGTCGGCGCCGTTGGGGCTAAGTTCGGTGAGCTTGAGCGCATCGTCGGCGAAGGCCGAGCCGGCAAGTACCCCAAGCATCGCAACGCCAAACCCCGCGCGCGCGATTGTCTTCCATTCCCCTACCCCGAACGCCATGTGACCCCTCCTCCGCATCGACCGGACGTAACGTCAATTTATGCTAGTATTGCGGCCGCAGCCACGCAATTCGCGGTGCGCCGCCAAGCCGAGGAGGATGCCATGCGCCGGCGCGATATGTTCCGCGCGGTTCTTGCCGGAACCGGAACGCTCCTTGGTTTGCGGGCAGTGCAGGCCGCGGCAACCGAGCCCGCCAGGCAAAAGGTCGCCTATCACTTGAGCGATGTCGACAAGGTCAATTTCGTGCTCGGCAACATCAAGAACCATTATGACGGCACCGGTGGCAATGTCGACATCGTGCTGGTCGTGCATGGTCCGGCGCTCGCCGCCTTCAAGTCGAAAAGCATATCGGCCGCGACTTCCGGGCGCTTCGCCGGCCTGGTGCGGCAGGGGCTGGAATCCCATGCCTGCGCCAACACCATGCAAGGCATGGATATTACGCTCGCCGACCTGCTCGCCGGTTTCCATGCCGCCGACAAGGGCGGCGTCGTCAAGCTCGCCGAACTGCAAGGCCAGGGCTACGCCTATCTGCGCCCCTGAGGCTTGAACACTGGGGCGGCAAGGGCCTACGAAGGACAGGCAGACGTCCCGGAGGAAGAACCCGTGCCAGCCACCACACTCAGCATACCCGATCTTGCCGGCAAGGCGGTTCTGGTCACTGGTGCGTCGACCGGTATCGGGGCAGCGCTCGCGCTGGCCTATGCAGCGCAGAAATGCAAGGTGGCGCTGCACTACAATTCGAGCCAAACCGCCGCCGAGAAGCTCGGCATGACGATCGTCGGCAAGGGCGGCGAAGTGTTTCTGGTCCAGGGCGATTTCTCCGTTGCCGCCGACGTCGAGCGCGTCGTCGAGGACAGCGCGCAATATTTCGGCCGCCTCGACGGGCTGGTCAACAATGCTGGCGGCATGCTTGGCCGCGTGCCCTATGCCGAGCAGACCGAGGCGCATTATGACGCGGTGATGGACCTCAACGCCCGTTCGGTGCTGACCGCCTCGCGCAAGGCGATCCCGTGGCTGAAGAAACAGGGCGGCTTCATCGTCAACACCTCCTCGATCGCCGCGCGCAATGGGGCGGGCGGCGGTGCCGGACTTTACGGCTCGGCCAAGGCCTTCGTCTCCAATGTGACGCGTGGCATGGCCAAGGAGCTGATCGGCTTCGGAATCCGCGTCAACGCGGTGGCGCCGGGCACCATTCTCACCCCGTTCCACGAGCGCTATTCGACCGACGAGCAGATGAAAGGCATGGTCGCCACCATTCCGCAGGGGCGTGCCGGCACGGCGCAGGACTGCGTCGGCGCCTATCTGTTCCTCTCTTCCGATCTCTTGAGCGGCTACATCACCGGCCAGGTGATCGAGGTGAATGGCGGCCAGTTGATGCCTTGAGCGGCTATCGGCATACTGGCGATCTGCATGCTCTTGTCGAGAACCTCAAAGGGAGACAACGGAATGTACGGACTGATCGGCAAGATGCGGGCGGCGCGCGGCCAGCGCGACGCGGTCATGGACCTCCTGCGCGCCAGCACCGGCGCCCTGCCGGGCTGCCTGAGCTACATCATCGCCCGCGACCCCGCGGATGCCGATGCGATCTGGGTCACCGAAGTGTGGACCGACGCCGAAAGCCACAAGGCCTCGCTGCAGCTTCCTGAAGTACAGGCGGCGATCGCCAAGGCGCGGCCGTTCATCGCCGGCTTTGAATTCCAGGTCGAGACCCACCCCGTCGGCGGCTTCGGGCTGGCTGACGGCAAGACGGGCTGACCCTGGCACGATGCCGACGCAGCGGCAGTTATTGAGGAGCAACCTTTGACGCAGACGGTAAACATTCGCGACGCGAAGGCCCATTTGTCGCGCCTCGTGGCACGTGCAGTCCAAGGCGAGTCGTTTGTTATTACCAAAGCCGGCAAGCCGTTGGCCAGAATCGTGCCGATCGAACAGCCGTCGCCGCAGGCGCGACGGGTAGGTTTTATGGGCGGCCAGTTTTCCGTCCCTGACGATTTCGACTGCATGGGTCGCAATGAGATCGCTGCGGTTCGACGCAGGCACATGAAACCTGTTACTCGACACCTGGACGCGTGAAACTATCATTTTCTGTGAGCCGCGTTCGCATTTTTCGCCCTCCCGCGTCTAAGACCTAAACATGGATTCCTCGGCCGAGCAGCCATCCCCGGACCTGCCCACCCTCGAGCGCATGGCGCGGATGCGCAAGCTCTGGCAATGGCTGGCCCTGCTGATCGTCTCCCTGCTGTTTGCCGGTGCGCTGGAACTCGCCGCCCTGCCGGCGGCACTGCTGATCGGACCGATGCTGGCGGCCATCCTCGCCGGCACCAATGGCGCCACGGTGCGCGTGCCGCGTCTTGCGTTCGGCGCCGCCCAGGCGATCGTCGGCTGCCTCGTCGCCGCGTCGATCTCGGCCGACATCTTTCCGGTCTTCTACCGGGAGTGGCCGCTTTTTCTCGGCGTCGTGGTGGCGACCGTCACCGCCTCCAGCCTGCTCGGCTGGCTGATCAGCCGCTGGCGCATCTTGCCCGGCACCACCGCCGTCTGGGGCTCGTCGCCGGGTGCGGCCACGGCCATGGTGCTGATGGCCGGTGCCTTCGGTGCCGACCAGCGCCTCGTCGCCTTCATGCAATATCTGCGCGTCATCTTCGTCTCGATGACGGCAGCGCTCGTTGCCAAGATGTGGGTCGGCACGTCAGGCGTCGAAATCCCCGCCATCATCTGGTTTCCGCCGATCGACCGCCAGGCCTTCGCCGCCACCATCGGCATCGCGCTGGTCGGCGGCTTGGCTGGAAAGCTGCTGAGGCTGCCCTCGCCCTTCTTCCTCGGCACCTTCATCCTCGGTACCGTCGTCCATCTCGGCTTTGGCGTGGAGATGCAATTGCCGCAATGGCTGCTGGCCGTCAGCTACGCAATGGTCGGCTGGTCGATCGGCCTGAACTTCACAAGGGCGATCCTGCGCCATGCGACACGCGCCATGCCGCAGATCATCGCCTCGATCGTGACGCTGATCGCCTTTTGCGGCGGCCTTGCCTTCATGATCAGCCATCTCTTGGGCATCGATCCGCTGACCGCCTATCTGGCGACCAGCCCCGGCGGCATGGACAGCATCGCCATCATTGCCGCCGCTTCGCAGAACATCGACATCTCCTTCGTCATGGCGCTGCAATCGGCACGCTTCCTGATCGTGCTGCTGGTCGGCCCAAGCGTGGCGCGGCTGGTGGCGAGAAGCGTCAGGCAATAGGCAAGGCGGCAGCCCGCGCCGACCTCACGATTTTGGTTGGCCGGATCTCGCCCAGCGTGTCCGCTATGCGACAGCAGCCGGCAGTCCGTGCATGGGTCGCAGAAAATACTTGACTAACACACTCATATTTGAGAGCGCGGGGGCGCAATCAGACATGAGACAGTGGAGACGAGTTGATGCGGACGTGGCCGATGACATGGCGCCTGGGGATATCATTGCTGGGCGGCGCGGCGATGCTTGGCCAACCCGGCGCGGCATTTGGCCAGGACAGCGACACCGGTACCGTCCTTGGCACGATCGAGGTCACCGCGCAGAGCAACGAAATCCTCAAGCAGGATGGCTATGTCGCCAAGAAGGACCGCATCGGCACCAAGACCGACACGCCGCTTGCCAAAATTCCGCAGGCCATTTCGGTGGTGACGCAGAAGCAGATCGAAGACCAGAAGCCGCGCACGCTGAACGAAACGCTCGGCTATACGGCCAGCGCCAATCCCAACAGTTTCGGCTTCGACACCCGCTACGACGCGTTCTTCCTGCGCGGCTTCCAGGCCTTCTACAACGGCATGTTCCGCGACGGGCTGCGCCAGTACAACGGACCCTCAGCCTGGTTCAAGACCGAGCCTTACGGCATTGAGGGCGTCACCATCCTAAAAGGCCCGGCATCGTCGCTTTACGGCGTCAGCGGTCCGGGTGGCATCGTCAACGTCGTCACCAAACGCCCTAAGGACGAGCCGTTCCGCGAGATCGAACTGCTCGCCGGAGAGCATAACCGGTTTCAGGCAGCCCTCGACGCTTCGGGACCTGTGAACGAGGACGGCAGCATCCTCTATCGCTTCACCAGTCTCGGCCGCAAAAGCGATACCGAATTGTCCGGCTATCCCGACGACAAGGTCTATCTGGCGCCGGCTTTCACCTTCAAGCCGGATGAGGATACGAAGCTGACAATCCTCGGCGAATATTCGAAATCCGTCACCGGCGGCACAGCGGCCTTCTACAATTCGAGCTATGGCGTGCTGTCCAACCTCTATGAGGGTGACCCGGCCTGGAATGATTTCGACCAGAGCCAGGGCCGCATCGGCTACGAATTCGAGCACCGTTTCAACGATGTGCTGACGGTGCGCCAGAACCTGCGCTACAACGCCGTCGACAGCGACATCGAATACAGCGGCCACTACACGATCGGTGCCGATCAGCCGCTGCAGCGCTACTGGGGCCACTATACCGAAACCATGAAGAACTTCGTCGTCGACAACATGGCGCAGTTCGAGTTCGATACGGGCCAGGTCAAGCACACCGCCATCGGCGGCATCGACTACGCCTGGTCGGACTATGATGCCGGCAGCGGTTTGTCTTATGTCTCGGTCGACGACATCAAGGCGATGCCGGTTCCCCACTCTGGCGGGCAGGAGATGAACCAGCTCGGCGTCTACCTGCATGATCAGATGGAGTGGAACGACTTCACCCTGTTCACCAGCGGTCGCTATGATTGGGTCGACACCACCTCCACCGCCGCCGACTACAGCACGTCCAAGCAGAAGGACAGCGCCTTCTCCGGCCGTCTCGGCCTGTCCTACCAAACCGAATGGGGCATTACGCCCTATGTCAATTATTCGACCTCGTTCTCGCCCAACATCGGCCTTGTCCATGACGACGTCACCAGCACTGTCGGTCGCGTCGCCCGCCCGACCATCGCCACGCAGAAAGAGATCGGCGTCAAATACGAGATCCCGGATCACAATGCGACCATCAGCGCCGCGCTGTTCGACATCGACCAGAAGGATGGCGTCGTCTTCGATGCCTCGACCGGCATCAACAAGCAGCGCCAGCTCGACCTGAATTCGCGCGGTGTCGAACTGGAAGCCAATGCCTCGCTCGACAATGGCTTCAGCTTCATCGCTTCTTATACCTATCTGCGCGTCAGGATCGAGCGTGGCGCCGAAGGAACCGATGGCAAGGAGCTATCCGCGACGCCGAACCACATCCTGTCACTGTGGGGCCACTATCAATTCGAGAACGGCACGCTGGAGGGGCTCGGGCTGGGCACGGGCGTCCGCGTTGCCGGCTCGAGCTATGGCGACGATACCAACAGATTCAAGAACAGCGCCCGCGCCTTCGTCGACGCCTCGCTCTCCTATGATTTCGGCTACCGCAATCCGAAGCTCGAAGGCGTGAAGCTGCAGGTCAACGCCAAGAACCTGTTCGACAACCGGAAGACCATCTGTTCCGCCGGCTATTGCTACCGCGACGAGGGCCGCTCACTGTTCGCCAGCCTGCGCTACCGCTTCTGAGGCAGTGATTTCGGGAGGGCGGCGGACTATTCCTCGCCGCTCTCGTCCTCGCGTTGCGCGTCCCGGCGCCAGTAGGCCGCGACCAGGTGCCGTTCGCGCGGCAGGCCCCACTGCTTGCGCACGAGCTTGCGGATCTCCCGGAAATCGCCGAATTCGCAACCGGCCCAGACATACAGGCCGTCGGCATGCGCCATGTGATTGCGCTCGCGCAAGGCGGCCGACAACAGGCCTGCGGTGCCGGCCTCGCGACCGCTCCGGTAAAGCCAGATGATGTCGATATTGTCCCCTTGCGCCAGCGCCATCCGGTCATCCGGACCGTCGACCTCGATCAGCGCCTCGGCACGGCTTGACGGCGGCAGATGCTCCAAAATCCTGCCAATGGCCGGCAGCGCGGTGTCGTCGCCGAGCAGAAGCAAGGTCTGCGCCACCGGGGCGTCGCCGCCACCGGGTCCGATCATACCGATGACGTCTCCCGCTTGTGCGTTTTGCGCGAAGCTGGCGGCGGGCGTCTCCTGGCCGGGATGCAGCATGAAATCGACATCGAGCCAGCCGCTTGCGGCGTCCACCGTCCGGATCGTGTAGACCCGCACGGCAAGCGCATCGTCGCCCGAAGGCCAGACAAGCAGGCCGTCAGCGCCCATCGACGGCCAGACCGGCCGGCGGCCAGGTGGCGGCAGCAGCAGCCGCATATGCAGGCCGCCATGCGTAAACCGGCCGAGATCCTCGCCGGCGAAGCGCAGGCGCTGCATATGCGGCGAGATCCGCGTCGACGACATCACCGTGATCTCGCGGAAGAAGACCGGCGTACCGGCATCAACGCCGTCGCCCTGCCAATGGATACCCCGGGTCGTACCGAGATGTTCGGCGACATGGCCGGCGACCGTCATCTTCATATAGGACAGGCAGGTTTCGTCGGTCGCCGAGACGCGGATCAGCACGCTTTCGTCATCGAGCGTAGCGCTCAACGAGCCGTAATGGAGGCGAAGTTCCCATTGGTCGGCGACGCCGGTGTCGATCGCGAATTCGCTGTGCTCAGCGCGCAGCCGATCCATCACCGATCGGATCGCCGCGTCGCTGATCCGGGTTTGCGCGCTCAGTTGATCCATCGCTCAACTCCTTCGAAATGGTTTGGGGCAAGCGCCGCGCGGCACCATCGCCGCAACCGCCATGCCACAGCCGCTCCGCTGTTTCCACAGAAACATGATTATAATAATCATATTTTCTCTGACGATACTTGCGAGCCGCCTACCGCGCCGCAAGGCGTTCGGGAAGGAAGTCGACGAAGACGCGCACCTTCGGCGACAAATGGCGATTGGAGGGCCACAGCATCCGGAACTGGCCACGGCCGTCGACATGATCGTCGAGGACGATGCGCAGCTTGCCTTCGTGCAGCGCCTCGCGCACCAGGAAATCCGGCATGCAGGCGATACCGAGCCCGGCGAGCGTGGCGCCCTTCAAGGCTTCCATGTTGTTGCAGGTCAGCATCGAGCGTATCTGCGGTTCAGCGCTTCCGGTAATGAACGGCCACTCCAGCAGCCTGCCGCTGTTGAGGAAGCGGAAGTTTATGCCGAAATGCCTGATGAGATCCGCCGGCTCGCCGGGTGTGCCATGGCGGTCGAGGTAGGTCGGCGCCGCGCACAGCAACATGCGAAAGGGCGCAACGGGCCTGGACACCAGGCGTGAATCGGGCAGCTCGCCGCTGCGGATCGCCACGTCGATACCTTCGTCGATCACGTCGACGATGCGATCGTTGAAGTCGATGTCGAGCTCTATCTCGGGATAGCGTTCCATGAACTCCGACAGCACCGGCAACAACAGATGATAGGTGACGATCGGAGTGGATATGCGCAGCCGGCCGTGCGGGGTTTCGCGTGTCCGCGACAGCATCGCCTCGGCATCATCGATGTCGTCGAGTATGCGCCGCACCCGTTCGTTGAATAGTCGGCCCTCCTCGGTCAGGCCGATCCGCCGCGTGCTGCGCTGCAGGAGCCGCACGCCGAGCTCCTCTTCGAGCCTCGCCACGCTTTTGCCGACGGCGGAAGCCGAGATGCCAAGCGCCCGGCCGGCAGCGACGAAACTGCCAAATTCGGCCGTGCGGGCGAAGGCCATGAGGCCGCTGAGACGATCCATCGCATCATTCCATTCGAGCGCTTTGATCCGCTATGTCAGGAGATTTAATACTATTTCGCCGGAAGTGTCGCCGTCCTATCTTGTGGTTACAACCCCGCTGCGACCACGCTGCATGCCAGCGGGTCCTGCTTCAGATAGGAAAATCCATGACCTTGAAGATCACAACCGGCTCGGCCGAGAGATGGTTCGTGCTCCTGGCGGTATGCCTTGCCGCTATGACCATGCCCTTGACCTTCACCGGCCCGGCCGTCGCTCTATCGCGCATCGCGGCCGACCTCGGCGGCAGCCCCCTTGCGCTCAACTGGGTGACCAATGCCTTCATGCTGACCTTCGGCGCCACCTTGATGGCATCGGGTGCATTGGCCGACAACCATGGCCGTAAGCGCCTCTTTCTCGTCGGCCTCTCCGTCTACGTCCTGGCATCGCTGGGCGCGATGCTGGCGCCCAACATCATCTGGTTCGACGCTTTCCGGGCCGTGCAGGGGATCGGCAGCGCGGCCGCCTTTGCCGGCGGTGCCTCGGCACTTGCCCAGGAATTCGAAGGACCGCTGCGGCTGCGCGCCTTCAGCTTCCTCGGCACCAGTTTCGGCATCGGCCTCGCCTTCGGTCCGATCGCATCCGGCCTGCTCATCTCTGCATTCGGCTGGCGGTCGATCTTTATCTTGGTCGCGGTGCTGGCGATCGCCGCTGCAGCCCTCGGCCTGCGCACCATCAGCGAATCGCGAGACCCGGATGCGACGGGCCTCGACTGGGCGGGAGCCGGCACCTTCACGATCGCGCTGGCGTCGCTAACCTATGGTGTGCTCCAGGCGCCGCAGAGCGGTTGGGCCGATCCCCTCGTCGTCACGCTTCTGGCCGTAGCTGCCATCTGTTTTGTCGCCTTCGTCATTGTCGAGCGGCGAGTACAACGGCCGATGCTTGACCTCACGCTGTTCGCCTATCCCCGCTTCGTCGGCGTCCAGTTTCTGGCGGCGGCACCCGCTTATGCGTTCGTCGTCCTGCTCGTGCTGTTGCCGATCCGCTTCATCGGCATTGAGGGGATGGGCGAGATCAAGGCCGGACAATTGATGATCTGCCTCTCGGGTCCGCTGCTGATCCTGCCGATGCTCGCCGGCCAGCTGGCACGCTGGATCGCGCCGGCCACGATCTGCGGCGTCGGCCTGCTCGTCGCTGCCGCCGGGCTTGTCTGGCTGAGCCTGACACCACCGGTCGATAGCGCGCTGGTGGCGCCGCTGATGCTGATCGGCGCCGGCATTGCTCTACCCTGGGGATTGATGGATGGGCTTGCCGTCAGCGTCGTGCCGCGGGAGCGCGCCGGCATGGCGGTCGGCATCTTCAACACCACCCGCGTCGCCTGCGAGGGCGTAGCGCTGGCGATCGTCATGGCGACACTATCGGGCTTCACCGCCACGCAGCTCGGCGCACAGGGAATGACGTCTTCAACGGCCGCAGCGCAGCTGCTGGTGACCGGCAATCTCGGTGAAACGGCGCAACACCTGCCGCAAGCCGGAGCCGCTGTTCTTGTCCTGGCCTACGAGACGGCGTTCGACAGGCTGCTGATCGTGCTGGCGGCAATCACCGTCATGACCGCCATCGTCGTTTTCCTTGGCCTGCGTCGGGGAGCGGCTTCGGAACGCGAAACTGTCGCCCTGCCGGCTTGCCAGGAAGGGTAGCTGTCAGCGGACGAGCCCCGCTATCAATCCAGCCTATGCATCAGGTCCTCATCCAGCCAGCGGCCGAAGAAATAGACCAGTTGCTTGTGCCACCACGGCCAGTCATGGCTGACGTCGCCGCCCCAGTAATCGACCCAGGCGGGAATGGACTTGTCGCGCAGGATCTGTTCCAGTTCTCGCGTCTCGGCCAGCATGCGCTCTTCCCAGGCACCCTGCCCGCAGCAGAAGATCAGCCGAAGCGCCTTCAGCCGTGCCAGCAGTTTCGGATCGACGATGCCGGGCAGATAGTCGAGCGGCGAGTTGTAGAAAATGTCGCCCTCAAGCGTCTTGCCGAAGAAGTCGCGAGCCGAATAGACGCCCGACAGCGCGATGACGCCGCTGGCAAGTTCGGGAAAGCGGAAGACGAAGTTCGACGAATGGTAGCCGCCCATCGAACAGCCCGAGAACAGCGGCTTCAGCTTGCGCCCGCCATTGGCCTGCTCGGCTGTGGACAGGAACTCCGGCAGCGCCTCCTCGCGCACATAGCGGAAATAAGCCTCGTGACGGGCGATACGGCGGTCGGCGTCGGCATGCTTGTCGAAGAAGGATTCGGAATCGACGCCGTCGACCGTGAACAGCTGGATGCGGCCGGTGTCGATGAATTCGGCCAGCGCCCCTACCCCGCCGGAATCCTCGAACTGGTAGAACCGCCCCTGCGAGGTCGGGAACACCACCACCGGCCGGCCGGCATGGCCGTAGCGCTTGTATTCCATGTCGCGGCCGAGCTGGCTCGATAAATTCTTGTGATAGGAAATGTCCATCGGCTCACGCCTTTTCCGCGTGGATATAGGCGACCGCCTCGCGCAGCGCTGCTTCGTCTTTCGAGCGCATCTGATAGGCGTAATTTCCCATGGCGCGGCTGAAAACCTCTTCGATGGCCTGATGATGGACGATCTTGTCGCCATGCGCGGCTAGCACGTCCTCATGGCTGTGCACATAGCTGAGGCGCCGCTTGCGGCTGGCATAGGCGGTGAAATACTTGCCTTCATAGGGTCCGCCGGCGGCATCCCTGACCACCATGTCGGCCCATGCCGCATAGACGTCGATGTCGAACGTGTAGTTGATCGCATCGGTCATCCAGGCGCCGGGCGGGCGCATGTTGACCTCCAGCGCGATGACCCGGTCGTCCTTGGTCTCGAACAATTCGATGTGGAAGAAGCGCTCGCGCACGTCGAACGCTTTCAGAATCTTGCGGCCGGCCTCCTCGACCGCAGGGCTGATCCTGGGAAAGCAGGTGTAGCTCATGTGGCGGTCCTTGTTGACCACCTCCATGACGCTCTGGTCGTAGCGGTGGCTGGCCGCCAGCACCACCTCGCCGTCGCGGTTGACCAGCCCATCATAGGTCACCACCAGCCCTTCGATGAACTGTTCCATGACGAAGGTCACGTCCTCGGGCTTGTCCCTGAAGAACTGGTCGAGTTCTTTGGCGTTGGAGATCTTGAAGGTGTTCGAGGCCCCGGAACCGCTGTCGGGCTTGACCACCACGGGATAGCCGACGCGGCGGATGAAGGTCATGGCCCCAGTGCGGTCGGAGCATTTGCGCTGTGCGATGGTGTCGACGCCACTCTTGCGGAAAAAGGCGCGCATGCGGCTCTTGCGCTTCAGGTTCTTCACGAAATCGAGCTTGGTGCCGTAGATGTTGAAGTCGGTGCGGATGTTGGCTTCCAGCTCCAGCCAGTGTTCGTTGAGCGATTCAAAACGGTCGATACGGCCCCATTTGTGGATGAAATGCCCCATCGCCCGGAACACCGGATCGTAGTCCTCCATGTCGGCGACGCGGTAATATTCCGAAAGGGCTGCTTTCAGCTTGGCGTCGAGGGCGTCATAGGGTGCGTCGCCGATACCGAGCACCCTGGCCCCGGCCTTCTTCAAACGGTCGCAGAAATCCGCGCCATTGGCGGGAAAATGCGGCGAGAAGAACACGAAATTCATGGACGACCCCTCCCGGCGACAGGACATCGCAACCGTCGACGCCCAAGTCTGGCGCATTTGCCGCGCCTGGGGAAGAGCACGCACGTTCAGGATGCTGTCCGTCTTACATCAGCCTCCATTGGCTGGCGACAAAGCCGGACAACTCATCTGCTACCCAATCCGGACAACTCGTGTGCTTACGACACAACCTGCGGCCCCACTGTCGGTAGCCCCACTTGCCTCTCACAAGCCGCTCCTGTATGAGAACCGCCATGAACACGCGCGCCACCAACGCTTCCCGTCCGACCGGTTTTTCCGGCGAGACCGTGCGCGCGCTCGCCTCGACCCTGCTTCTTCTCGGCCTTAGCGGCGATCGCCGGGTTCGCTGAAGGAGCGCCCGGCGGTCGAACCGCCGCGCAAGCGCATGCTCCTTGGCAATCATATCAAGCGAACGAAATTCTGGTAAAGGCGCCGCTCGCCATCAATCCACCTGAAGGTGGATCCATGAGCCGCCGGGAGAAACGACGATGAACGCACGCGAAGAGATCCGCTCCGATGCCGCGGTAGCCGGCACGGATTCGGCTAGAGGGATGCCCGACGCAGCCCGCAAATATCACCCCTATCCCACCGTCGGTCTCACCGACCGCACCTGGCCGTCGAAGGTCATCGACAAGGCGCCGATCTGGTGCTCGGTCGACCTGCGCGACGGCAACCAGGCGCTGATCGACCCGATGGGCCACGAGCGCAAGGCACGCATGTTCGGCCTGCTGCTCGACATGGGCTTCAAGGAGATCGAAATCGGCTTCCCGTCGGCCTCGCAGACCGACTTCGACTTCGCCCGCTGGTGCATCGAGGAAGGCAACGTCCCCGCCGATGTCTCGCTGCAGGTGTTGGTGCAGTGTCGGCCGGAGCTGATCACCCGCACCTTCGAGGCGCTCAAGGGCGCCACCAATCCGATCGTGCATTTCTACAATTCGACCAGCGAATTGCAGCGCCGCGTCGTCTTCGAAAAGGACGTCGGCGGCATCAAGCGCATCGCCACCGACGCCGCCAAGATGATCACCGACATGGCGGCCAAGGCCGGCGGCGGCTTTCGCTTCGAATATTCGCCGGAGAGCTTTACCGGCACCGAGCTCGAAGTGGCGCTGGAGATCTGCAACGCCGTCACCGAGATCGTCAGGCCGACGGTGGACAACAAGCTGATCGTCAACCTGCCGTCGACGGTCGAGATGTCGACGCCCAACATCTATGCCGACCGCATCGAGTGGATGTGCCGCAACCTCGACAACAGGGAGAACCTGCTGGTCTCGCTGCATCCACACAATGACCGCGGCACCGGCATCGCCACCACCGAACTCGGCCTGATGGCCGGCGCCGATCGCGTCGAGGGCACGCTGTTCGGCAATGGCGAGCGCACCGGCAATGTCGACATCGTCACGCTGGCGCTCAACATGTACACGCAAGGTGTCGATCCCTTGATCGACTGCTCCGACATCAACCGGATGAAGGACGTCTATGAATATTCGAACCAGTTGAAGATCCCCGAGCGCCACCCCTATGTCGGCGAACTCGTCTACACCGCCTTTTCCGGCTCGCACCAGGATGCCATCAACAAGGGCATGAAGGCGCTGAAGAAGGCCAACACCAGTCTGTGGGAAGTGCCCTATCTGCCGATCGATCCGGCTGATGTCGGCCGCAGCTACGAAGCCATCATCCGCATCAACTCGCAGTCCGGCAAGGGTGGCATCGCCTATGTGCTGCAGGCCGATTACGGCCTCAACCTGCCGCGCAATCTGCAGATCGAATTCAGCCAGGAAATCCAGGCGATCACCGATGCCGAGGGCAAGGAAGTGCCGGTCAGGCGCATCTACGAGCGCTTTCTCGAGACCTATGTCGATCAACCTACCGCGCGTCTGAAATTCCTCGATCACCACACCTATCCCAGCACCGAGATCAAGGGCCGGCGCATTGTCGAGGCGGTCATTCTCGACAACGACAGGGAAGTGACGATTACAGGCACGGGCACCGGTCCGATCGACGGCTTCGTCGATGCGCTGTCGCGCCATGTCGGCATCGAGATGTCGGTGCTCGACTATTCCGAGCACTCCTTGCAGCGCGGCTCGAACGCGTCGGCCATTTCCTATGTCGAGATGGAGTATCCCGGCGGCAAGCTGTTCGGCGCCGGCATCAACACCAACATCGTCGCCGCCTCGCTGGAAGCGGTGATGTCTGCCGCCAACCGCATCGTTGGCAAAAAAGCCGGCTGACGCGCGACCAGAACAAGGATCGGGACCGTCCCAATCTGGTGATCGGTTCCGATCGTTCGGGCCATTAACCACCGCGGAATTATCCGGTGGGGTACGCGATCGCATAATGGGTGTATACTTGTGTGGCGGTGCGGGACCTATATGATCGCGCCTCAACCTGTGCCGACTTCGAGAGGATCGACACTTGCAGCATGCCACGCCTGCCGCCCCCGCAGTGCGCGAGACACTGGAGCGACTGCTTGCCAGCCAAACGTTCGGGCGATCCGAGCGCGCGCGCAAGTTGCTGCGTTATCTTGTAGAACGCGAACAAGCCGGCGAAGCCGACAGGCTCAAGGGCTTCTCCATCGCCATGGATGTTTTCGGCAAGGACGGCGATTTCGATCCGTCCACCGATGCTGTCGTGCGGGTGCAGGCAGGCAGGCTGCGCGAGCTTCTGCAGCACTATTTTGCCAATGAGGGCATCGCCGAGCCGTTCCGCATCGCCATTCCGCGCGGCGGTTATGTTCCTGCCTATGAATTGAACGCGATCCGCCTGCCGGATGTTGCCGAGCCTGTTCCTGAACTCAGGCTGGACGGAGGCGCATCCGCCGATCAGTCCAGCGACGCCGGCACTGGTATGCTGGATGCCGTGTCGTCGCTGGCTTCCGTGCCGCCGTTGCCTGCCCCCTCTGTGGCGCGCCATCTCCGTTTTTTCTGGATGGCGATCGCCCTGGTCATCGCCATGCTGGGCGTGCTCATCCTTCGTCAGGGCGGCAGTGTCTTGCTGGCAGGTGGCGACATGTCGGCAACGATCGAGACCGCCAGCGCAACCGGAAGCATCGCCTCATCGGCAAGGGCTGACACCCTGCCGCAAGTCTATATCGGCCTCAAGGCTGAAGGCACCGACGCCGGCCGTGTCGCCGCATCGCTGCGCGCCGGCCTGAGCGGCTTCGATACGATCGACTTCATCGGCCGCGACACCGTCGCCGATCCGGCCGACGATGCCACGAGCTTCATATTCGACATCCTGCCTGGACCGGATGCGGGCGATATCACCATCGAACTGCAAAGCATGGCGTCCGGACGGGTGCTTCTTTCACGCAATCTGACCCCTGCCAACAGCGCACCTGCCGCGGTCGAGGACCGTATCGCCGACATGCTAAGCTCGGCACTTCCCGCCTCCGGCACGATCTACAATTATATCGAGCAGACCGGAGCGCCAAACGGCCTGACGCAATGCCTGCTGCTCAACGACAAATATTATCTCGACCAGAACGCCAGGACCCACGAGGCTGCCTATCGCTGTCTCGAGAAACTGGCCGATGGCGGAACGAAATCCTCGCTCGTCTATTCGGAACTTGCCTCGCTGCATCTCGAGGCAGTCTCCGATCACTACGCCTATCCGCCCGGTGCGACGATTGAAAAGGCAATGGAGTTTGCCCATCGTGGCGTACAGATGGGGCCAACCAGCCCCTATGCGCATCGCTCCTACGGCTACGTCAGTTCGCGCCTCGGCAACGCCGACGAAGCGATCCGCTGGATGCGCAAGGCCTACGAACTCAATCCTTATGATCTCGGCATGGCTGCCACCTACGGCTATGGGCTGATCTTCGCCGGCCGCTACGCGGAGGGAACGCCGATCCTTGCCCATGCCGCTGAGACCTTCAGCGGACACTCGACATGGTGGGATTACGGGCTGTTCGTCGGCGAGTTCATGCAGGGCGACATGAACAAGGCCATCGCAGCCAGCACGGCACTGAGGACGACGGCAACGAAATCGCATTATCTAGCGGCGCGGCTGATCGGCGCCAAGGCTGCCGGACAGGACCATCTGGTGAGCACGCTGCTGAACCAACTGACCACCGAGTTCCCCAAATTTGCCGCCGATCCGCGCGCGACCTTCGTCGAGCGGAAATATCCGGCCGACCTGACCGAGCGGCTGGTCCAGGCGCTGCGCGCTGCCGGGCTCGGCAACGCCAGCTGACGCCAATCGAAATTCGCGGATTAATGCATGTCGCCAAGGTGGCATCATGCGCCGCGTCCCAATGGATTTCCTATGCTCCAATCGCCAATGCCTGCTGGTCGCCAAGTTCTGTACACAACCGTACAAATCGCGAAAATTTTACTAGCCATCGCTATGAACTAGGAGCAATTCAGCCACAATTGGCATCGCGCATCCTGCAATAGCAAAAAATCAGTTTTCATGACCGCATCGCTTTTTGCCGCCGAACAGGGCGTTGGCTCGAGGGCCATCGTCCTGCTGCATGGTTTCGGCGGCTGCCACGATGTCTGGCGCGAAGTGATTTCCGCCCTGGCACCTTCCACGCACACGCTGGCCTATGATCTGCCGGGGCATGGGTTGTCGCTCGATTTTCCCGCCGCCGGTCCGGCCAAGGTGGCAGCAAGCGCCGTGCTCGCCGATCTCTCGCAGCGTCGCCTGAAGCGCGTTCATCTCGTGGGTCACTCGATGGGCGGTGCGGTGGCGGCGCTGATGGCGCTGGCCGACCCCGAAAAAATAGCCTCGCTGACACTTCTGGCGCCCGGCGGCCTTGGCCCCCAGATCAACGGACCGCTGTTGCGTCGCTATGCCGAAGCAGTGGCTCGATCCGAGATCCGAGCCTGCCTTGCCGCCATGTCGGGGCCAGGGACCCGGCTGCTCGATCACACTGTGGACACCCTCCAGGACATGCGCAGGCGACCCGGCCAGGTGGAAAAACTCGTCGAGATCGCAGCCGCCATGACTAAGGACGATCGGCAAGGCGTCATCCCGCACGAGCGCCTCGATGGGATGAACATGCCGGTGATGGTGGCGTGGGGAACCGACGACGCGGTGCTGCCCTTTACCCAGGCGGATGATCTGCCGGCGCATTTTCACGTGCACCATGTGCTGGAGGCTGGCCATATGCTGGCCGAGGAAGCCCCCGACCTCATTGCCGAGATCATTCGCCGCAACACCAACCGCCGCGCCAGGCCGCATCGCCAGAAATTCGCCGCGGCTGCAAGCTGACTTTTTTCGCGCACGACAGGCTTCGAGAGCGCCTCGATCCCGTCCATCTCGCCAGTGCATTTTGTCGGCGGCTGTGTTAACCCCGTGTTAACCAAACCCGCGAGGCAAACGCCGATGAAGGAAGCAGGCGAGAAGACCATCGATCAGTCGAAGAAACTGTCCGACGCCATCCGTGATGTGAAAAATGCCTTCGCCGACCGCGACGACGTCGTCGTCGATATGCGCGAGGCGCATCGCATGCGCCTCGATCTGCTTGCCGCCGAACTGGCGCCGGTTTTTGCCGATGTCCCGGCCGACATGGACAATTTCGACTTTGTCGTCTCGTCGGGCTTGCAGCCACGCCTGTGGATCGACGCCGTCAGCCATGTCGCCATGGGACGCGATCGCCGCACCTATCGCTTCCTCAAGGACACCCGCATCGGCCGCGTGGTGCTTGCCGAATCCACCGAGATGAAGCCGGTTGCCGATTCCGTGACGCGCTATGTCGCCGAGCGCATCGTCGAGCGTCAGCGGATGATGGAAGGCGGGGTCGAACCGGCTGTCGCCGGCGTGAAACGCGCCGATGTACCGGAAGCCGAGCCGCCACTGCGCGCGACCACGCACGGCAAACGCTGGTCGGCCTTTCTGTCCGGGCTCGGCCTGGTCGCCGCCGGAGCACTGGTCGGCCTGGTGGTGTCGGTCGCCTTGTTCTGGGACCGCATCGTCGCCATGGTCGTCAGCCTGCGGCCATAGCAACTCCGGCCTCGGCGCCGAGCTCCAGCGTCTGCAGATCGGATGGCGGTATGGACGGCCCGGTCAGGCCGCGCCGCGTCAGCCGGATCCGCCAATTGCCCTTCTCGCCGTCAATGTCGAACAAATTGTACTGCGCCGCCGGGTTCTTGCCGCCCGGCGCCTGGCCTGCGGCAGCGACGCCGACCGCCGGGATCCTGACCCCTCGACCGCCGATGAAGAACAGCGACGGCAGATGCGAATGGCCATGCAGGACGAGTTCGGCGCCATGGCGGCGAATGATCTTGTGAAAGCGGGCGATGCCGAACAGCCGCTTGTGCTGCGGGACCGCGGCGCGCACCGGCGGATGGTGGATCATGATGGCGCGAAACAGCCCCTGTTCGGCCGTATCCCCGAGGATTTTGCCGAGTCGCTTCGCCTGGCCTTCCATGAAGAACCCGTTGGCCATGAAGGGTGCCGTGGCGCGCGCCGTCGAGACACCGATCAGCGCGACATCGCCGCGCACGCGCAGATAGGGGAAGGCGTTGCGGTCGACCGGCGTGTTGATACCGTCGCCGCTCATCCACGCCGCCCAGGATCGGCAGACCTTGTCGAAGGCGCCGGGCACATAGGCGTCGTGGTTGCCCGGAACGACCGAAACATCATGCGGCGGTCCCAGCGTCTCCAGCCAGTGCCTGGCCATCTCGATCTCGCCGTCGAGCGCCAGATTGACCAGGTCCCCGGTGACGGCGAGGTGATCAGGCGTGTTCGCCTTGATGTCGGCGACGATCGTGTCGATGACGGCGTCATGCATATGGCGGCGGCGGTTGCGCTGCCAGTTGACGTAGCCGAGCACGCGCTTGGAGGCGAGATCGCGATAGGATACATCGGGGAGCGGCCCCAGATGGACATCGGAAATATGCGCGAGCCTGAACATTCAACCTTCATAGGCGACCCGCGCTTTCCTTTCCACCCACGGTTTCGCACCTAATGGCGAAGACTGAAGATGCTTTCCGCCAGACCGGCTGGGTAGGCCTCAGGGCCAGGCTGTTCCACTTCTATTTCGTGCTACGGCGGCCGATGACGCTTGGCGTGCGTGGCCTGATCCACGACACGGCGTCCAATTCCGTCTTCCTCATCCGCCACACCTATGTGCCGGGCTGGCAGCTTCCCGGCGGCGGCGTCGAAGCCGGCGAGACGCTGGACGACGCGCTGGCACGCGAACTGGCCGAGGAAGGCAACATCGCGCTGACCGCACCGCCCGTGTTCAAATCGATGCATTTCAACCGCCGCGCCAGCCGGCGCGACCATGTTGGGTTCTACGTGATCAAGCGCTTTAGTCAGACGGCGCCGAAATTGCCGGATCATGAGATCGCCGAAGCCGGCTTCTTTCCGCTCGACCGATTGCCGCAGGGCACCACACCGGCGACGCTGCGTCGGATCGCCGAGGTTTTTCAAGGCGAACAGCCTTCGCCCTACTGGTAGATCAGGCCGCCGCCTTGCTGAACCGCGCCCGGTCATGCGGCGCGCCGTAGTCCAGATCCGGTCCGACAGGCACGATCCGCGTCGGATTGATCGTCTCGTGGCTGGCGTAATAATGCGCCTTGATATGATGCAGGTTCACGGTCTCGGCCACGCCAGGCACCTGGTAGAGATCGCGCAGATAGTTGGACAGGTTCGGATAGTCGGCGATGCGGCGCAGATTGCATTTGAAATGGCCGACATAGACCGGATCGAAGCGCACCAGCGTGGTGAACAGCCGCCAGTCGGCCTCGGTGATACGATCGCCGACGAGATAGCGCTGTTTCGAGAGCCGCTCCTCCAGTGTATCCAGCGCCGTGAACAATTCACCGAACGCCTCTTCATAGGCGCGTTGCGTGGTGGCGAAGCCGGTCCGGTAGACGCCGTTGTTGACCGCGGGATAAACCAGCGCATTGATGCGGTCGATCTCGCCGCGTAGCGCCTTCGGATAGAAGTCGAGGTTGGCATCGCCCCATTCGTCGAAGGCTGAATTCAGCATGCGGATGATTTCGGAAGACTCGTTGGAGACGATGGTCTGCTCCTTTTTGTCCCAAAGCACCGGCACCGTCACCCTGCCCGAATAGTCGAGATCGGCCTTGGCATAGACCTGGTGCAGGAAGTCGAGGCCGTAAAGCGTGTCGCCGGTGGCGCCGTCCTGCGCCAGGAACGTCCAGCCGTTGGCGCCCATGAAATGATGCACCACCGACACCGATATGATGCCTTCCAGCTTCTTCAGCGCGCGAAAGATCAACGTCCGATGCGCCCACGGACAGGCAAGCGAGACATAGAGATGATAGCGGCCTGGTTCGGCCTTGAAGCCGCGCGTCCGGCCTTCGGCCGGCACTCCGTCAACGGTGATCCAGTCGCGCCATTGCGACTGCGCTCGCACGAACCTGCCACCGTTGTCCGCCGTGTCATACCAGCGATCCTGCCACCTGCCTTCAACCAGCAATCCCATGCAATTCTCCTTGCGTCCTGTCGGTTGATGTAGGCGCAAGGTTGCCCGGTCGAAGACATCAGGTGCTGAACACACCGTCACTTGGCCGAAACAGGGCTACGAACTCGGGTTAACGGGTTCTTTCGGAGCCTTCGCCGGCGCGTTGGCTGACGGAGCATTGAACGAAAAACCCGCCTGGGCGGCGGGTCAGCGGCGCAAATCAGCACCATAGCCAAATATATACCATAGCTGACGGCACGGAGTCAAGAAAAAATTCCTATCATGGGAAATCTGCTCGGCAAAAAAGCTGTCGACACGGCCGAACTGGCTGTCGTCAGGCCTTCTGTTAACCTGAGTTCGAAGCCCTGGGGGACGGAAACGGCCGATTGCAGCGGCGGGAAATTGATGCTAGCGGACAATCCGCATGTTCGACTTTGCTTTGATCCGGTTCGACCGACGACGAAAGGGCGCCCGCGCTTGATGAAGCGCTGACTGGCGAACGCTGCCGTTTGCAGCAAACCTTTCCTCCCTACCGGAACGCAAAGACCATGAGCCTTGCCGACGTGAAATACCTGCCGGAAACCCCGGCGCACGACCTCCAGATCGAAGCCATCAACGACGAAGCCTTTGGACCCGGCCGTTTTGTGCTGGCCGCCTACAAGATCCGCGAGGCAGGAGGGCACGAACGCTCGCTGTCCTTCGTCGCCGTCGATGGCGACCTTGTCGTCGCCTCGGTGCGCATGACCCGCATCGCCGCCGGCGCCGGCCGCGCGCTGATGCTCGGGCCGCTTGCTGTGCGGCCGGCCTTCAAGAATCTCGGCATCGGCCGCCGGCTGGTGGCGATCGCGCTCGAGGCCGGCGCCAAGGCCGGCGCGCCTGCCGTTATGCTGGTCGGCGACGAACCCTATTACGGTCCGCTCGGTTTCAAGCGGATTCCGCGCGGCCAGATTTCGATGCCGCGTCCCGTCGATCTTGACCGGCTGCTGTCGCACGAGATCGTGCCGGGCACGGTAGCCAGGCTCTCGGGCGAGGTCTGCCATGCCGATCAGGCCAGGGTTGCCGATCCTCTCGCGGCGATGGCTTGATCTTTCCCGTCGATCTGGCGCCTGATCCGTCCCACTGTTCCTGAGATCAAAGGATGACGCCATGAACCCGAACGGCCAGATCGCGATCGTCACCGGCGGCGGCTCCGGCCTTGGCGAGGCAACGGCGCGCGCGCTGGCCGCCAAGGGCGCCCGCGTCGCCATCTTCGATGTCGGCATCGACCGCGCGGTCAAGGTCGCGGCCGAAATCGGCGGCATTGCCGTCCAGTGCGACGTCAGCAGCGCCGACAGTGGAATCGCTGCTCTCGCCGACGTTACCGCCAAGCTTGGCGAGCCGCGTATCCTGGTCAATAGCGCCGGCATCGCCATCGGCGTGAAGACGATCGGCAAGGATGGTCCCCATCCGCTCGATCAGTACCGCAAGGTGATCGAGGTCAATCTGATCGGCACGTTCAATATGATCCGCCTCGTCGCCGAGCGCGCGTCGAAGCTCGAGCCGCTGCAAGGCGGCGAGCGCGGCGTTATCGTCAACACCGCTTCGGTTGCCGCCTATGATGGCCAGATCGGCCAAGCCGCCTACGCGGCATCCAAGGGCGGCGTCGTCGGCATGACCCTGCCGGTGGCGCGCGACCTTGCCCGTTCCGGCATCCGCGTCTGCACCATCGCCCCCGGCATCTTCAAGACACCGATGATGGCTGGCATGCCGCAAGAGGTACAGGATTCGCTGGGCGCCGCCGTGCCCTTCCCGCCGCGGCTCGGCGAACCATCCGAATATGCCGCTCTCGCCCTGCACATTATCGAGAACCAGATGTTGAATGGCGAGACCATTCGCCTCGACGGTGCCATCCGCATGGCGCCGAAATAGCCGGTCATGAGCGCCGGCCTGTCCGCTGCCGGGAAGACCGGTCCGCTTGCCGGGCTGAAGGTGATCGAGATGGCCGGGCTCGGCCCGGTGCCGTTGGTCGGCCTGATGCTGTCGGAGATGGGCGCCGACGTGCTGCGCATAGAACGGACGGCGACGAGCCAGCCGCTCCTGTCGCTACCGGATAAGTACAACATCGACCGCCACGGCCGATCCATCCTTCACCTCGATCTGAAGCGCCGGGAAGGCACCGATCTGGTGCTGCGCCTTGCCGAAAGGGCGGACATCTTGCTTGAAGGATTTCGTCCCGGTGTCATGGAACGGCTTGGCCTCGGCCCACCAGCGCTGCTGGTGCGCAACCCGGCGCTGATCTACGGCCGCATGACCGGCTTCGGCCAGGACGGCCCGCTCGCCGGTCGCGCCGGCCACGACATCACCTACCTCGCCTATTGCGGCGTACTGCACGCCATCGGTCACGCCGACGGTCGTCCTGTGCCGCCGCTCAACCTCGTCGCCGACTATGGCGGCGGCGCCATGATGCTGATTGCCGGCATCCTGGCCGCGCTGTTCCAACGTTCGCGCACAGGTAAGGGCGAGGTCATCGACGCCGCGATGATCGACGGCGCCTCGATGCTGGCGGTCCCGCTGCACGCCCTTGTCGCCGCCGGGCTGTGGAGCGGAAAGCGCGGCGCGAACCTGCTCGATTCCGGCGCTCCCTTCTACGACACCTATGAGACGGCGGACGGCGGGCACATCGCCATCGGCTGCCTAGAGCCGCAATTCTTCGCCGAATTCGCCAGGCTGCTGCCGCTCGACGAGCGCTTTGTATCCAGCCAGTACGACGAGGCGCTGTGGCCACCGATGCGCGCGGCCATTGCCGACCGGGTCCGGCAGAAATCGCGTGACGACTGGGACCGCTTGTTTGCGCAAACCGATGCCTGCGTTGCCCCTGTCCTGTCGCTGCAAGAGGCGAAGCACCACCCGCACAATCGGGCGCGCAGCGCCTTTGTGACGGCGGGTGCATTCGAGCGCCCTGCCCCGGCGCCACGTTTCTCCGGATCCCAGCCTGCGCCGGCGACCAGTCCTGCCGACAACGATCTCGCCCCGTCGACGGTGCTGGCGCGTTTCGGGTTTTCGAAAAACGAGATCGATGACCTTGTCAAATCCGGTTTGTTGGACAGATAATTGGAGAAGGAAAATCAACTTATCGCGGTGATGCCTTGGACGAGCCAAAGAAGGACGTGATCCGCGAGACGGACGCCGAAGCGATCCGGCTGGCGAAGACGCTTCTACGCAGCGCTCGCTTCGGCGCGCTGGCGGTAATCGAACCGCAAACCGGCTCGCCGCTGGCCAGCAGGGTCGGCGTGGCCACCGACATCGATGGCGCGCCGCTGATCCTGGTGTCGATGCTCTCGGCGCACACCGGCGCCCTGCTGGGCGATCCGCGCTGTTCCCTGTTGCTTGGCGAACCCGGCAAGGGCGACCCGCTGGCGCATCCGCGCCTGACACTGGTCTGCCGGGCGGCACGGCTTGAGCGCGGGTCAAGCGAACATGCCCGCGCCGAGCGCCGTTATCTCAACCGCAATCCCAAGGCGAAACTCTACGCCGCTCTCGGCGACTTTTCGATCTTTCGACTCGAGCCGCAACGCGCCAGCCTCAACGGCGGCTTCGGCAAGGCCTATCAGCTCGATCAGTCGGATCTGCTCACCAGCGCACCGATCGTCGAAGAGCTGGCGGCGAGCGAACAATCCGCCATCGATCACATGAACGCCGACCATCTCGACGCGATCGCCGTTTATGCACAGCATTTCGCGAAGGCATCCGGCAACGGCTGGAGCGTTGCCGGATTCGATGCCGATGGCATGGATCTGGTGTCGGGCGACGATGTTTGCAGGGTGTTCTTCCCACAACCCTTGGCGGCAGAACGCGAATTGCGGCACGTTCTGGTCGATATGGCCAGGGCCGGCCGAGCCGTGATCAATGCCGGGAATGGACTTAATTATGCTGGATCAAAAGCAACACTTGAGATTTAAATGAAATGCTCTACCTTTCATTGGTGACGCTGAATCGCCAGTGCCGATTCAAAAGTGAGTTTATGGAATCAGACGCCATTGCCCCCATGGCGTTAGGATGAACAAGAAGCATGGGGGATCGATGGTCTCGACAAAGCTAATCGTCAACGCCGAATCGGCGGCCGAGTTTCTCATGCTGATGGGCAATGAGAAGCGGTTGTTGATCATGAGCTATCTCGCCGACGGTGAAATGTCGGTCGGCGCCATCGCCGAGAAGGTGATGCTCAGTCAATCGGCCCTGTCCCAGCATCTGGCCAAGTTGCGGGCGCTCGATCTCGTCGAGACCCGCCGTGACAGGCAGATGATTTACTATTCCTGTAAATCCGACGCCGTGCGCGAACTGCTCGACATGCTGGACGGCATTTTCGGCGGCGGCAAGGACGACCTGTCCCAGATGGCGCACCGTTTGCGCCGTGCCGGAACCTGACCACCTTGTAGCGGCTGACCTGGCCGACGATTTCTAAGCGACATGCGCCCATCCGGGCGCACGGAGATGGCTGGTCGTCGCGAATTGTCGCATCGTGCTTTCCGAACCAAAGGTGAGTGTCGGGAAACGGTCCGGATTTTCGGGCCGATGCGACGGGCGCGAGGAAAGCATGAATCCCATTCGCATCGACGACCCGCAAGATCCGCGCGTCGCTGCCTATCTCGAAATCCGCGAGCGTGACCTCGCCGGCCGGCAAGGCCGCTTTGTCGCCGAAGGCAAGGTGGTGCTCGACCTGCTGCTCTCGGCTGGGCGCTTTGCCGCCGAATCGGTTCTGGTTCTGGAAAATCGATTGGCCGGCATCGAAGAGATCCTGCGCAAGGCGCCGGCTGAACTCCCGGTCTATGTTGCCACCAGCGCGGTGATGGACGCTATCGCTGGATTTCACATGCATCGCGGCATCCTGGCCATGGGCCGCAAGGGCGCACCGCAGTCAGCCGAGGCCCTGCTTGATGCCTTGCCGGCTCGGGCACTGGTCGTGGTGCTTGTCGGCATCGCCAACCATGACAATGTGGGCTCGATCTTCCGCAACGCGGCTGCCTTTGGCGCCGACGCGGTTTTGCTGGATCCGACATGCTGCGATCCCCTCTACCGCAAGGCGATCCGCGTTTCCGTCGGCGCGGCGCTCAAGATTCCCTTCGCATCGTTCACCGATACCGCCGGCTTCACAGCAATGCTCGCCCGGCGGGGCTTCGAACAATTCGCGCTGTCGCCACGCGGCCGGACCGACATCCGCGATGCGCGGCGCAGTGAGCGCCTGGCGCTTTATCTCGGTACCGAGGGCGAAGGCTTGCCGGACAGCCTGCTCGCACGCTTGCACAGCGTGCGGATCACCATGTCGGAAGGTTTCGACAGTTTGAACGTCGCAGCCGCATCAGCCATCGCGCTGCATCATTTTTCGGCAAAAGGGATCTGATTTCAGCTTGTCGCGTCGGCCTTTTGCAAGTCCCGCACGCGGTCGGCAAGACTGCGGTCGCCGTTACCGGAGCGTGCATCCGACGGCGCCGCCAACGCCTTGGCGATTGGCGAACCGGGTCCCTCGAGCTTGGCCGTCAAATGGACGACCTCCGCCGCCAGTTCGTTCATCTGCTCGCGCAGGGCAGAGCTGTTGTCCGTTGGATTGGACGCGGCCAGCGCGGTGAGATCCGCCTTCAGCCGCTTGTTCTCGCGCGCCAGCGCCGTCAGCCTCGCCTCAAGCCGCTCGCGGTCGCTGTCGAGCTTGGCGATTGCCTTGTCGAGCTCATCGCTCTTGGCGGTATCGCCGCCGTTGCCGACCAGCCGCAAGGCCGGTGCGTTGTCTTCGGCTTTCGATTTTTCGCGCATGCGCGACAATTCCTTTTCGCGGCGGTCGAGCCTGTCCTCGCGGTCGGCAAGCGTGGCCAGCAGCCGTTCGACCTTCTTGTCGAGCTCGGCGGTCCTTTTCTTTTCGGCTTTCAGGGCCTCGCGCGCGGCCTTGCTTTCGGCCGCGATCTCCTGACCGCGCCTGTCCGCCTCCTTGCGCTGGCCACGCAGCAAGGCAATGTCACTGGCAAGTTTCTGCATTTCGGATTCGCGCGCCACCAGCTCGATCTGTCGGCTGCTGGAGGAAAAACTGGCGTCGTCATACATGCGCTCCAGCTTCTCCAGCTCAAGCGCGCGCTTTTCCAGCTTGCGTTCGGTTTCCTTCAGCCGCTCCGAAAGCTGCTGCAACTCGCCCTCGCGCTGGTGCAACGCTGCGTCCTTGGCGCCGAGTTCGGTGAGCGCCTGGTTCTTGTCCATGCGCTCGACCGCCAGCCCCTTCAGAGCCTCGCGGCCGCGATTGATCTCCACAAGTTGCTCGGCCGCCTTCTCGCGCAACGCCTTGACGCTGATTTCGAGGCGGCGCGTCGACATGGCGTACTCGGCGCGGATGCGGTCCTTGTCCGCCTGGATTTCGGTTTGCGTCAGAGGGATCGAGGCTTCGATGCGTCTGCGTGTCAGGGCGACGGCGCGACGCCATATGGCCGGAGCCACCATAAGCGCCAGAAAGCCAGCGCAGAGGAAGCCGAGGACGAAGAACAGGACCGACTGGACCAAGTGACTACCCGTTGTGGACGGCGACCGCCAAACCATTGCATGTCGCGCGAACGTGGAGGCCGGTTTTGGGACCACGACGTGCGACACGACAAAACCAAAGGCGCGAGCGCTTTTGACTGTGCCACGTTGACATGGCGGAAATCCAGCGTTGCGGCAAGGGCTTGCCGCAACGGAACGAGTTCAATGCATGTCGCCCAAAGTGGTCACGGTTTTGGGAGAACGACATGCAGGGGCCAAAGGCCTTCAGAACGGATTCCAGGTGGCGCGCTCGGTAAGCTTCAGATAGCCGAGATTGATGCCGAGCCGGGCACCGACACCGGTGCGGATCGGCACCAGAAGCACATTGTTGTTCTTCAGCACGTTGAAGCCGACGCCCGCCACCACATAGGCCGAACCGGCGACGCCGCCATAGCGGTTGTACAGGCTGCCCACATCGTCGAGATTGTAGACCAGCATCATCACGCGCGACCCCTCGCCGCCGAAATCCCAACCGAGCGACGGGCCTTGCCAGAACACTTTGTGGTCACCGGCATTCTTGGTGTAGAGCGTGCCTTCGCCATAGGTCAGGCCGCCGATCAGCGCGCCCGAGCCCTCTTCGCCCAGCAGATAGCCGTTGGGCAGGCCGTAGGAAGCAAAAATCTTCTCGACGACCGTGGCGAGCCCGCCCGATGTCGCGCCGAAGAATTTGTGACCGGAATCGACAATCTCCTGAGCGGTGTATTCCTGGGCACGCAGGGCTGAAGTCGAGAAGACGAGAACGCCCAGGAGCGTGACCGCCATTGAGAAGACACGGAGAAAACTCCGGTCGTAGTATCGGGAAAACATGCTTCCAATCTCCGTCAGGGAGCACCTTCGCCGACGCCTCGCACCCCGTACGGCTCTTTTAGCCGGCCGTTAAGGGTAACTGTTATGGGCAAACTATGCCGTAATCCTTTTTCAACCATTAAGCTCCCACATGAACATGGCGGTTCGAAGGCTGTTTGGGGCCGCACACAGGGGGTCGGCGGCCTGCTTGAGCACGCCATTTGCCACAACCCAAATTTTTGGATTTGTTGCTGCACGCACGGGTGCTGTGTATTCAGAAAGCCCGGGGAGAGAGCGTGATTCGTGTGGGCAAGCGACGATCGATCGCTCGGCCATGACTAGTGAAATTTTGCAGGGATTTTCGCCGATGGCCGATCTGTTCACCCTTTCCGCACCCGATCTGGCGGCGCTTTTGTGCAGCCGGGTCTGTCACGACATCATCTCGCCGGTCGGCGCGATCAACAACGGCCTCGAACTGCTCGACGAAGGCGGCGCCGACGAAGACGCCATGAAGCTGATCCGTCAGAGCGCCCGCAATGCTTCGGCCCGCCTGCAGTTCGCCCGCATCGCCTTCGGCGCCGCCGGCTCGGCCGGCATGCTGATCGATACCGGCGATGCCGAAGCGGTCGCCATCGCCTTCCTCAAGAACGAAAAGCCGGAACTGACCTGGAACGGGACCCGTGCGCTGCTGCCCAAGAACAAGGTCAAGCTGCTGCTCAACCTGATCCTCGTCGCCAACGCCGCCATTCCGCGCGGCGGCAAGCTTTCGGTGACGCTGGAAAACCTCGAGACCGAGCCGCGCTTCGCGCTCGCGGCGGCTGGCCCGATGCTGCGTGTGCCGCCAAAATTCCTCGAGCTGCATTCCGGCCACAAGCCGGAGGAACCGATCGACGCGCATTCCGTGCAGCCCTACTACACGCTGCTTCTGGCGCGCGAAGCCGGAATGACGATATCGATCCACGCGACGCCGGAAGAAATCGTGCTTTCGGCAGCCTGATGGCGCAGTCGAGAAGCCGAAGTATTTTTACGTCGAAATCTGTAATTTCGGCTCTTTGACATGAAATGCGTTAAACCACCTAGGCAGCGTTCAAGCATTTGCGAATAAAAGCGAGCTGCCGCCATCTTTGTAAAAATTTTACCTAACGCCTTTTCGGCTTCTTTACCGGATTGGCCTACGGTGCCTCCTGGATGCCCCGACGCTACCGGATTGCCAAAAGGCAAAGAGGACCCGGAAATGAAACGCTGCATGTTCGTCGACGATTCAAGCGTCATCAGGAAGGTTGCAAAACGCATCCTGGGCGGCTCCGAAATGATTGTCATCGAGGCAGCCAGCGGACTTGACGCGCTGGAGATGTGTGCCGCCGACATGCCCGACATCATCGTCGTCGACGGCGCCTTGCCTGATGTGCCGGCGGTCGATCTCATCCGTCGCGTGCGCGCCATGGAGAGCCCGACAAGGCCGCAGATCCTGATTTCGCTGGTCGAGCTCGATATCGCTTCGATCATGCGGGCCAAGCGCGCCGGCGCCCAGGGCTATCTCTTGAAGCCATTCAACCGGTCGCAACTGCTCGAGCGCTTTCGCACCTTGAAGATCGCCGCCTGATTCGGCGGATCGCCAATTCCAGGAGAAGTGTGTGACGGTCATCCGTCCGGAATTGCGTAAAATAAACTGATCAGCCCATCATGCAAAAACCCGGCCGAAGCCGGGTTTTTTGTTCCGACGGTGTCCGTCGCTCAGGCGCTGACGCGGATGTCTTCCGGTTCGCGCAGCACATAGCCGCGACCCCAGACCGTCTCGATGTAATTCTGGCCGCCGGACGCCGCGTCGAGCTTCTTGCGCAGCTTGCAGATGAAGACGTCGATGATCTTCAGCTCAGGCTCGTCCATGCCGCCATAGAGGTGGTTGAGGAACATTTCCTTGGTCAGCGTGGTGCCCTTGCGCAGCGAGAGCAGCTCCAGCATCTGGTATTCCTTGCCGGTCAGGTGCACGCGCTGACCGCCGACTTCGACGGTCTTGGCATCGAGGTTGACCACCAGGTCGCCGGTGGTGATGACCGACTGGGCGTGCCCCTTGGAGCGCCGCACGATGGCGTGAATGCGGGCAACCAGTTCATCCTTGTGGAACGGCTTGGTCATATAGTCGTCGGCCCCGAAGCCGAGGCCGCGCACCTTGTCCTCGATGCCCGCCATACCGGAGAGGATGAGGATCGGCGTCTTTACCTTGGAAAGGCGGAGCGTTCTCAGGACCTCGTAGCCCGACATGTCGGGCAGGTTGAGATCGAGAAGGATGATGTCGTAATCGTAGAGCTTGCCTAGATCGACACCCTCTTCGCCGAGATCGGTCGTGTAGACGTTGAAACTTTCCGATTTCAGCATCAGTTCGATGCTTTGTGCGGTTGCACTGTCATCTTCTATCAGCAGAACACGCATTTAAATCCCCTTTTCTGCTGCCGGACCATTTCACGACCCGTCCGGACCCGGAGCAGTGGTTGCCTTGTATAGAGGCTGCCATTGAATGGTTAACAAAACCTAATTTCCCGTCCATGACGGTACCAGATTTTTTAACCCCTTTCTACACCCTCTTGAATCTAATAACGAATCTCAGACCAAATTCCTAATGCAACACATTAACAACCCGGACTAAGTGACTCCAGGGACTCATCGACGTCGCTTCCGCGTCGGTGGCCGGAATTTTTACCCGGCCTTAAGTCCTGACCCGTATGATTAACAATGCCCGTAAACGAATGGTTACCGCCGGCAAAAAACTTTAGGGTTTTGTTTCCCATAGTTCGGGGAAAGCCGGTGGATACGGGTGCGGCCTGGGCTCTTCCAGGTGGTTTGGACGATAAGTGCGGGTGTGCGTTTCCGGGAGTACCGAATCATGAAGTCACGTGAAAACCTCGTTCGGCTGAAACAGTTTCAGGTGAATGAGAAGCGGCGGCAGCTGCTGCAACTCGACATGATGATCGCCGAGTTCGAACGCATGGCCGTCGAGCTGGAGCTTCAGATCACCGCCGAAGAAAAGAAGGCCGGCATCACCGACATCAACCATTTCGCCTATCCGACCTTTGCCAAGGCAGCGCGTTTGCGTCGCGACAACCTCAGAAATTCGCAAAGCGACCTCGCTCAGCAGCGAAGCGCTGCCGAATCATTACTCGGCGAAGCTGAAGCGGAGCTTTCCAAGGCGGAAATGCTGGAATCGCGTGACACAAAAATCCGCGAAGCCGAAGTCGGCGGCCGCAGCGCCATGATCGGCTGAACGCCGGGCGCGTCCGCGGCATCTGCGCTTGCCGCCTCGCGGGCGCAACAGCCCGACTTCCGCCTCGGCCGGAAGGGCCGTGAAAAGTTCAACCGAACCGACCTGAACGCTGTCTAGGCGGCCCAATCCCCTTCCCTGTCGGCAATTGCCCTTGCACGGGCATCCTTGATATCAGGTGCATGCTGCTCCGCCCATGATCTGATCTGGGTAAGCAGTCCCGCCAAGTTCTGGCCGAGCTCAGTCAACTCATATTCGACGCGCGGCGGGATGACCGGGAAGATCTCGCGCCGCACCAGGCCGTCACGCTCGAGCACGCGCAGCGTCTGCGTCAGCATCTTCGGCGTGATGCCTTCGAGCTTGCGGGCAAGCTCGCCATTGCGCATCCGACCTTTGCGCAGCGCGCAAACCACCAGGTAGACCCATTTGCTGGCCAGCATCTCCAGCACGGTGTGCGAAGGACACGTTCGCCGGAACACGTCATAGCCGAAACCGCAGTCGTCTTCACTATCCATGAGGTGCGTATATATCAGAAAGGTACATACTGGACAAGAGACTATTACTATCCAAATGATAGTGGCACAAACCAAGCAGGAGACATCCCAATGCGTGCCGCTACCCAGAATTCCGTCGGCGGACCCGACGTCCTTGTCATTGCCGATCGGCCCGATCCCACGCCAAAGGCCGGCGAAGTGCTGGTCCGCGTCAAGGCCGCAGGCATCAATCCGGTCGATGGCGCCGTCCGTGCCGGCTACTACCCGTTGCTCGGCGAGCCGCCCTTCATCCTGGGTTGGGATATCTCGGGAACGGTCGAAGCACTGGGCGCCGGAGTTTCCGGCTTCCGGATCGGCGACGAGGTGTTCGGCATGCCGCGCTTTCCCAAGCAGGCGGCGGCTTATGCAGAACTGGCCGCCGTGCCCGCCAATGAAATCGCACTGAAGCCGAAGAGTGCCGGCCACCTCCAGGCAGGCGCTTTGCCGCTGGCCGGCCTCACCGCCTGGCAAGGCCTTGTCCGCCATGGCGGACTGAAACCGGGTCAGCGCGTATTGGTGCATGCGGGAGCCGGCGGCGTCGGTCATCTGGCGGTGCAGATCGCCAAGGCGCGCAGCGCCTACGTCGTCGCCACGGCCAGCCCGGCCAAGCTCGATTTCGTCCGCAAACTCGGCGCCGACGAGGTGCTCGACTATACCAAGGCCGATTTCACCGACCAGGTTCGCGACATCGATCTGGTGCTGGATCCCCTGGGCGGCGACCATGCCGAACGCTCGCTGAAGGTGCTCAAGCGTGGCGGCGTGCTGGTGTCATTGCTCGATGTCAGCAACGCCACTCGAACGCAGGCCAGTGCGCGAGACATCCGGGTCGAGCGCATGTCCGTCGTACCCGACAGGGAGGGGCTGCTGGAACTGGCTCGGTTGATCGATGCCAACAAACTCGTCGTCCATGTGGCCGAGAGCTTTCCGCTGGACCAGGCGGGGGCTGCTCACGCGCTCCTCGCCACCAAGCCGATCGGCAAGGTTGTGCTGACGGTCTGAACGCGGGCACAGTGATTGTGAAAAAATGCAAGGGCGCGGCAAAGCCGCGCCCTTCATCTAAATTCGCAACTATCAGTGCCGGTATTGCTGGATACGCGTCGTGCGCAGCCCGGCAAGGCCATATTCGTCGATCGACGCCTGCCAGGACAGGAATTCCTCGGTGGTGAGCTTGTAGCGCTGGCACGCCTCTTCCAGGCTCAAAAGCCCGCCGCGCACCGCCGCAACCACTTCCGCCTTGCGCCGGATAACCCAGCGACGCGTATTCGTCGGCGGCAGATCGGCAATCGTAAGAGGGCTGCCGTCAGGCCCGATAACATATTTGACTCTCGGTCTAACAAGATCGGTCATCGTACTCTCTACAAAAAACTCAAAGACCCAATCCCCGCCACGTTACCGCCACAGCTTTAAAAATTGCCTAAGCAGACCCTAATGACTAGGTAAGGATCATGAACGCCGCGTTAGTCTTTTCGCTGGCATTTGAATCGTCTGCCCGCCAATCCTGATTTGCGGGGGGAAAATGCATGCCGTCGCAGGGATCGGCCGCAACCGATGAATCGCCCTGCACGCTGGCGCGGCCATAAAGCTTGACCTATATTCTCGACATTGGCATTGAGGCGCCGCGCAGAACGAAAGCATCATGAACAGTCTCGATCTCCCCGGACGTCCCGAAAACACCCGTATCGTCGTCGCCATGTCGGGCGGCGTCGATTCATCGGTCGTCGCTGGCCTGCTGAAGCGCGAAGGCTATGATGTCGTCGGCGTCACCTTGCAGCTCTACGATCATGGCGCGGCGACGCACCGGGCCGGTTCATGCTGCGCCGGGCAGGACATCGACGATGCCCGCCGCGTCTCCGAGACGCTCGGCATCCCGCATTATGTGCTCGATTACGAGGAGCGCTTCCGCAAGGCGGTCATCGATCCCTTTGCCGAGAGCTATGTCGCCGGCGAGACGCCGATCCCGTGCGTTTCCTGCAACCAGACGGTGAAGTTCGCCGACCTGCTGGCCACCGCCAAGGAGCTTGGCGCCGACGCGCTCGCCACCGGCCACTACATCCGTTCCGGCGCCAATGGCATCCACCGCGCGCTTTATCGGCCGGTCGACGCCGACCGTGACCAGAGCTATTTCCTGTTCGCCACCACGCAGGCGCAAATCGATTATCTGCGCTTTCCTCTCGGCGGCCTGTCGAAGCCGCAGGTTCGTGCCATTGCCGAGGAGATGGGGCTGACGGTTGCAGCCAAGCAGGACAGCCAGGACATCTGCTTCGTGCCGCAGGGCAAATATTCCGACATCATCGCCAAGCTGAAGCCGACCGCCGCCAATCCGGGCGACATCGTCCACATCGACGGCCGTGTGCTCGGCCGCCATGAGGGCATCCTGCGCTACACGATCGGCCAACGCCGCGGCATCGGCATCGCTTCCGGCGAGCCGCTTTACGTCGTCCATCTCGACGCCGACCGCGCCCGTGTCGTGGTTGGCCCGCGCGAGGCGCTGGAGACGCACAAGATCTATCTGCGCAACATGAACTGGCTGGGCGACGGACCGCTCGCGGATGTCCCCGCCGGCGGCCTGGAGCTGTTCGCGAAGGTTCGCTCGACGCGGCCGCCGCGCCCGGCCGTGCTGCATCATCGTGCCGACGCCACGTGGGTGGAGCTGGTCGACGGCGAGTCCGGCATCGCGCCGGGACAGGCCTGCGTGCTCTATTCCGATGACGGCAACGAGGCCCGCGTCTTCGGCGGCGGCTTCATCGAGCGTTCGGAGCGCGGCGCCGAGGCAGAAGCCATGCTGACCCGGCTTGCCGCCAAGCCGGCCCAGATTCCCGCGGAATAGGGCTCCGTCCTCTCGCAGACCTTTCGAAATTCGCTCTGGCGAGTCATATAGTGGTGTTTTCGAGAACCGGAGCGCAGCGGACATTGGGTCCGTGAGCTCAGTTCTACTGCGTCGACGCAGTAGAACGGGGAAGCGCAGAAAACGCCACCAGATGGCCGCCGGAGTAGAATTTCCAAACGGTCTCAGGATTTGGTGTGGGTGACGGTGCCCGCCGTCAGGATGCGTAGCACCCTGACGGCTTCCTCGCCGCTGGTGCGCGGCTCGGCTCGCGTCTCGATGCACTGGATGAAATGCTCCAGCTCACGCGTCAGCGGCATGCCTTGGGCGACCGCGACATAGGACGGCTCATTGGTGGTGAAGGCCCATTGGCCGCTATCCTGCCATACCGCGTGACGGTAGACGGCAAGCTTGCGTTCCCATGGCTCGACGTCGTCGAACACCGCCATAGCCTTGGTGCCGACCACGGTCAGCCGCCGCTCGCGATAGGGATTGAGCCGCGAGGTGAAGAGATGGCTGCGCAGGCCGTTGGGAAAGCGCATGTGCAGATGCGCGAAGTCGCTGAGGTTGTCGAGCAACGCAGCGCCCTCGCCGCGCACCTCGATCGGCTCGGTGCCGGTGATCGCCAGGATCATCGACAAATCGTGCGGCGCCAGGTCCCACAGCGCGTCGTTCTCCGTATGGAACTTGCCAAGCCCGAGCCGGTGCGAGTGGATGTAGCGGACTTCGCCAAGCTCGCCCTTGTCGATCAGCCCTTTCAGCGTCTCGAACGCCGGATGGAACCGCAGCACATGGCCGACCATGAAGACGCGGCCATTGTCCTTGGCCGCCTGCACCGCACGCTCGGCATCCGCCACCGTCAGCGCGATCGGCTTTTCCACCAGCACGTCCTTGCCGCTCTCGACGGCACGCACCGCAAGGTCGGCATGGAATTGCGGCGGCAGTGCCATGACGATGGCGTCGATATCGTCACGGACGAACAACTGGTCCGGCTCGATCGCCAGGCAGTCCTGCTCGCTGGCAAAGCCTTCGGCGCGAGCCCGGTTGGTGTCGGAGACCGCGTGCAGCGCGCCGAGCGCCTTGAGAGTGCGGATGTGGTTGCTGCCCCAGTATCCGCAACCGAGGACTGCAATGCGCGGCTTCATCTGTTTCAAACTCTAAAAACTCGTGGCCGAGACATAGCGACGTGCCCCTTCGAACTCAACCCCGGCGGCAGCAACCAAATGTCCGTGCGGCAAAGCATTTCGATAATGACGATAAGCCGGCAAGCCGGTTGCTTCGAAGCTTGACAGGCTCACCCTCCCAACCTTATATCCGCGCGACCTTGGCGAACGCCCCCGACATGCCTTTCGATTTGAGGCGGATTTCGGGCCTTTCGCCGCCCTGGCGGGGTAGCTCAGTTGGTTAGAGCACGGGAATCATAATCCTGGGGTCGGGGGTTCAAGTCCCTCTCCCGCTACCATTTCATTCATCTAACTGAGTGATTTTGTTATAGATTTTGGGGACAGAAAAGCCAGGAATGAAACTCCTGACAGGCTTGATTTCTGTCAACTGGTTGATAACAAACACGTTTCGCTTCGGGGTTCAAAACTCTACCGCTACCATACTCGAACTGCTGGGGCCTTTACGAGCCGCAGCCTGCCTTAAGTGTCACTACCAGTAGCGGTCATTCGCCGCCGGTTCTCAAATGACCGCAGTGGGCCGGAGCGGACCGTCCGCTGCTAGGGTACCCAGCACGCAAGCGGACATGTGAGACTTCGGTCTTTTGTTGGACGGATTTCGTCGCTTTCGAGGTTTTGAGCGTTGCCAGGGAGCTGGGTCTGCATGTGCCAGGCGACGTGGCAATAATGGGTCACCTTTTGCGATCTGAGTATCGCCTCCATGACAAGTTTCGATCAGTCGGGACCCGAACTTGGCGCAAACGCGGTACGGCTTCTCATCGAAAGGAGCGTGTTCGTGACGGTCGCACCGAAAGTCGTGGCACCTGGCGGCACAAAGATGCCTAGAGTGGAGATTGCTGCCCAATCTAAGATCACTGGGACAGAAGATATGGAGCGTTTCCCAAGGCCTCGCGACAATATCCCTAGTCGAGTTCGATGATGCTGCAGCCATAGGCCGGGAGCGACAGCTTACCGCCGCGTACTTTGACATCGCCGAGCAGATCCTTGCCCGCGGGGACATTGCGGATGCTTGCCAACTCGCCCAGCGTGTTGAGGATGAACAGCAGCCGGCGGTCCTTGCTCTCGCGGATGGTCGCTTCGACACCGGCCGGCATGTCGGCGATGAGCGGCACGATACCGGCGGGCGCCAGCACCTGATCGGCCAGCACCTCGACCAGGGCATCGCTGAGGTACGTGCCGAGGTAGATCACATTGCCCTTGCCGACTTTGCGCGAAGTCATCGCGGCTTGGCCCTCGGCGAAGCGGCTGGCCCATCTGCCGATAACGTCCGTGCCGGGCGCGACGTTAAGCAGCTCATAAAGATGCGCCGCCGTCACCTGCGCATTCCTGATCTTGAGCTCGTATTGGCGGCTCGCCGACGTCGCCGGCAGCTTCTTGCGCACCGTGTTGGCGCCGAAGCGGCCGCCATGCTCGAACATTCCGTCGCCGCCGATCGGCGTCAGCAACCCGAACTCCTCGACCGTGATCCCGGCCAGCGCCGAGAGCGTCTTGCCCGGCGAGGTGTCGCGGATGACGTGGTTGTTAACGTCGCGTGATCCGGTGCGGCCTCCCAGGATTACCGTTCCACCCGCCTTAGCGAAGGCCTCGATCCGCGCCGTCCATGCATCGGGCCATTTCAGCCAATGCGGCACGTAGAGCGCCTTGAGCTTGCTGAGATCATCCTCGGGATGGATGAAGCCGCAGGCGATGTTGTGGCGGTAGCAATAGCGGTGCAGCAGCGTCGCATCGTCCTGCGGGCTCGGCATGCCGATGGGGTAGGAGCGGTGCATCTCCTGATTGTCGAAATCTGATCCGGCGATGCCCAAATCCATGCGCACATGCGTGCCGAGGATCTTGTCCTTGAGCGCCGTGACCTCACCCGCAAACTGCTTGGCCTCGTCATAGCGCCGCCGCGGGATGTCGTCGTGATCGATGATGCCCATCCAATAGATCTCGGCGCCGAAATGCGCCGGCCGCCAGCGGAAGAACATCACGCCATCGGCGCCGCGCGCCACTGACGTATAGGCCATGCGGCGCATCTCGCCGGGTTCGGGCGTCAGCGTCGAGAAGTTCGGCTGCGCACCGAAGCCCGATTGCTGCTCGGGCACGATGAAATTGCCGGTGAAGCCGCGGCAGATGTCGAGACGCAGCGCCTGCGCCTCGCCGACGCCGCCGGCCCGCTGCATCTCGTCATCGAGATGCGGGTAGATGTCGAAGCCGAGAAAATCGAGATCGGTCGAGAACTCGCCGCGGAAGTCGATGTCGTCGATCCGCCCCAGATTGTGGAAGACGAACCAGTCTGGATTGGTGGCGCGCAGGATCAGCACCTGATCGTGCTGGAACCGCGCCGTGACGAAGGCGAGGAAGCGGTGATAGTCGACCACATGGGTCGGCCCGACCGGTGCAGGGGCGTAGTCGAGCGGCAGCACCACTTGATCGAAATCGTCGTAGGCGGTGGCCCAGAAATGCCCGCCCCACGCATCGTTGAGCGCGGCGATGGTCTTGTACTTGTCATTGAGGAAGGCCTGGAACTCGGCCAGAGTCACCGGACCGTAGGACAGCGATCCAGAGGTATTGAACTCATTGTCCGTCTGCCAGCCGATGATGTGCGAATTGCCGCGATAATGCTCGGCCATCGCTTTAGTGATGCGCTTCGAATGCTCGCGGAACACTCCGCTCGCAAGATTGGCGTGCTGGCGCGAGCCATGGCTCATGGCGCGGCCATTGGCATCGACGCGCAACACTTCGGGATAACGCGCCGTCAGCCAGCGCGGCGGCGTCGCCGTCGGCGTGCACATGATGGTCTTGATGCCAGCCTTGCCCAGCCCATCTATGGCGCGGTCGAACAAATCGAAGTCGAACGTCCCCTCATGCGGCTCGATAATATGCCAGGCGAATTCCGCAAGTCGCACCGCGTTGAAGCCCGCGGCTGCCATGCGGTCGGCGTCGCGCTGCCAATAGCTCTCATCGACATGCTCCGGGTAATGCGGGGTACCGACGAGGAAAGTGTCGGTCGCGATCGGCCGCCAGACAGAGAGCGGCGCGGATTTCGAGGCAGTCGTCATAGTCGGAAAACTCCAGGCGATAGTCTATTTGATGGCGCCGGCGGTGAGGCCGCCCTGCCAGAACCGCTGCAGCAGCAGGAACACCACGATGACCGGGATGATGCTGACCAGCGCGCCGGTGATGATGATCGAGAACAGCACCTGTCCGCCGCCACCGCCCTGCTGCGCGAGCTGATACCAGCTCGCAAGGCCCACCGTGATCGGCTGATACTCCGGCGAGCGCAGCACGATCAGCGGCAGGAAGTAATTGTTCCAGGTCCCGACGAACGAGAGCAGCGCCACGGTCACCATGCCCGGCGCCACCAGCCGCAGCACGATGGCACGGAAGATCACGAACTCGCCGGCGCCATCGAGACGCGCTGCGTCGAGCAATTCGTCGTCGACGCCCTGCTCGATATAGACGCGCATCAGATAGACGCCGATCGGCGAGATCATCGAGGGCAGGATCACGCCCAGCGGATTGTCGCTGAGACCCGACAGCGCCAGCAGCAGGAAGATCGGCACGACGAGGGCCGTCTGCGGGACAAACACCGCGCCCAGCACGAGCCCAAAGGTTAGATTTCGCCCGCGGAACTTGAACTTGGCGAACGCATAGCCTGCCGCGGTAGAAAAGATCGCGGCACCGAGCCCGGCGACGGTCGAATAGAGCACGCTGTTGAACATCCAGCGCGAGAAGATGCCATTGTCGCGGCTGAACAGATCGCTCAGATTCTGCCAGAGGTTGAACTCGGTGCCGAAGCCGAAGCCGAACGTGGCGAACAGGTCGCCATTCGTCTTCGTTGCCGATAGGACCAGATAGACCAGCGGCACGAAGCTGTAGACAAGGAACAGTGACAGCAGCAGCGTGAGGATGATCCGCGAGCGCCGCCGTTCGCCGGGCCGGCGCCTGGCAGCGTCGAAAGTGGCAATGTCGGTGGTCGCAGTCATCATTGCTCCGGCCGACGGCGGTTGGTGATCAGGGTGAAGATGTAGGAGGCACCGGCGATCACGATGCCAAGCACGAACGAGACGGCGGCCGCATAGCCATACTGCTGGTTCTGAGTCGCCAGCGAATAGGCATAGAGGTTCGGCGTGTAGCTCGAATTGATGGTGTTACTGGCGAGCGAGCGCATCAAATACGGCTCATTGAACAGCTGCAGTGTGCCGTTGATCGAAAAGATGATGGTGAGCAGGATCGCCGGCCACAGCAGCGGCAGCTGGATCAGCCGCGCAAATTGCCAGGGCGAGGCGCCATCGATCCGCGCGGCCTCGGCGAGGTCCGACGGGATCGCCTTCAGCGCGGCGTAGTAGATCACCATATTGTAGCCGACATATTCCCACGTCACCATATTGGCCAATGAGAAGATCATCACGCCCGGCGACAGGAAGTCCGGCGGCGGCAGGTTGAACGCCTTGGCCATCTGCGTGAACGGGCCGAAGTTGGGGCCGTAGAGATAACCCCAGATGATCGTCGCGATCACGCTCGGCACGGCGTAGGGGAGGAAGAAGCCGAGCCGGAAGACGCCCTTGGCATAGACCTGGCCACGATCGAGCACGATGGCGAACAACAGCGCCAGGCCCAGCATGATCGGCACCTGCACGATGCCGAACAGAACGAGGTTCCACACGCCGCCCCAGAATTTGGCGTCGCCCGTGACCTTGATGTAGCTGGCTACACCCGCGAATTGCCGTCCGCCCACCAGCGTGTCGCGGTAGAGGCTCATATAGAACGCATAGACCAGCGGCGCGACGATGAAGGCGATAAACAGCAGCACGAAGGGCGCCAGGAACAGATAGGGCGTGAGCTTTCGTAACGTAAAACCGCCCGATCGCGCTGGGCGCGTCGCCGCGGCTGGCGAATTCGACATTGCCATGGTCCCCCGTCCGGCAAGATGAAGAGATCGGGCGCGCCGGTCAAGCGCGCCCGGCCGTTGCCCGGGAGGAGTTAGCCGACGGTGAAGCCTTGTTCCTTCGCGTAGGTGACCACGGCGTCCTGGATGCGGTCGAACGCATCCGACAGCGTGCCCTTGCCGCCGATCGAGGCGCCGAATTCATCGGACATCGACTGGTAGAGGAAGTCCTGGAACGGGCTCCACTCAAACGGCGCCACGGCATTCGCCGATTTGGCGAACACTTCGTTCACCGCCTGGCCGCCGAAGAAATCCGGCTTGGCGTTCGCCCATTCCGGGTCCGACAGCAGCGCGCGGGTACAGGGGAAGAAGTTTTGCTTGGTGGTGTAGAGCTTTGTGGCTTCGGGATTAATGTTCAGCCAGATCGCGACTTCGGCGGCCTCGGGCAGATGCTGGGTCGTTTTCATCACGGCCAGCGCTGAGCCACCCCAAGCGCCAGTCGCGAACTTGCTCGCGTCCCACTGGGGCAGATCGGCGGCACGCCACTTGCCCACGCTGGTCTTGGCGACCGAGGTCAGGAACAGCGGACCCCAGCCGGCAGCGAGCCAGGTGGCATAGCGGCCCGAGTCGAGGCCGGTGTACCACTCATTGTTGAAGCCCGGCTTGGTCTCGATGACACCGGCGGTAATAAGGTCCTGCCAATAGGCGGCGAAGTCCTTAGCAATCTTGTCGTTGATGTTGATCGCGAGCTTGTCGCCATCGCGGCTGACCGGCTTCCAGCCCATCGGCCACAACAGACCCAAGACCCAGTCGGCATTGGCTCCGAACGGCGCGTCGGTGATGAACACATTCGGATCGGCCGCATGGATCTTCTTGCCCGCATCGGCAAACTCGGCCCAGGTGGTGGGCGGCGTGATCCCATGCCTGTCGAAGATGTCCTTGTGATAGAGCATCGCCATCGGACCGTAATCCTGCGGCATGCCGTTGACCACATCGCCCTTGGCGACCTGCGTCCACAAGCCTTCGGGGAACTCGCCCTTATGGGCATTGGCGTACGGGCCGATGTCGGCGAAGGCGTCGACCTGGCGGAAGGTCTCGAGGAGCTGGTATTCGATCTGGACGACGTCGGGCAGGCCGCTGCCCGCCTTCAGGCCCGCACGGACCGCCTGATATTCGGGGTTCCCCTGGCCGGCATTCACGAGTTCGACCTGGATGCCCGGATGTGCGGCGTTGAACATGTCGACCTGAAGCTGGAGATCCGGCACCCACGACCACAGCACCACCTTGACGGGATCGGCAGCGCGAACCGCCGCCGGCAGGGCTGCTACCGCAACGCTCGCACCCGCAACTTTCAAGAAATCACGACGCTGCATCGTCCGCCCAAGCGGATTGAAAATCTTCGTCATTGAAGTCCTCCCACGAAAGATACGCTCCCACACGATGCAGGGCGCGGTTTTTCTTTCAGTTAGAAACTTAATGCCGAGATTCAGTCGCTGTCAATCGCGATCGATTGATCTTAGTCGGCCATCACGAGGCTGTCGGCAGGGTTGAGGGTCGTCGCATCGAGCACCAGGCGCACCGCTCCAAGCACGATGTCGCGGTGCCCCAGCGCGCCTATCACGAGGCGCGGCGGGTCGTACACATTGCCCTTGAGGCGGTGCCGCAGCACATCGAGCACCAGATCACCGCCGCCGACGACCCGGCCCGCCAGTACGATGATTTCCGGGTTCATGAAGGCAGCAACACTGCCCACCGCCATCGTCGCATAGTCGAGCAACTCGGTGACAACCGGCGCGATTTTGTCCACCTGCCGGTCGGTGACGGCGGCCAGGGTGAGCTTTCCCGCCGCATACTGGGTGTTGGCCTCTTCGAGCATCTTGGTCGCCTGTTCGGGGATGCCGAAAAAGCGCAGCGATTGCTTGTCGCCCAGATGTTCGAACGGCCGCCCGGTGAGGAGGGGGTCATCGAGATACCAGCCGAGTTCGCCCGCCGCATGCGAGTGCCCGCCATAGAGCTTGCCGTCGATGACGACGCCCGCGCCGGCGCCGGGTCCGATCGAGAGGCTCACGACGCTGTCGGCGCCACGCCCGGCCCCGAATCCCCATTCGCCCACGGCGGCGAGGTTGCGCCCGTTCTCGACGATGATGGGCATCTGAAAATGCTCGCTGAGCCGCGCCCGCAACGGCATGTCGTGCCAGCCAAGCCCGAGCGTCAGCACCACTTCGCCCGCCGGCTGCCTGACGATCGAGGGCAGGCCAATGCCGATGCCGCGAATAGTCTGGCCGCGCGGGCGGGGGGCCGCCATCAGCCGGCGGATCAGGCCGACCAGCTTTTCGAAATTGCGCTCGCCATCATCGTCGGCGGTCTCGTGCATTTCGGTCTGCACGACGCCCTCGAGATTGGCCACGGCGCCATAGAACTCGCCCTTGCCGGCCTCGATGCCGATGATCGCATGCGCCGCGCCGCGGAACTTGATGCGTGCCCGGGGACGGCCCCGCGACGTCTCGTCGAAGCCGTCATAGGCGACCAGATCCTCGGCGATCAGATCCTCGATCACGCGCATCACCGTCGGCAGGCTGATGTTCAGCCGCTCGGCGAGGCTCGATGGTGATGCCACTCCTTCGGTGCGGATCAAATCCACCACGGCCGAACGATTGAGTCGGCGTAACAGGCTCGACGTCGTGGGCTGGCGCTGCATTCATGGACCAGTTGCAAAAGGCCGGCGGACCGGCAACGAGCGTCGGCATAGACCAGAACCGTGCCAGAGTCCGCCTTTTTCTTATGACCCCGAACGTCAGTTGTCGCTCCGCAGTGAAAGCTACCGCGGTAGCCAGTTCGATGATTACGGCGATCCGTGGCGGGCGCCCAAGCCCTCCGGAGTCACTGCGCTTACTCGTGCAAATACTAACTCCGGTTGCTTCAATCGGTTACGAGCTCGTCCGCCTTTGGCGCGGAACCAACATCAATATCGCTTTTGGCGCAAAGATGCCGGGGGCGCGAAGCGTCGTTCGCGTCGTGGAAAAAGTTCGTCGGCTTCGGATCAGACCTTCCTGTTCCCCACCGGTTTTAACAGCACCAAGCCAGGTCCATTACGCGCAACACCGTAGAAAATACCGCAAGTCTTCTGAGTACGGGGAAAGGCGGTAGCGCGCTCCCGCTACCACCTTACCCCCACTGCTTTGACGCCGTTGGGGAAGGCATTCTCACCCAGGAGTGCGGTTAGACGCCCGGCGATTTCAACTTCGATTCCGCCGATCTTCAATGGATCTCAAAACACAGTGGAGCCGGAGAACTGCTCCTGCCGCATGAGCACGCCCAACTTAGGCGACCGACCGGAACGCTCCGAGATGCCTGACCTCGAGGTCCGTATCGATCTTGGCGGCAGCTTGCGTCTCGTTGGGCGGACTTCTGGCCAAAGCGACTGAGAGCGGCGTATGGCGTCCGAAGGCAAAGGCCATGGCCGTTGCACGCTGCTCAGCGGAACATCGAGCCACCATCCACGTCGAGCGCCGCGCCGTAGACAAAACTTGCGGCGTCGGAACAGAGGAACAGGATCGCGGCAGCCATGTCATCGGGCTGGCCCATGCGGCGAATCGGCAGGTTGGCTGCGATGCGATCCTTGAGGGCCTGATCGACATGCGAGTGCATCGGCGAATCGGTCGGCCCTGGATTGAGGGCGTTGATGCGCACCTTCTTTCCCGCCAGTTCGCGCGCAACGGACTTCACCAGCGACAGCGTGCCGGCCTTTGAAGCTGCATAGGCCGTGTCGGCGATGAGACCACCGCCACCGTGCACGCCGGCGTCAGAAGCCACGCAGACAATGTTTCCACCATTGGGACTGCCTTGCATGCGCTGCACCGCCCCCTGAACGGTGAAGAAGGTGCCCAGCAGATTGACGCCGAGCACACGCTGCCAGTGCGCCCAATCCTGTTCCGGGATTCTCTTGGCGGTAATGATCGCCGCGCAGGTGACGACATTGTCGAGCCGCGCCAGATTGGCGTCGCAATAGTCGAACATCCGCCTAATGCTGTTGGGATCGCCCATGTCGGCAACCACCTTATGCGACGTTGCACCTATTCCTTTCAGTTCGTCGTGACGCTTGCTGAGACCCTCCGCATCACGGTCGCACAGGACGACTTCGGCCCCCTTGGAGAGGAATGCACGGGCGGTCTCGAAACCCATGCCGCTCGCGGCGCCGGTCACCAGCACGGTTCTGCCGGCAAAGCTGTCTTGGGCAAATGTGGCGTATGCGTCAGTCATGGTTTCTCCGGGAACAAGCAGGATTAGCCGGCCACAGGCAGAGCCTCTGGCGAGGCGCTGGGTTCAGGCCTTCAGATGCAGCGTCACCAGCACGGTACATTCCGCACCATCATCGAAATGCGCCGCGACACGCAGCCAGTTGCCGAAGTGGGCGAGCCGCGCCATTGCCACGCCGTCGCGTTTGTCCGGCATTGGAAATTCGGTGCCTTCCCGCAGCCAACGCATTCCGTCCGGCGAAACCTCGATCCACGCCGTCGTAGTGGATCCGACAGGCTCTTTGAGCGCGCGCACGAAGAAAATCGCCTCGCGCGCCCACCCTGCCTCATAGGGCTCGCTGGCAGCTTCACCACGCCAGCATTCATTGCGCGAGACGACCGCGGTGAAGTTCTCGGGCAGCATCAGAAGTCTCCTGAAATGCAAATGGAGTCGATGTAGAGGAAGGCTCGTTTGGCAACATCGGTTTCCGCGAACAGGGCGAAGTTGAGCATGCACCAAAGGTTCTTCATCGCCGGAATGCGGATCGAATCGAACCCCGAGAGATCGAAGCTGCGATCGTTGCAGCGCAGCCCGAGCGCCGTCATCGATTCCAGGTCGAAGTCGAAGCACAGATAGGTCCAGTTCACCTTGGTGGGGACCTCGTTGTAGCAGAGGCGCTGCGATCCACCGGGAAGATCGAGCCAGTTCTCCGACGCCAGATGGTAGTGGCTGATCGTCTTGTTATCAGTGCCGATCGGGATGATCCGCTCGGTCTCACGCTTGTATTGCCATTTCTGCAGATGTTGGCCGTCGAGCGCATTCAGGAAGCGCAGATGCGGCATGACCCGGTCGTCATGGCTGTCTTTGTCCCCACCCTGCAGGTCGAACAGGAAGCCGACGGAGCGCACATCGGTCTCGGACAGTTTCAGCTCGCTGGCCTCAGGCTTGAAGGTAAAATACATTTCGAAACGGATCGGCCCGCGTTTCCTGAACGTGTGGCGTTTGATGGCGACGTTGCGTGCGCCAGGCACCGGACGTGTTGCGACCTTCAAGGCGTAGGAGGAGCCCATTCCCCCGTGCGAGCCGGCGTCCCAATGTCCGAGCGTCGACAGCATTGCGCTTGTATGCTGCGCGTAACCAGGCAGCATGGTGTCCAGATCGTCCTCATAGTTGCCGACAAGCTGCGACCAGCCGCAGTGGCCACGCGAGAAGTCGTCGAACGACAGAATCCGCGGCAGCGGGTCGAAGCGGCTGAGCGCCGGATCGGCGCGCAGCAGCGCCAGTCGCATCGCCTCTGTCAGGGTATCGGGTGGGTTCGGAGCCTGGATTTTCATCTGGTCGACGGCCTCATTCGGCTTTTAGTTTCTTGACGGCATCCCAGTCGATTTCGATGCCGAGTCCCGGCCGATCCGGGACGTCGAGCGTTCCGTTCTTCTGCCGGCGGCACCCGGGAGCGAGATCGGCCAAACTCGTCTTGAACGGACTGGCGTCGCATTCGCATTCCATGACGGCGAAGTTCGGCATCGCGGCAGCCAGATGGACGCTCGCGGTCTCGCAGACGATGCCCGACATGCCGATGTGCGGCGCATAGCGGATGTCATGGGCGGCGGCGTAATCCGCCATGCGGCGTGTCTCCGTGATGCCGCCCGCCCGCGCTACGTCTGGTTGCAGCACGGACAGCGTCCGATTGGCGATCAGGCGTTGCGCCTGGTCGAGGGTGAAATTGCTCTCGCCTGCAGCCAGCGGCACGTCGCAGCGCCGGCGCAGTTCTTCGTAACCCTGCTCGTTCTCCGGCAGCAGCGGCTCCTCAAACCAGAAATAGCCGTTTGCCGAAAGCGCACTGCCGACCTCGACAGCCTCGTCGAGATTGTAGGCCCAGTTTGCGTCGACACAGAGCCCGATCACGTCGCCGGCCCGCTTGCGGATGCGCTCGATACGTTTGCAGGCGTCACGCACAGGCCGCGCCATCTTCACCTTGATGCGCGTAAAGCCCTCGTCAACATAGCGATCGAGTTCAGCGTCGGCGGCCTTATCGTCGACCCAATTGACAGCGGCGGCGTAGACGTCGATGCGATCGCGTCCAACGCCCCCAAGAAGCTTCGCGACCGGCTGCCCGGCCGCCTTGCCAAGGATATCCCAAAGCGCAATGTCCACGCCGGCGATGGCCTCGATCAGCATGCCCCCCGCCCTGCCCGACAGTGCGCGGCGCATGGATTGCCACAGAGCGCCGATGCTGCGCGCGTCCTGGCCGAGAAGGCGCGGCGTCAGCGAGCCTTCGATCAGTTCGACATAGGCCTTGGGTGAGAACCGCGCCAGGGTTTCGCCGACGCCGACGATACCCCCGGTCGTGCGCACCTCAACCAGAACCAGCGAGACCTTTTCATAAACGCCCCAGGACGTGACCGTGGGCTTGGGCAGCATCTGACTGAGGGGATGAGCAATCACCTCGGCAATCTTCAGCGACTCCGCCACGATTGGATCGCTCACGCGCATCGACTCCAGACTTCCCCTTCGGACGATTTCTCATAACGCCAACTTCTCAACATAGCAACTGGCAAACTTAGTTGCTATGTTGTTCGCGATTGTGCTAGGCAGTTGCTGAGAGGATGCCGAATGCCCGCAGACGCCGAACGCAAGTCGATTTTCGCCGCAAAACTCGCGAGCCCTTCCCGCCTCGCGGACGGCGTCTCGGATGCCATCGCCGCGGCCCTGTTCGACGGACGCATTGCCCCGGGCGAGGCGTTGCCGCCGGAGGGCGAGATCGCCAGGGAATTCGGCGTCTCCAAGCCGATCGCCCGTGAGGCGCTGCGCCACTTGACCAGCGCAGGTCTGGTATCGACGCAGCAGGGAAAGGTCGCCCGCGCCAAGGCGCTCAGCGGCGAACCGATGGACCGTATCTACGCCTATGCGGTCCGCTCCAGCCTGACGCGGCTTCAGGAAGCCAACGAAATGCGCCGCGTCATCGAGGTGGGCATCGCCCGGCTCGCCGCCGAGCGCCGCGATCCGAGAGGATTGGAAGTAATGCACCAGGCCGTGCTCGACATGCAGGACGGCATTGGTAAGCCCGGCGATTTCACCGAAGCCGACATACAGTTCCACCTCGGCCTTGCCATGGCCACGGGCAACGCCATGATCCGCATCCAGATGGAAGGTATGCGGTCGGTCCAGCGGGAGGTTTCGGAGCTGTTCTCGCGGCGCTCCAATCGCACGAACGCGGATTGGCTGGCCACCGTCGAACGGCACCAGGCAATCTACGATGCGATCGCAGCGGGCGACACTGATCTCGCCGACCGGCGCATTCACGAGCACTTCGACGCTGCCGACATTGCCTCGCTCGAGTTGGCCGGCAAACTCGGGGGGCAGTCGGCTTGAGTCACGACCGTTTCTCCCTCGCTGGCCGGCGGGCGCTGGTGACCGGCGCCAGTTCCGGCATCGGTCGGGCGGTTGCGATTACCCTCGCCCAGCATGGAGCCTCGGTCGCGCTGCATCATTTCGGCGACGCCGCTGGCGCGCGCGACACGGCGGCCGCCATCGGCGATGGCACCGCCATCTTTGAGGCCGATTTTACAGACGGCAAAGCGATGTCGGCTTTTGCGGACGAAGTCGCCAGTGCCGACCCCATCGACATCTTAATCTCGAATGGTGCTATCGAACGACGCCGTGCATGGGGCGAGGTCGACGAGGCACATATACAGGCGCATGTCGCGGCAAACTTCACAGCGCTGCTCACCTTGGCTGCGCGGCTTGTTCCAGCCATGGCGAAGCGCGGATGGGGACGCGTGGTTGCTACCGGCAGCGTCATGGCCACGCGCCCACGCGCCGAAACAGTCGTCTACGCGTCGCTGAAGGCGGCGCAACTGACGGCAGTGCGCGCCATCGCACGGGATGTCGCGCAGCATGGCGTCACAATGAATGTGGTATCGCCTGGCGCCATCGAAACCGAGGCCACGGCCGAGCGCTACCGGGACGCCGCTTTCCGCAAGGCGGTTGCGGCAAAAATTCCCGCCGGACGCCACGGCCAGGCCGACGACCTCGTCGGAGCTTTCGTTTTCTTGTGCAGCGATGCTGCCCGCTACATCACTGGAGCCGACATCCCCGTCGATGGCGGCTGGACGATTGGCGACGCACCTGGCGTCTTGCCCGGAGTGACGGCATGACAAGACGCCGCTGCTTGCCAGGCCGCTCTGATCGCATTCGCAGTTGTTGATTGGACCATCAGCGTTTTGGAGGAGACCATGAAGACCGCAATGAAGCTCGCAGTTTCGGCCCTGGCGCTGTGCGCCATGTCGACCCTGGCGCTGGCTCAGGAACTCCGGGTAACCGTATGGACCGGCAGCGAGGCCCATCTCAAGATGTTGAACGGCATCGCCGCGGGCTTCATCGCCAAGCATCCGGGCGTCACGGTGAAGTTCGAGACCGTTCCGGTCGCGGACTATACCCAGAAGCTCACCTTTCAGGTCGCCGGCGGCAACGCCCCGGACGTCGCCTGGATGATGGAAGATGCGGCACCGGCATTCGAGAACGCTGGGCTGCTAATGGACATCGGCCCGACGCTCAAGGCGGCCGAGGGATACAATTTCGACGATTTCTCCCGGCCGGCGATGGCGCTCTGGCAGCAGGACGGCAAGGTCTACGGCGTGCCGTTCTCGACCTCGCCGTTCCTGATCTACTACAATAAGGACATGTTCGACAAAGCGGGTCTCGAAGACCCCAATCAGCTCGCCGCAAAGGGCGAGTGGAACATGCAGAAATTCCAGGAGGTCGCCAAGAAGATCGCCGAGGCCAATCCCGGAAAATGGGGCTTTGAGTTCAAGGACGGCGAAGGCTACGCATCACGGATGACGCACGCTCTGCTGCCGCCCGTGCGCGCCTATGGCGGAGAGCTGTGGGCGAACGGCCAGTGCGGCCTGGACAAACCGGAAGCGGTGGCTGCGGTCAAGCAACTTCATGACATGGTGTTCAAGGACAAGTCGATTGTGCCGCCTGGAGAACAGGGCGATTACTTCTCAGGCAATTCCGCTATGACCATAAACCAGATCTCGCGAGCGTCGAAGATGCCGGAGGCGGGCTTCAAATGGGGCATCGCGCCCCTGCCCTCGGGACCGGCCGGTGAGGCTCCGGTCATCGGCCAGGCCGCCCTAACGGTCTTTGAATCGGGCAAGAACAAGGACCTCGCCGCTCAACTGGTTGCCGAAATGACCAGCATGGACAATGTGGCGATCATGGCCCAGTTCTTCCCGCCGGCCCGCAAGAGCGTTCTGGAGAGCGACGCCTTCGTCAATTCCAACAAGCTGATCCCACCCGAGCAGATGAAGAGTGTCGCCGCCGCAATCGCCAACGGCCGCGTTCATCCATCGCATGAGCGGGTGCCGCAGATATTCGCTGCGATGGCGCCGCGGGTCGACGCGCTGTGGCGGGCCGACGCCAATGTCGAAGAAGCCCTGAAAGGCGTCTGCGCCGCCATTCAGCCTTTGCTCTGACCGGGCTCTGTTCGGTGGCCGACTCGGCATCGCGGGACAATATGGCGCGCTCGGTGAGCGCGCCGCGGTTGACCTTGAAAACCAGGGAAATGCTGGAAGCGTGGCTATTCGTCAGCCCGACTTTCATAGGCTTCCTGATTTTCTTCCTTGGGCCGCTGGTCGCCATCTTCTACTATTCGACGACCGAGTGGAACCTGCTCAGCCAACAGGCCACATTCGTTGGGCTTCACAATTTCCAGAATGCCCTGCTGGAGAACCCCGACTTCTGGCATGTCGTCCGAAATTCCGTGATCTTTGCGCTGGGGCTTGTTCCCCTGAACATGGCGCTGGCCCTATCGCTTGCACTGGCGCTTTCGCGGCCATTTTTCGGCGTCGTGTTCTTTCGGACGATTTTCTTCGCGCCTGTGATCACTTCCGCGATTGCCTGGGCGATCGTCTGGAAATTCATGCTGCAGGGTGAAGGTGGCGCTGTGAACCAGATACTCGCCTGGGTCGGCATCGATGGTCCGAATTGGCTGCGCGAGCCCAACTGGGCGATGGCGGCCGTCATCGTCACCCGCGTCATCAAGATGGTCGGGCTCAACATGATCCTCTACATCGCCGCGCTTCAGTCGATACCGCGCGACTACGAGGAAGCGGCGAAATTGGAGGGCGCTTCGCGCCTGCAGATCTTCCGCATGATCACCTGGCCGCTGCTTGCGCCAACGACGCTCGTCATCATGGTTCTGACGACGATCGGTTCGTTCAAGGTGTTCGACCATATTTACCAGATGACTGGCGGCGGCCCTGAAAACGGCACCCTGGTGCTGGCGTTCTACATCTACCAACAGGGCTTCAAGTTCTTCAACGTCGGCTATGCAGCGGCACTGGCTCTGATCATGTTCGCCATCGTAATGGCGCTCACCCTTGTGCAGGTGATGTTGCGGCGGAGGGAGATGGAGTGACCCCACGTCAGACCGAGATCCTCTATCGCATCTGCTGGACCATAGCCCTGCTGCTGCTGGCGGTGCCTTTCGTGTTTCCCTTCCTGTGGATGATCTCCGGCGGCTTCAAGAGCACTACCGAAATCTTCGGCGCGCCGACCTTGATTCCCCGAGTCTGGCGCATCGAGAACTTCGCCGAAGTGTTCACCTACCAGCCCTTCGCGCGGCAGTATTTCAACTCGCTCTACATCGCCGTGACAGTAACGGTACTGACCTTGTTCATTGCATCGCTCACCGGATATGCGCTGGCGCGCATCCGCTTTGCCGGCGCCGGCCTTTTGATGCTGTTTCTGGTGATGGCACTGATGGTGCCTGAGGAGGTCACCATCATCCCGAACTTCTTCCTGATCCGAGCGATGGGGCTGATCGACACACATTGGCCGCTCATCCTTCTGCCCGTCTTCGGCCCGCAGGGCGTGATGGCGACGTTCTTGATGCGCCAGTTCTTCCTGGCGTTGCCCAGAGAACTCGAAGAGGCCGGCAAGATGGATGGATTGTCGCGGTTCGGCATCTGGTGGGCGATCGCCCTACCCATGTCGCGGCCGGCACTTGCCGCGGTTGCCGTGATCACTTTTCTGCATTCGTGGAACCTGTTCCTCGAGCCATTGATCTTCCTCAGCTCGATTGAGAAATTCACGCTGCCGCTGGCGCTGTCCAACTTCAACGACAGCTACGGCCTGCCTTTGTGGAACCTGCAATTGGCGGCGACAAGCCTGGCGGTGGTTCCCATCCTCATCATCTATCTGATCGCCCAGCGTCAGATCGTCGAGAGCTTCGCCCTCTCCGGCGTCAAAGGATAATGGAAGCCCGCCATGACAAAAGTTCTTCTCAAGGACATCCGCAAGCGGTTCGGGACGGTCGAAGTCATCCGTGGTGTCGACCTTCAGATCGAGGATGGCGAATTCGTGGTCTTCGTCGGTCCGTCGGGATGCGGGAAGTCCACGCTGTTGCGACTGATCTCCGGCTTGGAGCACATCAGCGACGGCGAACTCCACATCGGCGACCGCCTAGTCAACGAGGTTCCGGCGGCCAAGCGCGGTGTGGCAATGGTGTTCCAGTCCTATGCGCTCTATCCCCACCTGACGGTACGCGACAACATGGGCTTTGGCCTCAAGGTTCGCAAAGTGCCGGCCAAGGAGCGCGCCCGACGCGTCTCGGAAGCCGCCGCAACGCTGAAGCTCGAGCCATTGCTTGACCGCTTCCCGCGTCAGTTGTCGGGCGGACAGCGCCAGCGAGTGGCCATCGGCCGCGCCATCGTCGGCAATCCCGAAGTTTTTCTCTTCGATGAGCCGCTCTCGAACCTCGATGCCGAACTGCGTGTCCACATGCGCTCGGAGATCGCGGCGCTGCACCAGCGCCTGTCAACAACGATGATTTACGTGACGCACGACCAGATCGAGGCCATGACCCTCGCCGACAAGATCGTCGTATTGCGCGATGGAAAGATCGAGCAGGTCGGTTCGCCCCACGAACTCTACAACGAGCCCAAAACCATCTTCGTCGCCCAGTTCATCGGCAGTCCGAAAATGAACATTTTACCGTTAGCCGGCGGCCAGCCGATCACCCACAACTCATCCGTGCCTGCCATGGCTGCATCGGTTGGCGTTCGACCTGAGCACCTTTCGCTTGTCGCGCCTTCAAACGCCGCGCTAGGCGGTAAGGTAAGGCTGGCCGAATACACTGGCGCTGTCACGCTCATTCATGTCGAACTTGACGGAGGCCAGACTTGCCTCGCCATCCATAACCAAGGGATAGCGCCCGAAATTGGCGCCGAGGTCGGACTGGAGACTGCACCCGAGCACCTGCATTTCTTCGACAACGAAGGACGCACAGTCTGAGACGTCATGCTGGCCACTGTGTCGGACGTTTCTGTGCTCTAGATTGCACTCCCGGACGGTCCAGGTGCCGTCGGCTCCTGAAAAGGTTCGTAGCGTTCAGTCATACGGCACGATAATCGCCGAGGTTCCCGGTGCCAAGGTCCGATCGATTTTTTTGCTTCTTGTTGATGTTTCACACATCAATGATACTATGAAGAATATCATTTCTCATATTCAGACGCTGATGCCTCGATGATCACTGCTTCCCAGCTTTGTGCCGCCCGCGCCCTTCTCAACATCGACCAGAAAACCCTGGCGGAAATGGCAGGCATCTCGCTGCCGACAATCCAAAGAATGGAAGCCAGCCAGGGCAATGTGCGAGGCGTTGTCGACAGCTTGACGAAAGTGATCAACGCGCTGAACCGCGCCGGTGACGACCTTCTCAGCGAACACGTGCGCAGCGACGATGGCAGCCGTGGCGTCAGGTTCCGGCATCCGGATACGCTACTGGGCAGGCCGAACTAGATCGTACAAAGCACACTCCTCATCCACTCATTCGCCGTCCTTCGTCCTTCTTCAAGAAAACACCCAATGAGCCTCTCCCGGCACGTCAACTTGCGGTCCCGCTTTTCCGTATGGAAAGGCAAGGTTCGCTCGTGATCCTGTATCTGCGCCGGCTGACCGGAAAGGAGCGAAGCGAAAGGACCGACCGGCACCTCGCTCGCTTTCTGACGTTCATCGCAGGAGCCGCCAATGCTGGCGGCTTTCTGGCAGTTCAGCAGTATACGTCCCACATGTCCGGCATCGTTTCCTCGATGGCTGACCACCTGGCACTCGGCAACATCGAACTGGCGCTTTCCGGATCGGGGGCCTTGTTGTCGTTTGTCGCAGGCGCCGCCTGCTCAGCGGTGCTGGTCAACTGGGGAAGGCGGCAGAGTCTGCAGGGCGAGTATGCGTTCCCGCTCGTCCTGGAAGCGGTTCTGCTGATCTGCTTCGGTCTGCTCGGCAGCCATCTTGCGCGTCATGAAGCCCTGTTTGTGCCGATGACGGTGATGCTGCTTTGCTTCATCATGGGCTTGCAGAACGCCATCATCACCAAGCTGTCGGAAGCCAGAATCCGGACAACGCATGTCACTGGCCTGGTGACCGATATGGGCATCGAACTCGGCAAGCTGCTTTATTGGAACGTCTCAGGCAATGAATCGGACGAACTGTTCGTGAAGGCCGATCGAAGGAAGCTAAGACTGCTTGCGTCGCTTGTTGCATTGTTCTTTGTCGGCGGTGTCGTCGGCGCTGTGGGTTTTAAGCATGTCGGCTTCGCGGCGACGTTGTTTCTCGCGGCCATCCTCCTCGTGCTCGCCTCCATGCCAGTCCTGGAGGACGTCTCCGTTCGCATGAGGCGGCTATGGCAGTAGCGCGACAGAGCTTTGCCGCATGCCAGATTTGGCAGCACATTCGCGAAGGCGCTGTTCCTGGATTTTGGCAGCTATCTGTTTTGGCTGATCCTGAAGCATGAACACGATGAGACCGGCCCCGACCGCAAGAGCCGGCGACAAGACTGGCCGTGACGGGAATGGTCGCATGGCCCTGTTTCGAGGCGCAGGGCGTATCGCTTCAAGACAGATGCGTCACGCATCATTATTTGAATGCCCCCCATTTTAATATATGCTCCAACACGTAGAGATAATACCTCAAAGCTGACAAAAGGGGGATGCGACCGTGATAACTGCTCCACAGTTGCGTGCCGCGAGGGCGCTCCTTGGCATCGACCAGCGCAGGCTTGCCGAATTGTCTGGCCTTTCCGTGCCGACAATTCAACGCATGGAAGCCAGCGAGTCGATTATTCGGGGTAACGTCGATTCTCTCATGAAGCTGATCGGGGCACTTGACCTCGCCGGCGTGGAATTGATCGCTGACGGCGCCTCCAGCCAAATCGGCGGGCGCGGCGTGCGACTGAAAGCGGATTTTGACCCCGCCAAAATTCTGGGCGGGGTCGATACGGATGCCAAACTCCCCGTGAGGAGCGTGGCGTGATTTCGGGGGCCGCGGTCCTCCTGTGGGGCGTTGCTGCGCTCCTGGGGACCGCGGTGCTTGCGATTGCGGAAAGCCGCAGATCGGAACCGGGAACACGCCTGATCTACGGCTTGACGCTAGGTATATCGGCGGCCGTGCTCATGGTTCTCGCGAGCCGCATCGCCGACAATCCCGCCACCCCGTCGACTGTGGTGTTGCCTCTTGGATTGCCGTGGATCGGCGCTCATTTCCGTTTGGATGCGCTCTCGACTTTCTTCCTCATCGTCGTCAACTTCGGCGGCGCCATGGCCAGTCTTTATGGCCTCGGCTACGGCAGGCATGAGTCTGCGCCGCATCGGGTGCTGCCGTTCTTCCCGGCTTTCCTAGCCGGAATGAACCTTGTCGTGGTGGCCGACGACGCCTTCACTTTCCTGCTTTCTTGGGAATTCATGTCACTCGCCTCCTGGGCGCTCGTCATGGCGCACCATCGCGAGCAGGATAATGCGCGGGCGGGCTACATCTATCTCGTGATGGCGAGCTTCGGCACACTCGCGCTGCTGCTTGCGTTCGGCCTGCTCGCCGGATCCGATGGAACCTATACATTCGACGCGATGCGAGCCGCCGACCCCACCCCGTTCGCTGCTGCTTTCGTCCTGGTTCTCATGCTGCTGGGTGCCGGCTCCAAGGCTGGGCTCGTCCCGTTGCACGTTTGGCTGCCACTCGCTCATCCGGCCGCGCCAAGCCACGTCTCGGCTCTCATGAGCGGCGTTATGACCAAGGTCGCGGTCTATGGCTTCATACGCGTTATTTTCGATCTGCTCGGTGAGCCGGCATGGTGGTCGGGCGTTGCCGTGCTTTTCCTTGGCGGCGTGACGGCGGTTCTCGGCATCCTCTACGCGCTGATGGAAAAGGATCTGAAGCGACTGCTTGCCTATAGCACCATTGAAAACATTGGCGTCATCTTCGTAAGCCTTGGTCTCGCGCTTGCTTTCAAGGCGAACGCCATGCCATCGGCTGCAGCGCTGGCGCTCACCGCCGCGCTGTTCCACGTCCTCAACCATTCCTTTTTCAAGAGCCTGCTGTTTTTCGGCGCGGGTGCCGTGCTGACGGCAACCGGAGAGCGGGATATGGAGAAGCTGGGCGGTCTCATCCACCGCATGCCCTTTACAAGTTTTGCCTTTCTCGTCGGTTGCGTCGCGATCTCGGCACTTCCACCCTTCAACGGCTTCGTCTCCGAATGGCTGGCCTTTCAGGCCATATTGCAGAGCCCCGATCTGCCACAATGGGGACTGAAGGTCATGGTGCCCGCCGTTGGCGGTCTGCTGGCGCTGTCAGCGGCACTGGCCGCGGCCTGCTTCGTAAAGGCGTTCGGGATTACATTCCTCGGTCGGCCACGCTCGGCCGCGGTGGAACTGGCGCATGAGGTCGATCGCTACTCGCTGGCGGCAATGTTCATTCTCGCTGCCCTTTGTCTTCTGGCCGGCATTCTGCCGGGTCTTGTTATAGACGGCCTATCCTCGGTGACACTTCCGCTGATTGGCAGCCGGATGCCTGTGCAGATGGCTGAGCCATGGTTGTCGATCGTGCCTATTGCAGCCAGCCGCAGTTCCTACAACGGCCTGCTGGTGTTCCTGTTCATCGCCTTTTCCGCATCCGCTGCGGCATATGTGATCCATCGCTTTGCATCACATGCACTCCGTCGGGGTCCCGCCTGGGGTTGTGGCTTCCCGGATGTGGTCCCAAGCTCGCAGTACACGGCCGTCAGCTTCGCGCAGCCTATCCGTCGCGTCTTCGGCACGTTCGTATTCCGTGCAAGGGAAACCGTCGAAATGCCGGCCCCTGGCGAGACCGGTCCGGCTCGTTTGAACGTCGAAATGCATGACGTGATCTGGGAGGCGCTCTATCAGCCTATCGCCAGGGCCATCGATTTTGCGACCGACCACCTCAACCATCTGCAGTTCCTGACGATCAGGCGCTACCTGACCCTCGTCTTTCTCTTTCTCATTGTCCTGCTCCTGGTGCTCGCACTATGGCCGTGATTCTCGAGTTGGCCGTTCAAGGCGCGCAGATGGCGCTGGTGCTTTTGCTGGCGCCGCTCCTGACCGGATTCGTGCGCAAGGTGAAGGCACGGCTCTTGCGCCGCCAGGGTCCTTCCCTGATCCAACCTTACCGCGATCTCTTGCGGCTGATGCGCAAGGAGGTCGTTCTGGCGGACAACGCATCCTGGCTGTTTCGCGTGACGCCCTATCTGATCTTTGCCACCACCTGGGTCGGCGCGGCGCTTATCCCGACATTCGCCGCCGGCCTCACATTCAGTTGGACCGCCGATCTCATAGCCATTGTCGCACTGCTGGGAAGCGCCCGGTTCTTCCTGGCGCTGGCAGGCATGGACGTCGGCACGAGCTTCGGCGGCATCGGCTCGAGCCGCGAGGTGATGATCGCTTCGCTGGCCGAACCCGCCATGCTGCTCATCGTGTTCAGCCTGGCGCTCGTCGCCGGCGCGACGCAACTCTCGACGGTCGCCGCCTTCATGGGATCGCCGGAGGTTGGCCTGCGGGTATCGCTGGGGATGTCGCTCATCGCTCTCGTGATGGTGGCGGTCGCCGAAAACGCCCGTATACCCGTGGACAATCCGTCGACCCACCTGGAACTCACCATGGTTCACGAGGCGATGGTGCTGGAATATTCCGGTCGCCATCTGGCGATGATCGAGTTTGCCGCCTTCCTCAAGCTTCTGCTCTATGTGTCGCTGATTTCCTGCGTCTTCCTTCCTTGGGGACTGGCGAGCGCCGGGGCAGGACTGGAATCCCTCGCTTCGGGTGTCGTCGCCTATGTCGGCAAGCTTGCCATCTGTGGCGTTCTCCTCGCGGTGTTTGAGACTGCCATCGCCAAGATGCGCGTCTTCCGTGTCTCGGATTTCCTCGGGGCAGCGCTGATGCTGGCCTTGCTCGGCACGCTCCTGCTGTTCGTCTCACGGAGCCTCTGATGAACGGCCTCACCTTCGACATCGCTCACCTGCTCGCCGGCGGCCTGGTGCTGGTCAGTTTCATGATGCTGTATCAGGATCGCCTCTTTGCGCTGATCAACGTTTTTGCGCTTCATGCAATCGTGCTAGCCCTGTCCGTAGCCTGGCAGGCATATATCCAGGACGCGCATCATCTCTACGTCACGGCGGCGATCGCCCTCGTCTTCAAGGCGATCGTCATTCCCGTCGGGCTTCATCGCATCATTCAGCGGCTCGGCATTCATCGTGACGTCGAGACCGCCGTCGGCATCGGTACGACCATGCTTGCGGGGATAGGCCTGGTGACCCTGTCCATGGTCCTGATGCTGCGCGTCACTCCCGAGGCTGATCCCCTAGCCCGCGAGGACCTGGCTTTCGCGCTGTCCATCATTTTGCTGGGGCTGCTGGTGATGGTCACCCGCCGCAACGCCGTCAGCCAAGTTGTCGGATTCATGTCGCTCGAGAACGGTCTGGTCCTCGCCGCAACGGGGGCCAAGGGCATGCCCTTGGTCGTCGAGATCAGTGTCGCTTTCTCGATCTTGATCGCCTTCATCGTCATCGGCGTCTTCCTGTTCCGCATCCGCGAGAGGTTCGACTCGGTGGATGTCGGCGTGCTCGACGACTACAGGGGAGAACACCGTTGACCGCGTTCTCCCTCGATGCGGTGGCCGCAATTTTGCTGATACCGTTCTTCGCGGCCGCACTTCTGGCGACGCTGCCGAACTACCGGATATCGGCGGGCCTCAATGTCGTAGCGAGCTTGCTGACCCTGCTCGCCGCACTGTCGCTTCTTGTCACCGACCGTCCGCAGCCTGGGCAGTATCTGCTCGTCGACGATCTCAATATCGTCTTCATCGTGCTCAACACATTCGTCGGCTTCACCACCAGCGTCTTCAGCGCTTCCTACATTGCCCACGAGCTGGAGATCGGGCGGCTGACGGCCCCGAACTTGCGGTTTTATCACGCAATGTACCAGGTCATGATGTTCGGCATGAACCTGGCGTTCGTGTCGAACAATATTGGCTTGATGTGGGTGGCGGTGGAACTTGCCACGCTGACCACCGTGCTCATGGTCGGCATCTACCGCACGCACGAAGCGTTGGAGGCCGCCTGGAAATATTTCATTCTGGGAAGCGTCGGTATTGCGCTGGCACTCTTCGGCACCATCCTCGTCTACATGGCCGCACAGCCGGTCGTTGGCGAGGGAACGAATGCGATGGTCTGGACAGTGCTCATCGAGCACGCGGCACATTTCGATCCGGCTCTGCTCAATGTCGCCTTCGTCTTTCTGCTGCTCGGCTACGGGACGAAGGTTGGCCTTGCCCCGTTGCATGCCTGGCTGCCAGACGCGCATGCTGAGGGTCCAACGCCGATTTCCGCAGTGCTGTCGGGCTTGCTGTTGAACGTCGCGCTCTATGCCGTGCTGCGCTTCAAGCTATTGCTCGCGGCAAGCCCGGAAGCGATCGCACCTGGGCCATTGATGATCACGATGGGACTGACGTCGCTTGTTTTCGCGGCCTTCATGCTCTATCGCCGCCGCGACATAAAACGCCTGTTCGCGTACTCCTCGATCGAGCACATGGGCATCATCGTGTTCGCTTTCGGCATGGGTGGCCCGCTGGCCAATTTTGCCGGACTGCTGCATATGGTCATGCACAGCCTGACCAAGTCGGCGATCTTTTTCACGGTCGGCCACATCGCCCAGGTCAAGGGGACACAGAACATCGCCGAAATCCGGGGGCTGACGGAGACGCATCCTGCGCTTGGCTGGGCGCTCGTCATCGGCGTCGTTGCCATTGCCGGGCTCCCTCCGCTCGGCATCTTCATGAGCGAGTTCCTGGTCGTGAGTTCGACTTTTGCAAGACACCCCCTTTTGGCGATGCCGTTGGTTTTCGGGATTCTGCTCGCTTTCGGAGCCCTGCTGCTTCGACTAACCGGCGTCGCTTTCGGCGAACCGCGCGGCAGCACTGCACCCGCCGAGGCGTCCTACATTCCGATGTATTCCCACTTGGCGTTGGTGTTTGCCGCCGGCATCTATCTGCCGCCACCGCTGGTCACATGGTTCCAGCACGTCGCAAGTATCCTGGGGTGAGCAGAGGAGAGAAAGAGCATGCCCGCGCTGATCGATCTCATCCTTGCTGGCCAAAATGTCGAAAATCATTTCCCATGGCCGCGCGCCGTGGTGACTCCGAAAAAATGGAGCTTTGCCGTCGAGCAGTTGGCCGAGGGCCACTGGAGCTTGCTCGGCCTATGGGGTGAGCCAGGCGCCGTCCACATGGCACTTCTCGACGAAAGCGCCGGGGACGTCGGCGTCGTCAGCCTGGAATGCCCCAGTGGCCGCTACCCATCGGTTGGCCGACTACATCCGCCCGCGTTGCGCCTCGAACGCGCGGCGGCTGACCTGTTCGGACTGCTGCCACAAGGTGCGCCTGATACGCGACGGTGGCTTGATCATGGCCACTGGGGTGTCAGCCATCCGTTGAGTACCCGCGTCCGGAAGTCTGCCGCGACAGCCTCCCCCTACCGTTTCCTGCCTGCCGAGGGGGAGAGCCTGCATCAGATCCCGGTCGGACCCGTGCACGCCGGCATCATCGAGCCGGGGCATTTCCGGTTCACGGCGAGCGGCGAAACGGTCGTCCGGCTGGAGCAGCGCCTCGGATACGCGCACAAGGGTATAGAAGGCCTGATGGCAGGGTCCGATATCGACCATGCAGCCAAACTGGCGGGCAGAACCTCTGGCGACAGTGCCGTGGCATACTCCCTCGCTTTTGCCCGCGCGGTCGAGGCGGCGCTGGGTGTCGAGGTTTCCCCACGCGCTGTCTGGCTGCGAGCGCTCATGGCCGAGTTGGAGCGCTTGGCCAACCATCTGGGCGACATCGGCGCTATCTGCAATGATGCCGCCTTCGCGCTCATGCATGCCCACTGTGCGGTGCTGCGTGAGCGCGTGTTGCGGGCAAGCGATGCTGCTTTCGGCCATCGCTTGATGCGCGACCGCATCGTGCCGGGAGGAGTGGCAGCCAACCTAAGCGATGACGGGACAACAGCGGTTTGGTCCCTGATCGCGGAGATCAGGCAGCGGTTTCCCGCGCTGGTCGAGCTCTACGATAACACGGCGTCGCTGCAGGATCGGACTGTCGCAACTGGCCGGCTGAAGGTGGAACTCGCTCGTCAATATCGCGCCGGCGGCTACGTTGGCCGGGCTTCCGGTCGGGACTTCGATGCCCGACGCAATCTTGCTTATCCACCCTATGGCGAACTCGCCTTCGATGTGCCTCTCCTCCAGGAGGGCGATGTGAACGCCCGTGTCTGGATTCGCATCCACGAAGTCGAACAAAGCCTGTCCCTGATCGAACAAATCCTGCGACAATTGCCGGACGGACCCATCCGCGTCGATTGCGCGCAGATAGGCGGGCCGCATGAAGGTATGGCGCTCGTCGAAGGCTTCCGGGGCGACATTCTGGCCTGGCTGCGCATTGGCAAAAGCGGCCTGGTCGAGCGCTGCCACCTGCGCGATCCCTCTTGGTTTCAATGGCCGCTGCTTGAAGCGGCGATCGAAGGAAACATCGTTGCCGACTTTCCGCTCTGCAACAAATCGTTCAACTGCTCTTATTCGGGCCATGATCTCTGAAGGCACGCTGTCATGCGCAAGCTTCTTTTTGAAAGCCTGATACGCCCCCCTCTCACCGAGCGTCCGCCGTTGGCAAGCAGCACGGCGGTCGACGAACTCGCACGCGCGCTCGATGGGGCTGCTCACAAACGATTGGGGCGAAGCCTGTCGATCCGGGCGGTCGATGCCGGTTCCTGCAACGGCTGCGAACTTGAGATGCACGCGTTGAACAACGCCTTCTATGACATCGAGCGTTTTGGGATCCGGTTCGTCGCATCACCGCGTCATGCTGATGTCCTGCTCGTCACCGGGCCGGTCACAAAAAACATGCGCGAGGCATTGAAGCGGACCTACGATGCAACACCCAACCCAAAATGGGTGGTCGCACTCGGAGATTGCGCAAGGGATGGTGGCTGTTTCGCCGGCAGCTATGCCGTGATGCGCGGAGTGTCCGAGGCCTTGCCCGTCGATCTTCACATTCCAGGTTGTCCGCCGCCGCCAATCGAAATTCTGAAAGGCCTGCTCGCCTTGCTTGAGGGCGTGAATTCCAAGACTGGTGCTGCCCGAAGGTGACTATCGATTTAGAGGCTTTGCCAGGGTTGGCCTTATCGCTGCATGGATCCAACCAATGCGTAGCCGTGAGCCTAAGGGCAATGGTAGCGCTTCCGTTGTGAGACTGCTGGTCGAGAGAACACCTCCACCGGCGTGCCGATAGGCAAGTCCGGCAAGGCAAGCCTGCACGACGATCAGATCGGGGCGCCAGCGGGCCAGTTCTGCCGCTTTTCACTTTGATCGGCCATGTCTTTGCCGCGTGCGACAAAGCGGCGCCAGCCGCCGAATGAGGAGATGTCGGAGGCACCGACCAAGCCCGCGGTTTCGACCAGAAAACCCTTGGCAGGGGTGCCGTCGTCGAGCTCAATCGTGCCGATGCCAAGCGGTGCCGGAATGGCAGCGACGAAGCGGCCGAAAGCCTCCGGCCCCAGCCGCCAGACCTCGACGTCGATCTGCATGCCGCCATTGGCAACGCGGATCAGCCCCGGTTTCGGCACCAATTGGCCAGCCAGCGCATAGAGCTTGTAGGCGGCGGCGGTGCGGGTGGCGCGCAGGAACTGCGCACCAAGCTGGTTGAGCTGGCCGTTGAGCGGCATGCCTGACAGATGCGCGCCGACCACCACCAGGTCGATCATCCCATCGCGGGCAGGCTGGGCGGGCTGCAGGCTGGGCTGCGGCCAGCCCGTGGCGCCGAGCGGAAGGCCGCTCGCCGCATGCAGGTCGCGGGCGAGCATCGCCGTCAACGCATCGCGGCCGGCCGGCGCCAGCAAGGTGACGCTCATCGGCAGGCTGTCGCCGCGTCTGCCGGTCGGCACGGCGATGCCGCACATATCGAGCAGGTTGACGAAGTTGGTGTAGGTGCCGAGGCGGCTGTTGGTCTCGACGGGATCGGCGAGCACGGCGGCAGTGGTGTAGTGCGTCGGAGCGGTCGGCACGCAGAACAGGTCGACCGAGGCGATAACCGGGGCGAGCTTCGCCTTGCAGGCCTGCAAGGCGTAGAGGCCGCGGAAGGCGTCTGCCGCCGACAGGTTCCTGGCGCCGCCGATGATCTTGCGCGTCACCGGATGCAAGGCGGCTTCGTTGGCCTCCATGAAATCGCGGATCGCCGCATAGCGCTCGGCCACCCAGGCGCCTTCATAGAGCAGGTTGGCGGTGGCGTAGAAATCACCGAAGGGGATTTCGACCAGCCGGCAGCCGAGCCGCGACAGCACGGCAAGCGCGGCCTCGAAGCCGGCCTGCATGGCCATATCGCCGAAGAATTTGAGGTCCGCTTTTGCAGGCACGCCGACGGTCAGCACCGGCTGGCGCGTGGCGAGCGGCTGGACGGCAATGTCGCGCGAATAAGGATCGGCCGCGTCGCGCGCGGCGGCGACGGAAAACACCCCATAGGCGTCGTCGACAGTCAGCGCGAACACCGAGACGCAGTCGAGCGTGCGGCAGGCCGGCACGACACCCGCCGTCGACAGCGCGCCGACGGTCGGCTTCAGCCCGACGATGTTGTTGAGGCCGGCCGGGATACGGCCGGAGCCGGCGGTGTCGGTGCCGAGCGCGAAGGAGACGATGCCGCGCGCCGTCGCCACCGCCGAGCCGGAGGAAGAGCCGCCCGGCACCAGCGCCTCGTCGATAGCGTTGCGCGGGATCGGCCAGGGCGTGCGCACGCCGACGAGGCCGGTGGCGAACTGGTCGAGATTGGTCTTGCCGACGACCAGCGCGCCGGCCGCCTTCAGCCGCGCCACCACGGTGGCGTCCTTGTCGGGCCAATAGGTGTATTCGGCGCACGCTGCTGTCGTCGGCATGCCGGCGACGTCGATGTTGTCCTTGACGGCGAAGGGAATGCCCCAAAGCGGCTTTGCCACCGGGTCGAACGAGCCGAGTGCCGCGGCCTTGGCAAGGAGATCTGCCCTGGCGGCGAGATGGATGAAGATGCCCGGGTCATCGGCCGCTTCGATGCGGGAGTAGATCGTCGCGATCACGTCACCAACGGCGAGGCCCCCCCGATAGACTGCGTGCAGGCTCGCTATGTCGAAGTGGATATCGCTCATTTCGTCTCCCCCAGAATGATCACCGGCAGATCCCACTGGATCAGCACGACGCAGCCGTCCTTCGTCCACACGGAATGCTCGGTGCCGACCGGATTGAGGATCACGCTGCCAGCAGGATAGTCGCCGTTCTCGTCGCTCTGGGTGCCTTCCAGCACGACGATGGTTTCCAGCCCGACATGGCGGTGGCGCGGCACGCTGGCGCCGGGCCGGTATTTCAGGACCGCGACCGACGGCTCGACCGGCCCGCCCTTCAGCAGCCAGCGCACGCTGATGCCGTCACGGAAATGCTCGGACGCCAGATCGCGCCAGCCGCCGTCGAGCAGGCCGGCAAAAGCAAGATTAGGCATTGGCAATTCCCTCGAGCACCTGGTCGGTCGTTGCCGTCCAGCCAACAATGGCGCCCTGCGCCCGGATCATGGCTAGTGCCGCCGCCTTGAACTCGGGAAAGTAGCTCTCGGTCGCGTCCTCGGCGAGCAGGCACTCATAGCCGCGATCATTGGCCTCGCGCATCGTCGTCTGCACGCAGACCTCGGTGGTGACGCCGGCGAAAATCAGCTGCTGGGCGCCGAGTTTTCTTAGGTCGTCACCGAAGCTGGTCGCATAGAAGGCGCCCTTGCCGGGTTTCTCGATGACGATCTCGCCGGGTAGCGGGGCAAGCTCGTCGAGGATCGCCGTTCCCGGCTCCCCGACGATCAGCACGCGGCCCATCGGCCCGGCATCGCCGATGCGGATCGACGGATTGCCGCGATTGCGCTTGGCCGGCGGCAGGTCGGAGAGATCGGCCCGATGGCACTCCATGGTGTGGATCACCGGCAGGCCGGCGGCGCGAAATCCCTCGAGCAGCTTCTTCACGGTCGGCACGATTGCCGTGACCCGGCTAACGTCGTTGCCCAGGCTGGCGCCAAAACCGCCGGGCTCGGCGAAGTCGCGCTGCATGTCGATGACCACCAGCGCCATGGTCTGCGGCTTGAAGGTGAAGGAGAACGGTTGGGCATCGATTTCGGCCATTAGTGATGTCCCGCCATATGCTCGCCGATTGTCTGTACGCTCGCCTGCGCAATCGGCGTCTCATAGACCAGCGCGCCATCCGACATGACAAAGATGCGATCGGACAGCTCGAGCAGTTCGTCGAGGTCTTCCGACATTAGGAGCACGGCGGCACCCGCATTGCGCGCCTTCATGATGCGGGCGCGTATCTCGGCCACCGCGGAGAAGTCCAGGCCGAAGCACGGGTTGGAGACGATCAGAAGATCGACTTCGCCGGTCAGTTCGCGGGCCAGCACGGCGCGCTGGACATTGCCACCCGACAGCGACGAAATCGGCGAGGCGAGCGATGCCGTCTTGACCTTGAACTGCTCGACCAGGCGGGTCGCATAGTCCCGCATGGCGCTCATCCTGATCCAAGCGATCGGCTTGCCGGCTTCGTTCAAATCGAAGGTCCGGAAGGCCATGTTTTCCGCAACGGTCATCTTCGGCGCGCAGGCGTTGCGCAACGGTTCCTCCGGAATGAAGCGGACATTGAGCGTGCGCGCCTCGCTGCGGCTGGCGCCATAGGGCGAGCCCTTCACCAGAACGTCGCCGCCGTCGCGGGTGCGCTGTCCGGCCAAGACTTCGAGAAACTCCTTCTGACCGTTGCCGGAAATGCCGGCGACGCCGACGATCTCGCCAGACTTCACGTCGAGTCCGCCGATGTTGATGGTTTTCAGGCCTGTCCGGTCGGGCGCCTTCAGCGCCTTCACCGTCAGAACCTGCCTGGCGTCGACCGGCACCGGAGCGCGGCTGTCGAGCGCCGCGATCGGCTGGTCGCCGATCATCATCGCCGCCATCTCTTTGTGCGAGAGAGCTGACACTTTTCCGGTTCCGGTCAGCCTGCCCTTGCGCAGCACCGTGATGTCGTCGGCAAACGCCGTCACCTCGTGGAATTTGTGCGAGATCATCAACACGGTGAGACCGCCCGCCCTGGTCATGTCGCGCACCAGGCCAAGCACCTCCTGCGCTTCGCCCGGCGTGAGCACGGAAGTCGGCTCGTCCAGCACCAGGAAATTGCGGCCGAGATAGAGCTGCTTGATGATTTCCAGCTTCTGTTTTTCGCCGGCGGCGAGCTCGGCAACCTTGACGTGGAGCGGCAGCTTGAACGGCATGCGCTGCATGAATTGAGCAAGGTCGGCGCGCTCCCTGCGCCAGTCGATGATGCCAGGTACCTTTTCGCGCGAAATCACCAGGTTTTCCGCACCGGTCAGCGACGGGACCAGCGTAAAATGCTGGTAGACCATGCCGAGCCCAAGTGCCGAGGCATCGCGCGGGCTGGCGATCGCCACCTCGCGACCGTCGACGAGGATGTCGCCGGAGGTCGGATGGTAAAAACCCATCATGCATTTGACCAGCGTCGACTTGCCGGCGCCGTTCTCGCCGAGCAATGCGTGGAAGGAGCCAGCCGGCACCTTGACCGAGACATCGTCGAGCGCGGTGAAGGCGCCGAAGCGCATGGTCATGCCGATGGTCTCGACGCCGACCGCCTTTGTGCGCGTGGTTGCACTCATCACGGTTGTCCTCACGGCAGCTGGGCGACGAGCGCGGCCGCATTCGACACCGTGCCGAAGACGCCGCCCTGCATCTTGATCATCTTGATGGCGGCGAGATGGTTACCGTAGTCGGTCGCCCCGCAGCAATCCTCCAGCATGACGCATTCGAAGCCGCGGTCATTGGCCTCGCGCATGGTGGTGTGGACGCAGACATCGGTGGTGATGCCGGTGAGTACGATGTTGTCGATGCCGCGCTGATTGAGGATCAGCTCCAGGTCGGTGGCGCAGAACGAGCCCTTGCCCGGCTTGTCGATGATCGGCTCACCCTCGGCCGGATAGAGATCGGGGATTATGTCCCAGCCCGGTTCGCCGCGCACCAGGATGCGCCCACAGGGGCCGGGATCGCCGATGCCGGCATTGATGCGGCGCGAGCGCCAGCGCTTGTTGGCCGGCAGGTCGGCGAGGTCGGGCCGATGGCCCTCGCGGGTGTGGATGATGGTGTAGCCTTTCTCGCGCATCGCCGACAACACCGACTTGATCGGCTCGATCGGGGCGCGGACCAGCGACAGGTCGTAACCCATGTGGTCGACATAGCCGCCCGGCCCGCAGAAATCGGTCTGCATATCGATGATGATCAGCGCCGTGTTGTCGGGCCGGAGATCGCCATTGTAGGGCCATGGATAGGGATCGGCCTCGATGTAGCGCTGCCCGGTTCTGGCGTTCATGGCAAAACCTCCGGTCTCATTTGGTGATCGACAGTTCGCCCGGCGCGCCGGCGAGCGAACGGCTCGGCGATGAGGTCGCGATCATGATGATCAGGGTGAGGATGTAAGGGGCGGCGTAGAAGAGATAGTAGCCTTGCGTGACGCCGACCGACTGCAGCGCGGGACCGAGCGCCCCTGCCCCGCCGAACAGCAAGGCAGCGGCAAAACAGCCGAGCGGGTTCCAGCGCGCGAAGATGACCAGCGCCACTGCCATCAGGCCCTGGCCTGACGAAATGCGCTCGGTCCAGCTGCCGGGATAGTAGAGCGACAGATAAGCGCCGCCGATGCCGGCCAGAGCGCCACCGATGCCGGTGGCGATGAGACGCACCGTGTTCGGGTTGAGACCCATGGCGCGCGCGGCGTCGGAACTGTCGCCGACGACGCGCAGGATCAGCCCGGCGCGTGTGTTGCGGAAAGCCCACCACAGGAACACCGCCAGTGCCGCGCCGATCAGGAACAGCACATTGACGTTGAGCGCCGCCTGCACCTGCGCAATATCGGACCAGCCGCCGAAAGGAATGGCCGGCAGGTCAGGTGCCGAGGGCTGGATGAACGGCTTGCCGAAGAAGAAGGCAAGACCCGAGCCGAGCAGCATCAGGGCGATGCCGATGGCAATGTCGTTGACCCCGGGAAATTTACAGATCCAGCCGTGAAACAGACCAAAGCAGAGGCCGGCAGCAGCGGCCGCCATCAGGCCGAGCCAGGGCGAGCCGGTCATCACCGCCACCGCATAGGCGGTCATGGCGCCGAAGACCAGCGTGCCCTCAAGGCCGAGATTGATGCGGCCGGAGCGTTCGGTGATGGCTTCGCCAAGCGACACGAAAATGAAGGGTGTCGAAACGCGGATGGCGCCGCCAAGTATGGCGAGCGGAACGCCCCACAGGCCGATCTCGGTCGCTTCCATCAGGCGCCTTTCTTCCAGAGGTCGGGATTGAAGGCCTTGAAGCGGCCGTAGAAGGTTTCGCTGAACAGGATGACGATGAAGAGCATGCCTTGCAGCACCAGCACCGTGGCATCGGGCAGGTCCATGCGACGCTGGATCAGCCCGCCAGACGCGTTGATGCCGCCAAGCAGGATTGCGACCGGGATGATGGCGAGCGGGTTGTGGCGTGCAAGGAAGGCGACAAGAATGCCGGTATAGCCGTAGCCGGCCGCGAGCGAGGCATTGGCGCTGCCTTGTACGGCGCCGACTTCCAGCATGCCGGCAAGGCCGGCGAAGCCGCCGGCAAGCGCGGTGAAGCCGACAATCAGCGGTCCGACGGCCAACCCCTGCACCTGGGCTGCCCTGACATTGCCGCCGGCGATGCGGGCGGCAAAGCCCCAGCGGGTCTTTTCGATCAGCAGCCAGGACAGAATGCAGGCGACGATGCCGACGACAAGACCCCAATGCACCTCCATGCCGGGAATGTTGCCAATGCGATAGGCGTCGACCAGCGGCTGGGTCGAGGGTTTGTTGAGCGAGGCTGGATCGCGCAGCGGTCCTTCCACCAGATGGTTCATCAGGGCAATAGCGATATAGGCCATCAGCAGGCTGGAAATGGTTTCGTTGACGGCACGGTAGTGGCGAAGCGCGCCGACGGCACCGATCCAGATGCCGCCGGCGGCCATACCCGCCACGCCCATGGCAAGAATGACGATGAAGGGTGGCGCGCCGATCAGCGCTACGCCTGTGGCGGCGGCAGCGACGCCGCCGAGTACGATGGCGCCCTCGCCACCAATGACGACAAGGCCGAGCCGCGCCGGCAGCGCCACACAGAGCGCCGCAAGCAGCAGCGGGGCTCCGCGCGATAGCGAGTTCTGGATCGAAAACCACGAGCCGAAGCCGCCTCGCCACATGGTTTCATAGAGTTGGACCGGCGACTTGCCGACCAGCGCGACGAACAGGCTGAACAGGACCATGCCGATGATCAACGCCGCGAGCGGAATGACGAAGGCTTCCGCCCGCCTGGCGATCCATTCCAGCGCCGCCGGATGTCCGCTGGCACCGAACACCGCCGGTGCATCCGCGCTGCTGATCGTATCTGCCATGGCCCGTCTCCGTGCGCGTTCAACTTCAGGCGGTCGAACCGACGACGCCCTCGACGAGGTAGTCCATGCTTTCGAGCTCTATGGCGGTCTCGGCGAAGGCCTGGCCTTCGGTGGCGACGACGACGCCCTTGTTGCTCTTCAGCGGACCCTTGATGACCGAGAAGCCGCCCTTCATCATTTCGGCCAGCGTGGCGTCGAATTGCTTGCGGGCCGGCTCGCCGACCGCGGGGCCAAGTGGGCTCATCTTGACGAAGCCGTCGGCGAGGCCGCCGCGGGTAAAGTTGGGCAGCGGTGTACCGGCGACGAGGTCGTCGACGAACATCTTGTAGACCTTGGCCCAGTTCCATTCGGCGCCGGTCAGGTATTTTTCCGGCGCCAGCGGGCTCTGATTTGCATGATAGCCGCAGATGAAGGCGCCGCGTCCGGCCGCCGTCTCGACCACCACTTTCGGGCTGTCGACATGGCAAGTGATGACGTCGGCGCCCTGATCGACCAGCGCGTTGGTGGCTTCCGCTTCCTTGACCGCCAGCGACCACTCGCCTGTGAAGATCACCTGGCAAGTGATGGTCGGGTCGACCGAGCGCGCGCCGAGCAGGAAGGAGTTGATGTTGAGCAGTACCTGCGGGATCGGCTTGGCGGCGACGAAGCCGAGCTTCTTGGTCTTCGAGGTATGACCGGCGACAACGCCGTTCAGATACTGGCCCATGCCGATATAGCCGAAATAGGAGCCGGCATTCATCGGATGCTTGTCCTTGTTCCACATGCCGCCGCAATGGCGGAACTGCACGTCGGGGAATTTCGTGCACATGGCCAGCATGTGCGGATCGAAATAGCCGAAGGAGGTCGGGAAGACCAGCGAGGCGCCGTCGAGGTTGATCATCGATTCCATCGTCTTCTGGACGTCGACCGTCTCGGGGACGTTCTCTTCCTCGACGATGGAGATGCCCTCGATGCCCTTCAGCGCGGCGGCACCCTCGGCATGCGCCTGATTGTAACCATAGTCGTCCTTCGGCCCGACATAGATGAAGCCGACGGTGGCGGCGGCCGCGAATGCCTTGCCTATCGGAAAGGATGCCGAGGCCAGCCCAAGTGCGGCTCCGGCGGCGGAGGTCTTGAGCAACTGGCGGCGGCTAAGCATGAATCTATCGGTCATCTCTTATGCTCCCCTGTAGGACCCTTTTCCGGGTCGGTTGGTGCCTTCTCATGAAAGTGTATGCAATCACTGTGCCAGTTCAAATGAGGGAATTTTATAAATAAAATCAACAATTGCTTCAAAAGTTCCTGCCCATACTGCAGGCAACTGCATGCACTTTTTGCCTTGTAAATAGCCAGTTTGACAGGCAGATTAAAATTAAGGCATAGAGGGATATATTGAGTCGACGGGGCTGGCGCGCCGCCCGACTCCACAAGAAGACGATGGAGGAGATTTGTCGGGGAAGCGCAGCTTGATCAGGTCGGGCACGACCGTTGATCAGATGGTGAGGGCGATCGGCGACCGGATCGTCACCGGCTTCCTGCGCCCAGGCGAAAAGCTCGACGAAACCTCGCTCGCCGCCCGCTTCGACGTGTCCCGTACCCCGGTCCGCGAGGCGCTCGGGCAGCTCAGCGCCATGGGCTTGGTCGAGCGACGGCCCAACCGGGGCGCCATCGTCGCCGTGGTGACGCAGGAGCACCTCGCCTCGATGTTCGAGAGCATGGCCGAACTGGAGTCGATATGCGCCCGCTTCTCGGCTGAGCGCATGACCAGCGGCGAGCGCCGCTCGCTCGAGATCGAGCATCAGGCTTCGGCACGACTGGTGCAGCTGGCTGCCGAAGAGGACTATGAGTATTTCAACACCGAGTTCCATACCCGGCTCTATCGCGGTGCCCACAATGCCCATATCTACGAAATGACGGTGATGACGCGGAGCCGGCTGGCGCCGTTCCGCCGCGCGCAATTCATGCTGCCGGGGCGGCTCGCCAAATCCTGGCAGGAGCACGACGCCATAGTCACCGCAATCATGCGTGGCGACGGCAATGGCGCTGGCAAGGCTGCCAAGGATCACGTCTCCATCGTCAGCGAAGCAAGCGCTGTGTTTGCCGCGCCACAACACCAGTGATGTCTTTCCGGCAAGGATTTCGGGTGATTCGAACCCGGCCCCACAGACTGTCGCACCGCAAAATCGGTGCCGTCATGACCAGCACGGTAGGAAATATCGCAAGGTTTCGGAATGCGGGCAAAGGCGGTAGCGCTCGCCAGCGCCCCCGCCGGTCGGCCGGCCGGCAGAAGCGCTGGCCGGCTGACTTGAGTGACTTTATTCAGCTGCCTGCAGATTGATCTTGCTTTCCGCCATCTCGGTGAGCTTGCGGTCGGTCGCCTGTTCTTCCCTGAGGTTCTTGGCCAGCACGTTGGCGCAGTCGCTGCGGCCAAGCTGCTTGGCCCAGGCGATCAGCGTACCATAGCGTGTCATCTCGTAGTGCTCGACCGCCTGTGCCGATGCAATCAGCGCCGCATCGAGAACTTCCTTGTCGTCGACGTCGCCGCTCACATCGTCGGCTTCATCGAGAATGCCGTCGATCGCCGGGCAGTTGATCTGTTTGGCTTTGACGCCATGCAACTCGAACACCTGTTCGACGCGCTCGATGTGCCCCCTGGTCTGGTCGAGGTGTTTTTCGAATCCGGCTTTCAATTGCGGGTCGGTTGCCTTGTCGATCATCTTCGGCAGCGCTTTCTCGATCTGCTTTTCGGCATAATAGATGTCGCGCAGCGTGTGCACGAAGAGATCGTCGAGTGTCTTGATGTCCTTCGAAAAGAAACCCATGGCCTTACCTTTCATTGCGCTCAAGGTGGATTTTGACGGCGAATTTGCCCGCCGCCCACGGAGGGCCGGGGACGCCTCCCGGCTTGCCTGGTCAACGTGCCGGCACCAGAGGGGTTCCTGATTTCGCATTGAAACGTCACCCCTTCTCGAAACCCTGCGATCCACCTCCGATGGGGAGCCTTTGTCTCGATCACACGTTCTAACCGGAGCGCGAACCGGAACCGGGAGAGGTCGACAGAATGTATTTCATTGCGTTGGCGACGGACTATGACGGCACGTTGGCTCATGACGGGATCGTCTCCAGGAAGACGCTCGGCGCTCTTGAGCGGTTCAAGAAAAGCGGCCGCAAGCTGGTTTTCGTCACCGGGCGAGAGCTGCCCGATTTGAAGGGCGTCTTTCCCGACATCGGCCTGTTCGACAAGGTCGTGGCCGAGAATGGAGCGCTGATCTACACACCGGCCAGCGAGGACGAACGGGTGATTTCACCGCCGCCCGAGCCAAAATTCGTCGCCAGGCTGAAGAAGCAGGGCGTCAAGCCGCTTTCAGTCGGGCGGGCGATCGTCGCGACCTGGGAGCCGCATCAGGCCACCGTGCTCGAGGTCATCAAGAAACTGGGGCTGGAGCTGGAAATCATCTTCAACAAGGGCGCGGTGATGATCCTGCCGAGTGGCATCAATAAAGCCACCGGACTGGCTGCAGCACTTCAGGACCTTCGGCTGTCGCCACACAATGTGGTTGGTGTCGGAGACGCCGAGAACGACCATGCCTTCCTGCAGGCCTGTGGCTGCAGCGTTGCCGTCGACAATGCAATTCCCGCGGTCAAGAACACGGCGGATCTGATCACGCGTGGCGCCCGCGGGAAAGGTGTGGAGGAACTGATCGACAGGCTGATCAAGCGCGATCACGAGATCGTGCCGAAGCATCATGATGGCATTGTTTTGGGCTCCGTCGGTGGCAATGAGGTCTATCTGTCGCCGACCGACACGGTGCTGATCGCCGGCAGTTCGGGCATTGGCAAATCCACCTTGGCCACCGCGCTGACGGAACGCTTTGTCGAGAGCCGTTTTCAATTCTGCGTCTTCGATCCTGAGGGCGACTATGACGGCCTTGAAGGCGCCGTTCGGCTGGGAGACGGCTCAAGCGCGCCGACAAAGGCGCAAGTGCTGGACCTGATCGCCAAGGCCGACAGCAATATCGTCATCAATGGGCTGAGTGGGAGATCAGCACTTCCCGATCGTTGCGCCACGCCTGCCGCCTGTCTTGATATCCGTCGCTTCCCCGACAGAATAGGTATCCCAAACCGCGCAAGAAAGCATGACCCGCTCCGCCTGGCGTCATGGGCGGCGCCGGCGGCCGACATTGTCAAGATCCTGCTACTCTTCCTCGCCTGGACGGTCCGAGCACATCGCTCGGACCTCGGCTTATGCAAGCCGTTCCGCATGCCATTTCAGATGGTCGCCCATGAATGTCGAAATGAAGAAGTACGAATGATCGTAGCCGTCCTGCATGCGCAGTGTCAGCGGAATGCCGGCCTTGGCGCAGGCCGCTTCCAGAAGCCATGGCCTCAGTCCATCGTTGAGAAACCCGTCCGACGTGCCCTGGTCGATGAGAAACTCGGGGAAACGGCGCCCATCCTCGACAAGCGCGGTGGCGTCATAGCTCCGCCATGAAGCCTCGTCCTTGCCGAGATACTTCTCGAAGGCCGGCCTCGACCAGCCGGCGGTGCTTGGCTGCACGATCGGCGCGAACGCGGAGCAGCTCCTGAAGCGCCCAGGATTTTTCAACGCAATCGTCAGCGCACCGTGACCACCCATCGAGTGGCCAAGGATTGCCTGACGCGCCATATCGGCTGGAAACTCGCGGGCGATCAGGGCCGGCAGCTCCTCACTGATGTAGGAGTACATGCGATAGTTCTTCGCATAAGGCTCCTGTGTCGCGTCGACGTAGAAGCCGGCGCCGCTGCCAAACTGCCAATTGTCCTTCTCGTCGGGAATGTCGGCACCGCGTGGACTGGTGTCGGGACAGACGACGATCAGGCCGAGCTCCGCGGCCATCTGTCTGTACTCGCCCTTATCCATCACATTGGCATGGGTGCAAGTCAGGCCGGAGAGATACCAGACCACCGGGCAAGGGGTTTCACGAGCCTGCGGCGGCACGAAAACGGCAAAATTCATGTCGCAGGCGCAGGCATCCGAAGCGTGGGAATAGACGCCTTGCACGCCGCCGTGCGACCTGGCGGTGGAGATGACTTTCATCGACTTTGGCATGTGCTTCTCTTCACCAATCTCAAAAAACGCTGATCACGGTTCGCAGTGTCTACGGCATCGGTCGGGATCGCGGCAACCCTGGTGAAGCGACCCGCGGCATGGCATTCCAGCCTGCCGCGCCACCGGTCTTACGCCGATGATGGGGAACGCGTATTTGGGAACACGGAGCTTTCACCGTGTGGATGAGGCCCGGCTGTGATCGCCAGGAAGAACGCAAAGGCAAGTTTCAAGTAGCGCGGGTTGAGCGCGTGGCCTTGCGCCCCGTCCGTCCACTGTTGCGACCAATGTAAATCGCCCAAAAGTGAACAGTGGTTTGAGGCGCGACGCGTTCTAGTGGCGCACCATCCCGGCGTCGACATTGAGCGTCTGGCCGGTGATCCAGCGCGCATCGTCGGAGGCCAGGAACGAAACCACATCGGCAATGTGTTCCGGCTGCCCTTTACCTTTCATCGCCTGAAGCATCTCGACGAAACCGAACGCCTCGTTGTGCGGGCTCGACTTGACGCCGTCGCTCTCGATCAGGCCGGGCGTCACCGCGTTGGCGGTGATGTTGTATTTGCCGAGCTCTGTGGCGAGCGCCCTGGTGAAGCCGATGACGCCGCCCTTGGCCGCGACATAGGCCGCCATGTTCGGCGTGCCGGCAAAGAAAGTGTTGGATGCGATGCTGATCACCCGTCCGGCCTTGCCCGCTGCGCGCATCTGGTCGGTGCCGGCGCGGCTGACGATGAAGGTGCCAGTCAGGTTGACGTCGATGATCTTGCGCCAATGGTCGAGATCGACATCGTCCCAGGCGACGAACGGCACGATGCTAGCATTGTTGACCAGGATATCGATGCCCCCGGTCAGGACCTGGATTTCCGCGAAGAGTGCTTTGACGGATGCCGGATCGGAAATGTCGGCGGCGATCGCCCTCGCCTTCCCGCCTATCGCCGCGGCCGCCGCCTTGGCGCCTTCGGCATTGATGTCGCTGACGATGACGGTTGCCCCGTCGGCGGCAAGCCGCGCGGCGATCGCCTTGCCGATGCCCTGCGCGGCGCCCGTAACCAGGGCCGTCTTTCCTGCAAGCCGTTCAGTCATGAAAATGCTCCCTCAATGCGTGGTGATGTCTGTTCAGGCGTCGGCGTCGATCACGGCCAGTGCCGCGTCGATACCCTTGCCGACCGCCAGTTTCTGGCCGGCCGCGTTCATGGCGCCGCCAAGTGCCGTCAGCGCCGTGATCGCATAGATCGGCTGGGCGGTCGGTCCCATATGGCCGATGCGTGTCAGCTTCCCCAATGTCTCGCCGCGCCCCGACGAAAACACCACGCCGTAGCGGGCGCGCGCGGCTTGGCGAAGCGCCTTCTCGTCGACGCCTTCGGGCGTGCGGACGGCGGTCGTGGTCGGCGACGCGATCGTGTCGCTGGCAGCCCAGATCGACAGGCCCATGGCGGCGACGCCGGCGCGCATGGCCTTGGCGGTGAGCGCGTGGCGAGCCCACACCGCCTCCGGCCCCTCATTGAGATAGAGGTCGAGCGCGACATCGAGCCCGTTGATCTCCGAGACCGACGGCGTGAACGGAAACGGCTTGTCCCGCGACCACGCATTCTCCCAGTCGACGATGCTCAGCATCGACGCGCGGGGGGCTGCCTCGTTGCCCTTCATCTTGGCCCAGGCCCGCTCGCTGACGCCCATCATCGTCAGGCCGGGAGGTGCGCCCAGGCATTTGTTCGGGCCTGTGACATAGATATCGGCCTTGCAATCCTCGGGATGCGTCTTCATGCCGCCAAAGGACGAGACGGCATCGACGATGAGATAACCGCCATGCGCCGAAACCAATGCACCGATGGCGTCGATCGGATTGATGGTGCCGGACGGCGTGTCGTGGTGGCAGACGGAAACGACGGTGATCTCCGGATGCTCTTTTAGCATCGCCTCGACCGCTTGCGGATCGATCGCCTCGTTGTAAGGCACCTCGATCTCAAGCAGATGTGGCGAATAGCGCTTCGCCCAATAGCCAAACCCCTTGCCGTATACGCCGGAGGCAAGGTTGAGCACGACATCGTCGGGCGCGATCAGCGAGGCCGCGGCGGCCTCCAGGCCAAGTACCGGCTCGCCATGCAGGATGACCGGCTTGTTCGACAGCCGCATCGCCTTCTGCGCCTTGTCGACAACCTTCTCGTAAAAGAGTTGGAACGCCGGGTCGTAGTCGTAGAGCACCGTGCGCCCGAGACCGCGCAGCACTTCGGCATAGGCGTTCACCGGCCCAGCGGTCAGGGTGATGACCGGATCGGCGTGTTCGAGATAGCGCATCGTTCTGTCTCCCGATTGGCGGCGATCAGCCGTAGAATTGCGTGCCTGTCCTGTAGGTCCTGAAGTTATCCATGTCGTGCGAGTACATCAGCTCGGCGCCATGGTCCTCCGCTAATTTCTTCACCTTGCGCATCGAATTGACGCCCGCCACCGGGTCGATGTGGAAGGCCGCCTGGCACAGCGTCTCAAGGCTCTTTTGCGTATAGGCCGCGTCGATCGTGAACATGATCGGCTTGCGCTTGGAAAACTCGACCAGCAGGCTGTAATGGCCGATCGAATGACCGGGCGTCGCGATCAGCCGGACGCCCTTGGCAAGGTCGACGTCGCCATCGATGCCCTCGAAGGTCGAATTCGCCGGTGTCGTTCCCGGGAGCAATTGTCCGGTCGCGCCACGCGCTTCCGCAGCCTCCGCCGAAAAGCTCAGATCGGAATAGCCGAGATGCTCGAAAGGCTCGGGATTGCAGGCCTGCGGCACCTCGGTCCGGTGGCAGATCTTCTTGGCATGCGGAAAATACTTGTTGCCGCCGCAATGGTCGAAGTGGAAATGCGAATTGACGACGACGTCGATGTCCTTCGGCTCGAGCCCGAGCAGCGCGAGCGCGCCGGGGATGGTCTGGTGCTTTTCCTGGATCGGCTTTTCGAACGGCAGCACCTTCATCACATGGTCATAGTCGTAGCCGGTATCGATCAGGAAACGGCCTTCGGCATGTTCGATCAGGATCGAATAAACGGGGAAGCGCACTTCGCCGCCAGGGCCGCGATTCCAGAACACGTGGTAGCCGTCGAGAACGAGCGAGCCGCCGTCGAGCAGGTAGACCTTGGTATCCGACATTCTTGCCTCCTTTATTGGCGCGGGTCCCGTCCGCGCATGAATTGTGCTCAGCGCGCACCGCGCTCGTATGGAATGCCGAGCGCTGCCGGCAGGCTGGCGCGCCGGCCAAACAGCACCAGCATGATCATCACCGCCAGGAACGGCAGCATCTGGATGATGTCGGTCGGTATGTTGATGCCGGCCACCTGCATGGCCGTCGTCAGCGACAGGCAGACGCCGAACAGCAACGCGCCGAACAGCACCCAGATCGGGCGGCCGCGCGCCAGCATGGCCAGCACGATGCCGAGAAAGCCCGCGCCATTGGTAATGAAGGGAATGAACAGCCCCGCCCCGACATTGGCAAGATAGGCGCCGCCGAGCCCGGCCAGCGCGCCGGTCGTCAATACGGCGATGGTGCGGGTCCGCACGACATCGATGCCCGCGACATCGAGCGCGGCCGGCTTGTCGCCGGCGGCCTGCAGGTTGAGGCCCAGCTGCGTGCGCCGGTAGATGTAACCCATGCCGAAAACCAGCGCGACCGCCAGATAGACGATCAGATGATGTTTGAAGAATGCAGGCCCGATGACCGGAATATCCGACAGCAGCGGAATGACGGTCGCATCCGCCGCCGGCAGGCGGGGGTAGCTGCGTGAGAACTGGAAATGGTGGAGCAGTGCCGTCAGGCCTTCCAGTCCGAGCGTCAGCGCGATGCCGATGACGATCTGGTTCAGCCCGATGCGCACGCAAAGCAACGCCATGACAAGCGCCACGGCGCCGCCGCCGGCGGCACCGGTGAGAAAGCCCAGCCACAGCGATCCGGAATAGAAAGCGCCGACAAAGCCAAGATAGGCGCCGGCCAGCATCATGCCTTCGATGCCGATATTGAGCACACCCGCCTTCTCCGAGATCTGCTCGCCGAGCCCGGCAAGCAGCAGCGGGATCGCCGCGGTAACGGCGCCGAACAGCAGCGCGCTGAGAAAGACTTCGCTGAACAGCCCGGTCATGTCCTAGGCCCTCCGCGACTGATTGAACCGATGATCGAAATATTCGGCGAGCGCGAGTACGATCAGCACGATGGAAACCAGCACCAGCGTGAAATGATTGGGCACACCGAGCCGCCGGGCCGCGCTCTCGCCGCCGATCGAAAGCACCGAAAGCAGGAAGACGAAACCGATGGCTGCAAAGCCGTTCATGCGGGCGAGAAAGACAGCAGGTATCACCGCAAGCCCGTAGGCGGGATTCCAGTCGGCGCGGACATTGCCCTGGACGCCGATGATGTCGACGGCGCCCGCAAGCCCGGCAAGCCCCGCCGAAATGGCGAAGACGGCAACGGTCAGGCCGGGGACGCCCAGCCCCGAGTGGACCGCCGCGCGCGGATTGGCGCCGACTATCCTCAGCTTCAGCCCGAACGCCGTGCGCGTCATCACCAGATGCACGATGATGATCGCCGCCAGCCCAAGCACCAGGCCACTGGTGATGGTGGTTTCGAACAGGCGCGGCAGCCGGTCCTCCACCGGCAGCGTACGGGTCTGCGGCACGGTCGTGTTTGGGTCGCGAAACGCCAGCTTGACCAGCACATTGGCGAGCGAGGTGCCGAGGAACGTCATCATCAGCGTGGTGATGATCTCGTTGACGCCCTGATAGGCACGCAGCAGAGCCGGCACCAGCGACCAGATCATCGCCACCACCATGGCGATGAGGAACGAGCAGATCAGCGCCAGCCAGGACGGCATGATCTGGACGAACACGGGAGCGCTGGCCGCCGCCGTCACCGCGCCGAGCAGGAACTGCCCGTCGCCGCCGAGATTCCACATGCCGGCGCGAAAGGCCACGATCAGGCCGGCGGCAAGAAACAGCAGCGGCGCCATGCGCGTCAGCGTCTGCTGGATGCCGAGCGGCGAGAACAGTCCCTTCTCCAGCACGAAGCCGTAATAGGCGAGCGGGTCGACGCCGACCGCAAGCAGGATACAGCCGGCGATGATGAGAGCGATGAGGATCGGCCCGAGTGTCATCAGCAGCCGATGCGCGATGTCGCGGCGCGTCGCCGCCCCGCTCGTGGCATCGAGTGCGGTAGCACTGACGGAGGGTGCGGTGTCGATGCTCATGCGGCAAGTCCGATCATCAGGCGACCGACCTTGGTTCGGGCGTCGTCGGCATTCTCGACGGTGCCGACCAAAGCGCCGTTTGCCATGACGGCGATACGGTCGCACATACCAAGCAATTCCTCGAGGTCGGTGGAGATCAGCAGCACGGCAAGGCCACGCGCTGCCGTGTCGCGGATGCGCTGGCGCGCCGCCAATGTGTTGGCAAGGTCGAGCCCATAGGTCGGCTTGTTGAAGATCACCACCTTGGCGCCCTCCGCCAGTTCGCGTGCCAGAAGCACCTTCTGGATATTGCCGCCGGACAGCCGCGCGACAGGCGTCCTCAGGCTCGGCGTGCGCACGTCGTATTCGCGCACAAGCTGGGCGGCGCGCCTATCGATCTCCGCGCGCTGCTCAACGCCGTTGCGCCACAACGGGGCGGCGCCGACCTGCTTGAGGAAGAAGTTGATCGAGACCGGGAAGGTCCCGACAGTACCCTCGCCCAACCGGTCGTCGGTCAGGTAGCGAAGGCCCCGCCGGCGGCGCTCGCCGACGCTCAGCGTCTCGATGGCGACGCCGTCCAGCCGTACCGAGCCGCTGGTAGCCGCGCGCTGGCCAGCCAGCGCTTCCGCCAGCTGCTTCTGGCCGTTGCCGTCGATGCCGGCTATGCCCAGGATCTCGCCCGGGCGGATGTCGAAGGAGATCGACGACAGGCCCGGTGCATTGTCTGTCGGCGCGACCGCCAGATCCGCGACCTGAAGCAGTGGAGCCGCTTCGGCTCGGGCGGTGCGGACCGGACGCTCGACGGCTTCCGGATCATCCTTCTGCTTACCGAACATCAATTCCACGATCTCCGAGACGATCTCCTGCTCTCCCAGCACACGAAACCGCTCGGGCGGGATCTCGCCGACCTTGCGGCCGAGCTTCAGCACCGAGATGCGATCGCCGAAGGCCGCCGCCTCCTTGAGCTTGTGGGTGATGAAGACGATCGCCAGGCCCTGCTCGACCAGGCGGCGCATCAGCGCGCCCAGTTCGTCGATGCCTTTCGGCGTCAGCATGGAGGTGGACTCGTCAAGGATGAGCAACCGGCTGTTGCGCAACATCGCGCGCAGGATCTCGACCTGCTGCTGCTCGCCGAGCGAGAGCTCCGATACCTTGGCCTGCAGCTTGACGGTGATGCCGAGCGTGCTGGTGATCTCCGCGACCCGCGCCGCCAGTTCCTCGGTCCTGGGGCGCTGCCACCACGGTCCGCCAAGCAGGAGGTTTTCCGCCACCGTCAGCGTCGGCACCAGCATCATGTGCTGGAATACCGTGCCGATCCCGAGTGCCAGCGCATGGCGCGGCGAGGTGATCGGCGTCGGTTTGCCGTCGACCAGTATGCGTCCTTCGTCCGGCTGCTGCAGGCCGGACAACATGCCGATCAATGTCGATTTTCCAGCGCCGTTCTCGCCCAGCAGCACATGCACTTCGCCCGGGCGGATCGACAGGTCGACGCTGTCATTGGCAACGATGCCGGGAAACCGTTTGGTCACGCCTTCAAGCGCGACGATGTCGCGCCCCGCAATGGACGATGAAGAAAAACCGCTCATGAAAGCCCAGCATTAAAAATTGGGAATCGTCCGGAGGGGTGAACGGATCACCCCTCCGGCAGCCGACCGTGATCGCCTTACTGGGCGACGCTTGTCATCAACGCCCTGACGGCGGCCGCGTCATAGACCGGTTCGATCTTGACCTTGCCGGAAATGACGTCTTCGCGCAGCGTCTGGATCTCGGCCCAGACATTGTCCGGGATCGCGGCGGTCTTCAGCAGCTTGACCGAGTCGTCCTTGAGGCCGATCGTATAGTGTTTGGTTCCGAACGTGTCGGCCTTCAGGTCGGCAATCATCGCCGCATAGACCGGCTCGATGTTCCACACCACCGACGACAGCAGGAAGCCCTTGTCGATCGGCGACTTGTCGCCGATGACGTCGATGAAATAGACCTTGCCGCCATCGCCTGCCTTGGTCGTCTCGACCGCCTGCAGCATGCCGAAGCTCGAACCGTTGCCCTGGCCGAAGATGATGTCGGCGCCCGATGCGATCACGCTTTCGGTGACGCGCTTGCCGCCGGCCGCATCGCTGTAGGCAGCCGGGCCGATCACCGCATATGTGATCTTGACGTCCAGGTTTTCCGCCTTCACGCCCTGCGCGAACGCCGCCGATTGCGAATTCCACGAAGGCGGTTCGCCCGACACCACGATGCCGACCGACTTTGAACGCGACACCTTGGCGGCGAGACGGCCGGCGAGATAAGCGCCCTCGTGGCCGCTCAGCGTGTAGTCGGCGACAAGGCCCTTCTCCAGGCCGGTCGGTGTGTCGACGATCGCCACCGGAACTTTCAATTCCTTGGCGATTTCGGGCGCCGAGGTGTTGTAGCCGCTGGCGTGGGCGATCAGCAAGCTGGCGCCATCGGATGCAAGTTCCCGCAAAGTCGGACGAACATCACCATAGCCGAGGCCCTGGGCCACGACCACTTCGACGCCGGCGGCTTTGCCCGCCGCCTTGGCGGCGTCGATGCCTTGCTGGTTCCAGCCATAATCCGTGCCTTCTTCGGGCGTCAGGATGGCGATCGACTTGACCTCGCCGGCAAGCGCGCCGCCCAACAAGACGCCGCTCAATATAAATGCACTTACACTGCTCTTAAGAAGCTTTAACATGTTACCCTCTCTGTTGTTTTACCAATCAATATTCTTATTGTTATTGCGCGAAAGCGAGATAGACTGCCTAGGAAAAATTACATATGGAGCTCAGACAAAGTGAAGATCCGTTACGCCCTTCCGGTGATGCTGGCGTTGTCGTCCTTCGCCAACGCGGTTGAGTTGCACCATGTCACCGTCCGCACCGGCACTGACGGGCTCGACATGGTGCCGCTGACGATTTCGAATGCGGGTGGCGAAGACCTCTCCTGCAACGCCGACTTCGCCCACTGGTATTCAGCCGGGATCGCAACGGTCGAACCGGGCAAGAAGGCTCGCATCGAACTCTGGTTCGATGCGAAGACCGGCACGTTCACGATCCTCAACGACAAGCGCGAGAACTTGCCTGTCGAGCGGCTTTGGTGCGGCCTGTCGGGTCGGGCGTATGCCACAAGGGTACAGGTCACGCTCGACCGCGCCGATGCAGCGAAAGGCGAGCGCGACGTGTCCTGCGCCATGGCGCAGGACAGTCTGGTCTGCCGGTAGGCGCTCATCGCTGCGTCCATTCGAACATCGCGCGCCCCTTATTCCTTCGCCAGGAATGTGTCGGTGAAGACATCGTCCGCCGACAGAGCCGCCTTGAGCACGCCCTGATCCGTCAGCGTCTTCAAGGTCTCCTCCCACTGCGTCTTCGTCATCCAGCCGAGACCGTGCTCCTTGGTATCGGGGCTGGTGAACGTCGATGCGATGTCGGCGTTGATCTGCGCCAGCAGCACACCCTTCTTGTCAGCATAGCCGGGCGCAGCCTTGGCCGTGATCTCTGCAGCCTCTTCCGGATGAGCCACGACATAGTCGAAAGCCTCCCTGTATGCCTTGACGAAGCGGCGCACGACGTCAGGCTTGTCCTTGATCATCGCCTGCGACGTGAACAGGCCCGAGCCATAAGCCTTCCAGCCGTAGTCCGCCCCCATCATGATGCTGAGCGAGCCGGAGCCTCCCGCCTTGGCCTCCAGCTCGGGAACCTCGGCGTCGATATAGCCGACGACCGTCTGAACCCGGCCGAGCAGCAAATAGCTTTCATAGGGCGGCGAGACGCTGTTCAGCGTCATGTCCTTTTCGGTCAGGCCGTTGGCGGCCAGGAAACCCTTGAAGAAGATGTAGGTGGAGCCGGCCGGATGAATGCCGATGGTCAATCCCTTGAGATCGGACGGCTTGGCGAGCTTCAATGTCTTGGCCAGGGAAATGATCCCCAGCGGCGAGTGCTGGTTGACGGCCGCCAGCGCCACGACCGGAACATTCTGCGACCGTGCGACGGCAAGCGTGGGAAGATCGCCGAACCCGAAATCCGCGTTCTCATTGCCAACCAGCCGCATTGCGTCCGGCGAGCCCGACCCCTTTCGGATCTCGGCCACATCGATGTCGTTCTTGGCAAAGAAGCCCTTTTCCTTGCCGACGAAGAACATGGCGTGATTGCCGCGCACCACCCAATCGAGCTGGACGTTGACCTTGTCGGCCGCCAGAGCCGCGCCGGAGAAGCCGAGTGCCGCGACAAACGCCGCGAAGCCAGCGGCCTTGATAAGTGAACGTCTCAGCATTTTTTGTTCCCTTTTTGTGAATTTGGTTGATGGACCCGATCTAGGACTGGCTGAATTTCGGCGCCCACGGCACCACGATGCGTTCGAGAATTTCGGCGGCGTAGTAGAAGGCGATGCCAAGCACGGAAACGAGCAGCAGCGCTGCGAAGACAAGCGCCGTATCGAGCTGGGTCGAAGCGAACTGGATGACGTAGCCAAGACCATCCGACGCCCCGGCAAATTCGCCGACGATGGCGCCGATCACGCTCAACGTGGCGGCGATCTTGGTTCCGGCCATCAGGTTCGGCAGGGAGTGCGGAACGCGGATCCTGAACAGGATCTGCGTCGGGCTGGCCCCGACGGAATTCATCAGCGACAGCAGCGAGCGGTCGACCGATTGCATGCCCGCCAGCATGGAGAGCGTCACCGGAAAGAAGGCGATGACCAGGATCAGGCCGATCTTGGGCGCCAGCCCATAGCCGAACCAGAGGATGAAGATCGGCGCGAGAGCCACCTTGGGCACGTTCTGGAACAGCACCACCAAGGGGTATAGCGCCCTTCCCAACCAGCCGAAGCGCACGATGACCAGCGCAATGGCAATGCCGACCACGACCGACACCAGGAAGCCGAACAGAATCTCGCCCGCCGTCACCAGCGTCGCCTGCATCAGCGTGCCCCATTGCGCGACCAGCGACTTCGCGATCTCGGAAGGGGCGGGAATGATGAAAGCGGATATGGCAAAGATCCGCACGGCGGCTTCCCACAGCACGATCGTCACCAGCAGCAGGATGACCGCCGGCAGCCAACTGCCGGTCGCCGCACTCCAGTTGGAGGCGAGCCGCGGCTCGGACAGGTCGGTGATGGGTTGGTCGCTCAAGACGCGCCTCCCGGTTGATGGCTGGAGCGCAGCATCGTTCGCAACTGAACCACCAGCCGGACGAACTCCGGATCTTCGGTGACTGACAGGTCGCGCGGGTAAGGCAGCGCAATGTCGAGGCTCTCGGTGATCCGCCCCGGCTTGATTCCCAGAACGTGAACATGACGCGACAGATGGATGGCCTCGTCGATGGAATGGGTGACGAGCACGATCGTCTTGCCGGTACGCTGCCAGATCTCCAGCAGCGACTGACCCATCGAATCGCGGGTGATGGCATCGAGTGCGCCGAACGGTTCGTCCATAAGCAAAACCGCCGGGTCGAGCGCCAGAGCCCGTGCGATGGCGACCCGCTGCCGCATGCCGCCCGACAGCTCGTTCGGGCGCTTGTGGGCGCTATCGCCCAGTCCCACCAGCTCCAGCATCTCTTGCCCGCGCGCCCGCAAATCCGAGCGCGACAGCGACTTGTCGGCGATGCCGAGCAGCATCGAGGCATTGTCGACGGCGTTCTTCCAGGGGAGCAGGTTGGCGTCCTGAAAGACGAGGCCGATCATGCGCTTGCGCGCCGCCTCGACCGGCGCGAGCCCGGCAATCGAAACGCTGCCCTGGGTCGGCTGCACCAGCCCGGCCAGCACCTTGAGCAAGGTGCTCTTGCCGCAACCGGAAGGACCGATAAGGGAGACAAACGATCCCTTGGGCACCGAAAGATCGATATTGCTCAGGATCAGCTGCCGGGCGATGACCACCGAAACGCCTTTGGCGGAGATCAGATCGTCATGGCGGATATGGGCCGGCCTGTCGCCGGCGGCTCGGATGGTTTCAATGCGCATGGCTTGCCGCCCCGCGCGCTCTCGTCGGCCGCATCTGCGCCATCTTGATTGCGAAAGCGCCCGTCACACAAACAGCCGACCGGTGGAACTCCCCAAACCGGCTGGCCCTCTGCGAACCGTTTGACATTGGCTACTCCCGGCCTTCCAGGATGCGCCGTATCGCGACGAGCTTGCGCGCCCGTTCGCCTTGCAGCGCCTTGGTCTGCTCTTGCGTGTAGGAGAACATGCCCTCGCCCGACTTGATGCCGAACTTCGACGCAGCCGTCTTCTCCAGCACCATTGGCGCGACATCGTCGCGGTTTGAGAGATCGGCATTGAGGAAGGACGAGACGGACTTGTAGATATCCAGCCCCGCCATATCGAGCAGCGCCATCGGGCCGATGACGGCGATCTTGTAGCCGATGCCCCAGGACACGCAGGTGTCGAGATCCTCCGGCTCGATGACGCCGCGCTCGACAAGGTCGACCGCCTCGCGCAGCAGCGCATAGAGCACGCGGTTCTCGACGAAGCCCGGAACGTCCTTCTTCACCACCACCGGCAGCAGGCCGATCGAGCGGATCAGGTCGCGGATCGTCGCCACGGTTTCAGGCGCGGTCTTTTCGCCGCCGATCACCTCGATCATCGGTATGATGTGCGGCGGGTTCGACCAGTGCATGCCGACCATCCGCTCGGGGTGCGAGATATGCGCCTGCAGCTTGGTGATCGGGATGCCCGATGTATCGGAAGCGACGATGACGGACGGGCCGATCAGCGGATCGATGTCACGATAGGTCTGTGCCTTGATGTCGATATTCTCGGGCACATTCTCGATGACCAGTTCGGCGCCGTCGACGGCCTCGGCGATCGTCTCGACGAAGCGTACGCTGCCTGCGCCCGTCCCGGGCGCCTTGATGTCGAGACGGTCGAGCACGCCGCCGGCGAGATCAAGCATGCCGCGGGCACGCTCGACCGACGCCTGCGAAACATCATACGCCGTGACATCGAGCCCGCCGCGCGAGAGCCGCGCGGCGATGCCTGGACCCATCGTTCCCAGTCCGATGAGAGCGGCGCGCTTGATCATCATGCTGCCTTTGCGGGAGCAGCAGTGGTTGCCGCCTTGAAGGCCGGCCGAGCGGCAATCGCGGCCACCCAGCGTTCCAGATTGGGCATCGACGGCCGGTCGATCTTGAAGTCGACGCAGCGCTTCAGGATCGGCGCGCAAGCGATGTCGGCAAGGGTCAGCTTGCCGAGCGCCAGGAAATCCTTGCCGGCCAGGTGGCCGTCGATGATCTTGAGCTGCGCGACAAGGTCCTTCACTTGTTCCTTATACTCGGCGGTCTGCTCCTCGGGCGTGAGCTTGGCTCCCTTGAAGGCCGCCAGGTAGCCGGGATTGACCGCCGCCAGCAGGAAGTCCATCCAGCGCTCGACCTCGGTCTTTTCCGCCGGCGTGGCGCCATTCAAATGTTCGCCGCCGAATGCCGCGAGATAACGCAGGATGGTGTTGGACTCCCAGACTACGGTGTCGCCGTCGACCAGCGTCGGCACCTTGGAGGTCGGGTTGAGCGCCTTGTATTCCGCCGTCTGGGTGTTCTCGAACTGGCGGCCATAGTCCTCGCGCTTGTAGGATGCCCCAAGCTCTTCGAGCATGAAGAGCACCTTCTGGACGTTACCTGATGTCTGGCGGCCTAACAGCTTGTACATGTCGTCTCCTCGATTGTGTCCAAGGCCTACTTGCCCGCCGGCAGCGGCTTGTAGACGATGGCGTCCATTTCGATCTTGGTGTTGATAACCGCCTTTGCCTCGACGGTCGTGCGCGCCAGGACGGCGTCGCCGATCCCTTCGAGGAACGCCTTGTTGTAGCGACCGAAATCGCGCGTATCCTCGAGATAGGTGGTGATCCGCACCACATCCGACAGCGTCGCGCCTTCATGCGCGATGACGCGCGCGATGGTCTTCAGCGTGGCCAGCGTCTCCTCCTCGATCGTGCCGCTGATCATGTTGTTGTTCTCGTCCTTCGGCACCTGGCCCGAGACGAAGATGAAATCGCCGGCACGCACCGCCGGATGAAACGGCAGGTTCGGGTTCTTGTTGCCGATGGCGTAGTGGCTAGCGGATTTTCGCGCGCTGTCGCTCAATGCCTGCTCCTAGAGAACGCTGGTTTCGATGATGTCTACGCCGCGGATGCGATCAATCAGGTAGACGATGCCACGGTCGTCGATGGTCACGTCGTTGGACGAGGAACGCTCCGCACCCTCCGGCGCGTCGGGCATGAAATGGCCGACTTCCTTCGGCGCGAACGGATCGGCGATGTCGACCAGCCGCAGCCCCTGCGCGAACCATGCAAACGGAATGATCGTGCCCTTGAACCGTTCGGAAGGCTGATGGCAGCCGGTCATCTGCGGCTGCGGTGAACCGTCCGTGTCGAGGCCCGGCACCTGGAAGGTCGAGATCGGCAACGGGTTGGTCTCGTCGGTGATGTCGTAGATCCACGTGAAGGCCGGCGGCGATGGCCGAAGCTTGGCGACGTCCTCATCCGCCACCACCATGATGTTGCGACCCTTGAGCGGCTGTGGAATCGGCAGGCAGGTGTGGGTGGGATGCGGAAAGCTCGGGCTCGAATTGACGTGCGAGACCAGCTTCGGCTTGGTGATGTCCGAAATGTCGAGGATGAACAGGCCGTGATGCCAGTAGCTGACATAGAGCCGGTCGCCCATGCGCAGCGGATGGTGGCAACGCGGCGTGACATAGTCATGCCAGGGGTATTCTTCGCCGCCGCCGGTCCATTGGCCGGGTATCCACCAGCGTCCGACCTCGACCGGCTTCGTGGGATCGATCAGGTCGAGGATCATCACGATATTGCCGACATAACCGTCGGCGGTCGGCGAGATGTAGACGTAGCGGCCGTCGAAGTCGTAGCGGTGGACGCCTTTGCCGCCGGTAATCCATTTCGAGATGAGCTTGGGCTGTGCCGGCTTGGTGGTGTCGTAGAGCGCCAGTCCGCCGCCGAAATCGGCCGGGCCGGCATCGCCAAAGCGCTCGTGGTTGATGATCATCAGCCCGTCCTTGGCGCGCACCTTGTGCGAGTGCCAGCCGGGCGGGACATCGATCGTCGTTATCTTGCGCGGATTGCGCGGGTCGGAAATGTCGACCAGCGTCGTGCCGCTCGGCGGCCGCATGTGGCCGATATAGAGGATGTTGCCGTCGACCCAGACCTGGCCGCCGCCTGGGCAATCGACATGGCCGATCTGCTTTGTGTTGAACGCCGAAACCAAATGCATACGCCCTTGCTGCTGAAACCTCATTTCGATGTCCACGCCGCCAATGGCGGCGCGGACATTGCTTGCCGGAGGACCGGAACTAGACGAGGCGAAGCAGATCGCCGGCCTGGTTGCGGCCCCAGCGCTTGTAGAGGAGCAGCGCCTTCTGCGTCGGCGCATCGGTGGCGCCGAAGAAGATCACCGGCTCGCTCGAAGAGCCGTTGACATGCTCGACCCACGATCCGCCGGGGATGGCGATGGTGTCGAACTGGTTCCAGTCATAGCGCTTGCCATCGATGATCGAATGCCCATTGCCGCGGAACGGCGCCAAGAGCAGGCTGGCGGTCTCGCGCTGCGGCAAGGTCTTCTCGCCGGGCCGCAGCATCTGGACGTAGAAATTGATGGTGCGGAAGACCGGCCCGCCGGTGGTTGGATCGACATAGTCGATGACGATACCTTCATGAGGGTCGCCATCCCAATCCTTGTGGGTATCGAGGACCGCTTCCATCTTCTCCCAACGATAGACATACATCGGCGACGACAGGCCGCCGCCGCGCTTGTGGTCGACGAAACGCGGCATCAGGCCACCCTCGCCATAGATGCGCTGTGAGTAGTCGCTTGGATAGCGCGCGGTCTGCACCTTCTTCTCGACTTCCTTGCCATCGACCATCTCGGTGTATTTGTGGTCGAAATGGACGGCATGCAGCGTTTCGACCAGCGGCAGGTCGAGCACCGACAGGTTGACCGCCTGCTCGCCGCCGACGGTGCCGTGATTGTGCCAGGCGTCGTTGGGCGTCAGCACCATGTCGCCCGGGCCGAAGACCACGTCTTCGCCCTCGACGCCGGTGAAGTTGCCCTTGCCGGTCAGGCCGAAGCGGATGGCGCTCGGCGAGTGCTTGTGCGGCGGCATGATCTCGTCGGGATCATTCAGGCGGTAGGCGGTGTACATGGTGCTGACAGATGCGCGCTTGGGCGCAAGGCCAGGATTGACCAGGATCAGCGAACGGCGCTCGCTGTCATCCATGGTCACCAGTTCGGCGGCGCGCTGCAGCAGCGGCTCGATGTCGGAATAGGACCACACGAAGGGAATGGCCTTCGACGTCGCCATCAGCTGCTTGATCTCGTCATGGTCGACGCCCTCCGACGTCGCCCAGAACGGAAACATGTTCTTTTCATAGAGGGCGTCATAGAGGCCCTTGAGTGCTGCCTTCTTGTTGGTGAGCACATCGTTAGCTGGTTGCGCCAGGGACATATCGGACACCTCTCGTCACGAAGAAAATGCTTCTAACCAACTCAACCGTATTCGCATTGGTTTTCCTCGACAATCCCCCCAATAGCGAAATTTGTAAGTTTTTGGTTGAGGTGCATTTTCAAGAGGCAAATGCCCGAAAATAGGCATAAATGATCTAAAAAAGCACGAAATATGCCCATCGGCACGAAGCAAAGCCAAACCGCCACGGCCATGCAGCCTCGCACGGCAGTCCAACCAATGCAGTTTCCAATCTCAACCAAAAGACTTTGGTTGCATTCCGACTGCCACTATCAGGCCGCCACGCTCTGCTGAGCGCGGCTGCGGATTAGATCCGCGGCCTTCTCGGCGATCATGATGACCGCCGCATTGATGTTGCCACAGACGAGATCCGGCATCACGGAGGCGTCCACGACACGAAGTCCGGCAATGCCGCGCACCCGCAATTCCGGATCGACCACCGAGCCCGCATCGACGCCCATACGGCACGTGCCGGCTGGATGATGCACGGTGATCGACGTCTTTCGGATATGCTCGTCGATCTCCTCGTCGCTCTCGCATTTCGGGCCGGGGAAGAACTCCGCGCCGACGAACGGGGCCATGGACGGCTGGCTGGCAAGGTTGCGCGCAACCCGAAAGCCGGCGCGAAGCGACTGCCAGTCCCGCTGCGAGGACAGGAAGTTCTGATGGATCAGCGGCGCGGCGAGCGGATCGCTCGACGCCAGCTTGACGCTGCCGCGGCTCTCCGGCTGCACGGCGACGATACGGGTCGCAAAGCCGTCGGCGAACGGCGCCTTGAACGGCGACATGTAAGGCCATGCCCCAAGCGGTGCGGCGGTGAACAGCAGTTGCACGTCCGGCAACGGCCGGCTTGCATCGCTTTTCAGGAATGCCACGACGCCGCCAGGCACGTCTCCCGAAAAGCCCTTTCCGGTGAGATAGGTCTTGACGAAATCCAGCCCGATACGATCGGCCCGCATCATCTTGAGAAACGGTCCCGGCTGCTTGCGTCGATACATCAGGATGACCGAAACATGGTCCTGCAAATTCTTGCCGACCTGCGGACGATCGACCTTCGTCTCGATGCCATGCGCCGCAAGCTCGCCGCTATCGCCGATACCCGACAGCATCATCAGCTGCGGCGTGTTGATGACGCCGCCGGCAAGCAGGACTTCGCGCCGTGCGAGAACCTCATGGCTCGCCCCGCCTCCGGCATAGGCAACGCCCGCTGCGCGGCCATCCCTGAGTAGGATCTTCGTCGCCATCGCGCCGGTCAGCACCTTGACATTGCCACGCCGCATGGCCGGGCGCAAATAGGCGGTCGCGGTCGAGCAGCGCCGGCCGTTCGCAATTGTCATCTGCAAGCGGCCGAATCCTTCCTGTATGGCGCCATTGTAGTCATCGGTCTGCGGGTACCCGGCATCACGGCTGGCCGTGGCGAAGGCATCGATCAGTTCATCCTTGTAGCGGCAGAACTGGGTATTTAGCGGCCCGCTGCCGCCGCGGTACCGGCTCTCGCCCGTTTCCCAGCGCTCCTGCTTCTTGAAGTAGGGCAGCACCTTGTCGAACGACCAGTCCGTCAGGCCGCTCGCCGCCCAGCGATCGTAATCGCCGCGATTGCCGCGCACATAAGCCATGGCATTGGTGGAGGAAGAGCCGCCGATGACCTTGCCGCGCGCGCATTCCACCTTGCGTCCGCCGACATTGGCCTCGGGTTCGCAAAAATACATCCAGTCGTGCCGGCGTTCGGTCAGGATCTTGCCCCAGCCAAGCGGGATGTGGATCATCGGATCGCGGTCCCAATCCCCCGCCTCCAGCAGAAGCACCGACACATCAGGGTCTTCGCTCAGCCGGTTCGCCAGCACGCAGCCGGCCGATCCCGCACCGACAATGACGTAGTCAAAGGTTTCGCCAGCCGGCATGCGTGATCCTCGGGAGAAGGACGGCCCGCCGCGATGGCAACCGTCGACGAAGGCAGTCAACCATTGCGCAACTGATGTTGTCAACCATTGCCTACAGTTGTAGATTGGTTGGATTGGTTGAGTGCCATCCATCAGGTTTCGTGTCACAATATGATGTCAGGACGTTGAGTCGGCGATCCGCCGATCGGACAGGAGATTTGGTTTTGAGCGCATTCGAGCCGCAGGTCGGACCATCGGATCTCGACGACATCATTGCCGCGGTCCGCCAGCTGCAGCAGGGCGGCGGCAAGCTTCCGTCCGAGCGCGATCTTGCGGAACATCTGAGCGTCAAGCGCCATCAGCTTCGCAAGGCGCTTGAAGTGCTGCGCCATTCGGGTGACCTCAAACCGGCGCGCGCCAGGCGGGCGCCAACCGCCCTTCCAAGATATAGCGAGGAACTGGTCAGGGTAACCAATCCAATCGAGGTCCTGGAATTGCGCCTGATCATGGAGCCTGGCCTTGCCCGGCTGGCGTCGCTGCGCGCCTCCTCCTTCGAGACGGCGCGAATCCTCGACGCGGCAACCACGCCGGAGAATGCCCCTTCGGGTGAGGTCGACTTCGCCTTCCATCTCGCGATCGTCGCCGCTGCCCGCAACCATCTCGCCGCGGAATTCTACAAGATGCTGCGTCAGGTCGGGGTCGATGCGCGGGTGAAGGTTGCGCGCACCGCAGCCCCCACCTGCCCCAAGCGGATCGCACAGCGCGACGGCGAGCATCGCCTGATCGCCGAGGCGATCTCGCAGCGCGATCCCGAAGCGGCGGAGGCCGCAATGCGCGCGCACCTTTTGTCCGTGCAGAGACAGATCATGGAACGATCGAATGCCGGCGCGTTTGCCGCGTGATCGTATCAGCTTCTGACATCGAGCCTGTGCGGGGAATTTCAAATTGAAGCGTCATTTCGACGTGCTGGTTCTCGGCGCGGGATCCGCAGGCTCGGTTGTTGCCAGCCGGCTCAGTGAAGACCGGTCGTGCCAGGTCGGCCTCATCGAGGCCGGGGCGATGCCGGCCGATCCCGATATTGCGGACCCGCTGAAATGGACGATGCTCCAGGGCCGCTCCTACGACTGGAGCTACCGGACCGTGCCCCAGCCTTTTACCGCCAACCGCGTCCATGAATGGCCACGCGGTAAGATCGTTGGCGGCTCGAGCTGCCTGCATGCAATGGCCTATGTGCGCGGCCATCCCGATGATTTCGAACCCTGGGCACAAGCCGGTGGCGAGCGCTGGTCCTATCGCGGATTGTTGCCGGGCTTCATTCGCAGCGAAGCCTTCACCGCCTTCGATGGGCCGACGCGCGGCAGCGGCCCGCTGGACGTCTATCTGCCGGACGCCGAAATCAGTCCGGTCGTGCGGGCCTATATCGCCGCCGGGCGGGCCATGGGTGCTCCCACCCTGAGCGACCACAACAGCGGCGAACTGGTCGGCACCAGCCCCAATTCGCTCAACATACGCGACGGCAAGCGCCTGAGCGTCGCCGACGCCTATCTGCCGCCGCAGGTCATGGCGCGGCCGAACCTGACCTTGCTCACCGGCCATGAGGTCGAGCATCTGGTGCTGGACGGGCACAAGGTCACGGGCGTGACGGTGGTCTGCGAAGGTGAGACCAAAACGCTCTGCGCCGACCGGATCGTCCTTTGCGCCGGTGCCGTGTCGACGCCGCTCATCCTCATGCGGTCGGGCATTGGCTGTCCGGATACCTTGAAGCAGGCGGGGATATGCTGCCTTGCCGATCGACGCCACGTCGGCCGCAATCTGCAGGACCATCTGCTGGCTCTTGGAAATGTCTACAGCACGAAAAAGCCGGTGCCGCCGTCCCGCCTGCAGCACTCCGAATCGCTGATGTACCTGCATGGCGACGACCCAACCCGTTCCACGGGAAGTCCCGACATCGTGCTCGCCTGCGTCGTCGCTCCGTCGGCGGCTGAGGGCCTGAACGCCCCGCCGTATGGCTCCGCCTTCACGATCCTGTGCGGCGTAACCCATCCGACGAGCCGCGGGCGCATCGCACCGAGCGGGCCGGGCCGCAATGATACACCGGTCATCGATCCGCATTATCTCGAAACCGAACACGACCGCACGACCTTCAGGATGGCCTTGAAGCGGGCGCGCATGGTCGGCCATCATGTGGCTCTGGACGAATGGCGCGACGCGGAAATCCTGCCCGGCGCACCGGTTCAGTCCGACGACGAGCTCGACGCCTTCATCGCCAGGGCTGCTTCCACCCATCATCATCCGGCCGGCACATGCCGGATGGGAAGCGACACCGATGCCGTCGTCGACCCTGACTTGCGGCTGAACGGCGTCGACAACGCCTTTGTCGTCGACGCCTCGGTGATGCCGGCGATCCCAAGCGGACCGATCAACGCCGCAATCGTCGCCATCGCGGAAACCTGGGCAGCGTCTTCACGGGTTGCCGCGTCGACGCCGTCGGAGGACGCTGCATCCGCCAGTCCCCCCGGGCTTTGAATTGCCCTCTCCGGAGCCCGGCAATGGTCAGCTGTGGAGATGCATCAATTCAAGCGGGGCTCCGTCCTGGACGCCGGCTAGGCGCTGCTCGGCGGACCGGAACATGTCCGCGAACTCCACCTGGTTTTCGAACATCACGCCGCCGACTTTGACGGTGAGGGGATCCTCGGTTCCTTGTGGTGCGAAATAGACTTGCGCGATACGCGCCCGGATACGCTCGCCGATTTCCCTGGCTTCTGCTTCGGTCGCGCCCGAGAGGAAAACCCCGAACATCGACGTCCCGATGCGCCCAACCAGATCCTCCGCGCGCACCGATGACTGTATGGTTGAGGCGATGAGCCGCAAGGCCTCGTCGCCCCATTCAAGACCAAAGCGCAGGTTGATGGACCGCAAATGCTCCGAATGGATGACCAGGAAAGCACCCGATCTCGGACCCGACGCCGACGGCTTGGCAGTTCTTCGTTCGACCATCGACGTGAAGACCGCTCCGTTCAGGCAGCCTGTCATGGTGTCGAACGTTGCTGACTTGTCGAGTTCCCGGCGATAGCGACGGAGCTCGACCTGCTTCAAGCCAATGAACAGAAAAAGCGGAACACCAAGGATAATGGGCAACAGGATGGCCGTGACCATGCTGCGCCCAAATGGAGTCAGCGCCTCGGAGAACAGGAGCAGATAGTTGAGGCCAACGGAAAGGGCCAAAATCCCCGCGGTTCCGAGAAAGGTCAGCCAAGCGACGCCTTTCCATGCCTTTGCGGTTGTGGTCGCCGTCGTCTTTTTCACTGGCCGATCTCCTGTGGATGGGCTGGTATAAGGCCGGTGTGTTGCAATTTCAGTTTCAAGGAACTTTGCAATTTAATCGATTGGCGCGATGACCCCATCAAGGCTGCGAACGAAATCGGCTTGCTCCTAAATTTAGAGGAAGCTGCGCCCATGACGGTTAACAAACAAAATATCAGGGGTTGAATGGCCGGCTATTGTGCTGCGCCGAATATGCCCATTTCGGCGTTTCTGGCTGTCGCCTCCGCCTTGCCGTAGATGCCGCTTGGCAGCGCCGTGGCCCAGCCGTTGGAGACAAGCCAGGCGCCGACATCCTGCTTGCCCAGCCTGCACGGCGCGGCGATGGCAAAACGCTCGACGTCCGGCGGCACGAAACAGTTCAGCGCGCGTCCCCTCAGCCATGAATTGAATGCGGCGCGTGCGCGCTGACCGCAAGGCCAGGAGACGTCGTCAAACGAGCAGGATTTGTCGAGGTCGATGCCTTGCACCCCGCTGATGACCACCGTCCGGCCCATGGATTCGAACATCGCCGACGATGTGGCAATCGGGCGATAGAGCAAGACCTCCCGCCAATCCTTGGGCATCGGCGTTTTCGGGGGCACGGCGAGGCCGAGCTCGCTGAGCGGCGGACGGGGCTCGGCCCGTTCGATCTCCGCGGGATCAAGCCGTGGCGGAGCGATGAGGTCTTGAGCGACCTTGCGCGCCGGCTCTCGGCGTTGTGCGCCGGGAGCCGGCACAGCCGGTCGGATTGGCTGGGTATCGTCAACATCCTGCGAAGGGGCAAGGACAGGCCGATCGACCGAAAGCAAAGCCCCGGCCTGAACGATCAGCAGGACCCCGGCCAGAAGCAGCAGGCTTCCGAGCCCGATTGCCAAGCGGCTGCGGCCCGGCCTGCCCATCAGCTCGAACAGGTTCTCAAGGAACCATGCCGGTCAGAAACCCGACGTCGATTTGGCAACCAGCTTGAGAGCACCTTTTTCAATCCAATAGAACGGCATCGATCGTTCACTGGATCCGTCGGCCCGAAACCGAAACAGGCCTGTCGAGCCACGAAACCCGTTTGGATTCTCGAGAACTTTTTTAGTGAAGCCATCAGGCCCGACCGCGCTGGCAATTCCTGCCGTCAGGGCGACCATATCATAGGCGTAGGCCACATTGACGTCGGCCGGATAGTTGTATGTCGTCCTGAAGCGGTCGGCGATCGGTCCGGTTTCACTTGGATCGAGCGTGGCGATATATGCCCCCTCGAACAGCGGATCCATGGGGTGTTCCAGCCAACGGTTGGTTCCGACGACGGAGATTGTCTTTCCCGGAATGCCCTTTGATTTGAGGGCGGCGAGGATAGGCGACGGGCTGCCATTGCCGCTGGCAACGATGACGGCGTCGGGAGCGTCCACGAGTGAACCCATTTCCTCGACCGCCTTCGCGCCACCGTCGCCGGCCGAGTACGGCACAGTGACCGCGAGCGTCGCGCCGTAGATGCTGAGACTGTTTGCGATCCGCTTCTCCATGGCGCCGGCGTTTGGACCCTCCGCGACAAGCAGTACGAACTTCTTGCTGCCTTTCGCAGCCAATCCCGCGGCGCCTGCCGCGGCGCTGTCCGCTTCGCCAAGGAGCACGGCATAAACCCCGGCGCCGCCGGCGAAATTGTCGGCAAGCGCCAGGACCGGTGGCCGCTTCGATCCCGACAGCGTGGCAATATGCTGGGCCGCCGGCAGTTCGGCCGGGCCGATGACGACCTTCGACCCCGTCGTTATGGCCGTTATCGCCATTTTGCTGGCCTGCGCGCTGTCGCCCTTCGTGTCCTCTATCGTCAGCGTCAGCAATCCATTGCCAATATCCGTCATCGCCAGCTTGGCCGCATCGAGCATCTTCCGGCCGTTTTCACCCGCCGTTCCGGAGCCGGACAACGGCAGCAGCATCGTGACTTTTGTTGAACCGGTACCCAGCGACTGGGTTGCCTGGACGGGACCGGCAACAGCGGCGCCATTCTGCCCGGCAGGCACGGTAACCGCCGCCGGATCGAGCACTTCGGAAACGCCGCCCTTCGACTGGCAGCCCGACACGATCACGGCGAGCGCAACGGCGATTGCCCATGTCCGCGGACAGTGGACCTGTCGGCCAGCTTCCATGACTGCTCCACCCTCTACGTCGCCGGTTATTTCTTTCCGGTCTGATCTTCAAGTCATGTTACGGCGGACTTGCTGTGCCGTCTGCAGTTCTTTTAGCTGTCGAAAAGCCTGGCTCTGAGCGCCTTGATCTGTCTGGCTTGCCCGGCACTCCGGTAGTCGGCGCATTTCATGTATCGCGGCCCGGGCACGAACACGCGGCGCACGCATACACCTTTTCCCTGGGCAGGAGCTCCACCCTCCCCGCCTGGCGAAAATGAGCCGAATGTCGCTACCGGCAATGGCCCGGTCACTTCAAAGCCTTCCCTTGCCAGGATTGCCCGCGCACGCTGACAGTAGCGGACCGAAAGGGCCGAGAATCGGCTTTCATTGTGCCCGGCGCGGTACTTCATGACGGTGGTGCACAGGTCACCGGCGGCAAGCCTGTTGGCCTGTGCAAGATATTTGACCCCCAACGCGATGTTGGTCGCCGGCGCGCTCAGATCGTCCAGTGAGCCTCGAAAGCCGAGCATTCTGGCGGTCGCCGGCATCACCTGCATCAGGCCGACTTCACCGTCGGCGCCCTGCACGCCGGGATCGAAGCCGCTTTCGATCTCCATCACCGCATGCGCCAGCATCGGCTCCAGGCCATAGATCGATGCCTGGCAGCTCGCAAATGCCTTGAATGTCTGCCGGGTCCACTCCGTAGCCGCGTCACAGTGCGCCGGCCGCGGCAAGCCGGACGACCGACCGTATTCCACGGACGGTCGTTCCAGCCAGTTTGCGCGGGCAAGCGTGACAGTTTGGCCAAAGCCGACCAGCACGATCGCGCCTGCGATCGCCCTGAAAAATGGTCCGTCGGCTATCATGATGGCCAACAGGCGCGGCTTCGCCTATCCGGTCAGTTCATGTACTCGACCATGCGATCGTGAAAACACTCGCATTTGTTGAGGTAGTCTTCGTCTTTGTAGTTCGTCTTCAGGTAGCCATAGGCCTTGCCGCAAGCGACCTTGGCCTCCGACGCCCAGACGAAGACGGGCCGGGACGAATTGATCCACTCCGAGCTGTTGGCGACGGCAACCGACTCGTCCATCAGTTTCACCACCTGCTTCCTGAGATCGACGATGTTGTCGTTCAGCACCAGGTTGGACGTCCCCACGACACGGCAATAGTCGCCCGTCGGACCTTCGATGATGTCGGCGGCATACCCCGTCGACCCGACTGCCAGCAACAGCGTCGCAGCGGAAACAAGCAGTCTTGCAGAACGTTTCATATTGAGCTCCCCTCGATATTAGCGATGTATAACATAATCGCATGGCCGCGCGCTATGGCGTTACACCACGTTTGCCGTTGTCGTATGTTGGTTCACGCCGTCGTCGTAGAGCAGCGTGATGGTGTTAGCCACAGGCAGGGTGGTCAGCGTCGCCACATCGATGAAGCTGGGACCGCCGGTTGTCCCGTTCGCGTCGACGCTGAGTGTGCCTGTCGCCGCGTTGTAGTTCACGAAGTCCCCAATATTGGCCCCTCCAGGCGCCGTGTCGAACAGCGCGGTCAGGTCGATCTTGTCGCCCTCACCACCAGGGCCGGTGCCGTGGTAGTCGGTGATGAGATCGTTGATGTCGAGATGATCGAGCTTGAACGTGTCGGCGCCGGTACCGCCGGTGAGCGTATCCTGGCCCAAACCGCCGATGAGCAGGTCGTTGCCGTCGCCGCCGCTGAGGATGTCATTGCCTGCGCCGCCGGCAAGAACGACGCCATCATTCCCATCGACGGGGGCAAATGCGGAGTTGTGCGCGTCGAACGTTTGCGCGGAAGTTGTGGCGATCGTCAGAGAATCGGCAAGGGGCGAGGTGTCTCCGTCGTGGTCGGTTGCCGACAAGCCGAAGTTCATCGTGAGATCATGGACGGTCGTTACTTCGCCATAGGTAATGCTGTTGACCGCGAAACTCGGGTTGCCACTGACGACGTGATCATAAGACACATTGACGTCATCGAAGCTATGATTGACGTACAATGTATAGGTCTTGGTAGCTGCATCAAAAGCCCATCCATGTCCGGCGTTAGTCGCCAGGAGAGCGAGATCCGAGGTCTCCACAACTTTGATCGAGATGTTACTGTTACCCGAGGGCTTCGCGATCTGAATGTCGAAATCCCGGACGGTGCCTCCATTGTCGAGGACATGGAACTGCACATCCGAAGTACCGTTCCCTCCCCATTTAACCAAATCGAAGCTGACTGTTGATTGCTCCTGCGAGAAGTTGAGGTGCAAGGTCTCGCCTACTTCCATTTGCTGCGACGTCCCGCCGACGGCGATACCCACATTCGACGCCTTGACCTCCTGCGGACCGCTAATGTCGGTGCCGGAGATCACGAGCTGGCCGTCTGGAGCCGTTAGGAACGCCTGTGCCCCACCCGAGGACGTGAACGCAGCGTCGCCGGTCACCGTTATGGTGGTGACCACGGACGTCGAATTCAAATCGAAGTGGTAGGTTCCGTCCGCATTGAGATCGAGCGTGAAGAAGGCGCTACCCACCGGATCGCTCGGGCTCGAATAGGAATGCATCAGTACACCGCCGTCTGCCTGCGGAGCCTCGGTGTAGTAGAACGTGAAGACCACATTGTGCGTGGTTGCATCTTGAACATCGACTTTCGTAACACCGGTCAAGTTATCGAGAGCCTGGACAAAAGTAACTGCGCTTCCCGCATAGACACCGCTAGCCTGAAGCGCCAGCGACAAGTGATCGAGGCCATCGGCGCCGAATGCCGCGTTGTAGAGTCCCGTGAAACTGGTACCGGCTTGGTTGGCCACTACGGCATCCATGACGGAGGTGAAGACCGGGCCGTCGTCGAGGAAGGACACCTGCTTGCCCAGATCGATGTGGGCATTGGCCGTATCGCCGTCCTTGTCGGCGATTGTCGCCGTCAGTGTCACCAGGTTGCTATTGAGGCTGATGCCTTCCGAGCTGTCGGTCGGGCTGTCGGCCGAGCCTTCCTTGACCGAGCGGTCCTGGGTCAGGGTCACGATGCCCGTCGCCGGATCGACCGCGATGACGAACGCAAGGGCGCCGCCTACCGAACCGACATGGCCTTCGATGGCCCCCGTGACGGCGTTCAGCACCAGCACGTCGCTCTGGCCGGTCTGCGCGTCGGTCAGGCCCGACGCGGTGCCGTTGCCGCCGGTGATCGACAGCGCATAGGCCACCGTCGCACTGTCGGCACCCTGCACCCAGGTGAAGGCGCCGCTGAAGTCGCCCGTCGTATGCGTCAGCGCCAGGCTCGGCGTCGAGCCGTTGATGCCGTTGGTCGCCGCCGTCAGGTAGCTCTCGTCAACCGACAGCGCAGGCTGCGTGAACTGCTGGTTGACCGCGATCGCCGGGCCGTCGTCGAGGAAGGACACCTGCTTGCCCAGATCGATGTGGGCATTGGCCGTATCGCCGTCCTTGTCGGCGATTGTCGCCGTCAGTGTCACCAGGTTGCTATTGAGGCTGATGCCTTCCGAGCTGTCGGTCGGGCTGTCGGCCGAGCCTTCCTTGACCGAGCGGTCCTGGGTCAGGGTCACGATGCCCGTCGCCGGATCGACCGCGATGACGAACGCAAGGGCGCCGCCTACCGAACCGACATGGCCTTCGATGGCCCCCGTGACGGCGTTCAGCACCAGCACGTCGCTCTGGCCGGTCTGCGCGTCGGTCAGGCCCGACGCGGTGCCGTTGCCGCCGGTGATCGACAGCGCATAGGCCACCGTCGCACTGTCGGCACCCTGCACCCAGGTGAAGGCGCCGCTGAAGTCGCCCGTCGTATGCGTCAGCGCCAGGCTCGGCGTCGAGCCGTTGATGCCATTGGTCGCCGCCGTCAGGTAGCTCTCGTCAACCGACAGCGCAGGCTGCGTGAACTGCTGGTTGACCGCGATCGCCGGGCCGTCGTCGAGGAAGGACACCTGCTTGCCCAGATCGATGTGGGCATTGGCCGTATCGCCGTCCTTGTCGGCGATTGTCGCCGTCAGTGTCACCAGGTTGCTATTGAGGCTGATGCCTTCCGAGCTGTCGGTCGGGCTGTCGGCCGAGCCTTCCTTGACCGAGCGGTCCTGGGTCAGGGTCACGATGCCCGTCGCCGGATCGACCGCGATGACGAACGCAAGGGCGCCGCCTACCGAACCGACATGGCCTTCGATGGCCCCCGTGACGGCGTTCAGCACCAGCACGTCGCTCTGGCCGGTCTGCGCGTCGGTCAGGCCCGACGCGGTGCCGTTGCCGCCGGTGATCGACAGCGCATAGGCCACCGTCGCACTGTCGGCACCCTGCACCCAGGTGAAGGCGCCGCTGAAGTCGCCCGTCGTATGCGTCAGCGCCAGGCTCGGCGTCGAGCCGTTGATGCCGTTGGTCGCCGCCGTCAGGTAGCTCTCGTCAACCGACAGCGCAGGCTGCGTGAACTGCTGGTTGACCGCGATCGCCGGGCCGTCGTCGAGGAAGGACACCTGCTTGCCCAGATCGATGTGGGCATTGGCCGTATCGCCGTCCTTGTCGGCGATTGTCGCCGTCAGTGTCACCAGGTTGCTATTGAGGCTGATGCCTTCCGAGCTGTCGGTCGGGCTGTCGGCCGAGCCTTCCTTGACCGAGCGGTCCTGGGTCAGGGTCACGATGCCCGTCGCCGGATCGACCGCGATGACGAACGCAAGGGCGCCGCCTACCGAACCGACATGGCCTTCGATGGCCCCCGTGACGGCGTTCAGCACCAGCACGTCGCTCTGGCCGGTCTGCGCGTCGGTCAGGCCCGACGCGGTGCCGTTGCCGCCGGTGATCGACAGCGCATAGGCCACCGTCGCACTGTCGGCACCCTGCACCCAGGTGAAGGCGCCGCTGAAGTCGCCCGTCGTATGCGTCAGCGCCAGGCTCGGCGTCGAGCCGTTGATGCCATTGGTCGCCGCCGTCAGGTAGCTCTCGTCAACCGACAGCGCAGGCTGCGTGAACTGCTGGTTGACCGCGATCGCCGGGCCGTCGTCGAGGAAGGACACCTGCTTGCCCAGATCGATGTGGGCATTGGCCGTATCGCCGTCCTTGTCGGCGATTGTCGCCGTCAGTGTCACCAGGTTGCTATTGAGGCTGATGCCTTCCGAGCTGTCGGTCGGGCTGTCGGCCGAGCCTTCCTTGACCGAGCGGTCCTGGGTCAGGGTCACGATGCCCGTCGCCGGATCGACCGCGATGACGAACGCAAGGGCGCCGCCTACCGAACCGACATGGCCTTCGATGGCCCCCGTGACGGCGTTCAGCACCAGCACGTCGCTCTGGCCGGTCTGCGCGTCGGTCAGGCCCGACGCGGTGCCGTTGCCGCCGGTGATCGACAGCGCATAGGCCACCGTCGCACTGTCGGCACCCTGCACCCAGGTGAAGGCGCCGCTGAAGTCGCCCGTCGTATGCGTCAGCGCCAGGCTCGGCGTCGAGCCGTTGATGCCATTGGTCGCCGCCGTCAGGTAGCTCTCGTCAACCGACAGCGCAGGCTGCGTGAACTGCTGGTTGACCGCGATCGCCGGGCCGTCGTCGAGGAAGGACACCTGCTTGCCCAGATCGATGTGGGCATTGGCCGTATCGCCGTCCTTGTCGGCGATTGTCGCCGTCAGTGTCACCAGGTTGCTATTGAGGCTGATGCCTTCCGAGCTGTCGGTCGGGCTGTCGGCCGAGCCTTCCTTGACCGAGCGGTCCTGGGTCAGGGTCACGATGCCCGTCGCCGGATCGACCGCGATGACGAACGCAAGGGCGCCGCCTACCGAACCGACATGGCCTTCGATGGCCCCCGTGACGGCGTTCAGCACCAGCACGTCGCTCTGGCCGGTCTGCGCGTCGGTCAGGCCCGACGCGGTGCCGTTGCCGCCGGTGATCGACAGCGCATAGGCCACCGTCGCACTGTCGGCACCCTGCACCCAGGTGAAGGCGCCGCTGAAGTCGCCCGTCGTATGCGTCAGCGCCAGGCTCGGCGTCGAGCCGTTGATGCCATTGGTCGCCGCCGTCAGGTAGCTCTCGTCAACCGACAGCGCAGGCTGCGTGAACTGCTGGTTGACCGCGATCGCCGGGCCGTCGTCGAGGAAGGACACCTGCTTGCCCAGATCGATGTGGGCATTGGCCGTATCGCCGTCCTTGTCGGCGATTGTCGCCGTCAGTGTCACCAGGTTGCTATTGAGGCTGATGCCTTCCGAGCTGTCGGTCGGGCTGTCGGCCGAGCCTTCCTTGACCGAGCGGTCCTGGGTCAGGGTCACGATGCCCGTCGCCGGATCGACCGCGATGACGAACGCAAGGGCGCCGCCTACCGAACCGACATGGCCTTCGATGGCCCCCGTGACGGCGTTCAGCACCAGCACGTCGCTCTGGCCGGTCTGCGCGTCGGTCAGGCCCGACGCGGTGCCGTTGCCGCCGGTGATCGACAGCGCATAGGCCACCGTCGCACTGTCGGCACCCTGCACCCAGGTGAAGGCGCCGCTGAAGTCGCCCGTCGTATGCGTCAGCGCCAGGCTCGGCGTCGAGCCGTTGATGCCGTTGGTCGCCGCCGTCAGGTAGCTCTCGTCAACCGACAGCGCAGGCTGCGTGAACTGCTGGTTGACCGCGATCGCCGGGCCGTCGTCGAGGAAGGACACCTGCTTGCCCAGATCGATGTGGGCATTGGCCGTATCGCCGTCCTTGTCGGCGATTGTCGCCGTCAGTGTCACCAGGTTGCTATTGAGGCTGATGCCTTCCGAGCTGTCGGTCGGGCTGTCGGCCGAGCCTTCCTTGACCGAGCGGTCCTGGGTCAGGGTCACGATGCCCGTCGCCGGATCGACCGCGATGACGAACGCAAGGGCGCCGCCTACCGAACCGACATGGCCTTCGATGGCCCCCGTGACGGCGTTCAGCACCAGCACGTCGCTCTGGCCGGTCTGCGCGTCGGTCAGGCCCGACGCGGTGCCGTTGCCGCCGGTGATCGACAGCGCATAGGCCACCGTCGCACTGTCGGCACCCTGCACCCAGGTGAAGGCGCCGCTGAAGTCGCCCGTCGTATGCGTCAGCGCCAGGCTCGGCGTCGAGCCGTTGATGCCGTTGGTCGCCGCCGTCAGGTAGCTCTCGTCAACCGACAGCGCAGGCACCTTCACATCGGCCAGCGCCACCGTCGGCGCATCATCGTTGAAGGTAATGGTCAGCGTGCCGGGGACCGGCGAGCCGTCGGCGTCGGTGATCACATAGTCGAGATTGACTGTCGCATTGTTCTCGTCGTTCGGGCCTTGCGCTTGGAGGACGTTTTGGAGCAGCGTCACCGTGTAGGCACCGGTCGCCGGGTCCGTCACATGTACCGTGAACAGATCCCCGCGCGGCCCTGTCGCCGTCAGTGTGTTGCTAACCGCGTCCCAACTGTAGGTAACGCTCTCCTGGCCGACTGTACCGACGCTGGCGTCCAGCGTCGCGAACGAGAAGCCGTTGGCACCGGCGCCGTCGCCGCCGACGCTGCCGCCCAGCGTGCCCGAGAACGTCGCCTCGTTGTTGTCGCCATCGGTGTTTGGCACCGCCAGGTCGCCCGTCGTGCTCGCCGGATTGCCGCCGGCAAGGCCGTCATCGTCAACCGTGGCCGCAGCCGTGCCAGTCGTCGGAACATTGGCGTCCGTCACCGCAAAGCTGATGCCGGCCGTTGCCGTGTCGCCATCGCCGTCGGTCACCGTAAAGGTCGCCGAAGCCGCACCCGTGCCGATGACCGGATTGTTCGCGGTAAACGAGTAGTGGCCGTCAGCGGTGACCTTGATGAAGCCGTCGCCGATGTTGATCAGCTGCGAGTAATTGCCGTCGCCGCCGAACACCAGCGCCGTGGCGCCGATATGCGTCACCGTGGCGCCGTCAGCGCCAGCAACGAAGTCCAGTGTTCCGGTGATCGTCGCGCCTTCGGCGACATCTTGCGAAGCCTCATTGGTCGCCGTCGGCGTATCGTCGGACACTGTCACGTTGACCGTGCCGGTCGCCTGGGTGCCGTCGATATCGGTGGCAACCACGCCGACATGGCCCAGATTGACCAGGTCGTCGAGATTGATGCCGGGATGGGCGTCGTAGTTGTTGTTCAGCGTCGCCGTCACCGTCGCCACATTGCTGGCAACCGACAGATCCAGCGTCACCACCGTCACCGCGCCGTCCTTGCCGACGACCTGGGTGTCCGACACCCGGGTCCAGGTCAGGTTCGCGGTGTTCAGCCCGCTCAAATCGGTGCCAAAGGCGATCGAGGCGATCGCATCCGAGCCCGGCGTGAAGGTGATCGCGTTCGAGGCGAAGTCCGGGCCGGCCGGCGTCGAGCCGTCGCTCAGGTTCTGGTCGTCAAGCGCCAGCGTGATCGGAGCGCCAGCAACCGGGCCTGCACCGTCGGTGATCGTGAAGGCGATGTTGGCCGTCGAGGTGTCGAGGTCGCCGTCCGTCACCGTGTAGGTGGCGTTGACCGCAACCGGACCCGAGCTGTTGTCGACCGAGGCATCCGGCGTGAACGAGTAGGATCCGTCCGCCTTCACCTGGATGCTGCCCGCGCCGATGTCGATCGACTGCGAGTAGCCCGTGCCGGCATTGAAGATCAGCAGCGTGCCGTTGACATGCGTCACCGTCGCGCCGTCGGCGCCGGCGACGAAGTCCAGCGTTCCCGTCAGCGCCGGAGCACCTTCCGCAACCGCCTGCGAGGCTTCATCATGCGCCGTCGGCACATCGTCGACGATTTTGACGGAAAGTGTGGCGTTGGCGCTCTGCAGATCCTGGTCGGTCAGCGTGACGGTGAAGTTCTCGAACAGGTTGTTGGTGCCCTGGACGGCGGGATGCGCTTCGTTGTCGACCAGCGTGTAGGTGTAGCTCACCTGGCCGGTGGCGGCATTGTAAGCCGTCACGTTGAGTGTGTTGCCGAGCGCGGTGGTGAAGGAACCCGCGGTGAACACGCCGTTGGTGATGAAGGCGTTGCCGTCGATCGCCAGCGAGTGGATGCCGTCGGGCGAGGAGACGGTGAAGGTGCCGGCGCCGGTCTCGGCCGTGCTTGCCGGATCGGACCCAGGTCCGCCCGGCGTGCCGACATTCAATGCCGCTTCGTTGACGATGACGTCGCCGCCATCGGCCTCCGGCGTCAGGTCGGTGATCACGGGCGCCGAGTTGCCGATCGATATCGTCAGCGTGGTGTGCGAGGTGTCGCCGTCGCCATCCTTGATCGTGTAGGTGAAGACGTCGTTGACGCCGCCAGGCGTGCCGGCAGCACGCACATAGCTGTATGAGCCGTCCGACTGCAGCGTCAGCTTGCCGTAGGTGCCCTGGATTTCGACGCCGAGCGTGGCTGCATTGTCGACATCGGCATTGGTGTTGCCGGCCTGGACGCCAACAACCGACGCGCCATCGGCGCCCTTGGTGTCGGCAACGCCGTCCGTGGTGTTGGCGTCGACCGCATCGGTGCCGCCGACAAGCACATTGCCCGTCGCGGGGCCAAACTGGCCGGCTGCAATGCTGTCGGTATCCGCAACCGCCGTCGGCACGTCGTCGACGATGGCGACGGCAAAGGTGGTGGTGGCCGCATCGCCGTCGACATCCGTGACCGTGATGCTGAAATTGTCCGGAACCGTGTCGCTGGGATCGAAGCCGTTCGTCTGATTGGGATGAGCGACCGATTCGGTCACCGTATAATTGTATTCGATAGCGCCCGTGGTCGGATTGAAGGAGACGATCGTGATGTAGCCGAACTCTCCCGGGATTTTGTCGCCGACGGCGGTGACGGTGACGCCGTTGATGACGATCGACCCAATTCCATCCGGCGCCTCGATACTGATTGTTCCAGTGCCGGACGTTTCCGAATGGCTCGGCGCGTCGCTACCCGGCGATTGTGTCGGGCCGCCGTCAAGGCCGGTTTCGCTGGCCGCTTCGCTCGGAGCAAGCAAGGACGTGGCCGTCACCGTAACCTGCCTGTCGACGATGGACGGGAACAGCTCGCGCCGTTCCAGAAGCCCAAACTGCAGGGCCGTCGGGGGCAGCAAATCCGAAAGGCCAAACCCGTCGCCGATGCCGCCGGGGGGAACCGAGAAGTCTCCGCCTGCGCTTGAGTTCGAACCGCCCGGGCCGGCCGAGATGGAACCGTCGGCACCGAAGGCGACATCGACATGGCTGGCTTCGAGCGCCGCCAGCAGCGCAACGCGCGGCACCTCGACGTCGCCGATGATGAAGGTCGGCACGTTCAAGGCGCCATCCTTGATCACGATCACCGAACCGTCGGCCTGCTCGAGCACAAGGTTCTGGCCATCGACCTTGATGTTGTCGATGGAGACGTTGGCCGGAAGCCTTACCACGTGGCTGGCGTCGGCTACATATTCGTGCGGCGCGGCTGCCGGCGGTGCCTTTGCTTCCGCGGGGGCTTCTGGTTTGACGGGCGCTCCGCCGCCGACATCGACCGGCACCGGTTCGGACGCCGCCGGCGCGGGCTGCTGCGTCACCGTTGCTTGTGCAACCCGGATCTCTGCCGGCGATGTCTGATCGCCGTGTTCAGTGGACGCGGAATGCTCGTTCAAGGAACCCGAAAAGCTGTCCAACTCGATATTGGTCGTCATGGCTAAAACCCCTCCGATATTTCCCGGATAGAGACAGCGGCCACTTCTACTTTGCAACAGTCCCGCAATCTATTTCATATATTCCAATATGCATTGCTCGGCATTTTTTACACGTGGTAAACTACAAACATATAATCTGATATATGTTGGCTCCTGCCTCAGCGATTTGACCGAGGATGAGCCGCGAATCTTTGGTAAATGGAAGTATAAATTTGAATAAAATTTTACACAAAATAGACGAAGCCATTTGCGAGAAAGTTATCCACCTTCCTTTCCGATAATTTGAGACAAGATTGGTAGCGTCCACAGTCAAAGGTGGGCGTTATGAAAAAAGAAAACTCAGCTCTGGGAAAAACCGGGCTCAAAGTGTTCCTGCTGGCAATCGGGCTTGTCGGCCTGGCCGGGCCGTCATTCGCGAATGCCGTTTCCAGCGATATCGCCGCATCCGGCACGCCTTTGGAAACAGTCGGGACGCCGCCTTGTCTCGGCGGTGTTTCGCTGGCGAGGCCCCGGCCCTGGCAGCCTGAGGCCGCCTACCGGATCGGCATGGTTTTCGGCAGCTATGGCCCGACGGTTGCTGCCCCCGAGGATGGCTCGTCAATGGCACAAGCCGGGATCGATCCGGTGCAGACGGCGTCGATCATTCCGGGCGTATTCGGATCGGTTGCCTTGTCGATGCGCAATTTTCCCGTCGCGGCTCGCTGGGCGCCGGTCTACCGGGCGATCACAGCCTGCTCGGCAGGCAGCGCCTGCGAACATAAGAGTGCGGCCTTTGCCGGCATGATCTCCGCCGCTCAGGGCAAGGGATTCAGCGAGAAACTATCCTTCGTCAACAGCAGCGTAAATCGGCTAATCGCCTACAGGAAAGACAGCGTCGTCTACGGCAAGCTCGACTATTGGGCAAAGCCTTCGGAGATTCTCGAGCGGCGCGCCGGCGACTGCGAGGATTTTGCCATCCTCAAGATGACGGCTCTGCTGAGGGCCGGCATTCCAACGCAAAGCATGGCGCTGGTTGTCCTCCAGGATCGCAAGCGAGGCTTCTTTCACGCCGTGCTGTCGGTGAGCACGGGCAGCGGCACCTTCATTCTCGACAGCCTCAGCAACGCTGTCGTGCGCGACAGCGATCTCCCGGATTACGTTCCGCTCTATTCGTTCAGCACGGACCGGGCCTGGATCCACGGTTCAAGACCGGGCGGAGCCCAGATGGCCGACATCAAAGGCGGTTTCGCAACCGTCGCGCCTGGCGAAGGTTTTCAGCCATAGGTTTGCGTTAAGCCATGGATCTCCGCCAGGATTGACGACGAATTCAGCCGCCGAAGACGAACGCCATCAGCAATTCCGGCTCGAGCACAGGCGCCCGTACCGCATTCAACTGACCCCGGTATCGACGCTCGCCGGCGCCGATGACAAAACCGGTGGATACCGGCGCTTCGCCATTGGCATCGAGCCGCGCGAAGATGTCGGCTACATTGAGATCCAGCGCCAGCTTCAGGTCGTGCCGCGCATCATCGTTTGGGGCTATCGGCAGTTGACGCTTGACCAGCTGCTGGAACGGCGCGTTGAACGTCAGGATCTTCTTCGACGAAGCCAGGGCAAAGGCCGGCGATGGGCAAGCGAGCAGTATGGCGCTGATGGTGTTGATCGACGCTAGCCTTCGCAAGGTCAGGTTTTCGTCGCCCAATCCACGCATGCAGGCCACCCTGATCGCGGATGTCAGGTTACCTGTCTGTGCCTGGCTTTCGGCGATCTCGTCGATGAGCATGCCGATCGTGCATTTCCTGCTTTCGGCCATCTGCTTGAGCGACAACCAGAATGCCCGTTCAAGACGGATGCCGCGTCGTATGCCGCCACGCGCCACAACCCGAAATTCCAGCCCAAAATCCTCGGCCGCGACTGGAGGAAGCAGCCGCTCGCGATCAGGATGAGGGTTGGCGCTACCGCTCACTCATCGCCTCCTCACGCGCTTTGTTGATCGGTTTCAAAAGGTAGTGCAGGATCGTCTTGCGTCCGGTCTTGATGTCGACGGAGCAGATCATTCCGGGGATGATCGAATAGGCCTTGCCGTCTCTCTGAAGTGTCGATTTGTCCGTCGACACGCGTACCTGGTAATAGGGTTCCCCTGTCTTCTGATCGACCAGGCTGTCGGCTGTGATGTTGGAGACCTTTCCTTCGATGCCGCCGAAGATCGAGAAATCATAGGCGGTGACCTTGATAAGCGCTTCCTGGTCGGGGCGGATGAACGCGACATCCCGTGGCGAGACCCGTGCCTCCACCAGCAAGGTCTCGGAGGTTGGCACGATGCCGGCCACGACGGCGCCAGGCTGCACGAAGGCACCGACCGTGTTCAGCTCCAGCGTGTTGACGATGCCGTCCACGGGAGACCGGATATCGGTGCGCGCGACCTTGTCGGTGGCCCCCCTTATGGTCTCATCCACCACCGAAAGCTCCGCCAGCGCCTGGGTAAGGTCGTCCAACGCCTCCTGCTGCAGTTGCAGGCCAAGTTCCTCGACCTGAAGCTGGGCTTCCGTGATCGACGATTTGATCTTCTTTATCGTTTCGCCGGCCAGGTTCAGCTGGCCGTTGAGGTCGGTCTGCTCGCGCTCCACCCGGAGCTGCTCGGTCCTTGCCATCAGGCCCTTCTTGACCATCGCGTCGACCAGTTTTGCCTCCTGGTCGCTGACCGCCAGGTTCTTGATAAGACGGTCGGAATTGGCCTCCGCCTCGGCCAGCTCCTTCTCACGCTGGTCAAGACGTGACTTGAGCACGGACAGCTTGTTGTCGAAGTTCTCGCGCCGGGCGACGAGCAGCTTCTGCTCATTGTCGCAGATTTGCGGCGCGACCGACTGAATGTCCTGCGGGCACGGAAATGGACCCGAGAGATTGCCGCCCTGTTCGTATTTCAGCCTTGCGATGCGCACTTCCAGCGCACGCGCCTTGGCCTGCTGCTCGCCAAGGCTGGACGTGTTGAGCGTATTGTCCAGGCGGATGATGAGATCGTTCTTCTTGACGACCTGGCCAATCGTCACGGCGATTTCCTGAACGACACCGGCTTCGCTCGCCTGAATGATCTGGGTCTTGGAGGCAGGTATGACCTTGCCGTCGCCGCGTGCGATCTCATCGACTTCGGCAAAGGATGCCCAGGCGACAAAAACGACGAAGAGCGCTCCTATGATGAATATGGACGCCGACGCAAACAGCGGCGGTCGATCTTCCCTGGCAAGCATTTCCCACGCCCCAACGCATTGGATGCATCAATATTTGTTTGTCAGGCGCTTGTTTTCTGCAACGCCTGTATGACTTGTTCCTTCGGTCCGTCGGCTACGATCTTGCCCCGTTCGACAACGATCAGGCGGTCGGCCAGCTCAAGCATGCTGAAGCGATGTGTGGACACGATCAGCGTGGTGTCGCGGTCGAAGGCGACTTTGAGCTGCTTGATCAACTGGCGTTCCGACGCGAGATCCATCGAGCCCGACGGCTCATCCAGAAAGACGATTTTCGGCTTGGTCAGCAGCAGGCGTGCGATCGCCACCGTCTGCCTCTGGCCGCCGGAAAGGTTGGTTCCGCGCTCGCCGACATTCATGTCGTAGCCGCGCGGGTGGCGTGAGACGAAATCGTCGACGCCAGCCGCCTTTGCCGCTTCGATGATCTGCTCATCGGTGGCCTCGGGGCATGCCATCAGGAGGTTTTCCTTGATGGTGCCCGAGAACAAATCGCCAGCCTGCGCAACGATGCCGACCGCGGCGCGAACCTCCGACGGGTGATACTGGCGAATATCGATGCCATCCAGCAGCAGCTCACCGGAGCTCGGCAGGAAAAGCCTGCCGATCAGCCGACCCATCGTCGTCTTTCCCGATCCTATGCGGCCAATGATGCCGATCCGCTCACCCGGCTTCACCGAGAAATTCAGGCCGGTCAAAACCTCGTTTTCCGTGCCGGGATAGACAAACCCGACATTCCTGAACACCATCGCCCCGTTGCGAATGGGGCGGTTGACGAAACCCACCGTGTCCGGTCGGTCTTCCGGCTGAGCCATGATCGAGTTCACCATTCTCAACGAGAGCATGGCCTGGCGGAACCGGGACAGCGTGATGGCGATCTGGCCGAGCGGAGCCACCGCCCTGCTCGCCAGCATCACCGTTCCTATGATTGCTCCTGTCGAGACATGCCCTTCCGAGAAGGCATAAGCGCCGGCCACGACCAGGGCGACGGTCACCAGCTGTTGTATCGACTGGGTTATGTTGCCCGCGGCCGCCGAAAGCTGCTTGATCTTTTCTGACGTGTTGGCGGCGTTCTTGGAGTGCTCTCCCCATTTTCGCAGCAGATACGCCTCGGCGCGCAGCGATTTGATCGTCTCCAGCGTGGAGATGGATTCGACCAGCAGCGACTGGCGTTGCGACGCTTCGTTCATCGAGGCGGCGACGCGCTTGCCGATACGGCGCTGGGTGACCAGGCCGACGATGACGGACATCACGAAAGCCACCGCCGGTATGATCACCAGCCAGCCGCCTATTGCATAGATCACGAGAAGAAAGACGAAGACGAATGCCGTGTCGATGAACACGCTGATGGTGTTGGAGGTGAAGAATTCCCTGACGAACTCATATTGCGTCACCCTGTTCGCATATTCACCGGTCGAGCCGGGACGCGCCGACAGCGACGAATTCAGCACTTTCTCGAACAGGAGATACGATATCCGAAGATCGGCCTTGCGCCCGGCATAGTCGATGAGGGAAGCCCTGGCCGTCTTCAAAAGCAGGTCGAACAGGATGACGGCGCCAATGCCGAGAGCCAGCACCCACAATGTCGATATTGCCTTGTTCGGCAGGATCCTGTCGTAGACGTTCATCGTGAAGATTGGCGAGGCTATGGCCAGAACGTTGATGAACACCGCCGCCAGAACGACCTTCGAATAGGTGCGCCAGAAAGCGCCCATCGTCCCCGTCAGCCAGTGTCTCCGCTCGATCTTGGCTGCGGAGCCGACCTTCATCCCCTCGGTGGCATTGGCATAGGTGATCGAGAAGGAAGCGCCGCCGCTGATGTAGCTGGCGGCCAGCTCCGATCTGCCGATCGTGGTGCGGCCGTCTTCCTGGGGCGCGGTGATATACGCATCGTCTTCGGTTTGAGCGAGCAGGGCGACAGGCAATTGGCTGACGCGAAAGACGATGGCCGGCAGGTCGATGCGCCCCCTGAGAAAGTCGCGGTGGCTGAACTCGGTGACTTCCAGGCCGATGCGCTCGGCAAGGTGCCTGATGTCGTCGACCTCAATTCGCGTATCCGAGAGCGGCACGCCGGCGAACAGCACGGTCTCCGCGCTCGGCCTGCCGAGATAGCCGGCAACGGCCGAGAAGCAGGCCTTGAATGCCTCCTTAGGCGAAAGGATGTTGGGTTGCTGGTTCACGATCTGCCCGCAAGGACCTGTCGCTTGACCTTATGCCGTCTTACTTCTTCCTTACCGGGGCGAGGATGTCGAAAGGCAGGTCGTTCTTCTGCTCCGATGGCGTCCGCGCATAGGTCTCGGTGTCCGCGGTTTCGGGTGTGTTGAACTCGGTCCGCGCATAGGCCGTGGCTTGCTTTGCCGGCTCAAGGTTCATCGTTTTCAGCAACTGTCCCGTCGCGGCCAAAAGCCGGTACTGTGCAAACAGCGACGCATAGGACGCTGTATCGGCCAGCGTTGCCGTGTTGAACCGCGTATTCTGGGCGTCCAGCACGTCGAGCAGCGAGCGCTGTCCTACTTTGAACTGCTCGCGATAGGACACGACCAGCTTTTCACTGGAAGAGGCTTGCATCCTGAGCGTCTTTGCCAGATCGGCTTGCCGGAAACGGCGATCCCATGACGTGCGAACGGCTTCCTCGATTTCGCGCAAGACCTGGTGATAGGCAAGCCGCTGCTCGCTGGCGCGGCGGATCTGCTCCTGTTCATTGGCCTTGTCTATGCCGCCACGATACAGGTTCCAACGCAGCACCAGACGCGCCTGCAGGTCACTGGTGCTCCCGTCGTCGCCGTCAATGTCTGTGCCCCCCCTAGCCCGACCTTCGGCAATGACTTCAGGGCCATATTTCGCCCGGGCCGCATCCACCAGGGAAGCGGCAGCGTCGATATCGCTGGTGGCCATGTGGACGCGCGGATTGTTCTGTCGTGCCAGGCCTATCGCGTCATCCAGAGACCGCGGAAGTGCGGCGGCGACATCACCAGGGCGCGAAGCATTGACCAGCGGCTTGCCGACGGTCTTGAAGAACCGGATCTTGGAGGCTTCCAGTTCTTCGGTCGCCTCCTGCATGCGTGCCTTGGCCGCGAACAGACGTTCCTCGGCCTGTTGGCGGTCGGCCTCGTTCAGCGCCCCGCCTGAGATGCCTTGCCGGATGTCGCCGAGGATCGCCTGATGGAAACCCAGATTCTTCTTGGCTTCGGCAACGATCGAGGCCTGCAGCATGTATTCGAGGTAGTCCTGGACGACAGAAAGCCCGATGAATTCGGACCGTTCCAGCACCCGGAACGACGCTCCGTCGACTCGCGATGCCTGGCGGTTCAATTCCGCGCGCCGCGCTCCGCTGTCGAATAGCTTCTGCGTAACCACCAGATCCGCTTCCGCCGGATAGAGCGAATCGTTCTCTATCGACAGCGAGCGCCGGGACGAATTGTCGAGCCGGCGAACGCCAGCCGATCCCTCGACATCGACACTGGGAAGATAAAGGCCCTTGGCCTGCCGCAGCTCGAATTCGATGGCTTCGCGGTTTTCGATTGCCTGCCCGATCTCGGGATTGGATTCCACCGCAACGGCCATCGCTTCCTTGAGCGTGAGCGCATGAGTGCTCCCGCAGGTCAGCATGGTGGCCGCCATCAAAAGACCAAGGCGTCTGCCTATGGTCGACATGCTTGTCGTATTCATTAAACCCACCCTAACGTTTCCCCAGCGTCCTTTTCAGAACGCTAAAACCAGGCCAAGGCCTGCCCGTCGGTGGATTATTCACAAATTCACGAAAGATGTGAGTGATTATTGGTTTAGCAGCCTCTAAAGAGACTTTTTAGGCAACAAGGCTGCGAGATGTAGCAAAAATAGCACATAAATGCCGACCCGCTGCGGTTGTATCCGGACACTTGCCGGGTGTGGAAAAAGCGCGGAAGCAGAAGGCCGTGGGCCGAGATGGCCAGAATCACGGCCGGATAGTGGATAATGGCTGTTGACGATTCAATCAGGAGTTGGGTCGCTGCTTCGGGCAACGCCACCTTCGTGCCGCGTTAAAAATACTCGATCGCAGCGGCCGGCGTGCGCGTCCTGTTCCCCCGTTACGGCCATAGGCCGGACAGCGCGCACCGTTGCGGAAACCACAATCTGTCGCGGACTGAGTCGCCTCCCCCTTAGTTCGCGCTCAACGCCACCATGCGGTCGAGCGCCGCGGTCAGGCCGCGAAGCGAGACCGGGAAGGTCAGTGGGGTCTCGGCGTCCGTCGTGACATTGAGCTTCAGCACCGAGCCTCCCCTCAGCTTTGCAAGCGTCGGCCGATCAACGGTAAAGACCGAGACGCAACCCGTCGGCAGGCAGGTCCTGAATCGCTGCGGGGACAGCGGCGGCTGATCGTCGATCTGCAGCGTCACGCCCTGATCGAGCAGGATGCCGAAAGGCAGAAGCAGCGTGGCCGTCGTCGAGCCGTCCGCGCGCCCCGCGATCTCCACGGCGAGAAGCCTTTGGCCGTTCTTCTGGACCTGGTCCTGCGCAAGCGAGCACGCTCTCGCCTTCTCGCGGACGGAACAGGTCACACTCCAGTCCTGGTAGACTTCACGCAGCGACGACGGTCCATCCGGGACAGCCGCCACCTGTTGCTGGGCAGACGCCGGCGACATCAATGAAAACAGGATTGCCCCACATACGGAGACGGCCTTCGGGCCAAGCCTCATGTGCAGACCCACTCGCGGATCTTGCATTTCTCTCCCGCCGCCTCACAGGCCTGCAGGGCAAGATCCTCCGCTTCCCGGCGGGTCTCGGCGGAGTTCACGCCCCAGGGCGTCAGTCGCTCGGTCTGCTTTTTCTCGGCCACGGCCAGGGCGCCGCAGTGTTTGTAGGGAAAGCCGGTCTCGTCATCGTCGTTCCAATGGCGATGGTTGCGGAACACGGTGACGACGGTGCAGGTCTTTCCGCCGGCGTTCTCGCAGTATTTCAGCGCGATGTCCTTCGCCTCCTGCCGCTTGTCCGCACCCCAGAAGAAGCCATACTCGGTGTCGGCGCTGGAATAGGCTATCGCCCCCCAGATGCCTTTTTCCTCCTGCGGCGGAGCGGGCGGTTGCTCAGGTCCCGGCAGGTCGGCCGAGACGACTTGCCCGGCCCAGAGCAGCGCAATGCCTAGAACGGCGGCCACAGATCCCGATCTCATCGTCAGCAATCCTCTGCAGGGGTTCGTCGTCATCACCTTGGTCCTACTTCGCCGCCGAAGCGACGGAGATCACCACACAGCTTTTGCCGGTCGGCAGGAGAAGCGCTTCACCGGAGTTGCCGCCGAGCTCGTAGACCTCGACCTGCCCGAGATGGTCGGTGATCTTGCTGCCCTGCGGCAGAATGGTCGCAATGTCGGCGCATGGGCTGGCGAACGGCGCCACGCGCACCATCGCTCCCTCGCAACCCGTGGCGGTCGGCGATGCGAAGACGACGCCGGCGGCTGGTCCGCTATAGCGTTCCGACGCATAATCCATGCCGACGAAGGCCTGGACGGCGTGCTTGTCGGCGGCCTGGTCGTTCCACAAGGATTTGACGCTGTATTTCGTGCCGTTCGTCAGGATCTGTCCTAGCACCGGATAAACGGTCGAGCAGGCCTGCACGCCGGCTTGCTTGACGTGCTCGAGGAAGGGCGTGTCGGGAAGCGCGGGAGTGGCTGTCTCGGCCTGTGCGGCCGTCGCGCTGCCTATGAGATTGGCGATCGCGGCATAGTTCCCGGCGGCGAAGCCGAGGCCCGCCACGACCAGTCCCAGTAGTGAATATCCGGCGACGCGTGGCCACCGCCGCGGTGTGGGCTCGACCCGCCTCTGCCGATCCGCCTCGACGGTCGGGGTGCGTTTTGCGGGCGTGAACTGGTCCTGCTGGCTCATGGTGGTGCCCCGGTTATTTGAGTGGTGAAAGGGCCTCTGACAGCCCCTTGAGCGTTGCGGTCACGGTGATCGTCTGACCGTCGACGGTCGAGTAGGAGATCGCCGGTGTCGCATTCTGCGATATCTGCCGGCGCATGACGGGGCCGACCGGCAACATGCCGACACAGACCATTTCGTTGCAGCCGTTCAGCTGCACATCGATCGGCTGCTTCTGTCCATCGAACTTCAGCGACACCAGGCCATCGCTCTTGGCGTTCGGTGCGGTGCGCAGGATCATGTACGGCTTGCCGTCCTGTGTGGCTGCAAGCGACCAGCTGAAGGCCATCTTGCCGGACGCGTCCTCGATGATCTGCGAGACGTTGCAGACCTTCTTGCGGGCCTTGAGGTTCTCGTCGCAGATCAGCGTCCAGTTCTCGAACGGGCGGATGGTGCGCTGGTAGTCTCCGAGCTTGACCTCGGGCGGGAGCACCACGTCCGAAGGCTTGATCCGGTAGGTCGACGCGACCTGCCCGGCGGCTGGCACGAGGCCGCCGCAGAGCGCCAGGCAGGTCAGGGCAACAAGTCCTTTCATTCCTGCCTCAGTTCAAGGTGAAGCTGATGCCGGCGCCGACACCGACATGCCCACCCGCGGCCGTGCCCGACAGATTGCCGCGTATGCGGCCGTCTTCGCTGGTGTAGCCCGCACCGAAGGCGAAAGCGCCTGCGTCGCGCCAGAGGCCGCCACCCGCCGCGACGCTCAGCTTTCCGGGCCTGTCGTCGTAGCGCAGCGAGGCGGCCGCGAGGCCTATTGCGGCCGCCTGCCGCGCCTCGTCGCGTATGCCGCCGATGTCCGAATTGAGCTGGCTGAGCTTCTGGTCTGTATAGTCATTGGCCTGCTGCAAGGTCGTGACCGCCACCTTGTCGGTGTAGTCGTTGGACGTATCGATAGCGTAGGCCACGCGGTTGTCCGTATAGCTCTTGCCCGCGGTCAGGCCCTGGTTCATCTGGTCGACGTTGACCGCATCGGTCCCTTTGACGCCGGGGCCGACATTGGAGATGACGACCGGCGCGTTGACGTCGCCACCCTGCAGCGTGATGGTGTTCGACTTGACGCCGCCCGGGGCGTCATAGGTCACCGCGTTCTGGGTGATGTTTCCGACGCCGGCTTTCAAATCCTCGATCGCCGTGTTGGTGGCGAAGAGCTGCGAGCCGTTTATCGCATCCGTGCTGCCGGCATCGACGCGACCGGCGGCGACATTGGTGATCGTCCGCTCTGCGCCGGCGTCGCCGACGCTGACGGTTCCGGTAGGCGTCGTTCCGGCGAAGGTGTAGGTCTTGCCGCCGATGTCGGTGCTGGAGGTTCCGACAGCGGCCTGCGTCACCGAGCCGGAACCGAGCGCCACATCGTTGGCGTTGTTGGCCTGCGCGCCCTGGCCGAGCGCGACGGCGCCCTCTCCGGTGGCCGTCGAGCCATGGCCCGCGGCCAGGCTGTCGTTGCCGCTCGCCACGCTTTCCGGCCCGATCGCCACCGCGTTGGTGCCGCCGGCGATGCTGTCGGCCAGCGTCGAATTGGCGTGGAAGTACTTGATGCCGCCGCCATTGTTGATGGTGGTCAGGGCATTGTCGACGGCCGTGAAGCCGTCATAGACGGTCGAATAGTTGTTGCCCTGGATAGTGTAAGTGGGTCCGGTGATCGAGCCGTCGCCGTTGACGACCGAAGTCCCGCCCAGCTGATCGACGAAACTCTCCGACACGCCGCGAAGCTGCGAGACGTTGACGCCGTCGGTGTCGGCCGAACCCGCCGCGACATTGGTCAGCTTGCGTTCGGCCCCGGCGGCGCCGATCGACACCTCGCCGACCGAGGTCTGCGCGCCAGCAAGCCCATAGGCCGCGTAGTTCGTTTGTGCGCCGACCGTGGTGATGGATTGCGCACCAAGCGCGACGCTGTTGATGAAGGTGCTTTGGGCGCCGGCGCCGAGCGCCACCGACTGGATGCCGGAGGCGAGCGAATTGGTGCCGAGCGCCAGGCCGTCGGCCAGCATCACATGGGCGTTCTGGCCGATGGCCGTTCCGCCAGGTGCTGTCTGGTCGACGATGGCGCCATTGCCGATGCCGACGCCGTTGTCGCCGTTGACGACCGTTGTCGGGCCGACCGCGACCGACTCGGCTCCGACCGCGAGCGAGTCTACCGCCGCCGAATTGGCGTGGAAGTATTTCGTCGAGGTGACCGACACGGCAGCGATGGCGCCGGCGAGCTGGCGCACCGTCACCGCGTCCTGGTCCTGCGTGCCGTCGGCCACATTGGTGATCTGCCGGTAGGTGTTGACGTCGCCGACCGAAACGGCGCCGAGCAGCACCTTGTCGGTCGTGTTGTACTGGATGAAGTTCGACGGACCGGCCGCGATCTGGCCGGTGGCGGGAGCGATCGCGCGATCGGAGACCGAACCCGAGCCGAGCGCCACGCTGCCGTCGATGCTGGCGTCGCTGTCGCGGCCGAGCGCCAGCGCGCTGACGCCGGTCGCGGTCGCCTGGTAGCCGACGGCGGTGGAGCCGACCCCTTGGGCGAAGGAATCTGTCTGCGCCAGCCCGGCCTCGTTGGTGCGGGCATAGCGGATGCCTTCGCCATTGGCGTCGGTAAAGACGGTCGAGGTGTCGCCGGTGATGTTGTTGATGGTGCTGCCGATATTGGTCAAGGAGCTGCCGATGGCGTCGACGGCCTGGTTGGTGGCGGCGAGCTGCGAACCGTTGATCGCGTCGGTTGACGTCGAACTGATCCGCCCCGCGGCGACGTTGGTGATGGTGCGTTCCGCACCGACCGCGCCGATGCTGACCGTCGAGGTCGGAGTGGTGCCCTGGAAAGCATAGGTCGTGCCGTTGATCACGGTGCTCGGCGTGCCGACAGCGACGCCGGTGACACTGCCCGAGCCGAGCGCCACGTCGCCTGCGTTGCCAGCGGCGGAGTTCGCGCCCAGCGCGAGCGCATTCGCGGCGCTGGCATTCGCCTGGAGGCCGAGAGCGGTCGCCTGAGCGCCAGTGGCGAACGAGTTCTGGCCGACGGCAGTGCTGGAGATGGCCGTGGCGTTGGCGTTGGCGCCGATGGCGGTGCTGTATTGGCCAGAGGCGTTGGAAATGTATCCAATCGCCGTCGCGTCGAGCGCCGAGGCGACGGCGCCGCTGCCGAAGGCCGACGCGTTGGCGTCGGATGCGCTCGAATTGACGCCGGCCGCGATGGCGTTCGTCCCCGTCGCGGTCGCGACGGGTCCGATGGCGACCGAGTCCGTGCCTGTCGCCGAGGAGTCCGCCGCCGTCGAGTTGGCGTGGAAATACTTGATGCCGCCGCCGACATTGATGTTGTTGACGACGGCGCCGATGGCGTCGACGGCCTGGTTGGTGGCGGCGAGCTGCGAGCCGTTGATGGCGTCGGTTGACGTCGAGCTGATCCGCCCCGCGGCGACGTTGGTGATGGTGCGTTCGGCGCCGGGCGCGCCGATGCTGACCGTCGAGGTCGGGTTGGTGCCCTGGAAGGCATAAGTCGTGCCGTTAACCACCCCACTGGCCGTGCCGACCGCCGTGGTGGTCACCGAGCCCGAACCGAGCGCCACGTCGCCGGAGCTTGCCGCCGCCGTCGCGCCATTGCCCAGCGCGACATTGCCGGCGAGGCCGGCGGCACCCGCCGTCGAACCGTTGCCCAGCGCCACGGAACCCTGCCCGATCGCCTTGTTGCTGTTGCCGATGGCGACAGCGCCGTTGGCCATATTGGCGGCGGTGGCGGTCGCCGTGCCGTCGCTGTTGGCGATGTTGTTGGCGCCGCCGGTGAAGGCGCCGGTGCCGCTGGCGTAGCTCGGATCGCCGATCGAGACCGCGCCGTCGCCGTAAGCAACGTTGTCGGCGCCGATCGCGACGGCCTTCCCCCCGCTTGCGAACGCCCTGGTGCCGATGGCGACGGCGTCGGCGGTATCAGCAAAGGACTGGAGACCGACCGCGATGGCGTTGGTTGCAGTCGCAAAGCTTTCGCGTCCCATCGCGATCGCGTCGTCCCCGGATGACGTCACGTCCGTGCCGATGCCGATGGCGCTCGCTCCACTGGCGCTTGTCGCAAAGCTGCTCTGGCCGACATAGACGGAGTTTATCCCGGTCGCCCTCGTCCCAACGCCGAGAGAGATGGAGTTCAGGGCGCTGCTTTGGGCGCCGCGGCCGAGCGCGGTACTGTCGATTCCGCTGGCGGTTGCCCCCAGTCCAAGCGCACTTGCGTTCGCGGCGATGGCCCTGGCGTTGTTGCCGATCGCGGTGGTCGAGACGTCCGTGGCCTGGGCTCCCGACCCCGCCGCGACCGAGCCTACTCCACTCGACACGGCCGAATTGCCTAGGGCCAATGCGAAATTGCCCGAAGCCGTGGCGACGTTGCCGAACGCTGCCGAGTTTGACGCCGATGCATTTGCCTGGGGACCGACGGCGGCGGCATTAAGGCCGGTGGCTTGGGCCTGGATGCCCACGGCTGTCGAACTGGTACCACTCGCAACCGAATCAGCGCCCATTGCGGTGGCGAAAGCGCCGGAAGAGACCGCATTGGTGCCGATCGCGATGCTGTTGGGCAGGGCGGTATTGGCCTGAACGCCTGCAATCGCGCCCAAGCCGAGCGCGATCGACTGGTTGCCCCAGGCGCTGGCGTTCCGACCCATCGCCGTGGCGCTCGTGCCCGTTGCCTTGCTTTGGCGTCCGATCGCAGTGGCGTCGACCTGAGACGCCAGTACGTCCGTGCCAATGGCGATGGCGCTGTCTTGAAGGGCGCCCCCTCCCGCAATAGTTCGATTGCCAAGATTGACGGCGTTGACCGCGGTCGCGGTCGCCTGGAAGCCGATGGCGATGGCATTTTGGTTGCTTGCGACGGCGCTATTACCTTGGGCAAGCGAATCCAGCCCGGATGCTGTTGCCCCAAACCCGAGCGCGGTGGCGCGCAGCCCGGTCGCCCGGGTAACATAGCCGATCGCCGTCGAGTTCGTTCCGTCGGCACGCGCGTTCAGGCCAAAGGCGGACGCGCCTGCGGCTGCAACCGAGTTGACGCCAATGGAGCTTGCTGCGTCTCCGTTTGCGTGAGCATTGCCGCCTAGGGCAAGGGCATTGACGCCGGTCGCGGCCGCAAAGACACCGATGCCTATGGAGTTGAGGCCATTGACACTCATCGAATAGCCGATAGCGATCGTAGCATCGCCCGTTGCACTGTTGGCGGTGCCCAACGCCACGGCGTTATTGCCATTCGTCGTGGCACCGTTACCGATGGCGACGGCGTTGCCGCCTGTCGCCGAGCCGCCGCCAGCCTGGTATTGCGCCTGAGCCGGCGTCGCAGCCATGCCGATCACGAAGGCGCCCAGTATCGCGGCCGCCGCCGACATCCCGCCGACACCCAACGTTCCCAGCCCCAGGCGCTTGCGCCCCATGCCGAGCGCACGATGCGCCATGCGCAACACCGCCATCAAGCGGCGGCGAACCGAGCGAGAGCCATGACCGGCCCCCGCGATCCAATGCCCGGCGAAATGCGCCGCGCGACGCTGAACAAGAAGCGAGCCGTTCGAAAACTGGTTGTCGGTCATGGTTCCCTCTCCGCTGGCCGGCACGAAATGTCTGACAATTCCGTTCCATCGCAGGAAGACATGATTCCTGCCTGCGGTATTTCACGAAATTGCTGTCTTGTGAGAAAAGATCCGAGCATATCGGCAGAGGTTAACAGCTCGTTACCTTAGAGACTGCTTTAAAACTAGGCAAACAAGCAATTCCATAAGCGTCGCCTCACCTAACCTTGGCGTTAAGCTTGCCGACCCGCAGCTGCAGCGGCGTCACCTGCCTATATTTCTTCATAGCGGTGGTAAAATGGCTCTGGCTCGAAAATCCGCAGGAATGAGCGATGTCGGCGATGGTCATGCGGCGGTCGGCAAGCAGTTTTTCAGCCAAATCCAGCCGCAGGTCGAGGACGTACTGGTGCGGCGGCACCCCGAACGTCCTCGAGAAAGCCCGCATGAAGTGATAGGGTGAAAGCCCGCAAACCGCGGCCATCTCGGCAAGCGCCAGCTTGCGCGTAAAGTTCTTGTCCAGGAATTCCTGCACACGGCGCGTGCTACGCACGGAAAGCCCGCCTTTTGCGTTGAGCGTCGGCTGTCGCGAATTGGCTCCGGAAACCGATCCGGGGGCACCATCCTCACCCGGCATTTTTCGGCCTCCTGATTCGTTCCCGATGAGGCTCAACCCTAGGCTTCCTTCCGCGTTCCCCTGAAAAACAAATCGTGATTGAACGAAGTTGACCGGCATCGCCAACCCCATTCATGGGATCGTTCCGGCCGGACGGCGAACAAGGCGCGGACTGCATGACATTCCAGACGACTCCTGCGGAGCTTGGGGCGGATTTGCAGCGGGACGTATTTTGGAAAACTCCGCAAGGCTTGTAGAAAATTCCGGTCTTGGGTCGCGGGGCAGCAGGTGTTGCCATTTTGCCATGATCCGGCCCTCAGCGCTTGAAGGAAGCACGCCCTGCCCCGGTTGGCGTTCTTCCCCTGTCAGATAGCGATGCGGCGGCATGCCGAACGTCGCGGCGAACCATGCGATGAAATGATTGGGGAAAACCCGCGCCACGGACGCCGGTTCGGCGACCATGACTTTTCGCGCGAAGTTCTCGTCGAGATATTCCCGCACGCGTCGCGCATCGCATTCCGTGATCCTGTCGCTGCCGAGCGAAGTTCTCAACTTGCGGGCGGGCGCAGGCACGATGCCCACGGAGTGCTCCTTGGCCAGGGATGTCCGCGATCTGGGACCGCGAGCGGAGTGTATGACACTCCCCCGCGCGGTGGCCCTCCTGGGACCTGCACTTTCAGGAATTATGTCCAAGACGTATCGAGCAGTCCGTTCTCGATTGACGCCTCGGGAATCGCCGCTTTCCCGAGCATCGTCCGTATTTTTCATTGCCTGGCCTCAGCCGCTGCCGCCTGAAATCCCCCTTAGCCCGACCCGGACCCAACGTAACGCACATAGCGCGGATAGTGAATAACATCCGTATGCAAACAAAAAATTTTGTTCGGGATAAGAAGAAAAATATGGCCAACACGGGAAATTCTGGAACATTTTTCCCGCGTTGATGAAGAGTCCCCTCCATCAACGCGTGGCACCCTTCGAGCTTCAGGGCTATCGCCTATGGAATTTCCAGAGATATCTGCCCGGCACGGACCCCCGCCCCTGACCTTCCCCACAAGGGGGAGGGCAATCGCATATGGCAGCGCCAGCCCCCTCTCCGTCTCGGCTTCGCCGAGCCACCTCTCCCCCACTTTGTGGGGGCGAGGAACCCAGGCTTTTCAGGGTTGCGGCCTCGACGGTTGTTTCCTCGCCCCCATGAAATGGGGGAGAGGTGGCCGCGTAGCGGTTGGAGAGGGGGGCTGGCGCTGCCATATGCGGGCCTTGCCTGTGCGGCGGGTCACCGGCGCAGATCAGCACCATAAGCAAATGTGTACCATAGCTGACGTCACAGAGTCAAGAAAAAATTCCTATCTTGAAAAGCTGCCACAAAAGCTGCCAACATCGCCGAACTGGCTGCCGCGAGGCCTTTTGTCAGCCTGAGTTCGGAGCCCTGCTTCGGGCTTGGGAATAATTCCCCCATTTCGGCGGCCATGCAACAAGACAATGCAGAGCTACCGGATTCGCGGCCCGGTCATTGCGGATCGTCGCGACGATTCTCGTACAAATCCCATGCAAGGTCGACAAAACCCAGAAGAACATCCTCCTCGCTCCACCCAGCAGCGACTGCCGCCTGAACGATTTCGCGGATGAGAGGCAGCAATTGGCGTTGGCATTCGGCCGAAATATCGATATCGGCGTCATCCCCCGGAGGCCCATCGAAGTTGAACTTCATCGTTCGGCGCCCCCCTCGCCATCAATCAAAATGTTAAATCGTTAATTATGTTCCTGCTGATATACATTACATCCAGGACCAAAGCATAGGAAGCCTTGTAGGACCAACGCAGAACAGGACGATGCCGGGCTCTATGCTTCCCCTGGGTCAGATTGGTTTCTGAACAGAAATCCATCAGGGCTTCATCGTGGTCGAAATCTTGAGTCAGGCTGCATGCCGCTATCCGGCGAATATGCGGCGTGCCCCTCTGCATTGCCTTCCGCAACCGCTCGCTGGATAGTCTCGGCTATGCTGGAGACCCTGACGACTCACTGGACTCAAATTCTCGCGATCATCTCGGTGGTGATGGCGACCGTCGGTATCGTCCACGCCGTCATGACCAAGGAGGATGTCCGCGCCGCCACCGGCTGGGTCGGCGTGATGGTGCTGTCGCCGATCCTCGGCGTGATTATCTATGCCGTGGCCGGCATCAACCGCATCCGCCGCGCCACGATCACCGCGCAGCGTCCTTTTGCCGGCGACGCGGTGTCGGCCAAGCATGAGCGCGACGTCGCCATCGAGGAGGCCATGATCGTCGAGCGTTACGGGCAGCGGTTCACGGGTTTGAGGACACTGGGCGACAGGGTGGCGCGGCGCGCGCTCAATCCTGGAAATGCAATCGATGTGCTGGAGACCGGCGACGAGGCCTATGCCGCCATGTGCGCGGCGATCGACGGGGCCGAGCGCAGCGTCCTGCTCGAGACCTATATTTTCGACAATGATGCCGTCGGCCTGCTCTTCGTCGAAGCGCTGGCCGGCGCCGTCAAGCGCGGCGTCGCCGTCCGCGTGCTGATCGACGCCGTCGGCGCCCGCTACTCCGTGCCGAGCATCCTTGGGCATTTGCGCGAGGCCAAGATCCCCGCCGATGTCTTCAACGGCAACATCGTCATGGGCCTGCGCCTGCCCTATGCCAATCTCCGAACCCACCGGAAGATCCTCGTGGTCGACGGCATGGCCGCCTTTACCGGCGGCATGAACATCCGCAAGGGTTTTTCCGCCGAATTCGCCGGCTCCAACAGCGCCAGGGACACGCATTTCCGGGTGACCGGTCCGGTCGTCGCCGACCTTTTTTCGATCGCCGCCGAGGACTGGCGCTTCGCCACCAAAGAGGCGCTGAAGGGCGACGCCTGGCGCATTGCCCCGCTGTCACCCCCGCCCGGCGTGCCGATGCTGGTACGGGCGGTCGCTTCCGGCCCGGATGCCAGCAACGAAACCAACCACAAGCTGCTGATCGGTGCCTTCTCGGTCGCTCGCAAGTCGATCCGGCTGATGTCGCCCTACTTCCTGCCGGACCGGGAACTGATCAGCGCGCTGATCACCGCCGCCCGTCGCGGTGTCGAGATCGACATCCTCGTTCCGGCGGTCAACAACCTCTTCCTGGTCGACCGCGCAATGACAGCCCAGTTCGACCAGGTCCTGAAACATTATTGCCGCGTCTGGCGCACGGAAGGACCTTTCGACCATTCGAAGCTGCTGTCGATCGACGGCGTGTGGGCCTATGTCGGTTCCTCCAATCTCGATGCCCGGTCGCTGCGGCTCAACTTCGAGATCGACCTTGAAATTCTCGACGCCGGCTTCGCAAGCGAGATCGAGGCGCGGATCGGGTCGGCGATGACAACCGCCGTGCCGGTGACGCTCGAAGCCTTGCGCGCCCGGCCCTTTCTTATCAGGCTGTTCGATCGGGCCTTGTGGCTCGGCTCGCCCTATCTCTAGGGCTGAGGTGCGCCGTTGTGGAACTTGTCATGGAACATACGCCGAAATTGCCTATTTTGACTGTATCCGGCTTCTGAACTGAAGCCAGCGAGGACGAGCAGCACAGACATGCAAAGATTTGGACGCAGCCTCCCGGCAAGCATGCTTCTGTCCATTCGCGACCGCCGGATGCGGAAGGCAAACGCCGCCGCACATAAGACCACGGCCACCACCGGTACGCTGGTTGCCTCCTACAACGTCCACAAATGCATCGGCGTCGACAGGAAATTCGACCCGGAGCGGACCATCCGCGTCATCCGCGAAATCGATCCGGATGTCATCGCGCTGCAGGAAGCCGACAACCGCTTCGGTGACCGTGACGGGCTTCTCGACCTGCCCCGGCTCGAACGGGAAACCGGACTGGTTCCGGTGCCGATTTCGGCCACCGGCAAGGGCCATGGCTGGCATGGCAACGTCTTGCTGTTCAAGAAGGGCGTCGTTCGCGACGTGCATCAGATCAAGCTTCCGGGACTGGAGCCGCGCGGCGCGCTGGTGGCGGAGATCGACCTCGATGGAAGCCAGACGCTGCGCATCATCGCCGCCCATCTCGGCCTGCTGCGCCGCTCGCGCTCCCAGCAGGCACGTGTCGTGCTCGACCTGATGAACAGCCCGGACGAAAGGCCGACCTTGCTGCTCGGCGACCTCAACGAATGGCGGCTCGGCAACCGCTCCGCGCTCAACACGCTGCATGCGACATTCGGCCCGCAGCCGCCGGCGGTCCCCACCTTCCCGTCGAACCTGCCGCTGCTGGCGCTCGACCGGATCATGGCCAACCGGCATGGCATGATCGCCGCCATCGACGCGCATGACACGCCGCTTTCGCGCGTTGCCTCCGATCACCTGCCGCTGACGGCCTTCGTGCGCCTGGAGCGGGTGGACGATAACGCCTTGATGTCTCCAGCGTCGCAAAGCGTGTAAAATTAAGCGGAACGCCCGGTTCTTCCGTGAGTTAACATGTCTTGAAAACGCAGGAGGACGAGATGAAAAAGTTGATGCTGGCTTCCCTTTTGGCATTGGCCGCGACAGCGGCGGTCATTGCGCCAACGCAAGCGGCAAGCCTGACCATCCAGTCCGACGACGATAGCCGATATTTGCCGGATGACGATTCCGACAGTGGGATTGTCATTCGCCGTCACCACCGTGATCGCTATTATGACAATCAGTATGATGACGACCAGTATGACGGCGACCGGAGCGTTCAGTATGACAATTATGGCCAATACCGCCGCTACCACCGGCATCATCGCTGCCATATCGAACTGGTCAAGCACTGGCGCCACCACCACAGGGTGATCGAGGAGGTCCGCGTCTGCGGCTGATCTTGGTTGCTATCGGGAAGAGTTTGCCAGCCTCTGGACACAGCTGCGTAAGGCTGAAAAATGTGGACCGCGACTCCGCTTTTGGAGTTGAATCGCAACGCAAGGAGGACGGCGCTGAATCTGGAAGACATTGCCGGCAATCCGGCGTTGCATCGCCACGTTCAGGAACAGTCGCTGGCGCTGATACAGATCTATCAAGACAGCCCGCGGCTGGCTTCCATTTTCGCCACGCAGCAGCGTTGGCTGATGGGCCATGTCGGCCTTGCCATGCATTTCAGGCGCGATCCGTATGACCGTCGCAAGGAGTTGACGGTATCGCGTTTCATCGAGTTCGTGCACCAGCACGCGGTGGCCAGCCGCAACACGGCGGACGCTTTCATCAAGGAGATGCTTCACTACCACATTGCCGAATATGTGTCGGGTGGCGATGGCCGTACGCACCCCCTGCAGCCGACAGCGGCCACCGTGCGGACTTTTACCGGTTGGGTCCTTGCCCATCTGCGGACGCTGGATCATCTCGACGGTGGCGACCGGCTGGCCAGGTTCCTGGAGCGGCCCAAGATGGTTGCCAGGCTGCAGCCCCTGGTGGCGGACGGCCTGCTTGCCTCCAAGCCGGTCCGCGAACCCAACCAGACCTTTTCCCTGTTCATCTGGCTCAACAATGGCGGCATCGTCATGGACTGGCTGATGTCGGGCATCGATACCGATCATGCCGGCCTGGACCGGATTCCGACCAGCGTGGTTTCGATCGGAGATTTCGCCAAATGGCTCAAGCTGTCGCGGACCCATCTGGCCCGCAAGCTGCGCGCTGCCGAGGATCTCGGCAGCATCGGCTGGCTCGGCCAGCGCGGCCATTCGGTGATGTGGGTGTCGAACACCTTCTACCAGGAGTACATGATCGTCCAGGCCGCCAAGCTGGCCATTGTCGATGCCGCTTTCGATGCCTGTTTCCCGCCGGCTGGCAGCTGACCGCTGGCATCCCCCTTGGGGGATGCCTTATTCAATCGCCGGACGATCAAATCCCGGAGCTCTCAGTCGATGTCGAACGAGACGCCCTGAGCGAGCGGCAGCGCCTTGGAATAATTCACCGTGTTGGTGGCGCGGCGCATATAGGCCTTCCACGCATCGGAGCCGCTCTCGCGGCCGCCGCCGGTCTCCTTTTCGCCGCCAAAGGCACCGCCGATCTCGGCGCCCGATGTGCCGATGTTGACATTGGCAATGCCGCAATCCGACCCGTCGACACCGAGGAAGCGCTCGGATTCCTGCAGATCGCGGGTGAAGATCGACGAGGAAAGCCCAGCGCCGACCGCATTGTGCTCGTCGAGCACGGCGTCGAAATCCGAATATCTCATCACGTAGAGGATCGGCGCGAAGGTCTCTTCCGTCACCGGTGAGACCTGCTTGGGCATTTCGACGAGCGCTGGATGCACGTAGTAGGCATCCGGATGGCCGTTCTCGACCCGTGCGCCGCCGGTGACCTTGCCGCCATGGGCGGCAGCTTCTTTCAGCGCCTTCTGCATGGCGTCGAAGGCCGCCTTGTCGATCAGCGGACCGACCAGCGAGGAGGTCTCCAGCGGATTGCCGACCGACACGCTTTCGTAGGCCTTCTTGAGACGTGGAACCAGGGCGTCGTAGACGCTGTCATGCACGAACAGGCGCCGCAGAGTCGTGCAGCGCTGTCCGGCCGTGCCCATGGCGCCGAAGGCAATGGCGCGCAGCGCCATGTCGAGATCGGCGGTCGGGCAGACGATGCCGGCATTGTTGCCGCCAAGCTCCAACACCGCGCGGGCAAAGCGCTTGGCCAGGCGCGGGCCGACGTCGCGGCCCATACGGGTCGAGCCGGTGGCCGAAACCAGCGGCACCTTGGGATGATCGACCAGGATCTCGCCGACGGCGCGGTCGCCGATCAGCACCGGCGCCAGACCTTGCGGTGCGTCCGCGCCGAAGCGCTTGACCGCACGCGCAAAGATCGCCTCGCAGGCAAGTGCGGTCAGTGGGGTTTTTTCCGACGGCTTCCACACCACCGCGTCGCCGCAGACCAGCGCCAGCGCTGCGTTCCACGACCACACCGCGACCGGGAAGTTGAAGGCGGAAATGACGCCGACGACGCCGAGCGGATGCCAGGTTTCCATCATCCGGTGGCCAGGGCGCTCGGTGGCGATGGTCAGGCCGTACAATTGCCGGGAGAGGCCGACGGCGAAATCGCAGATGTCGATCATTTCCTGCACTTCGCCGAGCCCCTCGGACGGGATCTTGCCGACCTCGATCGACACCAGCCGGCCAAGCTCGGCCTTGTGCGCGCGCAACTCCTCGCCGAGCAGCCGCACCAGTTCGCCACGCCGCGGACCCGGCACCATCCGCCAGGCCTGGAAGGCCTTGTGCGCGGCATCGATGGTCTTGGCCGCGTCAGCCGGTGAGATCGTCTTCAGCGCCGCGATCTGCTCGCCCGTCACGGGGCTGCGCACGATCAGGTCGCCGCCGACAAGCGCCTCCTTGGCCACACCCAGTTTCGCCAAAAGCTCGGTCGTTTCCTTCGCAATCGTCATTTTGTCCCTTTCAAATCCCGTCGCTATCATATGGCGCCGGTCAAAGCCTTGCGCCATGGCGCCCGCGTGCGCGAAGGCACCTCAGGCACGATCATGGCGTGGCATTACTCGTTTCAAGGGAAAATCACCACCCCGGCATGGTCTAAGCCCAAACTACACGATTGAGCCAGATAGGCCGATGACGCTCAGTTTGCCTTCTTGGCCGGCAGGCGCACGGCACCGTCCTTCATCAGCCGGTCGATGTGCATGCGGATATGGGCTGCTTCCGCTGCTGTGTTGGCCAGCGCAATGGCGCGGTCGAAGGCAACACGCGCCTCCTCGCCCCGGTCAAGCTGCATCAAAAGGCCACCCTTGAGGCCGAAGAAGTGGAAATAGCCGGAAAGCCGGTCTTCCAGCGGCTCGATCATGGCAAGCGCCTCTTCCGGTCCACGCACTTTCGAGACCGCGACGGCCCGGTTGAGCGTGACCACCGGTGACGGCTGCATCTGCTCGAGCAAGCGGTAGAGCAGGTCGATCTCGTTCCAATCAGTGTCCTCGGCCTTTTCGGCCCGCGCATGCAGCGCGGCAATAGCCGCCTGCACCTGATAGGGACCGGGCTGGCGGTGGCGCAACGCCTTGTCGACCAGCGCCAGCCCCTCATCGATCATCTTGCGGCTCCACAGGCTGCGATCCTGATCCTCGAGCAGAACGATCTCGCCGCTCTCGTCAAAACGGGCCGGAGCGCGCGCATGCTGGAGGAGCAGCAGCGCCGTCAGCCCCATGATCTCCGGCTCGGTCTGGAACAGCCGCAGCAGCAGCCGTGCGAGCCGGATCGCCTCCTCGCACAGCGGCGCGCGGGCCGGCGCCTCGCCGCTGTTGGTCGAATAGCCTTCGTTGAAGATCAGGTAGACCATGGCGGCGACGGCGGCGAGCCGCTCCGACCGCTCGACGGCGCCAGGCGTCTCGAACGGCACGCCGGCATCCGCAATGCGCGCCTTGGCGCGGGTGATGCGCTGCTCCATGGCGCTTTCGCCGACCAGGAAGGCGCGCGCGATCTGCTTGACCGTGAGGCCCGAGACAATCCGCAGCGCCACCGCGATCTGCTGCGTTGCCGGGAGATCGGGATGGCAGCAGATGAACAGCAGCCGCAATATGTCGTCGCGGTAATGCGCCCCGTCCAGCCGCTCGGCGATATCGCTCTCGGCATCCTCCAGGTCGGAGATCTGGTCTTCCTCCGGCATCGGCGCCTGCTTGGCGCGCTTGCGCACCGCATCGATGCCGCTGTTGCGGCCGACAAAGATCAGCCAGGCGGCGGGGTCGCGCGGCGGCCCGTTCTGCGGCCAGTTCTTGATGGCCCTGAGGCACGCATCCTGGAAAGCTTCCTCCGCCGTATCGAGATCGCGGAAATAACGCAGCAGTGCGCCCATCGCTTGCGGACGGGCGGCGCTGATCGCCGAGCTGATCCAGGCGAGTTCGGTCATGCTGGAACCTTGGCGGGAATGAAGACCGAGACCGGCCTGATTTCATAGGAGCCGCCGCTCGGATTGACTTCGGAAAGCTCGCGAGCGAACTCCACCGCCTCGTCGAGATCGGCGCATTCGAGCGTGTAGAAACCGAGGAACTGTTCCTTGGTCTCGGCAAACGGTCCGTCGATGACGATCGATTCGCCCTTGACCTTCCTCAGCGTCGTCGCGGCGGTCGTCGGCAAGAGCCGTGCCACCGGGCCAAGCCGGCCAGCCTTGGCATACTTGTCCTGGACGTCGAGGAGATTGGCCATGACCTCGTCGTCCTGTGCCTTGCTCCAGGAGCAGACGACATCTTCGGAAGCATAGCAGAGGATTGCGTAGAGCATGGCTGGTCCTTTTCTCTGTCAAAGGACGAAACAGTAAGACCGATCCCGACACGACGTCGATAAAAAAATCCCGACGCCGCGGATTTGGCGACCGCCGGTCGCCGCCAGTCAGCTTTCGCGCAGCTTCAGCCATCGCAGCACCAGAGCTTCTTCGTCATCGAGACCGTCGATCGAGCGCTTGCGCTGGTTGGCTTGCACCATTTCGTCCAGCAACCGTCCCTTTGACCATGCTTCGAAGACCTGCGGATGGATGTAGCATTTGCGGCAGACGGCGCGCGTGTTGCCCAACCGCTCGGCGACCTTGTCGATGACGCTGTTCATCGCCCTTTTTCGCTGCGCCTGGCTTTGCGGCAGTTCCGTTTGCGCAAACAGCGACGCGGCATGAATTGTGCCGCCCCAGGTGCGGAAATGCTTCGAACTGAACGCATCGCCGAGAGCCTCGCGGATATAGCGGTTGACGTCGTCGGAGTGGACCGGCCGTCTGTCGCCGTCCTCATCAAGATACTGGAACAGCTTCTGGCCCGGAAGATCCTGCGCGCCGCGCACGATTCTGGCGATGCGGCGGTCGACCAGCTTCAGCTTCCACTCCTTGCCGGATTTGCCCTTGAAGGCGAAGCGCAGGCTTGAGCCGACGATATCGACATGGCGGTCACGCAACGTGGTCAACCCGAAACTCTTGTTGTCGCGGGCGTAGGCGGCATTGCCGACCCGGATCATCGTGTTGTCGAGCAGCCAGACGACCGCGGCGACGACACGGTCGAGCGGCAGGCCACGTCGGCGCAGATCGCTGTCGATCCTGCGCCGCAGTTGCGGCAGGCTCTCGGCGAAAGCGACAAGGCTCGAATATTTGGCGTCGTCGCGTTCCGCGGCCCACCGCGGATGGTAGCAATATTGCTTGCGTCCGCGCTGGTCCCTGCCGGTCGCCTGGATATGGCCATCCGCGTCGGGCGAAATCCACACATCCGTCCAGGCCGGCGGGATGACGATCGCCTCGATACGTGCTCTCGCGGCGCCAGAAACCGCCCGCCCGTCCGGTCCCTTGTAGGAAAACCCCTTGCCTGCCTTCAGCCGCCGGATACCGGGCTCTGCATCGCTGACATAGGTAAGCGCGGCATGGTCGGCGGGGCGTTGCGCCCCGTCTTTCGGCGCGGCGTCTTCGTCAGCCGAACGGCTGTGCGACAATTCGGATTTTTGCAGCATGTCGGCTCCACGCAAATATCCGTAGATAAGCCGTTAGCCGATTGCTGGTTCCACACGCTTCGAAAGGCCTGTGGCGCCAACAGTGTGAGTCTGCCTTTCAGACTTTTTCGAGCACGACCGGAATGACGTCGACAGCTTGCTCGCCAACCTGTCCCCCCGTGGTCTTCAGAACGCCGACGATCGGCGCCACGTCCGAATAGTCGCGGCCGTAGCCGACAGTGATGTGGTCGTTGCTGGCGCGCATGCCGTTGGTCGGATCGAATTCCTGCCAGCCGGCATCGCGCCCGCACCAGACCTTGACCCAGGCATGCATGGCATCGGCGCCTTCCAGCCGGGGTTTGCCCTTCGGCGGGATGGTGCGCAGGAAGCCGCTGACATAACCCGCCGGAATGCCGAGCCCGCGCAGGCCGGCGATCATGATGTGCGAAAAATCCTGGCAGACGCCGCGCTTCAGCCTGAAGGCATCGCTGGCCCGGGTCCGCACCGTGGTCGCCTCGCCGTCATAGACGAAATCGCGATGGATGCGGTTGCACAGGTTCATGGCCGTGCCGGCGGCGGAGCCGGCAATGCTATCGCGGGCGTAGGTGGTGATCGCAGCATCGATGCCGGCATGGGTGCTGGCCGTCAGGAAATGGTGCGGTGTATCAGGCGCCAGCGATCGCACCGCGGCGAGCTCCTGCCTGAGCCGGCCGATATCGGGCGACACGTCGAGCCCGGGCTCTGGCCGCGACACCGATACGCGCGCGCTCATCCTTATGTCGAGCGTGTCGTGCGCGTCGCGAAAGGCGATCGAGGTGACATTGTTGCCGAAGAAATCGGAGAAGTCGGAACGCTCGTTGGCCGCCGGCGCAAAGGACAGGGATGCCGCGATGACACGCTGCACGCCTGATATCGTCGACGGCAGCACACGCACCTGATGACGGCCGCCGCCTGCAGCGGCAGCGTAGTCGTAGTGGAGGTGAAGCCTGATGTCGTAGAGCATGATTTAGCCGAAATAGGCCTTGGCGAGGCTGTTGTAGAGGCCGCCGATTTCGTAGGCGAGTTCGTCCAGCGCCTTTGCCGTCATGTCCGAAGGCTCCTTGATGGCGATCTGGGTGTTGAGCTGCAGGATCTCTTTCGCCGCCGGCGACATGTGCCCCTCGCCGCCGAGCGATGGCAACAGGCCGATCTCGGCCTTCAGCCTTTCGAGCTGGAACAGAATGGAGCGCGGATTGAGCGGGTCGAGCGCCAGGAGATCGATCACCGTGCGTCGGCCGGCCTGTACCGGATACTGCCGGCGGTGGGTCATCACGCTGTCGCCGATCTCCAGCATCATGTCGAGCGCGCCGTCCGGCGCCTTGGCGCTGGTCAGCCGGGACAGCGTGCGGGCGATCTGGATCCCGCGTTCCAGCCGCCGGCCGATCTCGAGGAACCGCCAGCCGGCGAAGCGGTACATGTTCTCGTGCAGCAGGCCGGAAAAGCCGGCGAGCTTGCGCAGGATGACCGTCATCGCCCGGGTCGCGTCGTCGCCCGGCGCCACCGTCGTCGCGAACTGGTGAATGGTCTTCGACAGGTCCTTCAGCGCCAGCCAGCCATCGGGCGAGAAGCGGTCGCGGATCTGGCCGGCGCTATAGACCGCGCTATCCAGCGTGCCGATCAGGCCCGACGGGATCGCCGTCTCGACGTCGATGCCGAAGGGTTCGAGATAGTCCCTGATGTCGGCAAGCAGCGGCATGTCCGGGTCGGAAGTTTCGGCCAGCCGCACATGATAGGCGCGCAGGATGCGCACCGTGTCTTCCGAGCGTTCGATGTAGCGCCCGAGCCAGGTCAGGTTCTCCGCCGCACGGCTGGGCAGGCTGCCAGGCCTGGTGCGGGTGAAACTGTCGCCTTCTTGCGGCAGCAGCGTCTCGCGCTCTACTGGTTTGTCGCTGACAACCCAGACATCCGCTGCCTGGCCGCCGCGCTGCATGGCGATCGCCGTCGGGTCGAGCGACAGCCCGACGCGGGCAAAACCGCCCGGCATCACCGTCCAGCCGTCGGGCGTGCGCGCCAGATAGACACGCAGGCTCGCCGGCCGCGGCTCCAGCCAGCCGCCGACATAGACGGGTGTCGTCGAAAGCGTAACCGCTTCCTGGCCGACGAAGGCGCCGCCATCGCGTTCGATGCGTGCCACCAGTTCCGCCCGCTCCCCCACGGAAAGCACGGAGCCGAGCTTCGTCTGGTCGTCATCCTCGAAGGCAAGTCTCGTCGACAGCGCCGGTCCGATAACCATGCGGTCGATATTGGCCAGCACATGCGCGCGTTCCGACGCCTGGCCGCACCACCATGTCGCGACGCTTGGCAGCAGCAATTCCTCGCCCCGCAAGGCGCGCGAAATCTTGGGCAGGAAGGCGAGCAGCGCGCGCGTCTCCATCAGGCCCGAGCCCAGCGCGTTGACGGTCGCAACCGCACCCTGGCGGATCGCCTCGACCAGGCCCGGCGTGCCGATCTGCGAATCCGCGCGCAGTTCGAGCGGATCGGCGAAGGCGGCGTCGAGCCGCCGCCACAACACGCTGATCGGCATCAGGCCGGAAACCGTGCGCACCATCAGCCTGCCGCCGGAAACGGTGAGGTCCTCGCCTTCGAGCAGCATGATGCCGAGATAGCGGGCGATATAGGCGTGTTCGTAATAGGTTTCGTTGAGCGGCCCCGGCGTCAGAATGGCGACGCGGCCGTCGGTTTCCTTGGCCATGCCGATCAGCGCATCGCGAAAACGGCGAAAAAAGCTGGCAAGGCGGTGCACATGCATCTCGCCATAGATGTCGGACAGCGCGCGCGTGGTGGCGACGCGGTTTTCCAGCGCAAAGCCTGCTCCGGAAGGTGCCTGGGTGCGGTCGCCCAGTACCCACCACTGACCATCAGGCCCGCGGCCGAGTTCGAAGGCGCAGAAATGCAGGAAATGGCCGCCGGCCGGCCTGGTGCCGACGACAGGCCGCAAATATTCGGGACTGGCGGCGATCAACCCCGCCGGCAGTATGCCTTTTTCGACCAGCCGGTTCGGCCCGTAGATGTCGGCGACGGTCTCTTCGAACAGCTCGGCGCGCTGCACGAGGCCGGCGCTGATCGCAGCCCACTCGCTCTCCTCGATGAGAACCGGGACATGCGCCAGCGGCCATTCGCGCTCATTGGCGCCGGCCTTGTCGTAGACGCGGTAGTAGACGCCTGCATCGCGCAGATACTGGTCGGCACGGGCAAAGCGCTGACCGAGCTTTTCAGCCCCAAGTTCCTCGAGCGCCTCGACAAAATGCTTCCAGACCGGACGGGGGTTGCCTGATGCATCGACCATCTCGTCGACGACGCCGTCGATCGGCTGGTAGTGCTCCAGCAGACTGTGGATCTGCGGCTTGCCGCGTACCCTCTTGTGATTCCCCTTCGCCATTGTCGATCAGAGTCTTGCCGGCCGCCGAAGGTCAAGGGTCATCGGGAAATCTTCCGTGGGTTGCTCCTCGCGCAGCACATAGCCGGACGGCGTATGGCCGCGCGGTTCGAAGCGGGCGAGCCGCCGAGCTTCCGCCTCGTTGCCGTTGACCGGGAAGGTGTCGTAGCTGCGGCCGCCGGGATGGGCGACATGATAGACGCAGCCGCCGACTGCCCGACCTGACCAGCGATCGTAGATATCGAACACCAGCGGCGTGTTGACCGGAAGCGCCGGATGCAGGCCCGATGCAGGCTGCCAGGCCTTGAAGCGCACGCCCGCCACCGCCACTTCGTGGTTGTCGGTGACCTTCATCGGCACGATTCGGCCGTTGCAGACCACGGCATGGCGCTCCGGATTGAGCCCTTCGGTCTTGACCTGCAGCCGCTCCACCGAGGAATCGACGAAGCGCACGGTGCCGCCAATCGCCCCCTGTTCGCCCATGACATGCCAGGGTTCGAGCGCCTGCCGCAGTTCGAGCTTGATGCCGGCGTGTTGAACCTCGCCGCAGAACGGGAAGCGGAATTCGAGCTGCGCGTCGAACCATTCGGGACGGAACTCGAAACCGTTCAGCTTGAGGTCGTCGAGCACGTCGAGAAAATCCGCCCAGACATAATGCGGCAGCATGAAGCGGTCGTGCAACGAGGTGCCCCACCGCACGAAGCGGCCGTCGAGCGGGCTCTTCCACGCGCGGGCAATGATCGCCCTGACAAGCAGTTGCTGCGCGAGGCTCATGCGCGCATTGGGCGGCATCTCGAAGCCGCGGAATTCGACCAGGCCGAGCCGACCGGTGGGGCCGTCCGGCGAGAACAGCTTGTCGATGCAGATTTCCGAACGATGCGTATTCCCGGTGACGTCGGTCAACAAATTGCGGAACAGCCGGTCGACCAGCCACGGCAAGGGTGCGTTGCCCTGGTCTGGATGCGGCACCTGCGCCATCGCGATTTCCAGTTCGTAGAGCGAGTCGTGGCGCGCCTCGTCGAAACGCGGCGCCTGGCTGGTCGGGCCGATGAACAGGCCGGAAAACAGGTAGGACAGCGAGGGACGCCGCTGCCATTGCAGCACCAGGCTCTTCAACAGGTCCGGTCTACGCAGGAACGGGCTATCATTGGGGGTCGCACCGCCGACCACGACATGATTGCCGCCGCCGGTGCCGGTGTGGCGGCCATCGATCATGAACTTGTCGGCGCCAAGCCGCGTCTGCCGCGCTTCCTCGTAGATCGCCGTCGTCGTCGCCACGCACTCCAGCCAGTTGGACGCCGGATGGATGTTGACCTCGATGACGCCGGGATCGGGCGCGACGCGGATGACGTTGAGGCGCGGATCGTGCGGCGGGCCATAGCCTTCGATATGCACGGGAAGGCCGATCGCCTTTGCCGCGTTCTCGGCCGCAGCGACCAGTTCGAGATAATCTTCCAGCGCCTCGACCGGCGGCATGAACACGCAAAGCCGCCCATCGCGCGGTTCGACCGAAAGCGCGGTGCGCACCGCGCCGCCAATCTCGGTGATCTTCTGTTCGACGCGATCCTGCTGGCCGGTAGCCGCCGTGAAGGACGCCGCCTGCTGGCGTCGCGCCATCTCGTCGGCGCCTTCCAGCTCGGCTGGAGCCGTCTCAGGCAATATGGCTTCACGCGCGGGCAGCGGTCCGCGCGGCAGCGACGGATCGACCGGCACGATGTAGGGGAACTGCGCGGGCGGCACATAGGGCAGCGTACCCAGCGGCAAGCGGTAGCCGACGGGTGAATCGCCAGGCACCAGGAACAACCGGCCGCGCCGCGTCTTCCATTTTTCCGAGCGCCAGCGCGGATCTGATGCCTGGCTGTTCCAGCGCTGCACCGGTAGCACGTAACCCGACGGTTTCGTCAGCCCGCGTTCGAACACTTTGGCCATGCGGCTGCGTTCTTCCGGGTCCTCCAGCTTGGAGTTGGACGGATCGACGTTGTCGGGCAACTTGCCTTCCTTGAGCAGCCATTCGGCCGGATCCTCATAGGCTTCGCTGACCATGGCCTTGTCGATGCCGAGTTCGCCGGCGATCGCGGTGAGCAGGCTTTCGGCCTGCTTCGGGCCGATATCGGCCTGGCTCTTTTCGCGTGCGATCAGCGACGGATCGCTCCACACCGGCTCGCCATCGGCACGCCAATAGAGCGAGAAGGTCCAGCGCGGCAGGCTTTCGCCCGGGTACCATTTGCCTTGGCCATAGTGGAGAAAACCACCCGGCGCGAAACGCTCGCGCAGTTTTCGGATCAACTCGTCGGCCTTTTCCCGCTTGGTCGGGCCGACCGCGGCGGTGTTCCACTCGGCCGACTCGAAATCGTCGATCGACACAAAAGTCGGCTCGCCGCCCATGGTCAGCCGCACATCGCCGGCCGCGAGTGCGGCATCGACCTTGTTGCCCAGCGTATCGAGTGCCTGCCAGCTTTCGTCCGAGAACGGTTTGGTGATGCGCGGATGTTCGGCGATACGGTCGACCCGCATCTCGAAGCCGAATTCGACATTGGCAAAGCTCGCCATGCCCGAAATCGGGGCCGCATTACGGAAATGCGGTGTGGCGGCCAGCGGCACATGACTCTCGCCGGTGAGCAGGCCCGAGGTCGGGTCGAAGCCGATCCAGCCGGCGCCGGGAAGATAGACCTCGCACCAGGCATGCAGATCGGTGAAGTCGACCGCTGTTCCGGCTGGACCGTCGAGCGCCACCAGATCGGGCTTCAGCTGGATCAGATAGCCGGAGACGAAGCGAGCGGCGATGCCGAGATTGCGCAGGATCTGCACCAGCAGCCAGCTTGAATCGCGGCACGATCCCTTGGCGGCGGCCAGAGTTTCCTCCGGCGAGAACACGCCGGTTTCCATACGCACGATATAAGCGATCTCGCGCTGCAGCCGTGCATTGAGATCTACCAGGAAATTGACGGTATTGGTGGCGCTGCGGTCAATGGTACCGAGGAAGGCCGACAGCAGTGGCCCGACCGGTTCCGGCGTCCGGTAGATGGCGAGATCATCACTGATGTCCTCGGGATACTCAAACGGAAACGTCTCGGCCGACGGCTCGACGAAGAAATCGAACGGATTGTAGACCGTCATGTCAGCGACGAGATCGACCTCGATCTTCAGCTCGCTCACCGGCTCCGGGAAGACGAAACGGGCAAGGAAGTTGCCGTAGGGATCCTGCTGCAGATTGACGAAGTGGTTCGCCGGCTCGACTTTCAGCGAATGGCTCAGCACCTTGGTACGGGAATGCGGCGCCGGCTGCAGCCTGATGATCTGCGGCCCGAGAACCACCGGCCGGTCGTATTTGTAGTGGGTCAGGTGGTAGACAGCAGCCAGAATTGCCATGGGACCCCGGAATTCAGCGTTTCAAACGAACGTTAGACCCTGACACAGATAGTAGCCGATCTCCAAGCGGATGTTGCGGTGCACCCAATCGAACGCCTTGTTTCGTCTTCCCGAGCAGGTCGACCCCCACTCCGTCTCGGCTTCGCCGAGCCACCTCTCCCCCGGTCGACGGGGTAGAGGAAGGGCGCGAACCTATTCCGGCTGGCTCCCTTCCTCTCCCTCCGGAGGGGGGAGAGGTGGCTCGGCGAAGCCGAGACGGAGTGGGGGAAGGCGGTCCTCAATCGCGCGGCCTTTGGTAACGCGATCAGCAATCCATTCAGGCGCGCACATTGCCTGCATGGCGCTGCCCGGCTCAGAAAAACGCCTGTATCCCGGTCTGCGCCCGTCCCAGGATCAGTGCATGCACGTCATGCGTGCCTTCATAGGTGTTGACCGTCTCCAGGTTCTGCGCGTGGCGCATGACGTGATAGCCGATCTGGATGCCGTTGCCGCCATGCATGTCGCGGGCCTGGCGGGCGATATCGAGCGCCTTGCCGCAATTGTTACGCTTGACGATCGAGATCATTTCCGGCGCCATCTTGCCTTCATCCAGCAGCCGCCCGACGCGCAAGGACGCCTGCAAACCCAGTGCGATCTCGGTCTGCATATCCGCCAGCTTCTTCTGGTAAAGCTGAGTGCCGGCCAGCGGCTTGCCGAACTGCTTGCGGTCGAGACCGTACTGGCGGGCGCGGTGCCAGCAATCTTCCGCGGCACCCATTGAGCCCCAGGAAATGCCGAAGCGAGCCCGGTTGAGGCATCCGAATGGACCGCCGAGTCCCTTTGCGTTGGGCAGCAGCGCGTCCTCGCCGACCTCGACGCCTTCCATCACCACTTCGCCGGTGATCGAAGCGCGCAGCGACAGCTTGCCGCCGATCGTCGGCGCCGAAAGCCCCTTCATGCCCTTTTCCAGCACGAAGCCGCGTATCTCGTCCTTGCCGTTCTCGCCCTTCAGCTTCGCCCAGACGACGAACACATCGGCGACCGGCGCGTTGGAAATCCACATCTTCGAGCCGGAGAGCCTGTAGCCATTGGCGGTCTTCTCGGCGCGCGTCTTCATGCCGCCCGGGTCGGAGCCGGCATCAGGCTCGGTCAGGCCGAAACAACCGATCCACTCGCCGCTGGCGAGCTTGGGCAGGTATTTTCTGCGCTGTTCGTCCGAGCCATAGGCGTAGATCGGATACATCACCAGCGACGACTGCACTGACATCATGGAGCGATAGCCCGAGTCAACACGTTCGACTTCCCGCGCGACCAGCCCGTAGGTCACATAGTTGGCGCCAAGCCCGCCGAATTCTTCCGGAATGTTGATCCCCAGCAGGCCGGCCTCGCCCATCTCGCGAAAAATCGCCGTGTCGAAGGTCTCGTTGAGATAGGCGTCCTCGATCCGCGGCGCGAGCTTGTCGGCGGCGAAGGCGGCCGCGCCGTCGCGCACCATGCGCTCGTCTTCCGAAAGCTGGTCCTCGATCAGGAACGGGTCTTCCCAGACGAAAGCATTCTTGTCGGCGGCCATGGCGTTCTCCCAAACCAACGCACGTCGCCCAAAAGTGCCCAGCAGTTTTGGGATGCGACATGCATGAAGCAAAATCTTGGCCCGGCTTATCGGCCCGCGCCTCGAAAAAATCAAACGAAATTGCTTCACCGATCAATGAGCTGTAGTAATGGATCATGAGTGTTCAGCGCCGGCTTTTGCCCAACATCAGCGCCCTTGCCGCCTTTGAGGCGGTGGCTCGCCTCGGCAGTTTCACCGCCGCCGCCCAGGAGCTCGATCTGACCCAGGGTGCGGTCAGCCGGCAGATCAGACTGCTGGAAGATCAGTTCGGTCGCCGGCTGTTCGAACGCGACAGCCGCAATGTCAGGCTGTCGGCGGCAGGCGAAATCTACGCGGAGGCGGTGCGCTCGGCGCTTGGCCAGTTGCGGGACGCAGCCCTTGGATTGATGAGCAATCGGCATAGTGGCATCCTGAACCTGGCCATCTTGCCAACCTTCGGCACACGCTGGTTGATGCCGATGATCCCCGATTTCGTCGAAAACAATCCTGACATCACCATCAACTTCGTCACCCGCGTCGGCCGCTTCGATTTCGCCAGGGAGAGGCTGGACGCCGCCATCCACTATGGTTTGCCGGACTGGCCGGAGGCCGACTCGACACTGTTGGTGCGCGAAACGGTGGCCCCGGTCGTGTCGCCCGAATTCCTCGCCAACCGCGTCATCGCCACGCCGGCCGACATCGGCCGCTTGCCGCTGCTGCATATGGCGACGCGCCCTGGCGCCTGGACCGAATGGTTCGAGCATCAGGGCCTGAGCGCGCCGACCGGACCCGGCATGCAGTTCGAACAGTTCGGCACCGCCGCCCAGGCCTGCATGGCGGGGCTCGGCGTGGCGCTGCTGCCGTTGATCCTCATATCAGGCGAATTGCAGCGCGGCCAGCTGGTGACGGCGCCCGGCCAGCCCATGCAAAGCCGCAGCGCCTACTATCTCGTCGTCCCGCACGACAAGCGCGGCCACCCGCCGGTCGCAAGCTTTCGCGACTGGCTGCTCACGCATGTCACCCGGCAGGTTTGACTTGGCCAATTTATCAAAAATTGATAATATTGGATAAAGTGAAAGGAGAAAACCTATGCCTGCAAGCTACAGCATCGGCCCCCGCTATGAGACATTGGTTCGCGAGTTGGTGGAAAGCGGCCGCTATGCCAGCGCCAGTGAAGTGATGCGTGACAGCCTGCGCCTGCTGGAAGAGCGCGAAGAACAGCGCGAGGCAAAGCTTGCTGCGTTGCGCGCGGATATTCGCAAAGGCGTGGAAAGCGGCCCGGGCATCCCTGCCGAAGAGGTATTTCAGCGACTGGAAACAAAATACAGCGGCGGAAAGCCGTGAACTATGGCGGTCATATTTGCGCCAGCCGCCGCGCAGGACGTCGAAGAGATCAGCGATTACATCCATGCTGAAAATCCAGCCGCGGGTCGGCGCTTCATAGCCGCGCTCAGGCAACGTTGTGGCCGCATTGCAGACGCGCCGCGTGGTGGCGTTCCCCGCCCGATCCTGTGACCCGGCCTGCGCTCCATTGCATTTCAGCGCTATATGATTTTCTACACCACCGACGGCGATGATGTGCGTATCGAGCGCGTCTTGCATGGTGCCCGCGACATCCCAACCATTCTTGAGGGAGGGCAGCCACTCAATGACCCTTGAACTCTACGCCCGCCAGTCTCGTAGGACTGGAACACTCAAAGGGCTTGTCGCAGAATAGCTACTTCCGCTTCAGCGCATCCGCCAAGGCAGCACCGAACGCGCCTTGTTGCGCCGGCCGTTCCGGCTGGCGCTGTGGCGCCGGCGAACGCGGCGCCGGCCTGCCGCCACCATTGTCGCGTGGCCCGCCACGCGGTGCACCGCCTTCGCCGCCGTCCTTGCGCATCGAAAGCGCGATGCGCTTACGCTTGATGTCGACGTCCACGACCCGCACCTTGACCACATCCCCGGCCTTGACCACCTCATGCGCATCCTTGATGAACCTGTCGGCCAGTTGCGAGACGTGTACCAGCCCGTCCTGATGCACACCGATATCGACGAAAGCGCCGAAGGCGGCCACATTGGTGACCGTGCCTTCCAGCAGCATACCGGGCTTCAGATCCTTGATGTCGTCAATGCCGTCGGCGAAAGTCGCCGTCTTGAAGCCCGGGCGCGGATCGCGGCCCGGCTTTTCCAGCTCCGCCAGGATGTCGCGCACCGTCGGCAAGCCGAAACGCTCGTCGACAAAGACACGCGGATCGAGTGCCTTCAGCGCGGTGCTGTCGCCCATCAGCGAACGGACATCGCGCCCGCAGGCCGCGACGATCTTCTTCGCCACGCCATAGGCCTCCGGATGCACCGACGAGGCATCGAGCGGCTCGCTGCCATTGGCGATGCGCAGGAAGCCGGCGGATTGTTCGAACGCGCGCGGTCCAAGCCGCGGCACCTTGAGCAGATCCTTCCGGCTGGCGAAAGGCCCGGTCGCATCGCGATGCGCAACGATAGCGTCGGCCAGCGACGCGCCGAGACCCGAAACACGCGCCAGCAGCGGCGCCGAGGCAGTGTTGAGGTCGACGCCGACGGCGTTGACGGCATCTTCCACCACCGCTTCCAGCGAGCGGCCAAGGCGGTACTGGTCGACATCGTGCTGGTACTGGCCAACGCCGATCGATTTGGGCTCGATCTTGACCAGTTCGGCCAAGGGATCCTGCAGGCGCCGGGCGATCGACACGGCGCCGCGCAGCGATACGTCGAGCCCGGGGAATTCCGCCGCCGCCGTTGCCGATGCCGAATAGACGGAAGCGCCCGCCTCGCTGACGATCACTTTCAGCGGCTTCGGGCCACCATCCGAAGGCATGTCGGACAGCATTTCCGCCACAAGCTTCTCCGTCTCGCGGCTGCCGGTGCCATTGCCGATCGAAATGAGCTCGACCTTGTGCTGGCGGATGAGTTTTGCGAGTTCCGCCTGCGTGCCACGCACATCGTTCCTGGGCGGGAATGGATAGACCGTCGTCGTCGTCAGCACCTTGCCGGTGCCGTCGACCACCGCCACCTTGACGCCGGTGCGGATGCCGGGGTCGAGCCCCATCGTCGCCCGCGAGCCTGCCGGGGCCGCCAGCAGCAAATCCTTGAGGTTGCGGGCGAACACATGGATCGCCTCTTCCTCGGCCCGCTCGCGCAGATCGCGCATCAGGTCGAGCGTCAGGTGCAGCGACAGTTTTATGCGCCAGGTCCAGCCGGCGACCTCCATCAGCCAGCGGTCGCCGGGCAGGCTGCCGCCGATGGCATAGGCATTGGCGATCATCCGCTCGACCGGCTTGACCTGCGAGGTGTCGTCGGCATCGACCTCGATGTCGAGCGACAGCACCTCCTCGTTACGGCCGCGCAGCATCGCCAGCGCGCGATGGCTCGGCACATTTGCCCAGCGCTCGACATGGTCGAAATAGTCGGAGAATTTCGCGCCGGCCTCCTGCTTGCCGTCGACCACCCTGGCCCGCATGAAGGCGCGCTCCTTCATGTAGGTGCGCAGTTTGCCGACCAGATCGGCATTCTCGGCGAACTGTTCCGACAGGATGTCGCGCGCGCCATCGAGCCCCGCCTTGGCATCGGCCACCTCTTCGCTGACATAGGTCAGAGCCAATTCGGCCGGGACGAGCGAACGGTCGGCAAGAATGGCTTCGGCCAGAGGCCCTAGTCCGCGCTCCCTGGCGATCTCGGCCTTGGTGCGGCGCTTGGGCTTGTAGGGCAGGTAGATGTCTTCCAGCTCCGCCTTGGTGGTGGCGGCGACGATCTTGCCCTCAAGCTCTTCGGTCAGCTTGCCCTGTTCGCGGATCGAGCCAAGAATGGTGTCGCGGCGCGCGTCGAGCTCACGCAGATAGGCGAGGCGTTCGGCAAGGTCGCGCAATTGCGTGTCGTCCAGCCCGCCGGTGACTTCCTTGCGATAGCGCGCCACGAACGGCACCGTTGCGCCCTCATCGAGCAGCTCGATCGCCGCCGCAGCCTGTTCCGGCCGCGCGCTGATCTCGGCCGCGATAATGGCTGCAATGCGCTTGATGTCGGATGCCATGTCGTTCCTGCTCTCGTCGAAAAGAGCGGCGACCATAGGCGCAGACATCCGGTCCGCCAACCGCCGTGCTTTGATCGGCCCGGCGGGTCCACAGGAAAGCGTGTGCTACTGTGGCGGCCAGGAGAGGATCAGACCATCCTGCTCAGCACCTCGAAGAAGGCGACAATCTCGACATCGAGCGGATCGTCGACCGGCTCGGGCTGCGACGACATCTTGGCGATCACCACTTCGGTCCTGGGATCGACATACAGCCACTGGCCATGGATGCCGATGCCGCAATAGGCGCCGTTCGGCAAGCCCGTCTGGTACCATTTGTTGCGATAGCGGCCCTTCGGGAACAGCGGCTGCATCGCGCCGCGCTGCCAAGCGTCGGAACTGCCGCCGCTAGCAACCGTATCGCGCACCCAGGCTTCCGGCACGATGCGACGACCATTGGCCGTCCCACCTTGCCGCATCATCTCGCCGACACGTGCCAGATCGCGCGGCGTCACCGAGATGCCGCCGGCGGTGCGCGCCGTGCCCTCCATGTCGACGCCAATCGAGGCTTCGCTGACGGCGCCAAGTGACAGCCACAATCTGTCGCGCATCAGGTCGGCAAAACGCTGGCCCGAAGCGCGCTCAAGCAGGATGCCGAGCAGATCGGAATTGGGCGAGCGGTAGCGGAAGGTCTGGCCATGCGGCTCGGCAAGACGCCGCAAGGTCAGGAGGAATTCGCGCAGGCTTTCGGTGCCGCCGCCCGGATTCCACAGCGTGGCGCGGCGATAGCGGGCGAAAGCGCTCTCCGGATCGAGATAGGCCTCCTCGAAATCGAGACTGACGCTCATGTCGAGCACATGCCGCACGCTGGCATCGCCATAGGCCGAGCCGGCGGCTTCAGGGATGTAGGCCGTCACCGGCGCCTCCGGGTCGAACACTCCCTCGCCCTCCAGTATGCCGGCGACAATGGCGGTCAGCGACTTGCTGATCGAAAAGACGATGTGGAGGGCGCCGAAATCCATATGCGGCGCGAACCAGTCGCCGACGATCTTGCCGCTTTTCATCACCGTCAGCGCGTCGGTGCTCGATCGGGCGAGAAACTCAGCCACCGTCTCCGGCGCGCCGGCAACCATGACCTTCTCGCCGAGCAGGCCGCCCATGTCCTGGGGCGGCGTCTCGACACCAGCCGATGCCGCAGCCACGCGGGCGGTTGGCACCAGTTCGCCGAGATTCTGGAACGACCACCGGTTGAACGGATTTTCGCGCCAGTTGGCGAGCACCACCTCGTTGCGGCGAAAGCCATATCGGACCTCGAACGCGGTCTTGCCGGTCATGACGTTTCCTTCCGGGTCGTTTCTTCTTGTGGGGGCTCAGCTCAGCGCCGCGGCGATGGCGTGCACGGCCTTCAGCGTCGCTATGGAGTAAGCGATGTTGCTGAAATCCGGATAGGTCGAAAGCTTCACCACGACCATTCTCGTGTTCCAGTCGATATGGATCATCTGTCCGAACACGCCCCGGCACATCAGCGCGCGCGAGCGCGGGTCCTCGATCCAGAACTGGTTGCGGTAGCTCCCCTCCGGCAGGCTGGGGCTGAAGTTCGGTCCATGCCTGCCGTGGCGCGTGGCCTCCACCCAGTCGGCCGGCACGACACCGCCGCCATTGTCGAGGATCAGCTGGCCAAAGCGGCCATAGTCGCGCAGCGTCGCGTTGAAGCCGCCGTCAGCCACCGCATAGCCGGCCCTGTCGACGGTAAAGCAGGCGCTTTCATCAGCGCCGAGCTTTTGCCACAGCTCCTCCGAAACCAGTTGCGGCAGCCGTTTGCCCGTCACCCGTTCCATGATGAAGGCAAGCACGTCGGTCTCGATCGAGCGGTATTCGAATTGAGCGCCGTGCGGGCGGATCGTTCCCTTGAGGCCCAGAATCAGCTCGAACATATGCGAGGGCCAGCAGAAAGCCGGATCGCTGTCTGGCGGTACCGGCTTCCAGCCGGTCGCGACATCGACCTGGCCGATGTCGGAATAGCGGTCGGCATATTCCTCGGAGAAGCGGACGCCGCTGGTCATGTCCAGCACATGCTGGACGCTGGCGCCGGCCCAGCCTGTGACGCTGAGCTCCGGCAGGTAATCGGTCACCGGCTTGGCCGGATCGATCAGGCCACGCCCGACCAATATGCCGAACACCGAACCGGTGACGGACTTGGCCATCGACTGTGACAGGTGCAGCGTGCGCTCACCCATGCCGTTGAAATAGCGCTCATAGGCTATCCTGCCGTCCTTGAGCACCAGGAAGCCGTCCGTATAGGTCTCATCGAGCAGCCCGGCGAGCGTTGTCGGCTTGGCCTCGCTGTCCTCGACCGCCAGCCCGTCGAGATCGACCTCGGCGCGTTCGAGACGGTGGCGATGGCCATTGCCGCGCCAGACTTCGGCGGTCGGCAGTAATTCACGGATGTGCTGGAACGCCCAGCGATTCCATGGCGGCCGGTCCCAGTCGAGCTTGGGCGGCACCATGGCGGGCGGCGAGCCCTGCATGATCGGTGGCTGCGGATCGGAGTTGCGATAGGAGTCCATGAAAGCCGAGCCCCGGTGAACATCAAAACGGACCCGGCGGCGTGCGCCGCCGGGTCCGTCGAAACGCAGTTTACTTCTGCAGTTCGGTCCAGATCTTGGTGTAGATTTCCTGGATTTCCGGGGCGCACAGCACCTGCAGCTCGCCATGCGGCTTGTCGGCTGCCGGGATGACGACTTCCGGCGCATCCTTCATGTCGGCCGGCATGTACTTGTCGGAACCGGTGATGGCGTTGGCGTAACGGTGGAAGGCCGAGAGGCCGGCGGCGTTCTCAGGGTCCATGATGAAGTTCTGGAACAGCTTGGCATTCTCGACATTCTTGGCTTCCTTGAGAACGACGACGTTGTCGCTCCACAGGCCAAAGCCTTCTTTCGGATAGAAGTAGTGGATGGCCGGGTTGGCCAGCCGCTGGCGCAGCGCCGAGCCGTTCCAGTCACTGGTTGCCTTGAAGTCGCCGGCGCCCATCTTTTCGATGGTGTTATATTCCATGGCGATCCAGTTGGGCTTGGCCGCAACCAGCGTGTCGCGCATCTTCTTTAGCAACTCCTTGTCGGTGGAGCATTGCTGGCCGCCGAGATATTTCGTCGCTGCCAGCATGACGTCGTTCATCTCGGGAACGACATTGACCTTGCCCTTCAGTTCGTCGGGCGTGTTGAAGATAATGCCCCAGCTGTCGGCCGGCCCCTTGTAAGCATCGGTATTGACGACGATACCAACCGTGCCCAGTGCCCACGGCACCGAATATTTGCGACCGGGATCGAAATCTGGATTGGCCCATTCGGGCGCCACATTCTTGAAGTTTTCCATCTTGCCCGGATCGGTCTCCTGCACGAGCCCTTCCTTGATCCAGACCGGCACATAGGTCTGCGACGGCACCGCGATATCGAAACCGGTGCCGCCCTGGCGAACCTTGGCCAGCGCGGTGTCGTTCGAATCGTAATCGGTGATGGTGACCTTGATGTTGTACTTGGCCTCGAACTTCTTGATCACGTCGGGGCTGGTATAGTTGCCCCAATTGTAGATGTTCAATTCGCCATCGGCGCGGGCGAGGCCCGTCGAAGCGAGCAACGCCAACCCCATGGCGGTTGCTGTTGTCTTCCAGTTCATGGTTTTAACTCCCATTTTCGGTTCAGTCTCGTTTCCTGCTGACGAAGAAAAACAACGTGACGATCGCGACCGAAAGCAGCAGGAAGGCGGTCGATATCGCGTTGATCTCGGGTGTGATGCCGCGGCGGATCTGGCCGAGCATGTAGGTGGGCAGCGTGTCCTGGCCGCCCGATTTGACGAACTCGGTGATGACCACGTCGTCGAGCGAGATGACGAAGGCCAGCATCAGTCCGGCCAGGATGCCGGGCCACAGGAGCGGCAGCGTGATGCGGCGGAAGGTTTTCCAGGGCGTCGCGTAGAGGTCGGCGGCGGCACGCTCCAGCGTCAGGTCCATATTCTCAAGCCGCGCTCGGATCGGCAGGTAGGCGAAGGGAATGCAGAACGCCGTATGCGCGGCGATCAGATAGCCGATGCCGGAATAGCCGGTGAAGATCTTGATGCGCGAGAAGAAGATCAGCAGCGCCACGCCGGTGACGATCTCGGGCACCATCAGCGGCTGGTTGATCGCCGCATATTTGAAGGTGAGGCCGGGATAGGGCGCGGTGCGCGTGGTGGCGAGAGCCGCCATGGTGGCGAAGGTGGTGGAAAGTACAGCCGCTATAGAGCCTATCTGGAAGGAACGCAGTGTGGCATCGACGACCTGCGTGTTCTGCCATGCCGACTGGAACCATTTGAGCGAAAAGCCGCCCCATTCGGAGGTCGAGCTCGCCGCGTTGAAGGCATAGATGACCAGCACGATGATCGGCAGATAGAGCACGATAAAGCAGGTCGCGGCGATCGCGGTGAACCCTGGCTGGTGCTTGATGGAAAAGTTCTTAGCCATGACGCACCCCCGACTTGCCGGCGTTGCGCACATAGGCAAGCAGCGCCACCATGACGATGACCATGACGGCGATCGACAGCGCCGAGCCGAGCGGCCAGTTGCGGCCTTGGCCGAACTGCAATTCGATCAGGTTGGACAGCATCATGTTCTTGCCGCCGCCAAGCACGATCGGCGTCACATAGGCGCCAAGTGCTGGAATGAAGACCAGGATGGAGCCGGCAATGACGCCCGGCTTGACGAGCGGAAAGATGATCCGCCGCAGCACCTGGAAGCGCGTCGCGTAGAGATCATAGCCCGCCTCGACCAGGCGAAAATCGAGCTTCTCCATGCTGGCGTAGATCGGCAGCACCATCAGCGGCAGGTAGACATAGGCCATGCCGATCAAGATCGCCGTGTCGGTGAAGAGGATCTGGATCGGCGCCGAGACGATGCCGAGCTTGAGCAGGATCGTGTTGATGATGCCTTCGTTGCGGATGATTTGCAGCACCGCGAAGGTGCGGATGAGCAGGTTGGTCCAGAACGGTATGGTGATCAGGAACAGCCAGAGTTCGCGCGTCTTTTCGCTGCGCGTCGCCATGAAGTATGCCGTCGGGAAACCAAGCGCCAAAGTCGCGATCGTGGTCATGATCGCCAGCTTGATCGAACGCCAGAAAATGGTGACGTGGGCGGCGGCGATCGAAAACGTGTCGTCGAAGATGTCGCGTTCCATGAACACCGACACCCAGGCCTCAGGCGAGAACTGCCATTTGACGTCGCCGTAGGAACCGGGCGTCAGGAACGAATACACCAGCACGATCAGCAATGGACCGGTGGCCGCCACAAGGATGATCAACAATGCCGGCGCCGATAAAAGCCAACGATCGCGAATATCGCGACGCTCGGCCGCCTTGGCGACTTCCTCCGCGCTTGCCATCAGTCCCTCAGCACTTGCGCGGCATCATTGCCGATTGAAATGCCAACCTTGTCGCCACGCTCGAAACCGCAGCCTGCGCTACGCGTGTTCTGCTGGCGCACGGTGAAGGCTTCGCCGCTGTCGAGATGGACATGGATATGCGTGTCGGTGCCGAAATAGACGATGTTTTCAACCGTCCCCAACAGGTCGCTCTTGCCCTTGGTCAGCCTGGCATGCTCGGGCCTTACCACCACGGTGGCATTGTCCTTCGGTTGGAAGCCTTCAGCCACCGTCGCCTCGATCGTCGCACCGGATTTGAGCGTTGCCCGCGCCTTGCCGTTGCCCATGCCGGTGATCGCGGCCGTCAGGAAATTGGTTTCGCCGATGAAGTCGGCGACGAAGCGTTCCGCCGGCTTGTCATAGATATCCCAGGGCGAACCCACCTGAAGGATCTTGCCGGAAGACATGACCGCGATGCGGTCCGACATGGTCAGCGCTTCCTCCTGGTCGTGGGTAACGAAGATGAAGGTGATGCCGGTCTCATGCTGCAGCCGCTTCAGTTCGATCTGCATTTCCTTGCGCAGCTTGTAGTCGAGCGCCGAGAGCGGCTCATCGAGCAAAAGAACCTTCGGCTGCGGCGCGAGCGCCCGGGCCAAAGCCACGCGCTGCTGCTGGCCGCCGGAGATCTGACTGGTGCGACGACCGGCGAGTGCCTCCATCTTGACCAGCTTCAGCATCTCGGCGACGCGCGCCTTGATCTGGGCCTTCGGCTTGCCCAGCATTTCCAGGCCAAAGCCGATATTGTCGGCGACCGTCATGTGCGGGAACAGCGCATAGGACTGGAAAACGGTGTTGACCGGCCGCTTGAAGGGCGGCAGCAGCGCGATGTCCTGGCCATAGAGCAGGATTTCACCGGCAGTTGGGAAGTCGAAGCCGGCGATCAGCCTGAGCAATGTCGTCTTGCCGCAGCCGGATGGCCCCAACAACGTGAAGAATTCGTTCTCGCGGATGGATACCGAGACCGCGTCGAGGGCAGCGACCTGCCCCTCACCTGATCCGAAAATTTTACTGACGTTTACTACTTCAATCGCATTCCGATCCGGTTTGTCCGGCACGATTACGCCTCACTGTTGACCCCGCTCTTGCTGGCGGAGCTCTTCCCCTGTTCGATGTGACCACATGGCCGGTAGGTTGGCAAGCCCGGCATTGAATCACAGTTCAGTCAGTCATCGAGGCTTGCAAGCCCCATGCCATAGTCAGGCCTGATAGGTGACCTTGCCGCCGCAGATCGTCGTCATCGGCCGCACCTTGTGCAGCTCGGATGGGGCCGTCTTCTCGATATCCGCCGACAAGACCACCAGATCGGCCATGTAGCCTGACTTCAGCATGCCCTTGCGGTGTTCGGCGAATTCGGCATAGGCGCCCTCGACCGTGTAGCCAGCGAGCGCTTCATGCAACGTGAAGCTTTGGTCCGGATCGCTCTCTGCCCATGGTTTGCGCAACACTGCCGCCTGAATGCCCAGGATCGGGTCGATCGGCGACACCGGCCAGTCCGAGGCGAAGACGACATGCGCGCCGGCATCCTTCAAGGTCCGCCAGGCATAGCTCAAGGGCCAGCGCGCCGGCCCGATGCGCGATACTGTCGGCTCCAGCGGAAAATCCATCGCGCCGGGCGGATGCGGCGGCTGCATGGAGGCGATGACGCCGAGTTCGGCGAAACGCGGTACGTCCGATGTGGTGGTGACCTCGATGTGCTCGACACGGTGACGGCTGTCGCGCTTGCCGTTCGCCTTCTGCGCCGCCTCATAGCCGTCAAGCACCGCGCGCACCGCGCCGTCGCCGATCGAGTGCACGGCGATCTGCAGCCCGCGCCTGTCGACCGCGACGGCCAGATCGATGAACTGCTGTGGCGTGAACAAAGGCTCGCCAACCCAGTCGGGCCGGTCGGCATAGGGCTCGATCATGACAGCCGTCCAGGAATCCAGCACACCGTCGTAGAACACCTTGACCATGCCCGACGACAGCCATTCGCTGTTGTAGCGTTCGGCCATCGTTGACGCCTTGTCGAGCATGTCGAGCGTCATGAAATTCTTGTAGTGGAACGGGATCTGCACACGGCAGGGCAAGCCTTCCTCGGCCTCGATCTCGGCAAGCAGTTCGAGTTGATAGAGATTGCCGTCCATGTTCTGGATAGAGGTGATGCCGTGGCGGGCGCACCAGGCGAGCCCGCGCCGCATGATGTCGCGGTCGGCGGCCCGCTCGGCCGGCGTCGGCATCGGATCCGGCTCGCCGCCGGTCGACAGCCCCAGCCTCACCCGGCCTTCGCCGGCAAGGTCGAGCACCGGACCGAAGGCCTCGCCCTCGCGCAATTCGCCCGCGGCCAGACCATCGTCACCCATGACGATCTCATTGCCAGGGCCAAGTGTGCGCCCCTGCAGGATACCGGCCATTTCCAGCGCCTTGGTGTTGGCCCACATGGTGTGATGGTCTGGCGCCGCCATGCAGAACGGGCGATCGGGCAAAATGGCGTCGAGGTGATGGCGCGTCACCCGCTCGCTGCCAAGCACGGTGTAGTCGACGCCTTGCCCGACCAGCATCGGCGCATCGGGCTGCGTCGGCGCATAATCACGGATCGCCTTTTGCAGCGCCTCGAAGCCGTGAATGCCCGTAAGCTGAAGGTGGGCGAGTTCAGCCCCGCCTGAAAACAGATGCATATGGGCTTCGATGAAACCCGGGACCACCGAACCGCCCTTGGCGTCGATGACCTTGGTGGCCGGTCCCTTGAGTTCTTCGATGGCGGCGCGGCTGCCGATGGCGATGATGGCGCCGTCCTTGACGGCAACGGCCTCGGCGGCGGGATTGTCATCGTCCATGGTCCGCACACGACCGTTGATGACGATCAGATCCGCATTGTAACCCGCACCTGTGACAGACATCGCGACTCCGCGCTTTTGACGACTGACTGAGACCGACAGACCCTCTTGTCCGACGACTGCCACTCCACCGGAACGGCGCCATGGGACGAAAAAGGATGCCAGTGCGCTGTCTTCGAAATTCCCCTTGTCATCCCTAAAGGCAGCGTGGATAAAGAATGCGACTGATTATTCGCGTTTGTCAACATGCGGAATATGCAATGTATTGTGGACAGCACGCTCCGCTTGTGTTGGGACCAGGCGGGGAACGAGGACATCAAGCCGTGAAGCGCAGTCTCGATCGCAAAACCAGGATAGCGCTCGAACCGCGCAAGCAGCCGCGGCAACAGCGGTCGAGCAAGGTGGTCGACAGGATTCTCGACGCGGCGCTGGTCTTGACGCGCGAGCAAGGAACCAAGACGCCGACGACGCTCGCCATTGCGCAGCGCGCGGGTTTGTCGGTCGGTTCGATCTACCAGTACTTTCCCAACAAGGAAGCCATTCTTCTGGACCTCGCCCGGCGCTGGCTGTCCTCCTTTCCCGAGGTGATCGAAAAGCGCATCAAGGTCGCCCCGCCCACCAATCGCGAAGAGTTCCGGCGGGAAGTGCGCAAGCTCTTCATCGACACCTCCAGGATATATCTCGAAAACGCCACCCTGATGCCGGTGATCGAGGCTATTTCAGGCAATGCCGACCTCAGGCCGATCCAGGACGAATATGACGAGCAGATCATCGCGCTCTACGCCGCATGGCTGCAGCATGTGAACCCGGCTCTTGAAGACAAGATCGCCAGCCGGCTCGGCGTGCTGATGATGGACGTCGGGCACGCCTGCCGGCTTGTGGGGCTGAAGAGAGACCGCAAGACATACGACCTCATCGAGGACGATGTTGAAAGAATGTGGCTCGCTTTGGTGACCCCCTATCTCAACCTTGACTGACTTCGCACTTCGAGAGGAACTTTATGAAGACTGTCTATTCGCCGCTTCATGCTGGCCATGCCGGCCAGATGGAATTGGTCACATCAGCCATCGTGCCGGGTTTTGAAAAGCCTTCGCGCGCCGAATTCATCAAGGCGCGGGTCGAAAGCGAGAAGCTCGGTCCGGTCGTCCTGCCGCTCGAGCACGATCTTGCCGCCGCCAAGCGCATCCACAAATCAGACTATATCGACTTCCTGCCGACGGTCTGGCCGCAATGGGTAGCCTCCGGTCACGAGGGCACGGCCATGCCCTTCACCTGGCCGACGCGCGGCCTGCGCGGGGACGTGGCGCCAAAGCGTGTCGATGCGCTGCTCGGCTACTATTCCTTCGATGCCGGCGCCACCTTCGTCGAAGGCACATGGGCCGCGATCAAGTCCTCCTACGATGTGGCGCTGACCGCCGCCGGCCTAGTCAAGGATGGCGAAGCGTCGGCATTCGCGCTCTGCCGTCCGCCCGGTCACCATGCCGGGGCCGGCTTTATGGGCGGCTATTGCTACATCAACAACGCCGCTGTTGCCGCGCAATGGTTCCGCGACCAAGGCGCCAAACGCATCTCTATTCTCGATGTCGATTACCACCACGGCAATGGCACGCAGGAAATCTTCTACAACCGCGCCGACGTGCAGGTGCTCAATCTGCATGGCGATCCGATGGTCGAATACCCGTTCTTCCTCGGCCATGCCGACGAACGCGGTGCCGGCGAAGGCGAAGGCTTCAACATCAATTATCCGATGCCCTTCGGCACCGACTGGGATGCCTGGAACACCTCGCTCGAGGATGCCTGCGCCAGGCTCGCCGCTTACGCGCCGGATGTCGTCATCGTCTCGCTGGGTGTCGATACGTTCGAGAAGGACCCGATCAGCCAGTTCAAGCTGAAGACGTCTGACTACCCCAAGATCGGCCGCCGCATCGCCAGGCTCGGCCTGCCGACGCTGTTCGTCATGGAAGGCGGCTATGCCGTCGAGGAGATCGGCGTCAACGCCGTCGGCGTGCTGACCGGCTTCGAGGATCGGTAAATGAGCGCCGAACGGCGGTAGCCGTTCGGCATTCGACCTAGATTGCCGCCCCTGGGCTGGGCACTGCAACCGGCGCGGCCGCTTTGCGTGAACGGCCGAGATAATAAACGGCCGCTGCCGCGATAACGCCGGCCGCCAGGATGCCTGCCGCCAGAACCGGCCGGTACCAGAACCAGGCAATGGCAATCGTCGTCGTGCCGACCAGGATCGCCAGGACGAAGGCGATGATGCCGGTTCCCATCCGCGCCATGCTGCCGACGAACGGGATGACGTCGAGGATCACGCCGATCGGGCTGAGGAACAGGGCAAAGCCGATGGTCAGCAACAGCAGGCCGGCGGCGCGCAGCAGCCACGTGATCAGCGTGTTTGCGCTAACCGCCTCGGCGAACATCTTGTCGGCCGGGACGGTGCCGGTATCGACCATCAGCAACGCATCGCCCGCCTCGGTCTGGTAAGGCTCGAACCGGCTACCGGCCTGCCGCGCGACGATGCTGACCACGCCGAGCGGCGCCAGCTCGTAGCCGATGCGATAGTCGCCCAGCGCTGGCGTTGTCGCGTCGGCACCGAGATAGATCTTGCCGTCGGCGACGCTGAGAGGCCTTGTGCCGGTATAGGCAGCCTTGATCGCAGCCGATTGGTCGGGCGACAGCGCATACGCCTTGTCCCCCTCGATGCGATCAAGCACCGATGTGTCGAGATCGAAGGCGACGAGCTTGCCTTGCGGAATCTGGAAGGTCCGGCTGTGGATCGCCATCGATGGATTCTGGTGGCCGTCGGGTTTCTTGAAATCCGACGAGTCGATCTGGCTGTCGTCCCACACCTTCGAATAGCTGTAGGTGGTCACCGTCTCCTCGCCCCCGCCAAGCTTCTTGGTGGTCTCGGATTTTTCTTCTTGCTTCCACTGATACATCTCGACGTTGCGCGACAGCCGCAGCCCTTGCGCGGCAATGGCGAAATCCGGATCGGCGAGGCCGCTGTCGGCCGTCACCGGCCCGCTGACATGCACCAGCTTTCCGTCGTTAACGGCTTCGACGCCATCGGCGCTCACCGAAACCACAGCGCCCGCGCCTTCGGCCAGCGAGCGCGCCGTCTGCACCGCGCGGCCCTCGTTCCAGAACAGCCCGATCACCATCAGCACCACCAAAAGCAGGCCGAAGATGACCCCGCCGACCGCGCGCTTGATGCGCCCGAACCACGAGACGGACGTAACTTCCCGAAATGAATCGCTCATTGTTTCCCCCGAAACCAATCGTGCCAGAAGCCCGCGTAGCGCCGCTGCGACAACCGCATCCGTCCTGCCACCCACGAGTTCGCCTGCGGAGATGCCCACCCCTTCGGCGTTTTCGTATCTATCGCAACAAGCCCGCCAACGATATGGCCGGCTTGCACAGTACTGATACTTTCACACCTCGAAGACTGCGAAAATCGATCCCTGAGTCGCACGCGAGTCCACCGGATTCGATTTTGTCAAATCGCGTTTGATGTCGGATTCAACTGCGGGTAGATTAGACCCGAATCAGCCGGTCCTCGGGGGGCGCGGCGATCACCCAAAGTCTCTTGTTCCGGAGCTTTTCCGGCACCAGACGCGGATGGCTTCGCGTTCCCTGAATGGATTCGGATCTGGTTGGCGCAGCCCTGCGCCACGCGTGTGTCTTCGTCAAAGTAATGCGTATTCGGGTTCGGCGGCTGGCTTCCAGCATCCGGACAGCAGAAACGATTCCGGCCAAAAGCAACGAGAATGAGCAGTCCCGCCGCGCTACTTCAATCCGACACATTGGGCTCGCGCCTGACGTCGCGCGGCGATCTCACCAGCTTTTTCATGCAACTGACCGCCGAGATCGGCGCCGACAGCTACATGCTGGTCGCCATCGTCCACGACCAGGACCGCAACGATGCGCGCATCGTCTCCTCCAACTGGATTTTCGACGCCATCGAGCTGATCGGCAAGCGGCTGATCGCCGGGCTTGCGCAAGGCGCGCTCACCGTTGCCCCGGGCATCCGTCCGAGACCGCTTGTTGCCTCTCACGCGCCCGAAGCTGACGGGTTGATCACCGGCGAGGAGGCGCGCCTTCTCGATGTGCTCGGCCATGCGGAGGTCTATTCGCTCAGGCTGAATGTCGGCCGCCAGCGCCTGTTCGCCCTGTTCTCGGCAGCGACGGCCGGCAGCATCGACCAGCCGGCGCTGATGCGGGCGCAACTGAAATGTTGCTACGCGCTCTCGCACATCCCGCAACTGATCGCCGCCGCCGCCATGCAAGATCCGTTGTCGGACCGCGAGCGCGAATGCCTGTTCTGGGTCTCCGAAGGCAAGACCACCGACGAGGTCGCCGTCATCCTTGGCGTCTCCTCCAACACCGTCAACAGCTACATCACCCACGCCATCCAGAAATTCGCGGCCAGCAACCGCGCGATGGCCATCGCCACGGCGATCAGGAGCGGCATCATTTGAAACACGCCGATATCAAGGAGGCTGCCGAAGCCCTTTTCAACGAGCAGCGCAACCCGTTCGGTGCCTTCTCGCTCGGCTCCGAAACCCACCACGCCGTCAGCATTCCCGACGCCGTGCGCCGCTGCCGCTGGATCGCCGTCGACATCAACGCCTCGGCTTTCGGCCTGTTCTTTGTCAGCCCCTCGCCCGAACGGGCGCGGCTCGTTCCTTGCCTTGATTCCGACTATCCCGGGATCGCCGTGGCGACGAAGTTCATTTCAGGCGCCAATGGCGAGGAGATCGTGCGCCACACCCGTATCTCGACCGAACCGCGCTGGTGGACGGATGACGGCGTTGCCGCCATGACCGAGATGTTCGGCAATCTCGCCTGGACGCAGCAGATGGCGCCGCTGGCGCCCGGCACCAGCGGCATCGCCTTTCCCGTCCACGCCGACCGCGGCCAATGCGGCCTTGTCGTTTTCCTAGGCTCCGAGATCGCCTTGCCGCAGGACGCGCTCTACGAGATCCACGCCCGCTGCTTTTCGCTGTTCGCCGCTGTCGCCCGCATCCGTCCGGGCGACGCCGGACGCATGCGCACAATCTCCAAGCGCGAACTCGAATGCCTGAAACTGACCGCCAACGGCAACACCAGCGAGGAGATCGCGCGGCTCCTCAAACTGTCGGTGCACACCGCCAACCAGTATCTGACCCAGTCGACCCAGAAACTCAACGCCGTCAACCGCAACCAGGCCGTAGCCAAGGCGTTGCGCCTGGGCTTGATCGAATAAGGGAATTCGACAGCGGGTCGGAAGCGACCGATGGTCAGCGAAAGGCCAGGGACTCGACCTTGCGGATGCGCGCCTGTTCGATCACAGCCTCCAGCAGCACCGTGTTGTGCTCCGGATCTTCGCCCGGCTTCTCGAAGGATACGTAGTTGACCACCACCGAGGCGCCGTTCTCGCTCAGCGTAAGCTGGAAATAGACGGTGACGCCAGGCGGCCTCAGTTCCAGATCGAGCACGATGCGCGGGCTGCCGCTCCAGTCGACATGCGCTTCGCCGCCATGGCCGAGTCGCAGCGTACCCGGCAGGAAGAACAGTTCCACCGCTGAATCGACCAGATCCGACAGGCACGCGAAATGCTCCAGCCGGATGAAGGCGATGTAGTCGGCGACATCGATCAGCCTCAGTTCCCCCACCACCTGCTCGATGGCGCTGGCGACGATGATCTCGCGGGATTTTGCGTGCGGTTGCCGGTTCATGAAATCTGTCTGCGCTCAGCCTTTTTCGAGTAGACGATCCGCACCAGTTCGGCGACGGCCTGGTAGAATTGTGACGGGATCACATTATCGACCGAAACTTGCTTGTACATGGAGCGGGCGAGCGCCACGTCCTCGAAGATCGGGATGTTGTGTTCCCGCGCGATCTCGCGGATCTTGAGCGCCACCAGATCCTGACCCTTGGCCAGCACCATGGGCGCCGAGTCCTCGTCGCGCACATATTTCAGCGCGATCGAGAAGTGCGTCGGGTTGGCGATGATCAGCGTCGCGCGCGGCACCGCCGTCATCATCCGCTTGCGCGCCCGGTCGCGCGCCAGCGAGCGCAGCCGCGATTTGACGATCGGGTCGCCCTCGGACTGTTTGAACTCGTCCTTGACCTCCTGCTTGCTCATGCGCAGGTCCTGCTTCCAGTGGAAGCGCGACCAGACGATGTCGACCGCCGCGATCAACCCCATGACGAAAACGATCGCCACCAGGATGTCGACGGCAATGCCGCGAATGACGAGACCGAAGGCGACCGGATTGGTGATCATCCCGGCGAGCAGCTTGCGGTGATCCTCCGACAACGTGAAGCTCAGCACGACGATGGCAAAACCGACCTTGCCGAGTGATTTCAGGAACTCGACCCAGCCCTGAATGCCGAACAGCCTGTTCCACCCCTTGGCGATCGAGATGCGCGAGAGTTGCGGCCGCACCCGCTCGCCGACGAATTGCGGCATATTCTGGAACACCGAGGCGCCGACGCCGGCGACGGTCAGCAGTACCATCAGGCTCAGGACGGCGCGGCCAACCTCGAGGAGGACGATCTTGTAGAGCGCGATGACGTCGGTCTCGGTGTCCATCGGCCAGGCTTCCGGCTTTTCCAGGAACATCGACAGGAACATGCCGAGATCGATGATCGCATCCTTGGCGTAGAAGACGGTGAACACCAATATGGCAACGAACGAGGCAAGCAGTGCCGTCTCTCGCGAATGGGGCAGTTTGCCCTGTTCGACGGTGTCGCGGATCTTCTTTTCCGTTGCCTCTTCGGTTTTCGAGTCCTTGTCGACCGCGTCAGCCATGGCGCGGTCTTAGGCGGCGTCTTGGGTCGAAGGAAGTTCGAAGGCGCCTTCGCGCGACAGCCGGATGGTCGTCGTCACGATCGTCTTGCGCGCCGCCATGATGTCGGCGAGAGGAATCCCGTCCGAGCCCTGTCCGAGTTCAGCCTCGATCATGCGTCGCGAGCGGGCGCCGATCGCCGACAGCACCGATTCGGCAAGTGCGGCTGAAGTGCCGCGCAGGGCCAGAGTGACCAGTTCCGTCGACAGCCCATCGAACAGCAGCACCCGCGCTTTCTGGGTGAGCAGCGGCAGGTCGTCGAAGGCAAACAGACGGGCTCGGACGCCGTCGAGATCGGGCGTGCCGGCGGCTTCCAGGTCCTGCATGACCTCCTCGAGCAGCGGCTTGTCCAACTCGTTGAGAACGCTGGCGACGCGCGCCTGACCGGCCGACGTGTCCTTAGTCGAGGTCTCCGTCAGCACGCTGGTGCGCAGCCGATTTTCGACGATCCGGCTCGCGGCTTCCGGGACATTCGCCATCGTCACCATGCGCTTGATGATTTCGCCGCGTGTCGGCTTGGTCAGCGTCAGCAGCACGCTCGCCGCCACTTGCGGCGCCAGCTTCGACAGCACCATGGCCGCGGTCTGCGGATGTTCGCCGGCCAGGAAGGCACCAAGCCGCGCCGGTTCGAGCTTTTCGAGCTCCGGCCAGATCGGCGGCGGGCCTTCCGGGGCGACCTCGAATTTCTTGTCGCCCATGATGGCACTCATCTCTTCGGGCGAGAGCGATTCATTGAGGATGGTGTCCATCCTGTCGGCGGAATCGAGCAATCCCGCCCCTTCGGTGAACTCGGCCTCGAACTCGGCGACGATGCGCTCGAGATCGCTTTGCGGAATCGTCCGCAGCAGGCGGGCGCCCTCGATCAGCGCCTTCAATTCTTCCTGCTTGAAGAATTTCAGCAGGCGGCTGGCCGACGGCTTGCCCATCGCTACCAGTATGGCGGCCGCCTTCTGCGCGCGGGTCAAGGTCACCGGCGTCGTCATGCCACTCGCCTCTGCTGCCACCGGCAAACCCCGCAACCCATATCTAGGCGCCCTTCGTGCCGGCGATGATTTCGGTCAGCCTGATGCCGAAGCGCGATGGATCGCTTTCCAGCACGGTGATCTCGCCACGCGCGATCTTGCGGCCGTTGACCACGACGTCGACGGGCTCGCCGATGCGGCGATTGAGCGCCACGGTCGACCCTTTCTGCAGCGCCATCAGCTCGGAGACCGGCATCTCGGTGCTGCCGAGGATGATCTGGACATCGACGGGGATATTCATGATGACGCTTGAATTGGCTGATGAAGCGGCCCTGAACGCCACGTCGGGGCGTTGTTCCTCTTCATGCAGGACCCCGCGCAATTCTTCGATGGCGCGATCGAGCTGCTCGTCGGGCTGGTCGAGGTCGGCTTCCACCTTGGTCTTGGCCATGAAATCGTCTCCAAATGCTCAGGCGCGTCCGGCGGCAGCCGGCATCAGTCCGTCGATAAAGTCCTGCCCGGCATCGTAGGGATGCCTGATCCGGACGGTGTAGTTCTGTCCCAGTTTGCCGAACTCGCATACGAACAGCGTCTTGCCGCGCGTGCTGAGACGCGCCTGCGACTGCGCCGTTTCCTCGAATTCGATGACCTGCCCAATCTCGAAACCGGCGAGGTCGCCGAGTGTCAGCCGCGCCAGCGGCATGGTGGCCTCGAGCGCCACCGTGGAGCGCATCACCTCTTCCGAAAAGCGCGCGCGCCAGCTCGGGCCGTGATCGTCGTCGCTGACGGGCACAGCTCCGTCGCGGCTGGCCAGCGCGACACGCTGCGGCATCGTCACGGTGACGGTGCCGCTGTCGGCCGGCGTCGAGATGCCAAGGACGATGCGGATTGCCGCACCGTCGCGCAGCACGTGCCGCTTCGCCTCGGTGCCGGACACTGCCCGCGGCGCAGGCAGGCGCAGGTCGAGCGAGCGCTTTCCCGATCCGTTGAGGGCCTGCGCCACCTGCTGGAACACCATGGTCGAGACATCGATTTCGATCTGCGACAGATCGCGTTCGATCGGCGAGACCGGCAGATCCGGGTCGCCGCCGAACAGCGTGCAGACCATGATCGCGATCGCTGGAGCATCGATCACCAGGGTCATCGCATCGGAGGACATGGACGAGCCGACGACGGTCATGGCAAACGTGTCGCCGGCGCGCGAACGCGCCTCGGCCACGCGGCTGACCTCGACCGATTTGAGATCGACAATGACCGGAGCGCCAAGCTCGCCGGTCAGGCTCTTCTGCAGCAGCGGCACAGCGCGCTCGGCCATGGCCCGGCCGGCGTCGATGACCTGGGCGGCCTCGCCGCTGTCGCCGACGAGGCGCTCGATGATCAGCGAGCGCGCTTCCGCTGGGCTGCCCGGACTGGTCATGACAGTGCTGGGACCGATCTGTCGCGCATCGTTCAGGCGGCCTTCTTTTCGACGGTGCCGGTGTTCATCGTGCTCTGCTCGACGGCGTCGATCGTCGGCCGTTCATAGGACGAGATGGTCTTGCGGCCGAACTCGATCGCCACCTGCGGCAGCGCGCCGTTCATGTAGGCCAGCAGCGTCTGCTTGACGATGATGTAGAGGCGGTTCTTCTTCTCGCGCACCGTCTTGATCTTGGTGGCGACCGGCCCGACCACCGAGTAGGACAGGAAGATGCCAAGAAACGTTCCGACAAGTGCCGCACCTATCAAGCCGCCGAGGATTTCCGGCGACTGGTCGAGCGCGCCCATCGCCTTGACCACGCCGAGCACGGCGGCGACGATGCCGAGCGCCGGCAAGCCGTCGCCCACCGCAACCAGTGCGTGATAGGCCTTCATCTTGTCGGATCTGATGGTCTGGATTTCTTCGTCCATCAGCGCCTCGATCTCGTGCGAGCGGGCATTGCCGATGATGATGATGCGGCAGTAGTCGCAGATGAAATGCGTCAGGTCATGGTTGTGCAGCACGGTCGGAAATGCCTGGAAAATCGCCGACTCTTCCGGATTGTCGATATGCGCCTCGACCTCGCTGCGGGATTTCGAGCGCAGTTCGCGCATCAGTGAGTGCAGCACGCCGAGCGTTTCGAGATAGTCTTGTTCCTTCGGCACCGCCTGCTTGAAGGCTTCGAGGATGCCCTTGCCGGTGTCCTTGACCGTCTTCATCGGATTGGCGACGAGGAAGGTGCCAAGAGCCGCGCCGCAGATGATCACGGCCTCCCATGGCTGGATCAGCACGTGAAGATGGCCGCCCATGGCCATGAAGCCGCCAAGGACGCAGCCGAGCGTTACCACCAGTCCAATCAGAATGCCCACAACAGGTCCTTCCGCATTTCAAATCGCGAGCAAGGGATAGCCCCTGTGCCTTGTGTGAGGCTTGAATCGAAGCCATCGGACACGATTCAGTTTCGCGCAAGGAAGTAGAGGTATTGTCCTGACATAGCTTCGGCCGGAGGCACGTCTTTGCTTAATACCTTTACCAGCTACCAGCTCATCACCAGGGACATTTCAACGTCGCTCGACAGGATCGAGCAGCAGCCGGTCGTCGACCGCGACACCAAATATTATCTCGCCAACATCACCAAGGTGAAATCGATCGACGATTTCGTCAAGAACGACCGGTTGTTCAAATATGCCATGAAGGCCTATGGGCTTGAGGACATGGACTACGCCAAGGCCTTCATGGTCAAGGCGCTGAAGGAAGGCGTCGCCAATCCCGACAGTTTCGCCAACAAGCTGACCGACAAGCGCTACGCCGAGTTTGTCCGCGCCTTCAACTTCGCCGCCAACGGTGCCAATACCACCGTCTACAACAAGGCGCAGCAGCCGGTGACCAGCAACTATGCGCTGCAAGTCCAGATCGGCGCCTCGCAGACAGGCTTCTCTTACTATCAGAGCGAAACCGCCTACTATGTCACCAACATCTCCAAGGTTAAGTCGATCGACGACCTGATGGGCGACAGCCGCCTGCTGACATACGCGATGGCGGCATTCGGGCTCGACGCCGAAACCGAACCGGCCGCAACGGTCAGGGCGATGCTCGAAGGTGGCGTCAGCTATCCCAACAGTCCCGCCAACAAGCTGCCCGACAAGAGTTACGCCAATTTCGTCTCGGCTTTCGACTTTGGCCAGTATGGCGATCAGACGACCACGCGCGACGATGTCCAGCAGGCGGTGCCGAAGGGATACATGGCCGGAGCCGGACTAACGTTGGTCAAGCCGAGCGCGCAGTACGTCAAGGGCGAGGCCGACTACTATGCATCAAACATCTCCAAGGTGAAGTCGATCGACGACCTCATGGCGGACAAGCGCCTGCTTACATTCGCCATGGCTTCCTACGGACTGGATGCGTTAACCGAAACACCGCAGCAGATCCGCGCCATGCTCGAGGGCGGCGTGAGCGACCCCAACAGCCCTGCAAACAAGCTGACCGATAAGCGATACGCCAATTTCGTCACGGCCTTCGATTTTGCCCAATATGGCGATCAGACGACCACGCGCGACGCGGTGCTGAAAGACACGCCGAAGATCTACACGACAGAGTCGGCGCTTGGCCTGATCAAGCCGAATGCCGACTACATCAAGTCGGAGACCGCGTACTACCTGGCCAACGTCACGAACGTGAAATCCATCGACGATCTGATGGCCAACAGCCGCCTGTACAACTACGCGCTCTCGGCCTACGGGCTTGATCCGACGAAGGAGAGCAAAGACCTCATCCGCAGCGTCCTTGCCGGTGGCATCCGCGATGCCAACAGCGTCGCCAACAAGATGACCAACAAATCCTATGCCGGGCTCGCCACCGCCTTCAACTTCGAACAATACGGCGAAGCGGCCACCACGACCAATCCGGCGCAGCAGCCGACCATCGACAAATACATGCGCCAGACCCTCGAAGAGGATGCCGGGCAGACCAATCAGGGCGTGCGGCTGGCACTTTATTTCGATCGCAAGGCCCCTGATATCACCAGCTGGTACGACGTGCTGGCCGACACCGCGCTTGCAAACGTCGTGCGCACCGTGCTCGGCCTGCCGGATTCCTTTGCCACCGCCGATGTCGACAAGCAGGCGCAGCTGTTCGAGCAGAAACTCGACATCTCGGATTTCTCCGACCCCGAGAAACTCGGCAAGTTCCTGACCCGCTTCACCAGCATGTACGAGATCAACAATCCGACCTCATCGGCCGTCACCTCGGTCAGCGTGCTGTTTGCCCAGCCGATCACGGTCGGCATCTCCACCGACCTGATGATGGCTATGCAGAAACTGAGGTTCTGAGACCATCATGCGGGACAGCCTGTACGTCGCCCTTTCGTCGCAGATCGCGCTCGAGCGCCGCCTCGACACCATCGCCGACAACGTCGCCAACGCCTCGACGATCGGCTTTCGCGCCACCGGCGTGAAGTTCGAAGACGTCGTCTCCGGCGCCGGGCAGAAATCGGTATCTTTCGCCTCCCCAGGCAAGACCTATCTTTCCGGCGCTCACGGTGCCTTGAGCGAGACCGGAAATCCGTTCGATTTCGCTATCCAGGGCGATGCCTGGTTCGCCATCGAGACGCCGGTCGGCACCGTCATGACCCGCGACGGGCGCTTTTCGATGAACGAGAATGGCGAGTTGATGTCGATCGAGGGCCACCCGGTGCTCGATGCCGGCGGCTCACCGATCCAGCTCGACCCCCGCAACGGTCCGCCCAAGGCCGGGGCCGACGGGTCGCTGCGCCAGAACGATCAGCTTGTCGGCTCGATCGGTCTCTACAATTTCGATCCGGGCGAAAATTTCGTCCGCTACGGCAATTCCGGCATCGTTCCGGCGCGCACGCCGGAGCCCGTTACCGATCGCTCCGATATTGGCGTCGCCCAGGGTTTTCTCGAAGAATCCAACGTCAATCCGGTGCTTGAGATCACCCGGCTGATCATGGTCCAGCGCGCCTTCGAGAACACCGCCGCCCTGATGCGGCAGACCGACTCCTCCACCGACGAGGCGATCAAGACGCTCGGCTCGAAATAATCCATGTCGCTCGACCAGCCATCCCTGCGCGCACCTGAAAGACAGCTCCAGCCTGCGCCGGAAGACCGGCTTGCCGCGTTGGAACGGGTCTGGCGGCGTTTCGCCGACACCGAGGCACTGCTCAAGCGCGGCGGCCGCGTCGTCGAAGTCACGCCCACGCACTACAAGGTGCACGGCCTTTCCGACTTCGCCAGGCTGGGCGACATCGTCGAGCAGCGCGGCCATGCCGGCGCGCGCCGCGGCGAGATCGTCAAGATCAGCCGCGACGAAGTCGTCGTCGCCCCCTTCGAACGCAGCGCCGATGCCGGCATCGGCGATGCCGTGTTCCGCCGCGGTCCGCTGGCTGTGGCGCCGCATGCCTCGTGGCGCGGCCGCACCATCGACGCGCTCACCAGGGCGATTGACGGTGGCGCGCCACTGGCCAGAGGTGACGACGCGTCGAGCACCGCCCAGACGACGCCAGGCGCCATGGCGCGGCAGCGTGTCGGCACCGCCTTCATGACCGGCGTCAAGGTCATCGACATCTTCACGCCGCTCTGCTTCGGCCAACGCCTCGGCGTCTTCGCCGGCTCCGGCGTCGGCAAGTCGACGCTGCTCGCCATGCTCGCAGGCGCCGACGCATTCGACACCGTCGTCGTGGCGCTCGTCGGCGAACGCGGCCGCGAAGTCCGTGAATTCCTCGAGGACACGATCGGCGACAGCATGGCCAAGACGGTCGCCGTCGTCGCCACCAGCGACGAAAGCGCGATGATGCGCCGGCGCGCGCCGGACACCGCCATGCGCGTCGCCGAGCATTTTCGCGACCAGGGCCATCGCGTCCTCCTGGTGCTGGATTCGATCACCCGCTTCGCACATGCGTTGCGCGAGGTGGCGACGGGAACCGGCGAGCCGCCGGTCGCGCGCGGCTATCCGGCCTCCGTGTTCACCGAACTGCCCAAGCTGCTGGAGCGCGCGGGGCCAGGGGCCGAAGGCAAAGGCTCGATCACCGCCATCATCTCCGTGCTGGTCGACGGCGACGACCACAACGACCCGGTCGCCGATTCCGTGCGTGGCATCCTCGACGGCCATGTCGTGCTCGACCGCACGATCGCCGAACAGGGCCGCTATCCGCCCGTCAATCCGCTGTCGTCCATATCGCGGCTGGCCGGCAAGGCCTGGAGCGTCGAACAGCGCGCACTGGTGACAAGGCTGAAGTCGATGATCTCGCGCTTCGAGGACACGCGCGATATCCGCCTGCTGGGTGCCTATCAGGGCGGCGTCGACGCCGAGCTTGATATTGCCGTGCGTCAGGTGCCCCTGATCTACGAGGCGCTTACCCAATCGCCGAAGGACCGCCCGTCAGCCGAACCGTTCTCTGATCTTGCCCGCCATCTCAAGGGAAAGCAGAATGCCGATGCAGGAGACTGAACGCCAGCACACCGAGCGTGTCCTGCGCGACATGATCGCCGAAGCCAAGGCCGCCCAGGAGGCCGAGGCCAGCCGCGACTCGGCCATCAACGACCTGTTTTCGCCGCGGAAATGGCAGCAGTCTTCCGGGCACGAATGGCCGCAGCCGCCCAAGGCGCAGTTTCCCAGGCTGAAGAAGAAGTCCGACCGGCGCGGCGATTTGGTCATTGCCGCGCTCGGCATCACGCTCGGACTGATCTGCGCCCTGTTTCCCTGGTACATCTTCTTCAACCAGGAACAGTTCGGCGTCCAAGCGATCAAGTTCGGTGGCACCGGCACCAATTCAGGGCGGGCGGGCGGCGGCGTGGTCGCCGAACGCAGCGCGCCGCTGACGGCGAAGGACGTTCCCGCGGCCAATCTCGATCTGCTCGCTACGGGAACCGTGCAGGATGATGCCAATCCCCCATCGGCCCCCGCTGAGCAACCTTTTCCCGCCGACACGGCGAAATTCCGCATGGTTCATGTCGCCAATGGCCGCGCCATGATCGAAGACGATACTGGCCTCTGGATCGTCCAGCGTGGCTCCATACTGCCTGATACCAGCCAGGTGTCTTCCATCGAGCAGCGCAACGGCAAATGGGTCATGGTCACCAGCGCCAACCGGGTGATCGGACTCTCCAGGTAGACGCTTCGTCTCAGGCGTCCGGCCGTCCGCAAGGCCCGCGCAAGACTGGCGGCCTAGTCTTCGGGAACCCGCTCGGAGATTCCCATGGAGCCCGTTTCCCTTTTCGACCTCGCCGCCAAGCAAGCCCAGTGGCTGGCCGTGCGCCAGTCCGCCGTCGCCGGCAACATCGCCAACGCCAACACGCCGGGCTACACGGCAAACGATGTCGAGCCGTTCGAAAAAGTGCTCGACCGCACCGCCGTATCGCTGCAGGCCACCCAGGCTGGCCATCTCGGCAATGCAGCGACCAATGCCGGCTTCACCATCAAGCCACAGGAAGACGACGGCGTCGTCATGCCGTCCAAGAACTCGGTCGTGCTGGAAGACCAGTTGCTGAAAGCCGGCGAGGTGCGCCGCTCCTTCGAGCTCAACACTGCGATCGTCAAGGCATTCCATTCGATGATGATGATGGCGGTTAAGAGCTGATCATGGACGCGCTGACCGCAGCCCTCAAAGTCGCAGCATCCGGCCTCGGCGCCCAGTCGGAGCGCCTGCGCGTGGTTTCCGAAAACCTCGCCAACGCCCAGTCGACCGGCACCGCGCCCGGTTCCGACCCCTATCGCCGCAAGACCATCAGCTTCGTCTCCGAGCTTGACCGGACCTCTGGCAGCTCAACGGTCGCGGTCAACTCGATCGATCGTGATCCCAGCGATTTTCCGGTCGAGTTCCAGCCCGGCAACGAAGCCGCCGACGACAAGGGCTACGTCAAGATGCCCAACGTCAACGTGCTGATCGAAATGGCCGACATGACCGAGGCCAATCGCTCCTACGAGGCCAACCTTCAGGTCGTCAAGCAGGCGCGCGACCTGATTTCCATGACCATCGACCTGATGAGGAACCAGTAATGATCAGCGGTATCGGAGCCCTTCAGTTCAAGTCGTCGATCGGCGGCGACGACGCGGTGACAAGCCGGCTTCAGGGCGGTGCGACACCTTCGGCCGGCGGCAATGTCGGCACCTCCTTCGCCGAGGCGCTGAGCCAGGCGGCCTCCAAGACCGTCGACACCCTGCAGAATGCCGAGCAGGTGTCGATGCAGGCGCTCAAGGGCGACGCCGACACCCGTCAGGTGGTCGACGCCGTGATGAGCGCGCAGCAGGCACTTCAGACCGCCGTCGCCATCCGCGACAAGGTGGTTTCCGCCTATCTCGAAGTCAGTCGAATGGGCATCTGAGGAATTCCGCCATGAAAGCACTCGCCATCGCCGCCACCGGCATGAATGCCCAGCAGACAAACCTGGAAGTCATTGCCAACAACATCGCCAACATCAACACCACCGGCTACAAGCGCGCCCGCGCCGAATTTTCCGACCTGCTCTACCAGGTCGACCGCACGCAGGGTGTGCCCAACCGCTCCAACGCCTCGCTGGTGCCGGAGGGCGTCTCCATCGGCCTCGGCGTCAAGACGACGGCCGTGCGCAACGTGCACACCCAGGGCGAACTGACCAGCACCGGCAACAGTTTCGACCTGGCGCTCACCGGCAGGGGCTGGTTCCAGATCGAGGGTGCCGACGGCGGCACGCTCTACAGCCGCGCCGGTGCTCTCAACACCAACGCCACCGGCCAGCTGGTGACGGTCGACGGCGCCGCCGTCATTCCGGCAATCAACGTCCCCGTCGATGCCGTCGAGGTCATCGTCAACAAGACCGGACAGGTCTTCGCCCGCATCGACGGCCAGACCGACCTGCAGAACCTCGGCCAGCTTCAGATCGCCAATTTCGCCAACGAGGCCGGCCTGGCGCCGCTCGGCGACAATCTGTTCCAGGAAACCACCGCTTCGGGGCCGGCCAATGTCGGCGTGCCTGGCGATCCCGGTTTCGCCACCATCCAGCAGGGCTATCTCGAAGCCTCCAACGTCGACCCGGTCAAGGAAATCACCGAGCTGATCTCGGCGCAGCGCGCCTATGAGATGAACTCCAAGGTCATCCAGGCCGCCGACGACATGGCTTCCGTCGTCTCCAAGAACATCCGGTAACGCATGATGTCGACGCCCGGCCTCCTGTCCGCATTCCGCCGCACCGCGCTCGTCCTTGCGCTGGTGGCCGGCGGCATGCCGGCTTTTGCCCAGGAATCGACAAAACAGTCGATAAACCAATCAGCCGATCAGTCAGCCACCCAGATCGCCAGCAATCAAGCTGTCGGCGAGGTGGTGCTTATTCCCAGCCGGGTTATCTATCCCGGCGAGACCATCAATCTCGCTGCTCTGAAGCAGGTGACCCTTATCGTCGGCAAGCACAAGCCGGACGGGGTCGTCACAAGGACCGAGGACCTCGACGGCAAGATCGCCAAGCGCACGCTGCTGCCCGGCCGCTACATCCCCTCCACTGCCATCCGCGAGGCCTGGCTGGTCGAACAGGGCGCGTCCGTGCAGGTCTTCTTCATCGCGGGCGGATTGACGATCTCGGCGACCGCCGTGACGTTGCAGCCAGGTGCCGCGGGCGACCTCGTCAAGGTTCGCAACATCGACAGCGGCAAGATCCTGTCCGGCACGGTGATGGCGGATGGAACCATCCAGGTCAGCGCCTCATGAAACGCAGCCTTTCCCTGATACTGGCTGCCGTGCTTGGCATGCAGCCGGCACTGGCCGACGGCCTGACGCCGAAGGCCAAGCGCGAGCTCGCCGCCAAGAATGGCGGCGTCTATAACGACCCCGAATATGATCCGGCCACCACCAGCCGCATGTTCCGGGTTTCCACCGGGCCGAGTTCGCTGCCGCCGGGCCAGGTCGCCTCGCGGATCAAGGACATCGCCCAGCTGCAGAGTTCGCGCGACAACCAGTTGGTCGGCTACGGCCTGGTCATCGGCCTCGCCGGATCGGGCGACAGCCTGCGCAACTCGCCATTCACCGAACAGTCGATCCGCGCCATGCTCGAAAATCTCGGCATCGCCACCGAAGGCGGCAGGGCGCGCGCCAAGAACGTCGCCGCCGTCATCGTCACCGCCAACATGCCGCCCTATGTGCAGTCCGGCGCCCGCATCGACATCGACGTCTCCTCGATGGGCGACGCGACCTCACTCGCCGGCGGCACGCTGATCATGACGCCATTGAAGGCGGCGGACGGCGAGATCTATGCCGTCGGCCAGGGCTCGGTCATCGTTTCGGGCTTCACTGCCAAGGGGCAGGCCGAGCAGCTGACGCAAGGCGTGCCGACCGCCGGCCGGGTGCCGAACGGCGCCATCGTCGAGCGGGCTGTCCAGGCCGAGTTCGACGACCAGGCGACGTTGACGCTGCAATTGCGCAATCCCGATTTCTCGACCGCCATCCGCATCGCCGACGCCATCAACGACTATACCAGCCAGCGCTTCGGGATGCGGGTGGCGGCCGAGCGCGATTCCCGCACCGTGCAGATCAGAAGGCCAAAGGCTGTTTCGGCGGCCCGCTTCTATGCAGAGATCGAAAACCTGGTGGTCGAATCCGACACGCCGGCCCGTGTCGTCATCGACGAGCGCACCGGCACCATCGTCATCGGCAACGAAGTCAAGATCTCGCGGGTCGCCATCAGCCACGGCACGCTGACCGTGCGCATCACAGAAGCGCCGCGCGTCGTCCAGCCCGAGCCCTTCTCCAAGGGCGAAACCGCCGTCGAACCGTTCACCGCCATCGAAGCCAGCCAGCCCGATGCCCGCGTTGCCGTGCTTGACGGACCCGATCTCCAGACCCTCGTTTCCGGCCTCAACCGTCTCGGCGTCAAGCCGGACGGCATCATTGCCATTCTGCAGGGCATCAAGTCGGCCGGCGCCCTGCAGGCCGATCTGGTTCTGCAATAGGCGATGCCGATGACGCGCTCCTTCTCACGCCGTGAAAGACGCCACCCCGCCGCAATCCTGCTCGCGACCGCTATTCTCGCAGCCCTGCCCTTTGCCGGCGATACCGCACGCGGCGAGGAGACGGTCCGCCAGGTTCTGCCGGGAGCACCGGTCGCGGTGGCGCCGCAGCAATTGACGCGGGAGAAGGCACCCGACCAAAGCGAAATCGAGCGCTTCTGCTCCAACATCGCCGACGCCGCCCGCGACCGCCGCTATGTCTTGCAGGCGGAGGAACTGAAGCAGCTCCAGGCCGGCATTGACGAGCGCATGAAAGCTCTGGACGCAAAGAAAGCCGAATACGAGACCTGGCTGAAGCGCCGCGAGGTTTTCCTGGCCCGGGCCGAAGACGGCGTCGTCCAGATCTACGCCGGCATGAAACCCGACGCCGCTGCCGAGCGGCTGGCCATCGTCAACGCCGATCTGGCGGCGGCCATATTGATGAAGCTCGATTCACGCAAGGCGGGCGTCATCCTCAACGAAATGGACCAGAAGGCGGCGGCGACGCTCACCGGCATCATGGCCAGCGCAGCCCGAAGGGTGGACCCGTCATGATCCGCAAAATGCTCGTCCTATGCGCGGTCGCCGTGCTGTCCGGTTGCGGAACCAATCTCAAGGAGGTCGGCAGGGAGCCGGCTTTGTCGCCGGTCGGCTCCGGCATCGATGGCGGCAACACCTCGTCCCTCTATCGCTATCCAGAAACGCCGCCCGCGCCGACCAGGAAATTCTCGCTATGGGACGACCGCCAGAGCCGGCTGTTCACCGACCCGCGAGCGCTGTCCCAGGGCGACATCCTGACCGTCAAGATCAGGATCAACGACCGAGCCAACTTCAAGAACCAGAACGACAGGAGCCGCACCGCCAATCGCAAGCTCGGTTACGACCTCAGCGCGCAATGGGACGAGTGGAGCACCGCCGGCAAGGGCGCCGGCGCTCTCAGCTCCACCACGGACACGACGGCCGACGGCGAGATCAAGCGCTCGGAAACGCTTGAGCTCAATGTCGCTGCCATCGTCACCGATGTCCTGCCGAACGGCAATTTGATGATCACGGGATCGCAGGAAGTGCGCGTCAATGCCGAGCTCAGGGTGCTGACGCTCGCCGGCATCGTGCGACCGGCCGATATCGGCGCCGAAAACACCATCCCCTACGAACGCATCGCCGAAGCGCGCATCTCCTATGGCGGACGCGGCCGCATCACCGAGGTCCAGCAACCTGCCTACGGCCAGCAGATTCTGGACCAGGTTCTTCCGTTCTAGGATTGGGGGGAACAGCACCGTGGCAAACGTCGAACAGGTTCAGCCGCGCAAGGGTCCATCCCTTGCCATCCAGGCCGCCATGCTGCTGGTTGTGACGGCGGCCGCCATCGGCATGGGCTGGATGTCCGGCGGCTATCTCAAGGGCGTCGATGCACCGGTGTCGGTACCGGTGGCGCCCGAGAACGAAGGCAAGGCCGAGCAGCCGGCCCCGGCCGAACAGCCAGCCGTGGGACCGATGCTCGTCGTGCTGGCGCCGATCACCACCAACATCGCCTCGCCTGCCGATAGCTGGATCAGGATGGAGGTGTCCGTCGTCTATGACGGGCCGCAGCCACAGGCCATGTCGGATGACATCCACCAGGACCTGCTGGCCCTGGTGCGCACCTTGAAGATGCATCAAATCGAGGGCGCCAGCGGCTATCAGCACCTGAAGGCCGATCTCGAGGAACGCGCCGCGATCCGCAGCCAGGGTCACGCCAAACAGGTTCTCATCAGGACATTGCTGCTCGAATGAGAAAGTTCCTTATCGCCGCGGCGATGATCGCCGCCGCCACCTCCGTCGCGGCGGCGCAACAGCTTGATCTCGGCGGCATCGGCAAGGCCGATGGCACCACTGTCGGCTACATCATCCAGATGTTCGGCCTGCTGACCGTGCTGTCGGTGGCGCCGGGCCTGCTGATCATGGTGACGAGCTTCACCCGCTTCGTCATCGCCTTCTCGATCCTGCGCGCCGGCATCGGTCTGCAGTCGACGCCGGCCAATCTCATTCTCATTTCGCTGTCGCTGTTCATGACTTTCTATGTCATGGCGCCGACCTTCGATCAGGCCTGGAACACCGGCGTCAAGCCGCTGATGGACAACCAGATCACCCAGACCGAAGCCTTCGACAAGATTTCGGATCCGTTCCGCACCTTCATGCTGCACAATGTGCGTGACAAGGACTTCGACCTCTTCGCCGATCTCGCCCGCGAGCGCGGCCAGACCGTTTCGCGCGACACCGTCGACCTGCGCATCCTGGTGCCCGCCTTCATGATCTCGGAGATCCGGCGCGGCTTCGAAATCGGCTTCCTGATCGTGCTGCCGTTCCTGGTCATCGACCTGATCGTCGCCACGATCACCATGGCGATGGGCATGATGATGCTGCCGCCGACAGTGGTCTCGCTGCCGTTCAAGATCCTGTTCTTCGTCCTGATCGACGGCTGGAACCTGCTTGTCGGCAGCCTGGTGCGCTCCTTCAACTGATCCTCGCCAGTTGATCCCTGGCAACTTGATCTTTGCCGCGCGCTCCGGCCCAAAATTCAAGCAATATATTTTCGATTAACCGTCCGGTTTAGTCCTTTGGTAGGGACTTGCCCGCATATTCGCTCGCAGATGGCGGGTGATCGATTTCAGAGATCATTGGCATGATGCCGCACCGTCATACCGGGAGACCCGGTATGTAAAAAATACCTGTAAAATCAAGGTACGAGTACCATGTCCAGCATCATGACGAACTCCGCCGCGTTGACGGCTCTGCAGAGCCTGAACGCCACCAGCAAGAACCTCGAAGCCACCCAGTCCCGCATCTCGACCGGTTACCGGGTCTCGCAGGCTTCGGACAACGCCGCCTACTGGTCGATCGCCACCACGATGCGCTCCGACAACAAGGCCATGTCCACCGTTTCGGACTCGCTCGGCCTCGGCGCGTCGAAGGTCGACACCGCCTACACCGGCATGAACAGCGCGATCACCACCATCAACCAGATCCAGCAGAAGCTGACCTCGTCCTACGGCCAGACGGATGCGTCGAAGGAAAAGACCCAGGTCGAAATCGCCGCTCTTCAGAAGCAGCTGAAGGCCTATGCCGATGGCGCCACCTTCTCCGGCACCAACATGCTTTCGGTGTCCACCGCCTCGGGCACGGCGGCCGACGTCAAGATCGTTTCGGCCTTCAACCGCTCCGCCGCCGGCGCGGTTTCGATCTCGACGATCGACGTCAACGTGGAAACCATCAAGCTCTATGACGGCGGCGCTGCACCGACCTCGAAGGGCATCCTCGACGCCGACCGCCTCGGCATCAGCGGCGTTGTTGCAGCGGCCTCGGCCCCGACCCTCGGCGCTGCCGCGGCGGCCACCGATACCTATTCGGTCGCCTCGTTGAAAATCTTCTCGGGCACCACGGCCGCCAGCGACACCCAGATCCAGCAGATGATGACCGTCGTCGATGCCGCGCTCAAGGACATGACGAACGCCGCCACCAAGCTCGGCGCCGCCAAGAGCAGCATCGACCTGCAGAAGACCTTCACGCAGGATCTGATGGACTCCATCGATCGCGGTGTCGGCCAGCTCGTCGATGCCGACATGAACAAGGAATCGACCCGTCTGCAGGCCCTGCAGGTCCAGCAGCAACTCGGCGTCCAGGCGCTGTCGATCGCCAACGGTTCCTCGCAGTCGATCCTGTCGCTCTTCCGCGGCTGATCGCCTACGCCTAACCACAGTACGCACTAAAAAATCGGGCCGCGCCAAAAAGCGCGGCCCGATTTGCGTTTGTTCCAGCCCCGCGCAATGCTCGTTTCTTAACTCTCAAAAGCCAGCTTTTAACAGGCTGTTAACCATGCCGCGCTAGTTATGGTTAACCAATAGCTTACGACAGTTGGCGAATCGGCCTTACCGGCACGATGCCACTCGTTGAACAGGCCTATCCGGCATGTCTGAGCATGTCGGCTTTTGAGAAGGAGCGACTTTCTTGGCGAGCATCATGACCAACGCTTCGGCGTTAACCGCACTTCAAAGCCTCAGCGCCACCAACAAGTCGCTCGAGCAGACGCAGGCGCGGATCTCGACGGGATACCGCGTCTCGCAGGCTTCGGACAATGCCGCCTATTGGTCGATCGCCACCACGATGCGCTCGGACAATTCGGCCCTGTCGACGGTGCAGGATGCACTCGGCCTTGGCGCCTCGAAAGTCGACACCGCCTACACCGGCATGAACAATGTGCTGGCCACGATCGGCCAGATCAAGACCAAGCTGCTTTCGACTGTTGGCCAGACCGCCGCCGCCAAGGCAAAAACCCAGACCGAAATCCAGGCGCTTCAGGCGCAGATGAAGTCATTTGCCGATGCGGCCACCTTCTCAGGCTCGAATTTCCTTGCGGTGACCTCCAAGCAGAATTTAGCCCCCAACGATGGCGTCCAGCCCGACTCCCAGATCGTGGCCTCATTTAATCGCTCCTCGTCCGGCGCCATCTCGATCGGGACGATCAACATCGATGTCGAGGGCACCAAGCTTTTCGACTACGGCCTCGCCGCCGAGGTCAAGAACCAAGGCACCCTCGATCGCAAGGTTTCGATTTATTCCACGGGAGCCGCCCAGACCCTGTATGACAATGCCTATGCGGCCTCGATCGCGGGCGGAAATACGGACATCACCGCAAACGCCGCGGGCCAGACGGCGGCGGGAGCGGTTGTCCCCAGGGTCGACAACGTCTCCGCCTACAACCTCGACATCACGGCGGCCGGCGTAACCGACGACATCATCACGCAGATGGTGACCAGGATCGACAAGGTCATGGCCCAGTTGACCGATTCCGCCACCATCCTCGGCGCGGCCAAGAGCAGCATCGACCTGCAGAAGACCTTCACCCAGAGCTTGATAGACTCCATCGACCGCGGCGTCGGCCAGCTCGTCGATGCCGACATGAACAAGGAATCGACCCGCCTCCAGGCGCTGCAGGTGCAGCAGCAGCTCGGTATCCAGGCGCTGTCGATCGCCAACAGCGCCTCGCAGTCGATCCTGGCGCTGTTCAAGAGCTAATCGCGGGCGCCACCGGCGCCGTCCTTTCGCACTCCGATTGATGGGCCGCGCCGCAAGCGCGGCCCGATTTCATTTTCGCACAAGCTTCGAAGACTAGAGTTCCGGCGGACAATCATGCTGGGAGTCGTCGACCGTGCCGGAACAGATCCAGAGCATCATCTCGAATCTCCGCGGGTTTGGCGTGAAGCGCCTTGTCATGCTGGCGGGCATCGCCGTTCTGGTGATGGGCGTCATCGGCATCGCCTCGGTCTATCTCAACCGCCCAGCCTACGACACGCTCTATGTCGGGCTCGACCGCGCCGACGTGAACCAGATCGGCCTGGTGCTGGGCGAAGCCGGCATCGGCTTCGACGTTGGTTCTGACGGAACCTCCGTGCTGGTGCCGGCCGGCACCACCGCTCAGGCGCGCATGCTGCTTGCCGAAAAAGGCCTGCCGACCAGCGCCAATGCCGGCTACGAACTGTTCGACAATGTCGGCTCGCTCGGCCTCACCTCTTTCATGCAACAGATCACCCGCGTGCGCGCGCTGGAAGGCGAGATCGCCCGCACCATCCAGTCGATATCGGGCATCAAGGCGGCGCGCGTCCACATCGTGATGTCCGAACGCGCCAATTTCCGCCGCGACGAGCAGCAGCCTTCCGCCTCCGTGGTCATCCGCTACGCCGGCATCGACGCCGAAAAGAGCGCCATGTCGATCCGTCATCTCGTCGCCGCCGCCGTCCCCGGCCTGTCGGCCGACAAGGTCACGGTGCTCGATTCCAGCGGCAATCTGCTGGCCGCGGGCGATGATCCTTCCAACACCAGCGCCGCTCGCACGCTCGGCGTCGAGCAGACCGTCGAGGCACAGATCGGCGACAACATCCGCCGCGCGCTGACGGCCTATCTCGGTCCCGACAATTTCCGCGCCAGCGTCAAGGCCGAGGTCAACACCGACACCCGCCAGACGGAAGAAACCATTTTCGATCCGAATTCCCGCGTCGAGCGCTCGGTGCAGTCGGTGCGCGCCAACGAAAACAACAACCAGAAGCAGGCCTCCACCCCGGCCAGCGTCGAGCAGAACCTGCCCGAGGCCCAGGCAACCGCCACCGACGGTCCGCAATCCTCTTCGCAGAACGACCGCAAGGAAGAGATCACCAACTACGAGATCAATTCGAAGAAGATCGCCACCGTCTCCAACGGCTACACCGTCACCAAGATGTCGATTGCCGTAGTCGTCAACCAGCAGCGGCTGGCGACCATCCTCGGCAAGGACGCCACGCCGGAGCAGATTGCCAAGCGCGTCGCCGACATCCAGAAGATGGTGATGTCCGCCACCGGCCTGGACGAAAAGCGCGGCGACATCATCGACGTCTCGGCGGTCGAGTTTATCGATGGGCTGGATGGCGAGGCAATCCCGCAGGCGGGAATGCTCGATTCCATCGGCCAGCATGCCGGCACGATGATCAATGCCGGCGCGTTCATCGTCGTGGTGTTCCTGGTCGCCTTCTTCGGCTTGAGGCCGATGGCGGCGGCGCTGACGGCAAAGCCGACGCCGGCCCTGTCAGGCCCCAGCTTCGATGACGTCCAGCGCTCGCTGCCGACGCCGGAAGCAACGGCTGCCGCCGACAGTGCCGCGGTCGGCGCCTTGCCCGGCTCGCGCCCGGGTCCGACACCGCTCGACGATCTTCGCCAGAAGATCAGACCAGCGCCGCAGGATCGGCTTGCCCGGATGGTCGACCTCAACGAGGAGCGCACCGCGCAGATCCTGCGCAAATGGGCCGCCCAGGAAGTCGCGGTTTAAACCATGTCCTCCGCAGCCCTCTTTGACCTTCTGCCCGATTTCGACACCCGCGCGCAACGTGCCGGCCAGGCTCGGGCAACGGTCGATCCCAAACGCCAACCCGAGGCGCCTGCGCCGCAAGCCGACATCGGCACGCTGATCGCCGAAGCGGTTGTCCAGGCCGAAGCGGCGCTCGAGGCACGCCTGTCGATCGCGCATGAAGCCGCGCTCGAAGCCGAACGCCGCGCCAATGCCGAGGAAGCAAGAGTATTTCTCGAAAGCCTCGGCGACGATGTCGGCAAGGCGGTCTCGTTGCGCATCGATGCCATGGAGGTGCGCGTGACAGGGCTTATCGCCGCCACGGTCGCTCGCATCATCGGCGGCATCGTCAGCGACGATCTGCAGAAACGCTCGATCGAGGTACTCGCCAGCGCGATACGCGAGGCGGTCGGCGATGCCGAAGCGGTGCGCATCGCGGTGCGCGGCCCGCTCTCGCTGTTCGAAACACTAAAGGCATCGCTCGGACCTCGCGCCGCCAATCTCGACTTCGTCGAGGCACCAGGCTTCGATCTCACCGTCGCCATCGACGAGGCGGTGTTCGAGACGCGCATGGCCGAATGGTCGACGACCCTCTCCGAGGTCCTGGCATGAGCGTCGCCGAGGCCGGACCCCACGAAATCATCATCGTGCGGCGTGGTCATGACGACCATGACGAGGCCCATCATGGTGGTGTCTGGAAGATCGCTTTCGCCGATTTCATGACGGCCATGATGTGCTTCTTCCTGGTCATGTGGCTGATCAACGCCGCCAACGAGCAGACCAAGGCAGCCGTCGCCAGCTATTTCAACCCGGTCAAGCTGGTCGACCGCAATTCGAGCCGCAAGGGCCTGGAGGACCTCGGCGACGGTCCGCGCGCGATCGGAACGACGGCCGACAATCCGAAGAAGGCGACCAGCAAGGCCGGCCAGGACGGTGATGGCTCGGCGGACCGCAAGCAGGACAAGCAAGAACTCCCGCAGGCGGAACACTCCGACGAGCATCTGTTCGCCGATCCTTACGCGGTGCTTTCGGAAATCGCCACCGACACCGGCGTCATGCAGAACGTCAGCCAGAAGGGTGATGGCGGCGCGCAGACCGCCGGCCCGGCGACGGGCGCCTCCGGCGGCGCCTCCTATCGCGATCCCTTCGAACCGGATTTCTGGTCGCAGCAGGTGGCGGCGCCCGCCGCCGAAGCCAGCGCCGAGCGCACCAGGATCGAGGGCGATCCGATCAAGCCTGGCGACAAGACCGCCGAAACACAAGTGCTCAAAGTCAAAGCCGTACCCCCCGTCGCCGCCGCACCGCTCGAGCCGCTGGCCAAGGACGCGACAGGCAAGCAGTCCGCGAACCCCGCCACGATAACGGCCAAGGCCGTCGATACCAAGCCAAGCGAGATCAAACCGGGCGACACCAAAGCCGCGGACGCAGCCAAGACCGAGCCCGAGGCGCAAAAGGTTGCTATGCCCGACACCGGCGAAAAGGCACCGACCGCCGCCGCCGTCAAGGCCGCGGCCGACGTCAAGCAGCAGTTGGCCGATGCCTTCAAGCCCGGCGACAAGCTGCATGACGGCGTCTCGGTGGAAGCCACCGACAAGGGCGTCGTCATCTCGATCACCGACCAGCTCGACTTCGGCATGTTCGAGGTCGGCTCGGCGCTGCCGAGACGCGAACTGGTGCTGGCGATGGAGAAGATCGGCCGCATCGTCAACAGCCAGAAAGGCACCATCAGCATCAACGGCCACACCGACGCACGCCCGTTTCGCAGCGACAGCTACGACAATTGGCGGCTTTCGACGGCGCGCGCGCATTCCGCCTACTACATGCTCGTGCGCGGCGGCGTCGACGAACGCCGCATCACCGAGGTCGCCGGCTTCGCCGATCGCCAGCCGAAGGTAGCAGCAGACCCATTGGCGGCCGCGAACCGCCGCATTGAAATCCTGATGGCGACCGGCGGATGAGGCGAGCGGCCGTCACCAGCCGGTTGATTGTCCTGTTGCTGCTGGCTGGTGGACATCCGTCGGCCGGCTTCGCCCAGGATGGACTGCAGCCGTATCAGCTGGTGCGCTCGCTGCAGCTCGTCCAGGACCGCATTGCCGCCGGCGATCATGCCGCGCTGCCGATGCAGGCCAAGCTGCTGGAGATGGCGGATGCGCGCCTGCGCACGGCGGATGCCGAGGACTACAAGGATCCCAAGAACTTTCGCGCCCTGCTTGTCTACGGCATGAGCGGCGGCAACCCGGTGACTGTCGAGGCCGCCACATCGCGCGCCACGACGGACCCGCAAAGCCTTGCCCTGGCCAAGGGCGTGATCGACTACCTCAACGGCCGGCCCGGTGAGGCGATCGAAGCGCTGAAGCCGATCGATCCCATGGCGCTGCCTCCCGATCTCGGCGCTTTCCTTGCCCTGGTCAAAGGCTCGCTGCTTGCCGGCGATCAGCCGGCGGCCGCACTCGGGCTGCTCGATGAGGCAAGATTGCTCAGCCCCGGCACGCTGGTCGAGGAAGCCGCACTTCGCCGTTCGGTCGGCATTGCCGTCGCGCAAGGCGACGCGGCGCGCTTTGCGCTTGCCTCCACCCAGTATGTCGAGCGCTACCTCTATTCGCCCTATGCCAGCCAGTTCGCCGACTCCTTCGTCTCCGGCGTCATCGCGCTGCACATGTCGATCAGCCAGGACAAGCTGGCCGACATCACCTCGATGATGGATTCCGAGCGCGAGAAGGTGATCTATCTGCGCATCGCCCGCCGCGCCGCGATCGACGGCCTGAACGATCTGTCGGCCTTCGCTTCGGCGCGAGCCGAGCAGGGCCGCGACGGCAACACCAACCAGGACGATCCACGCGCCCTGCTTTACGCCAGCCTTTCCACCGTCACCTCGGGCACCATCGAGGACGTTCGCGCCAAGCTTGGCAAGATCGACCGCACCAGGCTCTCGGAAGGCGACCGCGCCTTGCTCGACGCCGCGCAGGCCATAGCCGGCGAAGTCGTCGCGCCGCCCGCCGCCCTTCCCGAGGGAAAGCCTGCTCCTGCTGCGGCCGCGCAGCCACCGATGCCCGACATCGCCAAGGCGCAAGGCGCCGATGACAGCGGACTGCCACCGGTCGAAGGCGCGATCTCGGAGCAACCGGCCGTCACCGCGGCCTCCGGCGAACCAGCCACCAATGCGCCGGACACAGCGGCGGGTGCTGCCACATCCGTCGACGCAGCGTCTGTCATGCCGGTCTCGGCGTCGCCCGCGGCCGGTCCCGAAGCCACCGATCCGACCGACGCAGCCATGACCAGAACACGTCGACAGCTCGACCTGATCGACCAGATGCTTGGAGCCGCCCCCAGATGACCACCAGCCTCGGCTCGGCCCTGCCAGGATTTGCCGCCGTGCGCGGAACGCCGGAGCAATCGGCGGCGAACGCAAAGAATGATGATTCCGGCTTCGGCAAGATGCTGCGCGGCGATGCTAGTCCTGCCCGCCCGGAACGGCAGCCGTCGACCGAGATGGGAACGCGCGACAAGCGCTGGGGTAAACTCGCCGCCGGGCATGGCGGCAAGGCCGAACCGGCATTGGCTGCTCCCGGAAAGACCGTCTCGTTCAAAGCGCCGACGGTGAAAATCGGCAAGGATGACCTGGGAGCACGAACGCACAAGGACGATGCCGACGCCGAAGAGACGGCGCCGGACGCCGATGCCGCGCCGCTTCAGGACGACCTGTCGTTGCTGATCGCGTTGCATGACTTGCGCCATTTCTCGACGTCGGCCAAGGCGGCCGGGCGCGACGCGGGACCTGGCGAGAGCCCGTCTGACCCGGCGCTCGAAGGGCAGGCTCCGCTGCCGAAGACCTACCGGTCAAAATCCTCGGGCGGACGCGAAGCTCTCGAAACCATGTCGAAGCCGGAGCAGGCTTCGATCGTCGACGGGCCTTTGACCGAACTTGACGGCAAGTTCGCAACCGCTGCCGGCACTGCCTCGAATGCGCTGAAACGAGACAGCACGGTGGCGGCGGCCCAGTTGCCGGACGCACCGGCTGCCGACGTGCCCGGCGTGCAGCCGAAGCACACCGCGCCGACGATGAGGAGTATCGGGGATGTCCAATCCTCGATGCGGCCCGAAGTCGGAAAACAGTCCCTGTCTGCTGCGCGCATCGACGTGGTGTCCGAACAGAGCTTCCCCGCGCCGCCGCAAAATCCCATCAGCCAGGCAGCCCTCAATGTCATCAACGCTGTAGCCGCCGATAGCGGCCCGCAAAACGCGCCTTCAGCCTCATCCGTGGCCGCCCAGCTGGCCAGCCCTGTTGCCGTTGCGACACATGTGTTGAAGATCGAGCTTCACCCCGCCGAACTCGGCATGGTGACGGCCCATCTTCGCCTCTCCGGAGAACAACTTTCGATTGAGTTGAAACCCGAAACGCACGACGCCCACCGTCGGCTGTCCGCCGACAGCGAGGCCATCGTCAAGTCGCTGCGGGGGCTCGGCTTCGAGGTTGACAAGGTCACAATCCTACAACCCTCGGTAGCAATTCCCTCCACAACCCGCACCGATGCAACCGCCCCCTTGCCGGCGGCGTCAGACCGCGACCCGTCATCGTTCCAACCTGGAAACCCGGGTGGCGGCAATGGCGGGGCGGGCGGTCAGCAACCGGGCCAGCAATCCGCAGGGAACCGCAACGATGACGCGCAGGATTACGGCCGTGGCACTTCGCCTTCTCGCGAGCGCGCTGGCGGCGATATCTTTATCTAACGTGGCAGGCGCTGCCGCAGCCGCGGCCAACCCTTGCGAGCCGGAGATCCTGCGCGCCGCCGATCGCTATGGCGTGCCCGCCGGCATCCTCTATGCCGTTGGCTTGACGGAGACCGGCAACAAGGGGAGCCTTCAACCCAACGCCTTGAATATAGAGGGAAAAGCGGTCTTCCCGAGGAGCCGGACCGAGGCCCTTGCCGCCTTCGCCAATGCCCGTCGCGAGGGCAAGACGCTGATCGATCTGGGCTGCATGCAGATCAACCACCACTACCACGCATCGCATTTCCGCAGCGTCGAGGACATGCTCGATCCACGCCAGAACGTCGACTATGCGGCGCGCTTCCTGGCCAGTCTCCATGCCCGGCACGAGACCTGGTCGATGGCTGTCGCCCGCTATCATGCCGGCCCCGACAACGACCCGGCGCAGAAGATCTATGTCTGCCGTGTCATTGCCAACATGGTCGCCACCGGCTTTGGAAAATGGACCGCGAACGCCCGCGGCTTCTGCAACCCGTAAGCGTATTTCCTGCGTCCAATGGGCCAAGCGTGCAAACCAGATTTGTCGCTTTGACTTGGTCCGATCTTGCCTCGGAAAGCATATCTGGCCGCGCGCTAATGCAACCGATGCGATTCCAGACTCCCAAGAAACTAGCTACAAGAAATGACGGTTGTTCAGGATTCTCGCCAGCGGATACGCCTCTCCTCACGGGGCAAATGATTTGATTCGGAAGGCGGGGCCGATGATTGTGATCGTTGACGAGCGCGAGCTCGTAACAGAGGGATACAATTCACTTTTCGATCGTGAGGGCATCGCCTGTGCGGGCTTTGCATCCGGCGAATTCGGTGAGTGGGTGAATTCGGCCGCCGACACCGATCTGCGCTCGGTCAGGGCCTTCCTCATCGGCGATTGCCGTGAAGGCTCCATCTCTCCGCGCCAGATCCGCGACCGCACCGGCGCCCCGGTCATCGCACTCAGCGAACAGCATTCCTTGGAGAACACGCTGCGGTTGTTCGAGAGCGGCGTCGACGACGTCATTCGCAAGCCCGTCCATATCAGGGAGATCCTGGCCCGCATCACCGCCATCCGCCGCCGCGCCCAGGAGGATGTCGCCTACACCGAGATCGGCGCCATGCGCATCTTCATGGACGGTCGCGACCCCGAGATCGACGGTCAGCCCCTGCCCCTGCCGCGCCGTGAGCGCCGCATCCTCGAATATTTGGCAAGCAATCGCGGTCGCCGCGTCACCAAGACCCAGGTTTTCAACGCCATCTACGGCATCTTCGACGAAGAGGTCGAGGAGAACGTGGTGGAAAGCCACATCAGCAAACTGCGCAAGAAGCTGCGCGAGAAGCTGGGCACCGACCCGATCGATTCCAAGCGTTTCCTCGGCTACCGGCTCGTCTTCTGATGCAGCGCCGCGCCAGCCTCGCGCAAGAAAACACGCGTAGCCTCGTAGCCAGTGGCATGGACACAGCGGAGACGTTTCGATGAGCCTCTACGGAATGATGCGGACCGGCGTTTCCGGCATGAACGCGCAGGCAAACCGCCTGTCGACGGTCGCCGACAACATCGCCAATTCCGACACCACCGGCTACAAGCGGTCCTCCGCCGAATTCTCGACGCTGGTCATGCCCTCGACCGGCGGCGCCTACAATTCCGGCGGCGTCACCACGACGATCCGTCAGGCGGTCAGCGATCCGGGCGTGCTTCAGTACACGACCTCGGTCTCCGACCTTGCCGTCAGCGGCGATGGCTTCTTTGTCGTTCAGGATCCGAGCGGTACGCCCTACCTGACCCGCGCCGGCGCCTTCGTTCCCGATGGCCAGGGCAGGCTGGTCAACTCGGCCGGCTTCCAGCTGATGGCCTACAGCTACGAAAATGGCGTGCCGGCAGCGACGGTGAACGGTTTCGAGGGATTGGTCCCGGTTGTCATCTCCGACCAGGGAATGACCGCAACGCCGAGCACCCAAGGTAGCTATGCCGGCAACCTGCCGGCAGGCGCGACACCAGTCACGGTCGTCGCCAACCTGCCCGCCGCCAACGGCGCGAGCGCGCAGTACACGTCGAAATCCTCCATGGTTGCCTATGACAACCTCGGCAACAAGAAGCTGCTCGACGTCTATTTCACAAACACCGGCGCCGGCACCTGGCAAGTAGCGGTCTTCGATCAGTCGAAGGCCACTCCTGGAACATCGTTTCCCTACACCGCCGGCGGCTTGCTGGGCTCGGCCAATCTGACTTTTGACACCACCACCGGCAAGCTCACCGGCACGCCCACCAGCGTTTCATTTACCGTTCCGAACGGCGCCACTCTGAAACTCGACCTGTCGGCACTGACCCAGCTCGGCACCGGCTTCACGGTTTCCGACGCCCAGGTCAACGGCAACGCGCCGAGCACCATCGACAAGGTCCAGATCAGCAAGGACGGCACCATCTACGCCCAGTACAAGGACGGCTCCACCAAGCCGCTCTACAAGATTCCGCTCGCCGACGTGCAGAGCCCGGACCAGCTCGCCGCACTGCCCGGCAACGTCTACTCGCAGGGCACCGATTCCGGCGCGGTTCGTGTCGGCTTTGCCAATGAAGGCAAGCTCGGCTCCATCATCTCCGGCGCGCTCGAGAATTCCAACGTCGATATCGCCGAAGAACTGACCAACATGATCGCGGCGCAGCGCAGCTACACCGCCAATTCGAAAGTCTTCCAGACCGGTTCCGATCTGATGGACGTCCTTGTCAACCTGAAGAGATAAGACGGGCGCCGCCCGCGAAAGACCCGCATGTCACTGTCTACCGCATTGAGTATCGCCCAGTCGGCGCTTATGAACACCGCGCGACAGACCAGCGTTGTCTCGCGCAACGTCGCCGACGCCTCCAATCCGGATTACTCGCGCCGCCAGGCCGTCGTCACCAGCACGGCGCCGGGCGCGCGTTCGGTTGATATCCAGCGCGCCACCAACGAGCTTTTGTTCCGCCAGAACCTCGCCGCGCTGTCGGCCTGGAGCGGCCAGAACGCGCTCTACAGCGGCATGGATCAGCTGGGTGTTGCGGTCAATGGCGTCGACGATGCGTCCTCGCCCTCGACCGCGATTGCCAACCTGCAGCAGGCGCTGCAGCTCTATGCCACCTCGCCGTCGAACCAGAACCTCGGCGCCTCCGTCATCGACGCCGCCAAGCAGGTCGTGCGCTCGCTGAATGAAGGCTCCAAGGCCGTCCAGGATTTCCGCACCCAGACCGACGGCCAGATCGCCACGGCCGTCGACGATCTGAACTCGCTGCTCAGCCAGTTCCAGGATGCCAACACGGCCGTCATGTCCGGAACCCGTTCCGGCACCGATGTTTCCGATGCGCTAGACCAGCGCGACGCGCTTTTGAAGAAGATCTCGAACTATGTCCCGGTGTCGACCTTCACGCGTGGCGACAATGACATGGTCATCACAACCGGCGACGGCACAACGCTGTTCGAAACCATACCGCGTACGGTCACCTTCGCGGCGTCGGCTGGCTACACCGCGGGTGCCGCGGGCAATGCCGTCTATATCGACAATGTGCCGATCTCGGCGGGAGCCGGCGGCAACACCAGCGCCAGCGGCACGCTTGCCGGCCTGCTGCAATTGCGCGACGGCGTCGCCTCGACCATGCAGAGCCAGCTCGACGAGACCGCGCGTGGCCTGATCACCGCCTTTGCCGAGACCGCACCTTCGATGCCCAATGCTGCCGGCCTGTTCACCTGGTCGGGCGCGCCGGCCATCCCGGCCGCCGGCACGCTGGTCAACGGCCTTGCCGCGTCCATCAGCGTCAACGCGGCGATGAACCCGAGCACGGGAGGCAGCCCGACGCTGCTGCGCGACGGCGGCGCCAATGGCGCGGCCTATGTCGCCAACACCGGCGGTGCATCCTATTCCACGCTTCTGATTGCCTATGGCGACCGGCTCGACCAGCCGATGACTTTCGACCCCGCCGCCGGGATTTCGGCAACGTCCAGCGTTTCCGACTATGCGGCCAGTTCAATCGGCTGGTTCGAGGGCGTGCGCCAGCAGGCTTCGACCGCCTCCGACGCCAAGGAAGCGTTGGCATCGCGCAGCGCCGAGGCGCTGTCCAACGCGACCGGCGTCAATGTCGACCAGGAAATGTCGCTTCTGCTCGACCTCGAACACACATATCAGGCATCGGCCCGAATGATGAAAACCGTCGACGATATGATGGCAGCCTTGCTCAACGCGGTGGGATAAACCATGACTTCAGTCTCCTCAGCCGCAATATCGAATGCCATGCGCTCCCAGCAGATGCGCATGCAGGCCGAGCTGGTCAAAGCCACGAAAGAGTCCTCGACTGGCAGGGTCGCCGACGTCGGCCTGGCTCTCGGCGGGCGCACCACCCAGGCGGTCACCTTCCAGCGCGATCTCGACCGGCTCAACGTCATCATCGATTCCAACGGCCTGGTCGGCGCCCGGCTTTCCTCGACACAGACCTCACTTGGTCAGCTCTCCACGGCTGCGCAGGCCTTTTTGAAGGCCCTGACCACCGCTTCATCAAGCGATTCTTCCAACAGTCTCACCCAATCCTCCGGCAAGGCGACCATCCAGCAGCTGACCTCGATCCTCAACACCAGCGTCAATGGCGAATACCTGTTCGCCGGCACCAACACCGACGTCAAGCCGATCAACGACTTCACCGCCGCCGGCTCGCCCGCCAAGACGGCATTTGACGCAGCCTTCGTCGCCAATTTCGGCTTCACCCAGGACGATCCGCTCGCAGCCGACATCACCGCCGCCCAGATGGACGATTTCATCACCAATGACGTCGCGCCGCAGTTCACGGGCGCGGGTTGGCAAGGCAACTGGTCGAACGCCACCGACCAGCAGATCGTCAGCCGCATCGCCCTCAACGAAACCACGCCGACCTCGACCAGCGCCAACAGCATCGGCATCCAGAAGCTCGCCATGGCGGCAGCCATGGTCGGCAGCCTGATGTCCAGCAACATCAGCCAGGCCGCGAAGAATACGGTCGTCAGCCGTTCCACCTTGCTGGTCGGCGAGGCGTTAAGCGGCATTGGCCAGATTCAGTCGGAGACCGGCATCGTCCAGAAGCGGGTTTCCGATGCAAACGACCGGATGACGACGCAGGTCGACCTTTTCGAACGGCACATTCTCGATCTGGAAGCCGTCGATCCGGCCGAAGCCGCGACCCGCGTCGCCGACCTGACGCAGCATATCGAGACGTCCTTCGCGCTGACGGCACGCCTGCAGCAGCTCAGCCTGTTGAATTACCTGACCTGACAACGCTTAACGGAACGGTAGAGCCCCACCGATGTACCAATTCTCCTACGCCGACATCCAGAGCACCTCCGTTGCCGACGCGAAGGACCGCGAGCGGGAACTCCTGACGCGCTCGATCGACATGCTGGCGGCGGCGGCGGCGGCCGGCCTCGGTTCGATGGAGGCGATCGAAGCCCTGCATTTCACCAACCGCGTCTGGACCGCCTTCGTCGAGGATCTCGGCTCGAGCGACAACGCCCTGCCCAAGGAACTGCGCGCCAACCTCATTTCCATCGGCCTGTGGCTGCTGCGCGAGGCGGAGGACATCCGCCAGGGCCGCACCAACAATTTCGAAGGGCTGATCGAGGTGTCCCAGATCATCAGGGACGGCATTCAATGACCAACACGCTGAAGATATCGCTGAAGCCGAACGAGAAGATCTACATCAACGGCGCGGTCATCCGGGTCGACCGCAAGGTCACCGTCGAATTGATGAATGACGTCCAGTTCCTGCTCGAAAGCCATGTGATCCAGGCCGACGACGCCTCCACGCCGCTCAAGCAGCTGTATTTCATCCTGCAGGTCATGCTGATGAACCCGGTTGGCGCTGCCGCCGCGCGCGACATGTTCCGCCGTTCGCTGCCGCTGCTTTTGGCAAGCTTCGAGGACAGCCAGATCTGCGCCGCGCTGAAACAGATCGACCGCATGGTCGGCGAGGATCATATCTACGAGGCGCTGAAGGCAATCCGCGCGCTTTATCCGCTCGAACGCCGCGCGCTGGGCGGCAATGACGATGTTCCGGGTGCCGAGCGCCCGCTGGCTGTGGGAGCACGATGATGAACGTGGACATGACGACGACGATACCGGCCGGCGCCAACCAGGGCACCGCGTCGACTTCGAAGACAGCGGTCGACTACCAGTCTTTCCTGAAGCTTCTGATCGCCGAGATGAAGAACCAGGATCCAACCAAGCCGATGGACTCGACGCAGTATGTCGCCCAGCTCGCCACCTTCTCACAGGTCGAGCAATCGGTGCAGAGCAACACCAAGCTCGACCAGATCATGCAGTCCTCGGCGCTGTCGCAGGCCGACGCTCTGATCGGGCGCTCGATAACCTCCGCCGACGGCAAGACCACGGGCACCGTGGCGTCGGTCCGCCTCGCCAGCAGCGGTCTTATCGCCGTGCTGCAAAACGGCACCGAAGTCGCGGTCGGCGCGGGAGTTTCGGTCAAGGCCGCGAGCTGACGCTTCCGGCAGGGCAAGTCCCATGAACGAGGCCGACGCTCTCGACATCGTCCAGTACGCGGTGTGGACGGTGCTCACCGCGTCCGCCCCGGTGGTGCTGGTCGCCATGGCGGTCGGCATCGGCATCGCTCTCATCCAGGCGCTGACGCAGGTCCAGGAGATCACCTTGACCTTCGTGCCGAAGATCGTCGCCATCATGCTGGTGGTGGCGTTGACCGGCCCCTTCATCGGCAGCCAGATATCGGCCTTCACCAACGTCATCTTCGAGCGTATCCAGAACGGGTTCTGAGCCCGCTCCAGGAAGGTGTGCCGCGACATGCCGTCCGCAATTGCGCGAAGACGGGCACCCGCCAATTCCCAAGTGCCTCCGGGCGTGCCGGGAGACAGGGCGTGGACCGCCTCTATCTCCTTGTTGGACCATGAGCTTTTTCGAAAGCCATTCGCCCTTTGCGGCGCCATGCCCTACTTTCGGCAAATGATCTGAGCAAACGGATCATCCGACGAATCGGCACGACATGGCAGGAACCCCCGATGATTGACGAAAAGCCGGACAGCGAGAGCGTCTCGGCGCTGGCGCCCTTCCGGCACGGCATTTTTCGCGCCGTCTGGGGCGCAAGTCTCGTCTCGAATTTCGGTGGTCTGATCCAGGGCGTCGGCGCCGCCTGGATGATGACCACGATCGCCACCTCGCCCTATCAGGTGGCCCTGGTCCAGGCTTCGACCACCTTGCCGATCATGCTGTTTGCGCTTGTTGCCGGCGCCATCGCCGACAGTTTCGACCGGCGCAAGGTGATGCTGGTCGCCCAGATCTTCATGCTGGTCGTCTCGGTGTTGCTGACTCTGTTCACCTATTCCGGCCTGATCACGCCATGGACGCTGCTTGCCTTCACCTTCCTGATCGACAGCGGCACGGCGCTCAACAGCCCGTCATGGCAGGCCTCGGTCGGCGACATCGTGCCTCGCAACAAGGTGCCGGCCGCCGTGGCGCTCAACTCGATGGGCTTCAACCTGACGCGCAGCGTCGGTCCGGCGATCGGCGGCATCATCGTCGCCGCTGCCGGTGCGGCGGCCGCCTTCGCGGCCAACGCTGTGAGCTATGTCGGCCTGATCTTGGTGCTGGCGCGCTGGAAGCCGGACGTACCGGTATCAACCTTGCCGCGCGAGTCGCTGGGTGCCGCCATGGGCGCTGGCCTGCGCTATGTCGCCATGTCGCCCAACATCGGCAAGGTGCTGGTCAGGGGTGCGGCCTTCGGCTTCAGCGCCGGCGCTGTCTTGGCGCTGCTGCCGCTGGTGGCGCGCGATGTCGTCAAGGGCGATGCGCTGACCTATGGTATCATGCTCGGCGCCTTCGGCATCGGCGCGGTCGGCGGCGCCCTGATCAGCGTCAGGCTGCGGCAGCTGCTCTCCAGCGAGACCATGGTGCGCTGTGCATTCGCCGGCTTCGCCGTCTGCGCCTTCAATGCCGCCGTCAGCCATCATGCCTGGCAGACGTCGCTAGGCCTGCTTGTCGGCGGCGCCTGCTGGGTGATCGCGCTTTCGCATTTCAACGTCACGGTGCAGATGGCGACGCCGCGTTGGGTGGTCGGCCGGGTGCTGTCGGTCTACCAGACCGCGACCTTCGGCGGCATCGCGCTCGGCAGCTGGATCTGGGGTGTCGTCGCCGATGCGCATGGCGCTGAAACCGCGCTGATCGCCGCCAGCATCGCCATGCTGGCCGGCGGCGCCATCGGCCTGCTTTTGCCGCTGCCGCAACAGCAGGTGCTCAACCTCGACCCGCTCAATCGCTTCAGGGAACCGCACCTGGCGCTCGACCTCAAGCCGCGCAGCGGCCCCATCGCCATCATGATCGAGTATGTGATCCGGCAGGAGGACGTGTCGGAGTTCCTCGCCATCATGGCCGAACGCGGCCGCATCCGCCGCCGCGACGGCGCCCGCAACTGGACGCTAGCGCGCGACCTCGAAAATCCAGCGGTCTGGATCGAGCATTATCACACGCCGACCTGGATCGAATATATCAGGCACAATGGACGCATCACCCATGCCGACGCCGTCATCGGCGAGCGCCTGCGGGCGCTGCACAGCGGCGGCGAGCCGCCCCGCGTGCGGCGCATGATCGAGCGCCCGACGACCGCCGGCACGGCGCTTGTGATGGCCAAGGGACCGATCGAGCATTGACTCCGGGGGCCTACCCCTCGCCCGACAAATCCCTGCGCGCCTTGTCGAGTTCCTCGGCGTAGCGCCGCATCAGATGGCCTTCGGTCAAAAGCCCCAGCACGATGTGGTCGGTGAAATCCTCGACCACCGCGAGTTCTTCGGCGCCCGCGCGCTGGAACGTTTCGGCCGCGGCCTGCACGTTCATGCTGGGCACCAGCACCGCGTCCTTGTACTTGGCAAGATCGCGCACCGTCACCTCGCCGTCGGTGAGGTCGCTGTGCAGTTCGGCCACGATCAGCACGCCGACATAGTGATCGCCGGCATCGACGGCGATGACGCGCTGGGCCGAACCGAGCGGCACCTCCTTGCGGAAGGCCGCCAGAGTCGTCGCGGCATCGATGGTCTTGATGTCCTTGCGCATCATCGAGCCGACGGTGAGGCTGCGCATCCAGCCGACATCGTGGGCGCTACGGATGGTCTCGCCGCGCAGATGGAAGCGCCAGGTCGAGAACGAGTAGCCGAAGGTCTCGCGCACCAGGATCGCCGACATGATCGAGGCCGCCAGGACAACGCCGGTCAGGGTCAGGTCGCGGGTCGATTCCAGTGCCAGGAAGGTCATGGTCAGCGGGCCGCCGACGACACCGACAGCGAGCGACGTCATGCCGACGACGGCGGCAACGGCGGGGTCGATGCCGGTTGCCGGCGAGATGACAAGCATCACATCCGCAAACGCCTTGCCGAGCAGGGCGCCGAGGAACAGCGAGGCAAAGAACAATCCGCCGCGAAAGCCCGATCCCAGCGAGACCGCCGATGCCGCCAGCTTGAGCACGAAGACGCTGGCCACCACGGCCAGGCCGTAGTTCATCGAGAATTCGCGATGCAGCGCACCGTGGCCGCTGGACAGGACCTGCGGTGTGATCAGCCCCAACATGCCAACGATGACACCGCCAATGACGGGGCGCAGCGACGTATCGACCGACAGCCTGGCAAAGCCGCGCTCGATCAGCGTCACCAGATGCATGATGGCGATCGAGGCGGCACCGCCGAGCAGCCCGAGCAGCAGGAACGGCACGTATTGGCTTGGGGTAAGCGCCGGCAGGCCCGAAAGTTCGAGCGGAAACGGTACCCCGCCGAACATTTCTGCGGTCAGCGAAGCGCAAATCGCGGCGGTCATGACAGGCGCGACATTGGCGACCGAGTAGATGCCGATGACCAGTTCGAAGCCGTAGAAGGCACCGGTCAGCGGTGCATCGAAGGCGGCGGCGATGGCGCCCGCCGCACCGCAGCCGACCAGGATGCGAACATCGTTGCGGCGCAGCCTGAACATGCGCGCTAACCGCGAAGCCAGGCCCGAGCCGACCTGCGTGTAGCCGGCCTCCAGCCCGACCGAGGCGCCAAAGCCGCTGGAGATCATCGTCTGGCCGGCGATGATGAAGGTGTCGGTCAGCGACATGCGCCCGCCATAGAGCGCGTTGGCTTCGATCGGATCGATCGGCGTGCGGAATTTGCGTATCCGGAGCCAGATCACCGTCAGCCCAAGCAGGATGCCGCCGATCGCCGGGATCAGCGCCTGCATCGGGTTGGCGAGCGAGAACATGCCTGAAAGCCGGCCGCCGGGCTGGACGCCGAACAACAGCCCGTGGAGGTCCTGCACGATCTGGCTCATCGCCGTGACCAATATGCCCGCCATGACGCCGACGACGCCGGCCAGAATGACGACAACGATGCCGCGCGCCTCAAGCAGCGGCAGCGACCTGATCAGCACCGCGCGCAGCCGGCGGGCGTAGACTTGCGGTCGATTTCTGGGCGGTCGATTTCTGGAAAGCACTGGGCGGCTCGCCGACATCAGAAGAGGCAGTGGAAAGCCCGCCTGATACGCCCGGCGACACGGCATGGCAACCACGACAGACACCACATTGGCGACAGACAAGGCGCCATTGTGGCATCAACCGGCCGGCGGATCAGGTCGGCGTGGGCTCGCCGGCTTCATAGAGCACGAGGTTGCGCTCACCTATGCCAAGTGCCGGCCAGCTCGCACGCCAGTCCGCAATGTGCGGCGAGGCGAAATGCGCGTCCAACGCTGCCCTGTCGCTCCAGACTTCCGTGACCCGGATGAGCCCGGCATCGAAGACATCCTGCGCGTAGGAATATTCGAGACAGCCGGGCTCGGCGCGGCTGCCGGAAACCATGCGCTCCATTGCGGGCCGCGCCTCCTCGAGCTTGCCGGGCGGCACGCGGATCGTGCCGATGATCAGAAGCATGGGTTTTCCTTTCGAAGACGCATCTCAAGGCGCAGTAGCCAGTCTCCCACCCTCGCGCAAGCTTGGCGGGCTACCCTCATAGGGCTGTCGCGCGCTCGGCAGTTTATGGGTTTGAGGACGACATGGCGATCAGCGAAAGCATCCAGCCCGGCGCGGTGGCCAAAAATGGCCGCGACGTCTTCTTCGCCATCGGCATCGTCATCATCCTTGCAGTGCTGTTCCTGCCGATCCCGGCCTTTCTCATCGACATCGGCCTCGCTTTCTCGATCGCGCTGTCGGTGCTGATCCTGATGGTGGCGCTGTGGATCCAGCGGCCGCTCGATTTCTCGTCTTTCCCGACCGTTCTGCTCATCGCCACCATGCTGCGGCTGTCGCTCAACATCGCCACCACGCGCATGATCCTGTCGCACGGCAATGAGGGCACGCATGCGGCCGGCTACGTCATTGCCGGCTTCTCCAAGCTGGTGATGGCCAGCGACTTCGTCATCGGCCTCATCGTCTTCATGATCCTGATCGTGGTGAACTTCATCGTCATCACCAAGGGCGCCACCCGTATCGCCGAAGTCGGCGCGCGCTTCACCCTCGACGCCATTCCCGGCAAGCAGATGTCGATCGACGCCGATCTCTCCGCCGGCATGATCGATGACAAGACAGCACAGCTTCGCCGTCGCGAACTGGAGGAAGAGTCCTCCTTCTTCGGCTCGATGGACGGCGCCTCGAAATTCGTCCGCGGCGACGCCATCGCCGGCCTGATCATCACCGCCATCAATATCGTCGGCGGCATCGCCATCGGCTATATCAGGCACGGCATGGGCATGGGCGAAGCCGCCGATGTGTTCATCAAGCTCTCGGTCGGCGATGGTCTCGTCACCCAGATCCCGGCGCTGATCGTGTCGCTGGCCGCCGGCCTGCTCGTCTCCAAGGGCGGCACCCGCGGTTCGACCAACCAGGCGGTGTTCGGCCAGCTCGGCGCCCATCCGCGCGCCCTCTACGTGGCGGCATCGCTGCTCGTGCTGCTCGGCCTGATGCCCGGCCTGCCGCTGTTTCCGTTCTTCGCGCTCGCCGCCGGAATGGCCGGCCTCGGCTACGTCATCCCGATGCGCGCCAACCGCGTCCTCGCCGAAGCCGAGGCAATCAAGGACCAGGAAAAGGCAACCAAGGTCGAGGAGGAGAAGAACTCCGTCAAGGCCTCGCTCGCCACCGCCGAGATCGAGCTTTTGATCGGCAAGCAGCTGTCGACAAGGCTGCTGACGTCGCATCAGGAACTGGTTTTCCGCATGGGCAAGATGCGCAAGAAATTCGCCACCCAGTATGGCTTCGTCGTGCCGGAAGTGCGTGTCGCCGACGATTTCGCCATCCCGCCGAAGAGCTACCAGATCAAGGTGCACGGCACCGTGGTCGCCGAATACCAGATGCGCGTCGGCGAGATCATGGTGCTGCTCGGCAACCGCGACATACCCGAAATACCCGGTGAGGAAATCCGCGAGCCGGCCTTCGGCATGCGCGCCTATTCCGTGGTCGAAGCCTTCGCCGAGGATCTGAAACGGGAAAACTACACTTTCGCCGACAACATGTCGGTGCTGCTCACCCATCTCTCCGAGGTGATCCGCAACAACCTGCCGCAGCTTCTGTCCTACAAGGACATGAAGGCGCTGCTCGAACGGCAGGACCAGGAATACCGCAAACTCGCCGACGAGATCTGCACCACGCACATCTCCTATCCCGGCCTGCAGGCGGTGCTGAAGCTGCTGCTTGCCGAACGGGTCTCGATCCGCAATCTGCACCTGATCATCGAGGCGATCGCCGAGATCGCGCCGCATGTGCGCCGCACCGAGCAGATCGTCGAGCATGTCCGCATCCGCATGGCCCAGCAGATCTGCGGCGACCTCTCCGAGGGCGGCGTGCTGAAGGTGCTGCGCCTCGGCAACCGCTGGGACCTCGCCTTCCACCAGAGCCTCAAGCGCGACGCCAAGGGCGAGGTGCGCGAGTTCGACATCGACCCGCGCCAGCTCGAGGAATTCGGCCAGGACGCCACCAAGGCGATCAAGAAACATCTCGAAGCCGGTGAGCGTTTCGTCCTCGTCACCGCGCCCGACGCCCGCCCCTATGTGCGCATGATCATCGAGCGGCTGTTCACCACGCTGCCGGTGCTCAGCCACGTCGAAATCGCCAAGGGCGTCGAGATCAGGGTGCTCGGAACCATATCGTGAGCGTGCTTTCGCAAGGCGTCGTCATCGCGGCGTTCCTCGCCTTCTGCCGCATCGGCGCCTGCTTCATGCTGATGCCCGGCCTGTCCAGCGCCCGCATTCCGGTCCAGATCAGGCTGTTCGTCGCGGTCGCCGCAACCGGCGGCCTGCTCGCCTTCCTGTGGGACAAGATCTTTCCCTTCGTCGATCCGCGCCCGCAGATCCTGGTGCCGATGATCGTCTCGGAACTTCTGGTCGGCGGCCTGATCGGCGCCATGACCAGGCTTTACATGGAAGCCTTGCGCTTCATTGGCTCGGCCATCGCCATGCTGATCGGCTATGGCGGCACCGGCGGGCCGGCGATCGAGGAGCCCGAACCCCAGGCGGCCCTTGCCGCCATCATCTCGTTCTCGGCGCTGCTGATGCTGTTCGTCTTCGATTTCGACCACGAGATCATACGCGCGCTGGTGTCGTCCTACACGGTCGCGCCGGTCAACATCTTCTTCAACCCGCAGGCGGCACTGGTCGATGTCACCGACACGGTCTCGGACACCTTCTTCCTGGTCATCCGCCTCGGCAGCCCGTTTGTCGCTTATGCCATTCTCGTCAATCTGACGATCGGCTTCGTCAACAAGCTGACCCCGCAGATCCCGATCTATTTCATCTCGCAGCCCTTCATCATCGCCGGCGGCATGATCATCTTCTATTTCGCCGTCGGCACCATGCTGTCGCTGTTCGTCGACGGCTTTGTCGACCTGACATTGGCAAGATAGAAATGAGCACGCGCAAGGACCGCCTGAAAAAACTGGTCAAGGTACAGGAACAGCTGAAGGCGCTGCACGAAACCCGCCACGCCACCTTCCTGGCCGCGGCCAGTGCCGCCGAGACCGAAGCCAGGGAACTGGTCGGCCATTTCGACCGGGCCGATTCGCTTTCCGCCCTGTTTCCCGATCTCTACCACCGCCGCATTGCCCAAGCGGTCGTGCGCCAGGAGGCGAACCTGGCAAGCGCGAAACAGGAAGCCAGCCTCATCGCCGCCGCCACCGCCCGCACCAATATGGTCGAGCGCGCCTACAAGGACGTGCGTAACCGCGACGAGCGCCAACGCTCCGACCGCGAGCGGCTGGATTTGATCGCGCAGAAGCGGGGGGAGGAGTAGCGGGGGGAGTTCTGCTTATGACCCGAAGGTCATTTGCGGACAGCGCGACGTGAACGACCGCTATGCGCCGGATGTCGGTAGTAGGGTTTTTGTCGATTCCTGAAAGCAGACATCGCCGGTGAGTGGTCGCTCTATATGACAGTGAAGCTGCAATCGGCCACCAAGCTCTCGCCAGGGCTAAGCACCGACAATCCGTTCCATTTGTCGACCGAACCGCGGTTGTGGGCATCTACGACATGGCTGACCGGTTCGAAACAGACGAAGTCGCTCGCCTGCGATGGCGAATAGACCAGATAGAAGTTCAAGACCGGGGACGCTTCTATCCTGAGGCCGCAATTTTGCTCTGGCCAACGTATGGAAGCAACGCCGTCCCAGCCGGCAAAGGCATTGTTGATCCAACCGCTCGGCAAGGCGGCCGGCGTGGCGAAATCCCAATCGGGACGGGTTTCTACATCCTCGAACCTGTCGGGGAGATGGCTGGGCAGTTCGAGGCAAACCTGCGACGCCGGGGCGTGAAGCGTTGTCAGGGCGGTTCTTGGGAACCAGGGATGGATGCCAAGCCCGAACGGCAGCCTGACCGGCGCGCTGTTGACGATCAGAAGCTGCAGTTCGAGCGCCTGTCCGGTCAGTGCGTAGGTCGCCTCGGCGCGATACCGGTATGGGCCGGGTCCGTCGCTGACGAGCGACAGCCTGGCTTTGTCCGGCGCCAAGCTGTCGACCTCCCACTCCTGCGAAAATCCGTTGCCGTGAATGGGGAACGGCTCGCCGGTAACGTTGGCAAGCAATTCGTGGAATTTGTGCTCGAAGATGAATCCGCCCCCAGAGATCCTGTTTGACCACGGCAAAAGCAGATTGCAGGCAAGATCGAACGGGTTCCCGCTGCCGCCGTTCGGCCATGGTCTGAAGAGCGGCACGCGGCCGTAGTTGAAACGCGCCAGTCCCGCCCCAAGCGACGGAACGATTTCGGCGGACAAGTCTCCGCTTCGAATTTCAACAGTCTGGATCATCAAGGCGAGCCGGCATTTGGGCACGTCGGCCTTTGCGAGCCACGGCAAGAAGGTCATTCGACGCGATCCCGATGAGCGCTTTCATCTGGTCGTGAGCGTCGTCGACCCTGCGCATTCGGATTGCCTCCAGCACATCGCCATGCGCGCTGAGTGTCTGCTGATAGTTGGCGGTGGCCGATGTGGTCAATCGGAAGGAGAAGCTCAGCGCGGCGGCAAGCATGTTGCCGAGATTGGCGAAAACCGGGTTACGGCTGGCGCGAAGGATGGCCGTATGAAACCTGACGTCGGCATCAAGGCAGGCAGCGAGGTCGTCCTCCGGAGCGATACGCATGGCCTCATAGGCCGCTTCGATCACCGCGAGATCGCCCGAGGTCGCCATCATGGCGGCAAGCTGGGCGGCAGCCGGCTCGATCACCAGCCGCGCCTCGATCAAGCCGCGGACGAAATCGAGATCAGGCTCGATATCGCGCATCCATTCGAGAACCTGCGCATCCAGCCTGTTCCATTCGCTCGACACGCGCACGCGGGTCCCGGCCCGCTTGCGCGCCTCGATCAGCCCTTTGGCCGAAAGCGTCAGAAGCGCATCGCGAAGCGCGGTGCGGCTGGCGCCGTAGATGACGCACAGTTCGGCTTCCGTCGGCAGGACCTCGTGCTGTGCGTATGTGCCTGCAAGGATACGCTGCCCGAGATCGCGGGCGATGCGATCCTTGAGCGACGACGTGCCGCTGCCCCCAGCAGAAAGCTCCTGCTTGCCTTGATCAATCGAAGCGGCGGCCGCGTCCATCGTCATGTCCTGTTCAAATGATACTCGGCAATTACGACAGCCAGTATCAGGAGCGAGCCCTTGGCAAGCAATTGATAGAATGTTGGCACCGACGTCAGTATCATTCCGTTGTTGAGCACGCCAATGATGGCGACGCCGAGCAGTGCGCCGACAATCGTTCCCTTGCCGCCCTGCAAGGCACAGCCACCCAACACCGCAGCCGTGATGGCCTCGAGTTCCAGGCCTTGGGATCCCGACACGGGCTGACCCGAACCGGTGCGGGCGGCCAGCAGAATCCCGGCCAATCCGGCGGCAACGCCACTCATGATGTAGATGCCGACGCGGTAGCGGTTGATGTTTATGCCGGAGAAGCGGGCGACAACGGGATTGCCGCCCAGCGCATAGATGTTGCGGCCGACGATCGAGCGCGCCAGGAACAGATGGAACACGATCGCGGTCAGCACAAGAATCCAGATCAGCAGCGGCAGGCCGAGGATCCGTCCGATGCCTATGAACCGGAACGTGTCGCTGAAGATTGCGATCGACTGGCCGTCGGACATGATGAAAGCGATGCCGCGGAAGATCGCCATCGTGCCGAGCGTGGCGATGACCGCATTGACCCGCCCGTATGTGATGATGATGCCGTTGACGAGACCGGCGAGACCGCCAAGCACAAGGCCGGCAACGATACCGGCCGCGGGCGACCCGGTCGCCTGGATGGCCATCGCCGTCGATACGGTGGTCAGGCCGACAATGGCGCCGACGGCGATATCGAGACCGCCGGCGACAATGACCACGGTCTGGCTCATTGCCAGCACGCCGAGGATAGTAATGCCGAGGCCGATGTTGAGCAGGTTTCGGCTGGAGAAGAAAACGTCGCCGCGTAGCGAGCCGAAGATGACAATGAGAATGGCCAGCGCGACCAAAAGGCTGATATTGTGAACGCCGACGCGTTCCACAACACGCGAGGAAGCGCCCCTGGCGTCCGTCTGCACTTTCGATGCGCGAAGCTCGAGGCTGTTCATTGGATGTGGTCTCCGAGCACTGGTGCGGATTGCGGCATGGCGTGTTTGAGGATCGTCGCCTCGTCGATGTCGGGGCGGGAAAGTTCGGCCGTGATCCGGCCTCCCGCCATGACCATAACCCTGTCGGCGAGCCCGATCAGTTCCGGCATTTCAGAAGAAATCAGGATGATGCCGATGCCGCTCGCCGCCAGTTCATCGATCAGCCGATAGATTTCCGCTTTGGCGCCGATATCGATGCCGCGGGTCGGTTCGTCGAGGATGAGCAGCATCGGCTGCCGGGCAAGCCAGCGCGCCAGAACGACCTTCTGCTGGTTGCCGCCCGACAGTTTCGAAACCTGCTCGTCAAGGTTGGGTGCCTTGATCGACATCTTGGCTGCCAGCGGCGAGACAATCTCCAGCGCCTTGCGCCGGTTGAAGAAACCGAAGCTCGACGTCTTGTCGGGCACGCAAAGCGCGGCGTTGTCGAGAATGCTTCGAAACAGGAGCAGCGCCTCGTGCTTGCGGTCTTCCGGGGCAAAACCGATGCCCGCGACGATCGCCGCGTGCGGACTGTTGGGGGGAACGGACACGCCATTCATCGCTATGGTACCAGCGAGGCGCCGATCATAGCCGACAATCGCCTTTGCCAGTTCGGATCGGCCCGCGCCCATGAGGCCGGCGATGCCGACCACTTCACCACGGCGAATCTTGAGGCTGACATCGCTGACGCGGTCGGTGGTCAAGCCCACCACGTCCAGCAACGGCTCTCCTGACCGCCACGTCTCGCGGGTGAACAGATCTGCAATGTCGCGCCCGACCATGAGCTTGGCTATGCCCTGTTCGCTGGCGCCTGCCGCCGGCGAATCGTTGACCAGCCGACCGTCGCGCAAAACGACAATGCGGTCCGCCAGGTCGATGATCTCGTTCAGCCGGTGAGAGATGTAGACGATCGACGTGCCCTCTTCGCGCAATCGGCGGATCACTGAAAACAGGCGTCGCGCTTCGTCATCGGTCAGCGACGATGTCGGCTCGTCGAATGCGATCAGCCGACCGCCGGCACGGATGGCGCGCATGATCTCGATCATCTGGCGTTGCGCCGGACCGAGCGTGCTGCAGAGTTGCCGCGGCCGCATGTCCTTCTGCATGCCAAAGGTCGCAAGCACCCGGTCGGTCTGCTCCTCGAGCTTGCGCCAGTCGAGCAGCACGCCTGCCAGCCGCGGCAGTTCGCCGACGAAAATGTTCTCAGCCACCGTCAAGTTGGGAACGATCTCCGGCTCCTGATGGATGACGCGTATCCCAGCCCTGTGGCTGTCGCGCGGTTCGCCGAAAACGATCGGCGTTGAACCGTGCCGCACTGTGCCGCTGTCCGGCCCGAACACACCCTCGAGAATGCGCATCATCGTCGATTTGCCGGCCCCGTTCTCGCCGACCAGAGCGAGCACCTCGCCTTGCCGGAAGGCAATCGAGACGTTGTCGAGCGCTTGCACGACGCCGAAGCGCTTCGATATCCCGTCGAGCGAGAAGAATTCCGATTGCATCAAAGCTCACTCCCGAAGATCGATCCGTACGACTGGAGAGCGTCATGCGCCTTGGGGCGCATGACGCATAACCCGGTTCAGTGGCAGAGCTTGGCTTTGTAGTCCGATGCAAAATTATCGGCAGTGATGTATTCCGGGTCGGTGAAAGACTGAACCGGCAGCTTCGTTCCATCCTTGATTGAGGCCAGCAGGATCTTCACCGCCAGCGCGCCATGGTTTGCCGAATTGAGCCACATCGTACCACGGAATGCCGAAGGCTTTCCCGATCCGAAGGCCTCACAGGCGCGGCTGCCGTCAATGCCGATGCCCATGCCCTGGTCTGGGGTATAGCCGGCGTTCTCCAATGCCCGCGCCCCGCCCAGCACGCCATCATCATTGCAGGAATAAAAGATCCAGTTCGTGACGCTGGGATTGGCCGTCAGTGTGGTGGTCATGACGTCGATGGCGTTGACCATCGTGTTGTCGTAGGGGACGCGAACGATGTTTGCCGGCTTGAAATCGGGCACCGCCTTCAGGAACGCTTCTTCGGCACCCTTGTTGCGCTGCATGCAGGTATCGGCCTTGCGATCCTCGATCGAGGCGATACGCACCTCCTTGCCGGCCCAGCCGTCGGACTTGTAGAGTTTGGCCAGCTCTTCGCCCACCCGCGCACCAATATTGTAGGCATTCATGCCGACATAGGGGACCTGGGTGCCGTCCTGATAGTAGATGTCGTCGTCGACCGCCACCAGGGGGATTTTCGCCGCTTTGGCCTTCTCGGCGATGACCGGTCCCAGTGCCTTGTCGGGAACGACGATTGCGATGCCCTTGACGCCATCGCCGACCATCGTATCGAAGGTGGTGATCGTCAGGTTGGCATCGAACTGGACGTCCTGTGACACGAAGGTGGCGCCGGCCGTCTCAGCCGCTTTCTTGGCGCCGCCAACTTCGGCGACGAACCATGGATGGTCACCCATCTTGTTGATGTAGCCTATCTTGATGTCGTCGGCGCTTGCCGCGCCACCCATCAGTCCGGCGGTCAATATTGCAAATGTTGCGAGAGCCTTTGTCGTCGTTTTCATATGGATCCTCCCTGAGAACTGCTTTTCAGTCGTGGTAGAGAACCGAGCGTCCACCATCGATGGTGATTGTCTCGGCATTGATGAACGGCGCTTCGTCCGAAGCGAGGAAAACCGCCGTCATTGCAACCTCGTCCGGCCGGCCAATGCGCTTGGGCGGATGAAGGTCGTAGGCCCGCCGCTTCTCCTCGGCGGGGTCTGGAAATGTGTTCCAATAGGCTTCAGCGATCGGCGTCTCGACATAGCCGGGGGCAATCGCGTTCACGCGGATGCCGCGCGCCGCATATTCGATGGCGAGGGAGCGCGTCAGGCCGACAAGCGCGTGCTTGGCGACCGGATAAGGGAATGTATGGGGAATGATCTTGAAAGCGTGGCAACTCGCTATGTTGACGATAGACCCCGAACCATTGGCCAGCATCGTCGGTAGAACTGCTCTGGCGCAGAACCACGCAGCCTGGAGGTCGAGTTTGAGGCAACGGTCCCATTCCTCATCCGGCATCAGCAACGGTTCGTGGAAGACGTTGGCGCCGGCATTGTTTACGAGAACGTCGACGCCGCCATAGGTCGCGATCGTCCGGGCGACCATGTCGGCGACCGCCGATGCGTCGGTGACATCGGTTTCGACGAAAAGGGCTTCGGCGCCCTGGGCACGCAACTCGTCGGCGATTGCGCTGCCGCTTGCCGTATTCAGCTCGGCGATGACAACCTTTGCCCCCTGCGCGGCAAAGGCCCGGGCGCTGGCGGCACCAATGCCTTGGCCGGCGCCCGTGACGATTGCGATCTTTCCCTGAAGCCTGCCTGTCATGGCGCTCACCAATCGACCACGGTGCCGTCGGGCATGACGGCGTTGCGGGCATGCAGTACTTCCTGCTTGAAGGGGTGGCGCGCGACGACATCCTCATTGACGGTGACGCCGAGGCCCGGCAGTTCGGGCACGTCCCAGCGGCCTGGTTTGCGCTGAATCGGCCAACTGACGACGTCGTCGTACCAGGCGACCGCGCCCGACATCTCTTCCTGGATGATGACGTTTGGGGTCGATACGCCGAAGTGAAGCGCAGCGACGCCAGCGATCGGGCCGAGCGGGTTGTGCGGCGCAAGACCGATGCCCGCCGTTTCCGCCAGAGCCGCGATCTTCTTGGTCTCGAGCAGACCGCCGGTATGGCAGATATCGGGCTGGGCGATGTTGAAGGCGCGCGCCGCGATCGAGTGCGCGAATTCGCGACGCCCGATCAGCCGCTCGCCGGACGCGATCGGCACAGTCGATCGCGCAGTGATATGCGCTAGGCCGGCCACATCTTCGGGCGGCACCGGTTCTTCGGCGAACATGATGCGGGCCGGCTCGATCGCCTTGAGGTAGTCCATCGCAGCGTTGACGGACGCCGGGCGACCATGAAAGTCGACCATGATGTCGATATCGGGACCGACGGCTTCGCGCAGCGCGCCAACCATATTGGCAACGGCGTCCACCGCCTTCGCGGGCGAGACGTAGTGGGTGTAGGGAATGCAGACGACCTTGACCGCGTCATAGCCTGCCTGCGTCACGATGCGTCCGCGTTCGACAATCGTGTCGGCGGATCCGGTCTCATAGACCGCCTTCATGTCTCCTAGGCCGAGGTGCGTGTAGGTGCGCAGATAGTCGCGAACCCGGCCGCCCAAAAGGCGCCAGACCGGGACACCCAATGACTTGCCCAGGATGTCCCAGAGCGCAATCTCAATGCCGCTGACTGCGGACATTCCCTCGACGCCAAGACGCCAGAAGCCGTGGCGCGTCAGAATCTGGTAGCAATGTTCTACATTGCGCGGATCCTGCCCGATGAGCAGTGCCTCCAGGTCCTGAAGGGCGCCGACGACGGCACGCGTCTTCCATTCCAGCGTTGCCTCCCCCCAGCCAAACAAACCGGGCTCGTCGGTTTCGACCCGCACGAAGACCCAATTGCGCATTTCCGCATTGCAGACCAACGCCTTGATGGCCGTAATTTTCATTGGTCCTCCCAGACAGGCCGTCTTTTTTCAACGACAATATGTATGATTTATTATCATTAATATGAGCAAGTCAAGTGCAGCAGCGGTTTTCGCCTTCCGCCCCTGCCCACCCGCGCAAGCCTGCCACAAGCTTGTTGAGGCATGGTCTGGCTAAGGAAAACCGATAAAAGGCGGACTTTCTTGGCGATTTCTCCACCCAGCGACATCGTTATGGATGTGGCCCGAGCCGTCGACCCGACGGACATCGAGGCCGCCCGCACCGCGCTGGCGAAGCGGGCCGGCGGCGCCGGGGAGACGTTTTTAGTCGATACCGCCGCTTCGGTCGATGCCGGTTCGATCCTGTCGCGCGCCACCGCCGACAAGGCCGCCGAGGCAACCGATCCCGCCAAGAAATTCAAGAAGTTCGAGGCGATGGTGCTGCAGACCTTCATCCAGAACATGCTGCCCAAGGACACCGAGGGCGTCTACGGCAAGGGCCTGGCCGGCGACATGTGGAAATCGCAGCTTGCCGAGCGCGTTGCCGACGTGATGGCCGAGCGCGGCGGCATCGGCATCGCCAAGTCGATGCTGGCCGACCACTATGTCGAAGGCAAGCGCGTCGTGCCTGTCGGTCCGGTCTCGGGCGGTCCGGAAAAGACCGAGATCGATCGACAGAGTAGCCTGTCGACCTCGCTGGTCCACCAATTGCAGCGCAAGGCTGCGGGGTCGATGACCGGCGACGAGACAACCATAAAAACAAACATCAAGATCTAAACTGGGAAACGCCATGGCCGACTTTTCGGAATTCGCCGCCAACCTGCCGGCACGCACGACCGCTTCGGAAGCGCCGATCCCGTTCGCGCGGCCTGGCAACCTCGCCGCCATCATCGGCCGCATCGAGGAAGTGGTCGAGGAAGAGACGGCCGGCATCCGCAACGCCACCAACTATGATCTCAAGGCATCCAACGCCCGCAAGAGCCGCTACCTCTACGAGCTGACCCGCGCCATGAAGGGCGGCAGCGAAGCCGAATTCCTCGAACAGCACCGAGAGGGCCTGACCCGGTTGCGCCACAAGCTGGCGAAGAACGAGGCGGCGATCCTGGCGCATCTCAGCGCGGTCAACGAAGTCGCCAGCCTGCTGCGGCACGCCATCCAGCGCGCGGAAACCGACGGCACCTATTCAGCCGGCGAATTCGGCTGGATGAAGTCATGATGTCGAACGCAGGGAACGCTTCGACGATCATGCCATCGCACGGGAATGACCAAGGGGATGGCAAGGCCTAATGATCAAGGTCATCGCCATCGCCGTCTGGATCTGCGCCGCCACGCTGGGCGCCGTGTTCTATTCGTTCCAGGCGGCCGGCGAGCGCGGTGTCGGCGAAAAGCCGAAGCCGATGCTGGGCGGCCTCGACTACGTCAAGACCGACATCATTTCGGTGCCGCTGATCCGCGATTCTGAGATCGGCGGCTATTTTCTGACCAAGCTTGTCTACACGGTCGAACCCGAGCAGATAAAGAAGCTGTCCATTCCGGCGGAAGCGCTGATCACCGACCAGGTCTATTCCTACCTCTATTCCAACCCGCAGATCGACTTCACCAACAAGGCGACGATCGATCTCGATGCCTTCCGTGTCGCGATCCGCGATACCGTCAACGCGCGCGTCGGCGCCCCTTTGGTGCATGAGGTTCTGATCGACCAGGTCAATTTCCTGTCAAAGGACGAAATCCGCGACAACTGGCTGCGCCGTAAGAAAAGCGAGACAGCGAGCGAAATGACCAAGGCGTTCAAGGAACACTGAGTTGCCCGGCTCATAGACCCCGACCCCATCGGCCATCTGCCGCGAGGGCAGGAACCAACCACCGGAATCCGCGTTGACGTAAACGTCAACCCAAAGCTATATGCGGCAGCGACCGTGATCGCGAAATCGCGGCATGGGCTTCGGCTGGATCGAAGCGCCGTTGCGAGACAGATGCAACCAGACAAGGAGAACAGCGTGAGCGTTCAGGAGATTGCCGAGAAGATCAAGTCGCGTGTGGCCAGCAGCGGGTTCGATCGTTCCGTGAAATTCGACACCGGCAGCGACGGCGTCATCGTCATCGACGGCGCGACCGTCTCGACATCAGATGCGCCCGCCGACTGCACCATCAAGCTGTCGCTCGACGATCTGGATTCGCTGATATCAGGCGACCTGAACCCGACCATGGCGTTCATGACCGGCAAGATTAAGGTCGAAGGCGACATGACCGTCGCCATGGCGCTCAGCCAGCTGATCGGCTGATCACTCCCAGACACACAAACGCCGCTCGATGGGCGCCCGATGAGCGGCGTTTGTGTTTTGAATGAAGGCGCGCCGCTTCAGGCGGCCTGAAGCATCAAGCCGCCGAATTCAGTTCCTGCGCCTTCAGCTTGCGCCCCGCCGCCTTCAGCGTGCCCTCGACGCCATCAAGCGCGCCGTCCACCAGTTCCAACGCCAGCAGGCGGTGCCGCTCATAGGGTCCCGGCATGGCCAGCGAGCCGGTCCTGGCGGCAGAGAAGCCGAAGCGACCGTAGTAGGGTGGATCGCCGACCAAAAGGATCGCGGCGTGACCGAGGCGGGCCGCCTCGGCGATGGCCTGGCGCATCAGCGCCGAGCCGATGCCGGCACTCTTCAGCGATGGATCGACGGCGAGCGGTCCAAGCAGCAACGCTGCCGGGCCGCCCTCGCCCAGCGTGACATCCCACAGCCGCACGGTGCCGGCCACGCCGCCCGATGCGTCGCGCGCGACGAAGGCCAAGCCTTCCGAAGGACGACGGCCACGCCGCAGCTTCTCCGACGATTTTTTCCGTCGCTTCGGCCCCATGGCTCGATCGAGCAACGCCTCGCGCGCCGCGACATCGGCGGCGGTTTCGGCGACCATTACAAAGGCCGGCGAGTGGCCCAAGATTTCAACTGACATTTCCATTTCCGTGATCCCTGGCGAGCGGAGGCTGTTCCACAGGCGAGCCCAGGCGGGCGATCTCTTCGCCCGCGCAGGATGATCTGACTGGTTCTTTCGAACCGTCAGATCACGTAGGATCGGAGAGGCTCGAAGCCGTTGAAGGCGACCGCCGAGTAGGTGGTCGTGTAGGCGCCAGTGCCTTCGATCAGCACCTCGTCGCCGATCGTCAGCGACAGCGGCAGCGGATAGGGCGTCTTCTCGTACATCACGTCGGCCGAATCGCAGGTCGGGCCGGCGAGCACGCAGGGTGCTGTCTCCGTGCCGTCATGCGCGGTGACGAGGGGATAGCGGATCGCCTCGTCCATCGTCTCGGCCAGGCCGCCGAACTTGCCGATGTCGAGGAACACCCAGCGCACATTGTCGTTGGCTGCCTTCTTCGAGATCAGCACGACTTCCGACTTGATGACGCCGGCGTTGCCGACCATGCCACGACCCGGCTCGATGATGGTTTCGGGAAGAGCATTGCCGAAATGCTTGCGCAGCGCCGAGAAGATCGCCTGGCCATAGGCCTGCGCCGCCGGCACGTCACGCAGATAGCGCGTCGGGAAGCCGCCGCCCATATTGACCATCTTCAAGACGATGCCTTCCTCGGCGAGCGTCGCGAACACCACCTTGGCGTCGGCCAGCGCACGGTCCCAGGCGGTCAGGTCGGTCTGCTGCGAGCCCACATGGAACGACACGCCATAGGCGTCGAGGCCGAGCCCCTTGGCATGGCGCAGCACGTCGACGGCCATCGCCGGCACGCAGCCGAACTTGCGCGACAGCGGCCACTCGGCGCCCTCGCCATCGGTCAGCACGCGGCAGAACACGCGGGAGCCTGGAGCGGCGCGAGCGATCTTCTCGACCTCTTCGACGCAGTCGACGGCGAACAGGCGGATGCCGAGCTGGTAGGCGCGTGCGATGTCACGCTCCTTCTTGATGGTGTTGCCGAAGGAGATGCGGTCCGCCGGCGCACCGGCGTCCATCGCCATCTCGACTTCGGCAACGGAAGCGGTGTCGAAGGACGAACCCATCGCAGCAAGCAGGCGCAGGATTTCCGGCGCCGGGTTTGCTTTCACCGCATAGTAGATCTTGGAATCGGGCAGCGCCTTCTCGAAAGCGCGGAAATTGTCGCGCACGACATCGAGGTCGACGACGAGGCAGGGGCCGGTCGGACGTCGGGTGGCGAGGAAGTCAAGGATGCGCTGGGTGGCCATCGGGGTCTCTCCATCAGCGCCTTTCGGCGCGCAATAAGGCTGCGGGACGCGGGCTGTCGGCCTCGCGAACTCGCGGTGGACAAAGGCGGGACGGAAATTCATGGAACCAGCCGGTGGAGACCCCGGAACCATGAAGCGCCGTCTCGCGGCGGTGAACCTTGGCCTTGCCCGGCCTCGGTTCGCTTTGTCTGCCTTGGCTTGGATGGGAGACCCGTCCGCACTGCCGGCAATGAAGGTGTGCCTCTTCAGTAACCCCGGTTTTTGGACAACCGGCAGAACACCAGAAAGGCCCGCACCGTCGTTGCTTCAAGGTGTCCTCGGGCTGGCGGTTGGCCGCTAGACCGACTGGAGGGGTTGGCTCCAGTTACCTTACCGATTTCCCTCACCATTCGAGGATCGGCGGACACCCACAGGCACGTGCGACTTTGGGCAAGCGCGATATAAGGGCGATGGGTTTCACAATCAATAAAAATCGCATCCAAGGTTGTAAAATTTCTGCCATCGAACGATGTTGCGGCAACCGTATCCGGATATCGAACGATGACAGGCACGCACGGCCCTCTCAACGCCTTTCTCGATCTTCGCCAGATGCCGGTGGCACATGCCGAGCTTGGCCCGCTGGCCGGCCTGCGGCTGGCGGTCAAGGACATCTACGATGTCGCGGGCTACCGCACTGGCTGCGGCAATTTGCAAAAATTCGCCGAAAGCCATGTGGCCTCGCGCACCGCACCTGCCGTGCAGATGATTCTCGATGCCGGCGCGCGCTTCATCGGCAAGACCCAGACCGATGAGCTTGCCTTCGCGCTGTTCGGCCAGAATGCACATTTCTCGTTTCCAGTGAACCCGGCAGCACCCGACCGCGTCACCGGCGGCTCGTCATCGGGGTCGGCGGCGGCCGTGGCGGGCAGGCTGGCCGACATCGCCACCGGCTCCGACACCGGCGGCTCGATCCGCGCGCCGGCGAGCTTTTGCGGGCTGATCGGCCTGCGCACCACGCATGGCCGCATCTCGCTCGACGGCACGATGAAGCTGGCGCCGAGCTTCGACACCTTCGGCTGGTTCGCCGACGACATCGAGACCTATGAGACCGTCGGCAAGCTGCTGCTCGGCCGCGACCCGCACCAGCACACACTGGAGCGGCCGCTGGCGCTGGACTGGCTCGACGGGTTGGTCGCCCGCCCGGCACTTGCCGAATATGCCGGAATGAAGGCACTGGCGGGTGCGATCTTCGGCACGCCGACGACGGCAACGACACGCTTCACCTCATCTCCCGATGAACTCTACTGGTGCTTTCGCCGGCTGCAGGCCAAGGAAGCCTGGGCAGTGCATGGCGAATGGATCACCAGCGGCGAGCGCGACCTCGGTCCCGGTGTCGAGGAGCGCTTCGGCTTTGGCCGTGCCGTCGACGACAAGGCAGCGCAGGCAGAGAAAGTGCGCCGGCTGACCTTTCGCGGCGAACTGAGCGCCCTACTCGGCAAGGACGGGTTTCTCGTCATGCCGACGGTTCCAGGGCCGGCACCTTACGTGGACAGCACGCCGGAGCAGTTCCAGGCCTATCGCGAACGAGCGCTGCAGCTTCTGTGCCTGGCCGGCCTGTCCGGATTTCCGCAAATCACCTTGCCTATCGGCGCGGTCGCCGGCGCCCCGTTCGGCCTGTCGCTGCTTGGCCCTTCCGGCAGCGACATTGCCCTGATACGGCTCGGGCGGAAACTTCTCGACGCCGCACGAAAGGCCTGACCATGGACACACTGACCCGCATGCGCGCTTTCATCGACGTGGTCGAGGCCGAGGGCTTTTCCGCGGCGGCGCGCAAGATCGGCCGTTCCAAGGCCTTGCTGTCGAAATATGTGCGCGAGCTGGAGGACGAACTCGGCGCATTGCTGCTCAACCGCACCACGCGCCAGTTCTCGATGACCGAGGCCGGCCACACCTACTACCGGCGCGCCTCGGAGATCGTGCGCGAGGTCGACAGCCTTGCCGACGCCGTGCGCGAATCCTCCGGCGACGTGCGCGGCCGGATCAAGCTGTCGGCGCCGCGCACCTTCGCCGACGCGCCGATCGGCCAGTCCTTGATCGACTTCGCCAAGCAGCATCCCGACATCGTGCTCGACATCCAGCTCGACGACCGCTTCGTCGATCTGGTCGAGGAAGGCTTCGACCTTGCGGTGCGCATCTCGCGGCTGGAGAACTCGTCGCTGATCGCCAGGCGGCTGGCGCCGTTTTCGATAAAGCTCTGCGCCTCCCCCGAACTGATCGCCAAACATGGCATGCCGACACGGCCGCAGGATCTCAGCCGCATGCCTTGTATCGTCGACACCAATGGCCGCGGACTGAACAACTGGCCATTCAAGGGCGACAATGGCGATCCGGTGAGCGTTTCGGTGTCGGGTCCGGTCGAGGTCAACAGCCCGATGACGGCGAGAGCCGCGGCCGTGGCGGGGCTCGGATTTACCGTCCTGCCGGATTTCATCGCCGCCCCCGATCTCGCGAGCGGCCGGCTGGTGGCGGTGATGGATGACCGCATCCTGTCGGGCGGCGGCATCTTCGCCGTCTACCCGCATCGCCGCTATCTGCCGGCGAAAGTCCGCGTCTTCGTCGACTTTTTGGTGCAGTGGTTCAAGACGCACGAGGCTAGCTGACCGGCGTCAATCGTCTCGCGGTCCCAATTTCGCCCCCTTTCTGGTAACTCTCGACATCTCTCCGAGGCCGATGGAATCACGACCGAGAATGCACCTGAAACAGCACGCAATCATGCTGGCTTCGGCCTTGGCGGCTACCTTTGCCGCCACTGGACCGGCTTACGTGCATCCGCATGTCTTCGCCGAGGCCCGCCTCGACGTGATCCTCTCCCCGGATCACCAAAGTGTGAAAGCGCTGCGTCATCTCTGGCGCTTCGACGATCTGTTTTCCTCGACGGTGATGATGGAGTTCGACAAGAACTCCGACCTGAAGCTCGACGACAAGGAGCTGAAGGAGGTCGCCGATACCGTTCATGCCTCGCTGGCCGAGTTCAATTACTTCCAGCTCGTCACCGTCGACGGCAAGGACGTGGCGATGACGCCGCCGCCGCATTTGATGGCCAATTTCGACAACGACCAGCTGATCATCCTGTTCGAGTCCGAGCCGAAGGTGCCGATCAAGCTCAACGGCAAGATCGATATCGGCGTCTACGATCCGACATTCTACACAGCGATAGACTTCACCGAGGATTCCAACATCACCGTTGAAGGCCTGCCGTCGAACTGCACCAGCAAGGTGGTCCGTCCGGACCCGGACGAGGCCATCAAGGAAAACCAGAAGACCCTCACCGATGCCTTCTTCAACGATCCGACCGGCACCGACATGAGCAAGATCTTCGCCACCAAGCTCGAACTGACCTGTCAGCCAGAAGGATGAAGCCGGTGACGAAACCGTCCCTGCGTTTGGCATTCGGCCTGTTGGCCCTCACTGTCATCATGATGCATTTTGCCGACGCCGCTCATGCCCAGAGTTCGCTCGGCATCGGCGTCAACGACGGCATGGCGCCCACCACCGGCCCGTTTGCCCACATCCTGATGTGGATCAATCTCAAGCAGCAGGAATTCTACCGCGCGCTGGCAACGGCGATGAAGGCGATGCGCCAGGACGGCAGCAAAATTTGGATACTCATCGGCCTGTCCTTCGCCTACGGCATTTTCCATGCCGCCGGTCCCGGCCACGGCAAGGCGGTGATCTCGTCCTACATGGTTGCCAATGAAGTGGCGCTGCGGCGCGGCATTTTGCTGTCCTTCGTCTCGGCGCTGCTGCAGGGCCTGACCGCGATCGCGGTGATGGGGGTCGCCTATTTCGTCCTGCGTGGCACCGCTGTCTCGATGACGGACGCAGCCTGGTTCATGGAAATCATGAGCTTTGTCTTCGTCACCATCTTTGGCGCCTGGCTGCTGTGGCGCAAGCTCGGCCCTTCCATCCTCCGTCTGTTTGGAAGAGGCCCGGCCTACAGCCTGTCGGCGGCTCATGCCGGCCATTCTCACGCCGGTCATTCTCACGGGGGTCATTCGCACGGCGCGCATTCGCATGCCGGTCATTCTCATGCAGCTCACAGCCATTCGGCGCATGCTCATTCGCACGCGCCACACGCGCATGACCATGTGCACGGCCCTTCGCACGATCATCACGATCATGCCGAACACGATCACGCGGCCGGCGAAGTCTGCGAAACCTGCGGCCATTCGCACGCACCCGATCCGGCGCTGCTGTCGGGCGACCGCTTCGACTGGCGCACGGCCTGGACGGCGGTGGCAGCGGTCGGCATCCGCCCCTGCTCCGGCGCGCTGATCGTGCTCAGCTTCGCCCTGCTCAACGGACTCTGGCTCGGCGGCCTGCTGTCGGTGCTGGCGATGTCGCTGGGCACCGCCATCACCGTCTCGGCGCTTGCAACGCTTGCGGTGACCGCCAAGAACTGGGCGGTGTATTTCGCCGGCGACGGCCGCATGGGCAACCGCATCCACTCGATCGTCGAGATCGGCGGCGCCGCCTTCGTGTTCCTGTTCGGACTGCTGCTGCTGTCGGCAAGCCTGGCCGGTGCCTGAGCAGCGTCAAGTCTCTGAGCTCTAAGACTTACCCGGATTACGTCTATCAAGCTCTCCAAGTTGCCATTTCTAGGATGGCAAAGAGGGTATTTTAACGAGTTGTCGCCTTTCCTGTCAGAGTGTCTGCTCGTGGGGGGCATTTCGCGATGAACAAAGACTTCAAGACGCTTTTGTTGCGTATGGCGTTCGGCATCCCGGCCGTCATTGCAGGAGTGGTATTTCGCCCGTTTTGGCAGTCTGACTGGGGAATCCCCACCTTTATATTTCTGGTCTGGGTCGTGATTTCAATCGCGGCTGGATGGGGAGGAAAAGGCAAACCGTACTCCCTCCTCTTCGGGCTCATTGTTGGGAGCGGTTTTGCCTCGGTTCTTGTCGTGACAGTTCTGGCTGAGAGCGTATATGTCGGAATAGGGCTACTGATTGCTTTGGCCTACATTGGCATAAAAACGAAATTCTTTGCCCGGCGGGGCGCAGAGCTGGATTCTCTGCCGAAACAATGATCGCCTAGCTCAAAGTTTGCCGCCCAGCTCATCCTCGATATGCGCGCGGATGATCTCGTCAAAACTCTTTTCGGCGCTGAAGCCTAATTTCCTCGACCGCTTTGCCTCGAACCGTGTCGGCCAGCCCTTGACGATCGCCCAGATCGTCTCGTCCGGCTCTTCACGGATTAGGCCTACCGCCTTCGGCCCGGCGATGCGTTCCAGCGCCTCGATCTGCTCGCCGACGGTGACCGCGACGCCAGGCATCGTCAGGTTGCGGCGCGGCCCGACTGCCGCACCATCGATCTCCGCTGCATGGATCAGGAAGTTCACCGCCGAGCGCGGGCTGGCGTGGGTGTGCACGACCGAGCGCGGCACCGGCAGGATCGCCTCGTGGCCGCTCAAGGGCTCGCGGATGATGCCGGAGAAGAAACCCGACGCCGCCTTGTTTGGCTTGCCCGGCCGCACGCAGATGGTCGGCAGCCGGATGCCGATGCCGTCGAAGAAACCGCGCCTGGAATAGTCGGCCAGCAGCGCCTCGCTCATCTGCTTCTGCGTACCGTAGGAGGTCAGCGGCGTCGGATGGAATTCATCAGGAATGACATCCGGGAACGGCGCGCCGAACACCGCGATCGACGAGGTGAAGACGACGCGTGGCGCAAAGCCTGCCAGCCGGATTGCATCGAACAGGGCGCGAGTGCCGTCGAGATTGACGCGGTAGCCGAGATCGAAATTGGCTTCGGCCTCGCCCGACACGATGCCCGCGAGATGGAAGACGACATCGGGCCGCGATGCGACCAGGCGCTCAGTGGCCCCCGCCTCGGCAAGATCGCCGGTGTGCAGCGTGACGCTGACGCCGTCCATGCTAGGTGCCTGCGGCGGCACGATGTCGTGCAGGTCGAGCGCGGCGATCTTGCGGCCGCGCAGCGTGCCGTCCTTGGCCAGCCGGGCGATGAGCTTGCGGCCGACCATACCCGCGGCGCCGGTGATCAGAATGCGCATGTCGAAATCCCTTGCCTATTTACCCTGGTTTTTGCGCTGGCTGCGCGCGCGCAGCCAGAACACCGAGAAGAACGCCAGCACGAAGACGATGCCAAAGGCGGCCGCCAGCACGGTCGAAAGGCTGCCCAGCGCCAGCATTATCGTTGGCAGATAGAAGGCGCCGATGCCGAACAACAGCATGATCCACACGGCGGCGATGGCCGCGTTCCTGGTGTCGCGATCCATCATGCCGCGTCCGGGCAGCGGGCGTTCATCAAGCTGGTTTTCAAGGTTTGCAACTCCTGACACAGGACCAATCGACATCGATCGATCCGATCCTAGTGATGGTGGTCGTGATATGCAGCCGCTTCGCGTTCGTACCCGTGATCGTCGCCATCGTCGGCGCACTGTCCGAATTCCGGTTCCACGGTGGCATGGCTGATGCCGTGCTCGCTGGCAAGCCGCTTCTTGACGGCGCTGACCGCATGATGCGCATCGACGCCCTCGTCGAGACAGACATGCAGCGTCGCCATGTTGCTGGTTCCGTCGAGCGACCAGACATGCATGTGGTGTACTTCGCGCACGCCCTGGACCGTCGCCTCGATATCCCTGGCGATCAGATCGCGGTCGAGGCTTGGCGGCACGCCCTCGAGCAGGACATGGGCGGCTTCACGCATCAGCGACCATGCCGTGTAGAGGATCAGCAGCGAAACCAGGACCGACAGGATCGGATCGATCGGTGTCCAGCCGGTCGCCAGGATGACCAGCGCCGCCGCGATGGCGGCCGCCGAGCCTAAGAGGTCGCCGAGCACATGCAGGATGGCGCCGCGCATGTTCAGGTTTTCACGGTCGCCGCCATGCAGCACGAAGAACGAACCGATGTTCACCAGCAAGCCGAGGATCGCCACCACCAGCATCGGCCCGCCAAGCACCGGCGCCGGTGCCTGCAGGCGCCCCCAGGCCTCATAGACGATCCACAGCGCGATGACGAAGATGGCAATGCCGTTTGTATAGGCCACCAGCGTCTTGACCCTGCCGAAGCCATAGGTAAGGCGAACGGTCGCCGGCCGGCCCGCAAGATGAAACGCGTACCAGGCAAGGCCGAGCGCGATCGAGTCAGCGAGCATGTGGCCGGCGTCGGCCAGCAGCGCCAGCGAGCCGGTGAGGATGCCGCCAAGCGCCTCGGCGACCATGAAGCCGCCGGTCAGGCAGGCCGCAATAAGAACGCGTTTCTTGTCGGTCGAGCCATGCACATGACCTGGCCCATGATCATGCCCTGTGTGATCATGCCCGCCGTGATCGTGCGTATGCGCCAATGGCAAACTCCCGTTACGCGCCGAAATCAGCACGAAAATCCTCGAGCCGTCGCTTCTGCTGGCCGTCGCCATGGAAATTGGCCGGATCGAGCCAAGCCTCATAGGCCTTACGCAGCGCCGGCCACTCCTTGTCGATGATCGAATACCATGCCGTATCGCGGTTTTCACCCTTGACGATGAGATGCTGGCGGAAAATGCCCTCGAACTTGAAGCCGAACCGTTCGGCCGCCCGCTTCGACGGTTCGTTGCGGTTGTTGCACTTCCATTCGTATCGGCGATAGCCGAGCTCGTCGAAGATGTACTTCATGAACAGGAACTGCGCTTCCGTCGCTCCCGGCTTGCGCGAGATGAGCGGTCCCCAATAGATGTTACCGATCTCGATGACACCGTAGGCCGGATCGATGCGCATCAGCGTCTGGCGTCCGGCGACCTTGCCGCTGGCCTTGTCGATGACGGTGAAGAACAACGGATCCTCGCTCGCCTCGACCTTGTCCAGCCATGGCTGGAAGGCCGCGCGGCTCTCCGGCGGATAGTCGGGCAGCCAGGCGAAGCGGCCATCGACATCGGACACGGAGGACGCTTCATAGAGGCCGTCGCCGTGTTTTGCAGCACTCAGCGGCTCGAGCCGGACATAGCTTCCGTCGATGGCCTTGCGCTCGGGCCGCGGACGCGGTTGCCAACCTTTCAGATTTTCCGACACCGAAAGCTCCAATCCGTTTGACTTTTGCGTCCTGAGGCTCACAAAAACGCGACCCAACAGCAAGAACCACACGGACGGGAAAAATGCTCCACACGATTTCGGCCTTCGACCGTCTCGGCGAGGAAAACGCCTTTGCCGTGCTCGCGAGGGCCACGGCGCTGGCCCAACAAGGCCGCGACATTGTCAATCTCGGCATCGGCCAGCCCGACTTCAAGACGCCGCAGCACATTGTCGAGGCGGCGATCCAGGCGCTGCGTGACGGCCACCACGGCTACACGCCGGCCAATGGCCTGTTGGCGACGCGCGAGGCGGTGGTGCGGCGCACGCTGACCACCACCGGTGTCGAAATATCGCCCGAAACGGTGATGATCCTGCCCGGCGGCAAGCCGACCATGTTCGCCGCGATCCTGATGTTCGGCGAGCCCGGCGCCGAGATCCTCTATCCCGATCCGGGCTTTCCCATCTATCGCTCGATGATCGAGTTCACCGGTGCGGCACCCATTCCGGTGCCGATGCGCGAGGAAAATGGCTTCGCCTTCTCGGCCGAAGAGACGTTGGCGCTGATCACCTCGAAGACCAGGCTGCTGATCCTCAACTCGCCGGCCAATCCGACCGGCGGCGTGACACCCCGCGCCGAGATCGAGAAGCTGGTGAAGGGGCTGGAGGCGCATCCGCAGGTCGCCATCCTCTCCGACGAGATCTACGACGTCATGACCTATGACGGCGAAACCCATTGTTCGCTGCTTGGTTTTCCCGAGATTCGCGACCGGCTGATCGTGCTCAATGGCTGGTCGAAGACCTGGGCTATGACCGGCTGGCGCATGGGCTGGTCGATCTGGCCGAACGGCGACAAGGGCGCCCATCTCTACGACAAGGTGCGCAAGCTGGCGGTCAATTGCTGGTCCTGCGTCAACGCGCCGAGCCAATTTGCCGGCATCGCGGCGATCGACGGCCCGCAGGACGACGTCGACAAGATGATGCGCGCCTTCGACCGCCGCCGGAAGATCGTCGTCGAGGGACTGAACGCACTACCCAACATTTCCTGCATCACGCCCAAGGGCGCGTTCTACGCCTTCCCCAACGTCTCGAAGACCGGCTGGAAGGCCAAGAAGCTCGCTTCGGCGCTGCTCGACGATGCCGGCGTGGCGCTGATCGGCGGCCCCGATTTCGGCATTCTCGGCGAAGGCTATATCAGGCTCTCCTACGCCAATTCCGAAGAGAACATCTTGCGGGCGCTGGAGCGGATCGGAGCGTTCCTGGCGAAGTGACGCTCAGTTCGGGCTATCGAGATAGGTTCTTGCGATCGATCGCAACTCGTCCTGATCGATCGTTTCGCCATGCCCGCAATAGGCTCGGCCGAACTCTATTTGCAAAAGCCGATGCATGGTTTTCCGATAGGCCGGCACGTCCGACCCCGGGAGATCGTCGACCAATCGGCCGCGATAGATCGCATCGCCGGTCAGAAAGTCGCCGTTGAGTTCATCGAGAAGGCCGATCGACCCCGGCGAATGACCCGGCAGATGCAGGACGCGAAACGACCTGTCGCCGGTTTCGACGATATCGCCGTCATCGAGGATTCTAGACAGTGGCGCCGGTTTGACATGGAAGGATTGCTGGGACCAGTGCTTGTAGGGCAGATGATCGAGCCCGTCCGCCATCTCGCGAAAATAGCCGGCCAGCGTGTGTTCGTCAGCCATGTCCGCGAAGAAGGCAGCCTCGGCCCGATGGCCGAGCCTGGTCTGAAATTCGCTCAGCGCGCCGACATGATCGACATGGACGTGCGTTGCCACGGCCACCACCGGCTTGCCTGGCAACAGGCCCAGCACTGGCCTGAGCGGCACGAGACCCATGCCACCGTCGATGACGAGATCGCCGTCGCGCCCCCTAACATGGAAGACGTTGCTTCTGAAAAAAGGATGGACTTGCGGTTCCCATAGCCGCGTGATGCCCTGCCCCAAGGTTTCGCATGAAAACCAGTCGGAAGCACGAGCGTCGCCGAGGGGGGCGAGCGACATCATCGATGTCCCCGCGCAAGCATCCGCTCGAGCTTCATCTGAAAGACGGTCAGAACCGAAACCATCGACATGTAGTAGATCAGCGCGGCGCCATACCATTCCAGGAAACGAAAGCTGGTGGCGATCGCGAACTGGGTAACCGTCATAAGCTCCTTGAGCGAGATGACCGTCGCCAGCGACGTTGCCTTCAGCAGCGAAATGAACTCGTTGACCAGTGACGGCAACGCGACGCGAAGCGCTTGGGGCAAGATGACCAGGAAGAATATCTGGCCTCGGTGCAAGCCAAGTGCCGCCGCGCCTTCCGATTGTCCCTTGCCGATGGATGCATAGGAACTGCGAAGGATCTCGGTCAGGTAGGCAATCTGGATCAACGTCAAGGCAAGAAAGGCGGCGATGAACGGCGTGAACCAGCTCGATCGGAACACCGCCGAGATTTGCGGCAGCCCATTCCACACGAACAGCAGCACGAGTAGCGCCGGCGCTCCGCGAAAAAGCCAGACAAAGGTGGCGATCGACACACGAATCCAACGCCGCTTCGACGTGGCCAGCGCCGCCGTTGCCAAGGATATCGCTAGGGCAACAGACATCACCAGAACCGAGAGGACCAAGGTGAGCAATGCCCCCTTGGCAAGGGGCCAGCCGAACAACGCCGCCAGGAAGAGCTTGCTGTCGAACACCGCCTTCCCCTCAATTGGTCGCGTGTTTGACGTCGGTGGCGGTCTCGGGAAGATTCCATTTCTGCAGCAGCGTCTTCATCTCGCCGCTAGCCTGAAGCGCCTCGATAGCCTCCACCAATGCCGCGCGGTTGTCCCCGCCCTTTCTCAGATAGATCCCGTAGGTTTCGCCGTCGCCATAATTGTACGGAATTTGCAGCCGGCCCGGCATCTGCTTGAGACGGAATGCCGCCGTGGTGTCCTGGGTAATCGTCGCCGCGGCACGGCCGACCAGAATCTGTTCGATGACCGCCGAGGCTGAAGGGTAGGTCTGTATCTCAGCTGGTGGCTTGCCGGCTTTCGCCAGTTCGAGGTTCAGGTCCGCAGCCGTCTTTTCATAGGTGGTACCCGCCTCGATAGACAGCACTTTGCCGCTGAGGCCAAGCGGCGACTTGGTCTCGGAATCCGAGGCAGCCGTCACCATCACGACGTTGGAGACGAAGTAAGGAACGGCATCATAGGCCTTGAGGCGCTCCTTGGTCACCATGATGCCGCTTGCAACGAGATCGCAGCGCTCGGCGCCCAGGGACGGCAAGAGCCCCTTGAAGTCGCCGACCACATATCTGGTGGTGCCACCCCACCGCTTGGCGATGGCGTCGACGACATCGACTTCGAAACCGACGAGCTTCTCGTCACCCGGATTCTCGTAATACTGCATGGGTGGGAAATCGCCGCCGGTACAGACGTTCAGGACCCCGTCCCGGACCAGGTTGGAATCCGCGGCCTGTGCCGCCGGCATGGTGGCGAAAAGGGTCGTGACGACCAGCCCGCCAAAGGCGATTTTCGCCGCAACGGTGATGCGTGCGTGAAGCATATCCGAGTTCCCCATTTTTGTTTTTGCGATGCCTGCTTGTGGCTGTCTTCGACCATATGTTGCAATTCTCATGAGACAAGCTAAATCTTTAACGGCATGAAAGAACAGTTTTTCTAAACTAAGGTGCTGTGTGGCCGATCCATCTCTGCATTCGCTAAGAGCCTTCGAAAGCGTGTCGCGGCTAGGCAACGTCGCGGCCGCCGCCGCCGAGCTGCATGTGACGCCAGGCGCCATCAGTCAGCAGCTGCGCGCCTTGCAGCTCTCGCTGGGTATCGACCTTTTCAGGAAAAGCGGCCGCCGCCTCGTGCTGACAGAGCGGGGGGCCACGCTGCAGAAGAGCGTCGGCATGGCCATGCATCAGATCGCGGACTCGATCCGTGAAATATCCGCCAATGCCTATACCACTACGGCCAAGGCCGAGCTGCGCGTATCGGCACCTTCGGTTTTCGGAACGACATGGCTGGCAGCCCGGATTTTTCAGTTCCTGGATGCCAACCAGGACATTCGTATGCAGATGCTCACTGCGGTGGCATTCGAGGAGGTGGACTGGCGAAAGGTCGATGTTGCCATCGTCTACGGCAGTCCGCCCTGGCCAGGATTCTCATGGCAGCTGCTCCACAGCATGCACGCGGCACCGGTCTGTAGCCCGCAATTGCTGCGCGGCCCGAACGGCATTCGCGAGCCGCGCGACGTCCTTCATCATCGACTGCTGCATGAGGATGACGGCAGTCAGTGGAGGCGCTGGCTGATGCAGGCCAGGGTGCCGCACGCCGTGCAATCCGATATCTATTTCGATAATTTTGCCATGGTGCTTCAGGCAGCCCGCGATGGTCACGGCGTTGCGCTGACCAACGACATAATATCCTTCCGCGACCTCGACGAGGGGCGCCTTGTTCAGCCTCTGACGCTATTTACGGCGGCCGCCCGAAACTACTATTGCATATGCCACGAGGAAGGCTTGGCGAATCCGGTCATCGGGCGCTTTGTCGACTGGCTTGTCGAGCAGGCAGCGAAGCCGTCCCGTTGACGATCACATAGGCAAGCTGGGCGACAATGCTGAAACCGGCTACGATCGACCTTGCTTGGTTGACGACCGAAGGGGACGCCAGATGTTCTATGCAATCCTTGCCTATCACGTGGAAGATGCGATCAAGGCGCTGACGCCGCAGGAAGATGCGGCACTTATGGCCGATCTGCTGAAGATACATGACGGGCTCTACGCCGATGGCAGCCTTGGCCCGTCCGCACGGCTTGGCGCGACACAATCGGCCTTTACCTTGCGCGGACCCGGCGACGGCATCATCATTGACGGCCCCTTCGCCGAGACCAAGGAACAGCTTCTCGGTCTCTATGTCGTCGACTGCGCGACGCGCGACGATGCGATCGCCATTGCGCGTGACTTTCGCCGTGTCAATCCGACCGCCGTTTACGAGATCCGTCCCATCGCGCTCTATCTGCCCGGCGCAGAGCTACCGGGAGAATGATTAGCCGCGCCCGACAAATGGCATCTTGGTCGCCATCACGGTCATGAACAGCACGTTGGCATCGAGCGGCAGGCTTGCCATGTGGACGACGGCGTCGGCTACGCGCTGAACATCCATAACCGCCTCGGCTGATATCGAGCCGTTGGCCTGCGGCACGCCGACCGTCATTGGCTGCGCCATGTCGGTCAGCGCGTTGCCGATGTCGATCTGGCCGCAGGCGATGTCATAGGGCCGGCCGTCGAGCGCCAGCGTCTTGGTCAGTCCGGTGATAGCGTGCTTGGTCGCGGTGTAGGGGACCGAGCCTGGACGTGGCGCATAGGCCGATACCGAACCGTTGTTGATGATGCGGCCGCCCATCGGCCTCTGCTTGCGCATGGCGCCGAAGGCGGCGCGGGCGCACAGGAACGAACCGGTGAGATTGACCCCGACAATATCGTTCCACACCTCGACCGGGATCTCGTCGATCGGCGTCGATTTGTAGCCCATGCCGGCATTGTTGAAGAGCAGGTCGACACGGCCGAAGGCCTCCGCCACCGTCTCGAACAGATCGTCGACCTGCTGAGCCTTGGAGATGTCGCAGGCAACCGCCAATGCCTTGGCATCGGTGGGGCCAGCCTCAGCCACGGCTGCATCCAGCACGGATTTGCGGCGTCCGCAGAACACCGTGTTCCAGCCGGCCTTGAGAAGCGCCGTGGCAACGCTCTTGCCGATGCCCGTGCCGGCGCCGGTGACGATGGCGGTTCTTTGCTCGGTCATGACTGTCCTCCGGCAGCGCTGCGCTTGCTCGACTGATTTTCGGGGTTTGGCTCGAAAAAGGAAGGCATCGCAAATGACGGCTGCGATGGCAAGCGAGTCCACCGATCGGACCGACAAAAAAGGGCGGTCATTGGCGACCGCCCTGATCTGAACCGGGCTTGGGAGGAGGAAAAGCCGATCCGACTGTCTAGAATGATGCGCTTGCTGGGTTAACGAAAGGTTAACGCGGAAAGTGCCTCCTGTGCCGTTTTGGCCTACCAGCGCGGATTGGGTGAGGTTCCAGCCTTGGCTGGTACCTTGGCCGCCGAAACCGTCGCCTCGACATGGTCGACCAGCGTGTCCGGCAGGCCAAGCCGGCCGGCAAGCAGGTCAAGATAGCCACGCTCGGCACGCGTGTCGGGATCGATGGTCAGGCGCGACGCCGTGTAGAGTTCGAGCTTCTGCGCATCGGTCTTGGCGCCGGCCACGAGCCTGTCGAGGTCGAGCGGACTTGCCAGCTCAGCCATCAGGAATTTTTCGGCATCGGAGCCTATGCCGGCCACGCTGAGCTTGCCGGCGATCTTCTGGCGCTCGTCATCGTCGATATGGCCATCGGCCTTCGCCGCCGAGATCATCGCTCGTATCAGGGTCAGGGTGAATTCGTCCTCGCCTTGCGGCGCCTGCGACGGGTGGAAGGCGGTGTCCTTGGGCGGCGGCAGCAATTCCGGTTCGCCGGCCGCCGGCGCTTCCGCAGGTGCGTTGCCGGCCTTGTAGTTCTGGTAGGCCTTGTAGGCGAGGCCGCCGATCGCGGCCAGTCCACCAAGCTTCACCGCAGCGCCCGTCACCTCGCGGCCGGCACCGGTTCCGAGCAGCACGGCGGCCAGTGCCCCGGCGGCCAGCGGATTGTCCTTGGCCATCTGCACGGCCTGACCCGCCTTGTCGCGAACGGTGCCGCTGGTGCCGGGAATTTGCGAGCCGAGCAGATCGTCGAGAAGCTTCTTGGGATCGAACATCAATGCCTCCAGGATTTGCCCAGCCGAACGGGCAGGTTTCGAACGTCGAAGACGTAGGTCCCGAAACTTGACATTGCAATGACAGGCAGCCGCTTTCCGGCGGCCCGGTGCCCGGATCAGGAGCCGATATGCGGACCCCTGCCCCGCGCCTGAGCAAGCTCGACCTGGCGCTGGCGCTCGGCATAACGCTGGCGGTCTTCGTCCGAACGCGCATCGAAGCAATGCGGGCACGAAACACCGGCGGCGAATTGAGGCGACGTCAGCTCGCTCGGCGTCAGCGGATGGCGGCAGGCGCGACAGAGTTCCGCCTCGCCCTCGGCGAGGCCGTGCGACACCGAAACCCGCTCGTCGAAGACGAAGCACTCGCCCTGCCACAGGCTCTGTTCGGCCGGAACCTCCTCCAAATATTTGAGGATGCCGCCCTTGAGGTGGAACACATCATCGAAGCCAAGCGATTTGACATAGGCGGTCGCTTTCTCGCAGCGTATGCCGCCGGTGCAGAACATCGCCACCTTGCGGCCTTCGAGCTCCGCCCGGTGCGCTTCCACCCAGGCTGGGAACTCGCGAAAGCTTGCAGTGGCGGGGTCGATCGCGCCCTTGAACGTGCCGATCGACACCTCGTAGGCGTTGCGCGTGTCGATGATGACGGTATCGGGCTGCGAAATCAGCGCGTTCCAGTCGGCCGGCGCGACATAGGTGCCGGCGCTTTTCGAAGGATCGATGTCATCGACACCCATGGTGACGATCTCGCGCTTTAGCCGCACCTTCATGCGGTGGAACGGCATCTCAGCAGCTACGCTGTACTTGACTTCGAGACCGGCGAGCCCTTCGATGGCTTCGAGATACAAGATCAGTTCGGCAATCGCCGTTTCGCTACCTGCAACGGTGCCGTTGATGCCTTCATGCGCCAGAAGCAGCGTGCCCTTGATGCCGCGCCCGCAGCAGAAGGCGGCGAGCGGCGCGCGCAGTTCCTCGAAAGCATCGAGCCGGGCAAACCGGTAGAGCGCCGCGACGCGAAGGGGTGGAAGGGGTGGAAGTGATGTCATCGCCGAAGCCACTAGACGCTCAAGCAAGCCGATTCAAGGCAAAGCGGGAAACCCGCAGGGCAACGAACTCGGGTTAACGGGTTCCTTCGGAGCCTTCGCCGGCGCGTTGGCTGACGGAGCATTGAACGAAAAACCCGCCCGTGCGGCGGGTCACTGGCGCAAATCAGCACCATAGATAAATATGTACCTTAGCTGAGGGCATGGAGTCAAGAAAAAATTCCTATCGTGAAAAGCTGCCCGGCACAAAAGCTGCTGACACCGCCGTACTGGCTGTCGCCTTTGTTAACCTAATCCCGGCGAGCATCGACGACGCGTGACATCGCGACACGGCCGGTTTCGTGGACAGGAAAACGACCTTCTGCTAATCGGTTGAATTGTTCCACGCCACGGAGAGACACATGCCCAGCAAGACCGAAAAACTCCTGTCGCTCCTCAACGGCCAGCCAGTCATCCCGGTGCTGAAGATCTCCGATGTCGCCGATGCCGTGCCCCTGGCACGCGCTCTGGCACGCGGCGGCCTGCCGGCGATCGAGATTACGCTGAGGACCGCCGATGCATTGGAAGCGATCCGGCGGGTGGCTGGTGAAGTCGAGGAAGCCATCGTCGGCGCCGGCACCATTCTCGATATCAGGCAGTTCGAAGAGGCGGCTGCCGCGGGCTCGCGATTCATCGTCAGCCCCGGCATCACCCGCGAGCTTCTGGCGGCAGCCGCCGATAGCGATGTTCCGTTGCTGCCCGGAGCCATCACGCCCGGCGAGATCATGGCCGCGCGCGAGGCAGGCTTGCGCTTCCTGAAATTCTTCCCGGCCGAGCAGTCGGGCGGCATCGCGTCGCTGAAGGCCTTCGCCTCGCCGCTGGCCGATGTGAAGTTCTGTCCTACCGGCGGCATCACCGGCAAGAACGCGGCCGACTATCTCAGCCTGCCAAACGTCATCTGCGTCGGCGGTTCCTGGGTGGCGCCTGACGATCTGGTCAAGGCCGGCAAGTGGGACGAGATCGAAGCGCTCGCCCGCGCGGCGAGCAAGCTCGCGAAATAGGCATTCGGCGCAGCAGGAAAAAACCCGGCCGACTCGCATCGGCCGGGTTTTTGATTCGGCTTCGATCAGTTGCCCAGTCGCGCAACAAAAAGAGTCACGCAACAAAAAGCCGCGCAGGTTGCCCGGCGCGGCTTTGTCGATCGATTGGTCGTCACTTGGTCTGGAAGCGGGCAACCGACAGGAACTTGACGGCGTTGCCGGTGAAGCGATTGGCATCGGCCACCTCGCTGCTCGGCTGGAAGCCGGCGGTGTAGACCTCGCTCGGCGGCGTGTGCACGATGCTGTAGGCGTAGCCCGGCGCCGTTGTCGCGCTTGAAACGGTGGCGACATGCTCGCCACTGGTCAGCGCCCAGCGGGCGGCCTGCGGTGCCGCGGCAACCACCATGGCCTTGGGGCCGGGCTTCAGGTCGCGGGCGGTGGCCCTCGATTCCTTGCGGGTCGTCTTGACGCCGGCGCCGATCGCGGCGGCCGGATCGGAGCCGGCCGGGCGGGCTACGACAGCATCGCGAGGCGATGCGGCGTCAGTGCCCGGATCGTTGAAGGCCGAACGCGGCTCGGACTGGGACAGCGAAGCAACCTGGTAATAGGCCGCGCCGACCTGGGCATTGGCCTCGTCGAGCACGGCCTTGACCTCGTCCGGCTTGGCGATCTCGGGCCGCGCCGTCGGCAGCACCGAGAACGCATCGGTCGCGGTCTTGCCTTGATCGGCTGTCTCAGCCAGCGCCATCAGCACATCCTTGCTGGGTGACGGAGCCAAAGCGGCTGGCAGCGAAGTGTCGGGGCGCCATGTCGGCAACGGTACGTTGTTGACCGCGACCTGGGTCGCATCAGCCGAAGCCTTTGCATCGGCCAATCCGAAAGGAACGCTCGCCGGGGCATGCGCGGTCGCCACGGCTTGCTCGGTGGTGGCCGTCGCATCCGCCATGGCAAAAGGCACGTTCTCAGGTTGCTGCGCGCCGACATCGGCCTTCGGCCGCGGTGCGAAATCAGGCAGCGGAACGCTGCGTGCCGGCAGCGCCGCGATGATCGTCTCCGGCGTATCCTTTTCCGGCTCCGGAGCCTGTTCCTCGGCAATCTGCGGAATTTCGGCGCGCTGCGCATTCTCCGGCGCCACGATGGCGATGCCCGGGAGATTGCTGGTCTTGGCTGCCGCGGCCGGCTTCAGGTTTCTCGGCTTGGGCGCGGGGGCAGCCGAAGCGGTCTCGACATCGGCGCTGTCCTCGGCCTCGTCGTCGCCGCCGCCAAAGAAAGCCGACAGGAACCCACCCGATTTCTTGCTGCTGCCGCCGGCACTGGCCAGTTCGATGGCCGGCGAGCCCGAACCCTTGCGCGCCTTGTAGGAGGCGAGCGCCTGCTCGAAGCCGGGCAGCGGCCTGCCGTCGCTCGGCACATGCAGCGTCTTGCCGTTGGGGAACAGGCTGACCAGTTCCTGTCGGCTGATGCCGGGCCAATGACGCACATTGCCGACATCCATATGGACGAACGGCGAACCGGATGACGGATAGTAGCCGACGCCACCGCCCTGCATCTTGAGGCCGATGTTGCGCAGCTTCTTCAGCGGCACGCCGGGAATGTAGAAATCCATCGCCTTGCCGAGCATGTGCTGGCTCTTCTCGGCGACGCCTCGGCTCCGGCTGCGCAGCATCGAGTTGGTCGACGGCGAGCGATAGCCGCAAACGACCTGGATGTAATCCGTGGCGCCAGCCTCCCGGTACGCCTCCCAGACCAGATCCAGCAGACGCGGATCCATCTTGGTCGGCTCGTTGCGACGCCAGTCGCGCAGAATGATGTTGATCTTCCTGAGACCCTCGGGAACGTAACGGCCGTTGCGCTTGTAGACGATCTCGGCCTTCTCGTGGGTGTGGAGGTGATAGAGCTTCAGCGAACGTGTTTCGGCGCTGGCTCCGGTCGCAGCCGCGGCAACAAAACCAAAAGCGACAATCAACACCGCCAGCCACTTCGGCCAGACGCTCAAATGATGGTGCCGCCCGTTTGTGTGTCGTTCGATTCTGTTCAAATCAAAAGGCCCTGCAGGCTGCCGTTTGTCCCCGGATTTGCCCAAACGGATGTGTCGTTATCACATCCGAATATCGATCCTAATGGTTAATCATCGCTTATTGAAGCCGAAATGCGGTAACACCGTGGCGATATCCCGTCAAAAATTGTGCACAGGATTTCTTGGTAAACCGCTGGTTTAGATCATGTTTCCGCCTTTGCCCGAACACGATCTGTTACCGTTGGCCTTAATGCGTGAACAGAGCTGTCCACAGGCCTGCCACGATTCCGCTGAAAGCCCGATACAGGGCCAATTGTAGCGGTGCAAGCTGGCGCCGACCTTGTGCCGAAGCCTGCAGCAAGGAGCCATGCTTTCTAAGGTGTTTCGAGATTCGGGCCAGGCCGAGCCGAAAGTGATGGCTCTCGAGAACCGGAGCGGAGCTACCGTTCGCAGGCCGGAATCACCTGAATATCAGCAAACCTTAGGAGGCGAGTCGGTCGACGCGGCCGGTCTCCGGATCGATGCCGTATTCCTTGAGCTTGCGGTAGAGCGTCGAGCGGCCGATGCCGAGTCGACGTGCGACTTCGCTCATCTGGCCGTTGTAGTGGTCGATGGCGAGCTTGATCATTTCGAGTTCGACATCGGCCAGCGCACGCACATTGCCGCGCTCGTCGAGCGCCCGCAATGTGCCGAAGCGGGGCTGCAGCCTGGCCGGCGGATCGAACGTAGTTGCCTGGCTACCCTCGCCAGGCAAGGCGTCTTCATCGCGACCCTCCAAAGGCAGGGACGGCGCGTCGCCGTCGGCACCGAGGTTGACGGTGCCTTCCACCTGCGCCCGGATCTGCGGGAAGTCCTCCGCGGTCAACATATCGCCTTCGCAAAGCACCGAGGCCCGGAAGACGGCATTTTCGAGCTGCCGGATGTTTCCGGGCCAATCATAGGCCTGCAACACGGCAAGCGCCGCCGCCGAAATGCCTTGCAAGCGATGACGCGGGTCGGCCGGCGCCACCTTGTCCATAAAATGGGTGACCAGATAGGGGATGTCGTCGCGGCGGTCGCGCAACGGCGGTACGAAGATCGGGTAGACGTTCAGCCGATAGAACAGATCCTCGCGGAACTTGCCGTCCTTGACCTGCTGCAGCAGGTTGCGGTGCGTCGCCGAAATCAACCTGATGTCGACCCTGACGGTCGAGCGTCCGCCGACCGGATCGACCTCACCGTCCTGGACCGCGCGCAACAGCTTGACCTGCACGTCGAGCGGCAGGTCGCCGATCTCGTCGAGAAACAGCGTGCCCGAATGCGCCTCGACGAATTTTCCGGTGTGCTTGTCGGTGGCGCCGGTGAACGAACCCTTCTCGTGGCCGAACAGGATCGATTCGACCAGATTGTCGGGAATGGCGCCACAATTGACGGTGACGAAGGGTTTCGAACGGCGGTCGCCGCTGCCCTGGATGGCGCGCGCCACCAGTTCCTTGCCGACGCCGGACTCGCCCTCGATCAGGATCGGGATGTTGGATGCGGCCGCCTTCTGGCCAAGTCGGATCACCTTGTCCATGGCCGGGCTGTGCGTGATCATGTCCTTGAAGGTCAGCAGGCCGCCGCGCTTGCGCGACGTGCGCTTGACCTCACCCTCGACGGCCTCGACCTTGAGCGCATTGCTAATCGACGCCTGCAGCCTGTCGGGAGACGCCGGCTTGACGACGAAATCGAAGGCGCCGTGACGCATCGCCGAAACCACGGTCTCGATGCCGCCCTGCGCGGTCTGCACGATGGCCGGCACATTGATGTCGCGCTCGCGCATCGCCTTCAGCACGCCGATGCCGTCGACACCGGGCATGACTAGATCGAGGATGACCACCGAAACCTCGCGGGCGCTGGGTCCATCGAGGATATCGAGAGCGGCCGCGCCGCCATCCACGACGATTGCGCTGTAGCCGAACCGCGTCACCGCCGCCTCGAGCAGCCGGCGCTGCACGGGATCGTCATCGACTATGAGTATGGAACCTGTCATGACTGGTACGACTGCCCGCCCGAGGAATTCTGCCCTGTGGACCATCTTGGCACAGGGTTCTAAATAAGGTTTCAAAAAACCCGGTGAATGAATTCCTTAGGATTTGACCGGCTTCTCATTTCCCCTTGAACTTCGGCCACGGAAGGTGTCGGCAATGCGCATGGATTCTGGGCACATGGATTCTGGGCACATGGTTTCTGCTCGGCGGCTTGCGGCGCCGGCCTCCGGTCAGGGCGCGGCCGAGCTTGGCGACCTGCCGGAATGGAACCTTGCCGACCTCTATGCCGGCATGGACGCGCCCGAACTGAAGCGCGACATCGCCAAGGCCGCCACTGATGCGACCAGCTTCGAGAGCCGCTGGAAGGGTACGCTGGCCGCAGAGGCCGAGCGCGGCAGCGCCGGCAGACTGGGCGAGGCGCTTGTCGCCTACGAGGCGCTGGAGGAACTGATCGGCCGTATCGTCTCCTATGCGGGACTGGTCTATGCCGGGAACACCGCCGACCCGCAGCGCGCCAAGCTCTATGGCGACATCCAGGAGAAGATGACCGACGCCAGCGCGCACCTTCTGTTCTTCGCGCTCGAACTCAACCTGATCGACGATGCGTCGATCGAAGGCGCGCTCGCCGGCGATCCCGCGTTCGGCCATTACAGGCCATGGGTGCTCGATCTGCGCAAGGATAAGCCCTACCAGCTCGAGGATCGTGTCGAGCAGCTCTTCCACGAAAAGTCGATCACCGGGCGCGGCGCCTGGAACCGCCTGTTCGATGAAACGATGACCGACCTTCGCTTCGACATCGACGGCGAGGAATTGACGCTGGAGCCGGCGCTGAACCGCCTGCAGGACGCCGATGGCGAGGTGCGCCGCCGGGCGTCCGAGGCGCTGGCCGCGACCTTCCGCAAAAATTTGCGCACATTCACGCTGATCACCAACACGCTGACCAAGGACAAGGAGATTTCCGACCGCTGGCGCGGCTTCGAGGACATCGCCGATTCACGCCATCTCGCCAATCGCGTCGAGCGCAGTGTGGTGGATGCCCTGGCTTCCGCCGTTCGCGACGCCTATCCGCGCCTGTCGCACCGCTATTACGCGATGAAGGCGCGCTGGCTGGGCATGGAGGTGATGAACCACTGGGACCGCAATGCGCCGTTGCCGGACACGCCGCAGGCGATCATCGGCTGGGACGAGGCCAGGAATACGGTGCTGTCGGCCTATCAGCGTTTTTCGCCTGACATGGCCGAGATCGCGCGAACCTTCTTCGACCGCAACTGGATCGACGCGCCGGTGCGTCCGGGCAAGTCGCCCGGCGCCTTCGCCCATCCGACCGTGCCGTCGGCGCATCCCTATGTGCTGCTCAACTACATGGGCAAGCCGCGCGATGTGATGACCTTGGCGCATGAGCTTGGCCATGGCGTGCATCAGGTGCTGGCCAGCGGCCAGGGCGCACTGATGGCCTCGACGCCGCTGACGCTGGCCGAGACGGCGTCGGTCTTCGGCGAGATGCTGACCTTCCGCTCGCTGCTCGACCAGACCACCGACAGGCGCGAGCGCAAGGCCATGCTCGCCCAGAAGGTCGAAGACATGATCAACACGGTGGTGCGCCAGATCGCCTTCTATGAATTCGAGCGCAAGGTGCACGCCGAGCGCAAGAATGGCGAGCTGACCTCCGACAGGCTCGGCCAATTCTGGCTGGAAGTGCAGGCCGAAAGCCTGGGTCCCGCGATCAAGTTGCGCGAAGGCTATGAGGTGTTCTGGACCTACATTCCGCACTTCATCCATTCGCCCTTCTATGTCTACGCCTATGCTTTCGGCGACTGCCTGGTGAACTCGCTCTACGCCGTTTACCAGAACGCCGAGCGCGGCTTTCAGGACAAGTATTTCGAGATGCTGCGCGCCGGCGGCACCAAGCATCATTCCGAACTTCTGGCGCCCTTCGGCCTCGACGCCACCGATCCCGCCTTCTGGCAGATCGGGCTTGGCGTCATCAGTGGCCTGATCGACGAGCTGGAAGCACTCGACGCTTGAAACGCGTCCCCCAACAGTTTAGCCGGAATGCATATTGGGATAGCTCTATCGTCGCCCTAAATATCTGTTCTTGAAGTACTCTCCATCGAAGTTTTCCGATAGCTTTCCACAAGCTCTATGATAGCCTTCGCTCCAAGCTCAGCCGGAGCGCATGCGGATCGGCGAGGAAAAATCCCAGCCGGCCGTGGCGCTCAGGCGAACGCGACAACGGCCGTTGGGCATGGGCAAGCTAAGCCGATCGCCGACAGCTTGAACCGAAGCCGGCTGTTCTGCGAACCGCGGAATCACCATCGAGTAGTCCTTCGCCGAAGGTCATGACCCCACGGTAGACGAATCTGACTGGAGAGAGACAATGGGCACTTTTTTCTACGTGGTCCTGGCGTTCCTGGTAGGCGTGTTGGTGGGCTGGTTCCTCTGGGGACGTCTGCGCGGTGAGCTCGACAGCTTGCGTGGTGACGTTGATCGCACCCGCAGCGAGCGCGACAGGCTGCGCGCCGACAGCGACCGCCTGACCGGTGAGCTCGATGCATGCGGCAAGACCCGCGCCGATCTCGAGCGCCGGCTGCGCGACGCGCAGGCAACGCCCGCTGCCGGCGCCGCGGCAAAGGCGGCTCCCTCGGCCCTGATGTCGACACCCGCGACAGCCAAATCCGCCCCCGTAAAGCCGGCACCGGCCAAACCGGCCGCTGCCAAAGCCGCGCCTGCAAAAGCGACGGCTGCGAAATCGGCGGCAAGGCCGGCAGCGTCGAAATCCACAACGGCCAAACCCGCGGCGAGCAAATCCGCGACCGCGGCAGCCAAGAGTTCGGCCGCACCAAAGGCGGCCCCTGCCAAAAAAGCTGCACCGGCAGGCGCGGCAAAACCCGACAATCTGCGCCGGCTGATCGGCATTGGTCCGGTCAACGAGAAGCTGCTCAAGGCGCAAGGCATCACCAGCTTCGCCCAGATCGCCGGCTGGACAGCCGCCGATATCAAGCGGATCGAGGACGTCATGAATTTCGACGGCCGCATCGCGCGCGAGCGCTGGATCGAGCAGGCCAAACTGCTCGCCGCCGGCAACGAGAAGGAATTCGCCAAGCAGTTTCCAACAGCTGGAACAGCCAGCAACACTTGATAGCACAGCGACGACTGCAAGCGGCGCCGCCAATATGGCGCCGCCGTTTGCTTTTGGGCCTAGCTTGGCTAAAGTCGACCCAAAGGTCGGCCCAAAGGTCGGCTTTGAGGGGCAGCGTGCCGTTCCCTCGATTGCGCGCGAGCGGCCCCCCATATAGAGCGGATGATGGCATCATCGACCGCAGCATCCGAGTATCATGTCCCTGCCCGCCGCAATTTTCCGCAATGACGAAAGCGCGCGCCAGCTCGTCTTCGACCGGCCGGCCGATGTCATCGTGGCGCATGAGGCAAAGGATTTCGGGCCGGCGCTGGAAGCCGCGCAAGCCGCGCACGATGCAGGTAAATGGCTTGCCGGCTATTTCTCCTATGAGGCGGGCTATCTGCTCGAACCCAAGCTTGTTCCCTTGCTGCCGGTCGGACGCCGCGCTCCACTCGTCTGCCTCGGGGTCTTCGATGCGCCGGTCGAAGAGGCGGTGCCGCCGCGCAACACAGCGGCGACCAATGGTCCGATCTTCGATGCCCGTGCGACGTGGTCGCCCGAGGACTACGAGAAGCGGTTCTCGCGGCTGCATCAGCACATCAGGCAGGGCGATTGTTACCAGGGCAATTTGACCTTTCCAATTCATGCGCAATGGTCGGGCGAGCCGCTGGCCGCCTTCGATGCGTTGACCGAACGCCAGCCGGTGAAATATGGCGCGCTGATCGCGCTCGGTGAACCCATCGTGCTGTCGCGCTCGCCCGAGCTCTTCTTCGAGATCGACGCCGAGGGCATGATCGAGACGCATCCGATGAAGGGTACCGCACCGCGCGGCGCGACGAAGGCCGAGGACGAACGGCAGAAGATCTTCCTGCGCAACGACGAGAAGAACCAGGCCGAAAATCGGATGATCGTCGATCTCCTGCGCAACGATATCTCGCTGATCACCGAGGTCGGCACGCTGGACGTGCCGGCGCTGTTCCGCATTGAGACCTATCCGACGGTCCACCAGATGGTAAGCGACGTCAGGGCAAAACTGCTACCGGGGCTCTCGATCCGCCAGATCTTCGCGGCACTGTTTCCTTGCGGCTCGATCACCGGCGCGCCGAAGATCCGCGCCATGGAAATCCTGCACGATCTGGAGGAAGGCACGCCCCGCGACGCCTATTGCGGCGCCATCGGCTGGATCGCGCCCGGCGGCACGATGCGCTTTTCCGTGGCGATCCGCACCATCTCGCTCTTTTCGGGTGGTGAAGCCGTCTACAATGTCGGTGGCGGCGTCGTCTTCGATTCGACGGCTGAGGAGGAGTATCAGGAGTGTCTGCTGAAGGCGCGCTTCGCGACGGGAACACCGCCGACTTCCAGCTGATCGAGACCATGCGTTGGGAACCCGGCTCGGGCTTCCTGCGCTTCGATCGCCATCTCGCGCGCCTCTATGGCTCGGCGGCGGAGCTCGGCTTCCGCTGTGATCCGGGCAAGGTCGGCGAGGCGCTGAGCAGCGCGGTCAGCAATTCCGGCATTGCCATGCGCACACGCCTCGTCCTGTCGCACGACGGCGAGGTGACGGCCTCGGCACAACCCTATGAGCCGCCCGCCGCGGACAAGGTCTGGACGCTGCGGCTGGCCAGAACGCGGTTGGATTCGCACGACATGCTGCTGCGTCACAAGACCAGCCGGCGGCAGCACTACACGCATGCCCGTGCCGAGTATCTCATCACCCAGGCCGACGAGGTGATCCTGGCCAATGAGCGCGGCGAGATCTGCGAAGGCACGATCACCAATGTCTTCGCTGATTTCGGCGACGGTGTTCTGGCAACGCCCCGGCTCGACTGCGGCCTTCTGCCTGGCGTATTGCGCGCAGAGCTTCTGGATGAAGGCCGCGCCCGCGAAGCGATCTACAGCTTGGATGATTTGATATCCGCAAGGGCACTGTTCGTCGGCAATTCGCTGCGCGGACTGATCCCGGCCAAACTTGCCTGAGAACCAGACCGAGAGGATGCCATGTTCGTCGTCTCCGGGCCGAAGAAACCGCGAACCGGCGGTATCATCATTGCGCAATGCCCGCGCGAGGTGCTCGATGCCAGGCTAGCCGCCGATCCCTTCGCCAAGGCAGGCGCGGCCGACTATGACGTCACCGAATTCCTGGCGAGGATGACCAGCGCCGGACTCGACGAATTCAGGGAAGCATGAGCTTGGCCGATCTGCCCACCCACACGCCCTATGACGGCTCTTCGAAACTCTTCACCATCGGGCTGAAGCCGCTCGATCCGGCGGACTGGATCGAGATCGACGGCCATTTGCTGCCGTATCTCGCCGAGAAGCACCGGCTCTATGCCGAAATCCCCGAGCGGGTTTTCGTCGAGGAGGACCGCACGCGGGACGCCCAGCAGGAAGTGCTCGACCTGCTCGGTGCGCATCTCATGGAGAGGTTCCCCGAAACCTATCGGCGCACCGGATCGGGCGTCGAGGTGATGGGCGCGGCGGGCCGTCTGCCTGCTTCCCTCGCCGATGCTCCGCTGGCCAGGGCCTCACAGCTCATCCAGGAAGACCTGATCCTGATGCGCCGCGGCGATAGCGGCTGGCGGCTGGTCGCCGGCTCACTGTGCTTTCCCTCGTCCTGGTCGCTGCTGGAAAAGTTCGGCAAGCCGCTGCATGACATTCATGCGCCGGTGCCGGGTTTCGGCCCCGGCACGCGTCCGGCCGACCTGATCAACCGGATGTTCGACGGCCTCCAGGGGCAAGCCGTCGAGCGCTACAACTGGTCGATCCAGTCAGGCGACGCGCTCTACCATCCGCTCTCCGGCCTGCAACGCATCGATCGCGCCACCAATCGACCGTCGCGCTTTCCCGATGGCGACATCGACGCCCACGCCTTCATCCGCGTCGAACGACAGACGTTGCGAAAACTGCCTGTTACACGCGATATCCTGTTCACCATCCGCATCCATCTCGATCCGCTCAAGGTGCTGGCGCGGCACCCCGATCGGGCGAAGCTCGCGGCGTCCTTCGCTGCCCAACTCGAAGCGCTCGATCTCGCCCAGCTAGACTACAAGGGCCTGACATCGGACCGCGACCGGCTGATCTCAGTCCTTAACCACATGGCTAATGACGTCTAGCCGCTGGTTGGCGCTTTTCGCTGGTTTGTGACAATGATCTGTGATGTAGCGCATGACCGCCGGGCAAAAATGCCCGGTTTTGCGTGTGTTTTCCCAGTTTCCTGGGTTTTGAAGGAGTATCCGATAAAATGGCGACTGAAAACTGGCCCGTTTACGGTGAAATCACCGGCCCTGTCGTGATGATCGGCTTCGGTTCGATCGGTCGGGGAACGCTGCCGCTGATCGAGCGCCATTTCAAGTTCGACGAGTCGCGCATGACGGTCATCGACCCGCGCGACACCGACCGCAAGCTGCTCGACGAGCGCGGCATCGCCTTTGTCCAGGAAGCGGTGACCGAGAAGAACTACAAGAAGCTGTTGACGCCGCTGCTGACCAATGGCGGCGGCCGGGGCTTTTGCATCAACCTGTCAGTCGATACCGGCTCGGTCGACCTGATGCGGCTCTGCCGCAAGCTCGGCGTGCTCTACATCGACACCGTCGTCGAGCCGTGGCTCGGCTTCTATTTCGACGCCAAGGCCGACAACGCCAGCCGCTCCAACTATGCGCTGCGCGAGTCGCTGCTCAAGGAAAAGCACGACAAGCCCGGCGGCGCGACGGCGATTTCCACCTGCGGCGCCAATCCTGGCATGGTCTCGTGGTTCGTCAAGCAGGCGCTGGTCAACCTCGCGACTGATCTTGGCCTCGAGTTTTCGGAGCCGACACAGGACGACCGCGAGGGCTGGGCCAAGCTGATGAAGAAGGCCGGCGTCAAGGGCATCCACATCGCCGAACGCGACACCCAGCGCGCCAAGAAGCCGAAGCCGATGGACGTGTTCTGGAACACCTGGTCGGTCGAGGGCTTCATCTCCGAAGGCCTGCAGCCCGCCGAGCTCGGCTGGGGCACGCATGAGACATGGATGCCGAAGAACGGCAAGAAGCACAAGCACGGCTCCAAGGCCGCCATCTATCTGGAGCAGCCCGGCGCCAACACGCGGGTTCGCTCGTGGTGCCCGACGCCCGGCGCGCAATACGGCCTGCTGGTGACGCACAACGAGGCGATCTCGATCGCCGATTTCTTCACCGTGCGCTCCAAGAAGGGCAAGGTGCACTACCGCCCGACCTGCCACTATGCCTACCATCCCTGCAACGACGCGATGCTGTCGCTGGACGAGATGTTCGGCGCCGCCGGCAAGCCTCAGCCGGTACACCACGTGCTCGACGAGAACGAGCTGGTCGACGGCGTCGACGAACTCGGCGTGCTGCTCTACGGCCATGACAAGAACGCCTACTGGTACGGCTCGCAGCTGTCGCTCGCCGAAGCGCGCAAGCTGGCGCCCTACCAGAACGCAACCGGCATGCAGGTCACCTCGGCGGTGCTCTCGGGCATGGTCTGGGCGCTGGAGAACCCCGAGGCCGGCATCGTTGAGGCCGACGAGATGGATTACAAGCGCTGCCTGGAAGTGCAGTCCCAGTATCTCGGACCGGTCAACGGCTACTATACCGACTGGACGCCGCTCGATAACCGCCCCGGCCTGTTCCCGGAAGACCTCGACCGCAACGACCCGTGGCAATTCCGCAACATCCTCGTTCGATAGCACCGCACGGGGCATACCTCCCCGCCTTGCAATCGCCCGGAAATCGGGCGATTGAAGGGATGCGGACGAGAGCGATGGGCGTCCATTTGGACGCACGTCGCTCTGGAAACTTGGATGCACGCCTCGTGCTTTTCGAAAATCGATTCCGATTTTTTAGGCCGATGCGAGAGGAGAGGATTTTCATATGACCATTGCGCGCAAAATTCTTTCGATGAGCGTGGCGGGTGCCATTGCGACGATGCTCGCCGCCTGTGCGACCAGCGGCCCCGATGAACCGCCGATGGCAGCGGCGCCGAAAGGCGTCGAGGGCTCCTGGATCGACGCCAAGGGTACCGGCCTGTCGACCTTCGCCGGCGGCACTTTCACGACCGTCGCCACCGACACCGGTCAGAAGCTTGCCGACGGCAGCTACACGATGACCGGCGCCACTTCGGTGCAGATCAACGGCACCTCGCTGATCCGCCAGACCGCGGTCAGCTTCAACTGCCTGATGGTGTCCACAAGCCAGCTCAACTGCACCAGCTCCAGCGGCCAGAATTTCGTCCTGACACGGCGCGTCTGAACCCACGAGCATTCGTTCTCCAAGGACGGTGGCCGGTGGGCCGCCGTCCTTTTTTATGCCGGCAAAGGTTTCCCGGATTCCGCTTGCGTCATCCGGAACGCGATGGGAACATGGCCAAAGCGCCGGCTGTTATGTTCCAGTCAAGCAAGAGCGCTAAAGGCCTCTGATCAGCTTTCGGGAGACGAAGATGAAGAAGCTTGCCGCCATTGCAGCCCTGTCCGCCTCGGCCCTCGGCCTGTCGGCCGGCGCATCCTTTGCCGACTACACGTTGAACATCCTGCACATCAACGACTGGCACAGCCGCATCGAAGGCAACAACAAATACGAGTCGACCTGCTCGGCGGACGAGGAGACCAAGGGCGAATGCATCGGTGGCGCGGGCCGGCTGATCACCGCGATCGCCCAGGAGCGCAAGAAGCTGGAAGGCCAGAACGTGCTGCTGCTCAGCGCCGGCGACAATTTCCAGGGCTCGCTGTTCTACACAACCTACAAGGGCAAGGTCGAAGGCGAATTCCTCAACGACATGAAGTTCGATGCCATGGAACTCGGCAACCATGAATTCGACGACGGCGAAGCGGCCCTGGCGCCATTCCTCGATATGATCAAGTTCCCCGTGTTGGGTGCCAATGTGAAGGCCAACGCGCAATCCAAGCTCGGCGACCGCGTCAAGCCGTCTGTTGTCGTCGAGGTCGGCGGCCAAAAGATCGGCATCATCGGCGCGATCACCAACGACACGCCGGATCTCGCTTCCCCGGGTCCCAACGTCGCCATAGAGGACGACGTCAAGTCGATCACCGCCGAAGTCGAGAAGCTCAAGGGCGAAGGCGTCAACAAGATCATCGCCGTGACCCATATCGGCTACAAGCGCGAGCGCGACGTCATTGCCAAGATCCCGGGCATCGACATCGTCGTCGGCGGCCACAGCCATTCGCTGCTGTCGAACACCGACCCGAAGGCGGAAGGACCCTACCCGACGATGGTCGACAACCCGGACGGCTACAAGGTTCCGGTCGTGCAGGCGGCGTCCTATTCGAAATATCTCGGCGAGTTCAAGGTGGTGTTCGACGACAACGGCGTCGTCAAATCGGCCAGCGGAGACCCGATCTTTCTCGACAAGTCGATTACTCCCGATCCGGCCGTGCTCGCTCGCATCAAGGAGCTTGGCGCGCCGATCGAGGCGTTGAAGAACAAGGAAGTGGCCGAAACCACCGACGTCATCGATGGCAGCCGCGAGAGCTGCCGCACCCGCGAATGCGCGATGGGCAACCTCGTCTCCGACGCAATCCTCGACCGCGTCAAGGGACAGGGCGTCGAGATCGTCATCTCCAATGGCGGCGGCCTGCGCGCGTCGATCGACAAGGGCACCGTCACCATGGGCGAGGTGCTGACCGTGCTGCCGTTCCAGAACACGCTGGCAACCTTCCAGATTTCCGGCAAGGACCTGATGACCGGCCTCGAGGGCGGCCTCAGCCAGGTCGAGGACGGCGCCGGGCGCTTCCCGCAGGTCGCCGGCTTGAAATATTCCTTCGACAAATCCGTCGCGCCCAATGCCGGCCGCGTCAAGTCGGTGGAAGTCATGGAAGGCGGCGCCTGGACACCGATCAAGCCGGACAAGGACTATCTGGTCGCCACCAACAACTATGTCCGCCAGGGCGGCGACGGCTACAAGGTCTTCGCCGACAAGGCCAAGAACGCCTACGACTACGGCCCGGGCCTCGAACAGGTGGTTGCCGACTATCTCGCCGCCCACCGGCCCTACACGCCGAAGCTCGATGGCCGCATCACCGAGATCGCGGCGACCGTTGCGGCAGCGCCCGGCGCCGAACCTGCCAAGCCTGCCGAAACGGCACCGGCAATGCCTGAATTGCCGGCCAACTCGGGTGATATCGCCAACAAACCGCCGGCCATGTCGACAGAGACAGCGCCGGCACCGCCTGCCGTAGCGGCCGAGCCGGCAAAGCCCGCCGAGGGGGCGCCGGCCGAAACCAGCCATGTCATCGTTGCCGGCGATACCTATTGGGATCTGGCGGTGAAGGCCTATGGCGACGGAACCAAGTGGAAAGTCATTTCAGAAGCCAACAAGGGCTACGAGCCACGCCGGCTTCCGGTCGGCGCGACACTGACCATACCGCCGAAATAGCCTCGCTTATATGCCTGGACGACACCGCCCCTCCGGGAAACCGGACGGGCGTCCTGTTTTCGGGCTAATGCATGTTGCCCAAAAGTGACTTCGGTTTTGGGAGAACGACATGCATAAAAACGAAGACCTAAAGCGGGTCGTCTGAAATCCATTCAGACGACCCGCTTCAAGGTGCGGCCAGACGCTGCATTGAAAGCGCGCGCAAGATGGTTAGGTTCGCGTCTCCTGGAGAACCCTTATGACGCTTCCCACCCCTGCCGATGCCAAGGCCGCAAAGGCCCTCGGCCCGTTGCCAGCCGGGCATCCGCCGGTCGAGACGGGCAAGATCGGCGTCATGCTGGTCAATTTGGGCACGCCCGATGGCACCGACTTCAAGCCGATGTGGCGCTATCTCCGTGAATTCCTGTCCGATCCGCGCGTCATTGAGCTCAACCGGGCGATCTGGTATCCGATCCTCTATGGCCTTGTGCTCACCACGCGGCCGAAAAAGTCTGGCGCCAACTACGCCCGGATCTGGAACCGGGAAAAGAACGAGTCGCCTTTGCGCACCTACACCCGTGCCCAGGGCGAGAAGCTGGCCGAGGCGCTGCGCGACCAGCCCGAAATCGTCGTCGATTGGGCGATGCGCTACGGCAATCCTTCGACCGAAAGCGTAGCCAAAGGCCTGGTTGACCAGGGATGTGACCGCATCCTGTCCTTTCCGCTCTATCCGCAATATTCGGCGACGACGACGGCAACCGCCAACGATCAGCTGTTTCGCGCGCTGATGAAGATGCGCCGTGCACCGGCCATCCGCAGCGTGCCGCCCTACTATGACGAGCCGGTCTATATCGAGGCGCTGGCGCGCTCGATCGAACAACATCTGGCGACGCTGGATTTCGAACCGGAGGTGGTCATCACCTCCTATCACGGCATTCCGAAGCCCTATTCCGACAAGGGCGATCCCTATCAGGCGCATTGCCTCGAGACGACGCGGCTGCTGCGCGAAAAACTCGGCTGGGACGACAAGAAACTGATCATCACCTTCCAGTCGCGCTTCGGCGCGCAGGAATGGCTGCAGCCCTATACCGACAAGACGGTGGAGAAACTCGGCAAGGACGGCGTGAAATCGATCGCCATCGTCAATCCTGGCTTTTCCGTCGACTGCATCGAGACCCTCGACGAGATCGGCCGTGAGGCGGCCGAGACCTTCCATCATGCCGGCGGCGAGAATTTCGCCCATATCCCTTGCCTCAACGACAGCACCGAGGGCATGGCGGTGATCGAGGCGATGGTGCGGCGCGAACTGTCCGGCTGGGTCTGAAGCGGGCCACTCGACAACAATCCATCATCACCTGATTGTAACGCATCCGAAATACACTTAAGTCTTTGGTGAAGTCGGCAGCGCGAGAATGGCTTGTGCGGCCTTCGTCTGGGGGAGAGCCAAATGGATTTCAGTGGTTTCGATATTGCGGTTGGTGCACTTGCACTTCTGGTATTGGTGCTGCTGATCAAAGGCATCAGGACAATCCCGCAAGGCTACAATTATACGGTGGAGCGCTTTGGCCGTTACACCAAGACACTGAGCCCAGGCCTCAATTTCATTTTCCCGTTCGTCGACCGCATCGGCGCCAAGATGAACATGATGGAGCAGGTGCTCGACGTTCCCAGCCAGGAAATCATCACCCGCGACAACGCCATCGTCGGTGTCGACGGCATCGCCTTCTACCAGATCCTCAATGCGGCACAGGCCGCCTACCAGGTTGCCGGTCTGCAGAACGCCATCCTCAACCTGACGATGACCAACATCCGTACCGTCATGGGTTCGATGGATCTCGACGAACTCCTGTCGAACCGCGACGCCATCAACGAGCGCCTGCTGCGCGTCGTCGATGAAGCGGCGCATCCGTGGGGCATCAAGATCACCCGCGTCGAGATCAAGGATATCAACCCGCCGGCCAACCTTATCGAATCGATGGGCCGGCAGATGACCGCGGAACGCAACAAGCGCGCGCAGATCCTCGCCGCCGAAGGCCTCAAGCAGTCGCAGATCCTCGAAGCCGAAGGCCGCAAGGAAGCTGCCTTCCGCGATGCCGAGGCACGTGAGCGCTCGGCCGAGGCGGAAGCCCGTGCCACCCAGGTGGTTTCGGAAGCAATCTCCAAGGGCGACGTGCAGGCGCTGAATTACTTCGTCGCCCAGAAATACACCGAAGCGTTGGGCAAGATCGGCACCGCCACCAACAGCAAGATTGTGCTGATGCCCTTCGAGGCGTCGTCGCTGATTGGTTCGCTCGGCGGCATTGGCGAGATCGCTAAGGAGGTCTTCCGCAGCGAAGGCACCACCGGTGCTCAACGGCAGGCCGCGCGTCCGCCGGTCGTACGCCCGAGCGAGAACTGAGATCGAACCATGATCGACCGCATCGTTTCCGAACTCGGACCGTGGAACTGGATGGTTCTCGGCTTCGTCCTGCTGGTGATGGAAATCATCGCGCCGGGTATCTTCATGCTGTGGATCGGCATCGCTGCGCTCATCATCGGCGCGGTGTCGCTGCTGATCTGGGATACCGGTTTCTGGACCTGGCAGGTCCAGGTTCTCGCCTTCCTGGCGCTGTCGCTGGTCTCGGCCTATGTCGGCAAGAAACTGGTCGGCAGCCGCAACGACCCGACCGACCAGCCGCTGCTCAACCGGCGCGGCGCGCAAATGGTCGGCAAGATGGCGACACTCGCCGAACCAATCCGCGATGGACGCGGCCGCATCAAGTTGGGCGACACGCTGTGGCGCGTCTCCGGCCCGGACCTGCCGGCCGGCACGCAAGTGCGCGTGACGGGCGCGGCCGACACGGATCTGGAACTGACGGTGGAGCCGGTCTGAATTCTTGAAACCCACCGCTTGGACAAGGTGTATTGAGATTCAGGTCAGGCCGGAATCACTTGAATATCAGCACACCTCAGGCGGCGCCGATACGCAGCAGGTCATGCAGGTGGATGAGGCCGACGGGCCGTTTGCCCTCCACCACCATCAGGCTGGTGATGGCTGAATCGTTGATCGTCTGCAGCGCCGTAGCCACCAGCGTGTCCGGCGCCGCGGTCTTGGGTCCTTTTGTCATCACCTGATCCACCGTCATCGCCAGCAGATTGCTGCCGATGTGGCGGCGGATATCACCATCGGTGATGATGCCGACCAGCGCGCCGTCTGCGTCGGTGATCGCCACGCAGCCAAATCCCTTGCGCGACAGTTCCAGGATGGCGTCCTGCATGCCGGTGCCCGTGACCACCAGCGGCAGCCTGTCGCCGACATGCATGATCTCGCGGATCTGCATCAGATTTGCGCCAAGCTGCCCACCCGGATGAAAAGTGCGGAAATGGTCCGGCGTGAAGCCGCGGGCTTCGAGCAGGGCAATCGCCAGTGCGTCGCCCATCACCAGCTGCAGCAGCGTCGATGTCGTCGGCGCCAGGCCGTGCGGGCAGGCCTCTGGAGCCCGCGGCAGCAACAGCACCACATCCGCAGCCCGCGCCAGCGCCGATGTCTCTCCGGCGGTTATCGCGATCAGCGGGATGGAAAAACGCCTGGAATAGGCGACGATGCCCATCAGTTCTTTGCTCTCGCCCGACCACGACATGGCGATAATGGCGTCGTCCCTGGCGATCATGCCGAGATCGCCGTGATTGGCTTCGGCGGGATGGACAAAGAAAGCCGGCGTGCCCGTCGAGGCCAGCGTCGCCGCGATCTTCGAGCCGATATGGCCGCTTTTGCCGACGCCGGTGACGATGAGCCGGCCTTCGATCCCCGAGATCGTGTCGACGGCCTGGGCGAAAGGCCCGGCCAATCCGTTCTCCAGCGCCTCGGCAAGGGCTGCGACACCCGCCTGTTCGGTTGCCACCGTCCTTAGCGCCGAAGCGATCGAGGCTTGCCTGTCCAAAGGCTTCTTATCCAGGGATCCCACATGCATGGCTGATGCGATTAGCGCTTTGCCGGCGCGCTGTCCAACGGAAATGGCCCCAGGCCTGCCGGCCGAGCGTGTGCGACGGTTTGCGACACCGACAGGTGTGAAGACATGAAGCTCAGCGCGCACCTTATGAATCCCTTTGGAAATCAGCGCTTCAAGCGGCCAAACGGCCCGCCGCCTCAACCCTCCGTTAACCATCCCCATTTACGGTTCGGTAAGTATGGCGCGCGTGCGCCGCGCAAGCAGTGGTGGCGATGTCCGGGGTCCAGCCAGAAAATTCGACGGGACGAAAGGGCAAGGCGGTCTGCGCCTTGCTGCTGGCGACCAGCATGTTTGCCTTGCTGCGCCCAACGGCGCTTCATGCGCAGGAAACGGAGCTGCGCGGCGAGGTCTCCGAATCGGCGATCCTGTCCGACCAGCAGCGCAAGGCGAGACAACTCGCCTTGGCAGCGCAGGGCCAGGCGCCGACCAACGCCGCGCAGGACAACGCGCCGGCCCGCACCTATCTGCCGGCCAGCGCCGGCGCCGTGCCTGACGACACGGATACCGGCGACGCAACCGCGACCGGCAGCCTCTTCGACCCGACGGCAGCCACTGACGACACGTCCGCCGACATCGCGGCGCCGCCCAAGCCTCGCCGCCGCCCATCGACTGCCGGACAGAAGGCGGCGGACCAGGCCAAGGACAAGGCTGCGGACAAGTCGAAAAAGAAGAAGAAGTCGACCGCCGACACCACCGACATCACCGCTTCCACGACCACCTCCACGACGGACGCCGCCGATAATGCAGACACCGATGAGGAGACGGCCAACCGCCGCGCCCTCACCATCGATAGCACCGACAAGCAGAAACTCGACCCGGGAGCCGTGCGCACGGACGCTATCGAAGGCCAGAAGAAGAAGCCGGAGGATGATCCGTTCGCCGCCACCGGCGTCAAATGGGGCTCCTTCGTCATCCGGCCGACGATCGAACAGGGCCTCACCGCCACATCGAACGGCGATTCGAGCAATGCAGGCAAATCGGCACTGCTGTCCGAGACGGCGCTGCGTTTTTCCGCCGCGTCCGACTGGCGCGAGAACTCTGCCACGATCGACGGCTACGGTCTGTTTCGTGAGACCGTGTCGGGTTACCCCGTTCACAACGAGCAAGGTCGCATCGAAGGCCAGCTCAATGTCGACCTCGACAATCAACTGCGCGCCATCGCCAAACTCGGCTACGAAGCGGTACCGGAATCGGCCTCGTCGCCGGATGCCATCGCAGGTGTCAGCAAGCAGCCGCTGCGGCAAACCATCGACGGCAGCCTGGCCGTCGAGAAGGACGTCGGCAAGATGCAATACACGTTGACCGGCGCGGTCTCGCATGACTTCTACGGCGATGCCAAGCTTTCCAACGGCACCTCGCTGTCGCAGAAGGATCAAGACTCCACGCTCTACACGGCGACCTTGCGCACCGGCTACGAGATTTCTCCGGCCATCACTCCCTTCACCGAAATCGAGGTCGGCCGCCGGGCCTATGATCAGCGCATCGACAATGAGGGCTTCGAGCGCTCGTCGACACGGCTCGGCGCCCGCGCCGGCGTTGAGCTCGATTTGGGTGAGAAGCTTTCGGGTGAATTCTCGGCCGGCTGGCTCAGGGAAGCGATCGACGACAAAAACCTGGATGAGATTTCGGGCGCCACAGTCAACGCCGACCTCAAATGGTCACCCGAGCGCGGCACCACGATCGGCCTGACCGGCCGGACCACCGTCGAGCCCACGACCACAGCAGGCGAGAGCGGCGACATCCTCTATTCCGGCCGCCTGACGGGCGAGCGCCAGATTCGCGCCAATCTTACCGCCAATGCGGCTCTAGGCCTCGACTGGCGCGACTATGTCGGCATCGACGGCAATGACAAGATCTTGAGCGCCGAGGCCGGCCTGACCTGGTGGCTGAACCGCTACGCAGGCCTCACCACAAGGGTGAGGACCGAGAAGTTGACCAGCAATCTGCCCGGCCGCGACTACACCGCCAACAGCATCTTCCTCGGCGTGAAAGTGCAGCGCTGAAGCCGTCTGAGCTTCGTCATCCTGGGCGCAGACCCCAGGATGACGAAAGTGTGGGGCCTTAGAACGCTGCCCCACGGCGCTCCAACGGCTTTATCTCATCGAGAAGCGTTCGGATGATGCCGGCCATGTTCTCGTTCATGTCGCTGCGCCACAGCGCGAAAGCGACATTGGCTTCGACAAAGCCTTCCGGCGAACCGCAGTCGAAAGTGCGGCCCTGATAGTGATAGCCGTAGAAGGCCTGCTGCTTTTCCAGCTTCAGCATCGCGTCGGTGAGCTGGATCTCGTTGCCGGCGCCCTTCTCCTGGCCTTCGAGGATATTGAAGATCTCCGGCTGCAGAATGTAGCGGCCGTTGATGTAGAGATTGGACGGCGCGGTGCCGGTCTTCGGCTTTTCCACCATCTCGGTGATGCGGAAGCCGTGATGGGTGTCCTCGCCGCGGCCGACGATGCCATATTTGTGGGTTTCGGCGGGATCGCATTCCTGCACGGCGATGATGTTGTTGCCGGTCTCCTCGTAGAGCTCGACCATTGCCTTCATGCAGCTCTTCTCCGACTGCATGATCATGTCGGGCAGCAAAAGCGCGAAGGGCTCGTCGCCAACGAGCTCGCGGGCGCACCAGACGGCGTGGCCGAGTCCCATCGGCACCTGCTGGCGGGTGAAGCTGGTCTGCCCCGGCGCCGGCTGCAGCCGCTGCAGGCGGGCGAGCTGGTCGTCCTTGCCGCGCTGGGCCAGCGTGTCATAGAGCTCGAACTGGATGTCGAAATGGTCTTCGATGACGGCCTTGTTGCGGCCGGTGACGAAGATGAAATGCTCGATGCCGGCCTCGCGCGCCTCATCCACCACATATTGGATGACCGGCCGGTCGACGACGGTCAGCATTTCCTTGGGAACAGCCTTGGTGGCCGGGAGAAACCGTGTGCCAAGACCGGCGACCGGAAAGACTGCCTTGCGAACTCTCTTCATGCTTTCAATTATCCGTTTGATGGCCAGCTCCGCAATCCCTGTTTCAAGACATTTTCACGCCGGAATTGAGGACTACTGAGGCAATAAGGGGAAACGTCTACCGGTAAAGCTTCAAGGCGCCTTTTTCGTTCCCGGCGGCACCTATGGTAAACTAATTCCTAACCTGGTTCGGCGATGAATGGTCTTTCCTGAGACAGAGAAGGAGCAAAAGATGTCCGTTCGCAATGCCGCAAAGATTTTTACCAGCGTCATGGCGGCAGCCAGCCTCTCGCTTGCTCTGCTGATGCCTGGCCCCGCTTTCGCCGATGCCGGTTTCCGGCAGTGGGTCGCCGGCTTCCGCGCCACCGCCGTGCAGAGCGGCGTTTCCGGTGCCCTCTACGACCAGGCCTTCAGGGACATCAGGGATATTGACCCGGTGGTGCTGGAAAAGGCGCGCACGCAGCCTGAATTCACGGCCCCGGCCTGGGACTATTTCGACAACCGCGTCCATGACCAGTCGGTCGCCGTCGGCCAGCAGATGGCCAGGAAATGGAAGCCGTGGCTGGACCGGATCGAGGCAAGGTTCGGCGTCGACCGCTACATCCTGCTGGCCATCTGGTCGATGGAATCGAACTATGGCGAGATCCTCAAGCGCGACGACATCATGCGCAATGTCGTGCGCTCGCTGGCGACCTTGGCCTATGCCGATCCGAAGCGGGCGAAATTCGCCCGCACCCAGCTGATCGCCGCGCTGAAGATCTTGCAGACTGGCGACATCGACGAGAGCCATCTGAGCGGCTCCTGGGCCGGTGCCATGGGCCACACCCAGTTCATCCCGACCAGCTATCAGCACTATGCCGTCGACATGGACGGCAACGGCAAGCGCGACATCTGGAATTCGATCCCCGATGCGCTGGCGACAGCCGCCAACCTGTTGAAGAAGAATGGCTGGCAGGCCGGCAAGACCTGGGGCTATGAGGTCGCCTTGCCGGCCGGCAAACTTCCCGGCGGCTCCAAGACGCTGTCGCAATGGCAGGCGCTAGGCGTCGTCAGGGCCAACGGCAAGCCGTTCAAGAACGGCTCCGACAAGGCGACGCTGAAGGTGCCGGACGGCCGCAGCGGGCCGGCCTTCCTGATGATCAGGAATTTCTCGGTCATCAAGGCCTACAACAACGCCGACAAATATGCGCTGGCCGTCGGTCTTCTTGCCGACGAAATCGCAGGCTCCAGCGGTCTCGTACAGGACTGGAAGCGGCCTTTCACCAAGCTCACCTTCGAGGAAAGGCAGGAGCTGCAGAAGCGCCTTTCCCAGCACGGTCTCTACGACGGCAAGTTCGATGGCAAGATCGGCGACGGCTCGAAGACCGCCATCATGGCCTTTCAGGCCAAGGCCGGCTTGACCCAGGATGGCTATCCGAGCATGGAAGTGCTGAAGTGGCTCCGGCAGAAATAGAGCCGCCTGCGGTGCCGTGCGGCCTTCCGGGTGCGCAAAGGACGCTGTAGCAATCTGGTTGGCGCGGGCTTTGCCGAATAATCGACGCGATTTTTCGGCAGGACTGCGCCAAGGGATGGAGGAAACGATTGGCTTCGGCTGCGCGCATCGCAGGGCTTGTTCGTCGCATGCCGGTGCTCATCCTGGCCGTCATCGTGCTCGCCGTTGGTGTGGCTAGCGCCTTTCATGCGCCAGCCATGGCACAGGAGCAGCAAGACCGCGGCTGGTCGTTGCGCGACCTTTTGTTTCCGCGCCGCAGCGAGCGGATCGAGCCGCCCCTGGATATCCAGAAGGCAAGGCCTAGGCCCAAGGCGAAAAAGCCCCGCGTCCCCCGCCCGCCCGCGGAACCGGAAATCGCGGTGGTCGAGAAGGCGCCGGATGCACGCACCGTCCTGGTGGTCGGTGACTTCATGGCGGCCGGCCTGGCCGAAGGCCTCGACACCGCCTTTGCCGAGAATGCCGGCGTCAGGATCGTCGTTCGCAGCAATGGTTCGTCCGGATTCGTGCGCGACGACTTCTACAACTGGCCCGAACAGATCAAGTCGCTGATCGAGACCGAAAAACCCGCCGTAGTGATCGTCATGCTGGGTTCCAACGACCGTCAGCAGATGAAGGTGGGTGAGGTACGCGAACAGCCCCGTTCCGAAAACTGGACCAAGGAATATGAGCGCCGCACCGAGGCGCTCGGCAAAGCTATCGCGGAGGCAAAGGTACCCTTCCTGTGGGTCGGCATGCCGGCGTTCCGGGTGGCGAAGATGACCTCCGACATGCTTGCCTTCAACGACATCTATCACCAGGCTGCCGAAAGCAACGGCGGTGAATTCGTCGACGTCTGGGACGGCTTTGTCGACGAGAATGGCGCCTTCGTCACCAGCGGCCCCGACATCAACGGTCAGCCGGTGCGGCTGCGCGCCGATGACGGCATCAACGTCTCGAAGGCGGGCAAGCGCAAGCTCGCCTTCTATACCGAGAAGCCGTTGCTGAAGATCCTCGGCCTGACAGCGCCGGGAAGCGTGGTCACGCCGTCCGCACCGGCCGGCGCTCCTGTCGAGACACCGGCACCGGCCGCGGCACCCATCGTCATCGACCGCACCGCGCCGATGCTGCTCAGCGATCCGGCGCTCGATGGCGGCTCCGAGCTGCTGGGCGCGGCACCGCCGGCGAAGGCAAATCCGGACCTGCCCGGTGAAAAGCTTGTGGTCGAGGGCAAAGCGCCGATTGCTTCGCCCGGCCGTGCCGACGATTTCTCCTGGCCGCCGAAAGCCGCGGCCGCGACCGACACCACGACCGCCATCAATCGCTAGTATCGCAGCGCAGCTCTGAGGCCGTTTCGAAACTCGCTCCTGCGAGTCATATGATGGCGTTTGCGAGAATCGGAGCGGAGCGTACATTTGAGTACGCGAGCACCGGAAGCGCAGAAAACGCCGTCAGATGGCCGCAGGAGTAGAGTTTCCAAACGGGCTCAGCGCGGCAGAACGCTCGACCCCATTAGCGCCTCGTCGATGGAGCGCGCCGCCTGGCGGCCTTCGCGGATCGCCCAGACGACCAGCGACTGGCCACGACGCACGTCGCCGGCAGCATAGAGCCTGTCGACGCTGGTTCGGTAGTCACGGTCATTGGCCTCGACATTCCTGGAGCGGCGGCTGTCGGTGACAATCTTCATCTCACCGTCCAGTTCGGTCGCCACGCCGACCTTCGCCGGCCCGGCAAAGCCGATGGCGATGAAGGCAAGGTCGGCGCGAATGACGAATTCGCTGCCGGCGATCGGCCTGCGCTTCTCGTCGACCTCGCAGCATTTGACACCGGTCAGCTGGCCTTCCTCGCCGATGAACTCGAGCGTCGCCACTTGAAACTCGCGCTCCGCCCCTTCGGCCTGGGAGGACGAGGTACGCATCTTGGTCGCCCAGTAGGGCCAGACCGAAAGCTTGTCTTCCTTCTCCGGCGGCTGCGGACGGATGTCGAGCTGGGTGACGCGGACCGCGCCCTGGCGGAAGGCGGTGCCGACGCAGTCGGACGCGGTATCGCCGCCGCCGACGACGACCACATGCTGGCCGCCGGCGAGGATCGGATGCGACGGCCACGCCGCCGACTGGATCGGTTCGCCGCCGACACGCCTGTTCTGCTGCACCAGATAGGGCATCGCGTCATGCACGCCGCCGAGATCGTCGCCGGGAATGCCGGCAGCGCGTGGCGTTTCGGAACCGCCGCAATAAAGCACGGCGTCATGTTCGGCGAGCAGCTCGGCAACCGGCTTGTCGACGCCGACATTGACCCCGCAATGGAAGGTCACGCCCTCGCCCTGCATCTGCTCGATGCGCCGGTCGATATAGTGCTTCTCGATCTTGAAGTCGGGAATGCCGTAACGCATCAACCCGCCGGGCCGGCTCTCGCGCTCATAGACATGGACGTCGTGGCCGGCGCGGCCGAGCTGCTGGGCAGCCGACATGCCGGCCGGGCCGGAGCCGATGACGGCGACGCGCTTGCCGGTCTTCTTCTCCGGCGGATAGGGCCTGATATGGCCGGTCTCGTAAGCCTTGTCGGCGATCGCCTGCTCAACCGTCTTAATGGCGACGGGAATGTCCTCGAGGTTCAGCGTGCAGGCTTCCTCGCAGGGTGCGGGGCAGATGCGGCCGGTGAATTCCGGGAAATTGTTGGTCGAATGCAGGTTGCGGATCGCATTGTCCCAGTCGCCATTGTAGACGAGGTCGTTCCAGTCCGGGATCTGGTTGTGGATCGGACAGCCCGTTGGCCCGTGGCAGAACGGAATGCCGCAATCCATGCAGCGCGCGGCCTGTTTCTCGACCTCTTTATCAGACATCGGCAGCGTGAATTCGCGGAAATGCCGGATGCGGTCGGAGGCCGGCTGGTACTTGTGCACCTGCCGATCGATTTCGAGAAAGCCTGTTACCTTGCCCATAGTCCAGTTCCTGCTGTCCAGATGGTACGGTTTTCGCCGCACCCGTTAACCTCTTGAGGCAGCCATGGCAACCTTGCGCCCGAGGTCAGACTGTCGATGAAGATGGGCCGGGAAACCTGGGCTCCCCGGCAATTGCAAAGCCTATTCCGCAGCCACGCCCATGCGCATGCGTTCCATCTCGATCAGGGCGCGCCGGTATTCGACCGGCATGATCTTGCGGAACTTCGGCCGGAACGTCGTCCAGTCGTCGAGAATCTCGCGACCGCGCACCGACCCGGTGTAGTGCACATGGTTCGAGATCAACTGGTAGAGCCGCTCCTCGTCATGGCTGGTCATATCACCGGAGACGTCGACGCGCCCCTTGTGGTCGAGGTCGCCGCCATGGTGCAGCAGCCTCTCCATCAAATCGTCTTCTTCCGGAACCGGTTCCAGCTCGACCATCGCCATGTTGCAGCGCTCGGCGAAATCGCCCGCCTCGTCGAGCACATAGGCGACGCCGCCCGACATGCCGGCGGCGAAGTTGCGGCCGGTCTTGCCGATGACGACGACGATGCCGCCGGTCATGTATTCGCAGCCATGGTCGCCGACGCCTTCGACGACAGCGGCCACGCCCGAATTGCGCACGGCAAAACGCTCACCGGCGACGCCGGCGAAGTAGGCCTCGCCCTCGGTCGCGCCATAAAGCACCGTGTTGCCGACGATGATGGACTCAGCCGCGACGATCTTGGCCTCTTCCGGTGGGCGGATGACGATGCGGCCGCCCGACAGGCCCTTGCCGACATAGTCATTGCCGGCGCCGACAAGCTCGAACGAGATGCCACGCGCCAGGAACGCACCGAAGGATTGGCCAGCAGTGCCGGTCAGCTTCACCGAGATCGTGTCCTCGCGCAGGCCCTTGTGCTTGAAGCGCTTGGCCACTTCGCCCGACAGCATGGCGCCCGTGGAGCGGTCGACGTTGCGGATGTCGACCTCGATCTTGACCGGCTGCTTGCTTTCGAGTGCCGGCTTTGCCAGTTCGATCAGCTTGCGGTCGAGCACGTCGTCGATCGGATGCTTCTGCCGCTCGGTCCAGTGCACCGCCTCATGCGGCGCATCCGGCTTGAAGAACATCTTCGAGAAATCGAGCCCGCGCGCCTTCCAGTGCACGATCAGGTCGCGCTTTTCCAGAAGGTCGGTGTCGCCGATGATCTGGTCGATATGGGTGAAGCCCATCTCGGCAAGCAGCCCGCGCACCTCTTCCGCCACGTAGAAGAAGAAGTTGATGACATGCTCGGGCGTGCCCTTGAAGCGCTTGCGCAGCACCGGATCCTGCGTCGCGACGCCGACCGGGCAGGTGTTGAGATGGCACTTGCGCATCATGATGCAGCCTGCCGCGATCAGCGGCGCGGTCGAGAAGCCGAACTCGTCGGCGCCGAGCAGCGCGCCGATGATGACGTCGCGCCCGGTGCGCAACCCGCCATCGACCTGCAGCGCCACGCGCGACCGCAGACCGTTCAGCACCAGCGTCTGGTGCGTCTCGGCAAGGCCCATTTCCCACGGGCTGCCGGCATGCTTGAGCGAAGTCAGCGGTGAGGCACCGGTGCCGCCGTCATAGCCCGAGATGGTGATGTGGTCGGCGCGCGCCTTGGCGACACCCGCCGCAACCGTGCCGACACCGACTTCCGACACCAGCTTGACCGACACGTCAGCCGCCGGATTGACGTTCTTCAGATCGTAGATCAGCTGCGCCAGATCCTCGATCGAATAGATGTCGTGATGCGGTGGCGGCGAGATCAGCCCGACGCCCGGCGTCGAATGCCTCACCTTGGCGATGGTCGCGTCCACCTTGTGGCCGGGCAACTGGCCGCCCTCGCCGGGCTTGGCACCCTGCGCCACCTTGATCTGCATCATGTCGGAATTGACGAGATATTCGGCGGTGACGCCGAAACGACCCGAGGCGATCTGCTTGATCGCCGAGCGTTCGGGGTTCTTGCCGCCGCCGGGCAGAGGCAGATAGCGATCGGCCTCTTCGCCGCCCTCGCCGGTGTTCGACTTGCCGCCAATCTGGTTCATGGCGCGCGCCAGCGTGGTGTGCGCTTCGCGCGAGATCGAGCCGAACGACATCGCTCCGGTCGAGAACCGCTTGACGATATCGGCCGCCGACATGACGTCGTCGAGCACCACCTTCTCGCGGCCGGTTTCCTCGGCCAGCTTGAGCCTGAACAGGCCACGAATGGTCTGTGCGCGGGCCGTCTCGCTGTCGATCTGGGCGGAATAGTCCTTGAACGTTTCCCACGACCCCTGGCGCACGGCGTGCTGCAAGGTGGCGACCGCGTCGGGCGACCACATATGCGCCTCGCCACGCATGCGGAACATGTATTCGCCGCCAACTTCGAGGCTGTTGCGCAGCACGGGGTCGTTGCCGAAGCCGTCATTGTGACGGCTGAGCGTCTCGGCCGCGATCTCGTCCAGTCCGACGCCTTCGATCAGCGTTGCGGTGCCAGTGAAATATTGCTGCACGAAATCGGTCTTCAGCCCGATGGCGTCGAATATCTGCGCGCCGCAATAGGACTGGTAGGTCGAGATGCCCATCTTGGACATCACCTTGAGAATGCCCTTGCCGATCGACTTGATGTAGCGCGAGACGACTTCGTAGGCGTCCACTTCCTTCGGCAGTTCGCCGCGCTTGTGCATGTCGAGCAGCGTGTCGAAGGCGAGGTAAGGGTTGATCGCCTCGGCGCCATAGCCGGCAAGGCAGCAGAAATGATGCACTTCGCGCGGCTCGCCGGATTCGACGACGAGACCGACCGAGGTGCGCAGCCCCTTGCGGATCAGGTGATGATGGACCGCCGCCGTCGCCAAAAGCGCCGGAATGGCGATGCGGTCCGGCCCGACCTGGCGGTCGGATAGGATGATGATGTTGTAGCCGCCGGCGACCGCCGCCTCCGCCCGCTCGCACAGGCGGTCGATGGCGCCCTGCATGCCCGCGGCCCCTTCATTCGAGCCGTAGGTGATGTCGATCGTCTTGGTGTCGAAGCGGTCCTCGGTATGGCCGATGGAGCGGATCTTTTCGAGATCGCCATTGGTCAGGATCGGCTGGCGCACCTCGAGCCGCTTGCGGCGCGAATTGCCGACCAGGTCGAAGATGTTCGGCCGCGGCCCGATGAAGGACACCAGGCTCATCACCAGCTCCTCGCGGATCGGATCGATCGGCGGGTTGGTGACCTGGGCGAAGTTCTGCTTGAAATAGGTGTAGAGCAGCTTCGACTTGTCCGACATGGCCGAGATCGGCGTGTCGGTACCCATCGAGCCGACGGCCTCCTGGCCGGTCGTCGCCATCGGCGACATCAGCAGCTTGGTGTCTTCCTGGCTGTAGCCGAACGCCTGCTGGCGATCGAGCAGGCTAACATCCTTGCGCAGCGCGCGCGGCTCGACCGGCTTCAAATCTTCCAGGATGAGCTGCGTGTTGGCGAGCCAGGTCTTGTAGGGATGCTTGGTCGCGATCTCCGACTTGAGCTCCTCGTCGGAAACGATACGCCCCTTTTCGAGGTCGATCAGAAGCATGCGGCCGGGCTGCAGCCGCCACTTCTTGACGATCTTCTCCTCCGGCACCGGCAGCACGCCGGCTTCCGAGGCCATGATGACCCGGTCGTCGTCGGTGACGATATAGCGCGCCGGGCGCAGGCCGTTGCGGTCGAGCGTGGCGCCAATCTGGCGGCCATCGGTGAAGACCACCGCCGCCGGTCCGTCCCACGGCTCCATCAGTGCCGCATGGTATTCGTAGAAGGCCTTGCGGTCGGCATCCATGAGCTTGTTGCCGGCCCAGGCTTCCGGGATCAACATCATCATGGCGTGGCTGAGGCTGTACCCGCCCTGGAACAGGAATTCGAGCGCGTTGTCGAAGCAGGCGGTGTCGGACTGGCCGTCATAGGAAATCGGCCACAGCTTCGAGATGTTGTTGCCGAACAGTTCGGAATCGACGGATGCTTGTCGCGCCGCCATCCAGTTGTTGTTGCCGCGCACGGTGTTGATCTCGCCATTGTGGGCGACCATGCGGTAAGGATGCGCCAGCTTCCATGACGGGAAGGTGTTGGTCGAGAAACGCTGGTGGACGAGGATCAGCGCCGTTTCGAAGCGCGGGTCGAGCAGGTCCTTGTAATAGGCACCGACCTGATAGGCCAGGAACATGCCCTTGTAGACGATGGTGCGCGCCGACAGCGACACGCAATAGGCGCCGATGTCCTTGTTGTCGTTCTCTGCATACATGCGGCCCGAGATCACCTTGCGCAGCAGATAAAGCCTGGCCTCGTACTCCTCGTCGTCGGTAATGTCCGGCGTGCGGCCGATGAAGACCTGGCGATGGAAGGGCTCGGACGCCACGATATCAGGCGCCTTCGACAGTGACGAATTGTCGACGGGCACGTCACGGAAACCGATGAGCGGAAGCCCCTCGGACTGTGCCGATTCGGCGATGATGTCCTCGATATGGGCGCGAAGTGCCGCGTCCTGCGGCATGAACCAATGTCCGACGCCGTACTGGCCCGCCGGCGGCAGGTCGATGCCCTGGGCGGCCATCTCGTCACGGAAAAACTGGTCGGGAAGCTGCACCAGCACGCCGGCGCCATCGCCGACCAGAGGATCGGCGCCAACGGCGCCGCGATGCGTCAGGTTTTCAAGCACGGCCAGGCCGTCCTTGACGATCTGATGCGACTTCACGCCCTTCATGTTGACGATGAAGCCGACGCCGCAGGCGTCATGCTCGTTGCGCGGATCGTAGAGGCCCTGGGCGGAAAAACCGGTGGTGGTTCGGCCCATATTGGATCGGAGGGTATTTTTGACGGTTGCCGCTTTCGTCTGCGCGGCCTGGCCGTTCGTCGCAGAGTGCGTCATGTCCGTCATCTCCTGTCCTCCGTTCCCAGCCCTTCGGGCGCTGGTTTGCCTCGGCAAGCGCTTGGCTCACCCTGATCCTTGCGGCACGTCTTGCGAAATTCTTGCCGACCAGGCGGCTTTCCGCATGGTTCGTATTCGTACAGGCCAAAGTCTGGCCGTCCACCTGTCGCTCGCGGCAACAGCCGGAGAGGCCCAAATGATACGCCAATCCAGCTTGTTTTGTGCGACAAAATAAGACAGCACTACTGTCCTAAATTTTTATGACAGAAATCCCGGACACACACAAGACCGATTCACAAAAAACTTGGGCTTCTCGCGACAGAAAATGTCGTGAAGATGAGGAAAAACGTAAGCTTCAGTCGCCGGCCGCTGCTTTGCCGGGCCGGCTGGCTTTACTGATTTTCAGGCGCATGGCCCTTGCGGTCGGCACACGAAACCGGTCAACTTCACGCTGATTTCCCCAAACCCCCGATTTCCCCAAAACCCCCGATTTACCAAGACATAGGCAGAATGCATGTTCTTCGCTTCCGACAATTGGGCAGGCGCCCATCCCAATATTGCCGCGGGCCTGTCGGCCAATGCCGGCGGCTTTTCCACCGCCTATGGCGACGGCGCGCTCGACCAGGCCGTCTACCGGCGCTTCAGCGAGATTTTCGAACGCGAGGTCGCGGTGTTCTTCGTCGCCACCGGCACGGCCGCCAACTCGCTGGCGCTGACCGCCTACAACAAACCTGGAGGCATTTCCTTCGCCCATCGCGAATCGCATGTCATCGAAGATGAATGCGGCGCGCCAGAGTATTTTTCCGGTGGCTCGCGCCTGCATGAGATCGATGGCGCGCTGGGCAAGATCGACCCGCACAATCTGGAAAGGACCATCGGCCGTTTCGCGCCCGAGATCGTTCATTGGGGACGGCCGATGGCCGTTTCGATCACCCAGTCGACGGAGGTCGGCACCATCTACGGGCTGGATGAGATCGAGACGATCTCAGCGATCGCCAAACAACATTCGGTGCCCCTGCACATGGATGGCGCCCGCTTTGCCAACGCGCTGGTCGCGCTCGACACGACACCGGCCGAAATGACCTGGAAACGCGGCGTCGACATCCTCTCCTTCGGCGGCACCAAGAACGGCTGCTGGTGCGCCGAGGCGATTGTGCTGTTCGACCTTGATCGCGCCAGGGAATTGGCTTTCTTGCGCAAGCGCGCCGCCCAGCTGTTTTCGAAATCGCGCTTCGTCGCGGCGCAGTTCGAGGCCTATTTCAAGGACGGGTTGTGGCTGGACACCGCCCGCCACGCCAACGCCATGGCCGCGCGCCTTGCAGCGGCGATCGAGGATTCGGCCACCGCGAAGCTAGCCTGGCTGCCGCAGGCGAACGAAGTGTTCGCAGTGATCAAGAAAGCCGAGGCCGAAAGGCTGCAGGCAGCGGGTGCCGCCTTTTACGACTGGCACAGACCGCATGGTTTCGACGGTCATATCGGCGAGGGCGAGTTGCTCTATCGCTTCGTCACCAGCTTTGCCACGACGGCCGATGATGTCGACCGTTTTGGCCAGCTGATCGCCTGATAATCAATATCCCGGACAACAAAAAGGCGGCGCCTCTCGGCGCCGCCTTTGCCTTGGGAGGCTATTGGTTTAGTTGGCGGTCTTGGCCTCGATCTGCTTGGCCTTGGCCGGAGCCGAGGTGATAGCGATCTTGCGCGGCTTCAGCCCCTCGGGAATGTTGCGCTTGAGGTCGACGAAGAGCAGGCCGTTCTTCAGCGATGCGCCGACGACTTCGACGTGATCGGCAAGCTGGAAGCGGCGCTCGAAAGCCCTCGAGGCAATGCCGCGATAGAGCAGTTCAGACCCTTCGCCGGTGCCCTCGTCCTTGCGCTCACCTTTCACGGTCAACACATTGCGATGGGCTTCGATCGAGATTTCCTCGTCCGAGAAGCCGGCAACCGCCATCGAGATGCGATAGGAATCCTCGCCGGTGCGCTCGATATTGTAGGGCGGATAGGTCTGCGCGCCATCCGGCTGCGCAAGCGAATCGAGCATGGTGAAGAGACGGTCGAAGCCGACGGTGGAGCGATAAAGCGGGGAAAAATCAACGTGACGCATGAGGTGTTCTCCTGTTGAGCAACATGGTTTGCGTATGGCCGGTGCGAAACCCTTGAGCGGCGTTTCGGATGGACCAGCGGCCCCGACATTGGCGACCGCATCAGACATTTGGGGAGCGCTCGAAAGCATTTCAAGATTTCATCCGGTGGCAAAAGCCGTGCGGCGGGTCCGCCGATGAACGGCAGATGAACCAGCGCTTCGGCGCGCGTTCAGACAGCTGGGGCTAAAGTGCATTCCAGGATCAAGGACTGGCGGCGCCGATTGCACAACAGGCACCGCAACGAGGCCGACCGGGTGTTAACGTCCCTTCCTCCCGGATCGACAGAGGCCGGAAGCACGCTTTCAAGCGGCTTCCGGCCTTCCCCGTTGCAGCCTCCCGTTGCAGGGAATTCCTTGGCTTTTGGCGCATGGGCGTCTATCACCTTAGCGGAGCCGGCCAGCGCAGGCGGGCATGCGAGACGCCGAGCACGAAGCGCCGAATGACGGATCTTTTCACCGACAACCACCTTTTTCACGAAATTGAGGGCAATCCGCGGCCGGAAAACGCCACCGGCGGCTTCTTCACCACGCGTGACCGCAAGAATATCCGCTACGGCCTGTTCGGCGCGGTCGCTCGCCCGGTGAAGGGCACCGTGGTGCTGCTGTCGGGCCGCAACGAGTGCATCGAGAAATATTTCGAAACCATCCGCAATCTTGCCGATCGCGGCTTTGGCGTCGCCACCCTCGACTGGCGCGGCCAGGGCGATTCCGACCGGTTGATCCGCGATCGCCAGCGCGGCTATGTCAGGAGCTTCCGCGACTATACGGCAGATCTCGAACAGTTCTTCGAGGAGATCGTGCTGCCCGACTGCCGCGGCCCTTACTACATCCTGGCGCATTCGGCAGGCGCGTTGATCACCCTGCTTGCAGCGCCGTCGATGGTGAACCGGGTGCGGCGCATGGTGCTGATCGCGCCCTTCCTGACGCTGCCTGATCTGCCGGTCTCGATATCGACGGTTCGCCGCGTCTGTACGCTGTTCTGCGCTCTCGGCCTCGGCCGGCTCTATGCCGCCTGGGGTCCGCGGCCGAAGGTGACGGCCCCCTTCGAGACCAACAAGCTGACGTCGGATCCGGAGCGCTATCGGCGCAACACACGGATCTACGAAGAACACCCGCAACTCGCGCTTGGTGGCCCGACGATCCGCTGGCTGAAAGCGGCGGCTCAGGCATCCGAAGCCGTCAGCGACCCCGACTTCATGGCTCGGATTCAGGTGCCGCTGCTGATCATCGCCGCCGGCGCCGACCAGGTCGTCTCGACCAGGGCCGTGGAAGCCTATGCCAGGCGTCTGCGGCTCGGTTCGCTGCTGATGATCGACGGCTCCCGTCACGAAATACTGCAGGAAGCCGACATTTACCGCGAGCAATTGCTCGCCGCCTTCGACGCCTTCATTCCCGGCAGCGACGATCCGACTGCCTGACAGCCGCCGGTCGCTGGTTTAGCCGCGCAAGGCGGCCATGGCGGCGGCATGAAGCTCCGGCGTCGCCGCGGCGAGCACATCGCCGCCATTTTCCGCCGGCCCGCCATCGAATGTCGTCACGACGCCGCCGGCCTTCTCGATGATCGGGATCAGCGCCACGATGTCGTAGGGCTTCAAACCGGGATCGGCGACGATATCGACGCTTCCCGAAGCGATCATCGCGAAGGCATAGCAATCCGCTCCGTAGCGGGCGAGTTGGATCTGCTTTTCGAACTGATCATAACGGTTGCGCGCCTCGCCCTTGAACAGTGCCGGCGTGGTGGTGAACAGCGTCGCCTGGTCCAGCTTCGTCGTCTTGCGGGTCGTCAGCTTGCGAGGGCCACCCGGCCCCTCATAGTGGGAGCCAGAGGCGTTGGCGTAGAACAGCTCGCCGGTGAAGGGTTGCGCCATCATGCCGGCAACGGCATCGCCGTCGATCGTCAGCCCGACCAGCGTTCCCCACACCGGCAGGCCGGAGATGAAGGCGCGCGTGCCGTCGATCGGGTCGATCACCCAGACATGCCGGCTCGAAATGTTTTCACTGCCATGCTCCTCGCCAAGAATGCCATGGTCGGGATATTCAGCCGATATCAGCGCGCGGATGGCGCGCTCGGCCTCGCGATCGGCCTCGGTGACCGGATCGAAACTGCCCTTTTCCTTGTTGGCGACGGCTCCTTGGGCGCGAAAGCGCGGCAACGTTTCCGCCGCTGCCGCCTGCGCGATGCGACGCATGAAATCGATGCTGATGTCCAACTGATTCTCCCGCATTGCAGCATGTCCCGAGCCGGGCTTTGCCGCCAATTTCGTGCCAAAACAAGGGTGCTCGACGATTTTCCCGCGACGGCATCTGTTGCCTGGATGTCACACAAGCGCCGTCGAAACGCAATTTCCACATCAGAGTGAATTAAAAAAGCCTGAAGGTCGCTTGACATTTGTGCAGCGCACAATACCCTCAATCTCGGACAGGGTTTCCTGTCCATGCCCTCCTTGGGCGTTTCCTCCCTAGACTTCGACCGTATCGTGCAAACGATGCGGTCTTTTTTTACGCCGCGATTTCAATCTGCCGCCGGCGGCAGGTCGTTCACTCCGCGGCCAGCGGCAAGTCGATGAAATGATGGTCGGGCATCGACATCAGGTCGGCTGAAAATACCGTCAGATCGTCGGCCAGAGCATCGAAGCCTGCGGCCTTCTCGAATGTCCGCTCGTTCATGTAGAGCCCGCGATTGACCTCGATCTGCAGCGCATGCAGATGGCGCGCCGGGCGGCCATAATGTTCGGTGATGAAGCCGCCGGCATAAGGTTTGTTGTGAGCGACCGTATAGCCCATGGCGGTGAGCAGGCCGATCGCGGTCTCGGTCAGGGCAGCGGTGGCCGAGATGCCGAAACGGTCGCCGATGATGAAGTCGGGCCGCAGGCCGCTGTCGCCGACGCGGATGCTCGCCGGCATCGAATGACAATCGATCAGCACGGCAAAGCCAAACCGGGCATGGGTCCTGGTCAAAAGCCGCTTCAGCGTCTCGTGATAAGGCTTGTAGACAGCCTCGATGCGGGCGACGGCTTCGGCAAGCGGCAAGCGACCGGCATAGATGTCGAGCCCCTCGCCCACCAGCTTCGGAACCGTGCCAAGCCCGCCGGCCACCCGCGCCGAACGGATGTTGCAGAAGGACGGCACCGGCTCGGCGAACATGCGCGGATCGAGCTCCCACGGCTCGCGGTTGACGTCGAGATAGGCGCGCGGGAAATTCGCCGCCAGCAGCGGCGCGCCGAGCGCGACCGCACCGCCGAACAGCTCGTCGACGTAACAGTCTTCGGACCGGCGAATGGCGTTGCGGTCCAACCTTGCCATAGCAAGGAAGCGTTCGGGATAATAGCGGCCACTATGCGGTGAGTTGAAGAGGAAGGGGACGCGCTGCTCGGCGCCCGACCGGATTTCGAAGGGTGGAAAGACCGAAAAATCCTCGGCTGCCGTCTTCAATTTGAGCGAACCCGAAAACACCAGTGCATCATGATGTGAAAGTGCCACCTTGCTGGCCGCGTGTCCAGCATTTCAGCGGCAGCACATGCCGGGCAAATATGGATCATCGCCGTCCGCGTTCACTTGATGTTTACCCTCACCTCCTCATATACAGGATGGTTAACGGGCTTGCCCAACGGCAATCTCGGCGGGTGATTCGGACGGGATATCATGGCACGCATTCTTCTGGCGGAAGACGACGACGATATGCGTCGGTTCCTCGTCAAGGCGCTGGAGCGCGCCGGTTACCAGGTCAGCGATTTCGACAATGGCGCCAGCGCCTATGAGCGGCTGCGCGAGGAACCGTTCTCGCTGCTGTTGACCGACATCGTCATGCCGGAGATGGACGGCATCGAGCTGGCGCGCCGCGCCACCGAGATCGATCCTGATTTGAAAGTCATGTTCATCACCGGTTTCGCCGCCGTTGCGCTGAACCCGGATTCCAAGGCGCCGAAAGACGCCAAGGTGCTGTCGAAGCCCTTCCATCTGCGCGATCTCGTCAACGAGGTCGAGAAGATGCTGCAAGCGGCCTGAGCCGCTTTCCGAGCCAATGCATGTCGCCCAAAAGTGGTCCCGGTTTTGGGAGAACGATATGCATGAAACAAAGACCTGAAGCGCGGTGCGCTTTAGAATCGACACCTCTTCGCCACTGCGGCGAGACGACGCCTTCTTTCCTTTTTCCTGCTATTGACGCGCTGGATCAAAAATGGTGTATGCGCGGCTTCGGATGGGCGTGTAGCTCAGCGGGAGAGCACTGCATTGACATTGCAGGGGTCACAGGTTCAATCCCTGTCACGCCCACCATCCAAACAAAGACTTTGCTGATAGCTGCCATTGGCTGGCACAAGAACCGGTCCTACACCGTTTCAAGAGCCCGCCTCGCAAACCTAGACCCCCGCGACGGCGCAAAGCCCCTTCATCCTGGCAACCGCGAGGTCCGGATCGGCCAGCAATCCTGCCTGGTCGGCAAGGCGGAACACATCGGCATAGTGAACGATGCCGCGCGCCGACTGCATGCCGCCAACCATCGCAAAATGGTCCTGATGGCCGTTCAGCCAGGCCATGAAGACGATGCCGGCCTTGTAGTACTCGGTCGGCGCCTCGAAGATTTTTCGCGATAGCGGCACGGTCGGCGCCATGAGCGCGTCGTAGCCGGCGCGGTCGCCCTCCGCCAGTTTCGCCAGTGCTGCATTGGCGACCGGCGCGATCGCGTCGAAAATGCCGAGCAGCGCATGCGAATGCTTGTTCTCGTCGCCGGCAATCAGTTCGGGATAGTTGAAGTCGTCGCCGGTGAACATCACGACGCCGTCCGGCAGGCGGTTCCGCAGCGCAACCTCCTTGCCGGCATCGAGCAGCGAGATTTTTATCCCTTCGACCTTGCCGGCGTGGCGTTCGATGATGGCAACCACTGTATCGAGCGCGGCCTCGAAATCGCTGCTGCCCCAATAGCCCCTGAGCGCCGGATCGAACATGTCGCCTAGCCAATGCAGGATGACCTTGCCGGAGGCTTGGGACAAGATGCGGTCGTAGACGCTGACATAGTCGTCCGGCCCCTTGGCCACCGCCGCAAGCGCGCGGCTGGCCATCATGATCGCCTTGCCGCCGAGCCCTTCGATGAAAGCGAACTGTTGCTCATAGGCGGTGATCACGTCATCGAGCGTCCTGGCCGCAGTCGGCGCCAGATGGTCGGTTCCAGCGCCCGAGGCCAGGTTGGCGCCATCAACGGTACGCGCCTCGGCGATCGAGCGGCGGATCAATTCCCGCGCATTTGCCCAGTCGAAACCCATGCCGCGCTGCGACGTGTCCATCGCCTCGGCGATGCGGAAGCCGAGCCGCCACAGATGGTGACGGAACGCCATCGTCCTGTCCCAGTCGACCACCGGCCTGGACCACGGATCGGTCATGGCTAGCGGATCGGCAACGACGTGCGCGGCGGCATAGGCAATGCGCGAAAACCGCGCGCCGATCATCGGCTGCACCGGTTCGCCGGCCAGCGTGTAGCGGGCGCTGCGGCCATCCTCACCTGGCAAGGAAATGTCCATCGATCTCTCCTTTTGTCGCGCCTATAAATGGAACGTTCCAATAAATCAAGAACCTTTAAGATTCAGAGTTCATTCATGGGCAAATGCTGCATCGCAGCACAGAAAGCCTTGCAGACCATGCCATTTGAGTACGCACAATCGATCTTCCCGGCCGGGAGAAAAATCCTGGTTGACTCGGAATTGAGCCAGCGGTTAGAACGTTCCAATAAATTTGAACGTGAGGGTTGGGAGGATGCATCTGGATGGCTAGCAGAGCCAAGGCGACGATATTCGACATCGCCCGCGAAGCAGGCGTGTCCAAATCGACTGTATCGCTCGTGCTTCAGGGCAGCGGCCTGATACGGCCTGAGACCGCGAGCAAGGTGCGCAAGGCGATCGAGGATGTCGGTTACGTCTACAACCGCGGCGCCGCCAATCTGCGCAAGGCTCACTCCAACGTCATCGGCATGGTCATCAACGATCTCACCAATCCTTTCTTCGCCGAAATGGCGGTCGGCATGGAACGCGTCTTCCAGTCGGCCGGCATCGTGCCGTTCATCGCCAACACGGCGGAAAATCCAGTGCGCCAGGAAGAGGTGCTGAAATCACTGATGGAGCAAGGCGTCGCCGGCCTCATCGTGTCGCCGGCTCGCGGCACGACGCCGGGCGCCTTCAGGCGGATCGAGACGGCAGGCCTGCCGGTGGTCTTCGCCATGCGCCGGCTTCCCGAGAGCCGCATCCCGGTGATCGCGCCCGACAATCATCGCGGCGCCTATCTCGCCACCGCTCATCTGATCGGCAAGGGGCATCGCCGATTGGTGTTCTTCGGCGGTTCGTCCGATCTGGTGGTTTATCACGAGCGGCTTGGCGGATTTCGCGAAGCCTGCGAGACGCTTGGCATCGCCGCGCGCGACATACTTGTCGTCGAGGGTGAGACCAGCCGCAGAGGTGGCATCGCGTGCCTCGAAACCGCTCTCGCCATGGCTGAACCGCCGACCGCGGCGCTCTGCTTCAACGACGCGGTCGCCTTTGGCGCCATGCTGGCGCTGCGCAAGCGTCGGCTTGAGCCGGGAGCTGATTTCGCCATCGTTGGTTTCGACGATGTGGCCGAAGCCGAGCATTACATGCCGGCTCTGACCAGCGTCGCGGTGGACTCGGCGGGCCTCGGCGAACGTGCCGCCCATGTCATGCTGAAAATGATCCAGTCGCGCACCACGCGCGCCGAAGACCATATCGGCGCGGTCAATCTCGTGGTCAGGGAAAGCTGCGGCCCGGATCGCCGAACCCGAAACAGGACGACCGGTTTGGGAGGCGCTGCATGAGCGTCAAATCAGGCTTCATCGGCGCCATCCGTGCGCAAGGCGACGGCAGCATCTGGCCGCATCAGTCGAAGCAGCATTGCAGTCCGCGAAATCAGGCAAGGCGGTCGCAATCGACCCGAAACTCGGGAGCATGAATTGAGCAAGGTCGTTTCGGCAGCGCAGGCAGCCGGCCTGATCAAGGACGGCATGGTCGTATCGGTGTCGTCGTCGAGCGGTCTCGGCTGCCCCGACGCCGTGCTCGCCGCGATCGGCGAACGCTTCGACGCAGAAGGCCATCCGAAGAACATCACCACGCTGCACCCGATCGCCGCCGGCGACATGTACGGCATCAAAGGCATCGATCACCTGGCCAAGCCCGGCCTGTTGAAGCGGACTTTGTGCGGCTCCTACCCGTCCGGCCCCTCCTCTTCCGAGCCGCCGCAGATCTGGAAGATGATCGGCGACAATTCGGTCGCCGCCTACAACGTGCCGTCCGGCATCCTGTTCGACATGCACCGCGAGGCCGCCGCCAAGCGGCCGGGCGTGCTGACCAAGGTCGGCCTCGACACCTTTGCCGACCCGCGCCATCAGGGCTGCGCCATGAACGCCGCCGCCAGCGAGCCGATCGTTTCGGTGCAGCAGTTCGACGACGAGGAATGGCTCTACTTCCGCTCGATCGTGCCTGATGTTTCGATCATCCGCGCCACCACGGCCGACGAGCGCGGCAACCTTACCTACGAGCATGAGGGTGCCTATCTCGGCGGGCTGGAACAGGCGCTCGCCGCCCGCAACAATGGCGGCACCGTCATCGCGCAAGTCAAGCGCATCGTCGAGAACGGCACCCTGAAACCGCATGACGTGCGCGTGCCCGGCGTGCTGGTCGACCACATCGTCGTCGCGCCCGACCAGTTGCAGACGACGCTGACGCCTTATGACCCGGCGATCTCCGGAGAAATCTTCCGGCCGCTGTCGAGCTTCCGCACGCCAGAGATGAACGTCCAGAAGGTGATCGCGCGCCGCGTCGCCATGGAGTTGCGCGACGGCATGGCCGTTAACATCGGCTTCGGTATCTCGGCCAATGTGCCGCGTATCCTTCTCGAGGAAGGCCAGCACGGCAAGGTCACCTGGGTGATCGAACAGGGCGCTGTCGGCGGCGTGCCGCTGCTCGACTTCAAGTTCGGCTGCTCGTCGAACGCCGACGCCTTCATGCCCTCGCCGCACCAGTTCATCTATTTCCAGGCCGGCGGCTTCGACGCTTCGCTGCTGTCCTTCCTGCAGATCGACCGCCATGGCTCGGTCAACGTCTCGAAGCTTTCGGCGCGGCCGCATGTCACCGCCGGCGCCGGCGGCTTTGTCGACATCACCGCGCGGGCGAAGAAGATCGTCTTCTCCGGCTTTTTCAACGCCGGGGCGAAACTCTCATTGGCCGGTGGCGGCATCCGTATCGAGCAGGAGGGCAAGGTCAAGAAGGTGGTCGCGGAGGTCGAGCACATTTCGTTCTCGGGCAAGCGCGCGGTCGCACAGGGGCAGGACATCACCTATGTCACCGAGCGCTGCGTGATGAAGCTGACGCCGGATGGGTTGATGGTGACGGAACTCGCACCCGGCATCGATCTCGAACGCGACGTGCTGGCGCAGGCAGAGATTCCGCTGGGCGTCGCCAACGATCTCAAGGTGACGCCGTCCGCACTCTATCAGGATCGGCCGATCGGCTTGTCGCTGAATGGCGGTGCGTCGCTCGGAGGCGCGGATGGCTGAACTTCTCGTCACCTTCGAGCAGGATGGCGCCATCGGCATCGTCACGCTGCGTCGGCCGGAGAAATTCAACGCGCTCGACGTCCCGATGCTGCGCGCGCTGGAGACAGCGCTCGACGCGGCCGAGACGGCGGAAGGCGTGCGTGTCGTGCTGCTGCGCGGCGAAGGCAAGGGCTTTTGCGCCGGCGGCGATGTCGAAGCCTGGGCGCGGATGAGTGCGGCCGATTTCCAAGTGCAATGGGTGCGCTACGGCCACCGCGTCTTCGACCGGCTGGCGCGGCTCAGGCAGCCGACCATCGCCGTGCTGTCCGGCCATGCGCTGGGCGGCGGGCTGGAACTGGCTGTGGCTTGTGATTTCCGCGTCGCGGAAACACAGGTGAAATTGGGCTTCCCCGAAACCTCGATCGGCGTCGTCCCCGGCTGGTCCGGCACGCAGCGAGCCGTGCGCCGCTTCGGCGCGCAGACGGTGCGGCGCATGGCGTTGGGCGGCGAGATATTTCTCGCCCCTGAAGCGCTTGCCCTGGGTGTGGTCGACCGGGTGGTCGAGACCGGCAAGGCACATGAAGAAGCCAAGGCCTGGGCCGGAAAGATCGCCGAGCGCGGCCCGCTGGCGACTGAAGCAGCCAAGCTGATGATCGCGATCGCCGAAGGCGAGGAAAGTGCCGCCGCCACCGAAGCGCTGGCCAGCGCCTTCATCGCCACGACCGGCGACCTCAAGGCCGGCGTCGGTGCCTTCAAGGCCAAGCAGAAGCCGGCCTTTTCGAGATCCTAGAGGAACACATGAACGCACCCCTCAAGATTTCCATGCCGGCCGAGGCGTCCGCGGCGCCGAAAGCGTACAGGCTGCTGATCGGCGGCAAGCATGTCGATGCCCGTGACGGCCGCACGATTGCGCGCAAGAGCCCCGGCCACGGCTTCACCGTCTCGCACTACGCACAGGCCGGCGAGGCTGAAGTGGAAGCCGCGGTGCAGGCTGCGCACAAGGCGTTCGTGACCGGTCCGTGGCCGCGCATGAAGGCAGCCGAGCGTGCCGCGATCCTGTTCAAGGCGGCCGACCTCATCGAAGTGCGGCTGGAAGAGATCGCCCGGCTTGACGCATTGGAATCCGGCAAACCGATCGCCCAGGCACGCGGCGAGATCGGCGGCGCCGTCGACATCTGGCGCTACGCCGCCTCGCTTGCCCGCACGCTGCACGGCGAGAGCTATGCCAATCTCGGCGACGCCACGCTGGGCGTCGTGCTGCGCGAACCGATCGGCGTCGTCTCGATCATCACGCCGTGGAATTTCCCGTTCCTGATCGTCAGCCAGAAGCTGCCCTTCGCGCTTGCCGCCGGCTGCACGGCTGTGGTCAAGCCGAGCGAAATGACCTCGGCCTCGACCTTCCTACTCGGTGATATCCTGATGCAGGCTGGCCTGCCCGCCGGCGTCGTCAACATCCTTGCCGGCCTTGGCTCCGACGTCGGCGCGCCGATGGTCAGCCATCCCCTGGTCGAGATGGTGTCGTTCACCGGCTCCACCCGCGTTGGCAAGATGACGATGGCGTCCGCTGCGCAATCGCTGAAGAAAGTCTCGATGGAGCTTGGCGGCAAGAATGGCCAGATCGTCTTCCCGGACGCCGACCTCAAAGCGGCCGCCGACGCGGCGGTGTTCGGTGGCTTCTTCAATGCCGGCGAATGCTGCAATGCCGGCAGCCGGCTGATCGTGCACGAGGCGATCGCCGACGATTTTCTCAGCGCCGTCAAGGCACTCACCGCCAAGGTGACGGTCGGCGATCCGCTCGATGACCGCACCAAGGTCGGCGCGATGATCTCATCCGACCATTTGACCAAGGTGGCCGGCTATGTCGCGACAGCCGCGACCGAAGGCAGCAGCATCTACAGCGGCGGCAGGCAGCTGGCCTCCAATGCCGGCCAATATCTCGATCCCACCATCATCCGTGGCGTCACCGAGGATATGGCCATAGCGCGCGAGGAAGTGTTCGGGCCGGTGCTCTCGGTGCTGACTTTTGAATCGATTGAAAAGGCGTTGCACATCGCCAACAACACGCCCTATGGTTTGTCGGCGGGCGTGTGGAGCGCCAGCATCGACACTTGCATGTCGGTGGCGCGTGGGGTGCGTTCGGGGACCGTCTGGGTGAACACATTCATGGAAGGTTATCCCGAACTCCCCTTCGGGGGTTACAAGCAGTCCGGTCTCGGACGCGAACTCGGCAAACGCGCCGTCGAGGATTATACCGAGGAAAAGACAATCCAGTTTCATCGCGGCCAGCGCACCGGTTGGTGGGTCGGCTGAGTTGGGAAGAACCCGGTGGGGTTCCACCGGTCGTTTAATGCAACAAGGGAGGAAGTACATGTTGCGCAAACTGCTTATCGGAACGGCGCTCGCATCGGGCCTGGCTTTCGCGGCCCATGCCGAGGACGTCAAGGAAGTGCAGATGCTGCATTGGTGGACCTCGGGCGGCGAAGCGGCTGCTCTCAACGTCCTCAAGGGCGATCTGGCCAAGGAAGGCTATGCCTGGAAGGACGTGCCGGTGGCCGGCGGCGGCGGCGACGCTGCCATGACCGCGCTGAAGGCGATGGTTGCGGCCGGCAATTACCCAACCGCTTCGCAGATGCTCGGCTACACCGTGCTCGACTATGCGGCCGCCGGCGTGATGGGCGACCTGACCGAAACGGCGAAGAAGGAAGGCTGGGACAAGTCCGTTCCGGCGGCCCTGCAGAAGTTCTCGGTCTATGACGGCAAGTGGGTCGCGGCTCCGGTCAACGTCCATTCGGTCAACTGGCTGTGGATCAACAAGGCCGTCATGGACAAGATCGGCGGCACCGAGCCGAAGACCTTCGACGACTTCGTTGCCCTGCTCGACAAGGCCAAGGCGGCAGGCGTGATCCCGCTCGCTCTCGGCGGCCAGAACTGGCAGGAAGCCACCATGTTCGACTCGGTCGTGTTGTCGACCGGCGGACCTGAGTTCTACAAGAAGGCCTTCAACGACCTCGACGACGAGTCCCTGAAGTCCGACACGATGAAGAAGTCGTTCGACAACCTCGCCAAGCTCGTCACCTATGTCGACCCGAACTTCTCGGGCCGCGACTGGAACCTTGCCACAGCCATGGTCATCAAGGGCGATGCCCTGGTGCAGGTCATGGGCGACTGGGCCAAGGGCGAGTTCAACGCCGCCAAGAAAACGCCAGGCACGGACTTCCTGTGCTATCGCTTCCCAGGCACCGAGGGCTCGGTGGTCTACAACTCCGACATGTTCGGCATGTTCAACGTTCCGGACGACCGCAAGGCCGCCCAGGTTGCGCTGGCCACCGCCACCCTGTCGAAGAGCTTCCAGTCGGCTTTCAACGTCGTCAAGGGTTCGGTTCCGGCCCGTACCGACGTTCCGGATACCGACTTCGACGCTTGCGGCAAGAAGGGCATCGCCGACCTGAAGGCGGCCAATGAAGGCGGCACGCTGTTCGGTTCGCTGGCCCAGGGCTATGGCGCCCCTCCGGCGGTTGCCAATGCCTACAAGGACGTCGTCTCCAAGTTCGTTCATGGTCAGATCAAGACCTCGGACGAGGCCGTGACCGAGCTGGTCAAGGCCATCGACGACGCCAAGTAAGCGCCACGCACCAAAAACGCCTTCCCCGCTCCGGCGGGGAAGGCTCCGATCCGCGAAGCTGAATGGCCGCGCGTTGACGGGAGGAGCCTCATGAGCACGGTAGCGACAAGCCAGATCAAGCTGACGCCGGAGCAAGCGCGCCCACGCGCCTCGGTGCGCTCACGCCTGCAGGACGCCTTGCCGAAGATCGTGCTGGCGCCGAGCTTCGCCATCACCATCGTCTTCGTCTACGGCTTCATCCTGTGGACGATCTATCTGTCCTTCACCAATTCCAAGACCTTCCCGTCCTATGTCATCACAGGCTCGCGCGCCTATCAGCGGCTGTGGGGCTGGACCTTCGACACGGACCCGCCCTCGAGCTGGTACACGTCGATCACCAACATGGGCATTTTCGGCTTTCTCTACATCGCAATCTGCCTGGCGCTCGGCCTGTTCCTGGCCATCCTGCTCGACCAGAAGATCCGCGGCGAAGGCGTGTTGCGGCCGATCTATCTCTACCCGATGGCGCTGTCCTTCATCGTCACCGGCGTCGCCTGGAAATGGTTCCTCGATCCCGGCCTCGGCCTCGAGCAGACCCTGCATCAATGGGGCTGGACGAGCTTCCATTTCGACTGGATCAAGAACAAGGATTTCGTCATCTACACGGTGGTCATCGCCGGCGTCTGGCAGGCCTCCGGTTTCATCATGGCGATGTTCCTGGCCGGCCTGCGCGGCATCGACGGCGAGATAATGAAGGCAGCACAGATCGACGGTGCCACCACCTTCCAGCTTTATCGCCGCATCGTCATTCCGCTGCTGCGGCCGATCTTCCTGTCGGCCTTCATCGTGCTCGCGCACCTCGCCATCAAGTCCTACGATCTGGTGGTGGCACTGACCAGCGGCGGCCCCGGCGGCTCGGCCTGGCTGCCGTCCAACTTCATGTATGAGTACACGTTCAAGCGCAACGAAATGGCCGTCGGCTCGGCAAGTGCCGTGATCATGCTGATGACCATCGTCGCCATCATCGTGCCCTATCTCTATTCGGAACTGCGGGAGAAGCCGCGATGAGCGCTGTCACCACTCCCGCCCGCCAGGCCTCCGGCGGCGTCAGCGTCAAGACCCTCAACCGCATCGTCATCTACGGGCTTTTGGCGCTGTTTGCGCTGTTTTACCTGATGCCGCTGTTCGTCATGCTGGTGACCTCGTTCAAGACCATGGACGAGATCCAGAACGGCAACATGCTGGCGCTGCCCGAGGCGCCGACCTTCGATCCGTGGCTGAAGGCCTGGGGCGAGACCTGCGTCGGCCTCACCTGCGCCGGCATCAAGGGCTATTTCTGGAACTCCATCAAGATGGTGGTTCCGGCCGTGCTGATCTCGACGATGCTCGGTGCGCTCAACGGCTATGTGCTGACCAAATGGCGCTTCCGCGGCGCGACGCTGGTGTTCGGGCTGATGCTGTTCGCCTGCTTCATTCCGTTCCAGTCGGTGCTGCTGCCGATGGCAACGATCCTCGGCAGCCTCGGCCGCTTCGGCGTCACGCTGCAGAACTCGGTCGGAACGAGCTTCGGCCTCGGTAATCCGACGGTCAACCTCGTTTTCGTCCATGTCGTCTACGGGATCGGCTTCACCACTTTGTTCTTCCGCAATTACTACGAGGCCTTCCCGACCGAACTGGTCAAGGCGGCGCAAGTTGATGGCGCATCCTTCTTCCAGATCTTCCGCCGCATCATGCTGCCGAATTCGATGCCGATCTTCGTCGTCACCGTGATCTACCAGTTCACCAACATCTGGAACGACTTCCTGTTCGCCTCGGCTTATGCCGGCACAGGCGACGCGATGCCGATGACGGTGGCGCTCAACAACGTCGTCAACACCTCGACCGGCGTCGTTGAATACAACGTCAACATGGCCGCCGCGATGATCGCGGCACTGCCCACCCTTCTCGTCTATGTGCTCGCCGGCCGCTACTTCGTGCGCGGTCTGATGGCCGGCGCCGTCAAAGGATAATCTGATGGCTTTTCTGGAAATTGATGGTCTGAGAAAGCGCTTCGGCCAGGTCGAGATCCTGAAAGGGATTGACGTCGAGCTCGAGAAAGGCGGCTTCCTGGTGCTGGTCGGCCCGTCCGGCTGCGGCAAGTCCACGCTGCTTAACACCATTGCCGGCCTGGAGACGATGACCTCCGGTGAGATCCGCGTCGACGGCCGCACCATCAACGATCTGCATCCATCGAAGCGCGACATCGCCATGGTGTTCCAGAGCTATGCGCTCTATCCGAACATGACGGTGGCCGGAAACATCTCCTTCGGCATGGAGATGCGCGGCGTGCCGGCGGCGGAGCGTCAGAAGGCCATCGACAAGGTGGCCAAAGTGCTGCAGATCGGCCATCTGCTGCAGCGCAAGCCGAGCCAGCTGTCCGGCGGCCAGCGCCAGCGCGTCGCCATGGGCCGGGCGCTGGTGCGCGACCCCAAGCTGTTCCTGTTCGACGAACCTTTGTCCAACCTCGACGCCAAGCTGCGCGTCGACATGCGCATCGAAATCAAGCGCCTGCATGCCACCACCGGCACCACCATCGTCTATGTCACGCACGACCAGATCGAGGCGATGACGCTGGCGACCAAGATCGCCGTGATGCGCGACGGCGAGGTGCAGCAGTTCGGCACCCCTGCCGAAATCTACAACAACCCGACAAATCTCTTCGTTGCCGATTTCATGGGCTCGCCGGCGATGAACCTGATCCCGGCGACGATCGGCACCAATGGCGACGCGCTGTCCGTCGTGCTGCAGCGCGAGACGCGCGAGCCGATTTCGCTGCCGATGGCCAACGCGCCGGCGGGCCTGTCGGCATTCCAGGGCAAGCCGATCATCTTCGGCGTCCGCCCGGAAGCTCTGACCGACCCGGAAGGTGCCGAGCGCAACGCGTCGCACATCGCCACCGCAGACTGCCACATCGAGGTCGTGGAGCCGGCAGGCTCGGACACCTTCGCCGTCACCAATCTCGGCGGCAAGGGCGTGGTGGCACGGCTGCGCGCCGACGCCAACATCCAGCCGGGCACCAACACACCGCTTGCCTTCAACCTGACCAAGGCGGTGTTTTTCGATCCTGCGACCGAGACCCGCATTCGCTGACGGCCATGACAAATCCGGACATCGTCATCATCGGCTCCGGCATTGGCGGCGCCACGATCGCATCCGGCCTTGCCGGCGCTGGCGCCTCGATCCTGATGCTGGAGCGCGGCGAGCTCTTGCCGGCAACGCCGCACGCGCGTGACACACGCTCGATCTTCGTCGACGGCCACTACCGGCCGAAGGAGATGTGGCGCGAGGCCGGCGGTGCCGCCTTCAATCCCGGCAACTACTACTATGTAGGCGGCAATTCGAAGTTCTATGGCGCGGTGCTGATCCGCTACCGCAAGGAAGATTTCGCCGCCATGGAACACTTTGGCGGCGTCTCGCCAGCCTGGCCGTTTTCCTATGAAGAATTCGAGCCCTGGTATTCGAAGGCCGAACAGCTGTTTCGCGTGCGCGGCACGCTGGGCGAGGATCCGACCGAGCCGTTCCACTCAATTCCCTACGCCTACAAGCCGGTACCCGACGAAGCCCCCATCGTCCGCGCCCGCGCCGAACTCAAGGGACTTGGCCTGCATCCGGCCTCGCTGCCGCTCGGCGTCGACATCGACACCTGGCTTAAAGAGGGCAAGACCGGCTGGGATGCTTTCCCCAACACCGGCCAGGGCAAGATCGACGCGCAAACGGGACCGCTGACGGCTGCCCTCACCGACCGGAACATCAAGCTCGAAACCGGCGCCCACGTCGATTATCTCGAAGCCTCGGCGGACGGCACGACGATATCAGCCATTCACTACCGGCAGAATGGCGAGCTGAAGAAAATATCCCCGAAGCTGGTCATCCTCTCCGCGGGCGCGGTCAATTCCGCCGTCATCCTGCTGCGCTCGCCGTCTCCTGACGGCAAAGGGCTTGCGAACCGCTCCGACCAGGTCGGGCGCAATTTCATGAACCACAATTCCAGCGCCATGCTGGCGATCGACCCTCGCCGTCGCAACGATGCCGTCTACCAGAAGACCTTGATGCTGAACGACTATTACCTGTCCGACGGCAAGGGCGGCAAGCCGCTCGGCAACGTCCAGCTTCTGGGAAAGATCGACGGCAACATGCTGAGGGCCAACGTCAAGTACACGCCAAGATTCGCGCTCGATTTCATGGCTGGCCACGCCGTCGACTGGTACCTGATGTGCGAGGACCTGCCGGATCCCGAAAGCCGCATCATGGTCGACGGCAAGGACATCGTCATGCAGTGGCGGCGCTCCAACATGCAGTCGCTCGACGGGCTGACCAAGGTGATGCGCGAGAACTTCCGCGCCTGCGGTTATCCCATCGTGCTGTCACGCCCCTTCGACAAGCGCACGCCGTCGCACCAGTGCGGCACGGTCAAGATGGGCGACGATCCGGCGACCGTGCCGCTCGACCCTTTCTGCCGCTCCTTCGACCACCGGAACCTGTTCGTCGTCGACGCCGGCTTCCTGCCGAACTCGGCTGCTGTGAACCCAGCGCTGTCGATTGCAGCCCAGGCGCTGCGTGTCGCCGACCATATCCGCAAGGCTAAGCTCCAATGACCCGACCCTCCGCCATCGTCACCGGCGGCGCGCGCGGCATTGGCCTCGCCTGTGCCGAGGCGCTGGCCGATGCCGGCTTCGATATTCTGATCGCCGATCTTGCCGAAACAGCCGCTGATGGACTTGCTACCGACATCGCCGGGCGCGGCGCGACATTCGCTTATGTCGCTTGCGACATTGCCGATCTCGCCAGCCACACTGCACTTGTCGATGCGGCGATGCGCGCCTTCGGCCGCATCGATTGCCTGGTCAACAATGCCGGGATCGGCGCTGTGGTGCGTGGTGATCTGCTGGATCTCAAGCCGGAGAATTTCGACCGCGTACTGGGCATCAATCTGCGCGGCACCGTCTTCCTCAGCCAGGCCGTCGCCAAGGCGATGCTGGCTGCGCCAGGCGATCACCCGAAATCGATCATCACCATCACCTCGGTCAGCGCCGAAATGGCGTCACCGGAGCGGCCGGACTACTGCATCTCAAAGGCCGGGCTTTCGATGTGGGTGAAGAACCTGACGCTCAGGCTCGCGCCCGAAAACATCGGCGTGTTCGAGGTGCGTCCGGGCATCATCCGCACCGAGATGACCTCAGGCGTGACCGCCAAATACGATGCCTTGATCGACGGTGGTCTGGTGCCTGCAAAGCGCTGGGGCGAAGCGTCCGACATCGGCGCGGCGGTGGCAATGCTCGCCGGCGGCAAGCTCGGCTTTTCGACCGGCTCGATCATCAATGTCGACGGCGCGCTCTCGGTGCCACGGCTGTGAACGGATGACGAAATGACCGACTACATCATCGTGGGCGCCGGTCCGGCCGGCTGCGTTCTGGCCAACCGGCTGAGCGAGGATTCTTCGAATTCGGTGCTGTTGCTGGAAGCTGGCGGCAAGGACTGGCATCCCTATATCCACATGCCGGCCGGCTTCGCCAAGATGACCAGGGGCATTGCCTCCTGGGGCTGGTCGACCGTGCCGCAGAGGCACATGAAGGACCGCGTCTTCTGGTACACGCAGGCCAAGGTGGTCGGCGGCGGCTCCTCCATCAATGCCCAGATCTACACGCGCGGCAACGCCCGCGACTACGACGCCTGGGAGAAGGAAGAAGGCCTCGCCGGCTGGGGCTATCGCGACGTGCTGCCTTACTTCAAACGGGCCGAGAACAACCAGCGCTACGCCAACGATTTCCATGGCGACCAGGGTCCGCTCGGCGTCTCGAACCCGATTTCGCCGCTGCCTATCTGCGAAGCCTATTTCCGCGCCGGCCAGGAGATGGGTATTCCCTTCAATCCGGACTTCAACGGCGCCAGCCAGGAAGGCGTCGGCTATTACCAACTGACCCAGAAGGATGCCCGGCGCTCTTCCGCTTCGGTGGCTTATCTCAGGCCGATCCGCGCCCGCAAGAACCTCATCGTCAGGACCGATGTGCTGGTGACGCGCATCGTCGTCGAGAACCGCCGTGCCATTGGCGTCGAAGTGGTCGACAAGCCAGGCGGCGAGAAGAAAATCCTGCGTGCCGAACGTGAGGTGATCGTCTCGTCCGGCGCCATCGGGTCGCCGAAACTCTTGATGCAGTCGGGCATCGGCCCGGCCGACCATTTGAAGTCGGTCGGCGTCACACCGGTGCACGATCTGCCCGGCGTCGGCTCCAATATGCAGGACCATCTTGATTTGTTCGTCATCGCCGAATGCACCGGCGACCACACCTATGACAACTACGCCAAGCTGCACCGCACGGCCTGGGCCGGCCTGCAATATCTGCTCTTGAAGAAGGGGCCGGTGGCCTCCAGCCTGTTCGAGACCGGCGGCTTCTGGTACGCCGACCCGACAGCCGCCTCGCCTGACATCCAGTTTCACCTCGGCTTGGGCTCCGGCATCGAGGCCGGCGTCGAGAAATTGAAGAACCCCGGCGTCACCTTGAACTCGGCCTTCCTGCGGCCGCGCTCGCGCGGCACTGTGCGGCTGAAGAGCGCCGATCCCGCCGACCACCCGCTGATCGATCCGAATTACTGGTCAGATCCCTATGACCGCGCCATGTCGATCAAGGGGCTGCGGCTGGCGCGCGAGATCATGCGTCAGAAGGCGCTTGCCCCTTATGTGCTGCGCGAAGTGCTGCCCGGCCCGGCACTCGCCAGCGACGACGAGCTGTTCGACTATGCCTGCCGCAGTTCCAAGACCGATCACCATCCGGTCGGCACCTGCCGTATGGGCCATGACGAGATGGCTGTGGTGACCCCGGACCTGCGGCTGCGTGGCATCGAAGGCCTGCGGGTGTGCGATGCTTCGGTGATGCCGCGCGTACCCTCCTCCAACACCAATGCACCGACAATCATGGTCGGTGAAAAAGGTGCCGACCTGGTCCTCGGCCGCGAGCCCCTGCCGCCGGCGGTGTTTTCCGGCAACCGAGCTGCTTGAAGGGAACATGAAGATGATCAGGCACTGTGTATTCGTCAAATTCCGCAATGATGTCGGTGTCGGTGAACACAAAGCGATCCATGCCGACCTCGAGGCGCTGCGGCAGGTGATCGACGGCATGGACGCGGTCCAGTTCAGCGCCAATATCAGCCCGGAGCCGTTCGCACGCGGCTTCACCCATGGCGTCACCATCGATTTCCGCGACGCCGCGGCACGCGACGCCTATCTGGTGCATGAGGCGCATCAGCGCGCCGGCGCCAGGCTGGTGGCCGCCCTGGAAGGCGGCACGGAGGGGCTGATGGTGTTTGATCTCGAAATCTAGATCTCATCCTCAAGCCGAGTATCGACTTCATCGACCGATGATGGCGGTCGCTCCCGCATCCGCTCGCATCTTCATGCCACTCCACGTGGCGTTCGATCAAATGAGCCGCGCGAAAAAGTGACCACCGGTCTTGCCTGAACTGGCTGATAGTTCCTCGCATCGATGATGATGGAGGAGGAAGATGCGCCTGGGGCAATCCCGGGGCATCTCAACGAGCTTTCGCCCGGCGCGGTGCGGACGACCTTGCCCGGCTTCATCTATCAGGCCGGCAATCTCGCGGCATCCTATGGCGGACCGTATCAGGCAGGAATCGCTGAAAGCGCCGGGGGCAGCTATGGCTATGCGCTGGCGCTGTTTGCCGGCGTGGTCGCCGTCTGCATCATCGTCGTCATCCGTTTCAGCCCGGAGAAGCGCCGCCAGGTGATGACGGTTCTGGGCTGAAGCTCAGCCGAGCCTGAGCGCGACGACACCCGCAACGATGCTGAGCGCGGCGGCACCGCGCCAGCCCGTCATCTTCTCGCCAAGCGCGAAGACCGAGATCAGCATGGCAAACAGGATCGAGGTTTCGCGCAGCGATGCCACCGAGGCGATCGGCGCCTTGGTCATCGCCCACATGACGATCCAGTAGGCGGCACCGCTGAGCACGCCGGTGAACAGCCCCGCCTTCCAGTCGCGCGCCAGCACCGGCAGCGCCTTCGGCCCGCGGAAGATGAGGCACAATGCCAGTGCACCAAAAGCATCGCAGATGAACAGCCAGGCGGCATAGCTCTGCGCGGTGGCGGCCAGCCGAGCGCCGCTGCCGTCGGACAGCGTGTAGCTGGCGATGAAGATCGAGGTGCCGAGCGCAAAACCGACCGCGCGCAAATTGAGCTTCTCCAGATGCGCGCCGCCGCGAAACGACATCACCAGCGTGCCGGCCGACAACAGAAAGATGCCGAGCATGGCGAACGGGCCGGGAATCTCGGCAACGACGAACATGCCACCGAAGGCCGAGAGTAGAGGTGCGGTGCCGCGTGCCAGCGGATAGGTCTGGGCGAAATCGCCGGCCTTGTAGGCGCCGATCAGGAAGGTCCGGTAGCCCATGTGGAAAAACACGGAGGCGATGATGTAGGGCCACACCTCGGCCTTGGGCACCTCAACGAAGGGCAGCACGAGCAGGGCCGCGGCGCCCATGCCCAGCGTCATCAGCGTGATCGACAGGAAGCGGTCGAGATGGACCTTGACCAGCGCGTTCCAGATCGCGTGCATGGCGGCGGCGGCAAGCACCGCGAAGAAGACGAACAGTGTCATGGGGCGATGCCGGGCGTTTCCAGGTCGATGTCTACCCGCAGCGGGAAATGATCCGACGCGACCTCGCCGACGTCGGCGCTGATCGAGCGCACGCGCCCGGCGAACATGCCCCCGACGAAGCAATGGTCGAGCCGGCGTTTCGTCAGTTTGCCGTCTATGGTCTTCACATGGGTGTGGAAATCCGCGACCGGCTCGCCGGCCACGGCGGTGGCATCGACGAAACCGTCAGGATAGGCAGCATCCCGATGGTAGGGCGTGCTGCCGACGATGCGGCGATATTCGGCGCTGCCCGGTTCCATGTTGAAGTCGCCCATCCAGATCGCCGCCAGCGGGTTTTCCGGCTCCGCCTCGCCACTGGTCCAGTTGCGCGTGGGCTCATCGTCGACGCCGCTCCACGGCCCGCCATCGGACGGTGCCCTGCGATGCTCGGCCATGAGATAGTCGATCTGCTCCAGCCGCTCTTCGACCGCGATATGGGCGAGATGCAGCGACAACACGCGCACCGGACCCGCCGGCGTGCGGACCATGCATTCGAGTGCCGCGTTGCGGGTGTTGAGCGGACGGAGCGTGCGGCGCATCGGCAGCGCATGCAGCCGCGACCAGACGATCGGCAGCTTCGACAGCACCATGGTGCCGAACTGGCGGCGCCGGTTGACCAGATGGCCGTCTCGCTGCTCGCTGGCATCCATGTCGAAGGCCGGGCCATAGACCCAGTGATAATCCGGCAGGAGACTGGAAAGCAGCTCCGGCTGGTCGTCGAAATTGCTGCGCGGCCAGTGCCGCTCCACCTCTTGCAGCGCAATGATATCGGCGCCGGCAACGATGCGCGCGGCGCGAGAGAGATCGTAGCGCTCGTCGCCGCCGAACCCATACTGGATGTTGTAGCTGACCAGCTTCATTGCTTATCCGGCTCAATTTCGTCATGGCAGTAGCGGTTCGGCAGTTTGGTTGCAATGTGCCGGATGGATAGCGCGGCTGGGCCAGCGGTCAGGTCGTCGTCAGTGGCTGGAACCGGCCTGCTGGCGACGCCGCCAGTTCCGACCAGTCGATCTCTTCCTCCAGGCGGTGATAGGCCTCGTCGCCGATCGTGCCGTTGCGGCGCAATTCTTCCAGCGCATCGCGCTGGCTCTTGATGGCGTAAAGACGCAAGCGGTCATATTCAGTCGCCGCCTGGGCATCGTCAGGATTTTTGGCGATCTTGCGTTGGGCGGCATATTGCTCGCGCACTGCGGCCGCCGCGTCCGACGTCTTGCCGCTCAATATATCGAGGGCGGCCTGCATGACCACGACGCGTGCTTGCGCGACCTCGCGGTCGACGGTTTCGTCAGGGTCGAGGTTTAGCAGCCGCAGCAGCGGCTTCAGGCTCATGCCTTGCAGCACCAGCGTGCCAAGGACGACGGAGAAAGCGGCGAGCACGATCGGGTCGCGGCCGGGAAAGTCCTGCGGCAGAGCGAATGCCGCCACCAACGTCACCAGACCGCGCATGCCGCACCAGCCGATCAGCACGCCGCCGCGAAACGATGGCGCCTCCTTTTGCTGTTCGGCACTGCCGAGACGCGCCAGCGCCCTGAGGATCACGCCGCAGCCGAGCACCCAGACAAGGCGCGAGACGATAACCACGGCCAGAACCGCAGCGGCAAAGACGAACGCACTGAGCTGTCCGGCGCCGGCCAGCCGCTCGACGATTGTGCGCGCTTGCAGGCCCATCAGCACGAAAGCCAGCACGGTGAGCACGAAGACCGCGGTTTCCCAGACCGAATAGGAGCTGACGCGCTTTCTGGCCGACATCCGGCGAGGCGCGGTGCGTGCGATCGTCATGGCGTAGACGACGATCGTGATGATGGCGGAAAGGCCCAGCCTGTCCGCCAGGATCCAGACGCCAAAAGTGCCTGCGAACTGCACCACCGTGCCGCTCGCGGCGTCTTCGATGCGGCTAAGCGTAGCGAGAGACAGGTGGCCAAGCGCATAACCGGTCACCAGGCTTCCAACCGTCGACAGCGCGATCATCGGCGCCGCATTGCTCAACAGGACCGGGCCGAGCGCCGCGGCCACGGCGATGCGATAGATAAGCAGCGCCGTCGCATCGTTGAGCAGGCTTTCACCTTGCAAAATGGCGGTGATGCGGTGCGGCACCTTGAATTGCCCGAGCACGGCCGATGCCGCGACCGCATCGGGTGGCGCGACGATGGCGCCAAGCGCTATCGCCGCGGCGATGGGCAGGCCTGCCATCGCCCAGCCAACCAGCGCGACCGCAGCCGTTGTGAAAAGGACGGCACCAAGCGCCAACAGGGCAAGTGGCACCCTGTAGCGATTGAGGTCGCGGAGCGACGTATCATAGGCGGCATCGAGCAGCACCGGCGCGATGAACAGGGCAAGCGCCAGCTCCGGATCGATCTCGATGGTCGGCACGCCAGGCACGAAGGCGATGCCCACCCCCGCCAGCGCCAGCAACGAGGGATAGGGAACCTCCAGCCGTCGCGACAGCGCCGTCAGCGCTACGGCAATCAACAGGAGGACAAGGGTCAGCTCGAAAAGGGCCATGACCTGTTATGATGCGGAATTGTCGGCAGTGGCAAGCCGGCAAGATGCTGTTGATCGGCTGTTGCACAGGCGAGACGCATACCGGACTTGTGTTGCCGGCCGGCGCCCGGCGCTCGACACATGCGGCGCGGACCCACGCACTGCCGTCTCTCAGACAGCGACGCAGCCATTCATTGCGCCGCCTGAGGAAGCCCCGATTACGCGGTCCCAGGATGTGTAGGTCAGGCTGGCCTCACCTGGATATCGACACAGCCTAGTGCAGCACCAGCATGTCGCTCGACGAGAACGAGATATCGGCCTTTTCACCAACAGCGGGCGGTGGCGTTGCCGGGCTGTTGAACGTATCGAGCGAGACCATGCTGCCGCCGATGCCGACACGAACCCGGATGACCGAGCCAAGGAAATGCACTTCGGAGATTTCTCCGGACAGGCTGGAGTCGCGGCCGGGCTGGCGGCCAAGCGAAATCGCCTCGGGCCGCAGCGCCAGCGACAGCGTGTCGCCCGACTTGGAACCGTTTAGCCTGCCCTTGAGCGAGACCTGTTCGGAATTGACCCGCACCGTGCCTGCAGCGGCGTCGGTAACGGTGCCTTCGAGCACGTTCAGCGTGCCGACGAAATTGGCGACGAACTTGGTCGCCGGGCGGTTGTAAATCTCGAACGGCGTGCCGACCTGCTCGGCCTTGCCGCCATACATGACGGCGATGCGGTCCGAGATCGATAGCGCCTCTTCCTGGTCGTGCGTGACGAATATGGTGGTGATGCCGAGTTTCTTCTGGATCGAGCGGATTTCCTCGCGCAGCGACACGCGCACCTTGGCGTCGAGCGCCGATAGCGGTTCGTCGAGCAGCAGCAGCTTCGGCTTCGGCGCTATGGCGCGGGCCAGCGCGATGCGCTGCTGCTGGCCGCCCGAGAGCTGGTAGGGGTAGCGGTCCGCCATTTGCGGCAGCTTGATGATGCCGAGCATCTCGGTGACACGGGCATCGATGTCAGCCCTCGGCATGCCGGCAACCTTCAGGCCGAAGCCGATATTCTGCGCCACGGTCAGGTTCGGAAACAGCGCATAAGCCTGGAACACCATGCCGACATTGCGCTGGTTGGGCTTCAGCCTCGTAATGTCCTTGCCGCCGACAACGATCGTGCCCGCGCTCGGCTCCTCGAAGCCTGCCACCATGCGCAGCACAGTGGTCTTGCCGCAACCGGACGGGCCGAGGAAGGAGACGAATTCGCCGCGCTCGACATCGAGATTGAAATCCTCGACCACAGTGGTGGCGCCGAAGGATTTTCGAACGTGCTGGATGGAAAGGAACGGGTCGGCCATGGTGTTGTTCTTTCGATCAGTACTTTTCGGTCAATTTGGGCGGTTCGCCGATTTCGGCGCGAAGCGGGACAGGATCTGAATCAGCGACATGCACCCCCAGGTGATGGCGAAGGCTATGATGGCAAGTGCCGCCGGCTCATAGGCGCGGTTGGCGCCAATATTCTGCAGATAGGGGCCGAAGGCCGGCCGGTTGAGCAGGCTCGCCATGGTGAATTCGCCGATGACGATAGCGAAGGTGAGGAATGCGCCCGAGAGCACCGCGATCAGCACATTGGGCAGGATGACGCGGGTGATGATGGTGCCCCAGCCGGCGCCAAGGATCTGTGCCGCTTCCGTTAAGGTACGCACGTCGATGGTGCGAAGCCCGGTGTCGACGGCGCGATACATATAGGGCAGCGCAAGTGTCGCATAGCCGATCACCAGCAAGGCATTGGTGCCTGTGTCGGTCGCCAGGAACGGCAGCGGCGAATTCGACCCGTACATCCTGATGTAGCCGAAGACGATGACGATGGCCGGGATGACCAGCGGCAGCAGTGTAATGAACTCGACGATCGGTCGTAACTGCGGCAGCCGAAGCCGGATCCAGTAGGCGGCCGGCACCACCACCAGTACACCGAGAATGATGGTGAAGATGGCCGCGACCACCGAATACATGAACGTCGCCTGGAAACGTGCATCGCCGAGCACGACCTTGTATGCGTCGAAGGAGTACTCGCCACGCCGCATGCGCATGGAAAACTCCACGGTCGCGATCAGCGGAATAAAGAAATACGCCGCGCCAAACGCGAAAACGACCCAGGCCCAGAACTTTCCCGACTTCATTTCAGCCACCTCTCGGAACGGGTCCGGAACCAGATGTAGAAGACATTGGCCAGGCCGGTGATGAAGATCATGCCGAAAGCTATGGCATAGCCGAGATGAGCATTGTGCAGCACGTCACCGCGGATTTGCGCATAGAGCAGGATCGGCACGATATTGAGCGACGAGCCGGTCAACGCATAGGCAGTGGCGATGGCGCCGAAGGCATTGGCAAAGAGCAGGATCACAGTGCCGAGGAAGCTCGGCCAGATCACTGGAATGACCACCATGCGCCAGTACTGGGACATGGTCGCGCCCAGCGTTGCGGCGGCCTCGCCCCATTCCTTCTTCAGCCCGTCGATGGCTGGCACGATGATGACCACCATCAGCGGAATCTGGAAATAGACATAGGTCAGCGTCAGCCCCCAGAACGACAGGATGTTGAAGCCATGCGCGTAGATGTTGAGGCCGAACAAGGTGTTCAGGATCACCGTGGCAAGGCCCAGCCGGCCGAGCGTTGCGATAAAGGCGAAGGCCAGCGGCACGCCGGCGAAATTGGAAGCAACGCCGGAGAAGGTCAGCGTCGCCGAGCGTATCCAATCCGGCAGGCCGCCGCGCACGATGGCGATGGCGATGGCGAGACCCGCGAAGGCGCCGATCAGCGATGAGGCGAGGCTGACCTTGATCGAAATCCAGTAGGCGGCAACGATCGACGGCTGCGCCAGTGCGGCAATATTTTCAAAGGTGAATTCACCCGCATCGTTCTGGAATGCGCCCAGCATCAGATAGAGCGTGGGCAGGATCAGGAACATGATGGCGAAGATGAAGAAAGGCGCGACACCAAGCCATTGCGTCGGCAGCCGCATGCTGCGCACCTCGGCGGGAGGCGCGGTCTTCCCGGTGACAGCGTGGTCGGACAACGAGATATCGGTCATGCGCCGGCTACCGTCTTCGAGAGAAGGACCGGGCGGCCTCGGGACCGCCCGGTATCGTGTTGAGTTTACTTGACGTTGGCGCCGACGACGGCATCCCAGTTCTTGGTGATGGTTTCCTTGGACTTGCCCTGCTCGTCGAGCGTCGGGAACACGGCGGACGCATAGGCTTCGGCCGGCGGCAGCTTGGCCAAGACGTCAGCCGGGATCTTGCCGTTCTTGGCGAGATCGTTGAAGCGGATCGGGTGGCAATAGCCTTTCAGCCAGCCGATCTGGCCTTCGTCCGAGTAGAGGTATTCGAGCCAGAGCTTGGCTGCATTCGGATGCGGCGCGTAGGCGCTGATCGCCTGCACGTAGACACCGGCGACGACACCGGTCTTCGGCACGACGACGTCGACGGGCGGGTTGCCCTTCAGCGTGTCGCGGCCAGCAAGCGCGTTATAGTCCCAGGTGATCAGGATCGGGGTCTGGCCCTGGGCCAGCGTAGCTGCCTTGCCGATGACCGGCACGAAATTGCCGGCGGCGTTGAGCTTCTTGAAGAAGTCGAGGCCAGCAGTACCGGCAGCTTCGCCAGCGGCGGCGCCCGACGACAGACCAGCGGCATAAACGCCCTGGATGGCCTGGTTCGAAGCGCGCGGATCACCGGCGAGTGCGACCGTGTTGGCGAATTCCGGCTTCAGAAGATCGGCCCAGTCGGCCGGAGCTTCTTTGACGATATCCTTGTTGACCTGGAAGGACAGCACGCCGTAATAGTCACCGGTCCAGTAGCCTTCCGCATCCTTGGCGCTATCGGGGATCGAGTCCCAGGTCGACACCTTGTAGGGCTGGATCAGGCCATCGGCCTTGGCGGTCGGGCCGAAGGACAGGCCGACGTCGATGACGTCAGGCGCCTGCGGCCCCTTGTTGTCCTTGTTGGCCTTGATCGCCTCGACCTCGTCGCCGGAACCGGCGTCGGGATTGAGTTCGTTGATGGTGATTTCCGGATACTTCGCCTTGAAACCGGCGATGACGTCGCCGTAGCCGCACCAGTCGTGCGGCAGCGCGATGGTGGTAAGCTGGCCTTCCGCCTTGGCGGCCTTGACGAGATCGTCCATCGAATCCGCGGACGAAATCACCGTCGACGCGAAAAGCGCCGCGGCCGAAAGGGAAAGCACTTTCCCCGTGAATTTGAACATGTGTTCTCTCCGTTGAACTGACGCCGTTGGACGCCTGCGATGCGGTATCGTTTTCATGTGACAGCCAGATGAAAGCTTTGTGAAACCGACTGCTCGCAGTGCGAAAAGTAAACTCTTTTTAACCTGACGTAGCAATCGCTCCGCGATTCTTTTTCCGGCTAACTAGTTTGTGCCTTGCCCTTCATCCTCCCCCTTGTTTTTACAGCCCCTTTTCAGATCACTTTGCGGTGCGGAAAACGCCTCAGACCGTGCCGGCGATGGCGTTTTCGAGCAGGGTCAGCGCCGCCTTCTTGGTCAGCTTGACCGGGTTGCCGCCGGCGGTCGGATCGACCACCGCCATGTCGGCGATCAGCGCCTTGCGCTTCTTATCCATGTCGAGCCCCTTGATCAGGCCCGGCAGCGCGTGCGGCACCTTCAATTCCTTGCGCAGCTTGATGATGGCCTTGGCGAAGCCGTCGAAGCCACCCTTGATGCCGCAATAGGCGGCGAGCCGGCCAATACGCTCCTCGATGGAGTCACGGTTGAAGGCCAGCACATAGGGCATGAACACGGCGTTGGTCATGCCGTGATGGGTATCGTAGAGCGCACCGACCGGATGCGACAGCGAATGGATGGCGCCGAGCCCCTTCTGGAACGCGGTGGCGCCCATGGCGGCGGCGCTCATCATATGGGCGCGGGCAACAATATCCTTGCCGTTGGCATAGGCCTTCGGCAGGTTCTCGAAGACCAGCCTCACACCTTCGACCGCGATGCCGTCGGCCATCGGATGATAGCCGGGCGCACAATAGGCCTCGAGGCAATGGGCAAGCGCGTCCATGCCGGTGCCGGCGGTGATGAAGCCGGGCATGCCGACCGACAGTTCCGGATCGGCGATGACGATCGCTGGCAAAAGTTTGGGATGGAAGATGACCTTCTTGGTATGCGTCGCCTCATTGGTGATGACGCCGGCGCGGCCGACTTCCGATCCGGTGCCGGCGGTGGTCGGCACGGCGATGATCGGCGCGATCGCATCCGAGTTGGCGCGCGTCCACCAGTCGTCTACATCCTCGAAGTCCCACACCGGCCTGACTTGGCCGGCCTGGAAGGCGATCAGCTTGCCGAGATCGAGCGCCGAGCCGCCGCCAAAGGCGATGACGCCGTCATGCTTGCCCTTCTTGAACACGGCGATGCCGGCGGTAAGATTGGATTCGACCGGGTTCGGCCTGACCTCGGAGAAGACGCCGTAGGGAACCTTGGCATCGTCGAGGATCTTCAGCGTCGAGGCGACGACCGGTAGTTTCGCCAGACCCGGATCGGTGACGAACAGCGGCCGCTTGATGCCGGTGGCCGCCAGTACCTCGGGCAATTCCTTGATGCGCCCGGCGCCGAAGCGGACGGTGGTGGGATAGTTCCATTTGGAGATCAGCTTGGACATTTTTGTCTTTCAATAAATCAGATGGCTTCGCGCAGATGGAATGATTTCGGCCTGGTCAGATTGTCATAACCGATGGCCGACAGGCCGGCGCCCTTGCCGGTGTCCTTGACACCGGTCCAGACGAGCGCCGGATCGAGGTAGTCGCAGCGGTTCATGAACACCGTGCCGGTCTCGACGCGGTTGCCGATCGCCACCGCATGCTCGGTATCGCGCGTCCAGATCGAGGCCGTCAGCCCATACGGACTGTCGTTCATCAGCGCGATCGCCTCTTCGTCGTTACGCACCTTCATGATGCCGACGATCGGCCCAAAACTCTCCTCGCGCATGACGCTCATCTGATGATCGACATTGGTCAGCACTTCCGGCGCCAGATAGGGCGAACCGGCCTTGTCGTTAGCCACCTTCATGTCGATGTGCGCCTTGGCACCCTTGCGCAGTGCCTCGGCCTTCTGTTCGCGGATCAGTTCGGCGAAGCGCGCCTGCGCCATCGGCCCCATCGTCGTCGCCTGGTCGAGCGGGTTGCCGACGACATAGTTCTTGGTCTCGGCGATGAAGCCTTCGACGAATTCGTCATAGACCTTTTCGTGCACATAGACGCGCTCGATGCCGCAGCAGCATTGGCCGGAATTGTAGAAGGCGCCGTCGACCAGATTGGCGACCGCATGGTCCATCTTGGCGTCGGACAGCACATAGGCCGGGTCCTTGCCGCCAAGCTCCAAGCCGAGCGTCATGAAGGTGCCCGCCGCCGCCTTTTCGATGGCGCGGCCGCCGCCGACCGAGCCGGTGAAGTTGACATGATCGATCTTGCCCGAGCCGAGCAGCTTTTCGGTCTGGGCGTGGTTCAGCACGACATTTTGGAACACGCCCTTGGGCAGGCCGACCTTATCGAAAGCCTGCTGGAAGCGCTCGCCGACCAGCAGCGTCTGCGCCGCATGTTTGAGGATGACGGCATTGCCGGCCATCAGTGCCGGCACGATGGTGTTGACGGCGGTGAGATAGGGATAATTCCACGGCGCGATCACCATGACCACGCCGAGCGGATCCTTCTTCACATAGCGGCGGAAGCCGTCCTTCGGGTTGGAGGCCGGCACGGATTTGAGCGCCTGCTCGGCGATCTCGACCATATAGTTGGTGCGTTCCTTGACGCCGCCGAACTCACCGCCATAGCGCACCGGACGCCCCATCTGCCAAGCGATCTCCGGCACGATCTCGTCGGTCATGGCGACCAGCGCTTCCAGCATCGCAAGCATATACTTGCCGCGCTCGACGATCGGTATCTCAGCCCATTTCTCTTGCGCTGCCCTGGCACGCTCGACCGCTGCATTGATCGCCTGATCTGTTGCGATCGGCCGCTCGGCATAGAGCGAGCCATCGACGGGGGATATGAGTTTGACCGTTTCGGTCATCTTTTAAGTCCTCGCACTTCTGTAAAATCGAAAGTCATCTGGCCTTGTGCCGCCCCTCATCCGCCTGCCCGTCCTCCGCAGCAGCTGCGCCGCAGCTGCGGAGGGTGGACCGGCACCTTCTCCCCGTCTAGTGACAGGAGAAGGGAAAGCTCCAACGTCGACGCCCCCTCTCCCATTTCTAACGGGGAGGTAAGGGCGAGGGGCAAGCGCCGACGTTTCGCAAACTACCCCTAGTACCGCTCGAACCCCCTGTGCAGTTCCCAATCCGTGATGCGGCGGTCGTATTCGAACTGCTCCCACTTGGCGGTATGGACATAATGTTCGAGCACGTCTTCGCCGAGCGCCTGCTTCAACATCTTCGACTTCGCTAGCGTCTCGGTGGCATCGCGCAACGTCTTCGGGATCTCCGGCAAACGAGACGCCTGATAGGCATCGCCGACAAATGGCTTCTGTAATTCCAGCTTCTCGTCGATGCCGGCAAGTCCGGCCGCGATCAGCGCTGCGAAAGCAAGATACGGGTTGAGATCGGCGCCGCCGATGCGGCATTCCATGCGGATGCCCTTGGTGCCCTCGCCGCACAGGCGGAAGCCGGCGGTGCGATTGTCTTCGCTCCACATGATCTTAGTCGGCGCGAATGTGCCGGCCTGGAAGCGCTTGTAGGAGTTGATGTAGGGCGCCAGGAACCAGGTGAACTCCTTGGCGTATTTGAGCTGGCCGGCGGCCCATTGCTGGCCAAGCGTCGACAGCGTCCAGTCGGCCGTCTTGTCGAAGAACAACGGCGTCTTACCGTCGGCGCTCCACAGCGAATTGTGGATGTGGCTGGAATTGCCGGCGAGCGCGTAATTGTACTTGGACATGAACGAAATCGCCTTGCCCTCGGACTCGGCGATTTCCTTGGCGCCGTTCTTCAGGATGACGTGACGGTCGGCCATGTCGAGCGCCTCGGCGTAGCGCACATTGATCTCTTCCTGACCCGGACCCCACTCGCCCTTGGAATTCTCGATTGGAATGCCGGCCGCTTCCATCTCGTTGCGAAGCCGGCGCATGACGCCTTCTTCCTTGGTGGTGATGCCGATCTGGTAGTCGCCGATATAGGGCGAAGCGGTGTCGAGACCTTGCCAGTGCTTCTTGCGCGCGGAATCATAGGTCTCGTTGAACAGATAGAATTCAAGCTCGGAAGCGAAATAGCCGATATAGCCGCGCTCACTTAGCCGCTTGACCTGCTTCTTGAGGATGGCGCGCGGTGAGTGCGGCAGGTCGTCATGGGTGTGGTGGTCGAGCACGTCGCAGATCACCAGTGCCGTCTTTTCCAGCCACGGAATGCGCCGCAGCGTTGCCAGATCCGGCTTCATGACGAAGTCGCCATAGCCCTTCGACCAGCTTGCCGCCTTGTAGCCGGGCACCGGTTCCATATCGATGTCGGCCGCCAGCAGATAGTTGCAGCCATGTGTTTCGTCATGCGCGGAATCGACGAAGTACTGTGCCAGGAAGCGTTTTCCCGCCAGCCGGCCCTGCATGTCGACGATGCAGGCCAACACGGTGTCGATCTCGCCGCTGGAGACCGCTTTCTTCAACTGATCGAACGAGAAATTTCCGGCCATTCCTTTGGCACTCCAGCGCTTGTCGATTGAAAGGGATAAACGCGGCCATGGCCGGCGCGAGGCCGGCCATGACCACATAGGGCGATATCAGGCGGCGCCAGCTTCGCCGATTGCCACCTCGGCTGCCTTGATCGCGGCCTGGCGCTTGGCGATCTGGTCACCGATCGGCGGACCCTGGAAGCGGCGGCTCTCGAAACCGAACCAAAGCACGGCGGTCAGCACGATGAAGCCTATGGTGATGTAAAGCACCTTGTCGTTCGGCGGCTGGATGGCGATGTAGAAGATGATCGCCATACCGACAATCGACAGCGCACAGAACAGCTTGAACAGCCCGGCGCCCAGGTTCCACGGGCCAGGATTGGGCCATTTCGCCGTTCCGAAAGTCATCATGCCGAGCACGATCGGAATGATGAACGACAGGAACAGGAACACCAGCGTCGAATTGACGACGATGGTGTAGATGTTGGTGCCGCCGATCGAGATGAACTGGGCAAGGAACACATACAGGATCTCGAGGATCGCGGCCGTCCAGATCGCATTGACCGGCGTGCGCCAGGTCGGGTTGACCTTGGCGAGAGCCGCAGAGCCAACGGGCATGCCGCCGTCGCGAGAGAAGGCAAACAGCATGCGCGAAGCCGAGGTCACGGTGGCGAGGCCGCAGAGGAATTGCGAGATCAGGATCGCAAAATAAAGCAGTTCCTTCAGCCACACTGGCAGGATTGCATCCATTGTCGAGAAGAATACGCTCCATCCCTGCTTGGCGCCGACAGCCAGGTCCGGGATCGCCAGAACGATTGCGCACAGCATCACCCAGCCGATCAGCGACGACCACAGCACCGACGAAACGATCGCTCGCGGGACCGAATGTGCTGCCTTGACGGTCTCCTCGGAGGTGTGGGCCGAGGCGTCATAGCCGGTGATTGTGTACACCGGCAGAAGCAGGCAGAGCAGGAACAGGTAGCTCATGGAGTCGGTTTGCGGAAAAACACCGCCGCCAGCATCGCCTGAGTAGTTGGTGAACGTCCACAGCCGGCTGATGTCGATTGCCGGTGCGAACACCAGGCAGGCCACGATCAGCACTGCTGTTGCGCCCAGGATAAGAAAGCCCGAAGCATCGGTGAGCATTGCCGTCAGTTTGATGCCGAAATGGTTGAACAGCGCCTGCAGCACGGTGATGAAGGCGACGAACCCGACGATTTCGCCCGGTGTGCCGGTGATGCCAAACCAGCTTCCGAACGTTCCAACGAAGAAGAAAGCGGTGCCTATGTTGATGGCGCCAAGCACGGTGATCAGGCCGAACAGGTTTAGCCAGGCCGTCAGCCAGCCGGTGAAGCGGTTGCCGAGGATCGACGACCAGTGATAGAGGCCGCCGGCGGTTGGAAATGCCGAGGCGATCTGTGCCATGGCAAGTGCGAAGAAGCCCGACACGCAGCAGCCGACGATCCAGCCGATGCCCGCACCTGCGCCGCCGATCGACGATGTCGCCTGCGCGAAGGAGTTGATGCCGCCCGAAAGGATGCAGATGATCGAGAACGATATCGCGAAATTCGAGAAGCGGCTCATGCTTCGCGACAATTCCTGGGCATAGCCCATGCCATGGAGAACCTTCAGGTCCTCCTTCTTGTCAATGTCCGTATAACCCGGTCCTGCCATTTTCATTCCCCTGTGGTTCTAATTGGCCGATTGAACTGACTTTCCGACTGAATGCGATCTGGTTTGTCCGGCCTCCTCTGGCTCCAGATCCGAAAAAATGCCCGTGAGCAGATCCGCCCATTTCCGCTGCCCGGTCTCGCCGGCGATTTCGTCGTTGCGGATTTCGATCATCGCACAGGGCAGGCCGCGCGATCGCGCATGCCGTTCCAGCGTGAAGTAGACGCGGTCGGCCGGCGAATAGGGCTCGTTGACGCCGACGGTGACGCCGGCAAGCCGCCGCAGCGCTGATATCAGCGGTGCCGCCAGCCGGCGATCCTCGTCATGGATGATGCCGATATGCCAGGGCCGGTTTTTGGACTTGTAAACCGGCGTGAAGGAGTGGACCGAAACCAGCCGCGTTTGCTGACCGTGTGACAGCCTGTTGTCGATGATGCCTGCAATCGTGTCGTGGAAAGGCTGCCATGACAACGCGACACGCGCCGCCCGCTCGCTTTCCGACAGGCCAGCATTGCCCGGTATGGCCGTGGTCTCGCTGACCGGCGGTATCAGGTCGGGCGCGTCGAGGGGCCGGTTGCAGTCGATGACGAGGCGCGAAATGCGGGTTTCGACCAACGTCGCGTCGAGCGCTTGCGCCATCCGGTGGGCAACAGGCAACGCACCGGGATCCCAGGCGATATGGCGCGACAGGTCCTCGGCGGCCAGGCCGAGCGTGCCGAATTCGGCGGGCAGGAAATTCGAGGCGTGATCGCAGGTCAGCACGAAAGGGCTCGATCCGCCGGGGTTCGTCACCCTCACGGTATCAGGCGATGCAAGGCTGGCGGGCCGTGCTTTCTCCATAGTCTGCCGTCCCCGGGGAGCGCTGTATCGTATGTTACGTATTTTGCCTCATTGCGTCCCTGTGGATGATTTCATACAGTTTGTCCGGCTTTGTCAAATGCGATTTCGGAAAAGACCATCGACCGAGCCAGGGGTGGGGAAAACATGATTTCCAGCATTGCCGAACTGATCGCCGATCGCATCGGCACGATGCCGGCCGGCGAACGGCGCGCGGCCCAGACGCTGATCGCCAACTATCCGATGATCGGCCTGAAGACGGTGGCCGAATTCTCGGCCGCGGCCGGCGTTTCCTCGCCGACGATCCTGCGCTTCGTCGCCCGGCTCGGCTTCCAGAACTATCCGGAATTCCAGTCGAGCCTGCAGGATGAACTGGCGGCCCAACTGCAATCACCGGCGACAAGGACACTCAACCCGCCCTCGCCCGGCGGCGGCACGGTGTCGCCGATGCTGGAAGCAACGCTCGACAACATGCGCGAGACGTTCAGGCACCTTTCCGACAAGCAGCTTGCCGACATCGCCGCTCGGCTCGTCGACCGGCGCGGCAAGACCTTCCTGATCGGCGGCCGCTTCACCGATCCGCTGGCGCGCTACATGGCCGCCCACCTCGCCGTCATCCAGCCTGATGTCTTTCACCTCGCCGGCCAGGAAAGCATGTGGCGCGACAGGCTGATCGACATGGGCAAGCGCGACGTGCTGGTGATCTTCGACATCAGGCGCTACCAGGACAGTCTCCTCCGCTTTGCCGAAAAGGCGCATCAGCGCGGCGTGCAGATCGTGCTGTTCACCGACCAGTGGCTGTCGCCGATCGCCCGCTTTGCTCGCCATGTCATCGCCGGACGAACCGCGGTGCCGTCGGCATGGGACTCTTCGGCCGCCTTGTTCGTCGTCGCCGAAACGCTGATCGGCGCCGTCACTCGCCAACTGGAAGCAGAGGGCGCCAAACGCATCCGTGAGATGGAAAGTCTGCGTTAGCCGTGGCGGCGACCGTGGTGACCATCGCGCACCGATGCAGGTCCATTTCCCCTTCGAGCACCTCAGGGAGCGCCGCGATAAACTCCTTCATGTACGGAAGCTCGAAATGTGCCGTCAAATCGGACGGAGCCTGCCAGTTTTCGTAGAGCACCCACACGTCGGGATCGTCGTTCGATCTGTGCAGGTCGTAATTGATGTTGCCGGGCTCGGCGCGAGCCGGCTCGACGAGGGTCCAAAGACGTCGTCCGAGTTCACCTCCTTGGCCAGGCTTCGCTCGAATGAAAGCAACGAGGGTGAGCTGCGTGCCGTTCGACGGGACCAGGGCAGCGGCGGAGGGTTGTGTGGTCATTGTGCCAGTTTCCTTGAGTTGCAGGTTGATTCCGCTGCCGATCACGGGACGTGCTTGGCACGATCAGGCGATCGAATAGCCGCCATCGGCGAGCAGGCCATGGCCGGAGACGAACGAGGCGTCATCCGAGGCGAGGAAGGCGACGACTGTCGCCATCTCTTCGGGAGAGCCGGCCCGCCCTGGTACGGTCGATGCGGCAAAGGCGTCCTTTGCCTCGGCACTTGGCCAGATACGGTCCTGAAACGGTGTGTCGATGATGCCGGGATTGATCGCATTGACGCGGACGCCCTGCTTGAACAGTTCGATTGATGCGGTCTTGGTCAGGCCGAGAACGGCGTGCTTGCTGGCGATGTAAAGACCTGCGTTGGCGAAGCCGATCACGCCGCCCATGGAGGCGTTGTTGATGATGGCGCCGCCACCACCCTGGACCAGCATCGCCCTCACCTCATGCTTCATCGACCAAAAGACACCGCGGACGTTGGCGTTGAAGATGGTGTCATAGGTTTCGTTGGTCTGGTCGACGAATGGCGAAAACGCGCCCTCGGTTCCGGCATTGTTGAAGGCGATGTCGATGCGGCCATAGGTCGAGATCGTCTTCGCGACGAGGTCGATCACGCTCTGCTCGACGTTGACGTCGGCGACGACCGCGGTTGCTTCGAAGCCTTCCTTCTTAATCTCGGTGACGAGCGCTGCGATTTCGGAAGCACGCCGAGCGCTAGCGATTACCTTTGCCCCACGACGGGCAAACTCGACGGCGGTGGCGCGCCCAATACCGGAGCTTGCTCCGGTAACCAGCGCGACTTTTCCTTCGAGAGTCTTCGAGGGCTTGGTCATGGTGATCCCCATCTGTTGAACTATTCACCCGGCCGGGCGCCAACTGATGGCCGATCTGCCGGTGCCCCGTTATCTACACAGTCAGAATAGTGATGATTAGGCGATGAATTCTGATTAGAGTCATGAATGTGGGATATCAATCGAGGCGCGCAGCATCATGCACAGAACCGAGCTTGCCGAGTTGTCAACCTTCCTGGCCGTCGCCCGCTACAGGAGCTTCAGGCAGGCCGCGGTCGAGCGGGGCGTGGCAGCTTCGGCGATCAGCCACACGATCCGCAGGCTGGAGGAGCGCGTGGGCGTGCGGCTGTTCCACCGCACCACACGCAGCGTATCGCTAACCGAAGCGGGCGCACGATTTCTCTCCGAACTGCATCCCGCGTTTGGCCAGATCGAAAAGGCAATCGACAGCCTCAATTCCTTCCGGGGCACGCCGTTCGGCACGGTTCGGATCAACATCCCCAACTCGATCGCGCCCTTTGTGCTGCATGACGTGATGGGACCGTTACTCAAGCAGAATCCGGGTCTTCACCTGGACATTGTGGCCACGGACAGGCTGGTCGACATCGTCGAGGAGAGCTTCGACGCTGGCATTCGCTTTGGCGAGCGGCTGATGCAAGACATGATCGCCGTTCGCATCAAGCAGACCCTGCGCTTCTCGGTCGTTGGTTCCCCCGATTACCTCGCTGGGCGCAAGATACCGGTCAGGCCTGCCGATCTGCGCGAACACTCCTGCATTCGGTATCGTTATCCCAGCGGCGCGATCTACAACTGGCAGTTTGAGAAGAATGGCGAGGCTGTCGATGTCGAAGTCAATGGCCCCGTCACCCTCGACGACCAGGAGCTGATGGTCGAGGCCGCGCTACAAGGCTGTGGCCTCGCTTACGTTTGGGACAACCGAGCGATGCGGCACTTGGCAAGCGGTGCGCTAGTTCGCTGCTTGGATGATTGGTGTGCTCCGGACGACAGCCTGTTTCTCTACTATCCCAGCCGGCGGTATCTCTCCGCCGGCCTGCGTGCCGTGATCGACATGTTCAGGGCAGGCTCCTAACTAGCGTGGCGGATTGGGAGTTCCTGTTCTATTGCGCCTATCCAAGATTACATAGATTTAATGTGCACGGCAGCGGCAGAATTGCCATAAAGCCGTGATATCGGCGCGGTCTGCGCAGGCCGGGATGCGTTGCCACGTCTACTTCATTTTGGGGAAGCCGGTAGACATTTTCACCAACCGGAGTGCCGATGGCCGCCTGGAAACAGATACTTTTTGCGCTGGTGGTGCTGGTGGTGGCGGCAGGCGCCTGGCTACGCTTTTATCCTGGCGCGCACGACGTGCTGGCACGCTGGGGCATCGACTGGGCTTATGCGGCAGCGCCCCCGGCTGAAACCGGTGCCGCCAATGCCAGGCAGGCAAATGGCCGCAATGGCGGCAACCAGCGGGTGAACGTGGTCGCCCTGGCGGCCACTTCGGCTGTTATCAACGACCGCCTGCAGGCGATCGGCACCGGCCGTGCCAACGCCTCGGTGACCGTCAATCCCTACAGTTCCGGCCGCCTCGCCGAACTGCTGGTCGAATCCGGCGGCCATGTCGACAAGGGCCAGATCATCGCCACCCTCGATTCCGAAACCGAAGTGATCTCGCAGGACCGCGCCAAGCTCGCTTTGCAGGATGCGCAATCCAAGCTCGACCGCGTCAAGTCACTGCGTGCCTCCAATGCCGCGACCCCGGTCGCCGTGGCCGACGCCGAAGTGGTGCTGGCGGGCGCCAAGCTGGCGCTCCAGGATGCGGAACTTGCACTGCAGCGCCGGTCGATTCTGGCGCCGATCGCCGGCACCGTCGGCATCCTGCCGATCTCGGCCGGCAACTATGTCACCAACCAGTCGGCGATCGCCACGCTTGACGATCGCTCCAGCATTCTGGTCGATTTCCTGGTGCCGGAACGTTTCGCCGCCGCCGTCAAGGTCGGCGCGCAATTGACGGCGACGCCGATCGCCAATCCCAGCAATGCCTATACCGGCACGGTTTCGGCCATAGACAACCACATCGATGAGAAGAGCCGTACCCTTCTGGTCAAGGCCAAGATCGCCAATCCGGCCGATTCGCTGCGCGCCGGCATGTCGTTCGGCATCACCATGAAATTCCCGGGGCAAACCTATCCGGCCGTCAGCCCGCTGGCGATCCTGTGGGGTTCGGATGGCGCCTATGTCTGGCAGATCGAGGACGGCAAGGCCAGGCGGGTCCCGGTGCGCATCATCCAGCGCAACACCGAGACCGTACTGATCGACGCGGAGATCGACAGCGGTGACATGGTGGTCACCGAAGGCACGCAGAGCGTCAGCGAAGGCGGCGCGGTCCGCCTTGCCGGCGAAGAGCAGCGCGCCGCGGACGCCGCCGCAGGCTCATGACCGGGTCCGTCAACGCCGCCAGCGAGACCGGCTTCACCGCCCTGTTCATCCGCAGGCCGGTGATGGCCTTCGTGCTGAACACCCTTATTGCCGTCGCCGGCCTGGCCGCCTTCTATGGCGTCGAGATCCGCGAATTGCCCGACGTCGACCGCGCCGTCGTCACCGTTTCCACCGCCTTCGAAGGAGCGGCTGCCGAAACCGTCGACCGTGAACTGACCGACACGATCGAGGGCGCCGTCGCCCGTGTCTCCGGCGTCAAGTCGATCTCGTCTTCCTCCTCATTCGGGTCGAGCCGCGTCACCATCGAGTTCAACGATGGCGTCGATCTCAATGTCGCCGCCTCGGACGTGCGTGATGCCGTCGGCCGCGTCGCCAACCAGATGCCGGAAACGGCCGATCCGCCGCGCATCGTCAAGGCCGACGCCAATTCCGACCCGGTGATGCGACTGGCCGTGACCTCGGACAACATGTCGATCCAGGACATGACCGTGGTGGTCCAGGACCAGATCGAGGACGAGCTGGCCGCCGTGCCCGGCGTTGCCGACGTCCAGGTCTATGGCGACCGCGACAAGATCTTCCGCATCGACGTCGACCAGAACAAGCTCGCCAGCCTCGGCTTCACGGTCGCCGACCTCAGGGCGGCGCTTGCCTCTGTCGCCTTCGATTCACCGGCCGGTTCGATCACCACGACCGATCAGGACCTGATCGTCCGTACGACCGCCGACGTGACCACGCCCGAAGAGTTCGAAAACATCATCGTCGGCGGCACGACGCGCATCCGCGACGTCGCCACCGTCACGCTCGGCCCCGACGTCGGCCAGACCACGCTGCGTTCGGATGGCAAGACCGGCATTGGCATCGGCATCATCCGCCAGGCGGAATCGAACACGCTGGACATTTCGACCGGCGTCCAGGCCGCCGTCGCCAAGCTGCAGGAAAACCTGCCGAAGGGCATGGCGATCAAGATCACCAGCGACGACGCGGTCTTCGTCAAGGGCGCGGTGCACGAGGTCGAGATCGCGCTCGGCCTGTCGGTGACCATGGTGCTGATCGTCATCTATATCTTCCTGCTCGACTGGCGCGCGACGCTGATCCCGGGACTGTCGATGCCGGTCGCCATGATCGGCACCATCGCCGCCATCTATCTGGCCGGCTTCTCGGTCAACATCCTGACCCTGCTCGCTCTGGTGCTGGCGACGGGACTGGTTGTCGACGACGCCATCGTCGTGCTCGAAAACATCGTGCGACGACGCAACGAAGGCATGGGGCCGCGCGCAGCCGCCGTACTCGGCGCGCAGGAAGTGTTCTTCGCCGTCATCGCCACCACCTTGACGCTGGTCGCCGTCTTCGTGCCGATCTCGTTCCTGCCCGGCCAGACCGGCGGCCTGTTCCGCGAGTTCGGTTTCGTGCTTGCCATGTCGGTGCTTTTGTCCTGCGTCGTGGCGCTCACACTTTGCCCGATGCTCGCCTCGCGCATGCTGTCGAGCGCATCGCTCCACCACGAAGGCGGCCACGGCATCGGCGCCCGCATCGGCGGCGCGCTCAACACTGCCTACAAGCGCGCCCTGCATGCCTGCCTCGATGCGCCATGGATCGTGCTTCTGGTGGCGGTGCTGTTTGCCGGCACCGCCTTCACGCTGTTCGGCACCATCCGCCAGGAACTGACGCCGACCGAGGACCGCGCCGCCGTGCTGTTGCGCATCAGCGCCCCGCAAGGCGTCAGCCTCGACTACACGACGCAGCAGATGCAGAAGATCGAGAGACTGATTCAGCCGATGCGCGATGCTGGCGAGATCCGCAGCACCTTCGAGAATGCCGGCCAGAACGGCTCCTACAACTCCGGCTTCATGGTGATGACGCTGGCGCCATGGAACGAGCGCAGCCGCAGCCAGCAAGAGATCATGGCTGAGATCAGCCAGCTGACCAGGCGGGTGCCGAGCGTGCGCATCTTCCCGGTGCAGCCCAACAGTCTCGGCATCCGCGGCGCCGGCAACGGCCTGCAGTTCGCGCTGGTCGGCAACAACCGCAAGACGCTCAGCGACGCGGCCGTGAAGATCATCGCCGAGATGCAGAAGGATCCGCGCTTCCAGACACCGCGCCTGTCGATCGACCCGACGCAGCCGCAGCTTGCCGTCGCCATCGACCGCGAGCGCGCCTCCGATCTCGGCATCGACATCGCCGGGCTGGCCAACACCTTGCAGGCCATGCTCGACGGCAACGACGTCGTCGATGTCTACATCGCCGACCGCAGCTATGGCGTGAAACTGGTCTCGACCACCAATCCGATCAACGATCCGACCGACCTCGAAAACATCTTCCTGAAAACGGCCGACGGACGCTTCGTGCCGATGTCGACCATCGCCACGCTGACCGAGCGTGCCGTGCCGCCGTCGCTGTCGCGCGAGCAGCAGCAGCCGTCGGTGGCCATCACCTCCAACCTTGCCGGCGACTTCGCGCTTGGCGATGCGCTCACCCGGGCCGAGGAGATCGCCACGCCGCTGCTGCCTGCGGGCAGCCGCATCCTGCCATTGGCCGAGGCTGCGACATTGGGCGAGACCAACAGCGCCATGGTCACCATCTTCGGCTTCGCGCTGGTCATCATCCTTTTGGTGCTGGCCGCCCAGTTCGAGAGCTTCGTCAGCGCCGTCATCATCATGGCGACGGTGCCGCTTGGCCTCGCCTGCGCGATCTTTGCCCTGTTGCTCTCGGGCACCAGTCTCAACGCCTACAGCCAGATTGGCCTGGTGCTGCTGGTCGGCGTGATGGCCAAGAACGGCATCCTGATCGTCGAATTCGCCAACCAGTTGCGCGACCGCGGCCTTGGCGTGCGCGAGGCGATCGAACAAGCCTCGATCATCCGCGTGCGGCCGGTGATGATGACGATGATCTGCACCGTGCTCGGCGGCCTGCCGCTGGTGCTGGCGAGCGGCGCCGGTGCCGAGGCGCGCGTCGCGCTCGGCTGGGTCATCGTCGGCGGACTTGGGCTGGCCACCGTTTCGACTCTGTTCCTAACGCCGGTCGCCTATCTCCTGCTTGGCCGCTTCGTCACGCCGAAAACCCATGAGGAAGCCCGGCTGAAGCGCGAACTCGAGGAAGCCGCCTACACCAATGTAGAGCCGGCGGAGTAGAGAAATTCCAGGAAAAGTGTGTAGCGGTTTTCCGTCCGGAATTTCGTAAGAAAAATAGTCCCGCCTATCTCAGGAACCGGCCTTCGATCGACCAGCGCGCGGCGAGGAAATTCAGCACCGCCGCCACCACCACACCGCCGATCTTTGCCGGCCACACCCCGGCGATGCCGGCGAACAGCGCGATCGAAAGGCTGGAGACGCCGAGTGAAATCAGCCCTCCAAGCGAGGCGAAACGAAGAAACGCGTCATGCAGCCGGATGGCTCGATTGCGCTCGAACGACCAGAAGCCGTTCGCCGCGAACGAGAAGGTGACGGCGACGAACCAGGCAGCGATGTTGGCGGGCAGCGGCAAAACCCCGAGCTTGAGCAGCAGGAAGAAGCTGGCAAGGTCGATGGCTGTGTTGGCAAGTCCGACAATGGCGAAGCGGACGATCTTGTTGCCGGTCGAACGCGGGGGCCGCTCGGCGTCGCTCATCCCTTGCCATCCATGATTGCGACACCTGCGCGGGCGAGGCTGGCGCCGAATTCGTCCGACGCGAGGACCGCGAATTCGACCTCGCGCACGCCTTGCATCGTGTCGCGCGCGCGCAGCCTCTCGTCGACATGGCCGGGGTGGCACATGAACAGCCCGCGTTCCGGCAGCCCTTCGACGGCCGCCTGCAGAACCGGAGCGAACTTTTCGGGTTGCCGCCAGTCATAGATGCCGGCAAGCGGCTCGAAAAGGGTGAAGCCGGCGCTCTGCATCGACCGGTTGAAGCCGGCAGCGAGCGCGGCAATCGCCGCGACTTTCGAGCCTACGGCCAGCGCCGGGGCGCCGCGCAGTGCCGGTCTGTCGGCGCCTTCAGGAAACCGCGCGCGCAGCCATGTCCGCACGACGGGAAGGAAATGCACATGCTGGTGCCCGTCGACGAAGTCGGGCCGGCGCCCTAGCGCCTCGACGAAGCGGCTATACTGGGCGTCGAGTTCCGCATGGACATCGCGCTCGGCGATGGGGCCACGCAAGACAGGCAAGGCCAGCGAGCGGAGCGGCGGCAGCCGGCCTTCAGGCGCCAGGCTCGACCGGCCGGCGACGGCCAACTGGTCGGTCAAGGTCAGATGCAGCCCGACTGCTACACGGCCGCATAGAGGTTTTATGCGCGCCGCCTCCTGCGGCCATTCCGGAAAGCCGGTCATGCAGCTGGTGCCGGTCAGGCGCCCGCGATCGAGCAGGTCGAGGATGGCGGCAGAGACGCCGGGCGCCAGGCCGTAGTCGTCGGCGATTAGGCGAATGCGCCGCGTCATGTGTCGGGAGTGCCGGGCGTCGGCCTAGCGGGGACGGCGTCGCTGCGCACGACATCGCGCACGAGATAGACCGGTCGATCCTTGCTCTCTGAGAGCGTGACCCAGACATATTCGCCGATCAGGCCAAGCAGGGTCAGGTTGAGGCCGCCGAGCAGCACGACGGCGACCAGCAGGCTGGGGTAGCCCGGAACGGCGATGCCGTAGAAGATCACCTCGAAGAACACCTTGGCGCCGTAGACCGCGCCGGCCAATGCGGCAAGCAGGCCGCTGAGGCTAATCAGGCGCAAGGGAATGACCGAAAACGAAGTGAACCCTTCGAGCGAGAAGGCGATCAGGTTGAGGCGGCTCCATTTCGACGTGCCGCTGGCGCGATTTTCCGGCGAATAGGGTAACGCCTTCTGGCGAAAGCCCGCCCAGGCAAACAGGCCCTTGTTGAAGCGACGCTTGTCGCGCAGGCTGGTCAGAGCGCGTGCGACGGCGCCGCGCATGACGCGGAAATCGCCGGCATTTTCGGGAATGTCGAAACGCTGGCTGCTGTTGATCAGGCTGTAGAAAAGCCGGGCAAGCTGGCTGCGCCGCCAACTCGCCTCGCGGCGGTCGTTCTGCGCATAGACGACGTCGATGTCCGGATGATCCACCAGCTCGGCGATCAGCTTCAGGCTGATGTCCAAGGAATGCTGGAGGTCGGCGTCCATGATCAGCACCATGTCGCCGCGCGACTGGTCGAGGCCGGCCAGTACGGCGACTTCCTTGCCGAAATTGCGGCTGAGACGCACGATCTCCCAGGACCCCGTCAACGCCTGCGAAAACCGACCAGCGCCATCGTCACGACTGCCGTCGTCGACCAGGATCTTGTGCACGGTCATGCCGAAGCGCTGTGCCACGACTGCTTCGAGTTCGCCGAGCAGGCGTGCGAAGGCCGATGCCGATGGCGCCTCATTGAAGAACGGCGCGACGATATCGAGGCTCTGTCGCAACTCAGCCATTCGCGACTCCCGCATTCATCACCTTTTCCCGCGCCTTGGCCCAGAACCACCAGATCAGGGAACCGGCGACAAAAGTGACCGCTATCGGCCGGAACCAGGGGTAGAGGAAATCGTGCACATGGCGATCGACACCGCTCAGCCCGGTCACGAACAGCGTCATCGACAGCACCGAGGCCAGGACGCCGCCTCGTTCTTCGCGCCACAATAGGGCGATGGCGAGACCGGCAGGTACGGCGATCATCGCATAGGTGTTGGGCTCGACGCGCGGGTTGAAGACGCACATGTAAAAAGTGGCCGTCAGGAAGATCGCAAGCTCTGCCGGTCCGCGTTCGAGCTTGCGGTCGAACCAGAGCACCGCCGAAAGCGTGAATAGGGCCATGACCAAGCGCACGATCGTGGCACCGAATTCCGGAATTGGCAGCCCTATTCTGGTGAACGGCGCCGTGAAATCGGTGGGCACGAAACGGCTGGTGTTATCGACGGCCATGGAGGTCAGCATCTGGGCGAAGACGCGATACTGATCGTTGAGATAACCGGCGGGAGCAAAAGCGTAAGGCAGCGCGAGCACGAACAGCACCGCCAGCACCAGCACCAGTATCAACCGGAGCCGAAGGGCTCCTACCAACAACAGCATGATGATCGCGGTCGGCTTGGCGATGACGGCAAGCGACGCCCAGAAGAACGTCTCCAACCGCCGCCCTTCCAACGCCGACAGGGTGAGAAGCCAGCAGGCGCCGGTGAGCAGGATTGTCGCCTGGCCGTTGCGGATCGCGCCCAGCGCCATCGGCAGAGCGAGGAAGAGACCGAAAGAAAGCAGCCACATCAACTCGCCGCCGCCGAGCTTGCGCACCTGCCGCATCGCGGCGTAGGTCAGCACCGCAAAGCCGAGGGTGTGCCATACCACGCCGCCCAGATGCGGGCCGAGCTTGGCTATTGGAATATAGAGCGCGGCAAAGGCCGGCGCGTAGAGATACCCCATCTCGGATTGGGTATCGTAGAGTGGCAGACCGGCCAGAAGCGCCTCGCTGCCGCCTATATAGGCCTTCCATACCGTCCGCGTGTGGGGCGACCACAGGACCATGGCGAGAACGACCAGGAACGCTCCGATCCACAGGCTAAACCCCAAACGGTCGAAAACCGGCTTGGAAATCGTCATCAAGGCACCCCACACAATCCGGAATAAAGCGCAGTCGAGCCCTTGTCCGGCATTCGATGGCGGCGACATATCACGGACAAAGCGGCGTGGCATAGGGGCTGAGAGACGCGGATACCGGACCGACGAGGCTGGCGGCAATAGGCACCAGCATTTTCTGGCCATCGAGAGCCCCTGAAGACTTCGCATTCGAAGACCTTTGCTAAGGCTTGATGAACACCTTGCCGTTGGGCTTGGCCAGTTCGGCCGGCAGCCGCGACATGGCCTCGTCAAGCGGCACCACCGCCGTTACGTCGGTCGACCAGCGCCCGTCCGAAAATCGCTTCTGCGCTTCCAGGATCGCCGGGCCGCGGCGGTCGCGGAACTGGCGCATCCACTCGCTCAGCCAAAATCCTTCGATATGCTTGTGCTGGAAGATCAGTTGGCCGGGCTCGCGGATAACAGTGGCTTCGGGATCGAGCCGCCCATAGATGATCCAGCGCGAACGCTTCGGCATGACGTCGAAGATGGCGGAAGCCAGCGGCCCGGTCACCGCGTCGAGGAAGATGCGCGGCTGTTCGGCCTTCATCACCTCGCGCAGCGCCGTCTTGAAATCCGGCGCTTTTTCGTTGAGGACATATGCCGCGCCAAGTTCTTTTAGCGAAGCGATCTGATCGTCGCGGCGCACGGTGACGATGGGTCGAAAACCCTCTTCCCTGGCCAGGCCTGATATCAGCTTGAAGAGCTGGCTGGCGCCGGCGGTCATGACGAAGGCCTTCTCGCCTTCCTGTTTGACGATGTCGAACATGGCGAGCGCGGTGAGCGGGTTGACGATCATCGCAGCGCCATCCTCGTCGCGGACGGTGTCGATGAGCGGGATGCAGACTGCCGCTTCGGCGACGGCATAGTCGGCCCATGAGCCCCAGTTGGTGACGCCAGTGGCAAAAGCAACGCGCTTGCCGATCAGGCTTTTGGGATAGGGCTCGCCACCGCTGGCGACGACGATGCCGACGCCCTCGAAGCCGGCCGGCTGTCCCTTGGCGCGCGGCTGGCCGTACTGGCCCTTGATGAACGCGATGTCGGATGGGTTGATCGAGGCGAGGCTGACCTTGATCAGCACCTGCGTCGGCCTGGGTGTCGGCACGGCGATGCTGCCCGGCTCGAGATAAGGCTCCATCGCCTCCAGCACACTGCCGCTCGGCGTCCTGGTGTAGCCATCGCCAACCAGCAACAGCGCCTTCATTTCGGAGGGAATGGCCATCGGAACACTCCTTGCTTGGACCTGCCGGCGTTGCCGGATGACGATGCCGGCGCTCAGACCTTTTCCTGCATGTATTTCTTCAGCTCGGTACGCGCCACCTGACGGCGATGCACGGCGTCCGGCCCGTCGGCAAGGCGCAATGTCCGTAGATGCGTCCACGACCGCGCCAGCGGCGTGTCCTGGCTGATGCCCTGCGCGCCGAACATCTGCACCGCCTCGTCGGTGACCTTGAGCGCGACGCGGGGTGCGATCACCTTGATCTGGCTGATCCAGGGCGCGGCGGCCCGTGCGTCGCCCTGGTCGATCATCCACGCCGCCTTGAGGCAGAGCAGGCGGGCCATCTCGATCTCCATGCGGCATTCGGCGATGATGTCGAAATTGGCGCCGAGCTTCGCCAGGGGCTGGCCGAAGGCCTCGCGGCGCACGGACCGCTGGCACAGCATTTCCAACGCCATTTCGGCCTGGCCGATGGCGCGCATACAGTGATGGATGCGGCCGGGGCCGAGCCGCCCCTGCGCGATCTCGAAACCCCTGCCCTCGCCGAGGATCAGGTTCGATGCCGGTATCCGCACATTGTCGAAGCGGAGGTGCATATGGCCATGCGGCGCATCGTCGTCGCCATAGACCTGCATGGCCCGCACCTTGGTCACGCCATTTGTGTCTGAAGGCACCAGGATCATCGAATGGCGGCGGTGCTGCGGCTCGCTGTCGCCGCCGGTTCGGACCATGACGATGTAGATGGCGCAGCGCGGATCGCCTGCGCCCGACGCCCACCATTTCTCGCCGTTGAGCACATAGGCGTCGCCCTGGCGCTCGCAACGCATGGCAATGTTGGTGGCATCGGACGAGGCAACATCCGGCTCGGTCATCAGATAGGCCGAGCGGATCTTGCCGTCGAGCAGCGGCTCCAGCCACGCCTTCTTGTGGTCGGCCGAGCCGTACCGTTCCAGCACCTCCATGTTGCCGGTGTCGGGTGCGGAGCAATTGAAGGTTTCCGCACCGAGATGCGTCTTGCCCATCTCCTCGGCCAAATAGGCGTATTCGACGGTGGAAAGGCCGTAGCCGCGTTCCGAACCGGTCAGCCAGAAGTTCCACAGGCGGCGCTCTCTCGCGGTCTTCTTCAGTCCTTCGAGGATCTCGCTCTGGCGCGCCGTATAGACCCAGCGGTCGCCTTCCTTGCCCACCTCGCTGAGGAATTCGCTGTCGAGTGGCATGATTTCGTCGCGCACCATGGCCGCGACGCGCGCGTGGATCGGCTTCAGCCGCTCGGTCATGCCGAGATTCATCTCCGTCATCGGTCGCTAACCCTTCATGCACGCCAGGCATTTTGTCGGTGGCAAGGATGACCGTACTTCGGATAGCCTTGTCAACGCGAACTGTTTGCCCGCATGCCGAGCGCGGAGGATTGTGATGAGCTATCTGGACGAGCTGTTTTCGGTGGCCGGCAAGATCGCGCTGGTGACAGGTGCCGCGACCGGCATCGGCCGCATGGCGGCGACCGCGCTGGTCAGGGCCGGCGCCAGTGTGATGATCGCGTCGCGCAAGGGCGAGGATTGCACCAAGGTCGCCGCCGAGCTGAATGGACTTGGCGCACCGGGCCGGGCCGAGGGCTTTGCCGGCGACGTCTCCAGCGAAGCCGGCATTGCCGCACTCGTCGCCGAGGTCAAAGCTCGGACCGGGAAACTCAATATTCTCATCAACAACGCCGGCGTCTCCTGGGGCGCGCCATTGGAGAGCTTTCCCTACTCGGCATGGGCCAAGGTGCTCGGCGTCAACGTCACCGCGGTCTTCCACCTGACCCGCGAATTGCTGCCGCTGCTGGACGCCGCCGCCAGCGACGCCGATCCAGCCAGGGTGATCAACCTCGGCTCGGTGATGGGCACGCAGCCGCTGGCCGACGACGCCTATTCCTACACGGCGTCCAAGGCTGCCGTGCATCATCTGACGCGCACCCTGGCGCTCGAGTTCGCCGCCCGCCGCATCACCGTCAACGCCTTCGCTCCCGGCCCCTTCCAGAGCCGGATGACGGCATTTGCAACCGCCACGGAAGAACAGGCCACGCACGTCGGCAGCCATGTTCCGATCGGCCGTATCGGCGCACCGGATGACATTGCCGGCGCAACGCTCTATTTGTGCAGCCGTGCAGGCAGCTATGTCACTGGCGCCATCCTGCCGATCGACGGCGGACAGTCGGTGCAGCATGGGTTGACGCTGTTCAAGGAATGACATTTTCCGGCCATAGAAGCCGGGGGTGAACTGGAGGACATGGGCGTGGAACCGATCAGTCTCGATGTGCTTCTGGCCAATATCGGCAAGGAAGTCGGCGTGTCGCCGTGGCGGGTGGTCACGCAACGCATGATCGACCAATTCGCCGATGCCACCGACGACCACCAGTTCATCCACTGCGATCCGGAGCGGGCCATGCGCGAGACGCCATTCGGCGGCACCATCGCACACGGCTTCCTGTCGCTGTCGCTGCTGTCGGCGATGACCTTCGAGACCATGCCGCCGCTGGAAAACAGCAAGATGGGCGTCAACCACGGCTTCGATTCGCTGCGTTTCCTGGCGCCGGTGAAGACCGGAGCGCGCATCCGCACCCGTTTCGTGCTGGCCGACGTCAAGGTCAGGCCGTCGGGCTGGGTGCAGACCGCCCATGACGTGACGATCGAGATCGAGGGTTCGAAGAAACCGGCGCTGACCGCCCGCTGGCTGACGCTGACCCTGATCGAACGCCAGCCCGAGACGGCATGAACGATCCGAACGTTCTAGACCAAGCAGCGCTTGCGCCTTACCTCGAGGCGAACATACCGGGCTTTTCGGGGCTTCTATCCATCGAGAAGTTCAAATCCGGCCAATCGAATCCGACCTATCTCATGACGGCGGCAAGCGGCCGTTACGTGCTGCGCGCCAAGCCGCCGGGGCAGTTGTTGAAGTCGGCGCATCAGGTCGACCGCGAATTCAAGGTGATGGGCGCGCTTGCCGGCACTCCCGTGCCTGTGCCGCGGATGCTGCATCTGTCCAAAGAAACCTCGCCGATCGGCCGCATGTTCTACGTGATGGATTTCCTCGATGGCCGCATTTTCTGGGATCCGGCGCTGCCGGAGGCAAGCGGCAATGAAGAACGCGCGGCGATCTACGATGCCATGAACGACACCCTCGCAGCACTGCACGATGTCGATGTCGAGGCTGTGGGTCTCGGCGATTTCGGCCGGCCGGGCAATTATTTCGAGCGCCAGCTGGCGCGCTGGACCAGCCAGTACCGCGCCTCGGAAACTGGCACGGTCGCCGACATGGACCGGCTGATTGCCTGGCTGGAAACGCATATGCCCGCTGATGACGACCGGATCTCGCTGGTGCATGGCGACTACCGGCTGGACAATCTGATCTTCGCTTCGGACCAACCAAAGGTGTTGGCGGTGCTCGACTGGGAACTGTCGACATCAGGCCACCCCTTCGCCGATATCGCCTATCAGTGCATGCAATGGCGGCTGCCGCACGCTTCCGGTTTTCGCGGCCTGGGCGGCATCGACCGCGCGGCACTCGGCCTGCCCTCCGAAGCGGAATATGTCGCCGCCTACTGCCGACGGCGCGGGCTCGACGGCATCGGCAACTGGACGTTCTTCCTCGCCTTTTCCTTCTTCCGGCTGGCTGCAATCTGCCAGGGCGTCTTCAAGCGGGCGCTGGACGGCAATGCCTCCAATCCGGAAAAAGCCAAAACCTATGGCGAGGCGGTGAAACTGCTGTCGCATCTCGCCGCGAAACTGATCGACAAGGAGGCGTGACGATGGGCCACTTTGACGGGGCAACAATGCCGATACGGAATGCTGTCGGATATGGACGAGCGTCAGCGCCATCTGGAGCTTGCCGTTTGGGAACCTGTCGCGCTCTTGTCCGTTTCCGTACAGCGTATATAATTTAGCCAGGCACCAACCCAACGAAGGCACCAGATCTTGCCGCCGAGCGTCCAGACACGCCGCGAGAAACAAAAGGCAGAACAGCGCTCCGAGCTGGTCGCGGCCGCCCATAAACTCGTCCAGGAAGAAGGCTATGAGGGCCTGACCATCCGCAAACTGGCCAAGCGGGTCGGCTATGCTCCGATGTCGGTCTATTCCTACTTCGCCGACAAACAAGACATCCTGTTTGCGCTGGCGGAAGATGCGTTCGAGACGCTCGCCCGACATATCGAGGAGCATTCGTCCGACGATCCGATCGAGGCGTTGCAGGCGGTGATGACCGAATATGCCGCCTTCGGGCTTGGCAATCCCAACGAATACCGCACCGTGTTCATGACCGAAAAGACCAAACTGCCGGAAGGCAGAAGCTACGAGGACATGGAAGAGGGCAACCCGGCTATGAAAGCGCTGATCAGCCGGGTCGAGGCCTGCGTCGCCGCCGGCAAATTGCAGGGCGATCCGCGCGCCATCGCCACCATGCTGTGGGCGGTCGGCCACGGCACGATCTCGCTGCTCATCACCTTTCCGTTCTACCCCTTCGGCGATCCGCAGGCTTTCGTGAAGCGGATGTGCGATTTCACGCTTGCCACGCTCAGCACGCAAAACGTGCCGCCGCTGACCGAGACCCCGGTCAACTGCTGAACGCCAGCTCCGTTCGTTTCCATATTTCCTCTCCGCCCTTCCCCGCCAAACCGGGGCGAATTTCTTGGTTAACAAAAAATTTACCGTACGCGTACGGTTTTGCCTTGAACTTCGCGATCGACGGACGTATCTGTACAGCGCATCGTACATGTACGAGAGAAATTCACCCGTCGGTACGAATTGAATTCGACCCGGAAACCGGAGACTGACAATGAAAAAGACACTTCTCACCCTCGCCGCCGTGCTGGCACTGTCTGGCTCGGCCTTTGCCGCCAACACCACCCACCCGGTCAAGCATACGCCGGCTGCAACTTGCATCGACACCAAGACCAACGTGAAGCTCGATTGCGCTTCGACCGGGTCGGTCGAGAAGAAGGGCGCCACGGAAAACACCGCTGAAGGCAAGAGCCCGCGGCTCGGCATCAGCATCAATCCGTGGATTGTGCCGAGCGCATTCTGATATCCGCAGAAATCACGTCTGGCCGGCACAGGCCGGCCAGGTAAGCATTTCAGCCGACCGAGATCGGCAGATTAGCCACTGAACTTTCGAAGGCGGCGTCGATCAGCTTCTGCATGTCGGCGGCGCGCCGGAACGATGGATCGCCATTCCGGCCGGTGTCCAGCGCATCGGCAAAGCGCCGGGCATTGCGCTTGACACTGGGCAGTGCCAGCTTTTGCCAGCGCTGCAGATCGACATCCCCACCGAGACAAGCGGACAGGTTCGATACCTTGCCGTCGGTCTCGACCTTGATGGCGCCCTTGGTGCCGTGCAGGGCCAGCGACAGATCGTTGGCGTGGCCGGTCGTGTAGCGGCTGGCCACGATCGTGGCGAGCGCGCCGGAGTTGAGCCGCGCCGTCATTGCCACGCTGTCATTGGCATCCAGCACATAGTCGCCGATACGCTCGCCCTCGGCCTTCGGAAACGTCACCAGATCGGCGTGGAGGCTGACGATGTCCTGATCGGCGCCATAGGTCGCGAAGTCGATGATGTGTATGCCGATATCTCCGAGCACACCGGTCGAGCCGTGTCGGCTCGACAAGCGCCACAGCCATTTGTCCTCGACCTGCCAGTCGCCCCATGATTTGCTGACCAGCCAGCTTTGCCGGTAGCTCGCCTCGACATGGCGCAACGCGCCGATCTCGCCGGCCTGGACCATGCGCCGTGCCTCCTGGATCGCCGGCGAGTTGCGATAGGTGAGGTTGACCATGTTGACCACCCCGGCTGCCTCGGCCGCTTCGGTCATTGCCAGTGCGTCGGTATGGTTCGGCGCCAGCGGCTTTTCGCAAAACACGTGCTTTCCCTCAGCAAGCAGCGCCAGCGTCGTCGCCATATGCGCACCATCCGGCGTCGCGTTGATGGCGGCATCGAACTGGCCCCAGGCGATCGCCGCTTCCAGGCTCTCGAAGGAATCGCCTATCTTGCTGGCGGCGGCGAACGCCGCCGCGCGGCCGGGCATCTGGTCGACGCAGGCGACGATGCTGCAGCCCGCAATCCCAGCAAACTCCTCGACATGATGCCCGGCGATGCCGCCGGTGCCGAGCAGAAGAATTCGATGCATCAGTTCAGGCCCCCAATCACCTCACGCCCCAATCAACTCAGGCCTCTTAACTCAGGCCTTTGTCGCCGTCGGCATGCAGGCGCAGCCCCTTCTGGACGATCTTCTCCTTGGCTGCATCGGTCGGCACGTTCGACGCATTGGTGATGCCGGACCAGGCCGGCGCCTGGTTGTGCGCCCAGTGCACCGCATTGCGCAGCACCTGCTGGACGCCCTCATTGTGATAGATCGGATAGGTCTCGTGGCCGGGCGAGAAGTAGAATATCCGTCCCGCGCCGCGCTGATAGGTCAGCCCCGACCGGAACACCTCGCCACCCTCGTACCAGGAGACGAACACGGTCTCGAGCGGCTCCGGCACAGCGAAGGGCTCGCCATACATTTCGGTCTCGCCGATCTCCAGGCATTCGCCGATGCCTTGCGCGATCGGGTGGCCGCGGTTGATTGCCCAGACGCGCTCGCGCTCGCCCGCCTCGCGCCATTTCAGCGAACAGGGCGTGCCCATCAGCCGCTTGAAAATCTTCGAGTAGTGGCCGGAATGGAGCACGATCAGGCCCATTCCTTCCCACACCCGCTTCTGCACCCGCTCGACGATCTCGTCCTTGACCTCGCCGTGCGCCGCATGACCCCACCACAAAAGCACGTCGGTGGCCGCCAGACGCTTTTCGCTCAGGCCGTGCTCGGGCTCTTGCAAGGTGGCGGTGGTCGCCTCGATGCCCTTGTCCTGGTTGAGGGCCGCGGCAATGGTGCCGTGCATGCCTAATGGATACAGGTCGCGCACAGCGGCGTTGGTCTGCTCATGGACATTCTCGCCCCAAACGATCGCTTTTGTCGGCATTTTCATCTCCCAAAGCGCTTTAAATCGCGCATCAATTAGCGCATCCGTCATGGGCTTGAGAAGATGCGATCAGCCGAAGCAGATAGAAATTATGGTTTGCGCTTCTTGCGCCCGGGAACGGTCTTGGCCTTGCCTGGTTTTTCAGGTGCGCCGGAAATGGACGATCCGGTGATCGACACCGGATCGCTGGCCGGGAACGTGTCTTCGAGGCCTTCCTCGAGTTCCTCTTCCGCACTCACCTCGCGATGTCGCTCATGTTCGAGCGAGCGAACGGCAGGCGTCTTCTTCACCGGCGACTTCGGCGCGGAATTCGACGGCATCGGCATTCTCCCTCGGCGTGCGGTTGCAGAACGAGCGTGCCTGCAAAACGTTCCGAGTTCAGACCGCCGCGTCGCGCGATCCCTCGGACAGGAAAGTAAAGACATAGTCCGAGAAGGAACGCCAGCATTCAACCCGGAAGGCGTCCGCCGCCGTGCGCAGCAGCACGATCTCGGTCTTGCCCAGGATGGTGCGCGACGCCGCGCCGACCGGGAAGGCGTCGAGCGACAGATCCTGCGGACAACCCGCATTGACCGTCGCCGCTGCACCGGCGCCCGTCACTGATATCGCGATGTTGCGATGCGAGATGCCGACCGCCGAATGCAACGCGGCAACCCCGGCGCAATCGGCGAGCGGATCGTTGCCGGCCTCGTCGATGACAAGCCATTCGTCGGGGCCGAGCCACAAGGCGGTGCGCCCGCCCTTCGAGGCGGATGTCTTCGGCTTTTTCGGCAAGGTCACGCCGAGCGCCTTCGAAAGCGCCGCGACCGAAGGCTCTGGCGCACGCAATGACATGCGCTCGGCCGGCGGCAAGACCTCGACCTTGGCGCCGGCAGCAGTGGTGCTGCGTCCAGCCAGCGCCGGACGGCGTTCCACCGAAGGCGATGCAGCCGGAGCCGTCTTTCTTGCAGCGGCCTTAGCCATTGAGGCGCCCTCCCGTCTCGTCGAAGAACACCATGCCGGTAATCTCCACTTCGATCACCCCGTTCGGCATCGGCACGTAGAGGGTCTCGCCCATCCGGTCGCGGCCGCCGGCGACCAGCGCCAATGCGATCGAGCGGCCGCAATTCTCCGACCAGTAGCTCGAAGTGACGTGGCCGATCATCTTCATCGGGATCGCCTGCTTCGGGTCCGCGACGATCTGCGCGCCTTCTTCGAGCACCACCTTGGGGTCTTTCGTTTTCAGGCCGACCAGTTGCTTGCGGCCCTTGGCGACCAGGTCCGGCCGAGTCAGGCCGCGGATGCCGACGAAATCGGTCTTCTTCTTGCCGACTGCCCAGTCGAGACCGGCATCGTTCGGCGTCACCGTGCCGTCGGTGTCCTGGCCGACGATGATGTAGCCCTTTTCGGCGCGCAGCACGTGCATGGCCTCGGTGCCGTAGGCGGCAGCGCCATGCTTCTGACCTTCGGCCCACAAGGCTTCCCAGACGGCCTGACCATAGTCGGCAGGCACGTTGACCTCGAAGCCGCGCTCGCCAGTGAACGACATGCGGAACAGCCGGGTCGGTACACCGCAGATCTTGCCTTCGCGCACCGACATGTGCGGCAGCGCTTCATCGGACATGTCGATGCCTTCGACCAACGGCGCGATGATGTCGCGCGACTTGGGTCCCTGCACGGCGATGACAGCCCATTGCTCGGTGATCGAGGTCAGCCAGACATTGAGATGCGGGAACTCGGTCTGGAGATAGTCCTCCATGTGGTTCATGACACGCGGCGCACCGCCGGTCGTCGTCGTCACATGGAAACGGTCCGGTGCCAGCCTGCCGACGACGCCGTCATCATAGATGAAGCCGTCCTCGCGCAGCATGATGCCGTAGCGGCAGCGGCCGGGCTCCAGCTTCTCCCACGGGTTGGTGTAGAGCAGTTCCATGAACTTGGCCGCATCCGGCCCGACCACTTCGATCTTGCCCAGCGTCGAGGCGTCGAACAGGCCAGCCGTCTTGCGCACCGCGACGCATTCACGGTCGACCGCGGCATGCATGTCTTCGCCTGCCTTGGGGAAATACCAGGCACGCTTCCACTGGCCGACATCCTCGAACACCGCCCCTTGCGCCTCGGCCCAGGGATGGATTGCCGTTTTGCGCGTCGGGTCGAACAGCGGACCGCGTGCATGGCTGACGATCGCGCCGAAGGTCACTGGCGTATAGGGCGCCCGGAACGTGGTCAGGCCGACTTCCGGGATCGGCTTGCCCAGCATCTCGGCGGCAATCGCCAGGCCATGCATGTTGGAGGTCTTGCCCTGGTCGGTCGCCATGCCGTTGGTGGTGAAGCGCTTGACGTGCTCGATCGAGCGCATGCCTTCATGCACCGCCTGGCGGATGTCCTTGGCGGTGACGTCGTTCTGGAAGTCGACGAAGGCCTTTACCGTCGTGTCCGGCCCGGCGCCGGGGGCCGCACCCAGCATGCCGCGCGACCAGCTCTCCGAGGCGTCGACCTTCGGCTTTGTACCCTTGGCGGTTTTCGCCCCGGCATCCTTCGCCGCCTTGGCGCCCGCGGCATAGGCCTCGTCGACTGTCGCCGACAGCCCGTCCGTGCCGTTGCAGGCACCGACCGAGACGCAATCCTGCGCGTACGTGCCCGGCACGAAGCGCTTGGTCTCGTCGTTGAAAGCGACCTTGCCGCGCGATTGCGAGAACAGATGCACCGACGGCGTCCAGCCGGCCGACATCAGGATCGCATCGACCGGGATGGTGCGTTCGCCGCCGCCATTCTTCGGCTGCACGGTCATCGACGACACCCGCAATTTGCCGCCGGCACGGATGACCGCGCGGCCGAAATTGATCTCGATGCCGAGCGCCCTCGCCTCGTCGATCACCGGCCCGGTCGGATTGTCGCGCAAATCGACGATCGCCGCCACGTTGACGCCGGCCTTCTTCAGGTCGATCGCCGCCGCATAGGCTGAATCATTGGCGGTGTAGACGCCGACATTCTTGCCGACCGCGACGCCATAGTGGTTGAGATAGGTGCGCGCCGCACCCGCCAGCATGATGCCCGGCCGGTCGTTGTCGGCGAACACCATGTGGCGCTCGATGGCGCCGGAGGCCAGCACCACGCGCTTGGCCCTGACCTGCCACAGCCGCTCGCGCGCCAGATCGTGGCCGGGGGCCTTCAGATGATCGCTGACACGCTCGACAAGCGCGACGAAATTCTGCGCGTAATAACCGAACGCCGTCGTGCGCGACAGCACGCGGACGTTGTCCATCGCAGCGAGCTTCGCCACGGCACCTTGAGCCCAGGCAAAACCGTCCTGGCCGTCAATTTTGGCGCCGCTTTCGAAACGCAGGCTGCCGCCGAACTCGGCCTGCTCGTCGGCGAGGATGACCCGCACGCCCGTTTCAGCCGCTGCCAATGCTGCCGCGATGCCCGCCGCACCGCCGCCCAGAACCAGCACGTCGCAATGCGCATAGCGCGATGAATAATGGTCCGGATCCGGCTGGTCCGGGGAAACGCCAAGGCCAGCCGCGGCGCGGATCTTGGGTTCGTAGAGGCTCTTCCACGCCGCCTTCGGCCACATGAAGGTCTTGTAGTAGAAGCCGGCCGAAAACAGCGGCGACGCGATATCGTTGACCGCGCCGACATCGAACGACAGCGACGGCCAGCGATTCTGCGACTGCGCATCGAGCCCGTCATAGAGCTCCTGCACGGTCGCCCGCACGTTCGGCGTCTTGCGCGCCGCGTCGCGCTTGATCTCGACCAGTGCGTTCGGCTCTTCCGCACCCGCCGACAGGATGCCGCGCGGACGGTGGTACTTGAACGAGCGGCCGACCAGGTGGACGCCATTGGCAAGCAGCGCCGAGGCCAGCGTGTCGCCCTCGATGCCAGCATAGGACTGGCCGTCGAAGCTGAAGCGCGCGGTCTTGGCCTGCTTGAAGCGGCCCGCGCCGGGAATGCGGAACGCGCCGCTCATTTGCCAACTCCCGGCAGCTTGGAGGGTTTAGGCTCGCCGGCCTTGTAGGTCATGACGAACTTGTCGGTGACGGTGTCCCGCACGGCGTTGAAGAACCGCGCGCAGCCATGCATGTGCCGCCAGCGTTCATAAATGGCGCCCTTGGGATTAGAGCGGATGAAGAAGAATTTTTCGAAATCGTCGTCGCTCTCGCCAGCCATGTTGGCCGAGCGCGCTATATGCGCCTCGCCGGCGTTGCGGAACTCGAGTTCCGGGCGCTCTTCCTCGCAATAGGGGCAGCGGATGAGAAGCATTTTGGTTCGTTCCTACAATTCGCCGTGGCCGACGCGGGCGCCCGCCGGTTGATCGCAAAGCTTCTGTCCCAAGGTCGCGAACGGCGCGACGAGCCGGATGCGCTCTTCCACGCTTGCGGCTGGGCGAAAAAGGTCGCGATACGCCATGTTGCCGAGGGTAAGCTGCATCGGATCGGTGGTGACGATCACCTGACGTGGCTGGAATGTCTCGTCCTCGCCTAAATCGGAAGGCCTGTTCTCGAAGAAGACAACCACCCTCTGACCGCCGCTCCACACGCAGGCCAGCATACCGTCGTCGACCGAAAACGGCCAGCCAGCCTCGTTGCCTGTGCGGCTGATCGGCTGCGTGCGAACCTCGTCGGCCGAAGGAAAATGGAACATGCCCTGTTCCCCCGCCAGCATCAGCGGCATGGCAACGGCCATCTGCGCCATCATCAGTGCGCCACCGCCGCCGCTGCCGCCTCGTCGATGAGCCGGCCGGTGCGGAAGCGCTCGATGGTGAAAGGCGCGTTGATCGGATGTGGATCGTCCCTGGCAATGGTGTGGGCAAAGACATGGCCCGAACCCGGCGTCGCCTTGAAGCCACCCGTGCCCCAGCCGCAATTGACATAGAGGCCGGGCACCGGCGTCTTGGCCAGGATCGGCGAGCGGTCGGGCGTGACGTCGACGATGCCGCCCCACGAACGCAGCATCTTCATGCGCGTAAAGATCGGGAACATCTCGCAGATCGCGTCCAGCGTGTGCTGCAATATGTGCAGCCCGCCGGTCTGCGAATAGGAAACATACTGATCGGTGCCGGCGCCAATCACCAGCTCGCCCTTGTCGGACTGCGAGATATAGGCGTGCACCGTGTTCGACATGACCACGCAGGGCACCACCGGCTTGACCGGTTCCGACACCAGCGCCTGCAGCGGATAGCTTTCCAGCGGCATGCGCACGCCAGCCATGTTCATGATCACTGACGAATGGCCGGCGGCAACGACGCCCACCTTCTTGGCGCCGATGAAGCCGCGCGTCGTGTCGACGCCCATGACCGCTCCGTTGGGCGCCCGCTTGACGCCGGTGACCTCGCAATTCTGGATGATGTGGACGCCGCGTGCCGAGGCGCCGCGCGCATAGCCCCAGGCGACCGCATCGTGACGCGCCGTGCCGCCGCGCCGCTGCAGCGCCGCACCGACCACCGGGTAGCGCGCATCCTTGGAGGTGTTGAGCGGCGGGCAGAATTCCTTCGCCTGTTCCGGCGTCAGCCATTCATTGTCGATGCCGTTCAGCCGGTTGGCGTGGACGTGGCGCTTCAGCACCTGCACGTCGTGCACATTGTGGGCGAGCATCATGACGCCGCGCGCCGAATACATGACGTTGTAGTTGAGCTCCTGGCTGAGCCCATCCCACAGCTTCAGCGCATGATCGTAGATGCCGGCGCTCTCGTCATAGAGATAGTTGGAGCGGATGATGGTGGTGTTGCGGCCGGTATTGCCGCCGCCGAGCCAGCCCTTTTCCAGCACCGCTACATTGGTGATGCCGTGCACGGTAGCAAGGTAATAGGCGGTGGCCAGCCCATGGCCGCCGGCGCCGACGATGATGACGTCGTATTCTTTCTTGGGCTCAGGCGAGGACCATTGTTCCTCCCAGCCCTTGTGGCCGCGCATGGCCTCACGGGCGATGGCGAATACCGAATATTTCTTCAACGTCCCAACCTCGCCCGAAAAAGGCCTCGCGAACAGCGGCCGGGCATTCATTCGGTCCCGGCGCGCGAGGTGTATCACTAGCGAAACAGCGCTTCCACCCTTGCGCTGTTTGCGACGGCGCTTGCCGTTTTGCGCCGCGGTGAAAAAGACGCATCCTCTCTGGCCACCATGAGAGCCTTCAGTCACATTGGCTGTCGCGAAACTCCGGAGGACAATCTTGGGCAATGCCTGGTGGAACTTGACGTTGCGCTTCCTGCTGGAGCTTGCGGCCTTGTTCGGCCTGGGCATGGCGGGCTGGAGCTTGTCCGGCGGATGGCAGCGTTGGGGCCTGGCTCTGGCCTTGCCGCTCATTGCGGCTGTGTTGTGGGGCAGCTTCGCGGTGCTCAACGACCCAAGCCGGTCTGGCCGCGCACCGGTACCAGTTCCAGGCCCGGTGCGACTGGCATTGGAGCTGGTCATTCTGTTTGGCGGTGCCGCCGGATTCTATGCCGCCGGTTACACGACCACGGGCATCATCGTCGCCCTGCTGATTGCCATCAGTTACGCATTTTCCCTCGACCGGCTCGGTTGGCTGCTGAAGCAATAGTTCAATGACGCGGCCTTCGCAGGTTTCGGGTGGCCCCAACTTACCCTGTCTGCGACCAAGCATCCCAACTGCCGGCGAGGCTGGCGCGATAAAAGGATGCAAAAGAGATGTTCGCACTTGCCAACAAGATCGCCATTGTCACCGGCGCCAGTTCCGGCATCGGCCGCGCCACGGCGAAACTCTTTGCCGAGGAAGGCGCCAGGGTCATCGTCGCTGCCCGCCGCCAGGCTGAGCTCGATGCGCTCGTCGCCGAGATCGCGGATGCCGACGGCACGGCCGTCGCGCTTGCCGGCGATGTTCGCGACGAGTCCTATGCAAAAGCTCTTGTCGATCTGGCAGTGGAAAAGTTCGGTGGGCTCGACATTGCCTTCAACAATGCCGGCGCCGTTGGCCAGATGGGGCCGATTGCCGAACTGTTGCTGGAGGGCTGGCGCGAGACGCTCGACACCAATCTCACCAGCGCGTTTCTCGGCGCCAAATATCAGCTGCCGGCGATGATCGAGCGGGGCGGCGGCTCGCTGATCTTCACCTCCACCTTCGTCGGCCACACCGTCGGTATGCCAGGCATGACCAGTTATGCTGCGAGCAAGGCCGGCCTGATCGGGCTGACGCAGGTGCTGGCCGCCGAATACGGGCCGAAAGGCGTTCGCGTCAACGCGCTGCTGCCCGGCGGCACCGACACGCCGGCGGCGACCTTCAAGACACCTGAATCGCGGGCTTTCGTCGAAGGTCTGCATGCGCTGAAGCGCGTCGCGGTACCGGAGGAGATCGCCCGTTCGGCGCTCTATCTCGCCTCCGATGCCTCGAGCTTCACCACCGGAACCGCCCTGTTTGCCGATGGCGGCGTATCGATCAACCGGACGTGAAGGGTTTTCGCGGCCGGGACGCATGTTCATGGCCGCCAGGCAGACGGTCGGTCTTGCTTTTTCCGCGCGATTTGGCGATTCCGTTTCCTGTCCAAAAAGCGGGTCCTGGAACCATGATGCTGATCAGAACCTATGTGGCTGCGAGCGCGATCGAAGGCGTCGGCGTGTTCGCCGCCGAGCCGATCCGGAAAAGCGCCTCGATATGGCGGCTCGACCCTGATTTCGACCGGCTGATCCCGATGGACAAATACCAGGCGGCACCGCCGCATCTCAGGGAACTGCTCGACCGCTATGCCTATCCAAGCCCGGACCGGCCGGGTTTCATGGTCTATGAAGTCGACAATGGGCGATTCATGAACCATGCCAACAATCCGAATACGGATTTTTCGCAATATGGCGGAGCCATCGCGACCCGCGACATCGCCGCGGGCGAGGAGATCACCTGCGACTACGGCGAGTTCTTCGAGGATTTCGAGCGGCTGCACCTCGCCACGGCGTAGTCGGCTCCTTATCTCATGGGCAAGTGGCACACTTGTCCCAGGGCAAACCGGCCGCGGTTTGGCTGTCCAAGTTCATTTCGGCTGTGGACAGCGCGGCATGATTCTGCTATCAGCCGCCCCAATTCGTGGTGTAAACCGCTGCGGAGGCTAGTGGCTATGTCCGCTTGCCTGTTGATATCAAACCCGAAAGACAGGATTGCCCGTGCAGGTACTCGTCCGCGACAATAACGTTGATCAGGCGCTTCGCGCTCTCAAGAAGAAGATGCAGCGCGAAGGCATTTTCCGCGAAATGAAGATGCGCGGTCACTACGAGAAGCCGTCCGAGAAGCGCGCCCGTGAAAAGGCTGAAGCCGTCCGCCGCGCCCGCAAGCTGGCCCGCAAGCGCGCCCAGCGCGAAGGCCTGCTGCCGATGACGCCGCGCCCGGTTGCTGCTGGCGCCGCCGGCGGTGCAGGTGGTGCTCCGCGTCCGCCGCGGTTCTAACGCCAATTTTTCGTCCTTTTCGAAGGATATCAGAGGTGGCGCGATGCGGAATCGCCGCCACCTTTTTGTTTTGATTGTGACCCGGCCCGGAGGGGGAGCCGGACCTGAACGACGCTTGAAGTGAGGACAGGGCAAACATGAACGCAACGAGCGTGGAGCGCGGAACCGGATTGCGTGGTTTCGCCCTGACAGCGGCCCTGCTCTCCGGACTGGCGCTTGCCGGCTGCCAGACAGCCGGCCCGACCGGCGAATTCAACAACATCGACAAGGCGCAAGGGTCGAGCGAGAACATCTCCTCGCTGTCGGCGGTCATCCAGCGCAATCCCCAGGATCCCGAAGGCTACAATGTGCGCGGCTCGGCCTATGGCCGTGGCGGCCAGTACCAGGCGGCGCTCAAGGATTTCAATCAGGCCATCCAGCTCAACCCGAATTTCTTCCAGGCCTATTCGAACCGGGCGCTCATCCAGCGCTTCCTCGGCAACCAGACGGCCGCGCTCGAGGACTACAACCGTTCGATCCAGATCAACTCGAATTATGACGCCGCCTATATCGGCCGCGGCAATCTCTATCGCAAGGCGGGTCGCACCCAGGACGCCTTCAACGACTTCCAGAAGGCGATCCAGCTCGATACGACCGACGCGCGCGCCTACCACAATCGCGGCCTGATCTATCAGAGCCAGGGCCAGCACAAGTTCGCCATCGAGGACTTCTCGACCGCCATCTCGCTGGCGCCGGACGCCGCCGAACCCTACAACGGCCGCGGCCTCTCCTATCTGGCGACCAACGACGAAGACAATGCCTTCGCCGACTTCAACATGGCGATCAAGCTCGACGGCAAGAATGCCGAGGCCTGGGCCAACCAGGCGCTGATCTACGAGCGGCGCGGCGACAAGGTCAAGGCCGGGAAATCCTACCGCGAAGCCGTGCACCTGGATCCGACCTACCAGCCGGCCAAGGATGGCCTCGCCCGCGTCAGCGGTGCGACTTAGGCGAATCAACGCGCTACCCCTCGCACTACCCCTTGTGTGCCCGAAAGAGCACGCGGCGCCGCAAACCCGTCAATCCGGCAACAGCGCATTAACCCCGGCAGCAGGCTGTTGGCCGCTGCCTTGATCGCGCCAAGTTTTCGGCGGAACGGTCTGGCCACCCAAGCCGTTATTGAAAAGCAATTTGCGAAAGGACCCTCCCATGATCAAGAAACTCGCCTGCGCCGCTGCCCTTGCCGCGACGGTGTTCGCCGTTGCCCCCGCCAGCGCCGGCAAGCTGCAGCTCGGCACGCTCGACTGCACCATCGATGGCGGCACCGGCTACATCGTCGCCTCCAACAAGGGCGTGTCCTGTGTCTTCCGCCCCCACCATCACGGACCGTCGGAGGTTTACACGGGCGTCATCTCCAAGATCGGCGTCGATGTCGGCCAGACGCATCAGGGCCAACTGGTGTGGGCCGTGCTGGCTGCGACCCGCGATTCTGACGGAGGCGATCTCGCAGGCAGCTACTACGGCGTCAACGCCGAGGCGAGCGTGGTGACCGGCGGCGGCGCCAATCTGCTGGTCGGCGGCCTGGACAGCGCCTTCATGCTGGAGCCGCTCAGCGTGCAGGCGCAGACCGGCGTCAATCTTGCCGTGGCAGTGACCTCGCTCCAGCTGATCCACTCGTTCAAGTGATTTGCATGGAGCCGTGCGCTCCATGACCCCTCACCCTGCGGCGCGGAACCGGATATGGTTTCGCGCCGTTTGATTTTGAGGGGGACTGCCATGCCGAAGACAGCCATTGCCGCTGCGATGATTGCAGCCATGCTTGTCGGAGCGGCGCAGGCGCAGGACCGAGGCGTAGAACTCGGTACGCTTGACTGTGCCATTGGCGGCGGTACCGGCTTCATCTTCGGCTCGAGCAAGGATTTGAGCTGCACCTTCAACCCCGCCGACAAGAGCTTCGCGCCGGAAGCCTATTTCGGCGCCGTCAACAAATACGGCCTCGACATCGGCACGACGAAGCAGACGGTCATGCAGTGGATCGTGCTGACGCCGCTGAAGAACATCTATGCGCCGGGTGCGCTGGCCGGCGACTACATCGGCGCCAGCGCCGAGGTGACGGCCGCCGTCGGCGCCGGCGCCAATCTGCTGGTCGGCGGCTCCTCGCAGGCCTTCACCTTGCAGCCACTCAGCCTGCAGACGCAGACCGGCATGAACCTGGCTATCGGCGTCAGCCAATTCCAGTTGCGCAGCACCGAGAACTGATCGCGCAACGAAGCCAGCCTATCGAAAAGACGACCGCGCGAACGGCCCTCAAAAAAACGCTTGAGCTCAACCCCAGTTGAGGTTTTACAAGCCTGCCCCGAACGCAACAACGCCTTGATGCGGCGCGCAATCCGGCGCTGTCCATTCGCATGGTCCTGCCGGAAACCCGTACTGGCTTCTGGCGTGCTGCGCTGGCGTCGAGATATGCAAGGCAGGGGTGTAAATGACCGAGATCAGCACAAACAGGGTCGACTGGCGCGCATTGTGGGCAAGCGGCGACCTGGCGCGCTTCTGCTTCATCAGCCTTGGCATCTTGCTGCACGCCACCAACGAAACGATGGTCGCAACGGTGATGCCGGCCATGGTCGGCGAACTGGCCGGCGTGCAGCTCGTCGGCTGGTCGCTGGCGATCTACGAGCTCGGCGCCATCGTTGCCGGCGCGGCCGCCGGACGGCTGGTGAGCTATGTCGCCCTGCGCAGCAACATGGTGGTCGCCGCGCTGCTCTACGCAGCCGGGGCGCTGATCTGCGCCACCTCGCCTTCCATGCAATTGTTCCTCGCCGGACGCCTGATCGAGGGGCTTGGCGGCGGTGCGCTGGTGTCGCTGGCCTTCGTCTCGGTCGAACGGCTGTTCTCGCGCGCCATCTGGCCGCAGCTGTTCGGCATCATGTCGGCGATCTGGGGCGTCGCCGCCTTCAGCGGACCGTTGCTCGGCGCGATCATGACCGAGCTGTTGTCGTGGCGCTGGGCCTTCGGCATCTTCACCCTCGGCGGCACCGCCATGGCGCTGGCAAGCTTCATCGTGCTCGACACGCCAGAGGCGACAAGGCCGAGGGCGAGCACAGGCAAGGCGCCGCCCTTCCCGTTCGCAGCCCTGGCCTGCCTTGCCGTCGCCGTGGTGCTGATCGCCTCGGCCGGCGTCGACATCGCCTTGCTGCGCTCCTCGCTGCTGATGGCGCTCGGCCTCATTGGCTTGGTGCTGTTCTTCTATGTCGACGCGCTGAGGCCGCGCTCGCGGCTGTTCCCGGCGCGGCTGTTCTCGTGGCGCACGCCGGTCGGCGCCGGCATGACCATGGTTGCCGCTTTTTCGGTGGCGACCTGTTCCTTCGGCGTCTACGGGCCGCTGCTGCTGACCAGCCTGCACGACATTCCGCTGCTGACCACCGGCTACATCATCGCCGCCGAATCGATCGCCTGGTCGATCCTGTCGATTTTGGTCGCCAACGCGCCGCCACGGCGCGAGCGGCTGATCATCATCGGCGGCGCGATGATGATCGCGGCCGGCATCGCCGGCTTTGCCTACACGATACCGCTGGGCTCCATCCCGCTGATCCTGATCTGCGCCCTGTTGCAGGGCGGCGGCTTCGGCGTGGCCTGGCCCTTCCTGACGCGTGTCATCGTCGCCTCCGCCCCGGAAGGCGAGCAGACCATCGCCTCGGCGGCGGTGCCGACCATGCAGCGCATCGGCTATGCCGTGGGTGCTGCACTTGCCGGCATCGTCGCCAACGCCAGCGGCTTTTCGCAAGGTTTGAACCACGACGCGGCGGCCAATGTCGCGTCCTGGCTGTTTCTAGCCTTCGTGCCGCTCGGCATTGTCGGCTGCCTCGCGGCTCTGCGGGTATCAACGCCGATTGGTCGGCAGCTGGAAGCTGTCGGTTAAAGGCAACTGCGTGGCTAGTGGAGCATGTCGGCGAGTTCGAGCAGATCCTTCGCTTTGTAGTCCCAGCCGTCCCGTGCTTTCTGGTTACCTACCTTGGAAGGGTCTTCAGCGTTAGCGCGAACGATGTGGGCGGTCTTCAATCCGCAACGGCGGGCCGCTTCCAGGTCGTAGTCATGCGCCGCCACCAGCATGGCATTCCCCGGCTGAACATCGAGGAGCTCACAGGCCCGCAGATAGACCTGCGGCATGGGCTTGTAAGCTTGAGACATATCGGCGCCGACAATAAAATCCCACGGCAGATTGTTGTATTTTGACACGTTCACCAGAAGCCGGGTGTGTCCATCGGACAGCGGCGCGATGATGAAATGCGACTTCAGGCGAGAAAGACCCTCGGCCAGGTCCGGCCAGGCCTTCAGGCGATGCCACGACAGATTGAGGTGTTCAAGTTCCTCCGATGGTAAGGACGCAGGGGCCAAACCGAATTCTTCGAGGCTGGCAGCGAGATTTTCCCTGTTTACCTGATCGAGCGAAACGAATGATCGCTTGCCGGTCCGAATTGGATCGACCGAAGCGTCATAGCGTCCGACCCATGCATCGGCAAAACCAGCAGCGTCCATATGGCCGAGCTTGTGGCGTTTCAGAAACTCTCCGACTTCGGCCGTGATGCTGCCACGCCAGTCGACCATCGTGCCCAGCACATCAAAGAACAGGACTTCAATTCTACGCACGTTTTCTCCTTGTGCAGATCATGCAGGGATTCTTGGGGTCAGTCGCGGTACGAGGGGTCGGTTTTGTCCAGCTGCCGCTTCAGATAATCGAAGTGTGCGAATGCTTGATCATTGTAGGGGAGCCAGCCATCGGCCGTCTTCCGGGCGAGGTCATCGGACATGACGTTCAGCGGCTGGCCGGTTGAGTATGCAAGCACAAGGATCTTGGCCGCGCGCTCCACAAAATAGAGGTCTTCGAAAGCCTCGGCGACCGTTCGCCCGGTGACGGTGACACCGTGGTTGCCCATGATGATGACGCTCCTGTTGCCAAAAGCCGCCGCCAAGCGTTGCCCTTCGGCGGCATCGTCAGCAATGCCGCCGAACCCGAGATCAATGCCGAGCTTGCCAAAGAAACGAGCCGTGTTCTGGTCGATGGGCTTGATGCCTGGGTCTTTGAGACCGGCCAGCGCCGTCGTATAAGGGGGATGGCAATGCAGCATGACCCGGACTTCCGGCCGCCTGCCATGCACGGAGCCGTGGATCGTCCACGCGGAGGGATCTGGGGCGTCAGACCGAGCCATCACTCCGCTGTCATCCGCATTCAGAATCAAGAGATCACTCGCCCGAATCTCCCCGAAGTGCCGCCAGCGTGGGTTCATGAGAAACTTTTTCCCGTCAGCGGAGAGCGCGGCGCTGAAGTGATTTCCCACTGATTCATGCCAATCGAACTGGGCTGCCAGCCGAAAGGCTGCAGCAAGATCGACTCGGAGCGACTGTGTTTCGTCCGCAGTTAATTCGGAGGGACGGGGATGGGCGTTCATGAACTCTCCCTGGCGAAGGTGTACTTATATTGTGACCGTGGATCGGCCGTCGCTAATTGCAACAATTGCGCTATCGGGTTAGGTTTGGAAGAGTTGAAAGTCTAATCCGACATAAGCAGGAGATTATGATATTGCGTCGACATCTCCCTCCCCTCCGGCTTCTGACAGCCTTTGAAACCGTGGTGCGTGCGGGCGGTGTCCAGACCGCGGCGGCAGAGTTGAATGTCACGCAGCCTGCCGTCAGCCAGGCGCTTCGGAATCTCGAGGACCACATCGGCACGAAGCTGCTCGATCGACGGATGCGTCCTGCTGCGTTGACGGACGCAGGCCGGGTTCTGCTTCACGCAGTTTCGGACGGAATGGACCGGATCGAGAGCGCGATCGGAAAAATTAGAGCCTTGGAGCGAAACGAACAGAACGTCGTTACGATCGCTTGCACTGTCTGTACCGGCACATATTGGCTGATGCCGCGCTTGGCGACGTTCTACACGCGGCACCCTGACATTGTCGTACGGGTCGTACCAACATCCGGCACCCCGCGGTTTACGCCCGAAGCCGACCTGCTTATTCGTTATGGGGCAGGCGACTGGCTTGATGGCAAATGCGAACCGCTTTTCGATGAGCGCCTGGTTCCAGTCTGCAGCCCAAAGGCTGTTGAACATGCCGGCTTTGGAAATTTCGCGGAAGCTACCCTTCTCCATGTTGAAACCGACGAGGAATTTTCACCCGGCTGGGACGAATATTTCGACGCGACCGGTCTACCGCACGACCGGCAAGGCGATCTCTCGTTCGGCAACCACGTTCAAGCGACCCAGGCTGCGCTAGCAGGGATGGGAGTGATGCTCGGATGGATTGCGAATACCGGCGACCTTGTCCGGGAGGAACGGTTGGTGATTTTCCGCAATCAACCCATCATCCCTGGCGGCGCCTACTACCTGATCAGCCCCCTGCAGAGTCCGAGCAAGCCGGCATCCGAGCTATTGGCGTCTCACCTGCGAACTTGCGTGGCGGCCTTTTAGATTTTTTTGGGACGGGTGAGCCGCTCACTCAACCTCGCGCAGGCGATAGCCGACGCCGGTCTCGGTGGTGATGTAGCGCGGCTGGTCGGGGCTCTTCTCGATCTTCTGCCTGAGCTGCCGGACATAGACCCTGAGATACTGCACGTCGGTCGAATCGCCCCACACCTGCTTCAACAGGAAATGGTGCGTCAGCACTTTGCCGGCGTGCTGCACGAGGATGCGCAGGATGTCGTATTCTTTCGGCGAGAGTTTTACGTCCTTGCCCTCGACCTTGACGATGCGCTTGACCAGATCAACGGACAGGTCGCCGGTCTGGAAAATGGGCTTCTCGCCCTGCTGCTGGAACTTGTGCCGCAGCGCCACGCGGATGCGAGCGACCAGTTCGTTCATGCCGAACGGCTTGGTGACATAGTCGTCGGCGCCGAGTTCGAGAGCCTGGACGATGCCGGCCTCGTCGGTGCGGCTGGACAGGATGACCACCGGAATGTCGAGGCCGTCGTCGCGCCATTTGCGCAGCAATTCATGGCCGCTCATGCCGGGCAGGCCAAGGTCGAGCAGCACGAGGTCCGGCTTGTCCGCCTCCATCAGCTCGATCGCCACTTTGGCGTTCAGCGCTTCGCTGATCGCATAGCCCTGGCTGCCGAGCCCGACGCGAAGCAGCTTGCGGATCGGCGGCTCGTCATCGACGACCAGTATCCTAACGCTCGAGTTTGTCATGCCAAATCACCCACGTCGTCCGTATTCGAGGCGTCGAGTTTGGGTGGATTGGCCGGCTTGGGCATCTTTATGGTGAAGACCGCGCCTGAACGATCGGTCCTGTTTGCCGCCGTGATCGTGCCACCCATCGCCTCGATAAAGCCCCGGCAGATCGACAGCCCAAGCCCGGTGCCGGCGCGGACCTGATCACGCTTGCGCACCCGGTAGAACGTGTCGAAAATCCGTTCCAGATCGCCGGGCGGAATGCCCGGGCCTTCGTCCATGACCTGCAGGAGGACGGAACCATTGTCGGTCCAGCCCTGTACGCGGATCGTCGAGCCGGCCGGGGCATATTTCGCCGCATTGTCGAGCAGATTGAACAGCGCCTGCTCGAACAGGACGGGGTCGACCTTCAACATCGGCAAATCCGACGGGATGTCGGTCTCGATCTTGTGCTCGTCGATGATTTTCCTGGCCCGCTGCAGGGCGGAGCCGACGATGTCGCCGGCATAGTGGAAGGCGTAGTTCGGCTCCATCGCGCCGGACTCGATCTTGGTCATGTCAAGCAGGTTGGCGATGAAGCGGTTCAACCGCTCGGATTCGTCGAGCACCGTCGACAGCAGTTCCGCCCGGTCCGGTTCGGGAAGTGCGGCTGAAAAGTCCCGCAGCGTGCCGGCCGCGCCCATGATGGCGGCGAGCGGCGTCTTCAGATCATGCGAGATCGAGGTGAGCAGTGCCGAGCGCAGCCGGTCCGCCTCGGCGGCGAGCTTGGCGCGGTCGACGTCGGCGACCAGTTGAATACGCTCGATGGCGACCGCTGCCTGGTCGGCCAGCGCGTCGAGCAGGCGCTGCTGCTCGGGCGTCAGCAGCGGACCCTGTCGATCATTGTCGAGGCCGACGACACCGATTGCCGTGCGCCCGGTGCGCAAGGGAAGATAGAGGCGCTTTGCGCCGGGAAGCGTGTCGGCGCCGCGCCCCGCCGCGCGGTTGTGCTCCCACGCCCAGCGGGCGGCGGCGATGTCGGCCTCGGCCAGCGTATCGTCGGGCGGATAGCCAGCCTTGACGGTGATCGTCCCGTCTTCCGGCAAAAGCAGCACAACCCGCAATTTCAGCATCGAGGCGATCTGGAAGGCGGTTGCCCACAAGACGTCATCGAGCGTGCCGGCACCGGCGAGCTTCTTTGAAAAAAGGTAGATGTCCTCCGTCGCCCGCGCCCGCGAGCGGGCGGCGACGGCCTGCCGCTGCACGCGCGCCGTCAGATTGCTGGCAATGACGGCGACCACCAGGAAGACGCCGAGCGCGACAATGCTCTCCGGATCCCGGATCGTCAGCGTGTAGCGCGGTTCCAGGAAGAAATAGTTGAAGGCAAGGGCGCTGAAGAGACAGGCATACAGGGCCGGCCAGAGACCGCCGGTCACCGCCGATGCCAGCACCGCGATGAGAAAGATGATCGCGAGGTTGCGCACGTCGAGAAACTGGTCGAGCAGCACGGCGAAGGCGAGCGAGCCCATGACAAAGGCCGTGGCCTTGAGATAGGGCCAGATCTCGAACTGCCACTGCTCGTCGGCCGCCCTGACGCTCCTAGACGACGCCTCTGCGTTGCGTTCGTTTCCCGAAATGACATGGACGCTGATGTCGCCGGCATTGCGGATGAGGTCATAGGTGAGCGAGCCTTCGATCAATTCCCGCCAGCGCGACCGGGTCGGCCTGCCGACCACGATATGGGTGAAATTGTTCGCCGTCGCATAACGCACGATGTCCTGCGCTACATTCTGACCCGGAATGGTCGTCACCTCGGCGCCAAGCTGCTGGGCGAGGCGCAGGTTCGTCGCGAGCCGGTCCTTGTCGTCCTCGGGCATGCTGGCCGAGCGAGGACTGTCGACATGCAGCGCCGTCCACGGGGCACGCAGCCGGTCGGCCAGCCTGCGTGCATAACGGACGCGGGCCGCTCCTCCGGGCCGCGCGTCGAGGCAGACGAGGACCCTTTCGCCTGCTGCCCACGGTCCGGGAATGGCGTGCGCCTGCATATGGATCAGCAACTGGTCGTCTACCCGCTGCGCGGTGCGGCGCAGTGCCAGCTCCCTCAGCGCCGTCAGATTGCCTGATGAGAAATAGTTCTCGATCGCGCGCTGGGCGGTGTTGGGGAAATAGACCTTGCCTTCCTCGAGCCGCTTGATCAGGTCGTCGGGAGTGAGATCGATGATCTCGACATCGTCGGCCTGGTCGATGATGGAGTCGGGAACCGTCTCGCGAACCCTGACCTTGGTGATCTGGGCAACGACATCGTTCAGGCTTTCGACATGCTGGATGTTGAGCGTCGTGTAGACGTCGATGCCTTGCGTCAGGATTTCCTGGACATCGAGATAGCGCTTGGGGTGGCGGCTGCCGGGGGCGTTGGTGTGGGCGAGTTCGTCGACGAGAACCAGCGCCGGGCGCCGGGCCAGGATGGCGTCGATGTCCATCTCGTCGAGGATGCGCCCCTTGTAGTCGACCTTGCGGCGGGGAATGACCTCATAGCCCTCGACCAGGGCCAGTGTTTCCTTGCGGCCATGCGTCTCGACGACGCCGATCACCACATCCACGCCGTCGGCCAGCCTGGCACGGCCCGACATCAGCATTTCGTAGGTTTTGCCGACGCCCGGTGCTGCGCCGAGGAAAATTCGCAGGCGGCCGCGACCCTCCCGCTCGGCATGGTCAAGCAGTGCGTCGGGAGAGGGTCTGGTGTCGTTGCTTCTGTCGTCTGGCATCAGGATCGATCATGGATGGCGCCAGGGATACTGTCGATCCCCGGCCCGCACCATTCACTGTTTCGCGGCGTCCAGCGCAAGGTTGAGACCGAGCACATTGACCACCGGTTCGCCCATGAAACCGAGCTCCCTGCCCTCGACCTGGCTGTCGACAAGCGCCTTGACCTTGGCTTCGTCGATACTCCTGGCCTTGGCCACCCGGGCGATCTGGAAGTAGGCCGCTTCCGGGCTGATATCAGGATCGAGGCCGCTGCCGGACGTCGTCACCAGGTCCATCGGAACAGGCTGGTTCGGGTTTTCCGCTTTCAACTTCTCGGCGTCGCCCTTGATGCGGTCGATCAGCTTGGGATTGGTCGGGCCGAGATTGCTGCCGCTTGAGGCGGCGGCATTGTAGCCGTCGCCGGCGGCCGAGGGGCGGCCGTGGAAATAGCGATCGCTGGCAAAGCCCTGGCCGATCAGTTCGGAGCCGACGACCTTGCCGTCCTTCTCGATCAGGCTGCCATTGGCCTGGCGCGGAAACAGCGCCTGGGCGATGCCGGTCATGCCCAACGGATAGATCAGGCCGGTCAGCACGGTGAAGAAGACGATCATGATGATCGCGGGTCTTATCTGGGTGAGCATGGATTTGTTCCTTAAGCGAGGCCAAGCGCGGTGACGATCATGTCGATCGCCTTGATGCCGACGAACGGTACGATGAGGCCGCCGAGGCCGTAGACGAGAAGATTGCGGCTGAGCAGCGCGCCGGCGCCGATGGCGCGGTATTTGACACCTTTCAGCGACAGCGGGATCAGCGCGATGATGATCAGCGCGTTGAAGATGATGGCCGACAGGATGGCGCTTTGCGGCGTCGCCAGATGCATGACATTGAGTGCCTGCAACGGGCCGGTGGTTTGCCCCGGCGCGACGTAGAAGGCGGCGAACATCGCCGGGATGATGGCGAAGTATTTGGCCACGTCGTTGGCGATGGAGAAAGTCGTCAGCGAGCCGCGCGTCATCAGCAGTGCCTTGCCGATCTCGACGATCTCGATGAGCTTGGTCGGATCGCTGTCGAGATCGATCATGTTGCCGGCCTCGCGGGCGGCCACCGTGCCGGTGTTCATTGCGACACCGACATCGGCCTGGGCAAGGGCGGGTGCATCGTTGGTACCGTCACCGCACATGGCGACCAGCTTGCCCTTGGCCTGTTCGTCGCGGATCAGCTTCAGCTTGTCCTCGGGCGTCGCCTGGGCCAGGAAGTCGTCGACGCCGGCTTCCGCGGCGATCGCTGCCGCCGTCATCGGGTTGTCGCCGGTAATCATCACCGTACGGATGCCCATGCGGCGCAGTTCGGTGAAGCGCTCGCTGATACCGCCCTTGACGATGTCCTTAAGGTGGATGACGCCGAGCAGGCGCCCGTCGCGCTCGACCGCCAGCGGCGTGCCGCCGGACTTGGCGATCTCGTCGGCGATGGCCTGGAGGTCGCGGATGGATTCGCTGCTCGGACGCGTGCCATGGGACGCTGATGTCGACTGGTTGACATGGGCAAGAACCGAATCCACGGCGCCCTTGCGCACCGACGAACCGTCGATATCGACGCCGCTCATGCGGGTTTGCGCGGTAAAAGGCACGAAAGTGGCATGCAGCGTTGCCATGTCACGGGCGCGGATGGCGTATTTCTCCTTGGCCAGCACGACGATCGAACGGCCTTCCGGCGTTTCGTCCGCCAGCGAGGCAAGCTGCGCCGCGTCGGCCAGTTCCTGCTCGGTGACGCCCTTGACCGGGCGAAACTGCGTCGCCTGGCGATTGCCCAGCGTGATCGTGCCGGTCTTGTCGAGCAGCAGCGTGTCGACGTCGCCGGCGGCCTCCACGGCGCGACCCGACATGGCCAGAACATTGAAGCGCACCAGGCGATCCATGCCGGCAATGCCGATTGCCGACAGCAACGCGCCGATGGTGGTCGGGATCAAGGTCACGAACAGCGCGACCAGAACGGTGACCGAGATGTAGCCACCCGAATAGGTCGCAAAACTCGGGATCGTCGCTGTCGCCAACACAAAGATCAGTGTCATGCCGACGAGCAGGATGTTGAGCGCGATCTCGTTCGGCGTCTTCTGGCGCTCGGCGCCTTCGACCAGCGAGATCATGCGGTCGAGGAAGGTGTGACCGGAGGCGGCGGTGATGCGCACGCGGATCCAGTCGGACAGCACCTGCGTGCCGCCGGTGACCGCCGAGCGGTCGCCACCGGATTCGCGGATGACCGGCGCGGATTCGCCCGTGATCGCCGCTTCGTTGACCGAGGCGACGCCTTCGACAACTTCGCCGTCCGACGGGATGATGTCGCCGGCTTCGACCAGCACGGCATCGCCGACCTTGAGGCTGGTGCCAGGCACCAGCTTGAACTTGGTGCGATCCTCGCCGGTCAAAAGCTTGGCCTGGGTCTCGGTGCGTGCCTTGCGCAGCGAATCCGCCTGCGCCTTGCCGCGGCCTTCAGCGACCGCTTCGGCGAAATTGGCGAACAGCACGGTGAACCATAACCAGATGATGATCTGCAGCGTGAAGCCGAGATTGCCGCCGCCGGTGACCAGATCCTTGACGAACAGCACCGTGGTGAGCGCCGAGACGACGGCGACGACGAACATCACCGGGTTCCTGGCCAGCGTGCGCGGGTCGAGCTTGCGGAAGGCGCCGCCGATGGCGGGAAGCAAGATGCGGGCATCCATGATGCTGGCTGATTTCGAGTGGCTCATTTTGAAGCTCCGGCTTCGGTGTTGTTGGACGGCACCGGATGATCGGATGCCGAAAAGAAGTGCGGCGGCCCGTAGGCCAGCAACCAGAGGACGAGCATGACTGCCGCAAGGCCGAGGAACGTCGACAGGGTCGGGAAAGGAGGAGGTCTCTCCTCCTTTCCGTGATCGCCCCTGTGGCTGATCTTGCGGCGCATGGTGTCGAACCAGGACATGACGGCCTCAGAAGGTCTGCCCGTGGATCATTGCCAGGTGCTCGATGATCGGCCCGACGGCGAGCGCCGGGAAGAAGGTGAGGCCGCCGACGATAAGGATGACGCCGACCAGCAGCCCGACGAACAGCGGGCCATCGGTCGGGAAGGTGCCGGCGGAGGCCGGAACCGTCTTCTTCGCCACCAGCGAGCCGGCAATGGCCAGCGCCGGGATGATGACCAGGAAACGGCCCATCAGCATGCCGATGCCGATGGTGATGTTGTACCAGGGCGTGTTGCCGGTCAGGCCGCCGAAGGCCGAACCGTTGTTGGCAGCACCCGACGTATAGGCATAGAGAACCTCGGAGAAGCCATGCGGGCCGGCATTGCCCATCGACGCTACGCCGGTCGGCAGCACGACGGCGATGGCCGTGAAGATCAGCATCGCCAGCGGCAGGCACAGGATGGCCAGCATAGCCATCTTGACCTCCTTGGCCTCGATCTTCTTGCCGAGATATTCAGGCGTGCGGCCGACCATCAGGCCGGCGACGAAGACGGCGACGACGATGTACATCAGGATGCCATAGAGACCGGCGCCGACACCGCCGACGATGACCTCGCCAAGCTGCATGTTGATGATCGGGATCATGCCGCCGAGCGCGGTGAACGAGCCATGCATGGCGTTGACGGCGCCGCACGAAGCGGCGGTGGTGATGACGGCAAACAGTGCCGACAAGGCGATGCCGAAGCGGCTCTCCTTGCCTTCCATGTTGCCGCCATCGATGCCGAGCGCGTGCACCAGCGGATTGCCGGCGGCTTCCGCCCAGTAGCAGATGGCGACGCCGGCGATGAACATGGCGCCCATGGCTGACAGGATCGCCCAACCCTGGCGCTGGTTGCCGATCATGCGGCCGAAGACGTTGGTCAAGGCGGCGCCGATGGCGAAGATCGACACCATCTGGATCAGGTTGGAGATCGCGTCGGGGTTCTCGAACGGGTGCGCGGCATTGGCGTTGAAGAAGCCGCCGCCATTGGTGCCGAGCATCTTGATGGCCACCTGCGAAGCGACCGGGCCGACGGCGATGGTCTGCCGCGCGCCTTCGAGCGTGGTGGCGTCGACATAGGCGCCGAGCGTCTGCGGCATGCCGAGCCAGACATAGACCAGCGTCAGCACGATGCAGAACGGCAACAGCAAATAGAGCGTGGAGCGGGTCATATCGACCCAGAAATTGCCGATCGACTTGCCCGATGCCCGGGCAAAGCCGCGGATCAGTGCAATGGCGATGGCGATGCCGGTGGCAGCCGAAACGAAGTTCTGCACCGTCAGGCCGGCCATCTGCACGAGATAGGACATCGTGCTCTCGCCGCCATAGTTCTGCCAGTTGGTGTTGGTCATGAAGCTGGCGGCGGTGTTGAAGGCGAGCCCGGGCTCGACCGCGGTCATGCCGGCCGGATTATAGGGCAGGCTGCCTTGCAGGCGCTGCAGGGCATAGAGCACGAGGAAGCCGGCAAGGTTGAAGAGCAGCAGAGCGACCGCATAGGTGGTCCAGTGCTGTTCCTCGCGCTCGCTGGTTCCGCAAGTACGGTAAAGCCCGCGCTCGAGCGGGCCGAAGACTGGCGAAAGCAGCGTGCTGTCGCCATTGAAGACGCGGTGCATGTAGCCGCCGAGCGGCTTCACCAGCAAAACGATGATCCCGCAATAGACCAGGATCTGTATCCAACCGTTCAGTGTCATGGCTTTCCGTGCCTCAGAAGCGTTCTGGACGAATGAGCGCGTAGGTCAGGTAGGCGAGCAGGAACAGCGTCACGCCACCGCCAAGGATGTAATCGACAAGCATGGTTCGGTCCTTCAGCTCAAATTCTGTCGCAGGCTTTGACGTAGGCGAAGAACAGGGCAAAAAACAAAACCCCGATCCCGAGAACAATGATGTCCATCATGTTTGTTCCTTGTATCCGCTTGTACTTGCGCCCCCGATGAAAAGGCTCGCAACGCCGTGAGACCGGCCGCCGCACTTTGCCGCTGACGGAACCGGTTGTGTTTTCTCAGCGGGAATATGGACCCGATCGCCATAAAGGTTCGAGACGGGGCGCAGTGGAAAGAAATAGGAATTTTATAAAGGTTTTGGCTCGTCGCGAACGTTCGCCAGACTGATGGTCACGCAACGCCGGCTTGATCAGTCCAACACCGACTTGCGGTTCTCGCGGGCGGAAAAAAAGCCCGGCTGGGGAGGGCCAAGCCGGGCTTTCTGTGGTGGCTGGTATGGCTTTAGCAGCCAAGGTGGCCCCAATCTTCAGGCGGCGTAGCCGCCATAGCCACGCGCAACGGCGTGTACGCCCGCGGCCGGCTCGAGATCCGGCCACAGAATGCTGGCGGCTTGGGCAAATTCGACCAGCGCACGGCGCGCCTGTTCGATGGTCACATACCCCGGAATGGCAAGATCACATGCCTTCACCGCGTTGCGAAAAAGCGGCCCGCGGCGGGAGGTCGTCCAGTTGGTGAGGAAATCGTGCATTTCGGCCAGCGAGGCAATCTCGCGCTTGAAGCCGAGGCCGACGGACAGTGCGACCGGTGAATGAAACAGCTTGTCGTGCATGAAGCGGGGCTCCTGATTATCACAGCGCCAGGAAAGATATCCGGGCTGGCCCACGGACGGGACGCCGTGAAACGCGCGACGAGGCGAGAGGTTCCAGGCCGACAGCCTGTATCTGAAAGCCGGCAGCTGACCCTGTCGCGCTGGAGGGAATCGCGCAGTAGATCCATCTCCACGCCCTCAGCATAGCTGGCGCAGGAGCGCCTCGACGAACGACCGTCACCGTGGTGCCCAGTCTGGTGGCCCAGTCAGTCCCCAGATCAATGGCCGCATCCCGCCGCGCGTTGGCCGGAGCCACAAATCGGCTCCGGCCTGCACGGGTCGTCAGTTTTTGCAACTCTCATCCGCCTTTGCCGCTGCGGCCTTGTCGCCATGCTGCTGCGCCTCAATGTCCTGCTGAGACGTTGCAAGGTTCTTGTCGCCGCCGCCTTCCGCGCTGGCCAATGGCATCGTGCTGCCATCCTTGGCGGCCGGCTTGCCGGCATTCTCGGCAGCCTTCGGGGTCTCTTTCGGGGTCTCTAACGGCGCGTGAGTCCCATCTTTCGCAATACCGGCGGTCTGTTGGGTATCGGGACCCGCGTTGGCAGCGGACTTGTCCGGACATGCGGCGATTGCAGCCCCGGCAGAAAGTGACACCGCAATCGTGATTGCCAATGAAGCCATTTTCATCATCCTCGTCCTTCTGTTCGAGTGCCCTGCGGATGAAACTAGCGGCGCTTTTCTTTGTTCCGGGCTGTGCCCTATGTCTGGAGCGTTGGTGCCGGCTGCGCGACGCAAAGGCGAAGGAGGCAGGCTTGTCCGGCCAACGCGATGGTGTGCGAACGGGAGGCCAAAAAGTGTACAAAAGGGCAGGAGGTTCCTAATTTGTCGCGTGCCGGACGCTCAACGGCTGCGCTGTCCACACTGCGACGCAGGCTCTACAAAGTCCCGAAGGAATTGAAGCGGATGCATTTCGGGTCTGCCTTGACCGGCGACCCCGCCTTGGTTCTGCGGTCGCCACCTCACGCTCATAATGGACTATCCATCGAGATAGCTTGCCCGCCTTGAGGGTCACGCCTTCTTCACGAACTCGGTCTTGAGCACCAGGCCTTTCACTTGCTTGGTGTTGCATTCGATCTCGCCGGGATTGCCGTTGAGACGGATGTTCTTCACCAACGTGCCGCGCTTGATCGTCTCCGAAGTGCCTTTGACTTTGAGGTCTTTGATCAGCGTGACGGAATCGCCGTCATTCAGTTGAGCGCCATTGCTGTCGCGCACGATTACATCGTTTGGCATGCCATCTCCTGTGATTTGGATCACCACTACCAGATCACGTAGGAATCCCAAAATCGATGGCCTGCCGGCCATCAAGGTCACTATGAGTTTGCAGCACCAGGCATTTGGCACCCCTATGAAACGCAACGATATCAGATGGTTATACCATTTTTGAAGTTTCTGGCGAACACGGATATATTTGACAAACTTTGCCAAAATGTGCCATACTGCAATTGAAAATGGAGGTCACTATGGCAACGATGAACGTATCATTGCCCGATCCGATGAAGGATTGGGTCGAGGCGCAAGCCGAAACGGGCCGCTATGCCAACGCCAGCGACTATGTGCGCGATTTGATCCGCCGGGATCAGGAACGCAACGACAAGATTGCCGCTATGCAGCGCTTTGTCGATGATGGGCTGAAGAGTGGTGTCGGCAAACGTTCCAGGGACGCACTTTTTGCGGAGGCGGTGAAACGCACCGAGACGCCGCGCAGCAATGGATAATGGGGTTTCGCCTCTCTTTAGCGGCGGAAGAGGACGTTATCGGCATTGCCGAGCAGGGCGTGCGCATGTTCGGCCCGATGCAGGCCAGACAATATCATGATGAGTTGTTCGCGATCTTTGACCTGATAGCCGCCAAATCCTCGTATGGCGCGGGAGCGATTTGAGCTATCACCGCCGATGCGCATTCACCCGTTCAAGGCTCGTCTACCGCATCGAAAAGGATGACGGTGTTCTTGTTGTTCGTGTCCGCCATGGGCTGGAGGATTGGGCGAGTGACAGTACTCGATAGTCCAATTATCAGGGGGCGATTGCAAATTGGCGGAGAGAGCGGGATTCGAACCCGCGTTACGGTCTCCCGTAAACACACTTTCCAGGCGTGCGCCTTCAACCACTCGGCCACCTCTCCGTCCATGCATGTCGCGCCGGCCGGTTTCGCCGCGCGGGTTGGGGAGATGCACCTCCCTTGGGACAAGCGGAACTTCCGCCATCGGCGTCGCCAACCAGCAAACGCCTTCCCCGCACCTGAGCCGTCAAAGCAACAGGCGCGGGGCTCATCTAGTCGATCCGGCGCCGAATGCCAAGCCATAACGGCAGTCTATTCGCTTTGCCGGCCACACAGTGTTTCGCGGCATCGTCGGTGTCCCCGATTTTGAAGCGCCGCCACCCGAATGATGTGCACAGGCAAGGCCGCAAGGACTGCTGTGCTTGACTTCGCCGTTGGCCGTCTGTCGAGTGAAAGGCCTTGGGGGCTGGACATGACATCGAGCAATGGACAGGCGCCAGCCAGGCGGCCGGACAGCGGGCTGTCCTTCGTGCCGCCGGGTTGGCTCATTTTCGTCATGGCGTGGTCGGTCTACGGTTTGGTGTCGGCATGGTGGCTGGTCGGCGGTCATGGCGGCCTGCCGGACGGGGTTTTCTATCTCCTGCTTGGCGGGCTCGCCGTCGACATCATCACCATCCTGTGGGGGCTTTACCTGCTCGGCCTCGCCTTCGGCCGCTCGGCCCGCTTCCCGCGCCAGTTCACCATCTGGCAGGTCGCCACAATCATCTGGCTGCTGGCCTGGCAGGCCTGTGTACTGACGATTTCCGATTTCGTCTTTTCGGGCAAGGCGCTTGCCATCACGGCTGCTCAAATCGCTATCGGGGTTCTCTGCATCTACCTGCTGCGCCGGGGATCCGAAGCCGATGCCGTTTATGCCAATCCGGAAACCGAAAGCCCGCCTGTCTTCGTCTCGGTCATCGCCGCCCTGATCGGCATCGTTCTCGGCGCGGTCATCGGTGCCGTGGGCGGATTCGCCATCGGCTCGGTGATCGCGGGTGCCACCGGTATGAGCTGCTTCGAGGGTGCCTGCGGCTATTTTGCCCTGTTCATCGGCCTGGCAGGGCTGGTTGTCGGCGCCATCGGCGGCGGCCTTTTCGCCGTCTGGCGCGTTCATCGGCGCAAAAGCAGGCAGGTGGCATAGGCTGGGCTTCATTCCGTCCGAGCCTTCGCTGGTGCGATGGATGGCGAAGCATCTAAACGCAAAAACCCGCCTATGCGGCGGGTCGTTGGCACAAATCAGCACCATGGGCGAATATGTAGCATAGCTGCCCTCACCGGGTCAAGAAAAAATTCCTATCGATATGAAAAGCTACCCGGCACAAAGCACCCGACACCGCCGGATTGGCCGCCGTCTGGCCTTAACCTGAATTCGCGGCCCTGCAAATTCGCGTATGGCGATTGCGATCCAGCCATGCGCATTCTATCTCTGAAACCGGAAGGTCCTCGGGAGGGGACTGGCCTGGAGGAGGTCCCCGCATGTTTCGCTTCATCTTCCGTCTCGCCGCGATGGTCGCCCTGTCGATTTCCGTCATCATGGCGGTGCTCGATGCGACGCGCACCGTGGCGGCTTCGGCGCTGGTGCTGACCCCGCTCAACGCGAGTTGGCTGGCCGTCTCGCCGGACACGCGGGCCGCCTTCGAGACCTTCATCCGAACCAAGGCCGGGCCGCTGCTGTGGGATGGCGCCGTCGCCTGGGTGCTGAACCAGCCGGGCTTCGCCGTGTTCGCTGTGCTGGCGTTCCTGCTCTATGCGATCGGCTATCGGCGGCAACGACGCACGGGACAGTTCGCCGCGAACTGATCCCCTCCAGCGTTCAGACAAGGAAGGTCGCGCATGTTCTTTCTCAGCGACATGCTGAACAAGAAACTCAATCTGCCGAAGCCATCCGAGGCCCTGCCGGGCCGCGCCAAGGCGATCCCGACCGCATCCAGGCACAAGGTCTTGAAAAGACCGCTCAAGGGTCCCTATCGCGAGGGACTGGAGATCGCGATGTTCGGGTTGGGCTGCTTCTGGGGCGCGGAGCGGCTGTTCTGGCGGATCGAAGGCGTCTGGGTCACGGCGGTCGGCTATGCCGGTGGCTTCACACCCAATCCGACCTGTCAGGAGACCTGCACTGGGCTCACCGGCCATGCCGAGATGGTGCTGGTCGTCCACGACCCCAAAATCGTCTCCTATGCCGCGCTTCTGAAGCTGTTCTGGGAGAGCCACGACCCGACGCAAGGTATGCGCCAGGGCAATGATGTCGGCACCACCTACCGTTCCGCGATCTATACGTCAGGCGATGCGCAACACCGGGCGGCAAGCGCCTCGCGCGATGCCTATGAGGCCTCGCTGCGCGCTGCCGGCCACGGCAGGATCACCACCGAGATCGCCCCGGCGCGCGAATTCTACTTCGCCGAGGCCGATCACCAGCAATATCTGGCGAAGAACCCTTACGGGACTTGCAACCTCAAAGGCACCGGCGTCGCTTGCGCCATCCCGGCTGCCGCCTCTGCCTGAGGCCCTTGGCGCAAGGATCACGCTATAGCGCAGCCTCCCCGCGCCATGCTTTTCCAAAAGGTCAAAATTCCGCGTGAATTTTGTTTCGGGCCGTGCCAGATTGCCCCCGAGCGGGAGGGGAATACACTCCTGGCTGACGCCGCATGCCTGCCGGTGAGCCGGGCAGGCAGGCGGTGCGTAACGGAAAAAATAACCGACAGGGTGTGGATCACATGAAACGTATCGTTCTCGGCCTCCTGGCCGCAACCGCAATGGTTCTTCCGGCTTTCGCCGCGGATGTCCAGCCGGCCGTCCTCTATGATCTGGGCGGCAAGTTCGACAAGTCCTTCAACGAGGCAGCCTACCATGGCGCCGAGAAATTCAAGACCGAGACCGGCGTCGCTTATGTCGAGTTCGAGGTGTCCAATGCCTCGCAGCGCGAGCAGGCGCTGCGCCGCTTCGCCGAGGACGGTCACAACCCGATCGTCATGGCCGGCTTCGCCTGGGAGGATGCGCTGAAGAAGGTCGCGGCCGAATATCCCGATCTCAACTTCGCCATCATCGACGATGCCGTCGACCTGCCCAATGTCCGCTCGCTGGTGTTCAAGGAGAACGAAGGCTCCTATCTCGTCGGCATCATGGCAGCGATGGCCTCGAAGTCGAAGAAGGTCAGCTTCATCGGCGGCATGGACATTCCGCTGATCCGCAAGTTCGAATGCGGCTATGTCGGCGGCGCCAAGGCGGCCGGTGCGACCGACGTCATCCAGAACATGACCGGTGACACGCCGGCGGCGTGGAACGATCCGGCCAAGGGCGGCGAGATCGCCAAGACTCAGATCGATCAGGGCTCCGACGTGGTCTATGCCGCGGCCGGCGGCACCGGCGTTGGCGTGCTGCAGGCGGCGGCTGATGCCGGCAAGCTCGGCATCGGCGTCGATTCCAACCAGAACGGCCTGCAGCCCGGCAAGGTGCTGACCTCGATGCTGAAGCGCGTCGACGTTGCCGTCTACAGCGCTTTCATGGACGGCAAGAACGGCACCTTCAAGGGCGGCCTGCAAAATCTCGGCCTCAAGGAAGGCGGCGTCGACTACGCCATGGACGACAACAACAAGGCGCTGGTGACCGATGAGATGAAGGCGGCGGTCGAAAAGGCCAAGGCCGACATCATCGCCGGCAAGCTCGAAGTGCACGACTACACGACCGACAACGCCTGCCCCTATTGAGCGGCAGCGACGTAAAGTCGTGATCTTCAAACCGCCGGGCGCAAGCCTGGCGGTTTTGTCTTTTCCGACGGGCGAAACAGATGCGGCAGCCGACAATCGAACCCATGGACGAGCGCGATGTAGCAGCAGTCGCGCAGCTGCGACTGGCCACCTTTTTCGAGGGGACGGGAAGGACCCACGAGGAAGATGCGGCAGGGCTTCGCGGCTTGCTCGCCGGTGACGGCCTCGAGGCGGCATTCGTGGCCCGGATCGGCGACACGCCGGTCGGCACATGTCTGCTGGCCCGCCACGAACTGGAGCCCGCGCATGAGCTGACACCGTGGCTTGCCGGGTTGGTTGTCGATGCCGGGTACCGACGCCGAGGCATCGCTACCGCGCTGGTCAAGGCAACGGAAGCCCATGCTGCGTCACAGGGCGTCGAGACGCTCTATCTCTACACGTGGGATGCGCGTGATTTCTACGCAGCGCTCGGCTGTAATACGGTTGAGATCTTTGGCTCGGACGGCGAGCGAATGGCGCTTATGTCGCGCCGGCTTGGAACATGATCCCAAAAAATGGGGTCCTGGTTTTCGGAAAACACCCAAGCATACAAAGAACTTATAACTTGCCCACCAGATAACCCAGCGCAAAGGCCACCATCAAACCGGCGGCAACCACAAATCCGCGCCGGCCGCCAAGCGTATGCAGGCCGATACCGTGCGGCCGCTGCGACAAGCTTCGGATCGCGGTTGGCGATCCGGCATCGCCGAAGCCAGATGTGCGCATCTGCGGCAGGTCGCCAATGCGCTGCGCGATCTGCTTCCACCGCTCTTCGCCAGCAGCCGGTTCGGCACGGTCGAAGATGTGCATGCGTTCGGCAAGCCGCACGACGGCATCTCGGAAAGCGGGATCGATCGCCAGATCGCGCTCGGCCCGTTCACGTTCCGCATCGTTCATCAGGCCGAGCACATAGTCGCCGGCCCGCGCGATGCGATCGCTTTCACTGGCCATGGCGTGCACCCTCCCCTTTCCCTAGAGACTGTTTCGAAATTCGCTCTGGCGAGTCATATGATGATGATTTCGAGAACCGTAGCGGAGCGGACATTTGGTCCGTGAGCTCAGTTCTACTGCGTCGACGCAGTAGAACGGGGAAGCGCAGAAAACGCCATCAGATGGCCGCCAGAGTAGAATTTTCAAACAGTCTCTCACCAGTGCGGCGGCTTGGTAATAGGCACGTCATCTCCTGCCTGCTCCTCCAGCGCCAGGAAGCGATCGGTCAGCGCGTCGAGCTTGCGCTGCATGCGCTCGATCACCTTCCACTGCTCGGCGATCTGGCCGGACAGTTCCTCGATGGTCTTCTCCTGTTCGGCGGCGCGGATCTCCAGCGTCGTCAGCCGATCGGCGGGCATGATCATTCGAATCCCTTGTCTTGCGCCGTGACGCGAATTTCGGCTCCACCATATTAGCGAATGTGAACGCCCCGGCCACGTTGCAAATTGACAAGCGCACCGGGATTTGTCGAGAGTGAACCCGGCTCCGCCAATTGGCACGGGCGGAGCGTCATGCTAGGCGTTTTGACCAAGCGATAAAAAATAAGAGTGGGACAGGCTGCATGGCGCAAGCCGCAATCGAGCTGATCGGCATCAACAAAAGTTTTGGTGCGGTGCGCGCCAACCGCGATATCAATCTGGAGATCGCGCGCGGCACCATCCACGGCATTGTCGGCGAGAACGGCGCCGGCAAGTCGACGCTGATGTCGATCCTTTATGGCTTCTACCAGGCCGACAGCGGCGAGATCCGCGTCGGTGGCCAGCCGGCCTCGATCAAGACCCCCAATGACGCGATCGCGCTCGGCATCGGCATGGTGCATCAGCACTTCATGCTGGTCGACAATTTCACGGTGCTGGAGAACGTCATACTCGGCGCCGAAAGCGATGCGCTGCTGAAGAAGAGCATCGCCAAGGCGCGCTCCGAGCTGGAGCGGCTTGAGCGCGAATACGGGCTGGAAGTCGATCCCGATGCGATCATCGAGGAACTGCCGGTCGGCCTGCAGCAGCGTGTCGAGATCCTCAAGGCGCTCTATCGCGGCGCCGAGATCCTGATACTCGACGAGCCGACGGGCGTTTTGACGCCGGCCGAGGCCGACCACCTGTTCCGCATCCTCAAGCAATTGAAGGACCAGGGCAAAACGGTGGTGCTGATCACCCACAAACTACGCGAGATCATGGCCATCACCGACACGGTGTCGGTCATGCGCCAGGGCACGATGGTGGCAACCCGCGAGACCAGGAAGACCACGGTCGAGGAATTGGCCGAGCTGATGGTCGGTCGGCGCGTGCTCTTGCGGGTCGAGAAGGGCGAGGCGGAGGCCGGCAACATCAAGCTCGCGGTCAAGAACCTGACGGTCAAGGACACGCGCGGCGTCACCATGGTCGACGACATCTCCTTCGACATCAGGGCCGGCGAGATCGTCGGCATCGCCGGTGTCGCCGGCAACGGACAATCCGAACTGCTCGAGGCAATTTCCGGCATCAGGCGCGCCGTCTCCGGCTCGGTCATGCTCGACGGCAAGCCGATCGACCTGACGGGTGCCGCCGATCCCGGCGAATTGCGCGACCGCGGCCTGGCACATGTGCCGGAGGACCGCCATCACGTCGGGCTGGTGCTGGCCTTCGAGGAGAACGAGAATTCCATCCTCGGCTATCACGACGACCCGCGCTATTTGAAGGGTCCGTTCCTCAACATCGATGCCATCCGCAACGATGCCAAGGACAAGATCGTCAAATACGATATCCGCCCGACGGACTGCAGGCTGAAGACCGCCAATTTCTCCGGCGGCAACCAGCAGAAGATCGTGCTCGCGCGGGAAATGGAACAAGACCCGGGTGTTCTCATCGTTGGCCAGCCGACGCGCGGCGTCGATGTCGGCGCCATCGAATTCATCCACAAGCGCCTGATCGCCATGCGCGACCAGGGCAAGGCGGTGCTGGTGGTTTCTGTCGAGCTCGACGAGATCCGCTCGCTGTCCGACCGCATCCTGGTGATGTTTTCCGGCCGCATCGTCGGCGAGCGCGGTCCGGAAGCGACCGAAGGCGAACTCGGCCTGCTGATGGCCGGCGTCGAGCATCAGGAGGCCGCTGAATGAGCACGCCTTACGCCAAACTGCCGGCCTGGGCCGACTATGGCTTGATCCCGCTGATCAATCTGTTCGTCGCCTTCGTCGTCGCCGGTTTCGTCGTGCTTTTGGTCGGTGAGAACCCGTTCCGCGCCGCAATCATCCTGGTCGAAGGCGCCTTCGGCAAGGGCACAGGCATTGCCTTCACCCTGTTCTATGCCACAACCTTCATATTCACCGGACTTTCGGTGGCCGTGGCGGCGCATTGCGGCCTGTTCAACATCGGCACCGAGGGACAGGCCTACATCGCCGGCCTTGGCATCGCCGTCGTCTGCCTGAGCTTCGACAGTACACTGCCATGGTGGCTGACCTTTCCACTGGCCATAATTGCGGCGGCGGTCGTGGGCGCCTTGTGGGCGCTGATCCCCGCCTATCTGCAGGCCAAGCGCGGCTCGCACATCGTCATCACCACCATCATGTTCAACTTCATCGCCGCCTCGATCATGGTTTACCTGTTGGTAGGCCCCTTGAAGCCGGCGGCCTCGCAAGCGCCGCAGACGCGCAACTTTCTCGCCGGCGCGGAACTGCCCAAGCTCAACTGGATCATCGAGCTGTTCGGCGCGAAGATCCGCTCGGCGCCGCTCAACGTCACCTTCCTGCTGGCACTGGCCATGGCTTTCCTGGTCTGGCTGCTGATCTGGCGCACCAAGCTCGGCTATGAGATGCGCACCTATGGTCACAGCCCGAAAGCGGCGCGCTATGCTGGCATTTCCGAAACCCGCATCATCATCACCGCCATGATGATCTCGGGCGCACTGGCCGGCATGATGGCGCTCAACCCGGTGATGGGCGATCAGCACAATGTCGCCATCGACTTCGTTTCCGGCGCCGGTTTCGTCGGCATCGCCGTGGCGCTGATGGGCCGCCTCCACCCGGTCGGCATCGTGCTGGCGGCGGTCCTGTTCGGCATGCTCTACCAGGGCGGCGCCGAACTTGCCTTCGAGATGCCGGCCATCAGCCGCGATATGATCGTCATCATCCAGGGCCTGGTGATCCTGTTTGCCGGCGCCCTCGAGCACATGTTCAGGCCTTACATCCAGGCGCTGTTCGCCTCATTCAACCCGAGATCGGTCGGCATCGAAGCGGTCAAGGGGAAGGGTGCCTGAGATGGATGTGTTCAACGCAATCGTCCAGACACTGGACTCCACCATCCGCCTCTCGGTGCCGCTGCTGCTCGCCTGCCTGGCAGGCCTCTATTCGGAACGCGCCGGCATCTTCGACATCGGCCTCGAAGGCAAGATGCTGGTCGGCGCCTTTGCCGGAGCGGCGGCCGCTTCCGTGTTCCATTCGGCCTTTCTCGGCCTCGGCATGGCCATCCTGATCTCGATCGCCTTCGCCATGATCCACGGCTTTGCCTCGATCACCCATCGCGGCAACCAGATCGTCTCCGGCGTGGCGATCAATTTCATCGCCGCCGGGTCGACCATCATCCTCGGTCAGGCCTGGTTCCAGCAAGGCGGGCGCACGCCGGCATTGCAACCGGGCGAGCGTTTCGAGGCCATCACCTTGCCGGGTGCGGAAGCCATCCGCAGCGTGCCTATCCTCGGACCGATCTATGCCGAGCTGCTGTCGGGCCACTCGATCCTGGTCTATCTCGCCTTCGCGATGGTGCCGTTCACCTGGTGGGTGCTGTTTCGCACCCGCTTCGGCCTGCGCCTGCGTGCCGTCGGCGAGAACCCGGCCGCCGTCGACACCGCCGGCATCTCGGTCGCCTGGCTGCGCTACCGGGCGCTGATCTGCACTGGCATCCTCACCGGCATTGCCGGCGCCTATCTGTCGATGGTGCAAAATGGCGGTTTCGTGAAGGACATGACCGCCGGCAAGGGCTACATCGCGCTGGCAGCCCTGATCTTCGCCAAGTGGAAACCGGTCAACGCCATGTTCGCCTGTCTGCTGTTCGGCTTCCTCGACGCGCTGTCGATCCGCCTGCAGGGTTCTCCGCTGCCCATCATCGGCAAGGTGCCGGTGCAGTTCATGCAGGCGCTGCCCTACATCCTCACCGTCATCCTGCTCGCCGGCTTCATCGGCAAGGCCATTCCGCCACGCGCCGGCGGCGTGCCCTACGTCAAGGAACGCTGAGCTCACCTCAAGCCAAGCGCAAGCGCCGGGTTTGAACATGATCATCGGAGAGAAGAACTGAATGTCGCATGATCTGTTCGAGGCCGCCAAGGCCGCCATGGCCAAGGCCTATGCGCCCTATTCGAAGTTTCCGGTGGGCGCTGCCTTGCGCACCGAGGACGGGCGCGTCTTTACCGGCGCCAACATCGAGGTCGCCTCCTATCCGGAAGGCTGGTGCGCCGAGACCACGGCGCTCGGCCACTACATCATGGGCGGCGGCGGCAAGATCGTGGAAATCGCCGTCCTTGCCGAGCGCATGGCCAAATGCTCGCCTTGCGGCGGCTGCCGGCAGCGGCTGGCCGAATTCTGCCGGCCGGAAACCAAGCTCTATCTCTGCGACAATACGGGCGTGGCCGAGACCGTTACCATGGGCGACATGCTGCCCTACGGCTTCCGCGGCGATATCTTGAAATGAAGAGCGAGCTGCGATGACGGAAAAAGCGCTGGATCATCTCATCGAACGGCTGGACGGCCTGGCGCCGTTGACAGCGCTGGTGCTGGGGTCGGGCCTGGGCGGATTGGTCGACCAGATCGAGGACCCGATCCGCATCTCCTATGCCGACCTGCCGGGTTTTCCCAGAAGCGGCGTCAGCGGCCATGCCGGCGAAGTGGTGGCGGGGCTGTTTGCCGGAGTGCCGGTGCTGATGCTGTCCGGCCGCGCCCATTATTACGAGCACGGCAATGCAGCGGCGATGCGCCCGGTGCTGGAAGTGCTTGCCGGCATCGGCATCACGAAACTGATCCTCACCAATGCCGCCGGTTCGGTCGATCCGGACATGCCGCCGGGTTCGGTGATGCTGATATCGGATCACATCAATTTCTCGGGCACCAATCCGCTGATCGGCGAGCCCAGCGACCGCCGCTTCGTCGGCCTGACCGAAGCCTACGATGCCGGCATCCGCAAGGCGCTCGAACAGGCGGCGAAAGCCACCGGCAACACACTGCACAAGGGCGTCTACATGTGGTTCTCGGGGCCATGCTTCGAAACGCCGGCCGAAATCCGCATGGCGCGCATCGTGGGCGCCAACGCGGTCGGCATGTCGACCGTACCGGAGGTCATTCTCGCCCGTTTCCTCGGACTTCGCGTCGCCGCCTGTTCGGTCATCACCAATCTGGCGGCCGGCATGACCGGGGCCGAGCTTTCGCACCAGGAGACTAAGGACATGGCACCGGTCGGCGGCGCGCTGCTGGCAACGATCCTGCAGCGCGTGTTCCGCGACGGATTGCTGGATAGCTGATGCTTCCGCAGGAAATCATCCGCCGCAAGCGTGACGGCCTGAGGCTGTCGGAAGAGGAGATCGCTGACTTCGTCGGAGGCGTGACGTCAGGGGCCGTTTCGGACGGGCAGGCCGGCGCCTTCGCCATGGCGGTGTTCTTCAACGGCATGAACCGCGACGAGGCGGTGGCGCTGACACTGGCGATGCGCGATTCCGGCGACGTGCTCGACTGGTCGGACCTGCCCGGGCCTGTCACCGACAAGCATTCGACCGGCGGCGTCGGCGACAATGTCTCGCTCATGCTGGCGCCGATCGTCGCCGCCTGCGGCGCCTATGTGCCGATGATATCAGGCCGCGGCCTTGGCCATACCGGCGGTACGCTGGACAAGATGGATGCGATCCCCGGCTATGTCAGCCAGCCCGATATCGCGCTGTTTCGCAAAGCGGTGCTCGAAACCGGCTGTGCCATCATCGGCCAGACCGCCGACCTCGCGCCCGCCGATCGGCGACTCTATGCGATCCGCGACGTCACTGGCACGGTCGAATCGGTGCCGCTAATCACCGCTTCGATCCTGTCGAAGAAGCTGGCGGCCGGGCTGCAGTCGCTGGTCCTCGACGTCAAGGTCGGCAATGGCGCCTTCATGGAAAAATCGCGCGACGCCACCGCACTCGCCAACAGCCTGGTCGAAATCGCCAATGGCGCCGGTCTGAAAGCCTCGGCGTTGATCACCGGCATGAACGAGCCGCTGGCGTCGGCCGCCGGCAACGCCGTCGAGGTGCGCAATGCCGTCGACTTCCTCACCGGTCGGTTTCGTGACCGGAGGCTCGAGGACGTGACGCTGGCGCTGGCCGCCGAAATGCTGCAATCGGCCGGGCTGGTGTCGTCCAACCAGGACGGCATGCGGCGCGCCACCGAGACGCTTGCCAGCGGCCGCGCCGCCGCCACTTTCGCACGTATGGTGGCCGCGCTTGGCGGCCCCGCCGATTTCATCGAGAAACCGGAAAAATATCTGCCTGCGGCGGCGACCGAATTTGCCGTCAAGGCGACCGCAAACGGCTTCGTCACCGGCATCGCCACCCGCGACATTGGTCTCGCCGTGGTTGGCCTGGGAGGCGGACGCACGCGCCCGGACGACAAGGTCGACCCCGCGGTCGGCATCACCAGGCTGTTGCCGGTCGGTGCGGAGGTGAGGTTCGGCGAGCCGCTGGCGCTGGTCCATGCCCGCTCATTGGCCGATGCCGAGGCCGCTGCCGCCACCGTGCTTTCGGCCTATACGGTCGGCGCTTCGAAGCCGCCGGCCGACAAGTCGGTCATCCGGCGGATTCTGCCGCGCGGCTAGAGCAATTCCAGGAAAAGTGTGTAACGGTTTTCCGTCCGGAATTGCGGAAAACGATAGTTCTTTACTGAACGAGCAGCAGCGTGCCGTTCTCGACCTGATATTTGTCGAGCCGGCTGAGGAAGCTCATGCCGATCAGATTGGTGCGTAGCGCCCTGTCGTCGAGCACGATGGTCTGGACGTCGTTGACCGTGATGCTGCCGATCTGCAGGCGGTCGATCATTGCCACGGCCGCCTTGATGGTTCCGTTGGCGGTGCTGACCTCGTGGCTGAAGTCGGAAGGGTTCAGGGACAGGCCGATTCTGCGCGCCGTCGAAATGTTGATGGCGACCAATGTGGCGCCGGTATCGATCATGCCGTCGACCTGACGTCCATTGAGCTTGAAGGCCGATGAGAAATGTCCACGCTCGTCTGCCGAAACGACGACCTTGCGGCCCATCGGCAGCGGCGCCGCGGGCTTGTTGGGCACCGATGCCAGATTGACGTTCGGCTGGGCTTCGACCGCTTGTTTGCCCGGCGCCGCCGATTTCAGCAGGTTTTCGACGAATTGCGGATTCGACTGATACACAATCGGTATCGATGCCGACGTACCGGCGAAAACGCCGAGGATGAGAAGTTTGCGCAGCATGGATCGGCCTTTGTGACAGGCGATCCTTAAGCCTGGATGGTGTTTGCCGCTTTAACGCGCGCCAAAACCCCGCTTTTGCGTAAATTTTTGGTAAATCGTACCAGGCAATTGCCTGGTACTATTTGGTCCCATACATGCGGTCGCCGGCGTCGCCGAGGCCGGGCATGATGTAGCCCTTCTCGTTGAGCTGACGGTCGATCGAAGCTGTGAAGACGGGGACGTCCGGATGCGCCTTGGTGAAGCGCTCGATGCCTTCGGGCGCTGCCAAGAGGCAAAGGAAACGGATGTTGGTGGCGCCGCGCTCCTTCAGCTTGTCGATTGCCGCGATCGCGGAATTGGCGGTGGCCAGCATCGGATCGACGACGATCACCAGCCGGTCGCCGAGGTCGCTCGGCGCCTTGAAGAAATACTCGATTGCTTCCAGCGTTTCGTGATCGCGGTAGAGGCCGACATGGGCAACGCGGGCCGCCGGAACCAGGTCGAGCAGGCCTTCAAGCAAGCCGTTGCCGGCGCGCAGCACCGAGGCGAAGACCAGCTTCTTGCCCTCCAGCGTCGGCGCTTCCATGGTTTCCATCGGCGTTTCGATCGTCGTCGTCGTCAGTTCGAGGTTGCGGGTGACCTCATAGCCGAGCAGCAGCGATATTTCGCGCAGCAGCCGGCGGAAGCCGGCCGTCGAGGTTTCCTTCTTGCGCATGATGGTCAGCTTGTGCTGGACAAGCGGATGGTCGACGACGGTGACGCCCTGCATGGTGTTCTCCTGATGCCTGCGCCCGAAAATGCGCATCGCCCTTTCGGACGCGCCGCGCTTCAAGCTGCCTGGGCGAACCCTAGCGGCAATGCGTCGGCCAAGGAACCCGCTTGGCCTGCATCGACCACAGCTTTGTCGGCAGAAATCAGCGTGCCGCGCCGTTCAACCGGGCGAGAAGCGCGGTCTTGGTCTTTTTGTCGACGAAAGCGGCCTCGATGGCCGTTTTGGTGACGGCGGTCAGCGCCTTTTCGTTCATCGAGAAATGCTCGGCGGCGATGTCGTATTCGCGCTTCAGCGAGGTCCAGAAATAAGGCGGATCGTCGGAATTCAGCGTCACCTTGCAGCCGGCCGCCTGCAGGGCCGGAAACGGATGGTCGGCAAAACCGCCGAACACCTTGAGCGCGATGTTGGAGCCGGGGCAGCATTCCAGCACCACGCCCTCGTCGGCGATGCGCCGCACAAGATCTGGATTCTCGATCGCACGCACGCCATGGCCGATGCGGGACGGACGGATGTGATCGAGCGCCGCCTGGACCGTTTCCCAGCCTGTCAGTTCGCCGGCATGGATGGTGATGCCGAGCCCGGCCTCCCGCGCGATCTCGAAAGCCCTGACATAGTCTTCCATCTCGCCGATCCGCTCATCGCCGGCAACGCCGAAACCGGTGACCAGCGGATGCCCGCAGCGCGCCGCGAAGCGCGCCGCCCGCTCGATCGACTCGACGCCGACATGGCGCACACCGGTGACGATCATGCGGCCCTCGATGCCGGTCTTGGCCTTGGCGCGGGCCATGCCTTCACCGAGCGCGTCGGTATAGGCCTTGGGCGACAGGCCGGCCTTCGTGGCGTGGTCGGGCGAGGTGAAGACCTCGGAATAGATGGCCCCGTCGCGGGCAAGGCTAGTCAGATAATGGTCGGCCAGCCGCGCATAGTCTTCCTCGGTCCGGAACAGATCGGAGGAAAAGTCGTAGGCCGCGAGGAAGGACGTGAAATCGTGCCAGACGAATGAACCGTTCTGGATATAGGGCGAGGTATCCTTGCCGTATTTCTGCGCCTGGCGGATGACGAGTTCTGGCGCCGCTGCCCCTTCAATGTGGCAGTGCAGTTCCGCTTTCAAAGGCATTCAATCATCCTGTCGGTCTGTCCAGGTCTTAAAAACCCGCCACCTGGAAGCGCGGCTGAACACCGCGCCTTAAACAATAGCGCCCGCACCATCGATCGGCTATGGTCCCGCCGGTTTTATGACGGATCAAAAAAATGTCAGTTGAGAGAACCACGGCCGCGGGCGGCATGGAAACCTCCTATGGTTTCAAGCGTGTAGGGGCTGGCGACAAGCAGTCCCTGGTCAACGATGTTTTCCACAAGGTCGCCAACCGCTACGACCTGATGAACGATCTGATGTCGGCCGGCCTGCACCGGCTGTGGAAGGATGCCATGGTCACCTGGCTCAATCCTCCAAAAAGGCTCGGATGGCGTGTGCTGGACGTTGCCGGTGGCACCGGTGACATCGCCTTCCGCATCGTCGATGCCAGCCACGGCAATGCCCATGCCACCGTGCTCGACATCAATGGTTCGATGCTGGCCGTCGGCCGCGACCGGGCCGAAAAGAAAGGCCTCTCCGGCAACACCGATTTCGTCGAGGCCAATGCGGAGGAACTGCCCTTCGCTGACGCCACATTCGACGCCTACACCATCGCTTTCGGCATTCGCAACGTGCCGCGCATCGATGTCGCGCTCACAGAAGCCTTTCGCGTGCTGAAGCCGGGCGGGCGCTTCCTGTGCCTGGAATTTTCCGAGGTCGAGATGCCGCTGCTCGACAAGGTCTACGAAGCCTGGTCGTTCAACGCCATTCCAAAGATCGGCAAGATGGTCGCCGGCGACGGTGAGCCCTATTCCTATCTGGTCGAATCGATCGCCAGGTTTCCCAATCAGCAGAATTTCGCGACGATGATTTCCCGCGCCGGCTTCGATCGCGTTTCCTTCCGCAATTATTCCGGCGGTATTGCCGCGCTTCATTCGGGCTGGAAGCTTTGAGGCTGGCTCGCATTTCTCACAATCGACGTGTCCTATGCCGGTTCGAAGAGCCGGCAGGTCGAGCGCGGCCATGAGCACCGTCAGCGCGGGATTTCGGCTCGTACGGGCCGGCTGGGTGCTGGTCCGCGAGGGCGTCGTCGCGGCGTTGCCGGGCGAGGAACTGTCTGGCCTGCCGAAATTCGGTTGGCGGCTGGCGCGGCTGTTCACCCGCCGTCGCGCGCTGGCCTATGAGCGCAGCGACCGGCTGGCCAAGGCGGTCGTCCGGCTCGGTCCATCCTACGTCAAGCTCGGCCAGTTCCTGGCGACACGGCCCGACGTCGTCGGCAACGACATGGCGCTCGATCTCGCCATGTTGCAGGACAAGATGCATACCTTCCCCAGGATAGAGGCGATCGCGGCGATCGAGGCTTCGCTCGGGCGCAAGGTCGGCGATCTCTATGCGCAATTCGGCGACCCGGTCGCAGCCGCTTCCATCGCCCAGGTCCATGCCGCCGACACAATCCATGACGGCGTTGCCACTAAGGTGGCCGTGAAAGTCATCCGGCCGGGCGTGCGCCGCCGCTTCTTCCATGATCTCGAAAGCTATTTCCTCGCCGCCCGTCTGCAGGAGAGATACATCCCGTCATCGCGCCGGCTGCGGCCGGTCGAGGTCACCGAGACGCTGGCGCAGACCACCAAGATCGAGATGGATCTGCGTCTCGAGGCGGCTGCCCTTTCGGAACTCGGCGAAAACACCAAGGACGATCCCGGCTTTCGGGTGCCATCCGTCGATTGGGAGCGCACCGGCCGCGACGTGCTGACCATGGAGTGGGTCGACGGCGTCAAGATGAACGACATTGCCGGCCTGGAAGCTGCCGGCCATGACCTGAAGGCGATCGCGGCAAACCTCGTCCAGTCGTTCCTGCGCCACACGTTGCGCGACGGGTTCTTCCATGCCGACATGCATCCGGGCAATTTGTTCGTCGAGGCAAACGGCACCATCGTCGCCGTCGATCTCGGCATTGCCGGCAGGCTCGGCAAGAAGGAGCGCCGCTTCCTCGCCGAGATCCTCTACGGCTTCATCACGCGCGATTATCTGCGCGTCGCCGAGGTGCATTTCGAAGCCGGTTATGTGCCGCGCCAGCACAATGTCTCCGCTTTTGCGCAAGCCATCCGGGCGATCGGCGAGCCGATCCATGGCCAGCCGGCCGAGACCATTTCCATGGCCAAGCTTTTGACGCTGCTGTTCGAAGTGACCGAACTCTTCGACATGGCGACGCGGCCCGAATTGATCCTGCTGCAGAAAACCATGGTGGTGGTCGAAGGCGTGGCACGCACGCTCGACCCGGTCTTCAACATGTGGAAGACGGCCGAACCGGTGGTTAGCGGCTGGATCGCCGGCAACCTTGGCCCACGTGGCATGATGCTCGATGCGCGCGATGGCGCCAGGGCGCTGCTCACGCTGGCCCGCCAGGCGCCCGAGCTCGCGGCGCGAACCGACCGGTTGTCGCGCGAGATCGACCTGATGGCCGAGCACGGCCTGCGCTTCGATCAGACCACCGCGCACGCCATCGGCAAGGCCGAGGCGCGTTACAGCCGTTCCGGCCGCTGGGCGCTGTGGGTCATCGCGTTGACGCTGGTCTATATCGCCTGGAAGCTGATCTGAGCTCTCAATGACAGCAGTGCAGGCATTGCTGTCATTGAAAGCAACGCTTTCATGGACTACGTTGAGGTAAGGAGCAAAAACATGAGCACACTTACCATCCGCAATCTCGACACCAACGTGAAGCAGAAACTGCGTGAGCGAGCTGCCGTGAGGGGAGTCTCAATGGAAGAGGAAGCGCGTAGCGTTCTTGCCAAGAGTGTTCTTTCGGACGGTGTAGACCAAGACCCTCGGGGAGAGTCCCTTTATGCCGCGATTCGTAGGCTGGTTGAGCCCCATGGCGGTTTCGATATCGAGTTGCCGGAGCGCGGCCCTACGCGCGAGCCACTGAAATTTGACTAACCATGTTCGTGCTGGATACGAATGTTATCTCGGAAACCTTCAAACCACGGCCGGATGCAGGGGTGGCTACCTGGATGGATAGCTCGCTCGCGACCCGCTCATACGTCACGGCGATGACCAAGGCAGAGCTGCTCGTTGGACTTGCGAACATGCCGGATGGAAAGCGTAAGGCTGCACTGGGTAGTGTCATCGGGGCCTTTTTCACCACATGGCTCAAGACCCCCGTGCTCGCGTTCGGAGACCGTGAAGCCGAAGCATACGCGGAGATTGTTTCGAACAGACGATTTCTGGGACGTCCTATCCGCGAATTTGACGCACAGATCGCCTCGGTTGCTCGCTCGCGGGGCTTTGCGGTAGTGACTAGAAATGTTGCTGACTTTTCCGATTGCGGTATCAACATAGTCAATCCTTGGGAGAGTGCATGAGCCTCTCCGGCAAGCGCATCCTGCTCATCATCGGCGGCGGCATCGCCGCCTACAAGGCGCTGGATCTGATCCGCCGGCTGCGCGAGCGCGGGGCCGCGGTGCGTGTGGTGATGACATCGGCGGCGCAGGAGTTCGTCACCACGCTGTCGGTCGGCGCGCTCTCGGCCGACCACGTCTTCACCGAATTGTTCGACCGCCAGGACGAGCACGATGTCGGCCATATCAGGCTGTCGCGCGAGGCCGATCTGCTGGTGGTGGCACCCGCCACCGCCGACCTGATGGCCAAGCTTGCCAATGGCCACGCCAACGATCTGGCCTCCACCGTGCTCATCGCCACCGACAAGCCGGTATTGATAGCGCCGGCCATGAACCCCAGAATGTGGGCGCATCCGGCCACCCGCCGCAACCGCGCGACGTTGCAGAAGGACGGCATCGCCTTTATCGGCCCGGCCAGGGGCGAGATGGCCGAAAGCAACGAGGCGGGCGAAGGCCGCATGGCCGAGCCGCTGGAGATCGTCGCCGCCATCGAGGCGCTGCTCGACGCCAGCCCCAAGCCGCTGGCGGGGCGCAAGATCATCGTCACCTCCGGTCCTACGCATGAGCCGATCGACCCGGTGCGCTACATTGCCAACCGTTCGTCCGGCAAGCAGGGCCATGCCATCGCGGCGGCACTGGCCAGGCTCGGCGCCGATGTGCGTCTCGTCTCTGGCCCGGTCGGTATTGCCGATCCGGCCGGAGTGAAGACCATTCATGTCGAACGTGCGCAAGAGATGCGAGACGCTGTGGAACAGTTGCTGCCCGCTGACGCAGCCGTGTTCGTTGCCGCCGTGGCCGACTGGCGAACCGAGAATTCAAGCGGTGAAAAGATCAAGAAGGTCGCTGGCGAAGGCCCGCCGGTGCTGCGCATGGTCGAGAATCCCGACATCCTCGCCGGCGTCGGCCATCACAAGCAGCGACCCGGCCTGGTTGTCGGCTTCGCCGCCGAGACACAGGATCTCCTGCGCAACGCCGAGGCCAAACTCAGAAAGAAGGGCGCCGATCTCATCGTCGCCAACGACGTGTCGCAGGGAAGCGGCGTCGGCGCTTCGGGCGTGATGGGCGGCGATCGCAATCGGGTGCGGATCGTGTCGAAGGCCGGCGTTGAGGAATGGCCAGAGATGAGCAAGGACGAGGTGGCGGCGCGGCTCGCCGCCCTGATCGCCGAAAGGCTTAAAACAATCGTCGTTTGAGCCGACGCAAAGGCGCCCTGCCGCCACGTTCTGCTGCCGTGACGCACCGCCCCTGCCCCGAGACGGCATTCAGGTGGCGCGCTTCCAGTCCAGCGGCTCTACATCAATTGGTCAAAAGCTCCGCGGTTCGGGCGAGCGCGCCGGCGAAGCCGTTGAGCGGGATGGAAAAGCTCACCGCTTGTCCGGTGTCGGCCGCGAAGGCGTCGATCTTCAGGGTGGTGCCCGATTTCAGCAGCGGCGTGACAGACGCATCGAACGCCACCGGCACCAGACAGCCGACGACCTGACAGGTATTGAATGCCAGGCTGCCATCCAGCTTCTGGTCGTCGATGGTCAGGCTGACCCCCTTGGCCAGCGCCAGGCCGAACGGCAGCGCGAGCGTTCCCGTGGCATCCTCGCCGGTCTTGCTCGACAGCTCGATTGCCAGCAGGCGCTGGTTGTTTTGCTTGTTGAATTGCTGATGCGACAGGCTGCAGACCTTGGTCGCGCCCGATATCTGGCAGTTGACCGTCCAGTCGCCATGGGTTTCGGACAGTGCCGACGCGCCACCAGGCAGTTGCGGTGCATCGGCGGCAGCAGGGGCCGCGACCGCCTTGTCGCTCTTGGTTTGCGCTGCCACGGCCGGCACACCGACGGCGCAGGCAACACCCAGCATCGCCAGCCAATACACGTACTTCCTCATCGAGATTCTCCCGCCGCTCGAAGGCGCCATTGTACCAAATGCCGACGCCATTGACGCCATTCAGCTCAACGCCAGCGTCGACCCGATAGAGCGGCGAATCGACCGTCTCCGTCAAGTGCAATGCGGGGTTGCCAGGCAGATTCTGTGTCGCCGGGAAGGCTCATCCAGCGGTCGACAGGCCGATTTCGTTTCGATCAGCGCCTGGACATGGCACAGCTAGACAGACGCCCCTATATTAAGGTCAGGATTTCTTTTGCGCGGGAATGAGCGGATGTCGGCGCTTCGACTATCAACGATCTTCATATCGGCGATGCTGACCTCGGCAATGCTGGCGGGCACTTGCCTGCCCGCTTCCGCACAAGCCCTCAATTCCACCGGCAACGACGCGCTGATCCGGCAGAACGACCTGCAAATCCTGGAGAACAGGGTGCAGCGGCAGCAATATCAGCAGCAGCAGCAGCAGGATCGTGCCCAGGACCGCCAGACCGTCCGGCAACCGCCACCGGTCGTGCAGCAGTTCAGGCCAAGCTGTCAGACGCAGATAATCGGCACCACCGCCGTGAGCAATTGCCGCTGACATTCAGGCCTTTTTCATTTATTTAGCCGACTTAGGTATTGCGAGTGTCTTTCGGCACCAGCGAAAGTTTTGGTTTTGCAACGATGCCTTGTCGCGCTATGCGGCATTGCATCGACCGGATTGGCAAATGGCAGCGACCAAGAAAAAGGCCGTACGCAAGGCAAAGAAGGGCGAGACGATCCGCCAGGTGGCGGCTATTCCCTTTCGGCTGAACGCGCACGGCGATATCGAGGTGATGCTGGTCACGTCGCGAACCACCAGGCGCTTCATCGTCCCCAAGGGCTGGCCGATGAAGGGCAAGAGCGGACGCAAGGCAGCCACCATCGAGGCGCAGGAGGAAGCTGGCGTGCTCGGCAAGACGCTGAGCCAGCCGGCGGGCACCTATTCCTACTGGAAGCGCCTGGCCAACCGTTTCGTCCGCGTCGACGTCATCGTCTATCTGCTCGAGGTGACGGAAGAACTGGCCGACTGGCAGGAAGCCAAACGACGCCAGCGGGCCTGGCTGGCGCCGGCCGACGCGGCCGTGCTCATCGATGAGCCGGACCTTTCGACGCTGGTGAAAACGCTGACGATTGCCCGGCCCGTGACGGCTGCCACGGCCTGAGACCAAGCCTCACTCGCCTGTGTCGTCCCCTTCGGGGAACGGCCGCACCGGGGTGCCGGTATAGGTCCACAACCACTCGCGCGGCAGCGGCCCCTTGTTTCGCTCGGCCTGCTGCGACTGCTCCCAGGCATGCGCCAGGATGCCGACCGAGCGCGACAGCACGAAAAGCCCGCGCGTCAGTGCTGGCGGAAAACCGAGTTCGCCATAGATGACGGCGGTGGCGCCATCGATGTTGAGCGGTATCTTCTTGCCCTTGCGCCGCGCGACATCCGCCTCGATCGCCTCGGCAATGTCGGCGAAACGTCCATTGACGACGCCACGCTCAGCAAATTCGCGGGTCAGTTCCAGCAAGCGCGGAGCGCGCGGGTCGATGGGATGGAAGCGGTGTCCTAGCCCCGGCACATAGCCCTTCTCCTCGGCGAAGAACCGGTCGAGCCGTGCCGGGACCGCTTCATTCAGCGTCATCCCGGCATCGATCGCCACTGCAATGTCACCGTAGAAGGAAAGCGCCTGTTCGCCGGCGCCGCCATGCACGTCGCCGAGAACGTTGATGGCCGAGGCCATGGCGCTGTTGATGCCGACGCCGCAGGTCGCAGCCATGCGCGCGATGGCGATCGATGGCGCCTGCGGTCCGTGGTCGACGGCGGCACCCAAGGCAATGCCGAGCAGCGATGCCTGGTCCTCGCTGGGCAGTTCGCCGCGCAGCATCAGCCAGATCATCGCCGGGAAGCTGACGCGGCCGATCAGATCCTGGATCTCGTAGCCGCGCAGCCGGATGACACCCGGCCGCATCTCGATGATGTCGGTCTGCCACCATTCCTCGCCGCGCTCACGGCCGGTCTTCTCCTCCGTGCCGCTCATGCTCGTGCCTTTGCTTTGGCGCGCGGTGGCAGGTCCGCGAACACCTCATCCATATGCTCACCCAGCGCCGGCGGCGGTTTCGTCGGCAAGGGTGCCGCGCCATCGACCATGAAGCCGCCGCGCAGGACGGTCAGCGACTTGTCCATGCCAGCCACATCATCAAAATTCGCGGTCACCTGGCGTTCCAGCACTTGCGGCTCGGCCAGCACTTGCGGGATCGTCAGCACCCTGCCGGCGGGCACACCGGCACGATTAAGCGTCTCTTCCCAGTCTGCCGCCGAGGCGTTTCCCAAGGCAGCCTCGATCTCGACTTTAAGCGCCGCACGGTTGCGCTTGCGCGTCTCGCGCTCGGCAAAACGAGCATCCAAGGCCAGGTCTGGCCGGCCGATCAGCCGGCACAGCGTCACGAACTGCTCCTGCTTGTTAGCAGCGATGTTGATGAGCCCGTCGCCGGTGCGAAACGCACCGGAGGGTGCCGCGGTCATGTTCTCGTTGCCCATCGGCTTGGGGTCGATACCTGCGGTCAGATAGTTCGAAACCGGCCAGCCAAGCGCGGAAAGCGTGCATTCGAGCATCGAGACGTCGAGGAAGGCACCCTCGCCGCTCGTCTTCTGTCGGACCAGCGCCGAAGTGATCGCGAACGCGCCGACCAGGCCGCCCAACGTGTCGGCGACGGGGTAGCCGACACGCAACGGTGCTGTTTCCGGCGTGCCGGTGATGCTCATGATCCCCGACAGGCCCTGGATGATCTGGTCATAGGCGGGATTGTCGCGCATCGGACCGGTCTGGCCAAAACCCGAAATCGCGCAATAGACGAGGCCAGGACGCACCGCCTTCAACGCCTCGTAACCGAGACCGAGCCGATCCATCACGCCGGGGCGGAAATTCTCCACCAGCGCATCGGCGCTGGCGACCAGATCGAGGAAGCGCTCGTGATCGGCTTGCTTCTTGAGGTCGAGCACAACAGATCGTTTGCCGGCGTTCTGCGCCAGGAACGAGGCTCCCATGCCGGCGCTGTTCAGTCTTGGCGAGCCGCCGAGCTGGCGGGCCAGGTCGCCGCCTTGCGGCGCCTCGACCTTGATCACGTCGGCCCCCAGCAGCGCCAGCTGATAGGCGCAATAGGGGCCGGCCAGAACGTTGGTCAGGTCGAGGACGCGGATACCGGAAAGCAGGTCTGTCATGGCATCAGGGATCGATCAGGCATCGCCAGGCACATGCTCCGGTCCGCGCCGACGCCGATGCTCGATGAAGGCCCAGATATGGGGGCCGGCGAGGCCGATGAAGGCCAGCGTCAGCAGCGTCAGCGACAGCTTGTGGGTGTAAAACACCGACCAGTCGCCATTCGAGATGGTCATCGCCCGGCGGAATTGGGTTTCGGCGAGCGGCCCCAGGATCATGCCGATGATGACAGGCGCGGTCGGAAAATCGAAACGCCGCATCAGGAAGCCCGCCGCCCCCAAGAGATAGAGGATGACGAGGTCGATGGGCGACTGCGAAATGCCGTAGGTGCCGACCGTGGCGAACACCAGGATGCCGGCATAGAGCTGCGGCGCCGGGATTTTCAAAAGCCGCACCCACAGCCCGATCAGCGGCAAATTGAGGATGACGAGGATGACGTTGGCGATGAACAGGCTGGCGATCAGCCCCCAGACGAGATCGCCCTGAGTCGTCAGAAGCAGCGGCCCCGGATTGATGCCGTAGCTCTGGAAGGCCGACAGCATGATCGCCGCCGTCGCCGAGGTCGGCAAGCCGAGCGTCAGCATCGGCACCAGCACGCCGGCGGCCGACGCATTGTTGGCGGCCTCGGGGCCGGCGACGCCCTCGATGGCGCCAACAGTGCCGAACTCCCCCTTGTGCTTCGACAGCTTCTTTTCGATGGCATAGGACAGGAAGGTCGGGATTTCGGCGCCGCCTGCCGGCATGGCGCCGATCGGGAAGCCGATTGCGGCGCCGCGCAGCCAGGGTTTCCACGAACGCCCCCATTCGGCCGTCGTCATGTAGAGCGAGCCCTTCAGCGGCACGATCTCGTCCTTACCGGCATAGCGGCGCGAAGCCATGTAGAGCGTCTCGCCGACGGCAAACAGGCCGACCGCGGCAATAATCACGTCGACGCCGTCGAGCAGTTCGGTCGTGCCGAAGGTGAAACGCGGCTGCCCGGTCTGCAGGTCGACGCCGATCATGCCGATGACGAAGCCGGCGAACAGGCTGGTCAGGCCGCGCACGGAAGACGAGCCGAGCACCGCCGAAACGGTGATGAAGGCCAGCACCATCAGCGAGAAATATTCGGCCGGGCCGAAGGCCAGCGCGAATTTGACCACCACCGGCGCCAGGAACGCGACGCCCATCGTGCCGATCGTGCCGGCGACGAACGAACCGATCGCCGAGGTGGCGAGGGCCGCGCCGCCGCGGCCGGACCGCGCCATCCTGTTGCCTTCCAGCGCGGTGACGATGGTGGCGCTTTCGCCGGGCGTGTTGAGCAGGATCGACGTCGTCGAGCCGCCATACATGGCGCCGTAGTAGATGCCGGCGAACAGGATGAAGGATGCTTCCGGCGCCACCTGATAGGTGATCGGCAAAAGCAGCGCGATGGTCAGCGCCGGCCCGAGACCGGGCAGCACACCGATGGCGGTGCCAAGCGTGGTGCCGAGCAGGCACCACAGCAGGTTGACGGGGGTGAAGGCGACCGAGAAGCCATGTGCGAGATGTCCGAGCGTTTCCATGGCGTCAGCCCCTCAACATGGTGATGAACGCGTCGATGACCGTGTTGAGCTGGGTCTCGATGAAACCGGCACCGATGTTGACGCCGAGCGCCCTGGCGAAGCCGAAATAGGCGGCCAGCGCCAGGATCAGGCCGAGAACCGCGTCGCGCAGCGTACGCTTGCTGCCGAAGCCGTAGCAGACCAGAACGAACATGATGACGGACGCCGCCGTGAAGCCGAGCGGCTGGATGAGCAGCAGATTGGCGATCAGGCCGATGACGACGAAGCCCATCGCCTTCCAGTCGGTCGGCGTTTCCTTTTCCTCTTCAGGCTGCCAGCCGCCGCGAAGCGCGGCGAGGATAAGCAACAGCGAAAGCACCACCAGACCAATCATGGTGAGGTAGGGAAAGACGGTCGGGCCGACCTTGGAGTAGAGCGGCGACACCGGGATCGCCAGCGTCTGCCAGGCGACAGCGCCGGCGCAGGCCAGCAGCCCGATGCCGATCAACAATTCCGGCACGGCAAGGCGCGACGGCGCCGCCTGCTGGTCGCTGCTGCTCATGATTGTCCTCCAGGGATAGCTGGCCCAATATCATTGGCGAGAAGGGGCGACTTGCGCCGCCCCTATTGGGGAAAGATCAGGCAAGCCCGAGGTCCTTCAGGATCGCTTCGATACGGGCAGAATCCTCGGTGACGAATTTCGCATAGTCGTCGCCGGCGAGCAGGATCTGCGTCCAGTTGCGGTTCTTGCACTCGGTCGCCCAGGCATCGCTCTTGGCCATGGTCTCGACCAGCGTGATCATCGCCGCCTTGTCGGCATCGGAAATGCCGGGCGGTGCGAAGACACCGCGCCAGTTGAACAGTTCGACATCGATGCCGGCCTCCTTCAGCGTCGGCGCGTCGATGCCGTCCTGGCGCTTATCGGCCGAGATGGCGAGCAGCCTGAGCGCGCCCGCCTTGACCTGCTCGGAGAATTCGCCAAAGCCGGAGATGCCGGCCGCGACCTGGTTGCCGAGCAGCGCCGACAATGCCTCGCCGCCGCCGGCGAACGGCACGTAGGACAGGTTTGTCGCCGGCACGCCGACGGTCTTGGCGATCAAGCCGAACAGGATATGGTCCGAACCGCCGGCCGAGCCGCCGGCGACGGGAACCTTTGTCGGATCGGCCTTGAGCGCGGCGACGAAATCGGCGGCCGTCTTGAACGGCGACTCGGCCGGCACAACCAGCGCCTCGAACTCGCCGGTGAGGCGGGCGATCGGTGTGACTTGCGTCAGATTGTTGGCAGCCTTGTTGGCGATGATGGCGCCAACCATGACCATGCCGGCAACCATGAGCGAATTGCCCTTGCCGTTCCACTGGCTGATGAACTGCGGCAGCCCAACCGTGCCGCCGGCGCCGCCGACATTGGTGATCTGCGAACCGGAGATGAGTTTTTCACCGCGCAGCACCTGGTCCATCGTGCGCGCCGTCTGGTCCCAGCCGCCACCCGGCGCTGCAGGCACGAAGAGCTGTATCTGGGGTGCGCCCTCCGCGAAAGCGGGAGAGAGGTGCGACGCCACCAGGCCGGCGGCGCCCGCGGCTGCGGTGCTCATCAAAAATCTGCGTCTGTTCAGCATGGGATTCCTCCAAATCACGACACCTCCTCCGGTGCCCGCCAAAACGCGCCTGCATTCCAGACCCGTAATCGAGTTCAAGCAGATGTTACGGAGTTCTGTCAACGGGAACGATATTCTACTGGACAGAACGATTTGGCGGAGCGACACAGTCGCTCCGCTCGGCTTCTTCGGACAGGAACCGCCATGGACTCACCAAGCAAATCGGCAGACGCGGAAATCCGGCGCGCGTCGGCCGAAGGTGTTGCAGCACTCGATCGGGCGATTGCCATCCTCGATGCCTTCACCACGGCCGACCGGTCGCTCAGTCTGGCCGAAATCGCGGGGCGCACCGGCCTTTACAAGAGCACGATCCTGCGGCTTGCGAATTCCCTTTTGCGCGGACGATTGCTCGAGCGCCTCGACGATGGGCGCTATCGCGTCGGACCGGCGACCTTCCGGCTCGGCGCGCTCTATCAGCGTTCGGTCGTGGCGGTCGATATCCTGTTGCCGATCATGCGCGACCTCTCCGAGCGAAGCTGGGAAAGCGTTGCCTTCTATGTTCGCTCCGGCGACGTCCGCACTTGTCTCTATCGTGTCGAATCCAAGCACCCGATCCGCTACACGATCCGTGAAGGCGACGTGTTGCCTTTGCTGGTCGGCTCGGGCGGCCGCGTGCTTGCGGCGTTTTCAGGCCAGCAGGGCGAGCCCTACGAGACCATCCGCAAGACCTGCAACTGTCTCGCCGTCGGCGACCGCGACCCCGAAACGGCGGGCGTGTCGGCGCCGGTGTTCGGGCCGGGACACGCCCTTCTCGGCGCCCTGACCCTGGCCGGACCAAGCACGCGCGTCGACGCGGCGTTTCTCCAGCGCATGAAACGCCCGCTGCTCGAGGCAGCGGCCCGCGCCACCCGCGCCTTCGGCGAGGACGCTTCCATGCTTGAGCAGGCAAGCCTCGCGGCGGACGCCAGGCCGTAGAATGCGTCCTGGTTGGGAAGGCTCGTTCAATTCAGTTTGACCAGAACCACACGGCGGTTCTTGGCGCGGCCCGCATCGTCGTCATTGCTGGCGACAGGCGCCATCATGCCGGCGCCGGCAGCGGTCAACCGCGCCCCGTCGATACCGAATTTCGACACAAGTGCCGCCTTGACCGCTTGCGCCCGTCGCGACGACAGGTCGAGATTGTAGTCGAAGGCGCCTTGGTTGTCGGTGTGGCCGACGACGATCACGGCCATGTCAGGGTCGTTGGCCAGCAGCGTCGAAATCTCCTTCAGCGTCGGCTCGGACTCCGGCTTTATGTCGGCCTTATCGGTGTCGAAGAAGATGCCGTAGAGCGAAATGCTGCCGGTGGCGGAGAGCGAATCCGCCATCTTGGCCGCCTCGACGACCACCATCTTCTTGTCGCGCGCCTTGGGTTCCAGCACCTGGACGACGGCAACGGTGCGGCCGTTGAGTTCCTTGCAGTAGAGATCGTCGGTCATCGTATAGGTCTGCACGGTGACATAGGCGTCGCCGCCGTCCTGCGGCGCCTTGGCTGAGAAATAGCGCTGGTCGTTGATGCCTGAGGTCAGCGCGCAGGCTCCGTTGGAAAACGCCGCGTCCTTCAGATCGCTCTCATGGAACGAATACATGGTCAGGCTCATGTCACCACCGCCGCCGCTCGACGAACGGTCGGCGGCGCCACCGCATTCCTCCTTCTTGCATTCGAACAGGATTTCGCCACCGGCCGCCTCGATCACATCCTGATAGTTGCGCAGTACTTCGAGCGGCGAGCGCTCGGCCGGCAGCACATAGGCAATGCGGGTCAAAGCGCCCTCGACTTCGGCCTTCTTGTCGGGTGCGAAGACACGGTTGTTCATCGCATCGCGCGCGTCTGGGTCGGCGCTCAGCTTCAGCGGCGACAGCGGCACGCTGAAATCCGTGAAGGCCAATTTCTCATAGGAGACGATGAACGAGCCTTCATAGCGCTTGGCGAGATGGTTGTCGGCGGCGCCCTCGATATCGGCGGTGGGTACAGTCGCGTCGGCTGCCGCCAGCCGTCCGGCCAGCATGAGCGCCAGTACTGCCCAAAAAAGAATTTGAGCTATCGTCTTGAATGCACGCATCGATCGTCCCCCTTCGCGTTGCGATCGATGCTAGCAGAGCGGATATGTCCAGTCGATGACGCAGCGTCACCGCGCCAGCAGGATGGTCGGGGCGTCGTGATAGATGGTCTTTACCACTTCCCGATAGCCGCATTTCGCAGCGACCCTCAGCGAAGCGCCGTTTTCCGGATCGATGATGCAGACGGTCTTCTCGCGCCCGAACGTCTCTTCGCCCCATGCCAGGACGCGGCCGACCACCTCGGTGGCGAAGCCTGCCCCGTGCACGGCCGGAACCAGCGCCCAACCGGCCTCGGGAATGCCTTCGATCGACGGCTCCATATCGCGCTTCAGGTCGTGAAATCCGGCCTCGCCGATGAAACGGCCCGTCGCCTTCTCCTCGATCGCCCAGAAGCCGTAGCCGAGCAGCGACCACAGGCCGGCGTGACGCAGGAAGCGCATCCAGCTTTCTTCGCGCGTGCGCGGCTTGCCGCCGATGAAACGGGTGACGACGGGATCCGTCCACATCGTGGCATAAGCCTCGAAATCCTCCAGCCGGTGTGCGCGCAGGATTGTTCGCTTCGTCTCGATGACAGGGACGCTGGTTGCTTGCGGATTGTTCATGGGACTGCCTCGCACGGATCGTCAGCGTTTAGCAAATCGCGGATACGGTGCAAGGGCCAAGGCGATACGGGCCATCATCCAGGCGCCGCTATGGGAATTTTGCGCGACGGTGTTATTTTTCACGGCAGGCTGATTCATCACCTGCAATCGCACCCTTTTTCAGGTGCGGGCCGGCATCGACAGACCCAAGGGAAACAGCATGGACACCACCGATCTTGTGCTTGCCATTGTCCATCATCTGCTGGTGTTTTCGCTGGCGGGGATCATCGGCGCCGAATTCGTCCTGATCCGCGGTGATCTGCCCGCCGCGACGCTCAAGCGGCTCGCCGGCATCGACCGGCACTACGGCATCATCGCCGCGCTGATCATCATCGTCGGCATCGGCCGCGTCTTCTATGGCCTCAAGGGCTGGGAATTCTACGTCTACAACTGGGTGTTTTGGGCCAAGATCGCGGCGTTTGGCGTGGTCGGCCTGCTGTCGATCATCCCGACCGTCCGCTTCATGTCCTGGAACAGGCAGGCGAGCGCCAATCCCTCGTTCCTGGTGCCGGCGACCGAGCTTGCATCCGTGAAGACCTACATCCGCGCCGAGGCTTTCATCTTCCTGCTCATCCCGGTCTTCGCGGCGGCGATGGCGCGCGGCTACGGCTATTAGGAGAGACGCCCATCTCCCAACGCCTTCCCATTGAAAGCGGATGGTTGCGGATATCGGCAGTTTGCCGTTTGAGTCCGGTTGCTATTTGCTAGCTAGCGCTAGTTGTTGCTTGATCCGCGGCCTGTGTTGAGAGGAGCACCGCAGCGGATGGCGTTTCATATCCTGGGAGGAGATCACGATGAGAAGATTTGTCGCCGCTCTGGCTGCCGTTGCGGCCGTCACGCTTTATCCGTTCACTGTTGGCGCACAGACCTATCCTGAACGCACCATCACCGTTGTGGTGCCATTTGCGGCCGGCGGCCCGACCGACACCGTCACGCGTCTCGTCGCGGAAGCCATGTCGAAGGATCTCGGCCAGCAGGTCATCGTCGAGAATGTCGGCGGGGCCGGCGGCACGCTGGGTGCGGGCCGCGTCGCCAACGCCGAGCCGGACGGCTACACGCTGCTCCTCCATCACATCGGCATGGCGACGAGTGCCACGCTGTACAGAAAGCTCGCCTACGACACGCTGAATGCCTTCGAATATGTCGGCCTCGTCACCGAGGTGCCGATGACCATCGTCGGCCGCAAGGACCTGGAGCCGACCGATCTCAAGGGGCTTGTCGACTATGCCAAGGCCAACAAGGATTCCATCACCGTCGCCAATGCCGGCATTGGTGCGGCTTCGCATCTGTGCGGCATGCTGTTCATGAGCGCCATCAAGACGCCGCTGGTCACCGTACCCTACAAGGGCACCGGCCCGGCGATGACCGATCTGCTTGGCGGCCAGGTCGACATCATGTGCGACCAGACGACCAACACCACAAAGCAGATCCAGGGCGGCACGATCAAGGCCTATGCCGTCACCTCGCCGGAACGCCTCGATGTGCTGAAGGACGTCCCGACGACGATTGAGGGCGGCCTTCCAGAGGTGCAGGTCGGCATCTGGCACGGCCTCTACGCACCCAAAGGCACGCCCGCCGAGATCACCGAGCGCCTGTCGAAATCGCTTCAGGTCGCACTGAAGGACCAGAACGTCGCGGCCCGCTTCGCCGAACTCGGCACCAAGCCCTCGCCCGAGGCCGACGCCACGCCCGCCGCGCTGAAGGCCAAGCTAGAAAGCGAGATCGCGCGCTGGAAGCCTATCATCGAAGCCGCCGGCCAGTACGCCGACTGAGGTTATGAACGGGGCGCTGACAGCGCCCCGTTTTCGCTTCGACCCCGTTTTCGCATTGCAACGGCGCGCCCGCGGCGCGGGTCTGGGAGAACGTCATGAAACCTTTCGCAATCGACAGGGCCAACGGCCTATGCGCCGCGCTGTTCATCGGTTTCGGCGCGTGTTTCGCACTGCAGTCGCTCGGCCTCGAAATCGGCACGGCCTTCCGCATGGGACCAGGCTATTTTCCCCTGGTCCTGGCGATCGTGCTGATCCTGCTTGGCGCCGTCATCCTCGTCCAGGCGGTGCGCTTCGAGGGCGAAGCGATCGGTCACATCGCGTGGCGCGGCATGCTGCTCATCCTGCCTGCTCCGATCTTCTTTGGCCTGACAGTGCGCGGCCTCGGCTTCATTCCGTCGATCTTCCTCACGGCGCTGATCGCGTCGTTTGCCAGCCGCCGCATGAAGCCGCTGACCGCGCTCGTGCTGTCGGCCTGCCTGACGCTGTTTGCATTCCTGGTCTTCAGCTACGCGCTCGGCTTGCCGTTCCGGCGCTTCGGCCCATGGCTGGCATTCTGAGGAGACGAAATGGAACTCCTCGACAACCTCGCGCTCGGATTTTCGACGGCGACATCGCTGACCAACCTCGGTTTCTGCCTGATCGGCGTCCTTCTCGGCACGCTGATCGGCGTCCTGCCCGGCATCGGCGCCACCGCGACCATCGCCATGCTTTTACCCATCACCTTCCAGATCGGCGACCCGGTTTCCTCCCTCATCATGCTCGCCGGCATCTATTACGGCGCGCAATATGGTGGCTCGACCACCGCCATTCTCATCAACATGCCTGGCGAATCCTCGTCGGCTGTCACCGCCATCGACGGTTACCAGATGGCCAGGAACGGCCGCGCCGGGGCGGCACTCGCGATCGCGGCCATAGGCTCGTTCTTTGCCGGCACGGTGTCTACCTTTCTGGTCGCCATCTTTGCCCCGCCGCTGACGGCGATCGCGCTGAAATTCGGCGCGGCCGAGTATTTTTCACTGATGATCGTTGGTCTCGTCTCGTCCGTTGCACTCGCCCATGGCTCGATCGTCAAGGCGCTGGCCATGGTCGTGCTCGGCCTGCTGCTCGGCATTGTCGGCACCGACATCTACACCGGCACGCCGCGCTTCACGCTTGGCATCCGCGAATATGCCGACGGGCTGAATTTCGTCGCGGTGGCGGTCGGCGTCTTCGGCGTCGCTGAAATATTGCGCAACCTCGAAAACGAGGATGAGCGCTCCGTGATGATCCGAGAGGTCACCGGCCTTATGCCGACCCGCGAGGATTTTCGGCGCATGGCAGCGCCCATCGTGCGCGGAACCATTATCGGATCGGCGCTCGGCATCCTGCCGGGAGGCGGTGCGATCCTGGCAGCCTTTGCCTCCTACACGGTCGAAAAACGCGTGTCGAAAAACCCGGGGGAATTCGGCAAAGGCGCCATCGCGGGCGTCGCCGGCCCGGAATCGGCCAACAATGCCGGCGCGCAGACCTCCTTCATCCCGATGCTGACGCTCGGCATTCCGGCAAATCCGGTCATGGCGCTGATGATCGGCGCAATGATCATCCAGGGCATCGTGCCCGGCCCCAATGTCGCGATCGAACAGCCGGCGCTGTTTTGGGGCATCATCGCTTCGATGTGGATCGGCAATCTGATGCTGATCGTCCTCAACCTGCCGCTGATCGGACTTTGGGTGAAGCTGCTGACGATCCCCTATTACGTGCTCTTCCCGATCATCATGGCGTTCTGTTCGATCGGCGTCTACAGCGTCAACAGCAACGTCTACGATCTCTACGCCGTCGCTTTCTTCGGCTTCCTCGGCTATCTCCTGACCAAGCTGCGTTGCGAACCGGCGCCGCTGCTGCTCGGCTTCGTGCTCGGCCCGCTGCTCGAGGAAAACCTGCGCCGCGCCATGATCCTCGCGCGCGGCGACCCGAGCACCTTCGTGACGAGGCCAATCAGCGCCAGCCTGCTCCTCATCGCGCTCGCCGTGCTCGTCATCGTCTTCCTCCCCGCGGTCAGGAAAAAGCGCGAAGAGGTGTTTGTCGAGGAGAGCTAGTTGTGCATGGCGACGCGCTTTAAGGTGTCGGATCGAGCGGTGCGAGTTCGACCAGCGGTGCCGGCACGTCCGTCGTCTTCACCTCGGCCTTGCAGATGTCGGCAATGACGCAGGCCGGGCAATCCGGCTTGCGCGCCTTGCAGACATAGCGGCCGTGCAGGATCAGCCAGTGATGCGCGTGGCGCATGTACTCGTCCGGGATGATCTTCAACAACCCCTGCTCGACCTGTTCCGGCGTCTTGCCGGGCGCCAGCCCGAGCCGGTTGCCGATGCGGAAAATGTGCGTGTCGACGGCCATCGTGTGCTGGCCGAAGGCCATGTTGAGCACGACATTGGCGGTCTTGCGTCCAACGCCCGGCAGCTTGACCAATTCATCGCGGTCGTCGGGTACTTCGCCGCCATGGTCGCGGATCAGCGCCTGCGACAGCGCAATCACATTCTTGGCCTTGTTGCGCCAAAGCCCGATGGTGCGGATGTGCTCGCCGATCTTGGCTTCGCCCAGGGCCAGCATCTTCTGCGGTGTGTCGGCGGCCTTGAACAGCGCCCGCGTCGCCTTGTTGACGCCGACATCCGTCGCTTGCGCCGACAGCACCACCGCCACCAGCAGCGTGAAGGCGTTGATATGTTCGAGCTCGCCCTTCGGCTCCGGCCGCTGGACGGAAAAGCGCCGGAAGATCTCGTGCACTTCGGCCGGACTGTAGCGCGACGAGCTGCGCGACGGTCGGGGCCGCGGCTTGGCGTTCGACCCGTCGCGCCGGCCAGGCAGCTCTTTTTTGGATGTGACAGAATCTTTGGACTTGGGGCGCGCCATTTCCCTCCTATAATATTCCCTCATGAGCGACACAAACGCCTCGTTCCAGGCCGACGAGCCTTTCTTTCAGGCGCTACTGACCCCGCACCGGTCGCTGGGCCGGACAGGCTTTTTCATCCTGATGGGCGTGCTGCTGTTCGGCTGGCTGGTGACCGGCGTTTTTTTCCTATCGCGTGGCGCTTGGCCGGTGTTCGGCTTCTTCGGCCTCGATGTGGCCGCCGTCTACATCGCCTTTCGCGTCAACTATCGGGCCGCCCGCGCACGCGAGGAAGTTTCCGTCTCGCGCACCAGCCTCGACATCCGCAAGACGGCACCCTCCGGCAAATCGGAAGCGCATCGCTTCAATCCGTTCTGGGCGCGGTTTTCGGTCGCCCGGCACGCCGAGATCGGCATCACGGGGATGACGGTGGAAGGTCAAGGCCAGAACGTGCCGATCGGATCGTTCCTGGACCCCGATTCGCGCGAGAGCTTTGCCACAGCATTTTCGCGAGCGCTGGCGACCGCCAAGACGCGCTGAGCCAGCGCTTCAGAAGCGATAGCGCAACAGCCTGCCGCAAGAAGGCAAGTTTCGGGTGGCGATCGGCGCCCCAAGGGGCGATATTCCGGCTCAAGGAGACAGTTCCATGAGCACACACACAGCAGTCCTCAAAAAGGACATCACGCCTGAAGGCAGCGACTACGAAATCGTGCGCCGCGCCATCGAGAAGATCAGCCTCGATTATCGCGACCAGCCTTCCCTTGAAGAATTGGCCGAGGAGGTCGGCGAGACGCCGACCGGCCTGCAAAAGCTCTTCACTCGTTGGGCCGGCCTATCGCCGAAGGCCTTCCTGCAGGCGGTGACACTGGACCATGCGCGCAGGCTGCTCGATTCCGGCATGCCGCTGCTCGAAACCTCGTTCGAACTGGGCATGTCCGGCCCGGGCCGGCTGCATGATCTCTTCGTCACACACGAAGCGATGTCGCCGGGCGACTACAAGACGCGCGGCGTCGGGCTCACCATCCGCTACGGCTATCATCCCTCGCCGTTCGGCACCGCCCTGATCATGGCCACCGACCGCGGGCTTGCTGGCCTCGCCTTCAGCGATCCCGGCGAGGAACGCGCCGCCTTCGCCGACATGTCCAGCCGCTGGCCCAACGCCATCTATGTCGAGGACATGAATGCTACGGGTCCCTATGCCGCGCGCATCTTCGACCCGACGCTGTGGCGCCCCGAGCAGCCCCTGCATGTCGTCATGATCGGCACCGATTTCCAGGTTCGGGTCTGGGAGGCGCTGCTCAAGATCCCGATGGGCAAGGCCCGCACCTATTCCTCGATTGCCGCCAGCATTGGCGCCCCATCCGCCAGCCGTGCCGTCGGTGCGGCCAATGGCGCCAATCCGCTCTCTTTCGTGGTGCCCTGCCACCGCGCCATCGGCAAATCCGGCGACCTCACCGGCTATCACTGGGGCCTGACCCGCAAGCGCGCCATTCTGGGCTGGGAAGCGGGACAGGTTTCATAATATCGATTTTTCCAGTTGTTGCACAGAAATATGTGGATATACGGATTCTGAACTACAAGTACGATTTTACTTTTTTCTTTTCTTCATACAACCAAGGACAATCTCCGGTTTAAGCAATTGTTACTTCGACAATTTATTTTAGTTAACTCTAAATTAACCACGATAAAGTGATGATGACCCTGTATTAATTCGGGCGATCCGGCTTAATAGGAGGTCTCGATGACGTTGTTTCGCGCCGCCTTCGGCGCAGCTCTGCTGGTTGCCAGCATCGACCAGACTGCGTTGGCCACGACGCAGAATGTCATCTTCAATGGCACGATCGCGCCCACCTGCACGCTTGTCGTTGCCACCAACGGCACGATGACCGCCAGTCCAGATCTCCAGTCCCTCAGCTCCCACAACAGCGGCGGTTCTGCTGGAACCGTGACGCTGACGACGACCGGAGGCGTGTCGCTCAGCGTCGATCCGGTCACCACCGTGACGGTGCCATCGGCGGATATCACGTCGACAACCTGGACGCCGACCTACTCCGCTGCTGGTGCCCACTCTATCGTTGAGACCGGCTCGGCAACCAGCATCGGCACACCCGGCGCCGATCTCGTCTCGGTCCACCTCGCCGGTACCAAGGGCGGCAGCAACCGCTTCGCCAACGGCAACTATCAGGCAACGGTAACGCTGCGCTGCGAATGACGCCGTAGCGAAGGAGGGTCCTTGAAACATGCTCGTATTCTGGCGACGGCACTGGCCGTCGGGCTGGCTCCCATTGCCGCCAAGGCGCAGTCGATGTCGCCGATGCGTGGCGAGATCAACAGCTTCACCGACGTCTTCGCGGTTCGCGTTTTCCCCGCCAATCCCTACGACCGGAAGATCCGGGTCGAAATCCACGTCTACGATCAGGATTTTCAGCCGGTAGACGCCAGAATTTCTCCGAATGTCTTCCAACTGGCTTCCCAGGCTTCCCGTTCTGTCCTTGTGGTCGTGCCTTTTGACGGCGCCGCCGAGCGTAAAGTGCGTATCTGTACCGAAAGCATCCCCTTTCCCAATCAACAGACGCAGATAAGGGCACAGATATGCGGAAAGTTTTTTGGGCGCCGCAAGTCCTGACACTAGCGCTCGCGGCTGCTTGGGCTGGGGTCTCGCCGGCTATGGCCGAAGATGTTTACAACCTCAACCAGAACGAGAGCGGCTTCAACCTGCCCGGCGTCACCTTGCCCCAGGGGCAGGATGAGGTCCATGCCGCGGACGGCACCACTTGCCGCTCCGCCGTCTCCGGCTCCGGCGCTTATGTCGATCTCGGCGTCATCAGAGGCAACAGCCGGTCGAACAATGACGTCGCCACTTACGGCCGCGTGGTGATCCCGATCGGGCGCACGCCGAAGCGCGTCGATTGCAGCCGTCTCTACGAGCTTGAGGTCGAGCGCCTGCAGCTGGAGCTGAAACTCCTCAAAATGGGCCTCGGCGCCGATGGCCAGACGGCGAGCGTGACCGCCAGCGCTCCCGCGGGCGCATCTCCCGGATGGGCCAACGAAGGCTGGAGCATCAGGACCGGAAATGGCGATGGCAAGAACAAGAAAAAGAAATAGCCGCGCGCTGCTTGCGATGGCAGCACTTGCCGGCTTCTGCCTTCCGGCGCAGGCGGCGATCATCGGCACCTGCACCATCATGGTCGGGGCGTCGGGAACGATGAAGGCAAATCCCGCCATCAGCATACTGGGCTCGAAACAGGCGGGCGGATCAAGCGCGAGCGCCACCGTCGTAGCAAGCTCGCTGCTGTGTTCCGTGCTCAATCTGCTGGACTGCTATTCGGTTTCGGCGCCGGCGCCAGCCGCATTCTCGTCCGCACCGAGCGGCGGCGGCACCAACGTGACCTTCGCCTCGGTCTTCCGCCTCGACGGCTCGGGGGTCGACATCAACGGGAGTGTGCCGCAGCGGGTGGTCAACGGCACCCACCCCATGCAGGTCGATCTCACCGCCACCAGATCGAGCGGCATCTTTCCTGCCGGCAACTATCAGGGCACGGTCACCGTGCGCTGTGAATAAGGCTACGATACCTCAAATCAAGCTGGACCATTCGCGTGGTCTGGCAAGCCGCGGCCTTACAGGTTAGCTTCCCGCGCGATTGGAACGACCTTGGTTCGCCCGGACGCACAAAGGACGCTTCGACACTTGAATTTGCGCTGCCAGGAGGCCTTGCTTGATTATCGTCATCGGCTCGATCAACCTCGACCTTATCGCCAATGTCGACCGCTTGCCGAGCCCCGGCGAGACGGTAGGCGGCTCGGCCTTCACCACCGCGCCCGGGGGCAAGGGCGCCAACCAGGCGCTGGCCGCAGCGCGTGCCGGCGCCTCGGTGCGCATGGTCGGCGCCGTCGGCAAGGACAGCTTCGCCGCCGAGACGCTGGCGTTGCTGCGCGACGGCAAGGTCGACCTGTCCGGCGTTGCCGAGACCCACGCCTCGACAGGCACGGCACTGATCATGGTCGCCGACGATGGCGAGAACATCATCGCCGTGGTGCCGGGCGCCAACGCTTCCGTGGTGCCCGGCGACCTCTCCAAGGCCTTCTTCAAAAAAGGCGATGTCGTGCTGCTGCAAAATGAGATCCCGCTGGCCACCGTCGACGCCGCCCTCGACCAGGCAAGAACGGCCGGTGCCATCACGGTGCTCAACACCGCGCCTTTCCAGGGGCAAGCAGCCGGCTTTCTCGGCAAGGCAGACTATGCCGTCGCCAACGAAACCGAGTTCGACCTCTATGGCGAGGCGTTGTCGTTGCAAGGCCGCGACCGGCCTGCACGGATGCGCGACTTTGCCGGGAAAACCGGCCGCACCATCGTCGTCACGCTCGGCGGCGACGGCGTAATGGCGGCGACGCCAAGCGACTTCCTGACCGTTCCGGCACGCAAGATCACCCCTGTCGACACGGTCGGCGCCGGGGACACGTTCTGCGGTTATTTCGCCGCCGGCCTGTCGTCGGGTCTCACGCTCGAACAAGCATTGGTGCGCGCCGGCGCGGCCGGCTCGCTGGCCTGCCTGAAGCCGGGCGCCCAACCGGCGATACCGCTGGCCAAGGATGTCGACCAAGCATTGCAGGAAACCCGCTGAGATGCTGCGCCCTCAAACGAAACATGCCGTGCCGCCGGCCGGCGACATCTGCCGTCTGTCCGCTGTCGAACTCGCCGGCGCGATCCGCCGGAAGAAACTTTCCGTGCGCGAGGTGGTGGCGGCATTCCTCGACCGCATCGAGGCGGTCAACCCGCTGGTCAACGCCATCGTCTCGTTGCGCGACCGTGGCGACATCCTGCGCGAAGCCGATGCGGCCGATGCCAGCCCGGCGCGAGCAGAAACCGGCCCGCTCTTCGGCCTGCCAATCGCCATCAAGGATCTCGCCTCGACCACGGGCCTCAGGACCTCCTTCGGCTCGCCGATCTTCGCCGATTTCGTACCGCGGGAAGACGATTTCTTCGTCGAGCGCATCCGCAAGGCCGGCGCCATCATCATCGGCAAGACCAACGTTCCGGAATTTGGCCTTGGCTCCAACACCTACAACAGCGTGTTCGGGCCGACGCTGAACGCCTTCGATCCGGCGCTGACCGCCGGCGGCTCCAGCGGCGGTGCGGCCGTCGCCCTGGCGCTCGACATGGTGCCGGTCGCCGATGGCAGCGACTTTGGCGGCTCGCTGCGCAACCCGGCGGCCTGGAACAACGTTTTTGGCTTCCGCCCGTCGCAAGGCCTTGTTCCCGGCGGACCCGATTTGGAAGTCTTTCATGCGCAGATGGGCGTCGATGGGCCGATGGGCCGCAACGTCGCCGACATGGCGCTGCTGCTCGATGTGCAGGCTGGTTATCATCCGCACGCACCCTTGTCCTACGAGAAACCGGGCTCGTTCCTCGAAGGGCTCGGCATGGCGTCGGCTGGCGGTCGCATCGCCTGGTTTGGTGACCTCGGCGGTCATCTGCCGATCGAACCCGGTATTCTCGGCCTGTGCGAGGCAGCACTTGGCCGGCTCGCGGAAGCATCCTTCGTGACTGAACCGTTGCTGCCGGATTTCGATTTCGAAGCGCTGTGGCAGGCCTTCGTGACGCTGCGCCAGGCCAGCAGCGGCTGTGCGCTCAAAACCCACTATGACGACCCCGCGAGGCGCGGCCTGCTCAAGCCGGAAGCCATTTGGGAAGTGGAGAACGCGATGCGGCTGACGGCGCCGCAGATCCGCGCCGCCTCGGTCGTCCGCACGTCCTGGCACCGCACGCTGCTGTCGGTCTTCGACCGCTATGATCTCATTGCGCTACCGACCGCGCAGGTCTTCCCCTTCGATGTCGATACGCATTGGCCCCGTGAGGTCGCCGGACGGGCAATGGACAGCTACCACCGCTGGATGCAGGTTTCCGCCTTCGCGACCTTGGGCGGCTGCCCGGCGGTCAACGTGCCGGTCGGCTTCGACGACAGGGGCCGGCCGATGGGCATGCAGCTGATCGGCAGGCCGCGTGACGACCTCGCCGTACTGAAGACGGCCGCGGCCTATGAGGCAACACTGCCCTGGCAAGCCGGCGCCTGAACCGCATGCGCTGGCGTGTCGCGGCGCTTCGCGCACCGGCTTGCATCGCCATCGCCGCCATGCATTGATTATCCTCAGCCGCGCCGCCTCGGCGGCATTCCTAGAGCATGATCCCGAAAAGTGGGAACCGGTTTTCGGAAAAGATCATGCTCCAACTAGGGAAGAATCATGTCGCTCGAACTCTACGCCACCTATGTCCTGGCTTGCATCGTCATCATCCTGGTGCCCGGTCCGACGGTCACGCTGATCATCGCCAACAGCATCCGCCATGGCTCACGCGCCGGTCTCGCCAATGTCGCCGGCACGCAGGCCGGGCTTGCCGTGATGATCGCCATCGTCGGCATCGGCCTCAACACACTGATTTCGGGCATGGGCCACTGGTTCGAATGGGTACGGCTGATCGGTGCCGCCTATCTGATCTGGATGGGCGTGCAGATGTTCCGTTCCAAAGGCACGCTGAATGCCGATGGAACCGCGAGAAAGCCGCGCGGCGGCTTCTTCCTGCAGGGCCTGCTGGTGGCGCTGAGCAACCCCAAGACGCTGATCTTCTTCGGCGCCTTCTTTCCGCAGTTCATTTCGCCGCAAGGCAACTACTCGCTGCAGATCGCCGTCATGGGTCTGACCGCCATGATCTTCGCCGCCTTCTCGGATTCCACCTATGCATTGGCCGCCGGCCGCGCCGGGCGCATGCTGTCGGCCGGCCGCATCAAACTTTTGTCGAGGATCAGCGGCAGCTTCATGGTCGGCGGCGGCCTGTGGCTGGCGTTTTCTAAGGCGAAGTAAGACGCGCGCCTTTCCTTCTCCCCTTGCGGGAGAAGGTGGATCGGCGCGCAGCGCCGAGACGGTTGAGGGGTGCGTCACGAATCACTGTCGGTGCCGGGCTGGAGCACCCCTCATCCGACCGAGCTTCGCTCGGCCACCTTCCCCCAGGGGGAGAAGGCAAAGAGGGAGTTAAAGCCGCCCCAGCCTCTCCACCAGCAACGCGAAAAACCCGTCATGGTCGATGTCGCGCATCACCATGGCGTTCTTCGGCCGCTTGGTGACGCCCCACCAGTCGATGACGGTCATGCCCATGGTCAGTTCGGAGGCGGTTTCCACGCTGACATTGCAGTTGCGGCCCTTGAACAGGTCCGGCTTCAACAGATAGGCGATGACGCAGGGATCGTGCAGCGGGCCACCGTCGGTGCCGTACTTCTCCTCGTCGAAGCGCTCGAAGAACTCCAGCATCTCGGCGGTCGCGGTGCCGACCTTGGTACCGAGCGCGCGGAAGGCCTGCGTGCGCTTGGCGGTGGTCAGCGCCTTGTGGGTGACGTCGAGCGGCATCATCACGATCGGGATGCCGGATTTGAGCACGACATCGGCGGCCTGCGGATCGACATAGATGTTGAATTCGGCGGTCGGCGTGACATTGCCGCCCTCGAAGAAGCCGCCGCCCATCAGCACGATTTCCTTGATGCGGGGAGCAATGCGCGGCTCCCGGATCAGCGCCAGCGCAATGTTGGTCAGCGGGCCGAGTGGGCAAAGCGTGATCGTGCCGCTCTCTTCCGTCATCAGGGTCTCGACGATGAAATCGACCGCGTACTGGTCCTGCAGCTTCATCGTCGGTTCAGGCAATTGCGGTCCGTTGAGACCTGTCTTGCCATGCACTTCCTCGGCGGTGACCAGTTCGCGCATCAGGGGCCGGATGGCGCCGGCATAGACCTTGACATCGGGCCGGCCGGCCAACTCGCAGATCTTGCGGGCATTCTTTTCGGTAAGCTTCAGCGGCACGTTGCCGGCAACGGCTGTGATGCCGACGATCTCCAGTTCGGAGCTGCCGAGCGCCAGCAAAATGGCGACGGCATCGTCCTGGCCGGGATCCGTGTCGATGATGATCTTGCGTGATAGGGGCATTTCAATTCCTTGTTTGGCGAGGCCGTGAACCTGAATGAATCCGATCGAGACATCCAAATGACGCCGAAGCGGCCGACAGCTGCCATGTCGAACCGCTCGACCGGGAAAGACAATCCCGACCTGCGCGCTTCTCCTTGCATCTGCTCACCAGTTCAAGCGCCATGTCGATCATTCCTGTGAGTCCACGACCTGGTCTTTTTTGGGCGGGTCTTTTGACGGCTTGAACTTGGTCGCGGGGCGGACCATATCAAGACCATCGGGAAAAATGCCATCTGGGTTTTTCCACTTTATGTCGCTCTTGAGAGGACAATGTAACATGAGCCGAATGACGCCCTTTTCCAGCCCGCTTCTCCTTGGTTTCGATGCCATGGAGAAGACTCTGGAACGCCTGGCGAAGTCCGGTGACAGCTATCCTCCCTACAACATCGAACGCCTCAGCGGCGCCGACGGCAAGACCGAAAGGTTGCGCATCACATTGGCGGTCGCCGGTTTCGCCGAAAGCGATCTCGATGTCACCACGGAGGAAAATCAGTTGGTCGTGCGCGGCCGTCAGACCGACGACACGGAGCGCGAATTTCTTCATCGCGGCATCGCCGCGCGCCAGTTCCAGCGCTGTTTCGTGCTGGCCGACGGCATGCGGGTGATCGCGGCGGAACTGAAGAACGGCCTTTTGTCGATCGACCTCGATCGGCCGGAGTCCGAACGGCTGGTACGGAAAATAAACATATCGGTGAAAGACTGATCTTTACCGATGGCTCTCATGCGGGATGGCCTTGACCGGCGTCCTCGCGCCAAGGAGGCTTTGAAATGACCAGAACTGAAAACATCACCATGAGCAATGGCGAGTTCGCCCATCTCGGCGAAGGCTCGGTCGCCTATCTGAGAAAGGTCTCGAGCGACGAATTGCTCGGCCGTTTCCCCGGCCTCGGCGAAATCGCACCCGGCATGGAGCTGTGGGCGCTGTTTGCCGCCAATGGCCAGCCGATCCTGCTTTCGGACGCACGTGACCGCGCTTTGGCCGGCGCCAGGGAAAACGACCTGATCACGGTCGCCATTCACTGAGCCCCGTGCGCGCCGGTCTGCCAAGCGCGCTGACAGTCAGGTTCAAACAGATAGGGCCGCTCATGGCGGCCCCTTCAGTGTCATCCCAAACTCAGGAAAAGTCAGGCCGCGTGCGAGGCCTGTGTGTCCGACAAGAGCGCGTGGATCGCCGCGGCGTCGCGCGTACCCCTGATCTTAGCCACCGTGTCGGCGTCGCGCAGCACCCGCGCGATGCGCGACAGGGCCTTGAGATGGTCGGCACCCGCCCCTTCCGGCGCCAGCAGCAGAAACACCAGGTCGACTGGCTGATCGTCCAGCGATTCGAAATCGACAGGCGTCTCCAGTCGGGCGAAAACCCCGGCGATGCGCTTCACGCCGGCCAGCTTGCCGTGCGGAATGGCGATGCCGTTGCCGACGCCCGTCGAGCCCAGCCGTTCACGCTGCAGGATGGTGTCGAACACCTCCCGCTCCGGAATGCCGGAAATCGCCGCCGCCCGTTCGGACAGCAACTGCAACAGCTGCTTCTTGGAGTTCGCCTTCAACGCCGGCAGTATCGCCGGAACGTTGATAAGATCGCTCAGATCCATGTTTGAAAATCCCTTGTTCGCCGCTGCCGTCGCCAGTCCCCACCCCTCGTGCGGCCGGCTTTTATCCCTGTGCGACCCTTGTCGTCACCGTGCGACCCTTGTCGTCCCTGTGCGACCCTTGTCGTCACCGTGCGACCTTGTCGTCACGCTTGTGCGACCTTGGTCGTGGACGGGTCGATCCAGCCGATGTTTCCATCGGGCCGGCGATAGACGATGTTGAGATGATCGTTTCCGGCGTTGCGGAAGACGAAGACCGGGCTGTCCTTGGTATCGAGCTCGATGACCGCCGACGCCACCGACATGGTCTTCAGCGTCATGGTCGATTCGGCGACGATGGCCGGCGCGAAATTCTCCGGAATGTCCTCGTCGTCGTCGGCGAGCGGCGCCATCACCGTGTAGGCAATGTCGGTCGGCTCGCCATTGGCGGCGCCCGAATTGTGCGACTTCAGCCGGCGCTTGTAGCGCCTCAAGCGGGTTTCCAGACGATCCGCCGCGGCCTCGAAGGCCAATGTCGGGTCCTGGGCATCGCCGGTGGCTTGCAGCGAAGCGCCGGAATCCAGCCGGATCATGCAATCCGCCGAATAGCGCGAACCCGATTTGATGACCGTGACGTGTCCGGCAAAGCCGCGATCGAAATATTTGCCGATGGCTTCGCCGACACGATCGTTGATGCGTGTCCGGAACGCATCGCCGATATCCATGTGTTTTCCCGATATGCGCAGATTCATCTGAAAACTGACCTTCCTTGCTCAGGCTTCAAACTGGCCTGAGTTTATACTCGTGATCCGTGCGCACAAGCTTTGCGGCGTCACTCGCGCCGATTTTAAATCCGAACTTTCCGGTTGATCACAAGCCGCCCTTGACCGTCCCGAGGCCAACGTCGTGACGGACCATCCGCATGCAGGCATCTAGCCCTTCTCATGCGGGCGGGCTTCTAGCCACTTCACCGCGGCTTGTCAATAAAGTGCTGGCCTGAGGAAAATCGAACCGCGTCAGCGGCCGATGCTGGCCATCGCCCGTTTCTCACGCCGGCGCTGCACGGAGGAGGGAATATTCATGCCTTCCCGGTACTTGGCGACCGTACGCCGGGCAATATCGACGCCGCTCTCGCGCAACATGTCGACGATCGCATCGTCGGAAAGCACGTCGACGGGTTTTTCCTCATCGATCAATTGCTTGATGCGGTCACGCACGGCTTCCGAGGAATGCGCATCACCGCCGCCCGACGCGGCGATCGAGGCGGTGAAGAAGTAACGCAGTTCGAACACGCCACGCGGCGTCAGCATGTATTTGTTCGCGGTGACCCGGCTGACCGTCGATTCGTGCATGCCGATGGCATCGGCCACCGTGCGCAGGTTGAGCGGCTTCAGCTGGCGCACGCCATGGACGAGGAAGGCATCCTGCTGGCGAACGATTTCCGAGGCGACCTTGAGGATGGTCTTTGCCCGCTGGTCGAGGCTGCGCGTCAGCCAGTTGGCGTTTTGCAGGCATTCGGCCAGGAAGTCCTTTTCCGCCTGGTTCTTCGCCTGCGGCGAGACCTGGGCGAAATAGATATGGTCGACCAGAACGCGCGGCAGCGTTTCGGAATTGAGCTCGACCGTCCAGCTGCCGTCATTGGCGGCACGCACCTCGACATCGGCGACGATCGCGTCGCTGGCGCCCCACGAAAACGCCATGCCGGGTCGGGGATCGAGTGCCCGGATCTCGGCCAGCATGTCGAGCAGATCCTCCTCGTCGACACCGCAGATCCGTTTCAGCGTGTGGAAATCACGCCGCGCCAGGAGTTCGAGATTGGCGATCAGCGCCTTCATCGCCGGATCGAGCCGGTCCCGCACGGCAAGCTGCAGCGACAGGCATTCGGCAAGGTCGCGGGCAAACAGGCCGGCCGGCTCGAAGCTCTGGCACACCGCAAGCACCTTTCGCACCACGGCAATGTCCGTACCGAGACGGGCGGCGATCTCGGCCAGGTCGGCGCGCAGATAGCCGGTTTCGTCGAGGCCGTCGGCGAGGTCGGCGGCGATCAGCCGTGCCGCTGGATCGGCGAAGGCGAGCGCCACCTGTTCGCCGACATGGTCGCGCAGCGTGATCGCAGCCGCCGCCATGTCGCCGGCGTCGAAACCTTCGGATGAGGAACTTGCGCCATTGCCGGAAGCCGATTTCCACTGCGCCGTCAGGTCGGGTCCGAGCCGCTCGCTGGTGCCCGGGTCGTCGGGAAACAGGTTTTCCAGCGACGTATCGAGCTTGTCCGAGATCGCCTCGGCGCTCCACTGCGTCTCTTTTTCGAACCAGTCGCCGTCGGCCGCGGCTTGCGGCTCCGCCTCGATCTTCTGCGCCTGATCGCCGACGGCATCGTCCTGCGGTTCGGCGCGCTCCAGCAGCGGGTTGCGCTCGATTTCCTCGTCGATGAAATGCTCGAGCTCGACATGGGTGAACTGCAGCAGCCGAATCGACTGCATCAGCTGCGGCGTCATCACGAGCGACTGCGATTGTCGTAGCTGTAATTTGGCCGCCAACGCCATGGTTCGGTTTCAAACGCCTCGTCTACGCATCCGGACTTCCGGAAAGGAATTTTTGCAGCCGGTCATAGAAACTGGCCCGGCTTTTGCTTGTCAAGGCAATTGCTAGCAAAACGCACTTACCGGAGCGTTATCTCGGAGCAAAATCGAGGAAAAAGGGCCGGGCGAGCCGCAAAAATCGTGTCAGGAAACAAATTTCACACTCAGAGCAATTCCAGGAAAAGTGTGAAACGGTTTTCCCGGGAAAAGCGCATAGCGCTTTCCCTTGGGAATTGAGTCAAACAAAGATTCAGAGCGTAAAGCCCTCGCCGAGGTAAAGCCGCCGCACATCCGGGTTTGCCACCACTTCATCGGCCCTTCCATGGGTCAGCACCTGGCCGGCATGGATGATGTAGGCGCGGTCGATCAGGCCGAGCGTTTCGCGCACATTGTGATCGGTGATGAGAACGCCGATGCCGCGCGCCGTCAGGTGGCGCACCAATTGCTGGATGTCGGCGACAGCGATCGGATCGATGCCGGCAAAAGGCTCGTCCAGCAGCATGTAGGCGGGACGTGTCGCCAGCGCGCGCGCGATTTCCAGGCGTCGCCGCTCGCCGCCTGAGAGCGACATGGACGGCGCTTTGCGCAGATGGCTGATGTGGAATTCCTCGAGCAGCTCGTCGAGATTGCGCTCGCGCACCTTGCGGTCCTTTTCGACCACCTCCAGCACCGCACGGATATTCTGCTCGACATTAAGGCCACGGAAAATCGACGCCTCCTGCGGCAGGTAGCCGATACCGAGGCGGGCGCGCCGATACATCGGCATCGACGTGACGTCGAAGCCGTCGATCTCGATCGTGCCTTCATCCACCGGCACCAGGCCGGTGACCATGTAGAAACAGGTCGTCTTGCCGGCGCCATTGGGGCCGAGCAGCCCAACGGCCTCGCCGGCGCGCACGCCGATGGTGACGCCGCTGACGACCTTGCGGCCCTTGTAGCTCTTGGTGAGCCCCTTGGCGATCAGGGTCCCCTTGAACTTTCCCTTATCGACGGTCACCGTGGCCGGCGCCGAAAGCTTGCCGGCGGCCCGTCCCGGAAGACGCGCCGTCAGCGACGACAGGCTGGCCATCAGGGGTTCGTCGCTCCCGATTTCGGCGGCGGTGTGATCGACATCTGGACGCGTTGTCCAGCGCATGGATCCACCTGGGCCAATCCGCTTTTCATCTGCACGGTGAGCTTGCAGCCGACCAGGACGTTGTCGTTTTGCGACAGAACGACCTTTTTGCCCGAAAGCACCAGAACCTGGCTCTTCATATCGAAGCTGCCTTGATCGCCGGTCGCGACCTGCGCATCCGACTTGATGTAGACCTTGTCCGAGATCTCCAGGTGATCGATGTTGGCCGAGCCGGTCATGGCTGCCGCGCCAGCCGCTTCCGCGCCCTTGGCGCCGGCGTTGGGATCCTTGACGTAATAGACCATCATCTTGCCGGCCTTCATCAATGTCGGCCCCTGGACGACGCTGACGTTGCCCGTGAAGATGGCGAGACTGTCGGCCTGGCGGACTTCCAGCTTGTCGCTTTCGATCTGGATCGGCTTGTCGCCGGACAGTTTGAGGCCTGATTGGCTGGTGGTCTGCGCCAATGACGGCACAAGTCCGAGCAGCAGCAACGCTGAAGTTGCAGCCGCGAGCCGCGTCGAACTACTGAGCCGCATTGGTTTCTCCGCTGTTTCCCTCTGCCGTTTTCAAGGCGGCGGAATCGATGTTGACGCGCACTTTGTTCTCGAAAACCAGAACCTTGCCATTGTCCTGGACCGACATCGAATCCGCCGTGATCCGTGACCCCTCACGGCTGACGTCGACGGGATCTCCCGTCTTCATAGTGCCTTTGCCCATGTCGAGGAAGACCGATTTGAACCTGGCCTGCATGCCGTCTGTCGTGGTGATCGTTACGTCGCTGGTCAGGTTCATCGTATTGCCGTTGCGATCGTAGGTTCCGCGCGAGGCCTTGATCGCCGCGATATTGTCAGGCCCGACCGGGATCTTGGCGTCGATGCCTTCCAGTTCGATGATGCCTTGCGTGCTGACATCCTGGATGGCCCGCAAGGCTGTCATCGAATAGGGCTGCTTTTGCTTGGTGAAGCCGTTGAGCTTGGGATTGGCCATCACCAGCTTGCCATTGGAAAAGGCCGTGCCTTCCGCCTGGACCGTGACGGAGACAGGTGCGGCGAGATAGGAGTAGACCGGGAAAGCGATGGCGATCAGTGCCGCGGCCACCGGCACGGCAAACTTGAGAACGCGCACGCGGCGCGAATGACGCTGCGCGCGGTCGAAAGCGTCGCCCCGCTTCCGGCCATCCGCCGGGGGAGCCAACTCCGTCTCGGCGTTGGTCGATTCAATTGGTCGCGCTAACATTCACTGCTTTCTTCTAAACCCTGCCCACCCTGGAGCACCGCCTATAGGTGGGACGCCGGCGCCCTCAAGCAAGCACAAGCCCACGAAAACTGCAAAAATGTGACAACTGCCTTTGTACAGATGAAAATGAGGTCCGCACAACTGCACGTTCTTCATAGCAGAAACAGACACGCGGCGTAAAATTTATCGACGGTCGGTTCCGCCGCCCGACCTCGCGGCGATTGCACAAATACGTGAGCAGACCAATGCCTGGAGAGCGCAGAGCCGGCTGGGCCGACTGTCGACTCGGGCGGTCGTCTCGCCGCTGAACGCGAATTGTCTCGCCGTGCGGAAAAGAGAATTGCTTCCAGATGCGAGGATCATGGTCTAAAAGCGTCTCCTCCCGCCGACTGAAAGGCTGACGATGGCACTGAGAGCCGACGACCTGATCGACCGCCGCCGCTTGCGGCGCAAGCTGACATTCTGGCGCGTCGTCGCCATCGGCATCGTAGCCGTTGGGGTGATTGCGCTTTCGGCCTGGTTCTATGGCGACGATTTCGGCGGCTCGACGGTCGACCATATCGCCAAGGTCAAGATCGAAGGCACGATCACCGAGGACGAGGAACTGATCGAGCGGCTGGAAACCATCCGCCTGTCGTCGAAGGTGAAGGGCGTGATCCTGTCGATCGATTCGCCAGGCGGCACCACCGTCGGCGGTGAATCGATCTATGAAGAGGTGCGCAAGCTGGCCGCCGACAAGCCTGTCGTGGCGGAAGTCGGCACGCTCGCCGCATCGGCTGGCTATATGATCGCCAGTGCCGCCGACCATATCGTTGCCCGCAAGACCTCCATCGTCGGCTCGATCGGCGTGCTGATCCAGTATCCCGATGTCAGTGGGCTGATGGACAAGCTCGGCGTCAAGCTGGAGGAAGTGAAATCCTCGCCGCTGAAGGCCGCGCCCTCTCCCTTCAAGCCGACCAATGACGACGAACGCGCCATGGTCCGCAAGCTCATCCTCGACAGCTACGACTGGTTCGTCGGCATCGTTGCCGAGCGCCGCAAGATGACCCGCGAGCAAGCACTGGCGCTTGCCGACGGTTCGATCTTCACCGGTCGCCAGGGTGTCGCCAACGGACTGATCGACGCCGTCGGCGGCGAGACCGTCGCGGTCGACTGGCTGGCGACCAAGGGCGTCGACGCCAAACTCAAGGTCGTCGAATGGAAGGACACCGAACGGCGCGGCGGCTTCCTGTTCTCAAAAGCGATGGCGCAAACGATCGGCAGTGCGCTCGGCCTTCCCGCCTACAGCGGCGACGTCATCCATGAACTCGGTGCCGATCGCTTGTTTCTTGACGGTCTCGTTTCCGTCTGGCACCCTTGATAAGCTGTTTGGGGCAAGTGAAAAAAGCAAATAAAATCATCCTCATAATTTTGACCGCACTGCTTTCACGGGGACACGTCTCATGATCAAGTCCGAACTTGTGCAGATTATTGCCACGCGCAATCCGCACCTTTTCCTGCGCGACGTCGAAAACATCGTCGGTGCGATCTTCGATGAAATCACCGACGCTCTTGCCGAAGGCAACCGGGTCGAACTGCGTGGCTTCGGCGCTTTTTCGGTGAAAAACCGCCCTGCCCGCACCGGCCGCAATCCGCGCACCGGCGAATCCGTCGAAGTCGAGGAAAAATGGGTGCCGTTCTTCAAGACCGGCAAGGAGCTGCGTGAAAGGCTGAACGGCGGCAAGTAGGCGCGGACAAGCCAGCTTCCGACGGAAAACATCATGTTCAATCGCTTCATACTCATCGTCATCTTCGTGCCGCTAGCGATCATCCTGATCGCGCTCGCCGTTGCCAACCGCGAACTGGTCGCCTTCACACTGGATCCGTTCAACCCCGGCAATCCGAAGCTGACGCTGACTTTGCCGCTGTTCATCTTCCTGTTCCTGGCTCTCGCCGTCGGCATGATCGTCGGCAGCCTGGCAACCTGGGTCAAGCAGGGCCGCTACCGCAAGCTGGCGCGCCAGCGCGGCGTCGAGGCCGAGAACCTGCGCCAGGCGGTCAGCCGTGCGCCGGCGGCACCGCAAAGCCCGGTCCACGGATCGGCCCAAGGGTCGGCACAAGGGTCTGCCCAAGGGTCCGCATTGCCGAAGCCGACCGCTTGAGCCGCCCGCCGGCGATTTTGTCCCCACGGAGTTTTTCATGCTGACCATTTCGGCCGCAGAGGTCGACCATGCGCTGACCTTTCCCGGACTGGTCGAAACGCTGCGCACGGCGTTTCGCGACGGTGCCGTGCAGCCGGTCAGGCATCACCATACGATCGAGCGGCCCGACGGTGCAGCCTCCACCCTGCTTTTGATGCCGGCCTGGACCGACCTCAACGCCGCCGGCACATCGGCCGGCGGTCACGTCGGCGTCAAGATCGTCACCGTCTCGCCCGACAACAACGCCATAGGCAAGCCCGCCGTGATGGGGCTCTATCTCTTGCTCAATGGGGGCACCGGCGAGCCCGAGGCCTTGATCGACGGCCAGCGGCTGACACAGTGGCGCACGGCCTGCGCTTCGGCGCTCGCGGCCTCCTATCTCGCCCGCAGCGATGCTTCGCGGCTGCTCGTGGTCGGCGCCGGCGCGCTGTCGCCCTTCCTCGCCAAGGCGCATTGCGCCGTGCGGCCGATCAAGGCCATCCGCATCTGGAACCGCACACCGGCCAATGCCGAGAAGGTCGCGGCCGATCTGCGCGCCGAGGGCTTCGCGGCCAGCGCAGCAACCGATCTCGATGCCGAGCTCGGGCAGGCCGACATCGTCTCTTCGGCGACGATCACCACCACACCATTGATCAAGGGCGCGCTGTTGCGGCCGGGAACCCATGTCGATCTGGTCGGCGGCTTTACCCCGACGATGCGCGAAAGCGACGATGACGCGATCGCGCTTGCCCGCGTCTATGTCGACACCCGCGCCGGCGCCACCAAGGAGGCCGGCGACATCGTCCAGCCGCTGGCCTCCGGCGTGCTGAAGCCGGGAGCCATCGTCGCCGATCTGCACGAACTGGCGCGTGGCCAGAAGAAGGGCCGCGAGAGCGCCGGCGAGATCACGCTGTTCAAGTCGGTCGGCGCCGCGCTCGAGGACCTTGCCGCCGGCATTGCCGTCTACAACGCGCTCAAGGCCTAATTCACCGCCAAGGCCATTTTGGCGCCCATCGCCTCGGCAATCAGCGAAAAATCATGCGCGCTGATCGGGAAGAGGCCAAAGCGAAGCTGATAACCCCAGTTCGATTTGCCGGCGGTGAAGTCCAGCCTGTCGAGCAGCGGCTTGATCGGTGTTTCCTCGGCCTTCGCCCACTCGACATCCCGGCGGGACGGCGTGAAACCGCCGCCCATTTCACCCTGATAAGGTTCGCCATCCCGCACCGTGCCAATTGCCGTGAAGGCCTGCAGCCCGTCTTTCGCGCCCAAAATGGTTGTCGGCGAATAATAGATGATGCCGTCGCCTGGCTTGACGCGACGCAGCGGTGCAGCCTTGCCGTGGTTGACTTGCATGAAGCCGCCGGAACGGCCGCGCCGGACGTGCCCGGCCGACGCCACTGCGATCCAGTACGTGCTCATTTCCGTTCCCCATTGGCTTGTTCCCCATCGGACAGCCAATAGACCCGCAGGCGATGGTTGTCGGGATCGAGGGCGACGAAGGTGCGGCCGAAATCCATGTCGGTCGGCGTCTGCAGGATTTTCAACCCGCGCCCGGACCAGTCGGCATGGGTGGCATCGACCGCGTCGGGCGTATCCAGTGCAAAGACGATTTCGGCGCCGCCGCCTGACGCGGCGGCTGCCGGCTCGACCGTGTGACGCGACCAGAGGCCGAGCTTGAAGCCGTTGTCGAGCACGAACAGGACGAAGGTCGGCGAACTTTCGACCGGCTCGCGGCCGAGCAGCGCACTGTAGAAGGCGCCGCTCTGCTGCGGCTGGTCGACATAGAGGATAACGAAATTCGGGGTTGCCATATCTGCTCTCCAAGGTTCAGCGTTTCGACTTGGCGAACATAGGACAGGCTACTGTCAGATTCTGGCAGCAGCAATCATGAACCACGCGGCTTGTCGAGCGTCGCCCGCCATTCCTTGAGCAGTGCCTGGCGTCGCCGCGGATAGCGCGTTTCCGTTGCTTGGAGTTCGGCGATGCGATCGGCGCGAAAATGCCGGAAATCTTGTCGCATCTCGCACCACGCCACCACCACCCGCACCTTATCGAAAAAGCCCAGCGCAAACGGCCAGACGACACGCTTGGACGCGGCGCCGCCCGCGTCGCGATAGAGAAAGCCGAGCTTGCGCTCGCTACGGATGGCCTGCCGCACCAGGCCAAGGTCGATGCTCTCGATTGCCCCGGCGGGAGGGCCGACCAGCAGCGTGCTCGCGTCGAGATCCTCGCGCAGATCGTCCGGCAGTACCGCGGCGATCTTGGCCAACGCGTTGGTGGCAGCGGCCGAGAGACGTTGGTCCGGCTGTTTGGCGACCCAGCGCGAGCCGAGCACGATGGCTTCGATCTCCTCGTCGCTGAACATCAGCGGCGGCAGCATGAAGCCGGGCTTGAGCACATAACCCAGCCCCGCCTCACCCTCGATCGGCGCACCTTGGCCCTGCAGCGTCGCGATGTCGCGGTAGAGCGTGCGGATCGAAATCCCAAGCTCATCGGCCAGAGTCTGCCCGCTCACCGGCCGGCGGTGCCGACGCAGCGTCTGGATCAGGTCGAGCAGGCGTTCGGAGCGGGACATATTTGCAATCCACCAAGGTTGGACGATAGGATCCCAGTGCTTTCGTCGGCAAGCGATTTGGCATCGACCGGGAACACCTTCGGCGTCGCCCCGTTGTTTGAAATGACGGAGATTCGAGGCTTCCTGTTGTTCTGGTCTGTCTTGACCGCCACGATCGCAGCACTCAGCCTCGGACCATCCTTCGCTCATCTCCTGGAATCACTGCCGCGACTGACGAAATGGTCACCGTCGCTCTGGCGCGAAGCCACCGTTTTCAACGGCCAGTTCGTGCTGTTTGCAGTGATCGGCGCACCATTGGATGTGGCAGCCATCGTCTGCCCGGGAGTTCTCGCATGGATGCTGCGCGGCGATCACGCGTCGTTCTGGTTCGTGTTGGCCGCTTCTGTGCTCTACGCGGTCTCGCTTGTGGCGTGGTTTGCTCTGGTCAAAACCGTGAATGATGTGCTGGGCACATGGGTCCCCGGACCGATTCCGGAAAACTTCGACGCAATTCGGCTGCGCTGGGAAACCGGCCATATGATCGTCGCGGGCATCAAGGCCGCGGGCTTCATATCGCTGGTCGTCGGGCTGCTTTCCATCAGGCACGGTTGAGCCATTCGAAATCACTGGCAGTGCGTTTTGTTGCGCCGGTGGGTGGGCTGTGGCAGAAGCGGGCCAAGCTGCCGCTCGGAGTTGCTCTCGCTTGAAGTCTTTCCGCGACAAACGCCGCGACAACCGTCCGCACCCATCCTCCAAGGGTGCGGCGGACGTGTCACGTCCGCGTACCGGCCAGGCTCCCGCCAGACCGGACGCGCAACCACGTGAGCGGCATGAAGCGAAGCCGGACAACCGTTCCGAACCGAAACAGGCGCCGCGCGTCCTGGCCCGCCGCGAAGGCGCTCTGCCCAGCGAGCAGCTTCCTGTGATCCTGGAAGTCGCGCCCAATACCGATTATGCGCTGCTTGACAGCGGCACCGGCCAGAAGCTCGAACAATACGGCCCCTACCGGATCGTGCGGCCCGAGGGCCAGGCAATCTGGCAAAAGGCCTTGCCGGCAAAGGACTGGGAGCGCGCCGATGCCATCTTCACCGGCGACACCGACGAGGAAGGCATCGGCCGCTGGCGATTCCCCAAAACGCCGCTGGGCGAGACCTGGCCGATGAAGCATGACGGCATCGACTATCTCGGCCGTTTCACCTCGTTTCGCCATGTCGGCGTCTTTCCCGAGCAGGCCTCCCACTGGGACCACATGGCCGGGCTGATCGCGGCAGCGAAGCGGCCGGTCAAGGTGCTGAACCTGTTTGGCTATACCGGCCTTGCCTCGCTGGTGGCGGCCCGCGCCGGCGCCGAGGTCACTCATGTCGATGCCTCGAAGAAAGCCATCGGCTGGGCTCGCGAAAACCAGGAGATGGCCGGCCTCGGCAGCAAGCCGATCCGCTGGATCGTCGACGACGCGGTCAAATTCGCCGAACGCGAAGAGCGCCGTGGCAGCAGCTACGACATCATCCTGTTCGACCCACCGGCCTATGGCCGTGGTCCCAAGGGAGAGGTCTGGCAATTGTTCGAGGACCTGCCTGATTTGACCGACCTTTGCCGTGCGATCCTGACACCGAAGCCGCTCGCCGTGGTGCTGACTGCCTATTCGATCCGCGCCTCCTTCTTCGCCATCCATGCCTTGATGCGCGACACCTTTGCCGGCATGGGCGGCAAGATCGAATCGGGTGAACTGATCATCCGCGAAAAGTCCGCCGGCCGGGCGCTTTCGACCTCGTTGTTTTCGCGTTGGGTGGCCTGACATGAACGAGCGGCACGCAGGCGCACCCGGGCAGGTCAAGGAAGTCACCAGCCTCGCCAATCCGCTGGTCAAGGACATCAAGGCACTTGCCTTGAAGAAGTTCCGCGACCAGCAGAACGCCTTCATGGCCGAAGGACTGAAGCTGGTCATCGATGCGCTCGATCTCGGCTGGCAGATCAGGACATTGGTTTTCTCCAAGGCCGGACGCGGCAACGCAGCGGTGGAGAAGGTCGCCGCACGCACGGTTGCCGCCGGCGGCATGGTGCTCGAAGTGTCGGAAAAGGTGCTCGTCGCCATCACCCGCCGTGACAATCCGCAAATGGTCGTCGGGGTTTTTTCGCAAAAATTTCTGGCCCTGAAGGATGTCCGTGCCGACAATGGCGACGTCTGGGTGGCGCTCGACCGGGTGCGCGATCCCGGCAATCTCGGCACCGTCATCCGCACAGTCGATGCCGTCGGCGCCAAGGGCGTCATCCTGGTCGGCGACACCACCGACCCTTTTTCCGTGGAGACGGTGCGCGCCACCATGGGCTCGATCTTTGCCGTGCCGGTAGCCAAGGCGACGACCGAGGCTTTCCTTGCCTGGCGGGGCGGCTTTTCCGGCCTCGTCGCCGGCACCCACCTGAAAGGCGCCGTCGACTACCGTTCGGTCGATTTTTCCCGCGGCCCGGTGCTGCTGATGATGGGCAACGAGCAGCAGGGGCTGCCCGAAAGTCTGGCTGCGAGTTGCGACAGGCTGCTCAGGATTCCCCAAGCGGGCCGCGCCGATTCGCTCAATCTCGCGGTCGCCACCGGCATCATGCTGTTCGAGATCCGGCGCGGCGCGCTGAAGCTCGAACCAATCCTGGACCAGCAATGAAGGTTGCCTGCCCGTGAGATCATGGTCTCCCTACGCGTTGCTTGTCGTCGCGGCCATCGCGCTCGACCAGTGGATAAAACACCTGGTCGAGACCGGCCTGCCCTTCCAGGAAAAGCTCGATCTGGTGCCCTTCCTGGCGCTGTTTCGCACCTACAACACCGGCATCGCCTTTTCGATGTTCTCGTCCTTCGGCGACACCGGGCTGATCGTCATTTCGCTTGCGGTCGTTGCCTTCGTGCTGTTCCTGGCAACGCGGATCGCGCCGTCCCAGATCCTTGCCCGCACCGGCTTTGCGCTGATCATCGGCGGCGCGCTCGGCAATCTGATCGACCGCGCCGTCTACGGCCACGTCATCGACTACATCCTGTTCCATACGCCGGTCTGGTCCTTCGCCGTCTTCAACCTTGCCGACGCTTTCATCTCGGTGGGCGCGGCAATGGTCGTCTTCGACGAGCTGATCGGCTGGCGGCGCGAACCCGGGCCTTCGAACGCCAAGTCTTCCAAACCCTCCAAAGATTGACCCCGTGCGGCCATCGCCGCACAGTTCATGTCGCCAAACCAGATCGCGGAGAAAGAGATGTCCGAAACCTTCAAAGCCATCCTCGTTTCGCGTGACGCCGAGAAAAAGCAGTCGGTAACGGTCACCGATCTCACCGAAGCCGACCTGATGGAAGGCGATGTCACCGTCGCGGTCGAGGCGACGACGGTAAACTACAAGGATGGCCTGGCGATCACAGGCAAGGCGCCGGTGATCCGCCGTTGGCCGCTGGTGCCGGGCATCGACTTCGCCGGCACCGTCATTTCGTCTTCCCATCCCGACTGGCGCGCCGGCGACAAGGCTATTCTGAACGGCTGGGGCGTCGGTGAAACCCATTTCGGCGCCTATGCCGGCCGCGCCCGCGTCAAGGGTGACTGGCTGGTGCCGCTGCCGCAAGGCATCAGCCCGCACGACGCGATGGCCGTTGGCACCGCGGGCTACACCGCCATGCTCTGCGTCATGGCCCTGGAGCGGCACGGCATCCTGCCCGATCGCGGGCCTGTGGTGGTGACGGGGGCGGCCGGCGGTGTCGGCTCGGTTGCGGTCTCGATCCTGTCCAGCCTCGGCTACCATGTCATCGCCTCCACCGGCCGCAATGCCGAGAGCCCCTATTTGATCAACCTTGGCGCCGCCGAGGTGATATCGCGCGACGAGCTTGCCCAGCCGGCCAAGCCGTTGGCCAAGGAGCGCTGGGCCGGCGGCGTCGACGCCGTCGGCAGCCACACATTGGCCAATGTGCTCTCGATGACCTCCTATGGCGGCGCGGTCGCCGCCTGTGGCCTGGCCGGCGGCATGGACCTGCCGGCCAGCGTCGCCCCCTTCATCCTGCGCGGCGTCTCGCTGCTCGGCGTCGATTCGGTGATGGCGCCGAAGGCGGTCCGCCTCGAAGCATGGCGGCGCATCGGCGCCGACCTCGATCTGCAGAAGCTCGCCAGTCTGTCCAGGACCATCGGTTTCGACGGCATCATCGATGCCGCGCGCGACATCGTCGACGGCAAGATCCGCGGCCGCGTCGTCGTCGACATGTGAACCCGCTCGGCTGCCGGAAAAGCTGACGGAATTGCCGCGCCTGAAGACAAATCCACCACCGCAGCGGCGAAAAGCGTCCATCCGCTAAAATTCGAACGATCCGCCGCAATTTTCCATAATCTCTGTCTGGCAAGGATTTCGCATGATCGCGGAATCCGACAGCCAAGAGGCGGACACTGGCGACGACGTCGATGCGGCGCTCCCGCCGACGTCGACGCGACGCTTTGTCGCCGCGCCGCCGTTGGTGCCCGAACCGGAACCCGCCAAGCGCGAAGGCCTTCCGTTCCTGGCCTTCGTCGCCATCCTCGTCGTCGCAGGCCTGGCGCATCTAACCGGGGCGCCGGTCTTCATCAGCGTCGCATTGCTGGCAACCGGCCTTGCGGTCCTTGCCATGCATCTGCGCGCCAGGCGCAGCGAACACCGCACCGCGGTCCTGCTTGACGAGACCACCGCCCGCAGCCGCGCCGAGATCGAGACGCTGGCCGATCGCATGTGGGAGATGCAGGAGAGCGAGGAACGCTTTCGCGGCCTCATCGACGCACTGGGCGACCTCGTCATTCATCGCGACCGCGATGGCTACATCGTCTATGCAAACAAGGTCTTCGCCGATCTCGTCCAAACCGATCAACGCGACCTTGCCGGCAAGACCCTGGCGGAACTCGGCATCGATGTCGGCGTCGTTCCCGATGCCGCCTTCTCCGATCATGAGTGCCTGAGTTCCACCGATGTCGCCATCCGCACGCCGAGCGGCCCGCGCTGGTTCTCGTGGATCGAACTGTCGGTGCGCGACAAGGACAGCAATGCGGTTTCGCACCGCGCGATCGCCCGCGACATCACCGCCCGCAAACGCGCCGAATCCTCGCTGATCACCGCACGTGAGCGGGCCGAATATGCCAGCCAGGCCAAATCGCGCTTCCTTGCCACCGTCAGCCATGAAATTCGCACGCCGATGAACGGCATCATGGGCATGGCAAGGTTGCTGGCCGACACCAGTCTGTCGCCGGAGCAGCAGACCTATGTCGGCGCCGTCTCGACCTCAGCCAGCGCATTGCTTGCCCTGATCGAGGATCTTCTCGACTATTCCAAGATCGAAGCCGGGCGCTTCGATCCCGAACCGCAGCCGATGTCGGTGCGCGAGATCGCCGACAACATCATCGAACTGCTGGCCGCGCGCGCCTTCGCCAAGGATATCGGGCTGGGCTGCCATGTCGAACCCGACGTGCCGCAATTGATCACTGCCGACCCGGGCAAGGTCAGGCAGGTGCTGCTCAACCTCATCGGCAACGCCATCAAGTTCACCGATAGCGGCGGCGTGTTGGTGAGCATCGCACGCGCGCGCACCGAAACCACCGACCGCATCTGCTTCACCATCTCCGATACCGGTCCGGGCCTGCATGATGAGGATTTGGAGCGCATTTTCGAGGAATTCGAGCAGGCCGACGGCACGTCGACGCGCACCCATGGCGGGGCCGGCCTCGGACTTGCCATCTCCAGGCGTCTGGTGGCCGCCATGGGCGGCACGATCTCGATATCCAGCCGCCTCGGCCAGGGGTCCGAGTTCGTCTTCGAAATCCCGGTGATATCGGCCACCGACGCACCACAGGGCCGCCAGAACGCGCTTTTGGGCAGGCGCGCGGTGATCCTGTCGAAAAACGCCGTCGAGGCCGAAGCCATCGCCCGCACCATCCGCGCCAATGGCGGCGCGGTCGATGTCGCCACCACCGTCGCCCAGGCCGCGCTCTTCGCCGCCGGCTGCGATGTGCTTCTGGTCGACGCGGCCATGGAAGAAAGCGACGGAAGGTTGCTCAAGCGCCTGCGCCAGAGCGGTTTCGCCGACTGCGAGGCGATCACGCTGATCGCGCCGACCGACCGTGGCATGCTTGGCGAGTTCCGTGCCGGCGGCTACGCAACCTTCCTGGCCAGGCCGGTGCGTGGCGGAACACTTTTGCGTGTGCTGTTGAGCAGCCATGCTCCCGGCCTCGCCCAGCCGCAGCCGGAAAGCAGCGGCGCACCCGCGCTTCGTGCTGTCGGCAACCGCCAGCGAGGCCTGTCTGTGCTGATCGCCGAGGACAACGACATCAACGCCATGCTGGCTCGCGCCACGCTGCTGAAGGCCGGGCATCGCGTCAAGGTGGTCGGCAACGGCAAGGCCGCTGTCGAGGCTGTCACCAGCGCCGGGTACAAGCACCGCTTCGACGTGGTTTTGATGGATCTGCATATGCCGGTCATGGATGGGCTGGACGCGATTGCCGCCATCCGCCGCCATGAGGAGGAGACCGCCGTGCCACCGGTGCCGATCATGGTCCTGTCGGCCGACAGCCAGGAAAAGACCCGCCATGCGGTGCTGGCCCATGGCGCCAGCGGCTTTGTCACCAAGCCGCTCGACCCCGAGGCGCTGGTCAATGCCGTCGAGGGACAGGTCGCCGCGGCCTGAGCTTTCCACCACCAATTCCACGCCGCGCGATCACTTAAACGTAGCCGGTTGATCGTATTCGCCAGCCGACGAAGTATTGCCCACGACGTCGTATCACGGTACTGTCACAATCCTGTTGCACCTACACCGTATCCCCGTGCCAAGAGGGATGGCTCGAAGGAGAATCACTCGTGCATACAGTTATGCCGGAATGTGACACTCGGCCGAACGCCAGCAGCGCCTTGCTTGCCGGACGTAACGTCGATTCCGTCATAAAGGGCGCGGCACTCGGCCGTATCGGCAATCTCGAAGTGCGGCTCGCCCGCAACGAGGCCGAGATCGCGGCCGCGCAGGAAGTGCGTTATCGGGTGTTCTACGACGAGCTTGGCGCCAGGAAGGACCTCTTCCAGGCCCATGACCGCCGTGACGCCGACCGCTTCGATCCGCTCTGCGACCATCTGCTGGTTTTGGATACCACGCTTTCCGGCCCCGAACATCGCCGCATCGTCGGCACCTACCGGTTGCTGCGGCAGGAAATCGCGGCCACGGCCGGCGGTTTCTATTCGGAAGGTGAATTCGAGCTGACCAAGCTCATCGCCCGTCACCCCGGCCAGCGTTTTCTCGAACTCGGCCGCTCCTGCGTTTTGCCGGAATACCGCTCCAAGCGCACCATCGAGGCGCTATGGCAAGGCATCTGGGCTTACATCAACCATTACGAAATCGGTGTGATGACCGGTTGCGCTTCCTTCCACGGCACCGTGCCGGCGGCGCATGCCGAGGCGCTCACCTACCTCGCCCATCACTGCCGGACGAATTCGGCCTGGGACGTGCGCGCGGTGTCCGGGCGCTACTGCTCGATGGACCTGATGCCGATCGAGGCCGTCAACACCAAGGCCGCGATCGCGGCGATGCCGCCCTTGGTCAAGGGCTATTTGCGCGTCGGTGCCCGTATCGGCGACGGCTGTGTCATCGACCGCGAATTCTCGACGGTCGACGTCTTCGTCGTGATGCCGGTCAAGGAAATCGGTGCCCGCTACGTCAATTATTATGGCGGGGAAGCCCAGCGCTTCGCGGCGTGACGATAGCGAATAGCGAATAGCGAATAGCGAATAGCGAATAGCGAATTAAAAGCAGCGGAAATTATCTCGTTCAATCCCTATTCGCTACTCCCTATTCGCTATTCGCTCCTCTCACGGAATATCTTCCGGCCGCCGACCAGGTCGGCTCTTATAGGACGGAAACGACCAGCCGAATTTAAGCGCGCCGCCCCGCACAAGGAACGCAGCCGCAAAACCGGCGAGGTCCGAGGCGAGCGGCGGCAGTCCAGCAAGATCGCCAAGTGTGTAGAGGCCGGCACCCGCAAGGGCTGCCGTGACGTAGATTTCAGGCCTCAGCAACACCGATGGCTCACCGGCAAGGAGGTCGCGCAGAATGCCGCCGAAAGTCGCGGTCAGCACGCCGGTGATGACGGAGACGACCGGCGAACCGGTGATCGCCAGTCCCTTGGCCGCGCCCATCACCGAAAAGGCTGCGAGCCCGATGGCGTCGAGCCAGAGCAGCCATTTCCAGCGCGATTCGACACGATGCGCGCTGAAGAAGACCAGCACCGCAACCACGGCGCAGATCAGCACGTAGCCGGAGTTGGCGACCCAGAAAACCGGCAGGTTGAGGATGACGTCGCGAAGCGTGCCGCCGCCTATCCCGGTGACGCTGGCCAGGAACAGAAAGCCGATAATGTCGAGCTGCTTACGCGAAGCGGCAAGCGCCCCGGTCGCGGCGAAAACAGCGACACCGGCATAGTCGAGAAGCGCGATGGGGTTCATGAGTGAGCGAATAGCGAGTAGTGAATAGCCAATAGGGAATAGCACGAAGCCAGTTGGCCGCTATCACCTATTTCCCTACTCACTACTCCCTATTCGCTACTCACTATCCCTTACGCATCCTTCTCAGCCTGTTCATTGACAGGCCCCGGCTCGACCGGCGCTTCAGCGGCGGCAAGCTTCGGACCGCCCTTGGCGACGCCGACCATGGCCGGGCGCAGCACCCGATCACCGATCGAATAGCCCGGCTGCACGACCTGGACTACCGTATTGGCCGGGACATCCGGATTGGGTACTTCGAACATCGCCTGGTGGAAATTGGGATCGAATTTCTCGCCTTCAGGCGCGAGCTTCTTGACCCCGTGCCGTTCCAGCGCCGACAGCATGGCGCGCTCGGTCAAGTCGACGCCTTCGATCAGCGCCTTGAAACCGGCGTCACCCGACGCCTTGGCCTCGGCGGGAATAGCGTCCAGCGCGCGGCGCAGATTGTCCGACACCGACAGCATATCGCGAGCGAAATTCGCAACCGCGTAGGTGCGCGCGTCATGCACGTCGCGCGCCGTGCGGCGACGCAAATTTTCCATCTCGGCCGCCACGCGCAGCGCACGGTCCTTCAGCTCTTCATTTTCTTTCAGCAGCCGCACAAGCGCCTCATAGTCGCCATCGATGCTGCCTTCCGTGCGCTCGGCAGTGGCCTCGGTCGCCTCGACTTCATCGGGCGCGCGTTCGTCTTTTGCCTGGTCGCTCATCGCCGTTTCCCGTCAATCTCGAATGATATGGATTTGTGCCCGATATCGAGGTTTGGCAGCCAAAAATCAAGGGGTAAGCGATTGTGGAGACGGTCAGCCAAGGCAGGATAACAACAGGCAAGACATCTCGATTTTAATTCAAATTTGACCCTAACCGTCGGCTTTGCTTGCCACAGAGGCGTGATGCGGGAACCATTCTCCTGCTGGAGGAGTTTCGAAACCGACACAGGATTTTGAGATGATGACCCGCAACAAGGGCAAAAAGGCAGAAGGGCTGGCGATCGAGGTCAGGCGCCAGTTCACCGCCGAAACGGTGACGCGCTTTCTGCGCACCTTGCCGGCCTTCCGCACCGAGGCCGACATTCCCGAGCGCTTCAGAGAACTGCTCGACCGCCTGGACAGGGCGGAGGGCCGTGACGTCAGTTGGCGCCGGCAGTAAGGCAACCGCCAATCTTGGCAGCGAACCTCTATCAGCAATAGCCTGAGAGAGCCGAACCATCTAGTGATGGGCCGTTGTGGTTCAAATGGAGGACGTAGTGCGCAAGATTTCGATCACCTCATTGTTGACGGCGCTTGTCGGCCTCGGCGCCGTCTCTTTGGTGGCCTTTCCGGCGCAGGCGGACAATCTGCAGCTGCAACTGGGCAAACATGGCCCACGGCTGAAGCTCATGGAAGATTGCGACCCCGCCTATGACGATTGCGAAGGCCCCCGTCGCGACGACCGGCGCGACCGCCGTCAATCGCGAGGCTGCACGGAAGACCGGGCTCTCGACAAGGCGGACAGAATGGGCATCCGCCGGGCAAGGATAGAGTCCGTCGGCCGTCGGGAGATCACCGTCCGCGGCAGACAGGACGGCGACCGCGTGCGCGTGACTTTTGGCACCGAGCGCGGCTGTCCTATCCTCGATCGCGAATAGAGATCAACCCAAGTGGAAAACCGATGCTCAAACGACGGGAGAGCATCGGTTCCCAGGGGCTGAAAGCCCGCCGATTCGGCGGATCAAACGAGTCGATCTGCGGTTGGTTGGCCTCGACCATCAGGGCACGCGACAATTACGCACAGTAATTTTGCGTGATTGGTGTCTTGCGGTCGCGGGACACGCCGCCTATGCTTCCTGATGAACATGATTTCCCCTGAGGCGGTCGCCAATAGCAAGCGCGCCTGGTTGAAGATTCTGGCGCGTTACAAGAAGCCCGACAGGCGGCGCAGCGCCGTCGAACTCGTTATCACCCTCATTCCATTCGCCATACTCTGGGGACTGTCCTCGGCGGCCTATGCCTACGGCCATTGGTGGGGACTGGTCCTGATCCTTCCCGCGGCCGGGTTTCTGGTACGCATCTTCATGATCCAGCACGATTGCGGCCACGGCTCCTTCTTCGCCAATCGCTATGCGGACGACTGGATCGGTCGCGCGCTCGGCATCCTGACGCTGACGCCCTACGACTGCTGGCGCCGCGCCCACGCGACGCATCATGCCAGCGCCGGCAATCTTGACGAACGCGGCATGGGCGACATCAGGACGCTGACCGTTGCCGAATACCGGCAGCTGTCGTGGCGCGGTCGCCTTGCCTATCGGCTCTATCGCCACCCGCTGGTGATGTTCGGTCTCGGGCCGATCTGGCTGTTCATCTTCGAGCAAAGGCTGCCAGTCGGCATGATGCGCGGCGGCCTGACGCCTTGGGTGTCGTCGATGACCACCAATCTTGGCATCGCGGTCGCGGCAGCCATCCTCATCTGGTTCGTCGGCCCAGGCGCGTTCCTGGTGGTCCATCTGCCGATCGTCATCCTTGCCGGTTCGGCCGGCATCTGGCTGTTCTACGTCCAGCACCAATTCGAGGAAACGGAATGGGCGAAGGATGCCGATTGGGAATTTCAGCACGCCGCCCTGCACGGATCGTCCTATTACGACCTGCCGCCGGTGCTGAACTGGCTTACCGGCAATATCGGTGTCCATCACGTTCACCACCTCTCGGCCAAGGTGCCGTGCTACCGGTTGCAGGAAGTGCTGCGCGATTATCCCGAACTGCGCGCCATCGGACGCGTCACGCTGCTCGAAAGCCTGCGCTGCGTCAAACTGGCGTTGTGGGACGAAAACCGCCGCAAGCTGGTGTCGTTCCGCGAGGCACGGGCGGCTGTATAAAAGACCGCCGCGCTATGGGCGCGGCGGCTTTTAAAATCCCGGATCAGGCTGCCTGGCGCTCATCGCGCATCAGGATCTCGCCATGGCGGATTTCGGTGCCCAGCACCTTCAGGCATTCGCGGATGAAATTGGACAGGCCCGGCCAGCCCTTGGCCGATACGAGGTTGCCATCGACATGAGCGCCGGTCGGTGCGACGTCGATATAGATGCCACCGGCAAGCGTGACCTCCGGCTCGCAGTAATGCAGCGCGGCGACTTCCCTACCCCGCACCACACCGTCGACGGCGATCAGGATCTGCACGCCATGACAGATGGTGAAGATCGGCTTGCCGGCCTCGTGGAAATGCCGCACCAGCGCCTGTACCCGCTTGTCGATGCGGATGTACTCCGGGCCGCGCCCGCCCGCCGCATAGACGGCATCGTATCCGGCTGGGTCCACTTCGGAAAACGTCTTGTTGAGGATGTAGTCGTGGCCGGGTTTTTCCGTGTAGGTCTGGTGGCCTTCGAAGTCGTGCAGCGACGTCTTCAATACATCGCCCGCCTTCTTGTCCGGGCAGACGACATGGACGGTATGGCCGACCGCATGCATCGCCTGCTCAAAGACAAAAATCTCATATTCCTCGCTGAACTCGCCAACGAGCATCAGTATCTTCTTGCCAGCCATTCCGGTTCCTCCCTTTGTGGCGATATTTATTTCGGATCGCGAAATAATAAACCTATCCTAAGTGCAGGATGGCGAAAGGAAAAGCGTAAATCGCACAATTGGTAAGACCAATTGATGCCGATTGGCGGCGGAATCATCGCAGGGCATTCGACATCAGGCAAAACCAGCGCCACTGGTTTGACCAGAATTCCGATCAGGCAGCCTTGATCATGTCGGCTGCCTTTTCGGCGATCATGATGGTCGGCGCATTGGTGTTGCCGCCGATCAGCGTCGGCATCACCGAGGCGTCGACGACACGCAAACCCTGCATCCCGCGCACACGCAGTTGCGGATCGACCACCGCCATATCATCGATGCCCATCCTGCAGGTGCCCACCGGATGGTAGACGGTATCGGCGCGAGCACGGATATGGGCCATCAAGTCTGCATCGCTCGAAACGCCGGCGGTGTAGATCTCCTTGTCGCGGTATTTGGCCAGCGCCGGCGCCTCCAGGATGCCGCGCATCATTCTGACACCCTTGAGCAACAAGTCGGCGTCGCGTTCGTCGGACAGGAAGCGCGGATCGATGCGCGGTGGCGCCAACGGATCCGGCGCCGACAGCCCGACCTCGCCGCGCGAATGCGGCCGCAGCACGCAGACGTGACAGGAAAAGCCATAACCCATATGCAGCTTGCGGCCATGATCATCGACGATGGCGATGCAGAAGTGCAGTTGCAGGTCCGGCCGGTCGATCGCCGGGTCGGATTTGAGGAAGGCGCCGCCCTCGGCATAGGGTGTGGCGATCATGCCGCCGCCATCCTTGCGCCAGCGTCGCAGGTGCCGCAGCAGGCCAGGCAGACCGCGTAGGCCGATGCCCATCATGTCGGCGTCCTTCGATGTCCAACCCATGATGAAATCAAGATGATCCTGCAGGTTCTTGCCGACGCCGGGCAGTTCATAAACGACCGGAATTCCGTGCGCTGCAAGCTCGACAGCCGGCCCGATCCCGGACAGCAACAAAAGTTGCGGCGAACCGAAGGCACCGCCGCAGACGATGACCTCGCGCCTGGCCCTGGCTACAGCTTCGCCCTTGCCCGCGCGGTAGCGCACGCCGGTGGCCCGCTTGCCGGCAAGGACAATCCCCGTGGCGTGCGCTCCAGTGATGACGGTAAGGTTTGGCCGGTCCATAGCCGGATGCAGATAGCCGGCGGCCGCCGAGCAGCGCTCGCCATTGCGGCGCTCGCCCCAGAATTGCGTGACCTGATAGAGCCCCGCGCCTTCCTGTTCGGTCCCGTTGAAATCATCGTTGCGGCGGATCTGGTTTTCGCCGCAGGCCTCGACAAAGGCTCGGGAGAGCGCGCGCGGCTCCTGCTGCTCGGCAACCCGCAGCGGCCCTTCGCCGCCGTGCAGGGCATCACCCCCGCGCTGATTGCCTTCCGCACGCCGAAAATAGGGCAACACCTCGTCCCACGACCAGCCGTGGCAACCAAGATCGGCCCATTCGTCATAGTCGCTGCGATGGCCCCTGACATAGAGCATGGCGTTGATGGCGCTCGAACCGCCCAGCGCCTTGCCGCGCGGCTGGTAGCCCTTGCGGCCGCCAAGGCCTTGCTGCGGCACCGTCTCGAAGGCCCAATTGTTGACTTTCGGCCGGCCCGGCAACAGCGCTATGACGCCGGCCGGGGCGCGGACGAGCAGGTTCCTGCCCTCGCCGCCGGCTTCTATCAAGCAGACCGTCTTCGATGGGTCCTCGGAGAGCCGCGCGGCGAGCGTACAGCCGGCGGATCCGCCGCCAGCTATGACATAGTCGAAATCCATGATCCCCCTCCTCGCACCCGGCGGATATTTCCGTCCGGATAGCCCAGAGAAGGCCCGATCAGAGCCGATGTAAAGACGTCGGGAATTACCGCAGCGTCAGCTGTTGCGAAGGCGCCGCCAGGAATATTTCGACCCCTTGGGTTCCGGCACGGCGGCCGGCTGGTAGTAGAGCCCCAATCCGCCGGTGCGACCCTCCTCCAAGCGCTTCAACAGCACAGGGTTCGATATCTCGAACTCGTCGAAGCCGAGGCGCAGCATATGCGGCAGCTGGTCGACAAGCACCTGGCCGGTGGCGCGCACGGCACCCTCGAAATGATAGCGTCCGCGCAGCAGTTCTCCCTTGGAGAAGGAGCGGCCGTCGCTGAAAGCCGGAAAGGCCAATGCCACCAGCGACAGCTGGTCGAGCAGGTCGGCGATCTTCTCGAGCTGATCACCCGGCTGCAACACAACGCCGAGCCGTTCCCTGGCCGACCGGCGCACCTCCGGATCGAGATCGAGGAACGTCTGCAGCGGCAGGATGAAGCGGCCATTGCCGGACAGCGCGTCCGCGCTCTCGGCGTGAGTCCACTCGTCCTCGCGAAAACCCGTCGGGGTCCAGAGCCGGGTCTCCGGTGTCGTCGGTTCAGTCATAAAGATTCCTAAAGCCCCAAGATCCAAGTCCGCTGAAAGTCCGTCCCACGCAAAGCTGGCGGCCTCCGGGTGAAGGTCGCCGTTCGCAGGCCAGCTGAATATCAGCATACCCTATAGTGATGCGTCGGTCAGCGACTTCTCCAGCCCCGACAGGTGAATGCCGCACTCGGTCTTGGCGTGACCGGCCCAGCGGCCGCTGCGCGCATCCTCGCCCGGCTCAACCGGCTGCGTGCACGGGAAGCAGCCGATCGACAGATAGCCATAGGCGACCAGCGGATTTTCACGTAGCGCATGCGCACGCATATAGTCGGCCTGGTCCGATGTGGTCCAGTGCGCCAGCGGATTGACGCGGATGCGCGGACCGACCGCCTCGAACACCGGCAGCGCTGCCCGCGTCGCGGCCTGAAAACGCTTGCGACCGGTGAGCCAGGCACGAAATGGCGCGACACCGCGCGCCAATGGCTCGACCTTGCGCACGTCGCAGCAGGCATCGGTATCGCTCTGATGCAGATTGCCTGTCGGATCGATCCGTTCGAGCGCCGCTTCTTCGGGCTTGATCACCCTTATATTGGTCAGCCCGAAATCGGCGACCAGCGCGTCGCGATAGCCGAGTGTCTCCTCGAAATGCTTGCCGGTGTCGAGGAAGATGACCGGCAGCGTCCGGTCGATCTTGGCGATCATGTGCAGCAGCACGGCCGAATCCGCGCCGAACGACGACACCGCCGCGATCTCGTCGTGAAACAGTTCGCGGGCCGAACGTTGGATGATCTCGATCGGATTCAGATGACCGTAAAGCGCATCGAGACCCGCCGCCTTGGCGGCGATGCCGTCATCGACGTCTCCAATACGGTCAAGCGGCCTTGGCTTCGCCAGCATAGAGCGCCTCCTTGAACGGCGCGGGACCGACTCGGCGGTAGGCGTCGATGAATTTCTCTTGTGGGTCGAGCCGGAGGCCGAGATAGGTCTCGACGATCTGCTCGATGGCGTCGGTGATCTCTTCCGACGAGAAGCCGCGGCCGATGATCTCGCCGACCGATGTGTTCTCGTCGGCCGAGCCGCCCAGCGTCACCTGATAGAGCTCGGAGCCCTTCTTCTCGACGCCGAGGATGCCGATATGGCCGACATGGTGATGGCCGCAGGCGTTGATGCAGCCGGAGATCTTCAGCTTCAGTTCGCCGATCTCGCGCTGTCGCTCCAGCGAAGCGAAGCGGCGCGAGATTTCCTGCGCGATCGGGATCGAGCGCGCCGTGGCCAGCGCGCAGTAGTCAAGGCCCGGGCAAGCGATGATGTCCGATATCAAATTGGAGTTTGCCGTCGCCAGGCCGATGCCAACCAGCGCATCGTAGACCGTCTTGAGGTCGGCGCGCGCCACATGCGGCAGGATGAGGTTCTGCTCATGGCTGACACGCAACTCGTCAAAGGCATATGTCTCGGCGATGTCGGCGATCGCTTCCATCTGGCTGTCCGAGGCATCGCCCGGCACCTCGCCGATGCCCTTGAGCGAGATCGTCACCGCCGCGTAGTCGGGATGGCGGTGCGTCACGACATTCTGGTCGAGCCACTCCGAGAAGCCCTTGGAATCCAAGCGCGCCAGCTTGACCGCATGGTCGCCTTCCGGCCGCTCGGTGAGCGCCGGCGGCGCGAAATAAGCCTCGATGGCGCGGATGTCGGCTTCCGGCAGCTTCAGTTCGGCGTCCTTCAACTCCTGCCATTCGGCCTCGACCTGGCGCGTGATTTCCTCGACGCCGGTCTCGTGCACCAGGATCTTGATGCGCGCCTTGTACTTGTTGTCGCGGCGGCCATAGAGATTGTAAACGCGCAGGATCGCCGTGCAGTAGGACAGAAGGTCGGCTTCCGGCAGGAAGTCGCGGATCTTCCGGGCAACCATTGGCGTGCGGCCCTGACCACCGCCGATATAGACGGCGAAGCCGAGTTCGCCGGCGGCGTTCTTCTTCAGGTGCAGGCCGATATCGTGGGTCTGGATGGCGGCGCGGTCGCGCTCGGCCCCGGTCACCGCGATCTTGAACTTGCGCGGCAGGAACGAGAATTCCGGATGCACCGACGACCACTGGCGCAGGATTTCCGCATAGGGCCGCGGATCGGCGACCTCGTCGGCGGCGGCGCCGGCGAAATGGTCGGCGGTGACGTTGCGGATGCAATTGCCGCTGGTCTGGATGGCATGCATCTCGACGCTTGCCAGATCGGCCAGGATCGCCGGAATGTCCGACAGCGCCGGCCAGTTGAACTGGATGTTCTGGCGCGTGGTGAAATGGCCGTAGCCCTTGTCGTATTTGCGGGCGATGTGGCCCAGCATGCGCAACTGCTTGCCGTTCAGCGTGCCATAGGGCACCGCAATGCGCAGCATATAGGCGTGCAACTGAAGATAAACGCCGTTCATCAACCTGAGCGGCCGGAACTGGTCCTCGGTGATCTCGCCGGACAGCCGGCGCTGGACCTGGTCGCTGAACTCGGCGACGCGGGCCTGGACAAAATCGTGGTCGAACTCATCGTAACGGTACATGCTTCGTCTTTCGGGGCGCGTCCGCCCATGCCTGGTGTCTTGCTTATGCTGCCTTGGCGGCCTGTTTGCCGAGATCGTTGCGGATGGTCGGGCCGGCAGCGCGGATCTTCTCGCGCAGCCGCACCGGCTCGACGACGCCATTGACGACTTCAGCATCGATCAAATTGACGTCGACCACTTCATTGACGGCATAGGCCTTGGCCCCGATCGCCTCGAGCCTGTCCTCGGCTGCCTTGTCATGGGCGAGGTCGGCATGGTCCACCGTCTCGGCCCAGCCGCCATCGGCGTACCAGACGGCGATGCCGTCGGTCAGGCGGTTGGCGGTCAGTATCTTCATGGCTGAACTCCCTCAGTGGCAGCGACGGGCGCGCCTTCATGCCTGTGTGCCGCGAGCGGTTCGGACCGTTCAAAATTGGCGCCGGCTACCGCGTCGCCGATGATGGTCATCACCGGACCGGAAAGATCGGCGCGCGCTTCCAGTGACGGCAGGTCGGCGAGCGTGCCGTGGAAGCGGCGGCGGTTGGCAAGGCTGGCATTCTCGACCACGGCCACCGCCGTGTCCGGCGACAGACCGGCCTCGATCAGCCGGCCGGCAACCTCGGCCGCCACCGAGCGGCCCATATAGACCGCGACGGTGGCGCCGGAAATGGCAAGCTTGGCCCAGTCGGGCAGCGAATTGCCCTTGAGGTCGTGGCCGGTGGTGAACACCATCGACGAGGAGACACCGCGCAAGGTCAGCGGCAGTTCTAAGTCGGCGGCGGCGGCGAACGCCGCGGTGACGCCCGGAACCACCTCATAGGCGATGCCGGCATCGCGCAGTGCCGCCATCTCTTCGCCGGCCCGGCCGAACACCAGCGGATCGCCCGACTTCAGCCGCACGACGCGCTTGCCTTCACGGCCAAGCTCGACCAGCAGCGCATTGATCTCAGTCTGGCTCTTGGTGTGGCAACCCTTGCGTTTTCCGACCGGCAAGCGCTCGGCATCGCGGCGGCCCATGGCAACGATCGCCTCCGGCACCAGCGCGTCATGGACGATGACATCGGCTTCCATCAGCAAGCGGTGCGCGCGCAACGTCAAAAGATCCTCGGCGCCTGGACCGGCGCCAACCAGCGCGATGTGGCCGAAAGCCGGCGCGTTCGACAGCAGAAGATCGACGGCGGCGTCATGCGCCTGAGAAAGCTCACCAGCTTCGACAGCCCGCGCCGGGGCGCCCTGGAAAAAATCGCTCCAGAAGCGGCGGCGCGCATTGCCTCTCGGCAGCAGCTTCTCGGCAGCTCCGCGAAACGAAGCGGCAAGCGTTGCCAGCGGCCCGAGCGACGGCGACAGCATACGGTCGATGCGGCCGCGCAGCATCTGGGCAAGCACCGGGCCGGCGCCCTCGGTACCGATGGCTATGGCGACCGGCGCGCGGTTGACCAGCGCCGGGGTGAAGAAATCGCATAGCTCAGGCCGGTCGACGGCATTGACCGGAATGCTGAAGCGGCGCGCATCCGCGGCCACCCGGCGGTCGAGTTCCTCGTCGCCGCTGGCGGCAAACACCATGACCGCGCCTTCGAGCTGCGACGCGTCGTAGGCGGCGTCAAAATGGCTAGCGCCGGTCTGGGCGATGAAGGCAAGCAGGTCGGGTTCGGCGTGTTCCGCGATGATGCGTAGGACCGCGCTCGACTGTCCGATCAGCCGCGCCTTGGCCAGCGCCTCTTCGCCGCCGCCGACGATGGCCACGGTCTGCCCGTCGACCCGCATGAAGACGGGGAAGGCATTGAGTTTCGGAGCAGTGTGCGACATGGACGCGAGCGGAATCCTGAACGGGCTTGCAGTTTTACGCGCAGGCGCGAGAAACCAGAAGGAACGCACTCGCGCATCCCTCATCGGGATGCAATCGCTTTTCTGAAAGCATCCCGGCCATGAGAAAAATATTCCTCCTTGGCGGATGGAGCGGATTCAAGCTGCTGTCGCAGGCCTTGATTTACGGCTCTTTTAGCGCCCGGCGAGAAATGTTGCAAAACAGTTTTTTCCAAATTCTACCAATTTAGTAGATTAAAGTCGCAGGCATTGGGCAACCAAATGTCCAACGTCCGCGAGGGTCCCGGTTGGAACATTACCAGTTCGGGGCGCGTTCCTCCAAAAGCCCTATCACGTCACGGCCGCGGCACGCCACAAGAGGCCGGCGCGGCCCAAAAAGGAGCCTGTCATCATGAACACAATCAACCTGAAGCATGGCATCTGGATCATGGTGGCGGATGGCGAAAAGGCGCTTTTCCTCAGGAATGCCGGCGACACCAAATATCCGAATCTCGAAGTCGTGCAGGAAATTGAGCAGGACAACCCGCCGACCCGCGAGCAAGGCAGTGATAGCCCGGGCCGGTATAATGATGGTCCCTCCGTGCACCGCAGCGCGGTCGAGGATACGGACTGGCACCGCATCGGCAAGGAGCGTTTCGCCGATGAGATTGCCGCCCGGCTCTACAAGCTCGCGCATAGAGGCGAGTTCAAGGAGATCGTGCTCGTCGCACCGCCTGTGGTGCTCGGAACCATGCGCAAGAAACTTCACAAGGAAGTCGAGGACAAGGTGATCGCCGAAATTCCCAAAACACTGACCAACCATGCCATATTCGAGATCGAGGCGTTGCTGCAGGAAGCCTGATCGTTGTCGATCGATCGCGCGCGTTGAAACGGAACGTCATCACGCGAATTCAGATCCGACCGGCGGCTTCGGCTGCCGGTCAAGTTTTTAGGCGTACCGTCGATTTCGTGGCTTTGCGGGTTGCATCGCCGACATCCCATCCACCATATTGCAAACAGGCGGCGGCTTTGGGCGGCGCTCATCCAACATCGCTGGTTCTGAAAGGCGCTCCATAGACAATGCCGCATGACACGCCCCTTATCGCCACCATCGTCGCCGGTCTGGGGCTGGCTTTCGTCTTCGGGGCTCTCGCCAACCGCTTCCGCATTCCGCCACTGGTCGGTTATCTCGTTGCCGGCGTGCTGGTCGGGCCGAACACGCCCGGCTTCGTCGCCGATGCCGGCCTTGCCAACGAACTGGCCGAAATCGGCGTCATCCTGCTGATGTTCGGCGTCGGCCTGCACTTCTCGCTGAAGGATTTGCTATCTGTGCGCGCCATCGCCGTGCCCGGCGCCATCGTCCAGATCGGCTTTGCCACCGCGCTCGGCGCCGGCCTTGCCTGGATGCTCGGCTGGCCGATGGGCGCGGGCCTGGTGTTCGGCCTTGCACTATCGGTCGCCTCGACCGTGGTGCTGCTGCGCGCCTTGCAGGAACGCCGCCTGATCGAGACCGAGCGCGGCCGCATCGCCGTCGGCTGGCTGATCGTCGAGGACCTGGCCATGGTGCTGGCGCTGGTGCTGCTGCCGGCGCTCGCCGGCGTGCTGGGCGGCCAGGAGCAGGCAGACGCCCATGCGAGCGGTTTGCTGTCTCTGCCGGCCAGCTACGGCATCTGGGGCGTCGTCGGCATAACGCTGGCCAAGGTCGCTGCTTTCGTCGTCGTCATGCTGGTGGTCGGCCGCCGGGTCATTCCCTGGATCCTGCATTATGTCGCCCACACCGGCTCGCGCGAACTGTTCCGGCTGGCGGTGCTCGCAATAGCGCTCGGCGTCGCCTTCGGCGCGGCAAAACTGTTCGGTGTCTCGCTGGCGCTGGGGGCTTTCTTTGCCGGCATGATCATGAGCGAATCCGAGCTCAGCCATCGCGCAGCGGAAGAATCGCTGCCGTTGCGCGATGCCTTTTCCGTGCTGTTCTTCGTCTCGGTCGGTATGCTGTTCGATCCATTCAGCCTGATCAGCAATGGCTGGCCAATCCTGGCGACGCTGGCCATCATCGTCATCGGCAAGTCGTTGGCGGCGTTCGTCATCGTCGTTGCCTTCGGCTATCCCTTGGCCACGGCCCTGATGATCTCGGCAAGCCTTGCCCAGATCGGCGAATTTTCCTTCATCCTGGCCGAGCTCGGGGTCGGGCTGAAGCTGTTACCCGAACAGGGCCGTGACCTGATCCTGGCCGGCGCCATCCTGTCGATCGTTCTCAACCCGCTGATGTTCCTGACCATCGACTGGATGAAGCCGTGGCTGGAGGCCCGCGCCGCCAGGACAGCACCGCCCGCCGAGACAAAGCCGGTTGGTCCGGCGACGGAACCGGGTCAGGTGGCCTCTGTTGCGGCAGCGCCGAAAGAGGCCGACGGGCCGCCGCCCAGGACAACCCTCGGCAACCACGCCATCCTGATCGGCTATGGCCGCGTCGGCAGCCTTGTTGGTGCGGCACTGAAGCAGGCCTCCCTGCCCTTCCTCGTTGTCGAGGATGCCGACAAGACACTGGCCAGGCTGAAGGCCGATGGCATCGAGACCGTCTCCGGCAATGCGGCCAACGCGGAAGTGTTCGCAGCCGCCAATCCCGAAGGGGCCATGCGGCTGATCCTGGCCATTCCCAATGCCTTCGAGGCAGGGCAGATCGTGCTTAGGGCACGCGCCGCCAATCCCGGCATCAATGTTATCGCCCGCGCCCATTCCGACGCCGAGGTCGAGCATCTCAAGGGGCTCGGCGCCGACACAGTGATCATGGGCGAGCGCGAAATCGCGCGCGGCATTGTCGAAGAGGTGCTTGGCCACAAACCGGAAGCGGCTGAACCGTCCGTTGCCTAAGCGCGTCGCGCTGAAACGGATTCATGCGACGCGCTTTAGGTCCTTGTTTTTATGCATGTCGTTCTCCCAAAACCGAGGTCACTTTTGGGCAACATGCATTAGGCCGCGCCGCCCTGTTGTACGACACCGCTCAGGTATTTTGCCGGGGGCTTCCCGAGCGCCTTCTTGAACATGGTGATGAAAGCAGTGACGGAATCGTAGCCGAGATCGCCTGAAACCTGCTGCACGGTCGCACCGGAGGCCAGCTCCCGTATTGCGACGATCAAGTGCAATTGCTGACGCCAACGCCCGAAGCTCAACCCTGTCTCCTTCACCACGAGGCGGGCGAGACTGCTCTCGCTGAGCGCAACGCGATTGGCCCATTCTGCCAGTGTGCTGCGGTCGGCGGGGTCTTGCGCCAACGCTTCGGCGATCCGCCTCAAGCGCGGCTCTGGTGAAATCGGCAGATGCAGCTGCCGGACAGGCATACGCGGCAGCTCGGCAAGCAGGGTCCTGGTCAAGAGCTCATCCCTCGCCTGATCGTCCTGCACACTATCGGACAGCTCGATGATCAATTCGCGCAGCAACGGCGAGATCGAAAGCGTGCAGCATCTGTCCGGCAGATCGGCGGCTCCCGGCTCGATATACACGAAAAAAATACGGGCATTGGCGGTCGCGACATTGCTGTGCTCCATGCCGCTTGGAATCCACACTCCGCAATGAGGCGGCACCATCCACAGGCCGCTTGGGACGCGACATGTGACTCCGCCTCCAAGCGCGAAGACGAGTTGGCCTTTGCGGTGCCAATGAGCGGGCACTTCCGCTCTGGTCTCGGGGACCTCAACGCGCACGGCAATCGCAGGCGCGGAGAGGTCATCCACATCGAAATTGAGCCAAGGGTAGTGGAGGGGTTGCCTCATGATTGACTGCTTTTAGCGATCAGATGCATTGATGTCTAAATTATTCAACGGCAAAAATCGATAGGGTCCGCTCGCGAATGAGCCGTGCGTGCACGCACGGCAGCGAGGTATGAGTAATGCACGCCCTGGTCATCTCTTCTGATAGCGCAACCGGATTGAGCATCGCGGAGCTTGCCGAGCCTCAAGCGGCCTCGAACGAGGCGCTTGTTTCGGTCCACGCAACCTCGTTGAACCGCGGCGAACTGCGCCTGCTCAGCATACGTCCGGACGGCTGGATACCCGGCCAGGACATCGTTGGGGCCGTCGAACGGACAGCAGCCGATGGCTCGGGGCCAGCCATGGGCACAAGGGTTGCGGCTTTGGTCGACCAAGCCGGCTGGGCCGAACGTGTCGCCGTTTCAACCGACCGTCTCGCGGTCATCCCCGATGAGGTCAGCTTCACCTCCGCCGCCACGCTTCCAGTTGCCGGCACGACGGCGCTGAGGACTTTGCGTCATGGCGGCAACCTCGCCGGCCAGCAGGTCCTGATCACCGGCGCAAGCGGTGCGGTCGGCCGCTTCCAGATCCAGCTCGCCCGCGAGCAGGGCGCGTCGGTGACGGCGATCGCCGCCGCCCGGCATGCCGCGGATCTCCGCGACCTTGGAGCCGAGCAGGTTGTCGAAGCGATCGAGCTGGCCGAGGGACCGTTTTCGCTGATCACCGAGTCGGTTGGCGGCAAAAGCCTCGGACACGCGATCGAACGTGTCGCACCTGGCGGAACCATCGTCATGTTCGGTTCGAGCAGCGGCGAACTCACGCCCGTTGGCTTCCGCCAGTTCGTTCCCGGTCACGAAGGGGCGAGGCTTCAGACGTTCGCGTACTACACGTCTGGCCCAGGCATTGGCGAGGACCTTGCCTCGCTGCTCGCTCTGGCCGCCGCGGGCCGGCTCGAAACCCGCGTGGCCTTGACGGTGCCATGGACAGACATCGCCCAAGCCCTGGACGCACTGCGACAGCGCAGCTTCAGCGGCAAGGCCGTTCTCACCATAACCGGATGATCACCCTGTTTTGTCACACGTGCTGGCCGCCATTGATGTGGATTTCCGAGCCCGTCACGTAGGACGCCTGCTGCGAGCACAGGAAGAAGATGATGTCGGCGACCTCGGCCGTGGTGCCGAGCCGTCTCAACGGGATGGTCTCGACGATCTTGTCCGTGCCCGGCGACAGGATCGCGGTGTCGATCTCGCCCGGCGCAATGGCGTTGACGCGGATGCCGTGCGGGCCGAAATCATGCGCCATCTCGCGCGTCAGCGAGCCGAGTGCGGCCTTCGATGTCGCATAGGCGGTGCCGGCGAAGGGATGCACGCGGGTGCCGGCGATCGAGGTGACGTTGACGATCGAACCCTTGGCCGCCGCCAATTCCTTGAACAGGCCGCGCGCCAGCATGATCGGTGCGAAGAAATTGACCTGGAACACGTCGCGCCAGACATGCATCGGCGTGTCGATCGAATCCATGCGGCTGTTGCCGTCCTTGAGCTTCGGCGAAATGCCGGCATTGTTGACCAGCGCATGCAACTGGCCGCCATGCGCCTCCAACCGGTGGCGGATTTCCGAAACGGCAATGCCGACATCCTCCTGATCGGCCAGATCGACCTTGATGTGATCTTCCGGTCCGGCCGGCCACGGGCAATCCTCGGCAAAGGCTTGGCGCGAGCAGGTGATGACGCGCCAGCCCTCGCGCGAAAAACGCTTGACCGTGGCGTGGCCTATGCCGCGGCTGGCGCCGGTCAGAACGATGGTTTTTCTGGTGTCGAGCTCAGTCATTTCGGTATCTCCAGCCGGAGATGTAGCCGAACGACGCCGAGGTGGCGAGAGGCGAGTTGCCGCTAATGTATGTCGCTCAAAAGTGGCCCCGGTTTTGAGGCAACGACATGCATAGAAACAAAGAGCTAAAGCGCGCGACGCGCTTTAGCCGCCAAGGAGATCGAGGATCGAGGTCTGCCGCTTCTTGCGCGGACCGCCGACGTCGCCTGGCGGGACCGGGTGTTTGATCGACGCGGTGGCGCCATCGTCCTCCGGCATGGAAAGGCCATCGGCATCGACAGTCTGGGCGGGACGGGCCGCGCGGACCGGAGTTGGTGCCTGGGCGACAGGCGCGGCTGGCCGCGCCGCCTGCTGACCAACAGACGCGGATGGAACCGGCGCCGGCGCCGTGTTGTTTGCCGAAGGTATCTCGTCGGGCACGATGGTGTCGGCTGGCGTCGATTTCCAGGTGCCGGGCAGCGGCCGCACCGGCACGCCCTCATGCGCGGCCACCATGAACTCGTGCCAGGCCTGCGCCGGCAGCGCGCCGCCGGTGACCTTCTTCATCGGGCTGCCGTCGTCATTGCCGAACCAGACACCGGTGGTGAGATTGGCGGTGTAACCGACAAACCAGGCGTCGCGCGAATTCTGGCTGGTGCCGGTCTTGCCGGCGGACGGCCAGGCGAAAGCCGCTTTCCGCGCAGTGCCGATCTCGACCGTACCCGTCATCATCGAGTTCATCATGCCGACGATCTCAGGCTTGACCACGCGCGGCGCGTTGCCGCCACCGCTATCGTAGAGCACCTTGCCCTCGGTCGTCGTCACGCGGCGGATGAAATGGATGTCAGGCTTGTAGCCGCCATTGGCAAAGGGGACATAGGCCGAGGTCAGTTCCAGCGGCGTCACTTCCGAAGTGCCGAGCGCGATCGAGGTGTTGGACTGCAGGTCGGACTGGATGCCCATGCGGTGCGCCGCCTCGACAACCGCGTTCGGCCCGACCTCCATGGTCAATTGGGCGGCGACAGAATTCAACGATTTGGCCAGTGCGGTGGCAAGGGTCACCTTGCCGAAAAATTTGCCATGGTAATTGTCGGGCGTCCAGTTGCCGATCTTGATCGGCGCATCGTTGCGCACGCTGTCAGGCGTGCGGCCGGCCTCAAGCGCGGCCATGTAGACGAACGGCTTGAATGCCGAGCCCGGCTGGCGGCGTGCTTCCGAGGCGCGGTCAAACTGGCTGGTCGAATAGTCGTAGCCGCCGACCATGGCGCGCACCGCACCGGAATCGTCGATCGACACCAGCGCGCCCTGGGTGACGTTGAGCTTCTTGCCGCTGTCGTCGATCAGCCTGCGGATCGACTGTTCGGCGAGTTTCTGCAGGTTCAGGTCGACGGTGCTGTCGATGACGATGTCGCCGCGCACATCACCGATCAGGTCGGGCAATTCTTCCATAATGGTGTCGGCGACGTAATTCTCCGAGCCGGTCCAGTAGGACGGCGCGCGCGTTGCCGGCGCGCTCATCGCCGAGGTCTGCTCCTTGGCGCTGATCTTGCCTTCATCGCGCATGGCGGCAAGCACCAATTGCGAGCGTTCCTCGGCAGCCTTCGGATCGCGTGCCGGCGACAGCCGCGACGGCGCTTTCAGCAAGCCGGCAAGCAGGGCGGCTTCCGACAAAGTGACGTCGCGCGCGCTCTTGCCGAAATAGCGGCGCGAAGCCGCTTCGACGCCATAGGCGCCGGAACCGAAATAGACCCGGTTGAGGTACATTTCGAGGATCTGGTCCTTGGTGTGCTTGTGCTCGAGCCACAGCGCAAGCAGTACCTCCTGCACCTTGCGCTCCAGCGTGCGGTCCGGCGTCAGGAACAGGTTCTTCGCCAATTGCTGGGTCAGCGTCGAACCACCCTGCGAGAAATGTCCGCCAAGCACATTGGTCACCATGGCGCGGGAAAGCCCGATCGGGTCGATGCCGAAATGCGAGTAGAAGCGGCGGTCCTCGATGGCGATGACGGCCTCCGGGATATAGGGCGACATTTCGTGCAGGCCGACCGCCTCGCCGCCGCTCATGCCGCGATTGGCGAGCAATTGGCCATCGGCCGAGACGATCTTGATGTTGGGGGCGCGATCGGGAATCGACCATGTCGTCGCCGCCGGCATCTTGGCGCCGTAATAGACGACGATGCCGGCCACCGCGATGCCACCCCAGATGGCAAGCACGAAGCACCAGTAAAACAGCCGCCCAAGCACGCCGAACAGGCCGCGCCGGCTTCTGCCGCGTTTGGCCCGCGTCGATTTCCCTTTGGCCGGCTTGCGTTTGGCGGAGGCTTTGCGATTGCTCGGCACGACGCGATCCTCCTCGTTCACCGAAAGACCCGCCGAGGATCGCGCCTGCGGCGGCCCCTCGAAACTGGGTTCGATGCGGCTGTCTCTGCGGTTCGCCATGCGCTGTGCTTGATATCCCCGATGCCTATGGCGTTCGGGTTGAAGAGTAGATGCGGCGGTTTAAAGGCGGGTTAAGTCGGGAAAAATCGAAACAATGTGGATTCAATTGCTTGCGGATCGGCTCGAACGGCGCGTCAGCGCCGCGCGCATGCCACGGCGACGCCGATCGATGCCGTCAGTTCTGCTGGATCGAAATGCCCTTGTCGTCGATCTTGAGTTCGACGCCCTTCGGTTTGGTCTGCTCGCGATAAACATAGGTGCCGAGCGCAATGACCACGACGACGAGCGCGCCAATGACGAGATAGAGCGTGTTCTGTTTCATGGCGCGCTCTTTTGCAGTGTCGAGCCTCAGGCTCGTTTCAGGACCTTGACCAGCACCAGCAGGATGATGGCGCCGATGGTGGCATGGATGATCGAGGCGAGAATGCCGCCGCCGATGGAAAAGCCGATCCGCGGGAACAGCCAGCCGGCGATGAATGCGCCGACGATGCCGACGATGATGTTGCCGATCAGCCCGAAGCCGAAGCCGGAAACGATGAGACCGGCGAGCCAGCCGGCGATGGCACCGATGATGATGAAGACAAGCAGGCTTTCGACACCCATAGAGATTTCCTCCGAGCAAGAGGGCGACGGCGGAACGGAAAGCTCCGAATCGGCCTCGATATCAACGGCTTCAGGCTATTCGAAAGCAGCCGGCCTCGCCAGCGGCCTGCTCACTGGAGCAATTCTAGGAAAAGTGTAGAGCGGTTTTCCGTCCAGAATTGCGTCAAAACAAAGAGTTAGAGTAGCTCGCCGTTTCCGTGAAACGGTGAACTGCTCTAATCGTCATCGTCGCTTGCGGCAGGTCGCCAACTGGTCGGCTCGACCTTCTTTTGCGTGTGACTGTCGGTGTACACCCACCAGCCGTCGTCGCGATATTGCGCGATGGATTCGTTGATGACGCCGTCGCCGTCCTTCCAGGTGACGGAAACCTTGGAGCCGTCGGTCGGCGCGGTCGCTATCGGCTTTCTGTCCGTCATGTCATCATCCCCCAATTGCACCGACAAACTGAGCCGACAGAACGCCGCGGCCTGCATCTGGTTCCAGCCGGCCACCGACGGCGGATCGCCGCGACGCCGTCAGCTATGGGCGAAGATATCCTCTTCGTCCCAGCCCATCAGGTCAAGCTTGGCACGCGTCGGCAGGAAGCGGAAACAGGCATCGGCCTCCTTTGTCCGGCCGTCTCGCGCCAGTCGCCCGGCCAGCACATCGCGCAGTCTATGCAGATAGAGCACATCGGATGCGGCATATTCGAGCTGTTCGGGCGACAGCGTCTCGGCCGCCCAGTCCGACGATTGCTGCGCCTTGGACAACCCGACGCCGAGAAGCTCGAGGCAGATGTCCTTCAGCCCATGACGGTCGGTATAGGTTCTGGTCAGCCGCGAAGCGATCTTGGTGCAGAACACCGGCTCCGGCATCACCCCGAACGCATTGTAGAGAACGGCGAGATCGAAACGCCCGTAATGGAACAGCTTGGTTATGCCGCGGTTTCTCAGCAGGCTGACGAGGTTCGGCGCCTTCTCCTGGCCGGGCGCGATCTGGATGACATCGGCGGAACCATCGCCAGGCGAAATCTGCACCACGCACAGCCGGTCGCGATGCGGGTTCAGACCCAGCGTCTCGGTATCGATGGCCACCGCCCCGACATTGTAGTGCGAGAGGTCAGGCAGATCATGCTTGTGGAAACGGATGTCGGCCATTGTCTTCTCCGGTCGAGCCCTGCGCGTCCCTTGATCCGCAAGGGACGCTGTAGCGCTTTGTCTTCTGGCCCGTCCTCGCCGCGATCCGCTGAAAAATCAACAGAAAGTTGGATTTCACGCTATTGCCGTGATTTTTCCTGACGCTCAGCGGGTCAGCGCCTCCAGAATCCGCGCCCAGGAGCGCTGGCCCTTGTGGAAGGAGCTGAGCTCATATTTCTCGTTGGGCGAGTGGATGCGGTCGTCGTCGAGGCCGAACCCGACCAGCAGCGATTCCATGCCGAGATAGGTCTGGAAGTCGCCGACCACGGGAATAGAGCCGCCGCTGCCTGTTGTCACTGCCGGCTTCGGCCATTCGTCGGACAGTGCGTTCTTGGCCTTGGCCAGGAACGGCGAGTCATAGGAAAGCTGGATTGCCGGCGAGCCGCCATGCGGGTGAAATTCGACCGAGCAGTCGGCCGGAATCCGTTCCTGGACGAATTTCTGGAATGCAGCGCGGATTTTCTTGGGATCCTGTTTGTGGACGAGGCGGAAAGACACCTTCGCCGAGGCTTCCGCCGCGATCACCGTCTTGAAACCCTTGCCGGTGTAGCCGCCGATGATGCCGTTGAACTCGGCCGTCGGCCGCGCCCAGGTGAGTTCCAGCACCGAGCGGCCCTTTTCGCCCGACGGGATCGACAGGCCGACTGGTCCGAGGAACGTTTCGGCCGTCTCGCCAAGCGTCTCCCATGATTTCAGGATCTGCGACGGTGTTTCCTCGACGCCTTCATAGAAGCCGGGAATGGTGATGTGGCCATCCTTGTCGTGAATATCGGCCAAAACCCTCGTCAGGATGCGGATCGGATTGGCGGCAGCGCCGCCATAAAGGCCGGAATGCAGGTCGCGGTCAGCGGCCTTGACCGTGATCTCCTCGCCGACCAGCCCGCGCAGCCCGACGCAGATCGACGGCGTGTCGCGGTCCCACATGCCGGTATCGCAGACCAGCGCGAAATCGGCCTTGAGTTCGTCGGCATTGGCCTCGAGGAACGGCTTCAGCGAGGGCGAGCCTGATTCCTCCTCGCCCTCGAACAGGATGGTGATGCGACACGGCAGATTGCCGTGCACCTGCTTCCAGGCGCGGCATGCCTCGACGAAGGTCATCAACTGGCCCTTGTCGTCGGCCGAACCGCGGCCGACGATCACCTTGTGGCCCGGTCCAACCTCCTTGACCGCAGGGGCGAATGGGTCGCTTTCCCACAATTCGATCGGGTCGACCGGCTGCACGTCGTAATGGCCATAGAACAGCACATGCGGCGAACCCGCCGGCCCATCATGATGCGCAACCACCATCGGATGCCCGGGCGTGTCGCGCACGCTGGCTTCGAAGCCGATCAGCTTGAGTTCGGCCACCAGCCATTCCGCCGCCTTGCGGCAGTCTGCGGCATAGGCGGGATCGGTGGAGATCGACTTGATCCTAAGCAGGCCGAACAGGCGTTCGAGGCTCTGGTCGAGATTCTTGTCGAGGCGGTCGAGGACGGGGGAAACTGCGGACATGTGTGAAGCCTTTCGATTCAGAACCGGGACCGTAAAGGCATGACAGGAAAACGAAAAGCCCGCGATCGTTGGACCACGAGCTGCAAACGTCTGCCCGAGGTAAAAAAAGACCGCCGTGGTGGAGGGGGAACCACGGCGGCCTTCTACTCGAAACGATGCGGCAGCCCGGAGAGGGGGGATAGGCTGCCGCAGGTGTCCGGGATAGGCGGGGGACGGGCCTTGCTCCGGACTCGGCGAAAACTGCCGATGACCTGTATTTGTGTCTTTGAACGTGGCGATTCAAGGGCACGAAGATTACACTTTTGTAACATGAGCGTGAGCGGGCGGCCGGCAGCCGTTCTGTCAGGGTGTTGCCGGAACCGGTGGGTGGCCGGTGCCTTTGGCATGGACCAAGCCGCCGCGCCGCGCTATCCCTGCCGACATGAAAAAAGGCGATCATCTTTTCCTTGTCGACGGCTCCGGCTACATCTTCCGTGCCTATCATGCGCTGCCGCCGCTGACCCGTAAATCCGACGGCCTGCCGGTCGGCGCCGTTTCCGGCTTCTGCAACATGCTGTGGAAGCTGATGCTCGACGCCCGCAACACCGATGTAGGCATTGTGCCGACGCATTTCGCCGTCATTTTCGATTATTCGTCGAAAACCTTCCGCAACGACCTTTATCCTGAATACAAGGCCAACCGCTCGGCGCCGCCGGAAGACTTGATCCCGCAATTCGGCCTGATCCGCCAGGCGACCAGGGCGTTCAACCTGCCTTGTATCGAGATCGAAGGCTACGAGGCCGACGATCTGATCGCCACCTATGCGAGGCTCGCCTGCGAAGCCGGCGGCGACACCACCATCATCTCCTCCGACAAGGACCTGATGCAGCTGGTTGGCGCCACGGTCGGCATGTACGACCCGATGAAGGACCGCCAGATCGGCATTCCGGAGGTCATCGAGAAATGGGGTGTGCCGCCGGAGAAGATGGTCGACCTGCAGGCGCTGACCGGCGACTCGGTCGACAATGTGCCTGGTGTGCCCGGCATCGGACCGAAGACCGCGGCGCAACTGCTCGAACAGTTCGGCGATCTTGACGGGCTGCTTGCCCGCGCAGGCGAGATCAAGCAGGACAAAAGGCGCGAATCGATCATCGCCAACGCCGACAAGGCGCGCATTTCGCGCCAGTTGGTGACGCTGATGAACGACGTGCCGGTGACCGAGGGTCTAGAGGATTTCGTCCTGCACGCGCCGGACGGGCCGAAGCTGATCGGCTTCCTCAAGACCATGGAATTCACCTCGCTGACCCGCCGCGTGGCGGAAGCGACCGGCACCGAGGCCGGTGACGTCCAGGCTGTCGCGGTCACCGTCGAACGTGCCGATCACGCCCACGGCCCCGATGTCGGAGCCGGAGTGCCACAGGTTGCTGGAACCGCACCCGGTACTGAATCTGGCGAAGGGGGCGGGACAGCGGAGACGTCAAAACAAGGCGATACCCCTTCCCTGCTCGCAGCATTGCGGCTCGAGCGCGCGGCCACCGTCAAGATCGATATTTCGGCCTATCACTGCATTCGCGATATCTCGACCCTGGAAGCCTGGGTAGCCGAGGCGCGAGAGGCTGGCATAGCCGCCTTCGACGTCAGGGCGACGTCCGCCGATCCGATGCAGGCCGAATTGATCGGCATGGCAATCGCCACGGCGCCCGGCCGCGCCGCCTACATTCCCTTTGCCCACAAAAGCGGCAATGGCGACCTGCTCGGCGGCGGCGCGCTTGAAAACCAGATTCCTCTGCGCGAGGCGCTGGCGGTGCTGAAACCACTGCTCGAAGACAAGTCGGTTCTCAAGATCGCGCAGAACCTGAAATACGACCTTGTCATCATGAGTCGCTACGGCGTCGATGTCGCACCGTTCGACGACACGATGCTGATCTCCTACGTGCTCGATGCCGGCACGCCTCATGGTCACGGCATGGATGCGCTTGCCGACAAATGGCTTGGTCACACCCCTCTCCAACTCAAGGATGTGATCGGCACCGGCAAAAGCTCCGTCGGCTTCGATCAGGTCGGCCTCGACAAAGCGACCGCTCATGCCGCCGAAGACGCCGACGTGACGCTGCGGCTTTGGCTGGTACTGAAACCGCGGCTTGCCGCCAAGGGCCTGGTGTCGGTCTATGAGCGGCTGGAACGGCCGCTGGTGCCGGTGCTGGCGCGCATGGAACAGCGCGGCATCTCGGTCGACCGGCAGATCCTGTCGCGACTGTCCGGCGAACTGGCGCAGGGCGCCGCTCGCCTCGAAGAAGAAATCTACCAGCTCGTCGGCGAGCGCATCAATATCGGCTCGCCAAAACAGCTTGGCGACATCCTGTTCGGGCGCATGGGCCTGCCCGGCGGTTCCAAGACCAAGACCGGCCAATGGTCGACCTCGGCGCAGCTTCTCGAAGACCTCGCCGCCGAAGGCCACGAGCTGCCGCGCAAGATCGTCGACTGGCGGCAACTGACCAAGCTGAAATCGACCTACACCGATGCGCTGCCTGGTTTCATCCACCCAGACACCAAACGCGTTCACACCTCCTACGCGCTGGCCGCGACGACAACGGGACGCTTGTCATCCTCCGATCCGAACCTGCAGAACATCCCGGTGCGCACCGCCGAAGGCCGCAAGATCCGGACCGCCTTCATCACCGACAAGAGCCATCGGCTGGTCTCGGCCGACTACAGCCAGATCGAGCTGCGGGTGCTCGCCCATGTCGCCGAAATCCCGCAACTGCGGCAGGCTTTCGCCGACGGCGCCGATATCCACGCCATCACCGCGTCGGAAATGTTCAACGTGCCGGTCGAAGGCATGCCTTCGGAAGTCCGCCGCCGCGCCAAGGCGATCAATTTCGGCATTATCTACGGCATTTCTGCCTTCGGCCTCGCCAACCAGCTGTCGATCCCGCGCGAGGAAGCCGGCAACTACATCAAGAAATATTTCGAGCGCTTCCCTGGCATCCGCGATTACATCGAAGAGACCAAAGCCTATGCCCGCGAGCACGGCTTTGTCGAAACGATCTTCGGCCGCCGCATCCATTACCCGGATATAAGATCGTCCAACCCCTCGGTCCGCGCGTTCAACGAGCGCGCCTCGATCAACGCCCGCCTGCAAGGCACCGCCGCAGACATCATCCGCCGCGCCATGATCCGCATGGAGGAGGCGCTGGAGAAAGCAGGCCTTTCCGCACGCATGCTGTTGCAGGTGCATGACGAACTGATCTTCGAGACCATCGAGGCGGAAGTCGAGGCAACGATCCCCGTCGTGCGTCACGTCATGGAAAACGCGGCCATGCCGGCGGTATCGATGTCGGTGCCGCTGCATGTCGACGCGCGGGCCGCCAACAACTGGGACGAGGCGCACTAGCGCCAACGCAAGGTGTGTTGAGATTCAGGTCAGGCCGAGCCGAAAATGGTGGGTTCCGAGAACCGGAGCGGAGCGTACGTTTGGGTACGTGAGCACCGGAAGCGCAGGAAGCCGCCATTTGCAGGCCGGCATCACCTGAATATCAACGCACCTTAAGCCGCTTCCGCCAGACACTTGGCACACGTCCCGCGAAACTCGATTACCGCCTTCTTGGCGGCGAAGCCGGTGGAGCGCACCCATTCGTCCAGCCGATGGCCGACATCGTGGTCGGACATTTCGGTCACTTGCCCGCAAGTGTCGCAGATGGCGAAGGCCGTCATCGAGTGGCTGTGGTCGTGCGGCTCGACGCAGGCGACGAAGGAGTTGATACTTTCGAGCCGATGCACGAAACCGGACTTCACCAGCGTGTCGAGCGCGCGATAGACCTGCAGCGGCGCGCGAAAGCCGCGCTCGCGCAGCTGGTCGAGCAAGGTATAGGCGCTGAGCGGCCCGCTGGCGGCCTCGAGTTTCTCGAGCACGCATAGTTGGTTCTTCGTCAGCACATCCCTTGCCGCCATGGTCCTGATCCAACTCGTCTTGCGCGCTTGCGCATCCGGACGCAAACGATCCCTGTCCCACCCAGATAGCGACGAACAGGCATTTTTGCTACTGTTTCCAGCATCTCTGCCCGGAAGGCTGCCGAGAACACCGGCCGGAGCGGGGCAACGGGCAGCTTGCTCTCCGATGTAACATTCAAAATACTGACAAAATCTTCGGCAAGAATTGCCGCGCTTGCAAATTCGATCGGGCTTGGGGAAGCAATCATGATCAAATTGACGCGGCGGACGCTGCTGGTCGGCACGTCCGCGCTGACGATGGCCGGCATGGTTTCGTTCCGGACCATGGCCGCATCGCGCACCTACCATGCGCTGCTGGTCGCCTGCACCGAATATCCCAACCTGCCGCGGAGGAACTGGCTGATCGGGCCGAAGAACGATGCCGGCCTCGTCCACGAATACCTGCTGAAGAGCGTGCCCGACCCGGTGCGGTTCGCGCCGGAGAACGTCACGCTGCTCGCCAAGGATGTCCCCGGCGCCAGTGGGCTGCCGACCCACGCGGCGATCAAGACCGCACTGGCCGACCTTGCCGCCAAGGTGCAGCGCGACGATTTCGTCTATCTGCATCTGTCCGGGCATGGCGCCCAGCAGCCGCAGATGGTCAAGGGCGACGAGACCGACGGGCTCGACGAGATCTTCCTGCCCGTCGATATCGACAAATGGATCAACCGCGATGCCGGCGTGCCGAATGCGCTGGTCGACAACGAGATCGGCGCGGCCCTCGACGCCATCCGCGACAAGGGCGCCTTCGTCTGGGTGGTGTTCGACTGCTGCCATTCCGGCACCGCGACACGCGCCGTCGAGGTCGACGACGAGATGGAACGCAAGGTCGAGTTCGCTAACCTGGTCGGCGGCAGCGAGGCCGAGCGGGCCGCCGCGATCAAGGCCTATGACGAGGTCATTTCGGCCGCCGGCTCGCGCGGCATCGACGACAATGGCACGCGCAAGCCGGCCTTCAGCCTAACCCCGACCGGCGGCGAACCGATCGCCAAGGGCAAGCTGGTCGCCTTCTATGCCGCGCAGACGGTGGAGACGACACCGGAAATGCCGCTGCCGAAGGGCACCGCGGATGCGCCGCGGTTCGGCCTGTTCACTTTCACCATCCTGTCGAAACTGGCCGAAAATCCCAACGTCACCTACCGCCAGCTCGGCCAGGCCGTGCTGCAGCAATATTCAGCCGACAGCCGCACCCGGCCGACGCCGCTGTTCGAAGGCGAACTCGATGCGCGGGTGTTCAGCACCGACAAGACCGCCGCCGTCATGCAGTGGCCTGTCGTCATCAAGGACGGGGAAGCGACGATCGGCGCTGGGCTGCTGCATCGCCTCACTCTGGGCAGCAAGCTCGCCATCCTGCCTTCGGCGCTGTCGCCGCTTTCCGACGCGGTCGGATTTCTGGAAGTGCAGTCGGCCAAGAACCTGGAAAGCCGCGTCAAGCCGGTCGAGTTCGACAAGAAGCCTGCGCTCAAGCTGGCCGATATCCCCGCCAATGCCTATGCGCGGGTGGCGGAGATCGCCGTCGACTACAAGCTGGTCGTCGCGCGCCCGGCTGCCACCAAGGGACTTGAGACGGAAACCGCTCTGGTCAATTCGGTCCTCGAGGAACTGGCCACAGCCAAGGAGACCGGCTTCAACATCGAGCTGGTCGAGCCCGGCAAAAGTGCCGAGCTCCGCTTTGCGGTGATGCGCGAGAATGCTGTTCCCGGAGCCGCCAGGGATGCGACCGACAAGCCGGCGCTGTGGTTCCTGCCGGCCTCGGGCGACGTGCCCCTGAAGGACGGCGGCAAACCGCCGCTGATCATCATCCACACGGATGACCGCCAGAAGCTGGTGGAGGCAACGACCAGGAATTTGCGCACGATCTTCCGGGCCACGGGACTTTCGAGGCTGGCGGCGGCCTCCGATTACAAGCCCGAGGACGTCGACGTCCAATTCCAGGTCAAACGCCGCGACAAGGACGGCCTCGAACCCTTGCAGGCTTCGGTTGTGCCGCGCGTCTCGCCGGGCGACGAAGTGCATGTGCTGGCAAAGAACAGTTCGGATCTGCTGATCGACATCAACGCGCTCTATGTCGGCAGCGACTACTCGATCACCCACATCGTTGCCGAGCGTCTCGCCCCACAAGCGACGCTCGAGGAGGGGCTGCTGGCCTTCACCGACACCAGCTTCGGCATGGAACGGATGATTGCGGTTTTGACCGAGGCACCGCCGGAGAGCGAGAAGCAGGATCTGAGCTTCCTGGCGCAGGACGGTGTCGCCTCGGCGACACGCGGAATGGGCGCCGCCAGCTTCTCCGACATGCTGACCGATCTCGGCATGGCGCCGGCGACCCGCTCGGTGATGCGGCTTGCCGACAAGAGCGGGTCCAAAGGCGCGGTGATGATCTTTCCGATGGAAACGGTGCCCCGCGCCTGAGCGGATGCCGGCGCCGTATGGCTCCGTGCTCCGGCTCTTGCGCGATCGGCGCGATATGAGAACATTTCAGGCCGCAGCATGACGGCTGGTTGAACTGATGGGATCGATTGTGAAGAACTCTTTGTTTTCCTGGCGTGGAACGGTGGCCGGCTTTGCCTGCGGCCTGTTGCTGATCGCCAATGCTTCGGCGGACGAGGCCTGCGGCCTGTGCGCCAAGCAGATCGTCACCAACTCGGAACTGGCGACGTGTTTTCTCGATCAATACGACCAGTTCGCCAAAAGCGGCAGCGGCGCCGTTGTCGTCGATCTCAGCAACTGCGCCACGCGCGGCGTCGTCGAAGCCTTGCCGTCACCGAACAAGGGGGCGGCGGAGCCCGACGTCCAGTTCATGATTTCGCGCTTGCAACTGGAATGCCTGAAAAAGAAACTGGAGGCGCCGGGTATCGTGCTGGATCCCTCCGCCACCATCGAACTGGACAGCTGCGAATGAAGAAGCCGGCGGGCAACACCAGGCAAACGGCAGCCGCCGCCCCCGCAAAGGCGCCGGCCGCCCAACCGGCGCTGCCGGAAACCACCGAAGGCTTTCCGTGGCCGAGCAGCCACGAGATCAAGAAGGAGAGCAATCCCTTCACCGACCGCGACTGGCGCATGCTGGTCTATGCCTGGTCAGGCCTGGCAGTGCGTCTCGCCATCATCTTCACCTTGATGTTCTCGGTCTACCAATTCCTGGCCAACCAGGAGCAGAAGCGTGTCGAGCAGACCATGTCGCTTGTCGAGCTCTGGGAGAACAAGGACTACCAGCAGGCGCAGCGCGCCCTGAAGGATCGGCTGACGGCCCTCAACGCCAAATATGACAATCTGCTGAGCGCCAACCCCTCGCCCACGGAGGAGCAGGTGTTCCGGCAGCGGATCGGCATTGAGGCGATGACTGCCAGTGGTGGCGACATGCCGCTCGCCGATTTCAGCGAGAATTTCGACCGCATCGTCTATTTCCTCAACCGCCTGTCCTTCTGCGTCGACGGTGACCTGTGTTCGCGCAACGTGACCGACGCTTATTTCCGCGACTATGCCGTCTCGTTCTGGAGCTATTTTGCCGGCTATATAGACAAGCAGCGCAAGGCGGGTTCACCGACTTTCGCTTCGGCAATCGAGAGCTACGTGCGCAACGGCCCGCTTGCACCCGAAGCCAAATAGCGATGCGGAAATCCGGTCTCCGCCTCATGCGCGCCTGCCGCTGGGTGGCGGCCCGATGCAAGACAAGCAGCACTGGAAGCATCGCCAAGAAAAAGGCGGCGGGATTGCTCTGTCGCCCTTGTCTCCACTGCGAATAGGCAGGGGTTACTTATACAGGCTGTTGATCCACTGGACGTTGGCGGCGTTCAGGCGCACGGCGGTGTTCGCGTCGGGGCTTTCCGCCACGTTGACACCGGTGATGATGCGCTGCTTGGCCTTGTTGTCATAGGCATAGACCGAGCTGCCGCTCGACCCCGGGAACGTATCGCAGTCATACTGGAAATATTCCGGGGCGATGTTTTCGGCGTGCACTTCGCAGTTCGCCTTCCACATCGTGCCCATTGGCTTGTCGCCGGGATAGCCGACGAGGTTGGCGGTAAAGTCGCCGAGATCGTCATAGTTGGCATAGCCCAGCCAGCCGAGGTTGGTGCCGACGTCCTGCTTCAGCGTGACGATGCCGAGATCCCACAGCAGGACCGAACCATAATAGCCCTGGTAGTTGTCGATGAAGCCTTGCAGCACATAGGCGCTTTCAAAGGTGAAGGCGCCGAACGGTGCGTCGTCGGCCGTGCTGCCGTTGAGCCCCGGCACGAACAGATATTCGGAGAGCCAGTCCTTGTCCTCATGGCTGTAGAGGCAGTGCGCGGCGGTGAGCACCGTGCGCGGGCCGATCAGCGTTGCCGAACAGCTGCCAAAGCTGCCCGTCTTCGGCGACTTGGCTTCGAGATAGCCGATTGCCGAGAACGGATAGGTCTTGGTGTTCTTGACCTGCTCACGATCGTCAGTGCCGAAAACCTGGCGGCCGGCTTCGCCTTCGCCAAGATCCGGATCCTCGGTCTTGCGCTCAGCTCCGTCTTTTCCATTGGCCGGAGCATTCAGTTCCTTGATGATAAGCTCCCGCAGCGCTTCGCTCGGCTCGATCTTGATCTCCTTGCCATCGGCGGACCGTCCGACGATGCCATAGGATTTGACAGCCGTCGCCTCGTCAGCAAGCGGCGCGGCGCGGCTGTCTTCGTCGGTCAGCTTCGGCGGCGCGATTGGCTTTGCCCGCCCGGGCTTGTAGTCGCCTGAAGTCGCGTCCCGCATGCTTTCGCCATTGCCGGCACTGGCGGAACCAGGATCGGCGGCGAAAGTCGGGACCGCCCACATTGCGGTGGAAAGCAATGCAGATGCAATAAGTGCGTTTGTCAGTTTTGTCATGGTTAGACTCTCCCAAAAGTCAGCAAGGACTGGATCAAAATACAGAAATATTGTCGAGATCGTGGTGAAGCCGAAAAATGAGTTTGGTTACCGGCGCCTGAACCTGATCATTACCCCATACGGTCTGTCAAAGGCCCCCGCCAAAGACACCCGCGCAGGTATATTGCCTAAATTAATACAACATTGGAATGACAAATCGCTTTCACGTAGCCCGTGGGGGGCTATAGGGTTTTGAATGGGTTCCGCACGGGAATGCGATCCGCGAAGCAACGCCTGCTTGCCGGCGACTGTTTCGTTGATAATGCGCCGGGGCTGGCTCGTTCGGGAACGTGTCTCAGGAGGATTTCAGGTGCACATCATCCATCGGTTCAGGCCGATCGCCGCCGCGTCTTTGCTCGGCATCGCTGCGGCTCTTGCGGCCGCCAACACTGCCCAGGCGGACGAAGGGGCCGCCCGGCCGGAAGCAGCGGTCTCGCCAATGACGCGCGTGACGGAAGCCAGGGCGAAGGCCGCGGCGGAGAACCCCTATAGCGCCGACCGCGTCTATGGCGGTAACCAGGCCGAAAAAGGCGCCTATCCGTTCCAGGTGGCGCTGCTCACCGCCGACAGGCTGGACGAGAACCCGGCCTCGCAGGCCAATGCCCAGTTCTGCGGTGGCAGCCTGATCGCCCCGCAATGGGTGCTGACGGCAGCACACTGCCTCAACGACAAGGGCCAGCCGATTTCGCCAGACTCCGTCACCGTGCTGACCGGCGCCACCGACCTCAGCGAGGGCAAGCGCCATAAGGTAGTGGAGGTCATCGTCAACGAAGGCTACAGCGAGCAGACGCTCGACAACGATCTCGGCCTGCTCCGGCTTGCCGAACCGGTCGATGCGCCGACCATCAAGGTCACCCATGACGCAACGCCCGAGACCGGCAAGACGACGGTCACCGGCTGGGGCAAGATGCAGGATGGCACCTTCCCGACCACGCTGATGGTTGCCGACCTCGATCTGCAGCCGAACCAGGCCTGCAACAGCGGCATCAAGGCCATCTATGCGCATGATCTGAAGGCAGCGCTTGGCGATCTGTCCCGCCGTATGCGCTATTCGGAAAAAGGCATCGACGCGGCCGCCAGCGCGATCGCCGCCGACATGACCGACCCGCTGACCGGCAACATGATCTGCGCCGGCACCACCAGCGGCGTGCGCGATGCCTGCAACGGCGACAGCGGCGGCCCGCTGTTCATGACCGGCGCCGACGGCCCGGTCCAGGTCGGCGTCGTCAGCTGGGGCGAAGGTCCGGCGGACGGCAGTGCGGCCTGCGGCCACAAGGACGCCTACGGCATCTACACGCGGCTGGCCAACTACACCGGCTGGATCGAGGCGAAGATGAAGACCACGGCTCCGGCGCCGGCAAAACCCAAGGCGGGGCTGGGCACGGCGCAGAAGCCGAAAACACCCTGAACCACGGCCATATGAAAAAACGGCGGGAGCCCCCGCCGTTTTTGGTTTGCCGGCTTATCGAGCAGGCTTATTTCCGCGGCGGGCCTTTGCGCTCGGCCGAAGCCGCCCACAGATTGATGTCGGACTCGCGCGCATAGGTGTCGATCTCGGCGAGTTCGGCATCGCTGAAGTCGAGCACCTTGAGCGCGCCAACGCAGTCCTCGACCTGCTCCGGCCGGCTGGCGCCGATCAGCGCCGAGGTTACCCTGCCCTTGCGCAGCACCCAGGCCAGCGCCATCTGCGCCAGCGTCTGCCCACGCTTGCCGGCGATGGCGTTCAGCGCCTGGATGTTTGCAATGGTCTTGTCGTTGATGAAGGCTGGCCGCAGCGACTTGCCCTGCGAGGCGCGGCTGCCGTCGGGAATGCCACCGAGATACTTGTCGGTCAGCATGCCTTGCGCCAGCGGCGAGAACACGATGGAGCCGACGCCGAGCCCTTCGAGCGTATCGAGCAGGCCGTCTTCCTCGACCCAGCGGTTCAGCATCGAATAACTCGGCTGGTGGATGACGCAAGGCGTGCCAAGCTGCTTCAATATGTCGGCGGCCTCGCGCGTGCGCTGCGAATTGTAGGACGAGATGCCGGCATAGAGCGCCTTGCCCGAGCGCACGGCATGGTCGAGCGCGCCCATCGTTTCTTCCAGCGGCGTGTCGGGGTCGAAACGGTGCGAATAGAAGATGTCGACGTAGTCGAGCCCCATCCGCTTGAGGCTCTGGTCGAGGCTGGCCAGCATGTATTTGCGCCCGCCCCATTCGCCGTAGGGACCGGCCCACATCTCGTAGCCGGCCTTGGTCGAGATGATCAGCTCGTCGCGATAGCCGGCGAAGTCGGTGCGCAGGATCTCGCCGAAAGCGGTCTCGGCCGAACCGGGCGGCGGACCGTAATTGTTGGCGAGGTCGAAATGCGTGATGCCGAGATCGAAGGCCTTGCGCGCGATCGCCTGCTTGGTCTTGTGCGGCGTGTCGTTGCCGAAATTATGCCACAACCCCAGCGAGATCGCCGGCAGCTTCAGGCCGGAGCGGCCACAGCGGTTGTAGACCATGTTCTCGTAGCGGTTTTCGGCGGGCGTGTAGGGCATAGGAAATCCTCGAATGGAAGCGAGCCAGATCGGTTGCCGTCACGACAACGCAGCGAACCGGCTTTGCCCCTCACCCTTACCCTCTCTCCGCCGGAACGGGGAGAGGGTTGAGGTGTGCTGCCTACTTCTTCTTTGCCAAAAGCTCTTTGGCTTGCTTGACGCCCAGTGCCGCCGGCCGTTCGCAGGTCGTTTGCATGGCGACGAATTTGCCGGTTTCGCCGGAGCGCAACAGGCCGGTCATCACGTCGACGGCATGCAGGGCCAGTTCCATTGAGCAGCGATGCGGCCGGCCTTCGGCGATCGCCACCGCCATGTCGGCGAGGCCTGATGTGCGGTAGTTGGCCATCATGCCCTGCGAATGCATTTCGTTGGGAACGCCGAACGGGTGCTTCCATTTCGGCAGCTTCTTGACCGGCTTGCTGTCTTGAGTGAAGCGCACGTCGCCGCCGAAGAAATTCGGATCCGGCACGAACACCGTGCCCGTCTCGCCATAAAGTTCCATCGGCGCGTGGCCGTGAGCCCAGACATCCCAGCTGGTGTTGAGCGTGACTACGGCACCGTTCTCGAACTCCAGCAGGCCGTGGATGGTCGTTGGCGTGTTGACCGGGATTTTTTCGCCTGCACGCGGCTTTGAACTGATCGTGCGCTCCTTGGCGGGCGTCGTCGCAAAAGCCGCCACCTGCTTTACCGGCCCGATCAGCTGGATCAGGTTGGTGATGTAATACGGCCCGATGTCGAGCACCGGTCCCGCGCCCGGCTGGAAGAAGAAATCCGGATTGGGGTGCCAATGCTCCATGCCGTGGCCCATCACGTGGCAGGTGCCGCTGGTGATCTTGCCGAGCTTTCCCTCGTCGATCAGCTCGCGGACCAGCTGGTGCGCTCCGCCGAGGAAGGTGTCGGGCGCAGAACCTATGCGCAGCCCCTTCTTCTCCGCCCGCGCCTTCAGGTCCTGGCCCTCCTTGACAGACAACACGAACGGCTTTTCCGAATAGACGTGCTTGCCGGCGTCGAGGATCTGCTTCGATACTTCGTAGTGCACCGCCGGGATGGTCAGGTTGACGATGATGTCGATGTCGTCGGCCTTGAGCAGGTCTTCGACGGTTTCGGCGCGCAGCTTGAACTCCTTCGCCCGCGCCTTGGCCGCCTCCATGTTGATGTCGGCGCAGGCACGCATCTCGATGCCGCGAAACAGCGGCGCCAGCGAAAAATACGCCTTCGAGATGTTGCCGCAGCCGATGACGCCGATCCCAAGTTTCTTTGCCATGCTGATTGCTCCTAGTAGGTCTTGGCGGCTGCGATCGAGCGGCGGGCGAAGCGCTCGATATCGTTCGGGTTGTCCTGTTCCATGACGTAGTATTGGGCGGCACTCTTGGCGCGCAACACCTTGATCAGTCCGGCCCAGTCGATGGTGCCATGACCGACATCCGACCAGCCATCCTCATCCAACCCCTCACCGGGCTTGGCCATGTCCTTGACGTGGACGGCGCTGATGCGCTTGCCGTGTTTCTCGATCCACGGTAGCGGATCGTCGCCGCCGCGCACCACCCAGGCGACGTCCATCTCCCAGCTGATGTCGGGCGCGGACGACAGGATGTGGTCCTGTGGCACCGATCCGTCGGCAAGTTTCTTGAACTCGAAATCATGATTGTGCCAGGCAAAGCCGTAACCGGCCTTTTTTGCAACCTCGCCGACCTTGGCCAGGCGTTCGCCGAAGCCGCGCCAGCCCGCCGCGTCGGATGGGCGCTGGTCGGGCATCAGGAAAGGGCAGATGAGCAGCGTGATGCCGAGGGCGTCGGCAATTTTGCGCACGCCGTCGAAGTCGTTCTCGAGCGCGTCGATCGAGAAATGCCCGGTCGGCATGGCGAGCCCGTTCTTGTCGAGCTCGGCGCGGAAGGTCTTGGGATCATCATAGACGCCGCCAAAACCTTCGACCTGGGTATAGCCGAGCTTGCCGAGCATGGCGAGCACACCGTCCCAGGGCTGGAAATTGCGGGCGCTGTAAAGTTGGAATGACCAATTCATCGTCTCTGTCCGTTTCTTTGGGCTTGGGAGTTATATGCGGTTGCCGGTAGCTGCATCGAACAGCGACGCGCGCGCCGGATCGAAGCCAATCCGGATCGGGTCGCCGTTGTGAAGCGTCCTTTCCGCCTCGACGCGGAAGGAAAGATTGTGGCCGCCGAGTTTCGTCCACACCAGTGTGTCCGAGCCCATCGGCTCGACGATCTCGACAGCCCCGTCAGCGGCAAAAGGCATCGACCTCGCCGCTTCGCCGAAGGCAATATGTTCTGGCCGGATGCCCAGTACGCAAGCACCGGTGGGACGGTCGGTGCCGTCGAAGGCATAGCGGTCGAGCGGCACCGCAACACCATCGGTCTTGAACATCAGGCCGGCGCCAGCCTGCAGCTCGCCGTCGATGAAATTCATCGCCGGTGAGCCGAGGAAGCCGGCGACGAACCGGTTGACCGGGCGGTTGTAGATGGTCTGCGGTGCATCGAGCTGCTGGATGACGCCGCCTTTCATCACCGCGATGCGATCGGCCAGCGTCATCGCCTCGATCTGGTCGTGGGTGACGTAGATCATGGTGTTCTGCAGGTTGCGATGCAGCAGCTTGATCTCGACGCGCAATTCGGCGCGCAGCTTGGCATCGAGGTTGGACAGTGGCTCGTCGAACAGGAAGACGTCGACGTCGCGCACCAGCGCCCGTCCGATCGCCACGCGCTGGCGCTGGCCGCCGGAAAGTGCTGCCGGCTTGCGTTGCAGCAACGGCTCGATCTGCAGGATTTCGGCCGCGCGCGCGATGCGCTTGGCGATATCGTCCTTGGGTATGCCGGCAACGCGTAGGCCGAAGGACAGGTTCTTCTCCACCGTCATTTGCGGATAGAGCGCGTAGGACTGGAACACCATGCCGATGCCACGGTCCTTGGGCTCTTCCCAGGTGACGTTCTTGCCTTTGATGAAGATGCGGCCTTCGGAGATGTCGAGCAGGCCGGCGATGCAGTTGAGCAAGGTCGACTTGCCGCAGCCGGAGGGACCGAGCAGCACGATAAACTCGCCCTCGGCAACATCGAGATTGAGGGTCTGCAGCACCGAAATCGCGCCGAAATTGAGCGACAGGTCCTGGATTGAAACACTGGTGCCGTTGGCTGCCGTCATCGCCATCACCCCTTCACCGCGCCGGCGGCGATGCCGCGTACGAAAAGCTTGCCGGAAATGAAGTAGACGATGAGCGGCACGAGTCCGGTCAGGATGGTTGCGGCCATGTTGACGTTGTACTCCTTCACGCCTTGCACCGAATTGACGATGTTGTTGAGCTGCACCGTCATCGGATAGGTGTCGGGGCGGGTGTAGACGACGCCGAACAGGAAGTCGTTCCAGATGCCGGTCACCTGCAGGATGATGGCGACGACGAAGATCGGCAGCGACATCGGCAGCATGATGCGCAGGAAGATGCCCCAGAAGCCGGCGCCGTCGACGCGGGCCGCCCGGAACAACTCTTCCGGCATCGAGGAGAAATAGTTGCGAAACAGCAGCGTCAGGATCGGCATGCCGAAAATGGAATGGACGATTACCAGGCCGCTGAGGCTGCCATAGAGGCCGATCTCGCGCAGGATGATGACGATCGGATAGATCATCACCTGGTAGGGGATGAAGGCGCCGACGATCAGGATGATGAAAAACGTATCGGCGCCCTTGAAGCGCCAATTGGCCAGCGCATAACCGTTCACCGAGGCGATGGCGATCGACAGCAGCACCGACGGGACGGTGATGCGCACCGAATTCCAGAAGCCGCGCGAGAGCCCGTCGCAATTGAGGCCGGTGCAGGCCGTCGCCCATGCCTTGACCCACGGCTCGAAGGTGATCTCGAGCGGCGGCGAGAAGATGTTGCCGAGCCGTATCTCGGGCATGCCCTTGAGCGACGTGACGACCATCACGTAGAGCGGCAAGAGATAGTAGGCCGCCATGACAAACAATGTGCCGTAGAGGAAGATATTGCGGCGCGAAATCATGCGGCGCGGCTTCGGGCCGTAGGGGTCGATGATGTCCTGGCGCGCGCCGGCGGCAGTGCTTGTTTGAGCGGTGGTGTTTGCCATGCTCATTTGCGCCGCCCGAATTCGAGATAGGCCCAGGGCACGATGACGATCGCCACCGAGAGCAGCATCATGGTCGAGGCGGCAAAACCCTGGCCGAGGTTCTGGGCGAAGAACATATAATCGTAGACGTATTTGGCCGGCACTTCGGAAGCGATGCCAGGGCCGCCGCTGGTCTGCGCCACGACGAGGTCATAGACCTTGACGATACCGGAGGCGATGATGACCAGCGTGGTGATGAAGACCGGCCGCATCATCGGGATGACGATGAACAGATAGGTCTTCCACATCGGAATCCCGTCCACCCGCGCCGCCTTCCAGATGTCCTCGTCGATGCCGCGCAGGCCGGCCAGCATCAGGCACATGATCAGTCCTGTGCCTTGCCACAGCGCCGCGATCGATATGCCGTAGATGACGATGCTGGAATTGTAGAGCGGATCGAAGCTGAAGCTCGTCCAGCCGAGGTCCCGCACCACATGCTGGATGCCGAAATCGGGATTGAGCAGCCACTGCCAGACCAGGCCGGTGACGATGAAGGAGAGCGCGAAGGGATAGAGGAAGATGGTGCGGAACGTGTCCTCGAAGCGGATCTTCTGGTCGAGCAGCGCGGCAAGAAGGAAGCCGATGACCAGTGAGAACACCAGCGAGATGGCGCCGTAGATCAACAGGTTCTCGATCGAGATCAGCCAGCGCGGCGTCGCCCACAGCCGGTAATACTGGTCGAGCCCGACGAAATTCAGCCGCGGCAAGAGCTTCGAATTGGTGAAGGAATAGAGCACCGTCCACAGGGTGCCACCGACGAAAACCACCATCGCGGTGAGGATCATCGGGATCGAGGCGACCTTCGCATTGAGGTTGCGGAACAGCGGGTTGGGGCGTTCGCTCTTGCTCATCTCGTCAGCCGGCTGGGTAAGGGCGGTGCGGTCCCGGCCCTGCGTTAGCAAGGCAGGGACCGATGTGGGGTGCTCCAACGTCAGTCAGCCGAACCGATGAGGTCGGCGAAGCGCTTCTGCGCGTCTTCGACGGTCAGTTCCGGCTTGGCGAAGAATTCGGCGAAAAGATCTTCCTTCTGCTTCTGGGTGTCCTGCGAAAGCAACTGGTCCGTCCACGGTATGACGGCGCCCTTGGCAAGGATCGCGAGGCCCTTCTTCATGCAGTCGTTCGCGGCATTGAGATCGACGTCGCCGCGCACCGGCAGAGAACCCTTCTTCAGATTGAAGGCGACCTGCGTCTTGGGATCGAGCAGCGTCTCGGCCAGCACCTCCTGCGCCTTGCTCTTTTCGGCATCCTTGAGCACCGGGAAGTAGAAGGCGTCGCCGCCGGTGGCGATGACCTCGTTCAGCCCAAGGCCCGGCAGGCAGGTATAATCCTTGCCGGCGGTCTTGCCGGCAACCTGGAACTCGCCCTGCGCCCAGTCGCCCATGATCTGGCCGCCGGCCTTGCCAGTGATGACCAGGTTGGTCGCCTGGTTCCAGTCCTGCACATTGGTGTTCTTCGCCATCTTGCGGGCATCGTCCGCGGCCTTGAAGACCTTGGCGACTTCAGGCCCGGCGGCAAATGTCGCGTCCTTGTCCTTGTAGACCTTGAGGAACGCATCCGTGCCGCCCACTGCCGCAAGCAGCACATCGAAGGCGCCGGAGGACTGCCAGGCCTGTCCGCCGACGGCGAGCGGGATGATGCCGGCCTTTTCCAGCGCGGGCGCTGCCGCAACGAATTCATTCCAGTCCTTCGGCAACGGCACGCCGGCCTTTTCGAAAGCCTCGTTGGAGAGCCACAGCCACTGCCACGAATGGATGTTGACGGGTACGCAATAGATCTTGCCGTCGATGGTGCAGCTGTCGAGCAGGCTCTTCGGCCGTACAACTTCCGTCCACTTGCCCTTGGTGGCGACGTCGGTGAGGTCGCGCATCAGGCCGGCCTGCACCAGCTCTTCCGCCTGCCGGCCGTGATTGAACTGCGTGGCGCCCATCGGATCGCCGCCGGTGATGCGGCTGATCATGATCGGCCGCGCCGTGCCGCCGGAGCCGGCAATGGCGCCGTCGACCCAGTGATTGCCGGTTGCGTCGAATGCCTTGGCAAGTTCCGCAACCGCCGCGGCCTCGCCGCCCGACGTCCACCAATGGGTGACTTCAAGGTCGGTCGCGGCCGCCGGGCCGGCAAATTGCAGTGCGGCCGTTGCTGCCAGCGCAGCAGTCAAAAGTCTGTATCGCATTTCGGCTCCTCCCAGAATCTGAAACGTTACAGATTTTCGATACGGCAATTGCGTAAGCTGCGCAACCCCTCGGGCAAAGGCGGCCCGATGTTTTTTCGAGGCACGAACAAATTCCTTGCGCGAAAGCCGGCCAGTACGGCGCGGATCTCGCTGCAGCGCCGAAAAACCATGCTGCAGCGCAAGAAATTCGCCAGGGTCGTGTTTGACCTGAGGACTCTGCTGGCCTCGAAACCATTGCCAAGCCGCGGGATTGAGAGCGTCACAGTGGCAATATTGGCAATCTGTAACGTTTCAGTGTATTGAGGCTTCGCTGGGGTTGGCACGCATATCGTATCGCAGCGGCGGCGATTGCCGACCCGGCCTGAGGCTGCTATGCGCCTGACGGGCGGGACGAATGGACAGACAGCGTACGGACAAGAATGAGGCGACGTCGGCGCAGGGGCGGCCGACGTTGAAGACGCTTGCCTTCATGACCGGGCTCGGCGTCACGACTGTGTCGCGCGCCTTGAAGGATGCCCCGGAAATCGGCGCCGAAACCAGGCGCCGTGTCCAGCTCGTCGCCAAGCAGATCGGCTATCGGCCCAACCGCGCCGGCGTGCGCCTGCGCACCGGCAGGACCAATGTCATCAGCCTCGTGCTCAACACCGATCGCGAGATCATGAGTTTCGTCTCGGACATTATCTACGGCGTTTCGGAAGTGCTCGCCGAAACGCCCTATCACCTGATCGTCACGCCCTATTCCCGCTCGCAGGATCCGATGGAACCGATCCGCTATCTCGTCGAGACCGGCTCGGCCGACGGGGTTATCATCTCGCGCACTCAACCGAACGATCCGCGTGCCCGCTACATGCTGGAACACGGCATGCCCTTTGCCACGCATGGCCGCACCGATATGGGCCTCGTCCACCCCTATCATGACTTCGACAACCATGTTTTCGCGATGGAAGCCGTGCGCCGCCTGGCGAGCATGGGCAGGCGCAAGCTGGCGCTTCTGTCGCCGCCGCCCGGGCTGACCTATTATGGCCACACGCTGAACGGCTTTGCCGATGCACTGAGCGAGGTTGGCGCCAGCGAAATCCCGTTCAACGCTGTTTCGATCGACCATTCGATCGAGCAGATCAGGAGCCGGACCGCGCAGGTGATGCGCCGTGAAAACAGGCCGGACGGCTTCGTCAGCAGCGCCGCCGCCGCGACACTGGCCATCGTCGCCGGTATCGAGGATGCCGGCCTCAAGCTCGGCCGTGACGTCGATGTGGTGTCCAAGCAGTCGTCGGACCTCTTGCATCTGTTCCGCAGGGAATTGCTTGTCGTCAACGAGAACTTCCGCTTGGCCGGCTCCGATCTTGCCCGCTCGGTACTCGGCTGGATCGGCGGCGCCGCGCCCGGCTCGCTGCAGCGTCTGGTAACCGCCAGCGACGTTCAGGCGTTCAGCCAGCCCGTACCCGCTTAGAACTCAGCCGTTATGCGGCCTAGCCAGCGGCACCGCTGCCCCACGGCCCGTGGAACGCGCCTTTGTCGTCGATGCGCTCGAAGCCGTGCGCGCCGAAGAAATCGCGCTGTGCCTGGATCAGGTTCGAGGTGCCGCGGCCCTGGCGGTAGCTGTCGAAATAGGCAAGTGCGGAAGACAGTGCCGGAACCGGCGAGCCGGCCTCCGATGCCCTTGCCACGATGCGCCGCAGCGACGGATGCGCTTCCTGCATCAGCGAGATGAAGGCCGGCGCCATCAGAAGGTTGGTCGACGCACCACCCTTGCTGAAGGCTTCCGCCATGGTGTCGAGCATCTGCGAACGGATGATGCAGCCGGCGCGCCAGATCCTGGCGATGGTCGGCATCGGCAGGTTCCAGTTGAACTCCTTCGAGGCGCCGCTCATCACCGCGAAACCTTGCGCATAGGCTGATATCTTGCCGGCGAACAGCGCCAGTTCGAGATCATGCAGCAAAGCGTCCTTGTCGCCTGAAATCCTGGTAACACCGATGTTGCCATAGGCCTTTTCCGCCGCCAGCCGCTCGTCCTTGATCGACGACAGCACGCGTGCCGCGACCGCCGCCTCGATCGCCGTCGCGGGAATGCCGAGCTGCTGGGCCTCGATGACCGACCATTTGCCGGTGCCCTTCTGGCCGGCACGGTCGAGGATGATGTCGACCACCGGCTTGCCGGTCTTCGAATCATCAGATGCCAGCACCTTGGCGGTGATTTCGATCAGGTAGGAATTGAGCCGGCCCTTGTTCCAGTTGGAAAACACCTTGCCGATGTCCTTCGGCCCCATGCCGAGCCCGTCGCGCAGGATGCCGTAGATCTCAGCGATCATCTGCATGTCGGCATATTCGATGCCGTTGTGGATGGTCTTGACGAAATGCCCGGCGCCGTCGGTGCCGAGCCATGCCGCGCAGGGTTCGTCCTTGAACTTGGCCGAGATCGCGGTCAGCACTTTCTCGACACGCTTCCAGCTGTCCTCGGTGCCGCCGACCATGATCGACGGTCCGTGCCGCGCGCCCTCCTCGCCGCCGGACACGCCCATGCCGATAAAGGTGAGGTCCGAGCCGGAAAGCTCGGAAAAGCGCCGCATCGTGTCGCGGAAATTGGCGTTGCCGGCGTCGATGACGATGTCGTTGGCCGACAGCACGCCGCGCAGGGCCGCGATCTGTTCGTCGACGGGCTTGCCGGCCAGCACCATGATGATGATCGGGCGCGGCGGTCGGATCGCGGCGGCGAGCTCTTCCAGGCTGTAGCAAGGCACCACCATATCCCTGAGCGCTCCGGCATTCTCGACGAAAGCGTCGGTGCGCGCCCTGGTGCGGTTGAAGACGGCGATGCGATGTCCATGCTCGGCGATGTTCAGCGCCAGGTTGGAGCCCATAGTGCCAAGGCCGATCAGGCCGATTTCGGCTTTTTCCATCGTTGTTTCCTACCTTCGGGTTTTGTTGATCGCAGCCCGCAATTTTGCCGGATGATTGACGGGCCTTTCGTGCCGCGTCAACCGCCTCGCCGAATTGTGTTGCCCGGATGGCCCAACCAAGCTCGTGCCAGTCCGGCTTACGGCCTGATGTCGATGGGCGCCTCGATCTTCACCATCTCGAAGTCCGAGACCAGGATGTCGATACGCACCGTCCAGCGGCCGGGCACCGGGATGACGAGGTTGTCGACACGCCAGCTGCCGTCGCCGGGCTTGGTCGCAGCGCGCTTCAGCGGCTCGATGCCGGAATCGGGCTTCGACAGCACCAGCGTCACTTGCTTGGCGTCGAGCGGGCCGAAATCGCCGCTCATGATGACCATCGAGGCAACGACCGGCCCGGCATGGCCAGGCGTGATGCTGAGATCGGCCATCGCTTGCAGCGCGTGGATATGGACCGAGACCGGCTGCGCCGCCGCGATCGCCAGAGCCCGTGGCGGCGGTGTGAAGCGCCAGCCCGAGGCAACGCCGAAAATGGCCAGCACGATCAACATCTCGACGCCGATCGAACGGGAGAGCCTACGCTGCACCTCCGTCGATCCTGCCTCGGCCGATGCGGTGAGTTTCCAGCGGTTGACCGCGGCGAGCGTGAACAGAAAGACCAGCAGCCCCAGCTTGATCAGCAGCAGCCGGCCATAGGCGGTGTTGACCAGCGCCGCCGGTGTCTGCACCTGGATGACGGCGAGAACGACGCCGGCAGCGACAAGCACGGCCGCCACCGGCAGGATCAGGCGTGAAAACCGCCGCAGGAATGGCGTGGCTTCCGCCGATTGCCTTTTCAGCGCCAGCCCGAGCGGCACCAGCGCGCCGGCCCAGAAGGCAATACCCAAGCCGTGCAGGAACACCATTGGCCGCGTCAGCCATTGCGGTTCGGCCGCACTGGCATGGCCGCTGGCGGCAAGCGCGACACCCACTCCAACCAGGCCGGTCAAGGCAAATAATTTGGCGGCGGCGCGGGGACCGGCAAGCGACAGCAGGCCGAGCCCCAGCGCAATGAGGGCGACCAGTACCGTCCAGCCAAAACTGGTGCCGAGCCCGGTTCGCCACATGATCGGCTGCGCCACATGGGGGAGCGGCGCGCCGAGCGCATCAAGCCCTTGGAAACCGAGGGACAAGGGTGCCGCGACCAGCCCGCCCAGGATGGCAACGATGACGAAACGTTGGCCAGCCTGTCCGACCCCGTTCAGCCACGCAAGCGCGAAGGCACCGCCGACGCCGAGGAAAAGGCCGATGTAGAGAAGGACCTTGCCGAGCCAGATCGCCGATCGCAGCTGCCAGTCGACGGCTTCGGACACGGCCGGCGGCGCGCTTGGCGCGCCGATGGAAAACAGCAGGGAACCGCCGACCGGATGACCGTCGGCGGAAATGACGCGCCAGCTCAGCACATGCGTGCCCGACTTGAGTGGCTGCGGATTGTCGATCTCGACCGTCTGGTCGCTGAGACGGAAGGCGGTCAACGGAACCGGCGTGCCGTCGGGCCGCACCAAGGTCAGCACCAGCGGCGAGACCGGCTCGCTGAAGGTCAGCGAGAACTGTGCCGGCCCCTGTGCCAGCACCGCGCCGTCGGCCGGATCGGTCTTGATCAGCGCGGCATGGGCAAAGGCCTGATCTGGCAGGGCAAGGCTGGCAAGAAACACGATCATGGCCAACAGGCCGACTACAAGCCGCCCGGCACGTTTGCCGGCAATGGAAGCCGTTTGCAGGAAGGAGGTCGTGCTCATGTCACCGCCACGAAAAAGAGCGGCGCGCTCGAAAGAGCGCGCCGCCTAGGAGATCATTTCTTCGGTAGCAGCTTGATGCCGGGTGCCGGGTTTTCCAGCCCGTCTTCATCCTGTCCCGCCGCTGGGATCTCGATCCAGCGATCGGCCGCACCGTCGCATTCCTGCACCACCGGGAAGTAGAGTTTTTGGCCGACAGGGAGATCCGCCGTCAGCGTCGCGCGGAAGACGAACTCGTCATAGAATTCATCCGGCAGGCTGCCGGCGCTCCAGTCGACTTCCTTGACCCCATCGGTTACCTGACCGTAGAGCTGGTATGATTTCTCGTACTTGCCCTTCTTGGTCTGCAGCGTCCAGCCCGGCTTCGGCATCGGTTTCACCGCGATCACCCCTTCCGGGATCTGCACGCGCACGGCGGTCGTCGCCTTGCCCTCGCAGCCATGCGGCACGCGCAAAACGGCCTTGTAGGTCGAGCCGACGGCCGCTTCCTGCGTTTCGAACGTGATATGCGCGAAGGCGGCACTCGTTCCGAGCACGAGAAGTGCTGCGGCCGACAAAAGATACTTGTTCATGATGGTCCCTCAGATTTTCAAAATTGGTCGAACTGGCCGGATCAATTGGCGTGATCGTCCATGGCGCCGCCACCCATGCCTTCGACTGCGAAATCGACGCTGACGGCGCCGGCCTTTTCGAAAGTCAGCGTGGCGGAAAACTTTTCGCCCTGCTTGGGTTGCCGCTTCAGGCCGATGAACATCAGATGATAGCCGCCAGGCGCCAGGGCGACCTTGCCGCCAGCCGGGATTTCCAGGCCGCCGGCGACCGGCCGCATGGTCATGACACCGTCCTTGACGCCCATCTCATGCAACTCGGCTTTTTCAGAAACATCGGAGGAAATCGACACCAGCCGGTCCGGCGTACTGCCGTTGTTGGTGATGGTGAAATAGCCGCCGGCCACTTTGGCGCCGGCCGGCGTGGCGCGCGACCAGGGGTGGCCGATCTCAAGATCGCCAACCTTGAACTCATGCGCCAGGACGGACTGGGCGCCTGTGAACGACAGCGCAAGAGCCAGCAGGGCAATGCCGAGACGCTCTTCGATGCTGCGTAGAATGCCGCCGAGCATAGGACGCGCGGCGTCAGGGAAAAAATAGGACATGGTTGCTCCATGGAGTGATGGTCGCGCCGTTGCCGGTCGCGAGCAGTTTGATCTTTGGATGGGTACGCCCACGAAAGGTTCCGCCGGGCAAACAGGCTCAGGCCGTCAGCGGCGGTGCGCGCGGGTTCGACGGCGAGCGCTCACGCGCAAAGTCGAGATGGAAGGCCGCCGGGAAGACAAAGGCGACCGTTTCAACGGAAAGGCTGCCCAACGCCAGGCCAGCATCGGGCGGCGGCGCAAAGGCCGCCGAAACCATGCTGCAGCCGAGCACGCAGCATGCCGGAAGATGGGACGGCGGCTGGTTGCCGCCGGGAAGCTGGGTCGCGCCCTCATGGGTGCAGATGACGTTGCCGAACGCATCAAGCTGTGATGCATAGGGTCCGGCGCCGAAGGCGAATGCGCCAAGCGTCGACTGGAGCAACAGCAGATAGGCCGCGACCAGCGCGACCGGTATGCTCCACCGTCTCCTCGATACGCTCAAAGCCCTGCCTCTTCGCAGCAACGCGACATTCCTAGCACGAGGCCGGCGGGTGGAAAATCGCCAAATCGCCGCTGCGGCAACGCGGCATATCATGCATGTCGCCCAAACTGTGCGGCGGTTTTGGGACAACGACCTGCATGAAACAAGACCCTGAGCCGCGACGCGGCTCAGGATTTTTGTAGCGACCGGCTCTCGGGGATCGAGGTCAGCAATGTCTGGCGCGCCGACTTCAAATGCTTGCGGCAGGCGGCATCGACCTTGCCGAGGTCGCGCGATTTCAGCGCCTCGATATAGGCCAGATGCTCGCCGATCGCGACTTCGTTGCGCTCGCGTTCCTGCGCCTTGTTCCACTGGTAGTGGTAGTGAAAGATCATGGCGATGACATCGTAGAAATCGACGATGAAGCGGTTGCGCGACGCCCGGTGGATGAGCCGGTGGAAACGCTCGTCGAGCTCGGAGAATTCGTTGAAGCGGGTGGCGATATCGCTTGCCAGCCGGCAATGTTCGTCCTCCAGGCGGTCAAGATCGGCCCACACCGCGCTATCCTGCGGCAGAGCGGTGAAGGCGGCCGCCGAGCGCAGTTCGAACATTTCGCGGATTTCGGTTAGCTCCAGCGCGAAGGCGCGGGTAAAACCCTTCAGCACCCAATGGCTGTTGCGACGCTTCTCGATCAGGCCAAAACGCGAGAAGCGGATAAGGAATTCGCGCACGCTGGTGGTGCCGACGCCGATCTCGCGCGCCAGTTCAAGTTCGTTGATCTGCATGCCGGCCTCGGCGCCGCCGGCGAGCAGCCTGCGCATGAACGACCGTTCGATGATCTCGGCCAGCGTGTCGGTCTCTTCCTCGGGGAAGAAATCATCTGGACGCGGTTCGCGCAGCACCGTCTTGGCGCGCTTGTTCCAGGCGATCAGCCCGGTCTCTTCCATGCGCGCGAGAATGGTGCGGACGGTGGTCCGGCTGACGCCAAGCAAGGTGCCCAGTTCCGGCTCCGAAGGCAGGCTGCGCGTTTCGTCGAGCAGCCGCAGGCAGCGGTTGTAGGCATCCTTGTAGACGTTGTTGCTCTTCGACATCCCTGACCCATTGCACGCCGTCGCTTGCGGCGGCCGGTTTGAAGCGCAATATGACGTTCCCATGGCCGTAAGAAGCGAAATCGCTTCCCGGAACAACCCAGGGACATGCGGAACCCCACGAAAAAACAATTGACGCAAAACTGTTTTTTCACGATAAAAGACATTATCTCTAAACAGACGCGTGTCAATCCGTCCGCGCAACCCAGGATCACCCAGGAAACCGCCCGTGAACGCCTCCAACTGCATTCTTCTGTCCCCCGCCGACAATGTCGCCGTCGCCAACGGCCGCATCGAGATCGGCACCGTGCTGCCGGGAGGTGCCGTCGCCGGTGCGCTGATCGAACCCGGCCACAAGGTGGCGATCAAGCCGATCGCCGCCGGCGAGGCCGTGGTGAAATACGCCCAGGCGATCGGCCGTGCGACACAGGACATCGCGCCGGGCGAGCACGTGCATTCGCACAATCTGGTTTTCGAATCCGGCCGCTTGCCGGTCGTGCCGCCGAGCGAGGCCGAGCACGCGACGGAAGCCGACCGCGCCCGCACTTTCATGGGCTATCGCCGCTCCGACGGCCGCGCCGGCACGCGTAACTTCATCGGCATCGTCGCCAGCGTCAATTGCTCGGCAACCGTCTGCCATTCCATCGCCGACACCGCCAACCGCACGCTTTTGCCGAAATATCCCGGCATCGACGGCTTCGTACCGATCGTCCACGGCCAGGGCTGCGGCATGAGCGGAACCGGCGACGGCATGATGGTGCTGCACCGTACGCTCGCCGGCTACGCCCGCCATCCGAATTTCGGCGGCGTGCTGATGGTCGGGCTCGGCTGCGAGGTCAACCAGCTCACGCTCTACGGCCAGAAGGGCGTCGCCGCCGGCAAACGCCATTTCAACATCCAGGACGCCGGCGGTTCGCGCAAATCGGTCGAAAAGGCGATGGGCGTGCTTGCCGAGATCGCCGAAGAGGTTGGCCAGTTGAAGCGTGAGCCGATCCCGGTCAGCGAGATCGTCGTCGGCCTGCAATGCGGCGGCTCCGACGGCATGTCGGGCATTACCGCCAACCCGGCGCTGGGCGCCGCCGTCGACATCCTGGCCGGCGTCGGCGGCATCGGCATCCTCTCCGAGACGACCGAGATCTACGGCGCCGAGCATCTGCTCGCCTACCGCGCGGCAACGCCGGAGATTGCGCAGAAGCTCGATGGCTTCGTGAAATGGTGGGAGGATCACGTCGCCAAGCATGGCGCCTCGATCGACAACAACCCCTCGCCCGGCAACAAGCGCGGCGGCCTCACCACCATCCTGGAGAAGTCGCTTGGTGCGGTCGCCAAGGGCGGCCAGACGCCGCTCAACGGCGTCTTCGGCTACGCCGAAAAAGTCACCGGCAGTGGATTGGTGTTCATGGACACGCCCGGCTACGACCCGGTTTCGGCGACCGGCCAGGTGGCGGGCGGCGCCAACATCATCGTCTTCACCACCGGCCGCGGCTCCTGCTTCGGCTGCCGTCCGACGCCGTCGATCAAGGTCGCCACCAACTCGACCATGTACCACCAGATGGAAGAGGACATGGACGTCAACTGCGGCGTCATCGCCTCGGGTGAAAAGACCATCGCCGGCATGGGCCGCGAGATCTTCGAACTGATCGTCGAGACGGCTTCCGGCCGCAAGACCAAGAGCGAGGATTTCGGCTACGGCGACAACGAGTTCGTGCCCTGGCATCTTGGCGCAACGCTTTAAATTAGATTGCACTGATATCGAGTAGACTGCCGAGCCGAGCAACGGCCGGCACCGGGGAGGTTTGCATGAAAAAACGCCGCATCGGTCGGACCGCTCTGGAGGTCACCGAGGTCAGCTTTGGCGGCGCCGCACTTGGCGGTCTCTACCGCGCCTGTTCGCGCGAGGCGGCGATGGAGACGCTGCAGGGCGCCTGGGAGGCCGGCCTGCGCTATTTCGACACCGCGCCCTTCTACGGTTTCGGCCTGTCGGAACGACGCTTCGGCGATTTCCTGCGCTACAAGCCGCGCGATTCCTATGTGCTGTCCACCAAGGTCGGCCGCCTGTTCCGCCCGGTACCGGAAGACCAGGTTCCCGATCACTCCTATGTCGATCCGCTGCCCTTCGCGCTCGACTACGACTATTCCTATGACGGCATCATGCGGTCGGTCGAGTTCAGCTATGCGCGGCTTGGCCTAAACAGGATAGACGTCCTGTTTGTCCACGACATCGGCGTCTACACCCATGGTGTCGAGAAGACCAAGCTGCACTTTCGCCAGCTGATGGATGGCGGCCTCAAGGCGCTCGAAGAACTCAAGCGATCCGGCGTCATTTCCGCCTATGGGCTCGGTGTCAACGAAGTGCAGATCTGCCTCGACGTGATGCGCCGGGCGCCGCTCGACTGCATCCTGCTCGCCAGCCGTTATTCCTTGCTCGACCGCAGCGCCGAAGCGGAGTTGCTGCCGCTATGCCGGGCGCAACAGACGTCGCTGGTCATCGGCGGCGTCTTCAACTCCGGCATATTGGCGACCGGGCCGGTGCAAGGCGCGCATTTCGATTACCTGCCTGCCAGCCACGACGTGCTCGACCGCGTCGGTGCGATGGAAAGGATGGCCGCCGAGGGCGGTTATCCGCTGGCCGCCGCCGCGTTCCAATTCCCCTTGCATGAACCCGCGGTCGCCACCGTGCTGACCGGCACCGCCAAGCTGGCAAACCTGACGCGCAACCTCGAACTGCTCGACATCGACGTGCCGGAGACGGAATACGCCAGATATCGCCCCTATACGCTGGTGCAGGAGCTGGCGTGAAACTTCACATCCTTGCGACTCCACAAGAGAATGAACATTCCATATTGACGAATTGGTGGAATTAATATTCCATGCTCTCGCGAAACGGAACGGAAGCGTGACGGCGCCAAGGGAGGAGCAGCGCGGTAGATCTGCCTCTGCCAGGCCTCGCAAGGACTGATCAAACACCGCTTGCATCGGCCTGTTCGATGCACTATCAAAACATGGCAACTGTTTTTTATTGATAAAGTTCTGTTTTGGACCGCGCCTATCCGAATGGAGCTTCCGTATCGTTTCACCGGGCGACTTAGGGAGGAAACCTCATGAAATTCGTGACCAGCATTCTCAACCGCCGCGCCGTCATGGCGCTGGCAGCAGCGTCGATGCTCGCCGGCGTCATGCATTCGGCGCCGGTTTCGGCGGCGGACGTGACCATTCCGATCATCGTCAAGGACACCACGTCCTTCTACTGGCAGATCGTTCTGGCCGGCGCCCGCAAGGCCGGCAAGGATCTCGGCGTCAACGTGCCGGAACTCGGCGCCCAGGCTGAAACCGACGTCAACGGCCAGATCTCGATCCTCGAGAACGCCGTGGCCGGCAATCCAGCCGCCGTCGTCATCGCGCCGACCGAAGCCAAGGCGCTCGGCAAGCCGATCGACGAGGCCGCCGCCAAGGTCAAGGTCATCGGCATCGACTCCGGCGCCGACTCCAAGGCCTTCACCTCGTTCCTGACCACCGACAATGTCCAGGGCGGTCGCGTCGCCGCGGACGGTCTGGCCGCGGCCATCGGCGAAGCCAATGGCGGCAAGATTGAAGGCAAGGTCGCCTTGATCACCGCACTTCCCGGCGCCGGCTCGCTCGAACAGCGCGCCCAGGGCTTCAAGGAACAGCTCAAGGCCAAATACCCTGGCCTCGAACTGGTCGCCGACAAATATGCCGACGGCCAGGCCACCACCGGCCTCAACATCGCCACCGACCTGATCACCGCCAATCCGGATCTTAAGGGTATCTTCGCGTCCAACCTGATCATGGCGCAGGGCGTCGGCCAGGCGATCGCCGAGAACAGCCTTGCCGGCAAGGTCGGGTTGATCGGCTTCGACAGCGATGAGAAGCTGATCAAGTTCCTCAACGACGGCGTCATTTCCGGCCTCGTCGTGCAGGATCCGTACCGGATGGGCTATGACGGCATCAAGACCGCGCTTGCCGCCTCGAAGGGCGAGAAGGTCGAGGCCAATGTCGACACCGGCGCCAATCTGGTGACCAAGGCCAACATGAAGGACCCGAAGATCGACGCGCTGCTCAACCCGAAGCTCTAAGCATCGCATGTGCAATCGTTTCCGGGGCCTCGCGCCCCGGAGACATCCGCTGCCGGCACAAACGGCTTGGCAATCCACAAGCTTAAGCTAGGCTGTTTTTCGAGGCGTATCCTTGCCTCGCCGCGTGCCAATCGTGCGGCCAATCTGGGAGGATTGTCATGATTTCGACAGCGCAGGAACTGCATCCGGCACCCGTGCTGGAACCGGGTCGGACCATCCTCGAATTGCGCGGGCTGGAGAAGCGCTATCCCGGCACGCATGCACTGAAGCCGGTCAACCTTGCTTTCAAATCCGGCGAAATCCACGCCATCGTCGGTGAGAACGGCGCCGGCAAATCCACGCTCATCAAGCTATTGACCGGCGTCATGCCGCGCACCTCCGGAGAGGTCATCTGGGAAGGCCAGCCGGCAGCCCTGGCGACGCCGCATGAGGCGATGGCGCTCGGCATCAATGCCGTGCACCAGGAAGTCGTGCTGTGCCGTCACCTGACGGTCGCCGCCAACATGTTCCTCGGCGAGGAGAATTCGCGCTTCGGCATCCTGCAGCAGCGCGCCATGGTCAGGCAAGCGCAGACCATCATCGACGATCTCGGTTTCGACCTGCCGGCGCATGTCACGCTGGGCGACCTGACCATCGGCCAGCAGCAGCTGATTGCTGCCGCCCGCGCCACCGTGCGCGGCACCAAATTCCTGATCTTCGACGAGCCGACCGCCTACCTCACCCGTAAGGAGGCCGACCAGCTCTTCACCCTGATCCGCCGGCTGAAGGGCGAAGGCGTGACGATCATCTACATCAGCCACCGCATGGAGGAAGTGTTCGAACTCGCCGACCGTGTTTCCGTGCTGCGCGACGGCACGCTGGTTGGCACCCGCAACATCGCCGAGACCAACGATGCCGAGCTGGTCAAGATGATGATCAACCGCTCGATCGAACAGGTCTACCACAAGGAGCATTTCACGCCGGGCGCCGCGATCCTCGAGGCGAGGAGCCTGTCCGGCAAGGGCTTCGAAAATGTCTCGATGACGGTTCGCGCCGGCGAGATCGTCGGTCTCTATGGCCTGATCGGCGCCGGACGCAGCGAGTTCGTCACCACGGTCTACGGCCGCCATCGCAAATCCGCCGGCCAGATCCTCTGGGAAGGCAAGGAGGTTCAGGTCAACTCCGAATATGACGCGATCAGGCTCGGCATGGCGCTGGCGCCGGAAAGCCGCCGCGACCAGGGCCTCTGCCTCAACCTGCCGGTCGGCTTCAACCTCAACCTGCCGATCTACAAGCGCATCTCGAACAATCTGCTGATTTCGAACATGCAGGAGAAGACGCAGGCCGATCGCCAGATCGCCGATCTGCGCATCAAGACACCGACACGCGGCGCGCTGGTGTCCAGCCTGTCGGGCGGAAACCAGCAGAAGATCGTCATCGGCAAATGGCTGGCGCACGGCGCCAAGCTGTTCATCTTCGACGAGCCGACGGTCGGCGTCGATGTCGGCACCAAGGCCGAGATCTACCGCCTGTTCGGCGCGCTGCTGTCGAAAGGCGCCGGCATCATCCTGATTTCGTCCTATCTGCCGGAAGTCTACGAGCTCGCCGACACGCTGCATGTGTTCCGGCGCGGCAAACTGGTGGCGACGCACGGTTTTCACGCCGCCAGCCACGAGGATATTCTCACGCAGGCGCTCGCCGAGAAACAAGAAAAGCTGGGAGGACAGATATGAGCACCGAGGCGATTGCTGTCGAAAAACCGAAGCGCAACTACAACGTCCTGTTTGGGCTGACGCTTCTGGCGCTGCTGGTGCTGCTGTGGATCGTGCTTTCGTTGGCGACCACAAGCTTCGCCTCCGGCAACAACATCGCCAATCTTTTGCGCCAGGGCTCGATGATCGCCATCATGGCGGTCGGCCAGACCTTCGTCATCATTACCGGCGGTATCGACCTGTCGGTCGGCGCCGTGGTCGGTTTTGCCACCGTGGTCGTCGCCATGATGATCAATGCCGGCTTCCCCATCTGGCTCGCCATCCTGGCGACGCTGCTGGTCGGCGTCGCCATCGGCATGTTCCACGGCTTCGGCATCGTCAAGATGGGCCTGCCGCCCTTCATCATCACGCTGGCAACCCTGACTTCGCTGCGCGGCATCGGCCTTTTGATGACCAACGGCAATTCGATCAACATCAACAGCGATACCTTCACCGCCTTCTCGCGCAGTTCCTTTATCGGCATCCCCAACCTGTTCTGGATGGTGATCCTGGTCGGCATTCCGGCCTATGTTTTCCTCCATCATAGCCGCTGGGGCCGCTATCTGTTCTCGGTCGGCTCCAATGCCGAGGCCTCGCGCCTGTCCGGCGTCAATGTCCAGCGCACCATCTACATGGCCTACACGTTGTCCGGCCTGTGCGCGGCCTTCGTCGGCGTGCTGCTGGCCGCCCGCATCGGCATCGGCAACCCCACCCAGGCCGAAGGCTGGGAGCTGCAGGCGATCGCTTCGTCGGTCATCGGCGGCACCTCGCTGTTCGGCGCCGTCGGCTCGGTGCACGGACCGCTGCTCGGCGCTTTCATCCTGGCCACCATCAACAACGGCGCCAACCTGCTCAACGTCAACTCGTTCTGGCAGCGCATCATCACCGGCGCGCTGATCATCATCATCGTCTACTTCGACGGCCTGCGCCGCCGCGGCAAGTAGATCATTCCTCGATCGATCACCGGCCCGCCAAAACCGACAGGCCGGCGATTTCATGACAGACTGGATTAAAGCATGAAAGCCGTCGTCTGCCGCTCGCCCGGCGATCTTGTCCTGGAAGACCGTCCCGCGCCCGGCGCGCCACCTGCCGGCTGGGCGCTGGTGGCGGTCAGCCATGTCGGCATCTGCGGCACCGACTACCACATCTTCGAGGGCAAGCACCCGTTCCTCGCCTATCCCCGCATCATGGGCCATGAGGTGTCGGGAACGATCGTCGAGACCGGCGAAGGCGTCGAACTTGCCGTTGGCGAGCGGGTCGTCATCAACCCCTATCTTTCCTGCGGCAAATGCATCGCCTGCCGGCACGGCAAGCCGAATTGCTGTGTCAGGATCGAGGTGCTGGGCGTCCATCGCGACGGCGCCATGTGCGAGCGCATCCTGGTGCCGGCGCAAAATCTCTATCCGGCCAACGGCCTGTCGCTGGCCGATGCCGCCGCTGTCGAGTTTCTGGCCATCGGCGCGCATGCGGTGCGGCGCGCCCGCGCCGATCCAGGCGCCCGCACGCTGGTCATCGGCGCCGGCCCGATCGGACTCGGCACCGCCATCTTCGCCCGCATCGCCGGGCTCGACGTGACACTGCTCGACATGAGCACGGAAAGACTGGACTTTGCTGCGAAAGAACTCGGCTTCGCAATACTCGACGGCTCGCGCGGCGCGGTGCCCGATCTGGTCAGGGAGGCGACATCGGGCGAAGGTTTCGACGTGGTCTTCGACGCCACCGGCAACACCCAGTCGGTGCAGTCGGCCTTTGCCCATGTCGCGCATGGCGGAACATTGGTGCTGGTCTCCGTCGTCAAGGACGACATCAGCTTTTCCGATCCGGAATTCCACAAACGCGAGATGACTCTGATCGGCAGCCGCAACGCGCTGCGTGCCGACTTCGATCACGTCGCCGCCTCGATCCGCAACGGCGCGGTGCCGCTGGCCAAGCTCGTCACCCACCGCACATCGCTTGCCGAGACGCCGCATGATCTTGCTCGCTGGGCACACGAGAAAACCGGGCTGATCAAGGCTGTGATCGAGGTGGGGTCATAACGCCCCGCGCAGGTCGACCCCCACTCCGTCTCGGCTTTGCCGAGCCACCTCTCCCCCGATCGACGGGGTAGAGGAAGGGTGCGAGCCTATTGCAGCCAACGCTCCTCAACCAAACTCCCTCCTTCTCCCGCCGCCAGCGGGCTCCCTTCCTCTCCCTCCGGAGGGGGGAGAGGTGGCTCGGCGAAGCCGAGACGGAGTGGGGGAAGGCGGTTCTCAAACGCCAAGCCGCTGACAAGTGAGCGCGATCACTACAGCGCCGACAGCTTCAGCTCCACCCGTTCGGCCGGGAAGCGCGACTCGGAAAACTGGATCGGCTGGCCGTCCGGCGTGACGTTGACAGCGACCGTGACCAGCACGATGGCGCCCGGCTGCAGGTCGAGATCGGCAAGGTCCGCCGCATCGGCATGGCGCGCCGACAGCACGGTCGACTGCCGGAGATAATCGTCGATGCCGAAGCGGGCCAGCGACGTGGTGATCGAGCCGGTCTCGGCCATCGCGGCATCGATGCCGGCAAAGCGCCTGGCCTCGAACCAGCCGACAGCGCGCGACACCGGCCGTCCATCGGCTTCGCCGCGCGTCTCCAGACGGATCACCTCGGCCCCCCTGGCAAGGCCAAGGCCCTCGGCGACGCGATGGCTGGCTGGCTCGACCGACGAGGCGAGCAGGACGATGTGCCTTTCCGTCGTCTGTCCTTGCAAGCCTGTCGAAAAGCGTGTGCGCGCGCTAATCGGATAGGACAGCCGCTTGCGTGACAACACGAAGGTGCCGCGCCCCTGCTCGGCCCGCAGCACGCCTTCCTGCACAAGGGCTGATATGGCGCTGCGCACGGTATGGCGGTTGACGCCATAGCGCTCGGCCAGCACGACTTCCGGCGGCAGCGCGGTATTCTCGACGAAATCGCCGATGGCGATCGCATGCAGCATCTTGTCGGCAATCTGCCGCCACAACGAAACGCCACTACGCCGCTCGATGCTGTCCGCCGCCAGCCGCCCGACCATCATTGCCCCCAGTATTCCATCGCTGTCATCCACCCGTCATGGACACGCGTTAGATAATAGGTATAATTTGTATAGTTGTCTATATCAATAGACAAATTTAGCAAAGAGGAATGCTGCTGATGCGAGGACAGGAAGCCCGCGACCAGGCCGAGCGCAAGGCCGCCATGTCAACCCTGGCACAATCCAGCGGCGATGACATCGTGCGGCTCTGGAACGAGGCCGGACTGCCTTCGGACGCCGAGCTGCTGCGCGGCCCCGAAACCGGACTGGTCACCCTGCGCGGCCGCATCGGCGGCGGCGGCGCTCCCTTCAATGTCGGCGAGGCGACCGTTACCCGCGCCACGGTCCGGCTGCCGTCCGGACAGGTCGGCCATTGCTATGCGCTTGGCCGCGACAAGCAGAAGGCAAGGCTGGCGGCCATCGCCGACGCACTGTGGCAGGACCCTGGCCGCCGCGCCGAGGTCGAGACCGGGCTGATAGCGCCGCTGCGGTTGGCACTGACCACGGCGCATGAAAAACGCCGCGCCGAGACGGCGGCAACGAAGGTGGATTTCTTCACCATGGTTCGCGGAGAAGACTGATGGACATTGCAGCGCAATCGATCGAGGGCGGTTTCGCCGATCCGGTCTTCGACGCCCAGACCGTATTCCGCGCGGTCATGGACGCGATGGCGCGGCCGGGCAGCGTGCAGCCGCTGCCGGCCTTCGCCCGCCCGCCGGCGCCGCTCTCGGCAAGCGCCGGCGCCATCGCGCTGGCGCTTTGCGACAATGACACGCCGCTCTGGCTCGACCCGGCTCTGCAGGCCTCCACCGCAATCAAATCCTGGCTTGGTTTCCACACCGGCGCGCCATTGGCCAACACGCCGGCCGATGCGCATTTCGCTCTGATCGCCACGCCGGCCGAGATGATGGCGCTGGACGGTTTTTCGCAGGGCACGCAGGACTATCCCGACCGTTCGACCACGCTGATCCTGCAGGTCGGCGATCTCGTCTCCGGCACGCCGCTGTTGCTCGAAGGTCCCGGCATCGAAACCAGCGCCACGATCGCGCCGGCGCGGATGCCGCGTCACTTCGTCGAACAGTGGAAGCAGAATATCAAGCGCTTTCCGCGCGGCGTCGACATCATCCTCGCCACATCGGACGGCGTCGCCTGCCTGCCGCGCACGACGCGCATCAAGACGATGGAGGCGTAGGATGTATGTCGCGGTAAAAGGCGGCGAAGCGGCCATTGCCAATGCCCACAGCCTGCTCGCCGACCGCCGGCGCGGCGACCGTTCGGTGCCGGCGCTGCGCCTTGACCAGATCGTCGAGCAGCTGGCGCTCGGCGTCGATCGGGTGATGAGCGAAGGCTCGCTCTACGACCGTGAACTGGCCGCCCTCGCCATCGCCCAGGCGCGTGGCGACATGATCGAGGCGATCTTCCTGGTGCGTGCCTATCGCACCACGCTACCGCGCTTTGGCTACTCCAAGCCGATCGACACCGCCAACATGCTGGTCGAGCGGCGCGTGTCGGCGACCTACAAGGACCTGCCCGGCGGCCAATTGCTTGGCCCCACCTTCGACTACACGCACAGACTGCTCGATCCCGAGCTTGCCGCCGGCGCTGACGTTGCCGAGCCGCTGCAGCGCGAGACCGAAGCGCAAGCCATGCCGCGCGTCTCGGCGATCCTTGCCCGCGAAGGCCTGATCGAGCCGGACGGCGACATGCCGCAGGACCATATCCCCGGCGACATCACCCGCGAGCCGCTGGAATTCCCGATGGCGCGCGACATCCGCCTGCAGGCGCTGTCACGCGGCGATGAGGGCTTCCTGCTGGCGCTCGGCTATTCCACGCAGCGCGGCTATGCCCGCAACCATCCCTTCGTCGGCGAAATCCGCATCGGCGAGGTCGAGCTGGAACTCGACGTGCCGGAACTGCCCTTCGCCGTGCCGCTCGGCACCGTCCGCGTCACCGAATGCCAGATGGTCAACCAGTTCAAGGGCTCGGCCAAGGCGCCGCCGCAATTCACCCGTGGCTACGGCCTGGTCTTCGGCCAGAGCGAGCGCAAGGCGATGGCGATGGCGCTCTGCGACCGCGCGTTGCGCGCCTCGGAATTGGGCGAGGATGTCGTCGCCGCCGCCCAGGACGAGGAGTTCGTCATTTCGCACTCCGACAACGTCCAGGCGACCGGCTTCGTCGAGCATCTGAAACTGCCGCACTATGTCGACTTCCAGGCCGAACTCGACCTCGTGCGCCGCATGCGTGCCGAATACGACGCGCGCGAGAATTCCGTGAAGGCGGAAGAAAAGAGGGAGGCAGCGGAATGAGCCTAGTCGCCCGACCCGCCGTGACCGCCGCCGCTATCATGGGAATGGCCGCCATACCCCCCGCCGTAGCTGTCGCTACCGCCGATGTTCTCGCCATGCGCGCCCTCCCTCGGCGCAGACAGAACCATCCTTCGAAGAAGAAAAGCGACCGCGCCGACGAATGCCAGCAGCAGAATTCCAAGATGCATCCAACCGGTTTGGGTCATCCGATTTCGCCCTTTTTTGCGCGTCCTGGCCGCCAATTCGATAGCACAATGTGGATGTGATCGCCATGACCGACATCGCCACCTACAACTTCGCCTATCTCGACGAGCAGACCAAGCGGATGATCCGTCGGGCGATCCTCAAGGGCATCGCCATTCCCGGCTACCAGGTGCCGTTCGCCTCGCGCGAGATGCCGATGCCCTATGGCTGGGGCACCGGCGGCGTCCAGGTCACCGCTTCGATCATCGGCCCCGGCGATGTGCTGAAGGTGATCGACCAGGGTGCCGACGACACCACCAATGCGGTCTCGATCCGTGCCTTCTTCAAGAAGGTCGCCAACGTCGCGGTGACGACCGACACTGCCACCGCCACCATCATCCAGACCCGCCACCGCATCCCCGAACATCCGCTGACGGCGGGCCAGGTGCTTGTCTACCAGGTGCCGATCCCGGAACCCTTGCGCTTCCTCGAGCCGCGCGAGACCGAAACGCGGAAAATGCATGCGCTGGAAGAATACGGCCTCATGCATGTGAAACTTTACGAGGACATCGCCAAGCACGGCCGCATCGCCACCACCTATGCCTATCCGGTCAAGGTCGAGGGCCGCTACGTGATGGACCCGTCGCCAACGCCGAAATTCGACAATCCGAAGATGCACCGCTCGCCGGCCCTGCAACTGTTCGGCGCCGGCCGCGAAAAGCGCATCTATGCGGTGCCACCGTTCACCGAAGTGGTCAGCCTCGACTTCGAGGACCATCCGTTCGAGGTGCAGACCTTCGACCAGCCCTGCGCGCTGTGCGCCGCCGAGAATGTCTATCTCGACGAGGTCATCCTCGACGACCATGGCGGCCACATGTTCGTCTGCTCCGACACCGACCATTGCGAGAAGCGGCGCAACGCCCCTACCTCCCCCTTGTGGGGAGGTCGCGCCGAAGGCGCGGGTCTTGACCAATCCACGCCCCACTCAACCCCCACCCCGGCGCTGCGCGCCGACCCTCCCCACAAGGGGGAGGGTAAGGAGAAGCAATGACCGACGAACCGTTGCTGCGCGTCTCGGCGCTGTCCAAATTCTACGGCTCGCGTGTCGGCTGCGACAACGTCTCCTTCGAGCTGTGGCCGGGCGAAGTCCTGGCTGTCGTCGGCGAGTCCGGCTCAGGCAAGACGACATTGCTCAACTGCCTGTCGACGCGGCTGCTGCCGAGTTCCGGCACCGCCAGCTACCGCATGCGCGACGGCCAGTTCCGCGAGCTCTACCGCATGAGCGAGGCCGAGCGTCGCTTCCTGATGCGCACCGACTGGGGTTTTGTCCATCAGAACCCCGCCGACGGCCTGCGCATGACGGTGTCGGCCGGCGCCAATGTCGGCGAGCGGCTGATGGCGGTCGGCGACCGCCACTACGGCAGGATCCGCGCCACCGCCGTCGACTGGCTGTCGCGCGTCGAGATCGACGAGGACCGCATCGACGACGAGCCCCGCGCCTTCTCCGGCGGCATGCGCCAGCGCCTGCAGATCGCCCGCAACCTCGTCACCGGGCCGCGGCTGGTGTTCATGGACGAGCCGACCGGCGGCCTCGACGTCTCGGTCCAGGCGCGCCTGCTCGACCTGCTGCGCGGTCTGGTCACCGATCTCGGTCTGGCGGCTATCGTCGTCACCCATGACCTCGCGGTGGCGCGGCTCTTGTCGCAGCGCATGATGGTGATGAAGGACGGCCGCGTCGTCGAAAGCGGTCTCACCGACCGCGTGCTCGACGATCCCCGCGCGCCCTACACGCAATTGCTTGTTTCCTCGATTTTGCAGGTTTGACGATGGCTACTCTGGCGGCGTACCCCCCTCTGGCCTGCCGGCCATCTCCCCCTCAAGGGGGGAGATTGGCAGCTTTTATGTCTCGCCCATTTTGCAACGCAGGAGAATGGCGAAACCGATTCCGGCAGCCGATCTCCCCCCTTGAGGGGGAGATGCCTGGCAAGGCAGAGGGGGGTGTTGGCCCGCAAACGAACGACGATGGGAGGACCTTCTGATGCCGACCCCTCTCGTTGTCTCAGACGTCGCCAAGAGCTTCACCATGCATCTGCGCGACGGCATCAAACTGCCTGTTGTCGCCGGTGTCTCGTTCTCGATCAGGGCCGGCGAATGCACCGTGCTCGGCGGCCCGTCCGGTGCTGGCAAGAGCTCGATCCTGAAGATGCTCTACGGCAACTACGCCGTCGACGAAGGCCAGATCATCGTCACGCATGATGACGGGCTGATCGACCTCGCCACCGCCAGCCCGCGCACCGTGCTTGCCATACGCCGGCAAACGATCGGCTATGTCAGCCAGTTCCTGCGCACCGTGCCGCGCGTTTCGGCGCTCGATGTCGTCGCCGAACCCCTGGTCGAGCGCGGCGAGGAGCGTGAGAGCGCGCGTGAGAAGGCTCGCTCCCTGCTGGCGCAGCTCAACCTGCCGGAGAAACTCTGGGCTTTGTCGCCGGCGACCTTCTCCGGTGGCGAGCAGCAGCGCGTCAACATCGCGCGCGGCTTCATCACCGAGCACCCGATCCTGCTGCTCGACGAGCCGACCGCCTCGCTCGACGCCAGAAACCGCGACGTGGTGATCGAACTCATCGCCGCCAAGAAGGCGGCAGATGTCGCCTTGCTCGGCATCTTCCACGACCATGACGTGCGCGAGGCGGTTGCCGACCGCATCATCGACGTCACCGCTTTCGCGCCCGGAAAAATCGCCGCATGACCAGGAAATTGTCCGAGACGCCGCTGATCCACCCGACGGCGGAGGTGCAGAACTCGACGCTGGGCCGTTGGACCGAGATCGCCGACCGCAGCCGGGTTTCGGAAAGCGAACTCGGCGACTATTCCTACATGATGCAGGACTGCTCCGTCTGGTGCGCGACGATCGGCAAATTCGCCAACATCGCCGCCGCTGTGCGCATCAACGCCACCAATCACCCGACCTGGCGGCCGACGCTGCATCACTTCACCTACCGTGCTTCGGACTACTGGGACGACGCCGAGCACGAGACAGAATTCTTCGCCCAGCGCCGCGCCAAACGCGTCACGATCGGCCACGACACCTGGCTCGGCCACGGCTCGACCATCCTGCCCGGCGTCACCGTCGGTGACGGCGCGGCGGTCGGTGCCGGCGCGGTGGTCTCCAAGGACGTCGCCCCCTACACCATCGTCGCCGGCGTGCCGGCCAAACCAATCCGCGAACGCTTCGACCGCCGCACGGCCGAACGCTACCAGGCGCTGGCCTGGTGGGACTGGGACCATGCAAGGCTGCGTGCCGCGCTCGACGATTTCAGGGAACTGTCGGCTGAGGCGTTCCTGGAGAAATACGACTGATGAGGATGTGAAATGGTGAATGGCAGCAGGACAAGGAGAGCCTTCTTGCTGCCATTCACCATTCACCATTCACACCTTTGACACAGGACTCGGACAGGAAGCGGTCTCCCCCAAGGAGATCGCAAATGCCTGTCAAACCATCGCTCGCCGGATTCTTTGCCGGCACCAATCCGACCCAACCGGCACATCTCGGCACCCGCTACGACACCTCAGGCAATTTCCTGATCGAGCCCGGCAACACCGTCGTCAGCCATCTCGTCAGCGGCTCGCCGTCCGAGGCTGTGGTGCTTGCGGTGCGCGACCGTATGCTGGCGATGCCTGATGCCGACCGGCTCGCCTTCACGCCCGTCTCCAGCCTGCACATGACGCTGTTCCAGGGCATCATCGAATATCGCCGCCGGCTTCCTTACTGGCCGCAGGACGTGCCGCTCGATACCAGCATCGACGCCATGACCCGCCTTTATCTGGAGCGGCTGAAAGATTTCGAGGGTTTTGGCCCGTTCAACATCAAGGTGGTCGAAGTTCTGCCGACCGGCCTCACCGTTGCTGGCGCGGCGGACGACGACGTCCGCATCATGCGCGCCTGGCGCGACGCGCTGGCTGTGCCGTTCGGCTACCGGCATCCCGATCACGACGCTTACGTCTTCCACATCACCTTCGCCTACCAGATCCAGCGTCTTGCGGATGATCGGGCCGCCGCATGGCAGGACCTGTTCGATGATTGCCTGGCACTCTTGGACCGGCAGGCGCCAGTGATCGAAATCAAGGCTCCGGCCTTCTGCAGCTTCAGGGACATGGAGCACTTCGAGGAACTGCTGGTCCTGGGCCGGCCGTAAACGCCGCGCCTGTGGAGCGTAACAAAACTGACATCACCGCGACATGGCAGGTTCATGTGGCTGCGTTAGGCGAGAGCCTGACGATCAATGGTCCGGACTGGAACCTGCCCCCATGCCAGCAAATTCCGCCACGCTCGAAATCCGCGGTGTCACCCGACGATTTGGCAAGAACACCGCCGTCAGCGACATCAACATCGCGATCCCACAGGGTCAGATGGTTGGCATTATCGGCCGTTCGGGCGCCGGCAAATCGACCCTTCTTCGCATGATCAACCGTCTCATCGATCCCAGCCAGGGGTCGATTTTTTTTGACGGCGCCGAGGTTTCCCAGTTGCGTGGCTCGCCGCTGCGGCGCTGGCAGCGCGACTGCGCCATGATCTTCCAGCAGTTCAACCTGGTGCCGCGCCTCGACGTGCTGACCAATGTGCTGCTCGGCAAGCTGAACCACCGTTCGACCATCACCAACCTGTTCGGCATGTTCTCCCGCGCCGAATGCGCCGAGGCGGTCGCGGCACTCGAGCGGCTCGATATTGCCCGCACCGCGTTGCAGCCCGCCGGCACCTTGTCGGGCGGTCAGCAGCAACGCGTTGCAATTGCCCGCGCCATGATGCAGCAGCCCAGAGTGATCCTCGCCGACGAGCCGATCGCCTCGCTCGACCCGCTCAACGCCAAGGTGGTGATGGATTCGCTGCAGGACATCAATTTGCGCGAAGGCATCACCGTCGTCACCAATCTGCACACGCTGGATACCGCCCGAACCTATTGCAACCGCATCATCGGCATGGCCGCCGGCAAGGTCGTCTTCGACGGCCCGCCGGAAGAGCTCAACCGCGAGGCCGTGCGTCTCGTCTATGGCGCCGACAGCAATGGCCAGGAAATCTCCGAGGCCATCACCTCGACCAGCGTTGCCTTCAGCCGAAAGATCGCCGCATCCGCCGGACCGCTCGAGCCCGCATTCCCGGGGTACTGAGTCCATGATCCCGAAAAGTGGAAACCGGTTTTCGGGAAAGATCATGGACCCAGAAAGAGCGGCCTGGATCGCCTGCCCGCGTCAAGGGCACCTGTCAAAATCGATAACGCTGCCGGCGCGGGGCCGGAACCTACAGGAGAGATAACAGATGTTCAGGAAGATGGTTTTTGGCGCCGTTTCGGTGCTCGCCATGGCGACCAGCATGGCCCACGCCGCCGACATGAAGGAATTTCGCGTCGGCATTCTCGGCGGTGAAAACGAAACCGACCGGCTGCGCAACTACCAGTGCCTCGCCGACCATTTGAAGACCGAATTCGGCTTCGAAAAGGTCTCGCTGTTCCCCGCCGCCGACTATGACGGCGTCATCCAGGGCCTGCTCGGCGGTACGCTCGACTTCGCCGAACTCGGCGCTTCCGGCTACGCCAGCGTCGCTCTCAAGGACCCGAAGGCGGTCACTCCGATCCTCACCACCCAGCAGACCGACGGCGCCACCGGCTATTATTCGATCGGCCTGGCGCTGAAATCCTCCGGCATCACCGACATCAAGTCGGCCAAGGGCAAGAAGCTCGGCTACGCCGATCCGGATTCAACCTCCGGCTATCTGATCCCGCTCACCCAGATTCCGAAGGACACCGGCGCTTCGAACGAAACCTTCTTCGCTTCGACCCAGTTCAACGGCGGCCACGAGAACAACGTTCTGGCCGTGCGCGACGGCAAGGTCGACGTGGCGGTCGACGATTCCTCCGGCATCGGCGACTTCAAGGACGGCTACACCTCCGGCACCTTCCACAAGGAAGTCGCCAAGGGCGCCGTCGACCCCAACGACTTCGTCGAAGTCTGGCGCTCGGGCCTGATCCCGAACGGCCCGCTGGTCGTGCGCACCGCGCTCGGGGACGAGATGACCGCCAAGCTCACCGACTTCTTCACGCAGCTGCCCAAGAAGGACAAGGCTTGCTTCGAAGGCGTCGAGGGCGGCGATTTTACCGGCTACGTCCCGGTGAAGGCAGACTTCTACAACGTCATCGTCGAAGCCCGTAAGGCAGCCATCGGCGGCTAACGGCAGAAACCAGGAAGGGCGGCGTCCAGAAAACGCCGCCCTTCTTGCATGTCCGATCATGACCCTTTCCGTGACAGCCCCTCCCGGCGCCACTCACCAGATGGCCGACGCCTGGCGTCGCCAGACGTCCTTGCGCCGGCTCTACACTGCTATCGGTGTCGGCCTGCTCATTCTCGCGCTCGGCAGCACCATGTGGTTCGCCGACGAGGCCAATGCCGGACATTTCTTCGACCGGCTACCGCATTTGCTGGATTTCCTGAGCTGGCTCGTCCCGAAGGACTGGAACGATGTCTGGCGGGCGATGTTCGATATCGCCTCCCCGCACGACACCGGCACCCAGGAATTCAACTTTCCGCTTGGCCGCGCCTATGTCTGGGGCAGCTTCTATATCCCTGAATATTTCGAACTGATGCTGACCACGCTCAACGTGGCGCTGGTCTCGACCTTCATCGGCTTCGTCTTCGCCGTGCCGTTTTCTTTCATCGCGGCGCGCAACCTGACGCCGCATCCGGTGCTGCGGCTGATCGTCAAGCGCTTCATGGAACTGCTGCGCGCCTTTCCCGAGATCGTCATCGCCGGCCTGTTCGCGGCCATCGTCTCGATCGGCCCGATTGCCGCCATCATCGCCATCGGCCTGCATTCGATCGGCGCGCTGGGCAAATTGTTTTACGAGATCAACGAGAACATCGACATGCGCGCCGAAGAGGGCCTAAGGGCGGTCGGCGCCAACTGGTTCGAGCGGGTTCGCTTTGCCGGCCTGCCGCAGGTGCTGCCCAACTTCATGTCCTACACGCTGCTGCGCGTGGAGATAAACGTGCGCATTTCCACCATCATGGGCGCGGTCGGCGGCGGCGGTATCGGCGAGGAACTGAAGCTGTCCATCTCGCGCGGCTTCGGCGCCAAGACGATAGCTCTGGTGCTGCTCCTCTTCACGACGATCTTCATCGTCGACCAATTCTCCGCCTGGCTGCGCCGCAAGCTGGTCGGCGAGCAAGCATTTGCGATGGGAGCATGATCATGGCTGCCATGACCGCCGAGGAAATCCGGTCTATCGAGGAGCGCTTCCCGCAAGTGTTCCGGCGGCCGTTCCAAAAACGCTTCGGGCCGCTGCTGCTGCTTGGCGGCATCTTTTTCTACCTGCTCTACGCGCTGTGGTTCTTCAACCTGCCGCAGGTCATGCGGGAATCGCACTGGGAGCGCCTGCCGCTGTTTCTGACCCAGTGGATCAGCTACGACGTGCAGCCGATCTTCCGCCTCGATGAGCCGCGGATCACCGCCAAATATCCACGCTTCTCGGTGCTCGGCCCGAATCCAGATCCGGACTGGGTCAAGACCAATGCAGACGGTTCGGTGACGATCCTGATCGACGGCGCCGCCAAGTCGATCACCTTCACCAAGACGCAAGCGACGATCATTGCCAACGGCGAGACCGTTGCGGTCGGGCTGGCCACCGGCAAGCCGCTGATCTCCGGACCGGTTCCCGGCTGGATCACCGCGCATGAGGATGAGGTCGTCGCCGACATGGGCTTTGCCGGCGAGGCCCGCGTCGCCGTCGACCGCGTCAGGATCCGCAAGCGTTTTCTCGGCTGGGCAAACTTCGTCTTCGACACGCGCTCGCCCTTCTTCGGGAAGTCGGCAAGCGAAGTTGCTTCGCTGATCGTCTCCGGGCCTGAACTCAAACCGGGCACGTCCAATCTGGCGCTGGCCGGCGACAACATCTGGAACAACGCCCAGTGGCAGCATGGCGATGTCTGGACGAAACTCTTGCAGACCATCGTCATGGCCTTTCTCGGCACCATGCTGGGCGGCATCGTTGCCTTCCCGCTGGCTTTCTTCGCCGCCCGCAACATCACGCCCAGCCGGCTGGTCAACCAGGTGCTCAAGCGCTTCTTCGACTTCATGCGCTCCATCGACATGCTGATCTGGGCGCTGTTCTTCACCCGCGCCTTCGGGCCGGGACCATTGGCGGGCAGTGCGGCGATCTTCTTCACCGAGGTCGGCACGCTCGGCAAAACCTATTCCGAGGCGTTGGAGAACATCGACGACAAACCGCGCGAGGGCGTCGTCTCCACGGGCGCCAACGGCCTTCTGGTGCAGCGCTACGGCGTGCTGCCGGAAGTGGTGCCGGTGTTCATCAGCCAGACGCTCTATCAGTGGGAATCCAACACCCGCGGCGCGACCATCATCGGCGCTGTCGGCGCCGGCGGTATCGGCCTGAAACTGTGGGAAGCAATGCGCACCAACTCCAACTGGGCCAACGTCTTCTACATGGTGCTGCTGATCCTGCTCGTCGTCTTCATCTTCGACAACATTTCCAATTTCCTGCGCCGCCGGTTGAGCCAGACCATCCACGATTACAACAGGATCCAGGCAGAGCAGGGGTAGGCACCGCGAAGTAGAATCTTCGCCAGCTGTCGGCAGGACAGAGGGGGGCGCGAAGGATCGCAAGCGCTCGTCAGACGGCGCCTAAGCCGCCTTCCTCCACCCATCCCTGATATGCTTGTACCCCTCCCGGTACACCGCTTCCGGCGTTTCGGAAAAATCACGCCACACCTTGGTCGCCGCCGCCAGGTCCTTGAGCGAGCGGCCGAACGCCTCGATCGTCAGCCAGTCGTCATAGCCGCTCTTGCGGATGGCGGAAAAAGTTTCCTTCCAGGGAATGTTGCCGCGCCCCGGCACGCCGCGATCGTTCTCCGAGATGTGGATGTGCACGACATTCCGGCGGTGTTTTGTGTAGGCGCCGATCGGGTCGGCCTCCTCGATATTGGCATGGAAGGTATCGTACATCGCCTTGATGTGCGGTCGGTCGATGACGTCGACATGCTCGGACAGGTCAGCCATCGTGTTGAAGAGATAGCATTCGAAGCGGTTCAACGCCTCGAGCCCGATGGTGACCCCTTTCTTGCCGGCATGGTCGCCGATGGCGCGTTGCGAGCCGACCGAGCGCTTTTTCTCGGCGGCCGTCGGCCCGGAGCCAGAAAAGGCGCCGAGCGTCGAATGCAACGGGCCGCTCAGCGTGTTGGCGCCAAGTGCATTGGCGCAGTCGATCGCCCATTTCATATAGTCGACACCGGCCTTGCGCGTTGCGGCATCGGCCGAGATCAAATTCATCGCCGGATCGCCCATCGCCGAAACCGCGGTCCGCTCCAGCCCGATGCGGTCGAGCAGATCACCGAGCTTTTTATAGTCGTCCGGCGTGCCGGCGAAGATCGGTATCTCGACACCATCGAAGCCGGTGGCCTTGATATCCCTGAGCAACGGCTCGTGCTTCTTCGACACCGCCGTCGTCCACAAGAACATGCACATGCCGATTTTCATCGATGCCCTCCCCATCTGATGGCACGTGTTGGCTGTTCCCGCCAGCTTCGCGCAAAGTCCCCCTCATCCGGCCGCTTCGCGGCCACCTTCTCCCCGAGGGGAGAAGAGACTTAGCGTCGGCGCCAGCACCTCCTCTCCCCTCGGGGAGAGGTCGGAGCGCCCCGAATTGCTCTTCGCAATTCGGCTGGCAATCCGGGTGAGGGGGCCTTCGTTACCTGCCGCGCGACTAAAGCTTCGTCCACGCCCCATTCTTCTTCGACGATTTCACGCAGGCCTCGATGAAGGCCATGCCTTCGACACCGTCGTGAATGGTCGGGAAGACGACATCCTTTGCCGGCTTGCCGCCCTTGCGGCGTGCCGCACGGATGGCGCGGGCCGCTTCCTGGTAGATGTTGGCGAAACCTTCGAGATAGCCCTCGGGATGGCCCGACGGCACGCGGCTGACACGGCCTGCCACCGGCAGCGCGCCGGCGCCGTTGCGGGTGATCAACTGCTTCGGTTGGCCGAACGGCGTGTACCAGAGATAATTCGGGTCGGCCTGCACCCATTCCAGCCCGCCCTTCGAGCCATAGATGCGCAGCTTCAGCCCATTCTCGTGGCCCGGCGCAACCTGGCTTGCCCAGATCATGCCCTTTGCCGGATGCGTCTTACCCGTCGGCTTGAAGCGCAGCATGACGTTGACGTTGTCATCGAGCAGCCGCCCCGGCACGAAGGCGTCGAGATCGGCCGACAGGGAATCCAGCTCCAGCCCGGAGACGAAGCGGGCGAGGTTGTAGGCATGCGTGCCGATATCGCCCAGCGCGCCGCCGGCGCCTGCCTGCTTAGGGTCGGAGCGCCACGCTGCCTGCTTCTGGCCTGTCGCCGCCAAATCCTCGGTCAGCCAGTCCTGCGGATATTCGGACTGCACGATGCGGATGTCGCCGAGCACGCCCTTGGCGACCATCTCGCGCGCCTGCCGCACCATCGGATAGGCAGTGTAGTTGTGCGTCAGCACGAACACCTTGCCGGTCTTCTCGACCACGGCGGCAAGCTTCTTGGCCTCGGCCAGCGTCGTCGCCAGCGGCTTGTCGCAGATGACGTGGATGCCAGCTTCGAGGAAAGCCTTGGCCGCAGGTACGTGCACATTGTTCGGCGTGACAATGGCCACCGCCTCGATGCCGTCGGGCCGCTTGGCCTCGGCCTTGGCCATCTCGGCATAGGACGCGTAGCTGCGATCGGGATCGAGCCCAAGTTCGGCGGCCGATGCCTTGGCGCGCTCTGGATTCGCCGACAGCGCGCCGGCGACCAGCACGAAATCATTGTCCAGTCGCGCCGCGATCCGATGCACCGCGCCGATGAAGGCGCCTTGCCCGCCACCGACCATGCCATAGCGGATCGGGCCGCCTCCCGTTTCCGACTTCGATGCGCCGACCATGTTTCTGTCTCCCTCGTTGTTTCACCTCCCCCTTGAGGGGAGGTCGATCCGCGCAGCGGATCGGGTGGGGTCGCAAAGGCAGAGCTCGGCATGAACCGACCCCACCCGGCCCTTCGGGGCCACCCTCCCCTCGAGGGGGAGGGAAGATCGCGTTAAATTCCCATCATGTCGCGGAGCACCTTCTTATCGGTGGTGCCGCCGGCGAAATCGTCGAATGCCTTTTCCGTCACCCGGATGATGTGATGCTGGATGAAGGGCGCGCCTTCGGCAGCACCATCTTCCGGATGCTTCAGGCAGCACTCCCACTCCAGCACCGCCCAGGAATCATAATTGTGCTGCGTCAGCTTGGAAAAAATGCCGCTGAAATCCACCTGTCCGTCGCCCAGCGAACGGAACCGGCCGGCGCGGTTGGTCCAGCTCTGATAGCCGGAATAAACGCCTTGCCGGCCGGTTGGGTTGAACTCGGCGTCCTTGACGTGGAACGCCTTGATGCGCTCGTGATAGATGTCGATGAATTCGAGATAATCGAGTTGCTGCAGTAGGAAGTGTGACGGGTCGTAGTTGATGTTGCAGCGCTTGTGGCCGCCGACCGCGTCGAGGAACATCTCGAAAGTGGCGCCGTCGAAGACATCCTCGCCTGGATGGATCTCGTAGCCGACATCGACGCCATTGTCCTCATAGACATCGAGAATCGGCTTCCAGCGCTTGCCGAGTTCGGCGAAGGCTTCCTCGATCAGCCCGGCTGGCCGCTGCGGCCAAGGGTAGAGATAGGGAAAGGCCAGCGCTCCGGAGAAGGATACCGAAGCCTTGAGGCCAAGGTACTTCGATGCCTTGGCGCCGAACTCCATCTGTTCGACCGCCCATTTCTGCCGCGCCTTCGGATTGTTGTGCACCGACGCCGGCGCAAAGCCGTCGAACTGCGCATCATACGCCGGATGCACCGCAACCAACTGCCCCTGCAGATGCGTCGACAGTTCCGTGATCTCGACGCCGGCATCCGCGCAGATACCCTTCACCTCATCGCAATAGGCCTTGGAAGAGGCCGCCTTCTTGAGATCGAACAGCCGCGCGTCCCAGGTCGGGATCTGCACACCCTTGTAGCCGAGACCGGCCGCCCATTTGGTGATCGACGCCAGCGAGTTGAACGGCGCGGCATCGCCCGCGAACTGCGCCAGAAACAGTCCAGGACCCTTCATTGTCGTCGGCATCGGCATTCTCCCTCGTTTTTCTCGCGACCGAGCATAGCGCCGATTGGAAGCAGGGCCAGCCACTTTGGTCTTTTCGCATCGGGTGCTTTGAAAGCACCGCCATTCTGGTATTACCAAATGCGGGAATTTGGTCAAGCCTTGCCATACACCATCGAGTCCCGCCGGATATACGAGGAAGAGGTTTATATCCCAATATAATCAATGAAGTAATCTGCGCAAAAGGTCTCCAGAATGCACTTCTTGCCGTCCCGCAGAATTTGCTGTAGACCTCCCTTTAGGCCCAATTGGTCGAACCAGTTTGCAAGAAAAGCCTGGGGATGCCTTGGGGAGGAACCTTTGCGTCGCCTTTTGGCGATGCACGTCGCAGGCGAACCGTAGAGACGAACTGGGAAGGACAGGCCATGCATCTTTCGACGCACAACTGGATGCGCGCGGAACCTTTGGAGACGACGCTCAAGCGCATCAAGAAATTCGGCTATGAGTCGATCGAGATTTCCGGCGAGCCCGAGCAGTACAAGACCAAGGAGACGCGGGCGCTGTTGAAGGAGCACGGCATTCGCTGCTGGGGCGCGGTGACCCTGATGCTGGGCGAGCGCAATCTCGCCGCCAAAAACCAGGGCCAGCGCGAGCGCTCCGTTCAGTATGTAAAGGACGTGCTGACCATGGTCAGCGAACTCGACGGCGAGATCATCACGCTGGTTCCGGCAACGGTCGGCAAGGTCGTACCCGACGGTACCGAGGAAGAGGAATGGAAGTGGGTTGTCGACGCGACCCGTGAATGCTTCACCCATGCCAAGAAGGTCGGCGTCAAGATCGCTGTCGAGCCGCTCAATCGCTTCGAAACCTATCTGTTCAACCGCGGCGCCCAGGCGCTGGCGCTGGCCGACGCGGTCAGCCCCGAATGCGGCGTCTGCCTCGACGCCTACCACATCCACATGGAGGAATTTAACGTCTATGACGCGATCCGGCAGGTCGGAAAGCGCCTGTTCGATTTCCATGTCGCCGACAACAACCGCTTCGCCGCCGGTCTCGGCCAGATCGACTGGCCGAAGATCGTCGCCACCTTGCGGGAGGTCGGCTACGACGGCGCGCTGACCAACGAATTCGTCGCGCCCGTCGACCGGACGCCGGCTGCGCCCTATCCCGACATGGTCGAGCGCAATCCGGTCGATATTTCACCCGAACAGCTGAAGTTCATCCAGGACCACGGCTCCAGCGTGCTCACCGAGAAATTCTACACCGACCAGATGCGCATCAACGCCGAAACGTTGCTGCCACTGATCAAGTAGTCGACTGCCTCTGGGAAATTCGCCCTTCCGCCCTGACCGGTGGCAGGACTGGGGAAGAATATGCGCATCAAGACCGTCCAAGCCTGGTGGGTCCGCATTCCGATCGAAGCCGCTCGGCAGCACCGCAGCGACTTCGGTCAGGTGGCGACCTTCGACGCCGCCATCCTGCGCATCGAAACCGATGACGGGCTGGTCGGATGGGGTGAAGGCAAGAACGCTGCCGGCAGCGCCGGCAGTTACGGCGCGCTTGTCCACATGCTGAACCATGAGGTTGGCCCGCAGTTGATCGGCAGCGACCCGGCCGACATCGGCGTCATCTGGGAGATGCTCTACAACGGCGTGCGCCACGACAGCGCCGCGCGTGGCGGCCACGCCATGCCGCAGCTGGCGCGGCGCGGCATGAGCATCGCCGCCATCAGCGCCGTCGACATCGCGCTGTGGGACATTCTTGGCAAATCGCTTGGCGTTCCGGTCTGGCGGCTGCTCGGCGGCCGCAAGCTCGATCGCATGCCTGCCTACGCGTCCGGCGGCTGGGCAGCCGTCGACGCCATCGGCGAGCAGTTGAAATCCTATATCGCCAAGGGCGGCTTCAAGGCGCTGAAGATGCGGGTCGGCGCCATGGACGGCGCGGCTCACGTGTCTGCCGCCCGCGTGCGTGCCGCACGTCAGGCGCTCGGCCCCGATGTCGAGCTGATGGTCGACGCGCACGGCACCTATACAGTGGCCGAAGCCAAGCGCTTCATCCATCTCGTCAACGACCTCGACTTGGCCTGGTTCGAGGAACCTATCATCGCCGACGACAAGCCGGGCATGGCTGAAGTGCGGGCAAGTGGCGCCGTTCCGATCGCGACCGGCGAAAGCGAGGCGACACGCTACGCCTTCCGCGATCTTGCCGTGCTGAAAGCCGCCGACATCTTCCAGCCCGATCCGGCCTTCTGCGGCGGCATCAGCGAGGCGATGAAGATCGGCACCATCGCCAGCGCCTTCAATTTGCGCTTCGCGCCGCATCTGTGGGCTGGTGCGCCCTGTTTCTTCGCCGGGCTGCATGTCTGCGCCGCCTCGCCGTCGAGTTTCACCGTCGAATATTCGCTCGGCGCCAACCCGATGATCCATGATCTGGTCGAAGAGACTGTCGAAGCCAGGGACGGTATGATAGCGATCCCGGAAAAGCCGGGGCTGGGATTCACCATTTCGGAGCGGTTCCTGGAGGCGCACGCGCAACGCGGTTGACGATGAAAGAAAAGAACCTTCTCGCGGAACTCGCAGCCTACCTGTTCTCCCATTCGGACAAGGAGAGCGGCCGAACGCCTTCGGAACGCGAACTGGCGGAGCATTTCGCTGTCAGCCGCGGTCAGATCCGCGAGGCTCTCGCCATCCTGGAGGCGATGCGCATCGTCGAGCGCCGGGCAAAGTCCGGCATCTACATCGACACCAAGCAGGCCAGTGTGGAAGCGATGGCGCTTTTTGCCCGCGCGGGCCTGCCGCTCGATCCGATCCAGATCTACGAGACGGTCGAACTGCGCAAGATCCATGAGATCAAGGCGGCCGAACTCGCCTGTTCGCGTGCCACCGAGGAGAATTTCGAGCGACTGCGCGAAATCCTGAAAGCTTCGGAAGAGCGCATCGCCGCGGGCGAAGGCCTCGCCAGGGAAGACCGTGAATTCCACCTTGAGATCGTGCGCGCCACCAAGAACAGCGTCTTCCACAATGTCTGCAGCGTCTACTACATGATGGGCGAGCAGCGCCTGCCTATCTATTTCAACGACCCGGAGCGCAATGTGCGCTCGCATGCCGAGCACATCCAGATCTATGAGGCGCTGCTGCGCCGCGACGGCAATCTCGCCCAGGCGTTGATGAGCGCTCATTTGCAAGGCGCGGAGAGCTACTGGAAGGGCCTGATCGAAGGCCATGGCGAGGAGCCGCAGAGCCCGGCGCTCGAAAGCGCCTGACAGATATGGCCCGGATCCTCACGACCCACCCTCTGCACCCGCGCGCCTCGGCCATGCTGGCCGGCGCCGGAGAACTCGTCGTCGCCTCCGCCATCGATCCAGCCACGCTGGCCACCGAGGCCAGCAATGCCGACATCGTCATCGTGCGTGCGCCGCTGCCGCCGGCGCTGTTCGAAGGTGCTTGGAAGCTGCGAGCGGCGATCCGCCATGGCGCCGGGCTCGACATGATCCCGATGGAAGCAGCGACCACCGCCGGCGTGCTGGTGGCGAACGTGCCGGCGGTCAATGCCCGCTCGGTTGCTGAGCATGTCATGTTCACCGCGCTTGCGTTGCTCCGGCAATTCCGCAGGGTCGACCGCGACCTGCGCGGCAAAGGCTGGCTTGCCGGCCGCGAGCACGCCAATGCCAACAGTGAGCTTGCCGGCAAGACAATCGGCATCGTCGGCCTCGGCGCCGTCGGCCAGGCGGTCGGCCATATCGCCGCGCACGGCTTCGACCTGAAGGTGGTGGCGACGACGCGCAGCATGCAGCCGGCCCCCGACAAGGTCGGTTTCCTGTCGATCGACGCCTTGGTCGAGCAGAGCGACATCATCGTTCTGTGTTGTCCGCTGACACCGGAAACGCGCGGTCTGATCAGCCGTGAGCGGATCGCGCGCATGAAACCGCATGCGCTGCTGATCAACGTGTCACGCGGGCCGGTCATCGATGACGACGCCCTGATCGAAGCCTTGCGGAAACGCCGGATCGGCGGTGCAGCGCTCGATGTGTTTTCGACGCAACCGCTGCCGCTAAATCATCCTTATTTCGGCTTCGACAATGTCATCATCACTCCGCACATGGCCGGCATCACCGAGGAATCGATGATGCGCATGGGCGTCGGCGCGGCAGGCGAAGCGTTGCTGGTGCTGGCGGGCAAACTGCCGGTCAATCTGCGCAATCCCGAAGTGGTCGATCATTACCGGCGGCGGTTTCCGGCGAGCGTGTAGCACATCGCGGTTTCGCCCCATTTCTCGGTGACGCTGAACCCATGTTCACGCTTCGCTTTGCATCTCTGGTTGTTGCTTCTTCGATCTGCGCCTCTTCGTCGCTGGCTGCGGCTGAAAGCAGCTATGTCTATTGCGACAACGGGCTGCGCTGCTTCAAGGCGCCGTGCCCGTCGAACAGCGTGCTCGATCTTGCCACCGGAACGATCATCAAGGGCGTGTCGATCGACCCCAGCGGATTGCCGCAGGCCGACAAGGCGATAACGGATCTTTCCGACGCGCTCTATGCCGGAAAGATCGTCGTCAGAGGCTCGATCAAGCACCGCACCCAGACAATCACCGGCAAGGAGTACGATCTTCCCTGGCTGGTCGCCACCCGCATCGTACGCACCGCCAAGGACAGCGAACGCAAGCACTGTTCGTCGCGCTGATACTCCAGTCCAACCTAGGTCACGCGCCGAGCAGCGATTCTATTTCAGCGGCAATCCGCAGCAGACGCCGGTCATGCCCGTTGCGCGCCACCAGCATCAATCCGGCAGGCAGGACCGTGCCCGGCATCGGCAGCGAGATCGCGCAGAGATCGAACTGGTTGGCGACCTGCGTGTTGCGCAGCAGCAGGCCTTCGGTGCGGTCGCGCAGGTCGGCATCCCTGGTCATCGAAACGATGGTCGGCGCCGTTACCGGTGTGGTCGGCAGAACCAGCACATCGACCGATGCCAGGCGTTCATCCATGGCGGCCGCAAGTGCTGCACGACGGCGCATCGCCCTGATGTAGACCGGCGTCGGCAGCATGGCTGCCCGCGATAGGGGTCCGGTAACATGCGGGTCGACCGGCGCAGATGCCCCTGTTGCCAACCAGTCCGCATGGATTTCTGCCCCTTCCATCGCAGCGATCGAGCCACGCTTGGTCGCCGTGCGCATGTCGCCAAGCAGGTCGTCGATCGACTGGTCCGCGACCCATGCGCCCGCCTGCTCGATCTTGCCAAGGCAGCGGTCGAACGCAGTCGCCACCTCGCCCTCCGTCTCTTCGAAAAGGACGCCGTGCGGAATGCCCAGGCGAAGCCCTGCAAGGGCAATCGGCGCCAGCGCGGTCGGCACCTCGCCGGCCATCACAACGTCGGCATCGGCACACTGGGCGACGGTTCGGGCAAGCGGCCCGATCGAGTCCAGCGTGGCGGACAGTGGGAACGCCCCAGCGAGCGGCACGCGCCGCGCCGTCGGCTTGAAGCCGACGACGCCGTTGAGCGATGCCGGTATGCGCACCGAACCGCCAGTATCGGAACCGATGGATATTTCGCTCGTCCCCTCGCCGACCGAAACGCCGGCACCAGAGGAGGAACCTCCCGGAATGCGACCGGCGTCCACGGCATTGCCGGGCGTGCCATAGTGCTGGTTGTCACCGATCGCGGTGAAGGCGAATTCGGTCATGTTGGTCTTGCCGACGATGACCGCGCCCGCCTGCCGCAGCCGGCTGACGATCACGGCATCGCGCAAGGCAGGCGCGGCGGTCTTGAGCATCAGCGAGCCGGCCGTGGTTGGCTCGCCGGCGACATCGAACAGATCCTTGACCGAGACGATGGTGCCGTCGAGCAGCCCGAGTGTTACGCCCGCGCGCTTGCGCGCATCGCTGGCATCGGCCGCAGCCCGTGCGGCTTCGGCATAGAGCTTCGTAAACACGCGTTCTTCGCCGGCACGAGCGGCGAGGCGCGCGAGGATGGCTTCCAAATGATCGCGGACTGATTGCATTTCGGTGTCGGACTCCGGACGCCTTGAACGTCCTTGGGTAACGGCCAGTGCATGGCTTGCCGAGACATAACCCGGCGCAGGCGGTTTTGCACCCTGTCGAATACGAGGAAAATCCGATGCTCTACAAAGGCAGCTGCCACTGCGGCAAGATCACGCTCGAATTTGAAGCTGAGTTGACCGGTGCTGTGCGATGCAATTGCTCGATCTGCTCGCGCAAAGGCGCCTTGTTGTGCGCCATCCCGCATGAGAGCCTGACGGTCTTGGCCTGGGGTGATGACTTGGGCACCTACACATTCGGCAACCATGCTACCGCCCATCGCTTCTGCCGCGGTTGCGGCATCCACCCCTTCGCCGAGGACGTCCGTGAAGGCGGTGAACGCAGCGCCTATGTCAACATCAACTGCGTCGCCGATCTCGATCCCTCGACCCTGTCGATCTCCGACTTCGACGGACGCTCGGCCTGATCCTGCGTATCAGTCATCAGGGCGATAGCGGCCCGAAAATCGAAATGATTTTCGGGCCGCTGTCGAAGTTGGCGATGGTGTCGGGCAGACTACTCGGCGCGCTTCGGGCCGCGCAGGAACACGACGATGGCCGCCAGCAGTGTCGCCGCGCCGCAATAGGCAAAGGCGCTGGCCACGCCGGCATGGTCGACCAGCAGGCCGCCAAAGACGGCACCGAGCGCAATCGCCACCTGGAACGTCGCCACCATCAAGCCGCCGGCGCTCTCGGCCTGATCGGGTGCTGCCCGCACCAGCCAGCCCTGCAGCCCGACCGGAACCGCGCCGAAGGCAAAGCCCCAGACCGCAACGGCAGTGGCGGCGACCATCGGCGAAGCGCCGAAAACCAGCATCGAGGCGGCGGCCAGCGCAATCAGCAGGGGCGCCAGCGCAACGGCCGCCTTAAGGCTGCGTTCAGCCAGGATGCCGCCGGCGACATTGCCGAAGAAGCCGCCTATGCCATAGGCCAGCAACACCAGCGAGATCGTCTCGATGTCGAGCACGGGGACCTTCTCCAGGAAGGGGCGGACATAGGTGAAGCCGGCAAAGTGTCCCGAAGCGACCAGCAGCACGACCAGCAGTGCCATCCTGATCGACGGACGCTCCAGCACGTCGAGCAAGGTGCGGAAGCTCGCCACACCCACGGGCGGCAATTTCGGAATAGTGGCCAGTTGCACCAGCAGTGCCAGGGCGGCAACCACAGTGGCGATCATGAAGGCCGTGCGCCAGCCCCAGATGTCGCCGACATAGGCGCCGACCGGCGCCGCGCAGACCGTCGCCAGCGAAACGCCGGTGAGGATGATCGACATGGCGCGCGGCATCAGCCGCATCGGCACCAGCCGCAGCGCCATCGCCGCCGACATCGCCCAGAAGCCGCCAAGTGCTACGCCGAGCACGACACGGGCAAGCAGAAGCACGGGCAGCGATGAGGCGAAGGTGGCCAGAAGGTTGGACAGGATCAGGAACACCGTCAGCATCCACATCACCAGCCTGCGATCCATACGCCTTGTGATGATGGCCATGGTGGGTGCGGCGATGGCGCCAACGATCGCGGTTGCCGTCACAGCCTGTCCGGCCACGCCCTCGCTGACGCCGAGATCGCGCGCCATCGGCGTCAGCAAGCTGGCGGGCAGGAATTCCGCGGTGACGAGCCCAAAAACGCCAAGCGCCAGCGAGACGACAGCACCCCAGGCCGGCTCGGTTCGTTCATCGGAATCCGCGGGGTTCAGAACAGTGGCGTCGATGACGCCTGTCGCGGGTTCGGCCATGGTCAGTCTCCGATTCGGTTGCAGCGCAGCATTTGGCTGCAATGCAACATAGGGAGTGACCGCCTGGAGTTTCCATGCTAGAAACCCCATCATGCTTGACCATTCGTCCAAAATTCCAATCACCGGCGACCCGCTCACCGACATTTTGCGCGGCTTGCGGCTCGATGGCGTCGAATATGGCCGCTTCGAACTGAAGGAGCCCTGGGGTATCCAGTTCCCGGCCCAGCCGGCGGCGCGGTTTCATTTCATCGGTCGCAGAGGCTGCTGGCTGAAGCAGCCATCCGGCGAATGGGTGGAACTCAACGCAGGCGATGCCATCCTGCTGCCGCGCGGTGCGGCCCATGTGCTGGCCAGCGAACCCGGCGCGCAGGTCTGGCCGATCCACGGCTACGAAGTCGAGGAGGTCTGCAAGGACGTCTACTGCATGTCGAACGAAGGCATGTCGGAATGCTGCCGGCCGGGAACCCTGTTGTTCTGCGCCAGCATGTACTTCAACATCGATGGCTTGCACCCCCTGCTCGGCATGATGCCGGATGTCATGCGCAGCCACGAACTCGAAGCCTACGAACCGGGCATTCCGCACCTGCTGGAAGCGATGGCGCGTGAAGTGACGATGGAGCGCGTCGGCTCCGGCGGCATCCTCGCGCGGCTGGCCGACGTGCTGGCCGCCACCGTCATCCGCTCATGGGTAGAACGCGGCTGCGGCGACGCGTCCGGCTGGATCGCAGCCGTCAGGGACCGGGAAATCGGCCGCGTCCTGGCCGCCATCCATCTCGAACCGAACCACGACTGGACGGTCGAATCGCTGGCCAGGATGATGGGCACTTCGCGATCGGGATTTGCCGAGCGTTTCGCCACCATCGTCGGCGAAACACCGGCAAGATATGTCACCCAGGTCAGGATGCATCAGGCGCGACAATGGCTGGTTCGCGACCGGATGAAGATCTCGGTCGTTGCCGCGCGTCTCGGCTATGAATCGGATGCCGCCTTCAGCCGCGCCTTCAAGCGCGTCATCGGCTCGGCGCCCAGCCACCTTCGCGCAGAGGAACAGGCTGGTATCCGCCAGGCCAGCTGACGCACAGGGCTCGGAACTCAGGTTAACAAAGGCAGCAGCCCAGTTCGGCGGTGTTGGCAGCTTTTGTACCGGTCGCGCTTCATGCCGATAGGAATTTTTTCTTGACTCGGTGAGGGCAGCTATGCTACATATTTGGCTATGGTGCTGATTTGCGCCAGTGACCCGCCGCACAGGCGGGTTTTTCGTTTGATGCTCCGTCAGCCAACGCGCCGGCGAAGGCTCCTAGGGAACCCGTTAACCCGAGTTCGTGGTTCTGCAGAGCCAAGCCAGTAGGAGGCCGGCGGTAAACCGGCTCGAAGAGGAGAACCAATGCCAAATCATCTGAAGGTCATCGCATTCGCCGCCATGCTTGTGGCTCCCGGGCGTGCCTTTGCCCTAGAGGACAGCTATCTGCCGGCCGACAAGGTTCCCTATGTCGCGGAAGTACCCGATCAGTCGCATCGCCTTGGCCCGTTGTGGGGCGCACGGGCCAAGGGTCCGGCAGGCACGTTGCTGAAGGTTCCCGGCAACTGGCGCGCGCCGGTCCATGCGCACACCGCGGATTATCGCGCTGTGGTCATAAAGGGGCTGTGGGCGCATTGGCAGATGGATGGCGGCGAGGCGACCAAGGTCGAGCTGCCTCCGGGATCCTACTGGACCCAGAAGGCCAATGAGATGCATGACGACGCCTGCGTCTCCGACACGGAATGCGTGATCCTGCTGATCAACGACACGCCTTACGAAACCTACTTCCAGAAATAGGCCGGGATGCGGCCTATGACGCGTGTCGCAAGCTGACGCCGCTGCCCTTGTCGAACAGCACCACCTTGTCCGGGTTCCAGGCGAAGCGCACTGCCTGCTCGATGGCGACATCGGTCCTGGCCGGCACGGTGGCGCGCAGCGTCGTATCGCCGATGCGCAGCGTCAGGATCTTTTCGACGCCATGGTTCTCGACATCGTGGACACGCGCCTCGACCGGCGCACCGCTCTCGAGATAGACGTCCTCGGGACGAACGCCGAAGACGAGCGGGCGACCATCGGTCGCCGCGCTCGCCTTGGCACCCCCCGAAAAAGGCAGTTCGAAGTTCAACGGCGCCATCACCGCGCGGCCGTTCACAAGCTTGCCGTCGATGAGGTTCATCGGCGGTGAACCGACGAAGCTCGCCACATAGGTGTCGCGCGGATTGTTGTAGATCTCGTGCGGTGTGCCCGTCTGGACGATACGGCCATGGTTGAGCACGCCGACCTTGTCGCCCATCGACATCGCCTCGATCTGGTCGTGGGTGACGAACAGGAAGGTGGCGCCGAGCTGCATTTGCAGATTCTTGAGTTCCGTGCGCAGCGCCTCGCGCAATTTCGCATCAAGCGCCGACAGCGGCTCGTCCATCAGGAACACGCGCGGCTTGCGCACGATGGCGCGGCCGATCGACACGCGCTGCATCTCGCCGCCTGACAGCCGGTCGGTCTTGCGGTCGAGCAGATGCTCGATCCGCAGCGTGCGGGCGGCGCGGTCGACGCGATCCTTGATCTCGGCGTCGGGCAGCCGGCGGATCTTCGGCTTCAGCGGGAATTCGAGGTTTTCGCGCACCGTATAGCGCGGATAGAGCGAGTATTGCTGCAGCACCAGCGCCACGTCGCGCTCGGCCGCCCCCCAGTCGGCGACGTCGACGCCGTCGATGAAGACCTGGCCTTCGCTAGGCTTTTCCAGCCCCGCGATCAGCCTCAGCGTCGTTGTCTTGCCGGCGCCCGTTTCGCCCAGCAGCACGAAAAACTCTCCATCGGCGATGTCGAGATCGAGTCCGGTAAGCGCAGTGTGGTTGCCGAAGGTCTTCGAAATGTTCTTGAGCTGGATATGGGCCATGTCTACCGTCTCGATTTCTTTTTCGAGGGCGTCTGCCCTCCGCTATGGCTCCGGGCGTTCGATTGTTCGAAAGGCCAAATCGTTGGCCTTTCGTGTCCTTCGGCCATCACAACCTCACGTCCAGCGACTTGCCGCTTGCCGTATCGAAGAAATGCGCCTGGGCCGGATCGATCCGGGCGAAAACTTTCTCGCCGGGGCCGCCGACGAAGCCGCTCTTGGTGCGTGCGCGCAGCATCTTGGAGCCGACCTTGAGGTCGACGATATCGAAGGAGCCGAGCGGCTCGACGATCTGCGTCTCGACCGGCAGGAACCCGGCGGCCGCGTCATGGCGGATGAGGACGCCTTCCGGCCGGATGCCAAGTGCCAGCTGGCCGCTGGCATGGCCGTTGAGCTTCGACAGCAGCGCCCGCGGGAACTCGAAGCCGGCAGCAGCCCCGCCGACGGTCACCGAGACCGAGGAAGCCGTCTCGGCGACCGCCGCGTCGGCGACATTCATCACCGGGCTGCCGACGAATTGCGCCACGAACAGGTTTGCCGGACGCGAATAGACCTCGTCGGGCGAACCGACCTGCTGCAGCACGCCTTCATGCATGATGACGATGCGGTCGGCGAGGCTCATCGCCTCGATCTGGTCGTGCGTGACATAGATGGTGGTCGAGCCCTGCTTGATGTGAAGCCGCTTGATCTCGGCCCGCATCTCCTCGCGCAGCTTGGCGTCGAGCGCGCCGATCGGTTCGTCCATCAGCATAGCCTTCGGCCGTCGCACCAGAGCCCGGCCGATGGCCACGCGCTGCATGTCTCCGCCCGAAAGCGCCGACGGCTTCTTGTCGAGCAGATCCAAGATCTGCAGCGTCTTGGCGACCGAACGCACTTCCGAGTCGATCTCGGCCTTGCTCTTGCGTGTGGCACGCAAGGGGAAGGCGATGTTCTCGTAGACGCTCATATGCGGATAGAGCGAGAACGACTGGAAGACCATGGCGATGTCGCGGTCGGCGGCTTTCAGATGCTGGATCGGTTTGCCGTCGATGAGGATGTCGCCCTCGTCGATCGTTTCCAGTCCGGCGACGGCACGCAAGGTCGTCGTCTTGCCGCAGCCCGACTGGCCGAGCAGAACGATGAACTCGTTGTCGTTGATCTTCAGGTTGAGGTCCTTGATGACCTGGACGGCACCGAAGAATTTCTGGACGCCGCGAAGTTCGATCTGGGTCAATGCTGCGCTCCCGGATTTCGCACCTGGCCGGTGCCGGCCTCTTCTTCCGGCGCGATCTTCGACGTGACGTTGAAGCCGATCAGCCCGATCAGGATGATGGTCAGGCCATAGGTGTGCAACAGCATGTTCCAGGGTTGGCACAGAGCGATGATGCCGAGCACCATCAGCACCTGGCTGCCGGGCTCCAGATATTTCTGATTGATGGCGCGAAAACTCATTTGCGGATCGCTCCGAAGGACATGCCGCGCAACAGATGGTTACGGAGCAGGAAGGTGAAGATGGCGACGGGGAGCAGGAACAGGAAGGTTCCAGCCGCGATCACCGACCAGTCCGGCAGGCCAGAGCCGACCTGGCTGGGGATGAAGGGCGGTGCTGTCTGGGCACGGCGGCTGGTCATGATCAGCGCGAAGGCATATTCGTTCCATGCCGTGATGAAGCAGAAGACGGCGGTGGCGGCGATGCCGGTTGCGGCCTCGGGCAGCACGATCTTGAAGAATGCCTCCATGCGCGTGTAGCCATCGACGAGGGCTGCCTCTTCATATTCCTTCGGGATCTCGTCCATGAAGCCTTTCATCAGCCAGACCGAGAAGGACAGGTTGAAGGCGGTGTAGAGGATGATCAGGCCGACATGGGTATCGTTGAGCCCGACCGCCCGGTACATCAGGAACATTGGGATGGCGACGACCACCGGCGGCAGCATGCGCGTCGACAGGATGAAGAAGAGCAGGTCCGCCTCCCCTTTCACCTTGAAGCGCGAGAAGCCGTAGGCGGTGAACGTGCCCATGCCGACCGCCAGCACCGTCGAGGTTATGGCCACGATCAACGAGTTCAGGAAGCGGCTTGGATATCCCGACCACTGCACCTGGCCCTTGCCGTCGCGCACAATCTTTTCGCCACCGTCGAAGACGACGCGCTCCCACCACGGGGCGGCCGCATACTCTTCCGGCGACGCCGGGTTGCGCATCTGTGAGCGCTTGGCGAACAGCTTGACGAAGGGCGATATTTCCGGCTGGAAGACGACCGTCGGCGGGATGGTGGTGGCGAGGTTACGCGGCTTGAACGCCGTCGAGGCGATCCAGTAGATCGGCGCCAGGAAGATGATCGTCACCAACAGGACGGCGACGATGGCGACACGGTTGAAGCCGATTTCGGAAGAAGTGCGGACGGCAGCCATCTCAGCGCTCCTTCACCTTGTTGAGGTATTTGACATAGATGTTGGTGATCGCCAGCACCATGATCAGCACGATGTAGGCGAGTGCGCAGGAGCGCCCGGTCTGCCATTCCTGGAATGCCATCTTGTAAAGCCGGATCGAAATCAGTTCGGCCGTCGGCTGACTGGTCAGGATGTAGGCGAGATCGAAGGTCTTGAACGCCTCCATGGTGCGGAAGATGACAGCGATCATCAGGATCGGCGCGACCAGCGGCAGCGTGATGCGAAAGAAGGTGTAGAACGGTCCGGCGCGATCGATCGCGGCGGCTTCGTAGAGATGCTTCGGCACCGCCGACAGGCCGGCCAGCGACAACAGCATGACGAAGGGCGACCACATCCAGATATCGGTCAGCGCGACGGCATAAAGCGCCATCTTCGGGTCCGACAGCCATTCGAAGGTGCCGAGGCCGAGCGCATAATTGATGATGCCGAACGAAGGGTCGTAGAGCAGCTTCCAGAACAGGCCAACGACGGCCATCGACAGCATCATCGGCAAAAGCAGCAGCGTCGTCAGCAGCCCCTTCAGCGGGATGTCGCGATTGAGCAGCATCGCCACGCCGAAGCCGACGAACAGCTGCCCAGCGACCGAGATGATGACGTACTTCGCGGTGATGGCGAAGTTGGACCAGACATAGGGATCGTTGAGCAGATCGCGATAGTTCTGCAGCCCGACGAAATTCGCCGGCGCATTGGTAGACGCGCGAAAGTCGGTGAAGGAATAGCCGAGCGAGTAGATCAGCGGAAAGATGTTGAAGACGATCAGGAACAGGACCGTCGGGATGATGAAGAGGTTGCGGATCGAAATGTCGCTGAGGCCGCGTGCGGCCGCTCTTGAAGACCTGTCCAGTGTGGTGATCATCGTGGTCGCCAAGACCCTGCTCCCGTTTGCAGAAAAAGAAACGGAGGAGGCACCAACGCCCCCTCCGTGCGCTATGATTGTTACTGACCGCGGCCGTACTTCTTGAAAGTCGCGTTCCAGTCGGCAGCCAGTGCGTCCAGCGTTTCCTTGGCGGTGCCTTCGCCGCCGATCATGTAGGGATAGACGCGCTGGTTGAGCTGCTGCAGCAGTTCGGCATATTCCGGCACCGCCCAGAAATCCTTCACCTTGAACATGGTCTCATAGAAGGCCTTGTTGTAGGGCGTGGCGTTCTGGAATTCAGGCGACTTGAGCACGGCGGCACTGCAGGTGTAGCCGCCAAGCGCTGCCCACTTCTTCTGGGTCTCGTCCTTGATGAACCATTCAAGGAACTTCGTCGCCTCTTCCTGCTTCTGCGAGTAGGACACGATCGAGATGCCTTGCCCACCGAGCGCGGCGAACTGGTCGCCGTTCGGGCCGGGAGGATTGGCGAAGAAGCCGGTGTTCTTGGCGTTCGGGTTCGACGCTTCGTTGATCAGCGACGGGAAGAACGCAAAGTAGTTCATGCTCATCGCGGCCAGGCCTTCGGTGATCGCCTGGTTGTCTTCGACGAAGAACGACTTGGCCCAGCCCGGAGGCGTGAACTTGTAGAGCTCCTTGTAGGCGTCGAGTGCTGCGACCGCCTTGTCGGAGTTGATGAAGCCATCGACCTTGTAGGTCGAATAATCACCCAGTTCGCCGCCATAGGAGAACAGCGCGTTCTCGAAGCCCATCGCCATCGCGTCGTAGGAATTGTCGGTGTAGATGGCGATGCCGTATTTTTTCTGGTCCGGCCGGTAGAAGAACTCGGCGATGTCGCGCAGCGCCTTGAAATCCTTCGGCACGTCGAGATCGTAGCCATACTTGGCCTTGAACGCTTCCTTTTCCTTCGGATCCTCGAACCAGTCCTTGCGATAGGACCAGCCGACGGCGTCGCCTTCAAGCGGGATGGCCCAGTACTTGCTGCTGCCGCCCGGATATTCGGCGTAGTACTTCACCGTCGCCGGCGCCATCACGTCGCCGACCTTGTGCTTGTTGAAGAAGTCGGTCAGGTCGACATAGTGGCCACCGGTCGAGCCGGCACCGAGCCATTGCGAGTCGCCGACGACCATATCATAGGCATCGCCATGGGCGTTGAACTCGGTGAAGGCCTTGGTCTGGAAGTCGGGCCACGGTGTGGTTTCCACCGTGATCTTGACGCCGGTTTCCTTCTCGTACTCGTTGCCGAGTTCCTGCAAGTAATTGGCCGGATCCCATTCCGCCCAGAAGATGGTGAGTGACTTTTCCTGCGCGTAGACGGACGTTCCGCAGGCAAGCGTTAAGCCGATACCAGCAAGTACGCTGGTCACTAACTTGCGCATAATGATTTCCTCCCTTGTGCGCGTTCTACCTTATCGTGCGAACCGGCAACGGGGCCGGCCCTGGTAGTCCCTCCCGTGATCGCACCTTTCCGGTTTCGAGCCTCCTCGCCCTGCCGGAAAATGGATCGCAGCCCTCACTTTCGATCCGCTTTTCTGATCCAATCTGGTATTACCAATTCCGCATGCACGTCAAGCCCTTTCTTGGCAGCTCGACTTGGCCATTGCTATCGGATTTTGGCTTTATCCGCCTGTTTTACCAAGATTTTCCTACTCAATGATACGCGTAGGCATTGTCCAGCACCCCGCACTGCAGTTAATATCTGTAGTCGGCATGTAAATCTGGTCGAACCAGATTGGGGCTATTTCGCAGTCGTGATCGGATCGATGCCGCCTCCTTCGCCGATCGATTCCGCGACCGCCGCACGCACCAGCGCGCCGGCTGCCCATTGCGCGACCGACATCGTCCGGCGGCTGTCCAGCCCCCAGATATCCTTGAGCACGATCAGCACCTCGACGCCGAAGATCAGCGACAACGCCTGCGCCAGCCGCTTGAAGTCGCGCGGCGGCATATGGGCCTTGAGCGGCGCGATTGCATCTTTCAGCAAGTCGATACGGTGACCGCGCGTGAAAGCGGGCTCGCCGTCCAGCGTGCCCGCCTGGCGCCGCGCCCACTGGTCGAGCGACAGCTTCAGCGCTGCCTTGAACGTGGCTTCGAAGGCCTCGATGCGCGGCATGGCCGTGTCGAAGAGGTCCGCCACCCGGCGCTCGGCATCGGTGGAGGTCGACTGCCAGGTGAGGATTGGCCCCAGCCCCTCGTCGACCACGGCCTGCACCAGTGCCGCCTGGCTCGGGAAATAACGATAGGCGGTGGCGCGGGAAACCTGTGCTGCCTCCGCGACCTCGCTGACCGACGGCGTGGCGCCCGCCTGCATCAGCCGCGTCGCCGTCTCCAGCATCAGCCGTTTCGTGCGTGCGCGCGGTCCACGCTCAGGCGCCGGACCGCTTTCCCGCCCGGCATCGTCGCTTGCCGTGGATTGTTGACGTGAGACATCCATGTCAATACGATACGCGTGTCTCAAAAATTTGCAATGACCTTCGCATCGTCGAGCGGCCGGGCAATGAGCGGTGAGGCGCGGCATCGCGCCCTGTCTGGATTGGGGAACGCAATGAAGCGTATCTATGTGGTGGGTACCGCAGACACCAAGGGCGAGGAACTCGCCTTCCTGGCCGATGCGATCGCTGCTACCGGCGCCGTTGTTTGCCGTGTCGATGTCGGAACGCGCGATGCCACCGTTGCCGTCGACGTCACCGCGAGGGAAATTGCCGTCCATCACCCCGCGGGCGGCGACGCCGTGCTCGGCGGCAATGATCGCGGCGCCGCTGTCGCCGCGATGGGCATCGCCTTCGCCCGCTTCGTCCAATCGCGAAACGACATCGATGCCATGATCGGCATTGGCGGCGGCGGCGGCACATCGATCATCACGTCGGGCATGCGCGCGCTGCCGCTCGGCCTGCCCAAGATCATGGTTTCGACGCTCGCCTCCGGCGACACCGCGCCCTATGTCGACGTTTCCGACATCGTCATGATGCCGTCGGTGACCGACATGGCCGGACTGAACCGGCTATCGCGTGTCGTGCTGTACAATGCCGCCCAGGCGATATCAGGCATGGCGGCCAACCCGGCGCCACCGCCCGATGGCCGGCCGTCGATCGGCCTTACCATGTTCGGCGTCACCACGCCTTGCGTGACCGCCATCGCCGACCAACTTCGCTCGACCTATGACTGCATGGTCTTCCACGCCACCGGCACCGGCGGCCGCAGCATGGAAAAGCTGGCCGACAGCGGTCTGCTGTCCGGCGTCATCGACATCACCACGACCGAAGTCTGCGATTTTCTGTTCGGTGGCGTGCTGCCGGCGACGGAAGACCGTTTCGGTGCGATCGCTCGTACCGGGCTGCCCTATGTCGGTTCGGTCGGCGCGCTCGACATGGTCAACTTCTGGGCGCCGTCGACGATCCCGGAACACCTCCGCGGTCGGCTGTTCTACGAACACAACCCCAACGTCACGTTGATGCGCACCACGGCGCAGGAATGCAGTGCAATCGGCGAGTGGATCGGCACCAGGCTCGCCCGCTGCGAAGGGCAGGTGCATTTTCTCATCCCGGAAAAGGGCGTCTCGGCGCTCGACATCGAAGGCGGCGCTTTCTTCGATCCGGAGGCCGACGCTGTTCTCTTCGAAGCCATCGAGCGCACCATCAGGCCGAATGACACGCGGCGCGTGACGCGCCTTCCGCTCCACATCAATGACCCGGAATTCGCAAAGGCCGCAACATCAGCCTTCCTCGATATCGCCAGACAGTGAGAGATCCAAAAATGCCCGCCATACCGCGCAAGGACATATTGAAGAAATTCAGGGGAATGATCGACAAGGGCGTGCCGATCGTCGGCGGCGGCGCCGGCACCGGTCTGTCGGCGAAAGCCGAGGAGGCTGGCGGCATCGACCTTATCATCATCTACAATTCCGGCCGCTACCGGATGGCCGGGCGCGGCTCGGCTGCCGGCCTGCTCGCCTATGGCAATGCCAACGAGATCGTCAAGGAGATGGCCTACGAGGTGCTGCCGGTGGTCAGACGCACGCCCGTGCTCGCCGGTGTCAACGGCACCGATCCCTTCGTCATCATGCCGCTGCTGCTGGCCGAGCTGAAGACCATGGGCTTTTCCGGTGTGCAGAATTTCCCGACCATCGGCCTGTTCGACGGCAGCATGCGACAGAGCTTCGAGGAAACCGGCATGGGCTTCGGGCTCGAGGTCGACATGATCGCCGAGGCGCACAAGCTCGACCTCTTGACCACACCCTACGTCTTCAACCCCGACGAGGCCCGCGCCATGACAAAAGCCGGCGCCGACATCGTCGTCGCCCATATGGGCGTGACGACAGGCGGCTCGATCGGCGCCACGTCGGCCAAGTCGCTCGACGACTGCGTCGTCGAGATCGACGCCATCGCCAATGCCGCACGCTCGGTGCGCAAGGATGTCATCCTGCTTTGCCATGGCGGGCCGATCTCGATGCCGGATGACGCCCGTTACATCCTCGACCGCTGCAAGGGCCTGCACGGCTTCTATGGCGCAAGCTCGATGGAACGGTTGCCCGCGGAAGCCGCGATCGCCCGCCAGACAGCCGATTTCAAGGCCGTCACGCTGGAGCATCGGACCCAAAAGTGGAAACCGGTTTTGGGAGAATCCGATGCTCCCAAAAAAAGACAGAACGGCCAGAAGACCGCGAAGAAAAAGGGATGATGAGAGATGACCGACAAGCGCAAAATGTTTGTCTACCCGAAGGACGTCAGCGCCTTCGGCTTCGACTGGGGCAGACTGGCGCTGACGGTAGCGCCCGAGGTGAATGGCGCGACCCGCTTTTCCGGCGGCGTCGTCGACCTGCCGTCTGGCAAGGGCCACACGCGCCACTACCATCCGGGCGCCGAGGAAATCATCTTCGTCATCTCGGGCAACGGCGAGCAGATGGTCGAGGACGAGAAGGGCAATCCGGTGATCGAGAAAGTCGGCCCCGGCTGCACCATCTATGTGCCGGAAAGCCGCTTCCACTCGACGCTGAACACCGGTGACGGGCCTATGCAGCTTTTCGTCGTCTATTCGCCGGCAGGACCTGAATTGGTTTTGCGCGAGCTTCCGGATTTCAGGCTGATCCCGCCGGGGCAGTGATCTTTCCTCCGTTCTCGCGTTTGCTGGGAGGCCTCCTCATCCGGCCGCTTCGCGGCCACCTTCTCCCGAGGGGAGAAGAGGCGAGCATCATCGCCGGCTCCCTCCTCTCCCCTCGGGGAGAGGTCGGATTGCCCCGAATTGCTCTTCGCAATTCGGAATGGCAATCCGGGTGAGGGGGCAGCGCCCTTCAGTACCAGCTAGGCGGTAGCACCCCTATTCCACCCACGACCGCGGTCGCCAAACATCACATAACCAGCATCAGTCACGGCAACCGTGTCCTCTAGCTTGATGAACCCTCGCGTCGGGTGGAGCATGGTCGTCTCGACCGACAGCACCATGTTCTTTTCCAGCGGCTTGGCCGCATAGGTGCCCTCATAGGTAACCGGATGGTTGGTCATCAGGAACGGCGCCTCATGCGTGATCAGTCCCATGCCATGAGCGAAGAAATCCGTGTAGGCCGCCACTTTCGAGGCCTTCAGCACGCCCTCGGCATGCGAAATCATGTCGCCGCCCAGCGTGCCCGCCTTGACCTTGGAGAAGGCTGCCTGCTGCACCGTCTCGACCTCGGCCAGCAAATCCTCGAGCTCGGCATCCGGTTCGCCGAGAATGCCCATCCGGCAGAGGTCGCCGATATAGCCATGATAATTGCCGCCGGAATCGATCGACAGCACCTCGCCCCGCTTCCACGCCTGCGGCGAGGCGGCGCGGTTGTGGCTGGAGCCCAGCGTCAGCAGGCAATATTCGAAATGGATGCCGCGATTGGTTTCCTCGCGCCGCAGCTGCTCGATCATCTCGCTCTTGGTCGTGCCTTCGCGCGCCCACTGGATAGTCGCCAGCATGGAATCGGTGATCAGCTCAGAGGCGGTGCGCAGCTTCTCCAGCTCGGCATCGGTCTTGATGGCGCGCATGCGCTCCAGCATGTCGGTCGCATCGATCAGTCTGGCATCCGGCAGTGACTTCCGGATCAGCATATAGGCATCCGACGGCAGGAAGCCGGGCTCGATGCCGATGCGCGCACCCGCCTTGCCGATCTTCCGCAGATGCTCGACGGCAAGGTTGGCGGCGTCGAGCGTGCCCCAGCAGGCGGCATGCAGCGTCGGCGTCCAGAACGGGTTGTTCTGATGCTCGCCGCCTTCCATGCGGTTGCCGATATAGGCGGCATGGTCCGGCCCGCCCTTTTCGTAAACGACGATCGGCAGGTAGCGGCTGTGGCCGATCGCATCCATGGCGGCGAAGAAGATGAACTTGTAGCCGCCCAGCAGATATTGTGTGTTGTGCTTGGAGGTCGCGAGCAGCACATCGATGCCCGCCTCCTCCATCAGCCGGTCGACCCTTGCCTGGTCGAACGGAATATTGCCGACGGCATTCTTGCCCGGAGCAATGTTCATCTTTCTCTCCCTGAATTGCCTGGGATCGCCGGCTGTTCTGCTCCCGATCCCTTGGCTCTGGATCAAATCTGCACCATTTTGCTCACTCTGGTCCAGCCAGAAGAGACGAAATAGCACCGTTCGATGTCACTGTATCGTCGTTCGTCGCATATTCGATCAATCTGGTCCTACCAGATTTGCCGAATTGAGTCGCATCCTCCAAACTGGTCCAGCGGACGAAAATTTCAAAGCCAAGCGAGGATGCGCCAATTCCGTCTCTGGCGAAACCCTCGGCAAGGTTCATAATCGCCGCCGCAAGGATGCTGGCAGGCTTGCTGGCGTCCGAGGGGTATGGCGCACCAGTTGGGTCGCGGAGAGGACGGATCATGTCAGGTTTCCCGATTTCCAGACGAACGATGCTTGCCGGCTCGGCGATGCTGCTGGCCTCCACCGCAATGCCGGCATCAGGCTGGGCGCAGACGCCGAAGAAGGGCGGCCGTCTGGTGCTTGCCGCCGATTCCGAACCGCGCAACCTCAATCCGGCGATCGTCGCCTCCAACGGCGTCTTCTTCATCTCCAGCAAGATCGTCGAAACGCTGGCCGAAGCCTCCTTCGACGGCAAGGACGGGCTCGCTCCACGGCTAGCGCTGAGCTGGGAAGGTGCCGCCGACGGCCTCTCCGCGACGTTCAAACTGCGCGACGGCGTCAAATGGCATGACGGCAAGCCGTTCACCTCGGCCGATGTTGCCTTCTCGGCGCTGCAGATCTGGAAGCCGCTGCAAAATCTCGGCCGCACCGTGTTCAAGGATCTGGCCAGCGTCGACACCCCGGACGATCTCACCGCCGTGTTCAAATTCGCCAAGCCGACGCCGTTCCAGCTGATCCGCAATGCGCTGCCGGCGCTGAGCAGCGTGGTGCCGAAGCACATCTACGAGGTCGGCAAGATCGAGGACAACCCGGCCAACAATGTGCCGATTGGCACCGGGCCGTTCAAATTCGGCGAATACAAGGCCGGCCAGTATTACCGGCTGACGAAGAACACCGCCTACTGGGGCAAGGACGAGCCCTATCTCGACGAGATCATCTATCAGGTGCTGCCGGACCGCACGTCGGCCGCAAGCGCGCTTGAGGCCGGAGAGATCCAGCTGGCAGCCTTCTCGGCCGTGCCGCTGGCCGATCTCGACCGCATCTCAAAAGTACCGGGCCTGAAGGTGATCTCCAAGGGTTACGAAGGGCTGACCTATCAGCTCGTCGTCGAGATCAACCACCGCCGCAAGGAACTGGCCGACGTGAAAGTTCGCCAGGCGATTGCGCACGCCATCGACAAGGATTTCGTCGTCAAGACGGTGTTCCTCGGCTATGCCGCCACCGCCACCGGGCCGGTGCCGAAGAACGATCCGCAGTTCTACACCGCCGACGTGCCGACCTACGCGTTCGACGTGGCCAAGGCCAACGCGCTGCTCGACGATGCCGGCTACAAGAAAGGCGCCGACGGCAAGCGCTTCTCGCTGAAACTGCTGCCGGCGCCCTATTTCAACGAGACCAAGCAGTTCGGCGACTATCTGCGCCAGGCGCTCGCCGCCATCGGCATCGACGCAGAGCTGGTCAACAACGACTCGGCCGCGCACATCAAGGCGGTCTACACCGACCATGCCTTCGACCTCGCGGTCGGCCCGCCGGTGTTCCGCGGCGACCCGGCGATCTCGACCACCATCCTGGTGCAGAGCGGCATTCCGGACGGCGTGCCGTTCTCCAACCAGGGCGGTTACAAGAACGACGCGCTCGATGCACTCATCGCCAAGGCATCGGAGACGCTCGACACCGCTGCCCGCACCGACCTCTACAAGGAGTTCCAGAAGGAGGTGGCCACCGACCTGCCGCTGATCAACGTCGCCGAATGGAGTTTCATCAGCGTCGCCCGCGACACGGTCGGCAACATCGCCAACAACCCGCGCTGGGCGGTGTCGAACTGGGCGGACACGTATCTGGCATCGTGACAGACTAATGCGGATGAGGGTTCGCGAGATCATCGTAGGCGTTGAGTTCTACGAGGCCCCCCTCTGTCCTGCCGGACATCTCCCCCTCAAGGGGGGAGATTTGCTGACTGCGGCGCCGGCATATTTTCGTCCAGCATTGAAGATTGGCGAAATCGCCGATGACATCCGATCTCCCCCCTTGAGGGGGAGATGTCCGGTAGGACAGAGGGGGGCGCTCGCGCGCGACATTTCTTTCAGTTGCCTCGCGCCATCGCCGCCATGACCCGTGCCCTCACCCTCCTCCGCCGTCGCCTCGTCGGCAGCATCTTCGTGCTGCTGATCGTCGTCGTCGGCACCTTCCTGCTGCTCGAAGCGGCGCCCGGCGACGCGGTCGACGCCTATATCGTCTCGACCGGCGGCGACGCCGGCATGATCGAGCTGTTGCGCCATCGCTGGGGGCTCGACCAGTCGGAACTGACGCGGCTGGCCAACTATCTCTGGGCGCTGCTGCATCTCGATCTCGGCCAGTCGGTGACGTTCTCCCGACCGATCCGCGACGTCATCCTCGAACGCCTGCCCAACACGCTGCTGTTGATGGTCAGCGCCACGGCGCTGTCCTTCGGGCTCGGCTCGGCGCTCGGTATCTATGCCGGTGCGCGGCCAGGCAGTTTCCGAGATCGCTTCCTGTCGATCGGCTCGCTGGCGCTCTATGCCGTGCCGGGCTTCTGGCTCGGCCTGGTGCTGATCGTTGTCTTTGCCGTCGACCTGCGCTGGCTGCCGATCGGCGGCATCGAAACCCTGGCGTCGGACAAGACCGGCCTTGACCGCGCTGCCGACATCGCCACCCATCTCGTCCTGCCGGTGGCGGCGCTCGGCTTCATCTATCTGGCGCTCTATCTGCGCATGATGCGCGCCGGCATGGCCGAGGTCTGGCGCCTGGATTTCGTGCTGGCCGCCCGCGCCAAGGGGCTTTCACGCCGCCGCATCGTGCTCGCCCACGTCGCCCGCAACGCGCTGCTGCCGCTGGTCACCATGCTCGGCCTGCAATCGGCGCAGATGCTGGGCGGCAGCGTCGTCATCGAGAGCGTTTTTTCCGTGCCCGGCCTCGGCCGGCTGGCGCAGGAGGCAGTCGCCTCTCGCGATACGCCGCTTCTGCTCGGCATTATCCTCACCAGCGCCGTGCTGGTCATCGTCATCAATTTGCTCGTCGACATCGCCTACGCCTTCCTCGATCCGCGCGTCGGCGCTAGCGAGGCCGGTGCATGAGCCCGCTCCGCCGCTTTCTGCGCACGCCCGAGGCGGTCGCCGGCGCGATCCTCCTGGCGATACTGATTGCCATGGCGCTGGCGTCGCCGCTGCTGTTTCCCGGCGATCCGCAAGCCATTGCCGGGTCGGCGCTGCTGCCGCCGTTCCAGGACTGGTCGCTGCCGCTCGGCACCGACCGGCTTGGCCGCGACGTGCTGGCCGAGCTGTTTCACGGCGCCCGCACCTCGCTGGCCGTTGGGCTGTCGGCAGCGGCGGCCGCACTTGTCGTCGGCGCGGTGATCGGCACATTGGCCGGCTTTGCCGGTGGCCTCGTCGACGAGGTGCTAATGCGCATCACCGACGCCTTCCAGACCATACCGAGCTTCCTGCTGGCGCTCGCCTTCGTCAGCGTCGTCGGGCCGTCGCTCGGCATCGTCGTGATTGCCATCGCGCTCGGCACTTGGACCGGACCTGCCAGAGTAGCCCGCGCGGAAGTCCTCTCCATCCGAGAGCGCGACTACGTCGCCGGGGCCAGGGTCATCGGCATGCATCCACTAGCGATCGCCTTTCGCGAGGTGCTGCCCAATGCCTTGCCGCCGGTACTGGCGATGTCATCGGTGATCGTCGCCGCCGCGATCCTCACCGAAGCGGCCTTGTCCTTCCTCGGCTTGGGCGATCCCAACCGGGTCACCTGGGGCGGCATGATCGCTGAAGGCCGCGCGGTTTTGCGCACCGCGCCCTTCCTGTCGATCGTCCCGGGCATAGCACTGGTGCTGACCGTGCTCGGCGTCTATCTCGCCGGTGAAGGCATCGTCGAGACGACGGCCGTCAGAAGAGGCCTGTCGTGACCACGCTCGCTTCGATCCGCGACCTGACGGTGACCTACCGCCGCGACGGCAGCGAAGTGGCGGCGCTGAAGAGTATTAGCCTCGACGTCGCCGCCGGCGAACGCCTCGCTATTATTGGCGAAAGCGGTTCGGGCAAGAGCACGCTGGCGTTGGCGATTGCCAGGCTGTTGCCGGCTTCCGCTAAGGTTGATGGTCGCATCGATTGGTTTTTGCGGCCAACGTTGGGTGCCAAGGCACCCCCCTCTGTCCTGCCGGACACCTCCCCCGCAAGGGGGGAGATTGCGCTCTCACCTCTGCCTTCGCCAATCACCAATGTCGCGGAAGGGGAGCCGTCGGCGAAGCTGCCGATCTCCCCCCTTGCGGGGGAGATGTCCGGCAGGACAGAGGGGGGTGTGACGGAACGCTGGCCTTTCGAATCCAAACCCAGCCACGTCCCCCTCGGCGGCCGCGACATCGGCTTCGTCTTCCAGGATCCTTCCGCCAGCCTCGATCCTGTCATGACGATCGGCAAACAAATCGCCGAAGTCGCCCGCACCCATCTCGGCCTGACATGGTCACAGGCATATGTGAAGGCAAAGCATCTGCTCGAGCGCGTCCGCCTGCCGGACCCGGACTCGGCCTTGCGCGCCTTCCCACATCAACTCTCCGGCGGCCAGAAACAGCGTGTGGCGATCGCGGCAGCCATCGCGGCCGGTCCGAAGCTGCTGATCGCCGACGAGGCGACCAGCGCGCTCGACACCATCGTGCAGGCTGAGATCGTTGCCTTGATCCGACGCTTGGTGACCGAGGACGGCATGACGCTGCTGTTCATCAGCCACGACATCGCGCTGGCGGCCGAGCTCGCCGAGCGCATCGCCGTTTTCCGTCATGCCCAGTTGGTCGAGCTTGGCACGACGGCGCAGATTGTCGGCGCTCCAGCCCAGCCCTACACGCGCGCATTGCTCGACGCCCATATCGGCCTCGATGCCAAGCCATTGCTGAACCGAGCCGGGCTCCACCCATGAGCCTGCTGGCGGTGTCCAACCTCACCAAACGCTACCGTCGCGGCGGCAAGAGCATTGCCGCTGTCGACGACATCTCCTTCCACATCGGCCCAGGCGAAACGCTGGCATTGGCCGGACCTTCCGGCAGCGGCAAGTCGACGATCGCACGGCTGGTGCTGCGGTTGATCGAACCGGACGCCGGACGTATCGAGTTCGAAGGCAGCGATTTCCTGGCTTTAAGTGGCGCCACGCTCCGGGTGCACCGAGCGCGGCTGCAAATGGTGTTCCAGGATCCGCTTGCCGCCTTCAACCCGCGCGCCACGGTGGCGCGCGTGCTCGACGATCCCTTGCGCATCCATGGCATCGCCTCCCGCTCCGAGCGCCCGCGCCGCATCGCCGCCTTGCTGGAGCGGGTTGGACTGGCCAGCGAGCTTGCCCCGCGCGCCATCCATGAAATCTCCGGTGGCCAGCGGCAGCGCGTCGCCATTGCCCGCGCCATCGCGACGAAGCCGTCGCTGATCGTACTCGACGAAGCGGTGTCGGCGCTCGACGTTTCCGTGCGCAGGGAGATCCTCGACCTTTTGCTCGACCTGCAACACCAGGAAAAGATCGCTTATCTCTTCATTTCACACGATCTCGGCGTTATCAGGTCGGTCGCCCACCGCATCGTCCTTCTCGACGCCGGACGGGTTGCCGAGAGCGGCGATACCCGTGCCGTCATCGACGCGCCGCAATCGGCCATCGGCAAGGCGCTGGTGGCGGCGGCACCGAGATTGAACCGGACCGCACGGGACCCAACATGACCGACCCCGAAGCCAGAGCCGAAAAGCTGTCGCGCGAACTTGATTCCGCCTTTCGCAACCGCGCCGATCTCTACCGTGTGTTCCTCGACGAACTGACCGGAGAGCTGGGCGCCGAAAAGGCCGAAGCCATCATGATCCGCGCCATCGAGCAGCGCGGCAAGGAAGTCGCGGCAGCCGCCTTCGCCAGTTTCGGCCCCAATGACGCACGCGCGATCGGCGAGGCTTTCCTCGCCGTCAGTCCGGATGGCGGCCTGATGTATCCGACCGATGTCGAACGCAGCGAGGACCGCATCGCCTTCAAGGTGAAGCGCTGTCCGCTGAAAGACGCCTGGGTCGAGGCCGGGCTCGGCGACGAAAAACTCGCCACGCTCTGCCGCATTGCCGGCGCCTTCGACCGCGGCCTGTTCGAGGCGACCGGCGTCCGTTTCGACAACCTCACCTGGACACCGGGCCACGGCTCCGGCTGCTGTCATATCGCGCTGACCAACCGGGATGCGGCCTGAGGCCCAGGTCGCGCGTCGTCGGCTCGCGGCTCGAAGTTGCGCCGAAAAGCTGGCCTCTTAGCCGCCAACCATCAGCTTGACGACCTCATCATGGTTGGTCTCGGAGATCTTGCGCTCGCCGGCCTGGACGCCGCGCCGCAGCACCACGATGCGGTCCGAGACAGCGAAAATATCCTGCAGATTGTGCGAAATGAAGATCACCCCACGCCCTTGTGCCTTGAGCTGGTGGATGAGCGAGATAACCTTGCGCTGCTCCGGTACGCCAAGTGCGGCGGTCGGTTCGTCCATGATCAGGATCTGCGCATCCCAGTAGACGGCGCGGCCGATAGCGACGGCCTGGCGCTGGCCGCCGGAGAAATTGCTGACCGGCGCCTCGAGCCGGCTGACATGGAAATCCAGCCGACTCATCGTTTGCTTGGCCGCCGTCGCCATCGCCTTGCGATCGAGCACCGGCAGGAAGCCGAAGGCCTTGCGCATCGGTTCGCGGCCAAGGAAGATGTTGGCGCCGATCGACAGATTGTCGGCCAAAGCGAGATCCTGGTAGATCGTCTCGATGCCCTTTTCGCGCGCATCCTGCGGCGTCGCAAAAGTCACCGGCTGACCCCTGAGCAGGATTTCACCGCCTGTCGGCTGGAACACGCCGGATATGGCCTTGATCAGCGTCGTCTTGCCGGCGCCGTTGTCACCGGCAAGCGCCACCACTTCGCCCGGCCGGACGGCCATGGAGAAATCGCTGAGCGCGCGCACGGCGCCGAAATGCTTGGACAGACTGCGGACTTCCAGCAGGGGGGCGTTCTGGTTGGTGCTATTCATCCTGACGGGCTCCACTGAACCGGCGCTGCGCCTGGTCGATGAGAACGGAAATGATGATGACGACGCCGACGGCGATGAATTGCCAGAACGGTTCGACATTGACGAACACCAGCCCGTACTGGATGACCGCGATCACCAACGCCCCGGCGACTGTACCGAAGATGGTGCCGGATCCGCCGAACAGGCTCGCGCCGCCAATCACCACGGCCGCGACGCTGTCAAGCAGCAAGGGCTCGCCGGCTTGCGCCGCACCCGCTGTGAAGCGCGCGGCATAGAGCGCGCCGCCAAGGCCGGCGCACATTGCCGACAGCACATAGAGCCGCAGTATGTGGTCCCTGATGTCGATGCCGGCCCGCCGCGCCGCCTGCACGTTGGCGCCGATAGCATAGTTGTGCTGGCCGAACCGGGTCTGGCTGAGCAAATAGTGCATCACGATAACGAAGATCGCCGTGATCAGCACCAGATAGGGCACGCCATGGAACTTGCCGTTGCCAAGCAGCGCAAACCAGGAATTCTGCACCGGCACAGTGGTGCCTCCAGCAAGCAGGAAGGCGGCGCCGCGTGCGACGCCGAACATGCCAAGCGTGCCGATGAAAGGGGGAACCCTGAGGCGCGAGATCAGCAGGCCATTGATGACACCGGGCACGCCGGCAACGATCACCGAGGCAAGGATGCCCGCCAGCATGGCCAGCGGCAAAGGAATGGCCGCGCCCGCCATGTTGGTGGCATGCGCGGCGATGACGGCTGCAAGGCCCATGATGAAGCCGAGCGACAGGTCGATGCCGCCCGAAATGATGACGAAGGTCTGTCCGGTGGCAAGCAGCAGCGGCGCCACGGCGAATATCGCGATGGACTGCAAGTTGAACGGATTGAGCACGAAAGTCGCGCCGAAGGCGAGCCTCGACCAGATTTCGAAACAGACGATCAGGCCGGCGAGGAACAGCCAGGCGCGCCCTTCCGCGATGCGCGCTATCAGGCTTCGGGCCGGATCGCCGTGATCGGCCTGGGGGGCAACATGCTTGTCGGCCGGCTGTGCAGATGATGTCGAGGTCATGAATACTCCGCGGCTGCCTTCATACAGGTCTCCATTCGAGGACCTGGTGCCGGCTCCTCCCAGCGGACCGGGAGGAACCAGGTTCATCTGGACCTACTCGGAATAGAGATACTTCGAGATGTTCGGGTCCGCGATGTTGGACTTGTCCATGATTGTGAAGCCGGTGCCGATGGTAACCGGGATCGAATGGCCGGTCAGGTGGGCATAGGCCGAGACGACGCCGAAATAGCCGATCTCGGCGGGATGCTGGGCGATCGCCACGTCCACCAAGCCGGTGTTGATGTTGTCGACAATGCTGGTCGGGGCATCGAAAGCGACAACCTTGACGGTGCCCGTCTGCCCGGCCTGCTTCACGCCATTGGCTGCACCCAGCGCCGAGAACAAATTGGCCCCGAACACACCGACCAGATCGGGATTGCGCGCGAACACGGCCTGCAGCTGCGAAGCGGCCTTGTTGGCGTCGTCGTCGTTGAACTGGGTCTCCAGCACGGTGATACCTGTATGCTTGGCCATCTCCTTCTTGAAGCCCTCTTCGCGCTGGTCGGTGGTCGAGATGCCGGGCTTGACGTTCGACACATAGACCTTGCCCTTGTCGCCTACGGCCGTGGCCAAGGCGCGTGCGGCGATCTCGCCACCCAGGACATTGTCCGAGGCGATGTAAGCCAGCGGAAAATCGGCGTCGCCGGCGCCGGTCTGGTAGACGCCGCTGCCGATGAATGTGTCGACGGTGATGACCGGGATGCCGGCATCATTGGCCTTGCGCAGCGGCTCGACCAACTGAACCTTGTCGGTCGGCGCGATCAGGATTGCATCTGGCTTCTTGGCGATGACCGCGTCCAGCACCGGCACCTGGGTGACCGGATTGAAGTCCGAGGCGCCCTGGAAAACCAGGGTCACACCAAGCGCGTCGGCAGCCGCCTGGGCGCCCTTGCGCATGGTGATATAGAACCCGTCGGTCGTAAGGCCCGGAATGAGCGCAATGGTGTATTTCTTGTCTTGCGCCTGAGCCGGCACCGTCAGCACCATCGCGCCGACTGCAAGAGCCGCGAACGCGGCAACAATCTTCTTCATGACATCCTCCTCATTGTGTTTGGCAGATCTGCTGTTGCAAGTGACATTGGAATGGCCGTCATCCGTTCAGGGACAGATGCCGATGGCCGGGAACGCCTGTTTGCTGTCGCGGGCAGCTTTCCTCCCAAGCGCCCTCCAATCGATATGTCAGCCGGTCAATCGACCGGTACAATTGGCCACAGCCCCTTTCCCTGCCTCCACCAGGTCCGGCAACTGTACCCCGCGCCATGCTTTTCCGGCGCGGCACACATTTGTAACACTTTGCAGAAATAAATTGCAACTCGGTTTTTCCAAGCTGCGGCGCCGGGCTTTTCACACCGTGCAACATCCGACTGCTCCGCGGAGCCCCGGCTAACTATTGCCCGACCCTCACGGCGACACAACTGGTTTTCGCGGCAGCTTTGCGGGCTCCATCTGGCCATCACAGCGACAAGATCTGCTGGTTCTATTGCTGCGCAAGCGCCGCGAGGATGGCCTGCGCCGTCTTAGTATCGGTCACCAGCGTGTTGATGAGCCCTGCGCGAGCGGCGCCGATGATTGCGGTTGCTTTCTCCGGTGACGCGGCAAGGCCGATCACCAGCGGCACGGCGCGAAGCTGCGCCGGCGACATGGCGATCATCCGGCTCTCCCCTTCCCAGGCGATCGACGCCCCTTCAGCATCGAAATAATGCCGAAGCACATCGCCAGCCGCTTGAACCAGGGCTTGTTCACTCGGTGTGGCGGCACTTGCCTCGGGCGCATTGATGGCATGCGGCAGACCGATGCCGACAATCGCAACGTCGGTCCTCTCCCACAGGGCGACGGCGTCGCGGATGACGGTGTCGCGCAGGAAGACCTCGCGCAGCTCCGTGGACGGCAGATAGGGCGCATGGATGAAATGCGGCGTGCCGCCGAACTCCTCGGCGGCAAGCCTGACGAACTCGTTGACCTGAAAATGCGCCGCGTGCTGCTGCATGCCGCCGGTGGCGGCGACGGTGAGCACGCCGGGCATGCGCGGCAGGCCGGCCCGGATGACCTCGCGCACGGCGCGCCCCCAACCAATGGCGACCACGGAGCCCGCCACCAGTTGCGCCTGCCGGAGCAGCCCGCCAAGTGGTGCCGCGAGCGCTGCCAGCGTGCCCGCCGCGGGCGTCTCGACCACCGCGGCATCTCGCAATTTCAACCCGTCGATCAACTGCCTGGTGATATCCCCCGGCGTTGCCAGGTCGAGAACCTCGATCCGCACGATCCCCTCAGCCCGCGCCCGTTGCAGCAGGCGCGAAATCGTCGCGGTGGAGACACCGAGCTGCCGCGCGATATCGACCTGCGACATCTCTTCCACATAGTGCAGCTTGGCGACCGTGTGCAGCATCGTCCGCGATGCGGTTGCATCCTGGATGGGGGGAACAGGCAGCTTGCAATTCCTTTCAGCAACGTGTTACACCACATACGCCGACGGGAGTTATCGCGCAAATCCAGCCAACTCGCAACGTCCGGCCGCTTTCGGGTGGCAATGTCGGCGAGGCACGTGTTTCGAGAGCGGATGGTGCACCACGCGGCAAAAATTTCCTGCCGGCAAAGGCGGGCAGGACTGAACATTGTTATTTCATCGGGATCCGCGCCTTCCGCGAGGGAGCGCCAACATCGGACTGAAGATCATGACGAAGATGACCACCGCGGAGTTGCGCGGCTACCAGCAGATATGTGGCAAGGACGGGGCCATGGTGGCCATCGCTTGCGACCAGCGCGGCGGCATGCGGACCTTGCTGGCGTCGGATCCGGCTGAACAGGCCAGGATCACCAACGACATGCTCGGCGACACCAAGGCGGATATCACGCGCTACCTCGCCAGTGCGGCGTCCTGCGTGCTGCTCGACCCGCTCTGCGCGGTGCCGCGCATTGTCGACGAGGGCGTGCTGAACCGTGACACGGCATTGCTCATCGGCCTCGACGCCTCGGGTTTTGATGTCTCGCCCGACGGCTACCGGCTGTCGCGCCTGGTTCCCGGCATCGATGCGCGCCGTGTCCGCGCGCTGGGCGGCACGGGCGGCAAGATCATGGTCTATCTCAGAGCCGACAAGCCCGAGGCCAACGAACACAACATCGCCATCCTGCGCCGGTGCATCGCCGATTTCGGCAAGGAGGACCTGCTGCTGGTCGTCGAGTTCCTGACCTATCAACTCGAAGGCGAAAGCCCGGAAGACTATGTGGCGAAGACCCCGTGGCTTATCGAGGAAGGGACAAGAATCTCGCTGGAATGCGGCGCGAAGGTGCTGAAGCTTCCCTACCCCGGAACGCCGGAAGCCTGTGCCAACATCACCAAAATGGCCGGCGAGGTGCCGTGGGCGGTGCTTTCGGCCGGTGTCAACCACGCAACCTTCCTCGGCCAGGTCGAGATCGCCATGCAGAACGGCGCCTCGGGCGTCATCGCCGGCCGCTCGCTGTGGAAGGACTGCATCTCGCTCGACCGTGACATTCAGCGCGAAAGGCTTAAGACCATTGCCGTGCCGCGACTGCGAGAAATCCAGGCCGTGATCGGACACTACCGGCAGAAGGCCGCCTAAGGCATTTTCGGCCAACGGGAAGGAGCAACTCTCCGGTTCGGCGGGAGCGGTTGCATGGGTCGGCGCTTATATCGGGCACGCACGGGACGTCATGCCACAAAGATCGATGGCCATAGGGATCGATATCGGCGGCACAAACCTGCGTGCCGCCCGCATCTCCGGTAGCGGTGAGATCCTCAAGCGCGTTTCCGAAAAAAGCGCGCACGATCCGGAGCTGGTGCTCGGCCGCATCGCCGATATGGTGCGCCTTCTCGACACATTGGATGTGAAGGCCATCGGCGTCGGCGTCCCCGGCCGCGTCGATGCGCGGCGCGGCGCCGTCCTGTCAGGTGGCTACGTCGACCTCGCTTCGGTTGCGCTCGCGCAGCGCCTGGAAGACATGACAGGCAAGCCCGTCATCATCGACAATGACTGCAACATGGCGCTGGCCGCCGAGATGGCGCTCGGCGCCGGGCGGGGCCGTGGCAACATCGTCATGTTCACCATAGGCACCGGCATTGGCGGCGCCGTCGCGCAAGATCGCCGGATCCTGCGCGGTTCGGCAACGGCGGGCCAGCTCGGTCATATCACCGTCGACGTCGACGGCGAGGCCTGCGCCTGCGGGCGGCGCGGCTGCGTCGAAACCACCAGTTCGGGAACGGCGCTCGGCCGTCACATTGCGCGCGCCGGGCTCGGCGCCGACATTTCTGTCGATCAACTCTTCGCCCGCGATGCCGCCGGCGAGATCCAGGCGCGCGGCATACTGGACGCCTGGGCCAGGCCCCTGCGTGCCGCCATCGATACGGCTGTTGCCGTGCTCGATCCTGAGCTGGTGTTGCTGGGCGGCGGCCTTGGCCGGGCGGCACACACAGCACTCGGCCGCGCGCCGGCGCTGGCGCCTTGGTATCAGTGCCCGGTGGAACCCGCGCAGCTCAGCGACGATGCGGGGGTGATTGGCGCCGGCCTCCAGGCCCTGGCCGTCGAACCGGACACAGGTCCGGTTTCGTCCGTGGCCCGGTCCAGTCGCGCCAGGCGTGCGGTGCTCGTCAACGGTATCCCCGCCAGCGGCAAGAGCACCGTTTCGCGCGGCATTGCCGACCGCATGGGATGGCCGCTGCTCGCGCTCGACACGATCAAGAATCCGTTCCTCGAAGTGCTTGGCGGCGGCGACCGCGAATTCAACCGCACGCTCGGCCGCGCCAGCTATCAAGCGATCTGGTCGGTCGTCGGCGAAGCCCCTGCGGGCACCACCATGATCGTCGATGCCTGGTTCGGCTTCCAGCCGCGTCAGGTTCTCGAGGACCATCTCAGAAAAGCAGGTGTCGGGCAGACCGTCGAGATCTGGTGTCACGCGCCCGGCGAGGTGCTCGCCGAGCGCTACGGCGCCCGGCTCGACCAGCGTCCCGCCGGCCATCCCGGTGCCGCCTATATCCCCGAACTGATTGAACTCGCCAGGCGCGCCGAACCGCTGCGGCGCGGACCGCTCCTCGACGTCGACACGACAAAACCTATCGATTTCGATGCCATCACGGCATGGCTGCGGGCGGTGATGGCCGGCGACACGTAGAGGCGTTGTTGGAGAAGAACTTGCCAAGAGCGAGAGGTGGCTCCCCGCAAACGTGAGCTACCTGCAAAAAAGCGTTCGTTCTCCCGGGAACGGACCGGCCCAAAAACCGCTACTCGATTTTCGGGCCATTCCCTCGGGGTGTGCGATCAGTAGCCGACGGTGAAGCGCTGCTTGATATGGGCTGGCTTCTCGATCTCGTCGACCATGACGATCGCATAGTCCTCGAAGGAAATGCTGCTGCCCTTGTCCGAGGCGAGAAGCGTGTCCTTGCCAAGGCGGAATTTTCCGGTGCGTTCGCCCGGAACGAACATGGCGGATGGCGACAGGAACGTCCAATCGAGGTCGCTTACCGTCTTCAATCTGTCCAGGAAGTCGGCGCCCTTTTGCGCTTCGGCCTTGTAGATATCAGGGAATTCGGGCGTGTCGACCAGCCGCTTGCCGGGCGCGACTTCGAGACTGCCGGCGCCGCCGACGACGAGATAGCGCTTCACGCCGGAGGCGCGCACCCCGGCGATCAGCGTGTCGGCATCGCTGTCCAGAAAATGCACGGAGCTGACCACCACATCATGGCCGCGAATCAGGTCGGACAGACCCTTCTCGTCGAAGACATCGCCCTTCCTGGCCGTCACGCCCGGCAGCGCCGCGATCTTTTCCGGGTTGCGCGCAATGCCGGTGACGGTATGGCCACGATCGGAGAGTTCTTTGAGAAGGCGCGAACCGACAGCACCCGATGCACCAATGAGAGCGACTTTTGCCATGTCTATTTCCTTATTCCTTGTTGGAGGTTTGCTGGGGATCACGCCGCCGCGATATGGGCGACGAGATTGTCAAAGCTACCGAACAGTGCGTTCGAACCGATGAGGCGGGGCGCATCGTTGCGGATAACCGCCAGCGAAGGCACGCCATCGGCATGCAGGCGCTGGAACAGCGCGCGGCCGCGGCCGACCAGCTCGCGGTGGGCCGTCAGCAGCCCTTCCGTCGGTGTTTTCAGCAACTCGCCGGCATCCGCCATGCCGGCGGCGGCAAGCACCTCGGCCACACCATCGATTGTCGCGATATCGCGGCCGTCGACATAGCGCGCCCGCTGGATCGTCTTCAGCGCGGCAAGCCGGCGGCTGGGATCTTCCAGGCCGGCGGCACTGATACCGAGCGTTGCGGCATGCGAGTCCAGCAAGGTTCCACGAACATTGAGGACATTGCGCTGATAGGCCTGCGTGAACGGCTGCCCGGTCAAGCGCTCGATGCGCTGGTCGTTCGCCCAGGCGTGGGCGGCAAAATTTTCATCCATCGGACGCGCGCCGGAACCGGAGAACAGGCCGGTCGGCAACAGCTCGACATGGACGCCGCTTACCGACAGCCTGTCGAGCATCGGGGTGGCGCCATAGCACCAGCCGCAGAGCGGGTCGAAAAGATAGGTCACTTCTGAATTGCCCATAATCGCTACCATCCTTGGTCCGGCTGTCGGCTTGGTCGAACGCCCTTGGCTCCTATGTGGCAGACCGCGGTCTTGCGATAAATGGCGCCCAATAATACAAACTGTCTGATCCAACCAGACAAAGGTGCCATCTTGGCTGAACTTCTGAACCTCAATCGGCTGGCCTACTTCACCACGGTGATGGAAACCGGCTCATTCACTGCCGCGGCCGACAGGCTTGGCGTTGCCAAGGCAGTGGTCAGCCATCAGCTCGGCAAGCTGGAGGAGGAACTCGGGGCAACGCTGCTGCAGCGCACGACACGGCGCGTCACGCCGACCGAAGAGGGCCGTCTGTTCTATGATCGCGCGATGATCATCCTGCGCGAAGCGGAGGCGGCCTATGGCGAAATCTCGCGCGGAGCCATCGAACCAAACGGAACGCTGAGACTGACCGCGCCGCTCGACTACGGCACCAAGATGGTGGCCCCGGTCATGGCGGCCTATCTCAGAACCTATCCGCAAATGCACGTCGAGGCGATCTTCGATGACGCGGTCAGCAATCTGGTGGACGAGCAGATCGATCTCGGTATCCGCGTCGGTTGGCTCGCCGATTCCTCGAACCAGGCGCGGCGCCTGGGTACGATCCGGCAAACCGTGGTGGCGAGCCCTGGCTTCGCGGCGGGCCTGCCGCCCGACGTGACGCCGCGCCACGCAAGATCGCTGGCCTGGGTCGGCAACGCCCAACTGCGCGGCATTGGCCAATGGTTGTTTTCCAGGGACAATGAGACGGTGCTGACCGAACTCAATCCGGTCGTCATGTGCGACAAGAGCCCGGCTGCCCTCGCATGCGTGCTCGCCGGCATCGGGCTGGGCGTCTTTCCGGATTACAGCGTCAGCGACGATATCGCCGAAGGGCGGCTGGTGCCGGTGTTTGCCGGCTGGAGCTTGCCGTCAGGCGGCATCCATGCGGTCTTTCCGCCGGCGCGGTTCCGGCCTGCCAAGGTGCGCGCCTTCGTCGATCTGCTCGCGGCCGCCGAGAAAAGGCGGTCGCGCGCTGTTGCCACAGCTTGAAGCCACAGTCAGCGGACCTCTTGCAGGATCATCTCGGCCGCCTTTTCCGCGATCATGACGACCGGCGAATTGGTGTTGCCCGAAACGATTGTCGGCATGATCGAGGCATCGACCACGCGCAGTCCGCCAAGCCCGTGAACACGCAACCGATCGTCGACCACCGCCATCGAGTCCGAACCCATCTTGCAGGTGCCGACCGGGTGGAAGATCGTCGTGCCGATATCGCCGGCCTTGCGGATGAGGTCCTCGTCGCTGTCATATTGCGCGCCAGGCAGCATCTCTTCCGGCGCAAAGCGCGCCACCGCCCGGGCCTTCATCAGACTGCGAACATGGCGCAACGACGCGATGGCCACACTGCGGTCTCCCTCGGTGGAGAGATAGTTAGGTTGGATCTTCGCCGCCTCCCGCGCATCGGATGACCCCATATGTACGGTGCCCCGGCTTTCCGGACGCAGATTGCAGACCGACACTGTCACGGCTGGAAAGCGATGCAGCGGCTCGCCCAGACGGTCGGTGCTCAGCGGCTGCACATGATATTCGAGGTCGGGCGTTGCGAGCCGCGCATCGCTCCTGGCGAAGATGCCGAGCTGGCTCGGCGCCATCGACAGCGGCCCGCTGCGCTTGAGCGCGTACTCCAGCCCCATCGACGCGCGGCTGAACAGATTGTGATAGCGCTGGTTGAGCGTGGCGGTGTTGGCGACCTTGAAGACGGTGCGGATCTGCAGATGGTCCTGCAGATTTTCACCGACGCCCGGCAAAGCGTGATGAACATCCATGCCAATGCTCGAAAGCAGGTCGGGGCGACCCACCCCCGACAGTTCGAGCAGCTTCGGCGAGTTGATGGCGCCGGCTGCAAGGATCGTCTGTCCAGCGCGGACCTGATGCAGGCGATCGCCTTGGCGGAAGACGAGTCCGGTGACTCGCCGGCCGTCGAATTCGAGCCGTTCAGTCTCCGCGCCGAGCACCACGCGCAGGTTCTTGCGGGCCGCTATGCCGCGCAGGAACGCTTTCGATGTGTTCCAGCGCACGCCCTTCCGCTGGTTGACCTCGAAATAGCCGGAACCTTCATTGTTGCCGGTGTTGAAGTCTTCGGTGCGCGGAATGCCGAGTTCCTCGGCAGCGTCCCGGAAGGCGTCCAGGATCGGCCATGACAGCCGTTGCCGTTCGACCCGCCACTCTCCGCCGCTGCCGTGCATGGCGCTCCTGCCGCCATGGAAGTCTTCCGACTTGAGGAAGTAAGGTAGGACATCGTCCCAGCCCCAGCCGGCATTGCCGGCCTGACGCCAGCCATCATAGTCGGCTGCCTGGCCCCGCATGTAGATCATGCCGTTGATCGATGAACAGCCGCCAAGCACCTTGCCGCGCGGATAGTTGAGGCTGCGTCCGTTGAGACCGGCTTCCGGCTCGGTCTTCATCATCCAGTCGGTGCGCGGGTTGCCCATGCAGAAGAGGTAGCCGATCGGGATATCGACCCAGTGATAGCGGTCGCTGCCGCCGGCTTCGAGCAAGAGCACCTTGTTGCGCGGATCGGCGGAGAGCCGGTTGGCGAGCACGCAGCCAGCGGAGCCGGCACCGACGATGACGTAATCGTAACTGCCGAACGGGGACGGGGAAGCTTCAGTCACGTGCGCGCCTGCTGTGCCGCGATGCGCTCCCACATCGGGGTCATCGCCTGGTTGATCTCGCCATACAGGCGATACCGCCGCGCATAAGCGCCGGCAACCGCCCCGTTGGGTACAAAGTGCCGGGCGGCAGCCGTCATGGCGGCAGCACCGGCGCTGTAGTCCGCGAAGATACCAACGCCGGCGCCCGCCGCGATCGCCGCTCCCAGGGCGCCGGTTTCGCGGCTGCGCGCCACGGTGACGGGCACGCCAAGCACGTCAGCGAAGATCTGCGGCCAGACGCTGCTGCGCGAGCCGCCGCCGGACAGCACCACCCGATCGAAATCGGCGCCTGCTTTGTGCAAGGTCTCGACATGGCGCTTGTGCTCGAAGACGACGCCCTCGAACAGCGCACGCAGCAGATGTGCTCGGCTGTGCCAGCCAGCGATGCCGTAGAAGCCGGCGCGTGCATGGCCATTCTGCTGCGAGCCGTAGAGGAAGGGATGATAGATCGGGATGTCGCTTTCCGGATCGACGGACGCGACAAGTTCACTGCACAATTCGAACGGCGACTTGCCGGCTTCGCCGCCATGCTCGAGAAATTCGCGAACGATCCATTCGAGATTGGCGGCCGAGGTCGCGCTGGATTCGATCGCCAGATAGCGCTGGCGATCGAAAGTCGACAGCATGAAGATCGAAGGGTCGCGGATCGGTTCGTCGGTGATGACCTGGTTGATGCTCCAGGTTCCGGCGATGACCGAGGCGGCACCGGTTCTGGTCACGCCCGACCCGACCGCGCTGGCGACGACATCGAACAGCCCGGCAACGACGGGCGTGCCGGCGCGCAGTCCCGTCAGGGCTGCCACCTCTTCACTGACATGGCCCGCAATGTCGGCCGATTCCAGCACTGGGGGCAGCAGGTCCATACAATCGCCGAGCCCGTAGGCGGCAAGCAGGTCCGGCTCGTAGCGGCGGTCCTGCATCTGCAGCAGGCCGCAACCCGACATGTCTGAAGTATCGCTGCTGCGCGCGCCGGTCAGGCGGTTGACGACGAAATCCTTGCACAGGAACACAGTCCCGATGTTGGCAAACAAAGCCGGCGAAAAGCGCTTGAGCCAGGCAAGCAGGGTCGGCGTCTGCGCCGCCCACGGCCGTTGCAGGCAGTGTGCATAGGTGCGGTCGCCGACATTCTGTTTTGCCCATTCGGCAACGATGCCGACCGCGCGCGTGTCCAGCGACTGGATGCCGATCAGCGGCGCACCCGCGCGATCGAGCGCGTAGAGCCCGTTGCCATGGCCGGCGCAGCCGATGGCGACGATCTCGCCGGCGTCGATGCCAGCCTCGGCGATGCATTGGCCGATGACCGAAACCGCGTTGCGCCAGAGTTCGTCGAGGTCGCGCTCGACATGTCCGGGCTTTGGCATGGACGAGGGGCCGTCGCGGGCGGCAAGTGCCAGCTCGCGCCCCGACAGGTCGAAGAGGATGGCCTTTATGACGGTGTTGCCGGCATCGAGGCCGAGAATGTAGCTTGCCATTGGCGCCTCCCGAGGCCGCAGCCTATGCCTGGTTGTACAGGTCCCAGGCCACGCCGCCATCGGCATCGTCATGAATGATCGCTATCAGCCCACGCACGACAGCACTCGGGTTGACATGCTGGTAGATGTTGCGGCCATAGACCATGCCAAGCGCCCCCTGTGCCATCAAGGCAGCCGACTTGTCGAACACGGCACGCAAATCCTCCTTGCCGCCGCCGCGCACCAGAACCGGGCAGCGCGCGGCCTCGACGACGCGGTGGAAGTCGCTGGGATCGGTGGTCGGATCGGCCTTGATGATATCGGCACCCATCTCGCGGGCAAGCCGGGTCAAGGTGACAATCTTTTCGGCATCGCCATCGACCATGTAGCCGCCATGTTCGGCAACCGGCAGCATGGCCAGCGGCTCGATCATCAGCGGCAGGCCGTATTTCTCGCAATCGGCGCGCACGCGGGCGATGTTCTGCACGCATTGCCTAAACAGATCCGGCTCGTCGGGCAGCATGAACAGATTGACCACGACACAGGCCGCATCCATTTCGATGGCGCCGAGCAAGGGCTCGGCTTCGTTCTGCAGCACCGCCCACATCGCCCGGTGGCGTATCTTGTTATAGGGATTGCCCATGTCGATGCGCATCACCAGCGCCGGCTTGCCCTTGCCTGGCACGGATTGCAGCAGATCGGCCTGGCCGTAATTCATCTGGATGGCATCAGGGCCGGCCTTGACCAACTGATTGACCACACTGGCCATGTCTTCGAGCCCGGCAAGAAAGCTCGGCTCGTTGCAGACACCATGATCGATGGCCACGTCGAGACAGCGGCCACCGCCGAACAGCCGGTTCATGCGGACTTTCTTGTTTACGCGCATAGGGCGCTCCTTTGATGCGTCTGGAGGTCGATGCCATGCCGGTCGGCCAGCAGGGCGAGAAAGGTCGAGCGTTCGGCGGCGGCCTCGCGGGCGCTCCAGCCTTTGTGCGCCGCCAGCAGGTCGAGAACGGCGTTGATGAGATCGAAGCTCAGGCCGCCCGAAATGGCAATGGTGGTGCGGCGCAGGAACAGGTCGGCAAGGCACTCGACATGCTCGTGCTCGATGATGTGCCCGATCTCGCTTGCCGAATAGTCCGACTGCGGCAGCATCTGTTCGCCCGCAGGGTGCGAAACGAAATCCCCGGCCGATGTGCCGTAGCGCTGCAGAAGCGCGCGCGCGCGCTCGACCGGCAGGCCGTGCTCGCCGGCGAATGACGCGCACCAGGCCTCCGGATCGGCCGGGAAGTCGCGGCCGCCACCGATAGCCATGTCCTGCGTGCCCTTGCTGCGGACCAGCTCCAGCCGCTTCAAAGCCATATCGGCGGCCAACGCTCCGAACGAACGGAAGGTGGTCCATTTGCCGCCGATCATGCACAGTGTCGCCGGCAGGAGTCCGGCAGGCTCGACGAACTCGCAAAGGTGATCGCGTGGTATGCGGCCGGTAAAACTGTCCTCGCTGGCGGGCAAGGGGCGTACTCCCGCGAAACGAAACACGATCTGGTCGTCGGTAACCTTGATCGAGGGAAAGACGAAGGCCAGCGACTGCAGGATGTAGCGCTGCTCGTCCTCCTCGCAACGGACCTGGTCCGGATCATCAACCCGGATGTCGGTCGAGCCGATCAGCACCTTGCCCAGATAGGGAAACAGGATGCAGATGCGCCCGTCCTCGTTCTCGTAATAGACCATATGGCCACCGAGCGCGTCGAACAGTTCATTGTTGTCGACAATGAGATGCGAGCCCTTGGTGCCGCCCATCATCGTCGGCGCCGCTGCCCCGATGGCCTTGTTGGTGAGGTCGATCCAACCGCCGGTGCCGTTGATGACCAGTTGCGGCCGCACCGGCAGCGCCTCGCCGGTCAGCGTGTCGGCAATGACAAGGCCATCGCCGGTCGACGATACCTGTGCATAGTTCAAGGCGCGCGCATTCGCCCCGCTCGCAGCGGCGTCCAGCAGCATCTCGAGGCCGAGGCGCTCGGGCCGGCTCACCCAGGCGTCGTAGTAGGTCGCCGAATTGCGGATCGCCGGGTTAATCGCCGGCCATTTTTTCAAGGTCTCGGCGCGGCCCCTGAATCTGTGCGTCGGCATCAATCGGCGTGCGGCGGTGAACAGGTCGTACATGGCGAGACCTGTTTTGATGACCAGCGCGCCACGCCGGCTGGGGCGCCGCGTCAGCCCCAGGAAACGCACCGCGCTATTGGCAAGACCGGAGAAGATGTCGAAGATCGGCACCGTCGTCGGCAATGGGGCCACATAGTGCGGGGCATTCCTCAGCAGCCGGTCGCGTTCGAGCAGCGATTCGCGCACCAGTTTGAACTCGCCGTTTTCGAGGTAGCGCAGGCCGCCATGCACCATGCGTGAAAGGGCGGCACTGGCGCCACTGCAATAGTCGCCCTTTTCCGCCAGCACGACATCGACGCCTTGCAGGGCCAGTTCGCGAAAGACGCTGATGCCGTTGATGCCGCCACCGATGACGAGCACGGCAATATCCGGCCGGTCGCGCAGACCGGCGATTGTATGGCTACGGTTCATCGGGGCTGTTGCCTTTTTTGCTCAGGCATCCATCGCGGTGAGATGCGCGACTGCCGCGGCGTCGATGGCCGCAAGCTCGCTCGCCGCAAGCGTGATCTCCCCGGCCCGTGCATTGTCGAGCGCCTGTTCGGGATTGCGCGCGCCGCACAGGGCGAAAGTGATGCCCGGCTGGACGAGCGTCCAGGCGATGACGATCTGCGCCATCGACGCTTGATGGCCTGTGGCAATCGGGGCGATGGCCTCCTTCAATTTTGCCACCTTCTGCCGGTTGGCCATGGAGAAGCGTGGGTTGTCCTTGCGCTGGTCGTCGCCGCCGAATGTGCGGCCGGGTTCGACCGTGCCGGTGAGCAGCCCCAGCGCCAGCGACGAGTAGCTGAGCGTGGCGATGTCGTGCGCGCGCGTGACCGGCAGCAGGCTACTCTCGATCTCGCGGTCGATCATCGAATAGCGCTCCTGGATCGCATCGAGCTGGCCGGCGTCGATATAGTGGCCGAGATCCTCAGCGCTGACATTGCTGGCGCCGATGGCGCGAATCTTGCCGGCCGCCTTGAGCTTTTCCAGCACCGCCACCGTCTCGGCGATCGGCGTGGTCGGGTCCTGCCAATGGGTGATGTAGAGGTCGATATGATCCGTGCCGAGACGCCGCAGGCTCTGCTCGACCTCATAGGCGATGCCGTCGGCGCCGAGATAGCGATGCACCGGCTTGCCGTCCTGGTCGAAGAAATGGCCGCCCTTGCCGGAATGCCAGTTCAGCCCGCATTTGGTCGCGATCACCACTTTGTCGCGCTTGCCCTTGATGGCGGTGCCGACGATCGCCTCGCTGCGGCCAAGTCCGTAGGCCGGTGCGGTGTCGATCAGGCTGAGGCCGGCATCGATCGAGGCTTCGATCGCCCTGATCGATTCCTGCTCGTCGGTGCCGCCCCACATCCATCCGCCAATCGCCCAGGTGCCCAGGCCCACAGCCGACGCCGATATGCCGGACTTGCCGATCTGCCGCTGGATCTGTCGAGAATTCATGCTGCCTCCTGTTCGGCCAGCTCGAGTATCTGGAGCCCGGTGGCCTCGTCCGTGACGATGGTGTCGAGATGGTTTCCGCGCATGGTGCTCAAGATCGGCGCGACCTTGCTGGGTCCGCTCGCAATGCCGATGGAGCGCGGGATCGTGGCGAACTCGTCCAGCGTCAACGAGACCAGCGAACGGTTGAGCGAGTAGTTGCAGAGCTTGCCCTGGCGATCGATGAGATGAGCGAGCAGCTCGCCTGTCGCCCCGGACCTCTCGATGGCCTGGCGATCGGCGTTCGAGGACGGATGCAGATCGTAGTAGCTGGAATCGTCTGTCAGGATGGAGCCGACACCGACCACCGCCACATCGGCCTCGCGCGCCTTGCGAAACACGTCGGCGACGGAGCTGATGCCCATCAGCATCTCGCGCTGCTGCGCGGTGTCCGCAAACAGCGGCGCATGTATCTGATAGGCGCGCCCGCCGAGCTTGTCCGCCATCAGCGAGGCGACGTGATTGACGTCGGTGTAGTGCTTGCCCTGGACCAGCCCGGTGGCCGGAATGATTTCGACGTCGTATCGGCGCCCGGGCTTCAGCCCGGCGACCAGCGCGCTGACGCCCTTGCCGCCGGTGATCGAAATCGTGTCGCCGTCCTTGATGGTGTCGAGCAGCAGCCCAGCCGCCGCCTCGCCGACCCGCTGCAGGGCCGTGTGCGGATTGTCGGAGACCGACGGCACCACCATCGCCCGTTCGATGCCGCCCAGCGCCACCAACCGCGCTTCCAGCTCGACCAGATGGTCGATCGGCGACTTGATCTTGATCTCGACGAGGCCGAGCTGGCGGCCGCGCTTGATGAGCCGGTTGACGGTGGCGTGCGAGATGCCCAGCTCCCTGGCAATCTCGGCCTGGGTCTTGCCTTCGACATAATGCAGGACAAGCGCCTGGTGCATCTGGCGGACAGCGGCGATGTCGTCGCGTGTGTTGGGAGGGGCCATGGTCTTGCTTCGCTGCCTTTGAGGTTCAGGACTTCTTGCGGTGCAGGAAGTGATCGATCGACACCGCCGCCAGCAGGATGCATCCCTTGATCATGTCCTGCCAATAGACCGAGACATCGAGCAGGATAAGCGAGCTCGTCACCACCGACAGCAACGCCATGCCGAGGATCGCCCCGAAGATGGTGCCCGAGCCGCCATTGAGCGAGGCGCCGCCGATGACGGCCGCGGCAATGATGTTGAGCTCCATGCCGGCGCCGAAGGTCGGTGTCGCCGCGCCGAAGCGCGCCATGTAGATGACACCGGCCAGTCCAGCGAGGGTCGAGCACAGCACCGTGACCCAGAACTTCACCTGATTGGTCCTGATGCCCGAGAACTGCGCGGCCTTCTCGTTGGAGCCAGTGTAGAAAACCTTGCGGAAAGCCGTGGCACGACGCAGCAGGAAGTCGAAGATCGCCACCACGACGACGAAGATCAGGATGACATAGGGGATGTTGTTGAAGCTGCCCTGGCCGATGGCCTTGAAGGCCGGCGGCAGGGTGAACAGCGACAGCGGCGTGCCCTTGGTGACCACCAGGCACATGCCGCGCACGATGACCATGGCCGCCAGCGACGTGATGAAATGATTGAGGCCTATCACCGTGACGAAGAAGCCCATCGCCGCGCCGATCAGCGCGCTGACGCCGATGCCGATCAGGCTTGCCGTCCATGGATCGAGGCCGGCGAGGAACAGCGCGCCGGAGACCACCATCGAAAAACACACGACCGAGCCGACGGAAAGGTCGATGCCGCCCACGATGAGCAGGATGGTCATGCCGACGACGACGATGCCTTCGATGGAAAAGCTCATCAGCATGGCGCGGAAATTGCCCCATGTCAGGAAGTGCGGCGAGGCAAAGCTCATGGCGATGCACAGCGCCAGGATGATGACGATCAGCCCGGCCTCGCGCATCGAGGCGAGCTGAGCGAAATTGATCCGCCGCCCGGCGGCCTTGATCTCGGCGTGCACGAGCGCTTCTCCTGATTGCCTAGGCGACATTCTGGGCCTGCCTTTGAGTTGAACTGTTCTGGACGCCCGAGGCGAGCATGATGATGGCTTCCTCGCCGAGCTCGCCGGCGGAGAGTTCGCCGGCGATCCTGCCTTCGCGCACCACCAGAACGCGGTCGCACAGACCGATCAGTTCCGGCAGTTCCGACGAGATGACAATGACGCCGACACCGCTGCCGGCAAGCTGGCGCAGCAGCCGGTGGATCTCGACCTTGGCGCCGACATCGATGCCGCGTGTCGGCTCGTCCATGATGATGACCTTGGGATCGACGGACAGTTGCCTGGCGATGGCGACCTTCTGCTGGTTGCCGCCGCTCAGCGTCGAGACGGCGGCATCGATACCAGCCATGCGCACGCCGAGCCTGCCGGTCAGTTCCTTCGCCTGACGATCCTCGGCCTTGCGGTCGAGCAGGCCGAGTGGCCCGGTGAGCCGGCCGAGGTCGAGCGCGGAGATGTTCGCCGCGATCGGCAGATCGAGGAACACGCCGGAGCCTTTGCGGTCCTCAGAGAGATAGACCAGCCCCGCCTTGACCGCATCGCCATAGCCGCGCAGCCGGAGCTGCTGTCCGTCGAGCGCAACGGTTCCTGCCGTCATTGGCCTGAGGCCACAGACCGTTTGCGCGATCTCGCTGCGGCCGGCGCCGATGAGGCCGCCTATGCCCAGAATTTCGCCAGCGCGAAGCTGCAGATCGACGTCGGCGAAGCGGCGGCCATCGGAGAGCCCCTCGACCGAGAGGAGCAGGCGTCCAGGCTCCTGCGGCGCCAGCTTGCCGGGATAGAGCTGGGTGATTTCGCGGCCGACCATCTTGCGCACGACATCGTCCGGCGAGACGGCGGCGATCGGATCGGTAGCAACGTAGCGGCCATCGCGGAAGACGGTGACGCGGTCGCACAGCGAGAATATCTCGGCCATGCGATGGCTGATATAGACCACGGAAATGCCACGGTCCCTGAGGCAGCGCACGATCGAGAACAGGCGCTGCGCTTCGCTTTCGGTCAACGCCGCGGTCGGCTCATCGAGCATCAGCACCTTGCAGTCGAGCGTCAGCGCCTTAGCGATCTCGACGAGCTGCTGGCTGGAAATGGAGAGGTCGGCGACCCTGGTGCGCACCGGAATGGGCGCGAGCAGGTCCATGACCTTCTGGGCATCGGCGTAGAGCTTCTGGAAATTCATCAGCGGCGCGCGCCGGCTGTTGATCGCGGCCATGTAGATGTTCTCGGCAACCGTCGCATCCTGGCAGAGCGCGATCTCCTGGTGGACAAGCGCGATGCCGAGGCGTTGCGCGGCCGCCGGCGAGTGGATCGAAACGCGCTCACCGTCGATCAGGATTTGCCCTTCGTCGGGCTGCAGCACGCCGGCGATCATGTTCATCAACGTCGACTTGCCGGCGCCGTTCTCGCCGCACAGCGCATGGATTTCGCCGCGCCGCAGCTCGAACTGCACATCGCTCAGCGCCTTGACCGGGCCAAACGCCTTGGACAGGCCACGGATTTCAAGAATGGGCGCTTGGGTCACGCCATGCTCCTGCGATGCTTGCGGGGGAGGAAGGAGGCCGAAGCCTCCTTCCCGGTTGATCCGGCCTTGCCGAGGCCGGGGCGGTGAGATCGAGACTACTCCTCGATGCCCTTGGTGCCGCGACGCTTAAGGTACTTGTCCCAGTAGAAGTCGTCCGCATTGTCCTTGGAGACGATGGAGAAGCCATTGTCGACGAAGGGCACGCTCATCGGGTTGAAGCCCGAACGCTTGGCATCGTTCATCGGATCGATGAGGCCGGGATGCTTGGCCATCCACAACAGCATGAAGCCCATATAGCCCTGCATGCCCTGGTTTGGATTGACCGATCCGAAGATCTCGCCGGCCTTGATCATGTCGAGGATCTTGGCGTTGACGTCGGCAAGCATGACGCGGATCTTGCCGCCGCCTTCCTTGGCGGCCTGGGCGGCACCGATGGCCGAGTTGGCCTCCGGCATGAACACGGCACCGAGGTCGGGATGCGCCTGCGCCAGGCTCAGAACGGCCTGATAGGCCTTGGTCGGATCCTGGTTCGAAGCAGCGCGGCCGACGAGCTTCATGTCAGGCCATTTAGCTTCCATGCGCGCGACGAAGGCGTTGACGCGCTTGTCGTGGTTGTCCTGGCCGGGGTTCTCCAGCACGGCATATTCGCCCTTGCCGTCCATCGCCTTGGCAACGGCGTCGGCGGCATAGGTGCCTTCGGCATTGTTGTCGGAGGTGATGTAGGAGACGCGCTTGGAATTCGGCGAGTCGGCGGCGAAGGTCACCACCGCGGTGCCCTGCTCGATGGCGCGGTTGATCGGCTCGATGAACGGATCGGAGTTCATCGGGTGCACCAGTATGCCGGCCGGCTTCTGTGCCAGCGCTTGGTCGAAGGTCGCGATCTGCTTGTTGACGTCGTATTCGGGCGTACCCGTATAGGCGGTCTCGCAGCCGAACTGCTGGCCGGCCTGCTTGAACATTTCATAGACCGGGAACCAGTATTCGACGCCCGAGACCATGACGTTCATGACGTATTTTTCACCCGGCTCGCATTTGAACGGGTTGGGGGTTTCGGCGCGTGCCTGCATCGGCCCAAAGCAGGTCGATGCAGCCGCCGCGATTGCGAGCGTGCTCAGAAATTTGCGCAAGTTTCCTCCCTTGGCCGAAGCCATCCTCAATGACCGTCGCAGACACTCCGCGAGCGCTGCCGTGTGGATTTGATGAAGCCGACCTTCCTCCGAAAGCCGACGATCGGGACATTACAGCCCGGCCCCGCATTGTCAATATAATTCACATAGTGAAATATATTTCATATCGCGACTCGGGGGACCGCATACGTTCTGGCTCGGTGAAGCCGATCACGGCCGCACCAAGGTCCGGCGCGGGCGCTTCGATCCGCGGCCGTTGAACGCGAACGGCCCGCCGGCGTTATGCCTGGCGGGCTGTTTGGGTTAGTTTGAAGTTTGGTTTCGGGGACAGGATTGGTTTTTTGTCCCGCGGCTTTGGCTTCGCCTGCTTGCAGGTCCCTGAGCCAGGGCAAATCGATGGCCACCACAGCCTGATATCAAAACGGCCCGCACGAGGCGGGCCGTTTGGGTATTTGGTTGCGGGGACAGGATTTGAACCTGTGACCTTCAGGTTATGAGCCTGACGAGCTACCGGGCTGCTCCACCCCGCGTCAACCCTAGGCAAGCGTTTGCTTGCGTTCCTAAGCAAGCTCTTGCTTGCTTTATTGGACGTAAGCCAAGGCCTACAAATAGGTAGTTGGCTGACCAAATGAAAGGGCCGCTTACGCGGCCCGGTATCCCTTGGCGGGCCAAATCATAAAGAGAAGATTTCTCTCCATCCGGGATCGTTTGAGCCTGGAAGTGAGATCAACGTGCGTTTAGCAGACCTGGCAGCGACCTACTCTCCCGCGTCTTGAGACGAAGTACCATCAGCGCTGGAGCGTTTCACGGCCGAGTTCGGAATGGGATCGGGTGCAGCCGCTCCGCCATAACCACCAGGTCGGCAAAACGCACGTTGTTTCGAGAAGCTGTTTCTAGCGAATAGCCAATAGTGAGTAGCGAATAGGGACCCCTATTTGCTGCTTTCTCTGAGCTGTTCGCTGGTCTTTGTGTGCCTTTACGGTTCTTTGGGTTGGCGCCTTTCGAAGCGAAGCTTCGCAAGGTCGACCGACCGTCGGCGCTGATGCGCCGCACCCACGTAGCGCCGCCCGCAGGGCGGAACAAGCGTGAGTGAGAACAGATCATCTGACTTCGTCAGATGAGCATAAGGAATGAGAACGATCAAGCCGATCGAACTATTAGTACCGGTAAGCTTCAAGCGTTGCCGCTCTTCCACACCCGGCCTATCAACGTGGTCGTCTTCCACGGTTCTCAGGGAATACTCGTTTTAAGGTGGGTTTCCCGCTTAGATGCCTTCAGCGGTTATCCCGTCCGGATATAGCTACCCTGCTATGCGGCTGGCGCCACAACAGGTCCACCAGAGATCCGTCCATCCCGGTCCTCTCGTACTAGGGACAGATCCTTTCAATATTCCTACACCCACGGCAGATAGGGACCGAACTGTCTCACGACGTTCTGAACCCAACTCACGTACCGCTTTAAATGGCGAACAGCCATACCCTTGGGACCTGCTCCAGCCCCAGGATGCGATGAGTCGACATCGAGGTGCCAAACAACCCCGTCGATATGGACTCTTGGGGGTCATCAGCCTGTTATCCCCGGCGTACCTTTTATCCGTTGAGCGATGGCCCTTCCACGCGGGACCACCGGATCACTATGACCGACTTTCGTCTCTGCTCGACTTGTCAGTCTCGCAGTCAGGCAGGCTTATGCCATTGCACTCAGCGAACGATTTCCGACCGTTCTGAGCCCACCATCGCGCGCCTCCGTTACTCTTTAGGAGGCGACCGCCCCAGTCAAACTACCCACCATACATTGTCCCGGACCCGGATAACGGGCCGCGGTTAGACATCCATAGTAATAAGGGTGGTATTTCAAGGGTGGCTCCACCTGAGCTGGCGCCCAGGTTTCAAAGCCTACCACCTATCCTACACATGCCACTACGAATGCCAATGTAAAGCTATAGTAAAGGTGCACGGGGTCTTTCCGTCTAACCGCAGGAACCCCGCATCTTCACGGGGAATTCAATTTCACTGAGTCTATGCTGGAGACAGCGGGGAAGTCGTTACGCCATTCGTGCAGGTCGGAACTTACCCGACAAGGAATTTCGCTACCTTAGGACCGTTATAGTTACGGCCGCCGTTTACTGGGGCTTCGATTCAGAGCTTGCACCCCTCCTCTTAACCTTCCAGCACCGGGCAGGCGTCAGACCCTATACGTCGTCTTGCGACTTCGCAGAGCCCTGTGTTTTTGATAAACAGTCGCTACCCCCTGGTCTGTGCCACCCTCCTCTACTTGCGTAGAAAAGGGTCACGCTTCTTCCGAAGTTACGCGTGCAATTTGCCGAGTTCCTTCAGCATAGTTCTCTCAAGCGCCTTGGTATACTCTACCAGACCACCAGTGTCGGTTTCGGGTACGGTTTATAAGGAGGAGCTATTTCCTGGAACCACGCAGCAGCCCGTTCAATCCGATAAGATTGGACTACCTCAATGATCCGTCACTACCTCCAAGCCCACGAATATTAACGTGGTTCCCATCGACTACGCGTTTCCGCCTCGTCTTAGGGGCCGGCTAACCCTGCTCAGATTAGCTTTAAGCAGGAACCCTTGGTCTTTCGGCGGGGGAGTCTCTCACTCCCCTTACGTTACTCATGTCAGCATTCGCACTTCTGATACCTCCACCACCCCTCACGGGTATGGCTTCATCAGCTTACAGAACGCTCCGCTACCGCTTGGCCCTTGCGGACCAAACCCTAAGCTTCGGTGTATGGCTTTAGCCCCGTTACATTTTCGGCGCAAAGACCCTTATTTAGACCAGTGAGCTGTTACGCTTTCTTTAAATGATGGCTGCTTCTAAGCCAACATCCTGGTTGTTTTGGGATCCTCACATCCTTTCCCACTTAGCCATAACTTGGGGACCTTAGCTGTAGGTCAGGGTTGTTTCCCTTTTCACGACGGACGTTAGCACCCGCCGTGTGTCTGCCGACTAGTACTCCCAGGTATTCGGAGTTTGGTTAGGTTTGGTAATCCGGTGAGGACCCCTAGCCCATCCAGTGCTCTACCCCCTGGGGTATTCGGTCGACGCTCTACCTAAATAGATTTCGCGGAGAACCAGCTATTTCCGAGTTTGATTGGCCTTTCACCCCTAGCCACAAGTCATCCCGAACTATTGCAACAGTTATGGGTTCGGTCCTCCAGTAAGTGTTACCTTACCTTCAACCTGCTCATGGCTAGATCACTCGGTTTCGGGTCTAATGCGACGAACTGAACGCCCTATTCAGACTCGCTTTCGCTGCGCCTACACCTAGCGGTTTAAGCTTGCTCGTCACACTAAGTCGCTGACCCATTATACAAAAGGTACGTGGTCACCCAGGACGAACCTTGGGCTTCCACTGTTTGTAGGCAATCGGTTTCAGGTACTCTTTCACTCCCCTTGTCGGGGTGCTTTTCACCTTTCCCTCACGGTACTA
>NZ_CAXUSN020000001.1:1817500-1820000 GCF_964254115.1 Mesorhizobium sp. LjRoot246 | reverse complement strand
GCCAATAGTGAGTAGCGAATAGGGACCCCTATTTGCTGCTTTCTCTGAGCTGTTCGCTGGTCTTTGTGTGCCTTTACGGTTCTTTGGGTTGGCGCCTTTCGAAGCGAAGCTTCGCAAGGTCGACCGACCGTCGGCGCTGATGCGCCGCACCCACGTAGCGCCGCCCGCAGGGCGGAACAAGCGTGAGTGAGAACAGATCATCTGACTTCGTCAGATGAGCATAAGGAATGAGAACGATCAAGCCGATCGAACTATTAGTACCGGTAAGCTTCAAGCGTTGCCGCTCTTCCACACCCGGCCTATCAACGTGGTCGTCTTCCACGGTTCTCAGGGAATACTCGTTTTAAGGTGGGTTTCCCGCTTAGATGCCTTCAGCGGTTATCCCGTCCGGATATAGCTACCCTGCTATGCGGCTGGCGCCACAACAGGTCCACCAGAGATCCGTCCATCCCGGTCCTCTCGTACTAGGGACAGATCCTTTCAATATTCCTACACCCACGGCAGATAGGGACCGAACTGTCTCACGACGTTCTGAACCCAACTCACGTACCGCTTTAAATGGCGAACAGCCATACCCTTGGGACCTGCTCCAGCCCCAGGATGCGATGAGTCGACATCGAGGTGCCAAACAACCCCGTCGATATGGACTCTTGGGGGTCATCAGCCTGTTATCCCCGGCGTACCTTTTATCCGTTGAGCGATGGCCCTTCCACGCGGGACCACCGGATCACTATGACCGACTTTCGTCTCTGCTCGACTTGTCAGTCTCGCAGTCAGGCAGGCTTATGCCATTGCACTCAGCGAACGATTTCCGACCGTTCTGAGCCCACCATCGCGCGCCTCCGTTACTCTTTAGGAGGCGACCGCCCCAGTCAAACTACCCACCATACATTGTCCCGGACCCGGATAACGGGCCGCGGTTAGACATCCATAGTAATAAGGGTGGTATTTCAAGGGTGGCTCCACCTGAGCTGGCGCCCAGGTTTCAAAGCCTACCACCTATCCTACACATGCCACTACGAATGCCAATGTAAAGCTATAGTAAAGGTGCACGGGGTCTTTCCGTCTAACCGCAGGAACCCCGCATCTTCACGGGGAATTCAATTTCACTGAGTCTATGCTGGAGACAGCGGGGAAGTCGTTACGCCATTCGTGCAGGTCGGAACTTACCCGACAAGGAATTTCGCTACCTTAGGACCGTTATAGTTACGGCCGCCGTTTACTGGGGCTTCGATTCAGAGCTTGCACCCCTCCTCTTAACCTTCCAGCACCGGGCAGGCGTCAGACCCTATACGTCGTCTTGCGACTTCGCAGAGCCCTGTGTTTTTGATAAACAGTCGCTACCCCCTGGTCTGTGCCACCCTCCTCTACTTGCGTAGAAAAGGGTCACGCTTCTTCCGAAGTTACGCGTGCAATTTGCCGAGTTCCTTCAGCATAGTTCTCTCAAGCGCCTTGGTATACTCTACCAGACCACCAGTGTCGGTTTCGGGTACGGTTTATAAGGAGGAGCTATTTCCTGGAACCACGCAGCAGCCCGTTCAATCCGATAAGATTGGACTACCTCAATGATCCGTCACTACCTCCAAGCCCACGAATATTAACGTGGTTCCCATCGACTACGCGTTTCCGCCTCGTCTTAGGGGCCGGCTAACCCTGCTCAGATTAGCTTTAAGCAGGAACCCTTGGTCTTTCGGCGGGGGAGTCTCTCACTCCCCTTACGTTACTCATGTCAGCATTCGCACTTCTGATACCTCCACCACCCCTCACGGGTATGGCTTCATCAGCTTACAGAACGCTCCGCTACCGCTTGGCCCTTGCGGACCAAACCCTAAGCTTCGGTGTATGGCTTTAGCCCCGTTACATTTTCGGCGCAAAGACCCTTATTTAGACCAGTGAGCTGTTACGCTTTCTTTAAATGATGGCTGCTTCTAAGCCAACATCCTGGTTGTTTTGGGATCCTCACATCCTTTCCCACTTAGCCATAACTTGGGGACCTTAGCTGTAGGTCAGGGTTGTTTCCCTTTTCACGACGGACGTTAGCACCCGCCGTGTGTCTGCCGACTAGTACTCCCAGGTATTCGGAGTTTGGTTAGGTTTGGTAATCCGGTGAGGACCCCTAGCCCATCCAGTGCTCTACCCCCTGGGGTATTCGGTCGACGCTCTACCTAAATAGATTTCGCGGAGAACCAGCTATTTCCGAGTTTGATTGGCCTTTCACCCCTAGCCACAAGTCATCCCGAACTATTGCAACAGTTATGGGTTCGGTCCTCCAGTAAGTGTTACCTTACCTTCAACCTGCTCATGGCTAGATCACTCGGTTTCGGGTCTAATGCGACGAACTGAACGCCCTATTCAGACTCGCTTTCGCTGCGCCTACACCTAGCGGTTTAAGCTTGCTCGTCACACTAAGTCGCTGACCCATTATACAAAAGGTACGTGGTCACCCAGGACGAACCTTGGGCTTCCACTGTTTGTAGGCAATCGGTTTCAGGTACTCTTT
>NZ_CAXUSN020000001.1:0-1812500 GCF_964254115.1 Mesorhizobium sp. LjRoot246 | reverse complement strand
GACGTCGACTTCCAGTCGCGCCTCAACCCCGCCGACCGCATCGAAGTCCTGTTCTCGCAGCCCGATGGCGACGACCAGACCTCGGATAGCTCCGAGCTTCTTTACGTCTCGGCGACGTTCGGCGGCCAGACGCGCAACTTCTACCGCTTCCAGATGCAGGACGGCAGCACCGACTATTTCGACGAGGATGGCTCGAGCGCCGAGCAGTTCCTGTTGCGCAATCCCCTGCCCGCCGGAAAATTCCGCTCCGGTTTCGGCGCCCGCAGGCATCCGATCCTCGGCTATGTCCGCATGCACACCGGCGTCGACTGGGCGGCGCCGATCGGCACGCCGATCATCGCCGCCGGCAACGGCACTGTCGAGAAGGTCGGCTGGGCCGGCGGTTACGGCAAGCAGATCATCATCCGCCATGCCAATGGCTACGAGACGTCATACAATCACCAGAGCGCCTTTGCCAAAGGCATCGAACCGGGCGTGCGCGTCCGCCAGGGTCAGACCATCGGCTTTCTCGGCCAGACCGGCCTCGCCACCGGTCCGCATCTTCACTACGAGCTGATCGTCAACGGCACCAAGGTCGATCCGATGCGTGTCCGCCTGCCGGTTGGCAAGGTGCTGAAGGGCGACGACCTCGTCGCCTTCAAGCGCGAGCGCGAGCGGATCGACGAACTGCTGAAGCAGGAAGACAGCGATTCGCTGAAGGTTGCGAGCGCCAAGATCGACGGTTGATCCGCTTCAGCCTTGCGGATTTTCGGCACGCCGCGGCCATGGTAGCCGCTCACCGGAAATGGTCGTCCAGGCGATGACAGCCGCAAGCAGGCAAAGCACCGCGGTCACCGAAGAGACCACGGCAAACGCGGCATCGCTGGCGGCGAGCCTTGCCGCATCGACGGCCGGCGCAAGTCCAGCCGTCGCCGGCTCGCCAAAGCCAGGCACGCCGGGCGTTGCACTGCCATCCAGTGCATTCGCGTAGACCCAGGCGGCGAGCGAGCCCATCGCCGCCACCGCGATCAGGCCGCCTATGCGCGAGACGGCGTTGTTTATGCCGGAGGCCGCACCCGTATCCTTGTCTTCCACAGCCGTCATGATCGCGGTCGACAGAGGCGACACGACCAGCGCCATGCCGAGCCCCATCAGCGCCATCAGCGGGAATGTTCCTGTCCAGAAATTATGGATGCCGGCATGGGTGAGCAAGGCAAGTCCGGCAAAGGCGAAAGCCACGACGAGGCTGCCGCAGGCGATTGGAAAACGCGGGCCGATCCGGTCCGACAGTTGGCCGACCGGTCCAGACAAAAGTGCGATCGCCGCCGACAGCGGCAGGAAGATGAAGCCTACCTCGGCCGTGCTCAGTCCCCAGCCGGCGATCAGCAGCATCGGCAGGTAGAAAAGATTGGCCGAGAGCGCGAAATAGAGGAAGAACGTCGCGGCATTGGCGCCTGCGAAAGCGCCGACGCGAAACAGGCTGAGGTCGATCATCGGCTCGCGCTGCCGAAGCTCGAAGACGATGAAGACCGCCAGCAACAAGACGCCGACAGCAATGCTCGGCCCAGCCATGTGGCTCTCGCCGCTGGCGCTCACCGAGGTTAGCCCGTAGGCGAGCGCGCCGAAGGCCAATGTTGCGAGCGCGGCACCGCCGAGATCCAGGCTGCGTTTCTCCGTTGGCGCGTCGGCCGGAACCTTGGCCAGCAGAAGATAGATCGAGATCAGTCCGAGCGGCAGGTTGATGGCGAAGATCGCCCGCCAGATGCCGTCGCCGAAGGCCGACAGCACGAAGCCGCCGACCACCGGGCCAAGTGCCGTGGTCAGCGCCGAAGCCGCCGCCCAGATGCCGATCGCCCGGCCGCGTTCCTTTTTCGGATAGGCCTTGGCGATGATGGCAAGGCTGCCCGGCACCATGATTGCCGCGCCAATGCCCTGGACGGCGCGAAATGCGATCAGCACCAACGCATTCGGCGCCAGTGCACAGGCCAGCGAAGCGGCAATGAACAGCGCAATGCCTGCCACGAAGGCACGGCGCAGCCCGAATCGATCGCCGGCAGCGCCGCCCGCGAGGATCAGCGCCGAGAGCGTCAACGCATAGGCATTGGAAATCCACTGCGCCTCCGCCAGGCTGGCGCCGAGATTGACGCGGATCGCCGGCGTGGCAATGGCCAGGATCGAACCGTCGATGAAGCCGAGCGCGGAGGCCAGGATTGCCGCGATCAGCACAAATCGTCGCCGCGATCGCGGACAGAACGTTCCATTCGTGGCCGGATTGGTCAGCGGGACGGCGGCCGCTTCACTGGGTGAATGCATGGAACCTCGTTAGACCTCCAGCGTACCGGCAACAACCGGCCAGTGGGCTGCTGTCCTTGAAACCAGCCACATTGCCAGGATTGCGCTTGTCCTGCTGCAAACGGCGGCAGCCATGTTAGGTTTCCTGGAAACGTGCAGACGGGGAGAAATCGATGAAGCGGCCACTTGAAGCATCGGCGGAGGGACGCGGCCGTGTCGTCGGCATTACCGACGGGGTGTTCGCCATCGCGCTCACCCTCATCGTTCTCGAAATCAGGGTGCCGGCGCACGAGGCGGTGCATTCCGAACGCGAGCTGCTTGCCGCGATCGCGGCACTGGCGCCGCGCTTCCTGACTTACGCCTTGAGTTTCCTGACGTTGACCATCTTCTGGTTTGGCCAGCAAGCGCAGCATGGTTTGATTGCCAGGTCCGACCGACGGCTTGCCACGCTCAACCTCTGCTTTCTCGCCTTCATCGCCCTACTGCCGTTCTCGACCGACCTTCTCGCCGACTTCCTCGAGTTCAGAACAGCGGTCGCCGTCTACTGGCTCAATCTGCTGATGCTCGGCGTCACGCTGTTCGCCAGCTGGCGCTATGCGGAGAAAAACGGCTTCGTGGCAGAGAACGTCGACGCGGAAACCAAACGCACGGTCTATCTGCGCATCGTCAAGGCGCAGATCCTGTGGGCGATCGGCGCTGCATTGTGCCTGATAGCCCCGCTGCTCAGCGTCGGCTTCATCTTGGTCGTGCAGTTGGTCTATGCCGCCGCACTTCGCAGTTCACTGCTGCGCAAAGTCATCGGCTGAAGGTCCGCCGACAAACTCGACCGTCACACCCGGCGAAACGAGCTTGGCCAGTTCCCGCGCATCCCAGTTGGTCAGCCGTACGCAGCCATGGCTCTCGGTCTTGCCGATCTTCGACGGGTCCGGCGTGCCGTGGATGCCGTAGGTCGGCTTGTCCAGGGCGATCCAGACCGAGCCGACAGGACCGTTCGGCCCAGGCGGAATGGTCAGCACCTTGTCGTTCTGGCCCTGCTTGAAATTGATGCTGGGGTTGTATGTATAGTTCGGATCGAGCGCCACGCGCGATACGGTGTGCGTGCCGGACGGTGACGGCGTGTCCGACGAGCCGATGGTTGCGGGATAGGCCGCGACCAGTCTGCCGCCGGCATCGTAGGCGAAAACCTCTTTCTTGCCCTTGTCGGCGACGATGCGGGCAACCGGCGTCGAGACCAGCCGACCGAAATTGGCAACCTTGACGATCGTGCCGGGCCGATTGAAGTTGACGTCCGGGTTGAGCGCCTTGAGATAATTTTCGTCCATGTGGAAGCGCTCCGCCAGCGCCTCGGTCACCGACGTGTAGCCCATGCGGTCGAGCTGCGCCTTCTGGCTGTAGTCTTCCGGGATCGAGGCGACATAGGGACCGGCCGCATCCTCCGGTGTGATCGTATAGTTGGCGAAGGCATCGCCGCCCGATTGCGCCAGTGCCGCCTGGATGCCGACCGCATCGGTCGACCGCAGACTGGCGCCGGTGATCTGGTTGTAGGCGGCCAGCGCCTTGTCGACATTCGAACCGAAGCGCCCGTCGATGACGCCAGGCGAAGCCCCGCCCCGATCGAGCAGTACTTGAAGTGCGGCAACATCCTGCCGGGCTCCCAGCGAAAGCGCCGGGGCAACAGCGGTCTTGTCGCCTGACTTCGGTGGCAGTGCCGCCTGGTCGCCGGGCAGAGATTCCGGCTGGGCAAGGTCTATCGAGGCCTCGTCCAGCGGCTGGCGCTTGATGATACCTGGCTTTGCCGGCTGCGGCGCGTCGGGATAATCGTTGTCGACGCTGCCATCGTCCTGCGGTGCCGGCGGATAGGCTTCCACGGAATTGTCCCCATAGGGATCGTATTCGTCCGCCGGCGGCGGGATAACCCGGCCTTCCTCTTCCAACTGCTTGCGGCGGAACCGCGCCATGTCTTCCGGATCGTCGAGATAGTAGCGGTCGTCGCCATCAGGGGCGCGGCCCAACTCGCGCAGTCGTGTCTCGCGGCGCAACGCGCGACGGTCGAGCCGGGTCTGCGGCGGTTGGATAGCGATGACCTTGCCGGTATCGGCGTCGACGATGACGCGGTTGCCCCTGGCATCGTAGTAGATGTCGAGATTGCCGTCCTGAGCGACAAGGATGCCATCATTGGCAGCACGGACAATCGGCGGTGCGCGATCCTGCGTCAGGGCGGCGAGGGCATTGGAAGACAAAAGCCCGCCGGCAAGTACCGAGAGGGTGAAGATCGTGCGCAGCATAGTGGCGAAACTCTCCGGTCCGTAATTGCCGCCGCCCGGCAGTGTCCTCTAGAGCGCCGCGTGTCCTTTCGGGCGCGCAAAGGACGCTCTAGCATTCAAATCTCCGTATCGCGAAAATCGAATCCGATTTTCGGGCCGATTCGGTAAGGCGAACCCCTTCGCCAGCAAACCAGTCAACCCACCCTATGGTTCCAATATGAACCGGGCATGAAGATGGCGGTTTTCCGGCGCCTCGCGGAATATTAACTAGCTTCCGGCAAGTCCCAATTCCCTGCGCGCCTGCTTGGTCAACTTCAGGGCGACAAGGCGATGGCTCTCGCGCAGATAGTCCTTCAGCGCGGCATCATCCATGCTCTGGCTTGTCCGACGCTGGATCCATGTCATGCCGCGCGAGGCAAGATAGGGCGCGGGCCGCAGGCCTGGCTGCTCCTTGAGCACATCATAGGCGATGTCGGAGCATTTGAAGGTGACGAAGAGCTGCTGGCCCTGGTCCCAGCCGCCGATCGCGAAGACCTTGGCTCCGACCTTCCAGACATGGGCGCCGCCCCATTGGACGACGTGGCTCGTCGAGGGCAGCGAGGCGCAAAAGCCGTTGTAGTCGTCCAGTGTCATCCGCGCCCCCCGTTTTTAATGCATGTCGCCCAAAAGTGGCCCCGGTTTTGGGAAGAACGACATGCATACGACAAAGACCTAAGACGCCGCGCGTCCGGGATGGACGCGCGGCGTTGGATCAGGCTGCCACTTCCGCCGCGACGATCGTCGGCTTCGAGCGGAAATTCAGCCGGTCGGAACCGGCTGTCACCTTGACGGTCGAGCCGTCGAGGATGTCGCCGAGCAGGATCTTCTCTGCCAGCGGGTCCTGCAGTTCCTTCTGCATCACCCGCTTCAGCGGCCGTGCGCCATAGGCCGGGTCGTAGCCCTTGGCTGCCAGCCAATCGACCGCCTCCTGGTCCAGCGAAAGCGTGATCTTGCGGTCGACAAGCAGGCTCTCCAGCCGCTTGAGCTGGATCTCGACGATGCGGCCCATATCCTGCCGGCGCAGCCGGTGGAACAGGATCACCTCGTCGACGCGGTTGAGGAACTCTGGCCGGAACGACGCCTTGACGACGTTCATCACCTCGTCGCGAACCGCATCGACATCCTGATCCTCGCTGAGATTGACGAGATATTCGGCGCCCAGGTTCGACGTCATGATGATCAGCGTGTTGCGAAAGTCGACCGTGCGGCCCTGCCCGTCGGTCAGGCGGCCGTCGTCGAGCACCTGCAGCAGCACGTTAAAGACGTCCGGATGCGCCTTCTCGATCTCGTCGAACAGCACGACCTGATACGGCCGGCGCCGCACCGCTTCGGTTAGCGCGCCGCCTTCTTCATAGCCGACATAGCCGGGAGGCGCGCCGATCAGCCGGGCGACCGAGTGCTTTTCCATGAACTCCGACATGTCGAGGCGCACCATGGCGCTCTCGTCGTCGAACAGGAAGCTCGCCAGCGCCTTGGTCAGCTCGGTCTTGCCGACACCCGTCGGGCCGAGGAACATGAACGAGCCGATCGGCCGGTTCGGATCCTGCAGGCCGGCGCGGGCGCGCCGCACCGCTTTGGACACAGCCTGCACCGCCTCGCCCTGGCCGACGACGCGCTTGCCGATCTCGTCTTCCATGCGCAACAGCTTGTCGCGCTCGCCCTGCAGCATCTTGTCGACCGGAATGCCGGTCCAGCGCGAGACGATATGGGCGATATGGTCGGGCTGGACCACCTCTTCGACCATGCCGGCCTTGCCGTCCTGGGCCTCGGCCTCCTTCAGCTTCTTTTCCAGTTCCGGGATCTTGCCATAGGCAAGCTCGCCGGCGCGCTGGAATTCACCCTTGCGCTGGGCAATGGCAAGGTCGTTGCGCGCCTCGTCGAGCTGCTTCTTGAGGTCGGCGGCGAGCCCGAGCTTCTGCTTCTCGGCCTGCCACCTGGCTGTGATCTCGGTCGATTCCTCCTCGAGGCCGACGAGCTCCTTTTCCAGGCGGGCAAGCCGGTCCTTCGAGGCATCGTCCGTCTCGACCTTCAGCGCCTCGCGCTCGATCTTGAGCTGCATGATGCGGCGATCGATCTCGTCGAGTGCTTCGGGCTTGGAATCGACCTGCATACGCAGCCGCGATGCGGCTTCGTCGACGAGGTCGATCGCCTTGTCGGGCAGGAAGCGGTCGGCGATGTAGCGGTTGGACAGCGTTGCCGCCGCCACCAGCGCCGAATCCGAAATGCGCACCTTGTGGTGCTGCTCGTACTTCTCCTTCAGGCCGCGCAGGATCGAAACGGTGTCTTCCACCGTCGGCTCGTCGACGAACACCGGCTGGAAGCGGCGGGCAAGGGCTGCATCCTTCTCGACATGCTTGCGATACTCATCGAGCGTGGTGGCGCCGACGCAGTGCAACTCGCCGCGCGCCAGCGCCGGCTTCAGGAGGTTTGATGCATCCATGGCGCCTTCAGCCTTGCCGGCACCGACCAGCGTGTGCATCTCGTCGATGAACAGGATGATGTTGCCGTTGGCCGAGGTGACCTCGGAGAGCACGGCCTTCAGCCGCTCCTCGAACTCGCCACGGTATTTGGCACCGGCAATCAGCGCGCCCATGTCGAGCGCCATCAATTGCTTGTCCTTCAGCGATTCCGGCACGTCGCCATTGACGATGCGCAACGCCAGGCCCTCGGCGATCGCCGTCTTGCCGACGCCGGGTTCGCCGATCAGCACCGGATTGTTCTTGGTGCGGCGCGACAGCACCTGGATGGTGCGGCGGATCTCGTCGTCACGGCCAATCACGGGGTCCAGCTTGCCGGCGCGGGCATCGGCGGTCAGGTCGCGCGCGTATTTCTTCAGCGCGTCGTAGCTCTGTTCGGCACTCGCCGAATCGGCGGTGCGGCCCTTGCGGACATCATTGATGACCTGGTTGAGCGCCTGCGCAGTCACGCCGGCCTTGGCCAGTATGTCGGCGGTCTTGGCCGACTTTTCCATGGCGAGCGCCTGCAAGAGCCGCTCCACCGTGACAAAACTGTCGCCGGCCTTCTTGGCCAGCTCCTCGGCGGTCGAGAACACTTTTGCCAGCGGCTGCGCCAGATAGAGCTGGCCATTGCCGCCCTCGACCTTGGGCATCGCCTCGAGCGCCGCCTCGACCCCAAGCTTGACGTCACGGACGTTGCCGCCGGCGCGTTCGATCAGCGACGCGGCCAGACCCTCGTCGTCGTCGACGAGCACCTTCAGGATGTGTTCAGGGGTGAATTGCTGATGGTTGCGGGAAAGCGCCATGGTCTGCGCGGACTGGATAAAGCCGCGCACGCGCTCTGAGTATTTCTCAAGGTTCATATCTGTCTCCTTCCATCACCGGCCCGCTTTGCGGCACCGGATCCGATTGCGGTGACGGACCCGCCCATTCGAGCCGGGTCCAGTTGAGGCTGATATGGTGCACAGGCCCCGAACCCTCAAGACGTCTCGATATCGGCAACTGCATAATATTGCACGGCCGCACAAACGAAAACGGCGGAGATTTCTCTCCGCCGTCCAATGTCTTGAAATGCCGTTCGATCAGTTGTCGATGTCGACATTGACCGGTTCAGCATTGCCGCTGTCGACCGGGGCCGTCACTGCCTCGCCGGAATTGGCATTGTCGCTGCCGCCATCAACCTGATCGGCGTTGACGCGCGGGCGGCGCGGACGCCGCGGGCGACGGGCAGCGGCACTTTCGGCGGCTGCCTCGTTGAGTTCGGCTCGGGCGGCAAGACCTGCCGGCGACAGGTTCTCGAACAACGGGGCCGGTTCGGCTGCCGCAATGGATTCGGTGGATTGGGTCGGCGACGCGGCTTCGGCCTGGATCGGGGCCTCATTGCGCTGGGGCTGGCCGCCTTGTTCGGCGGACGAACCATGGTCGCGCGGACCATTCTGCCCGTAACCGCCATTGGGGCGACGATCGCGATGGCGCCCGCCATTGTTGTCGCGGCCGCCATTGTTGCGCCCGCCATTGTCGCGGCCACCTTCCCGGTTGAGCGCGACCTCGGCCGGCATGCCTTCGATGACCGGCTGCGGCCCGGCGCCATGGTTGACTACCGGGATCTGGGGATCTGAAACAGTGTTGCCACCGCTGCCGGCATTGTCGAACTCGTCGCGATCCTCGTCGCCGTCGTCGTCGAAATCATCGCGATTCTGTTGCGCGTTCTGGATCGGCATCTGCGCCTGAGCGGCCGCGATGATGCGATTGTAGTGTTCGGCGTGCTGGAGATAGTTCTCCGCCATGACCCGATCGCCGGAGCTTTGCGCATCACGGGCAAGGGTGGCGTATTTTTCAGCGATCTGCTGAGCCGAGCCGCGGATCTTCACATCCGGGCCGTTGCTCTCGTAGTTGCGCGTCAGGGGGTTCGGCCCCTTGCGGTTGTTGTTGTTATTATTGTTGTTATTGCTGCCGCCGCCGCTATTGTTGCGACCGCGCATGCGCCTGTTCTGCTGTTGTGGCCTCATCAAACTCTCTTCATTTTGAAATTTTCGAAAAACTCTTCACGAACGGAGGCGCTCATGCAGCCAGCCGTTTCGTCTCTTCACCGGCGTTCGCCCGCATCGATTGCGTTGGCGCCACGTGCCATCCTGTTCCGGTTACATCACTTGCCGGACGATTCCCGCACGAAGCTTGGGCATCGTTTGCGCAAGAAGGCAGCTATTTCCAAGGAAAACCGAATCGCTAAGAGCACTGCCTGCTTCGTCTCATCCGGTTAACGCGACCCTAGCCGCATTCCCCGGTATTGCCAAGCGCTTTTTTGCACTGCGTCAAGGCTTAATCCTTTCAAAGACAAGAACCCTGTCGTTTCCGCCGAGGTCACGAAAAGCACCGCCCGGCACGTAGCCGGCCGCAGCGAATATCTCGCAGACCTCATTGCGTTGCATGTGGCCGATCTCGACCACAATCCTGCCTTCAGTTTCCAAAAACCTTGCCGCCTCCGCGGCGATGGTCCTGTAGGGGTTCAGACCGTCCGCGCCACCATCCAAGGCCAGGCGCGGGTCGAAATTGCGGACTTCGTCCTGCAGATTTCCAATGTCTTCGGAGGGTATATAGGGAGGGTTTGCGGCAATTACATGGTACCGGCCGGAAACTTTTTCGAACCAGTCCGATCGCAGCGCCGTGAACCGACCTGCAAGGCCCAGTTGGCTGGCATTGCGGGTCGCCGTCGCCAGCGCATCAGCGGACAGATCGACGCCGGTGGCGTTGGCTGTCGGCACGGCGCTGAGCAGCGCCAGCGCAATGGCGCCGGTGCCGGTACCAAGATCGAGGATGCGGCATGCGCCTTCCCGCGCCGCAATTGCCTCGATGAAGGGCAATATCGCCTCGACCAAAGTTTCGGTATCCGGCCGCGGCTCCAGCGTTTCCGGCGACAGCGACAGGCGCAGGCCGTAGAATTCACGATAGCCGAGGATGCGATGCACCGGTTCGCCGCCGGCGCGGCGTCTCAGGGCGGCATCGATTGCGGCAACAATGCCGGCGTCGATCCTGCGTTCGGGGTCCGCGATGGCTTGCGTGCGCGTCGTGCCGGAAAAATGCTCGACGATCAGCCGCGCATCCAACACCGGGTCAGCGACACCGGCCACGACAAGGCGGTTCCGCGCTTCCCGCAGCAGCGGCCCGAGCGTGTCGGGCAGTTGGTCAACCATCGATACCGATATCGGCGAGCAGCTTCGACTGGTGATCGGCGATCAACGCGTCGATGATCTCGTCGAGTTCGCCCATCATCACCCGGTCGAGCTTGTAGAGCGTCAGGTTGATGCGGTGGTCGGTGACGCGGCCTTGCGGGAAATTGTAGGTGCGGATGCGTTCCGAGCGGTCGCCGGAGCCGACCTGCGACTTGCGCGATTCGGAGCGCTCCTCGTCCGCCTTGCCGCGCTCCAGGTCATAGAGCCTAGCCCGCAGGATCTGCATCGCCTTGGCGCGGTTCTGGTGTTGCGACTTCTCCGCCTGCACCACCATGATGCCGGTCGGCAGATGGGTGATGCGGACAGCCGAATCGGTGGTGTTGACGTGCTGGCCGCCCGAGCCGGAGGCGCGCATCGTGTCGATGCGGATGTCTTCGGCCCTGATGTCGATGTCGACCTCTTCGGCTTCCGGCAGCACGGCGACGGTTGCCGCCGACGTGTGGATGCGCCCGCTCGCCTCGGTCGCCGGCACGCGCTGCACGCGGTGCACGCCCGATTCGAATTTCAGATGCGCAAAGACGCCCTTGCCCGACACCGTGGCGATGATTTCCTTGAAACCGCCGGCATCGCCATCGCTGGCTGAGGCCGTCTCGAAACGCCAGCCGCGTTCTGCAGCATAGCGCTCATACATGCGAAACAGGTCGCCGGCGAAAAGCGCTGCCTCATCGCCGCCGGTACCGGCGCGGATTTCCAGGATGGCGTTCTTGTCGTCGGCGGCATCCCTGGGCAACAGCAGGATCTGGATGTCCTTCTGCAGCGCCTCGATGCGGTCCTCGACCTCCGGCAGCTCGGCCTCGGCAAGTGCCCGCATCTCGGCATCGGTGCCCTTGTCGGCAAGCATCGCTTCGAGGTCGGCCTGCTCATGCTCGGCCAGGCGCAGCGCCCTGACCTTGGCCACCATATCCTGGATCTCGGCATATTCGGATGCCATCCGCACATAGGCATCCGGCGCCGGGCCAGCCGACATCTGCGCTTCGAGCATCTCGAAACGCTTGACGACTTGATCCATACGATCGCGGGGAAGGTTGACCATGATGAGACTGTTACAATGGGATCGAACGGTCGTCGGCAAACGCCTGCAGCAGCGCCCGCATCGGCAATCCCTGCGCCGGCGCCATCAGATTGTCGTCGAAAAATGCCTCCAACTCGTCCAGCGGCAGTTCCGTCAGCATTGCCTTGACCGGGCCGATCGAAGCCGGCGACATCGAGATCGAGCGGAAGCCAAGGCCGATCAATGCCATCGCCGAGATCGGCTTGCCGGCGAGTTCGCCGCACAGGGTCACCGGCGTATGGTTGCGGACACCGGCATCGGCGATCTGCTTGAGCACCCGCAGGAACGGCGCCGACAGCGTGTCGAAGCGGTTGGCCAATTGCGTGTTGCCGCGGTCGACGGCCATGACGAACTGGAACAAATCGTTCGAGCCGACCGAGACGAAATCGACAGCCTTCATCAATTCGTCAAGCTGGAACAACAGTGACGGCACCTCAAGCATCGCCCCCAGCTTGAGGCTGGTCGGCAGATGATGGGCAAAACGCGACAAATGCCGCACCTCGCGGTCGATGATCTCGCGCGCCTGGGCGATCTCGCCAAGCTCGGTCACCATCGGCAGCATCAGCTTGAGCTCACGCCCGCCACTGGCTTTGAGCAAAGCGCGGATCTGGGTGCGCAGCAGTCCCGGCCGGTCAAGCGTCAGGCGGATCGCCCTCCAGCCAAGCGCCGGGTTCTCTTCCTGGATCGCTCCCTTGAAATAGGGCAGCACCTTGTCGCCGCCAATATCGATGGTGCGGAAGGTGACCGGCTTGCCGCGCGCCGCTTCGAGCACGTCGCGGTAAAGCTTTTCCTGGGCCTCTGCACGGGGAAATGTCGAGGCGACCATGAACTGCAATTCGGTGCGGAACAGGCCGATGCCGGCCGCACCAGCTTCGGCAAGCTGCGGCAGGTCGACGGCAAGCCCGGCGTTCATCAACAAATCGACCTGGACACCGTCCCTGGTCGTCGACGGCTTCTTGCGCAGCTCGCGATAAACCTCTTGCCGGCGCGCCCGGAAACGCACCTTTTCGGCATAGGCGGCTTCAAGATCGGGCTGCGGCCGCAAATGGATAACGCCCTCTTCGCCGTCGACGATGATGGCGTCGCCGTTTTCCGCCATGGAAACGGCGCCCTTCATCTGTCCGGCGACCGGAATACCCATGGCGCGCGCGACGATGACGACGTGGCTGGTCGCAGCGCCATCCTCGAGCACCAGACCACGCATCTTGTCCCTGGGATAGTCGAGCAGCTCGGCGGCGCCCATCGAACGGGCGACGATGATGGCGTCCTTCGGCAGCGATGCGGCGACATCTTCCGGCCCGCGCCCCATCAACTGGCGCAAGAGCCGGTTGGCGAGATCGTCGAAATCGCTCATCCGCTCGCGCAGATAAGGGTCGGTCATGTGCAGCATGCGCGCGCGCATGTCGCTCTGCACCTTTTCCACCGCGGCCTCAGCCGTCAGGCCATTGCGGATCGCCTCTTCCAGCCGGCGCACCCAGCCGCGGTCGTTGGCGAACATGCGATAGGCTTCCAGCACCTGGCGATGCTCGCCCTCGAAGGCGACGTCGCGGCGTTCTAGCATGTCGTCGATGGAGAGCCTGAGCGAGCTGAGCGAGGTTTCGAGCCGGCGGACCTCTTCCTCGCTGTCTTCGTTGAACAGATTGGTGACGACGATGCGCGGCTCATGCAGCACGACATGGCCAAGCCCGACGCCTTCATTGAAGGACAGGCCGGTGAAGCTGACCGGACGGCGCAGATCGAGTTCGAGGCCGGGCCGCGTCAGCCGCGCCAGATCGCCGGTGGCGATCATCTCGGCGATCACCATCGCCGTGGTTTCCAGCGCCTCGACCTCGTCGTCGCGATAGTGGCGCATGGTCTTGTTCTGCACCACCAGCACGCCCAGCGTGCGCCCTGCCCGCAGCACCGGCACGCCGAGGAAGGAGTTGTAGATCTCCTCCCCGGTTTCCGGCAGATAGGCGAAGGCCGGGTGTTCCTGCGCATTGGACAGGTTGAGCGGCCGCGCGCTGGCCGCGATCGTGCCGACCAGGCCTTGCCCCAGCCTGAGCTGCGCCAGGTGGACGGCGTTCGGGTTCAGACCTTCGGTGGCATAGAGTTCGAGCACCGAATCGGCGCGCAGCACATAGAGCGAGCAGACTTCGGCGACCATGTTGGAGGCGATGTCGCGCACAATCCGGTCAAGCCGCTCCTGCGGCTCCAGCGGCTCCTGCATGAGCTCGCGGAGCCGTTTGAGCAAAACGCGCGGGCCACTGGCCTGATCACGCATCGCGGCTTCTTCTCCAATGGGCATTCTGCCCGCCGCAGTTTCCACTGCGACCGGCGCACACGCAACAACTCAAATCGTTCTCGCTACTGCTTATCCAGACCGTAGACGGAATGCAAAGTACGAACCGCAAGTTCGGTATACGGACCATCGATCAGAATCGAAATCTTGATTTCGGAGGTCGTGATAGCACGGATGTTGATCGATTTGTCGGCCAGCGCCTTGAAAGCGGTGGCGGCAACGCCGGCATGGCTCCTCATGCCGATGCCGATGACCGAAACCTTCGACATGCCGGCTTCCGACTGCACGACATCGTAGCCGATCGAGGCCTTCAGCCGCTCGAGTACGGCCAGCGCCTTGTCGACATCGCCCGATGGCACGGTGAAGGTCATGTCGGTGAACTTGCCGTCCTCGGAAATGTTCTGGACGATCATGTCGACATTGATGTTGGCCTCGGCCAGCGGCCCGAAGATGCCGGCGGCAACGCCCGGCCGGTCGCCGACCCGGCGCAGCGAAATCTGCGCCTCGTCCTTGGCATAAGCAATTCCGGTGACGACCTGCTGTTCCACGATCTCTTCCTCGTCGCAAATGAGCGTTCCCGGAGGATTGAGCAAATCCCCCATTCCGGGCGCATCGGGATCGTCGAAGGACGACCGCACGAACGTACGCACCCTGTGCACCATGGCAAGCTCGACCGAACGCACCTGCAGAACCTTGGCGCCGAGCGAGGCCATTTCAAGCATTTCCTCGAATGAGATCTTGGCCAGCCGCCGCGCCTTGGGCTCGATGCGCGGATCGGTTGTGTAGACCCCGTCGACATCGGTGTAGATGTCGCAGCGATCGGCCTTGACCGCCGCGGCGATGGCGACCGCGCTGGTGTCGGAGCCGCCGCGGCCGAGCGTGGCGATGCGATTGTCCGGGCCGATGCCCTGGAATCCGGCGATCACCGCCACCTGACCCTCGCCGAAGCGCGTGATCAGGAAGGCGCCGTCGATGTCGAGGATGCGCGCCGCGCCATGCGCGTTGTCGGTCTTGATCGGGATTTGCCAGCCCTGCCATGAGCGGGCATGCACGCCCATATTCTGCAAGGTGATGGCCAGAAGACCGGCCGTGATCTGTTCGCCGGAAGCGACGACCGCGTCATATTCGCGTGCGTCATGCATCGGCGAGGCCTCGCGCGTCCAGCCGACCAGTTCATTGGTCTTGCCGGCCATCGCTGAAACCACCACGGCCACCTCATGGCCGGCGTCGACCTCGCGTTTGACGTGACGCGCCACATTGCGGATGCGGGCGATGTCGGCGACGGAGGTTCCGCCGAATTTCATCACGATGCGCGCCATGGAAGCGAAATGCCTTTGACTGAAGCCGGACCCCAGCCCAAAAACCAGGAATCTCGAAAAGCGGAAGGCCGGCTGACGCCGGCCGTTGAATGCGCGGCCTCCTTAGCCAAATGATGAAGGTTTCGCAAGGCTAGCGGCGGATTGCCGGCCTCAAGAAGACGGCATATTGCGTTCCGCCCCGTCGCCGCCTACGAAATGCCGTCCGCGGGGAATTCCTTTGGTTCGGCATTGCAGATGATTGCTCGTCTTCGACGCACCATGCGACGGCAGTCGCTGCCGCTTGTCATCGGCTTCGCCGTATTGGCGCTTATCGTCGGCACGCGTGCCATGCTGGTCGAGAGCCAGAGGGCCAATCGCGCCGCCGCGCGCGAGACAATCGAGTATCAGGAGCTTCTTTCCGGGCTGCTTTCATTGGCGCAGGATGCAGAGAGCGGCCAACGCGGCTATCTGCTGACCGGGGAGAAATCCTACCTCGAACCTTATCGGAAGGCCGTCGAGGCGATCCCGGGGCAACTTGCCCGCATCGACACCATGACAGGTTCGGACGATCAGCTCGCCCCGCAGCTCAATCACATCAAGGGCGCGCTTTCGCGAAAGCAGGCCGAGATGGCCGAAACGATCGCGCTCTACGACAAAGGTGACGCTGTAAAAGCTTTGGAGCTGATCCGCAGCGGCCAGGGCAAGGCCGCCATGGACGAGATCCACGGCAGCATGGATACGATCCGGCGCATCGGCGCCGCCGCCATCGCCGCCCGCGACGAGCATACCGATCAACTCGAAGCCTGGCTGCGCGCCGCCTCGCTGGCGGCCCTGCTGGCGATTTTCGTGCTTGGCGTCTACACGATCACGCAATCGCGCCGTCGCTTCCGCGAGGTGGCCTTCGCCCAGGAAGAACTGATGCGCAAGAACATCGCGCTCGGCAAGGAGATCGAGACGCGCGAAAAGGCTGAATCGCAGATCCGCCAGATGCAGAAAATGGAGGCGGTCGGTCAACTCACAGGCGGTATCGCCCACGACTTCAACAACATGCTGGCGGTGATCATCAGTGCCATGAATCTCGCCCAGCGCAAGCTGGCGCGCGGCGAGCACGACATCGCGAAATTCATCGAGGCGGCAATCGACGCGGCAAGCCGTGCCGCCAATCTGACCGCCCGGCTGCTCGCCTTCTCGCGCCAGCAGCCATTGGCGCCGCAGATCGTCGACGCCAACCGTCTGCTGACCGGGATGTCGGACCTGATCCGGCGGGCGCTCGGCGAGACCATCCGCATCGAAACCGTGCTTGCGGGAGGCTTGTGGAAAACCCATGCCGACCCGAGCCAGATCGAGAATGCAATTCTCAACCTGGCCGTCAACGCCCGTGACGCCATGGGCGATAGCGGCAAGTTGACCATCGAGACCGCCAACAGCCATCTCGACGACAGCTACGCCGCCACCCATGCCGACGTTGCGGCCGGCCAGTATGTGATGATCGCCGTCACCGACACCGGTTCGGGCATGGCCCCCGATGTCGCAGCCAAGGCCTTCGAGCCCTTTTTCACCACCAAGCCGGTCGACAAGGGCACGGGCCTGGGGCTGAGCCAGGTATTCGGTTTCGTCAAACAGTCGGGTGGCCACGTCAAGATCTATTCCGAACCCGGCAACGGGACGACAATCAAGATCTACTTGCCGCGTTTCTTCGGTGCGGAGGATACTGCCGTACCCATCGGGCGAGGCGAGAACGCCGCCTCATCGGTCACCGAAACGATCCTTGTCGTCGAGGACGATGCTCGCGTGCGTGCCTCCACCACCGATACCTTGCGCGAACTCGGCTACGCCGTCATCCCTGCCGCGAGCGGCGAGGAAGCGTTGCAGAAACTGGCGGAAAACCCCGGCGTCGCACTTCTATTCACCGATATCGTCATGCCTGTCATGAACGGCCGCAAGCTGGCGGAGGAAGCGGTCGCGCGTATGCCGAGGCTGAAGGTGATCTTCACCACCGGCTTCACCAGGAACGCCGTGGTCCACAATGGCGTGCTCGACCATGACGTGCATTTCCTGGCCAAGCCCTTCACCATCGAGCAACTGGCCGCCAAGCTGCACGATGTGCTGGGCACGAAGTAGATCGCACCGGAACGATCTCGCTGGGCTGCGACCGCTGGATGCCGGGCCTCAAGCCACGCTTTTGCTGGCCTTGGATCGTTGCCTTTCAGCATGGGCCTTGCCCAGCCCTACGACGACACGGTCACGCCCGTCTGCTTTTGCCTGATAGAGCGCACGATCGGCGGCGTTGACGATCTCCGCCCATGAGGCGCCAAGTTCTGGAAAGGCAGCCACCCCGAATGATGCGGTGATGGTGCCAAGCGTGCGTCCGCGATGGGCGAGATGAAGCTGCTTGATTGCTTTTCGCAGCGCCTCGGCACGCTCAGCGCCGTCCGCCAGCGAAGTCGCGGGCATCATCCGTGCGAATTCCTCGCCGCCATAACGGGACACCACGTCGCTTTCCCTTGCATGATCCAGCAACGTGGCGGCGACCTGCTTGAGAACGAGATCGCCGGCTTCATGGCCGAACGTGTCGTTAAACTGCTTGAAATGATCCACATCGAGCATGATCATCGCCAGCGGCTGCTCGGAACGTTCCATGCGCCTCAATTCGCGACTGCTTGTTTCCTCGAGATAGCGGCGGTTGTAGAGCCCGGTATTCGGATCACGGATCGATTGTTGCCGCAGCGTTTCGCGCAGCCGCAAATTGGCGAGGGCCAATGCCAGCGTATCGACTACACCGCGCAGGATCTGCTGGCGCTCGGTCAGCCAGCCCGGCTTGTCGGCGGCATCTGGTTCGCACAGATGCACGATGCCAAGGGTCTCCCCTTGCGCCGCCAGAGGCATACAGACATAGCCGCGGCCACCATTCTCGGCAATGTGATTGCAGCGCGGCGTCAGCATGCCGGGACCGGCAACATGCTCCTGGCCGCGCCGCAGAGCCCAGCAGTCTTCGGGCGCAAACTGCCCAACACTCGAACGCACAGCGCCCCAATGCGCCATTTCCTCGACCAGATTGCGCGAGGCGCTGGTCAGATGAACGGTTCCGCTCAATCCGCCAAAGAAATCGGGCATGGCGGAGCCGACGACGGAAAACGCCTCCTGGAAGGTGACGCACGCCTGCAACAGCTCGCCGAGTTTGACCAGGCGGGTCGTTGCCTGGGAGGTTTCCTGCAGTTCGCGGTTCAGCGTTGCCAGTTCCTCTGCACGGTCGCTGACCGCCCGCTCGGCGCTGCGCAACTCGCTGATGTCGCTCAACGTCAGCACGATGCCGCCATCGGAGCGGTTGAGCGGGTTGCAGCTGGCAATAACAGGCAGGTACGATCCGTTCGGCTTTGCCAGCCGCACCTCGGCCTGATGCCGGCGACCCGTGGCCAGCGCCAGTTCAATCGGGGATGTTGCCTGCGCCAGCCTGTCTCCCGACAACCCTCGCAGGTCGAGGACCGACGACCAATCCTGCCCCTCGATCTTGTCGTTGCGCCATCCGACGATCTCGGCCGCCGCCGGATTGACCGAGACGATCTGGCCATTGCCGTTGATGACGACAATACCCTCCGCAACGGTGCGAACGATATCCTCGATATAGGCCTTCTGCTCCACAAGTTGCCCGCGTGAGGTTTCGAGCTCGGATGCCATGCGGTCGAACCCCTGCGCCAATTGGCCGAACTCGTCATTGGAGGCACGGTCGATGCGCGCCCCTGCGTCGCCGCGCGCCAGCGATTCGATGCCGCGGTTGAGACCGGAAAGACCGGCACCAAATCCGCGCAGCAAAAGGAAAGCCGAGATCCCGGAGAGCATCATGGCGGCCGCGGTGCATAAACCGACAAGCCAAAGTATGTTGTTGTTGCGTTGTTGGGCGGCACGCAGCAGCGGCGTGTACTCGAACAACACCGCGCCGACGGTCTTGTCGGGAGCGTCCTTGATCGGCACCGCGACCAGATTGATCGCTTCTGCCACGTCGGCGCTGCTTTCGACGAAGTCGCGCGGCTCGCCGTCATCGAGCGTGCGGCCGACTTCATTGCCGCGATCGTTAGCAAACGCGGTTCCGACATTCTGTTCCTCACCGGGAATATCGGCCAGGATGATCTTGCCACGATCGACCACGACGAGGTCGCGTTTCGAGCCGCTGTGCTGCGAGGTCACGAATTCCCGCAGCGCCTCGGGTCTCTCGAACAACGGACGTGGCGTATCGGCAGCCTTGAAGGCGATCGCCGCCGCGAGCTGCCGTGCAACGCTTGTCGCCTCGGCCAGTGCGGCGGATCTGGTCAGCGACATCTGGGAGACTATTGCAACGCCGCCCACAAGGCCAATCAAGGCCGCGGCGCTCAACAAGGTAGCGATAATCTGGGTCCTGATCCGCAACAAGCTGCCCCAATCCGTGGAAGGCAATGTATATGCCGAATCCCGCTCGTGCTTGAGGAAACCGCCAACCTCGTAAATTTGATGTTAAGGAACCCGGATCGACCGCTATGTCCGGGACAGATACCCGGTTCAAGCCAGGCCGATGTCAGCCTGCTTTGCGGTGGCTTTCCACAGGCCGGGATAGTCGACTACGAAGCCGTGCGGCGAGACCTCGAGGGTCTCGTCATAGCCGAACATGGGCGCGGCATAGGCGTAGCGAACCGTGTCGAGACGACGATAGCTCTGATCGAGGCGCACCAGTCTCAGTTCAGGGAAGGTCAGGTAGGCGGCCGGGGCAGGCGTTGCATCGCCGATGCCGAGGCGGTACCGGCGGATCGCCAACAGGTTCGATGCCGGTGTAAAGCCAAGATCGACGTCGACAAGGCCGGCGACGCCCCGCTGAACTTCGCCGTTCAGCGTCCACTGGCCGTCGGAATCTCGTTCGATCGCGTAGTGCAGGCGGCGCATGCCGAGAAAGCCGTCGATACGCGCCGTTCGTGTGTGCCAGCCGGCATCGCAATCCACCTCGTAGGCAAGGCAGCACGGCTTGTCGTCCTGGATGAAGATGGCTTGCCCCTCGAGCCTATGCCCGCCATCGGTCTGCGAAAACAGACAGGCGTCGTGACCCTCCACGTCCAGCCGATGCCAAAGGATCGAAGCCGTCATTGCTGTCATCGTCACCTCCTTCGAATTCAAAACGATGATGTATTCCTTCGCCCGCCAGGCCAATTGTGTTTCACCGCGGCGCGCTCCAGCTGACATGCCCTGACAGAATCCGGGTCCCTGCCGGCAGAGGAAAATTGTTGCCTTGACATTCGCGGCCTCACGCCCGACTTCCTAGCGTTCGAGGAGACCAACCCATGCCAGAGCCCCGACGATCGACGATCGATGCCGGAGAAGTGGAACGCTTTTCCGCCCTTGCCGCCGAATGGTGGAACCCGAACGGCAAGTTCCGTCCCCTGCACAAATTCAATCCGGTACGGCTGTCCTACATCCGCGACCAGATAGCGACGCGCTTTGGCCGTGATCCACGCGCCGCAAGGCCTTTCGAGGGCCTGCGCATCCTCGATATCGGCTGCGGCGGCGGCCTTTTGTGCGAGCCTATGGCACGGCTAGGCGCCGAGGTGGTCGGCGCGGATGCCTCCGAAACCAACATCGAGGTGGCGAAGCTGCACGCGGCCGAGGGCAATGTCAGCGTCGACTATCGCGCCACGACAGCCGAGGACCTTGCCGACGCCGGCGAGAAATTCGACGTCATCCTCAACATGGAAGTGGTCGAGCACGTCGCCGATATCGACCTTTTCGTCGCCAAATGCGGCGAGATGGTCCTGCCCGGCGGCATCATGTTCGTGGCCACCATCAACCGCACGCTGAAGGCGCTCGGGCTGGCCATCATCGGCGCCGAATATGTGCTGCGCTGGCTGCCGCGCGGCACCCACCAGTTCGGCAAGCTGGTGCGCCCCGAAGAGCTTGAAAAGGCGCTGGGCGGCGCCGGCCTGAGCATCATCGACCGCACCGGCGTCACCTACAATCCGCTGGCCGACCGCTGGGCGCGCTCGAAGGACATGGACGTCAATTACATGGTCCTGGCGGAAAAAAAGCTCGGTCTGACCAACAACGCTTTTGCTGGAATTGCTCCAAGGTGTGTTGAGATTCAGGTCAGGCCGAGTCGAAATCGGTGGGTTCCGAGAACCGGAGCGGAGCGTACTATTCGTACGTGAGCACCGGCCTACGCCGGCCATAGCTTTAACTGCCACGACCACTCTTGATTGCTTTGGCCGGCGAAGGCCGGAAGCGCAGGAAGCCATCGTTTGCAGACCGGCCTCACCTGAATCTCAACACACCTAGGAATCGAGCGGCCTGTAGCCGCCACGCCAATAGATCAGCGCCTGGCCGGCATCGCGGGTGCGCACGGCCTCGACCGAACCGATGACGATGGAATGCGTGCCGCGATCGATCATTTCGTCGAGGCTGCAATCGAAAGCGGCCACCGCACCCGAAAGCAATAAAGCTCCGGTCTTGAGCGTGATCCATTCGGCGCCCTCATAGCGGTCCTTGCCCTTGATGCCGCCAAAGCCGGAGAACCGCTCGGCCACGGATTGATGCTGGGGTCCGAGCGAGTTGACGCCGAAATGCCGGTAGCGCTCGATCACCGGCCAGGTCGACGACGACCGGTTGACACAGGCGATCACCTTGGGCGGTTCGGCCGACAGCGAGACGACCGAAATGACCACCAGGCCGGAGCGGTCCTCGCCGGTGCCAGCGGTGATGACGCTGACATTGCCGACGATCAGCCGCATCGCGGCCCGAAAATCCGCGACACCGACAGGATTTGCCTCCGAAGTCGTTGGCTCGGTCATGGGTTTCTCCAAAAGCAATTCCAGGAAAAGTGTGAAACGGTTTTCCGTCAGGAATTGCAACAAAACAAAAAGAAGTAGGGCGGTTCTGCGTTTCAGTGAAACGTTGAACTGCTCTACGCCGCCGACTGCATGGCGGCCGGCGCGATGCGGATGCCCCGCTGCTCGAGGATGGGCAGGACGGTGTCGCGAAAATAGGGGAATTCCTCGACATAGTCGACGAAGGACAGGGTCGAGCCGCGAAATCCGGCCTCGTGCAAGGCGGTGATCCCATCGGCAACCTGTTCGGGCGTGCCGGTGAGCGGGAAGCCGCCATGGCCCGCCGCCATGCGATCGCGAATGAGTGCCAGGAGGTCATGCGGGAACGACTGCGCGTGGGCGAATTGCAGCCGCACCAGATTGTCGACGGCCGCCCAGTCGGCGTTGGTGCGGGCGAAATGTTCGAGATAGTCCGTCGCTTCTTTCTCGGTCGGCCGGCAGACGACATGGGCAAAGGTCAGCACGTCGACATTGCTGCCGGCGGCGATCGCCTGTTGCTTCAGCGCCGCGATCTCGTCCCTGGAGCGTGACAGGTCGATTGCCGGCGTGAACAGGAAGTCCGCATTGCGGACAGCGAATTTGCGCCCTTCTTCCGAGCCGGCGGCATTGAGGATCGGCAGGCGTGCCGACGGGCGCGGGTCGCCAAGCACGTTCTTCAGCTTGAAATACGTGCCGTCCCAGTCGAAGGCTTCGGTACGATCCCAAAGCGCCCTGACGATATCGAACCATTCCTGCGCATAGCCGTATCGTGTGAGGTGATCGTCGGGCAGCGTCAGCCCGAGCGCTTCATATTCAGGCTTGTTCCAGCCGGCGACGATGTTGAGGCCGATACGGCCACGGCTGATCTGGTCGATCGTCGCCAATTGCTTGGCGACGACGACGGGGTGATTGGCCGCCGTGTGGGTGGTGGCGAAAACCGTGATGTTGCGGGTGAGCGCCAGGAGCCCGGCGGCCCAGGTGATCGTCTCCAGCACATTGCCGTGGAAATTGGTCTCCCCACCATAGCCGATCCAGCGGGCGATCGGCAGCATGAAATCGATGCCGGCCTCGTCGAGCAGCTGCGCCAGCCGCAGATTGTTGTCCCAGGAACTGACCCATCGTTCGGGAACCTTGGTGACGGTCATGCCGCCGGAACAATTGGAAGCGAAGGTCCCTAGAAAGAAGGGCTGTGCGTTGGCTGAAGCCTTGTCGAGCATGCTCATCGGTCGCGTTCTCCTCATTTTACGTTATATTTTATAATAGAAAGTCTATCATAAAATCATGTGGACGCAATCGGCCGGATCGGCGCATGCTGCCGGGCGGGGAGACATGATGAACGACCGGCGCAAACCTTCGGAAATACAAGCCAAGCTGCTGGATCGCGGCTGGCATCTGGCACGGACGCCGCTCGAAATCGACGTCGCCGAAATCGAATATGCGCTGATGCGTTCCTACGAGGCGTTCGGCCACTGGCAGGCAGAATGCCTGGCGACGGTGATCGAGTTTTCCGCCAGCGGGCCGGAAAATGCCTTGCTCCACATCATCAGGATGAACGACCGGCCAAAGAGCGTCCGCGACCTGGCACAGATGACCAACCGCGACGACATCCCCAACATCCAGTACAGCCTGCGCAAATTGCTCAAGGGCGGCCTGGTCAAGCGAACCGGCAGCGGTCGGGCCGGCGTCACCTACGAGGTCACGCCGCTCGGTTACCGTGTGACCGAACGCTATGCCGATATCCGTTCCGTCCTGCTCATCGAAACGGTGACGCGTGTCCCGGAGTTGGCGGCCAAGCTCGAGGAAGCGGCGCGCACGCTCGAGCTGATGACCGGCATCTATGAACAGGCGGCCCGCGCCGCGGCCACCCATCGCCGCCGGCACCCCAGGCTGGAACCCGGTGGAGAAGAGATCGAAGCCGACGCCGGCTGAGGCGCGAAAGTGCTTACGCCGCCTGGCTTTGCAGCTTCGTGACGGTCTGGCTTTGCGCCCTGGTGGTGATGAACACGCCGGCGGTGATGATGACCGCACCTGCCCAGGTCAGCAACTGATAGTGCTCGCCGAGGAAGATGGTGCCGGCAAACAAGCCGACGGCAGCCGCCACATAGCCGATCTGGCTGAGATAGACCGGACCGCCAACCGCCTGCAGCCGAAAGAAGAAGGCGAACATCGCCGACGCCGAAGCGACCTGCGCAACGACGACCAGCGGTACGCCGGCGAGTGGCACGAAGGCCTTGCCGCCGAACAGGAGTAAAATGCCGACAAGCAGCATCGCCGCCGCGGCGAGATGGCTGCCGACGGCAAGCTCGATCGGACCGGTGCCTTGCGGCCAATCGACCGTGCGGTAGATGTTGCCGGCGGCAAGGCTGACCGGAATGAGCAGCCCCATCACCACCCAGAACAGATCGGCCGGTTGGCCGGCTTCGCCGCGCGTCACCGCCACCATGACGGCGCCGGCGAAGCCGACTGCGATGCCGACAATACCCAGCATGTTGGGGCGCCGGACACGCAGCAGGATCGAGAACACCAGCGTGATGACAGGCGACAGTGTGAACATGATGCCGGTGTAGCCGGCGCCAAGATGCGGGATGGCTGAAAACATCAGGAGATTCGGCACGGCATAGGACACCGCAGCGGTGACGAAGAAATAGCGCAATTTGTGCGCGGTGAGCCGGACGCGCTGGCCGCGAGCCAAGAGCACGCACAGCAAGACGCCGCCGGCGCCCAGCGAGATGACGAAGGCCCAGACCATGGCCGGCACGCCAACCGCCGTGGCGAGCTTGCCGAACGGCAATGTCAAGCCGAGCAGGCCGCCGGTGACGACCAGCAGGCCGAGCGCTGAATCCCAGAGAAATTTCATAACCGAACCCTATAGCGCGGCCCCTTGGCCGGCATTGCATCTTGGAGTAAGATAACGGAAAGATTCTTAACGTCAAGATATATGATGGTGAGACAGTTGGACAGGGCAGCACGGGCGATCGAGCAATGGAGGCGGGAGCGGCCGGACCTGGATGTCTCGCCGATGGCCGTGCTCGGGCGGCTGAACGAGGCCGCCTCGCTGATCGCCCGCGAGCGCCTGGCGCCGTTGTTTGCCCGCTTTGGATTGCAGTCGGGGGAATTCGACGTGCTGGCTACGCTGCGCCGCGCTGGATCACCCTACGAGCTGACGCCGACCGCGCTCTATGAAGCCACGATGGTGACGTCGGGCGCCATGACCAACCGGCTCGACCGGCTGGAAACGTCCGGATTGATCCTGCGCGGGCCGCACCCCAACGATAGGCGCGGCATTGTCGTGCGGCTGACTGAAAAGGGGCTGGCCTTGATCAATGAGGCTGTTGCCGCCCATGTCGCCAACGAACACCAGATTCTCGCGGGCCTGACACCGGCGGAACAGGAAACGCTCTCTCGGCTGCTTGAGAAACTGATCGGCAGCGTGAGCTAGCTGGTCAGTTGCGATCATCCGGAAACACCGGGATCGGCATGAACTCGACGCCGTCCTCGGCCAGGCTCTTGGCCTCGTCCAGCGTCGCTTCGCCATAGATGCCGCGCGCGTCGGTTTCGCCGAAATGGATCTTTCGCGCTTCCTCGGCGAACTTGTCGCCGACATAGTCGGCATTCTCGCGCACCTTCTCGGCCATCGCCTTGAGCTGCGCCAGGGCCTGCTTCTGCGCCTCGCCCATGGCGAGCGCGATCGTTTCCTGCTTGCGCGCCGTGGAGACGGCGGGCGCCATCAGCGCTTTCTGCACCTTGTGCGAGCCGCAGCTCGGACAATCGACGAAGCCGCGCTTCTTCTGGGTGTCGAAATCGTCATTGCTGCGAAACCAGCCTTCGAATTCGTGCTCGTGTTCGCAGATCAGGGAAAAGCGGATCAAGAGGCTGCACCCCTGAGCCGCGGCGCCTCGCCCAAGCCGGCATTGACAGCGAAATCCCGCGCATTTTTGAGATTGGGGATCTTCTTGCGCGCGGCAAGCGACTGCGCCGGATCGATCTCGGCGACGATCACCGCGGGCTCGTCATGCGCGGCTTCCGCGATGATACGGCCCCACGGATCGACGATCAGCGAATGGCCATAGGTCTCTCGGCCATCCTCATGCAGGCCACCTTGCGCGGCGGCGACGATATAGGCGCCGTTCTCGATGGCGCGCGCCCTGAGCAGCACATGCCAGTGCGCCTCGCCCGTCTGGCGGGTGAAGGCGGCCGGTACGGAAAGCAGGTCAGCGCCGGCCAGCGCTTCGGCGCGGAACAATTGCGGAAAGCGCAAATCGTAGCAGACCGCGAAACCCAGTTTTGCGCCGTCGATCTCGGTGACGACAGCCTCGGTGCCTGGTTCGTAGGCGGCGGATTCACGCCAGGATTCGCCATTGTCGAGGTCGACGTCGAACATGTGGATCTTGTCGTAGGTGGCGAGCGTGGCGCCATCCGGCCCGAACAGCAGCGCCCGGTTGGCGAGCTTGCCGTCGGCGCGCAGGATGGCGGTCGAGCCGATATGCAGGAAGACGCCAAGCTCGCTCGCCAGCTTGCGCGCGGTCGAGACGACGATGTCCTTGTCTTCGGACGTAAACGAGGCGGCGCGGGCTTCCTTGTCGCGGATCAGCGCGCCGGTCATTTCCGGCGTCTGGATGTAGGTCGCACCTTGGCTAGCCGCTTCACGCACCAGCCGCTCGAGATCGACCGCGTTGCGCTCGGGGCTCTCGCCCGAACGCATCTGGATCGCAGCGGCTTTGAAAACACCCATCGTCATTCCCTCAATTCGTCGCGCCATTGGCGAGCAATTTGTCCAGCCGGCCTTCGGCCTCCAGCTCGTGGAGGTCGTCGCAGCCGCCGACATGCGTATCGCCGATGAAAATCTGCGGAAAGGTCGAGCGGCCGCGGGCGCGGAAAATCATCTCCTGGCGCAGTTCCGGCGAGAAGGAGGCATCGTGCTCTATAAAGGCAACGCCCTTGCGCTCGAGCAGCCGCTTGGCTGCCGTGCAATAGCCGCACATCATGCGGGTGTAGATGGTGACATCGACCATGACGAATTTCCGCTGTTCGTTGCCGACTTATATAGTCGCGGACTCGTCCGCCCGGAAGTCCCCCGGCAACACACGCGCAAAGGTCAGCACGTCGACGGCGGCCGCACCGCCTCTTTTCAGCGCCTTGGTGGCGGAACGCACGGTGGCGCCGGTGGTGTAGACATCATCGATCAATAGTACCCTGCGGCCGGCAATCTCGATTTCCGCCTCGGCGGGCACGCGAAAGGCGGCCCGCACATTTTCCTCGCGTTCCCCGCGCTCCAAACCAACCTGCTGGCGGGTGAGTTTTACGCGCCGCACCGCCGAGGGCGCGAAGGGCAATTGGCTAAGCGCCGAAACCGCCCTCGCCAGTTCCGCCGATTGGTTGAAGCGCCGCCTGAAAAAGCGCCGCCAGTGCAGCGGCACCGGCACCACCACATCCGCTTCGGCGATGAGGTCGGCTCCCGCGCGCACCATCCAGCGCGCCATCCATGGCGCGAGATCCGTGCGATCCTGGTATTTCAGCCCCTGCACCATCTGGCGGGCGACGCCGGAATAGGCGACCGCCGCTCGTGCCCGCTCGAACGGCGGCGGATCGGCAATCGCCTCGGCCGATAGAAAGCCTTCGCCCATATGGTGAGTGAACGGCGTGCCCATCACCGGGCACCATGGCCGTTCCAGCAGCCTGAGCTTCGGCCAGCAGGCGCCGCAGAGCACGCCGGGCTGCGAGACATGCCTGCGGCAACCGGCGCAGACCGGCGGAAACAGGATCCGCGCCGGCAAGCCGACAACCGACCGGGCCAGGTTCATGATCTCGATGGACTTGATCTTGGGCATCGGATCGGCCACGTGGTTGGTTCTCCTCCAGCTATACCAAGTATATCAGGATGCGGACAAACAAGGATCTGCCCGTTGCAGCCGATAATGGATACCTCTCTGTGGCTGGCGCACAAGCGGCGCGCGCTTGCCCATCCGCTTGACGGCGCGGATTTCCTGATGCGCCGCACGGCCGAGGACCTTGCCGACCGGCTGGGTGCCGTCGAGCGCAAATTCGGCAAGGCGGCCGTGCTGTTTTGCCAGACGCCGGCCGCGGCCGAAACGCTCGCCGAAAGCGGCAAGGTTGCCGACATTGTCCGCGTCGAGACGGATACGGCTTTCCTGAGCGGTGCCGGCGCCGGCTTGATCGCACCGCTGGAAACCGTGCCGTTCGAGCCAGAGAGCCTCGATCTGGCGGTGTCGCTTCTGTCGCTGCAGGCGATGAACGACATTCCCGGCATGCTGATCCAGATCCGCCGCGCCTTGCGGCCGGACGGGCTTTTTCTCGGCGCCTTTGCCGGTGCCGGCACGCTTTTCGAACTGCGCGAAAGCCTGCTTGCGGCCGAGACCGAGCTTTATGGCGGCGCCAGCCCGCGTGTCATCCCATTCACCGACGTACGCGATGCCGGTGCGCTTCTGCAGCGCGCCGGTCTCGCTTTGCCGGTCGCCGACGTCGAGACGGTGACGGTGCGCTATGCCAGCCTGTTCAACCTGATGGCGGATCTGCGAGCCATGGGCGAAACCTGCGCGCTCACCGATCGTAGCCGGCGGCCGGGCTCGCGTAAGCTGTTTGCCCGTGCGGCGGAAATCTACGCCGAGCGGTTTTCCGACCCCGACGGCCGCGTGAGGGCAAGTTTCTCGATTGTCTGGATGTCCGGCTGGGCGCCCGATGCATCGCAGCAAAAACCGCTGAAGCCTGGCTCGGCCAAGGTCTCGCTGAAGGCAATCCTGGAGGGACCCAGGCAATGATGGTGTCCGTGGAAACCAGGTCAGGGTGCGAACGCGTTCGCAAGCCTGCTGTTTTCGTCGCTGAATAGCCAGGCGAGCGCGTTGAAGGCCTGCCCCATGCCGCCGATGATCGTCAGCGACAGCACAGCGACGATCAGGCCATATTCGACGGCGGTGGCGCCGGTCTCATCCTTCAGAAAACGCAGCAGCACTGCTTTCATGGCCTCAACCCCTTTATTCGGGACCTTACCGCCGATCTGTTAAGAAAGGTTAACGGCAAAGGCTTAACAGGCGGTGAAACCGCCGCCTTTCAGAAATTTGTTAACCATGTCAGCAGTCGCCGCTGCTTCTGCCGTCGGACCTGATGATGCAGACGGAACTGCGCTGCGGCTGCAGCACGCTGCGGCGCAGCGTATAGGTTTCGCGATGGCTGAGCGAGCCGGTGGCCGTCATGTCGAGCCCGCCAAGATCATCGCGGACCGACGGCGAGCGTGTCTGGCTGTCCAGGAACGGAGTTGCGATCAGCGCAAGCGCCACAGCGGCCGAACCGAACAAAAGCGTGATGCGCAATATGCCCATGCCCGCATCGGCGGCGCGAAAGCCGCGCTCGAGCCTGATCGAGTCCCAATCCCTGTCTAGGCTCATGCTATCGCTCCCCGGCGAATCGGCGCGGCCGTGAAACGACCCATGCTTCAACTTTTCACGATGAGATAAATCTTCCATTAACGCTGGCTGATACGACGCCTCGGCTAGGCCGGGCAGAAGCCCTCAGAGAAGATCGATGAGGAACGGGATCAGCGGCGCATCGGCCGGCGGCATCGGATAATCGCGCATCTGCTTTGGCCGCACCCATTTTAGCGTCTGCCCTTCCCTGGGCTGGGCGATGCCGCGGAAGCGCCGGCAGATGAACAGCGGCATCAGCAGGTGAAAATCGTCGTAGGAATGACTGGCGAAGGTGAGCGGCGCCAGGCAGGGAATGTCGGTGTCGATGCCGGTTTCCTCGTGCAGCTCGCGAATGATGCATTCTTCGGGCGTCTCGCCGGGCTCGACCTTGCCGCCGGGAAACTCCCACAGGCCGGCAAGTTGCTTGCCTTCGGGCCGCTGCGCCAAAAGCACGCGGCCGTCGGCATCGACCAGCGCGCAGGCGGCGACCAGCAGCAGGCGTTTGCCGGCGATCGTCACCTCGCTCATGCCATCACGTCATTCATGCCATCACTTCATTCATGACCCGGTGGCCGGCGGTAGTGGTAACGGTAGACTTCGTCGAAGCCGAGCGAATGGTAAAGCGCCAGCGCCGGCACATTGTTGGCCTCGACCTGCAGCCAGGCTTCCCGTGCGCCCCGCAGCCGCGCCCATTTCAGCGCCGACAGGATCAGGTTGCGGCCGTGGCCCTTGTTGCGCGCCGACTTGTCGGTGGCGACCTCGAACAGGCCGGCAAGATCGCCGTCATGCACGCAGATCAGCGTCGCCAGCGCTTCGGCTCCATCCTCGAGCGCGAAAAGTCCCGCCTCCGGCTGGATGGCGCCGATGATCTCCGACAGGCCGGGCCGCAGCGAAACGTCCGAACCGCTGACCTTGAGCGACGCGCCGATGAAACGGCTGATGTCCTTCAGCGGAATCTGGTCCATGGCGGAGTCGAGTTGCGCGTCGGCCAGCGGCAGCCGCATGACCAGTGACTCGTCGAACCGGCTCCAGCCTTCGCGGTCGAGATGGCCGGCGAGATCCGGCCCCGACAGCGGCGACATGCGGAACGTCAGCGGCCTGCCATAGGCATCGAAACGGCGGCTGGCCCGGCCGATACGGTCGGCCATGTGCATGATATCGCCGGGATCGAGCGGATTGACCGAGTTCAGCCGCTTGGCCGGATGACCGGCGGTCAGCCGCACCACCCAGGTGCCGTCATAGTGGACGGCGGCTGCCGGCCAGGCGCGAAAACCGGCCGCCTCGTAGCGGCGCACGATCGCGAGCATACTTGCCGGATGCCTGGAGTTCAAAACCGTCAGCTCCGATAGTCGCCATTGATGGCGACATATTCCTTGGTCAGATCGCAGGTCCACACCGTCGCCTTGCCGCGGCCGATGCCGATGTCGGCGCGGATGCGGATGTCGTCGCGCTTCATGTAGGCCGACGTCGCTTGCTCGGAATAACCGGGGTCGCGCTCGCCCTCATGCGCCAGCCTGTTGTCGCCGAACCAGATCGACAGCCGGTCGCGATCGGCGGGCTCGCCAGCCTTGCCGACGGCCATGACGACGCGTCCCCAATTGGCATCCTCGCCGGCGACCGCCGTCTTGACCAACGGCGAATTGGCGATCGACAGCGCGATGCGCTTGGCCGAACGCGCCGATTTGGCGCCGGTGACGGTGACTTCGACCTGCTTGCGGGCGCCCTCGCCGTCGCGCACCACTTGCAGCGCCAGCGATTTCAGCACCTTGCCGAGTGCCCGGCGAAACGCGCCGAGACGCGCATCCTTGGGGTCGGTTATCTCGGGCGCGCCGCGCCTGGCGGCCTTGCCGGTCGCGAAGATCAGCAGCGTGTCGCTGGTCGAGGTGTCGCTGTCGACGGTGACCGCGTTGAACGTCTTGGCCGTGCCGCGCGACAACAGGTCCTGCAGGACGGGGGCGGCGATCGGCGCGTCGGTGGCGATGAAGGAGAGCATCGTTGCCATGTCGGGCGCGATCATGCCGGCGCCCTTGGAGATGCCGTTGATGGTGACGTCGGTATCGCCGAGCTTGACGGTCGCGGTCGCCACTTTCGGATAGGTGTCCGTGGTCATGATCGCCTTTGCCGCTTCGGTCCACAGCTCAGGCTTGCCGTTGCTGACCAGCCCCGCCAGCAGGTGGCTGAACTTGCTGGTGTCGAGCGGCTCGCCGATGACGCCGGTCGAGGCCAGGAAAACCTCACTTGCCTTGCAGCCGGCGGCCTTCGCCGCCGCCTCGCCCGTCAGGGCGGTGGACTCGCGGCCCTTCTTGCCGGTGAAGGCGTTGGCGTTGCCGGAATTGACGACCAGCACCCGCGCCTTGCCGGCACCGAGATTCTGCCGGCAGAAATCGACCGGCGCCGAAGGGCATTTCGATTTCGTGAACACGCCGGCGACCGCCGTGCCTTCATCGAAGACCATGGTCAAAAGGTCGGTGCGGTTCTTGTACTTTATCCCGGCTTCGGCGGTGGCGATGCGCACCCCCTCGATGACAGGCATCTTGGGGTATTTCTTCGGCGCAAGCGGCGAAATCGTCGTGGACATGGGAGCCTCGGGCGGGAAAATCGCAAGGGAAGGCCGGTTTGCCCGATACGCCGCGTCGGCGCAAGGGCGTTTTCGTCGCTCTTGCGGGGCGCGGGAGACCACTCGGGATTAAGCCTGCATCTCAAATCTGTTGGCGTCGTCCGGGCCGATAGCGTTATGATCCCGTCCCATGGGCAGGCTTGCGATCCTGGCATGGGCATTTCTGGGACTTTTGCTGCTGGGCGCGGATGCGCAGCCGCAACGGCGCGTGGCGCTTGTCATCGGCAACGGCACTTACGCCGAAGCCGGCACGCTGGCCAATCCGGTGAATGACGCCCTCGACATCGCCGACAAGCTGCGCTCCATCGGCTTCGAGGTCATCGAAGGCAATGATCTCGGCAAGCGCGAACTTGAGCGCGGCATCGGCGAGTTCTCCGATGCGCTCGAAGGCGCCGGCGTCGGGCTTTTCTACTACGCCGGCCACGGCCTGCAGGTCGAGGGGCGCAACTACATCGTGCCGGTCGACGCCAGGCTGGACGTGCCGGTGAAGCTGCAGCTCGAAGCGGTGCCGATCGACGAAGTCCTCGACATCATGGAACAGCAGACCAAGGTCAGCCTGGTGTTTCTCGATGCCTGCCGCAACAACCCGTTCGCCCGCAGCCTGAGCCGCACCGCCACCACCCGCTCGGCGACGGCGCTGGCGGGGCTGGCGCAATTCGATTCGACGCGCGGCTCGTTCATTGCCTTCTCGACGGCGCCGGGTGCCGTCGCCATGGACGGAAGCGGGCGCAATTCGCCCTTTGCCGCCGCCCTGCTGCGTCACATTGCCGAACCCGGCCAGAGCATCAACGACATGATGATCGCGGTGCGCCGCGACGTGGTTTCGCAAACGCGCGAGGCGCAGCGCCCCTGGGAACAGGGCTCGCTCCTCGAACGCTTCGAATTCGTCTCGGACGGACAGCCTGCAGAGCCGCAGCAGCCGGCCGCCGCGCCGGCGCCCGCGACCGAAGTTGCCGTACTAGAGCGCTCGGTGGGGGACGACAAGGGATCGATCGAAAACTTCCTGCGCCAGGATTACCTAACACCGGACACCAAGGCGATGGGCGAGACCGTCAAGCGGCTCTACGGTTCGTCCGCCACCATTTTCGGCACCCATTACGACGCCGATGCCATCGTCAAGGTCAAGACCGACTGGTTCGCGCAATGGGCCTCCTGGTCGCTTGGCCTGGAACCGGGCAGCCTGGAGGTCATCCCGCATGGCGAGGACCGTGCCGAGGCCGTCTTTGCGATGCGCTACGACTATCTGCCGAAGGACAAGTCGGCGGCACGGCTGACCGGCAAGGCACGCGTCACGCTTGGGCTGGTCAAGGCCGACGGTAGCTGGCGCATCGAGGCCGAGACATCGCAAGCGATGCAGTAGACATCATCCGACTGCCAGTCCGGCATTGTCGGGCAGTCTTTGCCGGTCGCCCTTCATGCCGATAGGAATTTTTTCTTGACTCGGTGACGGCAGCTATGCTACAAATTTGTCTATGGTGCTGATTTGCGCCAGTGAACCCGCCGCACAGGCGGGTTTTGCGTTTGGGGCTTCGCCAACCAAGACGCCGGCAAAGGCTCCAAAAGAACCGCGACCATCACCAGCCTCCGGCTTGAAAACGCGCCGTTTCGTTTGAGCGTCGGGTCACCTATATTGCCGGCGAAGTTGTTTGGCGAGGACGACAAAAATGGCCGCGGACGCCGATCCAGCGCGCAGATCAATCGGTGCGCGACGCAACCCCGACAGCGCCGATGCCATTCTCGAAGCCGCCGAGGCCGTGCTGGTCGAGGCCGGTTATGCCGGTTTCTCGATCGAGGCGGTAGCGCGCCGCGCCCGCGCCGGCAAACCCACCATCTATCGCTGGTGGCCGAGCAAGGCGGCCTTGCTGCTCGAAGTCTATCAGCGCCAGAAGCGCGTCGACGTTCCCGATACCGGGCGGCTGGAGGAGGATCTCGTCGGCTTCGTGAAAAACCTGTTCGCCCACTGGCGCGAGACATCGTCGGGCAGCGTGTTCAGGTCGCTGATCGCCGAGGCGCAGTCGGACGAGACCGCTGCCGCGGCCCTTGCCGACTATGCGCTGGGCCGACTTTCCCATACTGGCCAGATGGTCGACCGCGCCAAGACTAGGGGCGAAATCCCAGCCGAAATCGATTCAGCTGTTGTCGCCGACCTGATCGCCTCCTTCGCCTGGAGGCACCTGTTGACCAACCGGCTCGACGAGGACGAAGCGACGATACGCAAGGCAGTCAGCTACGTGATGCGCGGCATAGCAGCGCCCGGCAAGTAAGACACGGCCAACAAAAAAGGGCGCGGCAACCCTTGGCTGCCGCGCCCCTTTCCAAAAAATTCCTTCAGGCCTACTTGGCGCTTTCCAGCGTATCGACCGCCTTCTTCAAATTCGCATCCGGTATCTCGACCTTGGCGCCGGCGCGAAGCGACTTGACCAGCGCGAAATACTTGTCGCGGATGACCGCCTGCTTGGCCTGGTCCTTGACGTCGTCGAAGGCCGGCGGCTGCTTGGTGCGCTTGTCCTCGAGCTTGATGACATGCCAGCCGAACTGCGACTGCACCGGCTGCTTGGTGTATTTGCCGACCTCGAGCGCGAAGGCTGCCTTGTCGAACTCCGGCACCATCTGCCCGGGTCCGAACCAGCCGAGATCGCCGCCGCTGGTCTTGCCCGAGGGATCGCTGGTGTGCTCGTTGGCGAGCTTCTGGAAGTCGGCGCCGCCGTCGAGCTGCTTGATGATCGCCTCGGCCTCTTCCTTCGTCTTCACGAGGATGTGACGGGCATGCACCTCGTTGGTGGGCGGCGTGTTGGCGATTTCCTGGTCGTAGCGGGCGCGGACCTCGGCATCGGTGACCTTTTCGACGACGCCCTTCTCGACCATCTCGCCATGCAGAGCGCGTTGCTGCAGGAAGGCCATGCGGCGCTGGAAGTCAGGATCCTTGTCGAGCCCTGTGGTGACCGCCTGGGCGGCCATGACGCGGATCTCGATGGCCGCCGAAAGCGCCGCGGCACGACGCTGCTCGGGCGGCAGCTGCGCGAACTGCTGCGACAGCTCGCCTTCGGCAAGCACCAGATCGGCTTCGGTCAAGGGCTGGCCATTGATCGTCGCGATCACAGTATTCGGATCTACCGGTGCTGCAGCCGGTGCTGCCGCGGCCGCCGGGGCGGGAGCGGCTTCTTGCGCCATCAGCGGCGACAGCGGAAGGGCCGACAGGCCGAATGCCAGGCCAAGGCTGGCGAGCGACGCACGGCGGAACAACAAGGACATAAAGCGACTCCGGTAAGGGATCATGAGGGCGGGAAGGTTTCCAGATCAGCCAGATTGTGGCGGAATTTGGCGCGACCGGCAGGGCCAGCGCGGCGTTGACATCAGTTGAGCCCCCTCTTATCTGTCCAACGACTTTGCGTCCAGAACCGTTTTCCGGGCGCTTTTTGTGTTTGCCCGTGTTCAGGCGGTGCGTTCACGTGGATTTGATGGGGCCGGCCGGCGCTCATCGCAAGATTGAGAATACTATCGAAAGGACCATTGGATGGTCAGTCTCGGCGGTCTCGCCCGTAAGGTTTTCGGTTCCTCCAACGACCGCCGGGTCAAATCGACCCGGCCCCGTGTCGAGGCGATCAACGCCATGGAAAACGAGATGCGGGCGCTCTCCGACGAGGAGTTGGTCGGCCGCACCGCGAAATTCCGCCAGGACATCGCCAACGGCGCCACGCTCGACGACCTTTTGGTGCCGGCCTTTGCCACTGCCCGCGAGGCAGCCCGCCGCGTGCTCGGCATGCGGCCCTTCGACGTCCAGTTGATCGGCGGCATGGTGCTGCACAATGGCGGCATTGCCGAAATGCGCACCGGCGAGGGCAAGACCCTGGTCGCGACGCTGCCGGTCTACCTCAACGCGCTCGCCGGCAACGGCGTCCACGTCGTCACCGTCAACGACTATCTCGCCACCCGCGACTCCGAATGGATGGGCCGCGTCTACAAATTCCTCGGCCTCTCGGTCGGCGTCATCGTCCATGGCCTGTCCGACGAGGAGCGCCGCGTCGCCTACGCCTCCGACGTCACCTACGCCACCAACAACGAGCTCGGCTTCGACTATCTGCGCGACAACATGAAGTACGAGCGCAACCAGATGGTGCAGCGCGGTCACAATTACGCGATCGTCGACGAGGTCGACTCCATCCTGGTCGACGAGGCGCGCACGCCGCTGATCATTTCCGGCCCGCTCGAGGACCGTTCGGAAATGTACAACACCATCGACACCTTCATCATCCAGCTGCAGCCGCCGGATTATGAGATCGACGAGAAGCAGAAGACCTCGATCTTCACCGAGGAAGGCACCGAGAAGCTCGAGAACCTTTTGCGCGACGCCGACCTGCTGAAGGGCGAGTCGCTCTACGACGTCGAGAACGTCGCCATCGTCCACCACGTCAACAATGCGCTGAAGGCGCACCGGCTGTTCCAGAAGGACAAGGACTACATCGTGCGCAACGGCGAGATCGTCATCATCGACGAGTTCACCGGCCGCATGATGCCAGGCCGCCGCTATTCGGAAGGTCTGCACCAGGCACTCGAAGCCAAGGAGCATGTGGCGATCCAGCCGGAGAACCAGACGCTGGCCTCCGTCACCTTCCAGAACTACTTCCGCCTCTACAAGAAGCTTTCCGGCATGACCGGCACGGCGCTGACCGAGGCCGAGGAATTCGGCAACATCTACGGCCTCGAAGTCACCGAGATCCCGACCAACCTGCCGGTCGTCCGCATCGACGAGGACGACGAGGTCTACCGGACGGTCGAGGAGAAATACAAGGCGATCGTCAGGGAGATCCGCGAAGCCAGCGCCAAGGGCCAGCCGACGCTGGTCGGCACCACCTCCATCGAAAAATCCGAGCAGCTGGCCGAGCGCCTGCGCAAGGAAGGCTTCAAGGATTTCGAAGTTCTGAACGCCCGCCACCACGAGCGAGAGGCGGCGATCGTCGCCCAGGCCGGCAAGCCGGGCGCCATCACCATCGCCACCAACATGGCCGGCCGCGGCACCGACATCAAGCTTGGCGGCAATGCCGAGATGCGCATTGAAGACGAACTCGGCGACATGCCTGCCGGACCCGAGCGCGAGGCGCGGGAAAAGGAAATCAATGCCGACGTCGAGCGCCTGAAGGAAAAGGCTCTGGCCGCCGGCGGCCTCTATGTGCTGGCCACCGAGCGACACGAATCGCGCCGCATCGACAACCAGCTCAGAGGCCGTTCAGGCCGCCAGGGCGACCCCGGCCGCTCGAAATTCTTCCTGTCGCTGCAGGACGATCTGATGCGCATCTTCGGCTCCGAGCGCATGGACGGCATGCTGCAGAAGCTCGGCCTCAAGGAAGACGAGGCGATCATCCATCCGTGGATCAACAAGGCGCTGGAAAAGGCGCAGAAAAAGGTCGAGGCGCGCAACTTCGACATACGCAAGAACCTTTTGAAATATGACGACGTCTCCAACGACCAGCGCAAGGTGGTGTTCGAGCAGCGCATCGAGCTGATGGACGGCGAAGGCCTCTCTGAGACCATTGGCGAGATGCGCGAGGGCGTCATCGACGAGATCGTCGCCAAGGCCATTCCCGAAAACGCCTATGCCGAACAGTGGGATGTCGCCGGGCTGAAAGCCGAGGTCGCCGAATTCCTCAATCTCGACCTGCCGATCGAGGACTGGGCCAAGGAAGAGGGCATCGCCGAGGACGACATCCGCGAGCGCATCGCGCAGGCCGCCGAAGCCGCCGCCAAGGAGCGCGCCGAGCGCTTCGGCCCCGAGGTGATGAGCTATGTCGAACGCTCGGTTGTGCTGCAGACGCTCGACCATCTGTGGCGCGAGCACATCGTCAACCTCGACCACCTGCGTTCGGTCGTCGGCTTCCGCGGCTACGCCCAGCGCGACCCGCTGCAGGAGTACAAGGGCGAGGCGTTCGAGCTGTTCCAGGCGATGCTTGGCAATCTGCGCCAGGCCGTCACCGCGCAGCTGATGCGCGTCGAACTGGTCCGCCAGGCCGCCGAAGCACCGCCTCCGGAAGCCCCCGACATGTTCGGCACCCACATCGACGGCACCACCGGCGAGAACGATTTTGACGGCGGCGAGACCGCCCTCCTGGTCCGCCCGGAGACAACCGCCATCGTCGCCCCCGAGGACCGCGACCCCAACAACCAGGCCACCTGGGGCAAAGTCGGCCGCAACGAAGCCTGCCCCTGCGGCTCGGGGAAGAAGTACAAGCACTGCCACGGCGCGTTTGCCTAAAGAGCGCGGCGCTTTCCTTCTCCCCGTTCACGGGGAGAAGGTGCCCGAAGGGCGGATGAGGGGCGGCGCTGATTAGATTGGCCGACCTCGCCTGCGGATATTTGACAAGCCATGCTCCGTGAGTACGCTTTGAGCCGCTTACATGGGGACATCGGTGGCCGAAAGAAGTAAAACTGCGGACGCGGTCCTCAAGGGTGTTTTGATCGCACAGGTACTTGTTGGAGGTGGGTTCGTTGGCTTCTGGCTATGGACCGGGAAAGCCACTATCCCAAGGCACGGCGGCGGCTGGCTTGACCTTGATCGGATCCAAGACCCGTTCACCTATTGGTTTCTACTCGTCGCAATTTCATGCGCTCTCATAGCTTTGCCAATCCGGTATCTCTATCAAGGGCCGCCAAAGCGCTAGGCGGTTCGTTCCGGCCCCGAAAGGAGACCTGGATCCTCTGGGATAGTTTAGTTGTCAAGCGATTCGAGTCTGTTACTCACATTTACAACGTTATCCACAGGAGGCGTTCCCTGAATGTTTCAGGTGAAACAGTAGCTAATCATTTGAAAATAAACGATAATGTTAAAAAGTTGAAACTTTCCCTTGCTGAACGCGTTGTACCGTGAGCAAATGGTAACCAGGGATAGCTGCGCTTGACAGCGCACGGGAGTGATGCTAGTGGGCCGCGCCTTCCGAATCGAACACGTAAAGAACAAAGTCAACATGCTTATCGACTACCTGACCCTGCGCGACTATGACCGCGCCGAAGTAGAGTCGACTGACCGCATTATAAAGCGGCAGTCGCGAGGTAGCATTTTTGCGCAAAATGGTTGGTATATAAATCGCAGGCAACTCGACAAACAGTCGAGAGAAGCGGATAAACATATTAGCAATCTCCGCAAGGCGGTTAGGAAAGTTAACCCGTAAGACTATGGCCTGCCCCGAATGATGGCGAAGGCGCCTGACAAAATTGCTGTCGCCTTCGCCAAAGTTCGCTCCGAATGGAACCGGGCGGAAAAGGCCATCAAGCTTGCCGAGCAAGTCAACAAAGAAATTGTCAATCCTGCTATCTACGAGCTTCGGTACGGGGCTCGCCGAGTGGTCGAGGCTTTTGACCTAGATGACCCTACAGCCGCAGAGAAGCACTTGCAGGATGCTTATTTTGATTGCTGCCGCGCCCGACATGATGCAATCGATGCCGCAACCTCGAAAATGACTGCAGTGATGGACTTAGCCGTCCAGAAACTGGGCGCAGACGTTGTCCTTCAGTATTTTCCCGAATTTACAGCCCTTGTTCACCGGCTCGGCGCTGTTTGCGATCTCATCGCCGAATCTCGTGAGGACCGGAAAAATCGGGACAAGATATATGCTGTCATCGAGGCTGATGATCTGGGCGAACTAGTCAAGATTTACAACAAATTCAAAGCAAGTGAGCCGCTACTAAAGGCGGCCGCCGCAAAGATTCGCCGAGAAATATTTTTCACACGCCTATTTGGATGGGCGAGCATTGCGGCAGGCATCGGGGCAATTATCGCCGCTTGGTGGTGGCACTAGAACTTTTCTTGCTCGACGCCGGGACAGAACCCTTCTCTCTCGGATGCGCGTCCTTGATCACCTTCTTCAGCACACGGTCAAAGGCTTCCTCTGACTGGTCGGTTTCCAGTTCGCGAGCCGCCTCGCGGAATTTATCGACTTGGGACTGGGCGGGGCTTGAATCGGTATGTTTTGGTTGAGTCATGCTTCCGTCCTCGTTTGTTTTGGAATTCAATAAAGCCCTTCTCGACCAACCCTGCGATCAGCTTGCTAGCGGTCGGCCATGACTTGTTGGTGACCAAAGCGGCACTTGTGATGTTGATTTCGTTTTGAGTTCCAAGGAACGTAAGAATTTGCTTTTCTTCCGTGCTAAGGCCCATGAATTCGGTGTCTGATATTTGGTTAAACAGCTCCTTGGATACAAACGCCTTTCGCGAGACCACGTCATTTTCTAGCGTGACGTGGACATGGTGCGCGTGCCCTTCGATCTGCCGGAACCTAGGCTCTGGTAGTTTAGCGACTTCCATGGCGCGCCTCATGCGCCTTGTGCCTTCATAGCCGCAAAAAGTCAGTTCGAGATGCATCATCGCCTCCATCAAAAAGGGATTGCGAGGATTGTGTGCATCATAAACGGTTGATGCCGTTGTGGGCGGAACGAAGCCGCCGGGGCTCTCCACAACGAAACGATCATCAAAAATCTTCACAAAGATATTTTGCGTCTTCAGATTATAGGAGCGGTGCGCGACCGCATTAACCACTGCTTCGAACCAAGCTTCCTCTGGATATTCCGGTCGCATCAGAAGCCGCCCAGCGCTGGCAAAATGTTGGAAAGACCGCAGTTGGGACGAGATGACGGGGCGAGCGGCGAACAGGAGCTTTGCAATATTCCCGTCAACGAACGTACTGAAGACTGAATTTAGCTCGGTGCCGAACCGCTCCTGATTCCCTTCGTATCTGATCACACGTATGCGGGCGCCAGGTATTTCCGTGCGTGGATCCGATGCAAATAGCAGGGCGCAAGCCAAATTCGGTTGAAAGCCGGTTCCTGTTCGCTTGCCAAGCTTGGCAAGCTCCAGAAGCTCTTCTCGCCCTTTCTCGGATTGAAATCGGCGATTTGTGAAGAACGCTTGGCAGAACTTATTTATCTCTACCAAGTCGAATTCATCTGGGTACTTTAGGTTCACCGGCTCAAGCTCATAGTGAATCTCGCCTTTGGAGATTCTAAGCTCTCTCTTAAGAGCCTCAGTGATCCGAATTTTCTTGTCGCCCTCTCTTATGAACGCCTCGCCGCTGCTGGTTTCTACAAGCTTATCGGCCCGGTAGGAGACCCGATAGACAAGCACGAAGTCGTCGTCCCCTCGCTTGTTTTTAACGGGCACGTGCTTACAAACCCATCTGGCGTCCGGGCAAAGCGAAGTCAGGCTTTCTAGATCGTTCCGTCGCGATGGTGACAGCGAACTGCACCCTTCGATTTTCCCCGCGTCATCAACGCCGACAATGATGATTCCTCCATGCGGTTGGGTGTTCGACCACATGGACAGATATTCCGATAGCGTCTTGGGCTGAGTGTTAATCCCTTTGCGTTCGACGCGGCGATCTTCCACAAAAGTCAGCACGTTGGCCGGCCCGATGCGGTCGTAAATTTCATCCGGCGTCCACAACTGGACGATTGTTTCCACGGGAAACCGAAGATCGAAGCTCATCTGGTCGGACATGGCCGAACTCTAAACCACTCGCAAACGCGTTTCGAGTGCAAAAAAAATGCTGCTGCTGTCGCTACTTACGTTTGTTCCGTTTGGGGAACCGCGGCAGTGCAAGCTGCACTGGTCTACGATAGTGCAGCCGCTTTCCCTCAAGGAGCTGATCGGTAGTTCAGGCGTTTACCGGCGGCGCCCTTCAGGGCAATGAGCGAACGAACGTTGTCTTCAATGCCCATGGCCGAACGGTTCGAATAGCGGAAGTCGAACTCTGCCAGATAGCGGTGCAAATGATGCTCGCCGCAATGCTGATAAACCCCCTTCATGCCGCGCTTGAGGATCGAATAGAAGCCTTCGACGGTGTTCGTGTGGACGGTCTTTTTGCCTTCGTAGCGGACATATTCGTCCTTGGAATGCGTGACGACCCCTCCGCCGCCCCTCATCCGCCTGCCGGCACCTTCTCCCCGTATAGGGACGGGGCGAAGGGCGCTCCCCACCCAACCGTTTCTTAATGTGTCTCCGCTACACAGAACCCCGAAAAGAAGCGGAAAACGGAGAGAAATCGGGGTGCGCTTTTCCGCGGCCACGACAGCCGGGCGGTTCTTGCCGCAGCGTTTGGCGCTGCGCATGGGGCCGTTGCTTGGCCGCATCGATGCCGTGCTGTTCACCGCCGACGAGCGCGGCGAGGCCGGCCGCATGTCGGTCATCGCCTTCTCCATCCGCATCGTCAGCGCCGTCATCGCCTTCATCAGCCAGGTGCTGATGGCGCGCTGGATGGGCTCGTTCGAATACGGCATTTTCGTCCTCGTCTGGGTGACGATGGTCATCGTCGGCAACCTCGCCTGCCTCGGCTTCCACACTTCGGTCATCCGCTTCATTCCCGAATACCGCGAGCGCGGCCTGATGGACGAGCTGCGCGGCATCGTGCTGGCCAGCCGCCTGTTCGTGCTGATCGCCTCCACGCTGATTGCCGGGCTCGGCGCGCTCGGCGTCTGGCTGGCGGCACCGTGGATCGAAAACTACTATGTGATCCCGTTCATCCTCGGCGTCATCTGCCTGCCGATGATCGCCATGTCCGATCTCCTGTCGGGACTGGCACGCGCCAACAGCTGGGCGCTGTTTGCCCTGTCGCCGACCTATCTGGTGCGGCCGGTGCTGATCCTGCTGTTCATGGCGCTGATGCTGCTGGCCGGCTATGCCCCCGACGCAAAAACGGCGATCTTCGCCTCGATCGCCGCCACCTACGCCACAACGCTGGGTCAGCTCATCGGTGTCACCCAGCGTATGGAAAGGCAGATTCCGGCCGGGCCGATGAAAGTCCATTTCGCGCAATGGTTCGTCGTCTCGCTGCCGATCTTCCTGGTCGAGAGCTTCTTCTTCCTGCTCACCAATGCCGACGTGCTGATGGTCGGCGCCTATATGGATCCCAACGATGTCGCCGTCTATTTCGCCACGGTGAAAACGCTGGCGCTGGTGCATTTCGTCTATTTCGCCGTCAAGGCCGGCGTTGCCCAGCGCTATGCGCAGTTCACCCATGGCGACCCGCAAAGGCTCGCCGCCTTTGCCCGCGAGACTGTGTCGTGGACGTTCTGGCCCTCGCTGGTGATGGCGCTGCTGGTGCTGGCGCTGGGCGAGCCGATGCTGGTGCTGTTCGGCCCTGAATTCACATCAGGCTATCCGCTGCTGTTCCTGCTCGTCTTCGGCGTCGTGGCGCGGGCCGCCGTCGGCCCCTGCGAAAGCCTGCTGACGATGAGCGGCAACCAGAACATCTGCGCCGCCGTCTATGCCATGACGCTGGCCTTCAACATCGGCCTCAACGTGGTGCTGATTCCGCTGTTCGGCCTGTGGGGCGCGGCCATGGCCACCGCCTTTGCCATGATCTTCGAAGCCAGCGCGCTGTCCTTTACGGTGTGGCGCAAGCTCGGCATCGTCATGCTCATCTTCGTGCCCGCGAAAGGAGCCGCGTGATGGCCGCCATCCCGTTGCTTGAGGAAACCAGCGGCGGCACCGCCGGCGCCATGGTGTCCGGCCTTGCCGGGCTGACCCGCGACGCCGATCCCGCCCATATCGAAATCCTTGCCAACAACCGGCCCGAGCGCAAACTCGCCATCTACCCGGCATCGGCCGGCTTCGACCTGGTCGAGGAGCTGGATTATCTCTGCGCCCGCACGGTCGAGCCCAACGTGTTCTTCAACCCGCGCTTCCTGGCGCCGGCCATGCCGCGGCTGGAGGATCGCGAGGTGCGGCTGGCGGTCATCCGCGACGGCGACGAATACCGCAACCGGCTGCGCCTTCTGGTGCCGATCTCAGTGGAACGGCCTGTGGTGCCGCTCGGCGTTCCGGTGATGCGCACATGGTCGAGCCCGTTCGGTCCGCTTGGCACGCCGCTGGTCGACCGCGACGATCCGGTCGGCGTCGTCGAGGATTTCTTCTCGATGCTGTCGCGCCCGCATCTCAAGCTGCCGAAAGTGTTCGTCCTGCCCGATATCCGGCTCGACGGGCCGGTGGCGAGCCTGTTTGCCACCGTGGCCGAGACGCGCGGCCTGATGCTGGTCACCACCGGTCAGACCCAGCGCCCGGCGCTGGAGAGCGAGCTGGATGGCGATGACTATCTGAAGGCCTCGCTGCGTTCGCACCATTATCGCGAGTTCCGCCGCCTGAAGCGGCGTCTTAGCGACCTCGGCAAGCTTGAGCATGTCGTGGCGCGCGGGCCTGAAGACATCCGCCACGCCATCGAAGGCTTCCTGACGCTGGAGGCGGCCGGCTGGAAGGGCCGCGAACGCACCGCCATGGCGATCGACCGTTTCCGCGCCGCCTTCGCTCGCGAGGCCGTGCACCGGCTGGCCGAGCAGGACATGTGCCGCATCCACTCGCTGACGCTCGACGGCCGCACCATCGCCTGCCTGATCGTCTTCGTCGAAGCCGGCGTCGCCTATACCTGGAAGACCGCCTATGACGAAACGCTGGCCTCCTATTCGCCCGGCACGCTGCTGATGATCGAGGTGACCAGGCAGCATCTCGACGATCCCAACATCATGATGACCGATTCCTGCGCCGTGCCCGATCATCCGGTGATGAGCCGGCTATGGGCCGAGCGCAAGCCGATGGGCACGCTGGTGATCGGCCTGACGCCGGACGCCGACCGCCTCACCCGGCAAGCGGCCTCACAGCTGCACCTCTACCGCGAAACCCGCAACATGGCCCGCCTGCTGCGCAATCGAATGAAGAGCTTGCTGCGACGGCGCTGAGGCAGGCAGGGTGCGGTTCCTCGAAACGGCATATTTTCGCGGCAGGATTTGGATGATTGATAGAGGTGATGGAGAATAGTAAACGATAATATTAACCTCTGCTCATGGAAAGGCGAGATTTCCAGCAGCAAATTTTCAGTGGGCAGTCAAGATCTACTCGCAATCTTGTTCCTGATCCGCGATAGTCTAGTGATTCGGTCCGCGATGAGAGAAAAATGTCGCTGAATCATGAGGCCAACGGCGCCCGGCACATCAGTGCGGAGGGTAGCGCCGTTGTCCGAAAGGGCGACGATGACGCGTTCGAAGAACTGATCCGGAGCATCCGAGCCGCCACGCGTCAGGCTTCGCCTCTCTTCGAAGGGGAGCCCGTGACCAGATTGGCCCAGCCGGACACGCCGGCTGCTTCCCTTGGTTCGATGGACTCAAGCCAGGCCGGGACCGGCCGCGCTTCCTCCCCCTTGTCCAGCTATCAGTCGATTCTGCGGGCCGGCGATGACTTGGCCGCCCATTTGAAAGGCGTGGAGGACGGGCTGTCGCGTCACGCATGGTCCTCCGTGCAGGACTATTCTGCCAGGCTCGATGCGCAAACGCGCCATAGCGACGCTCCCGATACCGAGAAATGGGAATTGCAAGAGGAGGTGGCCAAGCTCAAACGCTTGCACGATCGCACCTCGAAAGAGCTTGAGCGAAAATCGCGCGAGCTATCGATCGCGAGCGCGGCCATCGCCGACCTGCAGGTCGAACGCAACAGGACCCGGCAGGCCATTGCAGAGGCCGACAGGCACGCCAACCAGCGTGAAGCGCGGTTGCTGAAGGCGAATGTCGAGGTCGAGTGTCTGGGCCGGAACCTGGCGCGAATCTCGGAGCAACTTTGCGATGAGATCATGGCCAGGCAAGCCGCCGAGCACGCGCGTGAGAAAGTTGCATCGCGGCTCGCCGATTTGGAACAGGCCGCCATGCTGCTTCATTCCAGGGTCGCGGATTACGAACTCCTCAATGGGCGACCGACCGGTAAACTGTCTCGGCAGATGGCGGTGCAGCAAGACCTGCAGGCGCGGCTGTCCACGGTCGAGCATGAGCGCGGCGTTCTCGAGGATTGCGCCGCCGCCGCGCGGCAGCGGGCGGTGGAACTCGAAAGGGAGTTGCGTTCGCTCCAGCACCGCGCCACCGCTCTGCTTGTCGATCAAGCCGTGGTCCGCGCACCGCTGAGCCATGTCGGGCAACGCGCCGGGGAAGCTGCCGGGCATTGGCGCCCCGAAGCCGAGATCGCGAAATTACGTGAGGAGCGCGACGCGGCGCAAAGGGACTGTGCCGCGGTGAAGGTTCAACTCGCCGATCTCCGCTTGCGCGGCATGACCGACGAACTCGCGCATGCCCGTTGCCGCGATGAGAACCGCGAGCTTCACCACAGGCTGGAAACGCTGACACGCCAGGACCGGCACAGCGGACCGGCAGCCGATGACGGTGCCGATCTCGAACGGGCATTCGACGAATTGCTGGCAACCGGCGCGCTTAGCGCGGCCAACGACGGCGACTCCACCGTGACGCGCAAAGCGTCTTGATCGCGTTGCTGAAGCATATCGCCCTCCTTCGCCAAGGCTTCGGAGGACACTCCCTCGCTCTTCGAGTGGCTTGCCACCCGAAGCTCGAAGAGCGAAGGGTGGTGCCCCTAGCCGGAATCGAACCAGCACTCCTTGCGGAACTCGATTTTGAGTCGAGCGCGTCTACCAATTCCGCCATAGGGGCTCAGGCCGGGCGGCCTGGATGGCGCGGGACTATACGGTTGGAGGCCTGTTCGTCAACTGGCCAATTGTTGCCGCCCCCGGGATGCGACCAAACTGCGCCTTTCGATTTCGTGACGGGGCTGCCATTGTGCAGCGTGGAAAATCTTTCTAGACAGGCGGCGCATCGAAGTGCTGCGCGCCTGACAGGATGGATGGCGCGCTTTGGGTCTTTGGTTCTGTCCCGAAACCGCTGTGCATTTTTGGGCGACACGCATTAGGAGTGCCGATGCTTCGCGGACTTTACGACTGGACCTTGTCGCTGGCGGCCCGCAAATCCGCCGAATGGTGGCTGGCCTTCATCGCCTTCGTCGAAAGCTCGGTGTTCCTGGTGCCGGCCGACGTGCTCTATCTGCCGATGGCGCTGTCGCGGCCGGATCGCGCCTACCGCTATGCGCTGATCGCCACCGTCGCTTCGGTGCTGGGCGGCATCGCCGGCTGGTTCATCGGCCACTACGCCTATGACGCGGTGGCGAGGCCGATCCTTGAATTCTACGGCAAATATGACGAGTTCGAAGCGCTGCGCGTCTCTTCCGGGGTCGGCTTCATCATCCTGATGCTGGTCACTTCGGGTGCCGCCCATCTGCCGCCGATCAAGGTGGTGACGATCCTGTCCGGCGTCATCGGCGTCAATTTGCTGCTGTTCATCGTGCTGGCTATCGTGGCGCGCGGCGGCCGCTTCCTGCTGCTGGCCTGGCTGCTGCGCCGCTATGGCGAGCCGATCCGCGAGTTCATCGAAAAGCGCCTCGGCCTGATCGCCGGCGGCGGCGCGGCTGCCCTGATTTTGCTCTATATCCTGGTCAAATACGCGTTCTGAACACAGCCATTGCGAGCCGGACGGAGCCGATTGAAATGACAGCGACCATGAGTGCCGACACCGGACGCCAGCGGACGCTGACGGCTCTGTTCCTCGCGGTCGCCATGGCCGCCACCGTCGGCTCGGCGCTCGGCTTCCAGTATCTCGGCGGCTACATCCCTTGCCACCTCTGCCTCGAACAGCGCACGCCCTATTATATCGGCGTACCGCTGATGGTGCTGGCGGCGATTGCATCGATGCTGCACGCGCCGGCATGGCTGACGCGCGGCCTGTTGGCCGTCGGCGGCCTCTTGATGCTCTATGGCCTCTATCTCGGCGTCTACCACTCCGGCGTCGAATGGCAGTGGTGGGCCGGCCCGACCGATTGCACCGCCGGCGCCGGACCGGTCGACACCGGCGGCAAGGGCGTGCTCGACGCGCTCGACAAATTCGTGCCGCCATCCTGCGACAAGGCGGCACTGCGCATCCTCGGCCTGTCGCTGGCCGGCTGGAACGCCATCGCCAGCCTTGTCCTCGCCGCCGTCGCCTTCCGAGCCGCTTTCACGCGCGACTGAACCAGCGCGACGCAGAGTTCGAGCAAAAATTCAGCAGGCTGAGTCGCATGGCGTGGCTTTCGGCGTCCGAACCAGGTCGACCCCCACTCCGTCTCGGCTTCGCCGAGCCACCTCTCCCCCGATCGACGGGGTAGAGGAAGGGCGCGAACTTATTCTAGCCAACGCTCCTCCAACAGGCTCTCTTCCTCTCCCTCCGGAGGGGGGAGAGGTGGCGCTGCGAAGCAGCGACGGAGTGGGGGAAGCCGGTCCCTAAGCGCGAAGCCGCTGATAAGTGAGCGGGACCGAGATGGTCCGATATCGGGGAGTGTCAGATTATCATGGTCTGGTAGGTCCGTGAGCACCGGCCTACGCCGGCCGTAGCCTTGACTGCCAGGACCACGCATAAGCGCTTCAGCCGGCGAAGGCCGGTGCGCAGACAGTCGCTCCAGACGGCCAGCCTCCCGAATTCTCGAACGATCTCAGGGTTCGAGTTCGACATCCCAGTAGAGATAATCCATCCAGCTCTCATGCAGATGGTTGGGCGGGAACAGGCGACCATTGTTGTGCAAATCGTGCACGGTCGGCTGGTAGGGCTTCTGCAGCGGCCACATCTTGGCATGCGCCGGCATCATGCCGCCCTTCCTCAGATTGCAGGGCGAGCAGGCGGCAACGACATTCTCCCATGTCGTCGCACCGCCGCGATGACGGGGAATGACGTGATCGAAGGTCAGATCCTCCGGCGTGCCGCAATACTGGCACTGGAAGCGATCGCGCAGGAAGACGTTGAAGCGGGTAAAGGCCGGGTGCCTGGACGGCTTCACATAGGCCTTCAGGCTGACCACGCTCGGCAGCTTCATCGAGAAGGTCGGCGAGGAGACGGCGTGCTCGTATTCGGCGACGATGTTCACCCGGTCGAGGAACACCGCCTTGATGGCATCCTGCCACGACCAGAGCGACAGGGGGTAATAGCTGAGCGGACGGTAATCCGCATTCAGCACCAGTGCTGGGAGCCCATCCGGAGATACGGCAACCGTCACGTGTTTACCTCCTTGGTTCTAGACCCGAACGGCGTGGATACTGTAAGCCCGACATGACAGGGATGTGAAGCGGATTGTCGCGTCGCTGAAGCGCCAAAAATGCATGATTTTTATGATTTTTTGCGAATTCAGGCCGGCGGCGCGGCGTCCCGCCCCCTGGTTTCGCGATAATAGGACCAGAAAAGCCGCGATGCGACACCTCGCCACGGGCTCCATGATTCGGCCAATGCGATCAGTGTTTTCTCCGGCGGACGTGGCTCGATACCGAGTGCGTGGCCGACCGCGCTCTGCAGCGCGACGTCGCGTGCGGGGAAGATGTCGGGGTGTCCGGCCGCAAACAAAAGATACACTTCCGCCGTCCATGGGCCGATGCCGGACACCGCCGTCAGCGTCGTGATCGCCTCCTGGGCATCGAGCGAACAGAGGTGATGCAGGTCGAGGCCGTCATCTACCGCCTGGGCAACAGCGATCAGGCCGCGCTGCTTCGGCCGCGACAGGCCGGCCTCGCGAAACATGTCCTCGCCGGCGGCAAGGATCGCCTGCGGCGTCAGCGGATCGACGAGCTTGGTCAGCCGGCCGAAGATCGCATCGGCGCTGGCGCGAGACACTTGCTGTGAGACGACAATCGAGGCCAGGCTCCTGAATCCCGGCTCGGAGAGCCGCAGCGGCACGTCGCCGGCCATGCCGCGCACCTTTTCCAGGCGCGGGTCGATCACGCAAAGCGCATCGAGCCCCCGTGCAATGTCGTCCGATGTCACGATACGCTGCATGCTTTCTTGTTCCTTGACCGTCGACAAGGTAGCAATTGGCGAAGCGCCGCAAAACATGATTGCCGCCCGAGACATGACACTCCTGACATTCCGCTTCGCGCCTAGCCCCAACGGCGACCTGCATCTCGGCCACGCTTATTCGGCACTGCTCAACCAGAAGCTGGCGGCACAGGCAGGCGGCCGGCTGCTGCTGCGCATCGAGGACATCGACACGACGCGCTGCACGCCGCAATTCGAAGCCGGCGTGCTTGCCGACCTGAAATGGCTGGGGCTTGGCTGGGAAGAGCCGGTGCGCCGCCAATCCGAGCATTTCGCCGAATACGAGACGGTGCTCGAGCGGCTGATCCGGCAAGAACTCGTCTATCCCGCCTTCATGAGCCGTGGCGAGATCCGCGCCTTCATCACCGGCAGCGAAAAGCGCGGACGCGACTGGCCGCGCGATCCCGACGGCGTGCCGCTCTACCCCGCCGCCGACAAGGCGCTGCCGGTGAAAGAACGCCAGCGGCGGATCGCCGAGAATGTGCCCTTCGCCTGGCGGCTGGATGTCGATGCCGCCATGGCGCGTGTCGGCAAGGACCTGTCCTGGACGGAGTATTCCGACGAGGCGCTTTCCGCGACGCGCTCCGTCGAAGCCCACCCACGGGACTGGGGCGACGTGATCGTGGCGCGTCGCGACATCCCGACCAGCTACCATCTCGCCGTCGTCATGGACGATGCGCTGCAAGGCGTCAGCCACGTCGTGCGCGGGCAGGATCTGTTTTCCGCCACCAGCGTCCAGCGCCTGCTGCAGGAACTCCTGGGGCTGCCGCAACCGGCCTATTTCCATCATCGTCTTATTCTCGGACCCGACGGGCGAAAGCTGTCAAAGAGCCTGGGCGATACCGGCCTTGCCGCCTTGCGCCATGCCGGCGTGTCGCCTGCCGACGTCAGGCGGATGGTCGGGCTTTGAGCCCGGCGAGACCAGACAAGCCACCTGCCAGATGCGCCGGGCGTTGAATTCCGGTGATGCATGGATCAACGGTTTCGTTTTGCGTGCCGGGTTGAACGGGATTAGAGCATCGCCACGGTCAATTCTCTCCAGTGCGGCGGTCTCCGGAACATGCAAAGCATCAAGCGGTTCATCCCCGCCACCTTCGTCGTCCTGTGGGCGACCGGCTTCATCGGCGCGCGCTACGCCATGCCGTGGGCGGAGCCGTTCACCTTCCTTGCAGCGCGTTTCGTCATCGCCGCGATCCTGCTGGCCGTCCTGATGCTTGTGCTGGGTTCGAAAAGAGCCACCCGCGAGGAGGCGCTGCATGCCACCGGCGCCGGTATCCTGATGCACGGCGTCTATCTCGGTGCCGTCTTCTGGGCCATCCACAGGGGCATGCCGGCTGGCTTTTCAGCCCTCATCGTCGGCCTGCAGCCGCTGATCACGGCGGTGCTCGCCGGCAAGTTTCTCGGCGAGGCGATCCTGCCGCGCCATTGGCTTGGCCTTGGCATCGGCCTTATCGGCATCGTCATCGTATTGTGGCCGAAGCTCGGCGCGCTGGGCGGCGGCGTAACAGTGGCGACGCTGACCGCCTCGCTGGTCTCGGTGCTCGGCATGAGCGCCGGCACCATCTGGCAGAAGCGCTTCGCCTCAGGCGGCGACCTGGTCGCGGCGACCATGTGGCAATATGTCGGCGGCGCCTCGCTGATGATCCTGGCCGCGCTGGCCTTCGAGACGCACAGGGTCGTCATCAATGGCGAACTGATCTTCGCCATGGCCTGGCTGGTGCTGGTGCTGTCGCTCGGCGCCATCTTCCTTTTGATGGTGATGATCCGCGACGGCGAGATGTCGAAAGTCGCCTCGCTGTTCTACCTGGTGCCCGCGGTGACGGCCCTCATCGCCTGGGCCTTGTTCGACGAGCAACTCAACGCGCTGCAGATTGTCGGCATGGCGATCACGACATTCGGCGTCGGCCTGGCAACCGCCCGGCCGAACAAGGGAGGAATTGTAGAACTGAGGAACTGAGGAACTGAGGAATTGAGGAATTGAGGAATTGAGGAGAAAAAACACACAGCGCCAGATATGGCCGCTTTTTCTCCAGTTCTCCAGTTCTTCAATTCCTCAATTCCTCTATCCGTCCAGCCTCGACTCATCCGACCCGGGCACGTGCCTCAAGATAGCGGCTGATCGCGGCATTGAGTTCGCCGCCGAGGATGAAGATCGCCGAGACCATGTAGAGGAAAACCACGGCGATCATGATCGAGGCCAGGCCGGCATAAGTCGTCACATAGGACGAGAAGTGATCGAGATAGGTGGCGAAGAGGGTCGAACCAATGAGCCATGCCGCCAGCGTGAAGACGATGCCCGGTACCAGCGAGACGAAGCGGCGCTTGCCCGCCGGCAGCCAGAAATGCACGGCAAACAACCCGCCGACAATGACCGCCGAGGCGATGACGTAACGCCACAGCGTGATCGTGCCCATATAGGGCTTGATCCAGTCGATATGGGCTTCGGCGAGCCGCGCCAGCAGCGGCGCGAACACCAGGAGCACGCTGATCGCCAGGAAACCGGCCGTGGCGATGAGAACGAAGATGATGCTCTGCACCCGGCGGTAGATGATGCCTCGCGTTTCCGAAACGCGATAGGCGCGGTTGAGCGAGGTGCGCAGCGCCTCGATGCCGTTCGAGGCAAAGTAGGCGGCAAGCAGCACGCCATAGGTCAAAAGGTCGGTGCGCCTGACGGTCAGCACATTGAGCACTTCGCGCGCGATCGGCTTGGCGATCTGTTCGGGCCAGGTGTCGAAGACCAGATGCACGGCCGTGTCGGAGAACGCCTGCGCGCCGAGGAAGCTCGCCAGCGTCGTCGCGAAGATCAGGAACGGGAACAGCGCCATCAGCGATGTGATCGCCAGATGGCTGGCCATAGCCCAGCCGTCATCGGTGTTGAAATGGCCAAGCGCGTCGTAGAGGACCCGCTTGAGGGCTACGATCTTCCGCAACAAGAACCGCGCCCTCCAATTGTCTCCACGCCAGGAATATGGGAAGGGATTGCGGCAAATGGCAACCCTTGGCGAAACCACGAACAGTTCGGCGCAAGAGTTGCGCTCGATCATCGTCACTGGCGCATCGTCTGGAATAGGCGCGTACTGCGCCCGCGCGTTGAAGGCGGAAGGCTGGCGGGTGTTCGCGACGGCGCGCAAACCGCAGGACATCGCCGCACTCGAAGCCGACGGTATCGAAGCCTTCTATCTCGATTATTGCGAGCCGGATTCCATCGCCACGCTGGTGGCGGCGGTGCTCGATCGCACCGACGGCACGCTGGACGCCCTGTTCAACAACGGCGCCTACGCTCAGCCCGGCGCCGTCGAGGATCTGCCCATTGCGGCGCTCAAGCATCAATTCGAGGCGAATTTCTTCGGCTGGCATGATTTGACCAGCCGGCTGGTGCCGGTGATGCGCCGCCAGGGTCACGGCCGCATCGTTCACTGCTCGTCGATCCTTGGTCTGGTGCCGGTACGCTTTCGCGGCGCCTATTCGGCGTCGAAACACGCCCTGGAGGCCCTGATGCTGTGCCAGCGCCAGGAACTGGCAGGCAGCGGCGTCCATGTCTCGCTGATCGAGCCAGGACCGGTGAAGTCGAAGATCGCCAGCAATGGCCTGCCCTGGTTTCTCAGCAATATCGACCATGAGAATTCCGTGCACCGCGCGGACTATGCGGCGCAACTGGAACGGCTGCGGGCAGGCGGCAGCCAATCGGCCTTGAAGCCAGGGCCGGAAGTGGTTCACGCGGCGCTGCGCCATGCACTTCTGTCACGGCGCCCGCGCCCGCACTATGTGGTAACAGTGCCGGCCAAGGTCGGCGCAGCGCTCAAACGCATCCTGCCGGCATCGATACTTTACCGCCTGATGGCCAAACGCGCCTGAACACCAAACAACTGGAACGCAACAATGGCAACCGTCTTCAACATTCTCGCCATTCTGGTCATGGTCGCGGTGGCGATCGTGCTTGTTCGTGGCCTCATCAACATGATGCGCGGCGGTTCAGGCGTCACCTCGAACAAGCTGATGCAGGCACGCGTGATGCTGCAGGCCGTGGCGCTGGTGCTGATCCTGCTGGCGGTGTATTTCACCCGCAAGTGAGGATATCGGCGGCCGGGAAGGCGAAATGGTCAAGCTCAACAAGATCTACACCCGCACCGGCGATGATGGCACCACGGGTCTCGGCACCGGCGAGAGGCGGCTGAAATCCGACCTGCGGGTGGACGCCTACGGCACGGTCGACGAGGCCAATGCCTGCATCGGCATTGCCAGGGTCCATACGGCCGCGACCCATCCTGCGATCGACGCCATGCTTTCCCGCATCCAGAACGATCTGTTCGACCTCGGTGCCGATCTCGCCGTGCCCGACGACGGCAAGCCGCTCGGCTATGAGCCGCTTCGCATCATCGCCGTGCAGACCGACCGGGTCGAGAAGGATATCGACCTGCTCAACAAGCAGCTTCAGCCGCTCAAATCCTTCGTGCTCAATGGCGGCACACCGGCGGCGGCGGCACTTCACCTTGCCCGCACCGTGGCCCGGCGGGCCGAACGGCTGATGGTGGCATTGGCCCAGGATCCGCGCGAACAAGTCAACCGCGACGGGCTGAAATACATCAACCGCGTCTCGGATTTCCTGTTTGTCGCCGCCCGGGCGGTCAATGACAACGGAAACGCCGACGTGCTATGGGTTCCCGGCAAGAACCGCTGATTGTCGAAAGCGGAAGAGGGCCTGGGGCATGTTCATCCCGCTTTATGACACCAACAGGCTGCGGCACATCCGCCTGCAATATGTGACGATCGGGCTGATCGTGGTCAATGCGCTGGTCTACCTCGCCACCTCTCTCGGCGGCGAGAGTTTCTCCAATGCCGCCGTGCTTGGCCTCGGTTTCATCCCCTCGGTCGTCCATGACACAGCCGAGCTCGACCCCCGCTTTATCGTCATTCCCGAAAGCCTGAGCTACCTCACCTATTCCTTCCTGCATGCCGACATCTTCCACCTCGGCGGCAACATGCTGTTCCTGTGGGTGTTCGGCGACAATGTCGAGGACGCGCTCGGCCACATCCGCTACCTCGTTTTCTACCTGTTGTGCGCGATCGCTGGAGCCGCCTTCCAGGGCCTCATCGCCTGGGATTCGCAGGTGCCGCTGATCGGCGCGTCCGGCGCCATTGCCGGCGTGGTCGTCGCCTATCTGATCCTTTATCCCAGGGTAAAGGTCTGGGTGCTGGCCTTTGCCCGTATCCCGCTGCGCATACCGGCCTTCATCCCGCTCATCCTATGGGTGCTGTTCCAGCTGGTGATGTTTGCCGCCGGCGGCGAGGACCAGATCTCCTGGGCCTGCCATATTGGCGGCATCATCGCCGGAGCCGTTCTTGTGCTCGTCCTGCGCAGCCGCGGCGTGCCGCTGTTTGCCGGCGCCGACGAGGACATCGCGCCCACCGCTCCCAACCAACCGCCGGTTGCCACGGAACCGCTGATCCCCGACCCACCCGCCGCGACGCCGCGCTGGGGGCGAGGAAACGCTTCCAGTTCGGACTGAACCGATTTGAGCGACTCACAGCGTATTGACGTGCAGTGTTGCCGCAACTACGGAAACGTCTCCCGCCGCAGCTCAAGGCGGTCAAAGACCAGAATTTCCATCCAGCCAGAATTCCGTCTGGCCGGAATTCCGTCAGGAATGTCGGCTTTCGACAACTCAGAAAGGGCGCGGGCTGTTATAGCGCGCCCAACTAGCGTGAAGAGGTGACAGGCAAATGAAGATCCTTGTGCCCGTGAAGCGGGTTGTGGATGCGAACGTCAAGGTTCGCGTGAAGGCTGATGGTTCGGCGGTGGAACTGGCCAACGTCAAGATGGCGATGAATCCCTTCGACGAGATCGCGGTGGAAGAAGCGATCCGGCTGAAGGAAGCCGGCAAGGCGGAAGAAATCATCGTCGTCTCGATCGGCCCGCAGCAGGCGCAGGAAACCCTGCGCACCGCTCTCGCCATGGGCGCCGATCGCGCCATCCTGGTCAAGACCGACGAACAGACCGAGCCGCTGGGTGTCGCCAAGGTGCTGAAGGGCGTCGTCGACGCCGAGCAACCCGGCCTCGTCATCCTCGGCAAGCAGGCGATCGACGATGACAGCAACCAGACCGGCCAGATGCTGGCGGCACTGCTGGGCTGGGCACAGGGCACCTTCGCCTCCAAGATCGTGCTCGACGGCGACAAGGCCAAGGTGACGCGAGAAGTCGACGGCGGCCTGCAGACGGTGGAACTGAAGATGCCGGCGATCGTCACCGCCGACCTTCGCCTCAACCAGCCGCGCTATGCCTCGCTGCCCAACATCATGAAGGCTAAGAAGAAGCAGCTCGACGAGAAGAGCCCGGCCGACTACGGCGCCGACGTCAAGCCGCGCCTCAAGGTTCTCAAGACCGAGGAGCCGAGCGGCCGCAAGGCAGGCGTCAAGGTCAAGAGCGTCGCCGAACTGGTCGACAAGCTGAAGAACGAAGCCGGCGTGCTCTGAGCGATCGGGAAAGGAACAGACAAATGGCAATTCTCCTCATCGCGGAACACGACAACGCAACCCTTTCGGACCAGACCGCCAAGGCGCTTTCGGCCGCCCTGCAGATCGGTTCGGACGTGCATGTGCTGGTTGCCGGCAAGGGCGCCAAGGGCGCTGCCGACGCTGCCGCCAAGCTCAAGGGCGTGAGCAAGGTGCTGCTCGCCGAAGCCGACGAGCTTGCCGAGCACCTCGCCGAACCGACGGCAGCGCTGGTTGTGTCGCTGGCAGGCGCTTATGACACCGTCATCGCGCCGGCGACCTCGTCGGGCAAGAATGTCGCGCCACGCGTGGCAGCGCTCCTCGATGTCGCGCAGGTCTCCGAGATCATCGAAGTCGTATCGCCCGACACCTTCAAGCGGCCGATCTATGCCGGCAACGCCATCCAGACGGTGCAGTCGACCGACGCCAAGAAGGTGATCACGGTCCGTACCGCCTCCTTCCAGGCCGCCCCCGAGGGTGGCTCGGCGGCGGTCGAGACCGTCAAGGCGGCAGCCAATCCCGGCCTCTCCACCTTCGTCGAGAACAAGCTTTCCGAGACCGACCGTCCGGAACTAACCTCGGCCAAGATCATCATCTCGGGCGGCCGCGCGCTGGGTTCGGCAGAAAAATTCCAGGAGGTTATCCTGCCGGTTGCCGACAAGCTCGGTGCCGCCGTCGGCGCTTCCCGTGCCGCGGTCGATGCCGGCTATGCGCCCAACGACTGGCAGGTCGGCCAGACCGGCAAGGTGGTTGCCCCCGATCTCTACATTGCGGTCGGCATCTCCGGCGCCATCCAGCACCTCGCCGGCATGAAGGATTCGAAGGTCATCGTCGCCATCAACAAGGACGAGGAGGCACCGATTTTCCAGGTTGCCGACTACGGCCTCGTCGGCGATCTCTTCGTCATCCTGCCGGAGCTGCAAAAGGCGCTTTGACGCTTCCTGCCAAAGCGTATTAAATAGTGAGGGGTGGGGTAGACGAAGTCGCCCCGCCCTTTTAGTTTGCACCGCACAAAAAGCAGGCCGCAGAGGCTAAAAGCAATTCCAGCAAAAGTGCGCAGCGGTTTTGCGTCCGGAATTGCGGTAAAATAAGAAGGTGGAGCGCTTTCGCAATTCATGCGGAAGGGCTCCGGACGGGATCGGTGTAATGAGCAAGATCGAGACGATCGGCATCATCGGCGCGGGCCAGATGGGCGGCGGCATCGCCCATGTTTCCGCGCTTTCGGGCTACAAGGTGCTGATCTACGATATCTCGCCCGACCGAATCGAGAAGGGCATTGCCACCATCAGTGGCAACATGGCCCGCCAGGTAGGGTCCGGCAAGCTCGACGAGAAAGTGCGCAACGACGCGATGGGCCGCATTTCGGCTGCCCCGGCGATGGCGGATCTTGCCGGCGCCGATCTGGTGATCGAGGCGGCGACCGAGGACGAGACGGTCAAGCGCAAGATCTACGCCCAGCTTTGTCCGCAACTCAATCCCGAAGCCATCCTGGCGACCAACACCTCGTCGATCTCGATCACCCGGCTTGCCGCGCAGACCGACCGGCCGGAGCGGTTCATCGGCATACATTTCATGAACCCGGTGCCGCTGATGAAGCTGGTCGAGCTGGTGCGCGGCATCGCCACCGAGGATCAGACCTTCGAGGCGGCCAAGACCTATGTGAAGCAGCTCGACAAGACGATCACGGTCTCGGAGGATTTTCCGGCCTTCATCGTCAACCGCATCCTGCTGCCGATGATCAACGAGGCGATCTACACGCTCTATGAGGGCGTCGGCTCGGTCGATGCCATCGACACCGCCATGCGGCTCGGCGCCAACCATCCGATGGGACCGCTGCAGCTTGCCGATTTCATTGGCCTCGATACCTGCCTGTCGATCATGCAGGTGCTGCATGACGGCCTGTCGGATTCGAAATACCGCCCTTGCCCGCTGCTGGTGAAGTACGTCGAGGCCGGCTGGCTCGGCCGCAAGACTGGGCGCGGCTTCTACGACTATCGCGGCGAGCATCCCATCCCGACGCGCTGATCAGATCCGCGTCGGCAGCAAGCTTTCCGGACCGGCTCTGATCAGGATCAGGAGGCCACGGCCAGCGGCTCAGGAGCAATCTCCCCGTCAGGCGCCACACAAACGCAGCCGCGGCCGGCCGCCTTGGCCGCATAGCAAGCCGCGTCGGCCCTGGCGATGATCTCGTCAATCTCGCCGCAATTGGCGCTGATCGCGGCCAGCCCAATGCTGGCGCCGATCACGTGAGGACGGCCGTCCCAGGTGAAGTCCAGGCCGCCGATCGCATCGATGATGGAGCGCGCCGCGATCTTGGCGCCGGCTGCCGAACCCGATTTCAGAATGACCGCGAATTCGTCGCCGCCCAGGCGAGCGACGATGTCGTCCGGACCAAGCACGCCGCGAACCGCCTCGGCGACCCGCTTCAGCAGCGCGTCTCCCGCAGCGTGGCCACCCGTATCGTTGACCAGCTTGAAGTGGTCGAGGTCGATGAACATGAACTGGTGTCCGGCGCCTCCGACCGACTTCGTCGTGTCGCCGCCCGACTTTGTCGTGTCGGCGGTGCCGTCCTTGCGTGCCTGGCCGACCAGTTCCTCCATGGCGCGGATGAAGCTCGAGCGATTGGCAAGGCCAGTCAGTGCGTCGTGTGCCGCGGCGTGGGCGAGCTGGCGCTGCAGCGCACGCGCATCGGTGAAGTCCTGGAAGACGATGACCAGCCCGCAGAATTCGTTCCGCTCGTTGATGATCGGCGACACGACCTGACGGATGCTGCAGCGCGTGTCGTCGCGCCGGACAAGGACGGCGCGACTGTTCTGGTCGGCGGGGGCATGAACGCCGACTGCTGGCCGGGTCACGCCGATCCTGTGCCCCGTCTCCTCGTCGACGGCCCAGTAGACATGACCAAGCATCTTGCCGAGAGCCTCGCCGCCGGCAACACCGGTCAGCTTTTCGGCGACCGGATTCATGAAGGTGACACGGTTTGTGGCATCGGTGCAGATGACGGCATCGCCGATCGACTGCAGCGTCACCCTAAGCCGCTCCTTTTCATCGGCCAGCAGCGCCGCCGACACGGTGAGGTGTGCTTCGGCCTCCTTGCGCCGGGTGATGTCGGTCAGGCTGCCTATGGCCCTGACCAGCCGCCCCTCCTGGTCACGCTCGATGGCCTTGCCACGGTCGAGGATCCACATCCAGTGGCCATCCTTGTGGCGCATCCTGAACTCGGCTTCGAAGAACGGCGTCTTGCCATCGAGATGGGCGCGATCGGCTTCGGCGACAGTCTCGCGATCGTCGGGATGGATCATCGACAGCCAGCGGTCGGTGTCGCCATCGAGCTCGCCATCCGCGTAGCCCAGCATCTTGACCCAGGTCGAGGAATAGGTCGTCCCGCCCTTGCGCATGTCAAGGTCCCAGACACCTTGGCCGGCGCCGGCGAGCGCGAAATTCCAACGTGTTTCCGCTTCGGCAATGCGCGCCTCGGCCTGCTTGCGCGCGTCGATGTCCTCGATCTGCGAGACGAGATAGAGCGGGCGGCCGCTGTTTTCGTCACGAATGACCGAGCCGGCAAGATGAGCCCAGACGGGTGTGCCATCCTTGCGGAGATAGCGCTTTTCGAAGTGGAAGGAATTGACCGTGCCGGCTCTCATGCCGTCCATCGTTTTCCGGCCGATATGCAGATCTTCGGGATGCGTGATCTGGAAGAAGGTCAGCGCCTCTAGCTCTTCGCGACTGTAGCCAAGCATGGTGGCGAAAGCCGGATTGGTCTCGCGAATGCGCCCGTCGAGACCGACGACGACGATGCCGATCGCAGAATCCTCCATGGCACGACGAAAGCGCAGCTCGCTTTCGGCGATCTGCCGGCGATCCCTGCTGATCCGACGGACGGACAGGGCGGCGAGGAACAGCGCGCCCGCCGCTACCGCCGCCGATATCCGCAGGCAGAGTTTCAGCGCTTCGGTGCCGAGGTCCAGGCGCGACAGCAGGATCGAGCCCGCCATGACGCCCAGGCCGGCTACGAGCAACGCCAGCCCTGCGTACTCAAAAGATTTTCGGCCGGTCAATCCTCGCCACATCACGATACGTGCCACCCCCGTGCGCAAACGCATGTTGTCGCATCAACCTTGACCGATCGATTTTAAAGAAAGGTTGCGTCCGGCATACCGGCGCCATCGCTAACCGGCAAACAATTGCCGGCATGATTAAGGATCGGTGTGCATGGGCTTGCGATCGCGGCGGGACGCTACCAGCGCACGAAAAACCGCCCGCCAAGCGCGCCGAGCAATGCGAGCGCCGCGATCGCTATCGTGTACCAAGTGGCGACGAAAAGCGGCGAATCGTCGAAGCAATGCGCGGCGTAGAAGGTCGCCGCCAGCCCGCCGGCGAGCAGGCCCGCCACGGCGCCGGCAAGCACAGGACGCGTCGGCGCACCGTAGCGCAGCATCCACAGGAAGATGGCAAGCGGACCGAGGCCGATCAGCGGGATGAAGCCCATGCAGATCATCATGTTGGAGCCGACCATCCTTGTGCCCCACAGTGCCTCCGGCACCATGAAAAGCTCCAGAACCACCGCCACTGCTACCAGCGCCGGCGCAGCGGCCATCCAGGCTATTGCCCGGCCCGTCGAGGCACCCGGCGTTGACAAGGCACGGATCAGGGCGAAGGCGCTGACGGCAAGCACGATGGTGAAAACGAATTTGGAGAGGAAGCGCATCGTGTGCGCGGCCGCCATGAAATCCGGGCGCGGACCAATGGTCAGCAGGAAAACGACGGCCGCGATCACCGCTGCCGCACTGGCGGCCAGCCACCAGGCCGATTGCAGCGGCATCGCCTTGCTGCTTGCATCGGCGTCCAGCGCCTTGATGAGATCGTCCGTCCTCATGTCATTCCCGCCCGAATCGCTTCGCTATCGCGGCAAGTCCGCGATGCAGCGACACACGCACCGCCGTCTCGCTGATGCCGAATTTTGCCGCTGTCTCGCCGATGGACCGCCCTTCCACCGACACGGCCGAGACCACGGAGCGCTGTGCCGGCGACAGGCCGTCCAGTGCCCGGTTGATGTCGCGCTCGCTGACGGTCTCGGTTTCCGGCTCGGCGAAGGTCTCGGCGATGTCGTCGACGTCGATCTCGATGCGCCGTCCGCGCCTCCGGAACGCGTCGATCAGCTTGAAGCGGGCGATCGCATAGATCCACGGCAACACCGGCGCATCCTGGCGCCAGGTATGCCGTTTCACATGAATGGCCAGCAAGGTTTCCTGCACGACATCCTCGGGATCGACCCCGCCCTGCACGATCTTGCGCCTGGCAAAACCGCGAACCAGCGCGGCAATCCGGTGCAGAAAGTCGGCGTAAGCCCTTTCATCTCCCGCGATCGCGGCCCGCATCAGCCGGGAAAGTTCGGCCTCGTCCTTGCCGCTCACAAGAGTTCACTCCCCGATTTTCGCGTCTCGGCGCTGATTTGTTACGTGGCCGGCGAAATAATGTCCAAGCCAAACTGCCGGCAAATCACGAAAATTCGCGGGAGCCGACCGTGGACCGGTTCGTGCCACACGAGTCGGCTGGACCCGTGAGCATTGCGCGAAATTCTCCGCCCGCACCTACCTTTGCCCCTCAGCGACCGATTGAAGCACACCATCAATGTTGACTACTGGTGTCAGGTATCGATAGGTGCAGGCGTGACGACCCAAGCCCCCTGAGATCGAGGACAATGATATGAAATACACTCTTTCCACCCTGGTCGGCGCCACTGCGCTGGCAATCAGCCTGATCGCCGGCCCAGCAATGGCCGAGGATGCCGGCATCATTGTCTACAACGCCCAGCACGAAACCCTGACCAAGGCGTGGGCCGAAGGCTTTACCAAGGAAACCGGCATCAAGGTCACCGTCCGTGATGGCGGCGACAGTGACTTCTCCAACCAGATCGTCGCCGAAGGCGCTGCCTCGCCGGCCGACGTGTTCCTGACGGAGAACTCGCCGGCCATGGCGCTGGTCGAGAGCGCTGGCCTGTTCGCGCCGGTCGACGCCGACACGCTGGCGCAGGTTCCCCAGGACTATCAGCCGGCCAGCGGCAAATGGGTCGGCGTTGCCGCGCGCAGCACCGTCTTTGCCTACAACAAGACCAAGCTGACCGCCGACCAGCTGCCCAAGTCGATGCTCGATCTCGCCGATCCGAGCTGGAAGGGCCGTTGGGCCGCCTCCCCGTCGGGCGCCGATTTCCAGGCCATCGTCAGTGCGCTGCTGCAGCTCAAGGGCGAGGCGGCCACGGCGGACTGGCTGAAGGCGATGAAGACCAATTTCACCGCTTACAAGGGCAACAGTACGGTGATGAAGGCGGTCAATGCCGGTGAGATCGAAGGCGGCGTGATCTATCACTATTACTACTTCGGCGATCAGGCCAAAACCGGCGAAAACAGCAAGAACGTCGCGCTGCACTATTTCAAGAACCAGGATCCGGGCGCCTTCGTCTCGATTTCCGGCGGCGGGGTGCTGGCCTCGAGCAAGCATCCCAAGGAAGCCCAGGCCTTCCTGAAATGGGTGACCGGCAAGGGCGGCCAGGACGTGCTGAAGACCGGCGATTCCTTCGAATACGCGGTCGGCAAGGGTGCGGAATCCAACCCGAAGCTGGTGCCGCTCGCCGATCTGCAGGCGCCGAAGGTCGATGCCACGACGCTGAACTCCAAGAAGGTCACCGACCTGATGACGGCAGCCGGCTTGCTTTAGTTGCCATTCCTCCTAAAAGGACAACCGACCACGCTCCCGCGGGAATTCGCCTTCCGCGGGAGTGATTTTGTTTTTCGAGATGGCATTCGTCGATGACGACACGCTGTGTTCCCGACCGCGATCGCGGTCCTTCAATTGCTGCCGCTGGACGGCAACGGCACGGCGTCTGACCTGATGCAGTCTGCGGTCGATCTCGCGCATTCGGGCCTGGCTTCGGGAATAAGCCGAAGGGCTCGGCGACGCGCACCGCTTTGGCTGGTCATCGCCGCCATCTTCGTTGCGCTGCTGGCGCTGCTGCCGCTTGCCTTCATCATCTGGATCGCGGTGCAGACCGGCTGGGAAACCGTCTCGGCGCTGGTCTTCCGGCCGCGTGTCGGCGAGCTTCTGGTCAACACCGTCCTGCTGGTCGCGCTCTCCGTGCCGATCACAATCGTGCTGTCGGTGGCGCTGGCCTGGCTGACCGAGCGCAGCGACCTGCCGGGCGCCCGGCTCTGGGCCTGGCTGTGCGTGGCGCCGCTCGCCATCCCGGCCTTCGTGCACAGCTATGCCTGGATCACCATGGTGCCCGGACTGCATGGCTTGTGGGCCGGCGTGCTGGTTTCAGTGATCGCCTATTTCCCATTCCTCTATCTGCCGGTGTCGGCGGCGTTGCGCCGTCTCGATCCTGCCCTCGAGGACGCCGCGGCCGCACTCGGCCTTGGGCCACGGCGCGTGTTCTGGCGTGTCGTGCTGCCGCAATTGCGGCTCGCCATCTGCGGCGGCTCACTGCTGGTCGGGCTGCATCTGCTGGCCGAGTATGGGCTCTATGTCTTCATCCGCTTCGACACTTTCACCACGGCGATCGTCGACCAGTTCCAGTCGACCTTCAACGGACCGGCCGCTAACATGCTGGCTGGCGTATTGGTGAGCTGCTGCTTCGTGCTGCTCGGCCTCGAAGTGCTGGTGCGCGGAGAGGAGCGCTATGCCCGTGTCGGCTCCGGCGCCGCGCGCTATCAGCAGCGTACGAGCCTCGGACGCGCCACCATCCCGAGCCTGCTCTTGCTCGTCGTCACCGCACTGCTGGCGCTCGGTGTGCCGTTCGTCACCATTGGCGGCTGGCTTGCCGCCGGCGGCGCAGCAGTCTGGCGCCTCAACGAGATCGGCCTGGCGCTTGGCCAGACGCTGTTCCTGGCGCTCGCCGGCGCATTGCTGGCCACCGTCGCCGCCATGCCGATGGCCTGGATCTCGATCCGCGCGCCGGGGCCGTTGCAGCGTCTGCTGGAGGGCTGCAACTACATCGTCGGCTCGCTGCCCGGCGTCGTCATTGCGCTGGCGCTGGTCACCATCACCGTGCGCATCGCGCTGCCGCTCTACCAGACGCTGTTCACCATCCTGGTGGCCTATTCGCTGATGTTCCTGCCGCGCGCGCTGGTCAGCCTGCGGGCATCGATTGCGCAGGCGCCGGTCGAGCTCGAACGCGCCGCTTCCAGTCTCGGCCGGCCGCCGCTGCAGGCACTGTGGTCGACGACCATCCGCCTGTCGGCGCCGGGTGCCGCGGCCGGGATGGCGCTGGTGGCGCTCGGCATCATGAATGAACTGACCGCGACCCAGATGCTGGCACCGAACGGTACCCGCACGCTGGCGATGGCGTTCTGGGCCTACAGCGGCGAGATCGATTATGCCTCGGCGGCGCCTTATGCCTTCATCATGGTGGCGATGTCGCTTCCCTTGACCTGGCTGCTCTATGTCCAGTCGAAGCGGATGGCCGGACGATGAGCTTTCTCGAAATCAGCGGCCTGCACAAGCATTACGGCCCGGTGGCCGCTCTTGCCGGCGTAGATCTCAGCGTCACCAGCGGCAGCCGCACGGCGATCGTCGGCCCGTCCGGCTGCGGCAAGACCACCTTGCTGCGGCTGATCGCCGGATTCGAAGCGCCGGACCAGGGCCGCATCACGCTCGACGGCGAGGTGCTGGCCAATGGCGGCGCGGCGGTGCCGGCATATCGTCGAGGCATCGGCGTGGTGGCCCAGGATGGTGCGCTGTTTCCGCATCTGACCATTGGTGACAATATCGGTTTCGGCATGGGCCGGGGCGAGGACAAGCGCACCGAGCGCATCGTCGAGCTCGCCTATATCGTCGGGCTCGACAAGGCGATCCTCAAACGCCGCCCGCACGAGCTTTCCGGCGGCCAGCAGCAGCGTGTGGCACTGGCCCGCGCCATGGCGATGAAGCCCCGGCTGATGCTTCTCGACGAGCCGTTCTCGGCGCTCGATACCGGCCTGCGCGCCTCGATGCGCAAGGCGGTGGCCGAGCTTCTGGAAGAGGCGGGCATCACCACCATCCTGGTGACGCACGACCAGGCCGAAGCGCTGTCCTTCGCCAGCCAGGTCGCGGTGATGCGCGACGGCAAGTTCTCGCAAATCGGTACGCCGCGCGAGCTCTATCTCAAGCCGAAGGACAGGATGATCGCCGAGTTCCTCGGCGACGCCATCATCCTGCCGGCAAAGATATCGGATGGCTTCGCCAGTTCGCCGCTCGGCCGCATCGCGGTCGACACCAGTGACAGCCGCGATATCGCCCGTATCATGCTGCGGCCGGAGCAGATCGCGCTGAAAAGAACGTCGCGCGAGGGCATGTCGGGCACCTCGGACATGCTGTTCGGCGAAGTGACGGAATCGGAATTCGCCGGCTCGATGTGCACGATCGCGGTGCGGCTTCTGAACAGCGCCGATCCGCCCGATGCAGCCGCGATCGGCAACACGCCGCTGGTCCTGCGCAAACCGGGCATGGACGCGCCGGCGGTCGGCGAGATCGTCCGGCTGACCGTGTCGGGAAAGGCGCATGTCTTCGGCTGAACGGGCGATGGCTTTTGTCACACTTCGCCACAACGCGGCGTAGCCGGCTCACGCCATGATGAATTCACCGGTTTCGCCGGAATAAATCGGCCATCGTTCGAGAAAATCGCAACCGTGAACGACCACGTGCTCGTTGGCGCTGTCGATCAGGACGACCGCGTAGGAAGGCGGCGCCTGCTCGACAATCTCGCTCGATCTGTCGAGGGCAAGCTCGAACCTGGCATGCAGGCCGCGCTGCGCCGAGAACGGAATGCCGGCGACCGTGCCGGCAATGTCGCGATGGACGTGACCGAAGAAGATATGGCGGACATTGCCATGGCGCCTGAGCAGGCCCAGCAACCGTTCGGGCTGCTCGAGGGCCAGCGGATCGAGCTGCGGTAGGCCCAGCGCAACCGGCGGATGATGCATGAAGACATAGGCTGGCTTGCCGGCTGCTTCTTCGAGCCGGGATTCGAGCCAGGCCAGCCGCCTGTCGCACAATTCGCCTTCGATGCGCCCTTCCGCCAGGCAGTCGAGAAACAGCAGCACCTCGTCGGCCGTTTGATGGGCGGACTGCACGAAGCCGTTCTCATCGAGCGGAATTTCGGGAAACGCTGCGACCAGATTGGTCCGCCGGTCGTGATTCCCCGGCAGCAGCCGCCAGGGCACCGACAGCGCGCTCAACGCTGTCCTGAGATCGGCATAGCTCTCGGGCGCGCCGGTCTCGGTCAGGTCGCCGGTGAAGACGCAAAGTGCGGCATCGGCGTGATGCGCATTGATGTGCGCGATGCATGAAGCCAGCCGCTGATGCAGGTCAGCGCCATAGCGGCGCTCGCCTTGCCGGCCAAGATGGACATCGGTGACCTGGACAATTTTCATTGCACGCTTCTTCGATCTGCCGGTGGCGCCTGCCCGTCATCGGCGATAATGGCTGGTTCAGAAGTCAGAGTGCCGGCTCCGGAACGGAAGCCTTGAAGACCTCGATACGGGTTCCTGTCTCCGACGAGAAGAAATGCAGATCCTCGGGCGAGATCTTCAGGCCGACCGCGCTGCCCGGTTCAGGGTGGATAGGCTCCGACGTCATCACCGAAAACGGCGCGCCGTCGAGGTCGACATAGATGACGCGGCCCGCGCCCAGCTCCTCGACGAGATCGACGGTCGCATTGAGCGCACCTGCCGTGCCCGGCGCCACAAGCCGCACGGCTTCCGGCCGGATGCCCATCGCTACTTTCGTGCCGACGGGCAGACCCGCACGTGTCATGGCCAGGCGCCGGCTGCCGCCAAGCAGCGACAGCCCGTCGAGCTCGACCGTGCCTTCGAGAATGTTCATGGCCGGCGCACCGACGAAGGTGGCGACAAAACGGCTGGCCGGACGGCTGTAGATCTGGGCCGGCGTGCCGACCTGTTCGACGCGGCCGCCATTCATCACCACCAGCCGGTCGGCCAGCGTCATCGCTTCGACCTGGTCATGCGTGACGAAGACCGAGGTGGCGTTCAGCCGGCGATGCAGCTTGCGGATTTCCGAACGCATCTGAACGCGCAGCTTGGCGTCGAGATTGGACAACGGTTCGTCGAACAGGAACACTTTGGGCTCGCGGATCATGGCGCGGCCCATGGCGACACGCTGCCTCTGCCCACCGGACAGCGCCATCGGCTTGCGGTCGAGTAGATGTTCGAGCTCCAGCGTGCGGGCAACCGCCTGGATGCGCTGGGTGCGCTCGGCGGCGGGAACGCCGGCGACCTTGAGCGAATAGCCGATGTTCTGCGCCACGCTCATATGCGGATAGAGCGCGTAGTTCTGGAACACCATGGCGCAGCCGCGCTCGCGCGGTTCCAGTTTGTTGACGACGGTGCCATCGATGGCGATCTCGCCGCCGGATATGTCCTCAAGCCCGGCGATCATCCGCAGCAGCGTGGACTTGCCGCAGCCCGATGGCCCGAGGATGACGACGAACTCGCCCGACGCGATGTCGAGGTCGACGCCGTGCACGACCTGCATCTTGGCGTAGCTTTTCTTGACGTCGCGAATGGTGATGGAGGCCATCTTTCGTCTCCTTTCAGGTCACTTCTCGGTGGCGATCAGGCCGCGCACGAACCAGCGTTGCATGAGCACCACGACAATCAGCGGCGGCAGCATGACGATAAGCGTTCCGGCCATGGCGATGTTCCATTCCGGAATACCGCCGACATTGGGGATGAGCTGCTTCAGCTCGGTGACCGCTGTCGCATGCGACTGGTCGGTGGTGATTAGCAGCGGCCACAGATACTGGTTCCACGCCCACAGGAACATGATGGTCCCAAGCGCGGCCATGTTGTTGCGCGACAGCGGCAGCAGGATATCGATGAAGAAGCGCAGGGCGCCGGCACCGTCCATGCGCGCGGCTTCGGTCAACTCATCCGGCACGGTCAGGAAGAACTGCCGGTACAGAAAAGTGCCGGTGGCGGTCGCGATCAGCGGCAGGATCAGCCCCGAATAGGAATTGAGCAGCCCGAGGTTGAGCGAAACCTGGATGCCCGAGATTTTTTCGATGAGCCAGCTCAGGCCGGTCACGTCGAGAATGGCCTGATAGGGCGACAGCACGTTGGCGACGACCGCGTAGGTCGGCACGATGCGCACTTCCAGCGGCAGCATCAGCGTCACGAAGATCAGCCAGAAGATGAAGGTACGGCCGGGATAGCGGAAATAGACGATCGAGAAGGCTGTGAGCGCCGAGATGATCACTTTGCCCGCCGCGACGCCGGCGGCCATGATGAAACTGTTCAGAAGCTTGGGGCCGAGATCGGCCGTCGTCCATGCCGTCTTGATGTTGAGCCAGAAATCGCTGCCCGGCAGCAGCGACATCGGCACATCGTTGACATCCCTGAGATTGTGGGAGGCGGCGATGGCAACGACCACGAACGGTGCGATGCAAAGCACGAAGCCGACGAACAGGATCACGTGCGTGAAGAAATTGAGGAACGGGGTGCGCTCTACCATGCCAGCCTCACCGGTAGTGCACACGCCGCTCGATGAAGCGGAACTGGAAAATGGTCAGCACGACGATGAGCACCATCAGGATGATGCTCTGTGCGGCAGCACCGGAGTAGTCGAGGCCTTTGAAGCCGTCGGAATAGATCTTGTAGACCATCAGATTGGTGGCGTTCGCCGGTCCGCCCGAAGTCATGATGTCGACGATGCCGAAGGAATCCTGGAAGCTCTCGGTGATGTTGATGACCAGCAGGAAGAAGATCGTCGGCGTGATCAGCGGGAACTGGATGTCCCAGAAGCGTCTGAGGACGCCGGAGCCATCCATCGCCGCCGCCTCGATCAGCGAACGCGGGATGGCCTGGAATGCGGCGAGGAAGAAGATGAAGTTATAGCCGACATATTTCCAGGAGAAGGCGATGATGATCGAGGCCATGGCGTCAGTGCCGTCAAGGCCAGGATCCCAGAAACCGGGCCAGACCTGGTTGACGACGGCCATGAAGCCGGCCTCCGGCGCCAGGATGAAGCGGAACGCCATTGCCAGCGCCGGCGCCGCGATGCCGTAGGGCCAGATCAGCACCACGCGGTAGAAGCGCGACCCGGTCAGTTGCCGGTCGGTCAAGGCGGCCAGAGCGAGGCCGATGAACATCGCAAGCCCGGTGCTGATGCCGGCAAAGACAAGACTGGCGGTGATCGAGTTCCAGTAGTCGGCGTTGGACAGGATAGAGCGGAAATTGTCGAGCCCGACCCAGATGTTGCCGCCGCCCCAGGGCTGCTGCAGCGTCAGCGACCAGTACACGGCCTGACCTGCCGGCCAGTAGAAGAACGTGAAGATCAAGAGGAGCTGCGGCACCGCGAAAAGGATGCCGATCGTCCAGCTGCCAAAGGTAACGCGTTTTTCCATCGGTCCGCCGATGCCGCTCAACGGCCACTTCGAGGAAGACTAGTAACGAAATGGCCGCCCGTCGACCCAAGCATGATCCCGAATTTTCGCAAAGGACCATGCTCGGAGAAGACCGGCGGGCGGCCGTGCAGATTACGGATCAGGGCAGGGTCTTGCCCGGATAGGTCTGCTGGAAGCGGTCGAGAATGGCGTCGCCATTCTTGACCAGCGTATCGAGGCCTTCCTGGACGCTGACCTTGTTGGCGAAGATCGCCTGCATCTGGGTGCCGAACTCGGCGCGGATCTGGGTGAAGTTGCCCAAGCGGATGCCGCGGGTGATTTCGGTCGGCTCGGACGCGGTCAGGCTGGCGATCGCGACTTCACGGCCCTTATACGGCGCCTTGTCGTAGAAGCCGGTGGACTTCATGTAGTCGAAGCCCGACTTGGTCACCGGGATGTAGCCGGTGTTGGTCGACCAGAACAATGCGGTCTTGGGATCGTGGATGAAGTTGAGGAACGCGGCCGCGCCCTTGTATTCCGCATCCGACTTACCCGAGAGAACCCACAGCGAAGCGCCGCCGACGAGCGAATTCTTGCGCTCGGTGCCGGCATAGACCGGCAGTTCGGCGACATCCCAGTTCATGCCTGCCTTCTGCGTCTTGCCGACGGTGCCGTGATCGCCGACCGAGGTCATGATGACCTGGCAGGTGCCGGAGGCGAAGGCCTGGACCATGTCCTGGCCGAGGTCCTTGGACTTGATCTTGACGAGGCCGGCATCATACCATTTCTTGAGGTCGGTGACATACTGGACGAATTTGGTCTTGTTGACTTCCAGACGCGCGTCGAGGCCATCATAGCCGTTGTTCTTGGTCGCGATCGGCTGGTTGTGGAGCGCCGAGAACTGCTCCATCAGCTGCCAGCTTTCATTGGCCGAGATGTTGATCGCCATCGGGCATTCATAGCCGGCGTCCTTCATCGCCTGGAGGTCGGCACCGACATCTTCCCAGGTCTTCGGGGCTTCGGTCTTGCCGATCTTGGCGAAGGCGTCCTTGTTCCAGTACATCAGCGCGGTCGAGGAATTGAACGGGAAGGACAGCATCTCGCCCTTCGAGGTCGCGTAATAGCGGGCGATGCCGGGGAAATAGTCGGCGTAGTCGATCTTGTAGCCGTTTTCTTCCATCAGCTTGTCGGCCGGCTTGTAGGCGCCCGACAGCATCATGGTGGCGGTGCCGACATCATAGACCTGGACCACGGCGGGCTGCTTACTGGCGCGGAAGGCGGCGATCGTGTTCTGCAGCGTGGCGTCGTAATTGCCCTGGCTGGTGCAGACGACTTCATAGTCGGCCTGCGAGGCGTTGAAGTTCTTGCACAGCGTGTCGACGACGCGTGCCAGGTCGCCCGAAAGGCCGAACCAGAAATCGAATTTTACCGGCTCTGCGACGGCAGGCACCGCAAGCACCGCGCTGAGCGCGCCTGCGGCAAGGGCTGCAAGGCCCCGCTTGATGATGGTCATGATTTCTTCCCTCTTGAGTGGCTGTTGACAAGGGTCTTGCGCAAGTCCTTGCCCGCTCTCTTAGAGAAGGTATGTGACAGTTCTGCTGTGGCCTCCCAGGCCTGTGGACAGCCCGTCTCTCCTCCCCTCCGGCGGCTGCGTCGGCATGAAAATGTCATGCCAGCGCCCTAGGTAGCTAGGGCGGCTGCCGAGGACGCAAAGGCCGTGAAGATCAGCCATAATTATCCGGCTAAGGGGATGCCATCGGTCGTGACGCTCCGCATCGCCTGACGAGCGCCCCAGCCGGCTTCCACCAGAAGAAATCAGCCGCCTTCTCCCGGAAAACACGCCAGGGTTGCAGGCGCATTTAATCGATCCTTCAATGAGCAAGCGCTAATCAGTCCTACTGCCCTGTTTATTTTCCGATAGATCAGGTGAAATAAGATGCTGACGGTCTACAATTGTATCGTCAACCAACACGATCTGAGACTGGTCGCACTGGCCGCGCTGATCTGCGGAATTTCCTGTTTCTCTGCTGTCAACCTGCTTCATCACATCAGCCGCTCCACAGATCGGAACCGGCTTGCCTGGCTGACGATCGCGGCTACGTCGACCGGCTTCGGTATCTGGGCAACGCATTTCATCGCCATGCTTGCGTTCACGCCGGGAATACCCAGCGCCTACGATCCCGCCCTCTCCGTGCTCTCGCTCGCCGCTTCGGTCGCGTTGACGGCGGCCGGCATGTGGATCGCCACATTGCGCAACGAATTTGATTATCATCTCGTCGGCGGCGCCGTCCTGGGCGGCGGCATCGCGGCGATGCACTACATCGGCATGGCGGCATTCGAGGTCCAGGGTCGGATCGAATGGAACCTGTTGCTTGTCGCCGTTTCCCTGCTTGCCGGCGTAGCGCTTGCGGGGCTGGCATTACGTGTCGTACTGCGCCGCCCCTCCCTGAAGGCGACATCCGCCGGCGCGGTGCTGCTGACGCTGGCGATCTGCACCCTGCATTTCATCGGTATGGGTGCCGTCTCGATCTTTCCCGATTCCTCGATCTCCATATCCGAATACACGATCGAGCCGACCTCGCAGGCTTTCGCAGCCGCAGCCGCCACGCTGGTGATCCTGGTGCTGTCGGCATCGGCACTGTGGATCGATCTGCGCTTCCGTCGCCAGAAGCTCGAGGTCGACCGTATGCATGGCCTGGCCAATGCCGCCGTGGAGGGTCTGATCGTCTGCGACGGCAACCGCATCATCAGCGCCAATGACAGCATTGCAAGGCTGACCGGCATGGCGACCGCGACGCTGAACGGAATGCAGCTCGGCGATCTCTTCGGGTCCGATATATCAGGCTTCGGCGAGCAGCCGCAGGAGGTCGAATTGAGCGGCCGCGACGGCACAAGCATCCCTGTCGAGCTGATCGCCAGGAGCATCGACTATTGTGGCAAACCCCATAACGTGGTCGCGGTCCGCGACATTCGCGAGCGCAAGAAGGCGGAACAGGAGATCCTGCGCCTTGCTCATTTCGATCCATTGACCGGACTGGCCAATCGCCGCAGCTTTTCCGGCCGGCTGGAGGCGGAAATTGCAGCAATGGGCCGGACCAGGAAAGGCGGCCACCTTGCGCTTCTGCTGCTCGATCTCGACCGTTTCAAGGAGGTCAACGACCTGTACGGGCACGGCGCCGGCGACGCCATGCTGCAGAAGGTTGCGCATTGCGTGACCGGCGTCCTTCGTCAAGGACAGATGGTGGCGCGGCTGGGCGGCGACGAATTCGCCATCATCGCCCCGAACCTGACCGACCCGTTGGAGGCCGGCCGTATCGCCAACGCCGTGCTGACCGTCATGCGCGAGGAAAACCGGCTCTCGGTCGGCGGCGGCCTTGTGTCGGCCAGCATCGGCATTGCGCTTTATCCATCGGATGCCGAAAACCAGACCAGCCTGATAAGCCACGCCGACACGGCACTCTACCGGGCCAAGACCGAAGGCAAGGACACCTACCGCTATTTCGAAGCCTCGATGGGGGCCGAGGCCCGCGACAAGCGCGTGATGGAGCACGAACTGCGTCAGGCGGTCGCGCGCCAGGAGTTCTACCTCGTCTACCAGCCGCAGAAGGAGATCAGCAGCGGCAAGATGATCGGCTTCGAAGCCCTGATCCGCTGGCGCCATCCGACGCGCGGCGACGTGCCCCCGAGCATATTCATCCCGGTGGCCGAAGACAGTGGAGCCATTGGCCAGATTGGCGATTGGGTGCTGACGGCGGCCTGCGCGGAAGCCGCCCGCTGGGAAAATCCGCTGACGGTAGCCGTCAACGTTTCGGCCGTGCAGCTTCACAATACGAATTTCAGCCGCAAGGTCCATGAAACACTGCTGAATTCCGGCTTGGCGCCCGGCAGGCTCGAACTGGAGATCACCGAAACGGCGCTCGTCAAGGACATGCCGCGCGCGCTGGCGACCTTGCGGCAGGTCAAGGCGCTGGGCGTGCGCGTGGCCATGGACGATTTCGGAACCGGCTATTCCTCGCTATCCAACCTGCGCGCCTTCCCCTTTGACAAGATCAAGATCGATGGCTCCTTCATCAAGTCCGTTGACAAGAACGGCCAGGTCGCGGCGATCGTGCGCGCCGTCCTGGGACTTGGACGCGGCCTCGGCCTGCCGGTTCTGGCGGAGGGTGTCGAGACGCTCGGCGAACTGAAATTCCTGGACGCCGAAGCCTGCGAGATCGGCCAGGGCTACTATATCGGCAGGCCGGCTCTCATCGAGGAATTCGGCGACCTGACCGGTGTCGCCGCACCCACGGTCGGCAACAAAGCCGCCAGCCTGCGCGACAGAAGCGTTCTGGCCTTCGCGCCCGCGCCGGTCCTTGGTCTGAACAGGGCCTAGAGCGGCATACTCATCGCCCACCCCGATAGCGTTGCCAGCTTTCTTCGACCGCTGGTTTGAAGCCACTCCGATCGACAAATGCCGCGAACAGCGCCGCCAGCAATGCGAGCGATGCCGATGTGAGCAAGATACCGAGCAGCAGACGGGCCGCGCCTGCCTCTTTGAGGAACAGGCCGGCGATGGTGGCGATGAGCGCGCCGCCGCCGATCGACATCGCGGCGGCCAAACCGGCAGCGGTGCCGGCAAGATCTGCGCGAACCGACAACACGCCGACATTGGCGGTGGGCATCGTCAGCCCGTTGCCTATGCCTATGAACATGCAGGGTATGAAGAACGCCAGAGCGTGAGTGGAGCCCGAGATCGACAGGATCAATCCAAAAAACAGCCCGAGGCAGGTCAGGAGACGGGCAAACACAAGCACAGCACCTCGCGCATGTCCGGACCCGTATCGACCAGACAAAAAACTGCCAAGGATAAAACCGGTCGGAACCATTCCCATATAGAGGCCCAATATCGCGCTTGAGCCGCCGACAGATTCGTTCATGGCCAGCGGAGCGCCTCCAAGGAAGATGTAGAATGTGCCCATCGAGCAGGCCATGCACAGCGTGAAAGCCCAGAATCTCACGGAACCCAGCAACTGCAGATAAGACGCAAGATAGTTGCGCGCCGACTCCTTTGAAGGTGCTGCGGTTTCTCTGAGGTAGCGCATGCAGAAAACCAGCATGGCTGCGCCGAGGACCCCAAGTACGACGAAGATCGACCGCCAACCGAACAACTCGTCCAACACCCCACCGAGCGTGGGTCCGAGCATAGGCGCAATAGCCCACCCCATGGCGGCGTAGCCTATTCTGCTTGTGGCTTCGCGTTCGCCCGATGTCTCCTTGATGATCACGAGCGCGACGGAAAAGCAGGCGGCGATGGATGCTTGCATCATTCGAAAGAGCAAGAAAGCTTCAATACTGGAGGCAAAGGCGCATCCCGCAGACGCAACGATGAAGATTGTCAGAGCCGTCAATACAACCGGCCTGCGTCCAAATCGGTCTGACAATGCGCCTGAGATGAGTCCTGTCAGAGCCGTGACAATCGCATAGCCAGCAACCGAGAAATTGACGAGCGCGAAATCGGCATCAAACTCCACCGCGATCCCGGGTAGCGACGGCAAATAGATGTTCACCGGCAACACCGAGAGGGCCGTAAGGAATACGAGAATGGCATATGGGAGCGATACGGCATTTGGCGCCGAAACCGTCTCTCCGGTTTGCATAGTTGTAGGTTTATTGGATTTGTCGCGCGTCATGGTCTCGCCGTCTTGTCCGGGGGGATTTTCAGAGATCTGACGAGGACCGGCCGAACTGCGGCATAAAAAAAGGCCCCGTCAGGAGCCTGTTTACCGCGCATGGGTGCTTCCGCCGGTGGTTACACCACCCTGCCCATACGCTCTCTTACCACGACAAAGACTGCTTCAAACTTCATGGCAATACAGCTAGTCGGCAATGGACGTGTCGTCAATTGCCGGATCCTCTGCCGCCCCGAGATAGGCGCGACGCGCTCTAGAGGCTCTCGGGCTTGAGCGCCGCCTCGACCAGCCGCCGGGCATCCGGCCCCGACCATTCGGCCGGGCCGTTCATATGGGCGATCAGGCAGCCCTCGCCGTCGATCAGCATGGTGACGGGAAGGCCGAGCGCCAGGCCGCGCGTCTTGAGGTCGTTGAACAGCGCCATCGTCGAATCCCGGTAATAGCCGAGCGTCGCAACGCCGGTATCGGCGAGGAATTTCTTCGGCTTCACATCGTCGCCGGCATCGACATTGACGGCGACCACCTGAAAGGCATCGCTGCCCTTTTCCTTCTGCAGCGCGTCGAGCGCCGGCATTTCGGCGCGGCACGGCGCGCACCATGTCGCCCACAGATTGAGCAGCACCGTCTTGCCGGTATGATCGGCAAGCGTCATCGGCTTGCCGTCCGGACCGTTGAAGGCGAGGCTCTTCAAGGATTGCGGCGGATCGGCCGGTAGAAGCGCCGCGACCTCACCGGTGGCCGAGGCCGCGACCTTCTTGGCACGGTCGCTCTTGGCGGCGCAGGCGACGTCGTCCTTGCTGTCGCCGACGGCGGCTTGTGCCGGTGCATTGTTGCCAGACCGGCTCTCGCTGACATATACCGCGACCGCGCCCGCCAGCGCGCCCGCCATCAAGGCGGCGAGGATCAGGCGCGGGGCCGGGAAGAATCTATTACCGTCTGCCATTTTCTCAAAACTGCTCCGAAGCACGGGTTATAGCCATGAGCGACAAGAAGACCAGCAACCAGATGTGGGGCGGACGTTTTGCCTCGGGTCCGGCCGCGATCATGGAAGCAATCAACGCGTCGATCTCATTCGACCGCAAACTCTATGCGCAGGACATCAAAGGCTCGATCGCCCATAGCGAGATGCTGGCGCAAACGGGCATTATTTCGGCAGCCGATCAAGAAAAAATCGCTCACGGGCTGAACACGATCCTGAAAGAGATCGAGGCCGGCAGCTTCGAGTTCTCGACCAGGCTCGAAGACATCCACATGAATATCGAGGCGCGCCTTGCCGATCTGATCGGCCCAGCGGCCGGCCGCCTGCACACCGCACGCTCGCGCAACGACCAGGTCGCGGTCGATTTGCGGCTATGGGTCAAGGACGAGTGCTTTCGCGTCGCCGAGGCGTTGAAAGCGTTGATCAAGGCGTTGCTGGAGCGGGCCGAGGAGCATGCGGCGACGGTGATGCCGGGCTTCACCCATATGCAGGCGGCGCAGCCGGTGACCTTCGGCCATCACTGCATGGCCTATGTCGAGATGTTTTCGCGCGACCTGTCGCGTGTGCGCGATGCGATCGAACGGATGGACGAAAGCCCGCTCGGTGCCGCGGCCCTTGCCGGCACCAGCTTCCCGATCGACCGCCACCGGACGGCCAAGACGCTCGGCTTCCGCGAGCCGATGCGCAATTCGCTGGACAGCGTTTCCGATCGCGATTTCGCGCTGGAGTTCCTCGGCATGGCCGCGATCTGCGCCACGCATCTGTCGCGGCTGGCCGAGGAGATCATCATCTGGTCGACGCCGCAGTTCGGCTTCGTCAGGCTGTCGGATTCGTTTTCCACCGGCTCCTCGATCATGCCGCAGAAGAAGAACCCCGATGCCGCCGAACTGGTGCGCGGCAAGACCGGCCGCGTCACCGGCCATCTGGTCGGCCTGCTGACGGTGATGAAGGGCATGCCTTTGACCTATGGCAAGGACATGCAGGAAGATAAGGAATCGGTGTTCGATGCCGCCGAGACGCTCGACCTGATGCTGGCGGCGATGACGGGCATGGTCTCGGACATGACGGTCAATGCAGCGGCGATGAAGAAGGCCGCTGGCTCCGGCCATGCGACCGCGACCGACCTCGCCGACTGGCTGGTGCGCACGCTCGGCCTGCCATTCCGCGAAGCGCATCACGTTACCGGCCGGGCAGTAGCGCTGGCCGAAGAGAAAAAGGTGGGGCTGGACAAGCTTTCGCTGGAGGATTTGCAGTCGATCAATCCCGGCATCACGGCGGGCATATTTTCGGTGCTGGCGGTGCAGAACTCGGTCAAGAGCCGCACCAGTTTCGGCGGCACCGCGCCGTCGGAAGTGAGGAAGCAGATCCGCGCCTGGAAAAAGCGACTGGCGAAAGCGTGATCCCGGATATTGGGAGCAGCAATATCCAACAATATCCGGGGTGCAATACGCCGAGAACTCGGCTAAAAGCGGCGGCTGGCAATTTTCGGACGGATGGATCGATGACCGGAAGCAGGATTTTGGTGACGCTGACGCTGCTGGTGGCGATCGCGACCGTCTCGGCCTGCGGCAGGAGGAGCGGTCTCGACACGCCCTATGAGGCGGCCGTGCAGGCGCGCAAGGATGCCTCGAAGGCCCACCAGCCCGTGCCGCCAGAGCCGGAGAAACCGGTCGTGGACAAGAAGTTCATCCTCGACCCGCTGATCTAGAGCCGACGAGACCGGGGCTTTCGAAACCCGATCCCATCGCGCTCCAACTTTCCGGAACCACTCCCGTGAACCATTTCGACTACCGCGACGGCGTGCTGCATGCCGAGGACGTGGCGATACCCGATATCGCCGCACAGATCGGCACGCCGTTCTACTGCTATTCGACGGCCACCTTGACCAGGCACTACCGGGTGTTCGCGCAAGCCTTTGCCGGGCTCGACGCGCTGGTCTGCTACGCCATGAAGGCCAATTCCAACCAGGCCGTCCTGCGCACGCTGGCAAAGCTCGGCGCCGGCGCCGACGTGGTTTCGGAAGGTGAATTGCGCCGTGCGCTGGCCGCCGGCATTCCGGCCGGCAAGATCCTGTTTTCGGGCGTCGGCAAGACCGCGCGCGAAATGGACTTTGCCCTCGCCGCCGGCATCCTCTGCTTCAACGTCGAGTCCGAGCCAGAACTCGAGCTCTTGTCAGCCCGTGCCGTCGCCCTTGGCAAGGTGGCGTCGATCTCGCTGCGCATCAATCCCGATGTCGACGCCAGGACCCACAAGAAGATCTCCACCGGCAAGGCCGAGAACAAGTTCGGCATCCCGTGGCAGCGGGCGCGTCAGGTCTATGCCCGCGCGGCAAAGCTTCCCGGCATCAAGATCACCGGCATCGACACCCATATCGGCAGCCAGATCACAGAGCTGCAGCCCTTCGACGACGCCTTCGCCCTGCTTGTCGATCTGGTCGGCGCGCTGCGAACCGACGGCCATGCCATCGAGCATATCGATCTCGGCGGCGGCCTCGGCATCCCCTACCGCGTCGACAACAACCCGCCGCCGCTGCCCGACGCCTATGCCCAGATCGTCAGGAAGCATGTCACCAAGCTCGGATTGAAGGTCATGTTCGAGCCGGGCCGGCTGATATCAGGCAATGCCGGCATCCTCGTCTCGGAAGTGATCTTCGTGAAGGAAGGCGACGCCAAGAACTTCCTCGTCGTCGACGCCGCCATGAACGATCTCATCCGGCCGACGCTCTACGATGCTTTCCACGACATAAGGCCGGTCGTGCAGCCGCCGGCCGATACGCCACGTATGATGGTCGACGTGGTCGGCCCGGTCTGCGAGACCGGCGATTACATCGGCCTAGACCGCGATCTGCCCAGGCTGAAGGCCGGCGACCTGATTGCCGTCTCCACCGCCGGCGCCTATGGCGCGGTGCAAGCTGGCACCTACAACACCCGCCTGCTGGTGCCCGAGGTGCTGGTCGACGGTGACCGGTTCCACGTCGTGCGTCCGCGCCTGACCTATGACGATCTGATCGGGCTGGATTCGATACCCGACTGGCTCGCCTAGAAGCTGCTAGGGCTGGATACCAGCCCGCAATGCTACAGCCGGTTCTGGATGAGCGCCCTGATATTGGCGATCCTGTCTTCGTCGCGGCGGTAGAACGTCCATTGCTTGATGCGCCTGGCGCTGAGCAGGCCGGCCTGGGTGAGCACGCGCATATGCTCGCTCAGCGTCGCTTGCGTGATGCCGAGTTTTTCGGCGATCAGCAGCGCGCAAACGCCGTCCTCGACCAGATCGCCATCGACCTGGACCCGGAAATGCGCGCGCGGATCCTTCAGCCAGTCGAGGATCTGCAGCCTGCGTTCGTTGGCGATCGCCTTGAAGACATCAACCTCTTGCATTTAGCCATTTTGCCAAGTTACTAATTACTGTCAATCCCAGGGAGAACGCCATGACGAACGGCAACACCGTCACACGCGAGCGCATTGCCGCGGTGGAACCGCGCATCCGCCCCTACATCAGACACACGCCGGTGCTGCGCGTCGACATGGCCGACTTCGACAGGCCGCCGCTGGCCGTCGACCTGAAGCTTGAATGCCTGCAGCATTCTGGCTCGTTCAAGGCGCGCGGTGCCTTCACCAACCTTTTGGAGCGGGCGGTCCCCGAAGTCGGTGTCGTCGCCGCATCGGGCGGCAACCATGGTGCGGCCGTCGCCTATGCCGCCATGCGGCTCGGCCACAAGGCGACCATCTTCGTTCCCGAGGTGAGTCCGCCGGCCAAGCTGGAGCGAATCCGCTCTTACGGCGCCGAGCTGATCGTCGGCGGCGCCCGCTACGCCGAAGCGCTGGCCGCCAGCGAGCGTTTCGCCGAGGAAACCGGCGCCTTGCAAATCCATGCCTTCAACCAGGAGGAAACGCTGGTCGGCCAGGGCACGCTCGGGCTCGAAATCGAGAGTGATTTGCCCCAGATCGACACGCTGCTGGTCGCCGTCGGCGGCGGCGGCCTGATCGGCGGCATCGCCGCCTGGTTCGCCGGCCGCATCCGCATCGTCGCCGTCGAGCCGGAAGGGGCGCCGACGCTGCATCGCGCCTTCGAGGCTGGACATCCCGTTGATGCGCCGACTGAGGGCATCGCTGCCGATTCGCTGGCGCCAAAGCGCGTCGGCGAAATGATGTTCCCGATCGCCGAAGCCTTTGTCGAACGCTCGATCCTGGTCAGCGACGACGACATCATCGCCGCGCAGAAGGCGCTGTGGAACCGGGTGCGCATCATCTCCGAGCCGGGTGGCGCCGCGGCCTTTGCCGCGGTCCTGTCCGGCCGCTATGCATCGGCACCTGGCGAACGCATCGCCGTGCTGGTCTGCGGGGCGAACGCCAACCCCGCAACCTTCTGACAGCAACCATCCGTATGGAACTATAATGGCGGTCTTCACGTTTTTGCAAACTGCCTCGCCTTTGCCGTGTTTGCTGGTATTCTTCGAGTCGTGAGGCGTTGGGCTATCCTGCCCGCCCCACAGCATGATCCCGAAAAGTGGAATCCGGTTTTCGGGACAGATCATGCTCAAGGAGATAGAGCCCCCTCCCGGTTCTTTCGGGACGAAATAGGCTCTAGGAAGGGCCGATGACGGAACGACCCACCTTCAGCAGCGATCGCGGCCTGGCCGGGCGCCTTGCCTTGAGCCGGCTGGCGACGCGGGTCTCGATAATGGTCGAGCGTGGCTGGCCGTTGCTGCTTCCGCTCGTCATCGTCGCCAGTCTGTTCCTCAGCGTCTCCTGGCTCGGCCTCTTCACCCTGCTGCCGGACACGGCGCGCATCGGTCTCGTCGCCGCATTCGCCATCGCGGCATTGGCCGCGCTCTATCCGCTGCGCTTCTTCCGCCTGCCTGGCGCCGCCGAAATCGACCGCCGTATCGAGGCGGCCAATCAATTGTTGCACAGCCCGGTGCTGGTGCAGACCGACCGGCCAAGCGGCAGGGAAAGCAGCTTTTCACAGGCGCTGTGGCGCGAACACCAGAAGCGTATGGCCCGAAAGCTCGACAGCCTCGGCGCCGACTTGCCGCGCACACGCGTGCCGGAACGCGATCCCTGGGGGCTGCGCGCGGTTGCAGCACTTTTGCTCGTTACCGCCTTCGCCTTCTCCTTCGGGCCGACAGGCGGCAGGGTCGGCGACGGGTTCACTGCGCATGGCACGCGCGATGTCGTGCCGCCGCGCATCGACGCCTGGGTCACGCCACCAGCCTACACCGGCAAGCCGCCGATTTTCATGACCGCCGACGCCAATCAGGCGACGCCGACCTTCACCGTCCCCGAAGGCAGCGATGTCTCGCTGCGCGTGACCGGCGGCTCGGGCGAGGAAACCCTTGCCTTTGCCGACAAGAATGGCAATTCCCGCGCCATCGACCCGGCCGGGCCGCAGGCTGCCGCCACGGCCAAGCCGGTGGCAAGCGCGGCGCCGCCGTCCAAGGTGCGCCAGTTCACAGGCAAGCTGACCGGTGACGGCACGCTGACGCTGACATCGGGCGAGGGCCAGCTCGGCCGCTGGGCCTTTGCGGTCATATCGGACAAGCCGCCGCAGATCCGCTTCGTCGGCGAGCCGAAGCGCGCCGCCAATGGCGCTTTCGAGCTCAATTACCAGATCGACGACGATTACGGCGCCGCCACCGCCAAGGCGGTGTTCGCGCTCGCCGATCCGCAGGCGCCCAATGCACATCCGCTGTACGGTGCACCTGAAATGCCGCTGACGCTGCCACGCCGCGGCGGCAAGTCGAACGCAGCCAGGACCTCTAAGGACCTGACCGAGCATGTCTGGGCCGGCAGCAGCATCAAGCTGACGCTGGTTGCCACCGACGATGCCGGGCACACGGCATCGAGCGAGACCAAGACGCTGCTGATGCCGGAACGTCCGTTCGCCAATCCGCTGGCGCGCGCCGTGATCGAGCAGCGCCGCCTGCTGGCGCTCGACGCCAAGGCAAAGCCGCGGGTGCTTGACCTGATGGATGCCATCACGCTGCGTCCGGAAGACACGTTCGACAACATGTCCCACTACCTCGCCATCATGAGCGCCCGCAGCCGGCTGAAAATAGCCGACAGCGACGATCAATTGCGCAACGAGGTCTCCTATCTCTGGGAAATCGCGCTCGGCATCGAGGAAGGCAATCTCTCGGCCGCCGAAAAGCGGCTGCGCCAGGCGCAGCAGGCGCTGCAGGACGCCATCAAGAATGGCGCCAGCGACGCCGAAATCGAAAAGGCGATGAAGGAACTGCGCGAGGCGATGAACCAGTTCCTGCAGGAATTCGCGGAGCGCGCCAAGCAGAATCCCAACGCCCCGCAGATGCAGCAGAATGGCCAGGAACTGCGCCAGAGCGACATCGACCGCATGATGGACCAGATCGAGAACCTGGCGAAGTCGGGCGATCGCGACAAGGCCCAGCAATTGCTGTCGCAACTGCAGGACATGATGAACAATCTGCAGGCCGGGCGTCAGCAGCAGGGCGGCCAGCAGGACAGCGAGATGCGCCAGCAGATGGACAAGCTCGGCGAGATCCTGCGGCGCCAGCAGGAGATGATGAACGACACCTTCCGCATGGACCAGATGCAGCGCGGCGAGCGCCAGCGCGGACAGAACCGCGACGAACAGCTAGGCGAAGGCGGCGGCCAGGATGAGGACGAGCCGGGTGTCGGCGAGGACCGCGATCCGCTTGCCCGGCAAAAACCGATGACGCCGCAGGAATTCGCCGACGCGCTGAAGCAGCTGCAGCAGGGCCAGGGCCAGCTGAAAAGCGACCTCGACCAGCTGAAGAAGGGGCTCGAAGGCATGGGCATGGAGCCCAATGAAGGATTTGGCGAGGCCGGCAAGTCCATGGGCAATGCAGAACAGGCGCTCGGTGAGGGCGAAGGCGATGAGGCCGTCGGCCATCAGGGCCGTGCGCTGGAAGCGCTTCGCAAGGGCGCCAAGGACATGATGAAGCAGATGCAGGCCATGCAGGGCGACCAGGGCGGCAGCGAGGAAGGCGGCCGCCAGCAGAATGCCGATCGTGACCCGCTCGGCCGGCCGCGCGCCAGCCAGGGTCCCGATTTCGGCGATTCGGTGAAGGTGCCCGACGAGATCGACGTGCAGCGTGCCCGCCAGATTCTGGAAGCGATTCGCAAGCGGCTCGGCAATGCGCTCAGTCCCGACATCGAGCGCAGCTATCTCGAACGGCTGCTCGAGCTGAAATAGGAACTGCCGACCCGCCTCCATCCCACCCGATAACCCTCTCGGACGGTTGCACCACCATGCCCAGACTTGGCGCTGTCATACCCGTTCTGCGCATTTTCGACATTGCCAAGGCGCGTGAATTCTATGTCGGCTTCCTCGGCTTCGAGGTGCAGTGGGAGCACCGCTTCGACGACAACGCGCCGCTTTACATGGCGGTCGTCCGCGACGGCTGCGTCCTGCATCTTAGCGAGCATCACGGCGACGGTGCGCCCGGCATTGCCGTGCGCATCAAGGTCGAGGACATCGCGACACTGCATCGCGAGTTGATCGGCAAAAAATACCACTTCGCCAGGCCGGGCCTGGAAGAAACGCCGTGGAAGACCCGCGAGGTATCGGTCGCCGATCCATTCGGCAACCGCCTGACCTTCTATGAGGAGGTGAGAGACTGACTGAGCCTGTTGACGAACGCATCGCGGATTGCCTCCTGCATGCCGTCGATCGCCTCGCCTGACGCATTCGGGCTGCGGTGCATCACCACATTTGAGGAATCGATGGCGCCGAACCCGTCCGCGGTCGTCAGTTCACGGCAGCCGTCGGGAATGTTGCTGCGCGAAATCGGCGCGATCGCCAGTCCGGAGGTGACGGCGAGCTTGAGGCCGCCGGTGGTGTCGCTGGTATAGGCGACACGATAGGCAAGATTGCGCTGCTCCAGCGACTTGATGGCGAAGTCCTTGCACCAGCCGGCCCGGTTGTAGAGCGCGATCGGCACCGGCTGTTCCTCATGCATGTGATGCAGGGTCGACGTCACCCACACTGTAGGATCGTGCATCAGTACTTCGCCGCCGGCGGGATCCTGCCATTCGAACACCACGCACAGATCGAGTTCGCCGGCTGCGAGCGCGGCTATCTGTGCCCCCGAATGCGCATAGCGCACGGTGACCTCAACCTGCGTGTGACGCTTCGAAAAGGCGCCGAGCGCGCGCGACAGGATGGCGTGGCCATACTCCTCGGGAATGCCGATGCGCACCGGCCCGCCAAGCGGCGCCGCCGCCATCGACGCCGCCGTCTCGTCGAGCAGCGAGACGATGCGGCGGGCATTGACGATCAGTTCGCCGCCACGCCGCGTCAGCGCGACGCCGCGCGAACCGCGCTCGAACAGGCTGTCGCCGATCAGCTCTTCGAGCTTCTTCATCTGCATCGACACCGCCGACTGGGTGCGACCGGCCTGCTCCGCCGCCCTGGTGAAATTACCTGCCTCGGCAATCGCCACGAAGGTGCGCAGGAGATCGCTGTCGAGGGTCGGCCGCATGAAAGTCCGCCATAAGGAAATTTGATTGCTGGTATCATTCCAATTCGTTTGCAACATGTCAAACGGCGGATGATAGTCGCTTTCCCCATTGGATATGCGGCTGCGAAATCAGCCGCGGACCAATTCGAAGAGTCCTCACTCATGCCCGCTGCCCGAAACGGTGGCGGGTTCTTTTTTCACTTGCAGCAAGCGTGCTTGCGGTCGCGGTACTGGAGCCTGGAATCCTATGCAGAATCGGATGGTACGCGGCATCCTGAGCCTGTGCCTCGGCGTGCTGGTCTTCTCGCTGCAGGATCCGCTCGTCAAAGCGGTGTCGAGCGGTTATCCGGTGACCGAGGTGATGGCGATCCGTTCGATCGTTGCTCTGCCGATCCTGATTGTTCTGGTCAATGCCGATGTCGGATTGGCGGCGATCCTGTCGAAGCGATTCGGCATGCTGACGATGCGTGCCTTCATCCAGTTCACCTCCTATACGGTGTATTATCTGGCTATCGCCGCCTTGCCGCTGGCCGACGCGGTGGCGCTCTATTTTATGGCGCCGCTGTTCATCATGGTGCTGGCCGGGCCGTATCTTGGCGAGCGCGTCTCCTGGCGGACGCTGGCGACCGTGCTGATCGGGTTGTTGGGGGTCCTGGTAATGCTGCGCCCCGGCGCCGGGCTGTTCGACTGGGCGGCGTTGCTGTCGCTGGGCTCGGCGGCGCTTTATGGTTTTTCGCAGTTGATGGCCCGCAAGATCGGCGATACCGAATCGTCCACCGTCATGGCCTTCTATCAAAACGGCGCCTATCTGGTTGGCGCCGCCGCGGTGGCCGGCGCGCTTCACCTGGCTGGCATTACCCACGCCGTCCACCCCAGCCTGGAATTCCTGGTGCGGCCCTGGTTATGGCCGACGCTGCCGGATTTTCTCAAGATGGCGGCCTGCGGTTTCGTCGCCTCGGCCGGCATGATTCTGCTGTCGCAAGCCTACCGGATAGCGCCGGCCAACCGCGTTGCCACCTTCGAATACACCGGTATCCTGTGGTCGCCGCTGTGGGGTTTCCTGTTCTTCGCTGAAATACCACGGTCGACGACCGTGATCGGTGCAGCCCTGATCATCGGCGCCGGCCTGCTGGCGCTCAACGCCGAACGGCGCAAGACTGATGCACCCGCGCTCGCTGCTACCGATCCAGCCTGATCAAGCGAAGCAGATCAGCGCCCGTTCGACGCGTGAGCGGATTTCGGCGAGCGTGAAGGGCTTCTGCACGACATCGAGGATGATGCCGTTCAATTCCTCGGCACGCTCGCGCTGGTCGGCATAGCCGGTCATCAGCATGATTTTCATCGACGGGAAGAGCGTTGCCGCCGCAATCGCCATCTCGATGCCGTTCATCTCCGGCATGCGGATGTCGGAGACGACAAGATCATAGCCGCCACGCGCGGCCTGGATCAGCGAAAGCCCTTGCGCGCCGTCCGCCGCGATATCGATTGTGTGCCCGGCACGCTCAAGCGCGCGGGCGGCCAGGGTGCGGACGGACTCATCGTCCTCGACGATCAGAAGCTTTGCCATAGCCCGCATATTTGGCCGGGAAAAGTTGACTTTTCCTGAAAGTGGGGAGGGTCAACAAACCTTTTTGAAGTCGCTCACACGTCGCCCTTGACGACGCCGACGAAGGGCAATTCGCGAAAGGCGTGGGCAACGTCCATGCCGTAGCCGACGACAAAATAGTCTGGGCAGTCGAACCCGACATAGTCGGCATTGAGCGCGGTCTGGCGGCGCATGCGCTTGTCGAGCAGCACGGCGATGGAACAGCTTTTGGCGCCTCGCGAAAGCATCAGGTCGCGGGTAAAACTCAGCGTCTTGCCCGATTCGAGAATGTCGTCGATCAATAGCACGTCGCGGCCGGCGACCTCATTGTCGATGTCGCGCAGCACCCTCACCTCGCCGCTGGTGGTACCGGCGCCGTAGCTGGAAATGAAGATGAATTCGACCTCCGGCGACAGGCCGACATCGTGCATGGCGCGGATGAGATCGGCGGCGAAGATAAACGAGCCCTTCAGCACCGAGATCACCAGCAAATCGTGATAGTCGTGGCCGGCGATCTCCTTGGCGAGCTCAAGATTGCGTCGGGCGATCGCCGATGCCGAAAACAGGACTTCGATGTCCTTGCCGCGTACGATGGGCATGGTTCTTCCCCGGTGATCGCGCCTACTGCGCGAAAGTGACCGAAACGGTTCTTACGCCGTTTCTAGGCACATCGAGCCGGCTGGCAAAGCCGAATCTTTCGCCGGACGCCAGCGCGCGGCCGGATGTCCCCAGCGTATAGCGGATCGTGCGCCCGTCATTGCCGGTCACCCGGATTTCGAGCGGCGGCAGTTGCACCGGTTTCGTCCCGTCATTGGCGGCCTCGCCATCGACGAACAGCGCGGGGTTCGGCCCGGAAGCGTCGACGCGTGATTTGACGCCCGAAATGCTAAGCGCTGACGTCTGCGCACTGGACAGGAACGGAGCCTGGCGCACCAACGCATGCCCGCCGGAGACCCAGAAAGCGGCCAACGCGGCGCCGATGCCGGCGATCCAGAAGATCGGTCCGCCGCGCGACGCCGGCGGTCGTTCCGCTGGGGTCTCGGGCTTGCGTAGCATGTCCATGCCCTCGATAGACGGCGTGATGATGGCACGCGGCAGTGGCGACACGCTTTCCACGGCAGGAGCAACGCGCGGCATCACCACGTAGTCGGCATCGACGATGTCGGCGGCCGAACCACGCATGAACCGGTCCGCCGCGGCAATTGCCGCCGGATCGGTCATGATTTCGCCGGAAACCGGGCGCGCGGTTCGATCGTCAGCCATCATGGCCCCAGCATTGCAGCACGTGTTCGCTTTTCGTTTCTTTTGCGTAAACACAAATGGTTAACGCTTCCCCACCGGAGCCCTCGTGACGAGCCGAAACAGCCCAGGAATTAACCGCCGGTTAACCATGCCGGCCGATGGTCTTTACCCAGAACAGGCCGGTTCGCCGCCGTGCCGAATTTCAGGTCGCCGCAATTGATTCGCTTCGAAAATGTCGGCCTCCGCTATGGCATGGGTCCGGAAATCCTCCGCGACATCTCCCTGCACATTCCGGAGCGCTCCTTCCAATTCCTGAGCGGGCCTTCGGGCGCCGGCAAGACGACCTTGCTGCGCCTGCTGTTCATGTCGCTGAAGCCGACGCGCGGGCTGATCACCATCTTCGGCAAGGACCGCTCGCGCATCTCGCGCACCGAACTGCCGCATCTCAGACGCCGCATCGGCGTGGTGTTCCAGGATTTTCGCCTACTCGACCACATGACCACCTACGAGAATGTCGCGCTGCCGCTGCGCGTGCGCGGGCGCGAGGAGGCGAGCTACCGGACCGATGTAACCGAGCTGTTGAAGTGGGTCGGGCTGGGCGAACGCATGCACGTGCTGCCGCCGGTTCTGTCCGGCGGCGAGAAGCAGCGCGCGGCGATCGCGCGCGCGCTGATCGAGCAGCCGGAAATCCTGCTCGCCGACGAGCCGACCGGCAATGTCGATCCGCCGCTGGCGCGACGCCTGCTGCGGCTGTTCATCGAGCTCAACCGTCTCGGCACCGCCGTGGTTATCGCCACCCACGACCTCGGGCTGATGGAACAGGTCGACGCGCGCCGCATGATCCTAGCCGGCGGAAGGCTGGACATCTATGACTGAGTTGTCCGCCGAACATCTTGTAGAACAAGAGCAGGGCGCCGAGGCGACCGCGGCAAAGCCGCGCGCCCAGCGCCGGATGGCGCCGATCGTGCCGGCACAGAACATCGCCGGTCGAGCGCTAGTGCTGGTCATCGCCATCATGACCTTCCTGTCCTGCCTGACCTTCGGCGCGGTGACGCTGGTGCGCGACACGGCTTCCGTCTGGGAGAACCAGATTTCGCGCGAGGCGACGATCCAGATCAAGCCGGTCGACGGCCTCGACATGGAGGCGGCCCTTGCCCAGGCCTCTCAGATCGCCGGCGAATTCCCCGGTGTGAAGGCGACCCGGATTATCGATCGCGAAGCGACCGCGCGGCTCCTGGAGCCGTGGCTGGGCTCTGGCCTCAACATCGACGAGCTGCCGGTGCCGCGCCTCATCATCGTCACCATCGACGAGAGCAGCCCGCCCGATTTCGCCGCCATGCGCGCCGCGATCACGCCGAAACTGCCGAGCGCCTCGCTCGACGATCACCGCACCTGGGTCGACCGGCTGGTGGCCATGGCGCGCACCACGGTGACCATCGGCATCGCCGTGCTGGCGCTGATGCTGTCGGCGACGGTGCTGACCGTGGTGTTCGCCACGCGCGGCGCCATGGCCGGCAACGGCCACATCATCGAGGTGCTGCATTTCGTCGGCGCCGAGGCGCGCTTCATCGCACGCGAATTCCGCCGGCATTTCCTGGTCACCGGCATGAAGGGAGCGGCCGCCGGCGGTACCGCTGCAGTGTTCGTCTTCATCGTCTTTTCCTGGTGGTCGTCGCGCAACATGGCGACGCCGCAGGCCGACCAGGCGACCGCCCTGTTCGGCAATTTCGCCATCGGTTCGGCAGGCTATCTCGGTGTCGTGTTAATGGTGCTGGTGATCGGCGGGCTGACTGCGGCAACCTCGCACGCCACCGTCGTCGCCTATCTCAGCGACATCGACGTCCGCCAACCGGATGCAGGCTAATTCATGTCGCCCAAAAGTGGGAACCGGTTTTGGGACAACGACATGGATAAAACAGGGTGATCACGGATGGAGAATTCGCGTAACGCAAAGTGCGTCTTTTACCTACCCAAGGCCTCATTTGAGGGTTAACCATATGGCGATGGACGCGCGGGATTCGACCGATACGGCTGGACAGATGCCAGTGGTGGGTGCCCGTTCGCGTGACCGCCGCACGGTGAGTCGTCTGGGCGCCGCGTTGCGTATGTCCGCTCTCTTCGTGCTCGTCCTCGCAACTTTGTTTGCCGGCGGCTTCGGCTGGTTCGCCAACAAGGTCAGCCATCTGACGACGCCAGCCAATCCGGCCAGGGCAGACGCCATCATTGTACTTACAGGCGGTCAGTCCCGCCTTGATGCCGCGATGGATCTGCTGGCGTCCGGCAAGGGCGCGCGGCTGCTGATCAGCGGCGTGCATCCCTCCGCCAGCCGTCGCCAGCTGCAGGCGGCGACCGGTGGTGACGTCAGGCTGTTCTCCTGCTGCGTCGACATCGACCGCGCCGCGCTCGACACGATCGGCAATGCCGAGGAAAGCGCCAAATGGGTCGAGAGCCACGCCTACGGCACGGTGATCCTCGTCACAAACAATTACCATATGCCGCGCAGCCTGCTCGAAATGGGCCGGTTGCTGCATGGCGCCAAGCTTGAGCCCTATCCGGTGGTCAATTCCAACCTCGACAAGGGCGGCTGGCTGACCAAGCCGCGGGCGTTGCGCGTGCTGTTTACCGAATACAACAAATATTTGCTCGCGCTGGCGCGCGGCATCGTGCCGGTCAAGCCGACGCCCAGCGGCATCGCGCTGGCCGAAACCGCGTCCGGCGGCTGATCATTCCTCCGCGGTGTCTACCTCGGCGGCAGCACCTGCCCTGGCGGCAGTGACCGAATTCCCCTTGAGCCTTGCGATCTCCTGTTCAAGGCGCTCGATCCGCTTGTCCCGCTCTGCAAGAGCCGCAGCCACGTCGGCCGCCTCGAACCGTTGCGGGATATGCTGCGGGCAATTGGCGTCCCAGGCAGAGACCGTGAACAAGATGACCTGCTCAGGGCGGGCCTTGTAGTCCTGCGGCATCAGTTTTGCCATCAGCTCGGCGTCGTTCTCGACGACGCGCGCCGTACCCCAGATCTTGATGCGCTGGCGGTGCATATAGTCGATCAGGAACAGGAACGCCTTTGGATTGTCGGCCAAATTGCCCTGCGTGACGAACTGCCGGTTGCCGGAGAAATCCGCGAAGCCGATCGTGTGTTCATCCAGCACCTTGAGGAAGCCGGCCGGCCCGCCGCGATGCTGGATGTAGGGCTGGCCATCGCCATTGGCCGTCGACAGGAAGGCGCTGGTCTGCATCTCGATGAAGGCGGCAAGGTCAGGCGTGATGACGGCTTGCCAGCCGCCACGCTCCTCGACACGGGCATAGGACTGACGCGAGCCCTTGCGGGCCTGGATCGCCTTGACTGTCGGCGTGAAGGCCACGTCGCTGGTGAAAGCATGCGCGTTCATCGAAAGCCTCCTTGTCCGGGACGATCTCAAAGCCCGAGTTCAGACAGTGACGGATGATCATCCGGCCGCCGACCGAGCTGCCAGTGATATTTGCGATCGGCCGCACCGATCGGCAGGTCGTTGATGCTGGCGATGCGCAGGCGCATCAGCCCCTGCTCGTCGAATTCCCAGTTCTCGTTGCCATAGCTGCGGAACCATGAACCGCTGTCGTCATGCCATTCATAGGCGAAGCGTACCGCGATGCGATTGCCGTGGAAGGCCCAGACCTCCTTGATCAGCCGGTAGTCGAGTTCCCTGCTCCATTTGCGCGTCAGGAAGGCCTGGATGGCATCGCGCCCTTGCAGGAATTCGGCGCGGTTGCGCCAGCGGCTGTCCGTTGTGTAGGCGAGCGCAATGCGAGCCGGATCGCGCGAATTCCATGCATCCTCGGCCATGCGCGCCTTCCGCGCTGCGGTCTCGGCGGTGAAGGGCGGAAGCGGCGGGCGGCTTTCAGACATGGGGTTCCTCTGCGGCATGAAGGACGGGCCGGCGGACACCACCGGCCCTGTCCGCATTCATGCAGCTTCGCGGGTGGAAACAACCGGAAAATCGATCTCGGTCCGGGCAACCTCGTTGATATAGTTGGTCCAGACATTCAGCGCGACGTGCTGAACGATCTCGATGATCTGCCCGTCATCATAGCCCGCCAGCCTTACAGCGGCGAGGTCTTCATCGGCGACATGCCCGCGGCTTTGCGCAACCTTGGCGGCAAAACGCACCGCCGCGGCCGCCTTGGGATCCATGGAACCGCCATGGCGGTTGGCGATCATCTCGGCGTCGTCGAGCTTGGCGAGATTCTTGCCTAGGTAGCTGTGCGCGGAAAGACAATAACTGCAGCCATTGATCTCGGCGACCGCCAGCGCGATGCGCTCGCGCGTCGGCGCCGGCAGCCGGCCCTTGGCCAGCGCACCCGACATCCCGAGATAGCCTTCGAGCGCGGCTGGACTGTTGGCGACCATCCGAAACAGGTTCGGCACGACACCGAGCTGTTTTTCCACGGCCTGCAGCATGGGCTGCGCGGCTGCGGGAGCGGTGGCGACGGACGAAGGCGTGGCGATGCGGGGCATGAGAACTCCTTTGGATTTGCCCCGCTGATATGCATCCTTCCATCTTGCGGATGTAGATGCCATGATTGCAATCCATCCTTCCAATTTCTGGAAAAACCATGGATCGCCTCGAAGCCATGTCCCTTTTCGTCGCGGCAGCGGAGTCCGGCAGCCTTTCCGCTGCTGCGCGTCGTCTGAGCACTCCGCTTGCGACCGTCAGCCGCAAGGTCTCCGAGCTGGAACGGCATCTCAAGACACGCTTGTTGAACCGGTCGACACGGCGCCTGACGCTGACCGATGCGGGCCACGCCTACCTTGCCGCCTGCCGTCGCATCCTGGAGGACGTCGGAGAGGCCGAGCGGACCGCCGGCAGCGAGTACAGCGCACCGACAGGTGAGCTGATCATCACCGCGCCGATCGTTTTCGGCCGCCTTCACGTGCTGCCGGTCGTCACGGCCTTCCTCGCCGCGTACCCGCGGGTGGATATCCGCCTGACGCTCGGCGACAGGATAGTCCAATTGGCCGAGGACCATATCGACCTCGCCATCCGCATCGGCCGGTTGCCGGACTCGCGGATGGTCGCGACCAGGATCGGTTCGATCAAGCATGTCGTCTGCGCAAGTCCGGCGTATCTGGCCGAGCACGGGGCGCCGAAAACCCCGAAAGACCTTGAAACGCATAGCTGCATCACCTTTGAGGGCCTTGGCTCGCTCGCCACATGGACCTTCGCGGTGGACAAAGCTGACGTGCCTGTCCCTGTCCGTTCCAGGCTCCGGGTCAACACCGCCGAGGCAGCGATTGATGCAGCGACCGAAGGTGTCGGGATGACGCGCGTGCTCTCCTACCAGATCGTCGCCGCTGTACGCTCAGGGACATTGCAGCCCGTGCTCAGGGATTTCGAACCTGAACCTTGGCCGGTAAACCTGGTGCATGCCGGCCAGGGCCGGCTGCCAGTGAAACTGCGCGCCTTCCTGGACTTTGCCGGCCCGCGCCTCAGGGAACGTCTGGCGCAGGCGACCTGGTAGATGAGCCGCACTGTACCGTTTCCTTTTTGCGCCTGCTTGGTGTAACGAACGCTCACCTCCTCACCGGGCCTCCCCATGCTCTATTTCAGATCGCTGACGTTCAATTTCGTCTTCTACGTCAACCTGATCGTCCAGATGATCCTCTGGACCCCCTACTATTTCCTGTCGCCCCGGCACCGCGCCTGGTTCGTGCCGAAATTCTGGTCGCGCACCTCGATGTGGCTCTGTGACAAGATCGCCGGAACGAAGAACGAGATCACCGGCCAGGAAAACCTGCCCGAGGGCTCCTTCATCCTGGCGCCGAAGCACCAGTCGTTCTGGGACGCCATCGCCTTCTTCCCCTTCCTTCAGGATCCGCTCTACATCCTCAAGCGCGAGCTGACCTGGATCCCGTTCTTCGGCTGGTACATCATGAAGATGCGGATGATCCCGGTTCACCGCGGCAGCCGCTCGAAAGCGCTGAAGGCGGTGGTCGCCGCGACCAAGGAAGAGATGGCGCGCAATCCCCGCCAGCTCATCATCTACCCCGAAGGTACAAGACGCGCGCCGGGTGACGAGCCGGCCTACAAATACGGCATCGTCGAAATCTATGCGCAGCTTGGCGTTCCGGTGGTGCCGGTCGCTCATGTCGCCGGCCTCTATTGGCCGCGCCGGAAATTCCTGCGTTACCCTGGCACGATCAAGGCGCGGTTTCTGCCGCCGATCCCGCCTGGCCTAGGCAAGGATGAATTCATGGCGCGGCTGATCGGCGAGACGGAGGCTGCCTGCGATCAGTTGCTCATCGAGGCGTCCCGGGCGCCCAATCCGCCGGCCCTGCCGCCAACGGCGGTGAAGCGATTGCGGGAGCTCGGAGCGAAAGCCTGAGCGGAGGTTGTGGGGCAATTTTCAGCCGAACATGGCTAGCGCGGTGGTCAACACCAGCGTCGCGGCAAAGACCAGATTGATGATCCGCGAGGCCGCCGGCCGGCGCAGGAAGCGCGCGAACGCTGTCCCCGCGATAAGCCACACGGCATGGATGGCGACGATCATCAGCGCCAGAACCGTCAGCTTCAGCCATAAACCAAGCTCGACTGCACCCTGTTTTGACGAAGCACCGGCGAACACGGCGGCGATCGCCACATAGGCCTTTGGGTTGGCAACCGCCAGGAGAAACCCAGCCAGCCATGTTGGACGCGAAGCCTCGCCGGTGCGTGCCGCCAGGGGTGGCGCCGTGGCTATCTTGAAGGCGAGATAGAGGATGTAGGCCGCGGAAGCGACGGCCAGCAGCGGCGCCAGCTTCGGCATCGAGGCAAACACCGCCACCACCCCGGTTGCCACTACCAGCAGCACAGCGATAGTACCCATGACGATACCGTAGGTATAGCGCAGCGAGGGGCGCAGCCCAAAGGCCGCCCCGACGGCGGTAACGCTTATCGTCGTCGGCCCTGGGCTGCCCATGACGACCGTGGCGACAAGCACCAGCGCGAGCAGTTGGCGCCAAAGATCCGGCTGCGAAAGAAGCGGCTCAGTCATTGCACCCTCTGTCCTGCCCCCGTGCGTAGCGACGGTATGGCAGGACAAGATGGGCGTCTTGGACGTTCGTGCGAGGAGCGGCCGCCGCTCAGCCGCTCGCTTTGTCGAGTTCGGCCATGTCGGCGGCGGTCAGCTTCAGCGACGCCGCCCTGATCAGGCTGTCCATCTGCTCGGGCTTCGTGGCGCTGGCAATCGGCGCGGTGACGCCGGGCCGCGCAATCACCCAGGCAAGCGCCACCTCCGCCTGCTTGGCCGAATGCCTGGCCGACACCGCATCCAGTGCCGCAAGGATGTGCATGCCGCGCACATTGAGGTAGTCTTTCACCCCACCGCCGCGCGGGCTTTGGCCAAGATCGGCCTCGCTGCGGTATTTGCCGCTGAGAAAGCCCTTGGCCAGGCTGAAATAGGTGATGACGCCGATGTCCTCGGCCACGCACAGATCGCGCAGCGGGCCGTCAAAGGACGAGCGGTCATAGAGATTGTATTCCGGCTGCAGCACCTCGTAGCGCGGCAGGCTGCGCAGGCTCGCCACATCGAGTGCGGCACGCAACTGGGCGGCATCGAGGTTCGAGCAGCCGGCATAACGGATCTTGCCCTTGGCGAGCAGCTTCTGGTAGGCGCCGAGGGTTTCCTCATAGGGCGTCGTCGGGTCCGGCCAGTGCGACAGATAGAGGTCGATGGTGTCGGTCTGCAGCCGCCTCAGCGATGTGTCGACGGCCTTTTCGATGTAGGCCGCGGACAGATCCTTGTGCCCCTGCCCCATATCCGAACCAACCTTGGTGATCACCACGACCTTGTCACGATTGCCACGGTCTTTCATCCATTTGCCGATGATGGTTTCCGATTCACCGCCCTCGTGGCCGGAGACCCAGCGCGAATAGGAGTCCGCCGTATCGACTGCATTGAAGCCGGCGCCGACGAAGCGGTCGAGCAGGTCGAAGCAGGTTTTCTCGTCGGCGGTCCAGCCGAAGACATTGCCGCCCAGAACCAGCGGCGCGATGGACAGGTCGGTGCGACCGAGACGACGTTTCTGCAAGGCGGATCTCCGGGATGATTGGGGCGGGCAAATGGCGCCCGCAGGCTGAGGTTTGGAGCCTAACCTAGGTCTTGCCTGATCGAGGTCAAAGGCCTGGCCGCCTTTTTCCGCAGAGCCAGCTTCACAAAGGCGCGACCAACCTTGCCACATTCTCCAACCAGTGGTCGCGAATGCCCAGCGCCTCAAGATGCTCCAGCGTGCTCATCACATAATCCTCGTTGATGCCGGATTGACCGACCGCGCCGCGCACCACGGCCGCTGCCTCCGCCGCATCGAGCGCGCCGGCATATTGCTCGTGCTGGCGGTCGACGATGTAAGCCACCGCGTCGACCGTGCCGCCGCCGTCGAGGCGAATTTTGAGCATGCGTTCGAGATAGACATTGGTGACGAGTTCGCGCTCGCGCAGATAGGCGATGACCTCGTCGCGCAAGTCGCCGGGAACGCGGAACGCCAGGCCGACGCAGGAGCCGCCACGGTCGAGGCCGAGCACCAGTCCCGGTCGCTCGCGCGTGCCGCGATGCACGAAGGAATAGACGCAGAGCGACCGGCGGTAGCCATGCAGGCGGGCGCGCTGCGTCTCGATATGCGCGAAACCCGGTCGCCAGATCAGCGAACCATAGCCAAACACCCAAAAATCGCCCATATCGCCGCGCCTGATTGCAAAAGATGCCAACACCGCACCGGGGACCGGTGTTTTTTCCGCCCGTCCCGTCTAACTATTCGTCTCTGTCTACCTATCGTTGGCGGAATCGACTGTCCGTCCGCAACATCCATGCGTTAACGAGAGCCAAAGCATGACGTCAAGTGACGAACGCCAGCCGAGTAGCCGTCGCCGCCTGTTCTGGCTTGCCGCGTTCATCGTCGTGCTGTTTGCTATCTACAGCGGCGGCTGGTTCTATCTGGCTGACCGGGTCAGGAACGAAGCCGACAAGGCGGTCGCCACGCTCAACAAGAATGGCGTCGAGGCCAGCTGCGCCAATCTCCAGGTCAGCGGTTATCCCCTGAGCTTTACCGTCTCCTGCGACAACCTGGCCTATGAGGACGATGCCAGGAACATTGCAGCCTCGGCCGGCAGCTTCAACGCAGCCGCCCAGATCATCCAGCCCCTGTCACCGGTCGCCAATCTGCGCGGTCCGCTCAGAACCTCGGTTCCGGACATGATGCCGCTGTGGATCGATTGGGACAATCTGCAGGCCAATTTCAAATTGTGGTGGCCGCTGCCGCGGCAGATGTCGCTGCAGGCCGAGGGCCTGTCCGGCCAGACCGATCCGGCCGACGATACCGATCCGGTGCAACTCTTCAGCGCCGGCAAGGCCACCGGCAAGTTGCAGCCGAATGGGGCGGATATCGACTATGTCGGCAGTTTTGGCGATCTCGAGATCGACCCTGAGGCGATCGGCGGGCGCGTGCTGCCGGCGCTCGATGCCAGCGGCGACGTCACGCTGAAGAACGGCGTCGCGCTGATCGGCACGCAAGTGAAGAGCCTGCGCGGCCAGGCGATCGAAATCCGCAACCTCGACCTTTCGTCTGGGACCGCGCGTATCACGGTTTCGGGACCTCTGTCGGTCGATGCCGAAGGCCTGGTCAACGCGGATCTGATGATCAGGCTGCAGGACCCGAAGGCGGTGGCGGCCATCCTCGGCACCGCCATACCCGAGCAGAAAAACCAGATCGAGCAGGGTTTTTCTGCCCTGGCGGTGCTCGGCAACGAACCATCGATGCCGCTGAAGGTGGTCAAGGGCAAGGCCTCGCTCGGCTTCATTCCGCTGGGCAAGATCAAGCCGGTGGAATAGCTCCATTATGGCAAGACCCGTGAAGCTGCTGAGTGTTGGCGCACTGACGCTGGACACCATCCTGCGTGTCGAGACACTGCCCGTGCATCAGGGCAAATTCATCGCCTCCGACGGCGTCCAGATCGCCTCGGGGATGGCCACGAGTGCTGCCTGCGCCGCGCATCGCCTGGGCGCCGAGGTGTCGCTGTGGGCGAGCGCCGGCGACGATGCCGTCGCCGACCAGCTTATCGCCGGCATCGAGGCCGAAGGCGTCGATTGCAGCTTTGTGCGCCGCGTGAGAGGCGCCCGCTCGGCGCTGGCCTCGATCCTGGTCGACGCGCATGGCGAGCGCATCATCGTGCCGTTCTACGACAGGCTTGCCCAGGCCGATCCCGAAGCCTTGCCGGTCGCCGACCTCATCGCATTCGACGCCGTACTGGTCGATGTCCGTTGGCCAGGTGCGGCGGCACTCGCCCTCAATGCGGCCCGCGCCCTCGGCCGTCCGGCGATCCTCGATGCCGACACCGCGCCGCTGGAGGTCCTGGAACAGCTGTTGCCGCTCGCCACGCACATCGTCGCTTCGGAGCCGGCGGCGCGCATCGTCTGCGGCCAGGCGCTCGATCCGGAAACGGCTTGCGCGGATCTCGCCAGCCGCACCGACGCATTTGTCGCGGTGACCGGCGGCGCGGCGGGCAGTTGGTGGCACGACCGTCGCGCAGGCTGTGTGCGCCATGTCGAGGCGCCAAGGATCAAGGCAGTCGACACACTGGCCGCCGGCGACGTCTTTCATGGCGCCTTCGCTGTCGGGCTGGCGGAAGCCATGCCGGTCGAGCAGGCTTTGCGCTTTGCCAGTGCAGCCGCCGCGCTCAAATGCCTGCGCTTCGGCGGCAGGCTGGGCGCGCCGGACCGTGCCGAGACGCTGGCGATGATCGCGGCGACCTGGCCTGCCTGAAACAGTTTAGCTCTTCACCGGATGTTCGACAGCCTGGCGGCCGAAATCGGGCACGTCGATGTCCTGGCCGGCCTCGATGATCGAGCGGCGCACGGCCCGCGTCCGGGTGAACAGGTCGAAGAGTTTTTCGCCGTCGCCCCAGCGGATCGCGCGTTGCAACGACGCCAGATCTTCCGAGAACCGCGCCAGCATTTCGAGGATGGCATCCTTGTTGTGCAGGCACACGTCGCGCCACATGGTCGGGTCGGAGGCGGCAAGGCGGGTGAAGTCGCGAAAACCGGAAGCCGAATATTTGATCACTTCGGACTTGGTCACCGACTGCAGATCGTCGGCGGTGCCGACGATGTTGTAGGCGATAATGTGCGGCAGGTGCGAGACGATAGCCAGCGTCATATCGTGATGCTGCGGGTCCATGGTGTCGATGTTGGCGCCGCAGCGGCGCCAGAATTCCGAAAGCCTCTCCAGCGCCTCCGGGTCGGTGTCGGGCACCGGCGTGAATATGCACCAGCGATTGTCGAACAGGTCGGCAAAACCGGCATCCGGGCCGGATTTTTCCGTGCCGGCCAGTGGGTGGCCGGGAATGAAATGGACGCCGGCTGGCACATAAGGCTGCATCTGCGCGATCACAGACGCCTTGGTCGAGCCGACATCGGTGAGGATCGCGCCCGGCTTCAGCGCCGGCGAGACTTCCTCGGCCACCGCGCCGGACGAGCCGACCGGCACCGAGACGATGACCAGATCGGCATCGCGGACCGCTTCCCTCGCATCGGTGGTGTAGCTATCGCCCAGCCCCAGCTCCTCAGCCCGCGCCAGCGTCGCGGCACTGCGTGTCGAGATGGCAACGTGACGGGCCAGACCCTCGCGGCGGATGACGCGGGCCAGTGACGAGCCGATCAGGCCGATGCCGACCAGCGCGATCTTTTCAAACATCGGTGATGTCATGGTGTTCTAGCTTTTCAGGAATGTCGTGAGAGCGGCGACAACGCCGCGATTGGCCTCTTCAGTGCCGACGGTCATGCGCAGCGCGTTGGGAAAGCCGTAGCCGGAAACGCGCCGCAATATATAGCCGCGCGCCGTCAGATAGTCGTCCGCCGCCGCTGCGGAATGTTTCTGATCGTTGGGAAAGTGAATGAGGATGAAATTGCCGACGCTGGGCGTCACTCTCAGCCCAAGCTTTGTGAACTCCTCGCTCAGCCAGGCCAGCCAGGTCTCGTTGTGCGCCACGCTGCGCTCGACATGGGCGCGGTCGCGGATCGCGGCGATGCCGGCCTCGATCGCCGTTGCATTGACGTTGAAGGGACCACGCACACGGTTGATGGCGTCGACGATATGCATTGGCGCATACATCCAGCCGATCCGCGCCCCGCCGAGGCCGATCTTGGAGAAGGTACGAGTCATCACCACGTTCTCGGCGCTGCCGACCAGCTCGATGCCGGCTTCGTAGTCGTTGCGGCGAACATATTCGGCATAGGCCGCGTCGAGCACCAGAAGCACGTGCCTGGGCAGGGCGGCATGCAGCCGGCGCACCTCCTGGAACGGCACATAGGTGCCGGTCGGGTTGTTGGGATTGGCCAGGAACACAATCTTCGTGCGCGGCGTGACGGCGGCCAGGATTGCGTCGATATCGGCGCGCTCGTCTTTCTCCTTGATCGTCACCGGAACGGCACCCGCCGACTGGATGTAGATCTTGTAGACCATGAAGGCGTGTTCGGTGATGATAGCCTCGTCGCCGGGCGCCAGATAGGTCTGCGCCAGCAGGCCGAGGATCTCGTCGGAACCATTGGAACAGATAATGTTCTGCGGATTGAGGCCATGCACCTCGGCGATCGCTTCGCGCAGCCGCCTTGCAGTGCCGTCGGGATAGATGTCGAGCTTGCCGGCGATCTCGCGCGCGGCTTCGATCGCCTTCGGCGATGGACCAAGCGGATTCTCGTTCGAGGACAGCTTGTAGACCTTGGCGACGCCCGCAGGCGCCGTGCTCTTGCCCGGCACATAGGCGTCGATGTCCATGATGCCCGCGCGCGGGGTTGGACGTGCCTTGTCCGGTGTCTGGCTCATGTCGCAAAATCCGTCGAGAACGCTTCCTGAGGGAAGCCGCAGCGGAAATACAAGCCGTGGCCCGCAATGTCGAGAGGTGACAATCTCCGGACCAAGGCTGGCCGTTGACGCAGGCGCGCCACGGCCCTAGAAGAGGTGCGAACTTCCGTGGTGATTTGGCCGGTCGGCTTGCAGCCACGTTAAACAACTTGCTAAAGGGCCGTTTGCATCCTGTAACCGGCTTTGCGACTGCAATGCCGGTTTTTTTGTCCGCGCCGGCCGGGCACCCACATTGGCATCGATTTTCGAAAAGCACGGTGCGTGGATTCAAAGTGAGATGGATGTCATGGCCGTTCTGCGCGCCCGCAAACCCAACAACGAGGCCGACCAGCCGTCGAGCCCGGTTTTGCGTTTTGGCTCCGACAAGCCGCTCAAGCTGGACGCCGGCACACTGCTGTCGCCGTTCCAGATCGCCTACCAGACCTACGGCACGCTGAACGATGCCCGCTCCAACGCGATCCTGGTCTGCCACGCGCTGACGGGAGACCAGCACGTCGCCAGCACCAATCCTGTGACCGGCAAGCCCGGCTGGTGGGAAGTGCTGATCGGCCCCGGCAAAATCATCGACACCAGCCGCTTCTTCGTCATCTGCTCCAACGTCATCGGCGGTTGTCTCGGCTCCACCGGCCCCGCCTCGACCAATCCCGCCACCGGCAAGCCCTATGGGCTCGACCTGCCTATCATCACCATCCGCGACATGGTGCGGGCGCAGCAGATGCTGATCGACCATTTCGGCATCGAAAAGCTGTTCTGCGTGCTCGGCGGCTCGATGGGCGGCATGCAGGTGCTGGAATGGGCGTCGAGCTATCCGGAGCGCGTCTTCTCGGCGTTGCCGATCGCCACCGGCGCACGCCATTCCTCGCAGAACATTGCCTTCCACGAGGTCGGCCGGCAAGCCGTCATGGCCGATCCGGACTGGCATGGCGGCAAATATTTCGAGCACGGCAGACGCCCGGAAAAGGGCTTGGCGGTGGCGCGCATGGCCGCTCACATCACCTATCTGTCGGAAGCCGCCCTGCACCGGAAATTCGGCCGCAATCTGCAGGACCGCGAAGCGTTGACCTTCGGCTTCGACGCCGACTTTCAGATCGAAAGCTATCTGCGCCACCAGGGCATGACCTTCGTCGACCGCTTCGATGCCAATTCCTACCTCTACATGACGCGGTCGATGGACTATTTCGACCTCGCCGCCGACCATGGCGGCCGCTTGGCCGATGCCTTTGCCGGCACGAAAACCCGTTTCTGCCTGGTGTCCTTCACGTCGGATTGGCTGTTTCCGACCGAGGAGAGCCGCTCGATCGTGCATGCGCTGAACGCTGCCGGCGCGTCGGTGTCCTTCGTCGAAATCGAGACCGATCGCGGCCATGACGCCTTCCTGCTCGACGAGCCGGAATTGTTTGCCGCCATCAACGGCTTCATCGGCTCGGCCGCCCGGGCGAGAGGGCTGAGCGCATGACCCCAGAAAATTTCAGACTTGTCCGTCCGGGATCGTGCGCCACACAGGAGGCGACATCATGAGCGTCAACGGCAGCCAGCGCGTCGACCTCGAGGTAGTCGCCAACCTCATCCCGCCGCAGTCGCGCGTGCTCGATGTCGGTTCGGGCGACGGCTCACTGCTCGAGCTCTTGCAGGACACCAAGCAGGTCGACGGCCGTGGACTTGAGCTGTCGCAGCGCGGCGTCAACGAATGCGTGGCGCGCGGCCTCTCGGTCATCCAGGGCGATGCCGACAAGGACCTCGAATTCTACCCCGACAAGGGTTTTGATTTCGTCGTCCTGTCGCAGACGCTGCAGGCAACCCGCAACCCGAAGCTGGTGCTCGACGAACTGCTCAGGATCGGCAACCGCGCCATAGTCTCCTTCCCCAATTTCGGCCATTGGCGGGTGCGTCTGTCGCTGTTCCTCAACGGCCGCATGCCGGTGACCAAGGATCTGCCCTATTCCTGGTACGACACGCCCAACATCCACTTCTGCACCATCCGCGATTTCGTCAATCTGTGCGACGAGCTCGGCGCCACCGTCGAAAAGGCAACCGCGCTCGATGCCAATGGCCAGAGGATCGGGTTGTCGATGCCGTGGTGGTTCTGGAATTTTTTCGGCCAGCAGGCGGTTTTCTTATTGAAGCGGTGAGCCGCAAGCTATCCCAGAACATCCGTCGCCTTGTGCGGATGTTCGACGCCGTCGGCGAACACCACGTCGGCCTCCGAATTGTCCGTACGCAGCTCCAATATCGCCTGGTAGGCTGGTGAATTGTACCAGCCATGCACATGCTGCCTGTCGGGGAATTCGATTATGATCAGATGGCCCGGCCAGCTGTTCTCGATCACCTCCACATCGCCGCCATGAACCAGAAAACGGCCGCCGAAAGGTTTCAGCGTAGCATCGATCTTGTGCAGGTACTCGACGATCTGCGGACCCATCGTGGCTTGGCGCATATGGGCAACGGCGTAAGCGGTCATGATTGTACTCCCTTTGGATCGAAGCCGACCGGGCCTCCTAAGGGCAATCTGCCGAAACACTGATCTCAAAGCGATTACGTCTGAGGTAATGGGGTACATGTTACCCAGTAGGGCGGGCGCCTCCGCCTAGTACGCAAATCGGCCAAGCCTACCGGTCAAGTTCGGGAAAATAGGGATCCGATAGGAATCGCCTGTCCCGCTCGCCTTGCAGACAGTCTATCGGCATGGTCGCGTCGACGGGGATGATCCCGGCGTTTTGAATGCCGCTTACTTCAAGGATCAGCTTGCGCCGGATTGCCGTCGAGAATTCGGCGGCCTGATAGATCGGCAGCACGAAGGAACCGGGGCCTCCGGTCACGCACTGCGCATAATATTGATCGAGATGACTGAAGGTGGGCGACGGGCTGATCAAGATCGGCAGGCCATTGACGACGATGCCTTTTGCGGTCGCCGCATCACGCGTCGCGGTGACAGGCGGCCCGATATTGTTCGGACCGTCACCCGAAATATCGATGACGCTGCGTTCGCCCTCGAAGGAAGTGCGATCGAAAAGCTCGGTGCCAAACGCCAGCGCTCCGGAAATCGAGGTGCCGCGGAAGCTCCGGAACGGTCGGGCCGCGACCTTGTCGGCGAAGCTGTTGGCGCTCTCTGCACTGTCGATGATCTGCCAGCCGATGATCGCGTCGTCGCGCACCGTGCCGGCCCATTCGAAATAAGTGAGCGCGATGCGTCCCGTGGCGCCGGCACGGACAGCCTTGATAAAGTCCGGATGCCGCAACGCCTCGACATAACCGGCGCGCTGCAGGGCGAACTCCTTCTCATCCATCGACAGCGAAATGTCGACCGCCAGCACCAGCTCGACGTCGACGGCAAGCGCGTCCGGCGGCGAGGCGGCGGGAGCAGCCTGGGCACAGACAAGACAGGCAAGCAGGCGCACAGCATCAAGCATGGCCATCGCCAGGTTGTTTCTCCCGACGAGCTTCCCTCGCGATCACGGCAAAATAAAGCTTTGCACCGGCAATCCGAACAGCGGCCTATGTATTGTGGCGAGCTGCGACTGGCGGCGGTTCTATCGCGCCGGCCCTGACGCGGGCGGGCTTCAGAGCCGGCGCACCGGAATCCTTGACGATCGTCAACGCGCGCGGAAAGAAGTGACTGTTGTGCTGGCCGCGGCCGATGTTGAGGATCGCGGTCCCCGGCAAGCGCTTCCCGAGCATCGACAGCACCCGTCTTAGCGACGGGCCGTCGAACGCATCCAGGGCTTCGTCGATGATCACCCATTTCGGCTGCCGCAGGGCAAGCCTGGCGAAGGCCAGCGAACGTTGCTCGTCATCGCCCAGCTCGTGGTCCCAGCGCCGGGTGCGGTCGAGCGACGACGACAGCCGCTCCAGACCGACCTCGGCAAGCACCGCAGAAATGTCGGCATCGCTCGCCGGCGCAGGTCCGTCCGAGTGATCGAGGACCTCGCGCAATGTACCGGTCGGGAAATAAGGAACGCGCGGCACGAACATGGGGGTTTCTCCCGCCGGCAGTCCGATCCGTCCGCTTCCCCACGGCCACAGTCCGGCAAGAGCGCGGAAGAACAGCGTCTTGCCAGCGCCCGGATCACCGGTGATCATGACGCGCTCGCCGGGGCGGATTTCGACATGCTGGTCGGCAAGCCGGGCGCAACCCTCCGGCGAGGCGACTTCAAGCTTCTCGAAAGTCAGGTTGCCATTGGCGTTTTCGCCGAAGGCGATGCGCTTTTCCGTGTCGTGCAGCACGTCGGTTTCATTGAGCGCGATGCGGAAATCGGCGACGCGCATCAGCGTGGCGCGCCAATCGGCAATGCCGCCGATGTTGTTGATAAACCAGCGCAGGGACGAGTGGACCTGATTGAAGGCACCGACCGCCATCATCAGCCCGCCAAAGCTGATGTCGCCTGCGAAATAAACCGGCGAGGCGACCAGGATGGGTGCCACGACAGTGATCCAGCCATAGGTATCGGTCACCCAGGACAGGTTGATCTGGGCGCTGTAGATGCGCCGCATGGCGCCCAGCACCGTGCGGAGGTCGAGTTCAAGCCGTCGCCTGGCGTCGGCCTCGCCACGATACAACGCAATGGCATCGACATTCTCGTTGACGCGCACCATCGAGGAGCGCAACTCGGCCTCGCGCGTGTAGCGATCGCTGTTTAGGCGGATGAGCGGGCGCCCGACCAGCCAACTCAGCCATGAGGCAGTGCCGGCATAGAGGATGGCGGCCCAGACCATGTAGCCCGGTAGGGCCAGCGAGGTCCCGCCAATGTGGAACACGAAGCCGGAGGACAGCTCCCACAGCACGCCGACGAAGGACACGAGCAGGATGCACGACTGCAACAGGCCGACGCCGAGATCGGTCGACAGGTCGGAAAGATGTGCGGCGTCCTGCTGCATGCGCTGGTCCGGATTGACGCCGATGGCGCCTGCATTGGCCAGCCGAAAGGCGCGCGCCGGCCGCATCCACTGGTCGATCAGGTCCAGCGTCAGCGCCTCGCGCAGCTTGAGCCTGATCATCTGATTGAGCCAGGTCTGGCCAACATTGAGCACCAGAAGTCCACCGGCTATTGCCGCAAAGACGAGAAGCTGGTGCAGGAAGGCCGCCATGTCGCGGCGGGCGAGCGCATCGTAGAAAGGCTGATTCCATCGGTTGAGCAGAACCTGGCCGATCGACGTCGCGATGATCACGGCCATGATGCCGACCGATGTCCACAGCAACCACTTGCGAACCGGCGATCCCGCCAGCGCCCGCCGGATCGTCGCCACCTGATCGCTCAGGCTGCTTGCTTCGACCGCCACGGCAACCGGCTGAATAGCGGCGGCATTGTCCGGTTGATCAGCCATAGCCAAGGTCCTTGCGTTCAGTGCTGAAACCGGTTGGGGAGACTTGAAGGCGTCCGTCGTTCAAATGGACTGCCAGATGGGCTGTCAGTCCACCTACGACAGATAGGCGGGAAAAAGACCGCAGGCACTCGTGCCGTGATCACGAAGCCGTCACCTGCGCAACCGATGGCTTGGTGTCCCCGGCCTCCTTGCAACGGCCAAGCCGGGTGGCGCCATGCGGTGATAGCACCGGCACGAAGACGCGGCGCGAGGCGCGCTGGGCGACCGGCACGCCTTGATAGAGCCGCTTCTGCGCCTCGACGACGATGACCCCGGAAAAGATCGGCCACAGCCGCCGGCCGGCGCGTTCCAGCACATTGTGGAACCGCATCATGAAACGCCGCCGTGATGGTGGAAAGAACAGCGCATCGGACCAGGCGGCGGGCGTGAAATTCGCCTCGCGCAGCAATTCGGTGAGCTGCCCGCGCGAAAAGGGCCGGCCATTGCCGAATGGGGTGTGCTCGAAGCGTGCCCAGACGCCGCGCCGGTTGGGCACGACGATGACGACGCGGCCCGCCGGGGACAGCACGCGCCAGATCTCGTTCAGCGTTTCACGCGGGTTCTCGACATGTTCGAGCGAATGGACGAGCAGCATGCGGTCGATGCAGGAATCGACCAGAGGCAGTTCCTCGTCGAAGACCAGTGCCGTCGCCGTTGGCCCTACCGCCGGCCACACCACCGCACCTTGCGTTGCCGGCATGAAGGCAAAAACCCGCTCGGCGTCGGTGCCGAACCGTTCCAGCCAGGGCAAGGTATAGCCGAGGCCGACCAGCCGCTCGTTGGGCACGGCTGCCCATATCGACGACAACGCCATGGTGATCGAACGCTCGGCGAACCGGCCGAGCGTTGTCGAATAGAAGGAGCGAAGATCGACGATGTCGGAATGCATGGCAGGGATGTAGCCGTGATATCAGCGGGTTTCAACAACATGCTGGGATGACATCCGCGCATCAGCGCCCTATGTCTGCGGCGACAACGGAGAGATGCGATGCCGGTCGAAATCGAACAGTTCATGTGCCGCAGCGACAATTTCGGCGTGCTGGTGCATGACCCCAAAAGCGGTCAGACCGCGATCATCGACGCGCCCGAGGAAGCGCCGATCCTGGCCGCGCTCAAGCGCACCAGCTGGACGCCGACGATGATCCTGACCACGCATCACCATGGCGACCACGTCGAGGCCAACCTGGCGCTGAAGGAGCGCTTCAAGCTGCGCATCGTCGGCGCGGAAGCCGAAAAGGCGAAGATCCCCGGCATCGACGAGACCGTCGGAGACGGCTCGGTTCTCCATCTTGGCGATGAAAAGATCGAAGTGATCGCCACGCCCGGCCATACCGCCGGCCACGTCTCCTACTACTTGCCCGCGTCGAATGTGGCATTCACCGCCGACACGCTGTTTGCGCTGGGCTGCGGCCGGCTGTTCGAATGCAAGCCGCCGGTGATGTATGAATCGCTGAAGAAGCTGGCGGCACTTCCGGCTGAGACGGCCATCTATTGCGGCCACGAATACACGCTTTCCAACGCCCGTTTCGCACTGACCGTCGACCCGACCAATTCGGCATTGAAGGAGCGTGCTGCCAAGATCGAAAAGCTGCGCGCCGACAACAAGCCGACGCTGCCGACGACGATCGGCGAGGAGCTGTCGACCAATCCCTTCCTGCGCTGGCACGATCCGGCGATCCGCAGGCATCTTGGGCTGGAGAATGCCTCGGACGTCGAGGTCTTTGCCGAGATCCGCAAGCGTAAGGACAATTTCTAGAGCCCGAGGGTATCGTAGGCGCCATGACCAGTTCCGCCGAAATCATCGCGACGCTCGGCCTGAAACCGCATCCGGAAGGCGGCTGGTACGCAGAGACCTTTCGCGATAGCGCTGGCGGGCCGCGCGGTCATTCGACCGCGATTTACTTCCTGCTGGAGCAGCATCAGGTTTCGGCCTGGCATCGGGTCAAGGACGCCGCCGAGGTCTGGCATTTCCATGCCGGCGCACCGCTGGCGCTGTCGATGTGGGAAGAAGGCAGCGCCGTTGTGGAGCAGGTGCTCGGCATCGATCTCGCAGCCGGTGAGCGGCCTCAGATCATCGTGCCGGCAGGCTGGTGGCAATCGGCGCGCAGCCTGGGCGAATGGACGCTGGTCGGCTGCACCGTCGCGCCGGGCTTCGAGTTTGCCGCCTTTGAGCTGGCCGAACCCGGCTGGCAACCGAAACAACCCTAACTCAATAAGAACCCAAATTTAGCAGGAACCCGAGCGTGATCGCGAGTTGAGCGGCATAGTACAACGCCCAGACGGCGAAGCGCATCCAGGGACGGTGCGGCGAGATGGCGGCGACCAGGAATTTCTCCGTGGCGAGCAGCCCGTCGGATGCCATGAACAACAGGGCGCCGCCAATCACCGAGACGTTGCCGGTGGTGAGCGCCGAAACACCCATCGCCAGGATCGCGGCGACATAGACGGCGATCGGAACGCGCAGGCTTGGGCCGACGCGCCGCCATAGCGCCACCAGCATGACGAGCGCAAAGACGGCCATTGCGAGCGCGATCGCTCCGCGCCACGATTCGGCGCCAAGCAACTCCAACCCGCCACCGCTGCGCAGGAACAGCGCGACATAGATGACGTGAGCGAGGAGAAAACTGGCCAGCCCGCCGAGAAAGGCCTTTTCGCCGTCGCGTGACAGGAAGGCGTCGCCGACGGCGCTGAGCGCAAGGGCTGCGACCAGCAGCAGCGGGCCACCTTGCAGCCCCGCCAGTACGGCAAGCATCGTCACGGCAAGCGTCTTTGCCGCCGAGCGGGCGAGCGTCGGCGGCATGCTTGACGTGAACGCATGGATCACCGCCGCCACCAGCGAAAAGATCAGCGTCGCATTGGCATTGGCATCGATGCCGCCTGGAAACGGCATCGTCATGCCTGGGCTCCGCCTTCGGATGCCCGGGCTCCGTCTTCGGATGCCCCGGCTCCACTTTCGGTCGCGACCGGCTTGCGCAGGAACAGGGATTTTGCGGCGAGCGCCGCTCCGCCGGTGATCAACACGCAAGCGGCGAGGATGCGCAGCGACGGCTCGGCGACGCCGGCCGCGATCAGCACCAACGTCGACAACAGCGGCGCCGCGTAGCTTGCAGCACCCAGCACCTGGATGTTGCCGCGCTTGACGCCGATGTCCCAGGCATAGAAGGCTGCCCCGACAGGCATCAGGCCGAGGCCGAGCACGGCCAGCCACTGGCCGACGCCGTCAGGTAGCACGGTTTGTTCCAGCGCCAAATGGCAGACGAACGACAGCACCGCGGTTGCGGCACAGAACCAGGTGACAATGCTGGTCGGCACCGACGGGAAGCGCCGCGACAACAGCGAATAGGACGACCACAGCAAAGCGCAGACGGCGGCCATGGCATAGCCGAAGGCATAGCGGGCGTCGAAGGCCAGCCCGCCGCCCTTGGTGACGATCAGCACCGTGCCGGCAAGGCCGAGCAGCGCGCCGACGACATGGTTCCAGGCCAGCCGCTCACCCGGCATCAGCGCCGAACCGAGCACGATCAGCAGCGGCCACAGATAGGCGATCAGGCTCGCCTCCACCGCCGGCGCGTTGCGCAGCGCGGTGAAGTAGAAGAAGTGGTAGCCGAACAGACCGGCAATGCCGATCAGCCAAACTTGCGGCGGTATCTTCTGGCTCTTGTCGGGTGCCGGCATGAACAGCCGCGCGGCGAGCCCGACGCCGGTGCCGATCGAGAAGGTGATTGCCGACAAAAGGAACGGCGGCACCTGGCCCGATGCATCGGTGAGCAGCGCCAGCAGCGCCCACATGGCGACCGCCGAAAACCCGATCAGTGTTGCGCGCGCCATTCTGTCTCCAGTGGCGCGCGTGTGGCGCCTAGCCTATTGTACCGCTTCGAAACGCCCGGCACTGATGGTCAATGTGCCGATCTGCGTGCCTACCGTGGCACGGATCGGCGCATATACGCCGGTTTGGCCGAGTGGTGCAAACGTCACCATCATGCGGCTTTTGTTCTTGAGATAGTTGAGCGCCTTGCGCCCCTTTCGATAGCCCGCCACCGGCTCGAATCCCATCCGGCAGGTAACCGTATCGCCCTTGTAGCCCGGCACCGAGATCGTGCCTTTCGAAGCGTAGGTCAGCGTCAGGTCGGCACGCATCTCGCCGTCATAGAACTTCACGGTGCGGCCGCAGACCTGGTCGAGACTGTCGGCATGGATGACGGTGGCGGCCATCGGATCGAGCACCGAGGCCAGGTCGCCGGCACTGATTGGCACCCAGCTGTTGGGGTCCCTTTTACCCGGCGCCGGGATGACCTGCGTCGAGGCGACCCTGCCATTGGCAAAGCGGATATCGACCACCGATGCCTTCTTGCCGGAGGTGTAATCGGCACGGAATGCCTGCGGCACCATCTTCTTGCCCGCAATCGTGCCTTTGGACGAGACCGTGCCACGCGTATCGTCGAACAGCTTGGCCAGACCCGCCGCGGTGACGCTGCCTTCGATCGCATAGGCGCCGTTCTCATAGTGGCTTGAAAACGTTGATTTCGCTATCGAAAAACCAAGGAACGAGACCGTGTACTCGCCCCTGAACGACTGCGGCGAGGCAGCGGTGGCGGCGGACGGCAAGACAATGGCAAGCATGGCGAAAAGGGCATGAGACGAACGAAGCATGACGGGATCGGGTCCTTGATTTTCGGCCGGAGGCGGGCAACTCCGGTCTGGCATGTCCCTATGAGACCGCTTATAGAATGAATTCCGGCCTTAATATGAAATGCCGGGCGCATCCGTGGGCAAGCCGGAGCTTGACGCCTCGGCGAAATGCAACTATGGAACGCCAACTTTTTCCATAAGGCCGCCTGACCAGAACCGCGCGCCACCCGGCGTGGGCTTGAGTGTTTGGCAGACCCCGAGAACTGAAGGTTAGAACCATGTCCCGCACCTGCGAACTCACTGCCAAGGCAGTCATGTCCGGCAACAATGTGAGCCACGCCAACAACAAGACCAAGCGTCGCTTCCTGCCGAACCTCGTCAATGTGACGCTGATTTCGGAAGCGCTGAACCAGAATGTGCGCCTGCGCATCTCAGCCAACGCGCTGCGTTCGGTGGAACATCGCGGCGGCCTCGACGCCTTCCTGGCCAAGGCCGATGTCAAGGAATTGTCGCAGCGCGCGCGTCTGCTGAAGAAGCAGATCGCCAAGAAGGTCGCCGAGCAGGCTGCCGCTTAACCTCGTTCAAAGGCGGGGGACGACCGCCCTGGCCAACCTCTTGTTGGCCTGGGCATCGGATCGAAGCCGCAAGGTTTTGGCAATCCGGTGCTCAAATTACGAAGCTAGCGTAGTCCGCCTTCGGAATGCGCTCCGCTGGTTCCATTACCCAGGATAAAAAAATGACTTCCTTCTCGCGATATCTGCCATTTGTGGCCGCCATGGCGCTTGTCGTCGTGGCATCGAACATTCTCGTGCAGTTCCCGATGCAGGGCCAGATCGGTGGCCTGTCGCTGGCCGACCTATTGACCTGGGGCGCCTTCACCTACCCCTTCTCCTTTCTGGTCACCGACCTCGCCAACCGCCGCTACGGGCCTGCTGTGGCGCGCCGGATCGTCTTTGTCGGCTTCATGACGGCGGTGGTCTGCTCGATCCTCGTCCCGCCCTTCCTGTTCCGCCACGGCCTGATCGAATTCGAGACCGCCGCCGACCGGCTGGTCCGCATCGCGGCGGCGTCAGGCGCGGCGTTCCTTGCCGCGCAATTGCTGGATGTCACCGTCTTCAACCGGCTGCGCCGGCAGAGCTGGTGGCGCGCGCCGATCGTCGGCACGCTGGTCGGATCGGTATTCGACACCGCCGTGTTCTTCACCGTCGCTTTTTCGGCCGCCTTTGCCTTCGCCGGTCCCAACGACAGCTTTGCGCTCGAAGCCGCACCTTTGATGGGCATCTTCCATGTCGATGCGATGCGCTGGGTTTCCTGGGCGCTTGGTGATCTCTCGGTGAAACTGATCATTGCCGTGGTCGCGCTCATCCCCTACCGGCTGCTCGCCGCCCGCTGGAGTCAGCCGGCGGTTGCGGCTTAAACCATGATTCCCTGGGTCCAGCTCGATTCGGCAAAGACCCCGGATGGCGCTCAGGAGCTTCGCCTCAAGCGGCGCGGGTCAGAATTCTCGATCATGCTCGGCACAAACGAGCTGATGAACAGCCGTCTCAGCGGCTCCGAGGAAGCGCTGGCAAAACTGTCCTGTGATCGGATTGCCGGCCATCGGCAGCCGAGAATCCTGATCGGCGGGCTTGGCATGGGTTTTACGCTGCGCGCCGCACTCGCCGAACTCGGCAACGATGCACAAATTGTTGTTGCCGAGCTGGTGCCGGCCGTCGTCGCCTGGGCACGCGGCCCGATGGCCGAAATCTTTGGCGGCTCTCTCGATGATCCGCGCGTTACCATCCAGGAAACCGATGTCGGGCAACTGATCCGGTCGCAGCCCGCGGCCTGGGACGCCATTCTGCTCGATGTCGACAATGGCCCGGAAGGCATCGTCCACAAGTCCAACGATGCGCTTTACAGCCTGCAGGGCCTGGGAGCAGCGCGTAGCGCCCTCAAGCCGGGTGGCGTGCTGGCGGTGTGGTCACAAGGCCCCGACAGCGGCTTCACGCGACGTTTGAAGCAGGCAGGCTTCACGGTCGAAGAGGTCAACACGCGCGCCAACGGCAAGCGCGGCGCGCGCCATGTCATCTGGATCGCCGCCAACGGCTCACGATCCTGACTTCTGAAGATCCGCAGCAAGGGCTTCCAGCAGCCCACGGGTTCCCTCTTCTCGTCCCTTGGCGGAATCGACACCGTCGAAAAAGGCGCCCTGCTCGGTGTAGGTCAGCCTCGTGCCATCGCCTGAAGGCGTCAGTTCGACAGTGGTAAGGGATGCCGACATCGGCTGCGGCCCGATCGCCATCCGGTAGGAAAACACGATGCGCTGGTCGGGAACGATATCCTGAAACTGCGCGTCGAGCCTGACCTCCGGACCGCCGGCATAGCTGAATCGCGACACCTCGCCGCCACCGACGCGAAAATCGAAGCTGAATTCGGCGATGGCAAAACCATCGCCTTCGACCCGCCAGCGCCGCACCGTCGCCTTGTCAGCGAAGGCGTGGAAGACACGGGCCGGCGATTGTGGATAGCTCCGCTCGATGGTGAAGGTGGAGTGGATGACGGAATGCTCGTCTTTGACGGAGGCGATCTGGTTCATGGCTGTTCGTCCTTTTCCTGGTCCTGACTTTTCTTGGGGGATTGATCCGCCTCCGCCAGGATTTGGCCGAGACGGTCGAGGTGGCGTTCTGCAGGTATGCGACGTTCGGTGATCCAGTCGGCGAGCGGAGCAAGCCCGCCCGGTTCGATCCGGCAGGTGCGCACCCGCCCGATCTTTTCGCTACGGATCAGCCCGCAGGCTTCCAGCGTCTGCAGATGTTGCAGAACTGCCGCGAACGTCATGCCGAACGGCTCCGCCAGCTGGCTGACGGTGGCCGGTCCACGGCTCAACCTTTCCAGGATCTGCCGGCGTGTCGGCTCGACCAGAGCCCGCAAGATGCTGTCGATCTCGGAATAGTTAAGCATGGACTTGAGTATTGCGGGGTTGGCGTCAATTGTCAAGTGTGGACTAAAGTAATTTGACGAGCGGAAATTGAGCGATGAAAGGTCGACCCCCACTCCGTCGAGCTTCGCTCGCCACCTCTCCCCCGATCGACGGGGTAGAGGAAGGGCGTGAGTTTGCAAAGCTTGGCGCCCTTCCTCTCCCTCCGGAGGGGGGAGAGGTGGCGCCGCGTAGCGGCGACGGAGTGGGGGAAGGCGTTGGCGAAAATGCGCAGCCGCCGTTGAAAACCCTCAACTTCAGGTTCGCAGTTGGAGGCGTCGCTCAATCCTGGTGCAGAATAAATTCCAGATAGAGGTTGCGCTGCAGGATCGAGTGGTTGTCGTCGGAGATCAGCGACACCATCAGCGCGCCGTCATTGCGGGTCCAGACGTCGAGCCCTTCCATATTGTCGATCTGGTAGCCCATGTCGGCCTCCAGCAGCACCGGCCCGTCGGCGACGGCACCCTTTTCGACACTCTCGCCATAGATGCGCCGCAGCCGCATCTTGACGCCGCGGGCCATCGAAAAACTGCGCTCCAGAAGCAACAGGTCGCCATCCGGCAGGAAGGCACCGTCGGTGATGTCGAAATCGCCATTGCGCTTGACGGTGAAGACGCCCTTGTGCGACCCATCGATGATGGCGGCATAGATGTTGCCGGCCTTGTCGAGGCTCTTCTCGGAGACCACCACCAGCCCGCCCTCGTGCTGGCCGTTGGCATTGGCGTGGGTGACCGTCTCGAAACCGCGATTCTGTCGCAGTTCCCGGGCAGGCACCAGGAAATCCAGCTGCTTGAACGGTGCCTTCATGTCGGCAGGGTCGATTTTGAACTGGGCGACATGGTGATCGCGCTCGAAGCCGACGGTGGCGACGCCGTCCTTGACCGCTAGGCCTTCGGCGTCGACCTCCCACTTCTCGTCGATCGCCCGGCCCGCTTCGTCGACCATCTGCTGCATGCGGAAATTCTGGATGCCGGACGGCCGCTTGTCGGCGTCGCGGACCACTGTTCCGAAGAACCAGAAGCCGGTGTCGGCAACGCCGATGAAATCGCCGCCGGCTTTTAGAAAGCGGAAGGCCGACAGCGCGCCGAAATCGCGCGTCGGCGAGGTCATCTCCAGCCCGCCGACGAATTCGAGTGGTCCGAACTGCTTGTCGGCATGGCCAATGTGGAATTCGGCAATCGGGCGGGCCGAGACTTCGACCGGTTCAACCGAGATGGAATCAGCCGAACCGGCTGCCGCCGAGGCCACGCCGGAAAGCAGGGCGATTGCGGCGAAAAGCGTCTGCTGAAAGCCGCCGCGCTTGGAGATCATCCGGCGCGCCGCATGCCGCCGCGCCGCGTATCCTTCGCGCTTTCCTCGGCAAACAACGAAGCCAGTTGCTCCGTCATGGCGCCGGCCAGCTCCTCGGCATCGACGATGGTGACGGCGCGTCGGTAGTAGCGGGTGACGTCATGGCCGATGCCGATGGCCAGCAGTTCCACCGGCGAACGCGTCTCGATCAGCTCGATGACGGCGCGCAGATGGCGCTCGAGATAATTGCCCGGATTGACCGACAATGTCGAATCGTCGACCGGCGCGCCGTCCGAGATCATCATCAGGATCTTGCGCTGTTCCGGCCGGGCGATCAGCCGGTTGTGCGCCCACAGCAGCGCCTCGCCGTCGATATTTTCCTTGAGCAGGCCCTCGCGCATCATCAGGCCGAGATTGCGCCGTGCCCGCCGCCACGGATGGTCGGCGGATTTGTAGATGATGTGGCGCAGATCGTTGAGCCGGCCGGGGTTCGGCGGCTTGCCGTCCTTCAGCCACTTCTCGCGCGCCTGCCCGCCCTTCCAGGCTCGTGTCGTGAAGCCGAGGATCTCGACCGAGACGCCGCAACGCTCCAGCGTGCGCGCCAGGATATCGGCGCAGGTCGCGGCGACCGTGATCGGCCGGCCGCGCATGGAACCGGAATTGTCGAGCACCAGCGTCACCACCGTGTCACGGAATTTGGTGTCGCGCTCCTGCTTGAAGGACAGCGGCTGCATTGGGTCGATGACGACGCGCACCAGCCGTGCCGGGTCAAGGTAACCCTCTTCCAGGTCGAAATCCCAGGAGCGGTTCTGCTGCGCCATCAGCCGGCGCTGCAGCCGGTTGGCCAGCCGGCCGACGACGCCGGACAGATTGGCCAGCTGCTTGTCGAGGAAGGCGCGCAGCCGGTCGAGCTCTTCTTCTTCGCAAAGCTCCTCGGCGCCCACCGTCTCGTCGAAAGCTGTGGTGAAGACCTTGTAGTCAATTTCCTTTGGCAGATTGGTGAAGGGATTGTCGTTGCGGCGCGCCTCGCCGGGTGTCTCGGCGTCCGCATCGTCATCGTCGGAGAGGTCGTCGGCGGTCGCGTCGGAGGCTTCCGTCTCGGCTGATTGCTCATCGTCGGCCGAAGCCTCGGCATCCTCGGACTGCGACTGCTCGGAGCCGGAATCCTCTTCGCCGCCCTCCTCGCTCTGCTCCTCGCCTTGCGGCTGGTTGTCATCATTGTCCTCGGAGTCTTCCGTCTCCTGGTCGTCGCCGAGTTCCTCGGCCATCTCCATGGAGGCGAGCATCTCGCGCACGACGCGGGCGAAGGCCTGCTGGTCGCCGAGCTTTGCCGACAGTCCGTCGAGATCGGCCTTGGCCTTTTCCTCGACCCAAGGCCGCCAGAGTTCGACCAGCCGCTCGCCGCTCTTCGGGATCGGCCGGCCGGTCAGCTTCTCGCGCACCATCAGCGCGAGCGCTTCCTCGATCGGCGCGTCGGCCTTGTCCTTGACGTCGACGAGATTGGCCTTGGCGTATTTGTCCTCGAGCATCGAGCCGATATTGTCGGCGACGCCTTGCATGGCGCGCGAGCCTATCGCCTCGACGCGAGCCTGCTCGACCGCGTCATAGATGGCGCGGGCCGCCTTGCCTTCCGGCGCCAGCTTGGTGTGGATGCGCACATCGTGGCAGGCGCGCTTCAGCGCCATGGAATCGCCGAGGCCGCGGGTAATCGCGATATCAGTCTTCGACGCTTTCTTCGGCAGTTCTGGCAAACGCGCACGGCTACCGGCAAGTGCCGGCCGATCCTTGGCGAAACCGACTTCCAGTTCCTTGTCGCCGGCAATGGCACGCATGCAGACCGTGACGGCGCGCTTGAAGCTGTCGGCTTCAGACCCCGTCTTCGACTTGTTGCGCGTGTTGTCGCCCGGACCCGCCATCGAGACTCTGCTTAGCCCAGCACCACGTTGGCGGCGCTCTCGGGCAGATCCTCGCCGAAGGCGCGCTGATAGAACTCGGCCACCACTGAGCGCTCGAGCTCGTCGCACTTGTTGAGGAAGGTCAGCCGGAACGCCATGCCGATATTGCCGAAGATCTCGGCATTCTCGGCCCAGGTGATGACAGTACGCGGGCTCATCACGGTCGACAGATCGCCATTGATGAAGGCCGAGCGCGTCATGTCGGCGACGCGCACCATCTTGTTGACGATCTCCTTACCCTTGCTATCGCGATAGTGCTTGGCCTTGGCCAGCACGATGGCGACTTCATTGTCGTGCGGCAGGTAGTTCAGCGTGGTGACGATCGACCAGCGGTCCATCTGCGCCTGGTTGATCTGCTGGGTGCCGTGATAGAGGCCGGTGGTGTCGCCGAGACCGACCGTGTTGGCGGTCGAAAACAGCCGGAACGCCGGATGCGGCCGAATGACCCGGCTCTGGTCGAGCAGCGTCAGCCGGCCCGACGATTCCAGCACGCGCTGGATGACGAACATCACGTCCGGCCGGCCGGCGTCATACTCGTCGAAGCAAAGCGCGACATTGTGCTGGTAGGCCCAAGGCAGGATGCCGTCGCGGAATTCGGTGATCTGCAAGCCGTCCTTGACGACGATCGCGTCCTTGCCGACGAGATCGATACGGCTGACATGGCTGTCGAGGTTGACGCGCACGCAGGGCCAATTGAGGCGGGCGGCGACCTGTTCGATATGGGTCGACTTGCCGGTGCCGTGATAGCCCGACACCATGACGCGGCGGTTGTAGGCAAAGCCCGCGAGGATCGCCATCGTCGTGTTCTTGTCGAACAGATAGTCCGGATCAATGTCGGGCACATGCTCTGATGTCACCGAATAGGCCGGAACCACCATCTTGGACTCGAAGCCGAATTTCTCCTTCACCGACACCGTCGTGTCGGGCAGGTTGGCGATGTCACGATCGACCTTGTTCATATCTCTCAACATCTCCACGGGCGAAAAGCCTGATTTCGCCGGCAATCGATTTTGTCCGGGGGCGGTCTTAGAGCCTTTTCCAACCTTATGAAAGTTGGAAAACGACACGAACCGAATGGTCGCTCAGCACAGGCCCGCCTGTTTGAGCACGCGATAGGCCTGCAGCACATCGCGGAACCGGTCTTCCGAACCTCTGTCGCCACCATTCGCATCCGGATGGTGGAGTTTCACCAGTTCCTTATAGCGCGCCTTGATCTCCTTGCCAGTCGCCTTTGTATCAAGGCCAAGCGTTTCCAGCGCCTTGGCCTCAAGCGGCTTAGCCTTGCGCTCACGCGCCTCGCGCGGATCCTTCGGCCCCTTGAACAGGTCGAACGGGTCGCGCATGCGGTTGTAGTAGCCGGCGCGGCCGGAGCGCATCTGCGCCATATCGGGCGACGAACGCGTCGAGGGGCCGGTGGCGCCCATCTTCCAGGTCGGCCGGTGGCCGGTCATCGCTTCCTTCTGGAAGCGCGCGACCTCGGTGTCCGGCACGCCGGAGAAATAGTTGAATCCCTTGTTGTACTCGCGCACATGGTCGAAGCAGAAGCGGAAATACTCGCCCTCCTTCATGCGCCCGACCGGCGCGCGATGGGTGCCCGCCTCCTTGCAGCCGTCCCACTGGCAGATAGGCGAGTGGGACTTCAGCTCCGCGTCCTTGTCGGGACGGACGCGAATCTTCTCGAAATATTTGGGGTACGGCTTCATCTAACCCATTTATGGGGCGTTCGCAGATGCGAAACAAGAATTGACATTTTCGCGATCATCGCCCTAACCGCTGAATCGCGGCATAAAGCAGACGAATGGCTGATTTTGTTGCGCGGTAGTGGCTTTGCGAAGATCGATTTTCGGTTTCGAGGCCGGTGTGCCGGCCATATGTGGTGAAGGGAGACGGCGATGTCCATACAGACGACCATGGAAGACAAGCTCAACAAGGCGTTCTCGCCGGAGCGGCTGGTCATCATCAACGAGAGCCATCTCCATGCCGGCCATCACCACAACGGATCCGATCATCACGGCACCTATGACGGCACCGGCGAGACGCATTTTCGCGTCCGCGTCGTCGCTTCCGCCTTTGCCGGCATGAGCCGCATCGACCGTCACCGCGCCGTTAACGAACTGCTTGCCGACGAACTGAAGGCCGGCGTGCACGCGTTGGCGATCGAACCGGCGGCTCCCGGCGAAAAGACCCGCTGGTAGCTCGGTTCCGCCGCGCTCAGAGCACCGCTTCGATCAGGAACGGTCCGCGCCGCGACAAGGCGCTGTCCAGTAGTGCGTCGAAGCGTTCGCATGTATCGGCGCGAGCCGCCTCGACGCCCATTCCTTGGGCGAGCGAAACCCAGTCCAGCGACGGATGGTCGAGGTCGAGCATGCGCCGGGCATTTTTGCCGATGGCGCCGACACCGACATTCTTCATCTCGCCGTGCAGGATCGCGTAGGTCCGGTTGGAAAACACAATCGTCACCACGTCGAGATTTTCCCGCGCCTGCGTCCACAGCCCCTGCACCGTGTACATGCCGCTACCGTCAGCCTCGAGATTGATCACCTTGCGGTCCGGACAGGCGATCGCCGCCCCGGTTGCCAACGGGATGCCGCCGCCGATCGATCCGCCCGTGCCCATCATGTAGTCGTGCGGCGCGGCAAAGGCCGACAGCGCGAAGAAACGCCGCGCCGAGGTGACCGCCTCGTCGCAGATGATCGCATCGGCCGGCAGCTTGCGCGCAACCGACAGCGCAATCGCATCTTCCGTCAGCCTGCCGTTCGGCATTGTCTCGTCGGGAAAACCGGTTGCGAACACCTGTTGTTGCGACGGCTTGATGCCGAGTTCGTCGCGAAGCGCTTCCAGCGCCGCATGCAGATCCTCGCCATGCGCCGCCAGCGTCAGCACCCGGCAATCCTCACGGACGAGCCGTCCCGGTTTTCCCGGATAGGCGAAGAAGGCAACCGGTTCCTTCCCGCCGACTAGGATCAGGACGTCGACTTCGCTCAGCATAGCCGTCGCTGCGTCGACCGGATAAGGGATGCGGGTCGGCGCGACACGCCCGCGCCCGCGTTGCATCCGGGCGATCAGAACCTCGCTGAACAGGCGGACATCGCTGCCCGCCGAGATCTGCCCGGCGATGGCGAGCGCATCGGCTCGTGCGGCCTTCCCGCGAACGACCATGCCGACGCGGCCCGGAGCGGAACGGATCGCCCCGGCGATCTTTCTTACCGCGTCCATATCGACGGCCGGCATTGGCGACAGCTTCACCTTGCCGACCGAGACCGCGTCGACTTCGCCCCAGGCAGCATCCGCCGGCAGGATCAGCGTCGCCACCCCCGGTGGCGTCAATGAGGCGCGAAAAGCGGCCTCCGCGGCCGGCGCGACATCGGCCGGTCCGTTGACGCGGCCGACCCAGGTCGACATCGGCGCCGCAAGGCCTTCGATATCGCTGGTGAGCGGGGCATCGAGCGACAGATGGTAGGAGGCATGATCGCCGACGATGTTGATCATCGGACTGAAGGCACGTCGCGCATTGTGCATGTTGGCGAGGCCATTGGCCAGGCCTGGCCCAGTATGCATCAGCGTCGCAGCCGGCCGATCGGTCATGCGCGCGTAGCCATCGGCAGCACCCGTCACCACGCCTTCGAACAGGCCGAGCACGCAACGCATCTGCGGCTTGCGGTCAAGCGCTGCAACAAAATGCATTTCGGACGTGCCGGGATTGGCGAAGCAGACTGTCACATCGTTGGCCAGAAGCACGTCACACAGGACATCGGCGCCGTTCATGCAATTCTCTCCCGCTCAAGATCGCACAGCAATTGCACCCACGAGCATCCGCGCAGCAATATCCCGCCAGTGCTTTTGATCTGATCCAGTCGCCAACACACGCGCCTCAATCAGCCGACCGCCGATTTCAGGAATGCCAGCGCCGCAGCGGTCAGCGCGTCGCCGTCCTCGCCGAAATCGCGATTGATCGACATATGCGTATAGGCGCTGCCGTCGAACAGTGTAACCTTGGTGCCGGTCGCGCGCAGACGCTCGGCAAAGGCCTTCGAAACCTCGCCACGGCCCGACGCCCGCGAATAGGCGATGAAAGTCGGCGGATGCTTGCGGCCGTCGATGTAGCTGGCCGGCGAAAGTGCCGCCCATTGCGAAGGGTCGGAAAAGACGCGCGCATAGGCCCGCACCATGCCGCCATTTTTGGCCAGCGCGGCAAGATCATAGGCCCTTGTATCATCGAGGATGAGCGCCGCGACGCCGGACAGCCCGCCGCGCATGCCGGTCAGCGCAATCAGATGGCAGCCAGCCGAATGGCCCATGCCGACGATGCGGTTAGGGTCGCCGCCATGCCGGGCGATGTTGGCCCTGATATGGGTATAGGCCTTTTCGACGTCGCCGGCCTGGGTGGCGACGTTGGCCTCCGGCAACAGACGGTAGTCAATGGAGACGAAGCAGAAGCCGTTGGCGAGCAGGAAGGCTGGCTTGGCGTTGACCTGGCTGCGTTTGCCGAACTGCCAGGTGCCGCCATGGACGAAAAACACGACCGGCAGGCCGGTTGCACCATCGGGCGCATAGATGTCGAGCTTGGCCGGCCCGTAATCGAAGGTTTTTGGCGCGGGTTGGCGCGGGCGCCGCGCGGCCGATGCTCCCAATGGCAGCATCGCCGCCACGGAGGCCAGAATGAGGCTTCGTCGATCGATCATCATGGTCTCCCGGCCGTATTGGCCAACAGTGCCCGCAAGCGCCACGAGCGTCCAGTTAAGGATTGGCAATACCCAGGTAGAGGAGGCCGGATCAACCGGGCTTCGTCGAACTCGCATCGGGTCGCAACTCTCGCAGCATCAGGCCGCATCAAATGCACTGCGCTTGCAGTTCAGTTCACGAAATCAATATCTGCCCCTTGACGGTCTCATCTGGCCATCACCACCTAAGTATTTGGGCAAGCATTCCAGCCACATGAGTGGCGTCCCCGGGTTTCAAATGCCAGATGCACGCGCTCTCCTTCATGTGAAGGGAACCACAATGCTTTCCAGCAGTTGAATCTATGATGAGCCGTCAGGCACCCAGAACGGCTCCGAGGGCAAGAACATCATGCGAGAGAACCAGTCTGACGTCTTCGATCTGTTTTCGGAAATTTATACGGGCGCGGCGCAGGAGGAGATCAGCCTCCAGCAATATCTCCTTGCCTGCCGCGAGGACAGATCGATGTATGCCTCGGCGCCTGAACGGATGGTCGAGGCGATCGGCGAGCCGAACCTACTCGACACCAGCAAGGATGAGCGGCTTGGCCGCATTTTCTCCAACCGGACCGTCAAGGTGTACCCCTCCTTTGCAGATTTCTATGGCATGGAGGACACAATCGAGCGCATCGCCGGCTATTTTCGCTATGCGTCCCAAGGGCTCGAGGAGCGCAAGCAAATCCTCTACTTGCTCGGCCCGGTCGGCGGCGGCAAATCCTCCCTTGCCGAGCGGCTGAAGAAGTTGATGGAGCAGCGCCCAATCTACACGCTGAAGGTCGGCAACCAGGTCAGCCCGGTTTTCGAATCGCCACTTGGCCTTTTCCATCCCGATCGCATGGGCGACCTGCTGCAGGATAAATACGGCATTGCCCGGCGCCGGTTGAACGGGCTCATTTCGCCATGGGCGGCCAAGCGCCTCGACGAACTGTCCGGTGATATTTCCAAGTTCAGCGTGGTCAAGCTGATGCCTTCGCGACTACGCCAGATCGGCATCGCCAAGACCGAGCCCGGCGACGAGAACAATCAGGACGTCTCGGCCCTGGTCGGCAAGGTCGACATCCGGCAACTGGAAAACTTCAGCCAATCCGATCCGGACGCCTATTCCTATAGCGGTGGACTGAACCGGACCACCCAGGGCCTGCTCGAATTCGTCGAGATGTTCAAGGCGCCCATCAAGGTCCTGCATCCGTTGCTGACGGCGACCCAGGAAGGCAGCTACAACGGTACCGAGAATTTCGGCGCCTTTCCCTATCAGGGGATCATCGTGGCCCATTCCAACGAATCGGAATGGCAACAGTTCAAGAACAACAAGAACAACGAGGCCTTTCTCGACCGCATCCTCGTGGTCAAGGTGCCGTATTGCCTGCGCATAACCGAAGAGAGGCAGATTTACGAAAAGCTGCTGCGAGAGAGCGAATTGGCCGCCAGCCCCTGCGCCCCCGAGGTGCTGGACATTCTCAGCCGCTTCACCGTCTCAACCCGCCTTGCCGAGCATGACAATTCGCCGCTCTACACCAAGATGCGCGCCTATGACGGCGAGAACCTCAGGGAAGTCGACCCCAAGGCGAAGTCGGTCCAGGAATATCGCGACGCCGCCGGCGTCGCCGAAGGCATGACCGGCGTCAGCACACGCTTCGCCTTCAAGATCCTGTCGCAGACATTCAACTACGATACGAAGGAGGTGGCTGCCGATCCCGTGCATCTGATGTACATCCTGGAAGAGGCGATCAAGCGCGAGCAGTTTCCAAAGGAGATGGAAGCTGCCTATCTCGAGTTCATCAAGTCGGAACTGGCAACGCGCTATGCCGAGTTCATCGGCCACGAAATCCAGAAGGCCTATCTGGAATCGTACAGCGAGTATGGCCAGAACCTCTTCGACCGTTACATCGCCTATGCCGATGCCTGGATCGAGGATCAGGACTACAAGGATCCAGATACCGGCCAGGTGCTCAATCGCGAGGTATTGGACAAGGAATTGTCCCAGGTCGAAAAACCGGCCGGCATCGCCAATCCCAAGGACTTCCGCAACGAGGTTGTGAAGTTCACGCTGCGCGCTCGCGCAAGGAACGACGGCCGCAACCCGTCATGGACGAGTTATGAAAAGCTGCGCGAAGTCATCGAGAAGCGGATGTTCGGACAGGTCGAAGATCTCCTGCCGGTGATCAGCTTCGGTTCCAAGCAGGACAGCGTCACGGAAAAACGCCACAATGAATTCGTGCAGCGTATGGTTGAGCGCGGCTACACCCAGCGGCAGGTGCGTCGCCTTGTGGATTGGTATATGCGAGTGAACAAGGCGGGTTGAGAGAGCCCGGATGGGTCCATGCCGATCTTCATCGACCGTCGCCTGAATCCAAAGGACAAGAGCCTCGGCAATCGCCAGCGCTTTCTCAGGCGTGCGCGCGAGGAACTGAAGCGGAGCATACGCGATCAGATCCGCACCGGCAGAATCGCCGACGCGGATGCCGAGCACGCCGTGCGCATGCCCGAAAGAGGCACGGGCGAGCCGACCTTCAACAACGCCCGCGACAGCGGCAGGCGCCAGCACATCCTGCCGGGCAACAGGCATTTCTCCGCTGGAGATCTGATCCCCAAGCCCGGCGGAGGCGGGGGAGCATCGTCCCCGGGAAATACGGAGTCTGAAGACGACTTTCGTTTCGTGCTGTCACGCGAAGAGGTGCTCGATCTTTTTTTCGAGGATCTCGAACTCCCAGATATGGTCAAGCTCAACCTCAAGGAGATCCTTGCCTTCAAGCCGCGCCGGGCTGGCTTCGCCACCACCGGTTCACCGACCAACATCAATGTTGGGCGCACGATGCGCAACAGCCATGGCCGCCGCATTGCGTTGAGGCGTCCTAAGCAGGAGGAGTTGGACGCGATCCTCCGGGAAATCGCCACGTTTGAGGAGGTGCCACCCAGTGCAGCGGCGCGCCAGCGCATTGCGGCATTGCGCGAAGAGCTTGACCGGCTGGAGCGGCGGCGCAGGCGAATTGCCTATGTCGATCCGGTCGACATCCGCTTCAACCGCTTCGATCTCCGGCCGGTGCCGAATGCCAATGCCGTCATGTTCTGTCTGATGGATGTGTCCGGGTCCATGGGCGAGCGCGAGAAGGATCTGGCCAAGCGCTTCTTCGTGCTGCTGCACCTGTTCCTGAAACGGCGGTACGACCGCATCGAAATCGTCTTCATCCGCCACACGCATCTGGCTCAGGAGGTCGACGAGGAAACATTCTTCTACAACACCCAAAGCGGCGGCACTGTCGTTTCCACCGCGCTCGAGGAAATGCACCGCATTATTGACGAACGTTACCCCGTCCACGAATGGAACATCTACGCCGCCCAGGCCTCTGACGGCGACAATTTCGCCGGCGATTCAGAGCGATGCATAGCGTTGCTCAACGGTAAGCTCATGCGGCTGTGCCAGTATTTTGCCTATGTCGAGATCATCGACGAACGTGAAGCCCATATCTTCGGCACCACCGAAAATGGGACATCGCTGTGGCGTGCCTATAGCGCAATCGACGTGAAATGGCCGAACTTCCAGATGAGCCGCATCGCCACGCCCGCCGATATCTACCCGGTCTTTCGCCAGCTCTTCGGCAGACAGCCGCCTTCCCTCAAGAGAGCGTGAGGGGTTCTCGATGGCCAGACAAGCCAGTAAATCCAGCCTGCTTTTTTCAGGATCCGACTGGGATTTCAAGACATTGTCGCGGACCCATGACGCGATCGAGGCTATCGCGGTCGAAGAGCTTCATCTGGATACCTATCCCGTGCAAATGGAGATCATCTCCTCACAGCAGATGCTCGACGCCTATTCGTCTATCGGCATGCCACTAATGTACCGTCACTGGTCTTTCGGTAAACATTTCCTGCACCAGGATCTGCTCTATCGCAAAGGCGGGCGGGGGCTTGCCTATGAACTGGTCATCAATTCCAATCCCTGCATCGTCTATCTGATGGAGGAAAACACCATGGCCCTGCAGGCCTTGGTGACAGCCCATGCCGCGCTCGGGCACAACCATTTTTTCAAGAACAATCAGCTGTTCAAACAGTGGACGGACGCTGGGGCGATTCTCAGCTACCTGGACTTCGCCAAGGGCTACATTGTCCGTTGCGAGGAGCGGCACGGCCTCGCTGCCGTCGAGGCTGTTCTTGATTCCGCCCACGCACTGATGGATCAGGGCGTGTTTCGCTATCACCGGCCGCCGAAGCTGTCGTCGGAGCGGCAGCGCGAAGGGCTTCGCGAGCGCCTCGAATACGAAGAGCAGTCCTACAATGATTTATGGCGTACGCTGCCGCCTTCGCAGCAAGGGGCCAACAACAAGCGTCCTGACCCGGAGCGGAAGAAATCGCTCAACCTGCCCGAAGAAAACCTGCTTTATTTCCTGGAAAAGAACAGCTTGATCCTGGAGCCTTGGCAGCGTGAGATCATCAGGATCGTTCGTGTCATTGCGCAATATTTTTACCCGCAGCGGCAGACACAGGTGATGAACGAGGGCTGTGCCACTTTCGTGCACTATACGCTGATGAACATGCTGTTTGACCGCGGCCAGATCAGCGAAGGCGCCATGCTCGAAATCCTGCGCAATCATTCCAACGTGATTTTCCAGCCGGCGTTCGACGATCCGCGCTTTTCCGGCATCAACCCGTATGCGCTCGGCCTCGACATGATGCAGGACATTCAGCGCATCTCAACCAAACCGACGGCCGAGGACCGCGATTGGTTCCCCGACATCGCCGGCCACGGCAACTGGCGCGAGATCCTGCTCGACGCCTGGGCTGACCACCGCGACGAGTCCTTCATCCGCCAGTATCTCAGTCCGGCCTTGATCCGGAAATGGCGGTTTTTCGTGCTCGGCGACGCTGCCGACCAACCGCATTGCCAGGTCACCTCGATTCACAACGAGCGCGGCTACGACAAGATACGCGCCGCGCTCGCCAACAGTTACGATCTTGGCGCGAACCGGCCGGATATTCAGGTGGTGGATGTCGATCTGCTCGGCGACCGCCATTTGCGACTGCAGCACAAAGTCAATCACGGCATCCTTCTCGAGGATACCAGCCGCGATGCCACGCTTCGTCACATCCGCAGGCTTTGGGGCTATGACGTCAGCTTGGCGGCAGTGGACGCCGAGACCGGCGCGACTCTCAACGAACGCTCGACGAGCCAGATCGCGGAATGAGGTTGCCCCGGTTCTCGTGGCCCTCGACGCGTTCAGGCGTCGCCGGCCGGCCTGATCCGCAGCCTGGCGATCCGGTTCTTGTCGCGCTTCATGACGGTGAAGCGCTTGCCGTGGAACGTAAAAGCCTGCTTCTCCTCGGGGATCGACTGCGTCTCGTGGATGACGAGGCCGGCAATGGTGGTGGCCTCCTCATCCGGCAGGTTCCAGTCGAGCGCGCGGTTGAGGTCGCGGATAGACACAGTGCCATCGACGACGACGGAGCCGTCGGCCTCCTGCTTGACACCCTGGATGTCGACATCATGCTCGTCGGCGATCTCGCCGACGATCTCCTCGATGATGTCCTCCAGCGTCACCAGCCCTTCGACCTCGCCATATTCGTCGACGACGACGGCGAAATGCGCCTTGCGGCGCAGGAAGGCGTTGAGCTGTTCCTGCAAGGTCGTCGTATCGGGCACGAACCAGGGTTTCGAAGCGATCTTCATCACATCGATCCTGGAGAAATCATTGCCGACTTCGTTTAAGGCGCGTAGCAGATCCTTGGCGTGCAGCACGCCAACGATGTTGTCGAGTGAGCCCTTCCACAGCGGCATGCGGGTGTGCGGGCTCTGCAGGATCTCGCGCACCACCGCTTCCGGCGCATTGTCGGCATTGACCGAGCGCATGTTGGTGCGGTGGACCATGATGTCGGAGACTTCGAGTTCGGCGAGATCGAACAGGCCGCCGACGCGGTCGCGGTCCTCGCGCACCACCTGGCCGTCACGGCGGAAATCGTCGACCGCGCCGCGCAACTCGTCCTCACTCGAGCGCTGCGGCTCGATGCGCGACAGCTCGTATCCGAACATGGCAAGCAGGCGCGTGCGCACGGCAACGAGCAGCAGGATGAGGATGGCGAGGACGGCGACGACGATCCAGCCGGGCTCGCTCATCTCCGGTCGCTTTCCTTTGGGTGGTTCTCCCTCAGGAACGACAGCACTTCCGAGGCCGGCACATCCTTGGCTATGAAGGCTTGGCCGATGCCGCGCGTCAGGATGAAGGTCAGCGCGCCGCGCGACACCTTCTTGTCCTGCGTGATGAAGGCAAGCAGTGCCTCGGCGTCCGGCAAATCGCCAGGAATATCCGCCATCCGCCAGGGCAGACCGACGGCGCGCAGATGCGCCTCGACGCGCGCTGCGTCGTCGGGGCTTGCCAGGTTGAGCCGCGACGAGAACCGGTACGCCAGCGCCATGCCGATGGCGACGCCCTCGCCATGGACGAGGCGGCTTCCGTCGTACCGCGTGGCGGCCTCCAGCGCGTGGCCGAATGTGTGGCCGAGGTTGAGCAGCGCGCGGTCGCCGGTCTCGAACTCGTCGCGCGCAACCACGTCGGCCTTGGCGCGGCAGGCTTCGGCAATGGCCTGCGCCCTCTCCGGCCCGCCAGCAAACACCTTCGCCCAATTCTCTTCCAGCCAGGCAAAAAACTCCGGCCGGTCGATGAGCCCGTATTTGGCAAGCTCGGCATAGCCGGCGCGGAATTCGCGGATCGGCAGCGTATCGAGCACTCCGGTGTCGGCCAGCACCAGCTTCGGCTGATGGAAGACGCCGACAAGGTTCTTGCCGCGCGCACTGTTGATGCCGGTCTTGCCGCCGACCGAGGAATCGACCTGCGCCAGCAGCGAGGTCGGGATCTGCACGAAATTCATGCCGCGGCGCACGATGCCGGCGGCGAAACCGGCAAGGTCGCCGATGACGCCGCCGCCGAAAGCGATGACGATGTCGCCGCGCTCCAACCTGGCGGCCAGCACACCGTCGACCACCTCTTCCAGATGGACAAAGCTCTTGGTCTTCTCGCCAGGCGGAAGCGTGATGACGGCTGGCTGGATGCCACTCGTTTCGAGGACGGCCCTCAGCGCATCGAGATGCGCTGCCGCGACATTGGCGTCGGTGATGACCGCGGCGCGCGTGCCCGGCAGGCGTTGCGAAATCTCCGCACCCGCGCGTGACAACAATCCCGAGCCGATCAGGATGTCGTAAGTCCGCTCGCCAAGGCCGACTTCGACGATGACTGGCTCGTCCGCGCTCATGATCGTACCTCGCCTGTAGCGGCAGTCTCATCGATGCCGAAATGCCGGCACAGCGCCTCCACCACCTCGGTGGCGATGACCTCCTTGCGGTCGTCGCGGGTCGGCACGATGACGTCGGATGTCGCGTAGACCGGATAGCGCTCGCTCATCAGCCGCTCCAGCACGGCGCGGGGGTCGGTGCTTTTCAGGAGCGGCCGATTCTGTTTCTTGGAGACGCGGTCCATCAAAAGGTCGAGCTCGGCCTTCAGCCACACCGACACGCCGTGCGCTGCGATCGCCTCGCGCGTCTGCGCGTTCATGAAGGCGCCGCCGCCGGTCGACAGCACTTGCGGGCCGTTTTCCAGCACGCGCAGGATGACGCGCTGCTCCAGCGCCCTGAATTCCGTCTCGCCATAGCGCTCGAACAGCTCCGGAACGGTCATGCGCGAAACGCTTTCGATCTCCTGATCGCTATCGATGAAGGGCAGCGCCAGCATCGTCGCCACCTTGCGGCCGATCGCCGTCTTGCCGGCGCCCATCAGCCCGACAAAGACAACGGAACGGCTGCCCAGCCGGCCAAGCAGCGCGGCGTGGGTCTCGTCTGGAGGATTTGCTGGCAGCGCGTTCATGAGATGTTTCGAGGACCCTCTTTGCCGGCGTATCGACATGAAAAGCCGGTTTGCGTCAAGCACGGCAAGCGCCTTAAGCCCTATATGGACTGGCAAGGTCTACATCGGAAGTTGCTGACAGGCCTCAGCTTCTTTCTTGAATTGGCCGGATTGGCGTCCCATAAGGGGACAGGGTTTGGAAACGCAGAACAAGAAGACGGGCGAAAATTGATGCCGACACTGTTTCGCTTTGTCGTGATAACAGCGATTCTGGCTGGCATTGCCTATGGTACAATGTTCGCGCTGGTGATGTTCGTCGAGCCCAGGAAGGGGGAAATGAGCGTGCGCATCCCTCCGGAAAAGCTCAATCCCAAGAAAAGTTGAATGACAAGAAAAGCTGAATGAACAGCGCCGCCCGCATCGAAGCCTTTCTGGAAATGATGAGCGCCGAGCGGGGTGCTGCCGAAAACACGCTTTCCTCCTACCGCCGCGACCTCGAGGACGCTTCGGACGCGATCGATGGCGGGCTCGCCGGTGCAGCCGCAGCCGATATCCGCGCCTATCTCGACGACGTTGCCGCCCGCGGCTTCGCCGCCACCTCGCAGGCGCGCAAACTGTCGGCGATCCGCCAGTTCTTCAAGTTCCTCTACACCGAAGGCCTGCGCGGCGATGACCCGACCGGCACACTGGACAGCCCGAAAAAGGGCCGCCCGCTACCCAAGACGATGAGCGAGGCCGACACCGGCCGGCTGATCGATCGTGCGGCACAAGAGGCGGTGGATACCTCGCGTGGCGATGGCGACAGGCTGGCTTCACTGCGCCTGCATGCGCTGGTGGAGGTGCTTTATGCCACCGGCCTGCGCGTTTCCGAACTCGTCGGCCTGCCGGTGACGGTGGCGCAGCGCGACGACCGCTTCTTCATGGTGCGTGGCAAGGGCGACAAGGAGCGCATGGTGCCACTCTCGGCCAAGGCTCGCACGGCGATGAAGGCCTGGCTTGCCGCCCGCGCCAGGGTTCCCGCTTTCGCCGACAGCCCGTTCCTGTTCCCGGCTGCCTCCGACAGCGGCTATCTCTCGCGCCAGGTCTTCGCCCGCGACCTGAAAGGGCTGGCGGCAAGGGCCGGCATCGCCTCGGCGAAAATCTCGCCGCATGTGCTTCGCCATGCCTTTGCCAGCCATCTCCTGCAGAACGGCGCCGATCTCAGGGCCGTGCAGCAACTGCTCGGCCATGCCGACATATCGACGACACAGATTTACACCCATGTTCTGGAAGAGCGGCTGGTGCGGCTGGTCAACGATCATCATCCGCTTGCCGACTAGGCCTCATATCGCTATGTGAGGACGACGTTTCACCGCCCGGAGCCTTGGATTCAAGGGTTCCGTCAGCCATTGCCTTCCGATGTATCGGTCCGCTCACGCATGTATAATTACCTCGACTTCGAAAAGCCGGTGCAGGACCTCGAGGGCAAGATCCTCGAGCTGAAGAAGCTTGCCGAGAACGGCGAGGCCGTCGATGTCGGCGACGAGATCAGCCGTCTCGAGAAGCGCTCCCGCGACGCGCTGCGCGACGCCTACAAGGCACTGACGCCATGGCAGAAGGTGCAGGTGGCGCGCCATCCAGACAGGCCGCATTGCGTCGATTACATCAAAGGCCTGTTCAGCGATTTCACGCCGCTGGCCGGCGACCGCAATTTCGGCGAGGACCAGGCGATCGTCGGCGGCTTCGCCCGCTTCCGCGGCGAGCCGGTGGCCATCATCGGCCAGGAAAAGGGTTCCGACACGACCAGCCGCCTGAAGCACAATTTTGGCTCGGTGCGGCCGGAAGGCTACCGCAAGGCGGTCCGGCTGATGGAACTCGCCGATCGCTTCAAGATCCCCCTGCTGACGCTGGTCGACACCGCCGGCGCCTATCCCGGCGTCGGCGCCGAGGAGCGCGGCCAGGCGGAAGCCATCGCCCGTTCGACCTCAGCCTGCCTTGGCCTGAAAGTGCCGTCGATCTCGGTGGTCATCGGCGAAGGCGGCTCGGGCGGCGCCATCGCGATCGCCACCGCCAACCGCGTCTACATGCTCGAACACGCCATCTATTCGGTGATTTCGCCGGAGGGTGCGGCCTCGATCCTGTGGCGCGACACGACGCGATCGAAGGACGCGGCGACCAACATGAAGATCACTGCACAGGATCTTCTGGAGCTGAAGATCATCGACGCCATCATCCCCGAACCGCTCGGCGGCGCGCATCGCGGCACCGAAACCGTGATTGCCGCGACCGGCGACCTCATCGCCAGGACGATGAAGGACTTTGCCGGCGCCAACACCGATTTCCGCGAGCAGCGCCGCGAGAAATACCTGGCCATGGGCCGCAGCCTCTGACCGCGGGCAGCCTTAGCCGCCACAATGTGGCGGCTGGGAGCATTTCTGCCACAAAAATGCCGCTGCATTCGGCTCAATGAGACTGCCGCGGGGGGATGCGTCGGCACTTGCGGTAAGGAATTTATTAGGGTTAACGGGCTTAGGGTCCGTCGATGCGCAGTGCAGTAGCCAGGGCAAGAAACGTCCTGGCGCCAGAGAAAAGACGATATCCGCAGCCATGTTTGTCAAGCTTGCCCGCACCGGAATCCTGATAGCCGCACTCGGCGTTGCCGGCTGCAACAATTCGTCGATGAAGGATTTCGCACCGGAGGCCAACAAGCCGCTGCCCGACAAGATCCTCGCCGACATGAAGGCCAAGGGCATGGTCCGCACTTCGTCGGTGATGGCCCGCATCTTCAAGGAAGAGGGCAAGCTCGAGATCTGGAAGGCTAAGACCAACGGCCGCTACGACATGGTGGCGAGCTACGACATCTGCAAATGGTCGGGCAAGCTCGGGCCGAAATACACCGAAGGCGACCGCCAGGCGCCGGAAGGCTTCTATACGGTGCGCCCGGCGCAGATGAACCCGCGCTCGAACTACCATCTGTCGTTCAACATCGGCTATCCCAACGCCTATGACCGCGCCAACGGCCGCACCGGCTCCAATTTGATGGTGCACGGCGCTTGCTCGTCGTCGGGCTGCTATTCGATGACCGATGCACAGATCGAGCAGATCTATGCCTTCGGCCGCGACGCCTTCCAGGGCGGCCAGACCGAGTTCCAGATCCAGGCCTTTCCGTTCCGCATGACCGCAGCCAACATGGCGCGCTACCGCAACGACCCGAACTACGACTTCTGGAAGATGCTGAAAATCGGCTACGATAATTTCGAGATCACCAAGGTGCCGCCGAAAGTCGATGTCTGCGAAAAGCGTTATGTCTTCAATCAGGTTGCCGCTGACGGCCAGACATTCGATCCGACCGGGGCCTGCCCGGCGACGACGCAGCCTGATTCGCTGAAAAGCGCCTACAATTCCTACATGAGCACCTACGACGCGGCCTTCAGCGGCGCGGTCAAGGCCAGCGTGCCGGCGCCGAAGCCGACCATCGCCGGCATCAAGGAAGCCAGCATCGTCTCCGACTGGTCCAAACGCCGGGCGCGCGGCGAGCGCGTGCCGATCGATCCGCCGTCGCTCAACAATGACGGCTCGGTCACCGAGACGGCGCGCATGGGCCGCATCGATTCGCCTACCGGCCGCAAGATGGCCGCTCTCGACGCCGAAAAGGCCGCCAAGCAGAAGGCCGAGGAGCAGAGGCTGGCTGCCATAGAGGCCGCCAAGCAGGCCAAGGAAGCCGCCAAGGCTCAGGCTCTGGCCGAAAAGGAGGCCGAGAAGGCCGCCAAGGAAGCCCCTGCCACCGCGACCATCGCCGCCCCCTCCGAAGCCGCGCCCGTGGCCGAAACGCAGGCCGCGAGTGCCGACGAGAGCCGGGTGACGAAGCTGAAGAACAAGCTGCTCGGCATGTTCGGCGGTTGATTTCACTCGTGGCTGATCGCGCCGCTGTTTATGACCTCAAGGGGCTGAACTGCCCCCTGCCCGTGCTCAAGGCCAAGAAGCGCCTTGCCGGCATGCGTCCGGGCAGCCGGCTTTGGCTCGAGACCACCGATCCGCTCGCCGTCATCGACATTCCGGCATTCTGTTCCGAGAGCGGCCACCAGTTGATTGAAACGGCGGCGATCTCCGGCGGTCATCGCTTCCTGGTCGAGCGCGGCGCGCAGCAACCATAGAGTTTACCGCCCGGCAATCGCCAGCGGATTGTTTTCCAACGCCGCGCGGTCGGGCGTGTCGATCGACGGCCGGTTTGTGAAAGCCGCAAACAGGCGGCGGACATAATCTTCCGGCATGTCGAGCGTGATCAGCACCAGTCGCGTACCGCGCTGACGATCGGGCCAGGACGGCAGCTGCACCGGCGGATGCAGGATCTTCTGCACGCCATGGATCACCAGCGGCCGCGATGGGTCTTCCCTGAGTTCGATGACGCCTTTCATCCGCAGCAGGCGCTCGCCATGCGTCGAACGCAACAGGTCGAGAAACATCTCTATGGATGAAAACGGCACCGGCCCTTCATGGACCAGCGAATAGGAACGCACGCGCGAATCGTGCCGGTGGCCGTGATCATGGTCATGTTTGTGATCATGGTGGTGATGATGTTGGTCGTGATCGTGCGCCGCTTCCTCGCCCAGCCAGCGCCGGACATCGGCGGATTTGGTGGCGGGATTATAGAGGCCGCAGTCGAACAGCGCCGCCACACCCGTTCCCGTATCGGCGGCATCGAGCAGCTCGGCGCCCGGATTGATCTGCCGCAGGCGCGTCCGCAGCGTTTCCAGTTCACCGGGGTCGGTGACCAGATCGACCTTGCTGAGGACGATACGGTCGGCGACGGCAACCTGCTTGACCGCCTCGACATGGCCATCGAGCGTGGCATTGCCGTTGACCGCATCGACCAGAGTGATGACGCCGTCGAGCCGGAAGGCTTGGACCAGTGCCGGATGCGCCATGATCGACTGCAGCACCGGCGCCGGATCGGCAAGGCCGGTGGTTTCGACGATGACGCGGGCAAGCCGGGCGATGCGGCCGGTCTGCAGCCGGTCGACCAGGTCGGCCAGCGTGTCGACCAGTTCGCCGCGCACCGTGCAGCACAGGCAGCCGTCCGAAAGCTGGATAATGCCGTCGGAAGACTGCTCGACCAGCAAATGGTCGATCGCCACCTCGCCGAACTCGTTGATGATGACCGCCGTGTCGGCCAGCGCCGGATCCTTGAGCAGCCGGTTGAGCAGCGTCGTCTTACCGGCGCCGAGGAAACCGGTCAGCACCGAGACGGGGATCGGGAAGCTGCTCATTGGTCTCTATCTGTCTGTTTGAGCACGATTTCCAGCGAAAACCCGTATCCAAGTTTCGCTGACGCGGACCTTTGGTTCGGGATCATGCTCTAGTTCGCAACCTTGGCCGGCTGGTCGCCCTGTGCGGCGGAGCCGGCAATCTTCGGGCCGGTGCCGGCGGGTGCCGGCCTGTCGGGCCGCCAACTCGGGATCGGCACATCGGCATATTCCTGGCCGCCCTGGTCGAGGATAGCCTTCGGCGCCGGACCGGTGGCGCCGCCAAGGCCGACGGCAATCAGCGTCGGCACATGGTCGAGCTTTTCCTGATAGGGCGATTTCGGCACATTCTTGGCGACCACCGGCGGCGCCTCGGACTGCTCCTGCGGCTTCTTCTTCTTGCAAACCTCGTCATGCATGTCGTTGGGCGAGACCGTGTCGCCATAGGGCGCCAGCGTGGCGACGGTGGCCGAGCCGGCGGCAGGCATGTCGAAACCCTGGTCGAGCAGTTTTGCCGCGGTCTCGGCGCGGGTGACCGCAGACTTCTCGCCAAGCACCACCGCGACCAGCGTGCGACCGTTGCGCGTCGCCGAGCCGATCATGTTGAAGCCCGATGGGCAGACAAAGCCCGTCTTCATGCCGTCGGCGCCGGGATAGCGGCCGATCAGCAGATTGTAGTTGGGAATAGCCTTCTTGCCGACGGCAAGACCTTCGATCGAGAACCACGGCGCATATTGCGGGAACTCACGCCGGATCGCCATCACAAGTACGGCGAGGTCGCGCGCCGTCGTGTATTGGTCGGGCGAATAGAGCCCGTTCGGATTGACGAAATGCGTACCGTTCATGCCGAGCCGGGTCGCTTCGGCGTTCATCCGTTCGGCGAAGGCCGCCTGCGAACCACCGACGTTTTCGCCGACGGCCATGGCGATGTCGTTGGCCGATTTCACCAGCATCATCTTCAGCGCATTGTCGAGCCGCATCACCGAGCCCGGCTTGAAGCCCATCTTGCTTGGCGGCTCGGCGGCGGAGTGTTTCGTCACCTTGATCGGCGAATCAAGCTGGACCTCGCCGGCCGCGATCGCTCGGAAGGTCACATAAGCGGTCATCAGCTTGCTCAGCGACGCCGGATACCAGCGCTTGAACGCATCCTGATGCTGCAGGATCTTGCCGCTGCCGAGGTCGAACACCACCACCGGATTGGCCAGAGCCGGCCCGGCCAGGACCGACAGTGCGATTGTGCCAGCCGAGAATAGTTTGAGGAAATGCCTGTGCCGCATGATCAAATCCGAAATCGCCTCTTGCCGTAGTCGCCCCTGGCTCCGTAAGATTTCGTTACGCGATCGCCAGCATGATAGGTCCGACCCTCAAAAAACGGACCGCATCGTTGCGGTGCTATTTACCCTATGTGACGCCAAGATGGCAAAGTGCCTGGCGATCACAATTGCAAGGCAGCGGCCAACAACCGCCTGTCCCAACAGCGAGATGGAACCATCATGCCAATCCTGAACCGTGCCGCCGAAATGCAGGACGAAGTTGCCGGCTGGCGCCAGCATCTGCACCAGACGCCAGAACTGAACTTCGACGTCTTCAAGACCGCCGCCTTCGTCACCGAAAAGCTGAAAGCCTTCGGTTGCGACGACGTGGTCACCGGGCTCGGCAAGACCGGTGTGGTTGGCATCATCCGCGGCCGCCAGGGCGAAGGCCCCACCATCGGCCTGCGCGCGGACATGGACGCGCTGCCGCTCAACGAGATATCAGGCAAGCCCTACGCCTCCACCATTCCCGGCAAGATGCATGCCTGCGGCCATGACGGCCACACGGCGATGCTGCTTGGCGCCGCGAAGTATCTCGCCGAGACACGCAACTTCACCGGCACAGTGGCGGTCATCTTCCAGCCGGCGGAGGAAGGCGGCGGCGGCGGCAACGAGATGGTCAAGGACGGTATGATGGAGCGTTTCGACATTTCAAGAGTGTTCGGCATGCACAACATGCCGGGCCTGCCTGTCGGGCAGTTCGCCATTCGCCCAGGCCCGATCATGGCTGCGACGGCCGAATTCACCATCACCGTGCGCGGCAAGGGCGGCCATGCGGCAATGCCGCACGGCACGATCGACCCGATCGTCATCACCAGCCAGTTGGTCGGCGCCTTGCAGACGATCGCCTCGCGCAGCACCGACCCAGTCGAGGCCGTGGTGGTGTCGGTGACCAAATTCCACGCTGGCGATGCCTACAACATCATCCCGGAAACCGCCGAAATCGCCGGCACCGTGCGCACCTTGCGCAAGGAAATCGCCAAAAAGTCCGAAGAACGCATCCGTAGCATTTGCGACGGGCTGGCGACCGCGTTCGGCGCCAAGATCGAGGTCGACTATCAGGCTAATTACCCCGTGACCTTCAACCACGCGGAAGAAACGGTGTTTGCCAGCGACGTCGCAGCTGGTGTCGCCGGTGACGCCCATGTGCATCGCGGCATCCAGCCGGTGATGGGCGGCGAGGATTTCTCCTATATGCTCGAAGCCCGCCCCGGCGCCTTCATCTTCATCGGCAATGGCGACACCGCCGGCCTCCACAACCCGGCCTATGACTTCAACGACGAGATCATTCCGCACGGCATGAGCTACTGGGTGAAGCTGGCGGAAACCGCACTGGCGGCCTGACGGCAGCAGTCGCACGACAATCACAAGAGGCCAGCCGAATTGCCTTCGGTCGGCCTCTTGGCGAAACGATCCGAAGCGGCTATGTGTCTGGCCGCGTGGTCCCGTAGCTCAGTAGGATAGAGCGGCAGATTCCTAATCTGTAGGTCACAGGTTCGATTCCTGTCGGGATCACCATGCATTTCAAAGGTTTAGCTGGGTAGCTGCCGTAGCTTTTTAGGATTGGCCGGGCCAGGCGTCCGTCCCACTCCAAGTTTCGGACTCTGCTAGATAGATCTCCTACTCCCATCCATGACGGTATGGTGGGTTTACATCGGCGGCCAAGGCCCTAGTTTTTGAGTTTCGTACCGTGCACCTTAGTGCGCGGATGATCGAAACGGGACCCTGAACTCTGGCCGGTCCCTCAAAATTCCCAAAAAGGATGACTGCCATGACACAGGCCAAGAATGGCGACACCGTGCGCATCAATTATACCGGACGTCTAGCCGACGGCACTCAATTCGATGCTTCTGGCGGCGAGCCGCTGCAATTCACGCTGGGTGAAGGACAAGTGATCCCCGGCCTTGAAACCCATGTCGAGGGCATGGAGGTCGGCGCGAAGAGCACAGTTACCGTTCCCGCAGCCGCCGCCTATGGCCCGCACCGCCCCGAAGCGGTCGTGACCATCGACCGCGCCCGCGTGCCGGATAACATCAACATCGATATCGGCACTCGATTGCAGACCAGAACCCGTGAGGGGCGCCCCATGCAGGTGACGGTCGTCGGCGTGGACGACGCCAGCGTCAAGCTCGACGGCAATCATCCATTGGCCGGACGGGATCTGGTGTTCGACGTCGAATTGGTCGAGATCGTTCAAGCGGCGTAGGTATCCGTACCATTTCTCGCCCCGGAGGTGCCGCGCCGCTGAGCGGAACGAATAAATTTTCGTCGATGCGAATCGCTGGGGTTCGAGTCGACATTTCGAGCCGGGTGACCGTCGGCCCGGCCGCTGCACCTGTCGGCGCCACTTACGTCCTTCCATCGTATGGACCTCAGTGCGGAAAAAGAACTTCGCCCATTCCAAGCACTGCATTGTCGCCGCCATATTTACGCGGTGCGCTGCCCAGGAGCGGCCGTTTCAAAATGCCCTCGGCGATCAGATGCCGATCGATGATGGCGGCGAAAACGCTCTCGGGCGCGCCGCATTCGACGAAGCTCGGCGACATACGTCCTGGCGCGCGATCGAGAAGGATCGAACCGCGTCGCATCAGGTAGCCGGGCATCTCACCGATGCCACCTGCCACCACCAGCGTGCCGGCGATCATGCGGCTGCCTGCATTGTCGCCCGAGCCTTTCAGCACCGCGATCAGGCCGCGTCGCATGCGGTCCGCAGCGAAGGCGCCCGCTTTGCCTCTGACGATCAACACGCCGCCATTCATGCCGGCCAGTTCCCCGGCGAGCGGCGCACCGAGGTGATCGCCGGCATTGCCTGTTATCTCGAGCCTGCCGCCGCGCATGCCCGAGCCGGCGTGCGGACCCGCATTGCCTTCGATGGAGAGCTTGCCACCGCGCATGGCGCGCCCAGCCTGGGCGCCGGCATTGCCGATCACGCGAACCGACCCATTTCGCATGCCTTGCGCCACCCGGTCGAGGCGCCCGCTTCCACCTTCGAACACGATGTTTAGCGGATCGCTGCCGGCGACGCGAAAAATGTCGCCCACCTTCGATCCATGCTTCGACATGCCGATCTGGATCTTTTCGATATCGCGCCTTTCGATCCCCGCAAGCCGCTCCGGCGTCAGCGGCGACATGTCAAGGCGCTCCGGCGGCTCGGCGACAAGAGTGAAGGTCAGTGCCTTCATGGCAGCATATCCTTCAGCGAATAGATGAATTTCCCGAGCTTGCCGCCGTAATTGCCGGCGCTGATGCGAACCGCGCCCCGCTTCGGTCCGAGCTGGATGACGGCCTTGATGCCGGCCTTCATCGCCGCGGCAACGGCGTCATTGGTCTGGCCATCGATGACTATTTCCAGGACGGCGTTGATGTCGGGACCGAGTTCACTCGCCACGACACCGCGTAGTGTCGGCGCATAGGCTTCGTTGGCCGAGGCGATCATGCCCTTGTATTTGCCACCTATCTTGGAACCCGAACGGGCAATGCCGCCCGGAAACGGCACAATGGCACCAGGCACCATGCCGATCGCGGCGACCGCGGCCTCGGCTGCGACCAAAGCGTTGGCGCTGCTTTCGGCCATGACAAAGAAATTGCCGCCGCCGACGGCTTCCTTCGTCAGTCCGGTTGTTGCTTCGCATAGGAATTCGCCATCCATGACCGGAATGCGCCAAAAATGCCTGTCGCCGATCTTCTTGGAGATTTGCCAGCCATCGCCGAAATAACGCAGCGCCGAACCGAGCTTGAGCTCGGCGCTGCCCTGTAACCCGGCAAAGCAGGCGGAACCCGGCGAGGTCAAAACGCACTGGCCGACGCGATTGAGCAGCTGTTTCTGCAATTCGTCCGTTCCCATCGCGAAGATCATCACGCGGCAGCCGGGCCGGCCGTCCGGCGTAGCCGATGGCGGCAGGTCGAGATCGATTGCCGCTTCACAGCCGCAACCGATCACCGAGGTGGCGAAGCCGGTCATCGTGATCGCCGCCTGGCGAGCCCATTTCCGGCTCGGCGCGGTGATGATGATGGCGGTTGCACGCATGCCGAAGGCTTCGGCAAAGGTATCGTCGATCGTCACCCCATTCACGCTCATGTTCGGCATGGCACCTCGCCGAATGGTTGTTCGCGCGCAATCGCGGAATCCGGGAAATTGAACCAGTCCAGCGACAGGCCGTAGCGTTGCTGGTGATAGTCCTCGAGCCGCCGCACCATTGCCTTGTCGACAGCTGGTTTGAGCCTGAGTGCCTTGCCCCAGCGGTAATGGATGATTTCCCCATCTTGCACGACGAGATCGCCATCCTTGAAAACATACGCCGCCTGTCCGAGCATTTTCGCGATACTTTCGTCCCTGCGATAGACGGCGATGTCGGCTATTGCGCCGGCGCCTAGATGGCCTCGATCCGTCAGCCCGAGCAGCTTGGCTGGCGCCGCGCGCGTCATGATGGCGATTTCCTCGAACGTGTATTCGCGGTCGATTGCGGCCAAGGTAGAGAGCGCCAGGGCGGATCGTGAAAGTCCGGCGGCCATTTCGGTGCGCGCTTTCCGGCTCATCAGCAGCTCGAACAGAGCCGGATAAGCGGTAAAGGGTGCGCCGTTGGGGTGATCGGTGGTGAAGAACACACGCCAGGGGTCGTCGATCAGGAGAAAGAGCTCGAGCCCGATCGCCCACTGCATCGTGCCATAGAAGTCCTTGCCGTAGCTGTAGGGCACGATGCCGCCGCCATTGCCGTCACCGTCATGAATGACGGTCTTTTTCGGGTGCGCGCTGCCACGCGCCGAAAACTGCCGCATGACGTCGGACGAGACCGTGACCGTCTGGCCGAACATCACCTGGCCGATATCGATGGTGACTTCGGGCGTCGCATTGACCAGTTCGGCCAGCCGCGCCGCGGCGGAGGAAAACCCTCGCTTTCCTTCCGTGCCATAGCCATAGAACTGGAGGTGGGCGAGGTGCAGCGGCAACCCATCCGCCGCTGCAATCGTCGCGGCTGCCGTATCCGACGAGCCGGGGCTGCCCAGATTGTTGCAATGGACATGCAAGGGATGTGGCAGTCCAAGACTGTCGACGGCGGCCTGTAGCGTCTTGACGATCTTGCGCGAACTGACGCCATAGGACGGCACCTCATCGTCCAGCGAGAAGGTGCGGACGTTTTCCTTGAAGGCGGCGGCCGCACCGGCGTTGATCACCTTGACCCCAAGCGCTCGCGTCGAGGCGACCGTCCAGGCGACATAGTCCTCGATCATCGTCGAGGGGGCATCGTCGCGGATCATCGACAGCAGGAAGTCGTCATTGCCGAGAATGGCGAGCGTCGCCTTGTCTATGATCGGGATGTCGGCCAGTTCGAGATGGGTGTGGAGTGCCGATCCCGGCGACATCGCCGGCTCGACGACGGTCGTAAAGCCCATCTTGGCGTAGAGACAGCCGGTCTGAAAGGTCGACCAGCCGGCATTGGAGAGCGGCGTCGCTGCCGGTCGCGCCTGATAGGCGGCATGCTGTTCGGGCAGGAGCAGCCGTGCGGTATTCACGTTGCCGCCGCCAATGTGGGAGTGGATGTCGATGGCGCCAGCCATCACAATACAGCCGGCGGCGTCGATGGTCCGGTCGGCCGCCTCCCCCGCCGGCGCCGCGACGATCTTGCCGTCCTTGATCCAGAGGTCGCCCTTGCCGAGACGGCCGTTGACGGGATCGACGATGTCGCCGCCGGCGATTTTCGTCAGCATGGCAATGCCTCGGCGAAAGCGTGGGTGGCGATCAGGCGAATGATCGTCGCGGCGGAGGGCAATTGCGAAGCCGCATGCGCATAGGTCGACTTCAGCGAGCCGGTGCGGCTGGAATAGACAACCGCATCGTGATCGACCCCAGCCTCGCCAATGGCAATGGTGACCGCGGCGCCCCCGACCGGCTCTTGCGTTTTCGCCAGCGCAATCAGCGCCATGCGCCCCCTTTTTCTCTTGGGTTGGGCAATTGTGGCGGAGATCCGCAGGTGCAGGTCGGCTTCGCCCGCAGCGATCATGCGCGCCACATCGTAACGCCAGGGATCGAATTCGGGGAAACCGCGCGTAAAACCCGTGCGAAGCGGAAAACCTGTCATCCAGGTCGAGGCGAGCGCGCTTCCCCACCCGTTTTCGCTCGCCGGCAGATGAAGGCCAGATGCGCGTGATTTGCGATTGATATCGGCGATCAGACCTTGCAGCATCTCCAACGCCAGCCCTTCGGTGGTGTGGCCTGAAAACAGGAACACGGGAAAATGCGCAGCCGCCAGAGCTTTGGCGAAATCGTTGAAGTTCGACACCGGTTGCGATGTCTGCCGTCCCTTGTACTGCGCCCTCAGCGCCGCCAGCGTGGCGCCGAGGCTGGCCTCGCCACAGGAAAGAAGCGTTGCCTTGCGCCCGTTGTTCAACGGCGGCACAGACATCCCGTTCGGCCCCACCACGAAGAACTCGCGCTCATTTCTGGTCGAGAGATCGGGCCTGGCTGAGAGATCGGGAACCGTCGCGGCAAGTTCGCCAACAAGATCATGATGGATTTGCGCAAGTTCGCCCACAATCACCACGACATCGGCGCGCCGGCGCGTCTCTCCGGGGGCGACGGTCATCGCGCCCTTGTCGGTAAAAAGCGCGGTCTCTCGGGCAACGGCCGCGCCATCGGCATGATCGTATGCCGCGCCAACCCGCTCGGCCAGCGCGATCGCCGCCCTCGTGCCGTGTATATCCGTATCGAAGCTGAAAACCGGGCACCGGCTTGACGACAAAAGCGACGCGGCATGCACAGCCGCGCGCTCAACCAGCGCTTCCCGGTTGCCTATCCAAGCAACCGCCATTCGCTACACTACTTTCTGGTGCCGGCCCAATCCTAGACGAAACTGGATTGGCAGTGAACCCCGCTTCCCAGCAGATTAGCGAATGTTTTCATATGCCATCAACAAATTCCGACCACGCTTAATCATATTTGATGTAAGCGAAGCGTTGATCGGTCGGCGGAGTGCCCTCCAGTGCCCCACCTTCCTTGGCCGGCTGCCACTGAACGACGTCCTCGATCTTTTTCGCCAACTCGAAATCCTTGTCGGTGATGCCCTTGGCCGCGTGGTTCATCAGGCGCACCTCGACCCAGGCATAGGAGGCAGTGATATCGGGATGGTGCCACGCCGCCTCGGCGAGATGGCCAACCGTGTTGATGACCATCAGCGTCGATTTCCAGCTATGGGTCTTGTATTTGCGCCGGATCCAGCCGTTTTCGTAGCGCCATTTCGGCAGCTCCTTCTCAAGCCGGTCGGCAATCTCGGCTTCCGAATAGACCTTTTCCTTGACTGTCTCACTCATCTCGACCTCCCCGAATTGCTCGGTCTGTCCACACGCCAGGCCAAAGCCGAAACATGAATGCATTCTCTTTGGCTTGCCCCGTCGACGAAAACAGTTATCATGGTACCGGGCACCTAAACTTCCATGATGCATCCATGATGCACCCATCGGGGGGCAGATGTCGAATTCTGTTACCATACGAGTGCCCGCTCGCCTGCACCTTGGCTTCCTCGATCTGAATGGTGATGCCGGACGTCGGTTCGGCAGCGTCGGACTTCCGCTGAGTGAACCCGAAACCGTTGTCACCCTGTCGCGATCCGGCGAGACCATCGTCGAAGGCTCCGAGAGCGCTCGCGCCAGCGAACACCTGTCGACGCTCTGCAGGCATCTCGGCATTCGCGGCCAGCACCATCTGGTGGTCGAACAGTCGATCCCCAGTCATGCGGGTCTGGGGTCCGGCACGCAGATCGCCCTTGCCGTCGCTTCGGCGTTGCGCACGCTCCACAACCTGCCCCTCGATATCGCCGGCGATGCGAGCCTGCTAGAGCGGGGCGGCCGGTCCGGCATTGGCATCGCAAGTTTCGAAGACGGCGGCGTGATTGTCGACGCAGGCAAGCACGATCGTGGCGGGCCGCCTCCGGTCGTCGCGCGGCTGCCGTTTCCCGAAGAATGGCGCGTCATCCTCATCCTCGACCATTCCGGGCACGGACTGCATGGCGATGCCGAGGTCGCGGCGTTTCGTTCACTGCCACCCTTCCCGGCGGCAGGCAGTGGAGAGATCTGCCGGAGGGTGCTGATGGGCGTCATGCCGGCTCTGGTCGAGCGCGACCTTCCGGCATTCGGCGCCGCCGTCACCGCGATCCAGATGCTGATCGGCAGCCATTTCGCCCCGGCGCAAGGCGGCGTGTTCACGTCCAAGCGGGTCGAGATGGTCGCCCATGGTCTCAACGAAGCCGGTGCCGTCGGCATCGGCCAGAGCTCATGGGGTCCGACAGGCTTTGCCTTCGCACCGTCGCACGAGGCCGCAGCCAAGTTCGTCGGCGCGGTTCAGCAGACAGCGCAAGACGGCATCGAGATCAAGATTGTCAAAGGCAGGAATTCCGGCGCGAAGATCAGTTCGACCAGACTTGATCTCGTCGGCAGCTGACGCTTCAAGCAGAAAGGCGAGAAATGGCCCGCAAACATATCCTGCACATGCTGACGCCGTTGAAGCATATGAGCCCCTTTGACGTGAACATGGCGCTCGACGCAGGCTTCGATGCCGTCGTCCCCTATGTCGATGTAGCCCTCGGCGAAGTGACAGACCTGGTGCAGGACGCGATCTTTTCGCGCCCGCCGGATGCGGGCGTCGATACCGCCATCTTCATCGCCGGGAAGGATGCCCCGTTGGCGCTCGACATGTTCGATGCCGCGAAGAAGGCGATGGTGCCGCCTTTCCAGGTTTCGGTATTTGCCGATCCGGCCGGCTCGTTCACCACAGCCGCGGCGATGGTGGCCAAGGTCGAAAAGGCGCTGGAGAAGAAATTCGAGCGCACGCTGAGGGACACCAAGGTGGCTGTTTTCGGCGCCACCGGCGTGGTCGGCTTCTGCACCGCCGTCATCGCGGCAGGGGAAGGCGCCCGGGTCACGCTTGTCGGCCATGACGGCATTGAAAGGGTCAAGCAGATCGCGGCCGAGATCAAAAGCAGATTCAAGATCGCCGTCGATGCGGCTGACGGATCGAGCGACGCTCGCAAGACAAAGCTGGTCGAGGCGAATGAAGTGATCCTTGCTTGCGCCAAGGCCGGCGTCCAAGTGGTCTCAAAAGCCCAGTTGAAAGGCGATGGCCTACTTATAGCCGCCGACGTCAATGCGGTTCCGCCGGCCGGCATCGAAGGATTGGCCGTCAATGCCAATGGCGATCCGCTCGAAGCGGCAAAAGCTGTCGGCATTGGTCCGCTTGCCATCGGCAACGTCAAATATAAGGTCGAATTCGGCCTCTTCAAAAAAATGATCGAATCCGAAAAAACGATCACGCTCGATTTTCAGGAAGCGTTTTCCCTTGCACGCGAGATTGCCAAGTAACGCCGAATCTCTCCTGATCGCGGCGATTTCAGGCCGGGCGCTGGCTGCCGCCGCCCGTCGCGCCGGCTATCGTCCGCTGGTCGCCGATTTCTTTCGCGATACCGACACGGTCGCGCTCGCTGAACGCACGACGATGCTGCCGGGGGACCTGCAAGGCGGTATCGACGACGAGCGCATTGTGGAGACGCTTCGGTGCTTGGCTGGTAAAGACCAGCCGGTCGCCGTCGTCCTGGGCTCAGGCTTTGAGCGGATGCCGGAGACCGTGGATGAGATCGCGCGCCACTTTCCGCTTGCCGGCAATCGCGGCGCGGCGATCAGCAGGATCAAGGACCCTCAATTGCTGGCCGCTGATTGCGCCGAACTCGGCATCCCGCATCCGGAATTCCGGTGGGATCGGCCGCCTGAGCCGGAGAACTGGGTGGCAAAGACCGCGGGTGGCGCAGGTGGCGGGCATATCAGACGAGCAGCCGGAGAGAGCCAGACCACCGGCCGCTATTTCCAGCGCTTCGTTGCCGGACGCAGCATCTCGGCCTTGTTCGTCGGTGACGGCCAGACCGCGCGCATCGTCGGCTTCAGCCAACAATGGACGTCGCCGGCCTCCGCGGCGCCCTATCGCTATGGCGGCGCGGTGCGGTTGCGACGCTTCGATCGCAGGCAGGCGGCGATGATCGGCGCTTGGCTTTCAAGTCTGACACGACGCGCCGGCCTGGTTGGATTGTGCAGCGCCGATCTCATTCGCGGACCGGATGGCTACACGCTCATCGAGATCAATCCGAGGCCAGGCGCAACGCTGGACATTTTTGACGATGCCGACGCGCCGCTGATCGAAGCACATCTGCGCGCCGCGATGGGTCAGGCTTACCGCTTGCCGCGCTTCGTCGATTCGATGGCGTCGATGGTGACCTATGCCTCGACGCCAATCGCCCGCTTCCCGTCGATTGCCTGGCCTGAATGGACTGCGGACCATCAGTCGCCCGGCACGCGTCTGATTCCCGGCGACCCTGTCTGCACCGTCTTCGCGCGCGGCCCGAGCGCGCAGTCGACCAGGCGGCTCATCAAGGGACAAGCCAGCCAGTTGCAACTCCAATGGGAAGGAGCCCGGACATGAAAGACGGTTCGGCATTCCTGAACGACAATGCACAGCGCATTGTCGACGGCATGATCGGCGACGCCGAACGCCTGCGTATCGTCGTTTCCAAGGGGCCATTGGGCGAGCGCCTGATCGATGCCGGCGCCAAGACCGCCGGCAGCGTCGAGGCCGGACTGCGCATGGCGGAGGCTGCGATGGGCGGTCTCGGCAGCGTTTCGGTGTTTATGGATCGCGCGGAGCAGAAATGGCCGTTCACCGTCGAAGTGCGATCTTCCCAGCCGGTGCTGGCCTGCCTGGGCAGCCAATATGCCGGCTGGAACCTGTCTGCCCAGGACTATTTCGCCATGGGGTCGGGACCGGCACGGGCACTCGCCCGCGTCGAACCGTTGTTCGAAGCGCTTTCCTATAGAGACACCGCATCATCCGCCGTGCTTATCCTGGAGACGGGCGAACCGCCTCCCCGAGCGATCGTTGAGAAAGTGGGCAAGGCAACCGGACTGGCAACCGAAAAGCTCACCTTCCTCTATGCGCCGACACAGAGCCTTGCCGGCGGCGTGCAGATCGTTGCGCGAGCGCTCGAGGTTGCCTTGCACAAGATCAACGATCTCAAATTTCCGCTGGAGAACGTTGTCGACGGCATCGGAGCGGCGCCGATCCCCGCCCCCCATCCGGATTTCCTGACCGCCATGGGCAGAACCAATGACGCCATCATCTATGGCGGCAGCGTGCAGCTCTTCGTAAAAGGATCGGCGAAAGAGGCGAGCAAACTCGCGGAGAAACTTCCGAGCAGCGCCTCACGGGACTACGGCCAGCCCTTCGCCGATATCTTCACGCGGTTCAAGGGCGATTTCTATGCAATCGACCCACTGTTGTTCAGCCCGGCCGAAGTGATCGTGACAGCGATCGAAACCGGCGATACTTTTCGCGCCGGTCGGCGTGACCCGAAGATGCTCGAACGGAGCCTCGGTTAGAGCATGGCGGCGCAGAGGGATTCGTCTGTCACCCGCCTGCCCGACGGCTGCATTGCGTTCAGCCCCGCTTTGGACGCGACAACGCGGACGCGGAACCGCTCGCGCCTCCGACATTTGCGTATCCGAGGCGCCATATGATTCCTCGCATCCTAATCGTCGGCGACAATTCGGAAGCCAGCTCCAAGAGCCTGGCGGCGAGGCTTGGTCGGCGGGGCGCGATGGTTGCGACCGTGCCGCTGGCGGCGATCGCATTCGACACCGGCAGCCCTAGCGGACTTTCGATCCCCGGCTTCGGCGGCACGCTGCCCGAAGCCGTGCTCGTCCGTTCGATCGCCGCCGGATCGTTCGAAGCGATCACCCGGCGGCTCGGCGTGCTGCACGCGCTGAGCAAGCTGTCGGTTGCTGTGTGGAATTCCGCGCAGGCGATCGAACGCTGCGTCGACAAGTCGATGACGACATTCCTCCTGAAAAATGCCGGCCTGCCAACGCCGCCGACTTTTGCCGTCGAAGGACTTGCCGCCGCCGTGGAGATCGCGGCGCAAGAGCTCTCGCGAGGACCGCTGGTGTTGAAACCATTGTTTGGGGCGCAAGGCCGCGGGATAAGGCTGATCCGTACGCTCTCCGACCTGCCGGCCGCAGACGAGGTGAACAGCGTCTACTACCTCCAGCATTATGTGCCGCGCGCCGGTCCGCCTTTCCGCGATTTCCGCGTTTTTGTCTGCGCTGGCGAGACCGTGGCGATGATGAGCCGCAGCAGTGACGACTGGATCACGAACGTCAACCGGGGTGGCGTGCCAGAGCAGGTTTCGGGACATGGCAAAGCAGAACTGGCGGCGCTGGCTATCGCCGCGTCAGCCGCCGTCGGCGCGGATTTTGCCGGCGTGGACATTGTGCGGACCGACGATGGCAGCCTGTTCGTACTCGAAGTGAACAGCATGCCTGCCTGGTCTGGGCTGCAATCCGTGGTCGCTGTGAACGTCGCCGAAGCCATCGCCGACGCCTTGCTGAAATTCCTGATCGACCGCACCGAAGCGACCGCCGCGCCGCGGCCCTTCCGCTTCACCGCGCCGGCGAATTCGTGACGGGCCGGTAAGATGGCGTTTTCGCGTGAACGCCTCCGGGCTATCTACGAGGATGCCTGCAGGATGGAGATCGAAGCCCTGAAACCGGGCAACGTCCATCTGTTCGCCGAGGGGCACGGCATGTCCGCCGCCCAGTTCATGATGAGTGCGCAGGTTTCGTCTGGGCCGCTGACCGATCCTCGCCTGCCGGTCGGACAGCGCATGTTGGAGGCGGTGCGCGCGACACGTCTGGCTGTCGCAACCAATACCAATCTCGGCATCATCCTTCTGTCGGGACCTCTGATATGCGCCGCGGAAATGACGGGAGGTAGCCTGCAGGATAATCTCGGCTTGCTGCTGCGCGCGTTGAGCATGGAGGATACCAAGGCAGTGTTCGAGGCGATCGTCATAGCCGCGCCAGGCGGCCTCGGAGAGGCTGCGAATGATGTGCGGCAGGAGCCGAAGGTTCATCTGCTGGAAGCGATGCGGGAAGCTGCCGACCGCGACATGATTGCCCGCCAGTATGGCACCTGTTTCGGTGACGTGTTCGGGGTCGGGCTCGCGGCGCTGGATGGAGCATTGGCACGTGGAGAAGGCGGCATGTGGCCGACCATATTCGTCTACATGGCGTTTCTCGCTGGTTTCCCCGACAGCCATGTGATGCGCAAGCATGGCGTTGAGGCTGCAAATCAGGCGCGGCAGGAAGCCCTTGCCGTTCAGGCGGCGCTCCATGCCGACGGCGACGAGCCGTCACGCATCCGTCTGCTTATGGAGTTCGACCGCCGGCTGAAGGCGGACAACATCAACCCCGGCACCTCGGCCGACCTCACCGTGGCTACTCTTTTAGTCCACACCCTCGCGCTCACCTTGCATAATCGCGGCGTTGGTGCTTGACTTCCAAAAGCGGAAGCTGTGCTTCCGCGGCTATCTAGCCAACCGGTCCGGACAATCCGGGCGCTGCCAACAAGGATAGCTGTCCATCGAGCGCCTGCTCGGTTGCAGCGTCCGTGGACATAATAATTGTGTCTTGGAGGAAATTGGCATGGCAAAAATCTCGAAGGTTATGGTCGGTGAATCGCTGGTGGGGGACGGCAACGAAGTCGCGCATGTCGACCTGCTCATCGGCCCGCGGGGGAGCGCGGTCGAAACGGCATTTTGCAACGCGCTTACCAACAACAAGGACGGCTTTACCTCGCTTTTGGCGGTGATCGCGCCCAATCTTCAATGCAAGCCCAACACGGTGATGTTCAACAAGGTCACGATCAAGGGCGCCAAGCAGGCGGTCCAGATGTTCGGCCCGGCGCAGCACGCCGTGGCAAAGGCCGTGCAGGACAGTGTCGCGGACGGGATCATTCCGGCCAACGAAGCGGACGACATATTCATCTGCGTCGGGGTATTCATCCATTGGGACGCGGCGGACGACGCCAAGATCCAGAAATACAACTACGAGGCGACAAAGGAAGCCATCCAGCGCGCTGTTGCAGGAACCCCGACCGCCGCCGAAGCAACGGCCCAGCGCGACAAGGTCAAGCATCCGTTTGCGGCTTAGACAAGAGACAGCCCCGCACAGGAAAAACCCTCTTCTGAGACGGATGGTCTGTTGCGCCGGCTGAAAAAGGTTCTGGGCTTTTGAAGCGACACTCCCGAAGGGCGCACGCCCTTCGGGAGTTGATGAGCAACAACGATCAGGCGCCGAGTGACGCGAGGCGACCGGGTGTGAGTGTGGCGTTGTGCAATGAGGTTGCGACCAGCGCTGCGGCGACGCCCATAGCGGACAACGCGCTGATGTCGTCATCATCGCGGACGCCGCCGGCTGCGATGACGGCGCGATTCCCGGCCTTTGCCTTGACCTCCGCCAACCGCTCGAAGTCGGGGCCGGCGGCCGCGCCGACCTTGGCCAGCGTCATGACAATCACCTTTTGCGGCCAAAGCTCTGGCTCATCGAGAAGAGAACGCGGTCCGCAAAAACTATCGCCGAGGAAATCAAGGGACAGGATGAGATCGGGATGATCGCGAAAACGCCGCAGCAGCATGTCGTCCTGCTGCGATTCGGAGCCCAGAACGGGATACACCGAAGGTTCGGCAAGCGCCGCCAAAAGTGCCTTCTCGTCCGCCACGCCGGCATCGACCCAAAGCTCCGGCGGCTCCACCATCGCCCTCAGCCGGGCGAGTGCGTCACTGTTTGGCGTTCCGCCTTCGATAGCGTCAAGATCTGCGATGTAGAAGGTCGAAAAAGGATAAAGCCCACGCAGCCCTTCAGCGACCGCGACGACATCGGAACTTCGGCTGAGCGGCGTAACGATCGGCCTGTAGCGATCGCGTTTTCCTTGCTGGGCGCGAACCACCACACCGTCTTTCAGATCGAGAACCGGAATGATACGCAACGCTTTTCTCGCCGACCAACTGCCCCCGTCATGAAAGCTTGAAGCGTGGAAAAAAGAAAGGGCATCATTGCCGGTTTCGACATCGGGGGCGCGCATCTGAAGGTGACGCGCGCCCAAGGCGGCCGCATCGTCGAGGCGGTAACGATTGCCACGCCGCTTTGGCAAGGGCTGCACAACCTTGCCTCGGCCCTCGACGAAGCGGCTCCGATCTACGCGGACGCCGATCTCAACGCATTCACCATGACAGGCGAACTGTCGGACATCTTTCCGTCCCGCGATATCGGCGTGGCGGCGCTGCTGGCTCAGATTTCCACCCGTTTTCCCACTGGTGAAAAGCTGGTCTATGCCGGACCATCCGGCTTCGTCGGGGTCGAGCAGGCAGCGCGGCTAAGCGCCGACGTGGCTTCCGCCAATTGGCACGCGACAGCCTCGTTGGTGGCAAAACTTACCGGCAATGCCCTGTTCGTCGACATGGGCTCCACCACCACCGACATTATCGCCATCAAGAACAGCGCCGTAGCCAATGACGGCTACACCGATGCCGGACGGCTTCTAACCGGCGAATTGGTCTATACCGGCTTTACCAGGACATTCCTGTTCGGCGTAGCCTCGTCGGCTCCCGTTCATGGCAGGCTAACGCCGCTGATGAACGAGTATTTCGCCTCGATCGCCGACGCGCATCGGATCCTGGGCGTGCTCGACGAGGAGGACGACATGCACCCTCCCGCCGACGGCAAGGAAAAGACCGTGGACGGCTCGGTCGCGCGGCTGGCGCGTATGGTCGGGCGCGACGCCACCGACCTGACGTCGCAGGAATGGGGTGAAGTCGCGCGCTGGTTCAGTGAGCAGCAGCTGCGCAAGGTGCACGACGCAGCGTCGCTGGTTGCCGGAATCCTGGCTCGGGATGTCCCGATCGTCGGCGCCGGGATCGGTCGCTGGCAGATCAGGCGGCTGGCCGAACGCATGGACCGCGGCTTCGTCGATTTCGCCGACATAATCCCCGTAAATGACGCCGTTCGCGGGCAAGCGAGCAGCGCGGCACCCGCGACAGCGGTGGCGCTTTTGGCGGGATATCCGTTGTAAGCAAGGTGCGGCGTTCGCGCTTATGCTCGCGCGTCCTCGCTACCGGAACCTTTGGCAGTCAAGTGATCGCTGACACGCTGCATCAGCCAGCCCCAAGCTTCCTTTTCGCTCTCGCCTGCTGTCTTTTCGATGGCGATCGAAAGGTAGGCGATTTCCGCCTCGATCTTGTCGCGCGGCAGCATGCCGAGCCGGCTGACCAGGATGGCCAGTTCCAGCACGGCCGCCTTGGCTCGATTGAGGCCGGTGAAGGGCGCAAGTGTTTCCTCCCGCACCACGCGGCAGAAATGGCGGGGACGCACGCCATTGTCGTCGACCGCTTGGACTTCGAGGCTCGAATACGCCAGCGCCGCCTCGAGCCGCGGCACCGGAAACCCGTCAACCGGAACGGTTGGCCAATGCTTGCGGCCTGTCAGGCAGCCGGCAAAGATACGTACGTCGTCGGTATAATTGGCGATGGCGAACGGCACTTCGGCGAGATTGTCGAGCGTGACCGACGGCCGGAACGGCGCAATCACCCAGCCGTCATTCTCGGCGATGATGCCGATCGGCGCGATGTGGACATCGCCTGCCCTATTAACCGTGGTGATGATCGATTCGCGAATGTAGGGCATGGTCTAGCGCTCTTTCTTCGCGCGAAGCGTCTCGCCCGGCTCGGCAAGACGGGTACGGTCGGTTTCGGGAGCCGGCGCGGCCACGCCCCATGCGAGCGGCTCGTCCTGAACATAGCGCTTGCCGAGGCGCCACGCGATCTCCGCCTTCATCAGCTCCGCGCCAAGATAAAAGGCGTGCGCGCCGTCGGTCTCCACGCCGAGTCCGGAAAAGAGTTCGAAGGCATCTGTGCCAACCGCATGCCCTTTGCCATTGAAAACATGGATGCCGTCCTGCGCTGCCGCGATCCGGAAGTTGGCGTCGCGCACCTCGGCCGCCAATGCATCGATATCGTCGGTCGAGGCGGTGAAAGGCTTGCGATCGTGTATCTGCAACAGCCCTGGGTGGTAGCCGCGCGGCAACGCGTCATCAGTGCGAGCAGCCAACATGACGCGGCGGGCAATATCGTGCTCCTCGATCGTCCGCACTGTGTGTGGGCTGACATGCACGGCCAGCACGTTTCGGATCCGAAGTTCCGAGCAAATCCCCGTTAGAACGGCTGTAATGCCGGAACTGTCGGCGTCGGTCAGTTCGGTGAGATTGCCGGTACCCATCAGCAATTCGACGTCCGGCCAGCGGCGGCGCGCCTCGATGAAGCGCCCGAGTGAAACGGCGAAGCCGAAATGGATCGGGTCGAGCACAGGATCGGCAATGAAGGCGACGCCGGCCTTTTGCGCCGCTTCGATAGCCCTGCCGAGCGAATTCAGATCGCCGGGGGTGGACGGTATCAACACCGCCGTAGCCCTATGGTCGAAGATCAACGGCAGCGTGTTCTCATCAAGGCTGAGAAGATAGTCCGCGCCGGCGCGCGCACCGATCGACAGTTCGTCCGCACTAGCCGAATCGACGCTGACCAAGAATCCCTGTGCCTTGAGCTCTCGCACAGCCTCCGCCAGCGACGGAAACGGCGTCTCCGGCAGGCAGCCTAGATCGATGACATCGGCGCCGGCCGCGGCAAGCGTCCCCGCCCTCGCCACCAGCGCCTCGACCGACAGCATCGGCGCGTCGACGATCTCGGCGAAGATGCGCATGTCGTGACGGGTAAGGTCGGGCGGCTGGCCCGCCCGGCCGAGAAAGGCCGGCAGGTCGGCGATCTCGTCGGGGCCGCGCACAAATGGCACGCCGAAATGGCCTGACAGGTGCTCGATGGTTCCCCGATAGCGCCCGGGCAGGATGACGCGGTCGACGACGTCAGGCAGAACGAAACGCCGCCTGATGATTTCCTCGGTCATCAGGGCGGCGACCTTGACGCCGATGTCGATCACCTCCCATGAAAACTCCGTCTTGCCCAGACCGGATAGCAGCTTTTCCAGCCGCGCCCTGGCCAGATGTCCGGTGAGGAAGATCAGCCGCTCAGCCATGGCCGGACAGCTCGACCCGGCGTCCTTGAATCGCCGCGTTAAGCTCCGCGAGCGATTCGACAACGTGGGTCCTTTCGAACCCTTTCAGCCGCTCGGTGTTTTCCAGGTCGATCCTGCGCGGATAGACTGTGACCAGGCCATGCGGCGCCATGGTTTCAAGTTCAGGCGCCGTGTCGCAAGCAAAGACGATGGCAGGAACACGGCACTTTCCCGCTTGGGCAAAGACATTGGTGGCGAGCGTGTCGGAAATGCCGTGCACGCATTTGGCGACCGTGTTGGAAGTGGCCGGCGCCACCACGACCGTGTGATAGACACCGTGATAGAATTCGCCGACCGGGATCGCGCTCGCGGTCTTGTCGTGCAGCACGCGCGTCGTCACCGGAAAATCAAGCTCGAGCTTGTACATGCGCAGCACTTCGTTGGCGGCTTTGGACACGAAGACATCGCAATGTTCGAGTTGGCGAACAAGGGCGAAGCTCTCTGTAAAAAAATGCCCGGAACCCGTCAGAACCCACGCCCAACGCGGTACATGCAGCTTCACCATCAACTAACCTGCCTTCTTTGCCGACCCGGCCGAAGCCACGATCCCGATGCCGGGCAGCTTGCCCGACGCGAGCAGCGCGCCGGCCTCGGCTGCATCCTTCGGACCGGCGAGACGGAAATCGACGCCATCGGGCAGCATGGCGCCAAAGCCTGGGTCGACAATGCCTCTGGCCTTCAGGCTGTCAATGGTATCGTTGTCGAAGAATGCACCCGTCTGCTTGATAAGCAGCAGCGCGCTCGCGCCCAGCTTGCCGGCAAGCCAGGCGGCCAGGGAATCGGAGGTAATCTCCCAGGAGGCCGGAACGTCCGATGCCGGCAGCGCGAGCGACGACGGCAGCCATACCGGGATCTTCCCCTCGTCCAACGCTCGCACGATCTCCTCCAGCGACCGTGCCGGCGTCAGCCTTTCGTCCCGATCGAGGATGACATGGCCGAATTGCTCCATGGCGAGGATCGCCATGGCATGTGCGGCGGTGTCGGAAAATTCCATGCGGGTCTGCGTCTCGCGCACTTGGTCGGCAAACATGCCGCCGCCGGGCACGATGACGATCGGCAGCCTGGAACCCGCCAGCGCTGCGATCCAGCTCTTCATTTCCGCCGCATGGGCCGTGCTGCCGCCAAGCTTGACGACGGCTCGCCTGAGGACGTCGCGGCCTTCCTGACGCGGCCGCGAAACACCGCTTCGGTCTTTCCGGCCGCCAGAGCCGGAGGTAACACCGCGTCTTGCCGATTGGCGCTTGCGTTCGATCTCGACGCCAACGCCGCCAGGACCGAGCTCAAGCTTTTCCACCCGTACCGTGACGCGCACGACACGCTGGTTCTCCAGAATGTGCGCCGCCACCTGCTCGGCCAAAGCCTCGCTGAGCTGGATATGGCCCCGCGCAACGATGGTGCGAATACCATCCATGATAATGTCGTAGGAGAACACATGACGCATGTCCTCGGGATGGTCGGTGACCTGCAGAACGTCGGCGATCACATCAAAGCGCACCTTCTGAGTATGGCCATGCTCGAAGCTGTAGGCACCGATCTGGACCGGCAGAACGAAATCCCGCACGAAAATCCTGTCCGTGCCCAGCGTCGAATCGGTACCCGGCGAATAACCCCTCGCCGCCAAGAGGCGATAGTCGACGCTCGATTGACCGCCGGTCCCGGGTTGTGCCGGGATCAACTCGCGAATCTGCGAAACCGCCTCGGCGCTGATAGAGCCCGCGCGGCCGGAGTTGCCACACAGCGCCCCGCGAAAGCCGAGAAAATCGGGAGCGAAAGGCAATAGGCGCGGAATATCCGGGGTCTCCAGCGAACCGCTCAGGCCGACCATCAGGCCGAACGATTTCGATCGATCGACGAACCCCGGAATACGCTCCGGAGGCAGATGGTCGAGCAGCCGGCCCTTTCCCTTTTGCGCGGTATCAACCATCACGCCGTGGAAGCGATGCCTGCTGAATACCGGCAGAAGCTCGAAGTCCGGCGCCAAATCTGCAAAAAGCACAGCGATCAGGTTCGTTCGCGCGGCGATCGGTTCGAGCGCCTCTGCGCAGGCAGAGATGTCAGCCGATGGGAAAAACCCGATCTTGACATAATCGACGCCGGTCGCCGCGATCTCTTCGGCCTTGACGCGGATCGTTTCGGGTTCCATCGGCAGGTCGCCGCAGACCGCGCTGACCGGAGCCCGACCAGCGATGAACGAAATTGTTTTGCGGATGGTTTCCGTGGATAACGCGCCCAGCGCTCCCGCCTTCGGATCCTTCAGGTCGACGATGTCGACGCCTCCCGAAAGGGCGATCTCCGCCTCTTCGATGCCGGTGACGCTGGCCAGCATTCTGGTCATTTGAACAGTTTCTCCAGTTTGGAGGACAAGAGGATTTTACAAAGATCCCTGCGCCACGACTCGTCGGTGTTGCCACGCAAATCGACGTTGGCTGCAACCGCCGGCTTCAATGTGGCGGCGGCACGTCCGCCAAAAAGGCACGGCACCAGGGCAGACGCGGAAAGTCGTCCGATAGGGTTTGATAAATTTTGCGGGTCCGCTAAGTTGATCATGGGCACCTTGACTTGGCACCGGTCCGGCAACTGTCAGACCTTGGCGCAAGAATGGGTAATTACTATCGATGACGAGCGCGGTGCCGAGCACTCTCGCTGCCTTTTTGTGCTTTTTTTCCCTGACCGTCAACGCTTCCGACGCGATAGGCCAGGAAGCGGCGGCGAAGCCGGAAAAAAAGATAACCGAAATCAAGATAGGCTATTTGCGGGCCTACGCGCCGCAATTGACGCTTTCCATGCTCGACCTGCCGCCGCGTGATGAAGGCGTCGCCGGTGCCGATGTGGCAATCGGCGACAACAACACGACCGGAAAGTTCACCAACCAGAAATTCAGCCTCGACGTGACCGAGATCAAGCCCGGAGGCGACGCGATTCAGGCATTCGAGCAGCTGATCGCCAAAGGCGACCGCTACGTGATCGCAGACCTCTCGGCCAAACAATTGCTGTCGATCGCCGACATCGCCCGCGACAAGGGCGTGCTGATCTTCAACGTCGGCGCGACCGACGACAGCCTGCGCGAGGAGGACTGCCGCATAAACGTTTTCCACATCGCGCCGACGCGCAGCATGCTGGCCGACGCACTGGCACAGTATCTCATGGTGAAGAAATGGCCGAACTGGGTGCTGCTCTACGGTTCGCATGAGCAGGATCATCTTTACGCCGATGCGTTGCGCCGCGCTGCAACCCGTTTCGGCGGCCAGATCGTCGCCGAGAAGGAATTCAAGGATACCGGCACAGCCAGGCGTACCGACACCGGCGCAACGCAGATACAGCAGCAGATTTCCGTCTTCACGCAAGACCTGCCGGAGCATGACGTGGTGCTTGTCGCCGACGAAAGCGAGGTGTTCGGGACCTACGTGCCCTACCGTACCTGGACGCCGCGGCTGGTCGCCGGCACGGCCGGTCTGGTTGCATCGTCGTGGCATCCCGCCAGCGAGCAATGGGGCGGCATCCAGATGCAGAGCCGCTTCCTGAAGACGACGGGCCGGCGGATGCTTTCCAGGGACATGTCGGCCTGGACGGCGGTGCGGGCCGTCGGCGAGGCCACCACGCGCACCAAGGGCGACGATGCGAAAAAGATCAGCGACTACATCCGCTCGAACGATTTCTCGGTTGCCGCCTTCAAGGGACAGAAGCTGACCTTCCGCAAATGGAACCACCAGCTTCGCCAGCCGATCCTGCTCGGCGACACCAAGTCGGTCGTCTCGACATCGCCACAGGAGGGCTATCTCCACCAGGTCTCCGAACTCGACACGCTCGGTGTCGATCAGCCGGAAACGAAATGCGTTCTCAAATAGAGCCAATCGGGAGGAATTTGCGTGCAGAAACGAGCTTGCGCATTCGCCATTCTCGTGGCCGGCCTCACGGCCAGCCCGGCATCGGCCTATACGGCCTACGTTTCCAACGAGAAGGACAACACGATGACCGTCGTCGACACGGCGACGATGCAGGTGGTGAAGACCGTCGAAGTCGGCCAGAGACCTCGCGGCATCACCATCTCGCATGACGGCAAGTTCGTTTATCTATGCGCCAGTGACGACGACACGATCGAAATCATCGACACCGCGACGCTTGAAATCGTCGGCACGCTGCCATCCGGCCCTGATCCCGAATTGTTCGTGCTCTCGCCTGACGGCAAGACGCTCTATGTCGCCAATGAGGACGACAATCTCGTCACCGCTATCGACGTCGAAAGCAGGCAGGTTCTGGCCGAGATTCCGGTCGGCGTGGAACCGGAAGGCATGGGTGTCAGCCCCGATGGCAAGACCATGGTCAACACCTCGGAAACCACCAGCATGGCGCATTTCATCGACACCGGCACGCATGAGGTGACCGACAATGTGCTGGTCGACACGCGCCCGCGCTTCGCCGAATTCAAGCCCGACGGCTCACAGATCTGGGTCAGCGCAGAGGTCGGCGGCACCGTCAGCGTCATCGACAATGCCAAGCGTGAAGTGGTGAAGAAGATCCAGTTCGCGATTCAAGGCCTGCGGGCTGAAACCATCCAGCCGGTCGGCATCGCCATCAGCGCCGATGGCAAGAAAGCCTATGTCGCGCTCGGCCCGGCGAACCATGTCGCCGTGATCGATACCGATACCTATGAGGTGGAGAAATACATTCTCGTCGGCCAGCGCGTCTGGCATCTGGCCTTCACGCCCGATCAGAAAACGCTGATCACCACGAATGGCAACTCCAACGACATCACGTTCATAGACACTGCGACCGACGAGCCGGTCCAATCGCTCACCGTGGGCCAGCAGCCCTGGGGTGTGGTCATTTCGCCTAAGTAACGGACAGACATCGATCATCGGGAGGCACACGACATGAAACTTTGCCGCACGCTTGCTTTCGCCGCGCTCGCCGGATTTGTCCTTGCACCGACCGGAGCAAGGGCGGACGACGCGCCAAAGCCGTCGCGTGCCAGCAAGAACCTGCCGGAATTGATTATCGGTTCGGCCGATTCCACCTACGCCGTCAATCAGAAGGACTTCGAGCTGATCGCCGGCCAGGGCTACCGCTGGAAGATCACCTCCAAGGGCGGTTTCGAATACAAGTTCGTGACCGACCTCTTCCGCAATGTTTGGATGGACCAGATCGTCATCGACGATTTGGAGGTGCATATGGACGGCGGACCTGCCTGGCTGGAATTCGATGACGCGGGAACGATCCAGGTGCAGTTCCATACCGTTCGCCCGGGCGAATATACCTGGTCGGTTCCCGACCTCGCCGGCAAGGGCCTGAAGGGTAAGATCACGATCAAGTAAGATCAAGGCGATCAGGCGCGCCAGATAGCCAACGCATCCTGAAGGAGCGATCCGGCATGCAATATATGAGGACAAGCGGACCGGGAGACGAGGTGGCGGCGCTCGATGTCGATGCTGTCAGCCATTCCTATGGAGCAAAGCGAGCGCTCAACGACGTCTCCTTCTCGATCGCGCCGGCGACTTTCACCGTGCTGCTAGGCCTCAACGGCGCCGGCAAGACAACGCTGTTCTCACTGATCAGCCACCTCTATGACACACGTCACGGATCGATCCGCATCTTCGGCCATGACATCCGCCGCGCTTCTGGCGAAGCACTCCGACGGGTCGGCATCGTGTTCCAGGCGCGCACGCTCGACCTCGATCTCAGCGTCTACCAGAATCTCTCCTACCATGCCTCGCTGCATGGCATTGGCGGACGCGAAGCTCGCCAGCGCATCGCCGCGCTGCTTGAAACGGTCGACATGAAGGGCCGCCAGCATGACAAGGCACGCAGCCTCTCCGGCGGCCAGATGCGGCGCATCGAGATCGCCCGGGCGCTGCTTCACCGACCTTCCCTTCTCCTGCTGGACGAGGCGACCGTCGGCCTCGACATCGAGTCGCGCGCGGGCATCCTCGCGACCATCCGCAAGCTCGTCGAAACCGAGGGCATCGGCGTGCTCTGGGCCACGCATCTGATCGATGAAGTCGAGGACGCCGACCATGTCGTCGTGCTGCGGCGGGGTGACCTGGTCGCCAAGGGCAAGGTGTCGGATGTCGTCCAGGTGAATGGCGGAACTTCGATTCGCGATGCCTTTTCGAAACTCAACCGCGTCGACGCGGCAGGTATGACGGAGACGTCGCCATGAGCGCTCCTGCGACGCCCGGAAAAATCGCCGGCATCATGCCGGCGCGGTCTGAACGATTCGGCCTCCGCCACTATCTCATTTGCCTGAAGGGCGTCGTCCTGCGCGAGTGCCTGCGCTTCCTGCACCAGCGCGAGCGCTTCATTTCCTCGCTGGTCCGGCCGCTCGTCTGGCTGTTCATCTTCGCTGCCGGCTTCCGCCAGGTGCTCGGCGTGTCGATCATCCCGCCCTACAAGACCTATGTGCTCTACGAGGTCTATATCACACCGGGCCTATGCGGCATGATCCTGCTGTTTTCCGGCATGCAGTCTTCGCTGTCGATGGTCTACGACCGCGAGATGGGCAACATGCGCATCCTTCTGGTCAGCCCGTTTCCGCGCTGGTTCCTGCTGGTGTCGAAGATGCTGGCCGGCGTTGCCGTGTCGATCGTGCAAGTCTACGCGTTCCTGATCGTTGCCTGGCTGTGGGGCGTCAAGGCGCCGCCGCTCGGCTACCTCTATGTGCTGCCGGCACTGTTCCTGTCAGGCATGATGCTTTGCGCGCTCGGCATGCTTTTGTCTTCCATGATCAAGCAGCTCGAAAACTTCGCTGGCATCATGAACTTCGTCATATTTCCCGGCTATTTTGCGTCTCCCGCGCTGTATCCCTTGTGGCGTATTCAGGAGGCGAGCCCCCTGCTCTACAAGATCTGTCTCGCCAATCCGTTCACTTACGCCGTCGAGCTGATCCGCTTCGCCTTCTACGGGCAGATCGAGTGGCTGTCGCTGGGCGTCGTCGCCGGCTGCACGCTGCTGTTTCTGGGCGGCGCCATCATCGCATACGACCCTTCGCGCGGCTTGGTGATCCGCAAACAGGACACGGGAGGAAACGCCTGATGGCGCGAATGAGACTTGTTCACAATCTGGTTCTGGCCGCCACGCTTGCCTCCATGGGCGGCGCCAGCGCGGCAAACACCGATCCCGACTGGCCCTGCATGCAGCGCAAGGTGCCACAGCTGTCGCTCGGCCAGATCTGGAACGGGCCGGAGCTTCCTGCGACGGCGAAGGATTGGGCGAAGGATCCCAGCGTCTCCGCACTGGTCGAGGCGGTGGCGGCCCGGCGGATGCCGATTCCCGAAGCCCAGAAGGAGATCAAGGATTTCGCGGCTTCTCTGCCGCCCGAGCAGGTCGCACCAAAAATGACGATGCTGGTGAAGGGAATGTTCGATCACATGGACGCCGAGCGTTCGCACGTGATTTCCGGCATCTCCCGTTATGCCCACAAACAGCTCGAAATGGCGGCTCAGTTGCGTAAGGAGGCATCCGAGGTCGACGCGCTGCGCGCCAAGGCCGATGCAGATCCGGACGAAATCGAACGGCGAACCGACCAGCTGAATTTCGCGACACGAATTTTCAACGAGCGTGTCCAGTCGCTGACCTATGTCTGCGATGTGCCGACGATAATCGAGCAACGACTTTACCAGTTGTCCAAGACTGTCTTGGAAACACTCGTCTCGAAGAAATAGGTCTTGTTGATCTTGGCGGCCGGGATCATGACGCCCGGCCAGGCAGCACGCGCCAGCGCTGCACGAAATAACCGGGATGCGTGTCGATCCACCGGGCCACCAACGGCTGCGCCTGCATGAAGGCAGTGCCGGGATTCATCGCCAGGCCGTCCACCATCTGTTCGCGCTGTTCGCAGGTCTGCGGTACATCCGTCAGGCAGACCATCATAACGAGTGTGTAAAGCATTACCCCTTTTTCCCCATCGAATTCCCGAACCCTTACCCCGGGAGGTTTCCTAAACACCGACCAGTCTGCAGGGGTCGCACATACAGATCGCATACGGGTGTGAAAGGACGTGGCCCCCGCTCTTTCGCACTGCAACATAACATGCCGCTTATATAACACCAACGGCCGCGGGCGTTCTCCACCGGACTTTCATCTATTGCGTCCGCGCGATGTCATCCCGCTTTGTCTGGATACAGCTTCCCGAACAGGGGCAGATACATCGCACCCTTGCGCATCAGGAAATCATTGAACGTAGCCATGGCCGGCGAGATTGCGTGATCGGTTCGCATCACGGAGAACCATTGCCGGCGGATCGGCATGCCGACAACGTCGAGGATGACGAGCCGGCCAGCTTCTGTTTCTGCCGCGATGGTGTGGGCGGAGATGAAGGCGATGCCCAGACCAGCCATCACCGCCTGCTTGATCGTTTCGTTCGAGCCCATCTCGACACCGAGATCGTCGATACGGCCAGGCACGTCGCTCAGGAATATTTCCAGCGAGATGCGGGTTCCGGAGCCGGGCTCTCGAATAAGGAAATGCTCCTCGGCGATCCGCTCCTTGGAGATATCGCGCGCCGCCGCCAACGGATGTTCGGGCGGCGCGATGATGACCAGCGGGTGATCGCCGAAGACCGAAGCACGCACCGGAACCTCTTTCGCCGGGCGCCCCATCAGCGCGATGTCGATGTCGTGATTCCTGAGATTGTCGATCGTCTGGGCACGATTGCCGATGGCAAGCCGCATGTCGATGTCGGGATGGTCCTTCATGAACGCAGCCATCAGCCGCGGCGCGAAATATTTGGCCGTGGAAACGACGCCAAGCCTCAAGCTGCCGGTGCGTACGCCCTTGATGGCGTCCATCTTGTCTTCGAGCAGGCCGAGGTGCTCCTCGATGGCCTGCGCCGTCTCGACGAAGGCCAAACCTGCGGCAGTGGGACGCATGCCGTCCGACGTCCGGTCGAACAGAGCCAGTTGGAATTCTTCCTCCACCTGCCGCAACTGGATTGTCAGCGCTGAGGGAGACAGGCCTAACATCTTGGCCGCGCTGACAATTTTCCCGGACTTGATGATCGCCTGGATGGTCTTGAAATGCTTCAGCGTGAGGTTCCTCATGCCGCATACTAAATTCTTTTTAGTCCTTAGGTAAAGTTATTGAATTTTACTTATCACCTCTCGTTTGGTTCCATTCCCCCGATCCAGCCGATCCGAGGAGATGCGGCCGGATCGGGAGGTTACGATGCCAGCGGCAACGCTCGACGCTTTTCTGAACTCCTATCTCGGCCAGCCTGACGAAATCCGCTCGGCAGTTGTGACGACCGTCCGTCAGCTGACACAGGCCGCCATCAAGGTCCGCAACACCATCAACCAAGGGGTGCTCGGCGCCGCCTTTGCCGAAACCCGTGGCGCCAACGCCGACGGCGACGTCCAGAAGGATCTCGACGTCTTCTCCGACGACATCTTCCTCGACGCCATGCGCCGCGCTCCGGTCGCGCTTTACGCCTCCGAGGAACTGGAGCAGCCGGTCCTGCTCGACAGGCAAGCGCCACTCGCCATTGCGATCGACCCGCTCGACGGCTCTTCGAACATCGATACCAACGTGTCGATCGGAACGATCTTCTCGCTCCTGACCGCAACTGGCGCGCCGGATGCCGATCCGGCCGCCTCTTTCTTGCAAGCGGGCGTGAACCAGCTAGGCGCTGGTTTCTTCATCTATGGGCCGCAATTGGCCCTCGTCCTGTCGCTCGGCAGCGGCACGCATGTCTTCGTCTTCTCGACCAGGCTCGGCACCTTCGTCCAGGCCTACGAGAGCCGGATCATTCCGCAACGCACTCAGGAGTTCGCCATCAACGCTGCCAACTACCGGCACTGGGACGAGGCCGTGCGGCTCTATGTCGACGACTGCCTGGAGGGCACGGAAGGACCGCGTGAGAAGGATTTCAACATGCGCTGGATCGCCTCCCTGGTCGCCGACTGCTACCGCATATTGATGCGCGGCGGTGTGTTCCTCTACCCCGGCGATAGGCGCAAGGGCTACGGCCAGGGACGACTGCGCCTCGTCTACGAGGCCAACCCTATAGCCTATCTCATAGAACAGGCTGGCGGTGCCGCCACCGATGCGATCACCCGCATCCTGGAAATCGAACCCGAGAGCCTGCATCAGCGCGTGCCCATGATCTTCGGCTCGGCACGGGAAGTCGCGCGCATCACCCGCTACCACACGGAGCCGAGCAACATCGGCGAACGTGCGCCCCTGTTCAGCCGCCGCGGCCTGTTCAGAGCCTGAGCAGCACCATGTCAGCCAAGCACCCCATCATCACCATCACCGGTTCGTCGGGCGCCGGCACGACCTCGGTCAAGCGCATCTTCGAGCTGATTTTCCGGCGCGAGAACATCGAGGCCGCTTTCATCGAAGGCGACGCATTCCACCGCTACGACCGCGCCGCGATGAAGGCAAAGGTGGCCGAGGAGGAAAAGGCCGGCAACCCGAACTTCACCCATTTCCATGCCGCGGCCAACGAACTCGAAATTCTCGAAGAGGTGTTCGCGGAATATGGCCGCCGGGGAACCGGCAAGACCCGCACCTACATCCATGACGAGGAAGAGGAAAAGCAGCACGGCACGCCACCGGGGACCTTTACCGAATGGCGCGAGTTCGCTCCCAGCGACCTGCTCTTCTACGAGGGTTTGCACGGCTGCGTCGTCACCGAGACGATCAATTTGGCCAAGCATGCGGATCTCAGGATCGGCGTCGTGCCGGTCATCAATCTCGAATGGATCCAGAAGATCCATCGCGACCGTTCGACACGCGGCTATTCCACCGAGGCGGTGATGGACGTGATCCTGCGCAGGATGCCCGACTATGTCCGATACATTGTCCCGCAATTCTCGCAGACCGCCATCAACTTCCAGCGCGTGCCGATCGTCGATACGTCCAACCCGTTCATCGCGCGCTGGATTCCGACGCCCGATGAATCGATGCTGGTTATCCGCTTCGCCAATCCGCGCGGCATCGATTTTCCGTATCTGCTGTCGATGATCCACGACTCGTTCATGTCGCGGCCAAATTCCATCGTGGTGCCAGGCAACAAGCTCGACCTTGCCATGCAGCTGATCCTGACGCCGCTCATCCTGCAACTGATCGAACGCAAGAGCCGTGTGTCGTGAGGAGGACGCAATGACCAGCCAAACAGCACTGATGCCTGTCACCGCAGCCGCTCCCGTCCCGGAGCGCGACATGGCGAACGCCATTCGCGCGCTGGCGATGGACAGCGTCCAGAAGGCGAATTCGGGCCACCCCGGCATGCCGATGGGCATGGCCGATGTCGCAACGGTGCTGTTCAACCGCTTCATCAATATCGATCCGTCGAGGCCGGACTGGCCTGACCGTGACCGTTTCGTGCTTTCAGCCGGCCACGGCTCGATGCTGCAATACGCGCTGCATTATTTGCTCGGCTATGACGACATGCAGATTGAGGAATTGCAGCGATTTCGGCAATTGGGCAGCCGCACCGCCGGACATCCGGAATACGGCCATGCGCTTGGTGTCGAGACGACCACCGGCCCGCTCGGACAAGGTATTTCCACGGCGGTCGGCATGGCGCTGGCCGAACGCATGCTTGCCGCCCGCTACGGCGCCGATCTGGTCGATCATCATACCTATGTGATTGCGGGCGACGGCTGCCTGCAGGAGGGCATCAGCCACGAGGCGATCGACTTGGCTGGTCACCTGAAGCTTTCCCGCCTGATCGTCTTTTGGGACGACAATGCGATTTCCATCGACGGGCCGACCTCCCTCTCCACGTCGATGGACCAGCCGGCGCGCTTCGAAGCCGCCGGCTGGGATGTCCAAAGTATCGCCGGCCATGACATGGAAGCAGTCGCCGCGGCTATCGAGGCGGCGCGGCGGTCGGATCGGCCGTCGCTGATTGCATGCCGCACGGTAATCGGCAAGGGTGCCCCCAATCTCGGCGGCTCGGAGAAGACGCACGGCGCACCGCTAGGCGAAGCAGAGATCGCCGCGACACGTGAAAACATCGGCTGGGTTCACGCGCCGTTCGAGGTGCCGGACGACATCCTCTTCGCCTGGCGCGAGATTGCCGGTCGCGGCGAGGAGATGCGGCGCGCCTGGGAGCGGCGGCTTGCCGCCTCCCCACGGCGCGAGGCCTTCGAGAACGCGGTCGCCGCCGAACTGCCCGACACGGTCTTCGAAGCGCTCGAAGCCTTTCGTCGCGAACATGTCGAGAAGGCAACCAAGGTGGCGACGCGAAAAGCCTCCGAAATGGCGCTGGAGGCCATCAACGGCGCAACGGAGTTGACCGTCGGCGGATCGGCCGATCTGACGCACTCGAATCTGACGATCACCAAGGGCATGAGCCGCATTGCGCCGAGTGACTATGCCGGCCGCTACATTCACTACGGTATCCGCGAGCACGGCATGGCCGCCGCCATGAACGGCATCGCGCTGCATGGCGGCTTCGTGCCCTATGGCGGTACGTTCCTGTGCTTCGCCGACTATGCGCGCGGCGCAATGCGGCTCTCGGCGCTCATGCGCCAGCGCGTCATCTACGTGATGACGCATGATTCCATCGGCCTCGGCGAGGACGGTCCGACGCACCAGCCGGTCGAGCACCTGGCGATGCTGCGTGCCACGCCGAACCTCAATGTCTTCCGCCCGGCCGATATCATCGAAACGGCGGAGTGCTGGGAACTCGCGTTGAGAAGCAAGGATCGGCCGAGCGTTCTGGTGCTGTCGCGCCAGAACCTGCCGATGCTGCGTCAGGCGCACAGCGACGAGAACCGCTCCGGCCGGGGCGCTTACGTCCTGCGCGAGCCGGCAGAGCACCGCGCCGTCACCCTGATCGCCACCGGCTCGGAGGTCGAGATCGCGGTTGCCGCAGCCGAAAGGCTGGAGACCGAGCATGGCGTCGCCGCCGCCGTCGTGTCGATGCCGTGCTGGGAGCTTTTCGAGGAGCAGGATAGCGCCACCCGCAAGGCCGTTCTCGGCTCGGCGCCGCGCGTCGCGGTCGAAGCAGCAGCCCGGCTGGGCTGGGACCGCTGGATCGGCGAGACGGGCGCTTTCGTCGGCATGGCCGGCTTCGGCGCCAGCGCCCCTGCCCCCGACCTCTACCGGCATTTCAACATAACGTCCGAAGCGGTTGCCGCAGCGGCGCTGAAGCTCATCATCTAGGAGGATCCACTATGGCCCGCATCACCCTTCGCCAGCTTCTCGACCATGCCGCCGAGTATGGCTACGGCGTGCCGGCATTCAACATCAACAACATGGAACAGGGCCTCGCCATCATGGAAGCGGCCAAAGCCTGCGACGCGCCTGTCATCATCCAGGCTTCACGCGGGGCGCGGTCCTATGCCAACGACATCATGCTGGCCAAGATGATGGAGGCATTGACCGAGATCCACCCGGCCATCCCGCTATGCATCCATCAAGATCACGGCAACAGCGAAGCCACCTGCCTTTCCGCGATCCGCCACGGCTTCACCTCGGTGATGATGGACGGATCCTTGATGGCGGATGCCAAGACGCCGGCAAGCTATGACTACAACGTCGCCATAACCGAGCGCGTCGCACGTATGGCGCATTGGGTCGGCGCTTCCGTCGAAGGCGAACTGGGCGTGCTGGGCTCTCTGGAAACCGGCCACGGCGAGGCCGAGGATGGTCACGGCGCCGAAGGCGCGCTCTCGCACGACCAACTCTTGACCGACCCCGATCAGGCGGTCGACTTCGTGACCGCCACCCAGGTCGACGCGCTGGCGATCGCCTGCGGCACGTCGCACGGCGCCTACAAATTCACCCGCAAGCCGGACGGCGACATTCTGGCCATGCAGGTGATCGAGGCGATCCACGAGAAGCTGCCCAACACGCATCTGGTCATGCACGGCTCTTCCTCGGTGCCGCAGGAATTGCAGGACATCATCAATCGGTACGGCGGCGAGATGCCCCAGACCTTTGGCGTTCCAGTCGAGGAGATCGAGCGCGGCATCCGCTACGGCGTGCGCAAGGTCAACATCGATACAGATTGCCGTATGGCCATGGCTGGGCAGTTCCGCCGCGTCGCAACGGAGAATCCGCGCGAGTTCGATCCCCGCAAATTCCTGAAGCCGGCCATGGATGCCTTGCGCGATCTTTGCCGGGACCGCTTCGAGCGTTTCGGAACAGCGTCCAACGCCTCGAAGATCAAGGTCATCGCCATGGACGAGATGGCGAAACGTTACGCCGCGGGAAAACTCGATCCCCAAATCGCAACCGCGAAAGCCGCCTGAGCAACAAACAGGAGACCTGTCATGAACAAGATCGACATGCTGCCAGCGGGTACGCTCAAAGAAGGCAAGGAACGTTACAAGTCAGGGGTCATCCCCTACAAGAAGATGGGCTATTGGGAGCCGGACTACAGGCCCAAGGAGACCGATCTGATCACCGTGTTCCGGATCACACCGCAGCCCGGTGTCGATCACGAGGAGGCAGCGGCGGCCATCGCCGGTGAATCCTCCACCGCGACGTGGACGGTGGTGTGGACCGACAGGCTGACAGCCTGCGAGCTCTATCGCGCAAAGGCGTTCAGATCCGAGCCGGTGCCAAACACCGGTCCCGGCACCAAGACCGAGCAACAGTACTTCGCCTACATCGCCTACGACCTCGACCTGTTCGAGCCGGGCTCGATCGCCAACCTGACCGCATCGATCATCGGCAACGTGTTCGGCTTCAAGGCAGTCAAGGCGCTGCGGCTGGAAGACATGCGCATCCCAATCGCGTATCTCAAAACCTTCCAGGGACCGGCGACCGGCATCGTGGTCGAACGTGAGCGGCTCGACAAGTTCGGCCGGCCGCTGCTCGGCGCAACGACGAAGCCGAAGCTCGGTCTGTCGGGCCGCAATTATGGCCGCGTCGTTTACGAGGCGCTGAAGGGCGGCCTCGACTTCGTCAAGGACGACGAGAACATCAACTCGCAGCCCTTCATGCACTGGCGCGACCGCTTCCTCTACTGCATGGAGGCCGTGAACAAGGCGTCGGCCGCCACCGGCGAGGTCAAGGGCCATTATCTCAACGTCACCGCCGGCACGATGGAGGAGATGTACGAACGCGCCGAATTCGCCAAACAGCTTGGCTCCTGCATCGTCATGATCGACCTCGTCATCGGCTACACGGCGATCCAGTCGATGGCCAAGTGGGCACGCCGCAATGACATGATCCTGCACCTGCACCGCGCCGGAAACTCGACCTATTCGCGCCAGAAGAACCACGGCATGAATTTTCGCGTCATCTGCAAATGGATGCGCATGGCCGGCGTCGACCACATCCATGCCGGCACGGTTGTCGGCAAGCTGGAAGGCGACCCGCTCATGATCAAGGGATTTTATGACACGCTGCGTGAGGAGCGCACGCCGCAGAACCTCGAAACCGGGCTGTTCTTCGACCAGGACTGGGCCTCGCTCAACAAGGTGATGCCCGTCGCCTCGGGCGGCATCCATGCCGGCCAGATGCACCAGCTGATCCATTATCTCGGCGAGGACGTCATCCTGCAGTTCGGTGGCGGCACGATCGGCCATCCGGACGGCATCCAGGCAGGCGCGACGGCCAATCGCGTCGCGTTGGAAGCGATGATCCTGGCCCGCAATGAGGGACGCGATTATTTGCGCGAAGGGACCAAAATCCTCGAACAGGCGGCCAGGTGGTGCACGCCGCTGAAGGCGGCCCTGGAGACCTGGAAGGACGTCACCTTCAACTACGAATCGACTGACACGGCCGACTTCGTGCCAACCGCAACGCCCAGCTTCTAGACGAAAGGAACCGTCGTCATGATGACCAATCCGGGAAACAAGGTCACGCAGGGACAGTTCTCGTTCCTGCCCGACCTCACCGACCAGCAGATTTCGGCGCAGATCAAATATGCGCTGAAAAACCATTGGGCGGTCAGCGTCGAGTACACGGACGATCCGCATCCGCGAAACACCTATTGGGAAATGTACGGCAACCCGATGTTCGACTTGAGAGATCCGGCGGGCATCCTGCTTGAAATCAATGCTTGCCGGAAAGCCTGTCCGAACATGTATGTGCGGGTAACCGCCTTCGATTCAACCAAGGGCTGGGAAGCGCCGCGCATGTCGTTCATTGTCAACCGGCCACCCAGCGAACCCGGATTCCGGCTTCTGCGCCAGGAGCGCGACGGCCGCAGCCAGGGGTACTCGATCGTGCCTTATGCGACCGATAGGCCCGAAGGCGAGCGGAGCTAGCCGAACCATGCTGAACACGATCGCAAAGGGCGCTGCCGGGCAGGACGAATTAGTCGATCTGCAGGCCGAGTTCGAGGCATCCAACATCGACGAGGTGATGGACAAGCTCGACCGCGAACTCGTCGGCCTGAAGCCGATCAAGACCCGCATCCGCGAGATCGCGGCTCTCCTTCTGGTCGACCGGCTTCGCCGCAAGTTCGGGCTCACCTCGGGTGCGCCGACGCTGCACATGAACTTTACCGGAAATCCCGGCACCGGAAAGACCACCGTGGCGTTGAGGATGGCCGAAATCCTGCATCGTCTCGGCTATGTCCGCGAAGGCCATATGGTCGCCGTGACGCGAGACGATCTCGTCGGCCAGTATGTGGGCCACACCGCGCCCAAGACCCGCGAGGTGATCAAGCGTGCCATGGGCGGCGTGCTTTTCATCGACGAGGCTTACTATCTCTACAAGCCTGAGAACGAACGCGACTACGGCCAGGAATCGATCGAAATCCTGCTGCAGTGCATGGAAAACAACCGTGACGATCTGGTCGTGATCCTTGCCGGCTACAAGAACAAGATGGACCGCTTCTTCGACAGCAATCCCGGCATGCGTTCGCGCATCGCCCACCACCTCGATTTTCCTGACTACGGCGTCAGCGAACTGAAATCGATCGCCGAGATCATGCTGGCGGAACAGAATTATCGTCTCAGCGAGGCAGCGGCCCAGGCGCTCGAAGAGTACCTTCCGATCCGCATGAGGCTGCCGCATTTCTCAAACGCGCGTTCGGTCCGCAATGGGCTCGACCGAGCGCGGCTGCGCCAGGCCAACCGTCTTTTCGCGTCGCGCGGCCGGGCTCTGACCAAGGCCGATCTTATCACCATCGAGGAATCCGATATTCGCGGCAGCCGCGTATTCGCGGAAGGCAAGCTCGAAGGCGAACCCGAGACGAAGGCGCGCTGACAGAATGAAGCCGGCTGGCGGCAGCGACCAGGACCGCAGACAGAATTGGAGACGACGACAATGGTCACCAGGACAATCATCGCACCCTCCGTGCTTTCCGCTGATTTCTCGCGGCTCGGCGACGAGGTCGAAGCTGTCGTGCGGGCGGGTGCCGACTGGATCCATCTCGACGTGATGGACGGCCATTTCGTACCCAACATCACCTTTGGTCCGCCGGTGATCAAGGCGATCCGCGCTCGAACGGACAAGGTCTTCGACTGCCATCTGATGATCGCGCCAGCCGACGCCTATCTGGCCGCCTTCGCCGATGCCGGCTGCGACATCATCACGGTGCATGCCGAGGCCGGGCCGCATCTCGATCGTTCCCTGCAGGCGATCAGGAATCTCGGCAAGAAGGCCGGCGTATCGCTGAATCCGTCGACGCCGGAGAGCGTCATCGAATATGTGCTCGACCGGCTCGATCTGGTGCTTCTGATGACGGTCAATCCAGGCTTCGGCGGGCAGGCTTTCATTTCGGCGGTCATTGAGAAAGTCAGGCGGATCAAGGCGCTGGTTGGCCACCGCCCGATCGACATCGAGATCGACGGCGGTGTCACGCCCGAGACCGCCCCGCTGGTCGCCGCGGCCGGCGCCAATGTGCTGGTCGCCGGCTCCGCTGTGTTCAAGGGCGGCACCGAGGCAGCCTATCGCGCCAATATCGGCGCCATCAGACAGGCGGCCGACGGCGCGATCCGGAAAGCCGCGTAAACCGTTTCCTCGGAGGCAAGCATGGCGGCAGTCCCCCCTGTCTGCGATTTCGGCTGGCCTGCCATCGATGCCGTTTTGCCAGGCGTCGACGGCAGGTCGCATTCGATCTTCAGCCAAGCCGGCCCAAACGGCCTGGTCGTCGTCTTCATCTGCAATCACTGCCCATATGTGAAGGCGGTGATTTCGCGCATCGTGCGCGACGCCAATAACCTCAAGGCCGAAGGCATCGGCTTTGTCGCAATCAACTCAAACGATGCCGATACCTACCCGGAGGATTCCTTCGACCACATGAAGCTCTTTGCCACCACCAACGGCTTCAGCTTCCCTTACCTGCACGACGAGCCCCAGATTGTAGCGCGCGACTACGCAGCCGTGTGCACGCCCGATTTCTTCGGGTTCAACAGCGAATTGAGACTGCAATATCGCGGTCGGCTGGACGCTTCGCGACGAGAAGCCGGACAGCCCGGGCTGCGACGCGATCTGTTCGAGGCGATGAAACAGGTTGCCCGAACCGGCGATGGTCCGCTCGACCAGATCGCCTCGATCGGCTGCTCGATCAAGTGGAAGGATGCTGCATGAACGTCGGCGCAGGTAGGCCGTTTCGATCGCCGAAGGCGATCCTGTTCGACCTCGACGGCACGCTGGTCGATTCGGCGCCGGACATAGCGGCCGCAGTCAACGAGTTGCTGGCCAGCCGTGATCTGCCGCCGCTGCGCCTGGATCGGGTGAAGGCCATGATCGGCGGCGGCATCAGGAAATTGATCGAACGAGCCTTCGCGGCGTCGGGAACGCCACTCCTCGGCAACGCACTTGATGAGGCCAACCGTGTCATGGCGCCCATCTACCGCCGACATCTGACCGACCTGACAAGGCTGATGCCTGGCGTCAGGGAGGTTCTCACCCATTTTCATTTGAGCGGAGTAAGCATGGGCGTGGCTACCAACAAACCGCAGTTGGCGACCCGCGAAATCCTGCTGCATTTCGGATTGACGGAATATTTCGGTGCGATCGTTGGCGGAGACGCAGTGACATATATGAAACCGGCGCCCGACGCCCTGCTGCTGGCGCTCGCCCAGCTTGAAGTTGAGCCCTGTGACACGCTGCTGGTAGGAGACAGCGGCACCGACGTCGGCGCCGCGCGCGCCGCAGGCATGCCCGTCATTCTGCTGCGCGGCGGCTACGCCCACATTCCCGCGGAAGAGCTTGGCGCCGACCTTGTTTGCGACAGCCTTTTCGATCTGCCTTCGGCGGTGCAGAGGCTGCAGGCCGGTGCTTGATCATGGCGAACGCCGGCCGAACGCAAAATAGAACGGCCGGCGAGCCGCGTTATTTCGAGAATTGTTTCAGATAGGCGATGACATTGGCTATGTCTTCGTCTTTCTTGAGGCCGACGAACGCCATCTTCGTTCCTTTGACCATGGCCTTGGGATCGCGAAGATAGGTCGTCAGCGTGGGTTCGTCCCATTTGACGCCGGATTTGCCGGCCGCGACCATTGCTTGAGAATAACTGAATCCCGAGTGGGTGCCGGCCGTTCGGCCGATGACGCCGTTCAACGACGGGCCGACCTTGTTCTTGTCCTGGTCGGCGACATGGCAGACCTTGCATTTGGTGAAGACCTTCTCACCCGCCGCGGCATCCTGTGCCTGGGATTGGCTCGTGATGAAGGGCACAACGGACACGACTGCGAAAAATGCGATTGCGCGCATATCATTTCCTCATTGATCGTCTGGGTGCCCTGGACGATTTGCGCATGCCGATCCTTTGATCCGTCGGTATGCGCCTTACGCGGCGGAGTGGAATATATCCGCTTCTCCTGTGGAGCGGCGCCGCGTGACTCTGAAGCTAGTTGGCATGCTGTGAAAGTCAACCGTACAAAGGTTTAGAGCTTGGCTACCCAGTGGACCTGTCCACTCGTCTTTGTTGACGGCCATCCGGCGAACGCGTAGCTTCGGCTCATTCCGGTTTTCCCTACTGGCACCTGGGGAAATCCGACAGCTGGCGATCTTGTCCAGGCTCCCAATTGGGTCGGACTCGCCGAGGCGGGCGTTGGAGCGCGCAAGAGGTGCTGAATGGATATGGTCGATCTCATATTGACGGTTTGCCTCAGCACCAATCCGGGCAATTGCCGAGACGAGCATCTCTATTTCGAGAGCCGCGGCACTCTGTTCCAGTGCATGGTCCTTGCACCCAGCGAAATCGCGAAATGGTCTCAGGAACATCCGACCCTCAAGGTCATGCGCTGGAAATGCGCATTTCCGAGCAAGGAACGAGCCATCTGATTTGATAGCGCGGAGCCCCTGGGAGGAGGTGTCATGATGATTTCGCGGCGCAAGACGCTGCGTTTGGCGGTTCTCGGGACAGCCGCTGTTCTTGCCGCCAGGCCGGTCTTTGCAGCAGCCAGGATTCGCCTCGGTGTGCTGAAGTTTGGAACCGTGAGTTGGGAACTCAATACGCTGCGTCAGCACAAGTTCGATGCCGCGAACGGGATCGATCTGGAGGTCATCGACTTCGCCGGCGAGGACGCGACCAACGTCGCGATGCTGGCCGGCGCGATCGACATGATCGTCTCCGATTGGCTGTGGGTCTCGCGCCAGCGCTCGGAAGGCAGCGACCTCACATTGATCCCCTATTCGACCGCCGTGGGGGCGATCATGGTGAAGGAGGGTTCGCCGATCCGCACGGTCGCCGATCTCAAGGATAAGAAGATCGGCGTCGCCGGCGGCCCGCTCGACAAGAGCTGGCTGCTGCTACAAGCGCTGGCCAGACGCGATCACGGCGTCGAGCTGTCGGCAACCAATGACATCGTCTTTGGAGCGCCACCGCTGATTTCGGAAAAGGCGATGCAGGGTGAACTCGATGCGGTGCTGAATTTCTGGCATTTTTGCGCCCGTCTCGAGGCCAATGGCTTCCGTCGATTGATCGGCGTGAATGATGCGGCAAAGGCGCTTGGGGCCTTGGGACCCGTATCGGCGCTCGGCTACGTCTTCCACGACCGATGGGCGAACGAGAACCCGGACGCCGCCAGGGGCTTCGTCAAGGCCTCCAGGCAGGCCAAGGACTTGCTGGCCGGATCAGACGATGAATGGCTGCGCCTGGCGCCGATCGTTCGCGCGGAAGGCAAGGAACTGGAGAAACTCCGCGACCGCTATCGCCAGGGCATTCCCAGACGGCCGGTTGCCGAGGAAGCAGCCGACGCCGGCAGGCTCTACCACGTGCTGGCGGCGATCGGCGGTGCGCAGCTGGTCGGCAGCGCGCCGGAGATGGCGCCCGGCACGTTCTGGCAGGAACTCCCGAAATGACCACACAGGAAACCGGCGGCACGCCTGATGCCCCGCCGAGCATGTCCGGCCGATCCAGCCTGGCGACGGCGCTGATGCCCGCGCTGACCGTAGCGATTTCCCTGCTCGGACTTTGCCTGCTGTGGAGCCTTGCGGCGAGTGTCTGGCAAAGCCGTGCCTTCCCGGGACCCGGACAGGTCTGGCGGGTGCTCCTCAGGGAGGCTGCGAGCGGTGACCTTTTTTACCATCTCGGCGCGACCCTCGGCCGGGTCGCCGCGGCATATGTCATCGCGATGATCATAGGATCCGTCATCGGCGTGTTGCTCGGTAGCCATCGTCGGGTCGACCGTTTTTTCAACCCATGGGTGGTCTTGTTCCTCAACATCCCGGCGCTGGTGGTCATCGTCCTCGGCTATATCTGGTTCGGCCTCAACGAAGTGGCGGCGATCGGCGCGGTGGCGGTGAACAAGATCCCGAATGTCGTGGTCACGATGCGCGAAGGCGCCAGGGCGCTCGATCCGAGTTACGCCGAAATGGCCACCGTCTATCGCTTCGGCCCTGTCGATCGCATCCGCCATATCCTGCTGCCGCAATTGCAGCCCTATCTTGCCGCTGCTTCGCGATCCGGCATCGCTCTCATCTGGAAGATCGTCCTGGTCGTCGAACTGCTCGGCCGCTCGAACGGTGTCGGCTTCCAGATCCATCTCTATTTCCAACTCTTCGACGTTGCCGCCATTCTTGCCTACACGCTGGCTTTCGTGGCGGTGATGCTTGTCATCGAACTTCTTCTGGTGCAGCCCGTTGAACGACATGCAACCCGTTGGCGCCGCCGTCCCGCTTAGGGTCGACATCGCCGAAAAGACCTTCAGGTCCGCGCGAGGCGTCTCGGTCACGGCGCTTCAGGACCTTTGCTTCGAGGTTCGGCAAGGCGAATTCGCCTGCTTGCTGGGACCGTCCGGCTGCGGCAAAACCACGACGCTGCGCATCCTGCTTGGGTTGGACAAAGACTTTTCCGGGTCCTTCCAATTGCCGCAAGGAGGCTCGAATCGCGTCGCCGCCGTTTTCCAGGAGCCGACCTTGCTGCCCTGGCGAACGGTGGAGCAGAATGTCAGGTTGGCGCTGCCTAGAAACTTGAGAACGAAGAATCTCAACGGGCTGCTTGAGACCCTCGGCCTCGCCGGAATGCGCTCGTTCTATCCTGCGGAACTGTCGCTCGGCCTTGCGCGCAGGGTGGCACTTGCCAGGGCTTTCGCCACCGAGCCAGCGGTTCTTTTCCTGGACGAACCCTTCGCCTCGCTCGACGAACAGACCGCCGAACGGCTTCGTCACCTGCTTCTATCGGTGTGGTCAGCGCGGCCAACGACCGCCTTGATGGTGACGCACAATCTGCGCGAGGCACTGATGCTGTCGGACCGCATCGTCGTGCTCGCGCCGCGACCAACACATGTGCTCGGCGTGTTCGACGTGCGGTTGCCCCGGCAATATCGCAATTCGCAGGTGATGAGCGATCTTCTGCGGTCCTTCCATCATAGATTTCCGGACGTCACCTGATCGCCTGCGGGCGAAATGCATATCGGAGGCCTCATGTCGATTGATCGGCTAAGACGCAGGCTTGTGAGTGGCTTCGCCTGCACCGCCGCCGGCGCCGCGTTGCTGCCATGCTGCCTCGGACGAGCCGCGGCCGGTAACCTGCGGTTCTCGCTCAGGCAAATCGCCGACGGCGTCTTCGCCTTCCAGGGCACAGATGAATTGATGACCGCCGCCAATGACGGTGCGATCTGCAATCTGGGCGTCGTCGTCGGCGCCGATGCCGTTGCCGTCATCGACAGCGGCGGCAGCCTGATCGAGGCGCACGCCTTTATCGCCGCTATCGGAGAGATAACCGCAAAGCCGGTTCGCTTCCTGGTCAACACCCACATGCACCCCGACCACATCTTCGGCAATGCGGCATTCCGGGGCATCGGCGCGACCATCGTGGGTCACCGCAATCTGCCGCGTGCCCTCGAGGCGCGTGGCGCGTTCTATCTGCACAACTATCGCGAACAGGTCGGCGAGGCGCTTATGGAGGGAGTCGAGATCGTGCCGCCGACCCTGCTGGTCGACGATCGCCTGCGACTCGACCTCGGCGGGCGTGTGCTCGAACTGCAGGCATGGAAGGCGGCGCACACCGACAACGACCTGACCGTCTTCGACCCTGCGACCAGCACGCTCTTTGCCGGCGATCTCGTGTTCGTGGGCACCTTGCCGACGCTCGACGGATCGCTGCTTGGATGGCTTCGCCAGATGGATGCGCTCGCCGCTATCGGCGCCGCTCGCGTCGTTCCGGGCCATGGTCCGGTAGCGGCCGACTGGCCGCAGGCGCTGTCGGGGGAGAGGCGATATTTCGAGGTTCTGGCGCGCGACATCCGCAAGGCGATCGCCGACGGAACGCCGCTGCGCGAAGCAGTCAAAACCGCCGGCGGAGGCGAACGGGACAATTGGCAGCTGTTCGACGACTACAATGAGCGCAATGCAACGGCTGCTTTTGCCGAACTCGAATGGGAATAAACCACCGACATGCACCAGACGTGGTGAGGTGCTGCGATTTGCCAACGCGTCGTCAAAGGCTTATCCTCGACGCCAGCCTGGGCACCACCTCTCTGATATTGGTGGAGGCATTGAAATGCAAAGTCACGCGTATTCGAGCCGGCGGCTCGCCTTGCCGCCTGCATCCATTTTCGCCGCGATCATCTTGACCATCGGCACGCTGTTCGGCGCCTCCGGAGCCGCCAACGCACAGCAGACAACGGCGTCTTCGGACAGGATCTGGCAAGACTTGAAAGGCGACGTGTTCGGCGATCGGGCTATTCTGGCCGATACGGGCGTCGTCAGGATCGAAGCGCCGAAGCGGGCGCAGGATGCCGCCATCGTTCCCGTCGACATCTATCTCGATCCAGCCAAGGCGCCGGACGGCATCAAATCCGTTACCTTGATCATCGATGCCAATCCTGCACCGGTGGCGGCAACGTTCCAGCTCGGTAACGACGCCGGCGTGACCCATCTGTCGACGCGCGTACGCGTCAACGACTATTCCTATCTGCGGGCCATCGCGGAGACGCAGGGCGGCCAACTCCATATGGCTCAGACCTTCGTCAAGGCTTCAGGCGGATGCTCCGCCCCGGCGGTCAAGAACCAGGACGAGGCCAACGCGACGATGGGTCAGATGAAGCTGCGCCAGTTCCCGCCCCAGGAGACCATGACCAAGACAGAGGAGTTGCAGTTGATGATCCGGCACCCGAACAATTCGGGCCTGCAGCGGGATCCGCTGACCCAGTATTTTATCCCCGCGCATTTCGTTCAGAAACTGTCGATCTCGCAAGCCGGCCGGCCGATCCTCTCCATGGAAGGAGGAATATCGATTTCGGAAGACCCCAATTTCCGATTCGACTTCACGGCGCACGGCGACGGCGAAATCCAGGTGGAAGCGATCGATACGGATGGCAAAACATTCCGCAATCAGTGGCCGCTGGAAACAACGGGGCTCTGAAGTCCGAAATCATATGCCGCACAGCCGCATCCTGCTTCCGGAATGGAGCAGGCGCTAAAAGCAGCGCACGTCGGCTTCCGACTGCGCGCGCTTCAGTTCGGTTCGGGCTGCCTTCGCCGGTGCGCTTTCGCGAAACAATCCTGCGCTCTCCCCGGTTGTCAAAGACATGCTCTTGAAGGTCTCGGCCCTTTCATAGCGGTCGTAGGGAAGGATCGAGGCGATGACGTCGATCGAGCAGGAACAGCTTTCCAGCGCCTGACGTGTCTGGCCGTTCGTTTGCATGCAGCCGAGCACGTAATCGGCAATCGCTACTGTCGGGTAGTCTCCGGCAGCCCCCGCCGGGTTTGCGACGGCCAGCGTCGCGGTGAGCAGCAGCGGCAAGGTCGAAAATCCAACATATCTGATCATAAGGAAACCTCCGGTTAGCCCGGGCGCGATGCGCCTGGACGGATCAGCGTCGCCAGTTGGCAACGTGCCGCAAAGCCAGTCAAGCGCCCATGGCTTCCATATACGACCAAAGGAGGAATGCGGTGCCCACCGACCATGGTTCCGCATGGCGGCTTCATGGTCCGCTCCGCGCCCCGACTCCTACGATCATCTCATGCTTCGCCCACTATCGGTTCTCAGTGAGCCACACACATGCCCAGGCAGAGTCATCGCAGTAAATACCCACAAATAAAATCAGCGCATATATAAAATGCAAACATCAAAAAATAATCAAATTTTATATGACCCACCGCTATTTCATAAGTAGGAATACTTTATCTTTTAGCTGTTCTCCTACTTATTTGCTTATATTGCACCGCATCATTTACGATATTGCGGTGCAAAAACACACCCGGGCTTTTTTGCTTGCCTAGCGTTTTGCGATGACATAGCCTCACCCTGTTTCCGGCTTCAAGGGCGTCACCGTCATTAGGGAGCGGCGACAGTCTTTCGTAGGCCAAGGTGAGATGGGCAGTAACGGTGCCCTCTGCACATCTGGCTTAGGTCGTGACACGCTGCCGGAAATATTTCCCCCCCGTGAATTGCTTGGGCAAGCCCCTTGTGGGCTCAGCGATCGATTCATCAATATGAACCCCGGGAGGAATTCGGATGCGTGTACTTACGAAAGCTACCTATATTCTAACCACTGCGGCGTTTCTGTCGCTTGGCGCGGCCTATACGGCGTCGGCCAACGAGGACCTTGCAAAGCTGGCTTCGGATTCGAAGAACTGGGCGATGCAGACGGGTGACTACGCCAACACCCGCTATTCCAAACTCAACCAGATTACTGCGGACAATGTGAAGAACCTGCAGGTCAAGTGGACCTTTTCCACCGGCGTGCTGCGAGGCCACGAGGGTGGGCCGCTTATCATCGGCGATGTGATGTATGTCCACACGCCTTTCCCGAACAATGTCTTTGCGCTTGACCTCAAGAACGACGGAAAGATCCTCTGGAAATACGAACCCAAGCAGGATCCGAACGTCATTCCGATCATGTGTTGCGATACGGTCAATCGCGGCGTTGCCTATGGTGACGGCAAGATCATTCTCAACCAGGCCGACACCACGGTCGTCGCCCTCGACGCGAAGACCGGCAAGGTCGTCTGGTCGGTGAAGAACGGCGATCAGACCGATGGCGGCAAAGGCGAATCCGGCACGTCAGCCCCCGTCGTCGTCAAGGACAAGGTACTCATCGGCGTATCCGGCGCCGAATTCGGCGTTCGCGGCTGGATAGCCGCCTACAATCTGAAAGACGGCAAACTTGCCTGGAAAGCCTATTCGGAAGGTCCGGACGCAGACACCCTGATCGATCCCGAGAAAACCACGCAGCTCGGCAAGCCGGTAGGCAAGGATTCCGGCACGAACACCTGGGAAGGCGAACAGTGGAAGACGGGCGGCGGCACGACATGGGGATGGTATTCCTATGATCCCAAGCTGAACCTGGTCTACTACGGCACCGGCAATCCCTCGACGTGGAACCCGGTCCAACGCCCCGGCGACAATCGCTGGTCGATGACGATCATGGCCCGCGACGCGGATACCGGTGTTGCCAAATGGCTCTACCAGATGACCCCGCATGACGAATGGGACTTTGACGGCATCAACGAGATGATCCTCGTCGATGGCATGGAGGTCAACGGAGCCAAGCACGACGTGCTGGTGCATTTCGATCGCAATGGCTTTGCTTACACCATGGATCGCGCCACCGGCGACCTTCTCGTCGCCAAGAAATACGATCCGGCCGTGAACTGGGCGACCGAAGTCGTCATGGACCCCAAGAGCGAACAATATGGTCGCCCGCAGGTCGTAGCGAAATACTCGACCCAGCAGAACGGCGAAGACACCAACTCGACGGGTATCTGCCCGGCGGCACTTGGAACGAAGGATCAGCAGCCGGCTGCCTATTCGCCGAAGACCGGCCTGTTCTATGTCCCGACCAACCACGTCTGCATGGACTATGAGCCTTACAAGGTCAGCTACACCGCCGGTCAGCCTTATGTCGGCGCCACCGTGTCGATGTATCCGGCACCCGGCGGCGATGGCAGCATGGGCAACTTCATTGCCTGGGATGCGGCCAAGGGCGAGATCGTCTGGTCGAAGCCCGAGCAGTTCTCGGTGTGGTCGGGCGCGTTGGCGACGGATGGCGACGTCGTCTTCTACGGTACACTCGAAGGCTACATCAAGGCGGTCGATAAGGACGGCAAGGAACTTTACAAGTTCAAGACCCCGTCCGGCATCATCGGCAACATCACGACCTACGAGCAGGGCGGCAAGCAGTACATCGCCGTTCTGTCGGGCGTCGGTGGCTGGGCAGGTATCGGTCTGGCAGGCGGCCTGCTTTCGCCTGACAACGCCGCTGCCTGGCATGGCGCCGTCGATCAGGGCCGTGCGCAAGGCGATCAGGCCGCGGTCGTCGGTACCGCTGGTCTGGGTGCCGTCGGCGGCTACGCAGCACTCGCCGACTACACGACGCTGGGCGGTCAGCTCACCGTCTTCGGTCTCCCGGACTGATGCGCGGGGAACCTTAAGCACGCCTCAGGTCTTGTGAGACCAAAGGCTTGAAGAACGAGAGCCCGGATCACCCGGAAGCCGTGGCCGGGCTCTCGTTACGGTTGCGCACCCAAAAAACACCGATCAACGCCAGTCACGAGGGCAGTGTCCATGGCAAACGAAGGAAGCGTTTGAATGTCCGTTCGCATTGTAATTTCGGCTTTCGTCCTGGCTCTGCTGCCTCTGGCAAGCTCAAGCCCCGCGCAGGCCGACGACAGCGTGGAAAAAGCCAAGGCGGTGAAGGAAGAAGGCGGCAAGTATTTGGATGCGGATGGAAATCCGACCTACAAGATCGAGAACGGAACCGTCGATTGGTACACGTTCAGCGGCTACCGCCGGTATCACTCCGATTGCCACGTCTGTCACGGACAGGACGCAACAGGTTCGAGCTATGCGCCGGCCTTGGTCAACAGCCTGAAAAACATGGATTACGGTACGTTCCTCTCAATCGTCGCCGAAGGCCGCAAGAATGTTGGCGGCGGCAAGGAAAACGTCATGCCGGCCTTTGGCGACAACAAGAACGTCTATTGCTACATGGACGATCTCTACGTCTACCTGCGCGCGCGCGCGGATGGCGCGGCACCCCGCGGCAGGCCGCCGAAGCACGAAGACAAGGCCCAGGCGGCGAAGGATGCCGAAGCATCCTGCATGGGAGGATGATATGACCGGCCGCGGTGCATTGAAGCTGCGCGTCGTTCTGCCGATCCTCGGCGCGCTCGCCTTGCTGCCGTCGAACGCCCAGGCGCAAGGCGCCGGGCTTGGCGCGGCGGGAGAACTGGTCGATCCCGACATTCTGCGCGTCTGCGCCGATCCCTCTAATATGCCCTTCACCGACAAGAGCGGCGAAGGCTTCGAAAACAAGCTGGCCGAACTTGTCGCCGCGAAAACCGGGCGCAAGTCCGTGGCTTACACCTGGTTTCCCACCATCATCGGCTTCGTTCGCAACACGCTCGGGGCCAACCGATGCGACATCATCATGGGCTATGCCCAGGGCGATGAGCTGGTGCAGAACACCAACGCCTACTATCGCTCCACCTATGTGCTGGTGCACCCGAGAGGCAACGATATGGAAGGCGTCGAAACGATCGAGGATCCCAGGCTCACGGGCAAGAGGATCGGCGTCGTCGAAAGCACGCCGCCAACCGCCAACATGGCCGCCAACAAGCTTCTGCGGACCGCCAAGATCTATCCGCTTGCGGTGGATACGCGCGTCACCCCTTCAATGGGGGAGGTCATGATCAAGGATATGCTGGCCCACAAGATCGATGCGGCGGTCATGTGGGGACCGATGGCAGGCTACTATGCCAAGGAGCTCGGAGCCGATGTGACGATTGTTCCGTTGCTGAAGGAAAAAACCGGCTCGCGCATGTCTTACCGCATCACCATGGGCGTACGTCCGTCCGACCAGGAATGGAAGCGGACGCTTAACCAGGTGATCAGGGAAAACCAGGCGGAGATCACCAGGATCCTGCTGGGCTACAACGTGCCGCTGATCGACGAACACGACAACCTGATTACCCAATGAATGGAAGGGAGGCTATCTTCTTGTTGGTCGCTGCGAGCCTTCTGGGTCTGATCGAACCGACATGGGCTGGCGATATCGCCGAGCCCAGCGGCTTCCGGATGGACGACTATCGAGCACCGGTGCCGCGGACGCTGCAAGGCGCGAGGGTGGTGACGACGGCGGAAGCGGAAGCGCTGTGGCGAGCGAAAAAGGCGATCTTTTTCGACGTGATGCCGAACACGCCCAAGCCGGCCAATTTGCCTGCAGGAACAATATGGAGAGACAAGGTCAGAAAGGACATTCCAGGCAGCACATGGCTGGCCAACGTGGGATACGGCGCTATTTCGCAGGAGACCGCCAGTTATTTTCGCCAAGGTCTCGAAGCCAAGGCCGGAACGGACAAATCGCGCGCGATTCTGTTCTATTGCATGACGAATTGCTGGATGTCCTGGAATGCCGCGAAACGGGCCATCCAGTGGGGCTACAGTTCAGTGATCTGGTATCCGCTCGGCGCCGATGGGTGGGAAGACGCAAATCTTCCGTTGGAGGAGAAAAGACCCTACGCGATGAACAATTGAAGGGAGGACCGCAGCTATTCTCGATGGTTTGTTTCTCGATTTTTCAAAACCTACTGTTTCATTTGTCCATTTTGAGACGTGATGGACGAGCCATTGCTTCGGTGCCCTGCAATGGTTGGCTAACGACAGGATCGGTCCCTTCGGGCTGGTATAAGAGGAGAAATGCTATGAAGAAGAACTGGAAAAAACCGACCATGTGTCAGGTCGCCGCTGGCTTCGAAATTTCGCGGTATCTGCCTGCTGAAATTACTCCCAAGAAGTAGGCCGCAGAGGTGCGCGTCCCTGACAACAGGGGCGCGCATCCCCTCGACGCATGGGATCTTCGTGAAAGGTTTTGTCGCAGGTGAGCGCGCCGCGCGCTTTACGTCTGCAAATTGCCTGCTGGTCAGAAAATCCGCGGGGCGGGCATTTTCATGCGCTTGAAGATCATCGGTTCGGCGGCCGGCGGCGGCTTTCCGCAATGGAACTGCAACTATCGTCTCAGTCGTGCGGCTCGTGCCGGCATGGCTGGCGTGCATTCGCGAACCCAATCAAGCATCATCGCCTCGGCGGATGGGCTCGGCTGGGTTCTCTTCAATGCCTCGCCCGACATTCGCCAGCAGATCGCGGCAACGCCTGAATTGCAGCCTGCGGAAGATGCGCCGCTGCGCTCGACGCCTATTCGCGCGGTGGTGCTGACCAATGCCGATGTCGATCATATCGCCGGTCTGCTCAGCCTGCGCGAGCGGCAACCTTTCGCCATCTATGCAACGGCGCAGGTTCTGGCGACGCTGGAGGCGAATTCGATTTTCAATGTTCTCGATCCAGCGCTTGTGCCACGACGCATTCTGCCGCCAGCGAAAGAATTGGCTATCTGCGATGCAGAAGGCCGCGAGACCGGCGTGACGATCGAGCCCTTTTCAGTGCCCGGAAAGATAGCACTCTATCTGGAGGATAGAGACCATCCGGATGCCAGTTTCAGCTCCGACGCCGGCGACACGATCGGAGTCCGAATTGCGGGTATCGGCAGCCGCGGTTCTGTCTTCTACATCCCGGGCTGCGCACGCATCGATGCGACCCTGCGCACGCGTCTCACCGATGCCGCCTGTCTTCTGTTCGACGGCACGGTCTACACCGACGACGAGATGATCGTCGCCGGCGTCGGTCAAAAGACCGGCACGCGCATGGGGCATCTGGCGATCTCGGGGGAGGTAGGGTCGATCGCCGGCCTGGCCGATGTGATCGGCCGCCGCGTCTTCGTCCACATCAACAACACCAATCCGATCCTTGACGAGAATTCCGCCGAACACGCTGCGGTCAAGGCGGCAGGCTGGGAAATCGCAAGCGACGGCATGGAGATGGAATTTTGAGCGACTTCCGCAATGCAGCCAAAGGCGGACTCTCCACGAGCGATCTCGAAGCCGTGCTGAGGCGGGTTGGCGCCGAGCGCTATCACAATCGTCATCCCTTCCACCATAGGATGACCAGCGGTGCGCTGTCGAAGACCGAGATGCAGGCCTGGGCGCTGAACCGCTATTGCTATCAGGCGGTCATCCCGCGCAAAGATGCCATGATCCTTGTACATGCCGAGGATCCGGCGTTTCGCGCCGCTTGGCGCAAACGAATCGAAGATCATGACGGCGTGGACGGCTGGAGCGGCGGCATCGCGCGCTGGCTGCATCTGGCAACCTCGCTCGGTCTCGACGCCGAGGCCGTGAAGAGCGAAAGGCTGGCACTGCCGGCGACACGCTTCGCGGTGGGGGCTTACCTTTCCTTTTGCTCGAATAGGACCCTGTTCGACGCGGTCGCATCGTCGCTGACCGAGATGTTCTCGCCACTCATCATCGGCGAGCGGGTACCGGCGATGCTGGCTAAATACGATTACATCACCGAGGATACGCTGGCCTATTTCAAGCAACGGCCCGAACAGGCCTCGCGCGACGCCGACTTCGCCCTCGCCTACGTACTCAGCCATGCCGATACGGCGGAACGCCAGCAGCAGGCAATCGATGCGCTGGTGTTCAAATGCGATATACTCTGGGCCATGCTTGATGCGCTTCAACACGCCTATGGCGAGCCGGGAAACATACCGCCCGGCGCCTTCCACCCCGAGGCAGACCTATGATGGCGCTGCGCGAAAGAGCCGTGGTGTCGCTGCGATCGGTACCTTCGTTGCCGAAGCACGTGCGCATACAGTACGACCCGGTGCGGCAGGCATTCGCCGTGCTTTCACCGGAAAAAATATTCTGGCCGAACGATGTCAGTCTCGACATTTTGCGCCGCTGCGATGGACGGTCCACGGTCGACGACATCATTGCCGACCTTGCCGCGGATTATGAGGCCGAACAGGAGGCCGTGGCGAGCGACGTCACCATCTTCCTGCAGGAGTGGTCGGACAAGCTGTTGGTGAAGCTATGAGCACGTCTCTGCTCCCTCCTATCGGTATGCTGGCGGAACTGACGCATCGCTGCCCGCTGCAATGCCCTTATTGCTCCAATCCGCTCGAATTGCTGAAGGCCAATCGAGAACTCGATACACAGACCTGGCTCAGCCTGTTTTCGGAGGCCGCCGATCTTGGTGTTCTGCAGGTGCATCTGTCCGGCGGCGAACCGACGCTGCGCCGCGACCTTGAGCAATTGATCGCAGGGCTTTCAGCCCGCGGCGTCTACACCAATCTGATTACCGCGGGCGTTGGCATCGTCGAGGGCCGTATCGAGGCATTTGCCGAAGCCGGACTCGACCATCTGCAACTGAGCTTTCAGGGCGCGCGGCCGGCGACCACCGATCGTATCGGCAACCACAAGGGCGCCCACGAAAAGAAGCTGGAAACGGCACGCCGCGCGCGAGCTGCCGGTTTGCCTCTTACCATCAACGCGCCGATCCATCGCCGCAACATCGACGAAGTGCCGGAATTCATCGATCTCGCCCTTTCGCTGGGCGCGGAAAGGCTTGAGATCGCCAATGTGCAATATGCCGGCTGGGCGCTGACCAATCGCGATCAACTGATGCCCGAGCGTGCTGCGGTCGACCGGCAGGCGGAGATCGTCGCGGAGGCACAGGAGCGGCTGACCGGCATTATCAACATCGATTTCGTGACACCGGATTATTTCGCGATCTATCCCAAGCCGTGCATGGGCGGCTGGGCGCGTGACGCCTTCATGGTGGCGCCTGACGGCACCGTGCTGCCGTGCCACGCCGCACAGACGATCCCGTCGCTCAGCTTCGAGCGTTTCGAACCTCACACCCTGGCCACGATCTGGGCCGATTCGCCGGCATTCAATGCCTTTCGCGGCACGGACTGGATGCAGGACCCCTGTCGCAGCTGTGAGCGGCGCGAGATCGACTGGGGTGGTTGCCGCTGCCAGGCGATGGCGATCGCCGGCGATGCCGCCGCGACGGACCCGGCTTGCGCGAAATCACCGATCCACGCGCGCATGGCAATGCTGATCGACGAAGCAAAGCGCACTGCGACAATTCCTTCGGAGGACGAACCATTCGTCTACCGGCGGATCGGCGTCGTGACCGAGCCCGCCTGATACGTCCTTCATCCCGCCGCGTTCTCGCGCTCGCGCACCGCGTCGGCGAAAGCCAGGGCATCGCGGTTGACCGCGACGTTGTGCACACGAAAAATCGAAGCGCCCTTCAACCGCAAGATGACGCTGGTTGCCGCTGTTCCAACGTCCCGCCCCTCGTCGTTTTCGCCGACCAGGTGGCGGGCGAGGCGCTTGCGTGAGGTGCCGACGAGCCATGGAAAACCAAGAGCACGCAATTCGCCGAAGCGAGCCATGAGTTCCAGGTTCTCCTCTCCGCCCTTGGCAAAAGCGAAGCCTGGGTCCAACACGATCCGGTCATCCGGGATGCCGGCATCGCGTGCGATCTCCAGCGATCTGTTCAGGAACAGGAACTGGTCGGCGATTACATCCGCCAGCTTTTCACGATCGCGCCCAGTGTGCATGATGACAAGGCCGGCGCCGGTTTCCGCCGCGACGCGCGCGATGTCGGGTTCGCGCTGCAGGCCATGTACGTCGTTGACGATATGTGCGCCTGCCGCGACCGCCAGACGCGCCGTTTCGGCCCGATAGGTATCAACCGAAACGAGGCTGCCGCCGTCGGACAGCGCCTCGATGATCGGGAGGATACGCGATTGTTCCTCCAGCGCCGAAACGCTGCCGGCGCCGGGCCGGGTGGACTCGCCGCCGACATCGATGATCGCCGCGCCCTCGCCGATCATACGCCGGGCCTGTTCGAGTGCCCGCTCCGGCCGATCGAATTCTCCCCCGTCGGAAAAACTGTCCGGCGTAACGTTCAAAATCCCCATCAACAACGATCTCGCGCCAAGATCGAGATACCGTCCATGAGCAAGTTGCCAACGGGTCATCCGGCGATTCTATGGATATTTCGTGTGATTTGAAGTCCCGGCCTGGAGGCTTGGATCGCTCTGCAATTCCTTCGGCAGTGGAAGACTTGAACATCGCAAATGCACTTCACGGGCGAACAGCTTTCGTTGCTTCTGCTCATGCTCTTTAATGGCTGCCACGAGCCCTAGTGAGTACGGGCCAAGCAAGACACTGAAGCCCCAACCCGGATGCTCTTTTTCGCGAGCGTCGTAGTCCGAAGCCGCCATGCGGGCTTGCTGGCATTCCGGCGACACCCATTTCGGATCCTGCTTCGAAAGAGACGCTTCGTATTCGACCGGAGAGGTCACGCATCCAGCCAATGTCGCTGCCAACGCGACCACCATTACAATTCTCATCCGCGGCCTCCCCTAGGGTCTACGTCGAATGTGGCACAGGAAACCCGCCATGGCGAACCATGGCGGGTTTTCACAATACGAATGCGATCAGGCCGCTTCAGGCCACCCGCACGACAAAATGCTTCGTCACCGGCTCGATGATCTTCCAGGTTCCCTTGAAATCGGCTTCCACGACGAAGGCGTCGCCGGGGCCGACTTCGACGGGTGAGCCGCCGTCGGGCGTGATGATGATGCGGCCGGCGATCATGTGCACGAACTCGTAGTCGGTGTAGGTCGCGTGATAGGTGCCGGGCGTAGCCCGCCACGTGCCCGACAGCACCTTGCCATCCTCGGTCGTGTGTTGGACGGCGGTTTGCATGGTCGGCTTGCCCTCGACGACGACCCAACCAGCCAGGTCGCCGGCGTCCGCCTCTTCGACGGCGCCAAATTTGATGATTGTGTCGCGTGTCATGTCCTGGGCTCCGTTTGTCCGATGCGCGGCGTTGTATGCCTGGGCGGTCAGATAGCCGATGCACCTGTCGCGGGCAATGCCGCCAGCAGCGCTAGGTCGGCCGCGCATCCGGTTGCGGCCTAGGGTTTGTGCTGTGCTGAAACCAGCACCGCCTTTCGCCGCGCCGTCTCCAGCCCGAGGCCGATGAAGGCGCGGGCATGCTTGGCCAGCGCCAGATTGTCCGTCCAAAGATTGCGCCAGATGGCGGTTTTCTTCGACAGGTTCTCGTCGACGATTTCCGACGAAAAGGATTCGAAGCTGAGGTCGTCGGCGTAGCCGATTGCGGTCAGCGCATCGAAGATCGCGGCGAAGTCGATATTGCCGGTGCCGAGGAAACCGCGATGGCTTTCGCCGATATGGACATAGCCGATCTTGCTTGCGGCATGCCTAATGGCCAGCGCGACATCAGCCTCCTCGATGTTCATGTGGAAGGTGTCGAGATGCAGGAAGATGTTGTCCGAGCCGGTATCCTCGATGAAGGCCAACCCTTGCGCGGCAGTGTTGAGCAGATTGCTCTCGAAGCGGTTGACGATTTCGAGATTAAGCGTGACGCCTGCTGCCTTCGCCGTCTCGGCGACCTTCGCCAGCGCGCCGGCGCTGCGCTTCCATTGATCGCGCGTCGGCGCCTCGACCTGCAATCCGTGGCTGGTCGAGAGAATGCCGGCGACCTTCCGGCCGCCAAGATCGCGTGTCAACGCGATGGTCTCGTTGAGGATTTCGACGCCGCGCGCGGCAATCGCCTTGTCGGCGCTCGAAATGTCGCCATCGCGAGGCAATCCGATGCTGATCGCGACGCCGAGGCCAAGATCGGCGATGCGCCTGGCGAGCCCGCCGATGTCGACATTGGCGGGGTCGAGATAAGAGAATTCGATGAGGTCGAAGCCGGCCTCTTTGGTGTTGGCCAGCGTCCGTTCGAGATCGGCCTGTGCCGAGCTCGCCGACCAGACGAAAGAATGGATTCCAACACGCGACATCATCGTCTCCGGCTTCTGCGCATCGGCCCAGAAGCGGAACCGATGCCTGGACAAGACGCGCGGCCGGGGATCCCGGCCGCACGCTGCTGAGGGACGTTTAGCGGGCCGCGGTCCAGCCCTTGTAGTCCTTCAGGTTCTCGGCCGTGATCAGCTTCGGATCGAGCAGCACGGTCGGCTCCGCCGGCTTCTTGCCGGCCAGCAGGTCGGCCGCCATCGTCAGCGACTGGCCAGCCATCACATAAGGATCCTGCGAGGCCGAGGCCTTGATCATCGAAGTGCCGGAGGAGAGTTCCTTCTCGATATCCGGCGCGCCGTCGACGGCGGTGAAGATGAATTCCGAGCGGTTGAGCTGCTTGGCCGCGAGCTGGGCGCCGATCGCCGTCGGATCGTTGATGGCAAACACCGCGTCGATCTTGTCGAAGCGGGTGAGCAGCGACTGGAACACCTTCAGGCCGCCGTCGCGCGAGCCTTCGGCATTCTGGTCGTCGGAGAGGACCTTGATGTCGGGATGCTGCGCCAGCACGTTCTTGCAGCCCTTCACCCGCTCCAGGATCGACGACGATGCCGGCCCGTTGAGGATGACGTAGTCGCCCTTGCCGCCGGTATTGTCGACCAGGTACTGGCAGGCCTCTTCGCCGGCCTTGACGTTGTTGGTCATCACGGTCACGTCGGCGCCCGGCGCCGAAACGTCGAAGGCGGCAACAATGATGCCTGCCGCCTGTGCCTTCTTCACCGCCGGTGCGATCGCCTTGGCGTCGACGGCATTGAGCATGATCACGTCGACGCCGGCGGCGATGAACGAATCGACCTGCGAAACTTGCTTGTTGAGGTCATAGTCGGCCGACACCGAGGTCACCTCGACCTTCGGGTTGATCTTCTTGGCCGCGTCCTCGATGCCCTTGATGGTGGCGACGAAGAAGGGGTTGCCGAGCAGGCCGACCGAGATGCCGACCTTGTTGAGGTCCTTGGCCGAAGCAGGCGCGATGGCGAGCGACGCGAGTGCGACGCCGCAGAGCAGTTTGGCGATGGTCTTCATTGCTTTCCTCCGATTGCCCCGCGCCTCTCACGGTGCGTTACACAAACCGGTCGTTGACGCCGGCGACTAAGGTCAATCACGTTCTTGCTCCGGCCTGGAGCCTGTAGCGGTCGAGGGCGACCGCCACGATGATGACCAATCCCTTGATGATGTACTGCCAGATGTCCGAGACACCGGCCAAGATGAGCCCATTGGAGAGCACCGCGATGATCAGGCCGCCGATCAGCGTGCCCCAGATCGAGCCGACGCCCCCGACGAAGCTGGTGCCGCCGAGAATGACCGCGGCAATGGCGTCGAGTTCGTAGGACTGACCAAGCTGCAGGCCGTTGGCGGCGTAGAGCCGGGCCGCCGACATGGCGCCGCCAAGGCCGGCCAGAAGGCCCGAAACGCCATAGACGAAGAGCAGCACCAGCGGCACCTTGATGCCGGTCAGCCGGGCGGCCTCGGCATTGCCGCCGACGGCATAGATCCAGGTGCCGAGCACGGTGCGCTTGAGCACCAGCCAGGACAGCACAACGACCGACAGCGCGATGATGACCAGCCACGGAATGCCGAACAGCGAACCGTTGCCGATGAAGTCGAACGGCAGGTCCGAGTTGAACACCGTCGTGTCCTGGCCGAGCAGGCGGGCAACACCGCGCACGGCGGTCAGCGAACCCAGCGTGACGATGAAGGGCGGCAGCTTGATGTAGGCGATGAGCAGCCCGTTGATGAGGCCGAAGCCGAGGCCGACCAGAATGGCCGCCGGCACGCCGAGCAGACCCCAATCCGGCACCAGCGACACGATCACCGCCACCATCGCCGAAGCGGCAAGGATGGCGCCGACGGAAAGGTCGATGCCACCGGTCAGGATCACGAAGGTCATGCCGGCCGCCAGCACGATGTTGATCGACGACTGCTGCGTGACGATCAAAAGGTTGGTCTCGGTCAGGAAGCGCGGGTTCAGGAACTGGAAGCCGGCCGCCAGCAGGATCAGCACCGGCAGCATGCCAAGGGCAGCGATTGCGGTGCGCAACCGCCGGCTCGTGCCGGTGGCCTGGCCGCCTGCGCTGATCTCGGTCGCCTTGTCGGTCATCGCTGAGCCGCTCCCGTTGCAAGTTCCATGATTTTCTCCTGGCTGAGCGGTTGGCCTTCGGATGCCGTCACCTCGCCCGATATCGTGCCTTCGCGCATCACCAGCACGCGGTCGGCGACGCCGATAACCTCCGGCAGTTCGCTGGAGATCATCAGGATGGCGATGCCCCGCTTGGCGAGATTGTCGATCAGCCGGTAAATTTCCGATTTCGCCCCGACATCGACGCCCCGGGTTGGCTCGTCGAGGATGACAACCTTCGGCTCGGTCTCCAGCAGGCGGGCGAGCAGCACCTTCTGCTGGTTGCCGCCCGACAGCGATCCGGCATTGGCCTGAACCGAACCGGTGCGGATGGAGAGATCGGCAACAGCCTTGGAAGCGCGTCTCTCGGCGGCCGCGAAGTCGCGCAAGCCGCCGGCGCTCGCATCCCTCGCCAGAACGCCCATGCTGATGTTGTCGGAAATCGACATGTCGAGAAACAGGCCGAGTTCCTTGCGGTCCTCGGTCAGATAGGCGATGCCGGCATCCAGCGCCTCGCGCGGCGAGCCGATGGAAATAGGCTTGCCATCGAGTTCGAGCGTGCCTGACGTGCGCTTGTCGGCGCCGAAGATCAGCCGTGCAAGCTCGGTACGGCCGGAGCCGACAAGGCCAGCCAGCGCCAGCACCTCGCCCTTGTGCAGCTCGAGCGAGCAGTTCTTAAGGAGACGGCCGTCGGACATGCCGCGCACCGAGAGCGCCACCGCGCGCTTCTCGTCCGGCGGCCGGTGGTCCTTCTTGTAGAAAGCTGACAGATCGCGGCCGACCATCATCGAGACGAGGCGCGAGGCGCTGAGCTCGGCGCGCTCGAGCGTGCCGACATAGCCGCTGTCGCGCAGCACGCTGACGCGGTCGGCAAGCTGGTAGACCTCTTCCATGCGGTGGCTGATGTAGATGATCGCGATGCCTTGCGATTTCAGCGTCGCGATGACCTCGAACAGCCGGTCGGTCTCGCGCGAGGTCAGCGACGTCGTCGGCTCGTCCATGACGATGATGCGCGCATTGGTCGACAATGCGCGGGCGATCTCGACCAGCTGGCGCTCGCCGAGCGACAGGCCGGAGACCATGTCGCGGGCCGAGAAGGAGACGCCGAGCCGCTGAATGATCTCCTTGGCGCGGCGAGTGCACTGGTCGCGGTCGACGATGCCGAAGCGTCGCGGCTCGTTGCCGAGGAAGATGTTCTGCGCCACCGTCAAATTGGGCGCCAGCGACAGCTCCTGATAGATCACCGCGACGCCGCTGGCGCGCGCCTTGATCGGATCGCCGGTCGCGGCGGGCGTGCCGTCGATCAGGATCTCGCCGCCGGCATCCGGCCGGTAGGCGCCTGAAAGCACCTTCATCAGCGTCGACTTGCCGGCGCCGTTTTCGCCCATTAAGGCGTGCAGCTCGCCGGCATGGACGCTGAGCGAGACATCCTGCAAGGCACGGATCGCGCCGAACGTCTTGGAGATGTGCCGCATTTCCAGCACCGGCTGGCGCGCCGTCTCGGCCTTGGCAGCCACACTCATCGCACACCTCCCGCCGCGGCACCAGCGATACCTCGGTCCACAGCGAAGGCACGCCAATTGCTTCGATAGCCGGCTAACCCGTTGAAACGCGAAACGCGCACCGGCTCCGGCACCTCGGCGGCAAATTCGCGCCCGACGCTTTCGAAGGCGAGCGCCGCGGCGCCAGTGGCGCTGCCCTCCAGCGTGGCGCCCTGCAGGAAAGCCTGGCCGGGACGCAACTGCGCCAGCAGCCCGGCGAGCAGGCCGCCACTGTTCAGCCCACCATCGACGATCACGGTGTTGTTCGAATGGATGAGGTCGAGCGACAGATCGACCATCAGCGCGACATAGAGCAGCGCCACGGCCGCGCGTTCCTCGGCATCGGGCCTACGCCCGACCAGCCGGCCGGACTGGCCGGACATCGGCCCGCCCGGCGCGAAGCTCGGCAGCGCCATGATGCGGGCGTCGATCACCCGCTGCACCACCGGGCCGGCGATCTCGCCTTGCCAGCCGCCGCTGACGGTTGCGAATTCGCGCCCGCCCATGAAACGGATGGTCGGCACCGGACCGCCGTCGACATCGACATTGACCAGCATGTCGCGATCCCGGTCGAGCGCGTCGAGCGGGCAGTCGGGATTGAGCACGATGACCCATGTGCCGGTTGAAACGACGGTGACCGGGCCAAGCTGCTGCCGGCGATAGGCATGCAGCGCCGCATTCGAGTCGTGGACGCCATTGTGAATGGCGACCGGCCGTGCCGCGCCGCCGAAGTGCCCTTGCCCGATAACGCTGCCGGCGCGCTCGAAGGCAGGCATCCGGTCACGCCAGCCCTGCGCGTCGACCAGCGAGGAAAAATCTTGGCTGCGCGGCGCCCACAGATGCGAATGGCAGCCGAGATAGGACACTTCCGAGACCGCTCGCCCGCCAAGGCGCCAGCTCCAATATTGCGGATAGCCGAGGATCGATTTCGACGCGGTGAATGCGTCGGGATCGACCTCCTGCAGCCACAGCATGTGGCGACCGTAGTTGAAGCCGAGCGGTAGCCGTGGGGAAAATGTCTCGGCAAAGTCCGGAATGCGGCGATCGATCCGCGCGGCAATCTCGGCCGGCGGCTCTTGCTCGTAATCGAGGATCGGATGCGTCAGCGCCGCCTCGTCGGTCAAGGCGAAGGTGCAGCCATGGCCCGACACCATCAGCCCCTCGACACCATGGCTGTCGACCGCATTGGCGACAGCACCGAGTGCCCAATCGTGGAGCGTTGCCTCGTCGAGCACGCTGAAGCCGCCCTGGCGCACCCATTTCGGCTGTGTCCGGCGCTCGTCGAGAATGCGCCCGTCCTGGCCGAAGACGAACAGCTTCGAATTGGTCTTGCCGAAATCGAGGACCGCCACCTTCACTGGATGGCTCCCGAGGCTATCCGCACCATGACGCCGGCGTCCTCCAGCATGCGCGCATCGGTGTCGGAGAGGCCGTCGTCGGTGACCAGCGTCCCGATGCGGGAAAGCGGCAGCGCAACGTTGCGTGCATGGATCGACAGTTTGCGGCTGTCGGCCAGCACCACGATCTGGTCGGCGCAAAGGCTGAGGTCGACGATCGAGCGCACCAGCAGCGGATGCGATTCCAGCACACCTTCCTGGCCAATGCCTTGCGCGCCGAGAAAGAATTTCGAGGCGTAGAAGGGCACGGCCTGGGTGAGCGAATGGATAATGCCGGGCTCGCGATGCAGATCACCCCCCGCAACCGTCAGGCTGCAATGGCCGTGGTCGCTGAGATAGGCCGCCAGCGGCATCGAGTTGGTGTAGAGCCGAATGTTGCGCTCGGCGAGCTTGACCCCGAGATGGAAGCAGGTCGAGCCGCCATGCACGATGACCGCATCGCCGTCGCGCACCATGGTCGCCGCGAGAGCGGCGATCTGCCGCTTGGCCTCGACCGCAAGGTCGCGGTTCTCGTCGTAGGGCCTGGCATAGGCGACACCGGCCTGGGAAGCGCCATCGAGCGCCGAGATGCCGCCATAGACCTTCCGTGCTTCGCCGGCTTCGTCGATCCTATCGATGTCACGCCTGACCGTCGCGGCTGAAACGCCAAGCCGTTCCTGCAGCTCGCGCACCGAGGCGAACGGGCGATCCCGCAGCAGTTCGACGATCTGACGCTGGCGGCCGGAGTCGCTCAACTCTTTCCTCCCGGATGCCCTTTTCCATGGCAATTGGCGCAACTTACTCAACATTAGCCAGATTGCAAGCGAGTTTTGATGATAGTAGATCACTGTTGACGTAGATCACTCGTATCTGCGATATCAGCGCCAATTCGATCCCGGCAACGGGATTTCGCGCAGGACACGGCCGAGCCGTTGGAGGAAAAGCGCCATGGCGACCCAAGCTGACGCGCAGGAACTGGCGGCCTTGCGAGCGCTTTCGGCCAGCATCGGGCAGAGCCCGCATCTGACCCAGGCGGCGGGTGGCAACACCTCGCTGAAAGCTGGCGACACGTTGTGGATCAAGGCCTCCGGCACCTGGCTGAAGGACGCGCTCACCGATGACATCATGGTGCCGGTGGCGATGGCACCGCTGCTCAGGGCTGTCGAGCAGCGCGACCGCGCCGCCGACCAGCCGCAGGGTTTCACCATTGCGGCACTCAACCCGCGCGGCCTGCGTCCGTCGATCGAGACCACGGTGCACACCCTGATGCCGCAGCGCGTGGTTCTGCATGTCCATTGCGTCGACACCATCTCGCTTGCGGTGCAGGCCGATGCCGAGGCGGAGGTCGCCAGGCGGCTCGATGGCATCGAATGGGCCTATGTGCCCTATTTCCGGCCGGGCCTCCCGCTTGCCCGCGGCATTGCCGAGAAACTGCGGCCTGATGTCGATGTGCTGATCCTTGGCAATCACGGGCTGGTCGTCGCCGCCGAAACCGTCGCCGGGGCGGGGCTTCTGCTGAAGCGCGTCAGATCGCTGCTGGCCCGGCCGGCGCGCGCGACCGCCGCGCCCGACCTGGCCGCCTTGACGGCGCTTGCCGGCGACAGCGGTTACAGATTGCCGGCCGATGTCGAAGCACATGCGGTCGCGCTCGACCCGGAGAGCCGCCGCATGGCGCAGGCCGGCAGCCTCTATCCGGACCACGTCATCTTCCTCGGCCAGGGCTCCGTCGTGGCAAGACCCGGCGAGAATGTGGCCGATGTCGTCGCACGACTGGGCACGCCGCCGGCCGCGATCCTGTTTCCCGGCACTGGCGTGCTGATGCGCGGTGACGCCAGCGCCGGCGCCGATGCCATGCAGCGCTGCCTTGCCGATGTGACGGCGCGCATCGACATCGCGGCGCGGCTGAACTATCTCACCGCCGCCGAGAATGACGAGCTGATCAACTGGGACGCCGAGCAGTATCGCCAAAAGCTCAACGCGGCCGGCGGCTAGCAAGGTCAGACCTATGCTGCCACTCGTCATCGGCATCGATATCGGCACATCCGGTGCGCGCGCCGTCGCCATGCGTCCGAATTTCTCCATTGCCGGGCATTCGGCTGTTCCGCTCGACAGGTTTGGCCACGATGGCCGAGACCCAACGACATGGTGGCAAGCGGTCGAGGCGGCGTTGACGGAAGTGCTTTCCGGCATCGACCGCACGGCGGTCCGCGCCATCGCGGTCGACGGCACATCGGGCACGCTGCTGCCGGTCGACGCCGCCGGGCGGCCCTTGGCCGAGCCGCTGATGTACAACGACAAGGTCGCCGACGACGACATTCTTGCCGCGGTCGCCCGCGAGGCGCCGACAGCAAGTGCCGCGCACGGAGCGACATCCGGCCTCGCCAAGGCCCTGCGCTTCCAGAGCGTGCCCGGCATTGCGGCGGTGCTGCACCAAGCCGACTGGATCGCCGGAAACTTCTCCAGCCGCTTCGATGTCAGCGACGAGAACAATGCGCTGAAGACAGGCTATGATGTCGAGGCCCGCCGCTGGCCGGCCTGGATCGCGGCGACCGGAATGCGCATGGATTTGCTGCCGCGCATCGTCGAGCCGGGCGATGTCACCGGCGCCCTCACCGCTGCCGCTGCGGAGCTGTTCGGCTTGCCGCGCGATGTGGCCATTGTCGCCGGCACCACGGATGGCTGCGCCTCGTTCCTGGCGACGGGTGCCATGGCCATCGGCGACGGCGTCACGGCGCTGGGATCCTCGCTCACCATCAAGATCCTGTCCGACCGGCCGATCTCGGCACCGCGCTTCGGCATCTACAGCCATCGGCTTGGCAACGCCTGGCTGGCGGGCGGCGCGTCGAATTCCGGCGGCAAGGTGCTGGCACAGTATTTTCCGCTCGCGCGTATCATCGAACTCAGCGCGGCAATCGACCCGGGGACGCAAACCGGCCTCGATTACTATCCGCTTCCCGCCACGGGCGAACGTTTCCCGATCGCCGATCCAGCGCTCGCGCCACGCCTTGCGCCCCGGCCGGCGGACGACGCCGACTATCTGAAAGCAATCTTCGAAGGCATCGCCGCGATCGAAGCGCTCGGCTACGGCAGGCTTGCCGAGCTCGGCGCGCCCGCGCTGACATCGGTCAGGAGCGTCGGTGGCGGCGCCGCAAACCCGGCCTGGACGGCAATCCGGCAGCGCAGGCTCGGCGTCGATTTCCTGCCCGCACTTTGCGACGAGGCCGCCGCCGGCACGGCGCGGCTGGCGCTGATGGGCGCAAGCCGGGCGGGACTTCTATGAGCGCGAAGGGAGTCGAGCGTCTCGACGGCATCGGGCCGCTTGTAGAGCGCTACGATGTGTTTCTGCTCGACCAGTTCGGCGTGCTGCATGACGGCACGCGGCCCTATCCAGGCGCAGTGGCGGCGCTATCGGCGCTGAAGCGCGCCGGCAAGACCGTGGTGCTGGTTTCGAACTCCGGCAGGCGGGCACAGCCCAATGAAAGCCGGCTCATGAAACTCGGCTTCGAACCGGGAAGCTGGGATCATTTCGTCTCTTCCGGCGAGGTGGCGTGGCGATCTTTTAGTGACATGGCGGCGTTGGGGAAGCTGCGCCCTGGGACAAAATGCCTGCTGATCAGCCGTGACGGCGATCGCTCGGCCATCGACGGCCTGCCTTTTGTGCTGACCGGGTCCGGCGATGAGGCCGAGCTGGTCCTGATCTCGGCCAGCGAGGGTGATCGCTACGATCTCGACCATTATCACAGGCTGTTTGTGCCGGCAGCAGCGCGGCAAGTGCCGTGCTTCTGCACCAATCCTGACACCATCATGCTAACGGCCAAAGGCCCTCGCTTCGGCGCCGGCCGTCTTGCCGACCTCTATGAGAGACTGGGCGGCAGCGTTACCCGCATCGGCAAGCCCGACAAGGCGATTTTCGACGCCGCACTGGCGCTGGCCGGTGAGCCGGACCGTGGCACCGTGGTCTGCGTCGGCGACAGTGTCGAGCATGACATATCGGGAGGAAACAGCGCCGGCGTCGCCACGGCGTTGGTGCTGAGCGGAATCCTCGCAGATACGCCCGATCTCGCCGCTGTCTTCGACGAACAGCGGGCCTGGCCGAACTACATCACGGATAGCTTCAGCTTCCGCTGACCGCGTCCAGCATGCGCCGCGCGCTCTCCTCGTCGGTGATCAGGATGGTCGGAGCGATCAGAGTCATGGCGCCGAGCAGCGCCTCGGTCTTCTCCTCCCCACCAGAGGTGAGGATGCGGATTGGCGCCTTGCGCAGACGGTCGACATCCACCGACATCACGTGGCTGTTGACGGGATGGTCGACCAGATCGCCGTTGCGGTCGAAGAAATGGAACAGAAGGTCGCCGACGGCGCCACGCGCAAGCAAGGCCTCCCGATCCGCTTCCTTGAGAAAACCGCCTCGAGAGAAGGTGGTGGCCGAGGCGATGCCGCCGACGCTCAGCAGGACGGCATCGAGCACGTTGGCCATTTCAAAAACCTCTTGCAGACCGCAGCGCTCGACCAGCGCGATCTTGGTCTCGACGCTGTCGACAACGGCCGGCGTCGGGATCAGATAGCCGTCGCCCTGGAAGATTTGGGCGAAACGCCAGGCGAACTCGGCCGGGTTGAAGCGGCGCACGACGCCGACACCGCCAAGCAGCGAAATCACCTTGAAGTCGGTAAGCGACTTGGCGCTGATGAAGGGCAGGCTCGAGAACAGTGTCTGACCCCAGCCGACGCCGACCCGCATGCCGGACTTCATCGTGTCCGACAGGAAACTGCCGGTCTTGGCGCTGATCGCTGGTATCGGATCGGCATTGGGCGCGGAAAGAGGCGCCACCAGCGCCTGCTGCAGCCCGAATGTCTTCTCCAGCGCGCGCTCCAGCCGCACGATTTCCGACAATTCGCTCTCGATGGTGATCTTCACTTCGTTGCGCGCCCGGGCGTCCGCCAGCATGCGCACGATGGTGACGCGGCCGACGCCGAGCACGTCGGCGATCTCGTTCTGCGTCATCTGTTCGACGAAATACATCCAGGCGGCGCGGATCCTGAGGCGATCCGTCCGGCTTTCGCTGGCGACCTGCTCGGTTGCCTCGCCGCCGCCTCGACGGTCTTCGCTTTCGCCCTGTCGTCGTCTGCCCACGCCTATCTCTCCCCCTGCGGCGACGGACGAGCGCGCCGCTGCCGATTCTGCATGCTGGTCTAGTATCGCCTATTGATCTACCTATCGATAGGAACAATGTAGAGGTGGTGGCCGCTCCTGTTGGCGGCCATCCGCAGCAAATTTCAAGGCGATCCGCGATGCTCCGACAAATCTCCGAAGATGTCCGCGTCAATCTGAAGGACCGGCTGCGGGAAGTCCGCGAAATCATCCGCCAGAGCCGCCATGACGGCAGCGGCGATGCCAGCATCCTGCGCGAAGCAACCAGCCATCTGCCGCCGTTTCCAGGCAAGGGCATCGAAGGCCTGCTCAGCCATGCCGCGAGTGCCGTCGACGAAGCGCTGTCGATCGCTGAATCTCTCGTCCCGCATGAGCGCCCGATCAAGGTGGACGGCACAACGGTAAAGGGTCTCGGCACCTATTTCCCGACCGGCAACGAGGATCGCCAGCTGAGCGCGGAGCGCCTGTTCCGACGCGATATGTATTATCTGACCAAGACGGTGCTTGCCGGCCTGAACATCGACAATGCCCGCATACACGAAGCCGATTTCGCCGCCGTCCATGCCACGATGCGCAAGCGGCATGGCGATCTGCTGGCTGCCTTGGCCGCGCCAGGTGCCGGATTGCAGGCAATCGCGGCCATTTGTTCGGCGCTGCTGGTCGAGTGCCTCAGCCAGCGTCCCGTTCGTTTTGCCGAAACCACGCAGGAAACGCCTGCGATGGCGGACGGCCGGGCGCTCGACATCAGCTGCCTGGCGCCGCTCGCTTTGGCCTGCGGCCTGGCGACCACCGGCAGCGACGGCGCACCGGAGCCGGATATGCTGGAGATCGCGATCCTGGCGGCAGATATCCGCCACGACCGCATTGTTCAGGCCTGTGCCAAGGCCAGCCCGATCAGTGAATTGACGCCCGTTTTCGCCACTTTGCTTGCGCATCTGCCGTAATTATCGGGACTTCGGCTAGCCCTCAGCGGCCATCGCCATGATCGCTTTCTTGGCGCGCTGGATCGAAGCCGGGCTCATCGAGAGTTCGGTCAGCCCCATCTTCACGAAAGTCGCAATAAGATCCGGCCGGCCAGCGGCCTCACCGCACATACCGACCATGATGCCGGCATCGACGCCGGCTTTTGCCGTCATTTCGATCGCCGACATGACGGCCGGATTGGTGACATCGTTGAGCCTCGCCACGGTCGGGTTGAGCCGGTCGGCGGCCATAATGTACTGGGTGAGGTCATTGGTGCCGATCGAGAAGAAAGCCACCTCCTTGGCCAGCGCCGGGGCGATCAGCACGGCGGCCGGGGTCTCGATCATCACGCCGAGATCGAACGTTGCATGCGGCACGCCTTCGGCTTTCAGCTCCGCCGCGCATTCTGCAACCAGAACCCGCGTCTGCCTGATCTCTGATATGTCAGAGACCATCGGCAGCATCACCTTGATGTTGCCGTGCACGGCGGCCCGCAGCAGCGCCCGCAGTTGGCGTTTGAAGATGTCGGGCCGGTCGAGGCACATGCGAATGCCGCGCCAGCCGAGGAAGGGGTTCTCCTCGTCGGGAAATTCGATGCCGGCAATCGGCTTGTCGCCGCCAATGTCGAGCGTGCGCACGATGACCGGATATGGCGCAAATGCCTTGGCCAGCGCCGCATAGGTCTCCGCCTGCATGTCCTCCGAGGGCAAGTGCATATGGCGCATGAACAGAAGCTCGGTGCGGAACAGGCCGACACCCATCGCGCCGGCCTCCTGTGCCGCCTCGATTTCCTCAAGCGAGCCGATATTGGCCGCGACCTCGATTGTCCTGCCGTCGGCGAGCTTCGGCGTCACCGTCTTGAAGACGGTCAAGCTGGCGCGCTCCTTTGCCGCCGCTTCGACGCGGCCGGCGAAATCGGCGCGGGTCGCCTCGTCGGGGTCGACGATCACATGACCGCCATTGCCGTCGAGTGCGACTTCTCGCGCAGTGCGCAAGGCATTGACCTGACCGCCGAGGCCGAGCACCGCCGGAATGCCGTGTGAGCGGGCGATGATGGCGATGTGCGATGTAGCGCCGCCATGGCCGCACACCACTCCGCCGATGCGCTTCAGCGGCGCGCGCGCCAGGTCCCAGGCGCCGATGTCGTCGGCAATCAGGATGGCCCCTTCGGGGATGTTTTCGAGGCTGAAATCGTCCTGCCCAAGCAGCACCAGGCAAATCTGCCGCCCCACCGCATGAACGTCGTCCGCCCGCGCGTTGAGATAGTGATCGTCGACGGCGCTGAAATCGGCGGCGATGGTGGAGGCGGCCGTGATGACCGCCGAGATCGCGTCGTTGCCGCCCTTGATCAAGGTCTCGGCTTCGCTGGTCAGGCTGTCGTCCGCGGCGATGTCACGGAGCGCGGCGACGATGCCGCGGTCTCCAGCCGACAGGCTGTCCTGCGCCAACGCATGATCCATGCGGGCCTGGACCGCGCTGACCGCTGCGCGGAACCTGTCGATCTCGCCCCCTATCTCCTCGGCCTGCAACACCCGGCCCTGTCCGGCGATATCAGGCGGGAAATGAGCGAAGGCCGGGCCGATGGCGAACCCTTCGCTTGCGGCGACGCCGCGCAAGCCGGTTGCTCCCCCAGGTGCCGCCGGCGCGGATGCCGCTTGCTGGCCGACATCATTCGCCGGGCTCTGCGACTCAGCTTCGTCATCCAGGCCAGCCCTCGGATTTTCGAGATAGCCGATCAGCGCCTCGATCGCCTCGATAGCGTCGGCGCCGTTAGCCCGCACTGTGACTTCCTGGTTCTCCTTGACCGCCAGCAGCATCAGCTTGACCGAACTCTTGGCGCTGACCGCCTTGCCGTCCTTGACCAGTTCGACATCGGATTCGAAACCCTTGGCGAGCTTCACGAACCGCGTCGCGGGACGGGCATGCAAACCTTCATGCACTCTGACGATGGTCGAGCGTTCCATGGCAAATACTCTGGTCTTGGGCGCCATTCCCAACATAGGCCGTGGCGCGAATACTGTCAGGCGGCGATGGTGATGATCGCGCCCGTTTTCAGGGCGGCCACAAGCGCTTGCGGGTCGACTTGCGATGCGCAGATTTCGCCCGGCCTCTCGGCCTCCGTGGCGCCGTTGAATGAGATGACGACATGGCCCATTTCCAGCACCTTGCTCCAGGCGCTGGAGCCTACCGCCGTTATAACAGCGGCAACCGGGCCGAGGGTGATCGACGCGCCCTTTTCAGGCGCGCCGTCGCTGGGTCCGTGCTCCGTCTTGTGAAGCACGGAGACCTCGGCAAGCTCCGGCGGCGAGCCATCCGCAAACAGGATGACCACGCCCCCTTCGGCAAGGTCCGCCACTTCGGGTCCGATGGCAGTGACCCGTGTTCTCAGAAGAACCGTCATATGGCGAACCTCATTTTTCAATTGTCTTAGAACACGATCAGGCTGACGATCCAGGCGATCAGCACCGAGACCGGACCCATGATCTGGCGGCTGATGAGCACCGCCGGAACGCCGATTTCGATTGTCTTCGGCTTGGCTTCACCGAGCGCCAGGCCGACGGGGACGAAGTCGCAACCCACCTGGGTATTGTAGGCAAACAGCGCCGGCAACGCCATCGCCGGCGAAATCGTGCCATTGGCGATCTGCGGGCCGATGATGGCGACGCCGATGACCTGCGCGATGACAGCGCCTGGCCCGAGGATGGGCGACAGGAATGGCAGGCCGCAGATCGCCGAGATGATCAGCAGTCCGACGATGTTGTTGGCCAGCGGACCCATCGGCTGGGCCAGCACATCGCCGATGCCAGTGTACAGGATCAGACCGATAAGCATGGTCACGAAGGCCATGAACGGCAGCACGTTGCGGATGACCTGATCGATGGTGCGGCGGCCGGCATTGAAGAAGATGCCGACGATACGACCCATGACGCGACCGATCGTGCTGATGAGGCCGATCAGCCCGCCCTCGCTTGGCAGCGGCTGTGGTGCCGCGGCCGCATTGTTGTTGCCTAGACTCATCGCTGCTGCTCCCCCTGCAGTCGTGATCGTTTCGGATCCGTCCGCCATTGTGATGTTGGCCGGCTTCACGCCCGAAACATAGATGTCCTCGGTGATGAACTGGGCCAGCGGCCCGGACTGGCCGACCGGCGTCAGATTGACGGTCGGGATGCGCTTGCGCGGATAGACGCCGCATCGTGCGGTGCCGCCGCAGTCGACGACGACAACCGCCATCTCGCTTTCGATCGGCGGCGCCCTGAAGCCGTCGACGGCTTCGGCGCCGGTCATGTCGGCGATCAGCTGTGCCACTGGGTGAATGCCACCGCCGGTCACCGAAACAACCTTGTTTCGCTGCGCGGTCGGCTCGATGACCAGCGGGCCACCCCAGCCGGTTTTGCCCTGGGAAATCCTTACGGCTTTGTATGTCTTTGCCATGATGTCCTCCCCGCCCCTACAGCTCGACGCCCTGGCGGCGTGCCATGATGGCGGTGATGCGTTCGGTCAGCATGCCCTTGAGCAGGATGACGACGAGGCCGACGATGGCGTACCAGATCGCCACCTTGACGTGGTAGCCGGCGACAACGACACCCTTCTTCTCCAACTCCAGCAAAGCGACGAGAATGCCGCCCCAGACGAAATATTCGCCGGGATTGATGTGCGGGAACAGGCCGAGCGGCGGGTGCACATAGGATACGGCCGCGTCGTAGAAGGCCGGCTTGTGCTTTTCTTCCAGGAACGATCCGAACGTATAGGCCATCGGATTGGTGAGGAAGAACACCGCCAGGAGTGGCAAAAGCGTGTAGCGCGTCAATGCGATCCGGCCGGCGCCGCGCGCCAGGCCATGCACGCGCTCTTCGCCGACCAGTTCGGTGACGGCGTAGAAGGCCGTCATCAGCACCACCAACGTCGGAATGATGCCGGTGACGAAGCCGGCGAAGACCTCGCCGCCCTTCTGGAAGATACCGATGAAGTACTTGCCGATGGCGGTCAGCCAGCCGAGCTGCTCTTCCTGCTGGACGTCCTTGAGCTTTTCCTTGAACTGATCGACGGTGATCGGTCCGCTGTCCGCCTGTGCGAGGACAACGAGATGGTCAGAGGCATGCTCAACGGCGAGCTTGCCATGCAATGCAGCATCCGAAACCATGGCACCTGCGACATGCAGATTGTGCACGGCCATGTCGGCATGCTGCGCCAACAACGAAAATACAGACATTTCTCCTCCTTATGCCGCCCGCCGGTTGATCCCAGTCGGTGCGCGGCGTCCTCTCGTCCTCTAGGCCCTTGCTATGTTCAAGCCGGACAGACCCGGCTTCTTTCCCGGCTCCGACCGTGTTTTGTCGATCTGTTCGATCGCCCGCTTCACGGCCTCGGCCACACCGGGTTCCCCCTCCCCCATGATTGCAGGGTTGGACCGGAGTCGATCGAGGGGAACACCCTCGAACTCTTCATGTCTTTTGAATTTGGTGAACACGGAACGGCCGCTCATCACCATCAGGCGGCGCACGACCAGATCGGGTGTCACCACGACGAGCGCGATGGTGCCCTTGGCCAATCGACCGCGAAAATTGCCGGCTCCGACAAAGCCATCCTTGTACTGGTCGGTGACGCCCCGGAAGACATCCGAATAGTGCCGCATCTGCAGCCAGACGCCGAGCGACTGCAGCGCCCACACGATAACGAGCAGAAGCAGTCCCCACTGCCAAATCGCCATTCGGTTCTCCTCCCGAAGCCTCAGTTGGACCGCACCTTGGACTGACGCGTGCCAACAGCAAAGTGAGAACATTTGTTTCCGAGAATGTCAATATGTATGATATTAGCCTTGGCTGCCGTCATCCACAGGACGCTGACAGATTTCGGCGGCGGCGCCGTTGTGCTAGCCTGACCGGGAAACAGGATACGAGGAACATGGAGCTGCCCTTCAGGGACGAACTGGCCTTGATGCCCGACCTCCGCCATCGGTTGCGGCAGTTGCGCTGGTTCCGCGCCACCTTTCGCGGCAGCGCCAGGGTGGTCTCGGACACGTTCGGCGTGCGCTTCGAGATCGACGAGGCGAAGCTCACCAGGGCCTTTCTCGACTGGGTCGAGGTCATGGAGGCGCAAAAACGCTTCGCCGCGATCGACCGCGCCGACTTCATCGTCTTTGCCGCCGGCCTCGTGCTGCGCGAACTGATCAAACAGGCGCCGGCAAGGGAAATCTCCGGCCTCACGCAGCTGATCGAGACGGATGCGAATGCCGGCACGCTGGAAATCGTCCGCTTCTGGCCGGAGGGTTTCCTCTACACCAACTACTGCGTCTCGGTGATTTCGGCGATCCACGAGCAGGAATTCGGCACGGCACCGGGCATCGATAAATGCGCCGACGATTTGCGCACCTGGTGGTCCTATCGCGAGAATGTGACCGAGATGCCGGCCTATGCCGTGGCCTTCCTCGACCGCTTCCTCGGCGCCGAACCGAACTGGATCACGCCGGATCGCGCGCAGTCCCGGCAAGCCATGCAAAGGGCGCTCGGGTCCACGCGCGCGAGCGACGCATTGCGCCAGCTTTGAGCCCGCCGGCTTTGCGCGCCAACACCCCGCTATTGAACATTTGATTTTTTGACGATAGCGATGTGCGAAATTGACTCGGGAGGCAAGCGCGTGGCGCGATCAAGACCTATCATTTTCGATTGCGACGGCGTTCTTGTCGACAGCGAGCCGCTGGCCGCCCGCGCCTACGAGCGCGTCTACGAAAAGCACGGCATGCCCGGCGTTCATGGCGGCATCATCGCCCAATGCATCGGCATGAAGCAGTCCGACATCATCGCCAAGATCAAGGAATTGACCGGCCACCAGTTTCCAGCGGTGGCGGACGGCGACATCTGGGCCGAGACCAAGGTGCTGTTCTCCGAGGAGTTGAAGCCGACACCGGGAATTACCGCATTTCTGCAGGCACTTGCCGGCGACCGCTGCGTTGCCTCGTCATCCTCCGTCGAGCGCATAAACCACAGCCTGGCCGTGACCGGGCTGGCGCGATTCTTCGACGATGCGATCTACAGCTCCTCGATGGTCAAGAACGGCAAGCCGGCGCCGGACATCTTCCTGTTCGCCGCCGAGAAAATGGACGCCAACCCCGCCGACTGCATCGTGGTCGAGGATTCGCCCTTCGGCATCCAGGGCGCGGTCGCCGCCGGCATGACGGCGATCGGCTACATCGGTGGCGGCCACACCTATGCCGGGCACAGCGCGCGGCTGACAGCGGCCGGTGCCGATTTCGTCTGCGCCGACTGGCATGACGTTAGCCGGCAATTGGCCGGGCTCGGCGTCCCCGCCTAGGCTCTTAGCGAACAGGCAGCCCAAGGCGGACCCATTGGTCGGGTGGTATCACAGGCCCGACACGGAAATTGAAGGACAACACCCTGGTCGCATCGGTGTCGACCTCGCACCGGAAACCCAGATGGTACCATGTGGTTGTGGTGCGGAAAGCTACGTCCGGGGCGTCGAGGATATTGCCGGCCTTCAGCGGAACACTCGGGATCAACTCGGGAAAATAGGAGGCGTCCAGCAATTGCTGCTGCAATGCGCTGGCGCAAAGTTGGGCAGCCCGCTTGCCGCGAGGCACACCGGCCATCGAGGTCGCGGCCAATGCATCGCCGGTAGCGCCCTGCGAGTAAAGCTTGCGGACGCCCGGGAGGCCCGAATATAGCCGCGATTTAGCAATGGCCACGTCCGTCGAGCTTGGATTCCCGGCGCTCCCGCTTCCAGATTTGGACACCTTTGAAGGGCCGGATTTCGGCGCATTTGCAGGTTTAGGCTTCGGCGCTTCTGCTGACATCGGAAGCTCGATCTCACCTTCGTCCGCAGCCAATGGCGCTGGTGACGCTTCCGGCTCTTGTTTGTCGGCGTTGTGCGCTTCCGGCTTTTGTTTGTCTGCCTGCTGTTTATCCATCTCCTCGGTTGAAGTTGCCTGCTTCTCCGCATCCGGTGTGAGCTCGGCCGATTTGTTCTCTGCCTGCTTCGGCTCAGCAGGCGGCTTCGACGTGTCATCCTTGGCCGGCGACGGCGAGCTGTCCTGAGCGCTGGCCCCATCCAGGGATTTCCTCGGGCCGGCGTCCTTCTCGCCGAACTGAAAAACAGGCTTCAGGACTTCGATTGGCGGAGATTTCTGAGCCTGCTTTTCCGGCGGAGGTGGTTTTTCAACTCTCTGCTCGGGCGGTTTTTCAACCTTCGGTTCCGGCGGCTTTTCGGCTTTCTTTGGCGGCGGCGCAGGAGCAGGTTTCGGTTTCGGCTGATCGGGCGGAGGCACGAGCGCGACATTGACAGGCTGCTCCTCCTGCGGCTGCTGGGGAGGCACCGGCAGGCCATAGACCAGGAACGCCGCGATGAGCGCATGCAGGACCAGCGATGCGGGCAAAGCCCACAGCAGATGCCGCCGCCGTTCTCCTGTCTCGCTCTTCATACTGATCGATGTGGAATGAAATAGCGGCGGCTTCAAGCATAGGTAGTGGATTGGCTTAATTTAACCACTGACAGGTTGCTGATCGGATGACGATGCGCAGAGCAGCGCCAGTCAGGCACGGTGCGACTCAACCAACTCTACGATCGATTCAAAATCTGAGATCAGCCAGTTTGCCGTTGGCTCGAAATCCCATCCAGAAACCGTTCGTCCAGCCGCGTTTCGCCAAACCAGTTCAGCCGGTTGATGCTGACGAAGCCGGCATCGATCGCCTCATTCTCGTCACCCGGCTGGCTCGCATGGGCGCGGCCTCGGGGAATGGTGATGACCGTGCGCTCGCCATCGCTCTCCACGATCTCGGCCGTGCGGGCGATTTTGTCGCGGCCGACGCGCGGCTGGCGGATTTCGGCCGGCAGCGCGGTGGGTAGATTGACGCTGAGCCAATGCCCCTCCGCCCCCCAGTCGACGCGCGATCGCCACAGGGACGCGATCAGCGCACCAAGCCATTGGTCGTCGCCGCCGGTGAAATCGGGATTTTTCACGCGCGAGAAGCCGATGGCCGGCAGACTCCAGAAAGTCGCCTCCCGCGCAATGCCGAGCGTGCCGGAATAAGCAAGGTCTTCCGCAACATTGCGGCCATCATTGACGCCCGACAGCACCAGATCCGGTTTCTGCGCATCGGCAAACAGCCACGTCATCGCGCTCACCACGCAATCTGCCGGTGTGCCGGAACAGGAGTACCAGTTCGGTTCGACGCGCCGCATCGTCAAGGGCCTGGCGATCGTCAATGACGAGCCGGCAGCGGTGCGCTTGCCGTCGGGCGCGACCACCCAGACATCGTCGCTCAACACACTGGCAGCGTTGACGAGACGAGCAAGCCCCGGTGCTTCGATGCCGTCATCGTTGCAGATCAGAATTCTCATGGCTTTCTTGCCTCCGGCACGGTGATGCGCTGGCCGGTGCGGCATTGCGTGCGCAGCGACGGGATGTGGTTCTGCAGATCGCCGAGAAGCTCGGCCGCGCAGGAGTGGCCGAGTGCCGCGGGACGCCCGGCCTTCTCCCAGATATCGACATTGCCCGGCAGTGTCGGATGGGTCGGCATGCGCACCCAGTCCGCCCGCCCGGCCTTGTGCAGCAGATCGCCCGGGGAGCCTGACGGCAGATGCCCTGTGAGCAGCACCGGAAAACCAGCCTGGTCGGCACGCGGCAAGAGGCGCGACGATGGGCCGGCCTCACCCATGCCGTCATCCGCCAGCAACGGCATGGACGGCAGGGAATCGGCATCGGTCCAGTCGGCGGCATCCTGCAAGCGGGTAAGCAGGAGCTCGGAAACGCCTGGCAGCAAGGCTGCCGTAGCGCCGATCTGCGCTTCCAGGGACGAACGCATGCCGGCATGGACGGCAAACGGCCCCGGCAAGGCCGCGATCAGTTCCAACGACCGCCCTGAGAGCGGCGTCGGCAAGAGACATCCGTCTGAATGCCTCGCCACCCATTGCGAGATTTCGCGCGCCCGGACCGCCCCCGGCACCGGATCGGCACCGTAGGAAGCGTCGAGAACAAGAAGATCGCACTCGGGAATCGTTTCCATGACGAAGACATTGCTGTCCGGCACCACATCGGCGGAATAGGCAACGCGGCTTTCGCCGTCGTCGACCGCAAACCAGACGCCGCCGACGACATGCCCCGACCGTCCCGTCCGGATTGAGAGATTGCCGCTCTTCAGCGTATCGCCGGGTTCGAACAATTCGATGCGGTCTTCGGGGAAAGGGAACCACCTTAAATCCTCCGGATCGGCATAGCCGGCAAGCGTGGCCGGAGCCTCGTCGCGGGTCTCGGCCGTCATGTAGATCGGGCCGGCATAGCCGCGCGCCAGAAGCCAGCTCAGCGCACCGACATGATCCTCATGCGCATGCGAGACGAACAGCGCGTCGATGTCGGCGATCGAACCATCCAGCGCCGGATAGTAGTCCGCCCCCGAGGCGCCGACCTTGATGCCGACGTCGAGCAGGATGCGGTCTTTGCCGCTGCTGACAGCGAGGCTTGTGCGGCCCTTTTCGCCAAAACCGCCGAGCAGGTCGAGCATCATCACGATGCCGCCCCCGCCGCCGGGATCAACCAGCCGGACCGTATCCGCAGACGCGCCTTGGTTCCGCTTTCCAGCACGACCGGGTCGGGCTGCTCGAAATGCAAGGTGAGGCCGGGACCGGCGGAAGGCGTAAATTCGATTCGCGCCGAGCCACCCTGATAGATCACCCGCTTGACCAGGCCATCGAAGCCAGGGCCATCGGGCGACACGTCGAGATCCGCCGACCGGCAGCAGATCTTCGCACCGGCCCTCGGCCGCTCGCCAGGCCGGCAGCGGACAACCAGTTCAGCCCCGAGAACCCGGACCTTGCAGTGGCCTCTTTCCTCAGCACTCAACACATCGGCGGGCAGCAAAATGCCTTGCGAAATGAAGGACGCCACCATTTCATTTGCCGGCTCATGATAGAGTTCGCGCGGCGTCGCGAGCTGGTCAAGGCGTCCGCCGTCCATCACCGCGATACGATCGGCCAGCGCCATCGCCTCCGCCTGGTCATGGGTGATGTAGACGATGGTCGTGCCGGTGCGTTTGTGGAAGGACGCGAACTCGTCCTCCATCGAGGCCCTCAGATGCACGTCGAGATTGGCGAGCGGCTCATCGAACAGCACCAGCGAGGGCGCGGCGACAAGGCAGCGCGCCAGCGCCACGCGCTGACGCTGGCCGCCGGAAAGATTGGCCGGTCGGCGCTCGCCCAGCCCTTGCAGATTGACCAGGGCGAGTGCGTCTTCGACCTTCTGGCGCGCGACGGCCTTGTCGAGCTTCGCCACCTTCAGTGAATAGCCGATGTTCTCGGCCACCGTCATATGCGGCCAGAGCGCATAGTTCTGGAAGACGATGCCGACGCGCCGCTTTTCCGGCGCGACGCTGCCGCCCTTGCCCGACACGACCTCGCTGCCGATGCGGATTTCGCCCGAGGTCACTTTCTCGAACCCGGCGACGAGCCGCAGCAACGTCGTCTTGCCGCAGCCGGAGGGGCCGAGCACTGCCAGGAACTCGCCGTCGGCGACGTCGATCGACACGTCCTTGACGGCATCGAAATTGGCGAAGCTCTTGGTCACATTGTCCAGGTTCAATCGCGCCATGGCAGCACTCCGCTGGGAAGGTAGGGGGCAAGCAGATTGGTCACCAGCATCAGCGCGAAGGTGACCGCGACCGTGATGACGGACATCGCCGCCGCATAGTTGGAATCGCCGCCCTGCTCGAAGGAAAACATCACCACGCCGATCGTTTCCGACCCCGACGACCACAGCAGCGCCGAAACGGTGAGTTCGCTGAGCGCCGTCATGAAGATCAAAAGGCCGCCGGCGATCGCCGCCGGTGCCACCAAGGGAAGGATAATCGTGCGCATGCGCGTGAACAGCCCGGCGCCCGCCACCTGGGCTGCCTCCTCCAGCGCCCGGTCGATCTGGTGATAGCCGCTGATGGTCGGCCGCAGAGCCAGCACCAGGAAGCGGGCGAGATAGGCGTAGAGGATGATCCAGACGGTGTTATAGAGTTGGATGCCTGTCAGCGGGATCGGCCGCAGGAACAACAGCAGCGAGGCGATCGCCAGCACCACGCCGGGCAAGGCATAGGGCAGTTCGACCGATAGATTGAGCAGCCGCACCCAGCGCTGTTTGCCCCAGGCGATCAGGTAGCCGATTGGCACGGCGATCATGACCGCGAAGAAGGCGGCGGCGATCGACAGCCGGAAGCTGTTGAAGAACGCGCGGCTGGCCGCGTCATGCTCGAACAGCACGAAGCGGTAATTGTCGAGCGTCGCCGTCTTGGCGGTGAGCGCAATGCCGTAGCCCGGCACCAGCGATGTCAGCACCAGCCCGAACAGCGGCAAGACCAGGACCACGATAATCAGCAGCCACATGCCGGCCTGGACCGCAGGCCGCCAGCGGCCGAGCTCGTAAGGCTCGGCTGAAAGCGACGTGGAACTGATGCGATAGTCGCGGCGGCGGCTCATGACCTCCTGGGCAAGAATGCCAGCCATGGCAATGACGCCGATCAGCACCGACAGGAACGCGGTTTCGCCCAGCACGGCAGGACCGCCACCAGCCAATTTCTGATAGATCAGCGTTGGCAGCACCAGATAGTTGGCCGGAATGCCGAGAAAGGCCGGAATGCCGAAATTGCCGACGCAGGACACGAAGGCGAGTGCCGCGGCCGCCATGATCGACGGCGTCATCAGCGGCAGCACGATGGTGACCAGCACGGTGAACCAGCCAGCGCCGCCGGCGCGCGCCGCCTCGACCAGTTCGCGCGGCAGCTTGCGCAGGCCGGCGCGCACCAGCAGGAAGACCAGCGGGCCATACTGCACGCCGAGCAGCAGGATGATGCCCGATGTGGAATAGAGCGGGTTTTTGGTGCCGAGCGGCGGTGCCGCGCCGAACAGCTTGAGGAACGGGCTTGCCGGGCCGAACAATTGCAGCCAGGCGAGCGCCGTCACCTGCGGCGCGATCATCAACGGCATGACGTAGCAAAGCACCAGGGCGCCGCGGCGACGAATGTCGGTCAGCGTGATGAGGACGGCCACCAGCGTCCCCGACAGCACCGCAAGCAGGGTGCCGCCGACGCCGACGACCAGAGTATGCCAGGTCGCGATCCAGGTCGCCGGGCTGGCGAGCCCGGTCTTTATCGCGACGGTCGACAGCGTGCCGCCGGGTGCCACGATCTCCTTGATGAGACGCAGCATCGGCAGCAGCGAAAGCAGGACGATGACGATGGCTACCGCCGCCGTCAGGGCCATTTCCTGGCCCCGGCTTTGCCTGATCCGTGTTGACATGATTGCGCTTCCTGGGATCGATCGGGTTTCGCCCGAAGCGGTCTGGGATGCCGTTGAAACGGCACCCCGCCGAGATTGCCGGCTCAGCCGCCGAACAGCTCCGAGAACTTCGCCTTGTCGGCGTCGGTCTTTGCAACGATTGCCTTGGTGTCGAACGGCATCAGCTTGACCTTGACGCCTTCCGGCAGCCATTCGGGGCGGCCGACCGAAGCACGCGCCGGCAGATAGCCCATCGACAGGGCCAACTTCTGGCCCTCATCCGAGAGAATGAAGTCGACGAACTTCTTGGCGCCGTCGACATTCTTGGCGGTCTTCATGATGGCAACCGGTTCGGTCACCGCCGGCACGCCTTCGCTGGGGAACACGAACTCGATCGGCGAGCCCTTCTTCTTGGCGTTCATGGCCATGAAATCAACCAGGATGCCATAGGGCTTCTCGCCTGATGCCACCGACTTCAGCACCGCGCCATTGCCGCGCACGCTGACGGTGTTGTTGGTCTTCAGCTTCTGGAAGAAATCCCAGCCATAATTGGCGTCGCCGACGAAGCCCGAAAGCAGGTAGGCGGCCGCACCCGAATAAAGCGGGCTCGGCATGACCAGGCCGTCAGCATAGGCCGGCTTGGCGAGATCGGCCCAATGCTCCGGCTTTTCGGCCGCAGCGGTGTTGTAGACGATGCCGGTGGTGATCAGTTTGCTGCCGAAATAGGTCTTATCGGCGTCATAGGCATCCGCCTCGATGCCATCGAGCTTGGCCTCGGGATAAGGCAGCAGCCGGTCGTCCTTCTTCAACAACTCCATGCTGACCGCGTCGGCGATCAGAAGCACGTCGGCCTGCGGGCTGCCGGCGGCGAATTCGACCGCCATCTTGGTGAGGATGTCGCTCGTTCCCGAACGATAGATGGTCACGTCGATGCCGGGTTGCGCCTTCTTGAAGGCGTCCACGGTCTTGGCCGCGTCGGCTTCCGGCTGTGATGTATAGAGCGTCAGTGTTTCGGCGTTTGCCGCGCCGGCAAACAAAGTTGCCGCGAGCGCCAGCTGGCTGGCCAGCAGCTTGATGAAGTGCGTCTTCATGAGACCTCCTATCTTTCTGTGCATGACCGGTCCGGCTCCTGGCCGGCTCCCGTCTCTTCCTCCCTGCACGGCGCATATGACTGGTGGATGACACAGCGCGTGCCCGGCCCGATCAGGCAACGGCTTCGCGCGAAATGCGCTCACGCACAACAATGCCGGCCTGCGGAACCAGTGCTCCGCGAGCCTCATGGTGGTCGGCGATTCTTCGACGCAACGGTTGCCGAACTGCCATCGGCACTCGAAGACTCCGGTGTCTCGGGCAGGGGGTCCTACACGAGCATGTCCATCGGGTTTTCGATCAGGCGCTTGAAGGCGACCAGCAGTTCAGCACCCAGCGCACCGTCGACGGCGCGATGGTCGGTCGACAGCGTCACCGACATCACAGTCGCGATTTTGATCTCGCCATTCTTGACCACCGCCCGCTCGTCGCCGGCGCCGACCGCCAGGATCGTCGCATGCGGCGGATTGATGACGGCGGCAAAGTCCTTGATGCCGAACATGCCGAGATTGGACACCGCCGTGGTGCCGCCCTGATACTCGTCCGGCTTCAGCTTGCGGCTGCGGGCACGGCTGGCCAGATCCTTCATCTCGTTGGAAATGGTGGACAGCGTCTTTTCGTCCGCATGCTGGATGATCGGCGTGATCAGCCCACCGGGGATCGACACGGCTACGCCGACATCGGCATGCTTGTGCTTGACCATGGCGCTTTCGGTCCATGAGGCATTAGCATCCGGCACCGCCTTCAGCGCCATGGCCATCGCCTTGATCACCATGTCGTTGACCGACAGCTTGTAGGCCGGTGCATCACCCTTGTCGGTCTTCTTGACCGGAGCTGCCGCATTGATCTGCGTGCGCAGCGCCAACAGCGCATCGAGCTCGCAGTCGAGCGTCAGGTAGAAATGCGGGATGGTGGTCTTGGCCTCGACCAGGCGGCGCGCGATGGTCTTGCGCATATTGTCATGCGGGATGAGGTCATAGGAGCCTTCCTCGAACAGACGAAGCACGTCCCCCTCCCCCTTGAGGGGAGGGTGGCCGGCCGCAGGCCGGTCGGGTGGGGTCGGCTCGACTGGACTCGGCGGCGGGGCAATGCTGGGCTGGGCGGTGCCTTCTGAGGCGACCCCCTCCGTCCGCTTCGCGGACACCTCCCCCTCAAGGGGGGAGGAAAGTGCGGCGTCGATATCGGCCTTTACAACGCGGCCGTATGGGCCTGTGCCGGATACGGTCGAGAGGTTCAGGCCAACCTCCCGAGCCAAACGTCGGGCAAGCGGTGTCGCACGTGCGCCCGACGGCGATTGGCCGATCTCCCCCCTTGAGGGGGAGATGCCCGGCAGGGCAGAGGGGGGCGTGACAGAATGCGACGTTGGCGGGGCAGCGCCCCCCTCTGTCGGCTTCGCCGACATCTCCCCCTCAAGGGGGGAGATCGGCGCCGCGTCCTGCTTGGCCCCATAAGCCTCGCCGTCAGCATAAATCCACGCAACGGCCGCGCCGACCGCAATATCGACACCCTCCTTGCCAGTAACGTCGCGCAGCACGCCGCTGGCCGGGGCGTCGATCTCCATTGCCGCCTTGTCGGTTTCGATCTCGAACAGCACATCGCCTTTCTTGACGTGCGCGCCTTCCTCGGCGAACCAGCGCGAGATCTGTCCGGTCGCCATATCCATGTCGACCTTGGGAAGAATGACTTCGGTCGGCATTTTTCAGCGAACCCCTTTCACGAGGTCGCGCGCGGCGGTGATGATGTCGGGAACCTGCGGCACCGTCGCCTTCTCCAGCTCCGGATTGTAGGGGATAGGCGTCTCCGCACCGCCCAGCCGCACGATCGGTGCATCAAGGTAATCGAATGCCTCGCTCTCGGCGATCATGGCGCTGACCTCGGCCCCGATGCCCAGCGTCTTGACCGCCTCGTAGACGCACATCATCCGCGACGTCTTTTTGACGCTGTCGATGACGGTCTGCTTGTCCATCGGCCGGATGGTTCGGAGATCGACGACTTCGATGTCTATGCCTTCGCTCTCCAGCGCGGCCGCAGCGTCGAGCGCCTTCTGCACCATGATCGAGGTGGCGACGATGGTGAGATCCCGGCCCTCGCGGCGGATATCGGCCTTGCCGATCGGCACGGTGTAATAGCCTTCGGGCACCGGGCCTTTCATCTTGTAGAGCAACTTGTGCTCGAAGATCATGACCGGATCTGGATCGGCGACCGCCGCCAAAAGCATGCCCTTGGCATCATAGGGTGTCGCCGGCTGGATGACTTTCAGGCCTGGCACATGGCCGAGCCAGGCCTCGAGGCTCTGGCTGTGCTGCGCCGCCGCGCCGGTGCCGGAACCGGCGGGAAAGCGCATCACCACCGGAACCGAAACCTCGCCGCCCAGCATGAAGCGCATCTTCGCCGCCTGGTTGACGATCTGCTCCATGGCCAGCGTAGCGAAATCGGAAAACTGGAATTCGAAGATCGGCCGCATTCCGGTGAGAGCGGCACCGACCGCGACGCCCGCACCGCCCAACTCCGAAATCGGCGTGTCGATCACCCGCTCGGCGCCGTAACGCTCGACCAGATCGCCGGTGACCTGGAAGGCGCCGCCATAGACGCCGATATCCTCGCCCATCAGGAAGACGCGTTCGTCCATATCCATGGCGATCGCCATGGCTTCCTGGATCGCCTGGGCGTAGCTCAGTTCACGCACCATCGCGTCCATCAAGCCTGCTCCGTATAGACATAATTGCCGGTGTCGCGGATATCCGGAGACGGGCTCGCCTTGGCGAACTCGATACCGTCGGCGATCTCTTGTGCCACGGCGTCGCGAATGGCCTCGATGGCCTTGTCGTCGATGAAACCGAATTCTCTGAGCTCGCTTTCGAACAGCGTGATTGGGTCGCGGTTCGACATCCAGTCCTCGATCTCCTCCTTGGTGCGATAGCGGTTGCGGTCGCTCTTGGAATGGCCGCGATGGCGATAGGTCTTGGATTCGATCAGCGTCGGCCCCTCTCCCGCGCGGGCTCGGGTGACAGCCTGATGAGAGGCCTCCGCGACCTCGGAGAAGATGTTGCCGTTGACGATGACGCCCGGCATCGAATAGGCGGCGGCGCGCTCGGCGATGTTCTTGACGGCGGTCGAACGGGCGGTCGATGTCGACATGCCGTAGCCGTTGTTCTCGCAGACGAAAATGACAGGCAGCTTCCAGACCGCCGCCATGTTGAGCGCCTCGTGGAAAGCGCCTTCATTGTTGGCGCCATCGCCGAAGAAGGAGACCACGACCTTGCCGGTCTTCATCATCTTGGAGGAAAGCGCTGCCCCGACGGCGATCGGAATGCCGCCGCCGACGATGCCGTTGGCACCGAGATTGCCCTTGCCGACATCGGCGATGTGCATCGAGCCGCCACGGCCCTTGCAGTAGCCTGACGTCTTGCCGAAGAACTCGGCGAACATGCGCTTGACCTCGGCGCCCTTGGCGATGCAGTGGCCATGGCCTCGATGCGTCGAGGTGATCTGGTCATCCTCGGCAAGCGGCATACAGATGCCCATGGCGCTGGCTTCCTGGCCGATCGACAGGTGCATGGTGCCGTGGATGAGGCCGCGCGTGTAGCATTCTTCCGCGCCCTCTTCGAAGCGGCGGATGAGGTACATCTTGTGGAGCACCTCCCTGAGCTGCTCGGCGCTGTACTGGCGGTAGACGAAGGGCAGGTTGGCGCGACTATCAGTGGCGGCTTTGCTGGCTCCGGCCATGATCAGGCTCCCACGGACCCGTAGACGAGTTTGTCCTGGCGGGCGCGCAGCTCGGCTATCTTGGAACCCGGCATTGGCGCTGCGTTTGCGTAGGTGATGAGCTCGCCCTTCTTGATCGGCTGGATCACCGAACCGCCCTGCAGCAGGCCACAGGGAATGGCCTTGGCGGCATGCGCTTCCGGCGCCGTCATGATCCAGGCTCGGTAGCAATATTCGCCGATCGCATCGAGCTTCTCGCCGGGCTTCATGTCCTTCTTGGCCACCGCGCAGACCTCGGCCACGGGTTTGGCCAGCGGCACCATGTCGGCCTTGCCGTAGAGCACGACGCGGGCGCAGGTCAGCGGCACTTCGAGCGAGGTCAGGTGATAGGGACGGTGGAAAGTGAAGTAAGGGCCTTTGCCCATCTTCAGATCTTCCATGCGCTCGGAGATGCGCGGATGCGACATGTCGGCGACGACGAAGACGCCGGGCGCGACACCCTTGCCGATCGAATAGTCGACGACGCCGACCTTCGACAGCACGCCGCCATCCTTCTGCGGCACCAGCACCTTGGACAATTCGCCAAGCGTCGCGGCCGGACCATGCATGCCCGGCTTGTCGGGCACCAGCCCGGTGGCGTTGGCGATCGCCGCCATCTCGACCATGGTTTTCGAGCCATCGACGAATTCAACCAGCATGCGCACATTCATGTGCCGGCGCTTGGCCTCCTCCTCATAATCGGGGGGGATGGCATCGATGTTGAGCGGATTGTTCTTGCCCTTGCCGGCGGCCACGATCGGATGCCCCATGGCCGAGACGAATTCGATCAACTCCATGCAGGAAGACGGCTCGTCGCCCGCACCCAGCGAATAGGTGACGCCGAGCCGGTCGGCCTCGCTCTTCAGATAGGCGCCGATGGTGACATCGGCCTCGACATTCATCATCACCAGATGCTTGCCATGTTCCATGGCGCGCAGCCCGATCTCGGCGCCGACGGCGGGAACACCGGTGGCGTCGATGACGACGTCGATCAGATCATTGTCGATGACAAGGCTGGCATCATTGGTGACCGCGACCTTGCCGGCCTCCATCGCCGCCGTCATCGCCGAAGCGTTCGAGACCTCGCGCGCATGGCCGGTTTCCTGGAAGGCGATGTCGACCGCCTTGCTGGCCGCGGGCAGGTTCAGTTCGGAAATGGCGCCGATCTCGATGCCCGACATATGGGCGACGCGGGTGACGATGTCGGTTCCCATCTCGCCGGAGCCGATCAGGCCGATGCGGATAGGCTTGCCCGACTTGGCGCGTTCCTCGAGATCGCGGGCAAGACCCGTCAACGAAACATTGGAAGCCATACCGCTTATTCCTCCCACATTGCAGGCTTGTTCGATTGCCTGACGGGTATTGAACATCTGTATTTCTGTCAAGACTAATGTCCAAATTCGCGTACGTTTTGGACACTTCCTCGTAGTCCGACGGGACGAAAAAGAGGCTGGAAAACCTGATGCCGCGCAGCCGCCCTCAGTGCGCGGATGGGCATCGGTTGAGGCTGTTCGGCTCGGCAAGGGTGCAGTCTGTTGCGCTGCCGTGCAATAGGCCGGCGCATGCGACTGGCGGCATGTTGGCTCTCGCGGGAAGTCCTACTCAGTGTTCCTCGAAGCCGGCCGGCGACGGGCTACCCCGCCGCGCCGATCGGAAAATCGTGAAAATGCACGACCACGCCATCCGCATCGATGAAGATCACAGCGTAGGCGGGAGGCTCGTGACCCAGACTCCAGCTCTGCGAGAAATCGAGCGCGGTCTGGTGATTGGTGCTGCGCAGCGTGCTGACCGGAATGCCGCGCCAGCTGCCGGCGATCAGCCGATGGACATGTCCGGCGAAGATGTGGCGGACATTGCCGTGGCGCAGCAGAACATCGTGCAACGTATCGGCGTCGGCGAGCATGACACGGTCAAGCTCGGGGATGTGAATCCTGAACGGCGGATGGTGCATGAACAGGAAGACCGGCTGGTCGCGGGCCTCCTGTAACCTCTCGTCGAGCCAGTCGAGGCGCGCCTCGCACAGCCTGCCCTCGTCATATCCGCTGTCCAGCGTGTCGAGCAAGATCAGGCGCCCCTCGCCGCTGTCGACGACGCTCTGGACGAACCCCGTTTCCGCAGCCGCTTCCGGAAACATCTCAAGAAACAGCGCCCGATCGTCATGGTTGCCGAGCATCAGCCGGCAAGGCGGAACCAACCCTGCCAGTCTTTCTTTCAGCGCGCCGTAGGCGGCCCGTTCACCGGCATTGGTGAGGTCGCCGGAGATCACCACCAATTCGGCGTCGACATGGTTTGTGCCGATATCGGCAAGACAGGCTTCCAACCGGGAGAGTGGATCTGAGCCGTACAGAAGACCACCTGGCGCAAGCAGGTGAGGATCCGATACCTGGATGATTTTCATGCCCTGACCGAAGTGCTTTCCTGCTGGCGCCCGGCGGCACCAGCCGGCAAACGGAACGCTTGGATTACCCTCTACTGTGCCGTCCAGCCGCCGTCCATCGGCAACGTCGTGCCGGTGATCTGCTTGGCCGCATCAGAGCACAGGAATAGCGTCAGCGCGGCAAGCTCGTCGACGGTGACGAATTCTTTCGTCGGCTGTGCCGCCAGCAGCACATCGTGCTTGACCTGCTCTTCGGTCAGGCCGCGCGCCTTTATCGTGTCTGGAATCTGCTTTTCGACCAGTGGCGTCCAGACATAGCCCGGCGCGATCGCGTTGACTGTGACGCCGTCAAGCGCCGCTTCCAGCGCCACCGTCTTGGTCAGGCCTGATATCCCGTGCTTGGCCGACACATAGGCCGATTTGAACGGCGAGGCGACCAGCGCATGCGCCGAGGCGGTGTTGATGATACGGCCCCATTTGCGCGCTTTCATACCCGGCAGTGCCGCCTTGATCGCGTAGAACGCGGCGAGCAGGTTGATGCGGATGATGGCTTCCCATTTGTCGTCGGGGAATTCCTCGATCGGCGCGACATGCTGAATGCCGGCATTGTTGACCAGGATGTCGAGACTGCCGAACGCGACCTCGGCCTCATGCACCATGGCGCTCACCGCCGCACCGTCCATCATGTTGGCACCGGAGTAGCGGCATTTGACGCCGAAATCCTTCTCGATGCCGGCCCGTTCCTGCTCGATCGCAGCCGCATCGCCAAGACCATTGATGGTGACATTGGCACCTTCGGCGGCAAAGGCGCGGGCGATGGCCAGGCCAATGCCGCTGGTCGAGCCCGTCACGAGGGCGTTCTTTGAAGACAGGAAACCCATGATGATCTCGCAAGAGGTGGGAGGGAATGAACGGGCGGCTTTGTGCGCCGCACCATGACACTGCCACAGCCATATGTCGGTGCGATTACAGGGTTGCGACGGCGTCGACGGGCCTCTTGGACGGGCTGTCAGGCGGCTGACACGGCACTGTCATGGTGCCGTGCAACATAATCCGAAGCGCATTCGCGCAGTCATTCCTGAACCGATGGGGCACCCGCCTTGCAAATCGCCGATGTCGTGAAGCGCGCCTATGCGATGCCGCTGACCAACCCCTCCTTTCCGCCCGGCCCGTACCGTTTCTTCAACCGCGAATATGTCATCATCACCTACCGCACGACACGCGAGGCGCTCGAGGCTGTCGTGCCGGAGCCGCTGGAAATCGACGAGCCGCTGGTCAAATACGAGTTCATCCGCATGCCTGACTCGACCGGTTTCGGCGACTACACCGAGACCGGCCAGGTCATCCCCGTGCGCTACAAGGGCGAGCACGGCGCCTACGTTCATTCGATGTATCTCGACGATGACGCGCCGATCGCCGGCGGCCGCGAGCTTTGGGGCTTTCCCAAGAAGCTCGCCAACCCCAAGATCGTGCATGAGGGCGAGGTGATCGTCGGCACGCTGCACTATGGCAGCGTGCTGTGCGCCACCGGCACGATGGGCTACAAGCACAAGGCCGCCGATCACGGCTCCGTCCTCGCTTCGCTGGCGGCGCCCAATTTCCTGATCAAGATCATCCCGCATGTCGACGGCACGCCGCGCATTTGCGAACTGGTCCGCTACCACCTCACCGACATCACGCTGAAGGAAGCCTGGACGGCGCCCGCCGCGCTCGATTTGCGGCCGCATGTCATGGCCGACGTGGCGCGGCTGCCGGTGCTCGACATCGTATCCGCCGTCCACTTCACCGCCGATCTGACGCTTGGCCTGGGCGAGGTGGTTCACGACTATCTGGCCGACCGCAATCTGTCCGAAATCAGCGCAACCCAGCCGGAGAAAATTCGTGCTTGAACGCAATCGCAAGAAGGAGGCCACTGCCACCATCGCGGAAATCTCGGCGCAGTATGACCGCATCGCACTGGTGTTTCAGGGTGGCGGCGCGCTCGGCGCCTATCAGGCCGGTGTTTACCAGGCGCTGGCCGACGCCGGCTGCGAGCCGAGCTGGCTTTCCGGCGTGTCGATCGGCGCCATCAATGCGGCGATCATCGCCGGCAATGAATCAAGCCGCCGGCTTCAGCGGCTCGAGCAATTCTGGCAGACGATTTCGGGCCGCAAGATCTGGGCCTATACGCCCGAGGGCGACATCTACCGCGACATCCGCAACCGCACCAGCTCGTGGATGACCATGGTCATGGGGCAGCCGGGCTTCTTCAAGCCGCGCAGTCCCAATCCGTGGATGGAGCAACCGGGCGCCGAGGGCGCCACCAGTTTCTACGACACCGCGGAATTGAAGGAGACGTTGGAAAGCCTGATCGACTTCGACATCCTCAACGATGGCAAGAAGCGGCTGAGCGTCGGCGCGGTCAATGTCAGGACCGGCAACTTCGTCTATTTTGACACCGACAAGGTCCGCATCGAACCGGAGCACATCATGGCCAGCGGCGCGCTGCCGCCCGCCTTCCCGTCGATCCGCATCGAAGGCGAATATTACTGGGACGGCGGCATCGTCTCCAACACGCCGCTGCAATATCTGCTCGACCAGGAAGAGGACCGTTCCTCGCTGGTCTTCCAGGTCGACCTGTTCAGCGCGCGTGGCGTGCTGCCGCGCAGCATGCCGGACGTACTGTCGCGTCACAAGGACATCATGTATTCGAGCAGGACACGGCAGAACACCGACAATTTCAAACGCATCCATGGTCTCAAGATGCGCCTGCTCGATGCGCTGAAGCGGGTGCCTAGGGAGTTGCGGACCCCGGCCGAGGAAGCGCTGATCGAGGACTATTCGGACGCCGGCACTGTCAACATCGTGCACCTGATCTACCAGCACAAAGGCTATGAGGGTCACGCCAAGGACTATGAATTCTCCGGCACCTCGATGCGCGAGCATTGGGAGACAGGCCTGGAAGACACGCAGCGCACCTTGCGCCATCGCCAGTGGCTGACCATGCCGACCAATGTCGACGGCGTCGCCATCCACGATCTGCATCGCGAAGATCCGACTTAAGGGTCAGGCCTCTCCTGTATTGATCATCTGACGCCGAGTTCCCTCACACCCCCCTCTGTCCTGCCGGACATCTCCCCCGCAAGGGGGGAGATTGGCAGCTCCACTGCCGGCGCCTCTCTTTCAGTATTGGTGATTGGCGAAAGCCGGCGTGACATCCGATCTCCCTCCTTGCGGGGGAGATGTCCGGCAGGACAGAGGGGGTGCTGTCCCGCTAGCGCTCGGAATAGCCATAAAGAAAAAAAGCAGCGCCGATCGTCGGCGCTGCCTTTATTTGGACGCTTATACGCTCCGCTCAGAACACCTGGCGGAAGACGATAAACAGCACGAAGGCGAGGGTGATCGAGCACGGCAGCGTCAGCACCCAGGCAAGCAGCAAATTGCGCACCGTCGACCATTGCAGTCCCGAGCCGTTGGCGGCCATCGTTCCGGCCACACCTGACGACAGCACATGGGTCGTCGACACAGGCAGTCCGAGCCGATCGGCCATGCCGATGGTTACCATCGCGACGAGTTCGGCCGCCGCGCCCTGGCCATATGTCAAATGACTCTTGCCGATCTTCTCGCCGACCGTGACGACAATGCGTTTCCAGCCGACCATTGTGCCGAGGCCGAGCGCCAGGGCGACGGCGACCTTCACCCAGGTCGGGATGAACTTCGTCGCATTGTCGACCGCCTTGTGATAGTCGGTGACCGCTTTCAGGTCGGCAGCCTCCATCGGCAGCAGCTTCTTTTTGTCGATCAGCTTCAACGCCTCGCCGATCAGATAGATGTCGTTGCGGGCGTTGCTGACCAGGTCGGTCGGCACCGTTTCGACCGAGGCATAGGGCTGCAGGCCCGCCGTCGTGTTGTGGATGTAGGTCTGCAGAGCAACCGTCGTCTGGTCGCTCCAGGTCCTGGTGCGCACGGCATCCTGGACGGCTGCCTTGGCATCCGTGACGGTGACGCCGGGCTTGGCATATTTGCCCAGCGCCGTCTCGACGCTGACCGAAGCCGACTTGTAGGCTTCGAGGTAGTTGATGTCGGGCGTACGGTTGAGCGCGTAGGCTGTCGGCACGACGCCGATGAGGATCAGCATGATCAGGCCCATGCCCTTCTGTCCGTCATTGGAGCCGTGCGCGAAGCTGACGCCGGTGCAGGTGAAGATCAGCAGGCCACGGATCCACCATGGCGGCGGTGTGTTGCCTTTCGGTGCCTCGTAGAGCGCCGGATTGCGCACCAGCAGCTTCATCGCATAGAGCAGGATCGCCGCGGCGAAGAAACCAATGATCGGCGATACCAGCAAGGTCACGCCGACATTGGTCGCTTGCGACCAGTCGACGCCGCTGGTGGCGCTGCCGGCAGGCGCCATGAACTGGTTGGCGAGACCAACGCCGATGATCGAGCCGACCATGGTGTGCGAGCTCGACGCCGGCAGGCCGAGGAACCAGGTGCCGAGATTCCACAGGATCGCCGCGACGAGGAGTGCGAACACCATGGCAAAGCCGGAGGACGAGCCGACCTGCAGGATCAGTTCCACCGGCAGCAGCGACAGGATGCCGAAGGCGACCGCGCCGCTGGAGGTGAGGACCCCGAGGAAATTGAAGGCGCCCGACCACATGACCGCGAATTCGGCCGGCATCGAGCGTGTGTAGATGACCGTGGCCACTGCATTGGCGGTGTCGTGGAAGCCGTTGACGAACTCGAAGCCGAGCGCGATCAGCAAGGCGATGCCGAGCAGGATCCACGGCACGGTCTTGGCCACGGCGAGATCCTGGCTGAGCGCGTAGCCGACATAGACGATGCCGACCAGCACCAGCACGCCGAAGGCCGGCAGGAACCACTTGGCGCTGCCCGATTGATCCAGCGGATGATCCGGTCTCGGAATGCCCGCCTCGCTAGAAACTATATCCACCATGTCCCACTCCAGATGCATTGCAGCAAAGAACTGGGATGAACGCTATGTCCGCACGATGAACCCTGTATGACGCCGGCGAATGCCGCATCCGCGAAAGGCCCGGCCGACACAGCGGGGTGGTCGACGTCTATTTGGCAATATCGAGCAAGGACGATACCAGCAGCTCGCGCTCGTCTTTCGACAGCACATCCGCATCGAAGAGATTCATGCTGCGCAATCCCTCTATGGCCAGGTAGCAGACCAGCAGCGATTTGAGGTCCGGCGTCTCGCCCTTCAGCCGCTCGAAAAGCTGCCTCTTGAATGTCTTTATCGGTGTCATGAAATCGGGATCCTCAGCGATCGCCGAGAAGATCCAGGACGCCGACGGCTGCTTTTCCTCGCAATCGTTGGCCGACAGTCTGATGTAGACGGCCAGCGGATTTTCGTCCTTGTCATTCGAGCGGGCGGCTTCCAGCGCCTGCTCAAACTCGCGCAGATAGCCTTCGACCAGCCCCTGCATCAATTTGGCCTTGGTCGGGAAGTTATAGAGCAGCCCGCCCTTTGACACGCCGGCGCGGCTGGCGACGGCATCCAGCGACAGGCTACCGGGTCCCGAATCCCGTGCGACATCGGCCGCCGCGGCGAGAATCTTCTCGCGCGAATTCGATCTTTGGGCTCTCATGGCGCCTCCCATCGCAAGCTTAGGCCCAATTGACAAGACCGTCCAGCCGGTACAGTAAGACCGCCATTATTTGAAATCGGGACCCACAGTCGATATGTGTCCCGATGTCCGCGCTTCGCGCCGGATTTCGACTGAGGGGACTTCCTTGTTCAAGCGCATACTCCGTATCGTTATCATCGTTCTGGTTCTGGCCATGCTCGTCGTCGTGGTCGGCGGCATCGTCGGCTTCAACTTCCTGCGCGACAACGGGATCAAGCAGTATTTCGCTTCGATGAAGCCGCCGGCGGCAACCGTGTCGACGACCATCGCCAAGCCGTCGAGCTGGACGCCGGGCGTCGAGGCGATCGGTACGGTCAAGGCGGTGCGCGGTGTCGACCTGACGGTCGAGACCACCGGCATCGTCAAGGACATCCTTTTCCATGCCAATCAGAAGGTGGCGGACAATGCGGTTCTGCTGCAGCTCGACGACGCCGTAGAGCGCGCCGATCTCGAAGCCCAGAAAGCGCAAGCCGCGCTCGATCAGACATCGCTGGCCCGCGCCATCGAACTAACGAAGCGTGGCGTCGGTTCCGACTCGACGCTGGACACGGCGCGTGCGGCGGCCTCGGCCTCGGCATCCCAGGTCACCAAGCTGCAGGCCGTGCTCGACCAGAAGCAACTGACGGCGCCTTTCGGCGGCACGGTGGGCATTCCGAAGATCGATATCGGCCAGTATCTGGCGCCCGGCACCGCCGTGGTGACGCTGCAGGATCTCGACACGATGCGGGTCGATTTCTCGGTTCCCGAACAGCAACTCGCCTTGCTCAAGATCGGCCAGACGGTTCGGCTGGGTTTCGGCGGCGAAGACAGGCCGTTTGCCGGCGCCATTCGCGGCATCGACCCGAAGATCGACTCGTCCAGCCGGCTGGTGAACATCAGGGCGGAAGTCGCCAATCCCGACGGCAAGCTGACCCCTGGCCAGTTCGTGCAGGTGCGTGTCGAACTGCCCGAAGAGCAGAACGTGCTAACGCTGCCGCAGACAGCACTGACGACAAGCCTCTATGGCGATTTCATCTTCGTGGTGCAGCCGGCCAAGCCCGCCGAGGCTACCCCGGCTCAAGCTGCCAAGCCGGAGGAAAAACCTGCCGCGCCGGCGGCCGACAAATCGGCTGATGCCAAGCCTGCAGACGCCAAGCCGGCCGATGCCATGAAGCCAGCGGCTGATGCAGCCAAGCCTGCCGCCGATGAGACAAAGCCAGCTGACAAGGCTGCCGATACGGCCAAGCCCGCGGCGGAAGGTGACAAACCCGCGCTCGTGCTGTCGCAGGTGTTCGTCAAGCCCGGCCGACGCAATCAAGGCATGGTCGAGATCGTCGAGGGGCTGAAGGCCGGCGACGAGGTCGTCACCGCCGGTCAGAATCGCCTCTTCAACGGCATGTCCGTCGCTGTAGACAACACCATCGACCCGAACAAATCGGCGAACAAACAGGCCGACCAGCAATGAGCATTTCCGATCTCTTCATTCGCCGGCCTGTCCTTTCGACGGTCCTTGCCTGCATGATCCTGCTCCTGGGTTTCCAAGGCATCTTCAACCTGTCGATCCGGCAGTATCCGAAGGTAGACGAAACGGCGATCACCATCACGACGGCCTATCCAGGCGCCAGCGCCGATCTGATCCAGGGCTTCATTTCCGCCCCGATCGCCCGCGCCGTCGCCTCGACCGAAAACATCGACTACGTCACCTCGTCGAGCCGCCCGTCTTCCAGCACCGTGACGGTGCAGATGAAGCTCGGCTCCAACCCCGACGTCGCGCTGACCGAAGTGCTGTCGAAGGTCCAGGGCGTGCGCGGCACCTTGCCCGACGCCTCGAAGGACCCTGTCATCGTCAAGGGCACCGGACAGCAGTTCGCGATGATGTACATCTCGATGCAGAATCCGAACATGACGAAGGAGCAACTGACGGAGTATATCGAGCGCGTCATCAGGCCGCGCATGTCAACGGTCGAAGGCGTCGCCGACGTGCAGATCTTCGGCGCCCAGGAATACTCGATGCGCGTCTGGATCGATCCGGTCAAGCTTGCAGCGCGCGGCGTAACGGCCTCCGAACTGCTGACGGCGATCAACAATTCCAACTTCCTGTCGGCGCCCGGCAACACCGAGAACGAGTATGTCGTCTCGTCGATCACCGTTCGCTCGACATTGCAGACGCCGGAGGCATTCGCCGAACTGCCGCTGCGCTCGACCGACGGCAACGTGGTACGGCTGCGCGACGTGGCTCGCGTCGAACTCGGCGCCGAGAACACCGACACCAGGGTCAGCTTCAACGGCAAGCCCGGTACCTTCCTCGCTATCTTCCCGACGCCGGCGGCCAATCCGCTGACCACGGCGGCGGCGCTCACCAAGCTGGTGCCGCAGATTCAGGAGACGCTGCCGAAAGGCATGACGATCGAGGTCGTCTACGACGCAACCGGGCAGATCAGCGCCTCGATCGACGAGGTGTTCAAGACCATAGGCGAGGCGGTTGCCATCGTCGTCGTCGTCATTCTTCTGTTCCTTGGCTCCTTCCGTTCGGTGATGATGCCTATCGTCACCATCCCGCTGTCGCTGATCGGCGTCTGTTTCCTTTTGTTTGCGGTGGGCTATTCGATCAACCTCCTGTCGTTGCTGGCCATGGTGCTGGCGATCGGCCTGGTCGTCGACGACGCCATCGTGGTGGTGGAGAACATCCATCGCCATATGGAAGAAGACCACATGACGCCGATGCAGGCCGCGTTCAGCGGTATGCGCGAAATATCGTCGGCCATCATTGCCATGACCATGACGCTTGCCGCCGTGTTCGCGCCGCTGGCCTTCACTGGCGGCCTGACCGGCGCGTTGTTCCGTGAATTCGCGGTCACACTCGCCGGCTCGGTGGTGCTGTCGGGCGTCATCGCCATCACCATCACCCCGATGATGTCGGCACGCCTCCTGAAGTCCGGCACGCCGGGCCGTTTCCAGCGCATTGTCGACGGCACCTTCGCGCGCGTCGAGCATGTCTATGAACGCGCCGTCACCGGATCGCTGAACTATCGCCCATTGACGCTGATCATCGTGCTTGCGCTTGTCGGCGTCACCGGCTTCATGTTCACCAAGACCTCGAGCGAACTTGCGCCGGAAGAGGACCAGGGCTTTCTGCTCTCGATTGTGACAGGGCCACGTTATGCGACCTCCGATTACACCGAGACATACGTCAACCAGATCCTCGGTTTGGTGAAGGATATTCCCGAAACACGGGCGCAGTTCTCGGCCGTCGCCTTCGGCGGCACGACAAACAGCGCCTTCGTCGGCTATGCCTTCAAGGACTGGGCGGAACGCAAGCGCAATTCGAAGGAACTGCAGGCCGACATTACGGCCCGCATCGCCAAAGTGGCCGGTGTCGAGGCCTTCGTCTTCGCACCGCCGACGCTGCCGGGCTCCGGCGGCGGCCTGCCCATTTCCATGGTGGTGCGATCGACCGGGGCTTCCTCGGAAGTGTACGAAGTCGCCGAGCAGATCAAGAACAAGGCGCAGGCCTCCGGCCGCTTCATCGTCGTGCAGAATTCGATGGCCTATGACGCACCTGAGGTGACGGTGACCATCGACCGTGACCGCGCCGCGGCGCTGAACCTGCCGATCGCCGATATCGGCCGCACGCTGACATTACTGGTCGGTGGCGCCGAAGTGGCGCAATTCGACCGCGACTCCAACAGCTACGACATCATCCCGCAGGTGCCGCAGGAGTTTCGCGACAACCCCGATAAGCTCGGCGAATACTTCGTGCGCAGTGTGACGGGCGAGATGGTGCCGCTATCGGCTGTGGTCAAGATTTCGACCAATGCGGCGCCGGCGGCAATCGAGCAGTTCAACCAGCTGAATTCGTCGACGATTTCGGCGCTTCCGCTGCCCGGCGTCACCACTGGCGACGGGCTGAAGGCGCTGGAGGACATCGCCAAGGAGAGCCTGCCCGACACGTTCTTCCTCGACTATTCCGGCCAGTCGAGACAGGAAAAGGAACAGGGCAACACCATCCTGATCGCTTTCGCGGCGGCCGTTGTCGTCATCTATCTGGTGCTGGCGGCGCAGTTCGAAAGCTTCCGCGATCCTCTGATCATCATGATGGCGGTGCCGTTATCGATCTTCGGCGCCATCGTGCCGCTCAATCTGGGCCTCGGAACGCTTAACATCTATACGCAGGTCGGCCTGATCACACTGATTGGTCTGATCACCAAGCACGGCATTCTGCTGGTCGAGTTCGCCAACCAGCAGCGCGAAATCCATGGCATGCGGCGGCATGACGCCATCATCGCCTCGGCCAAGGTGCGCCTGCGGCCGATCCTGATGACGACGGCGGCGATGGCGCTTGGCGTGGTGCCGCTGATCACGTCCAGCGGCGCTGGTGCGGCGGCCCGCTATTCGATGGGCCTGGTGATCTTCACCGGCATCCTGGTCGGCACCATGTTCACGCTCTTCGTCGTGCCCATGTTCTACACCTTCATCGCCAGCAAGGACCTGCCTCATCTGGCCGAGAAACCGGATCCCAAGCTGATGCCGGCGCTGCCGAGCTAGGTCCGAGAAAGTACCTCACGGTTTTCCCGCGAGAAGCGCATAGCGCCTTCCCTCAGGAACTGCGCAAACCGAATAGATGGAAACAAAAGAAAAGAGGCTGGAAATTTCCGGCCTCTTTTCTTTCTGGCTGGGCTCGATACCGCCGGTTTGCGCTGTACTCAATACCGCAGCGTTTTCCGGCGGGAGCCTTGAACAAGGCGCGGCAGCATGCTGACACGCCGTCGGTCGCAGCCTGCTACTTGACGATGACGATGCTGGTGTTGGTCGCCCCGAAGGTTTCGACGAGCTGGTAGAAATCGGCGGCGTTGTCGGGATGCAGCCGAACGCAGCCATGCGAAGCCGGCTGGCCGAGACGCTTGATCGCATAGGTCGCATGCACCGCGTAGCCGCCGCTGAAGAAGACCGAGTGCGGCATTGGCGCGTTGTCGTATTTCTTCGAATACCACATCTCATGCATGCGCGTCGGCTTGAACGAGCCGGTCGGCGTCACATGCGCCCGGTCACCGGTAGAAACCTTCCAGGCGAAGGTCGGGCGTCCGTCGACAGAGACTTCCATGACCTGCTGCGAAAGCGAAACACGAGCCACGATCTTGTTGGCGGCATGCGCCGCACCCGAGCCGAACAGCAGTGCGGCACCGGTCAGCGCCGCGGCGGCGATGTTGATGAGCTTGGCGGAAATGGCGGTATGCATGAAGAAAATCCCCTCTCTCTGCCGGTCCAGCCGGCTCCAATTCGATGGCTGCTTATCCCAACGTCATGTTTCGAGCAGATTTCGCAAAACACTCGTTTGTGTTTCGAATCTGTTTCCACTGGTTAACAAACGCCACCCTCCCATAGAGCCCTCGGTGGCCCGCCAGCGAGACCAAGGTCAGGAACATGGGTATCCGCCGCTAAACGAAAGTGCGAATTAGCAGAATTCGAAAGAACGGTCGTAGATCTCGAAACCGAACTGCAACAAAACGCGGCTTTGTGCGGCATGATCCGGATACGGGCCGCAAGCAAAGTTGACGCAACGAAAACAGCCGGTAACGAAACATGGGAACGAAATCGAACACGCTGTCCTGGCTTCTCAGGATCAGCATCGCGGCAGTGGTCATCGGTGGCGTCGGCACGGTTGCCGGCACCCCGCTGACAAGCCTCGGTGCGATGACTTCAGGCGAGATTTCCACGCTTCATGCCGCACTATTTTTCGCCACGGTCTGGATTGTTTCCAGCCTGCGCATCGCCCGGCTAAAGGCCCTCTGGCGGGTCGGCCTTAGGCTGACGGGTTTGCGCGGCGCCTCCGGCAACTTGCTGCCGAGAGGACCGAAGGCCCGCGCCGCGACGGGGGGCTCCGTGGGCGGCGCGGGCGCTTCGGGGGTATCCTGAAGCGACCCGCAACAAACCATTTTGGGGATTGGTACGATGAAAACGAAATTTGCCGCTTCGGTGCTGTCCGCACTGCTTTACGCTCAGGGCCTGCTCGGCTTTGCCGGCCTTGCCACCGTGCTGCTCAGGGACCGCGCCCACGCAGGCGAGCTGGCCATGAACAGTGACATGCCAGTCGGTCCATCGCTTCTGCTGGTACGCTGAGCGCCAGGAGCGTCGGGGCCGGAGATGGAAAATCCGATGCCCGACACAAGAGGCTGCGTCAGCGCCCGGCGATCAGTCGGCGAATTGCCGCGGCGGATCGAACCGGTAGCCGGCGCCACGTATGGTGGTGATGGTTTCGGTGTCGAGTTTGCGGCGCAGCCGCACGATGCGCGAATCGATCGAGCGATCGAAGGCATCGGCGTTTTCGGCCGGTGCCGCGGCAATGATGTCGTCGCGCGTCAAAACCTTGCGCGGACTGGCCAGGAACAGCCTGAGCAGCGCCACCTGACCGGGCGAAAGCTGTTCCTCCGTGCCGGAGCGATGCATGACCATCGCCGATCTCAGATCGACGGTGGCATTCTCCAGCACGATCAGTTCCTGGCTGCCCCTGCCGCGTCGCGAAAGCAAGCCGCCGACACGGGCGGCCAGTTCCCTGACATTGAGCGGGCTCTCGACGACGTCGGCCGCACCAAGTTCGAGCGCCAGCACCTTGTCAACGAGATCGACCGGACGGCAGATCAGGATGAAATCCGGTCCGCCTTCGCCGCCATGCCGGCGCAGCAGGTCCCGCCCCTCCGCCTGGCTGAGGCTGTCGCCAACGACGACGACGTCGATGCCTCTTCCCGACAGCAGCGATTCGGCCTCCCAGGGCTGGCGCGCCTGATGCACATCGTGGCCGCGCCGCTCGAGATGGTCGGCGAGTTCGGTCGCGACCACTTCGGCTACCGAAACGAGCGCAATGACGGATCGTGCAGCCATGTTTTCCAACCGTTCCCTGGCAACCCGGATATGAGTGCTGGACATGATGTTTATACCCAATCTACTTTCCACTGAAAGTGGGAGCGAAAGCATCGTGCGGGCAAGAATTGTCATCGTTGAGGATGAGCCCGATCTGAGGGACGCAGTCGCCGAATATCTTGGCGCCTCCGGCTATGACGTGGCCACCGCTGAAAGCGCTGCCGCAGCGCGCAGCCTCGTTGAAACGCAATCGTTCCATCTCGCCATCCTCGACATCGCCATGCCCGGCGAGGACGGCCTCTCGCTCGGCCGCTGGCTGCGCTCGAAACTGCCGATCGGCATCATCTATGCAACAGCCGCCGGCACCGCCCTCGACCGCATCGTCGGGCTGGAGCTCGGCGCCGACGACTACATCGTCAAGCCCTACGAATTGCGCGAAGTGTTGGCCAGGGTCCGCTGCGTGTTGCGCCGGGTTCCCCAGCCGCAGGAGCTCCACGACAAGAAGGCCGGGACGGATCGCCGTTCCGTTGCCTTCGGCCCCTTCCAGGCCGATCTCGACGGCAGGCTGGTCACCGGCGCCAATGGCGCGGTCATCGACATGGCCAAGAGCGAATTCGACGTGCTGGAGATTTTCCTCACCCGCGCCAACCGGCTGCTGACCCGCGCCGCGATCTCCGAAGCGATCGGCTTTACCGAGGATCCGGAATCGTCGCGCGCGGTCGACATTCGCATCATGCGGCTGCGCAAGAAGATCGAGACCGATCCGGCCAATCCGAAATTCCTGCGCACCGTGCGCGGCGAGGGCTATATCTTCTCGCTGCCGACCGGCGACGGCAACTGAGCATCGGAGCCGAAGGGTTCGGATTCGCAGCTATTGCCCGCCGATCGAATTGGCACGACTCCGATGGTGACGGCACAAGATGATCGCTGAAGCAGCAAGCACGGATATGCAAGGGTTCAGGCAGGGTGCCGCGATGGCGGCGGTGCGTATCGTTCGCCGGCTGCGTGAGGCCGGCGACTGGCAACGCGAGATGGACGGTATCCTGGAAACGCTCTGCCGGGCCATGGATTGCCAGCGCGGCATCCTGTTTCGCTTGCGCGAACTGCCCGGCCAAGGCTTCGCCCAATCCGTCGCCGCCTACTGGATAGACCCTATTTTCGGCGGCGAACTGGCGTCGCCGACCGTGATCATGCAATCGATCGTCAATTCGGACCCGCTGCTGGAGCGGCTGGCCGAGGACGAACGGCAAGGCAAGATCTTCGCTGGGCACACGCGCGATCTCGAAGGTTTTCTGAGGACCGACTTCGAAAAGCAGAACATCAAGTCGTTCCTGTCGGTCTCGGTCTTCGCGCATGGCCACCTGTGGGGCACGCTGGCGGTCAATGACTGCGTCGACGAACGCGAATGGACCGACGAGGAAGAGGCGACGCTGCACATCATCGCGCTCGCCATCGGCGATGCCATCGAGCGCTCGCCGTCCGACGCCCATGCCAGCGAGGTCATTCGCCGCACCATGCTGCAGGCCTCGCTGGACGCCATCGTCGTCATAGACGAGACCGGCTCCATCATCGAATTCAATCCCGCCGCCGAGAAGATGTTCGGCTTCCAGCGCAGCGACATACTCGGCAAGGACCTGCTCGACACCATCGTGCCGATCTACTACCGGAAGGGCTATGCTTCCGGGGCCGAGTACATGTCCGGCCGCGGCGCGCCAATGGTCGGCCAGCGACTCGAGACGGTAACCCAGAACGCCGCCGGCGAAGTGTTCCCGATCGAGCTGACGGCGACCGAGATGCGGGTCGCCGACCGCCGCCTGATCTTCGGCTCCATCCGCGACCTGCGCGACAAATTGCGCGCCGAGGAGGAAATCGGCCGCCAGCGCGAGAAGCTGCACCAGAACGAAAAGATGGCGGCGATGGGTTCGTTGCTGGCCGGCGTCTCGCACGAGCTCAACAACCCGCTGGCCGTGGTGGTGGCGCAATCGACGCTGCTGCATGAATTCGCCTCCGATCCGCAGACCAAGGTGCGGGCCGAGAAGGTGCGTGCGGCCGCCGAGCGCTGCGGCCGCATCGTCAAGAGCTTCCTGTCGATGGTGCGCCTTCATCCCGCCGCACAAGCCGAGACCGACCTCAACCAGGTGATCCGGGCGGCACTCGAAGTGACCGCCTATGGCGCGCGCTCCAGCGGCATCATCATCGACACCGATTTCGCCGCCGGCCCGCTGCTGGCCATGGCCGACGCCGACCATGTGACGCAAGTGGCCGCCAATTTCCTCATCAACAGCCAGCATGCGCTGGCCGGTATCGCCGGCGACCGGCTGATCAAGGTGCGGACGTTCCGCAGCGACCGCGCTCACCCATGCTTCTCGGTCGAGGACAATGGACCCGGCGTGCCGGAAGCGATCCGCAGCCGCATCTTCGAATCCTATTTCACCACCAAGCCGGTCGGCGTCGGTACCGGTATCGGCCTGTCGATCTCGAAATCGATCATCGAGCGACACAATGGCAATGTCTGGTTCGAGGAAGTGAACCCGAGAGGCGCGCGTTTCGTCGTCCAGCTGCCGGCCATCGTGGCCGGCCTCGCCACCGCCGGCGACAACCAGCCGCGTTCGAGCGGCCTGCGCCATGCCCTGATCATCGATGACGAGCCGGATGTCGCCGGCTCGCTCTCCGACATTCTCGAACTGATGGGCATCAAGTCGCGGATCGTGCCGGTCTGGGAATCGGGTGCCGCCACCTTGAGCGGCCACATGCCGCCGGACATCGTTTTTTCAGACCTGCGCATGCCCGGCGTCAGCGGCATTTCGATCTATCGTGAACTGCTCGCTGAAAAGCCCGATTTGGCGCGGCGTTTCGTGCTGGTCACCGGAGACCTGATCGGTGCCAAAGCCGAAATCGAAGCCTTGCCAGCGCACCAGCGACCGCAGATTCTGGAAAAGCCGTTCAGCACGCTGGATGTGCGCAGCGTGCTCTCCGCCATCGCCGAACAGGCGGCCTTGAAAGGATAAAAAAGAGGCCCCCGGGGGCGGGAGCCAAAAGGAGCGCACTGGAGGGGGCGCTCGGGGAGGTCAGAGCATGATCCACAAAACGGGAACGGTTTTCGGGATCATGCTTCGACGGAAATCAGAAAATATTCGGCGTGCCGGTCAACGGCGCGGCATTGGCGATCATGCGGATCGCGCGGCTTTTGTGTGTTCCGGACTGTTCGGCGATAGCGCGCAGGCAATCCATGCTCTCGGCGCCCCAGGCCTGGCCTTTGCAGGCGAAGTCGGTCACCGGCATCGGTAGGCGCGCCGTCCTGGTCGTCGTCTGTGCGCCCTCGACGAGGTTGACCGGCGGATTCAACGAAGCGAAGGCCGGCCCGATTGTCGGCGTGAACGCCATGCCGACGAAGGCGCAAGCAGCCAGCACCATGAACATCGCCATGGGGTGGTCGCTGGCCCGCTGGCGCAGCGCCAGTTTCGGACGGCGGTCATTGCGCTCTGGAGCCTGAAAGCGGCTCTCGCTGCGGATCGTGTGGATTTTCGCATGCATTGCCTTCCCCTTCGCTGAGTTTCTTTTTGGTGATGAAACGAATTTAGCCGCACCTTGTAACGGCGCTGAGGTGGCGCATGATTGCTAATGTAACGGGTTTGAAACAGCATTTCGGGCAAAATCGGTCATAATCGGGCATGGCTACGCCGCCTATTCGCCAATGGGCGATTGTCTGCCGCCCTTTTGACCGAATGGCCCAAGTCGGCGCAGCGCGCACAACCGACTGGCAAGGCGGTCTTTTCTCCGCGGAAAAGGCTCGCTTCTTCCCTTCGCCGTTCGCGCGGCAAAGTCTGGTCGCGACACCGCTTCCGAAACTCGACTAACATCCGGATTCTCTGGGGTTTTCCGGGCCTGCAGTGGAGCAGATTCTGGTCGTGAACGGCGCGTGGATTCAGTCACGAAATCCTTCGAATTTTCACAAGCCATTGCATTTCAATGAGAAATATGCTTTTATTGAATGATTATTCAATAAAAAGAAGAGCCGTTTTATGAACCCGCACCTCCGTGACGTGGCGATCCCCAACGATTGGGACCGGCGGGGATTGCCGGGCTGGAGTTACCATTCCGATGCCCTTCTCGAGCTCGAGAAGGAGCACGTCTTCCGCAACCACTGGCAGATCGTCGGACATGTCTCCGATATTCCAAATGCCGGCGACTACCTGACCATGGACGTGGTTGGCGAACGTGCCTTGATCGTACGCGGCAAGGATGGCGTCGTGCGCGGCTTCAACAACATGTGCCGTCATCGCGGCAGCCGCGTCGTCGCCGACAGCCAGGGCAATTGCAAGAACGCGCTTGTGTGCCCGTTCCATGGCTGGGTCTACAATCTCGACGGCACGTTGCGCGGTGCCGCACGCCCGCGTTCCTTCCCCGATCTCGACAAGACCGAGTTCGGCTTGATGCCGCTCGACCTGGAAATCTGGATGGGCTTCATCTTCATCCGCTTCCGCAATGGCGGGCCGCAGCCCTCGGTCGCAGAACTGATGAAACCGATCGAGCCAGAATTCGCGCATTACGACGCCGCCGACATGGTGCCTTCCTGGGGCATCTGGAACCAGAAGACCCCGGTCAACTGGAAGTCCGTGCGCGATGTCGACAATGAGGGCTACCACGTCGCCATGGCGCATCCCGCCTTGCAGGATCTCTATGGCGCGACCTATTTCGACGAACCTTTCATCAACGGCGTGTCGCGCTCCTTCGCCACCTATAACCCGCATGCGGGCCGCCGATGGAGCGTCAAGAACTACGTCAAGATCGCCCCCGAGCCGCAGCACCTTCCGGCCTATCTGAAGAAGGCCTGGGTCTATTACGGCATCTTCCCCAATGCGGTCATTTCGGTGATGCCGGAATCGGTGCAGTTCTATCAGGAGTTTCCGCTGTCGACGGGTGAGACGCTGCTGCGCGGCGCCATCTATCGCTACCGCGACGAAAGCCGCGAGCAGGCCGCCGCCCGCTACCTCTCCTTCCGCATCGACCGCGACACCATGTCGGAAGATGTGCAGCTGTCGGTGTGGTCGAACGAATCCATGCTGTCTGAAGCCTTCGAGGGCTTTTATCTCTCCGACCTCGAATATGGCGTGCGCACCCACCACGACCATCTGCGCAAGATGTTGCCGGTACTGGGCCTGGAGACCGCGCCCGAGGAGAAGGACATGTGGAATTTGAACGACGCGCTCAGATCGCGGTCTTAGGAGCGAACGGCGAGGTGGCTCGGTTCAAAACAGATGCGGATGTCATGCCAAGCGGGGCACCAGTAGCTTCAGGGTTTTGTTCGGCGGGCTAGATGTTCATACGTGATTTTCCAAGGGTCGCTTTCGGAAGATCTTTCCTCGCCGATCCAATGGAAGCTGTTGGCGGTTATTTCAGTGAAGCACCATCGCGTTTTCAGACCGCGCGAATCATTGCCGAGCTGGACGATGTCCTTACCCTCGGCCCGCCCGATCTGGCGCGAGTGGTCTCGGTTGAGCGGGTCGTTCCATATGATGTGCCAGCCATCGATCCCAGGATCGAAGATGCGCAAGGTCGTACCATACATCGTCGACGGTGCAGGGCGCTTGGGCCTGATCCAGATATCCTGAATCGCGCGGCCTTCGAGCACCCAGCCAAAATGGCATTCTCCATCCCATTTCTGGATCGTGCCGTCGTCCAGGTGGTGGACCGTGTCCATTTCCCAGCTTCCAATGAGCCAACCGTATAGCTCCATGTCTTTCGCGAGGTCGGCTGGGGGACCTTCGGATCCGAGAGCGGTGAGAAACGGAGAAATCGCCATCGTTATACTGCCTTTCGTTTCCAGACAGACGAAATCAACTGACCAGCGCAGCCGGTGGCCCATGTCGCGTCCCGCAAGCGCCCCTTGTGGAATTTTGCGACGGAAGCCCCTTTCGACGCCGGAACCACCACAACTTGCAGCGTTGCGGTGTCCCGGGCTTGGGGAAAATTGCTATAATCGCTGGGGTCAACGTTACTCTGAGGGACGACATTCTTGACCGGATCTATGAGGTCGTGCCGCCGGCACCGATACCGGGGCGATCGAGACGGCCTACAACCCGGCGATCCTGAAGGGACCTGCACCGCTGGCCGCTGGCCGCTCGCCAGGCGAGCGGCTGCTGACCGGGCAACATCGCCCGGCGCCGCCCCTTATCCGCCTGCCGACACCTTCTCGTACGGGAAAGGCATTTACCCCTGCCACACACCTTCCCGGCGCAAATCATCCATCGTCCGCGAAATGCCTTCGCGCAGGATGCCGACCATCTCGTCGATCTGCTCGCGGGTGATGATCAGCGGCGGCGACATCACACACATGTTGATCAGCGGCCGGACCAGCAGGCCAAGTTCGTGGCAATGCGCGTCGATGCGTTTTCCGACATCCTTGTCGAGCTGCAGCGGATCCTTGCTTTCGCGGTCCGCCACGCATTCGACGCAGCCCATCAGCCCGAGGCCCCGCACCTCGCCGACCAGCGGCAGTTCTTCCAGCGTCTTAAGCTGCGCCTGGAAATAGGGCGCGACTTGCTGCGTGTGGGCAAGCACGCCCTCCTCCAGCAGGTCGAGGTTTTTCAGCGCAACGGCGCAGCCGACGGGATGGCTGGTGTAGGTCAGGCCGTGGCCGAACATCGCGTCGGGATGGTTCGAGCGCCGCAGCTCTTCCAGCAACCGTTCCGAGATGATGACGCCACCAAGCGGGAAATAGCCCGAGGTGACGCCCTTGGCGAAGGTGATCATGTCGGGATCGATGCCGAACACATCGCCGGAGGCAAAGACATGACCGAGCCGGCCGAAGGCCGTCACCACCTCGTCGGAGACATAAAGGATGTCGTTGTCGCGGCAGATCTCGCGGATGCGCTTGAGGTAGCCGTCGGGCGACACGACGACACCGCCGGATGCCTGCACCGGCTCGCCGACGAAGGCGCCGATCCGCTCGGCGCCGACGCGGGCGACCGTATCGCGGAACTGATCGACGAGGAAATCGGTGAAAGCAGCCAGGCTCATGCCGTGCGGACGGCGGAACGGATCGGGCGACGACAGCTTGATCACCAGCTCATCGGCGCCGTCCATCCAGTCGCGGTCACGCGGGCGGCCGTTGAGCGAGGCCGACAGATAGGTTGAACCGTGATAGGCGCCGCCGCGGCTCAGGATCAGCTTCTTCTCCGGCCGGCCGCGCACATTGTTGTAGAACTGCATGAAGCGCAGCGCCGTCTCGACGGCGGAGGAACCGCCGGTGGTGTAGAAGACGTGACTGAGATCGCCCGGCGCGTGGCTGGCGATGCGCATAGCGAGTTCCGCTGACGGCGCGTTCATCGTGTACCACGGCGTGTTGTAGGACAGCGCCATCGCCTGATCGTACATCACCTTGGCGAGCTCCTCGCGACGGTGGCCGACATTGACGCACCACATGCCGGCCGGCCCGTCGATCAGCCGCTTGCCGGTGCCGTCGGTGATGTAGATGCCGTCGCCTTCACCGATCAGCGCGCGCGCTTCCGCACCGACCGAACCGGCGAACGGCCAGGGCTGGATAAGATGGCGCTTGGCCAGTTCGACTGCATCGTCGCCGGGCTCCGCGCCGGCCATCTCGGTCGCCTTCAGGTCTCTTGCCGCAGCCATCGTCGCCTCACATTGCTTCACAGATTTTCATCGGACACGAAGTGAGATGCCCCGCGTTGGAAACAGCCGCTTTCTTCACTTCATTTTGAATGTCCGTTCAATCAATATTGCAGAATTGGCGCTTGATTTCAATCCAAGGATGCGCGCATGATGAAAGAAAGCCGGCAAGGGGAACGAGCCGCCGGCACCAGCACAGTGGGATGCCGCATGGCGGGACAGTCCAGGCCAGCAACCGCGATCACAGCCGGAGCCCTGCAATGACGGCGGCCGCGGAAGGGTCGCCCCCGTTGCGCATGACGCGGGCCAGACGAAATGCCCTTCTGCAGTCCGAACCCGTACAGGGTCTTGCCCTGATCAGCCCGACCTTCATCTACGCGCTTATCCTTCTGGTCCTGCCGATCCTGGTGGTCATTGCGCACTCGTTCTGGACGCAGCACTACCTAACCATCGACCGCACCTTTACGCTGGAAAACTACCGCGTCGCACTGACCGAGCCGATCTACCGCGATCTCCTCTGGCGCTCGCTGTACATCTCGCTGACGGTCAGCCTGCTCACCGTCCTTCTGGCCTATCCGATCGCTTACTTCATTTCGTTCCATGGCGGCCGCCACAAGAGCCTTTGGCTGTTCCTCATCACCATCCCGTTCTGGACCAGCTATCTGCTGCGGGTGATGTCGTGGAAGGTCATCCTTGGCTACAACGGCGTGCTCAATTCCGGCCTGATGGGCCTCGGCATCATCGACGAGCCGTCGACCGCGCTGCTCTACAATTCGAGCGCCGTCATCATCACGCTCACCCATGCCTGGGCGGCCTTCGCCATCCTGCCGATCTTCGTCTCGCTGGAAAAGGTCGACCGCACGCTGGTCGAAGCAGCCACCGATCTCGGCGATGGCCCGCTACGCTCGTTCCTGCGCGTGACCTTGCCGCTGTCGGCGCCGGGCGTCATCTCGGCGGCACTGATCGTCATGATCCCAACCGTCGGCGACTACGTCACGCCGAAGCTGGTCGGCGGCAAGGACGGCGTCATGATCGCCAATGCCATCCAGGCGCAGTTCGGCAAGGCCTCCAACTGGCCGCTGGGTGCCGCCCTTTCCGTCACCACCATGCTGATCGTGACGCTGATGGCGGGCGCCACGGTTCTGATCATCCGCGCTGTCCAGAGGCTGGCGCGATGATTGCGGTGCGGCGTTTCCTGACCGGCGGCTGGCTGGGGGCCTATGCGTTCCTCTACGTCGTCTTCCTCTACCTCCCGGTGATTTTCCTGCCGATCTTCTCGGTCAACACGGCGGCGACACCAAAGTTTCCGCTCACCGGATTCACCTTGCATTGGTACGAGGATTTGCCGCGCACGCCGGCCCTGCTCGACGCCGCCTGGAACAGCATGATCGTCGGCGTGTCGGCCGCCGTCCTGTCCACCGTGCTCGGCATCCTCGCCGCTCGCTCGATCACCCGCTATCGCTATCCCGGCCGCCGCACCATTCACGGCCTGATCATGGCGCCGCTGGTTCTGCCCGAGGTGATCGTCGCCATCTCGATGCTGCTGGTGATGCTGCAACTCGGCTTGAGCCTGTCGCTGTTCACCGTCGTGCTCGGCCATGTGCTGGTCTGCATTCCCTATTCGATGACGGTGCTGACCTCCGGCTTCGAAGGCTTCGACCGCAGCCTGGAAGAGGCCTCCGCCGACCTCGGGGAGAGCGCCTTCGGCACCTTCCGGCGGGTGACGCTGCCGATGGTGGCGCCGGCCATCATCTCCAGCCTGCTGGTCTGCTTCACCATCTCGCTCGACGAGTTCATCATCGCCTTCTTCCTGACCGGGACCGAAGCGACGCTGCCGATCTACATCTGGGGCCAGTTGCGCTTCGCGGCCAAATTGCCGGGCGTGCTGGCACTGGGCACACTGCTATTGGTCGCCTCATTCTTGCTGATGACAATTGCCGAAATCCTGCGTCGCCGCGCGGCCAGACGCACCCAGAACGAGGGAGGCCTCTATGCCTGAGCAGCCCCAAATCTCGCGCCCCCAATCCGACCGATCCATGATCGAGATCCAGAACGTCACCCGCAGCTATGGGACGTTCAAAGCACTCGACGACGCCTCGCTGACCATCCGTGAAGGCGAGTTCTTCTCGCTGCTCGGCCCGTCCGGTTGCGGCAAGACCACGCTGCTGCGCATGATCGCCGGCTTCGACAATCCGACCAGCGGCTCGATCTCGGTCGGCGGTCAGCCGATGGAAGGCATCCCGGCCAATCGCCGACCGACCAACATGGTGTTCCAGAGCTACGCGATCTTCCCGCATCTCAATGTCGAGCAGAACGTCGCCTATGGGCTGAAGCGGCTGAAGCTGCAGGGCGGCGAGGAAAAGCGCCGCGTCGAGGAGGCGTTGGCGCAGGTCTCGCTGACCGGCCTCGGCAAGCGCCTGGCGACGGAACTGTCCGGTGGCCAGCGGCAGCGCGTGGCGCTGGCGCGCGCGCTGGTGATGCGGCCCAAGGTGTTGCTGCTCGACGAGCCGCTTTCAGCGCTGGACAAGAAATTGCGCGAGCAGATGCAGGTCGAATTGCGCCGCCTGCAGCAGGCGGTCGGCATCACCTTCGTGCTCGTCACCCACGACCAGTACGAGGCGCTCGCCATGTCCGACCGCATCGCCGTTATGTTCGGCGGCAGGATCGCGCAGGTCGCCTCGCCCAAGGAGATCTACCAGCGGCCGGTCACCCGCCAGGTCGCCGACTTCCTCGGCGGCATGAATTTCGTCAAGGCTCAGATCGTCGAGGAGAACGGTGCCTCGCTGGTCGTCGACACGCTGGGCTTCGGCCGCATCAAGACCGACAAGCCGAAGGCTTTCGTGCGCAATGGCGGCGGCGCCACGCTCGGCATAAGACCGGAGCGGCTGCGCGTCCTGTGGGACAATGCAACGGCCAAATTCGAGGTCGCCGGCAAGGTGGTGGAACGCCACTATTTCGGCGAGATCACCCATTTGATCGTCGAGATACCGGGTCTGGAAAAGCCGCTGTCGGTGACCGAAACCAACGATTTCGGTGCCGACGACATCCCGGTCGGCACCTCGATCCGCCTCGCCTACGATCCCGAAGCGCTGGTGGCGATGGCGGATTGAAGCCCGGCGATGATCCTGCGCGCCGCGATGCGCCCGACAATGATGGCGCCTTCGACATACCCTGGGAATGACGGCGACAGTTCCGACGCGGCAAAATACACCGGCGGCACGCCGGCCAGGATTGTCGGCTCTGCGTTCGTGGCCGTGACATTGGTGACGAGGTCGCTATACGCGCCGCCGCTCCACCGATCATCCGTCCAATCGCGATAGCTCAGATCGAGGATGCCGGCCGCTTCCGGACCAAGCGCTTCCACCAGCCGCCCGGTCACTTCGGCGCGCAGTGCCGCATCGCGGAGTTGGCACCAGCGCAGGGCCAGCGGCCCGCCGACGAAGACGACAAGCGCGGCATGCTCCTCATCCCTGCTGGCGTCACAGGCAAATAGCCCCGGCAGATCGCGCCACATCACCATGCCGCTCAGACCGCGGTCGCGCCAGAAGGGTGTAGGGTAGCGCACCAGCAGCTTGATCACCGCACCGCTGTCCCAAACGTCTAGCGCCTTGGCAAGCGTTGCCGGCAAGGCAGGGGAGAAATCGAGCCTGGAGGCCGTCGCCGGAGGCACCGCAATCAGCGCCGCGCGTGCCTCGATGACGCCGTTGGGCGAGACGGCGCGAGCGCCATACGGCCCATGTTCGATGCGCGTGACCGGCTCGCCGAGCCGCAGCCGGCCGCCGAGATCACCGGCCAGGTCCTCGGCCAGCGACTGCATGGTCTCGCGCAGGAAATATTGCAGCTCTGGTACCTCATTGGTGATGCGCCGGTCATTGTCGATAAGATGCCAGAGAGGCACCCGTTCCAGCGCCAGGCACCACAGACCCTCGATCATCGATCGGAAGCCCGCCTTGGCATCGACCGAATCGTGCTGGTGTCCGAGCCAGTCGGCAACGGTCAGCCCGGCAATCGAGGCATCGTCCGGATCGATCCGGTTCATGCGTTCACGGATCGCCATCGCAGCATGGTAGGTCCGCTCAGCCTGTTGCACGGGCATCGCCGGATGGGTGATGAAATCGCCATGGACATAGGTTTCGATCAACGTCTTGCCGCGTGCCGCGACCAGGGCCATCAATTCCGGCATGTCCTCACAGAGGAACTGGCCGCCACTGTCGATGCGTTCGCCAAGCCCGTTCTTTCGGGATTCGACGCGCCCGCCGACACGGTCGCGTGCTTCGAGCAACAGAAAGTCGATGCCCGCTTTCTTCAGCTCAAGTGCCGCCGACAGACCGGTGAAGCCGGCGCCAACGATAACGACATCGGTTCTTTCGCTCTTCAATAGCCAGCCTTGATCTTCTCGAACTCGGCCACCATGCGCTGCTTGAGTTCCGGCGCCACCGGCTGCTGGAACAGCGTCTTATCGAGAAACTTGTCGAGGTTGTCGAAGCCGCGATCGGTCAGCACGGTGTGGTCGATGGCAGCCATGCCGGCGCCATTGCCGTGGCCATAGCCGAAGGTCTTGACCAGGTAGTCCGAGACGGCGGGCGCGTTGACGGCGCTGAGGAAATCATAGGCTTGATCGAGCTTGCCGGGCGCATCCTTCATCAGCACATAGCCGCACACCCAGGTCGAGATGCCTTCCTTGGTGTCGCGGTTCATGGCGATCGGCATGCCTTGCCCCTTCAGCGTCACAAAGGTCTCGTTCCAGCCCCAGACGAGGTCGACCTCGTTGCCGATAAAGGCCTGGTTGAGGTCGGTGTCGTCGGTCCAGTAGAAGCGGATGTTCTTGTGCACGTCGCGCAGAAAGGCGGATGCCTCCTGGAACTGCGCGTCGGTCATCTTGGTCCAATCCTTCAGCCCGATCACCAGGCTCGCCAGCGCGTAGGCATCATCGACATTGTCGCCGATGGTGACGCGGCCCTTGAATTTCGGATCGGCGAAAATCCTGAGCGATTGCGCCTCTTCAGCGGACACCTTGTCGGTGCGGTAGAGCAGCGAGGTGTTGCCCCAGTCGAACGGCATGAACCAGGCTTTGCCGTCGGCCGTGACGGCGAGATCCTTCATCGCCATGATGCCGGGATTGAGGTCCTTCCAGCCTGATATCCTGGAGGTGTCGAGTGGCTGCAGCATGCCGGCCTCGCGCCACTTGACCACGCTTTGCGAGCAGGGGTGCGCGATATCGGCCTTGAAGCCTGCCCGCATCTTCTCGAACGCTTCGTCCTCGTCGCCGAAGAAAGCGAAGGTCGGCTCGGCGCCATGTTTGGCCGCGTAGGCTGGATGCAGCAGCGGATCCTCATAGCCCGACCAGTCGAACACCACGAGATCGCCGCCGCCTTCGGCAAAGGCATAGACCGCACCGGCGCCGATCATGCACGCGGCGGCAAGGGCAAGGCGGCGTAGCACTGACTTCATGGCGCGAAACTCCCCCGTCGCGAAAAAAGCTGCTGCGACGTTAAGAGAATTCGACCGCTTTGGCGAGCCCGCCCGCCCCTCGTGCGGGTGGACGAACGGGCAGTCGCGACAGGCTTAATAGCCGGCTTTGATCTTCTCGAATTCGGCGATCATCTTGAGCTTGAGGTCGGAGGGTACCGGCGACTGGAACAGCGTCTTGTCGACGAATTTCTGCACGTCGTCGTAGCCCTTTTCCTTCAGCACCGCCTGATCGACGCCGGCCATGCCCTTGGCATTGGCTTGGCCATAGCCCCAGTCCTTGACCAGCACCTTGGCGGTCTCCGGATCGTTGACGGCGTTCAGATAATCATAGGCCTTATCGATATTGCCAGGTGCGTCCTTGAACAGCACGTAACCGCAGACCCAGGTCGAGATGCCTTCGTCGGTGTCCTTCTTCGCCATGATCGGCACGCCGGCTGCCACCGACTGCACGGTGGCGTCATTCCAGGCCCAGGCGAGATCGACCTCGCCGCCGCTCAGCAGCTGCACGACGTCGGTGGTGTCGGTCCAGTAGGAGCGCACGTTCTTGTGCACCTGGCGCAGGAAATCGGATGCCTGCTTGAACTGGTCGTCGGTCATCTTGGTCCAGTCCTTGAGGCCGATGGCAAGGCTTGCCAGCGCGTAGGCGTCGTCGACATTGTCGCCGATCGACACCCTGCCCTTGAATTTGGGATCGGCAAAAGCCTTCAGCGATTGCACGTCCTTGGCATCGATCTTGGAGGTGTTGTAGGTGAGCTGGGTATTGCCCCAGTCCCAGGGCATGAACCACGCCTTGCCGTCCGACGTCGTGGCAAGATCCTTCATCGCCATGATGCCGGGATTGAGGTCCTTCCAGCCTGCGATCTTAGACGTGTCGAGCGGCTGCAGCAGGCCGGCTTCGCGCCATTTGACCACGCTTTGCGAGCATGGGTGGCCGAGATCGGCCTTGAAGCCGGAGCGGACCTTCTCGAACGCCTCGTCCTCGTCGCCGAAGAAGGCGAAGGTCGGCGAGTCGTCGTTCTTCTCGACATATTTCGGGTGGAAGCTCGGGTCCTCATAACCGGACCAGTCGAACACGATCAGGTCCTGGTCGGCAGCGACCGCAAGGGCCGCGGCCGAAGCCGCCAGCGCACCAGTCAGCGCCAGGGTCAATGTCAGGCGTCGGGTCAGTTTCTTCATTGCTCCATCCTCTGTCTTGTTCTGGTGTTCTTATGGTTCCGTGGCGCCGGCCGCCTTCGACGGATAGTGTTTCGGAAAGGCCACCGACAGGAATTCATTGGCCGCTTGCAGCGCGCTCTCACGGCTGGTGTCCTCGGTCCCCATCATCAAGCGCAGCCACAGCCCCTCCAGCATGGCGCTGAGCGCCAGTGCCATGACCTGCGGCTCATAGGCATAGGACCCGCTTTGCTTCAGCGTCGCGCACAGGTCGATGAAGATGGTCTGATAGACGGCATCGCGCGCACTGCTCAGCGCCTGGTAGGTCGGCCGCGACTTGGCCTCGCCCCAAAAGGCGCACCAGGCGGCGAGCTTGCGCTTGTTGCAGATCGAACGGTCGAAATCGGCCGCGACCAAGGCCTGGAGCTGATCGGCGGGATCGTCGCCTGCCTTCTGCAGGGCATTGCGCCAATGCGCCGAGTATTCGTCATACATATGCTGCAAGGTCGCGATCAGCAGCTTTTCCTTGCTCTCGAAGTGGAAATTGACGATGCCACGCGACAGGCCGGCGCCGTCGGCGACATCGGCCATCGTCGTTTCCGAATAACCCCGCTTGGCCAGGGAATCGATCGTCGCCTCGATGAGCTGAACCTGCCTGACCTCCTTCGAGGCCTTGCGTCCGCGCTTTTCGGCCTCGCTTTTCCGCGCCGATTCGAGGAGGGCTTCCCTGGCCACTGCTGTCTTCATGCGTGTCATGGTCTCCAGCATCGCCGGCTATCCAACCGGCTTCAATTCGCGAAGATGAGTGGGACGGTGTTCGCCACAATCAAGCACCTTCTGCATGGCCTCCCAGGTTCGGATGTCGAACGCTGGCAAAGCGTAGCCCATACACGACAAAACGCAACACCGTTTGTTGAACATTCATTCAATATGGCTGGACAAAATGGCGACCGCCGTGCCAAATTCCGCGCATTCGGGGGCAGATCACGCAAAAATAAAGAGCGGATCGAGCGGGAAGACAGGCCAAAATGAAAGCTTGGGATGCGATCATCATCGGCGGCGGGCACAATGGCTTGGTCAACGCCTGCTACCTGCAGCGCGCCGGCCTCGACGTTCTGGTGGTCGAGAAGAACGACTGGGTCGGCGGTGCCGCCACCAGCCGCGAGCTGACGCCGGGCTTCCTCTACTCTAACTGCTCCTATGTCTGCTCGCTGTTCCGACCCGAGATCATGCGCGATCTCGAACTGCCGCGCTTCGGCCTGCAGGTCATCTCTTACGAGGGCGGCGCGGTGTTCACCCGCGACGGCGACTACCTCGCCAACTACCGCGACCATGATGCGCACCGGCGCGAGTTCGCCCGCTTCTCCAAGCGCGATGCCGAGGCCTATGACCGCTATGCCCGCGACGTGACGCGGCAGTGCCGCTTCATCCAGCCGCTGCTGATGCGCACCGCACCCGACCCGACTAGCCTCAAGCCGCGCGACCTTGGTGAGCTGCTCTATCTCGGCAAGAAATTCGCCGGGCTTTCCGCCGAAGAAATGGCGCTGACGCTGCGCTTCTGGACCATGTCGATCTCGGAGTTTCTCGACGAATATTTCGAGACCGACGTCATCAAGGCCAATTTCGCTTTGTCCGGCATCATCGGCACCGCGCTCGGGCCGATGTCGCCGGGCACGGCCTATGTGCTTCTGCACCACTACATGGGCGAGGTCGATGGCTCGGTCGGCGCCTGGGGTTATGCGCGTGGCGGCATGGGTGCGGTGACTAAGGCGCTGGCCGCATCGTTCAAGGCATCGGGCGGAACCATCCGCACGGGCGCCGAGGTCGACCATGTGCTTGTCGGCCGGGGAAAAGCCAGGGGCGTGGTGCTGGCTGGCGGCGAGGAGATTTACGGCAGGCTCGTCGTCTCCAACGCCGATGTGAAGCGCACCTTCCTCAAGCTGGTCGAGGAGAAGGAACTGCCCGACATCTTCCTGCGCCGGGTCAGGAACTTCAAGATCCGCGGCTCCTCCGGCAAGGTCAACATCGCGCTCGATTCGCTGCCGGAATTCCCGGCGCTACCGAAGGATTCGCCGGTCTATCGCGGCGACATGCATTTCACCGATTCGATGGAGCGCATGGAGCGCGCCTATGACGACTGGAAGGCTGGGCGATGGTCGGCCGATCCCTTCCTCGACATGGTCATCCCGACGACGCTCGACCCGACCATGGCGCCGCCCGGCAAGCACTTCATGAGCTGCTTCGTGCAATACGCCCCGCCCAAGATCGACGGTAAGGAGTGGACCGATGCCGACCGCGACAGCTTTGCCGAAAGCGTGATTGCGCAGATCGCGGAGTATTCGCCGGGCTTCCGCGACCGCATCGTCCACATGGAGGTGCGCACGCCGCGCGAGATCGAGGCCGAGGTCGGCCTCACCGAAGGCAACATCTTCCAGGGCGAACTAACCTTCGACCAGCTTTTGTTCAACCGCCCGGTGCCGGGCTACGCGCAATATCGTTCGCCGCTCAGTGGGCTCTATATGTGCGGCTCCTCGACCCATCCTGGCGGCGGCGTCATGGGCGCGCCCGGTCGCAATGCCGCGGCTGAGATCCTGCGCGACCTCGCCAAGTCCACCTCGCACATGAGCCCGGCCCATGACGTCATTTGATGCAATCGTCATTGGCGGCGGCCACAACGGTCTTGTCGCCGCTGCCGCGCTGGCGAAAGCCGGCCGCAAGGTGCTGGTGCTGGAAGCCGACAGCGAAGTCGGCGGCGCCGCGCGCACCGAGGAATTCGCGCCGGGCTTTCGCGTCTCCTCCATCGCTCATCTGCTGAACCGGCTGCATCCCGATGTGGTCAAGACGCTGGAACTTGAAAAACACGGGCTAAGAGTCGCGCGCGCCGACTTCATGCCATCGGTTGCGCTGTCGAAGGACGGCCCGCCGCTTGTCTTGCATGGCGCCTATGGCGAGGTGCTGACCGGTGCCAGTCTGTCCGAGCAATCCGCCTGGAGGGAACTGCGCGGGCAGCTGCTGCGCTATGCCGGCATTCTGAAACCTTTCTTGTCCCGTCGGCCGCCCGATCTTGCCGGCATGTCGCTGCTCGAGACCGCTTCACTCGGCCAGACAGCGCTGGCACTGAAAAGGCTCGGCAAGGAGGACATGCGCGACTTCCTGCGCGTGCTATTGATGAACGTAGCCGATCTGCTCGACGAACAGCTAGCCGATATCAGGCTGAAAGGGCTGCTCGCCTTCGATGCGACGCTGGGCAGCCATCTCGGCCCACGCTCGCCGACCTCGTTGCTCGGCCTCTACTACCGCCTGGCCGGCGAGACCGGTGGTGCGACCGGCGCGCAGATCCTGCCGCAGGGTGGCATGGGCGCGGTCGTCGCCGCCATCCGTGCATCGGCTGAAAAGGCCGGCGTCACGATCCGCGTATCTGCGCCCGTAGCAAAAATCATCGTCGAGAAAGGCCGCGCCGTCGGTGTCGCGCTCGACAATGGTGAGATGCTGCGCGCGAGCACAATCGTCTCCGCCATCAACCCGGCGAGCACCTTCCTCGACCTTGTCGGCCCGCGCGAGATCGACACCGGCTTCGTCCGCAAGGTCAGGAACATCCGCATGAAGGGCGATGCGGCGAAGCTCAATCTGGCGCTTGACCGGCCGCCGCAATTCAGCGGTGTCGATGCCGCCGGCCACAAAGGCCGGCTGGTCATCGCCCCCTCGCCCGATCATGTCGAGCGCGCCTTCAACCCGTGCAAATATGGCGAGTTCTCGCCGGAGCCGGTGATGGAGATCACGCTGCCAAGCCTCGCCGACCCATCGCTCGCGCCCGTCGGCGCCTGCGTGCTGTCCGCAGTCGTGCAATACGCGCCCTATCAGTTGAAAGAGGGTTGGGATGCCGGCAAGCCGAAATTCCTCAAGGCTGTTATGGCGCAGCTCGAGTCTCACGCGCCAGGCATCGGCAAGAGCGTTGTCCATGCCGAGCTTCTGACACCGGCTGACATCGAGACGCGCTATCGCATGCCGGGCGGCCATTGGCACCACGGCGAATTGCAGGCCGACCAGATGCTGGTCTCGCGGCCCATTTCCGGCTGGTCAGGCTACGACACACCGCTCGAAGGGCTGTTCCTGGCTGGCGCCGGTTCGCACCCCGGCGGCGGTGTCTCCGGCGCTCCGGGGTTGAATGCCGCGCGGCGCATCATCGCGATGAAGGGGTGATGGGATGTTTCTTTTGGCCAACGCTACACTCTACGGCGCCCCCCTCTGTCCTGCCGGACATCTCCCCCTCTTGGGGGGAGATTGGCTGTCATGCACGCTTTCGCCAATCGCCGGCGTTGCAAGAAAATCGCCGACCATCTTGCAAGCCAATCTCCCCCCAAGAGGGGGAGATGTCCGGCAGGACAGAGGGGGGCGCGAAGGAACGCCGTCATGACCAGCCAGCTCAACACCGCAAACCGTATCGCTGCCCAATCCCATTTCCGCACGCTACGCCTCGGCACGCCGTTCCAGCCGCGCATCGATGCACTGGCCAAAACCCAGGACTGGTACAATTGGGCCGGCTACCGCGCTCCGCACTCACTGTGGGACGAGGAACTCGAATATTTCGCCATCCGCGGCCAGGCGGCGCTGTTCGACATTTCGCCGATGACCAAATACCGGATCGAAGGGCCGGACGCCGAAGCCTTGCTCGATCGCGTCACCCTGCGCGACGTCACCAAGCTCAAGCCCGGCCGTGTCCACTATACGGCGTGGTGCGACGACGAGGGCTTTGTCCTCGACGACGGCACGCTGTTCCGATTGTCGCCGACACGCTTCCGCCTGTGTTCGCAGGAGCGGCATTTGCCCTGGCTGCTCGACAGCGCCGTTGGTTTCGATGTGACGGTCGAGGAGGAGACTGAAGTTGTCGCTGGCCTCGCTTTGCAAGGTCCGACCTCCTTTGCGGTGCTGCGCAATGCAGGCTTCGCCGGTGTCGAGAGATTGAAAATATTCGACCTCGCCGACTTCCCGCATGATGGCGGCACCATCACCATTTCGCGCACCGGCTTCACCGGCGATCTCGGCTACGAACTGTTCGTGTCGGCCGGCAAGGCGCTGAGCCTGTGGGACCGGCTGATGACGGCAGGCGAACTGCGTGGCGTCCGCGCCATCGGCTACACCGCGCTCAACCGCGCCCGTCTCGAGGCCGGGCTGATCGTCGCCAATGCGGATTTCACCACCGCCGAGCACGCCATCCGCGCCGACCGCTTGCGCATGCCCGACGAGATCGGGCTTGGCTTCATGATCGACCTGGAAAAAGGCCATTTCAACGGCCGCCGCGCCATCCTCGATGCTCGAGCCAAACGCAAGCTGCGCCATATGTTGGTCGGGCTGGAGATCGAGGGCAACATCCCGGCCGAGCACGCCATCGTTTACCACAAGAAGGCCCAGGAGGTCGGTCTGGTCAGCGCCGCCATGTGGTCGCCGATGGCCAAGCGCAACATCGCCATCGCCTCGCTGGCGCGGCCATACGGTGATACAATGGTCGAGGACCTCTGGGTCGAGATCTACGCCATGCGCGAACTGCAATATCAGAAGCTGATGAAGCGGGCCAAGGTGGTGGCGCGGCCCTTCATCAAGCTCGACCGCCGCACCGCCAATCCGCCGGCGGATTTCTGACATGACCGACGAAGCGAACAGACTGGATGGAGACGGGGAAGCCGCCGAGCAGTGGGAGCTGGTCAACACGCCGCTCGGTGAAAAATGGTCGGGCCGCACGCGCTATGCCGCCGCCATGTTCTTCTACAAGCGCGACGAGATGAGCGCCGAGACGCTGGAAGTCTACCGCATCTGCGCGCGGCTCGATTCCGAAAATCCGCTGCCCATCATCAGGGATCGCGGCGTCGGCAAGGACTGGCTGACGCGCATGGGCTTCCAATAGGTCGTTCTAACCTATCGTTTTCTCGAGCACATTGAGCCAATTGCGATAAGCGATCTTTTCGATCAGCGCGCGGCCGAAACCGCGTGCCGCCAAGGCATCGATCAGCTTCGGCAGGCCGGCCACGTCGCCGATGACGGCCGGGATCATGGCGCCGTCGAAATCCGAGCCGAGGCCGACGCCATCTTCACCCAGCGCCTGCAGCAGCGAATCGACATGGCGCACCATGATGTCGAGGCTGGTGTCGGCGTTCATGCGCCCGTCCTCGCGCAGGAAACCGGTGGCGAAGTTCAGTCCGACCATGCCGCCGGACTCGCGGATCGCGCCGAGCTGCCAGTCGGTGAGATTGCGCGAATGGCCGCAGATCGCATGCACGTTGGAATGGGTGGCGACCAGCGGCGCATCGCTGAGTGCTGCGACATCGCGAAAACCCTTCTCGTTGAGATGCGAGAGATCGATCATGATCTTCAGCTGGTTGCAGGCCTTAACCAGCGCCTTGCCGGCGTCGGTCAGGCCGGGTCCAGTGTCGGGCGAGGACGGGAAGCGGAACGGCACGCCGTGGCCAAAGGCGTTCGGCCGGCTCCAGACGATGCCGAGCGAGCGCAAGCCGGCTTCATGCAGCACGTCGAGCATGGTGAGCTCGGGATCGATCGCCTCGACCCCCTCGATGTGGAACACCGCCGCGATCGAGCCCTGCGCCATGGCGTTGCGCACATCGCCGGCGCTGCGGCAGACGGTGAGCGCTCCAGCCCGTTCCAGCCGGAACAGGATCGAGGCCATCGCGATCGTCGAGGTCAGCGCCTCATTGCGCGGAACCTCCGGCGGCAGCGGCTCGGCAGCGCTCGGCGCCAGGGGTACGGCGCTGCGCTTGGTTTTCTCGACAGGCGGCGGGAAAATGGCGAACATGCCACCGGCAAAGCCACCGGCTTTGGCACGCGGCAGGTCGATATGGCCGCCCGATTTCCCCTCGATGAACAGCTTTTCGACGTCCGTGTCTTTCGACTGATAGAGCCTGAGCAGCGTATCGTTGTGGCCGTCAAAGACGGGAACGAGGTCGGGTTTGGTCATGGGGGATCATTCGGTTGGTTTGTCGGCAAGGGGCTGAGATATATCATATCTACTTAGGCAAGATGCGCCACCCGCGCAAATGCCAAAGCCATCCCGATATGGTGGCAGCCGCTCGCCGCGCCGTTTCCGAGCGACGAAATCCCTACCGCTTCAGCACGTCGGCCCATTCCTGGTGGCGGCGGAACTGGGCGTTGGCGAAGGGGCAGAGCGGGATGATCTTCTTGCCGGCCGCGCGCGCATCCTCGACGGCGCGGGTGACGAGCCGAAGCCCGGCACCCTGGCCGCGAAATACGTCTGGGACTTCGGTATGATCGATGATGATCTGGTGGTCGCCGATCTTGGTGAACGTCATCTCGGCCTCGGCGCCACCGGGTCCGCGCAGGACATAGCGGCCCTTGGAACCGCGATCCTCCAGTTCGATCTCAGGCAGTTGGTCAGGCATCGCTATGCTCCCTGGCTGACATCGGCAAAGAACCGCCGTGCCGCCTCGATCTCGTTTGGCCGCACCTCGTGCCCGCCTTCATGCCATTCCACAGTGACATCGGCGCCGTCGGCACGCAAATAGGCTTCGAGCCGCGTGGTCAGGTTCGGCGGGCAGATCGGATCGCGCTTGCCTGCGGTCAGCAGAATATGGCGACCGGTGAGACTGCCCTTCACCTCCGGTTCGAACGGGATCAGCGGATGCATCAGCACCGAGGCATCGAACAGTGCTGGCGCCGCAAACACCACAGAGGCCAGGATGTTGGCGCCGTTGGAGTAGCCGAGACCGAGCACGGCCGAAGGCTTCGTCGCTTCGATATGGGCTTTGACGAAGCCGGCCATCTTGTCCGTCGCCCGCACCAGATCGTCCATGTCGTAGACGCCCTCGCCGGTGCGGCGAAAGAAACGCGCCGCACCCTGTTCCGACACATCGCCGCGCGGCGAGACGACGGTCGCCAGGGGCGCGAGATCGCGCCCCAGCGACAGAAGCTGGTTCTCATCGGCTCCCGTGCCGTGGAGGACGAAGAGCATTGGGCCGCCCGGCGAACCGGGCAGCAGCTTGTGGATGTAAGCGTCCTTGCTCATGGCCTCAGCCCTCCAGCTTCTGCAGATGCTGTTCGAGGTAGGGCCGCAGGTGCTGGTGCTGCGTCGGCAGCTTCAGCGCCTCACCGAGATGAGCGGTGTCCTCATCCCTGTCGAAACCCGGCTCGTTGGTGGCGACTTCGAACAGCACACCACCTGGCGTGCGGAAATAGATCGCCCAGAAATAATCGCGATCGATCACCGGCGTCACCCCATAGCCGGTGTCCATCAATGCCTTGCGCACTTCGAGCTGCTTGGCGCGATTCTCGACGGCGAAGGCGACGTGGTGGACGGAGCCGGCGCCGAGATCGGCGAAGGCAGCAGCCGGCAGCGATTCGATATCCACGACATCGGCGCCATTGCCGTTCTTCACAGCGAGCCGCCTGACATTGCCTGATTTCTCGATTTCCTCGTAGCCCATGAATTTCAAAAGCTCCTCGGTGGCGCCGCCATCCTTCAGCCTGAGAGACACCGAGTGAAAGCCACGGATCGCCTCATCAACAGGAATGCCGCCCTTCGCCCAGGGCGCTCTGCTGTCAGCCTTGTCCTCGACCAGCGCGAAACCGTCGCCGTCCGGTCCGGCAAACGCCAGACGCTTCTCGCCGAATGTCTCTTCGCGCGATATCCCGGTGACGCCTTCATCGGCAAAACGCTTTTCCCAGTAGGCAAGCGTACCTTCCGGCACCGAATAGACCGTGGTGCCGACTTCGCCGACGCCATGACGGCCCCTGCCGATGTCGGGAAACGGAAAATAGGTCATCACCGAACCGGGCGTCCCGGCCTCGTCGCCATAATAGAGGTGGTAGACGTCAGGCGCATCGAAATTGATGGTCTTCTTGACCCGGCGCTGCCCGAGTTTTTTGGTAAAGAACTCATTGTTCTGGCGGGCATCCCTGGCCATCGATGTGACGTGATGCAGGCCCTTGATCTGGTCGAGCATTGTCTTGCTCCTTCCCTTGGTGCTTGTGCGGCCCTTGCCGCGGTCCACGCCAATATGAGAACCAGAGCACGTTAGGCAAAGGCTGCAAACATAGAATGGACTGTCCTACAAAGGTGAACAATGAAAGGAGATTTGTTCACCAATCGAATTCCAAAGACAGGCTTGCGCCGTCGTCAAAATTCGGTTCCATGAGCACCGTTCGACCATCCCAGCGACAAGGGTAGCGCGTGACCGGAAAAGCCAGGCGGCCCAACATTCTCCTGATAACCTGCGACCAGTGGCGCGGCGATTGTCTGTCGTCCGCGGGCCATCCGGTTGTGAAGACGCCGAATGCCGACGCGCTGGCCGCCGAGGGTGTGCTGTTCAGGCGGCATTATGGCGGTGCGGCACCATGTTCGCCGGCGCGTGCCTGCCTCTATACCGGCCTCTACCAGATGAACAACCGCGTCTGCCGCAACGGCACGCCGCTCGACACCCGTCACGGCAACATCGCGCTGGAGGCGCGCGGCCTCGGTTATGATCCGACGCTGTTCGGCTACACCGACGTGTCGCTCGATCCGCGCAGGCTGGCGCCGGGCGACCCGCGGCTGCAAAGCTATGAAGGCGTGCTGCCGGGCTTTACAGTGCGCCAGTTGCTGCCCGAGCATCAGAAACAATGGCTGTCCTGGCTGAAGCTGAGGGGCGTCGATGCCAGCGCCGGACATCCCGACATTCATAGCCCAGTGACCGGAGATAAGGCCGGTGCCGTCAGCAGTGCACCGCCCATCTACTCCAGGGACGAGACTCCGGCCGCCTTCCTGACCGGCGAATTCACCCGCTGGCTTGGCGAGCAGGAGCACGCCGCGCCGTGGTTCGCGCATCTCTCCTTCATCAGCCCGCATCCGCCCTTCATCGTGCCGGAGCCCTACAACACGATGTACGATCCGGCTGACGGCCCGGCCTTCCAGCGCGCGGCAAGCTGGCAGGAAGAGGCGGAAAGCCATCCCTATCTCGCCTATGATCTCGGTCGGCAGAAACAGATGAAATTCCGCCCCGACGCCAATGGCAAGGTGCATGACTGGAGCGAAGACGATTTCCGCCGTATCCGCGCGATCTATTACGGCATGGTCTCGGAGGTGGACGCGCAACTCGGCCGCGTCTGGCAAGCGGTCAAGGCAGTGGGCGCCTGGGACGATACCATCATCGTGCTGACCTCGGACCACGCCGAGATGATGGGCGACCATTTCATGCTGGGCAAGGGCGGCTACTTCGACTGCAGCTACCACATTCCGCTGATCATCCGCGACCCACGCCACGGCAAGGTTGCCGGCGGCAGCGTCGATCGCTTCACCGAAGCAGTCGACATTGTGCCGACGCTTCTCGACCTGCTCGGCAAAGATCCCGCGCCGCACCTCGACGGCTTGTCGCTGAAGCCATTCCTAAGCGGCGAGGGTCCAGCAGTCTGGCGCGATGCCGCGCATTGGGAGTTCGATTTCCGCTCTATTGCCGAAGGCGAGGCTGAACGTCACTTCGGCATCGCCTCGCGCCAGTGCAACCTCGCCGTCATCCGCACGGAAAAATTCAAATATGTGCATTTCGGCGGCGGCCTGCCGCCGTTGCTGTTCGACCTGGCAAGCGATCCTGGAGAACTTGACAATCTCGCAGCCGACCCAAAGCATCTTGCCGTACGGCTGGAATTCGCCGAACGGCTGCTCGCCTGGCGGGCCGAACATCTCGACCAGACACTGGCACTGGCAGAGCTGACGGAGCACGGCGTGGTTGGCCACGTAGGTGGGGAATAGGCAGTAGGGGAAACGGAGACCCTACTGCCTACTGCCTACTGCCTACTGCCTACCTCACAATCATCCGCTGTTGATCGCGCTTTTCGGCATAGCTGCCCTTGTCATAGGCGGTTTGAGCCTCAAGCTGCTCCTTGGTGAAGGTCGTGTAGAGGTACTTGTTGCCGTCCTTGTCGGTCATGAATTTGAGATTATCCATGCCGACCGCGACTTCCTTCTCGCCAATGCCGAGGAAGCCGCCGACATCGACGATCACCGCATCGGCCTTCTTGTCGGGCGCCAGCACGACGTCGCCGATCTCGCCGACCTTGGCGTCATTGGCGCCGTAGACGGTGGTGCCCTTCAGGTCATCAGCGCGAATCTCACCGACAGGCATCTCGGTCAACGTCGATTTGTCGATGGCAGCAGTCTTTGTCTGGTCCGGAGCCGAGGCATCGGGGGTCGTGGGCGCCGGAGCCTGTGCCGTTTTGTCAGCCGGAGCGACAGCGGGAGCCGTCGTATCGGACGGTACGGCGGCCGGCGCGACTACCGCCGGCGCATTTGAAGCCGTCGTTGCCGGCGCCGGATCATAGGCCTTGCGGTTGAAATCCGGCTGCGCCTGCAGCTCTTCCTTGGTGGTCTGTGCCACCAGCCAGCGGTCGCCATTCCTCTCGGCCCACTGAGCCTTGGAAAAGTCATAGGTCACATTCTTGGCGCCGAGACCAAGGAAGCCACCAACACCGATGACAAGGGACTCGGCCTTGCCTTCCTTGGTGAGCACGATGTCGTTCACATTGCCGATGTTCTGCGCGTCGTCGCCGGTACCGTTGTAGACGGTTTCGCCGATGATGTTGGTGGCAAGATTGCCGTCGGCGCGCTTCACCGGTTCGGCCGGAGGGGCATTCATGTCGACGGGAGCTTGCGCGCTGTCGGTCGGCGCCGAAGCCGACGGAGCCTGTGCGCCTGTCGATGCGGCTGGAGCCGGCGCATAGGGCTTGCTATCGAACTCCGGCTGCGCCGTCAGCTCATCCTTGGTCGTCTGGGCAACCAGCCAGCGATCCCCGTTCTTTTCGGCCCATTGCAGTTTGCCGTAGTCGAAAGCGACATTCTTCGCTCCGACGCCCAGAAAGCCCCCGACACCGATAATGACGGATTTCGCCTGGCCGTCCTTGTCGAAGACGACGTCGCTGACCATGCCGATGTTTTCGGCATCGTCGCCGGTGCCGTTGTAGACGGATTCACCGATGATGTTGGTGACGATGCTGCCCTCGGCGCGCACTGGAGCGCCACCTGGCTCCTGGACGGCAGGACCCGGCGCGGGCGCCGGGCTTGTCGCGCTCTGCGCATAGGCGCCAGTCGCGACCAGTGTTGCGAGTGCGGTCGTGGCTAAGAGGTTGCGGATCATGATAATCTCTCCTCGTGCGTGATTTCGTGCGCGCCGTGTCCAGAATCGTCGCTTGGGAGATCGGACGCGGCGCCTACCAGTTCACAACGTCGTGAGCATGCTGTTGTTCCGACAAAAGCGGGCGGCATCCGCGGCAAAGATCACAGAGCGGACGCGCGGCGGCTGTAGAATGCGCCGGCGAATGTCGCGACCCTCAAAACGGAACCTTTCCCGCATCGTCGCGTTTCAGCCTGCGGCTGGGTTTGTCCCGGCCCATCACGTTTGAACGGAGCGGGGCATGAAATTTGCAGCGGTGCTGAACCGGGACGGTGGCACCTTGCGCAGCACTGACCTTGCCGCCTTCTGCGATAGGATGCGTCAGACCCTGGAGACGGCAGGGCATTCTCTCAGCATTGACGTTGTTGCCGGCAAGGATCTTGTGGACGCGCTCGACGGTGCTGCATCGCGCCGCTCCGTCGACGTCGTGCTGGCCGGCGGCGGCGACGGAACCATTTCCGCCGCGGCCGCCCGGCTGATGGGCACCAAAAAGGCGCTTGCCATACTGCCGGCCGGCACGATGAATTTGTTTGCGCGCGGGTTGGGAATTCCGCAGTCCCTTGAGGCCGCGCTGAAATCCTTCACTGACGGCGAAATCATTGCGGTCGATATGGCCACGGCCAACGGCCGGCCCTTCGTTCACCAATTCTCGATCGGCATGCATGCCAAGATGGTGCAACTGCGCCAAAAGATGGAATTCGGTTCGCGCCTGGGAAAGATCCGCGCCTCGGTTAAGGCAGCCTGGGCGACGATCAACAATCCACCGACGATGAACGTGACGCTCAGCATCGGCAAAGCCGAGATGGCGGCCCGCATCACCGGCATCGGCATCACCAACAATTTGTTCGGCGAGGGTCACCTGCCATATGCCGACAACCCGGCGGGCGGCGTGCTTGGCGTCTATGTCACGGTGGCGCAACAGCGTACCGAATTGGTCAAATTCTTCTTCAACATGGCGCGCGGCAAATGGCGCGATAACCAACATGTCGAAATCCATCAGGCGGACAGAACGGTTCTGAAAATCCATTCGGGAAGCAGCAGGTTTCGCGCCGTGATGGATGGAGAGCTGGTCCGGCTCGACCGTGAAACGACGATCGAAATTCAGCCTGGCGCGCTGAACGTCCTGGTACCGGCGAGCATCGCCAAGGCAGAGGCTGCCTGAATGCGATCTCGCCCGATAGCCCAAAATCTAGCCGCTTGGCGCACTTCCTTGCTCTGTCGCCGGCGTCTTGACCACTTCACCATAGATTTCGGCGATGCCCCAGGCAGCGAACGCCAGAAGCAACGCGGCAATCAGGATACGCAAGCCGTGCCAGCCCCATCGCCCCTGGCGCGCTTTGTTTTCGGGAATGATCTTGGGCATGGACGATCCTTGTCTCGTTTTGCACCAGCCGCCGCGTCTGGCACAACATGGTCAAGTAACGGTTCCTCGCTAGGATGGTTCCGGGTCGGTGGGCTGGTCCTGGGCCGGCGAGACGGCGCAAGGACGGGGATCAAGGCGGGGCATTGGGGGCTTGGTGAATAGCAAGGCAGAAACGGAGCCGGGTCTGCCGGCCGAGGTTGTACGCGCGGTCAAGGATGTCGACCGGCTGACCGTGCTGCACGGGCTGAAGATGCTGGATACGGCGGCAGACCCGGATTTCGACCGCATAAGCAGCCTTGCCGCAGCGGCAATGCAGGTGCCGATCGCCCTGGTCACGCTCGTCGACCACGGGCGGCAGTGGTTCAAATCCTGTTTGGGCCTGGACGAGACCGAAACGGCGGCCGACATCTCCTTTTGCGCCCATGCGATAGCCGCCGGCGACGAGCCGATGGTGGTGGCGGATGCCGCGACGGACCCGCGTTTCAAGGCCAACCCGCTGGTCACCGGCAAGCATCACATCCGCTTCTATGCCGGCGCTCCGATGATCGTCGCCGGCGCCCGCATCGGCACGCTGTGCGTGCTCGACCGCAAGCCGCATACCTTTCCATCCCGCGCCAGGCTCGAGCAGTTGAAGGCGCTTGCCGACCTCGCCGCCAGCCTGGTCACCTTGAAGAATGCGACCCGCAGCGGCGCCATCGCCGAGGCAGCACTGGCGCGTGAGGAAAAGCGGCGCGCCATCGCGCTCGATGCGGCTTCGCTCGCCAGCTGGGCATGGGACATCCGCACCGACATCATCGAGTGCGACACCTTGCTTTCGGAACTGTTCAACCTGCCGCGCTCGAACCGGCTGCGGGCACGCGACATCCTCACCGCCATCGACCCGCGCGACGTCTACCAGACCGAGACGCGTTTTCGCGACGCCTTGACCGGCAGCGACGACTATTTCGGCGAATACCGGGTGAAGGGCCTTCATCCGCCGCGCTGGCTCGCCACGCGCGGCCGTGTCATCGAGCGCGACAGCGACGGCAAGCCGACGCTGATCTTCGGCGTCAATTACGACATATCGGAGCGCAAGCTTGGCGACGAACGGCAACGGCTGCTGCTGCGCGAGCTCAACCATCGCGTCAAGAACACGCTGGCGACCGTCCAGGCGCTGGCCACGCAGACCGTGCGCCATGCCCGCCAGCCAAGCGAGTTTCTCGAAGCTTTCGGCGCGCGGCTCCAGGCGCTGGGCATCGCCCATAACCTGTTGTCCGACCGAGAGTGGCGCGGCATCGGCATCCGTGAACTCGTCCAGATCGAGGTCAAGCCCTTCGACACGGTCGAACAGCCGCGCATGACGATCTCCGGCGACGACTTGTTGCTGTCGCCCGACCAGGCCGTCGGGCTTGGCCTGATCCTGCATGAGTTGGCCAGCAATGCTCTGAAATATGGCTCGCTGTCCGTGCTATCGGGCAAGGTTGATCTCGACTGGAGGACGCAAGGCAGGAAGGGCGCTCGGCGCCTCGTGCTGACCTGGCGCGAAAGCGGCGGCCCGCAAGTCGCCCCGCCGGACCGGCAGGGCTTCGGCTCGATCCTCATCCGCCGCAGCCTTGCCAAGGTCATTTCAAGCGAGGTGACCCATGAATTCCGGCCGGAAGGCGTGTTCGCCGAAATATCGATGCCGCTGGAAGATCTGTCGAAGTGACAGACTATGATCCCGAACCGAGGGGCAGCGCAGCAAAAAGTGGAAAGCCGGTTTTCACGGACAAACGGTTTCCGTTTGTCCAGAGATCATGGTCAAACAGACCGGTCGTCCTGTTTTCGTTCGCTTTCATCCGGATCGTCGGGTTTCACGTTTTCGCGGTAGATGGCGTAGGCCGCCAGCGCCACGGCAGGCCCCAGAAGGACACCGAGACCACCTTTTCCCTTCAGCAGTGTCGGCAGCACGGCAAGCGCCGCGGCGATGCCGATCGCTTTCAGGTCGGCGTTGCGTCGTTGCGCCCGGCGCCGAGCTCGCGAACCTGCGGATATCTGGTAAATCAGCAGGATCAGCCCGGCAAGCACCAGGAAACCGGCGCCGAAGCCCGACGCCGCGGCAAATGACCCGTAGCGAATTGCCGTCCAGATATAGGCTGCCCCAACCAGAAAGCCGAGGCCGCAGAGCGCGGCCAATGTGGCGAGCATGTAAACGATTGCCGCCGTGCGCGCCCGGCGTATGGCGGCAACGGTTTCTCCCGAGGCGAGACCCGAAATCAGGGATGCGAGCATCTGCAATGCGGCTACCGACGCGCGATGAGCGCGACGAGGAAGCCGACGCCGGCAGCGATCGCCAGTGACGTCACCGGCTTTTCGCGCACGCTTGCCATCATCTGCGCTTCGATATCCTTGGCGTTGCTGCGCAGGCTGTCAAAGGCTGCCTCACCCTGCGCGCGTAGCTGCTCGACCCCTTCCGTGGCCGCACGGCGCGCGGTGCCGTAGCCATGCTCGCCGGTCTTGGCCAATTGCTTGGTAAGCTTGTCGATATCGGCCTTCAATTGCCTGATGTCGGCTTCGAGGTCTGAATTCGCGCGCGCTTCGCTGGCGGTCTTTCCTGAGGCAGTTGCCATTGCTTAACTCCTTGTGATTGCTTGATTTCAAACGCGGCGCATGTCTCATGGTTCCGACATCGGGGACAAAGTAGCCGAAAACGCATCCATGCGCATCCGACTGCCGGCGATGGCGAAGAGACGCTTCCTCAGATCAGCGGCCGGCGCGCCTCGCCCAACGCCCTTCTTGAATATGCTATGAAGGCCAGTTCCTGCTTTTCGAAGTCGCGGAAAACTGCAACGGGCGGTTTTTCGCAAGAATACCGGCGGCTGGAGACAGCACGACTGCTCTGGGTTGACATTTCGACCCCTCTTCGAAAGCCCGCTCCTTGGAAGGCTGCATTTCAACGCGTTGCAAGGATTGAGGTTCCTCCGCCGGCCACATGTCTTTTTTAAATGACAGCACGCCATTTAACGATCATGACTCCATGCGTTTCGAGGAGTCCTTGCCTGTGTCCACATTGCTTGACGGATTGCGGATTCTCGTCCTGGAGGACGAATTTCTGATCGCCATGGATGTCGAGCAACTTTGCCGTGACCACGGTGCTGGTGACGTGGTGATCGCCCGCGATCTGACCGAGGTCGATGGCCGGGAGGTCGCTACGCAATTCGACGCGGCCATTGTCGACCTCATGCTGGGCGGCGCCTCGACGATCGATTTCGCCTCGGGGCTGCGTGCGGCAGGCGTACCTTTCGTGTTTGCATCGGGCTATTCGGATGCCGATGAAATCAGGGCGTCCTTTCCAGGCGTAAGGCTGGTCGGCAAACCCTATTCGGGTGAAGACCTCGTGCAAGCGGTGGCGGCGGCCTGCGGACGCACTTCTCCCGGTTGAGATAAGCCCGACCCTTGCGGATCGCGCCGAATGCATGTCGCTCAAAAGTGGCCCCGGTTGTGAGAATGACAAGCATAGAAACAAAGGCTTAAAGCGCGTCGCACGAATCCGTTTCGTCGGGCTTAGCGGATTGCAGGTCAACTGGCCGGCGAGCCCGTTACCTGGGCCGAGATCGCATCCGGACCATACTCGTCTTCGCCTGATATTTTCAGAATCTCTTGCAAGCGGGTGCGGGCTCGGCTGACGCGGCTCTTGATCGTTCCGACCGCGCAACCGCAAATCTCGGCGGCCTCCTCATAGGAGAAACCCGACGCACCGATGAGGATGATGGCTTCGCGCTGGTCCTCCGGCAATTGTTCAAGGGCGCTGCGGAAATCCTTCAGGTCGAGCTGGCCATGCTGGGCCGGATGAACGGCCAGCCTGGCCGTCATGATGCCGTCGCTATCCTGCACTTCGCGCCCGCGCTTGCGCATCTGCGAATAGAATTCATTGCGCAGGATGGTGAAAAGCCATGCCTTGAGATTGGTGCCGGGCTGGAAGCTCTCATGCTTGTCCCAGGCCTTGACCAGCGTTTCCTGGACGAGGTCGTCCGCCTTGTCGGCATTTTGCGTCAGCGACACGGCAAAGGCGCGCAAGCTCGGGATCGCCCCAAGCAGATCGGTCTTGAAGCCTTGTGAGACCGCTGCCATGCCTCAGTCTTTCTTCCGCGCGGGTTCGGCCTGTTCCAGCTGGCTGAGCAACTGGGCGAAGCGATCCGGCACATCGTCGGAGACCAGCTCGTCGTAATATTGCTTGAGTTTTCGTCCGATTTCGGAGTTCGGTCCCAGTGCGTCACCGGAACCGTTCCGGCGCCTGCTTGCGGCGCCAGCCAGAATATCTTTCGTCATATCCTTCATTTTGCCCTTATATTCCAGTGCCGAAGCCGCCCATAATATTACTCAACACAACGCAAGCGACGCCCTCGTCTGGTTGCCCATCCCGACCCCCCAAACGCCGTCCCGGCATATTAGTTCCACCAGGAACGGAACTTTTTCTCAGGATCGACGTTGTTGAACCGGGCTTGCAATCAGCTTGACCTGCAATCTATGCAATCACGTCATTCTGAGGGAGACGTCTTATCATGAGCTTATCCGCCACCATCGCACCACACCTACCGTTTCTGCGCCGCTTCTCGCGGGCCGTTTGCGGATCCCAGGAGAGTGGCGACGCGCTGGTCGCCGCGATGCTCGAAGCCATCATCGCCGATGTCGATATCTTTCCCGAAGCGTCGAGCGACCGCATCGCGCTGTACAAGGTTTTCGCCAAGCTGTTCACATCGGTCGCCATCCGCGTCCCGCAGGAGCAGGCGCAATCGGCATGGGAACAGCGCGCTGCCGCCAATCTGAACGCGATTGCGCCGCGCCCCCGCCAAGCCTTCCTGCTGGTTGCGGTCGAAGGGTTCAGCGAGGACGAGGCAGCAGAGATCCTCGATGTCGGCGACGAGGAGTTTTCAGAGTTGCTTGCCCAGGCAAGCAACGAGATATCCCGTCAGGTCGCGACCGACGTGCTGATCATCGAGGATGAACCGCTGATCGCCATGGATATAGAAGAAATGGTCGAGAGCCTCGGGCATCGCGTCGTTGGAACGGCACGCACCCATGCCGAGGCGGTGACGATGTTCGGCAAGACACGGCCGAAGATGGTGCTGGCCGACATCCAGCTTGCCGACGGCAGTTCGGGCATCGAAGCCGTGAACGAGATCCTGTCGTCGACATCGGTGCCGGTTATCTTCATCACCGCCTTTCCCGAGCGTTTGTTGACAGGCGAACGTCCCGAACCGGCCTTCCTGGTCACCAAGCCGTTCAACCCCGACATGGTCAAGGCACTGATCAGCCAGGCGCTGTTCTTCGACCGGCAGGCGAAAGCGGCCGCATAGTCGGGAATTGGGGAGTGGAGGAATTGGAGAATTGACGAACCCAAGCGACAGCCTCGCTCGCCGATTCTCGCCAGATCATCAATTCATCAATTCCTCACTTCGTGCCGCCTGATGCACGCATCGGGCGGCGACGGCGAATTTCCAGCGCACTTGCTCCGAACGATTTGCAAGCATCGTCTTTTTCGGCAAAGGGTGGAACAAACCGCATCTACTCACGTTTTCATCGCACCATTCGAAGGAGATGGATCATGCTTTACTGGGCGCTCGTATTTCTCGTTGTAGCGATCATCGCTGGCGCGCTTGGTTTCGGCGGCATCGCCGGCACCTCCGCCGGTATCGCGCAGATATTGTTTTTCATCTTTCTCGCTTTCCTGATCATTTCGCTACTTGCAGGCCTGTTCAAACGGGCTTCGTGAGGACGAACGGCACCGAACACTGGAAGCCGCACCCCTCAAACGGTTTCCAGCCACCGCCGGGCGGTATCCTTCAAAGGAAACCGTCCGGCGGACCGCATTTGGAGGCTGTTTTCGGGGGAAACTCTTTTTGGGAACCCATTTAACAGTGAGCCGTTCAGCCTGAGTTGGGCGGACAGATTGGCCGATGCGTTCCAGAACCAGAGATATCAAGGAAGGCATGAGCGATGAAGTCATCGCCCTGCATCCCGCTGAAACCGGCATGCAGCTCGGCCGGGCTCTTCTCCATGCCTTGCACAATGCCGGCATCTCCGTTCTCTACCAGGATCGCGAAATGAAAACCGTATGGGCGCGCAACATGCGCGCGCCCTGGGCCTCTGATAGCGCTGAAAGCGCCAGCATCCTGCCGGCGGCGCAAGCTGACCGCATCAGTGCGGCCAAGCGTGACGTCATCGCATCCGGCAATCCGCAGCGCCTCGAAATCAGTGTTCCCGTCGAGGATGGCATCCGTTGGTTTCAGGTCTGGATCGATGCCGACCATGGTGATGGCGGCACGGTGCAAGGCGTCGTCACCACAATGGTCGAGACGACCGAGCAGAAGCGCCGGGAGCAGACCCTGACGACGCTGCTGCGCGAAGTCAGTCATCGCTCGAAGAACCTGCTGGCGATCATTCAAAGCATAGCCACTCAAACCGGGCGCTACTCCGACGGCATCGGTGATTTCCTGACACGTTTTCGCGGCCGGCTGCAATCGTTAGCGTCGTCCCAGGACTTGGTAACCTCTTCCAATTGGCGGGGTGCTGCACTTCGCGAACTGATATCGGGCCAGGTTGGCCGCTACGGCGGGGATCCCGTGCGCAGCCTGCGTTTCCAGGGGGCAAACCCCTATCTCAATCCGAACGCTGCCCTGCATATCGGCCTCGCCATGCATGAGCTCGCCGTCAACTCGGTGAGCTATGGCGCCCTGTCGCGGCCCGATGGCTTCGTCGAGGTTACGGCCAACCTGACCGCCGCTGACACCGGGACCTCGCTGTCTCTGACATGGGCAGAGGCGATCGGGGCCAATGACAACCAGCGTAGTGAAAAGCGCTTCGGCAGCGTCGCGCTCGAACGGGTCGTGCCGGCGTCGCTGAATGGCACCGCGACGCTTGAAATCGCGGCTGGTCGCCTCGAATACCGCCTTGTCGTTCCGCACGGCAATTTCGAGACGGAATAAGCGACCGCCGTTTGCCGGATGCTTAACCGGCTGTTCACCATAAAAGCGGATGCTGTTTTTCCCAGATACCGCTGGATCCTGCCGCACCGCCGAACCTTTCCGCAGCAGGACTTGCAGCATCGTATGGGAGGAATGCGTTGACAGTTGCCGACATGAACAGACTGGAGCAGGCCGCTCGTGTTTCGATGGGTGAGTTTGAGGATTCCGAGGCATCCGCGCCACCGCGGCCTCTTGTTCCCTCCGCCTCACCGCGCCTTGCCGCGTTTGGATTGGCCGCGGTGATCGCCGCGATCGCCCTGTACGAGCTGGTCTACTGAGGATCCGTCATGCCTGCCGTTGCGGCTGGTGGACGGAATTGGCATCGCGCCAGCCTAATTCGCTGGCAGGCCAGGCAGAACAGGAACTTTGGCGAATTCGGACCGTTACTATGGCGAGAGGACATCTTCCCATGGAACACATCGCTGCATTGTTGCTGGTCATCGGTTGCTCGAACACGATGGCCGACTGCCGTGAACTCCAGGTGCCCGTAAGCGTTTTCGCGACCGCCGACCAATGCGTCGCCGAACGGCCGTTTGCCTTGGACGACGTGAAGGGCCAGGCCGAGCACATCGTCGCCAAATGCCTTGCGGTCGACCCGGCGCTTGAAGACGACTACGACCAGGTGGTGTGGAAGGTCAGCCCGGACGGCCGTCTCGACGCATCCTTGGAGATTTCAAATGCCGTTGTTGCGTCGAACATGACACGCCCCGAAAAAGACTATCTTAGCCAACAATAAATTCGCGCGGGCAAAGGGCGCCATTTCATGCTAAATGGCGGTTGGAGCTTACTAAAGTGAGGACACAAAGTGAGGAGTGACTCGATGCGGAAGATCATTATTGCCATGGTTGCAGTGGTCGCGGTCAGCGGCTGTACCTCGACCGAGCAGGACGTGGTTGGCGGCGGCTTGATTGGTGCTGGTGTCGGCGGCTTGGTCGGCGGCGGCAAGGGCGCGCTGATCGGCGCAGCCGTTGGTGCCGGCTCCGGCCTGCTGGTGCGCAATCTGCGCAACGGCTATTGCCAGTATCGCGATCATCGCGGCCGGATCTACACGGCTCGCTGCAACTAGTTCGGCGATAATCGAAACGTCAATCCGGAGACCGGTCCGTCGGTCTCCGGATTTTCGATGTCTGGATGCTTGATCCCGCTCGCCTGACGACCGTGGTCAGTTCGCCAGAGGGATTGTGATTTCCACATTCAGCCCATTGGCCTGGTAGTCGCGCTTGATCGTTCCGCGCAATTCGCGCGTGACATTGAGGTCGATCAGCTTGGTGCCGAATCCGGTCTTGGCCGGCGTTTCGAGTTTCTTTTGCCCGGTCTCGCGCCAATTGAGGACCAGCGTCCTGTCGCGCCCCCGCCCTTCGAGCGACCAGTCCACTTTCAGCGCCCAGTCGCCCCTAAGTGAATTGGCGGAATTGCCGGCTTCGCCATATTTCAGCGCATTTGTCGCCAGTTCGTGAAAGGTCAGGCCGAGCGCCTGCGTGGTGGTTTCGTCGAGCAGCACTTCCGGTCCCGACAAAAGCTCTTCGGGCAACTCCTTGCCAAACACCTGGCCAAGTTCGATGCGCAAGAGATCACCAAGATCGGCCTTCTGCCAGCGCGAGCGCGTCAGCATGTCCTGGGACGCCGCCATCGCTTGCAATCTGGCCGCGAAGGATGAAGAGAACTCGTTGACGTCGGTGGCTCGCGAAGCCGTCTGGCGCGCGATGGCCAGCACCCTGGTGATGGAATTCTTGATACGATGCTTCATCTCCTGCAGCATCAGATCCTTCTCGATCAGGCTCTTTTCCGTCGTCTCGTGCAAGCGCGACGCCGCCTCATAGGCCCGCTCCTGGTAGCGCGCCACCAGCGCGATAGCGCCCGCCAAAAGCAGGCCGAACAACCCCAGCATCACCGGGATGGCGCGCGATGACGGCTGCGAGAACGCGCTGGTCGGTCGGAACAGAATGGTCCATGGCCGGCCAGCCACTATGATCTTGCGAGTGACCAGCAGCCTGTCGCGGAAGGTTGAACCCGGTGGCGTCTCCGACCGGAACAACAGATTGTCGCCGTTCACCACGCCGTCGCCGTCATAGATTTCGGTGTTGACCGGCAGCAGCGGCGATCGGCTGAGTGCGACCTGGAACAGGTCACGAGCTCGAAAAGCCGCATAGAGAAACCCGGCCGTGGAGGACCTGGACGCATTGATGACATCGGGCGCGGTTTCGACATTGAGCCGCACGAAGACGAGGAAGCCGGTGAACGTCTGCGCGGCACTGGTGTCCTGGCCCAGTTGCAGCAGCCCGCTGGCGTGCTGCTGGTCGTCCGACATCGCCTTTTCGACAGCGGCGCGCCGTACTGGCTCGCTGAACATATCATAGCCGATGCTGGCCCGGTTGGACGGATCCTGCGGCTCGAACAGCATGATGGGCGTGCGCCAGGGTTGCGTTGTGTCAGGATAGATTGGATGGCTCACGCCCTGGTCGCGCAGTATGTCGCGCTCGACCGACGCCTCGTCTCCAGTCTTCACCAGCCTGAGAAAGCCAATGCCGCGCAAACCGGCGAAATTCTTGTCGACATCGAGCGCTTTGAAGAACGCTTTGAACTCATTGTCGGAAATATCGCCATTGCGGGCATCGAACAGGGCCTGTGTCGAGCGCAGCAGCGACAAATGCAGGTCGATGCGGCTCTCTATCCGGTTGAGCGCATCGTCGGCCGTCGCGTCGAACTTGATGCGTGCGGCTTCCTGCGTCGCGAAATAGGCGAACCCCGCCATTGTCATGCTGATCAGCGCGACGGCGATGAACGCGACGACTGGGAAAAGCTTCTTCAACGGATGAATGCGGTCCCTGAGCATGTCGGGCCTTTATGGGCAAGTCGCCGTGCCAACACAATGGCAAGGCCAAGCCATCCTGACGGCTGGCACATCGGATGGCCCGAGACCCGGCACATTCGTCCGGCCACGCGGCGTCGCTACGGCAAGCCTCAGGCGGCGATCTTCAGCGCGCCCGGTCCGGGAATGGCGCCTGGCGGGCATTTGCCCAGAATGATCATGCCGAGCACCTCGTCCTGTGTCACATCCGTGGTGCGGGCGGTGCCGACGACCTGGCCGTTCTTCATGACGCAGACCCGGTCGGCAAGCTCGAACACATCGTGGATGTCGTGGCTGATCAGGAAGATGCCGATGCCATCGGACTTGAGCTGCTTGACCAGTTCCCCGACCTGCGCCGTTTCCTGCGGACCGAGAGCCGCCGTCGGCTCGTCCATGATCAGGATGCGGGCATTGAACAGGATCGCGCGCGCGATCGCCACCGATTGCCGCTGGCCGCCCGAGAGCTTGATCACCGGTTCCTTGAAGCGCTGGAAACGGGGATTGAGCCGGCCCATCACCTTGCGCGCCTCCGCCTCCATGGCAACGTCGTCGAGCGTGCCCCAGGCGGTCATCAGCTCGCGGCCGAGGAACAGATTGGCGGCGGCATCGACATTGTCGGCCAAGGCCAGTGTCTGGTAGATCGTCTCGATGCCGTATTTCTTGGCGTCGCGCGGATTGGAGATCGATGCCTCCTCGCCGTTGACGAAGATCTGGCCCGCATCGCGCTTGTAGGCGCCGGACAGGATCTTGATCAGCGTCGACTTGCCGGCGCCATTATGGCCAAGCAGCGCCACGACCTCTCCGGGGAAAAGATCGATCGAGGCGTCGTCGACGGCGCGGATGCCGCCAAACGCGATCGAGATGTTGCGCATGTCGATCAGCGCAGTGGCTGCAGGAGCAGTCTTGTCGGTCATGGCATGCCTCCTAGACGCGCTTGCGATAGACGGTGTCGAGCCAGACGGCGATGACCAGCACGGCGCCGACGACGATGCTCTGCAGCGGCGAGTCGATGCCGAGCAGCACCATGCCGGACTGCAGCGACTGCATCAAAAGCGCGCCGAGCATGGCGCCCAACACCGTTCCGGCGCCGCCGGCCAGCGACGTGCCGCCGATGACGGCCGCCGCGATGACCAGCAACTCGTCCAGCGTGCCCAGCGCATTGGTCGACGCGTTGAGTCGGGCCGATGAGATCGCCGCGCTGATGGCCGCCAGCACGCCCATGATCATGAAAACCTTCATGGTCACCCAGCGCGTGTTGATGCCGGCGAGTTCCGCGGCCTCCGGATTGCCGCCGATGGCGAAAACATAGCGGCCGAAACGCGTGCGCTTGGTGATGAAGGTCATGATGATGCCCACCGCCACCGCCATCAGCACCGGTATGGCGATGCCATGTGCGATGAACAGCCCGCCTTCGGGAATTGTGATGCCGTTCTGCTGCGCATATTGGCGCACGATGCCGATCGGCCATGGATAGGAATTGGCGATCCAGACGGCGCCAAGGATGGCGGCGCAGGCGACCACGCCAAGCAAGGTCTCAGCCCAGACGGGGCGCAGTGGAAAGGCGAATCGCTTGCGCTGCGAACGGCCGTTGAGCAGCGCGAAGGCAACCGCCGCACAGGCAACGACGCCGACGATCCAGCTGGCTGTGGCGCCGATCGAGCCGCGTGGTCCACCGCCCATCAGTTGGAAGGTGGCGTCGAGCGGCGCGACCGTGCGGCCGCTGGTGATCAACCACGCCATGCCGCGCCAGACCAGCAGGCCGCCCAGCGTCACGATGAAAGCCGGAACCTCCATATAGGCGATGATGAAGCCCTGGAACCCACCGATCAGCAGACCAAGCACCACGCCGGCGGCAAGCGCGATGATCCAGAGCCAGGGATTTCCGAGCTGGAAGCCGATGACGCGAATGAGGAATTCGGCCTGCGCCACGCCCATGATCATGCCGATCACGCCTTCGACGGAGCCAACCGAAAGGTCGATGTTGCGCATGACGATGACCAGCACCATGCCGGTGGCCATGATCGCGACCGAGGAGGTCTGCACTGACAGGTTCCACAGATTGCGCGGCGTCAGGAAAAGCCCGCCCGAGAGGATGTGTATGCCGACCCAGATGACCAGCAGCGCGCCGACCATGCCGAGCATGCGCGTGTCGAGCTCGGTAGCCTTGAGAAACCGCCCTGCGGCGCTGAGTTCGGATGCCCGCGCCCGGTCCGCTGCAGTGCTGGCGACCGGCTGATTTGAGGTCGTGTCGGTCATCTTGCTATCCTCCCACCGGTTGCCGTCTGGCGCGGATGCCGGAATATGGATGCTATGTGCTTTCCGCTGTCATTTGAAGCGGAAGCCCCTTGAGAAACGCCGCGGCTTGGGGCCGCGGCGCCGAGATTTCGAACCGATGGCGGCCTGGTTTAGTTGCAGGCCGCGACGCTGCCGGCCGCAACGCCCGCGCAGACTTCGTCCTTCTTGATCCAGCCGGCGTCGATGACGACGTTGAGATTGTCCTTGGTGATGGCAACTGGGGTCAGGAACAGCGACTTGACGGTGTTGCCGCCCGGCGTCGTGAAGTCCTTGGCGCCGGCAATGTCACCTGTCTTCTTGCCGTCGGCGAGCTGCGAGGCGATCTCGGCGGCGTTCTTGCCGAGTTCGCGCGCGTCCTTCCACACCGACACGGTCTGCGTGCCGAGAGCGATGCGGTTGAGTGCTGCATGGTCGCCGTCCTGGCCCGAGACTGGCACGGTGCCGGCAAGGCCCTGCGCCGTCAGCGCCGCGACGACGCCGCCTGCGGTGCCGTCATTGGCCGCGACCACTGCATCGACCTTGTTGTCGTTGGCGGTCAGGAACTGTTCCATGTTCTTCTGGGCATTGGCGGGCAGCCAGCCGTCAGTATAGGCCTCGCCGACATTCTTGATCTTGCCGCTGTCGATGGCGTCCTTGAGCACTTCCATGGAGCCGGCGAACAGGAAATCGGCATTCGGATCGGCACCCGAACCCTTGATGAAGACATAGTTGCCTTCCGGCTTGGCCTTGAACACTTCGCGGGCCTGCATGCGGCCGACTTCCTTGTTGTCGAAGGTCAGGTAGAAGACGTCCTTGTTCTCGATCAGCCGGTCATAGCCGACGACCGGAATGCCTTCGTCCAGCGCCTTCTGCACGGCCGGGCCGATGGCCGAGGCATCCTGCGCCAGGATGATCAGCGAATTGGCGCCCTGCGAGATCAGGCTCTCGACATCGGTAAGCTGCTTGCCGGGATTGGACTGCGCATCGGCGGAGATGTATTTGTCGCCGGCGGCCTCGATCGCCGTTTTCATCGCAGCCTCGTCGGTCTTCCAGCGCTCTTCCTGGAAGTTGGACCATGAAACGCCGATGACCTTGTCCTTCGCCTGCGCGACCGACGCGAGCGTCAGCGACATGGCGACACCCGCCAGGATGGCGGCTGTGAATCTTTTCATATTATCCTCCCTGCGCCGCGTATGGCGCGACCAAACTGACCCGAAGGCCGGCACAGAGGCCCTATTTTTTCGAGCCTCGAAAAAATACTGATCCAACACCCGAACGCTGTCAACATCGATTCTGATGGATTTTGATGTCCTTCCGAAATTTTTTCGAGCCTCGGAATAAATAAATGACAGGTCGGCCTACGTCTGCCAGTATTTGACCGCGTTGCCGGCAGCGTTCCAGGGCAGGAAGAACCGCGGCGACCGGGAGGATGTGAAGAAACATGTCGGTCGGAATCCGCCACGACGATTTGCGCCGTCGCAACCGCGCGATGGTGATCGCGGCCGTGCGCCGCTCCGGACAGCCCTCACGCACCGAGATCGCCGCGACAACCGGACTCAGCCATTCGACCATATCGGCGATCTCTTCCGATCTCATTGGCGAAGGCATCCTGACCGAAAGCAAGCCGAGCGAGGCTGGCTCGCTCAAGCGCGGCCGGCCGCAGGTCGGCCTCAGCCTCAATCCCGAAGCGGCGGCGGTGATGACCGTGGTGCTGTCGCTGAATTTTCTCTCCGTCACTGTCATCGACTATGCAGGCCAGGTAGTCGCCGAGGAACAGCGCCGGCTGGACACGCTGACCATGCCGCGCGACGCGCTGATCGGCGAATGCGTCGCAATCGTGCGGCGCCGCCTCGAAGATCCCGACCTTGACGTGCGCAGCATTGCCCGCATCGCGCTGGCGATCCAGGGCATCACCGACACGCGTGCCCGCGCCATGCTGTGGTCGCCGATCACGCCGCACACCGATATCGCCTTCGCCGACATACTCGAAGACGAGTTCGGCATTCCCGCCACCATGGAAAACGACTGCAACATGATGGCGATAGCGCTGCGCTGGCGCGATCCCCAGCGCTACCGTGACGATTTCATCGCCATCCTCCTGTCGCACGGCATCGGCATGGGCCTGGTGCTGAAGGGCGAGCTGTTCACCGGCACCCATTCCTCGGGCGGCGAGTTCGGCCACATGATCCACCGGCCGAACGGCGCGCTGTGTCGCTGCGGACGGCGCGGCTGCGTCGAGGCCTATGCCGGCAACTACGCCATCTGGCGCAACGCAAGGCAACTGGGTGAGGACGCAGAACCCGTTGCCGATGTCAGCGATGCCGACATGCGCGCCCTGGCGACCGCGGCCCGCGAAAGGGATGGACCGGAGCGGGAAGCCTACCGCAAAGCCGGCGAAGCGCTCGGCTACGGCCTCGGCAGCCTGTTTGCGCTGATCGACCCGGCACCCGTTGCCATGGTCGGCGCCAGTGCCGCCGCTTTCGACCTGATCGAGCCGGCGCTGCGCGAGGCCATCGCCCAGACCGCCGGCGGCCAGCACTCGAAATCGATTTCCTTCGACACCGAGCCCAACGAACTGCCGCTGATCCGCGAAGGCTGCGCGATGCGGGCGCTGACCTTCGTCGATCAGGAGATTTTCGCGCCCGGCGCGCAGGCGAGAGCGGGCCTCGTCGGTAAGAACGTCGCTTGAGTTAGTCCTCCCTGATGGCGTAGCCCGCGCCTCGGATCGTGCGGATGACGTCGGGCATGCGGCCGTTGTTGACCGCCTTGCGCAGCCGGCCGACATGCACGTCGACCGTGCGCTCGTCGATGTAGATCGTCTCGCCCCAGACATTGTCGAGCAGCTGGCTGCGCGAGAACACGCGGCCGGGATGACGCATCATGAATTCGAGCAGGCGGAATTCGGTCGGCCCGAGGCGGATCTCGCTCTTCTTGCGATAGACCCGGTGCGACTCGCGGTCGAGCACGATGTCGCCGACCTTGAGCACGCTGGACAGCACTTCCGGTTTGGCGCGGCGCAGCAGCGCCTTGACGCGGGCCATGAACTCCGGGGTCGAGAACGGCTTGACCAGATAGTCGTCGGCGCCGGTCGACAGGCCGCGCACGCGATCGCTTTCCTCGCCGCGCGCGGTCAGCATGATGATCGGCAGCCGCTCGGTCTCTGGACGCATTCGCAGGCGCCGGCAGAGTTCGATGCCGGAAACCGCCGGCACCATCCAGTCGAGCACCAGAAGGTCGGGAACGTTCTCCTGCAGCCGGATCTCGGCCTCGTCGCCGCGCGTCACCACCTCGACCTGGTAACCCTCGGACTCCAGATTGTAGCGGAGCAGCACGCCTAGCGGCTCCTCATCCTCCACCACCATGATGCGTGGCGCGATCATCGGCTGGTTACCCCTGTCATGCCGCTGGCGCGGACATTGCCGTCTCGTCCTGCTTCGGACGATTGGCGGGCAGTTGCGTGCCGGTCAAAACATAATAGGCATTTTCGGCGATGTTGGTCACATGGTCGCCGATGCGCTCGAGGTTCTTGGCGCAGAACAACAGATGCGTGCAGGCCGTGATGTTGCGCGGGTCTTCCATCATATAGGTCAGCAGCTCGCGAAACACGGAGGTGTATTTCACGTCGATGCGCTCGTCGTCGGCGCGCAGTTTGGCCAAGGCCTCGGCGTCGCGCGCCGCATATTCCTCGATCACGCCCTGCACCTGGATCAACACCAGCTGCGCCATCCCGTCGATCGAATGCGACAGGTCGCGCGGCGTGACGCTCAGCCCGACGGTGCCGACGCGCTTGGCGATGTTCTTGGCAAGGTCGCCAATGCGTTCGAGATCGCCGGCCATGCGGATCGAACCGACCACCGCACGCAGGTCGTTGGCCATCGGCTGGCGCTTGGCGATCAGCGTGATGGCCCGGTCGTCGAGCTCACGCTGGCGCGCGTCCATGATGGCGTCGTCGGAGACGACGCGCTGTGCAAGCGCATTGTCCGAATTGAGCAATGCCTTGGTCGAGCCACTGACCATCAAGCGGGCGAGATCGCCCATGTCGCGGATCAGGCGGCTGATCTGCTCCAGATCCTCATCGAAAGATGCGACGGTATGTTCACCCATGATCTTCGTCCCTCGTATGCCTGAACTTAGCCGAACCGGCCGGTGATATAGTCCTGGGTGCGTTTGTCGTCGGGGGTGGTGAACATCTTGTCGGTGGCTCCCTCCTCAACCAGATAGCCGAGATGGAACATCGCGGTGCGCTGCGACACGCGCGCCGCCTGCTGCATCGAGTGGGTGACGATGACGATCGTGTAGTTCTGACGCAGTTCGTCGATCAGTTCCTCGACGCGAGCGGTGGCGATCGGGTCGAGCGCCGAACACGGTTCGTCCATGAGGATCACCTCGGGCGACACGGCGATGGCGCGCGCAATGCAAAGACGCTGCTGCTGGCCACCGGAAAGGCCGGTGCCAGGTTCCTGCAGGCGGTCCTTGACCTCGTTCCAGATTGCCGCCTTCTTCAGGCTCGACTCGACGATCTGATCCATGTCGGCCTTGCGCTTGGCCAGTCCGTGGATGCGCGGGCCATAGGCGACGTTCTCGTAGATCGACTTGGGGAACGGATTGGGCTTCTGGAACACCATGCCGACGCGCGCCCTGAGCTCGACGACGTCGATGTTCTTGTCGTAGATGTCCTCTTCGTCGAGCGTTATCTTGCCGGTTACCCGCGCTGAATCGATGGTGTCGTTCATGCGGTTGAGGCAGCGCAGGAAAGTGGACTTGCCGCAGCCGGAGGGGCCGATCAGCGCCGTCACCTGATTGAGGCGGACGTCGAGATTGACATCGAACAGCGCCTGCTTCTCGCCGTAGAACACGCCGACCTTGTCGCCGCGCATTTTGATCACTTCGTTCGACTTGGCGTTCATCTTGTCGCCCACTGCGTTTTCAAGGGACTGTTCGGTCATGATGTTCATACCAAAATGCCTTTTTTCTACCAGCGCCGCTCGAACCGACGCCGAAGCACGATCGCGGTGATGTTCATGGCCATAAGGAAGACGAGCAGGATGATGATGGCGCCGGACATACGCTCGACGAAGGCGCGTTCGGCTTCGTTCGCCCACATGTAGATCTGCACCGGCAGCGCGGTGGCCGGATCGAAAGGCGTCTTCGGATAATCGGCGACGAAGGCGACCATGCCGATCAAGAGCAACGGGGCGGTTTCGCCGAGCGCACGTGCCAGACCGATGATAGTGCCCGTGAGTATGCCGGGCGCGGCAAGCGGCAGGATGTGCTGGAACACCATCTGCATTTTGGAGGCGCCAAGACCGAGAGCTGCCGAGCGGATCGACGGCGGCACGGCGGCAAGTGCCGCGCGCGTCGCGATGATGATCGTCGGCAGCGTCATCAGCGTCAGCACCAGGCCGCCGACGAAAGCGGCGGAGCGCGGCATGCCTAGGAAATTGATAAACACCGAGAGGCCGAGCAGGCCGAATACGATCGACGGCACGGCGGCCAGATTGTTGATATTGACCTCGATCAGGTCGGTGAGGCGGTTCTTCTTGGCGAATTCCTCAAGATAGATCGAAGCGGCGACACCGATTGGCAGCGCCAGGAGCAACACGATCACCATCATGTAAAAGGAGCCGATGATCGCCACGCCCATGCCCGACGTTTCCGGGCGGCTGGAGGCGCCATAAGAGAACAGGCCGGTGTTGAAATGCTCCGCCATCACGCCATCGGCCTTGAGCTTGTTCATCCAGGCGATCTGCTGGTCCGAGACCTTGCGTCGCGCTTCCTCGACACTGAGGTCGATCTGGCCCTTGAAAGCCGAGTCGAGATTGGCGGCGGTGAGGATGTTGACGTCGCGCGTCGTGCCGATGACCGACGGATCGGCTGCGACGATGTCGCGCAACTGGACGCGGGCGCCTTCCGACAGGAAGCCCTTGAGCTGCCTGATTGCCGGCTTGTCGTCGGGATTGATGCCGAGCTTGGCGACCAGCGCGTTTTCGGCGAGCTTGGGATAATTTGCCTTGATCAGAACGCTCGGATCCGTGGCGCGCTTTCCGGAAGGATCGATCACCTTCTCATCGAACGTGATCGGCAGCGATACCGTCGTCTGCCAGAAGGCGGTGTAGCCTTTCGAGACGATGGTGATCAGCATGATGGCCAGGAACGCCAGGCCAACGGAAATCGCCACGGCGCCGTAGATGCGGAAACGGCGTTCGGCGGCGTAACGGGCCTTCAGGCCGATGTCGCGGCGCGGATGGGCCGCGGCCCTGACCATCGTATCCATGGGGATGTCGGTCATTCGTACTGCTCCCGGTATTTGCGCACGATGTAGAGCGCGACGATGTTCATCACCAGCGTCAGCGCGAACAGCGTCAGGCCGAGCGCGAAGGCGACCAGCGTCTGCGGCGAATTGAACTCGAGGTCGCCGGTGAGCTGGTTGACGATCTTGACGGTGATGGTCGTCATCGCCTCGAACGGGTTGATGGTGAGATTGGCGGCGACGCCCGCCGCCAGCACGACGATCATCGTTTCGCCGATGGCGCGCGAGGCGGTCAACAGGATGGCACCGACGATGCCCGGCAGTGCCGCCGGCAGGATCACCCGCTTGATCGTCTCGGAGCGGGTCGCGCCGAGGCCGAGCGAGCCGTCGCGCATGGCGCGCGGCACCGCGGTGATGATGTCGTCGGACAGAGAGGATACGACCGGGATGAGCATGACGCCCATGACCAGGCCGGCGGTGAAGATGCTCTGGCCCTGGATGAAGGGCGAACCGCCGGTCAGCGCCGCCGACAGGTCGCGCAGGAATGGTCCGAGCGTGACGACGGCGAAGATGCCGTAGACGATGGTCGGTATGCCGGCCAGCAGTTCAAGCGCCGGCTTGACCACGGAGCGCACCCTGGGTGTTGCGTATTCGGCCATATAGACAGCCGACATCAGCCCGACCGGTACCGCCACCAGTAGGGCGACGGCGGCGATGTAGAGCGTGCCGGCAAGAAGCGGGATCAGGCCGAACTGGCCCTGGCTGCCGCCCGAACCGGCAGCGGCAAAACGCGGATCCCAGACCGTGCCGAAGAAGAAGCTCATCGGCGAGACGCTCTCGAAGAAGGTGATCGTCTGGAACAGCATCGAAAGCACGATGCCGACCGTGGTCAGGATGGCGATTGTGGAAGCCGCGAGCAGCCCCCACAGCATCAGCCTCTCGACATTGTTGCGCGCCCTGGCGCGCGGCGCGATCTGCCTGAGCGCATAGAAGGCGCCGGCGATCGACAAAGCGAGAATGACGACGGCACCGAACAAGCCGAGCCGGTCCTGGACCTTGTTCGCCTCGACGGCGATCGGGATCATGTAGTCCTGGGTGTCGCTCGCCAGTGCCACGCCCTTGGCGGCGAGCAGCGGCTGCAGCTCGGCGAAGCTGGCAGGCGGTGCGGCCAATGTGCCTGCATCGAGTTTGCGCAGGCCCCTGGCGAGGCTCTTTACCAGGCTGACGTCCAGCGCCTCGCTGGCAACCTTGCTGTCGACGGTGCGCTCGGGCAAGGCAGCATGAATGTGTCGGTCAAGATAGACTGAAGAGCCGACGGCCCAGACGGCAAGCAGCAAAAGAGCAGGCAGGACGGCGAGCAGGAAGGCCCACCAGCCGTGATAATGGGCACGCGAATGCGGCTTGACCTTGCCATTGTCCTGGGCCGCGGCACGCTGGCGGCCGATGAAAAAGGCAACCAGGCCGATGGCAACGACGATGGCCAGTACGAGCAAGGACGACATGGACCCACCCCAAGGGAAATTCTAGCGCAGCCGCCATTGCGGCGTGCGGTGAAACCAGGGCGCGGATTTGGCCCGCGCCCTGGTCCGGTAGCTTGACTACATCGCCTTTCCGGCGGCGAAAGCGTCGCGCTGGGCCTGACGCTCGGCGTCCGGAGCAGCCACGAGGCCGTATTCGGCGAGCGGGCTCTCGGGGCCGACCATCTGGTCGTCAAGGAAGAATTCGACATATTCCTTCAGGCCCGGAACGACGCCGAGATGCGCCTTCTTCACGTAGAAGAACAGCGGGCGCGAAACCGGGTATTTGCCGGTAGCGATCGTTTCGGTCGAAGGCACGATGCCTTCCACGCTGGCGACCTTCAGCTTGTCGGCATTGTTCTCGTAGAAGGAGAGGCCGAACACGCCGACACCGGTCTTGTTGGAGTCGATGCGGGCGAGCGTCTCGGTGTAATCGCCATCGATGTCGACAGCCTTGCCGTCCTTGCGGATGGCGATGCAGGTCTTGCCGACTTCCTTGTCGTCGCTGATGCCGGTGGCCTTGATGGCCGCCTTGTCGCAGCCGGCGTCGAGAAGCTTGGTCTCGAACACTTCGCGGGTGCCGTGCTTTTCGCCGGGGATGTAGGCGGCAATGTCCCAGTCGGGGAGCTTCGGATTGACCTGGCTCCACTTGGTGTTCGGATTGTCGACCAGTTTGCCATCGACGACCAGCTTGGCTGCGAGCGCCTTGTAGATGTCGGCGGGAACCAGCGCCCAGTCCGGACCCTTGATGTCGGTGGCGAAGACGATGCCGTCATAGCCGATGCGGACTTCCTGGACTTCCTTCACGCCGGCGTCGGCGCAGGACTTCAGTTCGTCCTTCTTGATCGGACGCGACGAGTTGGCGATGTCGATCGTGTCTTCGCCGACGCCCTTGCAGAATTCCTTGATGCCGGCGCCGCTGCCGCCGGATTCGACGACTGGGGTCTTGAAGTTCGTGAAGGTTTCGCCGAACTGCTCGGCGACGATCTTGGCATAGGGTAGCACGGTCGATGATCCGGCGACCTGTATCTGGTCGCGCGCGGCGGCGAAGCCGGACGACGCGGCGAGCGCAAGCGCCGCGGCCGACGCCGTATAGAGGAATTTCTTCATGTGGCCTGCTCCTGTTCGGAAGATGGTCTCTCGGCGCCAGTGTCTCTCGGCGCCCGCTGAGGCCAATAGCCTTCGATTATAACAGTCGCATGACAGTTTGATGTCACCCCGGTAACGCGTCATCGGGACGAGCAAGATGCCGCCTGGCCGGCACTCCCGATGCAGCGCAGCTTTGTCCCCGGAATCAGAGACTTGCTCCGGTTGGGCCGAAACTGGCCGGCGATTTGGGGTTAGCCGGCCTTTATGAAAAAAAGCCGGACGGGAGCGCGTTGCTCTCGGCCAGACGGTGTCGTGGCCGGGCCATCGCCGAAAACAGGTCCGTTGGGGTAGGTTGACGCTGTTCCATGCTGGCGGTCGCTGCTCCCGCCCGTAACTGGAGAGCGGAATTCGAATGTGGCCATTGTCTCGGCTGGACGCCGCCTTTGATATGGTGCGATCGCGCCATAGTCTTTGGCGTTGGCTGGGGCGCGAATCTTCACCGCATCCCCGCAATCGGCCAGAACCGGCGCGGCGCCGGCCTCTTAGCCGGCGTTGCGCTGAGCCTGGCGGCTGGCGCCGACCCAGCGCTCGACCTTCTCGAGTAGGGCTCTGGGGCTGATCGGCTTGGGCAGATAGTCGTCCATGCCGGCCTCCAGGCAGCGCTCGCGGTCGCCTTTCAGCGCATGCGCGGTAACGCCGACGATCGGCACATGCGTCCCGGTTTCCTCCTCCAGACGGCGAATGGCGGCGGTCGCCTCCAACCCGTTCATCTCCGGCATCGAGACATCCATCAGGATCATGCACGGATTGAGCCGGCCGAAGGCGTCGAGCGCCTTGCGGCCGTTGCCTACGATTTCGAACCCGTAACCGGTCTCGCCGAGAATCTGGGTGAACACCATCTGGTTCACCTCATTGTCCTCGGCCACCAGGATATCCAGCCTGTCGCCGCCATCCGTCGCGGCGGGCCGGGGGCGGATCGAAGGCGGCTGCAGCAGCGCGCGCTGTTCCGCCGGCGCCGTCGGCTGTGGCCGTGCAAAATTGCTCGGAGGAATGTCGGCTGCCAGCGGCGGGGCGCCGCTGCCGCTCGTGTTGTGGCGATGCCGCTGGATGGTGGCGACCAGCGTCTCCAGCAGCACCGATGAGCGCGCCGGCTTGATCAGCTGGGCATCGATGCCAAGGTCGCGGTAGCTGGTGTTGGCAAGCGACTGGTCGACCGAGGTCAGCATGATGATCGGCGTGCCGGCAAGACCGGCGGTGTTGCGCACGATGCGCGCCATTTCAGCGCCGCTCATCTCGGGCATCTGGTAGTCGAGCACGACGCAATCGACCGGCACGCCATAGGCGGCGGCGGCGATCAGCACCTTGAGGCCCTCGGCGCCGCTTTCGGCCGCGCAGGAATCGAACGTCCACGATGTCATCTGCTCGGTCAGGATCGCGCGGTTGACGGCATTGTCGTCGACGATCAGCACGCGCGCACCGGTCACGTCGATCGGCATGATGCGTTGTCCGTTCTGCTGTCCAGCCCTCGGCAGCGTGACCGAGAACCAGAAGGTCGAGCCCTTGCCCTCGGCGCTCTCGACCCCGATGTCGCCGCCCATCAGTTCGACGAGCCGCGAGGTGATGGCAAGGCCGAGGCCCGTTCCCTCGTGCCGCCTCGTCGACGAGGTGTCGACCTGGCTGAATTTCTCGAACACCAGTTTCAGCTTTTCCTCGGGGATACCGATGCCGGTATCGGTGACCGAGATGGTGAGCTTCGTTCCGGTCGGAACCCGCTCGCCGGTGACGTCGACCAGCACATGGCCTTCATCGGTGAATTTCACCGCGTTGCCGAGCAGGTTGGTGACGATCTGCCTGATGCGGCCGACATCGCCGACGAACAGGCTCTCGAGCCGAGGCTCGACGCGCACGATGAGCTCGAGGTCCTTCTCCTTGGCGCGTGTCGACACCAGCGTCGCCACATCCTCGATCGCCTCGGCGAGATTGAAGGGCGCCGGATCGAGCACCAGCTGGCCGGCATCGATCTTGGAGAAGTCGAGGATGTCGTTGATGATGGTGAGCAGCGCGTTGCCCGACTTCACGATGATGTCGGTAAACGTCTTCTGCTTGGGGTCGAGATCCGATTTGGCCAGCAGTTCGGCCATGCCGAGCACGCCGTTCATCGGCGTACGGATCTCGTGGCTCATATTGGCGAGGAATTCCGACTTGGCGCGGTCGGCGAGCACGGCACGCTGCCGCGCCTCGCGCAGCTCAGCCTCGCGCATCTTCAGCTCGGTGATGTCGGTGGTCGAGCCGATCAGGTAAAGCGACCCGTCGGAGGCGATCATCGCCCCCTTGCGGGCGAATTGATGCCTGACGCTGCCGTCGGCCGCAGTCACCGTCTCCTCGACCTCCTGGGTTTCGCCGGTGCGCAATAGGGCGAGATCGCCATTGACGAAGGCTTCGCCGTCCGGCCCGAAGATCTCGATATCGGTCTTGCCGATCGCCTCTTCCTGGCTGAAGCCGGTGAGATCGCTCCAGCCCTTGTTGACGTAGAACTGCCTGAGGTCGGAGCGCTTGGCGTAGATCGACACCGGCACGTTGTCGATCAGGCTGCGGAACACCTCGTTCTCGCGCATGCTCTCTTCCAGCGCCCGCTCGCGTGCCTTGACGTCGGTGATGTCGGTGCTGGAACCGACCAGATGCACCGATCCGTCCAGCGCCACCAGGCGGCTCTTGCGCGTCATCAATTGCCGAACCGTGCCGTCGCGATGGGTGACGGGTTCCTCGACCTCCTTGACGGCGCCGGTCACGGCGACTTGCGTGTCGTCATGGCTGTAGCTGTCGCCGTCCTGCGCACCGAACAGCTGGCGGTCGGTGCGACCGATGACATCCTCCTTGGCCAAGCCTGTGATCGCACACCAGGCCTTGTTGACGAACTCGATGCTCAGGTCCTGGCCCTTGATGAAGGCGGCCACCGGCAACTCGTCCAGTACGTGCCGGAACAGATCGATCTGGCGCATCGAATCGCGCAATGCCGCTTCGCGGCTCTTGATCTCGGAAATGTCGACGCGAACGCCGATGAAGGTGCCGTCGTCGGTCCGCATATCGTAGACCTGATACCAGCGGCCGTCGGGGTTGTGACGCTCGTAGGAGGAATTGGGCAAGCGGTAGCGGGCGAGGATCGCGTCCAGCCAGCGGTCATGGTCGCTATCGTAGAGTTGGTCGACCTGCGGATCGCCGCTGTTGCGGAAATAGCCGTTCGCATGGCCCAAAACGAGTGCCTCGCGGAATGTACAGCCGGGCTGCCATGCCGGCTTCAAGGCGGGCAGCGTATCCTGGATCTTGCGGTTGGCGAAAACGAACCGGTCGTCGCGATCGTAGATGATCACGGCCGCCGGCAAGGATTCCAGCACGCTGGCGAGATGCTGGCGCGCATCCTGCGCCTCCGTCTCGCGGCGCTTCATGTCGGAAATGTCGAACAGGAAACCGGCAACGTAGTTGCGCCCGCTGGCCATGCCGACGCGGCTCTTCCTGACGATGCGCGAGCGCTTGGCGCCATCGGCCTCGAAATTCTCTTCCACCTCGTATGGCCGCCCGGTCGCAAGCACGTCACGTTCGCTCTGCTCGAAGAGCGCGACAGCGTTCGTCGGGAGGAAATCGCCGCCGGGCTTGCCGAGCATGGCTTGCGGCGTCTGGCCAAACAAGGCAGCGAACGCCTCGTTGACGAACACGAATCGCAAATGGTCGTCCTTGACGAAAATCGGATCCTTGACGGCGTTGATCACCGCTTCCGCCAGTCGCGCTTTCTCCAGCGCGTCGGCAAGTTCGGCCTCGCGATCCTTCATGTCGGTGACGTCGACATAGGAAATCAGCCGCTTGCCGCCGGCCAGCGGCGCCATCGACGAGATCAGCGTGCGGCCGTCATTGCGTGGGAACTGCCGCGATCCGGCAGTACCGGCCCTGATTTCCGCCTCGCGCTCGGCGATATGCCGCTGCCATGACGCGTCGTCGGCGCCAAACGGATCGATGTCGCGGCTGGCATCCATCAAATCGCGGAAGCTGCAGCCGATCTCGGCCCGCCGGGCATCGATCTGCCAGAAATCATAAAAGGCACGGTTGATGACTTCGGCGCGCATATCGACATCGAGGACGAGGACACCGATCGGCATCTGGTCGACCATGGTGCGGAGATTGACGAAGGTCTCGGCGATCTTGGCGTTGGCGCTCTCGATCTCGGCATCGCGTGCCTTGATCTCGGTGACCTCATAGTAGGTCAGCAGACGCTTGCCCCCGGACAGCGCCGTCACCGAGAACATCATGGTCCTGCCGTTGGCGTGGACAAACTCGCGCGGCGCAACGGAGCCGGCGCGAATCTCGTCGATGCGGGTAGCGAGATAGCGCTGCCATTGCTGTTCGTCGATGTCGCCATAGATGCCGTTGCGGCGGTTGAGTTCCATCAGCAGGCTGAACGGAGCGCCGACAGTGACGGTGCCGTCCGGAATCCTGGAGAGGTCGCGATAAGCCTTGTTGACGATCAGCGTGTCGAGCCTGGCGTCGAGAAGCACGACGCCCATGTGCATGGCGTCCATCGTTCGCTCGAGATCGGCCAGATGTTGGTCGAGGAGATGCTGGTCGGGTTCGGCGTCCGTCGATGGTCCCTGCCCGGGACTTTTGAAGGCGCCGGCCAGTGCCGTGACGTTGCGGCCTATGCCGCGATAGCCGGCAAATCTTCCCTCGCTGTCGAACCTTGGGAAGCCTGATGTCAAAACCCAACGACAATCGGCGCGGCCACCTTTCAGCTCATAGACGAAATCGCGAAACGGTCGGTGCGCCTGCAGGTCTTCCAGATGCGCGGCGCCGCTGCGGTCACCGTTCAGGACCTGGTTGAGGAAGTCGAAGCGGAACCGGCCAAGCACGCTTGCCGGATCGATGCCGGTGGCTGCCTGGTAGTTTTGCGAAAGCCAGGAGAAACGCAGTTCGGCGTCGGTCTCCCAGACCCAGTCCGACCCGGCTTCGACCAGTTGGCGAAGCGCATCGTTCGAATCCATGCAGGCGGCGGACGACGATGCATCGTCGCCATGCGCTATGGATTTGCGAGGCCCGCGCTTGCCGCGCGCGCCGATTGTTTCGTCCGCTTCCGCCATGCCGTCCCACCCCGAAAACCAAGGCCGAACCCTCCTCCGCGGTTCGTCGGCGGAATGTGCCCGAGAAGCATTAACGATCCGCTAACCTTAACGGCCGGTTAGACATATCGGCCGACACCGCCTGCTTCATTCCGCCAGGTTGTCGGCGGGGTCGAAGCCGCTATATAAGCGCCGGCAGGGGTATTGCTGATGTTTGGACGGATTGTGCCTTTGTTCATGGGGCTGGCGCTGCTTTTCGGCAGCGGCTGCTCGCGCAGTTACGACGGCACTGTCGTCATTCCGAGACCGCTCGATGTCCGGCGCTTCTGGGATCGTCCGCCACCAAATGTCGACTATGGGCCATCCGAGGTCGAGAACGGCGCCTTTCCGGTGGCGCCACAGCCGCCGAGGCGATTTTCCGAGCGCAAGGTCACCCATGCCGCGCCGAGACGGCACCAGACAAGGCTGGCCCCGTCAGCGTCCCTCTCCGCGCCGGCGAAACCGCTCACATGCAGGAACGTCAGCGAGCCCGGCAAGAGAGCTCGCATGGTCTGCGATTAGAGCAGCTCCCAAAGCGGGGAACCGGTTTTCCAGTAAGACGCTCAACTCGTCTTCACAGCGAGGCAGCGCCCTTTTTCGGCTCTTTCGCACCGAGCTTGTCGAGTGCAAGGCGAACCTGACGCAGATCGTCCTGCCAGCCGTCATCGTCGTCCATCGGGCTCTCCGTGGCAGCCCGCTGCAGCCCACGCGCCTCGGATTCGATCTCACGCAGTTCAGCGATTTTCTGTTCGGTGGTCAGGGAGTCGTCTCCGACGATCTCCAGCACCCGCATTTCCCTGAACGTAGCCATGGCGTTTCTCCAGGCTGATGTCGATTAAAACGCCGTGAGGGCTTCTCTGTTCCAGCGATGGCTAGCGGTCACTCGGCCGGGAAAAATGCCGGGCCTACGACGCGCACCAGCCGCTTGCCGGCCTCGATCGACTGGTGCTGGGCGGCGCCCGAGACTTCGGCGCCGGTCGCGACAATGGCTGCAACGGTGCCGAGATCCGGTTTTGCCGTCGGCAGCGGAATGATGGCGTTGCTCATGTCGGCGGGCGTCACCGTCCTTGCCCGCAGTTCGGTGACCCGCTGGTAATAGCGCCTGACGTCGCATGCCTTGAAATTCGCGTCATCGCGGTATCTGAAGGCCGCAGGCAGCTCGGTATAGGGCTTGCGCGTATCGAGCGCGATCATCTGGTCGGTTTCGAGGCTGGCGTCGCTCAACGTGTAGAGGTCGACGCCTGGATCATCGCAGATGTACCGGCACTGATCGGCCGTCTCCTTCATGTCGCCGCTAGCGGCAAATTGCGACTTTGGCGCCGGGAAGAAATATCCGTCCGACAGGCGCACGCAAAACAGCATCGCATTGCCGCCGAGCGTGGCTCCCGCTGATTGGGTGGTACTGGGCGCGGCGCGCGCAGGCCGTTGCTTTGCAGAAGGCGCGCAGCCAAGCGCGACGAAGCGCGCCTGCAGGCCCGATGTGTCGCGGCCCGAATTCCCAGCCGTAGCGATCCGGCGCTGCACATCCGTGCGGCTCCTGGCAAGATCGGCGCAAGCGTTGAAGAGGCCACCGAGCGAACTTTTTGCCGTGCACTGCCGCTGTCTCTCGATAGTCTGGATGGCGGCAAGTTGCCGGCGCAGCTGGGCAAGCTCCGGGCTCGCCCCGCCGCTGCGTCCGGCCGAAAGCAACTGGCTTCTGATCGCGCCGCAGCTGTCCGCGTAGGACGAAAGCGTGCCGAGAAAAAACGCCGACACCGATATCAGCGCGATCATCATGAGAGGCGAGAAACGGATCATCGGGACGACTTGGTCCTTGTTGCTGAGAATCTGGAATTACAGTCCTTGACTTCGGCAAGCTTAGGCTAAATGAGTAACGTCTAATTTCTTCCAATCTTTTTCAACCTGGAGAGACTTCATCTATTGCATTAAATCGCCTCCTGTAAATTCGATATTACATTTTTATTTCAAGATTGAGACGAACCCGAAAAGAAAAGCGCAAGGCCATCGCCGACGGCCCGCAGCGCAATGGGCCGGGATAAATCCGCCGTTACCCGCCAGATGCGCTTGAAACCTTTGCCCGTCCTTCGGCGTTGAAGGACCAAAGGAGAACTCGGATGTCGATCCACTTCACCGTCTCGGACCTGACAAGAAACCTGTTTCACTCGCTGGGGCTGGATCACGAGCGCGCGCCAAGGCCTCTTAACGCCGAGCAAAGCCTGTTGCTGGAATGCTATCTGGCCGGCCAAGTTCCGGAATCGGCCTGGAGCGATTATGTCTTCGAGACGCCTGATCTTGCTCGGCACGCCGAGGCAAGGCGCAGTCACCACTGAGCCGACAATGGGGCTTACTTGGGAGAGGCGAATTGCAACGTGAACACGTTGCCGGCGACCCCTTGCGCCAGCTTCGGTGAGAAGGTCAGGGGCAGACAATTCCGCAAAGCCGCTGTCGCGGCATCGACGAACGATTTTTTCGCCTTGGCGTCACCATTCACTTTGGTGGCCGTCGGCCTCGGTGGACCGATCAGCGTGCCGTCCCGCTTGAAACTGAAGCTCAAGGTGACGCTTGCGGTTCCGGCGCCCGCCGGCGGCGTCCAGCATGCCTGGATCGCGGCCCCGACATCGTCCATTGTGTTGAGTTCAGCCGCATTCGAAAGATGAACGGCGCCCGCCAGCATCACGCCCGCAATCGCAACCCGCCTCGCAACGCTTTTCATCGCCAGCCCTCGTCTCGCACCGACCGACAATCCATGTCGGACCGCCAAAATGGATGGTAGGGCCGACGCCGGCGATGACAACATCTCTCGGCAAAATTGACGCCAAAAATAGCGACACCCGATGAGGTTTGCGTGGCCCGGCAATGGCGCACAAAGCAAAAAGGCCGGCATTTCGCCGACCTTTCCCATCGCTGTGACGTTCTGCGCCAGTACATCCGTGGTCGCGGGCCGAAGCGAATTGCCCCGAGTAGACAGGGCTTTGGTTAACGAATCCCTAACCTCAGGCCTTGGCCTGCGACTTCACATAGGCGATGTAGCCGCGCACGTCGCCGGCCGGCTCGCTATAGGCCTTGCCGAGCGTCTTCTCGATCGCTGCCACATAGTCCTTCGCCCATTTGGGCAGAGGATAGTCGATGACAGCCAGGAATTCGAGCGTCGCCGCCAGTCGGATGTCGGCGATCGACGGGTTCTTGCCGCCGATGAACGGCTTGCCATCCCTGAAGAAGGAGTGGAAGACCTCCAGCGGCTCGGCGATCGCCGCCATCGCCGCCTTCTGGGCTTCGGACTTCTTGTCAGGGTGGGCGTCGCTGTGGCCGACCTCGCCGGCATATTGCGGAAAGCCTAGGAACGGATAGGTGGCGCGCGCCACATAGGGATAGAGCGTACCGATCAGGTAGAACATGGCGCTGTCGATCATCGCCCGCTTGGCCGGCGCCTTGGGATAGAATTTCTCCAGCCCATGCTTGTTGGCGAGGTATTGCATGATGGCGCAACTTTCCCACAACACGCCTCTGGGAAGGCCCTTGTCCTCGATCATCGGCGTCAAATGGGCGGGGTTTCGCGCCATGAATTCCGGCGAACGGGTGTGTCCCCAGGCATCGGTCTCGGCATGATCGAAACCGGCCGCGCGCGCAAACACCCGCACGGTCATGTTGTTGACGCTCGGCTTCAGCATGCTGAGCTTCAGCACCGGCTTCTTAGCCGGCTTCGCCTTGGCCCTAGGCGCGGCTTTTGCCGTCGCTTTCACGGCAGGCTTGGCAGCCGCCTTGGCTGCCGGCTTTGCCGCAGCTTTCGCCGCCGGCTTGGCGGCTGCCTTAGCGGCCGGTTTCCTAACACTCTTCGTCGCTGTCTTGGCCATCTTGTTCCTCCCTGGTCTGTTCAGTATGGGTTCTTCGGTGCCCGGTCGTCCGACAAGGTTGCGCGGGAACGCTCGACGAGCGCCTGGATCGCGTCGGCGAGATGCACTTCCGCGATGTTGTAGTCGCCGCGCGCGACGCGCAGCCTGTGCGCCTCCATCAGCACGTCGGCATGGGTGAAGCCCGCCGGCGGTTCGAAGCGGTAGGAGGCCAGCTCGATCAGCAGGCCGAGCGGATCCTCGAAATAGATCGAATCCATGAAGCCGCGATCCTTGACGCCGCTGTGCTTGATGCCACGCTCGTCAAGCCGGGCGACCGCCTGCAGGAAAGTGACGCGCGACACCGAAAAGGCGATGTGGTGGACGCAACCCGGATCGGTCGGCGTGCGCCGCTTCTCCGGCATGCGGCTCTCGTCGGTGAAGATGGTGATCAGCCGGCCGTCACCCGGATCGAAATAGAGGTGGCTTTCCCTGGGCTTGTCGAGGTTGGGCTGTTCGAAGATGAACGGCATGCCGAGCACGCCTTCCCAGAAATCGATCGAGGTCTGGCGCCCGGCGCCGACGAGCGTGATGTGATGGACAGCTTGCGATTGTAGTTTCTGCATCTGGCTCCTCCCGGCCACGCCGCGCCTCGCCGGCGTACGGGTTTCAGATGCCCAGTCGCCGCCCGGCCTCGCTCCCCTGCGCTCCGCATTCCGCATCCTGCAGGAGTGCGACCGGGGCTTTGATGAACGGATGCTAATTCAATCCGAGGCGTTGCGCCAGAAGCGCTGAGTTTCAAGAACTCCACGCAGGCGACAAGAGCGGCGCCGGGATCGCGGACGCCTTCGCCGAGCTCGCCGAAACGATCCGTCGTCGGCAGCTATAATGGTGCGGCAGCCCGCAGGTCGCTGGGTTTCCCGAGCGGCCGGTTTGGCGACGGCAGTTCAAAGGGCCTCGTTGACGCATGCCGCGCCTGGTTCGGATGACGGGCATCCGCGGCCCTTAGATGAAAATCACATATTCTTCATCGGCACGTCGGGATCGACATGTCCCCCATCGGCAGTGATCTTCAGCCTTGAGAGGTAGTGCTCCCATCCCCTTCGGTGGCTGTCACGCTCCTTTGCGTTCGGCAGTCCGCTGTGCGTGAAGCGGATCAGTGTCCCCGCATCCCTCGCGATCAGGTCGATCTCGACATGGCTGGAGCCGGGCGGCACGGTCTTGTTGTCTTCCCAGCCAAAACTGTAGGCAAGACGGTGGACCGGGATCACCTCGGTGAACTCACCGCGCGCCATATGGCGACCACCGACATTGACGAGGAACAGACCGCCCGGCGTTGCATCCAAACTCGCTTCGGTCCCGATCCATCGCACGATCTGGTCCGGATCCGTCAAAAGCGCGAACACGGTCGCTTGTGGCGCCGCGACCTCAATCTCTGTGTAAACCGAATCCGCCATTGCTCACTCCAGGTCACATCCGCATCGAATGCCGTGCATGATTGAAGCGAATGTGGGGAGTTGCAAGAAGATGTTCGAGGTGTAAGCATAAGCTGGTGCCGAGCGACCTCCTACCGATGCTTCTCGCAAAATCGCTTTCATTTCTTCTGGACGACGCCGCGCATATTGGCGACGGTGGGCGACTTCTATTGCAGCTCTCAACGCATTTGATGGAAGACGGCTTGCCGATCATTGCCGGCGCGCTGGCGCAGGATGCTCAGGACCCGATCATTTCACGCCGTATCTGGCTCTGGCGAGCGCCTAGCCGTGAAGTGGTCGAGGCTTTGGGGATAGGCGCCGACCGCCAGAATGCCGATCCCCGGCTCGTGCTGCGGGAGTGGCTTGGCACGACGCGGGCGATCGTGTTCGACGAGGGTGCGGGCGGTGTCGCACCGACTTTGGTGTGGGCGTTCGATCATACTCCGGATGAGGCGCAGTCAGAGCTGCTGCGGCAAATCTCCCGGTTTGCCGCGGCTCCGATGACCGCACTCGCAGAACGGTCCGCGAAACGCGCACTGCTCGAAGCATATTTGGGAAAGCGCAGTGCAGCACATGTGCTCAACGGTCATTCTCGTCGAGTAAAGGGAGAGACGATACGGGCTGCGCTTCTGTGCGCGGACCTTCGAGGTTTCACCGATCTATCCGAGGTTCATGATGCAAACGAGGTCGTATTGGTACTTGATGCCTGGTTCGATTGCGTCGCCGGCGCGGTGCACGCATTTGGTGGCGAGGTTCTCAAGTTTATAGGTGATGGCGTCCTCGCGATTTTCCCGATTGGCGAGCGCGATGCAAGGGCCGCATGCGACGCGGCGGTACGCGCCGTGAAGGCCACGCGCGCCGGGATAGATCATCTCAACCAAACTCGGCGCCGCAATGGGGGTCCAGAGTTCGGATATGGCATTGGCCTGCACGTCGGCGAGATACTTTGGGGGAATATCGGCACTGCCGGCAGGTTGGACTTCACCGCGATCGGCAAGGCTGTAAATCTTGTCAGCCGCATCGAAGGGCTGTGCAAGCCGTTAGGACGGACAGTGCTCGCGTCGACAGCGTTCGAGGCAGAAACTACCGAGCCGATGATCGCCATGGGCAGTCATCCGTTCAGAGGAATAGCAGGCGCGCAAACACTTTTCGGCTTGCCGGAATAGATCGAATGGTCGAGCGCGCCGTGGATGTGTCGTTCACTGCATATCTTGATATCGTGCGAAGCGGAGAGATCTAAGAGATTCGCGGTCTTCGGTCGAAAGCGAACTGCCTCCAACGCCAGCACGCTAGTCGAGAAATCTGATCTTAGTGAAGGACATCATCTCCCCCATGACATTGCCGCTGTCGTCGACCTGCTGGCCTTGCCCGACCGTGACCGTCACGCGTTTTCCCTTGTAGCGGGACGGCATCACGGTTAGCTCGTTCCAGCTTTCACACTCGGGTGCGGCACACAGGCCAACCTGCTCGGCCTTCTTGCCGTCGACAATCGTCAGATAGCAATTGTCGCCGCATTCGAACCCTCGAATGGTGCCAGTGATCCTCCTGTCATTGGAGAAGGACGGGCCACACTGGGCAATCAGGGATACGGACACGAGGAGGATTAAGGTGATTTGTTTCATGCGGATAACTTGCTGCAACATGTGATGCGGCGCAAGCATTGCACGCCGGAATACGCTTTGCGGCTGCGGCCGTTCAGTGCGCGTAGACTTTCAAAACGCCAGTGGCTATACGGGTCGTATGCTGAGATTTCCCGATGACAAAGTCTATGTACGTATTTGCCACGTCAAAAATGGCTATGAGGACCGCGAACAGCACATCGCAAGGCAGATCGACCGACATGGTATTCCGGCCACCTGGTATCTGCACTGGGATGTTCCAGATATTACTGAGGAAGATGTCGCAAGATTTACCACGACAAGCGCTCTCAAGATGGCGGAACTGTCCTGCTCTTTGAAACACATCGGCATCTGGCGTGAGTTTCTGAAGACCGACAAGCCTTATTGTCTGGTTTTAGAGGATGACGTGTTCCTGGCAGCCAATTTCAACACAAAATTCAACCTCGCTCTTGCAGAACTCGGCGATCCAAATCGCAAAGCCGCCATCTATATCGGCAACGCCGGCACATACTACATTTCGGCGTTCAAGTTGAAGCGTGGACAACATCTCTATCCGGCCCCTCACGGCAAAGCGACCGATTCCTACATCATCACCCGCTCCGCCGCGGCGGCGAGATGCGCCTGGTTTGACGAACGCAAGATGTCCGCGCCGATCGGTCACGAGATCGACCGTGCCGATGCAGCGCTTGGCGTCGAGGTGCTTTGGTTCGAGAGACCCTTTGTTGAGCAAGGCACCCACATTGGCGCCTTCCTGACGTCCATCAACCCCGATAAGCAGAGGCCGCTTTGGTACAAGCGCATTGAGTGGCTGTATAAAAAATATCGCCGACAACTGGTTGGCCACGTCTAGAGTCAGCAGTTATGCATCGCGTAGGTCCGACTGCCCCAAGCGCACAGACTGATGTTCGACCAGTATAGGACAGTCTTTGTGCCTGCATGGCTAAGTGCTTGAAAGCTTGGTACGCCCAAGGGGAATCGAACCCCTGTTCCCGCCGTGAGAGGGCGGTGTCCTGACCGCTAGACGATGGGCGCGTTCAAGAACCGGCGATATAGGCTGAGCGCCGGGAAAAAGCAACTGGGGTTCGGCCGCTTTACCGGATCGCATAAAAACCGGCGGCAAGGCTAGCGTTTCGGCTCGATCAGATCCCAGAGATTGCCGTGCAGATCGGCGAAAACGGCCACCGTGCCATAGGGCTCGAAACGCGGTGCGTCGCGGAATTCGACGCCCTTCTCCAGCATAGCCGCATGGTCACGGGCAAAGTCGTCGGTTTCGAGGAACAGGAAAACACGGCCGCCGGTCTGGTTGCCGATGCTTTTGCGCTGTGCCTCGTCGGAAGCCTCGGCCAGCAGCAGCCTGGCGCCTTGTCCGTTGGCCGGCGCCACCGTGACCCAGCGCTTGCCGCCGCCGAGATCGACATCCTCGACGAGCAGGAAGCCGAGCCGCTCGACATACCAGGCAATCGCCTCGTCATAGCTGGCGACGACCAGGGCGACGGTCGCGACACGACGATGTTCGGCGAACCCGGTCATCTCTGAGGCTTGCTCATCCCCGAGGCTTGCTCATCGCTGCGGCCCGCTCATTTGTTGCGAATTGCAAAACGACCGATCACGCGGCGTTCTGTCATGTCGTAGACGAAGATCGTGCGGCTGCCGTCGGCAAGCTCGGCGTCGATCGAGACCCGGTTGCCGGACAGCGACTGGCTGATCACCTTGGCGCCGACCGGAAGCACGATATCGCCGCTGATCGGCTCGCCGGCGGGCGTCTGGATATCGCCGGCCAGCGGCGGGGTCACCGGCGGCGCATTGCGCGCTTTGTAGACAAGGGCGCCGATCACCACCATAAGGGCGAGGAACAGCAGGCCGAGATTGATACCGACGAAGCGGACGAGTTTCCTGCGCACCTTTTCGACCTCGGGGTCGAGCGGCTTATCCTGGTCTTCTTCGGCAATTGGGCTGGCCATGGCAAAACAGTTCCGGACGGTTTTTCAATGAGCGCTCATAGCGAAGAGGCCCCTGAATTGATAGAGGCGGCACCAACCGTGCTGGTGGCGGGCGCGGATGCGGCCGGTCAGCGTCTCGATCAGTGGCTGGCGGCGGGCCTTGGCCCCGACATGTCGCGCAGCCGCGTGCAGATGCTGATCAGGCAGGGTGCGGTTTCGATCGACGGCAAACCTGTCGACGAGACCAAGCGCAAGATGACGCCAGGCGAAAGCGTCTCGGTGGTCATGCCCGAGCCGGAGCCGGCGGCGCCCCAGGGTGAAAACATCGCGCTCGACGTGCTCTATGAGGATGACGAATTGATCGTCATCAACAAGCCGGCTGGGCTTGTCGTGCACCCTGGCGCCGGCAACTGGACCGGCACGCTGGTCAACGCGCTGATCCACCATTGCGGCGACAGTCTTTCCGGCATCGGCGGCGTGCGCCGGCCAGGCATCGTTCACCGCCTCGACAAGGAGACCAGCGGCGTCATGGTGGTCGCCAAGACCGACCGCGCCCACAAGTCACTGTCCGAGGCCTTCGCCGATCACGGCCTGACCGGCGACCTCGAACGCGCCTACCTGGCGCTGGTCTGGGGCATACCGCAAAGGCCAACGGGAACGGTCGACGCGCCGCTCGGCCGCGCCGCCGACCGCGTGCGCCGCGCCGTGGTGCCAGAAGGGCGCGACGACGCCCGCCATGCGGTCACCCATTTTGCCGTGCAGGAGCGCTTCGGCGTCGATCAGCAGGAATTCGCCACCGCCAGCCTGGTCGAGTGCCGGCTGGAAACCGGCCGCACCCACCAGATCCGTGTCCACATGGCGCATATCGGCCATCCCGTGGTCGGCGACCCGGACTATGGCCAGGCCTTTCGCACCAAGGCCAACCGGCTGCCGGAACCCCTGAAAAGTCAGGTCAAGGCATTTTCCCGGCAAGCTTTGCATGCCTGGCTCCTTGCATTTCGCCACCCCACTACCCATCTAACGATGAGGTTCGAGGCGCCGTTGCCGGGGGACATGGAGGAACTCGTCGGCGGTTTTCGCAAGCTCTGAACCGGTCATAGAAAACCTGAGCGGCATTGTTCACTTTACCGTGACGCACTGTTTCGTGTTGAACAAATGCTGTCTTTTCTGGTTTTGTTCCTATATATATCGGTTGTCGCGGGCGAGCCTTTTGGTGCTCGCGTCACATGCCCGCCGCGTTTTGGGGGCATCACTCCAATAGAGAGGGGGCGCTATCATGGCCCAGTCATTACCCAGTATCGTTTCCGGCGAAGGCGGCCTCAGCCGCTACCTGGAAGAAATCCGCCGCTTTCCGATGCTTCAGCCGCAGGAAGAGTACATGCTCGCCAAGCGTTACGCCGAGCATGAAGACACTTCCGCGGCGCACAAGCTCGTCACCAGCCACCTCAGGCTCGTCGCCAAGATCGCCATGGGCTATCGCGGCTATGGCCTGCCGATCGGCGAAGTGATCTCGGAAGGCAATGTCGGCCTGATGCAGGCCGTCAAGAAATTCGAACCCGAGCGCGGCTTCCGCCTCGCGACCTATGCCATGTGGTGGATCAAGGCCTCGATCCAGGAGTACATCCTGCGCTCATGGAGCCTGGTCAAGATGGGCACGACCGCCAACCAGAAGCGCCTGTTCTTCAACCTGCGCAAGGTGAAGGGCAAGATCCAGGCGCTGGACGACGGCGACTTGAAGCCCGACCAGATCGCCGAGATCGCCACCAGGCTGAACGTTTCCGAAGCCGAAGTGGTGTCGATGAACCGTCGCCTGTCGGGCGATGCGTCGCTCAATGCCCCGATCCGGGCCAGCGAAGGCGAATCCGGCGAATGGCAGGACTGGCTGGTCGACGACCACGAAAGCCAGGAAGAGATGCTGATCGAGCAGGACGAGCTGGAAAACCGGCGCGGCATGCTGTCGGGCGCTCTTGCCGTGCTCAACGAGCGCGAGCGGCGCATCTTCGAGGCACGTCGCCTCGCCGAGGAGCCGCTGACGCTGGAAGAGCTGTCGTCCGAGTTCGACATCAGCCGCGAACGCGTGCGCCAGATCGAGGTGCGCGCCTTCGAGAAGGTGCAGGATGCGGTCAAGGCCGCCGCCAAGCGCCAGACCCAGGCGCTGCGCACCATCGAGGCACAGCCGGCGGCTTAAAGCCGGGTTCGGCAACAAAGATCAAGGTGGCGTCAGGAAACTGGCGCCGCCTTTTTTCTTGTGTGGTTGGCGAAAGCGGAGGCGACATCCGATCTCCCCCCTTGCGGGGGAGATCGGCAGTTTCACCGGCCGCGCCCGCCACAAAAAATACCCCTCAAAGCCCATCCAGCGGAAACTTCAGGTACCGCAGTCCATTGGCTTCCGGTTCCGGCAGCCGTCCGCCATTCATGTTGACCTGCAACGCATGCAGGATCAGCCTCGGCATCGGCAATGTCCTGTCGCGGGTTTCACGCAGGGCGACGAAATCGGCCTCGGTACGCGCGGCGACGAGGTGCGTGTTGCCGGTTTTCTGCTCCTCGACCGTACTTTCCCACAATGGGTCTCGGCCATCGGGCTGGTAGTCATGGCCGACGAACAGGCGCGTTTCGCCCGGCAGCGCCAGGATGTCCTGGATCGAGTGCCAGAGCCGCACGGCGCTGCCGCCGGGAAAGTCCGCCCTCGCGGTGCCGCTGTCGGGCATGAACAGCGTGTCGTGAATGAAGGCGGCATCGCCGATCACATAGGTGATCGAGGCCAGCGTATGCCCCGGTGAGAACAGCACCTTGACCGGAAGGGCGCCGATCCGGAACGTCTCGCCTTCGCCAAACAGCCTGTCCCACTGCGAACCGTCGGCGGGAAAATCCGGCCAGTTGTAGATCGCCTTCCACAGTTTCTGGACGTCGACGACCCTGTTGCCGATCGCCGTGGGCGCTCCAGTCTTCTGCCTCAGATAGTGTGCCGCCGAGAAATGGTCGGCATGCGGATGGGTATCGAGGATCCACTCGAGCTCAAGCCCATTGTCCCGGATAAAATCGAGCAAGGCGTCGGCGCTCTTCGTCGCCGTGGCGCCGGACCTCTCGTCGAAGTCGAGGATCGGATCGATGATGGCACATCGCCTCGTCGGCTGGTCGGCGACGACATACTGGATGGCCCCGGTCGGCTTGTCGTAGAAGCCGGTGACCTGCGGCCTAGCCAAAGCTACGTCCAATTTGCGCTTCCCCAACCCTCGATGCATGTCGCCCAAAAGTGACCCCGGCTTTGGAAGAACGGCATGCCCAAACAAAACATCCGCAGGAATGATTTTCCCTGTCGGCACCCGAGGGGAGCATGGTTGTCCCCTCGGGTGACCCAGTCAAGTATCATTTCGCTCGCAGAGGCGAGACGAAGCGGTCAGGCGGATGGCTGCTTGGTCTTCCTGAGATAGGGCAGGATGGTCTCGTAGGCGCCGAAACGCTTGATTGCATCCTCATTGGAAACGGCGGCGGTGATGATGACATCCTCGCCCTGCTTCCAGTTCGCCGGCGTCGCCACCTGATGCTTGGCGGTGAGCTGCATGGAATCGACGGCGCGCAGAATCTCGTCGAAGTTGCGCCCGGTGGTCATCGGGTAGGTCAGCACCAGCTTGATCTTCTTGTCCGGTCCGATGACGTAGACCGAGCGCACCGTGGCGTTGTCGGCGGGCGTGCGGCCCTCCGACGTCTCGCCGGCGCCGCCCGGCAGCATGTCGTAGAGTTTGGCGACCTTGAGGTCCTTGTCGCCGATCAGCGGGTACTTCACCGAATGGCCTGTCGCCGTCTTGATGTCGTCCTGCCACTTATCGTGGCTCGCGACCGGGTCGACCGAAATGCCGATGATCTTGACGTTGCGCTTCTTGAACTCCCCTTCGAGCCCTGCCATCGTGCCAAGCTCGGTCGTACAGACCGGTGTGAAATTTTTCGGATGGCTGAACAGGATCGCCCAACCGTCACCGATCCAGTCGTGGAATTTGATCGTCCCTTGCGTGGTCTCGGCGGTGAAATCCGGTGCAATGTCGTTGATACGAAGGCTCATGGCACATCTCCCCTGTAAGCAGAACTCGTCGGCAGCGAGGACGGCAAGCGGTAAACCATGCCGCCACCAAGGTGCCCACGCTCCAACATCGGCGCATCTTAGCGCAAAAATCGCGGTCGCAAGATAATATGAAACCCTTGTCGGGGCGCAGCGAGCATTTTCATGCTGCCATCGGGCCAAAAGCGTAGCAAAGCCTTGGCTGAGAGGGACCGTCCCGCCTAGGCCTTGATCGCCAGCGTCGTTGCCAGGTCTTCCATCCGCTGTGCCAGCGCACCAAGCGCGTCGGTCAGCATGCCGTCGCTCTTGTCGGCCTTGGTCAGCGCGTCGTCACGCGTCTTGCGCAAGGTCAGCACTTCGCTTTCCATGCCCTTGACGCGCTTCTGCAGTTCGGAGAGTTCATCCATCACCATGATGCCGGCCATCACGGTCAGCCGCTGGTCGCCGATCTCGCCGAACGAGTCCTTCAGGTGCGAAACATAGCGGTCGAAACGTTCGGCAAGATCGATCAGATGCTCTTCCTGGCCCTCGTCACAGGCCATGCGGTACTGCTTGCCGTCGATTGAAACCGTGACCTGTGCCATCGGGCCAGCTCCTATCTGTCCAACACGGCGCGGATGGTTTCCATGGCGGTCACCAACCGTCGTGACACTTCCTTGTTGGCGTCCTCCAGCCGTTCGGCGCGCGCTTCGGAATTGTCGAGTTCCTGCGCCAGCCGGGAGCGATCGGCATTCATCCGCTGAACCTCAGCCTCGGCTTCCGAGTAATCGCGCTCGTGCTCGAGCTTGGCCGCGACGGCGTTTTCCAGCCCCTCGATGGCCTTACCCAGCCTGGCGATGACTTCCTTGAGTGTCGTTTCCCCGGTCATGGCCTTCGTCCTGTGCCCTGCCCATCACCGAATCGCTCGCGTTCAGAACGCGTTATTGAGGAAACATTAGGCACCGGGTGAAGGCAACGTCAATAAAGCTCTCGCGACTGTCCCCTGCTAACGCTAATGTAGGCTCGCCGCCGGCATCACAAGACCGGCAAATGTGCACCCGATTTGTTGACTAAAAGCGCGCGCCTGCTATGTGTCGCGCACCCTTTTCAAGGGCTCTCCCAAGCCCCCAAACCCCCACTTCTGGAGGAACCATGACGTCGCGTGAACAACATGACCGGATGGCCAATGCGATCCGCTTTCTCTCCATGGACGCCGTCGAGAAGGCAAATTCCGGCCATCCCGGCCTGCCCATGGGCTGCGCCGACATCGCCACGGTGCTGTTCACGCGCTTCCTGAAATATGATCCCAAGGCCCCGCACTGGGCCGACCGCGACCGTTTCATCCTGTCTGCCGGCCACGGCTCGATGCTGCTCTATTCGCTGCTGCATCTGACCGGTTACGAAGACATGACCATCGACCAGATCAAGCACTTCCGCCAGTTGGGCTCGAAGACCGCCGGACATCCCGAATACGGCCACGCCACCGGGATCGAGACGACGACCGGCCCGCTCGGCCAGGGCCTGGCCAATTCGGTCGGCTTCGCGCTCGGCGAGCGCATCATGAACGCCGCCTTCGGCAATGATCTGGTCGACCACTACACCTATGTGCTGGCCGGCGACGGCTGCCTGATGGAAGGCGTTTCCCAGGAAGCCATCGCACTTGCCGGCCACCTCAAGCTCAACAAGCTGATCGTCTTCTGGGACAACAACAACATCTCGATCGATGGCCCGGTCTCGCTGTCCGACAACACCGACCAAGTCGCCCGCTTCCAGGCCTCCGGCTGGAATGCCAGCCACATCGACGGCACCGATCCGGAAGCCATCGCCTATGCCATCGAGGCAGCCCGTCATTCCGACAAGCCGACGATGATAGCCTGCAAGACGACCATCGGCTTCGGCGCGCCAACCAAGGCCGGCACCAACAAGGCGCACGGCTCGCCGCTCGGCGCCGACGAGATCGCCGGCGCGCGCAAGTTCTTCAACTGGGATTTGCCGCCCTTCGAGATTCCGGCCGACATCCTCGACGCCTGGCGCACCGCTGGCAAGGCCGGCGCCAAGGCACGCACCGACTGGGAAGGCCGCCTGGCCAAGGCCGACGCCAAGCTGAAGGCCGAGTTCGAGCGCCGCCTCAGCGGCAAACTGCCGTCCAATTTCGACGCCGTCATCTCCGACTACAAGAAGAAGCTCTCGGTCGACAAGCCGAAGGTCGCCACGCGCAAATCGTCCGAAATGGCGCTTGAGGTCATCAACGGCGCCGTGCCCGAGACCATCGGCGGCTCCGCCGACCTGACCGGCTCCAACAACACCAAGACCAGCCAGACCAAGAACATCACGTCGGACGACTACGGCCAGCGCTATGTCCACTACGGCATCCGCGAGCACGGCATGGCCGCCGCGATCAACGGCCTGACGCTGCATGGCGGCCTCATCGCCTATGGCGGCACCTTCCTGTGCTTCTCCGATTACGCCCGTCCGTCGATGCGGCTTGCCTCGCTGATGGGCATCCGCTCGATCTTCGTCATGACCCATGATTCCATCGGTCTGGGTGAAGACGGCCCGACCCACCAGCCTGTCGAACATATGGCCGCGCTGCGCGCCATCCCCAACCACAATGTCTTCCGCCCGGCTGACGCGGTAGAAGCCGCCGAGTGTTGGCAGATCGCTCTCGAGTCTGAAAAGACACCTTCGACGCTGGCGTTGACCCGACAGAACCTGCCAACGGTGCGCACTGAGTTCGTTGCTGAGAATCTCAGCAGCCAGGGCGCCTACGAGCTGGCAGCCGCCAGCGGTGAAGCGGCGGTGACGATCTTCGCTACCGGGTCCGAGGTCGAGATCGCGCTCGGCGCCCGCGACCTGCTGGAAAAGCATGGCCATCCGACCCGCGTCGTCTCGGTTCCCTGCTTCGAACTGTTCGACAAGCAGAGCGACGGCTACCGCAAGAAAACGATCGGCAACGCGCCGGTGAAAATGGCCATCGAAGCCGGCATCCGCCAAGGCTGGGATCAATTCATCGGCTCCGACGGCATCTTCGTCGGCATGACCGGCTTCGGCGCTTCAGGCACGATCGAGCAACTCTATCCGCATTTCGGCATCACCGCTGAAGCGGCTGCCAAGGCGGCGGAAGCCCGCCTGCATACCAGGTAGGTTCAAAGTCTGGCGAAACCGCGCAAGCGGCTTCGCCGGGCTGGCCTAACTTAATCGATTTAAATCCATGCCACTGCGGCTGGATTCTTTCTGCTTCCGCCGCTATGAAACTGCGGACCCATCGTCTGCCCTCCAACTCCCAGGGAGAGAATAATAATGACCGTCAGAGTTGCCATCAACGGATTCGGCCGCATTGGCCGCAACATCCTGCGCGCCATCCATGAATCCGGCCGCAGGGACATCGACGTCGTTGCCGTCAACGACCTCGGCCCGGTCGAGACCAATGCGCACCTGTTGCGCTACGACAGCGTGCATGGCCGCTTCCCGCATGAAGTCTCGGTATCCGGCGACCAGATTACCGTCGGCAAGGAGACGTTCAAGGTCACCGCGATCAAGGATCCGACGCAGCTGCCGTGGAAGGAACTCGGCATCGACATCGCGCTCGAATGCACCGGCATCTTCACCGCTCGCGACAAGGCAGCCGCCCACCTGACCGCCGGCGCCAAGCGCGTCGTCGTTTCGGCCCCGGCCGAAGGTGCCGACCTTACCGTGGTCTACGGCATCAACCACGACCAGCTGACCAAGGACCACATCGTCATCTCGAATGCGTCGTGCACCACCAACTGCCTGGCGCCGCTGGCAGCCGTGCTGCACGAGACGGTCGGCATCGAAAAGGGCATGATGACGACGATCCATTCCTACACCGGCGACCAGCCGACGCTGGATACCATGCACAAGGATCTCTACCGCGCCCGCGCCGCCGCCCTGTCGCAGATCCCGACCTCGACGGGTGCCGCCAAGGCGATCGGCCTGGTGCTGCCCGACCTCAAGGGCAAGCTCGACGGTATCTCGATCCGCGTGCCGACCCCGAACGTCTCGGTCGTCGACTTCAAGTTCATCGCCAAGCGCTCGACCACGGTGCAGGAGATCAACGACGCGGTGATCGCCGCTTCCAACGGCAAGCTGAAGGGCATTCTCGGCGTCACCCATCACCCGAATGTGTCGATCGACTTCAACCACGATCCGCGCTCCTCGATCATGGCGCTCGACCAGACCAAGGTGATGGACGGCAACTTCGTTTCGGTGCTGTCTTGGTACGACAATGAATGGGGGTTTTCCAACCGCATGGGCGACACCGCTGTCGCCTTCGGCAAGACCATCGCCTGATCGCAAAGCTCTCTTTTCGAGACCTGAAACGCCCGGCTTTGTCCGGGCGTTTTCATGTGGGGTGGCTTGCGTCCAGCTAATTTGTGTCCTGAGCGTCAAAAGACCCGAAAATCAGCGGCATAGGCCAAAAAGCCACCCTGCCGCCTTGCACTGGTCACGTCTTCGCCCCACTCTGTCGCGAAGCAGGAGGCAGACGAATTCGAGGGGCAAATCACGGATGGAGCACGCGATCTATCTCGTTACGCTGGTCGGCACAGCGCTTGTCGTCGCCGCCGCGTTTTCGAGCCTGATCGCCTTCCGCTTCGGCGCTCCTCTTCTGCTCCTGTTTCTCTGCATTGGCCTGGCCACAGGCACCGACGGTCTCGGCATCCAGTTCGACAACGCCCGCATCGCTTATTTTGCCGGCTCACTGGCGCTGGCGGTCATCCTGTTCGATTCCGGTTTCGGCACGCCGCTCAATGCCTTGCGGCAGGCGGCGGGTCCGGCTCTGTCGCTGGCGACCTTCGGCGTGCTTCTGACCACCGGCCTGTTCGGCGTCGCCGCCCACTATCTGCTCGATCTCACCTGGCTGGAATCCTTCCTGCTCGGCGCCGCCGTCGCCTCCACCGATGCGGCGGCGGTGTTCTTCCTGCTGCGCGCCGGCGAGATCAATCTGCGCGAACGCGTGCGCTCGACGCTCGAGGTGGAATCGGGCACCAACGACCCGATCGCCATTTTCCTGACGATCACGCTGGTCGAGATCATTGCCGCCCACGCCAATCCCGAGACCAATGTCCTGGTCACCAGCCTGTTCCTCGGCTTCCTCCTCAATATGGGCCTCGGCGCTGTCGTCGGCGTGCTCGGCGGCCTCGCCATCGTGCGCCTCGTCGACCGGCTCAATCTCGACCACGGCCTGCTGCCGATCTTCGTGCTGACCTTGTCGCTGATGGTCTTTGCCGCGGCCGGCGCCATTGGTGGCTCGGGTTTCCTGGCGGTGTATATCGCCGGCCTCATATCAGGCAATTCCGATATCCGCGCCGTCACCATCCTCAAGCGTTTCCAGGACGGCATGTCGTGGCTGGCGCAGATCATCATGTTCCTCATCCTCGGCCTGTTCGCGACCCCGTCGCAGTTTCCGGCGATCATGGTGCCGGCGGTCGCGCTCGGCCTGTTCCTGATGTTCGTGGCGCGGCCGATCGCCGTCTGGCTCTGCCTGGTCCCCTTCCGTCTGCCGCGCCCCGAAGTGGCCTTCGTCTCCTGGGTCGGCCTGCGTGGCGCGGTGTCGATCTTGCTCGCTATCACCCCGCTGCTCGGCGGGCTGGAAAACGGCCGTGTCATCTTCAACACCGCCTTCATCATCGTGCTCGTGTCGCTGGTCATCCAGGGCTGGACGGTCGGACCGCTGGCGCGCCGCCTCGGTCTGATCGTGCCGGCGCGGCTTGGGCCGCTGGACAAGGTCGAGCTGGAACTACCCGGCTCGGCCCATCACGAGCTTCTCGCCTATCGCGTCGCACACGGCAGTCCTGTGGCGCGCGGCGAGCGCATCCCGCGCTGGGCACGTCCCTCGCTGGTGCTGCGCGACGGCCGCTCGATGCGCTTCCAGGACATGGGCCGGCTTGCCGCCGGCGACCAGGTCTACATTTTCGTGCCGGATCGCTATCCGCGCCTGCTCGACAAGCTGTTCGCCAGCCGCGCCGTGGTCGACCCGGAGGACGCCGATTTCTTCGGCGCCTTCGCCGTCGACCCCGCACGCTCCGCCGCCGAACTGGAGGCGGCCTACACGCCAGGCCTGGATGAAGCGGAGCAAAAACTCACCGTTGGCGCGCTGGTCACCGCGCGGCTCGGCGGCCATGCCGAATATGCCGACCGCGTTCTGCTCGGCCCGATCGAGCTGATCGTCCGCGACGTCGACGACAAGGGCAAGATCACAGGCCTCGGCCTTTCCTTCGAGCCGACCGCGCCGGTGGCGCGGGTGCCGGTTTTCCTCAGCGCCGGCGAAATCGGCGACCGTCTCTCTGCCTTCATCCGCAACTGGCGCAAGCCGGCCGAGACGCGGATGGCAGAGGCACAAGCGGACGAGAAACCGGCCCCGGAGCCCGCACCAGAAAAGGCTACGACCGCGAGCTGAACGCTTCCGATCGTGGAGTACTGCCTTCATCCGCCCGCCGGCACGGAATCGTACCGGCTTCAAAATTTCGTTTCGAACCCGGGCTAAGCCTTGCATCGTCGTTGGCGCGGGGTATGGTCCCCCCGATTTTCACGAAAGGAACCCGCATGGCCGCCTTCAAGACACTCGACGATATCGGCAACATCAGCGGCAAGCGCGTGCTGGTGCGCGTCGACCTCAACGTGCCTGTCGCCGAGGGTAAGGTCACCGACGCCACCCGCATCGAACGCATCGCACCGACCATCGCCGAACTGTCGGCCAAGGGCGCCAAGGTCATCCTGCTCGCCCATTTCGGCCGGCCCAAGGATGGCCCCTCGCCCGAATTCTCGCTGGAGCCGATCGCCAAGGCGACGGCTGATGTGCTCCGCCGCCCCGTTGGTTTTGCCTCCGACTGCGTCGGCGACACGGCGGCAAGCGCCATCGCCGCCATGAACAAGGGCGACGTGCTGCTGCTCGAAAACACCCGCTTCTACAAAGCCGAGGAAAAGAACGATCCGGCCTTCACCGAAAAACTCGCCGCCAATGGCGATATCTTCGTCAACGACGCCTTTTCGGCGGCGCACCGCGCCCATTCCTCGACAGAAGGCCTGGCGCATCTGTTGCCGGCCTTTGCCGGCCGCACTATGCAGGCCGAGCTTGAAGCGCTGGAGAAAGGTTTGGGCAATCCGGTCCGTCCGGTCGTCGCCATCGTCGGCGGTGCCAAGGTCTCGACCAAGATCGACCTGTTGATGAACCTGGTGAAGAAGGTCGACGCGCTGGTCATCGGTGGCGGCATGGCCAACACCTTCCTTGCCGCGCGCGGCACCGATGTCGGCAAATCGCTGTGCGAGCATGACCTCGCCTCGACCGCCAAGCAGATCATGATCGAGGCGGCCGAGGCCGGCTGCGCTATCATCCTGCCGGTCGACGGCGTCGTCGCCAAGGAATTCAAGGCGGACGCGGCCTGCGAGACCGTCGCCATCTCGGATGTACCGGCGGACGGCATGATCCTCGATGTCGGCGCAAAGACCGTGACGACCATCGGCGAATGGATCGACCGCGCCGCGACGCTGGTCTGGAACGGCCCGCTCGGCGCCTTCGAGATCGCGCCCTTCGACCATGCAACGGTGGCGGCGGCCAAGCACGCGGCGGCGCGCACCAAGGCCGGCAAGCTGGTCTCGGTCGCCGGTGGCGGCGATACGGTGGCAGCACTCAACCATGCCGGCGTCGCCGATGACTTCACCTATGTCTCGACCGCCGGCGGCGCTTTCCTGGAATGGATGGAAGGCAAGCCGCTGCCCGGCGTCGATGTGCTGAAGCGCTAAAGCAATTCCAGGAAAACGAGCGACCCGATCAACTCGACGAGAGCCGGCGAGGCTCGAGGCTTTCAATCGATTCGAGCTTTCCGATGCCATTCCTTTGGCGGTAGAGTTCCGTTAAGCGCGAAACGAACCCTCTGAGGAGAAGCAACAATGAGCGAACGTCTCGAAGATATTGCCGCAGCGATCGTCGCCGACGGCAAGGGCCTGCTGGCAGCCGACGAAAGTTCTGGCACCATCAAGAAGCGCTTCGACGTGATCGGCGTTGAATCGACCGCCGACAGCCGCCGCGACTACCGCGAGATGATGTTCCGCACTAGGGAGGCGATGACCCGCTACATTTCCGGCGTCATCCTCTATGACGAGACGATCCGGCAGAAAGCCGCCGACGGCACGCCGCTGGTCGACATCATCAAGGCGGCCGGCGCCATCCCCGGCATCAAGGTCGACGCCGGCGCCAAGCCTCTGGCCGGGTTTCCCGGCGACACCATTACCGAGGGCCTGGATGGCCTGCGTGAGCGCCTTGCCGACTACTACAAGCTCGGCGCCCGCTTCGCCAAATGGCGCGCCGTGATCGACATCGACCAGGCCAAGGGCGTGCCCTCCGCCAATTCGATCGGCTCGAACGCGCATGCACTCGCCCGCTATGCCGCCCTTTGCCAGGAGGCCGGCATCGTGCCGATCGTCGAGCCGGAAGTGCTGATGGACGGCGCCCACGACATCGACACCTGCTACGACATCTCGAAGGCAACGCTGATCAAGCTTTATGACGAACTCCATGCGGCGCGCGTCGTGCTCGAAGGCACCATCCTGAAGCCCAACATGGTGCTGGCAGGCAAGAAATCGGGCAAGGTGAGCAGCCCGGAAGAAGTCGCGGAAAAGACCATAAGACTGTTTCGCGAGACCGTGCCGGCAGCGGTGCCGGGCATCGCCTTCCTTTCCGGCGGCCAGGAGGACGAGGAGGCGACCGCCAACCTCAACGCCATCAACGCCATCGGGCCGCACCCGTGGAAGCTGACCTTCTCCTATGGCCGCGCGCTGCAGGCAGCGCCGCAGAAAGCCTGGAGCGGCAAGGCCTCGAACGTCGCCGCCGGCCAGGCCGCCTTCACCCATCGCGCTCACATGAACCATCTGGCGGCACTGGGAAAATGGAAGGCGAGCCTGGAACAGGCCGCCTGATCACAGTCCTTCCGTCTCTCCTTGAACCCGGGCCGCTGCGCCCGGGTTTTTGTTTGCCCGGGCTTGGGGCGGAGCCTCTCCGTCCTTATTTCCTCTCCGGCGATGTCGGTTTGCGCCCATCCCGAACGTCCTTGGGATGCCATTCAGGGAGAGGTTCATGCATCGCAACAAGATCGTTTCGCGCGAAGACTGGTTCCAGGCGCACAAGGCGCATCTGGCGCGCGAGAAGGAATTGACGCGGTTTCGCGAGCGGATCGCGGCTGAACGGCGTGCACTGCCCTGGCTGAAGATCAGGAAAGACTATGTCTTCGAGACCGAACAAGGGCCAAACAGACTGACCGACCTGTTTGGCACCAAAAGCCAGCTGATCGTCTATCATTTCATGTTCGGGCCGGGCTGCGTTCATCACTGCGAGGGCTGCTCGTTCCTCGCCGACCATATCGACGGCGCCAACCAGCACCTCAAACATCACGACGTGTCGCTGGTCGTGGTTTCACGCGCGCCACTGGCGGAACTTCTGCCCTACAAGCAGCGCATGGGCTGGAAGTTCGATTGGGTGTCGTCCTATGCCTCGGATTTCAACTTCGACATGCAGGTCTCCTTCACCGACAGGCAGATCGCCGCCGGCGAAACCACCTACAATTTCGAGACCCGCCCCCGGACGTCGAAGGAGCTTCCCGGCACCAGTGTTTTCTTCAGGGACGAGACCGGCGACCTCTTTCTCACCTTCATGTCGCGCGCCCGCGGCGGCGAGGCGCTGATCGGCACCTACGACTATCTCGACATGACGCCGAAGGGTCGCAATGAAACCGGCCCCTATCATGGGCTTATGGATTGGGTGCGGCTGCATGATGAATATCAGGGCAAGCAAGCGGGGCAGGCGAATTGCTGCGATTGAAGATCGTTCCCGTCAGCCAAAACATGCGCTAAGGCTGCCGCTGATCGTTTAACGGTATTGCCATGCGCTTCCCGGCCCTTCTCACCTGGCTCGCCTTCCCGGTCTATGTCTGGCAAGGCCTCGGCGTGCGCCGTCGCACGACGCGCATGCTGCCTGCGCAAGGGCCGGTCATGCACGAAATATCAGGCAAGGCGCCAGCGATCTCGCTTCTGGTGCTGGGCGATTCCTCTGCCGCTTCGGTCGGCATCGGCAATTCGGAAGATGGGCTTGCCGCGCAACTCGCCGTGCTGATGTCACAAAGTACAGGCCGTGCGGTGTGCTGGCGGGCCGCCGGCTTCAATTCGGCAACGTCGGGCCAGATCCGCGACCATGTCCTGCCCAATCTGTCGGCCGATCCGTGGACGCATATCCTGCTCGCCATCGGCACCAACGACACCAAGAATTTTCACTCCGTGCCGCGCTTCAAGAAGGAGTTCGGCGGCCTGCTCTACGCGCTGCGCGCCAAATGGCCGGAGGCGCGTGTGGTGTGGTCGCCGGTGCTGGAGTTCACGCGGGCGCCGGCCATGCCGCCGCTGCTCGGAAAAATCCTTGAGATTCGCGCCACCGAAATGAACCGGATGGGTGAACGGCTTTGCCTGGAGCGCGGCGCGGTGCCGGCGCCGCGCCTGCCGATCACCAATCCCGAGGCCGGCTTTGCCTCCGACGGCTTTCACGCCTCGGAAGCCGGCTACCGGGCCTGGGCCGAGCATCTCGTCGGCCCGGTGCTTTCCAGTTGAAAGGCCGTCGGCCTTGCCTAAGCCCAATGCCCAAGCACGGCTGTCATCGAAATCGCGGCCATCGCCAGCAGCGCCAGCTTCCAGAAGTCACTGCGCCGTTTCAGCCCCGGCCAGCCGAGCGGCTTGATCAGCTGGATGACCATGATGCCAACAATGACAAGCGCGAGAAGTTTCGACATGCCGCCTTTGACCAGCAACGCGGCCGGCTGTCAAAGCACGTCCTTCGTTGCCTGAAAAAGAACAGGCACCGCGATCCCGAACCGGAGCACGGCGCCCGCCTTTGACCGGCGAGCGATCTACTTCAGCGGCTTGAGGCCAGCCTCGATCGAAGCCCGCTTCGGTTCGAGGAACGGCGGCAGGGCCAGGCTTTCGCCCAGCGTTTCCAGCGGCTCGTCGGCGGTGAACCCCGGCCCGTCGGTGGCGATCTCGAACAGGATGCCGTTCGGCTCGCGGAAGTAGAGCGAGCGGAAGTAATAGCGCTCGACCTCGCCGCTCGACGGCAGCCGGAACTCGGCCAGCCGCGCCGTCCATTGATGCAAGGTCTCCTGGTCCGGCGCCCTGAAGGCGACATGGTGAACCGCACCCGCGCCTTGCCGTGCCGGCGCCAGTCCCGGCTGCACCAGGACTTGCAACTCCGCCGCCGGCCCGCCCCCGCCCATTTCGAAGACGTGCACCTGGCCCTCCGGCGAGGCATAGTCGCGTGCCTTGCGCATGTTCATCACCTCGGTCACCACCGCCTCGGTGTTGGTGATGTCGGGAACGCTGATGACGATCGGCCCGAGCCCGCGAATCTGATGCGCGGCCGGTATCGGGCTTTGCGCCCAGGGATGGCTGCCGCCCTGGCCGCCATCACTGACCAGGCGCAGGCGCTGGCCCTCGGGATCTTCGAAATCCAGGCTGGGGTAGCCGCCGACGTCGGCGATCTCTCCCGTCGCGATGCTTTCGCCCGCCAGGTGCTGTTTCCACCAGGCAAGGCTTTCCTGGCTGCCGACCCTGAGGCTGGTCCGCACGATGCTGTGCGTGCCGCGCCGCTCGCGGCCAACCGGCCAGTCGAAGAAGGTAAGGTCGGTACCCGGTGTCGCTTCGCCGTCCGCATAGAAGAGGTGATAGGCCGAGGTATCGTCCTGGTTCACCGTCTTCTTGACCAGCCGTAGGCCCGGCACCCTCGTGTAGAAGTGAAGGTTACCCGGCGCATTGGCGGTTATGGCGGTGAGATGGTGGATTCCTGTCAGTTGCAAGCTCATGGTCGTCTCCCTGTTTTTGGGAAAGAATTTTCTCTCTCCATATCAGAACCGCGGCCATGTCGCTGAAGGCCGCGTATCCCGACGGTCCGTCGCCGGATGCTGAACAAAGGCGCCTGGATCAGTGTCGTTGCGATGAACAATCGGCATCGAGCAAGCCTGTGCCAACCACGGTTCGATGTCGCGAAAGAAGGATCCCTTCCTGGCAAATGCACCGGTCGGAATTATTGTCGCCGCCCTGCCATCCTCCTGACAGACTGCTGTCAGGAGGGGTATGCGATAGTGTCTCCATCGAAAGAGAGGAGACTAGCCATGAACGGTCTTACCATTCTGCGCGGCATGCAGCACTATGTCGGCAAGATACGGACGATACGTAACGAGATCCGCACCCAGCGGTTCATGAACTCGCTGCCCGCGGACATTCGCAAGGATATCGGCTGGCCAGACATGTACACCGACCGTGGCCGTCGCGGCAATTGAGGCGAATTTTTCGGCCCGACGATTGGATGCGGGCGCGTCAACGCCCAGATAACAAGCCAGTAGCAGGTTTGGCACGCGGAGCGAGCTCATGCCCGGACAGAAGACAATCGGCTTTCTTTTCATCGAAGGCTTTGCCGACTGGGAGTATGGGCTGCTGGCGGCCTCGGCGGTCGAATGGTTCGGCGCGCGTGCCGTGTCGCTAGCGCCAGTTGGCAAGCCGGTGTCCGGGATCAGCGGCTTTCGGCTGACACCCGATCGCTCGACGAAGGCGGACGAGAATACCGATCTCGACGCTGTCGCCGTCATCGGCTCCGACCTGTGGTATGGCAAGGCGCCGCCGGATGTCACCGGCCTGCTTACCTCCATTGCATCGCGCGGCGGCGTGGTCGGCGGCATCTGCGCCGGCACGCTGGCGCTGGCCCGGGCCGGCCTGTTCGAGAAAGCCAGGCATACCAGCAATGGCCGCGACTGGATCAATGGTCATGAAGCCGGCTATGCCGGTGCCGAGAACTATGAGGATGTGCCGCATGCCGTGGCAGACGGCAAAATTGTTACCGCGCCCGGTTCGGCGCCGGGCACTTTCGCGCTCGCCTTTCTAAAGACGCTCTATCCCGAAAGAGACAGCGATCTCGCGCAGATGCGGACACTGTTCGCCAAGGAATATACTGAAGCCTCCTGACAGTATGCTGTCAGGAGGGACGTGCAATGGTGCGAGCCTCATAGACTGCGCATCGGCGGTCAAAGGACGATCGATGATGAGATGGAACGACAGATTGAGCACACCGGGTAGCCACAGCGTAAAGGCGACGCCGCGCACGGTGGCCGACGTCGTCGAGGGACAGCCCATGCTGGTGCCGACAGCTCGTCAGGTCGATGAATTCATCCGCTCGATACCGGAAGGCGTCGAAATGGATGCGCGCGCGTTGCGTACAGCACTTGCCATCGAGCATGGCGCCGAAGTGACATGCCCTGTCACCATAGGCTATCATCTGCGCACTGTTGCCGAAGCCGCCAACGAGGATCTCCAGCGCGGCATTACGCTGAGCGATGTGGCACCGTTCTGGCGCGTGCTCGATGCGAAAACGCCGACGACGAAGAAACTGTCCTTCGGCGCGGAGTTCGTCGCCGCGCAGCGCAAGCGCGAAGGGCTGAAACCATGATGCATGCCGCCCAAAAGGTGGACACCGGTTTTGGGCGGCATGCATAGAGACAACGCCGAGGGACCATACGATGCGCCGCGCCGACAGGCTCTTCCAGATCGTGCAGCATCTGCGCGGTGGCCGTTTGGTCACCGCACAGAAGCTCGGCACGTGGCTCGAGGTTTCCGAGCGAACCATCTATCGCGACATTGCCGATTTGCAGTCGACCGGGGTGCCGATCGACGGCGAAGCCGGCGTTGGCTACATGATGAGGGAGGGTTTCGACCTTCCACCGCTCATGTTCACGCGTGACGAGATCGTCGCGCTGGTTGCCGGCGCACGCATGGTGCGCGCCTTTGGCGGTGCCGCCATGGCGCGTGCCGCCGACGAAGCGCTGGTCAAGATCGGCGCCGTGCTGCCCGATGCCGAAAAGGACCGCATCGCTCGCACCGAGATCCACACGCCGATGTGGGTGGTCAGCGACGCTGCCCGCGAGGCGATCGACCTGATCGAGCGCGCGGTCGAAAAGCGCCAGGTGCTGACCATCGACTACTCCGACGAGGCTGGCCGCAGCACCGCCCGCGATATCCGTCCGCTCGGCCTGTGGTTCTGGGGCAAGGTGTGGACGCTGGTCGCCTGGTGCGAGATGCGCGACGATTTCCGCGCCTTCCGCATCGATCGCATCGCCTCGGTGGTCATCGCCGGCCGCATCTTCAAGCCGGAGCGCGGCAAGCAGCTTGCCGACTTCTATCGGGCGGTGGAGCGCAGCGAGGACTACGGCATGGCGCCGGACCGCGCAGCGCGAAGCTGAGACAAAAAAGCCCGCTCGAAGCGGGCTTTTTTGTTGGAATATCGGGCGATCTCACTCGTCGTCGTCATTGTCCGTGTTCTTCGACTTCAAGGCCGAGAGCTTGGCGAACACGGCGTTGGCGTCGAGTTCGGCATCCTCGTCCTTCGGCTTCTCGGGAGCCGGCACCAGCCGCTCGGTCAAGGCCGCCGGCAGCAGCGTGTCACCGACTGGCTGCGCCTGTTCGCGGCCACGCGAGGCGCGGTTGACTTCCATGTCGAGGTCGATCTGCGAGGCAAGGCCGAGCGTCACAGGATCCATCGGCTGCAGATTGGCCGAGTTCCAATGCTTGCGCTCGCGGATCTGCTCGATCGTCGACTTGGTGGTGCCAACGAGGCGCGAGATCTGCGCGTCCTTGAGCTCGGGATGGTTGCGCACCAGCCAGAGGATGGCATTCGGCCGGTCCTGGCGCTTCGACAACGGCGTATAGCGCGGACCCTTGCGCTTGGATTCGGGCACCCGCACCTTGGGGTCCGAAAGCTTCAGGCGCTGGTTCGGATCCTTCTCGGCGCGCGCGATCTCGTCGCGCGTCAGCTGGCCAGTCATGATCGGGTCCATGCCCTTGATGCCTTGCGCCGATTCGCCATCGGCGATTGCCTTGACTTCGAGGGGATGCAGCCCGCAGAACTGCGCGATCTGCTCGAAAGAAAGCGCGGTGTTGTCGACCAACCAGACGGCGGTCGCCTTGGGCATCAGCAGCGTATTGGCCATTTTACAAATCCTTCTCGTTCGCCCGCGTTCCCGCGCGGGCGGTGGTTTAGAGCCACCAAAATGGGAAATTCGCGGTCTGTATAACCGCTCTCGGGTCGTTTCGCAACGTTTTTGGCGGTCATCGCCATAAAGCGCGGACCCGTCCGGTCGCCATCGAACGGCACGACACCCTTGAGCAGCGGCGGGCTGGCTTTGCGGATCGGTTTCCTGTCTTGGCGAAGATCCGTTCGATGCCAAGCGGGCCTTGGCTGGCGGCTGTCCCACCCGCTATCCCGGTCCCAGAACGACAAAACCCGCCGGACTGGGTCCAGCGGGCTCGGAACCGCGACGAAAGTCGTCTGATGCGGCTCTGGCTTCTATGGCACGCTCCGGCTTTTCTGGGCCGGACCGTGCTCGACTTCAGATGGCCCTGCGGGCGATCTTTTCGATGTCGGCGCGGTTGATGCCGAGATCGCTGAGCTGACGTGCGTTGAGACGGTTCAATTCGCGGACGGTCTCGTTGTACATACGCCAGTTACGGTAAGCGCGGATCGGGTTCATGGTAATCCTCCAGAATGATGTTTGTTTCGATGGTGCTCAAATAGGCGTCATCGATGAGGACTTGAATGCATGATTTTGCATAGCAATGATGCAATGCTGCATTGCAGCATTAAGCTTCTGTTCATCTTGTAGGCAGGGAGGGCGCACACCCAGGACGTACCGAGATTCAGGGATGCCGGCTTAGCCGACGTCGAGCACGATCTTACCGATATGCTCGCCATCCTCCATCCGCTCATGCGCCCGCCAGGCTTCGCTGAGCGGGAAGATCATGTCCATGACGGGCGCAACCTTGCGGGTGCCGAGCAACGGCCACACCTGCGCTTCAAGCGCCGCCGCGATCGCCGCCTTGAACTCGACGGTGCGCGGCCTCAGCGTCGATCCGGTGTGGACGAGCCGCTTGACCATGATCTTCGAGAAGTCCGCGCTGGCGACAGCACCGGCCTGCAGGGCGATCTGGACGATGCGGCCTTCGACCGCCGCGGCCTCGTAGTTTCGCGCCACATAGTCGCCGCCGACCATGTCGAGGATGACATTGGCGCCCTTGCCGCCGGTTGCTTCCTTCACCGCGGCGACGAAATCTTCCTCGCGATAATTGATCGCACGGTCGGCGCCGAGCTTCAGGCAGGCGTCGCACTTCTCCTTGCTGCCGGCGGTGGTGATGACATAGGCGCCGAAGGCAGAGGCAAGCTGGATCGCCGTGGTGCCGATGCCGGACGAGCCGCCATGGACCAGTAATGTCTCGCCTTTCTTCAGGCCGCCGCGCTCGAACACATTGTGCCAGACGGTAAAATAGTTTTCCGGCACCGCCGCGGCCTCGGTGTGGGTGAAGCCAGCCGGCAGCGGCAGCACGCTGCCGGCATGAACCTTGACATATTCGGCATAGCCGCCGCCGGGCGTCAGCGCGCAGACGCGGTCGCCGATGCGCCAACGCGATATGTCGTCGCCAAGGGCCGCCACTTCGCCCGATGCCTCGAGGCCCGGCAGGTCGGATGCGCCGGGCGGTGGCGGATAGGCGCCCTTGCGCTGCTGGACATCGGGCCGGTTGACGCCGGCAGCGTGCACCTTGATCAGTATCTCGCCGGGACCGGGCTGCGGCACGTCGCGCATTTCCGGCTTCAGCACCCGAGGGCCACCCGGCTCCGAGATCGCGATGGCCGTCATTCTTGCCGGAACTTTCTGTCCGCTCGCCATGAGATTTCCCGTCTTCCTTCGCGGTTTCAGATCGGCTGTTTGCATCGACGCCCCTGCCCTATGTATGCTGATTGGCAAATCAGGCAAATGGCCAATCTGGTCTTGGCGGAGGAGGAGCGACGATGGCGATCTTCGACGACGAACCCAAGAAGAAGGCGCGCCCGCATGAGATCGGGCAGGACCTGTCGCTGCTTTCGGTCAGTGACTTGACTGAGCGGATCGGCATCCTGCGCGACGAGATCGCCCGCCTGCAAGCCGAGCTCAAGGCCAAGGACACCACCAAATCGGCGGCCGAAGCACTCTTCCGACGCGGATAGACATGCGGGCGCCAAAGTCCGCCGCCGAAAAGCCCGAATGCGACTGTCTTCAGACCCAGCGCCCCTGTCAAACACGAGCCGGATCAAACAATGTTCGCAACCTACAGGCCGATCCTTTCGCTGCTTCGCGGCACCGCCTTCCTGCTCGCGGCGTCTGGATTGCACGGGCTGCTGCTGCCTCTGCGCGGTCAGCTTGAGGGCTTCTCGACCGCATCGCTTGGCCTGATGGGCACGGCCTGGGCCGGCGGCTTCGTCACCGGCTGCTTCTTCGCGCCGCGCATCGTACGCCGCGCCGGCCACGTGCGCGCCTTCGGCGCCTTTGCCGCGTCGGGCGCCATCGTGGCGCTGCTCACCGGGCTGATCATCGACGAATATGTCTGGATCCTGCTGCGCGCCTTCACCGGCTTCACCATGGCCGGCGCCTTCATGGTCATCGAAAGCTGGCTGAACGAGAAGGCCACCAACGAGAACCGCGGCACCGTCTTCGGCCTCTACATGATGGTCACCTATGCCTCGATCATGGGCGGGCAGATGATCGTCGCCGGCGGCGACGTGAAGTCGGCGTCGCTGTTCATGATCACCGGAATCCTGTTCTGCCTGTCGCTGATACCGACGGCCGTCTCGACCGCTTCTCACCCCAAGCCGCTGCAGGATGTCTCGCTCGACGTCAAAGGGCTCTATGCCAATTCGCCGGTGTCGGCGGTCGCTTGCGTGTTGATCGGCATCGCCAACGGCGCCTGGGGCACGCTGGGCGCCGTCTATGGTGCCCGCATCGGCATTTCCACGGCCGAGATCGCCCTGATGATGAGCCTTGTGGTCGTTGCCGGTGCCGCCATGCAGCTTCCGGCCGGGCGCCTGTCCGACAAGACCGACCGGCGTTTCGTGCTGGCGGGGGCGGCTTTCGGCGCGGCCCTGTTCGCCCTTGTGATCTTCCTGTTCGAGCCACATTCCGGCGTCTTCGTCATCGTCTTCACCGCAGCCTATGGCGCCTTCGCCTACACGCTCTATTCGATTGCCGTGGCGCATGCCAACGACCACGCGCGCTCGGAGGATTTCGTCAAGGTGTCGGGCGGCCTGCTGCTTCTCTACGGCTTCGGCACGATGATTGGACCCTTGCTGGCCGCAGCCCTGATGGGCTGGATGCGCCCGGAAGGCTTGTTTCTGGCAACCGCCTTCGCGCATCTCTGCCTGGCGGGCTATACGCTGCTGCGCATCAGCCGCCGTGCTCCGGTGCCGATCGGCGATCGTGACGCGTTCAAGACGCAGCCGGCCGACCGTTCGGTCACCCCTGAAGCATTGCGGCTTGATCCCAGAAGAAAAGCAGAAGCAGACGGTTGAGATTCGAAAGGCTTTGCCTCACTAATACAGGCATGATGTTTTCCGACGCCTTCATGGCGATTGCCGATCCCAACCGGCGCCATCTTCTGGAAGAACTTCGCCGCGGCCCGAAAACCGTCACCGAACTGGCCGCCGGTTTGCCGGTCTCACGCCCGGCCGTGTCGCAACATCTGAAAGTGCTGCTCGATGCTGGGCTGGTCAACGCCAAGCCGGAAGGAACAAGGCGCGTCTATACGGTGAGCGGCACCGGCTTCCTCAAACTCAACATCTGGCTCGATCAATTCTGGGAAGCCTGACCTTTTCAGCGACAGCCGGTCTGCCGCCGCGCCGGATCGCAAGCACGTTGGGGCATGATCGTGCGGCATCCCGATCAGCCATTGTTGTAGGGAAAGAACTTGAAATAGGGCTGCGCTTCCTCGATCACCCGGGCGAAGGAAGGCCGTTGCAGCAGCCGGTCATGATAGCGTTTCAAGGCCGGGTATTTGTCGCCAAACGGCTCGACCTTGTTGGCATAGAACAGCGCGGGGGACGCCGCGCAATCGGCCATGGTGAAGGTGTCGCCTATCGCCCAGATCTTCGTCTGCATGTCCTGCTCGATGATGGCGTAGGAGTTGCGAAGCTGGTCGCGAGCCTGCTCGACGCCGAACGGGTCGGTCTTGTCCTGCGGCCGCAACCGGTCGCCGACGATCTTCTGCATCGGCTCCTGCACGTAGAAATCATAGAACCGATCGGCCTGGCGGACTGCTAGCGCCAAGTCGATGTCGGCAGGAACGAGGTCGACCGGCCCCGGATAGTGCGCGGCCAGATATTCGACGACGATGGTCGATTCCAGCACCGTGCGGTCGCGCGCATCGTCGCGCAGCGCAGGCATCTTGCCGGTCGGAGAAATCTTCAGGAACGCCTCGCGCGATTGAGTATCGCCGAGATCGACGATGACAGGCGTGAACGGCGTGGCGTTCTCATAGAGCGCGATCAACGGCTTCCAGCAGAAGGAGGCCAGCGGATGGAAATGGAGCGTCAGGGACATTTTTTGCTCGTCTGTTTCGTGGTTCGTCGGTGGCCGGCGTCGTGCTGTTCGCCAAGGGTTAAACACTGCGGCAAGCATCGCCCGTCAAGGCCCGCTTTTGCCGCTTCAGCCGGCATGGGCGTGGGCGACGATGCCGGCAACAATCACATCCCAATCGTCCGGATGCAGTTCATGGCCGCCGCCTTCTATCCGGATGATTTTAGCGTCGGCGACCGCGTCGGCCAGCGCCTCGCCATGCTCGACCGGAAAGATCGGATCGGCCGTGCCGTGGATGACCAGCAATGGCGCCGTGATCTCGTGCAGGCGGCCCTTCCACGCGTCGCCGCCCCTAAGCATGAAATGATTGGTCGCGCTCAGGAAGCCGCCGGAGCGGTCGTAGTCCTGCTCGACGAAGGCCCGCATCCGGGCCTCGTCGAATGGATGTGCGATGCTGGCGATCGCTCGCGCATCCCTGACGATGAAATCGATCACCTGGCCACGGTCCGACCAATCGACTTTGGCGCCTTCGGCCGAATGCTCGATATAGGCATCGCTCGTCTGCGGCAGATGCGAAGTGTCGGTTCCCACGGGCGAGCTGCTGATGACGGTCAGCGATGTGACACGGGACGGGTGTTTCAACGCCACAAGCTGCGCGATCATGCCACCCATCGACATGCCGACGACATTCGCCTTGCCGATACCGTGGTCGTCGAGAACATGCATCGCGTCATCCGCCATGTTGTCGAATGTGTAGGGCGGCTCTCCCGGCTTGTATTTGGTCGAACGGCCGGTATCGCGATTGTCATAGCGGATCACGAACAGGCCGGCGTCGGCCAGTTTCAGGCAGAACGCCGCCGGCCACCACAGCATCGAAGCCATCGCCCCCATGATCAGCAACAGCGGCGGGTTCGCAGGATCGCCAAAGGCTTCGGATATGATTTCGGGGCGTTCGGTGGTCGTCATGGGCGCGTCTCCCGTTTCATAAACTGATTGCATTTTGCAATCGGTTGCACGATAATAAAACTGATACGATAATGCAACCGGTTTTGGAGAAAAATTTCATGAGCATGGATCGCCGGTCCGGATGCCCGATCAACCTGTCGCTGGAAGTGTTCGGCGACCGCTGGAGCCTGATCATCCTTCGCGACATGATCTTCGGCGGCAGACGCCATTTTCGCGAGCTGCTCAATGGATCGATGGAAGGCATTGCCTCCAACATCCTCGCCGACCGGCTGAAGCGGCTGATGGAGCTGGGCATGCTGACCAAGGCGGACGACCCCTCGCACAAGCAGAAGGCGATCTACAGCCTGACCGAGATGGCGATCACGCTGGTGCCGATTCTGGCCCATCTCGGCGCCTGGGGCCGCGTCTGGCTGCCGGTCAGCGACGAACTGTCGATCCGCGCCGAACTTCTGGAAAAGGGCGGACAGCCGATGTGGGACAAGTTCATGGACGAGTTGCGCCACGAACATCTCGGCATGCCGCTCGGCACAGCTTCCGGTCCTTCTGTCCGCGCGACCCTGCAGGCCGCCTATGAAGCGGTGGTTGCGTGCAAGGCCCTCGCCGCCAGCCCGGCCGCTTGACCAACTTATTTTCCCGTTTGGGGGCCGGCTCTGCTAGAAGAGGCGGAAAATCACAATTCACGGGATTGGATAAGGTCTTGGTTGAGAACTCTCGGGATGCTGCCCGCGCGCGCGCCGATCTGCGCTTCAAGAAGCAGGAAGAGGCGGCAACCGTACGCCAGAAGGCGATGGCCGAATACGTCGCCGAGAGCGACGCCCGCCAGGCCAAGACCAACAAGCTGCGGGCGCTGCGTCTCGCCAAGGAAGCCGAAGACCTTGCCAATGCACCGGCGGCACCCGCCAAGAAGCCGGCCCGCGCCAAGAAAAAATAGCCGCTACCCCAGCCATGGAAGCACCAACGCCGTGTCCGGATGGTGTCGGTGAAAGCTGCTTCCATCCCGGCTCTTCACGCGAAGCAATTTCAACCGAAACCGGGATGTTATCTCGCCCGTCGACGGTCAATGATCGACGCGTTTTCAAACAGGAGACTGCCATGACCGCACTGCCGCTCGAAAAAGCCAGGCAAATCATCGATGCCGCCTTTGCCAAGGGTGCCGATCTCAAGCTCAAGCCGCTCGGCGTCTCGGTGCTCGATGCCGGCGGGCATCTGGTCGCCTTCCAGCGCCAGGACGGCGCCTCGTTCCTGCGCCCGCAAATGTCGGCCGGCAAAGCCTATGGCGCGCTGGCCATCGGCATGGGCTCACGCAAGGTCGAGGCCTTCGCCAAGGAGCGTCCGCACCTCGTCGCCGGCATCTCGGACGTGTCGGGCGGACGCGTGCTGCCGGTCGTCGGCGGCGTGCTGATCCGCGACGAGGCCGGGACCATCGTCGGCGCCGTCGGCATTTCAGGCGACACGTCGGACAATGACGAAGCCGCGGCAATCGCCGGCATCGAGGCCGCCGGCTTCACCGCCGATCCGGGCTGAGTCCTCTCCACCTTCGTCATCCCTGGGCGAAGCAGGAGCGAAGCTCCGTCGCGGAGACCCTGGGATGACGAAGCGATGGGCGTTTCCGCTAATCGCTTCGCCGAGGAACTAATTCAGATTGATGTCCCGGCTCGCCGACCGCATCGACACCGCGAACCCGGCCAGCACATCGAACAGTGCGATGACCATCAGCGTGAAGAAGACGGAATGGGCGGCGCCCTTCACCAGCAGGAACTCGACCAGGAACGCCACGAACACCAGCGTCGACAGAAGGTGGTCCATGATCGAGGCATTCGTCGTGCGCACCGACTTCGCCATTTCGAGGAACAGGAAGACCAGCCCGATCAGCACCATCAGGTCGCCCAGCGTCATCGAGAACACGCCGCCCGACATCATGCTGAAGGAGAAGACCTCGCTCGCCCACGGATCGTCACCGCTGCCGAATATTCCCAGAAGTCCTAGGTTGTAGAGCACAAAAGGCACGATCAGCAGCGGAATGGCACCGAACATCTGGCGTCTCCATGTGGGGGCAATCCTTTGTAGAATGCGCCACAGGTACGCCGTCAAGATTTTTCGGTGGCAGCGTTGAACACGGTCGAAGACCGCACGCAACAACCATGTCAGCGGTTGCCCGGCTGGAGTATCCCGACGATTGCCGCCCGCGCTTCGAGATGAGCGCGTCTTGGCCGGACAACGCAAAAGGACCAGCCACGGGCCGGTCCTTTGACAACTCAACCTTCGAAAAAAGCTGGTCTCAGCTTTCCTTGGGCGTCAACACCTGGCGACCGCGATACATGCCGGTCTTCAGGTCGATATGGTGCGGGCGGCGCATTTCGCCGGAATTCTTGTCCTCGACATAGGTCGGGGCCTTGAGGGCGTCTGCCGAGCGGCGCATGCCGCGCTTGGACGGAGAGGTTTTGCGTTTCGGAACGGCCATGGATATGCTCCACTACATGGTCAAAAAGCCCCGCCTGCCCTCGTGAAAGGGCCATGTCGGGGCCGGAATCTGAGAAAGTCGGGTGCCTATACACGCCCTGCGCCGTTTTGGCCAGCACTGCAGCAAACTTTTTTGAGCTGGCTAGCGGAGACAACCGACATAGGCGCCTGAGCGGCCGGCTCGACGCTCGATCAGATTGGCAAGCCGCCTCAGGCCCGGTCCGGGTTTCGCTGGATTGCGCGCGATCGGATTGGGCAACGAGACGGCGAGCAGCGCCGCCTGCCGCCGCGACAGCTGTTTTGCCGAAACGCCGAAATGGTGCTGTGCCGCGGCCTCGATGCCGTAGATACCCGGACCCCACTCGGCGATGTTGAGATAGATTTCCATGATGCGCCGTTTCGACATCACCGCATCGAAATAGACGGCCAGCGGCAGTTCGACCACCTTGCGCACCGAGCCCAGCGGGCGCGACCAGAGAAACAGGTTCTTGACCGTCTGCATGGTGATGGTCGAGGCGCCGCGCGTCGCTTCACCGGCCAGCGCGTCGTCGACGACGCCCCGCAATTCGCCAAGATCGATGCCGCGGTGAAAGCAGAACTGCCCGTCCTCCGACATGATGACGGAATTCGCCAGCACCGGCGACACGTCGTCGATCGACACCCAGCGGCGGTCATAGCCGGAGAACGTCGCCAGATCCTTCAGCATCAGCGTCGAGACCGGATGAACGAAGAACGGCAGGTAGAGAAAGGTCAGCACGACCGGAATCAAAGCCAGCACCGCGGCCACGACGATGCCGCGCCGGACCCGGCGCTTGAGACCGCGGCGGTTCACGCCCCGCGATCTCGTCGCCATGTCCAGCTTTTCGGTTTCATGATCGACGATCGGTTCCGCCAAGCCGCCCAATCCGTGCCAGAGAGCTCGTTTTGAAACTCGCTCCTGTGAGTCATATGACGGTGTTTTCGAGAACCGGAGCGGAGCGTACATTAGAGTACGTGAGCACCGGAAGCGCAGAAAACGCCTTCAGATGACCGCAGGAGTAGAGTTTCCAAACGGGCTCTTACTGCTCCGGCATAATGGCGCTTGCCTTCTTGCGCAACGTCTGAGTGTCGGCTACCGGTCCCGCCCATGACGAATGACGACCAAATGGCGTTCGAAATGGCGCTCATCCGGCGCGCTGCCGCCGTCGAGGTGCTGCTGCGTCGGCTGCTCGACGACCGCCCACTTTCCGGCGAGATCGCCCGGCCCGACCGGCTGATGGCAGCCATGCGCCACGGCGTGCTGAACGGCGGCAAGCGCCTGCGCCCCTTCCTGGTCATGGAAAGTGCGGCTCTTTTTTCCGCCGACGGCGAGGCGGCACTGCGCGTCGCCGCCGCACTTGAATGCGTCCATTGCTATTCGCTGATCCACGACGATCTGCCCGCCATGGACGACGATGATCTGCGCCGTGGCCAGCCGACTGTGCACAAGGCCTTCGACGAGGCCACCGCCATCCTGGCCGGCGATGCCTTGCTGACGCTTGCCTTCGACATCATTGCCGGAGAGGCGACCATGCTGCCGGCGGAGCGGCGGGCAACCCTGGTGCTGGCGCTTGCCCGCGCCGCCGGGCCTGGCGGCATGGTCGGCGGCCAGAAGCTCGACCTTGAGGCCGAACAGACGCCGCCGGACGAGGCCGGCATCATCCGGCTGCAGGCGATGAAGACCGGCGCGCTGATCCGCTTTGCCTGCGAGGCGGGCGCGCTCATCGCCGGCGCTCCCGCCGAAGACCGTGAGCGGCTGGCCGAATTCGGCTCCGCGATCGGCCTTGCCTTCCAGCTTGCCGACGACCTGCTCGATTTGACCGCAGATGCCAACCAGATGGGCAAGGCAACCGGCAAGGACGCCGCCGCCGGCAAGGCAACGCTGGTGGCGCTGCATGGCGCCAATTGGGCACGCAGCCAGCTTCACGGCCTCGTCGAACAGGCGCATGCGCTGCTTGAGCCCTATGGCGACGATGCCCAGTTGCTGAAGGAGGCGGCGACATTCGTGGCAGCGCGCAACAGCTAAGTTGGCGCCAACCAGGACCGAGCCTGATTGAAGCATGCGTGTCCTGAGCCTGCCGGTTCAGAAATAGAACTTGAGCGGAAGCCTGCCGAAGCAGAGGATCGACATCGCTTTGCCATCCACACTACAAACACGCGGTGCGGACAGAGTTGGAGAGATGCCATGTCGACCACCGACAAGCTGTTCGCCGGTTCCATTCCCGAGGTCTACGACCGAGCGATGGTGCCGCTGATCTTCGAGCACTATGCACGGGATCTGGCGGAACGGGTGTCGAAGCTCGGGCCGCAATCGGTGCTCGAAGTGGCGGCGGGCACCGGTGTGGTGACACGTGCGCTCGCGGCAAAGCTGCCGGCGCAAACACGCATCGTTGCCACCGACCTCAACCAGCCCATGCTTGACCACGCGCGCACGCGGATGACGGACGATCCTCGCATCACCTGGCAGCAGGCCGATGCCCAGGCGCTGCCCTTCGAGGACGCACAGTTCGACGCCGTGGTCTGCCAATTTGGTGCGATGTTCTTCCCGGATCGGGTGGGCGCCTACGGCCAAGCGCGGCGGGTGATGCTGCCGGGCGGGCATTTCCTGTTCAACGTGTGGGGTGCCATCGAAGACAACGAGTTCGCCGAGGAAGTGACGCGGGCACTTGGCCATTTCTTCCCCGCCGATCCGCCTCGCTTCATGGCGAGGACGCCGCACGGCTATCACAATGCGGACGCCATCCGCGCCGACCTGCATGCCGCTGGCTACCACGACGTCACCATCGAGCCTCTGGATGCCGTCAGCGCCGCGCCGTCGCCATATGATGCGGCCGCGGCCTATTGCCAGGGCACACCCCTGCGGGCCGAGATCGAGGCGCGCGGCGGCGCGCTGGAGGAGACGACGCGATACGTGACGAATGCCATGGGGAAGCGCTTCGGGGAAGGCCCGGTGAGCGGCCGCATCCGCGCTCTCGTCGTGGAGGCGGCCTGACGCATGTCGCCCAAAAGCGACCTAAGTTTGGTTGCGAAAGGACGGCAAAGAGCTGTCAGCCATCCGGCGATTTTCATGGCTCGCCTGTCCACACGAAATTTTAATGTAAATGAAGCGTAATCCCGACCATTAAAATGGTGCGTATGTGTTGGGGTTGCGCATGCCTGAATATTCGTCCTTCATCCGGTCGGTCCGGATCCGCTATATTTCAGGGTTGCTGATCTTCGCGCTGGCATCCGCCGGCATCGTGATTGCGCTCGATCGTGTCAATTCCTTTCGCCGCGACATCGATACGCTGAGCAGCAACCTTGTCGTCTTCGCCCGCGACCTGCGCAACGCAACCAGCTTTGCCGAGACGACCGGTACCGCCTGGCGGGCGGAGACACGCGATGCGCTAACCACATCGGCGCGCGGCCATTCGGAGCGTCTGACCAGCGAGATCGAGACGCTGACCGCCCAGCTTGCGGCGGTCAAGTCGCGCCTGTCGGCCAAGACCGCCAACGAACTCCAATCCGCTTCCGTCAACGGCGATCTCTTCTGGTCGCCGCGCGACATGGTGCGCAATTTCAACCTGATGTCGGTGGCACAGAAGGTCGATGAATGGAGCTATCGCGAAATCCGCAACCAGAACGACCTATTTGCCCAGCCGATGCTGGTCCGTGTCCGCACTGCCATGGATGATGAGCGTCACCTGGCTGATGCTTCCAGCGACAGGCTGCTGATGTGGGCGAGCGGCATCCTGGTCGCGGCACTTGCCATCGTCGCCTTCTGGATATTCCGCCCGATGGAAGTGGCGATCCGCCGCGCCTTTGCCGAATCCGCCGAATCCCTGTTCAAGGCCGAGGCCGCCGACCGCGCCAAGTCGGAATTCCTGGCCAATATGAGCCACGAAATCCGCACGCCGATGAACGGCGTGCTCGGCATGGCCGAACTTCTGGCCAAGACCGATTTGACGGCGCGCCAGAAGACTTTTACCGACGTCATCGTCAAATCCGGTAATGCGCTGCTCACCATCATCAACGACATCCTCGACTTCTCCAAGATCAACGCCGGCCAGCTCACCCTCGACCCTGCACCCTTCCGTCTCTCCGAAGCGGTCGAGGATGTGGCGACGCTGGTCTCGGCGCGCGTCGCCGAAAAGAACCTCGAACTGATCGTGCGCGTCGACCCGCGCCTGCCGGCTCATGTCGTCGGCGACGCCGGCAGGTTCCGGCAGATCATCACCAACCTGCTCGGCAACGCGGTGAAGTTCACCGAAAAGGGCCATGTGCTGATCGATGTCGGCGGCGAGATCGTCAACGACGTTGTCCAGCTCAAGGTTCGCGTCGAGGACACCGGCATCGGCATACCGGCCGAAAAGCTGCAGAACGTGTTTGAGAAATTCGCCCAGGTCGACGGCTCGTCCACCCGCCGCCACGAGGGTACCGGGCTGGGCCTTGCCATTGCCGCCCGCCTCGTCGACCTGATGGCTGGCAAGATCGGTGTCGAGAGCGAGATCGGCCGCGGCTCGGTGTTCTGGTTCGCAGTGCCGCTGCCGGCGCACCAAGCCGCCGCGCGCGACGAAATCGTGCCGGTCGACGTCACCGGCGCGCGCGTGCTGGTCATCGACGACAATCCGGTCAACCGCGAAATCCTGCTCGAGCAGCTCAGAAGCTGGAGCTTCGACTGTGCCGCCGCCGAAAGCGGCGCCGTCGGCCTGGCCTTCCTCGACCGCGCCTACCAACTTGGTGCCGCTGTCGACTGCATCATCCTCGACTATCAGATGCCGGGCATGAATGGCGCCGATGTCGCCAGGGCCATTGCTTCCGACAGCCGGCTATCTTCCATCCCGGTGGTGTTGCTGACCTCGGTCGACCAGGTCGATTTCGGCAAAATGATTATCGATTTCGGCATTGCCGCGCATTTGACCAAGCCGGCGCGCTCCGCGATCCTGCTCGGCACCGTCATCTCGGTCATCCAGAAGGCCCGCTCGCAAGTTGGCAAGGCGCAGTTCGTCCGCGAACCGATCGTGCAGGCTCCCCCGGCAGCACCACCTGCCTTCACCGTCATCCGTGGCCCGGCAATGCCGCCCACGGCAGTACCGGAATCGACAACCACGCCGAACGGGCCGATCGACATCCTCATTGCCGAAGACAATGACGTCAATCAGTTGGTCTTCGGCCAGATCCTCAACGGTCTTGGCCTCAGCTACCGCATCGCCGGCAACGGCCGCACAGCGGTCGAAATGTACCGGGCGCTGCGCCCCAAGCTGATCCTGATGGACGTCTCGATGCCGGAGATGAACGGCTACGAAGCGACCCGCGCCATAAGGGCGATGGAGACCTCGACGGGCACCCACATTCCGATCATCGGCGTCACCGCGCACGCGCTGAAGGGCGATCGCGACAAGTGCATCGAAGCCGGCATGGACGACTATCTGCCCAAACCCGTTTCGCCCGACCGGCTCGGCACCAAGATCGGCACCTGGCTCAGCGAGACGGTGGTGGCGAAGACGGCCTAGCCAGGTAAACCATCAACATTTACTTTTGATGGCTTTGCTCATGTTGACGCCGGTGACACGAAAGCCGGTTACCTCATAGACATGTTTGGCGCGCTTGTTATCCTCGGCGACGCGCAACTTAATCTGTTCGAACCCCGTCTGCGCCAGTTCAGTTTCCAACGCATATAATGCCTGTTTGCCGAACCCTTTGCTCTGGTGTGCAGCGAAGATATAAAAGTCTTTGATGAATACGGAACGACTTGCTGGATCCGGTCGGTACCAAAAATAACCCACGACGCTCTCAGCTTCCGGCGTTTGGTTTAGGATACAGAGCAAGACCTCGCCGGGCGTATTGATGCCATGCGGCAGGTCGTTCGCGATTTCCTGCTTGGCCTGTGCTAAGGCCTGAAGGTCTGAAAGACCGTAGTTGGCCGAAATCTCGGTTGCATAATCGGTGATGAAATAATCGAGGTAAGCCGGATATTCGCTATCACGCATGGGTCTGAATGAGATCATTGTACTTCCTGTTTTCGAGCCTAAGTCCCCGAATCCGGCGCGCTCCCAAATCTGCCCCGTGTACATTTGCCCGCAGCCATCGATACATTCAGGCGGCTGCGTCCCGACGATAGCGGCGCATCCAGTCAAGGCTTGTCTCGTCGGAGAGCTTTGCAACGCCGGGCCTCACATCCTCCGCATCTGGCGCTTGAACGCCTAAGGCGTCGCAGATGCCCAGCAACGTCGTCGCCGGATTGCTCGAAAGGCGCTCATAGCCAACCCGCAGCGGCGTTATGCCTTGCTCAGCGAACCAAATGTTCCAGGCCGCATCATAGGCTTCGAGTTCCATGACCTCGCGTTGGATCCGCTCGAAATCATATTGGGGCTCTTTCGGCGGTGCGACCCTTTCGATCTCGGTGCCGTCGGGAGCGATATGCCAAAGACCGGTCTGCTCGGCCTTGATCAGGGAGACGGCCTGCGCAAGCTTATCCTCCCGCGAAAGGTGTATGTAGAGAACATTGCCGAATGCTCTTTCGAACCGCACTCCGTCCGATGCAAGTTTTGGGAAAATCCGGTCGAGGATTGCCGAGAGCTCATCCAGATTTTCGCGCATCAAGCGAAGGCCGAAAATGCCTGTTCCACCCTTGCCGGCGGCGATCGCCGCGTTGAGATAGGCAACGTTGAATTCGAGCTCGCTCATCGTATCGCGATTGGGCAGCTTCCACTCTTCGGCCCACTCCCACACATCCTGATGCCGATAGAATGAGTGCGGATTGCCGGCCGTCTTCGTGGACGCCAGGAGCTTGCACAGCAAAGTGCTCCCCGTCCTCGGCGTGCCGCAGATAATGTATCCATCGAACATGTTGCGGCCCATGCTGCTCGCCAAAGGCAGGGCTGTTGCCCCAGATAAAGTTGGTCGCCGCTATAGCTGAAATCTTTGCTGGATGCGACGGGCGCATTCGAGCGGCGTCAGCACGCTGGTGTCGACTTCGAGATCGTAGTCTATGCCCTTGTGCACGCGTTCATATTGCCAGCGCGCCAGCCCCGGCAACCGGTCGGTGCGTAGCACTTCTCGCGCTTCCAGCACCTCCAGCGGCGCCATGACGCCAACCAGATGCAGATCGAAAGCCGACAGCAGTTCGAGATATTCTGACATTTCGCCATTGCACAGCACGTCGTCGACAATGAGATTGTTACCTTGACCGGCCATCGCCGCGATGGCGTGGCGCATGCCGCGCAGGGTTCGCGAGCCCACGGGTCCGGTCCTGATCGCGATCGAAGGCTTGCCATCCTGCCGGGTGACCTCATAGGAAAAACCATCCGCATGGTCCTGCAAGGCGTCGGGCAGCATCTCGATGAAAGTGTCCATCTGGACATGCAGGAAGGGCGCCGCGGTGATCTGCTGCAGCGCCCTGGCGATAGAGCCTTTGCCGGCACTGCCGACGCCGTTGAGGAGAACGATCTTGGCTGTCACCTTCAAATGCCTCTTTAAGACAAAACATCGTTCCAGCAGCGGGCCAAAAATCACCGGTTGCGCACCACCACACATGCGCCGCCGACACTTTGCAATTTCTGGCAGATGACGTTGGCATCGGCGCGATGGTCGACACCGATCCTGACCGCATAGATGCCGCGCCGGCCGATTGGCGTGCGCACACGGCTGACCACCGGATCGTGCCCGTTGAGCAGGGCCGGAAACCGGCTCCTTACCCTGAGCCACTGGTTGATCGCGGCACTGCGGCGGAAATTGCCGGCCACCTGGATGCCCCATGGCTTTATGTTGATCGAGGCCATCGCCACGGTTCGCGACATGATCACCGGCAGCCTGCGGCAAGCGACGGCAAAATCCATCTTTGCGTCGAGCGGTTCGACCTTTCCGGCATAGGCCCGATCGGTGAACTTGTCGGCCGGCTCGCCCATGATGTCGAAGACATAGCTTTCGGTCTCCATCGGCAGGAAACCGCCGGAGCTGAGCCAGCGCGACACCCGGCTCTCACCGGCATTGTAGGCAGCTGCCGCCAGGCCGAGATTGCCGTAGCCGGTTTTCATTTCTGAGAGATATTTCGCCGAAGCCGGGATCGCCTGGTTGATGTCGAAGGAATTGGCCAGCCCGCGCATCTTGGCGGTGCCCGGCATGAACTGGGCGATACCCTCGGCGCCGACCGGACTGACTGCATTGGGATCGAAACGGCTTTCCTTCCAGATCAGCCGGGCGAAGAAATCCCTGGGCAGGCCGTTCTGGTCGGCATGCGCCTCGATCAGGTTGCAGACCTTGTCGATCAGCCGCTGCTTGGCGGATTGCGGCGGATCGGCCTGCACAAGAGTCGACCAAGTCAGCCCGTACAGCAGGATCAGCGTTGCCCATAGGAAACGCCGCATTTGACCTACTCTGCCGCGGCCTTGCCGCCGCGACCGAACCTCTGTTCGATATAGTCGGCGACCATTTTCTCGAAATCCGCGGCGATCGATGGCCCGCGCAGCGTCGCCGCCTTCTTGCCATCGACGAAGACGGGCGCCGTCGGAGTCTCGCCGGTGCCGGGCAGCGAAATGCCGATGTCGGCATGCTTGGATTCACCTGGGCCGTTGACGATGCAGCCCATCACCGCGACCTTGAGGTTCTCGACGCCGGGATATTTTTCGCGCCACACCGGCATGTTCTTGCGCAGATCCGCCTGGATGTTCTGGGCGAGTTCCTGGAACACGGTCGAGGTGGTGCGGCCACAGCCTGGACACGCTGCGACGATCGGCACGAACTGCCTGAACCCCATGGTCTGCAGCAGCTCCTGCGACACCTGCACCTCGCGCGTGCGGTCGCCATTCGGCTCCGGTGTCAGCGAGATGCGGATGGTGTCGCCAATGCCTTGCTGGAGCAGGATGCCCATCGCAGCCGACGAAGCCACGATGCCTTTCGAACCCATGCCGGCTTCGGTAAGGCCGAGATGCAGCGCATGGTTGGAGCGGGTAGCGAGTTCGGTATAGACGGCGATCAGATCCTGAACGCCGCTGACCTTGGCCGACAGGATGATCTTTTCCCGGCCCAGGCCGATCTCTTCCCCCATCTCGGCTGAGAGAATGGCTGACTGCACGATCGCCTCGCGCGTCACTTCTTGCGCGGTCAGCGGAAAACCCTTGTTCTGGTTATCGTCCATCAGCCGGGTCAAAAGCTCCTGGTCGAGCGAGCCCCAGTTGACGCCGATGCGCACCGGCTTGTCATGCTTGATCGCCATCTCGACGATCGCGGCGAACTGCCGGTCCTTCTTGTCCTTGAAGCCGACATTGCCCGGATTGATGCGGTATTTGGCCAGCGCCTCGGCGCAGGCCGGATGATCGGCCAAAAGCTTGTGGCCGATATAATGGAAATCGCCGACCAGCGGCACATTGATGCCGAGCCGCAGAAGCCGCTCATGAATACGCGGGACGGCGGCGGCACTCTCGTCGCGATCGACGGTGATGCGCACGATCTCGGAGCCGGCACGGTGAAGTGCTGCAACCTGTGCAACGGTCTGGTCGACATCGGCCGTGTCGGTGTTGGTCATCGACTGCACGACAACGGGCGCGCCGCCGCCGACGACCACGCCGCCGACATCGACGCCAACCGAGGTCCGGCGAGGGAAAGGTGAGGAAAAATATCCGGTCATGCCGGCAGCCTTTTGTCTCTGGAGCATCCTGTGTCCTGCATGGACGCATACCGACGCCCCGGGCCGATGCGCTGAGGTCCGGGCATGAGTTGGATGAGCAAAGATGGCTTGTCAATGGCGACAGGTCGCCACTGGCCGGAATCGGCCCGCCGCCAGCGACCAGAAACAATCGATGATCCGGTGAAAACTGGCGACGGCCGAAGCGGAAATTGAGCCGGATGGAAGTCCAGCCTCGGCTGGCAGCCAAGTGCTGGAAATTAAAACCCGTCGTGCCGAAGGCAGGCGCCGCCGGGAAAAGAGGCCGCGGGTGACCAGCGGCTATGTCAGGAGGGCATCAATGTGTGGTCGGTTTCCCTCTGAGTTTTTCAATCTCGTCCTTGAGTGCCAGCTTGCGTCGCTTGAGATTCACGATTTCGAGGTCGTCGACCGATGGATGATTCATCGCGTCATCGATTTCACGTTCGATGTCGCCGTGTTTCCGCTGCAACTCATCAAGATGGGATGCAAGAGACATGATTGGTTCTCCCTTTCATGGTTTCCTCGATTGCAGCCGTCACGGCGCGTCCACCGCAGGTTCGCTTCTGTGACGGCACGGTGACAGTGTGTCACCTTCCGGCAGCTATGTCGAATGATCCGTGGTAGCATTCCACGACAATGTGAAATGTGATATGGGCTGCGCGCCGGTTGCAAAATCTCGCCGGCCCCGCCCAACAAGGCCCATTTTTGGGCGCCGCAGACGTGCAGACGGTAGATAATGTCCGATCAGGAACAGGCTGATATCCGGCTCGAATATTCCCGGCTGAAGCAGGAACACGCCGATTTTGATGCGGCCATCAACGCCATGATCGCCATGGCCTGCGATCCACTGCAGATCCAGCGCATGAAGAAGAAAAAACTGTTCCTCAAGGACCGGCTGATGGCGCTGGAAGACAAGATCATTCCCGACATCATTGCCTGAACGGCGTGCACGGCTTTCGGGCGTCTATCCGGCGATCGAAAGCCTCGCGGCACGGTCGCGCAGCAGGCCGATGAGTTCGCCGGTCCGCTCCTCGGACGTATCGATGGGAACCACCAGGCACATCGTCGCCTCGACCTTGCCCGGCGCTGAAAACACCGGCGCTGCAAGGCATTTCGTGTAGGCATCGACAAGGCCCGAGGTGACGCAATAGCCGGCGACTCTGGCCTTTGCGATGTCGGTGACAAAATCGTCGAGCCGCAGTTTGCGGCCGTCGGGCAGCACGAGATCGTCGTCGGACACCATGCCTTCGATCTCAGCCCTCTCCAGCCCCGCCAGAAGCAGTCGACCCGAAGCCGTCCACGGCAACGGTATCTGCAAGCCGGTGGCCGAGCTGATGCGGAACGGCCTGGTGCCGGGGCTCGCATGGACGATGGTATAGCGGCCGCTTTGCAGCATGCACAATTCCGATGTCTCGCCGGTCTCGCGCGACAGATTGTCGACCTCCTGGCGTCCACGCCTCAACAGGTCGTTGCCGCGTACATAGTCCATTCCGTAGAGATAGAGCTTCTTGCCGAAATAGACGCGATTGCCGTCGCTTTCCATTTCAAGCAGGCCAGCATCGACCAGCGACCCCACCAGCGTATAGGTCGTCGAGCGGGGCGCGTTCACGCCCTTAGCAAGATCGCCAATGCCGATCGCCCGCTGGGTGGTGTGAAGAAACTCCAGAATCTCGAGCACCCGGTTGAGCCCCTTTTCACGGGAGCCCGAAATCTTCTCGCCGGCTGAAACTGCCAAGGCCTTGCCATCTTGCATTGTTGATTCCCGGTGTTAGTATCTGTCCTGTACAGGATACACTCGTCTCTTGTAAGAGACAATCGTTCTGAAGTCACCGACGCGTGTATTGCCTGTGCAAGGGGAACACAAACGAAAGGAGGTCGCCGTGAACGACACATCCGGAAGACGTGATTTTCTGAAATTGGGAATGGCGGGACTGGCGACGGCTGGCGTGCTGGCAACGGTCGACGCCCAAAAGGCCGCTGCCCAGGCAGCATCCGACAGCCTGCTACGCACCGTGCTCGATCGCGGCAAGCTGATCGTCGGCACCGGCAGCACCAACGCACCGTGGCACTTCGAGAACGATGCCGGTGAACTCGTCGGCATGGACATCACCATGGGACGCATTCTCGCCAAGGGCCTTTTTGACGATCCTACCAAGGTCGAATTCGTCATGCAGGATCCGGCTCAGCGCATTCCCAACGTGACCACCAACAAGGTCGACATCACCATCCAGTTCATGACCATGAGCGCCCAACGCTCGCAGCTGGTCAACTTTTCCAGGCCCTATTATGTCGAGGGCGTCGCCCTGCTGAGCCTTCCAACCGCCGAGAACAAGACCTTCGACAAGCTGCTTGCCGGCGGCGCTGCAACGCGCATTTCCATTCTGCAGAATGTCGATGCCGAGGCGCAGGTGCATTCGGTGCTGCCCGAGTGCCAGGTCATGCAGATCGATACCCAGGCCAACGTGCTGCAGGCGCTGGAATCGAAACGCGTCGACGCCGCTGCCGTCGATCTGTCGACGGTTCGCTGGCTCGCCTCGCGCAACCCGGACAAATATTTCGACGCCGGCAAGAGCTGGCTGAGCATGCTTTATGGTGCGGCACTGCGGCAGGGCGACCTCGACTGGCTGACCTTCGTCAACTCGACCTTCACCATCGCCATGTTCGGCCACGAAAATGCACTCTACGATGCCGCCTTCAAGGACTATTTCGGACAGGAGCCGCCGGCGCGCCATCCCGGCTTCCCGGCCATTTGATCTGCATCATGCGGAAGGGCGCATCCAGCGCCCTTCCGCCTCCGACAACCCTCGGCACCAAGGCTTGTTGAGATTCAGGTCAGGCCGAGTCGAAAACGGTGGTTTTCGAGAACCGGAGCGGAGCGTACTTAAAGTACGTGAGCACAGTTCTACCGCGACGCGGTAGAACGGGGAAGCGCAGAAAACCGGCGTTTGCAGGCCGGCATCACCTGAATATCAACAAGCCTTTAAGGCGGACGCATGGGCTATGCCCTTAACTTCAACCTGATCTGGCGGCATTTCGACAAGCTGTGGGGTGGCCTGCTGCTGAGCCTCGAGCTTGCCGTCATATCGATCGCCATCGGCATCGTCATCGGCCTGGTTCTGGCGGTCTGGTACGTGTCTGCCGGACGCACCGTGCGCACCATCATCGCCGCTTATGTCGAATTCATCCGCAACGTGCCGCTGATCCTGCTCGTCTACCTCGTCTTCTACGGCCTGCCGACGGTGGTCGATATCGCCTACAGCGCGCCGACCTCGTTTGTCGTCACGCTGTCGCTCTACAGCGGTGCCTATCTGGTCGAGGTGTTTCGCTCGGGGCTCGAAGCCGTTCCGCGCGGACAGCTGGACGCCGGCAAGGCGATCGGCCTGACACCCTGGCAAAGACTGCTCAACGTGCGCCTGCCGACCATGCTGCGCATCACCTTGCCGGCACTGTCCAACACTTTCATATCGCTGTTCAAGGACACCTCCGTCGCCTCGGTCATCTCGGTGCCGGAACTGACCTATGGCGCCCAGTGGATCAACTTCAACACCTTCCGCATCGTCGAGGTCTATCTCGTGGTCACCGCGATGTATCTGGTGACCGGCTACGCATTGCTTTTTGCGCTTCGCCTTGTCGAGCGCCGGTTCAGGGCGGCGCGCTGACATGCTGACCCAGGTCGCCTATGCCTTGCCTTTCCTCGCCCAAGGCTTTGCCCTGACACTATGGGTATCCCTGCTGGTCGTGGTGTTTTCCCTGATCGCCGGCGTGATCATGGGCGTCGGTCTCGTCTATGGCCCCGTGCCGCTGCAATGGGCCGTGCGCATCTTCAGCGACACCATCCGCGGCATCCCGATCCTGGTGCTCATCTTCTTTGTCTATTACGGTCTGCCTGCCGTCGGGCTTCACCTGCCGTCCTTCTGGGCGGCGGTGCTGGCGCTGACCCTGTTCAAGACGGCGCAGGTCGTCGAATATCTCAGGGGTGCGGTCGGCTCCATTCCCAAGGGGCAGTCCGAGGCGGCGATGGCGATTGGACTGACCTTTCGCCAGCGCCTTGCCTACGTCATCTTCCCGCAGGCGTTCAGGCGCTTTCTGCCGCCCTGGATCAACGGCGTCACCGATGCGGTCAAGGGCAGTGCGCTGGTGTCGCTGCTCGGCATCACCGATCTGATGCAGGCCATCAACCAGGTCATCGGCCGCACTTACGAAGCCATGCCGCTCTACATCCTCGGCGCGCTCATCTACTTCGCGGTCAACTATGCCCTTTCGCTCGCCAGTCGGCGGCTCGAGCGGCGTTTCTCCTTTATCCGGGATTAGCAATGTCTACTGGTTCGAACGACACCCCGGCCCTTCTCGACATCCGTGACGTTTCCAAAGCCTTTGGGACCGTCCAAGTCCTGCGCTCTGTCAGCCTGCGGGTGGCAAAGGGCGAGGTGGTGACCGTCATCGGCCCCTCCGGCAGCGGCAAGACCACGCTGCTGCGTTGCGTCAATTTCCTCGAAAGCTATGACAGCGGCTCGATCCGCATCGACGGCAAGGAGGTCGGCTTTCGCGAAACCGGAACCCGCCAGCGCCGCAGCGAACGCGACCTCGCCGCGATGCGCGCAGAGACCGGCATGGTGTTCCAGAGCTTCAACCTCTTTCCGCATCTGACGGCGGCCGGCAACATCATGCTTGGTCTCACCAAGGTGCGTGGCAAGAGCCGTGCGGAAGCCCGCACCATCGCCGAACACTGGCTCGGCCGGGTCGGCCTCGCCCACAAGGCCGACAGCCTGCCCGCCGAACTGTCCGGCGGCCAGCAACAGCGCGTCGGCATTGCCCGCGCCGTGGCCATGGGGCCGAAAATCCTGCTTCTCGACGAGATAACCTCCGCCCTCGACCCTGAACTGGTCGGCGAGGTGCTCGAGGTCGTGCGCAGCCTGGCCGAGGACGGCATGACGATGGTGATGGTCACGCACGAAATGGCTTTTGCCCGCGATGCCTCGAGCCGCATCGTCTTCATGGCCGATGGCGGCGTCAGCGCTGCGGGTCCGCCTGGCGAAATCCTGGCGGCCGACACCGACAATGAGCGCCTGCGCACCTTCCTGGCACGCTTCCGCGCCTCGCATTTCTAGAACGAGACAGCGAATGCTGTCGCAAGGAGCCTTCCTTCATGACGCCTTACATCCGGCTCGCCGCGTTGGGCCTGACGCTGCCCGAGCCGCCGACCCCGATCGCCAACTTCGTCACCCATGCCGAAAGCGGCCGGCTGATCTTCCTGTCCGGCCAGGGGCCGCTGCGGACCGACGGCACGCTGTTCACCGGCAAGGTGGGAGACGATGTCACCGTCGAGCAGGCCTATGGCCATGCCCGCCTCACCGGCCTCAATCTGCTTGCCGTCATGCACGCAGCCACTGGCGACCTTGGCCGGATCGTGCGCATCGTCAAGCTGCTCGGCTTCGTCAACGCGATACCGACCTTCAGCGACCACCCGAAAGTGGTCAATGGCTGTTCCGACCTGTTCGCCGATGTGTTCGACAATATCGGCGGCCATGCCCGCTCAGCGATCGGCGTTGGCTCCTTGCCTGGAAACATCACCGTCGAAATCGAGGCGGTCGTCGAGATCGCCGCCTGACCCGTTAGAAAATGGAATCTTAAGAGATGAAAACCACTTCCACCGACGGCTCCAACACCACAATCCGCGAACGGCTCGGCCTTCGCCCGATCATCAACGCCTCCGGCACGATGACCGCGCTCGGCGCGTCGATCATTGTCCCGGAGGCGATCAGCGCCATGGCGGAAATGGCATCGCAATGGGTGGAGATGGATGATCTGCAGCGCGCCGCAAGCACGGTGATCGCGCGTCTGACCGGCGGCGAGGCCGGCTTCATCACCGCCTGTTGCGCCAGCGGCATCACCATGGCAATCGCAGGCGCGATGACGGGAACCAACCTGCTCGCCATCGAGCGTCTGCCTGATAACACGGAGGGCCTCAAGTCGGAGGTCATCGTCCAGCTCGGCCACATCGTCAACTACGGTGCGCCGATCGACCAGTCGGTTCGGGTGGCGGGCGCCAGAGTCGTTCCGGCCGGCACGGTCAGCGTGACGCAGGACTATCATGTGCGCGACGCGATCAACGACCGCACGGCGGCGGGCCTCTATGTCGTCGCACATCACACCGTGCAGTACGGCATGCTGTCGCTGGAGGAATTCTGCGAGATCTGCCACGCCCGGGGTCTCCCGGTGATTGTCGACGCGGCTTCAGAATATGATCTGCGCGGCTTCCTCGCGCGTGGCGCCGACATCGTCATCTACAGCGGCCACAAATTCCTGAGCGGGCCGACCAGCGGCATCGTCACCGGGCGCAAGGATCTGGTTCGCGCCGCTTATCTGCAGAACCGCGGCGTCGCCCGCGCCATGAAGGTCGGCAAGGAAAGCATCGCCGGCACCATGGCCGCACTGGAAGCTTGGGAAAAACGCGACCATGCCGGCATCCGCCGGCGCGAAGAAGCAGCACTCAATTTGTGGAAGGACGCGTTGCAGGGACTGCCGGGCATCATCGCGCAGATCATCCCCGACCCGACCGCAAACCCTCTCGACCGGTTGCAGATCTTTGTGTTGCCCGAAAGCCGCTTCACGGCGGCCGGCCTCACCTCGGCGCTGGCCGCCGGCTCGCCGCCGATCATCGTGCGCAACCATGAGGTGGAGCGCGGCCATTTCTTCCTCGATCCATGCAATCTCCATCCCGGCGAGGTTGAGATCGTCGCCGAACGGCTGCGCGCCGTATTGACCACGGCCGAGCGGCCCGCCGATGCCATGAAGGCGCCGCGCAAGGATTCGTCCGGTGCCTTGCGCTGGCCGGATTGAAACGCCCGCAGACCACTGCCTGAAGATGTACCGGTCGCGATCGGCACACGCCATCACGCGACCGTGAACGGCTGGACTCGCGCCAGCCGGGAATAAACCGCCGCCGCGCCGGGTCTCCTCAGCATACGCCGCTCCTGGCGTTGAGGAGAACCGACATGACCCATCATCACGACGACGAGAACGGGCACATCAGCCGCCGCCATGCGCTGGAATGCATGATCTGGGCCGGCACCGGCGTGCTGTGGACGATTTCAGGCGGCATACCGGTGTCGCTCAACCTGCTCGGCGCCGCACAAGCTGCCGAAGCCATGGCCACCGGCTTCACCTTCCTGCAGATATCCGACAGCCATATCGGCTTCGACAAGACGGCCAACCCGCATGCCATCGATACGCTGAAGGAAGCGATGGGCAAGATCCAGGCGTTGCCGCAAAAGCCGGCCTTCATGATCCATACCGGCGACATCACCCATCTTTCCAAGCCGGCACAGTTCGACAATGCGGCTGAGATCATCGGCGGTGCCGGTTTCGACGTCCATTACGTGCCGGGCGAGCACGATCTGATCGACGACGGCAACGGCAAGGCCTATCTCGAGCGCTACGGCAAGGGCACCAAGGGCGCCGGCTGGTATTCCTTCGACCAGAACGGCGTGCATTTCGTGGCGCTGGTCAATGTCGTCAACCTCAAGGCGGGCGGGCTCGGCAATCTCGGCGCCGAACAGCTGGCGTGGCTGGCGGACGACCTGAATGCGGTCAGCGCCTCGACGCCGATCGTCGTCTTCGCTCACATCCCACTATGGGCCGTCTATCCCGAATGGGGTTGGGGCACCGACGACGCGGCACAGGCGCTCGGCCTGCTCAAGCGCTTCGGCTCGGTCACCGTGCTCAACGGCCACATCCATCAGATCATGCAGAAGGTGGAAGGCAACGTAACCTTCCACACGGCGCGCTCGACCGCCTTCCCGCAGCCGGCGCCGGGCACCGGCGCCTCACCCGGACCAATGACGGTGCCGGCCGGACAGCTGCGCGGCCTGCTCGGCACCAGCAGCATCACCGTGAAGCAAGGCGGGCAGGATCTCGCCATCATCGACTCGACGCTGGCTTGAGCCGAAACAGCAAAGGAAATCACCATGCTTTGCATACGCCTTCCGGCCCGGCACATGGCCGCGATCCTCACCGCCTTCACCTTGACCACGGCGACCTGTCAACCGCTGCGCGCGGCCAACGCGCCGATGGTCAAAATCGAGAATTTCGCCTTCACGCCGCCGATACTGACGGTCAAGCCCGGCACCACGGTGATCTTCAGAAACGACGACGACATCCCGCATCAGGTCGTTGCCAACGATTCCTCCTTCCGCTCCAAGGCGCTTGACACCAGTGACACTTATGAATTCACCTTCACCAAAGCAGGCGACTTTGCCTATTTCTGCGGGCTTCACCCGCATATGCAGGGCAAAGTCACCGTCGCTCCCTGAGGGGGCGCGACAAATCCTGCCCGGAGTGCCGGATCATGGTGCTGACTTGAGCGAAAAGGCCCTGGCCGAGCGCTTCGGCGAGGTGGTGCTGCCCCATCTCGGTGATGCGCTTGCGCTCGCCCGCTGGCTGACCGGCAACGCCGCCGACGCCGAAGATGTGGTGCAGGAAGCCTGCATGAAGGCCCATGCCGGCATATCAGGCTATGCCGGCGGCAATGCCCGCGCCTGGCTGCTGACCATTGTACGCAACACCGCCTACACCTGGATGTCGCGCAACCGGCCGCGCGGTATGGTCACCGTCGGCAACCTCGGCGATCTCGACGACATGGCGGCAGCGCACGGCACCAACCTGCCCGACGAAGACGGACCGGAAGCGCGCCTGATCGCCAGGGCCGACGCGGTGGCCCTTGAAGCGGCGATCGCGGCACTGCCGCGGCCGTTCCGCGAGACGCTGGTGCTGCGCGATATCAGCGGTCTCAGCTACCGCGAGATAGCGGCCATGCTGGGGGTACCGATGGGCACGGTAATGTCGCGGCTGGCCCGCGCCCGCGGCCTGCTTGTGTCCGAACTGGGGAGAGCGCCATGACCAACCATGACGACGGATTGCCCAACGATCCCGAGGGCATCAGGCTGATGATCCATGCCCTCATTGATGGCGAACTCGATGCGGCGGCCGCACTCGCGGTGGAGCGGCGCATCGCCGCCGACCCGCGGCTTGCCGCCGAACACGCCCGCATCATTGCCTTGCAGGGCGCACTCGGCCGCTTGCCGCGCCCCGATGTCAGCGATGCCTTTCGGGCGCGCATCGCGGCACTTGCTGCGACGGCCACGGCACAACGGACGCAGGACGACGCGGCCGGGCCGCAGCGGGGCACGCCGTCGCCGCAACCGGGATTGATCGCGGGTGCACCGGTCGGGGGCGGCCAGAGACGAAACGCCGAGACACGTCCGTCGCAGACGCGGGCGCTGCCAGGAGCGCGCCGCTTCGGCTCGTTCGACTGGCGTGCGCTGGCTGCGTCCATCGTGGTCAGTGCGGTGCTGGCCAGCGGAGTGACGCAATGGGTGATGGTAAACAGTGCCTCCGACAGTTTCGCGGCGGCGGTCGCCAGCGGCCATCGCCGCAGCCTGCTTGCCGCCAGCCCGATCGACATCGTCTCGTCCGACCGCCACACGGTCAAGCCGTGGCTCGACGCCCGGATCGGCGTGTCGCCGCCGGCGCCCGACCTTGCGCAGGACGGCTACGCGCTCATCGGCGGCCGGGTCGAGGTGATATCAGGCCGGCCAGTGCCGGCGCTGGTCTACCGCCACCGCGAGCACCTGATCACGCTGGTCGCCGAGCCGCAGCAGGGCGGGACCACCACCGAGCCCGAGGATCTCTCGTCGGGCGGCTTCTCGCTGGTGCGCTGGAGCGACGGCGCCTTCTCCTACTGGGCGATCTCCGACATGGAGCGGCCCGAACTCGACGACTTCGTCGCCCGCTTCCGCAAGGCGGCGGTGTGAGGGCGGTCCTGCTCGGTCACTGACCCCACAGCCTGACGGATTCTCCAAACTGCGACGCCGGTCGGATACTGCCGGCGCGTCTTTGCGCGGCTCAGCCCGGGCCGCCGGTGCGGCCCGGCGGCTGCTCGCCATCTTTAAAACAATAACTTTACAAATATTCATGCTTGTGTAAAGTTATGACTATTGAAGGGCCGATCATGACAACCACTCGTTTCGCCACGCGCCTGAATTCCTTCGCCTCGCGGCCGCAGGCCGAATGGCCTGATCTCACCGGCAAGCCGTCGCTGCTGCAGATGGCGGCGCGCGCCGCAAAGGTTGCCGGGCTGACCGATCTCGATCTGAATTTCCCCGACCACGTCGATGAAAAGCCCGCTGAAATCGCCCGCAAACTTCGCGATCTCGGCCTTTCCATCAATGGCTTCGCCATGCGCTACTACTCCAATCCAGCCTTCAAGCTTGGCGCCTTCACCAATCCTGATCCGGCGGTGCGCCGTGAAGCCATCGACCTGACCAAAGCCGGCATCGATGCCGTACGCGAGGCGGGCGCCAGCCTGATGACGCTGTGGCTCGGCCAGGATGGCTTCGATTATGCCTTCCAGGCCGACTATTCGACGCTCTGGCAACACGAAATCGATGGGATTCGTGAAGTAGCCGCCCATGACTCCGGCTGCCAGATCAGCCTTGAATACAAACCAAACGAACCGCGCTCCTACAGCCTGATGCCGGACGCAGCGACGACCTTGCTGGCGATCCGCGATGTCGGCCTGCCCAATCTCGGCGTCACCCTCGATTTCGCTCATGTGCTCTATGCCGACGAACAGCCGGCCTTTGCCGCGGCCCTGGTGGCGCGCCACAGCAAGCTGCTCGGCGTGCACCTCAACGACGGCTACGCCAAGCGCGACGACGGCCTGATGGTCGGCGCGGTGCATACGTTGCAGACCATCGAGTTGCTCAGGCAAATCCGCCGCGACGGCTACGCCGGCGCCATCTATTTCGACACGTTCCCCGACATGACCGGCCTCGATCCTGTGCATGAGTGCGAAGTCAACATCGCCACCGTCAAGCGCATGCTGCGCGTCGTCGACCGGCTGGAGCAGGACAATCGCCTCTCCGCCGCCATGGACAGCCAGGACGCGGTGACGTCGCAGGCCATCATTCAGGAAATCATGCTCGGGCCGGATAGCTGAGGCGCGGCCGAGCCATCATCGTTTTCAACAAGGGAGGAATACAATGAAACTTATGCTTGCCGCCGCTACCGCCGCACTGATGGCACTCTCCATCGGCTCGGCTTTTTCCGCCGACCTCGCGCCGCTCAATTCCGATACCGAGAAGGACCGCATCGACTGGTCGCAGGTCGAGGCCAAGTTCGGGGCGTTGCCCAAGCTCCCCGAAGGCACCAAGGCCGGCGCGGTATCGAAGACGCTGACCAATGAATACTGGCGCTCGCTGGGCGAAGGCTACAAGGCGTTCGGCGAGAAGGTCGGCGTGCCCGTCGTCTATCAGGCGGCCCAAAGCGAGGGCGACCAGCTCGGCCAGCTCACCATCGCCGAAGGCCTGGTGACGCAGGGCTACAACGTGCTGCTCGTCTCGCCGCAGACGGATGCCAATCTGCAGCCGATCATGGAGCAGGCCAAGGCCGCCAATGTGCCGGTGGTCAACGTCAATGACGCTGTCATCCCGCAGGCCGAGCACTATGTCGGCAATGTCCAGCGCGACAATGGCGTGCGCGTCGCGAAATGGTTCGTCAAGAACCGCCCGAATGGCGGCAAGGTCGCCATCGTTGAGGGCCAGGCCGGTGTCTATGCCGCCGTGCAGCGCACCGATGGCTTCAAGTCGACCATCACCGAAGCGGGCAAGTTCGAGGTTGTCGCCAGTGTTCCCGGCAACTGGGACCGCCAGACCTCCTATGATGCGGCCACCAACATCCTGCAGCAGCACCCTGACCTGATCGGCTTCTACGCCAACAATGACGGCATGGCGCTCGGCATCGTCGAGGCGGTCAAGGCCGCCGGCCTGCAGGACAAGGTTGCGGTCTTCGGCACGGACGGCATTTCCGACGCCTATGCCTCGATCCGCGCCGGCGAACTGACCGGCACGGTCGACAGTTTCCCAGTGCTGACCGGCGAGGTGGCGCTGGAAACGGCGCTGCGGCTGGTGGCCGGACAAAAGCTGCCCCGCGTCGTCGCCACGCCGCAGGCACTGATCACCAAGGACAATGCCGACCGCTATTCCGGCGACGGAGCGCGCAAGGCCCTGCTCGAGGACGCGGCTGCTGGCCAGTAAGGCCAATCAATGGTGCCGGCCGGGGCATTCGCTCCCGGCCGGCACCATGGCCCGGAGATAGAACCCCATGTCACCCCGGCTGCAATTCCAGGGCATTTCCAAGCTGTTTCCGGCGGTACGGGCGCTCAACGACGTGTCGTTCTCGGTCGGCGCCGGTGAAATCCACGGTCTGCTCGGCGAGAACGGCGCCGGCAAGTCGACGCTGCTGCGCATCCTGTCGGGCGTCTACCGGCCGACGGCGGGAAGCGTCCTCATCGACGGCAAGTCGGTGACGCTCGCCAACCCGGTCGCCGCACGCGCTGCGGGCGTCGCCATGATCCACCAGGAACTGCAACAGGTGCCACGCCTCAGCGTCGCCCAGAACATGTTCCTCGGCCATCCGCTGACGCGCGGCGGCATCTTCGTCGCTCGACGCGAGCAGGAGGGCCGTGCTGCCGGGGCTCTTGCAGCCCTTGACCCGTCCATCGATCCGGCCGCCCCACTCGGCGCCCTGAAGGTGGCGCAGCGGCAGATCGTCGAGATCGCCCGCGCGCTGCTCGATCGCGCCCGCATCGTCGCCATGGACGAGCCGACATCGAGCCTGACGCCGAGCGAATTCGAACGGCTCGCCGAAGTCATTGCAGGTTTGGCCCGTGACGGCGTTGCCGTCGTCTATGTCTCGCACAAGCTGGACGAGGTATTCGGCATCTGCCGGCGCGCCACCATCATGCGCGACGGCGTCGTCGTGGATTCCGTCGATCTGAAAGACCTGTCGGAAAAGGCGGTCGTGGCGATGATGGTCGGCCGCGAACTGGCGCAGGAACAGCATAACTCCCATGCCTCCGGCGAGGTCATGCTGAGCGCGCGTGGCCTGTCCTCGGCGACAAAGGTGCGCAACGTATCGTTCGATCTGCATCGCGGCGAGGTGCTGGGCATTGCCGGACTGGTCGGTTCCGGCCGCACTGAACTTTTGCGGCTCCTGGCGGGCGCCGATCGCGCCACGGCCGGCACCATTGCGATCGATGGCAAGGCGACGCGATTCTCCAGCCCGCGCGATGCGATTGCCGCCGGCATCGGCCTGGTGCCGGAGGAGCGCAAGCGCGAAGGCATCGTGCCGCTGCGCTCGATCACCAGCAACATGGCGCTGGCCTCGATGGGCGTGTTCGCGCCGCGCGGCCTCATCGATCACGCCAGGTTGAAACACGTGGCCGTCGACAAGATGAGCCGCGTCAACCTGCGGCCGCTCCTGCTCGACCGGCCGATCCGCCTGTTCAGCGGCGGCAACCAGCAGAAGGCTATCATCGGACGCTGGCTGGCGGCGGGAACGCGCATCCTCTTGTTCGACGAACCGACGCGCGGCATCGATGTCGGCGCCAAGGCGGAGATCTATCACCTGATCGAGGAACTCGCCGCCGAGGGCCATGCCGTGATCGTCGTCTCCTCCGAGCTTCCCGAAGTGATCCGACTCGCCGACCGCGTGCTGGTCATGCGCGACGGCTCGATCGCGGCCGAACTCCACGGGGAGGATATCAGCGAACAGGCGATCGCGGCGCGCGCCATCCCGCAGACGCAAACGCCGGCCGCACAGAAGGCAAGGCAGAGGTGACGGATATGTCGGATACCACTCTTGTGCGGCCACACGCCGAATTCCTGCGCGGGGTTTCCATGCGCGACGCCGGCACGCTGATCGGTCTCGTCGTGATCCTCGCCGTCTTCGGTGCGTTGGTGCCCGGCTTCTTCGCCGAGCGCAACCTGATCAACATCCTGCAGCAGTCGAGCATCAATGCCTGTCTGGCGCTGGGCATGACGCTGGTCATCATCTCCGGCGGCATCGATCTGTCGGTCGGCCCGACAGCCGCACTCTCGGCCGTCATCTCGGCCTCGATGATGGTCGCCGGGGTGCCATTTCCGCTGGCCATCGCCAGCGGCTTCGCCATTGGCCTTGCCTGCGGCCTCGTCAACGGCGTGCTCGTCGCCTATGTCGGGCTGCAGCCCTTCATCGTCACATTGGGGACGCTCAGCACCTACCGGGCGCTGGCGTTGATCTACACCGGCGGCAATCCGGTGCTCGGCCTGCCCGCAAGCTTTCGCGCCATCTTCAACGGCTCGCTGTTCGGACTGCCGCTGGCGGTCGTCATCGTGGCCTTCGTGGCTGTCGTCACCTGGGTCGTTTTGAAGAAGACGCCCTTTGGCGAATATCTGCTCGCCGTCGGCGGCAATGAGGAGGCGGCCTACATCGCCGGCGTGCCGATCGCCCGCACCAAGATCGCGGCCTACATGATCTCAGGCCTGCTGGCGGCCCTTGCCGCGCAGATCCTGATCGGCCGGCTCGGTGCCGCCGAACCCATCCTCGGCAATCTCTGGGAACTCGACGCCATCGCGGCTGCCGCCATCGGCGGTGCCTCGCTGATGGGCGGCAAGGGCAGCGTCGTCGGCACCGTCCTGGGCGCCGTCATCCTCGGCGCCATGCGCAACGGTTTGACGCTCATGAACGTGCAGTCCTTCTATCAGCTTCTGGCAACTGGTCTTATAATCCTCGCCGCGATGCTTATCGATCGCGTGACGAGGGGGCGTGGATGACATTGAGCGGGCTGGACCTGAAAGCGGTAGGACCGCGCATCCGCATGATGATGCCGCATCTCACCCCGCTGGAGGCGAAGGTGGTGGAAACCGTCTTCGGCCGGCGCGGCTTCGACGAGAGCATTCCGCTGAAGCAGATCGCCGAGGAGTCCGGCGTGTCCGAGGCGATGGTGGTCAAGATCGCCAAGAAGCTCGGCTTCTCCGGCTATCGCGATTTCCGCAGCGCCGTCTACGAATACAGCCGCCTGCCGACCGCCGAGATGCACCAGGAACTATCGTCCGACGACAGTTCGGCCGAGATCGTGCAAAAAGTGTTCCGCACCTCCATCCAAGCGCTGGAGGAGACGCTGGCGATCCTCGATATCGAGGATTTCGACCGCGCCGCCGATCTCCTCTACCGTGCGAAGAACCGGGATTTCTATGGCGTCGGCGGCTCGGCGCAGATCGCGCGCGACGTCTCGCACAAGTTCCTGCGCATCGGCATCCGCGCGTCCGTCTACGACGATTCGCACATGATGCTGATGTCGGCCTCGCTGCTCGGCGGCGACGACATCGCCGTCGGCTTCTCGCATTCGGGCAACACGTCGGCCGTCATCGACGCCATCCAACTGGCCCGCAAGAACGGTGCCCGCACGCTGGCCATCACCAATTACGACAATTCGCCGCTGGCCGCGGTTGCCGACATCGTGCTGTGCTCGACCGCGCAGGGCTCGCCGCTGATGGGCGAGAATGCGGCGGCGCGCATTGCGCAGCTCAACATCCTCGATGCGTTGTTCGTGGCGGTGGCGCAACGCGACTACCAGGCGGCGGAGCGCAACCTCGGCCGCACCATGTCGGCGGTGACATCGAAACGAAAAGACCGAGGCTCATGACCACAACGCCGTTGGTCACCGTGTTCGGCAGCCTGCACTACGACATCATGGTCGACGCCGCTGACCGTCCGCGCAAGGGCGAGACGGTGACCGGCCATGCCTGGCACCCGAAATGCGGTGGCAAGGGCGGCAACCAGGCCGTCTCGGCGGCGCGGGCTGGCGTGCGCGCGGCGATGATCGGCGCCGTCGGCGACGATGATTTCGGGCGAGCGTTGCTGGCCAATCTCGGTCGCGCCAAGGTCGACCACCGCTTCGTGCGGGTGGCCGCTGGCGCCAGCTCCGGCATGAGCGTGGCGATCTTCGACGCAGGCGGCGATTATGGCGCTGTGATTGTCTCAGGCAGCAATCTGACGCTGGGCGATACCGACATTGCCTCTGCTTCCGATGTGGTGGCGCAGACGGCGGTACTTTTGTTGCAGAATGAAGTACCGGAAGCCGCCAACATTGCCGCCGCGCGCTCGGTCAAGACACAGGGCGGCCGCATCGTGCTCAACGCGGCCCCCGCGCGCAAACTCTCCAGCGAGATGGCCGCGCTGGTCGACATCCTTGTCGTCAACGCCATCGAGGCGGAATTCCTGGCTGGCATGGCGGTGGTCGAGACGCTTGAAGGGGCCGCGCAGGCCGCCCGGCTATTGGCCGATCTCTATCCATTGGCGATCGTCACTGCGGGCGGCGAGGGCGTCGCCTGTTGCGATCGGACCGGCGAAGCCTTCGCGCTGCCCGCCATCCCGGTCAAGGTCGCCAGCACGCATGGCGCGGGCGATGAATTCGTCGGTGCACTGACCGCGGGGCTTGCCCGTGGAGAGACCATACGCGCGGCCGTCACTGCCGCCAATGCCGCTTCGGCCTTGCTGGTCTCGACGCCAGAGGCCGAGCGCGACGGCATCTGATGACTTGATACCGCCTTGCCAAGGAGCCGCGGCAGCCGCTGATCCTTGCGGCTTCGCGCGAATTCCGCTAAGGCGCGCCTTTGTCGCCGGGGAACACAGACTTGGACGATCAACGCGCCGACGTCGCCATCATCATGGGCAGCCAGTCCGACTGGGCGACGATGCGACATGCGGCCGAAACGCTGGAAGCACTCGGCATCCCGCACAAGCGGCTGATCATCTCCGCGCATCGCACACCGGACCGGCTCTATGATTTCGCCAAGGGCGCCAAGGCGGCCGGCTATAAGGTGATCATTGCCGGCGCCGGCGGTGCCGCGCACCTGCCCGGCATGACGGCGGCGATGACGCCGCTGCCGGTGTTCGGCGTGCCGGTGGAATCGAAGGCACTTTCCGGACAGGATTCGCTGCTGTCCATCGTCCAGATGCCGGCCGGCATTCCCGTTGGAACGCTGGCCATCGGCAAGGCCGGTGCCGCAAACGCAGCCCTTCTGGCCGCTGCCGTGCTGGCGCTCTACGACGACAAGCTTGCCGTCCGTCTGGATGCCTGGCGCGCCGCGCAGACCGCCAAGGTCGCTGCCGAACCGACGGATGCGCCGTGAGCCTGCCCGCCGGATCGACCATCGGCATCATTGGCGGCGGCCAGCTCGGCCGGATGCTGGCTGCTGCTGCTGCCCGCCTCGGCTACCGCATCGTGGTGCTGGAGCCGCAAGCGGATTGCCCGGCGGCGCAAGTCGCCAACCGGCAGATCACTGCCGCCTATGACGACCCGACCGCCCTTGCCGAACTGGCAGCGTCGAGTTCTGTCGTCACCTACGAATTCGAGAACGTGCCGGTCGCCGCCGCCAGCGCGCTGGCCACCAAGGTTGCGGTCTATCCGCCGGCGCGCGCGCTGGAAGTGGCGCAGGACCGGGTGAGCGAAAAAACATTCCTCAATGGCATCGGCATCGCCACCGCGGATTTCCACGCCGTCGACAATGATGACGAGCTGACGGCGGCGCTGAAGGCGTTCGATGGCAGCGGCATCCTGAAGACGCGCCGCATGGGCTATGACGGCAAGGGCCAGCGCGTTTTCCGCAACATGGAAGCCGGCGGCTTTGCCGGCACCTACGAGGCGATGGGCAATGTACCGCTGATCCTGGAATCCTTCGTGCCTTTCGAGCGCGAGATCTCGGTGATCGCGGCGCGTGGGCTGGACGGTGTGGTCGCCGCCTACGATCCGGCCGAGAATGTCCACCGCAACGGCATTCTCCACACATCCACCGTGCCGGCCGCCATTATGCCCGAAACGGCGCAAGCCGCACGAACGGCGGCATCGAAGATCCTGTCGGCCCTGAACTATGTCGGCGTCATCGGCGTCGAGTTCTTCGTGCTGGCCGATGGCTCGCTGCTGGCCAACGAGATCGCGCCGCGCGTGCACAATTCCGGCCATTGGACGGAGGCAGCCTGCATCGTTTCGCAGTTCGAGCAGCACATCCGCGCCGTCGCCGGCCTGCCGCTCGGAGGCCCGAACCGCCATTCCGACTGCGTGATGGAAAACCTGATCGGCGACGATGTGCTGCGTGTTCCGGCCCTGCTCGCCGAGCCCGATCTGATGCTGCACCTCTACGGCAAGGCCGAGGCGCGCGCCGGCCGCAAGATGGGTCATTTCACAAGGGTCAGCCGTCGCGGCTGATAGCCCTGCCTACTGAACGTCGTCGCTCTCGTCCTCGTCGGGACTGGCGCAACTCGCATCGCCTTCCTCGCAATCGGCCGAAGCAGCCAGCTGTTTGGTGCGATCATCGGTCAGTCTGGTCAGGCACTGCGAAACCTCCATCGGATGGATCGAGCCGCCCTCGCTGGCTGCGGTGGAATGCGCGCACTCGGCATCGCGAAAGGTGATCCAGGCGCGTTGCGCCACTTGCAGCGATCTCTTGCCGTCGGCATCATCCGAGCCGATGAGATCCTGGTAAGCCGTATTGAGCCTGGCGTCGGCAGCCTGGTAATCCTCGTCGGCACAGATGTTCATCATCTGCTGGCTGTCGTCGCTGCGGTCGCATTCCTGCGCGCGAGCAACCGAAGCTCCCGCCAGCAGGACAAGGCAGGCGGACAGGAACATTCGGCGCATGGTTCTCTCCAAATCACTTCACGGCGACTGCATCATCCCAGCCGGTCCGGGACCGCGCAATGCCGCAAGGCCGACAAGGCGGATATTTGATGATAGGGATGATTCACAGCCGCTGTGGAGCACGCTTGCGGTTGACACGGACAAGGCTCCTCGTTTATGAGCCACCCACAGTTCAAAGGCGCGTCTTCTGGCGCGCCTTAAAATTTCGACCCGAACCGGGTCCACACCGACAGGCAAGACCATGAAGATCAAGAATTCGCTCAAGGCGCTGAAGGCGCGTCACCGCGACAACCAGCTGGTTCGCCGCAAGGGCCGCGTTTACATCATCAACAAGACCGCCCCGCGCTACAAGGCACGTCAGGGCTGAGCTTTTGGCTGGAGGCGTTGCCTCCGCCAGTTGATGCTTGTCGCCGGCCTGCCGGCTTCTCACGCTAAAATCACTTTGATGTTCCGCCGCCCAGGACTAGAGTCCGGCGATGCGGATTCTTTTTGCATTTTTGACATCCCTGCTTGTTTCCGGCGCGATTTACGCCCCGGCATGGGCCGATGATGCTGTCGTGCCACCGGCCACCAAGGGCGCACCGCCGGTGGCAACGACAAAACAAGCCCGCCTCGACCAGTTGTTCAGCGACCTGAAGCGCGAGCGCAACGAAAAGGCTGCCGAGCGCATTGCCGGCAACATCTGGAACGAATGGTCTCAATCCGGCAGCGCTTCGATCGACCTGATGATGCAATGGTCGCAAAAGGCCGTAGAGGGCCAGAAGTTCGACGTTGCGCTCGATTTCCTCGACCAGGTGGTGACCTTGCAGCCGGCCTATGCCGAAGGCTGGAACCGGCGCGCCACCGTGCATTTCATGATGAAGAACTACGGCAAGTCGATGTCCGACATCGATCATGCGCTGCAGCTTGAGCCACGCCATTTCGGTGCGCTGTCCGGCCTGGCCCAGATCATGGCCCTGACCGGCCACAAGCAATCGGCGCTCGAGGCCTGGCAGAAGGTGCTGGCCATCTATCCGATGATGCGCAGCGCCCAGGACCAGGTCGGCACGATTTCGGAAGAGCTTGCCGGAGAAGGCATTTGATCTAAGGGAATAGGCAGTAGGAATTAGGCAGTAGGTGCAGATCGCGCTGCGGAACACACATGCCTACTCCCCTACTCCCCTACTCCCCTACTCCCCTACAACTTATCCCTCTCCACCCCGTATCTCTCCCATGAACCTGGTCTACGCCGCTTTTGCTTTCCTGATGGCGCTTGTCTTTGCCTTTGTCGGCGTCACCCGCGTCGGCTCATGGCTGATCGAGCGCCGCAACCCGTCGGTCGGTGAATTCGCCGACATCGACGGCGCCCGCATCCACTATGTCCATGTTCCGGCGCCCGCCAATGCCGCGCTGCCGGCGATCGTCTTCATCCATGGCGCCAGCGCCAATCTCAGGGACCAGATGGTGCCGCTGCGCCCGGAGCTCGAAGGACGCGCCGAAATGCTGTTCTTCGACCGGCCGGGCCACGGCTGGTCGGGGCGCGGCCCCGGCGACAACGAGAACCCGTCGGCGCAGGCCAACACCATTGCCGCGCTGATGGACCGTCTCGGCATGAAAAAGGCTGTCATCGTCGGCCATTCCTTCGGCGGCGCGGTGACGACGGCCTTTGGCCGCGAGCATCCCGACAAGACACTTGGCCTGGTCTTCCTCGCACCGGCGACCCACCCATGGCCGGGCGGCGCAACGTCCTGGTACTACGATCTGACCACCATGGCGGTGATCGGCCGGCTGTTTTCCGAGACGCTGACCTACTCGGCCGGAACGCTGCAGATGACCGACGCCACCACCTGTGTCTTCTCGCCCAACAAGGTGCCGGACAATTATCTCAGCACGGCCTCGATCCCATTGGTGCTGCGCCCGACAGCCTTTCGCGCCAACGCCACTGATGTCGCCGGCCTCTATCGCTATGCCGTCGGCGCAGCACCGCACTACGCCGAGATCAAGGCGCCGACCGTGGTCATTTCAGGCGATCGCGACAAGGTCGTCTATGCGCAGGTTCACTCAGTCGGCCTTGTGCGCGACATCCCCGGCGCCGAACTCGTCTGGGTGCACAATCTCGGTCACAAGCCGGACTGGATCGCGCCCGACCTCGTCGTCGGCGCCATCGAGAAGGTCGCCGGCAGGGAGATCGACCTGCAGGCGATGGCCAGGACCGTGGAGGCGCGCATCGCCGGCGACGCCTATGGCGCCGGCAGATGCGTCGATATCAAGGAACCGCAGGCCGAACTCGCGCCGACTTGATCCCGCCCGGGGAATCTAGCGGCTGACTTGCGTGTCCGACCCGATATAGGCGATGCGCAGCATGTTGGTCGAACCCGGTGTCCGCAGCGGCACGCCCGCGGTGATGATGACGCGGTCGCCCGGCTTGCCGAAGCCTTCGTCGAAGGCGATGCGGCAGGCGCGATTGACCATGTCGTCGAGGTCGACGGCATCGGGCGAGACGACGCAATGCGTGCCCCACAAAAGCGACAGACGCCGCGCCGTGTTGAGGATCGGCGACAGCGCGATGATCGGCACCTGCGGACGCTCACGCGCGGCGCGCAGACCAGTGGTGCCTGATGCCGTGTAGGTGATGATCGCCGACAGTTTCAGCGTCTCGGCGATCTCGCGCGCGGCCAGCGAAATGGCGTCGGCGCCGGTCGCTTCCGGCTCGGAGCGCTGGGCATTGATGATGCCGGCATAGGTCGGGTCGGTTTCGACCTTGGTGGCGATACGGTTCATCATCGCCACGGCTTCGACGGGATAGGCGCCGGCCGCCGATTCCGCCGACAGCATGATGGCATCGGCGCCTTCGAAGACGGCGATCGAAACATCGGACACCTCGGCGCGGGTCGGCACTGGCGCTGTGATCATCGATTCCAGCATCTGCGTTGCAACCACCACCGGCTTGCCGGCGCGGCGTGCGGCGCGCGTGATCTGCTTCTGGATGCCTGGCACCGCCTCGAGCGGCATCTCGACGCCGAGATCGCCGCGGGCGACCATCAGTGCGTCGGACAGTTCGATGATCTCGGCCAGCCGGGCGACGGCCTGCGGCTTTTCGATCTTGGCCATGATCAGCGCCCTGCCGCGCGCGATCTTGCGTGCCTCGGCCAGATCCTCCGGCCGCTGCACGAAGGACAGCGCGACCCAGTCGACGCCTGTCGCCAGCACGGCATCGAGGTCCTTGCGGTCCTTCTCGGTCAGCGCGCCGACCGGCAGGTCGGTGTCGGGCAGGCTGACGCCCTTCTTGTCGGAAATCGTGGTCCCGGCGACGACGGTGCAGACGATCGACTTGCCGTCGCTCTTCACCGCCTTCAGCTCGAGCTTGCCGTCGTCGATCAGCAGGCGATGGCCGGCTTCGACCGAACTCAGGATTTCCGGATGCGGCAGAAAAACCCTGGTCGAGGTGCCGGGCTCGGGATTGTCGTCGAGCGTGAAGGTCTGGCCTTGCGTCAACACTTCCTTGCCATTGGCGAACTTGCCGACGCGCAGCTTGGGGCCTTGCAGGTCGGCCAGGATGCCGATCGGCCGGCCAACCGCCTCCTCGACGGTGCGGATGCGTCCGACCAGCGTGCGCATCAGCTCGTGATCGGTGTGGCTCATATTGATGCGGAACACATCGGCGCCCGCTTCGAACAGTTTCTTCAGCATCTCCTCCGACGAGGAGGCCGGACCGATGGTGGCTAGGATCTTGACCTTGCGGCTACGTCTCATTGACTGTTTGTTCCCGGGGCGGCTGGGGCGCCTCCCGTTGTGGACTCATCGGTCAGCTGGACCATCCAGCTTGCCTGTTCGCCCGTGTCATATTCCTGGAATCCGGCGCGCTGGAAGCCCCGGGCGACGCAGTCGGTTACGCCGGCGATCTTGAACTCTTTTTCAGCCACGCACATGTTGATCGGGCCGTCCCAGCGTCCGCCGCGCTCGGCGTCTTCTGCATAAAGATAGTAAAACCTTGATGACAGCGGCCCTTCGATCAGCGTCTTGCAGCTCGATCCCTCGATGTGCCACCAGCCTTCGGTGATCCAGCCGGCCTTGGCGCGATAGCCGATGCCGACGCCGACCAGGTTCTGCGTGGCGTTGCAGACGCGGAAATCGGCACGCGCCGGCGGGGCCATGACCATCGCCGACAGGCCCACGGCAAGGGTGAGGAGCGGCATGGCAAAGGCGGAGCGCTTACGCTGCCTGCCGGCGGAACCCATCCGAAAACCCCTCAAGAACCACATCAGCATCTCTCTGCGCCCCTTTTGGGAAAAGTCCGGGCGCATGTCAACGCACCGTTTTGTTCAATTCCAATCGATTTAGAAAGGCTCCGGCGCATAATTCGCCGACCCCTGCCAGATTTCCCGGGAAACCTTGGCCAAACAACGGCATTGCGCAAGCGTCGTCTTCATGGAATGACGATAGCACCCTCCCCCGAAGCCAGCGAACAGACCATTTCCCACCGATGACCCGATCCACAGTTTTCGCGCCTTTCGACATCATCGAGGGCGACCGCAAGCGAGGCATCGTGCTCCTGGGCGATCATGCCCGCCGCGACCTGCCCGATGAGTATGGCAGCCTCGGCTTGCCGGCGGCGGAGTTCGACCGCCACATCGCCTATGATATCGGTGTCGAAGCGGTGACGCGCGAACTGGCAGCGCTGCTCGGTGTGCCGGCGGTGCTCGCCAATTTTTCGCGCCTGCTGATCGATCCCAATCGCGGCGAGGACGATCCTACGCTCATCCGCCAGCTCTATGACGGCACCGTCGTGCCGGGGAACTACCCCATCGCCGCCGAGGAGCGCGAAAGGCGGCTTGATGGCTTCTACCGGCCCTATCACGACGCCGTCGGCGCCATGATCGCCTCGGTAGCGCAGGCCTCCGCTCAAGTACCCTTCATCTTCTCGGTACATTCCTTCACCCCAACCATGCAAGGAAGCCAGCGTCCCTGGCATGTCGGCATCCTGTGGGACCTGGACGATCGCGTGGCACGACCCCTGATCGACATGCTGGCCGAGGATAAAAATCTCGTCGTCGGCGACAATGAACCCTATGATGGTGCGCTGCGTGGCGACACCATGTACAAACACGCCATCGTCAACGGCTTCGCCCATGCGCTGATCGAAATCCGCCAGGATCTGATCGCTGACCAGAAGGGCGCGCTCGCCTGGGCCGACCGGCTGGCGCCGATCGTTGACGCCATCGACCGCCGTCCCGATATACATGTGGTGAAGATGTTCGGCTCGCGCACCGGGCCGCTATGACGGAGGTTTCGATGACCGAACTCAGCGACGAGCAGCAACGCGATTTCGAGGCGGCCGCCTTCCGCCGGCTGGTCGAACATCTGCGCGAGCGCAACGACGTGCAGAACATCGACCTGATGAACCTGGCCGGCTTCTGCCGCAACTGCCTGTCGAACTGGTATCGCGAGGCGGCCAATGCCGAGGGCGTCGATCTCACCAAGGACCAGTCGCGCGAGATCGTCTACGGCATGCCGTATGCGCAATGGCAGGCGCTCAACCAGACCGAGGCCTCCGACGCCAAGAAGGCCGAATTCGAGGCAAGGCGCCCCAAGGACCATTAGTTCAACTGTCGGCAGGCGCCCTCTCTTTCGGCTCCAATTCTCTGTTTGGCCCAAATGCTTTCCCGAAAGAGCGCTTGACTGGAAATTGAATCGATCTAATTTGCAGCGAAAAGCCATTTTTGACCGGATTCGTTTCGATGCGCGCCCAAGACGTCATGCAGACTGCCATTCGCGGACGATGGGCCGTGGCGGCGATTTTCCTCGCCAACGGCTTCTTGACCGGCAGCTGGGCGCCACAGATTCCGGTGTTCCTGACCCGGCTGGACATCTCGAAATTCACGCTCGGCCTGCTGATCCTGCTGTTCGGCGCCGGCGCCGTCGCCGCCATGACCTGGTGCGGCCATTTGATCTCCAGACATGGTTCGCGCACCGTGCTGCGCTGGTTCGGCCTTTGCGGCAGCCTCGGCCTGCTGGTTGTGGCATTGGCGCCCAACGTGCCGCTGGCAGCCATCGCCATGTTCATCTTCGGCGGCTCGATCGGCGGCATGGACGTCGCCATGAACGCCAATGCGGTGGTGGTCGAACGACGGCTCTTCCGCGCCATCATGTCGTCGTCGCATGGCTTCTGGAGTCTCGGCGGTTTCGCCGGCGGCGGCCTCGGCGGCTTTGCCATCCAGCACTACGGCCACCTCGCCCACGCGGCGGCGGTGACAGCCCTCGCCTTCGCGGTGATCGCGGTGGCTGTTCGCCATCTAGTCGGTGAGGACAGGCCGCAGGCGACCGAACATCACAAATTCACGCTGCCGGCGAACCCGCTGGTCTACCTCGTCGGCCTGATGGCGCTACTGACGATGATCTCCGAGGGAGCGGTGCTTGACTGGGCAGCGCTGTATCTCAGGCAGGAACTTGGCGCCGACCTTGCTGTCGCCGGTCTCGCCTATGCTGCCTTTTCCGGTGTCATGGCGATCATGCGCTTCTTCGGCGACGGCGTGCGCAACCGCTTCGGCGCGGTGACGACGCTACGCGGCTCTGCGGTCGTCGCGGCCGCCGGCATGCTGATCGCCGGGCTATCGCCCTCGCCCTGGCTCGCGATCGCCGCCTTTGCCTTGTGCGGCTTCGGCATCGCCAACATGGTGCCGATCATCTTTTCGGCCGGCGGCAACCAGGAGGGCATGTCGTCGGGCACCGGCATGAGCGTCGTCACCACCATGGGTTATTCAGGCATTCTGGTGGCACCTTCGGCGATCGGCTTCGTTGCCGAGCATTCCAGCTTCGGCCCGATCTTCATCGCCATGTCGGGGCTGCTGATCGTCGTGTTGCTGATGGCCGGGCTCGCTCACCGCGCCGAATTCGCGCCAGCGCCAGCCGAATAGCGTTTCAGCTCCTCGTAGAGAAAATCCGCCACGCGGCGAATGCGCACACTGGCGCGCACGTCGCGGTGCATCGCCAGCCACACGGGCAGGACAGGCAAAGGCAGGCCCGGCAGCAATTTCTCCATCGACGGATGCCGGTCGACCAGCGGCTCTTGGCCAAGACCGATGCCGTTTCCCGCCCGTACCGCTTCCCACAAAACCATCTGGTTGTCGGCCCTGAAGCGGAAGCTGCTCCGGGTGACCGGAATGCCATACTGGGTAAAGCCCCTGATGATGTCGTCGCTGCGGTCGAAGCCGACCAAATCGTGGTCGACAAGATCGGCTGGCTTCAGCGGGCGGCCGCGCCTGTCGAGATAGGATTTCGCCGCGCAGGCGCAAAGCTCGATGTCGCAGACCTTGCGCGACATCAGCTCGTTCTGCGCCGGCTTAACCATGCGGATGGCGATGTCGGCATCGCGACGCAGCAGGTTTTCGACCTGGTTGGAAGCAACGATCTCGACCTCGATGCCGGGCTCTTCGATACCGAGCCGCATCGTCATCTCCGGCAGCACATAGGCCGCCACCACCTCGCTGGCGGCGATGCGCACCGTGCCTTCGATTGCCTCGACCGAGCCCAGCGCCAGCAGTGAAAAGGCGGCTGCCTGCTCGCTGACCGCCTTGCCGCGTTCGAACAGCGTGCTGCCGGCTTCCGTCAGTTCATAGCCGCGCCGCCCACGCCGAAACAGCGTGATATCAAGCGCCTGTTCGAGCTCGCTGATGTGACGGCCAAGCGTCGGCTGGCTGGCCGAGAGCTTTCGCGCTGCCGCCGACAGGCTGCCGGTTTCCGCCACGGTGACGAAGCTCTTGATCAGGTTCCAGTCGATTTCACTCATTCATTTTTGAATATCAGAATCCCATTCATAGTCAATTTCCATTCGGAGATGAGGCGATCATATTCGGACTGCAAGACCAACAAGCTGCAAACACCAACAAGGAGACCAGAAATGAACAAGATCGCACTCGCCGCCGCCGCCATCCTCATCGCTACGGCCACCGCTTTTGCCGGCAGCGACAAATTTGGTTCGAACAATGCCAGTCAGCCGGCAGTCACCAGCACCGACAGCACGATCACCACCTCGATCCGCAAGTCGGACGTAGCCGTCCAGAAGCCGGTCACACAGGGCGGCAGCCGCGACCTCTTCGGCAACCGCTGATCTCGATCGCGCTTGTCGCTGATCCCCAACCGACCACGCAAATCCGAACCCAGGAGTACTTCCAATGACCAAGATCGCAATTCTCGGTGCCAATGGCCGGCTCGGCCGCGTGGTCGCCAGGGCCTTCATCGACGCCGGCTATGATGTCCGCGCTATTACCCGCAACGGCAAGCTGCCAATCGAACTCAAGGGAGCTACGGCCGTTGCGGGTGACGCGCTCGACCGGGAAGCGCTCATCCGCGCAACGGAGGGTGTCGACATCATCTTCAACGGCCTCAACCCGATCTATACGGACTGGGGCAAGTGCATGCCGATGGCCGAAAACGTCATGGCCGCTTGCCATGCCAACAACGCGCTGCATCTCTTTCCCGGCACCGTCTACAATTACGGCTCGCCGATGCCGCAGGTGATCACGGAAGACACGCCTTTCCGCCCGACGACCGAGAAGGGGCGCATCCGCGTCGCCATGGAAGACCTGTTTCGCCGCGAGGCCGACGCGGGCCGCGTCCGCACCATTCTTCTGCGGGCTGGCGATTTCTTCGGCGGCACCGGCAGCGGCTCGTGGTTCGATCTGGTCGTCGCCGCCAAGATCGGCAATGGCGTCTATACGGCGCCCGGCCCGGCCAGCCTGGTGCACGAATGGGCCTATCTGCCGGACTTCGCCGTGGGCTTCGTCGCACTGGCCAAGAATCTCGACAAGCTCGGCTTCTACGAGGCGCTGAATTTCCCGGGTCACCCGGTCACCGATCTCGAACTCAGGGCCGCTGCTGAAAAGGCGGTCGGCCGCCCGCTCAAGATGACCTCGATGGCCTGGTGGGTGCTGCGTGCCGGCAGCCCGTTCGTGGCGATGTGGCGCGAGATCGTCTCGATGTCCTATCTTCGCTTCGAGTCACACGAACTGGCTTCAATGCGCCTGGAAGACATTATCGGCGAGATCCCGCATACGCCACGGGACCAGGCGGTCCGTGAAGCTCTCGAAGATATCGGCATCGCTACCGTGAGCGCCGTTGCGAAAGTTGCCTGACAGGCACAGCGGCGGCACAGCCATGGCTTGCCCGCCCGCCTCTTCACATCGAGGATATCTTTTCCCTGAAAAGTCTCTTCTCCGTCCAGAAAGCCGGCTCAGAGCCGCCCCATCAACAGCAATATCAGAAGCACCACCAGCACGACGCCGACGATACCCGACGGCCCATAACCCCAGGAGCGCGAATGCGGCCAGGCCGGCACCGCGCCAATGAGGACAAGGATCAGGATGATGATGACGATGGTGGTGATCGGCATGATAAACTCCCAGCACAATGCTTTGCGTTGCTCCGGTGACAACGCTTTGTTGCCCCCGAGACAATGCTTGGCATTGCTCTTGGGAAGAACAATGCAAAAGGCCGCCCGGTTGTTCCGGGCGGCCTTTGCCGGTCAAATTGGCAAGGGGGCTATTCGGCGGCCTTCGGAAAGGCAATCTCCGGCTCTGCTCCGGCTTCCTGCCCCGGCGCGTCGGTCGAGGAAATCTCGCCCTTGCCGCGGCGGAACAGCCGGCTGATCAAGCCGCGCCGTGCGCCCGGCTTGACCTTGGCGCGGGTGAACACCATCAGCATTGACGGCGTCACGACCAGCGTCAGCACCGTGGCGAACGAAAGGCCGAAGACGATCGCCGAAGACAGCGAAATCCACCACTGCGTCGAAGGCGCGTTGATCGTCGTCTCGTGATGGAAGATTTCGAGGCCGAGCCCGAAGGCGATCGGCAGCACGCCGAGAATGGCCGACACCGCCGTCAGGACCACCGGACGGGCGCGTTCGCGGCAGGTTTGCAGCACCGCCTCGACCTTGTCCCAGCCCTCTTCGCGCAGCCGGTCATAGGTGTCGATCAGCACGATGTTGTTGTTCACCACCACGCCGGCGAGCGCGATGACGCCGATGCCCGACATGACGATGCCGAACGTCTCGCCTGTTATCAGCAGCCCGAGGAACACGCCGATCGTCGCCATGACCACGCAGGACAGCACCAGCCAGACGCTGGTGAACTTGTTGAACTGCGCCAGCAGCACCAGGAAGATCAGGAAGATCGCCGCACCGAAGGCCTTGCTGAGGAAGGCGCTGGCTTCGGCGCTGTCCTCGTTCGAGCCGGCCAGCTTCCAGCGGATGCCGCTGCCCAAATTCATCTCCGAGACAGCCTTGGTGACCTGCTCCTGCACGGCCGCGACCTGGGTGCCGGCGGCAACGTTGGCCTGGACGACTACCGTGCGCGCGCCGTCGATGCGGTTGAGGATGCCGACCGTCGGTTCGGGCTTGCGCACGACGAAGTTCGAGATCGGCACCGAGCCTTGCGAGGTCTGCACCCTGAGTTCGTCGAGTGTCGACAGAGTGCGCCGGTCCTCGGGCAGGCGTAGCCTTATGTCGACGGCGTCGTCGGCGCCGGCTGGACGGTATTCCGAGAGCTTCAGCCCGTTGGTCACCAGTTGCACCACGGTTCCGACCGAAGTCGGGCTGATGCCGTATTGCGCCGCCTTGGCGCGGTCGACCGCGAGCGCCCAGTCGACGCCGGGTGGCGGCAGGCCATCGGAAATGTCGATGACGCCAGGAACCTTGCCGATGCGCGCCGCGACAGCACGGGCCTTGTCGTCGAGCCCCTTGGGGTCGACGGCCGAAAGCCTGATCTGGATCGGCTTGCCGGTCGGCGGACCGGCCTCCGGCACGCGCACCTCGACATCGACGCCGGGAATGCCGGCCATAACGCCGCGCAGATCGTCCAGGATGTGGTTCGCCGACTTGCGCTCGCGCCAGTCGATGAATTCGTACTGGATGACGCCGACGACGTCTTCGGGAATGTCCTGACCGCCGCCTTGCGTCTTGCCGACGCGGGTGTAGACCGATTTCACGCCCGGCCAGCCGAGCAGCCTGTCTTCCGCGATCTTGGTCGCCGTATCCATTTCGGCCAGCGAAAGATTGCCGCGCGCATGCACGTAGAGCAGGCCGTAATCCGGCTCGACATTCGGGAAGAACTCGACGCCGGCGCCGTATTTCGAATAGGCGAAGCCGACGCCGAACAGCAGCGCGACGGTCAGCACCAGCACGGTGATGGGGAAGCGCACCGCTTGCTTGACGATTGACATGTACCAGCCGTCGCGATTGTCATCCTCGTGATGCGGCGGCGCCTTGGCGAAGATCGCACCCAAGGTCGGCGCGAACACCAGCGCATAGAGCATCGAGGCCGACAGCGTGACGATCAGCGTGATCGGCATGTATTTCATGAAGTCGCCGATGATGCCCGGCCAGAACAACAGCGGCGAGAAGGCAGCGATGCGCGTCATCGTCGCGGCGATGACCGGACCGGCCATGCGCTTGGCGGCGAGCGCGAAGGCTTCCTCCTTCGGCATGCCTTCGCTCATCCGTCGCTCGGCGAACTCGGTGACGATGATGGCGTCGTCAACCAGCATGCCGACGGCAAGGATCAGGCTGAACAGCACGATCATGTTGATCGTGTAGCCCATCATCGCCAGCAGCAGGATGCCGATCAGGAAGGATGACGGAATGGCAAGCCCGATCAGCAACGAGGCACGGCCGGACAGCGCATAGAGGATGACGATGAACACCAGGATGACTGCGATCATCACATGGTTCTGCAGATCGCCGAGCAGCTGGTTGACGAAGACCGACTTGTCCTGCGTGTAGGTGACGTTCATGCCTTGAGGCATGGACTTGACGAACTCGTCGGACACCTCTCGCACCTTGGCGATGGTGTCGATCAGGTTGGAGCCGATGCGCTTCTTGACTTCGATGGCGATGGCCGGCTTGCCGTTGAGGCGCGTCACCGTCTCGGCATCCTTGAAGGTCGAGCGGATCGTGGCAATGTCCTTGGCCTGGACGACGGCGTTGGGGCCGGCAACCACCGGCAGTGCCGCGACATCCTCCGGCGTCTCGATCAGCGACGGCACCTTGACGGCGTACTTGCCTTCCGAGCCCTCGATGTTGCCGGCGGCGACCAGACTGTTGGAGTTGCCGACCGCACCGATCAGCTGGTCGAGCTGCAGCCCGTAGGAAGACAGCTTCATCGGGTCGATAACAACTTCGACGAGATCGTCGCGTGCACCCTGCAGCGAGCCTTCGAGAACACCGGGCACCTCCTCGATGCGGTCGCGCAGTTCGCGCGCAGCGGCGGTCAGCACGCGTTCGGGCAATTCGCCCGACAGCGTGACGACGAGCACCGGAAACTCGGAAATGTTGACTTCGTTGACAGTCGGCTCCTCGGCTGCCTGCGGCAGGTCGGCCTTGGCGTCCTGCACCTTGCTGCGCGTGTCCTGCAGCGCCGTGGCGAGGTTGGTCTGCGGCTGGAATTCGACCAGCACGTAGCCGCCGCCCTGGAAGGCGGCCGAACGCATTTCCTTGAGGCCCTTCAGGTTCTTCAGCTTGCTTTCCATCGGCCGCAACAGCAGCCGCTCGGAATCCTCAGGCGAAATGCCCTGATAGATCAAGCTGATATACATCATCGGAATCGGAACGTCGGGCTCCGCTTCCTTTGGCGTCGACTGATAGGCGACCGCGCCGGCCAGGATGAGGAACACCAGCACCGAGATGGTCAGGCGGGCATTGTTGATTGCGAGTCTGACGATATCCATGGCCAACGCCTGTTCTTGAATTTTCACGAGCTGCGTCGCAGCCGATTGTCCCCGCCCAGGGCTAGTCCGTCGCGACCTGTGCTACGCTACTGGGTGCCGGCGGTCGCCTCGCCCAGCAGCTTCTTGATGGTCGCCTGGTCGGCCTCGACCGGGTTGACCAGGTCGCCTTCCTTCACCAGTTCCTGGCCGGCGACGATGATGCGCGCGTCGGCCGGGATGCCGCCGAGCACGAGGCCGGTCGGCGTGTCGTCGACGAGGTCGATCGGGAAGAACGCCACCTTGTTGTCCTTGCCGACGGCACGGATGCCGAGGTCGCCCTTGTCGCCAAGCGTCACCACCGAGCGCGGCAAAAGGACCGCGTCGGTCGGTTGCGCGTTGAGCGCGATTTCCGCCGTCATGCCGGCCGGCACGGAGCCGTCGCCATTGGGGATCGCCACCTCGACGCGGAAGGTGCGGGTCGCCGACGAGGCGTCGCGGCTGATGTAGCGCACGGTGCCTTCGACGTTCTGGCCGCTGACCAGCCGTATAGTGGCCTTGTCGCCGAGCTTCAGGTAGCCGAGGTCGCGTTCGCTGACTTCGCCGCGGGCAATCACCGGATCGAGCTTGAGGATGGTTGCCACCTCGCCGCCCTGCATGATGGAACTGCCAAGTTCCACCGGCACCCGGTCGATCACGCCGTCGAAAGGCGCCTTCACCTCATTGCGGTCGAGTTCGGCCTGTGCCGTATCCAGCAGCGACTGCGCCGAGGTCAGGTTCGAGCGCGCGGTGTCGAGCTGCAGCTTCGGCAAATTGCCAGTCTTCATCAGCCGCAGGGCTGCGTCCAGTTCGGCCTGGCGCTGCACCACGAGCTGCCTGGCGTTGTCGACCATCGAGATCTTTTCTTCCGCCGCCAACATTAGCACCAGATCACCGGTCTTGACGTGATCGCCTTGCTTGACAGGCAGCTTGTCGATGACGCCGGCAACACGGGTTGCGAGCACCGCGCGCTTGTCGGCTTCGGTAAGCCCGGAAATGCGGATGGCGCGCGCATAGGTCTTGCGCGGCGGCGTCACCACCGCGACGGTGCGCAGCGGCGCCTTCGGCTCGGCTTCCGCCGCCTTGGGCTTGTTCGTGTCAGGCGCCTTGCCCTGCTCGACTTCGGCTGCCTTGGCTTTGTCCGCCGCTGCGCTGCCGACCGACGAAAACTCGCCTGTCGCCATCCAGGCCGCGAAACCAATCAGCACAACAACGGCTGCAAGCTTGTGAAACCTGAATCTCATCGTCGTTTTTTCCACTGCGGGTTCGGCCAGCGTCCTCATAACGCGGGCGCGTCGCCGATATGGGTGCGCGCCGGGCCGTGTTCAATTTGCCGTGATCGGCGAAGCGCGCTTCTACATCAAAGTTGCACCGCAATATAGTCCGAAAGTTGCAAGATCATTGCGCCACCGGACAAGATGCGCCCGCCGCAGCCCAGGTTTCGATTGCTTGATAGGTTGCTTCGGCGGAGCCCGGAGCCGGTTCACGACCCGATCCCGGCGCCCAGCCCCAGGCCACCAATTTGTCGTCGCGTACATGCAACGCGATATCCTTCAAGCTACGGTTGCCATTGCGCAAGGTATCCTTGATCTGGGCGCAGACTTCGGCCGAGGATTTGCCGAACCAGGCCATCTCGGCTGGCGCCAGATGCCAGTTCTCGGCCCCGGGCGGCCCGTGCAATGCATTGGAATTGCTGAAGAAATGGCAGGTCGTGCAGCGCAGGCCAGGATTGCCGAAGCCCGATCCGTCGGCACCGCGCTGGACATTGAAGGCGTGAACGCGGATGCCGCCATAATGCGCACCGGACCAGCGCGGCCGCTCGTCCGCGACATGACAGTCGGCGCAGCGCGGATGCGAGAACACCGCATAGATCTTGTCCCATTCGGACAGGCCTTTCGCCGCGTCGACCATTACCGGCACCAGCGTCTGGTTCTCTTGCGCGATTGCGAACGGCACTGCCAAGACAAGCATGGCAGCAGGCGTCAGCATGATGAGGAGCTTCTTCATGCGAAGGCCACCGCTTTCGACAGCGGCAGCGTGCGGATGCGCTTTCCGGTAAGCGCGAAGATGGCGTTGGCGAGCGCCGGAGCCGCCGGCGGCGTGCCGACCTCGCCAACGCCGCCCATCTTGTGGAAGTTCTCCAGGATGGCGACTTCGAAGACCGGGCACTGGAAGATGCGCATGGCGTCGAAATCGTGGAAGTTCGACTGTTCGACCATGCCGTCGGCGAAGGTGATTTCCTGACCCATCGCGGCCGACAGGCCGTAGATGGCGGCGGAAATCAGCTGCGCCTCGATGATGCCAGGATCGAGCGCGGTGCCGACATCGGCGGCGATCCACACCTTCTCGATGCGGATGCCGGCCGGCGTGTCCGCCACCTGGACGATCTCGCCGACCCAACTGCCGAAGGACAGCGTGAAGGCCATGCCCTTGGCCTTGCCGGCGGGCAGCGCCTCGCCCCATTTCGCCATCGCGGCGACTCTCTCCACCACCTTCACCGCCGAGGGATAGGCGGCCATCAGTCTCTTGCGCATCTCGACCGGATCAATTTTTCCGGCAACGGCGATCTCGTCCATGAATCCCTCATGGAAGAAGCCATTGACGGAACTCCCGACCGAGCGCCAGGAGCCGACAGGGATGGAGACCGGCGCCGCGATACCGCTGACCCGGTAATTCGGGATGGTGTAGGGCTGGTCATAGGCGCCATCGACAATGGTCTTGTCGGGACCGAGCGGCGATATCGAGGGAAACAACCGCCGCAACGTGCCGGCAATCACCGATGGAGAGGCCATCTTCATGTCGACGGCGACCGGCATGCCGTCGTCGCCGAGCCGCGCCTGGAATTTGCCGATTGCGGCTGGCCGATAGGCGTCGTGGCGCATGTCTTCTTCACGCGTCCAGGTCACTTTGATCGGGCGCCCGCCCGTCTCCTTCGCCATCAGCGCGGCGCACAGCGCGTAATCAACCTCGACGCGCCGGCCGAAACCGCCGCCCATGAAGGTTGTATGCACGGTGACCTTGTCCTGCTCGATGTCGACCGCGTTGGCGCAAAGCTGCCGCACCAGGGTCGGCGCCTGGTTGCCGCACCAGATGTCGAGCGCGCCGTCCCTGAACTGTGCCGTGGCGTTCATCGGCTCCATCGTCGCATGCGCCAGATAGGGCACCGCATAATCGGCCTCGAGGATCCTTTCGCGCGGCGCATCGGCAAAGGCGGTGTCGACATCGCCATTGTCGCGCATCACCGAGCCCTTGGTGCCAAGCGCGTGCTTCAGCACATCGGATATGGCGGCGCTGCCGAGCGGATATTCGGGATCGGACCACTGGGCGTCGATCGCCTCGGCCGCCTTGAACGCCGCCCAGGTATTTTCCGCGATGATGCCGAAGCCATGGCCGTAATTCGTCTCGAGCGGCACGATCTTGATCACGCCGGGCATTTTTTCGGCCTTGGTCAGGTCGGCCTTGACCGGCTTTGACCAGAAGCGCGGGCTCATCTTGACAGTACCGTAGAGCATGTCCGGCAGCCTGACATCGATGCCGAAGATCGGCGCCCCGGTGACCTTGGCCAGCATGTCGATGCGCTTTTGCGGCTTCCCAAGCAGCTTCCAGTCGGTCCGGTCCTTGAGTTTGACTTCTGCAGGCAGCGCCATCGCGGCAGCGGCGGCAGCAACCGCGCCATAAGTCAGCGACTTGCCGGATGCCTTGTGCAGGATCGAACCGTCGGCCGTTTCCAGATCGGCGGCGGCGACACCCAGTTTTTGTGCCGCGGCAGCGATCAGCATCTGTCGGGCGGCCGCGCCCGCTTGCCGCATCTTGTCAAAACCATCGCGTGTCGAAGCCGAACCACCAGTGCCTTGCAAGGCAAGGAATTTGCCGACCACACCGAGGCCCGAGCGCACCGCCTGCGCCGTCATGCTCTCGTCGAAGAAGGCGAACGGGCCGCCCTCTTCGAGGATCGCAGCGTTGTAATAGGCATGGGAGGCCGGCCCGTGCTCGACCTTGACCCGGTCGAGGCCGACATCGAGCTCTTCGGCGACCATGGCGGCAAGCGTAGTCGAAATGCCTTGTCCCATCTCGGCGCGCGGCGCGACGATGGTGATGGTGTTGTCGGCACCGATCTTCACATAGGGATTGAAGGTCGCCTCGCCCTTGCCGAGTTCGGCCTCGAGCGGGTTCGGAAAAGGTTTGCGGTAATAGTAGTAGCCGACGGCGACGCCGCCCGCGATGGCGGCCGCGCCAATCAGAAACGTGCGGCGGGCAATCTTTCCAACACTGGCCATGATCACAGCCCCGCCGTCTTGAGCGCCGCGGCCTTCTTGATCGCCGAGCGGATTTTTGGATAGGTCCCGCAGCGGCAGAGATTGCCGCCCATGGCGTTGTCGATGTCGGTGTCGCTCGGGTCGGCGACCTCGTCGAGCAGCGCCACCGCGCTCATGATCTGGCCGGCTTGGCAGTAGCCGCATTGCGCGACCTGTTCCTCCAGCCATGCCTGCTGCACCGGATGCAGTCTGTCCGCCGTGCCGATGCCTTCGATGGTGGTGACGGCGCCGCTGACCTGGCCAACCGGAAGCGAACAGGAACGCACCGGCTGACCGTCGACATGCACGGTGCAAGCACCGCAGGCAGCGATGCCGCAGCCGAACTTCGGCCCGGTCTTGCCAAGGAGATCACGCAGCGCCCACAGCAGCGGCATGTCCGGATCGGCATCGATGTCGAATGATTGTCCGTCGACGGTGAGGCGCATGGGATACCCTCTGTTGTCGTCCACTGCCCAGGGCGAAGCGTCCTCTCGGGTCGCTTTGTCCCGATACAGATTGACAAATTCCGTCATTTTGTCAATTGAGATTTAGCAAGGTATTATTGCTCCATGAATCAGATCGAAGACATTGCCGCGACCGACCCCAAACGCCTCCGTATCCTGGACGGGGCGATGAAGGTTTTTTTGGCCTATGGCTTCTCCCGCACCACCATGGACGACATCGCCCGCGCCGCCGATATGTCGCGCCCGGCGCTCTATCTCTTGTTCAAGAACAAGACCGACATTTTCCGCGCCATCGCCATGATGATCCTGTCGCGCTCGGTCGAGGCGGCCAAAATGGCCCTGGCCGGCGACGGCGCTTTCACCGAGCGCATGATGCGGGCCATCGACGAGGCATTCATCTCGATGATGGGCGCGGTCGTTGCCTCGCCGCATGGCGCCGAACTGCTGGACATGAAATCGAGCCTTGGCGATCTGGTCGGCTGCTGGCGCGGCGGGCTTGGGAAACACATCGCCACCGCGATCGAAGGCGAGGCAGCCAGGAACGGCGTCGATCTGGCGGCCAGGGGCCTGTCGACGCAACTGCTTGCCGACATGCTGCTCGATGGGCTGGAAGGCATGAAGGCGCGAATCAGAGATCCGGAGGGGCAGCGGCAGGCGGCCGCTGCCCTGATCAGGGTGATTGATCTGACCTTGAAAGCATGATCGCGGACCAATCGATGCACATCGATTGGTCGCTCAGGCCCGACGGCGAACCACCTCGGGATTCTTGCGCACAGCGAGGAATTCCTTGACCCGCCGTCCAGGAGCCGGACCGCGCACCGGCTTGAAGCCGTCATCGAGTTCACCGGAGAGATCGAGCGTCGGGTGCTTGCCGACGGCATCGTAATTCTCTTCCAGCCAGTCGCTGGCGGCGGTGCGGCCGAGATCTCTGAGATAGCTCAGGAACGCCCATTCGGCATTGACCTTCGAGGACGCCGACAGGTCCTTGAACGCTTCATCGGCATCGATGCGATGCATGCGAATGTCGCGATATTCGCCATGCGGCAGACGGCCGGCGGCGATCAGCTCCTTGACGAAGGCAATCGAGCGGAATTCGCGCAGCAGCCCGGCGTTGAAGGTGATCTCGTCGATGCGGTTCTGGATCTCGTTAGCGCTTCTTGGTGTTCCCTCTCGCACCACTGGATTGATCTGCACCAAAAGCACGTCCTCGGTCGCGGCCGTCTTGAAGAACGGATAGAGCGCCGGATTGCCGCCATAACCGCCGTCCCAGTAGGGCACGCCCTTGATCTCGACGGCGCGGAACAGTTGCGGCAGGCAGGCCGAGGCCATCACCGTGTCCAGGTCGATCTCGCCGTCGGAAAAGACGCGCAACTGTCCGGTCTCGACATTGGTCGCCGAAATGAACAGCTCCATAGACTTGCAGGCGCGGACATTCTCGAAATTGATCTCCTCCGCGACGACGTCGCGCAGCGGGTTGAGGCCGAGCGGGTTGGCGACATAGGGCGAGAACACCCGCGACATGGTGTCGAAGAAGACATAGCCCGGCGTGTTCTCGATCGACCAGTTGCCCCAGGCGACATCCCACGGCATGCGCTGCACCGGGCTGAACCGGCCCTTGGCCGCCACCGCACGCCAGAAATCGTCGAGTTTTTGCCGCGCGCCGTCAACTCCGCCGCGGACGAAACCGTCGGCCAGCGCCACCGCGTTCATGGCGCCGGCACTGGTGCCGGACACGGCTGATAGCTCCAGCCTGCCGTCCTCCAGCAGCCGGTCGAGCACGCCCCAGGAAAAGGCTCCGTGCGAGCCGCCCCCCTGAAGCGCGATGTTGATCTTCTTCGTCTCCTCCGCCTTGCCGTTTTTGGTCATGGCGTCGTCCTTGATCTGTCCGTTTGGGGTGATGGGAAAATTTTAGGCCTCACGCGGCGGTCCAGCCGCCGTCGACGGAGAGATGGGTGCCGTTGACCTGTGCCGCCGCGTCCGAACACAGGAACACCGTTGCTGCCGCGATCTGCTCGACCGTGACGAATTCCTTGGTCGGCTGCTTGTCCAGCATGACCTCGCGGATGACGGTCTCCCGGTCCATGTTGTGGGCTTTCATCTGGTCGGGGATCTGCGCCTCGACCAGCGGCGTCAGCACATAGCCCGGGCAGATGGCGTTGCAGGTGATTTTTTCACGCGCCAGCTCGAGGGCGACCGTCTTGGTCAATCCCATGATGCCGTGCTTGGCCGAAACGTAGGCCGACTTGAACGGCGAGGCGACCAAGCCGTGCGCCGAGGCGATGTTGACGATCCGGCCGCCGCCGGCCTGTTTCATCAGCGGAATTGCGGCTGCGATGGTGTGGAACGCCGACGACAGGTTGATGGCGATGATGGCGTCCCACTTCTCGGTTGGAAACTCCTCCACCGGCGCGACATACTGGATGCCGGCATTGTTGACGAGAATATCGACCGCCCCCAATGTCTCGGCCGCCCTGGCGATCAGCGCCCGGCATTCGGCAGACTTGGACATGTCGGCCTTGATGTAGGCGGTCTTCACTCCGTGCTGTTTGGCGATCGAATCGGCGATGGCGTGGTCGGCGGCCGTATCGGAGAAGGAGTTGACGACGATGTTATGGCCTTCGGCCGCCAGCGCCTGGGCGATGGCCAGGCCGATGCCCGATGTGGAGCCGGTGACAACTGCGGTTTTTCTGGCGGCCAAGGGCGGAATCCTCTGATTGCGGCAAGAGCGGTCTATGTTGCAGTGCAGCATATATGCTCAATGCGACGCAATAACAGCGGCCAGAATTTTTCGACGAGATGAAATTTTCGTCATGAGCGGCCGCATGGCCGCTCGCCAGGATGGTACCGGTCGGACCGCCCGTCGCTCGACGGGCGCCGAAAAGCTTCAGGCAACCAGGTCCGGCACCGGCCCGATATAGCGCGACTGCGGACGGATCAGCCGTCCGGTCGTCTGCTGCTCGCGCGCATGGCCGATCCAGCCTGCGACGCGCCCGGCAGCGAAGACGTTGCTGAATGCCTCCTCCGGAAAACCCGCCGCTTCCAAAAGCAGCGCGGTGTAGAACTCGACATTGGTCTGCAGCGAGCGCGATGGCTTGGCGACCCGCAGCACGTCGAGCGCCGCTTGTTCTACTGTCTCCGCGAAGGCCAGCCGGCGACCGGTTTCGCCCTCGCCGCCGAGTTGCCGCACCACCGCCTTCAGCACATCGGCGCGCGGATCGCGCACGCGGTAGATGCGATGTCCGAAGCCCATGATCCGCTCGCCATGCGCGACCTCGTCGCGCAGCCAGCCGGCGGCATCGCCATGCGCGGCAATCGCATCCAGCATCTCGATCACCGGGCCTGGTGCGCCGCCATGCAGCGGCCCTTTGAGCGCGCCAAGCCCGGCCAGCACGGACGACGTCAGGCCGGCCTGTGTCGACGCCACCACGCGCGTCGCAAAGGTCGATGCGTTGAGGCCATGGTCGCAGACGGTTACCAGATAGGTGTCGAGCGCTTTCGCCATCGCTGGCGAGGCGGCGTCGCCGCTCAGCATCCTCAACATGTCGGCGGCATGATCGGCCCCGCTGTCGGGCGCGATCGGCTGCTCGCCGCGCCGCAGGCGCAGCAGGGCCGGTGTTAGTACCGCAGGCGCCGCGATCAGCAGCAAGGCGTCGCTCAGCGTGTCGCCGTCCGGCAGTAGCGCCATTCCGGCGCGCATGGCGCTATAGACATGCAGCGACGCCAGCAATGGCAGCGACGGCAGAAGTCGTTCGAACACGTCCGCACGCGCTTGGCCCAGCGCCTGTGTCAGTTCCGCATCGCCGGGAAGGTCGTCGAAAAAGCCATCCAGCAGCAGCCGAACGACCTGGGCGTAACGCCAGCGGCCGGCCAATTCCGGTAGCGAATGACCTCGGATCGTCAAACGGCCGCCCAGACCATCCACATCGGACAAGACTGTTTCCGCCACCACCACGTCATCGAGCCCATTCGTCATAGCTTTGTCTCCTTGAAGCATTTCCGGATCGGAGATAAGGCTGGGCAACATATCCATCAATCTTGATCAATAGAATCAATATCAGAGTTCGATATGTCCGAATGGTTGTCCCGGGAAGAAGCGCTTGATCGCCTCAAGGTGCGGGCGCAGACGCTGTACGCCTATGTCAGCCGCGGGCGCATCGGCATGCGGCCCGACACTGCCGATCCGCGCCGCAGCCAATATCGTGCCGACGACATAGCCATGCTGGCAACGCGGAGGGCACGCGGGAGGAGCCCCTCGGCCATCGCCGAAAGTGCGATCGCCTGGGGCGAGCCGTCGATCGCAACGGCGATTTCGACCGTCTCGCATGGTCGACTCATCTATCGCGGGCGGGACGCTGGAACGCTCTCCGCGCACGCCACACTGGAAGAGGCCGCTGCCGTCCTGTGGGCCTTGCCGGAACCGGTGGCTTTCGAAGCACCGTCGCCGGACGCGCCTCGCCAGGCTGGCCGGGCCGCGGCCTTTGCGCAACTTGCCGTCCTTGCCGGCCAGGGACGCCCCTCGCTTGGGCGCAACGCAGCCTCGCTGCATGCCGATGCCGCGCAAGCTGTGGGCGTGCTGGCCAGCGCGCTGGGCGCACCGGCAGGACCAGGTCCGGTCCATCGGCGGCTGGCACAGGACTGGTCGGTAGGCGCGACCGGAGCGGAAACGATACGCCGCGCGCTTGTCCTGTTTGCCGATCACGAACTGAACGCATCGACCTTTGCCGCGCGCGTCGCAGCCTCGACCGGCGCGTCGCTGGCGGCATGTCTGCTGGCGGGACTGGCGACACTATCAGGACCGCGCCATGGCGGCGCCGCCGATGCGGTGATGCAGCTGGCGGACGATGCCGCGCGGTACGGCGCTGACGCGGCTCTCCGCCGCTGGCTCGATCATGATCGGCCGTTGCCGGGCTTCGGCCACCCGCTCTACCCCGATGGCGATGCCAGGGCGGCTGCATTGCTGGCAACGGTTGCTGTCGATCAGGTCTTGCAGTCGCTACGCGACGCCGCCTTTGCAGCAACCGGCGCGCTCCCCAATATCGACTTTGCCCTCGCCGCGCTGACGCGCAGCCTTGGCTTGCCGCGCGACGCGCCGTTCCGCCTGTTCGCGCTCGCACGCAGCGTCGGCTGGTCCGCGCACGCCATCGAACAGATAACCAGCGGAGGCCTGATCAGACCGCGCGGCCGCTATGTGGGAATGCTTCCATAGAGCATGATCCCGTGACTACCGGTTTCGGGAAAGACCGTGCTCGAACAAACAGATAGAGGTTGCCGATCGGATCTTTCGATCCGATCGTCTCACGACATGGTGTCGAGTTTGCGCTGCATGGCCGCGATCTGGTCCTTCAGTTCCTGAAGGTCGTCGGGCTTGTCAGCCGTTTCCTTCCTGGCCGGCTCGGGCGTAGGCGTGGCGGCTGGTGCTGTGCCGGCCGGCGGAAACGGCGTGAACAACCGCATCGCATTCTGGAACATCTCCATGTTGCGGCGCGTTTGCTCCTCCAGCGCCTTGATCGGCGTGGTGATCTTCATCATGTCGAGCGGCGACTTGCCGAGCGCACCCTTCATCTGCTCGCGAAAGCGTTCCTGCTCCTTGGAGAAGGCGAGCATCGACTGTTCAAGGAAGCTCGGCACGATCATCTGCATCTGGTCGCCGTAATAGGCGATCAGCTGGCGCAGGAACGGGATCGGCAGCATGTTCTGCCCGTCCTTGTTCTCCAGTTCGAAGATGATCTGGGTCAGCACCGGATGCGTGATGTCATCGCCGGTCTTGGCGTCCTGGACGGTGAACTCCTCGCCCTTCTTGACCATCTCGGCCAGATCCTCGAGCGTCACATAGGTGCTGGTGCCGGTGTTGTAGAGGCGGCGATTGGCGTATTTCTTGATAATGATCGGATCGTCTTTCGCGGCCATCTGGATCCTCCCGGGACACCGGCGCGCCGAGAGAAAGCTCGCCGGTAACGATTGTGCCTTTTTTGAGGATATGCGCAAAAGCTCCACAATTCCAAGCAGTTTGTGCACTGCGGGATCACTAAATGCTGCATAGCAGGCAAAATATGCTGCGCAGCAATGGATGGAGTGCCGCGTTCGCAAGGCGTGACCTGCTTGCCGCGCGTGGACCCCATGCCCATTTCCGGTTTGACTTGGGGTTGGGAAAGGGCAAGAAAAGTCCCCAACGACAGAACAACACCCTTGAAGTCTGGAGAAGAAAATGTCCGCTTCCATCGTCATTGCCAGTGCGGCGCGCACGCCGGTCGGCTCCTTCAACGGCGCCTTCGCCGCCACCCCGGCGCATGAGCTCGGCGCCGTCGTCATCAGGGAGTTACTGTCGCGTGCCGGTGTCGAACCAGGCGAGGTCGACGAGGTCATCCTCGGTCAGGTGCTGACCGCCGCGCAAGGGCAGAACCCGGCCCGCCAGGCATCGATCAATGCCGGCCTGCCCAAGGAAACCACCGCCTGGGGCCTCAATCAGGTTTGTGGCTCGGGCCTGCGCGCCATTGCGCTCGGCATGCAGCAGATCGCCACCGGCGATGCCAAGGTGATCATCGCAGGCGGCCAGGAGTCGATGTCGCTTTCGACGCATGCCCAGCACTTGCGCGCCGGCGTCAAGATGGGCGACTTCAAGCTGATCGACACCATGATCAAGGACGGACTGTGGGATGCCTTCAACGGCTATCACATGGGCAACACCGCCGAAAACGTCGCGCGTCAGTTCCAGATCACCCGCGAAGACCAGGACCAGTTCGCGCTTGCCTCGCAGAACAAGGCCGAGGCCGCGCAGAAGGCCGGCAAGTTCAAGGACGAGATCGTCGCCGTCACCCTCAAGGGCAAGAAGGGCGACACCATCGTCGACCAGGACGAATACATCCGCCACGGCGCCACGCTCGACGCCATGACCAAGCTGAAGCCGGCCTTCGACAAGGACGGCACCGTGACCGCCGCCAACGCCTCCGGCATCAATGACGGCGCCGCCGGCGCATTGCTGATGAGCGAAGCGGAAGCGGTGAGGCGCGGCATCGCCCCGCTGGCACGCATCGTGTCATGGGCAACCGCCGGCGTCGATCCGCAGATCATGGGCACCGGACCTATTCCCGCCTCGCGTAAGGCATTGGAAAAGGCCGGCTGGTCGGTCGGCGATCTCGACCTGATCGAGGCCAACGAGGCCTTTGCCGCGCAGGCCTGCGCCGTCAACAAGGACATGGGCTGGGATCCCTCGATCGTCAACGTCAATGGCGGCGCCATTGCCATCGGCCATCCGATCGGTGCTTCGGGTGCTCGCGTCTTCAACACGCTGGTCTTCGAGATGCGCCGGCGTGGCGCCAAGAAGGGGCTGGCGACCCTATGCATCGGCGGCGGCATGGGCGTCGCGATGTGCGTGGAAGCGCTCTAAAAGAGAAGTGAATAGCGAATAGGGAGTAGCCAATAGGGAAGAATGGCGTCAGCGCGACGGGGCATCAAATCCCACTTGCTATTCGCTACTCCCTATTCGCTCTCCCGACCAAAGGGAGGAGAGCGCATGACCAAGGTAGCAATCGTCACAGGCGGATCGCGCGGTATCGGCGCGGCGATCTCGATCGCATTGAAGACCGTCGGCTATTCGGTTGCCGCGAACTATGCCGGCAACGACGCCGCGGCGGCGAAATTCAAGGCCGAGACCGGCATTCCGGTCTACAAATGGTCGGTCGCCGACTATGATGCCTGCGCCGCCGGCATCAAGCAGGTCGAGGCCGATCTCGGCCCGGTTTCGGTGCTGGTCAACAATGCCGGCATCACCCGCGACGCCATGTTCCACAAGCTCACGCGCGAACAGTGGAAAGAGGTCATCGACACCAACCTGTCCGGCGTCTTCAACATGACGCATCCGCTGTGGAGTGGTATGCGCGACCGCAAGTTCGGCCGCGTCATCACCATCTCCTCGATCAACGGCCAGAAGGGCCAAGCCGGCCAAGTCAACTATTCCGCCGCCAAGGCCGGCGACATCGGGTTCAGCAAAGCTCTCGCTCAAGAGGGAGCTCGAGCCGGCATCACCGTCAACGTTATCTGCCCCGGCTACATCGCCACCGAAATGGTCAAGGCGATCGACGAGAAGGTGCTCAACGACCGCATCATTCCGCAGATCCCTGTCGGCCGCCTCGGCGAACCGGAAGAGATCGCGCGCTGCGTCGTCTTCCTCGCATCCGAAGATGCGGGCTTCATCACCGGTTCGACCATCACGGCCAATGGCGGCCAGTATTTCGTCTGACGACGCGGCGATATAGCGGCAGATCGACGGGCCGGGGCATACCGGCCCGTCCGTCGTCGCCAACCTGTCCTCTCGACATGATCCAATCTGGCACGCAGAGTTAACAGTTGCGGCTGCCCTGTGCGAAACCATGTCCCCAGCCTGTGGATTCTCGGTGGATAAGCTGTTCACAACACAAGATATTGGGGTGAACAAACAGGGAAAATTGAGCCAACGCTGATTCGTCGTCGATTCGTTCCTGCTTTGACCGGAACGTTAACAGCGAAGCCCGAAATCACCTTCCAAATGCTTAAGGCATGTTAGGAAAAGTAAACAATTTCATAATCTTGGGCTAGGCACGCCAAGCCGTCATGATCCTTTACCGGCAAAGATTAACGGCGACGCTCGCCCTGCATGAATCGGGCCAGTTCGGCGATTCAGCATGTGGTGAGTTCAGTGGCCAAAAAATCCACATGTAGCCGTGAACAAAAGCTGAATCTGCGGGAGTCACTGATTCGTCGCCGATTCGTTCCAGACTCGTTCTATCCGTTAATCCGCGAGCGATCTGGAGCTTGACACGAACGACTTCGAGCCGAGGGTGGAACATTCCGCTTTCGCTTCGCGCCCGAAATCCCTATGTGTCGCCTGTCATACGCGCCACGCGAGGCACGCTCCCGACAACCAGAGGCCAGAAAGCCTTAGTTCCAGGTCGATGAACATCCAGCCCAAACACTCCGAGCCGCTGATCCTGTCGGGCCGCGACGTGACCGCCGTGCTTGGGCCGACCAACACCGGCAAGACCCATCTCGCCATCGAGCGCATGGTGGCGCACGACAGCGGCATCATCGGCTTGCCGCTCAGGCTGCTGGCGCGCGAAGTCTACGCCCGCGTCTGCGAAAAGGTCGGCGCCCACAAGGTCGCGCTCATCACCGGCGAGGAAAAGATCCAGCCGGCAGGCGCCAGATATTCGGTCTGCACGGTCGAGGCCATGCCGCGCGAGACCGACGCCGCCTTCGTCGCCATCGACGAGGTTCAGCTCGCCGGCGACCTCGAGCGCGGCCACATCTTCACCGACCGCATCCTGCATCTGCGTGGCCGCCAGGAGACGCTGCTGCTCGGTGCAGCCACCATGCACGGCATCCTGCAGCGCTTGCTGAGAGGTGTCTCGGTGGTGACGCGGCCGAGACTGTCGCATCTTGCCTATGCCGGCTCCAAGAAGCTGACCCGCCTGCCGCGGCGCACGGCGATCGTCGCCTTCTCGGCCGATGAGGTCTACGCCATCGCCGAACTGATCCGCCGCCAGCAGGGTGGTGCGGCGGTCGTGCTCGGCGCGCTTTCGCCGCGCACCCGCAACGCCCAGGTGGCGCTGTTCCAGTCCGGCGATGTCGACTATCTCATCGCAACCGACGCCATCGGCATGGGCCTCAACCTCGATCTCGACCACGTCGCCTTCGCCCAGAACCGCAAATTCGACGGCTATCAGTATCGCAACCTGACCGCAGCCGAGCTTGGCCAGATCGCCGGCCGCGCCGGCCGGCATCTGCGTGACGGCACCTTCGGCGTCACCGGCCAGGTCGACCCGCTGGACGAGGAGCTGATCAGGAAGATCGAAGGCCATGAATTCGATCCGGTGAAGGTGCTGCAATGGCGCACCGCGCATTTCGACTTCGCCAGCCTTGATGCGCTGAAGCGCTCGATCGAGACCAACGCCCCGGTCGAGGGGTTGACGCGGGCATTGCCTGCCGTCGACGCGCAGGCGCTCGAGCATCTGTCGCGCGACGAGGACATCCGCGCACTCGCCACCAATGCCAAACGCGTGGCGCTGCTGTGGGAAGCCTGCGCGCTGCCCGACTACCGCAAGATCGCACCGGCCCAGCATGCCGACCTCATCGCCTCGATCTACACCGACCTCGCACGCCACGGCCATGTCGACGAGAATTACATGGCCGAGCAGGTGCGCCGCGCCGACACCACCGAGGGCGACATCGACACGCTGTCGCATCGCATTGCACAGATCCGCACCTGGACATTCGTGTCGAACCGGCCCGGCTGGCTGGCCGATCAGGCACACTGGCAGGAAAAGACGCGCGAAATCGAAGACAGATTGTCGGATGCGCTGCATGAGCGGTTGACGAAACGCTTCGTAGACCGCAGGACTTCCGTCCTCATGCGGCGCCTTAGAGAAAATACCATGCCTGAAGCCGAAATTAGTCCTACCGGAACCGTCCTTGTCGAAGGCCACCATGTCGGCGAGCTGCAAGGGTTCCGCTTCACCGCCGACCAGACCGCCGGCGGCGAAGACGCCAAGGCGGTGCGCACCGCCGCCCAGAAGGCGCTGGCAGCCGAGTTCGAAGCGCGCGCCGAACGCTTCGGCGCCTGCGCCAACGGCGACATCGCGCTTGGCTCGGACGGTACGCTGCGCTGGATCGGCGCGCCGATCGGCACGCTGGTATCAGGCGAGGACGCGCTGAAGCCGCGCTTGGTGCTGCTGGCCGACGAGCAATTGACCGGCCCGGCCCGCGACAAGGTCGCCGCGCGTGCCGAGCGCTTCGTCAATTTCCAGATCGAAACGCTGCTGAAGCAGCTGGTCGATCTGAAGAACGCCGACCAGATTTCCGGCATCGGCCGCGGTATCGCCTTCCAGCTGGTCGAGAATTTCGGCCTCATCAACCGCCGCGACATCGCCGAAGAGATGAAGTCGCTCGACCAGGAAGGTCGCGCGGCACTTCGCCGGCTTGGCGTGCGCTTCGGCGCCTATCATGTCTTCGTGCCGGCGCTGATCAAACCGGCGCCCGCCGGGCTGGTGACGCTGCTGTGGGCGCTGAAGAACGACGGCAAGGACAAGCCAGGTTTTGGCGACGTGGTCCATGCGCTCGCCTCCGGCCGCACCTCGGTGGTCATCGATCCTGCCTTCGACAAGACCTTCTACAAGCTCGCCGGCTATCGCAATCTCGGCCGCCGCGCCGTGCGCATCGACATCCTGGAACGGCTGGCCGACCTGATCCGCCCGGCGACCAACTGGAAGCCCGGTCTCGGCCAGCGTCCGGACGGCGCCTACGATGGCCAGTCCTTCATGGTGACGCCTCCGATGATGTCGATCCTCGGCGCCACCGCCGACGACATGGAAGAGATCCTGAAGGGTCTCGGCTACCGTGCCGAGCCGAAGCCGGCCGTCGAGGTCAAGGCGCGGCTCGAAGCACAAGACAATGCCGCGCGCGAAGCGGCTGCGGCCAAGCTGGCAGCGGAAGAGGCTGCAAAAGCCGAGCAGGCCATGGCGGTCGAAGCCGCAGCAACGGATGCCGCAGCAGAGGCAGTAGTCGAGGGTCCGGAGCCGACGTCGGACGCAGTGGCCGTTTCGGAAACGGCCGAAACTCCAGTCGAAATCATCGCTGACGCTGCCGCAGCAGAACCGGCCGTGGAAGAACAGGCGGACGCTCCGGTCGAAACCGTGCAGGACGAGGCGCCGGTAGCCGAGACGATGGCCGAAGCCGCTGAACCTGCGCCGGTTGAACCGCAGGCAGAGGCTGAAGCTGCCGAAATTGAAGCCGCACCGGCAGAAGAAGCCGCACCAGCCGAGCTGGCGTCAGAAGCCGTGCCCGCAACGGACGCGGCGCCGGACGAACCTGCAGCGGTGACTGAAGCTGCTGTCGAGGAGCCTGTACCGGAAGCCGAAGCGCCAAAACCCATCCTGTTGTGGCGTCAGGGCCGTTTCGAACAGCGCCCGCGCAACCGCGACGACAACCGCAGGAACAATCGCCCACGCAACGGACAAGGGCGCGGCCGAGGCGACGCACCCACGGATGCCGCTGGCGCAGCGGCCGCAGTTGCACCCGGAGAACGCCCAGCCCATGAAGGCCGGCGCGATGGAGCCGGCAAGCCGCGCTTCGATCGCTCGAAGTTCAAGCCCAAGCCGCAGGCGGAAGGTGAACAGCGGCGTGACGGCCGGCCGCAAGGTGAGCGCCCCGACCGCCGTGAAGGCCGGCCCGACTGGAAGGGTGGCAGGCAGGATGGCAAGGGTGGTCCGCAAGCCGGAAAGCCCGCTTTCCAGCCAAAGCCGCGCGAGGAGCGCCCGGTGCGCTTCGATCCGGACTCGCCCTTCGCCAAGCTCGCCGCTTTGCGCGACCAGCTGAAGAAGTAGAACCCGGCTCGCTTCGATGGTTGCTGAAGGCCGCCAGCGTATCGACAAATGGCTGTTCTTCTCGCGCGCCGTGAAATCGCGCTCGCTGGCGGCAAAGCTGGTGGTTGCCGGCCGGGTCCGCATCAATCGCGACAAAGCAGCGCAGGCCTCCGATCTGGTCAAGCCTGGCGACGTGCTGACCATCACACTTGAGCGGCGAATCTTCGTCTGGAAGGTGCTCGGGGCCGGGGTGCGGCGCGGCCCGGCCGACGAGGCCCGCACGCTCTATGAAGATATCTCGCCACCGTCCGCGCCGAAAGGCGAAGCCCCTCCAGATGCAATTCCAGCGCTGCGCGAGGCCGGCAGCGGCCGCCCAACCAAGAAGGAACGCCGCCAGACCGACCGCTTGCTTGGCGAAGACTGATGCCTGGCGCCCAAGAACACGCGGCGGTTTTGGGACAGCGACATGCCCGAGGCTAAAACTGAACCCGGCAAACAAGACACTCCGCGGGACATGATCGACTTCCGCCGGGCCTGCCGTCTGGAATTCCATTCCGAAAACACTGGCACCGCCCGCAATGGCTACCCTTGCAAGCAGCCGATAAAGGCGTTACCTGACGGAAAAAGCCCAACAAAAATGGGACGTCCCGGAGCCGACCGATGACCTATGTCGTGACCGACAATTGCATCAAATGCAAATACATGGACTGCATCGAGGTCTGTCCGGTCGACTGTTTCTACGAAGGCGAGAACATGCTCGTCATCCATCCCGACGAGTGCATCGACTGCGGCGTCTGCGAACCGGAATGCCCGGCCGACGCGATCAAGCCCGACACCGAGCCCGGTCTCGACAAATGGCTGCAGATCAACACCGAATACGCCGACAAATGGCCCAACATCACCGCCAAGAAGGAGCCTCCGGCAGACGCCAAATCCTTTGATGGCGAAGCCGGCAAGTTCGAGAAATACTTCTCCGCCGAGCCCGGCGAAGGCGATTGACAACACGGCCGCGATGGCCGGTATTGCGCGACGTAAGAGACGCGCCACATTAACCGCCTTGACAAGCGGCGTCGGCCTGTGGCCTTCGCCGATGCAGCAAAACCTTGATTCTTCCGACTTTTTGTGTTACATCAGCCAAACATGCCGGTGACACAACGTCGATTTATGGCGCAGACGCCCCAAATCACTGAAAGGTGAAGATCCCATTCCGGACCAGAGCGATCTGGGCCAGGCGGTCGCGATATTGCGTTTGCCGGTCCGGCTTTTCCGGTGGGTTCATCTGTTGTGCGGCTAACGGTCGGTTCCCCCGATCGCGCGAGTTCGGGCCGGCAGGACGCCGGTACCACAACAAGGAGTTCAGGGCGTAATGGCAACGATCACCCCGCAGAAGAAGTCCACCGCTGCGCGTCACGGTTTCAAGACCGGCGAGTACATCGTCTATCCGGCGCATGGCGTCGGTCAGATCGTGTCGATCGACGAGCAGGAAGTTGCTGGACACAAGCTGGAACTGTTCGTCATCGACTTCCAGAAGGACAAGATGCGCCTGAAGGTGCCGGTTGCCAAGGCGACCTCCATCGGCATGCGCAAGCTGTCGGAAGAAGATTACGTCGAGCGCGCGCTGAAGGTCGTGCAGGGCCGCGCCCGCGTCAAGCGCACCATGTGGTCGCGCCGTGCCCAGGAATATGATGCGAAGATCAATTCGGGCGACCTGATCTCGATCTCGGAAGTCGTGCGCGACCTCTACCGCGCCGACAACCAGCCGGAGCAGTCCTATTCCGAGCGTCAGCTTTACGAGGCGGCACTCGACCGCATGGCCCGCGAGATCGCGGCCGTCAACCGCATGTCGGAAACCGAAGCCGTGCGCCTGATCGAGGTCAACCTCAACAAGGGTCCTAAGCGCGGTGCCAAGGCCGACAATGAGGAAGCCGAGCAGGAAGAAGCTGCCTGAGCTTTTTTCCGTCTTTGAATTCATGAAAAACCCGGCGACGCGCCGGGTTTTTCATTGCAGATCACCCTCCCCTTGCGGGAAGGGTCGCTGCGAAGCAGCGGGGGTACAGCGCCAACCTACGAAGAAATCGTCCCTGCCCCCTCGCCGCCGCCTTCCCTCTCCGCCTCCTGCTTCAGCGTCGCAATAAACCGTTTGGTCCGTTGCCGCTCCGGATTGTTGAACAGCACCGCGGCTGGCCCCTTCTCGACGACGACACCGGCATCGAGGAACACCACTTCCTGGGCGATCTTGGAGGCGAGGCGCAGATCATGCGTTGCCATCACCATGGTCGTGCCTTCGCTGGCAAGCTTGCCAAGCACGTCCACCACCTCTTGCGCTAGTTCGGGGTCGAGCGCCGAAGTCGGCTCGTCGCAGAGCAGTACTTTCGGCGACGGCGCCAAAGCGCGAGCGATCGCCACGCGCTGCTGCTGGCCGCCTGACAGGGTCGCCGGCCAGGCGTCGGCCTTGTGCGCCATGCCGACCTTTTCCAGCAAGGCAAGCGCCCGCTCGCGCGCCCGCTCCGTCGGCCATTTCAGCACCGTCACCAGCCCTTCCATGACATTTTCGATCGCGGTGCGGTGCGGAAACAGCTGAAAATTCTGGAACACCATGCCGGTCTGCAGGCGAAGGCGCTGGATATCCTTGGCCGGAACCCTGCCTCCAGGATGGAATTCGAGCGTCTCGTCGCCGATACGCACCGTGCCCGAGGTCGGAATTTCCAACAGGTTGATGCAGCGCAGCAGGGTGCTTTTTCCCCCGCCCGAAGGGCCGACCAGCGCCGTGACGCTGCCTTCGGCAATGGTAACGGTCACGCCCTTCAGCACGAGATTGTCACCGAAGCGCTTTTCGATGTTGGTGAGGCCGATCATGAGCGTGCCTCCAGGAAGCCGCCATAGCGGTTGAGCCGTTCTTCCAGCCGCGTCTGCAAGGCCGAGAGCACCGAGCTCATCGCCAGATAGAGGATCGCCGCCTCGACATAGAGGATCAGCGGCTCATAGGTGGTGGCGACGATGCGCTGCGCCGCCTGGAACATTTCCGGCACGGTTATCGCGGCCGCCAGCGACGTGTCCTTGACCAGTGAGATGAAGGTGTTGGAGAGCGGCGGCACCGCGACCCGGCCGGCTTGTGGGAGAATCGTGCGCCGCATCGCCTGGCTCCAGGTCATGCCGATCGAATAGGCGGCTTCCCACTGGCCTTTCGGCACCGAGCCTATGGCCGCGCGGATGATTTCCGACGTGTAGGCGCCGATGTTGAGCGTGAAGCCGATCAACGCCGCCGTGAAGGCGTCAAGCAGGATGCCGACCGACGGCAGGCCGTAGAAAATCAGGAATAGCTGCACCAGGAGCGGCGTACCGCGAAAGATCCAGACATAGAAGCGCACAAGCGCGACCAATGGCTTGGGGCCGAACAGCCGGGCAAGTGCTGCACCGAGGCCAACCGTCAAGCCAAGAACGAAAGACAACAGCGTCAGCGGCACGGTGAAGATCAGCGCCGCCCACAGGAGCGAAGGCAGCGACTCCAGCATCAGTTGCAGCCAGTGCGGCACGTAAAACCCTCCAAATGGTCGAGGCAGTCTAGTCAAGGCGCGAATGCGCCAGCCATATCGCGCGAAAAGCGACGAGCCGTCAAAGACGGCTCGCCGCTGGATATGTCTCATGGGCCGGAGACCGGCCCACCTCACCGAACTACTTCGAAACGTCCTGGCCGAAATAGGTGTCGGCGATCTTCTTATAGGTGCCGTCGGCCTTGATGTCGGCCAACGCCTTGTTGATCGCGGCGACCAGCTCCGGATCGCCCTTGCGCACGATGACGCCGGAATAGTCGGCGTTTTCCTCTTGCGCGGCAATCTTCACATTGGCGTCGGGCTTGTGTTTCTTGAAGTCGAGGAATGACAGGCTGTCGTTGATGGTGGCGTCGGCACGGCCGGTCAAAAGCAGCTGGATCGACTGGTCGAAGCCATCGGTGCCGACCAGCTCGGCGCCGTTCGTTTCGGCAAGCTTGCCGAAATTCGAGGTCAGCGACTGTGCCGCCTTCTTGCCCTTGAGATCGGCGAAGGTCTTGATGTCGGTGTTGTCGCCGCGCACGATCAGCACCGCCTTGGAGGCGATGTAGGGATCGGAGAAGTCGTACTTGGCCTTGCGCGCGTCGGTAATGCCGACCTCGTTGATGACGGCGTCGTAGCGATTGGCGTCGAGACCGGCGATCAGTCCGTCCCACTTGCCTTCGAGGAACTCGGCCTGGACGCCGAGCTTGTCGGCGATCGCCTTGGCAATTTCGACGTCGAAGCCGACCAGCGCACCGGACGTGTTATGGTAGGTGAACGGTGCATACGTGCCTTCCGTACCGATCTTGATGACACCGGCGTGCTTGATCTGGTCGAGATTGGGACCGGCATGACCTGATGCGACAGCCAGGGCCTGCAGCGTTCCGGCAACGATGAGCGACTTGAGCCATTTCATTTTTCTGTGATCCCGTCCTTGGCCGGATATCCGGCATGTTGTGAGCGCTGGAAACTGACAGATGCAGGTCGAGAAAATAAGGAACAGAATTTCAAAAACACCACGTTTCTGAAATCAGATTCTCGTAACAGCGTTTTTCGGTCGCAATCGGCACCATCGCGGATCATCCTCGCAGTCCCTCGGGCGACACAATCCATCCACCACGGTCGCGGAACCTTTCTCGCGCATGGCAGTTTTGGCTGTTCTAGGGCACGGCGCCGCCATTTCAACCCGGACGTCAGCCAAGTTTGCGAAGTCATCCGCATCACCCGAGCCAGGGAGCGCCTCATGATGGAAGACACGGCAGGACGGATCATGGTCCGCGCGGCAATGAAGGCTCCCTACCTCGAACGTGACGAAGAGCATCGACTTGCATTGCTCTGGAAAGAGGACAACGACCAGAACGCGCTGCACAGCATCACCGTCGCCCATATGCGGCTGGTCATTTCCATGGCCTCCAAATTCCGCCATTACGGCCTGCCGCTTGGCGACCTGGTCCAGGAGGGCCATGTCGGCCTGCTTGAGGCCGCCGCCCGCTTCGAGCCGGAGCGCGAAGTGCGGTTCTCGACCTACGCCACGTGGTGGATCCGCGCCTCGATGCAGGACTACATCCTGCGCAACTGGTCGATCGTGCGCGGCGGCACAAGCTCGGCGCAGAAGGCACTGTTCTTCAATCTGCGACGTCTGCGCGCCCGGCTGGCGAATGGCGCGGAGCCGTTGTCCAACGCGGCGCTCTATCGTGAGGTATCGGAGGCACTCGGCGTCTCCGAAGCCGATGTGGCGATGATGGATTCGCGGCTGTCGGCACCCGACTCCTCGCTCAACATGCCGATAGCCGACGATGCGGGCTCGACCGAGCGGATGGATTTCCTGGTCTCGGACGATCCTTTGCCCGACGAGGTCGTCGGCGATACGATCGATGTCGAGCGCCGTTCTGTGTGGTTGAAGGCGGCGCTCGCCGCCCTCAACGCGCGCGAACTCCGGATCATCGAGCAACGCCGGCTGAGCGACGAGGGAGCAACGCTCGAGGCGCTTGGCGAGACGCTTGGCATCTCCAAGGAACGCGTCCGCCAGATCGAGGCCCGCGCCATGGAAAAGCTCAAGGTCGCGCTGGTAAAGCAGAACCCGGAATTTTTGGCGACTGCCGCCTGACGCCCCGACGCAGGGCGACCGGCTCAGACATCCGGCAACTTGCAACGAGCTCTTACTTGTCGGTGACGATCTTGACCTTGTCGCCCGCCGAAACCGCGGCGCCCGGCGACAGCGCGTTGAGCACGCGGAACAGATCGAGCTTGCGGTCGACGCCAACCATCTGAGCCGAAAGCGAACCCATCGTCTGTCCGGGTTGAACGGTGACGACGCGGATATGCAGCGGCTTCAAAGCTGCCTTTTCGGCAGCGCTGAGGATCCGGAACGATCCGCTGACCGAACGCGCGACGGTGTCCAGCGAGGTGCTGGCCGAAGGTGCCGCGGTCAGCAGCCGATAGACCTGGCCGCCGGCACGGATCACGGCGATGTCGAACTGCCAGCCTTCGGCGCCGGCATGCGCGGTCGCCGCCTCATTGCCGTTGATGGTCTCCTGCCTGACGCTGCTGTCGTCGAGACCAGCCACCCAGCCGCTGCGGATATAGTCGGTCAGCGCGCGGTTCTTGTCGATCGAAACGCCGTCGAAGCGGATCGCGATGTCGCCGGGGCCGGTTGCGGTCACCGCGGCGGCCGAATTGTCGATGATGAAGCCCTGCGGCACCGAGAAGGACACGCCGAGGCCCGGATGCAGGAAGGTTTCGCCGCGCACATAGCCTTCCTCAGGCGTGTCGCCGTAAAGCAGGCCGTCTATGCCGGCGAGGAAGGAATCGCGGTCGCGTGTGCCGACGCCCGGCGCGCCGAACTGGCGGGCATGGCGCTGCGCCAGATCGATGCGCTGCGGCGTGTTGGGGTGGGTGGCCAGGAAGTCGAGGCTGGCGTCGGTGGCGCCGCTGATCGAACGGAAATCGGTATAGGCCGACATCGACTGCAGGAAGCGGCCGGCGGCGAAAGGATCGTAGCCGGCCTCGCCGATCGATTTGATGCCGATGGCGTCGGCTTCCAGCTCCTGGTTGCGCGAGAATTGCGCGAGCCTGAGCTTGCCGCGGATCAGCGCCGCCTTGGCGGTCGGGCTGTCGCCGAGCACGTCCGAAACCACCTTGGTCGCCAGGCCTTCCTCGGCCTCCAGTTGCTGGCGCTGCAAGCCGTGATTGGCGGTGACGTGGCCCATCTCGTGCGCAATAACGGCGGCAAGCTCGGCCGAATCATTGGCCAGCGCCAACAGGCCGCGCGTGATGTAGAGATAGCCGCCCGGCAGCGCGAAGGCATTGACGTTGGGCGAGTTCAGGATGGTGATGCGATAAGTCTGCGTCGGGTTGGCCGACACCACCGTCAGACTGCCGACCACCTTGGCGACCATGCGCTCGAGTTTGGGATCGGAATATTCGCCGCCATAGGTCGCCAGGATGCGCGGGTGCTGCGCCTTGGCCAGTTCGGCGAGCTTGTTGTTGGCGCCGACATTGTCGACCGTGATCGGCCTGTCGGAAGGCTGGAAGCCGGATTCCTGGACCTCGGGCGGCGTGAACATCTGGCAGCTCGCCAGCGCCACGGCAAAGCCGGCCAGCGCGAGAAAGCGCGCCAGCGGTTTCATTCGTAGTGTGTTAGCGCCGATCGCCAGAACGGCTTCCTTTCGGGTCCCGGCGCATGATCACGAAAATCAGGGGCGATCTTCGGAATATCTCATGCGCCACATCTCAACTGCTACAGGATCCATTGCCCGTCCCTTAGGGCGCGGCCGGCGGATACTGCAGGCAAATCACGGCCTGTGCCGGACCGGTAGGGCGGACCTAGCCACACTCCTCCAGCCATGGCAAGCAAGCGCTACATCGCCTGGAGCCGGTTTGACCGTAAATTATGTCCGCTTCCGGGCAACATCTCGTGATGCGCATGTCAGGTACTCGCGCCGATATAGCGCCGGAACGCTTCCGGACCAGCCCCGGCAAAGAAATCATCCGCCTTGCCGGTTGCGGCAACCAGGCCATTGTCCAGAAACACCATGTTCTGGCCGATGCGACGGGCATCCTCGGGCTGATGCGTGACGAACAGCACCGTCATGCCGCGTTCGGCGTGAACAGCGGCGACCATATCCAGCATGTCGTCGCGCAGCGCCGGGCCGAGCGAAGCGAAGGGTTCGTCGAGTAGCAGCACCGGTCGGTCGCGCACCAGCACGCGGGCCAGTGCGACGCGCTGGCGTTCCCCGCCGGAGAGTTCGCGCGGCAGGCGCTTTTCCTTGCCCCCAAGGCCGGTGCGCTCAAGCGCCTCAGTGATCGCCGCATGATCCGCTTCGGTCAGCCGCAGGGATGGCGAACGGCCGAGCCCGACATTCTGCGCAACGGAGAGATGGGCAAAGAGGTTGTTCTCCTGAAACACCATCGACACCGGTCGCACCGAGGGCGGTTCGGCGCTGACATCGGCCCCGCCGATCAGCACACGGCCCGACTGCGGGGTCTCGAACCCGGCGACCAGATTGAGCAGCGTCGACTTGCCCGAGCCGCTCGGACCCATGATGGCGGTAATTTTCGCAGCGGCGAACTCGACGTCGAAGACAAGCGGCGCTTCGCCATAACTGAACGACACCTTGTCCAGCCGCACCGGAGCGCCCTTTTCAGATCTGCTGGCCGCCCCGTCACGCATCCTGGACTTTCTCCCTTCCCAGCCAGTGCGCCGTCACGATCAGCGCGAGGCAGACGAGGCCGAGCAGCAATGCCAGGCCGGCGGCGTCCTCGGTGCGGTAGCTGCCCATGCGCGCCAGGAGAAGGTAGGGCAATGTCTGCACGGAATCACTGCCGAACAAGGCAATGACACCGAGATCGCCGAGCGACAGCGCCATGGCGAAAGCGAACGCCGTGGCAAGCGGCCGCCGCAGCGACGGCCAATCAACCAGCATCAGCCGGTTCCAGCCCACAATGCCGAGCTGTGCACAAAGCCGTTCGTGACGCTCGCTGGCCGCATCATAGGCGGGGCGGATGGCACGCAGGGCGAACGGCATCGCCATCACCGCGTTGACGGTGACGACCATGACCGGGGCGATGGCGAAGACATCGCCGACATAGCGCAGCAACAGGAACCAGCCGGCGCCGACGACGATCGGCGGCACGACCAGGACAAAGCCGGCGCCGGTATCGGCGGCATGTTCGAGCAGTGTCTTGCGGCCAGCCCGGCTGTTCAGCGCCAGTGCCCGCCGCGCCATGGTCAGCGCCAGCGACAGCATCACCGAGAGCAGCGCCGACTGGAAGCCGAGCACCACGCTGGTCAGCGTCGCCTGCCGGACCGTGGCCTCGCCGGCCAGCCGGCCGAGATCGGCACCCAACCCAGCCATCATCGTCGCCGCCATCGGCCCGACGACGAAGAGCAGCGCCAAGACGATGAGCATGGCGTTCAACCAGGTCTCGCTCCCGCCGACCGAGAGATAGCGACGTTGCGCGACCGGCAAATTGGTGTCGCCGACCACATTGGCGCCCAGCCGCGTCAGTGCAAGCACCACGATAAAGGTCAAGGCGATCTGCAGCAATGTCAGTGTGACCGCCCGCGCGGGATCGAAATCGAAGCGCAGCGCCTGGTAGATGCCGACTTCCAGCGTCGTCGCGGCCGGCCCGCCACCGAGCGTCAGTACGATCGTGAAGGATGTGATGCAGAGCATGAACACAAGCCCAGCGACCCCCGGCAGGGCGGCACGCAGCGTTGGCCATTCGATCAGCCGGAACGCCGGCCGCGCCGCCATGCCGAGCTGGCTCGCCAGCCGCCACTGATCGGCTGGAATGGTTTGCAGCGCTTCGAGGAACAATCGCGTCGCCAGCGGCAGATTAAAAAAGACATGCGCGACGAGAATGCCAGACAGGCCATAGATGCCCGGCCAGCTTCCACCGCCGATCACGGCGGCGAAATAGCCGGCACGGCCATAAAGCGCCAGGATGCCAAGCGCCGCGACTATGGCCGGCAGCGCCAGCGGTATCGCGAAGAGCTGCAGGATGAAGGCGCGGCCGGGAAAGCGTGGATGTCGCGACAGCGCGCGTGCCACGAACAGCGCGGGGACAACGGAAAGCAACGTCGACAAGGCAGCTTGCCAGAGCGTGAAGCGGACGACGCGAAGCAGATAGGGATCGAAGGCTGCCCAGGCACCCGAGAAATCGTGGGCGCCCTCGAAAAGCAGCCCAGCAAATGCGCCGCCGATCAGCAACGCGATTGCGACGAGCGCGATGACGCCGGCGGTGATGCGAGGATTAGACGCGCTTCGCACGTTCGACCGCCTGTCTTCGCATCGCGGCAATTACAAAGGATTGCGTTCCTTCGCGCCCCCCTCTGTCCTGCCGGACATCTCCCCCACAAGGGGGGAGATTGGCAGTTTCGACGCCTCGCTCACGCCCGCAGCATTGGCGATTGGCGAAATCGCCGATGACGGCCAATCTCCCCCCTTGTGGGGGAGATGTCCGGCAGGACAGAGGGGGGCGCCGTAGAGCACTCATCTTTCGATTATACGGCCAAAGCTACTTGCTCATCACCGCCAGCCATTCATCCACCCAGGCCTTGCGGTTGGCCGCAACCTCCTCCGGGCTGAACAGCAAGGTCTTGGTCGGCTTGACCAGTTTGTCGAAGGCCGGGTTGAGCGGCTTGTCGGTCTTCCCCGCCGGGAACATCCAGTTGGTCTCCGGGATGGCGTCCTGGAATTTCGGTCCGGTCATGAAGGTCATGAACTTGGCCGCTAGCGGGTTCTTGGCCCCCGTCGTGGTGATGCCAGCCACCTCGATCTGCAGGTACTCGCCTTCCTCGAAGGAGGCCGCCTGGTAGCGTTCGGTGTTCTCGGCGACCATGTGGTAGGCCGGCGACGTCGTGTAGGATAGCACCATCGGCGCCTCGCCCTTGGTGAAGAGGCCATAAGCCTCGCTCCAGCCCGGCGTCACGGTCAGCACCTTCGCCTTGAGCTTGGCCCAGGCCTCCGGCGCCTTGTCGCCATAGACCGACTTGACCCATAGAAGCAGGCCGAGGCCCGGTGTCGAGGTGCGCGGATCCTGGATGACGATCTTGTCGTCAGCACTGCCTTCGACCAATTCCTTCAGGCTCTTCGGCGGCGTCTTCAGCTTCTCGGTGTCGTAAACGACGGCAAAGTAGCCGTAGTCAAAGGGGACAAAAGTATCGTCGCTCCAGCCGCCTGGTACATTCACGTCCGTCACCGCGCCATGCGGCGCGAACAGGCCCGTGGCCTTGGCATCGGCGGTCAGATTGGTGTCGAGGCCAAGCACGATATCGGCCTTCGTCGATGCGCCTTCCAGCTTGACACGGTTGAGCAGCGCCACGCCATCGGCGACCGAGACGAACTCGACGTCGCAGCCGCATTCGGCCTCGAATTCCTTCTTCACCACGGGGCCTGGACCCCAGTCGGCGGTGAAACTCTCATATGTGTAGACGGTGAGCTTGTCCTTGGCCAAGGCCGGCCCGGACAGGATCACGACCGCAGCTGAGACAAGAGCGTATAAAAGCGTGCGCATCGGCGCCTCCTTCGTTCGAATTGAAAGGAATTGAGGCGTCGGACTGTCCGAAACGTCTAATCCCTCCGCCGGTACAAACCGGATCAGGTTCAGCGGGTTGGCGAGATTGCCTCTCAGCCGGTCCGCGAAGATCGCGTCCGGCACCCCGTTAGAGCGTTTTGACACATAGGCCGGGCCAATAAACCGCGCAAGTGGGAGTCTGCTGGGATCCGTCCATCGCAGGAGATGATCGCTTGTCGATTTGTCTTGCTGCCGTCGATAACAATGCGATCGGGTCGGCCATCGCGCTTGAAAGCTTTTCGGAAGAATCGCTTTGACGCGAGCATGTCGCGGTTCTCGCTGAAGAGGAACTGCACCGGTCACCGGCACTGGCCATGGCGCGGTCAAGGTGTATCCACCGACCACGATACCTCTCGTCAACATGCCACTTGCCCGTCACTGAACGCGGCACGTCGCTCCTCGGCGGCAATAAACGTCACTATCATTGCCATACTTGCCATGTGACGGCATGATTGCGGATCTGGGATCCGGGGCGACAATGTGAGAATCAACCATGCTATCCTGATCCACGCTCTTCCCACGGATCGCCTGGAGGACTTCGTCAACGACCGGCTGGCCCAGCGCTACAAGGACGACCACAGCCATGAGTTATGGCGCGGCGCGGGGAACGTGGGCCGCGACGTCACAGCTTACGTGGCGGACAAGCCCACGAAAGGTCCATGGGACAACTTCCGGTGCAAACAGCTCAGCAAGACGCTGCCCGAAAGCGCTGCCTTCGTCGGAGCCGGCAAAATCTTCATGCACTCCGCAGCTGGCGAGTAAGCAGGTGGAATGATGAGACTATCGACGGAATCTGTCGCGACGACAATCGGCCTCGTGTACGAAGCCGCCTATGATCCCAGCCACTGGCCGGACGTGTTGCGGGCTATTGGAGAATTTTTCGGCTCGTCCCGCAGTTGTATCTGCTGCTTCGACGCCCGGCCGGGCGCGACACGCGTCAGAGACAGCGTGGGGTCGTCTCCCGACCCTGAGCTGGAAACATTTGCCTTTCAGGCAACAACGGAGAGCACGCTTATCGTCGGCATGGACAAATGGCCTGCCGGCCAAGTCTATCGCCGCCGCGATATCCTCAATGAGGACCATTTCCGCAATTGCGATTTCTGGCACGATTGGCTGAAGCCAAGGCAGATGGACGAAGCGGTTGTCAGCAATCTCGCTATCTCCGGCAGCACGCTCTGGACCTTGGATGTCTCGCGTATGGCAAAATTCGGCGAGTTCCAGCGCCGGGAGCTTGAGTTGCTGCAGAAGATGACCCCTCACATCGCGCGGGCAGGCCAGATCGGGGAAGCCCTGCAGCAAACTGTCTTGACGAAGTCGGTTCAGGCCAGCATGTCGTTAGGCATGCTTGTCGTCGATCCCGAATTGCGGTCGCTCGATATCAATGAATGTGCGGAAACCCTGTTGAGCCGCAGCAAGGGGCGGATCGGCCTGTCGCGCGGAAAGGTTTGCGTGCGGGAGCCCCTGCATGCGCACAGATTGGCGGAGATGGTCGTAGATGCCTGCTCGACGCCAATGGGAAGCGTGCCAGCGATGGGCGGGATGATGCTGCTGCCCGGACAGCTACCCGGCGAGTCCGGCCTGCTCGTTTCCGTCGCTCCGCTCGCGGCCAGCCAAAGATTTGGACTTCGCGCCAGGCAGTGCGCCACCATCATGATCCGAGAGCTGGGCGGCAAGCCGACGGAGGGCCTGGAGAAAACCTTGTGTTCGCTTTTCGACCTTAGCCCTTCCGAGGCAAGGCTTGCCTCGTCAATCGCAGCGGGCAGGTCCCTGAACCAGGCAGCTTTCGCTGCCGGCATCACAGTGAGTTCAGCCCGGACATATCTCGCACGCGTATTTGCCAAGACGGGCGCGCGGCAGCAGAGCCAGCTTGTCATTCTGCTCAAGGATATCGGACCGCTCATCCAGCGCTGAATACGGTCGGCAGGCCTTGTGCGTGCCGGAAGCTCTTGCCCGCTCCGGCCTACGCCATAAGCCGGCGGACCGTCATCATATGAGGACTGGTCAAAACCGCGTGCGCATTCGATTCTGCGGCATGGTCTCCGTTGCATCCTGCCCAACATGTCAGAGTGAATGAAAAACGATGGTTCATCAATTCGCGTGGCGAAAAACTATGCTCGGACTGGCCGTGGCGCTGGGTTGCCTTGCCGTGGCCCGGGCAGCCGAACAGGACCTGGACAAGGGCAAGGATGGCGACATCATGTTCGTCACGCCCAGCGGCAATATCGGCTGCCACTATATCCCCAAAGGCGGCACATCGACCTATCAGCCGATGACGGGTGGTCCCGAGCTCCAGTGTGACCGGGTCGAACCTGCCTATGTTGCGGTATTTCTCGACCACAAGGGCAAGGCGGTGAAGACCGAGAATCCCGGCGAGCAAGGCTGCTGTTCGCTGGAGCAAAAGCTGGAATATGGGAACAGGTGGTCCGAAGCTCCTTTTACTTGCCTGTCGGCCAAGATCGGCCTGACCTGCACGTCCTCCGACGGGCATGGCTTCTTCATCAGCAAATCCAAGATCACGGTGCACTGATGTTCGAACGCCTGACATGCGTGGCGCGAACGGGACTCGCCGCCCTGGCGCTCATGGTGGCGATGCTGCCGGCGCAAGCGGAGACGCAGACCTTCGGCGAGCCGCGTTACAAGGGACGGCTCATCGACTGGTGTTACACATGGTCGACCGATTGCGGCAAACTCCCGGCCGACCGCTACTGCGCCATGAAGCACTTCAGCAACGCCACCGATTTCGAACAGAAGAACGGCCCGCTCGGCGAACCGACGATCCTGATGGGAGACGGCAAGACCTGTAGTGGTAACAATTGCTCGGCCTTCGAGTCGATTACCTGCGAAACCGCCGGCGCTAAACGCTTCGACGCGCCGACTTTCAAGGGCAAACGGGTCGACTGGTGCTATCGATGGTCGGCCGACTGCGGAAAGAAGGCAGCCGACAGGTTCTGCTCGACCAAAGGCTTCGCCCGGGCGCTCGAATTCGAGCAGGACGAAAACATAGCTCCCACCACCACCATCACCCTGTTCGATGGCAAGCAGTGCACGGACGGCAAGTGCGACGGGTTTAGCTACATTCTTTGCGGGAACGACTAGTGAGGCGGCGCTGCATGTGCCGACATAGTGACCGGGCGAACAGATGAAATCGAGAGTCCTGACGGCGACTGCCGTCCTCCTTCTGATCGGCGTTTCGGTCTATGCCTTCACAGCCCTGAAAGTCGCGCCGGACGCGGCCGGACCGATGCCGGCTGCCCCGCCTGTTGCTTCATCCACGGCTCCGGCCACGCCCAAACCGGCTTTGCCTGCGGCTCCGACGGCAATCGAGCGGGATATGAACGATCCGCTGAACTGGCCGGTAACGGTCCCTCTCGGGCCGGACGGCAACGCGTTGCCTAACACGACGAGGAAGACGCAGTATCTGGGTCCTTCCAGGCTGTTGCTGGCCTCCCTGCCTGTTTTGACCGTTGTCGAAACCCGTCCGATCATCCTGGCGCGGGGGCCGGTTCGCCTCGGCACAGCCGGGCCGGGCTGGCACGATATCCAGCACCCACCGCAATCGGGCGGTTCCGGCCCCAGCTACGGCGCCTCCCCCGGTGGCGGAAAGTCCCAGAGCGGTTCCGGGAGCACCAATGTCTGGAATGGCGATGGTTCGTTCGATAGCTGGGACAAGGACGGCCACACGCATTTGGATCCTCCAGGGCCGGATGGCTCGCTAAGCGGCTATACGGAACCCAACAACGGTGGCGGAAAGACCTCGATGTCGATCGATCCGGATGGCGGCTCGACCGCCTGGCTTCCCAACGGGAACATTGAAGTGGCGGACCCGGATGGCGGCAAGATCATATACCACCACGATGACGGCAGCATCGAGCGGATTTCCCCCGGCGGCGAAAGGACAATCGATCTCGATCCTCCCCCGCCGCCTGCCGGTAAGGGCGCCAGCAATGGCATCGGCGAACCCCATTTCCAGACATTCGACGGCACGAGCTTTTCGACCCAAGCTGTTGGCGAATTCACGCTGGCGCACGGCATCTCAGGCCAGGACTTGCAGGTGAGGTTCCAACCCTACAGGGACAGCAGATCTGCCAGCGCCGTCACCGGTCTGGCAGCGCGAGCCGGCGGGGCGGTTGTCCAAATCTTGCTCGACGGGTCGGTGCTTGTCGACGGCGCGCCCGCATCGGACCGGTCGCCGACGCAATACGACCTGCCCGACGGCGGCGCGATCGGTGTCTGGCGCGAAAACGGGAAACTACTCCATGCAGTGCTGGTCTGGCCGGATCTGTCGACGCTGTGGGTCAGCCGGCATGATGGCTACCTGAATTTCTCGATGCAATGGCGCACGTCCGATGCCGCACGACAGGGCCTGCTTGGGCGCGATGACCGAAACCCGGACAACGACCTGACCGGTCGGGACGGCGTGGTCGCCAAGCCGTCCGACGACAATGCGGTCAAGTCCTTCGTCGATTCCTGGCGTGTCACCGACGAGGAGTCGCTGTTTTCCTATGACGAAGCCGAGTCCACCGAGACGTTTACCGACAGGAACTTCCCGTATGAGCTTCCCAAGCTGACGCATCGGGATCTGGCCGACGTGGCCTGTGTCGCCCTCACCGGCGTTTTTGCGCGCAAGGCCTGCCTGTTCGACGTCGCGGCGACCGGCAACGGGGATTTTGCCAAATCCGCACTGGACGCGGAGAGACGGGCTGCAACACTGAAAGATCAGGACGCCGGTAACGCCGCCGCACCTGCGGCTCAAACTCAGGTCGAGGGCGACTGCGCCTCCGCCGGGGATGACATTGCTGCTGCCGAAGCGCTCGACGGCGACAGCCTGTCGGTGACGCCAACCAGCGGCGCAAGCAGGATCTACATTCTGGAGACAAGTCGGGGCGTCACCATCCAGACGCGAGCCGACGACGTCGTCGCCGGAGGATATGAGGCGGGCAAGCCGGGCTACTGCGTGTTCGATAAGGACAAGAAGACCGTCATCCCGCTCACCAGGTCAAATTCCGATTCCTATTTCTCGAGGCATGACAGCGCCGACCTTGCAGCAGGCGCCTATTACCTCAAGGTCGTCGGCAACGGCGAAAGCAACCTCAACATCATTCTCAACCAGTAAGCCCGGTCAATGGCACGGCTCTACCCATCACCTTCCCAAGTCGCGATTGCGTATCTGGCCATCATGTTCGCCATGACGCTGGCCAAAGCCGAAAACCCTGACGGATTGAAGCTCTATCACAGCGGCTCGGTCATGTCGGTCAGGACCAGCGGCACGGCGCTGACCATCCGTTACGCCAGGCCGCGAACCGGCCTTGCCGTGACGAAGGGTACGCTGTTGTTTACCGGCGCACTAACCGGAGGTACCTGGGAGGACGGCGAGATCGAAGGCAAGGCCGCCGTGTTCAGCAAGGGGTGCAAGTCGGCTCCATACGCCGTGACCGGCACGATCCGCGACGAAGGCCCGAACACCGTCATAGAACTCTCCGGTGCCGCTCCCGTCCGCGCGCCGGGCAGTTGCAGCGTGATCCGGTATTCTACCAGTTCCAACAATTCGCACCTGATCATTGAAAGTGGGATAGATGAATAGACTACGGCTGCTTTCTCCGGCCCTTGCCGCCGGTCTGTCCATATTGAGCTTCGCCTGCGTTGCGCAAGACAAGCCCGCCGGCATCGATCCCGAACACATGAAGGCCGCGTTTCCGGAGGCCTGGGAAGGCTATGAGCGTTCACCGCCGGAATATGAAGCCTCGACGCCGCCGATTGGTCAGATCGGCAAGTCGTCAGCGCGCTTTCGCGATGTGCGGGGCGGCACCAATTTCTTCGAGGTGGAGTTGGAGATCACGGATCTCGGGCTGCCTGGAGGGAAGATGTATCAGGATTATGGAGCAGACTATCTGAAAGCGCAGATCGAGAACGACACGCAGAAAAGCGTGACCGTGAAGGGCCTGCCGGGTCTCATGACCCGCACAGGCGAAGACCACATGATGATCGACACCTTCGTCGCACCTCGCCTGCATGTCGGGGCCTTTTGCCAGAAGGCTCAGCCGGCAGACTGCGTGGCGGCGATCGAACGTTTCGATTTCGATAGACTGAAGGCACTGGCCAGCGAATAGGGGCGGTTCGGGCAGGATGGCCTGCTGCCGATATACGTCTCGTCAATATGCCACTTGCTCGTCACTGAATGCTTGCGCTTGTTGAAACGCCTCAGAAGTTTCGGCGCGAAGTGGACGACCCAGCGATACACGGTGGAGTGGTCGACGCTCAGGCCGCGTTCGGCCATCATCTCCTCCAAATCGCGTAGGCTGAGATCGTGGGCCAGGTACCAGCGGACGCACGCCAGGATTACCGATCGATCGAAATGGCGACCTTGAACATGGCAGGCTCCTCGTATCCCGAGGCGCCTTCCATGCCTGACCACACTTACCGAAGCGTTTGCGACGGAGCCGTTTGCGGCCTTCCGTTTCCGCTGCCGGGCTGGTAAGGGCCACACGATATGAGCACATTCACCATCCTGCTTGGCGGCGATCTCATCCGCACGCCACGGCTCGACCGCCAGGTCGAAGGCTGCCGCGTGATCGCTGCCGATGCTGGCATCGGCCATGCGCCGCTGCTGGGTCTCGTGCCGGAGCTGTGGGTGGGTGATTTCGATTCGGTGCCGGCCAACCTGCCAGACGATCTCGCTTCCGTGCCGCGCCGGACCTTCCCGGCGGAAAAGGATAAGACCGATGGCGAATTGGCTATTGCCGCCGCACTGGAGCGCGGCGCGACCAGCCTGGTGCTCGCCGGCGCCTTTGGCGGCAAGCGCGCCGACCACGCTTTTCTGCATCTGGCGCTTGCCCTGCGCCTGGCCGAGGCCGGGACTGAGGTGCTTCTGACCAGCGGCGCCCAGGAAGGCGTCCCTCTTCTGCACGGGACCGCTGGCTTCGACTATGCCGACGGCACGCTGTTTTCAGTGCTCGGTTTTTCCGAACTCGCCGGGCTGACCGTCAGCGGCGCAAAATGGCCGCTGAACAACGTCGAGGTGGCGTTCGGCTCGTCGCTGACCATCTCCAACGAGGTCAAGGGCCGCCTCGAAATCGCGCTCGGCCACGGCCGCGCGATGCTGCTTGCTCACCCCTATCCACTACCTGAAAGCTGACATGGCCCCGCCCCTTCTCAATCTCGACGGGATAAAACTGACCTTTGGTGGCACGCCGCTGCTCGATGGTGCCGCCTTGACCGCCTCGGCCGGCGACAAGATTGCGCTGGTCGGCCGCAACGGATCGGGCAAGTCGACGCTGCTGAAGATCGCCGCCGGCCTGATCGAGCCGCAGGACGGCGAGCTGTTCCGCCAGCCTTCGGCGACCGTCCGCTATCTGCCGCAGATGCCCGACATGGAAGGCTTTGCCAGTGTCCGCACCTATGTCGAGGCCGGCCTTGGCCCCGCCGACGATCCCTACCGCGCCAGCTATCTGATGGAGCATCTCGGCCTGTCGGGCGAGGAGCGGCCGAACGACCTGTCCGGCGGCGAGGCGAGGCGCGCGGCCCTTGCCCGCGTCATGGCGCCCGAACCCGACATCCTGCTGCTCGATGAGCCGACCAACCATCTCGACCTCTCGGTGATCGAATGGCTGGAAGAGGAACTCATTCGCACCTCCTCGGCACTGATCGTCATCTCGCACGACCGCCGCTTTCTCGAGCGCGTGTCGCGCGCCACCATCTGGCTCGATCGCGGCCAGACCCGCAGGCTGGACAAGGGCTTTGGCCATTTCGAGGAATGGCGCGACTTGGTGCTGGAGGAAGAAGAGCGCGAGCAGCACAAGCTCGGCCGCCAGATCGTGCGCGAGGAGCATTGGCTGCGCTATGGCGTGACGGCGCGGCGCAAGCGCAACATGCGCCGGCTCGGCGAGTTGCAGACCATGCGCCAGCGCTTTCGCGGCCATCGCGGCGCCGAAGGGTCGGCCACCATGGTGGCGAGCGACGCCACCGAATCCGGCAAGCTGGTGATCGAGGCCAAAAACATCGAGAAGAGTTTTGGCGACCTCACCGTGGTCCAAGGGTTTTCAACACGCATCCAGCGCGGCGACCGTGTCGGCCTGGTCGGACCGAACGGGGCCGGCAAGACGACGCTCTTGAAGATGCTGACCGGCGAGATGAAGCCCGACGCCGGTTCGGTGCGGCTCGGCACCAATCTGGAGATCGCCACGCTCGACCAGAAGCGCGAGGCGGTCGACCCGCAAGAGACGCTGGCACAGTATCTCACCGACGGGCGCGGCGAGAACCTCGTCATCAATGGCGAGCAGCGCCATGTCGTCTCCTACATGAAGGATTTCCTATTCAAGCCGGAACAGGCGCGCACGCCGGTGCGCGAGCTGTCCGGCGGCGAGCGGGCACGCCTGCTGCTGGCGCGCGTGCTGGCCCGGCCGGCAAACCTTCTGGTGCTCGATGAGCCGACCAACGATCTCGACATGGAAACGCTGGAACTCCTGCAGGAACTGGTCGCCGGCTTCGCCGGCACCGTCATCCTGGTCAGCCACGACCGCGATTTCCTCGACCGCACCGTGACCAGCATCATCGCGCCAGACGGTGCTGGCCGCTGGATCGATTATGCCGGCGGCTATTCCGACATGCTGGCGCAGCGCGGCGGCACCAAGCTCGATGACCGCAAAGCGCGCGCAAAGGCCGAAACCGGCGAAACGGTGGCGACGACCAAGAGTGAAGCCGGTGCGCCAAAGGGGCCGGCGAAGAAACTTTCGTTCAAACAGAAATTCGCGCTGGAATCCCTACCCAAGAAAATCGACGCAGTGATGGCGTCGATCTCAAGGCTTGAGAACAACATCGCCGATCCGGCCTACTACGAGCGCGACCCGGCCTCGTTCCAGAAAACCATCGCCGCCCTCGACAAGGAGCGCGCCACGCTGGCCGCGCTTGAAGAGGAGTGGCTGGAGCTGGAGATGCTGCGCGAGGAAATGGAAGGGTGAGGAGCGTTAGCCCGCATCGCCTTCAGGCGAATCGAAAGGTCCAGTGGACCTTTTGAAGGAATTGAACGCCCGGACGGCTGGGAGCCATAGCGAAGGGCCGGCAAGCCATGTAACCTCATTGATCCGACGCGGAAATGCGCATATATTATGCGCATGTTGCGGAGGCTAATATGCGCAAGATTGCTTTGAGTGCGATCCGTCAGCCAGCAAATCTGTCGATCGATTCGAACCTCATGAGGGAAGCCAAGGGGCTTGATGTGAATGTCTCGCGCGCTGCGGAAGCCGGCATCGCGGAGGCGGTGGCTGCCGAAAAAACGCGGCTGTGGAAGCTTGAGAACCGCGCCACGATGGACGCGTGGAACGACTATATCGAGAAACATGGCATCCCGCTGGAAGAGTACCGACAGTTCTGATGCCCCGCTATGATGTCTTCGCCGGTCGCATCGAAGGCAGCTATTTGCTCGACGTTCAGTCCGAGCTCCTCGACAATTTCAAGACGCGTGTAGTCGTGCCGCTTCTGCCGGTCGCAACGGTGCCGCCGCCGATGCGAAAGCTTCATCCGATCTTCGAGATCAACAGTCGAAGGCTGGTTATGGCAACACACCTGATTGCCACCGTTCCGGCCAGCGAATTAGGCGAAAGTCGGCTGAACCTGATGAAGCACCACGACGACATCGTCGCCGCGCTCGACATGCTGTTCCAGGGCTTCTGAACGACAGCTACGGCGTTTCTCAGCCCGCCGTCTTGGCCTGCCAGGCTTTGATCGCCTCGTCGAACACCTTTTCGCCGGGAATGCCCTTTTCCATGGTCAGCAGCGCCCGCCGTCCGGTCTTGTAGACGACCGGCACATCGATCCAGTCCTGGCCACGAAGCAAGGTCATGTTGGCGTCTTCGTCGGCTTTGGTATCGTTAAGTGCGACGAGGAAGAAACCATCGGCGATCTTGGCCGGAATGCCGATCAGCGGGCTGCCGGCATCCTGTTCCGAACCCTTCATGGCGACGCGCAGGATATTGTCGACGCCGCCGCCCTCGAAGCCGTCGGGCGTCAGGAAGATCATCTCGATAATATGGCTGGCCGGCAGTGTCTGGTCGGTGTTGCGGCGGATGGTCATGCGCAACTGGATGTCCTTGCCGGGAATGGTGGCCTCGGCGCGGATCGCCGGCTCCGGCGGCAGGTCGCCACCGGGTGATTCCTGCACCAGCGACCAGACGATGTTGCCAGGCTCGGCGGAGCCTTGGGCGGTGCTGGTGCGTTCTTCATAGAAGATCGCCTTCTGGCCAACCGGCAAAGCGGTTTCCGTCGGCGCGGCTGCCGGTGCCGCCGGCGCGGCGCCCGCCGGTGCCGGCGGGGTTGCGGCGGCATCGGCCGGTGCCGCAGGGGCAGCGCCGGTGGCAGGCGGTGTTGCGGGTGCGGCACCTGTCGCCGGGGGCGTGTTGGCGGCTGGCGCAGGTGTGCCGGCGGCCGGTGCGGAAATCGCTGGCGCGTTGGTCGCCGAAGGCGGCGTGGTCAGCGCGGCGACCGATTCGCCTTCGCCGATGCCGCTTTGACCGCCGGCTGGACCGGGGTCGACTTCGCTGCCTTGAGGCGTCAGCCGTTGCGTGAACTTTGTCGCCTCGCCTTCTGTGCCCGCCGCTGGCGCCGGCGGCGGTGCCGCGGCATCCGTTGCGGGCTTCGTCGGCACCGGCTTCACGGGCTCGGTCTTCGCGACCTTGGTGCCGTCTAGCCCCAGCATCTTGCCGAAGGCGTCCTTGTTCAGCCAGATGCCATAGCCGCCGCCGGCAACGACCAGCAGCGCCACGACGGCGGCGATCAGCCCGCCATAGCTGCGCTTGCGCTCGGCGGGACGCAGGCGCTGGAAGGTGTCCGATACCGGCTCTTCGTTGCTGGAAAAGACATCGGCCTCATCGTCCGCCTCTTCGGCATCCATACCTGGAAGAGGCGCCTCGGCCTGGGCCGGTTGAGCCGGTGCGGGCGTCGCCCTCTGCCAGCTTGGCTCGACCTTGGCGGCAGGCGGAGGAGCGGGCTGATAGGGTTCAGGCTTGGCGGCGGGCGGTGCCGGCCAGGCCGATTCCGCCTTCGCCGGTTGCCGTGTGTGGCTCGGCTGGTTCTTGTTGCGATCGATCGAGGAAAAGATGTGTTCCAGTTCCGCGAGCGGGTCGGGCTCCGGCACGCTCTTGGCATAGTCGCGCTCGACACTTGTAATGGCGTCTTCCAGCGAACGCATCTGCGTGTCTATGGCTTCGGTGGCCAGCGGCGGCGAATATTCTCCAAGCTTCTTCGCCAGCATTGTACGAACGCTGGCATAGATGCGCGTACGCTTTTCCGGCGTCTCGTCACCGTGCTTGTCGAGCGCCTTTTTCAGAATAGCAACGAAATCTGCCATGCTTCAGTCGACCTGTATTTTGTTTCCGCGCCGGCCCCCGCAAATCAGCCGCGATGCCCGGAAAGGCTTCAGAAACTAGTCTTGAAACGGGTCGGTCACAAGTATTGTGTCGTCCCGTTCCGGGCTGGTGGAAAGGAGCGCGACCGGGGCGCCGATCAGCTCCTCGATGTAGCGGACATATTTGACGGCCTGGGCCGGCAGATCGTTCCAGCTGCGCGCGCCGGCGGTAGTGCCTTTCCAGCCTTCAAGCGTCTCATAGACCGGTTCGACACGCGCCTGCGCGCCCTGGCTGGCCGGCAGGTAGTCGATCATCTCGCCGTCGAGACGATAACCGGTGCAGACCTTGATCTCGTCCAGCCCGTCGAGCACGTCGAGCTTGGTCAGCGCGATGCCCTTGATGCCGTTGACGGCGACAGCCTGGCGCACCAGCACCGCGTCGAACCAGCCGCAGCGGCGCTTGCGGCCGGTGACGACGCCGAATTCATGGCCGCGCGTGCCGAGGAATTCGCCGATCTCGTTCTTCTGCTCGGTCGGAAACGGGCCTTCGCCGACGCGCGTCGTATAGGCCTTGGTGATACCGAGCACATAGCCGATGGCGCCCGGACCGACGCCAGAGCCGGCGGCAGCCTGTCCGGCAACCGTGTTCGACGAAGTGACGAACGGATAGGTGCCGTGGTCGATATCGAGCAGCGTGCCTTGCGCGCCCTCGAACAGGATGCGCTCGCCGGCCCGGCGCTTGTCGTCGAGGATTTTCCAAACCCGGTCCATATAGGGCAGGATGTCGTTAGCGACGGACGTCAGTTCCTGCATGATCGCGTCATGCGTGACTTCCGCATGGCCAAGCCCGCGACGCAGCGCATTGTGGTGCGTCAGCAGCCTGTCGACTTTCAAGGGGAGCGTTTCCAAATCCGCCAAATCCATCACCCTGACCGCACGTCTGCCCACCTTGTCCTCGTAGGCGGGGCCGATGCCACGACGGGTCGTGCCAATCTTTGTTCCGGAATTGGAGGCGGCGTCCTCGCGGAATCCATCCAGCTCCCGATGCAGGGACAGGATTAGCGCTGTGTTTTCGGCTATTTTCAGGCGATCCGGCGCCACTTCGACACCTTGCGCCTTGAGCTTTGCCACTTCGGCAACAAAAGCGTGCGGATCGAAAACGACGCCATTGCCGATGATGGACAGCTTGCCCTGGCGCACGACGCCCGACGGAAGCAACGACAATTTGTAGACCTTGCCGTCGACGACCAGCGTGTGGCCGGCATTGTGGCCACCCTGGAAACGCACCACGACATCGGCGCGCTCCGACAGCCAGTCGACGATCTTGCCCTTGCCTTCGTCGCCCCACTGCGAGCCGACGACCACCACATTGGCCATGTTTCTTTTCCCTTGAGACGCCGCCAAGCGGCTTGAATATGGTTCGAAACGACAGGCCTCTATAACGTCAAGACCTCGCGAGCGCGACCTTTCTTTGCCGCCGAAAATGCCCTGAGGCACAACAATTTTCGGCTTTGACATCATTTACTTGAGCGCGCGGGGGCAATAGGCCCCGCAAACACCGCCATTGGCCTCCGGAATCCCGCGATGCATCGAAGCGCCTACATATTCCTGCTGCTCACCACCTTGCTGTGGGGCGGCAACTCGGTGGCCGGCAAGCTGGCGGTCGATCACGTCTCGCCGATGACTCTGGTCTTCCTGCGCTGGGTGCTGGCCGTGGCGATCATGCTGCCGATCGGCTGGAACACGATCCAGAAGGACTGGCCGGTGGTGCGCAAGCACTGGCTCGTGCTGGCTGCCCTCGGTGCCAGCGGTTTCACCCTGTTCAACACCATCTTCTACACGGCGCTCAACTACACCACCGCAATCAACGTCTCGATCGAACAGGCGGCCATGCCGATCGTGATCATGACAGCGAATTTCGTCTTCTTCCGCTTGCGCGTGAATTGGGCGCAGATTGTCGGCGTCGTGCTGACCATCGCCGGCGTTATCTTGACCGCCTGCCACGGCGACCCGCGCCGGCTGTTGACGCTGGAGCTCAATTTCGGCGACGCCATCATGCTGGTCGCCGTGTTCCTCTACAGCGGTTATTCGGTCGGGCTGAGGCTGAAGCCGGTGATGCGCTGGCAGAGCCTGATGCTGGCCCTGTCGGTTACGGCACTCGTCACCTCGCTGCCGTTCTTCCTGTGGGAGGTTGCCGCCGGCAAGGTCATCGTGCCCGACGCGCGCGGCTGGATCGTCATTGTCTATACCGCGATCGGCGCCTCGGTCATCTCGCAGATCCTCTACATCAGGGGTAACGAACTGATCGGCGCCAATCGCGCCGGCCTGTTCATCAATCTGGTGCCGATCTTCGGCACGCTGCTTTCGGTGCTGATTGTCGGCGAGACGTTCCAGCTCTATCAGGCGCTGGCATTGGTGCTGGTTTTGGGCGGCATCGGGCTTGCAGAATACAGCGGGCGCAAGATGGCCATCGCTCGGCAAGCGACAAGTAGACAATCAAGCTGACGTCGGTCAGAACGCCTTCGGCAACCCCGCCTGTTTCAAAATGCCATTTGCTGTGTGGCGAGATTTGATTGTGTGATCGACGGTGACCTTATTACCCGAATTGGGATTGTGCCATATTTCATGGTCCCCCTTGCCTGAGCGAAGAAACTGCCAGCCAGCTTGCGACAGAAGCTTTTTCGTTAACGGAGCAAAATTATTCATCGCGACTGCCTGGTGCACGAAATTGATTCGTGCTCGATTTAACGCGAAAAACAATAAAAATATCTTAAGAAAGTATTAAACTGCAGCTAATAAAAGTTAACAGCTAGGCGGCTACTGTCTGATGGCTTCGGGCAATCAACTCGATCTCGAACGGCCCTTTATGGTCATCGCCGAGTAGATCCGGAACTATGATCGCCAATCTGCGCTGAAGCGCCTCTATCGTATCAGCCTCTGTCGCCAGACCGATCTTTTCGCGTGACGACGCTACCCAGACCTTGGCTTCATCATCCCAGAATGCGTCGATAACAATCTTCATTGCATACTCCTCAGCGGGAGATATTCTATAGCATCAGGTCGTAAATCGAAAGGTGCGGACGATGCCGCGCCTTTCGATCTTTCACGGCAAGTCCGGATCACATCGCGTTAACGTCGAAATGCAGCCGCTTGGCGGAATCGATCGACTTGTGCGCCTTGACCTTTTCCAGCACATTCTCGGGGAACGGTGCGTCGAGGTAGAGCAGCGCGATGGCATCGCCGCCCGGCCGGTTGCGGCCGAGCTGGAAGTTGGCGATGTTGACGCCATTCTCGCCGCAGACGGTGCCGAGCAGGCCGACGATGCCCGGCGCGTCGGCATTGGTCGTGTAGAGCATGTGCTGGCCGACCTCGGCATCGAGATTGATGCCCTTGATCTGGATGAAGCGTGGCTTGCCGTCCGAGAAGCAGGTGCCGGCGATCGAGCGCGTCCTGTGCTCGGTCGTCACCGTCAGCTTGATGTAGCCGTCGAACACGCCCGACTTGTCGCGCTTGACCTCGGCAACGATGATGCCGCGCTCCTTCACCATGATCGGCGCCGACACCATGTTGACGTCGGAGACCTGCGGCCGGATCAGCCCGGCGAGTGCTGCACTGATCAGCGCGCGCGTGTTCATCGTCGCCGTCGAGCCGTCGAACAGGATCTCGACCTCCTTGATCGGATCCTCGGTGACCTGGCCGACAAAGGCGCCGAGCACTTCGGCAAGCTTGACGAAGGGCTTCAGCCGCGGGGCTTCCTCGGCCGTGATCGACGGCATGTTGATGGCGTTGGAGACGGCGCCCTTGATCAGATAGTCGGCCATCTGCTCGGCGACCTGCAGCGCGACATTTTCTTGCGCTTCCGCCGTCGAGGCGCCGAGATGCGGCGTTGCCACCACATTCTCCATGCCGAACAACGCGTTCTGCTCGGCCGGTTCGACCTCGAACACGTCGATGCCGGCGCCCGCCACCTTGCCGCTCTTCAGCGCCGCGATCAGGTCGGCCTCGACGATCAGCCCGCCACGCGCGCAGTTGATGATGCGCACACCATTCTTCATCTTGGCGATTGCCGCCGCGTCGATGATGTTGCGCGTCTTGTCGGTCAGCGGCGTGTGCAGCGTGATGAAGTCGGCGCGGGCGAAAAGCTCATCCAGCTCGACCTTCTCGACACCGAGTTCCTCGGCACGCTTGTCCGACAGGAAGGGGTCGAAGGCGATGACATGCATCTTCAGCCCGACGCCGCGCGTCGCAACGATCGAGCCGATGTTGCCGCAGCCGATGATGCCCAGCGTCTTGCTGGTGATCTCGACGCCCATGAAGCGGTTCTTCTCCCATTTGCCGGCATGGGTCGAAGCGTTGGCTTCCGGGATCTGGCGCGCAAGCGCGAAGATCATTGCCACCGCATGTTCGGCGGTGGTGATCGAATTGCCGAAGGGCGTGTTCATCACGATGATGCCCTTGCGGCTCGCCGCCGGGATGTCGACATTGTCGACGCCGATGCCGGCGCGGCCGATAACCTTGAGCTTGGTGGCGGCGTTGATCAGCTTTTCGGTGACCTTGGTCGCCGAGCGGATGGCGAGGCCATCATACTGGCCGATCACTTCGGCAAGCTTTTCCTTGTCCTTGCCGAGATCGGGCAGGTAGTCGACCTCGACGCCGCGATCCTTGAAGATCTGCACGGCGGTGGGAGAAAGTTTGTCTGAGACGAGAACGCGGGGCGCCATGACGGCCTCCTTCAAAATGGGATTTGATCCGTTTGGGAATCAGCGGCCCGAAGGCCGCCGCGAATGATCTCAGGCCGCTGCTTTCAGCGATGCCTTCTGCGCGGCGAAGGCCCAGTCCAGCCAGGGCAGCAACGCTTCGAGATCCGATGTCTCGACCGTCGCGCCGCACCAGATGCGCAAGCCGGGTGGTGCATCGCGATAGGCGCCGATGTCGTAGGCGATACCTTCCTTGTCGAGCACTGAGACCAGCCCTTTGGCGAAGGTTGCCTGCCCGTCGGCATCGAGTGCAGCGACATCCGGGTCGGTGAAGGACAGACACACTGAGGTGTTCGACCGTGTCGCCGGCTGGGCCGCGAGGTGACCGAGCCATGAGGACTTGGCGACAAAGCGATCGAGGACGGCCGCATTGGCATCCGCCCTGGCGATCAGCGCATCGAGGCCGCCGACCGATTTCGCCCAGTTGAGAGCGTCGAGATAGTCCTCGACGCACAGCATCGAGGGGGTGTTGATGGTCTCGCCCTTGAAGATGCCCTCGATCAGCTTGCCGCCCGAGGTCAGGCGGAAGATTTTCGGCAGCGGCCATGAAGGCTTGTAGGTCTCCAGCCGCTCGACGGCGCGTGGGCTGAGAATGAGCATGCCGTGCGCGCCCTCGCCGCCCAGCACTTTCTGCCAGGAGAAGGTGACGACATCGAGTTTTTCGAAATCGAGTCTTTGCGCGAAGGCGGCCGAAGTCGCGTCGCAGATGGTCAGGCCCTTGCGGTCCGCGGGAATGAAGTCGCCGTTCGGCACCCGCACGCCGGACGTGGTCCCGTTCCAGGTGAAAACCACATCGCGGTCGAAATCGATCTTTGTGAGGTCCGGCAGTTCGCCGTAGCCGGCTTCGATCTTGCGCACGTCGGCCAGCTTCAATTGCTTGACCACGTCGGTGACCCAACCGGAGCCAAAGCTCTCCCAGGCGACCATATCGACGCCGCGCTCGCCGAGCAGTGACCACAGCGCCATCTCGACGGCACCGGTGTCCGACGCCGGCACGATGCCGATGCGGTAGTCAGCCGGGACCTGAAGAATTTCCCGCGTCAGCTCGATCGACTGTTCAAGCTTGGTCTTGCCGATCTTGGCGCGGTGGGAACGGCCGAGCGCAGCAGCTTTCAGCGCCTCGACCGACCAGCCGGGGCGTTTTGCGCAGGGACCTGAGGAAAAATTGGGGTTTGCCGGACGGAGTCCGGGCTTCGTATGCGTCGTCATCGTGGTCTATCCTTCCAGATAGTGGCCCCTCGTTGGGGAGGGGTGGCCCACGGACGGCGATATTCGTTCAAGCTTCGGGCGTCAAGAGGAAAGTTTTTGTCGCTGTCGGGATATCGACGATCCGTGATCAGGATGTCGTGACCTCAAACGCGAACGGCGGACCCGAATATCCGCCGTCTGTGTTTTCGTGCATGCCGTGGCTACTACCAAAGATCGTAGCGCAGCCCGAGCTTGACCTGATGGTTGCTGATCCCCTTGTGAACCGGAAAGGAGGTCAGGCTTTCGGCCGTCACATATTCGGCGTCGGGGGCGGAAAAGTACTGATAGCCCAGATCGACGGAAACATTCTTGGACACCTGATAGGCAAGGCCCGCATTCAGCGTATAGGCGAGGGAGTATTTGGTCTTGTCGTCGTTCATGACGAAATCGTCGGTATCATCGCCATTGGCGGTGGAATAGATCGCCGAAAGCTTCCGCGTGCTGCGGACAAAACCGATACCGGCGCCGAGATAGGGCGTGATCCCGACATAGGTGCCAAGATCGACATAACCGTTGAGAATGCCCGAGAAGGCATAGTTCTTCAGCGATGCCGATGCCACGGTCGGCTCTGCCGCAGTCGCGCTATCGTCATAGCCGACGCCGACCTTGTTGCCGGGCAGATAGCCGAGATTGAGATCGGCACGCAGATAGTCGTTGAAATGATAGCCGAAGCCGATGCTGGCAAAGATGGGGTCTTCCTTGTTGCTGAAGCTTGCCGGCGTGAAGGCGAAATCCTCATCGTCGAAGCTTTTCTCCACCAGATAGGAAACATCGCCGCGCAGATACCAGCCGGAACCGACCTCGACCGGGACGTAGTCGGGCGCCTGGTCGACATAGATCGGCGGGTCATAGTCGGCGGCATGCACGGGCGTCAGCGGCAAGAGGGCCAATGCACCGAATGCCAGCGCCATACGCGAAATGAGTGTCATGGTCCCCGGACTCCCGAATTTGGCGCCGCCAGCAATTGCAACGGCAGCCATCGTTTCAGGAAGCATTGTTAACCATAGTGGTTAAGTGGCAGTTAAGGATAACAGGGCGTTAGCGAATTCATTCACGGCAGAGTTTTCATCGCGGTTGGCCCAAGCGAAAACCGCCCGGCTGATGCCGGGCGGTTCGCGAAAATCTCAAGCAATACGGATGTTACTTGGTGTAGATCGGCTCGGGTTCGGGCTGATAGGCCACGACCGGCGCGGCGCACCCATTGTTGCCGCCGAACTGATAGCGCAGGCCACCGCGCACTTCGTGCGTGTTGATGCCACGGTCGAAGCCGGGGCCGGCGCTGCTCACGTCCCATTCGAACATGCGGCCGCCCTGGATGTGGCTGAAGCGATAGCCAGCATCGAGGATGATCTTGTCGGTCAGGCAGTACGAAGCGCCGGCCATCAGCGCGTAGGCGAAGCGCCAGTTGGACGCTCCCGGATTGGTTTCGGTGGTGTTCGGGTCGTAGACGGTATCCCACTTGACGCGCGCACCGCCGATGCCGGCGCCGACGTAAGGCGTAATGCCATGATAGGTGCCGAGATCGACATAGGCATTGGCAAGCAGCAGCAGAGCGCTCATTTTCGACACTTCGGTCGATGTTCCGTTGATATCCGAGGTGCCGCCGTTGAAGTTCGACTTGAACCAGTAGTCGGCGGTCAGATCGGTACGGAAGTAGTCGTTGACCTTGTAGCCGACGCCGGCGCCGAGCGAGAAACCGCCCTTGAGCTTGCCGAAATCGAAACTTCTGGTGCCAGGCGTGACTATACAGTTACAGGGATCGACAGTGTAGGTCATATAGTCGATGCCGCGCACGGTCGACTTGTGATAGTCGATGTCGCCGCGGATGTACCAGCCGCCGACTTCGACCGGCTGTTCGTAGACGGCCTGAGGCGGAGCCTCTTCGACCATCGGTTCCTGCAGGTCGGCTGCGAACACCGGCCCTGCCAGACCCGCGAACAGTAAGGCGAGCAGGGCCTTTCTTGCTGTATTGAACATGCTTGTCACCCCTGAGAAGCTCGGAACGGCGAATCCGCCCGAAATGCGATTGGCTTTCAGTCGTGGATAATGAATAGCAAAGGTTAAAAGGCGTTTAACCTTGTTGCTTAACCACGAATCTCGAAACTTTTAGGGATCGTGCGCGGTTTCCGGAACCCCGGAGCACCCGCTGGCCAACGAAAAAGCCCGCCGAAAGGGCGGGCTTTGAACCGGTGAATGCGCGCGGGGCGACGCCCTTGCGAGGCGCAGGGATTAGGCGGCGCTGCGCGTTTCGGAGATGACGTCCACGATGCCATTGACGACGGACTCGACCAGTTGTGGGTCGTCGCCTTCGGCCATGACGCGGATCAGCGGCTCTGTGCCGGATGGCCGGATAACCAGCCGCCCGGCCTTGCCGAGGCGGTGACGGGCGTCTTCGATGGCTGCCTTGACAGGCGCTTCCTCGAGCGGCTTGCCGCCCGAAAAACGAACGTTCTTGAGAAGCTGTGGCACCGGTTCGAACTTCTTCGACAATTCGCTGACCGGCCGCCCCTGCCGCTTGATGCAGGCCAGCACCTGCAACGCCGAGACGAGGCCGTCGCCGGTGGTCGAAAAGTCAGACAGCACGATGTGGCCCGATTGTTCGCCGCCGACATTGAGCCCATGCGCGCGCATATGTTCGACGACATAACGGTCGCCGACCTTGGTGCGATGCAATTGCAGCTTCATGTCGCCGAGGAAGCGTTCGAGGCCGAGATTGGACATCACGGTCGAGACGACACCGCCGCCGGCAAGCCGCCCGCTCTGGTGCCAGGATTCGGCGATCAGCGCCATGATCTGATCGCCATCGACGATCGCGCCGTTCTCATCGACAATGACGACGCGATCGGCATCGCCGTCGAGCGCGATGCCGATGTCGGCGCGCACTTCGTGCACCTTCTTCTGCAGGCCGGCGGGATGGGTCGAGCCGCATTCCTTGTTGATGTTGAAGCCATTGGGCTCGACATTGATGGCGACGACTTCGGCGCCCAGTTCCCACAGCGCCTCGGGAGCCACCTTATAGGCCGCGCCATTGGCGCAATCGACGACGATCCTCAAGCCCGAGAGCGACATCGAGCGCGGCAAGGTACGCTTGGCGAATTCGATGTAGCGATCATGCACGCCGTCGACGCGCTTGGCGCGGCCAAGCCCGTCGGAATCGGCGAGCGCCAGTTCGATATCCTTGTCGAGCATGCTCTCGATGCGCTCTTCGATCTCGTCGGAGAGCTTGTAGCCGTCGGGTCCGAACAGCTTGATGCCGTTGTCGTAATAGGGATTGTGCGAAGCCGAGATCATGACGCCGATATCGGCGCGCAGCGAACGCACCAGCATGGCGACCGCCGGCGTCGGGATCGGGCCGAGCAAGAACACGTCCATGCCGGCGGCACAGAGACCGGCCACCATGGCATTCTCGATCATATAGCCGGAAAGCCTGGTGTCCTTGCCGAGCACGACACGATGACGGTGGCTGCCGCGCTGGAAGGAGAGGCCAGCGGCCATGCCGACCCGCATCGCGATTTCCGCGGTCATCGGAAACTTGTTGGCGCGCCCGCGAATGCCGTCCGTGCCGAAATAATTCCCTGCCATACTAGCCCGTTTCCTCAACGTTTCTTCCCCGGCACGTCATGCCACAATTGGCCGGGGCGCTATGATCACATTGTGTGATTATATGTTACCAATCCTTAGAAAATCATTGTTGTGCACCGCACACAACATGGCTGCAACCTAGCATGCCGAGACTGCCATGCTGCAATATACAAGTCATGCGAGCCTTTCAGCACAGATGCATCTGGAAAATCTTGCTCTGAAGCCGGCAACGGGCAACGATTTCATCACCTTATCGGGAGAAGCCGGTTTTCGGCGATATATACGCCACTTAGCATCTGGCGCAACCGACCGTTGAGCGTTATTGATTTGCAGGGACGTATCATGGGCTGCTGCAACGGAGAAACGCTATGCTCATCCACCGACTTGCCACTTTGACCGGCCTCGCCGTCGCGACCTTGTTCCTGGCCGCGCCAGCCAACGCACTGACGATGGCCGAGTGCAGCACGAAGTACAACGCCGCCAAGGATGCGGGGACACTTGCCGGGGCGACCTGGAACCAGTTCCGCAAGGCCCAGTGCGGCACCGACGCCGCCGCGACGACCGACGCCAAGCCAGCCGATACCAAGAAGGCTGCCGAGACGAAGCCGGCCAAGGCTGCCAAGGCAGCTGCCGCGGCGGACGACAGCACGGCCAAGGGCCTGACGGCGAAGGAATGCAGCACCAAGTATCAGGCGGCGAAGGCTGCCGGCACGCTGAACGGCATGAAGTGGAACGACTTCCGCAAATCCGAATGCGCCGCCGGTGCATCCTCTGCTGCCGACACCAAGCCGGCAACCACCAAGGCCGCCGCGGCTCCCGCCGCTCCCGCAGACAATGGCGGCAAGGGTCTGAGCATGGCCGAATGCAGCACCAAGTACCAGGCCGCCAAGACGGCCAACACGCTGAAAGGCATGAAGTGGAACGACTTCCGCAAGACCGAATGCGGTGCCGGCGCCTCGGATGACGACACCGTGCCGGCCGCCGACGAGGCGAGCTACACCAAGGAGCCGGCAAAGCCGACGACGGCCGCGCCCAAGGGCGTCACTTTCCCGTCCGCGATCTCGCCGAAATATGCCAGCGAGACTCCCGGAAAAGGCCGCATGCATACTTGCCTCGACCAGTACTATGCCCTCAAGGACGCCAATGCGCTTGGCGGCCTGAAGTGGATCCAGAAGGGCGGCGGCTTCTACAGCCTGTGCAACGCCAAGCTGAAGAGCTGAGCGATAGCGACATCTGAAGAAAGCAAAGCCCGCGAGCCGCAAGGTTCGCGGGCTTTTTTCTTGAGCGACGTTTTGGGAATGGCCGCATCCGCTCTAGGAGGCGCGGTGGTCGACGCTGCCAATCTCCCCCCTTGCGGGGGAGATGTCCGGCAGGACAGAGGGGGTGCTGTCCCGCCGACCACTCAACCGGTCCCAGCCATGCCCTCACTGATTGCGGATAAGGAACGGGATAACGGAAGGGTAAGCGATCCTTCACACCCCCCTCTGCCCTGCCGGGCATCTCCCCCGCAAGGGCGGAGATTGGCTGTCACCTAGGCTTTCGCCAATCACCAGCGTTGCAGATGAGCAAGGTCGCGGACAACTCATCGCTCTACAGTCTCCCAAAACAAAAAACGCCGCGGTCGAAGCCGCGGCGTTTCTGAAAATCAAACTGCCAGTCGAAACTCAGCTCGATGGCTGCGGTTCCATGCCGCCTTCGGGCTCGGGACCCTTCTTGCGCCGGCCGCCGGACTTCGGCACGGCCGAGCCACGGCTTGGCGGCGTGTCGTCGCCGAGGTCGCGAGAAGGCTTCTGGCCGGCGATCAACTGCTTGATCTCCTCGCCGGACAGCGTCTCGTATTCCAGCAGGCCCTGCGCCAGCGCGATCCATTCCTTCTTCTTCTTGGTCAGGATGGACTTCGCCGTCGAATAGGCCTCGTCGATCAGGCGGCGCACTTCGGCGTCGATGATCTGCGCGGTCTCTTCCGAGACGTTCTGCGTGCGCGCCACCGAATGGCCGAGGAACACTTCCTCCTGGTTGTCGCCATAGGCAACGTGGCCGAGCTTGTCGGAAAAGCCCCAGCGCGTAACCATGGCGCGCGCCAGCTTGGTCGCCTGCTCGATATCGGAGGAGGCGCCCGAGGTGATGTTTTCCTTGCCGAACTTGAACTCCTCGGCGACACGGCCACCCATCATGATGGCGAGGCGCGAGATCATGTACTTGTAGCTCATCGAATAGCGGTCGCCTTCCGGCAACTGCATGACCATGCCGAGCGCCCGGCCACGCGGGATGATGGTGGCCTTGTGCAGCGGGTCGGCCGACGGCACGTTGAGCGCGAGAATGGCGTGACCTGCCTCGTGATAAGCGGTCAGTTCCTTCTCGGCCTGGGTCATCGCCGACGAGCGGCGCTCGGCGCCCATCATGATCTTGTCCTTGGCGTCCTCGAATTCGGCCATGGTGACGAGACGCTTGTTGCGCCGCGCCGCCATCAGTGCCGATTCATTGACGAGGTTCATCAGGTCGGCGCCGGAGAAGCCCGGCGTGCCGCGCGCGACGACCTTGAGGTCGACATTGGGGGCCAGCGGCACGTTGCGCACATGCACTTTGAGGATCTTCTCGCGGCCGACGATGTCGGGGTTCGGCACCACGACCTGCCGGTCGAAACGGCCTGGTCTGAGCAGCGCAGGATCGAGCACGTCGGGCCGGTTGGTGGCGGCGATCAGGATGATGCTTTCGTTGGATTCGAAGCCATCCATCTCGACCAGCAACTGGTTCAGCGTCTGCTCGCGTTCGTCGTTGCCGCCGCCGAGGCCAGCACCGCGATGACGGCCGACGGCGTCGATTTCGTCGATGAAGATGATGCAGGGCGCGTTCTTCTTGGCCTGGTCGAACATGTCGCGAACGCGGCTTGCACCGACGCCGACGAACATCTCGACAAAGTCCGAACCGGAAATGGTGAAGAACGGCACGTTGGCTTCGCCGGCGACCGAGCGGGCCAGCAGCGTCTTACCGGTTCCCGGAGGGCCGACAAGCAGCACGCCGCGCGGAATCTTGCCGCCGAGCCGCTGGAACTTCTGCGGATCGCGCAGGAACTCGACGATCTCTTCCAGATCTTCCTTGGCTTCGTCGACGCCGGCAACGTCCTGGAAGGTGACGCGGCCATGCGCCTCGGTCAGAAGCTTGGCCTTCGACTTGCCGAAGCCCATGGCGCGCCCGGAGCCAGACTGCATCTGGCGCATGAAGAATATCCAGACGCCCAGGATGAGGATCATCGGCAGCCATGAGATCAGATAGCCGAACAGCGAATTGGAACCGTCGGTCTCAGGCCGCGCGTTGATGGTGACGTTCTTGTCCTGCAGTCGCGAGACCAGTGACGGATCGCCGGGCGAATAGGTCTGGAAGCCGCTGGCATTGTCGGTGTAGGTGCCGGTGATGCGGGCGCCCGCAATGGTCACTGTCTTGACCCGGCCCGCCCCGACGTCCTGCAGGAACTGCGAATATGGCACATCGCTGGAAGCCCCTCGCGTCTGCGGCGTCTGGAACAGATTGAACAGGGCGATGAGCAGGACCGCTATGATCGCCCAGAGCGCGAGGTTGCGATAGTTCGGATTCATCAATTGTCCCGTTGGCGTCCGCAAGGCGGACACGCATCATGAGAGGAAACTTGGGCTTAACATAGGGAGAGCACCTCCCCTTGCCAAGCATAACAGCACGTCTCGGTTAAGCTTTCGCGCAACCATCAACCGGCACTGTGGCCGCTGAAAGGCAAGGAAGGGACCGGGGCCGCGCCAATCAGCCCGGCGACGGCCCGCGCCGGCGCAAGATCGAAGGACGGCAGGAAGCGTGCGAAGGGCGCGACGACCGGCCGCGCCTCGACCGCCTTTGGCGCCCGGCTTTCCCCCGGCAAACCAAGGCAATCACCGGCTTGCCACAACGCCGGCTCGGCGGCGAGCGCGGCCCGCATCAGGCTCGGCGGGGTTTTTCCTTCGCCCGGCGTCAGCCGCTTGGCCGCGGCTGCGCCGAATGGCGCGATCAACAATGCGCCGCTGCTGTTGTTCAATGTGATGTGCCGGCGGCCATCCCACAGGGTGTCGTCGATGACGGCAGCGGCGGTGGGCAAGCCGCGCATCTCGCGGCGCAGGAAGATACCGGCGCGCCGGGAATCGACAACCGTCCGCGACAATGTGGCGCAAAGAAATCCGGCCTTCAGCTTGCCGAAAAGGGTCTCGCTGCGGGCCTGATCCGGCAGGAATGCGATTCCACCGGTCGTGGCCAGCAGGATGCGCAATGCATAGACGGCCGCCCGCTCTTCACCGGCGGAAAGCAGGCGCGGGTCAAGACGGATGAGGCCGATGGCTGGCTGGCTGCCGAAGCGATGGATCAAGTCGGCGGCGCCGACGCCAAGCTGCCTGCGCTCGGCGGCGGCCTGGCCGGCGAGCACCAATGTGCCCTCGATATACTCGGCACTCTCGCCGGCAAGTGCGGCGCGCACACGCGGCCGCTCGAAAGCCTCGTCGATATTGGTCGGATCATCGGCCCAACCGACATGTTCACGCCGCAAGAAATCGCGAAGCGCCGAGCGTCGCGTATCCAGAAGCGGGCGAACGATCCATTCGCGCCAGCCGTAGAGGGTGGCCGGTGCCATGCCGGCAAGCCCACGGCCTGCCATTTCGGCAAACTCTCGGCCATCATCGCGCGCCAATCCTTCTTCGCGCGCTTGCCGCATCAGCACTGTTTCCGCCTGGTCGTCGGCGGTATGGCCGGTCAGGATCAGGCGGATGCCTTCCGCTTGCGCGGCCTCCGCCAATAGCCGGTAGCGCGCCTCCCGCGCCGCGGCGGGCAGACCGGTCGACGGCTTGGGGTCCGACCAGGTCATGATGCGGTGTGAAATTCCATATGTGGCGCACAGCTTCGCCACGGCTTGCGCCTCCGCTGCCGAATCCGGCCGCAAACCGTGGTCGATCGTTACCGCCAGCAGCTTGGTTGCCGGCGCCGTGCGGTCGAGATGATGTTTGAGAAGGAGGAGCAGGGCGGTCGAGTCACTGCCGCCGGACACGGCCGCAACAGCGCCGCTGGTAAAATCGATATGCGAAAAAAGACTTTTCGAAAGGTCCGGCTCGGTGTCGAGCATAGTGCATGTCGCCCAAAAGTGGTCCCGGTTTTAGGACAACGACATGTATGACAAGGATCAGCAGGCAGCCAGAGCCTTCTCCTGCTTGATGCGCTCCTTGAGCGCACTGGAAATATCAGGGTAACGCTTGCCGACCTCGCTGAAGGTGGCGCAGGCAACGTCGTGCTGCTTGAGGCCGACCAGCGACACGCCGAGCTTCAGCAACATGTCGGGAGCCTTCTTGGCCTTGGGGTAGTCCTTGCTGGCAGCAAGGAAAGTCTCGGCCGCGTCGCGGTATTTCTGCTGGCCAAGCAGGGACTCGCCCAGCCAGTAATGCGCGTCCGCCGCTTTCGCATCCTTGGGGAAGCGGGCGATATGATCGCGAAAACCCTGCTCGGCTGTGCCGTAATCACCCGAGAGGATGAATTGATAGGAGTTGCGGTAGAGCTCCTCAGGGTCGTTGGTGGTGGGCAAAGCCGCGATCACCGTATCGGATTTGCCGGCCTTGGGCGGCGCGCCGGCGACTGGCGCGGAATCCTGCGTCGGCGCGGTCGACTGCGTGTTGCCACCTGCATCGATAACATTGCCGTTCTTGTCGACGGTGATGGTGCCGAAGGTCTTTTCCGGTGCCCCCGTACCAGGAATAACCTTGCCGGGATCGCCATCGGGGGATTCGACGATGACGTCCTGGACCGTCTTGCCGCCTGCCGACTGATCGTTGCCGGGCGCGGCGCCGGCATCGGCCGGCGCCTGTGTTGCCGGTGCCGTCGCCACGTCGGTGTCGGTGCCGGTGGTGGCGTCGGATTTCTTCTGCGCCGGCGGCTGTCCGCCCTGCGTGCCGCCGCCTTCAAGCTGCTGGAAGCGGAATTCGTTGTCTTCCTGCTGCTTGCGTATCTGCTCCTGCATCTGCAGGACCTGGAAATTGAGCTCCTCGATCTTGCCATTCATCTGCCGCAGCTGCTCTTCCAGGCTGGTGACGGCGGCGGGATCGGACTGCACCAGCTGAACCTGGTCCGGCTTCTTCTGGCCGAAAAGGCCGGGCTTTTCACCGAAAGTGCTGGGCAATTCGATACTGGGCAGATGGAAGGAAAAGCCGCTGTCGGTTGATTGCCCTGTGCCGCTCGCCCGCGAGCCGCTAGCCAGGGCGGTGACGCCTGATAGGAGCAGCAGCGCAAGCGTGCCGCTCAGAACCGATCTCAAATGCATGTGCCTCTCGCAGTGATTTCGTTAGCTTTCGCGCCTTCCAATCAGCATGGGACCAGCCAAGCGCCCTCGGCTCATAGCAGGAGCCGAGACTTCGGCCAAATTTTGTTTCGGGTGGCCAGATGTGAAAAAGGCGGCCCGGAGGCCGCCTTTCACATAGGTATGTTGCATTTCTGCCGCTAGAGCGCCGGTGTTCGTTCGACGCGCCGATCGGCTTCGCGATGCCTCAGGAACCGGCTCCGCTGAGCGTGGTGACCGCGCGGCGGTTCTGCGACCAGCAGGAGATGTCGTCGCACACCGCGACCGGACGCTCCTTGCCGTAGGAAATGGTCTTGAGACGGCTGGCCGAGACGCCCTTGGCGACGAGGAAGTCGCGGGTGGCGGCGGCGCGGCGGGCGCCGAGCGCCAGATTGTACTCGCGTGTGCCGCGTTCGTCGGCATGGCCTTCGATGACGATGGCATACTGCTTGTACTGGTTCAGCCACTGCGCCTGGCGCGAAAGCGTCGTCTGCGCATCGGCACGGATCGAGGTCGAATCCGTGTCGAAGAAGATGCGGTCGCCGATGTTGACGGTGAAGTCCTGCGCCGATCCGGGCGTTGCAGCACCGGCGCCGTTGAGGCCGAGATCAGCCGCGTTGTTCGGCGTCTTCTTGGAGGCGCAACCGGCGATGGCGAGCATCGCCACCAGCGCGATCATGACCGGGTTTCTGGTAAGTGCTGCGATACGGCCCATGCCGCCTCTCCTTCGTATTTCGAGTGATCGTATTTGAGTGATTTCGTTGATCACCCAGTAACCACGTTTGGGTTAACCGGCATTCAAGAAACACGGTTAAAATTCGGTTTAGGCTGCCCGTCCGCAACCGTTTGGCCATAGGCCACAATTGGCGCGGACCCTAGGCGGAAATGCGGCCAAAACGCGACCAAGAGATGGAAAATGAGGAATTGAAGAGTTGGAGAATTGAAGAAATAAAGAGAGAGAACTCACTTCAGCTTTTCTCTCAGATTGATCAGCATGCCGTAGATATGGGCATAGGCTTGTAGCCAATCGTCGTGTTGTGCCTGGCTAATGTATCCAAGGTCGAACGCATAGGAAATCCACGTCTCCACTTCGCTGCATGACCCCATCGCCATCGAAATGAACCGTGCGAATTCCGGTCTGGAGTGTGTCTGCTTGGCAAATCCCTCAGCCAAATTGGCACAGATTCCCTTGCTGGAGCGACGCAACTGATCAGCCAGTGCGTATTGCTCCATTTTCGGAAAAGCGAGCGTAGCTTTATGTACGTCAAGAGAAACCGCATAAGCGCGCTTATAGACCTCTAGATCCTTCGCACGCTTAATATAGTTCCCCGGTTTCTCCATCTCTTCAATTCTTCATTTCTCCAATTCGCCTCTCACTCCAGCAGCGGCGACCATGCCGGGTCCGAAGCGAAATTCGCGGTCGGGATCGGCTGTTCGTTGCGGCCGGTGAGATCGACCGAAACAAGTTTCGGGCCGCCGGCGGAGTCGCGGAAGAACATCAGCACCCGCCCGTTCGGCGCCCAGGTCGGCCCCTCCTGCTGGAAGCCGGAGGACAGGATGCGCTCGCCCGAGCCGTCGGTCTTCATGACGCCGATCTGGAATTCGCCGCCGGTCTGCTTGGTGAAGGCGATCAGGTCGCCGCGCGGCGACCATACCGGCGTCGAATAGACGCCGTCGCCGAAGGAGATGCGGTTCTGGCCTGAACCATCGGCGCCCATCACGTAGATCTGCGCACGGCCGCCGCGATCGGAGGTGAACACCACCTGGCTGCCGTCGGGCGAATAGGAGGGCGAGGTGTCGATGGCGGTCGAATTGGTCAGCCGCGTCGTCGAACGGCTGCGCAGATCCATGGCGAAGATGTTGGAATTGCCGTCGTCGCGCAGCAGGCTCATGATCACCTTCTGCCCGTCCGGCGAGAAGCGCGGCGCAAAGGTCATGCCTGGAAAATTGCCGACCAGTTCGCGCTGGCCGGTCTCTATCTGCAGGAGGTAGACCCGCGGCTGGCCGCTTTCATAGGACATATAGGTGATTTCCTGCCGGTTCGGCGAGAAACGTGGCGTCAGCACGATCGACTTGCCGTCCGAGAGATAGCGGACGTTGGCGCCATCCTGATCCATGATGGCAAGGCGCTTCTTGCGCGCGTTCTTGGCGCCGGATTCGTCGATGAAGACGACGCGTGTGTCGAAATAGCCTTTTTCACCGGTCAGCCGCTCATAGATGGCGTCGGCGATGATGTGGGCGACACGCCGCTGATTGGCGTCGTTGGCGAAGAACTGCTCGCCGGCCATCTGCTGGCCCGCAAACGTATCCCACAGCCTGTATTGGGCGCGGATACGGCCGTCGGCTTCCTTGCTGACGCTGCCGGTGACCAGCGCCTGCGCGTTGATCACCTTCCAGTCGTCGAAGCGCGGCGCTGCATCCGGGTTGGTGATCTTCTCGATGAAAGCGCTCTTGTCGATCGGCGCGAACAGGCCCGACCGCTTCAAATCGGCGGTGACGATCTGCGAAATCTGCGCCCCAAGCGCATCGCCGCCCTGGAAATCCGTGATGGCGATCGGCAGCGGCTCGACATTGCCCTTGTTGACATTGAGCTCGACGAGCGCCAGCGCCGGCAACGTGCCGGCCGCGGTCATGCCCATAGCCATGGCTGCGACCATCAGGAGCGGCTTGAGGATTGATTTCATGTCTTCTCGCTTCTCGTACTGATTTTCGGATGACAGAGCCTTAGAGGCCCAGCATCTCCCTTGGATCGAAGGTGACGCGGACGTCGGCCCAGATATCCTGCTTGCCGGCCGGAACCTGCAGGCCGGTGACATCGCATTTTTGCACCGCACGAACGGCACTTTCGTCGAACTGACGGTTACCGCTCGACTTTTCGACCGCTGGGCGCCCGTCCAGCTTACCGGACGCATCCAGGTTGAAGCGCACAACGACGACAAAATTCTCAGAACCTTCAAGGCCCGCGGGAAGGGTCCAGCAGCCGCCAAGCTGGCTTTCCAGGGCGCCCATTTCGGACCTGGACAGCTTCTGCCCCTGATCCTTGTCGCCGCCGAGCGATGCCTGCTGGGTCGAGCGCTTGGCGCCGCCGCCGGAAGGCTTCTGCTTGTCGAGGAGCGCCGAAATCTCGTCGGCGTTGAACTGCTTGTCGTCGGACTTCGGCTTCGACGAGGCTTCCTTGACCGGCTTGTCGGTATCCTTGCGGTCCGGCGCCTTGGCGCTTTCGGCCTGTGCCGGCTGCGGCTTCGGCCGGGCTTCTGGCGCGGGTGCGGAGTCTGGCAGTTGCGTCGCTTCGGCGGGCGGCTCCTGCGCTATGGCTTCAGCGACGGCATCCGGCTTGACCTCGGGCGTCGGGTCGATGGCGGCGGTCTTGTCCGGCGGTGGTGGGGCCGGCGCCGGCTTGGCCGGTGTCGGCTTGGGATCGGCCTGCTTGACCGGCTCGGGCTTGACTTCTTCCTTGGGCGCCGGCACCGGCGCCACTTCCGTTGCCGGCGTCGGCTTGGGCTTTTCCTGCGGCTTCGGCACGTCCTCGGGCTTCGGCTTTTCGATCGGGGTCGGCGCGGGCGGCGGAGCCGACGTCATGTCGACGGGTTTTGGCTTGGCCTCCGGCGTTATCGGCTTGTCGGTGTCGACGCTGTTCTCGCCGACCTTCTGTGCATCGGGAACGGCGTCCGGACGCTGCGTCGGCACAGGTGCCGGCTTTTCATGCATCACGGCCTTCTTGTCGCCCTGCAAAGTCTGCGCAATGGCTTCCATCGGCACGATGTCGACCGCGACCGACTCGACGTCGGACGGCGGAAGTGCTGCCGGCGCCGTCAGCGTGAACAGGCCGAAGGTCAGCGCCGTCGCATGCAAGATCACCGATGTGGTGAGGCCGGTCTTCATCGCCTGTCTACTGATCCTGTTCCTGCAGAGAAACGAGGCCGATATTCTTGTAGCCAGCGGCCGAAATGCGGGCCATCACCTTCATCGCCGTGCCATAGTCGGTGGACTTGTCGCCGCGGATGAAGATGCGCTCTTCATAGCCGGTCTTCGAGATCGCCTGCAGCTTGGCCACCAGTTCCTCGATCGGGATCTCGGTTTCCTGCAGATAGATCTGGCCGGCGGCGTTGATCGAGACGGTGATTGGCTGCGTGTCGGCATTCATTGCCTTGGCCTGCGTATCCGGCAGGTCGATCGGCACGCCGACCGTCAGCATCGGTGCCGCGACCATGAAGATGATCAGCAGCACCAGCATCACATCGACCATCGGCGTGACGTTGATTTCCGACATCAGTGCATGGTGACGGCCTCGCCGCCTGTGGCCGCGCCCGCCGCGTCCTGCCATGCCCATGGACATACCCATCTGCTACTCCTTAGGCCTTTGGGGCCACTTTTTCATCGATTTGGCGCGAGAGTATGGCGGAGAACTCGTCGGAGAACCCTTCCATGCGCACTGCTATCTTGCTCGCGTCGGACGACAGCTTGTTGTAGGCGATGACGGCGGGAATGGCGGCGAGCAGGCCGATGGCCGTCGCCAACAGCGCTTCGGCAATGCCGGGCGCAACGACTGCGAGGCTGGTGTTCTTGGAACCGGCGATCGCCTGGAACGACGTCATGATGCCGATGACGGTGCCGAACAGGCCGATAAAGGGCGCCGCCGAGCCGGTGGTGGCGAGGAAGCCGAGGCGTCCCTCCAGCTTCTCCATCTCGCGGGTCAGCGCCAGGTCCATCGCCTTGTCGATGCGGGTCTGCAGGCCGAGCGGCGTTTTAGCGCCCTTCTCGAAGCTTTTCTTCCACTCGCGCATCGCAGCCACGAAAATGGCGCCCATGCCGGTGGTCTTGCGGTCGGCAAGCGTGCGGTAAAGCTCCTCCAGCGACTGCCCCGACCAGAACACCTGCTCGAACCGGTTGAGCGCCAGCCGCATGCGGGCGTAGGAAACCAGCTTGTCGACGATGATCGCCCAGGTCCAGACCGAGGCGCAGAGCAGGCCGATCATGACCAGCTTGACCACCCAGCTGGCCGAAATGAACAGCGACCAAACCGACAATTGCGCGCCCGGATCGGCGAGTGCGATATTTTCCATCGTTACGTCCTTAAGATTTTCCGGGCGAAGCTGGCGGCTGGCCCCTGGCATCCCTTGTGGTCGGTTCGCACGAAGCTACCGGAACAACCCCAAACTGCGCCGTTCTCGGCCTTTTCAGGGCAAATATTGGTGAAAGGAAGGCGCTCGGATAACGCCAATCTTCACCAATCTCTTCATGAACCGTTATGGTTAAGGATGGGTTAGTATATAAGGCGCGGCGCATTGCCACGCCCAGTGGCAAGGCACATGCAATCGCCGTTGATCACGACGGGGCTAATCAGCCGTGGATGGGGCCTTGGGCATGAATGCCGCCACCCATTCCTTGGGAAAGCGCCTTGGGCGGCCATTCTCGCCGATGATCGCCGCCTCGACCTTGGCTTCGACCAGCACCTCGTCGCCGCGTTTGAGCTGCTGGCCCATGAAGATGCGGGCGCCGGAAATGTCCTCGGTGCGGGTGTCGACTGTCAGGATGTCGTCGATGCGGGCGGGGCCGCGAAAGTCGATCTCCATGCGCCGCACCACCCAGACTATTCTTTCGCCGTGCTTGCCGTCGGCGAGCTCGGTGTGGTGAACGCCGGTGAGTCGGAGATAATCGGAGCGGCCGCGTTCGAAGAATTCGAGATAGCGTGCATGGTAGACGACGCCGGAGAAATCGGTGTCGGCGTAATAGACCCGCGCCATAAGCCGGTGGCCGAACGCCGTCAGCGCACCGGAAATCCCGGCCAGCAGCGTCGCCGATTCACCATGATCGCCCATTGCGCTTCCTTTTTCAGTCCCGGCGAGGCACCTGTTTCCCGCGTGGCACAGCTTCGGATGGCACTGTTGACGGCGATGATCAAGACCTTGATGGCAGCGCTGCTTGTGCTCATGGCTTTGGCGCTGCCCAGCCACGCGGCCAGCTTCTCGATGAAACGCGGCCTCAATCTCGATCAGTGGGTCACGTGGCCGGGTGAAGACCAATGGGGCGACGCCAAGGCCATCCTGCCTTATCCGGAATGGCGGAAATTCCTTGGGGAGGACGATCTGAAGGCGTTGAAGGATGCCGGTTTCGACTTCCTGCGCATGCCGGTCGACCCCTCGCCCTTCCTGTCCGGCCAGACCGTGGCCTTGCGCGACGACCTCTATGCCAGCGTGCTGGAGTCGGTGAGCATGATCAACCGCGCCGGGCTGAAGGTGGTCGTCGACATGCATCTGATTCCGGCCGGCGGCAGCCGCAAGATCGGCATGGCGCAGGTGATGGACGATCCCAGGACCTTCGACGCCTATGTCGAAATGGTTCGCAAGATGGCCCGCACGCTGGCCGGCGAGGATCCCGCCCAGGTGGCTTTCGAACCGATGAACGAACCGATCGTCGATTGCGACAGCGACGGCACCAGCCTGTGGCCGGAGCGCCAGCGCAAACTTTTCGCGGCGGCGCGATCCTCGGCGACGAAACTGACCCTGCTGCTGACCGGGGCCTGCTATTCCGCCGCGAGCTCGCTGGAAAAGATCGATCCGAGGACGATCCCGGACGACAACGTCATCTGGACCTTCCACTCCTACGATCCGTTCCTGCTCACCCACCAGGGCGCGACCTGGGCCGGCGACTTCATCCCTTACGTGACCGGCCTGCCCTATCCGTTGACCGCGATGCCCAAGGCGCAGTTCGAGGTGACGCTCGACACCATCCGTGCCAGGATCAAGGCCGAGGCGCCGTGGACACGGCAAAGCGGCCTGCTTGCCTATCTCGACGAACAGGTCGCCAGCATGGACAGTCCCGACAGACTGCTCGGCCTGATGGATGCGCCATTCAAAAAGGTCGAGGCATGGGCGAAGGCCAATGGCGTCAAGCCTGAAAACATCACGCTGGGCGAGTTCGGCATGATCCGCCAGGAATATGGCAATGCCTATGTGATGCCGGCCGGGTACCGGGCCGCCTATGTCAGAGACATGATCGCGCGCGCCGAAGCGCACGGCTTCTCATGGTCGGTGTGGAGCTATGGCGGCGCTTTCGGCATCGTCGACGCCTTCAACGGCGACAAGGCGGAGCCGGATGTAATGGATGTGATCCGCGGGCTGCATTGATCGTTCAGCCAAGATCGATCGACAGGATTTCAGGCCGCATCCCGAAACGCACCGGCACAATGCTGAAACCAAGCCCGCCCGAGACGATCAGATTGCGCTCGTTCTCGACAATATGGCCATAGGCATAGCGATTGCCGAAACGCGACGGCACGACCGGCGAGTAGCCGAACAGCCGAATTTGTCCGCCATGGGTGTGGCCGGACAAGGTCAGCGAAACCCGCCACGGCACCTTCGGAAAGATATCCGGCTCATGCGCGAGCAGGATGACAGGCGATGCGTCGCTGACCTTGGCCAACGTGCCGTCGAGATCGTCCAGGCCGGTAAAGCCAGCGCGGTCCCTGGTCGGCAGCAGTGCCAACTGGTCGGCGAGCCCGGCAATCCAGATGCCATGCCCGTCCTTTTCCAGGCGCACGACATCGTTCTCCAGAACCGGAATGCCGACTTTCTCCAGGGCCTTGCGCGCTGTGGTCGGGCCGGCTCCGGCGCGCTGCGCGAAGCCATCCGCCCACCAGTCATGGTTGCCGAGGATCGACAGCACGCCGAGCGGCGCCTTGAGGTCCGACAGGACGGACGCCCATTGCGACGGCGTCACCGGGCCGGTCACCAAGGGCATGCCGGCGATATAGTCGCCGAGCAGGACAATCAGGTCCGGCTGCAGGGCATTCGCGTCTTCGACAAGCGAAGCGATCCGCTCCGGCGTCATCCACGGTCGGCAGGCATGGATATCGGCAAGCGCAACGATGCGCAGCTTCAAGCCATCAGGCCAATGCGGCGGCATCAGTGCGTAACGCTTCACATGGGTCAAAAGCATCGGCTCGATGCCGACCGCATAAGCGCTGAACGAGGCGGCGGTCAGGAAGGACCTGCCGATAAGGCGCAGGAACCCGCGTCTGGTTATCATTGCCCGGCTCCGGCACTTGGATCGCAGCGGCATGCCACAAGGCAGCACCGCTGATAAAATCCATGATTGCGCCGGCAAATCGGCGAAGCTTAGGATATTTTGCGCAGAGCACGGCACTCACTGATCCTTGAGCGTCGTCATGGAGCCGCGCCGGTCCCTCCGGCTGTTACTCTTCCTGGAACAGGTTGATCTGCTGCTGCGCCAGATCCTTCGGCGCGTCGAGGCCGAGATGGCGCCATGCATTGGCCGTCAGCATGCGGCCGCGCGGCGTGCGCTGGATGAAGCCCTGCTGGATCAGATAGGGCTCGATGATGTCCTCGATGGCGTCGCGCGGTTCGGACAGGCCGGCGGCAATCGTCTCGATGCCGACCGGCCCGCCGCCGAAATTGCGGGCGATCATGCTGAGATAACGGCGGTCGAGCGCGTCGAGGCCGAGCGCATCGACTTCCAGCCGGGTCAACGCCTCGTCGGCGATCTGCCGGTCGACATGGCCGTCGCCGGCGACCGAAGCGAAATCGCGCACGCGGCGCAACAGCCGGCCGGCGATGCGCGGCGTGCCGCGTGCACGCCGCGCGATCTCCAGTGCGCCGTCGTCGCCGAGTGGCATTTGCAGGATACGTGCGCCGCGCCGCACGATCTGCTCCAACTCCTCGACCGTGTAGAAATTGAGCCGCACCGGAATGCCGAAACGATCGCGCAGCGGATTGGTGAGCAGGCCAAGCCGCGTGGTCGCGGCGACCAGGGTGAAACGGGCGAGGTCGATCTTGACCGAACGTGCCGCCGGTCCTTCGCCGATGATCAGGTCGAGCTGGAAATCCTCCATCGCCGGATAGAGGATTTCCTCCACCGCCGGGCTCAGCCGGTGGATCTCGTCGATGAACAGCACGTCGCCTTCCTCGAGATTGGTGAGCAGCGCCGCAAGATCGCCGGCCTTGGCGATGACCGGGCCGGAGGTCGAACGGAAATTGACGCCGAGCTCGCGCGCCATGATCTGCGCCAGCGTCGTCTTGCCGAGACCAGGCGGCCCGACGAACAGCACGTGGTCGAGCGCCTCGTTGCGGCCCTTGGCGGCCTCGATGAACACTTTGAGATTGGCCCGCACCGCCGCCTGGCCGACAAAATCGTCAAGCGTCTGCGGCCGCAAGGTCTGCTCGGCATCCTCGCCGCGTTTTTCCGGCGCAATCAGGCGGGGCGACAGGCTCATGCCGCCCTCCTTGCATATGGCGAGGAACTGAACAAGCGACGGCTCACCGCGCCAGTTCCTTCAGCCCGAAGCGGATCAGCTTCGGCGCATCGGCATCCTCGCCCGCCGTTTTCAGCGCCGCAGCCACCGCATTGGCGGCGGTGTCGCGCGAATAGCCGAGATTGACCAGCGCCGAGACCGCATCCGTGATGGGCGCGGATGCCACGCCGTCGCCGAGTTCCTGCTTCAGCCCGATGGTGCCCGAGGCGGTGCCGGCATAGGCCGGCGCCTTGTTCTTCAACTCGGTAACGATGCGCTCGGCCACTTTCTTGCCGACGCCAGGTGCGCGCGAGACCATGGCGATGTCGCGCAGCGCAATGGCGTTGGCGAGGTCGGGCGGCGCCAGCGTCGACAGGATGGCCAGCGCCACCTTGGCGCCAACGCCTGGCACATTGTTCATCAATAGCCGGAACCACTCACGCTCGAGCTGCGACTGGAAGCCGTACAGCCGCAGCATATCCTCGCGCACATAGGTCTCGATGAACAGCACCACCGCTTCGCCCGGCGATGGCAACGCCGCCAGCGTGCGCGCCGAGCAATAGGCGACATAGCTGACGCCATGGATGTCGATGAGGCAATGATCCTCGTCGATCTCGTCCAACGTGCCCTTGAGCTTGCCGATCATGCCAGACCTTTCATGGAAGATGGCCCCTCATGGATGCGTTTCCGGAGAGATGATGTCGAGGTCGGGAAAGTAACTGCGATAACGCGCGGCGTCGCGGGTCAAAAGACGATGTCCAGCAACGGTCGCGTGAGCGCCGATAAAGAAATCGGGCAAGGTTCTTTCCCTGATGCCACCGGCCCGGCGATAGCGGGAATGCGTCACGCCCGCAAGGAATGCCGCGTCCCAAGGTACAAGTTCGCGATCCATCTCGAGCATGTCGACTGCTTTTCGAAGCGCCGCCTCCGTCGCAATCAGCGGCGCCAACTCGGACCAGACGATCGTATTGACCACCAATGCGCCGTCGCGGCGGCAGGAGGCGATTGCCGATGCCGACCATTCTCTCTGGGGTCCGGCCGGACCCCAAACGTCGATCAGGACATTCGTGTCAATCAATGTCGAGATCTTCACGCGGCCCCCTCAACCACTCCATGTACTGATCGGTGGTCATGCCTCCCAAATCCAACGTCCCCTCCATCCGGTCAAGGACATCGCTGAACCTGCGCAATTTCTCCTCTTCGGAGATGTTCTCGTTGACGGCAACCAGCCGAACGTCCCCGTCGGTGGCCACGAACTCCACCTCGGAGCCCGGGCCGATGCCCAGAAAGTCCCTTATCGGCTTGGGGATTGTAACTTGCCCCTTGGTGGTCACGCGCATGGTAATACCTCTAAGGTATTACTTATCCCTGCGGCGTGAACAAGTCAAGAACATCTACCCAGCCAGCGTCATCCGGTAAGCCACGCTTTGCCGGTGATGCGCGTGGCAGATGGCGATGGCCAGCGCATCGGCGGCATGTTCGGTATCGAAGATGGCTTTCGGCAACAGCACCTTCACCATCATGTGAATCTGCTTCTTGTCGCCATGGCCGACGCCGATCACCGCCTTCTTGACGGCGTTGGGCGCATATTCTGCAACGACAAGCCCTGCACGCGCCGGCACCAGCATGGCGATGCCGCGCGCCTGGCCGAGCTTCAGCGTTGCCACCGCGTCCTTGTTGACGAAGGTCTGTTCGACCGCCGCCTCGTGCGGCATAGCGGTGTGCAGGATTTCGGCCAGCCCGTCATGCAATTGGCACAGCCGCGTCGCCAATGCCGCCTTGTCGTCGGACTTCACGGTGCCGGAAGCAATGAAGCGCAGCGAATTGCCGAGGCTTTCGACGATGCCCCAGCCGGTGCGCCGAAGTCCCGGATCGATACCGATGATGCGAATCGCTTCCGCCATTTGCCGACTTTACCTCCGGCACACAGCGATGCCAGCGAAATGTGAACAAACCGGAAACAGAACAGCGATGACTCGAGAGGCTGTTTCGAAATTCGCTCTGGCGAGTCATATGGTGGTGGTTTCGAGAACCGTAGCGCAGCGGACATTTGGTCCGTGAGCCCAGTTCTACTGCGTCGGCGCAGTAGAACGAGGAAGCGCAGAAAACGCCATCAGATGGCCGCCAGAGTAGAATTTCCAAACGGTCTCTCAGCCTCGGGCGAAAGCCGTGTTTAGCAGGCTGATCTGGTCGGAAACCGGATTGGGGCGGCGAGCCATCGGCTGCATGTCGACCACGGCGCCGGAGCCATAGATTTCGTCGTCCATGCGGCGCACCAGCGCCTGCAGGCGCAGCGAGCGGGTGACGAGGTCGAGGAAATCCTCGGGCAGTTCGGCCCAACCGGCGGCTTCGTCATGGGCGGAAGCGGTGTCAAGGCGCACTTTGGACTTTTCCGACGCGACCTGGTCGCGGGTCATCTCGCCGGAATTGGCGGCGCGCTGCAAAAGCAGCCAGGACGCAACCTGCATCAGCCTGGTGGTCAGCCGCATCGATTCGGCGGCATAGAGCGTGGCCGCCAGCCTGGACAGTTTCTTCGCCTCGGCCCGGCCCTTGCCGTCGAGATATTCGGCCGCCTGCTCGACCAGGCCCATACCTTCCTGGTAAAGCGGCTTGAACGATTGCGAGAAAACCCGGCGCTCCGCCAGTTTGACGGTTTTCGCACTGCCCTTCGAAGGCTCGTTCATTGATACGCCCCTGCACTTGCAACCGGCTGATTCGGCTCCCTGCCGATACACCCGAAACACTATCTGACTGAAGCTTGAAAATGCGCTTCGTCACCGGTGAAGGCAAGCACATGTTTAACAGAAGGTTAACAGCGGTCCGCTGGCCCGTGCCCCCCGAGAATTCGGACAAAAAGAGAAAATGCGGACAAAAAAAGAGCCGCGGATAAGGCGGCTCTCAGGAGTTTAACAGGGAGGCGTCAAACAAAGTGGCTCCAACCACTCGGTAAGAATCCAGATCACTGGATGGACATAGTAAACGCCTGTAAAGCTTAATGAAGCCTTAAGGGCTGGCATGTTTTTTGATCGAACGCCGCCATCCTGTCCCGTAACAGCACAGCCTTCAGGTTCAGCTCAGGCCGTCTTCCAGACGGCTGGCACAGCCTCACTTGCCTCAGGTTCAGCTCAGGCCGTCTTCCAGACGGCTGGCAGGGCGATGAAGGCAAACAGCAGCATTGCCGCATAGAAGCCCATCGAGGAGGCCGCCACCAGCGGTTCGATCGCGGCATTGCCGGCGAGCAGGAAAAACAGGCCGATCAACAGGCCGATGCCGCTGACCGCGGTCAGCCAGAAATGAACGTTGGCGAGCGTCTTTTGCCCGATTGCCGGAAACAGATGGTAGAAGAAGGCGAAGACCGCCGACATCAGCCATCCGGCCACCATCGTGTGGGCGTGGGTCGGCATCTGGCCATGATCCTGGCTGATCGCCATGTACAGGCCGAGCCCCATGCCGCACAGCGAATAGATGATCGCCAGCGTGAAGAAATTCCGTGCTACCCCTTGCATAATAGTCCCCCGAATTGCCTTTTCCCGTTTGCGGGAATGGGTTGATCGTCAGACGACTGTTGTCGCCACCGGGCTCCCGGCATTAGCGCACTAGCATCGGCGATGTTTCCGGACGATGTCGCGCCAACCCCCTCCCGACGATTCGTATATTAGCAGGAAATCAGATAGCGCGTTCACTATCTCAATCTCAGCCGCTTCTTTCGTTGGCAGGGCGCTGAAACAGAGCCGGATTTTCCGCGACATCGTTCCGATACAAGCGCCGCGCTAAACGCCCGCTTCTCTGACGGCCGGCGCAAATCCGCGCCGCCGCAACCTGACCGGAACACTGCAGGAGCAACCCATGGACTGGTACTCGATCGTTAAATTCCTCCACGTCACTACTGCCATTCTGTGGGTCGGCGGCGGCTTTGTGCTGTTCCTGCTCGGCGTGCTTGCCGAGCGGGCCGGCAACATCGAGGACAAGCTGCAGGCGATGCGCGCCAGCGGCCAGCTGGGCGGCAGGTTCTTTGCACCAATGTCGATGCTGACGCTGATCTTCGGCCTCATCATGTGCTGGTTCTGGGTCGGCTTTTCCGACTTGTGGATCCTGATCGGCCTGGCCGGTTACGCCACGACTTTTTCGATCGGCATGTTCATCTTCAAGCCGACAGCCGAACGCATGGGCGCGATGATCGCCAAGGAGGGCGTCACACCGGCCGTTCTTGCCATCGGTCAGCGCATGATGAGCGCGGCACGCTTCGACTATGCGGTGATGCTGGTGATCGTTGCCGACATGGTGCTCAAGCCGACCGCACATGACATCGGCATCCTCGCCGGCATGGTGCTGGTCGTCATGGCAGGCGCCACACTGGCGTTTGGCGGCACCCGCCGCCTCGTGCCGAGCGCCGCCTGACCCAGCGGCAAGGCGGCGGCGCGGGCCACCTTTCTAGATCAGGCCGGCAATGCCATCCCAAAGCAGCTTCAGCGCCACGACCGCGACGGTTGCGTAGGTGAAGGGATAGAAGATTTCCGGGCGCATCCGCCGCACCAGCCACGCCCCGGCGATGGTCGACAGCGGCGCCAGCGGCATCAGCACGGCCGACGCCGTCAGATTGGCGGTGTCGAACTGGCCGAGCGCGAAATAGGGCACCAGCTTCAGCGCATTGGTGGCCGCGAAGAAGATCGCCGCCGTGCCCGACAGCACCTTGGGGTCGAGCCGGATCGGCAAGGCATAGACCTGAAAGGGCGGCCCGCCGACATGGGCGACGAAGCTGGTGAAGCCGGCAACCGTGCCCCAGACCGCGGCGGCCACGCGGTTGGGCGCGGCCGCGTGGTCTGCGCCATGGCGAAACTGCAGATAGAGCCAGCGCAGGACGAAAATGATGGCGACGGCGCCGACTATCAGCCGCACCGCCTCTTCGGTGACCAGTGCCGCTGTCAGCCAGCCGAGGCAGATGCCGATGACGGCGCCCGGCATCATGTCGACCAGCATCTTCCGGTCATAGACACCCCACCATGTCCACACCGAGACGATGTCCATCAGGCACAGGATCGGCAGCAGGATGGCGGCCGCCTGCACCGGCGGCATGGTCAGCGCCATCAGCGGCACGCCGACGAAGCCGACTGCGCCGCCGAACCCGCCCTTGGACAGGCCGACCAGAATGACCGCCGGAATGGCAGCCGCGTAGAACCACGGATCGAGAAGCAGGCCGGACATGGGAGGGGACTGGGTCTGGAGGGAAAGCGTATCGACGCTTGAATAGCCCAGAACCCCGGGCGGAGCGACAGCAAATATGTGCATGGCCGCCCCACCCCTTGGCCGACGCCGGCCTGTGCCTATCGGCGCGCCGAGACCAGCAGGAACATCGGCCGCTCGAGTTCTTCAGCCAGTTCGGGTTTGGCTGCGATCTGCTCGGCTGTCGGGCAGAACTCCTCGACGTGATCGATGGTGAAGCCGGTTTGGATCAGAGCGTTGAGCGTGGTGCCGATCGTCCGGTGATGTTTCACCACGCCCTTGGCCAGCCAGTCCGTGCTGCGCGGTCCTTCCACCAGATACCGGTCGACGGGCCATGTCTTGCGGCCGTCGGTATCGATCGCCCAGCCGGGCTTGGTCGGCGCCATGAAGATCGGATGTTCCGTCGAGAAGACGAAATGCCCGCCGGGCACCAGCGCCTGATACACCGTCCCGAACAGCTGCATCACGTCCTCGACATAGTGCAAGGCGAGCGAACTGTAGACGAGATCGAAGCTGGCTTGCGGCAGGCTGAGCCGATCGAGATCGGCTTTCGCATAGGCGATGCCGGTATCCGCGCCGGCGACCCTTGCCCGGGCAAGCATCTTCTCCGACAGATCCAGGCCAAGCACCTGCGCCGCGCCATGCTCGCGTGCCCAGCGGCAGAACCAGCCGAAGCCGCAGCCGAGATCGGCGACCCTCAAGCCGCCGACATCGGGCAGCATCGCGCGCAGCGCCGGCCACTCGGCGGCACCATCCAGCCCTTCGACCGAACGGCCAAGTTGGCTGTAGCCGGCGAAGAAATCCTCGCGGTCGTATATGTTCTGCACCATAGTCCAGGTCTCGTTTGGGCCGGCACACTAACCAACCGGCAGCCGGCTTTCCACCCGGCTTCGATCGGCTCTCTGGAAACCGGGCCTCGACCAGTCCAGCTCAGGATGCCTGCAAGACCTTTGCCTTGTCACGCGAAGCGGTTGCGTCGAGCGGTGGCGGCCGTCGCCGGATCGGCTGCGCCTTGATGATGGCGGTGCTTGTCTCGGCCTTGTCGGCGATGCGGTCCAAAATCCCATCGAGATCGCCGATCGAACGCACGAACAGCCGGGCGACGAAGCAGTCATCGCCGGTCACCTTGTCGCATTCGCCGAATTCGGGAATGTCCTCGATCAGCTTCTGGACGATGTGCAGCTTGCCCGGCAGCGGCCGGATGCGCACGATGGCCTGCAAGGTATAACCGAGCGCCAGCGGATCGATCTCGACGGTGAATGCGCGGATGACGCCGCGTTCCTCGAGCCGTCGCAGCCGTTCCGAAACGCTGGGCGACGACAGCCCGACCTGGGCGGCCAGCTCCTTCAGCGAGGTCCGCGCATCCTTGACCAGAATTTCAAGGAGATTTCGGTCGAGATCGTCAAGCATTTTACATTTCTCGTAGATTTGAAACCATCGCCTAATATAATTAGGCAATATACCCATACATCCTTTCCAATCAGATGGAAAGCCGCATTGCTGCATGAGATTATAGCCGTTCAACTGATATGGAGGTTTGTCGTGAACGAAACGGTGCGCGGCACGGTCGAAATGTCCGCCGCAATGGCGATCCTGGGAACCATCGGATGGTTCGTCGTCCTGTCCGGCCAGCCGATCATGGATGTTGTGTTCTGGCGCTGCGCGTTCGGTGCGCTGACGCTGCTCATCATCTGCGCCGCGCTGGGCTTGCTGCGCAACAGGCTGTCGCTGCGCATCATCGGCATCGCCGCGCTTGGCGGCGTCGCCATCGTCGTCAACTGGCTTTTGCTGTTTAGCGCTTTCTCACGCGCGTCGATTTCGATCGCCACCGCCGTCTACAACACGCAGCCCTTCATGCTCGTCGGCTTCGGCGCGCTGTTCTTCGCCGAGCGGCTGACCCTGACCAAGCTGACCTGGCTGGCCATCGCCTTCGCCGGCATGGTGCTAATCGTGCAATCGGCCCCCGACGCCGGTGATGTCGGCACGGATTATTTTACCGGCATCGTCATGGCGCTGGGCGCAGCCTTTTTCTGGGCTGTCGCCGCCATCGTCACCAAGAAACTCAAGGGCACGCCGCCGCATCTGATCGCGCTGATCCAGGTCTGCGTCGGCGTCGTCATGCTGGCGCCCTTCGCCGATCTTGCTGAGCTTCCGGCCGATGCCTGGAGCTGGACCATGCTGGCGACGCTCGGCATAGTCCACACCGGCCTGATGTACATACTGATGTACGGCGCCATCCAGAAGCTGCCGACGCATCTGCAGGGTTCGCTGTCCTTCATCTATCCCGTCGTGGCGATCCTGGTCGATGTCCTCGCCTTCGGCCATCGGCTGCATTTGAGCCAGATCGTCGGCGCCACAGCCATCCTGATCGCCGCCGCCGGCATGAATCTCGGCTGGACACTTTGGAAGGGCAAACCACCCGTCGCGAGTCCGCACCCGATCAAGTGAAGCGGCCGCCGGCTGCCCGGCGGGTCGAACATCGCGATCCCGCTGCCCGCCTGTTCAAAGCGGGCACTTTGCTCTATGCCGCAATCCAACCATCTTCGCCCGGCATAGGCGAAACGCGGGACCCGAAGAACCATGAATGACGCAACGCCCCCCAACCGCTGTCGCATCGTGCTGATCGCGCCGCCCGGCGCGCCGGCGGCCCGTATTGTCGCGGCATTCGAAGGCGGCGACATCGCTTCGCTGATCCTGCCCGAGAACGGCATGGATGAGGCCTCTTTCCAGGCTTTCGCCGAACAGATCGTGCCGGCAGCGCAGGCCGCCGGCATCGCCGTCGTCATCGCCGGCGACACCCGCATAGCCGGCCGCGTCCAGGCAGACGGCATCCATGTCGAGGTCTCCAAGGCCGAACTCGCCGAGACGATCGAGCATTTCCAGGCAAAGATGATGGTCGGCACCGGCGGCGCCAAGACGCGCGACGACGCGCTCGAGCTTGGCGAGGTCAGGCCCGATTACATCTTCTTCGGCCGCTTCGGTTACGACAACAAGCCCGAGCCGCACCCGCGCAACCTGTCGCTCGGCGCATGGTGGGCGGACATGATCCAGATCCCTTGCATCGTCATGGCCGGATCCGACATCGCCTCGGTCGAAGCCGTGGGGGCAACCGGCGCCGAATTCGTGGCGCTGTCGAGCGCCGTGTTTGCCGATGGCGTCGACCCCAGGACAGCGGTCGCCGCCGCCAACGCGCTGCTCGACGAGACCGCGCCGCGCTTCGAGGACTGACGTGCCCTCGGCGATGCTACCCCTCCAGGCCCTGCTTGCGGTGCTGATGGTCCAGGCGGCAGCCGCGGAGACCATTCCACTGCCGCAGCCCAAGCCGGACATCGGCATGCACACCGACAAGCCGATCGACAGGCCGATCGACAAGCCGCTGCCGCAGCCGGCCACCACGGCCGAGCCGGCGCCGCTGCCGTCCGCCGACGCCATCAATCCCGACCGTTTCGGCGCAAAACCCGCCGATGCGGCCTATGGTGCCTTCCAGCGCGGTCTCTACAAAACGGCCTACAATCTGGCGCTGGTCCGCGCGCAAAACGGCGACCCGGCGGCGCAGACGCTGGTCGCCGAGATCCTGTCGCGGGGGCTCGGTGTGCCGCTCAATTCGGCGCAAGCGGCGAAATGGTATGCGCTCGCCGCCGAACAGGGTGTGCCGGAATCGCAGTTCCAGTATGCGCTGATGCTGCTCGACGGCCGCTACGTCAAGAAGGACGAAAAAGGAGCCTACGCCTTGATGCAGGCCGCCGCCGAGGCCGGCAACCGGCTGGCGCAGTTCAATTTCGCGCAGATGCTGGTCCAGCAGGACCCCGGCGACGCCGGCATAACCAAGGCGGTCTCCTACTACGAGCGCGCCGCCGCGACCGGTCTTGCCGACGCGCAATATGCGATGTCGCAGATCTACGCCAATGGCGTTGGCGGCAAGCCGCGTGACGATGTGCAGGCAAGGCGCCTGCTGGCACAGGCGGCACGACAGAACTACGACACTGCGCAGATCGATCTCGCCGCCTGGATGATCGAAGGCCGCGGCGGCGCGCGGGACCTGAAATCGGCCTTCGGGTGGACGAAACAGGCGGCGGAGGGTGGCAATGTCGCTGCCCAGAACCGCCTGGCAAAGCTCTACATGCAAGGCATCGGCACCGATCCGGACCTCGTCCTTGCCGGCGCCTGGTACATCATTGCCCGCCGCGCCGGCCTCATCGATCCGCGGATGGACGACTTCCTGCAGGGGCTGGACGACGACCAGACCAAGCAGGCGCTGCAGAAGGCGAACCGCTTGCCCTGACGGCGAACGGATTGATCGATCCGCATATCCATCGACTGACAAAGGTTGCCGATGCCATCGCCAAGGCCATCGGTTCGGTCATCAACCAGGGCCAGTGATCAAGGCCACGAAGGCGTTGCATCCCTCGATCTGCGCGTGTTGACCCGCAGCTCGGCACCAACCTGCCAGGGCTCCGAACTCAGGTTAACAAAAGAGCTGACGACAGCCAGTTCGGCGGCGTTGGCGGCCTTTGTGCCGGTCGCTTTTCAAGATAGGAATTTTTTCTTGACTCCGTGACGTCAGCTATGGTACATTTTTACCTATGGTGCTGATTTGCGCCAGTGACCCGCCGCTCAGGCGGGTTTTTCGTTTAATACTCCGTCAGCCAACGCGCCCGCGAAGGCTCCGAAGGGAACCCGTTAACCCGAGTTCGTAGTCCTGACCAACCTGCCCGCTCCCTTGCCTCTTCTGGTGATTTGTGGTCTTGGGAGCCCGAAATCGCTTTCGCAGCGAACATCCCTTACCAACGGCGCGGCCGTTGGGCATCATTCCGGATCATCTCAATATGGCCAAGATCAATGGCAACGAAATCCGTCCCGGCTATGTCATCGAGCATGATGGCGGCCTTTGGGTGGCGGTCAGGACCAACACCGTCAAGCCCGGCAAGGGCGGCGCCTACAATCAGGTCGAACTGAAGAACCTCATCAACGGCACCAAGCTCAATGAGCGTTTCCGCTCGGCCGAGACGGTCGAACAGATCCGGCTCGACCTGAAGGACTTTTCCTTCCTCTACGCGCAGGAAGACGCCTTGGTGTTCATGGACACCCAAAGCTACGAGCAGCTCGAATTGAACAAGGACTTCGTCGGCGATCGCGCCGCCTTCCTGCAGGACGGCATGATGGTGACGGTCCAGCTCTACGAAGAGCGGCCGATCGGCATTTCGCTGCCCGACTATGTGACGCTGACCATCACCGAGGCGGACCCGGTGGTGAAGGGCCAGACGGCGGCCTCGTCCTACAAGCCGGCGATCCTGGAGAACGGCATCCGCGTGCTGGTGCCGCCATTCATCGGCGCCGGCGAGCGCATCATCGTCGACACCAACGAAATCACTTACGTGCGCCGCGCCGACTGACGCACGCCAGCAGGAAGAACCACTATGGCACGCTCAGCCCTCCTCAACGTCATGGTCCAGGCCGCAATGAAGGCCGGCCGCTCGCTGTCGCGCGACTTCGGCGAAGTGCAGAACCTGCAGGTCTCGATGAAAGGCCCCGGCGACTATGTCAGCCAGGCCGACCGCAAGGCCGAGGACATCGTCTTTGCCGAGCTGTCCAAAGCACGGCCAGGCTATTCCTTCCTGATGGAAGAACGCGGCGTGGTCGAAGGCGACGATGGCCAGCATCGCTGGATCGTCGACCCGCTCGACGGCACCACGAATTTCCTGCACGGCATTCCGCTCTTTGCCGTTTCGATCGCCTTGGAGCGCCAGGGGCAGATCGTTGCCGGCGTCATATACAATCCGGCGATGGACGAACTCTACACCTGCGAACGCGGCGGCGGCGCCTTCATGAACGACCGCCGGCTGCGCGTCGCCGGCCGCATCAAGCTGGTCGACACGGTGATCGGCTGCGGCATGCCGCATCTCGGCCGCGGTCACCATGGCAATTTCCTCGTCGAGCTGCGCAACGTCATGGCCGAGGTTTCCGGCGTCCGCCGCCTCGGCTCTGCTTCGCTCGATCTCGCCTATGTCGCAGCCGGCCGCATGGATGGGTTCTGGGAAACCGGCCTGTCGGCCTGGGACATCGCCGCCGGCCTGCTTCTGATCCGCGAGGCGGGCGGCTTCGTCTCCGACATGGATGGCGGGCAGGACATGCTCGACAACGGCTCGGTGGTCGCCGGCAACGAGATCATCCAGCGCGCCTTGCTGAAGGCCGTGAAAAAGCCGCTCCCCTCCCGTTGACAGCCACGCCGCGCTGATGCGCCGCAGTCGCAAAACCGCAATGGAAGCTTGAAATACTGCCCTGCATGCGCCCAAATTGGAGGGCGCGGTGCAGGAACCCGGCTTAGTGAGAGACAACCAACCCTACCCCGACATCCCGTTCATCGGACGCTGGCACTATTCGCGCGCCGAGATGATCGCGGACGGTATCGTCCACGCGGTCGGCATCGTGCTGGCGATCGCGGCAGGGTCGGCACTGCTGGCGCTGGCGGCCTTTCGTGTCGGACCGGGCGAATATATCGCCGCCGCCTTCTATGTGGTTTCGCTGCTCACCGTGCTGTCGGTGTCGATGACCTACAATCTATGGCCGGTGTCGTCGCCGCTGAAATGGGTCTTGCGGCGTTTCGACCACGCCGCGATCTATCTGCTGATCGCCGCGACCTACACGCCTTTCCTGGCCCAGCTCGAAGGCTCGCCGCTGGCGCGCTGGATGATTGTCCTGGTCTGGACCGCCGCAGTGCTGGGCATTGCCATCAAGGTGTTCTTTCCCGGCCGTTTCGACCGGCTGGCCATCGTCTTCTATCTCGCCATCGGCTGGAGCGGCATCATCCTGGTCAAGCCGCTTGTCCAGACGCTGCCACCGACATCGATCGCGCTCATCGTCGCCGGAGGCATCGTCTATTCCTGCGGTGTCATTTTCTTCGCCTGGAAGGGGCTGCGCTTCCACAATGCGCTGTGGCACGGTTTCGTCGTCACCGGCGCCGGCCTGCATCTGGCAGCAATGGTCGACTGTCTGGTCATCAATCGCCTCTGACAAAGACTGCCGGTACAGCAATATTGCCAGGGCAATCGGGTGAATGAAAAAATTCCACGGTCGAGCCGAACGGGCGGTATTTCCATTTTTGCGCAGCGAAAATGGCAAGGCCGAACGGCCGTCGGCGCTTATGCGCCGTAAGCCAAGGGGCGCGGATGCGCCCGCCCGGCGCTTGAGGGAAAGAAAAGGAAAGGGCAAGCGGGTTCACTCGATTGCCCTGGCTATATTGCCAAGCGCCATTCAATTTGGTCACAATTCCGTTTAGAGTCGCGGACTACGTGATCGGCGGCGGCATCGGAAACGGGGCACGGATGGCTTTTCTCAGATCCTTCGGCATGGGCAGACGTTCTGATGTCCTGATCTACGATCCGCACAAACTGTCGAGCCCGCAGGTCTTCCTGCTGACCATGGTGATCTTCCTGGTCATCGTCGCTTTCATCGCCGCCATCCTGACCCGCCAGATCTCGACCGCCTTTGGCAGCAATCCCGGCCTCAACGGCCTGATCGTCGGCGTGCTGGTGGTCGGCATCCTTCTGGCCTTCGCCCAGGTCGGCCGGCTGTTTCGCGAAGTGCGCTGGGTCAACTCCTTCCGTGCCGGCTCGGAGACCACCGAACCGGTGCTGCTGGCGCCGATGAAGGCGATGATCGGCCGTTCCGCGGCGACAGCCTTCTCGACCAGTTCGATGCGCACCATGCTCGATTCCATCGCCACGCGCCTCGACGAAAGCCGCGACACCTCGCGCTATCTCGTCGGCCTGCTGGTGTTCCTCGGCCTGCTCGGCACCTTCTGGGGCCTGTTGAACACCATCGGCTCGATCCGCGAGACCATCGAATCGCTCGACCCGGGCACGGGTGACGCCGCCGCGGTGCTCGACTCGCTGAAGCAGGGGCTTTCGGCGCCGTTGGCCGGCATGGGCACGGCCTTCTCGTCATCTCTGTTCGGCCTGTCCGGCTCGCTGGTGCTCGGCTTTCTCGACCTGCAGGCCGGCCGCGCCCAGACGCGCTTCTACACCGAGCTGGAAAACTGGCTGTCCTCGGTCACCGACCTGTCGTCCGACATCGTCGTCGCCGACCCGGCCAAGACCGAATCCTCCGACGAGATCCGGGTGCTGTCGGAACGGCTGCGCAGCATGCAGGAGAATGGCGGCGGCTCCAACCCGCGCGTCGCCACCGCCATGGCCAATCTTGCCGACGGCATTTCCGGTCTGGTCAAGAACATGCGCTCGGAACAGCAGATCATGCGCGACTGGGTCGAGGCCCAGTCCGACGAACAGAAGGCGATGCGCAACACGCTGGAAAAGATCGCCGACGCCCTGAAGAAGCCCGGGGTCCACTAACATGGCACTCGCCAGGGGCCGGCGCACCGATCGCCGCATCGACTATTGGCCGGGCTTCGTCGACGCGCTGTCGACGCTGCTTTTGGCCATCATGTTCCTGCTCACCGTCTTCGTGCTGGCGCAGTTCCTGCTGGGACGGGAAATCTCTGGCAAGGATACCGCGCTTTCGCGCCTCAATTCGCAGATCAACGAATTGACCCAGCTTCTGGCGCTGGAGCGCTCGACGACGCAGGACAAGGATGACTCGCTGGCCAATCTGCAGGCATCGCTGTCGGCGGCGGAAGCGGAAAAGAGCCGGCTCGAACGATTACTGGCGCAAGGTGCCGGCGCCGGCGACGTCGCCAACCAGCGCGCCGCGGCGCTGGGCGGCGAACTCGACAGCCAGCGCCAGATCAGCCAGCAGGCGCTGAGCCAGGTCGAGATCCTCAACCAGCAGATCGCGGCACTGCGCAAGCAGATTGGCGCGCTCGAGGATGCGCTCAACGTCTCCGAAACCCGCGACCGCGATTCCAACACCAAGATCGCCGATCTCGGCCGTCGCCTCAACGTCGCACTGGCGCAGCGCGTGCAGGAATTGAACCGCTACCGCTCCGACTTCTTCGGCCGCTTGCGCGAAATCCTCGCCGACCGCGAGAACATCCGCATCGTCGGCGACCGCTTCGTCTTCCAGTCGGAAGTGCTGTTTCCGACCGGCTCCGAAGTGATCAACGATGCCGGCAAGGTCGAGATGAAGAAGCTCGCCGACGCCATTATCGAGCTGCAGAAGGAAATCCCGCCCGAGATCAACTGGGTGCTGCGCGTCGATGGCCACACCGACAACAAGCCGCTCTCCGGCACCGGCCGCTACCGTGACAATTGGGAGCTGTCGACGGCGCGTTCGACCTCGGTGGTGAAGTACCTGATCGAGAATGGCGTCCCGGCCAATCGGCTGGTCGCCGCCGGTTTCGGCGAGTTCCAGCCGCTCGATCCCGCCGACACCGAAGAGGCGCGTAACAAGAACCGCCGCATCGAGCTGAAGCTGACCGAGCGCTGATCCGGACCCGGCGCTGATCGAGACCGGGCACCGATCCAAGTCGGGCTGGCTCAAGGCGAACGGTCAGTTTTAGGGCGGCAATTCGGGCCGGCAAGGCTCAAAAAGATTACCTTTTGTTGATTACTCTTTGCCGCGATGCGTTCTTAAATTTGCTACTGGGCCGAGGACCGCCGGCGATGGAACGGTCCATCGCGACGCGACGGAACCGGACGGCCCACAGCCAGAAGGTGGGAGTCCCAATCGCCACCTTCCCCATTGATAGGAGACGCAGCCATGCGCTCTTTCAGCACCAAGCCCCTCAGGACAGCGGCACTCGCCGCACTCCTCGTTACCGTTCCGTTTGCTGGCGCCTACGCCGCATCGACCTCATTCTACGGCTCGCGTGAGACTGTGTTGTTCGACCAGATACAGGGCGTCGATACGGGCATCCGCGCCGCGATGCAGGCGAACAAGATCAAGCCGGACGAGGCGCGTGACTTGCGCAGGCAGGTCGCCCAACTCAATCGGGACGCTCAGAAGGCCGCGCAAGACGGAACGATGCCGGCCACGCAGTACCAGCAGTTGCTGGCGCAACTCGACGATGTGAGCCAGAAGCTGCGGGCGGCCACCGGCGGCGCTTTCCTGATCGGCAACGGCGCTGATGGCGGATATTATCCAAACGGCTATGGCCCAAGCCATCCAAACGGCTGAAATCATTCATTACAGCGCCGCACTTGATCTTGCGCATGGTCTCTTTGATCTGCACATGATCCGTTCCGCACCGAATGCCCGCGCAGCAGGAGCGATCCCGCTGATGCGGACCTCGGTGCGGGATCATGCGCCCAGCAAAAACCGCTCGATTCCGTCGACACCGAACTGAAGCAGGCCGAACGCTGATCGGCCAGCGGGATTGTGTCGGATGAAGGCAGTGCCAGCTAGGGCGCCGGTTCGTGGCCGGCAAGGCCTGAAAAGATTATCTTTTTTTAATTACACATTGTCGCAGGGCGATCCTAGCTTCCGCCTGGGTCGAGAACCGCCGGCGATGACCCCCCTCATCGCGACGCGACGGAACCGGACGGCCCAGGCTGGAAGGCAGAGTGAAACAACCGCCGCCTTCCTCTACAAGAGGAGACGCGTGATGCGCTCTTTCAAGACCTCGCTCAGAACTGCAACACTCACGGCGCTCCTCATCGCCGTTCCGCTCGCCGGCGCCTATGCCGCGGGCCATCACAATAAGGGCGCTCTCGACGCGACCGATCCGACGGATATGACCGGCCCACGTGTCGAGGCGCTTATCGAACAGGTGCGGGGCGTGCGGCAGGGCATCGTGGACGCAAGACAGGCCAACAACATCACCCCGGCCGTGGCGGAACGCCTGGAAATGCGCACGACCCGCATCGGCCAGGCGGTCGAGAAAGTCGCCGCATCCGATCATGGCAGGATACCGGCCGCGCAATACCATCACCTGCTGCGCCGTCTCGACAATGTCGACCAGCGTTTGAGGGTCGATATCGGCAGCGGTTTCCTGATGGGCGATGGCGCCGACGGCGGAAGCTACCCGAACGGCTGAGCCATAGCGGCTGGAGCAGTCCAAGAGGAAGGGACCACCCGACGCCTTCGGAAGGCAATCCCGCAGGCGTCCTGTTTCCTGCTACCAGCCGAGCCACACCGCGATCAGGGCAACCACCGCCGGCACGGTCTGGATGAACAGGATCTTGCGGCCAACCGTGGCCGCGCCATAGAGGCCGGCAACAGCCACGCACAGCAGGAAAAACACCTTGACCTGGAAACCGTCCGCACCGAGGTAAAGCCCCCAGATCAAGCCGGCGGCGAGGAAGCCGTTGTAGAGCCCCTGATTGGCGGCGAGCACTTTCGAGGCGTTGGCGAATTCGGGCGTCAGATTGAAAGCTTTGCGTCCGCGCGGCGTATCCCACAGCACCATCTCCAGATAGACGATGTAGGCATGGATCAAGGCCACCAGCCCGACCAGGAAGTTGCCGATCATTTTTTCCCCCCTCGATGTGTCGCCGGCAGCATTTCACGCGTGACCTTACCTGCGCAAGGTGCATCTGCCGGACGGCATCTGAGGGTTGCCAACGCTTTTGCGTTGGTGTCTTTTCGCGCCGTCCCCAATCACGGAAGCCGCCATGTCCTTTCTGAAACTCGATGAACTCGGCCACAAGCTCGAAGCGCTCGAGCACGCGCTGGCCATCCTTGGCGCCGACGAGGCCACCCACATGGCCGTCGGCGGTGGCGAGAAGCGTGCCGAGGCGATGTCGGCGCTGGCCGGCATGTATCACACCAGGGCAACGGCGCCGGAGATAGCCGACTGGATCGCCGCGGCCGAACAGGAAGCGTTGGGTGAAGAGCAGCGCGCAGCCGTCTCGGAACTGCGGCGCCAATACACCAACCTGACCTGCCTGCCGGTCGAATTCGTCGAACGCCAGACGACCGCGCGCATGCGTTGCGAGCAGCTGTGGCGCGACCTGCGCGCCAAGAACGACTGGGCTGGCTTCCAGCCGGCGCTGGAGGGCGTGGTAGCGCTGGTGCGCGAAGAGGCGGCGCTGCGTGCCGACGTGCTCGGCCTTGCCCCCTATGACGCGCTGATGGAGCAGTACGACCCCGGCAACCGCACCGCCGACATCACGCCTGTGTTCACCGACCTGAAGGCTTTCCTGAAAAGCTTCGTGCCGGAGGCGCTGGCGATCCAGGACGCGCGGCTGCGCAAGCGCCCGTTGAAGCCGCTTTCCGGCACCTACGCGATCGACCGGCAGCGCGAGCTTGGCCTTGCCATGATGGCGGCGGTCGGCTTCGACCTGACGCACGGATCGCTGTCGGTGTCGCACCATCCTTTCTGCGGCGGCGTGCCGAGCGACGTGCGCATCACCACCCGCTACAAGACCTCCGACTTCCTGTCGGCGCTGATGGGCGTGCTGCACGAGACCGGCCATGCGCTCTACGAACAGAACCTGCCCAAGGCGTGGTCGCACTGGCCGCTCGGCAAGGCGCGCGGCATGGCCGTGCATGAAAGCCAGAGCCTGTTCGTCGAAAAGCAGCTCGGCCGCAACCCCGCCTTCTGGCGCTGGGCGCTGCCGGTGGTCGAAAAGCATCTCGGCGAAGCCTGGCCGCTCGACGACATCCTGCCACATGTGCATCGCGTCGAACGCGGCCTGATCCGCGTCGATGCCGACGAGGTGACCTATCCCCTGCATGTCATCCTGCGCTACGAACTGGAGCAGGAACTCGTCGCGGGCCGGCTGGAGGTCGCCGACCTGCCCGAAGCCTGGGACGCCAAGATGCGCGATTATCTCGGCCTTTCCACCATCGACAACCCGGCCGACGGGCCGATGCAGGACGTGCATTGGCCGGGTGCGGCCTTCGGCTATTTCCCGTCCTACACGCTGGGCGCGATGATGGCGGCGCAGCAATGGGCGGCGCTGACACGGGAACGTCCTGCCGCCGACGAGGATCTTGCCAAAGGCAATTTCGAGGCGATCAACGACTGGCGCCGCGAAAAAATCTGGTCGCAGGGATCACGCTGGTCGACGCCGGACCTGCTCGAACGCGCCACCGGCGAAAAGCTCAACGCCGCGCATTTCGTGAACCATCTGAAGCAGCGCTATGGAGCCTCATAGCGGCGGCCGGCACAGCAGCAGATGTTTTCTGACTATTCCGCCGCGCCCCTGAAAGCACTGGCGCCGGTTTCGAACTGCAGCTTGGCCAGCCGCGCATAGATGCCGCCCTTGGCGACCAGGCTTTGATGCGTGCCTTCCTCGACGATCGAGCCGCCATCCATGACCAAAATCCTGTCGGCCTTCAGCACCGTTGCCAGGCGGTGGGCGATGACGATGGTGGTGCGGCCCTGCATCAGGCGTTCCAACGCTGTCTGCACCAGCGTCTCGCTTTCGGCGTCGAGCGCCGAGGTCGCCTCGTCGAGCAGCAGGATCGGTGCGTCGCGCAGGATGGCGCGGGCGATCGCCATCCGCTGGCGCTGGCCGCCTGACAGCGTCACGCCGCGCTCGCCGACCTGGCTGTCATAGCCCTTTTCCAACTTGAGGATGAATTCATCGGCAAGTGCATCCTTCGCCGCCGTCTCGATCTCGGCCTTGCCGGCTCCCGGCCGGCCAAAGCCGATATTGTCACGCGCGGTGGCCGCGAAGATGGTGACGTCCTGCGGTACGATGGCGATGCGCTCGCGGACCGAAACGGGATCGGCCGCGCGCACGTCGACGCCGTCGATCAGGATCTTGCCTGTTTCGGGATCGTAGAAGCGCAGGATCAGCGAAAACACCGTGCTCTTGCCGGCCCCTGACGGCCCGACGATCGCCAGTGTCTCGCCCGGCATGACCTGGAAGCTCAAGCCGTGCACGGCGGCACGGTCGGGCCTTGCCGGGTAGGAGAACGAGACATTGTCGAAGACGATCGCGCCCTTGGCAACCGCAGGCAGCGGCTTCGGATCGGCTGGAGCCTGGATCGCCGGCTTCTCGGCCAGGATCTCGGTCAGCCGTTCGGCGGCACCCGCCGCTTGCGCAAGCTCGCCCCAGACTTCCGACAGCGCGCCGAGCGCGCCGGCGGCGAACACCGAATAGAGCAGGAACTGACCGAGCGTACCCGGCGATATCGAGCCTTCGAGCACGTCGCGCGAACCGAACCACAGTACCGCCACGACCGACGAGAAGATGGTAAAAATAGCGAAGAAGGTAAGGAAGGAGCGCGCGAAGATCGACGCGCGCGCCGCCTCGAAGGCGGCTTCCACCGCAGCGGAGAAATGCCCGGTGACCAGCTTCTCATTGGTGAAGGCCTGCAGCGTGCGCACCGCGCCGATCTGTTCACTGGCATAGGCCGTGGCATCGGCAAGCGTATCCTGCGCCTGCCGCGACTTGCGGCGCACCGAACGGCCGAAGGCGACCAGCGGCAGCACGATGACGGGAATAGCGGCAATGACCAGGCCGGACAGTTTCGGGCTGGTAACGACCATCATCCCCACCGCGCCGAGGCCGAGGATGACGTTACGCAGCGCCACCGAAGCCGTCGCCCCGACCGCAGATTTGACCTGCGTCGTGTCGGCGGCGAGCCGCGACACGATCTCTCCCGATTGCGCGGTGTCGAAGAAGGCAGGCGACAGCGTCGTCACATGGGCAAAGACATCGCGCCGGATATCGGCGACGACGCGCTCGCCCAGCGTGATGACGAAATAGTAGCGGCTGGCCGATGCCGCCGCCAGCACGGCGGCCATCGCCACCAGCGCGGCGAAATATTCCGCGATGAAGGTGGTGCTGGACGACGAGAACCCATGATCGATCATGCGCCGCACCGCCAGCGGCAGCGCCAGCGTGGTTGCCGCTGCGATGGCCAGCGAGATGATGGCGCCGACAACCAGCGTGCGATACCGCGTGATGTACGGGAACAGGCGCCTGAGCGGCTTGAGCGAGCGCCGGCGCTCGTCTGCGCTGGTGATTTGCGCCATCCCGATGTTTCCTCCAGCCGCCCTTGGGGTCTGCGCCTCAATATGCGCTTGCCACGGCCTTGTGATTCAATTCCGGCTGATGTATAGGCTCGCCGACCGTTTTAGAAGCCGTGGCTCCTCAATAGCTGCGGCTTCGAGTTTTAAAAAGGGGCGCATCGACGCAGGCTTTTGCCCGTCGGCAGCGCCGGCAAGCCAGGAACCGAACCATGAAGACCGACATCCATCCCGATTACCACACCATCAAGGTCGTCATGACCGATGGCACCGAATACACGACCCGTTCGACCTGGGGCAAGGAAGGCGATACGATGAACCTCGATATCGACCCGACCACCCACCCGGCCTGGACCGGCGGCCAGCAGACCCTGCTCGACCGCGGCGGTCGCCTGTCGAAGTTCAAGAAGCGTTTCGAAGGTTTCGGCATCTAAGCTCAACGAGCTTTTTGCAGATCAAAACCCGCCTCCGTGGCGGGTTTTTTGTTGCGCCGCCAGCGCGGTCCTACTCGGCCAGCAATTCTCGCAGCGCCATGCGCTTATACGCGGCGACCAATCTGTCGCCTTCCTGGCGCTGCACCGAGATTGCCAGCCGCACGGCGGCCTCGCCCATCTGCCAGACGAGAAATGCCGTGGTTTCCAGCGCCGCCGGATCGGCTGCCGGCCGCAACCGCCTCAGCACCGCGGTGAGGAATTCGGCATTGGCCCGGCTGTCGGCGAGTTCAAGCTGGCGCAGTGCCTTGTCGGCCTGCGTTCCCGACCAGATATCGCGCATTACCGGCTCGGCCAGGAACAGCCCGTAGTAGATATCGACCAGCTCCGAAAACGCGGATCGCAGGCCTTCGGCGTCGCTGACATCAGCCAGTGCGGCTGAGATGCAGGCTTGGCTTTCGGCGGTGTAGCGCTCGGCCAGCGCCCAGATGATCGCCCGCTTGTCCGGAAAGAACTGGTAGAGCGACCCGATCGACACCCCTGCCCGTTCCGCCACCTCCCCCATGCGCATGGCATCGCTGCCTTGCTCGGCAATCAGCGCCGAGGCAGCGGCCAACATGCGCTCGACCCGCTCGCGGCTGCGCTGCTGGCTCGGCGCCCGGCGCGGTGAAGCAACCTGCTCCTGTGCGGAAACGGGGGCTGCCGTGTCTTCCATAGCTAACTCCAATGCCAACAAAACTGCTTGACTCGCAAAATACGAGGGTTTATCACGTTTTGCAAATGTGAGGATTACTCATATTTCAAAACAGAGGAAACCGCTATGAATGCTACGACACCGAAACCCATCTTGATCCTCGGCGGCACCGGCAAGACCGGCCGCCGCCTCGCTGAGCGTCTGACCGCTCGCGGCCTGCCCGTGCGGATCGGCTCGCGCTCCGGCAGCCCACGCTTCGACTGGGAAGTCCCGGCTACGTGGGGTCCGGCCGTCCAAGGCGTGAGTGCTGTCTACATCAGCTACTACCCCGACATTGCCGTGCCGGGCGCCGCCGAAGTCGTCGATGCCTTCGCCAGGTTCGCCGTGGCCAACGGTGTCGCCCGGCTGGTGCTGCTGTCTGGCCGCGGTGAGACCGAAGCCCAGCGCGCCGAAGAGATGCTGAAAGCCTCGGGCGCCGAATGGACGATCCTGCGCTGCGCATGGTTCTCGCAGAATTTCAGCGAGGGCTTTCTCGTCGAGCCGTTGCTGGCGGGCGAGGTAGCACTGCCGGTCGGACCTGTCGGCGAACCCTTTCTCGATGCCGACGACATCGCTGACGTCGCCGAAGCGGCGCTGACCCAGCCCGGTCATATCGGCCAGCTTTATGAATTGACCGGACCGCGGCTGCTGAGCTTCGCCGACGCGGTTGCCGAGATCGGCAAGGCGGCCGGACGCGACATCCGCTTTGTCAGGATCTCGCATGACGAATTCACTGCCGCTGTCGCGTCGCATGACCTGCCACCCGAATTCGGCTGGCTCCTCAATGAGCTGTTTACCCAAGTGCTCGATGGCCGCAACGAGTCGCTCACCGACGGCGTCCAGCGCGTGCTAGGCCGCGCGCCGAAAGACTTCTCCACTTACGCAACCGAAACCGCCGCTAGCCGAATCTGGAGCAACTGAGATGATCAAGCTTCTTCCCACCCTCACCATCATTGCCGCTATCGGATCGGGCCTTGTCGGCGGCGTGTTCTTCGCCTTTTCCAACTTCATCATGGCGGCGCTTGCCCGGCTGCCGGTCCCAAGCGGCATCGCCGCGATGAATTCGATCAACGTCACGGTGATCACGCCGACCTTCATGACGGCGCTTTTCGGCACTGGCCTGCTCTGTCTGGTGCTTATCGCCGCCGCCATCGTGGGCTGGAGCCAGTCCGGCTCGTACTGGCTGCTTGCCGGAGCGGTGATCTATCTGGTCGGCAACCCGATCGTGACCATGGTCTTCAACGTGCCGCTCAACGATGCGCTCGCCGCGGTCGACCCAGCCAGCAGCAACGGCGCCGCCGTGTGGGCGAACCATCTGAGCCAATGGGTGATGTGGAACCACGTTCGTACCATCACCGCAGTCGTGGCGATGGCCTGCTTTATCTTCGCATTGCTGTAAGTGGCGTTACGAAACGCAAAAGACCCCGCTCAGGCGGGGTCCTACGTCTGGTCTTTTGACGTGTGACCCTTGCGGTCGGCATGGCCAAGATCGCGATCCGGGTCGATGACGTCGCGCACCAGCTGCTTGAGTTTGGCGGCTTCCGGAAAACCGCCATCGCGCTTGCGGTCCCAGACCAGCGTGTCATTGCAGCTGATGGTGAAGATGCCGCCGGTGCCGGGCACCAGCGTTACTTCGCCGAGATCGGTGCCGAAGGTGGAGAGCAGCTCCTGCGCCATCCAGCCGGCACGCAGCAGCCACTGGCACTGCGTGCAATAGGTGATACGGATAACCGGCAGGGTCTGAGCTCCGCTCATGTCAGGCTGAGCTTCGCTCATGCCGCGCTGAGCTTGGCCATCGTCTCGTCGTCGACTTCGAAGTTGGCGTAGACGCTCTGCACGTCATCGTCATCCTCGAGCGTGGCGACCAGCTTCATCAGCGACTGCGCCCGCTCCTCGTCGACCGGAACATTGTTCTGCGGCCGCCAGATCGGCTTCACCGATTCAGCCTCGCCGAGCGCGCCTTCCAGCGCCTTCGACACTTCGCCGAGATTTTCGAAGGCGCAATAAATGGTGTGGCCTTCGTCATCCGATTCGACATCATCGGCGCCGGCTTCGATCGCCGCATCCATGATCTTGTCGGCGCTGCCGGCCGATGCCGGATAGTAGATCTCGCCGGCGCGGTCCCACATGAACGACACCGAGCCGGTTTCGCCCATCGCCCCGCCGGCCTTGGTGAAGGCGGCGCGCACATTCGAGGCCGAACGGTTGCGGTTGTCGGTCAGGGCTTCGACGATGACGGCGACGCCGCCGGGACCATAGCCCTCATAGCGCACGGCTTCGTAGTTCTCGGCATCGCCCATCGAGGCCTTGTTGACGGCGCGCTGGATGTTGTCCTTCGGCATCGACACCGCCTTGGCGTTCTGGATCGCCAGCCGCAAACGCGGGTTCATCGATGGATCGGGCGTCCCGCTCTTGGCGGCGACGGTGATTTCGCGCGCCAGCTTGGAAAACATTTTCGACCGCACCGCATCCTGGCGGCCCTTGCGGTGCATGATGTTCTTGAACTGTGAATGGCCAGCCATGGCACCCCTGTCGTCTTCTCGGCTAGAGCATCCCGAAGCGAGGTGATCTCACCTCGTCTTCCGCAATGCTCGAATTCAAAATTTCAGAGCGTCCTAGGTGCAACTCGTGGAAGCACGGCGTTCTCTGTCGGAATGGCCGGCTTATAGATAAATCGGCTCAATTCGTCCAGCCGCACCGCGCACGGGGCGCGCGACATAGGCTGCTGCAAGCGTTCACGCCTCCAGATCGGACTTCAGCCGGTCGATGATGCTGAGCGCATGCCCGGCATACTGGCTGATCCAGCGGTCGTGGATCTGCTTGATCGGCAGCGCGTTGAGATGGTTCCAGCGCTCGCGTCCGTCGCGCCGCGCAACGATCAGGTCGGCCTCCTCCAGCACCTTGAGATGCAGCATCACGGTGCAGCGATCGATATCGGGAAAGGCCTCGCACAGCATGCCGGTGGTCTTCGGCGTGTCCTTCAGCTGATCCAGGATTTCGCGCCGGCGCGGATGCGCCAGCGCCTTGAAAACATTGTCGTCTTGCGATCGGCTTGACATGTTATATTTCTATAACATATTGTTGAGCCGATCAAGGGAAGGAGTTGTGGATATGTCACTCGGATTCAGTGTTTCCGGACGCATCGGCAAACCGGTCGCCGAAGTCTTCGACGCGGTCGTCAATCCAAAGAAGCTCAGCGGCTATTTCACCACGATCGGCGGCGCCAGCGCCCCGCTGGCGGCAGGTGCCGGCGTCGTCTGGTGGGGCAAGGTGCCGGTCGAGGTCGACGAGGTGGTCAAGGACAGCCGCATCGTGCTGCGCTGGGATGCCATCGACGCCGACGGCAAGCCGGCCTACAAGACCCGTATCGAGATGAATTTCGAACCGCTCGACGATGGCGGCACCTTCGTCACCATCGCCGAAAGCGGCTGGCAGGACGGCGCGGTCGGCCTGAAGAAATCCTACCTCAACTGCGAGGGCTGGTCCCAGATGCTGGCCTGCATGAAGGCCTATGTCGAATACGGCATCAACCTCCGCGACGGCTACTATCGCAGCGAGATGAAGGGCGAACCCGCCAACGAGACCAATATCTGACCATTAGGAGCATTCCATGGAGATCCGCGAAACACCAACCGCCGAGGCCGGCATGCTGGTCCGGCGGCCTGTCGCCGACGTGTTCGAGGCCATCGTCGATCCGGCCATCACCACGAAATTCTGGTTCACCCACGGCAGCGGCCGCCTGGACAGCGGCAAGGAAGTTCGCTGGGAGTGGCGCATGTACGACGTCTCGACGACGGTCGACGTCAGCGAGATTGTCCCGAATGAAAAGATCGTCATGCGATGGAGCGATCCGCCGACCACGGTGGTCTGGACTTTCACCGAAAGGCCCGACGAGACGACCTTTCTCGAGGTTCGCAATTTCGGCTTTGCCGGCAATGGCGACGAGCAGGTGAAAGAAGCCGTCGGTTCAACCGGCGGCTTCACGCTCGTGCTGGCCGGGGCCAAGGCCTGGCTGGAACAAGGCCTGACGCTCGGCCTGATCGGCGATCGGCACCCGAAGGGTGTGCCGGCTAACTGAACCGGCGGGCTTGGGATCGCCGCTTTTCCTGCTCACGACGAGCTTGAATCCAGTTCTCGGCCGGAGCTTCCGGGATGTCCAAGATGTCGATCTCGCTGTCAGACAATTCAGCCAGCTTGGCTAACTGATCGCGCTGATCCTGGCTAAGGTCTCTGCCGCTCATGCCTCAGTGCCCGCCGCCCGACTTCGCCTTCTTGCGCCGCCGCGCCAGCATGTTGAGCCCTTCGACCAGCGCCGAAAAGCCCATCGCCGCGTAGATGTAGCCCTTGGGCACATGGTAGCCCATGCCGTCTGCAATCAGCGTCATGCCGATCATCAAAAGGAAGCCCAGTGCCAGCATGACGATGCTCGGGTTCTTGGCGATGAAGTTGGCCAGCGGCCCGGCTGCCAGCATCATCACGCTCACCGCGACGATCACGGCGATGTACATGATGGCGATCTCGTCGGTCATGCCGACGGCGGTGATGATCGAATCGATGGAGAAGACCAGGTCGAGCAGCAGAATCTGGAAGATCGCGCCGGCAAGGCTGATCTGCAGCGTCTCGCCCAGCATCGTATCCTTGTGGTCGTCGGGATCGACCGTGTGATGGATTTCCTTGGTCGCCTTCCAGACCAGGAACAGGCCCCCGGCGATCAGGATCAGGTCGCGCCAGGAGAAGCCATGGCCGAAGGCTGTGAACACCGGCGTCGTCAGCTGGACGATGATCGAAATGGTGGCCAGCAGCACCAGCCGCATGATCAGCGCCGCCGAGATGCCGAGCCGACGCGCGCGCCCCCGTTGCGCTTCCGGCAGCTTGTTGGTCAGGATCGAGATGAAGATCAGATTGTCGATGCCGAGCACGATCTCCAGCACGACCAGCGTCAGCAGCGCGACCCAGGCTGTCGGGTCGGATACGAATTGAAAATGCGGCGCCAGGAATTCGATGAGCTGCATGGAGGTCGTCCCCTCTTTTAACGATCTAGAGCAGTGTCGCCGGCAATTAGGTATTGAGCGTGCCTATATCAATGTCACGACCAGAAGGACGGTGCGGTTTCCTCCAGCCGCGGGCCGCGACGAAACGGCGCGATCCGCTCGGTCAGCCCGGTGCGGTCGGAAATATCGACGCCGACGCCGCACAATGTCGCTGGTCCGGTCGCGGCTTCGAAACGCCCTTTCGGCACTTTCGACAGGAACCGGTTCAGCGGTTCCTCCTTGTCCATGCCGAGCGAGGAATCATAGTCGCCGCACATGCCGGCATCGGACATATAACCGGTGCCGCCGTTGAGGATCTGATGGTCGCCGGTCGGCTGGTGGGTGTGGGTGCCGATGACGAGGCTGGCGCGGCCGTCGACGAAATGTGCAAAGCACATTTTTTCAGACGTTGCCTCGGCGTGGAAATCGATGACAACCGCGTCCGCCTGCTCGCCGAGCGGACAGGCGGCAAGCTCGCGCTCGCCGGCCTGGAACGGATCGTCGAGTTCGGGATGCATGAACACACGGCCCATGATGTTGGCGACCAGCACGCGCGCGCCGCTCCTGGCGATGTAGACGCCGGAGCCGCGCCCGGGCGTACCCTTGGGAAAGTTGGAGGGGCGCAGGAAGCGCTCTTCGCGCGGCGCGAAGGCGAGCGCGTCGCGCTGGTCCCAGACATGGTTGCCGGTTGTGACGACATCCGCACCGGCCGCGATCGTCTCGCGAAATATCTCTTCGGTGATGCCGAAGCCGCCGGCGGCATTCTCGCCATTGACGATGACGAAATCGAGTTTGAAATCCGAGATCAGGCCGGGCAGCTGTTCCCACACCGCCGTCCGTCCTGTCTTTCCAACCATGTCACCGAGGAAGAGAAGTCTCATATTGTCCTGCACCGAAGGTCAGCGAAAGCTGCATGACGCCCGTGAAAGATCATGCGTCGCTTGTACTTATCTACAATTTTGGCGCGAAGCGGCGCAACCCGCTCTCGGTGAGTATTTCCGCGAGGACGACGTCGTGCTCCTCATCCGGCACCTGCGCCACTTCCTGGCAGTCGAAGGCGATGCCGATCAGCCGCGGCGGCTGTCCCTTGTCGAGCAGCTTGGCGATGGCGCGATCGTAATAGCCGGCACCATAGCCAATGCGATGGCCGCGCGCATCGAAAGCGGCGAGCGGCACCAGCATCACCGAGGGGTCAAGCACCTCGGCTTCTTCGTGCGGACCGACCGTACCGAAACCCATCTCGACCATCGGCGCGCCGCGCACCAGTTCGCGAAAGACGATGGTGGTCTTGTCGAGAATGGCCGGCAGGCAAAGCCGCACGCCCTTTTCGCGCAAGGCAAACATCAACGGCCGAACGTCGACTTCGGAACGCATCGGCCAGAAGCCGGAAACGATCTGGCCCGGCTCGACGTGGAGGTGATCGCGCGCCGTCTCAGCCATTTCAAGCGCGACCTCCACCCGCCAGAATTCATCGAGCGCGTCGCGGCGCCCGAGGGCCTCGCGGCGAAGCTGCTTTTTCAGGTCTTTGGGAGAGGTCATGCGCCGACGCTAGAAAAGGTCAGATTTGGATGGAGTTTTAGGAGCGACGTTTTGGAGGAGCGGAGCGAACTTTTCGTTCGTGAGCACCGCACAAAGCGGCGCGACGACGAAATCCGCCAAATATGGCCTTTTCGATAAGTGACGATCCACACAACCGGTGGAGAGAGCGATCCCGGGAACCTACAAAGTAGGTGGGCGCCGTGTGAGAAAACCCACGGGTCTTCCCAGGGACAGCTCCCTAAGGATCGTTAAGGCCCCGGGGAAAATGTTCTCCTGCCGGGAAGCACAGACCGTCCCAGCCAATATAGGCTGCCGGGCGACTAAGCGCCAGTGAGGCGGGCATTCTTTCCGTGTTGGATTCAGGCCCTCGCCGCCGCCAACACCTCACCCTTGCACAGGGTGAGCCGCGTCCTTACGGTCGCGATGACCAACCGAGGAGCAAGAATGCGTTTCGAAGGCACGGCAGCCTATGTCGCCGACAAGGATCTGATGGTGGCGGTCAACGCGGCGATCGCACTGGAGCGGCCGTTGCTGGTCAAGGGCGAACCCGGCACCGGCAAGACGGAACTCGCCCGCCAGGTGGCAGCGGCACTCGGCCTCGACCTCATCGAATGGCACGTCAAGTCGACGACGCGGGCGCAGCAGGGTCTATACGAATATGACGCCGTCTCGCGCCTGCGCGACAGCCAGCTTGGCGATATCAGGTTCAACGACATCAAAAACTACATCAAGCGCGGTAAGCTCTGGGAGGCGTTCGCGGCCGGCAGGAAGGTCGTGCTCTTGATCGACGAGATCGACAAGGCCGACATCGAGTTCCCCAACGACCTCCTGCAGGAACTCGATCGGATGGAGTTCTTCGTCTACGAGACCGGCGAAACCATCCGCGCCGCGGTCAGGCCGATCGTCATCATCACCTCCAACAACGAGAAGGAGCTGCCGGACGCGTTCCTGCGCCGCTGCTTCTTCCACTACATCCGCTTCCCTGATGTCGACACGCTGCACAGAATTGTCGACGTGCACTATCCCGGCATCAAGCAGAATCTGGTGCGCGCGGCGCTCACCCAGTTCTACGAGATCCGTGACGTGCCTGGCCTGAAGAAGAAGCCGTCGACGTCCGAGGCGCTCGACTGGATACGCCTGCTGGTCGCCGACGACATCGCGCCGGAGGATCTGCGGGCCGATCCGAAGAATGCGCTACCCAAGCTGCATGGCGCCCTCCTGAAAAACGAACAGGACGTGCATCTGTTCGAACGTCTGGCCTTCATGGCCAGGCGGCAGGGATAGTGGTTCGCACATGATCTCTGGACCGCAACAATTCGGCCTCTGACGCCGGGTTGGAAGGCCGTTGCTACGAGCGGGCCTCGCCCGCGGTCCGTGCGGAACCACGCCCTCTTCCTTCTTTCGACGCGTCGGTCTTCGCACCGAAGATGATGAAGCTGACGACGGCAAGAGCAAGAACCCCAATCCCGCTATAAAGCATGACCCAGCCAAAACCGTTGACCAGGGCGGCACGCGCAATGGCGCCGGATGGGTCGAGGGTCGCGAGCCTGGGTGAATTCTGCGTCAAGCCATCGAGGTTTCCGGTGGCGATCTTTTCCGCCAGTGCACCCAGTTCATTCGGCTCAAATGCCGTGCCTAATGCGTTCCGCAGATAAGAAACTATCCCCTGCGTCAGCAGCAACCCCAGCACCGCGATGTTGATGGCGAGCGTGATCAAGCGCGCACTGATATCGATGCCCGAAGCCATGCCGGCACGATCCGGCGACACCGAACCGGTCGTGGTGTTGGTGGTCGGTGAATTGGTCAAGCCTATGCCGATGCCGGCGATCAGCGTGCCGGGCAACATGGTCACCCAATTGGCGCCCTCGAGCCCGGACCCTATCCGCATGGCGATAAAGCCGATCCCCAATGTCAACAGGCCGAGCGGAATCGCAACCCGCGCCTGATAGCGCGCGCGCAGGCGCTCGGCGGTTGAGGACATCAGCATCAGGGGAAGCGTGTAGACGAGCAGCAACAGGCCGGTCGTGGTGCTGTCATAGCCCAGAACGCCCGAAAAATAGATCGGCAGGTAGATGATGAACGGCCAGTAGCTGAAATTCATGCCAATGCCGCCCATGATCGCTCCCGAAAACTGGCGGATGCGGAAGACGGAGAAGTCGAACATCGGATAGGGATTGATCTTCTCTGCAACCAGGAACGCGACGAAGGACAGGACGGCCGCAACGGTCACGCCGATGCGGGCGCCCGACCCGAGATCGGCGCCTTGCGTGATCAGATAGGAGAAGCCGAACACCGCGAAAGAGAGCGTCAGGATGCCGGCCCGATCGAGCTTCCGGGCGTTGCGGTCGCGCGATTCCGTGACACCGGCGACGATGAAGACCAGAGCAAGGATCGCCAGCGGCACGTGGATCAGGAACACCCATTGCCAGCTCGAAAATGCGACGATCAATCCACCGATTGCGGGACCGAAACCAAGCCCGATGCCCGAGACCACGCTCCAGGCAACGAAAGCCTTGCCGCGTTCGCCACCATCTTGAAACTGATGGGACAGCACAGCCACGCTACAGGTGAACATCGCTCCGCCCGCGAGCCCTTGCAGAAAGCGGGCGATGATCAGAATTGGAGCGCTCGGTGCGAGGCCGCACAGCAGAGAGGAAAAGCCGAAGGCAACGGTGGTAATCACCATCACACGTTTGCGGCCGAAACGGTCGGCCAGCGTTCCCGTCGCCATCAACACCGTGGTGCAGGCAATGGTGTAGGCATTCATGATCCACTGCAAATCCTTGAAATCGGCGGCGAGCACGCTTTCCAGTTTCGGAAGGATCACCGGTACGCTGGAAATTTCGAGGCCGAACAACAGCGAGGCAAGACAAGCGCCCGCAAGCGCAACGGTGTTTCGGTCAATCTGAAACATATCAATCACTCTCCATCGGAGCATCCGCAGGTGAACCGCGCTTTTTCAAACCGCGATGGAGATGACATAGACGAGGCTTGACCATGAAAAAAGACTATGTATCTCTATTTCAGAGATGACAAAAAGGAATGGTGGTGATGACCAGTCTTGATGTCGACGCCGTGCGGACCTTCGTCATGGTGGCCGATCTGCAAAGCTTCACCCGGGCGGCCGCCGCGCTGGGCAGTACCCAGGCAACGATCAGCGTCAAACTGCGCCGGCTCGAAGAGAAGCTCGGCGCGCGTTTGATCGAACGAACCCCGCGCCGCGTCGCCCTGTCGGCCAAGGGGGCGGGTTTCCTCCCTGCGGCGCGCGACTTCCTTGCGGCCCACGAACGCGCCATGGCGGAGTTTGCCGCCGCACCATGCCGGCTTGCGCTCGGCTTTGTCGATCACGTCGCCGGGCCTGAGCTTTCCGTCCTCATAGCCCAGATCCATGCGCACGATCCGTCGCTCGCGCTCAGCATGAAAATCGACACCAGCATCATGCTGAAGGACGCTTTCGATCACGGCGAGCTCGATGCGGTCATCGTGCACCGGGAAGGTGACGATCGCCCGGGCCGGGCACTGTCGCGCAACCACTATGGCTGGTTCGCGGCGCCTTCATTCGAATGGCAACGCGGGACGCCGTTGCGTCTCGCGCTTTTAAGCACCGTATGCACCTGTCCGGATCGTCTGAGGGCTATCGAGACGCTTGACGGAGCAGGCATCGCCTGGGAAGAGGCTTTCGTCGGCGGCGGCGGCACGGCCGTCAACATTGCGGTATCGGCCGGCTTCGCCGTTTCCGCCCTCGCCAACCGTGTCGCTCCCCCCGGCCTGATCGAGGTTAGCCGTAAGCTCGGCTTGCCGCCGCTCCCCTCTTCGGAGATTGTTTTGCATTCGCGCACCCTGGCGCCGCGCGCGCGAGAAGCGCTGCATATGCTCGCGACCGCATTTCGCGAGTACAATTCGCCGACGGTTTAGGCGAAGCTATGCCCGATCCTGATTCCGTCGAAATGGATCAAGCTTTGGAGGGAACCGAAATGACCGAGATCACCGTCCGCCCGCTCGCGCAGTCCGACCATGCCGACTGGCGTCGCCTGTGGACCGACTACCTGACCTTCTACGAAACCAAGCTTCCCGAAGAGGTCTACGCCGTCACTTGGAAGCGTCTGTTCACGGAAGGTGAGTTCGAGCCGAAAGGCTTCATCGCCACATCAGGCGGTAAGGCGGTCGGCCTCACCCACTATCTCTACCACCGCTCCGGCTGGTCGGAAAAAAACAACTGTTATTTGCAGGACCTGTTCGCCGACCCGAAGGTACGCGGCAAGGGCATCGGTGCGGCGCTGATCAAGGCGGTGCAACAAGAAGCTGCGAAAATCGGCGTCAAGAATGTCTACTGGATGACGCACGAGACCAATGCCACGGCCCGCAAGCTCTATGACCATGTCGCGCGCCGGACGGGCTTCATCGAGTATGATTTGCTATAGATAAACCATGTTCATCCCCTTCTTCCTTGAACTGAAGGCAGCACGTGTTCCCGTCTCTCTGCGGGAATATCTGTCGCTGCTCGAAGGGCTGGAAGCCGGGTTGGTCGACTATGACGTCGAAGGTTTTTATTATCTCGCCCGCGCAGCACTGGTAAAGGACGAGCGCCACATCGATCGCTTCGATCAGGTGTTCGCGCATGTCTTCAAGGGCATTGAAGCGCTGGGCGGACCGGATGCGGTAGACGTCGCCAATATCCCCGAGGAATGGCTGCGCCGCCTCGCCGAAAAGCACCTCACCGATGAGGAGAAAAAACTGGTCGAGGCGCTCGGCGGCTTTGACAAGTTGATGGAGACGCTGAAGCAGAGGCTGGAAGAGCAAAAAGGTCGCCACCAGGGCGGCTCGAAATGGATCGGCACCGGCGGCACCTCGCCGTTCGGCGCCTATGGCTACAATCCAGAAGGGGTGCGCATTGGCCAGCATGAAAGCCGCAACCGGCGGGCGGTGAAGGTGTGGGACAAGCGCGAATTCAGGAATTTCGACGATGCGGTCGAGCTCGGCACGCGCAACATCAAGATCGCACTGAAGCGGCTGCGTCGCTGGGTGCGTGAGGGCGCCGAGGAGGAGTTCGACCTGCCCGGCACCATCCACGCCACCGCAGAACATGGCTATCTCGACGTGCGGACGCGGCCCGAACGGCGCAACGCGGTGAAGCTTTTGATGTTCTTCGATGTCGGCGGTTCGATGGACGACCACATCAAGAGCGTCGAGGAGCTGTTCTCGGCCGCCCGCGCCGAGTTCCGCCAACTCGAATATTTTTACTTCCACAACTGCCTCTACGAGGGCGTGTGGAAGGACAATCGCCGCAGGCATGCCGAGGTGATTCCGACCTTCGACCTGCTCCACAAATATGGGCCGGACTACAAGGTAATCGTCGTCGGCGACGCCGCTATGAGCCCTTACGAGATCGCGCATCCCGGCGGTTCGGTCGAGCACTGGAATCCGGAAGCCGGAGCCGTCTGGCTCGGCCGCCTGCTACGGCAATGGCCGAACGCGGTATGGCTCAATCCTGAAAACCAGAAAAACTGGGGCTTTACCCATTCGATCGCGATGATCCGCGACATCTTCGGCGGCCGCATGTTCCCGCTGACACTGGCCGGGCTCGAAGGCGCCACAAAGCAGCTTTCAAGAAAGCACTGAAAGACCGACAGGAGATCCGATGACCTGCTTTCTCTGCCTGCAATGCGGTGTCCAGTTCGCGGCAACAGAGGCGCCGCCAAAACATTGCCCAATCTGCGAGGACGAGCGGCAATATGTGCGCTGGGAGGGGCAGGCGTGGATCACGCCGGAAGAGCTCTCCGCCGGACACCGGCTTGTGATGAAGGATGACGCCGGCGTGCTCGCCTTCGGCATCGAGCCGCGCTTCGCCATCGGCCAGCGGGCGCTGCTGGCGCAGACGCCGCACGGCAATGTGCTGTGGGATTGCATTTCGATGGTGACCGACGAGGCGGTGGCCGAAATCAAGCGCCGGGGCGGCCTGACCGCAATCGCCATCTCGCACTGCCATTACTATTCGGTGATGGTCGAGTGGAGCGAGGCATTTGGCGGCGTGCCGATCTACCTTCACGCCGACGACCGCAAATGGATCATGCGGCCGCACAAGGCGATCGTCAGCTGGGAAGGCGAAACGCTCTCGATCAACCCGTCGCTGACGCTCATCCGCTGCGGCGGTCACTTTGCCGGTGGCCAGGTGCTGCACTGGAAACGCGATAGCGGCGACGCCCTGCTGGCCGGCGATATCTTGCAGGTGACGCCGACGCGCCGCCATGTCAGCTTCATGTACAGCTATCCGAACTACATTCCGCTCAATGCAGCCGCCGTGCGCCGCATCGCGGCGGCACTGCAGCCTTTCGCGTTCGACCATATCTATGGTGCATGGTGGAACCAGAACCTCATCGGCGGCGCAAGAACGGCTTTGACTGCTTCGGTCGAGCGCTATCTCGCGGCGATCGCGTGAGAGCTCGATCGAAAATGCGGGCAAATCGCGTAACAAATGCCTATCTTGGTTCGAACAAAGGCTGCAATCAACAACGAGCCGGCAAGGCTGAGGAGATCGAATGGACACCCACACCTACCCCGTAACCCGCACCGACGCCGAATGGCGCGCCCGGCTGACGCCGGAGCAATATGCCGTCATGCGCGGCCATGGCACCGAGCGGCCCGGAAGCTGCGCCTTGCTCTACGAGAAGCGCGCCGGCACTTTTTCCTGCGTCGGCTGCGACCAGCCTTTGTTTGAATCCAAGCTGAAGTTCGAGAGCGGCACCGGCTGGCCGAGCTTCAACGACCCGGTGCCGGGCTCGGTCGAAAACACCGTCGACCGCAGCTACGGCATGGTCCGCACCGAATGCCATTGCGCCCGCTGCGGCAGCCATCTCGGCCATGTCTTCGAGGACGGCCCGCCGCCGACCGGGCTGCGCTACTGCATCAACGGCGTGGCGTTGAAATTCGAGCCGGCGGCTTGAGCGGAACTCGATCGCGAGACAATGGGAAGGGCGGCTGCGGCCGCCCTTTTCGTTTGCGTCTGTGAAGTTGGCTGGTGCCGCCGATGCTCGCTCAGATCACGACCGTCAGGATCAGCCACAATGTGGCGCCAAGCGTCATCAACGAAGCTTTGGCGCCCCTGGCCTTCTCCGTGGTTCGCCATACCGCAAAGGTCAGGAAGATGTTGTAGGGCACCAGCGCGAGATGCACCGCCAGAACGAGCGTGAGCGGCAGCTTCAACCCAAGTAGGACAATCGCGGCCACCAAAGATGCGACGTTGAGCGCGGTGCCGACAAGGACAAGATCGCGCCAGAACAGCCGGTCGAGCGGCACCTGGCCTTGCCAGCGTGAGCGGAAGAAGTATCCGACGCCTTCTGGCAACACTGATATCTATCCCTGCCCCAGGACTTCGGTCACCGCCCGCTCGAAGCGCGAGCATTCGGTCACCAGCCAGTCGGTCATCGCCGGCCAGTTGTCCTCGGCATAACAGTTCACCCGCCACATCGAATTGATGCCGAGCCCCTCGCAACTCTGTTCCGGCCTGAGCTTCAGCCGCTCTTCGATATCAGGCTGGAACGGCTTCAACCGCGACCAGGCTTGCGTGGCGCCGAACTTCTCATTGCGGCCAAAGAAGATGCCGACATGGTTCTGCGCCGGCGCGACATACATGGAAAGCACCAGGGCGAAGTCGGGCAGCCCGCGTTGCCAGAACCAGGGTCCGCGCCTCGCCATCAAAACCTTTTCTTCCGGATGCCGTTCGGCGAACAGCGTCCAGAAGCCGCGCTGGCGGAATTCTGAAGCGCGGCGGGCGCCGAAGTCGAATTCGCTCATGGCTCAAACCGTATCTCCGGCAACCGCGTCGGTGCCGGGGCCGGTTAGTCTTACACCATACCGAGCGCGGCCTTGTACAGATCGAGGATGGTTTCCTCTTCCTGCCGCTCGGCCTGGTCCTTCTTGCGCAGCCGGATGATCGTACGCATCGCCTTTGTGTCGAAGCCGGTGCCCTTGGCCTCGGCGAACACTTCCTTGATGTCGTCGGAGATGGTCTTCTTCTCTTCCTCGAGCCGCTCTATACGCTCGATGAAGGCACGCAGCTGGCCGGCGGCAACAGTCTGGCTGGTATCGGTGATATCGTCGGCCATGTTTTTCTCCACATCGTTTTTCTGCGCCGCGACTCGGGATGCATGCAGCGGCGAATTGAGCGGGCTCGATGCCCGACCGGGGGCGGCGGGTCAAGCTGTTATCGATGATCGAACCAAGCCTGCCGCCATGATGCGGACAGCCATCCCCAGGAAGGGGCCGATCAGTTGAAAGCGATCAGCAAATCCTTGGCATCGATCTGGTCGCCGGCCTTGACCAGCACCTCGGCGACCGTGCCGTCGCGCTCGGCATGCAGTGCCGTTTCCATCTTCATCGCTTCGATGGAAAGCAGCACGTCGCCGGCCTTCACGGCCTGGCCGGCGGCGACCGAAAGCGCCGAGACGACACCCGGCATCGGCGCGCCGACATGTGCCTCGTTGCCGGGCTCGGCCTTGCGGCGGGCCTTGGCGGCGGACGCGCCATGCGCCCTGTCGGGCACCTTCACGCGGCGCGGCTGGCCGTTGAGCTCGAAGAACACGGTGACCATGCCCTTCTCGTCGACATCGCCGATGGCCAGGCAGCGCACGACCAGCGTCTTGCCCTTCTCGATGTCGACGAATATCTCGTCTTCCGGCTTCATGCCGTAGAAATAGGTCGGCGTCGGCAGCACGCTGACCGGCCCGTACGTCTCCTGCGCGCCCGCGAAGTCGGTAAACACCTTCGGATACATCAGCCACGAGGCGAATTCGAACTCCGACAGCCTGCGCTCGAGCTTCTTCTCGATCTCCTTGCGGCTGGCCTTGAGGTCGGCTGCCTTGAGCAGCGAACCGGGCCGCGCCGTGATCGGCTTCTCGCCCTTCAATGCCTTCTTCTGCAGCGCCGCCGGCCAGCCGCCGGGCGACTGGCCGAGATCGCCACGCAGCATCGAAACGACCGAGTCCGGGAAGGCGATGTCCCTGGCCGGGTTCTCGACATCGGCAACGGTCAGATCCTGGCTGACCATCATCAGTGCCATATCGCCGACGACCTTGGATGACGGTGTAACCTTGACGATATCGCCGAACATCAGATTGACGTCGTGATAGGTCTGCGCCACCTCGTGCCAGCGCGTCTCCAGCCCGAGCGAACGCGCCTGTTCCTTCAGATTGGTGAACTGGCCGCCCGGCATCTCGTGCAGATAGACTTCAGACGCCGGCCCCTTGAGGTCGCTTTCGAAGGCGGCGTATTGGTTGCGCACCGCCTCCCAGTAGAACGAGATTTTCCGGATCCATTGCGGGTCGAGACCCGGGTCGCGTTCGGTCCCCTTCAGCGCCTCGACAATGGAGCCGAGACATGGCTGCGAGGTGTTGCCCGACAGCGAATCCATCGCCGCATCGATGGCATCGACGCCGCTGTCGACCGCCGCCAGCACCGTCGCCGCCGACAGGCCCGACGTGTCATGGGTGTGGAAATGGATCGGCAGGTCGGTCGCCTCGCGCAGCGCCTTGAACAGCACGCGTGCAGCGGAAGGCTTCAACAGGCCGGCCATGTCCTTGACGGCGATGATGTGGGCGCCGGCCGCCTGCAATTCCTTGGCCAGGCCGACATAATATTTGAGGTCGTATTTCGCCCGCACAGGATCGAGGATATCGCCGGTATAGCAGATCGCCGCTTCGATCAGCTTGCCTTCGGCGCCGACCGCATCCATGGCGACACGCATGTTCTCAACCCAGTTCAGGCAGTCGAATACCCGAAACAGGTCGATGCCGCCGGCCGCCGCCTGCTTGACGAAATGCTGCACGACATTGTCCGGATAGTTGGTGTAGCCGACGCCATTGGCGCCACGCAAAAGCATCTGCAGCAATAGATTGGGCGCCGCCTCGCGCACCAGCGACAGCCGCTCCCAGGGATCCTCGGTGAGGAAGCGCATGGCGACGTCGAAAGTGGCGCCGCCCCAGCATTCGAGCGACAGAAGCTGCGGCAGGGCGCGCGCATAGGTGCCGGCGATGCCCGCAATGTCATGCGTGCGCATCCGGGTCGCCAGCAGCGACTGATGGCCGTCGCGCATCGTCGTGTCCGTGACCAGGACCTCTTTCTGGTCGCGCATCCAGGCGGCGAATTTCTCCGGCCCGAGCACGTCGAGCTTCTGCTTGCTGCCGCCGGGCACATTGCCGTTGAGATAGGGCACCACGGGTGCCGCCGCATCGGCTTTCGGCTGCGGCCGGCCGCGCGTTTCGGGGTGACCGTTGACGCTGACATCGGCGAGATAGTTGATGAGCTTGGTGGCGCGGTCCTGGCGCTTGACCTGCTGGAACAGTTCCGGCGTCGTGTCGATGAACTTAGTCGTGTAGGAATTGTCGGCGAAGCTCGGGTGGTTGATGATCGCTTCGAGGAAGGTCAGGTTCGTGGCGACGCCGCGGATGCGGAACTCGCGCAGCGCCCGGTTCATGCGGGCGATGGTCTCGGCTGGCGTCGGCGCCCATGCCGTCACCTTCTCCAGCAGCGGATCGTAGAAGCGAGTGATGACGGCGCCGGAATAGGCGGTGCCGCCATCGAGGCGAATGCCGAAGCCTGTCGCGCCGCGATAGGCGGTGATGCGGCCATAATCCGGGATGAAATTGTGCTCGGGATCTTCCGTGGTGATGCGGCACTGCAAGGCATGGCCGTTCAGCCTGATGTCCTTCTGTGCCGGCACGCCCGATTCCGGCGTGCCGATGGCAAAGCCGTCGAGGATATGGATCTGCGCCTTGACGATGTCGATGCCGGTCACCTGCTCGGTAACGGTGTGCTCGACCTGGATGCGCGGGTTGACCTCGATGAAATAGAATTTGCCGGTGTCGGCATCCTGCAGGAACTCGACCGTCCCGGCACCGATATAGCTGGTCTCGCGCGCGATCTTCAGCGCATGGCCGCACAGCTCCTCGCGCTGCGACATTTCAAGATAGGGCGCCGGCGCCCGCTCGACGACCTTCTGGTTGCGGCGTTGGATCGAACAGTCGCGCTCGAACAGGTGCACCGCGTTGCCATGCGCGTCGCCCAGCACCTGCACCTCGACATGGCGGGCGCGCTCGATCAGCTTTTCGAGATAGACCTCGTCCTTGCCGAAGGCGGCCTTCGCCTCGCGCTTGCCTTCCGTGACCTCACGGGCAAGGTCGGCTTCGGCGCGGATGGCGCGCATGCCGCGACCGCCGCCGCCCCACGATGCCTTCAACATCACCGGGTAGCCAATTTGCTTGGCCAGTTTCTTGACCGCATCCATGTCGTCCGGCAATGGATCGGTGGCGGGGATCACCGGCACACCGACCTCGATGGCGAGATTGCGCGCCGCGACCTTGTTGCCGAGCCGGCGCATCGTGTCCGGCTTCGGCCCGATGAAGGTGATGCCGGCCTCGGCACAGGCATCGGCGAATTCGGGGCTTTCCGACAACAGCCCGTAGCCGGGATGGATGGCATCGGCGCCCGAAAGCCTGGCGACGCGGATCACCTCCTCAATCGACAGATAGCTTTCGATCGGCCCCATATCCCTGGTCAGATGCGGCCCACGCCCGACCTGGTAGCTCTCGTCGGCCTTGAAGCGATGCAGGGAATATTTGTCCTCCTCGGCCCAGATCGCCACGGTTTTGAGACCGAGTTCGTTGGCCGCGCGAAAGACGCGAATGGCGATTTCGGACCGGTTGGCGACGAGGATCTTCGTGATGGCCAAGGACTGGGCTCCAGCAACGGAAGGGAACAGAAATCGGCGCAATGATTAGCGTGAAAATGCTGCAGTGCAAACAAAATTGACGCGCGTTTAAACCGATTGAAATGGAATCTCTACGCCAAACGCCTTCGCATTCATTCCAATGTGCAGGGAAAGCGCCGGCATTGCCGGTCAATGCACGATCATTCTCCGGCTAAAGGCCAGTTCTATCGGCCGGGTCCGCCTTCTGAAAGCGAAGGTGGCACAAACAAAAATGCCCGGCGCGAGGCGCCGGGCATTCCGTAGATATCGAGACTGACGAACTTACATCTTCTGGATGTAGGTGTACTTGCCGTCGTCGCCCTTCTTCCATTCGTACATGACGTAGCCGGGCAGCGTCGGATCGCCCTTGGCATCATAGGACAGGTCGCCGAGCACGGTCTTGAACGGGCCGTTTTCATGCAGCGCCTTGGCAACTGCCTGCGGGTCGTTCGACTTGGCAACGGTCGCCGCTTCGGCAAGCGCCTGCACGGCTGCGTAGGAGTAGAGCGTATAGGCTTCCGGCTCGAAACCCTGCGCACGGAACTTCTCGACGAGTTCCTTGTTGGCAGGGATCAGGCGCGGATCCGGGCCGAACGTGTTGAGCGTGCCCGCAACCGCGTCGCCCGCGATCGAAGCCAGCTCGTTCGACACGATGCCGTCGCCGGAAACCAGCGTCGCCTTGAGACCCTGGTCGGCCGCCTGGCGGATGATCAGGCCGGCTTCGGTGTGCAGGCCTCCCCAATAGATGATGGAAACGCCGGCTTCCTTCATCTTGGCGATCAGCGCCGAGAAGTCCTTGTCGCCGACATTGATGCCTTCGTACATGACTTCCGTCACGCCGGCGGCGTTCATTGCCTTCTTGGTTTCGTCGGCAAGGCCCTGGCCGTAGGTGGTCTTGTCGTGGACGACGGCGATCTTGGCGTCCTTGAAGTTCGCGGCGAGATAAGCGCCGGCAATGCTGCCCTGCTGGTCATCGCGCCCGCAGGTGCGGAACACGTTCCACAGGCCGCGCTCGGTGAGCTGCGGGTTGGTGGCAGCCGGGGTGATCTCGACGATGTTGTTTTCCGCATAGACTTCCGACGCCGGGATCGAGACGCCCGAGTTGAAGTGGCCGACCACGAACTTGACCCCGTCGCCGACGAACTTGTTGGCAACCGAGATGCCCTGCTTCGGATCGGAGACATCGTCGCCAACCTCGAGCTTGATCTGCTCGCCGTTGATGCCGCCCTTGGCATTGATGTCGGCGACAGCCGCTTCCGCACCCTTCTGAAGCTGTGCGCCGAAGGCTGCGTTCGGACCGGTGATCGGACCGGCAACGCCGAACATTACATCAGCCCACGCGTTGCCGCCGAACGCGACAAGCGCGGTCAGGGCGACGGCGGACAAAAGTGACTTTTTCATTTAAACGCTCCCATTTACGGAGTGGGCGTGGATGAAGCTTTCATGCGATGCCCACCCTTATCGCAGAAAGCATAGTTTGCCGATTTTCAGGCACTTGTCACGCCGATTCAATTCCGAGGCGGCGTTAATGATGAACGTCAACCTTTCGGTTTCCAGCTCAAGATCGAAGCTCTTTCATAGAGCCAATTATACTGCGTCACCATCTGGTTGGTACGCGTGTATTGATAGCCGACGAAGCCGAGGATCATCAGCACGATGGTGTCGACGATGTAATAGTGCAGCGAGAACATCGTGCCGCCGAACAGCGCGTGATGGATGAAGCGGATGCCGATGCCGAGGCCCAGCATATAGGCGAACAGGTGGATGAAGCTGCGCCATGTCTGGGCGCTGGCCTTGCCCGTCATCCACGCCGCCCAGCCGCCGAGCAGACAGGTGACGAAGAAGAACTGCCAGATCGAGGGTTCCTCATAGAGAATGCCCTGCATGATGAAGTCTCCTTAGCATGATCCCGAAAAGTTGCGGACTTTTCGGACAAAGATCATGCGACAAACAAACAATCTGGGGCGGAATACCGGATGCACGAATTCCGCTCCAAGCTCAGTGGTGTCCGCCTTCAAGATAGGCGGCGCGCACTTCCGGATTGGCGAGCAGGTCCTTGCCGGTGCCGCTCATCGTCACATTGCCGTTGACCATGACATAGCCGCGCGTGGCGAGTTTCAGCGCGCCGAAGGCATTCTGTTCGACCAGGAACACGGTCAGCCCCTGCGTGCGGTTCAGTTCGCGGATGGCGTCGAAGATCTGCTTGACGATCAGCGGCGCCAGACCCAGCGACGGTTCATCGAGCAAGAGCAGCTTCGGCCGCGCCATCAGCGCACGTCCGATCGACAGCATCTGCTGCTCGCCGCCCGACAGCGTGCCGCCGCGCTGCGCGATGCGCTCCTTCAGCCGCGGAAACAGCGTGAACACCTTTTCGACGTCCTCGTCATAGTGATTGAGGTTGTCGAGGCTGGCGCCCATCTGTAGGTTTTCCATCACCGTCATGCGCGGGAAGATCCGCCGGCCTTCGGGCGACTGGGCGATGCGCATGCGCGCGATCTCATGCGTCGGCATTTGGGTGATATCAGTGCCGGCAAAGGTGATGGTGCCGGCCCGAGCCCGCGGCGCGCCGAAAATGGTCATCATCAGCGTCGACTTGCCGGCGCCGTTGGCGCCGATCAGCGCCACGATCTCACCCTGCTTTACGGTAACATCGACGCCGTTCAACGCCCGGATGTTGCCGTAATAGGTCTGCACGCCCTTGATATCGAGCAGCGTTGTCGCGGCCATCACTTGCCTCCTCCACGCTTGCCCGCCGCAGGCTTGGCAGCATGACTCGTCGCCACCTTGCCCGCATCGACGCGGCGCGAGAATTCCGTATCCTTGCCCTGGCTGAGCAGCTTGGCTTGCTTGACCCACTCTTCACGCGCGATGCGACCGTCGAAGGCGAGATAGGCTTCGGCGGCCTCGACATCGGCCTTTTTCCAGGCGCCGATCTGGTCGAAGTGAAAGATGCCGTGATCGTTGAGCTTCTTCTCGTTGACCGTACCGATACCCTTGATGCGGGTCAGATTGTCGGCCTTGCCGCCACGAGGCGCTGCCAGCCGGTTGGAGATCTCTCCAGCCTTCGCCGGAGCCTTCGTTGCCGGAGCCTTGGCTGCCGGTTTGGTCGCTGCGGTCGGCTTCACACTGGTCCCGGTAGAAGCCTTTGATGCGGCTTTCGAAGCAGGCTTTGGACCGGACTTCGCGGCCGGCACCGCCGCCGCCGAGGCCGCCTTGTTTGCCGCGGCGAGCGACCTTGCGTCGACCTGACCGGCCTTTGATGCGCCCTTGGCCACCGTAACCCGTTCGCCCGAACTGTGGCCGACCGTATCGGTCACCGGCCCGGCGAGATACGAAGACGACGTCCCCGGTCCATGCGCGGCATCAGGGCCGGTATCGAGCTGTTCGATAACGTCTTCGTCGCCGACTTCGGTGAGGACCGACTCCACTTCCTCGTCGTCGACCCCGAGATAGGCGGCGATGACACGCGGGTCGGTGCGCACCGACTGCGGACTGCCGTCGGAGATCTTGCGGCCATATTCGAGCACCACGACATGGTCGGATATCTGCATGACCACCGACATGTCATGCTCGATCAACAGGATCGAGGTGCCCGTGGTGCTCTTAATGTCGATCAGCAGTTCGTTGAGTGCTGCCGATTCCTTCGGATTGAGACCGGCCGCCGGCTCGTCCAGGCACAAGAGCTCCGGACCCGTGCACATGGCGCGCGCGATCTCGAGGCGGCGCTGCGCTCCATAGGGCAGGTCGCCGGCCGGATCGTCGGCACGGTCGACAAGATCGGCCTTCTCCAGCCAGTGCTTGGCAAGCTCGACCGATTCGGCCGAGGCTTTGCGGTAGCTGCTGAAGCCGAACAGGCCAAGGATCGTATAGCCCGATGCCTTCATCAGCTTGTTGTGCTGGGCAACCAAGAGGTTCTCCAGGAGCGTCATGCCCGAAAACAGGCGGATGTTCTGGAAGGTGCGCGCCACTTTGGCGCGTGCCGGGATCTCATGGTTGGGCAGACGTTCGAGCAAATAGCTCGATCCGTCGTTGCGGTTGAGCGTGATCATGCCTTCCGACGGCTTGTAGAAGCCGGTGATGCAGTTGAACACGGTGGTCTTGCCAGCGCCATTGGGTCCGATCAGCGCGGTGATCTCGCCGCGCCTGGCGGTGAAGGACAGGTCGCCGATGGCGACCAGACCGCCGAACTTCATCGACAAGTGATCGACCTGCAGGATGGCTTCGTTCATGGATGTGCTCGCATTCATCAGCCGTGCCCTTCCTTAGTGAAGGAGCCAGAGACAGCTCTTCGCACCTTGAGGAAGGCGGTCGGTTCGCGACTGCCGACGAAGCCGCGCGGCTTCCACAGCATGACGATGACCATGGCCATGCCGAACAGAAGCATGCGGTAGAGTTCCGGGGTGAAGTCTGGCCCGAAGATCTGCTTGAGGAAGTCGAGTTCACGCAGCGCCTCGGTGCCGCCGATCATCACCATTGCGGCAACCGCTATGCCGACCAGCGAACCCATGCCGCCGAGCACGACGATGGCGAGGATAATGGCCGATTCCAGGAAGACGAAGGATTCCGGGCTGACGAAACCTTGCCGCGCGGCGAAGAAGGAGCCGGCGAAGCCACCGAACATGGCGCCTGTCGCAAAAGCCGTGAGCTTGGTTGTCGTCGTGTTGATGCCCAGAGACCGGCAGGCGATCTCGTCCTCGCGCAGCGCTTCCCACGCGCGGCCGACCGGCAGGCGCCGCAGCCGGATGGTGACGAAGGCGGTGAGCAGGCACAGGCCCAGGATCAGATAATAGAGGAAAATCTTGTAATACGCGCCCGACTGGGCGATGCCCAACACCTTGGCGATGTAGTTCGGGTCTGACACGTTGAACGACATCAGGCCGAAGAAGCTGACCTTGGGAATGCCGGAGATACCGGCCGACCCGTGGGTGACCTCGCGCCAGTTGATCAGCACCAACCGGATGATCTCGCCGAAAGCCAGCGTGACGATCGCTAGATAGTCGCCGCGCAGGCGCAGCACCGGGAAGCCGAGCAGCACACCCCAGAAGGCGGCCATGGCGCCGGCGGCCGGCAGCAGGATCCAGAACGACAGGCCGTATTGTGTGCCGAGCAACGCATAGGCATAGGCGCCAATTGCATAAAAGGCGACGTAGCCGAGATCGAGTAGGCCGGCGAGGCCGACGACGATGTTCAGGCCCCAGGCCAGCATCACATAGATCAGGATCTGGATGCCGAAATTATCGACCCATTTCAGCGAACCCTGCAGCCCTCCGACAATCGACCAGGCACTCAGCGACAGCACCGCGACCACGAGGATCGGGTACAGCACAAGCGCGGCAATGCCGAGTTTGGTGAAGTTGGCATGGATGAAGGCCCTGAAATAATAGATCACGCAAGCCAGCACATAGATAATCGCCAGGGCGCGCAGGAATTGCAGATAGCCGGCCGGCTCAGCTCCCACCCATCCGGCGAGAGAGTTGTTGAACACGAACAGCAGCACCGCGGCGATGATGGCCACGATGAAGGCCGGCAACTGAAAGAAACGTGACGCCACGCTGGCCGGCAGCAGGCCGGTGGCGACGTCGGTGATCTTCTGGTTGGCCAGGAAGGGCTGGCCATAAGCGACATAAAGAAACCGCCCGACAGCCGTGGCGATCACCACGGCGGCAAGCAGGCCCCAGCGCGTCGTCAGGACCAGCTCATTGGAAATATTCTGACCCGTCTTCAGGCCGATGAACAGCACGAACAGGCCGAGCGATATGGCGCCGGCATAAAGCGCCTCGCGCGTGGCGCGCTGCACGGGGGTGGCGACGGTGTCGCGCTCCGGAGAAACGGTGACGGCCATGGTCTCAGACCTTTTCGACTTCTGGCCGGCCCAATATGCCGGAAGGCAGGAAGATCAGCACGATGGCCAGGATCGAGAACGCCGCGACGTCCTTGTAGTCGATCGAGAAATAGGCCGACCACATGCTCTCGATGAAGCCGATCATCAGCCCGCCGAGCACCGCACCCGGCAGCGAACCGATGCCGCCCAGCACCGCCGCCGTGAACGCTTTCACGCCCGGCGTGAAACCGTCCGAGAAGGCAATGACGCCGTAATACATCAGGAACAGCGTGCCGGCGACGGCGGCAAGGGCCGCACCCATGATGAAGGTGATCGAGATGGTGCGGTCGACATCGATGCCGAGCAGCGCCGCCATCTTGCGGTCCTGCTCGCAGGCCCGTTGCGCCCGCCCAAGCGAAGTCCTGTTGACCAGGTACCAGAACAGCGCCAGCAGCGCTGCTGTGACGAGGACGATGATGATCTGCTTCAGCGACACGCTGATGCCGTTGATGTTGTAGACCTGCGAAACCATCGGCGGGATCGGCTTGTTACGTGGACCCTGCGTCACCTGGACGAAATTCGACAGCGCGATCGACATGCCGATCGCGGTGATCAGCGGCGCCAGCCGGAACGAACCGCGCAGCGGCCGGTAGGCGACCTTCTCGATCGTCCAGTTGTAGAGGCTGGTAAGCAGCATCGCCACGATCATCATGACCAGCAGCGCCAGCACCACCGGCACCGAGTAGAACAGCGCGCCAAGGGCGAGGAAGACGATCAGTGCCGTGAAGGCACCCACCATGAAGATATCGCCATGGGCGAAGTTGATCATGCCGATGATGCCGTAGACCATCGTGTAGCCGATTGCGATCAGCCCATAGATCGATCCCAGCGTCAGCCCGTTGATAAGCTGCTGGACAAAGTACTGCATGTGTACATAGCTCCCCTGGAATGTCGCCCATGCAGACGCATTCCTTTTCGTATTTCCCCTAGTCGTAAAGTTTCGAGCCCGGATTGCAACGTCATTTTTCAATCGTCATGCGTGTTTTCGAGGCACGCCTTTCCGATCGCCCGTTTTTCGCACCCGACCCGCTGGACTATCGCGGACCCTACCATTGGCATAACGCAATGTCTTTGACGATTCGGCCGCATCATGCGCCCCGTTTCGAAGAAATCGCCGTCAAAATTAGGTGATGAGAAGAATCGTTGCGTTTCCGACGCGATCTGTTTTTCGCTCCGTTCCTTTCCCCTAGGTCAGGATTCCCTTCACTTGACCACAAATCCATGTGCGAACGGATCGCGGTCATCGATGAAGATGGTGTTCAATCCGGTCATCCGCGCCCAGCCGCCGATCGAAGGTATGATGGCTGGTTTGCCGGCGACGGTGACCTCCTTCTCGACCTTGCCCTTGAACAGCGAACCGATGATCGATTCATGGACGAAGCTGTCGCCGGCCTTGAGTTTGCCCTTGGCATGAAGCTGCGCCATGCGTGCCGAGGTGCCGGTGCCGCAGGGTGAGCGGTCGATTGCCTTGTCGCCGTAGAACACGGCATTGCGCGCATCCGCACCATCCACGGTCGGCGCACCGGTCCACAGCATGTGGGACAGCCGGTTGATGCCCGGGTTCTCGGGATGCACGAAGGAATATTTCTCGTTGAGCCGCTGCCGCACCACCGGGCTCCAGGCGATGAAGTCGCCCGCCGAATGATCGGCCATGTCGCGATAATTCTTCTGCGGCTCGACGATGGCGTAGAAATTGCCGCCATAGGCGACATCGACGGTGATTTCGCCGAGCTGCGGGCATTCGACCGTCAGCCCCTCGGCATGGAGGAAGGACGGCACATTGGTAATGCGCACCTCCTCTACATAGTCGCCGACCTGTTTGTATTCGGCGATGACCAGGCCGGCCGGCGTGTCGAGCCGAAGCACTCCCGGCGTCTTGGGCTTGATCAGCCCGTGCTCGATTGCCATCGTCACCGTGCCGATGGTGCCGTGGCCGCACATCGGCAGGCAGCCGGAGGTTTCGATGAACAGGATGGCGATGTCGCAATCCTCGCGCGTCGGCGGATAGAGGATCGAGCCGGACATCACGTCGTGGCCGCGCGGCTCGAACATCAGCCCGGTGCGGATCCAGTCATATTCTGCCAGAAAATGCGCTCGCCGTTCCATCATCGTCGAGCCCTGCAGCAGCGGACCGCCGCCGGCGACCAGTCGCACCGGATTGCCGCAGGTATGACCGTCTATGCAGAAGAAGGATTTCTTGGCCATGACGCTCCTCGAAAAATCAAAATCCGGAAAAATCAAAATCGTTGCGGACTGAAGGGGGCCAGATCGATCGGCGGAGTCTGCCCCAGGACGAGGTCGCGGATCAACCGTCCGGCGGCCGCTGCCTGGGTCAGGCCGAGATGGCCATGGCCGAAAGCATAGACCACCGATCTGCTTCCCGGTGCAAGACCGATGACCGGCACTGAATCCGGCAGCGAGGGACGGAACCCCATCCATTCGCGCCCGCCTGAGGGATCGAGCCCCGGCAGGAACCTTTGTGCCTTCTGCAGCAGCGCCTTCGACCTGTTGTAGTTGGGCGGCCGCGCGATGCCACCCAGTTCGACGGCGCCGCCGACGCGCAGGCCCGTTTGGAGCGGCGTGATGACGAAGCCATGGCCGGAGAAGATCAGCATCCGCTTCACGTCGAAGGCAGTCGCCGGCAGTGTCGTGTTGTAACCGCGCTCTGTCTCCAACGGAATGCGATCGCCGAGTTGCCCCGCCAGCAGATGCGACCAGGCACCGGCGGCGATGATGAGGTGTCGGGTCTGCCTTGTGGTGCCGCCTGCCAACGTGAGGGCGGCACCGTCCCGATTGGTCGCGATGCGCTCGATCCGAGCCCTCTCAAAGCGGGCGCCCTTGCTTTGTGCGTAGGCCCACACCGCCTTGCCGAGTAGTTTTGGGTCGGCGACCGTCTTCCATCCCGGCACGAATGTGCCCTTGACGAAGCGCGGCGAGAGACCCGGTTGCAAGGCAGCCAGTTCCTCGCCCTCGACATGGCGAAACCCGATGCCGAAACGCGCGCGCGCCGCCCAGCCGGACAGCGAGGCGCGGAACTCGGCCTCGCTCTCGTGAAGCTCGAGTGAGCCATCCTCGCGCAGCATTTCTCGCGTGCCGGACCGATCGAGCAAGCCCATCCACTCGGCCTCGGCAAGCTTCATCATGCCCGCCTGAGCGGCGAGGCTCGCCTCGTATTTCTCCGGCGCACCGGCGCGCCAGAAGCGGATCAGCCAGGGCAGAAGCTTCGGCAGATAGGCGGGCGGGATGCTGAGCGGTCCGAGCGGATCGGCCAGCCATTTCGGCAGCTGCCGGATCATGCCCTTATGCGCCAGCGGCAGCACGTCGGAGAAGGCGAAGGCGGCGGCATTGCCGGAGCTCGTCTCCTCGCAAATGCCGGTGCGGTCGAAGACGGTGACCCTGCGTCCGGCCTCGGCGAGAGAAGCAGCGGCACAGATGCCAATGATGCCGCCACCGATGATGGCGATGTCGATTGCAGCATCGTTGCTCATGGCCGCGCGTCGCACTGCATGTCCCGACCTTCGCATCGATCCTTGCAGCCAGCCCCCTCATCCGACCCTTCGGGCCACCTTCTCCCCGCCGGGGAGAAGAGGCTGACGCCGGCGTTGGCGACCTCTTCTCCCCTCGGGGAGAAGGTGGCCGCGTAGCGGTCGGATGAGGGGGACTGCGGCATTGCGACCTTTTAGAACGTCGGCAGTGTCGGCCGCACCGCCAGCGCGTCCTTGACGATCTTTTCGACGGCCTTGCGGCGCTCGCCCGACAGCGGCTGGCGCGGCATGCGCACGCGGTCATTTGTGTTGATCGCCAACACTTCGGCAAGCTTGATGTTTTGCACCAGATAGGTCGACACATCGAGATCGAGCAGCGGCCGGAACCAGCGGTAGATGGCGAGCGCTTCCTCACGACGGCCCTGCTTGATCAGCTGGTAGATGGCGACGGTCTCGCGCGGGAAGGCAGTGACAAGGCCGGCCACCCAGCCGATGGCACCGACCGACAGCGCCTCGAAGGCCAGATTGTCGACGCCGGTGAACAGGTCGTAGCGGCTGCCCAGGCGATTGATGATCTCGGTCGAGCGACGGATGTCGTCCGAGGATTCCTTGATCGCGACAAAGCGCTTGTCCGACGCCAGCTCTTCCATCTGGTCGACGGTGACATCGACGCGGTAGGCGAGCCGGTTGGAGTAGATCATGACCGGCAAGTCGCCGGCCTCGGCGACCGCACGCAGCGCCGCGACCGTCTCTTCCGCATTGGTGTGATAGATCGGGCTTGGCACAACCATCAGGCCGTTGGCGCCTTCCTTGGCGGCACGCTTGGCGATGCTGGCGGCCTCGCGGGTGCCGGCCTCATTGACGGTCAGCAGCACCGGCTTCTTGCCGGCAACTTTCTGCGCGGTCTTCAGCACCTCTATCTTCTCGTCGGGCGACAGCATCGGCCCTTCGCCGAGCGATCCGCAGACGATGATGCCGTCGCAGCCGGCCTCCATCTGCAAGTTGAAGCAGCGCTCCATCTCGGCATGATCGAGACGATCATCCGCGGTGAATTTAGTCGTGACGGCAGGAAAAACCCCGGTCCACATGATCATCTCTCCATCTGATATATCAGCCATATATCTGTTAAGAAACTGCCTGTCAATGCAGAATCCGTTATGATATATTCAAGATATATCAGGAGAGCGCCTTTGATATCCATGGAAGCAAGCATCGCATCCGAGCCGGCCGCGACCAGGGCCTACCATGTGCTCGAACACATGATCGTCACCCTCGAACTGGCGCCGGCGAGCTTCGTCACCGAGGGCGCCCTGATCGACAGGCTCGGGCTCGGCAGGACACCGGTGCGCGAGGCGATCCAGCGGCTGGCGTGGGAGGGGCTGCTCGATGTGCGGCCGCGCGCCGGCATCGCGATCGCGCCGCTACATCCAGGCGATTGGCTGCGCGTACTCGATGCGCGCCGCGGCGTCGAGGTGGTGCTGGCTCGCTCGGCCGCCCGCTTCGTCACTCGCGAGGCCGCCGACCTGTTTCACGAGGCGGCGCTGGCCATGCAGAAGGCGGTGATCTCGGGCAACGTGCTTGCCTTCATCCAGGCCGACAAGGCGCTCGACGAAGCGCTGGCGATGGCCGCCGACAATCCGTTCGCCGCCCGTTTGGCCGCCCCCTTGCAGACCCACAGCCGCCGCTTCTGGTTCCGCTACAAGGCCGACACCGGCCTTGCCGAATCCGCCGAGCACCATGTCGCGCTGATCCGCTCGATCCTCGCCGGCGACGAGGAAGCCGCGGCCAAGGACGCCAAGCGGTTGATGGCGCTGTTGCGCGGCCACGCGGAAGTGGCCGCCACGCGCTGATCGAACGACTCAGATCCCTTGCGCCGTGGCGGTGACGGGGACGGTATTCTCCCATCCGTCACCGGTCGCGAAGATGCAGCTTCGGCCTTGCACGTCGGTCACCAGCATGGTCCATGTCCCACTTGCCGAAACATAGACCTCGACAATGGCAGCTTGCCCGACCACACCGTAGCCGATCTGCTTTTGTTGAAAGGCCTGCGCCAGTCCCGCGACAAGATCACTGTGGCCGCCGCAGATGAATTGCGCCTGTGCGGATAGTGTCGATAACGCCAGTGTGGCACCGCTCGCGGCTATCCCAATCCATCGAAACGAAAATTTGTGTGCCATTCGGCACCTCCTTCGCCTTGACGTTCCGGCAAAGGGAGGCACATGGGCAGCCTCAAAGTGCCGGGACGTTCCAGGCCGGATTCGACGTCTTCATCACGTCACTCCTTCTGGTTTCCGGTCTGTCGTCAGGGAATTCTATCGCATTCCCTGGAATCGATATGGTGAGGTCCCGATGCGAAAACAAGCACCCTCGCATTGCCCACACCGGCACCGCCGGCACGACGCCGAATACGTCATCGACGGCAGCATCATTCCGACCGTCTGACCGGACTGCTGCTGCCATGGCGCGATGGCATGCCGAGGCGCTGCCCTAATTCAGGCGCCCGGCAAGGCCGCCATCATGGTGCCATCCCAACCTTCGCCCGCCGTAATGACGCAGCTCTGACCATGCGTGTCGGTGGCCAGAATGGTCCAGGTGCCTTTGTCGGAAACGAAGATTTCGAGAACCACGCTCGGATTGACCAGGCCGCGCGCCGCCTCGCTCTCATGGAACTTATCACCAAGCGCCTTGATCATATCCGCGCGCGCTGCGCATTGGTCGGCAGATGCCGGTGCGGCGCAAAACGCAGAAATCGCCGCAAACAATAGCGTCGCCGTGAGACGTGTCATCTGACACCTCCTTACGCCGGGCGATGCCTCCCCAAGCTGTCGCCAATTGGTTGATCTGCCGCCTCCTTGCGGCAGGGCTGCAAGCTAAGACGACACCTACCCACCCGGTTCCATCACATTAACGTTCAAACAGATACCGGCCGCGACCAGAAATCAAAATAGGCCCGGGTTTTGAACCCGGGCCTTTGCCGTCAGTCTGCGGAGCGCGCAATCGTCCGGCTAGTTCATCGTCGGAATGACAAATTCCGCACCATCCTTGATGCCGGACGGCCAGCGCGAGGTCACCGTCTTGGTCTTGGTGTAGAAGCGGAACGCGTCCGGGCCGTGCTGGTTGAGGTCGCCGAAGGAGGACGCCTTCCAGCCGCCGAACGTGTAGTAGGCGATCGGCACCGGGATCGGCACGTTGATGCCGACCATGCCGACCTGGACCCGCGAGGCGAAGTCGCGCGCGGCATCGCCGTCACGAGTGAAGATCGCGACGCCATTGCCCATCTCGTGGTCGTTGGCGAGCTTGATCGCGCTCTCATAGGTCGGCGCGCGCACCACCGAGAGCACCGGCCCAAAGATCTCTTCCTTGTAGATGCGCATATCAGCGGTCACGTTGTCGAACAGGCAGCCGCCCATATAGTAGCCGTCCTCATAGCCTTGCATCGAGAAGCCGCGGCCGTCGACGACCAGCTTGGCGCCTTCCTTGACGCCGGTGTCAACGTAGCCCTTGACCCGTTCAAGAGCCTGCGCCGTCACCAGCGGGCCGAAATCGGCCGAAGAATCGGTCGAAGGACCGACCTTCAGGCTCTCGACGCGCGGGACCAGCTTTTCCATCAGCCGGTTGGCGGTGTCGTTGCCGACAGGCACCGCCACCGAGATCGCCATGCAGCGTTCGCCGGCCGAGCCGTAGCCGGCGCCGATCAGCGCGTCGACGGTCTGGTCCATGTCGGCATCGGGCATGATGATCATGTGGTTCTTGGCGCCGCCGAAGCACTGCACGCGCTTGCCGGCGGCGGTGCCGCGCGAATAGATGTAATGGGCGATCGGCGTCGAGCCGACAAAGCCGATGGCCTTGATGTCGGGATCGTCGAGGATGGCGTCGACCACGTCCTTGTCGCCATTGACGACGTTGAGGATGCCCGCCGGCAGGCCGGCCTCGAGGAACAGTTCGGCGATGCGCATCGGCACGCCCGGGTCACGCTCCGACGGCTTCAGGATGAAGGCGTTGCCGCAGGCGATGGCAGGCGCGATCTTCCACAGCGGGATCATCGCCGGGAAGTTGAACGGCGTGATGCCGGCGACGACGCCGAGCGGCTGGCGCATCGAATAGACGTCGATGCCGGGGCCGGCGCCGTCGGTGAATTCGCCCTTCATCATATGCGGCGCGCCGATGCAGACTTCGACCACTTCGAGGCCGCGCTGGATGTCGCCCTTGGCATCGGCAATCGTCTTGCCGTGCTCGCGCGCCAGGATGTCGGCCAGTTCGTCATAGTCGCGGGCGACCAATTCGAGGAACTTCATCAGCACGCGCACGCGGCGCTGCGGGTTGGTCGCGGCCCATTTCGGCTGCGCCGCCTTGGCATTCTCGACAGCCGCGCGCAGTTCCGCCTGCGAAGCCAGCGCCACTGTGCCGCGCACGGAGCCGTCCATCGGCTGCATGACATCCTGCTTGCGGCCGCTGGTCCCGGCGACATGCTTGCCGCCTATGAAATGACCGTAGTCGATCATGATTTCTCTCCCTTTGTTTGTGATGGCGCATTGTCCGCCTTTGCCCGCCGGATGGCAACGCGACAGAGAACGCAACCGTTGTGCGGAAAGTAGATAACGATTGACGAGAGAGCATCAATTCCCGCAAATGATGCTCTCACCAGATGCTGCTCAAGGACCGACAGGTTGAGTTCCTTCGCGCCCCCCTCTGTCCTGCCGGACATCTCCCTGGCCTTCACCCTCCCCCTTGTGGGGAGGGTCGGCGAGCGGTCGAAGCGAAGCGGAGATCGTTCGACGGGGTGGGGGTCTAGCGCCGGCGCTACCCCCACCCCGCTCCGCTTCGCGGATCGACGTGCCGGGGCGAGCCACGGGTCTCGCCCGCCCTTCGGACCCCCACAAGGGGGGAGGGTAAGATGAACTGGGATGACGTCCGCATCTTCCTTGCCGTGGCGCGCGCTGGCCAGATCCTTGGCGCGGCCAAGCGGCTGGAGCTCAACCACGCCACCGTCTCGCGCCGCATCGCCGCACTTGAGAATGCGCTGCGGACCAAGCTGTTTCGCCGGCTGACCACAGGCAGCGAGCTGACGCCGGCCGGCGAGCGCTTCCTCGACATTGCCGAGCGCATGGAGGGGGACATGATCGCCGCGCGCTCGACCATATCGGGCGAAGGCGACGACGTCTCCGGCACCGTGCGCATCGGCGCGCCGGACGGTTTTGGCGTCGCCTTCTTGGCCAAACGCCTCGGCGAACTGACGGCTCTCCACCGCGAGCTGACGATCCAGCTTGTGCCAGTGCCGCGCTCCTTCTCCCTGTCGCGCCGCGAGGCCGATATCGCCATAACCGTCGAGCGGCCGACGGAGGGCCGGCTGGTTGCGGGGAAGCTGGTCGATTATTCGCTCGGCCTGTTTGCCTCACGCGCCTATGGGCAAGCGCATGGCTTGCCCAAAACCGCCGCCGAGCTTGGCCAGCACACCCTCATCGGCTACGTGCCCGACCTCATCGTCAGCCCCTCGCTCGACTACGCGGCCGAATTCAGCGCGGACTGGCGCACCAGCTTCGCCATCTCCTCGGCGCTCGGCCAGGCCGAAGCGGTGCGCTCGGGCGCCGGCATCGGCATCCTGCACACTTTCGTCGCCCGCTCGATGCCGGAGCTTGTGTCCGTCGATGTTGTCGCGCCCATCCGCCGCGCCTACTGGCTGGTCTATCACGAATCGGTCCGGCCGCTGCGCCGCGTTCAGATTGTCGCCAGCTTCATCACCAAGATGGTGGAGCGCGAGCGAAACCTGTTCGTTTAGCCATGCCGCAGCTTCTTCCACGATTCGGAGAACGGCATGACGGCGCTCGACCCGGCATTCTACACCAGGATGAAGCCGATCTACGAACGCATGCCCTACCGAAAATAGCGCTCCTGCGCGAGGTCGCGGACATCGATATCAGGCACCCGGCTGGAGATGATGTCGGCCAGGACCTTGCCTGAGCCGCAAGCCATGGTCCAGCCGAGCGTGCCGTGGCCGGTGTTGAGATAGAGATTGGAAAGCTCGGTGCGGCCGATCAGTGGCGGACCATCCGGCGTCATCGGCCGCAGCCCACACCAGAAGGTCGCATCACGCATCACGCCGGCGCCTGGAAAGAGATCGCCGACCGAATGTTCCAGCGTGCGCCGCCGCGATTCATGCAGCCTGAGGTCAAAGCCGGAAATCTCGGCCGTGCCGCCAACCCGGATGCGGTCGCCGAGCCGGGTGATCGCCACCTTGTAGGTCTCGTCCATCACCGTCGACACAGGTGCCGCGGCGGCATCCTTGATCGGCACGGTGATCGAATAGCCCTTGACCGGATAGACCGGGATCGGCCGCTTGACCCGGCGCATGAAACCTGCCGAATAACTGCCCATCGCCATCACATAGGCGTCGGAGGTCTTCCAGCCCTTGCTGGTGCTGAGATTGGCGATACGGTTCCGGCTGCGGATAATGCGCCATATCGTCACGTCGTATTCGAACTTGACGCCGCGCGCCACGCAAAGCTCGGCCAGCCTGTCGGTGAACATCTTACAGTCGCCGGTCTCGTCGTGAGGCAGCCTGAGACCGCCGACGAACTTTTCGCGCACCCCGGCCAGGCCCGGTTCCGCCGCGATGCAGCCGTCCTGATCGAGGATCTCGTAGGGCACGCCATACTTCTTCAACACCTCGACATCGCCGCCAATGCCGTCGAGCTGTTTTTGCGTGCGGAACAGTTGCAGCGTGCCCTGGGTCCGTTCGTCATAGGCGATGCCGGTCGCTTCGCGCAGCGCCTTCAGCGTGTCGCGGCTGTATTCGGCGAGCGGCACCATGCGCGCCTTGTTGATCGCATAGCGCTCGGCCGTGCAGTTGCGCAGCATCTTGATGAGCCATGTCCACATATGCGGGTCGAAGGCCGGCCGCACCACCAGCGGGCCGTGTTTCATCAGCAGCCATTTGATCGCCTTCAGCGGAATGCCCGGCCCGGCCCAGGGCGAGGCGTAGCCGGGCGAAATCTCGCCGGCATTGGCGAAGCTGGTTTCCAGCGCCGGGCCTTTCTGGCGATCGAGAACCGTCACCTCATGGCCGGCCTCGGCAAGAAAGTATGCCGTGGTCACCCCGATGACGCCACCGCCCAGCACCATGATCTTCATCGTATCACGCTCCATGACGCCGCCCCTCAACTCGGGCGCGCCATCTCCTGTCTGCCGGATTCTGCCGCGCCCGCCAAGAGGTCAACCGCCGACATAGCGCCTATGAAAGCGATGACCGAGGCTGGTCAGGATCTCGTAGCCGATGGTGCCGGCATGGCCGGCGGCGTCATCGACGCTTTGCGAGGGACCGAGCAGTTCCACGAGATCACCCTCACGGAGCTTGCCAGCCGGCAAGGCAGAGATGTCGATAATGATCGAATCCATCGACACCCGCCCGAGAAAAGGCAGGCGCGTGCCCTCGAACCAGGCCGCCGACGCGGCGCGGCGCTGCCAGCCATCCGCGTAGCCGAATGAAATCGTCGCCAGCCTGAGCGGGCCTTGCGCATGATAGGTGTGGCCATAGCCGATACCGGCGCCTTTTTCGATGCTGCGCGTCTGCGCCACTTTTGCTTGCAGCCGCACGACGGGCAGCATCGGATTGAGCTTGGCCGGTATCGGATTGATGCCGTAGAGGGCGGCACCGGGGCGGGCGAGATCGTAGTGGAAGGACGGCCCGAGAAAGATGCCAGACGAATTGGTGAGCGAGGCAGGCGCCTTCGGCAGCATCTTGCGCAGCCGCTCGAACGCCAGCCGCTGCTTCTCATTGGCTGGATGCTCCGGCTCGTCGGCACAGGCCAGATGGCTCATCACGTAGCGGATGTCGATGCCGTCGAACGCCTGCGAATCAACGGCAACGCGCTCCACATCCCCTGGCGCCATGCCGAGCCGCGACATGCCGCTGTCGACCTGGATCGCGGCCGGCAGTTTTCGCCCGGCGCGGCGAGCCGCCGCACGCCAGGCCGCCAATTGCCCTATGCTGTTGATGACGGCGCAAAGGTCCGCGGCCACGGCGTCCGGCTCGCCACCGGGTGGAATGCCGTTCAACACGAAAATAGCCGGACCCGGCCCAAGCGAGTGGCGCAGCGCGACGCCTTCGCCCAGAAGCGCGACGAAGAAGATATCGCAGCCTTCGCGCAGCAGCGCCGCCCCGACCTGGCTGGCACCCACGCCGTAGCCGTCCGCCTTGAGCACACCGGCGCAGCGAACATCACCCAACCGCGCTTTCAGCCGCCGGTAGTTTTCACGGATCGCACCGAGATCGATGGTGAGGATGGCCCCAGCCGCCACTTCGCTCGTGGCGGTGACCTCTTCGGGCATCGACCTCTTGGCGGCGTCGTTCATGGCGACCGTTCTTGTGGTGGATGAGTTAGTCAGTAGTCAGTAGAAATTGGCGCAGACCGCAACACAACATTCTCCCTACTCCCTACTATTGCACCAGATGCCGGAACGCCGCCACCACGTCCTCATAGACATGGCGTTTGAACGGCACGATCAGGTCGGGCAGATCCTGCATAGGCCGCCATGCCCATTTGTCGAACTCGGCGGTGTGGCCGCCCGGTGGCGGATTGATCTGGATCTCGCTGGTGTCGCCGTGAAAGCGGAAGGCGAACCATTTCTGCGTCTGGCCGCGATACCGGCCCTTGAAGGCGATGCCGACGAGATGGTCCGGCAATTCATAGTTGATCCAGTCCGGCGCTTCGGCCAGCAGCGAGACGCCGCGCATGCCGGTCTCTTCATAGAGTTCGCGCTCGGCCGCCTGCAGCGGCTCCTCGCCCTTGTCGATGCCGCCTTGCGGCATCTGCCAAAGCTGCGTCGTGCCGGCGAATTCGCTGTCCGGTTCGGCAATGCGATGCCCGACCCAGACCAGGCCCTCGGCATTGAGGATCATCAGACCGACACAGGGACGGTAAGGCAACGTTTCACGGTCGATTTTTTTCGTCTTTGGCATCAGTCAGTCTTTCCAGCCGTCTTCCGATGGCTAGCCTTTTTGCGGATCGATGGCCACCGCTGAGATCGGCACGATCTCGATGCCGCGCTTCTTGGCCTCGGCCACCCACGACGACACGGTATCGACCGTCAGGTCGAAGGCCGAACCGATGCCGACGGCGGAACCTTTGGCCCGCGCGGTGGCTTCGAGACCGTCGAGCTTCTTTAGGATCTCGCCGCGATCCTGCACGGCGTCGATCGCCATGTCGCCGGAGACGAAGGGCACGCCGTCCTTCAGCGCCAGGTCCGGCGCCAGGCTGCGCACCGACGAGCCGTCGTCGACATAGGCGAGGCCGCGTTTGCCGAGTTCTGCCATGAACGGCTCCATCGCCGCCGCGTCGGCGGAAAAGCGCGCGCCCATATAGTTCATGACGCCGGTATAGTTGGTCGTCCGCGACAGCGCCCAGTGCAGGCTTTTCAAGTTCTCATCCGCACTCGCCGCCACCGTCAGCGTGTTGCGCCCGGGATTGACGTTGGGATAATCGAACGGTTCGAGCGGCACCTGCATGACGATCTCGTGGCCGCTCTGCCTGGCTGCCTGCATCCAGCGGCCGATGCTGTTGCCTTGCGGCGCGAAGGCCAGCGTCACTTCCGCCGGCAGCTTGGCGATTGCCGCCTGGGTACCTGTCTGCGAAACCGAAAGCCCGCCGATGACGATCGCCACTCGCGCGCCGCGCCCGCCCGACCAGGGCCGCGCATAAACGTCGAACGGCCGCCTGCCATCGGCGGCGCGTACCGGCAAAGGTCCGGTATCGCTCGCTTCGACCAGCGCCTTGTCGGGAATATGCGCAATCTTCAGGTTCTGGCCGATGGTCGATGGGTCGCGAATGACGATCGCCGCCTTGGGCGGGCCATCGCCCTCTTCCGTCTGCACATGGATGATCTGCGGCCCGCCCGTCTTGGCCGGCGTCGGGGCCTCCGGTTTCGGCGCTACGGCCGGGGCTAGAGCCGAAGGCGCGGCGGGCTCGGCCGCCGCAGTCACTTTTGGCGTCGAAACGGCAACCTCTTGCGGCTTTCGAAACGGCTTTTCCCTGAGCGCGATCGCGCCGGAGACGCCGACCACCGCCAGCACGGCCACGGTCGCCATGATCGTACCGCCGCTGACCTTGCCGGCAGCGCGCGGCGACCGGACAGCCTGTCCGAGCGGGCGTTCGATGTCCTTGCCTATATCAGCCAAGCCTAATCCCCGGGGCGCATGGCTTCGAAGACGAAACCGCTTCGAAAAGACAGGCGCGAATTCATCAATCCTGGCGCACCCCCGGCGCCGTGCGTGGGGCTTTGCCTTGCCCCCGAATCAAACTGCCGGAACCCTTCGGTCCCGGCAGCATCGCATTGCTTCCATCAGGCGGCCAGACCTGTTGTCGGCCGCTTTACTGGTTGAGAACGGCCTTTTGCGGATTGGGCGGGAAGGCCGGATCGGTCTTCTGGCCGCGCAGCAGCTGCTCGGCATAGATGAGCTGCAGATCGTCCTTCGGATCCGGCGGCACATAGGCCGCCGAGCCCGAACCGGTTGTGCTCTCGTCGGCGCCCTTGATATGGCCCTTGAGGTCCGATTCGCCGCGCGTCAGGTCCCTGCCCTGCAGTTCTGGCGGCAGCGGCTGGTCGACCTTGATGTCGGGCGTGATGCCCTTACCCTGGATCGACTTGCCGGACGGCGTGTAATAGAGCGCCGTCGTCAGCCTGAGCGCGCCATTCTCGCCGAGCGGAATGATGGTCTGCACCGAACCCTTGCCGAAGGACTGCGTGCCGACCACCGTGACACGGCGCAGATCCTGCAGCGCGCCGGCGACGATTTCGGATGCGCTGGCCGAACCGCCATTGACCAGAACGATCATCGGCTTGCCGTTGATGTCGTCGACCTGCTTGGGCTTGGCATCGAAGCGGGTGACGTCCTTGGGATCGCGGCCGCGCGTCGAGACGATCTCGCCGCGGTTGAGGAAGGCATCGGACACGCTCACCGCCTGATCGAGCAGACCACCCGGATTGAGGCGCAGGTCGAGAACGTAGCCCTTGAGCTTGTCGTCCGGCACCTGCTTCTTGATGGTGTCGATTGCGTTCTCGAGGTCGTCATAGGTCTTTTCGGTGAAGGAGGTGATCTTCATGTAGCCGATGTCGTTCTCGACCCGGAACTTGACCGCCTTGACCTTGATGATGTCGCGCACGACTGTCAGTTCGATCGGCTTGTCGGCGCCCTGGCGCAGGATCGTCAGCTTGATCGGCGTGTTGACCAGGCCGCGCATCTTGTCGACCGCGTCGTTGAGCGTCAGGCCGCGAACCTCTTCGCCGTCGATCTTGGCGATGTAGTCGCCGGCCAGCACGCCTGCCTTGGCGGCCGGCGTGTCGTCGATCGGCGTGATCACCTTGACCAAATCGTTCTCCATGGTGACCTCGATGCCGAGGCCGCCGAACTCGCCCTTGGTCTGGACGCGCATATCCTGCGCCTGCTCGGCGTTCATGTAGGAGGAGTGCGGGTCAAGCGAGGCGAGCATACCGTTGATGGCGTTCTCGACCAGCGACTTGTCATCGGGCGGCGTCACATACTGTGCCCGCACGCGCTCGAAGATATCGCCGAAGATCGCCAGTTGCTTGTAGGTCTCCGACCCTGCAGCATTCGCCGCCGAGCCGGGCGTGCCATAGACCAGGCTCATGGCGGACGCGCCCATCAGCGCACCGGCAAACAGAAGCGACAGTTTCCGCATTATTCACGTCCTTCCAGAAAAACGGTCCGCCCACCATGGGGCCGGATCGACGGGTTTTCCATCCTTGCGGAACTCAACATAGAGCTCCGGCGTGGCATTTCCATTCTTCGAAACCGAGGTGCTCGCCACCCGGGCTTCTCCCATCGCGCCGATCGGCTCTCCTGCAAGCACTGACTGACCGGTCGCGACGCTGATTCTGCTCATCCCCGCCAAAACGACATGATAGCCGTCGCCTGCGTTCAGGATCAAGAGTTGACCATAAGAGCGAAACGGCCCCGCATAAAGCACATTCCCATCCGCCGGCGCGGTAACGATGGCTCCCGATTGTGTCGCAACCATGTCGCCAAGCATCACCGCGCCGTTACCGTCATCGGCTCCGAACCGCCGTTTGATGCGGCCGGTCACCGGCAGCGCGACCTGCCCCTGCAGCGCCGAAAAGGGTGCAGCGGCGGCAAGCTGGTTGCCTTCCGGCACCGGCAGCGATGCCAGCTCCGCCGGCGTTGATGTCTTGTCGCCGTCCGCCGTCTTCTGCTCGGCAGCCTTGGCTGCATCGGCAGCCTTGCGGCTCTTGTCGGCCTGCGCTTCGAGCGAGGCGATCAACTCTTTCAGGCTGCCGGCCTTGGCCGCCAGCGCCTCGGACCGCTGCTTTTCGGCGGCCATTTGCGTCCGCGTGTCGGCTTCGAGCTTCTGCTTGGCCTCCAGCAGCATGCCGAGGCGCTTCTTTTCCGCTGTCTGGTCGCCGACCGCAGCCGTCAGCCGCGCTCGTTCGGCCTCGATCGAAGCCGTGATTCTGGTCTGCTCCTTGAGATCGGCAAACAGGCTATCGGTCTGCTGGCGCAGTTCCGGCACCACCGCTCCGAGCAGGATGGCGCTGCGCACCGACGACAGCGCGTCCTCCGGCTTGACCAGGATTGCCGGCGGCGGGTTGAGGCCCATGCGCTGCAGCGCGCCCAGCACTTCGGCCAGCACGTCACGCCGCGCCACCAGCGAAGCGCGGATTTTCTGTTCCTGCCCCTTCAGCCCTTCCAGTCTGGCGCCGATGTCCTCGATGTCCTGACCCAGCTTCTGCTCGGTCATCGCCGACTGGATCAAAGCGGCGGTGATCGAGGCATGATCCTTCTTGATCGTCGCGATGTCGGCGGAGAGCTTGGCCAACCGTTCGGACGACAGCGTGATTTCCTTCGAGACCCGTTCGTATTCAGCCCGGCTCTGGTCCGGATCGGGAGCCATGTCGAGCGTATTTTCCGCCCGCCCCGCATGCAGCGACAGCACAAGCATTGCCGCAGCGATACCGCAGCGCGCGCGCCATGAGGCCGTTCTTGATTTCCTGTCTTCAGACATTCAAGCCCGACTCTATGCGGGGCTTCGTTAACGAACAATCAACCATGTTCGAAAGCCTCGTTCCCGAATGCATGTCGCCCAAAAGTGGTCCCGGTTTTGGGAAAACGGCATGCATGACTAAGATCTAATATTGCGTGGCATTGGGGCGGAAATCCGGGTGGGCCGCACCAATTCACCGGTTTACGAGCGATGGTAGGGGTGGCCGGAAAGGATGGTGGCCACCCGATAAAGCTGCTCTCCCAGCATCACGCGCACCAACTGGTGCGGCCAAGTCAGCGCTCCGAACGACATCACCAGTTCGGCCTGATCGCGCAGCGACTGATCGTGGCCGTCGGCACCGCCGATGGCGATGACCAGTGCCTTGCGGCCGCCGTCACGCAACAGGCCGAGGCGCCCGGCGAAATCTTCGGAGGAAAAGCTTTTGCCGCGTTCGTCGAGCAGGATCAGCGCGGTGCCGGGCTGCAACTGCGTTTGCAGCCTCTGGCCTTCCTCGCGCCGCCGCTCGTTGGCGGTCTGGCCGCGCCCTTCGGCGATCTCGGCAATGCCGGCAAATTCAAGCCCCACCGCCGGCCCGCTCTTGGCGAAGCGTTCGAAATAGCGGTCGGCCAACAGCTTTTCGGGGCCGGCTTTCATCCGGCCCACGGCATGAACTGATATCTTCATCCTCGCCTTGTAAGCCGTGCGAACGGCTTAGTGGAGGGTTTCTTCCTCGAGATCCGGCGCCTGCCACATCTTTTCAAGATTGTAGAATTCGCGGACTTCGGGACGGAAGACATGGACGATGATGTCGCCAGAATCGATCAGGACCCAGTCGGCACCGGACAGCCCCTCGACGCGCGCAGTGCCGAGACCGGCATCCTTGATCGCTTTGAGAAGATGATCGGCGACAGCCGCGACATGACGGTGCGATCGACCCGAAGCGACGACCATGTAGTCGCCGAGGCTCGATTTCCCCTGAATGTCGATGGAGACAATGTTTTCGGCCTTGGAGTCTTCCAGACTGGCAAGGACTGTCTTGATGGCGCGGGACACGGCGTCGTCTACGCTGATCCCGGCCGGCGAAGGCATGATATCGGCCTTCTTCCGCAGTGCTGTTCTCAGTGTATTTCCTTTCGCAGCAAGAACAACCAAATCACCCCCAAAAGCAGGTGACACCACTTAGATAGGCAGAGTTCCCTGACAGTTTCAAGACGGGATCCTGCCTCGCACGAACGTATTATCGGTTCTGTGGTTCCGCCGCATGCCGGAAAAGATCGGAACCCTCCCCGCCCGCACGGGTTATCGGCTCACCGACCAACCGGAATTTTGTCATGCCGATCGACCCGCAAAACGCCCTTCTCACCGTCCAGGCCGGCCTCGCGCAGCTGAGCACACTGATTGTTTCCTACTCCTTCTCGGCCATCGGTGCCGTCATCCTCCTGGTTGTCGGCTACATCATCGCCGGCCTTGCCGAACGTTCGATCTTCGCCGGCCTCGGCCATATCCATGGCTTCGACGCGACGTTGCGGCATTTCTTCTCCAAGATCGTCCGCTACGCCATCTTGATCCTCGTCACCATCATGGTGCTCGGCCAATTCGGCGTGCAGACGGCGTCGATCATTGCCGCCATCGGCGCCATTGGCCTGGCCATCGGCCTGGCGCTGCAGGGTACGCTGCAGAACATCGCCGCCGGCATCATGCTGCTGGCGCTGCGGCCGTTCCGCATCGGCGAATCCGTCGAGGTCGGTTCGATTGCCGGCTCGATCGAAGAGATCGGTCTGTTTGCGACCAAGCTCAGAACTGCCGACGGCGTCTACATACTGGCGCCCAATTCGACGTTGTGGAACCAGCCGGTGCGCAACTTCTCGCGCAACGGCGTGCGCCGCAGCGACATCACGCTGAGCATCGGCTCCTGGAACGACATCGACCGCGCGCAGAAGACATTGCTTGCCATTGCCGCAGCCGAACGGCGGGTCAAGCGTGAGCCGTCACCGATCGCTTTCGTGTCGACATTAGGCGATAGCACCGTTTCGATTGCCTTGCGCTATTGGACATCGTCGGCGGATTTCTTCGCCACCCAGACCGATCTCACCAAGCGCGCCAAGCAGGAATTCGATAGCGAAGGCATATCGATCCCGCTGCCACCACCGGAAGCGCCGTCGCCGGAAGCCCGCCGACAGTAGTCGATTGCCGCAACAATCAACCGCCCCGCTGCCGGTCCTGATCGTCCGGCGCGAAGGCAAGTTCGACCGGCAACGGTGCCTGCGCCGTCATCGGCGCGAAACTGCCGGTCTTGGCGGCGGGAACAGCCTGCGTCGTGAACACGCGCAGAAGCACAAACAGGCAGAAGGCGAAGGCGATAAGGATCGCCACATAGATGAAGGCCTGCGTTCCGAAGACGGCCGACAGCGCTGTCACGATGCCGGGCACGACGAAACCCGACAGCGACCAGGCAAACAGCAGCGAGCTGGACAGCGCCACCATGTCGTCCTTGCCGGCGCGGTCGGCGGCATGCGCGCTGGCCAGCGAATAGATCGATTCCGAGGCGCCGTCCCACACAATGTAGATCACAACCAACGCGGCCAGTGCACCGCCATCGAACCCAAGCGCTAGCAGGCCGGCGACCATGGCGAGCGCGGATGCGGCGATCAGCACGTAGCGGCGGTCGGTGCGGTCGGAAATCCAGCCGAGCGGGACCTGCAGGATCAGCGTGCCGACCGGCATCGCCGAAAGCAGCAGCGCCACATCGGCCTGGCTGTAGCCCTTGGCCGTGGCATGGATCGGCGCAAAGCCGGCGATCGACATCGACAGGCCGCCGACAGCCAGCATGCCGGCAACGCCGACCGGCGAAATCCGCCAGGCCCGGCGCAGCGCCACCGAGGCGGCCTGCGGTGCCGGCGGCTGGGCAAGTTTGGTCATCCCAACGGGGAGGATCGACAAAGCCGTGAAGACGATGCCGATCAGCGGCGCATCCGCCGTCCTGATGTCGACAAGAGCCAGCGTCGCATAACCAACGCCGAGCCCGGCGACATAGGCAAGGTAGAAGAAAGCCATCACCCGGCCGCGGATGGCATTGGCGACGGCATCGTTCAGCCAGCTCTGCGCAACGATGAAGAGACCACAGATAGCGAAGCCGTAGAGTGCGCGGGCGGCGATCCACGGCAGCGGATGGACTCCGGCACCGACAGCGGCGTTGGCCAGCGCGATCAGCGCCGACAGCACCATGAAAGCGCGGGCATGGCCGACCCTTCGAACCAGCGGGCCGGTCAGGATGCAGCCGGCGAGGCCGCCGGCCGAAAGTCCTGTGATGATCAGCCCGGCCCACGTCGGATCGAAGCCCTCGGCGCCAAGCCGGACCGGGATGTAGGCAAACATCAGCCCGTTGCCGACGGCGATCAGCGCCATCGACACGATGACGCTGGCAATCGCGATCAGCGGCGTGGGCTCGGCGCCCGGCTCGGCTTCACTGCGGTTTTTCCTGGGAATCGACATGCCTGCTCAGAATTGCCCATGAAACAGGCAAAAGGGAGCGATAAAAGCGACATGGCCGAGTGAGCCGGCTCAACCTTTCGCCAGCTTGCGAATCGCGCTCGACGACAGCGACGAGCGCGGGCCGTGGATGAAGGTCCAGGCTGGCGCCTTCATGCGGGCAAGCCTCGGCGCATCCCCTTCGTCGACGCGGGCGTAATCGAAGGTCTTGGCGACGACCGACGACAGGAACGACAGCGTCGCTCCCGGCCGGTCGATCACTGCGATCGGAAAAGTCATGACGATCTCGCGCCAGCGCTGCCAGTGATGGAAGTCCCGCAAACTATCCGCCCCCATGATCCAGACGAAGTCGACACCGGGGTTGCGCGCCTTGACCAGCGCCAGCGTATCGGCGGTGTACCGAACATGATGGGCGGCCTCGAAAGCGGTGACCTTGATCTTCGGGTTCTTGGCGATCTGCTCGGACAACTGCAGCCGTTCGCCGAGCGGCGCCAGTTCCCTGGTGTTCTTCAGCGGATTGCCAGGGGTGACCATCCACCACAGCTGGTCGAGTGCCAGGCGTCTCAGTGCGATCTCGGCGACCAGGGCGTGGCCGGCATGCGGCGGATTGAACGAGCCGCCGAACAGGCCGACGGCGAGGCCTTTTTCGGCATGTGGCATTTTGAGGTAGTGGGAGGGGATGGCCGGCTGAAGGGACGACAGCATGTTGCTAGGCGCCCCCCTCTGTCCTGCCGGACATCTCCCCCTCAAGGGGGGAGATTGGCAGCTTCACTGACGGCAGAGATTCTGCGGCGGCAGTAAGTGGCGAAATCAGAAACGATAGCCGATCTCCCCCCTTGAGGGGGAGATGTCCGGTAGGACAGAGGGGGGTGGACGCGCGCAAAGCCCTCAGGCTCGATTGTCGAAAGACGTCAAGGCCTCACCTGTCCCGACCCGCGTACGCGGTATTTGAACGAGGTCAGCTGCTCGACGCCGACCGGTCCGCGCGCATGCATCTTGCCGGTGGCGATGCCGATCTCGGCGCCCATGCCGAACTCACCGCCGTCGGCGAACTGTGTCGAGGCGTTGTGCAGCAGGATCGCCGAATCGATCTCGTTGAAGAATTTTTCGACCGTTTGCGCATCCTCGGAAACGATCGCCTCGGTGTGATGCGAGGAGAACGTCTCGATGTGTTCGATCGCACCACCGATACCGTCGACCAGCTTCACCGCGATGATGGCATCGAGATATTCGGTCACCCAGTCGGCATCGGTCGCCGGCTTGGCATCGAAAAACACTTTCAGCACCTCGGCATCGGCATGGATTTCGCAGCCGGCGGCGCGCAGGGCGTCGAGGATCGGCACCAGATGTGTGGCGGCAACCGCGCGGTCGACCAGCAGCGTCTCGGCGGCACCGCAGACGCCGGTGCGCCGCATCTTGGCGTTGACGGCGATCTTCACCGCCATGTCGAGATCGGCCGAGCGGTCGATGTAGAGATGGCAGATGCCTTCGAGATGCGCGAAGACCGGCACCCGCGCCTCGTTCTGCACCCGCCCGACGAGGCTTTTGCCACCGCGCGGAATGATGACGTCAAGCGTACCGCCTAAGCCCTTCAGCATCTCGCCGACGGCGGCACGGTCGGTGGTCGGCACCAACTGGATGGCGTCTTCCGGCAGGCCGGCTTCCTTCAGCCCTTCGACCAGGCAGGCATGGATGGCGGCCGAAGAGTTGAGCGAATCCGAGCCGCCGCGCAGGATCACCGGATTGCCGGCCTTGAGGCACAGTGCACCGGCATCCGCCGTGACGTTCGGGCGGCTCTCATAGATGACGCCGACAACGCCAAGCGGCGTGCGCACGCGTTCGATATGCAAGCCGTTCGGCCGGTCCCACGCAGCGATCACATCGCCGACGGGATCGCGCAGCGCGGCGATTTCCCTGATGCCCTCGGCCATCGCGCGGATGCGCGCCGGATCGAGCTTCAGCCGGTCCATGAAGGAGGCGGAAAGCCCGGATTCCTGACCATTGGAGATATCGATGGCGTTGGCGTTGAGAATGTCCTGCTCACCAGCGCCGATCGCCTCGGCCATGGCGAGGAGTGCAGCGTTTTTGGCGGCGGTCGTGGCAATGGCCAGCGGTCGGGCGGCAGCGCGGGCGCGGCGGCCGATATCGGCCATCGTTGCCACGGTGTCATCCCCGGATTTTTCATGCAGTTTCAGCATGGCTCATCCTCCGCTGGTTACTTGGTCAGCGATCCCTAATTGGTCACCTGCCCCTACTTGGTCGCTGGCCCGTACTTGGTCACCAGAATGGCTCACCACAAGGTCGTCGCGGTGGATCATCGCCGAACGCGCCTCGTAACCGAGCACGGTTTCGATCTCGGCCGTCTTCAGGCCAGCGATCCTTACGGCATCGGCGGCATCGTAGGCAACCAGCCCGCGCGCGATCTCGCGGCCCTCGGGCGACAGGATCGCCACCGTATCGCCGCGCGAGAAATTGCCGCTGACCAGCTTGACGCCCGCCGGCAGCAGCGACTTGCCCGATAGAAGCGCGCCAATGGCGCCTGCATCGACCGTCAGCCGGCCGGCCGGCTCGAGCTGGCCGGCGATCCAGGTCTTGTAGCCCTTGACCGGGTTGCTGCTCGGCCGGAAGAAGGTGGCGCGCTCGCCGCGCTCGATCGCCATCAGCGGCGACAGCCGCGTGCCTGACGTGATGACCATAGCGGTGCCGGCGGCGGTCGCGATCTTGCCGGCATCGAGCTTCGTGCGCATGCCGCCGCGCGACAGCTCTGAAGCGGCGGCACCCGCCATCGCTTCGATATCGGGCGTGATCCGATCGACCATCGGAATGAATTTGGCGTTGGGGTCGCGCGCCGGCGGCGCCGTATAGAGGCCGTCAATGTCGGAAAGCAGCACCAAAAGATCGGCGCCCATCATGGTGGCGACGCGAGCCGCCAGCCGGTCATTGTCGCCATAGCGGATTTCGGAGGTCGCCACCGTGTCGTTCTCGTTGATGACCGGCACCGCCTTCATCTTGAGCAGCGTCGAGATCGTCGCCCGCGCGTTGAGATAGCGGCGGCGCTCCTCGGTGTCGCCGAGCGTCAGCAGGATCTGGCCCGATTTCAGGCTGCTCTTGCCGAGCGCATCCGACCAGGCGCCGGCCAATGCGATCTGCCCGACGGCAGCCGCCGCCTGGCTCTCCTCGAGCTTCAAGGCGCGCTTGCCGAGGCCAAGGATGGTGCGGCCAAGCGCGATGGCGCCGGACGACACGACGAGGATTTCAGCGCCGCCCTGGGCCAGCACGGCAATGTCGTCGGCGAGCGAGGCCAGCCAGTCGCGCTTCAGGCCCGTCGTGCGGTCGACAAGCAGCGCCGAGCCGATCTTGACGGTGATGCGTCGATATTTTTTCAGCGACTGCATGACCCTATTTGTCCCAGCGCGTCTCGACCGGCGCAGCGACCTGCGCGCGCGCCTCGGCAATCACCGCCATCAGCGCCCGCTGTACCGCTTCGACCCCCTCGCCGGTGACCGCCGACAGCAGCATCGGCGCGCGGCCGGCGGCGCGCTTCAGCGAGGCGACCTTCTTCTTGCGCGCATCGGCGTCGAGCGTATCGACCTGGCTAAGCGCCAGTATCTCGACCTTGTCGGTGAGGCCGTGGCCATAGGCGTCGAGCTCGCCGCGCACGGTCTTGTAGGCCTTGCCCGGATTTTCCTCCTGCGCCGAAACCAGATGCAGCAGCACGCGCGTGCGCTCGACATGGCCGAGGAAGCGGTCGCCGATGCCGACGCCCTCATGCGCGCCTTCGATGAGGCCCGGAATGTCGGCGATGACGAATTCGCGCGCGTCGATGCGGGCAACGCCGAGGCCGGGATGCAGCGTCGTGAACGGATAGTCGGCGATCTTCGGCTTGGCCGCGGTGACGGCGGCGAGGAATGTCGACTTGCCGGCATTGGGCAGCCCGACCAGCCCGGCATCGGCGATCAGCTTCAGCCGCAGCCAGATGTTGAGTTCTTCGCCCGGCAGGCCAGGGTTGGCGCGGCGCGGCGCCTGGTTGGTCGAGGTCTTGAAATGCTGGTTGCCGAAGCCGCCATTGCCGCCCTTGGCCAGGAGAAAGCGCTGGCCGACCACGGTCAGGTCGCAGATCAGCGTCTCATTGTCCTCTTCGAACACCTGCGTTCCCGCCGGCACCTTCAGCGTGACATCGGCACCCTTGGCCCCGGTCATGTTGCGGCCCATGCCGTGGACGCCGGTCTTGGCCTTGAAATGCTGCTGGTAGCGGTAGTCGATCAGCGTGTTCAGCCCGTTGACCGCCTCCAGCCAGACATCACCGCCACGGCCGCCATCGCCGCCGTCCGGCCCGCCGAACTCGATGAATTTTTCGCGCCGGAACGACACCGAACCGGCGCCGCCGTCACCGGAGCGGATGTAGACCTTGGCTTGATCGAGAAATTTCATGGGATTGTACAGTTTCTACTAGTGGCTTTGCGGCATTGCTCTAAACCTTGGGCCTTGCTCTAAACCAAGGCGCGGCGAAGGGCGAGGCCGTTTTGTGACAATGGCCATGTGGGGTTGGCCAGAGAGACGTCGGAATGAAGCTTGTAACCTACAACATCCAGTACGGCATCGGTCTCGACGGGCAATACGATGTCGGGCGCATCGCTGATGCCGTACGCGGCGCCGACGTGATCGCTCTGCAGGAGGTGACCCGCAACAATCCCAGGAACGGCGGCCGCGACATGGTCGCCGAGATCGGCGAGGCGCTGCCAGACTACTTCGCCGTCTATGGCAGCAATTTCGAGGCCAACATCGGTTCGCACATCGAGAACGGCCGCGCCATCACGAAAACCTTCCAGCTCGGCAACATGGTGCTGTCGAAGACGCCCATTCATCTGTCGCGCAACCTGCTTTTGCCGCGCAGCCGCAGCTTTGAGATGATGAACTTCCAGCGTGGCGCGCTGGAAGCGCTGATCGAGACGCCGCTTGGTTTCATCCGCTTCTATTCCATCCATCTCGATCACCGCAGCCCCGTCGAACGCGCCAGCCAAATCCAGTTCCTGCGCCGGCGCCTGCTGAACTATGCGCTCGAAGGCGGCGCACTGTCCGGCGTCGCCGAGATCGGTCTGCCGGAATTGCCGCATCCCGAGGCCTTTGTCGGCATGGGCGATTTCAACATGCTGGCCGGATCGCCCGAATATGTCGAACTCGCCGGCCGGCCGGACCATGAATTCGGCATGCCGCTGACCGCCGACTTTGCCGTCGATGCCGCCTTGCGGCTGAACGCCACCGGCGACGATCTCATCAGCTGGGTCGACCCCAAACAACCCACTGACCCCAGCCGTCACAAGCGCATCGACTACGTCTTCACCAGCGCTTCGCTTGCCAAATCCCTGCAGTGTCTATGGGTCGACCGAAAGGCGGTTGGCTCCGACCACCTGCCGGTCTGGGTCGAACTGGGCTGATGGCCATTCATCCGGCGGCGTTTTCGCGTTCGACGATCGCCATCATGATCGTATCGCGGTATTCCCCGTCGATATGGACGGCGTCGCGCTGCACGCCCTCTCTGACAAACCCGACCTTGTCGTAAAGGGAGATGGCACGGGCGTTGTCGGCATGCACGGAGAGCTCGATGCGGACGAAGCCGGCCCTGCGCGCTTGCGCCAAGGTCGCATTGATAAGCCGCAGTCCAAGGCCTCGCCCCCGGTAGGGAGGAACAATCCCCATTCCGAGGGAGCCGCGATGGGCATGTATGAGCCGGTCATGGCGTGAGATGTCGCACCAGCCGACGACCTGGCCACGAACAACGGCCACGAACCCTGGATCGTCTCTCCCGATACGGTCCATTGCGAAACTTCTGACTTGATCCAGCGGTGGCGCCTCGAGGAAGGACAGGTACTTTCGCTCACGCGCTACGACATCAAGCGCGCGGTGGAAGCTTTCAACGTCCCCGGGCGTCATCGGCGCGATCGCGACCGCTTCGATATCGTTGCTGTCATCGACCATTGGCTTGACCGGCGTCATCCATCAAAAGTGGACCCAGTTCCGCAGGCTGGTCCAGGTCTTGCGATCGAGCCGGTAGCGCTCGACAGGCACCTGGCCGGCGACGATCGAGTTCAGCATGCCCTGGCCGGCATACTGGAAGCCGCATTTGTGGATAACGCGGCGCGAGGCCGGATTGATGACCCGCGTCGAGGCATGCAGCACCTGGATCGACGTCCTCTGGAAGGCGAGATCGACCAGCGCATGCGCTGCCTCGGTCGCATAGCCCTTCTTCCAGTACGGCTCGCCGATCCAGTAACCGAGTTCCAGCCCGCGATCCGTGGTGTTGAGACCGGCACAACCGACGAAACTGTCGGTGCCGGCCAGCGTCAAGGCATAAGCGATGCCGGCCCGGCGCGACTTGGCCATGGCGAGGAAGGCGCGCGCCTCGGCCTCGCCATAGGGGTGCGGCATGCGGGCCAGCATTTCGGCGACATGACGGTTATCGGCAAGCTCGACCAGTTGCGCGATATCGCCTTCGTGCGGCGCCCGCATCACCAGTCGCTCGGTGACCAGCACCGGGCAGTCTATCGCGTAACTTTCGTCTTCTGAGTCTTCCGCTTCGGCAACCATTTGAAGTCCTCCAGGCACAAGAAAAAGGGGAGATGGAAACCCATCTCCCCTGATCCTTTTCCTGGCTTTGCCAGACACCGGTTCCCGAGATGGGCGCCGGTGTTCTAGTGCGGAACCGGCTACTCCGCGGCTTTGGTAATCGGGTTGACCGATACGTAGGTTCGGCCGTTGGCTTTTTTGTTGAACGTCACGGCGCCGGTCTCGAGCGCAAAAAGCGTATGATCCGTGCCCATGCCGACATTGATGCCGGGATGCCAGGTCGTGCCGCGTTGACGAATGATGATGTTGCCCGGGATGACGGCTTCGCCGCCGAACTTCTTCACGCCCAGACGCTTGGAATGCGAGTCGCGACCGTTGCGCGACGAGCCGCCAGCTTTCTTGTGTGCCATCTAAACTAACTCCGTTGCGCCGCAAGGCGCCTAAAAGGCCTTATGAACGCGTTCGCGTTCCGTTTCAAGTCCGATCCGGCGACCCAATCTCCAGAAAATTACTTCGCCGCCAATTCCTTGGCCTGCTCGCGCCAGTCCCTGATCTGGTCGGCGCTGAAAGGCATGTGCTCGTCGATCTTGGCGACATCCTTGTCGGTCAGCTTGGCGAGCTGGGCGAAGGTGATGATGCCCTGCTCGTTCAAATCCTTGGCTGCGACCGGGCCGATGCCCTTGATCACGGTCAAATCGTCCGGCTCACCCTTCGGCGCCTTGAACAGCGGTGCTGCCGCGGTCTCGGCTGCCTTTGTCTCGGCAGCCTTGGCCTTGGGCTCCTTCTTCGGCGCGGCTTCCGCCTGCACCTCGGTGGCGGCCTCGGCCTTCACCTTCTTCGGCGCCTTGACCGCTGCTGTCTTCGTCGGCTTGGCGCCACCCAGCAGGATCTCGGAGATCCGCACGGTGGTCAAAAGCTGGCGATGGCCGATCTTGCGGCGCGAGTTCTGGCGGCGGCGCTTCTTGAAGGCGATGACGGTGCGGTTCTTGCCCTGCTCGACGACTTCGGCGGTGACCACCGCGCCGTCGACGAACGGCGCGCCGAACGTGACATTCTCGCCTTCGCCATGCGCGAGGACGTGGCCGATCTCGACCATATCGCCGACATTGGCTTCGACTTTTTCGATCTTCAGGAGATCGTTGGCGGCAACGCGATACTGCTTGCCACCCGTTTTAATGACTGCGAACATTTTTTGCCTTTCGCTGTTCGGTCGGCCTTGATGAACCGCCTCTGGCGGTTCAGCCGTCTTTTTGTCAGTCTGCGGGTTCAAAAAACAAGCGGCGCGGAAGAACCCTCCACGCCGATTGCGCGCTGTCCCTAACCGAAGGTTGAGTGCGAGTCAAGACAAACGCCGCCGCCGAGACTGTTATTGGCCGGCAAGCACCGACCGTGTCACACGACCGCACAGCTCAGCCTTCGGCAGGAGGCGAGGATGCGTGACTGGTCGGCAATCTACCCCGGGTCTCCCTGCACCAGACCCGCTGTGAATCCGTGGCTTGTCAGGCAAGCCAAATAACTGACGGATTGGCCTTGTAACCTGCCCGTTCAGCCGTTATCTAGTGCGCCGCGCCGGCAACGGCCGACCATGACCGCGGAGAGGTGGCAGAGTGGTCGAATGCACCGCACTCGAAATGCGGCATGGGTGCAAGCCCATCGGGGGTTCGAATCCCTCCCTCTCCGCCATTGTCACAGACGACATGTTTTTCTAAGAAAATCAATTCCTTAGCGATGGGCCGCAAAAGTGCTGTGTCCCAGTGTTGTGTCCCAAATTAGTCGGCACTGCCAGTTTCCTGGTCCGCCGGTAATGGGTCCGAGACGCGCTCAAGTCGTGCTCCGGGCCGATCCCAGCTTCGCAACCGCTTCCGCTTTAGTCCAAACTTGCCCGCCACAGCGCGGTCAATCGAGACCGCACTCCCAACCGCCGCGCCTTGAAACCGCGCATACCAGTCGAAATCTATGTGCAGCCGCTCGCCTAGAACTGGCTTTAGGCCTTGGGCATTTTCTACTCTTTCAAGGAATACCGAGTTCACATAGCCTCGATTGTGGACGTAGATGTTTCTGACTTCCATAAAAAGAACCAACATGTCTCTGGTAGAAGCATCACCGAAAGCTGATATCCCGAGGCGATCTTGGAGATATTGCTCCATCTTTTTCATCCCGCCATAGGAAAGCTCGTTGACCTTTTTGTCTATGAGGTATTCCACCAAATCGACGCGACGCTGGAACTGCATAAGGTCGTCAATCTTTATAGACTCTGATGACTTTAATAGCTCAGGGCGCTTCTTGATCGCCATCTGGATGATTTTGGATAGATACCAAAGGAAGGTGTCAGCGGTGCCGGTGACTAGATTTCGCGCGTTTAGGGATGCGTAATGTGCTAGTCGCTTTGCCATTGAGTCCGGGTTATCCAGGCTCTTCTTGTACCTCAGATACTCCGGTGAAGCGGGGTCCATCCCCTTCATAAGAGCGGTTGCTGCCGTCACGCGGTTCTGGTCGGTCTGGCTCGCGAGCGTCACAGAGAACATGAACATATTGAAGATGTCGGCGCAGTCGCCGACGAAGGTATGAAGCGCCCCTGTTCCTAGCTCCTTGCGGTCGGGAAAGTAGAGCCAAGGGCGTTCTGAAGTCTCAGTAAGAGCTATCGACATATCGCACCTGTTCGTTGCGGCCAATTACCTCTTTAGCTGAGTCGCACCTGTAATAGACCCCAGTGAGTTAGGATCATGAGGTCTGCTTCGCAGTTCTCCCAACACCCTCATCACCTGGGTTGCTTTCCATCGGCCTCCCGTGGGGTCTTCGCCCCCACGTCGTTCATCGTTTAGGCGATGGCGGTGAGGATCTGGCCGGCGCTTCGTAGCGGGCCTAGTTGGGGAATAGCTCCCCGCTCCCTCCTCTATCAGGACCCCAAAACAGGATTGGCGATACCGTTGGACAGGCGTATGATTGAGTGTTGTTTAGCCTAAGCTCGGCAACAGGTAGGAGCGTAGGCCCATCCCCCCTGGGTCTGTCCGTCGCCCCTCCCCCCTCGCGACGCTCCTCCTACTGGCCTTCGCCCGTCGCGCATGGCCTAACCCCTCTTGGCTGCACTGCGGTGGAAACCGAACGAGCCTGCGGACTGTTGAGGATTGCCGCGTGTCGGATGGGGTGCGCTTCGCTCGACCAAATTATTCCGCGCGAACGCCAATTGTGGTATCATTGGACCCGGGCCTTGAGGACAGGGCTGACCGTCCTCGGCCAAGGTTGCGGAGGACTGGGCGATGTCCGTTACCGACCAAGCACAAAAATACGGCATCCTGAGCGCCAAGGAGTTGGCTCTCTTGAGTCGCGCGTTCGACGAGGCATGTCGTCAACGTCTGGTAGACGACCATTCGTTGGAGGCGGAAATCATAGCTGAGGAAATCGTTGCCGCTTACCGACATGGAGTGAGGGACGAGGACGAATTGATCAAGACCGCTGGAACCTCGTCACACATCGGGTAGATCACGCTGCGCCCGGCCATGCGCGTATTCGCTACCAGCTGATCCCGATCGCTTACCAGCTGATCCCGATCGCTACCAGCTGATCCCGACCTTTGCCTTGCCGGCATAGCTCTGGACATTGCCCGAGAACTCGCCCTGGAAGCCGAGCGAAGCAAACAGGCCGGAGCCTGATGTGTATGTCGCGCTCGCATTGAGGAGGGCGGCGTTGGTGTCCGGTTCAGCTCCGTCGATGGTGAACGTCGCGCCGGCCAGGTCCTGGAACGTCGCTGTCACCTTGCGGCCGGTGCTGCCGTTGATCGCCCAGGCGGCACGGCCCGACAGCGTCAGCTTCGCGCCGTCCTGCAGCGCGATGTCCTTGTCGAGGTTGAGACCCAGTTCGAAGCGCGTGGCGGTGGTCGTCTGGGATCCGTAGCCGAGCGCGAAGTCGCCGGAACCGGCGCTGGTCTCGGAATAACCCGGCAGGTGATAGGCCGTGGCCTGGAAGGCGGCGTAGGGCGTCAGCACCGCAACCGGCGTGGCGAAGCGGTAGCCGCCTTCGACGCGTCCCGACCAGGTCTGCGCGTTGAAGGAAGCCTCCAGCGTGTCGCCCGGCACCGCCCGGCTGGTGTTGGTGTCGTTGAACCCATAGGCCAGCACACCGGCGACATAGGCATCGCCAAAACCCTGCCGGCCAAACACGCCGACATTGAAACTGTTGGCATGGCCGGAGCCGAGATCATCCGACAGTGAGAAACTGGATGAGCCGCCGCCGATCGCGACACCGAGACGGCTGTCGCCCCAATTCCTGACGATGCCGCCGGCGACGCCAAAAATGTCCGAATTCGTGTCGTGCGAGCCGACGACGGCATCTCCGCCGATCTTCTGCGCACCGCCATAGACGGCGCCCCATGCCTGCCAGCGGCTGGCGAAGACGGACCCCACCAGGTCGGCATTGTGGTTGGCCTTGATGCCGAGCGAGGCAAACTGGTCCTTGCCGCCGGCCGCTTCTTCTTCGGCGTAGGCCGTCGCCGTGCCGCCACCGGAAGCGGCCTCGCCCTGACCTGCCTGGACATCGAGCGCATTGATGAACTGGTCGGCGCTCTCGATGCCGGCATTGACGGCACCGGCCGCCACCTCGCCGGAGAGCTGGGAAAGCCCCGCCGCCGTCAGGCCGCCGAACACCAGCGGAATGCTGCCATTGGTGTCGAAGGCGTTGATAATGGCGTCGCCGACGGCTTGCTGGTTGCCGGAAAGCCCTGTGCCTGGCGGCGGAATGAACGCGAGCGACAGATCGAGATAGGCGTGGGTGCCGTCGTAGCTCAAATCCGCCTCGAAACCAGACGGCAGGTTGGTGTTGACGAGCGAGTCAAAGGCCCCACCGACACTGGTTGCGGTCAGGATGGTGTATTGCTTGGCGACATAACTGCCATTGGCGTAGGAGGCATTCACCGTCGCGCCGTCGAGCGTGGCCTTGCCGGTGACGTCAGCGAACGACGAAGTCGCGGGATTGAGCTGCACCAGATATTGCGCGCCGGACTGGAATGCGAGATCGCCCGATATCGTCATCGACGTGCCCGGCGTGCCATTGCCGGGCGCCAGCATGCCGCCGGACGCGATGGTCACGGTGTTGGGAGGATCGACAAGGCCAGTGCCGGTCAGGGTGCCGCCGGCGTTCACGGTCACGCTCGACGAGCTGGTGATCGCGCCATCGACTTCCAGCACGCCGCCATCGATCGTGGTCGCGCCGGTATAGGTGTTGATGCCGGAGAGAATGAGCGTACCGGTGCCGGTCTTGGTCAGCGAGCCGCCGGCGCCACCATAGAAGCCACCATCCTTGATCACGCCGGAAAAAATGGTCGAGAGATTGTTGCCGCCGACCGCGAGATCCGCCGCGCCGAGAAAGACACTGCCGTCACCCTCGATCGAACCGACTGTGGTGCTGCCGGTCGTGAGCCCTGAAATATCCAGCAACCCGCTGCCGTTCAGGATGAAGCGCGCGGCTCCGCCGCTGGCACCGCTAGCTATATAGGTCTGGCCGCCGCTCTTGGTGGTGATGCTGGCGCTACCGGCCGTGCTGGTATGGTAGAAGAGCAAGGTCCCGCCGGCGTCGTTGGTGATGTTGGCGCTGCCGGCCGTGCTGGTGTTGAAGAATCCCACGACGCCATTGTTGGTGATACTGGCGCTGCCGGCCGTGCTGGCGTCGTTGAAGAGCGTGCTGCCGCCGCCATTGGTGGTGATGTGGGCGCCGCCGGCCGTGCTGGTGTTGAGGAAATCCAGGTCGTTGTTATTGGTGATGTTGGCGGCGCTAGCGGTGCTAGCACCGCTGAAGAGCATGGTGCCGCCGCTGCTGGTGGTGATGGTGGCGGTGCCGGCTGTGCTGTTGTTGAAGAATTCCAGGCCGCCGTTGTTGATGATGGTGGCGCTGCCGGCAGTGCTGGTGTCGAAGAAGACGAGGCCGCCATCGTTGGTGATGTGGGCGCTGCCGGCGCTTGTTGCGTTGAGGAAGCCCGCCGCGCCTGTGTTGGCGATCGAGGTGATGCCTGTCGTGTCCGCATTGACGATCTCGAAAATGGCATTGTTGACCACGGCGCCGACGATTTTGCCGGTATTGCCGGTGTCGCCGAGCTGCAGGGTGCCGGCCGAAATCGTCGTGCCGCCGGTAAAGGCGCTGGCCCCGGTAAGGATGATGGTGCCGGTGCCGTTTTGCGCGAGCGCGCCGGTTCCCGAGATCGCACCGGCGAAGGTGTAGACGTCAGACCGGTTGAACGCCAGAAGGCCATTGTCGAGCACATTGCCGACGATCGACCCTCCGGCCCCGCCATTGCCGAGCTGCAGCGTTCCGCCATTGATCGCCGTGCCGCCGGTGTAGCTGCTGGTTCCGGTAAGGATCGTGGTGCCGGTGCCGTTTTGCGCGACAGCACCGGTTCCCGAGATCGCACCGGCGAAGGTGTAGGTGTCGGACCGGTTGAACGCCAGCAGGCCCTTGTCGACAACGTTGCCGACAATCGTCCCGCCGGCCCCGCCATTGCCGAGCTGCAGTGCGGCCCCAGCATTGATCGTGGTGCCGCCGGTATAGGTGTTGGTGCCCGAGAGCGTCGTGGCGCCGCCAACCAGGTTGAGCGCGCCGGTTCCCGTGATGGCGCCGGCGAAGTTGCTCGCCCCCCTCAGGCCCAGCGTCGCACCGCCGGTTGCGACCGTGCCGCTGCCGAGGAGAGTGTTCACGCGTGTGTTGAAGCCGTTCAAGTCGAGCGTCGCGCCGCTGTCGACCGTCGTCGAGGCTCCGGCGTCAAGCAAGCTGCCCAAGGCAGAATTACCGCCGCGCAAGGTGCCGCCGACCACCTCGTAGGTCTGGGTAAATAGAGCGCCGATGAACGTTCCTTGTGCCGGCGCGAACACGACGGTGCCCGTGTCCGTCGCGGAGCCGAACCTGATGCCCGAGCCGTTGCCGATGACAAAACCTGGCGTACTTAACGTCAGCGTCTGTCCCGCCGCCGCGCCAAACGTCGCGGTCACGCCATCGTTTATCGCGACCTTGTTGGTCAATGTCGCGGTGGCATCCGCCCCGAGCGTGCCGTTGCCGGTGAAGGTCACCTTGCCGGTTCCGAGCGCCCCGCCGGCGCCGATACGCAGCGCGCCGGCAGCGATCGTTGTCCCGCCCGAATAGGTGTTGGCGCCGGTGAGGGCCGTGGTGCCGGTGCCGTTTTGTGCAACCGTCCCGCCACCGCTTATGGCGGGCGAGAAAGTGAAGGCGTTCGATTGGTTGAAATTGATCGCGCCGTTGTTGGTCAGGCTGGACAGGCCGGAAATCGTCCCGGCGACGGCGCCATTCGCAACCGCATTGCCGAGATTGAGCGTGCCTGTGGTATTGATGATAAAGCTGCCGCCGCTCTGGAAAGTCAACGCACCTGCGAGGTTCAGCGTGCCGGCGCCTCCGGCTCCGCTGGGTCCAAGATGTGAGCCGACCGGAACTCCCGGAGGAACCCCGGTGCCACCCAGGACAACGGCGCCGGCACTGCCGATGGCGATGGATGAGAAGGCGTCGACAGTAACGGCGCCGCTGCCGCCCGCCCCGCCCCCGGCCACGTTGGTGTACGATGAAGCGCCGCTGCCGCCCATCCCGCCGACCAGCAGTGTTTCGCCTACAGAAAGGCGTGCACCGTTCTCCAGCAAAACAGTGCCTGTGCCGCCAGCCCCTCCGACACCGAAGGCACCTGCGCCGCCGCCGCCGCCGCCAACCAGCATCGAGCGGTTCACGGTCAGCGTGACACCCCAGACGGTAAGGTCTCCCGCGGAACCGGCAGAGCCGACTTGGTCCCAGCTGCCGCCACCGCCGCCACCGCCAACGCCGACGAATTCGTAGCTCCAGTCGCTGGTCAGGATAAGCGAAGAGGAGCCACTGGCACCGGCATCCGGCGTCTTGCCCGAAATGTCGTTGCCGTCGCCGTCGACCACCTTGCCGCCGCCGCCGCCGCCAACGAAGGTTCCACCGCCGCCGCCACCACCCAAGAGACCGCCAAGGCCGCCGAAAATGCCGCCAGCGCCATCGGCTCCCGATCCATCTGGGTTGACGCCGGCAGCGCCACCGTCGTTCACGACGACAGGACCCGCACCGCCGGCGGGATGGCCGCCGGTACCGCCGGCCCCTCCAAGGGCACCGCCGCCTCCAGCTCCAGCAGCCGTTGCACCACCACCTCCGACGCCACTGATGCCGCCACCAGTGCCGCCGGACGTTTGCAACGCAATGCCGCCGCCGCCGCCGCCGATTCCGCCGCCGCCGCCGTTGCCCCAGGCGCTAAAGCCTCCGTCACCGCCGCTTCCGACCAGCAGGCTGTCGGCTGCCGCTGGCAGCGTGGCCAGCAGCAGAGCCGCTACGGACGTTGTGGCAAGAAGAACTTTTGCGCGACCCGCTCGACGAGCCGCGCCCGGAATTGTCACGCCAGACATGCCTTGCCCTCAAAAGAAGACCGTCGCGCGCCCTATCGGCACACCAACATCGGCAAGGTGCGCCGACTGCAATGACCCAAGGCGTGTCTCATCTTGATTATGAAGGCTTTGAACGAGAATCCGTGCGCCATTAGCAATAGAGAGGCTAGATATGACGAAGAGCAAGAGTCGCATTCGCGCCGCCTGCTTTTCATTCTGGCTTGTTGCTTGCCGGCAACAGGATCACTGTAGTAACCGGCAGATGGCCCAAGTCGTGCACAAAAAAGCGGCATCGTCAGCAAAAAAATAGCGTCGTCAGGCTTCCGATTCGCGCACCGCAATCGCGCCCGGAAAACCTCGCCGAACTCCCTTGAGCTTGGCGACACGAATGCCATTGACTTCGGGCTGCTCGGCCATGTCGATCAGCGCGCGGTCGCAGACCAGCACATAGACCGGTACTTCCAGGCAAAACGCATTCGCCTGCGCATTAAGTTCATTTGACCGGCTTCGGTTGAACGGTAGGCTGGAAACAAGCCGCCGATTGCCGCATGGGATCGGTTCCCGTCCCATGCGTGCAGAGGCCGCCTGTTGTGAGCATTTTCGATCGATTTTCGTTGGAGGGGCGTGTGGCCCTGATCACCGGAGGCGGGCGCGGGCTTGGTTTCGAGATTGCGCGCGCCTTTGCCGAAGCCGGAGCCCATGTCGTGGTGACCGGCCGCACCGCCGCAACGCTCGATGGCGCCGTCGCCGCCATCGCCGGAAATAGCGGCAGTGCGCAGGCGGCGGTCTTCGACATCGCCGACGTTGGGGCGGGTCGCGCGACGATCGCCGATATTCGCAAAACCCGAGGCCGGCTCGACATCCTCGTCAACAATGTCGGCGCCCGCGACAGGAGGCCGCTCGCCGCCTTCAACGACGACGACATCCTCGATCTGTTCAAGACGGATCTCTTGTCGGCGATCTCGCTGTCACGCGATGCGGCGGAAATCATGAAAGCGCACGGCTATGGCCGGCTGATCGCGGTGACCTCGATCGTCGGTGAGATGGCGCGACCCGGCGATGCCATCTATCCGGCCGCCAAGCAGGGGCTGACCGGGCTGATGCGCAGCATGGCCGTCGAATACGGCGCGCACGGGGTAACGAGCAACGCCATCGCGCCAGGAATGTTCGCCACCGAGACCAATGCCGCGATGGCGGAAAATCCCGATATGGTTGCCTTCGCCCGCCAGCGGATTCCGCTGCAGCGCTGGGGGCGGCCGCATGAAATCGCCGGTGCCGCACTTTACCTCGCCAGCGATGCGGCCTCCTTCGTCAACGGACATGTCTTGACTGTCGACGGCGGGATGTCCGTACAGATGTGACGACGCACGACAGGTCTTCAGACTGCTCCACCGGATTGGTGCGCGGCGATTGCGCTGAGAAAAACCTGGCCGAACTCCTTGAGCTTCGCCGCACCGACGCCATTCACTTCGGCGGGCGGCGCTCCGCCATGTCGATCAGCGTGCGATCCGAGAACACCACATAGGCCGGCACCTGGCGTTCCTTGGCGAGCCGCAGGCGCAGCCGCAGCGCCTTGAGCGCGGCCAGCAGCCCGGTTACTGCCGCATGCACCATTCCCGCCACCGACGGCCCCGCCACTCGATGCCGACGAGATCGGATCTGTCGGACCACCACGACACGTTGAGCTTGGCGGAGTGCTGCGTCTACCGTGTGCACTATTCGTACTGTTTGAGAAAGTCGCTCTTCAGCTGGTTGGAGAGGTCCGCCAAGCGCACTGCTGCCCTGGCCTCATCCACTTCGAAAGCCTTCCCGATCTCATCCAAGGCACTTTTGAAAATGTCCTCTCTGAGTCTGCTGGATAGCCTAACGCCGAGGAGCGTTGGAAAAACAGTTTCGTAGCTTTGCCGCACCTTCTCTGCCGAAGGCGACAGCGCAATGAAGTGGAGTAGGAATTCGGGCCGCATCATAAAGCGGCTCTTTTTTTCTACCACCTGGAGACCAGTGGCTCTTCTCACGGATGCATCTTGAGTCAGCCACCAAGTCTTGAATCCGAACGGATTCGAGTAGTTTCGTTCACCGCCCACCTGCCGACGAGATATACTCGTAGAACGTGCATAGCGTCATTCTCAGCTAGCCGCTCCTCCTTGTCTCGAAGATTCTTCTTCTTCCTCTCTCCAAGTACGCGCTTGGTCAACGCCTTGAGCTCGTCCGCATCGACTCCGGCCAACGTTTCGCTATCGGGTTCATAGATCAAGCCAAATCGCCGAATCAAATACTCTCGAATCTCCTCACGCCCCCTGTCGCTGTGAAGTGACTTAAATTCGCAAAAATTCCCGATGTAGGAGCGCCACCCGGCAGGCGATCGAACCCCGTCCTGGGGACTTAGTTTAGCATAATAGTAGGCGCGGATGAGGATGCGGTCGATGTTTCTCGCCAAGTCCAAATCCACGTACGGCTCAACCTCCATGTAGTGGTTCTGGTACTCAGCACTAGTGGCCTTCAAATGCGTCCAAACCTCCTCGACGCAACGTTCCGTCAATATCAACTTCGAACCTGCCTCTCGCAATATCGCCAATGTCCCAATTGTTGACTGGTCTTTCTTTTGGAGATAGTATTCCGAAAGCGATCGGATTATTATATCCGTTCCTACGTACAGGATCAAATCTGCGCTCATACCTCTGAAATATTCGACTACTTTTGCGTCATTTCTAAGCAAGAACATAAGAATATATGTCCTGCTCATTTTTCCAAGATAAACCCGCTCCTCTTCCGAGCTATCATATATTGTTGCGCGAAGCGCGGAAAAAGCCAGCTCACCAACTCGAATTGCCTTGGCTCCGAAAAGACCTTGATCGTGAAGCGCCTTGCCTAAATTGTCACTGATGGTTGGCGGGGTAAAGTTATCTGGTTCGTCACCGTTGAGAAAATAGGCCATCTCTAGGCCTTGAGTTTCGTAAGTTATTTCAAGCGCCCGATGACACGCTCGGACGGCTTGCGAAACTAGTTCGGGCTCATCGTCGGCTCTAAGCAAAGGCTCGATGCGAGACCGGAAAACGTCCGAGACGCTTGTCCGCAAGTACTCATCTTCCGCATTCTCCCGTTCAACAATTTCCCGAGCCTCAAAGGGAAGGCAGTAGTGGCCCTCCTTGCTATAGGAGCGAATTTCACGGCCGTTTGTGTTATCTTTTGCTGCCAGTCTTTCCAGGCGACTATCGAGTACGCCTCGCATGAAATCGACGGCTGTTGGCAACGCGCCCTCGATCTTTTTGAGGATGTCGTCACGTGTCATGAAGGTGCCCTTATCAGGGTCTGTTCCCTCCAAGGACCATAGAATCAGACTGTCGGTGACCCCCTCCAGCATCTCCGTATTGCCGCGTCGCCGTTCAAGCTCTTGACCCAGGAAGACGCAAAGCGAACGGGACGCCACGCGGGGAACGTCGCCAATCGTTTCTGCGGAACCGATATTTCTTAGATACTCGAGGTAATGAGACAGAAAAGACCTAAACGCTTGTATCGTTTGGGTAGAATCATTGATATGCGCAGCAATATACTTTGCATCACGTATGCGAACTTGTATTCTGAACTCGTCGCTTAGAAGTTCTTCCTCCGCATCCACGCGCGGAACCACGACACTTGTCATATATATTAGGGAGTTAATTTCCCTCCCAAACTCTTTTATCCGACGGATTGTTCCTCGTATTTTTGCTCTTGTTTCCGGTGTAATCGAGGCCTGCATAAACCGCCCTGGACGCTCTTCCGAAAAGAGCGACTCAACGTCGAAACCCTCCGCTCCCCCATCATGAGTGCCGCCGAGAGGAACAAAGGAGCTCCCCTGCGTGGCGCTGTAGAACGCCTGCGCAAACTGTTCGAAGTCATTTGGCTTCACATGCTCAAGCGCGAGCTCAACTGCCCTGAAATCTATCGTTTGGGTCGTCATTTCGTCCCCCACTCGGCAATATGGTCGCCTATCTGGGCGATGGCGCAAGTTGGCAGACCGGAGCTAAGCGGGCAAGCTCACTACCTCGACAAGAGCCCTCTTGCCGTCAGCCCGAACCACCCGACAGATGCCCCGCAATCGCGCTCAGAAAAACCTGCCCAAACTCCTTAAGCTTCGCCGCCCCGACGCCGTTCACCTCGGCGAAAGCATCGAGGTCGCGCGGGCAGCGCTCGGCCATGTCGATCAGCGTGCGATCGGAGAACACGACATAGGCCGGCACCTGGCGCTCCTTGGCAAGGCGTAGTCGCAAGGCCTTGAGCGCGGCCAGCAGTGACGCATCGATACCCTCGACGTTCATGCCCGAACCGTCGGCCGCTCGCATCTTGCGCAAGGCGCGGCCGCGCACCTCGACACGATAATGGAACGGCATCTCGCCGCGGCCAAGCGCATGGCCTTTTTCGGCGATGGCGAGGCCGCCATGGCCGGCCGGATCCGGCATCAGAAACCCGCCGGCGACGAGCTGCCGGATCAGCGACAGCCAGAAATCCTTCTTGTGCGCCAGTCCGCTGCCGAAGCTGGCAAGCCTCTGGTGGTTCCTGGCCAGCACCTTCTCGGTTTCATGGCCGAGCAGGATATCGATCACATGGCCGGCCCCGAAACGCTCGCCGCTCTGCGCGATGGCCGCAAGGATGATCCCCGCCTCCGCCCCGCCATCGGCGCGCGGCGCCTGGTCGAGGCAGGTGTCGCAATTGCCGCAAGGCTGCGCTTTCTCGCCGAAATAGCCGAGCAGCACCTGGCGACGGCACTGCGCCGTCTCGCAATAGCCGATCAGCGTGTCGAGCCGGCCATGCGAGCGCCTCTTGTGCTCGGCCGGTGCGTCCTCGTCGTCGATGAACATCCGGCGCATGCGGATATCGCCAAGGCCGAACAGCATATGCGCCTCGGCGTCCCGCCCATCGCGGCCCGCACGCCCGATCTCCTGGTAATAGGCCTCCAGGCTGCCCGGCATGTCGGTGTGGAAGACATAGGCGACATCAGGCTTGTCGATGCCCATGCCGAAAGCGATGGTCGCCACCATGACGACGCCGGACAGGGTCATGAAGCTGTTCTGGTTGGCGTCACGCGCCTCCTTGCTCATGCCGGCATGATAGGCGAGCGCGGTGACGCCGTTCTTCTCGAGGAACGCCGCCATCTCCTCCGTCTTCTTGCGCGACAGGCAGTAGACGATGCCGCTGCGGCCGGGATGGCGCTCGACGAAGCGCAGCAGCTGGCGCTTGCTGTCCTGCTTGGCCTCGATGGCAAGCTTGATGTTCGGCCGGTCGAAGCCAAGCACCAGGGTCTCTACGCGTTCGGCGAACAGCCGCGCTTCGATGTCGGTGCGCGTGCCTTCGTCCGCCGTCGCCGTCAGCGCGATGATCGGCACGTTGGGGAAGATGCCGCGCAGCCGTGACAGGTCCTCGTATTCGCGCCGGAACGCCGGCCCCCATTGCGAAATGCAATGCGCCTCGTCGACAGCGATCAAGCTGATATCGAGCCTGGCCAGCGCCTCGAGCATCCGCTCGGTCATCAGCCGCTCCGGCGCGAGATAAAGCAGGCGCGTCTGGCCCGAAGCAACGCGCCGCCATGCAGCGATATTGGCATCGCGGTCGATCGAGGAATTGATCGTGTCCGCGGCCACGCCGGCAAGGCGCAAGGCGGCGACCTGATCCTGCATCAGCGCCACCAGCGGCGAAACGACAATGGTGAGCCCGCCCAGGACCAGCGCCGGGACCTGGTAGCAAAGCGATTTGCCCGCACCCGTCGGCATGACGGCCAGCACATGACGCCCGGCCAGCAGCGCGTCCATGACATCGGCCTGGCCGGGACGAAAATCATCGAAGCCGAACACGTCCTTCAGGACGCGCCGCTTGGGATCCTCCGCCCGAACGCTCGCTGCCTGTGCCTGCATCAGGCAGACACCGGGCTGGAACCGATGCTTGGTGGATTGGAGAGGATGTGGAAACCGGTCAAAACGACTCTCCGCGTGATGCTTTGGAGTAACGCAGCCATCCTCCAACCACAACGCCCGTTTGCTAGAACCCGATAATCCGCTTGTTGACATCGTCGGGTTGCGCCATGGCAGCGATAGGCTCCGTGTTAAGACCCCTTCCCCCGCGATAGCTGCGCCCCGCTGGATTCCTTCACGCACCACGATGTAAGCTCGGCCCGGCTAGCCAGGGAGGGCGCGATGCTGCAGACCAGACAGGGTGTTCTCAGCGAGCGGTTCCAGTTGCAACGTACCGCCTTCGAGGCGCAGCCTTTCCCGGACTTTGGCGTCCGAGGGGACCGGCTGAAGCGCCTGCTGGCGCTGACCGACCGGCACGAGGCCGATATCTGCGCGGCGATCGACGCCGACTTCGGTGGTCGGTCAGCACACGAGACGCGGCTTGCGGAACTGTTCGTGGTGCGCGCCGGCATCCGCCACGCGCTGTCCCACCTCAGAGGCTGGATGCGCGAGCGCCGTGTCGCCACCACCATGCCGTTCCTGCCGGGCCGAAATCGCCTCATCCCGCAGCCGCTCGGGGTCGTCGGCATCGTCTCACCCTGGAATTATCCCTTCCAGCTCGCCGTCGCGCCGGTCACCGCCGCCCTTGCCGCCGGCAACCGCGTGCTCATAAAACCTTCCGAACTGACGCCGGCATTTTCGGTGCTGCTGGCCAAACTCGTCGCCGAGCATTTCGCACCCGATGAGCTTGGCGTCATCACTGGCGATGCTGAGATGGGAAAGGCCTTCGTGTCGATGCCTTTCGATCATTTGCTGTTCACCGGCTCGACCGCGGTTGGCCGCCAGGTTGCGATCGCGGCGGCCGCCAACCTGACCCCGGTCACGCTCGAGCTCGGCGGCAAGTCGCCGGCAATCTTCGATCCGTCCTGCGACCTCGATGCGGCGGTGTCCAGCGTTGCCTATGGCAAACTGTTGAATGCCGGCCAGACCTGCATCGCGCCGGACTATCTGCTGGTGCCGAAGGGGCAGGCAGGCACGGTCGCCGCCAAGCTCGCAATGGCGATCGCAAAGCTCTACCCGACCTTGCGCGATAACCCCGACTATACCGCGATCGTCAGCGACCGGCACCACCAGCGCCTGCGCGACATGATCACCGAGGCGCGTGATGCCGGCGCCGACATCACCGAAATCAACCCAGCCCGCGAGGAACTCGGCGCCACCAGCCGGAAACTGCCTCCGACCTTGGTCCGCAATGCCAGCGCAAACCTGCGGCTGATGCGCGAAGAGATCTTTGGCCCGGTGCTGCCGATCGTCGAATACGGCACCGTCGACGAGGCGATCGCGCATGTGAATGGGGCGGATCGGCCACTGGCGCTCTACTGGTTCGGGCGCGACAGCGGCAACCGTCAACGCATCCTGCGCGAGACCGTCGCCGGCGGCGTCACCATCAACGACTGCATGCTGCATCTTGTGCAGGAGAACCAGCCCTTCGGTGGCGTCGGCGCCAGCGGCATGGGCGCCTATCACGGCGAATGGGGTTTCCGCACCTTCAGCAAGGAGAAGCCGGTTTTCCTGCAGTCCCGGCTGAGTGCGGGAGCCCTGCTGCGCCCGCCCTACGGCAAGACGTTCGAACGGCTTTTCAGCCTGCTTCGGCATATCACCTGACCGAACGAGCGTGATCGATTCGTCACGACGCAGCGCTGGCGCATTAAGACTATCTTCACCACGGTGCGGCAGGGTCCTCATCCTGCGGTCATGTCTTGAGTACCGCGGCGCCACAAGCGCCCAGGCAACAGACCCGCGCCTCTTTTGGGGTGCGGGTCATTCCCCGCTCGATCTCTTACTCCCTAGCTAAAGAAAATCCGCCCGGTGCGGCGCAAAGCTGTCGACCAGCCGCCCTGCTTCCAGCGCCTTGACCCCGTGCACAAGGCCTGACGGGACGATAAAGCAGCCGCCGGTCTCGAGGGTCTCGGTCCGGCCGTCGATGGTCACCTCGAAGCGGCCTTCGGCGACATAGCTTGCCTGGACATGCGGGTGCGAATGCAGGGCGCCGACGCCACCCTTGTCGAAGCCGAATTCGACCAACATCAACTCGTCGGTGTGCAGGAGAACACGCCGCCTGTTGCCGTCCGGCGTCACCGTCCACGTGCCCTCGCCGGCATGCGCGAAGATCTTTGCGGTCATCGTCATCTCCTAAGAGCAATTCCAGGAAAAGTGTGAAACGGTTTTCCGTCCGGAATTGCGTCAAAACAAAGAGATAGCGCAGTTCGGCGTTTCCGTGAAACGATGAACTGCGCTATCGCGCCAGCCAGCCGCCATCCACCGGCACCACCGCGCCATGCATGTAGTTCGACGCCGGTGCCAGCAGGAACACGGCTGCGTCGCCAATATCGCTCGCCTCGCCCCAGCGGCCGGCCGGGATGCGCGCCAGGATGGCGGCGCTGCGGTCGGGATCGGCGCGCAGCGCCTGTGTGTTGTTGGTCTCGATATAGCCCGGCGCAATGGCGTTGACGTTGATGCCCTTTGCCGCCCATTCGCAGGCGAGCAGCCGGGTGATGCCGAGCACGCCATGCTTCGAGGCCGTGTAGGACGCGACACGGATGCCACCTTGGAAGCTCAGCACCGAGGCGATGTTGACGATCTTGCCCTGGCGCCCGCCGGCAAGCGCACGTCTGGCGAAGGATTGGCAGAGCAAGAAAACCGTCTTCAAATTGACGTCCATGACGTCGTCCCAATCGGCCTCGCTGAGATCGACGGCATCGGCGCGGCGGATGATGCCGGCATTGTTGACCAGCCCGTCGAGCGGACCGCTTTGGTCCCAGACGCGGTCAAGCAAGGGACCGGTGGCCGAAATGTCGGCAAGATCGGCGCTCACCGCCTCGAATTGCCCGCCGACCGCGACAACCTTGTCTGCCGTATCGTCCATCGACGAACGGCCGACGCCGATCACCGTGCCGCCGGCGCGTGCGACAGACACCGCGATGCCCTGGCCGATGCCGGTATTGGCGCCGGTGACGAGAATGCGTTTTCCCGCCAGGCTGAAAGCCGAGAGGTCGCTCACCGCAATTCGTCCAATGCCACCGGGTCTACATCGGTATAGTCGACATTGTCGCCTGCCATCGCCCAGATGAAAGCGTAGTTGGAGGTGCCGGCGCCCGAATGGATCGACCAACCCGGCGACAGCACCGCTTCCTCATTGCCCATGACGATATGGCGCGTTTCGTCCGGCTCGCCCATGAAGTGGAAGACGCGCGCCGTCTCAGCCAGGTCGAAATAGAGATAGGCCTCTATGCGCCGGTCATGCACATGGCACGGCATGGTGTTCCACACCGAGCCGGGAGCCAACTGAGTCATGCCGACCACCAGTTGGCACGTCTTCACGCCCTCGGCATGGATGAACTGGAAGATCGAACGCTCGTTGCAGGCATCCTTGCTGCCGAGATCGAGGCGCTTGGCATCGCCGATGCGGATCAGCCGGCTGGGATGAGCCTGATGCGCCGGCGCGCTGAGCAGATAGAATTTGGCTGGCGCGGCTTCATCCGCTGAGGCGAAGGACACATCCTGTGTGCCCATGCCGAGATAGAGCATGTCGCGCGCCTGCAATTCATGAGGTTGGCCACCGGCCCTGATAACACCCGCGCCACCGATGTTGACGGCGATCAGCTCGCGCCGGTCGAGAAAACCCTTTGTCCCGGTCGGCTTGATCGCTTCCAGCGGCAGTGGCGCCGCCACCGGCATCGCGCCGCCGACGATCATGCGGTCGTAATGCGTGTAGGTCAGGCTGACGCGGCCGGACTGGAACAGATTTTCAATGTGGAAGTTGTGACGCAGCTCGTCGGTTCCCATCGCTGCGGCGGCGACCGGGTCGATGGCAAAGCGGGATGTGTAGTCGGTATGGTTCTGGCTCATGGCTGTCCTGACTTGAGATGGGTCATTCGCCGGCGGCGGCCTTGACCGAACTGGCATAAAAAGCCTGACGCGCATGCAGGCGCTCGCGGTAACGCTGCTGGCTGGCGGCAAGATGTGCGCGCATCGCCTCGCGAGCGGCCTCGGCATCGCCTGATGTGATCGCGTTGAGGATCACCAGATGCTCGCGCTGCAGCCCGCGCTGATAGCTGTCGGATTGCGCCAGTTCGGTCGACCAGGGCGAAGTCACGTCGCACGGAATGGCGCGCCGGCCGAGCACGTCGAGCATCTCGACATAGAACGGGTTGTTGGTGGCGCTGGCGATGGCGCGATGGAAAGCGAGGTCGGCCGGCCCGGTCGGCTCGCTGGCAAGCAGCAGTCGCTCGAACTCGAAGAAGGCTTCCTGGATCGCCGCCTCCTGCGCGGCATTGCGGCGGATCGCGGCGAGCCCGGCCGATTCGATCTCGATCGCCAGCCGCACCTCGAGCACGTTGAGCGCGATCGAATCCTTGCTACCCATGTCGGCTGCCAGCGCACCGAACATCGTCGAGATGTGCTCGGTGACGAAGACGCCGGCGCCCTGGCGCGGTTCGACCAGCCCGTCGGCGGCAAGCTTGGCCAGCGCCTCGCGGATGACGGTGCGGCTGACGCCGAAGGTTTCGGTCAGCTGGCCCTCGGTCGGCAATTTGTGTCCGGGCAGGATCTCGCCGGCCTGCAGCTGCTTGCGGATCGCCGCGACGACGGTCTCCGACAGTTTTGGCTTTCTCTCGACCCTGAGGTCGGCGGATGCAGCGGACACGTGATGGTCTCCTAAAGCAATTCCAGGAAAAAGTGTGAAACGGTTTTCCGTCCGGAATTGCGTCAAAACAAAGGGTTAGAGCAGTTCGCCGTTTTCGTGAACTGCTCTAGTGAAACAGGCGCGGTAGCCACAATGAAATTTCCGGCACGTAGGTGACTAGCATCAGCACGACGAAAGCCGCGCCATAGAATGGCCAGATCGAACGCATCGCCGTCCAGATCGGGATGCGGCCGATGGCGCAACTGACGAACAGCACGGCCCCAACCGGCGGTGTGCACAGGCCGATGCCGAGATTGAGAATGAGGATCACCCCGAAATGCACCGGATCGACGCCATAGGCCATGACCACGGGCAGGAAGATCGGCGTGGTGATGATGATCAGCGGCGACATGTCCATGAACGTGCCGAGGATGAGTAGCACGACGTTGATCAACAGCAGGATGACCAGCTTGTTGTCGGACACGGACTGCAGGAAGGCGACCAGCGCGGCCGGCACCCTGAGATAGGCAAGCAGCCAGCCAAAGGCGGCGGCGCAGCCGATGATCATCAGCACCATCGCGGTGGTGCGCACGGCAGCGGTGGTGGCGGTGACGAAGTCGTTCCAGCTCATCGAACGATAGACCAGCAGCGTCACCAGAAAAGCATACACGATGGCGATGCAGGAGCTTTCGGTGGCGGTGAAGACGCCGGAGCGGACGCCGCCGAAGATGATGCCGATCAGGATCAACCCGGGAATGGCGGCAACGAGCAATTGCAGTGCCCTGCCGAAGCCGGCGAACGGTTCGGTCGGATAGCCGCGGCGGCTGGCGACCCAAAAGGCCGTGACCATCAGCGATAGCGCCAGCAGCAGGCCGGGTATGATGCCGGCGGTGAACAGGTCGGCGATCGAAATCCGGCCGCCGGCCGAAATCGAATAGATAATCATATTGTGCGAAGGCGGTATCAGCAGCGCGATGATGGCGCCGACGGACGTGATGTTGACGGCATAGTCGACGCCGTAGCCGCGCGCCTTCATCTGCGGAATCATCAACCCGCCGACCGCCGAGGCGTCAGCCACCGCCGAGCCGGAAATGCCGCCGAACATGGTCGAGGCAGCGATGTTGACCTGGCCAAGCCCGCCGCGCAGGTGACCGACCAATGCTCCTGCGAGCGCCACCAGACGGGCGGCAATGCCGCCGCGCACCATCAGGTCGCCGGCGAAAATGAAGAACGGGATGGCCATCAGCGAGAACACGCTGACGCCGGAGTTGAGGCGCTGGAACACCACAAGCGGCGGCAAGCCCAGCACCAGAACCGTCGCGAAGCTGGCGACACCGAGGCAGAACGCGATCGGTGTGCCGATGATCAGAAGAAAGACGAAGGTGCCGAACAGAACCGTCAGTGCCATCACAGACCTTCCTCGCCCGTGGCGTACTGATCGGCATCGACCGGCAGTCCTGCAAACCGCCCGGCCAGCCGCTCAAGGGAAAACAGGCAGACAAGCGCGCCGCCCAGAATAACCGGCAGGAAACTGACGCCGCCCGGGAAAGCGAGAGACGGCATCACCGTGTTCCAGGTCAGCCGGGTGAGCTGGGCGCCGTAGACGATCATGCCGGCACCGAAGGCGAGCACGACGACATCCGAAATGCTTCGAAGCACTGCCTTTGCGGCCGGCGGCAGGAAATAGAGCAGCACATCGAAGCCCAGATGCGTGCGCTCGCGGACACCGACCGCAGCACCCAGGAAGATGAACCACCCCATCAAAATCACCGAGAAGGGTTCAGTCCAGCTTGGCGAGCTGTTCAGCACATAGCGCGAGAACACCTGCCAGAAGATGATCACCGTCATCAGGGTCAGCCCGATGCCGCTGATCCACAGCGCAAGCCTCGCCAGCCGTGACAGCAGCCGTTCTATTGCCAGCCAGAATGGTTTCATATGCACGCCTCCCCTGAATGGTGGCGCGGAGATCGCGCCACCATTGCCGCGAACGAATTACTTGGTCGCCTGAATGCGTGCCGCGAGGTCCTTGAGTTCGGGCGTCGACAGGTACTTGTCGTAGACCGGCTTCATGGCATCGATCAGCGGCTGCTTGTCGATCTCGCTGACCTTCACTCCGGCTTTCTCGACGATGTCGCGCGACTTCTTCTCCTGCGCGTCCCACAGCTCACGCATCTTGACGACGCTGTCCTTGGCCGCCTGCCGCACGATCGCCTGGTCTTCCGGTGTGAGCTTGTCCCAGCTCGCCTTCGACATCACCAGAACCTCTGGCACGATCTGGTGCTGGTCGAGCGTGTAATGCTTGGCGACCTCGAAATGCTTGGCGGATTCGAAGCTCGGCCAGTTGTTCTCGGCACCGTCGATGACGCCTGTCTGCAAAGCCGAATAGACCTCGCCATAGGCCATCGGCGTGGCATTGGCGCCCAACGCATTGACCATGTCGACGAACACGTCGGACTGGATGACGCGGAACTTCATGCCTTTCATGTCGGCCATCGAGGTGATGTCCTTCTTGGTGTTGTAGAAGGAGCGAGCGCCGGAATCGTAGAAGGCAAGGCCAACCAGATTATGCGCCTCGAATGCTTTGAGTATCTGCTCGCCGATCGGCCCGTCCATGACATGGCGCATATGCTCGACCGAGCGGAAGATGTAGGGCAGCGACGGCACCGCCGTCTCCGGCACGATGCCGTTGAAAGGACCCATCGAGACGCGGTTGAGGTCGAGGACGCCCGCCTGGGTCTGCTCGATCGTGTCCTTTTCCTCGCCGAGCTGCGCCGAGTGATAAACCTCGACCGAGTACGCGCCCTTGGTGCGCTCCTTGATCAGCTCGCCCATATATTTGACCGCGTCGACGGTCGGGTAGCCATCCGGATGCGTGTCGGCCGACCGCAGCACGGTCTCGGCGTTGGCAATGCCGACTAGCAGCGAGCCGAAGGCGAATGTGGCTGCCGTCAATTTCAAGAAATGCAACATGACTTCCTCCCTTTTAAAAATCGAAACGCCCGACTCAGAGCCGGTACGCCTTCTTCGCAAGCGTGTAGGCAAGCTCCCGAGCCAACTCCTGCGCCTCGTCCTCGCGCAGCCGGTGCTCGGCGACGAGACGCGCCAGGAACGCACAGTCGACCCGCCGCGCCACGTTGTGACGCGCCGGGATCGATGGAAAGGCGCGGGTATCGTCGTTGAAGCCGACGGTGTTGTAGAAGCCGGCGGTCTCAGTGGTCATCTCGCGGAACCGCCGCATGCCCTCCGGGCTGTCGTGGAACCACCAGGCGGGTCCGAGCTTCAGCGCCGGATAGACACCGGCCAGCGGCGCGAGCTCGCGCGCATAGCTGGTTTCGTCGAGCGTAAAGAGGATGATCGTGAGGTCGCGTTCCAGCCCGACGCAGTCGAGCAGCGGCTTCAGCGCCGTCACATAGTCGGTCCGGGTCGGGATATCGAAGCCCTTGTCGCGGCCGAATTTCTGGAAGATCGCGGGCGAATGGTTGCGCCAGGAGCCGGGATGGATCTGCAGCACCAGCCCGTCGTCAAGGCTCATCTTGGCCATCTCGGTCAGCATCTGGGCGCGGAACAGTTTTCTCTCGCGCTCGTCGTCGGAACCACGGCGAACCCGATTGAACAGCTCCTCGGCCGCGGCGTCCGAAAGATTGGCGGTCTCGGCCGTCGGATGGCCATGGTCGGACGAGGTCGCACCGAAGCTCTTGAAGAAGGCGCGCCGCTGCCGGTGCGCATCGAGATAGCCGCCCCAGCTGCCGGTGTCGCAGCCGGTGATTTCGCCGAGCCGGTCGAGATTGGTTGAAAACCCTTCGAAATCGGGATCGACGACGGCGTCCGGCCGATAGGCGGTAACGACCCGGCCCTGCCAGCCGCTATCGCGGATCATTTGGTGCCATTGGAGATCGTCGAGCGCGCCTTCCGTGGTCGCGATGACCTCGATGTTGAAGCGCTCGAACAGCGCCCGCGGGCGGAAATTCTCCCACTGCAGCAGCGTTGCGATGGTGTCGTAGTGACGATCGGCCGTCGCTGCGCTCAGCGGTTCGTCGATGCCGAACAGATCGGCGAGCACATGGTCGAACCACAGCCGGGTCGGCGTTCCGCGAAACAGATAATAATGCTCGGCAAAGCGCCGCCAGATCGTCCTGCCGTCGGTCTCGACCGGCCCGCCGTCCAGCGTTGCCACGCCGAGATCCTCGAGGCGGACGCCCTGGCTGAACAGCATACGGAAGATGTAATGGTCCGGCACGATGAGCAGTTGCGCCGGATCCGGGAACGGCTCGTTCAGCGCATACCAACGCGGATCGGTGTGACCATGCGGGCTGACCAGGGGCAGGTCCTTGATCCCGGTATAGAGATCACGAGCGATCGAGCGCGACCGCGCCTCGGCGGGAAACAGCAAATCCGCATCGGTCAGTGCCACGATCATCCTCCCAGAGCCCCCATCGGTAGGGTCGGCTGGAAATAATGTCAACATACAAAAATTAGATTGTTGTATGATGACTTTTCGGCCCATTGTGTGGCATGAGTTCGGATGTTACGCCGCTTGCCGACCACTCCCCGAGGCGACTTCATGCCATCCGACCAGACCAGCCGTACCACGACGAGCAGACGCCTTTCCGGCAAGACAATGCTGGCACTGCCAGCTTCGGTCGCGACACCTTCATATGACCGCAACCAAGTCGTCCCAGGCATCGTCCATCTTGGCGTTGGCGCCTTCCATCGCGCCCACCAGGCAGCCTATGTCGACGACTGCCTGGCGGCCGGCGAGACCGGCTGGAGCATAACAGGCGTTTCGCTGCGCAGCGCCGACACGCGTGACGCGCTGGCGCCGCAGGACGGGCTCTATACGCTGGCGATCAGGAGCGGCGGCGAGGAGAAGCTTCGCGTCATCGGCTCGATCGGCGCGATGCTGGTGGCGCCTGAAGATCCGGGCGCGGTGCTGGCAGCACTGGCCGATCCAAACACCCGCATCGTGACGCTGACGATCACCGAAAAGGCCTATCTGAGGGCAGCGGGCGGCGGACTGGACGCCGCTCATCCCGATATCGTCCATGATCTGGCAAATCCGCAGATGCCGAAGACGGCGCATGGTTTTCTGGCCGAAGCGCTTGTCCGGCGACGCGCCGCCGGCACGCCGCCCTTCACCGTCCTGTGCTGCGACAACCTGCCCGCCAACGGCGCCACGCTGCACCGGCTGCTCGCCGAATTCGCAGGACTACGTGACGCCAAGCTCGCCAAACATATTGCCGACGAGGTCGCGTTTCCCTCCAGCATGGTCGACCGCATCGTGCCTGCAACCACCGATGCCGACCGGACGCGGATAGCCGTCGAACTCGGTGTCCAGGATGCCTGGCCTGTTATGACCGAGCCGTTCTGCCAGTGGGTGGTCGAGGACAATTTCCCGGGCGGCCGTCCAGCCTGGGAGAAGTTCGGCGTCACCATGGTCGATGATGTAAGGCCCTTCGAGGACATGAAGCTGCGTCTGCTCAACGGCTCGCATTCGGCGATTGCCTATCTCGGCCTGCTCAGCGGCCATGCCACGGTCGACCGCGCCTTCGCCGATCCGGCAATCCGCCAGTTCGTCGACAGATTGTGGGCCGAAGCTATTCCGACCTTGCCGGAGGGCGCCGGATTGGACACAGGCGCCTATACTGCCGAGCTCGCAGAGCGTTTTTCCAACACCGCCCTTGCTCATCGCACCGCGCAGATCGCCAATGACGGCAGCCAGAAACTGCCGCAGCGCATCATCGCGTCCGCCATTGAATGCCTCAAAGCCGGTACTGAACTGGTCCATCTAACCCTGGTGGTGGCTGCCTGGATCGCCGCCTGCACCGCGCGAGGAAAGACCTTGCCGGAGGGTCATTTCACCGATCCGCTCGACGCGGCGCTGACGGCACTTTTGAGTGAGCAACTGCCGGCCAACGAAACCGTGGCCGCGGTGTTCGACCTAGCCGGCTTCGCCAAGGACCATGCCGAGCGCCAGACGTTGATCGAACTCGTGGCCGTGCATCTCGTCCACCTGCGACGGGACGGTCCGACTCTGGCCTTTGCTGCGCTTGGCATACAGAGCGAGCAGACCTAACCACGAAACGCTATGCCAGGAACGGCATCAGGCTATTTTCCACTTCGTGCGAGCACCTTTGAGCCTTTTATCCAAGCCGCGCCTATCGACAAGCTCGATGAAATCGAGAGTATGAATGAGAATCCGCTGCAGCCGAATCTTTCTGAAATCCTTATTGCCGTCCTCTAGAGCGGAATGAATTGAGGCTGAATCGGCGGGGATTCCCTTAGGCTTGCAAATCTGATTCAACCTGCTGGCTGGATCAGGAGGCCAGCATGGATGGGCAAGCCTTATTCGATGGATCTTCGCGAACGGGTTGTTGCGTCAGTTGAGCGGGATGGCCTGTCGCGGCGGCAGGCGGCAGTGCGCTTTGAGGTTGGGATCAGCACCGTCATCAGATGGGTAAGCCGCTTGCGCGAGACGAGCAGTCTTGCGCCCGGCAAGATGGGTGGGCACAGGCCCAAGAACATTGTCGGAGAGCATCGGGAGTGGCTGTTGCTGCGCTGCCGGGCCGCTGATTTCACGTTGCGTGGCCTTGTGGCCGAACTTGGCGAGCGCGGCTTGAAGGTCGATTATCGCTCGGTGTGGGAGTTCGTCCACGCCGAGAAGCTCAGTCACAAAAAAAGACGCTGATCGCGGCCGAGCAGGATCGCCCCGATGTGGCGCGCCGGCGGGCGCAGTGGACCAAGTATCAGGACCGCATCGATCCTTCCCGCCTGGTGTTCATCGACGAGACCTGGACCAAGACCAACATGGCCCCGCTCAGGGGATGGGCGCCGCGCGGCGAGAGGATCAAAGCCAAGGTGCCGCACGGCCACTGGAAGACCATGACCTTCCTGGCGGCGCTGCGCCACGACCGTGTCGAAGCACCATGGCTGATCGACGGACCGATCAATGGCGAGCGCTTCCAGCTCTATGTCGATGAGGTTCTTGTCCCAACCCTCAAGCCCGGCGACATCGTCATCATGGACAATCTTGGCTCACATAAGGGCAAGGCCGTGCGCCGCGCCATCCGCTCGGCCGGCGCCAGGTTGTTCCTCCTGCCGAAATACTCGCCCGATCTGAACCCTATCGAGAAGCTCTTCGCCAAGCTCAAGCATTGGCTGCGCAAGGCCGCCAAGCGAACAGTTGAGACCGTCTGTGACGCCATCGGCCAAATCCTCGGCTCCGTCACTCCAACCGAATGCAGAAATTACTTCACAGAGGCAGGCTATGCCCAACCTAAATTCATCCCGCTCTAGGTTCACAAGAAAATTGAGAACAACCTGCGACCATGACTTGGTCGAATTTTCGTCTTTACCATTCAACAGATCGACAAAGCGTCCATATCCGATAATCGATCTACCCGATCCTCTATTTTCAATCATTGACTCACCGATTGCTCTCAATTCCTCCCTAAAGATAAGTGTGTCTCGCCAGATACGCCAGTCACCAGCTAAATTTAGGTGGCCATCCGCAAAATCAGCCCTTATGTTGGAAAGAGATTCATCTATTTGAGCCGTGTGTTGGTTCTCAGAAGCTTGATAGAATGTGAGCTCTTGGCGATAAAGCTCTAGCCACCCTAAGAAAGCGCAGAAGCGATACAGCGTGCTAACAAGTTTGTGACGCTGAAAATATGGATCCTGATCGCTGTTTCTCTCCTGCCTTGGAGGACGCGATTCAAAGACTCCATCCGACAGGAATACCGTCGGATAAGTGTCGCAAATTTCGATCAGGCGGGAACCGAGCTCTCTTGCTGAGAGCCGAAGAGGATCACGGTACTTTTGATAGATTTGCTCAAGAGCGCGATCTTGTTTCCACAGCTCGAACGACCTTGAAAAAAAGTATTCTTTTATAACGATGCCAAGAATCGACACCAATGCGCCAACAAAAGCGAACCCCAGCCAAGTCTTAAGGTCTATACCAAGCACAACAAGGCCTCCCGGAGTTCTTTCTTCTCCGAGAGTAACAAAATTTAACAAAATTTAAAATCGCGATATGCGCATCAAGGCACAAATACGGAGCGTGCCGAGTTGCCTTACGCCGGAAGAATAGCGCCTTCCAGCGTGGTGAGCTGGCTAAGGAACTGCTCCGCCTTGCTACGAGCCTGATCGTCCTTGGCGTCGGCGGCATCTTCCTTGGCTTCCTGGATGCGGCGCGCGAGATCGGCGCGGTCGACATCCTTCACGGCGACAGCCGATTCCGCCAGCAGCGTGCAGCCGGCCGGTACGATGTCGGCGAAACCGCCGAACACCACATAGCGCTCTTCGCCGCCCGACGCGGTCTTCACCGTGACAACGCCCGGCTTGATCGTGGTCATGACCGGCGCGTGGTGCGCCATCACCGTCATCTCGCCTTCGGCGCCCGGAATGACGACGGATTCGACCTGCTCGGAAACAAGCAGGCGCTCCGGCGAGACCAGTTCGAATTTGAAAGCTTCAGCCATGATCAATTTAGCGAATAGCGAATAGTGAGTAGCGAATAGTCAGAAGAAGAATTCGCCGGCCCATATTCCCTATTCGCTACTCCCTATTCGCTATTCGCTTGATTACGCCGCTTCAGCCGCGAGGCGCTGTGCCTTCTCGACCGCTTCCTCGATGCCGCCGACCATGTAGAAGGCAGCTTCCGGAAGGTGATCGTAGTCGCCATTGCAGAGGCCCTTGAAGCCCTTGATGGTGTCGGCCAGGTCGACCAGCTTGCCCGGCGCACCGGTGAACACTTCGGCGACGAAGAAGGGCTGCGACAGGAAGCGCTCGATCTTGCGGGCGCGGGCCACGGTCTGCTTGTCCTCTTCCGACAACTCGTCCATGCCCAGGATGGCGATGATGTCCTGCAGCGACTTGTAGCGCTGGAGGATCGACTGCACCTGGCGCGCGACGCCATAATGCTCGTCGCCGACGACCAGCGGGTCAAGCATGCGCGAGGTCGAATCCAGCGGATCGACGGCCGGGTAGATGCCCTTTTCGGCGATGGCGCGGTTGAGCGTCGTCGTCGCGTCAAGGTGGGCGAACGAGGTCGCCGGCGCCGGATCGGTCAAGTCGTCGGCGGGCACGTAGATGGCCTGCACAGAGGTGATCGAGCCCTTGGTGGTGGTGGTGATGCGTTCCTGCAGCGCGCCCATGTCGGTGGCTAGCGTCGGCTGATAGCCCACCGCCGAAGGAATACGGCCGAGCAGAGCCGACACTTCCGAACCAGCCTGCGTGAAGCGGAAGATGTTGTCGACGAAGAACAGCACGTCCTGGCCCTGGTCGCGGAAATATTCCGCAACCGTCAGGCCGGTCAGGCCGACGCGCGCGCGCGCGCCCGGCGGCTCGTTCATCTGGCCGTACACCAGAGCAGCCTTGGAGCCTTCGCCGCCGCCCTTTTTGTTGACGCCCGATTCGATGAACTCGTGATAGAGATCGTTGCCTTCGCGGGTGCGCTCGCCGACGCCGGCGAACACCGAATAGCCGCCATGCGCCTTGGCGATGTTGTTGATCAGTTCCTGGATCAGCACGGTCTTGCCGACGCCGGCGCCGCCGAACAGGCCGATCTTGCCGCCCTTGGCGTAGGGAGCCAGAAGGTCGAGCACCTTGATGCCGGTGATCAGGATCTGGGCTTCCGTCGACTGCTCGACATAGGTCGGGGCCGGCTGGTGGATGGAGCGCATTTCGATCGCGTCGACCGGACCTTCTTCGTCGACCGGCTCGCCGATGACGTTGATGATGCGGCCGAGCATGCCCGGGCCGACCGGCACGGTGATCGGAGCGCCGGTGTCGCGCACTTCCTGGCCGCGAACCAGACCTTCGGTCGAGTCCATGGCGATGCAGCGCACAGTGTTTTCACCCAGATGCTGGGCAACTTCGAGCACCAGGCGGTTGCCGACATTGGTCGTCTCGAGCGCGTTCAGGATCGCCGGCAGGTGATCGCCGAACTGCACGTCGACAACGGCGCCGATGACCTGGCGGACCTTGCCGACAGCGCCGGTTGCCTTGCTGGCCACTGCCGATGTCTTGGCAGCTGCGGCCTTCACCGGTGCTGCCGCCTTGGCCGTGGCCGCCTTCGCGGCTGCTGCTGGAGCCTTTGCCGCCTTCGCGGGGGCTGCGGTCTTCGCGGCCGCGGCCTTGGGGGCTGCCGTCTTGGGTGTTGCCTTCTGGGGGGTCGCTGCTTTCGCCATCGTCTTTACCCTTTTTCGTCCTTTGTTTCTCACGCGGTCCGGTCGCGGGCGAAAAACCCGCGAACCGCGCCTAGAGCGCCTCGGCGCCCGAAATGATTTCGATCAGTTCCTTGGTGATCTGCGCTTGCCGCTGGCGGTTGTAGGTGATCGACAGCTTGTTGATCATCTCGCCGGCGTTGCGCGTCGCATTGTCCATGGCGCTCATCTTGGCGCCCATTTCGCCGGCCGCGTTTTCGAGCAGCGCCCGGAAAACCTGCACGGAAATGTTGCGCGGAATGAGGTCGGAGAGGATTTCGCCCGGCTCCGGTTCGTATTCGTAGACGGCGTTTCCGCCATCCGTCGCTTCCGCCTGAGCCGAAGCAACGCCTGCCGGAATGATCTGCTGCGCGGTCGGGATCTGGCTGATCACCGACTTGAACTGCGAATAGAACAGCGTGCAGATGTCGAAGCCGCCCTCGTTGAAGAGGTGGATGACCTTCTTGGCGATGGCATCGGCGTTGACGAAACCAAGCGTCTTGACCTCGCGCAGATCGACGCGGTCGATGATCAGCGATGCATAGTCGCGGCGCAGGATGTCGAAACCCTTCTTGCCGACGCAAATGATCTTGACCTGCTTGCCGTCGGCCAAAAGCTTGCGGATGTGGTCGCGGGCAAGGCGAGCGATCTGCGAATTGAAGCCGCCGCACAGGCCACGCTCGGCGGTGCAGACGACGAGCAGATGCACGTCATCCTTGCCGGTGCCGGTCATCAGCGCCGGGGCATCGCCGCCGCCGCCGATCGCTTGGGTGATGTTGGCCAGCACGGAACCCATGCGCTCCGAATAGGGGCGCGCCGCTTCCGCGGCCTCTTGCGCACGGCGCAGCTTCGCCGCGGCGACCATCTGCATCGCCTTGGTGATCTTCTGCGTCGCCTTGACCGAGGCGATACGGTTACGAAGGTCTTTTAATGAAGGCATGCTTCAAACCTGATCCCGTCTTGTCTCATCCCGACTGGCAATTCGCTCAGGCGAAAGTCTTGGCGAAAGCGTCGATCTCGGCCTTCAGCTTGGCGCGCAGATCGTCCGACAGCGCCTTTTCCTTGCGGATGCCGTCGAGAACATCCTTGCCGGCCGCACGCATGTGGCTGAGCAGGCCATGCTCGAACTTGCCGACCTGGTTGACCGGCAGCTTGTCGAGATAGCCATTGACGCCGGCAAAGATCACCGCGACCTGCTCTTCCGTCTTCAGCGGCGAGAACTGCGGCTGCTTCAGGAGTTCGGTCAGGCGCGATCCGCGGTTGAGCAGGCGCTGCGTGGCAGCATCGAGATCCGAGCCGAACTGCGCGAAGGCCGCCATTTCGCGGTACTGCGCGAGCTCGCCCTTGATCGAGCCGGCAACCTGCTTCATCGCCTTGATCTGCGCGGCCGAGCCGACGCGCGACACCGACAGACCGACGTTCACCGCAGGACGGATGCCCTGGAAGAACAGGTTGGTTTCGAGGAAGATCTGGCCATCGGTGATCGAGATCACGTTGGTCGGGATGTAGGCCGACACGTCGTTGGCCTGCGTCTCGATGATCGGCAGGGCGGTCAGCGACCCACCGCCCAGATCGTCGTTGAGCTTGGCGGCGCGCTCTAGCAGGCGCGAGTGCAGGTAGAAGACGTCGCCCGGATAGGCTTCGCGGCCCGGCGGGCGGCGCAGCAGCAGCGACATCTGGCGATAGGCGACGGCCTGCTTCGACAGATCGTCATAGCTGATCAGCGCATGCATGCCGTTGTCGCGGAAATATTCGCCCATGGTGCAGCCGGCGAACGGCGCCAGGAACTGCATCGGCGCCGGATCGGAAGCGGTGGCGGCGATGATGATCGAATATTCGAGCGCGCCGCGCTCTTCCAGCACCTTGACGAACTGAGCGACGGTCGAGCGCTTCTGGCCGACGGCGACATAGACGCAGTAGAGCTTTTCCTTCTCGGGGCCGTTGTCGTGCACCGACTTCTGGTTGAGCATCGTGTCGAGGATGATGGCGGTCTTGCCGGTCTGGCGATCGCCGATGACCAGCTCGCGCTGGCCGCGGCCGACCGGGATCAGCGCATCGATGGCCTTGAGGCCGGTCGACATCGGCTCGTTCACCGACTTGCGCGGGATGATGCCGGGCGCCTTGACGTCGACGCGCTTGCGCTCGACCGCCTTGATCGGACCCTTGCCGTCGATCGGATTGCCGAGCGCGTCGACGACGCGGCCGAGCAGGCCAGGGCCGACGGGAACGTCGACGATGGCGCCGGTGCGCTTGACGATGTCGCCTTCCTTGATGTCGCGGTCGGCGCCGAAGATGACGACGCCGACATTGTCGGCTTCGAGGTTGAGCGCCATGCCACGGATGCCGCCAGGGAATTCGACCATCTCGCCGGCCTGGACATTGTCGAGGCCATAGACACGGGCGATACCGTCACCGACGGACAGCACCTGTCCGACTTCGGAGACCTCGGCCTCCTTGCCGAAATTCTTGATCTGGTCTTTCAGAATTGCGGAAATTTCCGCGGCGCGGATGTCCATCAGCCGACCTCTTTCAGTGCAAGCTTGAGCGAATTGAGTTTGGTTTTGAGCGACGTATCGATCTGGCGCGAGCCCATCTTGACCACCAGCCCGCCGAGCAGCGACGGATCGACGGTGACGGAGATGGCCACGTCCTTGCCGGCAACGCTCTTCAGCGCCGCCTTGAGTTCGGTCTGCTGGGTAGCGGTCAGCTCGTGAGCCGACGTCACTTCAGCAGCGGTCTCGCCACGATGTTCGGCGGCGATCTGGCGGAACGCCCTGATCATGCCGGGAATGGCGAACAGCCGGCGGTTTCTGGCGACGACGCGCAGGAAATTTCCGGTCAGGCCTGTGATCCCGGCCTTGTCGGCGATCGCCGCGATAGCCTTGGCCTGGTCTTCGCTAGAGAACACCGGGCTGTTGATCAGCCGGGTCAGGTCAGCGCTGCCCGCGAGCATGGCTTCGAAACTGCTGAGATCGGCCTCGACCTTGGCGATGGAATTTGCCTGCAGCGCGAGTTCGAACAGCGAACCCGCGTAGCGTTCTGCGACACCTGAGATTGGCGATGACGATTGAGCCACGGACCGTCTTTTCTCTTGTCTGACAGGCCGCAGATTGTTGGCGCGAGCAAAAACTCTGGCTAAATCTTTGACCTTACTGCATTTTTTCAAGCACGGAGACGCGGCTTCCGCTATCCCCGGCCGAAAGTCGATTGCCGTCTAGCACAGGCATTTTAAGACCGCAATGCGTCGTTCCGCATGGTTTTCAGGCACTATTGTCGCATCCGGCGAAAGTCACCCGCCTTCCATCGCGGAATACCCAACGATTCAAGGCAGAAAGCCGAAGGCAAAGGCGAGCGGCAATGCCGCCAGCACCAATTCCACCACGATGGAAACCCAATTGAAAGGCGTGTTGGCGCTGTCCGACATCATCGACAGCAGCCGGCCGAAGGCTGTGAACAGCCAGGAGAAGCCGAGCGCCATGTAGATCAGCGGCTGCGCCAAGAGGATGCAGCACAGGCCGACGCCGAGATAGAAGCCCGACATCCTGCCGCGCCCTTCGGCGATCGCCGCCGCCTTCTCTGGCTTGACCTGCAGGCGCAGGGCACGGAAGGCGAGGCTCGGCGCCAGAAAAAACAAAAGCCCGAGCAGCACGGTGACGACGGCGCTCGACCAGGCCAGCCATTCGCCCTGGCTCGTCGGCCACGGAAGCGCAAAATCCATTTTGTCCCCTCGAAATGCCTGTCTTGAAATTCCGGGCATTCTAACGGAGGAAAAACGGCGCGCCAGATGGCTCCCGGCAATTTAGGAGAAACGCATCAACCGAGCGCGAATTCGACCGCTGCTTCGGCATGAATGCGCGTCGTGTCGAAGACTGGAATATCGAAATCCTGCTGACCGATGAGCATGGTGATCTCGGTGCAGCCCATGATGACACTGTCGGCCGCCTCTTCGCGGCGCAGGCGCTCAGTCTCGGCGATATAGGCCGCCTTGGAGATCTCCGTGACAATGCCCTGGCACAGTTCCTCGTAGATGACACGGTGGACCATCTCGCGCCCGGCGACATCGGGCACGACAGGGCTCAAGCCAAATTTGTCGGCAAGCCGGCCCTTGTAGAAATCCTGCTCCATGGTGAAGCGCGTCGCCAGCAGCGCCGGGCGCTGCATGCCGGCGCGCTTGACCGCTACCGCGGTGGCATCGGCGATGTGGATCAGCGGAACCGACACCGATTCCTGCACCTGGTCGGCCAGTTTATGCATGGTGTTGGTGCACAAAAGCAGACCTTCCGCACCGCCGGCCTCCAGCTTGCGCGCCGCTTCGACGAGAAGCACGCCGGCACCGTCCCAGTCGCCATGATGCTGCCGCTCGGCGATTTCGGCAAAGTCGAACGACCACAGCAGAAGCCTGGCCGAATGCAGTCCGCCGAGACGCTCGCGCACGATCTCGTTGAGCAGCCGGTAATAGATGGCGGTCGATTCCCAGCTCATGCCGCCGAGAAGGCCAAGGGTTTTCATTGTGTTTTCCATGTCTCGCCGGTTTGAGGGCGGCCTATCGCTGAAAGCGCAACCTTACAAAAAGCTCTGCGGGTCGATGTCGACCTGCACCCGGACCAAGCCGCGCTGTTTCGGCCCATTGGCCAACATCGCACGAATAAACCCTTGTATGTCGGCGCGCCGTTCGCCCTGGATCAGCAGGCGGAAGCGGTGGCGGCCGCCGAGCAAGGAAAGCGGCGCTTCGGCTGGCCCCAGCACGAACAGATCTGACGCCTCGGGTGCTGCGCGGCGCAGGCCGCGTGCATGGCCCTCGGCCTCGGCCCGCGTCACCGCGCTGACGATGACGCCGGCGAGCCGGCCGAACGGCGGCAGGGCGGCCCGTTCGCGCTCGGCAATCTCGCGCTCGTAAAAAGCCTCGGCGTCGCCGGAGACGATCGCCCGCATCACCGGATGCTCGGGTTGGAAGGTCTGCAGCAGTCCAAGGCTCTTCTTGCCGGTACGCCCGGCGCGGCCTGTCACCTGGCTGAGCAGCTGGAAGGTGCGCTCGGCGGCGCGCGGATCGCCATTGGCAAGGCCGAGATCAGCATCGACGACGCCGACAAGGGTCATGTTCGGGAAATTGTGGCCCTTGGCGACGAGCTGCGTGCCGATGACGATATCGGCCTCGCCATCGGCGATCGCCTCCAGCTCCAGCCGCAGCCGCCGCACGCCGCCCATCAGGTCGGAGGACAAAACGATGGTGCGCGCTTCGGGGAAATGCGTCACGACCTCCTCGGCGATGCGCTCGACACCTGGCCCGCAGGCGACCAGATGATCCAGCGTGCCGCATTCCGGGCAGGCTTCGGGGCGGCGCTCATTGTGCCCGCAATGATGGCAGACCAGCTGGCCGCGAAAACGGTGTTCGACGAGCCAGGCCGAGCAGACCGGGCAGCCGAAGCGATGGCCGCAGACCCGGCACAGCGTCAGCGGCGCATAGCCGCGCCGGTTGAGGAACAGCAGCGACTGCTCCTTCCTCTCCAGCGTCTGGCGCATCTGGTCGAGCAGCACCGGCGACAGGAAACCGCCGCGCGCCGGCGGTGCCCGCCGCATGTCGACCGCCTTCAGATGCGGAAGCGCCGCCTCGGCGAAGCGGGCGGAAAGCACGGCCCTGTCGTAGCGGCCCTGGCTGGCATTGACCCGACTTTCGACCGATGGCGTCGCTGACGCCAGCACGACCGGAAAACTGCCGATATGGCCGCGCACCACCGCCATGTCGCGTGCATTGTAGAAGACGCGGTCTTCCTGCTTGTAGGCGGGGTCGTGTTCCTCGTCGACGACGATCAGGCCGAGTTCCTTAAACGGTAGGAACAGCGCCGAGCGCGCGCCGGCGACGACCCGCACGCCGCCCTCCGCCACTTGCCGCCAGACTTTTTCGCGCATCCGCGGCGGCAGGTCGGAATGCCATTCGCCCGGCTTGGCGCCGAAACGCTGCTGGAAGCGCTCGAGAAAGGCATGCGTCAGCGCGATTTCCGGCAGCAGGATCAGCACCTGCTTGCCCTGGTCGAGCGCGGCAGCCACAGCCTCGAAATAAACCTCCGTCTTTCCCGAACCGGTGACGCCGTCGAGCAGCGCGACGTTGAACACACTGGCTGTGACATTGGCGCGCAGCATCCGAGCCGCCTCGCTCTGGTCCGGCATCAGTTCCGGTATGGCGTAGCCGGGATCGGGCGCGGCCACCACTGGGCGCGGCGGGATCATCACCGTCTCGAACACGCCTTGCGCCCTCAGGCCGTCGATCACCGTCGACGATACACCTGCTGCATGGGCGAGGCCGGATCGCGTCCACGCGAGCCCGCCTTCGGCCGTCTCCAGCACGCGCTGCCTGGCACCCGTCATCCGGTCGGGTACGAGAAGCGTGCGCTGCAGCCCCTCGATCCATGGTTCGGGGTCGAAAGCTTCCGGCGCCCTGAGCAGCATGCGCGCCACCATGCCCGGCGGCGACAACGTGTACTGCGCCACCCAGTCGACGAAGCGGCGCATTGCGCGGTCGATCGGCGGGCAATCGAAGACCTGTTCGATGGGGCGCAGCTTCTTCGCGTCGACCTTCTCAACCGCGCCATCCCAGACGATGCCGGCGACCTGGCGCGGACCAAGCGGCACGCGCACGATCGAGCCCGGCACCACGCGCATGCCGGCCGGCACGGCATAGGTGTAGGGGCGTTCGGCGGGCATCGGCACCAGCACCGGTGCGGCTGCGACAAAGGGCGAATCTTCGATCATGAGGCGTGACCTTGCCCTGACTTTGGTCTAGATCAAAGGCCGACCCCGAATGTGCATGGCATGCACATAAGAATCTTCAGGAGACCCGCCATGAAATTTTTTGTCGACACCGCCGACGTCAAGGATATCCGTGAGCTGAACGATCTGGGGCTGCTCGACGGCGTCACCACCAATCCTTCGCTGATTCTCAAATCCGGCGGCAAGATCGCCGACGTCACCAAAGAAATCTGCGACATCGTCAAGGGTCCGGTCTCGGCCGAAGTCACCGCCACCGAATATTCCGAGATGATGCAGCAGGCCAAGGTTCTGGCCAAGATTGCCGACAATGTCTGCATCAAGGTGCCGCTGACGCTGGACGGCCTCAAGGCCTGCAAGACGATCCGCACCGAGATGAACCGCCTGGTCAATGTCACGCTGTGCTTTTCGGCCAACCAGGCGCTGCTGGCGGCCAAGGCCGGTGCCTCCTTCATCTCGCCCTTTGTCGGCCGCATCGACGATATCGGTATCGACGGCATGGAACTGATCCAGGAGATCCGGCAGATCTACGACAATTACGATTTCCAGACTGAGATACTCGTCGCTTCGGTACGCACTGTGAACCACGTCAAGCAGGCGGCACTCATCGGCGCCGATGTCGTTACCGCGCCGCCGGCGACCCTGAAGGCCCTGGTCAACCATCCACTGACGGACAAGGGCCTCGCCGCCTTCCTCGCCGACTGGGCTAAGACCGGCCAATCGATTGGCTGAGATGGCGATCGGCTGAAGCCAATGCGCTTGTGGTGAAAAAGACCGGGCAACCGGTCTTTTTCATGCACGCTTCAAACGGACTGCCGATCAGTCCGCGCCGTCATCCTCAGGCGCGGTCGCCGGCTGGCGCCGTCCCATGATGATTTCGCGTTTGCCGACATGGTTGGGTGCGCCGACCAATCCTTCCTTTTCCATACGCTCGACCAGGGATGCGGCGCGGTTGTAGCCGATGCCGAGGCGGCGCTGGATGTAGGACGTCGAGCACTTCTTGTCGCGCACCACCACCTTGACCGCTTCGTCATAGATGGCATCGCTGTCTTCGGCGGCAACGGATCCCTTGTCGAGGACCGCGCCCTGATCGTCTTCGATTTCTTCCTCGTCCTCGTCGGCTGTCACGGTTTCCAGATATTCAGGGCGGCCCTGCGCCTTAAGATGCGCGACGACATGCTCGACCTCCGCGTCGGAGACAAAGGGACCGTGCACGCGGGAAATGCGTCCGCCACCCATCATGTGCAGCATGTCGCCCTGGCCAAGCAGCTGCTCGGCGCCTTGCTCGCCCAGGATGGTGCGGCTGTCGATCTTGGATGTCACCTGGAAGGAAATCCGGGTCGGGAAATTGGCCTTGATCGTGCCCGTGATGACATCGACCGAGGGGCGCTGCGTTGCCATGATCAGGTGAATGCCGGCAGCGCGCGCCATCTGCGCCAGACGCTGGATGGCGCCTTCGATCTCCTTGCCGGCAACCATCATCAGGTCGGCCATCTCATCGACGATGACGACGATGTAGGGCATTGGCGCAAGGTCGATTTCCTGCTGCTCGAAAAGCGGCTCGCCGGTGCCCTTTTCGAAACCGGTCTGCACGGTCATGACGACGGTTTCGCCCTTGTCGCGGGCAGCGGCGGCCCGCTCGTTGTAGCCGTCGATGTTGCGCACGCCGAGCCGCGCCATCTTACGATAGCGGTCTTCCATTTCGCGTACGGCCCATTTTAGCGCGGTGACGGCTTTTTTGGGATCCGTGACGACGGGCGTCAGAAGATGCGGGATGCCGTCATAGACGGAGAGCTCGAGCATCTTGGGATCGACCATGATCAGCCGGCATTCTTCCGGCTTCAGCCGGTAGAGCAATGACAGGATCATGGTGTTGATGGCAACCGACTTGCCGGAGCCGGTGGTTCCGGCAACGAGCAAATGCGGCATCTTCGCCAATTCGGCGATGACAGGCTCGCCCCCAATCGTCTTGCCCAGACACAGCGCCAGCTTGCAGCTCGTCTTGCGGAAGCCCTCCGATTCGATCAGCTCTCGGAAATAGACGGTTTCGCGCGTCTCGTTCGGAAGCTCGATGCCAATGACGTTGCGGCCGGGCACGACGGCGACGCGCGCCGAAATCGCCGACATGGAGCGGGCAATATCGTCGGCCAGCCCGATGACACGGGAGGATTTGACGCCCGGTGCCGGCTCGAACTCATAGAGCGTGACGACAGGGCCTGGGCGAACATGAATGATCTCGCCGCGCACGCCGAAATCCTCAAGCACGCTTTCCAACAGATCGGCGTTCTGCTCAAGCCGCTCCTGCGACATGTAGAAGCCTTGTCCCTCCGGTGGCTGCTGCAGCAGCTCTTCCGGGGGAAGCTCGTAGGGATCGCCCGCGATTGACGGCGCAATCTTTCCGGCCCCAGGCAAGCGCGGAGAGCGAGCGGCAGCGACCCTGATGGCGACGTTCACACTTGGCGCGGCCGGCGCGGGAACGGCATCGCTTTTGGCAGCGGGGATCGCGATAGCCTGGGTCCGCAGCGGCGCGTTGCCCGCTGCCACGTCGGGATGGGCGACAACCTGGTTCGAATTGGCTGGCCAGACATCCGGCAAAGGCTTCGAAGCCTGGCTTGGAAGACATTCGATGACACGAAACAGTGAGGTGGCATCGGTCCCTGTCGTCGGACGGATGTCGACCGGCATAGCGGCGACGGGCACTGCGGCGACCGGTGCGGGCGAGGCTGGGCTGGGCTGCCGGGCCGGCGACGAAACGTCGACGAGATAGGGCGCCATAACTTCGAAGAAGGCGTGATCCGAAACGTAGGGCCAACGCGGCTGTTCGGGAATGGCTGTTTTGATCAGGGTGCTGCTCTGCGGGGCGGCGATCATACGCGCCGCTGCTCGTCCTGTTGCGGCGGTGACCGGCGCCTTGGACGGAACACCTCGTATCTTGTCGCTGGCATGTCCCGGCGCAGCGGAAGCCGTGGCCTGCGGCGACGGCCTTTGCATGGCGGCTCCGCGCCCTATCTGCGGCTGGGCTGCTTCCAAGTGAGCGGCGCGGCCTTTCGCCAGCGCCGGCAATGCCAGCAGCGAGGGCACGACTGGCATCTCGTCCACGAAGGATTGCGCGACGGCCCGTTGCGTTGATGACACCTCTGCATCACCCTGTTCGACAACACGCTCGTCCTGCGGGCGAGGCTTTTTGGGCTCATAATCCGGCGTGCGGGTAAACCGCACATTGGGTGCGAGGAAGAAGTATTCTTGCCAGGCGGGGCTTTCGATATCGCCGATTTTCGAAGGCGTGCCGACTGAGCCACCTCTCGGCTCCATATAGGGTCGCTTGTTGCCGCCGAGATCGACAACCCGCGCGGAATAGCCGGCCTGGTGTGCGCCTGAGGATGCTCGCTGACCGCCCCTGTCGCCGATACCCTCGAAGCGCTTCACCTCGGGATCATCGGGCGATGCTGCCTTCGATAAATTCACCCTGGAAAAACGCTTGGCTTCCATTCTCAAGACTCACTCTGAAACAACTGCCGAGCAATAGGGAGCGAGTGGTTAACAGTTGCTTCCCGGATGGATCGCCGACGATCCTCGGGCAGCAAAATTGTCATGATCGCATCGACAAGCGGCGCGGCCGGATCGTCATCTCACAGCGCACACGCCGGTGGCACGATTTGCTCGCTGTGTGCCATGGGGGGTCTGATGGCGCATCTTCGCGCGATGCCGGACGATTCAGGAATCTGATCGTCGTCTGACGATTGTCCCATCATGCTTGAGACGCTGGGCCGATCAGCCGCGCTAGCCAGCCTTGCCGTGTCTGACCAGATCCTGGGCGATGGACAGTTGCAGCGCTTCCGCCAGCTCGCGCGCGGCGCGATTCTCGGCGTCGATCTGCGCCCGGTATGCGGCGAATTCCTGACGCGGCCTGTCGAAGGACGAGGTGATCGAACGCTTGCCGGATGCGATCACCACACCGGTCTTCGCATCGGTCAGCGTATAGGTGCCGGTCAGCGTCACGGAACCGGCGGTCGGTTCGTCTTCGTTGGTTCCGACCTGCACAAGTGCCGCCGACTCGACCGCTTCGGTCACGCCGAGATTGAGCGAATAGGCCGGTGAGGCCGGTTCGCCGGCGCCCCTGCCAAACCCGAAAATCAAATTGTTGCGCACCTGCTGCGCATAACGCGAGTAGACCGGCTTGATGGCGACCGAGGCCAGTTCGGCACTGGCGCTGGCCTGCGAACCCGACAACGGCGCGCTCGAATAGAGCGGCCGCACCGTGCAGGCCGATACAAACGCGAGCGAGCCGATCAAACCGGCAAGCGCGATACGGCGCAGCAGATGGCTCAGCTCTGTCTTTTCGCGATCAGGCAACGACATTGACGATCCTCTGCGGCACGATGATCACCTTGCGCGGAGCCTTACCTTCGAGTGCTTTCTGCACGAAGTCGAGAGCCAATACCGCTTTTTCGACCGCACCTTGGTCCGCGTCGCGGGCAATTGTCAAATCCCCCCGCTTCTTGCCGTTGACCTGTACCGGATAGGTGACTTCGTTGTCGACGACCAGCGCCGGATCGAAGACCGGCCACGGCCGTTCGGCGACCAGATCGGTGCCGCCGAGCGTTTCCCAGCACTCCTCGGCCAGATGCGGCATGACAGGCGCGATCAGATGCACGAGAATTTCCATCGCCTGCCGGCAGGCGCCTTTCAGCGCTGCATCGGCCCTGCCTTCGGCCACCTCGTTGAGCGGCGCGGTCAGTACGTTGGCCAATTCGTAGATGCGGGCGATGGCACGGTTGAAGGCGAGCTTCTCGATATCCTCGCCGACCGCCTTCAGGATCTTGTGCGCGGCTTTGGAAACCGCCGCGGCCTCGCCGCCATCGGCCGCTGCGGGCTTGATGCCGGCCAGCGTTTCGGCCGCCGTCGACACCAGGCGCCAGATGCGTTGGATGAAGCGATGCGCGCCGGCGGCGCCTTCGTCGGTCCATTCGACATCGCGCTCGGGCGGTGAATCCGACAGCATGAACCAGCGCGCCGTGTCGGCGCCGTAGCCGTCGGTGATGTCTTCCGGGCTCACCGTGTTCTTCTTCGATTTCGACATCTTTTCCAGCGGGCCGATGGTGACGGCCTCGCCGGTGGCGATCTCGACGGCGCTGCGTTTGCCGTCCACGTCCTCGAGCTTGACCTCGGTGGGCGCCAGCCAGCGGCCATTCGATGCCGTGCCGACACGATAGGTTTCGTGCACCACCATGCCTTGCGTGAACAGGCCCTTGAACGGCTCGGCCAGATCGACATGGCCGGTCGCGCGCATGGCGCGGGTGAAGAAGCGCGAATAGAGCAGGTGCAGGATCGCGTGCTCGATGCCGCCAATATACTGGTCGACCGGCAGCCATTCATTGGCCGCCCTGGGATCGGTCGGTTCATGCGCCCAGGGTGCCGTGAAGCGCGCAAAATACCAGGACGAATCGACGAACGTGTCCATCGTGTCGGTTTCGCGCCGCGCATCCTTGCCGCATTGCGGGCATTTCACATGGCGCCATGTCGGATGCCGGTCGAGCGGATTGCCCGGGCGGTCGAAATCGACGTCGTCGGGCAGCTTGACCGGCAGGTCGGCTTTCGGCACCGGCACCACGCCGCAATCCTCGCAATGGATCATCGGGATAGGGCAGCCCCAGTAGCGCTGGCGCGAAATGCCCCAGTCGCGCAGCCGGAAATTCACCTTGCGCTCTGCCATCGGCCGGTTGCCGATGGTCTTCTGCTCCAGCAGTTTTGCGACCTCGTCGAAAGCCTGATCCGGCTTCATGCCGTCGAGAAAGCGCGAATTGATCATCACGCCGTCGTCGACATAGGCTTCATCGATGACCTGGAACGTCGCCGGATTCTCGCCCTCCGGCATCACCACCGGAATCACCGGCAGGCCGTATTTGTTGGCGAAGTCGAGGTCGCGCTGGTCGCCGGACGGGCAGCCGAAGATGGCGCCGGTGCCGTATTCCATCAGCACGAAATTGGCGACATAGACAGGCAGCGTCCATGACTCGTCAAACGGATGGACGACGCGGATGCCGGTGTCAAAGCCTTTCTTCTCAGCCGTCTCCAGCGCCGCCACCGAGGTGCCCATATGGCTGATTTCCTCGATGAACTTCGCCAGTGCCGGATTGCTCACGGCGGCTTTTTTGGCCAGCGGATGATCGGCGGCGACAGCCATGAAGGAAGCGCCGAAGATGGTGTCAGGCCTTGTCGTATAGACTTCCAGCTCATGCTCGCCATCGCCAATCTTGCCAGCATCTGGAACAACCAGAGGCCAGCGGATCAGCAGGCCTTCCGAGCGGCCGATCCAGTTCTGCTGCATCAGCTTCACTTTTTCCGGCCACTCGTCGAGGCCGACGAGCGAATCCAGCAGATCCTGCGCGAAGTCTGTGATCCTGAAGAACCACTGCGTCAGTTCACGCTGCTCGACCAGCGCGCCCGAGCGCCAGCCGCGTCCGTCGATGACCTGCTCGTTGGCGAGCACGGTCATGTCCTCCGGATCCCAGTTGACCTTGGAGGATTTGCGCGTCACCAACCCCTTCTCGACGAAATCGAGGAACAGCATCTGCTGGCGGTGATAATAATCGACGTCGCAGGTGGCGAATTCGCGCGCCCAGTCCAGCGACAGGCCCATGACCTTGAGCTGCTCGCGCATGGTAGCGATGTTCTGGTAGGTCCATTCCTTGGGATGGACCTTGTTCTGCATCGCCGCGTTCTCGGCCGGCATGCCGAAGGCGTCCCAGCCCATCGGATGCAGCACGTTGAAACCCTTGGCCCGCTTGTAGCGCGCCACGACGTCGCCCATCGTGTAGTTGCGGGTGTGGCCGATATGAATGCGCCCCGATGGATAGGGGAACATCTCCAGCACGTAGTATTTCGGGCGCGGATCGTCATTGTGCGCTTCGAACAGCTTCTTGGCGTCCCAGACCTTCTGCCATTTGGGCTCTGACGCGCGCGGATTGTATCGTTCGGTTGCCATGGGACGTTTTTCACTTAAAAGCATGCGCGAACCGCGGGCGATGGCTCGGCAGTTCAGGGAATGTGGTCCGGGTGTTCACCATGGTTTGGCAAACCCGTCAACCATATGGGTATCGCGTCTGACAAAAACGCGGGCCAAAACAGCAGGATTTGCATATGGGCGATGCCGTTCAGCAGTTTTTCGCGGTCAAGGCGAAGATCGCCGCCGCCGAGCGCGAGGCCGGTCGCGAAACTGGCGCCGTGACGCTGGTCGCGGTCTCCAAGACCTTTGACGCTGCCGATATAGTTCCGGTCATCGAGGCCGGCCAGCGCGTCTTCGGCGAAAACCGCGTGCAGGAGGCGCAAGGCAAGTGGCCGGCGCTGAAGGGCGCATTTGCGGATATCGAATTGCATCTGATCGGCCCCTTGCAGTCGAACAAAGCGAAAGAGGCGGTGGCGCTGTTCGACGTCATCGAAACGGTCGATCGCGAGAAAATCGCCGCCGAACTCGCCAAGGAGGTCGCAAGGCAAGGCCGTGCGCCAAAGCTCTATGTTCAGGTCAACACCGGCTCCGAGCCCCAGAAGGCCGGCATCGAGCCGCGTGAGGCCGTGGCTTTCGTCACCCGCTGTCGCGATGTGCACGGTCTCGCCATCGAAGGCCTGATGTGCATCCCGCCCGCCGATGAGAATCCCGGTCCGCATTTCGCGCTTTTGGAAAAACTCGCACGCGAGGCCGGGGGCGAAAAGCTCTCCATGGGGATGTCCGGCGACTACGAGACCGCGATCGCCTTCGGCGCCACCAGCGTCCGCGTCGGTTCGGCGATCTTCGGCAGCCGTTAGTTCCCCGGCAGGGCATTCTTGTAGCTGCGCCAGCGATCGCCGCAATCCCTCGAAGGCTGGGCGTGGTAGCCGCGTCATAGCACCGCATTGCGATGCCCGGCTCCCTCTCTACCTCCGTCGAAGACCTTGAGCGACCGTCACGGCCGTTCCTTTGCAATGTCGAAGGAGGGCATCATGAACAACGAATCCCTTTCCCACAAACAGTCCGGCGACCGGCCCTACAACCGGCATGTGTCCGACGGGCTGCATCCAGATGTCTATCTTGCGATGGCCGGGCTTGCCGGATGGTATGCGCTGTCCGCCTGGATAGGTTTCGGCGGCAGCAGCTACGCCGATTACTTTCTTGTCGTCATGACCGGCTTCCTCGTCATCGCGGTGGCGCTGCCGGCCACCGCCGGACATGTCTGGCATCGGCAGCACCTTTGGACACCCACGGGTGTTGGCCGCTTCGAGGATTGGATCGCCGGCGAATTCGATCTCGGCCAGGGCAACCGCGTCGCCACCAAGAGCGCGCTGCTCGAAATTCTGCTGCCGCTTGCTGCCGTCGCTTTCGGCATGACGTTTTTCGCGATCGTAGCGCTGCTGGCCGGCTGAGTGCCGGCACGCCTTCAGCCAAAGCGTCACTGGCGCTCCAGCAAGATGAGATTTTTTTGGGATCAGAGCTGGAAACGAAACGTACCGTTCCTATATACCTCATGTCACCACACACACTTACGGAGCCTTTGCCGTGCGTTACAATCAGCTTGGAAATACGGGGATGTTCGTCTCCGAAATTTGCCTCGGCACCATGACCTTCGGCGCCGCCGGCGAGAATGCCCAATGGGGCCTGATCGCCAGCCTCGATCAGAAGGGCGTCAACGAGATCGTTGCCCATTCGCTCGCCGCCGGCGTCAATTTCTTCGATACGGCCGACGTCTACTCCTTCGGCGAGTCCGAGCGCCTGCTTGGTCAGTCGCTTAGGGATCTCGGCGTCAACAGGCAGAACGTGGTCGTCGCCACCAAGGCGCATGGCGCCATGGGCGAAGGCCCCAACCAACGTGGCTCGTCACGCGGCCACATCATGGACTCGGTCGATGCCAGCTTGGAGCGGCTGCAGCTCGATCATATCGATCTCTATCAGCTGCACGGCACCGACACCGTGACGCCGATCGACGAGACGCTGCGGGCACTGGACGATCTGGTTGCCAGCAGCAAGGTCCGCTATGTCGGCGTCTCGAACTGGGCGGCATGGCGCATCGCCAAGGCGCTCGGCATCGCCGAGCGCAAGGGCTTCGCCCGTTTCGAGACCGTCCAGTCCTATTATTCGATCGCCGGCCGCGACCTCGAGCGCGAAATCGTGCCGCTGCTCAACGAGGAGAAGCTCGGCCTGATGGTGTGGTCGCCGATGGCCGGCGGCCTGCTGTCCGGCAAATACGGCCCCGGCGCGCCGGGTAATGGCGAAGGCCGCCGCGCGTCCTTCAACTTCCCGCCGGTCAACGAGGACCGCGCCTGGGCGGCCGTCGCCGTCATGCGCGAAATCGCCAAAAAGCATGAGGTGAGCGTCGCCACGGTGGCGCTCGGCTATGTCCTGGCCAAGCCCTTCGTGATGAGCGTCATCATCGGCGCCAGCCGCATGGAGCAGCTGGAGCAGAACCTTGCCGCCACTGAAGTGAAGCTCGACACCGACGATCTCCTCCGCCTCGACGAGGTCAGCGCCCTGCCGGCCGAATATCCCGGCTGGATGCTGGAACGCCAGGCAGCGGGCCGGCGTCCGGCGCCGTTCACGCCGAAAGCATAACGCAGCCCAGGCTGACATCTCGGGAGCCCGTGGCTCCCGAGATGTCAGGTCAGCCGCACGCTCTCCCCCAGAAAATCGAGAAAGGCGCGCACCCGCGCCGGCAGATGCCGGCCCTGGCCGACATAGACGGCGTGGGTAGGCTCCTCGTCGCCGGGATTGAATGCCTCCAGCAGCGACACCAGCTGGCCGGCGGCGATGTCGGCGGCGACATGCCAGCGCGCCAGCCGGGCAATACCCGCGCCCGCCAGCGCCATCAGCCGCATCGCCTCGCCATCGCTGACCAGCGTGTTGCCGGTGATCGGAACCATGATGGCGTTGCCGGCCGCGTCGAGGAACGGCCAGCCATCGACATGCCGCACAAATCCAAAGCCCATGCGGTTGTGTCTGTCGAGATCGGCTGGCGTCAGCGGCGTGCCATGTGTCGAGAGGTAGGAGGGTGCGGCAACGACGACGACAGAACTTTGCCCGAGCTTGCGCGCCACCAGCCGCGACTCGCGCAGCGGTCCGGCACGGATGGCAACGTCGGCGCGTTCCGCCATCAGGTCGATGACGCTGTCGGTCAGCACCAGATCGACCGAAATCTCGGGGTAGCATTCGAGGAAATCAGGCAGAAGCGGGATCAGCCGGTGCACTCCGAAGGGCACGTAGCTGTTGACGCGCAGCCGTCCGCGCGGGGCTGCACCCGCCGCTGCCTCCTGCTCGGCGGCCGCCATGTCGGCCAGGATGCGCAGGCCGCTCTCGTAGAACGCGGTGCCTTCCGGCGTCAGTTGCAGTTTTCGCGTCGAACGGCTGACCAGCCGTGCGCCAAGCCGGGCCTCCAGCCGCGCGATCAGCTTGCTGACCGCCGACGGAGTCATGCGCAACCTGCGTGCCGCCGAGGAAAAACTGCCTTCCTCGACGACGCGCACGAAAACTTCGATCTCGCCGGAGCGATTGATGTCGGGCCTGGCCATTTGTGAATCTATTTCACAGAAAATGTGCCCAGCGCAAGTCTGGTTCACAATGCATGGCAACACGATCTCAGGGGTCTGGGCGCGGGACGGCGCTCTTCGTCATCGAAGTGGAAATCGCCATGCCTCTTGCTCTTTACGCGCTTGCCGCCGGTGCCTTCGGCATCGGCGTCACCGAATTCGTCATCATGGGTCTGTTGCTCGATGTCAGCAAGGATCTCGGCGTTTCGATCTCGGCCGCCGGCCAGCTCATTTCGGGTTATGCGCTCGGCGTCGTCATCGGCGCGCCCTTGCTGACCATCGCCACTGGCAACTGGCCACGCAAGACCGTGCTTCTGGCGCTGATGGCGATCTTTACGCTTGGCAATCTCGCCTGTGCGCTGGCACCCGACTATTGGACGCTGATGGGCGCCCGCATCATCACCGCCTTTGCCCACGGCACCTTCTTCGGTGTCGGCTCCGTCGTCGCCACCGGGCTGGTCGCACCCAACAAGAAGGCCTCGGCGATCGCGCTGATGTTCACCGGCCTGACCATCGCCAACATCCTCGGCGTGCCCTTCGGCACCTGGCTCGGCCAGGCGTTCGGCTGGCGGGCGACCTTCTGGGCGGTAACCCTGGTCGGTCTGGCGGCCTTCGCCGTCATATTGGCTCTGGTGCCACGCAGCCGGACGGCGCCCGAAAAGAGCGACCTGCGCGCCGACCTCGCCGTTTTGCGCCGCACGCCTGTCCTGCTCGGCCTCGCCACCACCGTTCTCGGCTATGCCGGCGTCTTCGCCGTCTTCACCTATATCGCGCCGTTGCTGACGCAGATCAGCGGCTTCCAGGAAGCGGCCGTATCGCCGATCCTGCTGGTCTTCGGCGGCGGTCTCATCGCCGGCAATCTCGCCGGCGGCAAGGTTGCCGACCGCTGGCTGGTGCCGGCCGTGCTGGGCAGTCTCGTCGTGCTGGCCCTGGTGCTCGCAACCATGAGTTTCGCCATCCACAGCCAGGTGATGGCCGTGATCTATGTCGGCCTGCTTGGTGCCGCCGCCTTCGCCACCGTGGCACCCCTGCAAATGTGGGTGCTGGAAAAGGCGCAAGGTGCCGGCCAGAGCCTGGCCTCGTCCTTCAACATCGCCGCCTTCAATCTCGGCAATGCCGCAGGCGCCTGGCTTGGCGGCGCGGTCATTGCCCATGGGCTTGGCCTGGGTGCATTGACCTGGGTCGCCGCCTTGCTGCCGCTCGCGGCGCTTGGCGTGGCGGGACTGGCTCTGCGTCTCGACCGCACCGCCACGCTCGGCGCGCCCGCCTCAGTCCGGTCGTGACCATCCTTGGCAACCCGCCTTCGACACCCTTCATTTCACAGGAGTAGAAAGATGGACTATCGACGTCTCGGTGCATCGGGCCTGAAAGTGCCCGCACTCTCCTTCGGCGCGGGGACCTTTGGCGGCTCCGGCCCGCTGTTCGGCGCCTGGGGCAACAGCGACGCTAGGGAAGCGCGGCGGCTGATCGACATCTGCCTGGAGGCCGGCGTCAATTTGTTCGACACCGCCGACGTCTATTCGAACGGCGCTTCGGAAGAGGTGCTTGGCGACGCGATAAAAGGCCGCCGCGATGCCGTGCTGATCTCGACCAAGACCTCGCTGCCGATGGGCGATGGGCCGACCGATTACGGCTCGTCGCGCTCGCGGCTGATCAAATCCGTGGACGCAGCGCTGAAGCGTCTCGGCACCGATTACATCGATCTGTTGCAGCTGCACGCCTTCGACGCCGGCACGCCGATCGAGGAGGTGCTGTCGACGCTGGACGAGCTCGTGCGCGCCGGCAAGCTGCGCTATGTCGGCGTCTCCAATTTCTCCGGCTGGCAGGTGATGAAGTCGCTGGGAGAAGCCGACAGACACGGCTACCCGCGCTATGTCGCGCATCAGGTCTACTATTCGCTGGTCGGCCGCGACTATGAGTGGGAGTTGATGCCGCTCGGCCTCGACCAGGGTGTCGGCGCACTGGTGTGGAGCCCGCTCGGCTGGGGCCGTCTGACCGGCAAGATTCGCCGTGGCCAGCCTTTGCCGGAAAAGAGCCGGCTGCACGATACGGCCAGCTTCGGCCCGCCGGTCGAGGACGAGCATCTCTACCGGGTCATGGATGCGCTTGACGCGGTGGCGCAGGAGACCGGCAAGACCGTGCCGCAGATCGCCATCAACTGGCTGCTGCAGCGCCCGACCGTGTCGTCCGTCATCATCGGCGCCCGCAACGAGGAGCAGTTGCGCCAGAACCTCGGTGCCGTCGGATGGGCCTTGACGCCGGAGCAGATGAAAAAGCTCGACGCGGCAAGCGAAGTCACCGCGCCCTACCCCTACTTCCCGTATCGGCGGCAGGAAGGCTTTGCCAGGCTCAATCCGCCCGCTGTGTGATTGGCATCGGGCTGCCACGGCGCAAGGTCAGCGGGACAGCGCCCCCCTCTGGCCTGCCGGCCATCTCCCCCTCGTGGGCAGGGCTATCGCATATGAGTAAAGAGCTGGAAGAGGAAGTCTTTGTTCCATCTGGCTCTTCGCATCTTGCCTGCGATGGATTTGTCGATCGGATGGGCTTGCAAGATGTTTTGAGCGAGACGTCGGATGATGGCCAGGTTTTGCGGCCCGTTATCCTTGCGGGTTCGGGCATCGTCCTCGTGGAAGACGACATCGAGGCTCCAATGCAACTGGTTCTCGATGGTCCAATGTGCTCTGACGGTCTCGGCCAGTCTTTTGGGCATGAGCACTTTGGAAAGTGCGACATAGCGGACCGAGGTGGTGGGTTTGCCGCCTGCCACGCTGCGGGTGGCTTCGATGCGGCCGATCGCCTTGAGGCCGGGAAAGTCCGGCGCGTCGAGCAGCCGCTTGAGCGGCAGCACCGAGGCTCTTCGCGTTTCGGTACGGCCATGGCTGCTTTCGCTGGTCTCGAAGAAGGCGATCTCGCCGGCTGCGGCGAAGCTTCGCTCTGCTGCGGCGAACAGCTTGGGGCGATTGCCCTTCAGCCCCAGCGCATAGTGCGCCTTCTTGCCGATCAGCGCCTTGGCCGTGTCGGGACGACAGTGCAGCGCATCCGCCGTCACCGTGCAGCCCTTCAAATCCAAGCTCTTCAGAAGATCCAGTGTGGTTGTGACCTCGTCGCCTTCGGGCGCGCGGGCAGCGGCAATCGACAACCTTGTCTCGGCGTCCCACACGCTCACCATCAAAGGCGGCATAAAGACCCGACCCTTGGTGTAGCCGCGCCGCAGCGATTTGCCGTCGACCGCCACCACGCCGCGCGGCGAAGGCCCAAGCGTTTGTCGCAACGCTGCCATGAAGGCGGCAAAGCTGCGCGAAAGCTCCTCGGCGTCAAGAAGTCGAAACACCCGGCTGAACGTATCGTGGCTTGGACAGCCATGCTCCAGCGTCACGATTTCTTTCAGCTCGTCTTCCCGCCCCTCGACGAAATCGGCAATATCAACACAGCTCTTGGCACCACAAAGCGTGGCAACCAGAGCCAAGAACAGAAGCTCCGCCAGATCATGACGCGCGTTGACGTCACGCGGGTCCCGGACTTCACGCAAAATCGAAAACAGAAACGACATACGGCCTCATCTTCAAGGAGAAGGCCGCTAAAGAATCAATCTTTTAACTCGGCGCAAGACGCACTCTTACTCAAATGCGATTCCCCTGCCCTCGTGGGGGGGAGATTGGCAGATCCACTGACAACGCCACCCTTGTCACACCTGAGTTTGGCGAAAGCCGCCGCGACACCCGATCTCCCCCCTTGAGGGGGAGATGTCCGGCAGGACAGAGGGGGGCGCCGTAGAGCGCCAATCCTAACGGCCCCGTAGCACAAGCCCTAATGCAGCACGAACTCCCCATCCACCTTGCGCCACTCATTCGGCGCGATCAGCTTCTGGTGCGTGTAGCTGATCGAATGCAGCGGCCCGTCCAGCTCGGCCTTCCAGAATTCGATGAATTTGATCAGCACCGGAAACTTCGGCGCCAGATCGTAGTCCTGCCAGATGAAGCTCTGCAGCAGGTGCGGGTGGTCGGGAAAGTGATAAAGAATCTTGGCCGTGGTCAGGCCATAGCCCTTGAGCATCAGGTCCATTTCGGCATGGTCGCGCATTACGGTCCCCAGGTTGATTCGCCTGTCCTCCCACGGCCGATTGTGCGCGCCGTTGATTAATCGTCTATTGATTTTTTCTTCATCTGAACCGGCTTTAGCATGCGAAAACATGCAGTTAGCAGCGCACTTGGCCGAGTGCTGACAGCTTCGGGAAAGCCACCTGCGGCATCCCGCCGCGCGAATCCAACGTCTAATGTTGCCGGAACGGCGGAACTGGTAATAATGCCGCCGAATTCGCGGCCGTGTCGCCGCGATCCCGCCGGCATGTCAAGCCGGCGGATTGGTTCGGGAGGAAAATCAGGAATGTCCGAGGTTCATGTCCATCGCGCCCAGCCGGCGTGGAAGAAAAACGCGCTGATCGACAATGACACCTACCTGAAATGGTATGCCGACAGCGTCAAGAACCCGGACAAGTTCTGGGGCAAGCACGGCAAGCGCATCGACTGGTTCAAGCCCTTCAGCAAGGTCAAGAACACCTCCTTCGACGGCAAGGTCTCGATCAAATGGTTCGAGGACGGGCTGACCAACGTTTCCTACAATTGCATCGACCGGCACCTGAAGAAGCGCGGCAACCAGACCGCCATCATCTGGGAAGGCGACAATCCCTACGACGACAAGAAGATCACCTACAACGAGCTCTACGAGCATGTCTGCCGGCTTGCCAATGTGATGAAGAAGCACGGCGTCAAGAAGGGCGACCGCGTCACCATCTACATGCCGATGATCCCGGAAGCGGCCTATGCGATGCTGGCCTGCACGCGTATCGGCGCCATCCACTCGATCGTCTTCGGCGGGTTCTCGCCGGATGCGCTGGCCGGCCGCATCGACGACTGCAAGTCGACCTTCGTCATCACATCAGATGAAGGCTTGCGCGGCGGCAAGCCGATTCCGTTGAAGGAAAACACCGACAAGGCGATCGAGATCGCCGCGAAGGCCGGAACGAAAGTCGAAAAGGTGGTGGTCGTGCGCCGCACCGGCGGCAAGATCGGCTGGATGGCCGGCCGCGACGTCTGGTACCACGACGAGGTCGCAACGGTTAAGGCCGAATGCAAGCCCGAAAAGATGAAGGCCGAGGACCCGCTGTTCATCCTCTACACGTCGGGCTCGACCGGCAAGCCGAAGGGCGTGCTGCACACCACCGCCGGTTACCTCGTCTACGTCTCGATGACGCACCAATATGTCTTCGACTACCATGACGGGGATATCTACTGGTGCACCGCCGATGTCGGTTGGGTGACCGGTCACAGTTACATCGTCTACGGCCCGCTCGCCAACGGCGCCACCACGCTGATGTTCGAGGGCGTGCCGAACTATCCGTCGCAGTCGCGCTTCTGGGAAGTCATCGACAAGCACAAGGTCAACATCTTCTACACCGCGCCGACGGCGCTGCGCGCGCTGATGGGCGCCGGCGACGCGCACGTCACCAAGACATCGCGCAAATCGCTGCGTGTGCTGGGTTCGGTCGGCGAGCCGATCAATCCGGAAGCCTGGGAGTGGTATTTCAACATCGTCGGCAACGGCAAGGTGCCGATCGTCGACACCTGGTGGCAGACCGAGACCGGCGGCATCCTGATCACGCCGCTGCCGGGTGCCACCGACCTCAAGCCTGGGTCGGCGACGCGGCCCTTCTTTGGCGTCAAACCGCAGCTGGTCGACGGCGAGGGCAAGGTGCTGGAGGGTGCCGCCGACGGCAATCTGTGCATCGCAGATTCCTGGCCGGGCCAGATGCGCACCGTCTATGGCGATCATGACCGCTTCGTGCAGACCTATTTCTCGACCTACAAGGGCAAGTACTTCACCGGCGACGGCTGCCGCCGTGACGCCGACGGCTACTACTGGATCACCGGCCGCGTCGACGACGTCATCAACGTCTCCGGCCATCGCATGGGCACGGCCGAAGTCGAATCCGCACTGGTCAGCCACGACAAGGTTTCGGAAGCCGCCGTCGTCGGCTATCCGCACGACATCAAGGGCCAGGGCATCTACTGCTACGTCACGCTGATGGCCGGCGAGCAGCCGAGCGAGGAGCTGCGCAAGGAGCTGATCGCCCATGTCCGCAAGGAGATCGGCGCCATCGCTTCGCCCGACAAGATCCAGTTCGCGCCCGGCCTGCCGAAGACGCGCTCTGGCAAGATCATGCGCCGCATCCTGCGCAAGATCGCCGAGGACGATTTTGCCGCACTTGGCGACACCTCGACGCTTGCCGATCCGCATGTCGTCGAAGACCTGATCGCCAACCGGCAGAACAAGAAGAGCTGATGCAGGCCGCGCTGGGCACTGTCAGTGAGCTCTGGCGCTATCCGGCGAGTTCGCTTGCCGGCGAGCGCCTGAAAACGATCTCGGTCGACGTCGAGAGCGTCGACGGCGACAGAATGTTCGGCCTTGTCGACGCGTCCGACAATGAGATCGCACGGCCGGATCGCGACGCGAAATGGCACAAGGTGCCGCGCATCCGGACCCGGCTCTCGCCTGCCCGCGAACTCGAGATCGCGGTCCCGGACGGCGACTGGCTGGCTGCGCCGGGTATCGAGAGCGACCGCGAGGTGTCGTCTTATCTTGGCTTTGAGGCCTCGATCCGGCCGTTTCGCGGCGAGAATGCCGCGCCTGACTATACCGGCCCGCTAACCGCGGAGCGCTACCGCAAGGCTCCCATTCATCTCCTGACCACGGCATCGCTGGCACGCCTGAAGGCGCTGCATCCGGAAGGCACCCCCGACCCGCGCCGCTTCCGCCCCAACGTCGTCGTCGACATGCCGGCAATCGAAGGCTCGTTTCCCGAAACCGAATGGATCGGCCGCAAGCTTGCCATCGGTGATCTCCTGCTGACCATCTCCGAGCCGTGCCGCCGCTGCGGTTTCACCATCATCGCCCAGGATGGCTTCGACCACGACCCCGGCACCCTGCGCAATCTGGTTCGCCACAACGCGCACAATCTCGGCGTCTACTGCACGGTCGATCGGCCGGCCAGCGTCGAGGTCGGCGACACGATGCGCTTCATCTGATCATTGGTACAGATCCGCCCGCGTCGGCGGCAGCCCGCTTGGACCACGCGCGCGCTTGGTGACGACAGTCTGGAAAATCTGCGCCGAGGCGCGTTCGAAGGTGATCGAACAGCCAGTCAGGTAAAGCAGCCATAGCCGCGCCTTGGCTTCGCCCACCTCGGCGATTGCCTCGTCGAACCTTGCCTGCAGCCGCTCCGCCCACAGCCTGCAAGTGCGGGCATAGTGCTCGCGCAGGTTCTCGACGTCGTAGACGAGAAAACCATGCGCCTCGAGATTGCCGAGCGTCATGCCGATGGTGTCAAGTTCCCCGCCGGGGAAAATGTATTTGAGCAGCGCCTTGAACTCCGGCCCCTTGCGCAGGGTTTTCTTCATGTCGCCCTTGCTGCGCCGGGTGATGGCGTGGTGCAGATAGATGCCGCCCGGCTTCAGCAGGCGATGAACGGTCTTGAAATAGGTGGCGTGGTTGGCAAGCCCGAGATGCTCGAACATGCCGATCGACGAGATCTTGTCGAAGCTGCCGGTGAGCTCCGCATAGGATTTGATCTCGATGGTGATGCGGTCCTCCAGTCCCTCGGCGCGGATGCGCTCGCGGGCCAGTTCGGTCTGCGCCTGCGACAGCGACACGCCATGGCCGATGACGCCGTAATTCTTCGCCGCATGGATCAGCATCGCGCCCCAGCCACAGCCGATGTCGAGCAGTCGTTCGCCAGGCTTCAGCCGGAGTTTGCGACAGATATGGTCGAGCTTGTCGATCTGCGCTTGATCGATGCTGTTGGCGAAATCCTTGAAGTAGCCGCAGCTGTAGACCATGCGCTCGTCGAGGAAGAGCCGGTAAAAAGTGTTCGAAATGTCATAGTGATGCTGGATCGCTTCCTGGCTCGAACCGCTGACATAAGGATTGCGTCCCGAAAGATCGGTCCGCGCCGTCATCTGCTTGCGTGCCAAAAGCACGGAAGGCAGGTCGCGCAGGATCGCCATTTTTGGCAGCGACTTGATCTTGGTTCTGAGCTTGCCTTGCGACGGCAGGGCGTAGAAGTCGAAAATCGTCCCGTCTTCAATGTCTATCGTCTTGGAAATCCACATCTCGATCAGCGTCGACAGGGACGGTCGCTTCACCACCTGCCAGACGATGTCCTGGTCGTTGATGGTGAGCACGGGACCCGTGGCGGGGCCGATCCGCTCGCCGGACCACAGCCTGACGGCAAAGCCCGGCTTCAATGTTTCGATCACCGTTCGAACGATGCGAGCGGCCTTTTCGGCTGCCTCCATGCGATTCCTCCGAATGCTGGCCCCGGCAGAAGATTGCCCGGCCGGCCGGGCAATCGCAAGCCGGCTCGCACGAAGCCTGGTTGTTGGCTAATTTCAGACCTGCGCCTTGTCTTTTGTTGCGACGCACCCCATCATGAGCATGTGTTCAACAAATCGAAAGGAGGTGATCCGATGTCGAGTGATTTCGTTTTCCAGAACGTGGCCTCAGCGGATTGCACTTTCGGGAAGCAGTCTTCCCGTTAAGGCGCGAGATGCGCGGCGGCTGACCTCATAGGTCATCGCCATAGGGCCGCGTCACGGACGGAAACACGGAAGGCCGCCGGCTTCGAAAGAAGCGGCGGCCTTTTCCGTTTGCGGATTACTGGGTCAATGCGACCTTTTCGGTGTTGCGAATGATTTCCTGAAAGGCGTCGTCCAATTCGGCTCCGGTGGACACGTCGAAGAAATGTTTCTTGGCGGCGGAGGTGTCCTTCGACGAACAGTCCTTCAGCACCGCCTTTGCCTGGTCTCGCTCGGGTGCCGACATGTCCTTGTCGTCCAGATCGAAGCCGATGGTGAAAATCTCGATGCCGTCATTTTTCATGTTGCCGCACAGCGTTTCGGCGTTGCCGCGCGCAAGGTTGCCCTGCCTGTTGTAGCTGTCCCCAGCACCGGCGAAGGCGGTATTGAACTGGCCATCGGTCATCAGGATCGCGACCTTGGCGATCTTCTTCGGATCGGCATCCGAGGCGCCCTTGCCAAGACCTGCATTCCTGATCGCAGTGCGCCATTGCGGCGACAGCATATAATAGGTCCATTGGATGGCTATCGCGCCGGCCGTGTAGCCATCGGCCTGGAAGTCCTCGATAGAATCAAGCAATGCATCGGAATCGGCGGTCAGTGGGATCACTTCCGCATCAGGGCACCTGTTCATGCCCTCGCCGAGATGATCGTCCCGGTTGACCAGGGCATAGTATTTCTTGCCGGTCCTGTCGGTGCGAACCGTGTCTGGGCCGTCGGCGCTCAAATCCGCATTGCCGTTCTTGTCCTTGCGCTCCGTGCCGCAATTGTCGGGGCGTGGCATCGCCGCGCCGACAATGGAGATGTAGTCGCTGAAGGAAGGCAGCAGATTTTTGCCCGTCTTGGCGACGAGAAGCGGACTGCCGGCGACCGGTGGCAGCTCAGAACTGCCTTGCTTCTCGGCATAGATGTTTTCCGCCAGCTTGCCGGCGTTGACGCCAGATGCGTAAGGCACAATCGCGACGCGGATGCGGGGGTTCTTCGGATCCTGGTTCTGCAGCATCGTCCGAACGGCATTTTTTGCAGCAGCTTTCAGATCGCCGATTTTGTCGACCTTGCCCTGCGGCCTCATCGATCCTGTTATGTCGAGCATCATCGCCACTTCGACGGTCTTGTCCGAATAGAGCGCCGTTGTGGAAGCGGTGACGCGTTTCATGTCGCCCGTGCCGAAAATCGGAAAGTACAGCGCGACATCGACATGGGCGTCTGCCTGGACCGTCTTGGCGGTCCTGTTGACAGTCAGCCTGTCGAGCACGATCTGGTTGGCTTGCAGGATGCCAGCCTGGCTGTTGGCGTCGAGAAAAGCCTGAACCGATGTGTTGGCATCGGCCTCGTTGGTGGCACCCGTTGTCAGGTCGCGTGCCGTCGACGTGACCGCGGCATCGACCACGCTCTGGAGGCTCGATCTGGCATTGTAGAGCTGCGATACGTTGACCGAGAAGCCGACAGCCAGCGCCAAGACCGAGGCGCTAAGGCCGAACAGGACCGCGAAATTTCCACCGCGATCTCTGGCGAAGCCGCCGACCGCGTGAACAAGACCCCCGTAATTCCGCATCCTACAGCCTCCGCTTGCCTCGGCCTCGTCGCCGCGGACAGGGCAATGCAGGATTCCCGCCGGATAATGCCGCCGCGCGCCGGAGAGCCAGCCACTCAGTAATAACTCATTGTTTTTGTTTGGTTTCAAGCTTCACAAAGGTGAATGATTGGTAAACAGAAAGACACAGCTGCGGCTTTGTTTTACAAACCGCTTACCATCATCTGATCCCAGGATCGCGGTACGCCCGATGACGTCCTGTTGCGGCACAGGGCTTGTGTGCCGAAGCGAACCAGCTGTCCCGAGATTGCAGGACACGAAATGGTCGGATCCGACGCCTCCCGGCACCGAAAGACCAAAGCGCATCACGTTTGAAAACTGGGATCACCTTCGGGCGACGTGCCTCAAGGTGTGTTGAGATTCAGGTCAGGCCGAGTCGAAAATGATGGCTTTCGAGAACCGGAGCGGAGCGGACATCGGGTCCGTGAGCACCGGAAGCGCAGAAAGCCGTCGTTTGCAGGCCGGCCTCACCTGAATATCGACATACCTTTAAGCCAGCATCCGCGCGCTGATGGTCCTGTCGATGCCGCGATAGGGTGGGTTGAACAGATTGCCTTCCTGTTCGTAGGTCCACACCTTGAACAGGCTGAGCCGGTGCGGGCCGAAGCTGTGCAGCAGCGGCACGTCGGTGGCGTCGCGGCCGCGCGCGATGACGATACGACCGATTCTCGGCATGTTGTGGCGAGGATCGAACGTGTACCAATTGCCGTCGAGGAACACTTCCAGCCACGCCGAAAAGTCCATCGGCGCCGGATCGGCCGGTACGCCGATATCACCGAGGTAGCCGTTCACATAGCGGGCCGGAATGTTCATGCAGCGGCACAGCGTGATCGCCAGATGGGCGAAGTCGCGGCAGACCCCGACGCGCTCCTCATGCGCCTGTGCCGCGGTGCGGGTCGAGCGCGCATAGCCATAGCCGAACGACAGCCGGTTGTGGACATAGTCGACGATGGCCTGCACGCGCGCCCAGCCGGGCGGGATGTCCTCGAAGCGCTCCCAAGCCAGGTCACTCAGATGATCCGTCTCGCAGTAACGGCTGCCCAGGAGATAGAAGAGCACCTCGTCGGGCAGTTCCGCCACCGGCACCTCCCCGGCCAGCGTGTTGACTTCGTCCGTCTCGCCGCTGTCCTCGATGACCGCATCGTAAAGGATGCGAAAGCCGCCGGCGGGCGCCGTGAACCGGCGGCAGGCATTGCCATGCAGATCTTGGTAGAGCCTGGTCGACACGGCAGGCGATGTCAGCACGCGTGTCTGCCGCTTGATGTCGGCCTGCCTGTCCTTGTGGATCTCGAGCATCGAAATCACCGGGGTGGCCGCGGTGCATTCTATGGCGATTTCATAGCCGAGCCGGATCAGCATCGCGGTCCCCCTTCGATCGTCGTGGAAACAGTTCAAACGCGGCGAGGGATGTCGTGGTTCCCCTCGGCCGGATGGAAAAGCCCGTCACCTGTCTTCCCCTGCCCTGGTCGAGACGTTAGGTTCGGCAACGCCACAAGCGCTCCCCCGGACTCAAGGAAAATCATGTACTCAGGCAGAAAATTCGCGGCCTTCCTCTTCGACATGGACGGCACGCTCATCAATTCCATCGCCTCGGCGGAACGGGTCTGGAGCGATTGGGCGCTTCGCCAGGGCCTGGACGTCGCCGCTTTCCTGCCAACGATCCATGGCGTGCGGGCGATCGAGACCATCACCGGCCTGGCACTCCCAGGCGTCGACCCGGCACACGAGGCCGATCTGCTGCTGAAGGCCGAGGCGGCCGATATCGACGGGATTCTCCAGATCGCCGGCGCAGCGGCATTTCTCAATTCGCTGCCGCCCGAACGCTGGGCGATCGTGACCTCCGCGCCGCGCGAACTGGCGCTGTTGCGTATGCAGGCCGCCGGCATCCCTGTCCCGGCCGTTCTCGTCGCGGCGGAAGATGTTTCCCGCGGCAAGCCGGCGCCCGATTGCTTCCGGCTCGGCGCAGAACGGTTGGGCTTCGATGCGCGCGACTGCCTCGTGTTTGAGGACGCTCCGGCTGGCATCACGGCAGCCGAGGCGGCGGGCGCGGCGGTCATGGTCATCAACGCCACGCACAAGCATCCGGTGCCAACCCAGCATGCCGCGATCGCAGGTTACGACGGCGTCGGCATCACCGTCGACGAGCGCGGCTGGATCGCACTCGAGCCGCAGCGCAACGCAGCCTAGCCAAGGGTGTGTTGAGATTCAGGTCAGGCCGAGTCGAAAATGGCGGTTTCCGAGAACCGGAGCGGAGCGTACTTTAAGTACGTGAGCACCGGCCTACGCCGGCCGTAGCCTTACCCGAAACGGCCACTCACGACTGCTTCGGCCGGCGAAGGCCGGAAGCGCAGGAAGCCGCCGTTTGCAGACCGGCATCACCTGAATACCAACCGCACCCTTAGAAGTCGCTGGTCAGGCCCTTTACCTCCCAGTCGCCGTAGCGCCCAGGCTCCTTGCCGCCGCGGCCGCCGATCTCCTTCGGCAGCGCGGCTTCCTTCTCGCGGTAGTCTTTCCGCCGCGCCGCGGCCTCGGCCAACGCACGGCGTGCGGCCGGCGTCAGCTCTCTTTGCGATGCCGCTTCGGCAGGAGCGGCGCCTGTTTTACTGATTTCGTCGGTCATGCGATAATCTCGGCTGATTGAGCCCAGTCAATTGAAACAGGAACTGGCGTTTCCCATCATATAGCCATGAACCCACGCCGATCGACCCCTTTTCGCTATCCCCCGGACAGGAGCAGACGATGAACACCATCCGCACCGCCATGCTGCTTGCCGCGATGACCGCGCTGTTCATGGGCGTCGGCTTTTTGATCGGCGGAACCGGCGGCATGATGATCGCGCTGCTGATCGCCGCCGGCACCAATCTGTTCAGCTACTGGAATGCCGACAAGATGGTGCTGTCGATGAACCGTGCCGTCGAGGTCGACGAGAAGAACGCGCCCGAATACTACGCCATCGTTCAGTCGCTGGCCAAACAGGCCGGCCTGCCGATGCCGAAGACCTACCTGATCGACAATCCGCAGCCGAACGCCTTCGCCACCGGCCGCAACCCGCAGAACGCGGCGGTCGCCGCCTCCACTGGCCTGTTGCAGGCGCTGACGCCTGAAGAAGTCGCAGCCGTCATGGCGCACGAACTCGCCCATGTGCAGCACCGCGACACGCTGACCATGACGATCGTCGCCACCCTTGCCGGCGCCATCTCGATGCTCGGCAATTTCGCCCTCTTCTTCGGCGGCAGCCGCGACAACAACAACCCGTTCGGCTTTGTCGGCGTGCTGGTGGCGATGATCGTCGCACCCTTTGCCGCGATGGTCGTGCAGATGGCGGTCAGCCGAACCCGCGAATATGAGGCGGACCGGCGCGGCGCCGAAATCTGTGGACACCCGCTCTGGCTGGCATCGGCCCTTGACAAGATCGCCCGCGGCGCCGAACGCATCCGCAACCCCGATGCCGAGCGCAATCCGGCAACCGCGCATCTCTTCATCATCAATCCTCTTTCCGGCGAGCGCATGGACAGTCTGTTTTCCACCCACCCTGCCACAGAGAACCGTATCGCTGCCTTGCAGGCGATGGCACGGCAGATGCAAGGCAGTGAAACCCAGGCCGCCCCGCGCCAGGCTCCGACGCCACGGCAGGCGGACGAACAGCGGCCATCCGGCCCGTGGGGCGAGGCCGCACGGGCCGAGCAGCCGACGGAGCCCGCCAAGCCTAAATCCAACCTATGGGGTCGCAACCCGACCGGGCCTAAGGGCCGGTGGTCGTGAGCGTGGCGGACAGAGGATCTCGACGCACGGTTTCAGGCGATCAGGAACACAGGGACGGCGGCGACTTCGTTGCCGGCCTTGCCGCCCGCAAAGCGGCGGCGCGGCTGCTTGCCGCCGTCATCGACGCCAGGACACCGCTTGACGGGCTGACCGACCACGAGAACGGCCACCCGCAGTACAAGGCGCTCGACCTGCGCGATCGCGGCCTGGTCCGCGCCATTCTGGTCACCGCGCTGCGCTACCGCATGACCATATCGGGGCTGCTGGCGCGGCGCCTGGAAAAGCCGCTGCCGCCCAACGCCACCGCTTTGTCGCACATATTGCATGTGGCGGCGGCGCAGATCCTGTTCCTCGACATTCCCGACAGCGCCGCCGTCGACCTCGCGGTGACCCATGCCAAGTCCGATCCGCGTACGGTGCGCTTCTCAGGTCTCGTCAATGGCGTGCTGCGCACGCTCGCGCGCGCCAAGGAAACGGAATTGCCTGCCGCCCTTGCCGCCACCGACGAAGCCCCCAAATGGTTTTCCGACCGGCTGAAGGCCACTTATGGCACCGAGAAGGCAAGACAGACCCTGGCCGCCCATCGCGTCGAGGCGCCGGTCGACTTCTCGGTCAAGGCCGATCCCGATCTGTGGGCCGAAAGGCTCGGCGGCATCGTCCTGCCGACCGGCACGATTCGGGTGCAAAACCTTGTCGGTCCCGTCACCGAACTGCCAGGCTTTGCCGACGGCGCCTGGTGGGTGCAGGACGCCGCGGCCAGTCTGCCGGCGCGCCTGTTCGGCGATGTCAGCGGATTGCGCGTCGCCGATCTCTGCGCGGCCCCCGGCGGCAAGACCGCGCAGCTCATTCTCGCCGGCGCCAAGGTCACCGCCGTCGACACCTCGAAGAACCGGCTGGTGCGGCTGACGCAGAATCTCGAGCGTCTCGGCCTGTCCGCCGACATCGTCCAGGCCGACCTGCTCAAATACGAGCCGAAGGATTTGTTCGACGCCGTTCTCCTCGACGCGCCCTGCTCCTCGACCGGCACTGTGCGGCGGCATCCCGACGTGCCATGGACCAAGACGGCGGCCGATATCGAGAAACTGGCCGACCTGCAACGCAGGCTGCTCGCCCGTGCCGTCACGCTGGTGAAACCCGGCGGCAGGATCGTCTTCTCCAACTGTTCGCTCGACCCGCTCGAGGGCGAGGACCTCTATGCCGCCTTTCTGGCCGGCACGGCTGGAATAGCCAACGATCCGCTGCGGCAGGGCGAGATCGCCGGCATCGATCCGTTCCTGACGCCGCAAGGCACGCTGCGCACCACGCCCGCCGACCTTGACCTTGGGTCGCCCGGGATTTCCGGTCTCGATGGTTTCTTCGCCGCCCGCATGCGTAGAGCCGGCTAATGCATGTCGCCCAAAAGTGCGCAGCGGTTTTGGGACAACGACATGCATAAGCAGAACCCTGAAGCGCGCCGCACCGCGACGCGCTTTGAGATTTAACCGACTGGATTTACTCACTTTTTTAGGGAAGGTCGGGGCCAAGGCCGGATGAACCGGCGCCGTCCCGTGGAATTCGCCTTCGCACGAGTCGCTCAATCATGTAAACTCGACGCTGGGGAAGCGGACGATCAGGAGGGGTTTTGGCACTTGCTGCCAGCAGCACGACGCGTCTGTGGACGCTTGTCGCGAAGGAGTTCTGGCGCAAAACGCGCCGGCGCCTGCGTGCCGGGCCGGTCTATCGCTGGCGCTATTCCGGCCGCACGCCCGAACGTGTGCTGATCGCACCGCCGGACCTGCGCCTCGCCGATCCGCAGATCGCGCTCGAAATCTACTACGGCCGCTATCCGCTGTCGGGGCATCTGGTCGAAACCGGCGGCAAGTCGCCCTTCCAGATCAATGTGCCCAATCATGGCTGGCAGAAGACGCTGCACGGCTTTCGTTGGCTGCGGCACATGCGCGCCGCCGGCACCGAGCTCGCCGCCGCCAATGCCCGCGCCCTGGTCTCCGACTGGATCACCATGCATGGCAGCCATATTTCCGGCATCGCCTGGGAGCCCGGCACGACGGCCAAGCGCATCATCGCCTGGCTGCAGCACTCCTCCATCGTGCTGCAGGGTGCCGAATTCCCCTTCTACCGCGCCTTCCTGAAGTCGGTTGCCATGCAGATCCGCTACCTCAGGTCGATGGCGCGCGAAATGCCCGACGGCAAGGACAGGCTGCGTGCCCGCATCGCGCTTGCCTTCGCCGCCTTGTCCCTGCCGGCGCCGGCATCGGCGCTGCGCGGCGCGACGCGCAACCTTGCCGAGGAACTCGACCGCCAGATCCTCGCCGACGGCGGCCACATTTCGCGCAATCCGATGGTCGTCCTGGAAATCCTCGCCGACCTTCTGCCGCTGCGCCAGACCTATGCCAACCAGGCGGAAACGCCGCCGCAGGCGCTGATCGGCGCCATCGACCGCATGCTGCCGGCGCTGCGCTTCTTCCGCCATCAGGACGGCAGCCTTGCCCGCTTCAACGGCATGGGCGCCACCATCCACGACCGCATCGCCACCATCCTGCGTCACGACGATACCGCCGGCGCGCCGCTGCTGCATGCACCGCATTCCGGTTATGAGCGCCTGTCGATGGGTGGCACCACGATCATTGCCGACACCGGCCTGCCGCCGCCGGTCGACGTGTCCAACGCAGCGCATGCCAGCTGCCTCGCCTTCGAACTGTCGTCCGGGCGCCAGCACTACATCGTCAACGCCGGCATCGACACCTATGGCGCGGCTGAATTCCGGCCGCTGGCGCGCGCCACCGCCGCGCACTCGACCGCCACCATCAACGACACCTCGTCGGCACGCTTCAGCCATTCGCTGCGCGTCAACGACCTGCTCGGTTCGCCGCTGATCGGCGGCCCGCAGCATGTGCAGTGCAAGCGCACCGACCAGAAGGGCGTTCAGGGGTTCATCGCCCGCCATGATGGCTATGTCCCGCGCTTCGGCTTCCTGCATGAGCGCGAGCTGAAACTGTCGGCGAACGGCAATGTGCTGGCCGGCAGGGACCGTTTCCAGCGGCCCGGCAATGCAGCGATCCGCAACAACGGCCGCGACTTCGTCACCGTCCGCTTCCACGTCCATCCCGACATCCACCTGCTGCAGGACGAGCATAATCGTCTGGTCCTGACCGCCGATCAGGCTGACACCTGGGTGTTCACATCGGCCGAAGTGGTGCCGGAGGTCGAGGAATCGATCTATTTCGCCGGTCTTGGCGGCCCGCGCCGCAGCCGCCAGATCGTGCTTGCCTTCAAGGCCTCGGAAGTCGCTGAGGTCCACTGGCAGCTGACGCGCACCAGCATCGCCGGCTACCCGGAAAACAACTGACCCCACCTGACAGGGCTTTCGAACTCAGGTTAACAAAAGGCCTGACGACAGCCAGTTCGGCGGTGTCGGCAGCTTTTTTGCCGGGCAGCTTTCACGGTAGGAATTTTTTCTTGACTCCATGACGTCAGCTATGGTACATTTTTACCTATGGTGCTTATTTGCGCCAATGACCCGCCGCACAGGCGGGTTTTTCGTTTAATGCTCTGTCAGCCTACGCGCCGGCGAAAGCTCCGAAGGGAACCCGTTAACCCGAGTTCGTTGCCTTGCCCCACCTGACCGCCGGTTTGATTTCCGGGCGGCATGTGCTACGGGCGCGGGCATCCATCACACCAGTCGTGAAAGGCCGCCAGCCCATGGCCGTCGCCGCCAAGAACATTCCCGCACCCGACCTCGTTCCCGTGCGTCGCGCCTTGCTCTCCGTTTTCGACAAGACCGGCCTCATCGATTTCGCCAGGGCGCTGGCAGCGGCGGGTGTCGAGCTGGTCTCGACCGGCGGTACGGCAAAGGCGATCACCGAGGCGGGCCTGGCGGTACGCGACGTCTCCGAGATCACCGGCTTTCCCGAAATCATGGATGGCAGGGTCAAGACCTTGCATCCCAGCGTGCATGGCGCGCTGCTTGGCGTGCGCGACGACCCGGAACATGCCGCGGCCATGCGCAAATACGGCATCGAGCCGATCGATCTCGTCGTCTCCAATCTCTATCCGTTCGAGGAGGTTCGCCGCTCCGGTGCCGACTATGCCGCGATCGTCGAGAACATCGACATTGGCGGGCCGGCGATGATCCGCGCCTCGGCCAAGAACCACGCCTATGTCGCCATCGTCACTGATCCCGGCGACTACGTCTCGGTGCTGAACGCGCTGGAGATGAACATCGGCTCGTTGTCGCTGGATTTCCGCAAGAAGCTGGCGGCCAAGGCCTTTGCCCGCACCGCCAGCTATGACGCGGCGATCTCGGGCTGGTTCGCCGAGGCGCTGGAGATCGAACACCCGACATGGCGCGCCTTTGGCGGCAAGCTGGTCGAGGTGATGCGCTACGGCGAGAACCCGCACCAGGGCGCCGGCTTCTACGTCGACGGCGACAAGCGGCCGGGCGTCGCCACGGCGCGCCAACTGCAGGGCAAGCAGCTTTCCTACAACAACATCAACGACACCGACGCCGCCTTCGAACTGGTCGGCGAATTCGATCCCGACCGCTCCGCCGCCGTCGCCATCATTAAGCACGCCAATCCGTGCGGTGTCGCCGAAGATACCTCTTTGAAGGCCGCCTACGCCAAGGCGCTGGCCTGTGATCCGGTTTCGGCCTTCGGCGGCATCGTCGCCGTCAACCGCACTCTCGACGCCGAGGCGGCGCAAGAGATCGTAAAAACCTTCACCGAGGTGATCATCGCGCCCGGCGCGACCGACGAGGCAGCGGCAATCGTCGCGGCGAAGAAGAACCTGCGCCTGCTGGTCACCGGCGGCCTGCCGGACCCGCGCACGCCAGGCACGACCGTCAAATCCGTCGCCGGCGGCATGCTCGTCCAGGGCCGCGACAACGCCGTCGTCGACGATCTCGAACTGAAGGTGGTGACCAAGCGCGCGCCGACGCGGGCTGAAATGGCCGACCTGAAATTCGCCTTCCGCATCGCCAAGCACGTCAAGTCCAACGCCATCGTCTACGTCAAGGACGGCGCCACCGTCGGCATCGGCGCTGGCCAGATGAGCCGCGTCGATTCCTCACGCATCGCTGCCCGCAAGGCGCTCGACGCGGCCGAGGCGGCGGGTCAGGCAGAGCCGCTGACCAAGGGCTCGGTCGTGGCTTCCGATGCCTTCTTCCCCTTCGCCGACGGATTGCTGTCGGCGATCGAGGCCGGCGCGACCGCCGTCATCCAACCCGGCGGCTCGATGCGCGACGAGGACGTCATCGCCGCCGCCGACGAACACGGCATCGCCATGGTGTTTACAGGGATCAGGCATTTCCGGCACTAGCCCGGCATAGAGGCGTTTCGAGAATTCGCTCCGCTGAGTCGGATGGCGTGGGTTTCGAGAACCGGAGCGGAGCGGACATTCAAGTCCGTGAGCACCGGAAGCGCAGAAACCCGCGTCAGGCGGCCAGCGGAGTAGAATTATCGAACGTCTCTACTCCACCGGCTGGTCCGCCGGATACGGCGTCCTGATCAGGATCGCCATGCCAATGGCCAGGAACAGGATGATTGCCGCCATGCCGAGCCGTGCCGAGCCGCTGACCGCGGTGATCGTCGCCACCAGGAACGGCGCCAGAAAGCTGGTTGCTCGTCCGGCCAGAGCGTAGATGCCGAAATAGCGGCCGGATTCCGCCGCCGTGACGCTGCGCGCCATGTAGGAGCGCGACGACGCCTGCACCGGTCCGAAGGCCAGCCCGATCAACAGGCCGTATAGGATGTAGGCTTTTTCGGCGGCCGTGCCGAACAGGCCGCCCGAATCGACAGTCGAAAACTGGATCAGGCCGAGCAGCGTGAAGCCCGGGCCGGTCGAGACGACGCCGATTGTGGCGACCGACAGCATGACCAGCGCAATCATCACCACCGCCTTGGAACCGAGCGCGGTGTCCAGGCGCGCGGCAACCCAGCAGCCGAAGATGGCGACGACGTTGAGGATGATGCCGAACATGCCGATCTCGGTAATCGACCAGTGGAACATCGCCGCCGCGAACGTGCCGCCCAGGGCCAGCAAGGCGTTGACGCCATCCTGATAGATCATGCGGGCGACCAGGAAGCGGAAGATGCCGCCTCGCTGGCGTACCTCGGCCAGCGTCGATTTCAGCTCCGACAGGCCTTCGCGCACCGCCGGCCCGATCGGGATGCCCTTGATGGCGTCCGGCGTGAAGAAGAACATCGGCAGGATGAACAGGAAATACCAGCCGGCGGACAGCGGCCCTGTTGCGCGCGCGTCCTCGCCGAGTATCGGGTCGAGCCCGAACAGCGGGTCGATACCGATGATCGTCTTGCCCGTCTCTGGCGAACCCGCCAGACACGTGACGACAAAGATCAGCGCGATCATGCCGCCGAGATAGCCGAGGCCCCAGGCGATGTTGGAGACCCTGCCGATTTCACTTTTCGGAACCAGGCGCGGCATCATCGAATCGTTGAATACAGTGGAGAATTCCGCCGCCACCGATGCCAGTGAAAACAACGCCACGATGAGGAACAGGTTGGAGCCGGGCGCGGCGAACCAAAGCAGGAAAAGACTGGTGATTTTTATCGCGGCAAAGAACGCGATCCATGGCTTGCGCGGTCCGGTCTGGTCGGCGATTGATCCGAGGATCGGCGACAGCACGGCGATGACCAGCCCGGCGGCTGCGATGCCGTAGCCCCAGACCGCCTGGCCCGTGACTGGATCGTTCGCCATGCGCGAAACGAAATAGGGGCCGAAGATGAAGGTGGTGACGACGGTGAAGAACGGCTGCGCCGCCCAGTCGAAGAACATCCATCCCCAGATGCAGCGTCCGGACGTACGCTGCACTGCCATCTCGGTCATATCCCCTCCACTCGCCTTCAAGTCGCTGGCGGTTGGCGCCATGTCTGCATGTTTTCCGATGGTCATGCAAACGAACAAGAGTCACGCCGCCGGCTATTGGCTTGCCAGCCTTCATTTCCGGGTAAACGGCAGCAAGGGGCGCCAACCCCTACCTCCCCCTTGTGGGGAGGTCGGACCGAAGGTCCGGGTGGGGGTCCGGCGCCAAGCGGCGACTCACATCCCCGTCAGATCGCTCATCAGCCCAGACGCCACCGACAGCCGCGACACGGTGATGTCACCGCCTTCGGTCAGCGCCTGCAGCCGTTCGCGGATGCGCGCCACCCGCTCGCCGCCGGCTTCCAGCCAGGCCGCCACCGGGTCCGGCGCCCCGGCGTGGCCGGTCAGTGCCGCCACCGCTATACCGCGCCGCGCCGCGCCGATCGTGTCGGTGGCGCGCGACAGCGCCAGTTGATCGTAATAGTCCGAGGGGGTGATCGAGCGTGCCGCATCCTCGACACGCGGGATGCGGAAGGCGTCGCTGACCGCGAAGAATGCCTTGGCCGCGGCGACGATGTCGGCGCCGGCCGTGCGCGCCGTCAGCGCGATGTCGGGGATAAGTTCCGCCACCTCGCTCAGCGCCAACTGCCCGGCCAGCCTTTCCGGCGCGCCGCTCTTGAACAGTCCGTGCCGCTTCTCCTCGATCCGCTCCCGCGAGAAGGCCGGCAGCAGCGAAACGAGCTTGGGCTCCAGCGCCTTGCGGGCTTCCTGCAGTTCGGCGATGCGCTGGCCAAGCGGTGCCGTGCGGGCATCGTTCTTCAGATACCAGCCGCTGGTCACATAGATCAGCCGGCTGACCATCTGATAGAGATCGAGCTGCACCTGGCCGTCGATCTGGTTGTCGAGCGCGTCGATCTCGCGATAGAGCGCCGGCAAGGCAAAACCGTCGCGCACCACCGCGAACGTCCGCACCACGTCGGCAGCGGTGCGCCCGGTGGCTTCCTGCAGCCGGTTGACGAAGGACGGGCCGCCGCGATTGACCAGATCGTTGGCGACGACCCGGGCAATGATCTCGCGGCGCAGCCGATGGCCATGGATTTCGGCGGCGTATTTTTTCACCATCCGGTCGGGGAAATAGCCCATCAGGTCGCGGTCGAAATGCGCGTCATCCGGCACGTCGCTTGCGACGATGTCGGAAAACAGCACGATCTTGGCATAGGCGAGCAACACGCCGAGCTCGGCCCTGGTCAGCGGTTCGCCGCGCGCCTCGCGCTCGGCAAGTGCCGCCGGCGACGGCAGCGTCTCCACAGCGCGGTCGAGCAGGCCGCGCGCCTCCAGCGCGGTCATGAAGCGGCTTTGATGTGCAATGTCAGCAAGGCCGCGCTTGCGGGCGATCGAGAGCGCCAGTGTCTGCTGGTAGTTGTTGGACAGCACGAGCGAACCGACCTCCTCGGTCATCTCGGCCAGCAGCTTGTTGCGTGCCGGACGCGTCAACGATGCCTTGCGCATGGCGGACGCCAGCGCGATCTTGATGTTGACCTCGACGTCGGAGCAGTTGACGCCGCCCGAATTGTCGATGGCGTCGGAATTGCAACGGCCGCCATTCATGCCGAACTCGATGCGTGCCCGCTGCGTCACGCCGAGATTGGCGCCCTCCCCGATCACCTTGGCACGCACGTCGAGCGCTGTGATGCGGATGGCATCGTTGGCGCGGTCGCCGACCTCGGCGTTGGTCTCGGTCGATGCCCGCAAATAGGTGCCGATGCCGCCGAACCACAGAAGATCGACCGGCGCCTTGAGGATCGCAGTCATGATCTCGACCGGCGTGGCTGTCGTCTTGGCCAAGCCGATCGCTGCCGCCGCTGCCGCCGGCAAGGTGATCGACTTCTGGTTGCGCGAGACGATGATGCCGCCTTCCGACAGTTTCGTCTTGTCATAGTCCTGCCAGCTCGAACGCGGCAGGGCGAACATGCGCTCGCGCTCGGCCATCGACGCCGCCATGTCCGGATCGGGATCGATGAAGATGTCGCGATGGTCGAAGGCGGCAATCAGCATGGTCTTCGGCGACAACAGCATGCCATTGCCGAACACGTCGCCCGACATGTCGCCGACACCGACGACGGTGAAGGAAGAGGTCTGGATATCGCGATTGATCTCGCGGAAATGCCGCTTGACCGCTTCCCAGGCGCCCTTGGCGGTGATGCCCATCTTCTTGTGATCGTAGCCGGCCGAGCCGCCGCTGGCGAAGGCGTCGTCGAGCCAGAAGCCGTGCTTCTCCGAGATCGCGTTGGCAGTGTCGGAGAAGGTTGCAGTGCCCTTGTCGGCGGCAACGACGAAGTACGGATCGTCCGGGTCGCGCCTGATAACGCCGGCCGGCGGGATGACGCCGTCGAGGCCGATATTGTCGGTGATCGACAGCAGGCTGGAGACGAAGTTCTTGTATGCCGACGTGCCGGCCTCGAAGATCGCGTCGCGGCCGGCGCTCATCGGCAGCTGCTTCGGATAGAAGCCGCCCTTGGCACCAACCGGCACGATGACGGCATTCTTGACCTGCTGCGCCTTGACCAGTCCTAGCACCTCGGTGCGGTAGTCCTGGGCGCGGTCAGACCAGCGCAGGCCGCCACGTGCCACCGGACCGAAGCGCAGATGCAGGCCTTCGACCTGGGAGCCGTAGACGAAGATCTCCCGCCACGGCCGCGGCGCCGGCAGTCCCTCGACCGCATGCGAATCGAGCTTGATCGCCAGCGACTGGCCTTTCTCTTTCGTATCGGCAACGAAATGATTGGTGCGCAGCGAGGCTTCGATCAGATTGAGGTAGCGCCGGATGATGGTGTCGTCATCGATGTTGGGAACGTCTTCCAGCGCATCCTTGATCTTGGCCTTGAGGTGTTTGGCGGCCACGACGCCTTCCGTCTCGGCCGTCGGGCCAAGCCGGGCGACGAACAGCGCATGCAGGCCGCGCGCGATGTCGGGATAGCGGTTGAGCGCGGCGGCGATGAAATCCTGGCTTTGCGGGATGCCGACCTGCTGCAGATAGCGGCCATAGGCGCGCAGGACGGTGATCTCATCAGACCACAGGCCGGCGGTCTGGGCGAGGCCGTTATAGCCGTCATTGTCGACGTCGCCGCGCCAGACGGACAGGAACGCGTCTTCGAATAGCGCGCCGCCGTCAGTCAAGTCGATCGGCTTGCCGTAGCTGTTCTCCAACTCCATGTCGTGGATGAAGACCCGGCCGGATTGTTCGTCGCCTACCTCGAAGGTGCGCTCGCTGATGACGCGGAAGCCGATGTTTTCCAGGACCGGCACCCGTCGCGACAGCGCCACCGGACTGCCGTGGTGATAGATCTTCAGTGACGCCTGGTGCGGCTTCTGCTCGGCATGGCGATAATAGTCGATGGCGATCGGATTGCCGGCGCTGATCTTGGCGATGCGTCCGGCATCGGCCAGCGCCACCGCCGCGCTGAACGAATCGCGGTAGCTTTCCGGCAGCCGCGCGGCGATGCTCTTCAACGCCGGGTCGGCGCCATTGGCCTCCGCGGCATCGGAAAGGGCATCCTCCCAGGTGCGCACGATGTCGCGGATCGCCGCCTCGATCGTCGCTTGCTCGACCTTCGGCGTCTTGCCGCCGGAGCGGCCGATGATGAAATGCACGCGCGCCAGACCGCCTTCAGGGAAGGCCGGGTAGTAGGCCGACAGCCGGCCTTCGAACACGGTTTTCAGATAGGAGCCGATCTTCTCGCGCACGACGCTGTCATAACGGTCGCGCGGCACGAAAACGAGGATCGACACGAAGCGGTCGAACTGGTCGGCGCGCACCAGTGCCCGCACCCGCGGCCGCTCCACCAGGCCGAGAATGGCGGCGGCATGCTTCCTCAGGATCGGCACCGGCACCTGGAACAGCTCGTCGCGCGGATAGCTTTCCAGCACGTTGATCAGCGCCTTGCCGGAATGATCGTGCCGGTCGAAGCCGGACTTGGCGATGATGGTTTCGGCCTTGGACCTGAGGTACGGGATCTTCATCACCGAGCGCGTGTAGGCTGTCGAGGTGAACAGGCCGACGATGCGCAATTCGCCCGCGAGCGTGCCCTTGGCGGTGTAGGTCTTGACGCCGATGTAATCGAGATAGATGCGGCGGTGCACGGAAGATTTGGCATTGGCCTTGGTGACGATCAGCGGCTCCGGCCCATGCAGGAAGGCGCGGATTTCCGGTGTCGTCGTCACCGCTTCGGTGCCGCGCCGCAGCACCAGCACGTCGGGATCGGACAGGATGCCGAGACCGGGCTTTTCGGCGCGCTCCAGCGTGCCGCTTTCCTCGCCGCCGGTATATTTGAACTCGCGCATGCCGAGGAAGGTGAAATTGTCGTCGCGCAGCCACTCCAGGAAGGCGATCGCTTCGGCAACGCTCTTCTTGTCGAGCGGCACGGCCGAATAGCGGAACTCGGAAATCGCCTGATCGAGGCGGGCCAGCATCGGCTTCCAGTCATGGACGGCGGCGTGGACCTGACCGAGCATCTTGCGCAGCCGCTCGGTCAATCCACTCGCCTGCTCCGCGGTCAGCCTCGGGATATGGGCATGAATGACGCTGAGCCGGTCGTGGCTGCCATCGTCCTTGGCGAAATTACCGTCGCCGAGGATTTCGTCCACACCGCCTTTGCCGTGGCGCACCACGATGACCGGATGGGTGACCAGGGTCGGCTCGCCAGCGGTCTCGGTGACCTCGCCGAGGATGGAATCGAACAGGAACGGCATGTTGTCGTTGACGACCGTGATGACCGTCATCGGGCGGCCGTCCCGGACAACGCCCGAATCGGCATCGACGGCGACGACGCACTCGCCTTTCTTGTGAACGGCAACCGCACGGCCGGCGAGATCGGCGGCGCGTTCGAGGTCGGCCACGTCATAGGCGGCGATGTCCTCGGCCGGCGCGCGGGCGAGCAGATAGTCGGCAAGCCTGGCTGGCCTTTCCTCCGCTTTTGTCGCTGCCGTGATTTTTTTCTTCGGCTTGCTCGCGGATTTCACGCTGGCCATGACGCAGTTCCCTCCCGTCAATGCTTTTACGACTATGGTAGCAGATGACCGCTGTTTGGCGACAAAGGTTTGACGGCTTGCAAAGAAATATCGGAATTCGGCAATAAGACATCGCCCAACGAGGAGAAATGACCCCATGACCGGCAAAATCACCGCGCTCGACCTTGGCCAGGGAGAGCTGAGCGAGGCGACAAAAACCTATTTCGCCAAATGCGAGGAGAAGCTCGGCCTCGTCCCAAATGTGCTCGAGGCCTACGCCTTCGACGACAAGAAGCTGCGCGCCTTCACCGACATGTACAACGATTTGATGCTAGGTGATTCCGGCCTGTCGAAGCTGGAACGCGAGATGATCGCGGTCGCCGTCTCCTCGATCAACCATTGCTATTATTGCCTGACCGCGCACGGCGCGGCGGTGCGTCAGCTGTCCGGCGACCCGGCGCTCGGCGAAATGATGGTGATGAATTTCCGCGCCGCCGATCTTTCGCCCAGGCAGACCGCAATGCTCGAATTCGCCGTCAAGCTGACCGAAGAACCGGCCAAGATCGTCGAGACCGACCGGGCCACCCTTCGCAAGGCCGGCTTCACCGACCGCGACATCTGGGACATCGCCTCGACCGCGGCCTTCTTCAACATGTCGAACCGGGTGGCCGCGGCAATCGACATGCGGCCGAACGACGAATACCACGCCATGGCGCGGTGACGGAATGCGGCTAGGGCCAGACCGGGCGTTATATTAGCAGTGTCGCATTCTCGTTGCTTGTTTGCCGGTTTGGTCCGATGATCGGCAGGCGGCATGACCGCATGCCGGTTCGATGCCGCTCACCAAGGGAGGAGAACATGGCGAAGTATCTCTACGTCTATCATGGCTCGGGCAAGATGCCGACCGACGAGGCCGAGCGGAAGGCCTCAATGGACGCCTGGAACGGCTGGTACGGCAAGCTCGGCTCGGCCGTGGTCGACGGCGGCAATCCGGTCGGCATGTCGAAGATGGTGCTGCCCGGCGGCAAGGTCGAGAACAATGGCGGCAGCAATCCGACCGCCGGCTACACGATCGTCGAAGCGAAAGACATCGACGATGCCGTCGCCAAAGCCAAGGACTGCCCGATCCTGATGAACCCGGCCTTCAGCGTCGAGATCGCGCCGATCATTGAAATGATGTGACGGGCCGGCTCAGGACCGTGCCGCGATGGCGGCCGCCGCACCGGCCATCGTCGTCGCGCTGATGCGATTGGCGATCTTCATGGCGCGCTTGCTCTTCAACAGCTTGCGCGCCTGCGCGGCGGCGAGCACCCAGGCGAGATCGATGGCGACCAGCACCACGGCCATGGTCGCCGTCAGCTCGACCCAGCCGATGATGCTGACCGAAGCAAGGTCGATGATGGTCGGCAGCAGCGCCAGATAGAACATCATGATCTTGGGATTGCCGAGCGTCACCGCCATGCCGGCGAAGAACAGCTTTGCCGCCGAATCCTCGCGCGGCATCTCGCCCTCTTTCGCGTCGACAGGCGCCGTCCACATCTTCCAGGCGAGGTAACCGAGATAGGCAACGCCGGCCCATTTCACGACGACGAAGGCGAAGTGGAACGTCTGCGCCACCACAGCCAGCCCAAACACCGCCAGCGACAGCCAGATGCCCTCGCCGATCCACATGGCGAGCAGGAACGGGAACACATCGCGAAACCCTTTCGAGATGACGCGCGCGACGAGCGCCGCGATCGATGGGCCGGGCGAGCCTGCGGCGACGAACAGAGCAGCGGCGAAGATCAGGAGCGAGGTGAGGTGCATGGCCAGGGTCTCTGCGTCAGGGCTCGATCAACCACAAATACTCGACAGCTGCGGCTCTGGCAAAGGCAACCCGATAAGGACCATTGGCACTGACATACCAAGGCTTGGGTTCCTCGCCCCCGCAAAGCGGGGGAGAGGTGGCCGCGAAGCGGTCGGAGAGGGGGCCTGCGGCGCTAGAGAGTTTGCTCCGAATTCTTGTGAACGCCGAGCCCTTCCCCCTCTCCGTCTCGGCTTCGCCGAGCCACCTCTCCCCCACTCCCGTGGGGGCGAGGAACCCAGGGTTGCGAAGTCCCTTGTAGACACCGCGTCTCGCGGCTAGAAAGGCTGCCGCGAAACAATTTTGAGCTTCACTTTGCCTACGTAACCGCCGGTCTCGTCAACTCCCCCGACACACTGCATGACACCGCATTCGCGGTGTCTGTTTCATTTCACGTGTTCTTCTGGGCGGCGGTTCGAGACCGGTTTGGCACTGCTGAACCGCGTCGCGCGGCTTTTGCCCGTGACACCTGATCTCCAAAAACCGCAGCCTCTCGCCACGCCGCGCCCGCATGGGCATCTCGACATTGCCGGCCTGATGAACTTCCCCACGGGAAGGGCTTATCGGCATGTCTGGACTTCTGCGTATCCACTGGGCAATCGCGCCCAAAACCCCACCTCGACCGCTCATCAACTGCAATCGCTGCGGCACTGTGAAGGCCTATTGCAGCAGCGGGAAATTCCGCGTCAACGCCAACGGCAAACGCATTGACGTCTGGCTGATCTATCGCTGCGTCGACTGCGACAATTCCTGGAATTTCGGCATTTTCGAGCGCTGCAACCGCCGCGACATCGAACCGGCGCTGCTGCATGCGCTCGAAAGCAACGATCCGGCGCTGGCCCGGCGCCACGCCTTCGATATCGTTGCATTGCGAAACCAGGTTGGACGCATCGAGGAATTTCCCGATGTCGCCGTTCACAAGCAGAGCTTCAGCGACACTAGCGACGACGCGACCATGTTGGAACTCCAACTCGGCCTCGAAATGCCGATATCGCTGCGGCTCGACCGTTTGCTCGCCGGCGAACTCGGCATCTCGCGGTCCAGGCTTCAGGCGCTGGGGGAGAAGCGATTGCTGACTGTTAGCCGGGATGGGGCGAAGTCCCTGCGCAAGCCGGCCCGCGAGGGAATGACGATCGGCATCGATCTGTCGGGCGAGGCCGATCGGCAGACCATCATCTCGGCTGCCGGCGGATGAACGAAAAAGGGGCGGAAACTGGTTGCTCCGCCCCTCTCGGTTGTTGGAAAAATAGAACGCTTACGCCGCGCCGACGACCTTGGACGACTTCTCGAAGCGTTTGCGCTCGTTCGGGTCGAGATAGAGCTTGCGCAGCCGAATGGTCTTCGGCGTCACTTCGACCAGTTCGTCGTCCTGGATCCAGGCCAGCGCGCGTTCCAGCGTCATGCGGATCGGCGGTGTCAGCTTGACCGCCTCGTCCTTGCCGGCGGCGCGGATGTTGGTCAGCTTCTTGCCCTTGAGCACGTTCACTTCGAGATCGTTGTCTCTGGAATGGATGCCGATGATCATGCCCTGATACACCTTGACGCCGGGATCGATGACCATCGGGCCGCGATCTTCGAGGTTCCACATGGCGTAAGCGACCGATTCGCCCTGCTCGTTGGAAATCAGCACGCCGTTGGTGCGGCCGGGCAACTCGCCCTTGTAAGGCTCATAGGCATGGAAGAGCCGGTTCATCACGGCGGTGCCGCGCGTGTCGGTCAAAAGTTCCGACTGGTAGCCGATCAGGCCGCGGGTCGGAGCGTGGAAGACGATGCGCTGGCGGTTGCCGCCCGAGGGACGCAGCTCGACCATCTCGGCCTTGCGCTCCGACATCTTCTGCACGACGATGCCGGCATGCTCCTCGTCGACGTCGATGACGACTTCTTCGACCGGCTCCAGCAATTCGCCGTTCTCGCCCTTCTGCATGACGACGCGCGGACGCGACACGGCAATCTCGAAACCTTCGCGGCGCATCGTCTCGATCAGCACGGCCAGCTGCAATTCGCCGCGGCCCGAGACGAAGAACGAATCCTTGTCCGGCGATTCCTCGATCTTCAGCGCGACATTGCCTTCGGCCTCGCGCAGCAGGCGGTCGCGGATGACGCGGCTGGTCACCTTGTCGCCTTCGGTGCCCGCCAACGGACTGTCGTTGACCAGGAACGACATCGTCACGGTCGGCGGATCGATCGGCTGCGCATGCAGCGGCTCGCTCACGCTCGGGTCGCAGAACGTGTCGGCGACGGTGCCCTTCGACAGGCCGGCGATGGCGACGATGTCGCCCGCCTGGGCTTCTTCGATCGGCTGGCGCTCGAGGCCGCGGAAGGCGAGGATCTTGGAAATACGGCCGGTTTCGATCTGCGTACCGTCATGATGCAGCACCTTGACCGGCTGGTTGGCCTTCAACGTGCCGCTCTCGATGCGGCCGGTGATGATACGGCCGAGGAACGGGTTGGCTTCCAGGATGGTGCCGATCATGCGAAACGGGCCGGGATGCACGGTCGGCTCCGGCACATGCTTGATGACAAGGTCGAATAGCGGCGCCAGCTGCTGGTCCTTCGGCCCTTCCGGGTTCTCCGAAACCCAGCCATCGCGGCCTGAACCGTACAGAATCGGGAAGTCGAGCTGCTCGTCGGTGGCGTCGAGTGCCGCGAACAGGTCGAACACCTCGTTGACCACCTCGACATGGCGGGCGTCCGGACGGTCGATCTTGTTGATGACGACGATCGGCTTCAGCCCGACCTTGAGCGCCTTGCCGACGACGAACTTGGTCTGCGGCATCGGGCCTTCTGCGGCATCGACCAGCACGATGGCTGAGTCAACCATCGACAGGATGCGTTCGACCTCGCCGCCAAAATCGGCGTGGCCAGGGGTGTCGACGATGTTGATGCGGGTATCCTTCCAGTCGACCGAGGTCGCCTTGGCCAGGATGGTGATGCCGCGTTCCTTTTCGAGGTCGTTGGAATCCATGGCGCGCTCGGCGACGCGCTGGTTGTCCCGGAAGGAGCCGGACTGCTTCAAAAGCTGGTCGACCAGGGTGGTCTTTCCATGGTCGACGTGCGCGATGATCGCGATATTACGAATTTTCATGTTCTGGTCTCGGAAGCGTTGCAGGCAGCAGGCCAAAGGCGCTGCCTCTTTCGGTTGCGCGGCTCATACAGGGTTTTTCGCAGTTGCGAAAGAGGAGGCGCCACACCAAATACTCATCAAATCTTAAGCATCTGCGTGTGAGATGATTTTGTTAACCAAGGCGGGAACCTTTCGGGACCCGGGCAGTTCGAACGTCATGACCGATAAACTCAACCGATTTTGGCCGCTCATCGCGTCCGTTGCCTTCGCCCTCCTGCTGGCGGCCAACGCCGCGCAGTCGGCCGCGACGCTGAAGGAATCACGGCCTGCCTTGCCGCCCGATGCGCAGTCGGCCGAGCAGATTTTCGCCGACGCGCCCGACGGCGTCGACCCGATGGTGACCGGCCCGGTCAGCGCCGCCTTCAAGCAGCGGCAGGACGCCGCCAACTGCGACAGCGCCGTCTGGCCGAATATTCCGATGGTCTGCTACCCGGATTAAGCCTGACGGCGCGGGTCTCGAAATACGCAAAATTCGTTTCGGCCGCGATCCTTCGCGCCCCCCTCTGCCCTGCCGGGCATCTCCCCCTCAAGGAGGGAGATCAGATGCCGCATTGGCTTTCGCCAATTCCCAACGTTACAGAACGGGCGACGACGACAACTGCCAATCTCCCCCCTGGAGGGGGAGATGTCCGGCAGGACAGAGGGGGGCGCTGTCCCGCCAGCGTTTCGTTCATTCCCGCAACTTACGCCGACCGCACCGGGTCGAGCGTCACCTTGTAGAGCTCGTTGTCGTCGCGATCCATCAGCCGCACCGTCATCTGCTCGCTGGCGCCTGAAATATCGACCAGTCCGAAGAATTGCAGGCCGGCCGACGGCGGCAGGTTCTGGCCTTGCTCGGCGCTCGGCGCCTTGATGAACTTCAGTTCCGGGCCGAACGTCATGTCGAAATCGTTGGGGCCGAACGTGCCGGCATGGATCGGGCCTGAGACGAATTCCCAGAACGGATTGAAATCCTGGAACTGCGCCTTGTCCGGGCTGTAGTGGTGCGCGGCGGTATAATGCACGTCTGCGGTCAGCCAGACGGTGTTGCTGATGCCGGCATTCTTGATGAAGCGCAGCAGATCGGCGATCTCGAGCTCGCGCCCTTTTGGCAGGCCATTGTCGCCATTGCTGACCGCTTCGGCGCCAACCTTCTTGGCGCCGTCGTCCCACACGACGAGGCCGAGCGGCATGTCGGCTGCAATGATTTTCCAGGTCGCCTTCGAATTCGCCAGTTCGCGCTTCAGCCATTTCGTCTGCTGTTCGCCCAGTATGCGCGATTGCGGCGTCATCTGGTCCTGCATGTCGGGACCATTGGGGCCGCGATAGGAGCGCATGTCGAGGAAGAACACGTCGAGCAGCGGCCCGTAGGCTATTTTGCGATAGACGCGGCCGGGCTCGGACGGTTCGTAGCGGATCGTCGTCATTTCATGGAAGGCGCGTGCCGCACGGGCCGCCAGCACGTGGATGGACTTCTCCGTGTAGCGATTGTCGGCGCTGAGATCCTTCGAATCCGACCAGTTGTTCAGCACCTCATGGTCGTCCCACTGGTAGAAGGTCGGGCAGATGGCGCTCAGGCCGAGCACGTTCTTGTCCATCATGTTGTATTTCCACTGGTCCCGGTATTCGTCCAGTGTCTCGGCGACCTTGCGCTTGCCGTCGATCAGCACGACGTTCTTCCACTTGCCGCCACCGGGCAGGTCGACCTCGTCCTTCATGGCACCGTCGGCATAGATGGTGTCGCCCGAATGCAGGAAGAAGTCGGGCGTATGCTTGCCGATCGTGGCGTAGGTCTTCATGCCGGTCTCGTCGATCCCCCAGCCCTGGCCGGCGGTGTCGCCCGACCATGCGAAGCGGATGTCGCGCTTCGAGGCCGGCGCCGTCCTGAAGCGGCCGATGATCGGCTCGGAAACGGCGTTGATGTCGGAGAGGTCGGCTGATGTCATGCGGTAGAAGATGTCCTGGTCGGAAGCGAGGTCGGTGAGCAGCCGCTTGACCGTGTAGTCGCTGGCCGGCGACGTATCGAGCGGCGCCAGCCGCGTCGCATTGGCGAAATTCTCCGTCGACGACACCTCGAACATGACGCGCGATGGACGGTCGGTGCGCGTCCACACCATGCCGCTGGTGGCGTCGACATCGCCCGACTGGACGCCATGGGTGAAAGAGGGCCGCTGATTGGCGCGCGAATAGTAGGGCAGCGCCAAGCTCGATACGCCGGCCAGGCCAACGGCGCTGGCGGATGTGACGAAGGCGCGGCGGGTCATCGAGAGCTTGTTCATGGCTGTCTCCTGGTGGCTTGAACGGCGCCACCAAGGTCCAGCGTCAATGTTTCAGGGACATCTCGGGATGATGAAGGTTTGATAACAACCACATCTTCCTTCTCCCCTTGTTGTGGGAGAAGGTGGATCGGCCCTACGCCGCCTGCGGCTCCGGATCGAAGGCCGGGCGGCTGGTGTTGATCAGCAGCGAGATACAGGCGGCGGCAATCGCCGTCATCCCGGCGATCATGAAGGCCAGCTCGTAATTGCCCTGCAACTCGCGCATGGTGCCCCCGAAGGCAGCCGCGGCGGCCGCACCGATCTGGTGGCCGGCAACGATCCAGCCGAACACGATCGGTCCGCTGCGGTCACCGAACGCCTCGTTGGCAAGCCTCAGCGTCGGCGGCACGGTGGCGATCCAGTCGAGGCCGTAGAGCACGGCGAAGATGATCAGGCTGGTCGCCGAGAAGCCGGAATAGGGCAGATAGATCAACGACAGGCCACGGATGCCGTAGTAGACGCCGAGCAGCTTGCGCGGATCGAAGCGGTCGGTGAGCCAGCCCGACAGCGTCGTGCCGATCAGGTCGAAGATGCCCATCATCGACAGCAGGCCGGCGGCCTGAACCTCGCCGATGCCCATATCGCCGCAGAACGCGATCAGATGCGTGCCGACCAGCCCGTTGGTGGTGAAGCCGCAGACGAAGAAGGTTGCAAACAGATACCAGAACACCCGCGTGCCGGCGGCGCGGCGCAGCGTCGAGAATGTGTGCGCGAGGAAGTTGCCCTGTGACGCAGGTGGAGCGGGCGGCACGTCGTCAGCCTCGGCGCCGTAGCGCACCATGCCGATCGAAGCCGGCCGCTCGGGCACCAGCAGCCAGACCAGCGGTATCAGGGCAGCGGTGGCTATCGCCACCGCAATGACAACCGGCTGCCAGCCGCCCGACTGCGCCAATGCGGCGGTCAGCGGCAGGAAAACCAGCATGCCCGAGGCGCTGGAGGCCGACATCAATCCCATGACAAGGCCGCGATTGGTCTTGAACCAGCGGTTGACGATGGTGGCGCCGAGCACGCTGGCGACAGCACCGGACCCAATGCCCGAGAACACGCCCCAGGTAATGAACAGATGCCAGGGCTTGGTCATCAGCAGGCTGAGCGCGGTGGAGCCCGACATCACCACCAGCGAAGCCAGCAGCGTGCGGCGCAGCCCGATGCGCTCCATCAGGGCTGCGGCAAATGGACCCGTCAGGCCGTAAAGCAGTATGCCGACACCCGCGGCCAGCGAGATGACGTCGCGCCGCCAGCCAAAACTGTTCTCCAGCGGCAGCATCATGACGGAGGGGGCGGACCGCAGGCCGGCCGCGACCAGCAGGCTGAGAAAGATGACGCCGACCACGACAAAGGCGTAGCGCTGGCCAAAGGGACGGGATTGAGTTATCATGTTACTGACCGGTACGTTGCAGGGTGGGAGCATGTATACGTACCGATCGGTAACATTGTCAATCGAGCCACGCGATGCCAACGGACAAAAATATTGATCTGACCATCAGCAACGGTCATGCATCGGCGCCGCCGAAAGCCGCCAAGAAGATCCTCGATGTCGCGTATGACCTGTTCTACCGGCGCGGCATCAGGGCGATCGGCGTCGACGAGATCGTCAAACGTGCCGGCGTCACCAAGCCCAGCCTCTATCGCAGCTTTCCGTCCAAGGACGAGCTGGCCGCTTCCTACCTCAGGCAATACGATCTTGAGTATTGGGAGCGTTTCGACGAGGCGGTCGCCGCTCATCCCGGCGATCCGCGCGCTCAGATCAAGGCTTTTCTGACCCGCATCGGCAAGCGCACGCAAGTGGCGGACTATCGCGGCTGTGGCATGACCAATGCGGCGGTCGAATATCCCGACCACAGCCATCCGGCCCGCCTAGTCAGCGAGGCCAACAAGCAGGAATTGCGCCGCCGCCTGCGCGCCATGGCGGTTGCGATGGGCGCGCAAGACCCTGACACACTGGGCGACGGCCTGCTGCTTCTGATCGAAGGCGCCTATATCAGCGGCCAGCTGTTCGGACTCGGCGGCCCGGCGCAAGCGGTCGCCCGCAACGCCGACCTGCTGATTGAGGCCAGCTTGAAGAAATAGTGTTTGGCGCTACGCTGCAACGGCTTGCAACGGAGATTGACCGCCATGCGTGCCATTCTGATCCCGCTTGCCCTGATCGGTCTCTGCCAGGCGGCGCAAGCCGACGGCATTTCCAGCGCCTACACCGATCTGGACTCGAAGAAGGATTGCGTGACTTACGCGCAGGCCGAGGAAGGCGACGGCGACTGGGCCGAGCTCGCCTGTTCGGGCTATCGCGGCTATCCGGTGCTGATCGCCTATGACGATGCCCGAGAATCGCTGTTCTACGGCTTTCCGCCCGGCGGCGACATGACGACGGTCTGGGAGAGCTTTTCCGGCTTCAATTCATCCGGAGCCAAGATCGAATGGCGCATCGAGACCAAGGGCCAGACCGCTGTGCCCTTTGCAGTCATCCATCGCCGCTCGATCAGCAACCCGGACGACGAAAAAAAGCCGACCGAAGTGCTGCTCGTCGCCAAGGTCGGCCAGATGGAGGCCCGCGACGGCTGCACCGTGGGCCTGGTGCTGGCAACCGGCAATCCCGCCGCCAACGACCAGGCGCGCAAGCTTGCCGACGACAAGGCACGAACCTTCGCCTGCGGCAAGGACAAACACACCGTCATCGGCAACGTTCCGGCCTTCGGCCGGGTGGATAACTGAGGACGTCGGCGATTGGCCATTGCGCCTTCGTCATGTATGGGTGGAGCAAGGAGCGTAGCGACGCGGCGCAGACCCCTGGAGCTGCTCCGCAGCCCAAGGGATCCATGCCGCGACATCAACAACACCACAACGGTGCAGAATTCTGCTTAGCCGCGCACCCGAGCGTCACGGCATGGATACCAGGTCTCCGCGACGCCGCTTCGCGGCTGCTCCGCCCTGGTATGACGAAGCTGAAAGGCTTCGCGAACCTGATGGGCAAGCGGGGCTCCGCAGAGCCCCAAGCGGCCGCGCTATTTGCTCGCCTTGGCCCGCTCGATCGCGTCGACGATCATCTTCTTGGCATATTTGGAATCGTGCCAGCCTTCGATCTTGACCCATTTGCCCGGTTCGAGATCCTTATAGTGCTCGAAGAAGTGCTGCACCTGCTGGCGCGTGATGTCGGGCAGCTGGGTGTATTCGGTGACGTTCTCGTAGCGAAGCGTCAGTTTCGGTGACGGCACGGCGATGATCTTCTCGTCCTGGCCGGCATTGTCTTCCATGATCAGCACGCCGATCGGCCGCACGTTGATGACGCAGCCCGGCACCAGCGCGCGCGTGTTGCAGACCAGCACGTCGATCGGGTCGCCGTCGCCCGACAGCGTGTGCGGCACAAAGCCGTAATTGCCGGGGTAGCGCATCGAGGTGTGCAGGAAGCGGTCGACGAACAGGGTGCCGGCCTCCTTGTCCATCTCATACTTGATCGGCTCGCCGCCGATCGGCACCTCGACGATGACGTTGACGTCTTCAGGCGGATTCTTTCCGCTGGCTATGGCTTCAATGCGCATGGCTTTATCCCTCTCTCGATGGACGATCGATAGCGGGCGGCGCGCCATGGTGCAATGCGGCGAATGGTGCTTGGTGAAATCGGAAGGCACAATGGCCGAAAGGCCTGGCTGTCATTCCCAGACGAAAGCGACCTTCTTCAGCGCCTTCTGCTCGAAGATCTCCACGCCCTCGGCGACGTCGCGACCGCCGGCGCCGGCATAGAAGGCGAGCGCGTTCTGGTTGTCTTCCAGCGCCCACACCACCATGCCTTTCAGCCCGTGATCGGCCAGCCGCGCCCTGGCTGCCGCGAACAGCCGGCTGCCGAGCCCGATGCCCTGATATTCCGGGCGCAGGTACAATTCGTAGATTTCGCCTTGCTGCTTGAGCTCACGGGCGCGATTCTTGCCGATCGTCGCATAGCCGGCGACCTTGCCGCCGATTTCGACGACCAGAACGGTGGCGGCGCGGCGAATCGCGTTGGCCCACCAGTCGGCGCCACGACGGTTGATCATCGATGTCAGCGTACGGTGCGGAATGATGCCGGAATAGGCGCCGCGCCAGGCCTCCAGGTGCACCTCGGCGATGGCACTGGCATCGCGCGGGTCGGCTTTCCTTATGTCGATCGTCAGCGTATTCATGATTTGTTAACCATAAACCCGCATCGGCCGATTGCAAGAGTCCGGACGACCCGCCAACCGCTTTCTCACAAGCGATCACCCCCAACGGTGAGCGGCCTTCGACGCCTTTGTGGAAGCCCTCAAATCTCTACGAGATGATCGTCCAGTTCGTTGCTGTCGCCTGATGTAACGGGGAAATGCTCTGCCAGCACTGCCCCCACCTGCTCGATCGCCTTGACGAAGCCGTCGGCAAGCCGGTCGTCGCCGGCATGCGCGGTAAGGTCGCGCACGACGCCGTCCCAGACATGCTGGCCAACTTTGGCATCGATGCCCGAATCGGCGACCACTTCGGCATAGCGTTCAGCGATCGAGACGAAGATCAGAACCCCGGTCCGTGCCGTGGTGCGATGGACGTTGCGGGCGAGGAACTGCTTGATCGCGTTGGCATGCGCCGCCTGGTAGCGCAACCGCCTAGGCACCAGGTGTATGCGCATGCCGGGCAGCGCCCACAACAAGACCAGCACGCAGGCCAGCGCCAGCAGCTGGGCGAGGACGAAATGCGGCAGCCGGATCGACAGCCACCAGGCTTCCAGCCCATAGCCGACCGCCAGACTGACGATCAGCATGCACACGGTCGCCATGAAGGCGGCCGGAAAGAAATAACCGTCGCTGGCATGCGCCACGACGCAGTAGATCTCGCCGTCGGTTTTCTCCTCGGCGGCGCGGATCGCGGTTGCGATGCGTTCATGATCTTGCGGGCTGATTGGTCGTGTTACCATGATCTGTCTCACCAGCTTCCTGAAGAACCGCCACCGCCCGATGAGCCGCCGCCGCCGGAAAACCCGCCGCCGCTGCTTGAGCCCGAAGACCAGCCACCACCGGAGCTCCCCGACGACCAGCCGCTGCCCGACGACGAACCCGTTGTCCAGCCGCTACTGCCCGAGGAGCCACTCGGTCCGCGTCCATAACGAAACGTCATGCCCAGCCATTTGTACACGCCCGGCGACAGCTTCGTGCCGAACATCGGCGGCAGGAACGCCATTGCCAGACCGCCGAAGAAAATCGTCGCCCACAGGATCAGGAACACCGCGACGATCGGATCGATGGACGTGCTGTTGTCGGCGGGATTGCGCTTGCCGCGCGCTTCCAGTTCTTCGGGATTGCCTTCCAGCACCATGACCATGTCGTCGACGGCCTTGGCGATGCCGCCGGAGAAATCGCCGGCACGGAAAGCCGGCACCATGTCGTTTTCGATGATCAACTTGGTGTGCAGGTCGGTCAGCGTGCCTTCCAGGCCGTAGCCGACCTCGATGCGCATCTTACGATCGTTCTTCGCGACCAGCAGGAGCACGCCATTGTTTTCACCGGCCTGGCCAAGTTTCCAGAAACGGAACAGCCGGTTGGCGTAGGGCTCGATCTCCTCGCCGTCGAGGCTGGGAATGGTCGCGACGACGATCTGGTCGGAGCCTTTTGTCTCGAAATCGGCAAGCTTCTGCGTCAGCGCCGCCTTGGTCGCGGCATCGATAATGCCGGCATTGTCGACGACACGGCCGGTCAGCGCCGGCAGGTCGGCGGCGTAGGCCATGAAGCAGGAGAACAGCATGGCTGCTGCCATGAGGACAGGCCAGGCGAAGCGGCCGGGTCTCGACAGGCTGATGCTGCGCGCGCTCATGCCATCACCAGCTTCCCGATGAGCCGCCGCCGCCTGACGAACCGCCGCCGCCCGAAAAGCCGCCCCCGCCGCCACCCGAAGACCAGCCGCCGCCGGAGCTTCCCGACGACCAGCCGCCGCCGGAGCTTCCCGACGACCAGCCGCCACGGGAGGATCGCCGGCTTGGCTCGAAGGTCATGCCGAGCCAGCGATAGCGGCCGGGACCGAGCTTCTGGCCGAAGATCGGCGGCAGCACGGAAATCGCGATGCTGCCGAAGAAGATGATCGCCCAGATGCTGATGAAGACGTCAAAGAACAGGTCGTCGGAATCGAAAGGGGCCTGCTGGTTGCGCTCGCCGCGTGCTTCCAGCTCCTCCGGATTGCCTTCCAACACCATGATCATGTCGTCGACGGCCTTTTCAATGCCGCCGGAGAAATCGCCGGCGCGGAAGGCCGGCACCATGTCGTTTTCGATGATCAGCTTGGTGTGCAGGTCCGTCAGTGTGCCTTCGAGCCCGTAGCCGACCTCGATGCGCATCTTGCGATCGTTCGGGGCCACCAACAGCAGCGCGCCGTTGTTTTCCTTCGCCTGGCCGAGTTTCCAGAAGCGAAACAACCGGTTGGCGTAGGGCTCGATCTCCTCGCCGTCGAGGCTGGGAATGGTCGCGACGACGATCTGGTCGGAACCTTTTGTCTCGAAATCGGCAAGCTTCTGCGTCAGCGTGGCCTTGGTCGCCGCATCGATGATGCCGGCATTGTCGACGACACGGCCGGTGAGTGCGGGGAGTTCGGCGGCGAAGGCGGCGAAGGGGAGGAGGATGCTGGCAAGAAGGCCGAGGAAGGAGAGGTAGGCGTTCCGTCGCGCCCCCCTCTGTCCTGCCGGACATCTCCCCCTCCAGGGGGGAGATCGGATGTCATGTCGGCCTTCGCCAATCACGAACGCGGCAGGAACGCCGTGGTCGAAGCCGCCAATCTCCCTCCTTGAGGGGGAGATGTCCGGCAGGACAGAGGGGGGTGTTTGCACGCCAGCAGTCCGTCTTTTCGCAGGATTGTATTCCGACGACGGCCGAGGCGATTAACCGCCCTGCTTGGTACCGAAATCGACCTTCGGCGGCTGCATCTTGTCTTCCTCTACGGTGAAATTGGCGAAGGGCTCGTTGCCGCGGAACCAGAAGGTCGCCCATAGCACCGACGGGAACGTCCGCAGCGTCAAATTGTAATCCCGCACCGCCTGGATGTAGTCGCGCCGCGACACCGCGATCCGGTTTTCGGTGCCTTCGAGTTGCGCCTGCAGTGCCAGGAAATTCTGGTTGGCCTTGAGATCCGGATAGGCCTCCGAGACCGCGATCAGTCGCGACAGCGCGCTGGTCAACCCGGCCTGGGCGTCCTGGAACTTCTTGAGGGCTTCGGGATCCTTCAGCGTTTCCGGCGTCACCGTGATCTGGGTGGCCTTGGCGCGAGCTTCGACCACCGCGTCGAGCGTGTCCTTTTCGTGCGAGGCATAGCCCTTGACCGTCTCGACCAGGTTGGGGATGAGATCGGCGCGGCGCTGGTACTGGTTCAGCACCTCGCTCCATGCCGCCCTGGCGTTTTCTTCCGCCGTTGGGATGGTGTTGTAGCCGCAGCCGGCAAGCAGCGGCAGCATGATCGCCATCATCAGGAAGGCGGGCAGCGTGCGGAACATGGACGGCGAGGCAAGGCGCTGGGCAAACATGATGGGATCCCTCAGTAGAAGTTGCATGCGAAGCATTACCACAATCAACGCGCAAGAAAATGACCTCGACGGGTACGATTATCAACACGTTACCACCAGCTCCAAGGCCCTGTAATTGGCGGGACGAACACGGTAAGGTCGCGACCGAAACGGGACATCACCATGGCGGAACGCCACGACAACGAGAAGGAATCGCGCCGTATCCTAGAGCGCGTTGCACGCGAGACGGATCCGGCCGGCAACTCGTTCGTGGCGCGGGCCACGAAAGGTATGCGCGATCACGTCACCGCGGCCGATGCCGATCGTGCCGATCCGATCGAAGTCTGGGGCACCCGCATTGGCCGGACACTCGGCCTGCTGCTGGCGCTGGGCCTGATGGTCTGGCTCGTGCTTTACGTCATCCAGGGCAGTTAGGAATCAAACAACAATGAGCGCCGAACAAACCGACGCGCCGCGTGCGGTCATCGTCATTTCCAGCCATGTCGCGCGCGGCTCGGTCGGCAACCGCGCCGCCGTCTTTGCGCTGGAGACCCTGGGTTTCCCGGTCTGGGCGGTGCCGACGATCATCCTGCCGTGGCATCCCGGCCATGGACGGGCAACGCGCATCGTGCCGCCGCTCGACCAGTTCAAGGCGTTGATGGCCGATCTCGAGCGGGCGCCCTGGCTGGGCGAGGTCGGCGCCGTGCTGTCCGGCTATCTCGGCGAGGCCGGCCAGGCTGAGGCCGTCGCCTCGCTGGTTGCCGCGGTGAAGGCAAGGACGCCCGACGCCGTTTATATCTGCGATCCGGTGATGGGTGATTCGGGCGGCCTCTACGTGCCCGAGCCGACCGCCATCGCCATGCGCGACCGGCTTATGCCGATCGCCGACATCGCCACCCCCAACCGCTACGAACTGGAATGGATGGCCGGCGCTCCCTTGCCCGACTTGAAATCGGTGATCGCGGCGGCGCTGCATGCCGGACCATCGACCATGCTGGTCACCTCGGCGCCGTCGATGATGACCGGCGGCACCGGCAATCTTTTGCTCGACGGCACCCAGGCGCTGCTCGCCGAACATCGTCTGATCGACAAGCCGCCGAATGGCCTTGGCGACCTGACGGCGGCGGTCTACCTGGCACGCATCCTGTCAGGCCAGCCGGCGATCAAGGCTCTGCAATCGACGACGGCGGCGGTCTACGAAATCCTGGCGCGCACGGCCAAACGCGGCGGCGACGAACTGCAACTCGAAACCGACGCGCAGAGCCTGTCGCACCCGATGGCGATGGTGCAGCTTCGTCACCTCACGCATCCGGGGCGGGACCGCCGGGCGTGACCTCGACCAAGGTCGTGCTTGTCGGCGCAGACGGCTGCAAGGCCGGCTGGATCGCCGTCCGGCGCACGCCCGGCATGACACCGTCGGTCGATGTCTTCGCCAGCTTCACCGCCCTGCTTGCATCGCTTCCCGACGATGCGGTCATCGCTGTCGACATGCCGATCGGCCTGCCCGAATTTTCGAGCAAAGGCGGTCGCGGCCCCGAAGCACTGGTGCGGCCGCTGCTTGGGGCACGCCAATCCAGCGTCTTCTCGATCCCGTCCCGTGCCGCGCTTTACGCTGACACCAACGGCTTCACCACCATCGAAGCCTGGTATGCCGCGCACATCAGGGCAAGCGAGGTGGCCAAGACCACATCCGACCCGCCGCACGGCGTTTCGATCCAGGCGTTCGGCATTTTTGCCAAGATCCGCGAGATCGACGCGCTGCTGATCGCGCGGCCCGATTTGCGCGGCCGCGTCTACGAATCGCATCCGGAAGTCGCTTTCTGCCGGCTGAATGGCGATCGGGCCATGCAGCTGCCGAAGAAGATCAAGGGCAGCATCAATCCGGCCGGCATGGCGGAACGCAAGGCGCTGCTCTGCCGGCATGGCTACGAGATGGGCTTTCTCGACCGGCCGCCGCCGCGCGGCGCCGCCGCTGATGATTTCCTTGATGCAGCCGCGATGATGCTGATCGCCGGTCGCATCGCCAGGGGTGAGGCACGGCCGTTTCCTGACCCGCCGGGCCGCGACAGTCTTGGCATTCCTGTTGCCATCTGGGCATAGCGGTATTAGCCAAGGCAGCGCCTGATGCATGGCATTTGTAGCCGGCCCCATAATTCTGCATTGCTCGCAACGGGCTTTTGCCGTTAGAGCCTCTTTTGACCGCAACGAGCTGCCGCCTCCAACCCGGAAAGGCTCCAGACGCCGCCCATGTCCAATCTCCCCGACCACCTTCTCGCCGGCTACCGCAATTTCATGAACGGCCGCTATCTCACCGAGAGCGGACGCTATCGCGAGCTTGCCCGCGAAGGCCAAGCGCCGGAAACGATGATCGTCGCCTGTTGCGACTCCCGCACCGCACCCGAGGCAATCTTCGACGCCGGACCCGGCGAACTCTTCGTGCTGCGCAATGTCGGCAATCTGGTCCCGCCCTACGCACCGGACGGCGAGTTCCATTCGACCTCCGCCGCGCTCGAATTTGCCGTGCAGAGCCTCAAGGTCAAGAACATCGTCGTCATGGGCCACGGCCGCTGCGGTGGCATCCGCGCCGCGCTCGACACCAATTCCGCACCGCTCTCGCCTGGCGACTTCATCGGCAAATGGATGAGCCTGATCGCGCCGGCCGCCGAAACCGTCTCCTCCAGCACCTTCATGACCGCGTCGGAGCGCCAGACCGCGCTGGAGCGCATCTCGATCCGCTATTCCATCGCCAATCTCCGCACCTTTCCCTGCGTCTCGATTCTCGAGGGCAAAGGGCGGTTGTCGCTGCACGGCGCATGGTTCGACATTTCGACCGGCGAACTTTGGGTGATGAACAAGGAGACCGGTGATTTCGAACGGCCGCAGCTGGGATGAACGCAGCGGCGCGCAAGGTGGTGAATGTCAGGTCGACCACTTTGACGGCGGCCGCGCTGCTGGTGGCGATTATTGCCGCCCGCGCCGATGATCGCGCCATCATCAGCCGCTGGTATTCGGCGCTTCTGGTGGCAGACCGCACCGAATTGTCGGACCTGCTCTCCGATGATGTCCGCATCAAATTCGAAGACCTCGGCATCGTGCAAAACAAGCAGGAATTCATCGCCTCGATCGACGAATGGAAAGGTGCGGTTGCCGGCGCTGCGATCCGGCACCGGATCGAGAAGAGCGAAGGCGGCGTCACCACGGTGGTCGCCTGCTATGATTTCCCCAACAACGACATGCTAATGCAGGAAACCTTCGCGGTGGCCGACAACCGCATCACCGCCAGTTCGCAAGCCGCGATCGCCGAGAATTGCGACGGCTTCTGAGGCGGATCGGCCAATTGCGATATTGCGGGTCCGCCGGCCGCGCCCTACATCGGATACCGCCCGCCCTGCCTGCCCTCACCAGCGAAAGACCGTCCATGCCATCCACAAAAGCCGTCGACCTCGCCGCCCATCCGCTGACCACGTGGCAAGGGCCGCTCGGCCTGCCGGATTTCACGCGCATTGGCGACGGCGACTTCTCACCGGTCTTCGACGCGGCGCTGAAGGCGCATGAGGCCGAGATCGAGGCGATCGCCGGCAACAAGGATGCGCCGTCCATCGAGAACACGCTCGCCGCGCTGGAACTCGGCGGCGAGGCGCTCGACCGTGTCTCGTCGATCTTCTGGTGCCGCGCCGGCGCCCACACCAATGAGACGATCCAGGCGCTGGAGCGCGATATTTCGCCGAAAATGTCCAGGCATTTCTCGGCGATTTCGATGAACGAGAGGCTGTTTGCCCGCATCGACGATCTCTACCAGCGCCGTGATAGCTTGAAGCTCGACGCCGAGACCCTGCGCGTCCTGGAAAAGACCTGGAAGGGCTTTGTGCGATCCGGCGCCAAGCTCGACGCCGACGGCAAGAAGCGGCTGGCACAGATCAACGAGGAGCTGTCCTCGCTCGGCACGACTTTCGGCCAGAATGTGCTGGCAGACGAGAGCGACTGGGCGCTGTTTCTCGACGAGGCCGACCTTGCCGGCCTGCCGGACTTTTTGAAGAGCGCGATGGCCGAGGCCGCCGAAATACGCGGCCAGAAGGGCCGCTATGCCGTCACTTTGTCGCGTTCGATCTACGAGCCGTTCTCGACCTTCTCCGAACGCCGCGACCTGCGCGAGATCGCCTTCCGCGCCTTCACCATGCGCGGCCAGAATGGCGGCGCCACCGACAACACATCCGTGGTGCGCGACATGCTGCGCCTGCGCGCTGAAAAGGCAAAGCTTCTCGGCTACGCCTCCTTCGCCGCGCTGAAGCTCGACGACACAATGGCCAAGACACCGAAGGCGGTGCACGCGCTCCTCGATCCGGTGTGGGAGAAGGCACTGGAGAAGGCAGCAAGCGACCAGACCGAATTACAGCGGCTGGCCACCGCAGCCGGCAGCAACGAAAAATTCGCCGCCTGGGACTGGCGCTTCTACCAGGAGAAACTGCGTGCGGAAAAGTTCGCCTTCGACGAGGCCGAACTGAAACCCTATCTGCAGCTCGACCGGATTATCGACGCCTGCTTCGACGTGGCGACACGGCTGTTCGGCATCACCTTCGAGGAGAAGAAGGGCATCGCGGTCTGGCACCCCGACGCTCGCGTTTTCGTGGTGAAGAATGCCGACGGCAGCGAGCGCGGCCTGTTTCTCGCCGATTATTTCGCGCGGCCGTCAAAGCGCTCCGGCGCCTGGATGAGCGCGCTGCAATCCGGCTATCGTCTAGGCGACGGTTCGAAGCCGGTGATCTACAACATCATGAACTTCGCGAAGCCCCCGGTGGGCGAGCCGGCTTTGCTGTCGGTCGACGAGGCCAAAACACTGTTCCACGAGTTCGGCCATGCGCTGCATGGCATGCTGACCGACGTCACCTGGCCGTCGGTAGCGGGCACCTCGGTCAGCCGCGATTTCGTCGAATTGCCCTCGCAGCTCTACGAGCATTGGCTGACCGTGCCGGCGGTGCTGGAAAAGCACGCTCTGCACGTCAAGACCGGCAAGCCGATGCCGAAGGCGCTGCTCGACAAGATGCTGGCCGCACGCACCTTCGGCGCCGGCTTCGCCACGGTCGAATTCACCGCCTCGGCCTTGATGGACATGGCCTATCACGCACGGCCGGATGCGCCCGAGGCGCCGCTTCGTTTCGAAGCCGAAACGCTTGCGAAGCTGGATATGCCGGACACCATCGCCATGCGCCACCGCACCCCGCATTTCGGCCATGTGTTTTCCGGCGACGGCTACTCGGCCGGCTATTACTCCTACATGTGGTCGGAAGTGCTCGACGCCGATGCCTTCGCCGCCTTCGAGGAAACCGGCGACCCCTTCAATCCGACGCTCGCCGAGCGGCTGCGCAAGAACATCTACGCCGCCGGCGGCTCGAAGGACCCGGAAGAGCTCTACACGGCATTTCGCGGCAAGATGCCGTCGCCGGAAGCGATGATGGTGAAGAGAGGGTTGGTGTGATTAGCCAATCTCCCTCCTTGTGGGGGAGATTGGCAACCTCCACGGATCGGCCACCCTGGGCCACACCGGCCGCGTCAGCTTCTTGTAATCGGTCACCGCCGGATTGCTGGGATACGAACTCGGCGCCGAGACATAGATGATCTCGGCGGCGATCGGTTCGAAGCCGGCGTAGAAATGGTTGGTCGACTTGATCAGCAGCATGTCCTTGCTCAGCGGATCGACGCCGATGTTGGAAAAGATATCCGGCTCGAAGGTCTGCGTGCGATTGGTGTTGAGGATGATGTCGACCTCGGTGCCTTCGATGCGGACCAGCGCTGTCGGCCCCAACGTCACGCGGCTCGGCCCGAAACTTTGCCAACCTTCCGCAACCGCCTTCAGCACACGCACGCGCGCGTCGATCGGCTCGCCGGCCTGCGGCCCGGCCTTGCCGCCAAAGCGCAGGTCGATGACGGCGCCCTCGCCCGCCGCCAGGCAGAATGTCACTGCGATCGGATCCCAGATCGTCGCCACGGCGAATCTGTCCAGGCCACGCCCCAGTATCTGGCGCAGCACAAAAGTGCCGTCGCCGGGAACGCCGCCGCCGGGATTGTCCCAGATGTCGGCGATGACCACCGGCTTGCCCGGATTTTCTGCGCGCACGGCCAAGGCGCGATCGATGCCGTCACTGGTGTTCAGCATCGTCATCGCCGTCTTTTCGCGCAGCGCGTAGAGTTCTCGTCCCAGCTTTTCCGCCAGCGCGTCGCCCTTGGCCTTGTCATTGTCGGTGACGACCAGGATGCGCGTGCCCATCTCGGGCACGTCGGCCGCCATGAAACCATGAATAACGGAAACCGACAGCACGCCGTCCTTGCCGTGCAGCGCCTTGATGCGATCGACGAAGGACCGCATCGGCTCGCGGCTGGTCGGCAGCACCTGGATCATGCGGCAGTCGAAGGTCGACATGACCGGCTTGATCTCGCCGCGCGCCGCCGCAAGCCCAAGCTCGACGACATGTTCGCCGCGCTCATAGAAATCGGTGTGCGGGAATTCGAGGAAGTAGGCGAGGATGTCAGAGGCCGCGACCCGCTTCGGCGTCAGATGGCTATGCGGATCGAGTTCCACGGCGACCACCACCTCCGGCCCGACCATTGCGCGAACCCGTTCGAGCAGATCGCCTTCGCAATCGTCATAGCCTTGCGCCACCATGGCGCCATGCAGGCCAAGGATGACGGCATCGACCGGTAGCGCCGCCTTGAGCTGGCCGAGAATCTCGTCGCGCAGCGCCTCATAGGTCTGCCGCTGCACCAGACCGCCCGGCTCCGCCCAAGTGGCTGTGCCTTCGATCACATCAAGGCCTTCGGCCACGGCGCGCCGGCGCAGCGCGACCATCGGCGAGGAGCACAGCGTTGGCGTTTCCGGATGCTTGCCGGGTCCGGCGTAGAAGGCCATCTCGAACGAGGCCCGGTCGGTCGGCACCGGCGAGAAGGTGTTGGTTTCCGTCGCCAGCGAGGCGGTGAAGATGCGCATGAGAGCTCCGTGGTGAATAGGCGCTACTTGACCGCCCCGAGCGCCAGCCCGCGAACGAGGTAGCGCTGCAGCCAGATGAACAGGATCGCCACCGGCGCGGTCGCCAGCAGCGTTGCGGCCATGACGTGGTGCCATTCGATCGTGTAGCGGCCGGCGACCAGCGAGAACACCTGGATCGGCAGCGTGTAGCTTTCCTGGCTGCGCAGCATGGTGAGCGCCACGACGAATTCGTTCCAGGCATTGATGAAGGTGAAGATCGCCGTCACCGCGATCGCCGGCAGGCAGAGCGGCAGGAACACCTTGCGCAAGGTCAGCCAGCGGCCGGCGCCCTCCATCCAGGCCGCTTCCTCGAGATCGCGCGGAATCGTGTCGAAATAGCTCTGCAGCATCCACACCGTGAAGGCGACGTTGAAGGCCATGTAGATGAAGCCGAGCGCCGTCGTGCTCTCGACCAGGCCCCAGGCGGCCATCAGCCGGAACAGGCCGAGCACCAGCACGATCGGCGAGATCATCTGCGAGATCAGCAGGAACTGGCGCAGGGCGCCATAGCCGGCAAAGCGGAAGCGCGACATGGCATAGGCCGCCGGAACCGATATCAGGATGGCGCCGACGGTGGCGATGATCGAGACGTAGAGCGAATTGAGCAGTGCCTGGCCGAAGCCGGTCGCCACCCACATGTCGGAAAAGTTTGACCAACGGAATTCGCTCGGCCACCAGGTCGGCGATAGCACTTCCTGCCTCGGCTTGACCGCGGTCAGGAACATCACGGCGAAGGGAAAGAGCGTCACCACGATCAGCGGTGCCAGCAGCAGCCAGGCAATAATGGAGCGCTTCAGTTTGCTCGTCATCCGCGTTGCTCCCGCATCGCCAGCCGCACATAGATCATGGTGAAGACCAGCAATATGGCGAACATCACCAGCGACACCGCCGACGCTTCGCCTAGCTTGCCGATGCGGAAGGCCAGCTTGTAGAGATGGGTGACCAGGATGTCGGTCGAGTTGGCCGGCCCGCCTTGCGTCATCACCCAGATGATCGGGAAGGAATTGAAGACGTAGATGGTGTTGAGCACGATGGCGATGTTGATGAACGGTTTTAAGAGCGGAAAGGTGATCTCGCGGAACTGCTGCAGCGGCGTCGCCCCTTCGAGCGCCGCCGCCTCGTAGAGATCGTCGGGGATCGACGATAGCCCGCCGAGGAAGATCGTCGTCGTGAACGGCACCGTCACCAGGATGCCGATCAGCACCTGCATGGGAAAGGCGGTTTCGGCGCTCGCCAGCCACTGGATGTTGTGGTCGATGAGGCCGAGGCCGATCAGCGCCGAGTTCAGCATGCCGCTTTCGCCGCTCAGCGCCCAGCGCCAGACCACCGCGGTCATGGTCAGCGACACCGCCCAGGGCAGCATGATGATGACGCGGGCGATGCCGCGGCCATAGAAATCGGTGTTGAGGATCATCGCCACCGGGATCGACAAGAGCAGCGCGCCGCCGACCACCATCACCGTCCATTGGCCGGTGCGCCAGAGCGCGGCGATGAAGTCGGGATCGGCGGTGAGTGCCGCGAAATTGGCGAAGTCGTTGAAACCGCGAAGCTGGCCGAAGCGGTTGACATCATGCGTCGATATCTGGATCAGGTCCCAGACCGGCCAGAAGATGACGATCGCCGCCAGGAACAGGCTGGGCAAGGTCAGGAGATAGGGCAAGAAACGATTTTGCATCGGCTGGCTTTGGACCGTGTTGCGGGTGGAGATTGGATTGCGCTGGCTTAACAGATTGACTTAATCCCGCCTCGTTCTTCTCAAGGCACCGCTTCAGGATTCCTTGCAACTGTCGGCGCGCCCCTCACCTGCCTGCCCGTCCTCCGCAGCAGTTGCGGAAGGGGGTTCTTCCTCTCCCCCGTCGATCGGGGGAGAGGTGTCGAGCGAAGCTCGACGGAGTGGGGGTCGACCCTGGGCACAAGGCGAGGCGATGCTTGCGCCTAGTGCCCTTCCTACGTTCGTTCGCGGCGGTTGCCAGGTGGTTCCCCACTCCGTCTCGGCTTCGCCGAGCCACCTCTCCCCCCTCCGGAGGGAGAGGAAAGGAGCCTGGCTGGGGCGGCGCTGACATCGACGAACTATCTTTCTGCTCAAGTCTGCAAGATGTGGCGCGCCCCGCTTGAGCGGAGCGCGCCACGGGCGCAGGGAGATACGCCCTATTTCTTCAGCACGGCGTTGGCCTTGGCGGCTGCGTCTTTCAAGCCGGCCTCGGGGTCACCGCCGAGATAGATCTTCTGCATAGCATCCGACGTGATCTGGGCGACCTCTTCCCAGCCCGGAATGACCGGCGCGAAGCGGGCGTCAGGCAGCAGCGCGGTGAAGGCCGCCAGATCGGCATTGTTGACGTAGTAGTCCATCTTGGCCTCTTCCTTGTTCACCGGCAGGAAGCCTTCGCCTTGCGTGAACTTGGCGCGCTGTTCCGTGGTGAACAGGAAATCGAGCAGCTTCCAGGCCTCGTCCTTGTTCTTGGAGTTCTTGAACATGATGATGGAATCGGTGACGCCATAGGTGCCGCGCGCGCCGGTCGGACCGGCGGGAATGGCCGCCACGCCGTATTTCAGGTTCGGCGCCTCGTCCTTGATCTGGTTGGACAGGAAAGGTGCCGTGATCATCATGCCGACCTTGCCCTGCTTGAACAGGTTCTGCACATCCTCGCGGTTGTTGGAAGTGACGCCGGGTTCGGTCAGCCCTTCGTCGATCATCGACTTGTAGAGCTTGGCGGCTTCCAGCGCGCCGGGCGTGCTCAGGCCCGAAGTGCCGTCCTTGTTGAGGATCTCGGTGCCCTGGGACCACATCGCATAATAGTAGTAGACATCGGTCTCGATCTCCTTGCCTTGCAAGCCGAAACCGAACGTGCCCGACCCCAGCGCCTTGATCTTGCGCGCATCGTCCTGCAACTCGGTCCAGGTTGCCGGCGGCTTGGCGATGCCGGCCTTCTCGAACAGCTCCTTGTTGTAATACATGGCGCGCGCCGAGGCCGCGATCGGCAGGCCATAGGTCTTGCCCTCCATGATCGAGGGCGACAGGAATGTGTCGATGAAGCGATCCTTGAAGTCGGGCTTGATGTAGCTGTCGAGCGGCTCGGCGACATCCTGCTGGACAAAGTCGATCAGCCAACGCGTGCCGATGATCGACAGATCGGCATTGGTGCCGGCGGTGATGTCGGTGGTCAGCTTCTGCAGCAGCACGTCCCACGGCACCACTTCGAACTTGACCGTGATGCCGGGGTTCGCCGCTTCGAATTCCTTCTTGACGCTGTCGAAATAAGGTCCAGTCTTGGCGCTGTACTCGGCGACGGTGACGCGCACCTCGCCCGCATCGGCCTGCGCCGCAATTGCCAGCATGCTCATTCCGGCCATCAGGCCGACAGTCCATTTTGCAAGGCTCATTTGATCTCTCCCATTTTGATTTTGCGCCTTCGCGCCTCTTCGTTGCCGGAGCAGAAGATTTATGTGACTTTCCTACATTATCGATGATTTGAAGGCTTGCAAGCAGATTATTATGTTGCTTAATTACATTTACTGGCCTAGGCCTTGCGCGGTCTGTCAGAACTCCGGGAGGATGACGCACGGTGGTTTCGCAAGCCGAGTTCGAAGGCAAGACTGTCGTGGTGACGGGTGCGGGCGGCGGCCTCGGCACGGCCATAGTGACGCTGATGGCGCAAAGAGGCGCCAGGGTCATCGGTTGCGACCAGTCGAGCGAGGCATTGAAGAGCCCGCAGCTTGCCTCCCGCCACGTCTTCGATCTTCTCGACAAGGCGTCGATAGCGACGGCGATCGCCGCGATCCTCGACCGGGACGGCGTGCCCGATATTCTCATCAACAATGCCGGCTGGACGCGCGCCGAGACGATTTCGGCGCTCAATCCCGACAGGATAGAGCAGGAACTCGACCTCAATCTGACCGGCGTGATGAATTTCGCCGATCCGCTGGTCAAGGCGATGGCCGGCCGTGGTTCCGGCAGCGTCGTCTTCATCTCGTCGGTCAACGCCATCGCGCATTTCGGCAATCCCGCCTATGCCGCGGCCAAGGCCGGCATCAACGCCTATGCCAAGGCGATCGCGGTCGAGCTCGGCCGTAGCGGTCTGCGCGCCAATGTCGTCTGCCCCGGCTCGATCCGCACCGCCGCCTGGGACCACCGCCTTGCCAAGAATCCCGAAATCCTCGGCAAACTGCAGCGGCTCTATCCGCTCGGTCGCATCGTCAATGCTTCGGAAGTGGCGGAAGCCGTCGCCTTCCTTGCGTCCGATCGCGCATCTGGAATAACAGGCGTGGTGATGCCCGTGGACGCGGGGCTGACCGCCGGCTGCCTGCCCTTCATCGACGACATTCTGGGAGCGTGAGCATGACCGACGTCGAGTTTCGCGACCTGTCGAAATCCTTCGGGCAGCACAAGATCCTCGAGAACATCAGCCTCGATATCAAGAGCGGCGAGTTCGTCGTGCTGGTCGGCCCGTCCGGCTGCGGCAAGTCGACCTTGCTGCGCATGTTGGCCGGCCTGGAGCCGATCACCTCGGGCGATTTGTTGATCGGCGGCGTTCGCGCCAACGCGCTGCCTCCGCAGCAGCGCAACATCGCCATGGTGTTCCAGTCCTATGCGCTGTTCCCGCATCTGAAGGCAGCCGACAATATCGGCTTTGGCCCGAAGATACGCGGAGAGACGCGCACGGTGGTCGACGAGAAGGTCAAAAAGGCGTCCGGCGTCCTCAATCTCTTCTCCTATCTCGACCGCTATCCCCGCCAGTTGTCGGGCGGCCAGCGCCAGCGCGTCGCCATGGGCCGCGCCATCGTGCGCGAACCGTCTGTGTTCCTCTTCGACGAGCCGCTGTCCAACCTCGACGCACAATTGCGCGTGCAGATGCGCGTCGAGATCAAGGCGCTGCACCAGCGGCTGAAATCGACGATCGTCTATGTCACCCACGACCAGATCGAAGCCATGACCATGGCCGACCGCATCGTGGTGATGGACCGCGGCAGGATCCAGCAGGTCGGCGCGCCGCTGGAACTTTATGACCGACCGGCCAACAAATTCGTCGCCTCCTTCCTCGGCTCGCCGTCGATGAGCTTTGTGTCGGGTTCTCTCAAGGCGACAGCTGGAAAAAGCTGGTTCGAATCAACCGGCGGCGGGCGGCTTGCGCTTGCCGGCAAACAGGTGCCGGCGGACAGCGCGGTGGAGGCCGGCATCCGGCCCGAGCATTTTGTCATCGGCGACGCTGTCGACGCGATGGCGATCAGGGTGGATGTCGTCGAGCCGACCGGCTCCGAAACCCATGTCTATGGCGCCATCGGCACCGATACCGTGCGCGCCGTGTTTCGCGACAGGGTGCCGGTCAGGCCGGGCGACCTGCTGCCGGTGACGGTCGATCCCGGCAACATCCATCTGTTCGACAAGGCGACGGGCCTGCCTCTATGAAAATACCAGCATGAAGACACCGGCCGACATCATCACGCGCCTGCAGCTGATGTCACAGGACGGAACGAAGTCGGATCGCAAGCTGGCCGGCTTCGTGCTGGCCGACCTCGATTTCGTCTCCAAGGCGGCGATTTCGGAAATTGCCGCGCGCGTCGGTGTCAGCGAGCCGACGGTGACGCGGTTCTGCCGCAACCTCGGCTGCGAAGGCTTGCGCGATTTCAAATTCTATCTGGCGCAAGCCATCGCCATCGGCGGCCAGTATCTGTCGCCGGAGCCATTGAGTCGTGACGCCCGCGAACAGCGCATCGCTTCGGCCATCACCGAAGCGGCGATATCGGCCATCCAGCGCGCCAGCGAAAACCTCGACATGACGACGCTGGTCGCCGTCGCCGCGCGCATCGCCGTCTCGGGCAATGTGCTGTGCATCGGTTCCGGCGGCATTTCGTCGATGATGGCGACCGAAATGCAGAACCGGCTGTTCAGGCTGGGCGTGTCGGTGCTGGCGCAGATCGACGGACAGCTGCAGCGCATGTACGCCGCCGTTGCCACGCCGGAGACCACGCTGGTCGCCTTCTCGGTCTCGGGCTATGCACGATCGGTCATCGATGCGGTGCAGGTCGCCCAGCAATATGGCGCCACCACGATCGCCATTACCCCACCGGACTCAGCCCTCGCCAAGGTCGCCGACACGGTCATCCATTTCCAGTCGCTCGAGGACGGCAACATCTACAAGCCGACATCCTCGCGCTATGCGCTGCTGTCGATCGTCGACATGATCGTCACCTCGGTCGCCGAAACGCGCGGACCAAGGGTTCTCGAAAATCTGCGTCGCATCAAGCAGAGCGTGAACACGTTGAAAGTCGACGATCCCAGGCTGCCGCTGGGAGATTGAACCCTCGAGCGAAGGGCCTCAGGATTGACGGCCGAGTCCCTCGATGCTTTTCGCCAACATCGCCGGATCGCCTTCAATGCGCACGGTTTTCAGCCGGGCGGTGCCGCCAGCGACAACCGAGACGGCGGACCCCGGCACGCCCAGCGCCTTGGCAATCAGCTTTTCGAGCGCACGATTGGCGGCGCCGTTTTCGGGCACGGCGCGGACGCGCGCCTTGAAATAGCTTCGTCCGTCCGCGGATACTTCGACGCTTTCGAGCCTGTCCAGCGCAGCCTTTGGCGTCAGCCGGACAAACAGGTCGACGCCATCATCGCGCAGGCGAAACGGCGCGCTCATACGATCATCGGGCTCACAGGACCAGAGGCGCCACACTGGTCAATATGAACTGCCGCAGGAAGAACAGGATCAGAAGCAGGATGATCGGCGAGATATCGATGCCGCCTAGGTCCGGCATGAAACGGCGGATCGGCCGCAACGCCGGCTCGGTCAGCCGATAGAGCATGTTGCCGATGGAACCGACGAACTGATTGCGTGAGTTGACGACATTGAAGGCGTAGAGCCAGGAAAAGATCGCCGAGGCGATAATGATCCACCAGTAGAGGTCAAGCGCCATGACGATTGTTTGAATGAGGGCGAGCATGCCGGTCTCCAATTGTTGCCGACATGTAGCCATTGCACGCGAAACCGGCAAGGGCCGGCTTTCCGTGGGGCGCCAATGCCGAACCATGATCGCTTTTCAATCGGCTCGATGCCGGTGGATCAAACGGGCCAGTCGTGGCGCCGAGGCTTCGTGGACAAACCCAGTCCTTGAGTTCTAGAAAGCGGCGGTGGGCACGCGCGACATGAGTCGGCGCAGGCCGCGGTTCGATTTCAAAGGAAAACGCATGCACATTCGGTCAATGATGGTAGGGTTGGGAACAATGGCCCTGGTGGCGGTTGGGGCATTTGCCGTGCCGGCCCAGGCCGAGGGATTCCAAAACATCGTGCTGTCCGCCACCGAGCACGCAGAGCAAACGCAGGCGACATTTTCGCAGGACACGGCGAAGATTTTCCTCTCCGCTGACCTGACGGATGCGGTGGCTTCGGGATCGACGCTCACCGTAAGCTGGATCTCGGTCGATTCTGGCGGTGCCGCGCCGGCGAACTACAAGATCGACGAAGTCAACTTCGAAATCGGCACGATCGACAACCACGTCGACTCCTCGATGAGCAAGCCGGATGCCGGCTGGCCGGTCGGCACCTATCAGGTGCAGATCGCCGTCGACGGCACTGTAAAGGAAACGGTCGATTTTTCCGTGAAGTGACCGGCGGGCGCCAGGTGCCCTGACGCCCACGAATACGCGAAACCGGCAAGGGCTGCGTTCCGTCGCACGCCGGCTCGACACCTGGCGATACTGGATTTCGGCAAAACGCCGCCTTGACAGGAAACCGCGGCGCCCGATAAATGCGCCCATCCGCTGGACGGGGCTGTAGCTCAGCTGGGAGAGCGCGTCGTTCGCAATGACGAGGTCAGGAGTTCGATCCTCCTCAGCTCCACCAGCGGGATAATCAATTCTCCCTCTCCGCGCCAAATCCAATGGACGACGCTCGTCCTGGCTCGCCCACGGTCGTTATTTGCCCTACTGCGCGCGCCATCTCGCGTTATCTGACAAAACTGTTGTCAATTGGACTTATGGCGGAAGCTGCTCGCGGATTGTTTCCGTTTTTTTTGGAAGCCGACCCATTAGATTGACGCTACCAAATCAGTTTTTTCTGTGCGTTGTGACAAGGGCGTTTCGGCGGCGGCGACCGAAGACGCTATATGGATTTTTGAGTCGAAATGAAGAATCCGCCTGCGGAAGCAAAGACGTGTCAATTCGCGAGAATCTCGCTGCAAACCTCAGACGGCTCTGCAAGGACCATGCCTCCGTAAGCGCGGTATGCCGTGAGCTCGGCATCAACCGCACGCAGTTCGAACGCTACCTGCAAGGACAGACGGTGCCCAACAAGGCCACCGCCAAGCTGATATGCGACTACTTCCGTATCGACGAGGCCGAACTGTACCAGGATCCCGGTGCACCTGAGCCCATCATGCGCGGCCTGCCGCCGGTGTCCGAGAGCTTGTTCAACCAGATGATTCGCCCGCCCAGTCCATCGATCGCGGGGGGCACCTATTTCACCTATTTTTCGATACCGGACCGACCCGACCTCTTGATGCGCTCGGTAACCTTCGTGCGGCGCGAAGCCGAACTGGTCACCTTCAGAAGGGTCACCGGATGGTCGGAACGCCGGGGATCGACGTGGGCGCGGGCGCGCGGCAACCACTATGGGGTGGCGATCTCGCGCCTGAACTGGATTTATTTCAGCGGCATCAATCGCCGCCAGACCGGCGAGCCGTCGCTGATCTCCGTGCAATGGGCTCCCATCTCCGAACCGGTGCTGATAGGCAAGGCCATGCTTCTGACGGAGGCCGGGCCAGCCTTCGTGTCCGTCATCATGCGGCGCGACATAGCCAACATCCGCCCAAGGGACGCCATCAGCATGGCACATGTCGTCAGGCTCGACGATCCCGATGTCGACCAACTGGTGGTCAGCCTCACCCGGGAGGGGGTTGGGTTAGTCCCTTCGATCGCCGTGACTTACGCTAAATAAGAATAAGCATACACCAAAAAAGCGTACGCTAGCGATTGTCTACTCTGTATCTGAATAAAATCGATATTTTACACTTTAGCGCCAGGAAAGATAATTCATCCACCTGCCTTTGGCGTACGGATTTACTATAATATTAACAAACCATTAACTCTTTCGACCTTACCTTTCTTGTTGTGGATCCTGTTTTGAGGGGTCTTTCAACGGACCCGAGGGGGTCAGGAAAGGGATGAAAATGGCTAAGAAAGTGACCACCGCTCCGAAGCTGACGATTGCCGCCGGCTCGCAGACCGTCTTCTTCTCGCAGGGCATGCACTACAACAAGCGCTGAAGCCGTTCTGCGCCGGCGAGCGGTTCGCTTGTCGGCGCCTCGGCTCCGCAGATGGCATTCAGCATCATGAAAATGCGCTCTTCAAAAACCCTGGTTTTCTACCCCGGGCCGAACAAGGTCACGGCCTGCAACTTCCTGACCAGAAGCGTGTTTGAATGCAGCCCGGAGATGGTCGGTCTTCTCGCTTCGTGGGACACATGGGCTTCGGCGGCGGACATCGCCCGCGCCCATGGTTGGTCGAAGTCCGAGCTGAAGACTGTCGTTCCCCGGCTGCTCGAGTTTTCCGCCCTGGTCACCGCCGGATCGCCGCTCGCCGAACAGGAGGAACAGTTCTCCGGACAATGGAACTGGGGCCTTCCGACCGCGCTGATGCATTTCTGCGTCCAGGACAGCGAATATATCACCATCGAGCAAGCGGAAGAGCGGCAGATCGAACGTGCCGGCCACACGCCGCAGCCCGACCTGGTGCTGAAGAATTCTGCTGGCGCCATTCGGCTGCCGAACGCATTGGAAGACAACGAACTTCTCACCCTGATGGCGCGGCGCCGCACCAACCGCACGGCCGCTCGGCCCACCATCACGGCCAAACAGCTTTCCGACTGCCTGTTCGCGGGGCTCGGCATCACCGGCGAGACCACCAACTGCGTTGGCGCCCTGCCGCTTGGCATGACCCCTTCCGGCGGTGCGCGAAATCCCTATGAGGCCTATGTGGTCGCGCTCGGCGTCGATGGCCTCGAGCCCGGCGTCTATCACTATTGCGCCGCCGATCACGACCTTGGCAGGGTTTCCGCAAACCATCTGCCTAAGATCTCCGAATTGGTCGGCGGGCAGGAGTGGGCGGACGCCATGCCGTGCCTGGTCCTGCTTTGCGCGAAGCTCGACCGCACAATGTGGAAATACGAAGACGCCAACGCCTATCGTGTCGTGCTGATCGAGGCTGGCCATATCGGCCAGAACATCATGCTGGCGGCGACCAATCATGGCCTCTCGGCATGCCCCACGGCGGCGCTCAGTCATTCCGCGATCAAGCGGCTGCTTGGTCTCGACAGTCTCACCGACGCACCGATCTATGCCTTGACCCTTTCGGCCCCGGAAACATGCCCGCCTTCGGCGGGCCAATCTATCAATTAGTCGGCTCAGTATGTTCTGTAACGCGTTCCCAAGATTCCACCAGAGACAGGAGCAGCACGTGCCAAATCAATCCTTACGCCAGTCGGAAATCGATAGTCTTCAATACATTTCGTCGATGACCAACGAGCTCGTGCAGATGGCCGAAGCAAGCCGTTTTCCGATGATCTCCTATCTGCTGGGCATGGCCTATGCGGAAGCCTTCGACGTTCTTCGCGGCGCACGGCCGGCCAGGCATGCGCAGCTCAGCGGCAACCCGCTGCACCCCAAGGCGCAGGCAAAAGACAATCGTGCTGCCCACCCACGGAGAGCATAGCGACATGCAATCGTCAGCCGCATGCGCGGTGGGCGGTTCGACCTCCTGGCCAAACCGCTGGGAGACGTTGTGCGCGTTGCAAAACCTGCTGCCGCTGCTGAAAAAGGCCGCGACGTATCTGCACCGCGCCGACATGGTCTACTGGTTCGAACAAGCCGATGCCGAGGTCGCCAGCGTTATCAGGGGCCATCCCTCCGATGCGGCCGCCATCCCGGCCCTGATCGCATCCTGCCCGCAGGACCGGCATCCGGTCGCTCACGCCCGGAGAGGTTCAGCACCATTGAACCCGCTCTAACCATTCGTTTTTTGGGCGATTCCACACGGGAAACCGTTGCGCGCCTGAAATTGCCAAGGGGACCCGCACATGAACATGATTGCCAACATCAGAAGCGTCGATGCCAGGGAAAGCATTTTCAGCCGGCTCGACGCGTTGATCGCGAGGCGACCGCCATCGCCCGACGCCGCGCGGGTCGAGGCTCGCCAACTCGTCTCGATGGCGATTGCCGATAGCTGCCAGGCCGACAGTCTTTGGGGCGCGGTGGACGCATTCCACGCCCATTTCGACTTCATGATGCAAACCATCGAGATCAACGGCGCCGACGATCCGAACCTCAGGCTCCTGCGCACGAAATGCCGCTTCTATCTCGAACAGGTCGAAGCCATGTGCCTGTCGCTGAGCTATTGATCGGCGGCCTGATCAGGTTCGGCTCTAGTTGCGCAAGCTGAACACGAACGGTGCCGTTCGGCTCAGGCGCGAGCCGAGTTCCGGCGGCGGTGCGGGCACGGTGGCGCCTTGCAGCACGGCCAGTGCCGCACGGTCCAGATCCGCATCTCCGGAGGAACGAGAAAGCCTGGCGGACAGGACCCGGCCGGACGAGTCGACCGTGAAGGCGACATACGGCTTGCCTTCCACGCCTCGGGCCTTGGCCGAACTGGGATAGCGCGTGTGCCGCTTGATCCATGCCCCCAGACGGGAGTCCCATTTGCTGGAGTTGCCGGATCGCGACGTCGATTCCGCCGACTTTGGCGCCGCGGCCCTGGCCGCCGGCTTTGCATCGGCGCTGGCGGCGGCTACCGTCTTCGGCGGCGCCGCCTTCTCCTTCTTCGGCCTCGGCTTGGGCTTGTCGACAGGCTTTTTCGCCTTGGCCTCGACCGGTTTCTTATCCTTGACCACCTCGACCGGCTTCGGCTGCGGCAAGGGAATGACGACCTCGGGTGTGACGGCCTCGACAATATCCGGAACGACTTCATCCGGCGGCAGCTGATCGACCTGTTCAGCCGTTTCGGCCTGGGTGGGCTCGGTCTCGTCGGGCGGGACGGCTTCCGGCTGTTCGACGACCGGCTCCGCCTTCTCGGCCGGTTCTTCGGGCGTCGGCTCGCTCTGATCGGGCGGCACCGCGTCCAGCGCGGCGACCTGTTCCTCCACCGCCGGCATCACCACCATCGGCGCCATCTCGATCACCTGGGCCGGTGGCGGACCGCCGTCGGCTTCGGTGACCATCGTGAAGTTCTGCAAGGCATAGGCGACCGCGGCATGCGCTCCAAGGACCAGCGCGGCCGCCCCCGCCCACAAGCCAAGGTCGCGCCAGCCGAAGCGCGACAACTGGACCGAGGGCACGGCGACCGCTTGCGTCATGGCGCTGCGGAACTGGTGGCTGCCGGCGCCGTCTCCAGGCCGACCAGCGCGATCTTCAGATAGCCGGCGCCGCGCAAAAGGTTCATCGCCTCCATCAGGTCGCCATAGGCGACCGCCTTGTCGGCGCGCAGGAAGATGCGTGTCTGCTTGTCGCCCTTTGTCCTGCTGTCCAGCGTCGCGGCGAAAGCCGGGCGCGGCACGCTGTCGTTGCCGATCGCCAGCGTCAGATCGTCCTTCAGCGTCAGGAACAGCGGCGTTTCGGGTCGCGGCGCGGGCGTTGCGGTCGAGCCCGGCAGGTCGACATTGACATCCACCGTCGCCAGTGGCGCCGCGACCATGAAGATGATCAAGAGCACCAGGATGACATCGATGAACGGGGTGACGTTGATCTCGTGGCTTTCCTCGAGATCGTCATCCATGGTCTGTCGAATCCTGCTCGCCATGGCGCTACTCCGCGGCCAGAGCAGCCGGCGGCGCGGCGGTGCGGAAGTCAAGGTCGCGGCTGACCAGCCGCTCGACGCCCGCCGAGGCATCGGCGAGGATTTGCCGGTAGCCGGCTATCGAGCGGGCAAAGACGTTGTAGATGACGACGGCCGGTATTGCCGCGACAAGGCCCATCGCGGTCGCCAGCAGCGCTTCGGCGATGCCCGGCGCGACCACGGCGAGATTGGTGGTCTGCGCCTGCGAGATACCGATGAAGGCGTTCATGATGCCCCAGACTGTGCCGAACAGGCCGACGAAGGGTGCGGTCGAGCCGATCGTCGCCAGCACACCGGTGCCGCGCGACATGCGCCGCGACGCCGCCGCTTCGATGCGCGACAGGCGTGACGTGACCCGTTCCTTCAGCCCGTCTCCCGAAACATGATCGAGCGCGCCGGCCGAAAGTGCCGTCTCCTCCTCGGCCGCCCGCACCAGCAGCGCGCCGGGGCCGCCGCTGCGGTCGAGGGCGTGACTGGCCTGCTTCAGCGTGGCCGCGTCGCCGATCGCCCGCACGGCACGCCGGATGCGCAGCTTGCCGCCGAAAATCTCCAGCGATTTGGCCAGCCATATCGTCCAAGTGACGAGGGAGGCAAAGGCCAGCCCGATCATCACCGCCTTGACGATGATATCGGCCGCCATGAACATGCCCCACGGCGACAGATCGTGCGGCAAGCTCAGCTCCATCACCGTTGAGGGCGCGGACTCGGGCGGCACCGCTGTGTTCGGCTGAGCGCCTGGCTGCGCAGGCGTCATCGTGGCCGGCGGAGCGACTGCCGGTGCAGTTGGTGCCGGTGCAACCGGCGCTGGTGCAACGGGCGCTGCTGGGGCGATCGTGGGGGCCGCACCAGCCGGTTGCTCCTGAGCCGCCGCGCTGCCGACCGACAGAATGACGGATGCGACCAACGCCGCCCACAAACCAGTTCTTGACAACAGCTTCTTCCTTGTTCTCACAGCGGCCGGCCGCTTTCCATTTCCCGCCACCGCATCAAATCTCGTCACTGCACATAGCCGACAGGCTGGCCGGTGACGGGGTGCGCGAACACGCCCATCTCCACGCCGAAAATGCCTTTCAGCACATCGCTGCGCATGATTTCGCCTGGTGTGCCGCGCGTCAGCAGCTTGCCGTCCTTCAGTGCGATCAGTTCGTCGCAGTAGCGCGCCGCCATGTTGGGATCGTGCAGCACGACGACGACGCAAAGGTCGCGTTTGCGGCTGAGGTCCTTGACCAGCCCGAGCACCTCGACCTGATGGGCGATGTCGAGCGCCGAGATCGGCTCGTCGAGCAGCATGACGCCGGCATTCTGCGCCACCAGCATGGCGAGCCAGGCGCGCTGGCGTTCGCCGCCGGACAATTCGTCGACCAGCCGATCCGCGAAACCTTCCATGTCGGTCAGGACCAGCGCCTCGTCGACATGCTGCCTGTCCTCCGCACGGAAACGGCCAAGCGCACCATGCCAGGGATAGCGCCCGAGCGTCGCCAGTTCGCGCACGGTCAGGCCGGTCGCCGCCGGCGTCGTCTGCGGCAGATAGGCAAGCGCGCGGGCAAACTCGCGGGCGCCCCATTGCGGCAGCGGACGCCTGGCGAAAGTGATGGCGCCTGAGCTTGCCGGCTGCTGGCGCGCCATGAGCTTGATCAGCGTCGACTTGCCCGAACCATTGTGGCCGATCAGCCCGTAGACGCGCGAGCGCTCCAGTTCGAGCGAAACCGGACCGAGCAGCGTCCGCTCGCCGACGGCAAAGCGCACCGCGTCGATATGGAAGGCAGTCTGGGCATCAATTCCAGCCACGGTCATGGCTTTTCTCCAGTGCGGCCACCCGCATTTCCAAATTCCGGCCTTCGGCGGCCGATGTCCGGTTGACTATGAAACATGACCTTACTAGTCAACATTGAACATGACTGCAACGATCAACAAATCGTCGTGACCGGCTATATCGGCGCGAAATTCGGAAAACAGGGGTGCACCGGATGATCTCAGCACGTGGACCAATCTGGCAGGACGGGACCGCGCGCAAGCGCCTGCTGATCGCAACGGTGTCGCTGCCGGCCCTGCTTAGCTGCGGCCTTGCAGCGGCTCAGGACACGGCAACCACGCTCGACCCGATCAACGTCCAGGAACGTGTCGAAAGCGCCTTCGGGCCGGTCAAAGGTTACGTTGCCACCAAGGGTTCCACCGGCACCAAGACGGACACGCCGCTGATCGAGACGCCGCAATCCATATCGGTCATCACCAAGGACCAGATGGAAGCGCAGGCCGTCGACAGCCTGAACAGCGCGCTGCGCTACACACCGGGCGCCACCGGCAATCTCTACGGCACCGACAATCGCGGACTCGGCCTGCAATTGCGCGGCATTTCGAACGCCAACGGCGTCTTCTACAAGGACGGCCTGCAGCTCAAGGAGAGCAATTTCACCCTGTTCACCGCGCTCGATTCCTATGGTGCGGAACGCTACGAGGTGCTGCGCGGACCGGCGTCGGTGCTCTACGGCCAGGCAAGCCCCGGCGGCCTCATCAACTATGTCAGCAAGCGGCCAACCGAGGAAAACCTGCGGGAGGTCGAATTCGGCGGCGGCAGCTTCAATCGCTATGAAGGCAAGTTCGATTTCAGCGGCGCCGTCAACGCCGACAAGTCGCTGCTGTTCCGCCTCACCGGTGCCGCCCACATGGGTGACACGCAGACCGACTTCGTCGAGGACGACCGCATCTTCATCGCGCCGGCGATCACCTGGCAGCCCAATGCCGATACCAGCCTGGCCATCCTCGCCAACTACCAGCGCGACCGCTCCGGATGGGCGATGCAGTATCTGCCGGCATACGGCACGATCACGCCGGGCAAGGACGGTAAGTTCCTGCCGAACAGCATGTTCGTCGGCGACCCGGGTTTCGATTCCTACGACAACGACCAGGCGTCGATCGGCTACGAATTCGATCACCGTTTCAACGAGACCTGGCAGGTCCGCCAGCATGCCCGCTACGTCCATCTCACCCATACCGAGGAGGGCGTCTTCGGCGGTGGCCTTCTGAATGATGCCGGCGACTATTCCCGTTATGCCGATGCCGGCGGCACCAAGCTCAGCGGTGTGACCATCGACAACCAGGCGCAGGCCGATTTCGACACCGGGCCGCTCACCCATACGCTGCTGATGGGTCTCGACTACAAGCGCTACACCTATCGCGACTATGCGTCCGAAGGGGTTGTCGACAACCTCAACATCTTCAACCCGGTCTATGGCAGCCCGGTCACCGATCTGGCGCCCTACACCTACACCGACACCGACACCACCCAGCAGCAGGTCGGCCTTTATGCGCAGGACCAGGTCAAGCTCGGCAACTGGCGGCTGACCCTGGGTGGCCGCCAGGACTGGTCGGATGCGAAGGTCCACGACAATCTGGCCGGCGATTTCCTCGCCCCGCAGAAGGACAACGCCTTCACCAGTCGCGCCGGCCTCGTCTATCTCGCCGACAACGGCCTGGCACCCTATGTCAGCTACTCCGAATCGTTCCAACCGGTGGCTGGCGCCGACAGCGACGGCAATCTGTTCGTGCCCGAGACTGGCAGACAGTACGAGATCGGGCTGAAATACCAGCCCATCGGCTGGAACTCCTTCATCACCGTCTCGGCCTTCGACCTGACCCGGCAGAACGTCGTGCGCTACGGCAATGAGGGCCGGCCCGACGACATATTCCAGACCGGCGAAATCCGTTCGCGCGGCGTCGAACTCGAGGCCGTTGCCAGCCTCAATTCCGGCCTCGACCTGAGAGCGGCCTACACCTATCTCGACACCAAGATCACCAAGGCGACCTCTGTTGTCGACGACAACGGCAGTTCGATCAGCAACGAGGGCAATACGCCCTTCGGCGTGCCGACGCATTCCGCGTCGCTGTGGGCGAACTACACCTTCGGCAGCGGCCGCCTGGAGGGCCTGGGGCTGGGCGCGGGCGTCCGCTACGTCGGCTCGACCTATGGCGACGATGACAACAGCTTCAAGGTTCCATCGGTCATGCTTGCCGATGCGGCGGTGCATTACACCTGGCAGAACGCCACGCTCGGCCTCAACGTCAGCAACCTGTTCGACAAACGCTACGTCGCCTCTTGCTTCTCCTCCGGCTTCGGCTGCTTCTACGGCGAAGGCCGCAGGATCAACGGCTCGGTGAAATACACATGGTGACGCCGACGTGACCGGCCGGGCCGGGATAGCGCCGCTGACGCGGCGCCAATGTCTTGCCGGCCTCGCGGCCACCGGTCTCGCCCTGCCGGGCGGCATGGCACGCGCCGCCGCGCCTGTCCGCATCGTCTGCCTGGAATGGACGTCCGCCGAAATGGTGGTCTCGCTCGGCCTGTCGCCGCTCGCCGTCGGCGATACCAAGGGTTATGGCGACTGGGTGCAGGGTCCGGCACTGCCGCAAGCCACCATCGATCTGGGGTCGCGCGGCGAACCCAATCTCGAATTGCTCAGGGAATTGCGGCCCGGCCTGATCGTCGGCGCCTATGGCTATGGCTTGGACGAGAGCAGCTTCACCAGACTGGCGCCGACTTTCAACGTGCCGTTCTACAGCGGCAAGGTCGCACCCTACCCGCAAGCGCAACAGGTGACGCTGCAGCTCGGCGAGTTGCTGGGTCGCAAGGTGGAAGCAGAAAACCTTGTCTCGCGCATCGAAGCCTCGATCGCGCAAGCCCGTGCCACACTGGAGCGGGCGGTGCAAAAACCGGTCTGCGTCGTCAGCATGTTCGACGACCGGCATGTTCGTATCTATGGCGCCGGCAGCCTGCTGCAGGATGTCCTCGACCGGCTCGGCCTTGTCAACGCCTGGGCCGGCGCCACCAATGAATGGGGCTTTTCGACGGTCGGCATCGAGGAACTGGTCGCCGTCGGCGAAGCGCAACTGATCTCGCTCGACCCGATCCCACCGCACGTCAGGATCAGGATCACCCGCAGCTCGCTCTGGGCCAATCTCCCCTGCGTCCGGAACAGCCAAGTGCGGACCATTCCGCCGGTCTGGCCGTTCGGCGGTCTCACTGCTGCCGGGCGTTTCGCCGAGTTCATGGCTGCGGCATGATTTCTCAGGCTATGTCCCTGCCGCGACAACGCGACGGCATCGGCGCGCTTGTCCTGCTGGCGGCCGCGCCTGCGGCGCTCGCCCTGGCGCTGACCGTCTTCGATCTCATCCACCTTCTGCCGACGGATCTGTGGTGGGCCGCGCTCAACGCCCCCGACACGTCTGATCCGGCACAGCTTCTCTATCGCTATGCCTTCCTGCCGCGCATCGCTGTCAGCATGCTGGCCGGCGCGGCACTTGGTCTGGCCGGTGTCATCATGCAGCATGTGCTGCGCAACCCGCTGGCCGAGCCGACCACGATCGGCACCAATGCCGGAGCGAGCCTCGCTTTGGCGGCCGCCACCCTCTACGCACCATGGCTGCTGGAAGGCGGTCGCGAAGGCGTGGCGCTGGCCGGCGGCGCGGTCGCCACATCAGCCGTTTTCGCACTGGCGCGCGGGCGCAGCTTCTCGCCGGTGTCGATCATCATCGCCGGGCTCGTCGTCAGCCTCACCTTCGGTTCGGCCGGCGCGCTGCTGATGGCGCTCAACCGCGAATACACAGAGGAGCTGTTCATCTGGCAGAGCGGCTCGCTTGTGCAGAATGGCGACGCGGCGGTCGTTGTTCTGGCGCCGTGGCTGCTGGCCGGCATCTGCGCCGCGTTCCTGCTTTGGCGACCGCTCCGCCTGCTCGATCTTAGCGACGACGGCGCCGCATCGCTCGGCACCCGGCCGGCCGTCATTCGTCTTGCCGGCATGGCTGTTGCCGTCTCCCTCAGCGCGCTGGTCGTCGCCGAGGTCGGCGTCATCGGCTTCGTCGCGCTCGCTGCCCCGGCACTGGTGCGGTTGGCCGGAGCGCGCACCCTTGCCCGCCGCATGATCTGGTCGCCACTGGTCGGCGCCGCCCTGCTCTGGCTCACCGACCGGCTGGTGCAGCATCTGCCCTTCGCCGGGGAAGTGCCCGCCGGCACCGCAACCGCCTTGCTCGGCGCGCCGCTGCTGCTGTTCCTGTTGCCACGGATGCGAACCACCCCCGAAGGACAGGCGGACATCGTGTCGTCCGCGCGCCTATCGAAAAACGGACTGCCGTTGATCGCAGGCCTGCTGGTGCTGATCCTCGCGGTTGCTGTCGCCATCGGCTTCGGCCGCGGCGCAGGCGGTTGGCATTGGATTGCATCTGCGGATCTGACAGACTTGCTCGCCCTGCGCGCGCCTCGCGTCGTCGTTGCTCTGTCGGCGGGTGTCTTGCTTGCCGTCGCCGGCACGCTGATGCAGCGCATGACCGGCAATCCGATGGCAGCACCCGAAGTGCTGGGCATTTCCGGCGGCGCCTCTTTCGGCGTGCTGGCGTTGCTGCTCTTGACCGATGGCTTCGACCGCACGGCAATGCTCGGCGCCGCGCTCGCGGGCGCCTTGCTGGCGCTGACGATCGTTGTGCTGGCCGGGCGGCGCAATGCACTGTCGCCGGAGCGGCTGCTGCTTGCCGGCGTTGCCGTGGCGACCGTCGCATCCGCCTTCGCCGCGCTACTTCTGGCCAGCGGCGATCCGCGCATGGACTTCCTGCTCGCCTGGCTGTCTGGATCGACCTATCGCGCAACGCCTATGGATGCCATTACCGCCGCAACTGTCGCGGTCGCGGTTCTTGCACTGGCGCCGCTTACGGCGCGCTGGCTCGATATAATGCCGCTCGGCGAAACCGCCGCGCGTGGCCTTGGCCTGCGGCTGGGATGGGTTCGCGCCATGCTGCTCGTCCTAACGGCCCTTGCCACCGCTACGGCGACATTGGTCATCGGTCCGCTCAGCTTCGTCGGCCTGATGGCGCCGCACCTCGCCCGCATGCTCGGCTTCCGCCGCGCCGTGCCGCAGATTCTGGCCTCGGCCATAGCAGGCGGGCTGATCCTCGTCGCCGCCGACTGGGCCGGCCGCACGCTGATCTTTCCCTGGCAGGTGCCGGCCGGCCTGATCGCCGCCTTCGTCGGCGGTCCCTATTTCATGGCGCTGATGTGGAAAGGCAAACAATGAAGTCCGCCCTGGCATATTGCCGCTCATGCGCTGCCGATTGTAAGCAGCGCCCACCGATGACGGCCGGTGCGATCACCGCGCCTATCAAGACAGCTTGCGGTTCACCTCGATGATCAGACGTTTCCTCTCCTACTACGCGCCCTGGAAGGGGCTGTTCGCGCTCGATTTCTCCTGCGCGGTGCTGGCCGGCTTGCTCGAACTCGGTTTTCCCATGGCGGTGCGCACCTTCGTCGACCAGCTTCTGCCGCGGCAGGATTGGACGCTGATCATCATCGCGTCGGCCGGGCTGCTGGTGATCTATCTGCTCAACACGGTGCTGATGGCGGTTGTCACCTATTGGGGCCACATGCTCGGCATCAACATCGAGACCGAGATGCGGCGCAAGAGCTTCGACCATCTGCAGAAACTGTCCTTCCGTTTTTACGACAACCACAAGACCGGCCATCTCGTCGGCCGCGTCACCAAGGATCTCGAGGAGATCGGCGAGATCGCGCATCATGGCCCGGAGGACCTGTTCATCGCCATTATGACGTTCGCCGGCGCCTTCGTGCTGATGTTCACGGTCAACATGCATCTGGCGCTGATCACGGCGGTGATCGTGCCGCTGATCGCCTGGGTGACGATGCGCTATGGCGACCGCATGGAACGCAACTGGCAGGCGCTGTACCGGCGCGTCGGCGATTTCAACGTCCGCATCGAGGAGAATGTCGGCGGCATGCGCGTCGTCCAGGCCTTCGCCAATGAGGAGCATGAGCGCACGCTGTTCGCGCATGACAACCAGCGCTACCGCCAGACCAAGCTCGACGCCTACCGCATCATGTCGGCCAGCAATTCGCTGAATTATATGGGCATCCGGCTGATCCAGCTCGTCGTCATGATCGCCGGCAGCTATCTCGTCATCACTGGGGGATTGAGCAATGGCGGCTTCGTCGGCTTCCTGCTTCTGGTAGGCGTCTTCGTGCGGCCGATCGAGAAGATCAATTCGGTGATCGAAACCTATCCGAAAGGCATTGCCGGCTTTCGCCGCTACACCGAGCTGCTCGACACCGAACCCGACATCGCCGATCAGCCAGATGCCGTGACCGTGAGCGATCTCAAGGGCGACATCGAATATCGCGGTGTGAGCTTCGGCTATGGCGACGGCAAGCCGGTGCTCACGGACATCGACCTCGCCATCCACGCCGGCGAAACCATCGCTTTCGTCGGTCCGTCCGGCGCCGGCAAGACCACCATCTGCTCGCTGCTGCCGCGTTTCTACGAGGTCAGCGCCGGCCGGATCAGCATCGACGGCACCGATATCAGGGACATGACGCTGGCCTCGCTGCGCGGCCAGATCGGCATTGTCCAGCAAGACGTGTTCCTGTTCGGCGGCTCGATCCGCGAAAACATCGCCTATGGCCGTCTCGGCGCCTCCGACGAGGCCATCGCGGAGGCCGCCCGGCGGGCGCAACTCGACGGCATGATATCGGGCCTGCCGGCCGGCTATGACACGATCATCGGCGAGCGCGGCGTAAAACTGTCCGGCGGCCAGAAGCAGCGGCTGGCGATTGCCCGCATGTTCCTGAAGAACCCGCCGATCCTGATCCTCGACGAGGCGACATCGGCGCTCGACACCGAGACCGAACGCGAAATCCAGAAGTCGCTGGCCGAACTTGCCGAGGGCCGCACCACCCTGGTCATCGCGCACCGGCTGGCAACGATCCGGGGTGCCGACCGCATCGTCGTCGTCTCGGAGTCGGGCGTCGTCGAACAGGGTTCGCACAGCGAACTGCTCCGCGCCGGCGGCATCTACCGGCGATTGCATGACGCCCAGCATCTGGTGTCGTCGCGTTGATCCACTATGGTCTGCCCAAAGCAGGGAGCCAAAAATGATCAAGGCAACGCCCTTTGACTTCCCCTATGACGGCAGGCTGGTTGCCGAAAACACCGCGCTGGTCGTCATCGACCTGCAGCAGGATTTCCTGTCGACGACGGGCTACTTCGCCAAGCAGGGCTATGACCTTTCGCCGCTAAGGGCGATCCTGCCGACCGTGAGCCGGCTGATGTCAGCCGCCCGCAAGGCCGGCGTCAAGATCATCCACACCAGGCAGGGCTATCGGGCCGACATGGCCGATATGACGCCGTACGAAAAATGGCGCCGCAAGCGCGCCGGGCTCGAAGGTACCGAAATCCTGCTGCGCTCGGGCCAGGGGTTCCAGATCGTTCCGGAGATCGACGTGGCGCCGCAGGACATCATCGTCGACAAGACCTGCAACAGCGCTTTCACCTATACGGATTTCGAGCTCGTCCTGCGCGCGCAAGGCATCACGCATCTCATGTTTTCCGGATGCACGACGGATGTCTGCGTCCACACCACGCTGCGCGAAGCCTGCGACCGCAACTTTCAATGCCTGACGATTTCCGATGCCTGTGCCAGCGGCGACCAAAAAGCGCACGAGGCGGCGCTCCACATGGTGACGGTCGAAGACGGTGTTTTTGGCACGCTGGCAGATTCAGCCGCCGTCATTGAAGGCCTGTCGTTGTTGTCCGGCAGGGCGAGTTAGAACATCAAGCCCGATGCCGGCGGGACAGCACCCCCCTCTGGCCTGCCGGCCATCTCCCCCGCAAGGAGGGAGATTGGATGTCACTCCGGCTTTCGCCAATCTCCAACGGTGCAGGAATCAGCGGAACGCTGAAGTAGCCGATCTCCCCCCTTGCGGGGGAGATGTCCGGCAGGACAGAGGGGGGTGTGAAGGATCGCGACGTTACGGAATAGCTTTCGTTCCGCAACGCAATTCAGCCCGTTGCGCGCGTCTCCAGCCCAGCACGAGCCGCATACGCCCCAGGCTGGAACGCTTCCGCCTCGCGACGCGCCAAGGAGTTGCGCAACAGCGCGATCGTTTCCCGGCCTATCGTCGCGATCTCGCGCGGCGTGTCGACGCCGACTATCATGAATTCGTCGATCCCGAGAGCCGCATAAGCAAGCAGCGACAGGGCAACCTGTGCCGGTGGACCCGACAGGTCGACCGCCTTGTGGCCGGTGGCGGAGGCGCCCTGGTGAATCCGGACCGGAAGCGCAAAGCGCAGCCTGCCGGCTCGGCCATGTTCGGCGGCGGCGCGGCGCACCCGTTCCATCAATTGTCGGACCTCGTCGATCGAGCCGGGCGTCAGTTCGAAGACATCGGCATGCCGGCCGGCCACCTTGAGCGCCGTTCCGGATTGCCCACCCATGCGGATGATGAGGTCAGCGCCGTGAGGTCCCTTGCGCGGCACATAGCCGCCCTTGATGCTGTAGAACGTCCCCTCATGGTCGAAGGGCCGGTCGTTCGACCACAGCCGCTTCAGCAGCACCAGATATTCGTCGATGCGCCGCCAGATCACGGTGTGCCCTACCGGCCGTGTTTCGGCATCGTCGTCGCTCAGCGGCTCGCTGATCATCCTCAGCGCCAGACGTCCGCCACTTTTCCTGTCGATCGACGCCAGTTGGCGGGCCGCCACGGTCGGTTCGACCACGCCTGCCCAGTGGGTGAGGACGACTTCCAGCGACAAGGTGCGGTCGAGCACCTGGGCAGCGAGATCCATATTGGTCAGCAACCCGGCCGAATCGTCGACGACGATCTTGCGGAAGCCGCCATCCTCGATCAGCCCGAGCTTGGTCGCCGTCTCGGCAAAGTCGTAGAAAAAGGGAACTGCGGCGTCGGCGGTCTTGCCGGGAACATGTGTGAACTCGATCGGCATTGCCATGTCCTCCGTTCTGTCAGGCGCGCGAAAACGCACCGAGGATTCGGTTCATTCAACTCCGATTGGCTGGAAGGGCAGCTAACCCCGGTCGATCTGACGTCTCAGGGAATAAGACCCAGAACAACGGCCCCGGTGAACACAAACGCAAGGGCAAAGACGACATAGGCGAAGGCACCGGCATAGGCCGGGCGAAAGGTCTGGGCATTGGCCAACCTCTGGCCGCTGCGATCCGTCTGAGCGTTCTGGATATAGGACATATCGACCTCCGTCTCGCCGGTTAATCTATAAAACTTGTAGACTTTGTCGATTGCTATTTTTTGGCGATAGGCAGAATAATTTTCTTCTGTTCGGGTGCAAATTGGTACTGGCTTGCTGAGAGGGCCGTTTCGCCTTGGCATTTGAACGGCGTTGGCCTTGTCTCGCTGCGCCCATTCGTGCATTGGCCGCCCGAAGCGGGCGGGATAGCATTGCCCAATCAGCAAACATGAAATCATCCAACAAGGGAGCGGAAAATGGGCACGAGACTGGCCGGCAAGGTCGCCATCATTTCGGGTGGTGCGACGGGAATGGGTGGAGCAGCCTCGGAGCTGTTCGCCGCCGAAGGTGCCAAGGTGGCGATCATCGACCGTAACGGCGAAACGGCCGCAGCCACTGCTGCGGCGATACGCGCGCGGGGGCAGATAGCCGAGCATTTTGTCGCCGACGTCTCCGATGAGGCTCAGGTCGAGGCTGCCGTGAAGGGCGCGACGGAAAAGCTCGGCCCTGTCACTGTGCTGTTCAACCACGCCGGCACCATCGTGATAAAACCTTTCCTGGAGACGACGGTGCAGGAATGGGACTGGCTGCATGCCGTCAATGTGCGCTCGATGTTCCTGATGACGCGCGCGGTGCTGCCCGGCATGATTGCGGCGGGCGGCGGCTCTATCGTCTGCACCTCGTCCATCTCGGCGGTGGCGGCGACTCCCAACGAAGTGCTCTACGACACCACCAAGGGCGCCTGCCACATGTTCGCCCGCGCCATCGCCGTCGAGTTCCGCGACCGTAACATCCGCTGCAACGCAGTCTGCCCCGGCTTCATCCGCACGCCGCACGGCCTGCGCGAGGTCGCCGACCTCGGCAGGCTCGGCGTCGACGTCTCGGACGCGGCGCTTGCCGCGCAGCAGGGCCGCATCGGCGAGCCGGAAGAGGTGGCAAGGGCGGCACTTTACCTGGCCAGCGATGAGTCGAGCTTCGTCAACGGCACGCATCTGTTCGTCGACAACGGCTTTACGGCGATGTGAAACGCTCAAAGAAGGCGCGAACTTGGCAGGATGCGGGTTCCTCGCCCCCACAAGTGTGGGGGAGAGGTGGCTCGGCGAAGCCGAGACGGAAAGGGGGAATGGCTCGACCTTGCCGTGCTTCGGCGACAACTCGCCAGCGTCGCAGACCTCTCTCCGACCGCTTCGCGGCCACCTCTCCCGCTTTGCGGGGGCGAGGAACCCAAGCTTTGCTACCGTTCCTCCCTCCGAAACGGCTTGAGCAGTGCCGACGGCGCCACCGCATTGCGCGACATCACCGCCATGGCGACGATGGTGAAGATGAACGGCAGCATCAGGAACGCCTCGTAGGGGATGTGTCCGAGCCCGCTGGCCTGCATGCGCAGCTGCAACGCATCGACGAAGGCGAACAGCAGCGCGGCTCCCGCCGAGCGCCACGGGTCCCAGCGACCGAAGACCACCAGCGCGATCGCCACCCAGCCGCGCCCCGACACGACGCCGAAGGTGAAGGCGTTGAACTGCGCCATCGACAGGAAGGCGCCGGCCAGCCCCATCAGCGCGCCGCCGAGGACAACCGCCTGGAAGCGTGTGGCGATGACGCTGACACCGGCCGAATCGGCGGCGCGCGGGTTTTCGCCGACCATGCGCACCGACAGGCCCCATGGCGTGCGGTAGAGCACGAAAGCGGCAAGCGGAATGGCCAGGATCGCCATATAGACCAGCGCGAACTGGTTGAATACCGCCGGCCCGAGTACCGGAATGTCGGAGAGGACCGGGATCGGCAGCGTCTGAAAACCCTTGATGCTGGGCGGCACCGATTGCTGGCCGAAGATCAGCCGGTAGAGGAAATAGGCGAGGCCCGACGAGAACAGCGTCACACCGATGCCGCAGACATGCTGGCTGAGGCCGAGCGCCACGGTGAACAGCGCATGCAGCGCGCCCATCAACATGCCCGTCAGCACCGCCGCCAGCACGCCGAGCCACAAGCTGCCGCTGAGGCTGGTCGCGGTGAAGCCGGTCATCGCCGACAACAGCATGATGCCTTCGATGCCGAGATTGAGCACGCCGGCCCGCTCGGAGAACATTTCGCCGAGCGTCGCGAAAGCCAGCGGCGTGGCGATGCGGATGATCGCGGCCAAAAAGCCGACCTGAAAGATCTGTTCGAACACCGCGCTCATCGGACAACCCCGACGCGGCGGATGCGATAGGCGGTGAACAGCAGCGCCACCAGCATGGCAAGCAACGCGGTGCCCTGGATGACATCGCTGAGGAAGGCCGGCACGCCGGTCGCCCGCGACATCGCTTCGGCGCCGGTCATCACGGCGGCGAGGAAGATCGCCGCCGGCACGACGCCGAGCGGATTGAGCCGCGCCAGCATGGCAACGACGATGCCGGAATAGCCGTAGCCCGGCGAGATGTCGCTCATCACCTGGAAATGCACGCCGCCGACCTCGCCGACGCCGGCCAGCCCAGCCAGCGCACCGGACAGCAGCGCCGTCGAGATCAGCACGCGCTCGACATGGATGCCGCCATAGCGGGCGGCTTCCGGGTTTTCGCCGGTGACCCTGATCCTGAAGCCGAGCGTCGTGCGCACGATCAGGAACCAGATCAGCGGTGCCGCGATCAGCGCCGCGACGACGCCGAGATGCAGCCGCGTGCCTTCGAGCAGTACCGGAAAATTGGCCGAATCCTCGATCGGCGGCGAGATCGGATAGCCGCTGAAACTATCCTTCCACGGTCCTTCGATGAGCGCCATAAGCGCGTAGTAGATGACCGAGTTGAGCAGCAGCGAACTGACGACATCGTCGACCCTGAATTTCACCCGCAGTGTGGCTGGAACGAGCGCCACCGCCGCCCCTGCGGCGGCACCCGCCACCGCCATCAACAGCATGGCAAGCGGCCCTGGCATCGGAATGGCGCCGACAAAGCAGCTGGCCACGGCACCGGCCAGCAATTGCCCCTCGGCGCCGATGTTCCAGAATTTGGCCCGAAAGGCGACCGCCACCGCCAGTCCGGTGAAGATCATCGGTGCCGCTCGCACCATCGTTTCGGTGATCGCGTAGCTGTCACCGAGCGAAGCCGTGAACATCACACCATAGGCCTCGAGCACGCCGGCGCCGGCCAGCGCGATGAGGCCGCTGCACAGGACAAGTGTGGCGCCGATCGCCACCAGCGGCAGAGCCAGGTTGAACCAGGCGGGGGTGCTTGTGCGGACTTCCAGGCGGAACATTAGGCGGCACCCTCTGTTCGGTCTGTCGAACAAGGATTCTGACGAAGAGGGACCCCCACCCCTAGCCCCTCCCCACAAGGGGGAGGGGAACTCTCGCAGGCGCTGACCATGACAAAATAGCAGAAGTCTGGGCTCGGAAGCTGGGTGAACGGCGCGCGGCAGCATCCCCCTACCCCTTGTGAGTGTTTGGACTGGGGACATCGCGAACAGGTGTGCGAGGACATCGCGAACAGTTTTGCGCCTTTTGCGCGAGGGGATTCGGGATGCCATTCGAGGACAGAAGCGCGATGTCCCCAGTCCAAACAGTGGGGAGGGGTTGGGGTGGGGGTCAGCGCCGCCAGAAGGTCCATCTAGGCTCTTCCCTCCGCCCCGGTCATCATCAGGCCGAGCCGCGCGATCGTCGCATCGGCGCTGTCGAGCGTGCCGACGATGCGGCCCTCATACATCACCGCGATGCGGTCGCAGAGCACCAGCAGCTCTTCCAGATCCTCGCCAATGACGACGATGCCGCAGCCCTTGGCCCGCATGTCGAGGAACTTTTCGTGGATGAAGCGCGCCGCGCCGATGTCGAGGCCGCGCGTCGGCTGCGAGACGATCAGAACCTTCGGATCGAAGGCCAGTTCGCGTGCCAAGAGCGCCTTCTGCAGATTGCCGCCGGACAGCGCCCCGGCACGGGTCATCGGTCCAGGGCAGCGAATGTCGTAAGCCTTGATCTGCGCCTCAGCGAAGGCGCGGATCGCATCGGGCTTGAGCAGGCCCCTGCTGCTGAACGCAGCCGTGCCAATGCGCGGCAGCACCATCGAATCGGCCAGCGGCAGGTTGGTGACCAGCCCGGTCGTCATGCGATCTTCCGGGATGCGTCCGAGACCGAGCGCCTGCACCTCGCGTGGCGAGAAGCGCGAGACGTTTTGGCCGGCAATCGTCATCCGGCCGGCATCGGGCACACGTGTCCCGGAGATCACCTCCGCCAGCGCCCGCTGGCCATTGCCCGAAACCCCGGCAATGCCGAGGATTTCGCCGGCGCGCACGGCAAGCGATACGTCGCGCAGCGGCGTGCCCGAATGCTTTGAGGTCGAAATGCCGTCGAGGGTCAGCACCGCAGCACCGGGCGTCGACGGTCCCCGCGCCGGCGGCACGATCTCATGGCCGCACATCAGTTGCGCCATGGCGGCCGACGTCGTGTTGGCTGGGTCATCGACGCGACCGGCGACACGGCCATGCCGCAGCACCGTGCAGCGATGCGTCAGCGCCCGCACCTCGTTGAGCTTGTGCGAAATGAAGATGATGCCGAGGCCTTGTGCTGCCATCGACCGCAACGCCGAAAACAGCCCGTCGACCTCGCTCGGCGCCAGCACCGCCGTCGGCTCGTCGAGGATCAAGAGCCTGGCGCCGCGAAACAACGCCTTGACGATCTCCAGCCGCTGTTGCTCCCCGACCGACAGTGCCGAAACAGGAAGATCGGGATCGAGCGTCAGCCCGTGCTGGCGGCCGATCTCTGCCAGCCGCGCCAGCCCGCCGGCGCGGTCGATCCGTCCCGCTTTGCCAGGAATGCCGATCAAAAGGTTTTCCAGCACCGTCAGCCTTGGCGCGAGATGAAAATGCTGGTGCACCATGCCGATGCCGGCGGCCAGCGCATCGGCAGAACTGGTGATCCTGATTGGTTGGCCCTGGATGAGTATCTCGCCCGCGTCGGGCGCATAGGCGCCGAACAGCACGTTCATCAGCGTCGTCTTGCCGGCGCCATTCTCGCCCAGCAGCCCGAGGATCTCGCCGGGCGCGACGCTAAGGTCGACAGCCTCGTTCGCCTTGACGGCGCCGAAGTGTTTGGTGATGCCGCGCATTTCGATGAGGGGGGCGGGCAAGGGCAAGGATGCTCCTGATCGGAGTTGGGCTTTGCGGTTCAGCTTTGATTGAGAGGGATGCGCTGCACCCCCCTCTGGCCTGCCGGCCATCTCCCCCTCAAGGGGGGAGATCGGATGTCATTTCGGCTTTCGCCAATTTCCGGCCGGAAGAACAGCACCGTCAACGAACCTGCCAATCTCCCCCCTTGAGGGGGTTGAGGAATGGTCCGCAAAGCGGATGGAAAGCCAATTGCTTGGCTTTCCAAATGACGAACGTCCGGCAGGACAGAGGGGGGCGCCTAGCACCAACCCTAAGACCAGACCTCAATCCGAAACCGGCGTGTTCTCATCCACGTCGACGCGAAAATTGCCTTCCAGTATCTCGGCCTTCTTCTTCTCGACCAGTTCCTTGACGTCCGCCGGCAGCGTCTTGTCGAACTTGTGGTAGGGCGCCAGATGCGAGCCGCCCTTGGCCATGCGCGAGAAGTCGCCATAGTCCTGCGCGGTGAAGACGCCGGCCTTGACCAGTTTGATCGCCTGTTCGACCGTCGGATACATGTCCCAGACCGGGCCGGTGATCACCGTGTCGGGGCCGAGGCTCGACTGATCGGACATGTTGGAGATGGCAAGGATCTTCTTGTCCACCGCCGCTTCGATGACGCCGAAGCGCTCGGCATAGATGACGTCGACACCGGCGTCGATCTGCGCGACGGCCGCTTCCTTGGCCTTCGGCGGATCGAAGAACGAGCCGATGAAGGCGACCTTCTTCTTGACGTTCGGATTGACCTCTTTCGCGCCGGCGAAGAAGGCGTTGACCAGCCGGTTCACTTCCGGAATGCCCATCGCCGCGACGGCGCCGATCGTGCCCGACTTCGACATCTTGCCGGCGATCATGCCCGAGAGATAGGCGGGTTCGTGGATCCAATTGTCGAAGACGCCGAAGTTCGGTTCCGCCGGGCCGGCGCCCGAGCCGAACAGGAAGGCGGTCTTCGGGAACTGCTTGGCGGTACGGCGCGATTCACGCTCGGCGGCGAAGGCATCGCCCAGCACCAGCTGGTAGCCGCCTTGCGCATATTCGCGCATGACGCGGCTGAAATCGGCGGTCTGCACCTTTTCCGACCATTTGTACTCGATACCGAGTTCCTTCTCGGCCTTCTGCAAGGCGACGTGGATCTGGTTGTCCCACGGCTCCTCGATCGGCGTGGCGAAGATTGCCGCCACCTTCAGCTTCTTGTCCTTGGCAAAAGCACTGCCCGGCTGCATGGCCGCGGCCAGCCCAAGCGCGCCCAGCTCCAGCACGCTGCGTCGCGAAAGCCCTTCGCGCTTTATCTGGAATCTGTTCTTTCGATTTTCCATTGCATTCCCCTCTGTTCGACAGCCGTGTCGAGCCGGCTGTTCGTGAAAAAATTCAGACGAGGAACTATGGAACGGCGCCGAACTTTTGTCCACGTGGTCAAATTTGACCGCGCACCGGATTCTTGATCTTAGCCGGCCAAGAGAGTGTCGCCGATTAGGCCCGTTCGAGCGCGATCGCGATGCCCTGGCCGACGCCGATGCACATGGTTGCCAGCGCATAACGGCCGCCACGCTCGCGCAGCTCCAGCGCCGCCGTGCCGGAAATGCGGGCGCCAGACATGCCAAGCGGATGGCCAAGCGCGATGGCGCCGCCATTCGGGTTGACGTGGTCCGCGTCCTCGGCAATGCCGAGCTGGCGCAGCACGGCGATGCCCTGCGAGGCAAAGGCTTCGTTGAGCTCGATGACATCGAACTGTTGCGGCGTCAGCCCAAGCCGCGCGCACAGTTTTTGCGTCGCCGGCGCCGGGCCAATGCCCATGATGCGCGGCGCAACGCCTGCGGCGGCACCGCCGAGGATGCGGGCGATCGGCGTCAGCCCATACTTTTCCACGGCCGCTTCGGAAGCAACGATCAGCGCCGCCGCGCCGTCATTGACGCCGGAGGCATTGCCGGCCGTCACCGTGCCGCCTTGCCGGAACGGCGTCGGCAGCTTGGCCAGAGCCTCGACCGTTGAGCCCGCGCGCGGATGCTCATCCTTCGCGACGACGACCGGATCGCCCTTGCGCTGCGGGATCGTCACCGGGGTAATCTCCTTTGCCAGCCGGCCATTGGCTTGTGCCGCGACCGCCTTGTCCTGGCTGCGCACGGCAAAGGCATCCTGGTCGGCGCGGGAGATGGCGAACTCTTCTGCCACGTTCTCGCCGGTTTCCGGCATCGAATCGACGCCATACTGCTTCTTCATCAATGGGTTGACGAAGCGCCAGCCGATGGTGGTGTCGTAGATCTCGGCGTTGCGCGAAAACGCCGCGTCGGCCTTGGGCATGACGAAAGGCGCACGACTCATCGATTCGACGCCACCGGCGATCATCAGTTCCGCCTCGCCGGCCTTGATCGCGCGAGCGGCGATGGTCAGCGCATCCATGCCGGAGCCGCACAGGCGATTGACCGTCGAGCCTGGAATCTCCTTGGGCAAGCCTGCCAGCAGCAGCGCCATGCGCGCCACGTTGCGGTTATCCTCGCCGGCCTGGTTGGCGCAGCCATAGACGACATCGTCGATCGCCTGCCAGTCGATGCCGGGATTGCGCTCGACCAATGCCCTCAGGGGTATGGCGCCGAGATCATCTGATCGTACCGAAGACAGCGAGCCACCGAAGCGGCCGATCGGCGTGCGGATGTAGTCGCAGATATAGGCCTCGGCCATGCTAAGCAGCTTTCTCTTTTCCGGTTCCCGCATGCGCCGCCTTGGTGCGGGCCTGCAGGTCGCGCAATGTCGTGAGTTCGAGTTCGCTTGGCGGCGGCGTTTCGTCAAGCGCCTCGGCGAACTTAACCACCCAGCCACAGGTGTCCTTCACCTGCTGGCGCGTGACGCCGGGATGCAACGACACGACCGTGAATTCCTTGCTCACCGGATCCGGCTTCCAGATGGCGAGATCGGTGATCAGCAGTGTCGGTCCGGCTGTGTCGATGCCGAGGCGCTTGCGATGATCACCACCTTCGCCATGGCCGAAGGAGGTGAAGAAGTCGATCTTCTCGACCATGCCGCGCTTGGTTTGCGCCATGGTGATGTAGATCTCCTTCGACGACGTCGCGATCTCTGGCGCGCCGCCGCCACCGGGCAGCCTGGTCTTCGGGTGAAAATAGTCGCCGATGACCGTGGTGTTGATGTTGCCGAACTTGTCGAGCTGCGCCGCACCGAGGAAGCCGATCGAAATGCGGCCGCCCTGCAGCCAGTAGCGGAACATCTCCGGCACCGCGACGGTGGTGATTGCGGTTTCGCACAATTCGCCGTCGCCGATCGACAGCGGCAGCACGTCGGGCGCCGTGCCGATCGTGCCGCTCTCGTAGATCAGCGTGATGTCAGGCGCATGCGTGAGCCGCGCCACATTGCACGCGGCGGATGGCGCGCCGATGCCGACGAAGCAGACATCGTCATTTCGCAGCGCCCTGCTGGCGGCGATGGTCATCATCTCGTTGGGAGTGAAACCCAATGGATTGTCGCTCATGCCGCTTTCCTCAGATGTTCGACCCGGGCCGCGAAATCGTCGGCGCTCTTCTCGATGACGTTCACCTGCATCCACGCCTGGAATTTTTCGCGGTCGGCGGCGATCTCGTCCCATTCGAGATAAGCGGCATTGTCGCGCGCATAGTAGCCATGCGCGTAGGACGGGTGCGAGCCACCGGGCACGACCGATATCGCCGCGATCGTCCAGCGCGGCAGCACGGTCAGATTGGGATGAAGATCGTCGAAATTGTCGACGACTTCCTCCACCGTCACCACGGCACGTTTGGCCGCCAGAACCGCTTCCTTCTGGATGCCGATGATGCCTTCGACCAGCACATTGCCTTTTCTGTCGGCCTTCTGGGCATGGATGAAGGTGACATCCGGCCGGATCGAAGGCACAGCCGCCAACACCTCGCCGGTGAAGGGACAGGTCACCGACTTGATGTTCGGGTTGACCGCCGCGAGACCAGCACCGCGATAGCCGCGAAACACCGCGCAAGGCAGGCCGGCAGCACCCGCCTCATAGGCGTTGGCCATGCCGGCATGGCTGTGCTCCTCGATTTCGAGTGAGCGCGGAAAGCCGTTCTCGATGGCATCGCGGGCGCGGCGCAGCAGGCCGACGCCGGGATTGCCGACATAGGAGAAGATGATTTTCTTTGCCATGCCCATACCGATCATCTGGTCGTAGATCAGGTCCGGCGTCATGCGGATCAGGGTCAGATCGCGAAATCCCTGGCGGATCGCCTCATGCGCCGCCGCCGTCGGGATCAGATGGGTGAAACCCTCGAAGGCAACCGTGTCGCCATCGTTCAAATTCTCCGCGACGGCCTGTTTGAGCGGCAGGAACTTGACCATCGCATCGGCTCCGGGTTCAAAAAAGTTCGTATTGCGAACATATGTTTTGTATGTGATACTTTCTATGCTAAGCGGAGGCGTGGAGTCAATCCTGACGCCGATGTCGGTCCGCGGAGACAAGATGGACGAAGAGGCTGTTTCCCGTGATCATGTCGGCTCGCTCGAGCGCGGCCTTGCCGTCATGGAGATTCTGGCCCGCCATCCCTCAGGCATGACGCTGACCGAAATGGCCGAGGAAGCAGGCCTGACCCGCGCCGGCGCTCGCCGTTTCCTGCTGACGCTTGTCGCCACCGGCTACGCCACCCAGGCCGGCCGCGTGTTTTCGCTTTCGCCGCGCTTGCTGACGGTTGCCCGCACCTGGCTCGGCGGCGCCTCGCTATGGACTTTCGCCGCGCCCATCATGCGGGCTGTCGCGACGCAATTGAACGAGGCCTGCTCAGCGGCGATCCTGTCAGGGCAGGATGTCGTCTATGTCGCCCGCATTCCCGGCCGGCGCATCCTCAGCGTGTCGCTCGATGTCGGCACCAGGCTGCCGGCCTACTGCACCTCGATGGGACGCATCCTGCTTGCCGGCCTCACCCCTCGGGAATTGGACACGTTCCTCGGCCAGGCAACAATCGAGAGGCGGACGCCGAAGACGATCACTGATGTCCGCCTGCTGGCCGGCGCCATCGGCAAGGCGAAAGCGGACGGCTTCGCCATCGTCGACGAGGAACTGGAACTCGGCCTGCGCTCGATCGCCGTGCCGATCCGCGACCGCGCAGGAAGCACGGTCGCGGCCATCAACGTCTCGACCCAGTCGGCGCGTTTTTCGGTCGCGGGGATGGAGCGGGAAATACTGCCGGTGCTGGTTGGAGCTAGGCAGCGGATTGAAGATTTTTTTGTGGTTTAGCAGTCGCACATGAGCAAGTGCCCCCTCACCCGGATTGCCAACCGAATTGCAAAGGGCAATTCGGGACAATCCGACCTCTCCCCGAGGGGAGAGGAGATCGCCAGCGTTGATGACAGCCTCTTCTCCCCTCGGGGAGAAGGTGGCCGCGAAGCGGCCGGATGAGGGGGCCTCTCATACGCGATGGCCCAGCTGACGAACGCTCTTCAATGCTTGATACGATCCCTCATCGCGTACCACAGCATGCCCAGCACATAGAGCGGGCCGCGCAGCGCCGTGCCGCCGGGGAACGGCATCGGGGTCAGCGTCGAGAACAGATCGAGCCGCGACGCGTCGCCCGTGATCGCCTCGGCCAGGAGCTTGCCGGACAGCGTCGACAGGATGACGCCCTTGCCGGAATAGCCATGCGCGAAATAGACCTCGCCATAGTGCCCGACATGCGGCAGTCGCGACGTCGTCACCGACACCAACCCACCCCAGGCGTGTTCGATGCGGCAGCCCTGAAGTTGCGGAAAGGTGGCCTCCATATGCGGCCGCACAAAGCCGGCAATGTCGGCCGGCGGTGACGGCGTGTAACGCTCGCCGCCGCCGAACAGCAGGCGTCCATCCGCCGACATCCGGTAATAGTTGACGACGAAACGCGTGTCGGACACCGCGACATTGGCCGGGATGACATTGCGCTTACCCTCCAGCGGCTCGGTGGCGACGATGTAGTTGCCGACCGGCATGATGCGGCTGTTGACGCGCGGCTCCAGTCCATTGAGCAGCGCGTCACCTGCCAGCACGACATGTTTTGCCCGCACCGATCCCTTTGCCGTCGAGACCCGGATCGAAGGCTCGCGCTCAAGCCGTACGGCCACCGAATTCTCGTGGATGGTGACGCCGGCGGCTATAGCGGCACGGGCAAGGCCGAGCGTGTAGTTCAGCGGATGCATGTGGCCGCCGAGCGGCTCATACATGGCGCCATGATAGGGTGTGTCGACCTTGGCTCGGGCTTCCGCCGCCGAGAGGATTTCGGCGTGCGGGAACTTCATCACCGTGGCCAGGCACTCAGCCTCTTCCTCGAGATCTCTGAGATCGGAGCCGTTGACCGCGCCGACCAGATGGCCAGTCAGCCTGAGATCGCAATCGATGGCATGGCGCTCGATGATATCGAGCACCAGCCCGCGTGCCTCGAAGGCAAGATCGAACAGCACCTTTGCCCGCTGCGGCCCATAGAGCTTGACCAGCCCCTTGGCGCCCTTGCGCAGCCCGGGGATCATCTGGCCGCCATTGCGCCCCGAAGCGCCCCAGCCGATCTTGCCGCCTTCGAGCAGCACCACTTTCAGGCCGCGCTCGGCGGCATGAAGGGCGGCCGACAGGCCGGTGCAGCCGCCGCCGACGACCACCAGGTCGGCTTCGACATCGCCGACCAGCGCCGGATGGTCCGGCGCCGGATTGGCGGTGGCGACATAATAGGATTTGCCGATATCGAGGCCCGAATTGAAACCCGTTGAACTGGAAGCCATGATCACACCTTCAGCAGCAGGTGGTCGCGTTCCCAGCTTGTCACCACGCCCTGGAACAGGTCGAGCTCGACGCTCTTGACGCGCAGATAGGTCTGGAAGAAATCCTCGCCGAGCAGTTCCCGCACCGGCTCGCAAGCCTCGAAACGGTCGAGCGCCTCCTCCATTGTTTTCGGCAGCGTGCTTTTGATCTTGTAGGCATTGCCAGACGCTTCGGCCGAGCGCGCGAGTTTCTGTTCGACGCCGAGATAGCCGGCGAGAAGCGAGCCGGCAATCGCCAGATAGGGATTGGAATCCGCGCCAGGCAGCCGGTTCTCCACCCGCCGAGCGGCACGGCCGCCAGCCGGCACGCGCAGGCCGCAGGAACGATTATCGTGCGACCATTCGATGTTGGCCGGCGCGCTGTGGTTCGGCCTTATGCGGCGGAACGAGTTCACGTTGGGCGCAAACAGCGGCATGATTTCCGGGACATACTTTTGCAGGCCGCCGATGAAGTGGCCGAACATTTCGGTGTCGGCATCGTCGCTGCCGGCAAACAGCGTCCTGCCTACCTCGTCGATGACCGACATGTGCAGATGCATCGAGCTTCCCGCCTGTGCCGCGATCGGCTTGGCCATGAAGGTGGCGTGCATGCCGCTTTGCTGCGCGGCCTGGCGCGTCAGCCGCTTGAACAGCAGCACCTTGTCGGCCAGCGGCAGCGCATCGCCGTGCAGGAAGTTGATCTCCAGCTGCGCCGTGCCCGATTCATGAATCAGCGTATCGAGCGGCAGTCCGGCCGCCGCCGCGTAGTCATAGACGCGGCGGACCACCGGCTCGAACTCCTCGAGCGCGGCCATATCGTAGGGATGCTGCACGGTCTCGGCGCGCCCATTGGCGCCGACCGGGGCGGTCAGCGGACGGTCGGGATCGGGATTGGGCGCGGTCAGATAGAATTCGAGCTCTGGCGCCACCACCGCCCGCCAGCCGCGCTTGGCGTAGAGATCGAGCGCGGCCCGCAGCACGTGGCGCGGCGAGGCCATCCATGGCCGGCCGTCCATATGGAACGCATCGGCAAAGACATAGGCCTTATCAGCAGCGGCGCCGGGCGCCAGGCAGAGCGTCGAAGCGTCAGGCACCATGCGCATGTCCGGGTCCGAATAGGCAAAACCCTCGTCGATCGAACCGGAGTAGCGTCCGTCGATGCTGACCAGGAAGGCGCTGCTCGGCAGATAGAGCGCCCGGTCTTCAAGCGCTTGGAGGAATTTGGCCGTCGGCAAGGCCTTGCCGCGCAGCACGCCATTCATGTCGGGGACTAGGCACTCGACTTCGTTGATGCCGTGCTGGGCCAACCAGGCTTTGGGATCGATACCGCTGGAGAGCGAGATATTCGTGTTGTTGTCAGGCATTTCGTTCATGTCCGTATCAAAGAGAGTATGGCTTGCGCGGCCACATCCGTTCCAGGTTTCAGCGCCATTTGGGCTGCGTTGTCCTTGAGGCGGGTGCGCATGGCATCGTCGGCCAGCAGGCCGAGAATGGCTCTCTCCAATACTCCTTCGGTCCAGGCGTCACGGCCGATATGGTCGCCGACGCCGGTCTCTACGGCGCGGCGCGCATTGTCGTGCCCGTCCCAGCAATAGGGCATGATCAGCGACGGCACGCCGAAGCGCAGCGCTTCGCAAAAACTGTTGTTGCCGCCGTGGTGGATGAACAGGTCCGACTTCGCCACCACCGAAGGCTGCGGAAACCAGGCGTCGAGATAGACATTGTCCGGCACCGCCCGATAGGCGTCGCGCAGGCCGCCGGCATTGACGATAAAGCGCGCAGGCAGCCTGTCGAACACCGCCAGCATGCGCTCGATCAGCCCGACATCCATGGCGCCGAGACTGCCGAAGCTGACATAGACCAGCGGCCCGCCATTGCGCGGAAACACCGGCACTTCGAACGGCCCCTCCGACCGCACGCAGCCTTCGAGATAGACGAAGCGCGTGGGGTCGAGCGGCTCGGCGCGCTCGCGACGCACGATCGTCGGCGTCAGCAGCAGATTGAGGTCGGGCGAGGTCTCGAGGAACTGACCCTTCGGCAGCGGCGCCAGTCCGGCATCCGCCCGGAAGCGATTGAAGCGATCATGCGCGGGCGCGCAAGCCGCCAGATACCTAGCCTCGAACGCCGCGCGTTGGGGGTCGTCCACGCCAAGCCCCGACAGATAGGGTGGCACATTGGCATCCGGCAGCTCGGTCTCGGCGCAGGAGACGACGCGCACCCACGGACAGCCGGCGGCGGCGATCGCCGGGAACATGATGACATTGTCGAGCACCACCGCATCCGGCTTGAGCCGTGCCAGCGACTGGCGCAACGGCGCCTCGGCATTGACCGCGGTGTCGACGATCGCCTGCCAGGTCGGCGCGACATAGGTTTCGAGCTGGTCGATCGGGCTCAGCCTGAAATGCGGCAGGTGCCGGCGCACGAAGGCCTGCCAGTAGCTCTGGCGCTCGCTGTCGCTCAGCGGCTCGTCGGTCGGCAGCTGGTATTCCTGGAAACCATAGTCGGCAAAGACGCCGGAGAAGCCGGCATGGCAGATGAAGACCGGCCGGGCGCCTCTTGCACGCAGTGCCTGCGCGATGCCGACGCAATTCAACGCCGCGCCGAAGCTTGCTTCGGGGAACAGCGCGATGGTCGGGCTGGCTTTACGCGTCAATTAGTTCCTCGTCATTCCGGCCGGCTGATCATGCCGAACAGCGCGGGCGCCCCGCGGCTGGCCGCCTGTGGTCGCTGGTTGCGGGAGAGCCGCAGATGAATGCGAAGCAGATCGGCAGCCACCTCATACTGCAGGCTTTCAAGATGGTCGAGTATGACAAGGTGTTCGCGCAGCGATTGCCGCAACCGGAAGACGTTGACGCCGGCATAGATGCCCGGCAGCCGGCGCAGCCTGAGGTGATCGGCGAGCGCGTCGGCGATGAAGCGGTTGGCGCAGGCCTCGGCGAGCATGCCGTGAAAATCGATGTCCAGCCGCTGGAACTCGCGGGTGTCGAAGGCGGCGTCTGGCAGCACCGACAGCGCTTCCATGCCCTGGCGCAACGCCGCCGCCCGCACGCCGTCCAGCCTAAAGCCCGGCGTCAGGATGGCCGCGGGCTCCAGCAGCAGGCGGAACTCGTAGCTGTCGCCCTGCGCTTCCGGATCGTCGGGGGTGCGCCGGAACAGCCAGGACTGGCCAGGCGCACGGTCCAGCAGATTCTCATCGGTTAGTTTGTTCAACGCTTTTAATACCGTCTTGCGCTCGGCACGATAGCGCCGCATCAGTCCCGCAACGGTCACCGTCTGGTCCAGCCGCCGCGCCGATCGGTCGCGCAGGATCGCCTCGGCCAGTTCGTCCTCCTCGGTAGCGGGCAATTCCGTGGCGACCGAAGCCTGCGCGGTGAGGTCGATGGCCAGGTGATAGCCGGTGTCAGCCTCCCAGCGCACAACGCCCCGTTCCGCAAGCAGGCTGAGAGCCGCACGCACGGGCGTGCGCGAGACGTTGCATAGCGACGCGATCTGCTGCTCCGGCAAGCGTGCACCGGGCTCAAAGCCGCGCTGCCGTGCCACATCCAGGATGCGCTGCGCCAGATCGAGATGGTTGGTACGGGGTCGTCTGGCTGCGGCTTGCATGACAATTCTCGGTGGGCGGACGTGATCCGCCTGGTTTGACCGATCGCCAGCGCGGACGCAATCGGCTGGATTCCACGGTCGTTTGACAAATTATGGATTGACGTACTTTTTTCTGCAATAGTACTGTCAGAACAATCGGCAGGAAAAAGACCGAGGGAACAGGATCGAGGCGGCGGCATGGTCGCAGGCGTTGGTCCGGCGAATGCAATTCGACGATCAACCGGAATGGGAGTCTGTCATGACCGCTACAAGCCTGCGGCGCCGTGCGCTGAAAACATCTTCGATCGCACTTGGCCTGGCCTTGGCGCTGTCCGCGCCGGCGATGGCTGCCGACCTCGTCATTTCCAACTGGGACGGCTACATGGCACCGGACGCCATGGCCTCCTTCAAGACCGCGACCGGCGTTTCGGGCGAAGTGGTGGTGCATGCCACCAATGAGGAGATCATGGGCAAGCTCATCGCCGCCGGCGGCAAGGGCTATGACGTGGTCTTCGTCTCCTCGCCCTTCGCCGAGGTGCTGAACAAGCTCGGCCTGACCGAGCCGATCGACCACGCCAAGATCCCGAACCTCGCCAACCTCTACCCGGAGGCGACCAAGCTGCCGCACGATGTCGGCAACGCGTTCTCGGTCCCCTACACCTGGGGCACCACTGGCCTCTGCTACCGCTCGGACCTGGTCAAGGCCGCCCCGACCAGCTGGAGCGATCTGCTCGCGCCCTCCGACGAATTGAAGGGCAAGACCACGATGCTGGCGACCGACCGCTGGCTGCTGGCCGCCGGGCAGCTCGACAAGGGCTATTCGGTCAACGAAACCGATCCGGCCAAGATGGCCGAGGTCAAGAACCTCTTGATCTCGGCCAAGAAAACCCTGCTCGCCTATGACGACACCACCTTCTATTCCAAGCTGGTTTCGGGCGAGGCGCTGATGGTGCAGGCATGGGACGGCTGGTGCAATTACGGCATCGCCGAGAAGCCCGAGATCAAATACGTCATTCCGAAGGAAGGTTCGGACCTGTGGGTCGATACGATGGTGGTGATGAAGGCCTCCGCCAACAAGGACGCCGCCTTCCAGTTCATCAACTTCATGCTCGACGCCAAGAACCACGGCTGGGCGGCACAGAACATCGACTACAAGGTGCCGAACAAGCCGGCTATGGAAAGCCTGCCGGCCGACTTCCTGGCCAAATTCCCCAATATGGCGATGCCGGTGGCCGATCTCGTCAAGTTCGAGCAGCTGCGCGACGTCGGCGACGCCCAGCGCGACTATTCGAAGATCGTCAGCGAGATCAAGGCGGCGCAGTAGGGACAGTTCCAACAGCATCTTGGAATTAAGTTTGCGTTCCGTATCGCCCCGCTCTGGCCTGCCCGCCATCTCCCCCTCAAGGGGGGAGATTGGCTGGCTTGCGGCCGTTGGCCAATCTCAAGCGCAGCGCCCCCTCATCCGGCCGCTTCGCGGCCACCTTCTCCCCGCTGGGGAGAAGAGGAAAGCGCCGGCGCCTGCGACCTCCTCTCCCCTCGGGGAGAGGTCGGATTGCCCCGAATTGCCCTTCGCAATTCGGTTGGCAATCCGGGTGAGGGGGCAACTACCCAAACACCATTTCGATACCCTTGAAGAGACCGGCGGGCCAGAGGGGGGCGCTGCGTGACACTTCCCACTCCCTCCCGCTCCTCCCTACTGATGGCCCCGGCCCTGGCCTGGCTCGCGGCCTTGATGGTGGTGCCATGCGCGCTGGTGCTGGCGCTCGCCTTCTTCCGGCGCGGCATCTATGGCGGCATCGAATACACCTTCACGCTGGAGAATTTCGGCCTGGTCTTCGACCCGCTCTATGCCGGCATTTTCCTCAATTCGGCGCGCATTGCCGGCACGGCCACGCTGATCGCGGTGGTGATTGGCTATGCCGCCGCCTACGCGATATCGGCAGCTCCGCGCCGGATGCAGCCGGTGTTCCTGTTCTTCGCCGTGCTGCCGTTCTGGTCCAACTACCTGATCCGCACCTATGCCTGGATCGTGCTGCTCAACCGCGAAGGCCTGATCACCCAGCTGTTGCGCTGGTTCGGCTACACCGGCGAACCGCCGTCGATGCTCTACACGGAAGGCGCCGTCATCGCCGGCCTCGTCTACAACTATTTGCCGTTCGTCATCCTCGCCTGCTACGCGCCGCTGTCACGCCTCAACCCGGAACTTGCCGAGGCCTCGCGTGACCTCGGCGCCTCCGCCGTCACCACATTCCGCCGTGTCATCCTGCCGCTGACCGTGCCGGGCATTGCCGCCGGCGCGGTCTTCGTCTTCGTGCTGTCGATCGGCAATTTCGTCACGCCGGCGCTGCTCGGCGGCGGCCGCTTCCAGATGATCGGCAACCTCGTCTACGACCAGTTCCTGACCGCCAATGACTGGCCTTTCGGGGCGGCACTTGCCATGGCGCTGATCGCCATCATGCTTGTGGTGCTGATGGCGCAGGCGCTGGCCGCCAATCGCGCCTCGGGCCATGCGGCTGAGGCCAAAGGTAACGCCGATGGCTGAGCACACCTTCCTTCCCTTCTCCCCGTTCACGGGGAGAAGGTGCCCCGAAGGGGCGGATGAGGGGCGGCGCCAACCTTTCCGACGCTCAGCGCTGCCCCTCATCTGCCTGCCGGCATCTTCTCCCCGTGAACGGGGAGAAGGACTCTGGTCGTTCGCTTGCCTCCCAATTGTCGGAGGCCAGCGATGACCCATTCCTTCACCCGTACGCTCGGCATGCGCGCGATTCTCGTTCTCGTCTTCGCCTTCCTCTACATCCCGATCGCCGTGCTGGTGGCGCTGTCCTTCAACGAAGGCGGGCTGCCGACGGCTTGGTCGGGCTTTTCGCTGAAATGGTACGCCTCGCTGGCCGGCAATTCGGCGATCCTCTCCGCCGCGCTCAACACGCTGATCGTGGCGCTGGTCTCGACGGCAATCGCCACGCTGCTCGGCACGTTGCTGGCGATCGGCGTCGAGATGCGCCGGCAGTACGGCAAGGGCCTCGAAGCGCTGATCTTCGCACCGATGATCATTCCCGATATCGTGCTGGCGATCGCGCTGCTCTCGTTCTTCTCCATGCTCAACCTGACCATGGGGCTGCACACCATCATCCTTGCCCATGTCGTCTTCAACCTCGCCTTCGTCTGCTCGGTGGTGCGCGCAAGGCTGAAGAGTTTCGACTGGTCGATCGTCGAAGCATCGGCCGATCTCGGCGCCTCCGCGCTCACCACCTTCCGGCGGGTGACATTGCCGGTCATCGCGCCGGCGGTGATCGCCGGTGCGCTGCTCGCCTTCACGCTCTCGGTTGACGAGTTCATCATCGCCTTCTTCACCGCCGGCGCCGGTCGCGCCTCGACGACGCTGCCGATGCAGATCTACGCGATGATCCGCTTCGGCATCACGCCGGAGATCAATGCGCTGGCGACCATCGTCATGGCGGTCTCGATCACCGCGCTGACCCTGTCGCAGCGGCTCAACCGTGGGATCATAGGCCAATGAGCGAACCCCGCACGCTTCTGGCCATCGATCATGTGTCGAAGAATTTCGGCCGGGTGACCGCCGTCGACGGCATCTCGCTCGACATCCGCGAGAATGAGTTCTTCGCGCTGCTCGGCCCGTCGGGCTGCGGCAAGACCACGCTGCTGCGCATGCTGGCCGGCTTTGAGACGCCCAATGACGGGCGCATCCTGCTCGACGGCCGCGACATTGCCAAAACCCCGCCCAACAAGCGGCCGGTCAATCTGATGTTCCAATCCTACGCGCTGTTTCCGCATATGAGCGTCAGGGCCAATGTCTCCTATGGCCTGGAGATGGAACGTTTGCCGGCGGCCGAAATCCGCTCCCGCGTCGACGCAATCCTGGCGACCACCGAACTCGTCTCCTTCGCCGACCGCAAGCCGGAGCAATTGTCGGGCGGCCAAAAGCAGCGCGTGGCGCTCGCCCGCGCGCTGGTCAAGCGGCCGCGCCTGCTGCTGCTCGACGAGCCGCTAGGCGCGCTCGACAAGAAGCTGCGTGGCGCCATGCAACTGGAACTGAAGCGACTGCAGCACGAGGTCGGCATCACCTTCGTCATCGTCACCCATGACCAGGAGGAAACACTGGTCATGGCCGACCGCATGGCGGTGCTGAAAGACGGCAAGCTGCTGCAATGCGACACGCCGCACGCGATCTACGAACATCCCGCCGACCGTTTCGTCGCCGACTTCATCGGGGTGATGAATTTCGTGCCGGGCAAGGCCGCCGCCGATGGCGTGGTGGCCGCCAATGGCGCGCGGATATCAGGCAAGATTCCCGCCGCGCTCTCGCCCGGGGCGTCCGCTGTCGCCTCGGTGCGGCCTGAGCGCATCCGGCTGTTCCCGTCCGGTGAGTCCGCCAACCGCACCACCGGCACGGTCGAGGCGCTGGCCTATCAGGGGCTCGACCTGCAACTGCATGTCCGCACGCCCCTGTCGCCAAAACCGTTCTTGGTGCGTGTGACCGCCGATGCCGCCGACCGCCGGCCGGTCGCGTCGGGCGACCAGGTCGAGCTCGGCTGGGATGCCGCCGATGTCAGAATTTTCGCAGAATGACAGGAGAAGCTTGATGGCGCAGAAGACGATCGCGTTTTTTCCAGAGGCGGCCTACGGCCCGGCGCTCAATTCCGTCGGCATCGCCCAGGCGGTCGAGGCGCGCGGCCACAGAGCTGTGTTCCTGTCCGACCCCGGCTTTGTCGATGTCTACAAGGGCTACGGCTTCGAAGCCCATCCGGTGAACCTCTCCGAGCCGATGCCGCCCGAACAGATGGCGAAGTTCTGGGAGGATTTCATCAACGGCCACATCCCGAACTTCCGCAAATCGCCCTACGACCAAGTCGACAACTACGTCAAGGATTGCTGGACGGCGATCGTCGACAGCGCCAAATGGGCGCAGAAGGATCTCCCGCGCGTTCTGGCCGCCATCAAGCCTGACGTGATCTGCGTCGACAACGTCATCCTGTTTCCGGCAATCAAGCAATACGGCAAGCCGTGGGTGCGCGTCATCTCGTGTTCGGAAAACGAGATCGAGGACGAAGACATCCCGCCGCATCTGTCCGGCTGCGGCGAAAACGACCATGCGGGCCACCAGCGCTATCGCGACCACTTCAACGCGGTGATCAAGCCGATCCATGACGACTTCAACACCTTCCTCACCGCCAACGACGAGGCGCCCTATCCGATCGGCCAGTTCTTCGAGGCCTCGCCCTATCTGAACCTGCTGCTCTATCCCGAAGCGGCAAAGTTCAAGCGCCGCCATCCGCTCGACCCGGCAAAATTCCAGTATCTCGAAGGCTGCGTGCGCCAGGAGAAACCGTACGCGGTGCCGACCTTCGCGAAAAACAATGACGGGCCGCTGCTCTACGTCTCCTTCGGCAGCCTGGGGGCCGGCGATGTCGACCTGTTGAAGCGCATCATTGCGACGCTGGGCAAGACGCGCTACCGCGCCCTGGTCAATGTCGGCGGCTACAAGGACCAGTATACGGACGTGCCCGGCAACGTCATCGTCGAGAGCTGGTTCCCGCAGCCTTCGGCCATCCCGCAAGTCGATGCAGTGATCCACCATGGCGGCAACAACTCGTTCACCGAGTGCCTCTATTTCGGCAAGCCGGCTATCATCATGCCCTATGTCTGGGACGGCCACGACAACGCCACCCGCGTCGAGGAAACCGGCCACGGCTTCGGCATGCCGCGCTACGACTGGGCCGATGCCGAGCTGATCGCAAAGATCGAAGCCTGCCTGACCGATCCGGCGATGAAGACCAAGCTGGCGAAGACATCGGCGCAGATGCACGCGCAGAACGGGCCGGAGAAGGCGGCGGGGTTGTTGGAGGGGTTGCTGTGATTGAGATGGTTGATATGCAGAGCCCAGGCGCCCCCCTCTGGCCTTCCGGCCATCTCCCCCTCAAGGGGGGAGATTGGCTGTCATCACCGCTTTCGCCAACCGCAAAGGTCGTAAGGAAAACGCCGCCGCAGGAACTGCCAATCTCCCCCCTTGAGGGGGAGATGTCCGGCAGGACAGAGGGGGGCCTCATAGAGCGGCAACGGATCGCGTTTGATCATGGAGCCTCCGCATGACCCCCTCCGCCCCACACCTCCACCAAGCCTCCACCCGAACCGATCTCGTCGACTGGGGTGCCCAACCCGACGCGTTGGATGGCGCCTCCCACTCCACCGGCAAACTCGTGCACAAGGGTCCGAACAACCAGCCCGAATCCGGCATCTGGGTGTGCACGCCAGGCCGCTGGCGCCTCAGCATTCCCCGCGATGAATTGTGCCATTTCGTCGCCGGCCGTGCGACCTACCGGTCGGATGTCGGTGAGGTGATAGACGTCTCCGCCGGGACCGTGGTCATGTTCCCGGCCGGCTGGACGGGCGAATGCGCCGTGCATGAGACCATGCGCAACGTCTACATGCTGGCCTGACATCGCGGGAGCAAGACATGCCGCCGCCGGCTGGACCGGCATCTCCATCATCACGCAAACGCTGACCAAGGCCTTCATGTGCCGCTGAGCACTCATTCCAAGGAAATCGATATGACAACCCCCATCATGAAATCCCCGCTCGCCATTACCGACCTCGTCGACTGGGGCGTCATCCCGACCATGATCGAGGGCGTGTCCCACACATCGGGCAAGCTGCTCTACAAGGGACCCGAGGGCCGCTCCGAATGCGGGTTGTGGGTCTGCACCCCAGGCAAATGGCACTGCCATGTCACCCGCGACGAGTTCTGCCACTTCCTCGAAGGGCGCTGCACCTACGTGCATGAATCCGGTGAGATCATCGAGATCGAGCCGGACACGGCAGCCTTCTTCCCGCAGGACTGGAAGGGCGTCTGCACCGTCCATGAGACGATCAAGAAGGTCTACATGATCCGCTGAGCGGCTCTGAGAGGATGTCCATGCATTTCTCCCCTGACCGGCCGACCTTCTTCGTCAATCCGGATTACCGGCCAATGACCGGCGCCAACAAACCGGTGATCGATCCGGCGACGCTGGAGACCGTCGGTGCTATCTCTGCTGCGACAGACGGCGAGATCGACGCCGTGCTTACCGCCGCGACCAAGGCGCAGGCCGCCTGGAAAAAGCTCGATGCCAAGAGCCGCGCCAAGCATCTGCACGCCGTTGCCAACGCCATCGAGGCGGCCGACTTCACGCGCTGCGCCGAGCTGATGGTGCGTGAGATGGGCAAGCCCTATCCCGAGGCGATCGGCGAGATCGCCAATTGCGCGCCGATCTTCCGCTACTACGCCGAGATGGCGCGCGACGACGCCGGCAAGATCGCCGGCACGACGCAGGCCGGTTCGTTCCAGTATGCGCGTTATGAGCCTTATGGCGTCTCCGTCCACATCATGCCCTACAACTTCCCGATCCTGCTGATGTGCTGGACGGTCGCGGCCTCGCTTGCATCAGGCAACGCCTGCGTCATCAAGCCGGCCGAGGCGACGACGCTGTCGACGCTGGACTACATGCCCGTGTTCCGCTCGCTTCCGGAGGGCCTGGTGTCGTGCCTGCCCGGCGGCGCGGTCACGGCACAGGCACTGATCGCCTCCGATCGCACCCACGCCGTCGCCTTCACCGGTTCGGTCGCCGCCGGCAAGGCGGTGGCGGTGGCCTGCGCCGAACGCATGAAGCCCTGCGTCATCGAGGCCGGCGGCAGCGATCCGCTGATCGTCAGCGAGCACGCGCCGCTCGAGGTTGCGGCGGCCGGCAGCGTCACCGCAGCCTTCCACCTCACCGGCCAGGTATGCACCTCGGCCGAACGCTTCTTCGTCGTCGATGCCGTGCATGATCGCTTCGTCGAACTGTTCGCCGAAAGGACACTTGCCCTGCGCATCGGCAACGGCATGGACAAGACCGAGATTGGCCCGCTGGTCAGCGAAAGCGCGCGTGCCAAGGTCATGCGTCTCGTCGACGATGCCATTGCCAATGGCGCCAAGGCAATCACCGGCGGGCGCATCCCGCCGGCACACAACACCGGCTGGTTCTATGAGCCGACGATCCTGACCGGCGTCACCCCGGACATGGCGATCGTCCGCGAAGAGTGTTTTGGACCCGTTGCCGCCATCTGCCGCGTCAAGGATTTCGACGAGGCGATCCGGCTTGCCAATGACAGCCCGTTCGGGCTCGGCGCCTCTGTGTTCACCACCGATCTCGCCGAAGCGCATGAGGCGGCCGAGCGGCTCGAAGCCGGCATGGTCTGGGTCAACAACCCGCTGATCGACAATGACGCCCTGCCTTTCGGCGGCTGGAAGGCCTCGGGCCTCGGCCGCGAACTCGGACGCCAGGGGCTGGATGCCTTCCGCCGCTCCAAGATGGTGATCATCGACCACAAGCCGGCGATCCAGGACTGGTGGTACCCCTACCCCGACAGCTGGTTCCGCGAGACCGGCGGCCGCAAGCATGTATGAGAGACTCGAAACTCGCTATTTTGGGATAGGCAGGCCGAGCATGGCCAGGAAAAAGCAATGCCGCCGGGCGAGCCCCGGCGGCATCTTTTAATTGGCTACCGCCGCAGCGATCGTCAGGGCGTCGTTTCCGCTTCCATCGCGGCCGCCGTCTGGTCGATCTTTCCGGCAAGCACGCCCTGAGCCCAGGCCGTGACATCGGCGTCGACGGGCTTGTTGGCCATGTCCGTCAGGGCCGCGTCGAGCGACGCATCGTCCGTGCCGACCTCCGCCGCGGCAGCTGCCTCATTGGCGGCGGTGACCGCCGCCTCCTGGGCAGCGACCCCGGCCTGCAGATCCGTTATCTTCCCAGGCAGGGCCGCCTGATCTTCGGGCGTCATGGCGGCAATCTGCTCGGCCGTCAGCGACGTCAGCGCGCTCAACTCCGCATTCAGCGCATCGAGCTTATCCTGGGCCGCGTCAGCCGCGGCCTGGGCGACCTTGGCTTTGGCGGACTGCGTCACGAATGCCTGGATGCTGGCGAACTTCTTACTCTTCGAGTTCATATAGGCGTTGATATTGCGCTGCAGCGAGTTCAGCCGGCCAAGCTTCGCGTGGATGTTCTTCTCCTTGTGCACGGACGAGACCTTTGTGGTCGTGTCGACCGTGGCGTCGTCCGCTTTGGCCTTGGCTGCCCGGCCCGGGGCCGACGACGACTTGCCGTGCGAAGCGCCGCTCTTGCCATTGCTGCCATTGTGGCCGTTGCCACCCCCATTGCCATTGCCGCCAGCATTGCCACCGCCGTCGCCGTGCCCGTTGCCACCGCCGTGCCCGTTACCGCCGGCTCCGGCGAGTGCCGGAGACGCCAGAAGCGCCAATGCGGCAAGCGCCGCGAACAGAGTTTTTCGGTTTGTCATGGTAACCTCCTCGGGGAATCGCCGCCTTCGCCCGACCGCTAGGTGACCGTCGTATGAGAAATCGCTAATTGTACAGAGTAAACTTTAGACAAATGCGGTCTCAATACGCGAGCTGGCAACCGTCAGGAATCGTAACCGTCTGATATTTTTAAAAAATTTACGCCCGTGGGTCGCCGTGGCACTGAAGTCCCATGCCGGTCGGACCATAGTCTTACCTGGCGACCAGCGCCACGGAGAAAGTCATGGAGCAGTGTATCGGAAAGGTGCTGAAATAAAGGAGATTGGTGGCGAAAACCTAGTCTCAACCGATGCTTTCGCCGCCGTCGATCACCAGCGCCTGGCCGGTCATGAAGGACGAGCGATCCGAGACGAGGAACAGGATCGCCTCAGCGATCTCTTCGGCGCTGGCCCAGCGCCCCATCGGGATCTTGGTGCGGACATAGGTTTCGATCGCCTCGCGTCCACCCATCTGGGCGATGAACGGCTCGTTGAACGGCGTGTCGACCCAACCCGGACAAAGGGCGTTGACGCGCACATTGTGCCGGGCATAGTCGAGCGACATCTGCCGCGTCATCGCCACTACCGCATGTTTTGATGTCGCGTAGGCGATCATCTCGCGGTCGTAGAACACGCCCGAATTGGAGGCGGTGTTGAGGATGACGCCGCCGCCCCGCGCGATCATCGACGGCATGACCAGCCTCGCCGCCAGGAACTGCGCCCGCACGTTGATCCGCCACGAAGCATCCATGCCGCCGACTTCCACCTCAGTCAGCGTGCCGCCGACCTGGATGCCCGCGTGATTGTGCAGGATGTCGATGCGCCCGTGCCTGTCCAGCGTGCCGGCAATGAGCTGCTCGACCGCCGCGTCCTCGGCGACATCGGTCGCGATCGCCTCGGCCCGTCCGCCCACTGCCCGAATGTCCGAAGCCGTTGCTTCGCCGGCAGCCTGATCCCTGTCGGCGATGACGACAACCGCACCTTCCCTGGCCATGATCATGGCGCCGGCGCGCCCGATGCCGGAGCCGGCGCCTGTCACCACGGCAATGCGGTCTTTGAGGATCATGATACGGCTTTCAGTTTGACGGTTTGCGTTGGCGCAATTGCCATTGGGCAAGCACCACGAGCAGGACGGAGGCGACGAGCACGATCGTCGCTATGGCATTGATTTCCGGCGTCACGCCACGCCGGATCGACGCGAAGACATAGATCGGCAGCGTCGTCTGCGCGCCGGCGACGAAGAAGGCGATGATGAAATCGTCGAAAGAGAAGGTGAAGGCGAGCAGGAAGCCGGCGACGACCGCCGGCATGATCTGCGGCAGCACGATCGATCGGAACGTCGTCAACGGCGTGGCGTAGAGATCGCTCGAGGCCTCGACCAGATTGCGGTCGAGGCTGCCGAGCCGCGTGCCGACGATCATCGTCACCAGCGCCATCGAGAACAGCCCGTGTGCGGCAATGATCGAACCATAGCCGAGCGCCAGGCGCGGCGGCTGGTCGTCGGGCCAGATCGAGGCAAGGAACGGGTTGACGACGGTGAACAGCTGGACGAGCGCGACCAGCGTCGAAATGCCGATGACGACGCCCGGTACGACGATCGCCGCGCCCAGAAGTGCATCGAAAACCGCGCGGGTTCTGACGCCGACGCGCGCCAGGCCGAGCGCCGCCGCCGTGCCACACAGCGCCGCCAGCAAGGCGCTGGTGGTGGCGATGAACAGGCTGTTCTTCAGCGCTTCGACCAGGAACGGGTTCGCCAGCGCCTTGCCGTACCATTGCACTGAAAAGCCGGTGAACTCGCTGGCATGGTGCCCGGCGTTGAAGGAAAACAGCACCACCAGCGCGATCGGCAGATAAAGGAAGGCAAAGACCGCAATGACGAAAGCACGCATCAGATCAGGTCCACCCGGCGCGCGCCCGAAACCCGGGTCGAGATGCGATTGGCGGCAATCAGCACCACCACCGAAACCAGCACCAACGTGATCGCGATGGCCGATCCGAACGGCCAGTTTCGCGACTGCAGGAACAGGTCGACCAGGGCATTGCCGATGAAGAACACCTTGCCGCCGCCGAGCAGCGTCGGGATCAGATATTCGCCGAGCAGCAGGATCATCACCAGCGAGAAGCCGGTCATGACGCCCGGCAGCGACAGTTTCAGGGTCACCCCCAGGAAAGTCGAAATCGGCGTCGCGCCGAGGTCGGCGGAGGCTTCCAGCAACCGGCGATCGAGCCGCTCTAGGCTGACATAGATCGGCAGGATCATCAGCGGCAGATAGCCATAGACGATGCCGAGCAGGACGGCGCCCGGCGTGTTGATCAGCCTGACGTCCTCAATGCCGACAAACGCCAGCAGCGCGGGAATGCCGCGCCCACCCAGAATGTACATCCACGCATAAGTCCGCATCAGGAGGCTGGTCCAGAACGGGATAACGACCAGCGCCAGCAGGATCAGCCGCCAGCGCTGCGGTGCCTGCAAGGCGAGGTAGTAGGCGACCGGGTAGGCGACGAGAAGACAGGCAAGCGCTCCCACCGGCGCCAGCACCATCGTGTTCCAGAAGGCGGTCGCCCGCGCCGGAAGATTGGCATATTGCGCCAGCGTGAAGGCGGCCTGATAGCCGCCTTCCGGTGCCCGCTCGCCGACACTGAACACCGCGATGGCAATGAACGGCAGCACCAGAAACACCACCAGCCACGCGGTCGCCGGACCGAGCAGCATTGCGGTCAGAAAATTCCTGCGAAGACGGCTGCCGTGCATGGAAGATTTGCCCCGATGCCGGCGGGCATGAACCCGCCGGTCAAGTTATCTGAGTCGAATTTGAGGCCCGCGCGGCTCAGGCCGACTTGAAGCGCGCCATCAGCTCGGCCCGGCCCGGATCGGTCAGCGTTGCCGCCGCGCCGAATTCCAGCGGCGTCAACAGGTCGGCCGCCGGATAAAGGATCGGGTTGTCGAGCACTTCCTTAGGCAGCAGTTTGTTGACCCGTGCATCGGTCGAGGGCGCACCATTGGCGAGGTGTTCCTTGACCGCCACCTGTGGGTTCATCAGGTAATTGAGCAGCGCGTAGCCGGCCGGCTTGTTCGGCGCATCTTTCGGGATGGCATAGAAATCGGTCCAGATCTCGCCGCCTTCCTTGCCCAGCACATAGGCGATCTCGGGAATGTCGCGATGCAGCTGCGCGCCATCGTTGGTCCAGCACATGGTCATCCAGGCGTCACCAGCGCGCATTCCCGGCTGATAGTCGGATGAGACCGCGAACAGATGCGGCTTGACCTTCAGCAGCAGCTCCTCCGCCTTGGCCAGTTCGTCCTGCTTCAACGAATTGAACGAGTAGCCGTAATATTTCAGCGCATTGCCGATCGTCGTCAGCTGGTAGTCGTGCACCATGGTGCGGCTGTCGCCTTCCGCCATGGCGGTGTCCCAGAACTCCTTCCAGCTGGTCATCGGCTTGGTCAGCTTCTTGGTGTTGACGGCAAATCCGGTGGTGCCCCAGTTCTTCGGCACGGCGTATGTCGTGCCGTCGATCGTGCCTTCCCCAGTGAAGCGCGGATCCTCCTGCGAGCCGTCGAAATTCGACAGCTTCGCCATCTCCAGCGGCTCGATGATTCCGAGCTTCTTGTAGGTCGAGATCGTGTAGTTGGTCGGCACGAAAAGGCTCCAGCCCGAGGCCCCGGCCTGCAGCTTGGCCAGCATTTCCTCGTTGGAGCCGAACACGTTGACCTCGACGGCAACGCCGGTGTCCTTCTTGAAATTCTCGAAGGTCGCCGGGTCGTGATAGTTCGGCCAGGTGGCGATCGACATGCGGTCGCCAAGGTTTTCGGCGGCAAAGGCCGGTGTCGGCATGATGCCGATCTCGCGCGCCATCACCGCCGTGGCAATGCCAAGGCCGGTGAGGCCAAGGAAATCGCGTCGGCCGATCGAGCCGCGCTTGAGGCGCACTAGCTGGTCGACGAAGTTCTCGGGGCTTATCGGCAGTCCGTCACGATATGATTTCGACATGTTTATCTACCCTCTGGTTGGTCCCGTTGTTCTTGGTCTCCGGAAACGCCAGTGGCGTTCCGGAGGCAAAGCCGATGGCGACGGGTTCGCCCGGCTTGAAGAGATTGCCGTGGCCGATCAGATGGTCGGCCTTGGCCAGCAGCGTTCCGATGCCCCGGACCTCGATCGCGTATTCCGCTGTCGAGCCCAGAAAAATCCGGTTGCGGACGATGCCCTTGAACCGGCCGCTTTCCGGCGTGCCGAGACTGAGCGATTCAGGGCGAAGACTGACCGAAACGGCCTCGCCTCGCTGCAAGGACATGCGCTTTCGCGCCGCAATGACGGTGCCGTCGGCAAGCGCCACCTCCACCAGCTCGCCCGAATGCCCGGCGACGGTGCCGCTCAGCAGGTTGGTCTTGCCGACGAAGTCTGCAACAAACAGGTCAACCGGTTCGTCATAGATCTCGCTCGGCTGTCCGAGTTGGACGATGCGGCCGCCATTCATGACGCAGACGAAATCGCTCATCGACAGCGCTTCCTCCTGATCGTGGGTGACGAGCACGAAGGTGATGCCGATTTCGCGCTGCAGGTTCTGCAGCTCGATCTGCATGTCGGTGCGCAGCTTCTTGTCGAGTGCGGCCAGCGGCTCGTCGAGCAAAAGTACTGCCGGCTTGTTGACCAGGGCGCGCGCCAGCGCCACACGCTGCTGCTGGCCGCCTGACAGTTCGTGGATCTTGCGGCGGCCATAGCCGGCGAGCCGCACCATTTCGAGCGCCTCGCCCGCCCTTGAGGCGATCTCGCGCGACGACAGCCTTGGCCGTGCCTGACGCAGCCCGTAGGCGACGTTGTCCTCGACATCGAGATGCGGAAACAGCGCATATTGCTGGAACACCATGTTGACCGGCCGCCGGTAGGGTGGCGTGCCGGCCATGTCCTGGCCGCGAATGAACACCTGGCCTTCGCTCGGCTGTTCGAATCCACCGATCATGCGCAGGCAGGTGGTCTTGCCGCAGCCGGACGGCCCGAGCAGGGCAACAAAAGCCGAGGGCGGGACAGCGAGATCGATGCCGCTGACCGCGGTCACCGCGCCATAGCGCTTGGTGACGCCGCGAAACTCGATGTCGGGCACTGCGGTCAAGGTGCTGGCTCCTGCAACAGGGCGATTTCAGGACGCTACCAGAGCCAATGGCGGCTAGTATATACCTCGCGGGTGGTATATCTGATCTATTTTCTCGTTTAAGGGGGTATGGATTGTCCCGCAGCGACGAATACAGCCAGCTCGCCACGCTCGTCGCGGCGACGCGGGAGACCAACGGCGACCTCTTCGGCCGTGCGATGGTCGATTGGCTGCGGCAGCATGTCAGCTTCGACCACTGCGTGATCTTCGGCTACCGCGGCGCCTCGCGCCCGCCGCTGCTGTTCGAGACCTTCTCGCCGGCCGAGAGCCACGTCTTCGTCGCGCTCTACCAGGAAGGGCCATATCTGCTCGACCCGTTCCATCACGCGGCGGTCGAGCGTAAGGAAGGGTTCTGGCGCATGCGCGAACTGGCGCCGGACCGCTTTTACGCCAGCGAATACTTTCGTTCCTACTACAGCCAGACCAGGCTGGCCGAGGAGGTCGGCTTCTTCGTGCCGCTGGCGGGCAAGGATGCGCTGGTGCTGTCGCTGATGCGGCTGCGCGCCTCAGGCCCGTTCGGCACCGCCGATGCCAGATTGCTGCGCGACATGGCTCCCGCGGTGATCAGCTTCATCAGGTTGCGCTGGCCTGCTCTTCCGGCCGACGAAACGGCGGAAGCGAAGCAGGACGAGACGGCCACTGTGGTCAACGAGTTCGACCGCGCCCATATCTGGCAGAGCCTGTCGCTGACGCCGCGCGAAAAGCATGTCGTCGACCTGGTGTTGCAGGGGCATTCGACGGAGTCGATCGCCCGGGCCATGCGCATCGTGCCGGGCACCGTGAAGGTCCATCGCCGCAACATCTACCGCAAGCTCAAGATCAAGTCGCAGGCCGGCCTGTTCGCGCGCTTCGTCGAGATCATCGACGCGCGGATACGATAAGTCCTTAGCCCTCGGCTTCCCACGAACCGGTCTCAGCCATCCGCTCCAGCAGCGGCGCCACGCGGAACACGTCCTTGCCGGTCCGCTGATGCCAGTATTCGAGCCGCTCGACGATCCTTGCCGCGCCTTCGAGGCCCGCCCAGAACAACGGACCGCCCTTGCCGACGGGAAATCCATAGCCATTGACCCAGACGACATCGATGTCCGACGCGCGGGCCGCGATCCCTTCCTCCAGGATCTTCGCGCCCTCGTTGATCAGGGGGTAGAGCGTGCGCTCGATGATTTCTTCGGCGCTGATCGCGCGCGGCGCAATGCCCCGCTCGGCGGCCTTGTCGCGGATCAGCGCCTCGACCTCCGGATCCGGAACTGGGGTGCGCGAACCGTTCTCGTAGAGATAGAACCCCTTGCCGGTCTTCTGGCCGAAACGGCCCTGTTCGCACAGCATGTCGGCGATCACGGCCGTCTGGCCGCGTGCCTTGCGGTTGCGCCAGCCAATGTCGAGGCCGGCGAGATCGCCCATCTGGAACGGCCCCATCGGCCAGCCAAAATCGGTGAACGCCTGGTCGATCTGGCGCGGGGTGGCACCTTCCAAAAGAAGAGCTTCCGATTCCGACCCGCGCGCGGCCAGCATGCGGTTGCCGACGAAGCCATGGCAGACGCCGACGACCACGGCCACCTTGCCGATCCGCCGTGCCAGGTCGACGACGGTCGCCAGCGCATCGGGCGCGGTCTTGTCGGCGCGCACGATCTCCAGCAGCTTCATGACATTGGCCGGCGAGAAGAAGTGCAGGCCGAGCACATCCTGCGGCCGTGAGGTCGAGGCAGCGATTTCGTTGATGTCGAGATAGGACGTGTTGGTGGCGAGGATCGCGCCGGGCTTCGCCACCGCTTCGAGCTTGCCGAACACTTCCTTCTTGACCGCCATGTCCTCGAACACCGCCTCGACGATCAGGTCGCAATCGGCGAGATCGGCATAGTCGGTGGAGCCCTTGAACTGGGCAAGCCGCTGCCGCTTGGCGTCCTCGCTGAGCGAGCCGCGCGTGACGGACACCGAGTAGTTCCTGTCGATCGTCGCCAAGCCGCGCTGCAGGGCCTCATGGCTGGTTTCCAGCAAGGTCACGGGGTAGCCGCCATTGGCGAAGGCCATGGCGATGCCGCCGCCCATCGTGCCGGCGCCGATGACGCCGACACGGCCGATCCTGCGCTTGACGATGTCCTTGGCCGGAAGCTTTGCCGCCTCACGTTCGGCGAAGAACAAATGGCGCTGCGCCCGCGACTGGTCGCTGGCGACCAGTTTCACGAACAACGCACGCTCGGCCGCCAGCGCCGCATCGAAGGGCAGCGTGACGGCATTGCGCACCGACAGCGCGCAGGCGATCGGCGCCTCGAGACCGCGCGCCTTCTTGGCAAGATCCGCGGCCGTGGCGTCGAAAGCCGCGAGGTCAGTCTGCTTGAGACCATCATCGCGATCACGCACTGGCGTGAAGGGGCCACCCTTGCGGGCAATTTCCCGGCCGAAATTCACGGCATGCGTGGTCAGATCGCCTTCGAAAACCGCATCGACGAGGCCGGAGGCGTGCGCCTCGGTCGCAGCAATCGGCACACCCGAAACGATCATGCCGAGCGCTTTCACCGCGCCGACCAGGCGCGGCAGCCTTATCGTGCCGCCGCCGCCCGGCAACAATCCGAGCTTCACCTCTGGGAAACCGAGCTTGGCGTCGGCATCCGCGACGCGAAAATGGCAGCCAAGCGCCAGCTCCAGCCCGCCGCCGAGCGCGGTGCCGTGGATGGCAGCGATCGTCGGCTTGGCGATGGCCTCCAGCACAGCCACGATGGCGCGCAGATCCGGCTGCTGCACCGGATTGCCGAACTCGGTGATGTCGGCGCCGGCGACAAAGGTCCGGCCGGCACAGGCAATGACGATGGCCGCGACCGACGGATCATCCCGCAACTCGACCAGCGCCTGCATCAGCGGCTCGCGGACATGAAAGCTCAGTGCGTTGACCGGCGGATTGTCTATGATGACGACGGTGACATCGCCGTCACGGCTGATCCTGAGGAAATCGGACACGCACACCTCCCAGCACTATTCTGCAGCCATGGCCGCGCGAACCGGATTTACAGCGCCGCGACGCCGATGGGAACCCGATGCCGGCCTGGCACAATGATTAGCGATTTTGAAGTGCCTGGCGCACCAACGGCTTCCGCCTCATAATCTCCGAAGTAGAGACCCTTCACACCCCCTCTGCCCTGCCGGGCATCTCCCCCGCAAGGGGGGAGATTGACAGCTTCTGCGCCTCGCTCACTTTGCAACGTTGGAGATTGGCGAAGGCCACGACAACTGCCGATCTCCCCCCTTGCGGGGGAGATGGCCGGCAGGCCAGAGGGGGGTGCTGTCCCGCCAGCGTCGGCGTCTTGCTCCCGCTACCGCAGCGCCTTCTGCCCGCCCGCCGCCGTGATCACTCCGACAATGATCAGCCCCGTCAGCAGCAATCGCACCCCGGCACTCACCCCAAACGTGTTGAGCATGGTCAACAGCAGCACCAGGAACAGCGCCGCGCCCCAGACGCCGGGCACATTGGCCTTGCCGCCGGCGACCGACGTGCCACCGATGACGACGACGGCGATCGAGGCCAGCAGGTATTCGTTGCCGATGTCGACATTGGCGCCACGGAAATAGCCGGCGAGCAATGCCCCATCGATGCCGCCGAGCGCTCCCGACAGCGTGTAGGTGAGGAAGCGGATGCGGCCGACATTGACGCCGGCGAGCCAGGCGGCGCGGATGTTCTGGCCGATCGCCAGCACCGAGCGGCCGTAGATCATGCGCTGTAGGGCGATGGCCGCACCAATGGTGAACAGCACGGTGAGGATCGCCAGAACCGGAATCCCCAGGATCTGCCAGTTGGCGAAATCGGCGAAGCCCGGCGGCGGCTTGATCTGCAGCCCGCGGCCATAACTGATGTCGATCGACTGGATGATGAAGCTGGCCGACAGCGTGGCGATGATCGGCGGAATGCGCAGCGCCCAGATCAGCAGGTAGTTGGCGGCGCCGATCGCCGCCCCGCAGGCAAGTGCCGCCAACAGCCCGACCGCAATCATGGAATCGCTGCCGTCCATCACCTTCATCGCGACGGCGCTGGCGAGCCCGATATTGGCCGGCAGCGACAGGTCGACATTGCCGGGGCCGAGCGTGATGACGAACATCTGGCCGACACCGACAATGACCGTGAATACCGCCAGCGACAGAGCGGCGGTCACCATGCCGCCCCCGCCATAGCCGCCGGTGAAGGCGATCGTCGCCAGCCACACAAGCAAGGCGCCAATGAACGACCAGATCCAGGGTTTGGTGAGCAGCGATTTCACCGATGTCATCGCTCACCTCTCCTTGCGGCTGATCAGCACCCGCGCCGCCAGCACGATGATCAGGATGGCGCCGTTGGCGGCCACCTGCCAGTCGGGCGGAATGTGCATGAAGGTGAGCAGCGGCGAGGCGGCGAGCGCCAGCGTCAGCGCGCCGATCACCGCGCCGATCGGCGACACCCGGCCGCCGACGAACTCACCACCGCCGAGGATGACGCCGGCGATCGCCAGCAGCGTGTAGCCATTGCCGATATTGGCATCGGCCGAGGTGGTGATGCCGATCAGCGCCATGCCCGACAGCACGCCGAACAGGCCGGCCAGCGCAAACAGCACGATCTTGGTCTTGAGCAGCGACCAGCCGGCGCGGCCAAGCGCCGCTGGATTGCCGCCCGAGCCACGCAGGATCACGCCATAGGAGGTCCGCATCAGGCCGAAATGAACGATGAGGCCGATCAGCAGCGCCGCGATGATCGGGAACGGCACGAAAGGCGGCTTGAACGCCATCAGCCCAAGCAGCCAGTCCGGCGCCTTGCCGCCCGGCTTGGGCAGGACGAGGATGGCGAGCCCTTGCCAAACGAAGCTCATGCCCAGCGTCACCACGATCGACGGCAAATTGCGCAGATGGATCAGCGCGCCGAGCAGCGCATAGACCCCGATCGATCCAAGCAGGATCACCGCGCCGACGAGCGGCGCGTCCTTCAGCCAGGTCGCGGTGACGCAGCCGACGAAGCCGACGAAAGTGCCTATCGACAGGTCGAGCTCGTTTCCGGCAATGACGAACATCTGCGCGATGGTCGCCAGCGCGATCGGGATCGCCAAATTGAGCATCAGGCTGAAGCCGAAATAGCTGATGGCGCGCGGGTTGAGCCAGGCGATGGCGAGCAGCACCAGTGCCAGCGACAGCGCCGGCAGCAGCCCGCGCAGCAGGCGCGCGCGGGCCAGCGCGCCACGCTCGGCGGAAGTCCTGGCAGCGGTATCGAGGTTGGCGGCCGTCATCTCAGGCCGCATCGCCGAAGGAGGACTGGATGATCTTCTCTTCGGTCAGCTCGTCGCGGCGCAGATTGGCGACGATGCGGCCGTTCTTGAAGACATAGATGTGGTCGCAATTGTCGAGCTCTTCGGTTTCCGTGGTGTACCAGAGGAAGGTGCGGCCTCGCGCCGCCTCCTCGCGCACGAGGTCGTAGACCTCCAGCTTGGTGCCGATGTCGACGCCGCGCATCGGATCGTCCATCAGCACGATCCCGGCGTCAGAGCCGAGCGCACGGGCAAACAGCGCCTTCTGCTGGTTACCGCCCGACAGCGAAAAAATGTTGTTGTTCATATCGGGCGTGCGGATGCCGATCTTCTTTTGCCAAAATGCAGCAAGCTCTGCCTCACGCTGCGGCGAGATCAGCAGCCCGTTGCGCAGCCGCGCCAGCGAGCGGATGCCGATATTCTCAGCGATCGACCATTGCGGGAAGATGCCGTCCGACTGACGGTCGCCGGCGACCAGCGCCACCGGCGCCGTCACCTCGATGCCTGCCTTGGCGCGCGATGCCGTGGCGAAGATCGCCAGCAGCAGGTCGGTCTGGCCATGTCCGGCGAGCCCGGCAAGGCCGATGATCTCGCCGGCGCAGGCGACAAGGTCGGTACCGTCCTTCTGCACGGCAGGCCGCGCCCGAACCCGCAGCGGGCTGGCGTCGGGCTTGGCGTCAGCGATTTCGGCCGCGATCTTCTGGCGCGCTTCCGCTCCGCCCATCGCCGTCACCAGCCGGTCGCGGTCGAAGGCGCTGGCGGCGTCGGCGACAACCACCTTGCCGTCGCGCATCACCACGATACGGTCGGCGTTCCGCAACACCTCGCCCAGCACATGCGAAATTAGGATGCAGCTTTTGCCGCCGGCGACGAAGCGCCGCACGAAGGCCAGCAACTGGCCGGCCGTATGCGCGTCGAGCGACGATGTCGGCTCGTCGAGGATGACGAGGTCGAGCCGGTCCTGGGTGACCGTGAAGGCGCGCGCCACCTCGACCATCTGGCGCCGGCCGATCGACAGGTCGGCGACAATGTCCGACGCCGAGATGCTATGGCCCGGAAAGATCTCGTCGAGCTTGGCGGCAATCAGATCCGCCGCCTTTCGCCGCCAACCGAGCCCGCGCAGCGAGGCATGGTTGATGCGCGTGTTCTCGGCAACGCTGAGATTGGGGCACAGCGACAATTCCTGGAACACGCAGCGTATGCCGAGTTGCTGCGCCCGCGACACCGAGTAATTGTCCTCGGTGTCTCCATGCACGCCGATCTGCCCGCCGTCGGGCACCAGCGTGCCCGCCACCATATGCATCAGCGTCGATTTGCCGGCGCCATTGTGGCCGACGAGGCCAACGCATTCGCCGGGTCCGACGCGAAAATCCACGCCGGCCAGAGCGCGAACGGCGCCGAAATGCTTTTCGGCGCCGTTCAGTCTGATGATGTCAGCGTTACCCCTAGGCATGCTTAACGATACTCGCTTGGCTATACGGACGGCAACGCTGGCCGACACTCACTTGATGTTGGCTTTGATGGCCGTGATCGCGTCTTCTTGCGTGTATTCGTGGCTGGCGACGCCGCCCTTGGGGATCTTCGGCAACTCGGCCTCGAAATCGTCCTGCGTGAAGGCCAGATACGGCACCAGCAGGTCGTGCGGAATGTCCGTGCGACCATCGAGCACCTGCTGCGCCACCCAGAATGCGAGCGACGACACGCCGGGCGCGATCGAGGCCGACCAGGTCTGGTAGCCGTCCTTTTCCTTCTGTTCTTTCCACCACTGCAGCTCGTCCTGGCGGTTGCCCATGATGATGGTCGGGCGCGGCTTGCCGGCGGCGGCGAAGGCCTGTGCGGCGCCATAGCCATCACCGCCCTGGTCGACGACGCCGACGACGTCGGGCAGCGACGGCAGGATGGTCGCCACCGCCTTCTGTGCCGTCGTCTGGTCCCAGTCGCCGGTCACCGAACCGACGATCTTGAACTCGGGGTGAGCGGCGACGCCTTCCAGAATGCCGGCATGGATGGCATCGTCGATGGAGGTGCCGGCAAGGCCACGGATTTCCAGGAGATTGCCGCCCTTGGGCTGGAACTTGGCCATCTGCTCGACTTCCTGCTTGCCCATGTCCTTGAAGTCGACGACGACGCGGTAAGCGCAAGGTTCCGTCACCGTGCCGTCGAAGGAGACGACGACAATGCCGGCGTCGCAGGCCTGCTTGATGGCGCCGTTGAGCGCATCCGGCGAGGCGGCGTTGATGACGATCGCGTCATAGCCCTGCAGGATCAGGTTCTGCACCTGTGCTGCCTGCGTCGGCACCTCCTTGTCGGCGGTGGTGAAGATGTCGGCCGCGCCGACGATCTTGTCGGCCACCGCCTTCTTGGTGACGATGCCATAGCTGTCGAGCATCGCCTGACGCCATGAATTGCCGGCATAATTGTTGGAGAAGGCGATCTTCTTGCCACTGGTGTCGGCCAGCGCCGTGCCCGAGGCGAGCATCGCCGCCAGGGCGCCCAAGACGAACAGTTTCTTCATGTCGTAATCCTCCCAGATGTTGACTGCTGCAGTTTCCGCCGGCTTGACCCGGCCTCACTCCCAATCTGATTTGAGCACGGAACGTCGCGGGCTCAAAACAGTCTCAATCCCGGCACGCGAACCCGCAGCCGGTACAACGATGTCGACGCGGTGATGTAGAGGCTTTGCAGATCGTCGTCGCCGAAGGTGAAATTCGCGCAATCTTCAGGCGTCCGGATCACGCCAAGAATGGCGCCTGACGCATCGAAGACATGGATGCCGCCGGGGCCGGTGCAGTAAAGATTGCCGCGGCTGTCGATCTTCATGCCGTCGGGCGCCCCCGGTCCCTCGCCCTCGGTGACGGCCCAGACGGCACCGCCATTGAGATCGCCATTCGCTTCCACACCGAACACCCTGATGTGCCCGCGTTCGGTGTCGTTGACGAACAGCCGCGATTCGTCGAGCGAGAAGCAGAGCCCGTTTGGCTGAACGAAATCGTCGACCAGCAGCGTAAGCTGGGCGCCATCGCCATCGATGCGGTAGACGCCCTGGAACGGCAGCTCCTGTGGCCGTGGCACGCCATAGAATTCCACCCGGCCATAGCCCGGATCGGTGAAATAGATCGATCCGCCGGTGGCAATAACGATGTCGTTCGGGCTGTTGAGCTGCTTGTCCTGATGGTGGGTAGCAAGCACAGTCACGCTGCCATTGGGCTCGGCGCGGGTCACGCGGCTCGTCGCGTGCTCGCAGGTGACCAGCCGCCCGCGGCGATCCAGCGTGTTGCCATTGGCTTTACGGCTCGGCGCGCGGAACAACTCGATCTCGCCAGCGGCGCTGCGGCGGTACATGCGGCTTTCCGGAATGTCGGAGAAGACCAGCCATTTCTCATAGGGGTGCCAGACCGGCCCTTCGAGGAAGCCGAAGCCGCTCGCCAGCGTTTCGATCGTCGCATCGCCGACGACATCGTCCAGGCCGGAATGGCGCGTGCGCGCCGAAACCGACATCACAGGCTCCCGGCGGCCGTGCGTGCCCGCATGGCGACGAATGGCATGAGCGCTTCCTCGATATATTTTCTTATTGGAGATCGAAGGTAGTTGCGGCGCCGGCCTGGCGATACGGGTCAAAGCGCATGGCCGACTGTGCATTTGCACAGTCGTGTACCGCTCAGATCAGTGGCCGCCCGGCGGCACCTGCACCAGCCAGGCATCGAGCCGGTCCTGTTCGCGGCGCAGCGCGTCGATGTTGATCAGGCCGCGCGCCATGGCGAGATAGATCGCCCGCGTCCGCGAGTTGAACACGGAAGCGTCGCCGGCGCCGTCTTCCGCTGGCACGATGCCGAGCTTGTCGTAGACATGCTTGATACGGCTCTGCGCGCCACGGATCGACAGGCCGCGACGTGCCGCGATCGCCCGGTCGGTCAGGCCGAGCGCGATGTCGATCAAGCTTTCATATTCGCCGTCGGTGATGCCCTCGAACCTGTCCTGCACGCGGTGCTGGATGCCGCGGATCTCGCGGTCGATGATGCAGTGGCCTTCGCGGAAAACGCCGCGCAAAGCGGACCGCATGCCCTCCTCCGTCGCTGACTTCAACACATAGCCATAGACCGAGCCAGGCGGCACGATGCGCGCCACGCCGCGCACATAGGCCTCGTCGGCGAAATTCGACCAGAACAGGATGTGCGTGCCGGCGCGGCGGTTCCAGATCGCCCTGGCGACCTCGATCCCGGTCGCCTTCGGCATCTGCAGGTCGAGCACGACATGCGGCGGCTCGCGTTCGGCCGCCAGGTTGATGGCGTCCTCGCCGTCGCTGGCTTCGATCACCCCGACGTCGCCGGGCCACAATTGCTCCACCGTCCGCCGCGCGAAGCTGCGGTGCAGCCCGTCATTCTCGGCGATCATCACAAGCATCACATGGCCTCCGACACGGCGAACTCGCCGGGCATTGTTGCGGCCGCTGCCAATTCCCGCGACGGCTGGCGGTCTATCTCGACGACGACGCGGGTGCCGCCGCCCTTGCGTCCGGCCTGGCCGATGCGCAGCCGCGCCCCGATGAGGGCCGCACGTGTGTGCATGTGGCCAATGCCGCCATGCGCTGCCGGATCGACAGTGCCGCATCCCTGACCGTCATCCGTCACGACCACCCGCAGCACGTTCGCGGTGGACGCCAGCAGCACATCGATGCGGCGCGGCGCGGCGTGGCGAACCGCATTGTTGATGGCTTCCTGCACGATCCTGTAGAGCGCGGTGCGGACAGGTTCGGCCAAGCTGTCGGCGCTGCCGTCGCTGGTGTCGGCGATGCGCACGGCGATCGGTGGCTTGGCCCGGGCGACGCTGCGGTTGAGATGCGCCTCGACCGCATCGCGCAGGCCGAACAATTCGAGCACGCTCGGCCGCATGTCGTCGACGATATGGCGCAGTTCCGTCAGGCAGCCGGCGACCTCCTGCTCGAGGTCGGCAAGCTGCGCCGCCCGCGCCACGCCCTGGCCGCGCAGGGCCGAAAGCTGGCGCGCGATGCGGGCGAGATCGGCAAGCGTCTGGTCGTGCAGGTCCATGGCCATGCGCCGGCGTTCGCGCTCCATGCCTTCGGTCAGTTGCGAGGCGCCGACCCGCAGCAGTTCGACCCGGTTGCGCGCCTCGCTCTCGGCCAGCATGGCGCGGCGCGCCTCCTCGGTCTGGATCAGCGCGAAGATATAGGGCGCGATCAGATCGGCGCATTGCTGGGCGACCGCGACATCGGCAAGCGTGTAGCAGTCGACCTCGTGCCGGCTGATGTTGAGCGCGCCGATGATGCCGCCGCGCGCTCTGAGCGGCACGACGATGCGGCTGCGCAGCCTGGCGGCGAAGATCGGCCCGTCGATGGCGGTGGCGAAATGGAAGCGCTCGTCGCGCAGTGCGTCGTCGGCGAGCAGATAGGGCACCTCGCCCCACAGCACCGAGCGGATCGGACTGACTTCGGTCGGCAGCGGATGCTGGGCTAGCTCGCTCCAGCTGGTGTGGAAGCCGGCTTCATAACAGGCGTGCCGGCGGCCGTCATGCGACAGCACCGCCAGATCCATGTGGTCGTGCGGAATGAGCGAGCCGATCTCGATGGCTGTCGCGCGGAACGCCGTGCCGGGATCGATATGGCCGGCAAGCGCCCGCGAAATCGCCAGCAACCGGTCGATCAGGACCAGGGACACTTCCGGCATTGGCTTTCACGATCCTCCCGTGCCGGGAAATAGTGGACGCATGCCGGCGCCGCTGTCAACGACGGCGCCGTTGGCTCTACGGCTCCGAACTCAGCCTAACAAAAGACCTGACGACAGCCGGTTCAGCGGTGTCGGCAGTTTTTGTGCCGATGATAGGAATTTTTTCTTGACACCGTGCCCTCAGCTAAGGTATATATTTGGGTATGGTGCTGATTTGCGCCAGTGACCCGCCGCACAGGCGGGTTTTTCATTTGATACTCCGTCAGCCTGCGCGCCGGCGAAGGCTCCGAAGAAACCCCCTACCCGAGTTCGTACCCCTGCCGTTGGCCCGCCCGATCAACTTGCGGTGCAATGATTGTAAAGGGTTCGCGTCCTGGTCTAGGGAGGAGGCCAGGAGGCCGAAACAGAATGCCAGTGACGCAAAACGTTGCTCCGGGCGCCCCGGGAATTCCAGCCCGCTGGACGTCAAGCGCCAAGAGCGGCGTCGGAACGTCGCTTTCGCCGGCAGGCCAAATCTGGTTCACGATCAGCCACGGCATCCTCAACGAAATCTACTATCCGCGCCTCGACAACGCCTGCACGCGCGACCTCGGCCTGATCGTCACCGGCCCTAATGGCTATTTCTCGGAAGAGAAGCGCGATGCGGTGCACACCATCGAACCGTTCGAGGACGGCGTGCCCGCCTACAGGCTGGTCAACACAGCGAGCGATGGCGCCTACCGTATCGAAAAGCGCATCCTCGCCGACCCGGCGCGACCCGCTTTGCTGCAGGAAATCACCTTCACGGCGCTGAAGGGGGTGCCCGGTGACTACCGCATCTACGCGCTTCTGGCGCCGCATCTGGTCAATGCCGGCATGGGCAACACCGCCTGGGTCGGCGAGCACAAGGCAAAGCCGGTGCTGTTCGCCTCGGGGCGCGGCACCTGCCTGGCGCTGGCCTCGTCGCTGCCCTGGCGAACCGGCTCGGCCGGCTATGTCGGTTTCTCAGACGGCTGGCAGCAGCTCCGCAATACAGGCGAGCTCGAGCCGGCATACCAGCGGGCCGAGAACGGCAATGTCGCGCTGACCGGCGAGATCGGCTTTTCCGTCACCGAGACCAAGACCTTGCTGGCGTTAGGGTTTGGAGCGACGCCGGACGAGGCCGCTGAAAATGCTTTTGCCAGCCTGAATCGAGGCTTTGAACCAGCGGCGAAGTCCTACGTCCAGAATTGGCGCAAATGGCAAAAAGGCCTGCTGCCGCTGGACCGTCATGACGGATCCGGGATTAACAGCTACCGCACCGGCACCGCGGTTCTGGCGACGCACCGGTCGATCGCGATGCCAGGCGCCGCGGTGGCCAGCCTGTCCATTCCGTGGGGCTTCAACAAGGGTGACGACGACCTCGGTGGCTACCATCTGGTTTGGCCGCGCGATCTGGTCGAGACGGCGGGCGGCTTTCTTGCCGCCGGCGATGCTGCCTCGGCGCTGCAAATCCTGGATTACCTCGGCTCCATCCAGCAGCCGGACGGCCATTGGCCGCAGAACGCCTGGCTCGACGGGTCGGCCTATTGGCCCGGCATCCAGATGGATGAGTGCGCCTTCCCGCTGCTGCTGGCCGATGCTTTGCACCGCGCCGGCCATCTGCCACGCGCCAGGCTGCTCACCTTGCTACCGATGATCGAGCGTGCCGCCAGCTATGTCGTGCGCAACGGGCCGGTTACGGGCGAGGATCGCTGGGAAGAGGATGCCGGCTACAGCCCGTTCACGCTCGCCGTCGAGATCGCCGCCCTGCTGGCCGCGGCAGATCTGCTCGACGCCTGCGACAGACAAGAGGCCGCGACCTATCTGCGCGAGACATCAGACGGCTGGAACGACCAGGTCGAGCGCTGGACCTATGTCACCGGTACGACCACCTGCAAATCGGCCGGCGTCGAAGGCTACTATGTTCGCATCGCGCCGCCCGACAGCGCCGAGGCCGGTTCGCCGAAGGATGGTTATGTGCCGATCAGGAACCGGCCGCCTGGCGATACCGATCGGCCCGCCAGAGAGATCGTCAGCCCGGATGCGCTGGCGCTGGTGCGCTTCGGCCTGCGTGCAGCCAACGATCCGCGCGTCGTCGACACGGTCAAGGTCATCGACGCGCAGTTGCGCTGCGCGTTGCCGCAAGGACCGCTCTGGTATCGCTACAACGGCGACGGCTATGGCGAGCACGAAGACGGCGCACCTTTCGACGGCACCGGTCAGGGCCGCCCCTGGCCGCTGCTGGCCGGCGAACGGGCTCATTATGAGCTGGCGGCAGGGCGCAAGGACGAGGCGACCAGCCTGCTGGCGACGCTTGAAAGATCCGCCGGGTCGGGCGGCCTGTTGCCGGAGCAGGTCTGGGACGGCGCTGATATGCCGGAGCGCGAATTGCTGCATGGCCGCCCCTCGGGCAGCGCCATGCCGCTTGTCTGGGCGCATTCGGAGCATATCAAGCTGTTGCGCTCGCTGCGCGACGGCGCGGTCTTCGACATGCCGCCGCAAGGCGTCAAGCGCTACATCGAGGACAAGACCGTGTCGCCGTTCAGGACCTGGCGGTTCAACAACAAGATCCGCACCATGCCCGCCGGCAAGACGCTGCGCATCGAGCTGTTGGCACCGGCGACGATTCACTGGAGCACCGACAATTGGGCGACCGCCCATGACAGCCAGACGGCGGAGAATGCCTTCGGCATCCACCTTGCCGATCTGCCCATCGCCAGCCTCCCCAGGGGAAGCACGCTGATCTTCACTTTTTTCTGGCCCGGGACCGGCGATTGGGAGAATGTCGACTTCTCCGTCATATCAGGCGACCAAGATGGCCAGTAGATCATAGCCAGTAGATCCTCCCTCGATAAACCCCGCAAATCTCCAAGCAAACAGGGACGAAACCATGCAGATCGGAATGATGGGACTGGGCCGGATGGGCGCCAATATGGTCCGCCGCCTGATGCGCGACGGCCACGAATGCGTCGTCTACGACATCAACCCCGCCAGCGTCGCGGCCCTAGTGACCGACGGCGCGTCGGGTGCGGCTTCGATGGAAGAATTCGTCGGCAAGCTCGCCAAGCCGCGCTGTGTCTGGCTGATGCTGCCGGCAGCGATCACCGGCAAGATCATCGATCAGGTCGCGGCGCTGATGGAACCCGGCGACATCATCATCGACGGCGGCAATTCCTATTATCACGACGCCGTCGACCAGGCCGCGAAACTGGCCGGCAAGGGTATCCATCTTGTCGATGTCGGCACCAGCGGCGGGGTTTGGGGCCTCGACCGCGGCTATTGCCTGATGATCGGCGGTCCCGACGTGGCGGTGCAACACCTCGATTCGGTCTTCGCCACGCTGGCGCCGGGCGCCGATGCCGGCTCCAATCCGTCCAGGGATGCCGGGACCGCGCCATTTGGCTACCTGCATTGCGGACCGAGCGGCGCCGGCCACTTCGTCAAGATGGTGCACAACGGCATCGAATATGGCGTCATGGCCGCTTATGCCGAAGGCATGAACATCCTGAAGTCGGCCAATGCCGGCAAGCGGCAACGGACGGCGGACGCCGAGACCAGCCCGCTGGAAAACCCGCAATATTACCAGTTCGACATCGACCTTCCTCAGGTGGCCGAGGTCTGGCGGCACGGCAGCGTCATCGGCTCCTGGCTGCTCGACCTGACGGCCGGCGCATTGAAAGGCGACCCGGGCCTGGCGAATTACGGCGGTCGCGTCTCGGATTCCGGCGAAGGCCGCTGGACGCTGAAGGCGGCGATCGACACCGGCGTGCCGGCGCCGGTCCTGTCCTCGGCGCTGTTCGATCGCTTCTCCTCGCAAGGCGAATCCGAATTCTCCGACAAGCTGTTGTCCGCCATGCGCTATGCCTTTGGCGGCCATGTCGAAAAGCCGAAGGCCGGCAAGTGACGGCGACTGGGGAGACGCGCGCATGAGCCAGGAACGGTCCGACACGCTGGTGCTCTTCGGGGCCACCGGCGACCTCGCCCACAAGAAGATATTTCCAGCCCTTTACCAGATGGTCGCCAAGGGCACGCTCACCGAACCGGTGATCGGCGTCGCCTTCGACGCCTGGGACCTCAAGCAATTGCAGGCACGCGCCCGCGACGGCGTCGTCAATGCGCTCGGCAAGATCGACGAAGAAGTGTTCGCCAAATTCGCCTCGCTGCTGCGCTATGTCAGCGGCGACTACCGCGATGGAGCGACATTTGAGAAACTGAAAAACGCGCTCGGCACGGCGCAACGGCCGCTGCACTATATGGCGGTGCCGCCAACCATGTTCGAGACCGTCGTCCAGGGGCTGGAGCAATCGGGCACGGCCCAGGGCGCACGGCTGATGGTGGAAAAGCCGTTCGGCCACGACCTGCAATCAGCGCGCTGGCTGAACCGGGTGCTGCACCTGGTGTTCGACGAACAGTCGATCTTCCGCATCGACCATTATCTGGGCAAGGAAGCGATCCAGAACCTGCTCTATTTCCGCTTCGCCAATTCCTTTCTCGAGCCGATCTGGAACCGCAATTTCGTCGAAAGCGTGCAGATCACCATGGCCGAGGATTTCGGCATCGAGGGGCGCGGCCGCTTCTATGACGATGTCGGCTGCATCAGGGACGTGATCGAGAACCATCTGCTCAACATCCTGCTGCTGCTTGCCATGGAGCCGCCCGTCGGCCGGTCCGCCGACGATCTGATAGACGAGAAGGTGCAGGTTCTGCGCGCCATCCGAACGTTGACCAAGGACGATGTCGTGCGCGGCCAGTTCACCGGCTATCTCGCGGAACCGGGCGTGGCGCCGAATTCGCCGGTCGAGACCTTCGCGGCAGTGCGCTTCATGGTCGACACATGGCGCTGGCAGGACGTGCCGTTCTTCATTCGCGCCGGCAAGAACATGCCGGTGCATGTCACCGAGGTTGTGGTGCGGCTGAAGCGGCCGCCGCTCGACGTCTTCGACCCGATCAAGCCCGCCGACCAGAACTACGTCCGCTTCCGCATTGACCCGCAAGTGGTGATCGCCATCGGCGCCCAGCGCAAAGCCCCCGGCGACGACATGATCGGCGAACAGGTCGAGCTGACGGCGCTCGACGACAGCAAGGGCGACATGCCGCCCTATGAGCGCCTGATAGGCGATGCCATGAACGGCAACGGTCAGCTGTTCACCCGCCAGGATGCCAGCGAACTGGCCTGGCGCATCGTCGGTCCAGTGCTGGGCGACACCACGCCGCCGCATCTCTACGAACCGGGCACATGGGGTCCGGCTGATGTCATGGCCGGATTCGGACCGCCCAATGGTTGGATCGACCCGGTGAAGTGAGAGGACGACACGATGGCCAAGGTGGTAAAGCAACCAGCGCCTGATACCGAGCAGATCGTGCTCGCGATCGACATCGGCGGCTCGCACGTCAAGATCCTGACCAGTGCCGGTGGTGCGGAGCGTCGCGCCGACTCGGGACCGGATTTGACGCCGGGACAGATGATCGATGCGGTCAAGAAGCTCGCCGAAGGCCTGCCCTATGACGTCGTCTCGATGGGCTATCCCGGCCCGGTCAACCACAACAGGCCGCTGACCGACCCCGCCAATCTAGGCAAGGGCTGGGCTGGATTCGACTTTGCGGGTGCGTTCGGCAAACCGGTGAAAGTGGTCAACGACGCGCTGATGCAGGCCATCGGCAGTTACGAGGGCGGGCGCATGCTGTTCCTCGGGCTCGGCACTGGTCTCGGCGCGGCGATGATTGCCGACAACGTCGCCCAGCCGATGGAACTCGCCCATCTGCCCTACAAGAAGGGCAAGAGTTTCGAGGATTATGTCGGCGAACGGGGCCTGGAAAAGCGCGGCAAGAAGAAATGGCGCAAATATGTCTTCGACGTCGTCGACCGGCTCCGCGCCGCCATGCAGCCGGACTATGTCGTCATCGGCGGCGGCAATGTCGACAAGCTCGATGAATTGCCCGCCGACTCCAGGCGAGGCGACAACACACGCGCCTTCGAAGGCGGATTTCGTTTGTGGCGCGACAAAGCGCTGATAGTCTGATATTGTTATTGTTTAATATAGTTGTTCAAAATAACGTGTGACGTGACGCCAAGTCATTGCATTGCGCAGATTTGCCGACTAGGAATTCCGCGCCACAACAACGCCATTCGCCCCGTGGACGCACGAAGCACGCCACAGCATTTTGATTTCGCGCATGATCCTTTCCGGAAATCGAATCCGATTTTCAGATCATGCGCTTTAGACGGAGAAATAGAGTGACCGACGACAGCAACAGTGCCCGTAAAGACATCGACCTGCTCGAGCTGACCGCTCACATCGTGTCCGCCTATGTCGAGAAGAACCGCTTGCCGGTCTCCGGCCTGGCCGACCTCATCGCCAGCGTCAGCGCGTCGATAAGCGGGCTTGGCCAGCCGGTGGTTCCGGTGGCTGCCCCCCTGGTCCCCGCCGTCAACCCGAAGAAATCGGTGACGCCGGATTTCATCATCTGCCTCGAGGACGGCAAGAAGTTCAAATCCCTGAAGCGCCATCTCGGCGTGCATTTCGGCCTGACGCCGGACGCCTATCGCGCCAAATGGGGCTTGCCGTCGGATTATCCGATGGTCGCCCCCAACTATGCGGCCTCGCGTTCGCTGCTGGCGAAGTCGATCGGCCTCGGCCGCAAGGCGGCCCCCGTGAAGGCACCTGCCAAGGGCAGGAAGGCCAAGGTTTCAGCCTGAACAATTCGGCCCTGAGCCAATAGTTCGGCCCTGAGCCAACAGATTGATTGAAGCCTGCCGGCGAATCCGCCTTGGCAGGCTTCATATTTTTATGGCTTGGATGGGCCGGACGGGTTCTTTGGGGAGCGAGCCATGAACTACACCAGGATGGTGATCGAGAAAGAGGCGCCGGAAGAATACGGCTACGACCGTATCCGCTACAATCTCTCGGAAAGTTCGATCGCCGACCAAAAACTTTCCGACATCGGCCTGTCGCTGCCCGATCTCACGCTTTTCTACGGCGAGCATCGCGGCGACAAGGCGTTGCGTGCGCTGATATCGGCGCAGGACACCGGCGTTTCGCCGGATGATGTCCTGGTCACCGCCGGTGCCGCCGGCGCGCTGTTCATCATCTCGACTTCGCTTTTGTCGGCGAACGACCATCTCGTCGTCATCAGGCCCAACTACGCCACCAACATCGAAACCCCAAGGGCGATCGGCTGCGCCATCGGCTTTGTCGACCTGGCCTTCGAGGAAGGCTTCGCCATCGATGTCGATCAGGTCAAGGCGGCGCTGCGGCCGAACACGAAGCTGATCAGCGTTACCTGCCCGCACAACCCGACCGGCACGATGATGAGCCGAACCGAGCTCGATGCGCTGGTGTCGCTTGCCGAAAGCAGCAACTGTCATCTTCTGGTCGACGAAACCTATCGCGACCTCTCCTACGGCCGGCGCCTGCCGTCGGCGGCATCGCTCAGCCCGAAGGCGATCAGCGTCTCGTCGCTGTCCAAGGCCTTCGGTATTCCCGGCATCCGCATCGGCTGGCTGATCACCAGGGACGCTGAGCTTCAGGAAAAATTCCTCGCCGCCAAGGAGCAGATCGGCATCTGCGGCAGCGTTATCGACGAAGGCATCGCACGTGGCATGCTGGAGCGCCGGGACGCCTTCCTGGCGACGCTGCTGCCCGAAATGGCAGGCCGCCGCGACATCGTCCAAGCCTGGATCGACCGCGAACCACTGGTCGACTGGGTGCGGCCCGACGGTGGCGTCGTCGGCTTCCCGCGCCTCAATGTCGACCCCGGCGTCGACCTCGACCGGTTCTATGTGAACCTGCTGGAGAACCATGGCACCTATGTCGGACCTGGCCACTGGTTCGAAATGGAGAAGCGCTTCTTCCGCGTCGGCTTTGGCTGGCCGACGGAAGCCGAATTGCGCGGCGGCCTGGACGCGATCTCCGCGGCGCTGCGGCAGTAAATTTCCCATGCGGCCGACCGGCTAATGCATGTCGCTCAAAAGTGGCCCCGGTTTTGAGACAACGACATGCATAGAAACAAAGGCTTAAAGCGCGTCGCACGAATCCGTTTCGTCGCGACGCGCTTTTAGGTCGAAATTATCTTGATCCGGAACCGTTTTTGGCGCACATGCCGCTGCGAACTGAGCTAAAAGTTCCGCCAGCCGGACCAGCGCCCATCGTGGAAGTGCCCCGCCAGCTGACGCCACTGCAAAGGGGCCTCTTAAATCCATGACAGCCGAACAGATATCGCCGGACCAGCGCTATGCCGCGTTCCGCCACCGCTCCTTCCTGAGCTATTGGGCCGCGCGCTTCCTCACCACATTCGCCACCATGATCGTGTCCGTCGCCGTCGGCTGGCAGATGTACGACCTGACCCGTGACCCGCTCGATCTCGGCCTGGTCGGCATCGTCCAGTTCCTGCCGTCGTTGCTTTTGGTGCTGGTCACCGGCATCGTCGCCGACCGCTTCGGCCGCCGCCTGATCATGGCTCTGGCGGTGGTGGTGGAGGCGATGTCCGCGCTGGCGCTGTTGCTTCTGACCCTGCGCGGCATCAGCGGGCCGCTGCCGATCTTCGCCGTGCTCGCCATGTTCGGCGTCGCCCGCGCCTTCTTCGGTCCGGCCTCCGCCTCGCTGTTCGCCAATCTGGTGCCACCGGAGGATTTCGCCAACGCCATCGCCTGGAATTCGTCGGCCTGGCAGACGGCGACCATCGTCGGCCCAGTCGCCGGTGGCCTGCTCTACGGCGTGTCGGCGGAAGTGGCCTACGGCACTGCCGCTGTCCTGATGCTTGTGTCCGGGCTGCTGATCTTCACCATCCCGAAGCCTTCGCAGCGCACGGAGACGGAAAAACCGACGATGCAGCACCTGCTAGGTGGGTTCAGCTACATCTGGAGCGAGAAGATCGTGCTGGGCGCCATCTCGCTCGATCTGTTCGCCGTGCTCCTGTCCGGCGCTTCGGCGCTGCTGCCGGTCTACGCACGCGACATCCTCCAACTCGGCCCCTGGGGTCTCGGCCTGCTGCGCTCGGCGCCCAGCGTCGGCGCCATTTGCGTCGCCATCTGGCTGGCCGGGCATCCGCTTCGCAACCACGCGGGCATGATCATGCTGGCCTCCGCCGCGTCGTTCGGCGCCTTCACCGTGCTGTTCGGCCTGTCGACCATCACCTGGCTGTCGATCGTGGCGCTGGCCTTCCTCGGCGCCACCGACATGTTCAGCGTCTACATCAGGGAAACGCTGATCCAGCTGTGGACGCCCGACGAGGTGCGCGGCCGCGTCAACGCCGTCAACCAGGTCTTTGTCGGCGCCTCGAACGAGGTCGGCGAATTCCGCGCCGGCACGATGGCGGCACTGATCGGCACGGTGCCGGCGGTCGTGGTCGGCGGCGTCGGCGCCATCGTCGTCGCGGGCCTGTGGATGGTGCTGTTCCCGCAGCTGCGCAAGGTGCGCCACCTCAACGGACGCAACTGATGCTTTCTCGCTGACGGTCAGCACGATACGCGCCCTATCACAGGAACTCCCATGATCACCTGTTACCTGAAATATGTCATTGACCCGTACAAGCTTGCCGAGTTTGAAGAATACGGCCGTCGCTGGATCGGTCTGGTCAGTCGCCTCGGCGGAAATCATCATGGCTATTTCCTTCCGAGCGAAGGAGCGAGCAATATCGCTTATGCCATGTTCAGCTTCCCAAGCCTCGCCGACTACGAGGATTATCGCAAGCGCATGGCTGCCGACCCTGAATGCCAGGATGTGTTTGAAATGGAAAAACGCAATCGCAGCATTCTCAGCTATGAACGCAGCTTCCTGCGGCCGGTGCTCGGACCCTAGAGCAATTCCAGGAAAAGTGCGTAGCGGTTTTCCGTCCGGAATTGCGTCGAAACAAAGAGATAGGGCCGGATGATTTCAGGTCCAATCGACCTGAAATCTGAATCCGCCTCTAGAGCAATTCTAGGAAAAGTGTGAAGCGGTTTTCCGTCCAGAATTGCGTCAAAACAAAGAGTTAGAGCAGCTCGCCGTTTCCGTGAAACGGTGAAATGCTCTAAGTCGAAGAGATAGCCCTATCGCACTGCCGGCTTGCCGAAGATCGTGCGCAAAAACTCGTCCAGCCAGCGTTTGAGATGCATGTCCCAGATCAGCCGGCCGCCGAGATGATCGCGGCCGGGCTGCGCGCCGGGCAGCTCGAAGCGATGCGCGCCGCGCACCACCCAGCGCTGCATCATCACCCTGGTCAGTTCGCCATGGAACTGGATGCCCCAGGCATTGTCGCCATAGCGGAATGCCTGGTTGGGATAGGTCTCGGCCGTCGCCAGCAGCGTCGCGTCCCTGGGCAGCGAAAAACCCTCGCGATGGAACTGATAGACCATCTCAGGCCAGTGCATCAGTTGCTTGCCGGCTTCGGTCGCTTTCAGCGGATACCAGCCGATCTCGACCAGCCCTTCGCCATGGCCCTCGACCTTGCCGCCGAGATGGTTGACCAGCATCTGCGCGCCGAGGCAGATGCCGAGACAGGGCCGGTTCTCCTTGAGCGGAATTTCCAGCCAGCTGGTCTCGCGGCGGACGAACTCGTCCTCGTCATTGGCGCTCATCGGCCCGCCGAACACCACCGTGCCGGCGTGGTCGTCCAGTGTTTCCGGCAACGCATCGCCCAGCGGCGGCCGGCGGATGTCGAGTTCGAAACCCTCTTCCAGCAGCATGTGGCCGACGCGTCCCGGGCTCGAACTCTCCTGATGCAGCACGATCAGGATCTTTGGCTTCGAACTCGTTTGGCGCGGCATGGGAAGGCGAAGATCCTATTCGTCGCTCGATGTTCCGGTGGCGCCGGGCGCGTGCGCCGCCGCCTTGCGGCGCGCCTCGACGCGGTCGCGGCGTTCGACGCCGATCAGCTCGGCAACCCGCCAGACGGTATTGTCCTCCAGCTCGTGCAACTCGCCGTCGGCATAGACGATTTCCCACATCAGGCCGATGAAGGCCTTGCGCGCATCGGCATCGAGATGGCGCTTCAAGACACTGGTGAAGGCATAGAGATCGATCGCTTCATTGTCGGCCCGCTCGCCGGCGGCGACAAGCGCTTCGAGCTCGGCGCCGCTGATCGAATAGTTTTCCGCCAACACCGCCTTGAAGCGCTCCCACTCGACATCCTGGCGCACGCCATCGGCGTTCATCACGTGGTAGAGCAGCGCCGAAGCCGCGATGCGGGGATCGTCCGCACTGGCTTGTGTGCCGGCGCCGGCCGGCAAATCCCTGAGAAACGACAGAACGCGTTCAAACATAGACCCATTCCCTAGAGCATGATGCCGAAAAGTGTGAAGCGGTTTTCGGACAACATCATGCTCTATTTTCTTGATTAGGGGCGGCCCGATGGCCGGCCCAATTCAAAACAGCCGAAACCGGCGCGGCGATTTTTCCGCTTCCTCGTCCGGATCGACGCCGGGATCGTCCGGCAACCGCGCAAGCTCTTCGGCCGGCTCGACGCCCTCGGCATCGCTCGGCACCGCGGCGAAGGCCGCCGCCGTGATCGGCCTGACATGATCCTCCTCGGCGTCCTTGGCCGCTGCCTCCGCCGGACGGATTTCGTCGATCACCTCGACCGGCCTTTCGCGGGCCGGCTTTGCCAGCGCTTCTATGACCGGCACCCTGACATCCGGCGCATCCTCATGGCTGTCGATCAGCTGGCCGAGACGCTCCATCGGTGCACGCCACTCGAAGGCGTCGAGCCGGCCGGTGATCGGCGACACCGGCGCCCAGCGTTCCGACACCACGCCGTCGGCGACCCAGGCCGGATCGCGCGGCGCCCGTACCGCCCTCGACAGAAGCTGCCGCACCTTGCCCTGGTCGCCGGTCTCGGCCTCCTCGATGTCGGCGAGCAGCAGATAGGCACCCTCGCGGCGGTCCATCCGGATCGCCGCCTCGGCCTCGCGGCGGGCGGTCGAGAAATCCTGCGCGTCGAGTGCGGCGCGCGCCACCGTCATCGACGACTCGGCGTGGTTCTTCTTCATCTCCTGCAGCTTCTTCGCCCGGTTGAGGCGGTCGAGCACGGCGTCGCCCGGTCTTGCATGGGTGTAGAGCTCGGCGACCTCCGGATGCGGCTCGGCCTTCCACGCCGCCTCGAGGATCTTCGAGCCCTTGCGCACATCGTTCTGCTTGAACAGCGCGGTGGCGGCGGCCACGGCGGCGGGCGCGAAGTCCGGCCGCAGCTTGTTGGCCTCGATCGCCGCGGTTCTGGCGGCAGCCGGATCGCTGTCGGCAAGCGCCTGCGCCTTGGCGGTCAGCAGCACAGCGCGGCGGCGGTTGGCGGCATCGCGTTCGATCTGCCGTGTCGCTTTCTGCGCGTCGACCAGTTTCAAGGCGCCGTCCCAGTCGCCGCGTGCGGTCAGCTCTTCCAGCGTCGATTCGGCTGCCCAGGCCAGTTGCGGCGCCATCACCGCGGCGCGGCCGGCATAATGCCTGGCGGCGTTGCGGTCGCCGAGCCGTTCGGCTTCGAGATAGAGGCCGCGCAAGCCGAGCAACCGCATTTCGGGATCGTCGAGCATGCTCTCGAACTTCTGCCGCGCCCCTTCATGATCGCCTTCGAGCAGCGACGCCTGCGCCTCCAGCAGATGGATCAGCGGTTCCTGGTCGGAGCGGATCAGCTTGGCGGCTTCCTTGGTCTTCTTGCGGGCCAGCGCGCCGTCTCCGGCGCCCGCGGCGATCATGCCGGTCGACAGCGCCTGATAGCCGCGGTCGCGGCGGCGGACACGGAAATAGCGCGAGATGGTGTAGGGGCTGTTCCACAGCGACTTGAGCAACCACCACAGGATCATCACCGCCGCGACGACAGCGACGACAGCCACCGCCGCCACCATCAGGCTGACCTGATACTGATAGCCGCTGAAGGTGACGACCATATCGCCTGGCCGGTCGGCCAGCCAGGCAAAGCCCAGCCCGAGCGCGAAGACGACGATGAGGAAGGCGAGCAGGCGGATCATTGTGTTGCCCTCATGCCTTCATCGCGCCGGAGATCAGCGCGTCGACCTGGGTTTCGACATCGATCCGCGCCTTTAGTTTGCCGGCAAAGTCCGCGCCGGCGGCCTTGGCGGCTTCGGGCAGCGTGTCATACTCGCTGAGCGCCTTGGCATAGTCGCCCTGGTTGACCGCCGCCTCCATGCGCGCGACGATTTCCGGCGCACCGGCACCTTCGACGGCACCGATCGGCCTGACCTTGACCAGCGATTCGGCGCTCGACAAAAGGTCCTGCAGGAAGCCGGCATTCTCATCGACAGGCGTCGCAGCGGTGACCATGGCATTGGCGGCGGCATCCGCTTGCGCGGCAATCTCGGCACGGGTGGGCACACCTTTTTCGGCGTAGGGGCGCAAGGCCGCAAGCTGCGGCGCATCAGGCGAAATCGCGGCCAAGGTTTCAAGTTCGGCCGAGAATGGCGCACCACGCTCAAGCGCCGCCTTGAGCGCCGACGCGGCAATGGCGAGCGCGATCTTCGGTTGTCCTGCCGCCGCCTCGACCTTGCCGGAAAGCTGCGACACCGACTGCTCCAGCGCTGTCAGCCGGCCATCCTGCGCCGTCGCCGCCTCGCCGGCCGACTTCAGCTGCGCATCGAGACCGGCCAGCCTTTCGTTGAGCGGGCCGAGATCGACCGGGGCCGTGCTGCCGGCCTTGCCAAGCGCGGCGACCGCCGTTTCGATCCGCGCGACCTTGTCGCCCAGTGCGGCGAGCCCGGCAGTGTCGCCTGCTCCACCTTTCTCGACCGCCGATTTCAGCGCCGCGACATCGGCCTTGACCTGCTCCAGGCCCGAGGACAGCCCGACCATCTTGGCCGCCGCATCGCTGTTGCCGCCGGCGTCCTTCAAGCTGGCGATTTCGGTCTTCAGCGAGGCGATGTCGCCATTGACGCCATCGAGCGAGACACTGGCGCCCGAGCCTGGAGCGCCGAGCAGGCCGGCAAACTGCAGCCCGCCCGCACCGACCAGCGCGATGACACCGCCAATGATGCCGGCAGCGATGCCGTTGAGGCCACCACGCTTTTCAGGGGGCGGCGCCATTCTGTCGTCCCGTGTCTCGGTTTTTGCCTTGTCGCCGCCGGTCTGCGCGGGCTTCGCCGACGCATCCTCGAAACTGTAGTCGAAGGCCTTGGTTTTGCCGGCCGGCGTATCGGACGATCCGGGATCGTTGGACGATCCGGGATCGTTGGACGATCCGGGATAAGGGAGCTCAGCCTCGCTAGCGGGCTTTGTCGCCGCCGCCGCCGGCTGCTCCGATTCGGCCTGGGCGTCGGCATGCTCCCAAGGCTCAAGATCGGTCTGGTCGGCATGCACCGGCTCTTCGGGAACCTCGGGCTGCGAGGCGTTCGCTGCTTCCTCGGCTTTCGCCTCGTCTGTCTGAGCCCCGTGCCTGGCGGCATCCTCGACACGTGAAACGGCGCCCGGCTCGAGATCGATGGTCACCGGGTCGCGGCGGCTTTTCGAGTGTCGCATCTTCGGCGTCTTGACCATGCCTGGGCTCCGCACAATTCGCTTCGTCTCAACGCCCTGCGGCGCATGATGGTTCAGAAAGGGTCTAGCACATCACCAAGCGGTGAAAAGGGGCGGTGTGATGACGCGGCTCAGCTCACGCTTCGCAAAAGTGCCAGCAGCACATCCTCGTCGGGCTGCGCGGCAATGCGGATCCTTTCTCTGACCGTATCGTCGAAGGCTGCCGCGACGCGGGTGGAAAGCGCGAAAACCCATGTTTTTTCGAAGAGTCCGCGCAGAGCGGGCCGTCTTGCCAGGATCTGCATCGCCGTCGCCGCCTTGGCTGAATAAAGCAATACCGCGTCGACAGGTTGCCGAGACAGGCGTTCGAGGATGACTTCGTCCGAATAGCCCACTGTCAGCGTGTCATAGGTCTCGACGGCGTGAACCCGAACGCCCGCCGTCTTGAGCCTCTGTTCGAACGCCGGAAAACGCACGCGCCCGCAGAGGTAGACAATCGTCTTGCCGGAAAATGCGGCGGCGATGCTATCGGCCAGCGCCTCCGCATCGCCCGGACCTTCGCTGACCGACAAAAGCCCAGCTTTGCGGGCGGCTTCCGCAGTCCGCTTACCGACGGCATGACAAGGCAAGCCTGCGAGCGTCGCGATGATTTCCTTCGGCGCATGGCGCACGGCATTGGCGCTGGTGATGGCAACGGCGACGGTATCGTCCGGGACCAGTCCGGCAGCGACCGGCAAAGCCGCCGTTTCGGTCAGGGGCAGAAGAATCGGCTGAAAGCCTGTCTCCTCAAGCCGATGCGCTGTGCGCGAGGCGCCCGGTTCCGGTCTCGTCACCAGGACGCGAAGCATTTTCAGAGCCAGCCGTCGAAGAACTTTTCGCCGGCCTTGGCGCGCACCGTCTTGGCCGCTTCATCACCGATGCGGGCGGCGTCCTGCGCCGGTCCCTGCAACTCGACTGTGTGGGATTGCGTGCCGTCGGGCGAGATGATCAGCCCTGCGAAATCAAGCTTTCCTGCCTCGATCGTCGCATAGCCTGCGATCGGCGTGCGGCAGGAACCATCGAGCGCTGCCAGGAAGGCACGCTCGCAGGCCAGCGCCTGGCCGGTCGGCACATCATGGACGGCCGCCAGCATCGTTTCGACGTCGCGGTCGCCGATACGAGTTTCAATGCAGATCGCGCCTTGCCCCGGCGCCGGCGGGAAGATTTCGAGCGGTATCAGGTCGGTGACGACATGCTCAAGCCCGAGCCGCTTCAGCCCGGCATGGGCCAGGATGGTGCCGGCGGCGACGCCTTCATCGAGCTTGCGCAGCCGCGTCTGCACATTGCCGCGGAACATAACCACGTCGAGATCCGGCCGCATGCGGCGGATCAGCGCCTGGCGCCTGAGCGATGACGAACCGACTTTCGCCCCACGTGGCAGCTCGGCAATCGTCTTCGCCGCCTTGCCGACAAAGGCGTCGCGCGCGTCCTCGCGCGGCAGGAAGGCCGAGAGTTCGAGACCATCGGGCAGTTGCGTCGGCATGTCCTTCGACGAATGCACGGCGATGTCGATCCGGCCCGCCAGCAGCGCCTCCTCGATCTCCTTGGTGAACAGGCCCTTGCCGCCGGCTTCCGACAGCGGCCGGTCCTGGATGCGGTCGCCGCTGGTCGAAATGACGACAACCTCGAACGCTTCCGCCGGCAGGCCGTGCGCGGCCATCAGCCGCGCCTGCGTTTCCTGCGCCTGTGCCAGCGCCAGCGGGCTGCCGCGTGTTCCGATTCTCAAGATAGTTTGCATGGCGCGCGGTCCGTGATAACCCCCGGCCTGAGCATTTTGCAGCCAAGTGGAGCCACTTGGCGTAGCAGAAATGCGGCTAATATAACCGGGCCTTTCCGGGCTTTCTCCTAAAGCGGAAAGGCCCATGATACAATCTTTAGGGATAGCGACGAATTGATCCGCGTTCTGGGCATTGAGACGAGTTGCGACGAAACCGCCGCCAGCGTCGTGGCGGTCGACGGCAATGCCGCGCCAAAAATCCTGTCCAACATCGTGCTCAGCCAGATCGAGGAGCATGCCGCATTCGGCGGCGTCGTGCCGGAAATCGCCGCGCGCGCCCATGTCGAGGCGCTGGACGGTATCGTCGAGGCAGCGCTTGCCGATTCGGGCACCGCGCTTGCCGACATCGACGCGATTGCCGCCACTGCCGGTCCCGGCCTGGTCGGCGGGCTGATCGTCGGGCTGATGACGGCAAAAGCCATCGCGGCCGCAGCCAACAAGCCGCTGATCGCCATCAACCACCTCGAGGGCCATGCCTTGACGGCAAGGCTGACCGACGGTCTCGATTTTCCTTATCTGCTGCTGCTCGTCTCCGGCGGTCACACGCAGATCCTCGCCGTGCGTGGCGTCGGCGACTATCAGCGCTGGGCAACCACCATCGACGACGCGCTCGGCGAAGCCTTCGACAAGACGGCCAAGATGCTCGGCCTGCCCTATCCCGGCGGACCGAATGTCGAGAAGGCCGCACAGGCCGGAAATGCCTCGCGCTTTGCCTTTCCGCGTCCGATGAAGGGCTCGGCACAGCCCGACTTCTCCTTCTCCGGCCTCAAGACCGCCGTGCGCCAGGCGGCGACGGCCATCGAGCCCTTGAGCGACCAGGATGTCGCGGACATTTGCGCCTCGTTCCAGGCTGCCGTCGCCGATGCGCTGGCCGACCGCGTTTCTCGCGCGCTGGCCCGTTTTCGCCAAACATTTCCCGGCACGAAAAACCCGGCACTCGTCGTCGCCGGCGGTGTCGCCGCCAACCGCACGATCAATGCGATGCTGGAGCGGCTCTGTACCGAGGCCGGCTTCACCTTCATCGCGCCGCCGCTGAAGCTTTGCACCGACAATGCGGCGATGATCGCCTGGGCCGGCATCGAGCGGCTGCGCGAAGGCATGGCGCAGGAGAACGGTTTCGATTTCGTGCCGCGCTCGCGCTGGCCGCTGGACAGTGTCTCGGCGCCGATGGTCGGCTCCGGCCGGCGCGGAGCCAAGGCATGAACGAGGTGTCAATGAGCGGCAACGACACCGCGCCAAGCGGCTGGCGCGTTGCCGTGCTCGGCGGCGGGGCCTGGGGCACTGCCTTGGCCTTGGCCATGCTGCGCGCCGGCCATTTCGTCCGCCTTTACGCGCGCGACCCGGAGACCGTCGCCGCGATCGACCGCGGCGAAAATCCACGCTATCTGCCGGGCATCACGCTCCAGGCCGGCATCGTGGCGACGAGCAACATCGAAGCCGCGCTCGATGGTGCCGACTGCGTGCTGGCAGTGACGCCGGCGCAGTCGCTGCGGGCTACGCTGGCGGCCGCGAAAGACCATATGCCGCCCGGCATCCCGTTGGTTCTGTGTGCCAAGGGCATCGAAAGCGAGACCGGCGCCTTGCTGTCGGCGATTGTCGAAGAAATCCTGCCGCTAAATCCGGTTGCCGCTTTGTCGGGTCCAAGCTTCGCCACCGACGTCGCCCGCGGCCTGCCGACGGCCGTGGTGGTCGCCGCCCGCGACGAGGCATTGGCCGCCGATCTCGCTGCCCGCTTTTCCGCCGAGAACCTGCGCTGCTATTCGAACGACGACCTGATCGGCGTCGAGATCGGCGGCGCCTTGAAGAACGTTTTCGCCATTGCCGCGGGTGCCGTCACCGGCGCCGGGCTCGGCGCCAGTGCCCAGGCCGCCATGGTAACGCGCGGCTTTGTCGAACTGCGGCGCATCGGTGCCGCCTTCGGCGCCAGGCCCGAAACCCTGATGGGGCTTTCCGGCCTTGGCGACCTGCTGCTGACCTGCTCGTCCACCCAGTCGCGCAATTTCGCCTACGGACTGGCGCTCGGGCAAGGCAAGCCGCTTGCCGGATTGCCGCTCGCCGAGGGCGTGCCGACGGCGGCGATTGCCGCCCGCATCGCCACCGAGCGCAATATCGACGCGCCGATCATCGCCGCCGTCGCTGCCATACTGGACGGCACCATCACCATCCGGCAGGCTGTGACGGCCCTGATGACCCGGCCGCTGAAGACCGAAACCAACGATTGATCCCCCACGACTTTAATCGAACAACCAGGAAAGAGACCATGCTGTTTGCTGTAATTTGCAAGGACAAGCCCGGAAGCCTGCAGGTGCGCCTCGACACGCGGCCAGAGCATATCGCCTTTCTCGAAGGGTTGAACGGCGACAAGAAGCTGGCCTTCGCCGGTCCGTTCCTCGATGTCGACGGCAAACCCAACGGCAGCCTTGTCGTTGTCGAGGCGCCCGACATGGCGGGGGCACAGGCCTTGTCGGCTGCCGACCCCTACGCCAGGGCGGGCCTGTTCGAAAGCGTCGAAATCCGCCCGTGGAACTGGACGTTCAACAAGCCGGCGGCTAGTTAATCCGGGTCGCCGGCGCGCGAACGCAAGGAGGAGAGAAGACATGAACTACTGGCTGTTCAAATCCGAACCCTCGGTCTTCTCCTTCGAGGCGCTGAAGGCCAAGGGCAAGGCCGGCACGCAATGGGATGGCGTGCGCAACTACGCCGCGCGCAACAACATGAAGGCGATGCAGATCGGCGATCTCGGCTTCTTCTATCATTCCAACGAGGGGCTGAACGTGGTCGGCATCGCCGAGGTCTGCGCATTGGCCCATCCCGACACCACCTCGGACGATCCACGCTGGGAATGCGTCGACATCCGCGCCGTCAAGGATGTGCCCAACCCGCCGACGCTGGAAGAGGTCAAGGCCAATCCGAAGCTTGCCGACATGGCTCTGGTGCGGCTCGGGCGGCTTTCCGTGCAGCCGGTGACACCTGCCGAATGGAAGGAAGTCTGCCGCATGGGCGGCCTGACACCCGCGCCGTGACAGCGCTGACGCCCAACAGCGCGAAACAGTTCATTCTCGACAATACGGCGCTGATGGCGCCGCCGCATGTGCCGGAGATTTTTCTGCGCCTCGCTGACGAAGCGCATGATTTGTGGCAGCGAACAGAGGACGAGCTGGTCGAGATCGGCCTGCCGCCGCCCTTCTGGGCGTTTGCCTGGGCCGGCGGCCAGGGCCTTGCCCGCTATGTCCTGGACAATCCCGGCACGGTGCGGGGCAAGCGCGTGCTCGATTTCGCTTCCGGCTCCGGCCTTGTCGCCATTGCCGCCGCCAAGGCAGGTGCCGCCAATGTGATCGCAACCGACATCGACCCGTTCTGCGCCACCGCGATCCGCCTCAACGGCGAGGCCAACGGTGTCGGGATCGAATTCCGCGGCACGGATTGCGTTGGCACCGATGCGGGATGGGACGTGATCCTGGCCGGCGACGTTTTCTACGACAAATCCTTCGCCGACCGCTTGATGCCGTGGTTCGCAACGCTGAAGACGCGCGGCGCCGAGATCTTCGTCGGCGATCCCGGCCGGTCGTACCTGCCGAAGGCAGGGCTGGAGCCGCTTGCGGTCTATGAAGTAGCGGTCACGCGAGCCTTGGAGGATGCGCTCGTCAAGCGCACGACCGTCTGGCGGTTCGCTTGACGCGATCGCCGAACAGGCGTTCCATCACTGTGCATCGGAGGGGAAACTCATGGACTTTTCAGCAGTGAACTGGCTGGCGGTGGTCGCTGCCGCAATCGTGGCGTGGCTGTTCGGCGCCGCCTGGTACATGGGCCTGAGCAAGCCGTGGCTGAAGGCCGCCAAGCTCGATCCGGCCACGATAAAGAAATCGTCGCTGCCTTCGTCATCAGCTTCATCGCCGAACTGGTCATGGCCACCATAATGGCCCTGGTCGTCGGCGCTATGACCGGCGGCGAGCCGACATTGCTTGCCGGCGTGGTCTTCGGTTTCGTGCTTTGGCTGGGTTTCGTCGCCACGACGCTCTCGGTCAATCATCGCTACGAGAATTTCGGCTGGGACCTGACCCTGATCGACGGCGGCCACTGGCTCGGCGTGCTGCTGATCATCGGCGCCGTGATCGGCTGGTTCGGCGCGGTGGCAACCTGATCAAAAGGCAGTAGGGCAGTAGGGGCCGAAGGCGGCATCGACGCCCATGCCCCTACTGCCCTACTGCCCTACTGCCCTACTGCCCTACTGCCCTACTGCCCTACTGCCCTTTGTCCGTGGTCCGCGTCTTGGCGACTTCCTCGAGGATCCATTCGCGAAAGGCGACGATGCGCGGATCGTCGGCGGTACTTTCTGGATAGACCAGGAAATAGGCGAACTCGGGCGCCACCCGCAGGCCGAGTTCGAAAGGCTGCACCAGCCTTCCCTGGGAAAGGTCGTTCGCCACCATGGCGAAATCGGCGAGCGCGACGGCATTGCCGTCGAGCGCTGCCTGGACGGCATCCGTGGAGTTTTTGAACACGACGGTCCGGCTGTCGTCGAAATCGTTGACCCCGGCCGCCGCCATCCACATTCGCCAGTTCGGCCATGTCACGCCCTGTCGCGACCATTCGATATGGGCAAGCGTGTGATTGAAAAGATCGCGTGGCTCGCGCAGCGGCGGACCGGAGGTCAACAGGCTCGGGCTGCACACCGGAATGAGGATGTTGTCGAACAGCCGGTGGGCGCGAAGGCCTGGATATTTGCCAGCGCCAAAACGGATGCCGACATCGATGTCATCGAGTTCGAAATCCCGCACTTCGTAGGCGATGTCGAATCGCAGCTCGATGCTGGGGTGATGCTTGCGAAAATCGTCGACGCGCCGCATCAGCCATTTTGACGCGAACTGGGCGTCGAGCGTTACCTTCAAAAGAGCGGTGCCGCGCGTCAGCTTTTGTGCCCGCGAAACGGCCCGGCCAAGCAGGTCGAGCGCGTCGGTCGAGGCCTCGAACAGCACCGTGCCCGCCTCGGTCAGCCGGATGGTGCGGCTGGTGCGCGTGAACAGCACCAATCCGAGCTGATCCTCGATTTCCTTGACCTGATGGCTGACCGCGGCCGGCGTCAGGCCGAGCTCGTCGGCGGCACGGGTGAAATTGAGGTGCCGGGCCGCTGCTTCCAGTGTCCTCAAGGCACGGGTCCCGGGTAGAAGGCGAGCCATCCTATCCTCAAATAAAACTTGATGATCCAGAGAAAACTACTCGTTTCTCATAGGGATTTCAATCTGGCATGATCCAATCATCGAAACATCATCAAGCCGGATTTGATGTCCGGAGACAACGGATCATAACCATGTCCATCATCGTTTTGAACTCATCGACACCCCGTCCAGCCTGGCTGACCGAGACCCTTGACTGGTTGCGTCACGCCCGGGTCGCGATCAATCTCCCGCACCAGAACGTCGAAGACCTGTCCGATCGGCAACTGCGCGATATCGGCGCCAGGCGCAAGGACATAGCGCGCGCCATGGACCGTGAGATGGGCCGGCTGGGTCTTCTCGACATCGGCTGGCAGCAGCCGCGTAGTTAGGGGAGTAGGGGAGTAGGGAATAGGGAATAGGGAAAACTAAGGCTGCGCCGAGGCTTGTTCCTACTCCCCTACTCCCCTACTACCTCACCACCCTCACCACCGTCCTGTCCGATAGCAGCGGCAGCAACCGCGCCATTGTTTGCGCCGTGACAGCCACGCAGCCTTGCGTCGGCGTGAAGCCGGGGCGCGCCAGATGGAAGAAGATGGCGCTGCCACGCCCGCGCCGGCGCGGTGCCAGGTTCCAGTCGAGCACCAGGCAGGCGTCGTAGAGCCGGTCGTCGCGCCGCATGCGTTCGTGGCTGGCGCCGTAGGGAATCTTGACCGGCCTGTTATAGTTGCGGTCGTCAGGCACTTCGCACCAGCCCAGATCAGGCCCGATCGGTGTCATCGCCAGGCGGGTCCTGCGGCCGCTGGAGAACTGATCTCCCCGGAAATATCCCGATAGTATCCGCATCGAGGCCAGCGGGGTGGCACCGTCGCCTTCGCGCTTGTCGGCCGAGATGCCGCCGCGTCCCAGCGCGCAGGCAAACACCGTTCTGCCGGCCTGCAGCAGGCCTTGGCTTGGATGTCCGGGCCTGGCCCGAACGGTCAGCACACGCAGCCCCTTTCGCAAAATTGCGCCGGCTGCATTGCGATCGTGTTTTTTCTTGTATGATCGTGCCACGGAACAAATCACTGTGAACGGCTGTTGTGCCGGTCAGCTTCCGCATAAACAGGCAGCGGTCAACTGAATTTTCTTTTCAAAACAACGGATTGATCCATGACTTCACGCACCATTCTGATCGTTGACGACGATGACGACCTGCGCGGCACACTGGTCGAGCAATTATCCCTCTACGAGGAATTCGACGTGCTGCAGGAATCGACTGCGGCAAAAGGTGTCGCCGCGGCGCGCGGCGGCCTCATCGATCTGCTCATCATGGATGTCGGGCTGCCCGACATGGATGGCCGCGAGGCGGTGAAGATCCTGCGCAAGGGGGGCTACAAGGCGCCCATCATCATGCTCACCGGCCATGACACCGATTCGGATACCATCCTTGGTCTCGAGGCCGGCGCCAACGACTATGTGACCAAGCCGTTCCGCTTCGCCGTGCTGCTGGCGCGCATCCGGGCGCAATTGCGCCAGCACGAGCAGAGTGAGGATGCCACCTTCTCGGTCGGACCCTACACCTTCAAGCCCAGCCAGAAGCTGCTGCTCGACCCGCGCGGCGGCAAGGTGCGGCTGACTGAGAAGGAGGCCTCGATCATCAAATATCTCTATCGCGCCGACCAGAAAGTGGTGACGCGCGACGTGCTGCTCGAGGAAGTGTGGGGCTACAATTCCGGCGTCACCACGCACACGCTGGAAACCCATGTCTATCGGCTGCGCCAGAAGATCGAGCGCGATCCTTCCAATGCGGAAATTCTTGTGACAGAAAGCGGCGGCTACAAGCTGGTTCCTTAAACATTTCATTATCCAATGAGCGGCCGGGCGGGGCCGCTTTCGGGTACGATCCAGTTGGAGGGAATTTCTGGGATCTGCCCGTATAGGAGGGATTGGACTGACCGTTCGGGGACACAGCTAGATGGCGTTGGATGACGACATCCGCATCCTGTCCGCCGTGAGGCTCTTCGAGGGCTTCACGCAGGAACAGTTGCGCCTGCTCGCCTTTGGCGCCGAGAACACCAGGCTGATTGCCAACCACAAGCTTTACCGCGAGGACGACGAGGCCGATTGCGCCTATATCGTGGTTTCCGGGAGCATCGTGCTCTACCGGGAGCAGAATGGCGAACGCATCCCGATAGGCACCGCCGGCCCCGGCACGATCCTGAGCGAACTGGCATTGATCGCCGACACCAACCGGCTGACCAGCGCGTCGGCCGAAATCGATTCGGAAGTGATAAGGCTCAGCCGCAAGATGTTCCGCCGCATCCTGGAGGAATACCCCGAGGTCGCGGTCAAGCTCCACCAGCGCATCTCCGAGGAATTTCAGGCAATGATCCGCCGCATCGAGGAACTGGCGCCACGCTTTTCCGGCTGAGGCGCACATGAACTTTCAGCTCGTACGCGCTGGCGAAAATGACCTGCCCTTCATCATGGCGACCGAACGCCGCGAGGGTTATGACGCCTTGGTCGGGCGCTGGGACGAGGCGCGTCATCGCCAGGCCCTTTTCGACGACGCTCATGCCTATTTTGTCGGTGTCGACGGCTCCATGCCGATCGGGTTCGTGATCCTGCGCCAATGGGCCTCCGCCGAGCGCGTGACGCTGGTCAAGCGCATCGCCGTCACCGCACCGGGACGAGGCCATGGCAGGATGCTGCTGGCGGCGGCGGTCGATCGGGTTTTCGTCGAAACCGACGCCTACCGGCTCTGCATTGGCCTTTTCCCGGACAATCATCGCGCGCGTCGCGCATACGAAGCTGTCGGCTTCACTGCCGAGGGTATCGCGCGCGGCAGCGCGTTCTTCAAAGGTGTGCATCGCGACGAGCTGGTCATGGCGCAACTGCGGCCGGAGTGGGAAAAACGCCGACGGCTTGGCCATCCTGCGGCGCGAACTTGAGCGGCAAGCTTCGTTGACAGGCAAGAGGTGAAATCCTACAGAACCTCGAAGGCGGGCGGCGTAAAGGCACCGCCACCACCAAGCTCCTTGGGGGGAGCGAGGCATGCTGCCAGCCCGGTACGAGACGATCATCTTGTATGCCCGCAATGACGCGTTCGGCGACGGATTGATCCGGATTCCGGCTTTGCGCGCCGCCAGAACGGCATTCCCCGACAGTTTCATCGTCTACGGAACCACCGGGCCATCGACCCTGGAACATGTCCTCAATCGCCATGCCGGCCATTTGGTCGATGCCATCAATGTACGGACCCCCCTGGCGCACCTGGTGGCCAGCCACCGCAAGGGCAAGGGGCAATTGGCCGTTGTCGATTTCCGCATCTCGGCGCGTTGGCTGATTCAAGCATCAGTGTCGCTGCTCGGTCGCGGCGTCGCCTACGAAGCAAACTTTCCGGCTTTCGCCCTTTCCTGGCGCCCCGGCCAAAAATCCGAAGCACGGCCAGAGCACAATGCATGGCGCTACCACCGCCTCATCGAGCGTCTTGCGGGCAAACGGCTGCCTTTCGACCACCGGCTGGAGTCCACCCCCGCCGCGCGGGCAGTGGCCAGAGGCCTGGCGGATGGCAAGCATGCTCCATTGATCATTGTCGCCGCACATGGCGATGGCGGCAAACGCATGACGGCGGACCAGGTTGTCGCGGTGTCCGACAGCATGATCGCCGACGGGGCCAATCTTCTCTATGTGAAAACCCCGGGCGATGGCCCTGATATGGCTGAACTGGCTCGACGCGTGCCGAAGCTGCGGCTCGTCGATTCCAACACGGTTGACGGTGTCGATATCAGCGATGTTCTGCTGGCGCTCGGAGAGTTTGCCGATCTTTACATTGGTGCCGAAGGCGGTACGGCACATCTGATGGCGACGGTGATGACGCCGATGGTTATCGTCAGTGGCGGTGCCAACATGGCCCGCTGGCGGCCGCTTTCGAACAATGTGGACGTGATCGAGTCCCGCCATGCAAGCCCAACCGGCCTGGTCGCCAATGTCCCGGCGCCGACAATCATCGAAGCGGTCAAACGCATGCTGGCGACGTACCGCCGCGACCATTCCTATCTGCCGGATCACACGGCAGGCGTGTCAGCGCCGCAGTCTTGGGGCAGCGACACGCCCAACAAAGACTTGAAGCACGCCGTTTGAATTTGTCTGACCTCGGCGCGCTTTGAGGTGTGTCGGTGTTCAGGTCAGGCCGGCTTCACCTGAATATCGACGCACCTAAAGCGCGTCGCGCTGAAACGGATTCATGCGACGCGCTTTAGGTCTTTGTTTTTATGCATGTCGTTCTCCCAAAACCGAGGTCACTTTTGGGCGACATGCATCAATCCAGATCGAACCGAGCGATGACCGGCACATGGTCCGACGGGCGCTCCCAGCCACGCGCGGGGCGCAGGATCTCGTAGCCGGAAAAGCTCGGCACCAGGTTCGGCGACGACCAGACATGGTCGAGCCGCCGGCCACGGTTCGAGGCTTCCCAATCCTGCGCGCGGTAACTCCACCATGTATAAAGCTTCTGCTCATACGGCACGTTGAGTCGCATCAGGTCGACCCAGTTGCCGGCGAGACGCATCGCCTCGAAATTTTCCGTCTCGACCGGCGTGTGGCTGACCACATTGAGCAATTGCTTGTGCGACCACACATCGTGTTCGAGCGGAGCGATGTTGAGGTCGCCGACCAGCACCGAGCCGGACACCTCGTCGTGCTCGGCCCGGATGGCGTTCATCTCGGCGACGAAATCGAGCTTGTGCTTGAACTTCCTATTGATGACGGGATCCGGTTCGTCGCCGCCCGCCGGCACGTAGAAATTGTGCAGCAGGATCGCCTTGCCGCCGGCCCGAACCGTCACAGAGAGGTGCCGGCTGTCCTCGATCTCGCAGAAGCGTCGTTTCTCGACCACTTCGATCGGCCGCCGAGCCACGGTCGCGACGCCGTGATAGCCCTTCTGGCCGTGGAAGGCGATGTGCTCGTAGCCGAGCCTGCGGAAGGCCTTTTCGGGAAACAGCTCATCTGGAACCTTGGTTTCCTGCAGGCAGAGCACGTCAGGCGCATGCTCGACGAGCAGGCGCTCGACGATCGGCATGCGCAGGCGAACGGAGTTGATGTTCCAGGTGGCGATGGAAAAGGACATTGGCAATCCAGGACAAGCGTGCAGCCGGCCAGAGCCGATGGGCTCTGACGGGGAAGACGCCTTTTGACGGAGTCAGTCCGAGAAACTGCCAGCCGCACGCCGCAAAGACAAGCCGGGCAACGCCCGACGAGGCACGGCCCGGTGCTTTCCACAGCTATTGAAGCGTTTGAAGCTAGCGCGCCTTGTTGGTATTGAGCTCGCGGTTCGCCGTGTAGTCGATGGCGAAAGTGTCCGGCGCGAAGCTGACGCCTTCCTTGGTGTTGAAGATCATCACCGTTGTATCTTTGCCCTGCGCGTCGGTGATCGTCCACTGCCGCAAATCGAAGGTTTTCGGATCGAACATCATCGTGATCTTCGAATTGCCGAACACCGATTTGTCGGCGAGCTGGATGGTGGTGAGGTCATCCTCCTGCTTGACGCTTTTGACACGGTCGCCGGAGAGATCGATCCTGTTGTCGAGCAGCAGCTTCAAGGGCGTCTTCGACAGCGGATAGAGATCGGACGTGTTGAGCCTCTTGTTGAGGATGACCACCGACTGGCCGTCTGAAATCACCCGGAAGTTCGAAGAGCCGTCATAGTTGAAGCGGATCTTGCCCGGCCGTTCGAGGAAGAATTTGCCGCCGGTCTGCTCGCCCTTGGGGCCGAACTGCACGAATTCGCCGCTCATCGACTTCACCGAGGAAAAATGGTCGGCGATCTTCTGTGCCGCGGCCGGTACGGCCGCCTGCGCCGAAGCCAGCAGCTGGAAGCCGGGCACCGCGTTGAAGGCTGCCGCCCCTGCAAACGCCAGGCCGAGGCCCAGCAACTGACGCCGGGAGGGTGCAAATTTGCTGAGCGCTGAAAGATCATTTTTCATGTCGGTCACTCTCATCTGATTCCTGAGTTACTCGGTGCTTGGACCCCCAGTTGGGCTGAAGTTTGGCGGTCAGGCGTCCCTCGGTCGCTTCAACGCCTTGAAAAGTTCAAGGTTGCCAGACCGGGATGTCACAAGGGTCAGGCCTTCTGGTCAGAACTTGTCCTCTTCGGTCGGCACCAGGATCTCGCGCTTGCCGGCATGATTGGCCGGACCGACGATCCCTTCCTTCTCCATCTTCTCGATGATCGAGGCGGCGCGGTTGTAGCCTATGCCCAGCCGGCGCTGGATATAGCTGGTCGAGGCCTTGCCGTCGCGCAGCACCACGGAAACCGCCTGATCGTACGGATCGTCGGAATCCTCGAAATTGCTGTTGCCGCCACCGCCGGAACCACCCTTGCCCGACGGCTCGTCGTCGTCCTCGCCGTCGTCCTCGGTGATGGCGTCGAGATATTCCGGCACGCCCTGCAGCTTCAGATGCGCGACGATCTTCTCGACCTCCTCATCGGCGACGAATGGACCGTGCACGCGCTGGATACGGCCGCCGCCGGCCATGTAGAGCATGTCGCCCATGCCGAGCAGTTGCTCGGCACCCTGCTCGCCCAGAATGGTGCGGCTGTCGATCTTCGACGTCACCTGGAAGGAGATGCGGGTCGGGAAATTGGCTTTGATGGTGCCGGTGATGACGTCGACCGACGGGCGCTGCGTGGCCATGATGACATGGATGCCGGCGGCGCGCGCCATCTGCGCCAGGCGCTGCACGGCACCCTCGATATCCTTGCCGGCAACCATCATCAGGTCGGCCATCTCGTCGATGATGACGACGATATAGGGCATCGGTTCGAGATCGAGGTTCTCGGTCTCGTAGATCGCCTCGCCGGTCTGGCGGTCGAAGCCGGTCTGCACGGTGCGCGAGATCTTTTCGCCCTTCTTGTCGGCCTGGCTGACGCGGGCATTGAAGCCGTCAATGTTGCGCACGCCGACCTTGGACATCTTGCGGTAGCGGTCCTCCATCTCGCGCACGGTCCATTTCAGCGCCACCACCGCCTTCTTCGGATCGGTGACAACGGGCGTGAGCAGATGCGGGATGCCGTCATAGACCGAGAGTTCCAGCATCTTCGGATCGATCATGATCAACCGGCAATCCTGCGGCGTCAGCCGGTAGAGCAGCGACAGGATCATGGTGTTGATGGCGACCGACTTGCCCGAGCCGGTGGTGCCTGCGACCAGCACGTGCGGCATTTTGGCGATGTCGACGATGACCGCCTCGCCATTGATGGTCTTGCCCAGCGCCAGCGCCAACTTGGCCTTCGTCGTCTCGAAGTCACGGCTGGCCAGGATTTCTCTGAGATAGACGGTCTCGCGCTTGGCGTTCGGCAGCTCGATGCCGATGGCGTTGCGGCCGGGCACCACGGCGACGCGGCAGGCGATGGCGCTCATCGAGCGCGCGATGTCGTCGGACAGGCCGATGACGCGTGACGATTTGATGCCGGGCGCCGGTTCGAGTTCATAGAGGGTGACGACGGGACCCGGACGGACGGCGATGATCTCGCCCTTGACGCCGAAATCCTCCAGCACGCCTTCGAGCAGGCGCGCGTTCTGCTCCAGCGCATCCTTGGACAGGCTGGCGTCGCGCACCACATTCTTCGGTTCGGAGAGGAAATGCAGCGACGGCATTTCAAACTTTTCCGAGCCGATCAGCGATGTCTGCGCCTCGCGCTGTACACGGGCGCCGGGAGCCGGACGCGGCGCCGGCGCCTCGACGCGGGTGGCGGCATCGGAGCGGAACGGCTGGACCTTTGCGGTTGGCGCCGCGCGCCGCTGGATTGCGGGCTCGTCCTGCTCGAAATCCATGTCGTCGTCGACGTCGAAGATGTCGACGTCGTCGGGGTCGAGCGAGGCGCTGCGGTCATTGACCATGGCGGCGAAGAATTCCGGCTCGACGCGGGCACGGCCATCCTGGCTCATCCGCGATTCGGCGAACTCGGCCGATTCGACCCGTTCGGCGGCGCGCCGCCAGGCGGTGGAGCGCTGTTCCATCTCCGGCTCGAACTCGTCCCGCTCCTGCCTGCGGCGCACGGCGCGACGGTGCATCCACGCGCGGAACGAGAGCCACCAATGAGTAATTGCCCCGAGCGCCAGGATACCCTCGTCGCCTTCGTCCTCGTCATTGTCGAACAAAAGGTCGTCCTCGCGAGGATCGACGGCAGGCTCGTCCTCCATCACGGCGAAGCCGTTCTTGCGTCCGATGAGCGCCGAACCGAGGGCGAAGAGCCACAGCGCGGGTGCGGCCAGCAGGATGGCGATGATGCTGGCGATCAGCCCGGTCGGATAGCCGCCGATCACGACGCTGGGGATCTTCAGCACCATGTCGCCGAACACGCCGCCGAGGCCGGTGGGCAGCGGCCATGTCTTGGGCGGCACGACGCAGCCCGCCATTGCCGCGGCCAGCAGTGCGAAGCCGAACCAGGAAAGCCCGCGTTTGGGCAGCCTGTCGACGCCGCGCGCGGAAAACAGCAGGAACCCCCAGATGACGGCCGGAACCAGGGCAGCGACGGCGGCAAGGCCGAAGAACTGCATGGCAAGGTCGGAGAACACCGCACCCGCATAGCCCATGGCGTTGGTGACGGTGTTGTTCGTCGCGTGGGAGAAACTAGGATCGGCGACGTTCCAAGTGGCAAGGCTGGCCACGCCAAAGGCTACAGCCAAGAACAGCCCGGCGCCGACCAGCCGCCCGACCTGGCGCCGTGCGAACGCTTGGATGCCGTGCCCCGTATCGGCCAGCGCGAGCGGTGCTGAAGCCCCTGAACGCATGCTCTTCCCCGTCTGTCATGGACTCGCCGGGTGCGTGGCGCACTCCGGCAGATTCGGGTCTCAGACTATCGGTGGGAAGGTTAAGGGCGCATTAACTATAAGGGTTGAGATGATCAAACCTCGTTACCGCCGATTGAGCCGCTTGCTGCCCGAGGACAGCGACCCGAGAAGGTGAAAGCGCTTTCGCGGAACGAAACAATGGCGGGCCTGTATGCCCACCATCGTTCGTCGGCAACAAAAAGATCAGGCCTCGGCCCGATCGCGGCAAATCAGTTGGCGCCGCCGAGCGCCTGCACATTCGCGCAGAATTCCGCATGCGGCTTGCTCATCGCCGCATCCTGACATTCCTTCTTCATCGCGTCCTGCTTTTCCATCGGCATGGCCATGAAGGCTGTCTTGAAGTCCGCCATCGGCTTCATGGTTTTCATGCTGGAATCCGTGAAGAAGGGCGCCATGTTGTCAGGCTCGTCCAGAGCGCCGGCAAATGCCGTACCGCTGACCATGGCAAGAGCGAGCGCTCCGAGGCAGATGTTCCTGAGGTTCATAAGATGGTTCCTTCCCTGTTGTTGGCACGAGCGTCAGCACGACGACCGTCCCCACAGTTCGGAACCGATGTGGTCGATGTTTCCTCAAGAATCCCAATCACGCGAACGTGATTGCGCAAAGTCCGGCATTGCCGGAACGGTTTGCCAAAAAAGAGGCCCGGAAGTGATCCGGGCCTCAATGCGTGAACTCCTTTCGGGAGCGTCACGACGGGATTTTTTAGAACAATTCCAGGAAAACCGTGCAGCGCTTTCCCTTGGGAATTGCGTAGCCAGATAAGGGGCCGGCGGGAGGAGAGTTCCGCCGGCCCCTGGGCCAAGCTGGCCTTACGGCACCACTTCGCCATGCTGGGAGATATCGAGGCCTTCGACCTCTTCCTGGGTCGTCGGACGCAGGCCGACCAGCGCCTTGACGATGTAGAGGATGACGAAGGTGGCAATCGCCGTCCACACGATGGTGACGGCAACGCCATAGATCTGCTTGCCGAGCGAAGCACCCGCGCCGAGGCTGTTGATCGCCGGGTCGGCGAGCACGCCGGTGAGCAGGGCGCCGATCACGCCGCCGACGCCATGCACGCCGAAGGCATCGAGCGAGTCGTCATAGCCGAACATGTGCTTGACCTTGACCGCCGAGAGGTAGCAGACGACGCCGGCAACGATGCCGACGATGAAGGCGCCGGTCGGGTTGACGAAGCCGGAAGCCGGCGTCACCGCGACCAGGCCGGCGACGGCACCGGAGATGATGCCGAGCACGGAAGGCTTCTTGGCAACGATCCATTCGGCGAACATCCAGGCTAGTGCCGCGGCTGCGGTGGCAACCTGAGTGTTGAGCATGGCAGCGCCGGCAAGACCGTCGGCAGCGAGTTCCGAACCGGCGTTGAAGCCGAACCAGCCGACCCACAGCAGCGAAGCACCGATGACCGAATAGACCAGGTTGTGCGGCGCCATATTGGTGGTGCCGTAGCCTTCGCGCTTGCCGAGAACCAGCGCGCAGACGAGACCGGCGACACCGGCATTGATGTGGACGACCGTACCGCCGGCAAAGTCGAGCACGCCTGCCGATCCGAGGAAGCCGCCACCCCAGACCCAATGCGCGATCGGCACGTAGACGACGAGCAGCCACAGCGCCATGAAGATCAGCAGCGCCGAGAATTTGAAGCGCTCGGCGAAGGCACCGGCAATCAGCGCCGGAGTGATGATGGCGAAGGTCATCTGGAACATCGAGAACACGAATTCAGGAATGTTCGCGACGCCCGGCAGCCACAGCGAAGCCGTGGTGATGCCGTGATGGAAGAATTTCGAGGTGCCGCCGAGATAGCTGTTCATGCCGCCGCCGTCGGAGAAGGCCAGCGAATAGCCGAACATGAACCAAAGCACCGTCACCAGACAGGTGATGGCAAAGCTCTGCATGATGGTGGCGAGCACGTTCTTCTTGCGCACCATGCCGCCGTAGAACAGCGCCAGGCCCGGGATGGTCATCATCAGCACGAGCGCCGTCGAGGTCAGCATCCAGGCGGTGTTGCCGGTGTCGAGCACCGGGGTCGGGGCAGCAGCCGGTGCAGCCGCGGCCGCGGCCGGAGCCGCTTCCTGCGCGAAGGCGGCGACGGTGCCCAATGCTGCGAGAGCGAGCGAGCCCAAAAGGGCGGCGCGTCCCGTCGTCTTCAAGGTGGAAGGAATATTCATTGAACTCTCCATTGGAATACGTGTTCGCCGCTCAGAGCGCGTCGGTGTCTGTTTCGCCGGTGCGGATGCGCACCGCCTGATCGATGCCGAAAACGAAGATCTTGCCGTCGCCGATCTGGCCGGTCTTGGCGGCTGCGGTGATGGCTTCGACGGCCTTGTCGACCATGTCGGCACTGACCGCGACTTCGATCTTGATCTTCGGCAGGAAGCTGACCGCGTATTCCGCCCCGCGATAGATTTCCGTATGCCCTTTCTGACGCCCGTAGCCTTTGACTTCGGTGACGGTCAGGCCCTGGATGCCGACGGCGGTAAGCGCTTCGCGTACCTCGTCGAGCTTGAACGGCTTGATGATTGCCATCACGATTTTCATAAGGTTTCACCCTTTGCTGTTGCGGTCCCCCGCGTTTGCACACCTTCACCGATCCCAAAGAGCCGGAGAGTGCCCACCAGGATTCAAGCTCCGTGCCAAGTGCCGAAGCAGGGTGTTAACCCGTTGTAAACAAAGAGATTGGGAAGTGGCGCTGCGCAACCTGCTTACAGCTGCGGCGATGCGCCTGCTTAAAAATTAGGCAATTTTCGAAAAATGCCTACTCTGCAGGCGATCGCTTGAGGCGGATCAGCCCCTCCTGTGCAACCGAAGCGATCAGCGTGCCGTCACGGGCAAACAGCGAGCCGCGCGTGAAGCCGCGCGATCCTTGTGTCGACGGGCTGTCCTGCGTGTAGAGCATCCAGTCGTCGAGTGCATGGCTGCGGTGGAACCACATGGCGTGGTCGAGGCTCGCCGCCTGGATATCGCGGTCGAAAATGGCGCGGCCATGCGCGAAGGTCGACGTGTCGAGCAGCGTCATGTCCGAGAGATAGGCGAGCACCGCCGCCTGGATGGCGCGGTTCGCAGGCACCGGACCGGTGGTGCGGATCCAGATGTTCTGCTCCGGCTCCAGCTTTTCGCGGCTTGTATAATGCTTCAGCATCACCGGCTTCATCTCGATCGGCCGGTCGCGCTCCCAGTAGCGTTTGATGCCGTCGGGCACCGCCTCGCCGAATTTGCCCAGCAATTCGCGCTGCGACAGCAATGTGTCCGGCCCTGGAACGTTCCGCGGCATCGGCACCTGGTGCTCGAGCCCGACCTCATCCTGCTGGAACGAGGCTTCCAGCGAAAAGATCGCCTGGCCGTGCTGGATCGCCACCACGCGCCGTGTGGTGAAGGAGCCGCCGTCGCGGATACGGTCGACCTCGTAGACGATCGGCACCTTGGTGTCGCCAGGCCGCATGAAATAGCCGTGCAGCGAATGCACGTGGCGATCGGGATCGACGGTTCGCTGTGCCGCGACCAGTGCCTGGGCAATGGTCTGGCCGCCGAAGACGCGCTGCCAGTCGAGCAGGGGGCTGCGACCACGATACAGATTGTGTTCCAGCTTCTCGAGGTCGAGAATGCCGAGAAGCTCGTCCATGGCTGCCGTCATATTTCGCACCCTTGCCGCGGAAGTGTTATGGCGGTTTCCGACAGGACGGAGAGGCAGTCAAGGGTCGAAGACCCGGCTGGCGTGCAAGGAGCGAAGATGATGGAACGCAAGGCGGACGCGAAACCCAGATCCGGGCTCGATGTTCTGGTCGCTGGCGCCGGCTATGTCGGCCTTGCCACCGCCGTATCGCTGAAGCAGGCGCGCCCGGGTCTCGCCATTGCCCTGGTCGATGCGGCACCCGCTGGCGTCTGGCAAAGGGATGGCCGCGCCTCGGCCATTGCCGCCGCTGCCTGCCGCATGCTCGACCAGCTCGGCGTGTGGGCCGAGATCGCGCCGCAGGCCCAGGCGATCACCGAGATGATCATCACCGATTCGCGCACCTCCGATCCGGTGCGTCCGGTGTTCCTGACCTTCGACGGCGAAGTAGCGCCGGGCGAGCCCTTTGCGCATATGGTCGCCAACAAGGTGCTGAACGGCGCCTTGCGGGCCAGCGCCGAAAGGCTCGGCATCGATATCATCGAAGGCGTCGCGGTGCAGGGTTTCGAGACCAATGGCAGTGGCATCACCGTGCATCTTGCCGACGGTGCGACGCTGAAGGCGCGGCTGCTGGTCGCCGCCGACGGCGTCAACTCCAAGCTGCGCGACATGGCCGGCATCAAGACGGTGAAATGGGAGTATGGCCAGTCCGGCATCGTCTGCACGGTAGCGCATGAACGCCCGCACAACGGTCGCGCCGAAGAGCATTTCCTGCCGGCGGGTCCTTTCGCCACGCTGCCGCTCAAGCCTGGCGAGGACGGCACCAACCGCTCGTCGATCGTCTGGGTCGAACGTGCGGAAGATGCAGAGAAGCTGGTGGCCGGCGACGATCTCGTCTTCGAGCACGAACTCGAACAGCGTTTCGGCCTGAAGCTTGGCGAAATCCGCGTCGCCGATGCGCCGCGCGCCTGGCCGCTCGGCCTGACCATTGCGCGCGCCTTCGTCGCGTCGCGCATCGCGCTTGCCGGCGATGCCGCCCACGGCATCCACCCGATCGCCGGCCAGGGCCTCAATCTCGGCTTCAAGGATGTCGCGGCTTTGGCCGAGGTGATCGTCGAGGCCGACCGGCTCGGCCAGGACATCGGCGCGCTCGACGTGCTCGAACGCTACCAGCAATGGCGCCGCTTCGACACGGTGCAGATGGGCATCACGACGGATGTGCTGAACCGGCTGTTTTCCAACGACATCGGCCCGCTGCGCACCGTCCGCGACATCGGGCTCGGCCTCGTCGAACGCATGCCGCGCCTGAAGGAGTTTTTTATCCGCCAGGCGTCGGGATTGTCCGCCAGCACGCCGAGGCTGTTGAAGGGCGAGGCGATTTGACCCGCCGCCATGGCAGGGTGTGTTGAGATTCAGGTCAGGCCGAGCCGAAAATGGTGGATTCCGAGAACCGGAGCGGAGCGTACATTTGGGTACGTGAGCACCGGAAGCGCAGGAAGCTGCCATTTGCAGGCCGGCCTCACCTGAATATCAGCACACCCTAGTTCACCTCAAAACCCAGCTTCTGCCGCAGCCGCAATATCCTCTGGTCGGATATTTCGAGGCGTTTCTCGCCGCCCTGGGCGACGCGGTTGACCATCTGCAGCAGATCGTTCCGCTCGGCGACATCGAGACGTTCGCGCAGGAACGGCGCCAGCTTGTCGATGACGACGGTGGTGTCATCGACCTGCGCCGCCGCCCATTTGGCGTAGATCACCGCCTCGTCGGTCTTCTTCTTGTCGGCGATCTCGGAAATCACCGTGCGGATGACAGCTTCGCGCTGCGGCAGCACAGGCCCGTCCTCGGAGACGATTGATGTAATCAGCGTCGCGGCTGCCACTACCGGATCGTCGATCGCCGTCAGCGGCGACAGGGCCGCCTGCTTGCGCAGTTTCTTGCGGCGCACGGAGCCCTGAACCCGACCAATGACATCGGCAACGTCACGCGCGGCCTCGTTCATGGCCTTCATCCGATACCACCAGAACGCAGCCGCTCCCAGCACACCAAGTGCAGCAATCAGGAAAGGCATGTCGAAATCCCCCAAGAATTCCGGCGACGATAGGAGAACTCTCGCATTGCTTCAACACGCAAAGTTGCGCACGAAATGAACCAGGACGATCGCTCAATCGAACGCCTTGGTTTCCGAGTGGCTGTAGCACATGGCGGAGGCTATGACCCCGGCACATTGTAGATCGCCCGCACCTCGATGGTGCCGATTTCGGCCAGCGGGATCTCGCCAGCGATCTCCAGCGCCTGGTCGAGATTGTCGGCCTCGATCATGACGAAGCCGAGCAACTGCTCCTTGGTTTCGGCGAACGGGCCGTCGGTGATCAGCCGCTTGCCCTGGCGTCGCCGCACCGTCTTCGACGTCGTCACCGACTGGAGCGCCTGCGCGACGATCAGCATCCCACGCTGATCCAATGACCGGTCATGAGTCATCGAATCCGCATCGAGCTTGGCCAGACGCTCCGGCGTCATGGCATAGAGGTCTTTTTCCTCGCCGTAGACCAGACAGACATATTTCATTTCCAGCTCCTTTGCTGTGACGAACCATAGGCGATCACGGTATCAGTTAAGCCCTTGCCGGCAGCGACATGGTCGAGAAGGCTGACCGCAATGCCGATGATGGCAACTGCCGCAAGCAGCCGGCCGAAGCCGGAGGGCGGCACATGCAGCGGGTCGCTTTCTTGTAGACCGGCCCGTCGGCCGGTGCTTGTCCAATGGGCAGAAAACAGATTGTTCATGTGAACCTCCATCCGCCACGAGAATCCGTGGCCGCCCGCAGGACGGTCGGGGCCGATGCAAGTCGACATTTTTGCACGCACATTTTTTCAAAAAAAGATTCGGTGGGGCTCGCCGGCGCTGCATGCGCGGTGGTCTTCCCTCGCGCCCGCGCTATAGTTGGGAGGAACGCCGCCTGGCCGGCGCCACCGCTGTAATGAGGAGGAATTCATGGACCGCACCGCAAACGCCGTCTGGAAAGGCAATCTGAAAGAGGGCGAGGGCACGCTCGACACGCAGAGCGGGACCCTAAAGGGCACGCCCTATTCGTTCAAGGCGCGCTTTGAGGACGAGAGCGGCAAATCCGGCACCAACCCGGAAGAGCTGATCGCCGCGGCGCACGCCGGCTGCTTTGCCATGCAGTTCTCGCATTTCCTGGCCGAGAACGGCACACCCGCCACCGAGCTCGACGCAAAAGCGGTGGTGACGCTGATTCCAGGCACGGGAATCACCGGCAGCGCCCTCACCGTGGCCGGCAAGGTGCCCGGTATCGATGCGGCCAAGTTCAAGGAATTGGCTGAAAAGGCCAAGGCAGAATGCCCAGTCTCGAAAGCGCTCGGCGCCATAAACGTATCGCTCGACGCCAGGCTCGGCTGAAAACGCTGCATCCAGTGTGAAGACCCGGCGCGAACGCTCAGGCGCGCGCCGGGGGTCTACGCGCCCAGCGCGTCCAGCCGGGCGCGAAGTGCGGCGACTTCCTGCTCCAGCGCCTCCAACCGTACCTCCAGGTCGGAAGCAGGCAGGGCCGATGCACTCCGCTGCGCCGAAAGGGCTGCAACGTCCACCGGGCCGCTGAGGAGATGCACGTAGCGGTCCTCGCGCTGGCCTGGTCCGCGCGGGATTTCCTGGATGAGTGGTGGTCGGCGGCCGATCAGCATATCGAGCTCGGCGCGCAGATCCTCGATCGATGGGAACCGCGCCATGCGCTCGCTGCGCGCCAGGAGCTCATGTGCCGTCTGCGGCCCGCGCAGCAACAGCAGGCCGATCAAAGCGGTTTGCGGCGTGGTCAGCGAGAAGCGCTGCGCCATCTGGTGCTCGTAGCGCTCGACGCGCGAGCCGAACATCTGCCGCACCAACCCCTTTTGTTCGAGCAGCTTCAGCCCCCGGTGCACCTCGACCTGTTCCAGCGCCATCACCGGCTCGCGCGCCGTCTTCTGGTTGGCCGCGGCATGCGCGCCACTGAGCGTCAGCGGATAGACATCCGGCGTCAGCTCTTTCTTCTCGATCAGGCAGCCGAGGATGCGTGCTTCGACAGGGGAAAGGATGGGAAGGTCATCGCTCATTGGGTTGCAATCCTTTCTGAAGCCGGCGGGACAGCGCCCCCCTCTGTCCTGCCGGACATCTCCCCCACATGGGGGGAGATCGGCAGCTTCGCCGACAGCGCGTCATCCTTCAACCCTCGGAGATTGGCGAAAGCCGCCATGACAGCCAATCTTCCCCATGTGGGGAGATGTCCGGCAGGACAGAGGGGGGGCGCGATGGATCGCCGCGTTCGAGATTGCCGCGAGTGAACCGCCCTAAACCCTTCTCTCCACCATCATCTTCTTGATCTCGGCGATGGCCTTGGCCGGGTTGAGGCCCTTGGGGCAGGTCTGGGCGCAGTTCATGATGGTGTGGCAGCGATAGAGCCGGAACGGATCTTCGAGATTGTCGAGCCGCTCGCCCTTGGCCTCGTCGCGGCTGTCGATCAGCCAGCGATAGGCCTGCAGAAGCGTTGCCGGGCCGAGATAGCGGTCGCCGTTCCACCAATAGCTCGGACACGAGGTCGAGCAGCAGGCGCACAATATGCACTCGTAGAGGCCATCCAGCTTTTCACGGTCCTCATGGCTCTGCAGCCATTCCTTGGCCGGCTCCGGCGACACCGTCTTCAGCCATGGCTGGATCGAGGCGTGCTGGGCATAGAAATTGGTGAGGTCCGGCACAAGGTCCTTGACCACTTGCATATGCGGCAGCGGATAGACTTTTACCGCGCCGGAAATGTCGTCGCAGCCCTTGGTGCAGGCGAGCGTGTTGGAGCCGTCGATGTTCATGGCGCAGGAGCCGCAAATGCCCTCGCGGCAGGAGCGCCGCAGGGTCAGCGTCGGGTCGATCTTGTTCTTGATCCACAGCAGCGCGTCGAGCACCATCGGGCCGCAATCGTCCATGTCGACGAAATAGGTGTCGATGTGCGGGTTCTGGTCGTCGTCCGGCGACCAACGGTAGATGCGGTACTCCCGTAGATTGGTGGCGCCTTCCGGCTTCGGCCAGGTTTTTCCCGCCTTGATCTGCGAATTCTTGGGGAGTGTGAGTTCAACCATGTTCGATCCTCAATACACCCTCGCCTTTGGCGCGATCTTGGCCGGGTTGATGCCGCCGTTTTCTTCCTTGAGCTGCAGTTCCGTATGAACCGGCCGATAGCTGAGCGTCACTTCGCCGGCCTCGCTGAGCCGCGCCAGCGTATGCTTGCGCCAGTTGGCGTCGTCGCGCGCGGAGAAATCCTCGCGCGCGTGCGCGCCACGGCTCTCCTTGCGCGCCGCGGCGCCATAGACCGTGGTGATGGCGTTGGCCATCAGGTTTTCCAGTTCCAGCGTTTCAACCAGGTCGGAATTCCAGATCATCGAGCGGTCGTACACCTTGATGTCCTTCAACTCGCCCCATATCTGCGAAATACGCTTGCAGCCGCTGTCCAGCGATTCCTGGGTGCGGAACACAGCAGCGTCTTCCTGCATCGCCTTCTGCATCTTTTCACGCAACACTGCCGTCGGCGTCGAGCCGTTGGCGTGGCGCAGCCGATCGAAGCGATCCATGATCTTTTCGACCGAGGCTTCGTTGGGCGCAGGGATCGCCGAATTGCGATCGATGACCTGGCCGGCCCGGATCGCCGCCGCGCGGCCGAACACCACCAGATCGATCAGCGAGTTCGAGCCCAGCCGGTTGGCGCCGTGCACCGAGGCGCAGCCGGCTTCGCCGACCGCCATCAGCCCGGGCGACACCTTGTCCGGGCTTCTCGACGTCGGGTTGAGCACCTCGCCCCAGTAATTGGTCGGCACGCCGCCCATATTGTAGTGCACCGTCGGCAGCACCGGGATCGGCTCCTTGGTCAGGTCGACGCCGGCAAAGATCTTGGCCGATTCCGAAATGCCGGGCAGCCGCTCATGCAGGACGGCCGGATCGAGGTGATCGAGGTGCAGGAAGATGTGGTCCTTCTTCGGCCCGACACCGCGGCCCTCGCGGATTTCCAGCGTCATGCAGCGCGAGACGACGTCGCGCGAGGCGAGATCCTTGGCCGACGGCGCGTAGCGCTCCATGAAGCGCTCGCCCTCGGAATTGACGAGATAGCCGCCTTCGCCGCGCGCGCCTTCGGTGATCAGGCAGCCGGCGCCATAGATGCCGGTCGGATGGAACTGCACGAACTCCATGTCCTGGAGGGGGAACCCCGCCCGCGCGGCCATGCCGCCGCCGTCGCCGGTGCAGGTGTGCGCCGAGGTTGCCGAGAAATAGGCGCGGCCGTAGCCGCCTGTCGCCAGCACCACCATCTTGGCCGAAAAACGATGGATGGTGCCGTCGTCGAGGTTCCAGGCGACGACGCCGGTGCAGGTGCCGTCGGGCTCCATGATCAGGTCGAGCGCGAAATACTCGATGAAGAACTGCGCGTTGTGCTTCAGCGACTGGCCGTAAAGCGTGTGCAGCATGGCGTGGCCGGTGCGGTCGGCGGCGGCGCAGGTACGCTGCACGGGCGGGCCTTCGCCGAAATTCATCATCATGCCGCCGAAAGGCCGCTGATAGATCTTGCCTTCTTCGGTGCGCGAGAACGGCACGCCGTAATGTTCGAGTTCATAGACCGCGGCGGGCGCCTGCTGGACCATGTATTCCTGCGCATCGATGTCGCCCAGCCAATCCGAACCCTTGACGGTATCGAAAAGATGCCATTGCCAATTGTCGGGTCCCATATTGGCCAGCGAGGCGGCAATGCCGCCTTGCGCCGCCACCGTGTGCGAGCGCGTCGGGAACACCTTGGTGATGCAGGCGGTGCGCAGGCCTTGTTCGGCCATGCCAAGCGTGGCGCGCAGGCCGGCGCCGCCGGCGCCGACGACCACCACGTCGAACTTGTGGTCGACAAAGGTGTAGCCTGCCGTGTTGGCTTGTTTTGCGTCCTTGGCCAACTTCAGCCTCCGAATGCCAGCTTGAGCAGGGCGAAGATGGAAGCGACGCCGACCGCTATGGTGAAAAATGTATTGAGCGCGATCAGCGCCAGCTTCATGCCCTCGCCATGCACGTAATCCTCGATGATCACCTGCATACCAAGCCGCATATGGGTGAGCCCGGAGATGAGCACCAGGGCCATCACCAGCGCCACGAACGGATTGGCGAGGGCTGCCCGCACATGGGCGTAGTCGGCACCGTTGAGTGCGATCAGGAAACCGACGAAGAACAGGATCAGCGGGATGTTGGCGATCGCGGTCAGGCGCTGGCGCCAGAAATGTCCGGTGCCCTCGCGGGCGGAACCAAGGCCGCGTACCTTCGCCAGCGGCGTGCGCATGTCCGATTTGTTGCCGCTCATGATCAGGCTCCCCGCGCCATATAGCCGGCGATCCAGATCAGCAGCGTCAGCAGGATCGAGCCGGCCAACGTCGCCCAGGCGATCTTGGATGCCGTGTGCTTTTCGAGGCCCGCGCCGGTGTCCCAGACCAGATGGCGCACGCCACCCAGCATGTGATGCATCAGCGCCCAGGTATAGCCGAAGAGGATAAGCCGGCCGAGCCAGGTGCCGAAGGCCCAGTTGACCCAGTCAAAGGTCGCCTGCGAGCTTGCCGCCGCCATCAGCCACAGGGCGACCAACAGCGTGCCGAAATACAGCGCGCCACCGGTGATGCGGTGGATGATCGACATCGTCATGGTGATCGGCGGCCGGTACACGGTGAGGTGCGGCGAAAGCGGCCGTTCACGTCTGGCAAATTCGCGGGTGGCTGGTGATTTGCTCATGGCTCCCCCAGTTCGACGTCTCTGGAGCCTCAGGTGGAAATGCGGCATTGCCGCTTCCGGTTGCGACTTCGGACAGCCGGTTTCTAATGCTCTTTTTGCACCGCGTCAAAGCCAGAAAACCGTTTCGAAAACGTAATTTAGTCTGACTAAAAGGCAGGCTTGGCCTTCAATCGATTAGGGCTGGTGGCCAGAAGCCGGCTCGATATCGCTGCAGTGCAGCATGTCTGGCCCAGGGCCTGGCCGTGTCGAGACTCACGTCAGCGTTTGCAGGTCTGCGGCGTCGACCCCTTCTTCATCACCAGTGCTTCGCGTCCGTCGATCACGATTGCGTCATGCGTGGCCGCCTGGTAGCGGCTGCTCTGATTGGCAGGCGACGCCGCAAACTCCTCGGTCGCGCCGTCGGACGCGACCACACGCAACGACGTGCCGAGATTCTGGATGGCAATCATACCGTTATTGCCGCATCTGTAGGTGGCCGTGCCTATGCCGGATCGCGGCGCGGTAAGGTCGGTGATGATCTTGGTTGCAGCTGCCGGGGGCGCCGCGGCTGCGATAGACTGCTGAGCCGGCGCAGGGGAGACGACGGTATTGGCCGCCTTCGGTGCGCTGCCCTGCGGCACACAGGCAGCGACAATAATGAGCAACGGGAAAACGGACACCCAAATCGGCCGGCGCAACGCCATATGCTGTTCTCCCGCACGGCAAACCAGCCGCGATGCCTGCCAAGATGTCATTCCGACGCCGAGACGGACGCCGGCCGCGATGGTGAGGCCAAGCATGGCCGAATGATGGCCACCGGGTTTTCCATCCAGTCGGATATTGACGGATATTAACCATGTTTGCCGAGACATCGCCGCGAAACGCGTCAGCCTCTTAACAAAGGTTAATAAAAGGTTAATTTCCGATTCGAGGAGGCTTGCCTCTAACATGGAGGAACGCCATGCGTTCGAATTCGGGCAGATCGCGCCTTGCGGCGCTCATAGTGGCGGCCTCGGTCGTCGGCCTTGCGGTGCCAGCGCTCGCCGGCGCGCGGCATCAGGATCGCGTCTACGCCGATTCCTTCGGCAATCTCGTCATCGACAGCGCCGCCGGCTACAAGCGCATCCTCGTCGGAGAAGGCAGGCTGGCCAAGCAGCTGTCGGACTACACCAGCGCCGGCCAGCCCAAGGTGATCTACGAGAACGAAGCCGACGAAATCAGCGGTTACAGCGACTGCTATCGGCCGCCGGTGTTGGTGAAAGGCCGCTCCTATATGTACGGCCTCTCAGACGGCGAGATGCCCGAGCTCAGCCCCTGCCGCTAGCCTTCATCTCGACTGACAACCAGTTGCCTGCCGGTCCGGCGGAGATGCGCACGCAATCGCGCCCGGCATTCTTCGCCTGATAGAGCGCCAGGTCGGCGCGCCGCATCAGATCGGCAAAGTCCTCGCTGGGATGAAGTTCGGCGACGCCGAAGCTCGCAGTGCAGCGGTTGTCCACCGGCAGTCCGTCGATGGGCAGCGCGCCGAAAGCGCTGCGCGTACCCTCGGCGAACAGCCGGGCGGCGGCAAGGTTGGTTCCCGGCAGGATGATGGCGAACTCCTCGCCGCCGATGCGGCCGGCAATATGATGGCCGGCGACGGCCTCGCGCAGGAAGCCTGCGAAAGTCTCGATCACCCGGTCGCCGGACGCATGGCCGAAACTGTCGTTGACGTTCTTGAAATGATCGAGGTCTGCGATGACCAGGGCGACCGGCACGCCTTGCCGCACCGCGCCCAGCACCGCCAGCTCCGCGTGGCGGGTGAAGCCGCCGCGGTTGAGCAGGCGTGAAAGCGTGTCCATCTCCGATTTCGACGTCACTTCGGCAAGCACGTCGCGAACCAGGATGGCCAGCATCAGTAGCGCCACCGCAAGCGCAAAGACAGTGCCGAGCGACTGCGACACCAGCGCGTAGCTGCTTTGCAGATAGGCTTGCGGATTGGCGCCCCAGCCGCCGAGCGCATGCGCGATGAATGGCTTGGAGGCAAACTGCAGACCGCTCGCCGCCAACACTGCCATCAGGATGCGATCGAGGCGGGCCAGCGTTTGCCTCGACGACCAGACGATGGCCAGCCCGACGAACTGCATGACCGCATAGGGAAGCTGGTAGGCCATCATGCGGACCAGCGACTGGCGTGGCAGGTCCTGCACGACATACACAGCTATGGTGGTGGCCAACAGGAACAACAGCATTGGTGGCCAGGGCGGCGCCACGCCGTATTTGCGGACAAGCCCGGCATTGAACGCAATGGTGGCGCCAAGGAAGACCGCGAAGGCGGCAACGACCGGGAACCGTGCATCGGTGAAGGCGGGGATGCTGAATTCGATGGCGGAATAGGCCATGCCCAGCAGGTAACCTGACGCCAGCCAGCGTGCCGGCGCGCGGCCGACATCATGGAAGGCAACCGCCATGAAGGATGCCGCCAGCAGCCCGGCAACCGACAGGTTGATCAACAGGATAAAGTTGGCGCCACTCATGTTTTTCCCGCACCCGCGCCAATAGCTAGCATCGACGGGCGAAGAAGACGTTAACGCCAATGTATATCGCCCAAAGGTGACCCGGTTTTGGGTGAACGACATGCATGAAAACAAGACCCAAAGCGCGTCGCCTGAGTCCGCTCAAACGTGATGCGCTTTAGTCCCGGACGGACAGGATTCAGCCGGCCTTGAGCGGCTCCGGTACGAACACCGTTTCCGGCCGCTCATAGGACAGGCGCACGCTGTCGCGGCCGTTTTTCTTGGCCTTGTAGAGCGCATCGTCGGCACGGCGCATCAGCGGCTCCAGCGCCTCGTCGCCGCTGCGGGCCGCCACGCCGAAACTGGCGGTCACCTTCGTGCCGGCGGGAAGCCCGTCGACATGGCCGGCCGAATAGAGCGTGCGCACCGCCTCGGCGAACAGCCGGGCGGCGGCGAGATCACTCAAGGGCAGCAGCACCGCGAATTCCTCGCCGCCGATACGCCCAGCAACGCCGCGTGCCCCTGCCGCCGACCGAAGCTTGGCGGCGAAATCGGCGATCACGCGATCGCCCGCCGCATGCCCGTGCACATCGTTGAGCGCCTTGAAATGATCGAGATCGGCCAGCACCAGCGCGACCGGGAACCGGGCCGAGGCGCAATGCCGCAGCAGCAGCATGGCTCGCTCCTCGAAGCCACGCCGGTTGAGCAGGCCAGATAGCGGATCGGTATAGGTCTCGGTCTTCAGCGCCTTCATCACATCGAGTGCGGCGGCGGAGAACAGGCAAAGCGCGATGAGCAGCGACAGCAGTGCGTGCGACAGCAGCGCCGTCGTCCAGTAGGACGAGGCATAGAAACCGTCATAGCTGGTGAAGGGTCCGTGCGCGATGACGACGACAAGGGTGCGCACGATGAAATTGACGCCCGACAGCAGCGACAGCACGAACAGGATTTTTTCGGTCGGGCCGTTGCGGCGAACCGGGCGCAGTTCGGCGGCGACCAGCAGGCTGATCCCGCCGAACGCGAAATTCATCGCCAGGATGCGCCAGGTGAGATCCGGCGCGGCGAACAGGAACCAGCAGAACGACGCCAGGCCGCCGCCCGCCAGCACGCCGATCCCGATATAGGGCACCTTGCGGCCATAGCGGTGGACGATGGCGCTGGACAGGCAGCAGCCGGCGACGGTGAAGCAGATGTTCGACACCAGCTTGGTCAGCGGCATGCCGATGGGCAAAGTGAAATACTGCAGCAGGAAACCGACCGCCGAGAGACTGTAGCTGATCGCCAGCACGGCCAGATAGGGGCGGTGGCGCTGATAGAACCATAGCACGAGGAACGCGGCGCCGAGCGCCAGCGCGATCGTCGGGTTGAGCAGCGCTATGAGCAGACCCGTGTCCAAACGACTGTAATTTCCCCGCTTACGTGAGGGAAGACTTTAGAGCGCAAGCCCAAACAAGCGGTTAAGCGAACGCGAATATGTGGGACGAACCGAACGAAAAAAGACCCCGGAGCCGCAAAGCGGTCCGGGGCCTGGTATGTGTTCGAAGCTGAGCGCTCCGGAGTTACTTCCACTCGCGGATGTCGACAAAGTGGCCTGCGATCGCCGCAGCCGCCGCCATCGCCGGCGACACCAGATGGGTGCGGCCCTTGAAACCCTGCCGGCCCTCGAAATTCCGGTTCGAGGTCGAGGCGCAGCGTTCATGCGGCTTCAGCCGGTCGTCATTCATGGCAAGGCACATCGAGCAGCCCGGCTCGCGCCAGTCGAAGCCGGCGGCGACGAAGATCTTGTCGAGACCTTCGGCTTCCGCCTGTTCCTTGACCAGGCCGGAACCCGGCACGATCATCGCATCGACATGCGCGCTGACCGTCTTGCCTTCGACCACCTTGGCGACGGCGCGCAGATCCTCGATGCGGCCATTGGTGCAGGAACCGATGAAGACGCGGTCGAGCGTGATGTCGGTGATCTTGGTACCCGGCGTCAGACCCATATAGTCGAGCGCGCGCTGCTTGGAGGTGCGCTTGTTCTCATCGGCGATGTCTTCCGGATTCGGCACGATGCCCTGCACCGAGACGACATCCTCTGGTGACGAGCCCCAGGAGACGATCGGCGGCAGCTTGGCCGCGTCGAGCACGATCACCTTGTCGAAATGCGCGCCCTCGTCGGACTGCAGCGTCTTCCAGTATTCGAGTGCCGCATCCCAGGCCGCGCCCTTCGGCGCGCGCGGCTTGTCCTTGACATAGGCGAAGGTCGTCTCGTCCGCCGCGATCAGGCCGGCGCGCGCGCCGCCTTCGATCGACATGTTGCAGATCGTCATGCGGCCTTCCATCGACAGCGCACGGATCGCCTCGCCGGCATATTCGATGACATAACCGGTGCCGCCTGCAGTGCCGATCTCGCCGATGATGGCGAGGATGATGTCCTTGGCGGTGACGCCTTCCGGCAACTGGCCGTCGACGCGTACCAGCATGTTCTTGGCCTTGCGCTGGATCAGCGTCTGCGTCGCCAGCACATGCTCGACCTCGGACGTGCCGATGCCATGCGCCAGTGCGCCGAAAGCGCCGTGCGTCGAAGTGTGGCTGTCGCCGCAGACGATGGTCATGCCGGGCAGAGTAAAGCCCTGCTCGGGGCCGATGATGTGGACGATGCCCTGGCGGATATCGTTCTCGGAATAATATTCGACGCCGAAATCCCTTGCGTTCTTGGCAAGCGCCTCGACCTGGATGCGGCTTTCCTCGTTCTTGATACCGAACTTGCGCTCGGGCGAGGTCGAGACATTGTGATCGACCACGGCCAGCGTCTTTTCCGGATGCCGGACTTTTCGGCCGGTCATGCGCAGGCCTTCGAAGGCCTGCGGGCTGGTCACTTCATGGACGAGGTGGCGGTCGATGTAGAGCAGGCAGGTGCCGTCGTCCTGGCGGTCGACGACGTGGTCGTCGAAAATCTTGTCGTAGAGGGTGCGCGGTGCGCTCATGTGCGTAAATCCGTCGATATGAGAATGGGAAAGAGCAGACGCCTGACTTTCGGCCCGGCGAAACGACCTGGACAGGTCGGCCTAGGGTAGTCGGCTGGTCAGCGCCCCGGACACGCGCGCGGAGAAGCGCGACGGCAGGCGTTTCCTGTCCTGCAGCACGAACCCTTTGTAGGCCGGATCGCCAAAAAGCTCTTCCATGGCGTGGCTCATACCAATCTTTTGGGTTTTCGGCAATTGCGGCGTGCGTTGAAGAACCTTGGGTTCCTCGCCCCACGCAGTGGGGAGAGGTGGCCCGGCGAAGCCGGGACGGAGAGGGGCCTGCTCGGCGCACGGAGTTTGTTGCCTCCTGACAACTTCGACCTGGCCCGTCTCGCGCCTTGTCCTTCACCGGGTTCTGGCTTCGTGTAGGTCGTCCCCCTCTCCGTCCCGGCTCCGCCGGGCCACCTCTCCCCCGCTTCACGGGGGCGAGGAAACGCGGGCAGTGCTCAAACCACTTCAAACACAAAGGTCTTCACCAACGCGTCAGGTTCGGCGATCGCATAGCAGCGGAACCAGGGGCTCTCCTCAACCGGTCGCCATCTCTTCGCCCGTTCCAGCTCGTCGAACACCGCCTGAAAGCCGCCGCTCTCGAAAACCTGGTCGCGCACGGTGAAGATGGCATGGCCACCTTTTTTAGTGATGCGCACCAGCTCGTGCAGGCCGGATGCCGGCGCATGGCTGATGGTGAACACGCCGGTCGAGAAGAAGGCGCGGAAGTGGCCGTCCGGCCATGGCAGCGGACCGCCCAGCATTGCCTGCTTCAACTCGCTGTAGGCATTGCGGCTGCCGGCGATCTTCAGCATGTCGTCGGAGAGATCGAGCCCCGCAATGTCGCGGTAGCCGAGCGCCTTCAGCGACGGCCCCGACAGGCCGGTGCCACAGCCGGCATCGAGCAACGGCCCCTCGTCCGGCGGCACATGGCGCGCCACCCAGGCGGTGATCAGGAACGGCAGGAGATAACCGAGCGAGGCGGTCTCGCTGTCATAGGTCGCGGCCCATGCGGCATAGGCCTCTTCAAGCGCCTCCGGCGTGTCGGCCGCATAGACGGAATCCAGCGCCGCATTGGCCTTGTCGACGATCATGGAACCTCCTCAACGAGAATGCTCAGGGATCGTAACGCTGTCTTCGGCGAAAGACTATTCCTCGTGCTGACGGCGCAGCCGCCGTTCCAGCGCCCGCAAGGCCAGCGACAGCCCGACCGTCAGGATGAGGTAGATATAGGCAACGATCGAATAGGTCTCGAAGAAGCGGAACGAGCCGGCGGCATAGACCTTGCCCATCTGGGTGATGTCGGCGACGCCGAGCACCGAGACCAGCGAGGAATCCTTGACCAGAGCGACGAAATCATTACCGAGCGGCGGCAGGATGGTGCGGATCGCTTGCGGAAACACGATCAGCCGGAAACGTTGCGCGCGGGTCAGGCCGAGTGCCTTGGCCGCCTCGATCTGGCCCTTTTCCACCGCCTGGATACCGGCGCGAAACACCTCCGAGATGAAGGCCGAATAGCCGATGGTCAGCGCCATGATGGCGCGCCACAACAGCGACACGTCGCGCACCAAAAGCTCGCCCAGCAGGCCGGCGCTTTGCAGCGGCGCGGTCAGCGCGTTCCAGGCCGCGACGAAGGCCGGCGCACCAGCAAAGGCGATCCAGAACAACAGCACCAGGATCGGCACGCCGCGGATGATCTCGACATAAAAGCGCGCGATCTGGCGTAGCCAGCGCGAGCCGGACATCCCCATCAGGGCGATGCCGAGACCGATGGCCGAAGCCAGCACAAAGGCAATCACGGTGACGAAGATGGTGATGCCGATGCCCTTGGCGACGGTAGCGAACACCTGGGCATAGAGGTTGCTGGTGGCAACGAAGACGGCCACCGCGATTGCGATGGTTACGGCCACGACAAGCCACCAGGGGAAGTCGGCTTTAGAGGTGGAAGCGGGAGGCATCAGGCGCGGCCGGCCGAGCGGATAGTGCGCAAAGCAAGCGCCAAGGCGCCCCCCTCTGTCCTGCCGGACATCTCCCCCTCAAGGGGGGAGATCGGCTGTCGCATTAGCTTTCGCCAATCTTTAGCGTTGCAGAATGAGCGATGGCGCTGAAGCTGCCAATCTCCCCCCTTGAGGGGGAGATGCCCGGCAGGGCAGAGGGGGGCGTTCAAGCGTGAACTCAGCGGGAAATCACTGCCCCATCTTGTAATCAAGAAACCACTTCTTGTTCAGCGCATCGAACGTCCCGTCCGCCTTGAGCGCCGCGATCGCCGCGTTGACCGGCTTCACCAGGTCCGACCCCTTAGGGAAGATAAAGCCAAAATCCTCGGTGCCGAGCGGGCCGCCGATCAACTTCAGCTTGCCCTCGGATGCGTCGACGTAGCCCTTGCCGGCGGTGCCGTCGGTCAAGACGACATCGACGTCGCCGGACTTCAGCGCCTGCACTGTCGCGCCAAACGTCTCGAACAGCTTGATGCGCGGGTTCTGCTCATTGCCGTCGAGCACGCTGTAGACGGCGGTGTAGAACGGGGTGGTGCCGGCCTGCGCGCCGATCAGCCCATCCTTGAAGGCACCGAAGGTCTTGGCGTCGGTGAAGCGGCTTTCATCGCCACGCACCAGCATGAACTGTTCCGAGCGCATATAGGGGTCGGAGAAATCCACCTTCTCCTTGCGGTCATCCTTGATGGTGATGCCGGTCATGCCGATGTTGTACTGGTTGTCGGAAACCGCCTGGATCATCGCGTCCCAGGAAGTGTTCTGGTACTCGACCGTGAAATTGAGCCGCTTGGCGATCTCGTTCATCGCATCATATTCCCAGCCGATCTGTTTGCCGGTCTTCGCGTCGATGAACTGCAGCGGCGGATAGGCGTTTTCGGTGACCACCACCACCTTCTTGCCGCCGAGGTCGGGCAAAGCTTGCGCGAAGGCGGCAACCGGCGCCAGGACGAGGGCAAGCAGGCCTGCCAGCAGCAGTTTCGATTTGGTCATGACACACTCCCCGAAAATTGAAATGGCCCGGCATGGCCGGGCTTGCGCGAAAATCCGGCGCCAACTTTAGCTTTCCGCGGGCGTCATGCAAGACGCTCCGCTGCGTCAGCGCATGCGAAAGCGGATTCCAGTGCCTTCATTCCCGGGATTCAGGAACGAACGGTGTCGCGGCGGCGATCAGTTCCGGTTCGCGGTGCCGGCATTCGTCTTGCGCAAGCCGGAGACGAACCGCGTCAGAGTGCGATGCAGGGATTTCAACTCGTCGACGTCCAGAGGCAGGTTGCAAAGCATCGCCGCCGGCACGCTTTTGGCCTGCTCGCGCAACGCTTGGCCCTTCGCCGTCGGCTCGACCAGGACACGGCGCTCGTCGGCGAGGTCACGCCGACGTGTGACCAGGCCACCTGCCTCCAGCCGCTTGAGCAGCGGCGTCAACGTCGCCGAATCCAGTCCCAGCGCTTCGCCGAGTTCGCCCACCGTGCTTGGTGCCCGTTCCCACAGCGCCAACATGGCCAGATATTGCGGATAGGTCAGGCCAAGCGGATCGAGCAGCGGCCGATACAGCCGCGTCATCAGCCCGCTTGCCGAGTAGAGTGCGAAGCAGAGCTGTTGGTCGAGTTTTGCCACCCCGGCGAATTGCGCCGGGGTTTGCTTGGACTTGGTTGTCGTTTCCGTGGTCATGCTGCCTTTGCCGGAAGCGCCTTGGCCGAAAGCGCCACCTCGATGTTGCCCTTGATCGCATTGGAATAGGGACAAACGTGGTGCGCCGCCGATACAAGCGCTTCCGCCGCCGCCTGATCAAGACCTTTTGTTTCCGCCGCGAGCGAAACGCCAAGCACAAATCCGCCCTGCGCATTGCTGTGCAGGCTGACATTGGCCGTCACCGAAGCATCCTGCAGCGGCAGTTTCTGCTTGCCGGCGATGAAGCGCATGGCGTTTTCGAAGCAGGCGGCATAGCCGGCGGCGAAAAGCTGCTCGGGATTGGTGGCGCCGCCCTTGCCGCCAAGCGCCTTGGGCATGGCAAGGTCGAGGCTGAGCAGGCCATCGTCGCTCTGGACATGGCCGGCACGGCCGCCGACGGCGCGGGCTTGGGTGGAATACAATGCAGGCATCTTATTTCTCCATTTAAATCGTGCTCGATTGTTTAGTACACGATCTAATTCGAGTCAATCGCCGACTTCCTGCCAGCCAGCCCTCCTCCGGAAACGAAAAAAGGCGGCCGAAGCCGCCTTTTCAAACTTGCTCGCCGAAAAACCTTATTCGGCAGTGGCTGCTTCCGTTGCCTTGGCGGCTTCGGCTGCCTCGGCGGCGGCCTTCTTCTCGGCGTCCTGGGCGGCCTTCTCGGCGGCCAGAGCCTCGGCGGCTGCCACCTTCTCGGCCTCGATGCGGGCCTTCTCGGCGTTCAGCGCATCGCGCTCCTCATCGTTCAGCTTGCGGGCGCGCACGCCGGTGTTTTCCGAAATACGGGCCGACTTGCCGCGACGATCGCGCAGATAGTAGAGCTTGGCGCGACGCACCTTGCCGCGGCGAACGATCTCGACGCCTTCGACCATCGGCGAGTAGACCGGGAACACGCGCTCGACGCCTTCGCCGTAGGAAATCTTGCGAACCGTGAAGTTCTCCTGGAAGCCAGCGCCGGCGCGGGCGATGACGACACCCTCATAGGCCTGGACGCGGGTGCGGGTGCCTTCGGTCACGCGGACCTGGACGCGCACGGTGTCGCCGGGCTGGAATTCGGGAAGCTTGCGCTTGGCTTCGATCTTGGCGGCCTGTTCGGCCTCGAGCTGACGGAGAATATCCATCTCAAAAGTCCACTTCTTGTTCTTCCGACAGTCAGAGCGTCCGACACTCGCCTTGCAGTTCCATTGACCGCTTGGCTATGCCCTTTGTCTCGAAGACATTTGTCTTTGAAACATCCAGCAGGGGCGACTACACCGTCATTGTTGACGGGTCCGGCAGATTCTTTCTGGCCGGTACGGGCGGGCACATACAGCTATTTCAGCGCTTTGTCACGCCTTGGCCGCGCATTTTCTGCTCACATGGCATCATCGTAATCCTGCCGTGCCCGGTTGCGCCGGTTCTTCAGGCTTCCTAAGCGTGAAATAGTACAATTTCGAACGGTCGCATTCCATGTTTGTTTTCGACGCCATCCTGCTGTTCCTGGCGGGCTTTCTGTCAGGCGCCGCCAATGCGGTCGCCGGTGGCGGCACCTTTATCACCTTCGGCGCCATGACCCTGGTCGGCCTGCCGCCGATCGTCGCCAACGCCACCTCCTCGGTGACGCAATTTCCAGGTTACATAACCTCGACGCTCGCCTACTCGGCCGACATCAGGCATTTCTGGCGCGGCGCGCTGCTGCTGTGCCTGATCTCGGCAGTGGGCGCACTGGCCGGCGCGCTGATCCTCTTGGCGCTCGACAATCCATCGTTTCGCGCCCTGGTGCCGTGGCTGCTGCTGGCGGCGACAGCCCTGTTTGCCGCCGGCCCCTGGCTGAAACCGGCGCCAAAGCCGGGACACGAAGCTTCCGTCGGTTCGCTGGCCGGTTCGCTGGCGCAGTTCGTCACCGCCATCTATGGCGGCTTCTTCGGCGCCGGCATGGGGGTGATGATGCTGGCGACGCTCGGCCTGACGCAAGCCGGCGACTATCACCGGTTGAACGCGCTGAAGAACATGCTGGCCGTGGTCATCGCTGCTGTCGCGATCATCGTCTTCGTCTCCGGCGGCGTCGTCGCCTGGCCGCAGGCGATCATCATGATCCCGGGCGGCGCACTGGGCGGCTATGCCGGCGTCTGGATCGCCAAGCGCGTGCCGCAAAACGCGGTCCGCGGCTTCGTCGTCGCCGTCGGCCTCTTTCTCGCCTTCTACTATTTTTGGAAAGGCTGAAGGGCGACGCCCAACAAATCAGGCCGCCGCTCTTTCGTCAGCTTTTCCGACTCCGCCCGCCTCCATGCGGCGATCTTCTTGTGATTGCCCGAAATCAGCACTTCGGGAATCTCGCGCCCCTCGAACTCCTGCGGCCTTGTATAGTGCGGATGTTCGAGCAGGCCGTTCTCGAAGCTTTCCTCCTCGCCCGACACTGCATTGCCCATGACGCCGGGCAACAGCCGCACCACGGCATCGAGCAGCACAAGCGCCGCCGGCTCGCCGCCCGACAGGATGAAATCGCCGATGGAGACTTCCTCCAATCCCCGCGCGTCAATCACCCGCTGGTCGACGCCTTCGAAGCGGCCGCAGACAATGACCGCACCCGGCCCGGCAGCCAGCTCGCGCACACGCGCTTGCGCCAGCGGTTTGCCGCGCGGGCTCATCAGCAGGCGTGGCCGCAGATCGCCTTTCGGCGAAGCATGGTCGATGGCTTTCGCCAGGACATCGGCCCGCATTACCATGCCGGCACCGCCGCCGGCCGGCGTGTCGTCGACGGTGCGATGGCGGTCGCTGGCGAAGTCGCGGATCTGGATCGCTTCCAGCGACCACGTGCCGGCCTCGAGCGCCCGGCCGGCCAACGACAGGCCGAGCGCGCCGGGGAACATCTCGGGGTAAAGCGTCAGCACCGAGGCGGCGAAGCTCACCGGTTGCCCCCAGCGTCGCTCGGTCCGCGCGGTCGTCCCTTCGGATCGAAACCTTCCTCGCTTGGTGCATCGCCATCCTCGTCGTCGACGAGCCCGGCGGCAGCCGGATCGACGCGCACAAAACCCTCAGCGATCGACACTTGTGGCACGGCGGCCTGCGTGAACGGGATCAGCACGCCCTTGCGCCCGCCCAGCGTGACATCGAGAATGTCGCCGCCGCCGAAATTGTGCACCGCGACGACCTTGCCGATGGCTGCACCCGTGTCGTCCCGGACTTCGAGGCCGACGAGGTCGGCATGATAGAATTCGTCCTCCTCGCCGTCGTCCGGCAGCATCGAGCGGTCGACGAACAGCTCCGTGCCGGCGAGCGCCTCGGCGGCGTTGCGGTCGGCAACGCCCTTGAAGCGGACCACGACGACGGTGTTGGCGGGCCTGATGTCGATGATCTGGAAGGCGCGACCGTCCCTGGCATAGAGCGGCCCGTAGTCGGCCAGCGCCAGCGGCTCACCGGTAAAGGTTTTCACCCGCAATTCGCCCTTGATGCCATGGGCGGCGCCGATCACGGCCATCTGGACAGGGTTCTGGGGCTTGCTCATGGCGCGACATCCTTTGGCTTTGCTCTAACGCCCCCCAGCCGTCATTTCAATGACGCGCTCTTCACTGCTTCCTAACCCGGCTGCCGGAAAATGGCCGAGAATGCATGTGGCTCGGATAACGACATGCATGAAATAGAGATGGGAAGCACGCCATGCAGGAATTCCTCATCCCAGCCAAACCCGATCTCCAGGCGGCACGCGAAAGCTGGCTGAAGATGCTCGCGCGCGAGCGCCGGCTGTCGCCCGAGACGGTGGAATCTTACGAGCGCGATACGCGCCAGTTCCTGCATTTCCTCACCGGCCATTGCGGCGGCTCACCCGGCATTTCGGACATTGCCAATCTGCGCCCGGTCGATCTACGCGGCTTCCTCGCGGCGCGGCGCAATGCCGGCGCCGGTGCCCGCACGCTCGGCCGCGGCCTGGCCGGCATCCGCTCGCTGCTGCGTTTCCTTGAGCGGCGCGGCCTCGCCAATGCGGCGGGTGCGGCAGCACTGCGCGCACCGCGCCAGCCCAAATCACTGCCCAAGCCGCTGACGGCGAGCGATGCCAAGCATATCGTTTCGGTCGAGGGCCAATTGGCGGAAGAACCCTGGATCGCTGCCCGCAACGCCGCCGTGCTGACACTGCTCTACGGCTCCGGCCTGCGCATTTCCGAGGCGCTCGGCCTGGCCGGCGCCGATCTGGCGTCGGCGGCCGACACCGTGCTGCGCGTCACCGGCAAGGGTGGCAAGACGCGCCTGGTGCCGGTGCTGCCGGTGGCGCTCAGGGCAATCGCCGAATACCGCCGGCTGTGCCCCTATCATCTCGACCCCAAGGGGCTGTTGTTTCGCGGCGCGCGCGGCGGCCCGCTCAACCCGGCCGTCGTCCAGCGCGACATGGCCAAGCTGCGCTCCGCGCTAAACCTGCCCGATACCGCGACGCCGCACGCACTGCGCCATTCCTTCGCCACGCATCTTCTCGGCCGCGGCGGCGATTTGCGCACCATCCAGGAACTCTTGGGCCACGCCAGCCTGTCGACGACGCAGATCTACACCGGTGTCGACACCGCGAGGCTGCTCGAAATCTACGAATCAGCGCACCCGAGGGCGTGAAGTATCTGGGATTGGGCGAAGCCTTTTAGCTTCGTCATCCTAGGGCGAAGCAGGAGCGAAGCTCCGTCGCGGAGACCCTGGGATGACGAAGAGATGGGCGTTTCCGCTAATCCCCAACGGCATTCTATCCATCCACGTAGGCGACTGATCAATGGCTACTGAGCCTGAATACCGAAACCAGTCCAAGACAATTTCTCAGCACAGGTTAACCGTTTTGCCGCTTTTCGATCCTAAGAAAGGACCATGAAACGCGTCATAGCCATCGCCGATCGTGCAGCTCACGTCTCGCTGAAGCTGCTCGTTGCGCTCAATGTCCTGTTTTTCCTGTCGTTCCTCGCCGTGCTGCTGTTCGCGGCCGGCAGGGCGCATGCCGAAATCCCGACCTGCACCGGCGCCGACATGCTGTCGGCCTTGCAGAAGAACAACCCGGCGGCCTACCGCAAGCTCGAGACGGAAGCGGCCGCGACACCGAACGGCAAGGGCCTGTTGTGGAAGCTCGAAAAGCCGGGCGAAAAACCATCCTTCCTGTTCGGCACCATGCACATGACCGACCCGCGCGTCACCACGCTGCCGCCGGACGCGCAGAAGGCCTATGACGCCGCCGGCACCATCGTTATCGAAACCACCGACGTGCTCGACAAGCAGAAAATGATGGTCGCGATGCTCAAAGAGCCGGACCTGATGATGTTCACCGATTCGACGACGCTGTCGTCGCTGCTGTCGCCCGACGATGCGGCGGCCATGAACACCGCACTCGACGCGCGCGGCATCCCGCCGGCGACCGTTGCCAAGATGAAGCCGTGGATGCTCTCGGCCATGATGGCACTGCCGGCCTGCGAACTCGCCCGCCAGTCCGGCGGCGCACCGGTGCTCGACGTCAGGCTGGCGGAGGGTGCAAAGGCTGCCGGCAAGCCGGTGGAAGGATTGGAGACAGCCGAAAGCCAGCTGCGCGCCATGGCCTCGCTGCCGCTTGCCTTTCACATGAAGGGTCTCGTCGACACGCTGAAACTCGGCGACAAGGTCAACGACATCAACGAAACCATGATCGTGCTCTACCAGCGCGGCGACACCGGCATGTTCTGGCCGCTGTTTCGCGCCGCCATGCCAGAAGGGCAGGACGACCCCGCAGGCTATGCGGCTTTCGAGGAAACCATGATCACCAGCCGCAACAAGGTGATGGTCGAGCATGCCGAGCCGATCCTTGCCAGGGGCAATGCCTTCATGGCGGTCGGCGCTCTCCACCTTCCCGGCCCCGAAGGCTTGGTCGAGGATTTCCGCAAGGCCGGTTACACCGTCACGCCTGTGGGACTTTAGCTTTTACCTGGCCAGGATCTGAGCCAGCATCGCCGGAACGACGATCCGGTGAAACGGCATGATGATCGCGAGATAGGCGCGCCCGAGCAGATTATGCGTCTTGACGATCGTAGATGCGGCCACTTCCTGTCGGCCCATGCCAAGATCCCTGACCTCGACCAGGAGACGAAAATCGAGATGCCGGTCGTCGAGGCCAAGCACGACCTTGCCGGGAGACTGGCTGATAAGCGGAAAGATCCCGATCTTGCCGCCCGGCAACACGGCAGGTTCCAGGCCCGTCTTCAGCCGGAATGGCTTGACGACAAGGTTGCGCAGCGCAATGAGCCTGCCGACCCAGCGTGGCGTTTGCCCCAACGCCCGTTCTGCCGCACCGAGTGCGGTCAACGAAAGATCTTCGGTGACCAGCACATAGCGGTCGGCGAACTGGGCGCCGGCAAGAGCGTCGTGGGGGTTCGGGACAATCTGCACTGTGGAGTTCATCACGGCAAAATCCTTTGAATCGACCATAGCAGGCACGGACTTGGGACGCTGCGTGGCGAAACGACGCCATTCCTGCTGCGGAAAGGCAGGATTGTCCTTGTTTTTGGCGTTTTCCAACCCTAGCGTGAAACCAGTTCAATGATTGCGCGTTGATTGGTGTTGATTGATATTTTTCATCCACGGAGGACACTTTTATGGCGAACACACCGAATCCAAACGACCCGTTCAATTCGTCCACCAACGCTCCAAGGCCAAGTGGCGGCGGCGGTGGTAGCGGTTGGCTGATTGCACTGGTCGTCGTTATTCTGGCGGTTGTCGCGTATTATGTTTTCGGAAGAAGTGGTGAGCACCCGGCACCTGCCGAGCCGCCGGCGGCCAGCACACCGGCCCCCGCGCCCGCACCGGCAGAACCGATGAAGCCGGCCGAACCTGCACCAGCACCTGCACCTGCAGAACCGGCGCCTGCCCCGGCACCCGCGCCTGCGCCCGCACCGGCTCCTGCGCCGGCACCAGCCCCGGCGCCTGCACCGGCCAACTGATCGGCTCGATATCAGATACGAACGGCCCGCTGAAAAGCGGGCCGTTTTGTTTTGGGGGATGTCGCTACGATCGTCACCTCGGGCTTGATCCGAGGATAATGCCGCTAAATGTGGATCGGCTTGAAGAACGTGGCCAGCGCCGCTTCCTTGACCGCTTCCGACATCGTCGGATGCGCGTGGCAGGTGCGGGCGAGATCCTCGGACGAGCCGCCGAATTCCATCAGCACCGCCGCCTCGTGGATCATCTCGCCGGCGCCGAAGCCGACAATATGCACGCCCAGTACGCGGTCGCTTTGCTTGTCGGCGAGGATCTTCACGAAACCGTCGGTGTGCAGCATGGCGCGCGCCCGGCCGTTGGCGCTGAATGGGAACTTTCCGGCCTTGTAGTCGATGCCGGCCTTCTTCAATTCTTCCTCGGTCTTGCCGATCGAGGCGATTTCCGGGCTGGTGTAGACGACGCTCGGAATGACGTCGTAGTTCACATGGCCGGCCTGGCCGGCGATGGTTTCGGCCACCGCCACGCCCTCGTCCTCGGCCTTGTGCGCCAGCATCGGCCCGGCGATGACGTCGCCGATGGCGTAGATACCGGGTATATTGGTCCGCAGATGGCCATCGGTCTTGACCCGGCCGCGCCCGTCGACCTCGACGCCGACTTCCTTCAGCCCGAGGCTGTCGGAATAGGCGCGGCGGCCCGTCGAAATCAGCACCACATCGGCCTCGATGGTCTCGGCGGCACCGCCCTTGACCGGTTCGAAGGTGACAGTCGCACCCTTCTTGGCCTTGGCGACGCCGGTGACTTTGGCACCGAGCTTGAACTCGAAACCCTGTTTGGATAGCAGCCGCTGGAATTGCTTGGAGACTTCGCCGTCCATGCCGCCCAGGATGGTGTCGAGGAATTCGACCACGGTGACCTTGGCACCGAGCCGCGCCCACACCGAGCCGAGCTCAAGCCCGATGACACCGCCGCCGACCACCACCAGATGGCCCGGCACTTTCTCCAGCGACAGCGCGCCGGTCGACGACACGATCACCTTCTCGTCGATATCGACCTTGACGCCGGGAATGCCGGCGACATCCGAGCCGGTGGCGATGACGATGTTCTTGGTCTCGATCTCCTCGACCTTGCCGTCCTCAGCGGTCACCGAGACCTTGCCGGCGGCGAGCACCTTGCCGGTGCCGCGGAAGCTGTCGATCTTGTTCTTTTTGAACAGGAAGGCGACGCCGTTGACATTCGACGACACCGTCGCGTCCTTGTGCGCCATCATCTTTTTCAGGTTGAGCTTCGGCGCCGAGATCTCGACGCCGAGCGTGTCGAAGGAATGGCCGGCCTCGGCGAACATCTCGGAGGCATGGAGCAAGGCCTTGGAAGGGATGCAGCCGATGTTGAGGCAGGTGCCGCCGAAGGTCGCGTTCTTCTCGATCACCGCGACCTTCAGCCCGAGCTGCGCCGCCTTGATGGCGCAGACATAGCCGCCCGGTCCCGATCCGATGATAACGACGTCATAAGCCATGATACTGTCCTTCTTGATTGGGGCTCAGCGGCCGCCGCTTACGTTCAGGATCGCGCCCGTCGTATAGGACGCGGCGTCGGAGAGAAGATAGAGAACCGCGCCCGCGACTTCATCCACTGTACCGGCTCTTTTCATCGGCAACAGATCACGGAACCGCTCCACCCGGTCCGGCTGCCCACCGGAGGCATGGATGTCCGTGTCGATGATGCCCGGCCGCACTGCATTGACGCGGATGCCCTCCATCGCCACCTCACGGGCGAGCCCGATGGTGAAGGTGTCGATGGCACCCTTGGAGGCGGCGTAGTCGACATATTCGCCCGGCGAGCCCAGCGTCGCTGCCGCCGACGAGATATTGACGATGGATCCGCCCGACCCGCCATGGCGGGTCGACATGCGCTTCACCGCTTCGCGGGCGCAGAGGAACGAGCCGACGACATTGATGCGCATCATGCGCTCCAGCCGCGAAACATCCATCTCGTCGACCCGCGCCTTGACGTCGACGATGCCGGCATTGTTGACGAAGGCATCGAGCCGGCCATAGGCGCGATCGACGGCGCCGAACATGGCCACGATATCGGACTCCTTGCCGACATCGCCCTTGACCGCAAAAGCCTCGCCGCCGGCGGCCTTGATCTCGGCGACCAGTGCATCGGCGGCGTCCTTGTTCGAGGCGTAGTTGACCGCCACGCGGTAGCCAGCTCTCGAGCCGAGCCGGCAGATCGCTGCGCCGATGCCACGGCTGCCGCCGGTAACCAGCAACACTTTTTGCGTCCCGCTCATTCCTGGCATCCCTTCAAGGCAAACACATCCCACGGCACTTTCGAAAATCCGCTGCCGCCATAGGCGCTGGACTGCCGCAGCGACGGCCCGAGGTCCGAGAGGATCAACGTCTTCGGCGCATCGACCCCTTCGGCCGGCAGCAGTCCGATGTTGCCCTTGTCATCCGACGTGTAGATGACACCGTGCCAGGGCGTGCAGGCGGCAAGCTCCTCGCCGGTGACGTCGCCCTCGGGGCATTTGTGCATCAACGCACCGTTCGGCCGCGACACGCCCTCGTTCCACATGACGATGCCGTTAAGCACAACATTGTTGTCGAGGATCATGCGGAAGGTGTTGGTGACGGTCGCCGAGGTTCCTGTCGGCGTGAAATCAATCTCGCTGCCGCTTTGGGGATCGCCGTAGACGGCAAGCTCGATCGGGCATGCTGCAATCGCGGCCGAGCCGGTGAACAATGGCACCAGCACCCCCGCAACGCATCCAAAGGTGGGCGGCTGAGCGCTTCTCATCAAGACCGCCTATTCGCTCTCGCGGCCATCGGCGTTTTCCAGAACTTCCAAATCGGTCATCAGCAATACTGGTTCTCCGGCCGCATCCAATCCCCAGAATGAGGGATAAATCCCGTCACCCCAGCCGCTCGAGAACATGACGATGTTGAGCGGGTTGCCGGCAACCGGATGATGCAGGACGAATCTGTCCTGGTTGGGTGCAAACTCGGCCGCCAGCACGTCGTCATAGTAATTCTGCTCGGCTTCGAGCTTGTCCTGCTGCTCTGACATCAGCACCATCGCCGTCTTGTCCATGAACGAACCAAGACTGGCATCGACGGGATATCCAAACACCTCGTTGCCCTTCAGGGTCGATACATCCTGATCTGGCAAGGTTGCCAGTTCCCAGCGAAACGGCCTGCCGAGCCGGAAACGCAGGACTGCTGCGGCAACACGGCCTTGTGCCTCAAGCAACGAAACAGGGTAATGCCCTGGTTTGACCTTGCGGCTTAACGCTGGCCAGTCGGTTCCGGTAATCAGCGGATCGCAGGCGATAATTTCGCCTGTCGGTAAATCCAGCTCGCCGATCACGGTGACGGTTATCTCGCGCTCCGCCATTTGGGCTTCGCTCAGGTCGAAGAGGCCGAGATTGCTGCTCGCCTGCGCCGGATCCCATTCGGCCGACACCACCGCCGGCGTGGACATAGAGGTCCACGGCTCACGCCGTAAAATCCGTAGCGCCCGGCCCAGCTTGAACCCTAACTGCTCCAGCCAGCCGCTCATCGCGGATCAGCTCCGCTCACAGATCGAGCACCAGCCGTTCCGGATCCTCCAGGCTTTCCTTGACGCGGACCAGGAAGGTCACCGCTTCCTTGCCGTCGACGATGCGGTGATCGTAGCTCAGCGCCAGGTACATCATCGGCCGGATGACGATCTGGCCGCCGACCACTACCGGCCGGTCCTGGATCTTGTGCATGCCGAGAATGCCCGACTGCGGCGCGTTGAGGATCGGCGTCGACATCAGCGATCCGTAAACGCCGCCGTTGGAGATGGTGAAGGTGCCGCCCTGCATGTCGGCGACCGACAGCTTGCCGTCACGCGCGGCGATGCCCAGCCGGCCTATGTCCTTCTCGATCTCGGCGATCGACATCTGGTCTGCATCGCGCACCACCGGCACGACGAGACCCTTCTCGGTGCCGACGGCGACGCCGATATGGGCATAGTTCTTGAAGATGATGTCGGTGCCGTCGATCTCGGCATTGACCGAGGGGATTTCCTTCAGCGCGTGGGTTACGGCCTTGGTGAAGAAGCCCATGAAGCCGAGTTTCACGCCGTGCTTCTTTTCGAACACGTCCTTGTATTTGGTGCGCAGCGCCATCACTGCTGACATGTCGACCTCGTTGAAGGTGGTCAGCATGGCGGCGGTCGACTGCGCTTCCTTGAGGCGGCGCGCGATGGTCTGGCGCAATTTGGTCATGCGCACGCGCTCCTCGCGCGATGCATCGTCACCCGATGACGGCGCCCGCACGGTAACCGGGGCCGGTGCGGCTTTCAGTGTCTCGGCCGGCTGCGACGGCGCGCCCTTGGCAATGGCGTCGAGCACGTCGCCCTTCAGCACCTGGCCACGCTTCCCCGAACCGGAGATCTGGTCGACCGAGAGATTGCTTTCGGCGATCAGTTTCGCCGCGGCCGGCGCCGGCGGCATGCTGCGCGGCTCGACCGCACCGGCATCGCCGGCGATCTTGGCGGTTTCGGCCGCGGCCTGCTTGCCGGTCGATGCCGCATCCGGCGACGAGGCCTGCGACACGGCTTGCGACTTGGTCGCGGGAGCGGCGGCCGCGCCACCTGCCGAAATCGAGCCCAGCAGCGCGCCGACGCCGACCGTCTCACCTTCCTTGACGGTGATCTCGCCGAGCGTGCCCGCGGCGGCGGCAGGCACCTCCACCGTCACCTTATCGGTCTCGAGCTCGACCAGCGGTTCATCGGCGGTGATTGTATCGCCAACATTCTTGAACCATTTGCCAACGGTCGCTTCGGTGACGGATTCGCCGAGAGTGGGGACGCGGATTTCGGTAGCCATTGTGCCTGTCCGTTTTTTGTCGGGTTCTGTTATTCGCCGAGTTCTGTTCTATTCACCGAGCGCGTCTTCGAGCAAGGCGGCGAGCTGGGCGAGATGCTTGGACATCAATCCGGTTGCCGGCGAAGCGGCGGCCGGACGGCCGGTGTAGCGCACCCGCTGATGCTTGGCGTCGATATGCGCCAGCACCCATTCCAGATAGGGGTCGATGAACGACCAGGCGCCCATATTCTTGGGCTCTTCCTGGCACCAGACCATCTCGGCATTGCGGAAGCGCGACAGTTCGGTGATCAGCGCCTTGGCCGGGAACGGATAGAGCTGTTCGACACGCAGCAGATAGATGTCGTTGATGCCGCGCTTCTCGCGCTCCTCGTAGAGGTCGTAATAGACCTTGCCCGAGCACAGCACGACGCGACGGATCTTGGAATCCTTGGTCAGCTTGATCGCCTGGTTGGGCAGCAGCTGGGCATCGTCCCAAAGCAGCCGGTGGAACGAGCTTTCCCCCGAGATTTCCGGCAGCGTCGACACCGCCCGCTTGTGGCGCAGCAGCGACTTCGGTGTCATCAGGATCAGCGGCTTGCGGAAGTCGCGCTTCAGCTGCCGGCGCAAGATATGGAAGTAGTTAGCCGGCGTCGTACAATTCGCGACTTGCATGTTGTCTTCGGCACAAAGCTGCAGGAAGCGTTCGAGCCGCGCCGAGGAGTGTTCCGGACCCTGGCCTTCATAGCCATGCGGCAAGAGGCAGACGAGGCCCGACATTCTGAGCCACTTGCGCTCTCCGCTGGAGATGAACTGGTCGAACACCACCTGGGCGCCGTTGGCGAAGTCGCCGAACTGCGCTTCCCACAAGGTCAGCGCCTTGGGCTCGGCCAGGCTGTAGCCATATTCGAAGCCGAGCACCGCCTCTTCCGACAGCATCGAGTTGATGACTTCGTAGCCGGCTTGAGCCGCCGACAGATTGTTGAGCGGGATGTAGCGGGTTTCGTCGCGCTGGTCGTAGAGCACGGAATGGCGCTGCGAGAAGGTGCCGCGTTCGGAATCCTGCCCCGACAGGCGGATCGGATTGCCGTCGAGCAGGATGGCGCCAAAGGCCAGTGCCTCGGCCGTCGACCAGTCGATGCCTTCGCCCGACTCGATTGCCTGGCGGCGGTTCTCAAGGAAGCGGATGATCGTCTTGTGCGCCTCGAAATCCTTCGGCACCTCGGTCAGCTTCTTGCCGATTTCCTTCAGCGTCTTGACCGGCACGGCGGTCTTGCCGCGCCTTTGTTCGTCCTGGTTGTCGGCGGTGCGCAGGCCCGACCAGGCGCCGTCGAGCCAATCGGCCTTGTTGGGTTTGTAGTGCTGGCCGACTTCCCATTCGGATTCCAGATGCGCTCGCCAGTCGGCCTTCAACTGGTCGAGCTCGACCTGGCTGATATGGCCCTCGGCGATCAGCCGGTCGCCATAGATCTGCACCGTCGTCTTGTGGGTGCGGATGTTGCGGTACATGATCGGCTGGGTGAATGCCGGTTCGTCGCCCTCATTGTGGCCGAAGCGACGGTAGCAGAACATGTCGACCACAACAGGCTTGTGGAACTTCATGCGGAATTCGATCGCCACCTTGGTGGCGTGCACCACGGCTTCCGGGTCGTCTCCATTGACGTGGAAGATCGGCGCCTCGATCATCTTGGCGACGTCCGACGGATAAGGCGACGAGCGCGAGAAGCGCGGATTGGTGGTGAAGCCGATCTGGTTGTTGATGATGAAATGCAGCGTGCCGGCGACGCGGTGGCCGCGTAGGCCGGACAGGCCGAGGATTTCCGCGATCACGCCCTGACCGGCGAAAGCGGCATCGCCATGCAGCAAGAGCGGCAGCACCTTGGCGCGCTCTTCCAGCGGCACGATTTCCTCGCGGCTGCGGCCGAACAGATAATCCTGCTTGGCGCGCGCCTTGCCCATCACCACCGGATCGACGATTTCCAGATGCGAGGGGTTGGCAGTCAAGGACAGATGCACCTTGTTGCCGTCGAACTCGCGGTCCGACGAGGCGCCGAGATGGTACTTGACGTCGCCCGAGCCCTCGACCTCGTCTGGGGCGGCCGAGCCGCCCTTGAACTCGTGGAAGATGGCGCGATGCGGCTTGGCCATCACCTGGGAAAGCACGTTCAGCCTTCCGCGATGCGCCATGCCGAGCACGATCTCCTTCATGCCGAGCTGGCCGCCGCGCTTGACGATCTGCTCCAGCGCCGGGATCAGCGCTTCACTGCCGTCGAGGCCGAAGCGCTTGGTACCCTTGTACTTGACGTCGATGAACTGCTCAAAGCCTTCGGCCTCGACCAGCTTCTGCAGGATCGCCTTCTTGCCGGTGGCGGTGAAGGTGATCTCCTTGTCGGCGCCCTCGATGCGCGCCTGGATCCAGGCCTTTTCCTCGGGGTCCGAAATATGCATGAACTCGACGCCGAGCGTCGAGCAATAGGTGCGCGTCAGGATTTCCAGCATCTGCCGGATGGTGCCGAATTCGAGCCCGAGCACATTGTCGAGGAAGATCGGCCGGTCATAGTCGGCAGCGGTGAAGCCGTAATTTTCCGGCGACAGCTCGTTGTAGTCCTCAAGCGGCTTGGCGATGCCGAGCGGGTCGAGATTGGCGTGCAAATGGCCGCGCATGCGATAGGCGCGGATCATCATGATGGCGCGCACGGAATCGCGCGTCGCCTGGTGCACGTCGGCATCGGAAAGGGCGACACCGTTGATGACCGCCTTGTCCTTGACCTTCTTTTCCAGATGCTTCTCGACGATGCCCCAGTTGCCGTCGAGCGCCGAGACCAGTTCGCCATTGGCCTGCAGGGGCCAGGAGGGCTTCGCCCAGGAAGCGCCCTTGGCGTTCTTGCGCACATCGCCGGAATCGTCTTTCAGCCCGGCGAAGAACTCCTGCCATTCGGGATTGACCGAGGCTGGATCGTCCTCATAGGCGGCATAAAGCGCGTCGATGTAATCGGCATTGCCGCCATAGAGGAAAGAGGTGAGAGAAAATTGGTCGTTGGCCTGATCTTGTCTTGCCATTTTGTCCGCGGAGCCTGGCTCCGTCTCCTGTTTGGAGCGAATAGGGAGCAGCGAATAGCGAGCAGGGATTGCTCTGTGGTCGCGCCGCTACTCTGTTTCGCTATTCACTACTCGCTACTCACTCAACCTTTGATCGCCTCGACCAGCGTCGTGCCCAGCCTTGCCGGCGACGGCGATACCTTGATGCCAGCCGATTCCATCGCCGCGATCTTGTCTTCGGCACCGCCCTTGCCGCCGGAGATGACCGCGCCCGCATGGCCCATGGTGCGGCCAGCCGGCGCCGTGCGCCCGGCGATGAAGCCGGCCATCGGCTTGCTTCGGCCACGCTTGGCTTCGTCCTTGAGGAACTGCGCGGCGTCTTCCTCGGCTGAACCGCCGATCTCGCCGATCATGATGATCGACTTGGTTTCGTCGTCGGCGAGGAACATCTCGAGCACATCGATGAACTCGGTGCCTTTGACGGGGTCGCCGCCAATGCCGACGGCGGTGGTCTGGCCGAGGCCGACATTGGTGGTCTGGAACACGGCCTCATAGGTAAGTGTTCCCGAGCGCGAAACAACGCCGACCGAGCCCTTGCGGAAGATGTTTCCGGGCATGATGCCGATCTTGCATTCATTGGGCGTCAAGACGCCCGGGCAGTTCGGGCCGATCAGCCGCGAGGTCGAGCGGTCGAGCCTGGCCTTGACCTTGATCATGTCCATCACCGGTATGCCTTCGGTGATGCAGATGATCAGCGGGATCTCGGCCTCGATCGCTTCCAGGATCGCTTCGGCGGCACCCGCCGGCGGCACGTAGACGACGGAGGCATTGGCGCCGGTCTTTTCCTTGCCCTCGGCGACAGTGGCGAAGATCGGCAGGTTTTCACCCTTTGAGCCGGTCCAGGTCTCGCCACCCTTCTTGGGGTGGATGCCGCCGACCATTTTCGTGCCGTGATAGGCCAGCGCCTGTTCGGTGTGGAACGTACCGGTCTTGCCGGTCAGGCCCTGCACCAGCACCTTGGTGTTCTTGTCGACGAGAATGGACATGGGTGATACGCCTCTGAATTCAGCGATTACAAGAAAGGATTGACGGCTCGGACCGAGCCATAAACCTGGTTGTGGTTGAGATCTTCGGTGTAAAAAATCGGCGCGCCGAGTCGTTCCGCAGCCGCGAGCAGTGCTGCATCATAATATTTGAGTTGATAGCGGCGCGCGAGACGAAGCCCTGCGATGACATAGGCCTGGTCGACCGGGACAAACGGCAACGTGCCGAGAAACACCAGCCACTGGTCGACCACCGCATCGGCGGAGACCGACTTGCGTCTTGCAACGTTCGCGAACTCGGCCAAGGTCTGGCCGGAGACGCCGAAGACAGTCTCAAGCACAAGCCTTTGCGCGATATCGTGTCGGCGAGGATCACTTATCCTCTCCGAAGCCGCGTACAGCAGGACGTTCGAGTCGAGAAAGCATTCTATCCTCTCGTTCGGCATAGATCTCGTCCCGGCTCCATTTGTATTCAGGGCCGAGGTCAAGCGGAGCTTCGGCCATCAGCCTACGCATGCCTTCCCGCGCCCAGGCGATACGGTCCTCCTGCTCGACTTCATGCGTGAGCAGCGAACGGATGAGGGCGTTGAGCGTCGTCTTGCGACGCCCGGCAAGGCCTCGCGCCTTTTCGAGCAAAGCTTCGTCCATGGCGAGAGTGACGTTCTTCATCGTGCGTCTCCACATAAATACACAGCCATTATATGTGTGATTATGTGTATTTCTTCAACTGCCCTGGCCACGATCTCCATCGATCAACCTTCCTTTATCTCGGAAGGCGGGACGCGTCGGTAGACGCCGCTCACCATCTCTTGCCAGGCGTCGCTGCCAACGGGTTGGAATTGCAGCCGCGTGCGACAGCTGTCGCTGCCATCGAAATCGTAGATCACGCGTGCGGCGCCGCGCGGCGATGAGCGCAGCAACGTCAGCGTATTGCCATCCCACGTACCGGATGCCGGCGAAGTCGGCACAAAGCCCATCGAATCGAACTGGTGCATCGTGACGACGCTGTTCTGCTGGTCGAAGCCGAACACACTGTGCGCGCCGAAGGAAACCGTGCCGTCGCGCCACTGGCGATAGCGCTGCACCACGAACAGACCGCCGAACTCCGCCTGAGCCACCACTTCCGAAGTCGCTATGCCCGCATCGGTCCATTGGGTTGCCGCCAGGTCTTCTTCGCCATGCCACGCACCAACCAACGCCTGCAGGCGTTGGTGATCGGCCGAGAGCGAGGAGAAGGTGGCCGCGTTCATGGGTCAGAGCCGCTTCAGGTCGGCGACGGTGAGGTCGCTCTTGGCGTTGCCGGTGTTGAGCGTCGTCGCCGGCTCGAACATCAGCACCACGGGCTCAACGGTGAGAGAGCGCGGCCGGTGCTCGACACCGTGCGGCACGACGATGAAGTCGCCCTCGCCGAGCTCGACCGGTCCATCGCGGAAATCGATGGCGATGCGCCCGCGCAGGACGAGGAAGGCTTCATCCTCATTTTCATGCGCGTGCCAGTCGAAGACCTCGCCGAACTTGGCGACCTTCGCCTGGCTGTTGTTGACGTCGCCGGCGATATGCGGATCGAAGACCTTGGTGATGGTCCGATCCGCCGCCTCGATCAGGTTTATCTTGCGCGGAGGCACCTGCTCAGCCCTTCACCGCCGCCACGATCTTCTTGGCCGCGTCGTCGAGATCATCAGCCGATACGACGTTAAGGCCGCTGTCGTTGATGATCTTCTTGCCGAGCTCGGCATTGGTACCTTCCAGGCGCACCACCAGCGGCACTTCCAGGCCGACTTCCTTGACTGCGGCAATGACGCCCTCGGCAATGATGTCGCACTTCATGATGCCGCCGAAGATGTTGATCAGGATGCCCTTGACCGCCGGATCCTTGGTGATGATCTTGAACGCCGCCGTCACCTTCTCCTTCGACGCACCGCCGCCGACATCGAGGAAGTTGGCGGGTTCGGCGCCATAGAGCTTGATGATGTCCATCGTCGCCATGGCGAGGCCGGCGCCGTTGACCATGCAGCCGATATTGCCGTCGAGCGCGACATAGGCGAGGTCGTATTTCGACGCCTCGATCTCCTTCTCGTCCTCTTCGGTGGTGTCGCGCAATTCGAGCACATCGGGGTGGCGGAACAGCGCGTTGTTGTCGAACGACACCTTTGCGTCGAGCACGCGCAGCCGGCCGTTCTTCATGACGATCAGCGGGTTGACCTCGAGCAGGCTCATGTCCTTCTCGACGAAGGCCTTGTAGAGGATCGGGAACAGCGTATCGCCGTCCTTGGCCGCGTCGCCGTCGAGCTTCAGCGCACCGTTGAGCGCCTTCAGGTCGGCTGATGTGACGCCCCTCTCCGGGTCGATGGCGACGGTGATGATCTTTTCCGGCGTGTCATGCGCGACCGCCTCGATGTCCATGCCGCCCTCGGTCGAGACGACGAAGGCGATGCGGCCAACCGAACGGTCGACCAGGATCGAGAGATAGAGCTCGCGTTCGATGTCGGCGCCGTCCTCGATGTAGAGCCGGTTGACCTGCTTGCCGGCGGGGCCGGTCTGCTTGGTCACCAGCGTGTTGCCCAGCATCTCGTTGGCGTTGGCAACGACATCGGCCACCGACTTGGCCAGCCGCACACCACCCTTGGCGTCCGGGCCGAGCTCCCTGAATTTGCCCTTGCCGCGGCCGCCGGCATGGATCTGGCTCTTCACCACATAGAGCGGACCCGGCAGCGCCTTGGCAGCGGCTTCGGCCTCGCTCGCCTTGAACACCGGCACGCCTTCGGCCACCGGCGCACCAAAGCTCTTCAGCAGCGCCTTGCCCTGATACTCATGGATGTTCATCTGGATTTTCTCCGGATCGACTGCTGGGGGTTTACTTACTGGAGATTCATTTGGCGGCGAGTTGTGGCGCGATCTTGACGCAGGCCTCGGTCAGGCCCTGCACCGTCGCCACCGAACTGTCGAACATCTTCTGCTCGGCCTTGTTGAGGTCGATCTCTATGATGCGCTCGACGCCGCCGGCGCCGATCACCACGGGAACGCCGACATAGGTGTTCTTGACACCATACTGGCCGGAGAGATACGCCGCGCATGGCAGCACGCGCTTCTTGTCCTTGAGATAGGCCTCCGCCATCTGGATCGCGGAAGCGGCCGGCGCGTAATAGGCCGAGCCGGTCTTGAGCAGGCCGACGATCTCGGCGCCGCCGTCGCGGGTGCGCTGCACGATCTGGTCGAGCTTCTCCTTCGAGGTCCAGCCCATCTTGATGAGGTCGGGCAGCGGAATGCCCGATACCGTCGAATAGCGGATCATCGGCACCATCGAATCGCCGTGGCCGCCGAGCACGAAGGCGGTGACGTCCTCGACCGAGACCTTGAATTCCTCGGCCAGGAAATAGCGGAAGCGCGCGCTGTCGAGCACGCCGGCCATGCCGACGACATGGCTCTTGGGTAGGCCGGAGAATTTCTGCAGCGCCCAGACCATGGCGTCGAGCGGATTGGTGATGCAGATGACGAAGGCCTTCGGCGCGTATTTCTTCAGGCCGGCGCCGACCTGTTCCATGACCTTGAGGTTGATGCCCAAGAGGTCGTCGCGGCTCATGCCCGGCTTGCGCGGCACGCCGGCGGTGACGATGCAGACGTCAGCCCCCTCGATGCCGGCATAGTCGTTGACGCCCGTGAGCCTGGAGTCGAAGCCATCGACCGGCGACGACTGCGCGATATCGAGCCCCTTGCCCTGCGGGGTACCCTCGGCAATATCGAACAGCACCACGTCGCCGAGATCCTTGAGGCCGATCAGGTGGGCGAGCGTGCCGCCGATCATGCCAGAGCCGATGAGCGCTATCTTATTGCGTGCCATGTGAGGATGTTTTCCCTTGTCAGTGACGACGCCATACGGCGTCGAGGAGGAGGCCGGAATGCTGCGGGAAACCGCGAATTTCGCCGCACCCAATAGCCTCGGCGCAGAATAAATTCAAACGATTATTTTGGAGTGAGCATTTTCAATCGGTTAGAGTGAGTGGGATTTACGTAAACGTCAAAATTTGTAAGCCGACTTGGGGAAATTTACACGACGAGGATGGAGATCGTAAGGCAAGAAGCGGGCGATGACGCCCTTGTGATGCGGGTCGCCGAGAATGTGTTCGACGAGCCGGTGAGGCCCGATCGACTGACGTGACAAGATAATAGAACCCTTCAGTTTTTGACGCTGGCGGGACAGCACCCCCCTCTGTCCTGCCGGACATCTCCCCCGCAAGGAGGGAGATCGGATGTCTCGCCGGCTTTCGCCAATCTCCAACGATGCAGGGGTGTGCGAAGCGCCAAAGCTGCCAATCTCCCCCTTGTGGGGGAGATGTCCGGCAGGACAGAGGGGGGTGTGAAGGAACGCTGCAGATCCGATTTCTAGGCCTGTGCCTGCTGCGCTTCCGGCGCCGCCTTGACCTTCTGCCGCTCCGCCCAATCCTCCAGCCAGTCGCGGCTTTGCATCTCGATCAGTCGCGATGCCGTGCGTTCGAACTCGAAGACCTCAACGCCGCGCTTGGCCGCATAAAGCTTCTGTGGCGGCGCTTCGGCACTCACCACCAGCCGCACATGATGGTCATAGAGCGTGTCGATCAAAAGGATGAAGCGCTTGGCCTCGTTGCGCTTGCCTTCGCCGAGCACCGGGACGTGGTCGATAAAGACGGTCGAGAAGCGCCCGGCGATCGCCAGGAAATCGCGCGCGCCAAGCGGCTTTTCGCAGAGATCGGCGAAGGAGAACCGCGCCGCATCGCCGGCCGCACGCGGCACGACCACTTGCCGGCCTTTGAGGGCCAGTGAGGTCCGGGCCTCCGGCGCACCACGCGTCATGAACTGCCAGGCCTCGTCGAGTACCTTGTCGGCGGCGGCATCGGCCGGCGTGACATAGACTGGCGTGCGGGCAAGCTTTTCCAGTCGGTAGTCCTTGTCGGCGTCGAGCGCCAGCACCTGGGCGTGCCGCTCCAGAATGCGGATGAACGGCAGGAAAAGCTGATGGTTCAGTCCGTCGCCATAAAGATTTTCAGGCGCCACGTTCGACGTGGCGACCAGCACCAGGCCGCTGGCAAACAGCGCCGAAAACAACCGCGACAGGATCATCGCGTCGGCAATGTCGGTGACCGAGAACTCGTCGAAACACAGCACCCAGGCCTGCTCGGCAAGGGCCTTGGCCACCGGCGGAATCGGATCGTCTTCCCTGACGTCGCCATTCTTGCGCGCCTGCCGGTGTTTCTGGATGCGGTCCTGCACATCGGCCATGAAGTCGTTGAAGTGGACGCGGCGCTTGCGCCGCACCGGCACAAGCTCGAAGAACATGTCCATCAGCATGGTCTTGCCGCGGCCGACGCCGCCATGGATGTAGAGGCCTTTGACGGCCTCATGCGTCTCGCGTTTGCGGGCAAACAGCCAGCCCAGCGCACTGGACTTGTGTGCCAGCCGCTTGGCCGAAATCTCGTCGATCAGCCGGTCGAGCGCAGCGGTGATCCGTTCCTGCGCTGGATCGCGCCCGATCACGCCGGTTTCCACCAGATGGTCGTAGCGCTGCCTGACGGTCGCATGGGTCTGGAGGCCGTCACGCAGATGCATCGGTCACGTCGTTCTGGAGCAATTCCGAGAAGTGTCTAGCGTTTTCCGCCGCGGAATCGCGTGAAACAAAGAGATGTCGGCCTATCTTGTAAGCGAAATCGGCTGGCCGTTGGAAGTCTGGCCGTCGAATTTCGAGCCGCCCGAGGAATAGAGCCGCGCCAGCGCGCCGCCATTCTCGTCATAGAGCGTCAGCTGCTTGCCGGCGACGTTCCACGACTTGATGCCGTCTATCGGTGCCGGGCAATGCAGCGGCCCGGCGCGGAAGCCGGCACCGAATTTGGTCTGTGGTGTCGCCACCTTGCAACTCTGGCCCGAAACGCTGGCGTTCCAGACACCGGCGACGCTGGCGGCGTTGAGATCCGAGGCTCCGGCTGGAGCCGAGCCGTCCGGCGGCAGCGAGGCGACCTGCGTGTTTGCCGGAGCGGTCGGGAATTGCGACGGGTCGGTGGTTCCGGGCGACGCCGGCGGCGGCAGCTGGTTCGCGGTCACTTTGCCGGCGGGCGCAGCCTCCAGCGGGGCCGGCTGCTGGTCGTCCATCGACGAGAAGCGTGAGGTCGAACAGCCGCTCGCAACGAGCGCCGCCAGCGATACGGCCACCAGACCGGTTTTCGAAAAAGTCATTCCAACCTCCGTCGGATCCGGCTGGGGGGAAGCCGTCCGCACAATCTCACCCCCACCAAGATGGAGAAGGTGGCGAAATTTCAACCCGATATGGTTAAAATACGGTTTGCGGCAAGATTTGTTGCAAATTTATCGCAATCGCCATGGCGCTGGCCGCCGGTGGCGGCTCCCTGCGGCAAACACAGTGCTGTCCCTGGCTTTCAGCCAGCGCCGATCCTATCTCTTGCAAACCGAAACCTGCTGGAGCCGCAAATTGGCCGCAAGAAAAAGAGCCGCCAATCGCTATTACAGCGGCCCGCCCAGCGACCATTTCGACGGCACATTGTTTTTCAATCCCGACGGTCAGCCACCCGGCCGTTTCGGCGACGTGCTGAAATGGCAGTTGAACGGCCAGCGCTCGAAATGGCCGGCGACCAATCCAAGCCCCTTTCCGCAGGCAAAACCGGCCGCGGAGGTCGAAGGCGCCGATCTCACGGTGACGATGGTTGGTCATTCCACCCTGCTGGTCCAGACGGCCGGCCTGAACATCCTCACCGATCCGGTGTGGTCGCCGCGCGCGTCGCCGCTTTCCTTCGCCGGACCAAAACGCATCAATCCGCCAGGCATCGCCTTTGCCGACCTGCCGCCGATCGACCTCGTGCTGGTCAGCCACAACCACTACGACCATCTCGACCTGGCCACACTGAAGCGGCTGAAGGCCACTCACGACCCGCTGGTGCTCACTCCGCTCGGCAACGACGCCATCATCGAAGCCGCCGTGCCCGGCATGCGGCTGTCGGCGCATGATTGGGGCGACAGGGTCGAGATCGGCAATGGCGCCGCCGTTCATGTCGAGCCGGTGCATCACTGGTCGGCGCGTGGCGCCCGCGACCGGCGCATGGCGCTGTGGGCCGGCTTCGTCATCGAAACGCCTGACAGCAAGCTTTATTTCGCCGGTGACACCGGCTTCCACGATGGCGTCAACTACCGGCTGATGGCCGAAAAACATGGTGGTTTCCGCTTCGCCATCCTGCCGATCGGCGCCTATGAGCCGCGCTGGTTCATGGCGCCCCAGCACCAGAATCCCAGGGAAGCCGTGCAAGGCATGACGCTGTGCAACGCCGCTTTCGCCGCCGGCTGCCACTGGGGCACGTTCCAGCTCACCGACGAACCGATCGACGAGCCTGCCCGGAAACTGGTCGAGGCGCTTGACGATCAAGGCATCCCGCGGCAGCGCTTTCGTGCCTTGCGGCCGGGCGAGGCCTGGGGCGTGCCGTAAAGCATAGCGTCCTGAGCTGCTTCGGCCTCGGAACCCAAGCACGACAGCCGCGTTTTCATGCGGTTGCAAAATCTGTCGGTTTGCGAGGCATTGCCATGCTCAAATGGATCATCATTCTCCTGATCGTCGCCGCCGCGGCGAGCCTGCTCGGCATGCCGGCACTGGCAGGTGCTGCCGCCACCGGCGCGCGCATCCTCATCGGCATCGTTCTGATCATCTTCCTGCTGATGGTGCTGGGCATTTTCGCCGTCACGTAAGTCCGGCGCCTTCGCCGTGACTAAAGCGCCTCCGCACTGGTAATTCCCGCCCGTTTCCGCCATATAGCGCCAAACGGACACGGAATTTTCGGAGCAATGGCAAGCACTGCCCCTTTCGCCAAGATGAACGGCATCGGCAACGAGATCATCGTTGCCGACATGCGCAGCCGTGCCGATCGGGTGACTGCGGCCGCAGCGATTGCGCTGAACGCCGATGCCGCGACCAGCTTCGACCAGATCATGGCGATCCACGATGCCAGGACGCCGGGCACCGCCTTTTTCATCGACATCTTGAATTCCGACGGCACCAGGGCGCAGGCCTGCGGCAACGGCATGCGCTGCGTCGTCCAGGCGCTGGCCGCCGAGACCGGTCAGAAGACCTTCACCTTCGAGACTGTCGCCGGCATCCTCAACGCGAGCGAACATGCCGACGGGTCGATCTCGGTCGATATGGGCACGCCGCGTTTCGATTGGCATGATATTCCGCTGGCTGAGGAATTCCGTGACACCCGCATGATCGAACTGCAGATCGGCCCGATCGACGCGCCGGTGCTGCATTCACCCTCTGTCGTCTCGATGGGCAACCCGCACGCCATCTTCTGGGTCGACCGCGACGTCTGGTCCTATGAGCTCGACCGCTTCGGGCCGCTGCTCGAGAATCACCCGATGTTCCCCGAGCGCGCCAACATCACCATCGCGCAGGTCACTTCGCCCAAGACCATGATCATCCGCACATGGGAACGTGGCGCCGGCCTGACCAAGGCCTGCGGCACAGCCTCCTGCGCCGCTGTAGTTGCAGCCGCCCGCACCAAGCGTACCAGCCGCAGCGTCAGCCTGCTGACCCCCGGCGGCGGCACGCTGCATGTCGAATGGCGCGACGACGACCACGTCGTCCTGACCGGTGCCGCGGAATGGGAATTTTCCGGTAGCTTCGACCCGTCGAGCGGTAGCTGGGTCCGCGACACCGAAAGCGCGGCCTGATGTCCGCTCTGTCCAAGAGCGCGGTGTCCAACCGCATCGATGTCGTCACCTTCGGCTGCCGGCTGAACACCTATGAATCCGAAGTGATGCGGCGCGAGGCCGAAAGCGCCGGCCTCGGCGCGCTGGAAGGCGGCGCCGTGATCTTCAACACCTGTGCCGTCACCGGCGAAGCGGTGCGCCAGGCCAAGCAGGCAATCCGCAAGGCGCGCCGCGACAACCCGCAGGCGCGCATCATCGTCACCGGCTGCGCCGCGCAGACCGAGGCTGAAAAATTCGCCGCCATGGACGAGGTCGATCTGGTCCTCGGCAATGAAGAGAAGTTGAAGGCGCATTCCTATCGCGCGCTGCCGGACTTCGGCGTCAACGACACCGAGAAGGCGCGCGTCAACGATATCTTTTCTGTGCGCGAGACCGCCGGCCATATGGTCGACGCCATCGAGGGTCGGGCGCGCGCCTTCGTGCAGGTGCAGAACGGCTGCGACCACCGCTGCACCTTCTGCATCATTCCCTATGGCCGCGGCAATTCGCGCTCGGTGCCGATGGGCGCCGTGGTCGAGCAGGTCAAGCGGCTCGCCGGCAACGGCTATGCCGAGATCGTGCTGACCGGCGTCGACATGACCAGTTTTGGCGCCGACCTGCCGGGCGCGCCGAAGCTGGGCAGACTGGTGAAGACCATCCTCAAGCAGGTGCCCGACGTGAAGCGCCTGCGGCTGTCCTCCATCGATTCGATCGAGGCCGACGACGATCTGCTCGATGCCATCGCCACTGAGCCCAGACTGATGCCGCACCTACATCTGTCGCTGCAGTCGGGCGACGACATGATCCTGAAGCGGATGAAGCGCCGCCATCTGCGCGATCAGTCGATCCGCTTCTGCGAGGATGTGCGCAAGCTGCGCCCCGGTATCGTCTTCGGCGCCGACATCATCGCCGGCTTCCCAACCGAGACCGACGAAATGTTCGAGAACTCGGAAAAAATCGTCGAGGAGTGCGGCCTGACCCATCTCCACGTCTTCCCATTCAGCCCGCGCGAAGGCACGCCCGCCGCGCGTATGCCGCAACTTCGCCGCGAGGTGGTCAAGCAGCGCGCCGCCCGGCTGCGCGCCGCCGGTGAAGCTGCCTATGTCAGGCATCTGTCGTCGCTCACCGGAACCCGTCAGTCGATCCTGATCGAGCGCGACGGCCTTGGCCGCACCGAAGGATTTACGCTTGCCGCGCTCGGCACCGGCGCGCCGGGCGAGATCGTCGAGGCCGAGATATCAGGCCATGATGGTAGCCGCCTGATCGCGGCCCCCCTTGCCGCCCGCGCCGCCTGAGAAACGCAAAGCATGGCTGGTTTTTTCAAGAAGATATTTTCGTTCGGCAAGAAAGAGGTTGTCGAGGAGCGGATCGATGAGGCCGCCCCGCTGCCGCCGATCAAATGGGAAGCACTCGACACGCTGAAGCCGGCGGCCGAGCAGGTCGTTCCGGAGTTCTTGAAGCGCGACGAGCCGCAGCCCGAGGCAGCACCCCACCCTCCCCTCGATGGGGAGGGTCGCCGCGAAGCGGCGGGGTGGGGTGAAGCCGCGCCAGATCACCCCCACCCCCGAGCTGCGCTCGGGACCTCCCCCATCGAGGGGGAGGTAAAGCCCGCGCCGAAACCAGTGCCCGAGCCGGTTCCGACCATCCCGCCAGTACCGGAGCCGACTGTTCCCTCCGAGCCTGAACCTCTGCCGGAGCCCAAGCCGGAAGAAGAACCCGCGCCTGAGACGCCTGCCGAGCCGCCGGCGCCCGAAGAGATACCAACACCACCCGCCGTTCCGGAACCTGCTCCCGAACCGCAGCCGCAAGAAGTCCCTGCCCCGGCACCGGCCAAGCCGGAGATCGTCCCGTCACGCCCCGAACAGCAGCCGGAGCCGGCCCCGATCGAGGTGCCGACGCCTGCCGAGGTTCCGGCGGAAACACCTGCTCCGATCGAGGTGCCGACACCGGCGCCGTCCCTTCTTCAGCCGTCTTCAGAGGCCAGCGCCGCCCCTCATCCGCCTGCCGGCACCTTCTCCCCGTATAGAGACGGGGAGAAGGGAGATGTTTCAGCGCCGACGCCTCACCCTCCCCTCGATGGGGAGGGTCGCCGCGGAGCGGCGGGGTGGGGTGATGGCGCCGACGCCAGTCACCCCCACCCCCGAGTTGCGCTCGGGACCTCCCCCATCGAGGGGGAGGTAAAGCGCACGTCGCCCGCTGCCGAAATCGCACCTCCCATTCGCCAGCCGGCGCCGATCGAGACGCAGCCGGTCATTGCCGAGATCGCGCCCGAACCGCAGGCCGTGCCGGAGCCGGAGCCAAAGCCCGCGCCCGGGAAGGTGACGGTCACCAAGAAGGTCGAGCAGAAGGCCGAGCCGCGGAGGGCGCCGGAACCGGCGCCGAGGCGTTCATGGTTCCAGCGCATGAGGGACGGGCTTGCCCGCTCCTCCAAGGAACTCACCGGCAACATTGCCGGCGTCTTCACCAAGCGGAAGCTGGACGAGGAGACGCTGCAGGATCTGGAGGACGTGCTGATTCGCGCCGATCTCGGCATGGAAACCGCCCTGCGCGTCACCGATGCGCTGGCGTCCAGCCGCTACGGCAAGGATGTCTCCGACACCGAGGTGCGTGCCATCATGGCGGCCGAGGTGGAAAAGGTACTGACCCACGTCGCCATGCCGCTGGAGCTCGATCTCTCGCACAAGCCGCATGTTATCCTGGTGGTCGGCGTCAACGGCACCGGCAAGACCACTACCATCGGCAAGCTGGCCGCCAAGCTGACCGATGGCGGCCTGACGGTGATGTTGGCGGCCGGCGATACGTTCCGCGCCGCCGCCATCGAACAGTTGAAGATCTGGGGTGAGCGGACGAAATCGCCGGTCATCGCCTCCAAACTCGGCGCCGATGCCGCCGGCCTCGCCTATGATGCCTTCGAACGGGCAAAAGAAGCCGGCTCAGACGTGCTGATTATCGACACCGCCGGCCGGCTGCAGAACAAGACCGAACTGATGGCGGAGCTCGAAAAGATCGTCCGCGTGCTCGGCAAGCTCGATCCGGAGGCGCCGCACACCGTGCTGCAGACGGTCGACGCCACCACCGGCCAGAACGCGCTCAACCAGGTCGAGATCTTCCGCAATGTCGCCGGCGTCAACGGCCTGGTGATGACCAAGCTGGACGGCACGGCACGCGGCGGTATTCTGGTGGCGATCGCGGCAAAGCACAAACTGCCGGTCTATTTCATCGGTGTCGGCGAACAGGTCGACGACCTCGAACCCTTCTCGGCAAGCGAATTCGCCAGGGCGATCGCTGGAGTGGCCTAACAAGCATGTTTCAAAAAGTTGCAGACTTTTTGGATCGGATCATGCGTAAGAAAGAGTTTCCATGAACCCACCCATTCTCGAACGCGATCCGTCCGACCCGCAGAAACAGAAAAAGGAAGGCGTCAATCCGCTGCTCAAGCTGGTGCTGGAGCTGGGTCCGTTGATGGTGTTCTTCTTCGCCAATGCGCGCAGCGGATGGCTGGTGCAGAAATTCCCCGCTCTTGCTGAATTCGGCGGCCCGATCTTCGTTGCCACCGGCCTGTTCATGGCCGCCACGGCCATCGCTCTGGTCGCCTCATGGCTTTTGATGCGCACCTTGCCGATCATGCCGATGGTGTCGGGCGTCGTTGTCTTCATCTTCGGCGCGCTGACGCTCTATCTGCAGGACGATATCTTCATCAAGATGAAGCCGACCATCGTCAACACGCTGTTCGGTGGCGTGCTGCTCGGTGGCCTCTACTTCGGCAAGTCGCTGCTCGGCTATGTCTTCGATTCGGCCTTCAGCCTCGACGCCGAAGGCTGGCGCAAGCTGACCTTCCGCTGGGGCCTGTTCTTCCTGTTCCTGGCCCTTGCCAATGAAGTGGTGTGGCGGAATTTTTCCACCGACGCCTGGGTTACCTTCAAGGTCTGGGGCATCATGCCGATCACGCTTCTGTTCACCTTCAGCCAGATGCCGCTGATCCTGCGCCATTCGCTCGAGGACAAGACCGGGAAATAGAGCAATTCCGGGAAAAGCGCATAGCGCTTTCCCTTGGGAATTGCGTCAAAACAAAGAGGGGAGAGGGCCATGGAATTCGTCACTACGCGCGACCAGCTGAGAACGATCTACAAGACGCCACGGCCCACTGACGGTTCTATCCGCAAGGAATTGAAGGCGCTCGACGGCCATTGCCGCTCCTTCATCGGCAAGAGCCCGTTCGTGCTGATCGGCTCCTCCGATGGCGCCGGCAATGCCGACGTGACGCCGAAGGGTGACAAACCAGGCTTTGCCGCGGTGCTCGACGACACCACCATCGCCATTCCGGATCGGCCCGGCAACAACCGGCTCGACACGCTGGAAAACATCCTCCTCAATCCCTCGGTCGGGCTGCTCTTCCTCATTCCCGGCATGAACGAGACGCTGCGTGTCAACGGCGACGCCCGCATCACCGTCGACGCAAATTTGCGCGAGCGGCTCGCCGTCGATGGTAGGGAGCCGCAAAGCGTCGTCGTGGTCACCGTCAAGGCTGCCTACATGCATTGCGCAAAAGCCTTCATGCGCTCGGACCTGTGGAAGCCGGAAACCTGGTACGACCGCGCGACGCTGCCGACGCTCGGCCAGATCATGCGCGATCAATTGGCGGTTGCCGATTCGGCCGAGGCGACCGACCGCTGGCTCGACGAGGAATACAAGAAGACGATGTGGTAGGTTTTTCGACCCACGATTCGTCCTGACTGGTTCCTGCCTTGCTGAACATCCTTGCCATTTCCGGCAGCCTGCGCGCGGCTTCCACCAATTCGGCACTGATCGCCGCACTGGCGCACAACGCGCCGCCCGGCTGCCGCGTCACTGTCTATGACGGGCTTGGCCGTCTGCCGATCTTCAATCCCGACGATGAGGGCGAGCGGACGCCGCTCGAAGCCTCCGCCTTGATCGATGCCGTCACCCAAGCCGACGGCGTTGTCATCTCGTGTCCGGAATATGCCCATGGCGTGCCGGGCGGGCTGAAGAATGCCCTCGACTGGCTGGTCTCGCGCGACGCCGCCGTCGCCAAGCCCGCCATGCTGGTGCACGCCTCGCCGCGCTCGCTGTTCGCCCGCGCCGCCCTGGCCGAGATCATGCGCACCATGTCGTTCGCGCTTTGTGACGATCTGCTGGAGATTGCCCTGCTCGGCAAGAAACCGCCGGAGGTGGAGAGCATCCTGGCGGAGCCGGCGAACCGGCTGGCGACGCATGATGCGCTTTCGGCCTTTGCCGAGTTTATCCGCTCGCGCTGAGGCTGAGCGGCGGCGCTCTGCCTTCTCCCCTTGTGGGAGACGGTGGCCTCGCGAAGCGAGGTCGGATGAGGGTTGTTCCAGCTTGGCGAGACGGTCGACGAAACAGCGCTGAACGATGCTAAATTACCACGCATCATTCCTTCCAACACCCCTCATCCGTCTCGGCGCTAAAGCGCCGATCCACCTTCTCCCACAAGGGGGAGAAGGAAGAAGCGCCTACCCCTTTCGCAGCGTCTCCACATCGGTCTTGCCCACATACCAATCGCGCGCATTGACCTCCTCGAACACCACCCAGACATCGTTATTGCTCAGCCCAGTGGCGTCCATGATGGCTGCGGTGACCTTTTTGGCGATATCCGCCTTCTTGCCCGCCGGATCGGCCGCGATCACTTCCTTGACGATGCGGATGTTGACGAATGGCATTTTGTCCTCCCGGGATGTTCGTGCTCACGACCCGCTTCGACGAACGGTCGCCTGTGCTTTGGTCTCAATAAGTCTTGGCGCCGTTGACCATCAGCCGCACCATGTAGAGCGACATGGTGCCGGCGATGTAGAGGCAATTCAGCTTGTTGCCGCCGAACACGCAATTGGCGGTGACTTCCGGCACCTTGACCTTGCCGATCAGCGTGCCGTCGGGATCGTAGCAATGGATGCCGTCGGCCGCACTGGTCCAGATGCGGCCGTCCTCATCGAGCCGGAAGCCGTCGAACAGGCCGGCCGTGCAATCGGCGAAGACTTTTCCGCCGGAAACCTTCTTGCCGCCCTTGCCGACGTTGAACACCCGCATATGCGCCGGGTTCTGTGCGCCATGCGTGCGGCCAGTGTCGACGACATAGAGCTTGCTCTCGTCGATCGAGAAGGCGAGCCCGTTGGGCCGGACCATATCGGTGATGACGGCCTCAACCTCGCCGGTGCCGGGATCGACGCGGTAGACATGGCAGGCGCCGATCTCGCTCTCGGCCTTGTCGCCCTCATAATCCGTGTCGATGCCGTAGCTCGGATCGGTGAACCAGATCGAGCCGTCCGACTTCACCACCGCGTCATTGGGCGAGTTCAGCCGCTTGCCCTTCCATTTGGCGGCGATGGTGGTGACCGAGCCGTCGAACTCGGTGCGGCTGACGCGGCGGCCCGAATGCTCGCAAGTGACCAGCCGTCCCTGCCGGTCGACAGTATTGCCGTTCGAGTTGCCCGATGGCTGCCGGAAGACGCTGACATTACCGTCGGTCTCGTCATAGCGCAGCATGCGATTGTTGGGGATGTCGGACCAGACGACATAGCGGCCGGCGGCGAACCAGGCAGGACCCTCCGCCCACTGGCATCCGGTGAACAGCTTCTCGACCTGCGCGTTGCCGTTGAACAGGCGCGCGAAGCGCGGATCGAGAATTTCATAATAGTCTGCGGCCGCCATGCTTTCCTCCCGGCATCAATGACACCGGATCAAGCCAGCCGGCGGGACAGAAGGCAATGTGGGTACGCACAGTGTCTTACAAAAAGCGCGGCCAAGACAGATCGCCTAGCAGTTCTGCGCATTGACGCCCCATTAACCGGCTATGCGTCCAGCGCAATGGTGCATTGCAACATCTTCTTTTTGCAACGCACCATTACTATGTCATGCTTCGTATCGATCAAGGGAGGAATAAACGGCCGCCGAAATGCGGCGCCAAAAGGAACCTTGCTATGATCCTCGACAGTCTCATGACCCGCGCTCGCAACAGCATTGCCAAGCGCAAGCAGTACAACCGCCTTGTCGCCGAAATCGACAGCTTTTCCAGCCGCGACCTAGCCGACATGCGCGCAGACCGCTCGGAAATGCTCTTCCAGGTCCACAAGCAGATCTACGGCTGATCTCGAGTCCGATAAGACGCGCCGCCAAGGTGCGTTGAAATTCAGGTCAGGCCGAGACGAAAACGGTGGTTTCCGAGAACCGGAGCGGAGCGTACTTAAGTACGTGAGCACCGGAAGCGCAGGAAGCCGCCGTTTGCAGGCCGGCATCACCTGAATATCAACGTGCCGCCAGCGCCTTGTCGATCTGTGGCAGCAAGAGATCCCTCGCCGTCTCGGGCGTCAGCGGGCCGACATGCTTGTAGGCGATCTTGCCGTCCTTGCCGATGACGAAGGTTTCCGGCACGCCGTAGACGCCCCAGTCGATCGCCGTGCGTCCGGCCTCGTCGACACCGATCGCCTGGAACGGATTGCCGAGATCGCCGAGGAACCGGCGGGCGTTTTCCGGCTGGTCCTTGTAATTCAGCGCCGCCATGGTGAAACGCTTGTCCTGCGACAACGCCAAAAGCACCGGGTGCTCTTCGCGGCATGGCGCGCACCACGACGCGAAGACATTGACCAGCGTGACCTTGCCGGCAAAAGCTTTCGAATCGAGCCCCGGCAGGTTCAAGCCTTCCAGGGGCGGCAGGTTGGTTTGCGGCGCCGGCAGGCCGATCAGCGCCGACGGCACTTCCGAAACATCACGCCCCGACAATAGCTGCGATAGGAACAGTCCGGCCAGGCTCAGGAAGATCAACAGCGGCAGAAGCACAATCAGGCGGCGACGGGGTGTCGGCGTTTCCGTTTCGCTGCTCATGGCTTGGCGACCTTGTCGGAGCGGCGCCGCACGCCGGCCGCTTCCAGTTCGGCGAGTTCGCGCTTGCGCGCCCGCTGGTCGAGCAGAATCCAGCCGATCAGCCCGATCAGCACCACGGCGGTGATGCCATAGGCAGCGGTCACGTAAAGTGCGTGCGCGCTCATGCTGGCCGCTCCATCGGCGCGCCTCTTTCCAACCGGATTCTTCCGTCTCGTTCGGCCATGCTTTCCCTTAACCGCACGCCGTCGGCTTCGCAATTGGCCGCCGCGCCGCAGCCTTCGAGCTTAAGCGACCGCTTCAATCCGTGCCATGCCGCAGCGCCAGCGCCGCCGACACCGGACCCAGTACACTAAGAAACAGCGTCAGCGCGGCGAGAATGAGGAAGGGCTGCAGAAACGGATCAGGATTGGCCGTCGCGCCATAGCTCGCCGAAACACCGAAGATCAGCACCGGAATGGTCAGCGGCAGCACCAGCACCGAGATCAGCAGCCCGCCACGCGGCAGCGCCACCGCCACCGCCGCACCGGCAGCACCTATGAAGGTGATTGCCGGAGTGCCGACCAGCAGGGTCAGCGCCGTGGCGCCGATGCTGAGCGGCTCCATGTTCATGAACAGGCCGAGCAGGGGCGCGGCGACCACCAGTGGCAGTACGCTGCCCGCCCAATGCGCCAGGCATTTCACCAGCACCGTCAAGGCCAGCATGTGCCGATCGTTGCCGAGCACCAGCAGATCGAGCGACCCATCCTCGCGGTCGGCCTGGAACAGCCGGTCGAGCCCGAGCAGGCAGGACAGCAGCGCACCGATCCACAGGATCGCCGGCCCGATGCGGGCCAGCAGTTTCAGGTCCGGCCCGACACCGAACGGGATGGTGGCGATGACGGCCAGGAAGAAGATCACGCCGGTCAACGCGCCGCCCCCGGCTCGGATGTTGAGGCGGATATCGCGCAGGAAGAGGGCTAGCATGGTATGAGATGCCCGCGTGCCGACATCAATCAGTTTCCCCCATCCTCAACTCCATCCCCTCGATCCCAAGCGGCAGATGCGTCGCAGCGACAATCATCCCGCCATCCGCGCAATGCCTCGTCATCAACCCCGCGAATCGCCCCTCCGAAGCCTTGTCCAACCCCGCTGTCGGCTCATCGAGCAGCCACAATGGCCGGTGGCTGACCAGAAGCTTCGCGATCGCCGCGCGCCGCCGCTGCCCGGTGGAGAGATAGCCGAACGGCAGGTGGCCGATGCCGACCAGCCCGACCGTTTCCAGCGCCTCTTCGACGCCGAGCTGTCCGTCGCCGTTGAAGTCGCGCCAGAAGCGCAAATTCTCCGCCACGCTAAGCGCCGGCTTCATCGCGTTCTGATGGCCGAGATAATGACAAACCGAAGCAATCGACGGAAACGCCTCGCCCCCGCCTTCAATCTTCATAACGCCTTCGATCTTCACGCTGCCTTGCGCCACCGGAAGAAGCCCCGCGATGACCCGCAGCAGCGTCGATTTGCCCGATCCGTTCGGCCCGGTGACGACAAGCGCCTGGCCGTCCTCCAGGGCAAAGCCGATGCCGGAAAACACCGTATCGCCGCCGCGTTCGCCGCCCAGATTTTCGGCGATCAGCCGCATCCCTCGCCTGCCCTGAAAACCATGTGTCGCGGCAGCTGCCGCATCGCACAAAATTGCTTTGCAACTGTCTAGAACTATTCCAGAAAATTCTCTATATGCGGTGCATCCGTGCCAGCGGTCGGCGCGGGAACAGAATTAGCGCCGAACCAGCGCACGCGCCGCCTTGAACGGCTCGGGTTGCTTGGGAACGGACAGCGGAAATGGCCGTACCCGCACCTTTGCGCGTGATTGCATGCCATCGGCGTCCGTTCCCTTTCAGGCTGAACAGACAAGGATCGCACGTGTCAAAATCCCTCGACAGTTTCAATTGCCGCCGCACGCTGACCGCAAGCGGTGCCGAGTACGCCTATTTCGACCTCGTCGAGGCCGAGAAGAACGGCCTTACCGGTATCTCCCAACTGCCCTATTCGATGAAAGTGCTGCTGGAGAACCTGCTGCGCAACGAGGATGGCCGCTCCGTCACCAAGGAATCGATCCAGGCGGTTGCCGGCTGGCTGACCGACAAGGGCACCGCCGGTGTCGAGATCGCCTACCGCCCGGCCCGCGTGCTGATGCAGGATTTCACCGGCGTTCCGGCCGTGGTCGACCTCGCCGCCATGCGCGACGCCATGGCCTCGCTGGGCGGCGACCCGCAGAAGATCAACCCGCTGGTTCCCGTCGACCTCGTCATCGACCATTCCGTCATCGTCGACGAGTTCGGCACGCCTATGGCCTTCGCCCGCAATGTCGAGCTTGAATACGAGCGCAACGAGGAACGCTACAAATTCCTGAAATGGGGCCAGCAGGCGTTCCGCAACTTCCGCGTCGTACCGCCCGGCACCGGCATCTGCCACCAGGTCAACCTTGAATATCTCGGCCAGGTGGTGTGGACCAACACCGAGGACGGCGAAACAACCGCCTATCCCGACACCTGTGTCGGCACCGATTCGCACACCACCATGATCAACGGCCTTGGCGTGCTCGGTTGGGGCGTCGGCGGCATCGAGGCTGAAGCCGCCATGCTCGGCCAGCCCGTCTCCATGCTTCTGCCTGAGGTGATCGGCTTCCGCCTGACCGGCAAGCTCAAGGAAGGCGTCACCGCCACCGACCTCGTGCTCACCGTCACCCAGATGCTGCGCAAGAAGGGCGTCGTCGGCAAGTTCGTCGAGTTCTTCGGCCCCGGCCTGTCCAACATGACGCTGGCCGACCGCGCCACCATCGGCAACATGGCGCCCGAATATGGCGCCACATGCGGCTTCTTCCCGGTCGATTCGGAAACCATCCGCTATCTCACAATGTCCGGCCGCAGCGAGGACCGCATCGCGCTGGTCGAGGCCTATGCCAAGGCGCAAGGCATGTGGCGTGAGACCGGCTCGGCCGATCCGGTGTTCACCGACCTGCTCGAGCTTGAACTTGGCTCCGTCGTGCCGTCCATGGCCGGTCCCAAGCGGCCTGAAGGCCGTGTCGCCCTGGAAGGCATTCCGGAAGGCTTCGCCAAGGCGATGGAGACCGAATACAAGAAGGCCGCCGAGATCTCCAAGCGCTACGCCGTCGAAGGCACGGACCACGATCTTGGTCACGGTGACGTCGTCATCGCCGCCATCACCTCCTGCACCAACACCTCGAACCCGAGCGTGCTGATCGGCGCCGGCCTCCTGGCCCGCAACGCCAACCGGCTCGGTTTGAAGCAGAAGCCATGGGTGAAGACCTCGCTGGCCCCCGGCAGCCAGGTGGTCGCCGAATATCTGGAGAAATCCGGCCTGCAGAAGGAACTCGACCAGATCGGCTTCAACCTGGTCGGCTTTGGTTGCACCACCTGCATCGGCAATTCCGGCCCGCTGCCGGCGCCGATCTCGAAGACCATCAACGACAAGGGCTTGATCGCGGCTGCGGTGCTCTCCGGCAACCGCAACTTCGAAGGCCGTGTCTCGCCTGACGTCCAGGCAAACTATCTGGCGTCGCCGCCGCTGGTGGTCGCGCACGCGCTGGCAGGGACCGTCACCAAGGACCTCACGACAGAGCCGCTCGGCGAGGACAAGAACGGCGAGCCGGTCTACCTCAAGGATATCTGGCCGAGCTCGGCCGAGATCCAGGAGTTCATCGAGAAGAACGTGACGCGCGAGCTGTTCGCCCGCAAATATGCCGACGTCTTCAAGGGTGACGAATACTGGCAGAACGTCAAGGCGCCGGAAGGCCAGACCTATGCCTGGGACGACAACTCGACCTATGTGCAGAACCCACCCTATTTCGCCGGCATGACATCGGGTTTCGGCACGATCGGCGACATCAAGGGCGCCCGCGTGCTCGGCCTGTTCGGCGACAAGATCACCACCGACCACATCTCGCCGGCGGGTTCGATCAAGGCGGCCTCACCGGCCGGAAAATACCTCACCGACCATGGCGTCGGCGTCGCCGACTTCAACCAGTACGGCACCCGGCGCGGCAATCACGAGGTGATGATGCGCGGCACCTTCGCCAACATCCGCATCCGCAACCACATGCTGGGCGAGAACGGCCGCGAGGGCGGCTACACCATCCACTATCCGTCGAAGGAAGAGGAATCGATCTACGACGCGGCGATGGAGTACAAGAAGGAAGGCGTGCCGCTGGTTGTTTTCGCCGGCGTCGAATATGGCAACGGCTCGTCGCGCGACTGGGCGGCCAAGGGAACCAATCTCCTTGGTGTCCGCGCCGTTATCGCCCAGTCCTTCGAGCGCATCCACCGCTCGAACCTGGTCGGCATGGGCGTCATTCCCTTCGTCTTCGAGGACGGCACGTCATGGGCCACGCTCAATCTCAGGGGTGACGAGCTAGTCGAGATCGACGGGTTGAGCACGATCAAGCCGCGCCAGGCGATGACCGCCAAGGTCACCTATGGCGACGGCACCGTGAAGAACGTGCCGATCATCTGCCGCATCGATACGCTGGACGAGCTCGACTACTTCAAGAACGGCGGCATCCTGCAATACGTGCTGCGCGATCTTGCAGCTTAGTCTGATGGGAATAGTGAGTAGGAATTAGTGAGTAGAGGCAACTTCACTACTCACTACTCACTACTCACTATTCCCTGCTGCTTTCGGTTTCCCAAACCGCGCCGCCGCCGCCAGAAGCACACCCAGCATCAGGCCGTTGAGGATGTGCCAGAGGAAGTGCGTGCCGAGCGGAAAGCTGCCGCAGACCACCGGGTCGATCATCCGGCAGATGACGGACACCACGAAGATCGCCGATCCCGTCAGATTGTACCAGCCGGCGCGGTTGCCGCTCGCCGCCACCAGCACGCCGAAGAAGGCGAGCGCCAGGAACGGCGGCAAATAGCCCGTCGTTCCGTTCGATGCCTGGCGCAGCCAGTCCGGCACGGCCAGGGTTATCGCGCCGGCAATCACATAGAAGGCAATGAAGATGGCGATGGCCTTGCCCCATCGCATGCCGAGGAAGCGGCGCAGGTTGAACAGCGTGTAGGCCAGCGTGAAGCCGGCGATCGGCAACACGTCGGCCCAGATCGTGCCTTTGGTGGCAAAGGTGTGGAAGATCGTCGAACCGATGCCGATCGCCACCACCCACCAGGCCAGCACCTCGGCGAAGGTGCCGGTGCCCAGCCGTCGCACCTCGCGCACGCCCCACAGGCCGGCGGCGATGAAGGCGAGGTTTGTCAGGGCATTGACCGGCTCGGACCAGAATTCCGGCCCGGTCCGCTCGCAATAGAGGTCGACTGGCGCCGAAAGAGTTTGCCACATCGTGATTGCCGCCCGAATCGGTTTCTATCCTGAAGTGCGGATCATTTCCTATTGCCCCGTCGCGGTTGGCCCGCAATGGCAAAATTTCACCGCAACGTGACTTCCCGTTGACTTCCGGTTCTGCCACATATTTCAGCAATCAAGGATAAAGCCGGCATCACCGGCGGGAATCGGAATGGCTATGGCCTCGCGAAAATCATTGTGGCTGGCAGCTCTTGCGCTGGCCGTCTCGGCGTCTGCCGGCGCTGGGCATGCCGGCGAGTCCGACAAGCTCCAGATCGACAGGCCCCAGATCGACAGGCCATTGGGCGTGGTCGAGCTATTCACCAGCCAGGGCTGCAACTCCTGTCCACCGGCCGATGCGCTGTTCGCCGAACTTGCCGCCAAGGAAGACATCGTCGCGCTCGCCTATCATGTCGACTACTGGGATTATCTCGGCTGGCAGGATACGCTGGGCCGCAAGGAGAACACCGAGCGGCAATATGACTATATGCGCGCCTTCGGCAGCCGCTCCGTCTATACGCCGCAAGCCGTCATCAACGGCCGCGCTCACGTCAACGGCGCCAGCCGCGGCGAGGTCGACGGCGCGCTCGCCCGCATGGCCAAGAGCGGCGAAGGCATGCGCGTCGCCATCAAGGTCAGCCGCACCAGCGACCGTGTGATGATCGACGCCGGCGATGCCGGCAACGGTCCCAGCGATGCCCATGTCGTCATCGTTTATTTCGATCCGCCGCAGACGATCAAGGTCGGCGAGGGCGAGAACACCGGCCGCAAGATGACCTATTGGAATGCGGTCACCGGCATCCAGACCGCCGGCATGTGGCACGGCAAGACGCAGCGCTACGAACTGCCGATGAGCGAGATTGCCAAGAAGGGCGGCTGCGCCGTGCTGCTGCAATCGGTCGGCAAGGACGGCATGCCCGGCCCCATCCTTGGCGCGGCGTTCATCCACAAGCCGTAATGGACGTCGGCGTCGCCCCTCATCTTCGCTAGGACCGCGGATGGGAGAGGCCCCCTCATCCGGCCGCTTCGCGGCCACCTTCTCCCCGAGGGGAGAAGAGGTAAAGCGCCGCCGCGATCTCCTCTCCCCTCGGGGAGAGGTCGGATTGTCCCGAATTGCCCTTCGCAATTCGGTTGGCAATCCGGGTGAGGGGGACGCGCCGCTCGGGGAAAAACCGCACTCGACTCACCACCCAATAAAAAACCGACGTCAGCTTGCTTCTGACGTCGGTCATTTAGGTTTTGGGATCGTCGCACCCGGTTCTTCCGAGGAAGAGCCGAGGTTGGTTCGATCCGACGCAGACCCGTGGGCGGGGGGCTTGGGGTTTACGAGCCGGTGCCGGACCGAACCGTCTCAGGCAACGCCGGTAAATTCGTCGGACATTGGGGCATGAGCGCGGATAAAAAAAGGCAGAAATGTGGCGAAGCATCACCAATTCCAACACCACGTTTCATAAAAGTGACTGGACGTGGCGGAAACGGCGCGGCGCGGGGCTCGCTTCGCCGGGTCTTGCAATTCAGCCGCGAACACGCCAACTTTGGTTGGCAAAGATTCATTTTGAAGGATCGAGGCATGACCGATGACAGCGGCGGGACGGGGGATGGGGACGCATCCGCAATATTGATCCCGCTGCACGAGGCGCGACGCGAGCGTCTCGATCAGCCGGTGCGGTTCGACCGGCGTGAGTTGGACCAGATCCTCAGGCTCTACGGACGCATGGTCGCCGCCAATGAATGGCGCGACTACGCCATCGATCATCTCACGGACCGCGCTGTGTTTTCAGTGTTCCGCCGCACCAGCGAAGTGCCACTGTTCCAGATCGTCAAGGATCCGAAACTGGCCCGCAAGCAGGGTGCCTTTGCCGTCATTGCCGCCGGCGGCCGCATCTTGAAGCGCGGCCAAGAGCTCGGCCGCGTGCTCGGCATCTTCGACAGCAAGCTGAAGCTGGTCGAGGCCTGAGCTGGGGAACTGGAGAGTTGAAGAATTGAGGAATTGAGGAATTGAGGAATTGAGGAGAAGCACTCGGCACCTGATGTAGCCGCTATCTTCTTCAGTTCTTCAGTTCTTCAGTTCTTCAATTCCCCAATTCTTCAGTTCCCTCTAAGGCGAAACTTCCGCTCCGGCAGCGATTCGGGATCGGGCTGCGCTGATGCGCCGCCATTCAGCGACAGCTGCATGAACACCGTGTCCAGCCAGCGGCCGTGCTTGTAGCCGGAGCCTTCAAGCCGTCCAGAGTGGCGAAAGCCGAGCTTTTCGTGCAGCCGCACCGAGGCACTGTCCGGTCGCCCGTCGCCGATCACCGCTATGATCTGGCGAAAGCCCGCTCCCTGCACCGTCTCGATCAGGCTTTGCATCAGCTTGAGCCCGACGCCCTGGCCTTTGGCCTCGGGCGCGATATAGACCGAATCCTCGACGATGAAACGGTAGGCGGGGCGCGGCCGGAAGGCGCCGGCATAGGCATAGCCGAGCACGGCACCGTCCTTCTCCGCCACCAGATAGGGAAATCCGCCGGCCATCAAACTGTCGAACCGGGTGCCCATCTCGGCGCGGCTGGGCGGCTCCAGCTCATAGCTCGCCGTGCCTTGCGTGACCGCATCGGCATAGATGTCCGTGATCCGGTCGAGGTCGGCCGCTGTGGCGGTCCGGATGATGATGATGCTCATTATTTATGCATGCCGTTTTCCTGCCCGCGATAACAGCAAACGCCGGCACAAAAAGAAAGGGCGGCCGTTGGGCCGCCCCTTCCAGAATCACTGGTCCAGTCAATCCATGGTCCGACGAAAGCCGAACCCGCTTGGCCCTAGCGGCGGTCGCCCATGAACTGCAGCAGGAACATGAACAGGTTGATGAAGTCGAGATAGAGCCTCAAGGCGCCCATGATGGCCTTGCGGCCGGCGACATCCGAAGCGTCGCCCTCGAAATACATCTCCTTGATGTTCTGCGTGTCATAGGCGGTGAGGCCGGCGAAGACCAGCACGCCGATCGCCGAAACGGCGAAGGACAGCGCCGACGACTGCAGGAAGATGTTGATCACCGACGCGATGATGATGCCGAACACGCCCATGATCAGGAACGAGCCCATCGCCGTCAGGTTGCGCTTGGTGGTGTAACCGTAGAGCGACAGCGCACCGAAGGCGGCAGCCGTGGCGAAGAAGGTCTGCGAAATGCTGGCTGTGGTGTAGACCAGGAAGATCGACGACAGCGACAGGCCGACCAGGCCGGCATAGACCCAGAATGTCGTCTGTGCCGCCGAGACGCTCATCGATTGGACGCGGAACGACAGGAACATCACCGCAGCCAACGGGGCGAAGATCACCACCCATTTCAGCGGCGAGCCGAAGATCGCGTAGCCGAAGGAGGTCAGCATCTCGCCGCTCGGCAGCGTTGCGACAGCCGAGGCCGGATCGGTGGTGGTGGCCAGCATGATCGTGCCGACAGCGGCAAGACCGGTGATGAGGAGGCCAAGCCCCATCAGATTGTAGACCTTGATCATGTAGGCGCGCAGGCCCTGATCGATGTCGGCACCGACGCCGACGCCGGGCACGGCGCGCGTCTGGTAGTTGCGAATGGGATCAGCCATTGTAGTCCTCTATTGCTTCTGCCCCGTCCGGTGTCAGGTCCTGTCGGACCCAGGCGCCGCTGGCAGGGCTCCAGCATGCCTGTGGCGAAATATGATGGTTATTCGCGTGAAGAACAAGACCGTAACCGGGTGTAATGCTTCGTGAGACTGCATCGGTCCGGTTTTCCGGCCTTTGTCGGGCGCAACATTACGCCGATTTAACCAAAATGCCGGCCGCGAGGGCGGAATTCAGAGGTTGCGCAGCACGGGTGCCGCCTTCTGGCCAAGCACCCGCCAGGTGCCGGCCAGGCCAATGCCGACCGTGATCACCAGCGAAAACAGAATGGTCGCTACCGCCACCTCGGGCATGAAATGCGACGGCAAAGTCATGATGCGGGCGACGACGAACCACGCCGCCGCACCGCCTGCCGCCAGGGCGAAGATCGCGGTGGCGAGCCCGATCAGCATGTATTCGAGCGAGAAGGCTGCGATCAGCGTCGTGCGTGTCGCTCCAAGCGTCTTCAGCACCACCGCGTCATGGATGCGCGCCCGGTTGCCGGCGGCAAGCGCGCCGGCCAGCACCAGCACCGAAGCGATCAGCGCCACGCCGGCCGCCGCCCGGATCGCCGTGCCGAGCTGCCCGACCAGCCGGTTGACGATTTCAAGCGCATCCTTGACCCGCACCGTCGTCACCGCCGGGAAGGCGCGGGTGACGGCATTGAGGATACGGGCATCGTCGGCCGACGTGGCGGTTTTTTCGGTCAGCGTCGCCATCCAGCCATGCGGGGCACCCGCGAATGTATTGGGCGAGAACACCATGACGAAATTGATGCCCATCGTCTCCCATTCGACCTGGCGGAAATTGGCGATCCGGGCCGTGACATTGCGGCCGAGGACATTGACGGTGATCGTGTCGCCGAGCTTTAGCCCGATTTCCTTGCCTTCCACTGCCGAAAACGAGACCAGCGGCTCGCCGGTATAATTTTCCGGCCACCAGCTGCCCTCGGTCAGCGTCGCGTTTTCCGGCTGCTTCGCATCATAGGTCAGGCCGCGATCGCCCTTCAGCACCCAGGCGCCTTCCGCCGGCACCTTGACTTTGTCGACGTCGACGCCGTTCAGCGCCATCACACGGCCGCGCAGCATCGGCACCTTGGCCAGCACACCCCGAGGCGCCTCCTTGCCGACCAGCGCGGAGAAGGAATCGACATCGCTGCTCTGGATGTCGACGAAGAAGAAGTTCGGCGCCCGCTCCGGCAGGCTGCGGGAAATCTGGCGCCTGAGATTGCCGTCGATCAGCGCCAGCGTCACCAGCAGCGTCAGCCCGAGTCCCAGCGACAGAACCACCGATGGCGTCAAGGCGCCCGGCCGATGGATGTTGCCGACGGCGAGCCGCAGCGCCACGAAGCGCACGCGCGGGCTTTTTCTCGCCGCCCATTGCACCAGTGCGCCGACAAGGCGCAGCACCAGGAAAGCGAAGATGGTGGCGCCGACGAAGATCGAGGCGATGCGCTGGTCGCCCGAAAACAGAATGGCCAGCGCCGCCAGCAACAGCGCGATGCCGACCGCCGTCGCGACATAGACCGGACGCGGGAAGCCGCGGCCTTCCAGCCCCATCTCGCGAAACAACGCGGTGGCCGGCACGTCGCGGGCACGGCCGAGCGGCAGCAGCGCGAAGGCCAGCGTCACTAGCAGGCCGAACACCGCCGCCATGCCGAGCGCGCCGGGATAGAAGCCGCCTTCGGCCGGAACCGGGATGACGGATTGCAATGCAGCACTCGCCGCGAACGGCATCAGCGCGCCCAGCACAAGGCCGAGCACGATACCCAATGCGGCGATGATCAGTATCTGGACCAGGTAGACGGCAAAAACGAAGCCGCCCGAAGCGCCAAGGCTCTTGAAGGTGGCGATGACGCCGCGCTTGCCGTCGAGATAGGCGCGCACCGCATTGGCGACGCCGACGCCGCCGACCACCAACGCCGTCAGCCCGACCAGGGTCAAGAACTGCGAGAAGCGTTCGATGTTGGACGACAGCGCGGGTGCGGCGTTGCTGCGCGTGCGGATCGACCAGCCGGCTTCGGGAAAATCCTTCGCCGCATGATCCTGGATGGTCTTCAGCCGCGCCTCGTCGGCATCAGTGGGTAGACTGACCTTGTAAGCATTCTCGACCAGGCTGCCCGGCTGGATCAGTCCGGTGGCCGCCAGCGCTTCGGTCGAGATCATCAGCCTTGGCGCGAAGCCGAAACCGTCGGACACGGCGTCCGGTTCGGTGATCAACCTGGCGCGCAGCTCGAAGGTGGCGGTGCCAAGCTTCAGCCGGTCGCCGATCTTGAGGTGCAGTCGTTCGAACAAAAGATCGGGTGCCGCCGCGCCGAAAACGCCGAACTCCTCACCGAACAATTCCTGCTTCGACAGTGCCGGCTCGGTTTCCAGCGCGCCGTAGAGCGGATAGGCTTGGTCGACCGCCTTGGCCTCGACCAGCGCCTGGTCGGTTCCGTCGGCCAAACGCGCCATCGAGCGCATGCTGGCGGTCCGCGAAACGACGCCCAACCCGTCAAGGAAGCCACGTTCGGCCTGGCTGGCGTCGCGCTGATTGATCTGGAAGCGGAGATCGCCGCCAAGCAGCGTCTGGCCCTGATTGGCGACACCGGCATTGATCGAACGCGCCACCGAGTTGACGCCGCCGATCGCCGCGACGCCAAGCGCGATGCAGGCGAGGAAGATCAGGAAGCCGGACAGGCCGCCGCGCATCTCGCGCAGCGAAAAGCGAACCGCGAGCCTCAACGTCCGCGACAACGGCATCAGGCCGTCACCTTGACTTGCGCCGGCGCCTCGATCCGGCCCGAGCGCATCGAAACCTGACGCGAACAGCGCGCCGCAAGCGCTGGATCATGAGTGACCAGCACCAGCGTCATGGCGCGCTCGGCAGCCTTGGCAAACAAGAGATCGGCGACCTGCCGCCCCGTCGCCTGGTCGAGATTGCCGGTCGGCTCGTCGGCGATGAGGATGCGCGGCGACGGCGCCAACGCCCGGGCGATCGCCACGCGCTGCTGTTCGCCGCCCGACAATTCGCCGGGATAGTGGGTGATGCGGTCGCTGAGGCCAACCGCCGCCAGTTCGCGCGCCGCCACCGAAAACGGATCGGGATGGCCGGCCAGTTCCAGCGGCACCGCGACATTTTCGAGCGCCGTCATGTTGGGGATGAGATGGAAGGACTGGAACACGATGCCAATGTTTCGGCCACGAAACGAAGCAATTTGGTCCTCGCTTTTGCCGTCGAGCAACTCGCCGGCGATTCGGACCGTACCCGAATCGACCCTTTCCAGGCCTGCCAAAACCATCAGCAATGTCGACTTGCCGGAGCCCGAGGGACCGACGATGCCGGTCGCCTCGCCGGCCGCCACATCGAGGCTGACGCCCTTCAGCACATGGACCGATGAAGCCCCCTCGCCAAGGGTCAGGGATATGTCTTTCAGCGCGATGACGGCTTCTGTCAAAATGAAAGCGTCCTATATCAAGGGATGAAGGCTCTGCTTGCCGGAAGCCGTCGACGAAAGAATTCCTTGCTCATATGGGGCCTGCCGCATGTCTTTCAAACGCAGTATTGCCGCAGGCTTCATGCTTTTCCTCGCTATTTGCGGCGCCATTTCGTCGGCGCGTGCCGAGCCGTTCAAGATCGTCGGCTTTGGTGACAGCCTGATGGCGGGCTACGGCCTTGGACCAGACCAGGGCTTTACCGACAGGCTGCAGGCAGCCCTTGGCGACAAGGGCCACGATGTGACCGTCGCCAATGCCGGCGTCTCCGGCGACACGACGAGCGGCGGCCTAGCGCGGCTTGACTGGTCGGTACCGGATGGCACGCAGCTGGTCATCCTCGAACTCGGCGCCAACGACATGCTGCGCGGTGTCTCGCCCGACATCACCAAAAAGAACCTCGACGAGATGCTGGGCAGACTGAAGGAGCGCAAGATCGCCGTGCTTTTGGCCGGCATGCGCGCCGCGCCCAATCTCGGCCCCGACTACCAGAACGCCTTCGACGCCATTTTTCCGGACCTGGCCAAAAAATACGACGTTGCGCTCTACTCGTTCTTTCTCGACGGCGTCGCCGGCCAGCCCGGCATGCAGCTCGAGGACGGCTTGCATCCGAGCCCGCAAGGCGTCGACCTGATGGTCGAACGCATCCTGCCCACCGTCGAAAAGGCCATCACGGCGGTGCCGGGCGGTTCATAGCGTTTCCGTTGGGGAAGCTTTTTTGCCAAGACTGTGACCAACAAACCTCTTGCCCCGTTTGACTATCGATGATTCGCTATGGGTACAGTTCGATTCGAGGAAGGGAGGCTCTTCATGCCGCGTCTTTTCACCGCCCTCGAAATTCCGCGTGACGCTGCCCTTTCGCTGTCCCTGCTGCGGGGCGGCCTGCCCGGCGCCCGCTGGATCGACGTCGAGAACTATCATCTGACGCTGCGCTTCATCGGTGACATCGAGGGTCACGTCGCCGACGAGATTGCCAACGCGCTCGACCGCGTCCATCGCCCCTCCTTCTCGCTGGCGTTGTCCGGCGTCGGCGCTTTCGGCCAAAAGAAGCCGCATGCGGTGTGGGCGGGCGCTTCCGCCTCGCCTGATCTTGCCGCCCTTCAGAACGAGATCGACCGCATCTGCCAGCGGCTCGGCATCCCCGCCGACCCGCGCAAGTTCATGCCGCATGTCACACTAGCAAGGCTGCGCAATTCGACCCCGCTGGACGTCGCCCAATATCTGTCGGCGCGCGGCAATTTCTCGACGCTGCCGTTTCGCATCGGCCGTTTCGTGCTGATGTCGTCGCGCGATTCGGTCGGCGGCGGCCCTTACATCGTCGAGGAGGCCTGGCCGTTGTCTGGCACGGACGCCCGCGCCCCCAGCCTTGTCGCCAACGCCTCCGACGCCTCGCGGATCATGCGGTAGACCGAAGCGAAGGCTTCCGCTCCATCATGGTAGGGATCCGGCACGTCGCCTGCCTTTCCCTGCGCGAACTCCAGGAACAGATGGATGCGGTCCTGCATGGCCGGCGGTGCCAGCGCTTTCAGGTCGGCGACATTCGACCTGTCCATGCCGAGGATCAGGTCGAAGTGGTGGAAATCCCGCGGCGTGACCTTGCGCGCCTTCTGTCCGGAAATGTCGACGCCGTGCCGCACCGCAATCGCGATCGCGCGTCGATCGGGGGCAGAGCCGGCCTCCCAGTCACTGGTTCCCGCTGAATCGAGCAGCATATCCCGACCCGGCCCGCGCTCCGCCCAAACGGCGCGAAAGACGCCTTCCGCCAGCGGCGACCGGCAGATGTTGCCGAGGCAGACGAAGAGAATGGAATTTATGGGCTTCGCGCTCATCGATCCGTCGCTATTGTGAGGTCGGTTTTCGAATAGCACAGGATGTGAACATGGCGAGAGAGAAACTGGGCAGGCAAGCCGTTGAAGCCGCATTGACCGGTCTCGACGGCTGGTTGCTGGCAGAAGACGGCGCCTCCATCAGGCGCACCTTCACCTTCGCGAATTTCTCCGAGGCTTTCGCCTTCATGACCCGCGTCGCGCTTGCCGCCGAGACGATGGACCATCATCCCGAGTGGCCGAATGTCTACAAGACCGTTGACGTCATGCTGAACACCCACGACGCCGGCGGCGTCACCGCGCTCGATATCGATCTGGCGAAGAAGATGGACCGCTTTGCCGGGGGCTGACGTCTGCCTAATCGACGCCGACATCTTGTAGCCGGGTTCGCCTTTCACCACATTTTCGCTCGCGGGCATGCGCTGGATGCGCATGAGTCCTGCAAGGAGAAACTGAATGGCGCAACAACCAGGTTTTGATTTCTTCGGCTTCGGCGGCAAGCTCGGCGACGAGAACGAAGTGCGCGAGAAATTCTGGCGCACCGCCAAGAAGGCCGCGCGGCAGATCCCCTTCATGGAAGAGGTCGTGGCCGCCTATTACTGCGCTATGGACAAGAACACACCGCTGCGCGCCAAGGGCGTCTTGCTGGCCGCGCTCGGCTACTTCGTCCTGCCGGTGGATGTCATTCCCGACTTCGTTTTCGGGCTTGGCTTCACCGACGACATCGCCGTGCTCACCGCCGCGATCACGGCTGTCAGCGCCCACATCACCCCGGCGCACCGGCAGGCCGCCAAGGACGCCATCGCCGACAAGGGCTGAGCTGGTGCGGCGCAAAGAGTGGCACGGGTCTCGGTGCCGCGGCCGGTCAAATCCACCGCCGCACCCGCGCCTTGTAGGCACGATAGGCGTCGCCGAATTTCCGCTCCAGATAGCGCTCTTCCCGCGCGATAACGCCGGTGTTGATCACCCACAGCAACGGGACGACCAGCCCGATGGCCCAAAAACTTCCCGCCGCGACGCCCAGACCCAAATAGACAAGGGCCGCTCCCAGATAAAACGGGTTCCTGGTTCGCCGGTAGATGCCGTCGACGACCAGGGCCGTCGTCGGCAGGGTCGGCGGAATGTTGGTGCCTGCGGCGCGAAAGCGCCCCGCCGCCATGAAGATGATGCCGAAGCCGCACGCCGCGAGCACGGCACCGCCCAGATAGCGGGCGGGCGCCTGCGCGGCCAGGGCCGGGAGCGGAATGACCGTCTCGAGGACCGCAGCCGCCGCCAGGAAGCCAAGAAAAATCAAAGGTGGCAGCGCAATGACTCCGGCCACGTCGGGCGCGCCCGGTCCGCCTGTAGCCTCCCTGCCATCCGATCGCGGCACCGCCGCAGCGGCGTCGGTCACCGCCCGCATGGCAACACGAATGCCGAACCCGATCAACAGAACGACGGTGCCGCCCGCCAGGATCAGGACTGTCTCGGAAAAGGCCATGATCGAACCTCCCATACGCCGCCAATGAGGCGCCCGGGCCGAGCACCTTGGAAACGAACGCAGGCATCCTACCGGCTGGAGGGAAATTCGTCACGTGTCTCGGAAGCCAGGATGGCTGGAGGACCTGGTTTGAAAAGTCAAACTCTTGCCGCTTTCGTGGCCTCCAAGTCGCCAAAGGGACGTCGCGCCACCCGCTGACAGGGCGGCGGCGCGGGAATGGCGGCGGTTTCCTCGGGTGAGGGTCCTTTTCTCTTGGGAAATTCACCGTTTGGTAACCCAGATTAAATCAAAATGAAGCGACGGGCAGGACGCCAAGCCGGCCTGCCTCCGCACCAGTTGGAATACGGGAAAAACGATGCGCGGATTGATTGCTATAGTTTCAAGCCTGGTCCTGGTGGCCGTGGCCGCGCCGGCATTGGCGCAGTCGGCGACCAAGATCGGCCAGCACAATGCCTGGGGCACCTACAGCTACCAGGCATCGGGCGGCAAGGTCTGCTATGTCCTGACCGTGCCGACCGACAAGCAGCCGCCGACGCTCGACCATGGCGACATGTTCTTCTTCGTCAGCCAACGGCCCGGCCAGCAGATCTCCTACGAGCCGCAGTTCATCGCCGGCTACAATTTCCAGGAAGGCTCCAAGGCCACCGTAACCATCGACAAGAAGACGTTCTCGATGTTCACGCGCGGCAAATCGGCCTGGGTCGAGAACGCCGCCGAGGAACCGGTGCTGATCGCCGCCATGAAGACGGGCACCGACATGAAGGTGACGGCGAAGTCCGGCCGCGGCAACCCGACCTCCTATGTCTTCTCGCTGAAGGGCATTTCGGCGGCGCTGACATCGATCGCCAAGTGCAAGTAGGTCATCTTCCAAAGCGTTTGCGCCTGCAAGTCAGGCGATCATTCATGAACCGCACTGCACGACTCCGCCGCAACCGTTTGCATTGTCAACCGATGGTCCCCCGCCGGCTTCCACGCCGGCGGGGCAAACCGCAACGAGGCTTACATGGCCAATTTCTCACACTCGGCCTGAGCCTTCTTGGTCGACGTATCGATCATGAAGGCTTTGCCCTTGGCGTCGGTCATCATCATCATGCAGTGCTTGATCGGCTTTGCCATCTTCATCATCTCGGCGCCCATCTTTGCATCCGGCATCATGGTGCCCATGTGCCCGTCCGGCATGATCGCCATCACTTCTCCACCCTTCATCATGGTCATCGTGCCCATAGTGTCTTCGGCAAATGCCTGCGAGACGGAGAGGCCGACGAGGCTGGCAATGACGGTGAGCTTGATAGAGTTCATTTCTGCATACTCCCATTTGTAGAGGCACAGTCGCCCCTTTCAGACTTCGAAGGCGCGATGGGAATCGTTACGCGAACACAACCATGTGATCGGTTCCTTTGCAGCGGAAGTTGGAGCAAGCTTGCCAGATGGCGGCAGCAACCTGTCAGCCGGCGTGCGTGGGGTTGCATTCCACGCGCATGACTCCTGGCTCAACCTGTGCTATGCGCCGCGCTTCCGTTCCGGCACGATGCGTGAAATCGGCCGCAAACCGCTTATATCAGTGGCAACCATGACCCTTTCATTCGATCTCACCACCGACGGCGCCCGCGACGCGTTGCGTGCCCGCTCGGCACAGCCCGAAAAGCAGTCGCTGATCGGCTTGACGCGTATTGAGCTCGGTGAGGCTCTCGTCGCTTCCGGCACCGTGCCCGAGCGCCAGGCAAAAATGCGCGCCCAGCAGCTGTGGCATTGGATGTATGTGCGCGGCGTCTCCGACTTCGCCGGCATGTTCAACATCTCCAAGGATCTGCGCGCCGAGCTCGACAAGCATTTCACCGTCGCCAGGCCCGAAATCGTCGAGGAGCAGATCTCCGCCGACGGCACGCGCAAGTGGCTGTTCCGCTTTCCGCCGCGCGGCGCCGGCCGGCCGGTGGAGATCGAGACCGTCTATATTCCCGAAGAGGGTCGCGGCACGCTGTGCGTCTCCTCGCAGGTCGGCTGCACGCTGACCTGCTCGTTTTGCCACACCGGCACGCAAAAGCTGGTGCGCAATCTGACCGCGGAAGAGATCCTCGCCCAGTTGCTCACCGCCCGCGACCGCCTCGGCGATTTCCCCGACCGCGACACGCCGGACGGCGCCATCGTGCCGGCCGAGGGCCGCAAAGTGTCCAACATCGTCATGATGGGCATGGGCGAGCCGCTCTACAATTTCGAGGCGGTGAAGAAGGCGCTGCTGATCGCCTCCGACGGCGACGGCCTGTCCTTGTCGAAGCGCCGCATCACGCTGTCGACCTCCGGCGTGGTGCCCGAAATCTTCCGGACCGGCGAGGAGATCGGCGTCATGCTGGCGATCTCGCTGCATGCCACCAATGACGATCTGCGCGACCTCCTGGTGCCGATCAACAAGAAATATCCGCTCAACGAGCTGATCGCCGCCTGCCGGGCCTATCCCGGCCTGTCGAACGCCAAGCGTATCACCTTCGAATATGTGATGCTGAAGGACGTCAACGACTCCATCGAGGACGCCAAGGGGCTGATCAAGCTGCTCAAGGGCATTCCAGCCAAGATCAATCTGATCCCGTTCAACCCATGGCCGGGCACCAACTACCAGTGCTCGGACTGGGAGACGATCGAGAAATTCGCCGATTACATCAACAATGCCGGCTATGCCTCGCCCATCCGCACGCCGCGCGGCCGCGACATCCTCGCCGCCTGCGGCCAGCTCAAGTCGGACTCCGAGCGCATGCGCAAGGTCGACCGGCTGGCGCTGGAAGCGATGATGATAGCGGGGCACGGGGAGGCGTGAGCCGCCCCGTTGCCTGGCTGAGGCGCCTCGCCGTGATGGCGGTCGGCTATCTCTTCGCAGTGCTGGCCTCGATCCTGGTCCCCGTGCTGCTGATAGCTCTCCTGGAAGGCATCGAAGACGGCAACTGGTCGATCATTTTCGCCTTCGACTGGCTGGGTTCCTTCCCGCTCGCCGTGTTGACCGTGACGATCGGCGCCCTGTTGATCGTCGGCCCGGCACTCTTTGTCGCCGAACGGTTTTCGCTTCGGGGATGGTTCTACTTTGCCGCCACGGGTGCGATCACGTCCATCGCCTTTGGCGTATCCATGCCGCGCTCGGCCGGCAGCTTTGTCTTCAATCCGGGCTTTCTCGGTTTCCTGGCCACCGCCGGCATTGCCGCCGGTTCGGTCTACTGGCTTCTGGCTGGACGCAAATCCGGCATGCGCCGGGATCTGGGCCGAGATTTGGGCCAAGATTTGGGATCATGACCCGTCCCGTCGGCTACCTCGTCCGCTTCACTGTCATCCTGTTCGGCTATGCCGTCGCCTCGCTGGCGGCGAGCGCATTCCTCAACATCCTGTTCCTGGCATCGCTGGGTTACACGCCGGAGCAGGTGCACCCAACGGCAACGGCTTCCCTTTATTTCTCAATTCCCTTCGTCGCCCTGTTCGTCGCCTATTTTGCTCTGATGCCGGCCTCCGTCGTCATCCTGATTGCCGAAATCCTTGGCCGGCGCGACTGGCTGTTCTATGCGCTGGCGGGCGCGGTGGTTGCGGCCGTTTTCCTCGGTCTTGTCGACCACAGCGATAACACCGCCTTCGCGGTGACCGACCCCAGCGCCATCATGGCGGTGATCGGCGGCGGCATGGTCGGCGGCTTCTTCTACTGGCTCAGCGCCGGCCGCTGGGCCGGAAGCTGGTGGCAGGGCAACCCGGGGGCCGAAGATGATGGCCGAACAGGATAACGGCCTTACTTCGCCTGCGCCGTCAGGATCTTGAGCGCGAAGGCCGAAAAAACGCCGGCGAAAAGATAATCGACCACCCGCGTCACGCGCGGGCTGGCCTTCATCGCCGCCGAGAACTTTTCCGCCGCCAGCACCATCGGCACGGTCACCGGGACCGACAGCACGATGAACATGAGCCCAAGGAAAAACAGCTTTCCCGGCGCGTTCGGGTCATGCGCGGAGACGAACTGCGGCAGGAAGGTCATGAAGAACAGGATGATCTTCGGGTTGAGCAGATTGACGCCAAGGCCCGCCGCCCAGCTGCGCAACAGCGAAATCCGAGGCCCCGTCTTCTTCTCCGGCGAAAAGGCCGAGCCCCTGGTGATCGCCTGCCAGGCAAGGAAGACGAGATAACCGGCGCCGAATATCTTCAGCACGAAGAAGGCCATCGGCGAGGCGACGATCAGCGCCGAGATGCCGACCACCACCAGCGTGGTGTGGATCAGCGTGCCGCACAGCGCACCGGCCATCGAGGCAAAGCCGGTGGCGCGGCCCTGGCTCAGCGTGCGCGAGACGAACAAGGTCATATCAGGCCCCGGCGTGATCGCCAGGATGACGGTGGCGATGGCGAACTGGATCAGCGTGGTGGTATCTGGAATGAACGACATGAGCGGCCCCGGGAGATTGGGAGGCCCTATACAGGATGCGCCATGACGGTGCCAGACACAGCAGCGATCCGATGGTCGATCCAGGAGGCGTCTGGCGAAGACATTCGCGGGTGGCCAGCCGCCGCAATCCTACGCCTGCCGGCTCAGCCGCATCCTGGCGGGCTCCTCCGCGACGAGCTGATCGTTGCGGACATCGGGACCCCCGGTGATCTGGTCGATCGGCTTGGGCCGGCCGAGGAAATAGCCTTGCGCCTCGTTGCAGCCTTCGACCTGCAGGATGGTGAGCTGGACATGCGTCTCGACGCCTTCGGCGAGCACTGGAATGTCGAGGCTGCGGCCCAGCGTCAGCACCGCCCGGATGATCGCCTTGGCCTGCGGGCTTCGCTCGACATCGGCCATGAACGAGCGGTCGAGCTTGATCTTGTCGAAGGGAAACGAGCGGAGCGTATCGAGCGATGAATAGCCCGTGCCGAAATCGTCGATCGCGATCGTCACGCCCAGTGCCTTGATCTGGCGCAGGACATGCAGCGTGCGCACCTTGTCGGCGACGATCGTCGATTCGGTCAGCTCGAGCTCCAGCCGTTTCGGAGACAGCCCGGTCTCGACCAGGATCTGGTGAACGAGCTTGGCGAGGTCGGCATGGGCGAACTGCACCGGCGATAAATTGACCGCGATCTTGTGGCCATTGTCCCACGAAGCCGCCTGACGGCACGCGGTCCGCAACACCCATTCGCCGATCGCCATGATCGAGCCGTTCTCCTCGGCGATCGGGATGAACTCGGCAGGCGGGATCATGCCATGCACGGGATGGGTCCAGCGCAGCAGCGCCTCGTAGCCGCAGGTGGCGCCGGTCGGAACCGAGGTCTGCACCTGATAGTGGAGCGAAAGCTCGCCGCGCTCGATCGCCTGCCGAAGGTCGGTGGCAAGGGCGCGACGCGCCCGCGCCGTCTCGTCCATGGCGGATTCGTAGAAGCAGACGGCCCGCGTCACGTCGTTCTTTGCCCGGTACATGGCGAGATCGGCATTGCTGACCAGCCTCTCCCGATCGGCCCCGTCGCGCGGATAGACGGCGACGCCAATGCTGGCGCCGGCGGCGATTTCGAAATCGTCGAGCCGCAACGGCTCGAACAGCGATTTCTCCAGCCTCGAGACCAGGCCGAGAAGGTCTTTCTGATCCTTGAAGCGCTTGATCGCGGCGAACTCGTCACCGCCGAGCCGCGCGACGAATTCGCCGTCGCCGGTGAGTTTCGCCAGCCTGCGGGCGACGATCTTGAGCGCCTGGTCGCCAGCCGCGTGCCCCCTGAGGTCGTTGATCTCCTTGAAGCGGTCGAGATCGATGACGATGACGGCCGTCATCGTTTCCTTGTCTTCCCGCGCCCGTTCGATCTCATGGTCGAGGCGGTCGTTGAAGGAGACCCGGTTGGCAAGGCCGGTAAGCGCATCGTTGAGGGCAAGGTGCTGAAGCCGCTCGAAGCTTTCCAGGCGGCCGCGTTCGTCGATCAGATAGCTGGCGAAGCCGGTGGCCGCGACGATCAGGCCGACAACGGCGACGGCGACCGCCATCGCCACGAGAATATCCGGATTGGTGCCGGTGGTGATGAAGGACAGCGGCGTCACTGCCACCGCCGCCATCGCCGTGAAATGCAGGCCGACGATCGCCAGCACCAGCAGCCCGATGGCGAGATACTGCGACCAAGGGTATGGCCGGCGCACGGCATGGCCGATGGCTATGGCGGAAAACACTGCCGAAATCACCAGCGAGGCGACGACATAGGAGCCATCCCATTCGACGATGCCGGCGACGTGATAGGCCATCATGCCGGTGTAGTGCATAGCCGAGATCGCCAGCCCGACGACGCACCCGCCCCACTCCGGAGCAAGACGCCGGCTCCTTCCGGATGCGAGGGTGAAGCCCAACCCGGTGCCGGCGATGGCGATGACCAGCGATGCCATGGTCAGGACCGGATCGAAGGTGATCGGCGCGCCGGGCCGGTAGGCCAGCATGGCGATGAAGTGCGTGCACCAGATCGAGGAGCCGGCGGCGACCGCGGTCAGGAACAGCCAGCCCTTCATCTGCACGCCAGCGGTTTTCCTGGCGCGGTCGAAGAGGCCGATTGTCACCCAGCAGCCGGTGACGCACATCAGCGCCGCCAGCAGGACGAGCCATAGATTATGCTCCATGGCGATACATGATATAACGCGCATCAGGAATGACCCAAGCCCGAGGGTGCCCGCGATGAGCGAGCAAGGCCGTGTCGGCACCTCGCCAACACAGCTTTGTCGTCATATTAGTGGCAGGGCGTGAAAACTTGATTAAATCCCTCCAGCAAATACAGTCCTTGATTGCAGCAGGTTGTTTTCCCTGCCCGCACTACCCCTCGCCATGCGCTGGGACCAGAAGCCATGCACGCGGGCGTGCTTGCTCGCTCTGCCGTTCCTGCTAAAAGGCCATCCGACAATCCGTGACGCCCGGCTTGGGGTGTCCGCCATCGACGGGGTAAAAATGTCCAAGGCCAAAGACATCAAGAAAGTCGTGCTCTCCTATTCCGGCGGTCTCGACACATCCATCATCCTGAAATGGCTGCAGACCGAGTTCGGTGCCGAAGTCATCACCTTCACCGCCGACCTCGGTCAGGGTGAAGAGTTGGAACCAGCGCGCCGCAAGGCCGAGATGATGGGCATCAAGGACATCCGTATCGTCGACGTGCGCGAGGAGTTCGTCTCCGACTTCGTCTTCCCGATGTTCCGCGCCAACACCGTCTATGAAGGCACCTATCTGCTCGGCACCTCGATTGCGCGGCCGCTGATCTCCAAGCATCTGGTCGAGATCGCCAGGGAGACCGGCGCCGACGCGATTGCGCATGGCGCCACCGGCAAGGGCAACGACCAAGTTCGCTTCGAGCTCTCGGCTTACGCGCTGAACCCCGACATCAAGGTCATCGCGCCATGGCGCGACTGGTCGTTCAAGTCGCGCACCGACCTGATGAACTTCGCCGAGCAGCACCAGATCCCGGTGCCGAAGGACAAGAAGGGCGACGCGCCGTTCTCGGTCGACGCCAATCTCCTGCACTCCTCTTCCGAGGGCAAGGTGCTGGAAGATCCGTGGGTCGAGCCGCCGGAATTCGTCCACCAGCGCACCGTTTCGCCGATGGACGCGCCAGATAAGGTGACCGAGATCGAGATCGAATTCCTCAAGGGCGATCCGATCGCACTCAACGGCAAGAAACTGTCGCCGGCGACCATGCTGGCGGCCCTCAACGATCTTGGCCGCGACAATGGCATCGGCCGGCTCGACCTGGTTGAGAACCGCTTCGTCGGCATGAAATCGCGCGGCGTCTACGAAACACCAGGCGGCACCATCCTGATCGCTGCCCACCGCGCGATCGAATCGATCACGCTCGACCGCGGTGCCGCCCACCTCAAGGACGAATTCATGCCGCGCTATGCCGAGCTGATCTACAACGGCTTCTGGTTCGCGCCCGAACGGCTGATGCTGCAGGCGATGATCGACAAGAGCCAGGAAGACGTCGAAGGCACGGTGCGCCTCAAGCTCTACAAGGGCAACGTCATGGTCACCGGCCGCAAGTCGAAGAAGACGCTGTATTCCGACGCGCTCGTCACCTTCGAGGACGACCGTGGCGCCTACGACCAGAAAGACGCGGCCGGCTTCATCCGCCTCAACGCGCTGCGGCTGAGGACACTGGCTGCGCGTAACCGCAATAAATAACGCGGATGCGCGGTCCCGTTCGCTGCCTGGCGCCGCTGGTCCTTCTGGCGACGCCGGCGGCGAGCCAGGAGTTTGACCCCGCCGCCCTCGACCTTCCCGCGCTGATCGAATGCCGGGCTGACGTTCCGGCCTACAACGACTTTGCCCTTTGGCTATCCAGCGCACCAGGTGCCGTTGGAACGCTTGGCTGGAAGGAGGTTGCCTCGGGCAATCCGTTTCTCAGCCAATATGAACTGCCGGCCAAAATTCGGGTGTTCAACCGAGAGACAGGATCGATCGTCTTTACCGCTGCCGGGCCGATGGCCGTGCTCGACGGCGTTACCGCGCCGGAGCTTGCCAGAGAGCTCGATGTCGCAGCCGTTTTTTCGACGCCGGAGAAATTCCTTGGCGAGAAGGTCATTGTCCAAAGCACCGAAGAGACGGATGGATTGACCTTCTCCACGGACATCAAGCTCAACGTCTCGACCGTCGAGTCACACCCCGGCAAGACGCTGGCCGGCTGTTCCTACACACTCGAAATCAAATGAAAACCCGGCGTCGTGCCGGGCTCTCAATCAAGTCAAATGGCCGGGTTCTGTCCAATGAGGACGACCCTGTCAGTCGTCGCCGTCGATCGCGGTGGCGATGCGAGCGATGGCCTGCTGATAGACGCTCGCGGAATTCCAGCCGGCAATTGCGCCCATATTCGAACTCGCGCTCGCACCTGCCCGCCAGCCATGGCCCTTGAGGAAGTTGGCGGTGGAAGCCAACGCCGTGCCCTTGTCGCGCAGGTTTCCGCCGCCCACGCCATACTTCAAGACATTTCCGGGCAGGAACTGCGTGTGGCCGATCTCGCCATGCGCGGCGCCGACCGACGAGGCCGTCAACGCCCCGCGATCGACCAGCTTCAGTGCTGCAATGGCATGCGGGTAAAAGAAACCCGGACGGCGGCAATCATAGGCAAGCGTCAAAATGGCAGAGACCGTGTTCTGGTTGCCCATGGCGGAACCGAAGCCGGTTTCCATCCCCCAGATGGCGAGCAAGACACCGGGCGACACGCCGTAATTCGCTTCGATCTTGGAAAACAGTGCCGCGTTCGACTTCTTCAGCGACCGCCCCTTGGAAATGATCGCGGCGCCGCCACGACGCCTCATGAAATCGTCCACCGAGCCGCTGAAGGCCTTGTGAATGCCGCGGTCGACGGAGATCGTCTTTGTCGCGTAGTTCGCCCCGGCCAGAGCGGCCAGACCCTTGGCGCCTACGCCTTCGGACTGGGCCTGCGCGGCAAAATCCTGCTTCCAGGCCTCGAAGCCGGCGCCGGTCTTGCCGCAACTGGCCCCCGCCTGCGCGCCCGTCGCCAGCGCAAGCACAGCCACTACGGTTGCTGCAAACATCTTTCCCTTGGCAAGAAATGCCATGTTTTTCTCCTGGTTGCCTGAATCACGTCCCAATTGCGAACTTGCCAGCGAAACGCGCACTTGTCACTGTCGCCGCTGCAATGCTGGCGAATGCCGTGGAATTTGCCTACGATCAAGGGATTATTGTGGCAGGGGGGCTGCATGCAAGACGTTGATGTCGTCATCATCGGTGCCGGCTCGGCGGGTCTCGCCGCCGCCAGGACCTTGCAGTCGGCAGGCCTCTCCTTCACGCTGCTCGAAGCGATGGACCGCATCGGCGGCCGCGCCTGGACCAGCGACCAGCATTTCGGCGTGCCTTTCGACATCGGCTGCGCCTGGCTGCACGCCGCCGACCGCAATCCCTATTTTCCCGAAGCACAAGTGGCCGGCTGGACGCTGCAACATCACGACATGAATGTCGATCATCTCTACTATCGCGAGCGCAAGGCGAGCGAAGCGGAAGAAGCCGATATGAAGGCCGCCGACGCAAAGCTGTTCGAGCTGCTGGCCAGGCATGAAGTGAAGGATGGCGACGATGATCGTCTTTCGGCGCTGTTGGCAAAGGGGCACGCGCCACGCGCGGCGGCCACCTTCGCCGGCCCGATGGATTTCGGCGCCGACGAGGACGAGATCTCGATCCGCGACTTCCAGGCAGCGGCCGATCTCGACCCCAACTATTTCAGCAAGGAGGGCTTTGGCGCCTTGGTCGCGCGTTTTGGCGCCGGCGTGCCGGTCGAACTGTCGACGCCGGTGCGCAATATCCTTTGGGACGTGCCGGGGGTAGCATGCGTCACCGATCGCGGCACCATCCGCGCCAGGGCGGTGATCGTCACCGCTTCGCCTGCGGTGCTCGCCTTCGAGGAAATCGCGTTCTCGCCTGTCCTGCCGGACACGCATTTCGGCTCTTTCTTCGACCTGCCGATGGGCATGCTGACCAAGCTGCCGGTCGAAATATCGGGCACAAGGCTCGGGCTGCAGCCCTTCGACGACCTGCTGATCGAACGGCTGGCCCGGCATGACATCTATTTCCTGTGCTTTCCCTTCGACCTCGACCTGATGGTCGGCTTCGTCGGCGGCGATTTCGCCTGGGAGATGTCGGCGGCCGGCGAAGCAGCCGGGATCGACTTCGTCGTCGACCGGCTGTGCGGCATCTTCGGCGGCGACACGCGCAAGCATGTCGGGCGCGCCATGATGACCAACTGGGGCGGAGAGCGGTTCGTACGCGGTGCCTACGCAGCCGCCCGCCCCGGCCGTTCGCTGGCGCGCGCAGCACTCATGCAGCCGGTGGCCGACAAGATCTTCTTCGCCGGCGAGCATCTCGCCGGTCCATTGATCCAGACCTGCGGCGGCGCACGGCTGTCGGGCGAAGCAGTGGCAAGACAGGTCGTCGCCCAGCTTGCGGCGAAATAGCTTCGAAAATGCGGAACGCCGCAGGGCGGTTGGCGTTGGGCACCTGCCGCCCCACATAGGCTGCTCTGAAGGTTAGAGACCGACATGAAACTCTTCGACTGCCCACATTGCGGCCACCGCATCTATTTCGAGAACGCCCAGTGCCTGAACTGCGGGAACCTCGTGCTCTACGATCCCGAGCACGCCCGCTTTGCACTGGCGGGCATCGACGGCATCTTCCAGTGCACCAATGCCGACGAATGCGCCTGCAACTGGATGGCCGAGCCGGGGCAGGGTTTTTGCCGCGCCTGCGTGCTGAACCAGCTGATCCCTGACCTCTCGGTCGACGGCAACCGCCGCCGCTGGATCCGCGTCGAGGCTGCGAAGAAGCGCGCCATCTACTCGCTGCTGGCCTTCGGGCTGCCGGTAGTGCCCAAGCAGACACCTGCCGACGAGATCGGACTGGCCTTCGACTTCCTCGCCGACCCGATCGGCGGCGGTCCCGGCGGCGAACGAATCCTGACCGGCCACGACAACGGCCTGATCACGCTCAACGTTGCCGAGGCGGACTCGGCCGAGCGCGAAAAACGGCGCGTCGAGATGGGCGAGAATTATCGCACTTTGCTCGGCCATTTCCGCCATGAGCTCGGCCATTATTACTGGGACCGCCTGATCCGCGACGACCCGCGGAGGCTGGACGCTTTCCGCGCGCTGTTCGGCGACGATCGCGCCGACTACGAACAGGCGCTGAAGACCTATTATGCCAATGGTGCCGCGCCCGATTGGCAGCAAGGCCACATCTCGGCCTATGCGACCTCGCATCCGTGGGAGGACTGGGCCGAGACCTGGGCGCACCACCTGCACATCACCGACACGCTGGAAATGGTCCACGCGCTGAACTTTCCGCTCGGCCGGCTGGAGACGGTGGAGGCCAACGACTTGCCACGCGGCGACACCGGCGGCGGATTGCAGGCCGCACCCTCGGAGCCGGCGGCCGCGCCCGAGCCTTTCGAAAAGATCCTTGCCCGCTGGCTGGTGCTGTCGGAGGCCTCCAATTCGATCAACCGCTGCATGGGCCTGCCCGACCTCTACCCCTTCGTCATTTCGGACGTCACGGCGCGCAAACTGGCCTTCGTTCACGAACTTCTGACCGATTTGCCGAAAGAACAGGGAACAAATCGTGAGTTGGCGCAGGCGTTTTAGCGGGAACGCAAGCGCCACTGCCCCGTTTTCGCTGGCGAGGGACCATGAAAACGGAGAGAAACCATGAAATCCCTGTTGTTTCCCGCGTTCGCCGGAATGCTGACCGTCATGTCGGGCGCCGCGTTTGCCGACACCGCCGTTTCAGCCGTCACCGATCTCAACGTCCGCGCCGGACCCGGTCCGCAATATCCTGTCATCGGCGTGCTTGCCGCCGGCCAGTCGGCGACGCTCAATGGCTGCATCGAAAACAGCAAATGGTGCACTATCGCCGAAGCCGGCGGCCGGGGCTGGGTCTATTCCGACTATGTAACGGCCGATATAGGCGGCAGCCGGGTGGTGCTGACGGAACGGCGGTCCAGTGTTGCCGTCGTCTCGCCGCCGGATGACATCGGCAGCTACTCGACCGATTATACCGGCGCGATCATCGCCAGCGATCCGGTCGTGGACGTTATCCCCCGGCCTCCGGCCGAAGTCAGGACCTATGTCAGCACCCATCGCCTCGACCCCGTCTATCTCGATGGTGAGGTGGTTACCGGCGCAATCCTGCCCGACACCGTCGAGTTGCGCGAAATTCCGGACTACAACTACCGCTACGTCTACGTGAACGGCCAGCCGGCGCTGATCGACCCGGACACGCGGCGCATCATGTACGTGGTGCGCTGACGACAATCGGATGCCGTAGCGGCGGCCTCCTGTGCTGGAAATCGCCAATCGCCGAAGTCGGCGCTGCCCTCATCGCCCTGCCGGCGGATGAGGGCAGCGCCTATAGCGCCGAACGGGAATGATTGCGCGCAAACACCCGATCTCATAAATCATGCGGCTCTATGCCTAGGCAAGGGAACCAGCGTGACGATCGATTCAGCCGCCTTCGAACGCTATCGGCGCTCGCCCAACGCCCGCACGACCTTGCCCCGCCTGATCCTCGGAACGGGGATCGTCCTCCTGTTCTGGGCAGCAACCACCGTGGCCGTGCTGTTCGGCGGCACCTATGCCTTCTTCGCCTGGCAGGCGGCCCCGTCATCCGGCATGCAGGGTTTCCTCGCTTCGCCCGTCGGCATCCTCACCGCGCTCGTCTCGTTTGCCGGCGTCTGGGTCGGCCTGTGGGTCGCGATGCGCTGGGTGCATGGCGAGAAGCTGTCGGCGCTGCTCGGCAACAGCCGTTGTATTTCGTGGTCGGGCTTCCTCAAGGGGCTGATCGCGGTGCTGATCACGTCGTTCCTATCCGAGATCCTGCTCTATCTGCTGCAGCCGCAGATCGCGCGCGGTCCGATCAGCCTGTCGTCCTGGCTGCTGTTTGTGATCCCGATCGCCGCGCTCACCTTGCTGCAGACATCGTCGGAAGAGGTGCTGTTTCGCGGCTATCTGCTGCGCGGTCTCGCCAGCCGCTTCAAGAGCCCGTTCGTCTGGGCGCTGTTGCCGGCCCTGCTGTTCACCTCGCTGCATTGGAGCGCGAGTTCGTCGGCCGCCATCAACGCCTGTGTGCTCGCCTCGATCGCCGCTTTCGCGCTGCTGCTGACGCTTGTGGTCTACGCAACCGGCAATCTCGGCGCCGCCTTGGGTGCTCATCTCGGCAACAACCTGACCGGCTTCCTGCTGATCTCGCATCAGGAAAGCTACAATTCCTTCGCCCTGTTCAACGCCAGGCCGCTCGAAGGTCCGGGCTGGGCGACGTCGGATGCGGTTCTCATCGCCTTGATCGGCATCGCCTGCAGCCTGCTGACGATCCTGCTGCTTTTACATCCACGTTCGCCGCTCAGGGTCACCGCCAAGCTTCCGGACCAGGCGAGCTCAACCTGATTGCAGCCCGGAGAACAACGCAATCCGGCGCTTGTCTTGACTCCGTGGCCGATTTCCTGTCTACACGCCCCGAATTCCGCGACGAGTATCCCTCCGAGCAAGCCGACCAGGACGCCTAAGCCTTTTTGAGGTGAAGTGCTGTAAATCGATCCTGGAGGCCAACACCCGGCAGCGCTGAGCGCCCCCGGGTGCTTTTTGGTTTTGGCTTTGCTTGGACCAACTTGGGTTGGATACTCGGCGCGAACGCATTACCTCTCGGGCATCATCCGGGTGCCAGGGAAAAGGAAACAGAATGTTCGAATCGCTTCAGGAGCGTCTTGGCTCCATCCTGAATGGCCTGACCGGCCGCGGTGCCCTGTCGGAGGCTGACGTCTCGGCGGCGCTGCGCGAGGTGCGCCGGGCGCTGCTCGAAGCAGACGTCGCGCTGGAAGTGGTGCGCGCCTTCACCGACAAGGTTCGCGAGAAGGCAGTCGGCGCTGCCGTGGTCAAGTCGATCAAGCCCGGCCAGATGGTCGTCAAGATCGTCCATGACGAACTGGTCGACATGCTCGGCGCCGAAGGCGTCGCCATCGATCTCAATGCGCCGGCGCCGGTCGTCATCATGATGGTCGGCCTGCAGGGTTCCGGCAAGACCACCACTTCGGCCAAGATCGCCAAGCGGCTTTCCGAGCGTCAGAACAAGAAGGTTCTGATGGCTTCGCTCGACACGCGGCGCCCCGCCGCGCAGGAGCAACTGCGCCAGCTCGGCGAACAGGTCAAGGTCGCGACGCTGCCGATCATCGATGGCCAGTCGCCGGTCGACATCGCGCGCCGCGCCGTACAGGCGGCCAAGCTTGGCGGCCACGACGTCGTCATCCTCGACACCGCCGGCCGCACCCATATCGACGAGCCGCTGATGGTCGAGATGGCTGACATCAAGAAGGTGTCGAGCCCGCACGAAATCCTGCTGGTCGCGGATTCGCTGACCGGCCAGGACGCCGTCAACCTGGCCAAGAGCTTCGACGAGCGCGTCGGCATCACCGGTCTCGTGCTGACCCGCATGGACGGCGACGGCCGTGGCGGTGCGGCTCTTTCCATGCGCGCCGTCACCGGCAAGCCGATCAAGCTGATCGGCACCGGCGAAAAGATGGACGGGCTGGAAGAATTCCACCCCAAGCGCATCGCCGACCGCATCCTCGGCATGGGCGACATTGTCTCGCTCGTCGAAAAAGCCGCCGAAAACATCGACGCCGAGCAGGCGGCGGCGATGGCCAAGAAGATGCAGTCGGGCAAGTTCGACCTGAACGATCTCGCCAGCCAGCTTCAGCAGATGTCGAAGATGGGCGGCATGGGCGGCATCATGGGCATGATGCCCGGCATGGGCAAGATGAAGGACCAGATGGCCGCCGCCGGCCTCGACGACAAGATGTTCGGCCGCCAGCTCGCCATCATCTCGTCGATGACCAAGGCCGAGCGCGCCAATCCGGATTTGCTGAAGCACTCGCGCAAGAAGCGCATCGCCGCCGGTTCCGGCACCGACGCGGCCGAAATCAACAAGCTGCTCAAGATGCACCGCGGCATGGCCGACATGATGAAGGCGATGGGCGGCAAGGGCAAAGGCGGCGGCCTGATGCGCGGCATGATGGGCGGCCTTGCCTCCAAGATGGGCCTTGGCGGCATGATGCCTGGAGGCATGGGCGGCATGGGCGGCGGCATGCCCGACCTGTCGAAGATGGACCCCAAGCAGCTGGAAGCCTTGCAGAAGCAGGCACAGGCAGCCGGCCTCGGCGGCATGAAGGGCCTGCCCGGCGGCGGTGGCCTGCCCGGGCTGCCTGGCGGCATGAAGCTCCCCGGGCTTCCCGGTCTCGGCGGCGGCGGGTTGCCGGGCCTTGGCAAGAAGAAGTGAGGACGCCATGAACGAAGAAAAGGACATGGCCGACGCTCGCGCCGTCCTGGCCGACTACCGCGCCTCGATCGACAACATCGACGCAGCCCTGATCCACATGCTGGCCGAGCGCTTCCGCTGCACCAAGGCGGTTGGCGTGCTGAAAGCGACGCATGGCCTGCCGCCGGCCGACCCGGCACGAGAACAGCAGCAGATCGCCCGCCTTCGCCAGCTGGCGAAGGATGCCCATCTCGACCCGGATTTCGCGGAAAAATTCCTCAACTTCGTCGTCCGCGAAGTGATCCGCCATCACGAACAGATCGCCGCTTCCAACGGCGTGATGAAAGCCAACTGAAACCAATCAACGAACTTAGAGTTTTTAGGAGAAAAGAAATGCCCTTGAAGATCAGACTGGCCCGTGCGGGCTCGAAGAAGCGTCCTTACTACCACGTCGTCATCGCCGACGCCCGTTCGCCGCGTGACGGCCGGTTCATCGAGTCGATCGGCTCGTGGAACCCGCTGCTGCCCAAGGACGGCGAACGCGTCAAGGTCGACGCCGACCGCGTCAAGCATTGGCTGGCACATGGCGCCCAGCCGACCGACCGCGTGCTGCGCTTCCTCGACGAGGCCGGCCTCGTCAAGCGCGACGCCCGTTCCAACCCGAAGAAGGCCGAGCCGGGCAAGAAGGCGCAGGAACGCGCTGCCCTTCTGAAGAAGGCGCAGGAAGACGCTGCTGCCGCCGTTGCGGCCGCTGCGGCCGCCCCGGCCGAAGCGGAAGCCGCCACCGCCGAATAATTTGCTCTATCGCATACAGAAAAACGGCGGGCCATGTGCCCGCCGTTTTGCCATTGTCCTGTGTGTAAGGCCGCCCGATCAATAGCCGCGTGGGCAGCGGTCGATGTAGACCCGGCCACGGCTATCACGGTAGCGGCATTCGCCACGCTCGCTCGCCCGGCCGATCAGCGCACCGGCAACAGCGCCGACAGCGCCACCAACGACGGCGCCCTCAGCCGGATCGCCGGCGACAGCAGCGCCGACGGCAGCGCCACCGAGGCCGCCGATAGCTGCGCCTTTCTCCGTTTGTGAACAAGCGGCGAGCGGCACCAGCAGGGCCATCAAAAACATCGCTTTCTTCATGGTCGTTCCTCTCCAGTAGGAGCCGCCGCCGCCGCCGAGTGAATCCCTAACTCGCAACTCGGCGATTTGATCCCAAAGAGATTGCGGGCAAGGGATTCAGCTGAACGGGATCAGCGCGCGTGTCCGAGGGTCGCGCAAGTACAGGCCGCCCCACAGGGTAACGCCGAGATAGACGCCGAACAGTGTGTGCGAGAACAGCGGGCTGTCGACGCGGACATTGGTGGCGATGGCGCCGCCCATATAGGCGGTGAGCAGGATGGCACCGAGCACAGCGGTGCGCGGCACGGCATAGAGCGCCGTCGAGATCAGGCCGATGACGCCAAGCATACGCGCGACATTCGGGTCGGCCGGCCAACCGAGCGGCACCATCGTCTGGGTGACGATATCGAGCGGCGGCAGCTTGATGACGCCGTCGAAAATCATGAACAACACAATGACGCCGCTGAGCGCGCGGCCGGTCCACAGAGCGCCCGGCGATACGAGCGCGGTTTCGGAAATGCTCATAGTGTTCCCTCCTGATGATTCGAGCCCTTTTCAACGGGGTCGAACCAAGGACGCGGCATGGAGCGGCGATCCGACAGCGTCGGGATTCTTTTTGGCGCCGGTGACGCTACAGTGAGGCGAAAGCAACCTTGGCGCAGGCATAATTATGCCTTCGTCATCCTATGGTCTGCGCCGCGTCGCTTCGCTCCTTGCTTCGCCCCAGGATGACGAAGCGAGAGGCGTTTCAGCCGATCTCCGAAGGCAGAGCCACCCGTATCCAACACCTACGAAAAATAGAACTTTTCCGCCGGGATCATCTTCGGCGCCCAGCGCAACGGGTACAGCGCGCGGACTATCGGCACTCGCCGGTCGCGGATATTGAAGGTTGTGTGGGCTACCCGCTCTGCATCAGTCGAGAGATGAGAAAAATGACCGGCGAAACCGATCTGAAGACACTGTTGGCATCGATGACGCCGGAACTGCTCGCCGGCATCTATGTCTTTGCCACGCTGGCGCCTGGCGTCGCTCAGCCGGAAGACGTCGAACCGGTGATGGTGTTTCGTGAGCGCGAGGGCACGACGCTGATCGTGACCGAGGAGGAGGCTAACGCCGCGGGGCTGACCGCTTCCTTCCGCTGCCGGATGCTGACGCTGAACATCCATTCGTCGCTGGAAGCCGTCGGCTTCCTCGCCGCCATCACCACGCGTCTCGCGGCAGCCGGCATGGGCGTCAATCCGGTCTCGGCTTTCTACCACGACCACCTGTTCGTCCCCGCCGATCGGGCGGAGGAAGCGCTGGAGCTGCTGACGGAGTTGGCCGAGGAGAACAGAGCGTAGCGCATCGGCCAAAGCTGCCGATCTCCCCCCTTGTGGGGAGATGCCCGGCAGGGCTGAGGGGGGCGTGAAGGAACGCCAACTTCGCTCATCTACGGCCAGTAAAATGGGGCTGCGAGTGCAACTGAGATCAATTGAGGGGACAGAGGGACAGCGCCCCCCTCTGTCCTGCCGGACATCTCCCCCTCAAGGGGGGAGATTAGCTACCGGCCGAAGGCCGAGCCCGCGACCGCGGGCCGCCGGTCGTCCGGCGCCCTCGCGGAGGGCCAGCCGCGGCAGCGGCGATACGGCCCGTGAGCGAAGACGAATCGGCCAAAGGCCGAGCCCGTGACCGAAAACAGGATGGCCGTCAGGCCGCCTTCTTCTTCGGCTGGATCAGGCCGCGCTCGACCAGCAACTCAGCGATCTGCACCGCGTTGAGGGCCGCGCCCTTGCGCAGATTGTCGGAGACGATCCACATCGACAGGCCGTTGTCGATGGTCGAGTCCTCGCGGATGCGCGAGATGAAGGTGGCATCCTCGCCAGCCGATTCCAGCGGCGTGATGTAGCCGCCGTCCTCGCGCTTGTCCAAGACCTGGCAGCCCGGGGCGTCCCGAAGAATATCCCGCGCCTCGTCGGCGGTGATCGGCTTTTCGAACTCGATGTTGACCGCTTCCGAATGGCCGATGAACACCGGCACGCGTACGCAGGTCGCCGTCAGCTTGATCTTGGGATCGAGCATCTTCTTGGTCTCGGCGACCATCTTCCACTCTTCCTTGGTGAAGCCGTCGTCGAGGAAGACGTCGATATGCGGGATGACGTTGAAGGCGATACGCTTGGTGAACTTCTTGACGTCGACGGTGTCGGCGACGAACACAGCGCGCGTCTGCGTGAACAGCTCGTCCATGCCTTCCTTGCCGGCACCCGACACCGATTGATAAGTGGCGACAACGACGCGCTTGATGGTGGCGAAGTCATGCAGCGGCTTCAGTGCCACCACCAGCTGCGCCGTCGAGCAGTTCGGATTGGCGATGATGTTCTTGCGCGTGAACAGCGAGATCGCGTCCGGGTTCACTTCCGGCACGATCAGCGGCACGTCCTGGTCGTAGCGGAACGCCGACGAATTATCGATGACGACGCAGCCCTGCTTGCCGATCTTCGGCGACCACTCCTTGGAGACGTTGCCGCCGGCCGACATGATGCAGATGTCGGTGTCGGAAAAATCATACTGGTCGAGCGTCCTGACCTTCAGCGTGCGGTCGCCGAACGACACTTCGGTGCCCTGGCTGCGCCGCGAGGCCAGCGCCACGACTTCGCTTACCGGAAAGCCGCGCTCTTCCAGTATGTTGAGCATTTCCCGGCCCACATTGCCCGTGGCGCCGACGATCGCTACCTTGAAACTCATCGAAAAATCTCCTGTCCCTCTCCGCTTGGTTTTTGGAGAAACCCGCCGGCCGATGCGGGTTCCGTCCCCCGGGCCGGACCCGGGAGAGGGTGGTTAGGCCAAGGGAATCACACCGTTTTGGTGGTGGTTTTGGCCATGGTTTTGGTTGAACGCAGGAACGCGTGCGCCGACCGTCCGCGGACCATGCTGCCATGGCCGGAGAAGTCGAGTGCATAAAGCGCCATCAAAAGGCCGCGCATCGAAACTGTCCTGTTCGGTGCCGGCTTTTACGCGGTTTGCGTCAAGAGTCAATTGCCGAGCGACGCTCGGTTTTCCCCTGCGCCCTGTACAATGGCGGCTGCGCGAAGTACGAACGGTCAAGATTGTTTGGCTGGCGCTAGGTCGGCCCCGGCATGTGCTCCGTGATGAGCGCGGACCCTAAAATTCCGAAAGAGTGAGATGTCCAACTTCGAAGCACTTGTTCCAGCGCTGGCCAGGGCGCTGGAGAAACGCGGCTATTCCGAGCTGACGGCGGTCCAGAAGGCGGTTGTGGCGCCTGAACTCGGTGAGGCCGATGCGCTGGTTTCGGCGCAGACCGGCTCCGGCAAGACGGTGGCCTTCGGCCTCGCTCTGGCGCCGACCCTGCTGGAAGGCGCGGAGCGCTTTGGCCACGCCGCCGCACCGCTGGCGCTGGCGGTGGCGCCGACGCGCGAACTGGCGCTGCAGGTGACGCGCGAGCTGGAATGGCTCTACGAGCTGACCGGCGCCACCGTGGCGTCCTGCGTCGGCGGCATGGACATGCGCTCGGAGCGGCGTGTGCTGGAGCGTGGCGCCCATATCGTCGTCGGCACGCCCGGCCGGCTGCGCGACCACATCACCCGGCGCTCGCTCGACATGTCGGCGCTCAAGGCGGTGGTGCTCGACGAGGCTGACGAGATGCTCGATCTCGGCTTTCGAGAGGATCTCGAATTCATTCTCGACGCAGCGCCCTCCGAGCGCCGCACGCTGATGTTCTCGGCCACGGTGCCGCGCTCGATCGCCACGCTCGCCCAAGGCTACCAGCGCGATGCCGTGCGCATTTCGGCCGCCGGCGAGGAGAAGCAGCATCTCGACATCGAATACCGGGCGTTGAGCGTCGCCCAGCCCGACCGCGAGAACGCCATCATCAACGTATTGCGCTATTACGAGGCGAAGAACGCGCTGGTGTTCTGCAACACGCGCGCCGCCGTCAACCACCTGACCGCGCGCTTCAACAACCGCAACTTCTCCGTCGTCGCCCTGTCGGGCGAACTCAGCCAGAACGAGCGCAGCCATGCGCTGCAGGCGATGCGAGACGGCCGCGCAAAAGTCTGCATTGCCACCGATGTGGCAGCACGCGGCATCGATCTGCCCAACCTCGAACTGGTGATCCACGCCGATTTGCCGACCAATCCGGAAACGCTGTTGCACCGCAGCGGCCGCACCGGGCGCGCCGGGCGCAAGGGCGTCAGCGCGCTGATCGTGCCCAACAGCGCCCGCAAGCGCACCGAGCGGCTGCTGCAGAACGCCGGGCTGAAGGCGACATGGGCGAGCCCGCCCTCGGCCGACGACGTGATCCGGCGCGACGACGAACGCATCCTTGCCGATCCGGCTTTCGAGGAACCGGTGAAGGAGGACGAGCGCGGTTTCATCGACGCGCTGCTCGCCAAACATGGCGCCGAACGGGTGGCCGCCGCCTTCGTGCGCCAGTGCCGTGCCAGCCGCTCGGCGCCCGAGGATCTCATGGAAATCGCACCGTTCACGCCATCGCGTGAAAGATCGGCGGGCGAGAACTTCGCGCGCCGCGACGAGGCGCCCAGCCGCCGCGACGATTTCGGCGCCAGCGTCTGGTTCTCGCTGTCGATCGGGCGGAGGCAGAATGCCGAGCCGCGCTGGCTGATCCCGATGCTGTGCCGCACCGGCAGCATCTCGAAGCGCGAGATCGGCGCCATCAAGATGCAGCCGGATGAGACCTTCGTGCAGATCGCGGCCGACTGGGCCGACCGCTTCCTGGCGGCGATCGGTCCCGACCGCAAACTGCAAAACAACATCCTGGTGAAACGCCTGGACGGCACGCCCGATTTGTCGCGCGCCGGCTATCAGCCGCCAAGCTCCGACAAGAAGCCGCATCGCGGCAAGGCGCCGTTCGACCCCAACGCACCGAAGCGCAAATTCGAGAAACGAGCACCGGCAGCGGCCGATCAGCGCCCGGCCGCCCCGCATGACGCAAAGCCATGGGCGAAGAAGCCGGGCAAGCCGAAATTCGACAACACCGGTGCGCCCAAGCACAAGAAGGCGAAGAAGCGGCCTTCGTAAGACCGGGCAACGAACCTCATCCGCCGCAATGACGTCGGCCGCATCCCGATGCGGTCTTGCCCATCGGTTCGGCCATGTGCCACACCTTGGCAGGGACGTGGCAAGCGGGGGTGTCATATGCGCGGTGAAGTGCTTCACTATGACGAGGACCAGGGGTTTGGCTTCATCACCGGGGCCGACGGCAAACGTTACACCTTCACCCGCGAGAACCTGCGCCGGGAACCCGCTATGCGGAAGGGCGCGGCAGTCGAGTTCCAGCCGGGCGGCGGCCAGGCGCGCGACGTCTTTTCGATCGCCTCACAGGCTGCCCCTGCGGCCGCCACGGACTCCAGCACCGAGGCCGCACCGGCGGCTCAAGCCGGCAATGCACCGGCAGCTTCCGCGCCCCAGGCGCGGCATTTCGGCCGCTCTTCCGAGCAGGCCGAGCCCACCGACCTGTGGGGCTATTTCTGGCGTGGCGTGACGCAAAACTATTTCAATTTCGCCGGCCGCGCCCGCCGCAAGGAATATTGGGGCTATTTCCTGTTCTGGGTGATCTCGCTGCTTGTCATCGGCGGCATCGGCCTTTTCGCCGACAACGAGATGGGCAATTTCGACAGCAGCGTATCGGCGGCGGTAACCGTTGGCCTTTGCGGCACCTTCATTCTGGCGACACTGCTGCCCAGCCTCGGCATGACCGTTCGCCGCATCCATGACATCGGCCTGTCAGGCTGGCTTTATCTGGTGGTGCTGATCCCTACCATCGGCAGCCTGATCATCCTGGTCTTCGCGCTGATCCCGACGCAGGCCCGCGAAAACCAGTGGGGACCGGTGCCGGCGGGCGTCAGAATATAGTTTTTCGCGTGCATATTGCAATCGTACACAGCCCTAGGTAGCATTCGCCCACGGGGACGGGTGCCGGCAGGGGTCAGGGTCTAGGGGGCGATCGCCTTCAAGGCCTCGCCCGAAAGCCTGAGAAAGACCTTCTGGCCGTGGCGTTCGGCGCCAAGCCGGTCGTAGAAGCGCAGCGCGCCTTCGTTCCAGTCCTCGGTGGTCAGGTCGATGCGACCGATGCCTTCGCGCAGGCAATGGTCGGCGAGAAAGCCGATCAGCGCCCGGCCGACGCCGGCGTTGCGAGCCTTCTCGCACACGAACAAATCCTTGAGGAACAGCAACCGCTCGAGATCGATACCCGGATGCGCGATCGCCACCGACGCCAGGCCGCTGACTTCGCCCTCGACGAAGGCGAGCGCGAAATGCGGATAGGCCGGGCTTTCCCAGCCAAGCCATTTCCGTGCCGCCGACAAAGCGCGCTCGTGGTCGAGCGGCGGCTGCCGGTAGTGCACAGCCATCTCGCACAACATATCGGCGAGTGCCGGGGCGTCGCTGGTCGTCGCCCAGCGGACGTCGACCGTCATGGTATCAGCCCAGGAACTTGGCGATGATCGCGTCGCCCATCTCGACCGTGCCGACCTCGGTCATGCCCGGGGAGAAAATATCCTTGGTGCGCAAGCCCTGGTCGAGCACGGCGGCGATCGCGCTTTCGACACGGTCGGCTTCCTCGACCATGCCGAAGGAATAGCGCAGGCACATGGCGAAAGAGGCGATCATGGCGATCGGGTTGGCAATGCCCTTGCCGGCGATGTCGGGCGCCGAGCCGTGCACCGGCTCGTACAGGGCCTTGCGCTTCTTGGTCTTGGCGTCAGGCGCGCCGAGCGAGGCCGACGGCAGCATGCCGATCGAGCCGGTCAGCATGGCGGCGATGTCGGACAGCATGTCGCCGAACAGATTGTCGGTGACGATGACGTCGAACTGTTTTGGCCAGCGCACCAGCTGCATGCCGCCGGCATCGGCCAGCATGTGGTCGAGCTTGACGTCTGAATAGCGCGCCTTGTGGGTCTGGGTGACGACCTCGTTCCACAGCACGCCCGACTTCATCACATTGCGCTTTTCCATCGAGGTGACGTGGTTCTTGCGGGTCCGCGCCAGCTCGAAGGCGACACCCGAAATGCGTTCGATCTCGAACGTGTCGTAGACCTGCGTGTCGATGCCGCGCTTCTGGCCGTTGCCGAGATCGATAATCTGCTTGGGTTCGCCGAAATAGACGCCGCCGGTCAGTTCGCGCACGATCAATATGTCGAGGCCTTCGACCACCTCCTGCTTGAGCGAGGAGGACGCCGCCAGTGCCGGATAGCAGATGGCCGGGCGCAGATTGGCAAACAGCTCCATGTCCTTGCGCAGCCGCAGCAGGCCGGCCTCCGGGCGCACTTCGTAAGGCACCGCATCCCATTTCGGGCCGCCGACGGCACCGAACAGCACCGCATCGGCCGCCATCGCCTTTTCCATGTCGGCATCCGAGATCGCCGCGCCATGCGCGTCGTAGGCGCAGCCGCCGACCAGACCTTCGTCAGTGGCAAAACCGCTGCCGAGCTTGTCGTTCATGGCTGCGATCAGCTTCTTGACCTCGGCCATGGCCTCCGGACCGATGCCGTCACCGGGGAGCAGGAAAAGATGCTTCGTTGCCATGGAGAAACCGTCCTGGAAAGATTGAACCGCGGCCTTGCTAAACGCCAAGCGAGTTGCATGCAAGGGGACGAGAAGCGCTGCGACGCAAACAGGCGCGGCTGTTTGGCGCTATGCTACACCCCGCTGGCCTGCCGGCCTTCTCCGGACCTGGGTTCCTCGCCCCTGCCAAAGGCGGGGGAGAGGTGGCCGCGAAGCGGCCGGAGAGGGGCTTCGTAAGGCACTGGCTTAACACGTGCGCGATCGCTCGCCTGGCTACGGCAGCGCCATTCCCCCTCTCCGTCTCGGCTTCGCCGAGCCACCTCTCCCCCACTTTCGTGGGGGCGAGGAACCCAGGCTAAACCGTCACCGATGCGAGAGAATGTTGACCAGCCGGCCGAACGGATCGCGCACATAGAAGCGCCGCACGCCCCAGGGCTCGTCCGCCGGTCCGTATTCGATGGCGAAGCCGGCCGCCTTCATGCCGTCGAGCGCCGCATCGACATCGTCGACCTCGATCGAGAGATCCGGCACCGGCGTGACGGAGCCGCCCTGCGCCATGAAACTGACCTGCGCCTGCATCGCTTCCTTGGAACCGTAGGTGGCGATCCAGCCAAGGTCCATCAGCACGTCGAGGCCGAGCACGTCCTGGTAGAAGCGTTTTGCCGCCGCGACATCCGATGTCTCGATGTTGGCAACGATACGTCGGACTTTCATCGGTCCGCCTTTCATGCCGTGCGCCGCAGCGCCGTGACCTCGATTTCGATCTTCATTTCCGGTTTGTTGAGCTGGCAGACGATCATCGTCGCCGCCGGCCTGATGTCGCCGAACGTCTCGCCGAGGATCGGAAAAACCACATCCACGAAGGCCTGGTCGGTGATGTAGTAATGCGCCCGCACCACGTCAGCCATCTCGAAGCCGCCGTCCCGAAGCGCTTTACCGATCGTCGCCAGGCAATTGCGCGTCTGCGCCTCGACCGTCTCCGGCATCGTCATCGTCGCATAGTCGTAGCCGGTCGTGCCCGACACAAAACACCAGTCGCCCTGCACCACGGCACGCGAATAGCCGGCGGTCTTTTCGAAGGGCGAACCGGTGGAGATGAGTTTGCGCATGGGGGCCTCGCAGATTGAGGTCGCCATTTTGCAGCGAAAGGGTAGGGCTGACCATGGGCCAAAGCAGATGGATTGGCGGTGCAAAACAGTTTCGATGTTGGCGGGACAGCACCCCCCTCTGGCCTGCCGGCCATCTCCCCCGCAAGGAGGGAGATCGGATGTCACGAATGGTTTCGCCAATTACCAAACGTTGCGGAGTGGGCGGAGCGGCGAAGCTGCCAATCTCCCCCCTTGCGGGGGAGGTGCCCGGTAGGGCAGAGGGGGGTGTGAAGGATCGCGGCGGAAACAATTCCTTTCCGCAGCACGACGACGGTGCGGCGGTCGCCGCGTAATGTCCCTAATTCGCCGCCCCCAGCGCCTTGTCCAGCGCCTCCTTCACATCGGCCGGCCATGTCGCCACCGCCGGCCAGGCGTTCGGCTGACCATTCTCGCCGCGGCGGGCGAAGTAAAGCTTATGCTTGGCCGGATCGACCGCCATGAAGCCATCATTGCCGCCGCAGTCATGCGGTACGCAGCCGCTGGCATAGAACGCACCCGAGGCGGTCTTTTCGGTGCCGCCGCCGACCAGCAGGCTGGTCGCCATGTCGGGCATGTCCTTGCCGAGCAGCGTCTCGGCCAGCCTGTAGACGGCCTCGTTGTGGAAGGCGTCGATGATGTTCTGGTACTTTTCCGGATCGATGTCCTTCCAGTCCGTGCCGGGTTCCGGCATGTAGGTCAGATTGCCCGAAATCGTCAGCCCGTCTGTCGGCGACCATTGCAAAGCCGGCTTCTGATCCCCCGGCAACAGATAGGGCACGAAGTAGATGGCGTTGTCGGACACCGCCGAGGGCGGCGCACCGCATTGGTCCTGCTCGACCATTGTGCTCTGGATGGTGCCGCCTTCCGGCTTCCAGACGATCACCGTCGCCGGCCCGCATTGATTGCCGCCGTCGCCGACATCGAACAGCGCCACCTTGACGCCGCCGACCTCGACTATTTTGTCGAAGAAGACGTCATAATTGGTCGCCAGTTGCTGACCGTCATAGGCCAGAACCTTCTCGCCATACTGTTCCGTCTGGGTGATGGTCAGCGTGCCGCCTTCGAATGGCACAGGGGCTTGCTTGTCGTCATCGGAAGCGTCGGCGGAGTTCGTTCCTTGATCGGCGGGCGGCTGGTCCGTCGCCGGGGCCGGCTGTGTGGCGGGCGTCTGCGTCTGCGCAAACGCGCTCACGGTTGCTCCCAGCAACAAGGCCAGCCCGCAAACGCCGGCAAGAAGCAAACGTATCATGGCAGTCCCTCCACTCGGTCGCAACGAAGCCGGCGCAACGACCCGGCCTGAAAGCGGCCGAGGCCTATCCGCCCGGAGCGTACCGCTCAGGCCCAGGGGCGCTGTTCGGCGTTCCGCTTCTCGAACGAAGCGATGGCGCCGGCCTTCTCCATGGTCAGGCCGATGTCGTCGAGCCCGTTGAGCAGGCAGTGCCGCTTGAAATCGTCGAGGTCGAAGGTGACGACACCGCCATCCGGTCCGCGGATTTCCTTGGCCTCGAGGTCGACCGACACCGTGGCATTGGAACCGCGCGAGGCGTCGTCCATCAGCTTCTCCAGATCCTCGGGGCTGACGGTGATCGGCAGGATGCCGTTCTTGAAGCAGTTGTTGTAGAAAATGTCGGCGAACGAGGTCGAGATGACGCAGCGAATGCCGAAGTCAAGCAGCGCCCACGGCGCGTGCTCGCGCGATGAACCGCAGCCGAAATTATCGCCGGCAACCAGGATCTGCGCCTTGCGGTAGGCCGGCTTGTTGAGCACGAAATCCGGATTTTCCGAACCGTCGTCCTTGTAGCGCATTTCGGCGAACAGGCCGGTGCCGAGCCCGGTGCGCTTGATTGTCTTCAGATAATCCTTCGGGATGATCATGTCGGTGTCGACATTGACGATCGGCATCGGAGCGGCGACGCCGGTGAGCTTGGTGAATTTTTCCATGGCTTTTGCCCGTGTTTTCGTTGCGGGGGAATTTGCTGACGTCGGTTTACACAAAGCCGGCGGCAAATAAAAGGCAACTGTTCGTGCGCGGTGGCACAAGCCTTCGGTCGCAAAGACTGAGGTCGGCGCAGACCTTTGCCGTTGGAGGGCGCGCTGTCCCGCCAACGCTCAAATCACATTCAATTCCCGAAACGCCCGCCCCTCAGCTACCCGGCCATATCCAAACGCCGAGCAATCCACGGTGCGATAGCCGCCGTGGACGATCAGCTCGGCCAGCGCCTTGCCGACCGCCGGCGCCTGCTGCAGGCCGTGTCCGGAGAAGCCGTTGGCGAACAGGAAATTGCCGACTTCGGGATGCGGGCCAACCACGGCGTTCTGGTCGAGCGTGTTGTAGTCGTAATGGCCGGCCCAGGCGCGCGTCGGCTTGATTGCCTCGAAGGCTGGAATGCGGGTCGCCAGCACCGGCCAGATTACTTCTTCGAACAGCGGCCAGTCGACCTCGAAATCCCCGGGATCGGCCGGGCCATCGCTCTCTTCCGGCTCGGCACCGCCGGTGAGGTAAACCGAGCCTTCCGGGCGGACATAGATGCCGGAGGGATCGACCAGCAGCGGCATGTCGGCATATTTTTCGCGCGCCTCGAAGACGAAGACGTTGCGCTTGCGCGGCTCGACCGGCAGCGCCAGCCCGGCAAGCGCCGCGACCTTGCCGGCATTCGGTCCGGCAGCGTTGACCACGATGCCGGCCTCCAGCGTCTCGCCATTGTCGAGGCTGACGCCGGTGACGCGGTTGCCGTTGCGCGCAATGCCGGTGACGTCAGCGGTGATGAAATCGATCTTCTTCTGCCGCAGCGCCTTGCGGAACAGCATCAGCATGGCATGCGCATCGAACCAGCCCTCGCCTGTCCGGCCATAGGCGCCGGCGGTGATGCCCTCGGCCGACAGCCACGGGAAGCGGCGTACCAGCTGCTCGGCATCCTCGAGCACGATGTCGGCGCCCTCGGCCATCTGCGCCTCGTGATTGGCCTTAAGGATCGGCAAGCCGTCCTCGCCGGCAAGGATGAGATAGCCACCCTCGCGGAAACCGATATCGGCGTCGGTTCCAAAGGTTTCCTTCAGCCGCCGGAACAGTTTCAGCGTGAACTGCGAAAGGCGGATGTTTTCCGGGATCGAGAACTGCTGGCGGATCGAGGCCATGGACAGTGTCGTTGCCGCATGCGCGAATTGTGGGTCGCGCTCGACCAGGGCGATCGAGCCGGAAAACCCTTCCTCGCGCAGATAATAGGCGACCGAGGATCCGACGATGGCCCCGCCGATGATGACGATGTCGTAGCGCATTTTTTCTCCGATCCGGCCGATAGTGTCCTTCACGCCACCGGCAGAATGATCTCGAAGCGCGTGCCGCGTTCGGAGTCAACCAGCGCGATCGTACCATCATGCGCTTTCAGGAGGGCCAGCACGATGCCGAGGCCCATGCCGGTGCCGCCGGTGGAGCGCCGCGTGGTGAAGAACGGCTCGAAGATGCGCGCCCGGTTGCTAGGCGAAATGCCGGCGCCGTCGTCGCTGACCAGGATGCTTGCCTTGCCGCCGGCGCTTGCAGCGGCAATCGATACCTGCGTCGCGCCATGCCTGGCCGAATTGTCGATGAGATTGGCCAGCACGATTGCCGCGTTCTCGGCCGATATGCGCAAGGCCAGATCGCCGCCGGCCTCGACGCCAACCTCCAGCCTGTTGTCGACGGGCAGCAGCGCCAGCGCCGCGCCGATCGAGGTGCTTTCGCCGCTGGGCGCCAGGTTTTCGGCCCGCGCCAGGTCGAGCAGGCGGCGAACCAGCAGATTGAGCCGTCCGGCATCGGTGACGATATTGTCCGAGAAACGCCGACGCTCCATATCGTCCATCGCGCTGCCTGAATCGCGCAGCAATTCGGCCGCACCCTGGATCGCCGTCAGCGGCGATTTCAACTCGTGCGAAACATGGGTGGCGAAGGTCTGGATGCTGTCGGAACGCGCCTGCAGTTTTTCGGCCATGTCGAGGAAGGCGGCGGAAAGCTCGGCCATTTCGTAGGTGCCGTGATGGTCGAGCGGCCGGATGGCGTCACGCTCGCCGGCGGCGATGCGCTGGGTACGGTCGATCAGTGCATAGATCGGCCGGCTGACGGTGCGCAGGAAGACGAGGCCGATGAGCAGCGTGCCGCCGAGGATGGCGATTGCCGCCAACGTCACCTTGCCGCGCTCTCCATAGAGATGTTTGATGATGTTGTTGGGCGTCCGCGATACATAGACGACGCCGGCGACCTTGCCGTCGACGGCAACCGGCAAAGCGACGAAGACACGCACCTTGGTGCCGCGGCTGACCGAATAGAGCGGCGGCGCCGGCTGGTCGGGGATGCGCAGCCTGAGCGCGCTGGCATAGCGGCCGGCAAGTGCGGCGCGCACCTCTTCGACCACGCCAAGCGACTGGCCGATCTCGCCGCGCCCGGCGATGACGACACCCCGGGGATCGACCAGCCGGAAGCCGGCCAGCGTGGTTTTCTGCGTCGCGTCGAGAATGCCGGACAGGCGCGCGCCGATTGCAGCGAAGGCCGGATCGGCGGTGGCTGCTATCGCCGCCGGCCGGGTCGGCAGCACATAGTCGGAAGCAAGATCAAGCTGCGGCTCGATCGGCCTGTACAGCGGGTCCGGATCGGCACTTCGGCTTGAATCCCCGCTTGGCCTCGGCATCGGTGCGCCGAGCTTTTCCGGTGGGATGCCGGCGTCATGCGCAGCCTGCGCATAGATGGCGGCGATGGCCGCCCCTTGCGCGATCAGCTCCGCCTCGGTCTGGCGGATCAGCTGGTTCTCGTAGAGCCGGAAGAAGAACAGGCCGACCAGCGGCAAGGCCATCACCATGATCAGGATGGCGACGACGACCGTGGCGAGGCGTGGCCGCCATTTGTGGCCGATCCATTTGCGGGAAGTGGTCAGCCGCATCGGCCGAGCCGGAAGCCGACGCCATGCACGGTCTCGATGGCATCCAGGCAACCCACTGCTGCCAGCTTGGCGCGGATGTTGCGGATATGGCTGTCGACGGTGCGGCCGGCGACATGGATGTTTGCGGCATAGGCGCTGGCCATCACCGCATCGCGGTCGAGCACATGCGCTGGCCGCGCCAAAAACCCCTTCAGGATCGAGAACTCTATCCCTGTCAGCGACAGCGGCCTGCCGTCGAAGCTGGCGGCATGGCTGGCCGGCGCCAGAGCCAGTTTGCCATGCGAAAACTGCCTGTCGTCGGCCGGTTCGGCCGGCATCGGGCGGGCGCGCCGCAGGATGACGTTGACGCGGGCGACCAGCTCGCGCGGGCTGAACGGTTTCGTCACATAGTCGTCGCCGCCCATTTCGAGCCCGAGGATGCGGTCGATCTCCTCGTCGCGCGCGGACAGGAACAGCACCGGCACATCGGATGTGTGCCGCAGCCGCCGGCAAACCTCCAGCCCGTCCATCTCCGGCATGCCGATGTCGAGCACGACCAGGTCAGGCGTGCGCCGTCCGATCGCTTGCAGGGCGGCGGCGCCGTCGGCCACCCCCGTCGTTTTCATGCCGGCCTTCTCCAGCGCAAAGCAGATCACCTCGCGGATATGCGGGTCATCGTCGGCGACGAGGATGTGATGCGGCATGGATCAGCGGCCCGGCATGGAGGGTCTGGTAGCAGAGGGAATCACGAACGGCCCTCTGGTGTCGAGATATCCTAGCAGCCGCCAGTCGCGAAAACTCCAGGCCCGCCAGTTCTGCTGGAGCGTGTGATACCAGCCTTCGTCGCTGCCGCGCCGCCCTGCCAGTTCACGAACAACCGGATTGTTGGCGGCAGCCGTCCGGTTCTGATGATCGAGGAAGCGATCAAGTGCGGGAAACGCGCCCGGGCCGAGCGAGCGCAGATACCAGGCGTCGAGGGAAATGCCTTGGCCGGTCATTTCGAGGGAATGGTCGACATTGTAATTGGCGATCAGCGCGGCAAAATTGATGAAACAGCCGGCATAAAGCGTTAGAGATAACGTCAGAAGATTGGCGGACAGCAGCCATTCGTTGGATTTTCCCAGCGCGATGCGGGCGATGATCAGGGCAAGACCCGATACCACGAGCCCCATCCAGACGAAGGCGGCGACGCGCCAGTATGTCAGCGCATAGATGCCGATATAGAGGTCGAGCCGCAGGATGGACGAGACAACCAGCATGATGTTCTGCGCCACCCAGGCATAGACCAACCAGCGGATGAGCGGATCGGCCGAGGTCTCGCTGCCGGGCCGCAGCGCCGCCAGCACGAAGCCGGCGGCAAGCAGCGCGGTGACAACAAGCGGATAGGCGCCGCGATGCGCATAGGCGGCGTAGCTCAGCCCGTCGGGGAGCGCCATCCCGCCCCACAGATAGGTGGCGTCGAGCACCGTCTGCAGCGCAAACAGCATGTTGAAGACGATCAGCGCGCGCAGGATGGCGGCCTTGCCGAACAGGATGTCTTCGATTGTGGTGATGGTTTTGTCGGCTTGGGCGCTGATATCCGCCGGCGCCGCGCGCGGGATGCGGCGAACCAGGCGCGGCAGGCGTGGCCGCAGAAAAGCCCAGACGCCGGCGAGCACGAACAGCCAGAAGGCAATCCGCGCCAGTTGGATAAGATCGAGCAGTTTCAGGAGATCGATCAGCGACAGCCAGTAGTCGATGACCGGATTTGCGGCGCCGAACAGCGCCAGGAAGACCGCGCCCAGTGTCAGCGGCATCACCCAGACGGCAATGGCGGCCAGGCGAATGCGGCGCCGGCCGAATCGCCGTGCCGTCTTGCGCCAGCGGATGAAATCACTGGCGAAGCGGAACGGCGCCGCCAGCCCGAACAACGCGATCTGGCCGGCAATGCGGGCGAGGCTGTGCCGCAGCCGCCCGCTCAGCGAAAGCGCGAAAACGACCAGCGCCGCCAGCGCGATCGACACCGACAGGGCGCTGACATTTTCCGCCAGCGGCAGCAGCGCGAGAAGCAGGGCGATCGGCTTGAGCCAGACCCTGCCGTCGCTGAAGGCGGCAGGGTGCACGGCAACGACCGCGGCGGCAATCAGGAGGGCGAACAGCAAAACCGTGATGCCAGCGGGCTGGCCATAGAACAGAAAATCCGCAAGTGCTGCCAGCACGATGGCGACACCGATACGGCTGCAATAGCTCGGCGCGGCAGTGAAGAACGATGTCATGACCTGATCTTCCTGATGGCGCCCAGACGGATTGCCGGCGGGCTCTTGCGGACAAAGGGAATGAGGGTTGCGGCGGGACACGCCCGCGGCGGATCGACCAGCCACCAGCCTTCGCTGCGCAGCCGATGAGGCAGGGACCAATAGGGTTTTGCTCGCTTTTGCATGCCGCTTGTTTGTCAGACAGGCGGGGAAAGGGTGGGGCGGATGCGAGGAGGTTTTCCGCAAGCGCGTGCAGTTTTCGTGCAGGGGCGGGAAGAGGGCGCCGAGCGTCTACCTCCCCCTTGTGGGGAGGTCGGACCGAAGGTCCGGGTGGGGGTCCGGCGCTGACCCCCACCCCGCTGCTTCGCAGCGACCCTCCCCACAAGGGGGAGGGTGGGCGTACAGCTCTCCGGCGCTTGCCTCACCCGCCCGCACGCGGCATAGATCACCCATGGAAACCTATCGCCCGCGCCGCTCCGTGCTCTACATCCCGGCCTCCAACGACAAGGCGCTGGCCAAGATCGCGCAGCTGGCCTGCGACGCAATTATCATCGACCTCGAGGATGCCGTCGCCCCGGCCGACAAGATCACTGCCCGCGAAAAACTGGCCAGCATTTTCGCCAACCGCCCCAACGAACGCTGCGAGATGGTCGTGCGCATCAATGCGCTGGCCAGCGACTGGGGCGCCCACGACCTGCTGGCTGCCGCAAGCTGCGAGCCCGACGGCATCCTGTTGCCCAAGGTCGACACGCCGCGCGACCTACTCGAGGCCGGCGACGTGCTTGACGACAATTTTACCCCCGACAACGTGAAACTATGGGCGATGATCGAGACGCCCAAGGCGCTGCTCAACATCGGCGCCATCGCCGAGCTTGGTCGCGACCCGGCCTCTCGGCTGGCTTGTTTCGTTGCCGGAACGAACGATCTGGTCAAGGAGACCGGCATTCTAGCGACGCCGGACCGGCGCTACCTCGTGCCATGGCTGATGCAGATGGTGCTGGCCGCGCGCGCCGGCGGCATCGACATGCTCGACGGCGTCTCCAACGATTTTCGCGACCTCGACGCTTTCGCCCATGAATGCACGGAGGCGGCGGCCATGGGGTTCGACGGCAAGAGTCTCATCCACCCGGCCCAGATCGAAGCCGCGAACCGCGCCTTCGCACCGTCCCCGGAAGCCATAGCCGAGGCACGGCAAGTGAAAGATGCCTTCGCGCTCGCCGAGAATGCCGGCAAAAGCGTGATTGCGCTGAACGGCAAGATGGTCGAGCGGCTGCACCTGGCGCAGGCCGAAAAACTGCTGGCGAAGGCAGCCGCGATCGGCGCATGATATCAACTCTGTGCTCGCGGCTATGGGCACTCACGACAGGACTGAAAAATGAAACTCTACCGCTTCCTGACCGGCCCGGACGATGCCAGCTTCTGCCACAAGGTGACGGCGGCGCTGAACAAGGGCTGGCACCTGTTCGGCTCGCCGACCTACGCCTACGACAAGAAAGCCAAGACGATGTGCTGCGGCCAGGCCATCGTGAAGGATATCGACGGTCAGGAATACGGGCCGGACACCAAGCTCAGCGACTGGTAGTCGGCGCTCGCATCCACAGCCACCCGGCCAGCCAGGCGATCGCTGCCGCAAGCGTCACCAGGCCCAAGTCAAGAGCCAACTCCGGCACGAACGCACGCAGCGCGATAGGCACCGCGCCAATGAAATAGAGAGCGAGCGGAATGCGCGGTACGCCTCTTGCAACGACAAGAGAGATTACAAACGCCAGTGTCCCAAGCAGAAAAAGAACCGAACTGAGGACCAGAGCCAGTCCGAGGGGACCCGCGCGCAGATCGATGATGGTTGTCAGCGGAAGTTTCGAAAATACGAGATTGATCACCACTTCCACACCAACCAAACTTGCCAATGCAACGAAATTGATGACAAACGCGATCGTGCCGAACAGGCCCGCGCGCCGGCCAAACCCAAGAAACAGGCCGACGACAAGACCAAGCGCCAATATCTCGGCGACCGGCGCGAGAAGTTGCGTCAGATCGGTGGTCGCGATGAGCGAGCTGCGTTTGGCCGCGTTGACCAGAAGAACAAGCGCGCTTCCCACCCCGGCAATGGCGGCGAGCCGATAGAGCGTAACGCTGGCCACAGCCGCGCTCGACTGGACAGTCGTGGAATTCTCCTCGTGCTGAGGTTCTTTGGCGGGACTCCGAAGCGAAATGAGTGATCGCGGACGGCGGGGTTCGGCGGTTGTGGCGAGCATGTTCGTCTCCTCATCTGGGAAAACGGGGAGCCGCGAAGACCGCAGGCCTGTTCCGATCCCATCTGTAATCATCGCTTACATGCCCTTGCCTGCATTGTAAACGGTGATTACATAAATCGCGGATCGTGCTATAGACGCGTGAAGCAGATCCACCGACGAAGGAAAAGGGATGGCAAAAGCCAAGACGCCTCGCCGCACCAGCTACCACCATGGCAATTTGCGGGACGCGCTGATCGATGCTGCAATTCAACTTGTCGAGGAAGGCGGCGCCGACAATGTGAGCGTGCGCGAAGCCGCGAAGCGGGCCGGCGTTTCCCCCGGCGCGCCCTTTCGGCATTTTCAGTCGAAAACAGCGCTGCTGACCGCGGTCGCCGAACAGGCCATGAACCGGCTGACGGAGGCCGTTGCCAATGCCCTTTCAGAAGTCGACAGCGCGGACCCCATGGTGGCCTTCGAGGCAATCGGACAAGGCTATCTGGAATGGGCGATCGCCAACCCCACGCATTTTCAGATCATCAGTTCCCGAACGCTGATTGATTTCGACGGATCGGACAGTCTTCGGGGACAGAATGAAGCCATTCGCCGGAAGATGATCGACCTGCTGACCCAAGCGCAACAACAGGGCCGGCTGGCTGCGAACGCGGACTTCGATCATCTGGCTCTCGGCGCGCGCGCATTTGTCTATGGGTTGGCACGAATGGTGGTTGATGGTCATTTTCCGCAGTGGCATCCGTCCGAGCCGCCATCGCTCGCCGTACAGAAGGCGTTGCATCTTTTCATCAGCCGGATGACCAACCTATCCGAAACGAGATCCCAGAAATCCTTGCCGCTGAGTTCTGGACCGACTGGATAGGAATGGACATTTCACGCGACGCAGGAAGCAGGTGCAAAATGCCTACCTGCGGCAAGTGGCTCAATGCTCGCGGACAGTAGCACCGCAAACCCCACCACTGATCAGGCGGCCTCGGCAATATCGAGGCGCACTGTAAGTCCGGCCTGTGCGGCAAGGTTGATCAACGTATCTAGGCTGAAATTCGCGATCCTGCCCCGGAGGAGGTCGCTAAGGCGCGGCTGCGTGATTCCGAGCCGCTCGGCTGCTTCGGCCTGGGTAACGTTCCAGCTCCGCACCCGCTGTTCAATCGCGATCAGCAAGTTGGAGCGCATGGTCATATTGGCGGCCTCGGCCGGAGTATCTTCCAGCGCGTCCCAGACATTTTCAAAGCTCTGACGTTCCATTGTCGCGCCTCTGCTAGATTTGCTTGAACCGCGATGCGGCAAGCTCCAAGTCTCGTTTCGCCGTCTGCTGCGTCTTCTTTTGGAAGGCGTGCAGTACATAGACGGCGTCCCCTATGCTCGCGACGTAAAGCACCCGGAACGCTCCGGCGTCGTCCCGGACGCGGATTTCTCGCACGCCAGGGCCTACTGTCGTCATCGGCTTCCAGTCGCTTGGCTCAAGTCCGAGTTGCACCTTATGCAACTGAACCCCTGTTTCCTTGCGCGCCGCCTCTGGAAAATCCCGGAGCTGGGCAAGAGAATCTCCAAGAAACTCTAGGCGCTTCGTCACGGGCATCGACCCGTCTTATATCAAAACCTGTATAATTAAGCAAGGCGGTGACCGCCACCACCGGCCGCGCGTGATCGGCTCGCCGACCTTATGCCAGCGACAAGAAAGCCGCGCTGCTGCGGCAGGCCGTGGTCAAGGATATCGACGGTCAGGAATAAGGACCGCGCTTGGTCGAGCAGCTAACCGGCTACGCCAGATTTTCCCAGGCGGCTCTGATTTCGTTGAACCGTGCGTCTGCGCGGCCCTCGACATCATCGCAACTGAAATAGAGGATCGATAGCGCTGCAAGGAGACCGGGATAGCCGGAGACGGAATCCATTCTCGTAAGGATTTCAGGAACCGGCAACCGCTTGCGTTCAATCATGGAGATCGCGCATTCAGCTGCCATAGGTGCCATCGGGTGGTCGAATTCGGATAGCCAGAAATCGACCAGGGCAACGAGAGTGGCCGGTTCGACGGCAGCACTTGCGGGCAGATGGCAAAGCTCACTAAGTGCGAGGAAAGCGGCATTCGGCGAAATCCCGATGGCGGTTGCGATCAGTTCCCGGCTTTGTGAAATGTCGTGGTATGGCCAATTGCAATCGATCAGGTCGGCAAATTCTGCTTCCGTCATCTGAGTGCTACTCCGCCGCCTCTTCGATCTTTTCCATATCATCGTCGGACAGGCCGAAATGGTGGCCGATCTCGTGGATCAGCACGTGGGTGACGATGTCGCCCAGCGTCTCTTCGTTCTCGGCCCAGTAGTCGAGTATGGCGCGGCGGTAGAGCGTGATGCGGTTCGGGCCTTCGCCGGTCTGCGGGTTCCAGCGCTCGGCAATGCCGCGCCCCTCGAACAGGCCGAGCAGGTCGAACGGCGTTTCCAGCGACAGATCGTCCATGATCTCATCGGTCGGGAACTCGGCGATCTGGATAACGATCTCGCCGGTTAGCTTGCGAAAATCCTCTGGCAAATGCGCATAGGCCTCCAACGCCAGGAACTCCATTTCGTCCATCGACGGCGAAAGTTCGTCGTGCCAGGTGCGGGTCTTGTAGATGCGGGCCATGCTTTGTCCTTTGATCCCGGCATATAGGCTTTCGTGCCGGAATCGGCAAATGAACGGGCTGATGCATCTGCATCATCCAGACGGAGAGGAATAAATTCCCCATGACTCCGCTTGACTCTTCCGGTCCCCTCTGGAATCTATAGGAACATAACAGGAACAATTGTGAGTGGAAGCTGACCGTCATGGCGATGACCGCCGTGGCGCGGGAGACTGTTTTTGCCCTGCGCCGCCAGATCGCGAAAATCGAGGGAACGCTGCCCGAGCGCTTGGCTGCGCCGGCAGCCGCGCCCCTTGACGCTGATGTCGGCACCGATATCACAATCGTCCGGCGCGGCATTGCGGCGGCGTTGCCGGATGCTTTCCTGCCCATCGGCGTCGAGCGCCTCGATGCCGCCCTGAGCGGCGGTCTGCCGAAGGCAGCCTTGAGCGAAATCCATGGCACGGAAACCCGCGATGCCGGGGCCGTCGCCGGCTTCGCTTTGTCGCTCATCAGCCTGATCCTCAAGCAAACGCCGGGGTTGCCGGTGCTGTGGATCGGCACATCGGAGATTTTCCGCGAGGCCGGCTTTCCCTATGCCAGGGGGCTTCATGCCGCGTTCGGCATCGAGCCGGAGCAATTGCTGTTTTCCGAGGCGCCAAAGCTTGTCGATGCGCTGTGGGTCGCCGAGGAGGCGGCCCGGATGACGGCGCTCGCCGCCGTTATCCTGGAAATTCGCGGCAATCCGCAGCGGCTGGACCTGACCGCGACACGTCGCCTGCATGCAAGGGCGCAAGCGGGCGGCCGGCCGGTGTTCCTGCTGCGGCAGGCGGCCGAGCCCGAACCGACGGCCGCACCTGTTCGCCTGATTGTCGCGTCGGCGCCGGCGGTGCCGCGCGACACCATCGCCGGACCGCTTGCCGGCTCGATCGGCCGCCCGGCCTTCACCCTCACCATCGGCAAGAGCCGCACGGCCTTGCCTGGACAATTCACACTGGAGTGGAACCCCGATGAACGCGCATTCGACGAAAGAGCGGGCGACGAAAGAAGGGGAGAGGGGAGACGGAAAGAACGGGCAAAGAATCCTGTCTCTGTGGTTTCCCTATCTGGCGGTGGAAAGGATCCTGCGGCAGCGGCTGGGGCGGTCCTGGCGTTCCCGGCCGTCGGATCACCCATCTTACCCACCGCTCGTGATCAGCCATCACGACCGCAACGCGCAGCGCATCTCAGCCCTCGACGAGCGGGCTGAGGCGCTGCACTTGAAGCGCGACATGGGCATTGCCGACGCGCGCGCCATGCATCCGTCGATCGACATCGTCGAGGCCGATCCGGAGGCCGACCGCCGCCTGCTCGAAGGCCTTGCCGACTGGTGCGATCGCTACACCCCGCTGGTGGCGCTGGACGGGGCGGACGGCCTGTTTCTCGACGTCACCGGCTGCACCCATCTGTTCGGCGGCGAACGCGCCATGTTCGATGACATCCTGTCGCGCTTCTTCCACCAGGGTTTCGATGTTCGCGCCGGGCTTGCCGCGACGCCGGGCGCGGCCTGGGCGGCGGCACGCTTTTGCGGCGACCGCATCGTCGAGGGCGGCGAGGAGGAAGCGCTGCTGGCCCCCCTGCCGCTCGCCGCACTGCGCATCGAGCCGGCGACCCGCACCAGCCTGGAAAGCGTCGGCCTGCGCACGGCGGGCGCCGTCATGGCCGCACCGCGCGCGCCGCTCGCCCGCCGTTTCGGCGCCCTGCTGCTGCTGCGCCTCGACCAGGCGCTTGGCCGGCTCGACGAGGCGGTGTCGCCGCGCCTTCCCATCGCGCCGCTTTCGGTCGAACGCCACCTCGCCGAGCCCATCACCCTGACCGAGGACATCGAAAGGCTGGTGGGCATGCTGGCGGCGACCTTGAAGGCCGATCTCGAGCGCCGCGGCGAGGGCGCCAGGACGCTGGCGCTGCTGCTCTTCCGCGTCGACGGCGCCGTCAGCCGCATCGCACTCGGCACCTCGCGGCCGATGCGCGAACCCATGCTGATCCAGAAACTGTTCCATGAAAGGCTGGCCGCGCTCGAACAGGATATCGATGCCGGCTATGGTTTCGATCTGGTGCGGCTCTCGGTGCTGGCGGCAGCCACCTTCGACATGCAGCAAGCTGATCTGACTGGTGAAACGATCGACGACGGCGCCGATATCGCACTGTTCGCCGACCGCATCCGCGCCCGGCTCGGCGAGGGCGCGGTGCTGCAGCCGGTTACGGTCGAAAGCCATCTGCCGGAACGTGCCGTCGCCACCATCCCCTTCACCGAGGCGCCGCGCCGCACCACGCCGCCGAAGAAGCCGGACAGGCTGCAGGCGCCAAAAACCATTTTTCCACCGGAACGGCCGATCCGGCTGTTCCGCTCGCCCGAACCCATTGATGTGCCGGCGACCGAAATGCCGGAAGGGCCGCCGCTGAACTTCCGCTGGCGGCGCGCGCTCTACCGCGTCACACGGGCCGAAGGGCCGGAACGCATCGCCGCCGAATGGTGGCGGGAAGCGCCAAGCGACGAGGCGGCATCGACGCGCGACTATTTCCGCATCGAGGATGCCGACGGCCGCCGCTACTGGCTCTACCGGCAAGGCCTCTACGGCGGCGCCTCGCAGGTCCCGCCGCGCTGGTTCCTGCATGGGGTCTTCGCATGAACGCGCTGACCGTCATTCCCTATGCCGAGTTCGGCATCCAGTCGAATTTCTCCTTCCTGCGCGGCGCCTCCAAGCCGGAGGAGCTGGTGGTCGCGGCCAAGCTCCTGGGCTTCTCCGCGATCGGACTTGCCGACCGCAACACGGTGGCTGGCGTGGTGCGCGCCTGGCAGCAGGCCAAGGTCGAAAAGCTTTCCTATCATCCCGGCTGCCGGCTGGTTTTCGGCGACGGCACCCCTGACATTCTCGCCTATCCCCAGGACCGCAAGGGCTGGGGGCATCTCTGCCGCATGCTCACCCAAGCCAATCTGCGCGACGAAAACGAAAAGGGCGCCACTCTTCTCCAGCGCAGCGACCTGCTCGAATGGGGGGATCTGATGTCGCTGGCGGTTCTGCCTGATTTGTCGGCGGGGCCGCAAGACAGTCTCACTTTGCTGCGAGACCTCAAGGATCGTTTCGGCAAGAACCTGCGGCTTGGCGTTTCGCCCGATTATGCCGGCAATGACCGTTTCCGGATCGAACAGGCGGCGGCTTTTGCCGAGAATGCCGGCATCCCGCTGATGGCGACCAACGACGTTCTCTATCACACCGCCGAACGGCGCCCGCTGCAGGACGTGCTGACCGCGATCCGCCTCAACACGCCGGTCGCCGAGGTCGGGCTGCAGCTGGCGGCCAATGCCGAGCGCCATCTGAAGCCGCCAATGGAGATGGCGCGCCTGTTTCGCCGGCATCCGCAGGCGCTGGCCGAGACCTTGCGGTTTGCGCAGGAGCTGACTTTTTCGCTGAGCGACCTCCAGTACAACTACCCCGACGAGCCGACGGAATCGGGCCTCGGGCCGCAGGCCGAGCTGGAACGGCTGGCGCGGGAAGGAGCGGCCGAGCGTTATCCGGCGGGTGTGCCGGCTTCGGTGACCAAGCGCATCGCGGAGGAGCTGGCTCTGATCGAACGCTTGAACTACGCCCGTTATTTTCTCACCGTCTACGATATCGTCAAATTCGCCCGCAGCCAGGACATTCTCTGCCAGGGGCGCGGTTCGGCCGCCAATTCGATCGTCTGTTTCTGCATCGGCATCACCGAAGTCGGGCCAGACAGGATCGACACGCTTTTCGAGCGCTTCATTTCCGAGGAGAGGAACGAACCGCCCGATATCGACGTCGATTTCGAGCATGAAAAGCGCGAAACCGTCATCCAGTACATCTACACGAAATATAGCGCCAAGCGCACCGCGCTGGCCGCCGCCGTCATCAGCTATCGCGGCCGCTCGGCGTTGCGCGAAGTTTCCAAGGCGATGGGCCTGTCGGAAGACGTCAGAGGGTCATTGTCGGGTTCCATCTGGGGCTGGTCGACCTCGGAGCTCGGCGAGAAGGAAGCCCGCGCCGGCGGCCTCGACCGGAGCGATCCGGTGTCGCGGCATGTGATGGAACGCGCCAACGAGATCATGGGCTTTCCCCGTCATCTGTCGCAGCATGTCGGCGGCTTCGTCATCACCAGGGACCGGCTCGACGAGATCGTGCCCATCGTCAAGACGGCGATGGAGGAGCGCAAGATGGTCGAATGGGACAAGGACGATCTCGACGCGGTGAAGATACTGAAGGTGGATGTGCTGGCGCTCGGCATGCTGACCTGCCTGAAGCGCGCCTTCACTTTGCTTAAAGATCATTACCCCGATGCACGGGATAAATATGGCCGGCCCTATGTGCTGGCCACGCTGCCGCCCGAGGATCCCCGTGTCTATGACATGATCTGCCGCGCCGACACGCTCGGCGTTTTCCAGATCGAATCCCGCGCCCAGATGTCGATGCTGCCACGCCTTCAGCCGCGCACCTTCTATGATCTCGTCATCGAGGTGGCGATCGTGCGGCCGGGTCCGATCCAGGGCGACATGGTCCATCCCTATCTGCGCCGCCGGCAAGGCAAGGAGCAGGCCGAATATCCCAAGCCGGAGCTGAAGGAGATTCTCGGCAAGACGCTGGGCGTGCCGCTGTTCCAGGAACAAGCGATGAAGATCGCCATCGTCGCCGGCGGCTTCAGGCCGGGCGAGGCCGATGAACTGCGTCGCGCCATGGCCACCTTCAAGCGCACCGGCACCATCGGCAATTATCGCCAGCGCATGATCGACGGCATGGTCGGCAAAGGCTACACGAAGGACTTCGCCGAGCGCTGCTTCAAGCAGATCGAAGGCTTTGGCGAATACGGCTTTCCCGAAAGCCACGCCGCTTCCTTCGCCCTGCTCGTCTATGCCTCTTGCTGGTTCAAGACCTTCTATCCCGACGTGTTCTGCGCCGCGATCCTGAATTCGCAGCCGATGGGGTTTTATCAGCCGGCCCAACTTGTCCGCGACGCGCGCGACCATGGCGTCGACATCCGTGACGTCGACGTCAATTTCTCGGTCTGGGACTGCACGCTGGAGAAGGCTCCATTCGATCCGGCCCACATCCTCGCGCGCCATGCCGAGATGCGCGGCGTCATCGAGACGGATCACGCGCTGCGGCTCGGCTTCAGGCAGATCAAGGGCCTATCGGAAGAGCGCATGGAGGCTTTCGTCGAGCGGCGCGGCTCAGGCTACGCCTCCGTCAGGGATGTCTGGCTGCGCTCCGGTCTCGATGTCGGCGAGATCGAGAGGCTGGCACAGGCCGACGCCTTCCGTTCGCTTGGCCTTGATCGTCGCGAAGCCTTGTGGGCGGTGCGCGCGCTCGACGGCAAGAGCGCCGCCGAAAGGTTGCCGCTGTTCGACCAGCCGGCGCTTCGCCTGCGCGAACTGGAGCCCGAGACGAAGCTGCCCAAAATGCCGCTCGGCGAGCACGTCATCCACGACTACCGCTCGCTCGGCCTGTCGCTGAAGGCGCATCCGGTCGCCTTCCTGCGCGAGCGGCTCGACCGCGCCGGCGTCACCCCCAATGCGAACCTGCCTTTCGTGCGCGATGGCAGGCGGGTCTCGGTAGCCGGCCTCGTGCTGGTGCGGCAGCGCCCCGGCAAGGGCAACGCCATCTTCCTGACGCTGGAGGATGACAAGGCCGTCGCCAATGTCATTTTCTGGCAAAGAACCTTCGACCGTTACCGGCCCATTGTCATGGGTGCCCGGTTCGTTCAGGTCACCGGGAAATTGCAGTCGGAATCGGGTGTGGTCCACATCGTCGCCGAGAAGATCGAGGATCTGACGCCCTGGCTGACCGTGCTTCTGGAGAAGGTCAGCGAGGCCAGTCTGCCAGGCGTCGGTTCTCCGAGAGACCTCGCCGAGGAGCGTTCGGATCGCTCCAGCCCCGCCAAACAAATCGCTCCGATCCGGCAGGATTTAGGAACGCTGTCGGAAGAAGCGGAGAGCGTCATGCCCAAGGGCCGGAATTTTCAGTAGGCAAGGCCCCACGCGCTTTCGTCATCCACGGGCGGAGCAGGAGCGAAGCGACGTCGCGGAGACCCGAGGACCTGCGACGCGACATCTCCGCGACCAGCGGTGCAAAACCTTTATGCTGGCGGGACAGCGCCCCCCTCTGTCCTGCCGGACATCTCCCCCTCAAGGGGGGAGATTAATCTCTCAGCCGGTTTCGCCAATCTTCATCGCCGCAGAGCGGGCGGGAGCGCTCAAGCTGCCGATCTCCCCCCTTGAGGGGGAGATGCCCGGCAGGGCAGAGAGGGGCGCTGTCCCGCCAGCCTCTGGCCAACTTCTGCACTGCGGCAGTGCTCGAAACTCAAAGATTGCGGCATGGCAGCAACCGCCATTACGCCAGCGGAGACGCCCTTGTTCAGCCCGGCCCGCTCAGGCGTGGCGGCGGTGGCGCCAGCACATCCTCCACGGACAGCGTCCGCGCTTCCGAGGGCAGCATGATCGGAATGCCGTCACGCACCGGATAGGCGAGCTTGGCGACCCGCGAGACCAGCTCGCTACGCTCCGGATCCCAGGCCAGCGGCCCCTTGGTCAGCGGGCAGGCCAGCAACTCCAGCAGCTTGGGGTCGACATTGACCTTCTTCCCGTCACGTCCATCCGCTGCCATTGGGTCCTCTTCTCAGCCAACTACCCGCCCTTCGACACATCTTATTGCAGGCTCGAACCAAAATCCTCATTCTCGCGCGCCAGCGCCATTTCGGTGATGGCGATCAGCGTCTCCGCCCGGGTCTTCAGGTCGGCTGCTTCGAGCAGCGCCTGTTTCTCGGCCGGCCCGTAGGGCGCCATCATCGACAGGGCGTTGACCAGCATGGCATTTTCGGCCCGGCTGACGCTTTCCCAGTCGGCTTCGAGGTCGTTGGCCTGCAGATAGGCGCGAAATGCTCTGAGCAGCGATGGCCGATCAATCTCGTTGGCCGCCTGATCCTCGTCGAGATCGGCAAGGAAGGGCGCCAGCTTGCCCTGGCGAAACGGCGTCTTGACCGTCAATTCGTGCGCAATGCGGAACCGGCAAACGCCCTGCAGCGAAATCAGGTAGCGGCCGTCACCGGTCTCGGACAGGGCAATGATCCGCCCGGCGCAGCCGACATTGCAAAGCTCCGGCTCGCCGTCGTCGCGCAAGGCACCGTCGAGACGGGGCTGGATGACGCCGATGAGCCGCGGGCCGGCAATCGCCTCGTCCACCATCTGCAGATAGCGCGGCTCGAAGATGTTGAGCGGCATGCGCCCGCCCGGCAGCAGAAGCGCACCCTCGAGCGGGAAGATCGGGATCGTCGACGGCAAATCCTTGGCGAGCCGGTAATGCGCGTTTCCCGCTTGCACCTCATTCCTCCGATCGCTTCATCAGAAGCGCGTCATCCTGGCCCTAATCTGGCGCAGTCGTCGCCAACGCCAAGCCCATGCGGCAAAACAACCGGCAACCGGCTCAGGAAAACAGCAACGCCGACAATTTACGGCGCGCGCTAAGCGTCGCCTCGTCGGTCATGCCCCAGGCCTCGAACAGCTGCAGCAATTGCGTCCTGGCCCCATCGTCGTTCCAGCTCCGGTCGGCCTTGATGATGGCCAGCAGGTTGTCCGCGGCGGCGGTGCGGTCGCCATTGGCATTCTGGATCATGGCCAGATCGAAACGCGCCTGATGATCTTTGGGATTTTCGGCCAACCGGCGCTCGAACTCGGCCGGATTGCCAAGCGCCGCCGCTTGCGCCGCCAGCGCCATCTTGGCGCGCAGGGCGGCAATCGGCGGCGCATCTTTCTTGGCTTCCGGCGCTGTTGCCAAAAGCGCCTCGGCGCCCTCGACGTCGCCTGCCTCGAACAAAAGCTCGCCCAGTCCAGCAATCGCCTCGATGGTCTCCGGCGCTTGCGCCAGGACGGCGTCATAGATGTCGGCCGCGGTCTGCATGTCGCCGGCGGCGCGCGCTTCCGTAGCCGCGGCCAGCGCTTCGGCCACCGGCGGCGCGCCATTGCCCTTGCCGCCGACCTTGGTGATGAATTCGGCGATCTGGCTCTCGGGGATCGCGCCCATGAAGCCGTCGACCGGCTGGCCGTCCTTGAAGGCGATGACCGCCGGGATCGACTGGATGCCGAGCTGGCCGGCGATCGAGGGATGGTCATCGATGTTCATCTTGACCAGCTTGACCTTGCCGCCGGCGGCCTTCACCGCCTTCTCCAATTGCGGCGTCAGCTGCTTGCAAGGTCCGCACCAAGGCGCCCAGAAATCGACCAGCACCGGCTGGCGGCGCGATTCCTGGATGACGTCGGCGGCAAAGGCAGCTGTCGTCGTGTCCTTGATGACATCGGCAGCCGGGGCGGCGGGCGCATCGCCAAGCGCGACTTTCGCGCGCGGGGCCTCGGCTCCGCCATACTGCACGGATGTGGTGTACTGGCCGCTATTGCCGCCAAAGGGTCCGCCAAACGGATTGTTGTCGCTCATCTCTTTACCCTTCCGTGGCGCCGCCGGCCGGCGGCCAGACGCCTCTCAGACACTCGGTTTCAAGCCATCCATGTGGCTATCACGCCGAGACTTTCAAGATAGCAGCATCGTGCCCAGTTGCCTCGATGAATTTGATCAGGTCGCTCGCTGCGATCGATGTCGTCGCCTCATTGGTCAGCGGATGCGCGTTGATGACGGCATGCTCCATCAAATCCTTGTCGAGCACGAGCTTGACCTGGTTTGCCGTATCGTTGATGACGCCAAAAACCGTGACCGCGCCCGGCGTAACGCCGAGCAGCTCCATCAGCATCTCCGGCTTGCCGAAGGAAACGCGGCTGGCGGCGCCGATCACCTGGTGGATCTGCTTCAGGTCGACGACGGCGTCCTCGCCGACGGTGACCAGGAAGAAATTGTCCTTCTTGTCCTTGAGGAACAGGTTTTTCGTGTGCCCGCCGGCGATTTCGCCGCGCAGTGCCTGCGAATCGGCGACCGTGTAGAGCGGCGGATGACGCTTGGTCGAGGCGGCAATGCCCAGCTCGGCAAGAAAGGCAAAAAGTTCGGCTTCGGTCTTCGGCATCGGTTTCGTCTTCGTCCCGTTTGTGAGCCCATGCCGTTTACGGCCAATGGGGCGACCGACACAAGACCGTCATGCGACATCGCGGTGAGCGGCACCGCCCTTGCGGTAGCGGCGCCCCGCCGCCTGCCACTCGCGCACCCGCCGGCGGCTTGCCGGCCTCGCTTGCCGGGTCGTAAAAAAGCCTGCGATTTCCCTGTTGCAATCGCCGCGCTCTTCAGCCATATAGGCCCGGCTTGCGGCCAAGACGCCGTGCGAGCGGGTGTAGCTCAGGGGTAGAGCACAACCTTGCCAAGGTTGGGGTCGAGCGTTCGAATCGCTTCACCCGCTCCAGTTTCCTCTTGGGGAATCAAGCATCGAAAAGCCGCGGTCCGCCGCGGCTTTTTCGTTTTTGGGGCTGCCTGTCATACACGCGGATCGTTGGTTTTAATGTCGGACGATTGCAGGTGCCTGCGATAGCGACCGGGCGCCTGGCCGACGTGGCGGGTGAAAGCCTGCGAGAAGGAAGGCGCCGATTCATAGCCGACCGCGCGGCCGATTTCGTCGATGGTCCGATTGGTTTCCCGCAAGGCCTTGGCCGCGAGATTGATCCGCCAGCGCGCGACATAGGCCAACGGCGGCTCTCCAACCAGCAGCGTGAACCGCCGCGCGAAGGTAGCCCGCGATTGCGACGCGCCCGCAGCCAGCGATGCCACGGTCCAGGGTGCGGCCGGCCGCTCGTGGATGAGGCGCAGCGCCTGCGCCACGCCCCTGTCGCGCAAGGCGCCGAACCAGCCGGCCGTCCCCAGCGGCTGGCTTTCGATCCAGGCGCGCAGCAGGAAGACCAGCACACTGTCGAGAAGTCGGGCAGCGACAAGGTCATGGCCAGTAAGGGTGCCGCCGGCCTCGACCCGCAAAAGCTCCGTTGCCAGTCGCAGAGGCTCGTCCGCGGTGATCTGGGCGCGGGTCAGATGAATGAGCGGCGGCAACCGCGATATCATCGGATGCGGTCCGTCCATCGTGTATTTTGCGCAGAGAAGCGTCGTCACATCATGACCGCGTGGCTGATCCTGGTCCTCCAGCCTTGCCGAGAGCACGCTGCCGATGGACAAGAGCGGCGCATCTAGCGGATCGCTGAGTGAATGGCCCACCCCGCTGCCAACGAGGATGACATCGCCTTCGGCAACGTACACGGGCTCCCCGCCGCCAGCCACGCGCAGCCAGCACTCGCCGCCCTGCACCATGTGGATGGCGGTGTTGCGCATCGGATCGACCGAGATACCCCACGGCCGTCTCAGCCTAGCCCTGCCGATCACCGCACTTCCCAGCCGCACCGAGGCCAGAACATCCGACAGTACGTCCATCCACACCATCCCCGCACAACCCGACACGCTCAAGGTGAGACGCCTGGATAAGAAAGTGCGAGGCTAGCCTATCGATTATCTCAGCGCTATCGCTGAAAATGCCGACAATGGCCACGGCGTCAACCAGGCCAGCTTGCAGTAACCAAGACATCCAGCAACGGGACAGACATGATGCACGACCAGCTTCAGCCGACGGAGAATTCCCAATCCTGGCTCGAAAGGAACAAGGCTACCGTGCTCGACTTCATTGAAAAGTCGGTCAACCAGGGGAATATCGATGCCGCTTCGGTTCATTTCGGCGAGAGCTACACGCAACACAATCCCAACATCGCCGACGGCGTCCAGGGTTTCCGTGAATATCTACAGCAGCTCCGGCAGGCCTTTCCGCTGGTGCAGGGCGAGGTCAAGCGGATTTTCGCGGATGGGGATTTCGTCATCGTGCATATGCACGCCAGGCGCGAGCCGGAGGAAGCCGGGTTGGCCATCGTAGACTTCTTCAGGCTGGCGGAAGGCAAGCTCGTCGAGCATTGGGAGGTTCGCCAACCCATTGTGGAGAGCAACCTGCACGCCAACGCAATGATCTGACCCGAGAACGATCACCGGCAGATCGCGCATGCACGACATCCGCGATCACACCGATCGAGACACTGGCGGTTCGCCGCGGCCTTGCGCCCTCGTCCAGCTCGATCGGGGCCGGCGAGGCATCACGCGGCTGGCTATCCCGCTTTCCGCAGCGATGCCTGGTGCACCAGCGATGTCCAGCTGTTGGTCGAGGCGAGGTGGCAGTAGAGCATGCCGAGCGCGCCTGACTTGCGCAGGTCCAGAAACGCCTCGTCGCTCAGCTTGTTGAAGGCCGGCTCGTCGATCACCTGGAAGTCGGTGAGGTTGAGTATCTCGCCTCCTTCCAGCGTCACCTTGCTTTGGCGCGGCGAAAACAGGCCGTGCGCTTCGATCCTTTCGACCATCTCGCGGGTGGCTCGGAAGTCTATCTGGAACTGGTTGCAGAAGGCAAGCGCCTGTTTCGTCGCTTCGGTTGGCTCGTTGCCGGTGAAGAACGGCAGGGTCTTTTCGTCGCGGAACGGCGCCAGCAACTGGTCGACGACGCGGTCGCTTGCCCGGTCGACGCACAGCGTCAGCCGGCCGGCCGATGTCGGGTCTTCGGCCAGGATGAAGGGATAACGGCGGACATAGGCGGGGATGTAGTGCGGTCCGGTCCATTTGCCGTCGGCGTCGACGAACAGGTTCTCGTTCTGGCGCACGCCGGTGATGATCACCGGTGCCTTGGCCGGGCCGATGAAGACGATCGGGTAGGAGCGCATCGCCGCCGGCATTTCCGATGCCACCACCGGAATGGCGTGCGCCGAGCGGGCAAAGCCGAAGTCGGCGCGCGCGGTCAGGCCAAGCGAGCCGTGCCGCGCCGGGTTGAGCGCCTCGGGCCTCGAATAAAACAGCGGCATCGCACCGCTTGCCACTTCCGTCTTTACATCCGCCATCGTCCGTCTCCCGCAAGCCCATCAGGCCGCCAATGGTCCCGAAGCCGGGAGCTGTTCTTGTTTGCGCTGATCTCAGGTCGAAAGGAATCCCGCGCAAGGTCAAAGTACTACAGCGTCTCTTGCGCGCATAAAAGGACAGGCGGCGCTGTATTTTGTGGCTGGCACCGATGATATGTCGTGGCACCATGCCGACGGCCAGTCGGAGCTCTGGACAGCTTGCCGCGAAGCGGCGACAGTCGTTGGCGGCAAATGGATTGAGGCTCATAGCATGGCGTCGGTATCGGATTTCGAGCAGGGGCAAACCTTCACCGTCGAAGCCGGCGGCCAGCAGATCCGGCTCGAGCTGAGCGCGGTCAACCCCATCGCCGCCAGCCCGCGCCCGGGCGGCGGTTTCTCGCTGCTGTTCAAGGGTCCGCGCGAAATCGCGCTGCCGCAGGCGACCTATCTTTTCACGGGGAAAAACGGCACCCACGAGATCTTCATCGTCCCGGTCGCCGCCGATGCGACCGGGCGGCTGTACGAGGCGGTGTTTAATTAAGTTCAATTCGACGCAGCGGACTCATCGGATCCATGCCGCTGTACAGAAATTTGCGAAAGGCTGGCGGGACGGCGCCCCCCTCTGCCCTACCGGGCATCTCCCCCTCAAGGGCAGGGCTATCGCATATGAGTAAAGAGCTGGAAGAGGAAGTCTTTGTTCCATCTGGCTCTTCGCATCTTGCCTGCGATGGATTTGTCGATCGGATGGGCTTGCAAGATGTTTTGAGCGAGACGTCGGATGATGGCCAGGTTTTGCGGCCCGTTATCCTTGCGGGTTCGGGCATCGTCCTCGTGGAAGACGACATCGAGGCTCCAATGCAACTGGTTCTCGATGGTCCAATGTGCTCTGACGGTCTCGGCCAGTCTTTTGGGCATGAGCACTTTGGAAAGTGCGACATAGCGGACCGAGGTGGTGGGTTTGCCGCCTGCCACGCTGCGGGTGGCTTCGATGCGGCCGATCGCCTTGAGGCCGGGAAAGTCCGGCGCGTCGAGCAGCCGCTTGAGCGGCAGCACCGAGGCTCTTCGCGTTTCGGTACGGCCATGGCTGCTTTCGCTGGTCTCGAAGAAGGCGATCTCGCCGGCTGCGGCGAAGCTTCGCTCTGCTGCGGCGAACAGCTTGGGGCGATTGCCCTTCAGCCCCAGCGCATAGTGCGCCTTCTTGCCGATCAGCGCCTTGGCCGTGTCGGGACGACAGTGCAGCGCATCCGCCGTCACCGTGCAGCCCTTCAAATCCAAGCTCTTCAGAAGATCCAGTGTGGTTGTGACCTCGTCGCCTTCGGGCGCGCGGGCAGCGGCAATCGACAACCTTGTCTCGGCGTCCCACACGCTCACCATCAAAGGCGGCATAAAGACCCGACCCTTGGTGTAGCCGCGCCGCAGCGATTTGCCGTCGACCGCCACCACGCCGCGCGGCGAAGGCCCAAGCGTTTGTCGCAACGCTGCCATGAAGGCGGCAAAGCTGCGCGAAAGCTCCTCGGCGTCAAGAAGTCGAAACACCCGGCTGAACGTATCGTGGCTTGGACAGCCATGCTCCAGCGTCACGATTTCTTTCAGCTCGTCTTCCCGCCCCTCGACGAAATCGGCAATATCAACACAGCTCTTGGCACCACAAAGCGTGGCAACCAGAGCCAAGAACAGAAGCTCCGCCAGATCATGACGCGCGTTGACGTCACGCGGGTCCCGGACTTCACGCAAAATCGAAAACAGAAACGACATACGGCCTCATCTTCAAGGAGAAGGCCGCTAAAGAATCAATCTTTTAACTCGGCGCAAGACGCACTCTTACTCAAATGCGATTCCCCTGCCCTCAAGGGGGGAGATTGGCTGTCATCACTGCTTTCGCCAATCGTCAACGTTTCGGGAGTGAGCGGAGCGCTGAAGCTGCCAATCTCCCCCCTTGAGGGGAAGATGTCCGGCAGGACAGAGGGGGGCGCTGTCCCGCCATCGTCTCACAAACCGGCCGCCTCATCCCCCGGCGGCGTACACGCCATCAGATCATAAACGCCCTTGTCCTCGACAACCACGAAACCCAGCGCGAGATAAAGCTGCCTCGCCGGGTTGTACTTCTCGACGTGGATCGAGGCTGATTTGCCGGCTAACCATGCCTCGTCGATGAGGTCGCGCAGCAGCGTGGTGCCGTAGCCCTTGCGGCGATGATCCGGCAGAAAGGCGATGTCGATGATGCGGTGCTGGCTCGGCCAACGCTCGATATAGAGCCGACCGATGTCTTGCCCGGCGCGTTCCACCACCAGCCAGTCGGCCTCGAGATAGTGTTTTCTGTAATGCGCGTGCTGCGCCTGGAACTGCATGTCGAGGAAGTCGGCCTTCTGCGCGTCGGTCCACGACGTCACGGCGAGTTCATCCATGCGCGTCGAGGCGTAGAGCCGCGACAGGAACGGCAAATCCGCCTCCGTCGCAGCGCGGAAGCCGAGCCCGGCCTTATCAGACCGGGACCAGACCGGACGGACTTGCTTCGCTCCTGCCACGCGACCGGAATCAGCCGTCAGACCGGCGGCGTCAGGTCGCGCACGACGATGGCCTGGTTGACGTTGCTGTCGGCAAGCGACACCCAGGAATACTCCCACTCGGTGCTGTCGATGTTCATCTGCGACAGCGTCCACAGCGAGTTGCTGTTGCCGGCGGCACCGCTCAACAGGCTGAACACGGCGAGGCGGCCATCGGCATTGTAATCGAGCATCAGCCGCGTGTTGGAGCCGGAAGCGTTGAAGTCGCGCCATCCCGACCAGTTCTGCGTGGCAGCATCGTACTGGGCGTTGAACTCGTGCACATGCTGTACGTCGGATGCGACAAGCATGATGTCGCCATCGCCTTCGATGCCGGAAGCCAGCGTATATTTGCCGACCCTGCTGTAGCCGGTGGTTGCCCAAGGCGTCCATGTGGCGGTTCCGGCCGGCTTCTGGCGCGTGTGCAGAACCTGGCCGCTCTTCGTCAGGGCGAACAGATTGGTGGCACCCAGCGGACCGACAACCGGCGCCATGACGGCGAACCCACCTGTGCCTGAAGTGTCGATCTGCACCCAGCCCGTCCAGTCGGCAACCTTCAGCGCCTGCGCCTTATTCTGCTGGCAACGATAGAGATTGGCTCCTGAATTGATGCCGAACAGCGCAATGGTCCCGTCGGCCTGGCGTATCGCCGAGATCGACACCAGTCCGCCGGGAATCTGCAGCCAGTCGCTCCACATCTTGGCGGGCGGGACGCGTTCGTCGACGGTAACGACGATCGGCGTGGAGGTGCCGGGCGGCGTGATGGTTTTCTGCACCTGCACGATTTGGTCCGGGTTCTGGTAGATCCACCAGATGCGAGCCTGATTGTCGAGCACGAAAAGTTCGATGCGGCCATCGACATCGCGCGCCATCGAAAAACCGTAGTAGCTGGTGGCGCCGGGCGGCGCGCCGATATTCATCGGCGCGGTCCATTTGTCGATCGGGCCGACCTGGTTGGCGTCCTCGGTGATGAAGGACAGATTGGGGCTGCCTGACAGCTGGGCGACGACGGCCACCCTTCCGTCCCTGGTGATGCCGGCCGTCATCTGCACGAAGGTGCCGGGAGCGATGATCGACCAGGCGGCTGGCCACGGTCCGTTCGGCGCGGTCTGCGCCTTCTGGATCAGGCGCCCGGCCGACGTATCGATGGCCACCACCATCAGCCGCGACAGTTCGAAGAAGGAAGCGCCGGCCGGCATGCTCTGGTAGACGGGCGGGGCGCTGGACCGCGCGCGGCCGCCATCCCGCGCCTTGGACCTTGGCGCCGGCGTCTTCGCGGCGGGGGCTTTCGACTTTGGTTCTGCTTGCTTGGCCATGATATCGGTCCTGCCCTGTTGGTTCGGAATTCAGGTTCTTGGCGGAAAGACGCCTTGCAGCGCGATGCAGAAATAGAAAGTCAGGTAGGGCATCAGGTTGTTGTGCGCGATGCCGCCGCCGGCCGGCGCAATCATGTTGTCGTTCAAGTTGACGATTTGGGCGAAGGGAGCCGCCTTGTAGGCAAATCCGCCCGATGATCTGGAAAAAGTACGATCGGACCCAGGTGCGGCAAGCTGCGCCGGCTGGTTCTGCGCCATCATGAAGTGGCTGTGGTTCGGTATCTCGCTTTCGAGCAACGACACCAACTCCGAGCCGCCTTCTTCACCGAGGTCATGCAGCGACAGACCCGGACCTTGCCCTGGATGCATCGGCGAACGGCCCTGGAGATTAGGCAGAGCGAAAGTTGACTGGCCGTTGCCGCCGTAGGTGGTGCCGAGCAGCGAGAACAGCGCCGTGTTCTGCGCCAGCGGCAGAATCTGGCCATCGCACCAGGCCCAGCCCCTGGGCGCGAAATTGAACGGAAAGATACGGATTTCGGCGATGAACGGGTCGGCCATGACGATCCTCTTTAAGTCGGCGAGGGAAAAATCCCGAACAGCGAGATGATGAAGTCCACGCAGAGATAGGGTTGGAAATTGCTGTGCGGCTGGTTGCCGCCGGTGGCCGTCACCGCCTGGGCGTTGAAATTCAGCGCCGGGGCCTGCGCGCGATAGACCTGCACGGACGCGTTCTGGGCAGGCAGGTTGTTCGCAGGCGCGCTGGCATCGCCATTGTTCAGTGAGGCGAGCACAGAATGGCTGTGCTGCGGGATCTGCGTGATCGACAGCTGGACATCCTCGACACCGCCGGTCTCGGCCAGCATGAAGCCGTTGCTGCTCTGGTGAACGGGCACGCGACCGCGCATGTCGGGCAGGGCAAATGTGCTCTGCCCGTCGCCGCCATAGGTCGTGCCGATCAGCTGAAACAAGGTCTCGTTCTCGGAGATCGGCAGTAGCTGTCCCTCACAGAACATCCAGCCCGCCGGCGCGAAATTGCCGGCAAACATGCGGATCTCACCAACATAAGGCTGTGCCACGCTGCGTCTCCGTCAGTTTTGCGAGGGGAAGATGCCTTGCAGGGCGATGCAGAAGCTGAGCGTCAGGAACGGCGCCATGTTGGTGTGCGACTGGTTGCCGCCGACATTGGCAAGCGTTCCCGGCAGCAGCGACGTCAGATTGGCAGGCGTCGTATAGAGGCCGTTCACGACCGCAAACAGCGCGTCGTTGGGGATCGGCGTGTAGTTTTCCGGGCTGATGACATGCGGATCGCTCGTCGCCCTGGCGGTGTGGATGTGCGTCGGCATTTCCGAGATTGACAGCGTGTGGGCCTGTTCGCCGCCGGGCTCGCCGAGCGTGTGGCCGGAGCCGACATGCATCGGCACCCTGCTGCGCAGATCGGGCAAGGCAAAAGTCGTCTGGCCATTGCCGCCGAATGTGGTGCCGAGCAGTGCAAACAGGGCCTGGTTCTGGTTGATGGGCAAGAACTGGCCATTGCACAGCGCCCATCCCTTGGGCGCGAACCCGAACGACATCATCCGGATTTCGCTAAGAAACGGCTCTGACATGCAGCCTCCCCCAAATTGTTGGTCAAGGATCGGCGTTCCCTGGACCGCTTTTGTACGTTAAATCAGATAATAGTTGCTTCGCCAATCAATTCTTCCGAACTTACTGTATTAGGAGCAGCGCCAACGCCGGCTAACTATGGCGCTACTGGCGGTGGCAGTGCCGGACCAGCGCCGGGCGACACAGTCATCGTGCCAGATATCGCGGTGGTGGTGGTTGCCGGGTTGAGATTGTCATCGTCGATGACGAGGGCGGCGGTGATGCCAGACGAGCCGTTTTGGTAAAGCTTGATGCTGGTGCCGAACTGCTGACTGAAGTTGACATCGCTGAAATTGGCGGGATCTCCGGCCGAGAAGTCGTTCTTCTTCGTCGCATCGGTGGCCGAACCGACGACGAGGTTGACGATGTTGTTGTCGCCGGCCAAGGCACCGACATCGACACTCAGTCCGGCGAACGAGAAGCTTCCGGGGGTGCCGACGGTGTTGCTGAAGATACTGGCGTTGAACACGCCCTGTCCGCCGTTGGACGCCACCTGGCTGTCGTTGGCCTGCAGGAAGATGCCGACCTCATTTGTGCCGTGGACGATATTGTTCGAAATCAGCGTCGTGTGCGAACCGGTGCCGTTGCTGGTGACCTTGATGCCGGACGCCTGCGTGGAACCGGAGTTGACCACGCCTGCGGTGCCGATCGTGTTGGCATTGATCGTGCCCGACCAGGTTCCATGGCCGTTGCCCTTGGCCACAAGCAGCGCGATGCCGATCGCATCCTTCAGCGTGTTGTGGGAAACGTCATAGGTCACCGTCGTGGCATTGCCAACGTCGTCGCCGACAATGGCGAGACTGCCTGCACCACTGGCCGCACTGGCATTATTGTTGCTGAAGGCGTTGTTGCGGATGACTGCGTCGACGGTAGAATTGTTGTTGGCGACGACACGGAGCAGTTCGCCGATCGCATTGGTGAAGAACGAGTTGGTCACCGTCAGATTTGCTACGGCACTGTTCGACGCCACGAAATTCAGAGCATCGTTGCCGGCGGCATTGATGTCGCCGAAATGGACATTGTCGACGGTCAGTCGGGTCAGCGTACCGCTGGTGTTGGTGACCCTGAGATCGTCGGAATAGCTGTAGTTGCCGCCGCCGACGCCGCCAAGCGTCGAGTTGGTGATCGACGCCGTGCCGAACAGCCCGTCGAAGGCCACCGCACCCTCGCGCGATCCGCCGGCGCTGCTGGTGCCGTTGGCTCCGTTGATGAGCGTGTGGTCCAGCGTGAAGCCGGTGACGTTGGTTCCGTATACGCCGTAGTTGTCGAAACCACTCATCTGCAGGCCGTTGAGCTGCACGTCCTTCGTGTTGTTGAGGTAGATGCCGCTGCCTTGCGTCGTCGAGAGGTCGGCACCGGTCTTGCTGGCGATAACGCCGCCGCCGGTGGCGCCGACATTCGCGCCGGTCCCGGTCACATGCAGGCCGCCATTGCCGGCGGCGGTGCCGGTATTGTTGAGGATGATGCCGTTGGCCGATCCGCCGCTCGACGAAATTCTCTGGAAGACGAGGTTGCCCGCGCCGATCGTCGTGTTGGCGACGTTGAGCGCCGTCGCGGTACCGGAACTGATGACACTGCCGGTGCCGGTGGCGCTGACCGTGCCGCCGCCCGTCGCGCTGAAGCCGGCAACGTTGGCACCCGTCAGCGTCAAGGAGTTGGTGAAATTGATCGTGGAGCCAGTGTTGGTGGCAAGAGCAATTCCGCCGCTCGAGGCAGTCGCCGAAATCGTTCCGTCGAAAGTCACCGTACCACCGGTGCGCCCGGAGATGCTGACCACGTTGCCGGCGCTGGTCTTGGCGATCGACCCGCCATAGGTGACGCCTGCCGTACCGCCCGAACCGAGGAAGGCCGCACCGCTCGCACCGCTCAGCGCGCCGGAGCCGAGGTTGACCGTGCCGGTGACATTGGTCAGGGCGACGTTGTTGACGCCGCCGGTCGACGTCGTCGAGGTGAAGTTGACGTTGGCGGCGATGCCGTTGAGGTTGATCGCCTGCGCCGTGGTGGAGCTGATCGTGCCGGTCGTCACAGTGACCGTGCCGCCATTGCCGGCGCTGAATCCTGTGGTGTTGCTGGTCACAATGTCGATGTTGGCGAAGCTGACGGTCGAGGAGAGGAAGCCGCCGTTATTGATCGACACAGCGGTGCCGGTCATCGTCGTCGTGGTGCCGAGATCGACAGTACCAGTGAAGCTCACATTGCTCGGCCCCGTCGGGGGGGCGATGACGATGCCGCTTGCCGTGCCATTCGCCACGACCGACCCGGCAAAGACGAAGCTTCCGCCGGTCCGGGTCGCGATCGTGACCGCCGTGCCGCTCGATGTGTCGGGGATGCCGACAAAGCTCGCCGCATCGAAGGTGATGGCAGCGTTGCCGCCGGTGACCTTGATCCCGCCGCCGGCGCCACCCGTGACATCGACATTGGTGCCGGTGATCGTGCCTTGCGGCCCGGATGCACCGCCGAAGACGATGCCGGTGCCGGTCGATGCCGTGGTAACGTTGAGGTTGCTGAGCGTCGTGGTGCCGGTCGCGTTGCGGATATCGAAGGCGATGCCGGTGGCGCCGGTGCTGCTGACGTTGGTGATGCTGGTGTCGAGCGCGTTGACGATGACGTCGGTGGCATTGCCGGCGAACGTCACATTGTCGATCCCCGTGCTGGTCGATGGCGTGATCTCGATGCCGGCTGTGGCGAAATTCCGGATCGTCATATGGCTGATGATGGTGCCGGACGCACCAAAGCTATTGTCCTTGATGCCGCGCGCGGCACCCGCCGGGCTGCCGTCGAGGATGAAGCCGTCGATGAAATTGCCGCTGGCGCCGAGCGTTATGGCGTTGCTGCCGGCATTCGTCGTCAGCGTCGCGGCGCCGTTGGGCGTCGCATCGACGATCGAGATGTTGTTGTTGGCAAGCTGGATGGTTGACGGCACCGACATCGCCAGATTGATGTTGCCATTGCCGAAGCCGCGCACCTGCTCGCCGGTGCTGAGCACCAGCGTGTTGTCCGCACCGCTGCCGGCCGCCGTGATGGTCCCGCCGTCGTTGACCAGCACCAGGACGTCGCTTGTTACCGACGCGGCTTCCGCCGTGGACAGCGTCGCCAGATTGCTTTGGTCGCGGCCGGTGCCGTCGCCGGTCGCGCTGGCGCCGACGAAATAGATCTTGCCGACGCCGAAGCCGAGGCCAGGGCTCGCGGCAAAGTTGACATCCTGGAAATTGTAGGTGCCCAGCGTCGGCGCGCTGGATGCGTCGATGCCGATAGCGGCGCCGATGGTCGAGTTCTTGTCCGTCGTCGATTCGCCATCGCCATAAGTGAAGGCGAGGTTGGTGGCGCTGTCGAGGAACACGCCGGTATTGACGCCGGAGATGCTCGAGCTGGCGCCGCCGGCCACGGCGTCGCCGAGGCGCACGATCTGGCCGCCGGTGGCGCCGCGCAGGTCGACGCCGATCGAGCTGCCGGCGCCTACTGAGTTGATGACGTCGAAATCGTTGGCTCTGACCGCCGCATTGATGGTGGCACCGTTGAGGTCGAAGGCCACGGCCGTGGTGCTGGTCAGGCCGATGCCCAGCGCGTTGAAGTTGAGCTCCGCGCCGAGTGTGCCGGTGACGTCCACACCGCGTGAGTTGATGCCTTGCAGGTCGACCGTGCCGAGATTGATGGCGCCGCCCAACGAAGCGACGTTGGTGAGCCCGATGCCGGTGGTCACGCCGCCGCTGGTCGAAACCGAGTTGAAGTTGATGCCGCTGCCAACGGTCACGGCGTCAAGGCTGAGCGCGTTCCCGGTCGATGTGATCGTGTTGGTGGCGCCGGCGACGCTGATCGTGCCGCCGCCCGTCGCGTGGAAGCCGGTGCCGCTGGTCGTGTTGATGGCCAGGCCGTCAGTGCTGAAATCGATGGTGCCATTGGGGTTGCCAACCAGGTTGACGCCGTCGGTCGCACCCGACTGGATCTGCTTGGTGGCACCGGAGAAGGTGACGGTGGCCGCGGTGCCGTTGTTGATGTTGGCCACGACGATCTGGCCGCCACCGGCAGCGTTGGTATCGGTCAGATTGCCGGAGAGCGTCACCGAGCCGCCGGTCAGTTCCAGGATCGAGACGGCGGCGCCGCTGCCGTTGCTGACAATGTTGCCGGCATAGGAGATCGTGGCGTTGCCGCCGCTGAGATCGGTACCCGAGCCGACATTGAAGGCCGCGCCTGCACCCAGGTTGTTGAGCGTGCCGACACCAAGGTTCAGCGTGCCGATCAGATTCTGCAGATTGACGCCGTGCCCGGCGCCGAAGGTAGCGCTGGTCGAGGTCAAGGTGCCATTGACGTTTGCCGAAGTGATGTCGACGGCCTCGCCGGCCAGTGCGGTGATGTTCTTTATGCCGGTACCCGTGAAGCTCACGCTTGTGTTGGCGGGTGTGGCGCCCCCGACGACACGCAAACCGGTGCCGGTGGCGGTGGTGATTGCCAGCGTGCCGTCGAAGATGGCTGACGTAACGCCGGCTGCATTCTCGAAGTTGGCGCCGCGTCCGAACGACGAGGAATTGTCGATCGTCGTGTTGCCGAACGTGTAGTTGCCGGTCGAATTGAGGATTTCGATGCCGGCGCCGTTGGAAGTTGTCACGGTGACCGCGTCGAGATCGACCCCGCCGCCGCTCGCGCCGCTGATCAGCACACCCTGTGTGCCCGCGTTGGTCGAAGTGACGCTGTCGAAGTGGACGCCGCCGGCGTTGACCGTGCCTTGCAGTGACAATGCCGTCTGGCCGGTCGCGGCGATCGTCGTCGAGCCGGCATTGGCGACGGCAAGGCTGTTCAGCCCGGCAAGGCTGAAGCCCGTGGCGGTCGATGTGGTGATGGCCAGGCCGCCGTTGAAATTGACCGCCGCCGCCCCGCTGCCGCCCGAAATCGCCACACCGCCATTGATGGTGACCTGGTCGGTGAAAGTGACCGAGCCGCCGGTGCGGTTGGCGATATTGATGCCGCCGCCAGTCAGCGTTCCTGCTGGCCCGGCATTGGGCAGGAAGCCACGCGACACCGAGATGGTGCCGGTGCCACCATTGACGTCGAGCAAGGTGCCGGCGACGTTGATGTTGTTGTTGATGACCGACAGGTTCGAGTTCAGCCCGGCAACCTTGATGGCTGTCTGACCCACCGCGACGTTGCCGATCGTCACGCCTTCGATGGTGCTGCCGCCTGCATTGCTGAAGCCGACCGCGCTCTGGTCGATGAGGAAGGCCGCACCGGTGGCGCCGCTGAAGTCGAAGGCGGTGTTGCGCACGGCGTTGTCGCCGAGCAGCTGCATCAAATTGGCCGTGCCGCTGACCACGGCCTCGTCGCCGGTGATGTTGCCACCGGTGGCGCCGAGATTGCCATGAACATTGGCGGGCTGGATCGTGCCGGTCGAAACGGCGCTGTTGTTGCCGAAGCCGGCAATGGTCTGTCCCGAATCGAGCGTGAAGGTGGTGGCGCCAAGATTGATCGTGCCGACAAAGGCGAAGTTCTGCGCGCCGGTCAGCGCATCGGCAGCGGCGAGCGACATGGTGCTGACGCCCGTGCTGAGATTGCCGATCGTGCCCGCGGCAATGAAGCCACCTGACTGTGAGACGAAGGTCACCGCGCCGACAGCCGAGGCCAGATTGGCGCTGCCGGTGAAGAACACGTCATCGAAATCGTAACTGCCCTTCGTCGGATCGAGCCCGACTGTGTTGACGGTGTAGCCGCCGGACGCCGCGATGATGAAGGATTCCAGCCCGTCGATCGAATCGCCGTCGCCGAAGGTGAAATTGGCGTTGGCCGAGGTCGCCGTCGTGCCATCCGACGCCAGTTCGACGCCGACGCCGAGATTGTCGATCTTGGAACCCTGCTGGAAGGTGATGACCTTGTTGCCCGTGGTCGACGACAGGTCGATGCCGCGCGAGGTCAGGTCGCCGGTGCCGGTGATCGTGGTCACCCCGAAGCCGGCCGTCGTCGATGAGCCGCTGAAATCGATGCCGGTCTGGCTGGCGCCGACATTATTGATCGTCGTGGTGCCGAAGCTCACATTGGCATTGGTGCCGCTGAACTTGATGCCGGCCGTGGCGGCCGGACCCATCGTTACGGTGGTGAGGCCCGAGAACGTGACTGGGCCTGCATTGTTGTTGATGTAGATGCCGTTGCCGCCATTGGCGGTGAGATCGACCGCGCCGTTGAAGCTGATCGTGCCCGTGTTGTTGGCCAGCGCAATCGCAGCCGCGCCCGTGCTGGCGGTGATCTTGCCGCCGAACGTGGCGCTGCCGCCGGTCAGGAAGGAGATGTTCACCGCGCTGGCCGGGCCGGCCTGGTCGATGGTGCCGTTGTAGGTGACGTGGGGCGAACTGTTGACGACATCGAACGCCGCGTTGCCGGTGTTGGTAATGGAGCTGCCGGTGCCGAAGGTCAGCGTTCCAGTCGAACCAGCCCGGATGGAAACCCCGTAGCCGCCGCCGGTGATGTCGAGATCGTCGAAGCTGGCGATGCCGTCGAAATTGTTGGCGAACAGCCCGACACTGGCGGCGCCGGTGATCGTCGTGTTGCCGGTGAAATTGACGGTCGCGCTTGAAGCGACAAGCGCGATGCCGGTCTGACTTGCGCTCTGGATGGTCAGATTGTTGGCCGTGACCGTACCGGTCGTGCCGTCAAGCCAAAGGCCTATCGTGGCGGCGCTGATCGTCACCCCGTTGATCGTTGCCCCAGCGCTGCCCAATCCGTCGACGGCAAAGCCGGAACTGCTGACGGTAAGGTTTTCAATGAAATTGCCATTGGCCAGGTCGATGGTGCTGCCGGCCGCATTGTTGAGCGTTGCTCCGCCAAAGCCGAACGGGTCGGCCTGCGTCGCGCCGGCAACGACATGGGTGCCGGTGACATTGGCGGGCGGACCGCCCAGCGTGACGGTGCCGCCATTGGCGAACGAGACGATCGATTGGCTGTCGGCCAGCGTGAAGCCGTTGGCATCGGTGTCGGTTGTCTGGATGCTGGCCGTCTTGACCAGCACGAAGATCGTGCTGGCATCCGTGGTCAGATCGTCGGCGGCGGCGGCATTGATCAGGTCGTTGACGCTGGAGCCATCGCCGAGACCCGTGTTGGCGGAACCGACATAGATAACGTTGGCGATGTCGAACAGCTGCGGGCCATTGAGCACCGTCGAGTTGAAGGCGTAGGTGCCGCTGCCCGGCGACAGGCCGCGCATGTCGAGCGAGGCGGTGACGCCTGATATCGACGCGCCGCCGGCCGCGCCGAACGAGAAAATCGTGTTGGCGGTGGTTCCGGCGGCGCCGTTCGTCCCCATCTGGACGCCGGTATCGACATCGGTGATGACGCCGCTGCCGATGGTCACCGAGCCGCCATTGGTGCCGGACAGGTCGATGCCGATCGAGGAGCCGCCGGAACTGCCGCTGACGTCGAGCGTGGCGGCGGTGAAGGTCGAGCTGCTGCCCGACAGGTCGAGCGCGGTGGAGCAGTTGCACAGGTCGGTGATATCGATGTCGCTGAAGCTGATGACGCCGTTGGCGCCGATAACGTTGATGCCGTTGAAGAAGGGCTGATCGATGGTGACGGCGCCGCCGAACGAAACGGCGCCACTGTTGGCGACCAGAGTAATGCCGTCACCCGGATCGGTCATGCTGACCGGCCCGCTGAAGGTCAGTGCGCCGGCATTGCTGACGGCGAGGATGCCCTCGCTGTCGATATGAGTCAGCGTGACCGGCCCGCCGAAAGTGACCGCGCCGCCGGAATTCTGGACGTAGATGCCGATGCCGCCCGGGGCGGTGATGTCCGAGATGTCGACGGCTCCGAACGTGAAATCGGCGGTGCTGTCGGAGATCCCGATGCCGCCGAGGATGGTGTTGCTGACCGTCGTGGCGCCGGAAACGGCGAAATTTCCCGACACGCCTGCAAACATTGCGCCGATCCCGCCGCCGTCCTGCGTCAAGCTGGTCAGCGTCACGTCGAGATTGCCGCCGAGCAAGACGGCGCCGGCCGCGCCATTGCCGGAGATCGTGCCGTCGGTGGTGCTGAATGTGCCGGTGGTGGAGAGGACGTTGACGCCGAAGCCGGAATTGCCGGACGCGTTCAGCGTCTGGAATGCGTATGTCCCGTCGCCGACGATGAACAGACCGTTGTCGCCGTTGTCCGACAGCATCGTCGTGCCGTTGAATGCATATGTGCCGTCGCCCTGGATCGACAGGCCCGCATCGGTATTGCCGCTTGAGCTCAAATTGTTGGCGGTGACGCTGTTGACGCCATCGAACAACAAACCATTGAGACCGGCGCCCGAAACGGTCACGCCGGAGAGCGTGACATTGCTGACGCCGCTGCCATGGATGCCGTTGGCGCTGCCGCCGGAGATGTTGAAATCAAGCAGCGAGCCGTTGTTGGCGAGCGTGACGACATCGCCGGCGCCGCTGTTGGTCAGCGTCGCCGCGCCGCCGGCGTCCGAGACGGCGCCGGTGTGGGTGACATTGTCACCGGTCACATTGACCGGGATGCCGCCGAGCGAGAAGGTCCGCCCATTGCCGAACGAGGCCAGCGTCTGCCCGGCGGTCAGCGAGAATCCGTCCGTGTCGTCGATGTCCGTGCCGCGATTGACCAGCACGAAGATCGCGTCCGCGTCGGTGTTGGCATCGGCGGTCGCGATCGAGGCGAGGTCCAGCAGCGACGAGCCGCTGCCCGTGCCGGTCGCCGAGGCGCCGACGAAGATCACGTTCTGCGTGTCGAAAAGCTGCGGACCCGTGAACGTGGTCGAGCCGAACGCATAGTGGCCGAGCGTCTGATTCAAGCCGCGCGCGTCGAGCGACGCGGTGATGCCGGCGATGGAACCGCCACCGAAGCTGAACTCCGCATTGGCCGAATTGGCCAGCGAGCCCGCTATGCCGAAGCGCACGCCGGTATCGACGCCGGCGATCGCACCGCCATTGGTGATGATGATCGTCGCCCCGCCCGCACTCGGCGACGCCAGGTCGATGCCGATCGAACCGGCAGCACCGGTGCCGATGATGTTGAGCGACTGCGCGGTGAAATTGGTCTTGGCTCCGGAGAAGTCGAGGCCGGTGCCGACACCCAGGCCGGAAATGACGATATTGCCGGCGACCACCGCCGCGTTGACGCCGGCAAACGACATGCCGTCGCCGCCGGGGCTGGTGATGTTGATGTCGCCGAAGCGGATCGCCGCCGGCGAATCCGAAATGGCGATCGCCGGTCCGGTCGTGTTCGAGATCGTCGTCGCACCGTTGACGGTGAAGCTGCCCGAAACATTCTCGAGCACGACGCCCGACGTGCCGCCGCTCTGGCTGATCGAATCGAGCACGACATGCGCGGTGATCGGGTCGATGAAGACGCTGACGCCGTCATCGCCCAGGGCTTTGTTGCCCGACACCTGGCCGCCGGTGATTGTGATGCTACCGCCGGTGCCCTTTACGGTTATACCGGCATCGTTGTTGTCGAGAGCATTGACGGTGGCGAATGTGTAGGTGCCCTTGCCCGTGACATCGAGGCCATCGTCGGCATTGTGCTGCAGCAGCGTCGTGCCGGTGAAATTATAGGTGCCGTCACCTTCGATGTGCAGCCCATCGAGACCGTTGTTCTTCGCGGTGAAATCGGATGCCGTGACGTTGGTCGAATTGCCGGTGAACTCGGCACCATTGCCGCCCGCACCGTCGACGGTCACTTTGGTCAGTTTCGTGCCGGTAACATTGTTGCCCAAAATGCCGTCGCCGCCGCCGGTGATGGTGATGCCGTTGAGCGTGTTGCCGTTGCCGAGCGTAATGACGGGGTTGGCGACGTTGGTGCCCTGGATCGTGCCGTCGCTGCCGCCCAGGTTGAAGGTGCCGGTGCCGCCGCCGAACAGCTTGGCGGTGACGCTTTCGCCGCCACCAATGACGGTCTGGCCATCGGCAAGCGTCGTGCCGGCCGTCGTGATATTGCCGGCGCCGCCAAGCGCCACGACGAAGCCGCTGCCGGCCTTGGCGACGGCGTCGTCCAGCGTCGTCGGATCGGCCAATGTGCCGGCACCGGCCAGGCCGCCGTCGGCGTAGTAGAATTTGCCGAAGGCGGCATTGGTGGCGGCGTTGATCGCAACGCGCGTCGTCGTGCCGCCGCTCAGCGTCTGCGACTGGATCCGGACGCCGATATCGCCGCGCACGCGTTCGTTGACGCGCTTGCGCAGGCCTTCGCTGACCGGATAGACCGGCTCCGGCCCACTGTCGGCCCCATTGGCGGCATTGTCCGAACCATGGCCGGGATTGAACGGGATGTTCAGCCGCACGCTGCCGGCGAACTGGGTGTCGTCGCGATTGTCGTTGCGGACTTCGCCGGCGAAGACCAGTTCAGTGCTGCTGCCGAAGACATCGCCAATCGTGTATTCGAAGCCGGCCTTGGCGCCGGTGACGCTGCCATCGTCGCCGTGTGGGTCCTCGAAGTGATAGCCGCCGATATCCAGCCGCAGCGAATGCTTGTCGGGCAGGTTGACCGGCACCTGTGCGCCGATCTCGCCTTCGATGCCCCATGCCGCGTAGTCGCGGTGATCGAGGACCGAAATCTGCTCCATCAGCTGATTGCTGACCATCGACAGGGTCGAACTGGTCGAGTGATCGGTGTGGTCGCCCTTGATCGGCAGATAGACGTTCACATGCGCGTCGAAATGCGAGGTGATCGCCTCGGCGCCCAGCGTGGCCGATGTGAACTGGTTGCTGTTGTAATTTTCGACGTTCAGATAGGCGTAGCCGCCGACCATCAGGTCCGGGTTGACGATGCGGCGAATGCCGAGGCCGACGTCCTGGCCGAAACTGTCCTTGAAATCGTGCTTGGCCCGGACATCCAGGAACAGCACTGATTCGGCCGTCTGCTTGAGCGGGATGAAGCCTTCGAGCGCGGCGTTGCCGCCATTGTTGTCGGCGCCGACGATGGCGCGGATCTGCGGCTGCCACAGGCCGTTCGGATCGGCATGGGCCGTCAAACCGGAAAGGCCGAGCGCCAGCGTCGTCAGCGCGGTCGTCTTCCACAGATGCCTGGCAATTAGCGAACGGCGATAGCCGGCGCGCACGTGGAAATGCTCCCCACGCTCCGCTACCCCACCAACCTGCCGAGAAGTCTCGGTAGTTCCCATCCCCGGCGAGTCCTTCTGGGACTACACGTCCCCCGTGTAGATTCTTACTCGAATTCTATTGCATAGCGAGTCCTGGGCTCACCGATTTCTAGACGTTTCCTGCAAAATTGCTCCCTGTGTCCGAAAGGCCACAGTAGTTTTGCCGGCTTGCTTGGCGCCTGCCCGGCTTTCGGAACAGTTCCGACTGTTGTATCAAGCCCCACCTGGGAAAATACCTGGCGGGGCGAGGAAACATGCAAGGCATCCGACCAAACAACATGGCATCTATTTTAGCGATAACTAAATTACTTGGCGTGGTCGCGGGATTCGCTGCCTTGTGGCTGACCTTGGCCGCCGGGCCTGCGCTCGCCGAAGACGCCAAGCCGGCACAGCCGAAGCCGGCCGATGCCGCTGCAAAACCGGCCGATGCCAATCCGTGGGCGGTGAACTGTTCCAGCGGCTCGGCGACCGCCGAGCTTCAGTGCCAGGTGTCGCAGAACCTGACCGAGTCCAAGACCGGGCAGCGCGTGCTGACCGTGACCGTGCGCCGCGACAGCGGCAATGGCGGCCTGGCCATGCTGCTTGCTCTGCCGCACGGCCTGTTCCTGCCGTCCGGTGCCTCCTTCCAGATCGACCAAGGCCAGAAGACGACCCTCGCCATCCAGACCAGCGACCAGAACGGCGCCTATGCCGCCGCCCCGCTGTCGGCGGACCTCATCAAGGCGATGAAGTCCGGGACCAATCTGAACATCGGCATGGAATCAGTCACCCGCAAGCCAGTCACCATCCCGGTGTCGCTGGCCGGCTTCACCGCCGCCGTCGCCAAGCTGGAATCGATCAAGTAGGAATTTCGCCACTCGTTTGGCTGCTGCCTGCAGACCGCACAACTTGGCGATTGGCAGAAACGTCCGTAACTTCGTCATCCACGGGCGGAGCAAGGAGCGCAGCGACGCGGCGCAGACCCGAGGATCCATGCCGCGACCTCTGAGCGCCGCGACGGACAAAAATTCTGCTCCGCCGCACTCTACGGCTGAGGTCGCGGCATGGATCCCAGGGTCTCCGCGACGGAGCTTCGCTCCTGCTTCGCCCTGGGATGACGAAGTTATGGGCGTCTCCCCAGTCTTCAAGGCATGCGGTGCATCAAACACGGCGAGGAACCAGCTTGATTGTCTCCGCCCGCAATGCTCCGTTGCCCCTCCACACCTCGGAGACACCCATGACAGGCTTTGTCGACCGCGAGCGCGCGGCGCAACTGATGGAACGCGCCGGCATCGAGGCGCTGGTGCTGTGCGCGCCTGAGGCATTCCACTATGCGACCGGCGCCTCGCTCGGTCCGGCGGGGCTGTTCCGGCGCGCCGGCGCCGGCTTCGTCGTCATCCCCGCCGGCCAGGACCGGCCGATCGGCGTCGTGGTGGCGGACTTCAATGCGGCGCAGCTGCGGCGTGTCATGCCGGACGCCGTCATCCGCAGCCACCCGATCTGGATCGAAACCGCAACGCTCGACGCTTCGACATCCGGACACGGGGTGGCGCAACGCATCGAGGCCGGGCTGGCTTCGCCCGGCCGGGCACCCGGTTTTTCGCGGCCGGCGACGTTCGAACTCGCCAACTCCGTCCGTGCGCTGAAGGAGATCCTGAACGGCTTCGGACTCGACCGCGCAAAGATCGGCGTCGACCTCGATTTTATTCCCGCCGCCGATTTCTCGGTCATGCAGGCGCTGCTGCCGGGCTGCACGATGGTCGATGGCTCGGCCGTGCTCGACAGGCTGCGGGCCATCAAGTCGCCGCGCGAGATCGACCTGCTCCAGCAAGGCATCATCCTGTCGGAGGCCGGGCTGGACCGGCTGCAGGTGGATGCGATGGCCGGCATGCGCCAGGCCGATCTCGTCGCGCTCTACCGGGAAGGCGTCGCCACCGCCGCTGCAGGGCTGGCCCATCCGGTCGCCACAGTCGAATATGTGACGCTCGGCGCCCGCGCCAAAGGCGCCGATGCGAAGGCCATGCCCGGCGATCCGCTCAAGTGCGACATGGTCTGCACGGTCGGCGGCTACGCCTCCGACATGTCGCGCAACTACATTTTCGGACCGCCATCCGCCGAGCAGGCCGAACTGCACGCCATCGCCGAGCGGGCCTTCGAGGACGGGCTGGCCTCACTCGTCCCCGGAAACTCGCTCGGCCACGTCCATCGCATCGCCACCGACAGCCTGGCGCGGCAAGGGCTGCGCTCCTACAGCCGCGGTCATTTCGGCCATGGCGTTGGCCAGTCGGTATTCTCAGAACAATGGCCGTTCATCGCGGCCGACAGCGATGTCGTCATCGAAGCCGGCATGGTGCTGGCCTTCGAGATCCCGCTCTACATCGACGGCCTCGCCAGCTTCAATCTCGAGGACCAGTTCCTGATCACGCCGGATGGACCTGTCGCCATGAACCGGCTGCCGAGGCGGTTGGAGAGGATCGGGTAGCCGGCGGGGGTAGCGCTCTACGGCGCCCCCCTCTGTCCTGCCGGGCATCTGCCCCACGAGGGAGGAGATCGGTTGTCATGGCCCGCTTTCGCCAATTTTTTGCGTTGCAAGAAGAGGAGCCGGCGCCGAAACTGCCAATCTCCCCACCCGTGGGGGAGATGTCCGGCAGGACAGAGGGGGGCGCCACGGAACTCGGCGGTGGGTGCCAGCCGCCAAGCACCACCCACCGGCGGACCCTCCCCTTCCAGGCCATCTCCTGCTCAAGCAGGCGGATGAGGGGCGGCGCCTCGTTCGACAATTGATCGCCCAATCCGGATTGGGCGCATTGCAGCAAGAGGAAAGAAATGCTCGACAAGGCACCATCGAAACAGGCAGCCGCATGGCTCGGCTCCTTTGCCAGGGCGCTCGAAGCGGGCGATGGGGCGGCGGCGAGCAATTTGTTCGTCGACGACTGCTACTGGCGCGATCTGCTGACCTTCACCTGGAACGTCACCACCATGGAAGGCCGCGAGGCGATCGCCGACATGCTGGCGGCGACGTTGGCGACGACCAAGCCCAAGGCATGGCAGCTGACCGGCGAAGCGACCTCGGACGACGGCACCATCGAAGCCTGGTTCAGTTTTCAAACCGCGGTGGCCAGGGGAGAGGGCATCATGCGGCTGCGCGACGGCCGCTGCCACACACTGTTCACGGCGATGACCGACCTGAACGGGTTCGAGGAGCGCAAGGGAGCGGCGCGACCGCTCGGCGTGCGCCACAAGGCCGACCCCGAGCGCGAGACCTGGTCGGAGGCGCGGGCGCGTGAGACGCGCGAGCTTGGCGCCGAGGAACAGCCTTATTGCCTGGTCATCGGCGGCGGCCAGGGCGGCATCATGCTGGGCGCGCGGCTGCGCCAGCTCGGCGTGCCGACCATCGTCATCGAGAAGAACGCCCGCCCCGGCGATTCCTGGCGCAACCGCTACCGCACCCTCGTGCTGCACGACCCGGTCTGGTACGACCATCTGCCCTACATTCCCTTCCCGGAAAACTGGCCGGTGTTCACGCCCAAGGACAAGATGGGCGACTGGCTGGAAATGTACACGCGCGTCATGGAGCTCAACTACTGGGTCGCCACCAAATGCATCAGCGCCTCCTATGACGAGGCGGAGAAAGTCTGGACCGTGGTGGTCGACCGAGTCGGCCGGCAGATCACGCTCAAGCCGAAGCACATCGTCTTCGCCACCGGCGCCTATGGTCCACCGAGGCGGATAGACTTGGCCGGCGCCGACCGGTTCAAGGGCGAATTGCTGCATTCCAGCCAGTATGCCAGCGGCGACAGATTCCGCGGCAGACGTGTCGCCGTCATCGGCGCGGCAAGCTCCGGCCACGATGTCTGCGTCGATCTCTGGGAAAGCGGCGCTGAGGTCACCATGATCCAGCGTTCGCCGACCACCGTGGTCAAGTCGGACACGCTGATGGAAGTCGGCTTCGAGATCTTCTCGGAAGACGCACTGGCGCGCGGCATCACCACCGAGAAGGCCGACATGATCGTCGCCTCGACGCCGTTCGCGCTGGTGCCCAAGGGCCAGCGGGCGCTCTACGAGGTGATCAAGGCGCGCGACGCGGCCTTCTATATCAGCCTGCGCGCCTCAGGCTTCGCCATCGATTTCGGCGACGACGAGACCGGCCTGTTGATGAAGGCCTACCGCACCGGCTCTGGCTACTACATCGATGTCGGCGCCTCGGACCTGATCATCGACGGCAAGATCGGCGTCCGCGGCGGCGTCGCCATCAAGTCGCTGACGCCGGGCGGCATCCTGTTCGAGGACGGCACCGAACTCGAGGCCGACGCCATCATCGCCTGCACCGGCTATCAGTCGATGAACGAGAATGTCGCCGCGATCGTCTCACGCGAGGTCGCCGACAAGGTCGGCCCGTGCTGGGGCCTCGGCTCCGGCGTCAAGGGCGACCCCGGCCCCTGGCAAGGCGAGCTGCGCAATATGTGGAAGCCGACCGCCCAGGAAGCGCTGTGGTTCCACGGCGGCAACCTGGCGCTGTCGCGCTTCTATTCGAAATATGTGGCGCTGCAGATCAAGGCGCGGATGGAGGGGATTGAGACGCCGGTGTATGGGGCAGTTAGCAACGCCGGGTAAGATCGACCCCCACTCCGTCGAGCTTCGCTCGCCACCTCTCCCCCGATCGACGGGGGAGAGGAAAGGCGCGAGCTTAAGCAAGGTTGGCTCCCTTCCTCTCCCTCCGGAGGGGGGAGAGGTGGCGCTGCGAAGCAGCGACGGAGTGGGGGAAGCCGCTCATGAAACGCGCAGCCGCCGCAAGACAGGCACAGCCCTGCAGAGCTCAGCTAATCAGGCCGTCGCCCAAAGTGCCGCGCCGCGACCTCGACATGCGTGTGCCGCTCATGCGGCACAAAACGCTCGGTCTCGTTGTGATCAGCCGCCTCGTTCGGCCACCAGGTGCCGCCGATGGCAATGCCCTCGCAGACCAGTCTTTGATCAGCGACCAATGACGCGCCGACCGCATCGACGAAGGTGAAACGGCCGGGGCGCTGCCTAAGTACGGCGATGTCGCCGACGGTGCCGACCGCCAGCGTGCCGAGGTCGGGCCTAGCGATCGCCCGCGCCGGCGCTTGCGTCGCGGCACGCAAAACCTCGACCAGCGGCATGCCGAGCGCGAGAAGCTTCGACATGCAAACCAGTATGTCGAAGGCCGGCCCGTCGACGCAGTAGAGATGCACGTCGCTCGAGATCACGTCGGGCGTCAGCCCTTCCTCGAGCATGGCCCGGGCGACGGCGAAATCGAACGAGCCCATGCCGTGGCCGATGTCGAAGATGACGCCGCGCTCACGCGCCAGCCGCATATCAGGCCGCACCGCGCCGGAGGCGAACACCGGCGCGTTGGGGAACGGCCGGAAGCAGTGGGTAAGGATATCGCCCTTGCGCAGGCGCGGCAGCACTTCCGAGCGACCGGGCGGCGGCTCGTCTATATGCGCCATCAGCGGCAGGCCGGCCTGGTCGGCGGCCTCCAGCGCCAGATCAACCGGAGCGATGCCGCTGGTGCCGCCGGCATGCTTGCCCGAGCGGACTTTTACGCCGACCACGACATCGCGGTGCTCGCGCACGGCTGCGACAACCTCGCGCGGCTCGCAGAGCCTGAGATCGCTGCACTCGCCGACCGACACCGTCTGCGAGAAGCCGAAAATGCCGGCAAAGGAAATGTTGACATAGGCCAGGATGCGAACCTTCGAGCGCTCCATGACATGGCGGCGGAAGCCGAGGAAATTACCCGCTCCCGCGCTGCCCGCATCGATGAAGGTGGTGGTGCCGCTCTTGGCGGCCAGCCGGTCGGCATCGACACCGAGCGAGGTGCCGCCCCAATAGACGTGGCTGTGCAGGTCGACGAGGCCCGGCGTGACGACGCAGCCGCCAGCATCGACGATTTGCGCGGCGCTGGTCACCGGAATATCGGCGTCGACCGCGGCAACCCGGCCATTGGCGATGGCGACATCGCGCGGCGCATCGAGCCCGGCCGCAGGATCGATCAGCCGTCCGCCCTTCAGCAGGAGGTCGAATTGCATCTTGATAACCTCCGGTTCGTTGCTCCTCGGTCCCTTAGACCGGCCTGTAGGCGACCGCCTCGACCTCGATCTTGATATCGATCATCAGCCGCGATTCGACCGTGGTGCGGGCCGGCGGGTTTTTCGGAAAGTGCCTGGCATAGACCGCGTTGAACGCGCCGAAATCGCGCGCGTCTTCCAGCCACACGGTGGTCTTGACGACATCGTCCAGGGTGCAGCCGGCCAGCGCCAGCGCGGCCTGGATATTGGCGAGCACCTGCTGGGTCTGTTCCGTTATGCCGCCCTTGACCACAATGCCGTCGCTGCCGACGGGAACCTGACCCGAGACGTAGACGAGATCGCCAGCCCGCACGGCCGGCGATAACGGCACATGCGACGTTCCAAAACACTGTTTCGGCATGGACAAGCCTCCTCTGATGACAGGACGGGATGCCGTGGCGGCGCCCGCTTTGGTCGACATTTACGCCGATCGGGATGATCCTCATAGAGCCTTGTTGGAAAGCAACATTCTTCCAAATCCATGTTGCTTTATGACAGAAGCACTAGCATCGTGCGCACCGCCGGGCGGCTTCGAAGCCGCGACGGACAGACGCATTTCCGGACCGGAGCGAGCCAAAAAATGACCTACGACAAGAACCCGTTTCCGGCAGGCGATGCCGATCGCCACGCGCTCTGGGAAATGCTGGTGCGGCGCGACATCGACGCTTTCATCGGCCAGGACTGGTCGATGGTCGAGGACGACTTCGTCGCCGAGAGCTTCTTCGGCATGCATGCGCATTTCCTGCACAACGCCGACGCCTGGCGGCTGCAGTTTCCGAGGCTCGACATCTATCGCGACGAATGGCTGCGCCAGGCGAAGGAGACCGCGGCGACCCAATTCGCCGAGCCGCTGCGCGAGGCGCTGTTTCGCGTCACCAACATGCGCGACATCGACGTCGACGGCGACCGCGCCGTGCTGCACAAGAAGTTCGACGGCTCGGTCGCCAAGGCGGATGGCAGCGTCGACAGGCTGAAATGGCAGACGCTGTACTTCTGCAGGAAGGTCGCCGGAAGCTGGAAGATATCAGGCTTCGTCGGCTACATGCCGCATCCGCTCGGCAGCTAGAGCTGCGTTGACGATCAGCGAACCACCCATCATTTCGTCATCCACGGGCGGAGCAAGGGGCGTAGCGACGCAGACCCGAGCCGCGACCTTGGCCGAGTGCAGAGCAGAATGGAAGTTTTCTTCTGTAGCGATCCTTCACACCCCCCTCTGGCCTGCCGGCCATCTCCCCCGCAAGGGGGCAGATTGACTGCACCTCCGCTTTCGCCAGTCTCGAATGTTTGCAAGAAGAGCAGCGGAATCGAAGCTGCCGATCTCCCCCCCTTGCGGGGGCTGAGGAGTGGTCCGCGTAGCGGACGGGAAGCCAATTGCTTGGCTTTCCGAACGACGAAGGCCCGGCAGGGCAGAGGGGGGTGCTGTCCCGCCGACGTCGGCTTCTGCAGCTTCCGCCAATCGCGAATGTATGACGAAAGCGCCACCATGCCTGCGCCTTCGTGACATCCTAGGAACGGACCCGTGCCGGTGGTAGCCTCCTCGGCTCGGCAACGGACCGGACCTTCATGCGACTGCTTCTTGTCGAGGACGACCACAGGACGGCCGACCATATCGTCAGGGGACTGACCGAGGCCGGCCATGTCTGCGACTTGCTGCGCAACGGGCATGACGCGCTGTTCGCGGCGACCCGGGGCAATTACGACGTGATCATCGCCGATCGCATGATACCGGGCCTCGACGGCCTGTCGATGATCAAGGCGGTCCGCGCCGCCGGCGTGCGGACGCCGGCCATCTTTCTCACCTCCGTCGGCGGCATCGACGACCGCGTCGAGGGGCTGGAGGCCGGCGGCGACGACTATCTGGTCAAGCCGTTCGCCTTTTCCGAGCTTCTCGCCCGCATCAACGCGCTTGGCCGGCGGCCGGCGGCGCAGGAGCAGAAAACCGTTCTGCGGGTCGCCGACCTCGAAATGGACCTGATCATGCGGCGGGTCACAAGGCGGGGCCAGCCTATCGACCTGCAGCCGCGAGAGTTCAGCCTGCTGGAAGTGCTGATGCGCGGCGAAGGCCGCGTCGTCACCCGCACCATGCTTCTGGAGCGCGTCTGGGATTTCCATTTCGATCCCAAGACCAGCGTCGTCGAAACCCACATCAGTCGGCTGCGGGCCAAGATCGACAGGCCATTCGAAACCCAGCTCATCCACACCGTCCGCAACACCGGCTACAGCCTGCACGTGGCACCATGACCGGAACATGGTCCCGCCTGCTGCGCAGCACGCCGTTCCGGCTTGCCCTGACCTTCGCCTTCCTGTTCGTGCTGGCCTTCGTCCTGTCGGGCGCCATCGTCTACCGGATGATGAGCGCCGACCTTGCCGAGCGGCTCGACGACACCATCAAGGAAACCTATTCGGTCGTCGCCGCGACCTATGCCGACAAGGATCTCAAGCAGCTTGTCGAGACCGTCGGCAGCCACTCCCTGCGCAGCCTCAAGAAGGAGCAGTTGTTTTCGCTGACCGACGCGAACGGCAATCGCCTGGCCGGCAACTTCACCGCGACAGGGCTTCCCGACGGTTTTTCGATGTTCGATGCCGAAATGCCCGGCGTGCCGCCCGGCGCCGAGTACCGCGCCTATTCCGGCCCGGTCGGCGGTAACACCCTGACCGTCGCCTTCAGCCTTTCCGAAACGGAGGAGTTGGAGAGGATCGTGCTGATGAGCTTCGGCTGGGGAACCCTGATCATCACCGGGCTTGCGGTCGCCGGCGGCGCTTTGCTGGCCTCGCGCGTCCAGCGCCGTCTCGACGGCATCGCCGCCACCATGGTGGATGTCTCGCATGGGCGGCTGGATACCCGCATTCCGCTGACCGGCAAGGGCGACGACATCGACATCGTCTCCACCCAGGTCAATGCCGCGCTCGACCGCCTCTCGGCGCTCGTCGAAGGCATGAAACAGGTCAGCGCCAACATCGCGCACGATCTGAAGACGCCGCTCAACCGGTTGCAGATGATCCTCGACAGCGCGTCCGAAAAGAACCTGTCGGGCCAGAAGATCGCCGGTGAACTGGCCGAGGCGCATGCCGAGAGCCTGCAGATCAACTGGACTTTCGACGCGCTGCTGCGCATCGCGCAGATCGAGGCCGGCGCGCGCAAGGCGCGGTTTACCGATGTCGATCTGGGCGAGGTCCTGCAGACCATCGCCGAGATTTATGCCGACGTTGCCGAGGACGACGGAAAGTCGCTGTCGTTGGCGCAATTGCCGGAAACGACCGACCGCATCCACGGCGACCGCGAATTGTTGACGCAGATGTTCGCCAACCTGGTCGAGAACGCGCTGCGCCATTGCCCGTCGGGCACGACGATAAAGCTGTCGGTCACGCGACAGGGCGAGCGGATTGTCGCCAGCGTCATCGACAACGGTCCCGGCATTCCGGCGGAAGAGCGTGAAAAAGTGTTCCAGCGGCTCTACCGGCTTGACCACAGCCGATCGACACCGGGCAGCGGCCTCGGCCTCAGCCTTGTCAGGGCCATCGCCGATCTCCATGGCGCCTCGATCGCGCTCGAGGATTGCCGGCCCGGGCTTAAGGTGGCGGTGAGTTTTCCCATAGCGATGGATTAGCCGGCGAAACGCCTGGTGCTGGCCAAGCCCAGCTTGGGTTCCTCGCCCCACGAGAGTGGGGAGAGGTGGCTCGGCGAAGCCGAGACGGAGAGGGGAACGCCCTACGAAAGCCCCCTCTCCGACCGCTTCGCGGCCACCTCTCCCCCGCCTTTGGCGGAGGCGAGGAACCCAGGTCCTTAGAAGCCCCGCCCTACCGATCAATGCGCGTCGACAGGATGATCGACGACAGGGTCCGCTCGACCCCATCCATGGCGCCGATCTGGTCGAGCAGCAGATCGAGGTCGCGGATCGATGGCGCATCGACGATGACGATCATGTCGAAATTGCCGCTAACCGAGTGCAGCGTCCTGACCGGCGCCAGGGCGCGCAGGCCGCGCACAACCTTGTCGGCGAGCTTCGGCGTCACGGTGAGCAGTACATGCGCCCGCACCAGCCCCTGCTCATAGTCCGGCGCAAGCCGCACGCCATAGCCTGATATGATGCCGCGCTGTTCCAGCCGTTCGATGCGGCTCTGCACGGTGGTCCGCGAGACGCCAAGCTTGCGCGCAAGCTCGGCGGTCGAGGCGCGCGCATTGTCGCGCAGCAGGGAAAGCAGGGCCAGTTCGGCGTCACTGAGCATTTCGACGAATCCTGTCGGCAGATTGCGCAATCAGACGTTTCGTTTCGAACAATTCCACGCTTCCTTTCGACGGGCAAGCTGCGATTCTGTGCTCACAATCAGTGAGGGATCGGTCATGAAGAAAATTGTTGTTGTCGGCGCCGGCAAGATCGGCTCGACCATTGCCGAGATGCTCGCCGCCACCGGAGACTACCAGGTCACCCTCGTCGACCGCTCGGCGGCGCAGCTCACTGCGGCCGAACTGCCGGCCACGGTCGCGACGCTGGAGCTCGACATCGAAGCAGCCGGTACCTTGGAAGCAGCACTCGCCGGCAAGTTCGCGGTGCTCAGCGCTGCCCCCTTCCATTTGACCACGCGCATCGCCGAGGCGGCGGCCAGTGCCGGCGTGCACTATCTCGACCTGACCGAGGATGTCGTCTCGACCCGCCGGGTCAAGGAACTGGCGCGCTCGGGCAAGAGCGCCTTCATCCCGCAATGCGGCCTGGCGCCAGGCTTCATCTCGATCGTCGCCAACGATCTCGCCAGCCGCTTCGACTCCCTGGAGAGCGTGCGCATGCGCGTCGGCGCCCTGCCGCAATATCCGTCCAACGCGCTGAACTACAATCTGACCTGGAGCACCGACGGCGTCATCAACGAATATTGCGAGCCCTGCGAAGCGATCGTCGAGGGCGAACTGATCGAGGTGCCGCCGCTGGAGGAGCGCGAGGAATTCTCGCTCGACGGCGTCACCTACGAGGCGTTCAACACGTCCGGTGGGCTGGGCACGCTGGCCGAGACGCTGAAGGGCAAGGTGCGCACGCTGAACTACCGCACCATCCGCTATCCCGGTCACGCCGCGATCATGAAGGCGCTGCTCAACGACCTTGGCCTGCGCCACCGCCGCGACGTGCTGAAGGACATTTTCGAGAGCGCCCTGCCGGCGACGCTGCAGGACGTCGTCATCGTCTTCGTCACCGTCTCCGGCCGCAAGAACGGCCGCCTGCTGCAGGAAACCTACGCCAACAAGATCTACTCGAAACGCATCGGCGACCAGGTGCGCAGCGCCATCCAGATCACCACCGCCTCCGGCATCTGCGCCGTGCTCGACATGCTCGCCGACGGCAGCCTGCCGGCGACCGGCTTCATCAAGCAGGAAGACATCGCGCTCGACGCCTTCCTCGCCAACCGCTTCGGCCGGGCTTATGCGCAGCACGAGATGGTGAGCCGGCTGGCGGGGTGATGGGCGTGTCTCTCTTGTGAGAGGCTGGCGGGACAGTGCCCCCCTCTGCCCTGCCGGCCATCTCCCCCCTAGGGGCAGGGCTATCGCATATGAGTAAAGAGCTGGAAGAGGAAGTCTTTGTTCCATCTGGCTCTTCGCATCTTGCCTGCGATGGATTTGTCGATCGGATGGGCTTGCAAGATGTTTTGAGCGAGACGTCGGATGATGGCCAGGTTTTGCGGCCCGTTATCCTTGCGGGTTCGGGCATCGTCCTCGTGGAAGACGACATCGAGGCTCCAATGCAACTGGTTCTCGATGGTCCAATGTGCTCTGACGGTCTCGGCCAGTCTTTTGGGCATGAGCACTTTGGAAAGTGCGACATAGCGGACCGAGGTGGTGGGTTTGCCGCCTGCCACGCTGCGGGTGGCTTCGATGCGGCCGATCGCCTTGAGGCCGGGAAAGTCCGGCGCGTCGAGCAGCCGCTTGAGCGGCAGCACCGAGGCTCTTCGCGTTTCGGTACGGCCATGGCTGCTTTCGCTGGTCTCGAAGAAGGCGATCTCGCCGGCTGCGGCGAAGCTTCGCTCTGCTGCGGCGAACAGCTTGGGGCGATTGCCCTTCAGCCCCAGCGCATAGTGCGCCTTCTTGCCGATCAGCGCCTTGGCCGTGTCGGGACGACAGTGCAGCGCATCCGCCGTCACCGTGCAGCCCTTCAAATCCAAGCTCTTCAGAAGATCCAGTGTGGTTGTGACCTCGTCGCCTTCGGGCGCGCGGGCAGCGGCAATCGACAACCTTGTCTCGGCGTCCCACACGCTCACCATCAAAGGCGGCATAAAGACCCGACCCTTGGTGTAGCCGCGCCGCAGCGATTTGCCGTCGACCGCCACCACGCCGCGCGGCGAAGGCCCAAGCGTTTGTCGCAACGCTGCCATGAAGGCGGCAAAGCTGCGCGAAAGCTCCTCGGCGTCAAGAAGTCGAAACACCCGGCTGAACGTATCGTGGCTTGGACAGCCATGCTCCAGCGTCACGATTTCTTTCAGCTCGTCTTCCCGCCCCTCGACGAAATCGGCAATATCAACACAGCTCTTGGCACCACAAAGCGTGGCAACCAGAGCCAAGAACAGAAGCTCCGCCAGATCATGACGCGCGTTGACGTCACGCGGGTCCCGGACTTCACGCAAAATCGAAAACAGAAACGACATACGGCCTCATCTTCAAGGAGAAGGCCGCTAAAGAATCAATCTTTTAACTCGGCGCAAGACGCACTCTTACTCAAATGCGATTCCCCTGCCCCTAGGGGGGAGATCGGCTGTCATCTTAGACTTCGCCAATTTTGAAAGTTTTGGAAGAGGCGGGTTGCCCGAAACTGCCAATCTCCCCCCTTGAGGGGGAGATGTCCGGCAGGACAGAGGGGGGCGCTGTCCCGCCGGCATCACCGCTTTTGCGCTATCGCGACTCAAACATGCAGCGCGTGGCCCAGCGCCTTCAGCGCCGCTTCCTGGAACCCTTCGCCCTGCGTCGGATGCGCATGGATGGTGCCGGCGATGTCCTCCAGCCTTGCACCCATTTCCAGCGCCAGCCCAAAGGCCGCCGCCAGTTCCGACACACCCTGCCCGACCGCCTGGATGCCGAGCACCAAATGGTTGTCGGCGCGCGCGACGACGCGGACGAAGCCGTCCTCGCCGAGCTTCGTCATCGCCCGGCCATTGGCGGCGAATGGGAATAGGCCGATCTTGATCTCGCCGCCGAGCGCCTTGGCCTCTTCCGGCGACAGGCCTGCGGTGACGAGTTCCGGATCGGTGAAGCAGACGGCCGGTATCGAACGCTTGTCCCAGCTGCGTTTGTGGCCGGCAACGATCTCGGCGACCATCTCGCCTTGCGCCATCGCCCGGTGCGCCAGCATCGGCTCGCCGGTGACGTCGCCGATGGCGAAGATGCCACGCATCGAGGTGCGGCACTGGTCGTCGATGCGGATGAATTTGCCAGCCATGTCGAGGTCGATCTGGTCGAGCCCCCAGCCCTCGGTCACCGGCTTGCGCCCGACCGTCACCAGGATCTTGTCGGCGGCAACCTTGGCGCTCTTGCCGTCCGATGTCTCGATCAGCAGCGCGTCGCCTTTGGTCGACTGCCCCTTGGCCTTGGCACCCAGCATCACCTCGATGCCGAGTGCGTTGAGCCGCTTGACGACAGGCCGGGTAAGCTCCGCGTCATATTGCGCCAGCACGCGCGGCAAGGCCTCGACCACGGTCACCTTGGCGCCCATCTTGGCAAAGGCCATGCCGAGCTCGAGGCCGATATAGCCGCCACCGACGACGGCAAGCTTCTTCGGCACTTCGCTGAACGCCAGCGCCTCGGTGGACGAAATCACCGATCCGCCGAACGGCAAGAACGGCAACTCGACCGGCGCCGAGCCTGTGGCGATCACGATGGTTTCAGCACGGATCACTTGGCTACCCGTCTCGGTCTCGACAGCGACGGTCTTGCCGTCGCGAAAGCTCGCCCAGCCATGAACGGTCTTGACGCCGGCCTTCTTCAGCAGGCCGGCAACGCCGCTGTTGAGCCGGCTGACGATGCCGTCCTTCCAGGCGATCGTCTTCGCCAGGTCGAGCGTCGGCGCGGTGACCGAAATGCCGAGCGGGCTCTTGCCGCCTTGCATGTGTGAGACCTTCTCGAACTCTTCCGCCGCATGGATCAGCGCCTTGGACGGGATGCAGCCGACATTGAGGCAGGTGCCGCCCGGTTTGCCGGCTTCGACGATCACCGTGTCGACGCCAAGCTGTCCGGCACGGATGGCGCAGATATAGCCGCCGGGACCGGCACCGATGACGAGCAGCTTGCAGGAGATTTCTTTCATGACGATACGCTCTTTCTGGTGAGGAAGGCCCCCTCATCCGGCCGCTTCGCGGCCACCTTCTCCCCGCTGGGGAGAAGAGACTGGCGCCAGCGTTGACTACCTCCTCTCCTCTCGGGGAGAGGTCGGATTGCCCCGAATTGCCTTTGCAATTCGGTTGGCAATCCGGGTGAGGGGGTCTTTGCGACGGTTCTCATCACCCCTCAATCCACGAAAATCAGCGCCGGCGTTTCCAGCAGCGTCTTTATCCGCTGGATGAACACCGCCGCGTCCCAGCCGTCGATGACGCGATGGTCGAAGCTCGACGACAGGTTCATCATCTTGCGCGGGATGAACTGGGTGCCGTCCCACACCGGCCGCACCATCATCTTGTTGACGCCGATGATCGCCACTTCCGGATGGTTGATGACCGGCGTCGTCGCCACGCCGCCCATGGCGCCGAGCGAAGTGATGGTGATGGTCGAGCCGGACAGCTCGTCGCGTGTCGCGGTGCCGGACTTGGCCGCCTCGGCCAGCCTGATGACCTCGGCGCCGCAATCCCAGATGTCGCGCGCCTCCGCATGCTTGACGACAGGCACCACCAGCCCGGACGGCGTCTGCGCGGCGATGCCGATATGGATGCCGCCATGCTGGTGGACGATGCCGGCCTCGTCGTCGAACAGCGAATTGAGGTTAGGCTGGTCTGCTATCGCCTTGACCATCGCCCGCATCAGGAACGGCAGCAGCGTCAGCTTCGGCCGCTCCACGCCCGGCCGCTTCTCCTTGTTGAGCGCGGCGCGCAATTCCTCAAGTGCTGTGACGTCGATTTCCTCGACATAGGTGATGTGCGGGATACGTGATTTGGACAGCGACATCTTCTCGGCGATCTTGCGCCGCAGGCCGACCACCTTGATGTCCTGGACAGCGTCGTTGCGGGCAAGGCCGGATGTCCTGCCGACCTGCGGTCCGCGCGCCAGGAAAGCCTCGATGTCCTCATGGCCGATGCGGCCGGCCGGGCCGGATCCCGCAACCTGCCTGAGATCGATGCCGGCTTCTTTTGCCCGCAGACGAACAGCCGGCGAAGCCAGCGGCTTTTCACCTTCGGGACGCGGAGCGCCGGAGGGTGCAGCAACTTGAGATGTCGGCGCTGTACCCCCACCCCTAGCCCCTTCCCACAAGGGGGAGGGTGATTCCGTCTCTGCCGTGCCTGCGCCGGCATCTGACTCACTGACGCTCGCGGTTCTAGGCGCATTCTTGGAAGTAGCTGACTTCACGTCGGCCTTCGTGGTTGAAGCGCGTCCCCCTCCCCCTTGTGGGGGTCCGAAGGACGGGCGAGACCCGCGGCTCGCCCCGGCAGGGTTAGGGGTGGGGGTACTCTCAGCCGTGACTTTTGCCGGCGTCGTACCACCCACGACATTCCCCTCGCCCGCCACCTTCAGCCGCACGATCGGCGAGCCGATCGCCACCGTGTCGCCGATCTCGGCGCCCAGCCACAGGATTTCGCCGTCGACCGGCGACGGGATTTCGACCGTCGCCTTGTCGGTCATGACGGCGGCAAGCACGGTGTCCTCGCGCACCATGTCGCCGACTTTGACGTGCCACTCGACGAGCTCGGCCTCGGCGACGCCTTCGCCGACATCAGGCAGCTTGATGATGTGTTCGCCCATCTCAGGCTCCCATGGTTTCAAGCAAAGCGCGGCCGACGCGGGCGGGACCGGGGAAATAGTCCCACTCCTGCGCGTGCGGATAGGGCGTGTCCCAGCCGGCGACCCGCATCACCGGCGCTTCCAGATGGTAGAAGCAGTTTTCCTGCACCAGCGCCGACAGTTCGGCGCCGAAGCCGGAGGTCAGCGTCGCCTCGTGCACGATGACGCAGCGTCCCGTTTTCTTCACAGAAGCCACGATCGTATCGAGGTCGAGCGGCAACAAGGTCCTGAGATCGATGATCTCGGCATCGATGCCGGTTTCCTCGACGGCGGCCTGCGCGACATAGACCATGGTGCCGTAGGCCAGCACGGTTATGGCGGAACCCGGCCGGCGGATCGCCGCCTTGCCGAGCGGCACCGTGTAGTGGCCGTCGGCGACCTCGCCCAGCTCATGTTTCGACCATGGCGTCACCGGCCGGTCGTGATGGCCGTCGAATGGGCCGTTGTAGAGCCGCTTCGGCTCGAGGAAGATCACCGGATCGGGATCCTCGATGGCTGCGATCAGCAGGCCCTTGGCGTCATGCGGATTGGACGGCACCACCGTCTTCAACCCAGACACATGGGTGAACAGCGCTTCCGGGCTCTGGCTGTGCGTCTGGCCGCCAAAGATGCCGCCGCCGGTCGGCATGCGCACCACGATCGGGCAGGTGAAATCGCCGTTCGAGCGATAACGAAGGCGCGCCGCTTCCTGGGTCAGCTGGTCGTAGGCCGGATACATGTAGTCGGCAAACTGAATTTCCACGCACGGCTTCAGCCCATAGGCGGCCATGCCGATGGCCGAGCCGACAATGCCGGATTCGTTGATCGGCGCGTCGAAGCAGCGGCTCTTGCCGTATTTGGCTTGCAGGCCCTGCGTGCAGCGGAAGACGCCGCCGAAGAAGCCGACATCCTCGCCGTACACGACGACTTTGTCGTCGCGCCCCATCGACACGTCCATCGCATCACGGATGGCCTCGATCATCGTCCGTCTCGGCATGGTCAGACTCCCGCCTGCTGGCGCTGGCGCCGCAGATGCGGCGGCATCTCGGCATAGAGCCCTTCGAACATGTCGCGGGTCGACGGCTTGCCGCCGGCATGCAGCGTGCCGTGGCTTTCGGCTTCCTTCTGCGCCGCGATCACCGTGTCGAGGATCTCCGCCTCGGCCTGGGCGTGCCGCTCGTCCGACCAGACGTCGAGCGCGATGAGATGGTTCTTCAGCCGTACGATCGGGTCGCCGAGCGGCCAAGCGTCGGATTCGGTCTTCGGCCGGTAGGCGGACGGGTCGTCCGAGCTCGAATGCGCGCCGGCGCGGTAGGTGACATATTCGACCAGCGTCGGCCCGAGATTGCTGCGCGCCCGCTCCGCCGCCCATTTGGCGACCGCATGGACGGCGAGATAGTCGTTGCCGTCGACGCGCAGCGACGGGATGCCGAAGCCGAGGCCTCTTGCCGCGAACGTGCCCGAGCCGCCGCGCGCAATGCCTTGGAAGGTCGAGATCGCCCACTGATTGTTGACGACGTTGAGCACCACGGGCGCCTTGTAGGTGGAGGCGAACACCAGCGCCGAATGGAAGTCGGATTCGGCCGTCGAGCCGTCGCCGATCCAGGCGGCCGCGATCTTCGAATCATTCGAGATCGCCGATGCCATCGCCCAGCCGACCGCCTGGATATACTGCGTCGCCAGATTGCCCGAGATCGAGAAGAAGCCATGCTCCTTCGACGAATACATGATCGGCAGCTGCCTTCCCTTCAGCGGGTCGGCCTCGTTGGAATAGATCTGGTTCATCATCGTGACCATCGGATAGTCGTCGGCGATGAGCAGCCCGGCCTGGCGATAGGTGGGGAAATTCATGTCGCCCGGCGCCAGCGCCTTGCGGAAGGCGCAAGCCACCGCCTCTTCGCCCAGATGCTGCATGTAGAACGAGGTCTTGCCCTGCCGCTGCGCCATCTGCATGCGGGCGTCGAAGGTCCGCAGCGTCATCATGTGGCGCAGGCCCGTGAGAAGCTCGTCGCTGGAGAGCAGCCCGGCCCACGGCCCGACGGCTTCGCCGTTGCGGTTCAGTACCCGGATGATCGAAAAGGCATGATCGCGGATGGTGCGCGGATCGACATCGATCTCGGGGCGCGGCACCGAGCCGGCCTTCGGGATCGGCACATTGGAAAAGTCAGGCGTTCCGCCCGGCCGCACTTCCGGTTCCGGCACATGAAACCGCAACATCCCAGCATCGGCCATGACCTTCGTCCTCCAATGTCGCCTGGCCCAAATTTGCCCGGAAAGATATTTGCATATCCGCGCCGCCAGTGCGAATTCGTCGGGCAAGCCTCCAGCCCCGGCCGCGCCGGCCGACGCAGCCTCCCGCACCCAAGATGAAGATATGTCCGCGAAATTTCTTGTCGATGTTAGGCGGTCGCGCGCAATTTGGGACAAGGTTGGGAAGGGTTTGCTGGCAGATAAGGCGATCGGCCAGCAAACTCGCGCCCTTCCTCTACCCCGTCGATCGGGGGAGAGGTGGCGAGCGCAGCTCGACGGAGTGGGGGTCGATCTCTCATCAAGGGGCGAGGAACCCAGCCGAACCCCATTTCACCCCGCCCCCGCATCATGCTAACCAACCCGCCATGGCACAGAAGAAAGCTTACGAGGTCGACGGGTGGCTGGCGCGGCCTGATGCGCGCATTTCGATCGTCCTGCTTTACGGTCCCGACCGTGGTCTCGTCGCCGAGCGGGCAAAGGCTTTTGCCGGCAAGACCGGCCTTTCGCTTGACGATCCGTTCTCGGTGGTCAGGCTCGAGGGCTCGGAGGTCGACCGCGACGAGGGCCGGCTGCTCGACGAAGCCCGCACCGTGCCGATGTTTTCCGACCGGCGGCTGCTCTGGGTGCGCAATGCCAGCGGCCAGAAGGCATTGGCCGACGACGTCAAGGCGCTGACGGCGGAGCCGCCGCGTGATGCCATCATTCTCATAGAGGCCGGCGATCTGAAGAAGGGCGTCGGGCTGCGCGCCATCGTCGAGGCGGCCGACAACGCCATGGCCCTGCCTTGCTATGCCGATGAAGCCCGCGACATCGATGCCGTCATCGACGGCGAATTGAGCAAGGCCGGCATGTCGATGACCATGGAGGCGAGACAGGCGCTGCGCCGAAATCTCGGCGGCGACCGGCTGGCCTCGCGCGGCGAGATCGAGAAGCTCGTGCTCTATGCCCATGGCCAGACCGAGATCGGCCTGGAGGCGGTCAAGGCGATGTCGGGCGACGTCTCCGGTGCCTCTTTCGACGATGCCGTCGATGCGCTTCTCGAAGGCAAGATCGGCGATTTCGACACCGCCTTCACCCGCCATTGTCAGTCCGGCGGCCAGCCCTTCCTGGTGCTGTCCTCGGCGATGCGGCAGTTGCAGCAGATCCAGGCCATGCGCGGCCAGATGGAGTCCGGCAACCGCAACGCCGCCTCGGTGGTCGCCGCCGCCCGCCCGCCGGTGTTTTTCTCCAGGCGTAAGCTGGTGGAAAAGGCGCTGGAGCGCTGGAGCACCGAAGCGCTCGGCCGCGCCCTGACCCGGCTGCAGACCGCGGTGCTGCAGACCAGGCGGCGGCCGGATCTTGCCGTCGCGCTGGCAAGACAGGCACTGCTTGGGATTGCGGTGGAGAGCAGTAGGTTGGCACAGCGGTAGGAGATTTGCCAATCTCCCCCCTCGTGGGGGAGATGGCTGGCAAGCCAGAGGGGGGCGCTGTCCCGCCGATGTCTCAATCAAAAAACGCGCCTTGGATGCTTGCGGCTAGGCTAGCTAGCTTGCCAAGGTTGGCGTTCCTTCACGCCCCCCTCTGTCCTGCCGGACATCTCCCCCCACTTGGGGGGAGATTGGCAGCTTCACCGCCTTCGCCAAACACGGCGCCGCAAAGAGAAAGGCCGGCAACCGCCAGCCTCTTAAACCTCTTAAACCAACTTCATCTTAAGTCAGAATTTCATTCGCCGGCTAACTACCGCTCTTGCTTCAGCCTGCGGCACAGCTCGTCAAGCTGCTCCAGCGAGCGATACGCCACCCGAAGCTCGCCGCCTTTGCCCTTGTGGTCGATCGACACGATCATGCCGGTCGTGTCGGTCAACAGCTTTTCCAGCGCCAGCGTGTCGGCATCTTTTTCCGGCGCGCTTTGCGGCTGCTTCGGCTTGGCCGGAGCGGCGCCGGCCGGTACCTGCGCCAGCGCTTCGGCTTGGCGCACCGAAAGCCCCTCTTCGACGATGCGCTTGGCAAGGCCGGCCGGATCTTCCGCCGTCACCAGCGTGCGGGCATGGCCGGCCGACAGGGCGCCGTCGACGAGCATGTCGCGGATCACCTCGGGCAGCTTGAGCAGCCGCAGCGTGTTGGCGACATGGCTGCGGCTCTTACCGATCACCTGGCCGAGATCGGCCTGGGTGTAGCCGTGCTCGTCGATCAGCTGCTGATAGCCAAGCGCTTCCTCGACCGCATTGAGGTCGGTGCGCTGGACGTTTTCGATGATCGCCAGTTCGAGCGCGGTGCGGTCGTTGACCTCGCGGATGATGACCGGGATCTCGGACAGCCCGGCGCGCTGCGCCGCGCGCCAGCGCCGCTCGCCGGCGATGATCTCGTAGCGGCCGGCCTGTCCCGGCGAAGGCCGCGCTACCACCGGCTGGACCACGCCATGTTCGCGGATCGACTGGGCAAGATCGGTCAGTTCAGCATCGCCGAAATGCCGGCGCGGATTTTTCGGATTTGGCGTCAGGAACTCGATCGGAACCTTGCCATCGGCGCTCATGCCGGGCTTTTCGGGTGCTGCCGGGCGGTCGATCTCTCCGATCAGCGCTGCCAGCCCGCGCCCCAGTCTCTTTCTCGAAAGGTCTTCGCTCATCTCTATTCCAGGGTCCCGTCTTCCTAAGGCCAGCGGTCGTTTCGGTATCGAATCGGCTTCTAACTTTGCGGAGGATCTAATCAAGCAGCGCGTAATTTACGTTCGCGGCGGATCACTTCCGACGCCAGTTGCAGATAGGCCTGGCTTCCCGAGCATTTCAAATCGTAGAGGATCGCAGGTTTGCCGTAGGACGGCGCCTCGGACACGCGCACATTGCGCGGGATGATGGTCTCGTAGACCTTGTCGCCCATATGTTCCCGCACATCCTGCACCACCTGGTTGGCGAGATTGTTGCGGCCGTCATACATGGTCAGCACGATGCCCTGGATGGTGAGGTCTGGATTGATCGAGCGGCGCACCTGCTCAACCGTTTCCAGCAATTGGCTGAGACCTTCGAGCGCGAAGAACTCGCATTGCAGCGGCACCAGCACCGAATCGGCCGCCGCCATTGAATTCAAAGTCAAAAGGTTGAGCGACGGTGGGCAGTCGATCAGCACATAGCCGAAGGGCGCCCCGCGGGCGGTCGCGGCGCGAAGGGCATTGCGCAGCTTGAGCACCCGGTCCGGCGCCGAAGCGATCTCCATTTCAATACCGAGAAGGTCGAGCGTCGACGGCACGATCGACAGGCCAGGCACGGCCGTGGGAATGGCCGCGGCTTCCAGCTCCAGCTCGCCGGTCAGCACATCATAGGACGACACCGTGCGATCCTTGCGGTCGATGCCGAGGCCGGTGCTGGCATTGCCTTGCGGATCGAGATCGACGATCAGCACCTTTTCGCCGATCGCGGCCAGCGCTGTCGCCAGATTGATGGCGGTGGTGGTCTTGCCGACACCGCCCTTCTGGTTGGCTACGGTGATGATTCGGGGGCCATTCTTCATCATGGGTCTATGCCAGAAGTTCATTTTGGGTCGCCAAAGTGCCTGACAAAGTCGCCGGATCAGGCAGGTCGCAGGTTGGACAGTTCAAGGATGACCCCATGCGGGTCGGTCACACTGGGATGTTCTACCAGATCGAAGGACCATCGGTGAACGCTTTCTTGCACTTCGGCGCGGTAATCCCGGCCTTTGTGGAACAGGCCGCGCGCGCCTGAAATCAGCCAGGGCGCCGACAGGTCCAGCAAGGTCGAAAGCGAGGCCAGCGCCCGCGCGGTCACGATTTGCGGTGTCGAAACAAGCGCATGGCTGTTATCGATGCGGCGTGCCACGACCCGCGCCGGCAGGCTGAACTGGCCAACGACAGTCTGCAGGAAGGATGCTTTTTTGCGATTGCTTTCAACCAGATCGATGCTGGCGCCGGCACGCTCGGCAAGCAGGAAAGCCATGACAAGGCCCGGAAATCCGGCGCCCGAGCCGAGATCCACCCAGCGCGTGGCTTGAGGCTCTATGCGCCCGAGCTGCGCGCTGTCCAGGATATGGCGCTGCCAGACATCGCCCGACGTCGATTGCGCAACCAGATTGATGCTCCGATTCCATTTCTGGAACATCTGCTCGAACGCCACCAGCCGATCGAATGTTTCACGTGAAACCGGGCCTGCCGCGTCCTGCAGGCTCTCCAGGGACATGGAACTCACGCAACATCCCTTTGTGGGCGCTGGGCGCTCTCCGCATGGCGGACATGCGAGACGATGATCGCCAGCGCCGCCGGCGTCATGCCTTCCATGCGCTGGGCATCGGCGATGGAGCGCGGCCGCCGCGCCTGCATCTTCTGCTTCAACTCGTTGGACAGGCCTGGCACCCCGGCGAAGTCGACCGCCTCCGGAATCAGCCGGCTCTCCTCATGCCGGATCTGCGCCACATCGCTTTTCTGGCGATCGAGATAGACCGAATATTTCGCTTCCGTTTCGAGGCGCTCCGCCGTCTTGTCGTCAATCGCCGCAAAGCGCGGATCGACACGAGCCAGCCAGGCCACATCGGCGTCGGGATAGGACAGCAATTCATAACCGGACCGGCGCACGCCATCCCGGTTGATCTCCAGCCCGTGCCGCGCCGCCTCATTGGGTGTCATGATGAGCGATTTCGCCAGCTCCCGCGCTTCATCGAGACGCTGCATGACCTGCCCGTAGCGCTGCATCCGCGGCGTTGAGGCAATGCCCAGCCTCTCCGCCAGGGGCGTCAGCCGCTCATCCGCATTGTCGGCGCGCAGCGACAGCCGGAATTCCGCCCGCGAGGTGAACATCCGGTAGGGCTCTGCGATGCCGCGGCTGGTCAAATCGTCGACCATCACGCCGATATAGGCCTCGGTGCGGCTGAGCACGATCTGCTCGCTCCCCGCCGCCCGTCGCGCCGCATTGAGGCCGGCGAGCAGGCCTTGCCCGGCCGCTTCCTCATAGCCGGTCGTGCCGTTGATCTGACCGGCGAGGAAGAGGCCGCTGATGCGCTTCGTCTCCAACGTTTGATGCAGCTCGCGCGGATCGACATGATCATATTCAATGGCATAGCCGGGCTGCAGCATGACGGCCCGCTCCAGCCCCGGAATGGTTTTCAATATATCGAGCTGCACGTCTTCGGGCAGCGAGGTCGAGATGCCATTGGGATAGACCGTGTCGTCGTCGAGCCCTTCCGGCTCAAGGAAGATCTGGTGCCCGTCCCTGTCGCCGAACTTGACGATCTTGTCCTCGATCGACGGGCAATAGCGCGGCCCGACCCCTTCGATCGAGCCGGAATACATGGCCGATCGGCCGAGATTGGCGCGGATCAGCTCATGCGTGGCCGTGGTCGTGCGGGTGATGCCGCACTCGATCTGCGGCGTGGTGATGCGGTCGGTCATCAGCGAGAACGGCACCGGATCCGCATCCGCGGCCTGGCTTTCCAGCGACGCCCAATCGATTGTCCGGCCATCGAGCCGCGGCGGCGTCCCGGTCTTCAGCCGTCCCAGCTTGAAGCCCGCGCGGTCCATCGTCGCCGACAGACCAAGACTGGCTTGCTCGTTCATGCGGCCGGCGACGATCTTCTTCTCGCCGATATGGATAAGCCCGCGCAAAAAAGTTCCGGTCGTCAGCACGATGGCGCCGCAAGCCAGGCGCCGGCCATCGGCCAGGAGAACCGCCGCGATCTGCCCGGCAACGATCTCGAAGTCCAGAACCTCGCCTTCGACCACGTCGAGATCGTTCTGCTGCCGAATCGCTTCCTGCATGGCAAGGCGGTAGAGCTTCCTGTCGGCTTGCGTGCGAGGCCCGCGCACCGCGGGTCCCTTGCGACGGTTCAGCAGGCGGAACTGAATGCCGGCCGCATCCGCCACGCGCCCCATCAGGCCGTCCATGGCGTCGATCTCGCGCACCAGATGACCCTTGCCGAGCCCGCCGATCGCCGGATTGCACGACATCACGCCGATCGTGTCGAAACGCAGCGTCACCAGCGCTGTCCTGGCACCGGCGCGCGCGGCAGCACTAGCCGCCTCGCAACCCGCGTGGCCGCCGCCCACCACAACCACATCATAGTGATCGGTCATTTCCAAAAGTCCTGGACTCAGAAGAATGAGGGACACATGTCCCCGTAGGGCGGTGCTGTCAAGAAAACTCCGCGATGAGTTTCACGTGAAACAAGGCTGGCGATGCAATTGGGGCCATGTTTCACGTGAGTCACGCCGCCGGTCAACTATTCACGGGCTTAGGTGCCAGCCAGGACTTCATAGTTCGTCTCCTGGCTCAGGATTGGCCGAAGCTCCTCGATTTCGTCATCCTAAGATGGGCGTTTTGCCAAAATCAGCAAGGCATATGGCTCATCAAAGTGTGGCATCCGAGCCGTTAGGCCATAGCGGATCAGGTTCCCGCCAATCACTGTTTCACGTGAGTCATTTCCCAATGCAGAACTGTGAGAAAATCACGTCCAGCATGTCCTCGACATCGATGGCGCCGACGATTCGGCCGAGGCGATCGGCGGCGAGCCGCAACTCCTCGGCGCGCAGCTCCTGCCCGATCATCCAGTCGTCGGTGGCGCGACGCAGATGGCGGTTGGCCTCGCCAAGCAATTCGACGTGGCGCAGGCGCGACGGCAGGATATCGCCGGCGCTGCCGGCCGTCTCCGCCGCACGCCGGCCAATTTCCGCCAGCAATTCCTCCACGCCGGTCCCGTCCTTCACCGAGATGACGAGGTCATAGAGGCCGGCGACCTCGCTCACCGCGCCGCTGTCGAGCAGATCGAGCTTCGTGCCGACGCGCAGGGTCGGCGCCACGGTCGGCAGCGAACCAATATCCCTTGGGTCCGCCACATCATGAAGCAACAGCAGGAGATCGGCACCGTGGGCCTTGGCCCTGGCCTTCTCGATGCCGATCGCCTCGACCTTCCCCGCGGCATGGCGCAGGCCGGCGGTATCGATGAGCCTGACACGCAGCCCCTGGAGATCAAGTGTCACTTCAAGTAGGTCCCTGGTCGTGCCTGGTTCATCCGTTACTATAGCGGCATCCCGCCGCGCCAGGGCGTTGAACAGACTCGATTTACCGGCATTCGGCGCGCCCAGAATGACGACCTCGAAGCCGTCGCGGATGATCTCGGCGGCGCGAAACCCGGCGATGTGCTGGTCGATCTCGTCGATCATCGTCCTAACATCGGACCAGACCGTATCCGAAACGGAACCGGGGACGTCGTCCTCGTCGGCGAAATCGATCTCGGCCTCGATCATGGAACGGGCATGGATCAGCCGGCGGCGCCAGCCGAGATAGAGTTCGCTCTGGACACCCTCGGCATTCTGCACCGCGAAGCGCCGTTGCGCCTCGGTCTCGGCATTGACGAGATCCGCCAATGCTTCGGTCTCGACCAAGTCGACCTTGCCGTTGAGAAAGGCACGGCGCGTGAATTCGCCAGATTCCGCGTGCCTGACGCCGTCAAAGCCAGTGATCGTCTCCAGCATTTTTGCCACCACGGCGCGTCCGCCATGAACGTGGAATTCCGCGACATCCTCGCCAGTGAAACTGGCCGGACCGGGAAAGAGGACAACCAGGCCAGTGTCGAGCACGGTTCCATCGGGCGCCCTAAATCTGCGCAAAACCGCCGCGCGGTCCTTAACCATGCCTCCGGCAATCGTTTCGACTACGAATCGAGTATGCGGGCCGGAAATGCGAATGACGGCGACGCCGGCCGGCAGCCGGCCGCTCGACAGCGCTACGATGGAATCGCCTGAAATCATTTGCCCGCTCTACCGAACCGCCCTAGCTTCACGCCCATCAGCCAATCGCACCCGAGTTTGCCCAGTGACGCTGCCCGCGCAAAACCTGCTTGCCGAAGAAGCCAGCCCCTATCTGCAGCAGCACAGCGGCAATCCCGTGCACTGGCGCGCCTGGTCGCCGGCTTCGCTCGAAGAGGCAAAGGCGCTGGACAGGCCGATCCTGCTCTCGGTCGGCTATGCCGCCTGCCACTGGTGCCATGTCATGGCGCACGAAAGCTTCGAAAACGGCGATGTTGCCGCCGTCATGAACCGTCTGTTCGTCAATATCAAGGTCGACCGCGAGGAGCGTCCCGACATCGACCAGGTCTACATGGCGGCTCTCTCCGCGATGGGCGAGCAGGGCGGCTGGCCGCTGACCATGTTCCTGACCCCGGACGGCAAGCCGTTCTGGGGCGGCACCTATTTTCCGCGTGAGCCGCGTTACGGCCGCCCCGGCTTCATCCAGGTTATGCAGGCGGTCGACAAGGCCTGGCGCGAAAAGCGAGCCAGCCTCAACCAGAGCGCCGACGGCCTGACGACGCATGTCGAGGCGCGGCTCGCCGGCTCGCATGCGAGAACGGCGCTTGACGGCGCCACGCTGGCGGATCTTGCCAAGGGCATAGACGGCATGATCGACCGCGATCTCGGCGGCTTAAGCGGCGCGCCTAAATTCCCCAACGCGCCGTTCATGCAAACGCTGTGGCTGTCTTGGCTGCGCGACGGCAACGCCGCCCATCGCGACGACGTTCTCAACAGCCTCGAACAGATGCTGAGCGGCGGCATCTACGACCATATCGGCGGCGGGCTCAGCCGCTACTCGACCGACGCCGAGTGGCTGGTGCCGCATTTCGAAAAAATGCTCTACGACAATGCCCAGTTGATCCGCTTTTGCAACTGGGCTTACGCGCAGAGCGGCAACGAATTGTTCCGGGTGCGAATCGAAGAGACCATCGACTGGCTGCTGCGCGAAATGCGCGTCGATGGCGGCGCTTTTGCCGCCAGTCTCGACGCCGACAGCGACGGCGAGGAGGGTCTGTTCTACACCTGGAGCAGGGAAGAGATCGAAACCGCACTTGGTGACGATTCCTCCTTGTTTTTCAAACACTTCACGCTCTCCAGCCCACATGGCTGGGAAGGCAAGCCAATTGTCCACCAAACAAGGTCCCAGCAAGCGCAATATGTGATTGATCGCGAAGAGCTCGGCCCGCTCAAGGCGAAGCTTCTCGCCATCCGGGAACAGCGGGTGAGGCCCGGCCTCGACGCAAAGACCCTCACCGACTGGAACGGCCAGATGATTGCGGCGCTTGCCGAGGCCGGCCGGTCGCTGGTGCGGCCTGACTGGATCGATGCGGCGGCAAAAGCCTTTGCCCATATCAGCTCTGCCAGCCGTGACGGCCGCCTGCCGCATTCGATGCTCGGGACCAGAAAACTGTTCCCGGCTTTATCCAGCGATTACGCCGCCATGACCAATGCCGCGATCTCGCTGTTCGAGGCGTCAGGCGACTGGAGCTATGTCGAGCAGGCCAGCCAGTTCGTCGAGCAGCTCGACCACTGGCACGCCGATGGCGAGAAGACGGGTTATTACCTGACCGCTTCGGACAGCGCCGACGTGCCGATCCGCATCCGGGGCGATGTCGACGAAGCCATTCCGTCCGCCACCGGCCAGATCATCGAAGCGCTGGTCCGGCTCGCCTCCGTCAGCGGCGATCTCGCACTGCAGGAAAGAGCCTGGGAAGTCGCCGAGCACGCCGCAGGCCGTGCTGCGCACCAGGCCTATGGCCAGGCCGGCATCGTCAACGCCTGCGCGCTGGCGATCGAGCCGCTCAAGCTGGTCATCGTCGATGCGCTCGACGATCCAAAGCTCGTTCCGGTTGCGAATCGAAGCCCGGACCCGCGCCGCGTCGATATCGTCGTGCCGATTGGTACGGCAGCGAATCGACCCTTGCTGCCCGGTGGAATCCTGCCCCCGACGGACAAGGTAGGTGCCTGGTTGTGCACGGGGCAGGTGTGTTTGCCGGTGGTGACGGATGTTGAGGAGCTGGAGCGATTGTTGCGGCGGCGATAATTTTTGCGAGACGCCGGCGGGACAGCGCCCCCCTCTGGCCTGCCGGCCATCTCCCCCTCAAGTGGGGAGATCGGCAGCTTCGCTGTTCCGCTCACCTTAACGGCGTTGATAATTGCCGAAAGCGGACCAAGCGCGTAATCTCCCCCCTAGAGGGGGAGATGCCCGGCAGGGCAGAGGGGGGCGCGAAGGATCGCTACCCCATCCCCTTACGTATTCATCGAATCGAAGAAATCCGCATTGGTCTTGGTCTGCTTGAGCTTGTCGATCAGGAACTCGATCGCGTCGGTGGTTCCCATCGGCGCCAGGATGCGGCGCAGCACGAAGATCTTCTGCAGATCCTGTTTGGAAACCAGCAGGTCCTCCTTGCGGGTGCCGGACTTCAAGATGTCCATGGCCGGATAGATGCGCTTGTCTGCCACCTTGCGGTCGAGTTGGATTTCGCAGTTGCCGGTACCCTTGAACTCTTCGAAGATGACTTCGTCCATGCGGCTACCGGTATCGATCAGCGCGGTGGCGATGATGGTCAGCGAACCGCCTTCCTCGATGTTGCGGGCAGCGCCGAAGAAGCGCTTCGGCCGCTGCAGCGCGTTGGCGTCGACACCGCCGGTCAGCACCTTGCCGGATGACGGCACGACGGTGTTGTAGGCGCGGCCGAGACGAGTGATCGAATCGAGCAGGATGACGACGTCGCGGCCATGTTCGACCAGGCGCTTGGCCTTTTCGATGACCATTTCGGCAACCTGCACGTGGCGCACCGCCGGCTCGTCGAAGGTCGAGGAGATCACCTCGCCCTTCACCGAGCGCTGCATGTCGGTCACTTCTTCCGGCCGCTCGTCGATCAGCAGCACGATCAGATAGCATTCCGGATGGTTGGCGGTGATCGAGTGCGCGATGTTCTGCATGAGAACGGTCTTGCCGGTACGCGGCTGCGCGTTGATCAAAGCGCGCTGCCCCTTGCCGATCGGCGCCACCAGGTCGATCACGCGGGCCGAGATGTCCTTGGTGGTCACATTCTCGATCTCCATCTTCAGCCGCTTGGTCGGATAGAGCGGTGTCAGATTGTCGAAGTGGATCTTGTGACGGATCTTTTCGGGATCGTCGAAATTGATCGTGTTGACCTTGAGCAGCGCGAAATAGCGCTCGCCCTCTTTCGGGCTGCGGATCGGCCCTTCGACTGTATCGCCGGTCTTCAGCGAAAAGCGCCGGATCTGCGACGGCGAAATATAGATGTCGTCGGGACCTGGCAGATAATTGGCGTTGGCGGAGCGCAGGAAGCCGAACCCGTCCTGCAGCACCTCGACCACGCCGTCGCCGATGATCTCGATCTCCTGGGCGGCCAGTTTCTTCAGGATCGCAAACATCAGCTCCTGCTTGCGCATGACGCTGGCGTTTTCGACCTCGAGCGATTCGGCATAAGCGATCAGCTCTGGCGGTTTCTTGTTCTTGAACTCAGCGAGTTTCATTTCTTGCATAGACGGACCTTGAATAGATGGAGTCTGGGTAGGCTTTGGGAAAATATCGGCGGGATGCGACAAATGCCGGGCGCGGCCGAAAACAATGAGGGGCGGCGCATGACGGGGAAGGAAGACCCGTCTTTTATCGTCGGTCGGGTGAAAGAGCAAGCTGCGTTTTGCAGCCAAAGCCTAGAACGGCTTGACGACCACCAGGATGACGATTGCGATCATCAGCAATGTGGGGATCTCGTTGATCATCCGCCAGTGCTTCGCCGGTTTTTCATTGCGGTCCTCGGCGAATTTGCGCACCGCGCCGGCCAGATAGCCATGCATGGCGGACAAGAGAAGCACCGCGCCGATCTTGGCATGCAGCCAGCCGCCGTGGAAGCCAAAACCTTTCCAGGCCAGCCACAGGCCGAACACCCAGGTGACGATCATCGCCGGATTGATGATGCCGCGCAGCAGGCGCCGCTCCATCACCGCGAAGGTCTCCGATTGCACTGAGCCTTTCTCGGCATCGGCATGATAGACCAGCAGCCGCGGCAGGTAGAGCATGCCGGCCATCCACGAGATGACGGCAAGGATATGGATCGCCTTCGCCCAGGGATAGAAACTGTCGGGCGCGGCGAAAAACAAAAGTGCGGTGAGAACGACCAGTACAACGATGCCTATCGTCATGCGCATCATCGCCTGACCGGTGCTGTTCGTGTTTTTCGTCTCAGCCATCAGCGTGTCGCGCTCCGCACCTGTTTCACCATCGCCTCGACATGGGCGATCGGCGTCTCCGGCGTGATGCCGTGACCGAGGTTGAAGATCAGCGGTCCGTCTCCCAGCGCCTTCAGGATCGCTTCGACGCCATCCGACAGCGCCTTGCCGCCAGCCACGAGCCGCAAGGGATCGAGATTGCCCTGAACCGCACCCGAGCGCTGCAAATCCTTCGCCGCTATCAGGGGCACCGTCCAGTCGATCCCCAGCGCCGTTACGCCGGTCTTCTGTCGATAGGTCCGATAGCGCGCACCGGCGCCCTTGGGAAAACCGATGATCGGAACATCGGGATGAACCGCCCGAACCCGGCCAACGATCTCGGCCACTGGCTGAACGCAGAACAGGTCGAAAGACTCATCGTCCAGCACGCCGGACCAGGAATCGAAAATCTGCACCACATCGGCACCGGCCTCGATCTGGCGGATGAGATAGGCAGCCGAATGTTCGGCAAGCACTTTCAGCAAATGCTGGAACGCCACCGGCTCGCGATAGGCAAACAGCCGCGCCGGCGCCTGATCCGATGTGCCATGGCCGGCGATCATATAGGTCGCCACCGTCCATGGCGCGCCGCAGAAGCCTATCAGGGTCGTCTCATCGGGGAGCTTGGCGCGCAACCGGCGAACGGTCTCGTAGACCGGTTCGAGATTCACGTGAAACACCTTGCTTTCCAGAGCCAAAATCTCTGGCACCGTGATCGGCGTCAGCAGCGGCCCTCTGCCCTCTTCGAAGCGGACGTCACGGCCAAGCGCATGCGGAACGACAAGGATGTCGGAAAACAGGATCGAGGCATCGAAGCCGAAGCGCTCGATCGGCTGCAAGGTCACTTCGACGGCGAGGTCGGGATCGTAGCAGAGGTCGAGGAACGAGCCGGCACGCCTGCGCGTTTCACGATACTCCGGCAGATAGCGTCCGGCCTGACGCATCATCCAGAGCGGAGGCGGAAAATGAGCCTCTCCCTTCAGGACGTCCAGCATGATCCGGTTCTGGGGCATCGACGCTCGCTTCTCCCAGCCTCTTCTATAATCAAAGATTCTTATATCTAAGATTCTTCTGATTCTAAGAGTCTGTTGGTTCTGGTGGTTGTCACCTGTCCCGCTTTGCCCCGGAAAAGACCAGCCAACATATTGTCGCGTGCTTCTTTTGCCTGGATGCAGGGTTCTGGGGATAGTCCGGAATCCATCACTGGAGTCAAAGCGTTAGCAAGAGTGACGAAAAACCTGCCCTGTGGACGGACGACGGCCAAAAGAAGCCGTCCCCGAACTTGTCCCCAGCCGCCCGGCAAAGCTGACAGCGCAACGAATTGTGGACATCTAGCCATCTGATACAGTCGCCTCCGGCCGGCCCGTTTCTCCATCCCGCTTTATCCACAGAAGCCCACAGCCCAGGTGACCCCCTGTGAACAAACCCCAGAGCTTCTTCCACCTGCACCTGATTTCCGACGCGACCGGCGAAACGCTGCTCGCCGCCGGCCGGGCGGCTTCGGCGCAGTACAAGGATGCGCGCGCCATCGAGCACATCTATCCGCTCATCCGCACCGAAAAACAGGTGGCGAAGGTGTTCGAGGACATCGAGGAAGAGCCGGGCATCATCCTCTATACGGTGGTCGACCAGAAGCTGGCGCGCGGCATCGACGAGCGCTGCGCGGCCATGGGCCTGCCCTGTGTATCGGTGCTGGAGCCGGTGCTCACCGTGTTCCAGTCCTATCTCGGCACGCCGGCCGGCCGCCGTGTCGGCGCCCAGCACGTTCTCGACGCCGAATATTTCCGCCGCATCGACGCGCTCAATTTCACCATGGACCATGATGACGGCCAGCTGCCGGCCAATATGGACGATGCCGACATCGTGCTGGTCGGCATTTCGCGGACGTCGAAGACGCCGACCAGCATCTATCTAGCCAACCGCGGCATCAAGACCGCCAATATCCCGATCGTGCTCGGCGTGCCGGTGCCCGAAAGCCTGCTTGCCGCCAGCAAGCCGCTGATCGTCGGGCTGATCGCCACCGCCGAGCGCATCTCGCATGTCCGGCAAAACCGCGTCCTCGGCAACAGCAGCTCCTACGAGGCGTCAGACTATGTCGACCGCGCCGCCATCAGCGAGGAGCTCGCCTACGCCCGCCAGATCTGCACGCGCCATGGCTGGCCGATGATCGACGTCAGCCGCCGCTCGATCGAGGAAACGGCAGCGGCCATCGTTGCCCTGCGGGGGAAGTCGAGATAGATGAGGCCCTTCCGCACCCGCAGGCTTGAGACAGTGTCCGAAACGTCGCGATCCTTCGCGCCCCCCTCTGCCCTGCCGGGCATCTCCCCCTCAAGGGGGGAGATTGACAGTTTCGCGGACCGCACTTCCTGGTCAACGTTAAAAATTGGCGAAAGCCGAAGTTACATCCAATCTCCCCCCTTGAGGGGGAGATGTCCGGCAGGACAGAGGGGGGCGCTGTCCCGCCAACCTTTGGCAACCTTCTGCATTGCGCCGGTCAACGACGATTAACCGGGCGAAAAGCATGACCGAAAAACTCATCCTCGCTTCCGGTAGTCCGTTCCGCAAGGCGATGCTCGTCAATGCCGGGGTCGATGTCGAGGCCGTTCCCGCCGAGGTCGACGAGCGCGCGCTGGAGGCGCCTTTGCAGGACAGCGGCATTTCCCCCGAGGATGTCGCGCTGGTGCTGGCCGAGGCCAAGGCCACCGACGTCAGCGAGCGCCGGCCCGGCGCCCTGGTGCTGGGCTGCGACCAGACGCTGTCGCTTGGCGACGAGGTGTTCCACAAGCCGGCCGACATGGAAGGCGCGCGCCGTCATCTGCTGGCGCTGTCGGGTAAGACCCATCAACTCAACAGCGCCGCCGTGCTGGTTCGTGACGGCAAGGTCTTGTGGCGGCATGTCGGCATCGCCTCGATGACCATGCGAACGCTCGATCCGGCCTTCATCGGCCTCCATCTCGCCCGTGTCGGCGCCAAGGCGCTGGCAAGCGTCGGCGCCTATCAGATCGAAGCCGAAGGCATCCAGCTGTTTGACAAGGTCGAAGGCGATCATTTCACCATTGTCGGCCTGCCGCTGCTGCCGCTGCTGGCCGAATTGCGCACCTTGGGAGCAATCGATGGCTGAAGCGTCGAAAAAGGCCTTCGTCACAGGGCACCCGGTTAAGCATTCGCGCTCGCCGAAGATCCACGGCTATTGGCTAGCCAAACATGGCATCGACGGCAGCTACCAGGCCATCGATGTCGCGCCGCAGGATTTTGCCGTGTTCGTGAAAACGCTGCAGGCAAACAATTACCGCGGCGGCAACGTCACCATCCCGCACAAGGAGGCGGCCTTCGCGCTGGCCGGGCGCCGCGACCAGGCCGCTGAAGAGATCGGCGCCGTCAACACGCTGTGGTTCGAGGACGGCGTCCTGTGGGGCGGCAACACCGACGCGCACGGCTTTGCCGCCAACCTCGACGATTATGCGCCGGGCTGGGCCGGCAAGGGTCCGGCTGTGGTGCTCGGCGCCGGCGGTGCGTCGCGCGCCGTCATCCATGCGCTGAAGGAGCGCGGCGTCGCCGACATCCGCATCGTCAACCGCACGCTCGCCCGGGCTATGGAATTGCGCGATCGTTTCGGCGCCGGCGTGTCGGCGCATGGCATGGCGGCATCAGGCGAACTGCTTGCCGATGCCGGCCTGCTGGTCAACACCACGGCGCTCGGCATGCATGGCAATGAAGGCCTGTCGGCCGATCCCGTCTTGCTGCCGGACCACGCCATCGTCACCGACATCGTCTATGTGCCGCTGGAGACGCCGCTGCTTGCGGCGGCCCGCGCGCGAAAACTGAAGACGGTCGACGGCCTCGGCATGCTGCTGCATCAGGCCGTACCCGGCTTCGAACGCTGGTTCGGTGTCAGGCCACAGGTCACGGCCGAACTCCGAGCGTTGATCGTCGCCGATCTGGTGCCGAAGCCATGATCGTGCTCGGCCTTACCGGCTCGATCGGCATGGGCAAGTCGACCACGGCAAAAATGTTCGCCGAGGCAGGCGTGGCGGTTCATGATTCCGACGAGGCGGTGCATCGCCTCTATGCCGGCAAGGCAGCACCTTTGGTCGAAGCAGCCTTTCCCGGCACCACATCTGCCGGCGTGGTCGATCGGGCAAAGCTTGGCGCGCGCGTGCTCGGTGATGCCGCGGCGCTGAAACGGCTTGAAACCATCATCCACCCGCTGGTGCGCGCCGATGCCGATGCCTTCCTGGCGCGCCATCGCAAATCAGGCGCGCCGATCGCCGTCCTCGACATTCCCCTGCTGTTCGAAACCGGCGGCCGCAACCGCGTCGACAAGGTCGTCGTCGTCACCGCGCCGGCCGAGGTCCAGCGCAGCCGTGTGCTGGCGCGGCCTGGCATGACGGAAGAAAAACTGGCGTCGATCCTGGCCAAGCAGGTGCCGGATGCGGAAAAACGCCGCCAGGCCGATTTCGTCGTCGATACCGGCCAGGGGATGGACGCGGCCCGCGCCCAGGTCGATGCGATCATTAAGGAGTTGGGCGGGGTCCGTGAGCCGGGCGGTTGAGCCTCGCCCGACCGAAAACTATCGATGTCGTCGGAGCCTTGCCGTCCTTGGTTCCTTTCCTCTCCCTCCGGATGGGGGAGAGGTGGCGCTGCGAAGCAGCGACGGAGTGGGGGAAGGCGTTGGCCAAACGCACAAGTCGCTGCAATGCTGGCACAATCTGGCGAGTTACAAACCTCAGGCGCGCGGCAAAGGTCGACCCCCACTCCGTCGAGCTTCGCTCGACACCTCTCCCCCGATCGACGGGGTAGAGGAAGGGGCAGTGCGTGAGCGGCGCAAACCTGTAGCAATTGTCCTCGCCAGCACGTTTCCCATTGCCATTTTGTTCCGCTCTCACGATTCTGCTCCTTTGGAGCGACTGATTCGATGCGTGAGATCATCTTCGACACGGAAACCACCGGCCTCGATTCGCGCGACGACCGCGTCATCGAGCTGGGCGGCGTCGAGTTGGTCAACCGCTTTCCGACCGGCAAGACCTTCCACCACTACATCAACCCACAGGGCCGTGCGATCCATGCCGAGGCGCAGGCCGTGCACGGCATCAGCGCGGCGGACCTCGCGGGCAAGCCGACCTTCGCCGAGATTGTGCAGGAGTGGCTGGACTTCACCGACGGTGCCAAGCTGGTCGCCCACAACGCGACGTTCGACGTCGGTTTCCTCAACGTCGAATTCGGCCGGCTGGGTCATCCCGTCATCGACAATGGCCTTGTCGTCGACACGCTGGCGCTGGCGCGGCGCAAGCACCCGATGGGTCCCAATTCGCTCGATGCGCTCTGCCGGCGCTACGGCATCGACAACACCAAGCGCACCAAGCACGGCGCCCTGCTCGATTCCGAATTGCTGGCCGAGGTCTATATCGAGCTGATCGGCGGCAAGCAGGCAGCCCTCATCCTCGACAGCGCCACCGCGCCGGCCCAGGGCGAGAATGTCCGCCAGATAGAAATCGTCGTCGCCCCGCGCCCGGCACCCTTGCCGCCGCGCGTCACCGAAGCCGAACGCGCCGCGCACGCCGGCATGGTCGGGACGCTTGGGGAAAAGGCGCTTTGGTTGAAGGTTCTCGGGAACTAAAGTCGTCCGGTTGGCGATCCTTGGCGCCCCCCTCTGCCCTGCCGGCCTCTCAGCTGTCCCGCAGGCAGGCCCCCCAAAACAAAAAACCCGGCGCGAGGCCGGGCTTTTCATAATCCTTGACTGACAGGGCCTCAGCTCACCTTGACCTTCGATGCCGCCTGGTCTTCGGCCAGCTTCTGCTGGAACATCTGCGCGAAGTCGATCGGGTCGAGCATCAGCGGCGGGAAGCCGCCATTGCGGGTTGCCTCGGCGATGATCTGGCGGGCGAACGGGAACAGAAGGCGCGGGCATTCGATGAACAGGATCGGCAGCATGTGCTCCTGCGGGAAGCCTGCGATGGCGAACACGCCGCCATAGACCAGCTCGACATTGAACAGCACTTCCTGGTCGAAGGACGCCTTGGCGTTCAGCGTCAGATTGACGTCGAACTGCTTGTCGGAGAGCGGGTTGGCGTTGACGTTGACGTTGATGGCGATGCCGGGTGCCTTGTCGCGGCCGCGCAGCGAATTAGGCGCGCCGGGGCTTTCGAAGGAGAGGTCCTTCACATATTGCGCCAGAACGTTGAGCGACGGCTGCGCCGCATTGCCGTTTCCGTTGGCTGCGCCGACCGGCGCGTCATCTTTGCTGGCCATAAGCCTTGTCCTCTTGCCTGGGCAGCGTCGCTGACCGAATTGAAATCGGGCGTTCGCTACCATGGCAGGGATGACAAGACAAGGTTTGCCGCCTTGCTTCTCGGCCTCGGGATGTGGCCGGAAACAGCGCCCTAGTCGTCCTTCAGCCGCCGCCAGGGCGAATTGTGATCCGGTCCGCGCTTGAAATCGTCCTCGCGCGAATAATCGCCGTCATCGAGGTCGATGGTCTTGTCGCGTTGCCGGCCGCGGAAGCCGCCGGTCGAGAAATTGGTGGCCAGCACGACGCGGCCCTTCAGCGCCCGCCAGGCGAGGTCGCGGATCGGCGGCAGGAACAGCAGCAGGCCGATAATGTCCGTGATGAAGCCGGGAATGATCAGCAGGATCGCCGCCAGAACGATCATCGCGCCATGCGCCAGCTGGCCGCTCGGATCGCGGCCGGCATCCATTTCGGCCCGGATTCGCGTCATCACGCCAAAACCCTGATGCCGGAGCAGCAGCGCGCCGGCAATGCTCGATGCCAGCACCAGGCCGACCGTCGCCAAGGCGCCGACCTGGCGTCCGACAACCACGAAGCCGGCAATTTCCAGCAGCGGCAGGGCCAGGAGAAAAAGCGGAAGGAACGAAATGCGCAAGTCTTGGCAACCTTTTGGATCGTTTTGGCCATTTCGATTGTTTTGGCCCCCAGCGAGCAATCGCCGCTGGCACTGAGGCTGTTAGATAGGTATGCCTGCCTTTGATTTGAATGATTGCGCCTTGCGTTCTATATGCTTTGAATGTTGAACGCTATGCGACCGCGGCCATCGGGCCTGACGGTCCGGCCACGGGGCAGGGATTGATTGGCGGAAGATATGGGATTCTTCGACTTCGGCACGATTTTCTTCCTGATTGCGGCGGTGGTCATCTTTTTCCAGCTGCGCAACGTGCTGGGCCGTCGCACCGGCAGCGAACGGCCGCCCTTCGATCCCTATACAGCGGCCCGCACCGGCGACAAGGATGCCGCCCAGAAATCCGAGAATGTCGTTTCGCTGCCGCGCAAGCGCCTGCCGGGCGAGCCGGCCGCCGACACCTATGCCGCGATCGACGCCTTCGCCAAGCCGGATACCGACTTGAACAAGGGCCTGCGCACGATCAAGGACAATGACCCGTCCTTCGAGCCGAAGGGTTTCGTCGACGGCGCCAAGATGGCTTACGAGATGATCGTCATGGCCTATGCCGACGGCGATCGCAAAACGCTGAAGAACCTTTTGTCGCGCGAGGTCTATGACGGTTTTGTCGCCGCGATCGGCGAGCGCGAGGCCAAGGCGGAAAAGATCCAGTCCTCCTTCGTCGGCATCGACAAGGCCGACATCGTCTCGGCCGAGATGAAGGGCGGCGAGGCGCATGTCACGCTGCGCATTATCAGCGAATTGATTTCGGCGACCCGCGACAAGGCGGGTGCCGTCATCGACGGCGATCCGGAAACCGTCGCCGAGGTCAAGGACGTCTGGACCTTCGCCCGCGACACCCGCTCGCGCGACCCGAACTGGAAGCTCGTCGCCACCGAGGAAGAAGACTAGGGAATACGCGGCGAGGCCCCGGTGTCGCTATCGCCCCTTTTTGTCGAGAAATCCTTCGGCGATCTGCCCAGCTGGAGCGATGACGACCATCTGGCGGCGTTCGCCGCCTTTCATCGCTCGTCCTTTCACGTCCTGACCAAGCCCTATCACAGCGGCGCGCTCGGCGTCGACTTCAGTGCCTTTGCCGATGCCTATGCCGAGGCCCGCACCGTTTCGCCGGCGAATCGATCGCCAATCCTAGACCGGACGGAAGCCCGCGCCTTCTTCGAGCGTCATTTTATCCCGGCGCTTGTCCGCGCCGAGACCGGCGGCGCCGGGCTCGTCACCGGTTTCTACGAGCCGCAAGTCGAGGCGTCGCCGGTGCGGACGGACCGCTTTTGGGTGCCGCTGCTGTCGCGTCCGGCCGATCTTGTCGACATCGACGACGCCAACCGGCCGCCCGGACTGGATTCCTATCTCGCTTTCGCGCGGCAGGCGCCGGACGAGCCGGTCGAATATTTCGACCGTAGCGAGATCGAGCGCGGAGCACTTGGTGGCAAGGGCCTGGAAATCGCCTGGCTGGCCGACAAGGTCGATGCCTTCTTCATTCATGTGCAAGGTGCGGCACGGCTTGCCATGACCGACGGCCGGCTGCGCCGCGTCACCTATGCCGCCAAATCCGGCCAGCGCTTTACCGGACCCGGCAAGATCCTGAGCGAGATGGGCGAGATTCCGCTGGCGCAGGTGACGATGCAGTCGATCCGCGCCTGGTTCAAGGCGCATCCGGATCGTGTCGACGAGATACTGTGGCAGAACCGCTCCTACATCTTCTTCCGCGAGGCCGCTGTCGAAGACTCGGCCCTTGGTCCGATCGCAGCCGCCAAAGTGCCGCTGACGCCGGGCCGCTCGATCGCCGTCGACCGCCTGCTGCACACGTTCGGCACGCCGTTCTACATCGACGCGCCGACGCTCACGGCTTTCGACGCAAAACCGTTCCGCCGCCTGATGATCGCGCAGGATACCGGCTCCGCCATCACCGGACCGGCGCGCGGCGATCTCTTCGCCGGCTCGGGCGACGCGGCCGGCGAGATCGCCGGCGTGGTCCGCAATGCCGCGGATTTTTATGCGCTGGTGCCGCGCACGCTCGTTTCGGGTGCGGCCCGATGACCCGGCGTCTGGACAAGCTCAGCGAGGACGACCGGGTTCTGTGGAACCTGGTGGCGCGCACGGCCAAGCCGCTGAAGGGCAAATTTGCCGTCGACATTCCCGAAATTCCTGCCGAGGCCAAGCCAAGTCAGTCACAGCCCGCCCAGCTTGCTACCAGCGCGGCAGGGACCGCAAAGCCAAAGGCTCAGCATGTCACGCACCGCCTCGACGAACCGACGCTGGACAAATTGTCGAAGGGCCGGCTGCCGATCGAGGGCCGCGTCGACCTGCACGGCATGACGCAGGACGAGGCGTACTCGTTGCTGTTTTCGTTCCTGCACCGGGCACATGCCGGCGGCATCCGCTACGTCCTGGTCATCACCGGCAAGGGGTCTTCTTCGGGCGGCGATGGTGTGTTGCGGCGTGCCGTACCGGCCTGGCTGTCGACGCCCGCCTTCCGGCCGCTGGTCTCCAGCCACGACCATGCCGCCCGCAACCATGGCGGTTCGGGCGCTCTTTATATCCGCTTGCGGCGGGCGCGCACGTGACCCCGTTCGGCGAGAAGCTGCGGACGCTGCGCGGCGAACGCGGTGTCAGCCAGAAGGACATGGCGGCGGCGATCGGCGTCAGCGCCGCCTATCTGTCGGCGCTGGAACATGGCCGGCGCGGCGCGCCGACCTGGACGCTGATCCAGAAGATCATCGGCTATTTCAATATCATCTGGGACGACGCCGAGGAGCTGGCACGGCTGGCCGAAGCTTCACACCCGCGTGTAAAACTCGACACGTCGGGTCTTTCCCCCGCCGCCACCGAGCTCGCCAACCTGCTGGCCGAGAACATCGAGAAACTCGACGAGGCGGAACTTCGCCGCATCACCGCATCGATCCGCGCGGCCTTGGGCCGACGGCCGTAACTGGCTTTACCCGGATTTTGCGGCCGCCGAACGTCCGCCTGATCGCGAAACAGCGCCCGCCGGCGGGCAGCCGGCAGGCAACTGTGATGAGATCATTTCTTCCCGGCCGCGCCGCCATTTCCGCCCCGGCCGCCCTTGTCGCCATGGTCGTGGCCATTGTTTCCGCCGCCAAGGCAGTCCGACGCCCCAGCAGCGCCGCAACAACGGCCGGCCCAGAGGTCGTTGAGGTTGGTTTTGGCACAGCTGGTGGTCTGATCTGCCATCGCGGATCCGGTTAGGCTCGACACCGCGATAGCAGCGAGAAGGGTGTTTCGCAGAAAGGCAGTCATCTGAAGTCTCCATGGTTGGTTTCGGTTCACGGCTGTGTGTCGTTGGCCGGAGCGAAATGGTTCATGGAGAGATGCGAGATGTTGGAGGATGCGCGCCGCTGGGCCAATGGCGAGACGCTGGCGGGACAGTACCCCCCTCTGCCCTGCCGGGCATCTCCCCCTCAAGGGGGGAGATTGGCAGTTTCGATGCCGCCTTTCTTCCTTGCAACATCTGAGATTAGCGAAAGCGGAGATGCAGTCCGATCTCCCCACTTGAGGGGGAGATGTCCGGCAGGACAGAGGGGGGCGTGCCCCACAGCATCTACAATTTAATGCCTCCGTGCGAGTTTCGGCGGATGCCCATGCTCCTCGCGAAAAGCCCGGGCAAAGCTCGACATCGAGGCGAAGCCGCAGGCCAGCGCCACGTCGCGCACGGCGAGCGTCGAGTGCGCCAAGAGATCGGCGGCGCGTTTCAGCCTCAGCCGCCGGTAGTAGGCGTTGGGCGAGATGGCGAGTTCGGAGCGAAAGCTGCGTTCGAGCTTGTCGGAGGAGACGCCGAGCTTGGCGGTCAGTTCAGCCATGCCGAGCCGCTCTTCCACCGCGTCCTCCATGATGGCGATGGCCGATAGCACCAGTTCGTTCTGGACGCCGGTGCGCAGGCGCAGCGGCATCATCTTGCGGTCGATGCTGGAGCGCAGTTGGCTGTGCACGAACCATTCGGCGACGCCCGCTGCAAGCTCGGCGCCATAGTCGCGGGTGATGATTTCCAGCATCATGTCGAGGCTGCCGACGCCGCCGGCCGAGGTGAAGCGCTTGCGGTCGATGACGTAGAGGTCGCGCCTGAGCTCGATGTTGGGGAAGGCTTCGGTGAAGGCGGCCTGGCTGGTCCAGTGCAAGGTGCAGGCATGGCCGTCGAGCAGGCCCGCCCGCGCCAGGAAGAACGCCGCATCCGCCACCGCACCGATATGGGCGCCGGCGCGCAGGCTCTTGCGGATCCAGTGTGCTGCGTCCTCGGCGACGAGATGATCGGCATCGCCGCCCGAGCAGACGACGATGCGGTCGACCTTTGGAGCATCCTCGGCATAAAAACCCGGCTGGATGACGACGCCATTCGACGCCTCGACCGCACCCTTCGTGCCGCCGACGATGATCCAGCGATAGCATTGCCGCTTCGCCAGGACATTGGCGGCACGCAGCGGCTCGATGACCGAGCTGAACGCCATCATCGGAAAGCCGGGGAAGACCAGCACCGCGAAGGTGAGGGGTGTTTCCGTGGGTCTGGGTGGGGCGTGTGTGGCCATGGGGCGCTACACTTCGGGCAGATGGGGTGCGGGGTCAACGGCAATTGGCCGAACGGTGCGTGAAGCGCGGTTTGCTTTGACCGTCGGAGCGGCGAAGAGGTCGGTCAGATGTCGGCGGGACAGCACCCCCCTCTGGCCTGCCGGACATCTCCCCCACGGGTGCAGGGCTGTCCGGGGAACTTATTGAGTGAATCGAAATGCCGCATGTGCATGCCCCGTAAAACGGGTTTTGTCCGTCTTCTCTCTGGTTGTCGAGACTCAGAAAAGGAACGGGGCATGCGCTTTGCACCTAGCATCTTCGGGCAGCTTCTTGAAGCCATCGATCGGCGTCGATTCCAAGCGATTGTGGATCGCCACGACGGGGATGCCTACGACAAATCGTTCAGGAGCTGGGATCATCTGGTGGCGCTGATCTATGCCCAGTTCTGCGGCAGCAGCGGCTTGCGTGGCCTGGAAGCCGGCTGGAACGCCAACAGCCAGCATCATTATCACCTGGGCAGCGGTCCCCTGACGCGTTCGACCTTGTCGGACGCCAACAGACGGCGTCCGGTGGCCGTCTTTGCCGAGGCGTTCGGCCTTGTGGCCGACCAACTCGACCGGCAGATGCGCCGCGAGAGCAAAGAAATGCTGCGGCTGATCGACTCGACCCCCATTCCGCTCGGCAAACTGTGCGATTGGGCCAAGTCGAATGGGCGCATCCGCGGCATGAAGATGCATGTCGTCTATGACCCGAAGGTCGACTGTCCGCGCGTGCTTGACATCACCGACGCCAACGTCAACGACGCCCAGATCGGCCGCCAGATCACGATCGAAGCTGCGGCGACCTACGTGTTCGACAAGGGCTACTGCCACTACGGCTGGTGGACGGCGATCGCCGAAGCCGGATCGATCTTCGTGACGCGGCCCAAGGCCAACATGGGGCTGGCGCTGGTGTGTGATCGCCCCATAGCCGAGCCGCAGGGCGATGGCTTCCTGGTTCTGGAAGACAGTGAGGTAAGCCTGGTCAGCAAGGGTGTTTGCAAGCTGCCGATGCGCCTGCGCCGCCTGCGCGTTCAGCGCCAAGAGGGCGACACCATTACGCTTTTGACCAACGATCTGGAGCGCTCGGCCGTCGAGATTGGCCGGCTCTACAAAGGTCGCTGGCAAATCGAGCTTCTGTTCCGCTGGATCAAGCAGCACCTCAAGATCCGCAAGTTCCTGGGCAACAACGACAATGCGATCCGCCTGCAACTCTTCGCAGCAATGATCGCATATGCGCTGCTGCGCATTGTCGCGCGCACTCGCCGTGTCCCTATTCCAATCTTGAGGTTCACAGAACTGGTCGCTCAATACTTGTTTGGGCGGCGTAAAATGCAATCCATCGACAAGCCGCCACCGGTCAATCCAAGCCGACCAAGAGACCGAGCCTCCCCCAATCAAATGGCCTTCATATATGAATGACTTTCCCCGGACAGCCCTGCGCAAGGAGGGAGATTGGCAGCTTCAGCGCTCCGCTCGTCTTGCAACGTTCGAGATTGGCGAAGGCGGAAGTGATATCCGATCTCCCCCTTGCGGGCAGGGGAATCGCATTTGAGTAAGAGTGCGTCTTGCGCCGAGTTAAAAGATTGATTCTTTAGCGGCCTTCTCCTTGAAGATGAGGCCGTATGTCGTTTCTGTTTTCGATTTTGCGTGAAGTCCGGGACCCGCGTGACGTCAACGCGCGTCATGATCTGGCGGAGCTTCTGTTCTTGGCTCTGGTTGCCACGCTTTGTGGTGCCAAGAGCTGTGTTGATATTGCCGATTTCGTCGAGGGGCGGGAAGACGAGCTGAAAGAAATCGTGACGCTGGAGCATGGCTGTCCAAGCCACGATACGTTCAGCCGGGTGTTTCGACTTCTTGACGCCGAGGAGCTTTCGCGCAGCTTTGCCGCCTTCATGGCAGCGTTGCGACAAACGCTTGGGCCTTCGCCGCGCGGCGTGGTGGCGGTCGACGGCAAATCGCTGCGGCGCGGCTACACCAAGGGTCGGGTCTTTATGCCGCCTTTGATGGTGAGCGTGTGGGACGCCGAGACAAGGTTGTCGATTGCCGCTGCCCGCGCGCCCGAAGGCGACGAGGTCACAACCACACTGGATCTTCTGAAGAGCTTGGATTTGAAGGGCTGCACGGTGACGGCGGATGCGCTGCACTGTCGTCCCGACACGGCCAAGGCGCTGATCGGCAAGAAGGCGCACTATGCGCTGGGGCTGAAGGGCAATCGCCCCAAGCTGTTCGCCGCAGCAGAGCGAAGCTTCGCCGCAGCCGGCGAGATCGCCTTCTTCGAGACCAGCGAAAGCAGCCATGGCCGTACCGAAACGCGAAGAGCCTCGGTGCTGCCGCTCAAGCGGCTGCTCGACGCGCCGGACTTTCCCGGCCTCAAGGCGATCGGCCGCATCGAAGCCACCCGCAGCGTGGCAGGCGGCAAACCCACCACCTCGGTCCGCTATGTCGCACTTTCCAAAGTGCTCATGCCCAAAAGACTGGCCGAGACCGTCAGAGCACATTGGACCATCGAGAACCAGTTGCATTGGAGCCTCGATGTCGTCTTCCACGAGGACGATGCCCGAACCCGCAAGGATAACGGGCCGCAAAACCTGGCCATCATCCGACGTCTCGCTCAAAACATCTTGCAAGCCCATCCGATCGACAAATCCATCGCAGGCAAGATGCGAAGAGCCAGATGGAACAAAGACTTCCTCTTCCAGCTCTTTACTCATATGCGATAGCCCTGCCCTCAAGGGGGAGATGTCCGGCAGGACAGAGGGGGGTGCGAAGGATCGCTACAGAACAAGGTTTGCCGCGTTTTCCTCGCCGTGAATCGGCCGAAGAGCCAACGCAGGGTTTGCCTCTAACCCCCCAGCGCCTGCTCCAAATCCGCGATCAGATCATCCCCGTCCTCGATCCCCGCCGATAACCTTACCAGCGAATCCGAAATGCCGATCTCCGCCCGCTTCTCGGCCGGAATGGACCCATGCGTCATCAGCGCCGGGTGCTCGATCAGGCTCTCCACTCCGCCCAAGCTCTCAGCTAGTGTGAACAGTTGTGTGCGTTCGAGGAACTTTTTGGTGCCGGCGAGGTCGCGGTCGAGCACGGCTGTTATCATGCCGCCGAAGGCGTACATCTGCTGGACGGCGATCGCATGCTGCGGGTGGCTGGCGAGGCCGGGATAGATGACGCGGCGTACGTCGCGGCGCGCTTCCAGCCACTGCGCGATTTTCAGCCCGTTGGCGGAATGACGCTCCATGCGCAGCGCCAAGGTTTTGAGGCCGCGCAGCGCGAGGAAACTGTCGAACGGGCTTGAAATGGCGCCGATGGCGTTCTGCAGGAATTTCAGCTGGGCGGCCAAATCCTTGTTGTCGCCGACCACGGCGACGCCGCCGACCATGTCGGAATGGCCGTTGAGATATTTGGTCGTCGAGTGCACCACGATGTCGATGCCGAGCTCTAGTGGCCGCTGAATGTAAGGGCTGCAGAAGGTGTTGTCGGCGACAGAGAGGATGCCTTTGCGCCTAGCGAGGGCGGCGACGCCCTCGAGGTCGACGATGCGCAGCAGCGGGTTGGTCGGCGTCTCGACCCAGAGCATTTTTGTCTCAGGCCGGATCGCCGCCTCGACGGCATCAAGGTCGGTGAAGTCGACGAACGAGACCTGCAGGTTGGCCGAGCGTTTGCGCACCCGCTCCATCAGTCGGAAGGAGCCGCCATAGATGTCGTCGGTGGCGACGATATGGGCGCCCGAATCGAGCAGCTCCAGCACGGTGGCGATCGACGCCAGGCCGGAGGCGAAGGCGAAAGCGGCCGAGCCGCTTTCGAGGTCGGCCACGGCGCGCTCGAAGGCAAAGCGCGTCGGGTTCTGGCTGCGGGCATATTCAAAACCCTTGTGCACGCCGGGCGACTGCTGGCCGTAGGTCGAGGTGGCGTAGATCGGCACCATCACCGCGCCGGTCAGCGGGTCGTGGCTCTGTCCGCCATGGATGGTGCGCGTCGAGAAGGCCAGACGGTTTTTTCCGGCTGGCGGGGTGCTGCTGGTCATCGTGCCCGCCTCAAATGGTTGATCAGGTCGATGCGGGTAATCAGGCCGACGAATTCGTCGCCGTCGAAGATGATGGCGACTTCGTTGCGGTCGAAGACCGGCAGCAGCGCGTCCAGCGTCTGGCTGGCCTGCAGCGTGTGCAGATTGGAGGTCATCGCCGTGCGGACCGGACCGTTGAAGCGCTCCCAGCGGCCGTCATAGGGGCCGTCGACCTTGGCCAGGATGTCGCTTTCGTCGACGATGCCGACAAGCTTGCCATTGTCGAGCACCGGCAGCTGCGAAACATCGGAGCGGCGCATGCGGCCGTAGGCGTTGAGCAGGCTTTCGTCGGGGCCGACATAGACGGTGTCGCCGGTGCGGTGCGAGCGCATCACCAGATCGCGCAGATCGCCATGCTGTTCGTGCTCGGCCAGCCCCTGCTCGGCCAGCCAGAAATCGTCGAACACCTTTGACAGATATTTGTTGCCGCTGTCGCAGACGAAGGTGACGACGCGTTTCGGCACCGTCTGCTCGCGGCAATAGCGCAAGGCGGCCGACAGCAGCGTGCCCGAGGACGAGCCGGCGAGGATGCCTTCCTTGGACAAGAGGTCGCGCACCGCCAGCATGCTCTGCTTGTCGGGGATGGAATAGGCCTTTTTGACCAGCGACAGATCGGCATTGGGCGGCACGAAATCCTCACCGATGCCTTCCACGGTCCAGCTGCCGGCCTCTTCCATCTTGCCGGTCTTGATCAGCGGCGCCAGCACCGAGCCGACCGGATCGGCCAGCACCATCTCTGTCTTCGGCGACACTTTCGCGAAGTAGCGGCCGAGCCCGGTCAGCGTGCCGCCGGAACCGACGCCGACGACCACCGCATCGACATCACCGCCGAGCTGCGCAAAGATTTCCGGGCCGGTGGTGGTTTCATGCGCCAGCGGATTGGCCGGGTTGGCGAACTGGTTGGCATAGAAGGCACCGGGCGTTTCCGCCGCGATCTTCTCGGCCATGTCCTGGTAATATTCGGCATGACCCTTGCCGACATCGGAGCGCGTCATGCGCACCTCGGCGCCGAGTGCGCGCAGATGCTGGATCTTTTCGCGCGACATCTTGTCGGGCACGACCAGCACGATGCGGTAGCCCTTGGGGATGCCGACCTGGGCAAGGCCGAGGCCGGTGTTGCCGGCGGTCGCCTCGACGATGGTGCCGCCGCGCTTGAGCTTGCCCTGCTTTTCAGCCGCGGCGATCATCGACAACGCGATGCGATCCTTGATCGAGCCACCGGGATTCTGGCTTTCGAGCTTGATGAACAGCCGGCATTTGCCGGTGTCGAATTTGGTCAGCTCGACAACCGGCGTCTGGCCGATCAGGTCGAGCACCGACTTGTAGGGCGGGCGCAGGCGGGACAATGCGTCGGCCGCGGCGATCTCGTGCTCGCTCATATCGATGCTCCATGACCAAGCGACCGCCTCGAGGCAGGGCGGCAGCGTATCCTCTTTTCCAGCCCTTTGCAGTCGGAAAGAAGATAGATCGTGCCAATCAACCGGCCAGATGCGGAATGAAATTCCGGGTTTGGTTGGCTAGTGTGGCACGCCCCCCTCTGGCCTGCCGGCCATCTCCCCCTCAAGTGGGGAGATTGGACGTCACGACCGCTTTCGCCAATCTCTACCGTCGGCAAGAAAGCGCTGAAGCCGAAACTGCCAATCTCCCCACTTGAGGGGGAGATGTCCGGCAGGACAGAGGGGGGCGCCGTAGAGCGCCGACGTCAACAATAACTCAGCCCAGCAACTGCTTGCTCAGCCTCGCACACTGCACCCGAATATCCGGAATGGCGTCGATCTCGAAGAAGGTGCCGCGGGTCAGCGGGCCGACGGCGAGGATCTTGGCCGAAACGGTGCCGTCGCCGGCGATGATCTCGCATTTGGCCGATACGTCGAGGCCGATGCGCAGCGGATCTGGCCTTGCCAGGCCGCGATCGACCAGCGAGCGTACGACGCTGTTCGACGAGGTCGAGATATCCCGGACGATGCCCGAGCAATCATAGATGCGGGCGACCTCGAAGGTCTCGAGGCGCTGTGTGTGACGCGACTGGACCTGCACCGCAAACGCGCCGTTGCGCGCGATGTCGACGACGCGGCCGGCGACCAGGCGGATGCGGCCGGACTGCACGGCTTCGGTCACCCGGGCGTAGACCTCGGGCGCCATGCGATGGCGGTGGATGTCCCACCAGGCCTTGGTGTGTTCGACGAAGCGACGTTTGGCGGAAGCCGGCCAGTTCTGCCAGATCTTCTGGTTGAACGGCCGCAGGCCGTCGACGACGTCGCGCCAGTCTACGCCGGCCTTCTGGTTTTCCCTGATCAGGTCGCGGAACCAGCCGACGAAATAAGACAGTTGCGTGCCGAGCGGAATGTCGGCGACGTCAAGCTTGATCGGATTGCCCTTGCGGTGCGGCGAGGGCAGCAGGCCGCGCCGCGACACCGCGATGATGTCGCCGCGATGGCCGCGCTGTTCCAGCGCCAGGAAGGCATCGACCATGCTGAGGCCGGTGCCCAGCACCATGACGCTGGCGTCTGGGGGAAGTGCCGTATCGGCTTCCGAACCCATCCTGACAGCATGGCCTTGCGCCGGCTCCTCGTCATGGCCGGTGGCCAGCACGGCCAGATGCGCAACGACGCTGGTGCCGTTAGCCAGCGCCACTTCGACACCGGAGGCGGTGGGCGTGATCGAGAGGCTTTCCTCACGGATCAGCCGAAGCCGCCCGGTCTGCTTTTCCCGCGCTTCCAACTCGTCCAGCAACTCGCCGAGGTAACGGGCATAGATGCTGCGCGGCGCATAGACCGGCGCCTGCTCTGGAGTCGCAAAGCCGCGTTCCTGCAGCCAGCGCCAGAAATTGCCGGGATCGTCGGCATAGGCGCTCATGCCGGCGGCACTGACATTCAAGACATGCGCCGACAGCAGCGTCGAATAGGCGATTCCTTGCCCGAAATGCGGGCGCTTTTCGATCAGCGTGACGCGCAGATCGGGATTGGGGGATTTCAAGAGATGCGCGGCCAGCACCACGCCGCTGGCGCCGCCGCCGACAATGATGATCGAGTTGGCGCGCCCGGTCATAAACATGCCTGCGATGTGCGCAACGCCAGTGTCAGGCCTGGACCTTCACCGCGACCGGCAGATCGTCCCTCGCGACCGGTAGGTCGTCGACAGAGATATCGCGCATCTCGGCGAGGCTGCGCTGATCGAGCACCTCGGCGATCGCCTGCCGGACCTCGAGCATCAGATGTCGGACTTGGCATGTCGCCTCGTTGCAATCTTCACAGCGCTGGTACTGGGTGCGGCTGGCGCAGGGGATCGGCGCCAGCGGGCCGTCGAGGACGCGCACGACATGGCCGACCTTGATCTCGTCAGCGGGGCGCGCCAGGCGATAGCCGCCATCCTTGCCCTTGCGGCTCTGGACGAAGCCGGCATTGCGCAGCTCGCCCAGGATGGCGTCGAGAAATTTCTTCGGGATGTTGTTGCCGGTGGCGATGTCGTTGACGAAGGCGAGCTGTCCGGCCGGCAATCGCGCGAGATGGACAAGCGCCTTGAGGCCGTACTTCCCTTTTTTCGTAAGCATAAACCGAACGTTTCTCTGTCTGGCGACGGCTCATGGCCATCGGTTGCGAAACGCCTGGCGTGCCTCCCCGCCGCGTCCAAGCTGCCATGACACATAAATTCTAGTGACATGATGTACAAGCCGAGGATTGTTGATTTTGCTTCGTTTTCAAGCCGCTTTGGCCATTTTAGCCGATCTTTGTGCCCGCAGGGACACAAAAGCGCACGACCCTGACGGCCGAAGCGCGATCATCGCGATATGGTGACTGCTCATCGTCGCCTCCAGTTCCCTCATGTCGATAAGATTACTATACTTACCCTCGAACACGCGGAATGGGTTGTCAAATCAGCGGTTGTTTGAGGCATGAATTTGCCTGGAAGAGGCCAGAGAAGGAATTCTAGTTCGTAGGCGGAGCCATCACGGCAGTTCAGGAGGTTAAAGGCCGGCGGGACAGCGCCCCCCTCTGGCCTGCCGGCCATCTCCCCCTCAAGTGGGGAGATCAGATGTCGCTACTGCTTTCGCCAATCTCTACGTCAGTGAGAAAGCGCTGAAGCCGAAACTGCCAATCTCCCCACCTGAGGGGGAGATGTCCGGCAGGACAGAGGGGGGCGCTGGCCCGCCGGCATTAAAGTTCTGCCCTGCCCCGACGTTGCCCGCCACAGCCACCCTATCCGCTTCGCCACCGCCCCACCGATCGCTTTTTTCTAACAAGCCCGCCTCGGTTGGAAGGATTTAACTCTACAAACACGATAGAATTAGCTGACTATAATGGGGCGTTCCAGTTTTCTCTTTTCAGGAGCCCTTCATGTCCACCATTTCGCGACGCATTGTTCTCCTCTCGTCGGCGGCCCTTGCCGGTGCTGCCTTCCTCGGACCGGCCCTTGCCGACGACCTCAAGATCACCATCGGCTACCAGACGGTGGTCGAACCTTCGAAAGTGCCGCAAGCCGACGGCGCCTATGAGAAGGCGACGAAGGCCACCATCGACTGGCGCAAATTCGATTCCGGCGCCGATGTCATCGCCGCGGTCGCTTCCGGTTCGGTCGATATCGGCTATGTCGGCTCGAGCCCGCTGGCGGCGGCGGCGAGCCGCGAGTTGCCGATCCAGACCATCTTCATCGTCGGCCTGATCGGGCAATCCGAGGCGCTGGTGGCGCGCAACGGCGCCGGCATCGCCGAGGTAGCCGACCTCGCCGGCAAGAAAGTCGCCGTGCCCTTCGTCTCGACGACTCATTACAGCCTGCTCGCCGCACTGAAGCACGAGGGCGTCGATCCGAAGTCGGTCGAGATCCTCAATCTCAGGCCACCGGAAATCGCCGCGGCCTTCTCGCGCGGCGACATCGACGCGGCTTATGTCTGGGATCCGGCGCTCGGCCAGATCAAGACGACTGGCAAGGTGGTGCTGGATTCCTCGCAGGTCGCCGCCTGGGGCGCGCCGACCTTCGACGCCTGGATCGTGCGCACCGACTTTGCCGAAAAGAACCCCGAGGCGGTGCGCGATTTCGTCAAGGTGACAGGTGCGGCCTATGCCGAGTTCCTGGCGAAGCCGGACGCCTGGTCGGTGTCGTCGCCGCAGGCGGCCGCGATCGCCAAGCTCACCGGCGCCAAGCTGGAAGAGGTGCCGCAGCTGCTCAAGGGCTATGTCTTCCCGACGCTGGAGGAACAGGCATCCGACAAATTCCTCGGCGGCGGCACGGTCAAGGCGGTCGAAGCGACATCCGCCTTCCTCAAGGAGCAAGGCAAAATCGACGCCGTGCTGCCGGACTACTCGAAATACGTGACGTCGAAATACGTTACCCAGGCGCTGGCCTCGAACTGAGCGTCAGACTCACAACTGGACGCGCGCGGATCTTCTTCCCTGACGCCGCGTGCCGCCTGCCCCGGATCCGCTGACGAGGGCCGGGGCAGACGGATTATCCATTCGTTTGAGCATGATCTTTTCCGAAAACCGGATGCCACTTTTCGGAATCATGCTCCAGAACTACGAGGTATCCATGCCCCATCTCGTACTGGACAAAGTCTCGATCCATTATGACGGGCAGGCAGAGCCTGCCGTCGAACGGGTGTCGATCGATGTCGCCAAGGGCGATTTCGTCGTGCTGGTCGGCCGTTCCGGCTGCGGCAAGACCTCGCTGCTCAACGTCGCCGCCGGCCTGGTCGCGCCGGCGCGCGGTACGGCTTCCATCAACGGCGAGCCGATCACCGCGCCGGGTTCTGACCGCGCGGTTGTGTTCCAGAACGATGCTTTGTTTCCATGGCTGACCGCGCGCGAAAACGTTGCCTTCGCGCTCAGGCTGCGCGGTGTCAGGCCAGCCGAGCGGGCACGCCGCGCTGATGAATTGCTTGAGCTGGTGAAGCTCACCGCTGCCGGCGACAAGCGCATCTGGGAGCTCTCCGGCGGCATGCGCCAGCGTGTCGGCCTCGCTAGGGCGCTCGCCGCCGAACCCGAATTCCTGCTGCTCGACGAACCGCTCGGCGCGCTCGATGCGCTGACGCGCGAACGCATGCAGACGACGCTGCTCGATCTGTGGACGGCAAGCGATGTCGGCGTGCTGATGGTGACGCACGGCATCGAGGAGGCGCTGGTGCTCGCCACCCGCATCGTCGTGCTGGCGCCCGGTCCGGGCCGCGTGGTGCGGACCTTCGAACCCGGTTTCTCCAGGCGCTATGCCTCCGGCGAGGCCATTCGCACCATCAAGGCCGATCCGGCCTTCGCCGCGGCGCGCGGCGAACTGACCGACGCCATCTTCGAAGGAGAGGCGGCATGACTGTTACCTCCTACACCGAACGGCCGGGACACAAGATCGACGAGGCCGACAGCCTGTCGGTGCCATGGTCGCGGCCCAGCCCGAAACGCAAGGGCGTTTCTGCCCGCGCGGTCAGCGCGGTGACCATTCTGGTGGTACTGGCTCTGTGGGCGCTATCGGCCCGCCTGCAACTGGTGTCGCCAGTTTTCCTGCCGTCGCCTGCCGCCGTGTGGACCAAATTCATCACCGTCGCCCGCGACGGCTTCGTCGATGCGACGCTGCTGCAGCACGCCGTCGCCAGTCTGGGCCGGGTGTTTGCCGCGCTGGTCGCCGCCCTTGCCATTGGCGTGCCGGTCGGCCTCGCCATCGGCATCAGCACGGTGGGCCGCGGCATCTTCGATCCGTTGCTGGAATTCCTGCGGCCGATCCCGCCGCTTGCCTATCTGCCGCTGGTCATCATCTGGTTCGGCATCGGCGAGCCGTCGAAAATCCTGGTGATTGCCATCGCGATGCTGGCGCCGGTGGCGCTGTCGACCGCGTCCGGCGTTCGTGGCGTCTCGCAGGAACGCATCAACGCGGCGCGCTCGCTTGGCGCGACACGAGCACAAGTGGTCCGCCACGTCATCCTGCCCAGCGCGCTGCCGTCGATCCTGACCGGCCTGCGCATCGCGCTCGGCGCCGGCTGGTCGACGCTGGTGGCGGCCGAACTGGTGGCGGCAACGCGCGGGCTTGGCTTCATGATCCAGTCGGCCGCGCAGTTCCTCGTCACCGACGTGGTGGTGATGGGCATATTGGTGATCGCGGCCATCGCCTTCGTGCTCGAATTCGCCATCCGCAGGATCGAGCGCGTGCTCGTTCCCTGGGCCGGACGGGAGTGATTGAAACCGGAAGAGCAGGAGAGAATGACGATGACCCATTCCACCGCCGTGCTGTTCGCCCATGTCGGCAACTGGCTTCTCGCCAGGACCAGGGAAAGCCAGCCGCCCGAACAGCAACACAAATCGCCGGCGCCGGTCCGCTTGGACGCCGAGCGCGACCGCCTGCCGCCGCGCGACGAGAGTTTTTACTGGGCCTGGCAGTATTGGTCGCAGTGAGGGGATTCGACTTTCCGCTACCCCCGCGTCTTCGTCATCCTAGGGCGGAGCAGGAGCGAAGCGACGTCACGGAGACCCTAGGATGACGAACGCCGGGTTGCGTCAGAAAATAATTCCATTCTCTCACGGCAACTCGCAAAGTCATTCCTCTACTAATTTTATAGAACTACCTAGCTTGATCCATCTTCCAACCGGCGAGGCCATTTCCCGGCGCCGGTCCGCAGCCAAGGAGAGGGATCATGTTCAATCCGACCAAGCGCTTCAATCTGACCCGGCGCGCTATCGGCGCCGGCCTGCTGGCGGCAGGCGTTGCCGTGTCGCTCAGTGCCACGGCGCAGGAGCTAAAGCAGTTCAGCATCGGCTACCAGAAGACCGGCCTGCCGGTGATCGCCAGGCAGCAGCAGGTGATCGAAAAGGCGCTTGAAGACAAGGGCGTGACGGTGAAGTGGGTCGAGTTCACCGCCGGACCGCCGCTGGTCGAGGCGCTCAATGTCGGCGCCATCGATGTCGGCTGGACCGGCGACGCACCGCCGATCTTCGGCCAGTCGGCCGGCGCCAACATCGTCTATGCGGCAGCGCTGCCGTCGAATGGCGAGGGCGAGGCGATTTTCGTCAAGCCGGCATCGCCGATCCAGTCGGTCGCCGATCTCAAGGGAAAGCGCGTCGGTGTCGGCAAGGGCACCAGCGCGCACAATCTGCTCGTCGCCGCGCTGGAAAAGGCCGGCATTCCCTTCGACCAGATCACGCCGGTCTATCTCAGCCCGGCGGATGCCGCCGCCGCCTTCGCCAGCGACCAGATCGATGCCTGGAGCGTCTGGGATCCTTTCTTCGCCATCGCCGAGACGCGCTACCAGCCGCGCGTGCTGGCTCGTTCCAGCGAGGTGCTCAAGGTCAATACCTATTTCCTCGCCAACAAGGATTTCGCCAAGGCCCACCCCGAAACCGTCACCACGACCATATCGGCTCTTGGCGAGGCGGCGAAATGGGCGGACCAGAATCGCGACAAGGTGGCCGCGGCGCTGCATGAGGTCACCGGCGTGCCGCTCGACGCGCAGATCATCGCCGCCAACCGCACCAAATTCGGCATCTTCCCGATCACCGACGAGATCATCGCCGGCCAGCAGGCGACCGCCGACCGCTTCTTCAAACTCGGGCTGATCCCGAACGCGGTGCGGATCTCCGACGCGGTGTGGACCGCACCTGGCAATTGATTTTTTCCTCGATGGCGCCGGGTAAGACGCCCGGCGCCATTTGCGTTTGCACCTTCCAAGAGGTCCGTCATGACCGCGCCCGCCAGCACCGCACCACTCGATTTCTTCTGGTTCATCCCGACGCATGGCGACGGTTCCTATCTCGGCTCCGAGCAGCAGCAGCGGCCGCCCGAATTCGGCTACTTCAAGGAGATCGCCCAGGCGGTCGACCGGCTTGGCTTTCCCGGCGTGCTGTTGCCGACCGGTCAGAACTGCGAGGATTCCTGGATCACCGCGACGGGCCTCGCGACGCTGACCGAGAAACTCAAATTCCTGGTCGCGCTGCGACCCGGCGTGACGCTGCCGACTTTTGCCGCGCGCCAGACCGCCGCTCTCGACCGGCTGAGCAATGGCCGCTTGCTGCTCAATGTCGTGGTCGGCGGCAACCCGACCGAACTCGCCGGCGACGGCGTATTCCTGCCGCATGACGAGCGCTATGCCCAGGCGCATGAATTCCTGACCATCTGGCGCGGCCTGGTATCCGGCGAGCGCGTCAATTTCGACGGCAAATATTACCGCGTCGAGAATGGCCGCCTCGACCTGTTGCCCGCGCAGGCGCGGCCGCCGCTCTATTTCGGCGGATCGTCGGACGCGGGCCAGGACCTCGCCGCCGACCTCGTCGACATGTATCTGACCTGGGGCGAGCCGCCGGCCCAAGTCGCCGAGAAGCTCGCCGCGGCGCGCGCAAAAGCGGCGCTGCGCGGCAGAAAACTACGCTTCGGCATCAGGCTGCATTTCATCGTGCGCGAAACCGAGGACGAAGCCTGGCGCGCCGCCGACCGGCTGATCAGCCATGTCACCGACGCCCAGATCGAAAATGCGCAGGCGCGCTTCCTCACCCAGATGGACTCGGTCGGCCAGCGCCGCATGGCGCAATTGCATGGCGGACGCCGCGACAGGCTGGTCGTCTCGCCCAATCTGTGGGCCGGCGTCGGGCTGGTGCGTGGCGGCGCCGGCACAGCTTTGGTCGGCACGCCGGAACAGATCACCGAGCGCATCCGCGAATACCAGGCGATCGGCATCGATACCATCATCGGCTCGGGCTATCCGCATCTCGAGGAAGCCTACCGCGTCGCCGAGCTTTTATTCCCTCGCCTCGGGCTCGGCACCAGGCGGCAGCGGGCGCATGAGAACATCGCCAACGAATTCTCGGTCGGCTTCCATGGCGCCAGCCGCCTGCAGGCTTCGTCATGAGCTTTTCCACGCGCCTGCGCAGCAATGGCATCGGCTGGCTGCTCCCAGCGCTGGTGGTTGCCGGCTGGGAAATTGCATCCCGTGCCGGCGTCATGCCGGCCAACGTGCTGCCCGCGCCAAGCGCGGTCGCCGAGGCCTTCTGGCGGCTGACGCTGTCGGGCGAGCTGATCCGCAACATCGGCGTCTCGACCGCGCGCGCCCTTGCCGGTTTTGCCGTCGGCGGTTCGATCGGCTTTGCGCTTGGCCTTGCCAACGGGCTGTCGACGCTCAGCCGCGGCCTGACCGACACGACGCTGCAGATGATCCGCAACATTCCGCATCTGGCGCTGATCCCGCTGGTCATCCTGTGGTTCGGCATCGACGAGGAAGCCAAGCTGTTCCTGGTGGCGCTCGGCGTGTTCTTTCCGATCTATGTCAACACGCTGCTCGGCATCCAGAGCGTCGACCCGCAGCTGGTCGAGATGGGCCGCGTCTACGGCATGGACCGGTCAGCACTCTTCTTCCGCGTCATCCTGCCCGGCGCGCTGCCGGCGATCTTCGTCGGCCTGCGCTATGCCCTGGGCATCATGTGGCTGACGCTGATCGTCGCCGAAACCATTTCGGCCAGTTCCGGCCTCGGCTACATGGCCATGCAGGCACGCGAATTCCTGCTGATCGATGTCGTCGTGCTGTCGATCCTGATCTATGCGCTGCTCGGCAAGCTCGCCGACAGCCTCGCCCGCCTGCTCGAGCGGCTGTCGCTCGGCTGGCATCCGGCCTTCCAGAACGGATGAGATGTTGCCCATGACAGCCGCCAGCCTAACCGCAGCCCGTTCGTTCGTCGCCACGCCGGGGCGGCCGATCGGTTCCGTCGAAGGACAGCGCGCCTTTGCCTTCAGGCATGCCGGCAAGCGCTTCGGCGACAAGACCGTGCTCGACGGCATCGATCTCGACGTGCCGGCCGGGCAGTTCGTTGCCGTCATCGGCAAGAGCGGCTGCGGCAAGAGCACGCTGCTGAGACTGCTGGCCGGGCTCGACCGGCCGACCTCGGGATCGCTGACATTCGGCGTGGAAGAGGAAGGACACAGCCGCACCCGCTTCATGTTCCAGGAGCCACGGCTCCTGCCTTGGGCCAGCGTGGTGGAAAATGTCGAGGTCGGGCTGACCGGCATCGCCATCGGCATCGAAGCAAGGCACCGCGCGCTCGACATTCTCGGCGAAGTCGGGCTTGCCGATCGTGCCGACGAATGGCCCTCGGTGCTGTCCGGCGGCCAGAAGCAGCGCGTGGCGCTGGCCCGCGCGCTGGTCGGCCATCCGCAGATCCTGGCGCTCGACGAGCCGCTCGGCGCACTCGACGCCCTGACTCGCATCGAGATGCAGCAGCTTTTGGAACGCATCTGGATCGCCCAGAAATTCACCGCGGTGCTGGTCACGCATGATGTCGCCGAAGCGGTTGCGCTGGCCGATCGGGTCGTGGTGATCAGCGAAGGCCGGATCGCGCTTGACCTGGATGTCCCGGTGGAACGGCCGCGCCGTCGCGGTTCGGTGGAGCTTGCGCGGTTGGAGGGCAGGATTTTGGATCGGCTGTTCGGGTAGGAGCAAACCTCCGAGACGTCGGCGGGACAGCGCCCCCCTCTGCCCTGCCGGGCATCTCCCCCTCAAGGGGGGAGATCAACGGCGTCGGCCTCGCTGCTCCTCCTTCAATGATGGGACTTTGGCGAAAGCAGAGATGGCAGCCAATCTCCCCCCTTGAGGGGGAGATGTCCGGCAGGACAGAGGGGGGCGCCACAGATCGCCGCCTCTCGTTCTACAGCTCACCCCCTACCGGTTCGCCCACACCAGCCCGATCAGCCCGACCAGCATCGTGACGAGGCCGATATAGAGCCATTGCGACTGGCCGGTCATGAAGCTGCCGCCGATCGCGCCGATGCCTTGCAGCGACCACAGCGCGCCGATGGCAAGCACAATCAAGGCCAGCAGATTTTTGGTCCGCCTCATTGCCGGATCTCCCTTTCGAAGTCGTTTTGTTGCGGCGCTGAGGCCGCGATGAATGAGCCAAAGGAAGTGGCCCTGGTGCGCCACATTTTACTTGGATATTCGTGCGTGATCTTGTCAAACAAATCCCTGACATCGGCACGAAGATCATGATCGACTGATCATCGCGCGCCGGAAAATCCCTGACAGACTGTTACCCAGTGACTCCAAACGTGTGATCTCGCCACGGAACCGCCAGATCATTGCCGTATTTCCTGCCTTATTCTCCACCTAACGGCTGGGGTCTGTCAAAAACGGAGCCATCCCTCAAATATGAAGAACCTAAATCAGACCGCGCTTGTCGCGGTAACGATCGCTGCTGGCCTGATGGCCGGCGCATCTTCGGCAAGCGCGGCCAACTGCGGCCGTGCCTCGTGGTATGCGCTGCACTCCAAGACCGCATCGGGCGAGCGCATGAATCCTTCGGCGATGACCGCCGCCCACCGCACCTTGCCGTTCGGCACCAAGCTCCGAGTGACCAACAAGAACAACGGCCGCAGCGTCGTCGTGCGCATCAACGATCGCGGTCCGTTCATCAAGGGGCGCGTGCTCGACCTGTCGAAGGGCGCGGCCGGCCAGCTCGGTTTCATCGGCTCCGGCCACACGTCCGTGTGCATGGCGCGCGTCTAGAGCTTCCCGTGTCCGGCGAAATCGGCCGGACACATTACCTACACATTTCGCAGCTGCACACTGAGCCGGCTCGCGCCGTTCAGGGCGGATTCACAGGGCCTTGAACGAAAGAAGCATTGGTCACGCCGCGTGACGTATTGCATCGCAGCAATTAGTTGTTAACTTCCCCGCGAGACATCTAGGGCTCGGCGCTGCTCGTCGTCCCTTCGGTCGCAGGCAGCAGCGGGGTTCTCGATGTTCTACCAGCTTTATGAAATGAACCACGCCGCCGTGCAGCCCGCGCGCCTCTATGCCGACGCGGTGCGCCTGCTCTACACCAATCCGCTCAATCCGTTTTCCCATACGCCCTGGGGCCGTTCGATCGCGGCGACCGCCGAATTGTTCGAGCGCACCACGCGCCGCTACGGCAAGCCGACCTTCGGCCTCGACAAGACCGTGGTCGACTGGAAGAACGTCGAGGTCACCGAAAAAACCGTCTGGTCGAAGCCGTTCTGCAATCTCGTCCGCTTCGAGCGCGCCGTCCCAGCCGGGCGCAAGCCCGACCCCAAGCTTCTCATCGTGGCGCCGATGTCGGGCCACTATGCGACGCTGCTGCGCGGCACGGTGGAAGCCATGCTGCCCCATGCCGACGTGCACATCACCGACTGGGTCGATGCCCGCATGGTGCCGCTTGCCGCGGGCCAATTCGATCTCGACGACTACATCGACTATGTCATCGACATGCTGCACACGCTGGGACCCGACACGCATGTGATGGCGGTGTGCCAGCCTTCGGTGCCGGTGCTGGCCGCCGTGGCGCTGATGGAAACCAAGGGCGATCCGTTCGTGCCCTCGACAATGACCTTGATGGGCGGCCCGATCGATACCCGCAGCAACCCGACCGCGGTCAATCTGCTGGCACAGGAAAAGGGCATCGACTGGTTCCGCGACAATGTCGTCATGCAGGCGCCCTGGCCGGTGCCGGGCTTCGGCCGCGAGGTGTATCCCGGCTTCCTGCAGCTTTCCGGCTTCATGAGCATGAACCTCGACCGCCACATCATCGCCCACAAGGACTTCTTCATGCACCTGGTGAAGCATGATGGCGACAATGCCGAGAAGCACCGCGATTTCTACGACGAGTATCTGGCGGTCATGGACCTGACGGCGGAATTCTACCTGCAGACCGTCGACACCGTCTTCGTGCGCCAGGCCTTGCCCAAGGGCGAGATGACGCATCGCGGCACCCGGATCGATACGTCAGCGATCCGCAACGTCGCGCTGTTCACGGTCGAGGGCGAGAACGACGACATTTCCGGCCTCGGCCAAACCAAGGCGGCGCATGATCTGTGCCCCAACATCCCGGCTGACAGGCACGCTCACTACATGCAGCCGGCGGTCGGCCATTACGGCGTGTTCAACGGCTCGCGCTTCCGCTCGGAAATCGTGCCGCGCATCGTCGACTTCATCACCAGCTATGGCCGCCAGAACCGGGTTGCGGTGAAGCCGAAGCTGGTCCGTACCGCCAAGAAATAGTGCATGTCGCCCAAAACCGCGCAGCTGTGCCGATTCTGTTGCACAAGTGCCGCTGTCCAGCCCCTCGGGTAACCATGCTGACACTCCGACCGACGTCGTAATTGACACGGACTGTAAAACCCCCTTAACCTTTCGTTAATAACAAAGGGTGAGCGGGGACAATGATTTCCTCATCGATGGCGCGACGGCTGCGCATGTTTGCGGCGGCCGGGTTGGCAGCAGTGGGAGGCTGGGTGGCACCGGCTTTGGCGGCCGGAGCGATGGCGACCGGGGGCATGACCTCGCAGCCGATCGGCCACTATGATTTCTGCAAGCTGCATCCCGGCGAATGCTCGATCCGCCCGTCAAATCTGGCGCCGGCCGCGATGACCGACGGGCTGATGCGCAAACTTCTCAATGTCACCGCCAGGGTCAACGCCGCCGTCAAGCCGATGAGCGACATGGACATCTACGGCAAGGACGAAGTCTGGGCCTATCCCGACAAGGGCGTCGGCGACTGCGAGGACTATGTGCTGGAAAAGCGGCGCCAGCTTTCGCGCATGAGCATCTCGCTGGCCGATCTTCTGATCACCGTCGTGCGCAAGCCCGACGGCGAGGGCCACGCCGTGCTGACGGTGCGCACCGACAAGGGCGACTATGTGCTCGACAATCTGACCGACAAGGTCAAGCCATGGGACGCGACCGGCTACCGCTTCCTCAAGCGGCAGGCGATCGACAACACCGGCCGCTGGGTTTCGATCCGCGGTGGCCAGCAGGTCCTGGTCGGCGCGGTTCAGTAGTTTCTGCACGACAGAAGGATAGCGACGCAACCAGCCTCCAGCGGCATTCCGCACAACACACGCGGTTTTCCGCATAATCTCTGCGCCCCGCCTGCGCCATGCTCCGACCTCGCAACCCACCCGAGGCCAGGCGCACCATGAGCATCGTCGTATTCGACCCCGACAGCACCGAAGACGTGGACTTCAAGGAGCGCATGCGCCACCCTGCCGCGGCCGATCCGGCCGGCGGCATGTGGCTGTCCGACACCGAGCCCTCCTTCATCGATGCCGACGCGCTGCGCAAGGGCCGGCTGGCCAAGCTGCGCGGCTGGATGCGCGAGGCGGGCTATGGCGGGGTCGTGCTGTTCGATCCCTACAACCAGCGCTACGCCACCGGCTCGCGCAACATGTTCGGCTATTTCCTGCGCAACTCGACCCGCTATTTCTTCATCCCGACCGACGGGCCGATCGTGCTGTTCGAATACCCGCAGAGCTACCATGTCTCCATGGTGCTCGACACGATCGACGAGGCGCGTCCCTCAAAACTCGTCTGGTCGTCGGTCTCCGGCCGCGACGACGAGACCGCCGGCCCCTTCGCCGACGAGATCGCCGAGCTTTTGAAAAAACATGGCGGCGGCTCGATGAAGCTCGGCCTCGACCGTTGCAGCCACCTGCAGGCGCTGGCGCTGGAAAAGCGCGGCTGCGATGTCCGCGATTGCCAGGGCGAGATCCTGGCGGTGCGCGCGGTCAAGACGCCCGAGGAAGTAAAATGCTTGCAGGTGTCGATGGCCGGCGCCGAGGCCGCCGTCTATGCGGTGCGCGAGGCGATCAAGCCCGGCGTCTCCGAAAACGACCTGTTCGCCATCATGTATGGCGAGGTGATCCGCCAGGGCGGCGAGTTCATCGAGACGCGGCTGCTGACCTCCGGCCAGCGCACCAACCCGTGGTTCAACGAGGCCAGCGGCCGCAAGATCCGGCCCGGCGAACTTTTGGCGCTCGATACCGACACGATCGGCTGCTACGGCTATTATTCCGATTTCTCGCGCACCTTCCGCTGCGGGCCGGGCAAGCCGACGCCCTACCAGAAGTCGCTCTACCGCATGGCGCACGACCAGGTTCAGCACAACATTTCGATCGTCAAACCCGGCATGGCGTTCCGCGAGATCGCCGAGAAGGCGTGGAAAATCCCGGATCGTTTCGTCGACCAGCGCTACACCTCGGTCATGCACGGCGTCGGCATGCATGGCGAGACACCGTTCATCGCGCACGCCATGGATTACGAGACCTATGGCCGCGACGGCCATATCGTGCCAGGCATGGTGGTCAGCGTGGAAAGCTATATCGGCGAAAAGGGCGGCCGCGAGGGCGTCAAGCTGGAGGACGAGATCCTGATCACCGACACCGGCACCGAGCTTCTGTCGCGCTTTCCCTATGAGGATGAGTTTTTGGAGACGCAGGTTTGATGCGGGCAATCAACGAGCGCCTCATTCCTTCGCGCCCCCCTCTGTCCTGCCCGTCCTCCGCAGCAGCTGCGGAGGGTGGACCGGACATCTCCCCCGCGAGGGGGGAGATTGGCAGCGTCGCCTGCGGCGCTTTTTCCTGCAACTCTGGTGATTGGCGAAGGCATTCGCGACGGCCGATCTCCCCCCTTGCGGGGGAGATGCCCGGCAGGGCAGAGGGGGGTGCTGTCCCACTGGCATATGGAAGCGTCTTGGATCGCTCCACCCATGCATGACGCAGGCGCCGCATGAAAACCCCCATCGCCATCAAGCGCGACACCGTGGCCGCGATCTTCATCGACCTGCAGGAAGAGCACCGGCAGGACCCGCGCTACCTCGTCGACGGCTACGCAACGATCCTCGCCAACGTCCAGCGCCTGCAGGCGGCGGCGCGGCAGAACCATGTGCCGCTCTACCACTGGGCCTATATCGTCGATCTCGACAGCCAGGACCGGCCGTTTCATCCGATCGATGAGGACGGCAAGTCGGCTTTTTCCGACAAGAGCGATCCGCTGACCGAGATCTGCCATGAGGTGGCGCCGGCCAACGGCGAGACGCTGCTGATCAAGGCCGAGGCGAGTGCCTTCCGCACCGGGCCAGCGGCGCGCGACATCAAGTCGGCCGGCATCGAATGGCTGGTCGTTGCGGGCGTCTGGACCGAGGCCTGCATCGACGCGTCGGTGAAGGACGCGGTAGCAAAAGGCTTTCGCGTGCTGCTGGTCAAGGACGCCTGCGGCAGCGGCAGTGCCGCCATGCACCAGACCGGCATTCTCAACCTCGCCAACCGGCTCTATGGCGGTGCCGTCACCGACACGGACGGCGCCTGCCGGCTGCTGGCCGGCGAGACCGTCACCGTCTGGCAGGTCGAAGGCTCGGTGCCGCTGCGCTTCACCTTCGACAACGCGGCCGCGCTCTACGCCGATCTATGACTGCCCGCGGCAAATACGAAACACGGCTCGATCCGGCCCTGTGGGCCTATATCGACGCCATCAACGCCTGGTATCCGCCCGAAATCATCGGCCTGCCGATCGACAAGCAGCGCGCCGTCTATGACAGGATGAGCCGGGCCTTTCACCAGGGCCGCCCGACAGGCGTCAAGGCCAGCGACGGCCTGATCGCTGCCCCCGACCGCGACATCCCGGTCCGGCGTTACCAGTTTGCGGGCAAGGCCGCCAAGGCGATGGTGGTCTACTATCACGGCGGCGGCTTCATCCTCGGCGGTCTCGAAAGCCATGACGACATCTGCGCCGAGCTCTGCGCCGGAACCGGCTTCGACGTGCTGTCGGTTGACTACCGGCTGGCGCCGGAGCACCTGCACCCCGCCGCTTTTGACGATGCCGTCGCCGCCTTCGAATGGGCGGTGGCGGCCACCGATCTGCCGCTCGTCCTGTGCGGCGAAAGCGCCGGCGGCAATCTCGCCGCGGCCGTCGCGCAGGCGACGCGCCACCATATCAGAGCCGCCATCGGGCAGGTGCTGATCTATCCCGAGCTCGGCGGCGACGAGAGCACCGGCTCCTACATCGAACACGCCGAGGCGCCGCTGCTATCGGTGGCCGACATCGCCTTCTACCGCGACGTCCGCTCGACCAGGCGGCAGTCGCCCGACGATCCGACCTTCTCGCCGCTGCGCGACACCGATTTCTCCGGCCTGCCGCCAACGGTGATCGTAACGGCAGAATGCGACCCGCTGTCATCGGATGGCGAGACCTACCGCGACCGTATTGTTTCCGCCGGTGGCAAGGCGTGGTGGCACGAGGAGCCGAGGCTGGTGCACAGCTTCCTCCGCGCCCGCACCACGGTGCCGGCGGCGGCGGAAGCGTTTGCGCGGATTATCGGCGCGGTTGGCGCGCTGGGTAGGGGTGAGTGGCCGTATTGAGACGCTGAGGAAGGAAGGCGCCAGCGGTGAGGCGCCGATCTCCCCCCTTGAGGGGGAGATGGCCGGCAGGCCAGAGGGGGGCGCTGTCCCGCCGACTTCTCAACCAAGTTCGACAGTGCTCTCAAATGGATATTGAATAATCAGGACACCGAAGGTTTGCGATCCTTGGCGCCCCCCTCTGTCCTGCCGGACATCTCCCCCTCAAGGGGGGAGATTGGCTGTACCTAACCCCTGCGGAGCACCGCACAATCACTGCGGAAAACCGAACACTCCGCAACGTCACCCCGCTCTATCATCGTCTTCGGCAAATGGCGTCCCGGCGGTCGCGTCCGCCCCCGCGTCTGTCGATCGGCCGGGGCGCCCAACAATAGGGGAACGACGATGAAATTCATGCTGACCGACCGCGAATTGCACCCGCAAGCCAAACCCGTCGCCGACGATTTCAAGACCGGCGGCATCAACCGCCGCGAATATCTGGCCTTGATGGCCGGCCTCGGCGTCAGCGCCGCCGGCGCGTTGGCGCTGGGCGGGCTGGCCCCCACCCCTGCCCGCGCGGCGGAGCCGAAGAAAGGCGGCGTCCTGCGCGTCGCCATGAACGTCAAGGGTTTCAAGGACCCGCGCACCTTCGACGGCGTCGAAATGTCCAACGTCGCCCGCCACTGCAACGAATATCTGGTGCGCTGGAACACCGACTTCTCCTTCGAGCCCTGGCTGCTCGAAAGCTGGGAGGCGAGCGACGACGCCAAGACGCTCACCCTGCATGTGCGCAAGGGCATCACCTGGTCGAACGGCGATGCCTTCAACGCCGACGATGTCGTCCACAACCTCACCCGCTGGTGCGATGCCGGCGCGGCCGGCAATTCGGTCGCCGCGCGCATGGGCGCGCTGGTCAATGCCGACACCAAGAAGGTCGTTGACGGCGGCATCGAGAAGGTTGACGACTTCACGGTCAAACTCAATCTGCCAAAGCCCGACATTTCGCTGATTGCCGGCATGGCCGACTATCCGGCGCTGATCATGCACCGCTCCTATGAGGGCGACGCCGACCCGCTGAAGGCGCTTGCCATCACCACCGGCCCCTGCGAGCTGGTCAGCTGGGATGCCGAGACCGGTGCCGAGGTGAAGCGCAAGGAAAAACCCTGGTGGAAGGGCGAATTCCATCTCGACGGCATCAAATGGGTCGATTACGGCTCCGATCCCAACGCCATGCTGTCGGCCTTCGAATCCGGCGAGATCGACACCGACCACGAAACCGCCTCCGATGCCGTATCGCAGACCGAGACGATGGGGCTGATGAATTCCGAGATCGCCACCGGCTCCACCATCGTCGCCCGCTTCAATGTCGGCAACGCGCCCTATGACGACGTCAAGGTGCGCCGCGCCGCCCAGCTCGCCGTCGACAATTCCGCCGTGCTGGCGCTCGGCCTCGGCGGCCGCGGCAAGCCCGCCGACAACCACCATGTCGGCCCCATGCACCCCGAATATGCCGATATCGGTCCGGCCAAGCGCGACGTCGACCAGTCGAAGAAGCTGCTTGCCGAGGCCGGCAAGGCCGACCACGAGTTCGAGCTCATCTCCGTCGATGTCGAATGGCAAAAGAGCACTGGCGACGCCATCGGCGCGCAGATGCGCGAGGCGGGTCTCAAGATCAAGCGCACCGTGTTGCCGGCCGCCACCTTCTGGAACGACTGGAGCAAATACCCCTTCTCCTGCACCGAATGGCTCGGCCGCCCGCTCGGCGTCCAGGTGCTGGCGCTGGCCTACAAATCCGGCGCCGCCTGGAACGAAAGCGCCTACGCCAACCCCGAATTCGACACGCTGCTGGACAAGGCGCTGGCGACCCCCGACGCCAAGGCGCGCAAGGAGATCATGGCCAAGATCGAGCAGAATCTGCGTGATAGCGGCATCATCATCCAACCCTACTGGCGCTCGGTCTACCGGACCTACCGCAAAGGCGTCGAAGGCTGCGAACAGCACCAGGCGCTGGAGCAGCATTTCGAGAAGGTATGGATTGAAAGCTGAGGCCGGCACACTTGGGTTCCTCGCCCCCACGGGAGTGGGGGAGAGGTGGCCCGGCGAAGCCGGGACGGAGCGGGGGACGCCATTCCCCAAACGTGCAGCCTCCGCGAAGCCAAAACCTGATGAGGGATAGCTGTTGTGAAGGCAGGAAGACCGAAGCCGGAGCAAGATCTCCAGAGGTCGGCGCCGCCCCCTCACCCGACCTCCGCTTCGCTACGGCCACCCTCTCCCCGAGGGGAGAGGAGACTGTCAGCGCCGACGCCTCCTCTTCTCCCCCTCGGGGAGAAGGTGGCCGCGAAGCGGCCGGATGAGGGGGCTTCGTAAAGCGCTAGCTTCGCTCGCGGATGGCCGGCGCGAATGCCGGTGAGGCAGTTGCCTGAGCCCGCGCCGGCCACTGGCGAACTGATTAAGGTCCGCCGCCCGAATTCTCTACCGCTCCGAGTCTGCGCGATCAACCAACTCAGGGTTGGTGCGGACTGGTATGCCCGTTGCGTCGAAGATCGAAGCCGGAGCAAGATCTCCAGAGGTCGGCGCCGCCCCCTCACCCGACCTCCGCTTCGCTACGGCCACCCTCTCCCCGAGGGGAGAGGAGACTGCCAGCGCCGACGCCTCCTCTTCTCCCCCTCGGGGAGAAGGTGGCCGCGAAGCGGCCGGATGAGGGGGCTTCGTAAAGCGCAAGCTTCGCTCGCGGATGGCCGGCGCGAATGCCGGTGAGGCAGTTGCCTGAGCCCGCGCCGGCCACTGGCGAACTGATTAAGGTCCGCCGCCCGAGTTTTCTACCGCTCCGAGTCTGCGCGATCAACCAACTCAGGGTTGGTGCGGCCCCGTTGCGTCGTTGAAAAGGCGACGTCCGGCGACAGCGCCTGTCGGTGCGCGCGTCCCGACCAGCTCACCGCTCCGCCCTCAGCAGCGTCCAGATCCAGCCAACAAAGGTCAGCACCAGGAACGGATAACCGGCGGCGGGCAGCGGCGCCGAGGTCGGCAGCAAGGGCGCGCCCCACAGGATCATGCAAGCCGAGACGACGAACAGCACGGCGGCCACCAGTGCGGTGAGGCGCATCCACAGGGCAAAAGTCTTCGGCACGCTGACCATGATCAGTGCGGCGGCCCACAGCGAGATGCCGCCGACATAGGAGGGCACGCTGGCCTCCAGCCCCGCCGCATTGCCGGCCAGCAGCAGGCTCTCGCCGGCCAGGAAGGTCAGGAAGCCGGCAGCGACGCAGTCATTGCCCAGCCGCTGGTATTTCATCGTCAGCAGCGCGGTTGCGACCACGAGCGCCGCGCCGTCGATCGTCCAGAGTGTTTCGCGCAGAGGGGCGCTGGCGACGAAGGTGCCGGCGAGGCCGAAGGCGCCGCCGATGGCGAGGCCGATTGAGGCGGCGGTGTCGGAAGTGGAACGCATTTGAGATCTCCCCCAAGCTGCGGGAGGATACGGCAGGGTGACGGGTTGTCAAAGGGGAGCGCGATCTTTTCCAGGGCTCCGAACTCAGCTTAACAAAAGGCCGGAGGACGGCCAGTCCAGCGGTGTCGGCAGCTTTTGTGCCGGTGGGTTTTTGCGCCGATAGGAATTTATTCTTGACAGGGAGAGGGCAGCTATGCTACATATTTCCCTATGGTGCTGATTTGCGCCAATGACCCGCTGCCGAGGCGGTTTTTACGTTTGATGCTTCGCCAAAGAACGCGTCGGCGAAGGCTTCGAAGGAACCCGAATTTGCTGCCCTGCGATCTTCCCTTCTCCCCTTGTGGGAGAAGGTGGATTGCCGCAAAGCGGCAAGACGGATGAGGGGTATTCCATCTTGGCGAAACGTCACCGGTCACGACACCCAGCAAACCAGAACCACCACCGCCTCACTCCGTCCAGCAACCCTCATCCGTCTCGGCGTTGCGCGCCGATCGACCTTCCCCCACAGGGGAGAAGGCAAGAAGCGCCCGACCCTTCACATGCGGCGCCAGCCGGTGGATCGCCGCCATCGTGTTTGGCCCCCGAGATATCCAGTCCGATCGCAGTTCTGAAGTTCGTGCCCTCACAGTCCAGCGATCGTGAGGTGAGGTTGGTTTTTCAATGCCTTAAATACAAGTCTTATCTTGTTCTTCTTCTCGGTCGGCAACCCAGAATTTTGAAGGATACTGTGCAGAACGAGCCATTTTCCCATCCTTACACCGCACGGAAAACTCTTGTCCTGCGACGAAAATTTGCTCAGAATCGGTGAGAGAAAAGCCATGTCCGTTCTGATCTTATAATGGAAATCTTGCAAAGATTTCGCGCTTCGATTCATCGAGTTTAAGATCATGTTGCTGAACTCGGTGTACATGTCATCCCGTTTTGCTATCGGCATAAAGCCACCGACCAGACGACCTAGATGATCGTCATGGCGCCATGCGGCCTCGTGTTTTTTCAAGAAATTGAGGATGTGCGCTGCGTCCGCGAATCTATAGTACAGAGTTAAGCTGGCGTACATTTGGTAGAAGCCTTCAGCCCCTATAAGTTCTGCTGTCGACAGGGCCTTATTCCTAAATTCCGCCTCGTTGGACACCTTACCCATAGAGACCGCCTTAGCGTACTCGATCACAAAACTATCGTCACAAACGTAGCCATCCTTGATAATTTCATTAATCTTTTCAAGATCGTCAACGGTGAAACCATCGTGCGATAGGTATCGAAATGCAGAGGTGCGAATGTTGGGTCTCAGCCGGATCGCATCGTATACAAAAGTCCTGTCAATCTTTGCGCCGCTCTTGATCGCAAAGGTAAACATTCGTTTTAAAATCTTCTCTCCGTTTCCGTCATCGAAGGCCCGTCGTGCATGCCATTTAAGCAAAAGAGTAGGTAGCCGCTTAGCCGCTAGCACTGGGTCCTTATCCAAATATCGCTTTTGAAATACGTCGAGAATTTTATTCTCAAGAACTTTGAAGTGCTTTCGGGCTTCCCGATAGGTCAGTATGCGAGTTTTGCCGGAATTCAGTCGGAGTTGCCTCGTTTGGAGGGTCAGATCGATCGATTTTATTATTTTCTTTGCTTCCGCGATATTGTCGACACCGGCATCGATATCGTCCATAAAGCGCGCGTAATTGGCGAATTGCATGTCCTCCACAACCGCATCAAGCTCAAACAAAAAGCAATGCGCCAGCAGTCTCGGGGCGTCGATGTCGATTTGCGGCATTCCGACATCTCTTGTCGGCATGTAGTCCGGCTTCCAACACATGCCGGAAAGCATGTACATAAGGAAATCGATTATCGGTTCTCTGATGGTAACGGTTGAGACAATTACATTTCGGAGATGCGAGAAATCGATAAAGTCGTAGTAATTGGCGATATCTGCGATTACTATGTATTTATTTTCCTTAGAAAATCCTAGAATTTCTTTCTGAAAATCCAACCATGCTTTAATTGAGCCATATTCTGGTATGTCATCAACGCCCTTAGAAAAGGTGTGATCCTTAGGTTCAAAAAAAGCGTTTTTGGACGGGCCTTTAGACTTTATCTCGTGCCAGAAAGCGTCCGCCAGGCATTGCAGTGTCAAAGCGTCTTCTACAGACGGCAATGTCATTTGCCTGCATAAGCCTTTTGATTTTTCTACGAGATACCGCTTTGTTCCTGAAACGGAGTATTCCCCAGATTTTATTTTACTGACGATTCTCCTGCATATGTCGTCTATCTGAATGTTCACATCCAAGTAATCGATCGGGTCCGGCAGAAAGAAGCTTCGAAAATCAGTGTGGGTTTTTTCCTTCCAAGTTTTTTTCAAACTCTCATAATTGACAATCTGTCCGATGATTTTTTCTCGCAGAAAAAATTTCGGGGACCGTTGGCTCATGATCTTTGACCGTCAATCAGATGAAGGTGATTCGTTTCTCTCTATCGTATTTAAAGCTGATGGATGTCGCGATAGAGGATGGTCCCAAATCGTATCGGGCATCGCGGTCAAATGATCGATACGAAACTGCCTGCTAGACTGGCAACGAAGTGACTAGGATATCTGGTGTGGATGGAACGCGACCTAGCCGCGCGATCGACGGGTTCGCCGCCTGAGCTGCGATGTTAGACGGCCAGATTTAAACCTTTGACGCCTGACCCGCTGCCTGCGGCAGCTCCCACCCGGACATGCGCCTGCCATCGATCCACCGGATCGATGACTTGGCGCGCTCAGCGCGCCAACCGGCTTCTCAATCGCCCATCTTCAGCGCCTGAATAAACGCCTCCTGCGGGATATCGACCTTGCCAAACTGGCGCATCCGCTTCTTGCCTTCTTTCTGCTTGTCCAGCAGCTTGCGTTTGCGCGAGACGTCGCCGCCGTAGCATTTGGCGGTGACGTCCTTGCGCAGCGCCGAGATGGTTTCGCGGGCGATGACCTTGCCGCCGATCGCGGCCTGGATCGGGATCTTGAACAGGTGGTTCGGGATCAGCTCCTTCAGCTTCTCGCACATCTGCCGGCCGCGCTTTTCCGCTGCCGTGCGGTGCACCAGCATGGACAGCGCATCCACCGGCTCCTCATTGACCAGGATCGACATCTTCACCAGGTCGCCCTCGCGGTAGTCGGTCAGGTGATAGTCGAACGAGGCGTAGCCCTTGGAGATCGATTTTAGGCGATCATAGAAATCGAAGACGACTTCATTGAGCGGCAGATCGTAGATCAGCATGGCGCGCTTGCCGACATAGGACAGGTCGGCCTGGATGCCGCGCCGGTCCTGGCAGAGTTTCAATATGCCGCCGAGATAGTCGTCGGGCGTCAGGATCGTGGCGCGGATCCATGGCTCTTCGATCGCGGAGATTTTCACCACGTCGGGCATGTCGGCCGGGTTGTGCAATTCCTTCATCGAGCCGTCGGTCAGAGCCAGCCGGTAGACAACTGATGGTGCGGTGGCGATCAGGTCGAGGTTGAACTCGCGCTCCAGCCGCTCCTGGATGATTTCCAGATGCAACAGACCAAGGAAGCCGCAGCGATAGCCGAAGCCGAGCGCCGCACTGGTTTCCATTTCATAGGAGAAGCTCGCGTCGTTGAGGCGCAGCTTGCCGACGGCGGCGCGCAGATCCTCGAAATCGGCGGCGTCGACCGGGAACAGGCCGCAGAACACCACTGGCTGCGCCGGCTTGAAGCCGGGCAGCGCCTTGGCGGTGGCGCGCTTGTCCTCGGTGATGGTGTCGCCGACGCGGGTGTCGGCCACTTCCTTGATCGAGCCGGTGAAGAAGCCGAACTCGCCGGGGCCGAGCTCGTCGACATTGATGCGGGCCGGCGTGAACACGCCGGTGCGCTCGACCAGGTATTTGGCGCCGGTGCCCATCATGCGGATGGTCTGGCCCTTCTTCAGCACGCCGTCGATGATGCGCACCAGCACGATGACGCCGAGATAGGCGTCGTACCAGGAGTCGACCAGCATCGCCTTCAACGGCGCCGAAGCGTCGCCTTCGCGCGGCGGCGGCAACTGGTGGACGATCGCCTCCAGCACATCGGGAATGCCGAGCCCGGTCTTGGCCGAGATCAGCACGGCGTTGGAAGCATCGATGCCGATCACCTCCTCGACCTGTTCGCGGATGCGCTCGGGCTCGGCGGCCGGCAGGTCGACCTTGTTCAGCACCACGACGATCTCGTGGTTGTTGTCGATGGCCTGGTAGACATTGGCCAGCGTCTGCGCCTCGACACCCTGGCTGGCGTCGACCACCAGCAGCGAACCCTCGCAGGCAGCCAGCGACCGCGACACTTCATAGGCGAAGTCGACATGGCCGGGCGTGTCGATCAAATTGAGGATATAGTCCTCGCCATTGTTGGCACGGTATTTCAGCCGCACCGTCTGCGCCTTGATGGTGATGCCGCGCTCGCGCTCGATGTCCATCGAGTCCAGCACCTGCTCCTTCATGTCGCGCAGCTCCAGCCCGCCGGTCAGCTGGATCAGCCGGTCGGCAAGCGTGGATTTGCCATGGTCGATATGGGCGACGATGGAGAAATTTCGGATGTGGTCGAGGGGCGTGCTCATGGCGCGCGTTTAGCAGGGGGCGCTTGTCCGGGCAAGCGGCGCACCACTGCCGGGCAAGGGGCGCGGGCGTTTGTCGGCTTTATCAGGTGATTTCGCGAAAAATCGATAAATCTTAACCAAGTGCGTTAGAGCATAATTTGCGATCGGCATGTTAGCGGGAGGGAATATCTTTTGTGAGGATGAAGGCATGCGGGGGCTGGCAGGCAGGTTTATCGAGTCGCGGAGCGGCTCGTTCGCACCGATACTCATTCTCACCATGATCCCGCTGGTCACAGCGATCGGGTTTTCGGTCGACTACACCTCGGCGGTCCAGACCAGATCGGACATGCAGGCCGCGCTCGATGCCGCGATCCTGTCCATCACCACGATGGATACCGCCTCGACGCTGCCGCAGCGCCAGGTGGCGCTGCAGAATTCCTTCGCCGCCAACGGTGCACCGGTAGGGGCCGCCGCGACGCTGAACAGCTTCGATTCCACCACCGCCGGCGACGGTACCGCCGTCGCACAGGCCTCGGCAAGCTACGCCATGCCGACCGTTTTCATGCAGATCGCCAGGATCACCACCGTGCCGGTCGCCGTCACATCGTCGGTGCGCAAGACGCCGGCGCTGGTGGCGGCTACATTCAACGTCGATCACGTTTCAGGCTACTGGAACAAGACCATGACCCTGTACGGCCTTCCGTTCGGTTCGACCTCCACGACCCCAGCGACGGCCATGATGAAGGCCAACTACACCTACAAACCGTATAGTTATTCCTACACGGGCGGCGGGGGTAAGACTTATACCGCTGGCGAGCCGAAAGGTTACGGTACGACAACTATTTCCACTGTGTCGGGAACAACCGAGACGGTGGTTCAGAGCCAAGTGTGCACGACAGTAGGATCAACAACCGATTTCACTCCCACTGCGGGAGTTTACAGAAGCACCGCGGTGGCAAAAAGCGGAAAGACGAACGGCTCCACCATCTATTTCAAGACGACGTGCGCGACCACGAATTCCGACGGAAACAGCAGTGGCGCAGAAATCAACGTGAGCACGATGGACCATCTCTATCTGCAGATGGATGTGCCGTCCGGCCCGGTCAACCCGCTCAGGTCGGACTATGCAGACACGTCGAACCGGCTCTACCTCGGCGCCGGGTACAGCACCGCGGCACAAAAAGCCCTGGACCCTTCCAAATACCTTCCCGTCGAGGTTGACAGCAACACGGACGTCGACATCTTCAAGGCCGTGCCCTGCGGCGAGACCAGCGACCAGGCATGGGAAGACGGTGGCAACAATCCTCCACTGCCAGACGTTACGAACGCCGACTTCTTCTACAGCGTGATGGGCAGGTGCGCCTTCAACCGGCGCCCGTCCGACTCGCTGCTGACGCAGTAGACGCTGCTCTTCTTGCCTTCTCCCCTTGTGGGAGAAGGTGGATCGGCGCGTAGCGCCGAGACGGATGAGGGGTGCTGGACGGAGCGCAATAGCTGGCTAATCTAAGCCATGCCGCATCAACCTGTCCCGCCAGCCAAACGAAGCTTCGCCCGTTCGCTCCGGCGTGTAATGACGGAAGCGGAAGACCGGTTGTGGCATGAGCTGCGCGACCGCAGGCTCGACCGGATAAAATTTCGACGTCAGGTTCCTGTTGGAAAATACATTGCCGATTTCGTCTGCTTCGAAGCTGGCTTGATCATCGAAATCGATGGCAGCCAGCATGCGGAGTCGGAGTCTGACCGCGTCCGCAAGGCTGACCTAGCGGCGAGGGGCTTTCGCATTCTGCGCTTTTGGAACGATGACGTCCTGAAAGACTTGAACGCTGTCTGCGATACGATCATCGCCTATGTACGGGATACGAGTCTCCAGCCGTGGCGATAGTGGCGCCTTCTTCCTTCTCCCCTTTGGGGTCCGAAGGACGGGGCGAGACCAGTGGCTCGCCCCAGGGCGGTGGCCGAGCGAAGCTCGGTCGGATGAGGGGTGTCCCAGCTTGGCAATGACGGGTACTCCGTCACCCACCCCTCAACCGTCTCGGCGCTACGCGCCGATCCACCTTCTCCCACAGGGGGAGAAGGAAAAAATGCCAGATCACAAACCGGTGAGCGCTGTAACGAAGCGGCAGGCGGCGGCGAAGTGGGGATATCAGCGGCGCATACAGGCGCCGCCGCCCATGGAGCATGCCGATGTCGCGATCCCGCAATCTCGTAGTTTCCAGCCTTGGCGCGCTTGCGCTGGCAGTGTCGCTCGGCGCGGCGGCGGCCCAGCCGCTCACCGTAGTCGAGCTGTTCACCAGCCAGGGCTGCTCCTCCTGCCCGCCGGCCAACGCCAATCTGATCAAGGTCAAGGACCAGCCCGGCGTGCTGGCGCTGTCGTTCAACGTCACCTACTGGGACTATCTCGGTTGGAAGGACATTTTCGGAAAGCAGGAATTCACCCAGCGCCAGGTCAGCTACGAGCCGCGGCTCGGCCATGACGGGCCGTTCACGCCGCAGGTGGTGGTCAACGGCCATGCCGACGTCGTCGGCGCGGCGCCCGGCGAGATCGAAAAGCTGATCGCGGTGAGCGGCCAAACAAACGGCCCGTTAGTGTCGCTCGATGGCGGCAAGATCAATATCGGCGCCGGCAAGGCCCCGGCCGGCCGGGCCGATGTCTGGCTGGTGCGCTATGCCAAGGGCGTCGTCGAGGTGCCGGTGGCGCGTGGCGAAAACACCGGCCGCACGCTGCCGCACGCCAATGTCGTGCATGCGCTGAAGAAACTCGGCAGCTGGACCGGGGACGCCACGGCCTATCGGCTGCCCGCCGCATCCGGCGGCCTGAGCACTGCCGTGCTGGTGCAGTCGCCCGGTGGCGGACCGATCCTGGCCGCCGCGACCGATTAAATCACGCTTCAGCAAGAGATTGCGCAACGCCGCATGAGCGGCGTCGCAAGAACCCGGCCGCCGAAAGCGCGCCTTCAACGACCAACCTCAAGGAGAATATCATGACCACTTTGTCCCGCCTGACGCTGCCGGCGCTCGCTCTTGCTCTGTGCTCGACGGCGCTGCTTGCTGGCGGCATCGCTCGTGCCGACGACGCGGCCAACGCGATGAAGCCCGCGGCCAACGCGATGAAGCCGGCCGCCGACGCGATGAAGCCTGCGGCGGATGCGATGAAGCCTGCCGATCCGATGGCCACCAATTCCATGAAACCCGCCGCCGACGCCATGAAGCCGGCGGCTGACGCGATGAAACCAGATGCCATGAAGCCGGCCAATTAGCCCCGGTTGCCGGCCACGCGAATGTGAGCCTCCGCCGCAACTCGTGCGTCGCGCCGCCGTAACTGATGCAATAGACTGATCCCAATGGAAGCCATGAGGAGTGCAACCATGATCGACATCAAGATTTCCAACCGTTCGTTCGGCTTTGTCAAAGGCGCGCTCGCAGCGCTTGCGCTTGCGGCCGCTGGCGCCGCCTTCTGGCTGACGCCGGCGGTTTCCGCCGAGGATGCGGTGAAGATCCCGCCGCCGGCACTGGACGAAAAGGCGTCTGCCGGCAGCGAAAAGGCAATCTTCGCCGGCGGTTGTTTCTGGGGCGTGCAGGGCGTGTTCCAGCACGTCAAGGGCGTCACCAAAGCCGTCTCCGGCTACACCGGCGGCGACAAGGACACCGCCGTCTACGAGACGGTCGGCTCAGGCCGCACCGGACATGCCGAATCCGTCGAGATCACCTACGATCCGTCCAAAATCACCTATGGCCAGCTGCTGCAGGTCTATTTCTCGGTGGCCCACAATCCGACCCAACTCAACTTCCAGGGTCCGGACTCCGGCACGCAGTACCGCTCGACGATCTTCGCCGAAAACGACGCGCAAAAGAAGATCGCGCAGAGCTACATCGCCCAGCTCGACCAGGCCAAGGTGTTTGCCGACCCGATCGTCACCACGCTGGAAACCGGCAAGACCTTCTATCCGGCCGAGAATTACCATCAGGACTTCCTGACGCTGAACCCGACCTATCCCTACATCGTCTACAACGACCTGCCCAAGGTGGCGAACCTGAAGGCGCTGTTCCCGGCGCTGTACAGCGAAAAGCCTGTGCTGGTGCAGTCGGCGAGCAATTGAGTTCTCTCGAAGGAGAGGCGCCGGCGGGACAGCGCCCCCCTCTGCCCTGCCCGTCCTCCGCAGCAGCTGCGCTGCAGCTGCGGAGGGTGGACCGGGCATCTCCCCCTCAAGGGGGGAGATTGGCAGCTTCGCCCGTCTCGCTGCTCATACTGTGTCGAAAATTGGCGAAGGCAGCTAAGCGCATAGTCTCCCCCCTCGAGGGGGAGATGGCCGGCAGGCCAGAGGGGGGCGCCTCGCGCCATCCCTTCAATCATAAGTCAAATCCGTCGCCTTCCCGCCAAACACGCGATAGGCATAGAACGAATAGAAGATGATGACCGGCAGCACGACCACGGTGCCGGCCAGGATGATGGCCAGGCTTTCCGGCGCGGAAGCCGCTTGCCAGATGGTCAGGCGATCCGGCACCACGAACGGGTAGAACGACCAGGCGAGACCCGCAAAGCCGAGCGCGAAGATAGTGGCCAGCGTCAGGAACGGCGTCAGCGAATGGCGGTCGCCGGGTTTCGGCAGGTGGAAGGTCTGCCGCCACAGCCATAGAAACAGCAGCGCCGACAGGATCGGCAGCGGCGACAGATAGAGCATCGACGGCCAGACGAACCATTTGTCGAAGATGCGCGGGCTGGCGAAGGGCGTCGCCAGCGACACCGCGGCCATGCCGAGCGCGGTCAGCACCAGCGTCGTGCGCAGCCAGCGCACCGCCTTTTTCTGCAACTCGCCTTCGGTCTTGTAGATCACCCAGGCCGCGCCCATCGCCGCGTAGGCCGCGGCCAGGCAGAACGCCACCAGCACGCCGAACGCCACGCCGCCGAAGCCGACATCGAGGCCCAGCACATAGACGCCCAGCATATAGCCCTGCGCCAGCGAGGCGATGAGCGAGCCGAGGAAGAAGATACGGTTCCAGCGGTGCTTGCGCTCGGTCGGCACCTTGGCGCGGAAATCGAAGGCGACGCCGCGCAGGATCAGCCCGACCAAAAGCACGAACACGGGAATGTAGAGCGCGGTCAAGATGACGCCATGCGCCAGCGGGAAGGCGACCAGCAGCAGGCCGACGGCCAGCACCAGCCAGGTCTCGTTGGCGTCCCAGAACGGGCCGATCGCGGCGATCATCGTGTCCTGCTCTGCGTCTTGCGCGGCGGCGAACAGGATGCCGATGCCGAGATCGAAACCGTCGAGAATGACGTAGATCAGGATGGCGAGGCCCATCAGGCCGGCGAAGATGAGAGGAAGCGCGGTCGGCCAGTCGAAGCTCATTGTCTTACTCCCCCGCAGCCGGCTGCGACATCGGCGCGTTGAGCACGCCGGGCAGCGGCGAGTTGTCGCCGTCCTTCGCCGCCTTCAGCGCCAGGTGCACCAGCACACCGAGATAGGCGATCAACAAAAGCACATAGAGAATGAGGTAGATGGTCAGCGTCAGCGCGACATGGCTGCCGGCCACCGGACCGACCGCGTCGGCGGTCTTCAGCACGCCGGTCACCAGCCAGGGCTGGCGGCCGATCTCGGTGGTATACCAGCCGGCCAGCGTCGCCAGCCAGCCCGACAGCGCCATCGGCACCATCAGCATGGCGAGCGGTTTCGGCAGGCTGTGCCGGCGCTTGAGGAAGAAGGCCGCCGACCACGAGACGAGGAGCATCAGGACGCCCGTGCCGACCATGATGCGGAAGCTCCAGAAGATTGGAAAGACCGGCGGATGGTTGCCGGGATAGTCGTTCAGCCCCGGCACGACGCCGCTGGTCGAGTGCCGCAGCACGACGCTGGCGCCGTCGGGAATGGCGATCTCGAATTTGTTTTCACGGGCCGCCTCGTCAGGGAGCGCAAAAAGGACCAGCGGTACGTTGGGGCCGGTGTTCCAGTTGGCCTCCATGGCCGCGATCTTCTGCGGCTGGTGCTCCAGCGTGTTCAGTCCATGCTGGTCGCCGGCAAGGATCTGGATCGGGATCAGGATCGCTGCCGCGAAGACGCCGGTGCGCAGCGCCTTCCACATCGATTCCGAGCGGTCGCCGGTGAGATAGCGCAGCGCCGACAGGCCAGCGATCAGGAACGACACCGTCAGGCCGGAGGCGAGCAGCATATGCACCAGCCGGTAGGGCATCGACGGGTTGAAGACGATTGCCCACCAGTCGACTGCGTGCGCCACGCCGTCGCGCATTTCGAAGCCGGCCGGCGTCTGCATCCAGGAATTGAGCGCGATGATCCAGAACGCCGAGAGGGTGGTGCCGCCGGCCACCAGCACCGTCGCCAGCGTGTGGATGCGGTTGGAGACGCGGCGGAAGCCGAACAGCATGATGCCGAGGAAGGCCGCCTCGAGGAAGAAGGCGGTGAGGATCTCGTAGGCCAGCAGCGGCCCGGCGATGTTGCCGACCTTTTCCATGTAGTGCGGCCAGTTGGTGCCGAACTGGAAGCTCATGGTGACGCCCGATACCACGCCCATGGCAAACGACAGCGCGAACACCTTCACCCAGGTGAAATAGGCCCGCATCCAGGCGGAATCGTTGGTCGCATTATAGCGCAGCTTGAAGAACAGCAGCACCCAGCCAAGCGCAATGGTGATCGTCGGAAACAATATATGGAACGAAATATTCGCGCCGAATTGCATGCGCGACAGGATGAGCGGGTCCATGGGTGGGCTCCGGCTGCTTCTTATGGTTGAAGAATAGGGCGCAAGCCGGTCCTGGTCAAAGCGGCGTCCCGCCGCGAGGCGGAACGCCGCGGCGCCCTGCCAAGATGACGCATGCGTGCCGCCTTGCTTAACCTATGCGCCGGTGTCCGGTAGGTCGCCAAGCGCGTCCGGGTCGCGGGTCCATCGTGGCGGCTCGAGGCCTGCCATGGCCTTCCGGCAAGGACTTGTCGAGAACTGTCAGCAGCGCCATTGACTTCCGGTTGCATGCACCGACATTCGGCCTATATCAGGGGACCTCTTTCAAGCAGCCGTTTTCATCCATGCCCTCCATCCTGTCCATTTCCGGGGTCTCCAAGACCTACGCCACCGGTTTTACCGCGCTCAAGGAGGTCAATCTCGACATCCAGCGCGGCGAGATCTTCGCGCTGCTTGGCCCCAACGGCGCCGGCAAGACGACGCTGATCTCGATCGTCTGCGGCATCGTCAACCGCTCGTCGGGCACCGTCACCGTCGATGGCCACGACATCAACAGGGACTACCGCGCCGCGCGCAGCCTGATCGGGCTGGTGCCGCAGGAACTGACCATCGACGCCTTCGAGAGCGTCTGGGCCACCGTCAACTACAGCCGCGGCCTTTTCGGCAGGCCGGCCAATCCGGCATTCGTCGAAAAAGTGCTGCGCGACCTGTCGCTGTGGGACAAGAAGGATGCCAAGGCGATCACGCTCTCGGGCGGTATGAAGCGCCGGCTGATGATCGCCAAGGCGCTGTCGCATGAGCCGCGCATCCTGTTCCTCGACGAGCCGACCGCCGGCGTCGACGTCGAACTGCGCCAGGACATGTGGGCCATGGTGCGCCGGCTGCGCGAGGACGGCGTCACCATCATCCTCACCACGCATTACATCGAGGAAGCCGAGGCGATGGCCGACCGCGTCGGCGTCATCAACCGCGGCGAGATCATCCTGGTCGAGAACAAGGCCGAACTGATGCGCAAGCTCGGACGCAAGCGGCTGGTGCTGGAGCTGCGCAATCCGCTGACGGCCATCCCGGAAGCCTTCTCGCGCTACGCACTGGAGCTGTCGCCGGATGGCGGGCAGCTGACCTACACCTATGACAACCAGGCCGAGCGGCCGGGCGTCGCCTCGCTGATGCGCGATCTCGAGGCCGGCGGCATCCAGTTCCGCGACATCGACACGCAAAACAGCTCGCTCGAGGAGATCTTCGTCAATCTGGTGAGGAGAGAGCCATGAACCTGCGCGCAGGCATGAACTTTCGTGCAGTGTGGGCGATCTACCGGATGGAAATGGCGCGTGCCTTTCGCACCGTGCTGCAGAGCATCGTCTCGCCGGTCATCTCGACGTCGCTGTATTTCGTCGTCTTCGGCTCGGCGATCGGCTCGCGCATCACCGAGATCGACGGCATCAGCTATGGCGCCTTCATCGTGCCGGGGCTGATCATGCTGTCGCTGTTGACGCAGTCGATCTCCAACGCCTCCTTTGCCATCTATTTCCCGAAATTCGTCGGCTCGATCTACGAATTGCTGTCGGCGCCGGTCTCCTATCTGGAGATCGTCATCGCCTATGTTGGTGGGGCGGCGACCAAGTCGATCATCCTTGGCCTGATCATCCTGGCCACCGCCTCGCTGTTCGTGCCGCTCACCATCCTGCATCCGCTCTGGATGATCACCTTCCTGGTGCTGACAGCGGTGACCTTTAGCCTGTTCGGCTTCATCATCGGCATCTGGGCGAAAAGCTTCGAGCAATTGCAGCTGGTGCCGCTCCTGATCATCACGCCGCTGACCTTCCTCGGCGGCAGCTTCTATTCGATCAACATGCTGCCCGGCATCTGGCGCACGGTGACTTTGTTCAACCCGGTCGTCTATTTGATCAGCGGCTTCCGCTGGAGCTTCTACGGCAAGTCCGACGTGTCGGTCGGCATCAGCCTCGGCATGACGGTTGTTTTCCTGGCTGTCTGCATCGCCATCGTCGCCTGGATATTCAAGACGGGTTATCGGCTCAGGAACTGACGGACTTGGGTTCCTCGCCCCACAAAGTGGGACCGCTTCGCGGGGCGAGGAATCAAGAACTGCCAACCACCTCAAATCGCCTTGACCAGCCGCAGCAGCCCCAGCATCTCGACATAGCTCCCCTCGCGGAAGGCGATGTAGACCGGCTCCTCGACACCGTGGAAGCGGCGCTTGAACGCCGCCTGGCCCTGCAAATTGAACCTGCGGCGGTTGACCCAGGGCGAAGAGTAGGCGCGCTCGAAGGCAGTGCGCCAGAAATCGCTTTCGGCAAATCCGCTCGGGCCGATATCGACGAGCGGCGACAGGCCAAGCGTGGCCAGCGAGATGCCCTCTTCGCGAAAACGGTCGACGGCGAATTTGGTCAGCCCGATCTCTGCATGCGGCGAGGCATCGACGTGCTTGCGCTTGAAGGCGGTGGTGTAGCCGATCACCTTGCCATCACGGAACAACGGGTCGAAGTCGAGCAAAGCGACCAGTTCGCCATCGGGACCGTGCAGGACGAAACGGCGCATATCGGTGCCGAGATGGTTGGCGAACGGGCGGTTGAGAAAGCCCATTTCCCAGCGCTTGACGATGCGGTCGCCGCGCCAGTTTTGCGAAAGCCGGGCGATCTCGTCGAGGTGGATCGTGCGCTTGTCCTCTTCGAACGAAAAGCCCTTCTTCAACAGCCAGCGCTCGGAGTAGCGCACGGTCTCGTTGCGCTTTCCGGAAAAATCATGCTCGGGCAAGGTGAGACGGGTGTCGATGCCGAACCGATTGACCTTATAGCCGAGCCCGGCCAGCACCCGCGCGGTCTCCTCGCCGATCTGCACGAACCACGGACTAACGGCGCTCTCGACAAAGCGTCTGATATAGTCGGGCCGACGAGCCGGAGCCGCCACCGGATCGCCGAGCGCGAAATGATGCTTCATCTTGGTGCCGAAGGCGATGTAGCCGTCGGCGTCGCCGAAATAGGAAAGCTTGTTCTGCACGGCGGTGGAATAGGCGAGCGAGAAGTCGCCGTGGCGCTGGACAATTGCCAGCCGTTCGACATGGGTCAGCGCCTGCCGCTCGACTTTGGGCGCGGCGCCCTCAAGGATGTTGTCGAAATAGATCCGCAAGGAGGGCATGGTCGAGATTCCGCGTGCCGCCACAGCGCCGCGCGTTCAAGACGCGCAAAGCTGCTGTAACACTTTGATTCTGCGCATGACCGCGAAAATCGAACCCGATTTCGGGCATGCGCGTAGGGATAACAGAGACCCGCCATCCCCAGGGCCTCGAATCAATCACATTGCCGCGACCTGATTACCGCTGATATCGCGCATATGCCATATAGTGCGCAACACCACCCGGCGCATGGCTCGAAAATCGGCAGCGGTTTGCGGTATGGATCCTGCGCGGGATCATACGGTTACAGCGCCCTGCGAGCCTTGCGGCAGGACGGTCGAATGGGACTAGAAAGAGTGAATGGCTGATACGACAATCAAATCGGTCGCGGACCTGCCGATAACGGTCGAGCCGGCGATCATCGTCGGTGCCGGTGTTGCCGGACTGGCTGTCGCGCACGCCTTGATGAACGCCGGAGTGCCGACGGCGATCCTGGAAAAGGAAAGCCGGCTGGCCGAGCCCTGGCACCGGCGGCACCAGCAGTTGCATCTCAACACCCATCGCGACCTCTCGTCTTTGCCCGGTCTTGCCTACCCCCCCGGCACCCCTGCCTTCCCGCACCGGACGGTCGTCATCCGCCATATGAATGATTTCAGGGAGGAAAACCGGCTGCCGGTGCAGTTTGGCGTCGCTGTCGAAGAGATCACCTACAAGGGCGATCACTGGGCGCTGCGGACCAACGCCGGACCGCGCCTAGCCCGCAATGTCGTCATCGCCACCGGCCGCGACAGGCAGCCGTTCATTCCCGAATGGAAAGGCATGAAGGATTTCACCGGACGCATCGTCCATTCGGCGGATTTCGGCGATGCGCAGGCCTATGCGGGCCAGAAAGTGCTGGTCGTCGGCGCCGGAAACTCCGGCTTCGACGCGCTCAATCATCTGGCCGGCAGAGACACGGCGGCCATCTGGCTGTCGGCCCGCAACGGACCCGCCCTCCTGCCCAAGCGGATCGCCAAGATCGCGGTGCACCGGCTTTCACCGCTCATGGCGCGCTTGCCGTTGCGGGTCGCCGATGCGGTGATGGCGACAACGCAGCGCCTTGTTTTCGGCGACCTGACCAAATTCGGCATGCCGCCCGCACTATCGGGCGGCGCCAGCCGGCTGACATCGGACTACACCGCGATCGCCGCCGACGATGGCGCCGTCAGCGCCATCAAAGCCGGCAAGATAACCATCGTGCCGGCAATACGGGAATTCACCCGCGACGGCGTCATCTTGGCCAATGGCAGCCTGATCTACCCCGACATCGTCATTGCCGCGACAGGCTACCGCACCGGGCTCGAGCCCATGGTCGGCAAGCTCGGCGTGCTCGACGGTAAGGGCGTTCCGCTCTTCAACGGCGGGCAAGCCGATCCGAAATTGCCGGGCCTGTGGTTCACAGGCATGCGGCCAAGTATCCGCGGCTGCTTCGCCAATGCCGGCATCCTGGCAAAGGCTATCGCCAAACGGATTGCAGGGTCCGCGGGTGCTTCACGCTGATTTCGCGAACGAATCCTCGGCCTCCAACCCGTCAATTCTACAGCGTCGATGAGCAATCAGACCGCGATCTTGCCGCCGCCCTGCTTGGTGATGGCGACCACAGACGGCCGCACCGGCATGTCGGGCTTGAAGTCGGGCCAGCGCGTCGACAAATCCTCGTAGTAGGACGGGCGGCCGAACGCTTCCCAATCCTCGCCGCCGTCGCCCGGATGCTGGACCGCGACGAAGGCGGTCTGATCATCGGGCGCGAACAGCGGGCCGCACATTTCGGCGCCGATCGGCACGCGGAAGAACAGTTTCGAGGTCGCCCGCGCCGCGCCTTCCGTGTCGACCGCCCACAGGCCGTCGGTGCGGCCGGTGGCTTTCGGACCCTGGCCGTCGGTGGCGACCCAGAGACGCCCGGCCGAATCGACGGCGCAATTGTCGGGCATGCCGAACCAGCCATTGGCCGTCGTTGCCGTCGAGAAGGTGGCGCCGACATCGGCAACCGCCGGGTCACCGCATTTCAACAGCACTTCCCACTTGCCTTTGGCAGCGGCGAAATCGCCGCCGTCTTCCGATATCTCGATGATATGGCCGAAGGCATTTTCGGCGCGCGGGTTGGCGGCATCGACTTGGTCGGCCTTGCGCTTCGAATTGTTGGTCAGCATGACATAGACCTTGCCGTTGACGGCATTGGGCTGAATGTCCTCGGGCCGGTCCATCTTGGTGGCGCCGAGCAAATCGGCGGCGCGGCGCGTCTCGATCAGCACGTCGGCCTGGCTGGCAAAGCCGTTTTCCGCCGTCAGCGGGCCTTGGCCGAAGACGATCGGCAGCCACCCGACCGAGCCGTCCTCGGCGAACTTGGCGACATGCAGCGTGCCGTCGTCGAGCAGGTCCTTGTTGGCGGCATGGTCGTTGGGATTGAACATACCAGTGGTGACGAACTTGTAGACATAGTCGAAGCGCTCGTCGTCGCCGAGATAGAAGACGACGCGGCCATCCCTGGCGACGATCGATTCGGCGCCTTCATGCTTGAAGCGGCCCATGGCGGTGCGCTTCCTGGGCGTCGAGGTCGGATCGCTGACATCGACCTCGACGATCCAACCGAAGCGGTTGGCCTCGTTGGGCTCCTTGGCGAGGTCGAAGCGGTCGTAATGCGCGGCCCATTCATAGGCCCCCTCGGGGATGCCCAGGCGCTTGTAGTTGGCGGCTTCCTTGTGGCCTTCCGGCAGTTCGCCAGAGAAATAGCCGTGGATGTTTTCCTCGGCCATCACATAGGTGCCCCAGGGCGTGACGCCGCCGGCGCAATTGTTGAACGTGCCGAACACCTTGGCGCCGGACGGATCCGCGTTGGTCTTGACGCGGTCATGGCCGGCAACCGGACCGGACAGCGCCATTTCGGTGTTGGAGGTGATGCGGCGATTGAGCTTGCCGTCGCGCACCAGCTGCCATTTGCCTGATACCTTGCGGATCTCGACGATGGTGCCGCCATGGGCCGCCATTTCGACATCGACCTGCTCCTTCGAGAGCGGTGCGACCTCCGCCGACTTCTTGCCGTCCTTCTCGACGATCTTGACGATACCCGGAAACATCAGATGCGGGTTGGTGTATTCGTGGTTGACGACCAGCAGGCCGTGTTCGGCCGAACCGTCGATCGGGAGATAGCCGACATAGTCGTTGTTGTAGCCGAATTGTTTCGCCTGGGCCTGCGCCGACTGTTTCGTCGGGTCGAACTCCGGCGAATCGGCGAACAGCGGATCGCCCCAGCGCAACAGCACGTCGGCATCGTAGCCCGGCGCGACATGATGCTTGTCGTCGATGCCGGCTTCCAGCTCGTCGAACGCGAAGGCTGATCCTTCGGCGGCGCGGGCCTCGTCGGCGCTGATCAGTGCCAGCGGGCTGACGGTTGCGGCGATGGCCGACACAGCCAGCGAACCCTTGAGGAAGCCACGACGCGAGAAGCGCGCGGCGATGATCTCGCCCATGGTGCGGTTGTCGGTGGGATTGGTGGCCGAGCCGTCGTTTTCCTCGAGCAGGCTGGTGCGGAATCGGGTGTCGGGGGAGCGCTGTTCGGTCATTGGGGCTTTGCCTCTGGCTTTGGGGATGGCTGGAGCGTGTTGCCTGTTCAACCCCTTATAATCGCCGGATCACACTTTCGTGACATTGCAAGCCGCTTTCAACCACCTTCTCCCCCAGGGACATAGGTCCCTGTTCAAGCCGGCAAAGGTCCCTGCCGGCGCCGCATCGGTCGTGGGCCGGTTCCGCGGGGCGGCGATGTGGGCAATGGTCGGCCGCCGGCAAACGCCGGCATCGACCGATGAAGAAGAGATCGAGATGCGCGCATCGATCACAGCCCGTTCCTGTCGGCTGGCGCTGAGGGCGTTGACGGCACTGGCTTTGGCCATCGTCCCCTGTCACCTTGCCTTGCATGGGTCCGCCCCCGGCATCGCTGCCGCGAGCGCGTATGCCAAGGACAGCGGACATAGCGGTGGCGGGAGCGGCAACAACAGCGGCAGCGGAAACGGTGGCGCCGGTGACGATCACGGCGGAGCCGCCAGTTCCGGGTCCGGCAAGGGCGCCAACGGCGCCAGCCATCATGTCAACGAGGCCACCGGCGACAAGGTCGATGTAGACGGCAGCAAGATCGAGGTCGAGCATCTCGACGGCATCAGGGAAGAGATCAAGAACGGCCGTTTCGAGATGAAGGATGCCCTCGGCCGCACGATCGTCGAGCGCCCGGCCACGGCGAACGATTTCAGTCGTCTCCGGGCTTTGTGACGCCGGCGCGGCCAGCTTGACAAGTCACCTCCGCCGCCCCCGGCGGAGGTGACTTGATGTTCGGCGTCTGCCGTCGTCAGGCATCCGGGAAAGCCAGTCTCCCGTCGACGATGACGGTCGCGACGCCGTTCATAAGGAGCTAATATAGCACAAGCATAGGACTTTAGTCCAACCTTGCGCTTGCAAAGGTCCTGGTTGACAACCGCAACGGTCGGAGGTCGCTTCCGGACACTACGTCTTTCGGCGATGTTGGGTTGCAACTGCAACTTTGGGTAGGGCGCGCCGGCTCAATAGTCGGAGATCACGATGCACAGATCGGTCATGACCCGTTGTTGCTGGCTGGCGCTTAGATTCGCGCTGGCGCTGGCGTTGACCGTCGCTCCTTATCAAATTGCCTTCCACGATTCCATTCCCGGGATACATGCCGCCAGCGCCCAAGCCGCCGGCGGCAACGGCGGTAACGGCGGTAACGGTGGCAACGGCGGTGGTGGTGGCGGCGGCGGCAATTCCGGTGGCGGCAACAGCGGCGGCAATAGCAGTGGCGGAAATAGCGGGAACGGCAACAACGGCAACGGGAAGGGCAACAGCGGCAATTCCGGCAAATCGGGATCCAATCACGGCAAGGGCGCGAGTCATGTCAATGCCACGACCGGTGACAAGGTCGACGTGACGGGCAACAAGATCACAGTCCAGCATCCCGACGGCATAACGGAAAAGCTCGAGAACGGTCGTTTCAGCATGAAGGACGCGCTCGGTCGCACGATCATCGACCGCCAGGCCACCCCGGCCGATGTCAGCCGTCTCAAGGCCTTGTGAAGCTTGCCAACAGGCAACGGCCGGCTTCACATGTCACCTCCGCCGCCCCCCGGCGGAGGTGACCTCGTTTCCAGGCCGGCGCCTCGGTTTCCGGCGCCACGATGACTGAAGTCCCTGGAGCGGTTCAGGTTTGCTTGAAGCGCTGAACTGTCAAGTACGGTTCCTGTCGCGGTCGCGCGCCTCACGCATCGCCAAGGCCGCTTCGGTGCGGTTTCGCACATTGAGTTTCGACAGCACGCCGGTCATGTGATGCTTGACGGTCTTCTCCTGCAGGTCCAGGCGCAAGGCGACTTCCTTGTTGCTCAGCCCCTCGGCCACCAGCCGCAGGATTTCCGTCTGCCGCTCGGTGAGTTGCCGCAGCCGGTCAGCTATGCCGTTGGTCGGTTGCTGGGACTGGAGATCCGAAAGCAATCGGGCCGACAGCGTCGGCGAAAGATAGCTCTCGCCGGCCGCCACGTTGCGCAGGATGTCGGCAAGCGCGCGCGATCCGATACCTTTGAGGACATAGCCGCACACCCCCGCATTGAGGGCCATGGTCACATCGGCATTGGCCTCCGAAACGGTCAGCATGACGATCTTCTGGTCGGGATGGCCGGCGAGGATGCCCGCAACCGCGGCCAGACCGCCGCCCGGCATGGAGATATCGAGCAGCAATATGTCGGGCCGCACCGTCGCGGCGAGGCGTTCGGCATCCTGCGCCGTGGCGCCCTCGCCAACCATCTCGAAGCCTCCGATCTCCGACAGGCTGCGCGTCACACCTTCGCGAAAGAGGGGATGATCGTCGATAATGGCGATGCGAATGACACCAGTCATGCTTGCTCCTCGATCGATAGACGGATCACCAAACGCGTGCCTTGCGGTCCGGTCAAGGTTTCGAATTGGCCACCAATGCTTTCGACCCGCTCTCTGAGGCCAGCGAGCCCGAGGCCCTCGACACGTGCCGGATCGAAGCCTGGCCCAGCGTCCGATACTTCAACACAAAGCCTGCCCCCTTTCATCCCGGCACTCACCGCTTGATCCTTGCCCCGCCCGTGGCGATAGGCGTTGTTCAGCCCTTCCTGCACGAAACGATAGATGCTGATCTTCTCGGAGGCGCCGGGCTCGGGCAGATGTCCGGCCAGCGTGAGTGTCACCGACGTCCCCGTCCTCTGCTCGTGTTCGTTGACGGCCAGCCGCAGAATGTCCGTTGCGGCAGCCGTCTCAATCTGCGGCAGGACGAGCCCGGTGCAGATACCGCGTATTTCGCGCAGCGCGTCCTCCAGCGTCTTACGGATCATCGCGACCTCGGTCGAGCGGCTTTCGCCCGAATGGCCGTCGCCGGAAAATATCGGACTGTCCATGCGCAACGCCGCCAGGGCCACGAGTTGGGCCGGACCGTCATGGAGATCGGCGCCGATGCGGCGCAGATATCTTTCGTTGAGCGCGGTGGCGCGGCGGGAGGCCCGCTGCACGCGCAGCCGCAAGGCGCTGTTTTGTGTCACCAGCCCCTGCAGCTCCGACACCTGGCGGCGCAGCGCGCCGCGCTGATCGTCGATGGTGCGGCTGCCGCGCAAGACGATGCCCGACAGGAGCATGAATGCCGCCAGGGTCGCGCCGGCCACGATCAGCCAGCTCGACCACAGAGCGGAAGCCAGTGTGGCCTGGAAGTCGTCGGCGATCTCGTAGAGTTCGGTGACGGCCACCACCTCGCCGGACCAGGGCTCGCGCACGGGATTGTAGATCTCCAGCAATGGCAGGTCGGAAGCCTTCTCCTCACCTTCATCGTCATCGAACGTATTGAATTCGGCGACGACATTGCCTTCGAAGGCGGAACGCAGATTGTTGCTCGGTTCGAAGCGGCGACCGATCAGGGCCGCCTCCTTCGCATAGAGAATCGTGCCGTCGCGACGCCAGAGGATGAACGATTCGAGGCGCTTGCCGAGCGCGCCCTGGCCAAGTGTCTCATCCAGCGCCCGCTTGACGGAATCGCTGAGTTCCTGGTCCTTGCGCAGGTCGGGCAGCAGCGGCGCAATCACGCTGTCGACGTAGAGGGCCGTCGTGGCGGCTGAATTGCGGATGACGCCCTCCCGGATCTGCGCCGTCACCCAGGCGCCCACCACCAGCATGACGGCCAGCAAGCCAAAGCCGCCGGCAACGACGAATTGCAGGGCAAGAGAAAGTTCGCTCCAGCGGCGCACCAGGTTTTGAACAATACGAATCATGAACCCCTGACCGCCCTTCAATCGACAGGCTGGGCGATGGCTGTACATTGACCTTCCGTCTTGCCATTGCCAAGAGCAACGTTTGGTCGAGGTCGCTTGACGTCCCGGCGCGCTTCGGAAACAACGTCCGACACACGCGGCGGGAGCCACTGCGAGGGGGGACGGGACGTTGAGTTTTTCGGGATTGCTGCAGCTCGGCTTTTCGACGGTGATCTTCCTGCTGGCGGCGACCGCCGCCAAGCAATGGGGCATGGCGCCGAGCCTGGGCAAGATCGCGCTGACGTTGGCGCTCTATTCGCTGGGCAATCTGATCATGCTGCGGCTGATCCGCGAGTTCGGTATGTCGGTGTCGTTCAGCCTGTCTGCCGTCATCCAACTGGTCTCGGTGAATGTCGTGGCACTGGTCTTCTTCGGCGAGCGCGTCAACGCGTTGCAGGCGACCGGCATCATGCTGGCAATCGCCGCCGTGGCGCTGATCACACTTGGACCCTATCTGCAAGGCAGGTTGTAACGGGCGAATTGCCGATGAAGAACGCCGCGAACGCTCTGCTCAACCGGGTCGAATTCCCGGTGCTGCTGGCCGGCTTGGTCATCGCCGCCGGCCTGTGGGGTTTGGTGGAGCTGATGGAGGTGGCGCGGTCCGCCACGCCGCACGCCTTCGACACCGAAATCCTGCTCGCCTTCCGCCAGCCCGGCCAGCCGGGAGTGCCGATCGGTCCGCTCTGGCTGGAAGGGGCGATGCGCGACATCACCAGCCTTGGCAGCTCAGCCGTGGTGGTGCTGATCACGACGGCGACGATCGTCTATTTTTTGTTGATCCGCCGGCCGGCAACGGCACTGCTCATCTTCGTCGCGGTGGCGGGCGGCCAGGTGTTGTCGAGCCTGCTGAAAGTCGGCGTCGACCGGCCGCGGCCCGAGCTCGTTTCGCATCTGGTCAGCGAAACCTCGCTGTCTTTTCCGAGCGGTCACGCCATGCTGTCGGCGGTGACCTACCTGACGCTTGGCTCACTGGCGTCGCGCTTCCTGAATGGGCAAACGACGAAGATCTATGTCTTGTCGCTGGCGGTGCTGACGACGCTGCTGGTCGGCATCAGCCGCATCTATCTCGGCGTGCACTGGCGTCGGACGTGCTGGCCGGCTGGTGCGCCGGCTTCGCCTGGGCGATGCTGTGCTGGCTTGCGGCGCGGCTTCTGCAGCGACGCAAGGTGGTGAATGACGATGCCTGATCGCGCCTGAACGGCGACAGCGAGACCCGAGATTAGATCAACCGGTTGATCAACCCGTGCCCGCAACCCGCCAACAGGAAAACCGCCGACAGTAAGGCTGCCGATGTCATGAAGGTCTTGAAGATAGTCAACCGCGTTATCCCCCGCCCAGATGGAACATCCTAGCTCGCAATTCTCAGGAAGTATCTGGAAAAATGGCCACTCACGCGGCGGCTTAGGTCTCAGACAGCCATGCTGACGATTATCGCCGACGAACGACGGTTCCATCTCATGGCTGTTGGCGAACGTCTCGGAGATCGGCCCGGAGGCGCCGGACGGCTCTCAATCGAGCTTCAGCGCGGCAACCTCGCCTTCGTTCATCAGCGGCACATAGAGGATCGACTTGCCATCCGTGCCGATGTCGGCGCTGCCCGGCTTGAAATGCGCCACCGCTTCCGGCGCGGCGCCGGCTTGATAGCGGTAGAGCGTGCCGGTCATGTAGGCGGTGGCGTAGATGGTGTCGCCGATGGCGACGACGCCGTCGAGGTCGGCGAATTTCTGGGCGCCTGGCAGTGGCGAAACCACCTTGCTGGCGATGTCGACCGACAGCAGTCCACCCGGCTCCGCCGTGCTGAAGTCGGGTCTGATGCCCTTGCCCCAGGAGGCGACGATCAACCTGTTACCATCGGCGAAGACGCCGTTGGGCGAGGCCAGCGTAGCGTCTTTGACGAACAGTTCCGGCCGCTCGCCGTCGATGCGGTAAATGGCGTCGGCCAGCATGTCGGTGACATAGACCTTGCCGGATTGGTCCGCCGTCATGTCGTTCAGGAAGACGGCGTTCGGCACCGCGATGCTGGCGACGAGCTTGCCGCTAGCGAGGTCGACGACGCGTACTCTGGTGATGTCGGCGACATAGAGCTTGCCGCCCGCTATCGCCATGCCTTTGGGCGCGTCCATGCCGTCGGTCCAGTGTTGAATGACCGTCTTGCCGTCCACGGACAGCACGGAGAGATAGCCGTTGCCGTCGGCCTCGCCGGGATTGCCGACGATGTTGGAGACGATGATGCGGTTGTTGGCGGCGTCGAACAGGGCCGATTCCGGCTGTTCGAGGCCGGTGGCGCGCCAAAGTTCGCCGGCCTCGGCGGCAGGCATTGCTGCAATGCCGATGACGGCGAGAAAGGCCGAGGTGATGAGGGTGTTCATGACTGCTCTCCTGTGATGACGGCGAAGAGCTATGATTTTCGATACTTTTCCGAAAGGTCGATTAGCGCTAGTATCGAAAGTCGATACGAAACCGTCGGCAAGAGGCGCATCCCATGAACGGTCTGATCTTCGAGGCGCTGAAGCGGACGCTGAAGGCGAAGGGCGTCACCTATCGCGCGCTTGCCGAACGCATGGGCGTTTCCGAACCGACGGTGAAGCGCATCTTTCACGAGCGCAACTGCAAGCTCGACCGGCTGGTGGAGATCTGCGCGGCCGCCGGCGTCGAGCTGGAAAACGTGCTTGGCTCGATGAACCGGGGACCGGGTCCGGTCAACCACATCGCGCCGGAAATCGAGCGCAGGCTCGCCGGCCGGCCGGCGCTGCTGTTCGTCTTCGTCATGCTGTCGGAAAAGTTCACGCCCGAAGGCATCATGCGCTCGCAGGGCCTGAGCGAGGCCTCGATGTTCCTCTATCTGCGCGATCTCGAGGAGCTCGGCCTGGTTGCGCTCGGCCGCGGTCTCACGGCAAGAGTGCTGGTCGAGACGCCGATCCAGTGGAATTTCGAAGGGCCGCTCAGGCCGCTGTTCGAGATGACCAACAAGAATTTCATCGGCTGGGCTATCACCCATATCGACAAGGAAGCGACCTTCGTCAGCTTCTCCAGGCGGATGCGGCCCGAGACGGCGGAGATGGTGCGGCGCGAGGCGGAGGATCTCGCCGACCGCGCCAAACTGCTCGCCCATCACGACCAGCACACGACGCCCGAAGACGGACTGGTCGGCTACAAATGGACGTTTGCCTTTGGCGCGACGCCATTTCCGGCGATCATGCCGATTGGTCCGCATCCGCGAGATGCCGGTGCGTTCGAGCGGCCCGCCGCTCCTGCAAAGGGACGCCGCCCGTTACCGGCCTGACGCGGCCAATCATCCCGAGCAGGATATGGCGCGTTGGGATAGAACAGATCCGGCACCAACACGGTATAGCCCTCTGCAGCCAGGCGTTCCGCCATGCCGCCCAGCACCGGCCGCGGGCCGAACGCATCCATGTGGAGAATGACGCCGGGCGGTTTTCGCCATGATCTTTTATCCGGACATTTTTTGCTCTTTGCAGCCGCGATTCAAAAATGAAATCACATTCATGATAGAGTTCGCGCACTGATTTGCCTGTAGAGGGCGGGTTTGCCGAATGCGTGACACGTCCCCGTGAATCGAAGTGATCCTATGCCGACCCCGCCAACACTTGAACTTCGCCGCTATTCGCGCCTGAAAAATTTGCGGGCGCGCGCAGAACGCCAGGGTGCTGCATTGCAGTTCTGGGCCCGTACGGCATCGCTCGCTGTGATCTCCTGCTTCTTTTCATTGATCAGCCGCTGGGATGCTTCGCTGCTCTTCGTGCTGGCGGGCCTCGTGCTGTTCCAGCTCGTCGGCCTGATCCAGTTTCACTTTGCGCGCCGTCGCACGGCGCGATGGTGGATCGGTTACCTCGTCGGTACGCTGGACATCATTCTGTTGACCGTTCTGCTGGTAACGCCCAACCCGTTTTCCCTGGAGGTCGCGCCGGCCGCGATGCAACTGCGCGAGGGCAGCTTCAAATTCCTGCTGATTTTCGTATGCCTTGGCGCGCTGACCCTTTCGACACGATTGGCGCTCTATCTCGGCGCGCTCGCGGCCTTGACATGGGCGATCGGGGTGGGATGGGTGATTTCTCATTCGGGAACCGTCATTCCGGCGACGAACCTCTATTCGCTGCCGATGACAGAGCGACTGAACCTCTATCTCAACCCCAATTTCGTCGATACATTTGCACAGGCGACCAACGTGTTGGTTGTGCTGATTATCGGCGCAATCATGGCGCTGGTTGTCTATCGTTCCCGACATCTGTCGGAAGACTATGTCAAGGCAGAGCGCGCCCGCGCCAATCTCGCCCGGCATTTTTCGCCCAATGTCGTCGACCAGCTCGCCACCGATGACGAGCCCTTCGGCCCGGTTCGCCGGCAGGATATCGCGGTGCTGTTCGCCGACATCGTCGGCTTCACACACTATTCCGAGGATCATCCGGCCGAAGCAGTGTTCGAACTTCTGCGTCAGTTCCACCGTCGCATGGAACAGGTCGTTTTCGACCACCATGGCACCGTCGATAACTATATCGGCGATTGCATCATGGCGACATTCGGGGTTCCGCAAGCCAGCCATGACGACGCGACTCGGGCCATCCAGTGCGCTGAAGCGATGGTCGCCGCTCTCGAAGACTGGAATGTACAGCGGGTGTCCAGGGGGTACCCGCCGCTGGACGTTCGGATCGGTGCACAATATGGCGCAGTGGTCATCGGCGCGGTCGGCAGCGAGCGCAATCTGTCCTTCGCGGTGGTGGGCGACGCCGTCAACGTCGCCAGCCGTTTGCAGTCGCTCTGCCGTGAGCTTCAGGCGAATATTTGCTTTGGGTCACGACTGATTGAGGCCGCGAAGGCGGAATCGCCCACGACACAGTTGAATGCGCGCGATCATGGACCGGTGAGCATCCGCGGCCGGGACGAACCGGTCCATGTCTGGGTCGAACACAGAGCCGAAAACCAGGGTGCTATTGCGGTTTCGGCGTGATAAGGCCGCCATGTGAAACGCCTGCACCTCGGCTGGATAGCGGTAGGCCGCGCCATAGGGGCATGTCCTGACCCAGGCCGAAAGCCATTACGTGTCTGAGGCGATTGCGCCAGCCTTTACGGCTGCGGCGTCTGTGCTTGCCTTGTCGTCCCAGACCATCTGTCGATAGTCGAAACCATATTCCAGCGTCGGTTTGACGATGCGGAAATACGGCGACAGGTCGAAATCGCGCGGTGTGTACAGCGAGTGGTGGCGGATGTGCAGGATTTCCTTGCGCGAATAGTTCGACTGCGCCGAGGCGCGGCCGGGCGCTCGGGTGATCTCGGGCAGGATCGGATAGCGGATCTGGCCATAGGCCTCGGCGATCAGCGTCGAGCAGATCGCCCGTGTCGGGTCGCCGGAGCCGAAGGCCAGCATGCGGCGGCGCCAGCGCACCGGCACCGGCGGCGTCGGGAAGAAGAAACGCAGCATGTCGAAAATGTTCTTGAGGTCGTATTTCAGGCCGAGCTTGCCGATCATGAAGGCGACGACCTTGTCGCGATCCTCCGGCGCCAGTCCGCTCGCCCGGCAGATGCGGGTGTTGTAGGTGCGATAGCGCGACAACGGCACGGCGACGCAGCCTTCGCCGAGCGTGACCTCGATCAGCCGCCGCCGTTCCGTTCCGTCTTCCGGTTCGGCCAGCGCGTCGCCCACATAAAAGGCCGCATGCGACCAGGTCGACTGGGTCAGGTACTTGATCGCCGCCGAGATCTTCTGGTTGCCCTCGATCAGCAGGATGTCGCCGGGCTCGAGCGTGCGGCGCAGCGTCTCGGCATCGGACGGCGTATAGGGTTCGTAGCCGGACGACTCTTCCTGCAGCCGGCCGGCAAGCCAGCGGCCAAGTCGATCCAGAAGCGTGTCGCCGGGCGAGGTCATGCCGTATTGCGATTAGCATGGGCGGGCGGCTGTGCGCCAGCCGCACGTGGTCAGCTTGCGGTCGCCGCGGCCTCTTCCGGCGGCTGAGCCAGGTCGTCGCGCGCCTTGCGGGCCAGTTTGCGGGTCGAGCGTTTGGGGCTGTCGCCGAACAGCTCGGCCGCCTGGGCCAGACAGCTCTTCTTCAGCTGCTTCTCCGACCGCTTCAAAAGCTTGCCCAGAAGCTTCGTGTCCTCGGGCGGTCCGAGCGGCCGGTCACCGGCCTGGAGAAGATCGCGCATCACCAGCACATCGTGTAGGTCGCCCAGCCGTTCACCCAGTTCGTCGACCGCCTTGCGCCTAGCCTTGATCGGTGTCGGCCACAGCCTGCCGAGCAGCGACAGATGCATGCCGTGGGTCTTGGCCGCCTTGCGCAGATCGTGGAAATCATTGGCCGCGCCGCGCGATCCGGCCTTGTCGAGCGCCTTCCTGGCCCGGCGCAGCGTGACGCGGGCGCCTTCGGCAAGCACGTCGGCCGCCTGTTCCGGCTGATCGGGCAAGGCCAGCGTGTCGATGCGGCGCAGGCCTTCCTCGCAAGCGGCGGTCGCCGCACCGATCGCCGCTTCGAGCCCTGTGCCCTCGTGCAATTCATGCTGGCGCGCGATCAGCCTGTCGCGCGCAGCAGTCAGCCCGTCGTCCGCACTCTCCTTGGGAAAGCTTGCCGCCAGCCGGTCGATTGTCTCGATCAGCGCCGTCGCCTCGCGCGGGCCGGCAAGCAGGGCCGCGACGTTGCGATAGCATTGGTTTTCGGTCTCGCAGAATGTTTCGTCGCCGGAACGAACGAGACGCAACAAGGCACGGGCGCTCTTCAACCGCCTGCGGCATTTGTGCAGCCCCTGTTCCGGCCGACCGCGCGCGGCGTCAAGATGGGCCAATGCCTTGCCGATTTCCTCGGCAAGGATACGCCTGACCTCGCCGGTCAGCGGCAGGCGCGGATCGATACGAAAGCTCATGCGGCGATCTCCGGTATCCCCCCGAGGGCGAGCGACGCGTTGTAGAATTTTGACTCACCAGTGACTTCACGGCCAAGCCAGTCAGGCAGCATTTCGTCCGGCACGTCCTCCGGCGTCTCAAGTTCGGCGACCACAAGTCCCGAAAGCGGGCCGCCAAAGACATCGACTTCGTAGAGATAGCCACGGTGCCTAACATGGTGACGTGTCTTCTCGATGACACGTCCGATGGCGAAGTCCAGCATCTCCAACGCCTCCGACAGCGGGATCGGGTATTCGAATTCGTCGCGCGCGCGCGCCTTGCTGCCGAATTTGAGCGTCAGCTTGGCGGACGTGCCATCGCTGATGCGGACGCGCACGGTTCGCCCGGGGCCGGCAGCGAGATAGAATTGCTGGATACGGATATCCGCCTCGGCAAGTTCTAGCCAGGCGGTGCTGGTGACCAGGAATTTTCGTTCGACTTCCTTGCCCATGGCCGCGCACTAAAGCGTTTGCCGCCGTCGATGGCAAGACAATGACGAGCAGAAGTTGACTTTAATCAATCGATTGATTAAAAGCTGCTCATGATCAAGCCACCTGACGCCAAAAGTCTTCGCCGCGAGCCCGCCGAGATGACGCGCGCGGCTCTCGTGCGGGCGGCGCTGAAGCTGTTCGGGCGGCAGGGTTTCGATGGCACCTCGACGCGCGAGATCGCCGCCGAGGCGCAAGCCAATATTGGTTCGATCGCCTATCATTTCGGCGGCAAGGAGGGCCTTCGCACCGCTGCCGCCGACTTCATCGTCGAGACCATCCAGGCGGTCGCCGGCCAGGCGCTCGGCGACGCGCAGACACCCATGCCGGTTGGCCCGGAGGCGGCGCAGGCCCAGCTCTTCGCGGCGCTGGAGCGGATGGTCGGCTTTGTCGTGGCAAGCCCGCAGGCCGGCGAGATCGTGCAGTTCGTGTTGCGCGAGCTTTCGCATCCGACGGCAGCCCTCGACCGTATCTATGACGGCGTGTTCGAGCCGACGCATCGCCGGCTGTGCCAGCTCTGGGAACAGGCGACCGGCGAGCCGGCCGAAAGCGAGGCCACAAGGCTGACCGTGTTCACGCTGATCGGCCAGGTCGTCTATTTCCGCATCGGCCGCGAGGCGGTGATGCGCCGCATGGGCTGGAACGACATCGGCGCCACCGAGGCGGCCAAGGTGGTGGCGGTCACATCGGGCAATCTCAAGGCCATATTGGCTTCCAGGACGAAGGGGCAAAGACCATGAGCTTTCTGTGTTCGCTGCCGCTCGCCGCGCAGCTCTTCAGTGCCTGTGCCCCGGCTGCTCCGCTGGCTGTCGGCTATGTCGAAGGCGACTACGTGCTTTTGGCGCCGATCGAGGTGGCGCAGGTCGAGACCGTCGCGGTGAAACGCGGCGACCGTGTGGTGCCCGGCACGACCGTGGTGACGCTGGAAAGTGCCGATGCGAAGATCGCGGTGGCGCAGGCCGAGGCCGGCCTTGCCCAGGCGCAGGCGCAATTGGCCGACCTGCAGATCGGCAAGCGGCCGGAAGAGATCGCCGTGCTGAAGGCCGAGGTCGATATGGCCAGCGCCCAGGCCGCCGACGCCAAGCGCAAATTCGACCGCGCCGCCGATCTGTTCAAGCGCGGCGCCGGCACGCAGGCCGATTTTGACACCGCGTCCGCGACGCTGGAGACCGCCAACGCGCAGGTCGGCCAGGCCACCGCCAATCTCGCCGTCGGCGGCCTGCCGGCGCGGCCGGAAACGATCAAGGCCGCCGACAACCAGGTCAAGCAGGCGCAGGCGACGCTGGAGCAGGCGCAGTGGCGGCTGTCGAAGCGGGTGCTGGCCGCCCCTTCGCCAGGCCGCGTCAACGATGTCATCCGCAATCCGGGCGACACGGCCGGTCCGACCGCACCGGTCATTTCGATCCTGCCCGACGGCGCGGTGAAGCTCAGCGTCTACATACCGGAGAGCGCCTTCTCCTCGGTCAAGGTCGGCACCTTGCTCGGCGTCCATTGCGACGGCTGCGGCCCGGCCGTGAAGGCGCGCGTCAGCTACGTCTCGCCGGACCCCGAATTCACCCCGCCGGTGATCTATTCGCTCGAAAACCGGCAGAAGCTGGTCTACCTCGTCGAGGCACGGCCGGAGGGCGATGCCGGCCCGCTGCAGCCGGGGCAGATCGTCGATGTCGATCTGGCGGACAGCGCAAAATGAACGCCATCGACGTCCATGGCCTGGTTAAGCGCTTCGGTGACAAGACCGTCGTCGACCATGTGACGATGTCGGTTGCCGAGGGTGAGATCGTCGGCTTTCTCGGGCCGAACGGCTCGGGCAAGACCACCACCATCCGCATCATGTGCGGCCTGCTGACGCCCGACGAGGGCGAAGGCACGGTGCTCGGCTTCAACATCCGCACCGACAGCCTGCGCATCAAGCGCGAAGTCGGCTACATGACGCAGAAATTCTCGTTCTACGAGGATCTGACGATCGGCGAGAATCTCGAATTCGTCGCGCGGCTCTACCGGCTGAAGCCGGTCGAGGAACATGTGGCGCGCACGTTGCAGGACCTCGGCCTGGCGTCGCGCCGCGATCAACTGGCCGGCACCTTGTCGGGCGGCTGGAAGCAGCGGCTGGCGCTGGCCGCCTGCATCATGCACAAGCCGAAATTGCTGCTGCTCGACGAGCCGACGGCCGGCGTCGACCCGAAGGCGCGGCGCGAATTCTGGGACGAGATCCATCGCCTTGCCAGCGGCGGACTGACCGTGCTGGTCTCCACCCACTACATGGACGAGGCAGAGCGCTGCCACCGCATCAGCTATATCTCCTACGGCAAGATGCTGGCCACCGGCACTGTCGCCGAAGTGGTGAAAAATGCCGGGCTGACCACCTTCGTCCTGCAGGGTCCGCGCCTCGACCAGGTGGCCGAAGCGCTTCAGGGCCGCCCCGGCGTCGATCAGGTGGCGCCGTTCGGCGCGACGCTGCATGTCGTCGGCTCCGACAAGAAGAAGCTTGAGGCGGCACTCACCGATGTCGAGAAGCAGCACAAGGGCGTGAAAGTTTCGCCGGGCGAAACCAGCCTCGAGGACGTCTTCATCCAGTTCATGTCCGGCTCGAAGGACAATATGGCATGAACGATGTCTTTTCCTTCGCCCGGCTTGGCGCGCTGCTGATCAAGGAATTCATCCAGATGCGGCGCGACCGCATCACCTTCGCCATGATGCTGGGCGTACCGCTGATACAGTTGGTGCTGTTCGGCTACGCCATCAACAATGATCCCAAAAGCCTGCCGGCCGCGCTGGTGGCAACGAGCAACGATCCCTACACGCGTGCCATTGTCGCGGCGCTGCAGACCACCGGCTACTATCGTTTCGACCATGTCGCGCAAAGTGCCGCCGAGGCCGAGTTCCTGATATCGCGCGGCGACGTCGCCTTCGTCGTCACCATCCCCGCCGATTTCGCCAGGCGGGTGGAGAGCGGCAACAACCCGGAGATACTCATCGAGGCGGACGCCACCGATCCGGCGGTGGCCAGTGGCGCCATCTCGACGCTCGGCACCGTCGCCAGCCAGGCGCTGCTGAGGGCGCAAGGCACGCAGGAAGCCGCCGCCGAGGCCGCCAAGGGTCAGCTCGATGTCGTCGTACACCGGCGCTACAATCCCGAAGGCATCTCGCAATACAACATCGTGCCCGGCCTGCTCGGCGTCATCCTGCAGATGACCATGGTGATGATGACCTCGATCGCGCTGACGCGCGAGACCGAGCGCGGCACGATGGAGAATTTGTTGGCGATGCCGTCGAGCCCGCTTGAGATCATGATGGGCAAGGTGCTGCCCTATCTGGCGGTCGGCGCCGTGCAGGTGGTGGTGGTGCTGGCGGCGGCGAAGCTTCTGTTCGCCATCCCCTTCACGGGGTCGATGTCGCTGCTCCTGACCGCCGTGCTGATCTTCGTGCTGGCGCTGGTGCTGCTCGGTTATACGATCTCGACCATCGCCCGCACGCAGATGCAGGCGCTTCAGCTCACCTTCTTCTTCTTCCTGCCGTCGATCATGCTGTCGGGTTTCATGTTCCCCTATCGCGGCATGCCGGACTGGGCGCAGACCTTCGGCGAGATCTTCCCGCTGACGCATTTCCTGCGCATCACCCGCGCGGTGATGCTGAAGGGCGCGCAATTGCCGGCGGTGGCGAGCGAGATCGGCTGGCTGGTGGTGTTCGTGGCCTTGTTTGCCGGCGTCGCACTGGTGCGGTTCAGGCGGACACTGGATTAGACGCCGCGCTCGTGGCGTCGTCGTCCCAAGGCGAAACGGAAGCGTGCGCTGGCTTCCCTCGAGCCTCACCCGAGGCTGCCGGCGAAGCGCTCGGCAAAGTGTTCGCGTCGGAAAGCGTCGACGACGAAATCGATGAAGACGCGGGTTTTCCCGGGCAGCAGCCTGCGGCTGGCGAAGTAGATCGAGAGCGCGCCGGCATCGGCATACCAGCGCGGCAGCACCCGGACGAGGTTACCGTTTTCAAGATGCTGCAGTGCGTCCGACACCGCGATCATGGTGACGCCAAGCCCCAGCAGAGCGGCTTGCCGCATGGCGGCCGGATCGTTGACGACAATGGTCTCGCGCGGTGAGCCCGCCATCTCATTGCCTGCGGCATCCCGCATCGTCCAGTGACGGATGCGGCCGGTAGTGAGCGAGCGCATGAGAATGCCATCAAAGGCGGCAAGGCCGGGAGGATCGGTCGGAGGCGTCCGCCCTGCCATATAGGCGGGCGAGGCGACGGCGATGACGTGGACCGGCGCTAGCGACCGCGATACGACGCCCGGCGAGAGGTCGAAGCCACCGCCGATTGCCGCATCATAGCCCTCGGCCACTAGGTCCACCGGCCGGTTCTCGAAATGCCATTCCGGGCGGATGAGCGGATAGCGCATGAGAAATGCCGGCAGCAAGGGCAAGCAATAGGCGATGCCAAGCGTCGGCGACAGGCTGAGCTTGAGCACGCCGGCGGGTTCGCTGCCGCCGCTGGACGTCATGGCAATGGCGTCTTGCAGCGCTTCGAGATTGCCGCCAATGTCGTGCAGGAAACGCTCGCCGGCTTCCGTCAGAGCCAGTTTGCGCGTCGACCGATGGAACAGGCGCAAGCCGAGATTGCGCTCCAGCATGGCAACGTTGCGGCTGACGGCGGCAGGTGTCAGTCCGAGCAGCCGCGCGGCGGCGGAAAAGCCGCCAGCTTCCGCACTGCGAACAAAGGATTCGAGATTGGCGAGCGTCTCCATCGTTCTCCGTCACGAACAATTTTTCAACCAATGCTTGAGAATAAGACAAGCAAATGCCGGCTAATCCTAGACCAATAAAAGGGCGATATCCACTCCCACGAAACCAACGGAGTGAAGATAATGAACAGCATCGGCATCATCGGCGCCGGCAATATCGGTCAGGCATTCGCCAGCGCGCTAGCCAGGAACGGCATCGAGGCCACCATCGCCAATAGCCGCGGCCCGGAGACACTGGCGGAGCTCGTCGCGTCAATCGGCTCCTCGATCAAGGCCGGCACGCTGCAAGAGGCGGCAGCCAAGGATATCGTGCTTGTCGCGGTCAACTGGTCGAAACTTCCGGCAGCGCTTGCCGGCCTGCCCGACTGGAACGGGCGCATCGTCATCGATGCCAACAACTCGATCGAGGCGCCGCTGTTCAAGCCGGTCGATCTCGGTGGCCGCTTCTCGAGCGAGGTGTTTGCCGATCTCGTGCCCGGCGCCAGGGTGGTGAAGGCGTTCAACCATTTGCTGGCAAAGCTGTTGGCCAGCGACCCGGCGGCGGAAGGCGGCAAGCGCGTGCTGTTCTATTCGGGTGATGACGCGCAGGCCAAGGCCGAAATCGGCGCGCTGATAGGCAGGCTTGGCTTCCATGGCATAGATCTCGGCCCGCTGGCGCTGGGCGCTCGCCTCGTCCAGTTTCCGGGCGGTCCGTTGCCGGTCCTCAATCTCGTTCGCTTCGAATAATACACCCGGGCTGGCGTCCTCTTGCGGGCGACCAGCCGTCGCCTAGCCGTTCAGCGAAGCCGGACCGCTAACGAACGGGTTCTTCCGGACATGGAACCGCAGCACGCGGTCCGCATCCTTCGAAATGCCGATCCTGACGCTCTGTCCGATTTCGCCGGGCTCGTCACTATCGCGTGCGAGCCATAGCGGACCTTTGCGGCAAAGATCGAGCCCGTCGAGCGAACGATCGATCCGCAACGCCTGGGCCAGCCTTCCCGGTCCCCGCGCCAGGTCGCGCAAGCGGTCGATGCCGCGATTGAGCCGCATGATCGGAATGCCTTCGAGCGGCTCGAGCGCCCTGATCAGCACGCCGGTTCCGACCCCCGGCATCTCGCTCGAGACATTGAGCATGTAGGAGATGCCGTAGGCGAGATAGACATAGGCGTGCCCAGCGTCGAGAAACAGCGAACGGTTGCGCGGCGTCTGGCCCCGGTAACCGTGCCCGGCGGCATCGCCGACGACGTAGGCTTCTGTCTCGACGATGCGGCCGCTGGCGATGCCTTCGGGCAGTTCGCGCACCACAATCTTGCCGATGAGGGTGCGGGCAAGGGATGCTGTATCGTCGGGCAGCTCAGAACGCGTGAGCGGGCGGTAGATGACCATGCTCAGCGCGGCGACGATTTGGCGGCGGGCGAGAAGTGATCCAAGGCGGAGCCTGTCGCCAGATACTCCATGTCAGATCCCCTTGGACATCGCCGTCTCAAGCCGCCGCCATGATCCCGGCATACGTCCCGAAGTCGACATTGCCGCCGGACAGCACCACGGCAACGCATTTGCCGGACAGTTCGATCTCGCCCGATGACAGCGCCGCCAGCGCGACGCAGCCGCCGGGCTCGACCACCAGCTTGAGATAGGCCATGGCGTCGCGCATCGCCTGTGCGGTCGCCTTGTCGGAGACGGCGATGGCACCGGCGAGGTTCCTGCGGTTGATCTCGAAGGTGATCAGGCCGGGCTCGGCGGTCAGGATCGCGTCGCAGATCGAGGCGTGGCCGGGTTCGTTCGAGACCCTGGCGCCTTCGATGAGCGAACGGCGGGTATCGTCGAAATGCTCGGGCTCGACCGCCCAGACCGCGGTGTCGGGCGAGGCGTCCTTGATCGCGACCGAAATGCCGCTCGACAGGCCGCCGCCGCCGCACGGAATGACGACCGCGTCGAGGTTGACCCCAAGCGCCTTGGCTTGGCGCATCAATTCGAGCCCGATCGTGCCTTGGCCGGCAATGATGGCCGCATCGTCGAAGGGCGGCACCAGCACCATGCCTTTGTCGATGTAGGGCCGCACCACGGCCATGCGGTCGTCGCGAAAGCGGTCGAACGGCACCACCTCGGCCCCCATCTTGCGCACGTTGGCGATCTTCATAGCCGGCGCGTCTGAAGGCATGGCGATGACCGCCTTGACGCCGAACATCGCCGCCGATGCCGCGACGCCTTGCGCATGATTGCCCGACGAGAAGGCAACGACGCCACGGCTGCGTTCCTCTTCACTGAGCGACGACAGCTTGTTGTAGGCGCCACGGAACTTGAACGAGCCGGTGCGCTGCAGCGTCTCCGGCTTGAACAGGATGCGGCCGCCGAAGCGCTTGTTCAGCTCCTGCGATTCGATCAACGGGGTTTCGACGATCAGGCCGGCGAGCCGCGCGGCGGCGGCGTGGATGTCGGCGATGCCGGGAGGGGTGGTCATGGCGGATCCTGCGGAAGTGTTGTCCGTTCATGGTGCACGGAAAGGGCCGCGCGACACCAATGAAAAAATGTGACCGTTACAAAGTTTGGCGTCGCCAACGCCACGGCTGCACGCCCCCCTCTGGCCTGCCGGCCATCTCCCCCTCAAGGGGGGAGATTAGACGTCACGAAAGCTCTCACCAACTTACAACGCCGACAAGAGAAGCGCCGAAGTCGAAACTGCCAATCTCCCCCCTTTGAAGACCCTTGAAGGGGAGATGTCCGGCAGGACAGAGGGGGGCGCTGTCCCGCTGACATCTCGCCAGTTTCACCCCAGCAGCGTCCTCTGCCTCTTGCTCCCGCCCAGCTTGCGCCAGTTGTTGAACCGGTGGCTGGCGGCGGCGAACGAGATCTTCATCTGCTGGGCGACCGAATAGCGCGACTTGCCTTCGTCGAACATGCGGTAGCAGCACTCCACGCCTTCCTCGGTCAGTTTGCCGTCCGGCGCCTTGTTGTGCGGATTGGCGGGGTCGAATTTCTCGACCTGCTGCTCGACCAGGCCTTTCAGGCGCTGCAGATCGGCCTCGATGCTGGCGATGAGATCGAGAACGGGCTTTGGGTCATAAGGATGCGGAGGCTGTTTTGCCGTCATCTGCGGATTCCTTGTTCTGGCTAGGTCAAGTTATATAGGTGAACATTCACTGATAATGAAGGGGCAGCCTGGCATGCGAGCTTCAACAATTCTTGACCGCGACCCAAGCGCGCAATTGACCAAAGGCGATACAAGCCATAGTTTAGAATGGTTCTAAACTAGGGTGAATTCCTCATGCTTTCCCGCGTTTTCGGCCTCGGCCGCCGTCCTTTCGAATCGCTCTCCGAACAGGAGATCCTGGCGCTGGCCATTTCGTCGGAGGAAGACGATGGCCGCATCTACCGGGCCTATGCCGACGGGTTGACGGAAAACTTTCCGCAATCGGCGAAAGTCTTCGAGGAGATGGCCGAGGAAGAGGACGGTCATCGCGATGCGCTGATCGGGCTTTTCCGCAAGCGTTTCGGCGAGCGCATACCGTTGATCCGTCGTGAGCATGTGAGGGGCTATTACGAGCGCAAGCCCGACTGGCTGGTGCGGCCGCTCGGCATCGAGCACGTGCGCAGCCAGGCCGAGGCGATGGAGCGGCAAGCCTACCTTTTCTATGTCGAGGCGGCCAAGCGCACGGCAGATGCCTCGACCCGGAAACTGCTCGACGATCTGGCGGTGGCCGAGCTGGGCCACGAAACGCTGGCGCAGCGCCTGGAGCAAAAGCACGTGCCGGGCGAAGTGAAGGACGAAGAGGCCGCCGCCGAGCAGCGCCAGTTCATCCTCACCTATGTGCAGCCGGGGCTGGCCGGGCTGATGGACGGGTCTGTGTCGACGCTGGCGCCGATCTTCGCCGCCGCATTCGCCACGCATGACACCTGGCAGACTTTTCTGGTCGGGCTTGCCGCCTCGATCGGCGCCGGCATCTCGATGGGGTTTACAGAAGTGGCTTCCGACGACGGCAAGCTGTCGGGCCGCGGTTCGCCGGTGAAACGCGGCATCACCACAGGCGTCATGACGTCGGCGGGTGGTCTTGGCCACGCATTGCCTTACCTCATCCCGCATTTCTGGACGGCGACCGCCGTCGCAGCGGTGGTGGTGTTCTTCGAACTGTGGGCAATCGCCTTCGTCCAGAACCGCTACATGCAGACGCCCTTCCTGCGCGCCGCCTTCCAGGTGGTGCTGGGCGGCGCGCTGGTGTTCGCGGCGGGGGTATTGATCGGCAATGCGTAGCTTCTTTCCGGGGAAGGTGGATCGGCGCGCAGCGGTGAGACGGATGAGGGGTGTTCCAGCGGAGTGAGACGCTGATTGCGTACCTTTGCGTATCCGCTTTAGACGAAGGTTCCCGCCAAGCTGGAACACCCCTCATCCGTCGCCTTCGGCGACACCTTCTCCCACAGGGGGGAGAAGGGAAGAACCTCACCCATTCACCGCCCGACTGTCGGCCGGCGCCTCATCCCTCTCGGTCAGTCCATAATCGCGCACTACATGCGCGATGCGCAGTCGGTAGCCGGCAAAAATACCGCCACGGCCGGCCTTCTGCGCCTGCCGGTGTTCCTCGGTGTTGCGCCAGGCCTTGACCGCCTCCTCATCACGCCAAAATGACAGCGACAGGATGCGGTTCGGGTCGACCAGGCTCTGAAAACGCTCGATGGAGAGAAAGCCGTCGATGCCGTCGAGCAGCGGACGCAAGTCGGCGGCGATGCCCAGATACGCATCGCGCCTGCCCGCCGCCGGCTCGACCTCGAAGATGACGGCGATCACGGCAGCACCAGTTTCGCGTGCGGGCCTGACGCCAGTTTCAGGAACATGCGGTCCTCCTTCAGGATGAATCTCTCACGCTTGGCGAATTCGTAGTTTGCCTTGCCGACGGGATCGGCGGCAAGCCGCGCACGATAGGCTTCGTAGGCCGCCAGGCTGTCGATGTTGTAGGCGGCGTAGGCGGTCGTCGCCGAGCCCTCATGCGGCGCGTAGTAACCGATCAGATCGGCGCCGCAGCGTGGAATGGTCTGGCCCCAGTTGCGCGCATACTCCTCGAACGCCGCCTTGCCGAACGGGTCGATCTCGTAGCGGATGAAGCAGGTGATGGTCATTGTGGTCTCCTTGGTTTGCGTCGATAGTTCAAGCGGCATCGAAACGTTCTGCCGCCCCGGTCTGCTAGGCAGTTCGTCGTGCGGTCAGGCCTGCCAGAAGGATTTCGCGCATTCGCGGCGCACGTCTTGCCGCGTCAGGCCAAGGTCGCGCAGCAAATGATCATCGATCTCGGCGAGGTCGAGACGCTGCAAATGGCGGTCATACCAGCGGGCCAACAGCCGCGAGCGAAGCCAGGTGACGAACGGGAACGATTGACGGCTGGCGAGCGGTGTCGAGGGGAAAGCGGGTCGTGCGGTCATCGTCGTCTCCTTGATCTGATCGGAGAATAGTGGTTATCTGACAAGAATGCTTCGATGAGGAACGAACTATGCGCGAAGGACCTGACATTGCCCACATCGCCAGCCTGGTCGGCGACCCGGCCCGGGCAAACATGCTGAACGCGCTGATGGGCGGCACGGCGCTGACGGCGAGCGAACTGGCGCTCGAGGCCGGCGTGTCGCTGCCGACCGCCAGCTCGCATCTGTCCAAACTGATCGAAGGCGGGCTGCTCACCGTGGCGAGCCAGGGCCGGCATCGCTACTATGGCCTCGCTGGGCCGCAGGTGGCGGGCATGATCGAAGCCATCACCGGTGTCGCGGAGGCCGTCGGCCCAAAGCGCGTACGGCCCGGTCCGCGCGATGGAGCCATGCGCGTGGCGCGCGTCTGCTACGACCACCTCGCCGGTGAGCAGGCGGTGGCGATGCTCGATCGTCTTGTCGCCAAGAATGTGCTGGTCCGCGACGAACAGGAGATCAGGCTCGGGCCGTCGGCGGCATCGCATTTCGCTGCCATCGGCATCGACGTCTATACCAAGCCGCGCCGGCCGGTGTGCCGCGCCTGCCTAGACTGGAGTGTGCGGCGCTCGCATCTCGCCGGCACGCTGGGCGCCGCCATCCTCGACAAGATTTTTGCCGAGAAATGGGCTCGGCGCGAGAAGGACAGCCGCGCGGTGATTTTCTCGCCGCCGGGCAAGCAGGCGTTCGAGCGGGTTTTTCTGAGTTGAGGGGCCGACGCTGATTTCGCCACGCTGGCGGGCCAGCGCCCCCCTCTGCCCTGCCGGGCATCTCCCCCTCAAGTGGGGAGATTGGCAGTTTCATCGTCTCGCTCGCCCTACAGCGTTGATAGTTGGCGAAAGCGCCGGAGCGCATAATCTCCCCCCTTGAGGGGGAGATGGCCGGCAGGCCAGAGGGGGGCGTGACAGAGCGCTACGTGCGGTGGATCACCCCCGCTTCAACACCTTCCCTTGCTCGAAAAAATCCCTCCACGGATCGGCTTCCGCCAGCCGCTTCATCGTCGTTTTGTCGCCGATCGGAAACGCGTTCGGGGCCAGCCCTGCCTCGATCTCGGCCCAGGTCACCGGCATCGACACGGTGGCGCCCTTTTTGGCGCGCGACGAATAGGGCGCGACCGTCGTCGAGCCCCGGCCATTGCGCAGATAGTCGACGAAGATCTTTCCGGTGCGCGCCTTCTTCGACAGCGTCGCCGTGTAGCGGTCCGAGGCGCCCTGCTCCAGCGCCTTGGCAAAATCGTGGGCGAAGGTCTTCACCGCCTCCCAATCCGCCGAGGGCTTCAGCGGCACCAGCACATGATAGCCCTTGCCGCCTGAGGTCTTGACGAAATTCGGCAGCGACAGCTCGTCGAGCTTGCCTCTGATGTCGAGTGCCGCCTCGCGCACTGCCTTCACGTCGACGCCTTCATCGGGGTCGAGATCGAAGATGATCTGGTCCGGCTTCTCCAGCTCATCAACGGTGCAGCCCCAGATGTGGATCTCGACCACGCCGTACTGGACCAAAGCCGCAACGCCATCGAAGTCCCGGATGAACAGGATCTCCTCGCCGTCGGTCGGGTCCTTCATGCGGGCGATCTTGTCGCTCATGCCGGCCGAGGCGTGTTTCTGGAAGAAACGCTGGCCGCCGACCCCGTCCGGCGCCCGCACCAGGCTGAGCGGCCGGTTGACGATGAACTGTTCCATCCGCGGCCACACTTGCGCGTAATGGTCGAGCAGGCCTTGCTTGGATATTTTCTCGTCCGGCCACAACAGCTTGTCGGGATGGGAGAGTTTCACCGTGGTCGTCATCGACCCCGACGCGCTGCCCGATGCCGTCTTGGCCGTGCTCTTGGCTGTCGCGGCCTTGCCTGCCGACGCCTTGGGCTTTTCCTGCACGACTTCCTCCGCCGGCTTGTCCTCACGCAATCCCTGGAACGAGGCGTGGCGTATTATACGGTCCGACGTCCAACTGCGAAACTCCACTTCGCCGACAAGTTCCGGTCTGACCCAGACCAGGCCCTTGCCCTTCGGCACGGCTTCGGCGAAGGGCGATGATTTAGCCGTCAATGCATCGAGTTTTGCCTTCAGCTCATTGGCGCCCTTGCCGGAAAAACCGGTGCCGACGCGACCGGCATAATGCAGTTTGCCGCCCTCGTGGAAGCCAACGAGAATCGAGCGCAGTCCGCGCCCGGTCTTGTCCGACGGCAGATAGCCGCCGATGACGAATTCCTGCCGCGCCGTGCATTTCGATTTCACCCAGCTGGGGCCGCGGCCGCTGCGATAGGGCGCGTCGGCACGCTTGGAGACGACACCTTCCAGGCCCATGCGGCAGGCATGCTCCAGCATGATCTTGCCGGGCTCGGAGAAATGGTCGCTGAAACGCACCGCCGGATTGTCGGACTGCTTGCCGAGCAGCTCCTGCAAGGCCTGCTTGCGCTCGACCAACGGCTCGCGGCGTAGATCCTTGCCGTCGAGGCGCATCAGGTCGAAGACGTAATAGATGAAGCGATTCGTTCGCTTCGCCGACAGGTCCTGCTGCAGCAGCGCGAAGGACGAAACACCGCTGTCGGCCAGCACGACCACCTCGCCGTCTATGATGGCGTCGCTGCACTTCAGCGCGGCCAACTCCGCGATGATCTCGCCGCCGAATTTCTCCGTCCAGTCGAGGCCGGTGCGGGTCAGCAGCCGCACGTCGGTGCCGGCGATCTGCGCCTGCATGCGATAGCCGTCGAACTTCACCTCATGCAGCCAGTCCTTGCCCGGCGGCGCATCGCGCTCCAGCGTGGCCAGCTGCGGCTCGATGAAGTCGAGTTTCTTGCCCCCGGCCTTCGCCTTGCCGGCGGCCGGCTTGCTGGAATGCCAGACCTTTGGCTTCTCGCTCTTGGCTGTCTTGCCCTCGCCGACCTCCTCGATGGTCAGGCCCGACTTCACCGATTCCGGCGCTTCCTTCAGGATGTCCTCGCCCGGACGCGCTGCGGCATCGTCCGACTTGATCAGCAGCCAGTTGTCGCGTTTTTCGCCCGCTCGGGGTTTCAATCTGACCAGGTGCCACAACCCATGCAGCTTGTGGCCTTTGAGCTCGAAGCTGATATGCCCCTTCTTCATCGCCTTGGCCGGATCGGCCTCCGGAATCCAGGTGCCTTCGTCCCAGACGATGACCGAGCCGCCGCCATATTCGCCCTTCGGGATGGTGCCTTCGAACGGCGCGTAGTCGATCGGGTGATCCTCGACATGCACGGCGAGCCGCTTCTCATGCGGGTCGAGGCTCGGGCCGCGCGTCACCGCCCAGCTCCACAGCACGCCGTCATGTTCGAGCCGCAGGTCGTAATGCAGCCGCGTTGCCGCGTGCTTGTGGATGACGAAGATGCCGCCCGCCTCGCCCTTCCTGGTACGGGCTATCTTGCCGGCCGGCTCGGCGGTCTTCTTGAAATCGCGCTTGGAGTGATACTGTTCGAGGCTGGCCATCGCTCGTGTCCTCAGGCCGATTTGCGTTTGGGCGCGCTGGCTTTCGGCTTGCCGCGTTTGGCTTTCGGCGAAGAGGAAGCCTTCGCTGAGCCGCTATCCGACGACAGGCTCTTCTTCAGCGCGTCGAACAGATTGACGACATTGGAGGGTTTTGGCACCGCCTTGGCCTTCGGCGCCTTGTGGCCGGCCTTCTTGGCGCGGATCAGCTCCAGCAGTGCCTCCTCGTATTTGTCGTCGAATTTCGAAGGATCGAACTTGGCCTTCTTCTTGTCGATGATCAGTTCGGCGAGATCGGTCATTTCCTGATCGGTCTTCACCGACTTGATGTCGCCAAACACAGTCTCCGGCTGGCGCACCGTGTTGTCGTAGCGCAGAGTCGTCAGCACCATGCCTTTGCCGAGTGGCTCGATGACCACGGGCCGCTCGCGTTGATAGAGCACGATCCGCGCCAGCCCGGCCATCTTCTTGCCCGCCATGGCGTCGCGGATGACGGCGAATGCCTCTTCCGACACCTTGTCGGCCGGTGCGACATAGTAGGGCGTGTCGAGATAGATCTGCTGGATCGAGGCTTTGTCGACGAAACCGTCCAGCGCCATCGTGTGCGAGGACTCGATCTGCACCGCCTCGATCTCGTCTTCCTCGATATGGACGAAATCGCCATCGTCCAGCTCATAGCCCTTGATCTCGTCGGCCTCACCGAGCGGCTTGCCGGTTTCCGCATCGACATAGATGCGCTTGACCGTATTGCCGGTCTTGCGGTTGAGAATGCGGAACGACACCCGCTCCGTGTGGGTGACGACATTGGTCAGCTCGACGGCACAGGTGACCAGCGAAAGCTTCAGGTAGCCCTTCCAGGCTGGACGCGGCGCCATGAGAAATTCCCTTCAAGAACCAGATGAAAGTGAGAACGGACAGACGCCGCTCCAGTTCCGCCGCGCGGGTGTTCAGATGCAAAGGATCGTTTCCCGGGCGCCAAAGGCGTGCAGCACGGAAATTTCACGGGCGCGGCAAAAGTTGAAACAGAACCGCGCGCGGACGACATTCAAACGAAACATATGTGATGCAAAAGTCACACCAGGCGAAATGGCGACAAAGAGCACGGAAACACCCCGAATCAGCCGCATTCCGGCCACGAAGCAACGGGTTTTCGACCAGAAATTAACATCACGTTCACCGACTATTCACGCCTCGATGCTATCATTCTCGCAATTCGGAAGGGACATCCGAAAATCGGGACAGGGACAGGTAAAATGAACTTCCTCGCGCACCTCATCGGCTATGTCGCCGCCTTCCGCGAATTCGTCGCGCCGACCTATCGGCCCGAGCGCTATTACATGCGCGGCCCCGGCCCGGCCTGCGCCCGTCGCGGCAGTTCGCTGGGCGCGCACTGATCATGGCTTTCGAAAATCGACACGACAGCCGGATCTGCAGGCCGGCCGCCTCTACCCGCGCCACCACCTATCGCGCCGAGCGTCCCGCTCTCGCCGACAGGCGGCGTGCGACAACGCCGCGGCTTTGATGCCATCGCTGGCTGGCTTAGTGTCATAGGACACGAGCAGCCGAGGCTAGCGTGACCGACCTTCCCCAATCAAGTCGACCCAAGTCAGACCATCCCTCCGAAATAGTCCTCGATGTACGCCATCCATTGATCGTTTTCGATGGCGTCTGCGTGCTCTGCTCCGGCTTCGTGCGCATGGTGGTCAGGCTCGACCGTCAAAGCCGTTTCCGCTTCGCCACCGCGCAGTCGCCGTTAGGCGAGGCGCTGTTCCGGACCCATGGACTGCGCACCGACTCCTACGAAACCAATCTCGTCCTGATCGACGGCGTCGCCTTCACCCGGCTCGACAGTTTTGTCGCCGTGATGTCGGAACTCGGCTGGCCCTGGCGGGCGATGAAAGCTTTGCTGCTGTTGCCGCGCCCGCTGCGCGACTGGCTGTACGACCGCATTGCCAAGAATCGGTACACGTTGTTCGGCAAGAAGGACAGCTGCGACATTCCTGCTCCGGAACTGCGCGAGCGGTTCCTTGGCTGAGGGTGTGGTTGCTGGAGAACGAGCCGCCGCTCGCCGGCTTGAATATGCTCTACCGCGGCTGGCTCGTGCCGTCCGGTCCGCAGGGCTCCAGCACGATCGTGCCGCCTGCCGTCTTGCCCAGTTCACGGCAGTCCTGAACCGAGCACAGAGTCCAGCCGTCACCGGTCGCGCCGGAGGCGGCGAGGACGACGCGCCGCTGTGGGCCGACATCAGGTGTATAGATCCACCAGCCGTCCTTCAGCACCGCGCTCTCCGGCGGTTCCATGCCGGCGCCCGAGCCCTTGATCCGGGCTTCAACCACCTGCAGGCCGGAAGGCATCACCTTCCAGTCCTCCTCCCAGCGCGTCCGTTCCACCGAATGGATCCAGGACAGCGTGAAGGCGGCGACGGAGAGCGTCACCGTCTTGCCGGCGGCCAGGATGCACAGGCTCATGTGGTGGCCGGCCGTGCCTGCCAGCAATGCCAGCCGATCCAGGCGAGCGCCAGCACCCAGCCGGCCTCGTCGGTGAGCGGCACCGCGGCGACCAGCAGCACGCCGGCGGCGAAGGCCAGCAGGCGTTCCCACCACGCCATGCGCTTGGCAAGGAAGCCGACGGCGGCGGCACCCCACAGCACGATGCCCATGCATGCCTTGGCGACGATATAGGCTACCTCGACGGGATAGCCGAACTGGGCGGCAATCGGCCCGGCGTCCTGCAGCATCAGCGCTGGCGTGTAGACCGCCATGAACGGCACGACGAAGCCGGCGATGGCGAGCTTGGTCGCCTGGATGCCGATCTTGAGGCCGCTTTCCTTGGCCATCGGTGCGGCGGCAAACGCGGCCAGCGCCACCGGCGGCGTCAAATCGGCCATGATGCCGAAATAGAAGACGAACATGTGGCTGACCAGCAGCGGCACGCCGAGCGACAGCAGCGCCGGCCCGGCCAGCGACGAGGTGATGATGTAGTTGGGAATGGTCGGGATGCCCATGCCGAGCACCAGGCAGGTGAGCATGGTCAGCACCAGCGACAGGAACAGATTGTTCTCGCCGATCGAGATGATCCAGCCGATGAAGGTCGAGGCGATGCCGGTCAGCGTCAGCGTGCCGATGACGATGCCGACGATGGCACAGGCGATGCCGACCGGCAGCGCGTTCTTGGCGCCTTCCGCCAGAGAATCGACGCAGATTTGCAGCGTCTCGCGGCCGCCCTTGAACGTGAAGCAGGCGACGACCAATGCGGCGATGACCAGGCCGAGGAGATTGACGCCGAATTTCATGAACGAAGCGGCGGCAAGCCCAAGCGCCAGCCAGAAGACGATGCGGAAGGCGAGCGGCCCGATCGCTGCCGCCAGCGGCGTGCCGAGGATAAGCACGATGGTCAGCGCAAGGCCCATCGTGCCGGCGAAGATCGGCGTGTAGCCGGCAAACAACAGATAGATCAGGGCCGCCAGCGGCAGCACGAGCGGCCAGTGTTGCCGCACCGCGTCCCACGGGTTGGGCAGGTCCGCCTTGGCCATGCCGTGCAGGCCGGCCTTGCCGGCTTCCAGATGCACTTGCCAGAAGCAGGCGCCGAAATAGAGCAGCGCCGGGATGATCGCCGCCTTGACCACTTCGGCATAAGGCACGTTCAGTGTCTCGGCCATGATGAAAGCGACCGCGCCCATTACCGGCGGCATGATCTGGCCGCCCATCGACGAGGTCGCCTCGACCGCGCCGGCAAAAGCCGAGCGGAACCCAAAACGCTTCATCAGCGGGATGGTGAACTGCCCGCTGGCCACGACATTGGCCACACCCGAGCCGGAAATGGTGCCCATCAGCGCCGACGATAGCACGCAGACCTGCGCCGGGCCGCCGCGCCATGTGCCAACAAGGCCGAGCGCGAAATCGTTGAACAGCGCGATCATGCCGGCGCGTTCGAGGAAGGCGGCAAAGACGACGAAGATGAAGATATAGGCGGCCGAGACATAGATCGGCGTGCCGTATATGCCTTCGGTGCCGTAAGCGAAGGTGTCGACCAGCTGGGCGAAATCATAGCCGCGATGGATGAATGGCGGCGGCAGATGGTTGCCGACGAAACAATAGGCGAGAAAGATGAAGGCGATGACCGCCAGCGGCAGGCCCATCAGCCGCCGTGCCGCCTCGAAAACCAGCACCACCAGCACCGCGCCGACGATCAGGTCCGGCGTGGTCAGGAAGCCGGAGCGCCGGATGAGGTCGGCATAAAACACCCAATTGTACAGGCCGGTGCCGAACCCGAGCACGCCGAGCGTCCAGAACGCGACTTTCGCCGGCAGGCTTTTGGCGCGCAGATTGGCGATCAGGCTAAAGCCGAGCAGCAGCAGGAAGCCGACATGCATAGCCCGCACCACCTGGCTCGGAATGCTGCCATAGGCGGCGACATAGATCTGGAACACGGAAAAAGCGACGGCGATGAGAAAAGCCGCCTTGCCGGCGATGCCGTCGCCGAAGCCGGGTGGCAGACCTTCGACCTGCTCTTCGACGGCAGGGAGATGGAGGATGGGGGATTTGCCGTCGCTTGTTGTTCCAGACGTTGCTTCGCTCATCCAACGGTCTCCAAAACGAGCGAATTGTAGTGCGAGGCGCCCCCCTCTGTCCTGCCGGACATCTCCCCTTCGAGGGGGGAGATCGGCAGCATTGATGTCGGCGCTCGTCCAGCAACGTCAGCGATTGGCGAAGGGCGTGGTGACGGCCAATCTCTCCCCTCGAGGAGGAGTTGCCCGGCAGGACAGAGGGGGGCGCCTGGCGAGTACATCTCAGATAGCCGAGCCATCCTCCGCTACTTCAACAATCCCTTCTCCTTGTAATACCGCTCAGCACCCGGGTGCAGCGGCACCGGCATGCCGTCGAGCGCCTTGGTGGGGTCGATCGCCTTGGCGGCGGCATGTGCCGCGGCAAGCTGGTCGAGATGGTCGAAAATCAGCTTGGTCATCTGATAGGCGGTTTCGTCCGAGACATCAGCGCGGGTGATGAGGAAATTGCCGACGGCGGCGGTCGCGACATCCTCGCCCTGGCCCTCATAGGTGCCCTTGGGAATGATCACTGAAAGATAGGGCGCGCCGATCTTGGCGACGTCTTCCGCCGGCACCGCCACGACATTGATCGGCACGGAGGTGGCGAGGTCGCGTATCGAGGCGACGCCGAGCCCGGCCGATTGCAGCGTGGCGTCGAGCTGGCGGTTCTTGATCAGCTCGACCGATTCGGCGAAGGGCAGATACTCGACCCTGCCGAGATCCTCATATTTCAGCCCGGCGGCGGCGAAGATGGCGCGGGCGTTGAGCTCGGTGCCGGACGCCGGCGCGCCGACCGACAGGCTCTTGCCCTTGAGGTCGGCCAGCGTCTTGATGCCGGACTCCTGGCTGGCGACGATCTGGATGTAGTTGGGATAGATGGCGGCGATGCCGCGCAATTTGTCCAGCTTGCCGGGGAAGCCGGCCTCGGTGTTGCCTTCGGCGGCCATCTTGACGGAATCGCCAAGCGCAAAAGCGATCTCGCCCTTGCCCTGCTGCAGCAGGTTGAGGTTTTCGACCGAAGCCTTGGTCGCCTGCACCTGGGTGCGGGCACCCTCGATGCCCTTTCCGTAGATTTCCGACAGGGCCACGCCGAGCGGATAATAGACGCCGGAAGTGCCTCCGGTCAGCACGTTGATGAATTCCTGCGCTCCTGCTGAAACAACGCCAAGGCCGAGCGAGAGCGCCACGGCGCCGGCCGCAACAAATTTCGTTCTGAAATGGAACATCTGATTTCCTCCCTGAAATAGCGGCCGCATCACCTCCCTGACGCGAACAGGGGCGAGTTTAGACGGCAGACGGCAAATGCCAACCCGGAATTGCAGCCGTTAGACGAACGGTTGAGGAGGCGCGCAAACCAGAGCGCTGTTCTCCATCAATCCGGCAGGGCCGCGACCGCTACGATTTCAATGACGATGTCTGCCTGGGCAAGCGCTGCAACGCCGATCACCTCCGAGGGCGGTGGATTGTTGTAGCTGCAGTGCTTCGGACAATGCTCGGCAAAGAAGGCGTCCAGCACGTCGAGGCGAAAATTGGGAGAGCTGAGAACGCCGCCATCGGGAAAGGGACCTCTGACGAAGAAGGTCAGCCTGATGAGATGGTCCAGCCCGGTGCCCAGTTCCTCAAGGTCCGACTTGATGTTGCCGAGCACCGCGCGCCACTGCGCCGCCACATCGCCGGCGAAGCCGCCACCCTTCTTGCCGGCCGGATCGTAATCGTCTGAAGTGGCGGTATTTCCGCTGAGGTAGACAGTCCCTTTCGCGCCGCTGACGACTGTGCCCTTTCCCCACGGCATCAACCGGCCGTTCTTGAATTTCTTGTGGGCCACGAGTTGCATTTTTCCTCTCCTGTCGCTCGCGCCATCCGCCCTGTCCTCGACAGAGGATAGTGCTGCGAGGAACCGCAGCCAGTGCGGCGCAAGCTGTCATCCTGCGGACGAGGTGAGATCTGGTCCTTGCGAAATGTCGTGGTGGAGCCGAAAGATTTTTCCAGTGCCTGTCGAAATCAGACGAAGCCGCGCGACATACGTCCGGCTCGCAATGACGCGGCCTTCGAAACCACGGGAGAAGACCATGCGATACATGCTTTTGATCTACGCCAACGAAGCCGCGATGGCGGCGGCGCCGACGGACGCGACTTATCAGATCAGCGCCGCCTATGGCGCTTACACCGAAGCGCTGAAGAAGTCGGGCGCCTGGCTTGGCGGCGACCGGCTGCGGCCGACCCAAGCGGCGACCCTGGTGCGGATGGCCGATGGCAAGACCAACGTGCTCGATGGCCCCTATGCCGACACCAAGGAACAGCTCGCCGGCTTCTACATGATCGAGGCCGAGGATGCCGACGCCGCGATCGCCTGGGCAGCGCGCTGCCCCGCCGCCAGCACCGGAACGGTCGAAGTGCGGCCGATCTTCGAACAGACCGCCATGTGATGGCCAATGTCTCGGAGACCGCGAGGGCGGCCGCCGAGGCGGCCGCCCGGCAGAGCTACGGCAAGCTGGTCGCCTGGCTCGCGGCGCGCACGCGCGACGTGGCGGCCGCCGAGGACGCGCTGGCCGACGCCTTTGCCGCCGCTCTCGAACGCTGGCCGCGAACCGGCGTGCCGGAAAAGCCGGAAGCCTGGCTGCTCGCGGTGGCGCGGCGGCGGCGCGTCGACGCGGTGCGGCGGCGGCTGACCAGCGAGGCCGGCCGCGAGCATCTCAAGCTGATTGCGCAGGAGATGGAGGCGCGCATGACCGACGAAGACCTTCCCGACGAGCGGCTGCGGCTGATGTTCGCCTGCGCCCATCCGGCGATCGAGCCCGGCGTGCGTTCGCCGCTCATCCTGCAGACCGTGCTCGGGCTCGACGCGGCAACGATCGCCTCTGCCTTCCTGGTCTCGCCGGCCACGATGGGCCAGCGCCTGGTGCGCGCCAAGAGCCGCATCCGTGAAACCGGCATCCCATTCCGCGTGCCGGAGCGAGCCGAGCTTGGCGAGCGCCTGGACGCGGTGCTGGAAGCGATCTACGCCGCCTTCGCCGAGGGCTGGTCCGATCCGGCGGGCACCGAGACGCAACGCCGCAATCTGGCGACCGAAGGCATATGGCTCGGCCGCCTGGTGGCTTCGTTGTTGCCGGAGGAGCCTGAGGTGCTTGGCCTCTTGTCGCTGATGCTGTTTGCCGAGGCGCGCCGCGCCGCACGGCGCAGTGCCGAAGGTGACTTCGTGCCGCTTGCGGAACAAGATTGCCTTCTATGGGACCGCGTCCTCATCGACGAGGCGGAGATGCTGCTTTCCCACGCCGCGGCCAAAGGTGTCATTGGTCGCTACCAGCTTGAAGCGGCTGTGCAGTCCGCGCATACGGCACGGCGGCTGACCGGCTTCACCGACTGGGTGGCGATCCGCGAACTCTACGACGCGCTGCTTTCGATAGCAGGATCGCCGGTGGTGGCGATCAACCGCGCGGTTGCGATCGCCGAGGCTGACGGCGCTGTGACAGGACTCGCGACCCTTGACGCGCTGGGCGACGACAAGCGGCTCGATGAGTACCAGCCCTATTGGGCGGCCCGCGCCGGTCTCCTGGCCAGGCTTGGTCAGGTACCGCAGGCAACCGAGGCCTATGACCGGGCGATCGGTCTCGAGCGCGATCCGGCGGTGCGCCGGTTCCTGCAGGGCAAAAGGGCGGTGCTCCGAAACTGAGCCTCGCTCTCGGCCGTCCGTTCAGCCTGGCCACATCTCATGCGATGTGTTGAGTGTCTTCATCAGGGAATGCCGGCGCAGCTTCGACCACACACGGTCGATATCCGGCCAGGCCGCCTGCGCCTTGTCTGCCCCGGCCGGTTTTCGGCGGGCAAGATTTGCAGCGTTGGCGGGACAGCACCCCCCCTCTGTCCTGCCGGACATCTCCCCCGCAAGGAGGGAGATTTGCAGCTTAGGCGCTCCGCCGACTCTAAGACAGTGACGATTGGCGAAAGCCAAGATGACGGCCAATCTCCCCCCTTGCGGGGGAGATGCCCGGCAGGGCAGAGGGGGGTGCGAAGGATCTCGGCGTTTCTATTCTTGGGAATAGCGCGAACCTACGCTCCCAACCCCTCGAACAGGATCGTCGAAAGATAGCGCTCGGCGAAATCGGGGATAACCACCACAAGGTTCTTGCCCTTGTTCTCCGGCCGCGAGCCGACGACAATGGCTGCCTGCAAGGCGGCGCCCGACGAGATGCCGACCGGCACGCCTTCGAGGCGGGCGACGAGGCGGGCATTGGCGACCGAATCCTCGTTCGAGACCTTGACGATCTCGTCATAGATTGTCGTGTCGAGGATCTTGGGTGCAAAACCGGCGCCGATGCCCTGGATCTTGTGCGGGCCGGGCTGGCCGCCCGACAACACCGGTGAGGATTCCGGCTCGACGGCGACGACATGCACCGAAGGCTTGCGCTTCTTCAGCACCTGGCCGACGCCGGTGATGGTGCCGCCGGTGCCGATGCCGGCGACGAAGATATCGACCTCGCCATGCGTATCGTTCCAGATTTCCTCGGCCGTCGTGGTGCGGTGGATTTCCGGATTGGCCGGATTCTCGAACTGCTGCGGGATGATCGCGTTGGGGATCGTCGCGGCCAGTTCGTCGGCCTTGGCTATGGCTCCCTTCATGCCCTTCGGACCCTCGGTCAGCACCAGCTCGGCGCCGAGCAGCGCCAGCATTTTCCGGCGCTCGACCGACATCGTTTCGGGCATCGTCAGGATCAGCTTGTAGCCCTTGGCGGCGGCGGCGAAGGCAAGCGCGATGCCGGTGTTGCCGGATGTCGGTTCGATCAGCGTGGTCTTGCCGGGAGAAATCTTGCCGGATGCCTCCAGCGCCTCGATCATCGCCACGCCGATGCGGTCCTTGACCGAGGCGATCGGATTGAAGAATTCGAGCTTGGCAATGAGATTGGCGACGATGCCCTTTTCCCTGGCGAATTTGTCGAGCCGCACCAGGGGCGTGTCGCCGATCGTATCGGTGATGGAATCGTAGACGCGGCCGCGACCGGGCGCACGGGCTGTGACGGGCTTGTTCATTGGTTTCGCTCCCAGAATTTCAGGCAGGTGGTCCGCAAGATAGGACCTTCGGCCGCGCAAGATAGACTGTCGGCAGAAAATATCCGAGTGGGACCTGTGTCTAAAACAGTGCCGTCTCGGAAAAGCATTTCCCGCAAAGGCCTGTTTGCGAAATGCTTTGGCCGAAAGCCCTCTATTGGCGGGCGGCAATCGCCGCGGCAGCGCCGACCATGAAGCCCGCGGCCGTGCGGTTCAGCGCCTTGAGCGCGCGCGGCGATCTCAGGAACCAGCGCGCCTTGGCGGCAAGCGCCAGATACGGCACCAGCACCGCCAACAGCACGACCACCGTCAGCGCGACGAGAATGCCGTAATCGGCCAGCGTGATGGTCTTCAGGTCGACGATGGTCGGCGTGATCGCGAGATAGAAGATCATCGTCTTCGGATTGCCGAGCGTAACGGTGAGGCCGGCGACGAAGCTCGACAGCAGCCCGCCTTTGCCTTTCCTCGCCTCGACGGTCTCGGGCGTGATGCCGCTGTTCCAGAAGCGCCAGCCGAGGAAGGCGAGATAAGCGACGCCGAGCCATTTTATGGCGAGAAAAACCATGCCGAAACTCTGCGCGACGAAGGCGAGGCCGAGCACCACGGCGGTCAGATAGGTGATGTCGCCAACCATCAGGCCAAAGGACATCGCCAGCGACGAGCGGAAGCCGGAGCCAAGCGCACGCGCGACGAGCGCGGTGACGCCGGGACCAGGAATCGCGGCGGCGATGCCGAGAGCGGCACTATAGGCGAGGAATCCGGTAAGGGTCATGGCATTCGTCTCAGATCAGAGCGCTTTATCGCATGGGACCGGCCAAGATTGAATTCCCTGGGGTCGGATTCTATTGCACCAGATATCGGGGGCCTCGCCTTACGAAGCCCCCTCATCCGGCCGCTTCGCGGCCACCTTCTCCCCGAGGGGAGAAGAGACGGGCGCCAGCGCCTGCTGACTCCTCTCCCCTCGGGGAGAGGTCGGATTGCCCCGAATTGCTGTTGCAATTCGGTTTTGGCAATCCGGGTGAGGGGGCTTGTGTCGCCCGGTAAAATTGCTCAAGAACGGCCGTCGCCATGGGTGACGCGCCAGATGGTGCCGTTGCCATCCTCGCTCACGATCAGCGCGCCATCGCTCGCCACCGCCACGCCGACCGGACGGCCCCAGACCTCACCGTTGGAGGCGACGAAGCCGGTGATGAAATCTTCATACTCGCCGGTCGGCTTGCCGTCCTTGAACAGCAATCTCACCACCTTGTATCCGGTCCTGTTGCCGCGGTTCCATGAACCATGCAGCGCGACGAAGGCATCGCCCTTGTATTCGGCCGGAAAGCTTGTCCCCTCGTAGAAGGCGATGTTGAGCGGCGACGAATGCGCCTGCATCAGCACATCGGGAATATCAGCCTTGCCGGCAAGATCGGGGCGCTCGCCCTTGTGGCGCGGATCCTCGTTGTTGCCGATATAGTACCAGGGCCAGCCATAGAAGGCGCCCTCTTTGACCGCGGTCGCGTATTCGGGCGGCACATTGTCGCCAAGCGCATCGCGTTCGTTGACGACGCACCACAACGCCCCGGTCGCCGGCTGAACGGTCATGCCCGAGCAATTGCGCAGGCCGGTGGCAAAGATGCGGCCGTTGTTGCCGTTGGGATCGAAGGCCAGCACGTCGGCGCGGCCGTCCTCGGATCCCCAGGCAGCACCGAGCGGCTGCGACTTCGCCCAGGCGGCTAGGCCGCCTTTCGGTTCCTTGCCCATACCCTCGGCGACATTCGATCCCGAGCCGACCGACAGATAAAGCGTCTTGCCGTCCGGCGAGAAGGCTATGTCGCGGGTCCAGTGATGATTGGCAGGGATGTTGTCGACGATGGTTTCAGGGTCGCCGGATGTCTTCAGGTCGCCATTGCGGTAGGCAAAGCGCACGATGCTGTCGCTGTTGGCGACATAGACCCATTGCGGGCTATCGCCCGGCGGATAGAAGGCAATGCCATAGGGCTGGTTGAGATTGCTGGCAAAGATGCCGTCCTCAGCCGGCTTCGCGCTGCCTTCGGTCAAGCGATAGACGCGGACCTGGTTGGCTTCGCTGTCGGCGACGAACAGGTCGCCATTCGGCGCGACGCGCACGACGCGCGGATTGTCGATGCCCGATGCGATCAGCTCGGCCGAGAACCCTGGCGGCAATTGCGGCTTGGCGTCTTGTGGCCGTTCCGCTGGGCTGGCGCTGTTCGACGCGGATTTGGTGGCATAGGGCTTTGGCATATCGTCCGGCCTGATCAGGCGACGCACGCCCGGCTTGTCCGCTCGCCAGTCGCCGAAAGCGGCAGCACCTTTCAGCACGGACTTATCCGCCTGCTGGGCGAATGAAACGGTCGAGAGAAACAGTGCGGCGGCGGAAATCGCCAGACCGGCGGAACGGATCATCCTATCCTCCAATGTTTGGCCGAGAAGACAGGAACGGGCGGCTTTATCGATCGTTCCCGCGGCACACAATGAGTTGAAGGAAGCTCCCGTTTTCCGGGCTCAGGTGCCGGCGGCGTAGAAATCGTCGTCGAGGCGTTTTTCCAACTCGACGAGATCGGCCGGCAGTGGCAGGCCCATGGCACGCATTTCCCGCAGTTTCTCGCGCAACTGCTCCTGGATTTCGTGCTGGTCCTCCGGCTGGTTGACCATTTCCTCGAGCAGCAGGCTGATCCGGGCCTTGAATTCTTCGAGCGCCATCGTCGTCTCCTCGGTTAGATCAGCTTAACGGAGCATGCGCGATATCAGCTGCGCGGTGTAATCCACCATCGGCACGATGCGCGCGTAATTCAGCCGGGTCGGGCCGATGACGCCGAGCGCGCCGACGACGCGGGCGTCCTTGTCGCGATAGGGGGCGACCACCAGCGACGAGCCCGACAGCGAAAACAGCTTGTTTTCCGAGCCGATGAAGATGCGCACGCCCGACCCCTGTTCGGCGAGGTCGAGCAACTGGATCAGACCGTCCTGCGTCTCCATGTCCTCGAACAGATGGCGCAGCAGTTCGATGTCGGCCTGCGCGGTGACATTTTCGAGCAGATTGGCGCGGCCGCGCACGATGAGCCGCGCCGGCAGGCCGCTGTCGGCGCCGGCCCATACTGCCAGCCCCTTTTCGACCAGGTCCTGCGACAGCGTGTCGAGTGCGGCCCTGGTTTCTTCCTTGATGCGGGCGATCTCGATCCGCGCCTCGGCCAGCGTGCGGCCACGGATATGGGCGTTGAGGAAATTCGAGGCCTCGTGCAGTTGCGAGACGGTGACGCCGGCGGGCAGCTCGACGACGCGGTTTTCGACGTCGCCATTCTGCGACACCAGCACCGCCAGCGCCTTGGTCGGTTCGAGCTGAATGAATTCAATGTGCTTCAGCGCCACCTCGTTCTTGGCGGCCAGCACCAGACCGGCGCCGCGCGACATGCCCGACAGCATCTGGCTGGCCTCGGTCAGCATCTGCTCCAGCGTCGCGCCCGAGCCGGACGCCCGCACCTGTGCCTCGATGGCGCGGCGCTCCTCGTCGGAAAGGTCGCCAAGCTCCATGAAGGCGTCAACGAAGAAACGCAGGCCGGCTTGCGTCGGCAGCCGGCCGGCCGAGATGTGAGGCGCGTAGATCAGGCCGAGATGCTCGAGGTCGCTCATCACGTTGCGGATGGTGGCTGGCGACAGCGAGGACGGCAGGATGCGCGACAGGCTGCGGGATCCCACGGGTTCGCCGTCCTTGAGATAGGAATCGACGATGCGCCGAAAAATGTCGCGCGAGCGCATGTCGAGCGATTGAAGAGCGGGCAACTGCGAAGCGGGATCGACTGTCTTGGTCATACGGCCAAAAACCTCCGGCCCAAGGATATAGACTTACGCTGCGCCCGCGCAACCCGGTGTCTGTGTCAGATCGCCCGGCCATTTTCCTTTGCGCCACGCGTCCCATGCGGTTACAAGCCGGCCAAGATTCCGAAAAATGACAAGAAAGCAGCCTGAATGCGCCCCTCCAAACGCCAATTCGACGAAATGCGTGCCATCTCCTTCGAGCGCGGCGTGTCCAAGCATGCCGAAGGCTCATGCCTGGTGAAGTTCGGCGACACGCATGTCCTGTGCACGGCAAGCCTCGAAGAGAAGGTGCCGGGCTGGATGCGCAATTCCGGTAAGGGCTGGGTGACGGCCGAATACGGCATGCTGCCGCGTTCGACCGGCGAGCGCATGCGCCGCGAGGCTTCCGCCGGCAAGCAGGGCGGCCGCACGCTAGAGATCCAGCGGCTGATCGGCCGCTCTTTACGCGCCGTGGTCGATTTGCAGGCATTGGGCGAGCAGCAGATCACCGTCGACTGCGACGTCATCCAGGCCGATGGCGGCACCCGCACCGCCTCGATCACCGGCGGCTGGGTGGCGCTGTACGACTGCCTGCGCTGGATGGAAGCGCGCCAGATGGCCAGCGTCGCCAAGGTGCTGAAGGACCACGTCGCGGCGATCTCCTGCGGCATCCATGACGGCCAGCCGGTCATCGATCTCGACTATATCGAGGATTCCTCGGCCGGCACCGACGCCAATTTCGTCATGACCGGCAAGGGCGGCATTGTCGAGGTCCAGGGCACCGCCGAAGGCGAACCTTTCTCGGAAGAGCAGTTCGCGGACTTGATGGGCCTGGCCAAGAAAGGCATCCAGCGCCTGGTGAGTTTACAACAGATGGCGGTGGCGTAGGTTTTCAAATGCCGAGCTTGAGCGCCCCCCTCTGGCCTGCCGGCCATCTCCCCCTCAAGGGGGGAGATTGGATGTCATTTCGGCCTTCGCCAATCTCCGGCGTTGCAGGATGCGCGACAACGCAGAAGCTGCCAATCTCCCCACCTGAGGGGGAGATGGCCGGCAGGCCAGAGGGGGGCGCCTCGTGACACCCTCTGCAATCCTGGAATCCGCCCTCTACGTCACCGACCTGACCGCCGCGGAAACCTTCTACACCGACATTCTCGGCCTCAATCTCCTCGGCAAGGTCGACGGCCGCCACCTGTTCTTCCGCTGTGGCCCCGGCGTGCTGCTCATCTTCAACGCCGAGGCAACCAAGATCCCGCCGGCGCCCGACGCCAGGTTGCCGGTTCCGCCGCACGGCACGGTGGGCGAAGGCCATCTCTGCTTTGCGGCGACCGCCGACGAAATCGCGCGCTGGAAAGCCCGTCTCGAGGCGAAAAACATCGCCATCGAAAGCGAATTCGAATGGCCGCAGGGCGGCCGTTCGATCTATATACGCGACCCCTCGGGCAATTCGATCGAATTCGCCGAGCCACGGATCTGGGGCATTTGATGCATTCTCTCGATGGCAAGAAGATCGTCGTCGCCAGCCACAATGACGGCAAGCTGCGCGAATTCGCCGGCCTGATGGGGCCGTTCGGCTTCGAGGCGAAGTCGGCCAAGGAGTTTGACCTGCCGGAGCCTGATGAGACCGGCACCACCTTCGAGGAGAACGCCTACATCAAGGCGCTGGCCGCCGCCAAGGCGACCGGCCTGCCCGCGTTGTCGGACGATTCCGGCCTGTGCGTCGACGCGCTTGATGGCGCGCCCGGCGTCTACACCGCCAATTGGGCAGAAACACCTGACGGTTCGCGCGATTTCGGCATGGCCATGCAGCGCACCGAAGTGGCGCTGCAGGAAGTCGGCGCTGCCTTGCCGGAGCAGCGCAAGGGACGCTTTGTCGCCGTCATCTGCCTGGCGTTCCCCGACGGCGAGGCCGAATATTATCGCGGCGAGGCAGAAGGCACGCTGGTCTGGCCGCCGCGCGGCGAGCTCGGCTTCGGCTATGACCCGGTGTTCCTGCCCGATGGCTTCGACAAGACTTTTGGTGAAATGACGGCGCAAGAAAAACACGGCTGGAAGCCCGGACAGCCGACGGCGCTGTCGCACCGCGCCCGCGCCTTCCAGAAATTCGCCCAAGCGCGATTGGATTTGACCAGATTGGGCTCGGCATGAGCATGCTGCTCGACCGGACGCCCGGCTTCGGCGTCTATGTCCATTGGCCGTTCTGCGCGGCCAAGTGCCCCTATTGCGACTTCAACAGTCATGTTCGCCACCAGCCGGTCGACCAGGACCGCTTCGCCAGCGCCTTCGAGGTCGAGCTGGCGACGATGCGTGAGCGCACCGGGCCGCGCGAGGTGACCAGCATTTTTCTCGGCGGCGGCACGCCGTCACTGATGAAGCCGGAAACGGTGGCCAGGGTTCTGGACGCCGTGGCGAAGAACTGGACCGTTCCTGATGGCATCGAGGTGACGCTGGAGGCCAATCCCTCCTCGGTCGAGGCCGAACGCTTTCGCGGCTACCGGACGGCTGGCGTCAACCGCGTGTCGCTTGGCGTGCAGGCGCTGAACGACAAGGATTTGCGCTTCCTCGGCCGGCTGCACGATGTCGATGAAGCACTGCACGCCATCGGGCTGGCGCGGGAAATATTCCCAAGGCTCTCCTTCGACCTCATCTATGCGCGGCCCGGCCAGACGCCGGAGGCGTGGGCATCGGAGCTCCAACAGGCGATCGGCCACGCGGCCGACCATTTGTCGCTCTACCAACTAACCATCGAGGAAGGCACGCCCTTCCACGCGCTGCATGCGGCGAAGAAATTCATCATCCCCGACAATGACCACGCCGCCGACCTCTATGCGCTGACGCAGGAGATCACTACGGCGCACGGCCTGCCGGCCTACGAGATTTCCAACCACGCCCGGCCGGGCGCGGAAAGCCGGCACAATCTGACCTATTGGCGCTATGGCGAATATGTCGGCGTCGGCCCCGGCGCGCATGGCCGCTTCGTCGAGAACGGCCGCCGCACGGTGACGATCGCCGAAAGAATGCCGGAAACCTGGGCCAATCTGGTCGAGGCCAAGGGGCATGGCGTCACCGGCGGCGAGATCCTGACGCGCTCGGAAGAGGCCGACGAGTTCCTGCTGATGGGCCTGCGGCTGGCCGAGGGTATCGATCTCTCCCGCTACGAGGCGTTCTCCGGACGCGGCCTGTCGACGGCACGGCTGTCGATGCTGCAGGGCGAGGGACTGGTGGCGCCGATCGGCAACACCCGGCTCCGCGCCACGCCAGCCGGCATGATCGTGCTCGACGCCGTGGTGGCCGATCTGGCGCGGTAGCGAACCTTCGTCATCCTCGGGTCTTCGCGACGTCGCTTCGCTCCTGCTCCGCCCGTGGATGATGGGTGGACGGCCCCTTGCGGCATCGAATGTGCCAAACTGGTCGTGTTGAACCCAGCGGAAGGAGACCGTCCGTCATGCAAGTTATCAGATTTGGAATCGATTTGGCCAAGAATGTGTTCCAGGTGCACGGGGTGGATGCGACCGAGCGAGTGGTCGTGCAGCGCCAATTGCGCCGCGCGCAGGTGGTGAAGTTTTTTGCCGCGCAGCCGCCGGCGCTGATCGGCATGGAGGCCTGCGGTTCGGCCCATCATTGGGGCCGCACGCTCAGCGCGCTCGGCCATCAGGTCAAGCTGATGCCGCCGACCTATGTGAAGCCCTACGTCAAGCGCAACAAGAACGATACCCGCGATGCGCAAGCCTGTTGCGAGGCGGTGAGCCGGCCCGACATGCGCTTCGTGCCGATCAAGACGGTCGAACAGCAATATGCCCGCGCGCTGCATCGTGCGCGTGACCTTCTGGTACGCCAACGCACGCAGCTGGCCAATGCCATTCGCGGCCATCTCTACGAAATGGGTCTCGCGAACGCCAAGGGGGCGGCGGGCATCGAGGGCCTGCTGCAGCTCATCGAAACGGCCGATGAAGCCATCCCCGCGGCGTTGTTGATCTGCCTGCTGCCGCTGGCCGGGCAATGGCGGGCGCTGGATGGCGAGATCGGCAAGCTGGACAAGCAGATCCTGGCTCAGGTCAGGCAGCAGCGGGCGGCCTTGCGGCTGATGACGATCCCGAGCGTCGGCCCGATCATCGCGCATGCGACGATCGCCGCCATCGGCGATGGCCGCCAGTTCGCCTCGGCCAGGGACTTCGCCGCCTGGGTCGGCCTGACCCGCAAGAACCACGACACCGGCGGCAAGCACAGATTGACAGGCCATATCAGCCGCGCCGGCGATGGCGGCTTGCGAAGGCTGCTCATTCTCGGCGCCAGTTCCTGGTTGCGGCAGGTCAGGGCCAAGCCCGACAGAGGCTCGCCCTGGATACGCGGCCTGCTGGCCAGGCGGCCGGTCAAGGTCGCCGTCGTCGCCCAGGCAGCCAAGACCGCCCGCATCATCTGGGCAATGCTGAACTCGGGACAGGAATACAGGGCACCGGCTGCGGCATAAACCGCAAAGCAAGGCCCTTAACAGCGTAAGGAGCAAAAGGCAGCACGGCAAAATGGTCAGGACCTGGGTCGGGACACTCCGCCTTCGTCATCGCGATACAAGAGCGCGTGTGGATGATTGGAACCCGATCCGCGTAACCCTTGAGGGCCAGCGGTCCAAACTCGACCGCATCAAAAGGCCGAATACATGACCGCTCCAGACTATCTGCCGAATATGCCAATTGCACCTTGCCAACAGGGGGCCGTCCATACATGACGAAGGTGGGGATGCCTCGCCCAATCTCCGAAGCTTAGGATTGCGCTTCTGAAGGCGCGCGTTTCACGGTATCTCGGCTGAGACCGCCACTCACGAGGCCACCCGCATGAACCCGACTGTATTCTCCTGGCAATTCTGGGCATTGCTCTCGGCTGCATTCGCGGCCTTGACGGCGATCTTTGCCAAGGTCGGCATCGAGAACATCAATTCCGATTTCGCCACCTTCATTCGCACGGTCATCATCCTGATCGTGCTTGGTACGATCCTGCTGGCCAGCGGCCAGTTCCAGTCGCCGGCAACGATCTCAGCGAAGACCTGGCTGTTCCTCGGCCTGTCCGGTCTGGCCACCGGCGCCTCATGGCTTTGCTACTTCCGCGCCTTGAAGATCGGCAATGCGGCGCAGGTGGCGCCGATCGACAAGCTAAGCGTCGTGCTTGTGGCGGTGTTTGGCGCGGCCTTTCTCGGCGAGCGGTTGTCCGGAGCGAACTGGCTTGGCATCGCCCTTATCGCGGCTGGCGCGGTGCTGGTCGCCTATCGGGGGTAGCGGCGCGCCATTGCGGGCGTTCTTGGTTTCAAGACGGGTGATGAAGATATCGAAGCGGTTGGGCATCGTCCGGTCAGTGCTCCGTCGTGCTGTCGGGTTTGTTGTCGGAAAGCCTGACGTTCGTAGGCAAGGCGCTCGCGGCTCGCTCTTTGGTCAGGCTGTGCTCGGTCTTGGCAGACGGGCGCTTGTCCCTGCGTGCGGCAACGCGGTTGCGGCCGGCATAGTAGGGCTCGAAAGCGTCCTGTATCTTCAGGCTGTCCATCCTGTCCTCCTCCGGAATCAGGGGGCTAATCTGCCAATGCCGGTTTGGTTCCCCACTGTGGCAAAGGAATGGCGAATTCCTTACATCGGCGTCAGCTTTTGCAAGCCCGCGCCAGCCGTGCCAAACAGGGCTGAACGGAGAAGTCATCAGTGACCGCAGAGACGGGCAAGCGCAGCTATGTGGTCGGGCAGACCGAGATCGCGGCCCGGCCGCTGGAGCCGGCGCTTTATCTGGTGGCGACGCCGATCGGCAATCTCGCCGACATCACGCTGCGCGCATTGGAGACGCTGGCCGCCGCCGACATCGTCGCTTGCGAAGACACACGGGTGTCGCGCGTGCTGCTCGACCGCTACGGCATCCGCCGCCGCACCACGGCCTATCACGAGCACAATGCCGGCGAGGCCGGGCCGAAGCTGATCGCGGCTCTGCAGGCCGGACAGAGCGTGGCGCTGATTTCCGATGCCGGCACACCGCTGGTGTCCGATCCCGGCTACCGGCTGGTCGGCGAGGCGCTCGACCGTGGCATTCGCGTCGTGCCGATCCCCGGCCCGTCGGCGCCGCTCGCGGCGTTGACCGCATCCGGCCTGCCGTCGGACGCCTTCCTGTTCGCCGGATTCCTGCCTGTGAAGAAAGGCCAGCGGCTGACGCGGCTGGAAGCACTGAAAGCGGTGCCGGCGACGCTGATTTTCTTCGAATCGCCGCGCCGGCTGGCCGAGTCCCTGGCTGCCATGGTCGAAGCCCTCGGCGGCGAGCGCAAGGCCGCCATCGGCAGGGAATTGACCAAGACCTTCGAGGAGATGCGCACCGGCACGCTGCGAGGGCTCGCCGACCACTATGCGGCGGCCGATACGCCGAAGGGCGAGATCGTCGTCTGCGTCGGTCCGGCCGAGGCCAAGGCTGACGAGCCGGCCGACATCGACCGCCTGCTTTTGTCGCTCGCCGCCGAGATGCCGGCCTCCAAGGCGGCGGCGGAAGCCGCGAAAATGACCGGCGGCCAGAAGCAGGCTCTCTACCGGCGGCTGCTCGAACTCAGAGATGCCGCCGAGGACGTTATCGCGGAAGGCGACGGTGGCTGACCGCCCGAGCGCCAGCCGCCAAAAGGCCTATCGGCGCGGTCATCGCGGCGAATGGCTGGCGGCGGCAGCGCTGATGCTGAAAGGCTACCGCATTCTCGCCCGCCGCCACCGCACCCGCTTCGGCGAAATCGACCTGATCGCACGGCGCGGCGATCTGGTGCTGTTCGTCGAGGTCAAGGCGCGGCGCACGCTGATGGAGGCGATGGAGGCGATCAGTCTGGAATCGGAGCGTCGCATAGAAGGCGCGGCCGACATCTGGCTCTCGCGCCAGTCGGACTACGGCAAACTGTCGATGCGCTTCGACATGGTCGCGGTGCTGCCCTGGCGCTGGCCGGTGCATGTCGAGAACGCGTTTTATGGAAGGAGTTGAGGGAGCCACTTACGGGCGTTGCTCGCCCTTCGCATGGCTCAGGGCGTTCGTCGTTCGGAAAGCCAAGCAATTGGCTTTCCGTCCGCTTCGCGGACCACTCCTCACCCCCAAATCATCAGCGCCAGCAGCCCAACGCCGCCCACCACCAGCCGCCACCAGCCGAACAGCGCGTAGCCCTTGCGCGAGACGTAATCGAGCAGGAAGCGCACGACGATGAGCGCCGTGACGAAGGCGGCGACGAAGCCGACGGCGATGATCGGCAGGTCGGCACTGCTCAGCACGTCGCGGTTCTTGAACAGGTCGAAGGCGAAGGCGCCGACCATGGTCGGGATCGCAAGGAAGAAGGAAAATTCCGCCGCCGCGCGCTTGTCGACGCCCAAAAGCAGCGCGCCGACGATCGTCGAACCCGAGCGCGATGTGCCTGGGATCAGCGACAGGCACTGGAAAAGCCCGATCTGCAGGTAAAGCCGCGTCGGAAACCTCTCGACGTCGCGGTAGACCGGCTTGAGATTCATGCGGTCCACCGCCAGCAGCACGACGCCGCCGATGATCAGCATGATGCAGATCAGCCTTGGCGATTCGAACAGCACCGTCTTGATGAAATCATGCGCCAGCGCGCCGATGACCGCCGCCGGCAGGAAGGCGATCAGGATGCCGATGGCGAAATGCCGGGTCAGACGATCATGCGGCAGGTCGAGCAGCATTTGCCACAGCCGGCGGAAATAGACGCTGAGGATCGCCAGGATGGCGCCGAGCTGAATCAGGATCTCGAAGGCCTTGCCGGTCGAGTGGAAGCCGAGGAAATGGCCGGCAAGCAGGATATGGCCCGTCGAGGACACCGGGATGAACTCGGTCAACCCCTCTAGCAAGCCGAGCAGCAGGGCTTCGACGATGGTCTGGCTTTCCATGGCTACCTCGGCATTGGCGTGACGGCTGACAGAACGGCTTGCTTGTCATGGCGTTGAAGTCCCCCTATAGGTCGCAACACCCTGACGGCCCGCTAACCGGGCGGCCAAGACTTACCGGTGCGCCCTGCGATTCGCCAGTGCGCTTTATCATCGCGGAACCATGCTGACGCTTTTCCACCATCCCATGTTCGCCACCTGTCGCTTCGTCCGCCTTGCTTTCGGCGAGTATGGCGAGGAGCTGGCCTTGATCGAGGAAAAGCCGTGGACACGGCGCAAGGAGTTCCTGGCATTGAACCCGGCCGGCACGCTGCCCATCCTGCTGGCCGAAGGCGATGTGCCGATCGTCGGAGCGACGGTGATCTCGGAATATCTCGATGAAACGCGCGGGGTGCTCAAGCGCGACAAGCGGCTGTTTGCCGAGGACCCGATGCAGCGCGCCGAAATCCGCCGGCTGATCGACTGGTATCTCAACAAAGCCGAAAGCGAAGTCACCCGCCACCTGGTGCGTGAGCGCGTGCTGAAGCCGGTCATGCCGGAAACGGCGGGCGGCGGGTCTCCCGATTCGAGCGCGATCCGTGCCGCGCGCGCCAACATCCGCCAGCACATGAAATACACCAACTGGCTGGCCGGCACCCGCCATTGGCTGGCCGGCTCGAGGGTCACCTATGCCGACCTCGCGGCTGCGGCAACGCTGTCGGTGCTCGATTATCTCGGCGAGATCGACTGGCGCGAGCATGCCGCGGCGCGCGAATGGTACACGCGGGTCAAGTCGCGGCCCTCCTTCCGACCGCTTTTGACCGACCGCGTGCGCGGCCTGTCGCCGGTGTCGCATTATGCGGACCTTGACTTCTGACGCCGCGAAACTGCGCGCGCTGATCGACGCGGAAGCGCATCGCGCCGGCTTCGATGCGATCGCCGTCACCTCTCCCGATGCGATCCCGCTGGCGCCGGCGCGGCTGGCCGAATTCGTCGCCGACGGCTTTCACGGCTCAATGGACTGGATCGCCGAGACGCTTCAACGCCGCGCCGAACCGACGGCACTGTGGCCGCAGGTGCGCTCGATCATCGTGCTGGCGATGAACTATGGCCCGGACCACGATCTACGTGCAGTGCTGGCCAGGCGCGACCGCGGCGCGATCTCTGTCTATGCGCAGAACCGCGACTATCATGAGGTGATGAAGGGCCGGCTGAAGGAAATCGCCGGCAAGCTCGTGGCGCGCGCCGGCGGTGATGTGAAGGTGTTCGTCGACACCGCGCCGGTGATGGAAAAGCCGCTGGCCGAGGCCGCCGGGCTTGGCTGGCAAGGCAAGCATACCAATCTGGTCAGCCGCGAACACGGCTCCTGGCTGTTCCTTGGCACCATCTTCACCACCGCCGAACTGGTGCCCGACCGCGCCGAGATCGACCATTGCGGCTCTTGCCGCGCCTGCCTCGACGCCTGCCCGACCGATGCTTTTCCGGCGCCCTACCGGCTCGATGCAAGGCGCTGCATCTCCTACCTCACCATCGAGAACAAGGGGCCGATTCCACATGAATTCCGCGAAAAAATCGGCAACCGCATCTATGGCTGCGACGACTGCCTGGCCGCCTGCCCGTGGAACAAGTTCGCGAAAGCCGCGTCCGAGGCCAAGCTTGCCGCGCGCGACGAATTGCGCGAACCGCCGCTCGCCGACCTTCTGGGCCTGGACGATGCTGCCTTCCGATCCTTCTTCTCTGGATCGCCGATAAAACGCATCGGCCGCGATCGGTTCGTCCGCAACGTGCTGATCGCCGCCGGCAATTCCAAGGATGCCTCGCTGTCTGGCGCCGTGCGTACCTTGCTTGGCGATCCGTCGCCGCTGGTGCGGGGCGCGGCAATATGGGCGCTGGCGCGGCTGGTGCCGGACGCCGAATATTCGAAACGGGCGGCCATCGGCCTAAAAACGGAGAACGACGAAACCGTGCGCGACGAATGGCGTCTGGCGCGGCCAACCAGGGCGCAGGCATGAGCGAAAAGCAGATATTCATCTTCGGCGCCGGCTATTCCGGCAAGGCTTTTGCCCGCGCCGGCAAAGGTGCCGCCAAGATCCTTGGCACGACGCGCTCGCCGGAAAAATTCGAGACGCTGCGGCAGGCCGGCATCGCGCCGCTGCTGTTCGACGGCGCGCTGACGGATGAGATTGCCGATGCATTGCAGAAGACAACGCATCTGCTGATTTCCGTCGCCCCGGAAGAGGCCGGCGATCCGGTGCTGAATGCCGCCCGCGTGGCGATCATGGCCCGGATGCCGGCGCTCGAATGGATCGGCTATCTCTCCACCGTCGGCGTCTACGGCAATTATGACGGCGCCTGGGTCGATGAAACGGCCGAATGCCGGCCGGTATCGAAGCGTTCAATGATGCGGGTGGCCGCCGAGCAGGACTGGCTGGAGCTCGGCCGCGAGGTTGGCCGGCCGGTGGCGATCCTGCGGCTCTCCGGCATTTACGGGCCGGGCCGCAATGCCCTGGTCAATCTGGAAAACGGCACCGCAAGGCGGCTGGTCAAGCCCGACCAGGTGTTCAACCGCATCCATTGCGACGACATTGCCGGTTGTCTCTGGCATCTCGTCGACGGCAATACTGGAGGCATCTTCAACGTCACCGACGATCTGCCGGCGCCGCCGCAGGATGTCGTCGGCTATGCCGCTTCGCTGATGGGCATAGAGCCGCCACCAGAAATTCCCTTCGACGCCGCCCAACTTTCGCCCATGGCGCGGTCCTTCTATGGCGAGAACAAGCGTGTCGCCAACGCGGCGATCAAGGCGGCGGGCTATCGTTTTCGCTTTCGCGATTACCGCGCCGCCTTCGACCATATGTGGGCCAGCGGCGACTGGCGCGACGGCGAGGCGCGCAGCCCGATGAAGCGCTGAAGATCGAAGCGTCGTCCGTTACGTGGTATGATTCGGCCTTGGATTGCGGTGGGGAACCGGTTTCATGAAGACAGTGATGCGGCCATTTCTCGGCAAAAAATCTCTGTTGGCCGCCGCACTCGGTCTGCTTGCCCTCACCGGTCTAGCCGTACAGCCGGCTGCGGCCGAGGAACGGGCAAAAGACCTGTTCAGCGCCAAGAAACTGCCGGCCGCGACCGCTGCGCAGTCGATCGGCTTCTACTCCAAGGGCTGTTTTGCCGGCGGCGTCGCTATTCCCATGGACGGTCCGACCTGGGAGGTGATGCGGCCGTCGCGCAACCGTCGCTGGGGCCATCCGGCGATGATCGCGGTGATCGAGCAATTGTCGCGCGATGCCGCGGCAGATGGTTGGCCAGGCTTGCTGATCGGCGACATTTCGCAGCCGCGCGGCGGTCCGATGATGACGGGCCATGCCTCGCACCAGATCGGGCTCGACGCCGATATCTGGCTGACGCCAATGCCCAGCCGCCCGCTGTCGACGGCGCAACGCGAAAGCATGAGCGCCACCTTGATGGTCGACGAGAAGACCCATCTGGTGAAGGACGCATTGTGGACGCCGGCGCATACAAAGCTTTTGAAGCGAGCGGCAAGCTACAGCCAAGTCGAGCGCATCTTGGTCAATCCGGGCATCAAGAAAAAGCTCTGCGACACGGTCAAGGGCGACCGCAGCTGGCTGCGCAAGATCAGGCCATTCTGGGGCCACGACTATCATTTCCATATGCGCATCGGTTGCCAGCCGGGCTCGCCCGGCTGCAAGGCGCAGGAAGCGACGCCTGCCGATGATGGTTGCGGCGAGCCGCTGGCCTGGTGGTTCACGCAGGAGCCGTGGCGGCCCAACAAGAACCCGGATGCACCGAAAGCCCGAGACCTGATGACGATGGCGAACCTGCCGAGCCAATGCCGCGCCGTGCTCGACGCGCCGGGGCCGGCCTCTGCCGAGGCCGCGACCTACCACGGCGGCAGCGTGCCGGTGGCAGTTGCCGCGCCTGAACCCGAAGCGCCGTCGCTGCCCGCCACCACCGCCAGTGGCACCGCCGGATTGCCAAGCGCGGTGAACGCCTTCACCGCGACCCCCGAGATCGGCGTCCCGCTGCCGCGACCACGGCCGCCAGGGAACTGACTGTCGCGGGCACCGGACTCAATCGGTTTAGCGTGCTGTTTTTGTGAATAGTGGCCATTTGGCCGCAGAAGCTGTGTCTGCACGCCGCTGGGTTCGAAAACCGTTTCCCTTTTCAAACCCATGCGCTAGTCAACGGGAGAACGGCGATATGCAGTCGGGGGGCCGGAGACGGACGAGAGCATGCCAGGCACAGGCGACGACGATACCTTGTTGCGGTTTCCGATCCTGATCGGCGACATAGGCGGCACCAATGCGCGCTTTTCGATCGTGCTTGACGCCAATTCCGAGGCCGGCGAGCCGACCATCGTCCAGACGGCGAACTACAACACCATCGACGAGGCGATCCAGGCGGCCGTGCTCGACCGCTCCTCGGTGCGTCCCAATTCGGCGGTGCTGGCGGTCGCCGGTCCGGTCGACGGCGACGAGATCGAGCTCACCAACTGCCCATGGATCGTCAAGCCGAGAAAAATGTTCGCCAGCCTCGGTCTAAGCGACATCGTCGTGCTCAACGATTTCGAGGCGCAGGCGCTGGCCGTCGTCGCGCTCGGCGAGGAGCACATGGAAAAGATCGGCGGCGGCACGCCGGAGCCCAATGCCGGGCGCGTCGTGCTCGGTCCGGGAACCGGACTCGGCGTCGCCGGGCTGGTCTATGCGTTGCGCCACTGGATACCGGTGCCCGGTGAGGGCGGCCATATGGACATCGGTCCGCGCTCGGCCCGCGATTTCGAGGTTTTCCCGCATATCGAGAAGCTCGAAGGCCGCATTTCGGGCGAGCAGATCCTGTGCGGGCGCGGTCTGGTCAACGTCTACCGGGCGGTGGCCAAGGCGGATGGCAAGCCGTCGCCCTTCACCACGCCGGCGGAAATCACCGCCGCTGCGCTGGCGAAAACCGATCCGGTTGCGGAAGAAGCGCTGGAGACCTTCGTCACCTGCCTCGGGCGCACCGCTGGCGATCTCGCTTTGGTGTTCATGAGCCGTGGCGGCGTGTTTCTCACGGGCGGCATCGCGCAGAAGATCGTGCCGGCGCTGAAAGCCGGCAATTTCCGTGCCGCCTTCGAGGACAAGGCGCCGCACAGCGCGCTGATGCGCAACATGCCGGTCTATGTCATCACCCATCCGCTGGCCGCACTTCTCGGCCTTGCCGCGTATGCCCGGAACCCCTCGCTGTTCGGCGTCCAGACTTCGGGGCGGCGGTGGCGCGACGAAGTTAGTCAGCCCAAGGCATAGGCAAGCCGGCTGCTTGGCGTTAAGAGGGGTGCCAAATTGCCCGGCCGCGGGAAGCGGAAACCTACGAAGCGCTCCGATTTGACATTTCAGCCCCCCAATTTGTCGAAACCCCGCGCGGGCGAGATCGTGGCGGTCATCCGCCGCATCCTGCGCGAAAACGGCCACGAGTACCGGGGCGCGTATATCTTCACGATCCTCTGCCTGCTGACCGTGTCGGCGACGACGGCGCTTGCCGCCTGGATCATGAGCCCGGTCGTCAACCAGATATTCTATGAACGTCGCGGCGATCTCATCCCATGGATCTGCGCCGCACTGCTCGGCGCGTTCATCCTGCGCGGCCTTGCCGGCTACGGCCAAGCGGTGACGATGGCCAGGATCGGCAACAATCTGGTGGCGCGCTACCAGCAGCGCATCTTCAACCATTTGATGAAGCTCGGCGTCTCCTTCTTCAACGACACAAGGTCCGGGCGGCTGGCGGCGCAAGTCAACGAGAACGTCAACGGCATTCGCGATCTTTTGTCGATGACGGTCACCTCGACCGCGCGCGATGCCGTCTCGCTGGTCGGCCTGGTCGGCGTCATGATCTATCAGGACCCGATACTCTCCTTGAGCTCGCTGCTGATCGGACCGCCGCTGATCTGGACCGTCACCTATTTGATGCGCCGGGTGCGGCGCATCACGCGCGAATCCGTGCAGATCAACTCGCGGCTGATCGGCGCCATGCAGGAGGCCACGCAAGGTATCGCCATCGTCAAGGCCTTCACCATGGAGGACGAGCTGTCGCGCCGCATCAGCAAGCTCGCCGAGGATGCCGAACAGCGCTCGAACAAGATCGCCCGCGTCTCCGAGCGGCTGACGCCGGTGTCCGAACTGCTGGCCGGCATCGCCTTCGCCAGCGTCATCGCCTATTCCGGTTACCGAGCCACCGTTCTCGGCCAGCCGCCGGGCGCGGTGTTTTCTTTCATCACGGCGCTGACGCTCGCCTATGATCCGGCCCGCCGGCTGGCGCGCATGCAGGTCGGCATGGAACGCGCGCTGGTCAATGCGCGCATGATCTATGAGCTGCTCGACATCGAGCCGCAGCAGAGTGACGCTGCTGGCGCCGCCGAAGCGAAGTTCACCTCCGGCGAAGTGCGCTTCAACAATGTCTCCTTCCGCTATGTCGAGGAAGCGCCGGTCCTGCACGATCTGAGCTTTGTTGCAGCCGCCGGCAAGGTGACCGCCATCGTCGGCGCCTCGGGCGCCGGCAAGACGACATTGGTGGCGCTGCTGCAGCGCTTCTATGATGTTGAGGCGGGCACGATCGAGATCGACGGCCAGGACATCTCCAAGGTCACCAAACAGTCGCTGCGCGGCTCCATCGCCTATGTCTCGCAGCAGCCCTATCTGTTCGAAGGCACCATCCGCGACAACATCCGCTACGGCCGGCCGGGTGCCACCGACGCCGAAATCGAACAGGCAGCAGAGCAGGCTGCGGCCGACGACTTCATCCGCCAGCAGCCGCAGGGCTACGACACGCCGGTCGGCGAGAACGGCGTGACGCTATCTGGCGGCCAGCGCCAGCGCGTATCGATTGCGCGCGCCATCGTGCGGCAGGCGCCGATCCTTTTGCTCGACGAGGCGACGTCGGCGCTCGACAACGAGGCCGAGGCCCGCGTCCAGCAGGCGCTCACAAAGGTCATGGAAGGCCGCACCACCATCGTCATCGCGCACCGGCTGTCGACGGTGGTCAATGCCGACCACATCATCGTCATGGAACAGGGCCGGCTGGTCGAGGAAGGCACGCACGCCTCGCTGATGGCCGATCCGCACAGCGTCTATGCCCGCTTCCATCGCATCCAGGGCGTCAAGGGCCTGGGGCTTGTCGACGACAGCGCGCCGATACAGACTTCGGCTCGCAAAATCGAGACGCAGAGCATCGCCGGGAGCACGAGATGAGCGAGACATCAGCAACCGACAGACCGGCAAGTGATATGGGCCTGGTGGTGGTGGGCGCTGCTGGCCGCATGGGCCAGACGCTGATCCGGGCGATCCACACCATCCCCGGCGCGCGGGTCATAGGCGCGGTCGAGCGGGCGGGTTCGCCCCATCTGGGCAAGGATGCCGGCGAGCTGGCCGGCATTGGCATCATCAATGTGGCGATCGGTGACGATCCGCTGCCGGTCTTCGCCAGGGCTGACGGCGTGCTCGATTTCACCACCCCGGCCTCATCAGTTGAATTCGCTGGTTACGCCGCGCAAGCGCGCATCGTTCACGTCATTGGCACGACCGGGTGCACGGCCGACGACAATGCGAAAATCGCCGCGGCGGCGCGCCATGCGACGATCGTCAAGTCGGGCAATATGAGCCTCGGCGTCAATCTTCTGGCGGTGCTGGTCGAACAGGCGGCGCGCGCGCTCGACGCCGACGATTTCGACATCGAAATCCTCGAAATGCACCACAAGCACAAGGTCGACGCGCCGTCGGGCACCGCACTTCTGCTCGGCGAAGCCGCCGCCGCCGGACGTGGTATCGCGCTTGCCGGCAACGATGTACGGGTCCGCGACGGCCACACTGGCGTGCGCAAGACGGGCTCGATCGGCTTTGCCACGCTGCGCGGCGGCTCCGTCGTCGGCGACCACAGCGTGATGCTGGCCGGCACCGGCGAGCGCATCACGCTTGCCCACCATGCCGAGGACCGCGCCATCTTCGCCCGCGGCGCCGTCAAGGCGGCGCTTTGGGCGCGTGGCCGCAAGCCGGGACTGTATTCGATGCGGGACGTGCTCGGCCTCAGCTGAGGGGCCTATCTGCCAACTTGAAGGGAGCAAACATGTCGAGAACCCTCGTGCTCGTGCGCCACGGCCAGAGCGAATGGAATTTGAAGAACCTGTTCACTGGCTGGCGCGATGTCGACCTGACCGAGCAGGGGCATGCCGAGGCCAAGTCCGCCGGGCAAAAACTCAAGGCGCGCGGCCTGAAATTCGACATCGCCTTCACCTCGGCGCTGATCCGGGCGCAAAAAACCTGCCAGCACATCCTCGACGCCGTCGGCCAGAGTGATCTCAAGACCATCCGCGACCAGGCGCTCAACGAGCGCGACTATGGCGATCTCTCGGGCCTCAACAAGGACGACGCCCGCAAGAAATGGGGCGAGGAGCAGGTGCATGTCTGGCGCCGCTCCTACGACGTGCCGCCGCCCGCCGGCGAAAGCCTGAAGGATACCGGCGCGCGCGTCTGGCCCTATTACCTGCACGATCTGCAGCCGCATGTGCTGCGCGGTGGCACGGTCTTGGTCGCCGCGCACGGCAACTCGCTGCGTGCCCTGATCATGGCGCTGGATGGCAAGTCGGGCGAGGAGATCGTCAAGCTGGAACTCGGCACCGGCGTGCCGGTCATCTACCAGCTCAACGCCGATTCGACCGTGGCTTCGAAGGAAGTGCTGGAGGACTGAGGCGGCAGCTTCGAGGCAAATTTTTCGAAGTCGGCAGCGCCAACGCCCGAAACTGAGCCGGCGAGCGTCAGCCCTCGAAAAAAAGCGCGTTGACACACATCGCTTGCCCGCTTACATGAGCCCGCACCAGCCCAGATGGCGGAATTGGTAGACGCGCACGGTTCAGGTCCGTGTTCCGCAAGGAGTGGAGGTTCGAGTCCTCTTCTGGGCACCAAATTCCCGTTTCGAGCCATTCGACGGTTCAGAAACTTAAAGAAAAAGCCCGGTTCGTCCGGGCTTTTTCTTTGCCGCCAACCTCCCCTCCCGACCAGGCGCCGAACAAACCCCTTCAAACCCGGCGGCCGCTTCGCTACGCTCCAACCCATGTCTCAATCCGCCACCGCAATCTTCGGCGCCCGCCGCGACCAGGCCTTCCCGACGCTGGCCGAGGTGGACATCGACCGCATGCGCCGGTTCGGCGAGGCCAGCGCCTATGCCGCCGGCGAGCACATCGTCACGGCAGGCGATGTGGCGCCCGGTCTGATCGTGGTGTTGTCAGGCAAGGTCGACATCACCCAAGGTGGTGGGCTCGGCGGGCGCGAGACGATCGTCACCCACGGTCCGGGCAGTTTTGTCGGCGAGCTGGCCCAGCTCTCGGCACGGCCTTCGTTGGTCAATGTCGAGGCAGCCGAGCCGGTGGAGGCGTTCGTCATCGCCTCGCAACGGCTGCGCGACCTGATGGCGCAGGAGGCCAATCTCGGCGAGCGCATCATGCGGGCGCTGATCCTGCGCCGGGTCGGACTCTTGGAAAGCGCCACCAGCGGGCCGATCATCATCGGACCCGTCGGCAATGGCGACGTGTTGCGGCTGCAGGGGTTTCTGTCGCGCAGCGGCCAGCCGCACCGCGTGCTCGATTCCGACAGCGATCCCTGCGCCAAAACCCTGGTCGAGCGCTTCGAGGTCGATCCGCACCATCTGCCGATCGTGCTCTGTCCAAACGGCAGGCTGCTGCGCAATCCGGTCGAAAAGGATCTTGCCCGCTGCATCGGCCTGCTGCGGCCGATCGATGCCGATACAGTGTATGACGTGGCCATCGTCGGCGCCGGACCGGCAGGGCTGGCGGCGGCGGTCTATGCGGCATCGGAAGGCCTGTCGACGATCGTGCTCGATTGCCGTGCCTTCGGCGGTCAGGCCGGCGCGTCGTCGCGCATCGAGAACTATCTCGGTTTTCCCACAGGCATTACCGGCATGGCGCTGATGGCGCGTGCCTACAACCAGGCGCAGAAATTCGGCGTCGAAATGGTCATACCGGACGAGGCGAAGCTTTTGAGCGCCGCCACCGACGCGTCGGGCGCCCGCTATTTGCTCGATGTCGGCGACGGCGAGACAGTGCGCACGCGCAGCGTGGTGATCGCCAGCGGCGCGCGCTATCGCCGCCTCGATGTCGCCAATCTGGCGCGGTTCGAGGGAACCTGCGTGCATTATTGGGCGTCGCCCATCGAAGGCCGGCTTTGCTCGGGCCAGGAGGTGGCGCTGGTCGGCGCCGGCAATTCGGCGGGACAGGCGGCGGTGTACCTGGCCAGCCATGCGCGCAAGGTGGCGTTGCTGGCGCGCGGCGGCAGCCTTGAAGCCAGCATGTCGCGCTATCTCGTCGAGCGGATCAGGGCGCAGCCGAACATCGAGGTGCTGACCGGGACCGAAATCGAGGCCCTGGAGGGCGACGCGGGCAATCTTGCTACCGTGCGCTGGCGCAACCGAGACAGCGGCGCGGAAACGACGCGCCCGATCCGCCATCTCTTCCTGTTCATAGGCGCCGACCCGAACACCGACTGGCTGGCCAACTGCGATGTGGCGCTGGATGCCAAGGGTTTCGTGCGCACCGGATCGGACCTGGGATCGGCGCAGATGGAGACGAGCCGCAGCGGCGTGTTCGCCATCGGCGACGTCCGCGCCGGCTCGGTCAAACGTGTCGCGGCGGCCGTCGGCGAAGGCGCCCAGGTGGTCGCCGCATTGCATGCATATCTCGCGCGTGGCGACGCCAACGTACCTCAAACGCCCGGGAGACCATGATGGATGAATGCAGACATACGCGCGACATCAGGAAGGTGACGCCGAGCGCTCTCGGCTGCGAGGAATGCCTAAAGAGCGGGTCGCAATGGGTGCATCTGCGGCTGTGCCGCACCTGCGGCCATGTCGGCTGCTGCGACGACTCGCCCAACCGCCACGCCACCAAGCATTTTCACGCCACAGGCCACCCGATCATCGAGGGCTACGATCCGCCGGAAGGCTGGGCATGGTGCTATGTCGACGAGGTGTTTGTCGACCTCGGCGACGACGTGACCCCGCAGAACGGCCCGATCCCGCGCTTTGTTTGACGGCCGAGGCCGGTCTATCGCACGGAACCGGTGACGGTCGGGTCGATCGGGCTGGGAACGGATTTGCGTTCGGTGCCGGCAAGCGCTGCGATGATCAGCAGGCTGGCGACCACAGGGACAAACAGGATGGCAACGCGAGCTTGCACGTAAAATATGGCGCGCCATTCATTGCGCTTGTCGGGGCTGTTGCTCATCATACTCACTTTGTCGGCCCCCCGGCGGTGACATAGCCGGGAACGGTTAAACAACTCCTTCCGACTTCGTTAACCCGGCGGAATTGAGGCGAGGATCTCGACCTTCTGGTGCATGAAACGGTGCGGCTGGGGCGCGAGATTGCGGCGGAGGGTGCTGCGTCTTCCTAGTCACCGGCAGGCATGCGATTCTGCCGCTCTGATTCGCGAGGTACGACGGTGATGCTCTTTCGTATGGCTGCACTGGCGGCCTTGCTCTTCACCACCTCGGCGCAGGCCGCTGAGATGGCCTTCTTCATCAAGAACCTGCGCAAGGAAGCGGTGGCGGTCGAGCTGTTCAGCCGCGACCGCGAGACGGTCTGGCCTGGCAACGACAAGGTGTTCCTGATCGACCCCGGTTCGCAGAAGTCCGTGCCGCTCTCCTGCAATCAGGGCGAACACATCTGCTACGGCGCCTGGGTCGACGGCAATGACAGCATTTCGGCCGGCGTCGGGCCGGACAATGACCAGCCCTGCGATACCTGTTGCTTTATCTGCGTGGAGCATTCGACCGAGACGATCGATCTGGTGCCGTAGAGGGCAGAAGGCGGCGTCGGACCCAAATTAAGTCAGGGATCGGCGCACCCGATCCACTTCCGCGATTCAACGCAACATGCGATGGTCGCCCCGCGGCCGGATGGGCCGCTGCTTCAGGGGGTTACCATGTTTCATGCCTATGCGCGCCGCACGCTGGCCGCGCTGTCTCTCGTCATGCTGTTCGTGCCGGCGGCGCATGCCGACGATGTGACCTTTTCCATCAAGAACGGCCATCCCAATGCCATGCGCGTCGAGCTCTACAGCCAGGACCGCGACTATGTCTGGCCGGGTGACGACAAGGACTACTATCTCGACGACGGCGAGACCAAGCAGCTGCCTATATCCTGCAACGCGGGTGAATCGATCTGTTACGGCGCCTGGGTCGACGGCGACGAGGGCACCTATTGGGGCGTCGGCCCCGGCAATAAGGAAAAATGCGAGGATTGTTGCTACACCTGCAGCGGCGGCGAAACCGAGGAGATCAATCTGGTCCCCTGACCGGTTTGTCAGCTTGACGATCTTCGGGCCGGAGCCATAGCCTGTGTAAATACCCAAGGCACGTCTCGTCTGCTTCTCTGGACGCGAGGTGCTTCAGGCAAAAGGAGCATGGCGATGGCCGGTATGGTCGAAGGCGACAAGATCGACGTGGGGTTTTCCGGCAGGCGCTGCATCCATTCGCGCAACTGCGTGCTCGGCGACCCGCACGTCTTCGTGCCCAACGCACCGGGCCAGTGGATCCACCCGGAAGCGGCCAGCGTCGAGAAGATCGTCGCCATCGCCGAAAGCTGCCCCTCGGGCGCCATCACTTACGTCAGGAAGGATGGCGGGCCGCAGGAGCAGCCGCCGGCGATCAACACCGTACGGCTGCGGGAAAACGGCCCGCTGGCCGTGCACGCCGAGATCGTGCTCGACGGCGAAACGTTTTATCGCGCCACGCTCTGCCGCTGCGGCGCTTCGGAGAACAAGCCGTTCTGCGACGGCAGCCACAACAAATCCGGCTTTGCCGCCACCGGCGAGCCACCGCTGAAGGACACGCCGGCGCTCGAAGCCAGGAATGGCCCGCTGACGGTGACGCCGACCACCAACGGCCCGCTCAAGCTCGAAGGCAATCTTGAGATCGTCACCGGCACCGGCCACACGGTCGACCGCACGCAGCGCGCCTTCCTCTGCCGCTGCGGCCATTCCGCCAACAAGCCGTTTTGCGATGGGACGCATAAGAAGGTTGGGTTTGTGGGGTAGTTGGCGCTGCGGCCGACACCGCCAATCTCCCCCCTCGTGGGGGAGATGTCCGGCAGGACAGAGGGGGGCGCCGTAGAGCACTGACTTCAACAGCTACCGAGCATCGCAATGCCTCATACGCCATTGCCTCCAAGACATCGCGCAAACGCCAGATCGATGCGCAAGGTCATGACATCGGCCGAATTGAAGCTCTGGAACGAACTTCGCGCGCACCGGCTGATGGGGCTGGGCTTCCGGCGGCAATTTCCGGTAGCTGGTTACATTGTCGACTTCGCTTGCCCGGAGAAGAGACTCGTCGTCGAGGTCGACGGCTCCCAGCATGCGGAAGCCGACACAAGTGACGAAGCTAGGACATTGCGCTTGGAGCAAGACGGCTGGACCGTGCTGCGGTTCTGGAACGACGACATCATTCGCGACATCGACAATGTCTGCCAGCATATTGTGATTGCAGCCGGGCTCGGCGAACCGTCTTGAATAGACCGGCTGGAGGAGCTGTAGTCGCGGCGAGGCCGGCGGGACAGCGCCCCCCTCTGTCCTGCCGGACATCTCCCCCACGAGGGGGGAGATTGGCTCTCCTCCCTTGGCCCAGCGCTCGCGGCTTTATCGACCGCCCCGTATCGGCTAAGGGCAGTGACACATAAATTCGCCAGCCGGACCGCCATCAGAAATGACCGCCAAGACCAAGCCAAAACCGTTGTTCCTCGGCATCGACACTGGCGGCACCTACACCGATGCCGTGCTGTGGTCCGAGACGGAAGGCCCGCAACAGGGGCCGAACAAGGGCAAGGTGCTGGCCAAGGCCAAGGCGCTGACCACGCGGCATGACCTCGCCGTCGGCATTTCCGGCGCCGTCGACGCGGTGCTGCAGAAGGCGGGCACCGATCCGGCCGCCATCAAACTGGTTTCGATGTCGACGACGCTTGCCACCAACGCACTGGTCGAAGGCCAGGGCGGCCGCGTCGCGCTGGTTATGATCGGCTTTTCCGAAGGCGACCTCGCCCGCGACGGGCTGAAGGCGGCGCTGGGCACCGATCCGGTGGTTTTTTGTCCGGGCGGTCACGATGTGCACGGCAATGCCGCCAAGCTCGATCTGTCCGGGCTGGAGGCTGCATTGCCGGAGCTCGGCGCCTCGGTGTCCGGCTTTGCCGTCTGCGCCTATTTCGCTACCCGCAATCCCGCGCACGAGATCGCCGCCCGCGAGCTGATCCGCGAAAAGACCGGCCTGCCGGTCACATCGAGCCACGAACTGTCGGCCAAGCTCGGCGGCCCGCGCCGGGCGCTGACGACGCTGCTCAACGCCAGGCTGATCTCGATGATCGACCGGCTGGTCGCGGCAACCGAAGGCTTTCTCGGAGAGCGCAACATTGCAGCACCGCTGATGGTGGTGCGCGGCGATGGCGCGCTGGTTTCGGCGGCGTTTGCCCGCCAGCGGCCGATCGAGACCATCCTTTCCGGCCCGGCCGCCAGCCTGGTCGGCGCCCGCCACATGACCGGGCTCGACGATGCCATGGTGTCCGATATCGGAGGCACAACCACCGACGTCGCCGTGCTCGATGGCGGCCGTCCCAGGCTCGATCCGGAAGGCGCCACCGTCGGCGGTTTCCGCACCATGGTCGAGGCGGTCGCCATGCGCACCTTCGGCCTCGGCGGCGATTCCGAAGTGACGCTGGAGGACGGCGCGCTCAACCCGAAGATCCTACTCGGGCCGCGCCGCCTGGTGCCGCTGGCGCTGGCCGGCATGGCTCATGGCAACGCCGTCACATCGGAACTCGAACGGCAATTGCGCGCGCCCAATCCCGGCCGCATGGACGGCCGCTTCGCGGTGCGCACCGGCGTGCCGGATAGGCTTGCCGCCGGCCTGACCAGCGCCGAAGCTAGGCTCTACGAACTGATTGGCGCCGTGCCGCTAGCCATCGACAGGCTTTTGGCCTCGAACGCGCAGAACGCGACGCTGAACCGGCTGGTGTCGCGCGGGCTGGTGCATATCGCCGGCTTCACCCCGTCGGACGCCGCCCATGTGCTGGGCAAGCAGGCGAACTGGGATCCCATCGCCGCGCGCCTCGGCGCCGAACTGTTCGCCCGCAAGCGCGACGGCCGTGGCCAGAACATCGCCGCCTCGCCCGAAGCGATCTCGGAACGGGTGCTGGTGACGCTGACGCGCTGGTCGGCCGAGTATATCCTCGAAACCGCCTTTGCCGAGGACGGGCTCGATGGCGCGTCGACGGTGGCGCATGCGCTGGTGCAGCGCGCCGTCGACGCGCATCCCGGCATTGCCCGCCTCAGCGTCGCGCTCGACCGCCCGGTCATAGGCCTCGGCGCCTCGGCGCCGCTGCACTATGCCGGCCTGCCGCCGCTGATCGGCAATGACTGCGTGGTCCCGGAAGATACCGATGTCGCCAACGCGCTCGGCGCCGTCGTCGGCCAGGTCAGGGTTTCGGCCGAGGCGCGGGTCAGCCAGCCCAAGGAAGGGCTGTTTCGTCTTGCCTCGGGTGAAACCGTGCGCGATTTCGTCGACGAGGCGGCGGCGATCGCCGCCGCCGAAGCCGATGTCCGCGCCATCGTCGCGGAGCGCGCCAGGGACGCCGGCACAGACAGCGCCGAAATCGAAGTCGAGACAGAATTTCGCGTCTCGACAGTCGAAGCCCAGCGCATGTTCATCGAGGCGCATGTGGTAGCGGTGGCCTCGGGAAGGCCACGGATTGCAGTGTAGGCTTCTTCCTTCTCCAGTTCACGGATTGCAGGTGACCGGCAGGCGGATGAGGGGCAGCGCTTACGTTTGCGAAAGCGTTCAGAGTCCTAACTGAGCCCGCAATTCGTCGGCGCTGTTGATCACGATCGCACCGGGCGGTCCTTCCATCGGCTTTTCCGGCCAGAAGATCGTCTTCATGCCCGCGGCCAGCCCTGCCATGGCGCCCGGCCAGCTGTCGTCGATCGCTATCGCATGCGCGGGATCGACATCGGCCAGATAGGCGGCGCGCAGGAATGGCTCGGCGTGGGGCTTGCCTTCGCGTACGTCGTTGCGGCTGATCGTCTTCATGCCGGGATGGATGAGGCCGACCATGCTCAGATTGGCGTCGACGATCATCCGGTCGGAATTCGACACCACGGCCTGCTGGACGCCTCTTGCCCGCAACTCGTTGAAGATCTCGATCGCGCCGGGACGCGGCTTCAGGCCCTCGACCAGCGGCAGATAGTGCTCGTATTTGTGAACGATCCACTCATCGAAGGGCAAGGCCAGGCCGAACTCGTCGCGCATCATCTCGTAAACCGGCCAGGCGGCGACGCCAAGCACGCGCTCATGCAGATCGTCCGGCGGGATAAGGCCGACATTGCGCATCGCAGCCACCAGGGCGGCCTCGTGCAGCGGTTCGCTGTCGACCAGCGTGCCGTCCATGTCCCAGAAAACCGCTTTCGGCGTCATGCAAGGCTCCTTTTTGCCATCCCTTAAAGGGTTTGCGCCGGGAGATAAACCTTCGGGACCGAAGAACGTGCCGCGCCTGCCGGGACCGCGACCGCGCTCCTTTACCGACACAACATCGTGAAAGAGAGAAACGCGGTCGCGCTACGCCTATGGATAGCAAGCAATTGCTCTTGAGATTGACAATTGCGCATCAGGCCATTCCCTGCGAAAGTGGGCGTAGGCCGCTCTCATGACCGGCGGTCTCGGGAGGCAGCACGTGAATACCCGGCAGGATGGCGGCAGCAACAGGCTGGACGACGCGGCGCGCGCCGGCTGGCTTTATTATGTTGCCGGCAACACCCAGGACCAGATTGCCGCCACGCTCGGCATCTCACGGCAGACGGCGCAGCGGCTGGTGTCGCTGGCGGTGTCGGAAGGTCTGATCAAGGTTCGCGTCGACCATCCGATCGCCAACTGCCTCGATCTGGCGGCACGGCTGAGATCGCGCTTCGCGCTCGATCTGGTCGAAGTGGTGCCGAGCGATCCGAATTCATCCTCCACCACCATCGGCATCGCCGAGGCGGCCGCCGCCGAGATCGAGCGGCGGCTGCGGTCGCCGACGCCGATCGTCATGGCGATCGGCACCGGCCGCACGCTGAAGGCGGCGATCGAGCAGTTGCCGCCGATGGAATGTCCGCAGCACAAGGTGGTGTCGCTGACGGGCAACATCTCGCCGGACGGCTCGGCCGCCTTCTACAACGTCATCTTCACCATGGCCGACAGGGTCAAGGCGCGCTCCTTCCCGATGCCGCTGCCGGTCATCGCCTCGTCGCCGGAGGAGCGCGAGATGCTGCTCAAGCAGCCGATGATCCAGCCGACGCTGGCGCTGGCGGCGGAAGCCGACGTCACCTTCATCGGCATTGGCGATCTCGGCCCCAAGGCCCCGCTCTACGAGGACGGTTTCATTTCGGAAAGCGAGTTGAAGGCGCTGCAGAAAGCCGGCGGCATCGCCGAGATCGTCGGCTGGGTATACGATCGCGAAGGTCGCATGATCGAAGGCATCACCAACGATCGAGTGTCGTCGGCGTCGCTGCCGTCACGCGAAAAGTCGCTGGTCATCGCACTGGCAATGGGCGAGCGAAAACTGCCGGGCATCCTGGCGGCCGCCAACCGGCGGCTGATCAACGGCCTCATCACCGATGAACGGACCGCTGCCGCCCTGCTGGCCAGTCTGTGATTGGAGAGCGTCGCGCTCGATCTGCGATAAAGTGAGCCATACTACCTGTGCCGCCCGAGAGGGTCGTTGCCATCGAGGAAACCGAGATCGCGCTGCAGATGTGGCGACAGCTCCCTGATGTCGAGATGTGCCCTCTTTCTTGTCGCGAACCAGCCAAATCCGTCCGTGAGCCACGAAATCCAGCGGTGATCCGGAGCGGGAGTGCATTTTTGCTGCGCCATGGTCATAATCGTCAACCTTCGCTATCCTGAACCCGAATGACGGGTTGATCAGGAATGTCGGTCTTGCCGGCCGCCTTTGCCAATCGAACATCTGTTATGACCCATAAGGAGGCCTTATGCCGGACCTCGGCTCGCGACAGGTTTCGCAACTCCCGCCGCTGCAGGCGATCAGGGTGTTCGACGCGGTGGCACGGCATCTTTCCTTCACCAAGGCCGCCGGCGAACTCGCCATGACGCAGGCGGCGGTCAGCTATCAGATCAAGGTGCTGGAGGAGCGTGTCGGCGCGCCGCTGTTCCTGCGCCGGCCTCGGCAGATCGTGTTGACCGAGGCCGGGCAGCGCCTGGCACCCGCGGTCAGCGAGGCCTTCGCCATTCTCGGCCAGGCCTATGCGGCAGCGCGTGGCGGGGCCGACGGGTTGCTGTGCGTCACCACGGTGCTGACATTCGCCTCGAACTGGCTGGCGCACCGGCTGGGGTCGTTCCAGATCGCCCATCCGTCGCTGGCCGTGCGGCTCGAAACGTCGAGCCGCCTGACCGACTTTGCCCGCGAGGATACCGATATCGCCATCCGCTCGGGCGGTGGCAAATGGCCGGGCCTGGAAGCGCACAAGTTGCTCGATGCCGATTTCACGCCGATGCTGAGCCCGAAGCTGGCGGCAAGTATTGGCGGCGTCAAGGAACCGGCCGACCTCTTGCGGTTGCCGATCCTGGACCCCGGCGACATCTGGTGGACGGAATGGTTTTCGGCTGCCGGCGTGCACTCGCACGATCTTGCCAGACGACCCGGCAGCAGCATGGGCGCGCAAGCCTATGAGGCCAATGCGGCAATCGCCGGCCATGGCGTTGCGATCCTGACCAGGGCGCTGTTCAAGGCGGAACTCGCCGATGGGCGCCTGATCCAGCCTTTCGATCTAGTCGGCGATGACGGCCACGCCTATTGGCTGGTCTATCCGGAGTCGCGCCGCAACGTGCCGAAGATCCGCGCCTTCCGGGACTGGCTGCTGGCCGAAATCGCCTGCTGACCGGCAAGCCACCTGGCACCGCGCCTAAAGCGTGTCGCGTCTGAACGGATTCAGGCGACCCGCTTTAGGTCTTTGTTTTTTATGCATGTCGTTCTCCCAAAACCGAGATCACTTTTGGGCGACACGCACCTAGTGCCCGCAAACCCATCCGCTATTGCCACACCGATATCCGGCGAAGGGCTTTCCTCGCCCTGAAAATCTCCACTCGTTCCCACTCCGTGGCGTCGCCCAGTGCTGCGCTGCAACATCGAATCCGGCTTGACATAATTAACGTCAAGTGAGTAATTGCCCAAAGCCAAGGCAAATGCTCATTTTGGTTCAAGGGAGGAATTTGATGAAACTTCGCACGCTCACCCTGGGCTTGTTGTCGGCCAGCGCGCTTGCGTTCGCCGCACACGCCGAATCCATCACCATCGCCACCGTCAACAATGGCGATATGGTCCGCATGCAAAAGCTGACCGAGGACTTCACCAAGGCGAACCCCGACATCCAGCTCAATTGGGTTACGCTTGAAGAGAACGTGCTGCGCGAGCGCGTCACCACCGACATCGCCACCAAGGGCGGTCAATACGACGTGATGACCATCGGCACCTATGAAGTTCCGATCTGGGCCAAGCAGAGCTGGCTGCTGCCGCTCGACAAGCTCGGCGACGACTACGACGCCAAGGACATCATCCCGGCCATTGCAGGCGGCCTTTCGGTCGACGGCAAGCTCTATGCCGCGCCCTTCTACGGCGAAAGCTCCTTCGTCATGTATCGCAAGGACCTGATGGACAAGGCCGGGCTGAAAATGCCCGACGCGCCGACCTGGGACTTCATCAAGCAGGCCGCCGACAAGATGACCGATCGCGCCAATGGCGTGAACGGTGTGTGTCTGCGCGGCAAGGCCGGCTGGGGCGAAAACATGGCCTTCCTGACCGCCATGTCGAACTCCTTCGGCGCCCGCTGGTTCGACGAGAACTGGAAGCCGCAGTTCGACCAGCCGGAATGGAAGAACACGTTGCAATTCTACGTCGACCTGATGAAGGCCGACGGCCCCGAGGGCGCGTCGTCCAACGGCTTCAACGAAAACCTGGCGCTGTTCCAGCAGGGCAAATGCGGCATGTGGATCGACGCCACCGTCGCCGCGTCCTTCGTATCCGATCCCAAGGCATCGCAGGTCGCCGATAAGGTTGGGTATGCGCTGGCACCCGACAATGGCCTGGGCAAGCGCGGCAATTGGCTTTGGGCCTGGTCGCTGGCGATCCCCGCCGGCACGCAGAAGGCCGATGCCGCCCAGAAGTTCGTCTCCTGGGCAACCAGCAAGCACTATGCCGAACTGGTCGCTTCGAAGGAAGGCTGGGCCAACGTTCCTCCGGGCACGCGCTCCTCGCTCTATGCCAATGCCGAGTACCAGAAGGCAGCTCCGTTCGCCAAGATGACGCTGGACTCGATCAACGCCGCCGATCCGACGCATCCGACCGTCAAGCCGGTGCCCTATGTCGGCGTCCAGTTCGTCGCCATCCCTGAGTTCCAGGGCCTTGGCACCACTGTCGGCCAGCTCTTCTCGGCGGCTCTTGCCGGCCAGTCGAGCGTCGACGATGCCTTGAAGCAGGCCCAGGACGCTGCCACCGCGGCAATGACCGAAGGCGGATACATCAAGTAAGGCTCCTCCCGGTGCCGACTGCCGGTCGCCTCTTTGACCGGCACCGGCCGCCCGAGTTCCCAGTTCGGGCGGCCGCTTTTGACGCCTTTTGAAAATTCAGTCTGACCATTGAAGGGTGACCGTCATGGCTACTCAGCAGACCCGTTCGCTTGCCCGTTTCATGATGGCGCCTTCCGTGGTGCTGCTGTTCGTCTGGATGATCGTGCCGCTGGTCATCACCATCTGGTTCTCCTTCCAGCAGTACAACCCGCTCAATCCGATCCGCGACGGCTTCGTCGGCTTCTCGAACTACGCGCTGTTCTATTCCAACCCGGCCTTCCTGCAGTCGATCCTCAACACGCTCACCTTGGTGGTCAGTGTGCTTCTGATCACGGTGATCGGCGGCATCCTGCTAGCGCTTCTGATCGACCAGCCGATGTGGGGCCAGGGCATAGTCCGCATTCTCGTCATTTCGCCGTTCTTCGTCATGCCGCCGGTGGCCGCGTTGGTCTGGAAGAACATGATCATGCACCCGCAATACGGGGTGTTCGCCGACATAGCGCGGTTCTTCGGAGCGCAGCCGATCGACTGGTTCGGGCAGCATCCGATGACGGCGATCATCATCATCGTCGCCTGGCAATGGCTGCCTTTCGCAACGCTGATCCTGTTGACCGCGCTGCAGTCGCTCGACGGCGAGCAGAAGGAAGCCGCGGAGATGGACGGCGCCGGCTTCATCAGCCGCTTCATCTACCTGACGCTTCCGCACATGTCCCGCGCCATCACCGTCGTCATCCTGATCCAGACGATCTTCCTGTTGTCGGTCTATGCCGAGATCCTCGTCACCACCAATGGCGGCCCGGGATACGCCTCCACCAACCTGCCTTTCCTCGTCTACCAGAAGGCCTTGCTGGAGTTCAAAATCGGCCAGGCATCCGCCGGCGGTGTGATCGCCGTCATTCTCGCCAACATCGTTGCCTTCTTCGCCATGCGCGCCGTCGGCAAGAACCTGGACAAGTAAGGGAGGCTACGATGGCACGTGCAGTCACCACCCAGCACAAGACAATCGCGACAGTTGCCGCCTGGATCGTCGCCCTGCTGATCTTCTTCCCGATCCTCTACACGATCATCACCTCGTTCAAGTCGGAGCAGGAAGCCATTCAGGGTTTCAGCATCATCCCGTCGGGAACCTTCGAGAGCTATTCCGAGGTTCAGGCGCAGAGCGGCTACTTCAAGTTCTTCTTCAACTCGGTGCTGCTCTCGGTCGGCTCGACCATCCTTGCCCTGCTGGTCGCCATACCGGCGGCATGGTCGATGGCTTTCTCGCCGACCAAGCGGACCAAGGACATCCTGATGTGGATGCTGTCCACCAAGATGATGCCGGCGGTCGCCGTGCTGTTCCCGATCTACCTGATCTTCCGCGACACAGGACTGCTCGACAGCCGCGTCGGCCTGATGGTCATGCTGATGCTGATCAACCTGCCGATCGTGGTGTGGATGCTCTACACCTACTTCCGCGAAATCCCTGGCGAGATCCTGGAAGCGGCGCGCATGGACGGCGCCTCGCTGTGGAACGAGATCGTCTATGTGCTGACGCCGATGGCGGTGCCGGGCATCGCCTCGACTATGCTGCTCAACATCATCCTGGCCTGGAACGAGGCGTTCTGGACGATCCGGCTGACGACCACGGAGGCAGCCCCCTTGACCGCCTTCATCAGCTCATTCTCCAGCCCGCAAGGCCTGTTCTGGGCCAAGCTTTCGGCCGCCTCGACGCTGGCCATCGCGCCGATCCTGATCATGGGCTGGTTCAGCCAGAAGCAGCTCGTGCGCGGCCTGACATTTGGTGCGGTGAAGTAACGGAATTTGCCCGAAGCAATCGGCAGAAATAACCCCTCGGGGAGGAAACCATGGGAAACATCACGCTCAAGAACGTCTCCAAGTCCTTCGGGTCGACGTCCATCATCCCCGGCCTCGACCTGGTGATCGAAAATGGCGAGTTCGTCGTCTTCGTCGGCCCGTCGGGTTGTGGCAAGTCAACGCTGCTGCGCCTGATCGCCGGGCTGGAGGACACCAGCGGCGGCTCCATCAACATCGACGGCCGCGACGTCACCGGCGAGGCCCCGGCCAAGCGTAAGCTCGCCATGGTGTTCCAGTCCTACGCACTCTATCCGCACATGACGGTGGCCAAGAACATCGGCTTCCCGCTGAAGATGGCCGGCGAGGACAAGGCGACCATCGACAAGAAGGTGGGAGACGCCGCGCGCGTGCTCAACCTGACCAACTATCTCGAACGCCGGCCCGGCCAGCTTTCCGGCGGCCAGCGCCAGCGCGTCGCCATCGGCCGCGCCATCGTGCGTCAGCCGACCGCCTTCCTGTTCGACGAGCCGCTGTCCAACCTCGATGCGGCCCTGCGCGGCACCATGCGGCTGGAGATCAGCGAACTGCATCACCAGCTCAAGACGACCATGATCTACGTCACCCACGACCAGGTCGAAGCCATGACCATGGCCGACAAGATCGTCGTGCTGAACGCCGGCAACATCGAGCAGGTCGGCTCGCCGATGGAGCTCTACAAGACGCCGAAGAACCTGTTCGTCGCCGGCTTCATCGGCTCGCCGAAGATGAACCTGATCGAAGGCGCGCCGGCTGCCAAAAACGGCGCCAAGACCATCGGCATCCGTCCCGAGCACCTGGAGATCTCGACCACGGCGGGCGAATGGAAGGCTACCGTCGGCGTTGCCGAACATCTCGGCTCAGACACCTTCCTGCACGTCCAGGCCGATGGCGTCGGTCCGCTGACGGTGCGTGCCGACGGCGAACTCGCCGTGCATCATGGCGACACCATCTATCTGACGCCCGACAAGGCCAAGCTGCATCGCTTCGGCGCCGACGGAAAGGCAATCTGAACATGCGACTGGCCGGCAAATCCGCGCTGATCACGGGGTCGGCCCGCGGCATCGGCAGAGCCTTCGCCGAAGCCTATGCCGGCGAAGGCGCCACCGTTGCCATCGCCGACATCAATCTCGAGGCGGCGCAGAAGACCGCCGCCGAGATTGGCGGCAAGGCCTATGCGGTCAAGCTCGACGTCACCGACCTCGCCTCCATCGAGGCGGCGGTGAAAGCCGTCGAAACGAAGACCGGTGGCCTCGATATCCTGATCAACAACGCCGCTCTGTTCGATCTGGCACCGATCGTCGAGATCACCAAGGCAAGCTACGACAAATTGTTTTCCGTCAATGTCGCCGGCACGCTGTTCATGCTGCAGGCCGCCGCCCGCTCGATGATCGCACGCGGCAAGGGCGGCAGGATCATCAACATGGCGAGCCAGGCCGGGCGGCGCGGCGAAGCACTGGTCGGCGTCTATTGCGCCACCAAGGCCGCCGTCATCTCGTTGACCCAATCGGCGGGGCTCGACCTGATCAAGCACCGTATCAATGTCAACGCGATTGCGCCGGGCGTCGTCGACGGCGAGCACTGGGACCACGTCGATGCCCTGTTCGCCAAATATGAAAACCGGCCGAAGGGCGAGAAGAAGAAACTGGTCGGCGAAGCGGTGCCGTACGGCCGTATGGGCACGGCGCAGGATCTCACCGGGATGGCGGTGTTTCTCGCCAGCAGCGACGCCGAATACATTGTCGCCCAGACCTACAATGTCGATGGCGGCCAGTGGATGAGTTGAGGGCGGGGGACGGCCTCTGCTCCTCGTACCTCCGCGAGGAGCAGGGGCCGACAGGCAGATGAGGGGTGGCACCGACCTTGCAAGGTATGCGCCGTCCCTCACCCTTACCCTCTCTCCGTGAAGGACGGGGAGAGGGGGAATGACGAAGGCCGTAGCCTGGCCAAAAAGGGTAAGAAAATGACTGTGAAACTTTCTTCCTCCAATCTCGCGAAACTGCCCCCAAAGGTCTCCGGTCCGAAATATGACCGCGCCAAGCTCAAGGCCGGCATCTTGCATTTCGGCGTCGGCAATTTCCATCGCTCGCACCAGGCCGTCTATCTCGACGATTTGTTCAATTCGGGCATCGGCCATGATTGGGCGCTGGTCGGCGCCGGAGTGTTCGAGGGCGAGAAGATCGGCCGCGCCAAGCTGGAAGAGCAGGACTGGTTGACCACGGTGGTCGAGCAGGATAGCGGCCATATGAGCGCCCGCGTCACCGGCGCCATGATCGACTTCCTGATGCCCGGCGATGCAGCCGGCATCATCGAACGGCTCGCCGACCCGGCAATCAAGATTGTGTCGCTGACCATCACCGAAGGCGGCTACTTCATCGATCCGGCCTCCGGCGTCTTCAACCCGACCCACCCCGACATCGTCGCCGATGCCCAACCAGGCGCCACGCCGAAGACGGTGTTCGGCATCATCCTCGCCGGGCTGGTGCGGCGTCGCGACGAGGGCACCGTGCCGTTCACCGTGATGTCGTGTGACAACATTCCCCACAATGGCCATGTCACCTCCGACGGCGTCATTGGCCTGGCCCGTCTGATCGACGAAGATCTGGCGAACTGGGTCAGCGAGCATGTCGCCTTTCCGAACGGCATGGTCGATCGCATCACACCGGCCACCACCGACCGCGAACGCGGCATCCTCGCCAAGGACTTTGGCCTCGAGGACAACTGGCCGGTGTTCTGCGAGCCGTTCCGGCAATGGGTGCTGGAAGACCATTTTACCGACGGCCGTCCGCCGCTGGAAAAGGTCGGCGTGCAGTTCGTCAGGGATGTTGCGCCCTATGAATTGATGAAGATCCGCATCCTGAATGGCGGCCACGCCACCATCGCCTATCCGGCAGGCCTGATGGACATCCATTTCGTCCATGAGGCGATGCAGGAGCCGCTGGTAGCCGGCTTCCTTGCAAAACTCGAACGGGAAGAAATCATTCCGACCGTGCCGCCGGTGCCGGACACGGTTCTGGAAGACTATTACCAGCTCATCGAGAGCCGCTTTTCCAACCCCAAGATCGGCGACACGGTGCGCAGGCTCTGCCTTGACGGCTCCAACCGTCAGCCGAAATTCATCATCCCGACCATCGCCGACAGGCTGAAGGCCGGAAAAGGCGTCGCCGGCCTGGCGCTGGAATCGGCATTGTGGTGCCGCTATTGCTTCGGCACGACGGACAGCGGCGCCGTCATCGAGCCCAACGACCCGAGCTGGGACCGGCTGCAGGCGACGGCAAAGGCCGCAAAGGACGCGCCGGCCGCCTGGCTCGCCATGGAGGATATCTATGGCGATGTCGGCCGTGCGACGGCGTTTGTCGAGGCGTTCGCCCATGCGCTCAACGTGCTGTGGGCGAATGGCGCGCGCGCAACGCTGACGCGCTACCTCGCCGGTAAGCTCTGAGAGCCATTCGACGCCATGACGCCTGAACTGGTCATCTTCGACTGCGATGGCGTGCTGGTCGACAGCGAGGCGCTCTCCGTCTCGGCGCTGCTCGGCATGATCAAGCTTGCCGGCGGCAGCGTCAGTGAGAATGCCGCCTACGAGCATTTCCTCGGCAAGAGCATGAAAAGCGTGCGCGAGATCCTCGGCCGAGACTTCGGGCTTGATATCACTGACCTGCACCTGACCGAGATGCGCGTCGAATTGATGCGCAAATTCCGCGAAGAGCTGAAGCCAATAGCTGGCGTCAAGGAGATACTGCCCAAGCTTGGGCTGCCGTTCTGCGTCGCCTCCTCGGGCACGCTCGACCGCATCCGTTACGCGCTCGACGTCACAGGATTGCTCGGGCTGATGGAGCCGCATCTGTTCAGCGCCGCCATGGTGGCCAGGGGAAAGCCGGCGCCCGACCTGTTCCTGCATGCCGCCGCCACCATGCGAGCTCATCCGCGCAAATGCCTCGTCGTCGAGGACAGTCCGGCCGGCATCGCCGCTGCGCGGGCAGCGGGCATGCGCGTGCTTGCTTTCACCGGCGGCTCGCATGCTGATAATCCGACATTGAAAGCGCGGCTTGCGTCGAGTGAACCGGACTTTATATTCGCTGACATGCTGCAATTGCCCGATCTGATTGCAGGCCTGGGAGCGAGAGACAGAGCATCTTGACGAAACAGTTCGTTTGCGCGGTCGATGTCGGCACCGGGAGCGCTCGCGCGGGCATTCTCGACACCAGTGGCACCTTGCTCGGCCGCGCCGAGCGGCCGATCGCCATGAACCAGCCGAGGCCCGATCACGCCGAACATGATTCGCGCGATATCTGGTCTTCTGTCTGCACCGCCGTGCGCGCCGCGCGCGAAAAAGCGGACGTTGCCGCCGAGGCTGTCGTCGGCATCTCCTTCGACGCCACCTGTTCGCTGGTCGTGCGCGACCGGCAAGGCGGCCAGCTCAGCGTCTCGACCACTGGCGACCGGCGCTGGGACACCATCGTCTGGCTCGACCACCGCGCTATTGCCGAAGCCGACGAATGCACAGCAAGCGGCCACGCCGTGCTCGACTATATCGGCGGCGTCATGTCGCCGGAAATGGCAACGCCAAAGCTGATGTGGCTGAAGCGCAATTTGCCGGAGACGTGGGCGCAGGCCGGCACTCTATTCGACCTGGCGGATTTCCTCGCATGGCAAGCGACGGGCTCGCTGGCCCGCTCGCAATGCACGCTGACCGCCAAATGGACCTATCTGGCGCATGAAGAGACCGGCTGGCGGCGCGATTTCTTCGAGCTCGTCGGCCTCGGCGATCTTTTCGAGCACGGAAACCTGCCCGAGAGGGCCAGTCCGGTCGGCACCGATATTGGTCGGCTGACCGCGCAAGCGGCGGCAGAGCTTGGCCTGAGCGAGAATTGCCGGGTCGGCGCCGGCGTCATCGATGCCTATGCCGGCGCGCTCGGCGTTCTCGGCGGCTTTGCCGGCGACGAACCGAACATCGGCCGGCATCTGGCGCTGATCGCCGGCACGTCGAGCTGCGTCATGGCGATGTCACCCGATCCGCAGCCTTTCGCCGGCGTCTGGGGTCCCTACTACGGCGCGGCGCTGCCCAAGCTGTGGCTGTCGGAAGGCGGCCAGTCGGCAACCGGCGCCCTGCTCGACCACATCATCCGCTGGCACGGCGCCGGCGGCGAGCCAGATGCCGCCATGCATGCAAAAATCGCCAGGCGTGTCGCCGAACTGCGCGCCACGGAGGGTGAGAACCTTGCCGCGAGGCTGCATGTGCTGCCGGACTTCCACGGCAATCGGTCGCCGCTCGCCGATCCGCATGCCGTCGGCGTCGTCAGCGGGCTGACGCTGGATTCCTCCTTCGACAGCCTGTGCAAGCTCTACTGGCGCACCGCCGTCGGCATCGCGCTCGGCGTGCGCCACGTGCTGGAGGCGCTGAACGAGAACGGCTATTTGATCGATACGCTGCACGTCACCGGCGGCCACACCAAGAACCCGCTGTTGATGGAGCTCTACGCCGACGCCACCGGCTGCACGGTGATCGAGCCGCTGGCCGACGAGGCGGTGCTGCTCGGCACCGGCATGATCGCGGCAACCGCGGCCGGGCTGTTTCCCGACCTCAATGCGGCCTGTCTTGCCATGCAGCAAGGCGGCAGGACGCGCGCGTCGAACCCGAAATCATCAGAGCGTTTCGACCGCGATTACAGGATCTTCCTCGAGATGCACCGCCAGCGACAGATGCTGGACGCGATAAGGTAGCGGAACGCGGTAGCCTTGCGGTCGCGATGTTCGTAGAGATACTAGATTGTTGACGCTGTCGGCCACCTGAATGGCGACGGTCATACGACAAGGCGGACTTGACGAAGAAACGTTTCTAACGCCGCGTCACTATTTGCGACCCGGCGAACTCCGGCGATCGATATTTTCCGGGACACCTGCAGACTGGTCATAGGCTTTTTGTATTCGGGCCACACTTCCAGCAACGCAGCTCTTGCAAGGGGCGGAGTTGCTGGGCGGTGGTTATGGTATCCTTCGAAATGTCGCAACAGAAACGCTTCATGGCAGGGGCGCTGCCATACAATGGAGATGTTGTAAGCAGCGGCTAAAGCCTCGACCTGTTGGCGTCTCTGAGGATCATTTTCGATTTGATCCGCATCCATCAAAACCGTCTTGAATCTAAATTCGGCTCTGCGCGTACTGCGGCGCGCTACTTCCTGATCAGCGCGCTTGATGCGTGCAAGCGGATCGCCCGCACCAGGATTGAGATTCACTACCTCTATATGAAATGGCAGGCCTGACTCTCTAACGGCGTTGTTCAAGAATTGACCGTACGCTTGTTCGGATTCCCCTTCACAGCCGAGAAAAATCGGAGTGCGAGGCGGTATGATTATTCCACGCCGCCTCATCCGATTTGTGGAACCGCGCCGTATGTGCCGCTGAGGTACTTCTTGTAGAGATTGTCGCTCCTCCTGACGGCCTGAACGTCCATCAGGCTGTAGATTCGCGATATCCCCAAGCGGTCCTTTTCGCAAAAAACGATCTCTTCCTTAGTCAGGTCATCAAGCAGGGAAACCGAATGGCATGACGTCCATAGCTGAGCTATGCTTGGGTTCCTCTCCTTGTCATAGAACCAGCGCACAATCTCGGGCAAGATCAATGGATGGATTGAAAGATCAAGTTCATCGACGATAGCAATCCCACCTTTCTGTAACGCAAGCAGCAAGAGCGGAAAAATCTTTATGAAGGAGCGAGTGCCTTGGCTCTCCAACTGCCATGGCATATTCACATGCAAGCCTTCATGCTTGAACAAGGCGGTAGGGCCAGTCGCTGTTTGCACTATCTGCATCTGCTCGACGCCGACATCAATGCGTTGAAGCTCACGATTGAGAGCGTCAACTGCAGGCGGGTTCTGAGCAAGGAACTGGATTGTTCCCAGATCTGTAAAATCGATACGATCAGTCAAAATATTCCTGAAAACGGTCTCTGCCGCCTGCAAAAGCACCTTCGAAGGCTCGTGTTCAAAGAGCGCGAGTGTGGCAACAACGCTTGCATCAGCTCTTACTTTGTCGATCACTTGGCCGAAACCTGAAAGAGCAAATGTCCGTGATCCCTGGATAGGTTTATCACCCTCGCGTTCGAATACCTTCAACCACTTTCCTTGCCCTCTCCGCTTCTGGCGAAGTACCTCTCGTGTAACGGTCCGAATTTCACCATTCTTCGGCAACAACTCAAGCTCATAGCGATACGTTCCATAGGCGCTATCATCGTGCGTAGCCGCATTTTGCGCGGCAAACGACAAATCCATCAGTCCGCCGGCCTCGATCGCTAGCCGAATTGGCTTATTGGCAGATTCCTCATCGTTAAAACGCTCGCAGGGAAGAGTGCCTTTGTTTTGAAAGCTCTCTCGCAAAAACCAGGGAATGAACGCCAGGGCTTTCAGCACGGTTGATTTGCCTGAACCATTAGCCCCGAAAAGCGCCACTACTTTGGGTGCTCTCTCATCCGCTCCTGGAAAAATTGGAGCGAACCGCTCTGGGTAGTCAGGCACGTTCTTCGGTATCCGGAGATCGAGCACCTGTAGGTCCCGCACAGAATAGAAGTTTTCGATTTCGAGACGATAAAGCATACAGTACCAAATAAGAGGTTCAAAGCCTGATTTCAACAAAAAAATGTTGAATATGCCCGCAGAGATAGCAATTTGGCTTACTACAACGGTTCCCATGTCAAGGGGCACCGATTTGGCAGCGAACGTAGGTTTGGCCGTCAGTAATGGAAGCTTCCTGCCTCTGGCTCAATCCGTTCCCGCCGGTCCTCCCTTGCCTTCATGTCGCGTTTCGTACAAAAGCTGGCGCAAACGCCGCGAAACCGAAGGTTTTGCCGTTTGACATGCGGATTCCGGCTCTTTGCCGACGCGCCGCAACTGGAAAGAGCAGGAAAATGTCTGCGATCGAAGCCGGCGCTCGCGCGCCGGAAAATCTTTGGCGTCGGGAAATCAGGGCGACGCTGGCGCTCGCCTGGCCGATGGTGCTGACCAATCTCGGCCAGACCGCGATGACTGCCACCGACGTCATGATGATGGGCCGTCTGGGGCCGGATACGCTGGCCAGCGGCGCACTTGGCGCCAACCTTTATTTCATGCCGCTGATCTTCGGGCTCGGCCTGATGCTGGCGACCTCGCCGATGATCGCCACCGAGCTTGGCCGCCGCCGCTATTCGGTGCGCGACCTGCGCCGCACCGTGCGCCAGGGCCTGTGGCTGGCGATCCTGATCTCGATCCCGATCTGGCTCGTGCTTTGGCACGGTGAAGGCATTCTGCTGGCCATGGGCCAGGACCCGGTGCTGGCGCACCAGGCCGGCATCTATCTGCGCTGGCTCGAATGGGCGGTGCTGCCCTTCTACGGCTACATCGTGCTGCGCTCGTTCATCTCGGCGCTGGAGCGGCCGGGCTGGGCGCTGGTCATCGTCTTCGTCGCCGTCGCCTGCAATGCCTTCTTCAACTGGGTGTTCATGTTCGGCAATCTCGGCATCCCGTCGATGGGCATTGCCGGCTCGGGCCTTGCCACCTCGCTGTCCAGCACGCTGATGTTCATCGGCCTGGCTGTCGTGGTGATGCTGGAGAAGAAGTTCCGGCGCTACCGTCTGTTCGGACGGTTCTGGCGATCGGACTGGCCACGCTTCAAGGGCCTGTTGCGGCTCGGCTTGCCGATTGCCGGCATCCTCGCCTTCGAGGTGACGATCTTCAATGCGGCGGCGCTGCTGATGGGCCTGATCGACGCGGATTCGCTGGCCGCGCACGCGATCGCCATCCAGATCGCCTCGATCAGCTTCATGGTGCCGCTCGGCCTCAACCAGGCGGCGACGGTGCGCGTCGGGCTCGCGCACGGCGCCGGCAATCCGGAAGGCGTTTCGCGCGCCGGCTGGACCGCCTTCGTCATCGGCGTCTCGTTCATGGCGCTGATGGGGCTGGTGATGATCCTGTGGCCGCATCTGCTGATCAGCGCCTTCATCGATCTGAGCAATCCGGCCAATGCCAGGGTGATCGCGCTTGCCGTGTCGTTCCTGGCCTTCGCGGCGCTGTTCCAGGTGTTCGACGGCGCCCAGGCGGTTGCCGCCGGCATGCTGCGCGGCCTGCACGACACCAAGGTGCCGATGATCTACGCCGCGATCGGCTATTGGGGCGTTGGCCTGCCGCTCGGCGTGCTGCTCGCCTTCCATTTCGGCTTCCACGGTGTCGGCATCTGGATCGGCCTGTCGTCGGGACTGGCCGTGGTGGCTGCACTGCTGCTGGCGCGCTGGCTGCGGCGGGACCGATTGGCGCCGCCGCTGGTGTTCGGGGGTTGAAGGCAAAGCGGCTGTTCCAAGTGCTCATTAAGACGGCGACCTTCATATCGGCCGCGAAACGTCCCTTAGCGCGATGAGCCGACGCTTAGCCCCGAGGCAATGAACGTCTCATATGGGCCGCTGAACGAACCCGCTGCGCGGGATGGCAGCGTCGCTGCGGGACTGCACAGCTGGTACGGTTAAGCCATCGGTGCCGCGCCGCGCCGCTCGAGCGCGGTCTTGCGGATGATTTCCGCGATCTCCGGGCTGCTGCTGCATAGCATCTGGAAATCCGCCGCGTGCAGCGACAGGAGTGAGACCGCCGTTGCGGCGCTGACGGTCGCCGAACGCGGTTCGCCGCTGATCAGCGCCATCTCGCCGAAGAAGGCGCCAGGGCCAAGCTCCACCGGGTTCGGCGTCGCGACGCTGACGCGCCCCTCCACGACGAAGAACATCCGATCACCGGGCTCGCCATTGCGGCAGATCACGGCGCCCGCCGGCACCGTGCGAGGTCTTAACGCGCGCACGATCTCGACCAGCACGGCCGGGCCGAGCTTCTGAAACAACGGCACGGCCGCGACCAATTGCCAATTACGGACGAATTCCCCGCGACGGATTTCTTGATAGAAGCCTGTGGCAAGAATGCCGGCCCAGAGCGCGAAGATGCCGATGCCACACATCATGACCACCCCGGCAAGGATGCGGCCGGCGAAGCTTTGCGGAATGGCATCGCCATAGCCGGTGGTGGACAGCGTGACCACCGCCCACCACATTGCCTGGGGGATGCTGCCGAACTTTTCCGGTTGAATGTCGCGCTCGATGACATAGGCCGCGAGCGCGACACCGAACAGAACGACGCCGAAGAGCGTGGTGACGCCGATCAGGTTGCGCGCTTCGTTGGCCAGCACCCTGCCCAGCACCGGGAAGAAAGTCGAGTCGCGCAGCGGTTTCAGCAGCCAGACAGCACAGTAAAGGCTCCAGTCGGGCGTGCCGACGAGCAGAAATGCGGCGAGTGGAACCATGACCGCGAGCACATCGATGGCGATTGCCGGCGTCCTGTCCCGAACGTTCCCCGCCCGGCGCTTGAGCAGCGTCCCGGCCATCTGCAGGAGATAGGCGCCCCAAATGACCGCGAGCACTGCAGCCAGAGCCAGTCTGCTTCGCCCGGACATGTCCGGTGCCGTGAGCGCAGCCACCGCCAGAAGCCCAGGCGCAGCCAGCACCGCGTTGAGCGGCGCGTAAATTCTTAAGAAAGGCAGTACCGACATTCTATGCCCACGAGCGGCTACTACCCGCCAACATAGATGCCTTCAAGGCAAGCGCAAAGGTGCTTGCTGTCGCTGCGATCTGCATCACCAACGGTGAACTCAGATTGCTTCGTGACCGAACGTGAACAGACAGGCTACAACCGACGGGAGTGGCGGCGCAGAGAAGTGGATGCCGATCAACGCAATAGCGCGGCCAGCACAAATGTTGTTGAGATCGTCGCGATGTTTTCGCAAACCAGAGATCGCTGAGGGCTCACGCGGAAGACGCGTGGATACCCCGGGTAAATTCCTCGACCAGGAAATCTAGGAAAACACGGATTTTGGGGGCAAGGTGCTGGCGGGCGGGGTAGACCGCATACAGTGTGGTTTCGACCGTCTGCCAGTCATCAAGCACCTGTTGAAGCCGACCTGACTTCAGATCGCCCTCGATATAGGAATAGGGGATCAGGCTGACGCCGAAGCCTTCCCGCAGTGCATCGCGCACGGCAAGGCTCGACGACACCGAATATCGGCCATCGATGGCGATTTTCTCGACGCGGCCGTCCTTGCGGAACTCCCATGTGTCCGGGTGGCCAGAGAGACTGAACCGGATGCAATTGTGCAGTTTCAAATCGGAAGGCGCTTCAGGCCGGCCGTGCCGCTCGAAATAGGAAGGTGCTGCGCACAGGACGTGCGGCATGACATCCAGCTTTCGCGCGACCAGGCTGGAATCCTCAAGATTGTCGCTGGCGCGAATGGCAAGATCGAAGCCCTCGCGAACGATGTCGACGCGTCTGTCATCGAGATGCAGATCGAGTTTCAAATCGGGGTAGCGTGTCAGAAACGCTGGAATTTCGATTGAAAGCCGCGTCAAGGTGACTGTCATGGGTGCGGTGACCCGCAACGTGCCAGTCGGCGCCGTCCTGGTGGGGGACAGGACCTGATCGGCCCTTGCCAAGGCATCGAGCCCTTGCGTGACATGTTGGAGATAGATCCTGCCTTCTTCGGTCAGGGCCATACGCCGGGTCGTGCGGTTGATGAGCCGCGTCCCGAGATTGGCTTCAAGTTCGGCGACATTTTTGGTGACCGCGGAAGCAGAGAGACCAAGCCGTCGCCCGGCTTCGGCAAAACTATTCACTTCCGCCACCTGTCGAAACACCCGCAAGGCGGTGAGGCGATCCATGATATTATTCTGCCTTGGTGCATAATCTCTTTCAAAGATCGCATATTATCCTCTACTGGTAAACTGACTATTTCAGTGGTCGACACACCATCTGGAATGGAATGATGCTCAATCCCTCGATTGCACTTATCGAACAGCGCGTTTCAGCCAATCTTTTCGACGCTTCGCACGCCATGACGGACGCTGAGATCGCGGAGCTGGTTGGTTTGGCAACGCGCGCGCCGAGCGCCTACAACCTTCAGAACTGGCGCTTCATCGCGGTGCGAACGCCGGAAGCAAAGGCACGATTGCGTCGTCTCGCCCATGAGCAAGCGAAGGTGGAGGCTGCGGCGGTGACCTTCATCATATGTGGCGTGCTGCCTGACCACGCTTCCCTCGCAGCAAGGCTTCATCCTTTTGTCGAAGCCGGCTTCATGCCGCCAGGCATGGCCTCGGATTGGCTTCAAGGTGCCCGCACACAATATGACGATCCACAGACAGCCCGCGATGAAGCCGTGCGCTCGGCCGCCCTTGGCGCCGCGACTCTGATTTTTGCAGCCGAAGCACTGGGCCTTGTCTCCGGTCCAATGGGTGGTTTCGATAGCGACGGCGTTTCGCGGGAGTTTGGCCTCGGCTCGGATGAGGTGCCTGTGATGCTCGTTGCGATCGGCCGCGCCTTGCCCGGAAATTGGCCGCAAAAGCCCCGCCGCCCGCTTGCCGAGGTTCTGGAACTGTCATGAAAACGAGTGCTTCCGATCTGCTGCTGACGGCAATTTCGCCGGCGATTTGGGGCAGCACCTATATCGTCACCACCCACTTCCTGCCGGGCTTTTCCCCGATGACGGTGGCCATGCTGCGCGCCTTACCTGCCGGCCTGCTGTTGCTGGCGGTCGTGCGGCAACTGCCAACGGGCATCTGGTGGTTGCGCGGCTTCGCGCTAGGGGCGCTTAACATCTCGATCTTCCTGAGCATGCTGTTCGTCGCGGCCTATCGGCTTCCGGGTGGAGTAGCCGCGACGGTGCTGTCGCTTCAGCCGTTGATAGTGGTTTTCCTCGCTTCCATCTTTCTCGGCAGCCCGGTTCGCGCCTCCTCGATCCTTGCCGCTCTCGTAGGGATTGGAGGTGTTGCGCTGTTGGTGCTGACCCCTAATGCAGCTCTGGATGGGGTCGGCGTTTTGGCTGGTCTGGCGGGAGCGGCCTCAATGGCCTTCGGGACGGTGTTGAGCCGAAAATGGCAACCGCCCGTATCACCTCTCACGCTGACAGCATGGCAGCTGACTGCCGGCGGTCTCCTCCTTGTCCCGGTGGCGCTGGCTTTTGAACCGCCTATCCCACTCCCGACCGGGACCAATCTGCTTGGGTTGGCATGGCTCGGACTGATTGGTGCGGCCTTAACTTACGTCCTTTGGTTCCGGGGCGTAGCGAGACTGGAGTCGTCGGTGGTGTCATTCCTGCTTTTCCTCAGCCCGGTAACGGCCGTATTGCTTGGATGGGTGTTCCTCGACCAAACGCTGTCCTTGCCACAAATCGTCGGCTTCGGTTTTGTCATCTGCAGCATCTGGCTGGGGCAGCGCACGACCCGCAGTTCGGCTTAAAACGTGACGCGCATACCGCACCTAAGAAGGAGACGAGCAATGTCCAGAATGATTTTTGTGAACCTGCCGGTTGCTGACCTGGCGAAGTCGAGGGCGTTCTATGAAGCCATCGGTTTCACGAACAACCCGCAGTTCAGTGATGACACGGCCGCCTGCATGGTTGTCTCGGAGAGCATCAATGTGATGCTCCTGACCCATGCAAAATGGCAGACGTTCACGAACCGACCCATTGCGCTAGCGACGTCGAGCGAAGTCATGCTGGCGCTGTCGTGTGACAGCCGCGATGCGGTAGACGCGATGAACACGGCTGCATCTGCCAATGGCGGGATAGCGGACATCAACCCCAAACAGGACCTTGGCTTCATGTACAACCGCAACTTGGCCGATCCCGATGGTCATGTCTGGGAAGCAATGTGGATGGACATGTCGGGCGCGTCTGGCGCCGTATAAACACATTTGTCGAAGGGAACCATCGGATGGCAGCACTAAACCACAATCCCAAGGTCGATGCCTACGCAGGACAGGCTGAGGAGTTCGCCAAGCCAATCCTTGCGCACCTGCGCGGCCTTATCCACACGACCTGCCCGGAAGTCGTGGAGGAGGTCAAATGGGGAATCCCCCATTTTGACTACAGGGGCGAAATGATGTGCAACTTCGCGGCCTACAAGAAACACAGCTCTTTCAGCTTCTGGAAAGACTCGCTGATGGCCGATGCGCGGCTCAGGCGGAATGCAGAACTGGCCGCCGCGAAGCGCTTCATGGGCAACCTTACGAGCCTCGCCGACCTGCCCGCCGACGCCGAGCTGATTGCCTGGATAAAGGAAGCGATGTCGCTCAATGACCGTGGCGTGAAACTCCCGCCGCGAAAGGCTGAAGGCCCCAGGGAGGTGGAAATACCTGCCGCTTTTGCTGCCGCGCTCGCTGCCAGGCCCGAGATCAAAGCGATTTTCGACAGCAAGTCGGCTTCGTTTCGCAAGGAATATAATGTCTGGGTCGGCGAAGCTAAGACAGATGCAACGCGCGTCAAGCGGATCGAGGAGTCGCTGTCGTGGATAGTCGAAGGCAAAGGGCGCTTCTGGAAATATGCCAAATCTGGATGATGCTGCGTGAGTTGGCATCAAAGGAGTTGATTGCCACGTGCGCGCGATAAGGCGATGCGGCGCAAAGCCGCTGTCGGTCAGAGCCTCAGGAAGTTCACGTGGTCAGGATCTGCCATTCGCCAATGTCTAGCAGCGACCCAAAGGAAGCATTCGAGCGCTAGTCGTAGGGACCAGTTTGCAGTCGCCGTCGATGCTCGTGCAACAAGCTCGCACCTTAGCGCGCCGGCATCCGCTTCTCCAGCCTCCGCGCGTATTGCGTCAGCGGAAAGCACATGACGAAAAAGATCAGAGCCACCAGCCCGTAGACCTTGAACGGTTCGAAGGTGGCGTTGTTGATGGCGTTGGAGGTCCGCACCAGTTCTTCGAAGCCGATGATCGAGGTCAGCGCCGTTGACTTGATCAGCTGCACCAGGAAGCCGACGGTGGGCGCACGGGTGATCGAAAACGCCTGCGGCAGGATGATCAGTCGGAGCTCCTGCAGATAATGCAGGCCAAGGCTGGCGCCGGCGTCCCATTGGCCAAGTGGCAGCGCCGCGACGCCGGAGCGCCAGATTTCGGCGAGATAGGCGCTGGCGAAGAAGGTGAGACCGAGCACCGCCGCGGTCCACGGTTCGATGCGCAGGCCGAGCATCGGCAGGCCGAAGAACATCAGGAACAGCTGCATCAAGAGCGGCGTGCCCTGGAACAAGGCGATGTAGCCGGAGGCGATGCGCCGGCTCCACTTGTTCTTGGCGATCCTGAAGAACAGCACGATCAGGCCGACGATGCCGCCGCCGATGAAGGCGGCCAGCGACAGGAGCACCGTCCAGCGGGCGGCGAGCAGCAGGTTGCGCACAATGTCCCAGAAGGTGAATTCGATCATGACACGCCAGCTCCGAGCGCGCGGCGTCCGCCTATGACAAGAAGCCGTCGCAGGGCCATCGACATCAGGAGATACACCAGCGTCACGACGAAATACGTCTCGAAGGAGCGGAAGGTGCGCGCCTGCAGCATGTCTGCCTCGTAGGTCAGCTCGCGCACCGCGATCTGCGACACCACGGCCGATTCCAGCATCATGATGACGATCTGGCTGGTGAGCGCGGGGTAGATAACCTTGAGCGCCTGCGGCAGGACGATCTTGATGAACACCAAGCGAGGCCGCAGGCCAAGCGCGAGCGCTGCTTCCGTTTGCCCGCCGGGCACGGCGTCAAGCCCGGCGCCGACGATCTCGATGGTGTAGGCCGCCATATTGAGCGTCATCGCCAGCATGGCGGCCAGGATCGGGTCGAGCCGGATGCCGAGGCTGGGCAGCCCGAAGAAGATGAAGAACAGCTGCACCAGGAACGGTGTGTTGCGCATCACCTCGACATAACAGGCGATTGCCCGCTTGAGCAGCACCGGGCCGTTTCGCCGTCCCGCCGCCCCCAGGATGCTGAGCAGCGTTCCCGCCAGCGTGGTCACGGCGATCAACAGGATCGTCGTGGCCGCGCCGTGGGCGATGTCGCCCAAGGCACCTGGGAGCCAGGCAAAGGCCACGGAAACTCAATCCTTGAGATTGTCGGTATTGAGCGGCGTCTTCAGCCAGGTTTTGGAGCTTTCGTCCAGCTTGCCGTCGGCCAGCATCTTGGCGACGGCGTCGTTGACCGCCTTTTTCAGGCTGTCTTCATTCTTGTTGAGGCCGATATGCGAAGGCGAGGTCAGAAGCTGGAACTTCTGCTCCGGCTTCAGCGCGTCCTGCTTGGCCAGCACCTGCGCGCCGACATCGTTGCCGACGACCATCAGCTGCGTCTGGCCGGAGATGAAGGCCTGGATCACCGAATTGTAGTTGTCGAAGCGCTTGATGTCGGCCGACGCTGGTGCTGCCTCGGTGAGCGAGGTGTCTTCCAGCGTGCCGCGGTTGACGGCGATCGACTTGTCGGCGAGGTCTTCCTTGCCCTTGACCGCAAGTGCTGCCGGACCGATCACGGCGATGTAGTAGGGCGCGTAGGCAACCGCGAAATCGATGACCTGCTCGCGTTCCTTCGAATAGCCGACGCTCATCAGGAGGTCGACGCGCTTGTCGTTCAGATACGGGATGCGGTTCTGGCCGGTGACGGCGACGGGATTGAGCTTCACCTTGAGCGTGTCGGCAATGTATTGCGCGACGTCCATGTCATAGCCCTTGAGGCTCATGTCGGCGCTGGCCGAGGAGAAGGGCGGAAAATCGGCGAAGACGCCGACATTGATGGCGCCGGCCTTGGTGATGTCTGCCAGCGCATCGGCGTTGGCGGCCTGACTTGAGAGGCCGAAACCGGCCGTGCCAAGCGTCAGCACGGCGGCGATGGATGTGAATGTCTTGCGGATCGTCATTGTCATTCCCCTGTCTGGACGCTTTGTTTGTTTGGGTCGGCCGCCGGCTCCAGCGCGGCGGCCGCCTTCCTACTTGGATTCGTTTGGATTTCGGTGAGGTCAGGCTCCCTTGCCTGTTATCGCCGGGCTGAACACCATCAGGCTCAGTATCTCGAACAGCACCTGTGCGGCTGCATGCGCCGTGTTGGTGGTCGCGTCGTATTGCGGCGCCACTTCGACGACGTCGCCGCCGACGATGTTGAGGCCCTTCAGGCCGCGCAGCAGCTCGAGCACTTCGCGCGTCGTCAGACCGCCGACTTCCGGCGTGCCGGTGCCGGGCGCGAAGGCCGGATCGACGCTGTCGATGTCGAAGGAGACGTAGGTCGGGCCGTCGCCGACAACCTTGCGCGCCTTCTCGATGATGGCCGGAATGCCGAGACCCGTCACCTCCTCGGCATGGACCACGGTCATGCCGGACTCGTAGGTGAATTCCCACAGATATTCGGCCGAGCCGCGAATGCCGATCTGGATGGTGCGCGTCGGGTCGAGCACGCCGTCGAGCACGGCGTTGCGGAACGGCCCGCCATGGTGGAATTTGGTCATGTCGAACAGGCCGCTGGTGTCGCAGTGGGCGTCGATGTGGATCAAGCCGACCGGCGCCTTCTTGCCGACGGCCTTCAGGATCGGATGGCTGATCGAATGGTCGCCGCCGATCGAAAGCGGAATGACGCCTGCATCGACGATCTGGTTGGTGCGGCGCTCGATATCCTCATGGCTGATTTCCAGCCGGTAGCGGCTGCGGAACGGCGTATCGCCGATGTCGGCGACCCGAAGTTCATGCGTCGGCGCGCATTCCAGCACGTGATTGTAGGGGCCGATGCGCTCGATGGCGCGCAGTGCCCTTGGCCCGAAGCGCGAGCCTGGCCGGTTGGTGACGCCGAGATCCATTGGCACGCCAATCATCGCCACCTGCAGATCGCCGAAATCTGGATTGTCGGCCGATATTTCGCGATAGGGCGCGGCAAGGAAGGTCGGGATGCCGGAATAGGGCGCCAGCCGCGTGCCGCTCTTGGAAAATATCTTGTCGGCGACCTTGCGGAATTTCGGGTCGAACATTTCGCCGCCATGGCTTTCGCCATATTTGCGACGCAACGCGTCGAGCTTGCCGCGATCGTATCCCATGCCGGTTCTCCCTGCTTGACTGGAGCAGTCCGGTCTTCGGCGATGCTTGGCTCGATCGTTTCGAACCCCGCCGCGGTTACGGCGGTCGCCTGTTGACCTGACGTCTTGATGCTGTTCCCGGGACAAAGTGTCCGGCACCGGCATTGAAAAATCAATTGATATTGTTAGGATGTTTTCTGTGAGAAAATCTCACACTTAACTCTGAGCACGATCTCATCCGAAAACCGGCCTCCACTTTTCGGGATCGTGCTTCGATGGATGCTCATGACCAAGCGCCTGCCGCCCCTCAATCCGCTGCGCGCCTTCGAGGCAACGGCCCGGCATGGCTCGCTGACCAAGGCAGCCAGCGAGCTGAATGTCACCCATGGCGCCATCAGCCACCAGATCAAAGCGCTCGAGCAGTCGCTTGGCGTCAAGCTGTTCGAGCGGGCCGGCCAGCGGATCAAACTGACGCCGCATGGCGCGGAACTCTTGCCAGCGGTGTCGACGGCTTTTGACGGCATCGCCGCCGCCACCCAGCGGCTGACAAGACCGGCGAGCAGTGGCGCACTGTCGGTATCCTGCGTGCCGGCGCTGCTGCTGTTGTGGATGACGCCGCGGCTGGGCAGCTTCACCGCGCAATATCCCGACATCAGGCTGACGCTCATCCCCTCCAACGATCCAAAGGATTTGCGGGCGCCGAATGTCGACGTCTGCGTGCATTATGGCAATGGCAGCTGGACCGATTGCTGGATGCGCAAATGGTCGGGCCTCGAACTGTTTCCAGTGGTCAGCCCGACACTGATCAACAACCGCCCGATCCGCAGCGTCAGGGACCTTGCCGACCATGTTTTCCTGCATGGCGACGACGGCCGCGAATGGCACACCTGGCTGGCCGCCGCCGATGCGCTGGACCTGGAGCGGGGCCGCCGCCATCATCTCGGCGATGCGCGCATGGCGACCGAGGCGGCGGTGCATGGCCATGGCGTGGCGTTGGGCGACTCGGTGACGGCCAGCGCGCTGCTGGCCAGGGGCATGCTGGTGGCGCCGTTCAGCCTGTCGGTGCCGGCGGTCGACGATTTCTATGTCGTGTGCCGCAACGAGATGAGAACGACGCCGATCGTGCAGGTGTTCATCGACTGGCTGTTTGCCGAGAAGGAACAGGCCGACAGCCGCGCCGACGCCCCGGTGGCGGGCCGCATCGTCAGCCGCCGCAAACGTCCAGCGCTCAGGGTCATCGGCGCCAAGACCGACACCTGATGCCAGCCTGGGCTTGCAGGGCTTTCTTTTTGTCGGGCCAGCCTGAAACCGGGCAGCGTTTTGGCCAATTCGATGCTATGAGGCCTGTCGCGGTTGTGGATGGCAGGCAGCGAAGGCAGTGTTGAAACATGGCAAAGACCGATATTGCGCGGCGGGTCTACAACCACACTTGGAAGCTCGATCCGATCGTGCGCAGCCTGCTCGATACGGATTTCTACAAGCTTTTGATGCTGCAGATGATCTGGGGCATGTATCCCAAGGTCGACACGACTTTCTCGCTGATCAACCGCACAACCTCGGTGCGGCTGGCCGACGAGATCGACGAAGGCGAACTGCGCGAGCAGCTCGACCATGCCCGCACGCTGCGCTTCTCCAAGAAGGAGATGATCTGGCTCGGCGGTAACAATTTCTACGGTCGCAAGCAGATCTTCGAACCGGAATTCCTCGCCTGGCTGGAAGGCTTCCGGCTGCCCGAATACGAGCTGTCGAAGCGCGACGGCCAGTATGAACTGACCTTCAGCGGGCCGTGGATGTACACCACGCTGTGGGAAATCCCGGCGCTCGCCATCATCAATGAACTCCGATCTCGCGCGGCCATGCGGGCGTTCGGCCCCTTCGCGCTCGATGTGCTCTATGCCCGCGCCAAGGCCAAGATGTGGGCCAAGACCGAGAGGCTGAAGGCGCTGCCCGGCATCCGCATCTCGGACTTCGGCACGCGCCGGCGCCATTCCTTCCTGTGGCAGCGCTGGTGCGTCGAAGCGTTGAAGGAAGGCATCGGCGAAGCTTTCACCGGCACCTCCAATGTGCTTCTCGCCATGGACAACGACCTCGAAGCGCTCGGCACCAACGCGCATGAACTGCCGATGGTGTTCGCCGCCCTCGCCAATTCGGAAAAAGAGCTGAAGCAGTCGCCCTACAAGGTGCTGCAGGACTGGCAGCGCTACTATGGCGGCAATCTGCTGATCGTGCTGCCCGACGCCTTCGGCACCGCTTCCTTCCTGCGCGACGCGCCGGACTGGGTGGCCGACTGGACGGGCTTTCGCCCCGACAGCGCGCCGCCGATCGAAGGCGGCGAGAAAATCCTGTCCTGGTGGCGCGACAAGGGCAAGGATCCCAAGCAGAAGCTGCTGATCTTCTCCGATGGGCTCGAGGTCGAGACGATCGAGGAGACCTACCGCCACTTCAAAGGCAAGGTGCGCATGTCGTTCGGCTGGGGCACCAACCTCACCAATGATTTCGAGGGCTGCGCGCCGACCGAAACCAACAGCCTCGACGCCATATCACTGGTCTGCAAGGTCACCGAGGCCAATGGCAGGCCAGCGGTGAAGCTTTCCGACAACCCGGCCAAGGCGACGGGGGATGAGGAAGAGATCGAGCGTTATATCAGGATTTTTGGCGAGAAGGACCGCGTGGAGCAATTGGTCAAGGTGTGAGGGGTGGCGGGGCTCCTGGATAGTTCGCGTTCTACGGCGCCCCCCTCTGTCCTGCCGGACATCTCCCCCTCAAGGGGGGAGATCGGCAGTCACTTCGGCTTTCGCCAATCTTCCACGCAGCAAAAAAGGCACCGATCAAAGAAACTGCCAATCTCCCCCCTTGAGGGGGAGATGTCCGGCAGGACAGAGGGGGGCGCCGTAGAGTGCCGTCATCTATCGTTGGCTTTGTTGCTTACGGCCGCATCGCTCATATTGCCCACTCCCGCCTTCGCCCACGCCTCCGATCGTGGCCATGTCCTGCTCTTGCCGACCGGCTACTACCTTGTCGGCGGCGCCTTCGCCGTGGCCGTCAGCTTCCTCGTGCTGGCGCTGCTGCCGGCGGATTGGCTCGAGCGTTTCTGGCGCCGACGCCTGCCGCTGTTCACCTTCGGCGAAAGCGCTCGCACCGCCTTCAGTCTGATCTCCTTTGCCGGCTTTGCAATCCTCATTGCCGCCGGCTTCCTCGGCAGCCGCGACCCGCTCTCCAACCCGTTGCCCCTCGTGATCTGGACCCTGCTGTGGGCCGGCGTCACGCTGCTGCACGGTGTCTTTGGCGACCTCTGGTCATGGCTGAATCCCTGGTATGGGCCGTGGCGCCTCGTCTCGCGCCTGTTCGGAATCGGGGATGAAGGGGCATGGCGTCTCCCGCGATGGATCGGCTGCCGGCCGGCTGTCATCTTGTTTTTCGCATTCGCGTGGTTCGAACTCATCGATCCGGCGCCGGACGATCCGGCGCGGCTGGCCTTGGCCGCCGGCCTCTACTGGCTGTTCAGTTTTCTTGCCATGCTGGCGTTCGGCTATCGCGCCTGGAGCCGCAGCGGCGAATTCCTGTCCGTTTTCTTCCGGATGGTGGCGCGTTTCGCCGTCGTCGAACGCAGCCAAAAAGGCCGGCTTGACTTGTGCTGGCCAAGCGCCAAGCTGCTCGCCGCAGAGCCGCTGCCGACCAACGGCATCGCCTTCCTGCTGCTGGCTCTATCGTCGGTATCCTTCGACGGCTTGTCGAAAACCTTCTTCTGGCTCGGCCTGTTCGGCATCAATCCCCTCGAATTTCCCGGTCGCACCGCGGTGATCGGCAGCGGCACTCTCGGGCTCGTTCTCACTTTCGTGCTGCTGGCGGCGGTGTTCCTGCTTGCCGTCTGGCTCGGCCAGCGCCTCGCCGGCAGCGATCACACGCTCGGCCAGGCGGCCGGCCTGCTGGTGTGGTCGATCGTGCCGATCGCGCTTGCCTATCATGTTGCGCATTATCTGACGGCGCTGCTCGTCGACGGCCAGTATGCGCTTGCAGCACTTTCCGATCCGTTCGCACTGGGCTGGAATCTGTTCGGCACGGCCGACATGCAGATCGAAGCCGGCATCCTTGCCGGGGCGGACTCGGCGTGGTGGCTGTGGAACGTCCAGGCCGGCGCCATCATCCTTGGCCATTTGCTCGCCGTCCTCGTCGCCCACGATTTCGCCTGGCGCCTGCACCCGCAGCCTTCCCGAGCAGCCCTCAGCCAGTTCCCGCTTACCCTGCTGATGATCGCCTACACCGTCTTCGGCCTCTGGTTGCTTGCCACGCCGACGGTCGGATGAGAAAGCGACCAGCATGCCTTCGGGGAAAGCCCGCTTGCCACGTCGGGGCTTTGGTGATTTAGTTTGTACACATGCGATTTTTTGCCTTGTTACAGCCAGTCAAAACTCAGAAAACAGGGGAACTGCCGTGACCGACAAGAATGGGTTTTTCGATCTCTCCAAATCCACGCTCACCCGCCGTACGGCACTGAAGGGTCTGGTCGCCGTCGCCGGCCTCGCCGTCGCGCCCGGCTTCGTCCGCTATTCCCAGGCGCAGAGTTCGGCGCCGATCAAGATCGGCTTCCAGTCGCATCGCACCGGCATCGGCGCCGCCTATGGCCGCTGGTATGAGAAGACGACGGCCGCCGCGGTCAAGGCGATCAACGCCGCCGGCGGCATCAATGGCCGTCAGGTCGAGGTGATCATCGAGGATGACGGCACCGATCCCGGCCGTGGCGCCGAGGTGGTGGGCAAGTTCGCCACTCAGCACAAGACCGACATCGTCTTCGGCACGCTGTTCTCGCATGTCGTCATCGGCTCAGCGCCCGCCGCCGGCGAAAACAAGATGCCCTATTTCGTCGTCAGCGAGGGCCACCACGTCGCCTCGACCAAGCTGAACCGCTATGTCTTCCAGCCTGGGATCACCGACGTGAAGAGCCAGATCCAGTCGATGGCGCCGTGGATCGCGGCCAATGCCGGCAAGAAGGTGACGCAGATCTTCCCCGATTTCGCCTTCGGCTACGACCACCGCGACTACCTGCCGCCAGCACTGAAGGCGCAAGGCGCCGAGGTCATCGCGCAGATCGCCATCCCGCCGACGGAATCGTCCTTCACCAAGTATTTTCCGCAGATCCCGCCCGAGACGGAAGTGATCTACCACGTCATGGTCGGCCCGGCGGTGCTCACCTTCGTCAAGGAACTCGGTGAGTTCTACGGTTCCAACCGGCCGCAATTGTTCGGCTTCATCGATTCGCTCGAGGCGACCGACATCAACAGCCCCGGTCTTGAATTCCTCGACGGCAGCCATTTCTGGGAAGGCTCGCCGCGCTATGCGCAGCCAGATGATTCCGAGGCGCAGAAGGCCTATCGCGCCGCCGTCGGCATCGACGATAATGGCGCTGCCGTCGGCGACCCCAAGGATGTCTCCACCGCAGCCCACATGTTCGGCTGCTGGGAAACGCTGTACGTCGTCAAGAAGGCGATGGAAGACGCCGGCTACAAGGGACCGGAAGACCGCGCCAAGCTGGTCGAGGCGACGGAAGCGCTGACCGAATTCGCCGAAGGTCCCGAGCATCCGCAGGGACCAAAGACCTTCAACGGCAAGATCCACCAGTGTTTTGGCATCCAGAACATCTCCAAGGTCGAAGGCGGCAAGCTCAAGGTCGTGCACAAGACCAAGATCGAGGACGGACTTTACGAGGCCGAGGGGGATTATACGACGCAGGCGCTGTGAGCTTGGTTCTTTAAGCACAGTGCCCTTCGGCCCACCCCCCTCTGTCCTGCCGGACATCTCCCCCTCAAGGGGGGAGATTGGCAGTTCATGCGAAGGCGGGTCCCTACCAGCCTTGGTGATTTGCGAAAGCTATCACTGCAAGCAATCTCCCCCCTTGAGGGGGAGATGTCCGGCAGGACAGAGGGGGGTGCACCTGGCGCCTGCCTTGGGCGTGTAGCATGCACTTCGGTCCGCACCTCCTCCTCGCCGCTCTCGAAGGCCTCGTCACATCAGCCGTGCTGGCGCTGACGGCGCTTGGGTTGTCGCTGGTGTTCGGCGTCATGCGGGTGGTCAACGTCGCGCATGGCGAGTTCTTCATGCTGGGCGCCGTGCTCGCCTGGGCGATCACCACGGCGATCGGCGGCCACCCGGCGCTCGGCTTCCTGGCGGCGCTGGTGATTGCGCCGCTGATCGTCGGCGCCATTGCGCTGGTCGCCGAACGGCTGGTGCTGCGCCGGCTCAATTACAATCCGGAAGCCACCATCGTCGCCACCATCGGCATGCTCTACATCATCCAGCAGTTGGCATTGACCTTCTACGGTCCGGAGGCGCGGCCCGTCGAGCCGCCGTTCAGCTACCGCATCCTTTTGCCGTGGTTCGGCTACTCCGGCTACAAACTGTCTGTCATCGCCACTTCGGCGCTGCTGCTCATCGCGACCTGGCTGGTGCTGACGCGCACCAAGATCGGCCTGGTCATGCGCGCCACGCAGTATGACAGCGAAACGGCGCAGGCTTTCGGCATTCCCGTCGGCCGTGTCTATGGTGGCGTCTTCGCGCTCGGTGCCATGCTGGCGGCGATAGCCGCGGTGCTGATCGTGCCGATCAGCCAGGCGCATTATCTGATGGGACAGGATCCGCTGCTGCTCTCCTTCATCGTCGTCATCATCGGCGGCCTCGGCTCGCTGCGCGGCACCGTTGTCGCCGCCGTGCTGATCGGCCTGTCGGACGGCATCATATCGATGTTCTTCTCGCCGACTTTGGCCAAGATCATCGCCACACTGCTGGTCGCCATGGTGCTGGTGTTCCGGCCTCAAGGCTTGTTCGGGACGGCATCGCGATGAGCGAAGCTTCGCCGGCAAAGGCCTATGCCCTGCATCTCGGCGTCATTGCGCTGCTGTTCGTGCTGAGCTTCCTACTGCCGGAGTATTATCACGGCCTGCTTGCCCGCATCATGGTGCTGGCGGTCTTTGCCATGGGCTACAACATGCTGTTCGGCTATGTCGGCCTGCTCAGCCTCGGCCATGCGATGTTCTTCGCCGCCGGGCTCTACGGCGCTGGCCTAGCGGTCATCCAGCTCGGCTGGAGCGTGCCGTTGGCCTTCCTCGGCGGAATTGCCTGCGGCGCTGCCCTGGCGCTCCTGATAGGCCTGCTGGCGCTGCGCACCACGGGTGTCGCCTTCATGATCGTCACCATGATGTTCGCGCAAGTGTTCTACCTCCTCATCCTCTATTTCGCGTCGTGGACCGGCGGCGACCAGGGCAGGGTCGTGCCGCAGCCGGCGCGGGTGCTCAGCTTCGGCGCGACATCGCTCGAACTCACCAACCCGACCGTGCGCTACATGACGACGCTGGCGCTGTTTTCCATCGTGCTGCTCGTCACACTGGCGATCGTCCGCTCCAAATATGGCCGCGTGCTGGTCGCCATCCGCGAGAACGAGGAGCGGACGAAGATGCTCGGCTACGACACGTTTTCGAACAAGCTCGCCGCCGTCGTCATCTCCGGCACCATCTGCGCGGCCTCTGGTGCCGCCTATGCGCTGCTGTTCGGCTATGTCGGCTCAAGCTTCGCTTCGGTGCAGTATTCGATCCTGCCGCTGCTGTGGGTCCTGCTGGGGGGCGCTGCCACGACGCTTGGGCCGCTGCTCGGCACGCTGTTCATGTATTATGTCATCGACATCACCAGCGGCTACACCTCCGCCTATCTGCTGATCGTCGGCGTAGCCCTCATCCTGCTGGTTCTGTTTTTCCCGAAAGGCATTCTGGGCAGCATCCGCCAGCGCTGGCTCGGGTGGCTGCCATGATGCCGCTTTTGACCACCAAGGGCCTTTCCCGCAACTTCGGTGGCCTGCGCGCCGTCGACAATGTCGATTTCGCGCTGATGCCGGGCGAAATCCGCGCCGTTATCGGCCCCAACGGCGCCGGGAAGACCACCTTCGTCAGCCTGGTCAGCGGCCGCATCCAGCCGTCTTCAGGCATGATCGTCTTCGACGGCGCCGACATCACCAGCCAGCCGGCCTATGTCCGGGTGCGCCAGGGCATCGCCTACACGTTCCAGATTACCAGCGTGTTTGCCAATCTCTCGGCCTACGACAACGTCGCGCTGCCGGTGCAGCGGACCTTGAGCGACGGCCGTTCGAAGGGTGCGGTGCGGGCAGGCGTCATGTCGGCGCTCGAACGCACCGGCCTGGCCGACCGCGCCCACATGCCGGCCGGGCAATTGTCCTACGGCCATCAGCGCCTGCTGGAAGTGGCGATGGGCCTGGCGCTGAAGCCGCGCCTGCTGATCCTCGACGAGCCGACGCAAGGGCTGGCCGACTCTGAGATCGACAATTTCATCAGCCTGGTGCGCGAGATCGCCAAAAACGCCACCGTGCTGCTTATCGAGCACAACATGCCTGTGGTCATGCAGCTTGCCGACCGCATCACCGTCTTCAATGCCGGCAAGATCCTCGCCGAAGGCACGCCCGAAGCGATCCGCGACAACGCGTCGGTGCAGGAAGCGTATCTGGGGACGGCCCCATGACCGAGATGAATAGGGCCGAGGCGACGTCTCAAGCACTCACCATTTCGGGGCTCGACTGCTTCTATGGCGAGGTCCAAGTGCTTTATGGCCTCGACTTGGTGCTGAACAAGGGCGAAGTGCTGTGCCTATTCGGCCGCAACGGCGCCGGCAAGACGACGACGCTGAAAGCCATCATGGGGCTGGTTCCCTCAAGTGCTGGCTCGATCAGGCTCGATGGCAAGGAATTGACAGAACTGCCGGCGCACGAGGTGCCCAAGGCCGGCGTCGCCTATGTGCCGCAAGGCAGGCGGCTGTTCGCCGAGATGACGGTCGCCGAAAACATCGAGATCGGCCTGATGGCGCGCGGCAAGGGCAAGGCGACGCGTGAAAACGTGCTCGACCTGTTCCCGCTGCTGCGCCAACGGCTGCGGCAGCGCTCCGGTACGCTGTCCGGCGGCGAGCAGCAGATGCTGGCGATGGCGCGTGCGCTCTGCCTCGAACCGCAGGTGCTGCTGCTGGACGAGCCGACCGAAGGGCTGATGCCGTCGATGATCGCCAAGATCCGCGAGACGGTTTCGAAGCTGCGCGACATGAGCGTCTCGACCATCCTCGTCGAACAGCGTGTCGATGCGGTGCTCTCGGTCGCCGATCGCGTTGCCTTCATCGAAAACGGCCGCAACCGCGAGACGGTCGATGTCGAGGAACTGCGCGCCGACCCGTCGGCGGTGAGGCGCTATGTCGGGGTGGGTTGATCAGCCAAAGAACAGAAAACCCGCTACCAAAAATATCGGGATCAGCACCAGGCCCGACCACGCCATATAGCCGAAAAAGCCCGGCATCTTCACGTCGCGATGTCGAGCTATGGCGTAGACCATGAAGTTCGGTGCGTTGCCGATATAGGTGTTGGCGCCCATGAACACGGCGCCGGCCGAGATCGCGGCAAGCGTCGAGGCAAATTCCGTCATCAGGTGCTGGGGGTCGCCCCCGGCAAGTTCGAAGAACACCAGGTAGGTCGGCGCATTGTCGAGGAAGGACGACAACGCCCCGGTCAGCCAGAAATAGGCGAGATCGTTGGGCTGGCCGGAGGGAGAACTGACGAGTGACACCAGCGGCGCCAGCGCCCCCTCATGGCTTGCCCTGAGGATGGCGATGACCGGCACGATGCAGATGAAGATGCCGGCAAACAATTTGGCCACCTCTGCTATCGGACCCCAGTTGAAGCCGTTCGCTTCGCGGTGGCTCTTGTAGGAAAGGGGAAGCGATAGCAGGGCCATTGCCAGGATGATGGCGTCGCGTAGCAGATTCTGCAGCTCGAGACCGACGCCGAACACGGAAAAGCTGACGCCCGGTTTCCAGGTTGCCGACAGCAGGATCGCGCCAATCACGCCGGCCAGCAGCGGAAGGTTGGCCAGGCCGCGCAGACGCACCTTCGTGTCCGGCGTCGGATCCTTGATCTTCGGCGCGCCAGCCTCGCGCCGGTGCAGGATGGTGTCGATGCCCAGGAAGACAGCCAGCACGACACCACCGACGAACAGCGTCTCGCGGTAGAGATTGGCTGTCGTCCAGAAGAAGTCGACGCCGCGCAGGAAGCCGACGAACAGCGGCGGATCGCCAAGCGGCGTCAGCGAGCCGCCGATGTTGGACACCAGGAAAATGAAGAAGATCACGACATGGGCATTGAACGGCCTGTTATCGTTGGCGCGCAGGATCGGCCGGATCAGGATCATCGAGGCGCCGGTCGTGCCGATCACCGAGGCCAGCAGCGCGCCGACCAGCAGCAGCCCGGCATTGACCAGCGGCGTGCCATGGATGTTGCCGGCAAGCAGGATGCCGCCGGAAATCGTGTAGAGCGCAAACAGCAGGATGATGAACGACATGTATTCGGTGAGCAGCGTATGCAGCACCGCTTCGGTCGCCGAGGAGATGCCGAAGGCAAGCGCCAGCGGCACGATCACCAGCGCCGCCCACAGGGTCGTGATCTTGCCATAGTGGTGTTCCCAGACATGATGGAAGAGCAGCGGACCGGTGGCGATCGACAACAGCAGCCCGGCGAAAGGCAGCGCCCACCACAAGGACATCACGGTGCCTGGCAGACCGTGTTCCTCCGCCGCCAAGGCCCGTGCCGGAAACAGCATGGCGACAGCGATAGCGACGACTGCCGCACACAGAGAGCTCAGATGTGGGAAAGGCCCCCTCATCCGGCCGCTACGCGGCCACCTTCTCCCCGTCGGGGAGAAGAGACGAGCTTCGGCGCCGGCGGCCTCCTCTCCCCTCGGGGAGAGGTCGGATTGCCCCGAATTGCCCTTCGCAATTCGGTTGGCAATCCGGGTGAGGGGGTTCTTGCCCAAAGGCGATAACCCTGCCTTCGGGCATAGTATCTCTGTCTGACGCCCCACGATCCGTTCAGTCCGACAGATGGTCTTCGAGCGTTACGCCTGCGTCGCGCATGCGCTGCAGCATTGTATCGAGCGAACCGTTGAGATCGATGCCACGGCAGGCGTCGAGCCGGACGGTGGTTTTGAAACCCTGGCTGACGGCGTCCAGCGCCGAGAAGGCAACGCAGAAATCGGTCGCCAGGCCGACCAGGGTCAGCGTGTCGATACCGCGCTCCCGGAGATAGCCGGCTAGGCCGGTCTGCGTCGTGCGGTCGTTCTCGAAGAAGGCCGAGTAGCTGTCGATATCAGGCCGAAATCCCTTGCGGATGACGAGCTCGGCCTTGGTCCAGGCAAGGCCGGAATGGAAATCCGAGCCGAGGCTGCCCTGGATGCAATGGTCCGGCCAGAGCGTCTGCTGTCCGTACGGCATTTCGATCATTGTGAAAGGCTGCGCGCCGGGGTGGCTGGAGGCAAAGCTGGAATGGCTGGCGGGATGCCAGTCCTGCGTCAGCACGACATGATCGGCGTGCCGGATCAGGTCGTTGACCAGCGGCACGATCTCGTCGCCGCCGGCAACCGCCAACGCTCCGCCCGGACAAAAATCGTTCTGCAGGTCGATGACAACAAGCGCTTCGTCGGCCATGGGCTTTCCTCTTCCGTATGCAGGCTCCAGTGGAAAATGCCGCTGACGCGACCGGACGCAGAAACTTGACCAGATGGCCGGCCGCGTCAACCACTAGCGGCGTAACAAATGCGTGGCAGGCGAGTTCTGGCAAACTCCGGCTTTGACAAATCCTGCCGTCTTGATATCATTTGCATACGAATGAGTTTTCCCGGCGCCGATGCCGGCAGAGTCTTTCGAAACACCGGTTTCTGGAAGACCTCTTTTCTGGAAGGCAAGGCGTGATCCGTTACGCGAAACCCACCTCGGTCGACGAAGCGCTCGCTTTGCTTGGCGAGGGCGCCTGGCGCATCCTTGCCGGCGGCACCGATTTTTATCCGGCACAAGGCAGCAAGCCGTTCCGCGACAATGTTCTCGACATTAACGGCCTGGCGTCGTTGCGCGGCATTGCCGAGACAGACGATTATTTCGTCATCGGCGCGCGCACGACTTGGACCGACCTCATCCGCCATCCCTTGCCGCCGGCCTTCGACGCGCTGAAGCAGGCGGCGCGCGAGGTCGGCTCGGTGCAGATCCAGAACGTCGCCTCGATCGCCGGCAATCTCTGCAACGCCTCGCCGGCCGCCGACGGCGTGCCTGCGCTGCTCGTCCTCGATGCCGAGGTCGAATTACGTTCTGTCGGGGCGGCGCGGCATTTGCCACTGCAGGACTTCATTCTCGGCAACCGCCGCACGGCTCTGCTGCCCGGCGAGATGGTCACGGCCATCCGCGTGCCGAAACCCAGCGGCACGTCGGCTTTCGTCAAGCTCGGCGCGCGACGCTACCTCGTCATTTCCATCGCCATGGTGGCGGCGCGTCTGGTCGTCGACAACGGCACCGTCCGGCAAGCGGCCGTCGCCGCCGGCTCCTGCTCGGTGGTGGCCAAGCGGCTGGCCGGCGTCGAGGCCGCCTTGCGTGGGCTGCCAGTGGACGGCGGGCTTGCCTATGCGGTCCTGTCCGCGCCGATGAGCGAACTGTCGCCGATCGCCGATGTGCGCGGCAGTGCCGAATATCGGCTCGATGCGGTGCGCGAGATCGTTGCCCGCGCCGTGCTTGCGGCTCTGGGGCGAACGACTGACGACGAGGTGGCGGCGGCATGAGCCAAATTCAGTCTGACGTGCGTGAAGTCCTGCCTAATCTGGGCAATGCCCAGCCAGTTTTTGGCGCTGCGCGCGCCGATATCGCCTTCGAGGTCAACGGGACCGCCATCTCGGTCAATGTGCCGCCACTGCGCCGGCTGTCCTCTGTGCTGCGCGACGAACTGGGGCTGACCGGCACCAAGGTCGGCTGCGATGCCGGCGACTGTGGCGCCTGTACGGTGCTGGTCGACGGCGATGCCGTTTGCGCCTGCCTGATGTCGGCTGCATCCGCTGCGGGCACGTCGGTGACGTCAGTTGAGGGCCTCGCCAATGGCCGGCTGTCGGCGCTGCAGGCCTCGTTTCTTGCCCATGGCGCGGCGCAGTGCGGCATCTGCACGCCGGCACTGCTGGTCGCGGCAACCGCATTACTGGACAAGCAGCCCAACCCGACCGAGGCCGAGGTGCAGGACGCGCTGGGCGGAATTCTGTGCCGCTGCACCGGCTACCGAAAGATCATCGCGGCGGTGATGGATGCTTCCCTGCAGGCAGCAAGCCTCGATTTCCGCTTGCCCCCGTCAGGCCATGCGATCGGCTCCTCGCCCATCCGGCTGGACGGCGTGCCGAAGGTCACCGGTGGCGAGAAATTCGGCGGCGATTCCTTCCCAGCCGATGCGCTGGCCGTGCTGGTGGTCCGCTCGCCGCATTACCATGCCAGCTTCGCCTTCGGTGACCTCGCCGGCTGGGCGAAAGAGCACCCCGGCGTCGCCGGTGTCTTCACCGCAGCCGACATTCCCGGAAAAAACTGTTTCGGCGTCATCGGCCCGTTCGCTGACCAGCCGGCGCTGGCCGAAGGGTTTGCTCGCCTTCGCGGCGAGGCGGTGGCGCTGGTTGCCGGCGAGCGCGAGGCTATCCTCGATCTCGATTTGTCGGATTTTCCGATCCGCTGGATCGAATTGCCGCATGTTCTCCAATCCCGCGAAGCCAAGGCCAGCGGCGCCAAGATGATTCACGAGAACCGCCCCGCGAACTTGCTGACCTCCGGCTTCGTCGAACGCGGCGATCCGGAAGCGGCGCTTGCCGGCGCGGCGTTCATCGTGTCCGGCGCCATCGACACCTCCTATGTCGAGCACGCCTATATCGAGCCGGAGGCCGGCTATGCCTATCTGGACGGCGACGCGCTGGTCGTCGTCGCCTGTACCCAAGCGCCCTATATGGACCGCGACGAAACGGCGAAGGTGCTTGGCCTTGCCGTTGACAAGGTGCGCATCGTACCGACCGCGACCGGCGGCGGATTTGGCTCCAAGCTCGACGTTTCGCTGCAGCCGCTGATCGGCCTTGTTGCGCTGAAGACCGGGCGGCCGGCGGCATTGGCCTACACCCGCACCGAATCGATGATTTCGACCACCAAGCGCCATCCAGCCGAGATGAAGGCCACCATCGGCGCCGATGCCGATGGCCTTGTCACCGGGATGATCTTTGAAGGTGACTTCAACACCGGCGCCTATGCAAGCTGGGGGCCGACGGTGGCCAATCGTGTGCCGGTGCATGCCTCCGGTCCCTATGCGACGCCCAACTATCGTGCCGAGGGCCGCGCCATCCACACGCACGGGCCGATCTCCGGCGCCTTCCGTGGCTTCGGTGTGCCGCAGGCGACCATCATGCAGGAGACGCTCTACGACGAGCTGGCCGGCAAGCTCGGCATGGACCGGCTCGAGTTTCGGCTGAAGAACTGTCTTCGGAACGGATCCGAAACGGTTACCGGACAGCTTCTGGACTCTGGTGTCGGCATTGCCGAGTGCCTCGAATCGCTGCGGCCGCATTGGGCGCGCGCGAAGGCTGATGCGGATGCATTCAACAGTGCCAACAGGGATAGAAAGCGCGGCGTCGGCGTTGCGTCCTGCTGGTACGGCTGCGGCAACACCTCACTGCCCAATCCGTCGACCATCCGGGTCGGCGTAGCGGCCGACGGGACCGTCATCCTGCACCAGGGCGCCGTCGATATCGGCCAGGGTTCCAACACCGTCATCACCCAGATCTGCGCCGACGCGCTCGGCCTGCCGCTGGATAAATTCAGGCTCAGGAGCGCCGATACGGCGATCAGTCCGGATGCCGGCAAGACTTCGGCCTCGCGCCAGACTTTCGTCACCGGCAAGGCCGCCGAAAAGGCCGGCCGCGCCTTGCGCGAAACGATCCTGCGTTTTGCCAATGTTTCGGAAAAGGCAGCTCTGCAACTGGACAGTTCGGCGATCGTCATCCGCGAGGGCGAAGCCACGCGCCGCATCGATCTTGCCTCGCTCGACGTGGATGCCGACGGCTTCGTCTTCCGCGCCGAGGAAACCTACGATCCGCCGACGCTGCCTCTCGATACCAAGGGCCAGGGCAAACCCTACGCCGTCTACGGCTATGGCGCGCAGCTCGCCGAACTGGAGGTCGACCTCAAACTTGGTACGGTGAAGCTGCTGAAAATCACCGCAGCGCACGATGTCGGCAAGGCGATCAACCCGCTGCTGGTCGAGGGCCAGATCGAAGGCGGCATCGCGCAAGGCATCGGCATGGCGCTGATGGAAGAGTATATCCCCGGCCGCACCGAGAATTTGCACGATTATCTCATCCCCACAATTGGCGATGTGCCGCCGATCGAGACCATTCTTATAGAAGTTCCGGACCCGGAAGGACCCTTTGGTGCCAAGGGTCTGGGCGAGCATGTGCTGATCCCGACGGCGCCGGCGATCCTCAACGCCATCCGCCACGCCACCGGCGTGCTGGTCACCAAGGTTCCGGCCACGCCGACGCGTATCCGCGCTGGCATCCGCAAAAAAGATGGCATTCGCGAAAAGGAGGCACGCCGATGAGCGAGCTTGCCGAGCGTTTCGAAACCCATGATCCCGGCGAGAAGCTGGTGGCGGAGAAGATCCGCTGCGATGCCTGCCCGGTGATGTGCTACATCGCCGATGGGCGCACCGGCGCCTGCGACCGCTACGGCAATGTCGGCGGCAGGATCGTGCGGATGGACCCGTTGACCATCCTCGACCATGCGGCTGAGACCGGCCTGGCAATAGTGCCTTTCGTCGCCGAGGGCGAGGATTGGGACGGCGAACTGGTCAACACCGGACGGCGCTTCGTCACGGCAATTGGCGCCGGCACCACCTATCCTGACTACAAGCCGGCGCCGTTCATCGTCAGCCAGGAGGTCGAGGGCGTCGATCTCGTCACCGTCGTCACCGAAGGCATCTTCTCCTACTGCGGCGTCAAGGTGAAGATCGACACCGATCGTCATATCGGACCCGAAACGGCTATTGTGCGGTCGCAAGGCGAAGCGATCGGCCATGTCACGACGGGCGAATATGGCTCGCAGATGCTGTCGCTGGGCGGTGTGCACCATCTGACCGGCGGCTCCAAGGCCGAGGGCCGCGCCACCTGCGACGCGCTGCTCAATCTGTGCAACCGCAAGCCGGTGGAGCTCGCCATCGACGGCGGCGCCACCATAACAGTCGAAGCCGGCAAAGCGCCTGTTATCGACGGCAAGCAGGAACACCGCATGCGCGTCGGCTGCGGCTCGGCCACCATCGGCATGTTCGCCACGCAATGGCGCGGCCTGGTCGACGAGGTGGTGGTGGTCGACGACCACATCACCGGCGTCGTCTCCGAGCATCAGGCGGGCAAGGTGCTGGGCTGGCAGGATACGGGTATAAAAATCGTCGGCCGCCGTTCGACGCCGGGCCGCTATTTCAAGGTCTCCGAACCTGGCCTCGGCTGGGGCGGCACCAGCATTTCCGACCCACTGTCGATCCTCGGCGAATGGAACGCCAAGAAGGGCGCGCGGCCGGGCCTGTCGCTGCTGATGGTTTCGACCACCGGCGAACAGTTCGCCTACTACGAGCTGGATGACGAGCTGAAGCCGGTGCAAAAACCGTTCCCGGAGCGGCTGCAAAAGTCGGTTGGGCTGATTGAGGACAATTGCGAGCCGGCGTTGTGCACCGTGCTGTTCATCGGCGGTGCCGGTGGCTCGCTGCGCGCCGGCGTCACCGAAAACCCGGTCAACCTCACCCGCTCGGTTCAGGGCCTGACCACCTATGTGACGGTCGGCGGCGCGCCGGTCTATGTCTGGCCAGGCGGCGGCATCACGCTGATGGTCGATGTCACCAGGGTGCCGGAGGGCGCCTTCGGCTATGTGCCGACACCGGCGCTGGTGGCACCGATCGAATTCACCCTGCGCCGCGACGACTACATCAGGCTGGGCGGCTATGAGGCCGAGATCCGCAGCGTCGAGGACATCGTTGCCAAGGGTGGCGAATACCTTAATCCGCGACGCGGCACCGGTGCGCCGGCCAGCAACCCATGGCCCCCGCTGGCGCAACTGCGCCGCGCTGCATCGAACGAGACTGGGTGATGGACGGCCCGCAAACGCATTGGCTGCAGGACGGCAAGCGGCTGCATCTCAACCATGGGCCGATCGACCTGATCATCGAGGTTTTTGGCGAGGCACACGAATGCCGCCAGGCCTATGAGCAGGCCGTAGCGCGGTTCCAGAGCGTTTTGACCGAGCTGGTCGATGAACTTCCTGAACTGCGCCGTCCCGCGTCGGGGCACCCTCGCCTGTTCTCCGGTCCGACAGCGCGGCGCATGGAGGCGGCTGTCGTGCCGCTGGCGGAAAAATTCATCACTCCGATGGCCGCCGTTGCCGGATCGGTAGCCGACGAAATACTTGGCGCACTGCTGGCCGGCAGTCGGCTCGATCGCGCCTATGTCAACAATGGCGGCGACAGCGCTATCCATCTCGGCGCCGGCCAGTCGATGACGCTTGCCATCGCCGGCACCGGACACGGTCTCGCCGACCGCATCACCATCCGCGCCGGAGATGGCGTGCGTGGCGTTGCCACCAGCGGCTGGCGGGGCCGCTCGTTTTCGCTCGGCATTGCCGACGCCGTCACCGTGCTCGCGCGGACCGGCGCCGAAGCCGATGCCGCCGCGACATTGATCGCCAACGCCGTCGACGTGGCCCACCATCCGGCCATCCGGCGTGTGCCGGCGCGCGATCTGGCGCCGGACAGCGACCTTGGCGACCGGCTGGTGACGCAAGAGGTCGGCCGGCTTTCTCCGTCAGAGATCGCCAGGGCGCTGGACGGCGGGCTTGCCGTCGCCGAAGATTTCCGCCGCGGGGGATTGATCGCCGCATCGGCGCTGTTTCTTGCCGGCCAGACCCGCATCTGTGGTTCCATGGCGCTTGCCGCGCCCAACAAAATCCTAGGGAAGGAAGTTGCCCATGCCTGAGTTTCCGATCCGCAAGATCGCGGTGCTGACCGAAGAGATCTTTCACGAGGGCGGGCCGGTGGCCCAGGTGCCGCGCCGTCGCGCCGCCGCCATGGCGCTGGTGAAAAACCCGTTCGCCGGGCGCTATGTCGAAGATCTGCAGAGCGCCATGGACGATTTGAAGCCGCTCGGCCTGCTGCTCGCCGACCGGCTGATCGCGGCGCTCGGCGGCGACGTCAAGCAGATCGACGGCTATGGCAAGGGCGCCATTGTCGGCACCGCGGGCGAACTCGAACACGGTGCGCTTTGGCATGTGCCCGGCGGCTACGCCATGCGCGAGCGGCTCGGCGACGCCAAGGCGATCGTGCCATCGGCCAAGAAGGTCGGCGCTTTCGGTTCGAAGCTCGACGTACCGCTCGGCCATATCAACGCCGCCTATGTGCGCAGCCATTTCGACGCCATGGAGGTCGGCATGTCCGACGGCCCGCGACCCGACGAGATCCTGTTCTGCCTTGCCATGACCTGCGGCCCGCGCGTGCACGACCGCATGGGCGGGCTGGCGGCCGACGACATAAAAGCCTGGGACGGATTGCGGTGAGCGCCGAGGACAATCTGCTGAAGCTGGTTGAGGCCGAAGAGCCTGACGACCAGGATTACCTCCTGCAGGAGCAGGTCGGCTTCATCCTGCGCAAGGCGCATCAGCGCCATGTCGCGATCTTTGCCGCGCATATCGGCGATCTGACGCCGCCGCAATTCGCGGCGCTGGCCAAGCTTCGTGACGTCGGCGAGACCTCGCAGAACCAGCTAGGCACGCTGATCGCCATGGACGCGGCGACGGTCAAGGGCGTCATCGACCGGCTGAAGGCGCGCGGCCTGGTCGAGCTTTCCAAGCACGAGGTCGACAAAAGGCGGCTGCTGGTCAATCTGACCGCAGAAGGCCGCGACGCCATCGAGCGCCTGATCCCGCTGGCCCGCGAGATCACAAGGGAAACGCTGGCACCGCTCTCGGCCAAGGAGATCGCCACGTTCATGAGATTGCTGGCGAAGCTGGCGTAGGTGCGGCGGCGAGGTCCTTTCCTCTCCCTCCGGAGGGGGGAGAGGTGGCGCTGCGAAGCAGCGACGGAGTGGGGGAACCACCTGGCAACCGCCGCCAACGAATATTGAAGGGGGACCAGGGCGCAAGAATCTTCCTGCACCGCGCCAAGGGTCGACCCCCACTCCGTCGAGCTGCGCTCGACACCTCTCCCCCGATCGACGGGGGAGAGGAAGGGTGCCAAGCTGTCCCTGGGACGAAGAACCTGGACCTTGGGCCGGCACTTATCCCCGGGAAAACTCAGAGACCGTTGTCCTTCAGTACCTGGGCGGCGTTTTCCTTGGTGATCTTCTCGGTCGGCAAAGTGATGGTCTTTTCGACCTTCTCGCCGTTGAGGAACTTGATCGCCTGGCGCAGGCCTTCGGCGCCGGGGGTGACGTAGGTGAAGGTCGCCGTCAGCTCGCCCTTGTTCACCATCTGCACGCCTTCGTTGGGCAGGCCGTCGATGCCGATGAACTTGATGTCCTTCTCGCGGCCGACATCCTTGGCGGCGAGATAGGCGCCATAGGCCATCGGGTCGTTGTGGCCGTAGACGAGATCGATCTTCTCGTTGCTCTTCAGCGCGTTGGCCATCAAATTGTAAGCCTGGTCCTGCTTCCAGTCGCCCGATTGCTGGTCGAGCAGATATTTGATGCCCGGTTCCTTGTCGGTGAATTCATGGAAGCCGTCATGACGGTCATGCGCCGGCTGGGTACCCATGCCGCCCCAGATCTCGACGACATTACCTGATGCTTTGCCCTTGCCGCCAAGCAGCTCGACGGCGTATTCACCCGCCGCGCGACCGATCAGCGCGTTGTCGCCGCCGACGAACTGCGTGTAGTCCTTGGTGTCGACATTGCGGTCGAGCACGAAGACCGGGATCTTGGCGTCGATCGCCTGCTGCACGACGCCGGTGAGGCCGGCGGATTCCTTCGGCGACACCAGCAGCGCGTCGACCTCCTGACGGATCAGGTTCTCGACATCGGCGACCTGCTTTTCGGTCTTGTCCTCGCCGTCGGTGATGATCAGCTCAACCTCGGGATGCTTGGCGGCTTCGGCCAGGATGTCCTTGTTGAACTGCGCGCGCCAGGGTTCGATGGTCGTCACCTGGGAGAAGCCGATCTTCCACTTCTTGTCCTGCGCGAACGCATTGCCGGTGGTCAGCAGCGCGGTGGTGGTCAGCAGTGCAGCGGTCATGGCGGCAAGCTTCAGCATGTCACGTCGTTTCATTTTTTGTTTCCTCCGAGATTGAGAGACGGTGTCTCTTGCGACGGCCGCTTTGCCGCGGCCGTTTCCTTGTGCGCCGATTGCCCGCCGGGCAGGCGCAGATAGGCCAGGAGATCACCGGCATTGCGCTCCTGCACGAGCACGGTGCCGATGATGATCATCCCCTTCAGCACGAGCTGAAGGTTCGAATTGATGTTGTGGAGCTGTAATATGTTGGAGAGCAGCCCGAAGATCAGCACACCGCAGAATGTGCCTATGAGGCTGCCGCGCCCGCCCATCAGGCTGGTGCCGCCGATGACGACGGCGGCGATGGCGTCGAGTTCCAAACCGGCGCCGGCGTCCGGTTTGCCCTGCCGGTATTGCGCGACATAGAGCACGGCGGCGATGCCGGCGAGCAGGCCGGAGATGGCATAGGTTGCGATCTTGACACGGCCGGCGGCGATGCCCGAGAGCCGCGCCGCCTCCTCATTGCCGCCGATGGCATAGACATAGCGGCCGAACGGCGTGAAGCGCAGCACCGCGCCATAGATCAGGATGGCGCCGAGGAAGAACAGGCCGGGCATCGGGATGATGCCGAACACCAGCGACCGCAGGATCTCGAAATCGGCGGTGGCGTTGGAGCCGGTATAGACTGGCAGCACCGCATTGTTCTGGCCGGCGGTCAGCCGGGCGATGCCGAGCGCCGTCACCATCATCGCCAGGGTGACGATGAAAGGCTGCAGGCGTCCGGCAACGATGATGAAGCCGTTGAGCGCACCGAACAGCAGCCCCACGCATGGCGCCACCAAGAGCACGCCGAGCACGCCGAATTTCGGCTCGATCTGCGGCAGCAGAAACCACAGCGACAGGCAGCACAAGACCACGCCGACGACAGCCGGCGTGACCAGGCCACGAATACCGTCAAGCCTGATCTCGCGGACGAGATTGGCGCTGGCGCGGGATTTTGCGAGGTTCTGGAAGATGAAGCGGGTGACGACGAAACCGAGGCAAAGCGCCACCAGGGCGACGGTCGGCACGCCCAGCACGACGCCTGGCGTCACGCCTGGAACCGTCAGCAGCATGGCACAGACCACCGAGCAGATGGCCATCAGCGAGCCGACGGAGAGGTCGATGCCGCCGGTGATGATGACCGCCGTCATACCGGTGGCGATCAGGCCGGTGGTCGAGACCTGGCGCAGCACGTCGAGCAGATTGCCGTAAGAGAGGAAGATGTTGTTGCCCTTCGAGCTCATCGGCGAGCCCAGGACGCCGATCAGGAAGATGGCGATCAGGCCCCAATAGAGCTTGGTTCGGGACAGGAGTTTCAGGGCAGTCATGCGGCTGGTCTCGATATGGTCCGGCGCGGGGCGGCGAGGCGCATGATGGCCTCCTCGCTTGCCTCATCGCGGGAAAGAATGCCTGTCTGGCGGCCATCGGCCATCACCAGGATGCGGTCGGAGAGATGCAGAAGCTCCGGCAGTTCGGAACTGATGACGGCGATGGCAAGGCCGTCGCGCGCCAGTTGGAAGATCAGGTCGTAGATCTCGCGCTTGGCGCCGACATCGATGCCACGTGTCGGCTCGTCCAGCAACAGCACCCTTGGCTTGGTCGCCAGCCACTTGCCGATGACGACCTTCTGCTGGTTGCCGCCCGACAGCGTGCCGGCGGGCTGGTCGATATCCTGGCAGCGAATGCCGAGCGCCTTGACCGCCTGCCGCGCCAGCCCCTGCTCGCCGGCCAGCGAGCGGATGCCGAAGCGCGCCAACGAACCGACAAGCGGCAGCGCGACATTGTCCGTGATCGAGGCCTGCAGATGCAGCCCTTGCGTCTTGCGGTCCTCGGTCACCAGCGCGATGCCCAGCCGCCTTGCGTCGCGGGGCGAACGGATATCCACGGGTCGGCCGTCGACCTGGATTTCGCCGCCGGTGCGGCCGTCGCTCGAGCCGAAGATCGCCTCCAGGATCTCGGTGCGGCCCGAACCCAGCAGCCCGCCAATACCAAGGATTTCTCCGGCGGCAAGATCGAAGCCGACGCCGTCGATCACCGTGCGCCAGCCATGAGCATCGGGTTTCGATAGCGACAGCTTCTCGACCGAAAGCACGATCTTGCCACTGGTGTTGCGCTCTTCCTGCGAGGAAGCGAGCAGATTGCGGCCGACCATCGCCGAAATGATCGCATCTTCGTCGAGCCTGTCCATCGGCTTGGTCAGCACATGGCGGCCGTCGCGAAACACGGTAACGCGGCTGGCCAGATGCATCACCTCGTCGATACGGTGCGAGATGTAGACGATGGCGACGCCGCTTTCGGCAAGCTGGCGGATGATGCGGAACAGCCGCTGGCATTCGGCCGGCGACAGCGCCGAGGTCGGCTCATCCATGATCAGGATGCGTGCCGACATCGACAGTGCCTTGGCGATCTCGACCAGCTGCTGCTCGCCGACGCGCAAAGCACCGACACGGGCTTCTGGATCGAGTTCGATGCCGAGCCGCTGCAACAGAGCGGCGGCGGCGCGGCTGCTCGCCTTGCGGTCGACGATCAGCCCGGCGATCAGCTTCTCACGGCCGAGGAAGATGTTGTCGGCAACGCTGAGCTCGGGCACCAGGTTGAGCTCCTGGTGGATGATGGCGATGCCGGCATCCTCGGCGTCGCGCACGCCGGCGAAGCTGACCGGCCGGCCATCGACGCTGACCGTGCCTTCGTAACCGGTGTAGACGCCGGAGAGGATTTTCATCAGCGTCGACTTGCCGGCGCCGTTCTCGCCCATCAAGGCATGGACCTCGCCGCGCCGCAGGTCGAAACCGACATCGACCAAAGCGGCGATGCCGCCGAAGCTCTTGGAAATATGCTCGGCGCTCAGAACCGTGTCTGAACGATCGGCCGCACCGTGCTCCAGGGAAAGGGAACTGCTCTCTTGCATGACAATGGCGGCCTCCCTTCCGTCGTCGTCAACTTCCCGCAAACGCTAATCTAAACGTTTCGATCATGTCAAGCCGATATAAAGGTGCCAGAAGTTTGATGCATTTCGATTCTTGCTTAAAAGGACAGGATTCCGTAGGTATTGGCGGCAAGGGGCGGCGAAACGTTTCGAAAATGACAGCGTCAGGGCGAAAAAAACACCGCAAATCCACAGCACCCACCATGCTTCACGTGGCCGAAGCGGCGCGTGTCTCGGTCGCCACCGTGTCGGCGCTGATCAACGGCACGGCGACGGTCAGCCCGGAGCTCAGCCAGCGCATCGAACAGGCGATCCGCGATATCGGCTACAAGCGCAATGCCATCGCCCGCAGCCTGAAGATGGGCACGACCCGCACCATCGGGCTGACGGTGCCGCACATCACCAACCCGTTCTTCACCGATGTCGTCTCGGTGATCCAGCAGGCCTTCGACCGGGCCGGCTATGCCGTCATGCTGTGTTGCACGGATGAGGATCTAAACACCCAGGACGACCAGATCAGGCTGCTGCTCGACCGCATGGTCGACGGGCTGATCGTGGCGCGGGTCGGCGACGGTGCGATCCTCAAGCGGATCGTCGATGACGCCAATGTGCCGGTGGTGCTGCTCGACCGTATCTGCGAAGGCGTCGATACCGATGCCGTGGTGCTGGACAACCAGCGTGCGGTGTTCGACGCCATCACCTATCTGATCAATCTCGGCCACCGGCGCATCGGCTACATCACCGGCACGTCGGACATTTCACCGATGCATGACCGCATGGCGGGGTATCGCGAGGCCCTTCACACCGCCGGCCTGCCGATCGCCGAGGAGCTGATCCGATTCGGCAACTTCCACGAGATCGACGGCTACAACGCCACCATGCAGATGCTTTCCTCGCATGACCGGCCGAGCGCGATCTTCTCGGCCAACAATCCGATGGTCATCGGCACCATGAAGGCGATCCGCGACATCGGCCTGTCCTGCCCGGAAGACATTTCGGTCGCCTGTTTCGACGATTTTCCATGGTCCGACGTGTTCCAGCCGCAGCTCACCACGGTGGCGCAGCCGGTGCAGGCAATTGGCGAGCAGGCCGCCAATCTCCTGCTTGACCGTCTCGCCGGCAACAGAGACGCACCGCCGCGCAAGCTGCTGCTCAAGGGCCGGCTGATGATCCGCAATTCATGCCGCCCGCTAGGGGCGACGGTGCAGAGTGTGAGCGCTTAGTTTTCGCGCTTCAGCGGGTCAGAGCTTGAACGCTTCCAAACAAAGCTCATGCAGTTTCGGAAAGACGCCCTTGCCGCCCGTGATGACCAGCGTTCCCTGCTGCAGCACCGTCTTCGGATCGGGCTTCACGACCACCCCGCCGGCTTCCTCGACCAGAAGCATGCCGGCCAGGCAATCCCAGGCATTCATATGCTGTTCGACATAGCCGAGCAGCCGACCGGCGGCGACGTAGGCGAGCATCAGCGCGCCCGACGCATTGCGGAAGAAAACGCCGCCATCGGCCATAAGCGCGCGGATCAGCACGGCGATATTTTCGGTATCGGCGCGGTTCGAAAATCCGGTCCCGACAGAACCATCCTCGATGCTGGCGGCCGCACTGGTCCTGATCGGCCGGCCGTTGACGAAGGCGCCGCCGCCGAGCCTGCCGTGAAACGTCTCGCCGGTCGACGGCTCATGGATAACGCCAACCACGGCCTCTCCCTCCCTGGCGCAGGCGATCACCACGCACCAGGCCGGGATGCCGCGCACGAAATTGGCGGTGCCGTCGATGGGGTCGATGACCCAGACATAGCCGGTCTGGCCGGCAACCGAGGCATGCTCCTCGCCGACGATGCCGTCTTGCGGATAGTCGACGGCGATTGCCGCGCGGATGAACAGCTCGACCTCGCGGTCCGCTTGCGAGACCAAATCCTGATGGCCCTTGCTCTCGATGGTCAGGTTTTCCAGGTCGCGGAAATATCCCAGGCCGAGTTCGCCTGCCCGCTGCGCCAGATCGATGGCAAATTGCATGCGGGCGTCATGGTCATTATTCACGGGGGGCGCTCGATCTTGTGGAAGGGTGACTTGCCTTTAGCAGAGGCGGGCAGCACCTACCAAGCCAAGAGTGTCGCGTCCTGAGAAAGTCAGGCCGCCTGCGAGAGCGATTTGTGCGCCTCGGCCAGAATCTCGAACGACCGCACCCGCGCCGCATGGTCGAATATCTGCGCGGTGACCATCAGCTCGTCAGCGCCGGTACGGCGCACGAAGGCATCGATGCCTTGCTGGACAGTTTCCGGAGAGCCGACAACAGCGCAGGACAGCGCCTGGCCAAGCATGGTCTTGGCCATCGGATCGAGATCGCGGTCATAGTCCTCGACGGGCGGCGGCAGCCGACCGGGCCGGCCGGTGCGCAGATTGACGAAAGCCTGCTGCAGCGAAGTGAACAGCAGCCTGGCCTCTGCATCGGTGGGCGCGGCAATGACGTTGAGGCCGAGCATGACATGCGGCTTGTCGAGCTGCTCCGACGGCTGGAAGCGCGAGCGGTAGATGTCCAGCGCGTGGTCCAGCTCCGCCGGCGCGAAATGCGAGGCGAAGGCGTAGGGCAGCCCGAGCATGGCGGCGAGCTGCGCGCCATAGAGGCTGGAGCCGAGGATCCAGATCGGCACATTCTGGCCTTCGCCGGGCACGGCTCGGATGCGCTGGCCTTCCTCGGCCGGCTGGAAATAACCCATCAGCTCAACGACATCCTGCGGGAAATTGTCGACGCCGGCTTCGAGGTTGCGACGCAAGGCGCGGGCCGTGCCCATGTCAGTGCCGGGCGCGCGGCCAAGGCCGAGATCGATGCGGCCCGGATGCAACGCGGCCAGCGTTCCGAACTGCTCGGCAATCACCAGCGGCGAATGGTTGGGCAGCATGATGCCGCCGGCACCGACACGAATGGTCTTCGTGCCACCGGCGACATGAGCGATGACGACAGCGGTTGCCGCGCTGGCAATCCCCGGCATGTTGTGATGTTCGGCCAGCCAGTAGCGCTTGTAGCCCAATCGCTCGGCATGGCGGGCGAGATCGAGTGAGTTGGCCAGCGACTGCGAGGCATCGCTGCCTTCGACGATCGGCGACAGGTCGAGAACGGAGAGAGCGGTCATGGGTGGGATCCTGTGTCAGGACCGCATGTAGGAAGCGCCCGGCGGCGCCGCAAATTCAAAAATATTGATCAGCCTTTGACAGCTTCAGTGTCGGCGATGTCGTCCTCCTCGACGACGGCCGCGTGCTGCGCGGCGAGAAAATTGCCGACATGGCTGAGCCCGTCGAAATGATCGCAGAACACCTTGATGACGACCAGCAGCGGCACCGCCATCAAGGCGCCGACGAAGCCCCACAGCCATGACCAGAAGGCGATGGCGATGAAGATCGCCACGGCGTTGATCTCCAGACGCCGGCCGACAACCATCGGCGTCACGAACTGGCCTTCGACGGTGTCGCACAAGATCACGAAGGCCGGCGCCAGAAGCGCGTAGAAGATGGTGTCGAAGCTGATCAGCGCGATGATCGTGACAAGCACGATGGAGATCAGCGCTCCAACGTAAGGTAGGAAGTTGAGCAGCGCGGCAGCGACTCCCCAGACCAGCGGGTTGGGCATTCCGAGCGCCCACAGACCGAGAGCGATGACCGTGCCGAGGCCGGCATTGATGATGGTGACGGTGAGCAGATAGTGCGAGATTTCGCGCTCGACATCATAGACGACGCGCAGCGCCCGCTTCTTTTCGCTGAGACTGGCGAAGGACTGAATGATCTTTTCATAAAACATCGTGCCGGATGCAAGCAGAAACAGCGACAGCACGAAAATGATGGTGAGGCTTGTTCCCGCCGACAGGATATTGCTGGCGGCCGCCGACAGAACGCCGGACTGCGCCACGGCTACCTTCTGGATGCCCGGCTCCTGCGACGTCTCGGTCAACTGTTCGATCTGGTGCGAAATCTGCATGATCCTCTCAAGCGGGCGGCGCAATTGCGCCAGCCGTTCGGTGAGCTGCTGGCCGATCGACGAGGTGTTGTTGATGAGGTCGATGATCGGGCCGCTGAGCAAATAGCCGGCGGTGGCGAACACACAGATAGACAACAGCACCAGAAGGGTTGCCGAGACCACTTCGGGGATGCCGTGCTTGCGCAGCAGCCGGACGATCGGCGTCAGCGTCAGCGCCAGCAGGAAAGCCAGGAGCACGGGCATGAAGAAGGCGCGGGCGAAGTAGAGCGCATAGATGGCCATCAACAGGAAGATGCCGATGAGCAGCGAACGCATCAGATGCGTGTCGGCGCGAGCCGCGACGCGCGAATCCGACTCTTCGGCTGCGGCTTGGCCCAAGGCAGTGGGTTCGGTTTTCATGCTCGCCCCTCGGGCCGACGCCCCTCAGCGATCGGCAATTGCCTGCATGAAACGCAGAGTTACGGGCGCAGGTTCCATGAGCCGGCTTCCGGAATGAGGCCTGATCGAACGGGCTGCGGGCGAGCCGCCCGCCGCTCAGGCGACAGGCGCTGCCAGCGCCGACGCAGCCTTGGCCGTTTCCTTGCGCACGATCGGCGCCACCCTGGTGCCGTAGAGTTCGATCGCCTTCATGATCTTGGCATGCGGCATGGTGCCGATCGCCATCTGCAGCAGGAAGCGGTCGTTGTTGAAGATCTTGTGCTGGGCGACGATTTTTTCGGCGACCTGCTCGGGACTGCCGACGAACAAGGCGCCGTTGGGGCCGCGTGACTGGTCGAAATGCGCCCGCGACGTCGGACCCCAGCCGCGCTCGCGGCCGATGCGGTTCATCACCTCCGCCTGCGGGCCGTAAAAATCGTCGGCCGCCTGCTCGGTCGTTTCGGCGATGAAGCCGTGCACGTTGATGCTGGTGGCAAGGCCCGCCGGATTGCTGCCGGCGCGCTTGGCGGCCTCACGGTAGAGATCGAACAGCGGCGCGAAGCGCGCCGGCTCGCCGCCGATGATGGCGAGCGCCAGCGGCAGGCCGAGCGCGCCGGCGCGGGCGGCAGACTGCGGCGTGCCACCAATGGCGATCCAGACCGGCAGCCTGTCCTGGAACGGCCTGGGATAGACGCCGCGATCATTGATCGATGCGCGCAGATTGCCGGACCAGGTGACTTTCACGCTATCGCGGATGGCGAGTAGCAGGTCGAGCTTTTCGGCGAAGAGCTCGTCATAGTCCTCGAGGTTGTAGCCGAACAGCGGGAAGGATTCGATGAACGAGCCGCGCCCGGCCATGATCTCGGCGCGGCCGCCCGACAGAAGGTCAAGCGTGGCGAATTGCTGGAAGACGCGCACCGGGTCGTCGGAAGACAGAACGGTGACGGCGCTTGTCAGTTTGATGCGCTTCGAGCGCTCGGCGGCGGCGGCCAGGGCCACGACCGGTGCCGAGGCGGCATAATCAGGCCGATGATGCTCGCCAAGCCCGAAGACGTCCAGGCCAACCTGGTCGGCCAGTTCGACCTCCTCGATCAGGTTGCGCAGCCGCTCATGCGGGCCGATGGCGCCGGGACCCGGCTGTGGACTGACGTCGGCGAATGTGTAGAGACCGAGTTCCATCTGATGTCATCCTGGTGTTGGGTTTTGTCGCTAGACGTAGCGATGCGTTTGTCACCCCGCCAGTGGGGCGGACGGTGAACAGTGCATGTCGGATTTCGGCCGAAAAGGCGTCTCCCGGCTGCAACAGCCGACAATTTCATGGCTGCCATGCCGTTTTGGCGCTTGAACTCTCGGTTTTCGCGCGTATGTAAGCGTCGCGAATTGACTTCAGGGAAGTGGACTTGGCTATCTACAGGGAAAAAGACGTTTTCGAGCGGCGCAACGCCGCAAACGAGGCAAAGAAGGCGCTCCTCGAGCGCTTCAAGGCAAAGCCGGCGGCGGATGATCCCGCAGTGCTGGCACGGCAGGCCGAACGCAAGGCGATCCTCGCGGCTCGCGAAATTCGTGAGGCCGAAAAGGCCCGGCTGAAGCAGGAAAAGCTGGCACGCGAAGCGGTCGAGAAGGCCGAGCGCGAGGCAGCAGCCGAGGCGGCACGTATCGCCGCGGAGGAAGCTGCGCAGGCTGAGGCCAAGATTCGGGAATCCGAAGAGAACGAGCGCATCGCTCGTTTTCTGGCCGACGAAGCCGAACGCAAGGCCAAGCGTGACGCGCGTTATGCGGCACGCAAGCAGCGCACCGGCAGGACGCCTCCGGGCTTTTCCGCCCGCTAGCCTCCAAGCTACCGAAGCAATCTGCTTCGAGATCAGGGTCGCCTCGCAGCGGCCCTGATTGTGTTTGTCCCATGCATGTCGCCCAAAAGTGGTCCCGGTTTTGGGAGGACGACATGCATAAAAACAAGAACCTAAAGCGCTATGATCAGGCGGCGAACTTCAGCCCCATGATGCCGCAGACGATGAGCGCGATGCAGACCAGCCTGATCGCGGTGGCTGGCTCGCCGAGCAGCCAGATTCCGAGCAGTGCCGTCCCGACGGTGCCGATACCGGTCCATACCGCATAGGCGGTACCGACGGGCAACGCCTTCAGCGCCAGGCCGAGCAGAGCAAGGCTGACGACCATCGAGGCAACGGTCAGCACCGTCGGCACCAGCTTCGAGAAGCCATCGGTGTATTTGAGGCCGATTGCCCAGCCGATCTCGAACAGGCCGGCAAAAAACAGAAGAATCCACGACATCGACAACGCTCCATCAGAGCATCGGACCGAAAGTGAAAATCGGAGGCCGATGCTCAATCAAACAATGGCGGGTCGTCCCGTCGGGAATTTTGGGGAAGCGCGAGGTCGTCCCCGCCACGCCAATATAGGAATTTCGGGCGCTCGATCAACAGCGGCCGGCAACAGTGTTGCCGGCCGTAATCCTATTCCGAAGTGGATGGCCGGACCTACTTGTCCTTGAGCTTCATCGCCTTGACCGGCGGCGCCTTCAGCGCGGGAGCCGGGGCGGGCTTCTTGGCATCCTTCTTCGGCTTGCGGGCCTCCTTGCCTGCCTTCATCGCACCTTTAGCCATGATTCGTTCCTCCGATTGCGGGAAGCCAAGTGAAACAAGAGAAACGCCCGACTGCAAGGGGCTAGCGACTGCCGCCGCCGCCAGCGGATCGCTTTCAACCGGTTTCTAGAGCAATTCACCGTTTCGTGGAAACAGTGAATTGCTCTAACTCTTTGTTTTGACGCAATTCCGGACGGAAAACCGCTTCACACTTTTTCTGGAATTGCTCTAATTTGCTCGTAAACCCTGGCGGTCCGTGCCATGGTCATTTTCGCACTGCAGCATCAACCCGTGCCTTCGCCGGGTGATCGTCAGGCAGGGCCGGTCAGGACGACAATGCGAATCCACATCGGCTGCGAGATGAGCTTCGATTTTCCGCAGGAAACGCCGCTCATCGCGATGCTGAATGTTCACTATTCCCGTGCCTCCGATCTCGAGCGGCCGGATTTCCTGATCTCCAACCCGCCGGTGCCGATCGAAAGCTATCGCGACAGCTTCGGCAATTGGTGCAATCGGTTCGTCGCGCCGCCCGGGCGGTTCACCTTCGGCACGGACGCCGTGATCCGCGACTCTGGCACCTTCGAGATGGGCGACCTGATGGCCTGGCAGCACGAGGTGCGCGACTTGCCGGCGGACACGCTGCTGTTCCTGCTGCCCAGCCGTTTTTGCGAGAGCGACCTTCTCGCTGATGAGGCGTGGCGGCTATTTGGGCATACACCGCTGGGCATTCCGCGCGTGCAGGCGGTGTGCGACTTCGTCCACAACCACATCGTCTTCAACTACGGCAATGCGCGGCCGACGCGGACCGCCGCGGAGGCCTACCGGGAACAGAGCGGCGTGTGCCGTGACTACGCGCATCTCGCCGTCGCCTTCTGCCGGGCGCTCAACATCCCGACGCGCTATTGCACCGGCTACATCAGCGACATCGGCATGCCTAAGCCGTGGGCAAGTATGGATTTCTGCGCCTGGATCGAGGTCTATCTCGGCGGCCGCTGGCACGCATTCGACCCGCGCAACAATGCGCCGCGCATCGGCCGCATCCTGATCGCCTCCGGCCGCGACGCGGCTGATGTGCCGCTGACCCATATTTTCGGACCGGGCACGCTTGCTGGCTTCAAGGTTTGGACCAGCGAGATGGTCGACTAGCCGCCGTCCTCTGCCCGCCGGCTTTTGACAAGCAACCTGTTTAACGACCGCCGTCTTGAACGCCCGGGCGGTTCGCGCGTTGTCATGCCCGTAGAGCCCGCTAGACTGCCTGCCTTGAAGGGAACACAGCATGGCCGGGCACGGCGGCTCAAAGAAAGTCATCTACGCGGCACTCGCCGGCAATCTAGCCATCGCGCTGACAAAATTCGCCGCCGCCTTCTTCACCGGCAGTTCGGCGATGCTGTCGGAAGGCGTGCACTCGCTGGTCGATACCGGCAATGGCGGCCTGCTGCTCTACGGCATGCGCCGTGCAGCGCGCCCTCCCGATCGGACGCATCCGCTCGGTTACGGCCGCGAACTCTATTTCTGGAGCTTCATCGTCGCACTTCTGGTCTTCGCCGTGGGCGCCGGAGTATCATTCTACGAAGGTGTGATTCACATCATGGCGCCGGAACCGGTCGCCAACGCTGAGGTGACCTACATCGTTCTGGCCCTTTCCTTCCTGTTCGAAGGCAGCTCCTGGCTGGTGGCGCTGAAGGAGTTCCGCCGTGAGAAGGGAAAGCAGGGCTGGCTGCGGGCCGTGCAATCGAGCAAGGATCCGAGTGTCTACACCGTGCTGTTCGAGGATAGTGCGGCTCTGCTCGGCCTGATCGTCGCCTTTGCCGGCATCCTGGCGTCGGAACTGCTGGAGATGCCGGAGCTCGACGGCGCAGCCTCGATCGGCATCGGGCTGATCCTTGGTGCGACGGCGGCCTTCCTGGCCCGCGAAAGCAAGGGCCTGCTGATCGGCGAGCCGGCGTCGCCCGAGGTTCAAAGACAGGTGCTGGCGATCGCCCAGCACGATCCGGCGGTGCAGCGCGCGAACGGTGTCCTGACCGTCCATATGGGGCCGACGGAAATCGTCGCCGGCCTGAGCATCGAGTTCGAGGATCATCTGACGGCGCCGGAGATCGAGGCTTGCGTCGAGCGCCTGGAGGCGAAGCTGAAAGAGGAGATGCCGGAGATCACACGGCTGTTCGTCAAGCCGCAGACGTCAGGCACCTGGGAGAAGCGGCGCAAGCTGATCGAGACCGCATCCGATCCGGCTCTGGACTAGCGCTGCGCCATTGCCCCACGGCCTTGCGGAGCTAAGATTAAGGCGACTTTGGAGGAACGAAGATGAAAATCGACGGCGGCTGCCATTGTGGCGCCATCACCTACGAGGCGGAGGTCGAGCCTGAAAAGACCTCGATCTGCCACTGCACCGACTGCCAGAAACTGACCGGCACGGCTTTTCGTGTGTCGGTGCGGGTGCCTGAGGAAAAGTACAAGATCACCAGGGGCACGCCAAAAGTCTACGTCAAGACCGGGTCCAGCGGCGCCAAGCGCGCGCAGGGCTTTTGCGGCGAGTGCGGCTCGCATCTGTACGCCACATCGGTTGACGACGGGCCGAAGGTCTATGGCATCCGGGTCGGCACGGCGCGGCAACGCGACGAGCTGGTTCCCCGGACGCAATACTGGCACCGCTCGGCGCTGCCCTGGCTGCCGGAGTTTCAGGGCATGACGACCGTGGAGGAGCAGTAGCGCTGCTGCTGCGGCTCAGTCGTCGCCTTCGACAACCCTCAGCCTGAGCTGCCCGGTTTTCGAATCGGCGGCGCGCGGGCCAGCGGGAGGCCGTGACGCGGCGTCCGCGCCGGCATCGCCATCAGGCTGCGCACCGAACTCCAGCGCCTCGATCTTCTGGCCGCGCTTGGTTACCTTCGACGTCGAAACCAGGATATCGTCGATGTCCTTGGCCGATTGGCCGAAATGGACCTGCAGCTTGCGCACCCGCTCGTCGACACGCGCGACATCCTCCATCAGCCGGATGACCTCGCCCTGGATCAGGTGTGCCTGTTCGCGCATGCGGGCGTCCTTGAGGATCGCCTGGATAACCTGGATCGACAGCATCAGCAGCGACGGCGAGACGATGACGACGCGTGCGCGATGTGCCTTGTGGACGATCGCCTCGAAATTCTCGTGGATCTCGGCGAACACCGATTCCGACGGCACGAACATGAACGCGGTGTCCTGGGTCTCGCCCTGGATCAGGTATTTTTCCGAGATATCGCGGACGTGGATCTCGATGTCGCGGCGGAAGGCCTGCGAGGCTGCCTTCTGCAGGTCGGCGCCATCGGCGGCACGGATGGCATTCCAGGCTTCCAGCGGGAATTTGGCATCGATGGCAAGTGACGGTGCGCCGTTCGGCATCTTCACCAGGCAGTCGGGCCGGCTGCCGTTCGACAGCGTCGCCTGAAATTCGTAGGCGCCGTGCGGCAGGCCGTCGGCGACGATCGCCTCCATGCGCGATTGGCCGAAGGCACCGCGCGTCTGCTTGTTGGAGAGGATCGCCTGCAGCTGCACGACCTGGCCGGCGAGCGACTGGATGTTGCCCTGAGCGACATCGATGATGGCCAGCCGCTCCTGCAATTTGGCCAGGCTTTCATGCGTGGATTTCGTCTGCTCGGTCATGGTCTGGCCGAGGCGGCCGGTCATGGCGTCGAGGCGCAGGCCGATCGACTGCGTTAGCTCGGCCTGCCGTGCGCCGAACACCTCGGCGATGGCACCCATGCGGCCCTGCATCTCGGCCTGCGATTGCAAAATGCCGGCCATCCGGGCCTCGGCATCGCGAGCATGGTCGGCGGCTTCGGCTGCGGCGACAGCGCGCGCTTTTGCCGACCGCCACAGCGCGATGACCAGCGCCCCGAACAGGCCGAGAAACAGCAAGGCACCGAAGGCCAGCGCATGGCCGAGCGTGATCGTGGTGGCGCCAAGCCGGGCGACGGGTTCGGAAAGGATAGTGCTCAGATCATTCATGTGCACAGCATAGACGATTCGCCCTGATAGCACAGATCAAAACGTGAACGAGGCTTAAGCCCACCGGTTGACGCGTTTCGCTGGAGGTCTTAGGTGGAACGCCATGTCGATCAAGCCGCTCATCATCCTTCCCGATCCCATCTTGCGCCAGGTTTCGAAGCCCGTGGAGCGTGTCGACGCGCCTTTGCGCAGATTAGCCGACGACATGCTGGCGACCATGTATGACGCGCCCGGCATCGGGCTGGCGGCAATCCAGATCGGCGAGCCGCTGCGTATGCTGGTGATCGACCTGGCCAAGGAAGACGAGGAGCCGGCGCCACATGTCTTCATCAACCCGGAAATCCTGGAGAGCGCCGATGCGCGCTCCGTCTACGAGGAAGGCTGCCTGTCGATCCCGGACTATTACGCCGAGGTCGAACGTCCGGCCGCCGTGCGGGTCAAATATCTCGACCGTGACGGCAAGTTGCAGGAACTGGAGGCCGAGGGCCTGATGGCGACCTGCCTGCAGCATGAAATCGACCACCTTAATGGCGTGCTGTTCATCGACCACATCTCGAAGCTGAAGCGCGACATGGTGGTGAAGAAATTCAAGAAACTCGCCAAAGACAAGGCGCCGGGCAAGCTGGTGGGATAGGCATTGTTCTGCCGGTGCTGCACGGCTCTCCGTCACAATAGGAATTTTTTCTTGACTTCGTGACCTTACCTAAGGTACATATTCGGCCATGGTGCTGATTTGCGCCAGCGACCCGCCGTACAGGCGGGTTTTTCGTTTGGTGCTCCATCAGCCTACGCACTGGCGAAGGCTCCGAAGGAACCCGTTAACCCGAGTTCATAGCCCTGGTTAACAAACCTCCGATTGACGATACTGGCTTATTTTGATATCAATGATATCATGCAGGAGATGCCAATGGGTGACATGCTGATCCGTGGGATCAATCCGGAATTGAAACGGCGTCTCGAGGAAAGCGCGCGGCTGAACAGGCGCAGCCTTTCCGAGGAAGCGGTCGTCTTGATACAGAAGGGTTTTGCAACGCAACGTGCCGGCCTTGAAAAGACCGGGGATCGCCTTTGTTCGCTCATTGGCGATAATAGTTTCACAGACGACGAGATTCAGGAAATAGCGAGGTCGCGAAGCGAAGCCGATCGTGGACCGCCTGATTTCCGTCGACCGGAATGATCATACTGGACACAAACGTCATATCGGACGTGCTATCGCGGCAACGAAGCCAAAACGTTCTCAACTGGTTGAATGGCCAGGAGCCTGCGACCCTTTTTCTTTCCACCATTGTTTTTGCAGAGCTCTATTTCGGAGCGTACCTCGTCCAGGATGCCATACGGCGGGATGGCCTTCTCCAAACCATATCGAGGATCCAGGGTGAATTTTCGGGTCGAATCCTGGTTTTTGGGGATCTGCCTGCAGAACACTATGGCCGCATTGCCGCCGCAAGACGACTCGCTGGCAGACCTGTCGAAACGAAGGACGCCATGATCGCCGCAATCTGCCAGGTGCACGACGCCACGCTTGCCACCCGCAATGTCCGAGACTTCGACGGACTTGACCTGAAGCTGGTAAACCCGTTTGAAGCCTGAGCTGACTTACCGGCTCAGGTAGAGAATAGGATATCGAGAGAAAAATGCCCCTTCGCGTCATCTTCATGGGCACGCCGGAGTTTTCGGTGCCGACGCTGCGCGCGATTGCCGAGGCCGGGCATGAAATAGCAGCCGTCTATACGCAGCCGCCGCGCGCCGCCGGACGGCGCGGGCTGGAGCTGACGCCGTCGCCGGTGCAGCGCGAGGCAGAGCGGCTGGGCATCGAGACACGCACGCCGACTTCGCTCAAAAGCGAGGCCGAGCAGGCCGCCTTCAGCGCCTTGCAGGCCGATGTCGCCGTGGTCGTCGCCTATGGCTTGCTGCTGCCGAAGGCGGTTCTGGAGGCGACCCGGCTCGGCTGCATCAACGGCCATGCCTCGCTTTTGCCGCGCTGGCGCGGTGCCGCGCCCATCCAGCGCGCCATCATGGCCGGTGACCTGGAAAGCGGCATGACGGTGATGCGCATGGAGGAGGGGCTGGACACCGGTCCGGTGGGACTGGTTGAAAAATGCGCCATCGAACCCGATATGACAGCCGGCGATCTGAATGATCGGTTGATGAGTGTCTGTGCTTCTCTGATGGTGGAAGCGCTGGCGCGACTGGAAAGGAACACCCTGGCATTTGCCACACAAGCTGTGGACGGGGTGACCTATGCCAAGAAAATCGATAAATCCGAGACTCGCGTGGACTGGACTCGCTCGGCGAGCGAGGTCCACAATAGAATTCGCGGCCTGTCGCCCTTTCCCGGCGCCTGGTCCGAGATAGGAATTGGCGGCCGCCCGGAGCGGCTGAAACTGCTTCGCTCGACGCTATCGCAAGGCCTGTCGCTTTGGGAAGAGTTGGGCGAGTCGGGAGGAATTCTCGATGACCGGCTGACGGTTGCCTGCGGGGCAGGTGCGATCAGGCTGGTCGAAGTTCAACGGGCGGGCGGAAGGCCTGCTGCCGCGTCGGAATTCCTGCGCGGGGCCAAGATCGAAAAAGGAATGAAATTCTCATGAGCATGATGTCGATACGCGCGGCGACGCCGCGGGATCGCGAGGCCATCCGCCTCGTCGAGGAACACGCTTTCGGCCAGCAGACAGAGGCCGGGTTGGTCGACGCGCTGGTGACCGGCGGCGATGCCGTTGCCGAACTGGTGGCGGAAGAAGACGGCCAGGTGGTCGGCCACATCCTGTTTTCGCGGCTTTTCGTCCAGAATGGCGGCAAGACCTTCGCGGCCGTGGCGCTAGCGCCGCTGGCGGTGGAGCCCTCGTTCCATGGTAGCGGCATCGGCGGCGCGCTGATCCGCGAGGCGCATATCCGCCTCAGGGATGCCGGCGAAACGCTGGCCGTGGTGCTCGGCGATCCCACCTATTACGGGCGTTTCGGCTATAGCCACACGCGTGCCCAGAACTTCGAAAGCGAGTACCAGGGCGAAGCGCTGCAGGCGCTGGCCTGGGGCGACGCACCAGAGGCAGGCAGGCTGGTCTACGCCTCTGCCTTCACCGCTCTCGCCGCCTAGGCGAGAGCGTATAGCCGCCCGGCATGCCGCGTTTTCGCCTCGACATCGAATATGACGGCAGCCTGTTTGCCGGCTGGCAGCACCAGGCGGATCAGCCTTCGGTGCAGCAGGCGATCGAGCAGGCGATCGAAAAATTCTGCGGCGAAGCGGTCAGGCTGCGCGCCGCCGGCCGCACCGATGCCGGCGTGCATGCGACTGCACAGGTGGCGCATGTCGACCTCGCCAGGGCGTGGCCGGGCGACAAGGTGCGCGATGCCGTCAACGCTCATCTGCAGGCGGCCGGCGCGCGCGTCGCTATCGTCGCGGCAACGGTTGTCGCCGACGATTTCGACGCCCGTTTCTCGGCCACCGGTCGCCACTATCTCTACCGCATACTCAACCGCCGCGCGCCGGCCGCGCTCGACAAGGGCAAGGTGTGGTGGGTACCGAAGCGGCTCGACGCCGCCGCCATGCACGAAGCGGCAAAGGTCCTGCTCGGCCGGCATGACTTCACCACCTTCCGCTCGACCCAGTGCCAGGCCAACAGCCCAATCAGGACGCTGGAGCGGCTCGATGTGAGCCGTCAGGGTGACCTCATCGAGGTCAGGGCTTCGGCGCGCTCGTTCCTGCACAACCAGGTGCGTTCGATGGTCGGCTCGCTCAAGCGCGTCGGCGACGGCGGCTGGACCACGGCCGATCTGAAAGCAGCACTCGAGGCGCAGGACCGCGCCGCCTGCGGCCAGGTGGCGCCGCCCGACGGGCTGTTTCTCACTGATGTCGATTATCCGGACGTCGACCATCCAGGATAGAGGCCGGAAGGCTCTATCCAGGATAGAGGCCGGAAGGCTCTACCCGGAGACGAGCCCGGAAAGGCTCTGAGGTCCGATATCGTCCGGCACGGTTATGCCGAGCAGCGTCTGCAGGCCGAATAACACCAGCAGCGAAGCGATGAACATGCCGACGAAAACGGCGGTGCCGACGGCTGCGCCCTTGCCGATGGTGGCATTGGTCATGCGCCAGGTCAGCACCATCGACAGGGCAAACAGAAGCAGCGACACAAGGCTCGAAACTTGGCTCGCGGACGACAGGAAAAGCCGGATCAGTGCCGAGGGCAACATCAGCCAAGCGGTGATGGCCGAAGCCCAGTTGCTGGCAACGACGTAGTGGACAAAGCGGCCGCCGATGCCGGCACGCGGCGCGATCAAAGCGAGCGCAATCAGCGGCAGCACCCAGGAGCCGATGTCGACCGTCGCCAGCCGCATCAACATGCTAAAGCGCCCCGCGAAAGCGTCGGGATCGCCGATCTCGTTGGCGATGCCGACCCAGCCTACGATTAGCGCCGGTGCGGCAACGACAATTGCGAAAAAGGAATTCCAGAACCCGTCGGCCGACAGGTCGAGCAGCCGCAGGCCGTCGGCCTTGCCGAGCATCAGCCGCCAGGCGCCTGTCAGCGAAGCTTGGGTTTCGTCCGCCGAAAGCATGCTGCTCAGCCCTGTCCGAACCAGTCTTCGATGAAGCGCTGGTAGATTTGTGTCAGCGTTTCCAGATCGGCAATGGCGACGCGCTCGTCGACCATATGCATGGTCTTGCCGACCAGCCCGAATTCGACCACCGGGCAGTAGTCCTTGATGAAGCGCGCGTCAGACGTGCCCCCGGAGGTTGACAGTGTCGGCTCCCTGCCGACCGCCGACTTGATCGAGCCGCGCAGCGTTTCGATCAGCTTTTCGTCGCGGGTCAGGAAGACATGGCTCGGCCGGTCGCGCCAGACGAGGTCGTAGTCGACCGGCGTCTTCTTGCCCTGCCGGTACTTTTTGCGCCTAGCCGCCTGGTCGAGGCGATTGTGGATTTCCGCCTGGACCGTCTCGGCCGTCCAGGTGTCGTTGAAACGGATGTTGAAGGTGGCGGTCGCCTTGGCGGGGATGACATTGGTGGCCGGGTTGCCGACATCGATGGAGGTGATTTCCAGATTGGTCGGCTGGAAATCCCTGGTTCCCTTGTCGAAGACAGGATGCAGCAAGGCGTCGACGAGGCTCATCAGCCCGCGCACCGGATTGTCGGCAAGCAAGGGATAGGCAACGTGGCCCTGGCGGCCATTGACGGTGATGGCGCCGGACATCGAGCCGCGGCGGCCGATCTTGATCATGTCGCCGAGCGCATCCGGGTTGGTTGGCTCGCCGACGATCGAGGCATCCCATTTCTCGCCCCTGGAAGCCGCCCATTCGAGCAGCTTGACCGTGCCGTTGATGGCCGGTCCTTCCTCGTCGCCGGTGATCAGCAGCGAGACCGACCCTTTCGGGCCGCCATTGGTCTCGACATGACGCGCCACGGCGGCGATGAAACAGGCGATGCCGCCTTTCATGTCGACCGCGCCACGGCCATACATCTCGCCATTGGCGATCTCGGCGGCGAAGGGCGGATGCGTCCAAGCGGCTTCGTCGCCGACCGGCACCACGTCGGTGTGGCCGGCGAACATCAGATGCGGACCGTTGCCGGACCGTCGCGCATAGAGATTTTCGATGTCGGGCGTGCCGTCTTCGGAAAACATCGGCCGATCGACGAGGAAGCCGAGCGGTTTCAGCATCGTCTCCAGCGCGGTCAGCGCGCCGCCTTCGGCGGGCGTCACCGAAGCACAACGGATAAGGGCGGCAAGGTTTTCGGCGGGATCGGTCGGCAGAGTCATGGCAAAAGCGATAGTCGAAAGCGGAGGGCCTGTCACGGCCAGACATAGGACCCAGTGATACCGCCGACATTATGGTTTTCATGTCGTATAGTTGCGAGCGGTGCGGAGCGACAGGATGGCAAACGGGGATAGAAGGATCGTCATTGCCGGCGCCGGCAGCATCGGCTGCTATGCCGGCGGCTGCCTGGCGCTCGCCGGGCGCGAGGTTATCCTGCTGGCCCGGCCGCGCATCGAGGCGGCGTTGCGGCAGGGCGGATTGCAGGTCAGCGATCTAGAAGGCCGCACTCACTCGATCAGACCGGAGGCGCTTGTCGTCACCGCCGATCCCGCCGCTGCCCTGTCGCAGGCGGACGTGATCCTGGTAACGGTCAAGAGCGGCGCGACGCAGGATATGGCGGCCCTCATCAAGGCCCATGCCCGTCCGGACGCTGTGGTGGTCAGCCTGCAGAACGGCGTCGATAATGCCGACAGGCTGCGTAACGAACTTCCCGGGCACATGGTGCTGGCCGGCATGGTGCCATTCAATGTCGTGCAGTCCCTGGACGGCGAACTGCCGCTGCGTGTGCACCGCGCCAGCGACGGCACGGTGATGGTCGAAGACGGCGACGCCGGCCTGGTCGGCCTCCTCGATGTCGAAGGGTTTGCGATCGAAGCCCATGGCGACATGAAGGCCGTGCTGTGGGGCAAGCTGCTGGTGAATTTGAACAACGCGCTGGTCGCGCTTTCCGGCCTGCCGCTGGCGACCGAATTGGCTGACCGTCGCTGGCGGCTGATCCTGGCCGATCAGATCGACGAGGCGCTCAGTGCGATGAAAGCGTCAGGCATCGAGCCGGCGCGGATCGCTGGCTTGCGGCCCGCGCTGCTGCCAAAGGTGCTCAGGCTGCCGGACTGGCTGTTCAAACTGCTGGCGCAGCGGATGCTGGCGATAGATCCGCGGGCGCGCTCATCGATGTGGGACGATCTTCAGCGCGGCCGGCCGACCGAGATCGACGACCTGCAGGGTGCTGTTTTGCGGCTGGCTGAAAAAGCCGGCACGCAGGCGCCGATGGTCAAACGGATCACCGCTTTGGTGCGCGCGGCGGAAGCGGAGCGGCTTGGCTCGCCGGGCCTGGCGCCGGAGCAGATTGTCGCGCCGGCCGGCCGTCGATCAACGTGATCTTCTGCCAGATTTTCCGCGACAGGTTGGACGCCAGGTTCTCGATGTCGTTGACGCCGTCGATGACCACTGCGTCGTTGACCGACTGCGCGAAGAGAGCGGCAATCTTGCCGGTGATCGAGAGCATTTCGGAGCAATAGTCGAGATAGCGGGCAAGGTCGGCTGCGTTGGTGATGCGGGCCGGCGAGTGCGAGGTCGGCTTGAAGCTGGCCGAGAGGACTGCCGGATCCTTGGTCAGCTGATGCATGTCGATGACATGGATCAGCGAGCGCAAGCCATGCAGCTGGCGAAAGACCCTTTTTCGCTTGATGCGCTCCTCGGTGCGGATCAGGGCAAGCAGGCCCAGCACGGCCAGTATGACGGTGTTGATCGAGGCTTCGATGCCTTGCACCGACTGCAGGGCATCGTGGGTTCCCGAGAGGCGGTCGATCGGCAGGATGGTACCGACGAACACGAACACCAGCACGCCGGCGACGAAGGCGGCGACGATGAGTCCGCGCAACCACCAGATCGGTTCCTCGAGTGCTTTTGCGGCCTTCGCCAGATCGCGCGACAGCGAGACCAGTTCGGCGGCGACGCCACGCAATCCCGCATTTGGGAAACGGTCGGCGATCCGCTCTTCCAGCCGTTCGGCGGTCTCGATGATCAGCTTCGGATCAAGCGTGCGGTAGCGCATGGCACCGATCTGGCCTCAGGGTTGTGCCGGCTCGTTGGTGCGCCGGCCATAGCGGTTGGGTCCAGGCTGCCCTGGAAAGAGGCACAACACAAGGAAGGCGACGATCGAGACCACCGGCACGAACAGGATCAGCGCGGCAATGCCCGGCTTGTCCAGATCGTGCAGCCGCTTTACCGCCAGCGCGATGTTCGACCACAGCGAGGCGATGAAGGCGACGAAGAAGATGAACGACCACATGTTGCTCTCGGCCGATCCTTCCGGCACCAGCGTGAAGCGGTAGAGCGGAAAGGCCTGGATGATGGCGACGAGCAACCCGCCAAGAAAATAGGCCGCGCGACTGACGCGGCCCGAGGTTTTGAAGAAAAGCCAGGTGAGATCTGATTTGTCAGGCAAGCGGGTCCGGTCCGTATTGGTTGGCGCCCCTGGCGCCTTCGAGAATGCCGCATTCCACCAGAAACCAGATCGGGCCGATGAACGGCACCAGCATGATCAGGCTCCACCAGCCCGACTTGCCGCGATCATGCCAGCGCTTGGCGTAGACTGCGAGTGCGAAATAGATCGAGGCCAGAGCGATGAGAATGCCGATGATGCCGATCTGGGCGCCACTGGCCGTGGTGATGCGTGTGCCGAGGATCGCATCGAGAATAAAGGCAACGATGCCAATGACGATGAAAACCCCAATCGCGGCCCAGAACTTGCCACGGTTGATGCGACCATCAAAACTTGTGAGCAGATACTTCCAGTCCATGTCACCCCTCCATATTGAACCAGCGCGACCGATTGTCGCGCCGGCGGAAGGTGCGCTCGCTTTGCGCAAAGATCAATCGCGCAGCAATTCGTTGATCGAGGTCTTGGAGCGGGTCCTGGCGTCGACGCGCTTGACGATGACGGCGCAGTAGAGGCTTGGACCAGGCTCGTTGTTGGGAAACGGCTTGCCAGGCAGCGAACCGGCGACGACGACGGAATTCGGCGGCACTTCGCCATAGAAAATCTCGCCGGTGGCGCGGTCGACGATCTTGGTCGACTGGCCGATGAAGACGCCCATGCCGAGCACCGAGCCTTCGCGCACGATGCAGCCTTCGACCACTTCCGAGCGCGCGCCGATGAAGCAATTGTCTTCGATGATGGTGGGGCCGGCCTGCATCGGCTCCAGCACGCCGCCAATGCCGACGCCGCCGGACAGATGCACGTTCTTGCCGATCTGGGCGCAGGAGCCGACCGAGGCCCAGGTGTCGACCATGGTACCTGTGTCGACATAGGCACCGACATTGACGAAGGACGGCATCAGCACGGCGCCCGGCGCGACATAGGCCGAACGGCGCACGATTGACGACGGCACGGCGCGGAAACCCGCCTTCTCGAAGTCGACGGCACTCCAGCCGTCGAACTTCGACGGCACCTTGTCCCACCACACAGCCTCTCCGGGGCCGCCCTTGATGATCTCCATCGGGTTGAGCCGGAAGGACAACAGCACGGCCTTCTTCAGCCACTGGTTGACATGCCACTTGCCGTCGGTCTGCCGCTCGGCGACACGGGCGACGCCGCGGTCGAGCAGGTCGAGCGCCGACTGGATAGCTTCGCGCGTTTCGCCGCGCGTTGCCGTCGAAATCGTGTCGCGTTCCTCGAAAGCCTTCTCAATGGTCTTTTCGAGGCTCGCCAGATCGGGCTTCGACATGAATTCGCTCCATTACCAAGCTGTTAAGGGGCTGCGCCTTAACCTGTTTTGAAAGTCGCGCGGACCCCCGGCATGCTTCGCATGCTTGGGTCTTTGCATGTAGCAGGTTCTTGTCGCAAAACCGCCGGACACTTTTGCGGAACCTGCTTATGTTAAGGCTCTATGGGGGTCAATCGCGGCTGCGCCATGGGACGGCGCAACTGAAGAATTTGGACGGGTAAGGCAGTTATGACTCCTATGGAAAAGGCGGGGTGGACCCCGCTGCCGCATTCGGACGAGGATCTGGAGCGGTCGAAAAGCGTGCCGGACACGCCGCAGACGCGTGCCGAGACCTATCGGCTCGCCTGGAACGATCCCGACTTCATGACGCGCCGCGAACTGCGCGCGGTCCGGCTGCAGCTCGAACTCTTGAAGCCGGAAATGATCCTGGCCGAACGCGGTATCCATTCGACGGTGATCCTGTTCGGCGGCGCACGCCTGCCGGAACCGGGCGGCGAGGCCTGGGCGGCCAAGAACGAGACGCAAAAGAAGAACCTCGAGAAGAACAGCAAATACTACGAGGAAGCGCGCAAATTCGCCCGCCTCTGCTCGCAGCAGTCGGCCACCTCGTACTACCGCGAATATGTCGTGGTGACCGGCGGCGGACCCGGCGTGATGGAAGCCGGAAACCGCGGCGCCGACGATGTCGGCGCGCCGTCGATCGGCCTCAACATCGTCCTGCCGCACGAGCAGGCACCGAACATCTATGTGACGCCGGAGCTCTGCTTCAACTTCCACTATTTCGCCATCCGCAAGATGCATTTCGTCATGCGCGCCAAGGCGGTCGCAGTGTTTCCCGGCGGCTTCGGCACGATGGACGAGTTCTTCGAGACGCTGACCCTGATCCAGACCGGGCGCATGGAACGCGTGCCGGTGATCCTGTTCGGCAAATCCTTCTGGAAACGGGCGATCGATCTCGATTTCCTCGCCGAGCAAGGCACGATCAGCCCCGGCGACCAGGACATCATCGACTTCGTCGACACCGCCGACGAGGCCTGGGGGATCATCAGCCGGTTCTATAAGTTAGGGGAGTAGGGAGTAGGGGAATTGAAGAACTGACGAATTGACGAATGAAATGAAGAGGGATTGCAGTCTCCGGTTCGGATCTGTTCCCCAATTCTTCAATTTCCCCCTACTCCCTCACAACTATCGCCGTCAGAAACTCCGCAAGATCGTCGGTGACGAAATCGACGTCATCCTCATTGGCAGGGTCGCGCTCCCAGATCTCGGAAAAGGTCGGTTCGAAATTGCGCGGCACGACCAGCACCGTGGTCATGCCTAGCGATTTCGGCACGGCCAGGTTGCGGGCAAGATCCTCGAACATCACCGCATTGTGGCCGGTGACGGCGTGGAGTTCGGCGAACTTCTCATAGGTCTGGCGCGCCGGTTTGGGATTGAGCCCGGCGGCGACGATGTCGAAGATACCGTCGAAGTGGTCGAGAATGCCGAGCTGGCGCGCGGTACGTTCGGCGTGTCTGCGGTCGCCGTTGGTGAAGATGAACTTGCGGCCTGGAAGCTGGCGGATGGCGGTGCCGAGCACGGGATCGGGCACCAGCCATGAATAATCGATGTCATGCACCTTCTCGAGGAAATCGTCGGGGTCGATACCGTGGCGCGCCATCAGCCCATTCAACGTGGTGCCATATTCCAGATAAAGCTCCTTCTGCAGCTTGCGCGCTTCCTCGCGCGGCAGTGCCAGCAGTTCGCCGACATAGGCGGTCATCTTGACGTCGATCTGCGAGAACAGATTCGAATGGTGCGGATAGAGCGTGTTGTCGAGATCGAACACCCAGTCGGTGACGTGGGCGAAGCGCGTGGGGTCGGGGAGCGTGGTCATGCGCTCTTATGGCATGAAACGGGCATTCCGAAAGCGACTTTATCCACAACTTCTACTCGTTGAGGTTGCGTAAATCGCCTCACGATTCAAATTTTAGGCATCCGGGAAAGGTGGCCTTCAGGGCTTGCTGGCAGAGAGACAGACCTGTGGGAGCTAGCGATGAACAGCATAATTCTGAGATCCGCCGCCGTTGCTTTCGGCTCTGTCGCGGCCTCTCTCCTGCTGACGCTGATCATCGTTCCGGCCATGGGATTTCCGGTCAACCGCACGATCTGGCTGTCCTCGACACTCTGTCCACTGGTGCTGGCATGGGCCGCCAGCGCCAGCACCTTCTGGCAAAGCGACAGACTGAAAACCGCACATCGCGAGCTTGCCCGGGCTCATGCCCAGCTCGCCGCCGCGCATCGCCGCCTGGCGGAAAAGGCGAGTCGCGACGACATGACCGGCATGCTCAACCGGGAAAGCTTCTTTGCCGCGCTCGACGGTTCGCGCCGCAAGTCCGATCGCGGTGCGCTGCTGATCGTCGACGCCGACCACTTCAAGGCGATCAACGACAGCTTTGGCCACCTCACCGGCGATGACGCGCTGCTTTTGATCGCCAGCGCGATCCAGCGCGGCGTGCGCAGCGGCGATGTGCTCGGTCGTATCGGCGGCGAGGAGTTCGGCGCCTTCCTGGTCGGCGCCACCGAGCAGGAGGCCAAGCGCGTCGCCGAGCGCATTCGCCGCGAAGTCGAGCTGATCCGCTTCCGGCCGGTCGACGAGCGGACCATTCCGCTCACGGTCAGCATCGGCGGCACCGTATGCGGCGAGGATGTCGGCGTATCGGAGCTGATGCGCGCCGCCGACCGGCGCCTCTACCAGGCCAAGCACCAGGGCCGTAACCTGACGATCATCGACACGGACATTTCGGAGGCGGCGTGATCCGGTCTGCTGCAACCGGCCCGTTAACAAAATTCTAACCCTGTTTGCACTCGGTTGTACCCGTCCACTCGGCTTTTCACTGCTTGTGGTGAAGCTTGGCACGATACTGGCTTCTGCGGCGGTGCATGTGTCGTTCCGGGAGCTGTCGTCCTGGGAAGGCTATGCGCAGTCGAGGCCCGCATCGAGAGACCGACCATGAGTTTCTTCATCGGAAAAATATCACGCCGCGCGCTCGTGCAGGCGCTGATCGCACTGCCTGCCCTGTCGCTGTTCCGCAAGCTGCCTGATGCCGATGCTTCCCACGCCGATCGATCCCTGGCCGACCCGAACGAGATCGTCGAAGTCAATGGCTGGATTCTGAAGCGGAGCGACCTGGCATGATCTTCGACAGCTACGAGGCGTATCGCGCCGCGAACTTCTCACCGAAGGTCTGCATCCTCGGCTCCGGCCCGGCTGGCACCACCATTGCCCGCAAGCTCGGCGCCGCCGGTATTCCGGTGGTGGTGCTTGAGGCCGGCTCGCGGGAATTCGGCGACGAATCGCAGGATTTCTACCGGGGCACCACGGTCGGCGATTTCTATTTCGATCTCGACATCACCCGGCTGCGGTTCATGGGTGGCAGTTCCAACCACTGGGCAGGCTGGTGCCGCGTGCTCGACAAACAGGATTTCGAACCGAAGGCCTGGGTGCCCGACACGGGTTGGCCGATCCGCCGCACAGACATCGAGCCCTATCTGCCGGAAGTGCGCGATATTCTCGAGCTTCCGGCCTTCCGCCCGGACATGCCGATTTCGGACGACATTCGCTGGGTGCAGCTGATCAAGAGCCCGGCTGTGCGCTTCGCCGAAAAATTCGGCGACGAACTCGACAAAGCCAGGAACATCGCCGTGGTGCTCAACACCTGCGCCACTGAACTTGTCGGGGACGGCAGACGCGTGACGGGCGCCAGACTGTGGTCGAATGGGCAGGACGCCGGCTCCTTCAGCGCCGACTATTTCATTGTCTGCACCGGCGGACTGGAGAATTCGCGGCTGCTTTTGTGGTCGAACCAGCGCTCAAACGGCGGCGTCGTGCCGAATGCGACGGCGCTTGGCCGCTACTGGATGGAGCATCCGACCTTCCAGGGCGGCAACGCCATCCTGGCCGACTATGGAGAGTTCGAGGTCGATGCCGTCAACGAGGCCTTTTTCTCGCCAACGGCTGCCGCCATGGAACGCCTGCAGATCATGAACTTCGGCATCAGGCTGATCGAAACGCCGTATCCCGGCGTCAAGAACCTCATCGCCGACCTCGCCTGTACGGCGCCCAACATGGCCGAGTGGATGTCCTCCAAGCTCAGCCAGAGGCTGCGCTGCGCGGCGCAGCTCTATGTTGCCTGGGAACAGGCGCCGCTGGCCTCCAACCAGATCGAGCTGTCGAAGACCGATGTCGACCGTGCCGGCGTGCCGCGCATCGAGCTGCACTGGAAGAAATCCGAGCTGGAACGCCGCACCCTGCTTGAAGGGCTCAGACTGTTCGGCACGACCCTGATCGAGAAGAATCTCGGCCGGGTGCGTATTGCCGACTGGATCAGCAACGGTCAGGACTATCCGACCAACGACGAGACGGCGGGCCATCACCACATGGGCGGCACGCGCATGGGCACGGACGTCACCAGGAGCGTCGTCGACGCCAACTGCAAGGTGCACGGCATGGACAATCTCTATGTCGGCGGTTCCTCGGTGTTCTGCACGTCGGGCCAATGCAACCCGACGACGACGATCACCGCGCTGGCCTGCCGGCTGGGCGACCATCTGAGCAAGGTGGTCACCGCCTGACGGTTCCACGGCAACGTGCTTGCTAAACCGTCGCCGGGTCGAGCGCCGGCTGGTCCTTGCGGCGGGCGACGATCGCCTCGAAATCGGCGGTCTGGAAGGCATCGCGCAGGGCGTCGAACGACGGCAGCACAAAATAGGCGCGCTGGAACTTGTCGATCTCGTAGCCGGTGCGCATCACCGTTTCCAGGTCGAAGGGCACGTGGTGGGCGTCCTTGCCTTCGACCGCGAACTGCAATTCGGTGAATGACGACATCAGGCCGGCGCCAAAGGCTTTCAGAGGCTGGCCGGCTTCCTGCATCAAGCCATATTCTGCCGTGTACCAGTAGAGTCGGGAAATCATCTCGTCGCCACCCAGCGCAATGATATCGCCGGCCTTCTCGCCATACATCTGCATGAAGTCGGCGAACACCGGTTGCGACAACGCCGGCACATGGCCGAAGAAATCATGAAACATATCGGGCTCGACGATGTAGTCGAGCTCCTGTCTCGTCCGCAGCCAGTTGGTGACCGGGAAGCGGCGATCGGCGAGATGATCGAAGAAGGGGGCTGCAGGAATGAGACCCGGCACGGCGACGATCTCCCAGCCGGTCAGTTTGCGCAGTTTGATGCTGACCTCCTCGAAGTCTGGGATGCGGTCGAGCAGGCCGAGTTTTTCGACCCCGTCGAGATAGGAATGGTGGGCCAGCTTGCGCGTCAGCTTGGTCTGGCGGTCGCACAGCGTGCGCCACACCGCCTGCTCTTCGGTGCTGTAGTCGTAACCCTGCGCCACGGTGAAATCGGCACGGCAGACCGAATAGTCGCCACGCAAGCCCTGCGCCGCGCAGTCGCGGGCGTATTCGGCAACGCTCATCGTCGTCATGGTTTTTCTCCTCGCAAATCATGAATGGCTGACGTGCCGAAAGCCTAACCGAATTTCCCGAGGCAAATCGGTTTTGATGATGGCTCAAAGGTGCAAATCTGGATAGTATTCACTTCGAAAAACTACCAAAGGAGTGAAAATGCCTCAATTTGATGATTTCGAGATCAAGATGCTCGACCTCCTGCAAAGCGACGGGCGCAAGCCGGTGTCCGAACTGGCACAAGAAATCGGGCTGTCGACGACGCCGTGCGCGCGGCGCTTCGAGGCGCTGCAGGAGGCCGGCATCATCAAGGGTTTTGCCGCGGTGATCAGCCGCCGGGCGGTCGGCCTGATGGTCGAGGTGTTTATCCAGGTGCGCCTCGTCAGCCACAGCGACGGCTCGCCGGAAAGCTTCATCGCCGCCGTGCAGCGCATGGACGAGGTGTCCTCATGCTGGACGATGACTGGCGACCACGATTTCCTGTTGCATGTCATGGTGCCTTCGGTCGACGAGCTCAACGCCTTCGTCATGCACCGGCTGATGCGGCTCGATGGCGTGCGCGACGTCCACACCCAGCTCGTGCTGCAGAACATCAAGGGACCCGGCCACGTGCCGCTCGCCCATCTCAGGAAGTGACGGTGCTCCGCATTCCCTGCGGCAAAGCTGCACGCAAACTGCTGAAATGGGCCAAGTGCCTGTCTACATCGCCGGCCAGCTTGCGCGGACCAAATCCCCAGGAGGTCCGCCGTGAAAATCGTCCTGATCAATCCACCGCATACCGCCATCGGCAGTCGCGTGCCGGACGATCACCTGCCGCCGCTCGGCCTGCTGGCGCTCGGCGGCCCGCTGATCGATGCCGGCCATGAGGTGCGGCTCGTCGATGCCGAATTCGGGCCGATGCCGCTCGACAGGTTGATACGCAACGCACTGGACGATCGCCCCGACTTCGTCCTGATCGGCCATTCCGGCTCGACCTCGGCGCACCCGACCGCCCTGCTGATCGCCAAGATGGTCAAGCAGCGCGAGCCGGCGACCATCATCATCTATGGCGGCGTCTTCCCGACCTATCACTGGCGCGATATCCTGGCCGCTACCGATGTCTTCGACTTCATCGTGCGCGGCGAAGGCGAGGCGACCGTCGTGGCGCTGGTCGAGGCGTTGGAAATGCGCCAGCCGCCGGCGAGCGTGGCCGGCATCGCCTTTCGCGACGATCTGCACCGTCCCTTCGCCACGCAGCCGGCCATGACGATTGCTGATCTCGATGCCTACCGGGTCGGCTGGGAGCTGATCGACCATACCAGTTACAGCTATTGGGGCGGCAAGCGGGCCGTGGTCATGCAGTTTTCGCGCGGCTGCCCGCATCTGTGCAACTATTGCGGCCAGCGCGGCTTCTGGACCCGCTGGCGGCATCGCAATCCCGTGAAATTCGCGCAAGAAATCGCCTGGCTGCATCGCGAGCACGGCGTCGAGCTGATCAACCTCGCCGACGAGAACCCGACGGTTTCGAAGAAGGCCTGGCGCACCTTTCTCGACGCCCTCATTGCCGAGAACGTGCCGGTGCTGATCGTCGGTTCGACTCGCGCCGACGATATCGTGCGCGATGCCGATATCCTGCACCTTTACCGCAAGGCCGGCATCATCCGCTGGCTGCTCGGCATGGAAAACACCGATGAACAGACGCTTCAATTGATCCGCAAGGGCGGCAGCACCTCATCCGACCGCGAGGCGATCAGGCTGTTGCGCCTGCACGGCATCCTGTCGATGGCGACCTGGGTCACCGGCTTCGAGGACGAAGGTTTTCGCGACCTGTGGCGCGGCTTTCGCCAGCTCATCGCCTACGATCCGGACCAGATCCAGGCGCTCTATGTGACGCCGCATCGCTGGACACCGTTCTTCCGCATCGCCCGGGACCGCAAGGTGATCCAAAAGGACGCGCGCCTGTGGGACTACAAGCACCAGGTGCTGCGGATGACGCGGCTGAAACCCTGGATGCTGTTCTTCAGCGTCAAGCTGATCGAGCTGGCGGTGCAATCGCGGCCGAAGGCGCTGGCCCGCATCCTGTTCCACAGGGATCCCGAACAGCGCCATTCGATGCGCTGGTATACGCAAATGGGCCGCCGCGTCTGGTTTCGCGAGGTCTGGGGATTTCTGGCCCGCGACATCAGGGTGAAAGACGGTCCGACGCTCGCCGAATTCTGGGGTGCGCCGCAGGACGTCGAGGAGGAATCGATGACGGTTTTACGCCCGGCGCGCAGACCGATCATTCCCATCACCGGCAATCTTCAAGATCCCGGGGCGAAAAAGTTAGCCGGCTGACAAGCCGTTACGGCACGATCAGCGTGCCGGCGCCGTGTTCGGTGAACAATTCGAGCAGCACCGAATGCGGCGTCTTGCCGTTGAGGATGACGACGCCTTCGACGCCGCGCTCGATCGCTTCGATGCAGGTTTCGACCTTGGGGATCATGCCGCCCGACACCGTGCCGTCCTTGATCAGGGCCTTGGCCTCGGCCACGGTCAATTCGTCGATCAACTTCTTGTCCTTGTCCAGCACGCCCGGCACATCGGTGAGGAACAAAAGGCGCGAGGCCTTGCAGGCGCCGGCGATGGCGCCGGCGAATGTGTCGGCGTTGATGTTGTAGGTGTGGCCGTCGCGGCCGGGCGCCACCGGTGCCAGCACCGGGATCATCTCTGAGCGGGCCAGAAGGTCGAGCAAGGTGCGATCGACCTCGACCGGCTCGCCGACGAAACCGAGATCGAGCACGCGCTCGATGTTGGAATCCGGATCGATCATGGTCTTGCGGGCCTTTTCGGCGAACACCATGTTGCCGTCCTTGCCGCACAGGCCGATCGCCCATTCGCCCTCGGCGTTGATCAACGCGACGATCTCCTTGTTGATCGAACCGGCCAGCACCATCTCAACGATCTCGACGGTTTTCTGGTCGGTGACGCGCAAGCCACCTTCGAATTTGGATTCGATACCCATCTTGGCCAACATGGCGCCGATCTGCGGCCCGCCGCCATGGACGACGATCGGGTTGACGCCGGATTGCTTGAGCAGCGCGATATCGCGCGCAAACGCCTTGCCGAGCTCGCTGTCGCCCATGGCGTGGCCGCCATATTTCACCACGACCGTCTTGTTCTCGTAGCGCTGCATGTAGGGCAGCGCCCGCGACAGCAGGGCGGCCTGCATTTCGGCGGTGGCGGTTATTTCCGTCATCGGCTTGGTTCCCTGGGGATCGGTAAGGACGGCGGCGTCTTAGCGGGAATTGGCGCCGCCCGCAAATGGCTTTGCTGTCATATTCGAGCGCCTCACGACCTCGTCATCAAGACGGCACCATCAGCGGCGCCCTCCGGCCCAGCCAACCGGAGATCTTCTCCATCTGCGCGGCGAGCGACAAAAGCGTCTCCTCGTCGCCCGGGCGGCCGGCTGCCTGGATGCCGATCGGCAGGCCGGTGTCGGTGACATGGATCGGCAGAGCGATCGACGGCTGGCCGCTGACATTCTGGATCGCCGGCCAATGGGTGAACCAAAGGCTCTTGTCCATCAGCTGGCCGAAGAATGGCTTCAGCTTCAGCAAGGGCGTCAGGTGAAGCTTATCGAGCAGGTTCTCGATGAGCTCATCGGCACCTTTCGGATCCATGGCGCTGCAGGCGAGTGGCGGGTGGGCAATGATCGGCATCAGCACGGCATCGTACCGCGCGGTCTCGGCGATCAACTGCCGCGAAGTGGCATGCAGCCGCTGCAGGTCGGCATAGGTCTCGCCGGCCGACACCATCTCGCCCAATCTGCCGAGCACGCGCGTCGCCCGCTCGATGTCACCCGTAACGGAACGGCCGACACGCAGCGCTTCCGCCCGCATCGTGCCGGCGACGGCGGAGGCAACCGTCCTGCAGAAGTCGGCGAAGAAATCGCGCCCGATAAAGGGCAGATCGATCTCCTCGACCGTATGGCCGCCCTCGCGGGCAAGCGCCACCGCCATGTCGAGCGCTTTGAGCGTCTCAGCCGAGATCGGCAGGCCAAGCGGCGATTTGCGATAAACAGCCAGGCTGAGCTTGCCGGGATCGCGCGCGGCGGCCGCCGTGAACGTGCCTTTCGGCGACGGCGCCGCATAGGGGGACAAAGGATCGGGACCGTGGGTGAGGTCGAGCAGCAACGCGCAATCGCGCACCGAACGGGTGAGCGCATGGTCTACCACCATGCCGTACCAGCTTTCGCTCACCAAGGGCGTCAGCGGGGTGCGGCCGCGCGACGTCTTAAGGCCGACAAGTCCGGTGCAGGCGGCAGGGACGCGGATCGAGCCGCCGCCATCCGAGGCATGCGCCACCGGCACGACGCCGGCGGCAACCAATGCCGCCGCACCGCCCGACGAGCCGCCGCTGGTGTGGCCGGTGTCCCAGGGATTGCGGGTGATGCCGAAGGCCTTGGATTCGGTCATCAGCCGAAGCCCGTGTTCCGGCGACGTCGAGGTGACGATCGGAATGAGCCCGGCGGCGAGAAAACGGTCGGTCAGCACCGAATTGACATCGGCCAGCCATGCCGGAATGCGGCTGCCGCCATGCGTCGGCACGCCCTTGATGGCGATGCCGAGATCCTTGATGGTGAACGGGACGCCAGCCAGCGGCAGCGAGCGGTCGACGGTCTTGGCGCGGGCGCGGGCGGCATCATAGAGCGGCTCTGCCGTAGCGTTGATGTCGGGACGGGTGGCTTCGGCGCGGGCGATGGCGGCTTCGGTCAGCTCGGTCGCGGACAGTTCGCCCTTGCGAACCAGGTCGGCGAGGCCGGTGGCGTCTTCTTCCCAAAGGATCCGTTCAACCGACATGCGTGCTCCCCCGTCACTGCAGGCAAGCTAGCCAGTGGCGATTTCATTGGCAATCGGCAGGGCTGGCGGCACGCAAAAGCTTAGGCGTGCACAAGGTTATTTCCGCCGTTGCAAATACATTGCAATCGCCTAATTTGCCTGAGATGACGCCGCAGGACATCACCAAGCTGATCGTCCGAACTTCCATGAAGGATCGGGCTGCGTTCGACCTGCTCTACCGGCAGACCAGCGCGAAACTTTTTGGCGTCTGTCTTCGTGTATTGAACGACCGGGGAGATGCGGAAGAAGCGCTACAGGAAGTCTTCGTCAAGATATGGACGAAGGCGGATCGTTTTGCCGTCTCCGATCTAAGCCCGATCTCCTGGCTGGTGGCGATAGCGCGCAACCACGCGATCGATCGCGTCAGGGCGCGACGCAAGCCTGCCGCCGATATCGACGCTGTGCTCGACGTGGCCGATCCGGCGCCAGGGCCTGAAGCGATGGTGGTGGCGGGCGACGAATCCGAACGCATCCATCATTGTCTCGACGAGTTGGAGAGGGACCGGGCGGCGGCCGTCCGGGGCGCCTATCTCAAGGGCGAAAGCTATGCCGAACTGGCGGAGCGCCACGGCGTGCCGCTGAACACGATGCGTACCTGGCTGCGCCGCAGCCTGTTGAAACTCAGAGAATGTCTGGAAAGATGACGCTGGCAGAAGACACAGGACCGGAACGTGGAGGCGACGACCTGCTCGCCGCCGAATACGTTCTCGGCGTGCTGGATGCCGACGAACGCCAGATCGCCGCCCGCCGCACCGACGTCGAGACGGATTTCGCCCGCCTTGTCGACGGCTGGGCGGTCAGTTTCTCGCCGCTGGCCGCCGCCTACCCGGAAATCGAGCCGCCGGCTTCAGTGAAGACTGCGGTCGATCGCAGGTTGTTTGCGTCCGCCGCGGCGGTGACCGCACCCACACAACCTCGCAGCCTGTGGTCCAGCCTGGCCTTCTGGCGCGGCCTTGCCGCGGCGGCGGTTGCGGCACTCGCAATCTACATCGCCGTGCCCATCCTCAATCCGCCGGTCGAGCAGCCGCAGGCACGCCTCGTCGCTTCACTGGCCGCCGAGGGCAGCGACGTCAAATATCTCGCCGTCTACGACGCCGCGCATCACGAAGTCGGCCTGTCGCACGTCTCCGGTGAGCGTGCAGCCGGCAAGGACTTCGAACTGTGGATGATCGAGGGCAAGAACCCGCCGGTCTCGATGGGCGTCATTCCGGCCGGTGCCACGGCGCATATCGTCGTCTCGCCGGCGGCCCAGCAGAAGCTCGCCCAGGGCGCGGTGCTCGCTGTTAGCCTCGAGCCCTCGGGCGGCTCGCCGACCGGCCAGCCGACCGGACCGGTGGTCGCCGCTGGCGATCTGAAGAGCATCTGATCGGCTCTTGGCGCAAAGCCAGCTCAAACAGACTACCTGAAGTCTATCCCTCGCTACTCATGCAAAAAGGCAGCATGTTGGCCGGCAAGCGGTTGCGTTGCCAAATCTCTCCAGCAGCGCAGATAAAAATAAAAAATCAAAATATTTCTGAAACTCGCACAATTTTGTCCCGTATCTGCTCGCGTTCCCAAAGGTGGGAAGAGAAAACCCGAGGAGTTTGATATCATGCGTAAATTCGCCACCCTTTTGCTCGCCGGTACAATCGCCGTTTCCGCCCTTGCCACCGCCGCCTATGCCGAAAACCCGACGGTCGGCGGCGCCGCCATGTACGCCAACAAGAACATCGTCGAGAACGCCGTCAACTCGAAGGATCACACCACGCTGGTCGCCGCGGTCAAGGCCGCCGGCCTGGTCGAGACGCTGCAGGGCGCCGGTCCGTTCACCGTGTTCGCGCCGACCAACGACGCCTTCGCGGCCCTTCCGGCCGGCACCGTCGAGACACTGCTCAAGCCCGAAAACAAGGACCAGCTCACCAAGATCCTGACCTGCCATGTCATCGGCGCCAAGGCGATGGGGGCGGACGTCGCCTCGATGGCCAAGGCTGATGGCGGCGCCCACAAGGTCAAGACGGTCGGCGGCTGCGAGCTGTCGCTCAAAGCCGACGGCGGCAAGGTCACCGTCACCGACGAGAACGGCAATGTCGCCAATGTAACGATCGCCGATGTCGAACAGTCCAACGGCGTCATCCATGTCATCGACAAGGTTCTTTTGCCGAAGATGTAACAAGGGGCTTGCTGCCGGCGAACTGGCAGCGAGGACCCTCCGTCGATTGCATGATCCCGCTCCCGTGATCCGCAATCGACCTGTGCACTCCGCGCCGCCCACGAGATGTGGGACGGCGCGGAGTGTTGGTTCGAGGGCCACCGTCACCGGCTTTTGATTTCCGCGCGGCGGTATAGTTTGGCAAAATGACAGCAGGAGGAATTGGTCATGAACCGTCGCGACTTTCTTTTGAGCGGTGCCGCGGCCATAGGCGTCGTCGGGGCTGTGGCAACGATGCTGCGCATGGGCGATCCGCAGGCTGCGCGGGCGGCCGAGACGTTCGAGATCACCAAGACCGACGCCGAATGGAAAGCCATTCTGTCGCCGGCCGCCTTCGACGTGCTGCGCAAGGAAGGCACGGAATATCCCGGCACCAGCCCGCTGCTCAACGAACACCGCAAGGGCATTTTTGCCTGTGCCGGCTGCGACCTGCCGGTCTATTCGTCCGAGACGAAATTCGATTCCGGCACCGGCTGGCCGAGCTTCTGGCAGGAGATCCCCAAGGCCATCGGCACGACCGTCGACCGGTCACTCGCCATGACCCGCACCGAGGTGCATTGTCGCCGTTGCGGCGGCCATCTCGGCCATGTCTTCGACGACGGCCCGGCGCCGACCGGCCTGCGCCATTGCATCAACGGCGTGGCGCTGACCTTCAAGCCCGCCACGGCCTGACAAGATCCAACTCCGATATGAAAAAACTCCGGGCTTATGCGGCCCGGAGTTTTTTGCGCTGTCAGAGCCTTTCGGGCGTGGACTGGAGGAGCTTCCCGAAACCGCTGCCCACGTTACACTTTTCCTGGAATTGCTCCGGTATCAGTGACCCCCACCGCCGCCACCCGCCGCGGCCGGCTTGCGGATCAGCATGGTGAACAGGCCAAGCGTCGCAAACAGCACCGTCAGCATGAAGAACACGTCCATGAAGGACAGCAACGCCGCCTGCTGCTGGACCATGCCAGACAGCTTGGAGATCGCCGCACTTGTCGCGTCCAGGCCGGGCGTCTGCTCGAAATTGCGCGTCATGTTCTGCAGCTTGGCCTGCGCCGCCTCACTGCCCCATTGCACATGTTCGGAGAGCCTTGCGTAGTGGAAGGCATTGCGGTCGATCAGCACGGTGTTGATCAGCGCGAGGCCAACCGCACCGCCGAGGTTGCGGGTGAGGTTGAACAGGCCTGACGCATTCTTCAGCCGCTCGGGCGGCAACGTGCCGAGCGCGATGTTGTTGATCGGCACCATGCACAGCATCATCGAACAGCCGCGCAATATCTGCGGGATGAGCAGCTCATAGAAATCCCAATCGGCAGTCAGATGCGTCATCCACCAGGTGCCGGTGGCGAAGCCGAAGAAGCCGACCATCATCATCAGGCGCGGGTCCATCTTGTTCGACAGGATGCCCGATATCGGCGCGGTGAAGAACATGGCTAGGCCGCTGACGAACAGCGCCTCGCCGATCATCATCGAATCGTAACCGCGGATGCGGCCGAGGAAAACCGGGTAGAGATAGGTCAGGCCGTAGAGGCCTATGCCGATGACGAAGGAGAACAGCGAGCCGAAGGCGAAGTTGATGTTGGTGAACGCCTTCAGGTCGACGATCGGCTCCTCGGCGGTGAACACGCGCCAGAAGAACAGCACCCCGCCAATGGTCATGACAATGGCGCAGATGAACACGCCCTGGTCCTGCAGCCAGTCATTGTTGGGGCCTTCCTCGAGCACATACTCCATGCAGCCCAGGAAGGCCGCCATGCCGGCGAGGCCCCACCAGTCGAACTTGCTGAACAGCTTGAGGTTGGGCTTGTCGAAGTCGATCAGCGTCCAGGCAGCCGTCGTCACCAGGATGCCGGGCACGACGTTGACCAGGAACAGCCAATGCCAGGACATGGCATGGCTGATATAGCCGCCGACGGTCGGGCCAATGGTTGGCGCAAGCGTGGCCACAAGGCCGATCATCGGCGACACGACGGCGCGGCGCGAGGGCGGGAAGATGGTGAAGGCGGCGGCAAAGACACTCGGGATCATGCCGCCGCCGATGAAGCCCTGGACGGCGCGGTAGACAATCATCTGGTCGATGTTGGTGGCGGTCGCCGCCAGCGCACTGGCCGCGGTGAAGCCCGCCGCCGAAATCGTGAACAGCACGCGCGTCGACAGCATCCGGCTGAGGAAGCCCGACAGCGGGATCATCACCACCTCTGCGATCAGATAGGCGGTCTGCACCCACGGGATCTCGTCGGAGCTGGCGCTCAGGCCGGCCTGGATCTCGGCCAGCGAGGCGGAGACGATCTGGATGTCCAGGATGGCCATGAACATGCCGAACACCATCGCCAGGAAGGCGATGACGCGCCGCGTCGAAATGGTGTCGGGCACCGCCGGCCTCGCCGGTGGCGCTCCTGCTGTCAGGGTTGCGGTTGCCATGGCATTGCTCCCCGGCCGCCGCTCAGTTCGACGCGGCCGCTGACGCCGACCCGGATGGGGCGGTGCGGCTGTCGACAGCGACGACGACGCTCAGGCCGGCACGCAGCTTGCCGCTCTTCAGAGAGTCGGCAGGCACGTCGATGCGAACGGGGACGCGCTGCACGACCTTGGTGAAGTTGCCGGTGGCGTTTTCGGGCGGCAGCAGCGAGAACACGGCGCCCGAGGCCGGTGCCAGCGACGAGACGGTTCCCTCGAAATCCTGACCGTCGGTCGCATCGACCGAGATCTTGACCTTCTCGCCAGGCACCAGCCGGGCAAGCTGCGTCTCCTTGAAGTTGGCGACGATGTAGAGCTTGTCCATCGGCACGATGACGGCGAGCTTCTGGCCGGGGCTGACGAGATCGCCCTGCTCGACCGAGCGGTTGCCGACGACGCCGTCATAAGGCGCCTTGAGCACGGTGAAGGAAAGATCGCGCAGGGCCTTGTCGTGGCTGAGCTGCAAGGACGCCAGCGTGCTCGCAGATTCCGCGCGCTGCGCCTGCAGCACGCCGATATTGGCTTGCGCGGCGGCGACCTGCGCGTCGGCGCCGACAAGGGCGGCATCGGCCTGCTGGACCGCCGTCTGGGCGTCGTCCAGCTGCGCCTGCGTGCCGACATGCGTCTTGAGCAGTTGCGAGGCGCGCGCCGCGATCTTGACCGCATTGTCGGCGGCAGCCTGGTCGGCGACCTTCTGCGCCTGCGCCTGCTGCAGCGAGGCGCGCGCTGCTTCGGTCTGGGCATCGATGCGATCGAGCGTCTTGCTCAAGGTGGCGATCTGCGCCTCGGCCTGGGCGACGGCGATCTTATAGTCACCGTCATCGACGACGAGCAGCGGATCGCCGGCCTTGACCAGCTGGTTCTCGCTTACCTTGACCTGATCGACATAGCCGGAAATCTTTGGCGAGATGAACGCCATGTCGGCCTGGACATAGGCATCGTCCGTCGAGATCATGAAGCGGCCCGTGGTCCAGTAGTCGTAGCCGTACCAGGCGCCGGCGCTCAGCAAGGCAACGCCGATGATCGGCAGCAGCAAGGAGCGTACCGAGCGCTTCTTCTTGGCCGGAGCCTCCACCGGCGGCGGCGAGACGGGCTGCACAGGCACTTCCGGTGCTTCCGTTGCGGGCGCGACCTTGGCGTTGGGGAAAGGACGGACTTCTGCTGATGTTGGCGCGTTCGAGGACATGACATCTCTCTAAAGTAATAATACTGAACCGTTCGGTTCGATCCGGCCGTTGACATAGCGCGTAAAGAGGACCATATCAAGGGTAATCGAACCGGTTGGTTCGAATTATTTTCGAGGTGTGACCTTTATGGCCGAGACTCCGCCCAACGTCGAAAACGAGTCGTGCGACGACCTGTTGGAAAGCTTGCGTCGTGGCCGCCCGGCTGCGGGGCAGGATCCGGTCAAGCGCAGCCAGATCATCGACGGCGCCCGTCGTGTCTTCATCGACAAGGGCTTCGAGGCCGCCTCGATGAACGACATCACCCGCGAGGCCGGCGTCTCCAAGGGCACGATCTATGTCTACTTCGCCAACAAGGAAGAGCTGTTCGAGGCGCTGATCGAGGAAGAGCGCGGCACCATCTTCAAGAACATGTATGATGTGCTCGACCGCGCCGACCACCTGCGCGAGACGCTGGTCAAGTTCGGCAAGGTGCTGTCCCTCAAGATCACGTCGGCCAAGGTCATCCAGGCGCAGCGCACGGTGATAGGCGCATCCGACCGGATACCCGATATGGGCGCGCGTTTTTACGAACGCGGTCCCAAACGCGGCCACGACAAGATGGTGGCCTTCCTGAACGCCGCCATCGATCGCGGCCTGCTGCGCATCGACGATGTCGACCTCGCTGCCTATCAGTTCACCGATCTTTGCCTTGCCGGTCTTTTCCGCCAGTGCATCTTTGCCTACCGCACCAAGGCCCCGAGCCAGGACGAGATCGACCACATCGTCCGATCGGGGGTCAGAATGTTCCTGTTGGCCTACGGCACCGAAAGGCTTGCCGAGGAAGAAAGCCACCAATTGATAGCAATCGAGGCGAAGCGTTAGCCAGCGCCTTCTTACCCGCCATTCGCCGCTAGCACGATCGCGGCCTGCAATTCCTGCAGGCCCTCGGCCTTCTCCGAGGACGTGGCCAGAACGAATGGGAACGCCGCCGGCCGCTTCTTGATCTTTGCCAGCGTTTCCTCGATCAGCTGCGGCACGCCGGCAGCCTTGATCTTGTCGGTCTTGGTCAGCACGATCTGGTAGGATACCGCCGCCTTGTCGAGCAGCGACAGCACTTCGTCGTCCTTGGCCTTGATGCCGTGGCGGGCGTCGATCAGCACATAGACGCGCTTCAGCGTCACGCGGCCCTTGAGATAGTCGAAGACCAGCTTGGTCCACTCGTCGACCTTCTCCTTCGGCGCGGTGGCGTAGCCGTAGCCCGGCATGTCGACCAGCGCCAAGGGCGGCAGGTCGGCGCCCTCACCCGAAAATCCGTCCGGCACGAAATAGTTGAGCTCCTGCGTGCGCCCCGGCGTGTTGGAGGTGCGGGCCAGCCCCTTCTGGTTGACCAGCGCGTTGATTAGCGACGATTTGCCGACATTCGAGCGGCCGGCAAAGGCGATTTCCGGCGGTCCTTCCGGCGGCAGGAACTTCATCGCCGGCACGCCGCGGATGAAGATCCACCCCCGCGTGAACAGTTCGGGGCCGATCGTGCTGCTGTTCAGAGCGTTCAAGCTGCTGCCTCCAGAAGAGAAATATTGGCACCCCGGATAGCATCGAGGTTGCGGCTGACCTTGTCCACCGGCCAGTCCCACCATGCCACCGCCAGCAGCCGCCGGACCGTGCGGTCGTCGAAACGCGCCTTCACCAGCTTGGCGGGGTTGCCGGCGACGATCGCATAGGGCGGCACGTCGTGCGTCACCACCGATTTCGCGGCAATGATGGCGCCGTGGCCGATTTCCACCCCGGGCAGGATCACCGCCTCCATGCCGATCCAGACGTCGTTGCCGACCACCGTGTCGCCGCGCACTTCCTTCGACCATGTCGCCGGGTCAAAACCCTTTTCCCAGCCATGGCCGAAAATATTGAACGGATAGGTCGAAAAGCCGGACATGGCATGGTTGGCGCCGTTCATGATGAAGCGCGCGCCCTCGGCGATGGCGCAGAACCGGCCGATGATCAGTTTGTCGCCGATGAATGGATAGTGGTGCAGCACGCATTTTTCGGCGAATTTGTCCGGCCCGTCCGGGTCGTCATAGTAGGTGAAGTCGCCGATCTCGATGTTCGGTGCGTTCACCAGTGCCTTGAGGAAGCCGACGCGGGTATGCATCGCAATCGGGTGCTTGATGTCTGGGTTGGGTCCGTCCATGTCGAAATCCGTCAGAGAAATGGCCGCCAGGCGTATCCGAAACCCGCATGCGCCTGCTCAAAAATAGCGTGATCCGCCCTATAGCACCAATCGGCTGACGAGCGAGCTTTCCTTGGCGGCTTTGCTCATTTGCTGCCGCGGGACCTTCCATGAGCAAGAGAACCGGGGTCCCATGGAGGCCTACAGGACCCCGGTCTGCCGTTACGGCCTCCCAAACACCGGCGCCTTTGCGCCGGAAGCCGTCTTGGCATGGGCATTTTGCCCGCGTCGCGAAAACGCGTGATCCGCAACGATACAAGATCCAGGCCTCCGCAGGGCATGCCGCGGGATGGCAACGTGCAATTACGGGGCGCGGCGAGCCAAGGTTTCGCCGAGGAGCGGAAATGGATCGAATGGGATGTCCTGCCAACGAAAAAGCCCCACGCGAGGTGGGGCTTTGACGGCTGGAGAAAGCTCAGGGCCTTCTATTCCGCCGGCGACGGCTTTTTTCGGAACAGCGCGACCAGATTGTCCCACAGCTCGATCTTGGCGCCCTGGCGCTTCATGATCACCCCCTGCTGGAGGATAGACAGCGTGTTGTTCCAGGCCCAGTAGATGACCAGGCCGGCCGGGAAACCCGCCATCATGAAGGTGAAGATGACAGGCATCCAGGTGAAGATCGCCGCCTGCGTCGGGTCCGGCGGCGTCGGGTTCATGCGCATCTGCAGGAACATGGTGACGCCCATGATCAGCGGCCAGACACCGATCATCAGCATGTGCGGCAGGGTGACCGGGATAAGGCCGAACAGATTGAACAGCGATGTCGGATCGGGTGCGGCCAGATCCTGGATCCAGCCGAAGAACGGCGCGTGCCGCATCTCGATGGTGATGTAGAGCACCTTGTAGAGCGAGAAGAAGACCGGAATCTGCAGCGCCACCGGCCAGCAGCCGGCAAGCGGGTTGATCTTCTCGGTCTTGTACAGCTCCATCATCGCCTGCTGCTGCTTCATCTTGTCGTCCGCGTATTTCTCGCGGATCTCGAGCATCTTGGGCTGCACTTTCTTCATGTTCGCCATCGACGCGTAGGACTTGTTGGCGAGCGGGAAGAAGATGGCCTTGACGATGACGGTGGTGGCAAGGATCGCCAGGCCGAAATTGCCGAAGAATTTGTAGAGCGTGTCGATCAGCCAGAACATCGGCTTGGTGATGAAGTGGAACCAGCCCCAATCGATCAGGAGATCGAACCGCTTGATGTGACGGTCTTCCGCATAGGCGTTGATCTTGGCGACTTCCTTGGCGCCCGCAAAGATTTCGCTCTCCACCGTCGCCGACTGGCCGGCATCGACGGTGATCGGGTCGGTCAGGAAGTCGGACTGGTAGCGATGGCGGCCGTCCTCGAAATAGGCGTAGCGCGGCTGGAACGGCTGCTTCTCGGTCGGCACCAGCGTCACCGCCCAGTATTTGTCGGTGATGCCGAGCCAGCCGTCGGTCGACTTGCCTGGCGTGAACTGCTTGTCCTTCTCGATGGACGCGTATTTGTGCTCCTGCAGGCCTTCGGTGCCGGTGAAGCCGATCAGGCCCTCATGCAGCACATAGGTGCTGGCGACGGCCGGCTTGTCGAAACGGGTGACGCGGCCGTAATTGGACAGCGAGACGGCGGCCGTGCCCGCATTCTGCACCGTGTCTGACACCGTGAACATGTAGTTGGTGTCGACGGAAAAGGTGCGCTTGAAGGTCAGGCCCTTGTCGTTCGAATAGGTCAGCGTGACCGGGGTTGTCGGCGTCAGCGTCGCATTGCCGTCGACGGCCCACACGGTCTCCGGACCGGGCACCGCGCCGGTCTTGTCGTTACCGACGAAGCCGATCTCGGCATAGTAGCCATTGGGCAGTGCCGCCGGGTTGAGCAGGCTGATCTCGGGCGAGTTCTTGTCGACCGTCTCGGTGTAGTGCTTGAGCTTGAGGTCGTCGAGGCGGGCGCCAGTCAGGTTGATCGAACCTTCCAGGCTTGGCGTATCGATCTTGGCGCGGGTCGTGGTGGCGAGCGCCTGTTCGCGGCCGGCCGGCGTGACGGCATCGGTGCCCGGTGCATTCGGAATGGCGCCAGGTGCGGCAGGCGTTCCGGTGTCGGTGCCGGGATTTGTGCCGGCGGCCTTCTTCTGCTCCTCGACGCGCTGCTGTTCGATGCGGGCCGCCTCGCGTTGCTGCTCGCTGCGCGGCAAGACATAAAAATATTGCCATACCGCCAGGATCAGCACCGACAGCGCGATGGTGATGAAGAAGTTCCGGTTGTTTTCCATCGAAAGCCCTTGGCCTATCGTGTTCCGCGCAGTCGGCGGGAGAGTTCGGCCTTCAACTGGCCGAACGGAATGGTCAGCACGTCTTCGCGCCCGACGATGACATAGTCATTGCCAGGCGCCATGTCACTTGCCGCATGTGTACGAACGGCTTCTCGCAGCCGCCGCCGGACGCGGTTGCGGACAACCGCATTGCCGACCTTCTTGGTGACGGTGTAGCCGACGCGCGGCGACAGGCCGTCGCCGCGGTCGAGAACTTCGACGAGAAAAAGCCGCCCGCGTCGCTTTTCACCACGACGGACGGCCAGGAATTCCGCGCGCTTCAGAAGCCGCTTGGGATTTGGTCCCACTGGCTTGCCGGTTGCGGGCAACGATCTCGTCTTCCGTTCAGGCGCTGAGCCGCTTGCGACCGCGGTTGCGGCGAGCTGCGACGACGCCGCGACCACCCTTGGTGGCCATGCGGGCACGAAAGCCGTGCCGACGTTTGCGGACGAGTTTAGACGGTTGGTAGGTACGCTTCATTTGTTTTAATACCGCGGGGTGCGGCCCTTCTTGATTCTGTCACTGTGTAACAGGAGCTTTGCCGGGCCGGCTTTGGCGCGATCGAAACCGCGCCGGGACGAATGGCCCGAGCGTGTGCGGGCTTATAGAAAGAAGGCTTTTGGAAGTCAATCCGGCGTCGTCGGGCCGAAATCCTTCGCCGTCAGGCCGGTCTATGTTTCCGACCAAAGGGTGAAATTGGCAAAAAGGCCGTAATCGCCTAATCTGCGTTGATCAAGTGATTGTGAAGACAGTAGCCGCATGAGCGAAACCATACAGGCACAGGAAGGGATCAGCACGGCGGGGTCCACCGAGGCGCCAGCCGCCGTGCGCACGGTGCCGCTGTCGCGCGGCCTGTCGACCAAGCTGCTGCTGCTCACCATCGTCTTCGTGCTTTTGGCCGAAGTGCTGATCTTCCTGCCCTGGATCGCCAGCTACCGGTTGAACTGGCTGAAGGAGCGGCTGAGCACAGCGGCGGCGGTGTCGATCGTGCTGGTGCAGGGTGAATCCACCTCTTTGTCGCGCACGGCCCAGAACGACGTGCTGATGGCGATCGGCGCCAAGGCGATCGCGGTGCGCGACGGCGGCGTCTCGCGGCTGCTGGTGGTGGCCGAAATGCCGCCGAAGGTCGACGAACACATCGATATCGCCTCGATCGGCATGATCAAGGGCATGACCGGCGCGCTCGACACGCTATTTTTCGGCGGCGACCGGATGCTGCGCGTCTTCGGCCCGGTCGGCGAGTCAGACAAGGAGTTCGAGCTGATCATGCCGGACAACAGCCTGCGCAACGCGATGCTGCGCTATTCGCGCAACGTCGCCTTCGTCTCGCTGCTGATCTCGCTGTTCACCGCAATGCTGGTCTATGCCGCGATCGACCTGATCATGATCGGGCCGATCCGAACGATGACGCGCTCGATGCTGTCCTTCTCCGAAGCGCCCGACGATCCCGGGCGCATCATCCATCCGGCCGCCCGCGCCGACGAGATCGGCGTTGCCGAGCGCGAGCTGTCGCAGATGCAGGAGCGGCTGCAAAAAATGCTCACCGAACAGAAGCACCTTGCCGATCTCGGGCTTGCGGTCTCCAAGATCAACCATGACATGCGCAATATCCTGGCCTCGGCGCAGCTGATGTCGGACCGTCTGCGCCAGGTCAAGGATCCGACCGTGCAGGCCTTCGCGCCGAAACTGCTGCGTGCGCTCGACCGTGCAGTGTCCTATTCCGAAGGCGTGCTGGCCTACGGCCGCACGCAGGAGCCGCCGCCCTCGCGCCGCCGGCTCCGGCTGCGCCAGCTGGTCGAGGACGTGCAGGGGCTGCTCGACATCGAGCAGGGCATCGAGTTCGTCAATTCCGTCGAGCCGAGCTTCGAGGTGGACGCCGATTCGGACCAGCTGTTCCGCGTGCTCACCAATCTGTGCCGGAATTCCGTGCAGGCGATGGCGGCAGACAGTGAAAGCGCCCTGGTGCGCCGGCTGGCGGTGTCGGCCGTGCGCCTGGGCAGCGTCAGCCGCATCGCAGTCAGCGACACCGGCCCCGGCCTACCACCCAAGGCGCGGGAAAACCTGTTCGCGGCGTTTCGCGGCTCGGCCCGCAGCGGCGGCACCGGCCTTGGCCTGGCGATCGCGCACGAACTGATCCGCGCGCATGGCGGCGCGGTGGAACTGGTCGAGAGCATTGGCGGGCGCACCACATTCGCGGTCACCATCCCCGACCAGCCGGTGCGGCTCGACCAGGCCCGCAACGGCCTGCGCCGCCCGGCGTGATGGTTCGTGCGCTGTTTTGCCCGGTGCTTTTCCGTTTCCAGATCGATGCTTCTTCCCTGGAGGAAACCGACCTCGGCTCGGAGCCGTTTCGAAGCGCCGGGATCCGAGCCGTTTTCGTCGGCCAAGGCACTTGAGACAAAACTTTTGCCGGATCGACTTGCTTTTCGGAAATTCAGTCGCTAGGGAACACGTCTCGTCGCGACCGGTCGTTCACGATCGGATCGCGGGGTCATGGAAAGCATGGCCTGTTGCGCGCCCGTAGCTCAGCTGGATAGAGCACCAGACTACGAATCTGGGGGTCAGGAGTTCGAATCTCTTCGGGCGCGCCATTACAAATCATTGAAATCGTTATCATTGTTCGCGATCGGCTGACTGCGGCACCGGCTGAATGTTGGGAATTCAGCCGGTTTTGGAAGAACGGACATTCCTTCGAGTGATATCGCAGCTTGGCGTATACGCGGCCGGGAGGAAGAGAAGCATGCCGTCGTGATTCCCTAGAGAGGTCGCGTTCGCATGACCGTGATGCCGAGCTCGCCCTGAATGCGTTTCAATTCTTGCTGCATCTGGTCGCGGAGCCTTCGATCGAGGGCGCCAAGCGGTTCGTCCATGAGCAGGAGGTCGGGGCCGAAGACGAGAGCGCGGGCAGGCGTTCCAGGTCGACCGACTTCACCTCGCTGCCGTCCTGTTCACGCTGGCCACGGCGCTGCGCCTGCTCGTTATCGTCCAACTCGCGCTCGATCCGGCCGGTGGCGCGGTGAACGAGATTGACGGTCGACCACAGCAGGTCGTCGAGGTCGGGCTCGAGGCGCGTGTCGCTCATGCTCACGATCAGGGCGTCGAAGATGTCGGCGATGGCGCCGGCGACGATGTTGCCTTCGGGGGGTGGTCGCGGGTCGGCTTCGTCCTGGACACGCCGCACCCGCACGTTTTGCTTCGACAAGGCCGCCATGTCGATGTGCCGCCCCCTGCGATACAACGAAAGCAAGATTGGGCAAGGCTTCGGCGATCTCGAGACTGCATCCGCGCGTCGCGCTTGTCATTAGAACACGCACCTCGGCGCGGTCGGGTTCTGGCAAGGTCGGAATTTCCTCAGGACCTGCCACGACGCGCAACAGGCCCAAGCCCTCCAGCCTCGGATAGGACATGCCTGCTAGCGCAGGTAAGGCAATGACTGGATGCATTCGTCCGGTGCCCGGCCGCGTTGTTTAGGATTGGAAGCGCACGCTATCGATCCCCCATTTCAACGGCAACCGACGACCGGGAACGGTCATAGCTTTTTGCTATATCGCCAGGCCTATAGTCGTTTACCTCTGAGGGATTCATGAGCCCATGCTAGGGACAAAGGCGAACACAGTCGACGATCGTTCCATTCGCTTTTTAGTAACTGCTAACTGAACCGAAACGACGATGCGATATTGATTCAAATTCGCGTTGTTGGGGCGTTCCATGCGTAAGCGTGCCGGCGGGGTCCGGCTGGAGTTTATCGAGCCGTCGATGCCGACCCTGGTGGAGAAGCCACCTGAGCCGGACGGATGATTCATGAGGTGAAGTTCTGCCTGCCCTTGGCACCAATGTTTAAGGAGCGCCCAACAGCCGGCCCATGAATATGCAGTCCCAATACATGCTGTCTTCCCAGGGTTTGGTTGACATTTCTCGTTCCCATGACCACTGAAATTTAGTTCGGGAGGGCTTGGCGCTCGATGGACATTCGTCCATCACCAACTTGGTAGTTTTTGTGGTATCCGCACCGGCAAGGTACTGAAAGAATGGGTTCAGAGGCTCTCGCGCCGCTAAGATAGCGCCTCCCGCTCTTACCACGTCGGCGCTGTAGCCCAGCCGCTCAAGTATGAACAGGTCGACGGCCGCAAGGTGGAGCGGATATCCCAGGTCATTCACTACGGCGGATCCGCTGGCATAGGCTGCGACTTTCCCCTCCAGCTGCGACGTCGTGAAGAAAAAGTCAGGGACGTCGAGCTTCAGCAGTTTGAGCGCGGCGCCGCACACGTCCGCGTTTGCGACAGAAAGCCTTTTTCCGGCGAGTTGAAAGGTGACGCACGTCCACGGTCTGAAGGTGCATCTGAGATCGCTCGCGTCATCCGTGCATAGTCTCGGCCACCCGTATATTCTGCAGCCTCCGAAATCGACCAGGCATGGTCTATGTTGCATGATCCAGTTTGCATATGCCGCCAGTCGGCTTGGATCGGTTTTGGCCAGCGCGTAGAGCAGGGCGCCACGACTTTGATCCGCCGAAAATGAGACATCTACCCGCCCCGAGACGTATTCCATTCCAATCCGCCGGGGTGAACGCCACCATCGCCCGTCGCCGTCCTGCGAATTGAGAACCGCGTCGCAGCCAGCCTGCTCTCCAACCGAACACAACAAGCCGTTGAAGAGAGTCATATCCCCATCGTCACAAGTCGTTGGCGGGTATCCCATCAATGACTGTTCTTTGGATGGGAAGGCCTTGCCCGATACGTCTTTGCAGACGAACGCTTCCTTGCGCCAAAATGCCATGCGCTCAACTAGCGTATCAGCCAACGTCGGACTGGTCAGGCCAAGATACAAGATCGCTCCAAGAATGGCCATCAACCTCTGCATGATCGAACCCTCCAGCGACAAAATTAGGAATTGCTAATTGAGCATAAATAAGAACTATTGTATATCAGTCCGACCAAGAATTGCTTGATCGAGGTCCCGCTCCACGGTGCGGGCTACAGGGTTTGGAGCAAAGCATGGGACCCCTTGCAAGGAATCTGAGAACTCCCTTGGTCATCCTTCTCTCGTTAGCTACAATTCTGACTTTTCTTTTGTCAGGAGAGCCGGCTTTCAGTCAGCAATTCAAGTATCCAAAGGATGACCTGATCGTTCTTGTGCGCGCAGGTGGTCTTCTTGGATTGCTGGATGAGTTGGCCGGAACGCGCTACGAGGCATTATACCATAATAATGGGACATTATGTTCCACACCGCATGTGACAGCAAGCTTACCTGATTTCTCTATTCCACGGCATACCAGATTTGATCTGAGGCGAGGCACAACGAACACGACAATCTCGATGGCCACCGGTGTTAATATTGAAGCAGCACATTGCACTTTCAAAACGATCAAAGTCGGCGCTGGTTGCGTGACGTCAGACATAAATTTGGTGGGACCCGTAGGGCAACCTATATTCTTTTTCGCCATCTGCTACTTGAATGTTGACAACTGGTTCTTCGTCGAATTCCCCGTTCCGGTCACAATTCCGCAGCTCGTGAGCGTGCCCAAAGATTTCTCTGTCAAATTGCCGAACGTCCTGACACGAGGGAACCTCAGCATCAACATATCATTCGGAGAATATGATGGGTCCAAGTGGGTAAAGTTGAAACCCCCTTACGACAAGAATAAAATATGGCCTGTTTCAGGAGACATTGGATTTACTAATTACATAACGGGTGGAAATCCGGCCAGTGGGATCGTCGACGAGACACGAGGCAGTATATTAGTCGCCAAAGCATCCGCTACTCATCCGAGATTCTTCAACACGACCGCAGATCCAAAGGAGGCGTATAGCGGAATAAGGGGACTTAACAGCATATTTTTTGACGATCCTTACGCTATCGCCGGGATCAGAATATTCGAGACATTAATAGCTCCCCCATCCATATCATCTCCCAGCGACCCGCGTTATGGTCTGATTGGGGGCCTTTTTCCTCTGATCGTGGACGGCAAGTTCAAAGTCCCTGGAGGAGACACGCTGACGTTCAACGTTGTCTTCGGCTCGTTTACCTTCTCAATTCCCGGCTCGCCCGCAAATCCCCGTGCGGCCCTTTCGATCGAGAGCTTTTCGGTCGAGGATAGCAGCGGAAAGCCATTGGCTGCGTCTTGGGCAGGAACTCCAAGCGCGTCCATAAATCTGCCAAGAGTGAAAGCAACCGGAGACGTTAGCGTCAAGCTAGGTGGCCTTAAGGCCGCACTTAATGTGAAGTTGTCGGACGGAAGCTCAGTTCGTCTTTCGCTGGGCTCGGCTCTCCGATCTGCGATCAATGTCGCTCTGCCGAAGATTGCAAATGTGGCTCCTGGCCTGACGCTGGGTTTGCCGAACTGCATGGAAATGGGCGACGACAGGTTCGAGGCACTCATGCCCTGTGCCGGCGGCAAGACCAGGGGGTTGATGGCAAAGACCGGTGGCCCAGGGCCAATCAACCTTTCAGTTGATTTCTCCAAAACCTCGATTTCCATGCCTCCCGGAGAATTCCGATTGGACTTTGAGGAAAAATGCGTTCCCACGACTAATCCACGGACGGAGTGCTAGCGGCGAGCCACCTAGCTTGCCTCGACCTTGGCGTTTTCCTTTTGCGTAATGTTGTCGGCTGCGATTAGGCATGCGCGCCAGCGACGGTGAAGGACGGATCGTAGCGTCCACACGCCACCAGCATCGGCGGCCGGTGCACACGCAGCCGGGCCTGCCAGACCGGATAGGCGGCGACATTGCTTGGATAGTCGTAGAACAGGTCCCACTGGATGCGGCCCTGTCCCGGACACGAGAGCATCGCGGCCTCGCCGGTCCAGATGTCCGGATTGTATCGTTCAGGCCTGGGGCTGCAGCCGACATGGCGTTGCCGCGCGCCCTTGATCGAGGTGAAAGTGGATATCACTTTTTCCTCGTGCGCAGCCCGGTCCAGCCAGAAGGCCTTGCGCGCCTCCCATAATGGTCCGAGGCCTTCTTCATACGACACGGCATTCTGGATGATGATCGCTAGCACGCGTTCGGGATGGCGCATAGCCAGCCGCATCCCGATCGGGCCGCCATAATCCTGCTGGAGGAGGACGTAACGCTCAAGGCCAAGCGCCTCGACGAATCCCTCGATTACCTCGGCCAGATGGTCGAAGGTGTAAGCGAAACTGTCCTGCGAGGGCGCATCGCTATGGCCAAAACCAGGATAGTCGGGCGCAACGAGGTGATAGCGGTCGGCAAGCAGCGGCAGCAGCGTATCGTACATGCGCGATGACGACGGAAAGCCGTGGAACAGCAGGATGGTCGGCGCAGCGCGCGGGCCTGCCTGTCATTTATGTCACGCATGACCAGTCGGAAGCCATGGCTATGGCGAACCGGATCGGCGTCATATCCGGGGGCCGGCTTCTTCAGGTTGCCGACCCGGAAACCATCTACGCCGCACCATCCAATCACTTCGTCGCACGTTTCATCGGAGAGTGCTCCATCCTGCGCGTCGCTGAGACGGATGGGGGCAAGGGATACGAGATCGCCGGCGCGCGACAGTCGCTGCCGTCTCGCGCGAAGGAGCCTTTCGACATCGTGGTGAGGCCCGAGAATGTCTCCATCCGTGCTGCGAGTGAAGCAGCATCAGACGGCGCTTTCGGCGTTCACGCGATAGTCCGCGATGTCACCTATCTTGGTGCCGGCTGGCGCGTGGCGCTCGAACTTTCCGACGTGCAGTCTCTGCTCGCCAGCATCATGCGTGGAGATGACGTGACCGGACGCTTAGCGCCGGGGCTTCCTGTCGTCGCGCGATGGGCGCCGGCATCCGTCGCCGTTCTTCCGACTGAAGGATCGTCCTGAAGCGGGTCTAAGGGAGAGTAAACTCATGACGTCAAATAGGTGGGTCCGGTTAACAGAGGGCGCATCCACGCGGATAACCTGGACGAAGGCAACACATCCCCTCTCGCGGGAGACGTCTGACAATTGGTTTGCACAATCTATCGGCCGCGGGCGTTGTCCGAGCGTCGCCCGGCTTATAGGTTGGGTGACAATCTATTCCCAGCGGGAATGAAATCGTACAGGTCCAGCCAAGTTCGCTGCAGTAAGATCGGCATACGCCCCGATCTTTTAGATATTGGGGATTAGAAATTCCGGTCGGCATGCCGGAACTATCACGTGTTACACACCTGCAGGCTACGCAGGCGCCTGCCGTGTCTAGAAAACCTAAAGTCAGCGTGACAGTCAGAATCAACAACGGCGCCGTTCTCATGAGAGCCTCATGGAGAATGGAACTTCCCAATTTTTAGAAGATCATTAAATTAGCAAAGTTGCAAGTAACCGTCTGGATTTCTAATCTCTGAAACTGGAGCGCTACGAACGCACTGCCGGTATCGCGTTGACGCGCAAACCTGACTGAAAGCCGGTTCTCAGTGGAAATGGCGATACAGCTTTACGGAAATGCGGCGGCGCTCACGCGCCGCCCTTCTTGCGGAAGTCGTAGGGCTTGATGCCGAGCTTGGGGTGACACCTTTCGGGGCAACATCAGGTTGCGCTGCTTCATCCCCGTTGACCTGTGAGGTATCGTTTGCATGCGCTGGCATGTCGGCAGTTTTGGGGTTGGGATGCTCACCTTTGGAAATCTGCGCGAGGTATGTCTTTGCGGTTGCACGAGCCTCGCGTGTAGACATCGTCTCCGCGTCACCAATCCGTACTGAGATCGACGCAACGCGCTTGCCATCCTTCCGCAGGTCTCCTTGAACGGCGAATGTCTTGCTTCGCCTGCCGACGATGACATGGAACCCTTTTAGCTGGGTGTCGCGAGCGCGATATTGTCCCGAACTGGGTGCCTTAAGGTCGCTGGTCGACTTATCGTTGATGAGGATACGGATGTCGGCCATAGCGCGGTTCCTACAAGTCTAGTGGATGTCGGCTAGAAAATTCAGCCGGTTTTTCAGCCGGTTTTAGACTCGCATGGGATCAAGTGGTGTGTCCACGCCAAAATACGAGGTTTCTCCAAATAACTGAAATAAAAGATAAACTTACAATCATGGCGAATAATTGGATACGGTCGGCGTGCCACAAAAATAAACTACGAATCTGGGGGTCAGGAGTTCGAATCTCTTCGGGCGCGCCATTATTTCAAGGACTTAGCAGGACTTAGCAGGACGTCGCAGACTAAGGAGAAGAATTAGTCTGCGGAAACGCGAAGCCGTTCCTTGGCATCCGAGGCATCATCACCAAACGTCGAGGCGGTCGCATTCGAATCGCCACTTGATGAACAACCGCAATGCGCCGCATGTGGGACGTTGAGACCAGCTATATCGGTTCCTGAAAGCGGGCAGCCGGTGCGAACGGCAGCCGTTTAACCTGGAAAGATCGTGAAACCGCCATCGACGCGGATGACCTGCCCGTTTATGAAGCGCGCGCGCGGACCGGCGAGAAAGGCCACCGCCTCGGCGATCTCTTCCGGCTCCGCATACCGGTTCAGCGATTTCCTGCTCGAATCCATGCGCTCCGGATCGACCACGCGGGTCGCCTGGAACCGTGCCGTCTTGGTGGCGCCGGGGCTGACCGCATTGATGCGCACGCCGTCGTCGATCAGTTCCTTGGCGAGGCAGCGCGTGTAATGCACGACCGCGGCCTTCAACGTCGAGTAGACGACCTCGGGCGAGCAGCCGAGGTGTGCCGCCGCCGACGCGATGTTGATGACGGAGCCGCTGCCGCGCTGCTTCATCGGCGGCACGAAGGCCTGGCAGACCAGCATCGTGCCGATCAGATTGTTCTCGGTGAGCACGCGGATGTCCTCGAGTTCGATGTCGAGGGCGTTGTTCGGGTTCGGCTTGCCGCCCTTGGCGCCGATATCGCCGCCGGCGCAATTGACCAGCACATGCACGTCGCCGAGATCGGCCTCGATCTTGCGCTTCATCTCGGCCACTGCCTTCTGGTCGCCAATGTTGCCGGTCACCGACGTGACCTTCGTTCCATGCCGCTTCAGGCGCTCGACCACCTCGCCGAGATTGGCGAACTCGCCGTATTTGGCCGGTGCTGTTTCGTCCATGTCATGGACCGCGACATTGGCGCCGAGTTCCGCCAGGCGCTCGGCCATCACGCGACCGAGGCCACGGCCGGAGCCGGTTACGAAGGCGGTCAATCCATCGAGTTCACGTGTCGTCATCAGGTCTTCTCCACTTTCATCAAACCAGGTTGCGCATGTTGGCGGCGCTGCGCCGGATCATGTCGAGCTCATAGGAAACCAGGGAACCGTCGTCTTCGCGCTCCCAAGGGGTGCGGTAGTCGGCATCGTCGGGTAGCCGATTGCGCTGCGCGGCCCGCAGGCAGGCGGCAAATTCGCGCGCCGTCTTCGGCGGATAGCCGTGCCACCAGTCGTCGCGCAGAAAGCGGACATGCCGCGCCTCCAATGCACCCGGTTCGAGAACGGCGGTCATGCGATCGTGGTGTTCGGCAAGCATTGCAAACAGCTCGGCAAACGGCACGGCGCCATCGCCGATGGCACAACGGATCAGCCGGTAGCCTTCGGTCGTGAACTGCACGCGGTAGTCCTTGAGATGGACATGGCGGACATGCGGTGCGATCCGCCGTGTAAAATCGAGCGGCGCTTCGCCGACCGGGAATGTGTTGCCGGTGTCGAAGGTGATGCCGACGCCTTCGCCGCCGAGTGCGCAGAAATCGACCAGTTCCTGACTGGTGAAGTCCTGGTGGTTTTCGATCGCAAGGACATAGCCTTCGGCAATCGCGCGCGGACCCCATACCTTCAATCTCTCTCGAATGATGCCGGCGAACTCCGTCCATTTCTCGCCGGCAGCGTTGCGGTCGCCACATAGAACCGGCGTCAGCGCCGTTCGGATGGTTTTGACCCTCAGCAGGCGTGCGGCCCGAAATGCCTCGTCGAGCGGTTCGCCCACCAGAAGGCCGCCGCTGACGATCGGTATGATCCCAAGGCCGGCGAGCCGTTCGCGCAGCGCGATCACCGCGTCGTCGGAAAGCTCCGTCAGCCATGGCACCCAGATCTCCAGCACCCGAGCGCCGAGTTCGGTCGCGAGCGCGATGAACCCTTCCAGGCCTGCCGGCTCGGGATTGGCACGTGGCGTGCCGCGGGCCTGGAGGCCGAGATAGTAGGTCAGACCGTAGGGGTTTAGGCCGACCTGGAGCATGGAGCGATCCTTTGATTCGGGTTTTGCGGTCATCGCAGGCCGGCATCCACGGTGAGCGACTGCTTGGTGATCATGCGGCTGTCGTCGGCGGCCAGGAACAGCACCGCGCGCGCGATCTCCGCGCCGAGCAGAACCCGGCGGATCATCTGACGCTGCACGACCTGGTCGACCGACGCCTCCGTCTTGAACCAAAGCTGCCGTTGCCGGTCGGTGATGACGGCACCTGGCTCGATGGCGTTGACGCGGATGTTGTCGGGGCCAAACGCCCGCGCCAGTGCGAATGTCAACCCGACCACTGCAGCCTTGGCCGTCGCATAGGGCGCCATCTCCGCCGCGCCGAAACGCCAGGCGATCGAGGAAAAATTGACGATCGAACCAAAGCCCAACTCCTTCATGTGCGGATGCACGGCTTGGGCAGCGAAGAAGTGGTGCCTGAGGTTCACGTCCTGGGCGTGGTCCCAGTACTCCGGCGTCACGTCGGCGACTGGGTGGCGATTGTCGTCGGCGGCGTTGTTGACCAGCACCGCGACAGGTCCGAGGCGGTCGCGCACCGTGCCGATCGCAGCCTGGAGGGCGGGAATATCGGTCACGTCGCAGCGCATGAATAGTGGCGCGTGCGGTGCCGTGGCGGCGAGCTCCCGCGCGAGCTCCTCGCCGGCCTCCTGCTGCAGATCGAGAAACGCGACACGTGCGCCATTGGCGGCGAAGGCGCGGACCGTGTCGGCGCCGATGCCCGATGCGCCGCCGGTGATCAGCACGACACGGTCGGCCAGGCTCGGATAGGTGGCAAAGGACAAAGGCGGAACTCTTTTCAGATCAGGCGTTGGGTCGTCGGGTCGAACAAGCACGCGCGCGCCATGTCGATGCCGAGCGTCACCGTCTCGCCCATCCGTGGCGTGCCGTCGGGGTCGAAACGACCGGTGATCTCCTTGGCGCCCAGGCGCAGAACGGCCATGGTCTCCGCTCCTGTCGGTTCGACCAGTTCGACCACGGCGTCGATTTGCGCGATGCTTGGCTTGCGACGTTGAAGATCGGGATCAAACCGGTAGATGTGCTCCGGCCGGATGCCGAGCACGAGCTGTCGCGGCGTATCGGACGGAAGCGTCTGGACGATCGACAGGCTGGCCGTCCTGCCGTCGGCGGTCTGCAAGGCAACAGTGGGGCGACCGCCTTCTTCGCTCAGTTCGGCCGGCAGGAAGTTCATTGCCGGCGAACCCATGAAGCCAGCGACGAACATGTTGGCCGGACGGTTGTAGATCGTGGCCGGCTCATCGAATTGCTGGACCGAGCCCTGATGCATCACGGCGATGCGCGAGGCGAGCGTCATCGCCTCGACCTGATCGTGGGTGACGTAGACCGTCGTCTTGCCGACGCGGTGATGCAGCTTCTTGATTTCGGTACGCATGTCGACGCGCAGCTTGGCGTCGAGATTGGAGAGCGGCTCGTCGAACAGGAACAGTTTCGGATCACGCACCAGCGCCCGGCCCATCGCGACACGCTGGCGCTGGCCGCCCGAAAGCTGTCCGGGCTTGCGCCCAAGCAGCGGTTCGATCTGCAGGAAAGCTGCAACCCGCTTGACGGCCTCGTCCTGCTGCGGCTTCGGGACGCGGCGGCTTTCCATGCCGAAGGTGATGTTCTCGCGCACCGTCATCGTCGGGTAAAGCGCGTAGGACTGGAACACCATAGCGATGTCGCGGTCCTTCGGCGCGACCGAATTGACCAGCCGGCCGTCGATACGGATCTCGCCGGAAGTTACGGTTTCCAGCCCGGCGATCATCGCAAGCAGGGTGGACTTGCCGCAGCCGGACGGTCCGACCAGCGCGATGAACTCGCCGTTCTGCGCCTCGAGATCGATGCCCTTCAGCACCTCGACCGCGCCGTAGTTCTTGCGTAAGGACCGGATGGTCAATGTCGACATGCGATGCCCTTCTTCCGTGACGGGGCGATCGGCGACATGAGATCGGCTCCGCTCACTTGATCGCGCCTCACTTGATCGCGCCTTGGGTCAGGCCGCGGACGAAATACTTGCCGCCGAAGAGATAGATCAGCAGCGGCGGCAGCGCGCCGATCAGCACGGCGGCGCTCATGACATCGTAGGCGCGAACATTCGTGCCGCTTGCCGTCAGCGCGACGAGCGCGGCCGTGATCGGCTGTTGCTGCCCGGAGGTGAAGACGACACCGAACAGATATTCATTCCAGATGCCGGTGAACTGCCAGATCACCGTGACGATCAGAATCGGTGAGGAGAGCGGGAGAATGATCTTGCGGAAGATGCGCCAGAAGCCTGCGCCGTCGATGCGCGCCGCTTTGATTAGATCGTCGGGGATGCTGACGTAGTAGTTGCGGCAGAACAGGGTGGTGAATGAAATGCCCTGGATGACGTGAATGACGATGAGCCCGTAAATCGAATTGCTGAGGCCCAAATTGCCGAGGATGAACGCCCAGGGCATCAACGAAATCTGACCCGGAATGAAGACACCAAGCAACATACAGGTGAACAGTGCTTCCGAACCCTTGAAGCGCCATTTCGACAAGATGTAACCGTTCATCGCCCCGACCACCGTCGAGATGATCGTCGCCGGGATCGTCATTTTCAGGGAGTTGTAGAAGTTGCGCTGCATGCCCTCGCAGGTGCCGCCGATACAATAGGTGCTCCAGGCCTGGCCCCAGGCTTCGAGGCGGAAGCTGCGTGGCAGCGAGATCAGCCCGTTGCGCGCGATCTCTTGCTGATCGCGGAATGAATTCAGCACCACGACCAGCAACGGAACCAAGTAGATCGCCGCGAAGACAACCAGCAGCCCATAGATGACGAAGCGGGTGAGGAAATGCCTGCGCGTCGCGACTGTGGTAGCGCGATGATCGTGCGACGGGTCCAGCGCTGCTTCAACCATGACCGGCTTCCTTGCGCCGGCGCCAAACCACCCAGAACGAATAGGGCACCAGCACCACGGCAAGAGCGGCAAGCATCATGATGGCCGCCGCCGCACCCTCGCCGATCTGGCCGCGTTGGAACATCAGGTCATAGACGTAGATGGCGGGGAACGTGGTCGAGATCCCTGGACCCCCTTTCGTGAGGGCCGCCACGAGGTCGAAGGTCTTGATGGCGAACTGGATCTGGATGACGGCGACCGCCAGGAATATCGGTGCAATCGTTGGCAGAAGCACTTTGCGATAGATGCGGAAGGTCGATGCGCCGTCGATCTGCGCGGCCTTGACGAGGTCCGAATCCACTGAGCGGAGACCAGCCAGGAAGAGCGCCATGGCAAAGCCCGAAGACTGCCAGACACCAGTGATGATCACCGCGTAGATCGCATAGTGCCGGTCGCTGGCGAGGGCGAAACTGAAATTCGTCCAGCCCAATCCGCGCACCATCGCCTGGATACCGTCGGTCGGGTTGTAGAGCCAACTCCAGACCGTGCCGGTGACGATGAAGGAGACGGCCAGCGGATAGAGGAAGATTGTCCGCCAGACCGCTTCGCCGCGCACGCGCTGGTCGATCAGGATCGCCAGCAGCAGTCCCACGGCCATCGAGCCGACGATGTAGAAACCGCTGAAGAAAAAGAGGTTGTTGTAGGCGATGTTCCAGCGCCGGTTCGCCCAGAGTGACGCGTAGTTGTCCAGGCCGACGAAGCCGTAGGTCGGGAGCAGCGAGGAGTTCGAGAGCGAGATGTAGAGCGTCCAGCCGGTGAACACGAAGACGTAGACGAAGCTCGCCACAAGGGAGGGGCCGAGCACCAGCAAGGGGATCGCCGAGCCCAGCCGTTCCCGCCAGGGGCGGGCGGGCACCGGGACCGATAGGATCAAGTCGTGATTTGACATCTAGAGCGCGGGACTGGGATGGAGGATGGCCGGGTGCGGATAGCCATTGCGCCCGGCCATTCCTGTCTACTTCTGTGCTTCTGCCGCGTCGGCCATCGCGTTGGCGCCGTCCTGCGGTGACATGTCGGGCGTCGCCACGAACTCGGTAATGGAGTCCATGATCGCGCCGCGCATCTTCTGCGGGATGGTCATGTTGTGCGCCATCGAGCGGACCAGCGTGCCGTCCTTGATCGAAGCCTGCAAATCCTTCTGCGAGAGCTGCTGGCACGGATTGAAGCCCTTCGACAGATCGATATCCAGGCGTGCGGGGATCGAGCCCTTGGCCTGGTTGAAGACCGTCTGGAAGTCGGGCGACAGGATCAGGCTGGCAAGCAGCTTCTGGCCGTCGATGTAATCCTGGTCCTTCTGCTTGAAGAACACGACCGAGTCCGAGTTGAGGATGAAGCCGGGTTTGCCCCAATCGGTCGGCGCCTGGGCGCAGACATAGTCTGTGCCTTCCTTGAAGCCGGCGGCGGTCAGCAGGCCGATCGTCCAGTCGCCCATGATGTGGAACGCCGCGTCGCCCTTGCCGACGAGCGCCGACATCGAATCCCAGTCGCGGCCAACCATGCCCGGATCCATGTACTTGGTCGTCATCAGGCGCATCTGCTCGAAAGCCTTGACCATCCCCGGGCTACGCATGGATTCGATATCGCCTTCGACGAAGGCCTTGCGATAGAGATCGATGTCCTGGCCGTAGAGGACGACCTCGAACACCGTCGAATCCGTCCAGTCGGCGGTCGAATGCGAGATGCAGATCTTGCCTGACGCGACGATCTTGTCGCAGGCTGCATTGAACTCGGCCCAGGTCTTTGGCATTTCCGCCACGCCAGCGGCCTGCATGACCTTCGGCGAGGCCCAGAGCCAATTGATGCGGTGGATGTTCATGGGAGCTGCGACCCATTTGCCGGTCGGCTTCATCACCGGAAGCAATTCCGGAGCCACCACTTTCTCCCATCCTTCCGAGGCCGCCAACTCGTCGAGATCGGCGGTCATGCCGGTCTCGTTCCACTCGGCGATTTCCGGGCCTTTGAGCTGCACGGCAGGCGGCGCATTGCCGGCGATAACGTCGGCACGCAGCTTGGCCAGCGTATTGGCCGTGTGACCGGCGATCGACGTCTGTTCCCATTTGCCGCCTTTGGCGGTGAACATCTCGCCGAGCTTGGCGATCGCCTGGGCGTCCGATCCAGTCGCCCATTGGTGGAGCAGGTTCGTCTTGGGCTCGGCTAAGGCTGCCCCCGCGAAAAAGGTGCATGCGGTAGCGGCCGCGAGGGCGGTCATGACGGATTTCATTGTTTCACTCCCATATGGTGTTGCACGGTTCGTATCGACCGCTTATGGCCGCGGTTTGAAGCCGCCGCCGGCGAGATGCGTTAATCTCAGTTATTTCCAAGATGACATATTGGAGCTATCAGTCAACGATGTTTATGTTGATCCATGACAAAACCTTCGCTTAGAACCTGGCTGATCGGCAGACCGTCCGCGTCGCCGGAGAGCATGATCGTGCGGTGCTTGAGTGAGCGCGGCGTACTTTCCGCGTCGCAGATCACACGCGTCACCGGTCTGGCGCGCTCGACTGTCTCAACTGCGCTCAATGGCTTGAGAAAGTCAGGGATGGTGATCGAAGCTCCGACCAGCCGCGATGGGATCAGAGGTATCGGCAGGCCAGCTGCGGCCTTGACGCTCAATCCGACAGCAGGCACCTGCGTCGGAATTCACCTGGGTCTTCAGGAGATGCGGTTCATCGTCGCCGACGTCTCGCATTCCGTCATTGCCGAACAAACTATCCCCATGCCTCTGGACTACCAGCCGCAACAGGCGGCCCAGGTGGCCAAATCGGCAATTGCCCAATCTTACGAGGAGAACGGTCTGCCGGTGGCGGGGCTCCTGGGGGTTGGAGTTTCCGTCTCCGGCCCTGTCAGCCGTGACGGAGTGGTGCTGCGCGCGAGCATCGTTCCAACATGGGCCGGCGTCAACATACGAGATGTGTTCGGACCCGTCCTGGAGCGGCCGATCTTCGCCGACAACGAGAGCAACTGCTCGGCCATTGCGGAGCTGATGTGGGGTGCGGCCATCGGCCAGGACGATTTCGTGCTGTTCAAGATCGATCTGGGTGTCGGCGGGGCCATTGTCCAGCATGGCCGGCTGGTGACGGGCATCGCCGGCGGCGCCGGCGAATTCGGGCACATCAGCATCGATCCCAGCGGCGATCTTTGCCGGTGCGGCAATCGCGGATGCCTGGAGCTCTATGCGAGTTTTGCCCGGCCACTAGAACAGATTTCACGTATCGTGCGGCGGCAAGTCACCATGGACGATGTCATAACGATGGCCGAGGAGGGCGACGTTAGGGCGTTGCGGATGATCGAGGATACCGCCGAGATCGCCGGCCGGGGTCTCGGCTTGATCGGCTCGGTGCTCAATCCGCCGCTTATCATCATCGGCGGCCACATGGCTTTGGCAGGCGACATTCTGTTGACACCGCTGATCGCGTCCTATGAACGCCACACGCTCATCAAGTCCCGCGATATCGCTCCGGCCCTGCGCACGCGGATAACTATTGGCAAGCATACCGAGAACGATGCATTGCTGGGAGCGGTCGGCCTCGTGCTGAGACATCAGACGAAGGAACTGTCGCCCGGCTGATCGTACGAGTCAGTCACTTGTGCCAGGCCCCATTTACTGCGGCGGATCTACTGCTCCCGGCCCCAAACGCGATGTCCGAGTGGTGGCTTGGGTTTCGGATGCCGGCCCAAGCGAAAGCCTCTCCTCCGGCATGGGGCCGGCGTCGGAAAGCCTCCAGGGAAGGAAACCGCGGGACATCGCTCCGGCGATGTACCGCGGTTTGGTTCTCTGGAGCATCTTGGGCGCGGAATGGAAGCGAAAGCCGCTAGCCGCTCATCCAAGGCATCTCGATCGCCCCGAACGATACAACGATCCCGAGGGCTATTAGCGCAATGCCCAAAGCACCTTCGAAGCGTTGGCCACGCTGCATCAGCTTCTCGACGAATACGACCAGCGTCAAAAGCAGCATCCAGGCTACGCTCATGACGCCCGCTGCGACCAGCACGGCGAACAGTGCCCAGCAGCAGCCGAAGCAATACAACCCGTGGCGCAGCCCCATCTTGAGCGCGCCAACACGCCCGTCGCGCCAGTGCTGCGCAACGAAAGCAAGTGGCGAACGGCAATGCCTGAGGCAAATGTGCTTGAAGGTCGTGAATTGGTAGAGCCCGGCGACGCCAAGCGTGGCACCGAGCGCGAGCGGCGCCCATTTCGAACGCCGAGGCGGATCGAGGTTCGTTGCAAAGTCGCTACCGAGCTGGACCAGGACATATACGACAAGGCCCGCCGCCGCCCAGATGAGCAGATAGCCCGCGACGAAGATCCATGTCGGGACGGCCACGTGTTGTTCGCGCCTCGTCTGCGCCGCCGCGAACATAAAGATCATGGGCGCAGCAGCAGGCAGCATCATAGCCGCCATCATCACAGTCCATGCAGTGAGAAAGGTGGCGACGCCGGCGGGTGACCAGCCGTCGGCCGCAATTCCGGCCATCGCCATGCCAGCCATGCCTTCCATACCCTCCAACCCGCCGCGCACGGCAATGCCCATGGGCATATCCATGCTGACGGTCTGATAGAGGGTGAGAGCCCACGCCGCTGCTGTCAGCACGACGAGCGATGCGAGAAGGCCGAGCGGCACGCCACGCAAATTCCGGAGCCGCCACGTTTTCCTGGGGAACGCGGCAGGCATCGGCACGCCCTAGTTCGGGCCGGTCCAGTCGAATGGAATGTGCTTGCTCGAACGGGCAGTGCCCGTCCAATCTAATCCGAAGCCCTTGGTGCTCACCTCGACAGAACGCCCCCAGGTGGCAACCTGGCCCGGGCCGACCTCCGAGCCCGGCGGATTGATTGTCTGCACCCGCTTGCCGGGCGGTGTTGTGGGACCGGAAAGCGCTTCCGCGCGGCCGACGACGAGGCCAGGTATCTCGACTCGCCATGTGGCCAGGTCGCCCGCCACCTCGAAAGTGATTGGCACGAACTCCATGCCACGCATCTCGCCGATATTGGCGGCAAAGCCCGCCGGCCAGCCGCCGGCGTGGCCCCCGAAGATCGCCTGCAGGGCTTCGCGCTGCGACTCGTTCGCCTTCTCGTCGAGGTACATGCCCATCACGGCCTTTGCCTCGCCGGCCCATAGATTGCCTTCGAACTCGCCGAGCGCCACCAGCGTCAGGCTGTCGAGCTTCACGTCGCCATACTGACCCTCGCGCACATGCCAGGCGAGTACGCCCTGGCAGTGATTGCCGGTCGGCCGCTGGGCGAACTCGCAAGGGCAAGGGATGTCGCAGCTGCAGATGTCGAACCAGTCGCCCGCGAGCCGCCATTGAGGCACTGCATTCATGGCTTTTCCTCCCCGAAATCTGGGGCCATTTATACGCCGAAGACTGGGCGCACTCCAGTAGTTCGTGCGTCGCTCGCTGATTTCCCCGCTGAATCCCATTGCCGTCATTCCGCATGCGCGCTGGCTTGGCCGCTCCTGGGGCAAGCACGGCCTCTATGACGGCAGAGTGCTGGCTGGACCGCAAAAAGCCGATGCGGAGCTCTCGACTTCCAGAGGCCCATCAAAGGCCTTCGTCTCATAACATATTGATATTAAGTGATAATTTTTGCGCGCCACCATCAAACCACAGCCATCCGAAAACTGCCTATTCCGCGGGCGTCCATGAGAGCCTCCAGCATGTTCAAGCTTCCGTCAGCCTGGAGGACAGGAATTCTATGAAGCGCTGGGTCTTGGCTGGAATAAAGCGAGTTTCGGTGACGGCATAAATGCTGACCGACGACCCTTGCCATTCGGGCAGGATGCGTCGGAGCCGGCCAGAGGCCAAGTCTTCGGCGACGATCCTCGGCCCTGTGCGCCAGTCGCTCGATCCGTAAAGCCTCATAACGCGCTTGTGTAGAGATGCCGTGCCTGGCTCCAATCGGATCAGAGGATCGTGTACTGTGATGAGAGGTCGGACCGAGGATCAACGGACATGGACGAAGAGGGCTTGGCCGAGATCTCAGCTCGATATGTTCGCTTCGCCGATACGGAAGCTCGCGGCCGCTCGCCGCTCTACGAGGCGTTGGCTCGTGCGGTCGCCGAGGACCGGGAGACGCTCGATTTCCTGTCGACCCTCCCGGACCTAAAGCGGCAACCGAACCTTCTGCTTGCCGCGGTGCGTCACCTGTTCGGCACGCCGACAGGGTGGACCGAATTTCGCCAGGCGCTCCTAGCGAATCTCCACGCTGTCCGTTCTCTCATGCTGGAGCGCTCGACCCAGACCAATGAGCCGGGAAGGTGCGCCACGCTGCTCCCCGTCCTGGCGCGTTTGCCGCAGCCGCTGGCCCTCGTCGAGGTCGGGACTTCCGCAGGGCTCTGCCTCATGCCCGACCTCTATGGCTATGACTACGGACGCAAGGCGATCCGCGCACCCGCGATGGCCTTGGAGCCACCTGTCTTCCGATGCTTGGCCAACGAGACGGCGCCATTGCCGGCGGCCTTGCCGCAAGTCGTTTGGCGAGCGGGATTGGACCTGAACCCGATCGATGCTTCGGACGATACGCAAGTCGCATGGCTTGAGACACTGGTCTGGCCGGAACAGACAGCGCGCCTCGCCAATCTGCGGGCGGCGCTAAAGATCGCTGCCACAGTCAGGCCTCGGGTGGTGAAGGGCGACCTGCGCGGGAGCGACCTCGTGCAGCTCTGCAGCGAGGCGCCAAAGGACGCTACGCTCGTCATCTTCCACACAGCCGTCCTCGACTATGTCTCCGACCCTGGTGACAGAGAAGCTTTCGCCGAGCAGGCGATGCATCTTTCTCCTTATTGGGTATCGAACGAGTTCCCACGCGTGTTCCCGTCCATCGCCGCCGGAACAAGCTGGCCTCCCGGCCGTTTTCTCCTATCTGTGAACGGCTCCCCTGTAGCCTGGACCGACCCGCATGGCGCCTCGCTCGAATGGATCGCGGACGAGGGCGGTTGACCGAGACCGGCTGCTCCAAGCGGCCGGCCGCGGCGAAAATCATGTGTGCAATCGTCGTGGAGTTGGCGAGCGCTGGACATTCTCGGATAGCCACGCCCGGTGGCGATGTCGGAGTGCGCCAGCGAAGACGCAGTTCTCAGTCTCATCCACGCTGGGCGCCAAATCTTCGCGTTTCTACGCCACACGCACCTCGGCGCTGTCGATAGGCGCTCTGTTCAGGCTGGTCCCAAGCCAGACAGCTCCCAACGTGTTGTCGCCGACATTCAGACCGTCTTCCTCGTCGCCAGTCGGCGGTCGAGCCAAACAAGAGCCTCTCCGGCGATGACGAAACCCGTCGCGATCAGGCTGGCGTCGGTCAGCGTGCGCGGCAGGCCGACTTCGGTGACGTCGATGAAGGGATAAGGGTAATGCCCCTCGATCGAGCCCCGCGCCAAGGCGTAAAGGAAATAGCCGAGCGGGTAGAGCGCCCAGAGCAAGGGGTCGCGCCACTTGAGAGCCCCTTTGCGGACAAAGGTGAGCCAGAAGATGGTGGTCAAGAGCGGCGTGATCTGATGGAGCAGGAAGCTGGCGAGCGCCGAGCCGGCGGTCAGCTCCCGCAACCCGCGCAGCAGAAGCGCATAGACGATCCCGACGAGGAGGATGCTAAGAAGCGTCCCACCGAGGAGCCAAGGCGACTTGAAGGATGGCGCCCCTAGGGCGACGCCAGTAAACACGGCCGCGACCAAGAGATTTGTCGTGATCGTGAAGTAGCCGAGCATCGTCCAGAGTGCTAGCGGCCATGACGCCGGCCCGCTGGCGAGGGCGTTGAAGTGGATAGCGATTCCCGCCCACCCAACCAAGGCAATCAGCCCGGCGAGCGCCCTTGCCCAGCCGCCTTCGCTTCGCTGTCCGATCTCGTCCATGGCCGCACCTAGTCGGGGCGTATGCGCCATCGCCTCGTTCTTCTGCGCCTTGCAGCAGTTGATTGTAGACTGGCCCCAGAATATTGAAAAGTCGCGTCAGGGCATGGCGGAGAGGCGAGCGGAGAGCTGGGTGGTTGACTACCTTCTTCTTGCCGGATCGGGCTTCGTTGCCTGGATCGTGTCGACGCTCGGCGGTGGAGGCGGAGCGATGCTGCTTGTGCCGCTCGTCGGGTTCATTGCCGGAGCGCAGGCGGTGGCCCCTGTCACAACGCTTGCTACGATCGTCGCAGGCGCCGGCCGGGCGTTCGTATTCTGGGAAAATATCGACTGGTCGGTGGCCAAGTGGGGTCTCCCGGGTGCTGTCCTCGGCGGGTTCCTCGGGGCGGCTCTGTTCTCGCGCGCGCCCGCGGAATGGCTCCAGATCGTCGTCGGCCTCTTCCTCGTTTCGACAGTCGTTCAATATCGCTTCGGCCGAAAGGAGAAGACGTTTGAGGTTGCGAAATGGTGGTTCTTTCCCGCCGAACTCGTCACAGGATTTCTCGACGGGCTGATCGGAGCCGTGGGACCCGTGATGAACTCGCTCTATCTGAATGCAGGTGTCACGAAGGAGCGCATGGTCGGCACCAAAACGGCGGTCTCGCTGCCGGCGCATCTCGTAAAGATCGGGACCTATACCACGCTGGGCGCCATGGGCGGACAGCTCTGGCTGTTCGGGCTCGCTGCGGGAGTTGGCGCGCTGACGTCCAACTGGCTGGCGAAACGGCTGCTGAAGGATATGCCGGAGCTGCGGTTTCGAGCCATTATCGTGGGCTTCATGGCGCTCAGCGGGATCACGATGATCTGGCAGCAGCGCGAGACGATTGCAGCCTTGTTCTGAAGGCCGTCGCGGTATGTTGCAGAGAAAATCTTCGCAGCGCCGTCGCTCAGGTGCATGGCGATGGCGTCACAGCACGCATACGATGACCCTGCTATCTGTCAGTATTATATCGACTATTACTTCCTACGGCTATGTCGATAGCCAGGCCGCGAAGCCTTCGTAGCGATACTTTTCTTCCGCGCTCGGTCGTGATAGCATTCAGCTCTCTACCCTTACTTACTTACGATCAAAAGATCTTCGTTCTGAGGGTGCGCCAGCCGCGGGGCGGGCGACCGCTTATGCTTTGGGGGGCAGCGGAATGGCCGGAGAGTTTCAGGTTGCGGGCAAGAATGCGGCGGCGCCGTTCGCGCTGAAGGTACATCGCGGCGACGGCATGGCGCTACTGGCGATGAACTGGCGCAACGGACAGCCCCCGCGAGACTTTGTCGGCTTCGCCATCGAGTACCGCGTGCCGGACGGGACGCGGTTCTTTGCAGTGCCTAACCGGATCGCCTTTCCGGGACCGGACGGTGCGGTCAATCCCAACAAACTGTCATCGCGGCTGTCGCCGATCCAGAAGTTTCGCTGGGTGCATTTCCCGTTCAATGCCGAGATCCCCGGCGACTACACCTACATGGTGACGCCGGTGTTCATGGACGAGGACGGGCAGTTGAGCTATGGCGAGCCGCAGACTGCGGATATCGAGCTCCGGCGCGAGACCTATCCGGGCGCGCTCAACGTGGCGTTCACGCGGGGCTTCGTATCGTCACAGGCCTTCGTCGACCGCTGGGAGCGGTTTGGGCCGATCTCGACTCTCTTACCAGAAGATGCCGATGACGGGCTGACGTTTACTCCGACCCACCCGAAGACGGAACAGGCGTTAAGTTGGATGGGGTTCGAGGATCGGCATGCTATCTACGAGACGCTGGATGAGGCGATCGGCGATGCGAGCGCCAAGGTCTGCGTGGTGGCCTATGACCTCAGCGAGAAGGGGTTCGTCGACCGGCTGCGGCAGCTGGGACCGCGACTCAAGATCATTATCGACGACGAAGGCAAGCACGGTGCGGCGCATTCGGGCGAGACGCAGTCGGCGGACATTCTCATCGCCTCGGCTGGCGCCGCCAACGTCAAGCGCCAGAGCATGGGCAAGCTGCAGCACAACAAGATGATCGTGGTCGATGGCAACCAGGTGAAGAAGGCGATCGGCGGCTCGACCAATTTCAGCTGGCGCGGCTTTTACGTGCAGTCGAACAACGCGATGATCTTCACCGGCGCCGCGCCGGTGCAGGTGTTTCGCGAGGCATTCGAGGATTTCTGGACCGAAACCGGATTCGCCACCAGCCGATCGGCAAGCTGGCGCGACCTGGGGATCGCCGGTGTGGACGTCAAGGCGACGTTTTCGCCGCATGCAGCAGCCAACGCGCAACTCGACAAGATCGCCGACGATATCGACGCGACGAAATCGAGCCTGCTGTTCTCGCTGGCGTTCCTGTGGCAGACGCCGGGGGCAATCCGCGATGCGGTGGCACGGGTGCGGGACAACGACGCGCGCTTCGTCTACGGCATCTCGGACAAGAAGGTCGGCGGGCTTGATGTGCAGAAGCCGGACGGTAATCCACCGGCGGTGTTTCCCACCGCGCTGCTGAAGGGCAAAACCCCGGCGCCGTTCAAGGCCGAGCCCGTGGGCGGTAGCGGCAACCGCATGCACCACAAATTCGTGGTGATCGACTTCGACAAGCCCAGCGCACGTGTCTATCTTGGCTCCTACAACTTCTCCAAGGCGGCCGACGTTACGAATGGCGAGAACCTGATCCTCGCCCGGGACCGACGGATTGCCGTGTCCTACATGGTGGAGGCGCTGCGGACGTTCGACCACTACCACTTCCGCATAGCACTGCAGGAAGCCAAGATCGCCGGCACCAAGCTGCAGTTGAAGCTGCCGCCGGCGGCCGGGCAGGATGCGTGGTGGCTCAGGGACTATACCGACGTGCGGCGGATCAAGGACCGCGAGATGTTCTCGTAAGCGAGAAACGGCAGTCCCTAGCGGCGATCCGCACCGCTTCGTCCTCGCGCCTCAGCTTCCCTGGTTTGGTCCTTCTTTATTTCATGCGTCGATGCCCTTCGATCACCCTTGCCCACAATGGCGATCGATACCCAGTTCGCATCGCCTGAAAGGTCGGCTCACTCAAATCCAAAAGGTTGCGCATCGCTTGGGTAGTGGGATTGCTGCCTGATCCAGACCGAGTAGATGTAGCGAGCGCGTCTGTCCGCACCCGCGCGACAGGCGGAAGTCAGTGGAGCTAGATTTGACTATGCCCCCTAACAACATCAAGCGTGCGCTGATCACCGGGGCGGGTGCGGCCGACGGCATCGGCTTTGCCATTGCCCGGCAGCTCGGCCGTGCCGGCCATACCGTCTTCCTCACGGGTGCCAGCGCGCGTGTGCTCGATCGCGCCGTTGAACTTCGTGGCGAAGGCATCGATGCCTCTGCCGCTATCGCCGATCTCACCATCGCCGCTGACGTCGAGCGGCTGCGGGCTGATGTCGGTGCGGTCGATATATTGGTCAACAATGCCGGCATGGGCTCACTGGCATCGCCATCGGCCGACAAGGCATTTCTCGCCATGACCGAGGCCGACTGGGATCAAGGGATCGACGTCAGCCTGAAGACCGCGTTTCTGGTCACCCGTGCGTTCCTGCCGGCGATGGTCGAAGCGGGCTATGGGCGCATCGTCAATGTGGCGTCGGTCACCGGGCCGTTGGTGTCTTTCGAGGGCACATCAGCCTATTCCGCCGCCAAGGCCGGCATGGTCGGCCTGACGCGTACTCTGGCGCTGGAAGTGGCGAAAAGCGGCATCACTGTCAACGCCGTGGCGCCCGGCTGGATCGAAACGGGCTCGTCGAGCGAGATGGAGCGGATGGCGGCCCTGCATACGCCGCCGGCACGGGCCGGGCGGCCGGACGAGGTGGCCGCCACAGTGGTGTTCCTGGCCTCGGAAGGCGCCAGCTATGTAAACGGCGCCCTGCTGGTGGTCGATGGCGGCAACAGCCTTCAAGAGCGCAAGGGCTAAGGGCTCCGAGGCGCATCGCCGGAACGATCGATGGTTCACAATCGGAACAGCGGGTCCGGCTCGCACTACATCGTGCGCCAGCGCGGCTTCTATCGTCACCGTCGACTGCTCGATCTCGCTTGACCTTCCAGCTACCGGAACCCTTAGGGTTGCGCGAGGTCCTCCAGCGGGGCTTTCATCTAGAGCAAGGAGCGGAGAAATGCATCGACGCGGATTTCTGGCGGCAGGCCTGGCGACGGTTCTGGCGAGCCCGCGCGCGCTGGCGCAGACGAAGATGGATGACATGTCGATGCCCGGCATGGGCGGCGGCCATGCCGGGCACGACATGGCCGCCATGGCGCAAGACGCGGTCATCCTGCCCGAAGGCCAGGCGTTGCGCGACCTGCCGGTGCTTGCCAACGAAGCCGACAGACCGGGGCTGTTCAAGGCGAGGCTGACGGCTGAACGGGCCATTGCGAGGTTCGCCGAGGGGCGCGACACGCCGATCCTCGCCTATAACGGCATGAGCCCGGGACCGCTGATCGAGGCCTTCGAAGGCGACCGCGTCGAGATCACGTTTGCCAACCGCATCGATAGCGAGGCGAGCACCATCCACTGGCACGGCATGCCGGTGCCCGCCGACCAGGACGGCAATCCCATGGATCCGGTTGCGGCGGGCACCGAGCGCGTTTACGCCTTCGAGTTGCCGGAAGGCTCCGCAGGCTCCTATTGGTATCACCCGCACCCGCACGGCAAGACGGCAGAGCAGGTCTATCGAGGTCTTGCCGGCGCCTTCGTCGTCAAGGCCAAGACCGATCCCATCCCGGCCGAATATGGCGACACGGTGCTGGTGTTCACCGACCTCAGACTTGCCGCAGATGGCTCGATACCGAGCAACAGCATGAGCGATCTGATGAACGGCCGTGTTGGCGACCACGTGCTGGTCAACGGCCAGAAGAATCCAAGGCTCTCGCTGGCAAAAGGGGCCAGGCGACGCCTGCGCCTCTACAATGCCACCAATGCGCGTTTCCTGAAGCTTGCCTTCGACGGCGCCACGATGACCATCATCGGGACGGATGGCGGGCTGCTCGCGGCGCCGGTGGCGGCGGACGAGATCCTGCTCAGCCCGGGCGAGCGCATCGAGCTGGTCGCATTCTTCGACAGGCCCGGCCCCATCACCCTGTATACGCTCGGCTACGACCGTGGCTGGATGGGTCCCGACCGCCCGGCCGATGCGGGGCTGACGCTGCTGACGGTCGATGTCTCGGAGAGCGAAGCCGAGGCGGAGCCGCAGCTGCCGGCGCGGCTGCGGCCGATCACACAACTCGCCGCCCCTGTCCTCAGCCGGCGGCTCGTCTTGACGGAAACCATGGCGATGAACCCCACCGGCATGGAGATGGGCTTCCTGATCAACGGCAAGGCCTTCGACATGGGACGCGTCGACTTCGTCGCCAGGGCGGGCGAGATCGAGCTGTGGGAGATCGTCAACCAGGCTGACATGGACCATCCCTTCCATGTCCACGGCACTCAATTCCAGGTCATCGAGCACGAGCGCGACGGCGCGGTGTCCAAGCCGCCCTATCTCGCATGGAAGGATACGGTGAACGTCGCTCGCGGCGAGACGGTGCGGCTCCTGCTGCGCCAGGATAGGCCAGGGCAGCGCATGTATCACTGCCACATCCTCGAGCATGAGCAGCTCGGCATGATGGGCGTGCTCGATGTCATGTCATGAAGGCCGGCATCGGGGTGGCGATGCTGGTGCTGGCCGGTTCGCTGAGCCTCTCATCACCGCAGGCCGTCGCCTCCGGTGATGAGATCGTGGCCGCACGCCAGGCCTCGATGAAGGCGATGGCGGCGGCGGCGAAAACCATCGCCGAGATGTTCGGCGGCAAGCGCGCCTACGATGCCACCGGCTTCAAGGCGGCGGCCGAGGTGCTCAGCGCCCGTACCGGCCCCGCCCTGATCGCCGAATTCCCGGCGGGCACGCTGGGCGCGCCATCGGGCGCCAAAGCGGAAATCGACCAGGCGCGGCCGGAATTCGAGGCGCTCGCCAGCCATATTGGCGGGCTTGCCGACACATTGGCAGCCAAGGCCGAAACCGCGCCTGCCCAGATCACGGGCGATATGCGCATGGGCGCGATGACGTCAATGGGCGGAGGCAGTCTGCTCGGCCACCGGCTAAAGGCAACGCAAGCGGATCCGGCCAAATTGCCGGCGGAGCATCTTCTGCATCTTATTCTCCAGGATTGCTCAAGCTGCCACTCCAAGTTTCGGCAAAAGGTGAAGTGAGAACCGGCGAACGCACCGCCATTTGGCAGCGTCGCCGGCCAATTCAGAGATCGGGGATCATCACCATTCCCCGAGCCATGGCCATGTCGATCAGGACCGCTTCCAGCTCCGCGTCCGGCAGTTTCGTGTCCGTGCGGACCCGCACGGTCTCGATGCAGTCCGCCGTCGAAAGAAACGCAGCACCGGTATTTTCGGAGAAAACCCGGCCGGCCGCGTTTCGAACCAGTCTGTCGTGTTCATCCACGTCGAACCGAGCCTTTCCTGTCAATTAGCCGGCGCTTGTTTCTTCTGAATATCCGCGGACCCGGCGACACTGCTGTCGCCCGCCGTCCGAGGTGGCAGCAGACTGGCTCCCGCCGAATAGGCCGGAAGAAATGCCTCGCCGACGAGGCGCACTGTCTTCTTTTTCGACATTTCTCTCGGCTGACCGTCGCCCGTGTCTGGCGCGGTGTCGCCGGGCAGCCCTGTCGCGGCTGGGGCGGAGGGTCTCGGCACGGGAATCGGGACGGTCACATCGGCCATGTTGTAGGGGGTGACCGTGCGGGCGCGCGCTTCGTTGACCCGATCATAATATCGTTGAAAATTGCAAGGTCTGAACGACGGAGCGCTCTGGTAGACATCGGCGGTTTTCAGGTCGGAGTATCTTGCGCCGGTATCGACCGCCACCAAATCCGCTGCTTCAAGACCTGCGCGGCTGGGCGCATAGACGCCCATGGCTTCGTCCTCACAGATGTAACGACAGATATCCAAGGTGGATTGGACATCCCTTTCAGCGCTGAATTGAGATTTTGGCGTCGGAAATCGGTAACCGTCGCTCAGCCGCACGCAGAACAAGATTGTACCGGGCAAGGATTTCCCGTCACGCTGTTGTGTGGGAGGGTTTCGCCCTTGCGCGCTTTTTCTTGCATTGATCTCCGGCGCTTGGGGCTTGCGGCAATCCCGATCCCGTATACGCTTCTGCGGTGAGTTCTCGGCCTTCTGAACCGCTTGAAGCTTGCGTTTTGCTTCGGCTATTCGACTGGTGACATCCGCGCAAGCGTTGAAGAAGCCGCCACCGTCGTCATGTACGCTGCATTTGCGCTGGCGTTGCACGTTGACGAGCGCGGCAAGCTGCCGGTTCAATGCCGCGATTTCCGGGCTTCGGCCCGACCCTGATGACTGTGCCTGGAAGGAGTTGCAGACGTCGGCGCGGGTCTCGACCTGCCCAGCGACCAGAACGGCGAGCGCGAAAAAGACCAAGCTAGCCGACAGGCAAGTGCGTCTGCCGGATACACGCTTCCAGCCAACGAAACGTACACTATCATTTTCACATGGTCTGACTGATTCGTGAGTTAGATCTTCATAATGGGAAATTTTATTACCAGATATGTCTGACATATTTCGCGATTTCGATTTTGAATTTCACTTGCCGTGATCTACTCAAATAGATCGATACGAAATTGTCCGCCGCCAAGCGATTCCGCCGTCGCTTGCTACACCACGCAGAGAGATCCCGTTAAGATGAAAACACGCCAGATTTCGCCAAGATCATGCCAAATTTGATTGCATCACAAGACGCCCTCAACCCGCTCGTCGTTGTGGTCGCCTACAACGGTTTGTGCACATTTGAGTTCGCGATCGCGATCGAGATGTTTGGCCTGGAGAGACCGGAAATGGGCAAGGATTGGTATCGTTTCGCCATTGCGGGCATCGAGTCCGGCGCCCTCAGGGGGACCGGCGGCGTCAGATTTTTGGCTGACGGCGATGCCAGCCTGATCGAGGAAGCCGGCACTGTTATCGTGCCGGGCTGGCGAGGCATCAATGAACCTGTTCCTGCTCATCTGAGCCAGGCCCTACGCAATGCCCGTGACAAGGGTGCGCGTATACTTTCGATTTGTTCCGGCGTGATGGTGTTGGCCGCGGCGGGGCTTCTCAACGGCCGGCGCGCAACCACTCACTGGCGTTATACGGACCTTTTGGCAGCCCGATATCCTGAAATAACGGTCTTGCCGGATGTGCTTTACGTGGATGATGGGAATGTCCTTACGTCCGCTGGGGGCGCAGCGGGGATAGACCTGTGCTTGCACCTTATCCGTCGTGATTTTGGTTCAAGGGCTGCCAACACGGTCGCAAGGCGCCTTGTGGTTCCACCGCATCGGGACGGCGGTCAGGCACAATATGTGGAACGAGCCGTTCCTGTTGTCTATGAAGGTGCGCGACTGGGTCCTCTGCTTGATCGGATGCGCGCGGACATCAGTTCTGATTTCTCGCTGGCGGCCCTGGCAAAGCTGGCCGGCATGAGCCAGCGTACTTTTTTGCGGCGGTTCGAAGCTGCGACCGGAACGACGCCCGCGAAATGGCTGCTGGCGGAGCGTTTGACGAAAGTTCAGGATTTTCTCGAAAGTACAATCTTGCCGGTGGAAGAAATAGCCCGACTGTCAGGCTTTGCGTCCGCCACGACGATGCGGCACCACTTCCACAAGAGATTCTCGGTCACCCCGACCGCCTACAGGAGAGTATTCGGCAACTTCAATCATAACGGGATGAACGGCCAGGCTGCCGGAGGCTCCCAGGGTCGCTCGTCCGCTCTTCGTACGATTGGAGGCGAGCCAGGCCAGAATTGATGGATGCGAACGCGCAGTCCCGGTCATAACGACGCTGCCGTCGCCGATCTGTGGCTCCTGTCTTGCGATCAATCGGGCACGGCAGGCCCTGGCCCATTCAAGACGCCTTGGCGAGGAAATTGCGATAGTCGGACTTGGCTTGCAGCAGGCGCAGCACATTGTCGCGCGATCCGCGTACATGGGCGCGCGCCAGCATGCCGGCTCTGGCGGCATCGCCGGCGCAGATGGCGTCGACGAGTTCGGCATGCTCGTCACGGGCGATCTTCCATTCGTCCAGCCACAAGAGCTCGGTCCAGACATAGTGCTGGCATTTGTCTAGGATGCCGCACAGCATGTTGTGCAGCATGACATTGCCGCTGATTTCGGCGATGACGCGATGCAGGTCGATGCCGACCTCGAGCTCCTGGAATTTTTCCCTGTTGGTGCGCTCCGGAATGGCAGCGAGCCGCTCGCATTCGGCCAGCATGGCGCGCAGGCGCGCCTTGTCCGCTTCCGTCGCCGCGACTGCCGCCAGCTCGGTCGCGTGGCCGTCGAGAAGCTCGCGGATATCGAAGGCCTCGCGGAACATGTTGATGTCGAACTCGGTGACGGCATAGCCCTGGCGCGGCCGGCCGGTGACCAGGCCGTCGCGCTCGAGGCGGTTGAAGGCCTCGCGCACCGGGGTGCGGCTGACATTGAGCTTCACGGCGATGTCGTTTTCGGTGACGCGCGATCCCGGCGGAATCTGGCCGGTCACGATCATCGCCTTCAGCGAAGAGTAGACCGAGTCGCGCAGCGTATTTTTGGTTTCCTTGGCCAAGATTCCCTTCCAGTTCTCCGGTCTGTCCGCCGGAACATTCATAGCTGTAGCCGCGGTCAGCGTATTTTGCCACGCCCCCGGCGAGGCTGTCCCCACCACCTTGTCCGGATCGAAGCACGTAAATTTCGATCGCACCAAACGGTGTTGACATCATCGATCCCCTATTATTCGTTCGGCAGTGGCGTCGTCAGCCCGAAGACCGGTGTCGTGCTGCAGAACCGCGGCTCGAGCTTTCGCCTCGATCCGGCACATCCGAACGCGATCGCGCCCGGCAAGCGGCCGATGCACACGATCATGCCGGGCATGGCGACGAAGAACGGCCGCGTGGTGATGCCGTTCGGTGTCATGGGCGGCGGCTACCAGCCGTTTGGCCATGTCCACCTGCTCACCAACATGATCGACTTCGGCATGGACCCGCAGCAGGCGCTGGATGCGCCACGGGTGTTCTACAATGACGACACCGTGGAGGCCGAGCGCAGCGTTCCCGCCGAGGCGATCGAGGGCCTGCGCCGGCGCGGCCACCGCATCGCCGAGCCGCATCACCCGCTTGGCGGCGGACAGGTGGTGCTGATCGACTGGGAGAAAGGGACGCTGACCGGCGCCTCCGATCCGCGCAAGGATGGTTTGGCGCTTGGCTACTGAGGCGATCCGTTGTCCAATGGTGTATTCATATCGAAGCAAGCCCGTCAGAGGGGCTCCCCGCCAATAGTCGCTCGAAATCCAGTCGGTGATCATGACCATTATTGCAAATCCCAAAGAGCTTTCGCACCGTCTCGCCGCCGGCGCCCATGATGCGCTTGCCATCTTGGCCCCCGACAGGGCGACACTGACCCATGGCGGATTGCGCGGCCTGATCGCCGCCACGGCTGCCGCTCTGCATGCGCGCGGCATCGGCCGCGGCGACAGGGTGGCGATCGTACTGCCGAACGGACCGGAGATGGCGACCGCCTTCGTCGCCGTGGCGGCCACTGCCTCGACAGCGCCGCTCAATCCGGCCTACCGGGCCGACGAACTCGATTTCTACCTGTCCGACATCGGCGCCAAGGCGATCCTCGTCGCGGAGGGGGAGACCGGCCCCGCGGTGACGGTGGCCGAACGCCTTGGCATCGGCGTGCTGCGGCTTGTCGTGCAGCCTGACACACCGGCCGGCAGTTTTACGATCGAGGGCGCGGCGATCGGACCGCAGGCCGCGCCCGACATGGCGCAGGACGGCGACATCGCGCTCTTGTTGCACACTTCCGGCACGACGTCGCGGCCAAAACTGGTGCCGCTCAGCCATGCCAACATCGCGGCCTCGGCCGCCCATATCGGCGCGACGCTCGGCCTGACCGCCGATGACCGCTGCCTCAACATCATGCCGCTGTTCCACATTCACGGCCTGATCGCGGCCGTGCTGTCGTCGCTGGCAGCCGGCGGCAGCATTTTCTGCACGCCGGGCTTCAACGCACTGCGCTTTTTCCAGTGGCTGAGCGAGGCGCAGCCAAGCTGGTACACGGCGGTGCCGACCATGCATCAGGCGATCCTGCCCAGGGCGGCGCGCAACACCGAGGCGCTGGCGGCAACGCGCCTGCGCTTCATCCGTTCGTCCTCGGCCTCGCTGCCGGCGCAGGTGATGGCCGAGCTGGAGGCGACCTTCGGCTGTCCGGTGATCGAATCCTACGGTATGACCGAGGCCGCGCACCAGATGGCCTCGAACCGGCTGCCGCCGGGCCAGCGCAAGCCGGGCAGCGTCGGTGCCTCGGCCGGTCCGGAAGTGGCTGTCATGGCGCCTGACGGGCAGCTGCTGGAACCCGGCGAGACCGGCGAGATCGTCATTCGCGGACCCAATGTGACCGCCGGCTACGAGAACAACCCGGACGCCAATGCCACTGCTTTCGCGCATGGCTGGTTCCACACCGGCGACCAGGGCGTGCTCGACGAGGACTTCTATCTCAGGGTCACCGGGCGGCTCAAGGAGATCATCAACCGCGGCGGCGAAAAGATCTCGCCGCTCGAGGTCGACGATGTGCTGATGGACCATCCGGCGGTGGCGCAGGTCGTCACCTTCGCCATGCGGCATGACAAGCTTGGCGAGGAGGTCGCGGCGGCGGTCGTGCTGCGCGAAGGTATCAGCGCCACCGAGGGCGACATTCGCACCTATGCCGCGACGCGGCTTGCCGACTTCAAGGTACCGCGCAAGGTACTAATCCTGGACGAGATTCCCAAAGGCGCGACCGGCAAATTGCAGCGCATCGGCCTTGCCGCCAAACTCGGGCTTTGACGATGAAGATCACCATCTTCGGCGCCGGGGCGATCGGCGGCTATCTCGCGGCCAAGCTCGCCATCGCCGGCCGCACCGGTCTCTCGATCGTCGCGCGCGGCGCCCATCTGGACGCGATCAAGGCAAATGGCCTGCGCCTGATCGAGGATGGCCAGGAGATTTCGGTCCCCGTCAAGGCCGCGGCCAAGGCTGACGAGCTTGGCGCCCAGGATTATGTCGTGCTGGCGCTGAAGGCCCATTCGCTCACGCCGGCGCTTGACCAGATCGCGCCGCTGCTTGGAGACCACACATCAGTCGTCACCATGCAGAATGGCGTGCCCTGGTGGTATTTCCACGGCGTCGGCGGACCGCTTGAAGGCACCAGGCTGAATGCCGTCGATCCGGGCGGCGCCATCTGGCAGCGGATCGGGCCGCAGCGCGTCATCGGCTCGGTCGTCTATCCCGCGGTCGAAGTCGACGCGCCGGGCCTCATCCGCCATGTCGAGGGCAAACGTTTCTCGCTCGGCGAACCCTCGGGCGAGCGCAGCGCACGGGTCACGCTTCTGGCCGAGGAGATGGTCAAGGCCGGCTTGCAGGTGCCGGTCCGCGACGACATCCGCAGCGAGATCTGGGTAAAACTGTGGGGCAATCTCTCCTTCAACCCGATCTCGGCGCTGACCGGCAGCACGCTTGCTGCGATCGTTGCCGACGATGGCACCCGCACGCTTGCCCGCACCATGATGCTGGAGGCGCAGGCGATCGGCGAAAGCCTCGGCGTGCGCTTTCCCATAGCGGTCGACCGGCGCATCAAGGGCGCCGGCGATGTCGGCGAGCACAAGACCTCGATGCTGCAGGACCTCGAGCGCGGCCGGCCGATGGAAATCGACGCGCTGGTGAGCGCTGTGCAGGAGCTTGGCCGGCTGGTGGACAGGCCGACGCCGACGATCGACGCCGTGCTGGCGTTGGTGCGGCGGCTGGCGGTGGAGCGCGGGTGTTATGGGTGAGGACGGCTTGGGGCCACTCTGCCTTGGCCTCAAATCCCAGCTTGACTGGAGTTAGCAGCATGCTGAACGCCATTCACCACGTCGCGCTCATCTGCACCGACTACGACCGGTCGCGACGGTTCTACGTCGAACTCCTCGGCCTCGATCTGATCCGGGAGGTCTATCGGGAGGAGCGGCAGTCATGGAAGGCGGATTTGCGGATCGGGTCGGTCCAACTGGAATTGTTCTCCTTCCCTGCACCAGCGATGCGGCCGTCCCATCCAGAGGCGACAGGCCTGAGACATCTGGCATTTGCGGTGGCGAATCTTGATCCCGTAATCATGCGCCTGGAAGCCGCAGGCGTTGCCGTTGAGCCAATCCGGATCGACCCATACACAGACCAACGGTTTACCTTTTTCAGGGACCCAGATGGATTGCCGCTGGAACTCTACGAAGCCCCATAAGGAACGGTTCGCTTTCGCGACGGGCGCTGTGTACTGACGGTCCCATCGGTATCGGCGGAGCCGCGAATCTGTGCTAAGCCGCCGCCAAACCAACCAAAGGACGACACCTGTGAGCGAACTGACCGTGGCCGAGGCGACCGAAAGCATCTATGCCTCCCTCCGGGCGGACAATGCCGACCTCGACGCACATATCGCGACGCTTAAGGCGGCACTGGCACGAGAAGGGATAAAACAGGCGGTGTTCGATCCGACCAAATTGGCGCAGAACAACCGCTCGGGCCGCAAGCTGATGCAGGCTTATTTTCGGCAGCGTGGCGTGACCGTGAAGTTTTCGGACCAGTAGAACCGCGCGCGGGCGATCTCAACGGCGCCGTTGGGAGTCCTCGGCCGGTCCGTCGCCATCTGGATGCCGGGACTGCAGGCTCTCAGGTAAGGAGCTGTGGTAAGGAGCTGTTTCAAAGTCAGTCCTGGATCGCGGAAGGGGATGTGACATGGTGGATTTTGATCGGATCGACAAGCTGATTGAAGCGGTGCCCCGCGCCCTGGCACTTCGCGCCGGGCTGGACCTTGGCATCTTCACCCGGCTCGGTGAAAGCGCGGTGACCGCTAAAAGCCTCGGGGCCGCGCTCAAAGTCGAGCCTGATCGTCTGTCGCGGCTCCTCTACGCGCTCGCCAGTATCGGTCTCCTTGAAGTCGAGGATGGTCAATTTCGCAACGGAGCCGAAGCGTCGGAGTTCCTCGACGCGTCCAAGCCGAGCTATCGCGGCGGCGACCATGCGCTCCTGCGCGAGCTCTGGGGAGCCGACTTGCTGACCGCGGACTCGCTGCGGCAGAACCGGCCGGCTGCGCTGCACGACTTTTCCGAAGCGGGACTTGAGTCCGCGGCGGCCTTCAGCCGCATGCTCGCACCTGGCGGGGTGATTTTCGGCCGAAATCTGGCCCAGGCAATGGACCTCTCGGCGGTCGGCTCGGTGATCGACATCGGCGGGGGCGCCGGGACCATTCTCGTCGGACTTCGCGAGCGGTGGCCGCGGATTGCGGCGACGCTGATGGAACTCCCAACGGTCGCAGCGGTCGCGCCAGCTATCCTGTCGGAATACGGAGCCGACGACGTGGTTGTCGAAGAGGGGGACATAACGGTCGCGCCCTCGATCGGTCGGCACGATCTGGCGATCCTGAAGGCTGTCGTCCAGGTGCTTCCGCCGGACCAGGCGCGCAATTCGATCCTGAACGCGGCGCGTTGCCTCAGACAAGGAGGCGAGATTGCAATTGCGGGATGGGGTGTCGTCGATGATGACCGCCTCGGCCCGCCTGAGGGTGTCTTTTTGAATCTCACCTTCTTGAACCTCTATCGCCACGGCGAATCGTACACTGAAGGTCAGTATCGCGCATGGATGACCGAGGCTGGATTCCGGGATATCTCCAGGTCGCGCCTGACGGACGGCTGCACGTTGTTTCGTGCCCGTCTCACGGGCTGAGACTGGCCGTCACATTTGATCCGTTAATAACAGCTATCTGCCGCCGCAAGTGCTTCGGCGCGGTGACCTTCGTCCAGTGCGCCAATCCGTCGGACCGACGCATAGAACCTAATATAATCGCCCGAACACAAGTCGAACAGGCGCAGAAACGCGGTCACCCGATCGCTATAAACGGAAGTCGCGGCGAGCTTTGCGTTGTTGATTGGGGAAGCGAACCAGGCATCGTATCCCCGGTATCGGCCCCAGCGCCTGTCGCGCATGTGTCGGTAGCGCATCCGCAACCGTTCAATCGCCGCCGTCTTCGCGGCCAGCTTTTGCTCCGAGGTGCCGGAGCTGGAATAGACTTGCGTCAACTCGTCCCGGGTCTGGGAGACAAGCGCAAGAAATTCAGCTTTGCGCCTCCGGGCGGCTTCGTAACGGCGCAATGCGGCGGCATCGCCAGCCGCGCGCAGCCATTTCTCTACGCCGGTTGTTTCGACGGCGACAGCGAACGCCTCGTTGAATGCGGAATCGTCGTGCACGTAGACACGCTGGTGGGCCAGTTCATGGAAAACCAGCCCTGCAAGATAGGTTTTATCCTGGCTGAACATCGTGCTTAGCAGCGGGTCACTTGACCAGCCAAGCGTGGAATAGGCAGTGATGCCCGTCACATAGACGTCCATGCCCTGCCCTTGAAGTTCGGCAGCGGTTTCAATTGCGGACTTCTTGGAGAAATATCCCCGGTAGGGAACGCAGCCGAAAACGGGAAAACACCATGTTCGCGGCGTCAGCGAGAATTCCGGCGCGGCGAAGACGGCCCATGTCACTGAGTCCCGACCGATATCGACATAGCTGCGATAGCTGTTGTTGTCGGGCAGCGCCAGTTCATCCGTTGCAAACTGTCGTATGGCGCTCGCCGATGCCATTCGGGCGCGCAATGCCTTCGGCGTCGAAGGATTCTCGATCAGTTTTCCGACATCCTGGCGCGCCGTCATGATCCGCAGATGACCCTTCACGGATTGCGCGTAGTAGGAAATACCCGTGCAACCGGTCACGCCGGACATCACGGTCACAACAGCAAGCAATCGAAAGAATGCGCGCATCAAATCCGCCCATAGCAGTGGTCACCCGTTCCGATAGGGCGATTGTCACGATTGCCCCAGGTCTCAAGCAGTCGCATTGATTTGATCGAGGTCTATAGCTTTCTAAAGAAACTGGGCAGAATATTCGGACCCACCAGCCGATCAGTCCTTCCTCGCCCGCTTGAAAAACCGCGCGTAAAATTCGCCGACAATGCCGCGCCGGAAGATCAGCACGCACACCATGAAGATCAGTCCGGTGGCGATGGTGACCGGGAAGCCGGACGTGGCAAGCGTGTTTTCCAGGCCGATGACCAGGCTGGCACCAATGATCGGCCCGACCATGGTGCCGATGCCGCCCAGCAGCGTCATCAGGATCACCTCGCCCGACATCTGCCAGGTGACGTCGGTGAGCGTGGCGAACTGGAAGACGATCGCCTTGAGCGAGCCCGCCAGCCCGGCCAGCGCCGCCGACATGACGAAGGCTCCCAGCTTGTAGTTGGCGACGGAATAGCCCAGCGAAATGGCGCGGTTCTCGTTTTCGCGGATCGAGCGCAGGATCATGCCGAAGGGCGAATTGACGATGCGCCAGATGGCGAAGACGCCGATCAGGAACACCGCCAGCACGAAATAATACATGTTCAGTGAGACGTTGAGGTCGACGACGCCAAGCAGCATGCCGCGCGGCACACCTTGAATGCCATCCTCGCCTTGCGTGAACGGCGTCTGCACGCAGAAGAAGAAGAACATCTGCGACAGCGCCAGCGTGATCATGGCGAAATAGATGCCTTGCCGGCGAATGGCGAAAAAGCCCATGACGAGGCCAAGCAGGGCTGCGCCCGCCATGCCGAGCAGGATGCCGGCTTCCGGCGGCCAGCCCCACACCTTGACGGCATGCACGGTGAAGTAGGCGGCGCCGCCGAAGAAGGTAGCGTGGCCGAACGACAAGAGCCCGGTATAGCCAAGCAGCAGATTGAACGCGCAGGCAAACAGCGCGAAGCACAGCATCTTCATCAGGAAGATCGGATAGACCAGGAAAGGCGCCACCAGCAGCGCCGCGATGCCGAACCCGACCAGCGTCCATTCGAGCCGTGCCGAGGTTTTGGCCGATGTCTCGCGAAGCGTCAGTTCGGCCGTGTCAGACGTCCCTTCCGACATGTCAGGCATCCCTTCCGAACAGGCCGGCGGGCCGGACCAGAAGCACGATGGCCATGATGACGAAGACCACGAGGTTGGAGGCCTCGGGGTAGAAGACCTTGGTCAGGCCTTCGGCAAGGCCAAGCATGTAGCCGGTGACGATCGCGCCAAGGATCGATCCCATGCCGCCGACCACAACGACGGCGAAGACGACGATGATGAGATCCGATCCCATCAGCGGGCTCACCTGATAGATTGGTGCTGCCAGAATTCCGGCAAGCCCGGCAAGGGCGGAGCCCAGACCGTAGGTGAGGGTCAGCAGCAACGGCACGTTGACGCCGAAAGCCTGGACGAGACGGGGGTTCTCGGTCGCCGCGCGCAGATAGGACCCCAGCCTGGTCTTCTCGATCAGCGCCCAGGTCCCGAAGCAGACGATCAGCGAGGCGACCACCACCCAGCCGCGATAGTTGGGCAGGAACATGAAGCCGAGATTGGTGCCGCCGGCAAGCAGCGGCGGCACGGCGTAGGGGTTTCCCGAGACGCCGTAGTAATAGCGGAAGATGCCTTCGAGCACGAGCGCGAGACCGAAGGTGAAGAGCAGCCCGTAGAGCGGATCGAGATCGTACAGCCTCGACAGCGCCAGGCGCTCGACCACGATGCCGAAGACACCGACGATCAGCGGCGCAAGGATCAGCGCCGGCCAATAGCCGATGCCAAGATGGGTTAGAAGCAGATAACCGACGAAGGCGCCGAGCATATACTGGGCGCCATGGGCGAAATTGATGACGCGCAGCAGGCCGAATATGACGGCCAAGCCAAGGCTCAGCATGGCGTAGAACGAGCCGTTGATCAGGCCGACCAGCAACTGGCCGAGGAAGGCCTGAGCAGGAATTCCGAAGATCATCGTCATGGCGCCATCATACACCCAGGACTTCGTGCAGCTGCGTCATGCGGTCCGGCAGCTCGCCGACCGGAAACCCTGCCACCACCTTGCCGTGCTCCATCAGGTAGAAACGATCGGCGACACGGCTGGCGAAGCGAAAATTCTGCTCGACCAGCAGGATCGTCATGCCGCGCTTTTTCAACGTCGCGAGCAACGCGCCGATGCGCTGCACGATGACGGGAGCGAGACCCTCCGTCGGCTCGTCGAGGAGCAGCATTTTCACGCCGGTTCGCAGCATGCGCGCGATCGCCAGCATCTGCTGCTCGCCGCCCGACAGCCTGGTGCCGGGGCTGTTGCGGCGCTCCTTCAGATTGGGGAAGAGATCGAATATCTCCTCGACGCTCATGCCGCCCTGCGCGACGACCGGCGGCAGCACCAGATTTTCGTCGACGGTCAGTGTCGCGAAGATGCCGCGTTCCTCCGGCACGAAGCCGATGCCTTGATGCGCGGTCCGGTGCAGCGGCAGCCGCATCAGGTCCGCGCCGTCGAAAGCGATCCGGCCGGTCCGCTTGCGGATCAGCCCCATGATGGAGCGCAGCGTCGTTGTCTTGCCGACGCCGTTGCGGCCGAGCAGCGTGACCGTCTCGCCGGCAAACACCTCCAGATCGACGCCGTGCAGCGCATGGCCCTCGCCATACCACGCGTTGAGACCGCTGACGGCAAGCAGAGGTGCGGCACTAGTCATCGGCGGTGCCCATATAGGCGATCTTCACGCGCTCGTCGCGGCTGACGGTGGCGTAGTCGCCGGCTGCAAGCACCTCGCCGCGCTGCATGACCGTTATCCAGTCGCAAAGGTCGGCCACGACAGTCAGATTGTGCTCGACCATCAGCACGGCGCGATCCCTGGCCACCGAACGGATGAGGTCGGAAACAGTGGCCACATCCTCATGCCCCATACCGGCCATCGGCTCGTCCAGCAACAGCACCTTCGGATCGAGCGCCAGGGTCGTGGCGATCTCGAGCACGCGTTTGCGGCCATAGGAAAGATCGCCGGCAAGCCTGTTCCTGGCGTCGTCGAGGCCGACCGAGCGCAGCAGTTCCTCGGCGCGCGGCGTCAGCCGGTCGAGTGCCGCCAACGAGCGCCAGAACTGGACGCTGAGCCCGCCCGGCCGCTGCAGCGCGACGCGGACATTGTCGAGCACGCTGAGATGCGGAAAAATCGCCGATATCTGGAACGAGCGCACCAGGCCCATCCGCGCGACCCTGGCCGGCGGCGTTCGGGTGATGTCGTGGCCGAGCAGTTCGATCCTGCCGCTGGTCGGCGCCAGGAACTTGGTGAGTAGGTTGAAAACGGTCGTCTTGCCGGCGCCGTTGGGTCCTATCAAGGCATGGATGTTGCCATGGCGGACATCGAGATCGACATTTTTCACGGCTATGAAGCCGGCAAAGTCACGCCGCAACCCGCGGGCGGAAAGCACAACCCGCGGCTCGTTCGCTTCCAGGTCAGTCGGCGCCATCGGCCGCGCCGATCACTGGCCGGCCGTCGGACAGCCGCTTTCCTTCTCACTGAGGAATGCCTCGTTGCCGGGAATGGTGGCAAGGTATTTGTAGTAGTCCCACTCCTTGGTGCTCTCGGCCGGCGACTTGACCTGATAGAGGTACATGTCGTGGACCATGTTGCCGTCCGCCTGCACCTTGCCGTTGGTTATGGCGGCGTCGTCCACCGGCATCGAATGCAATTGCTTGGCGACGGCTTCGGTCTCGTCGGTGCCGGCCTTGTCGATCGCCTTCAAATACTGCGTCACTGCCGAATAGGTCGCGGCCTGGATCATGTTGGGCATGCGGTTGGTGCGCTTGAAAAAGCGCTGGCCGAATTCGCGGCTCTTGTCATCGCGATCCCAGTAATAGCCCTCGGTCAGCACGACGCCCTGCGCCGCCTGTAGACCCAGCCCATGCACCTCGGCCAACGTGAAAAGGAGTGCGGCAAGACGCTGACCGCCCTGCACGATGCCGAATTCGGCCGCCTGCTTGATGGAGTTGGAAGTATCGAGGCCGGCATTGGCCAGGCCGATGACCTTGGCGCCCGACGATTGCGCCTGCAGCAGGAAGGATGAATAGTCGGTCGACCCGAGGGGATAACGCACTTCGCCCAACACCTTGCCGCCATGGCTCCCGACGAATTTGGTGGTCTGATCCTTCAGCGAATAGCCGAATGCATAGTCGACGGTGACGAAGAACCAGCTGTCGCCGCCCTGCTGCACGAGAGAGCCGCCGGTTCCCACTGCCTGCGAGTGGGTATCATAGGCCCAGTGGAAGCCATAGGGCGAGCACTGTTTGCCGGTCAGCTCCGTGGTCGCCGCGCCGGTAACGATATCGATTTTCTTCTTTTCCTTGGAGATCCCCTGGACGGCAAGCGCCACCGAAGAGGTCGTCAGTTCCATGATGGCATCGACCTGTTCGGTGTCGTACCACTGCCGCGCAATGTTGGAGGCGATATCCGGCTTGTTCTGGTGATCGGCGCTGATGATTTCTATCGGCGCTCCCTGTACCTTGCCGCCGAAATCCTCGATCGCCATCTTAGCCGCCTCGACCGACCACTTGCCGCCAAAATCGGCATAGACGCCCGATTGGTCATTGAGGATGCCGATCTTGACCTTGCCGTCGGAAATTTCGGCGGCCGAGGCGGGGATTGCGGATGCGGCGAGAAGTGCTGCAGAAACGAAATGGCTTACCTTCATGGTTGACTTCCTCCCATAGCGATGATTCCGGCCGCCCCCTACGATCGATCATCGGCAATGGCGTTGAACATGAGGAAGATGGGGACATACGGCAAGAGGCCGTCCCGGATTTCATGTTCGAAGCGATGCGTTTTGGCGGCGGAACGCCAGCCTCGAGCCCGCGATGGAAACACAAACACGTGAACCGTACGATCTGCGGCAGTACCGCTTCAGCCCTCGGCGGCGACGAGATGGCCGTCGCCGACATCCGTCAGCGCCAGTTTCAGCGGCGCCTCGCCGATCCTGCGGGTGGCGCTTGGGATTTCCTGGTCGAGGCGCGCGAAGCGGCTTCTTCGCTGCGCGGGATCGGGCACCGGCACGGCTTCGATCAGCCGCCTCGTATAGGGGTGGCGCGGGTTGGAAAAGACCTGGTCGCGCGTGCCCATTTCGACGATCTGGCCGAGATACATGACGGCGACGCGGTCGGAGATGTTTTCGACCACAGCCATGTCGTGCGAGATGAAAAGATAGGCGACGCCGAATTCGCGCTGCAATTCCTTCAACAGATCGAGCACGCGCGCCTGCACCGAGACGTCGAGCGCCGAGACGCTTTCGTCGGCGACGATCAGCTTCGGCCGCAGCGCAAGTGCCCGCGCGATGCAGACGCGCTGGCGCTGGCCGCCGGAGAATTCGTGTGGATAGAGTTCCATCTGGTCGGACGACAGGCCGACGCGCTCGAACAGCGCGGCCACGCGCTGGCTGCGCTCTTCCTTCGAGGCGATGCCATGGATCAGCAGCGGCTCGGCGACGAGGTCGCCAACCCGCATGCGCGGGTCGAGCGAGGCGTAGGGGTCCTGGAAAATCATCTGCACGTCGCGGCGCACCGCTTTGCGCTCGTCGCGGCCGAGGCCCGACAAATTGCGGCCGCCAATGACGATGTCGCCGCTGTAGTGCACCAACCCGGCCAGCGCCTTCGCGGTGGTCGACTTGCCGCAGCCGGACTCGCCGACCAGCGCCAGCGTCTCGTTGGGCGCGATCGAAAAGCTGACACCCTCGACGGCGTGAACGCGTCGATTGACCCGACCGAAGAAACCGCCATGCAGGTCGAAGCGGACGTGCAAATCCTTGACTTCGGCGACATTGGCCGGCGTCGCCGCCTCGGCATCCCTGGATTTCTGGCGGCCGACGCCGCTGCCGATGCGCGGCACGGCGGCCAACAGCTCGCGCGTGTAGTCGGCTTGCGGACGGGCGAAAATCTCCGACGTTTTCCCCTCTTCGACCATGCGGCCGTGTCGCATGATGATGACGCGGTCGGCCATTTCGGAGACCACGCCCATGTCGTGGGTGATGAGGATGACGCTGGTGCCGTGCTGGCGCTGCAGGTCGCGCAGCAGCTCAAGCACCTCGCCTTGCACGGTGACGTCGAGCGCCGTCGTCGGCTCGTCGGCGATCAGCACGTCCGGCTCGAGCGCCAGCGCCATGGCGATCATAACCCGCTGGCGCATGCCGCCGGAGAGTTCGTGCGGAAACTGCTTTAGCCGGCTTTCGGCTTCCGAAATGCGCACCGCCTTCAGCGCCTTGATGGCACGCTGGCGAGCCTCGTCCTGCGACAGGGAGGTATGCGCCTCGATGGATTCGGTGAGCTGCCGGCCGATCGACAGCACCGGGTTGAGCGAGGTCATCGGCTCCTGGAAGATCATGGCAATGCGGTCGCCGCGAATATGCCGCATCCGGCGCTCGTCGAGATCAGTCAGATCGGTGTCGCCGAGACGGATCTTACCCGACGATATGCGCGCCGTCGGCTGCGGCAGCAATTGCATAATCGCCAGTGCGGTCATCGATTTGCCGGAACCGGATTCGCCGGCAATGCAAAGCGTCTCGCCACGCGCCAGCGTCAGCGACAGGTCGGAGACGACCTCGCGCTCGCCATCCTCGCCGCGCACGCTGACGCAGAGGTTGGCGATGTCGAGGATGGGTTTGTTGGAGAGGGTCATTGGGGGCGAAACCCTGCGAAGTATTTATTCCATGGCGCCCCCCTCTGGCCTGCCGGCCATCTCCCCCTCAAGGGGGGAGATTGGATTTCACTCTGGCTTTCGCCACTCTCCAACGGTTGAAAAAACGCGCGACGACGAAACAGCCAATCTCCCCCCTTGAGGGGGAGATGTCCGGCAGGACAGAGGGGGGTGCGGCGCCGACCCAAAATCATTCAAACACGCAGCGCGGGAAGTAGAACGACACCACCCAGTTCGGCATGTCGACGATCTCGCTGATGCGCAGATCGCCGCAGACCGAGGCCAGCATATAGGCCTCGACTGGGTCGAGGTTGTAGCGCCCGGAAAGCAAGTCGACCATCTGCGCGACGGCCTCCCTGGCGCCGGTCATCAGGTCCGGACCGATGCCGGTCGTCACCTCATAGCCCTTGGCGTCGAGATGGCGCGTCACCGGGCCTGGCGTGGTGAAGCGTGGCGTCTTCAGCCTGGCGTCCTTGACCAAATCGAGTTTGAGCACGACATCCATCGGGCTTTCGATCGCCGTGCCGCAGACTTCGCCGTCACCTTGCGCGGCATGGGTGTCGCCAACCGAAAACAGCGCGCCCGCCACCTCCACCGGAAGATAGAGCGTGGTGCCGGCGGCGAGATCGCGGATGTCGAGATTGCCGCCAACTCGTCTTGGCGGCACCACCGAGTGATGGCCCTTTTCGGCCAGCGCGTTGCCAATGGTGCCGGCGAAGGGTTTCAGCGGCACGCGGGCGTTCTTGCCGAACAGCGCCGGCTCCAGCGAGGTGGCGTCGTATTTCCAGATGTTCAGCGCCGGCTCCTTGAAGTCGTCAGCGAGCAAGCCAAACCCTGGAATGTTCGCCGTCCAGCCGAAGCCGGACGGTTTGAACAGCTCGATGGTCACCTTCAGCGCATCGCCGGGCTCGGCACCCTCGACGAAGATCGGCCCGGTGACAGGATTGACCTTGGCGAAGTCGAGCTTGGCGACGTCGGCGACCGTGCTGTCGGCCTGCAGCTGGCCGCCGCCGGCATCGAGGCACTGGAACTCGATGGTCGAGCCGGGCGCCACTCGCTCGGCCGGGGCAAACGAATTGTCCCAGCCGAAATGATGATGGCGCCCGTGGATGGTGTAGTCGCAGTTATTGCACATCTTTTACGTACACATTGTCGTAGTTGATCGGGATATGGACCGGGTCGACATAGAGGTTGTCGGCGCCGCCCATGCGTGCGGATTTCATGGTGAAGCGCTGCTCGTTGAAGACCGGCGCCCAGGGCGCATCTTCCATCACCTTGTCATAGATGGCGCTCCACATCTTGGCGCGTTCGCCAGCCTTGGCCGGATCGACCACCGAGTCGGCCTCGGCCGCCTTGGCGTCGAGATCCTTGTTGCAGTACCACGACCAGTTCCAGCCGCCGGGCACCGCACCGGCGCAGCCGAGGATCGGGCCATAGAAGTTCGACGGATCCGGGAAGTCGGCGATCCAGGCCATGCCACCGGACCAGATCATCGGCGCGCCGGCCTTGTCGCCGCCGGCGGCAATCACATTGGCCTGCGCCAGCGACTGGATGCTGGCCTTGATGCCTATGGCCGCCAGGTCCTGCTGGATCGCCTGGGCAATGCGCGGGTTGGGATCGGTGTTCATGGCGAACAATTGCGTGTCGAAACCATCGGAATGGCCGGCTTCGGCAAGCAGCGCCTTGGCCTTGGCTACGTCGTAAGCGTAGCCCTTGTATTCCTTGTCGTAGCCCGGCATCGACGGCGGCAGCGGCTGGTTGGCCGGCACGGCGCGGCCGTTGATGATCTGGATGATGCGGGCCTTGTTGATCGCCATGTTGACGGCCTGGCGTACCTTCACATTGTCGAACGGCGCCATGGTGGTGTTCATGGTGACATAGCCGGTGTGCAGCTGGCCGCCTTCGACGACGCGCGCCTTCTGTTCGGGATCGGCCATCACCTCCTGGAACTTGGCCGGCGGAATGCCGTCGCCGGGCACGTCGATCTCGCCCTTCTGCAGGCGCAGCAGCGCCACGATCGGCTCCTGGCCGATCTCGAAGGTGACCTTGTCCAGATGCGGCAGGCCCTTGTGCCAATAGTCCGGGTTGCGCTCGAAGACGATGCGCTGGCCGAGTGTCCACTCAGTGAGCTTGAAGGCGCCGGTGCCGACCGGATGCTTACCGAAATCGGCGCCGTATTTCTCGACCTCTTCCTTCGGCACGACATGCGAAAAGTTGATGGCCATGACATGCAGGAAGGTGGCGTCGGGCCGGGTGAGTTCGAACTTGACGGTGTAGGGGTCGACAACGGTGACGCCGGAGAGGCTTTCGGCCTTGCCCGCGGCGACATCGTCATAACCCTTGATCGAGCCGAAGAAACCGGCGCCGGGGCTCTGGGTCTTGGGATTGGTGACGCGGTCGAGCGAATATTTCACGTCGTCGGCGGTCATCTCGCGGCCATTGTGGAATTTCACGCCATGCCGCAGCTTGAAGGTGAAGGTCTTGCCGTCGGGCGAGATCTCGTAGCTTTCGGCGAGGTCGGGCTTCAGATTGGTGGTGCCCGGCTCGTAGTCCATCAGACCGTCGAACAGGCTCTTGATCATCGACCAGTTCTGCCAATCATAGCCGATCGCCGGATCGAGCGTGGCGACGTCGTCCTTGTAGGTGATGGCGATGGCGCCGCCCTGCTTGGCGTTCGGATCGACGGCGTCCTCGGCGCGAACACTTGTCATGCCGAGCATCAGCGCCAGCGCCGATGCCGCTACCGTGGATGCGAGAAACTTTTTCATTTTTATGTTCCCTTTCTCTGTTCGTTTTTCATTGTCATCTGAGCTTGATGCGCGGGTCGATGAAGGGCGCGATGATGTCGGCCAAGAGATTGCCGAGCACGATGGCGAAGGCCGACACCAGCGTGACCCCCATGATGATCGGGATGTCGACGCGCTGAATGGCCTGCCACGCGAGTTGGCCGATGCCGGGCCAGCCGAACACGCTTTCGACGACGACGATGCCGCCCATGAAGATGCCGATGTCGATGCCGATCATGGCGATGACCGGCAGGATGGCGTTGGGCAGTGCATGGCGGAAGAGGATCGCGCGTCGCGCCAGACCCTTGGCGCGGGCGGTGCGGACATAGTCCTGGCGCAGCACGTCGATCATCGACGAGCGCATCATGCGGGCGTACCAGCCGGCGCCGAGGATGCCCATGGTCAGCGACGGCAGCACCAGATGGCGCCAGGTGCCGTAGCCGCCGATCGGAAACCAGCTCAGCCGCACGGCAAAGACGTAGAGCAGCAGCAGACCGACGACGAATTGCGGCGCCGACACGCCGACGAAGGAGGCGACCATCAGCGTCTGGTCGGTGGCGGTGCCGCGCTTGACGGCGGCGATCAGGCCCATGCTCAGGCCGAGCAGCAGCTCGCACAGGATGGCGCCGACCATCAGCAGCAGGCTCGCCGGCAGCCGCGAGACGATCAGCTCGGTGACCTCGGAGCGCTGGATGTAGGAGCGGCCGAGATCGCCGCTGATGAGCTTCATCAGATAGCGCCAATACTGGACGATGAAGGGCTGGTCGAGGCCGAGCTGCTGGCGGATGTTCTCGACCGTCTGCGGCGTCGCGCTGCGGCCGGCGATCTGGCGCACCGGATCGGCCGGCAGGAGATAGAGCAGCGCGAAGGTGATCAGCGAGACGCCGAGCAGGATGAGCAGCGACTGGATCAGGCGGCGGCCGAGATAGGCGATCATGCCCGCCCCCTTTGCGTCGGATCGAGGATATCGCGCAGCGCGTCGCCGATCAGGTTGAAGGCCAGCGCCAGCGCCAGGATCGCGGCGCCAGGGAAGAACACCAGCCAAGGTGCCGCCTGGAAATAGGTCTGGTTCTCGAAGATGATGTTGCCCCAGGACGCCGTCGGCGGCTGGACGCCGATGCCGAGGAAGGAGAGCGTCGCCTCCAGCAGCACGGTGGTGGAGATGCCGAGCGTGCCCCAGACGATGATGGTCGGCAGGAGATGCGGCAGGATGTGGCGAAACAGGACGCGCGGCGCGCTGGCGCCGATGGTGCGTTCGGCATCGATGAACTCGCGTTCGGCGAGCGAAGAGGTTTCGGTGTAGATGACGCGCGCGGTTTGCACCCAGTTGACGAGCGCGATGACCATGGCGACGATCCACAGGCTGGGCTCGAACACCGCCGCCAGGCAGATGGCGAGCAGCAGCGCGGGAAAGGCCATCATCAAATCGGTGAAGCGCATCAGTGCGCTGCCGATCCAGCCGCGGAAATAACCGGCAACAACACCGACTAGCGTGCCAATCAACAGCGCCACGCCATTGGCGACGATGCCGATGATCAGCGAGGTGCGGGCGCCGTAGAGGATGCGGGTCAGGAGGTCGCGGCCGAGCAGATCGGTGCCGAGCCAGAATTTTGCATCAGGCGGCAAGGGCGAGCCCTCGATGGTCAGGCCGTCGAACATCTGCTCGTTGGGATCATAGCCGGTCAGCCATGGCGCCAGGACGGCGCCGGCAACGACAATGGCGACGATCACCAGCCCGAGCAGCGCCAGACGGCGCCTGACCAGCCGGCGCCAGACGCCAGCGCGCGGCTTGATCGGCATGCGCCCGGTGGCCGGGAGATCAGGCGCGATGGGACTGGTCATCGCCGCCTTCTTCTTCCGTTGCTTCTTCACTTGTCATCGCCACGATACGGCGCGCGGCATCCTCGACGCTGATCTGCCAGCTCATCGCCAGCGAGCGAAGCTGCGCATAGGCGCGGCCGTCATCGGTTCCTTTCGACAGCGCGGTCACCGCGCGCACGATGGTCTGGCGCTCGGCGACGCGCTGACGAAGCGAGGCAATTTCGCCGGCCAGGTGCTTGCGCGCCTCAAAACTCTGCCGCGCGATCAAAAGCGCGCTGTAGACGCCGGCATTGCCGACCGGCTTCAGGAGCTGGGCGTCGGCCTTGTGCGACAACGCCCATTCGATGCGGCCGGGCGCTTCGGAGCCGATCAGCGCCACCAGCGGCATCGGCGCCTCGCCCGGCTTCCACGGGAACTGCTCGTCGAAGCCGAGATCCGCGTCGAAGAAGACGAAATCGGCCGCCAGCGCCTCGGGCGGCAGTTCCGGCCAGCAGTCCCGTGTGATCAGGCCGATAGCCGACAATTGCCTGGTGATCGCCTGCACCGTCGGATGCGGGCGGTGCAGGATGAAGGCCCTGGCGCCGCCGAGATTGGGGATGCGTGGGATTCTTGTCACGACACCACCCTCAGGCGCGGGCGGCCGAATGTTTTTGCCGGGTCGTAGCGCGACAGATAAGGATCCGGCGCGACCTCGTCTTCGCGGCTGACGACCTCGAAGAAGCCGTCCGCGATGCGCCCGATGATCACCGGCAGCGTCGCGTGCTGGGAGTGGGCGTCGATGGCGATCGGCCCGAGCCGGGTGGAGAAGCGGCGTTCGGCGAAGGTTTTTGAGAATTCCGCCTGGCCGGCGTCAGGATTGCCGGAGAGCACGTCGGCCATCACTTGCACGGAGGCATAGGCGGAGGCCTCGAAGGACGAGGCGAAGGCGGCCGGGCGCGGCGCGAAATACGGCCCAACCGATAGGTGCCCTTTCCCGGATTCGCCGATCGCCGGCAGCTCGCCTTCGGTAAGGTTGCAGGAGATGACGGGACAGACTTCCGGGCGGAAGGCAGGATACTCGTCGCCCAAGTCGCGATAGGCGGCCAGGAAGGCGTAGGACGAGGTGCCGATCAGATTGTTGAGGATGAAGTTCGGCCGCGTCGCGCGGATCTCCGCGATCAGGCGCGACACGTCGGTCTCGCCGATGCGCAGATAGCGCTCGCCCAGCACCTTGCCGCCGGCATCCGCGATCAGGTCGCGCGCGACCCGGTTCATCTCCCAGCCCCAGATATAGTTCGAGCCGAGCAGGAAGCCGTTGGCGCCGAAACGCGGCACGACATGGGCCATCAGCGGCACCAGATGCTGGTTGGGGCAAGCGTGCATGTAGACGACGTGCTCGTTGGCCTCGAAGCCCTCATAGGGGCAGGCGTACCAGAGCATGCCGCCCGCCTTCTCAAGCACCGGGATCGTTTCCTTGCGGCTCCAGGAGGTGACGCAGCCGACGACATGGCGCGCGCTGCTGGTCCTGAAAATGTCCTCGCAAAGCGTTGCGTAGCGATCGGCATTGCTTTGCGGATCGCGCTCGACCGGCACCAGCTCGATGCCATACCGGCGATCGGCGTTGATATCGGCGATGGCGCGCATCGCGCCCATGCGGCACGCATCGGAGACGAGCTGATAGCTCCCCGAGCGGGAATACAGGATACCGACCTCGATGCGCCGTTTCAAAACAGATCCCCAAAAATGACAATGCCCCGCAGCCAGCGCCGGAAGGGCGAGGCATACGAGGCATTCTTGCCGCCCGGCGATCAGAGCCGGTATTTTGCGCTAGCGTATTCTGTCCGGCGGCTCAGTCAAGCCCTCAACGATATCCGCCAGGGCTGCGAACTCGGGTTAACGGGTTCATCGGAGCCTTCACCGACGCGTTGACTGACGGAGCATCAAAGAAAAACCCGCCTGTGCTGCGGGTCACTGGCGCAAATCAGCACCGTAAGCAGAAATGTAGCATAGCTGCCCTCAGGGGTCAAGAAAAAATTCCTATTATGAAAAGCTGCCGACACCGCCGAACTGGCTGTCGTCAAGCCTTTTGCTAACCTGAGTTCGGAGCCCTGCGATATCCGCGGGCAGCACCAATGCCATCGCTGCTTCGTTGCCACCAGCTATCTGGCTACCGGCCTCTGACTGCGTTGGCGAGCGTAGGCCACACAGGCGTCCACCGTGCTGACGCAAAGCGCGTCGCGACTGTTCGGCAAATTGTTGTCGCCGGCATAGGCAACTTCGGCGACGCGGCCGTCGACCATGCGAATCTGCGTGTCGCAATAACCGCCGGGAGCGACATTGACGGAGCCGCCGACCGCCGGGATCGCGCCTACCGCCAGGGTTGGGACGACAACGCTGAGATTGCCGCGCTGAACGATGCGCTTGTAGGTCCAGATCTGGCCCGATCGGCCAGCGTCCGCGGTGGCGGTCGGAAACCCCGCGCACATTCGGATGTCGGCTTCGCTGAGGCCGACCATCTCCTTGCGAGCCGCCGCCACGGTGGGGTCAACCTTGGCGATGCGCGACGTATCGTCGGGAATGACGCAGGAAGACTGGATGCCAACGATGAGAACAGGAAGCGCAAGCTTTCGAATGCAGGAAAATGTCATGCCGACTGTCAGATTGGTCCGATTGTCAGATTTGCTTGGCGCCCGCCGCTCCCTTCTACCTAGGCAGACAGGCGATCGGATCAACCCGTTCAGCTTCACGAAAAAGTGGCTGTGCGCCTGAGCGACGACTAGGCGCTAACGCGCTCAACACACGATCAACGCTCCTGCAACTGCTTCCGCCGCCAGGCGGCGGGCGCTTCGCCGACTCGCGCTCGAAAGAACCGTGAAAAATACGCCGGATCGTCGAAGCCGATTTCGTAGGCGATGTCCTCGACCGTGCGTACGGTGAACAGCAGCAGGCGTTTGGCCTCCAGCATCCGCCGTTCGCTGACGACCCGCTTGACGCCGGCACCCAGCACGGCGCGGGCGGCCTTGTCGAGCAGATGCGGCGTGGTGGCCAGCGCCTCGACGTAGCGATCGACCGGCCAGTTGTCGCGGAAATGCCTATCGGCGAGCCGACGCAGGCCCAGCGCCAGCGAAGCATCGGAAGATGCGGCGGAGGCGGTCGCACCGGGACTGAGGCGCGCGATGTGGGAAAGCGCGACGGCGATCAGCGCCGGCAGCACCCTGTCGTTGCCGGCCTGGGCTTCGGCGTATTCGGCGGCGATCATCTCCAGAACCGCCGCCAGCCTTGCCCACGCGGCGTGCTGCGGCCGGCGGTCGGCGAAGACCGGCCTGTCCAGCGGCAGCAGGCTGTGACCGGCGATTGCGGCAAGCGCGCCATCGGCGACCGAGACGACGATGGCGTCGGTGCCGGGTCCTATCGAAAAGCCATGCACGACGTTGCTCGGCACGAAGCTGACAGCCGGCGCCGAAAAGTCCCAGGACCGGTCTTCTATGCGGTAGGTGCCGGAGCCGCTGGTCCAGTAGGTAATCTGGCCCATCTGCGGGTGCTTGTGCGCCGCGACCTGGCCAAGATGGATATTGCTGCGGGCAAGCACCGTCTCGACATGCAGGAAGCCGACATCGAGCGGCCGCACAGGCTCGCCATAGACGAAGAAGTCGGGGATGGAATTCTGGCTCATGACGCCGGAAAAAGTCCAATCGGTTTTGCCGTTCCGTCCATAACCGATCCCTGGTCCAGGCGCTACAGTCGTTACCGCAAGTGGAGGAATATCATGCGATCAGAAGACTTCCGCGCCGACAAGGGGCGTCCGTTCACCGGGGCCGAGTATCTGGAGAGCCTGCGCGACGGGCGCGAGGTCTATATCAATGGCGAACGCGTTGCCGACGTCACCACGCATCCGGCGATGCGCAATTCGGCGCGGTCGCTGGCACGGCTCTACGACGCCTTGCATGACGCCAAACGACGCGATGTACTGACCTCGCCGACGGACACCGGCTCGGGCGGCTACACCCACAAATACTTTCGCGTTGCCAAATCCTCGGCTGAGCTTGTCGCCCAGCAGACTGCGATCGCCGAGTGGTCGCGCATGTCCTATGGCTGGATGGGGCGCACGCCCGACTACAAGGCGGCGCTGATGAACACGCTGGGCGCCAATGCCGACTGGTACGGGCCGTTCAAGGACAATGCGCTGTCATGGCACAAGCGTGCGCAGGAAGCGGCGCTGTTCATGAACCACGCCATCGTCAACCCGCCGATCGACCGCCACAAGCCGGCCGAACAGGTGAAGGATGTCTTCGTCCACATCACCCGGGAGACGGACGCCGGCATCTATGTCTCCGGCGCCAAGGTGGTGGCGACGTCCTCGGCGCTAACTCATTACAATTTCCTGGCGCAGGGCTCGGCGACGGTCACCGAGGATCCGTCGCTGTCGGTGATGTTCATCGTGCCGATGAATGCGCCTGGGATAAAGATGTTCTGCCGCGTCTCCTACGAGCAGACGGCCAACACGGTGGCGACACCCTTCGACTATCCGCTGTCCTCGCGCTTCGATGAGAACGACGCGATCCTGGTGCTCGACAATGTCTTCATCCCCTGGGAGGACGTGCTGGTGCTGCGCGATGCGCAGAAAATCCTGTCCTTCCATCCGGCGTCCGGCTTCATGCACGGCTATTGCTTCCAGGGCTGCACGCGCTTTGCCGTCAAGCTCGACTTCCTCGCCGGCCTGCTGGCCAAGGCGCTGCGCGCCACCGGCGGCGATGCCTTCCGCGGCAACCAGGCGGCACTTGGCGAGGTCATTGCGCTCAGGCACATGTTCTGGAGTTTTTCCAACGCCATGGCCTACAACCCGATCCCGTGGGCGAATGGCGCGGTGCTGCCCAATCTGGAAGCCGCACTCGCCTACCGGACCTTCATGTCGGAAGCCTATCCGCGCGTCATCGACACCGTTCGCCGGGTGATCGCCTCGGGGCTGATCTACCTGCCGTCGTCGGTGCGCGACTTCAACAATCCCGAGATCGACAGATATCTGGCGCAATATGTGCGCGGTTCCAACGACATGGGGCACATCGAGCGCATCAAGATCATGAAGCTGCTGTGGGACGCGACCGGCACCGAGTTCGGCGGCCGCCACGCGCTCTACGAGCTCAACTATGCCGGCGCGCCGGAAGAGGTGCGGCTGCAGGTGCTGAAGGGCGCCGAGCGCGGCGGACGGCTGAAGGCGATGGAAGAGCTGGTCGACACCTGTATGGCCGACTATGACGAGAATGGCTGGACGGGAGACACCTGGCTCGATCCGCTTGCTTCAATGGCCGAGTGAAATCAGATGGCCACGCAGATTTCGAAAGCCGATTTCCGCGACGCCATGGCGAGGGTCTGCGCACCGGTCAACATCGTCACCACCGATGGGCCGGCCGGGCGCGGCGGCTTCACCGCCACCGCCATGTGCAGCGTCTCCGATGAGCCGCCGACGCTGCTGGTGTGCATGAACGGGCGCTCGACGCAGGCCGCCATGTTCCTGTCGAACCGGCGCTTCTGCGTCAACGTGCTGACACATGACCACATGCATCTGGCGGGAAAGTTCGCCGGCGCGACCAGGGACATGGCGGCGCGCTACTCCTCGGCGCGCTGGCAGACGCTGACCTCCGGCACGCCTGCGCTGTCGGATGCGATCGTCAATTTCGATTGCGAGATCGAGGATGTTCATGTTGTCGGCACGCACAACGTCATGATCGGCCGCGTCATCGATGTCCGGCATGGCAGTGGCGGTTCGGCCCTACTCTATGTCGATCGCAGCTATACGCAGCCAACGCGGCTCGGCAGCTTTGGCGGGTGAAGGCAATTGATGGCGTTGACAGGGGATGGAGGCGAAGCCTTCCCAACGTCGTCATCCACGGGCGAAGCAGGAGCGAAGCTCCGTCGCGGAGACCCGAGGATCCATGCCGCGACCTCAGTCGTAGGGCGCAGCGGAGCAGAATTCTCCACCGTGGCGGGCGCTCAGGAGTCCCGGCATGGATACTATGGTCTGAGCCGCGTCGCTTCGCTCCTTGCTCCGCCATAGGATGACGAAGCGATGGGGTCTCGCCAATATCCAAGGCTATGTATCTGCCTGCCGAAAAGGCTCAGCTCTCGCCGTCGATCAAGCTTTCCAGGAGGTCGAGCAACTGCTCAAGCTTCTCGTGGCCGAAACGCTGTTCGATGTCGTCGTAAATCACGCGGCGCTCGGGCGACAGGGCGTCGATCAAAGCGGAGCCGGCGGGCGCAATGGTCAGCACGACGCGACGGCCGTCGTCTTCGGCCTTGTTGCGGGTGATGAATTTGCGTCCCTCGAGCGCCTTGATGATGCGCGTCAGGCTCGGCGGCAAAACCGATGCGCGATCGGCAAGTTCGGTCGCCTCGACCGGGCCGGCTTCGCTGAGCACACGCAGCACGCGCCATTGCTGTTCGGTCACGTCATGCGCCGCAAGCATCGGGCGAAACCGCGCCATCACCGCTTCGCGGGCATGGAGCAGCGCCATCGGCAGGGAACGACGAGTGTTTTCAGGCAGCAAGAAAAGGAAACTCCCACGCTGGCTTGCGATCGAAACCAGGCCTTCCCCCGGGCCGAATCCGCCCGCCGAGGCCCGTTCCTGCGTATCGTTGCGCCAAGCCCGATGCAAGGCTTGACTTCAGGGACGCCGCATGTAATTAACGCGTTAATTATAACAAGGCAATAGACCAGGGAACGAGACGCCGTGCCTCACTTCTCCATCGAGTATTCGGCCAATCTCGATGCCAAGGTCGATATGGGCGAATTGTGCGCGCTGGTGTTGCGCACCGTGTTGGACACCGGGCTGTTCGAGACCGGCGCCGTGCGGGTACGGGCCTTTCGCGCAGAGGCCTACGCGATGGCCGACAGCTTGCCGGAAAACGCCTTCATCGACATGTCGTTTCGCATCGGCACCGGCCGCAGCGCCGACGACAAGAAGCGGACCGGCGAGGCCGTCTTCGCGGCGGTGAGCGCATACCTGGCCACCTTGTTCGAGACCCCGCATTTCGCCCTGTCGCTCGAGATCCGGGAAATCGACCCGGTGTTGAGTTGGAAGAAAAACGCAATCCACCCGCGACTGCGCGGCAAGTGACGGAACCCGATATGTCCGACCTGCAAGGCAATCTGAACAAGGCCGAGGCCTATCTGGCCCGCTTCAAGCGCGATTGCGTGTTGAACCAGATCGACGGCGAGGCAGTGCCGGCGCTCGACGGCGCGACGTTCGAAACGCTGTCGCCGGTCGACCTGAAGCCGCTGGCGCGCGTGGCGCGCGGCGGTGGCGCCGACATCGACCGCGCGGCCAAAGCGGCCAAGGCGGCATTCCCTGCCTGGGCAGCCATGCCGGGCGAGGCGCGCAAGAGGCTGCTGCACAAAATCGCCGACGCGATCGAAGCGCGCGCCGAGGAGATCGCCTTCGTCGAATGCATGGACACCGGCCAGGCGCTGAAGTTCATGGCCAAGGCGGCGTTGCGCGGTGCCGAGAATTTCCGCTTCTTCGCCGACCGCGCGCCCGAAGCGCGCGACGGCGCGACGCTACGGACAACGGGCCAGGTCAACCTGACCACACGGGTGCCGATCGGCCCGGTCGGCATCATCACGCCGTGGAACACGCCGTTCATGCTGTCGACCTGGAAGATCGCGCCGGCGCTGGCGGCCGGCTGCACCGTGGTTCATAAGCCGGCTGAATTCTCGCCGCTGACTGCCCGCCTGCTGGTCGAGATCGCCGAGGAGGCCGGCCTGCCGAAGGGTGTGTGGAACCTGGTCAACGGTCTGGGCGAAGATGCCGGCAAGGCGCTGACCGAGCATCCCGACATCAAGGCGATAGGCTTTGTCGGCGAAAGCCGCACCGGCTCGATGATCATGCGGCAGGGCGCCGACACGCTGAAGCGCGTGCATTTCGAGCTTGGCGGCAAGAACCCGGTGATCGTCTTTGCCGACGCGGATCTCGAGCGCGCCGCCGACGCCGCCGTATTCATGATCTATTCGCTGAATGGCGAACGCTGCACCTCGTCGTCGCGGCTTCTGGTCGAAGCTTCGGTCTACGACAAATTCACCGATCTGGTGGCGGAGAAGGCAAAACGCATCAAGATCGGCCATCCGCTCGATCCGAAAACGGTGGTCGGCCCGCTGATCCATCCGGAGCACGAGGAAAAGGTGCTTTCCTATATCGAGGTCGGCAAATCGGAGGGTGCGGTGGTCGCCGCCGGCGGCGGCAAGTTCGCCGGTCCGGGTGGCGGCTGCTATGTCAGCCCGACGCTGTTTGTCGGCGCCACCAACAGGATGCGTATTGCCCAGGAAGAGATTTTCGGGCCGGTGCTGACCGCCATTTCCTTCAAGGACGAGGCGGAAGCGCTGGCGCTCGCCAACGACACACAATACGGCCTGACCGGCTATCTCTGGACCTCGGACGTCACCCGCGCCTTTCGCTTCACCGATGCGCTGGAGGCCGGCATGATCTGGGTCAACTCTGAGAACGTGCGGCATTTGCCGACCCCCTTCGGTGGCGTCAAGAATTCCGGCATTGGCCGCGACGGCGGCGACCATTCCTTCAATTTCTACATGGAGACGAAGAACGTAGCCTTCGCGACGACCGCGCACGCGATCCAGAAACTCGGCGGCTGACCGGAGGAAATCAGATGCCCCTGCCCAAGCCCAATCTCTATCCGGCCTTCAATATCGTGCGCCTCAGCCATGTCGAGCTGGCCGTCACCGACCTCGCCAAGTCCCGCGCCTTCTATGTCGACACGCTCGGCCTGCAGGTCACCGACGAGACATCGGACACCATCTATCTCAGGGCGCTGGAGGAGCGCGGGCATCATTGCATCGTGCTGAAGAAGGCGGCCACAGCCGAAGCACGCGACCTCGGCTTCAAGGTCTTTTCTGACGAGGATCTCGACAAGGCGGAGCACTTCTTTGGGGGAAAAGGCCTGCCAGTGGAATGGGTCGAGCGGCCCTACCAGTCGCGCACCTTCCGCACGCGCGATCCGCACGGCATACCGCTCGAATTCTACGCGCAGATGGAGCGGCTGCCGCCGATCCACCAGAAATACGCGCTCTACAAGGGCGTCAAGCCGCTGCGCATCGACCACTTCAACTGCTTCTCGCCCAATGTCGACGAGTCGGTCGCCTTCTACAACGAGCTCGGCTTCCGGGTGACCGAATACACCGAGGATGCTGCAACCGGAAAGCTGTGGGCTGCATGGACGCACCGCAAGGGCGGCGTCCATGACATCGCCTTCACCAACGGCATCGGGCCGCGCCTGCACCACGTCGCCTTCTGGGTGCCGACGCCGCTCAACATCATCGACCTGCTCGATCTGATGGCAACGACCGGCTATCTGCCGAACATCGAACGCGGCCCCGGCCGGCACGGCATCTCCAACGCCTTCTTCCTCTATGTCCGTGATCCGGACAACCATCGTATCGAGATCTACTGCTCGGATTACCAGACGGTCGATCCGGACCTCGAGCCGATCAAATGGGACCTCAAGGACCCGCAACGCCAGACGCTGTGGGGCGCGCCGGCGCCGAAAAGCTGGTTCGAGGAGGGCAGCAGCTTTGCCGGGGTTGTAGTGCGTCAGCCGGATCTGGCGGCTTCGCCGATCATAGCGCCTTAGACGGGAATTCGGAGATGTCAGCGTTCCGTGTCGCCCCCCTCTGTCCTACCGGACATCTCCCCCTCAAGGGGGGAGATTGGCTAGGCCCATGGTCGGCGCCTCTCTTGCAGCGTTGGAAATTGGCGAAGGCGGAGATGACATCCAATCTCCCCCCAAGAGGGGGAGATGTCCGGCAGGACAGAGGGGGGCGCCGTAGAGCTCCCACCTCGCCCATATTCACCATCGCCGGAGCCCCTGCATGAACCCCGCACGGCTCGCCACCTTCACCGTCGGCGGCAAGGCGCGCTATGGCGCGATCACGAGCAAGGGTGTCGTCGACCTGTCGGGTCGTTACAGCCAGTGGCCGACGCTGCGCGAAGTGATCGAGGCCGGCGCCTTGCGGCGGCTCGCGGAAGAGGCCGAGGCGTTTGCCCCGGACTTCCCGCTCGACGCCATCGTCTACGAAATCCCGATCCCGTTACCGGAAAAGATCATCTGCGTCGGCGTCAACTATCAGGACCGCAACGAGGAGTACAAGGACGGCCAGGCAGCGCCCTCTAACCCGTCGCTGTTCATTCGTTTTCCGCGTTCGTTTGTCGGCCACGGCGCGCCGCTGGTGCGGCCGCCAGAATCCCCGCAGCTCGATTATGAGGGCGAAATCGTCATCGTCATCGGCAAGACCGGCCGGCGCATCCCGGAGGCCGAGGCGCTCAGCCATATCGCGGCACTGTCGCTGTGCAATGAAGGCACCGTCCGCGACTGGGTGCGCCATGCCAAGTTCAACGTCACCCAAGGCAAGAATTTCGATCGCAGCGGCTCGATCGGCCCTTGGCTGGTGCCGTTCACCGACGAGGCGCAGATCGCCGACATCGCGCTGACCACCCGCGTCAACGGCGAGCTGCGCCAGCAGGACCGCACCAGCCGCATGATCTTCTCGTTCCGCAGGATTATCGCCTATGTCTCGACCTTCACCACACTGGTGCCGGGCGACATCATCGTCACCGGCACGCCGACGGGTGCCGGCGCGCGCTTTGAGCCGCCGATCTGGCTGAAGCCGGGCGATGTGATCGTGGTGGAGGCCGATGGCATTGGCATGCTTCAAAACGGCGTCGTCGACGAGGCAGGACAATGACCCCGGAGCAAGTGGAAGATGCGGCGGCACGGCTGTTCGAGGCCGAGCGGTCGCGTCGCCAGATCCGCCTGCTCAGCCTCGATTTTCCCGATGCGACGATGGAAGATGCCTATCGCGTGCAGGCGGCGCTGGTGACGCGCAAGATCGATGCCGGGCTGAAGCCGAAGGGCTGGAAGATCGGCCTGACCTCCAAGGCGATGCAATATGCGCTCGCCATCGATACGCCGGATTCGGGCGTGCTGTTCGACGACATGTTCTTCGACGACGGCGCGACGGTTCCGGTCGGCCGCTTCATCCAGCCGCGCGTCGAGGCAGAGATCGCGTTTGTCATGAAGGCGCCGCTGAAAGGCCCCGGCGTGACCATCTCCGACGTGCTCAACGCCACCGACTACATCACGCCGGCGTTGGAAATCCTCGACACCCGCATCGAGCGCGTCAATGCCGAGACGAACAAGGTGCGCACCTTCTTCGACACGATTTCCGACAATGCCGCCAATGCCGGCATCGTCATCGGCGGCCGGCCGCAGCGGCCTGATGAAGCCGACATGCGCTGGATTGGCGCCATCGTCTCGCGCAATGCCGAGGTCGAGGAGACAGGGCTTGGCGCCGGTGTGCTCAACCATCCGGCGATGGGCATCGCCTGGCTGGCGGACAGGCTCGCCCGCTACGGCATGTCGATCGCTGCCGGCGAGGTGGTGCTGTCAGGCTCGTTCGTGCGCCCGGTCGAGGCGCGGCCCGGCCACACGATCGTCGCCGATTTCGGCAGTTCGGGAACCGTCAGCATCCATTTCGCGAAGGGCTAACGAGCCCGTTCGTATCAAGGCGTTACTCGCCTCGCAGATAGGCAATCACCACATCGGCTGCGATGGCCGACATGCGCTGGCCGACCTCCCTGGTGATGTCGCCTTCGACGCGGCTCTGCACCCAGCCGAGGAAGGCGAAGGCGCGCAAGGCCGAAAACAGCGGCAGCGCGGCGATATCCTGAGCGGTCAGTTCGCGCTCTCGCCGATAACCGTCGAGCAGGGCGGCCTCGATCAGCGGGTAGATCGCCTCCTCGCGGTTCTGATACAGCGCGACGGCAAGGTCGTACATGTGCCAGCCATAGCCGCAATCGTCGAAGTCGATGATGCGGATCGCACCGTCATGGACAAGCACGTTCTCGCGTACCAGATCGGCATGGATGATGCCGAAATTGCGGGCGCTGCGTTCATGCTCCGACAGCGCCTTGACGGCCTTTTCCCGCGCCTGGAAGACCAGTTCGCGACGGGCGCCGTCGAGGAAGGGCGAGGTCTCGAAACGGCCCCAGTTCGGGCTCGCACCGAAGAAACCGTCAAAATCCCAGGCATGACGGGCAAAGCCTGCGGGCGGCGTCCAGGCTGCTGTGACATTGTGCATGTGGGCGATGGTTCGGCCGATAGCGGTAAAGACCTGTCTTGCCTGCTCGGGCGTGTAGTCCAGCGGCACGCCGCGCGCGCCGACGGCGCGGCCTTCCAGCCAGCTCAGGCAATCGGCTTGCCGGGGCTGTACCGAGGCGGCCGTGCTGACGTGCACGAACAGCTCTCCGGCCTGCGTCGCGACCGCAGACGGCGTGGCGATGCCTGCGGATTTCAGAAAGCCCATCCATTGCAGTTCCGAGCGCAGCGCGGCATCCGTGTGATAGCCGAGCCGGTGAATACGCATGGCAGCCGGCTGGCCATCGGGCAAGATGACGCGAAACACCGCGTTCTCGCGGTATTTCAGCAGCTCCGGCTCACCGTCATGAATGCCCCAATGTTGGAGTGCGCGCCTGGCAAGTGCCGTGACATAAGCTGCCGTCTCTGGCTCGGGTTGCGCGGAAACAGCGCTCACGCCTTCACTCCGCCGACTTCACCAAGCACGTCGTCGAGGACGCCGATCAGGAAGTCGGCATTGTCGCGCGAGAACGGCATGGGCGGACGAATTTTCAGCACATTGCCGTGGATGCCGGTCTTGCCCATCAGCACGCCGCGATGACGCATCCGGTTGGCGACATGCTCGGCAATGTCGGGTGCCGGCTCGCGCGTCTTGCGGTCGTGAACCAGCTCAGCGCCGAAGAACAGGCCGGCGCCCCTGACCTCGCCGATGCATTCATGGCGATCGGCCAGCGGGCGCAGCAGGCCGAGCGCATAGGCGCCGACGTCGCGCGCGTTGGCGACGAGATTTTCCTGCTCGATGACATCGAGAACGGCATTCGCCACCGCGCAGGAAACCGGGTTGCCGCCAAAAGTGTTGAAATAGCGGAAGGCGTTGCGGAAGGTCGCCAGGGTGTCCCTTGATGTGACCACGGCGGCGATCGGATGGCCGTTGCCCATCGGCTTGCCCATGGTGACGATGTCGGGAACGAAACCAGCGCGCTGGTGGCCCCAGAAATGGCTGCCGGTGCGGCCGAAACCGGGCTGCACCTCATCGGCGATGACCAGGCCGCCCGCTTCACGCACGACACGCATGGCATCGTCGAAAAATCCATTGGGAAGCGTTGGGAAGCCTTCATTGGCGAGCAGCGGGCAAAGGATGATGCCGGACAGGCCGATGCCGTCCTTTGCCAGCGAGGCGATGGCTTCCCGCACCGCGTCGCCAAAAGCCTTGCCGTTGGCCATCGTATCCGGATGGCGATAGCTGTCGGGCGCCGGCACCAGCCGGACATTGTGGGCGCGGCCGCCGACCGGCGGCATGCGGGTGCTAAGCTGCGAAACCGCCGTGGTGTTGCCATGATAGGTGGCGTCCGTAGCAATGATGCCCATGCGGCCGGTGGCGGCCTGCGCCATGCGCAGCGCGATGTCGTTGGCCTCGCTGCCGGTGCAGGTCAGGATCGCGGTCGACAGGCTGGCATCGAAGGTCGCCGTCAGCCGCTCGACATAGTCGAGAATGGCGGTGTGCAGATAGCGCGTGTGGGTGTTGAGCAAGCTTGCCTGCCGGCACAAGGCCTCGACCACATGCGGGTGGCAGTGGCCGACATGGGCGACGTTGTTGTAGGCGTCGAGATATTTGCGGCCGTCGGCATCGTAGAGCCAGACGCCTTCGCCGCGCACCAGATGCACGGGTTCGTCGTAGAACAATTGCGATTTCGCGCCGAGCAGGCGCGAACGCCGGCTAACCAGCGCTTCCTCGGTTATTTTTTCCTGCGATTGAGCCATGTGTATACCAAACTCCGTTGTAACAGCCGACCCGTCAGACCTTCGACAGGCCTGCATCCAATGCTTCCCCGATCTTCGTCACATCGGCGGCGCTGATGATGAGCGGCGGCGACAAGATGACGGTGTTGCCGGAGACGCGCAGCATGACGCCGGCTTCGTAGGCCGCCTCCGAAACCACGGCCAGGGTCTTCTTGTCGGCCGGCTTCTTGGTGGTGCGGTCCGAGACCAGCTCCAGCGCCGCCATCAAACCCTTGTACCTGACATCGCCGACGATCGCATGCCTGGCCTTCAGCCCTTCCAGCACGGCTGCCAGTTCGACGCCCCGTGCACCCGCGTTCTCGTTGAGGCGCAGCCGCTTGGTCTCGGCAAGGGCCGCCAGACCCGCCGCGCAGCCGACCGGGTGGCCGGAATAGGTATAGCCATGGCCGATCGCACCAAAACTGGTCTTGTCGGCCTCGAAGACATCGGCGACCTTGCCACCGATCAGCGTCGCGCCAAGCGGGAAGTAGCCGGAGGTGATCGCCTTGGCGATGGTCATGAAATCCGGCTTCACGCCCGAGAGCCGCGAACCCGACCATGCGCCGGTGCGGCCGAAGCCCGTCACCACTTCGTCGGCGATCAAAAGAATCTCGTGGCGATCGCAGATCTCGCGCACCAGCGGCATGAAGCTCTCATGCGGAACGATGACGCCGCCGGCGCCCAGCACCGGCTCCATGATGAAAGCGGCGATGGTGTCGCCGCCCTGGAAAGCGATCTCGTCCTCCAGCGCCTTGGCGCACAGTCTCGCCAGCCGCTCCGGGTCGGTCTCGTCGAACGGGTTGCGGAAGGTCCAGGGCGCGGGAATGTGGAAGACGCCCGGCAGCAGCGGCTCGTAGTTGCGGCGGAAATTGGCGTTGCCGTTGACCGAGGCGCCGCCGAAATGCGTGCCGTGATAACCCTTCTTCAGAGCGAGGAATTTTGTCCGGTCGGCCTGGCCGCGGATCTTCCAATATTGCCGCGCCAGCCGAAGTGCTGTTTCGACTGAATCCGAGCCGCCCGAGGTGAAAAAGGTCCGCACCATGCCTTCTGGCTCGAACCATTCACAGAGTTCGTAAGCGAGCTCGATCGACGGCCCGGTCGAGGTGCCGCGAAAGCCGGAATAATAGGGCAGCGCGCCGAGCTGGTCGGCGATCGCCTTCTTGATCGGGGCGCAGCTGTAGCCGAGATTGACGTTCCACAGGCCGCCGACGGCATCGAGCACGGTGTTGCCGGCGATGTCGGTGACCATCACGCCCACGCCCTTCATGATCACCTTTGGCGGATTGGCCCGCATCTCGGCCGGATGCGCCATCGGATGCCAGATCGGCTTGGCGTTGGTCTCGGTGAGGAAATTAATGTCGCGCATGAAAGGGCTCCGCGAAAATCTCAGGCAGCTAAAACGAGGTCGAAATGGCCGAGTGCTTCGGCATAGGATTGGGCCGGGCGAGCGACGTCGAAATGAACCGTGCGCATGCCGGCAGCACAGCCGCCATCGACATTGCGCTGCTGGTCGTCGACGAAGACGCAAGCGCCGGCCGGCAGGCCGAGCGCCTCGGTGACCAAGGCATAGGCACGCGGATCGGGCTTGAGGATGCCGGTGTAAGTGGCGTCGACGATCACGTGGAACACGTCGAGCAGTGGCAGCCGCCGGCGGAAATCGGCGCCGTAGAAAAGGTCGAGCTCGTTAGACAGGATGGCCAGTCGAAAACCGGCCGCATGCACCGTGCGAATGGCACTGACGGCCTCGGGCCGCACCACCTTTTCAGGCTCCGCGCCACGTGCGCGCTGGACGAAAGTCTCCATCGCCTGCCAGTCTTCGCCGACGAGATTGCCGACTTCGTTGGTGCGGGTGCGCCAGTAGTCGCGCTCGCTGATCTCGTCGGCCTGCATGGCGCGCCACAGCGGATCGCCGTCCGGATCGAACGGACCGCGCCATTGCAGCGTTCCCGGCGCAAGGCCCAGCGCCTGTTCGGTCAAGGCGTGGGTCTCGAACAGCGTGCGGGTGACGACGCCGCCGAAATCGAGGACAAGCGCCTGGGCGGGAGGAGCGCTCACGCGGCCACTCCCTTGACTGGTACACCGCGCGGGACAATGCCTTCCTCGACCCAGCGGTCGAAGATTTCGAGCGCCTTATGGACGAAGTCGTCGCTGTTGATGTGGGCGTCGATCTCGTGGAACTCGACACCGGCGGGAATGGCCTTGCGCATTTCATCGGCGAAGGCGGCGAGGGCCTCGGGTTCATAAAGCGGCTCACCCCGCGTATCCCACTCCTGGATGCCGCCTGCAGGCAGGATGAAGGCGGAGCGGCCTTTCGCGGCGCCGAGCTTGGCGGCGATCGTCCTGGCGACCTGGCGGCGATCATCGGCATCGACAGTGACCGAGCCGATCAGCCTGTTGTGGGCGTGAAACGGCCGCTTCGAGAATTTAGCCGGCAAATCCTGCCAGGTCGGCAGGTCGACCATGTCGACCGCGCCGGGTGCTGCGATCTGCGGAATGCCGCGGGCGCCGGCATTCTCCAGACGGTCGGCGCCGGAACTGACGACGGAGCCCGCGAGATGATTGGTGATTTCCTGCAGGCTGAAGTCGAACACCGCGCAGAAATGCCCCTGTCCGGCGATCGATTCGAAGGCGCGGCCGCCCATCCCGGTGGTGTGGAAGACGGCAACGTCATAGCCGCGCCGTTCCAGCGCCGGCTTCAGCGTCTTCATGTAGCGCAGGCAGCTGCCGCCGAGCGAGGTCATGCCGATGGTCGGCCCCGTTGCCTGCGCCGACGCGCGAGACGCCTGCACGATTTTCGCCGCACCGACAACCGCGCCGCAGGCCTGCGACAGGACCAGCTTGCAGATGTTGTTGAGGCCGTACAGCCCACCCGCCCAGAGGATCATCATCAGGTCGGGGGCGACGCGCTCGGGCGGGATGAGGTGCGAATAGGCGATGGTGGAGACGACGAATTTCGGCACGCCGAGCGGCAGGCAAAGCGCCACGTCGAGCGCCAGATCGGTTCCCATGGAGCCGCCTATGGCGATGAAGGCGTCGATCTCGCCACGCTGGTGAAGCAGACGCACCAGCTGCACGGCGCCGCCGGCCATCAGCGTCATGGCGGTGTTTTCGTCACCGCTCGAGACGATCTCGGCGATCGTCACATCGACCGCTCGCGCCACGGCATGCTTGTCGTGATCCGGGCTGTAGGGCGGGTCGCCGAGCACGCTGACATCCATCATCACGGCGCTACCGCCGGATGCCTCGATGCACTCTCTCATGAACAACAGCTCTTCGGCCTTGGTGTCGCCAGTGCCGATGACCAGGATGCGGGGCGCAGTGTCTGCGGACATCAGGCCTGCCTCCTCAGGGTTTGCAGGTTCTCGCCGTTGAGGCGCATCGAAATCTCCCGTGCCGCTTCCATCACCGCAAGTCCCCGTTCCGCGATCGCGGCTGCCGTCGTTCTGGCCTTCGGCGCCGCCACCGCGATGGTGCCGAGCGCAAAGCCGTCCGCCGCGCGGATCGCTGCCGCGACGCTGATCACACCTTCCTCATAACCCTGGTCGCAGATCGAATAGCCGCGCTCGCGCGCCTCGCCCATGGACCTGGAGATGGCGGCCGGCTCGATCAGTGTATGCGCAGTGAAGGCGTCGAGCGAACCCGCAAGGCAGGCCTCGACGGTCTCGTCGCGGGCGAAGGCCAGATAGGCAATGCCCGAGGCGGTCGAATGCAGGGGCAGCAGCTGGCCGATATCGACATTGACCCGGTTTGCCCGCGCCGGATGTTCGACATGGACGGTGACCAGCCTGTCGACCCCGAATTCCGACAAATGCACAGTCTCGGCCGTCGAACTGGCCAGGTCCCGCACCAGCGGAACCGCCGTCTGCAGGAACGGAAAGCGCGCTTCGCGGATGCGCGCCAGCCGCGACAAGCCCGCGCCGAGGCGATAGTGCCGCGTGCCGGCATCCTGCTCGACGAAGCCATGGACAGTCAGTGCAACCAGAAGTCGCCGCGTCGTCGCCTTGTCGAAGCCCGAGCGGCGCGCCAGATCGGACAGGCCGAGCTCGGGCTCGTCGACGCTGAACAGCTCCAGAAGCGTGATCGCTTTTCCGACCGTACCCAAATTTGCCTCCCGGTTCGAGTCAATCATTTAACGTGTGAATTAACTTGACAGGCATCGGCTTTGTTTGCAAGTCTATATTCAAAATAACGGTTCAAATAATGAACCAACCACCAGAGTGCATGGGACAGGCCATTCGGCCGGTAAATAGGAGGGATCAATGACAGCAGTTTCGGAACAGGCGCCGGCCAACAGGCTGCGCAAGAACAGTCTTGGCGTCGGCGCCATCACCTTCATGGTGATTTCGGCCGCCGCACCCCTCACCGCGGTCGCCGGCGGCACGCCGCTCGGCATGCTGATGGGCAATGGCGCCGGCTTTGCCGGCACCTATCTGATCGTGACGGTGCTGCTGCTTCTGTTCGCGGTCGGCTATGTCGCCATGTCACGCCATGTCGGCAATGCCGGCGCCTTCTATGCCTATGCCGCGCGCGGCCTCGGCAGCATGGCCGGCGGCGCCACGGCGCTGATCGCCATCCTGTCCTACAACGCCATGCAGATCGGTGTCATGGGCCTGCTGGGTGCCGCAACCGCCGGCCTGTTCGCCGGCTGGGGCATCAACCTGCCCTGGTGGGTGTGGAGTTTTGTCGCCATCGCGCTGGTCGCCGTGCTCGGCTATCGACAGGTCGATTTGTCGGCCAAGATCCTGACGGTGCTGGTGCTGTGCGAATATTTGGTGGTGCTGGTGCTCGACATCGCCATCCTCAGGACCGGCGGCGACAGCGGCCTGTCGGCGGCGCCGTTCAGCTGGAGCCAGATCGTCAGCGGCTCGCCGGCCATCGCCATCCTGTTCTGTTTTGCCGCCTTCATCGGCTTCGAGGCGACGACGATCTATGCCGAGGAAGCCCGCGACCCAAAGGTCACTATTCCGCGCGCGACCTATTTCTCGGTCGTGCTGATCGGCGTCTTCTACATGCTCACGGCGTGGCTGATGGCCGTCGGCGCCGGTGTCGACAAGCTGCTGCCGACGCTGCAGGGCTTGCCGGATCCGACGACCTTCCTGTTCGGCCTGTCCGACCGCTACGCCGGAACGATGCTGTCTCAGGCGATGAGCGTCTTGTTCGTGTCGAGCCTGTTTGCCGGCGTGCTGGCGTTCCACAATGCGGTTGCGCGCTATATCTATGTCTCGGGCCGCGAAAAACTGTTGCCGCAGATAATCGGCGTGACGCATTCGGTGCACCAGAGCCCGCATGTTGCATCTGTCATCCAGAGCGTGCTGGCAGCCGTCGTCGTCGGGCTGTTCGCGGTACTCGGCCTCGATCCGGTGCTGGCGCTGTTCTCCTGGCTGACCAATGTCGCGACGCTCGGCGTCATCGTCATGATGGCGGTGGCATCGCTGGCCGTGGTGATGTTCTTCCGGGCCAACCCGGCGGCCCACGAGAACGCGCTGAAGACCACCATCCTGCCCGGTCTCACCTTCGTCGCCTTCGTCATCATCATCTACCTGATCGTCATCAATTTCGGCAGCCTGTCCGGGGCCGGCGGCTTCCTCGGCGTGTTCCTGCCGGGGCTGGTGCTGATCGCCGCGATCGTCGGCCTGCTGCTGGCCAGCGCGCTGAAGAGCCGCGATCCCTTAGCCTTCGAAAATCTCGGTCAGCCGTTGAAAGATTGAGACGCAAGGGGCGGCGTGCCACGTCGCCCCTTTCCACGACAAAGGGAGTGCGGCCTTGAGCTTTGCCGAAAACATTACCGTCGAGGCGTTGGAAGCCGATCCCTACCCGATCTATGCCGAACTCAGGCGCAGCGCGCCGGTCGCTTTCGTGCCTGCGGTCAATCTGTGGTTCGTCACCCGCTGGAAGGATGTCGAGAGCGTCGCCAAGTCTCCCGACATCTTCTCCGCCGTCGTCGGCTCGTCGCCCGTCGAGCGGTCTTTCGGCAAGCCGACCATCCTGACCACCGACGGCGATGTTCACAAGGATCTGCGCCAGGGCGTCGACCCGAAATACCGGCCGCGCACCGTCGCCGCCTATGCCGGCGACCTCGTGCGATCGATCGCCGAGCCCTATCTCGACCGGATCGCCAACCAAGGCTCCGCCGAGCTGATGGCCGATTATTTCGAGCCGGCATCGACGCTCAGCCTGGCGCGCTCGCTCGGCCTTGTCGACATCGACATGCCGACGCGTCGCCGCTGGTTCTACGGTCTCGCCCAGGGCGCCATCAATTTCGAGAACGACCCGAAGCGGCAAGAGATCGCCGATGCGATCAGCGCCGAGGTAGGCGACGCGATCCTGCCGACGCTGGAAAGGCTTGCGCGCCAGCCGGATGACTCGGCGCTGTCGCATATGCTGCATGACGGCATGCCGGAAGGCGCGACGCGGCCGATCGCCTTCCTGATGCCGAGCATCAAGGTCATCCTGCTTGGCGGCATGCAGGAGCCCGGACATGGCGCCGGCTCGATCCTCGCCGGTCTGCTGGCGCACCCCAAGCAATTGCAACAGGTGCTCGCCGATCCCGAGACCTTCGTACCCAGGGCTGTCGATGAAGGCTTGCGCTGGGTGGCGCCGATCGGCACGCAAACACGGCAGACGACGCGGGCGGTCGAGCTTGGCGGCGTGACGATCCCGGCCGGTGCCGCGGTCGCCGCGCTTGTCTCCTCGGCAAGCCGCGACGAGAGCCGCTTTGCCGACCCGGACCGGTTCGACATCAACCGCGATGAGGGCAACCATGCCGCCTTCGGCTTCGGCCATCATTTCTGTTCGGGCCGGTTTTTCGCGCGCGAGCAGATGTGCCTTGCGGTAAGGCTGCTGCTGCAACGGTTTCCCGATCTCAGCCTTGTGCTGGGCAAGGAACCGGTGTTTCGCGGCTGGGAGTTCCGCGCGCCAACCACACTGCATATTTCCCTGGGAGGCCGCCACCAATGATCAGCCAGAATGCCATCGACACCCTGCGCAGGACGGAGATCGGCGCGCGGGGCCTATTCATCGATGGCGTGCAGACCGAGGGGACAAGCGGCGCAACGCTGCCAGTGACGTCGCCGATCGACGGACGGCCTTTCGCCAGCATCGGCGACGGCACTGCCGCCGATATCGACCGCGCGGTCATGTCGGCGCGCAAGGCGTTCGAGAAGGGTTCGTGGTCGCGCTCAGCACCGGCCTTTCGCAAGAAGGTGCTGATAAGGTTCGCCGACCTTATCGAAAAGCATGCCGACGAACTGGCCGTGCTCGGCGTGCGCGACAATGGCACCGAGATCGGCATGGCCTACAAGGCCGAACCGCTCTCGGCCGCAGGTACCCTCCGCTACTATGCCGAGGCGATAGACAAGGTCTATGGCGAGATCGCGCCGACGGCCGACAATGTGCTCGGTCTGATCCACAAGGAGCCACTCGGCGTCGTCGGCGTCATCGTGCCGTGGAATTTTCCACTGATGATCGGCGCCTGGAAAATCGCGCCGGCGCTGGCCGCCGGCAATTGCGTGGTGGTCAAGCCGCCGGAGATCGCCTCGCTGACGCTGCTGCGGCTGGCCGAGCTGGCAAGCGAGGCCGGCTTGCCCGCCGGCGTGCTCAACGTCGTCACCGGCCGTGGCGCGGTCACCGGCGAAGCGCTCGGCCTGCATATGGACGTCGACGGCATCGCCTTTACCGGCTCGGGGCCGGTCGGCCGGCGGCTGCTTGAATACTCCGCGCGCTCCAATCTGAAGCGCGTCTTCCTCGAACTCGGCGGCAAGTCACCCAACATCGTCTTTGCCGACGCCCCGGACCTGAAACAGGCGGCAATCGTCTCGGCCAACGGCATTTTTCGTAATTCCGGCCAGGTCTGCGTCGCCGGCTCGCGCCTGCTCGTCCAGGCGTCGGTCTATGACCGCTTCATGGACGCGCTGCTCGCGGCAACCACGCGGCTTAAGGTCGGCGACCCGCTCAATCTGGCCAGCGACATCGGCGCGGTATCGAGCGCCGAACAGCTCGACAAGAATCTCGGCTTCGTCGCCAGGGCCGCCGAGGAAGGCGCAAGGCTGGTCACCGGTGGCGAACGGATTCTGGTGGAGACCGGCGGCAGCTACATGGCGCCGACGATCTTCGAGAACGTCACGCAGGAGATGCAGCTGGCCCGCGAAGAAGTGTTCGGGCCGGTGCTCGGCGTCATGCGCTTCGACACTGAGGAAGAAGCGGTGCGGCTTGCCAATTCGACCGTCTACGGGCTTGCCTCGGCGGTGTGGACGGCGAACCTTTCCACCGCGCATCGCATGGTGCGTGCCGTCAATGCCGGCGTCGTCCACGTCAATACCTATGGCGGCGCCGACATCACCGTGCCGCTCGGCGGCGTCAAGCAGTCCGGCTTCGGCCGCGACAAGTCGCTGCACGCGCTGGAGAAATACCTCGATCTTAAGACCGCCTGGATCGCGCTTTGAGAGCGACAGTCGCGCTGGATTCTTTCTGACTCTGATCGCCCTGCCGAGGCGCACAAGATCGGACCCCGACCCACGGTGGCCGGTCAAGCGGCGGCTTTTGCTCACGCTCTTCAAATTTTTGAGAGAATATTCCCGGCTTAGCCGAGAACGGCGAAACGCGTTCTTTGATATAATCGATAGAATTTCTGAGGATGTGACCAAGGCTAGGCAATCCGCCTGGCTGCCATGACTTCACAACCGCAGAGATCAATCATGTCCGACGTCAAGAACACTTTGCCATCTTCCCCCGAGTCAACTCTCAACCGGCGCAGCGGCCTTGCTCTGCTGTTCGCATCGGCGGTCGCTATCGGCAGCCTGATGGCGCCTAGCGCGTCGTTCGCCGAAGACAAGAAGGCGATCAAGGTCGGCATCATCAGCGGCGAGGACGAGGATGTCTGGCGCGTCGTCGTCGCGCAAGCCGCCGAAAAGGGCCTCGCCATCGAGACCGTGGTGTTCAACGACTACACCCAGCCCAACGAGGCGCTCGAGCGCGGCGAAATCGACGCCAACGCCTTCCAGCACCAGCCCTATCTCGACAACCAGATCAAGACCCAGGGCTATCACATCGCGCGTGTCGGCTATACCGGCGTCTGGCCGATCGGCCTCTACTCCAAGAAATACACCAAGGTTGCCGACCTGCCCGAAGGCGCGGTCATCGGCGTGCCGAACGACCCGTCCAATGAAGGCCGGGCGCTGCGCGTGCTGCAGAACGAGGGCGTGATCAAGTTGAAGGACGGCACCGGCATTCTGGCCACCACCGCCGACATCGCCGAGAACGCCAAGAAGGTGGTGATCAAGGAGCTCGACGCCGGCATCGTCGGCCGCTCGGTCGAGGATCTCGACGCGGCCGTGGTCAACACCGACTGGGCGCTGAAAAGCGGCCTGACGCCGGAAAACCGCATCGCGCAGGAGCCCATCGCCGACAATCCATACCGAAACTTCATCGCGGTGAAGGTCGGCAGCGAGAACGAGGCCTGGGTGAAGACGCTGGTCGCGTCCTATCAGAACGAGGCGGTGAAGGCCGAGTTCGACAAGGTCTACAAGGGCACCGGCCTCAGCGCCTATTGATCCGATCCTCGGCCGGAAGCCCGGTTCGAGAGCAACAGCGGTCCGCGCCCAGGCGCGGACCGCGCTTGCATTTTCGGGAACAGGAACATTCATGAACCAGCATATCATGGCATCCGGGGACACCGCCGATCCGACACAGGCCCGACCCGGCGCGTCTCAGGACGTTGTGCGCCTTGTCGACCTGAAGCGCCGCTTCGGCGTGACGGCGGCGCTCGACGGCGTCTCGCTGACCGTGCGCAAGGGCGAGATCCTCGGCATCATCGGGCGCAGCGGCGCCGGCAAGTCGACGCTGATCCGCAGCCTGAACGGCCTGGAACGGCCCGATTCCGGCGAGGTGTTCATCGAAGGCCGCGAGATCAGCCGGCTCGGCGAGCGCGACCTGCAGCCATTGCGGCGGCGCATCGGCATGATCTTCCAGCATTTCAACCTGCTGTCGGCCAAGACCGTCGAGGACAATGTGGCGCTGCCGCTGAAGATCGAGGGCCGCCCGAAGGCGGAGCGGCTGGCACGTGCAGCCGAACTGCTCGATCTCGTCGGCCTGTCGGAGAAAGCCAAAGCCTATCCGGCGTCGCTGTCGGGCGGCCAGAAACAGCGCGTCGGCATCGCCCGGGCGCTTGCAGCGCGGCCGGCGCTGCTTTTGTCGGACGAAGCCACCTCGGCGCTCGACCCGGAGACGACGCGGTCGATCCTTGCACTGCTCAAGGACATCAACCGGCAGCTTGGCCTGACCATCCTTTTGATCACCCATGAGATGGAGGTGATCCGCTCGATCGCCGACCGGGTGGCGGTGATCGATGCCGGACGCATCGTCGAGCAAGGGCCGGTCTGGTCGGTGTTCGCCGATCCGCGCTCGGAGATCACACGCAGCCTGCTCGGCGCCATCAGGCCGCAGCTGCCGGCCGAGCTGGCAGCCCGGCTGCTGCCGGCGGCCGGTGCGGAAACGATCCTGCGCGTCGACGTGGCCGGCGAGGCGGCAAGCGGCCCGCTGTTGTCCGACCTTATCACGGCGGTTCCGGGTGCCTTCCGCCTCGTCCATGGCGGCATCGACCATATCCAGCAGCAGCCAGTTGGCACGCTGTTCCTGTCTGTTCCAGGCAGCGATGCAAATCATCTCGCTGAAATCATCACATTCCTGAAGGCCCGCCAGGCGCGGGTGGAGGTGCTTGGCCATGTCGCCAATCCTGTTTGAACTTCTGCTGCGTTCGATCTGGGAGACGGTGCTGATGACGGCCGCTTCCGGCTTCATCTCGCTGGTCTTCGGCCTGCCGCTCGGCCTGGCGCTGATCGCCACCGAACGCGGTGGCATTGCTGAAAGCCCGTGGGTGAACCGCGCGCTCGGCGCCGTCATCAACGGCTTCCGCTCGGTGCCCTTCATCATCCTTCTGGTGGCGCTGATCCCGGTGACGCGGCTCATCGTCGGCACCTCGATCGGCACATGGGCGGCCATCGTGCCGCTGTCGATCGCCGCCACGCCCTATTATGCGCGCATCGCCGAAGTGTCGCTGCGCGAGGTCGACCACGGCCTGATCGAAGCGGCGCGCGCCATGGGCGGCAACCGCTGGACCATCATCCGCGAGGTGCTGGTGCCCGAAGCGCTGCCCGGCATCGTCGCCGGCTTCACGGTGACGCTGGTGACGCTGATCGGCGCCTCGGCCATGGCCGGCGCCATCGGTGCCGGCGGCCTCGGCGACCTCGCCATCCGCTACGGCTACCAGCGTTTCGAGACGTCGGTGATGATCGCCGTGGTCATCGTGCTGATCATCCTGGTCTGCGGCATTCAATGGGTGGGGGACAGGCTGGTGGCGCGGCTGGATCGGCGAGGGTGATAAGCCGGCTCATCGCGCCGCCGCGTCGGATCGGCCGAGGCCTCCCCGCCTTCGTCATCCACGGCGGAGCAGCCGCGAAGCGGCGTCGCGGAGACCCGAGGATGACGAAGCACAGGGGGTTTCCGCCAATCACCAACGCATGCGTTCCGGGACGTAACACCCGCGTCGCGACGCTGGGGCGAAAAGTTCAGTAATTGCCGACGTCGTCGTCGGGGCGATGCTCGGGAGTATTCTCCCCGAGGCCGGTCGCCGCGCCGTAGGCCTTCCAGGTGGCGGAGGCGTATGCCTCTGTTATGTCGTACAGGAACCGGCCCAGACGGAACTTCGGCCACTTCAGCGGTTTCTTCTTGAGGGCCTCGCCTGCCTTTCCCAGAACCTCTGTGACGACTGACATTGGTGTTTCCTCTCAGATGTTGTTTAGTTGCGAGAGGCACCATCGAATTCGGGGCGTGAGACGGCTGTGAAAAGCCTCGTGAAAATCGCGGAAAAAACAGAAATTCCGAGCAAACCGCGATGAGCTTGGCGCGGCTCGATCTCCTGGGTGGTTTTCACCTGACGTTCCCGCAGGGGAAAACGTTGGAGGTGCCCGCCAAGAAGAATAGGGCACTTCTGGGCATTCTCGCCGTAGCGCCGAACCAGGAGGCGACGCGTTATAAGCTGGCTGCTCTTCTCTGGAGCGATCGAGGTGAGGACCAGGCAAGGGACAGTCTGCGGCAGGCCCTGGCCGCTATCCGCAAGGGCTTTGCCGAACTGGAAACCGATGCCCTGGCCCTGATCGGGGATCGTATCGCGCTCAATCCGAAATTCTTCACCATCGACGTGGTGGAATTCGTGACTGTAAGCGGGAGCCGTGACGTGGCCGAGCTTCGACAGGCCGCCACCCTCTATACCGGACCTTTTCTTGATGGGTTGAGCACGTCCGACAACGCTTTCGAGGATTGGCTGCGTGAAGTCCGCACCGACCTGTCCTTGCGCGCGATCGATCTGTTCCAGCGCCTGGCTGAATCGGTGAGCGGCACCGAGCGTGTTGCCATTGCCGAACGGCTGGTTGCTCTCGATCCGCTGCGAGAGCCATCGCATGTCGCACTGATGCAGGCACATATCGCCCTGGGTCAGACCGCTCTCGCCATCAAGCAGTATGAGGCGTGCAAGCTGTTGCTGCAGCGCGAACTGAACCTGAAGCCCGGTGACGAGCTTCAGCTATTGCGGCAGACCATCGACGAGCTGTCCAAGCCGCAAACTGGCGACGCATCAAGCCACAGGCCCGTCATTGCAGTTCTTCCGTTCGAGAATATGAGCGGCGACCCCAGCCAGGCGTATTTCAGTGACGGGATCACCGAGGACATCATCACCGAACTGGGCCGATTTGGGGAACTTCGTCTCATAGCCCGCAATTCCTCCCTTGTTCTCAAGGACAGGCTTGCTGACGCTGCCACCATCGCGAAGCAGTTGTCCGTCGATTACCTGCTTCAGGGCAGCATCCGCCGTGCGGGAAACAGGGTCAGGATCTCGTCGCAACTCGTGGAGGCCAGATCCGGCAATCAAATCTGGGCCGATCGATTTGATCGCGAGCTGACGGATATTTTTGAACTCCAGGACGAGATCGCCAGAAGTGTCGCGATCACCGTTGTCGGCACGATCCGAACTTCGGCCGTTGAGAAAATCCGGCGCCTTCCCATCTCCCAGCTCGATGCCTACGATCTGTATCTCCAGGCTCGTGTCCGCATGACTCGCTACGACACCGTGCTGGAAGCAGAGCCCTATCTTGTCAGAGCGATTGAACTCGACCCGACCGTCGCCACGACCCATGCAATGATGGCGATCGTACTCACGGCCAAATGGCTGCTTGAGGGGGACGGAGACACGCTCAAGACCGCTCTCGCCCACGGTCGCCGTGCTCTGAAACTTGGACCGAAACAGGTATGGAGCCATATGGCGATGGGTCATGCGCTCATCTTCACGGGTCAGTTGGACGAGGCGCTGCTCCATCTCGAACAGGCTGTGAATCTCAATCCGAACGAAAGCCGAGCGAGAGCGATACGGGGCTTGTGCTGGAGCTATCTCGGTCGGCATGAGGAAGCTTTGGCCGATCTGGACGTCTGTATCGCCCGTGACCCCCTAAATTACGATTGGTTCTGGGATCTACGCGGACAGGTTCTCCTGGTTCTCGGACGGTATCCTGAGGCGATAGCTTCCTACCGGAATCTCAATTCCTATGCATTTTGGGCACATGCGTTTCTAGCGGTCTGTCATTGGAGAATGGGTGACGAGCAACTCGCCGCTAACGCTGCCAGACAGTGTCTGGCGGCAAGGCCCGGTGCGACCGTAAGCACCATCTTGATCGATCCGTATCGCAACCCGAAAATCCTGGAGGATCTTCGGAGAGACTTGCTTGCTGTCGGCATACCCGATGGATGAATATCAGCCTTCCGCGACGATGTTCGGTACGAGAGGCCGTGCTAACCGCATAGCCTGGCCCCGCGCGGGTCGGCTTGCCGTCGATCTCGATGCTGAACTCGGTGCCAATCGCGGTGTCAGGCGGTTGACGGAGCCGGTCACTTAGCATGAAATGCTTCGGCCCCAGCCGGAACACGGTGAGGTCGTCCATGCGCTGCGGCGATCACGGCGCGGCGAGCGGATCAAGCCGTGCAACTGGCAGAGTTAGCCGGCGCGCTGCTTGTCAGTCGCCGCGCGGTCGACGGCCAACTCCCCTGGTGAGAGGACAACGCCAAACTTTTCGCTGGCTTCCTCCGGCGTATAATATCCTAGCGCCACGTCGCGCTGCACTTGATCGGCGTCCCGCTCACGCGGATCGCCGTAGCCGCCGCCGCCCGGCGTGCCGACGCGCACGCGGTCGCCGGCCTTCAGCGCGATATCCTGCTCCTTGGAGAGGTGCGGCGGCACATGTTCCTCGCCGTTGCGGAAGACGGTGACGGTGTTGACGGCGCCATCGCTGCCGCCGAGCGCGCCTTGCGGGCCGAAACGGCCGTGGTCCATGACGAAGGAGGCGCGAGCATCGCCGCGCAGGATCTCGACCTCGTAGGCGAGGCCGAAACCGCCGCGATGCTTGCCGGCGCCGCCGGAGCCTTCGCGCAGGGCGTAGTGTCGGTAGAGCACCGGGAATGCCTGTTCCATGATCTCGACCGGTGGCGACTTGGAGATGCCGATGGTCGAGCAGCCATTGGTCAGGCCGTCATGGCCTGAATTGCCGCCATAGCCGCCACCGGAGATCTGGTACATGACGTAATCGCGGCCGCGCGCCGGATCGTTGCCGCCGAGCGCGAAATTGCCGCTAGAGCCGGCGGGGGCCGCCGTCACCTTCTCCGGCAGCGCCTGAACCATCGCCGCGAACACCGCCTCGGCGATGCGCTGCGACACTTCCGCCGCGCAGCCCGAGACGGGGCGCGGATATTTGGCGTCGAGGAAAGTGCCTTCCGGACGCTTGACGATCAGCGGCTCGAAAGCGCCGGCACTGATCGGCACATCGGGGAAAATGTGGCGCATGGCGAGATAGACCGAGGACAGGGTCGTCGCCAGCACGCTGTTCATCGGTCCGGCGCAGGGCTTCGACGAGCCGGTGAAATCGAAGGTCAGCGTATCGCCCTGCTTGTCGACGGCGAGCGCTATGGTCAGCGGCTCGTTGACCACTCCGTCGGAATCGACAAAAGCTTTGGAACGGTAGGTGCCGTCTGGAATGGCCGCTATGTTGGCGCGCATCTGCTCGGCGGCGCGGCGACGCAGTTCGGCGATCGCCTCGACAACAGTTTCGTCACCGTAACGATCCAGGATTCCGTTGAGCCGGTCCTGGCCGATCAGCAGTGCCGCTGCTTGCGCCCTGATGTCGCCGATGCGCTGGTCGGCAACGCGGATGTTGGAGCAGATGATGGCGTAGATCTCCGGATCAAGCACGCCCTTCTTGAACAATTTGACCGGCGGCAGCCGCAGGCCTTCCTGCTCGACCGCCGTCGCCGAAGCGGAAAACCCGCCCGGCACCGAGCCGCCAATGTCGGGCCAGTGGCCGGTGTTGGACAGCCAGCAGAAAATCTTGCCATTGCGGTAGATCGGCATGGCGAAGCGCACATCCATCAGATGCGTGCCGCCGAGGTAGGGGTCGTTGACGATGTAGATGTCGCCCGGCTCGGGGGCCAGGCAGCGGCCGTCGGCGATCATCTCGATCACCGTCCTGGTCGAATATTGCATGACGCCGACGAACACCGGCAGGCCTTGGCTGCCTTGTGCGATCAGGGAACCATCGACGGCCGAATAGATGCCGTCGGAACGGTCGTTGGCCTCGGCGATGACAGGCGAGAAAGCGGCGCGAGAGAAAGTAAGGTCCATCTCGTCGCAGACCTGCTGCAGGGCCGCTTGGAGGACCGAAAGGGTGATGGCGTCGAGCTTTTGCATCTCAGGCCTCGCCGATGTCGATGATGATGTTGCCGTCGGCGTCGCAGCGTGCGCGGTCGCCGGGTTCGAGCACGGTGGTGGCGTCCATCTGTTCGAGGATCGCCGGGCCTTCGATGATTGCGTCGAGCGGCAGTTTTTCGCGTGCGTATACCGGCGTGTCGTGCCAGCGTCCGCTGTACCAGACCGGCCGGATTTCGCGCCGCGCCTCGTCGAGCGTTGTCGCGCGCCCCGCCGGGTCGATCAGCTGGAACAGGTCGATCGCCGGGCGCACGCCAGTCACCGAAGTGTTGAGGTTAACGAGGTTGGCGCGGATTTCGGGCAGCTCGACCTTGAAGCGGGCGAAGTAGGCCTTTTCGAAAAGCTGCTGCAGCGTTGCCCGCGTCACCGAAGACGATGGCAGCGGCACGTTGATGATGTGGGTCTGGCCGACGAACTGCATGTCGGCGGAATGCGTGACGCGGATCGTCTCCGGCTTCACCGCTTCCTTGCCGATCAGCTCCTTGCCTTCGTTTCGGTGCCGTTCCAATACAGCGTGAAGCTGGGCTTCATCGAGTATTGCGACCGGCTGATTGATGGTGTTGACGAAGTCGTGGCGCAGATCGGCGACGACGCAGCCGAGCGCGTTGGTGATGCCGGGCCGCGCCGGCACCAGCACTTTGGGCAGGCCAAGCTCGCGCGCCAGCGCCGTGGCATGCAGCGGACCGGCGCCGCCGAAGGCGAACAGCGCGAAATCGCGCGGATCATGGCCGCGCGACACCGAGACCATGCGGATAGCGCCGGCCATCTTCATGTTGCCGAGCCGCAGCACCGCACCCGCCGCCTCGACACCGGACAGGCCTGTCGCCTTGCCGATCTTCTCCTCGAAAATGCCGGTAACGCGCTCTGATGTGACCGGGTTTTCGACCGCCAGCAGCTTCTTCGGCGCCAGCCGGCCAAGCACCAGATTGGCGTCGGTGATGGTCGGCTCCAGACCTCCGCGCCCGTAACAGATCGGGCCGGGATTGGCGCCCGCACTTTCCGGGCCGATCTGGATCAGGCCGGCGGCATCGACACGGGCGATCGAGCCGCCGCCGGCGCCAACCGTGTGCACCGCTACCATCGGCACATGAATCGGCATCGCATATTCGATCTCGATCTCATTCGAGACAGCCGGCTCGGCGTTGCGGATCAGCGCCACGTCGGTCGAGGTGCCGCCCATGTCGTAGGTGACGAGGTTTTCGAAGCCGGCGCGCTTTCCGGTATAGGCGGCGGCGATAACGCCGGAGGCCGGACCGGACATCACCGTCTTGGCCGATTCACGTGTGACGAAACGGGCCGAGATCATGCCGCCATTGCCGTTCATGATCAGGAAGTCGCGGGCATAGCCTTTTGCGCCCAATTCCGTGCGTAGCCGCTCGACGTAGCGCTCTAGGATCGGCTGCACGGAGGCGTTGACCGAGGCAGTGACGCCGCGCTCGAATTCGCGCGCTTCCGACAGCAGTGCGTGGCCTACCGTGATGTAGCCGTTCGGCCAGAGCTCGGCGGCGATTTCGGCCGCACGCCGCTCATGTGCCGGGTTGGCGTAGGAATGCAGGAAATGGATGACGAGGGATTCGCAACCGGCCGCGATCAGCGTCTTCACGGCGTCTCGCATTTCGGCCTCGTCGAGCGGCGTGCGTATGGCGCCCGACGCTTCGACACGCTCCGAGACTTCGAGCCTGAGATTGCGCGGGATGATCGGCACGAAGCTGCCGGTCATGCCATAGGCCTGCGGCCGCGTGCGCCGGCCAAGCTCGATCACGTCGCGAAAGCCGCGCGTGGTGATCATGCCGGTTTTGGCCAGCCGGCGTTCGAGCACCGCATTGGTGGTGGTGGTCGTGCCATGCACGATGAGGTCGATGCCGTCGATCGGAAATTCGGTGGCGCCGAGTGCCGAAACGACACCGAAGGCCTGGTTGTCGACCGTGGTCGGAGTCTTGGCCAGATACACCCGGCCACCGTCGCGTCCATCGATCAGGAGCAGGTCGGTGAAAGTGCCGCCGACATCGATACCGGCGACGACATTTCCCGAGGAATTGCGCGCTTGCGCCGAAAAATTCTCTTTCATCGTCGAAACCCGAAATGCGCGAACTACGGATATATGTCAGTTTGGAAAGCTGTTTTAAGGTAGCACCTTGACGCAAATATCGTTTGTATACTAATAAATTCCCGACACAAGAGCTTCCCGCTTTGGAGTGTGCGGACAGCACGCTGGGACCTGAATGGTTCGAGCGCGCAGGTGAAAGTTTGGCGCCCGCATCCGCAGCTGGGCCAGAAGGTTGGATTTGATGAACACCACATCCGCTCTCAACACCATCGGCGCCCGCCCGCTGCAATTCCCGATTCCGGCTAACGTCTATGCCGAAACCGTCGTCTCGGTGAAGCACTACACCGACCGGCTGTTCTCGTTCCGCATCACCCGTCCGCAGTCGCTGCACTTCCGCTCCGGCGAGTTCGTCATGATCGGCCTGCCCAATGCCGAGAAGCCGGTGTATCGCGCCTATTCCGTAGCGAGCCCGGCCTGGGACGAGGAGCTGGAATTCTTCTCGATCAAGGTGCCGGACGGCCCGCTGACCTCGGAACTGCAGAAGATCCAGGTCGGCGACACCGTCATCATGCGCCAGAAGTCGACCGGCACTCTGGTGGTCGACGCGCTGACCCCGGCCATGCGGCTGTTCATGATCTCGACCGGCACCGGCATCGCGCCCTTCGCCAGCCTGCTGCGCGATCCCGACACCTATGAGAAGTTCGAGCAGGTGATCCTGACCCATACCTGCCGCGACAATGCCGAACTGACCTACGGCCAGGAACTGGTCGCGGCGCTCGAAAGTGATCCGCTGATCGGCGAGCTGACCGGCGGCCGCGTCACGCTCTACAACTCCACGACTCGCGAAGAGTCGGTGCGCATGGGCCGCATCACCGCGCTGATCGGCTCCGGCAAGTTCTACAGCGATCTCGGCATCGACAAGCTCAATCCCGAGAGCGACCGCATCATGATCTGCGGCTCGATGCACATGCTGAAGGACGTCAAGGAGCTGGCCGAAAGCCTCGGCTTCGAGGAAGGCTCGCTCAGCCATCCGGCGACTTTCGTGGTCGAGCGCGCCTTCGTCGGCTGAGGCCTTCGCCTCCGCTCAGAAGTCGGGTTTTGACCTTTCGGTCAAAAAACAAGCTGCTTTCGCAGCCTTTTTCAGCTAAGAGCGCCCTAAGGACTCGTGAAGTACGACTTCGCGGGCTATCTTCGGCACACGTCGCTGAATGAAAGGGCAGGAGATGAGCAGCACAATCCGCGAAGCCGATGTCGGCTCGTCCAAGGTGACGCCTCTACCCTCGCGCGCCGCCGCCAACGCAGCCGTTCCACCGGACCATCGGATCGCGCGCAATCCGGGCATGAAGCTCGACCTCGGCTTCATGGAATCGGTGCGCAGCGTCAACCGCTCGGCGCTGGAGCGCCGCGTCGCCAGCCTGACCAAGCGGCGCTCGATCAAGGCCGACAACCAGGCGGCCTGGCTGTTGCGCGCCGTCGCCTGCATGGATTTGACGACGCTGAATTCCAACGACACCGAGGAACGCGTGCGCCGGCTCTGCGCCAAGGCGATCAATCCGTTCCGCCGCGACATCGTCGAGGGCCTCGGCATAGCTGGCGAGACCATCCGCCCGGCCGCGGTCTGCGTCTATCATCCCTTCGTCGCCACCGCCGTCGATGCCGTGCGCGGCACCGGCATCCATGTCGCCGCCGTCTCCACCGCCTTTCCGCACGGCCTTGCGCCGTTGTCGACGCGCCTGCAGGAGATCGAGGCCTCGGTGCGCGACGGTGCCGACGAGATCGACGTCGTCATTCCGCGCGGGCTGGTATTCGCAGCCAAATGGCGGGAGCTTTACAACGAGATCGTCTCAATGCGCGCCGCCTGCGGTGACGCGCATCTGAAGGTCATCCTCGGCACCGGCGACCTCGCCACGCTGCGCAACGTCATGCTGGCCTCGATGGTGGCGATGATGGCGGGCGCGGATTTCATCAAGACTTCGACCGGCAAGGAAAGCGTCAATGCGACGCTGCCCGTCGGCCTCGCCATGGTGCGCGCCATCAGGGCCTATTTCGAGGAAACCGGCTATCTCATCGGCTTCAAGCCGGCCGGCGGCATTTCGACCGCGAAAGCCTCGCTCGACTGGCTTGTGCTGATGAAGGAAGAGCTCGGCCGGCCGTGGCTGGAGCCCGAGCTGTTCCGCTTCGGTGCGTCGAGCTTGCTCACCGACATCGAGCGCCAGCTCGAGCACCATCTGACCGGTCACTATTCGGCCAATCATCGCCACGCGATGGCTTGAGAGATCTACTCACCCCGATCGGCCATGCCGATCGACCCTCCCCACAAGTGGGAGGGTGAAGGAGGCGCCCAATGAACATTCTCGACCGTTATCACGCCATGGAGTACGGCCCGGCGCCGGAAGCCCGCAACGAGGCCGATGCGTGGCTTGCCGCGCGCGACTTTTCCAAGGCTCTATTCATCGACGGTGCCTGGAAAGCAGCGTCCGGCGGCAAGACGTTCGAGACCAGTGAGCCTTCATCCGGCAAGCTGCTGGCGAAATTGTCCGACGCCAGTGCCGCCGACATCGATGCGGCGGTTGCGGCCGCCGCCAAGGCGCTGCCGAAGTGGTCGGCAGCCTCAGGCTATCAGCGCGCCAAGGTGCTTTATGCCATAGGCCGCGCCATGCAGCGGCATCAGCGCCTGTTCGCGGTGCTTGAGACAATCGACAATGGCAAGCCGATCCGCGAAAGCCGCGATATCGACGTGCCGCTGGCGATCCGCCATTTCATCCATCATGCTGGCTGGGCTCAGGCAATGGACAAGGATTTCCCCGGCCACAAGGGTGTCGGCGTCGTCGGCCAGATCATCCCGTGGAATTTCCCGCTGCTGATGCTGGCCTGGAAAATCGCGCCGGCGCTCGCTGCCGGCTGCACCGTCGTGCTGAAGCCGGCCGAGTTCACGCCGCTGACATCAATCCTGTTCGCCGAGATCTGCGAACGCGCCGGCGTGCCGAAAGGCGTCGTCAATATCGTCCAGGGCGGGCCTGAAGCGGGCGTCGCCATCGTCAACCATCCCGGCGTCCAGAAGATCGCCTTCACCGGTTCTTCCGAGGTCGGCAAGATCATCCGGAAAGCCACGGCCGGCTCGGGCAAGAAATTGTCGTTGGAACTCGGCGGCAAGTCCGCTTTCATCGTCTTCGAGGATGCCGATCTCGACAGCGCGGTCGAAGGCCTGGTCGACGGCATCTGGTTCAACCAGGGTCAGGTCTGCTGCGCCGGTTCGCGACTGCTGGTGCAGGAAGGCATCGCCGATGCCCTGATCGCCAAGGTCAAGACGCGGATGAGCCGGCTGCGCGTCGGCAGCCCGCTCGACAAGAACACCGATATCGGCCCGCTGGTCGACTTGACTCAGCTTGACCGGGTCAAGGGTCTGGTGGCCGAAGGCGCCAGACAGGGCGCCATCTGCTGGCAGCCGGACGCGGCACTCCCGTCCTCCGGCTACTATCATCTGCCGACGCTCGCCACCGGTGTTTCGCCGGCTAATATCTTGGCGCAGGAAGAGGTGTTCGGCCCCGTTCTGGCGACCATGACCTTCCGCAACACCGAGGAAGCGATCGAACTCGCCAACAACACGCGCTATGGCCTCGCCGCCTCGGTGTGGAGCGAGAACATCAACCTTGCTCTTCATGTCGCGCCGCAATTGAAGGCCGGCGTGGTCTGGGTCAACGGCACCAACATGTTCGACGCCGCCTGTGGCTTCGGCGGCTACCGCGAGAGCGGTTTCGGCCGTGAGGGCGGGCGCGAGGGCATGTTCGAATATCTCGCGGCGAAGCTGCCGCTCGGCCCGGTCATCAAGCCGGCGACGATCTCGGCGCAGCCCGTCGAGCAGGCCGACGGCTCAGCAATCGACCGCACGGCAAAGTTGTTCATCGGCGGCAAGCAGGTACGGCCGGACGGCAACTATTCGATTGCCGTCCCCACTGCGAAGGGCAAGCTTGCCGGCGAGGTCGGTCTTGGCAGCCGCAAGGATATCCGCGATGCCGTCTCTGCCGCCCGCGCTTGCAAGGGTTGGCCGGAGGCGACCGCCTATAACAGGTCCCAGGTGCTCTATTATCTGGCCGAAAATCTTTCCGGCCGCGCCGACGAATTCTCGGCACGTCTTGTCCAGCTCACAGGCGTCACAGCCAAGGCCGCACGGGAAGAAGTGGAACAGTCCATAGAGCGCCTCTTCCTCTATGCCGGCCTTGCCGACAAGTTCGAGGGCCGCGTGCACCAGCCACCGGCGCGTGCCGTGACACTGGCGCTGCACGAGCCGGTCGGCGTTGTCGGCATCGTAGCACCCGATGCCTCGCCGCTGCTTGGCCTGATCTCGCTGGTCGCACCGGCGCTGGCCATGGGCAACACGGTGGTCGCGGTGCCGTCGGAACGCTATCCGCTGCTGGCCACCGATCTCTACCAGGTCATCGAATATTCCGACATTCCGGCCGGCGCCATCAACATCGTCACCGGTCGCAGCGCCGAACTTGCCGGCGTGCTGGCCAAGCATGACGATGTCGACGGGCTCTGGGTGTTCGCCGATGCCGAGACCTGCGCGAAGGCGGAAGCCGAGTCCATCGGCAACCTCAAGCGCGTCTGGAGCGGCAATGGCCGCGGCCTCGACTGGGCGTCCGACGAGGCCGCCGGCGACGCCTTCTTGCGCCGGACCGTCGAGGTCAAGAATGTCTGGGTGCCCTACGGCGATTGAGCCCAAATGGCTATCGCGCTCGTGATGGGTGTTCGGACTTGACGCCCGGACTTATGTTCTTTAACGAGAAAAAACATTTTTATCTGTGAACTGGCAACGGCGCAGGCCGCATGATCGCGCTTGACTGGCACATGACGCCTTGGCCAGCCGCCGGTAGATGCGGATGACCCAGGCGGGACGAGGAGAAACAGCATGGCGGATCTGGCAGGCAAGGTCGTAGTCGTCACGGCGGCGGCGCAAGGCATCGGCAGAGCGAGCGCGCTGGCCTTCGCCGAGGCAGGCGCTGTCGTCCACGCCACCGACATCAACGAGACGCTGCTGGCGGAACTCGCCAAAACATCAGGCATCAAGACCCGCAAGCTGGACGTGCTCAACGACGAGGCCGTCAACGCCGCCTTTGCCGAGATCGGTGTCGTCGATGTGCTGTTCAATTGCGCCGGCTTCGTCCATTCGGGCTCGATCCTCGAGATGAAGGACGGCGATCTCGATTTCGCGCTGAACCTCAATGTCCGTGCCATGATCCGCACCAGCCGAGCGGTGCTGCCTGGCATGCTGGAACGCGGCGACGGATCGATCATCAACATGGCGTCGCTGGCCAGTTCGACCAAGGGCGTGCCCAACCGCTTCGTCTACGGCCTGACCAAGGCCGCCGTCATCGGCCTGACCAAGGCGATCGCCGCCGACTATGTCGGCAAGGGCATACGCTGCAACGCCATTTGTCCGGGCACGGTCGAGAGCCCGTCGCTTCAGGACCGCATGCATGCGCAAGGCGACTACGATGCCGCCCGCGCCGCCTTCATCGCACGCCAGCCGATGGGCCGGCTCGGCACGCCGGAGGAAATCGCCGATCTCGCCGTCTATCTGGCCGGCGCCACCTATACGTCCGGACAGGCCTACAATATCGACGGCGGTTGGTCGATCTGATCGCCGGGTCGGAATGATCTCGTGCGAGCGGGATGATCGGATCCTTTCCCGGCAGAGGGGATCGAAGAGTCTGAAAATCCCGCTCCCCTTCTGCCTTGTAGGGTAACCACGCTTGTCCGGGATGAGGTCGATGAGTAGGGTCCGCCGGTTCCTCGAAGGAGCAATCGCCCCGGCGGAAAGTTTGCAAAAGGCCACGAGGCCGCAATCAGGAGAAGGATTTAAATGAAACTGCTGCGCTATGGCGAGGTGGGGAGCGAACGTCCCGGCCTGCTCGATGCGGATGGAACGATCCGTGATCTGTCCGCTCACGTCACCGACATCGGCGGCAAGGCCCTCGATCCGGCATCGCTGGCAGCACTGGCCAAGCTCGATCCGAAGTCGCTGCCGGCGGTTTCCGGCAAACCGCGCCTCGGCGCCTGCGTTACCGGCACCGGCAAGTTCATCTGCATCGGCCTCAACTATTCAGACCACGCCGCCGAAACCGGCGCCACCGTGCCGCCAGAGCCGATCATCTTCATGAAGGCAAGCTCGGCCATTGTCGGGCCGGACGACGACGTGCTGATCCCGCGCGGCTCGGAGAAGACCGACTGGGAAGTCGAGCTGGCCGTGATCATCGGCAAGACGGCGAAATATGTCAGCGAGGCCGACGCACTCGACTATGTCGCCGGCTATAGCGTTGCCCACGACGTCTCCGAACGCGCCTTCCAGGCCGAGCGACAGGGCCAGTGGACCAAGGGCAAGTCCTGCGACACGTTCGGCCCGACCGGCCCATGGCTGGTGACCAAGGACGAGGTAGCCGACCCGCAGAACCTCAAAATGTGGCTGACGGTCAACGGCAAGACGATGCAGAACGGCTCGACCAAGACCATGGTCTATGGCGTCGCCTATCTGGTTTCCTACCTCAGCCAGTTCATGTCGCTGCACCCCGGCGACATCATCTCCACCGGCACGCCACCCGGCGTCGGCCTCGGCATGAAGCCGCCGGTGTTCTTGAAGGCCGGCGATGTGGTGGAATTGGGCATTGAAGGCTTGGGCCAGCAGAAGCAGACGTTCAAGGCTGACGTGTAAATCTGCAAGGTTGCGCTGCCCCCTCATCCGGCCGCTTCGCGGCCACCTTCTCCCCGCTGGGGAGAAGAGGTGAGCGGCGCTGATAATCTCCTCTCCCCTCGGGGAGAGGTCAGCCGAGCGAAGCGGAGGCTGGGTGAGGGGGCTGCGCCGTCAGCCCCTACTTCAGCACCTTCCCATCCGCACCAAACCGATAGGTCTTCGCCGGATCCGGCGTCGCATAAAGCGTCGCCCCCGGCTCGGCATCATAAACACCGAAAATCCGCACCGTGATCAGCCCGGCCTTCTCGCAGTCGAGATAGAGATTGGTGTCGGCGCCGAGATGCTCGGCGTGCACCACCGTGCCCTTCCAGGCGCCGGATTTCGGATCGACGGTCAAATGTTCCGGCCGCACGCCGATGGTCTTGGCGGTTTCGTCGAGGCGGGCGCCGTCGACGAAATTCATCTTCGGCGAGCCGATGAAGCCGGCAACGAACTCGTTTGCCGGCGAATTGTAGAGCTCCATCGGGCCACCGATCTGCTCGATTTTCCCTGCGTTCAGCACGACGATCTTGTCGGCCAGCGTCATCGCCTCGACCTGGTCGTGGGTGACGTAGATCATTGTCGCCTTCAACCGGCGGTGCAGCTGCGCGATTTCCAGCCTTGTGTTGACACGCAGAGCGGCGTCGAGGTTCGACAAGGGTTCGTCGAACAGAAACAGCTTGGGCTCGCGCACCACGGCGCGGCCGATGGCGACGCGCTGGCGCTGGCCGCCGGAGAGTTCGGCCGGCCTTCTTTCGAGATAGGGCTCTAGCGACAGCATCGACGAGGCGATGCCGATACGACGCTCGATCTCGGCTGCCGGCGTGCCGGCCTGCTTGAGGCCGAGGCCCATATTGTTCTTCACCGTCAGGTGCGGGTAGAGCGCATAGGTCTGGAACACCATGGCAATGCCACGCTTGGCCGGCGGCGTCGCCGAGACATCCGCGCCGTCGATCACGACGCGGCCCGAGGTCGAATCCTCCAATCCGGCGATGACCCGAAGCAAGGTCGACTTGCCACAGCCGGACGGCCCGACGAAGACGACGAACTCGCCGTCGTTCACTTCGAGGTTGATGCCCTTTAGCACCTCGACCGGCCCGAAGGCCTTCTTCACATTCTCGATGTTCAGCGAGCCCACGGCAGTCCTCCAAATTGGAATGTAGGCGCGAATGCGCCCCCCTCTGGCCTGCCGGCCATCTCCCCCTCAAGGGGGGAGATCGGCAGCTTAGAGGCCTCGCGCCGCTTTGCAGCGCTAATGATTGGCGAAGACAGGACCGGCATCTAATCTCCCCCTTTGAGGGGGAGATGGCCGGCAGGCCAGAGGGGGGCGCCGTAGAACGCCACCGCTGACGACAATTGCCTGGTCACAATCGCACCGCCTTTCCACTGCGCACGCTCTCGTCGGCGGCAAGGCAGACGGCGAGCGACTTGACCGCGTCGTCCATGTGTTTGGTGAGGTCGAGATCCTCGCGGATCGCTTTCAGCACAAAGGCCTGTTCGAAGTCGCAGAGGTCCTGATGGCCGGGTTCGCCCGCCATCGACAGCATCTCGTCGGCCTTGGTGAACTTCCCGTCCGCACTGGTCGCCGCACTGTGCAGGCGGATGGTCGAGGTTTTGGTGTGGGTGTCAATGTCGTCCGACTTCACACCTTCCTTCATGACGATCGAGACGCAGCCATTGGGCGAGATGACGTCCTTCACGAAGAAGGCGGTTTCCGAGATCATCGGCCCCCAGCCGGCTTCGTACCAACCAACCGACCCGTCGTCGAACAGCACCTGCAAATGGCCGTAATTGTACATCGACGGCGCCACCTCGTCGGTCAGCCGCACGCCCATGCCGCGCACCTCGACCGGTTTGGCGTCGGTGATTTGCAGCATGACGTCGAGATAATGCACGCCGCAGTCGACGATCGGCGACGTCGTCTGCATCAACTGCTTGTGCGTCTCCCAGGTGTGGCCGGAGGATTGCTGGTTGAGGTTCATGCGGAAGACGTAGGGGCCGCCAAGCTTGCGCGCCTCGGCGATCAGCCTGATCCAGGACGGGTGATGGCGCAGGATGTAGCCGATCACCAGTTTCTTGCCGTTGGCCTTGGCGGCCGCGACGACGCGCTTGGCATCGGCCACCGTCGTTGCCAACGGCTTTTCGACGAAGACGTGGCAGCCAGCCTCGAAGGCCTTCACCGCATAATCGGCATGGCTGTCCGAATAGGTGGCGATGCAGGCGACATCGGGTTTTTCGTCACGCAAAGTCTCATCGAAGGAGCGCCTGATGCCGTAGCCCGACAGCCCTTCCGGCAGCGGCACGTCGGAGCGGTTGATGAGTGCTGCTATCTGGAAGCCCGGATTGGTGTGATAGGCCAGCGCATGGCTGCGGCCCATATTGCCGAGGCCGGCGACGACAACGCGGAGTGGGGTTTGCGAACTCACTTAGCGACTCCAGCTATCCGAATTGCACCCGTCGAGGTCGCAGCGCCGGGTGGGGTGAAGGCTCCAACAGAGATTTGTAGGTCCCCGCTCACTTGACGGCTCCGGAGGTGATGCCGCGGATCAGCTGCCGCGAGAAGATGACGTAGAGGATCAGCACCGGCATGATCGCCAGCGACAGTGCGGCCAGGATGGCATTCCAATTGGTGACGAACTGGCCGAGGAAGAGCTGCGCGCCGAGCGTCACCGTCTTGGTTTCTTCCGACGGCGCCAGGATCAGCGGGAACCACAGATCGTTCCAGATCGGGATCATGGTGAAGACGGCGACGGTTGCCATCGATGGCTGTACCAGTGGCAGCACCAGCCGGAAGAAGATGGTGTATTCCGACAGCCCGTCGATACGGCCGGCATTCTTCAGATCGTCGGACACCTGCTTCATGAATTCCGACAGGATGAAGACGGCAAGCGGCAGGCCTTGCGCGGTGTAGACCAGGATCAGCGCCGTCAGCGTGTTGACCAGCCCGCTCGCCACCATCAATTGCAGGATGGCGACGGTGCCGAGGCGGATTGGAATCATGATGCCGAGCGCCAGATAGAGGCCCATCAGCGAATTGCCGCGAAAGCGGTATTCGGACAGCGCGAAGGCGGCCATGGCGCCGAACAAAAGCACGAAGAACAGCGAGGCGACGGTGACGACGAGGCTGTTCTGGAAATAATGGATGAAGTCGCCCTGGCCGATGACGGTGGTGTAGCCGATCAGGTCGAAGGTTTTGGGCGTCGGCGGTGTCAGCGGCGCGCCGAAGATGCCCGCGCGGGATTTAAACGAATTCATGATCACCAGGATCACCGGAAACAGCGCGATCGCCGTGTAGGTCAACAGGATCGCGTGGGCGCCGATGGTGCGGGGCACGGAACGGGTGGCGGTGCTCATTGGGAGGTCTCCTGACGCAGGCTTCCAAGGAACGGCGCCCAGGCACCCCCCTCTGTCCTGCCGGACATCTCCCCCGCAAGGGGGGAGATTGGCTGCGTTGGCCTTGCCGCCCATCTTGCAACGTCGGCGATTGGCGAAAGCAGTAGCGACATCTGATCTCCCCCCTTGAGGGGGAGATGGCCGGCAGGACAGAGGGGGGTGTTCAGGCTCGACATCTCGCCCCTCAGAACTGGTAGCGACGCAGGCGCGTCTGCACGAGGAAGAGATAGACGCAGACGCCGCCGAGGATGATCAGGAACATCATCGTGGCGATCGCCGCGCCCATGTTGGGGTCGCCGACCTGCAACTGGAAGCCGAAGAAGGCGCGGTAGAGGAAGGTGCCGAGAATGTCGGTCGAATAGTTCGGCCCGGCGAGTGCCCCTTGGGCGGTGTAGATCAGGTCGAAGGCGTTGAAATTGCCGACGAAGGTGAGGATCGAGATGATGCCGATCGACGGCAGGATCAGCGGCAGCTTGATCTTCCAGAACTGCGACAGGCCGGTGATGCCGTCGCATTCGGCGGCCTCGATCACCTCTTCGGGGATCGACAGCAGCGCGGCATAGATCAGCATCATCGGAATGCCGACGAACTGCCACACCGAGATCAGGCTGAGTGCGGTGAGCGCATATTGCTCCTTGCCGAGCCACGGCGTGAACAGGCTTTTCAGGCCGACGAGATCCATCAGATGCGGCGCCACGCCCCACAGCGGGGACAGGATCAGCTTCCAGGCGAAACCGACGATGACGAAGGACAGGATGGTCGGCACGAAGATCGCCGTGCGGTAGAAGGCCGCGAATCTGAGTTTCGGACTGGACAGAAGGGCGGCCAGCATGACGCCGATCGGGTTCTGCACCAGCATGTGGATGATGAAGAACCAGACATTGTTCCTCAGCGCGTTCCAGAAGCCCACGGACCAGTTGGGGTCGCCGAACAGCATGCGGAAGTTTTCCAGCCCGACGAAGACCTGGTGCTGCTCGATGTTGCGGAACAGCGACAGCTGCAGCGTGCCGGCGAGCGGCAGGATCATGATCGCCGTGTAGACGAGCACGGCCGGCGCCAGGAAGATGCCGATGTGCCAGCGGAACGGTCTTTTCGGTCTGATATCTGCGGCCATGAGTTCGGTCCCCGCCGTCTCTCGGTTCCAAAGGGTATCGATCTAGATGATGCCTCGATGCACGGCCCGAACATTCCTGCCCGATGCGGCAAGAACAAAGGCCTGCGACTGATCAGCTAGCCTTCCCCGAAGAGAGGGTAAGGCCGGGAGGCGGTGCCGACAATCGCAATCTGAATAGGCGAACTCTGAATGAGGTAGTCCGGAACCGGCCAGGCCTGCGCCCGGCCGGCTCCGTTGCCTGAGCTCTTACTTGGCCGGCTTGTACCAGCTGTCGAGACCGGTCTGCAGCTTCTTGGCCGCGACTTCCGGCGTATCGGTGCCGTTGATGACGTTGGCCGATTCAACCCAGGTCTCGTTTTCGAGGTTCGGCGTGCCGCGCGACAGGATCTGGTAGGTCGAGCGGATCGTCGACTTGCACTTGCCGCGCCAGGAGACGAATTCCTGCGCCAGCGGGTCTTCCATCTTCACCGGCGCGGAATTCAGGCTGAAGAAGCCTGGCAGCGCGTTGGCGTAGATGGTGGCGAAGTCCGGCGAGGCGACCCAGGACAGGAAGGTCTTGGCTGCATCGGCGTTCTTCGAAGCCGCATTCAGGCCCATGCCGATATCGGTATGGTCGGAAATGTAGCAGGTGTCGCCGGCCTTCTCGACCGGCGGCGGGAAGGCGCCCATCTTGAACTGCGCCTGGGTGTTGAACAGGCCGATTTCCCACGAGCCGGCCGGGTAGATGGCGGCGCGGCCGAGCGTGAACAGGTTCTGGCTGTCCGGATAGGTCTGGGCTTCAAAGCCGTCGCCCAGATAAGGCTTCCACTTTGCCAGTTCCTCATACGGCGCGACCCAGTCCTTGTCGGTCAGCTTCTGATCGCCCTTGATCAGCGCCGCGCGGCCGTCCTCGCCCTTCCAGTAGTTGGGGCCGATGTTCTGGTAGCCCATGGTCGCGGCTTCCCAGAGGTCCTTGGTGCCCATCGCCATCGGGATGTAGGTGCCGTCGGCCTTGATCTTGTCGAGCGCGGCGAAGAACTCGTCGCGGGTCTCCGGCACCTTGATGCCGAGCTTGTCGAAGGCGTCCTTGTTGTAGATGAAGCCGTGGATGACCGAGGCCATCGGCACGCAGAAGCTCGCCTTGCCGTCGTCGGTCTGCCAGGCGGACTTGGCCACCGGCGAGAAGTTCTCCATGCCGGGCAGCGCCGAGAGGTCGGCGAGGTTGCCCTTCTTGAACAGCTCAAGCGACTTGTCGAACGGGCGGCAGGTGATCAGGTCGCCCGCCGAGCCGGCGGCGAGCTTGGCGCCGAGTGCGGCGTCATACTCGGTCGGCGCCGATGGCGCGAACACCACTTTGATGCCCGGGTTCTTGGCTTCGAAAGCCGGAATCAGCTTGTCCTTCCAGATGGCAAGGTCGTCACCGCGCCAGCTTTCAATGTTAAGCGTTACGTCGTCGGCATAGGCAACCCCGGCGGAGCCGAGAATGCTGGTGCCCAGAAGCAGTGCCGTCAGTAGTTTCGTTGTCATGCTCAGTCTCCCTGTTGACCTTTTTCAGGCTCGGTTTTGATGAGAACGGAGGCTTTTGACCTCTTGCTCCCCTCTATAGCGGAAAGGGCCGGCCGCAGCTTCTGGCCGGCCTCTTCCAGTATCTTCCGCGCCGCGTCGGCGCTGTCGGCGCCGGCGGCAAGCAGAATGGCGGTCTTGACCGCGCCGCCGCTCTTCTCGAGCAGGCGGGCCGCTTCGTCCGTGCCGCGCCCGCTGACGGCGGCGACGATGCGCGCCGCGCGGTCGCGCAGCTTGATGTTGTCGGCCGTCAAATTGACCATGTAGCCGTCATGCACATGGCCGAGATGGACCGCGGTCAGCGTCGACAGCATGTTGAGCGCGATCTTCTGGGCGGTGCCGGCGCCCATGCGCGTCGAGCCGGCGATCAGCTCCGGCGGTGTTTCGAGCAGGATGGCGACGTCGGCCAGACGCAACAGCAGCGAGTTGCCGTTGTTGGCAATAGCGATTGTGGCGGCGCCCTGAAGCCGCGCGTCCTCGATGGCCCGCACCGCATAGGGCGTCGTGCCGCTGGCGGAAATGGCGATCAGGCAGTCGCCCTTGCCGAGGCCGGCCTTGGCGACCGCTGCCGCGGCCTCCTCGGTATCGTCTTCGGGTCCACCGGCCAGTGTGCGGAAGGCGTCGTCGCCGCCGGCGATCAGGATGGCGATGCGGTCGCGGTGAATGCCGAAGGTGCCCGGTAGCTCCAGCGCGTCGGCCAGCGCCATCAGGCCGGAGCTGCCGGCCGCTGCGTAAGCGAGCTTGCCGCCGCTGTTCAGCCTGCCGGCGATGATCTCGGCCGCCCTGGCGATGGACGGAATGGCCTGGCGCACGACCCTGGCGGCTTCGATCTGCGCATCGGCCAAATAGGAAAGGATGGCGTCCGGGGCCTGGATATCCAGCCCCTCGGCATTCTGGTGAAGCGCTTCGGTGCGCGTTTCGGCCATCCCAGTCCCTCCAATACCAGAACAATACCAAAAAAATACCACTTGTCCACACGCATTAACGAATTCGCTGACCGGAAAACGCTAAGCCGGCGAAATGCCTAGATTTTTCAATAAAATACGGCTTAATCTTTTTGAAACGGAAATTAACCCTTGGCTATTGGTATTTTATTGGTATTATCCGCCCGGAGGAGAAATTACGTGAATTTCGTGCTCGGCATAGATGGCGGCGGCACCAGCTGCAGGGCCGCCCTGGCAACAGCGGATGGCACGGTCGTTGGCCGCGCCAAGAGCGGCGCCGCCAACATCCGCACCGACCTGACCGGCGCCCGCTCGAACATCGTCGAGGCCGCCAGGCAGGCGTTCATCGCCGCCGGGCAGGATGCGGAACTGATCCCGCAAACACCGGCCATTCTCGGCCTTGCCGGCGCCAATGTCGGCACCTACCGGCAGCAGCTCGAAGCGATCCTGCCGTTCAGCATCAGCCGTGTCGAGACCGATGCCGAAATCGCGCTGGAAGGCGCTGTCGGCTCCGGTGACGGCGCCATGGCGATCCTCGGCACCGGCACCGCCTATATGGCGCGCAAGAACGGCAAGTCGCGCGCCATCGGTGGCTGGGGCTTTCAGGTCGGCGACCAGGGCAGCGGCGCCCGCATCGGCCGCGACCTGCTCGAACAGACACTGCTTGCCTATGACGGCGTCCGCGCCGGCTCGCCGTTGACGCAAAGCATGCTGGCCGTCTTCCGCAACAATCCGGAGGACGTCGTCGAATTCACCACCAATGCCAAGCCAGGCGATTTCGGCGGCTTCGCACCCAAGGTGTTCGAGCATGCCGAGAAGGGCGACAGTGTCGCCAACTGGATCCTGGACAGGGTGGTCGCCGATGTCGAGGCCTCGCTCGGCGCGCTCGATCTCGCGGACGACGCGCCGCTTTGCCTGCTCGGCGGGCTGGCCCCGCTCTACGCGCCGCGCCTCTCGGCGCGCTACCGGGCACTGCTGAAGCCGCCGCTCGACGACGCGCTGGGCGGCGCCGTGCAGATGGCGGTCCGCCTTTTCGCCGGACATGCGGAGGCGGTTCGATGAGCGAGGCCGCCGACCAGATCTTCGCCACGCTGAAACATCAGGCGCAGAGCGGCGCGCCGCTCTATCTGCAGCTTCGCAAGAGCATAGAGGACGCGGTCAATCGCGGCCTGATCGGGCCGGGCGACGCGCTGCCTTCCGAGCGCGACATCGCCACCAAGGCCGATATTTCGCGCGTCACCGTGCGCAAGGCGGTGCAGGATCTGGTCAAGGGCGGCATCCTGGTCCAACGGCACGGTTCCGGCACCTTCGTGGCGCCGCGTATGGAGCGTGTCGAACAGTCGCTGTCGCGGCTGACCTCGTTTACCGAGGACATGGCGCGGCGCGGCATGGCGGTGCGTTCGGCCTGGCTCGATCGCGGCCTTTACGCACCTTCGCCCGACGAGATGATGGTGCTCGGCCTGTCGTCGAGCGAACTGGTGGCGCGCGTGGCGCGCCTGCGTATTGCCAACGACACGCCGCTGGCGATCGAACGTGCCTCGCTGTCGGCCAGCGTGCTGCCCGATCCGGCCGATATCGGCTCCTCGCTCTATGCGGCGCTGGAACTGACCGGCAACCGGCCGGTGCGGGCGGTGCAGCGCATCTCCGCCGCCAATCTCGGCGACAGCGACGCGCGCCTGCTGGAAGTGCCGCCCGGTATTGCCGGCCTGCACATCGAACGCATTTCCTATCTGGCGAGCGGCAAGGTGATCGAATTCACCCGCTCTATCTATCGGGGCGATGCCTATGATTTCGTCGCCGAACTGCGGCTGACAGGGCCAAGCGAAGAGGGCCGACCATGAGTACAGAGCCAATCAAGTCGACGGAGCCGACCCATATGCGGCGCGAGATCGAGGAGATCCCGCAAGCCGTCGCCCGCCTGCTCGATGGCTCCGGCGCAGTGCTGACCGAGGCCGGGCGCGGCATCCGCGAGCGCGACCCGCAGTTCGTCGTCACCGTGGCGCGCGGCTCGTCCGACCACGCCGCCACCTTCATGAAATACGCCGTCGAGCTGACCGCGGGCCTGGCCGTGGCGTCGGTCGGGCCGTCGATCGCCTCGATCTATGGCCGCAAGCTCAGGCTCGCCGGCTCGGCCTGCCTGGCGATCTCGCAATCGGGCAAGAGCCCCGACATCGTCGCCATGGCCGAGACGGCACGGGCCGGTGGCGCACTGACCATCGCCATCACCAACACCGCCGATTCGCCACTGGCGCGTGCCTCGGACTATGCCATCGATATCCTGGCCGGCCCCGAGCGCAGCGTGGCGGCAACCAAGACCTTCATCAATTCCGCCGTCGCCGGTCTCGCTTTGATGGCGCATGCCACCGGCGACGATGCGCTGCTTAAGGCACTCGCCGGCTTGCCGGAGCATTTCCGCAAGGCGATCGAATGCGACTGGATGGGCGTGCTGGCCGAAACGATCGAAAAGCAGAAGTCGCTGTTCATCCTCGGCCGCGGACCGTCGGCGGCGATGGCCAATGAGGCGGCGCTGAAATTCAAGGAAACCTGCGGCATGCATGCCGAGGCTTATAGCGCCGCCGAAGTCATGCACGGCCCGCTGGCGCTGATCGGCCCCGATTTTCCGGTGCTGGCGCTGGCCGCGCGCGACGCGTCCGAACCGTCAATCGCGGAAGCCGCTGACAACCTGGCGGCCAAGGGCGCGCCGGTGTTCGTCACCTCCGCACTAGCCCAGCGCGCCGTGCGCCTGCCGCATGTCGCCACCGGCCATCCGCTGACCGACCCGCTGACGCTGATCGTTTCCTTCTACATGTTCGTCGAGGCCTTTGCCCGCCATCGCGGCCTCGATCCGGACGCGCCGCGCAATCTTCGCAAGGTGACGGAGACCGTATGAGCGACCGTTTTGCCCTGACTGGTGCCCGGATTTTCGACGGCGACGACTGGCATGAAGGCCATGCGCTGGTCGTGCGCGACGGCCTCGTCGAGGCTATTTTGCCGACGAGCGCCATCCCCTCGGATGTCCGCGTCATCGATACCGGCGGCGGCGTGCTGACGCCGGGCTTCGTCGACTTGCAGGTCAATGGCGGTGGCGGCGTCATGCTCAACGACCACCCCGATGTCGTCTCGATCGAAACCATCTGCAGGGCGCATGCGCCCTTCGGCACGACGGCGCTGCTTGCGACACTGATCACCGACACGCCCGGCATCACCGCCGCCGCCGTCGCCGCTGGCGAAGCAGCGGCGCTGCGGAAGGTGCCGGGCTTCCTTGGCCTGCATCTCGAAGGCCCGCACCTGTCGGTCGCCCGCAAGGGTGCGCATGATCCGGCACTGATCCGGCCAATGACGGATGCCGACCAGGTGATGCTGATCGCGGCACGGCAGAAACTGCCGGTGCTGCTCACCACCGTCGCGCCGGAATCCGTCGAACCGGCACGCGTCGCGACACTCGCCAAGGCCGGTATCATCGTCAGCCTCGGCCATTCCGACACCGGCTATGCCACCGCCAGCACCTTCGCCGAAGCCGGCGCGAGCGTGATCACCCATCTGTTCAATGCAATGAGCCAGATCGGCAATCGCGAGCCCGGACTGGCGGGCGCGGCCATCGACATCGGCACCTTGTCCGCCGGGCTCATCGCAGACGGCATCCATGTCGATCCCGCCACCATCAAGATCGCGCTCCGCGCCAAGCAAGGTCCCGGCAAGATCGTGCTGGTCAGCGACGCCATGGCGACGATCGGCACCGACATGACCTCGTTCACGCTCAACGGCCGCACCATCTACCGCAGGGACGGCAGCCTGCGGCTTGCCGACGGAACGCTGGCGGGCGCCGATCTCGATATGATCTCGGCTGTTCGATACATCCATCGGGTTGTCGGGCTGGACCTTTCGGAAGCGCTGCGCATGGCCTCGCTCTATCCGGCGCAGGCGATCGGCCAGTCACACCGGCTCGGGCGCTTCGCCAACGGCACGGCGGCCGATTTTGTCTCGCTGTCGGATGATCTCGACATCAAAAGCGTGTGGATCGGCGGCGAAAGGGTTTTTGCAGCCGTTGCCGGCACTTTGCCCTAGGATCAAAACTCAATCAGCCGACCGCCGGAAATGGCCGAGATGGGCGGGTGCCGCCATTCATCTCGTCGACTGGGAACAAGAAAGTGGCGCCAGATCGAGACACCGGCACTGGACATGGCGAATGTTGCGATCCGTGCTAGAATTGGGCCGTTGGGGGTCTTGATGAACGATACCGACTACGTGCTGGGGCATGCCGAGGCGGAACTGCGCCGTCTCAGTACCCAGGCACGACTGATCGATCCGATCACGCGTCGCTTTCTGGAAGCTGCCGGGATCGCAAAAGGTATGCGCATACTCGATATCGGCAGCGGGGCCGGCGATGTCGCGTTTCTCTGCGGCGAACTCGTCGGGCCGACTGGCGAGGTTGTGGGCACTGACCTTGCCCTTGCAGCTGTCGAACGGGCGGAACTACGCGCCAAGAATGGCGAGTCCGGCAGAATCTCCTTCAGACACGGCGATCCGGCTGAACTGAATTTTGACCAACCCTTCGATGCGATAGTTGGTCGCTACGTCCTTCAATTCATACCCGATCCAGCACAGTCGCTCCGACAGATCGTCCGTCATTTGCGGCCTGGTGGGATTGTCGTATTCCACGAACTTGACTGGGATGGCGCCCGTTCGTCGCCCCCGTCGCCAACATACGATCAGGTATGTGGGTGGCTCAGCCGCACAATCGAAGGGGCGGGAGCGCAGGTGCGCCTTGGTGCGCGACTTGCCTCTTTGTTCGAAGAGGCTGGTTTACCCTCGCCGATCCTGAGGTTGGAGGCGGTCATCTCGTCAGGACCACGGGGCGGTTGACGTTGTGCGCCTCGTGACCGATCTCGTGGAGACACAATTGCCGACCATGGAGAGGTTGGGGATCGTGGCAGCTTCGCAGGTCGAGCCCCCTACACTCGCTGACCGTATCCTTTCGGAGATCGGTGCCGGCGGCACGCTGATGGGGCGATCGGAAATAGGGGCCTGGGCCACCAAGCCGGAGTGAACGCACGCGACCCACAATGTTGGCCCTGGAGAAGTCCATGGATGACGTCGATTGGGAGCGGTGTCGTCGGGCTCTCCATCGCCAGGGCGCTCGCCCTGTCGGGCCGTGAGGTGCTTATTAGCCGGCCTCATAGAGCCCCTTGTAGGTGTCGCGCAGCAGATTCTTCTGCACCTTGCCCATGGTGTTGCGCGGCAATTCGTCGACGAAGATCACCCGTTTCGGGTGCTTGTATTTCGCCACGCGTTCGGCGATGGCACCGAGAATCTCGGCCGCGGTGATCTGCGATGCCGGCGCCCGTACGACGACAGCGGTGACGCCTTCGCCGAAATCCGGATGGGCAACGCCGATGACGGCGCTTTCGCTGACCCCGTCCAGCGCGTCGATCTCGCTTTCGAGTTCCTTCGGATAGATGTTGTAGCCGCCGGAAATGATCAGATCCTTGCCGCGCCCGACGATGTGGACATAGCCGTCGGCGTCGATGATACCGAGATCCCCGGTGATGAAAAACCCATCGGCGCGGAATTCCGCTTTGGTCTTCTCCGGCATGCGCCAATAGCCGCCGAAGACGTTCGGACCTTTGACCTCGATCATGCCGATCTCGCCCTGGGCAAGCGGCCTGCCACTGTCGGGATCGGCGATGCGAAGTGTTACACCTGGCAACGGAAAGCCGACCGTACCGGCGCGCCGCTCGCCCTCATAGGGGTTCGAGGTGTTCATGTTGGTCTCGGTCATGCCATAGCGTTCGAGGATCGCGTGGCCGGTGCGCTCGCGCCAGTCCTTGTGCGTCTCGGCCAGCAGCGGCGCCGAACCGGAAATGAACACACGGATGTTTTTCGCTGCCTCACGGTCCAGCCGATCCTGCTGCAGCAGGCGCACATAGAAGGTCGGCACGCCCATCAGGGCGGTGGCGCGCGGCAGCAGCGAGACGATGCGGGCGGGATCGAACTTCTGCTCGAACAGCATCGAGGCGCCAGCCATCAGGATGACGTTGGTGGCGACGAACAGGCCGTGCGTGTGGAAAATCGGCAGCGCGTGGATCAGCACATCGTCTCCGGTGAAGTGCCAGTGGTCGACCAGCACGCGCGCGTTGGAGGCGAGGTTCTCATGGCTGAGCATGGCGCCTTTGGAGCGGCCGGTCGTTCCCGACGTGTAGAGGATCGCCGCGAGGTCATCCGGCCCGCGCGCCACGTCATGAAAATCGGACGGCAGCCGCGAGGCCTGATCGGTTAGCGATCCCTGGCCATCGCGGCCGAGCGTGACGGTGGTGGCGCCTGATTTTTGCGCCAGCACTTCGATGTCGGCCGCCCTGGCCGGATCGCAGACGACCAGGCGTGGCTCGGCATCACCGAAGAAATACTCCAGCTCGGCCAGCGTGTAGGCGGTGTTGAGCGGCAGGAAGACGGCGCCGGCGCGCAGGCAGGCAAGATAGAGCAGCACCGCTTCCGGGCTCTTTTCGACCTGCACGGCAACGCGGTCACCCGGTTCGACACCCAGTTGCAGGAGTGCATGCGCCAGTTGCGCCGAGCGCGCCAGCATATCGCCATAGGTGAGCGAACGGCCATCATCGGTTTCCATCAGCAGGCACCCTGGCGCCGGCATCCGGGACCGGAACGCATCGAACAGATGATTGCTCATGAAGACTTCCCTGGGTGGCGGAACGGCGGGCCTGCGGATGCGCCTGAAGCAGCATGCATCGGCGGCAAAGCGTTCGCGGTTCCTGGCCGCGCCGTCAAGACCGCGGACAGCGTTTCACGCCTGTCGTGGCAATGCCAAAGGTTGCAAGCAATGGGCGGCAAGAGACCACCGGAGAACCCGCTATCGCCGGGCGCGCCTAGCCCTGCCGGCGACCGCCTCTAATTCTTCGCCCTGGCTGAAGCGTTTCATGCACATGGCGGCGGTCAGCTGATAGTGATTGATCAGCGCCTCGACAGCACCGTCGGCATTGCCGTCCAGGGCACATTCGGCGATCAGGCGGTGCTCGCCGAAATCGTCGCGTTGGGCGCCTTCGACGTCATTGGCCATTTGCCGGTAGCGATAGGCGTGATCGGAAAGCTGGTCGCAGAACCCCACCAGCCATTGCGACCGGCAGGCCGAGATCAGCACCCTATGGAAGATGCGGTGCAGCCGCTCCCAATCCGGATTGAGCGAGACGAGGTTCTGCGGCGAAAGACGTGATGCGCGCCCCAGGCGATGCAGCGCCAGCACGAGTTGCTCTTCCCATTCGGCGGTGCGGTGGGCAATGGATTCGCGAAGCGCCCGCTCTTCGAGCCAGCAGCGGGTGCGCGTCAGTTCTTCGAGCTCTGACGCGCTGACCGGCATGATGAAGAAACCACGCTGGTCGTGGCGGCCGAGAAGCCCCTCCGAGGCGAGGCGATTGAGGGCCTCGCGGACCGGGGAAGCGCCGGCTCCATATTTGGAAACCACCCATTCGACCCGCAGCTTGCTCTCGGCTTCAAGAACACCACCGAGAAGGTCGTCACGCAATTGCTGGTAGACCGTGGTGGCAAGCGTGCTTTTGGGTCCTGCACCGTCGTCGTTCAGATTGGCAGCACCGTATGTCAAAGCGACTCCTTGTTCCCAAAACTTGTCTTGGGCAATTCGAGTCCGAAAGCATTCGCCTTTTCGTACTTGTACCATATATCGCCGGCCATCGCGTGCTCAAGCAGAAGATCACGCTATTGTACTTTAGCACAAAGGAATATACGGCATTCCGGCGTTCGATGCTGCAATTTCGCGCATTCGTCGCAACCTGCGGAAACTTAACATGTTTTGTATGCACGCAGGATCGTCCGTTCTTTGTACGCGCGCAATCATCTGTTCTGCCGTGCGTATAGGCGAGGCAGCGAATCGAATCAGTCGGCACTCCACTTCCGGATCAAAGGACAGAGCGTGGCCTTCATGGGCTGGCCACCGAAGCCGCCAGCCGGCAAGTGAGATCAAGGACGAACGCCGAGGGAGAAGGCAGTGGGTTAGCCGGCTGCGTTGTCGGCTGCCGTCCTGATCGCCTGGATGTTTTGCCGGTAAGCTTCGACGCTGTCGCCTTTGAAGATGGCGGCGCCCGCCACCAGCACGTCGGCCCCGGCGGCGGTGACCAGCGGCGCGGTTTCGGCCGAAACGCCACCGTCGATCTCGATGCGGATCGGCCGATCCCCGATCAGCGCCTTGACCCGCTTCACCTTGTCGACAATCGCCGGAATGAAGGCCTGACCGCCGAAGCCCGGATTGACGGTCATGATCAGGATCAGATCGAGCCGGTCGAGCACATATTCGATCACCGTTTCCGGGGTCGCCGGATTGAGCGACACACCGGCCTTCTTGCCAAGGTTCCTGATGGTCTCCAGCGAGCGGTCGAGATGCGGCCCGGCCTCGGCATGCACCGTCAAGCCGTCGCAGCCGGCCTCGGCAAAAGCGGCCAGATAGGGGTCGGCCGGGGCAATCATCAGATGGCAGTCGAAGAAGGCCTTGGTGCGGTTGCGGATCGCCTTGATCACCGGCGGGCCAAAGGTGATGTTGGGGACAAAGTGCCCATCCATCACATCGAGATGTATCCAGTCGGCGCCGGCCGCCGCCACCGCTTCGACCTCATCGCCGAGCCTGGAAAAATCCGACGCCAGCACCGATGGTGCGATCAAGGTCTTTCTGCTCATAGGTCCGGCCTTTCCGAGCGCCCTTTTCGTCCGGCCACTCTATCGACTGCCTAATGCGCTGTGGGTGACTTGTCGAGGGTACCGGCAACAGCGGCTCCACAGCCTGGGTGACGGTGCGGATATTCGATCGCATTGCAACCATTCCCGCTTGCCCCGGAGCCACGACGGGAAAACCCGCCGGATTGCGCCGGCGGGTTTCTGGTCTCGTGTCGAGCAGATGGTTATTGCTCCTGGAGTTTCAGGATTCTGTCTGGAACCGGATCCTGCTGCTGTTCGACCTGCGGCCTGCGCCGCGGCAGCACCTGCTGCAGCAGCAGGCCCGGGTTGAGCTCCAGCGACGGTTGCCCGCGGACCGGCCGGCAGTTCGGATACCGCCCGATCGTGCCTTCAGGGCAGCGCCGCCTGATGATCGGCTGGCACTGGCCATTGATCATCTGCGAGCCCGGTGCGCATTCCACCTCCTGCCTGGGCCTGCGGCATGCGCCGTTGATCACCTCGGTGCCACGCGGACAGACACACTCGCCGCGCTTGTTGTGGACCTGGCCGCGTATGTCGCACTGCTCCTGCGTCGGCTGCTTGCGCCGGCAGGCATTGCCCTGCACCTCGGTACCCCTCGGGCAGACACAATTGCCGTTGGCGTCGTGGACCTGGCCACGGATGGTGCATTGGTCAGGCTTCGGCTGGATCGGGCGGCAAGCGCCATTGCGCACCTCGGTCCCTCTTGGGCAGACGCAGTCTCCATTCGCGTCGTGGATCTGACCACGGATCGTGCACTGCTCGGGCTTCGGCTGGATCGGGCGGCAGGCGCCATTGCGCACCTCGGTCCCTCTCGGGCAGACGCAATCGCCATCGGCATTGTGGACTTGCCCACGGATCGTGCACTGCTCAGGCTTCGGCCGGATCGGACGGCAGGCATTGTCCCTGACTTCCGTACCCCTGGGGCAGACGCAATCGCCATCCGAATTGTGGACCTGGCCACGGATGGTGCACTGCTCGGGCTTGTCGGTCCTGACGCATTTGCCGTTCTCGAGCCCGGTTCCGCGTGGGCAGACGCAACGTCCGTCCTCGGTGCGGATCTGGCCTTCGAGCAGCACGCAGCGCTTCGGCTGTTCCGGCTTCGGCACGATACCACCGCCCGGCGAGCACTGGCCGTTGCGATAGGTGGTGCCTTCCGGGCAGACGCAGCGCCCGGCGTCGTTCAGGACGAAGCCTGCCGAGCATTGCTTCTTCGTTTCCTGGCTGATGGTGAAGGGATGGCAGGCATAGGCCTTGCCGCGATCGCCCTGCACATTGGCCTGGTCGCCGCCAAGCACGTCACCGCCGCCTTGCACCCGCGTGTCGGGAGAGAGCACCCCGACGCAGTTCTGGCCGCTGACATTGCCCTGCAGATTGGCTAGGCGGCCGCCGTCGGGAATGACAACGGTTACATTGTGCACGCGGCTTTCGCCGGCACCGAGCGTCAAATTGGCAATGCAAGACAGCGGCAAGGTCGCCGGCTCCGGCGAGCAGCCGAAGGGCGGATCGATCGAGGTGATCTCAACGCCTTCCAGCCTGCCGAGACCCTCCACGCCGATCGCATCGCCGATGCGGACCGGCCCGGAGAAGGGGGTCGTCCCGTCATTGGTGATGGTGATCTCGAACGAGCAGGGTTGGCCAAGCCTGCATTCACGGTCGCCGGTCTTTTCGACACGGATGGTCGAAGAGCCGCCGCCCTTGGCGCAGGCCTGGCCGATCGGATAGACGATGTCGTCGCCCGGCGCCGGCCCATAGGAGCCGCGCGCGCAGTTCTCGAACGCGCCATTCGCCGAGACAGTCACGTCGAAGTGGCGGCTAGTTCCAGGTGTCATCACGGCCCCGGGAATCTGGCACGACAGCGCGTTGGCCGGAACCGGTCCGCACGCCCATTCCGCGCCGTCAGGGGTGACGGTCTGGATCTGGACGGGCGCGCCGCCGGCCACCAGCGTGGCGGCATCGTTGACCCGCACCGGACCGGTGGGGGCAGCGGTGCCAAGGCTGATGACGGTGATGCGGCAAGAGATGACCGCGGCACCGGCGAGCGAGCCGTTGCACACCTTGGTGATGCGCAGGGTCGGCTTGCCGCCATTGGGATGACGGAAGCGTTCCTTGGCGCAGGCCTTGTTGTTGGTGAGGTCGTTTTCACCGGGGATGGCCTTAGCCACCGCGCAATTCTCGACCGTGTCCGACTGGTAGCCGGCCGGCATGACCGCCTTGACGACGATCGGGGTCGAGGCGCCCGCAGGCAGCGAAATGCCCGCATTGTCGCAGCGGAACTGGCCGGGGCCATTCGGCCCGCATGTCCAGGGCGGGCTCGGGCCGAAGGTCGAGGTGGCTGGCGCGCCACCCGGATAGCTGTCGATCACCGTCAGCGGCCCATTATAGGTCGATGTGCCGTTGTTGATGATGTCGATCACGAAGTAGCAGATGCCGTCGGCCGTGCAGACCGGGACGCGGGCACGCTTCTTCAGGATCAGGTCGACCTTCTTCTCCACCGGCGGCCGGCAGTCGCGGTCACGGTCGCCACGCCGGCAGATCGGGATCGAGGCACAGCCGCGATCGTTTGACTGGCTGCCGAAAAGCGGCTTGCCGCTGGCGTCGTAATTGTAGGTGGCGCAGTTGCGCAAGACGCTGCCTTGCCAGCCTCCGGCCGGCTTGAAGCCGAGCTTGAGGTCGACGGAGGCCCCCGGGTTGAGCGTGGTCACCGGATAGGTGCACGTCATCGGGGTGGCGCCGGGTACGCAGACCCAGGGCGGATTTGGCCCTGAATCGAGCGTCGAGCCGGCCGGTAGCGTAACCTCGTCGAGCACGATCTTGCCGTGGTAGGCACCGGTGCCGACATTGGTGACCCTGATGGTGAAGTTGCAGCCGCCCCCCATCGTGCAACGCGTCACGTTGGCGCGTTTCTCGACTTTGAGGTCCGGCTCCTTGTCCTTGGGCGGGCACCTCTGGTCACGCGGGATGACGATGTCGATGGTCTGCGTGCAGCAAAGGCCCCAGCCTTCCTCCGGACCGGCATAGGTTTCGATGCCGGTGATGATGAGGTGGATGACGTCGCCGGGCGATGCGCCGACGATCTTCCAGTTGAGCACACCGCCGCCCGCCGGCACCAATTGGGTGTCGGGGATGATGGTGATGCCTGATGTGGTCGTCGAGACCTGCACCCACTTGCCGCCCATCTCCGGGCCGACCGGCATGTGGTAGATGAAGGCGCCGCCGCCGGGCACGCAATCGACCGTGCCGCGTTCCACCTTGAAGCATTCCTTGCCCGGAGGTGGCGGTGGCGGGTTGCATTTGGTAACGTCGATCTTGATCGAGGTCTTCACGCCGGTCTTGAAGTCGCCGTCGTCGGGTTTGCTCGGATCCTGCGACGGTATGATGGTCCCGGTGCCCGGCCCGGCCGTCACCTTGATCACGCCCTGGTTGTCGACAGCAGTCGGCGCGGGAAATGCCGCATGATCGATCTTGGCGGTGATCTTGAAGTTGATGACGCGCTCGTTGGGAGCGCCGACGCCGTCGAGATCGGCAGTGGAGATCCGGAAGTCGGAAACAACTGCCGTATCGTTCGGATTCGACGACGTGCTGATCGTTGCACCCGGCAGTGGTCCGCCGGACGAATCCGTGCCGTCGCCGGACACATTGACATTGACGATCTCAAGGCCGTGCGGAAGCTGGTCCTTGAAGTCGACCCGGACCTTCTTCAGCCTGGCCTCGAGGCTCGGGTCGGCAAGGCCTTGCGGATCGCCGCGCAAGCCGAAGCTCAGCGAATAGACGACGTAGTCGCAGCCTCGTTGAGTGCCTGTCTTGGTGAAGAAGGGTACGACCCGGTCGGGCCTCGGAGTGATGACGCGCGAACTGTCGAGATCGAGCTTCAGCTCCGGGGTGATCGGGGCAGCGTCTTCCGCAAAGCCTTGCACCGGGGTGAACATGGCGACCGCGATACCGGCCGCCATCAGCCAGCGCGCGCCGCGCCTGGCGTATGACAGAGGTTTCATGATCGTCTCCATGACGGATGTTTGAGCGTTCGTTGCGAGTGGGGAGAGTGCGAGATTTTTCATCTTCCCCTCCTCAACGTTCGCAGCTGACGGCTGGGGTTCTGAGCGGCAAAGTCATCTTGCAGCAAGGGTAGTAGCCACCCTTGTCCTTGTCGGACTTCCTGTAGAAGCAGAGCCCGACATCGACTGTGTCGCCCGGATAGTGGCCGGTGATGTCGATCGTGTAGGGCTTGCCGGGCGCATGCGACTGCTGGGTGGTTACCCCGACGCCTGGCGTCCTGGACTGGGCCTTGATCGAATCGCCGCCGAAGCCGGCATGGTCATGGAGATAGAGATCGGCCTCGAGGCCGGAAGGCGTGCAGTAGTACTGGACGTCCTCTACGTCGAGACACGGAGGCAGATTGCCGGGCGGTGGGAAGTCCGGCGGGTAGAAGGGGGGCAAATAGCCGCCCGGGATTTCTTCATAATAGCCGGCGCGGCCCTCGCAGGGGTGCCAGACGGCAACGTCGCCGACATGGCCCTCAACCTCCGGGTCTTCAAAATAGCCGTCGAAGTCGACGAACCAGGAGCCGAAGGGCGGCACATTGTCCGGCTTGACCAGCTCTTTCGGCGTGATCTGCACGCCATGCACGGCCAGCGGTCCACCGGCGGCGAGTTGTTCGGCGAAAGCCGGATTGTCGCGCAGCTTGTCGCCCGTGTTGACCAGCGTCTGCGTGCAGACAGAGGTGTCGAGATTGCCGTCGGCGTCATAGCCATATTGCAGGTCGAGGCCGCCGGCCGACTGCCGGTTGGACTGCGGGAAACCGACCGCATATTCCTGCGGCACTTCGACCCAGACCGATTCCGTTTCCGGATCGTCCGGGTTCTCTCTGAAGTAGCGGATGACCTCGCCTTTGCCGGAATCGGCGAATTGGCTGTAATCGTAACGGTTCTCGACCGGGCCGCGTTGGGCCAGGTACATGAAGCCGCTATTGTCGAAGGCGATGTCGGTGACGGCGTAATCCTTGTCGGCCTTGACCGTCAGTTCCCAGCGCGGGTCGTCGGCAAAAGTGCCGTCGCGGGCAATGCCCACCGACCAGATTTCCGACTTTCCGCCGACCGAATAGTAAAGCCGGCCGCCATGGTAGGAAACGCCCCAGACGCGCCGCTCGTCCTGCGTGTAGCCCCAGCTGTCGGGGTCTTCGCTGTCGAAGGCAGCGCCTTGTATGTCCATCACCGAACCATCGTCGGCGATCGGCGCCAGCCCATGCGCCGGACGGCCGGCAACGCCATGGTCGAAGCTGTCGATCAGCCTGCCGTCGGCATCGATGCGATGGATCAGGCCGGTGTCGAGGTCGGAAGCAAAGAACTGGCGGTGAGTGGCGTCGAAGGTGAGATTGCCGATGCCGGGACCGCTGTTGGTGTCGATGTCGGCGAATTTGGAGACCTGGCCGGTGACGCCGTCGATCTTCCAGACGGTGCCCGGCCCACCACCGTTTTCGGTGCCGAACTGGCCATCCATGAAGGTGGCGCCGGCAGCGCCGCGGCGCTGTCGCTCCGGCCTTCCATCATCGTCGGTATCAGGCGTGACGATGCGGATGCCGTGCAGCGAGCTGGCGCCGGCGTAGAGATTGGGAACGCCTGATGGAACGCCGTCGCGCACGCCGTCATCGTAGGTGACGCCGAACACCTGGCCGATCTGCTCCGCCGTCACCTCGAAAGGCGGCGGCGTGTTGACGAGCTGGCCGGCGGCCGGTCCGCCCAGATGCGAGACGTCGAACACGCGCAAGGTGGCGCGGGTGGTGTCGATGAAGGTTTCGTCGATCGGATCGACGCCGGGCGGCAAGCCCTCGTCGAAATTGGGGATGATGGTGCCGGAAAATCCGGTCACCGCCATCGAGCCGGGATAGATGATCTGGGTTTCCTGCGCCTGCGCGGCGCCACCCAGCCACAGGCCGGCGGCGAGCGCCAACACAGCGCGGCGCAGGCCGCCATCAAGAGACGACACGACCGAGCCGCGGATGCGAGACATGACCCTACCCCCCGTAGTCGACGGGAGAACGTCGGGTCTGGCCGCGCAAATCAGGGCAAGGCGCGGCGGTCCGGCTCGTTCTTCCCTGATCGAATTGTCTGCTTTCCTCAAAATCACGATACGCCTGCTCTTCCGCAGGGTCAACGGAATCAACGGAAAACCCAGCGCATCGACCTCGTCCCGAAGGCGGTGGTCGCGCCGAGCTCCTGTTGTTCCCGGAGACCTGGGAGTCTCTGGGTTGATGGTCATGGGGGCTTCCTTTCCGGGCCGCACCATGCGGCACCTGGGGATTAGTCGCAGGCCGAGGTGGAAAGGTTCATGGAAGCCTTGCGCAGAATGCTTGCGCGCGATGCCGCCTGTTCTTATATACGCGCCAAGCCGTTCGGCGCCGGATTGCCGGTTGCCGGAACGGGATTTCTTGTGAACAGGGGCTTTCGTCGGAACGCCTGTACGGGTCCTGAGAGCCTGCTTAGCGGAGAGACTAGAAAAATGGCAAAAGTAATCGGTATCGATCTCGGCACCACCAACTCGTGTATCGCCATCATGGATGGCAAGGAGCCCAAGGTGATCGAGAATGCGGAAGGCGCGCGCACGACGCCCTCCATCGTCGCCATCTCAGGCGACGACGAACGTCTCGTCGGCCAGCCGGCCAAGCGTCAGGCGGTCACCAATCCTGAAAACACCATCTTCGCGGTCAAGCGCCTGATCGGCCGCCGCTATGACGATCCGGTGACGGAGAAGGACAAGAAGCTTGTCCCCTACAAGATCGTCAAGGGCGACAATGGCGATGCCTGGGTCGAGGCCGGCGGCAGGAAGCAGTCGCCCTCGCAGATCTCGGCCATGATCCTGCAGAAGATGAAGGAAACGGCGGAAGCCTATCTCGGCGAGAAGGTCGAGAAGGCGGTCATCACCGTGCCGGCCTATTTCAACGACGCCCAGCGCCAGGCGACCAAGGACGCCGGCAAGATCGCCGGCCTTGAAGTGCTGCGCATCATCAACGAGCCGACGGCTGCCGCGCTTGCCTACGGTCTCGACAAGAAGGAAGGCAAGACCATTGCCGTCTATGACCTTGGCGGCGGTACGTTCGACATTTCGGTGCTCGAGATTGGCGACGGCGTGTTCGAAGTGAAGTCGACCAATGGCGACACCTTCCTCGGCGGCGAGGATTTCGACATGCGCCTGGTCGAGTACCTGGCGGCCGAGTTCAAGAAGGAACAGGGCATCGACCTGAAGAACGATAAGCTTGCCCTGCAGCGCCTCAAGGAGGCGGCTGAAAAGGCCAAGATCGAGCTGTCGTCCACCACGCAGACCGAAATCAACCTGCCCTTCATCACCGCCGACGCGACCGGGCCGAAGCACCTGACGCTGAAGCTGACGCGCGCCAAGTTCGAACAGTTGGTCGACGACCTGGTTCAGCGCACGATTGCCCCTTGCAAGGCGGCGCTCAAGGATGCCGGCTTGAAAGCCGGCGAAATCGACGAGGTCGTCCTGGTCGGCGGCATGACCCGCATGCCCAAGATCCAGGAGATCGTGAAGCAGTTCTTCGGCAAGGAGCCGCACAAGGGCGTCAATCCCGATGAGGTCGTCGCTCTCGGCGCCGCCATCCAGGCCGGCGTGCTGCAGGGCGACGTCAAGGACGTGCTTTTGCTCGACGTGACGCCGCTGTCGCTCGGCATCGAGACGCTGGGCGGCGTGTTCACCCGGTTGATCGAACGCAACACGACGATCCCGACCAAGAAGAGCCAGGTGTTCTCGACGGCCGAGGATAGTCAGTCGGCCGTGACCATCCGGGTCTTCCAGGGTGAGCGCGAAATGGCAGCCGACAACAAGGCGCTCGGTCAGTTCGACCTGGTCGGCATTCCGCCGGCGCCGCGCGGCGTGCCGCAGATCGAGGTCACCTTCGACATCGACGCCAACGGCATCGTCAACGTTTCGGCCAAGGACAAGGGCACCGGTAAGGAGCACCAGATCCGCATCCAGGCATCGGGTGGCCTTTCGGACGCCGACATCGAGAAGATGGTCAAGGACGCCGAGGCCAATGCAGAGACCGACAAGAAGCGGCGTGCGCTGGTCGAGGCCCGCAACCAGGCCGAGGCGCTGCTGCACTCCTCGGAGAAGTCGCTGAAGGAATATGGCGACAAGGTTTCGGAAACCGAGCGCACGGCGATCTCCGACGCGATCGCGGCGCTGAAGACCGCGACCGAGGGCGATGACGCGGCTGACATCGAGGCCAAGAGCCAAGCGCTTGCCGAGGCTTCGATGAAGCTTGGCCAGGCCATGTACGAGGCTTCGCAGAAGGAAGCGGCGGAAGCCGACGCCAAGGCGGATGCCGCCAAGGACAGTGATGTGGTCGACGCCGATTTCGAGGAAATCGACGAGGACGACGACAAGAAGAAGTCGGCCTGAACCGTTTGACGGCAAGATAATGCTGAAAGCCCGGCGGAAAGCCGGGCTTTTTTGCAACCCTTTGCGAAAAAACGGCGGACCTCGCCGAAAAAATGCGGGCAAACCCGCGTCGACACTGGCATCGCGGTTCCATCGCACCTAAATCGAAGCGTCAGTGCCGGCAAGAGACGCAACAATGCTTCAAGACGTTGAGCATCCGGACAGCGGGAAAAAATGAAAGCTGATTTCTACGAGACGCTGGGCGTCCAAAAAGGCGCCGACGAGAAGGAGCTCAAGAGCGCTTTCCGCAAGCTCGCCATGCAGTTCCATCCCGACCGCAACCCCGGCGATCACTCCTGCGAGCACAAGTTCAAGGAAATCAACGAAGCCTACGAGACGCTGAAGGACCCGCAGAAGCGCGCGGCCTATGACCGTTTCGGCCACGCCGCCTTCGAACAGGGCGGCATGAATGGCGGTGCGCAAGGCTTTGGCGCCGGCGGCTTCGCCGACATCTTCGAGGATATTTTCGGTGACATGATGGGCGGCCGCCAGCGCCGCTCGTCGGGCGGCCGCGAGCGCGGCGCCGACCTGCGCTACAACATGGAAATCTCGCTGGAAGAGGCTTTTGCCGGCAAGACCGCGCAAATCCGCGTGCCGGCGTCGATCTCCTGCTCGGAATGCTCGGGGAACGGCGCCAAGCCCGGCACCCAGCCCGTCACTTGCTCGATGTGCAACGGCCACGGCAAGGTGCGCGCCACGCAAGGCTTCTTCTCGATCGAACGCACCTGCCCGCAATGCCAGGGGCGTGGCCAGACAATCAAGGATCCGTGCCCGAAATGCGCTGGCCAGGGCCGCGTCACCGAGGAGCGTTCGCTGTCGGTCAATATTCCTGCCGGCATCGAGGACGGCACCCGCATCCGCCTCGCCAATGAAGGCGAAGCCGGCCTGCGCGGCGGGCCGTCGGGCGACCTCTATATTTTCCTGGCGGTCAAGCCGCACGAGTTCTTCCAACGCGACGGCGCCGACCTCTATTGCAAGGTGCCGATCTCGATGACGACAGCCGCCCTTGGCGGTTCCTTCGAGGTAACGACGCTGGACGGCACGCAGACCAAGGTGAAGGTGCCGGAAGGCACCCAGAACGGACGCCAGTTCCGCCTCAAGGGCAAGGGCATGCCGGTGCTGCGCCAGCCCAATGTCGGCGACCTCTACATCCAGACCGCGGTCGAGACGCCGCAGAACCTGAGCCGCCGCCAGCGCGAACTGCTGGAGGAGTTCGAACAGCTCTCCTCGCAGGACAATTCGCCCCAATCGAGCGGCTTTTTCACCCGCATGAAGGACTTTTTCGAGTCTTTCGGCGAGCGTTGATGCACTTTGGGTCCGCGGAGACCGATTTGCGCCGCGAAAGTCATTGAACCGCGTCACTCCTTGAGACGCGACGAAAATTATCTTATCCACGACATGCGTCCGGCCGCGCCTTGCCTAGCACCGCTCAGATGCTAAGTAACTTTGCGGGGGAACGCTGAGGAGAGCTTGCATGACACGTGGCCCTGGACTGCGGAAGGCGCTTGTCGAAAAGTTCGACGACGAGCTCAAATTCTTCAAGGGCTGGATCGACAAGCCGAAGACGGTCGGCTCGATCGTGCCGACCAGTTCGATCACCGCGCGCAAGATGGCCTCGATCGTCAACCCGAAATCCGGCCTGCCGGTGCTCGAGGTCGGCCCCGGCACCGGCGTCATCACCCGCGCCATCCTGGCCCAGGGCGTGCGGCCCGAAAATCTCTACGCGGTCGAGTATTCCACGGATTTCGTGCGCCATTTGCGGCGGCTCTATCCCGGCGTCAACGTCATCGAGGGCGATGCCTTCAACCTCAACGCCACGCTTGGCGACAAGAGCGGGATGATCTTCGATTCCGTTGTTTCCGGCGTGCCGCTGCTCAACTTTCCGGTGGCCCAGCGCATCGCCTATATCGAGAGCCTGCTCGACCGGATCCCGGCTGGCCGGCCGATCGTGCAGCTGACCTATGGCCCGATGTCGCCGATCCCGGCTGGCCGCGGCGACTACACGGTCAAGCATTTCGATTTCATCTTCCGCAACATCCCGCCGACGCAACTTTGGATTTACCGGCGCGAGGCGCATTAATCCTCCGCGCGGATCGTTCGCGGATCGCCAGTAATCGCCGCATACCTCGGCATTTGGCGTAAACATCCATGGCTTCGTCATCCACGGGCGGAGCAAGGAGCGTAGCGACGCGGCGCAGACCCGAGGATCCATGCCGCGACTTCCGAGTGCGCGCCACGGTGCAGAATTCTGTTCCGCTGCACTCTACGGCCAAGGTCACGGAATGGATCCCAGGGTCTCCGCGACGGAGCTTCGCTCCTGCTTCGCCCGGGGATGACGAAGTGGGCGTTGATTTGAGCCGTTCTTGCCTGTACCTGTCCGGGAACAAGGGTGGCCAATGGCAGTGATCCCGAAAATCCTCGTCTTCGCCGGCTCGGTGCGCAGCGGCGCCTATAGCGGCAGGACGGCCGACGTGGCGCAGAAGGAACTTGCGATGCAAGGCGCCGAGGTGACCCGCATCTCGCTCGCCGACTATCCCTTGCCGATCCTCGACGAGGATTTGGAAAAGGAAAGAGGCGTTCCCGAAAACGCCCAGAAACTCGGCCGTCTCATTATCGGCCATGACGGGCTGCTGATCGCCACACCCGAATATAACGGCTCCATTCCGCCGCTGCTCAAGAACACGATCGACTGGGTGAGCCGGGTGCGCCGGGATGGTGGCCGGCCGGTCAGGCCGCTGGCCGGCAAGGTCGCCGGCCTCTGCTCGTCCTCCAGCGGGCATTTTTCCGGCATTCGCTGCATCAACCACCTGCGCGCCGTGCTGGTGCGCTGCCAGATGGAGGTGGTGACGCCGGAGTGCTCGGTGCCCGAGGGCGGCAATGCCTTCGACGAGGACGGCAATTTCCGTGACGAAAGACTGTACAAATCGATGGAGCATCTATGCCGCACGCTGATCGAAACCTCGCGCATGCTGTCCACCCGGATAGAGACATGATTGCCGGCACCTTGCAGGCCCAATCCATGCAGGAACGACTGATCGTCGGCCTCGACGTGCCGACCGTGAGGGAAGCCGAGCAGGCGGTGCGCGAACTCGACGGCATCGTTTCCTTCTACAAGATAGGCTACCAGCTGGCCTTCGCCGGCGGGCTCGACTTCGCCAGGGAACTGGCAAGCGGCGGCACCAAGGTCTTCCTCGACATGAAGCTGCTCGACATCGACCATACGGTGGCCAAGGGGGTCGAGAACATCGTCAAGATGGGCATGACCATGCTGACCATTCACGCCTATCCCAAGGCGATGGCGGCGGCGGTGGAAGCAGCGCGTGGCAGCGACCTTTGCCTGCTTGCCGTCAGCGTGCTGACCTCGATGGATGAGCAGGACATGATCGACGTCGGCTATGAATACGACCCGCACACGCTGGTGCTCAGGCGCTCCGAACAGGCGCTGCATGCCGGCATGGGCGGCATCGTCTGCTCGGCCGCGGAGGCCGAAGCGGTGCGCCGCATCGTCGGACCCGACATGGCGGTGGTGACGCCCGGCATCCGGCCGGCGGGCAGCGACCATGGCGACCAGAAGCGCGTGGTGACGCCAGGGCAAGCCATCCGCAACGGCTCCAGCCACCTCGTCGTCGGCCGCCCGATCATTGCTGCGGCCAACAAACGGGAAGCGGCCGAAGCCATCCTCGACGAGATGCGCTCGGCATAAAGTTCGGAGACCAAGAAAATGCCCAAGGGATACTGGATCGCTCGTGTCGATGTGCGCGACGCCGAAGGCTACAAGGACTATGTCGCCGCCGCCAAGCCCGCCTTCGACCGCTTCGGCGCGAAATTCCTGGCGCGCGGCGGCGAGCATGAAAAGGCCGAAGGACCAGGCCGCGCACGCAACGTCATCATCGAATTCGAATCGCTCGCCGCCGCGCATGATTGCTACCACTCGCCGGAATACCAGCGCGCCGCCGCCATCCGCCAGAAGGTCGCCGACGGCGAGATCGTTCTGGTCGAAGGTGCCTGAAATCCGCCTGGAGCAGTTTTGACGAATCGCGAGCGTGGCAGACTTGCATAACGCCGAGTGCCTTCGTCATGTATGGACGGCCCCCTGTTGGCAAGGTGCAATTGGCATATTCGGCAGATAGTCTGGAGCGGTCATGTATTCGGCCTTTTGATGCGGTCGAATTTGGACCGCTGGCCCTCAAGGGTTACGCGGATCGGGTTCCAATCATCCACACGCGCTCTTGTATCGCGATGACGAAGGCGGAGTGTCCCGACCCAGGTCCTGACCATTTTGCCGTGCTGCCTTTTGCTCCTTACGCTGTTAAGGGCCTTGCTTTGCGGTTTATGCCGCAGCCGGTGCCCTGTATTCCTGTCCCGAGTTCAGCATTGCCCAGATGATGCGGGCGGTCTTGGCTGCCTGGGCGACGACGGCGACCTTGACCGGCCGCCTGGCCAGCAGGCCGCGTATCCAGGGCGAGCCTCTGTCGGGCTTGGCCCTGACCTGCCGCAACCAGGAACTGGCGCCGAGAATGAGCAGCCTTCGCAAGCCGCCATCGCCGGCGCGGCTGATATGGCCTGTCAATCTGTGCTTGCCGCCGGTGTCGTGGTTCTTGCGGGTCAGGCCGACCCAGGCGGCGAAGTCCCTGGCCGAGGCGAACTGGCGGCCATCGCCGATGGCGGCGATCGTCGCATGCGCGATGATCGGGCCGACGCTCGGGATCGTCATCAGCCGCAAGGCCGCCCGCTGCTGCCTGACCTGAGCCAGGATCTGCTTGTCCAGCTTGCCGATCTCGCCATCCAGCGCCCGCCATTGCCCGGCCAGCGGCAGCAGGCAGATCAACAACGCCGCGGGGATGGCTTCATCGGCCGTTTCGATGAGCTGCAGCAGGCCCTCGATGCCCGCCGCCCCCTTGGCGTTCGCGAGACCCATTTCGTAGAGATGGCCGCGAATGGCATTGGCCAGCTGCGTGCGTTGGCGTACCAGAAGGTCACGCGCACGATGCAGCGCGCGGGCATATTGCTGTTCGACCGTCTTGATCGGCACGAAGCGCATGTCGGGCCGGCTCACCGCCTCGCAACAGGCTTGCGCATCGCGGGTATCGTTCTTGTTGCGCTTGACGTAGGGCTTCACATAGGTCGGCGGCATCAGCTTGACCTGATGGCCGAGCGCGCTGAGCGTGCGGCCCCAATGATGGGCCGAACCGCAGGCCTCCATGCCGATCAGCGCCGGCGGCTGCGCGGCAAAAAACTTCACCACCTGCGCGCGGCGCAATTGGCGCTGCACGACCACTCGCTCGGTCGCATCCACCCCGTGCACCTGGAACACATTCTTGGCCAAATCGATTCCAAATCTGATAACTTGCATGACGGACGGTCTCCTTCCGCTGGGTTCAACACGACCAGTTTGGCACATTCGATGCCGCAAGGGGCCGTCCACCCATCATCCACGGGCGGAGCAAGGAGCGTAGCGACGCGGCGCGGGCTCCGACATCAGGTAATGGCCGGCGCGCGGCCCATCGTGCAATCGACGCCCGAGTCCGAATAGCCGCAACCAACCTTGCGGGGCCGGATAATTGCCGATTGACATGCAGGTATTTACATGCATATTACAACTCACAACAGAGCGAGACCGATGGACGCCGACAAGGTTTTCAAAGCGCTGGGCGACCCGACACGCAGAAGGCTGCTTGACCTTCTGTGTGAGCAGAACGGGCAAACGCTCGGCCAGCTTTGCGATCATCTGGACATGGCAAGGCAATCCGCCACCCAGCACCTCGACCTGCTGGAGGCGGCCAATCTGGTGAGCACGGTCAAGCGTGGCCGTGAAAAGCTGCATTTCATCAACCCCGTGCCGCTGCACGAAGTCTACGAGCGTTGGGTGCGGAAATTCGAACGGCAGCGGCTCAGCCTGCTGCACGACCTGAAACAAGAACTCGAAGGAGACGACCAATGACCAAGGAAACGACCAGCTTCGTCTACGTGACCTATATCCGCTCGACACCGCAGAAGGTGTTCGAGGCCATAATCAAGCCCGATGTCGCAAAACGCTACTGGGGCCACGAGAACGTCTCGGACTGGAAGGCGGGATCGAAATGGGAACATATCCGCGCCAATGACGAACGGACGGTCGAACTCGTTGGCAGGGTCGTCGAGATCTCGCCGCCGACCCGGCTCGTCATCACCTGGGCAAACGCTTCGCAGGCAGACGATCCGTCGAAAACCAGCCGGGTGACGTTCGCCATCGAGGAATACGACACGATGGTGCGGCTGACCGTCAGCCATGACGAGCTCGAAGCCGGCAGCGGCATGGCGAAAGGCGTCAGCCAGGGCTGGCCGGCGGTGCTGTCCAGCCTGAAATCCTTCCTCGAAACCGGCAGTGGCATCGACATTTTCGCCAAGCCGAAATCGGCCTGATGTCCTGCGATATCATGCAGAATCGGGCCAATGGAGAATGACAATGACGAAGCGCTATACCGGCGGCTGCGCATGCGGCGCGATCCGTTATGAAACCAGCGACGAGCCGATCTTCCAGAACCACTGCCAATGCAGCGATTGCCAGAAGCGCTCAGGCACAGGCCACGGATCCTATCTGACCTTCGGCCAGCGCGCCGATATGGCAATTACCGGCGAGGTGAGCACCTGGCGCGTGGCGAGCGCCAGCGGCAACGAAAAGATCCACACCTTCTGTCCAACCTGCGGAACGCCGGTCTTCCTGATATCCGTCGCCATGCCGGAGCTGATTGCTGTCCACGCGGCCAGCCTTGACGATCCGGAACAGTTCAATCCGCAGATGGTCACCTACACGGCCCATGGCCATGCCTGGGACAAGATGGATCCCGCCTTGCAGGCGGTCGAGCGAATGCCGTAGCGAAACGCGTCTGCCGGGTCAGCGCGGATCTGCCGTCGGGCCATTAAGCGCGATGCACCTGGCTTGCAAGCCGGCTCGCGGCGGTTTCTGCCATGGCTTCGGCAAGATCAAGGTCCCATTGCTGGCGGCAATAGGCGCGGAAATCGAAGCAGGGCAGGCCAGGGCAGACCTCGAACTCGATCAGGTGCACCGTGTCGTCGGCCTCCACCCTAAGATCGATGGAGAACACGTCGCGCAGGCCGAGACCGCTCATCAGCCGCTCGGCGATTGCACGAATCCTGGCGTCGGCGACCGGCTGGCTGTCGGCGACGGCAACGAGTTCCGGTTCGGCATAGTGTCCCGTCGCTTTCGCTGCCTCGCCGGTTTCACCGTAGAGCGCCAGACTGTCGGCCATAGTCTGGAAATCGGCGCCTGAATCGACAAAGGCCACGCCAAGCGCTTCGACCCCGGCGTCCGGCACCAGGCCGAGGAAACTGGCGCGCACGTTGCGGCCGGCGACATAGGGCTGGACGACGACATCATCGCGATAGGCCGAAAACACGCGCCGGCTGAGTTCCAAAGCGAGGCCGAGATCGCTGCAGCGCGAATCCGGCCAGATGCCGATCTTGGCGCCCAGCCGATTGGGCTTGACGAACCAGCCGGCGGCAGAGGCCGGCGGCTCGACGAGCCATTGGCCATCGCGCGCAAGACCGGCCCGCGGCACCGGCAGACCTAGCGCGCCGAGCACCGCGCCGGAGCGGAACTTGTCCTGGCAGAGCGCGAATAGCGCATCATCGGAACCAATCGTTTTGAAACCGCCCAGCCTGGCCAAAGCGGGGGCCGCGCCCCCACGGAAATAGGCGATGCCGTCAGTGAGCGTCCAGACCAATGTCGTGTCCGGGTCCGCGCCGGCGAGCACGCTCGCGGCGTCGTCGAGCGCCACCGGCGTGAAAGACAGGCCGCGTGCCTGGCAGGCGCGGCCGAGCGCCTCGAATTCAGCGGCGAGATCGGTCGACTGCGCCAGATAGGAAGCGATTTCGACTGCGCGCTCCGGCGCATGACCGTCGGCGACCAGACGGTCGAAACAGGCCTTTTCCGGCTCATGGACGAGTATCAGTCTTGGCTTGCGGCTCGGCATGAACGCTTCCCGGCGGTAGGATTGCCTACCATCGCACGGTGAAGGCGTCAGGCTCTCGCGAAACCGACACGGCGCGGGCGGTTGCGTGATAACGCACCAACCGACCGTAGAATGGAATTCAATCAGGCGATCAGCACGCGCGGCTCGAAGCGGCCGTTGACGGGGATGTCGAGCAGGAAGGTCATGCCGGCCTGCGGATCGAGCTGGCGCTGCTTCTCGTCCTTGCCTTTCCAGGCGGATGTTACCGCCAGACGATCGGCTTTCCTGCCGACAAAGGCCGGACAGGATGGCTGCGTCACCGGCATCGGGATTTCGCGCAGCAGCGCGCCTTCAGGCGAATAGGCCTTGACCGCCTTGCCGCCCCAGACGGCGTTCCAAAGCACGCCGTCGCGGTCGACGACGGAGCCGTCGACATACCCCTTGGACGAGCGATGGTCGACGAACAGCTTCGGCTCGCCGGCAGGCAGGCCGGTCGCCGGGTCGCAGGCGACACGCATCAGCAGCCCGGTCGACGTGTCGGTGTAATAGGCGAGCGCGCCATCCTCGGTAAAACAGATCGAATTGGAGACCGTGATGTCCGAAAACAGCTGGCGCAGTTCGCCTTTGAAAAACCAGTAGATCGCACCCGCGCCCTTTTCCTCGCCCTTGCCCATCGTGCCCATCCACAAGGCGCCGCAGGGGTGGACCCGGGAATCGTTGGAGCGCGTGACCGGATTGTCGGCCTCAACAGCTGTGTGCAGCGTCAGTTTGTCGGTCGTTACATCGCGGACAAAAAGGCCGGTCTCAGTGGCGATCAGTTGGCGCTTCTCGTCGATGATGGCGATAGCGCTCGCCATCTGGCCGAGCTCATGGATCTTCAGCGTGCCGGAGGCGACGCCCTGCTCCAGCAAAAGGCCGTTGACGATGTCGAACCAGAACAGCGCGTCGGTCGCGGGATCGTAGCTCGGCCCTTCGCCAAGCTGGCAGATGTGATCGGAAAAAACCGAAACGCTCGCTTGGCTCATCATGCGTCTCCGCCGAATGCTGCATCCCAGGCTGTCACCGCGGCCTGAGCCCGCGCGGCCACCTCGTCAACGCTCATGCCCGGCTTGAACAGGCTGGAGCCCAGCCCAAAGGCCGTCACACCCGCCGCCTTGTAGCCGGCAAAATCTCTTTCGGAGACGCCACCGACGGCGCCGACCACCGTTTGCCCCGGCAACACCGCGCGCATCGCGGAGATGCCGGCAGCACCCAGCACGCTCGCCGGGAAGAATTTGAGGGCCGAGGCGCCGAGCTTGATCGCCAGGAAGGCCTCGGTCGGCGTGAACACGCCAGGCATGGTGACCATGCCATAGTGCATCGCGCGGGCCATCACCTCGGCATCGACGTTGGGGCTGACCAACAGCCGCCCACCGGCCTTGTGCAGGCTATCGACATCAGCCGGCGTCAGCACCGTGCCGGCGCCGACCAAGGCTGTTTTCGGAAGCACTTCGACAATCCGGGCGATCGACAAAAACGGCTCCGGTGAATTGAGCGGCACTTCGATCGCCTCGATGCCGGCGTCAAACAGCGCCTGGCTGATAGCGATGGCCTCGACCGGCTTCAGACCGCGCAAGATGGCGACAAGGCCGCGCCTGAGCTTGGGAAAAGGTGCGGTCTGGCTCATCGGGCAACTCCTGACTTGGCGATCATGCCATTCTCGCGCGCGGCTTCGACGAGACCGGCACGCACCGCCTCATCGGCGTCGACGGTCCGGACGTCAAGCCCGGCGAAGCCGAGCGCGGCCTGGTAAAGCGTGGCGAGCGCGCCGGATGCAATCAGGACCACGGGTTCCCCGCCGGCGCCATGCCGGCGGCTGGCCGAGGCGATCTCGCCGCCGATCAGAAGGCCGGACAGGCAAGCGGCGGCATCGTCGGCTTTGAGATCCTGCAGCAGGCCGGCGGCGCGGATGGAAAACAGCCGCGAGGTGACATCGCCGCCTTCACTCAGTGCCGTTTCGCACCAGCGGCGGAAGAATGGATTTTCTGGAGTAACCGGGCCTGGATGTTCGCCGAGCGAATGGCGCAGGATCGAATGCGCGGCAAGTACCGAAAACAACTCGCCGGTCGGCCAGGTGCCGAAACCGGCAACCGCGCCGTCCTCGACCAGCACCCATTTCGAATGGGTGCCGGGCATGCAGACCAGCTGGCGTCCCTTGGCGGGCAAGCCGGCGCCGGCAAGCTGCGTTTCCTCGCCTCGCATGACGTCGGGCGCATCGGCCAGCCGCTGGGCAAGACCCGGAACGATGCGGATGTCGCGGCTCTGGCCAGGCACGCTGGCAGCACCTGCAAGGATGGCGCCGAGTGGCGCCGGCACGGTGACATAGGGCGCTTCGATCCAGCCCTGACGAGAGCCGGCCATGCCGCAGATGATGACGGGTAGCGCATCCGGTGCTCCCATCGCCGCCAGATGCCCTTCGAGAAGGGTCGAAAAGCCCTTTTGCTGCGCGGTGATCAGGCCATCATCGCCACGGCGTTCGGCGAGCACCTTGCCCTGTCCGTCGATCAGCCAGACCCGCATTCGGGTCGTGCCCCAGTCGACGGCGGCTACCGCCGGCGCGCTCACAGGAAACCTCCATCGACGATCAGCATCTGCGCGGTCAGCATGCGCGAGGCATCCGAGGCCAGGAACAGCACCGTGCCGATGATGTCGTCGGGCTGCATTACCTGCTTGATGCACTGCTTGGCGACATGGGCGGCAAGCCCCTGTTCGGTCACCCAGAGCTCCTTCTGCCGCTCGGTGATCACCCAGCCGGGCGCGATGGCGTTGACGCGGATGCCGTCGACGCCGAGCTTGCCGGCCAACCCCTTGGTCAGGCCCAGGATACCGGCCTTGGCGGCCGTGTAGGACGGCATGTCGGGGTGGTTTATGAGATAGGATGTCGAGGTGAAGTTGATGATCGAGCCGCCGCCGGCCCGCTTCATGCCCGGCGCCACAGCCTGCGCGGTGAAGAAATGCGGCCGCAGATTAATGGCCTGGTTGTTGTCCCAGAATTCGACCGTCACATCCTCTACGGCGTGGCGTTCGTCCCATGCGGCGTTGTTGACCAGCACGGTGACATCGCCATGCGCCTCGGCCGCCCTGGCTGCCGAAGCGCGCAAGGCATCGACGTCGCGCAAATCGGTCTTGAGATAGAGCGGCCGCCGGCCGAACTCTTTCTCGATGCGGTCAGCGAGCATCGTGCTCGGGCCATCGGCGATGTCCATGAAAGCGACATTGGCGCCCTGGCGCACAAACCCCTCGGTCAGAGCCGCGCCAATGCCGGAGCCGCCGCCGGTGATCAGCACCGAGGCTCCTTCGAGGTCGGCAAAATGCGCCGATGGCATCATTTCTTTTCTCTCCCAGCGTGACCGGCGCGCATCCTAGCCACGCAAGGCGCGCGGGCAAGGGCGAACCGCCGGATTTCTGGGCTTATGTCAGACAAAACGACAATGCGCCGCACCGGATGGGCGCGGTCGCATCGTCAGGATTGCAGATCGCCGGTCAGATCGCCTTGGCGCGCAGGGCGCCGCGGAAGGAATCGCGGAGATAGCCGAGCGTGGCGTCGGCATCGGCCGGCTTGCCGAACAGATAGCCTTGCCCGCCAGCACAGCCGAACTGCACCAGCCGATCGGCCTGCGCTTCTTCTTCAATGCCCTCGGCGACCACGTCCATGCCGAGCCCTTCGCACATGGCGAGAATGGCGCGGATGATGTGTTCCGACGGCCTATCATCGAGAATGGAGGAGACGAAGGCGCGGTCGATCTTGAGCTTGTCGAAATGGAATTCGCGCAAGCGGCCGAGCGAGGACTGGCCGGTGCCGAAATCGTCGAGCGAGACGCGGATGCCGACGCGGCGCAGATCCTCGACGATCTGCGCGGCCGAGGCCGGGTCGTTCATCAGGCCGGTCTCGGTGATCTCGATCTCCAGCCGGCGCGGATCGAATCCGGTGCGGTCGAGGATCGCCAGTATGTGCAGGCCGGTGTTCTGGTCGACAAGCTGCGAGGGCGACAGATTGAACGACAGGAACAGGTCCTTCGGCCAGCTTCTGGCGGCCTCCGTCGCCTTGCGCAGCACCAGCTGCGATAGCGGGCCGATGATGCCACGCTCTTCGGCGATGGGAATGAAAACGGTCGGCGGCACCGAGCCGAGATCGCGGTCTGTCCAGCGCGCCAGCGTCTCGAAGCCGATGGTGCGGCGCGTGTTGAGGTCGACGATGGGCTGGAAATGCGGCTCCACCTCCCCGGCCGAGACAGCGCGGCGCAGCGCCTGTTCGATGCGGGTGACGCGCTTGGCCGCTTCTTCCATCTCGCGGGTGTAGACGACGACGCGGCCGCGGCCGGAACGCTTGGCGTGGTAGAGCGCCGTCTCTGCCTTGTTGATGAGGATTTCGGTGGTCTCGTCGCCCGAAGAGAACAGCGAGCAGCCGACCGAGGCCGAAAGCCTGGCAGTGCGCTCGCCGACATCGTAGGGCGCCGACAGGATCTCGATCAGCATGCGGGATTTTTCGGCCGCTGCATCCTCGCTGAACACCAAGGGGTAGAGAAAGGCAAACTCGTCGGCGCCGATGCGGCAGACCGTGGAGTGGCCGTCCATCGAGGCGCGCAGCCGCATCGCGACCTGGATCAGGATGTCGTCGCCGGCCTTATGCCCGAACAAATCGTTGATCGGCTTGAAGCCGTCGAGGTCGAGAATGCCGACGGTAAAGGGTGCGGGATCGTCGGCACGGTCGGCGATCAGGCGATCGACCTTGTCGAAGAAGCGGCGATGGTTGCCAAGCCCGGTCAACGGATCTGTGAATGCCAGATCCGTGCTCTCCCTGTTTGCCTGACCGGTGCCAAACGAAGTTTGCATCGGTGTCCCTGTTTTGTGACGTCGGAATTTAGCTTCAGACTGGCAGCAAACCCTTTAGGAAACGTATCCCCAAATCGATTATTCGCGGGTAAAGCGCATTGCCTTCGAGAGGGTCGGCGCGACGCGCATCAAACCTGATGCCGGCCCTCAGCGGTTTGGCCGGACACGATAGAGTTCGAGCGCTGCGCCGCGGGTTTCCGCGATCGGCTCCAGCCATTCCGGCACGCTGCCGCGCATCAGCCCGGCAAGAAAACCATCTGGCGCGGTGAAGGCTAGAAGCTGGCTTTCCGGATTGCCGCGGCACAATGCGACAAGACCGACGTGATCATCCCTGGCGATCGACCTGGCTTGCGCCTCGGAACCGAGGAAAGCGTCGAGCGCGAGCAGGTCTCCCGCGACGTTGCGGTGGTAGGGTCCGGCGAAAACGCGATGCCGGGAGTACACCAGGATCGGCGATCCGAGATTGGAAACGGCAAGCACCGTGGTGCCCGGCATCCGCCCGAGCGCCGCAAACGTGGCCTTGGCATGGCAGGACGGGTCAACGCCAGCATTCTTGGTGGTTTTTGCGCCGGTTTCGAGCGCCGCTGCCGCTGCCTCGGCGGCGCCTGACCAGATCGAGTTCACCGAAATGAGCCAGGCAGCGGCCATCCGCAGCACGGAGCTGCGCGATGGGCTGGCTTCGGCTCGCTGCCGCCATTTGGCGATCCAGGCCGCCAGCGGGATCACCGCGAAGGCAATCGAGAATGTCGAGCCGCGCACTTGCCAGACGCTGACCAGGAACGCCACGACCAGCAGCGCGGCGACAAGGCTGTCCTGGCGCCGCCAGCCGCCACGGCCGAGGCGCAACGCCATCAGGACGATCGCCACCAGCGGCGTGACATAGCGCGCCGCCAGTTCGGCGGGATCCCGGGTGGCGAGCTGGAACAGCGACTGTGCCTCGTCGATGTGATCGAGCCACAGCATCTTCAGGCGCGGATCGAGCCCCACATATGGAGAGGCCAGGCATTGCGGAAACAGCGACAAGAGGACCGTGCCGAGCACGATGCCGAGCAGGCCAAGCGAGATCAGGCGGCGGCCGCGCGTGCGGCCGGCCGCTTCGATAGAAGCCGTGGCCGCAAGGCCAATTCCGGCGAGGGCGGCTACGACAAACTGCACGGTCGAGAAGGCATCGCATTCGACCTGGCCCCAAGCCGATATCGGGATGGTCGTGACGAAGACAAGCGCCGCGACGCCGGCTAAGCCAAGGCCGAAATCCCTGGCAATGAGCTTTTCGCCCGAACCGTCAAAGACAAACAGCGCCGCCACGCAGACGCCGATGGCGGCCACATAAGGAGCGGTTTCCATGCCGACGGCCAGTGTCAGCCCGGCGCACAGACCGGCAAGAAATGTCGCCGACCGGTGCGCGGGCGCCTCTATCAGGAGACTCAGGCTGGCGACGGTCAGCATCAGCTGGACATTGTGATGATCGAGCGCACCAGGTGCGAAGATGCCTATGAAATACAGTGCCGCCGCGCCGACGACGATTGCGGGCAGAACCGCGCCGTTGCCCGCGAAGCTGCGCGCTGCGCGCACGATGAAGACCATGGTCAGGCCGAAAAGCAGCGCCGGCCACGCCACCTGCGCGACGTTCTCGGCAAGCGCGGTGTTGCCTGTCAGGTTCGATACGGCAAGAACAATGGCGGCGATCGATGCATCGACCAGCCGCGACCAGTGCATGACAAAGCCGCCTTCCAGGCCCATCCGGTATTGATGCAGGTCGAACCAGCCCTGGCCGGCCAACAGGTCGCGCACTTCGACCAGCCGCAGCAGGTTGTCATTGTCGCCGCCGGCATCGATCAGCGCTGGGAACCCGGCGCAAGCGTTGACCGCGAGGAAGCCGAGCGTGGCGAGCAGCGCCAACGCGATATCGAACCTCCAGGTGGACGTTCCATCCTTGGCTATGCTCATCCCGATCGCCTTTGGCAGGAATGCCGGGTCTCTGGGACCAATCGACATTCATGAAGTCGGCCTTAAACCTAGCCTTAACGGCTTCAATAAATAGTAAAACCGCCTGAGCGAGCCCTCCGGTCGCGCGACCCGCGTGGTCGACAAGGCTTTCGGAGACGAAAATGCCGCAAGACGTTCGCTACGAACCTGTCATCGCCGTGCTCCTGCCTTGCTACAACGAGGAGCTGACGATCGCCGAAGTGGTGCGGCGGTTCCGTGAGGCGCTGCCAGCCGCCGCCATCTATGTCTACGACAACAATTCGCGCGATCTGACGGCGTTGCTGGCCCGCGCGGCGGGCGCCATCGTCGTTCGCGAGCCGCGCCAGGGCAAAGGCAATGTGGTGCGCCGCATGTTCGCCGACATCGAAGCCGACATCTACCTGATGGCCGATGGCGACGGCACCTATGCGCCGGAGGACGCGCCGCAGCTGATCAACACGCTGCTGACCGAGCGTTCCGACATGGTGGTGGGCACCAGGCGCGGCGTCACCGACGACGCCGGCAGGAACGGCCATGCCCTCGGCAACCGCATTTTCAACAGCCTCTACAAGCGGCTGTTCGGCAGCGATTTCACCGACATCTTCTCAGGCTATCGTGTCTTCACCAGGCGCTTCGTCAAGAGCTTCCCCGCCGTCTCTGGCGGTTTCGAGATCGAGACCGAAATGTCGGTGCACGCCTCGCAGCTCAAACTGCCGGTCAGCGAAATCGCGCTCGACTATGGCAGGCGGCCGGAGGGCTCGTCATCGAAGCTGTCGACCTGGGGCGACGGCGCCAAGATCCTGTGGATGTTCGGCATGCTGATGAAGGAAACGCAGCCGCAGCGCTTCTTCGGCGCCTTTGCCGTGTTCTTCCTGGCATCGAGCCTGTTCCTGATGACGCCGGTGCTGGTCGAGTTCGCCGAAACCGGCCTCGTGCCGCGCATGCCGACCTGGGTGCTGTCGGTCGGCCTGCTGCTGCTGTCGATGCTGGCGGCGATGACCGGGCTGATCCTCGATTCGGTATCGCGTGGCCGGGCCGAACAGAAGCGCATCTTCTATCTGTCGATGCCTTCGGGCCGTGTCGAGCGCAATCGCGAGGCGACGGCGCAAAGGCCGGCAGCGGGCAAGACCCCGCGCGCGGCCTGAACGGTGCAACGTATCGTCCGCTTTGTCTTTGCCGGCGGTGTCGGTTTCGTTGCCGATGCGGCGGCACTCTGGTTGCTGCTGGCGATCACGCCGCTCGGGCCGTTGGCCGCCCGCATCCTTTCGATCGGTTTCGCGCTCTGCGTCACCTGGCTGCTCAACCGCCACCTGACCTTCTCGCCGTCGAGCCGCGGTATTGCGAACGAAGGCGCGCGCTATGGCAGCGTCGGCGTCGCCACCAGAATCGTCAACTATCTCGTCTACTGCGCCATCCTGTTCGCGCTGCCGGCGGCCCCGCCGCTGGTAGCACTCGCCGTCGCCTCGCTGGTCGCCATGACGCTGTCCTTCCTTGGCTACTCGCGGCTGGTCTTCGACCGCTAGGGTGCTGGCCCGATTGGCAGAAGGCCTCGTGACCCTTATATCGCTGTGACCGACTGCGCTGGGGACCTGCCATGAAGCTGAAAATCGCCGTCCAGATGGACCACATCTCCGCCGTTTCGATCGCCGGCGACACCTCGTTCGCGCTGTCGCTGGAAGCGCAGCGGCGCGGCCATCTTCTGTTCCACTACACGCCCGACCGGCTGTCGCTGCGTGACGGCAAGGTGTTTGCCCGCATCGAGGAAATGCAGGTGCGCGACGAGAAGGGCAGCCATTATTCACTGGGCGAGAAGGTGCGCACCGATCTGTCGGAAATGGATGTCGTCCTGCTGCGCCAGGATCCGCCCTTCGACATGAACTACATCACCACCACCCATATTCTGGAGCGCATCCATCCGAAGACGTTGGTGGTCAACGACCCGGCCTGGGTGCGCAACAGCCCGGAAAAGATCTTCGTCACCGAGTTTGCCGACCTGATGCCAGACACGCTGATCACCAAGGATCCGCTGGAGGTTGCGGCCTTCCGCAAGGAGTTCGGCGACATCATCGTCAAGCCGCTCTACGGCAATGGCGGCGCCGGCATCTTCCATCTGCTTGAAGGCGACCGCAATCTTGCCTCGCTGCTCGAAATGTTCGGCCAGATGTTCCGCGAGCCCTATATCGTGCAGCGCTATCTCAAGGACGTACGCAAGGGCGACAAGCGCATCATCCTGATCGACGGCGAACCGGTCGGCGCCATCAACCGGGTGCCGGCCGAGCATGATTCCCGCTCCAACATGCATGTCGGCGGCCGCGCCGAAAAGACCGAGCTGACGGCGCGCGAGCGCGAAATCTGCGCCCGCATCGGACCTTCGCTGAAAGAGCGCGGTTTCATCCTGGTCGGCATTGACGTCATCGGCGACTATATGACCGAGATCAACGTCACCTCGCCGACCGGCGTGCGCGAGGTCAAGCGCTTCGGCGGCGCCGACATCGCCAGCCTGTTCTGGGACGCGGTCGAGGACAAGCGGCGGACGTAGTCCGTTTTCACTTTGTCTTAACCATGTTCTGTTTTTGCAACCGGGCTCTGTTCGGCTGCAACCTAGACGGTTGCATGTTCCTGTAATGTTCTTGATTTGACCGAGGAAGTGTGATTGTCTCCCGGAGGGCCATTCCTGGCCCGATCGCAGGGGCTGGGGCAAGCCTATATCCGGGGGCAAAAATGGTGGCGCGGGTTCGCACGGTCGCTTTCCAGGGCATCGAGGCTGTGCCGGTCGACGTGCAGGTGATGATCGCGCCCGGCAAGGTCAACATGCACATCGTCGGCCTTGCCGACAAGGCAGTGGCCGAAAGCCGCGAGCGGGTGCAGGCAGCACTTCATGCGTCCGGACTGTCGATGCCGTCGAAGAAGGTCACGGTCAATCTGGCGCCCGCCGACCTGCCCAAGGAAGGCAGCCATTACGATCTGCCGATCGCGCTTGGCCTGATGGCCGCACTGGGCGCCATTCCGGGTGACATGTTGGCCGGCTATGTCGTGCTTGGCGAATTGTCGCTCGACGGCACGATTGCCGCGGTCGCCGGTGCCTTGCCGGCGGCGATCGGCGCCAATGCCGAGGGCAAGGGCCTGATCTGCCCGTTCGCCTGCGGGCCGGAAGCGGCCTGGGCGGGTCGGGAATTCGACATATTGGCGCCGCGCAGCTTGATTGCGATTGCCAATCATTTTCGCGGCACGCAGGTGCTGTCGCGGCCGGAGGCCGGCATCCACGCCGCGGCGCGCGACCTGCCCGACCTCGCGGACATCAAGGGCCAGGAGACCGCCAAGCGGGCGTTGGAAGTGGCGGCGGCCGGTGGGCACAATTTGCTGATGATCGGGCCGCCGGGCTCAGGAAAATCGATGCTGGCGCAGCGGCTGCCGTCGATCCTGCCGCCGCTGGCGCCGAAGGAACTGCTCGAGGTTTCGATGATCGCCTCGGTGGCGGGGGAACTCGGCGAAGGCAAGCTGACCGACCGGCGGCCGTTCCGCGCCCCCCACCATTCGGCCTCGATGGCGGCGATGGTCGGCGGCGGCATCCGCGCGCGGCCGGGCGAAGTGTCGCTTGCCCATCATGGCGTGCTGTTCCTCGACGAGTTTCCAGAATTCACGCCGCAGACGCTCGATGCGCTGCGCCAGCCGCTGGAGACCGGCGACTGCATGATCGCGCGGGCCAATCATCGCGTCACCTATCCGGCGCGCATCCAACTGGTCGCGGCGATGAACCCGTGCCGCTGCGGCATGGCCGGTGAGCCGGGCTATCGCTGCCTGCGGGGCGAGCGGTGCCGCACCGACTACCAGGCGCGTATTTCGGGTCCGCTGCTCGACCGCATCGATCTCAGGATCGAGGTGCCGGCGGTCTCGGCCAGCGACCTGATCCGGCCCGACCGGTCGGAGAAAAGTGCCGATGTGGCGCTGCGCGTGGCCCGCGCCCGCACCATCCAGCGCGAACGCTTCGAGCGGCTCGGCGCTACCCGCGCCACCACCAACGCGCATTGCGCGCCGGCGGTCATCGAGGAGATCGCCATGCCTGACGCCGCCGGCCTGTCGCTGCTCAAGGACGCCAGCGAAAAGCTCGCCTTTTCGGCGCGGGCCTATCACCGCGTGTTGAAGGTCGCGAGAACACTGGCCGATCTCGACGCCAGCGAAACCGTCGGCCGCATCCACTTGGCCGAAGCGATTTCCTATCGCATGAGTACGGAGCGGGTGGCGCAGGCAGCGTAGGTCACTTGCCTACTGATGGCCATGCTTGCGTTCGGTTTGGTCCCAGCCGGCGAAATTCCGCGATCACGCCATAACCGCGTCCCTGCGAATCGACCATGTCTGCAGTGCGGCGGACCTGATTGTCCGCTTGGCCGGCGTCCTCACCACCCAACGGCCCCCCACCCGAATGGGCGCCGGCCATTTTCCTCCTCTTCAGCAAACATGGCATCGAGCCAGACTAAAGTCTTGGCTGCCGCATTGGACATTCCTTATTTAGACAATACGAATATGGTTGCGGTTGGGGACCCCGCTATGTTCATCGACTATTACGAAGTTTTGGAAGTTAGCCCGAACGCCAACTCGGAAACGCTGGAGCGCATATTTCGCTATTTTGCGATGCGCTATCATCCTGACAATCGGGAAACCGGGGATGAAGCCCGGTTCAGCGAAATCGTGGAAGCCCACAATACGCTCAAGGATCCGGTCAAGCGCGCTCAATACGACATCGCGTACCGAGACCATGCCGGCCTTCGTCGCGAGTTGACCGAGGAGGCCAGCAGCACCAAAGGCATCGAGCGGGATGTGGTGATCCAGGCCAAACTGCTGTCGCTGCTTTACGCGAAGCGCCGGCACGACGTCACCAATCCCGGGATCGGAGATGTAGAGCTCGAACGCTTGTCAGGCTGCCCGCGAGAACATCTCGAGTTTCATCTCTGGTACCTGAAAGCAAAAGGCTGGATAGCAAGAGTGGAAAACGGGACGATCGCGATTACGGTAGAGGGCGTCGATCGGGCCAACTCCGAACACCGCCGCGATCCCGCCATCCGGCTCCTGGACCATACAGGTTCCTAACGCCTCAGGCTGGAAGCCAGGTCCAAGACCCGCCTGTGCCTGTTCAGCCCTGCCGCGCCTTCAACTCCAGTCGCCGCGCGTGCAACACCGGCTCGGTGTAGCCATTGGGCTGGACGCGGCCCTTTAAGACCAGGTCGCAGGCCGCCTGGAAGGCGATCGAGTTGTCGAAATCGGCCGCCATCGGCTGGTAGAGCGGGTCGCCCTCGTTCTGGCGGTCGACAATGTCAGCCATGCGCTTCATCGTCGCCATCACCTGGTCCTCTGTGCACACGCCGTGATGCAGCCAGTTGGCGATGTGCTGCGAGGAGATGCGCAGCGTGGCGCGGTCCTCCATCAGGCCGACATCGTTGATATCAGGCACTTTCGAACAGCCAACGCCCTGGTCGATCCAGCGCACGACATAGCCCAGAATGCCTTGCGCGTTGTTGTCGAGCTCCTTCTGGATGTCTTCCGGCGACCAGTTCGGCCTTACCGCGACAGGCACCGACAGGATGTCGTCGAGCCTGGCCTTGGGCCGGTTCTTCAGCGCTGCCTGCACGGCGTGGACGTCGACCTTGTGGTAGTGCGTGGCGTGCAGCGTCGCCGCCGTTGGCGACGGCACCCAGGCGGTGTTCGCACCCGCCTTGGGATGGGCGATCTTCTCGACCAGCATCGCCGCCATCAGATCGGGCATCGCCCACATGCCCTTGCCGATCTGGGCGTGCCCGGCCAAGCCGCATTCGAGCCCGGTGTCGACATTCCAGGCCTCGTAGGCGGAAATCCAGGCGGCCTGCTTCATGTCGCCCTTGCGGATCATCGGCCCGGCTTCGATCGAGGTATGGATTTCGTCGCCGGTGCGGTCGAGGAAGCCGGTGTTGATGAACACGACACGCTCTTTTGCGGCGCGGATCGCCTCCTTGAGGTTGACGGTGGTGCGTCGCTCCTCGTCCATGATGCCCATCTTGATGGTGTTCTTGGCCATGCCGAGCAGGGCTTCGACGCGGTCGAAAATTTCGACGGCGAAAGCGACTTCCTCCGGCCCGTGCATCTTGGGTTTCACCACATACATCGAGCCGGCGCGGGAATTGGCGCGGCGGCCGTTCGGCCCGACATCGTGCAGCGCGATCATCGCCGTCAGCGCCGCATCCAGGATTCCCTCCGGAACCTCGTTGCCGTCGCGGTCTGTTATCGCCGGGTTGGTCATCAGGTGGCCGACATTCCTGACCAGCATCAGCGAACGGCCAGGCACGGTCAGCGTGCCGCCGGCGGGCGCGGTGTAGGAGCGGTCGGGATTGAGTTTGCGGACAAAACTCTTGCCGCCCTTGGTGATTTCCTCGGCCAGGTCGCCCTTCATCAGGCCAAGCCAGTTGCGGTAGACGACGACCTTGTCCTGCGCATCCACCGCCGCGACCGAATCCTCGCAGTCCTGGATGGTGGTCAGCGCCGATTCCAGGATGACGTCGGCGATGCCCGCCGGATCGGTGCGGCCGATCTGGTTGTTGCGGTCGATCATGATCTCGATGTGCAGCCCGTTCCGCACAAGCAGCACGGCATCGGGATTGGCGGCATCGCCACGATAGCCGACGAATTGTTTCGGGTTGGCCAGCGTCGTCGAGCCGGCACCGGCACTCAGCCGCAACGCGCCTTGCGCCAGCGACAGACCATTGACGCCGGCCCATTTGCCGGAGGTGAGCGGGGCAGCCTCGTCGAGAAAACTCTTCGTCCAGGCGACGACCTTGGCGCCGCGCGCCGGATTGAAGGCTTTGCCCTTTTCGACGCCATCGGTTTCGGGGATGGCATCGGTGCCGTAGAGCGCATCATAGAGCGAGCCCCAGCGCGCATTGGCGGCGTTGAGCGCATAGCGCGCATTCATCACCGGCACGACCAGTTGCGGCCCGGCAACGACTGCTATTTCGGGGTCGACATTGTCGGTCGACACGCTGAAGGCCGGGCCTTCGGGAACGAGATAGCCGATCTCTTTCAGGAAACCCTTGTAGGCTTCCATGTCGACGGGGGCGCCATGGTCGCGATACCAGCCGTCTATCTGTTCCTGGATAGCGTCGCGCTTTGCCAGCAGCGCCCGGTTCTTCGGGGCCAGGTCGTGGACGATGGCCGAAAAACCGTTCCAGAAGATGTCCGCTTCGATGCCTGTGCCCGGCAGCGCTTCCCTGGCCACGAACTCATGCAGCTCGCGGGCAATCCGCAATCCGGCGATCTCGATGCGATCGGTCATCAGGCTACTCCAGATGAAAGGCTTTGCGGGCCTTTGGCATGTCAGGAGTGCAGGGTCAATTCAGCTTAGGGTGAAGGGGCGTATTTAGGCCAATTGGCGAACGCGGTGGCAACAGCGTCCTTCTCCCCGTTTTCGGGGAGAAGATAGCGGCAGCCAGATGAGGGGCGGCGCGATGCTGAAAGTCCTTTTCTCGCGACGAAGCCAAGAACCAGTTGTCCTCAGTTCCGGTAGGCCGGTTCCTGCTCGTCGAGGATCGCCTTCAGCTCGCTGAGATGGCGTTCGGCCTGGCCGGGATAATCGTCCATCTCGCTTGCCGTCTTCTCGGCGACAGCATCAGACAGCGTGCGCAGTGGACGGCCGGTCCACAGCGCCTTGATGTAGGTCTCGGCGGCGCGCTCGAAATAGAACATACGGTTGAAGGCATCGGCGACCGTATCGCCGATGACCAGCACGCCATGATTGCCCATCACCATCACCTTGACCTTGGGATCGATGAGAAGCTGAGAGCAGCGTTCGCCCTCTTCCTCGAAGGCCAGCCCGCCATAATGCGCGTCGACGACATGGCGGTTGAAGAACATCGCCGAATTCTGGTCGATCGGCGGCAGGCGGGAATCGGCGAGCGAGGCCAGCACCGTGGCATGGATCGAATGGACATGCATGACGCAGCGCGCGTGGCGGACATTGCGATGGATGGCGCCATGCAGGCCCCACGCCGTCGGATCGGGGGCATCGGGGCCGGAGAGCGTTGCTGGATCGTTGGCATCGATCATCAAAAGGTCGCTCGCCTTGATGCGCGAGAAATGCACCTGATTGGGGTTCATCAGGAACTGTGTGCCGTCGTCATTGACGGCCAGCGAGAAATGATTGGCCACCGCCTCGTGCATGTTGAGCCGTACCGTCCAGCGAAAGGCACAGGCGAGATCGACGCGCTCTTCGTAGAAGGGCAGGTTGGTCAGCGTTTCCTTTTGCAGGCGTGCAATGCTCATGGAAAATCCTCCAGTTTTGACAAGAATGCCGTGGCCAGCCCGTCCCCGCAACCGGTTTTGGTTGGTGCAGGGATGGCTATCTCACGCTGCCGTGCCGGCAGCGGCAGCGTTGGCTCGCAGGCCGCCATGCTCGATGATGAAATCGATGACCTCCTGCAGTCCCTTGCCGCGCGACAGGTCGGTGAAGCCGAAGGGTCGCTTGCCGCGCATGCGGCCGGCGTCGCTTTCCATGACATCGAGATTGACGTTCACGTACGGAGCGAGGTCGCTCTTGTTGATGACCAGGAAGTCGGAGCGGGTGATCGCCGGTCCGCCCTTGCGCGGGATTTCTTCGCCCTGGCAGACGGAGATGACGTAGAGCGTCAGGTCGGCGAGATCAGGCGAGAAGGTGGCAGCGAGGTTGTCGCCGCCGGATTCGATGAAGACGATGTCGAGATCCGGGAATTTTTTGTTCATCTGCGCGATCGCCTGCAGATTGATCGAAGCGTCTTCCCGGATAGCTGTGTGCGGGCAGCCGCCGGTCTCGACACCCATGATGCGGTCCTCGGGCAGCGCCTGCAGCCGTGCCAGCATCATGGCGTCTTCCTTGGTGTAGATGTCGTTGGTGACGACCGCGATGGAGAACTCGTCGCGCAGCGCCTTGCACAGCTTTTCGGTCAGCGTCGTCTTGCCCGAACCGACCGGACCACCGATACCGACGCGCAGCGGGCCATTTGTCTGTGTCATGCGGGAAACTCCGTGATGGCGAGGATGGCAAAGCCGGACCCTATCAACAGGCACAGCGGCGAATAATAGCGGACATCGAGCCGCGCGAAAGGCTGTTCCGGCGCCCGCCGCCGCCACCATGGCGTGAAGCCGGCAATGCCACGCCCCAGGAACACCAGTCCGATGAGCAGCGACGTGGCGGCGAGACCCTCCTTTGGGAAAGGTGAAGCGAAGACCCCCATGAGCGCCAGCGGCCACAGTGTCGCCAGGCACAGGCACGCGGCAACGGCAAAGCTGGCGAACGGCGTCGGCATCTCATGGACGCCGCGAAAGCCGACAACGGCGTGGGCGCAGGAAGCCGCATCCTTGCCCGGCCAGATACCGCCAAGGCCCCAATAGACATGCAGCGCGGTGATCAGCAGCAGGACGGCCGAGAGGGCGAAGGCAAGAAAAATCATGAGCGGAACAATCGCGAATACTGGGTTTCATGCTTCATCGCCATGACATCGGAAACGAAGGCGCAGCCGCCGAGATCATCCAATGTAGAGCGCGCAGCGCGGTTGGCGGTCGCTAGGGCCAGTGGTTCGAAGCCGGCTAACAACGTGGTCGCACCGCTCTGGCCAACGATGCCAAGCCGGATCGCTGCCTGGACGAGGTTGGAGAAGAAGGTTTGCAGGAAGGCGGATAGCGCATCCCGAAGGGCAATCGAATTGCCGCCGGCGATGGCGCCGACAGCAACGCAATAGGCGCATTCAGCCGGCAAGCGCGCCAGCACCGGGTTGGGCCAGGCTGCCGCCGCCTTGAGGAAGGCCGCACCCTGCAACATGGTCTCGGTGTGGCGTTCGCGCGAGCCGGCCAGCGCTTCGGCAAGTGCCGCCACTTCATCGAGATCACCGGTACCGCGTGCCCGGCGCCAGCTCTCGGCGAACAGCACGGCGTCGTTCCAGCCCGAGCCCAACTCGACCAGCGTCTCCAGCCAATCGGCCAGGCTCCTGGCATCGGCAATCAGCCCGTCATGCACCGCCCGTTCAAGACCATGGCTGTAGGAAAAACCGCCGACCGGAAAGGAAGGCGACAACCACGCCATCAGCCGCAGCAGGGCGATGTTCGAAGGCTGGTCAGTCATGATCATGGTCGTGGCCGGCATGACTGTGCGAATGGGAATGCGCTTCGCCATGAGAATGGCTGTGTGCTTCCGTGTGGCTGTGCGCGTGCGCCTCGGCATGCGCGTGACCGTGATCATGTCCGCCGGAATAGGCGCCGCGCACCGGCTTGAACGGCTCGGACACGTCGGTCACCGTGGCGCCGAGCCCCTCCAGCATCGCCTTGATGACGTGGTCGCGCAGGATGAGGATGCGCCCGGCTTCGATGCTGGCCGCGAGATGACGGTTGCCGATGTGCCACGCGAGTTCGGCCAGATGCACGCCGTCGCGGGCGCGGATATCGTAGACCTCTTCCGGCGCCGCGACGATCTCGATATGGCCGCCATTCTCCAGCACCAGCCGGTCGCCATCGTTCAGCGCGACCGGCTCGGGCAGGTCGACCAGCACCTTGCCGCCGTCGGCCAGTTCGATGGCGCGGCGGCGCAGATGCCGCTCGTCATGGGCGAGAATGGCACGACCGGACGGTAGGGTGGTCCCGGCAGCGCCGGCGGGCAACACCGAGACGGCGCGTGGAAATTTGGTGAAGTCGGTGTTGAGGTTGAGCTTCATTTCATGGAGCCTTCATTTGCTTGCGCCCTTGCGCGGGCTGGCCGCGCCAGCACGCGGTCGAAATAGGCGTTGACGCGCTCGGAGTCGATCGGGAACCGGCCGGCACGCGCCCAGCCACCCATGTCACCGAGCAGCACGTCGACGGCTGAAAACCGTTCGCCGAGCGCGAACGGCTTGTCGCCCAGCCGCCGCTCAAGCGCCTTCAGTTCCGAGGCGAAATCGTACGCCGCCGCAGGGCCGACATCGACCCGCACGTCCTTCGGCAGCAGGAAGCGGTGGCGCAGCTTGTTCCACAGCGGCGCTTCCAGCTCGCTCTGGGCAAAATGCATCCAGGAATCCATTTCGGCGCGACCGGCTAGGCCTGGGTTTGCGCCCATACCAATGTCCGCGTGCTTGTCGGCGAGATAGACGCAGATCGCCGCCGAATCCGTCACCGTCAGCTCTCCGTCGATCAGGATTGGCACCTTGCCCGACGGATTGAGCACATAGGCTTCCGGCGAGCGCAGCTGAACTTCGACAAATTCATAGGGCTGCCCGAGTTCCTCGAGCATCCAGAGAACGCGGCTGACCCGGGATCCACGCGATCCGACGGCCTTGTACATGTTGAACCCTGCCTTTCCCGAACAAGCTAGACCATCGCGTCCGCTCAGACGATGGTGTCGAAGAGCCGCAGGATGAACGATATCTGATAGATGAGCGCCGCCGTGACGAAGGCGATGTGAAAGCGCCGATCGCGCACCAGGATCGCGATGATGCAAAGCGCGACGAAGACCGGCGTGCGGAACAGATACTCGCTGCCGAAGCGGGCGAAATGCTCCGGCCCCTTCAGCAGCGTGTCGACCACATCCAGCAGATAGGTCGCCGCCAGCAGGCCGAAGAACCAGGCCCGGCGCGAATAGAAGAAATCCTCGTAGCTGGTGTAGTCCAGCATCGAATCGGGAAACAAAAGCGCGCACAGCAGGAACAGCGTGATCGCGTAGAAGATGATGAACAAATATTTTCCGAAGGTCCAGGACTGGATGGCATAGAGGCCGAACTCCCACCACCAGAAATGCACCAGCATCAGAAGCACCGAGGCGACCCAGGCCAGATGCACGGGATAGAGCCGGTACTGGCCGGGATGCTGGACGATGCGCGCCACCCCCGACAGCAGGCGGGCGACACCAAGCCCGATCACCATGCCCATGACGATGCGGATGTGTGGGAATATGTCATGGGCGGAGGCGATCTGCTGTTCCATCGGAGATCAACGGCGCTCCCAGGCTATGCAAAGCATCGCACTAGCACGGATGGTTCATTCGCGAACAAGCTGATCCGACGACCACGGAACGCCTGGGAAAAAATCTTGATCCAGCACGTCTGCAACCAGATAAGGACAATCGGCCGGAAAATCCTCTTCGGACAACCCTGTCTCCTCAGCGGCTTTCAATCTCGCAAAGTCAAACTCGCTGGCGAGTTGCTTGTGGGGATAGTTCTTCAAGCTCGGGCTTTCAGTGATCAGCTTCTTAATCCGGTGCCGCTGTTCGCGGATCGTTAGAAGCCAGCCTGTTTTTCGCCCGTCTGCCTGGAACTGCCATTTAAGCAAATGCTGGAGCAGAGTGCCCAGTCTGCTATCGATCTCTCGTTTATCGCTCCGCCCCAAGCTCTCGATCTCCTCGGCAAGATTCTCGCGGTCGAGGTCGGACAGACGACCTTCGCGCAACAGCGCGCCTTGCTCGGCGCACCACTGAGCATAGTCGGCCTCATAGGGCGTCAATTGCTGTTTGCGAAAAATCTTATTCATGAACTCTATATTGCTCCAAAGAGGCCAGATTTCCAAGTTGGAAGCAAAGGGATGGGGCCATCAGGCGGTCCAACGAAACATTTTCGGCGCTGCGATCGACAAACCATGCACAGTTTGCGCTAGTGGTTGACGAAATGCGCGCATTTTGCGGTCAGAGGAATTTGGCTAAATTCATGAATTTCGGCCAGCGAATCTGCCTCAAAACAGAAAATACCGCTGCGCCATCGGCAGCACGGTTGCCGGCTCGCAGGTCAAAAGCTCGCCGTCGGCGCGGACCTCATAGGTTTCCGGGTCGACCTCGACATGCGGCGTGGCGTCGTTGAGCACCATCGAATGCTTGCCGATGCCGCCGCGCGTGTTTTCGACGGCGACGAACTGCTTGTCGACGCCAAGCCTGCCGTGCAAGCCGGACTCAAGCGCGGCTTTCGAAACGAAGGTCACCGAGGAGTTGGTCCTGGCCTTGCCGTAGGCGCCGAACATCGGCCGGTAGTGCATCGGCTGCGGCGTCGGGATCGAGGCGTTGGGGTCGCCCATCGGGGCAGCGGCGATCATGCCGCCGATCAGCACCATGTCCGGCTTGACGCCGAAGAAGGCCGGGTTCCACAGCACCAGGTCGGCGCGCTTTCCCACCGCGATCGAGCCGATATCCCTGGACAGCCCATGCGCGATGGCCGGGTTGATGGTGTATTTGGCAATGTAGCGGCGGACGCGGAAATTGTCGTTGTTGCCGGTTTCCTGCGGCAGCGAGCCGCGCTGGCGCTTCATCTTGTCGGCGGTCTGCCAGGTGCGGATAGCGACTTCGCCGACACGGCCCATGGCCTGGCTGTCCGACGAGATGATCGAGAAGGCGCCGATATCGTGCAGGATGTCTTCGGCCGCGATGGTCTCCTTGCGGATTCGGCTTTCGGCAAAGGCGATGTCTTCCGGGATCGACGGCGACAAATGATGGCAGACCATCAGCATGTCGAGATGCTCGGCAAGCGTGTTGACCGTGTAGGGCCGCGTCGGATTGGTCGAGGACGGGATGACGTTGGGCAGGCCGCAGACCTTGATGATGTCGGGTGCGTGGCCGCCGCCGGCGCCCTCGGTGTGGAAGGCGTGGATGGTGCGGCCCTTGATGGCGGCGACCGTGTTCTCGACGAAGCCGGATTCGTTCAGCGTGTCGGTGTGGATCATCACCTGCACGTCGTAGTCGTCGGCAACCGACAGGCAGCAATCGATGGCCGCCGGCGTCGTGCCCCAGTCCTCGTGCAGTTTCAGCGAACAGGCGCCGCCCAGCACCATTTCCTCGAGCGCGGCAGGCAAGGAGGCATTGCCCTTGCCCGACAGGCCGATGTTCATAGGGAAGGCGTCGAAGGACTGGATCATGCGGGCCATGTGCCATGGCCCTGGCGTGCAGGTGGTGGCCAGCGTGCCGTGCGCCGGGCCGGTGCCGCCGCCAAGCATGGTGGTGATGCCGCTCATCAGCGCTTCCTCGATCTGCTGCGGGCAGATGAAGTGGATATGCGCGTCGAAGCCGCCGGCGGTCAGGATCTTGCCTTCGCCGGCGATGATCTCGGTGCCGGGGCCGATGATGATGGTCACGCCATCTTGCGTGTCCGGATTGCCGGCCTTGCCGATGGCCGCGATGCGGCCGTCCCTGAGGCCGATATCGGCCTTGAAGATGCCGGCGCTTGCGTCGAGCACCAGCGCGTTGGTGATCACTGTGTCGACGGCGCCTTGCGCCCTGGAAACCTGGCTCTGGCCCATCCCGTCGCGGATCACCTTGCCGCCGCCGAATTTTACCTCCTCGCCATGGGTGGTCAGGTCCCTTTCGACCTCGATGAACAGTTCGGTGTCGGCAAGCCGCACTTTGTCGCCAACCGTCGGGCCATACATCTGCGCATAGGTGGTGCGGGTAATTCTGGCCATCAGCGATTGCTCCCGAAATGCGGTTTGCCGAAATTGATCGAAACCCGGCTGCACATTGTCGCCATCCTATGGTCACGGAATGACCCGCTGGGCGACACCTTCTGATCCCATTTGGCGGTTGAGGTTAGGGGGTCACCCCAAAACGACCGTTTGCCAATCGATGGAAAGGAAAATCCATGCGCAAAACGACAGTTCTTGCCGCTGCCGCCAGCCTGATGTTGGCGGGTGCCGCCAGTGCCCAGCAGCAACCCGCTCAACAGCCCGCTCCAGCGCCGCCCGCGCCCGCGCCCCAGGCTCAGCCGGCCGTGCCGACGATCCAGAGCGTCAACATCGTCGACATTACGGAGCTGCCAAAGGAAACCCAGACGCAGGTCAACCAGGTGATCGCCCAGCGCGGCGATGACGGCTTGAAGAAGCTGCGCAGCTCGATCGACGCCACGCCCAAGGTCAAGTCCGCGCTGGAGGCCAAGGGAATGACCTCGGCGCAGGTGGTCGCTGCCAGCATGGAACCCAATGGCGCACTGACCCTGATCACCAAAAAGGCGAGTTGACGATACAGCGCCGCGGGCCGGTATCCGGCCCGCAAGCCGCGTCGGGAAGGGAACCTTGGCAGGGCAGGAGTCGTTTCGCTTCCTGAGTGCTGAAACCGATCTCGAAAGTGAGCGATGGCCAACCCGACTATTTTGCCTGACGCCCGATGGCTGCATGCGATTGCGGCGGCAGCTTTTTTCGCCGCGATCGTTCCTCACGCCGCACTGAACGCGCAGGGCCTTGAAAGCAGCGAAACCGTCAATCGGATCGTCGGTTCGGAGGTCAAGCAGGAAGAGGCTAAGGCAACCGCCGAAGCCGGAAACGTCACCACGGCGATCGACCGCACGCGCCAAAACATCGGCACCGTCCGCAAGACGTCCAAACTCGACAAGGTCGATATCGTGTTCCTCACCGATGCGGCGCGCACGGAAGGCGGTCCGCCGCCGGCGATCGAGACCAAGGTCAAGCAGCATCAGGACGACATTGCCGAACTGCGCAAGGAGATCGAGGCCAACGCGCTGCTGTTCAATGCCATCCAGTCGCGGCGCGTGCTTGCGCAGGATGTTCTCGCCGTCGAATTCGACGATCCCGGAAGGATCGTCATCTACGCCGCGGCCAAGCCGCCGGGTTGAGCTGCTGGAAGATCTCACAGCTTGCCCATCACCTTCTGCTGGAATCCGTAGACCTCGCGCTTGCCGCCGAGCGGCACCAGCGTGACGTCGCGCTCCTGCCCCGGCTCGAAGCGCATGGCGGTGCCGGCGGCGATGTCGAGGCGCATGCCTCTGGCACGCTCGCGGTCGAACTTCAGCCCATCATTGGTCTCGAAGAAATGATAGTGGCTGCCGACCTGGATCGGCCGGTCGCCACTGTTGGCCACTTTCAGGGTGACGGTCGGCAGACCCTTGTTCAACTCGATGTCGCCGCTTGCCGTAATCACTTCACCAGGGATCATCGTCACCCTCACAGAACGCCGAAGACGAGACCGACACCAACCGCCGCACTTGCCGCACCCGCGGCGCGGGCCAGGCCGCGAAACCGGACGCCGAGACCGAGCCCGGCGGCGATGCCGGTGGCATGGAGAGCCGCGGTGGCGATGGCAAAGCCTGCCATGTATTCGAGTCCACCCGCATTCTCCGGCACCTCGGTGCCATGCGCGTGGCCGTGGAACAGTGCGAACAGGCCGATGATGGCGACGCCGGCCGAGACCGGCAGATCGATCGCCAGTGCCACCAGCAGCCCGAGAGCCACGACCGATGCCAGTATGCCCGGTTCGACGAAGGGCAGCGGCATATGCAGCATGCCGAGCACACCGCCGACCAGCATGACGCCGACAAAGGCCGCTGGCCAGGCAAGAAGCGCCTTGCCGCCCTTGAGCGCGGCCCACAGTCCGACGGCGATCATCACGCTCATGTGATCGAGGCCGGAAAGCGGGTGCATGAAACCGGCCGTGAAGGAGGAGGTCGTGCCGATGCCGACATGGGCATAGGCCGGCATGGCGGCGGCCAGCAGCAGGATCGCCGACAGGCATAGGCGTTTGGCAGGGATCATTCTATTTGCCTTTCGTTTGGCTCGGCTGGTGCTTACGCCGCCTTGCGGGGGCCGCAGCCTTCGGCCTTGAGAACGCGCTTGGTCGACGCGGGATATTTCTTCAGCATCGCTGCCGGGCGGATCGGCCGGGCCGAAAAATTGCCGCCGCAATTAGGGCAGGCACCGCCCAACACCTGTTCCACGCAGTCGGCGCAAAAGGTGCACTCGAAGGTGCAGATCAACGCATCCGCCGCTTCGGGGGGCAGGTCCTTGTCGCAGCATTCGCAGTTGGGGCGCAGCTCAAGCATCTTGTCCTCCTCACCGGATCGGTTCGTGCACGGTCACCAGCTTGGTGCCGTCGGGAAACGTCGCCTCGACCTGCACGTCATGGATCATCTCGGCGATGCCTTGCATCACCTGCGCGCGGGTAACGACATGGGCGCCGGCCTCCATCAGTTCGGCGACCGGGCGGCCGTCGCGGGCACCCTCGACGACGAAGTCGGTGATCAGCGCGATCGCTTCGGGATGATTGAGCTTGACGCCGCGTTCGAGCCGTTTGCGTGCCACGATCGCCGCCATGGCGATCAGCAGCTTGTCCTTTTCCCTCGGCGTCAAGTTCATGCGTTTTCCCAGGCTGGTAGAGACAGGCCTACAGTGACCATAATTTGGGCAACCCCGCCCTTCCATTGAGCAATTCGACGAGTGGAACCAGCCGCTGGCGCAGCTTGTAGCCATCCCCGGCGTAAAGCCTCGCAAGAAGCTTGCCAGATTTCTTCACGCTCCAGGCACTGGCGCTGCCGTGTTCGCCGACGATCTCCAGGACCGGATCGAGCAAGGCTTCGGCCCGCGGCGACACCAAAAGCAGCGTCGCCATGGCGATCGCGCCGCCAGCAACCGCCGGCCGGTCGAGCGTGGCGGCCACATCGGGTCCGATGCGGAAATCCTCGGCGTGAATGAGGGAGCCATCCTGGCGCACGCGCCAGCGGTCGTGGAAAAGCCCCTGCGTGGCGCGTTCGCCCATCGCCAGGCGGCCGAAGACGGCGGCTTCCAGCACCAGCGCCTCGGCGCCTGCGGCAAGCTCGACGTCGAGCGTTCGGGCAAAGGCCGCGCGGTCGAAGACGATGGTCTCCTGCGGTAGCCAGGCAATGCGGCCATTTTCACCGACCGACAAATTGACCCGCACCTCGGCACGGTCGGATGCCGCCCGGTAGATCTTCTCGCAGGCCTGGGTCGTGATCGACGCTGAGGCAGCCGCGCCGACATCCACATTCCAGGCGATACGGTCGCCGCCGGTCATCCCGCCGGCGGTGTTGATCAGCACCGCTTCGAGCGGATCGGCCCGGACAGCCGGCATCCTTATCTTGGCGGCGCCGTCCTGATAGAGGCGCCGCAGGCGCGTGCGGCCGTCGCTGAGAGCACAGGAAAGCCGCGCCACGCCCGCAACGCGCTGCGTTGAAATCCCGCCATGTTCGCCCCTATGTTCAACCGTATCCATGCCCGCACGTTAAGCACTCCGGCGGCTTTGTCGATATGGAGTTCGATATAGCTTGTTGCTTGACAACGTTTCGGTTTCTATAGAGGGAACCACCTTGGTACGGTCATGCTGCCTGGCGGGGGTATAAACGACGACGGCGGCTTGATACCGGGAGAAAAAAGGGGCGCTGCTCAGTTGGCGTCGGGAAACGCGACATAGTGGGGAAGGAACCGAATGGCCGACCAGCTGGCAACGGATATCATCGCGAAGATCAAGGCTCATGCCGAGCCGGGCGGCGAAGAAATCACCACCAACACTGAATTGACCTCGCTTGGTATCCATTCGCTCGAGCTGACGGAGATCATCTTCGATCTTGAGGAAGAGTACGGCATCGAGATCGAGATGAACACGGTCGATGCCTGGAGCAATCTGAAGAATGTCGGCGACATGGTCGAAGCAGTTCGCGCGCTGATCGCGAAAAAAGCCTGACCTGAATGCGGCAGCGCGTCGTCATCACCGGCATGGGCGGCATTTGCGGGCTCGGCACCAGCGCGCCCGCGATCTGGAACGAGATGCGCGCCGGCCGCTCGGCCATAGGCCAGATCACCAGTCCGCAGCTGCATGATTTGAAGGTCAAGGTCGGCTGCGAAATCAAATCGCTCCCCGATCACGGCATCGACCGCAAGCAGACCGTGTCGATGGACCGCTTCAGCCTGCTGGCAACGATCGCGGCCAGGGAAGCCATGCAGCAGTCCGGCCTGGTCTCGAATGAGGCCACCACCTATCGGATGGGCACCGTCGTCGGTGTCGGCGTCTGCGGCTGGGAGGCGATCGAGGAGAGCTATCGGGCTATCCTGATCGAGGGCAAGAATCGCGCCGGGATATTCACCGTACCGAAAGTGATGCCGAGTGCGGCCTCCGGGCATGTCAGCATGAGTCTCGGTCTGCGCGGGCCGGTCTTCGGCGTCACATCGGCGTGCTCATCGTCCAACCACGCCATCGCCTCGGCCGTCGACCAGATCAGGCTCGGCCGCGCCGACGTGATGGTCGCCGGCGGCACCGATGCGCCGCTGGTCTGGGGCATCCTGAAGGGCTGGGAAGCATTGCGGGTGCTGGCGCCCGACACTTGCCGGCCATTCTCCGCCGATCGCCAGGGCCTGTCGCTCGGCGAGGGCGCTGGCATGGCGGTGCTGGAAACCTACGAGCACGCCATGGCCCGCGGCGCCACCATCCTTGCCGAGATTGCCGGCGCCGGCCTCTCCGCCGACGCGTCCGACATCGTCGCGCCGACCATCGAAGGACCAACGGCCGCCATGCGCGCCTGTCTGGCCGACGCCGGGTTCAATCCCGAGGATGTCGACTATCTCAATGCCCACGGCACCGGCACCAAGGCTAACGACCAGATCGAGACGGCGGCGATCAAGCGCGTTTTCGGCGACCATGCCTACAAGCTTTCGGTGTCGTCGACCAAGTCGATGCATGCCCATTGCCTCGGCGCATCGGGCGCGCTGGAGATGATCGCCTGCGTGATGGCGATCCGCGAAGGCATCGTGCCGCCGACGGCCAATTTTCGCGAGGCCGATCCCGATTGCGACCTCGACATCACGCCGAATGTGGCGCGCGAGCGCAAGGTGCGCGCCGCAATCAGCAACGGCTTTGCTTTCGGCGGTACCAATGCGGTGCTGGCCTTCAAGGCTGTTTGATCCCAGCACGTGATCTGCACGCGCGGTCCGTCCCGTTGACTGTTCGTGCACGACGAAACCGTTGCCGCCATATTGATCGTGTCGTGTCGCGCGTTTAATTCTTGGCCGACCCGCCAAAACCGCGCCGCTCGGCGCGAATCCCCATTCAGGAGTTTCCATGGCCGACCTGTCCGCCTTTCCGATCGCAACGCGTTGGCCGGCCAAGCATCCGGACCAGATTCAGCTCTATTCGGCGACAACGCCGAACGGGGTGAAGATATCGATCGCCCTGGAAGAGCTCGGCCTGCCCTACGAGCCGCATTGGGTCAACATCGGCCAGAACGAAAGCTGGACACCGGAATTCCTGTCGCTCAATCCCAACGGCAAGATCCCGGCGATCATCGATCCGAACGGTCCGGACGGCAAGCCGATCGGCCTGTTCGAGTCCGGCGCCATCCTGCTCTACCTCGCCGAAAAGACCGGCCTGCTCATGCCCGTGGACGCAGCGCGCCGCTACGAGACCATCCAGTGGGTGTTCTTCCAGATGGCTTCGATCGGGCCGATGTTCGGCCAGGTAGGCTTCTTCCACAAATTCGCCGGCCGCGAGATCGCCGACAAGCGCCCGCTGGAGCGCTATCGCGACGAATCACGGCGGTTGCTCGGCGTGCTCGACGTCAGGCTGAAAGGCCGCAAGTGGATCATGGACAATGACTACACCATCGCCGATATCTCGCTGCTCGGCTGGGTGCGCAACCTGATCGGCTTCTACGAAGCGCGCGAACTCGTCGGCTTCGACGATTTCGCCAATGTCGCGGCATGGCTGGAGCGCGGCCTGGCGCGGCCGGCGGTGCAGAAAGGCCTGACTATCCCGGCCAAGCGATAGTCGAACCAGCCGACAAAAAATGGCTACTTCGCCTTCGCCTTAGCTTTCGAGCCGCCTTTGCCCATGACCGAAGCGGCGAGTGATGCAGCGCCTCTGGCCGCCACCATGACGGCGCCGGCAGCGACATTAGCCGTGGCCTTTACCGTGCGCATGGCACTGCCGCTCAGCGAATCGCCAGTATTTGCCGGTTTTCTAGGCTTTGCCGCTTTCGGCGCAGCCTTGGCTGCGGCCGGCACCACTTTCTTCGGCGCTGCCTTGCCGAAGGTCGGCTTGGCGTCCTTCGCACGGGCGGTGACCGCCGGGCCGGCGCCTGCCTTGGATTGGGTTGCCTTGCCCTTGGCGGGCGCGGGCTTTCTTGCCTTCTGTGCCATCGGACGGACTCCCTCTTTTGGCAGAATTGCCTTGTCGGCGATAACGGCCTGAAAGTCTTAAGGTTCCCCTTGCGCAATCCGTAGAATCAAGCGGAAAGGCCGATCACCAGATCGGCGGCCCGGCGCCGCGCCAGCACACGCTCGATGTTCGGCATGTCGTTGGACACGATCCAGGCGCGCGCATCCGCCTCGGAGCGGCCATGTCCGTGCCAGCGCTCCAGCAGGCGGCGCTCGAGTTCGTTGCGCGGCACGTCGACGAAGATCGAGAAATCGAACAGCGGCGCCAGCCGCGACCACGGCTCCTCGTCGAGCAGCAGGTAATTGCCCTCGACCAGGATGAATTTGGTCTCGGTGGCGACGATCGAGGCGGCGGCGCGCGAGAGTTCCATATCGCGGTCGAAGACCGGGATGGCGATGTCGGGCTCACCGGCCCGGATGCGCTTCAGCAGGGCCTCAAAACCGGCAAAGTCGAAGGTTTCCGGCGCGCCCTTGCGCGCGCGCAGGCCGCGCTGCTCGAGCACGGCATCGTCATAGTGGAAGCCGTCCATCGGCACGACTTCCGAAGCACCTTCGGGCAGCAGCTCATTCAGCCTTGCCGACAGCGTCGACTTACCCGCGCCCGGAGGGCCAGCAATGGCCACGATGAAGCGGTTTGCCTTGCCGGCGCGTTTGAAGATGGTGGCGGCGAGATGGGCGATTTCGGACATTGGAGCCTCTCTGGCAGGAGCTTCAAATCCACCATGTTCCGCATGATGATTTCGGCCACATCTTGGCGGCAGTTCGTGGAAATTTCAAACCCTGCAGTGCGCAATCCCGCCTCAGGCGGCCACCGACTGGCCAATGCGCAGGAAATCGCTGTCGAAGGGGATTTCCCGCGTCGCGCCGCCGGCTGCCAGCCGCATGCGGCCATCCGCTGTCGTGAGTTCCTGCGGTGGCTCGCCGCCGGATAGGGGCACGGCGCCGATGACATGACGAAAGGAAACGCTTTGGCCTTCGCCCAGCGCAAAGGCGGTCGCGACCCCTTCATGCTTCAGCCAGTTGTCGCCGATCGAGGCGGTATGGCCGACGGCAGCGCGGCCGTCCTCGATGCCCAGCACGCCCAGGTGGCGGCCGCTCCATGGCGCATAGTCGCGCCCGCCATTGCTGAACCACAGCATGGTAACAGGCAGCTCGGCCGGGTTCTTCAGCACCAGCACCAAATCCTCTTCGGCCCGCCGCGCAAGCGCGGTCCAGCCCGGTCCGCCATGATCGGCCTCGACCAGCGTGAGGAAATCCTCACGGCGGTCTTCCATGCGGTATTCAGTGAGATCAAGCGTGCCGCCGCCGGTGGCGGGGAAATGGCTGAGATCGGCGGACCGCGCCGGATAGGCCAGCATGAAGCGCCCGCGTGCGGGATCCGGCTCCAGCGGATCGTCCAACGTCGCGGCGAAACGTTTGGGCGAAAAGGCCAGCCTGCCGCCGCCCGTCATCGCCGTCATCGGGTGATGCGCGACCGAGATCGCGCCATGGCCGCCGGAAAACACATGCTCCTGGTAGAGGAAGGGATGGCCGTCGCGCAGCGTCAGGATCTTGTCGACGCTCGCGCCCATCACTTTGTGCCGCAAGCGGAAGACCGCGCGCCAGCCGTCGTCTGTCGCGGCACTCTCGACGGCGTCCCAGGCGCTGTTGGCCGGCCAGCCATGCAGTGGCGCCTCCTCGACATCGCTGCGCGAAAACGGCGCGCAGAGAAAATCGCCGGACAGTCGGACCGTGCCTTCCGGCAAATTGTCCGGCAGCGTTTCACGCGTATCGACCCAGGGCGCGCGGTGCAGCGGCTTCAACTGCCGCCCGCCGCCCTCGACGACCATGTCGGCGATGTGGCCGACCGTGAGGTCGAGCGAAACCGAAATGCCTTTGGCCTTGATCGTGGGGATGGTCATTGCGCTCTCACCGATTCTGCAGGCGCAAACAGAACCCGTTCGGCGGCGGTTACGCAAGCACCGCGATCGGCAATTTGCATCGCGCACCTTCATCCTCCCCTTGTGGGGAGGGTCGGCGAGCGATCGAAGCGAAGCGGAGATCGTTCGACGGGGTAGGGGTCTAGCGCCGGCGCTACCCCCACCCCGATCCGCTACGCGGATCGACCGTTCCCACAAGGGGGAGGGTGAGCTACTGCCGCTTGTATTCCCGCACCGGCGACTTGGTGTCGTCGGTGTAGGTGACCTGCACCGACATCGACTTCACGCTGTCGGCGATCTTGAAATAGCCCTTGGCGTCGTAGGGGATGGCGTAGGGGTCCTTCTTGTCGCAAGGCGGTATCTCCAGCAACTTGTCGAGTGCTGCACCGTTCAGGCTGTAATGCGCCTCCTTGATGGCGCAGCGGTAAGACAGCATCTGGGTGAAATAGACCAGGCCGTGATTGCCGCCGGCGTCGAAGGCGATCCACGAGGTCCAGAACTGGTCGAGGATCTGCTTGTCGCCCTGCTGCAGCGCTGTATCCGGGTCGAAGTGGATGTCGAATGGGCCGGTCTCGCGGCCCCTGATGTCGAGATATTTGATGGCGATGGTCCCGGCCACGGTACTGTCGGGCATCTCGAAGCTCGGATTGGCCATCGGCTTGCCGGTGGTCTGGTCGTTCATCGCCAGAAAACCGGTGTCGGTGAACGGACCGCTGTCGCCCATGCGCCAGGAGATGGCGGTCGCCGGCTCCGGCAGCGAGATGGTCATCGACCAGCCCTGGTTCGAGCGCATCGGCGTCAGCGAAGGCACGAAGCGGGCGGGGTCGAGCACGTCGCCAAGCGCTGCCAGCCGGCTGCGGCTGCGGTCCAGCCAGTCGGCCAACTGCGTCTGGTCGACGAAATATGTGAGCAGCCCGCCGTCCTTTTCGTAGGCCATGAACCTGGTCAGCGCCGTGGCCTCGTTGCGCTTGTCGGCCAGCGTCTGGGCGCCGAGCCGGTCCTCCGAAAACTCCTGCGCCAGCAGGAAATAGGCCGGGGCGAAATCTGGATTGGCGGCGATGAAGGCGTTGAGCTTGTCGACGCGCTGGGCGTCGTCGAACTGCTGGATATGCACCAGCTTGATCGACAGCGCCTTGCCCTTGTCGGAAAGCGCGCCGAACACCTCGCGCGCGCCGGCCTTGCCGTCCTGCACCCGAAGCAGCGTGGCAAAGCGCGTGTAGGGGTCGATGGCGTCGACATCGAAGCCGGCAAAGGCAAGGTAGGAGCGCCGCGCATTGAGCATGTCGCCGGACAGCTCGTAGACGCGGGCATTGTGGTAGAACTCGTCCGGCCGCTTCGGCTCGGCAATCGCCCCGCCCTGCGCGGCCAAGGCGGCAAACCCCTTGGCGATGGTGTCGATCGAGGCGGCGATCTGTTGCGTCGTCGCTTGCAGCTTCTCGGTCTGGGTCTGCTGCTGCGCCTGGCCGGCGGCCAGCGTCTCGGCCTGCTTCTTCACCTCTTCGGTGGTCTTTTGCACCTGCGCCGTCTGCTGCGTTTGCTGCTGCTGGGCCGAGGCGATCTCGTCGGTCTTCTTCGCCACCGTGTCGGTCGTCTGCTTGACCTGTTCGACCGTCTTCTGCGTTTGGGTAACGGTCTGCTCGATCTTCGCCACTTTTTCGGAAACGATGCCCATCGACTGCTGCAGCCCGGCAATGGCCGGCACCAGGCTGGCGATCACCCCGTTCTGTGCGTTGGTCTGCTGTTGCAGGCCGTAGACGCCGCCGGCGACGGCGGCCGCACTGGTGGCGAAGATCAAGGCCGGCAGCGCCTTGGCCGCCAGCACCAGCCGCAGCACGATGGCAATGGCGATGATGACCGCAGCCACCGAGGCGACCAGCGCGATATAGGCGGCGAACGGCGCCAGCGGATTGAGGATGTCGGAAGCCGCACCCCCGATAAAGGCGACGCCGCCGGCCCATTTTCCGGTGCGGCTGAGCGATGCCCTGATAAGCGAGGGCGCAGCGCCCCCGGCCCCAATATTCGTCATGCCAAGCCCCCAAGCCCTGAGATACCACGCCCTTCCCACGGGAAACGCGGCCTTGGCAAGGAAAGACACGGGAAACGGGCGATTTCGGGGCGGATGGCAAGCTTTCCTCGCCTTGGAAAGCTTGGGTTCCTCGCCCCCACGAATGTGGGGGAGAGGTGGCTCGGCGAAGCCGAGACGGAGCGGGGGAATGGCGCCGGCCGTGCTAGATAAGGTTTCGAGACATTTCGTTTGGAGATGGCGCCCTACGAAATCCCCTCTCCGTCCGCTGCGCGGCCACCTCTCCCCACTTCGTGGGGCGAGGAACCAGATCGATGCCCTCGACAATCCTGGGACTGTCAGCCATTAACCAAATGGACGGCGCTGGTGCGTTACGTTAGCTTCGCCTCATCTCAGCAACAGCTTGACCCGAACAGACTTGCCCTTGTCCAACCTGCGTCCCCTTCCGCTCATCCAGAGAGTTTTTGCTGCTCTCGCTTTGCTGGCGCTTGCCGGCTGCGCGACCACGCCGCCCGACAGCGTGCTGGCCGTGCCGGCGCCGGCGCAGAAATATGCGGCAATCGTCGTCGACGCCGGGACCGGCAAGCAGCTGTTCGAGGTAAGCTCGACGGCGCAGCGCTACCCGGCCTCGCTGACCAAGATGATGACGCTGTATCTTTTGTTCGAGGCGCTGGAGGCCGGCCGCGTCAGCAAGCAGACGCTGATCCCGGTTTCGGACCATGCCGCCTCGCAGCCGCCGACCAAGATGCGCTTTAGGCGCGGCGAGGGCATCGACGTCGATTCGGCCATCCGCGCCATCGTCGTCAAATCGGCCAACGATGTGGCGGTGGCCGTGGCCGAGTATCTCGGCGGCTCGGAGGATCAGTTCGCCGCCATGATGACATCCAAGGCGCGCCAGCTCGGCATGACCAGCACCACCTTCCGCAACGCGTCCGGCCTGCCCGACGGCGACCAGCACACGACGGCGCGCGACATGGCGGTGCTCGGCATGGCGCTGCATCAGCGCTTTCCGCAGCAGTTCCACTATTTCTCCGAAAGCGATTTCATGTTCCGCGGCAGGCTGGTGCGCGGCCACAACGACATGCTCGGCCGCGTGCGCGGCGTCGACGGCATCAAGACCGGCTACATCAGGGCGTCAGGCTTCAACATCGTCACCTCCTACAATGCCGACGGCCGCAATCTGATCGTCGTGGTGATGGGCGCCGACAGCGCCCGCCAGCGCAACGACCACGTCGAAGCGCTGATCCAGCGCAGCCTGTCGCCCACGGTGGACGGCGCCAAGACCAGACTGATGTTCGCCGAGCAGCAGTAGCCCGCGGCGCGATTTGCGCCTTGGTGGTGATGAATAGGAATTTTTTCTTGATCCGTGACGGCAGCTATGCTACTGTTTTGGATATGGTGCTGAGTCGCGCCAATTGATCCACTGGAAACGTGACCCGCCGCAAGGCGGGTTTTTTGTTGCCCGTCGCCCTGCCGCGACTTCAAAGTTCCGCTGCGGTGCAGAACCTTTGCAGACGCTGGCAGGACAGAGGGGGCGCGCTGTCCCGCTAGCTTCGGGGAAGTTCTTCCCGCTCCGCCCGTGGATGACGAAGTTGGGGGCGCTTCGGCCAATCTCGAACGTCACCGCCCTGAGCCCCCGCAAGCCGCCGCCAACGCACCAACCCACATCGCCTCGATCAAAAACACTTGTACTGCCGCGAAATCCGTCGCGATGCTGGCGATGTTGCGGCATACGTCGCCCAGCACCACCAGGAGCCCGCACTATGAGCACCGCCCCAAAAACGCCGCCCGAGCAGGCGGAAGACAACCAGCACGACAGCGGCGGCGAGTATTTCGAGGCGCCGATCGTCGGTGAGCTGGAGGCCGATCCGGTGTCGGACGAGCACTTCGACACGCCCGAAGTGCCGGACTCCGAACCCGCAGGCCCAGGCGCCCACCGTGGCAAGCCGAAGAAAAAACCGTCGGCGATCTCGGGCCGCAAATTCCGCAAGCGCGATCTGGTGCGCATCGACACGCTGCGCCCGAGCCTCGCCGACCGCATCCGGTCGGACCATCCCGACCTGCCGGCCGGCGCCCGCATCAGCCGCGCCGAGCTCGGCCGCTACCGCATGCGCTACATGGAGGAGCTGCTGCAGCAGGAGCACGGCGAATTCTCCGAGCTCGATCGTCAGGTGGTCGAGTCGATCGCCAGGCAAGACACGATTTCCGAAAACTCGGAGGAGGAGTTCGAGGAGCACCGGACCTTTGCCGACCGCGTCTCCGACAACATGGCGGCCTTCGGCGGCAGCTGGTGGTTCCTGATCTCGTTCGGCAGCGTGCTGCTGGTGTGGATCGGCATCAACCTGATTGCAGGCATGAGCACCGCCTTCGATCCCTACCCCTTCATCCTGCTCAACCTGCTGCTCTCCTGCATCGCCGCCATCCAGGCGCCGATCATCATGATGAGCCAGCGGCGGCAGGAGTCCAAGGACCGCCTGCGCTCCTTCAACGACTACCGCGTCAACCTCAAGGCCGAGCTCGAAGTGCGCCATCTGCACGAAAAACTCGACTACCTCATCTCGCGCCAATGGACGCGCCTGGCCGAAATGCAACAGATGCAGCTGGATGCGATGCACGAGCTGGCGGGTGCGAAGAAGCCGAAGCGGGCCGTGCGCGGAAGGCGGGTGGTGAAGAGCGAGGCGGGGGAGTGAGGGGGTTCCTCGCCCCCACAAAGTGGGGGTCCGAAGGACGGGCGAGACCCGTGGCTCGCCCCGGCAAGGTGGCTCGGCGAAGCCGAGACGGAGAGGGAGAGCGCCATATCCAACTAGCGGGCACCCGTGAGAGGACCAACCCACCCGCACTGCGGGGCGCACCAATCTCCAATTGCCCGTTGAAGCCCGCGCCTGCTTCCGCTAAGAAGCCGTGACTTGCCGGTTCACCGGCTGGTTCGTTTTCCGGATTCCGGAAAGCACCCGTAGCTCAGCTGGATAGAGCGCTGCCCTCCGAAGGCAGAGGTCACAGGTTCGAATCCTGTCGGGTGCGCCATTCTACCTAACTGAAATCACTGATCTTTCTGCCATTCTGCGCCGACTCGCACCGGCTAAGTTTTCGGAATTCAGCCGGTTTTTCAGCCGGTTTTGGAGGGTTGGCGGCATTCGGCGTCGAAATCGCGCTTCTGCGGGAATGGGGTTATGCACAAACTGCGGACCGCCCGTCGGAAAGGAAGTGTGTGTGCCAGCAAAGCTAGGCCGGGCTAGGTTTTGACGCCCGTCGCGCCAGTAGGCCTTGCACACCTCCTGATCTGCGAAAAGTGTATCAGCATCCATTTCACATCGCGGACATTGGACGTTCTTGCGATTGAGGTTGTGGGCGCGCCACCTAGCCGGTGGGTGGTCCCAGAGGGTCCCCCTGACCACAGTGCTTTGATGCACAATCATCCCACTTGGCCTTGTTCAATCACGCTGGATCACGCCACTACCCATTGAATCATCCGTTTCGCTTCGTCGATTGGTTGGGATGGGCCGGAAGTCGTTGTCATGCACGCCCTTGTGCCTCTCGAAGGATCAGGCGCGCCGCCTTTTCGGCGATCATCAGAGTTGGTGCATTGGTGTTTCCGCTGGTGATGCTTGGCATGATGCCGGCGTCAACGACACGCAGACCCTGCATGCCCCTGACGCGCAGCCGCGTCGCTTGGGATCGGCACCGACTCGGGAGCATGGCCCTAGAACCGCTTGCCAAGCTTGCTGCGCGCGCTCGATGCCATGCGTGTCCTCTATGCCGGCTCCACGCCGCACTTGGCAGCACGGGTCTCCGCCCCCGCAGCATGTCGAAAAATATTCTGCTTCTGGCACTTGATCTGTGATGGATCCGTGACCGAAACAGGCCCGGTCATCCCTTATGCTCCTGCATTGCCCGGTTCCGTTCTTCCGCCGGGCATTGTCGGAAGAAGAGAAGGCAGACCTTGCCGTCCCAGCCCAAATGTTGTCAGGCTGCGGGAAGATTCCATGACGCGACCGTGGAGCCTAGAAGACAATGGACGATGCGAGATTCACAGTTTCGACGGCAAGCGCGGCAGCGTCCGAGACCCGGAAACCAGATGGTGTGATGGTGGGAAGGGGAGTCACGCGGGCGGCCCGATCATTCATGCTTGTGCTCCTGCTCAGAGGATGCGCGGGCTACGGCCCGCTCGTTCTCGTGCGGACATCAGCCAGCCGACCACAATCTCGTTCTGCCGCTGCTGCGGTTCAGTACAGAGACCGCTGGTTCTGGATCGACGATACCGACTTCGAGTCGAAGGATGCCTTCAGGACGCTGCTGCTCCTCATGCAACTCGGGGAAGGCGGAGCGGACCGCACGAAGGCACCGGTGCTCACGATTGCGGCTTCTGTTCAATAGAACCCCACATCGTCATGCAGCGCCCAAGACTCATCGTCGGCATCAGCGGCGCAACCGGAATCGTCTATGGCGTCAGGTTGCTGCAGGCGGCGCGTGTCCTTGAGATCGAGACCCATCTGGTGGTCACAAAGGCAGGCGAACGCACCCTCGCCTACGAGACCGATCTGACCATCCAAGAGCTCCGAAGCATGGCGGACCACGTCTATCCCGACGCTGATATCGGGGCAGCCATCGCGTCCGGAAGCTTTCCCACCATCGGGATGGTGGTGGCGCCCTGCTCGGTGCATAGCCTGGCGGAAATCGCCCATTCGACCACCGATGGCCTGCTGACCAGGGCCGCGGATGTCTGTCTCAAGGAGCGCCGCCGCCTCGTGTTGCTGTTCCGCGAAACGCCGCTGCATGCGGGTCACATTCGCGCCATGGCGGCAGCAACGGAAAATGGCGCGATCGTCTTCCCGCCCGTGCCGGCCTTCTACACGCGCCCGAACACCGTGGCCGACATCGTGGAGCATACGGTCGGGCGAGTGCTCGATCTGTTCGGGCTCGATGCAGGCTTGGTCCAACGATGGACCGGGCAGCAAACCAGACAACGCTGACGATCCGAATCCGTCCGGCCGCCAAGCCCATCCTGGTGTCTCGCCGATTGAACAGGAAAGGTGCAGTCACGATGCCATTCCAAGATTTCCGAGAATTTCTCGAGGCCTTGCGAAGCGCCGGTGAGCTTCTCGAACTGGATCGCGCCGTCTCGCCGGACCTGGAGGTTGCGAAGGCGATGCGCAAGAGTGCGTCAGTGTCCGGTCCGGCACTCATATTCGGGAATAACGGGACCGCATTCCCGTTGGTGGGCGGTGTCTACAACACCCGCTCTAAAGCGCTGATCGCACTGCAAACGACTGAGAAGGATGTCTTTGACAGGATCCTGAGCGGAATTTCGGCCCGAGTTCCGCCGATTGTCGTGGCGGATGCAGCAGTCCACGAAAATGTCATCACCGGTGACGCAGTCGATATTTCCAGTATCCCCGTGGCGAGATACAGCCCTGATGATGGCGGACCTTACATCACGGCCGGGATCGTCGTGAGCAAGGATCCTGAAACGGGCATTCCTGACATCGGGCACTATCGCTTTGAGGTCATCGACAAGCAGACCATGAGCTTTCTGGCGCTGCCGAACCATCGCTTTGGCCGGCATCTCGCGAAGGCGCGCCGTCTGGGACACACGATTTTTCACGCAGCTCTGGTGATCGGCGTGGATCCGGTCATGGCCTATACCTGCCCGATCCAGGTGCCCGACGGAACCAACGACTTTGACGTTGTGGGGGGCATGCGAGGCGCCGCTCTGGAGCTCGTCCGTTGCCAGACCATCGACGTCGAGGTGCCGGCGCGGGCCGAGATGGTGTTCGAGCTCGAGATAGACTTTACCAAGGAAGTCTTCGAAGGGCCGCTCGGAGAGTTCACCGGATATTACACGCCAGGCTCAAACAAGCCGATCGCGCGCATCAAGGCGATCACGCATCGCAACAATGCCTATTTCCAAGCCCTCCTCACCGGGGTGCCGCCGACCGAAAACCATATCCTGAAGCAGTTGCCCTACGAGGCATCATACTTCGCCATGCTGAAAGCCCAGCATCCAACAGTCACCAGCGTCGCAATTCCACCGTCAGGCGGGACCGCATTCTATGTCGTCATAGCGATGAAGCAACGCTATGCGGGAGAAGCGCGCCACGTCATCCTGACGACAATTGCGAGCAGTCAGCGTCCCAAGATCGTTGTCGTGGTCGATCCCGATATCGATGTTCACAACCCGGACCAGGTTGAATGGGCGATTGCATTCCGCAGCCAACCGGCCCGCGACGTCATCATCGTTGATGGTCTGCCAGGAGGCACCCTGGATCCATCCATCGACGAGTCTCTTCCGCTCAACAAGCGAGTCGGATCCGCCATGGGCATCGATGCGACATTTCCGTTCGGAGCGGACGAACAGAAGGCCGCCGACGTCCCTGCCGGCGAGGCATGCGGCCCGGCAGTGGCCGAGCACGGCCACGAGTTCTTCAAGGTCGCGGATATACCCGGCTGGCAGGACTACGACTTTCCCGAGTTGCAGAAGCGATAGAGAACTGGCGCCCGAGAGAGGCTTCGCGTCCAGACATTACCCGGCGGATGGTAACCCGATATTGGTCGCGTGCTGAGCGTCTCCACCACATCGTCGACTGCGCTCCAGCAGCGACGGCATCCGATAGAACCCCTCAGCAGATCTCAATGAGCCGCGACTGCGGCACGGGATGCCTTGCCCATGCTCTTCCGCCGCAACAACGCGAACGGCAGGTAGCCCAGGGACATGGCAACCACCGGCGAGGCGAGCACCGCACAGTAGAACGCGACGGGCGCCGGCCAGAACAGGCAATAGATGGCCGACAGAGCAAGACATGCAACCGGCGTGGCGGCGGTCGCCGATTGGAGGATCTCCCAATCCGTCGCCGCTTGGTGATTGCCGGCCGCACGGGATCGAAGACGCAGCGCCACGCAGGCGAGGAGCAGCACCACCGTGGCAGCGGTCACTGCGGCGAGTGGCAGGTCGATTTGACCGACGAGTTCGGCACCGACAAGAATGACGGCGATGAGCCCGATCGCGCCTGCCACCCATGCGCCGCGGGCCATCGCCGGATGATCGACGATCGATGACCCTGGTTCGACGCTGCGATCACCAAAGCGAACCACCACCGCGGCACCGAACACCGCCAGCGGCCCGGCCACGCCGGCGCCGATCATGAAATCGGAGTCGAAGCTCTCGCCGGACGCCACCAGCAAGAGAGTGATGACGATGATTCTGATGATTGGAGCGGTCAGCAGCATCGCGAACATATAGGTCATGAACGCCTGGTGAAGCTTGATCTGCCGCTCCTTGATCGCCAGGAACGCCAGCACGGCTGCTGCGAGCACGCAAATTGCGAAGATCAGGAGGATGTTGAAGAAGGGCGGCCCGCTGGTCGTCGCCGCGGAGCCTGTCCGGAACAGAAATGCGAGTGCGGTGATCATGGAAACCGCGACAATGGTGAGCATCAGCCGCCCGGAAAAACGGTGCACGGCCGGCCAGTTCCTGCGTACACGCGCCGAGAATTGCAACACTCCAAGCAAGAGCGCCAACCCGGCTGTGGCCGTGTGTACCAGCATGATCCAGCGGCTGTTGATGTAGGTCGGCAGTTGGTGGTGCACCAGCGATCCCACCTGCGAGTCAGGGTTCAGGCTGATCACCGCGGAGATGGAGTGCAGATACAACTCCGGCGCCCATGAGGCGAAGTATTGCACCATGTATTCGATCGCCATCGGGGCGTAGATAAGGCATACCACGCCGATCGTCGCCCACGCTGCAACACCAACAGTTTTCGTAGATGTCTTCATGGGACCTGATCCGTTTACTCGGTCGAAATTGACAATGTGCATGTCTGCTTGCGGACTGCGCCCGCCGTTCCCTCGCGCCCCGGCCATTGCCGATGCCCTTGCCTCAGAAGTGATAGGCGAACCGGGCGCTGGCCGACTGGCTGAGGAAGGAGTCGCCGACATCGGCGGTGTATTCCCCCTTCAGCTCGAACCCGCCGGCCCGGAACAACTGCACCCCGACATCGATCCGGCCCAGCACCTCCGGCGAGTCGATCTGGTCGCTGAAGGTGCCGTTCGCCGAGGACACGCCGACGAAGCTGGAATGGATCGTCCGCGTGTTGTCCGGCTGGTAGCTCACGCCGAACGCCGCATAGGCCCGCAGCGTGGTCTCCGGGTCCACGTCCAGCCGGCCGCCGAACTCCACCATCGGCGACAGCGCCACGCTCGTCTTGCTGCTGTCGTGGACATCCAGCGCATAGAGATCGTCCCCTTTCTCCTGGAAGCCGGGCAGCTCGCTGTAGACCACGTCGAGATCACCATACGGCCGGATGTACCAGTCGTCGAAGGCGAACTCATAGGCGGCGCGCAGCCGGCCACCGGCCAGGAAGATGCTCGGGTCGCTCTTCAACGTCTCGTCGGCGATGCCGGGGATGTCGACCCGCCGGTAGGATTCGAACGAGCCGCCGGCGAAGGCCATCGACCCGGCGAACTGCCACGGCCCCATGACGCGCTTCACCGTGACCGAGCCGTCATAGGTGTCGCCGTTGCCGGACGAGCCCCCATCGATGGTCGTCCAGCTCTGGCCGAAGCCGAAGGAGGCGCCGAGATACCAGTCGGGGGCGATCTCATGCTGGGCGCCGATCCGATAGGTCGTGCCCGAGACGTGGTAGCCTTGGGTGCTGTTGCCGGTGGAGGACTGGTCGGTCCAGCGCCCGGTGACCTTGGACCAGACGCAGTTGTCCTCGCCCAGCAGCACGTTCTGGTCGACGAAGATCGGGCAGCTCATCGCAGCGCCCAGGATGGTGCTGACCGAATTGGCCAGCGCGATGGACTGGGCGTGGGCCGCCTTGCTCGACCAGGCGTCGAGCGCCGCCTTGTAGTCGCTTCGGTCGGCGATCTGCGACAGCTCGGCGAAGCGGGTGGCGAAGGCCTTGTCCCCGTTGTCCCAGGCCCGGCCATAATAGCCGGCCAGCGAGGACTGGCTGTCGGTCAGGGCCACGCCGTTGGGCTTGAAGTCTGAGCGCGGCGAGAGAGAGAGGGTGTTGCCCGACTGCGCGACATCCCAGTGGAAGAGCTGCACATCCGCCGCCTCGACCGTGGAGACGAGATGCCCCGCCGTCACCACCGGCACCGAACCGGGCAGCAGCGTGATTGCCGTCGGCACGATCCTGCCGTCGAGCGTCGCCGTGCCGTCTACCTGGAGATGGCCGGCGGTCTTGTTCAGCGAGTCGACGGTCACGCCCAGCCGGCCCTCGCCGGTCTGGGTGAAATCGCCGGTGATGGTGGTGGTCTGCGGCGCGTGCGTCCCGGGCCGCCCGACATTGACCGTGCCGCTGTTCACGACATCTGCCGCAACCGTGGCGCCAGCATTCAAGGTGCCATGATTGGTCAGCAGGCCGTTGTTCAAAAGGGCCGAGCCGCCGGTGACGCCGTTCAAAAGGACCGAGCCGGTGATGATGCCGTCATTGGTGAGGTTGGCGAACCCGCCGCCCGAGGCCAGGATCGCAGTGCCGGCGGTGTCCGAGAGCGTCGTGACCAAGCCGCCGGCGTTCACGGTGACCTGATTGCCATTTCCTCCATTTGCGCCGGACGGGCTATCGACCACGATACCGGCGCTGCCTGTACTGGTGGAGGTGGCGCCCGAGCCGCTGCCTCCGACCACGCCGCCGGAGACCGTGACGGCGACCTGCCCGTTCGAAGATGTGCTGGGGCCCGTGCTTTGCGCAAAGATGCCGATGCCGTTTTGACCGGTGGCGAAGACCGAGCCCGTCGACGTGACGGTGACGGCACCGCCCGAGCCCGAAGAACCTGACAGGCCGGACGTGCCGGCTTGAATCGAGCCACCGTTCATGACGAGGCCGCCACCGCCGCCGACGCTCTGCGCGAGAATGCCGACTGCGCCTGCACCGGAGACAAGGATCTGGCCGCCTGCCTGGACATTGACAGTTCCGCCGTTGCCGTTGGTTTGGTACGAGGTCAGGCCGCCCATCGACGTGGTCAGTCCCGGCGTATCTCCCGCTGCGTTCACGAGGCGGAGGACGCCGCCGCCGCCGCCGATCGATTGCGCCACGACGCCATGCGACGCGACGCCCGTCGTCTGGATGTTGCTGCCGCCGGGCAGCGTGACATTGACGGTACCGGCGTTGCCGCTGCTGCTGGTATTACCGCCGAGCGCGAGCGTGACGGGCGTGCCGGTCGTCGAGCCGACCGGCTGACTGGTCACAACGCCGCCGCCGCCGCTGATCGACTGCGCGAGGATGCCGAAGGCATCATTGCCCGTCGTCAAAATGCTGAGAAGGGGCGTATCCACGCCCTGTTGAGGCGCAAAGGTCACCGTGCCGCCGTAGCCGGAGGACGCCGAACCGCCACCGGCCGCGAGCGCCAGCGCTCCGGGTTGCAGCCATTTATCCGCGCTCGAAAAAAAGAGGCTGCTGCCGGCGCCGGCGATTCCACCGCCGCCGGCGATCGATTGCAGCTCCACGCCGTCCGCCGCTGCGCCTGTGGTCACAATCGTGCTGTCCACATATGCGAGGGTAACTGGACCACCTGAACCGCCCTGCCCACCCTTACCGCCAAAGGCCAAACCCACCGAAAGAGTGCCCGCCGCCGCGTCCGAGCCGTCGGCGCCAATACCGCCGCCGCCGCCGATGCTTTGCCCGATCAGGCCGGTCGCACCGAATCCAGCCGTGCCGATCGAGCTGCCTTCGCCGAGATTGATCGACACCTGGTCGCCGGCTCCGCCGCTGCCGCCATTGCCGCCGATCGCCACGTCGGCGTTGACCGTAATCGCCGGGATCCCGCCCGTACCCGTGGCGGCGGCCGAACCGCCCTTGCCGCCGCCGCCGCCGATCGACTGCGCCACGACGCCATTGGCCCAGTCGCCTGCGGTCGTGATGGCAGCATTGAGATTTGCGGTGACGGTGCTGCCGTTGCCGCCGGTTCCGCCCACGCCGCCGATCGTTTGCGTGTAGGTCGCCTGGATAGGCGTGTCCCCGCTTTTGGCGGCCGCAAGGTTGCTGCCCGCTTGTCGTGCATTCCCCACGGTGTCGACCGGACTGTCCGCCGAGGCGTCGGCGCCGGCGGAGCCGGCAAGACCGCCGCCGCCGCCGATCGATTGCGCCAGCACGCCGGTCGCGTCGCCGCCATGGGTGGTGATCGGCGCATCGAGCCCCACAAAAACGGGGGAGCTGTTGCCGCCAGTGCCGCCTTGCACACCCAGGTTGAGCGTGGCGCCTACTATGAAGGCCTTGTCAAGCTGGAGCGGAGCTGCAAAGGCGAACGAATCCCCCTGGGACGCGCCGCCGCCGCCGCCAATCGATTGCGCCAATATGCCGACCCCGCCCGAGCCATAGGTCGTGATCCCGTTGCCGGGATAGAGCTCCACATTCACCGGGCCGCCGGTGCCACCGGGGCCGCCTTTGCCGCCCAGGGCCACATTGACCGTTATGTCGTTGCCGGCGCCGAAAGCCTGTGTATTGCCACTGCCATATCCTGCATTGCCGCCACCGCCGCCGATCGATTGTGCCGTGACGCCATTGGCGAAGTCGCCATAGGTGACGATGGCGGTCGGCGCGCTGCCGCTCGGGTCCGCCGAAAATGTCCCGTCGCTCAATACCGTTCCGCCGAGCGCCGCATTGACGATGCCGCCATTGCCGCCACCGCCGGCTGTGCCGCCGAGTGAGTACGTCACGGCGATATTAATTGAGGTCGTACCCTCTGGAATGGGTGCGGCGGTTCCTATTACGGTCGCCATCGAGGAAGAGTCGCCGCCGGCGCCGCCGCCGCCGCCGATGCTCTGCAGGAGAACGCCGGTCGAGCCCTGGCCGCTGGTTTTGATCATGCCGCCGTTCGACAGTTGAAACTGCGCCGTTCCGCCATTTCCGCCGGCGCCGCCGGCGCCGCCGACCGCCGCGCCGATCGCCACTCCAATCTCCGTCGTGCCGCCATCCGGATCCGGCAAGGGAACAGCGAGCGCGACAGCTTGCGCGGTCGCCGACCCGCCGAGGCCACCGCCGCCGCCGATGCTTTGGACCACGACGCCGTAGGAGTCGACCGGCAAAGGGGTGGTGTTGCAGGGCGGCGACATGCAGAGATTGCCGTTGAGCAGTTGCGGACTCTGGCCCGTTGCGATGGTTTCTTGCTGCACGCCGGCGAAGACGGAGCCGCCGTCGCCGCCGCCGCCTGCATTGCCGCCAGCACCCACGGCGACCGCGACGCCCACTCCGACCGCGGAGGCGAAAGCATTGCCGCCCGTGCCGCCACCGCCGCCGATTGATTGCGCCACAAGGCCGGGCGACTTCGTCCCGACGGTGGTGATATTCGTTTGACTGGTGGTGAGGTTGACGGTTCCGCCGCCGCCGCCGCCGCCGCCGTTTCCGCCGATGGCAATCGACCCAAAGGGCGTAAAGCTGCTTGCATTTCCGGCATTGCCGCCGCCGCCGCCGATCGATTGCAGAAGAACGGCGGGCGAGTAATCGCCTCTCGTGGTGATTTGCACGCTGCCACCTCCGCAAACGCCGCCAGAGCAAAACTCGGCGTTTGCGCCATCCCCGCCGCCACCGCTGCTGCCGCCGACCGTGACCACGCCACCGCTGGCGCCGCCGCCGTCGCCGCCGCCGCCGCCGATCGACTGGACCAGGACGCCAGCCGCTGAGAGGCCGGAGGTGGTTATGCTGCCGCCATAGTAGTTGACGCCAGCGAGGTCGCCATCGGCAGCGAAAGCGCCGCTGCCGCCGACCGCGCCATAGCCAGATGCCCAACCGCCGGCTCCGCCGCCGCCGCCGATCGATTGTGCGACGATACCTTGTGCATTTGATCCGCTCGTCGCGATCGTGCCGAAGTTGGTGACAAGAACGGTCCCGGCCGTGCCGCTCGAACCGCCAGTGCCGCCGTTGTTGTTGAAAAAGCCGCCCGCGTTCCCCCCCGAAGCGCCAGCCCCCGCCAGCGATTGCGCGAGGATGCCGCGGGAATTGTTACCGGAGGTGAGGATCACGCCGTCATTTGTGACCGTGACATTGCCCGCATTGCCGCCGCCGCCGCCGTTGCCGCCCTGGCCTTGATGGCCCGATTCGTCCCCCCCCACGCCGCCGCCGCCGCTGAGGGCCTGCGCCATGACGCCCGAGGAATCGGTGCCGAACGTGATGATGCTCGAGGCGCGGTCGAGCGAGACGGCGACGTTGCCGGTGTTGCCGCCGGCGCCGCCGGCGCCGCCAGTGCTCGTACCCGCGCCGCCCTCAGCGATGCCGCCGCCGCCGCCGACCCCGCCCTGCGACTGGGCGATAATGCCCTGCGAGGCAGAGCCTTGTGTGGTGATGCTGGCCGATTGGAGCGTGACGGTGACGTCGTCGCCGGACCCGCCATTGCCGCCATTGCCGCCATAGCCGTGGCTGAGGCTGGGATCGAAATCACCGCCGTAGCCGCCGTAGCCACCCTGGCTCACGACATAGAGTCCCGGCGAAGTGCCACCATTCGTCGTCAAATCAACAAAATAGCCGTTGGTTCCCGTCAGGGTGATTGAGGTAGCCCCCGCCACATTGCCGCCGCCGCCGCCGAAAGTATCGGTGTTGTGGCCGTCATTGTTCTTGTTTGGATTGACCAGGCCGCCGACGCCGCCGAGAGCGAAGGCCGCAATCGCCGGTGAATTGCTCTCATTCGTCGATATCGTTACATTCTGCGTCTGAGCCGCGACATTGACGCTCGGGCCAGCAGCCGTGCCGCCCGCGCCGCCACTGCTGTAGGCAGAACCAGAGTTGCTGCCGTCGTTCTCTGTGGCGCCGAGGCCGCCATTGCCGCCTTGGCTCAAGGCAAGCAGCCCCGCTAGGCCGGGGCCGCTTGCAGTGACATCGGCGTCGGTGACGGTGATTGTCGGGGCGTACTTGGTGTTGCCGCCGCTGCCGGCATTGGAGTCCTCTTCCTCGCCATTGCCGCCATTGCCGCCGATCGCCTCCGCAGCGGCGCCCGCGCCCATGATGGTCGCGAGAAGACCCGAGCCGATGCCGGCTTGCGGCGGGGTGCCGGTTGCGGTCACCGCGACAGTGCCGCCGCTGGTCAGGGTGACGGAGGCGCTGTCGACGCCGCCGCCGCTGCCGGCGATGGAATAGTTGCCCTTTGCGCCGGTGCCGTTGCCGCCCTGCGACAGTGCCTGAATGCCATAGACGCCGCTGCTGCTGCCTGCGGGATCGGCAGACCAACCGAAGTTGACGGTGACGGGCGCCGAATTGGTGACTGTCGCGAACCCGCTGCCGCCGCCAGTGGCGGCGTTATCGCCGCGGCCGGCATTGCCGCCGATCGACAGCGCCGCGATGCCGGCAAAGCCATTCTGGCCGCCGCCACCCTGCGTCCCAACCGCAACATTGATGGTGCCGGTATTGGTAACCGTCAAGCCGGCGGAAGAGCCGCCATTCCCGCCTACGGTTGAGTCGTAGCTGTTGAAACACTCGCTGTTGCAGCCGCCATGCCCCCCCGCGGCAAGGGCATAGAGGGCGGCGCCGTTCATGACATCCGCATACGGCAAGGAGATCGTGATCGTACCATTGTTGTTGACGTTCAGCGGTGCCGTCGCGAAGCCGGCATTGCCGGGGTTGCTGCCGCTATAGCCATCGCCCCCCACCACACTGGAATAAAGACCCGTGACAGTCGTGTTCGCAGGCCAGGGAGAGCCTGCAGTTTGCAGGATGAGCGACCCGTTGTTGACAACCTGCAATCCGGCCGCAACGGTGCCCGCCGGTGCTGACTGCGTCCCCGCCGGGGCGTTATTTTTGAAAATTGCCGAAGAATTGTAGAGGAAAATCGAACCGGTCGGATCGACGGTCGCCGTCGTCCCCGCATTCACATCCACCTCGTAGTAGGAGCCGTTGGTGCCCTCTTGAAGAAGCGGGGTCGAGTAGCTCCCAGTGGGAAACGTGCAGGTGCCGCCGGAAAAAGTGCAGCCTTGCGTTTGCGCCATGGCCTCGGTCGGCATGGCGAGCCAGATCGCCGGAGCAAGAAGCCCGGCGCAGGCGCCCGGCAGAAGGACGTTCTTCCAGTCTGGCATCGGCGTTCTTCCTTCCAGCCGCCTATCGACGATTTCCGCCACTGCCTGCAGAAGGAAATCCCTGCACGTGGCCGTCTCCGAAGGTTTGAAATCTGACGGCACGATAGGGCGACAGCACCTGCAAACCCGTCACGGATGCATCACAGATTACCGGAACGAGAAAATTTTCTGATTATTTGACGCCGCCCGGTCGGCCGGGCGGCTGGCCTATCGTAGAACAGCCGGAAATGCAGGCATAGGTTGGCCGACAACGCCTCGCGGCTTAAGCCGGTCGTGGCGCTGTCCCGGGACTAGGGGCGGCGGCTGGACAGCAGGACCATCGATCCGGCCAGCACCACCACGGACAGGGCCGTGCCCAGGCCGAACAGCCAGGCGTAGCCGAAGCTGTCGGCCAGCGTTCCCGACAGCGCCGACCCGAACAGAAAGGCCGCATACTGGGCGCAGGCCAGGATGGTGAAATCGGTGCCCGGCTGGGTGGGCGAGGCCACGTCCATGAACAGGCTGAACAGCACCACCAGCTCGGTGGTGCGGATCAGCGTCTGCAGCGCCGCGGCCCCGAACAGCAGCGACAGTCCGGGCAGCAGATGGGCGGCATGCAGGGTGAAGACCAGGCAGGCCAGCACCCTGAGCGTGCCGACCAGGCCCAGTGCGACCGCCGGCCCGCGGCGCTGCAGCAGCCAGGCCAGCAGCACCGTCCCGGCCAAGCCGGCGACGGCGGCCGAGACGCCGGTCAGGGTGGCGATGGTGTCGAGTCCGACCCCGGCATCGACCAGATACGGCGCCTCCATCGGCTTCATCAGCCCCTCGCTGGCCCGGAACAGCAGGGCAATCCACAGCATACGCCGCGCCTCCGGCCGCTGCAGGAAGGCCGAGACCCTCGGTTGCAGCGTCGGACCGGCCGTGCCGCCGCCATGCGGCGCCTCCCGCATCGCCGGCACCGCCGCCAGCGGTAGCAGGCACAGGCCGGCGATGCCCAGCACCATCGCCGACCAGCCGAACTGGTGGTACAGGAGGAGGCCGACGCTGCCCCCGAGCACCGCGCCGGCGGCCGCGGCGCCGCTCTGCACCGCATTGCCCGCGGCCCGTCGCCCCGGCGCCAGCGCCAGGGTGGCATAGCCATCGGTGGCGATGTCCTGGGTCGAGACCAGCATGGCGATGGCGAAGGCGATCGGGATGAAGCCGGCGATGTCGCCGGGCCGGATCAGCAGCAGCGCCAGCACCGCCAGCACCACGCCGATCTGGGTCAGCACGATCCAGCCGGCCCGGTGCGCCCGGGCGACCGGGCGCATCCGGTCGACCAGCGGTGCCCACAGGAATTTCAGCACGCCGGGGAGCGCCAGCAGGCCGAGATACCCCAGCGCGGTGCGGGTCACCCCTTCCTGCCGCAGGATCGGCGGCATGGCGGTCAGGAACAGCGAGACGGGGATCGCCTGGGCGAGGTAGAGGCCGGTCAGGACCAGCAGCAGCCGGGGCGGCCCGGCGTCGACGGGATCTGAGGCGGCGACCGTCGTCATTCCTGCACCAGCCCGGCCAGCGGCCGCGGCAGGCGCAGGCCGGGCACCGCGGCGCACAGCCGGCCGGCGCGCAGCGCCGTGGTCGGCTCGGCGGGATCCTGCGCCAGCAGCAGCTCGGTCCCCGCCGCCGCCAGCTGCGCGTGCAGCCGGTCGCGCGCCTCGGCCACCGGCGCCAATCGGATGCCGGGCAGCAGCGGGCCGCGGACCAAGCCGAGCGCCAGGTCGAAGGCGGCCAGCCGGCCGGCCGGCTCCGGGTCCTGCAGCGCCGACAGCGCGGCGCGCAGCCGCGCCACATCCGTCCGCACTTGGTCGGGCGCGAGGCCGATATGGTCGTCCTCGTGCCGGATCGAGCGGGTCCCGATCAGCTTGCGCAACCGGTAGATCGTGGTGCGCAGCGCCGGGATGGCGCGGTCGCCGTCCAGCTCCGGCCATAGCTGGTCGGCCAGCTCCTCCTGCACCCAGCCCTCGGCCGGCCCGGCGACGAGGCACCACAGCAGTTCCATTGGCTTGCGCTGCGCCTTGCCAGTGCTCATGGCGACGCGGGCGCCGTCGGCTTGCACCGTGAAGCCGCCGAGGGCACGGATCTCGACCGGGAAGGGCCACAGCTCATGCGCGCCGCCCTCCGGCGGCGGCAGGTCCCATAGCGCGATCACCCGCCGCGTCGGCTCGGCCTCGGCGCCGGCGGCCAAGGCCTGGTTGGCCAGCCGGGCCAGGGCCGGGCGATTCATTCCGGCGATCCGGCGGAACCCCAGGCGGCCGGCCGCCTCGGCGACGCGGTTCCAGGGGCCGGCGACATCGCCGCCCCCGGCCGCGGCCAGAAACGCCTCGGCCAGGTCGGCATGCAGCAGGAAGGTGGCGTTGCCGGTGCGCGCCGCGACCTGGCGCAGCGTCTCGACATGCGGCCGCGCCGCCTCGTCCCCGGCTATGGCGTGGGCGGTCGCCAGCACCAGGCTCTGCACCGCGACCTGGTGCGGCCCGCCATAGCGCCAGGCATAGTCCAGGGCCTGCCCGCCCTCGGCGATCGCGGTCGCCATGTCGCCGGCGCTCAGCGCCACGACGGCGCGCAGATGGTGCAGCCCGATGAAATCGGTGCGGCGCCAACGCTGCCGGGCGCAGGTGGCATAGCGCTGTAGCATGGCTTCGGCCGCGGCGCCTTCGCCCGCGGCCGCCACCGCATGGACCACGATCCAGAAGGCGTTGGTCAGGCGGTGCGAGACGCCGCGGTCGCCGGCGAAGGCCACCACCTCGTCGGTCAGCCGGCGCACCGCCGCGTCGTCGGCGTCGAGATGGGCCTGGGACAAAGCGGCGTAGTACCAGGTCATGACCGACATGGGCGCCATGCCGCGCTGCCGTGCCAGCCCCTCCAGCTGGCCCAGGAAGGGGCGAGCGGCGGCCAGGTCGCCGCGCCACCAGATCAGGTGGTTGGCCAACACGCTGCCCAGCAGCAGCTGGATCGTCGGCGGCAGGAAGGGCAGCGCCGTCTCGATCCAGCGCCGCGCCTCCGCCGCCCCGGAATGGTCCGGCCAGCCGATCAGGATCGATATGCAGCGGGTGGCAACCAGGGTCTGGAGGGTCGCGGGCGGCAGCGCCTCCAGCCGCGGCAGGGCAGCGTCGATCTCTTCGATCAGCCGCGGCAGCTCGCGGAAGTCGAAGAAGTCCCATAGCACCGCCCGAGCCTCGCCGTTCAGCGCCAAGGCGTATTCCAACGGCGCCGTCTCCGGCTCCAGCGACCGGCGGATCTCGGCCAGGATCCGCTGGGCCTCCCGCGGCTCGTAGGGCAGTCGGGCGTAGGCCAGCCAGATCCGCGGCTCCGGCTGGGCCGCGACCTCGGCCGGGAACAGCTCGATGGCGTCGCGCAACTCGCGGTTGCGGCCGGTCCGCGACAGCACCTGCGCCTGGTCCAGCACCAGCCGCAGCGCCTCGTCCCCGGCGCCAGCGGCGAGCAGCAGGCGGGCGGCCGCCAGCGTCTCGCCGCTCCGGCCGAGATGCCGGGCCGCGAGCATCCGGGCCCGGTCCAGGACGGGCGGCGGCAGTTCCTCGGCGGCAGCCTGCTCCAGCACCGCCTGGAAGGCGTCCTGCTTGCGCAAGGTCCCGCCGGGCAGGCGCGAGACCAGCCCGCCGGCCTCGGCGAGGCGGTCCAGCACCGCCGGCGCCTCGGTGCCGCCCAGCTCGGCCCATTCGGCGGGGCCGCCCTGCTGCAGGAAGGCCGTGGCCAGCAGCACGCGCCGGTCCGCCGCCTCGTCTTGACCCCGCGTGCCGGCCTGCAGCAGGGCGGGAGTCAGCGCTGCCAGGATGCCGGGCATCCAGCCGCCGGCCCGCCGCAGGCAAGCCAGGAACAGGTCCCGCGCCAGGGCTTGGCCGCCGCCTGGCAGGTCGCGTACGAAGTCCGGGTACTCGTCGGCGGCGACGCGCAGATCGGTCAGCAGCATCGGCGGCGGCCCGGACACGGGGTCGGGCGGGTCGAGGCGCGACAGGCAGAGGACGCGGTCCTCCGGCCGCAGCGCCGCGGCGAGGATGGGCAGAAGCGCGACCATCACCGACTCGGGCGGTGCCCGGTGCACGTCGTCGAACACGATCAGTCGGGGGCCGGCCTTCCGGTCCGCCGGTCCCGCGGCGAGCCAGCGCCGCGCCACCTCGATGATCTCGGCGACGGCCCGGGGCGTCGGGTCGGGCGGGATGTCGGTGCCGAAGCCGTGCGGCAGATCGAGGAAGCCGCCCAGCGTGGCGAAAAGACGCAGCGGGTCGGCGTCTGCCTCGTCGACGGCGTACCACAGCACTGCGGCGCCCTCGACCGGATGCCAGCGCGACTCGGCCCAGGTGGCGGCCAGGGCGGTCTTGCCGGTGCCGGGCGCGGCCGAGACCCACAGCGAGGCCCGGGCCGGCGCCTGCTCCAGCCGCTCGAACAAGCGGGTGCGCAGGACCAGCCCCGCGGCCGACGGCGCGGTCGGGGCGTCCAGATCGCGGGTGTCGTCGCGCCGGCCCAATGCGTCAGGCGCGGTCGCGAGACCCATCGGCCGCAGGATCGGCGTCGTGTGGACATTGAGACCGCCTGACTCGGGGTTGCGGCCGAGCATCTAGAGCAGGCCCGATTGATAGGAGGTCACCGCCAGCCCAATGTCGAGCGACCTCAACCTCGCCACCAGGCCGGTCGACATCGGATAGCCGAGATCGGGGGTGCCATCTGCTGGTGACTCACCGGTCAGCTGGCCGGGATTGCCCGCAACTTCGCCGTCGCCTCTCTCCATTATATTTTCCTTGATTAGGAATCAATAATAAGTCTTTGAGAATGCAGCATAGCTACGTCGAGGCACGATACGTTGATCGCACCTCCAGACAATGCCTCGCCGCTCTTGGGATGCTGAGGAACGACAGCCTTTTTCTGTGCTGTTGCTTCAGGGCAACAAACAGCAATCCAAGCTGTGATGTAGCCCTTGCATTGTCGGCTACCTGCTCCGGATCCTGCCGACCGGCCATGAGACTGCTCTATGACGACCCTGGACTTGCGGCCTGTCGTCAACGGCGTCTGCTTTTGGCTCGTGTCAAGGACACCTTCAACGGCCGACATTGGGCGCAAAGCGGCCGTCTACATCCGATGCCTCCAAATTATCCTTAAACCGAATCTAGTGTCCCAATTTGTCCATAAGCACCCGCAATTCGGGCTGCGGCGCGACCCAGAAAGTTCGAAAAGCTTCCAGGAACCCCAGGCGAACTAGACGGCGAGTCGGACAACAAGGTCCACGGATATTGCAGCGAACGTCCCCTAAGGAGCGGTCAATATCGTCGGCGAAAAAGCGTTCGAATGGGACCGTCGGCGGCTCCGTCGTGGGAACGAAAAAAGAAGAGAAGCAGAACGTTCGTGTGCGATTTTTGCACACGGCCTCCCACAACTCTTTGATCTTATTTACAAATCTGCCCCGTCCATCATGGGACGGTGACGGATGATGGCGCGTTTTTGGCAGACGTCGCTCGATTGGGCGGGCGACGAATTGCTCTCCGACAGCCTTGAGCAGTTGGACGGATCCCCTCCAGACCAGAATACGCCCTATAGGCAACTTCGCTGTACATGCGAGCGGACCTTCTAACTTGCCAGAAAGGCAGCTATGTCTTCTTGCGCCTCGCATTATGACGCAATCTGGCGTCATTTAATGGAGAACTGGCGTCCCCGCAGGATCTAGTAGCCACCCCTGTTGGCATGCTCGTTTCCGCCGTCGAGCTCGCACTCCTGCCTCTGGGGCGAAACGGTATCACTTGTGCGGATGGTGCCTCGCCACGCATCAGTGCCGCGATATGGTCGCCCACTTGGTTCGCCATATCGATTAACGAGCCATCCACGCGTTTCAGGATATAACCTCCGGTCACCCCGCTGAGCCGATGTCCTAGCATCGCTGCAATTGTTGGAATCGTTGCCCCGAGCTGCTCCGCAACGCCCGCGAAGCTATGGCGCAGACTGTGTAAGGTCACGGCATCAAGGGGACCAGACTCAGGGACGCTCCTGGGATAGGGATCTAAGCTTGCTTCACACTTCTGTCTTATACCCTAATTTTGGGGCAATGCCGAGATAAATACCGCTAGCCACTTGAGTCCTCCATCGGACTCCGCAGGACTGCCTCCCGAAGGCGCGGATTGACTCAGGCTAAGACGGCATCCCTCCGCTACACCCAGCGCGACCACGGTCCGCTCACGTTTCTGATGACACATGCGGTTGAGCGAGCGGTGCCAATTTCTATCAAGAAGCAGCATGTATATTATCTACTGATAATATACATGCTGCTTCTAAACATTTTTCGAAAACGTCGACCTTTGTACTTTCCTTGTCCGTATTAGTTGGTCTAGGGTTCCAAAGAAGAGGGAGAAGCAAATCCTTCGTCACTGCCGGGGGGCAAGTGGGAATAGCCATACCTATTGTCGTGCGCCTGGACAGTGGTGTCATCTGCTTGACGCTGATGACGCAGTATTTGCGCCAGCCAGCCGACCCAGACGCCATTCGTCACGACCTCGGTCTTGGCGAGCGCCTTGCCGATCGTGTGGACATCGTACGGGCAGCGAAACGGCTGAAGCTGAAAGCCAAGATCGTCAAGCCGTCACCGAAGCGGCTCGATCGCTTGCCACTGCCGGCGATCATCGAAAAGGCCGACGGCAGCTTTGCGCTGCTGGCGGCACTATCGGCGGGCAAAGTCCTGCTGCAGGACCCGCAGACGGGCGCACCCCAGGAGCTTTCGCGCGCCGACTTCGACGCTCTGTGGAGCGGCTTTGTCGTGCTCGTCACCAGCCGCGCCTTTGCGCAGGGCTTTTCGCGGCGTTTCGATTTCTCCTGGTTCATCCCCGAAATCATCCGCTACCGCTGGATCTTCGCCGAAGTGCTGCTCGCTTCGTTCTTCGTGCAGTTGCTCGGGCTGATCTCGCCGATCTTCTTCCAGCTCGTCATCGACAAGGTGCTGGTCCACAACGGCCTGACCACGCTGGAAGTGCTGGTGATCGGCCTGTCCGCCGTCTCGATGTTCGAGGTGCTGCTCACTGGCCTGCGCACCTACACCACTATCCACACCACCAGCCGCATCGACGTGGCGCTGGGCGCAAAACTGTTCCATCATCTTCTCGGCCTGCCGATCGCGTATTTCGAGGCCAGGCAGACCGGCCAGACCGTGGCGCGCGTGCATGAGCTGGAAAACATCCGCGCCTTCCTTACCGGTTCGGCGCTCACCGTGCTGCTTGATGTGCTGTTCCTCTTCGTCTTCCTCGCCGTCATGTATCTCTACAGCCCGTGGCTGACCGTGATCGTCATCTGCTCCATCCCGGCGTATGTCATCCTGTCGATGGCGGTGACGCCGGAGTTCCGCCGCCGCATCGAGGAAAAGTTCAACCGCGGCGCCGAGAACCAGACGTTCCTGGTCGAATCCATCGTCGGCGTCGAAACGTTGAAGGCGATGGCGGTGGAGCCGCAGATGCAGCGGCGCTGGGAGGACCAGCTTGCCGGCTATGTCGGCGCCGGCTTCCGCACCGCCAGGCTTGCCAATTTCGCCTCCAACACCGCCCAGCTCATCTCCAAGGCGGTGATCGTCGCCACCATGTGGTTCGGCGCGCGCGCCGTGGTGTCTGGCGACATGACCGTCGGCCAGCTGGTCGCCTTCAACATCATGGCCGGCCGCGTCTCTGGTCCGGTGCTGCGACTGGCGCAGCTGTGGCAGGATCTTCAACAGGTGCGCATCTCCGTCGACCGACTGGGCGACATCCTCAATGCACCGGTCGAGATATCAGGTGGTGGCGGGCAGGGCTCGCTGCGCAAGATATCGGGCCATGCCGCCTTCGATCATGTCACCTTCCGCTACAGGCCGGGCGAGCGCGAGATTCTGAGCGACGTCTCATTCCAGACCGAACCCGGCGAGATCATCGGCATTGTCGGGCCATCCGGTTCCGGCAAGAGCACCGTCGCCAAGCTGCTGCAGCGCCTGCATGTGCCCGAGCGCGGCCGCGTGCTGGTCGACGGCGTCGACCTGGCGTTGATCGATCCGCGCAGCCTGCGTCGGCAGATTGGCGTCGTGCTGCAGGAGAACATTCTGTTCCGGCGCACCGTGCGTGAGAACATCGCGCTGGCCGACCCGGCGCTGCCGCTGGAGCGGGTGATCGAGGCGGCAAAGCTGTCGGGCGCGCACGACTTCATCCTGCAGCTCAAGTCGGGTTACGACACGGTGCTGGAGGAGCGCGGCTCCAACCTCTCCGGCGGCCAGCGCCAGCGCATCGCCATTGCCCGTGCGCTGGTCACCAACCCGCGCATCCTGCTGTTCGACGAAGCGACCAGCGCGCTCGACTACGAGTCGGAATACATCATCCAGCAGAACATGCGGCTGATGGCCAAGGGCCGCACCGTGTTCATCATCGCGCACCGGTTGGCTGCCCTGCGCGACGCCACCCGCATCATGACCATCGAGGCCGGCCGCATCACCGAGCAGGGCACGCATGAGGAGCTGTTGAAACTCAACGGCCGTTACGCTCAGCTCCACCGGCTGCAGGCCGAGCAGCGCCCCTCTACCCAACCCCAGGCGGCGGAGTAGGCGATGGGGCGCTATTGGCAAGCGATGAAAGAAGGCGTGGCGCGCGAGAGCGAAGCCAAGCGCCCGAAACTCAACCGCGACGAGCGCGCCTTCCAGGCCGCCGCGATCGAGATCCTGGAAACGCCGGCCTCGCCGGCTGCCCGTATCTTCTCGGCGCAAATCATGCTGTTTGCCGTCGGCGCATTGGCCTGGTCATGGTTCGGCCGTATCGACACCTACGCCACCATCCAGGGCAAGCTGATCCCGATCGGCAAGGTGCAGGTCATCGAGCCGCTGATCATCGGCACGGTCAAGGCGCTGCATGTCAAAGCGGGCGACCATGTCGCGGCGGGCGATATGCTTATCGAATTAGAGCCTGCCGAATACGCGGCCGAGCGACAGAAAAATGCCGGCAACCTTGCCGCCGCCGAAGTCTCGAAGGCACGTCTGCAAGCGCTGATCGATGCCGTGGCTGGTCGTACGCCATCCGCCGAAGTCGACCTCACTGCGCCGGCAAACGCCCCGCCGCCACTGGTCGAGTTGCAGCGCCTGCAGATGCGTCAGTCGCTCGCCGCCTATCAGTCCGAGCAGGACAGCCTCGAAGCCGAGATCGCGCAGAAGCGCATCGAGATCGAGCGCGCCGGCAAGACGCTGGTCGAACGCCGCAAGCTGGTCCAACTCGCCGGCGACAGACTGGATGTTTACGTTCAACTGGAAAAGCGCCAGGTCGGCATCAAGACCAGCACCATCGAGGCGCGCCAGGGCGAGCAGGATCAGTTGATGGCGACGGTGTCCGACGAGGGCCACATCGCCGAGCTCGAAGCCACGGTGAAGACGCTTGCCGCGCAAAAGCGCGCCCGCCGTGACGCCTATCTCGACAAGATCGCCACCGAACTGATCGAGATCGATCGTTCGATCGGCGTGCTGCAACAGGATCTCGCCAAGGCCGAGCTGTTCGAGCGCGCCAGCTTGCTGAAATCTCCCGTCGCCGGCCGTGTCCAGCAGCTCGAAGTCAACACGCTGGGCGAGGTCGTGCAGACCGGCCAGAAGCTGATGGTGGTGGTGCCTGACGGCACGAAGCTCGAGATCGAGGCCATGCTGCTCAACCGCGACAAGGGCTTTGTCCATGAAGGGCAGGAGGTGCGCGTAAAACTCGAAGCCTTTCCCTTCACCCGCTACGGCACGCTCGATGGCAAGGTGCTGACCGTCTCCAACGACGCCATCCCCGCCGGTGCCCCGCAACAGCCATCAGCGGCCAAGGAAGAGACAGCGCGCGACAGTGCCGGACCCCTGGTGTTCCCGGTGCGCATTGCGCTGAACCAGACGTCGATCCGCGTCGAGGGCAGGGATGTCGTGCTGACGCCGGGCATGTCGGTGACAGCGGAGGTGAAGACCGGCAATCGTAGGGTGCTGGAGTACCTGCTCGATCCGCTGATGGAGATGACGGACGAGGCGTTCCATGAGCGGTGAAATTGCTCAAGATCGGAAGCGATTGGCATGCTGACATTAAAAGAATTGCTGAAGGCAGACACCAGTGCTGTTCCTATAGGAGAGTATAGGAGATTGATGAGTTTCATCAATTTAACTTACGCTCCAGAGGACGAAGAGAGGGAAAAGCAACTATATTTGATGTCATACCGAATGCGTATATTTCTTACCTCGACAGTGTTAATGGTGTTATCCACCGCCATATTGTCTCTTATTGTTCTGGTTTACATTCATGAGGGTTGGTTCTCGCAACGACAATACGCAATATTATCCGCCATTTGGCCTTGGAGCGTGAATGGGCAAGGTCCGGGCGAGCAATTAAATCGAGAAAATCAGGCCATTTATACAATCGGTTGCAGTGCAACTTTTGTTCTCTGGGCTACCTGGGTGGCGTGGAGATTCTACCGAGATGTCGCGGATCGGGGGGCGTTCTTTCGTCGTGAATCCGAGGATGGTGGTCTACATCTATATTCAAATATATTGAAAATAGCCTTTTTTTCATTCCTTGGGTCTGTCTTTTTCTTCTTCATCTTATTGCTCCCACCGTTCGGGTTTTCGTCGTTGTTCGTCCCTTCAGCGCAAGACAGTGTCTATGTTTATACAATGAAGAAGTGCTCAATAATGGTTTCTGGATTTTGGTTGCTTGGGTTTTCATCTATCTTGGTATCCATATGCATCAAGCATGCATGGAAAAATAGAGAGGGCGGAGAAAAATCATGACCGAAGAGAATCGAGAGTCATTGGCTAGCAAAATGTTCGCCTTTGCATTCGCAGCTGACGACGTAGCTGTAGGTATTGCTGCTTCAACGATCAAAGACGTCAAGGAAGCGATAGGTACGTTCAAGACCGTTGGAAAAATTACAGGCGTCTTGGGAGTAAGTGTTTCTGGTTTGTTTGGTGCGGCAACAGGCTTCAGTGCTGGTTACAGTAAAGGTGGCCTGAAGGGCGGTTTGATAGGTGGGACCATCGGAGCCGCCAAGGAAGCGCTAGCTGCTAGGTTAGCTGTCATGGCAACAGAAGCTACCTTCGAATCTGTTGCCGAAGCGGCGGCGGTTGAATTAGGCGTTGCGGCAGAGGCAGCCCTCGGCTCTGCCGCGTTAGCAGCAGGAATAGCGGGATTCGGAACAGCCATTGGCATCGGAGCCGGTCTAGGCATCCTTGGTGCAGTGTTCGATTCAGCGCTGGAAAACGGTGGCGTAGCTGATCCTAGTTATCCCTCATATTCTAAAAATTCTTCTTCGGCACGGGTGTCGATGGAGCCCCCTCCAGGTCCTGGAAACGAAACCAACGCGCTTGATGTGCTTGCTGCCACCAGAGCTTTGCCGAATGCGCCTAGCACTAGCAATTCTGCAGCCGATCCGCGGGCACCAGATCGGTCGTCGAATCCCGGAGGTGGGCAGGGGAGTCAGCGAGGTGGGAGTGAGGCTGGCGGAAACAACAACGCTGGTGGAAGTGCAAGCCCTGGTGGCAGCGTCGGTGGCGCGCATACCGGGAGTCCAGGCAACGGAAGCCCTGGAGCCAGTCCAGGGGCCTCTCACCAGAGCGCGCCAGGGAACAACAGCAGCCACGCCCCCGGTACCAGCACGGGGGCCTCTCACCAGAGCGCGCCGGGGAACAACAGCAGCCACGCCCCCGGTACCAGCACGGGGGTCTCTCATCAAAGTATGCCGGGGAGCACTAGCGGCCATCCCGGAACCAGTACGGGAGTCTCTCACCAAAGTATGCCTGGGACGCACATTACTCACGATATTGAGCACGAGGTCGATCACTCGCTTGATGGTCCTGGGGGGCGTGGCGGTAGTACAGGAGAGTCTCACCAGAGTTCTCCCGGGGCAGGCGGAACTGGCGCTGGCACCGGCGGCGGCAATGGCCAAGTGGGCGATCACGGCACCGCTGGTGTTCCTATCCTTCTCGACCTTTCCGGCAACGGCCTTTCGATCAATCCGCTGTTTTCATCTTCGCAATTTCTAGACCTCGACGGCGACGGCTATCAGCATCGCACGGCCTGGGCGGGCGCTGGCAACGGCGTGCTGGTGCTGGATGCCGATGGCGACGGCAAGATCAGCCGCTCCAGTGAATTCGTCTTCACCGAGTGGGATCAGACGGCGACTAGCGATCTCGACGCGTTGAAAAGCGTCTTCGACACAAATCACAACGGTCTGCTCGATGCCGGCGATGCCCGCTGGTCCGAATTCAAGGTGATGGTCGATGGTCAGCTGGTGTCACTGGCCTCGCTGGGTATCGCCTCGATCGGGCTGACGGCGACCGGCAGCGGCCAGAACTTTGCGGATGGCTCGGCCATCACCGGCACGTCGCAGTTCACCCGAACCGACGGAACCACCGGTGCAGTCGGCGATGCCGTGCTGGTGTCAGATGCAGACGGCTATATCATCAAGACCGCCACCGTAACCAATGGCGATGGCTCGAAGACCACCACGCTTGGCGGCTACGACAAGGATGGCACGCTGGCGTTCCAGAATCGAATTACGCTCAGCGCCGACAGACTTTCAACGACGACTCAGTTCGACGATGACGGAAACGGCACTTACGACCGTACGCAGATTGACACCGTTGCATATCAGCCCGCACCTCCGCCGATATCCTATACTCCACCGATCTCCGCCGCCGACATTGTCGGAACCGACGGTGCGGATCATCTGGTGGGGACGGCAGGCAATGATGTCATTCGTGGCGGGGACGGCAATGACACCTTGTATGGCAAGGACGGCGATGATTTTCTGATCGGCGGGGGCGGTACCTACAACCAAGCCGATTATGACGGTTCGTCCGCGGATTACACGTTCACAAGGAACGCTGACGGCTCGATAACGGTCGCAGGTGCGGCCGGTGTGGACACTTTGGTCGGAATCGGTGGTCTTTGGTTTGCTGACGAAGGGGAAGGAGGCCAATGGTACTCGGCGGAAGCTCTGGCACCAACTCTGCCTTCCCCGCCGCCAGCAGCCTACACGCCGCCGATCGCCGCCAGCGACATTGTGGGGACCGACGGTGCGGATCATCTGGTGGGAACGGCAGGGAATGATGTCATTCGTGGCGGCGATGGCAATGACACATTGTATGGTAAGGACGGCGATGATTTTCTGATCGGCGGCGGCGGTACCTACAACCAAGCCGACTATGACGGTTCGTCCGCGGACTACACGTTCACAAGGAACGCTGACGGCTCGATAAGGGTCGCAAGTGCGGCCGGTGTGGACACTTTGGTCGGAATCAACGGTCTTTGGTTTGCTGACGAAGGTGAAGGAGGCCAATGGTATTCTGCTGAAGATCTGGCGCCGACACGAACTGGACAGCAACATTCGCGCACAATCGCAAATTTTGCAGCCGATGGTTCTTTGATCGACAAGACGGTCGTCACAACGAGTGGTGATCTTAGGACAGTCACCACTACGCTTGACCAGGACGGCGATGGCGCCGTCGATCAAACACAAGTGTTCATGAGAAATCTCGACGGGTCGACCGCGACCACGATTTCGGAAAGCAGCGTCAACGGCACTCTGCTCCGCAAGGTAACGACCACGGCATCGGCCGATGGCCTGACGAAAACGGTGCAGAGCGATTCGACCGGCCGCGGCGTCTACGATCTCGTCAGCACCGAAACCACGGTTGTCGCCGGCGACGGCACGCGCACCAAGACGGTCACTGAAACCAGCAGCGTCGGCGCCTTGATCGACAAGGAGCAGACCGTCACCAGTGCCGATGGCCGCGCGCGCACCGTCTCGCACGATCTTGACGGCAATGGCACCTACGAAACCGGCGATGTCACCACCATCACCGGTGGCGCCGGTGGTGCTGTGGTCACCACGGTCTCCACCTACAGTTCGACCAATGTGCTCATCGGGAAAACCGTCGCCACCACCAGCAGCGACGGTCTGGCCAAGACGGTCTCAACGGATCTCAATGGCGATGGATTGTATGATCTCGCCTCGTCCGACGTAACGGTGGTTGGCGCGGGTGGCAGCCTGGTGGAGACGCAGCAAGTCAAAAGCGCCGACGGCACATTGCTGTCCAGTTCCGTCACCAGCACCAGCGCCGACCGCAAGACGATCTCGATCTCCACCGACGCCGATGGCGACGGGCACGTCGATTCACTTAAGACCATTGTGATCGACGAGGACGGCGCCACGAGATCGACCTTAAAGACATTCAATGCCAACGGATCGCTCAGGAGCAATCGCGTCGACGTAACCTCGGCCGATGGCCTGTCGCTGAGCAGCTATGTCGACCTGGATGGCGATGAACAAGTCAGCGAGGCGAGCAACTATGACCTGACAACCTTCGATGCTACCGGCAACCGTACTCGCACAGTGTCGGTTTTTGACGCCACCGCCGCGCCGGTCTCGAATTCGGTCACGACGACCAGTGCCGACAGCTTGACCCAGACTGTGCGCGAGTATCTCGACGTCGACGAAATCGTGGATCGCACGACAGTGACGACGACCGCGCTTGGCGGGGACGGCAGCCGGACAGTTACAACCACTAAGACCAGCGCCAATGGCGCGCTGCTTGCCAAATCCGAAGTCAAGACCAGCGCCGACCGCAAGACGACCACCACGAAGATCGACGCAAACGGCGACACCAAGATCGACCGGACACAGATCGACGTCGTCAATGCCGATGGCAGCCAGGTCACCACCGCGTCCGAGACTGACAGCAGCGGTGCGCAGCACGCCAAGCGAGAAACCACGATATCGGGCGATGGCCTGACCCAAACCGACAAGCAGGACGTGAATGGCGACGGCGTCTACGACGCCGTGACCCAGGCGGTGACCGTCATCGGTTCGAATGGCATACGCACGACCACGATCTCGCAAACATCGAGCAATGGCACGTTACTGGCCAGGACCATCTCCGCGGTATCGGCGAATGGCTTGAGTATCGATACACAGACCGATGCCGACGGCAACGGCGTGATCGACGGCAAATCCAGCGACATCACCGTGCTCAATGCGGACGGTTCGAAGACCCGGACGGTTTCGGAACTGACCGGCACTGGCGCGCTGATTGGCAAGCTCACCACTGTTACAAGCGCCAACGGCCAGACGGTGACGACATCGAGCGATCTCGATGGCGACGGGCTTGTCGACACTGTTTCGTCCGATGTGAAACTTCTCGGTTCCGGCGGCAGCTCAAGTGAGACCCTGCAGGTGAAAAGCCGTGATGGCTCGCTGCTGTCGTCCTCAAAGATCGACACCAGCGCCGACCACGAGACGATTTCGATTGCGACCGATTCTGACGGCGACGGCCATCCGGATTCGGTCAAGACCATCGTTATGGATGCAACTGGGGTTACCACATCGACCACCAGCATATTCAATCCGAACGGCACGCTCGTCGGCAAAGTCCTCGAGCAGACTTCGCCCAGCGGTGCGTCACGAACCACCAAGACCGACCTGAATGGAGATGGCGTCTATGACGTCGTGGTCACGGATGCGTCTGCATTCACCGAGCACATGCGCACGCTGACGACCAAAAGCGCCAACGGCACATTGATTGGCACCACAACGACCACGGCCAGCGCTGACGGGCTGCTCAAGACGGTGAGTGACGACATCGATGGCGACGGCATGACCGACCGCTTGACGACGACGGCCATTGCGCTTGGTGCCGACGGCGGCACAATAGTCAACACGTCGACGATGACCCGCGGCGGCGGCTTGCTTAGCAAAACCGAGGTCAATACCAGTGGCGACGGCAAGACGACAACGACCCGGATCGACTCGAACGGCGACACCAAGATCGACCGGCTGCAGATTGATACGGTGAATGCGGGCGGCAGTTACGTCACCACCATATCGGATACGGATCGGAACGGCGTGCAGCATGCCAAGTCGGAGAGAACGATCTCCGCCGACGGCCTGATCATGACCGACAAGCAGGACCTCAATGGCGACGGGGTCTATGATGCGATCACACAGGCAGCTACGGTCATCGCCGTCTCTGGCACCCGCACAACGACGACCTCGCAGACATCGACCAACGGCACGCTGCTGTCGCAAATGATCGCTACGGTGTCGGCGAATGGGCTCAGCATCGACACCCAGATCGATGCGGACGGGAACGGCGTTGTCGAAAGCAAGTCCAGCGACGTCACTGTTCTCAATGCGGATGGATCGACGACCAGAACCGTTTCGGCGTTTGCCGGCACCGGCGCGCTGATCGGCAAGGCCATCTCGACAACCACCGCCAATGGCCTGACGTCGACGATCCAGGCCGATCTTGATGGCAACGGCACTATCGATCGAACTCTCACCGCCGTGACCGCGCTCGCCGCGGATGGTTCGAAGACGGACACGGTTACTGTCGTGAACGGCAATAATGTCCAGATTTCCCGTCTCCAGCAGACGACGGGTCGTGATGGGCACACAGTCACGACAACGAATGATGTGAACGGCAACGGGAAGATCGACGAGACTCGCTCTGTCGTCCTGAATGCCGACGGCTCGGTGACGGAGATCATTGGGACCTTTGCCAACAACATCCTGACATCCAAGGCGACGCACACTGTCAGCGCCAATGGCCTGTCAAGCACGCTCGCGGCCGATATCGACGGAAATGGTACGATCGATCAGTCGATGACCGATGTGATCGTTCTCAACGCCGACGGCAGCAAGACCGAGACAATCACCAATCTCGATGCAGCTGGCGCCGTGAAAGACAGGACGATAGTCGTCACCAGCGCCAATGGCCTGAGCAAGTCGGCGACCTGGGCGGGGGTCGGTTCGACCACCAGCCGCTCCAAGACCGACGTCACCGTTCTCAACGCCGATGGCAGTACGACCCAGACCGTCGACTACAAGAAGGCGAACGGTTCGTTGGAAAGCCGGACTGTCGCCACGGTGAGCGCCGACAAACTGACGACGACGGTTACCACGGATGTGAACGGCGATGGCGCAGTCGATCTGACGAGCACCTCCGTCAGGGCCGCCGACGGCAGCGTGACGACAACGACAACCGGACCCGACACGACGGCCAACGCAATAGGGACTGGCGCCTACACGACAGCGCCGTCCACCATCAGCAAAACGACAACGATCAGCGCGGACGGGTTGAGCACGACAACCCAGTATGGATCGACTTCGGTCAACTACATGCCGACGATGACCGCCAAGGCCACAAGCGAAACAGCGATTGGGCTTGATGGCGCCAGCGTTGCGACCATCAAAACCTATCAACGGAATGGTTCGGGAACACTCGTTCTCAGCGACCAAACCAGGGCAACGACTGCAGGCAACGGGTTTTCGACCACCAAAGAGTGGGACGTGAACGGTGACGGCACCTACGACCGCAAAGAGACCGACGTCACGGTTCTGAACGCCGATGGCTCGACGGTCTCTACCCTCAGCAAATTCGAGGGTTCCACGCTGGCGAGCACCTTCGTTACGACGGCGAGCGCCAACGGTCTGTCGGTCACGACGAACTGGGATATTTTCGGATCAAATCCGTTCAGCCAGGATATGACCGATGTGACAGTGATCAATGCCGATGGCACGAAGACGCGCACTGTCACGAACCTTAAGGCAGATGGTTCGCCATTGTCCAAGTTCGTCACCACAACGACAGTTGATGGCAGAGTGGCAACCACGCAAGAAGATATCGATGGCGTGGTCGGCTTTGACCGGACCACGACCGACGACGTCAGGAAACTGGCCGATGGTGCAATCGTCGAAACTGTCAGCAGGCTCACGACCGCGGGTGTGCTCCTGGACCGCGAAATCACGACGACGAGCGGCGATGGCCGGACGATCACGATCAACCGGGATGCCAATGGCGACGGTACCATTGAGCAGACCGAGTTAACGACCAAGGCCGTCGACGGCTCCTCGACGACTGTCATCACCGATTTCAGCGCGGCAAATCAAAAATCGAGCACAACCAAGCTTACGACAAGCGCAGACGGCCTGCTGATCACGTCGGAATGGGATTTCGATGGCAACGGAACCGTCGACCGAACACGGCGGACAACCGGAACCCGTCTTGGAAATGGCCTAGCGGAGAGGAAAACCATCGACCTGGTCACGCCTGCCAATACGTTCGTCAACAAGAGTACGACCTATACGAGTGACGACGGTCGCAGCAGTTGGACTGGCGTGGATTATGACACCAGCGGTGACGGCTTCGACAATCTGCACAGTACGATTGTCGCCGCGGATGGATCCGTAACGGAGGGATTCTACAACAGGAGAACGGATGTAGCGTTTCTTGCTTCAGGCGGTGTCTATTACAAACAAGCAATCGCCCCGCAAATTATCGTTCAGACGAGCGCTGATGGCCGGACGACGAAGTCCTATTATGACTACAACGCAGGTGGACCAAACCCGATAAACGCGGCCACTCCGAGCTTGGCCGGCTACGAAATCACGGCCGTTTCTCACAAGCAAATCGATGGCTCTGTTGTCACCGAGATACTGGAGCATCAGCAATGGGACGGACCCGTCATCGGCAAGGGCATCATGACTGTCAGTGCCGACGGTCTGACGACGACGCTGCTGAAGGACGCTGACAACAACGGCACCTATGAGCATCAGGAAACCGCCGTTACGCGCATCGACGGGTCGGTGCAAAAGGTGGCGACTGACACCAATATTAGCGGTGCGGTCGCCCAGACGGTGACCACCGATGTTAGCGCAAACGGGAGATCGGTCCACAGCGTTACGAGGGACGGTTCCAACCACCGAACGGAGGACGATCTCGTCAAAGCTGATGGAACCGCGGTTCAAACTGCTTTCGTCGGTGCCGACGAAGCAGTCCGGTCCGTCTATACAGTCGACAAGGACGGAAAACTGACCAGCGGAACCATCTACGATCCAAAGAACACCGACCCTTGGACACGTGTTGAGCAGAGCTACTCTGGCGGCAAGAAGACACTCGAGAAGCAATTTATGGACGATGGGACTCGGATCGACATCATTTTCGATGCCGCGTCGGGCAAGCAGGTGCAGGCGACGACCTATGATGTGTCAAACCGCGCAACTTCGCAGGCGAACTACACCAATGGCATCCTTGCCACCAACGTCTTCTACGATCCGGCGAATGCGCAGACCTGGTCGACAGTTACCCAAGTCTACAATGCAGCTGGCCAAATGACCAACCAAACCGTTGCCTTTGACAATGGCACGCGCTCGCAGACAAATCTTGATCCGGCCAATGTCGCCTCCTGGCGTAGCGGCTATTACGAATACGATGCCGCAAACCGCCCGACCTATGAAAAGACGGTCCAGGATGACAGCACCTCAAGGGAGATATTTTCCGACCCGGCGAACGCGCAGTCTTGGTCGACAATTACCCGGCTTTATAATGCAGCTGCTCAAAAGACCACCGAAACCGTTGTCTATGACAATGGCACGCACTCGCAGACATATCTTGACCCGGCCAATGTCGCCTCCTGGCGTAGCGGATATTATGAATACGATGCCGCCAACCGGCTGACCTATCAAAAAGTGGTTAGCGACGACGGCTCGGGTAGCGCAAATACCTATGATCCCGCCGGTGTGGCAGCCTGGTCGCGGATCGATCAATATTTTGATACTGCCGACCGGTTGTACTACCAAAATGAATTCTATGATAACGGAACCCGGACGGCGATCACCCTGGATCCGGGCAATGCCCAGCCATGGACGCGGGTCGTGCAGTATTTCGATACATCCGGTCGCATGACCTTCCAGAATAATGAAAATGATGGCGGCACCAGCACGGCCTACACATTCGATGTGACCAACGCGCAGAGCTGGTCTTCCATCCAAAACAACTACAATACGGTTCACCAGCAAATCCTGGAAGTCGACATATGGGATGACGGCACGCGGGCTGAGTTGACCTATGACGGCCCAACACAATATGTGATGGGGATCAAACGGTTCAATGCCGGCGGCACGCTGACCCAGACGCTTAATGCGGATCAGGCGGAAGCCGAGTTTGCCTACGACGCACTTCAGAATTTTGACTTGGCCTATTACCTTCAGGCCAATCCTGACGTGGCTCAAGGCTGGCAGAATGGGTCAGCCAAGCGGCACTTCATGATGTACGGATGGAAGGAAGGACGCCTGCCTAAAGCGGGATACCATATGCCGGCCCGGCATACGCTCGATCTGTCCACGACATTTCCTACCATCTTCAACCCGCCGGCGACTGGCGGGGGTGGGGGAGGGAACGGGGATTCACATGGACACGGACCCGTGGCGTTGGATCTCAACGGCGATGGTCAGATCGAGTTGAGTCAACTTGCTTCTACCGCTGACGACTGGGCTCTCCATTTCGATTGGGCGGGCGATGGGATACCGCAACAGACTTCCTGGATAGGCTCTGGCGACGGGTTCTTGGCAATCGACCTGGCGGCTGACGGCTCGGTCGGCGCGGATGGCGCTATCACCCAGGCCAAGGAACTTCAGTTCAACCTTTGGGTCGGCGACAGCACAACAGTATCTGATCTGGAAGGCTTGAGGCTTGCGTTCGACAGCAACCACGACAATGAGTTCGACAACCAAGATGCCCGCTGGAACGAATTTCGGGTGTTTCAGGACGCCAACCAGAACGGCGTTTCCGAAGCCGGCGAACTTAAGACGCTTGCGGAAGCTGGCATTACCCGTATCGGGCTTATATCAAATCCGGAAGGGGCGGTTCAATACGACGACGGCTCCAAAATGGTGGGCACAAGCTGGTATGAGACCACAGAACATGCAAGGAACCTGGTCGGAGATATCACCCTGGTCTCCCGTTTCCAGGGAACCGCCGGCAGCAATACGATGGTCGGCGGCGCAGGCGACGACCAGTACCAATTTATGATCGGGCATGGCGCCGCCACCATCGTCGAATCCGGCACTTCCAACGACAATGACGAACTCGATTTCGGCGCCGGAATAGACTGGAACGAACTCTGGTTCAGCCAGCAAGGCAACAACCTCGTCGTGTCGGTCCTGGGAACGACGGACAAGGTGACGATCAACGACTGGTTTGCCGGCCCTGGCAATGTCGTCGAGACCATAAAGTCCGGCGACGGCAAGGTGCTACATTCGCCAGATATGTCGACCTTGGTTGCCGCCATGGCCGGCTTCGATCCGGCGACATCACCTACCGGATCCGGCATACAGCCCAATGATCCAAGGTTGGGCAATTCGAACGAGGTCGGCACGATCGCGGCGGCCATGCAGCAGTCCTGGATGGCGGCGTAATCATCTACAATAAGTTTCAACCGGGTCATTGAGGCCCGGTTGAATTCTATGAGCGCGCGCGGCCGCTCTACAAGTCTGGCACTTCGTGAATGTCCGAAGGCTGCGCGTTGCTCAGATCCAAAACCCAAGGATTCCGGGCTTTCCGTAACGGTCGAAGCGCCGATTTCAGCCGGCCAGGGCAGGCTTCCGAACACGCCCGGATGCGCGCCAGTCGATGCCCTCGATCAGCATCGCAAGCTGCGCCGGCGTCAGCGTGATCGAGGCATTGAAGCCGGCCATCACCGGCCACGCGAAGCTCCTCTGATCGAGCCGTTTTGTGAACAGGCACAGGCCGTTTCCATCCCAGAACAGGATCTTCAGCATCGACGCCTTCTTGCCCCGGAAGGCAAACAGATGGCCCGAGAATGGGTCCTGCTTCAGCGTTTGCTGCACCAGCTTGGCGAGCCCGTCGAGACCTTTGCGCATGTCGGTATAGCCCAGTGCCAGATGCACTTTCACGCCCGCGGGAACGATCATCATCTTCCTGTTCCTCCGCTTTCGAGATGCTCACGAACGGAATCTGGATCGCTGCCGGTGGGCGCGAAGACGCCCGGCCGTCAGGCAGATCGATCGCCGTCATTCCATCCGGCGGCTGCACGAGGTCACGCAGCAGAAGTGCCGCTGGCGTGCCCTCAGTCAGTGCGACGGGCGCAAGTTTCGCGCGCTTCTTCTGCGCCACGCCGAACTGCACGCGCCAGCGGAACAGCATGCCCGTGACGATCCCGTGCTTGCGCGCGACCTGCGAGACGCTGACACCAGGCTGGTCGCTCTCCAGCGCGATGGCATGCTTTTCCGCGTTGTTCAAGAAGCGCCGGGCACGTTGATCGTGATCGAGCGTGATCTAACAGGCGTGAGTGGGATGGTTGTGCACCAGGATTATCGTGCTGTTTTGCTTCGAGACGAATTCTCCATTCAGATGGCCACCATCAGCGAATGTCGTTATCGGTGGTTGCGCCTCCCCGCAACCAGTTTCGTCATAATACCCTAACCGTCCCGGTCTAACCGGGGCGGTTTCTGCGGCAACTCGATTTGGGCGAACTGCTCGCCGCCTCAAACTGGGCCAGGCGACCAGTCGCAGCCGCATCGCTGGCATTTCGTGGATCACCCAGCTTTTCGCCACGCTGCTTCCGGGCTGCCAGTTCGGCCCGAATCCGTTCGGAAATTTTCCGGCGCTCCTTCCTGGCCAGTGCGGTGTAGAGGTGCAGCATTAAGGGTCGGCGTCGGCCCCGAGTTCTGCGACGATGAACGACACGCTGGGCCATCAAGTCGGCAGTAAACGCGACGTCGCGCGCGAGGCGGTCGAGCTTGGCCACGAGGACCGGACATTTCTGCCGGTTGAGGTCTTCGATCGAGAGCATGGGCAAAGCCCGACGGATATCGACTATCCGCCGGGCGAGCCGCCCTTCAGTGGTGATGGGCGGATACGGTCTTGACGTATTCGGACACAAGTTCCCTCGGCGCCGACTGGCCAACGTCGCCGACGCTGAGGATGCCGACCATCCGCATACTCTTGTTGATCACCGGCAACCTACGGATTTTCAGTTCCTCCATGTGCCGCATGGCCTTGGCCAGATCGTCGTCTTCGCGGCAGCAGTGAATGCCGGTCGTCATGACATCGCGCGCCGTCGCGGTGCGGCTGTCGAAACCGTCCTCCGCCAGTCCTTTGCAGACAATGTCGCGGTCGGTCACCATTCCGATCAGCCGGTCGTTCTCTCCGATGGGAATCGAACCGATATCCTCGGCTCGCATCAATTTCGCCAGTTCGGTGACAGCGGTTTCGGGGCTGACCCAGTCGACACCCTTGTGCATTGCGTCTTTGACTTTCATGGCGGACCTCCCTTTCTGAGGTTGGTGCATGCCCCTCTGTCTCATCTTACCGCGGACTGGATTTTCTGGAAACATCAAGAGGCTCTCCGACTCAGAACCGGTGGAGCATCGACGAGTACGTTGAGTGCGTACCGATCGCCTTTCTCTTCGAACGGTCCAGCCGCTATTTTCTTCGGCACCCTCCGGCTCCATGCTTCGGGTTAGAAAGACCCATATCCAAAGGCGGGGCGGGCCTACCTCCCGGAAGGCGCGTAAAATGCGTCGGGTCCGCTGTCGACGGCTCCAAAAGCGCGAACGTTGCGCAGGCTGGACACTTCCGGGAGACAGCGGACTCAAACTAGGGCCAAGAGGGGGCAAGGCCCTTTATGATCCCTATGCGGGGACCACGGAAATAACGGCGGGCGGGTACAAACGTTCCGTCGGCTGAAAGATATATCCGGCCGCTTGCGACGTCATCTTCTCGTCGATCAGTGTTTGGAACGTTGCCAGAGCCGCACTAGGCGGGGACTAGCGTTTTCGGGTTAGGAAGCGGGCCTCTCGCATAAGCGAACGCCAATCGTACCCCAACAAGGCGACAAGCTCGCGGGGCCTGCTCTTCGGTGATATGCGCCTCCCTAACCAAGCGCCGAACAACAGAGTTGTCAGGCACGCTGGGTGTTCTGTCCTGTTCGTCGGCCATTTGCAGAATCCATCTAACGGTGGCAACGCGACCATCCGGCAAGGGTTCCGTCGCTAATTTAGATGACTCGCCATGCTTCTGGTGCGCGAGTTGACCGACTGCATAGAGCCTCACCAGCGCGCGTTTCCGCCGGCCGCTCCTCCTACGCTGCCGAAGCGCCTTTGCGCGTCCTGGCGCCCGCCTGTGTTCTAGCTAGGAATACGATGCAAGCCGGCGCCCCTTAATTGTGGTTGTCCAACAAGAGGGCAAGCTTTCTGGCTGCGGCGCTTTCTACAATCAGTTCCTCCAAACCGCTGTCGCCGACGCGCGATTTGTTGACGCGACGCCTGATTACACGGAGCGCTTCAGATATCGAAACTGCGGTGGTCTTCGCGTGATCATCCAGATATCGGCCCACTTCAATCACGGCATCCGCATCGATGTCGAATGGCAATTCTCGCATGGCACACCCTCCCGTGGCACCCGAACCTTGCTTCCCGAATTTATCGCACTGAAATGACCGAGACCACTATACAACTGCCAGCCGAAACACAGCATCATCAATAAAAACACAGCATCATCAATAAGAAGGAAGCCCTGATGGCAGAGCGTGACACCGGCCGCTACGTCGGCTCGGCCTTTGTCACGCTGAACCGGGAAATGCGCGAACGGCTGTGGATGCGCGTCCAGGAGCATTCAGGGCCGGCGCCAAAGGGCATGAAGCTGCCGGCGACCCACTGACGTAGGTACGGACCGTCTCCGACACCCAACTCCCCCTTGCCGGCGCCATCGAGATCAGGAATATAATCCTTCGTTGCGGCGACCCCTTCAATGGAGTTCGCCATGTCCAAGACCCTAGCCGACACCCTGGCCGCCCGCGAAACCGTCTATGTCAATTGCCGGCACCCGATGTGCTGCAAGTCGACCAAGCTCGATATCCAGGCGCTGATCGACAAGCTCGGGCCTGACCATGGTTCCATGCATTGGGACCTGGTGGGCTATTCGGCTGCGCATCATGCAAGACCGCCGGCCGCGACCGCCGGCCCGCCTTCTTCACCGTCATTCCCGATTACGAGGGCCAGCAACGGGAGCGCAACCGCGACTGGAAGCCGACTTTCGATCGAAGGCAGGGGCCGACGGAACATTGGCGACTTCTAAAAGTTTCTCGCTTGCGGCAGGCGATGCTCACCCCATTGCTGCCGTAGATCGGGATACGCACCACCTGATCGGCCCGCGCTTTCGGCAAGAGGCGCGGGCTTTTGTGTTAACCCCTGCGGGCCGGGTAGCCGACTAGGGACTTCAGTCTTAGTTGAGCGATCTCTAATATGAGAATAGCGTAGGCAGAGAGCCACAGATGTGGGCTGGGCGAGGAACCGTCGCTTCTCAAAATGGAGCGGCGGGCCTTTTGGCAGCGAGGGTTTCGACGGAGCGGCCCGGCACCTTTGTTGGGTGGGGCGGGGGCACCGGGCCTAACCGACCGGATGCTCGCGAAACATCGCAGCCGGCTGGAAGCTTTATGCGCTTCTGCTAATTTAAAGTGAAGCATCGAATGATGGAATGCAACGGTTCTGGCGATGACCGACAAGCCGGCCACATCCTACATCGTCAGCGTTTTCGAGAAGCCTCATTGGCGCACCATCCTTACCACCAAGGACAAGGCCGAAGCTGAGGCTGGAGCAGGCAATGGTCCAGGACGACGTCAGGGCGAAGATCGAGGAGATCACGCCGAAGCCGAAGGGATAGGCTCGCAGGTGGAAAAAAAGGCCGTCCCAGGTGAATGCAGATGGGACGGCCTTCTCATAACACAGCGGAGCTTAGTAGGCCTTCTTGGGGGCGGCCTTCTTCGCGGTGTGCTTCTTGTGCTTCACCGGGCACTTGTGCGTCTTGGTCACCTTGCAGGCCTTGACGTGCTTCTTGGCAGCGACCTTCTTCGGCGCGGCCTTCATCGGCGCAGCGGTCGTGGCAGCGGCAGGAGCAGCAGTCGTGGTCGCAGCCGCGTAGCCGATAACCGGCATCGAGAAGGCGAGAGCAACGGAGAGGCCGAGAGCGGAGAGGAGGGACTTCTTCATGGCTTGGTTTCCTTGTCATACAGGTCGGTTTTGGGTGTCACTGCATCGGGGTCGATCGGTGTCACGCCAAGCAGCTTCAGAGCGTTTGCGAGCATCCGGATTCCCTGTGCCTGTTTCTTGTTGGCGCAGAACCGGTTTCCCTTTCTCTGAAGTGCCTTCGCCGTGGTGATCTGCGTTGCCGCGGCATGGGTTTCGAGGGCTTCGTCAACTTGGCGGCTAAGGTAGCTGCAACGCTCGGCCCGGGTGAGCGCCACCTTTGCGTCAGTTTCTCGAACCGCGGCCGTGACGAGCGAAAAAAGGCCGAGCAACGCACCCATCAAGCTAATCGAGAACCTTCGCATCGCTTCTTGTCGCAAACCCGAGCAAGCGCTGCAGCCGATGAACTGACCCTCTCCGGTCAATCATACGCTTGAACGTTTTCTGGAGTTTTTCTGGTATGTTTCTGGATTGTGTCTGAGGGGCTGCGCGCAACCTTCGCCCCGGCTTTAGCCGCCACCGTCCTGGCCGCCCTTCCTAAGTCTCACCCCGGCGCCGCCGCCAGCCCTTTTTTCATGATGGCATGAAGGGCCACAGCAGATAGTGCCTTATGCCCGCCCGTCCTCGCTCTCCTCATCGATCATCCGGACCGGCAGATAACCAACGGCCGGTACCGATGCTTCGTTCCAGTGTATGGATTATTGATGCTGGCGGTGGGGGACCCCCCGCGATCTTGCGCGGCGAAAAACCCGTTGTCGGAATATTGAATCAGCCCATCAGCTGCTTCCTGTGGTCGGCTCATATTATGACGCAACACGGCGTCAAATCTGGCGGCATTCAATAGTAGGCACTCTCGCTTCCGCCTTTGAGCTTGCGCTCCTGCCTCTGGGACGAAACTGTATCACTTGTGCGGATGGTGCCTCGCCACGCATCAGCGCAGCGATGTGGTCGCCCACTCCGTTCGCCGCATCGATCAGCAAGCTATCCACGCGTTTCAGGATATAGCCGCCGGTCACCCCGCTGAGCCGATGCCCCAGCATCGCGGCAATCGTCGGAATAGTCGCCCCGAGCTGTTCGGCAACGCCCGCGAAGCTATGGCGCAAACTATGCAAAGTCACGCCATCGAGCGGGCCGACCTCGGGAGGCTTTTCGTCACGGCACCTAGCCGCGGCGGCCTCAGCCGAAAGGCGCGCCGTTTTCTGAACCATCTCCCAGAGGCCAGGTAGTCCCTGGTAACCCGCTTGCTCAGGCGCGGCAGCAAACACGTAATCCGAAACAGGCTCCAAACCATCGATCATCGCAAACGCAGCCCGGCTGAGCGGCCGCAACGATGGTCCGGTCTTGGTCTCGCCAAGGGCGAGGCAAGTTCCCAGAGCATCTACCTCGTCCCAGCGCAACTGTTGACATTCGCCACGCCGGACACCGCTTAGAGCAATGAAGCGAATGGCGGCGATTCCAATCTGGCTGTGCCTGGGTGCGCCGTGGCGATCGCGTTTCTGCTCAAGTGTATGAAGGGCTTCTGCCAGCGCGCGATACTGATCGCCGGTTAGGAGTGCCTTCTTCTGCGCATCCGCAAAACGACGAACCCCGCGTACCGGGTTCTGCTCGACATGCCCATTATCGATGCCCCAGGCAAAGATCGCACCAAGAAGCCCTAGTGTGCGAGTCAGCGCACCCTTGCCGCCTTTCACGATCGACCGACGCCGTGGCCCGAGCTTCTCGTCTCTGACGGTCTTTCCGGTTGCGACGCCTGTCTTGAACATCTCTATGTCCATTCGCGTAACCGCTCTGGCCTTGAGCTGTCCCAGCAGGGGGTTGATATGCGCCTCAATGCGGGATCGATCCGTTGACAGCGTGCTTTCTTTCTTGGGTAGTCCCTTGCGGCCAAGAACCAGGCCGGCCGAGGCGGCCTCCATATAAAGCTCGCACAGTTGAGAGACGGACAACGCATTTCGCAACTCGCGCCGAAGCGTTGCCGGATCCTTGCCTTCCACGACCTTGGCCAGCTCGATCTTCGCAAGGTCACGTGCGCGCTCCGCGGTCAGTGGGCCATAGGCGCCAATCTTCAGCCATCTCTGGCGCCCACCGTGGGTACGGAACTTGACCACAAATGTCTTTCGGCCGGACGGGAACACTCTGACGCCGAATCCTCTGAGGTCGGTGTCCCAGTAGAGCGTTCCTGTCTTGGTACCATCTGGCCGAAGACTCTCGATCGTGCGTTTGTTAAGCTTGGGCATTCTCGTCTCCGGGTTTCTCCATTTGCAACCATAGTGCAACCAAATGGGAGCAAGCTCAAGGCGAGAAATGGATAAGCCCGACGATGCGACGCACGCTATCATATTGGTTTATTATGTGTTTTGGATACCGTGGCGTGCCATAGCAAAAGCAATAGATCGCCCTCCGAAGGCAGAGGTCACAGGTTCGAATCCTGTCGGGTGCGCCAATTTTACTAAGTATTTCAGTTAGTTACGTCTGGAGACAAGTCGCTTGGTCAGATGCGGCGCAATCTACGCGTAAGCGTCAGCCCTTTGTTCGGTGCCCTGTGGCGGCGCGGAAAGGGGCGCGATTTCAATTTTAATGCAGCATATCCGGCCCAGCTTCGTGTCAAAGCCTGCACGCCATTTGGATGGCGGACGATTGACCGCTGCCCACATGGGCAGCACTCCACGAACGGCCGATTTGGGGCCGATTGCTGCCCGTCCGGTCCTGGGGCCGAGGACTAGGTAAGCTGCCACCGAGCAGGGAGAGGCCGATGGCATCAAGCTCGCGCGGGACTCTGCCGGGGCGGTACATAAGCCCCTCCGACGTCGTTGAGCGGCTAGGTTGCAGCGGGTCCCTCAAAGCGCATGCCGGGTGCTGCTTGCAGGGATGGAAGTACGTAGAGCAACATGGCGGCCGATAGCCGGTTGGAGCTTGGTTGCCCGGACAAGCATAGGCACCCTGTGAAGGTGAAACGCCCAGTGCTGGGCAGCTCACGTCAGTTGACACCGAACAGCGCGCTGAGCCACGCCATCTGTTCGCGCTCCTGGTAGCCTTGCCCGCCTTCATGATTGTTGAATTCGTATTCCATGATGGCCTTTTCCCCTGTGTAGGCATTGAACGCGCCATAGACTGCAGAGGGCGGGCAGACTTCGTCCATCAGAGCCACCGAAAACAGCGCTGTCGCCTTGGACTGCCGGGCGAAGTTGACGCAGTCGAAATAGTTGAGCGTTTCAAAGACTTTCGCCTTCTTCTCACGATGCTGCGCAAGAAAACGAACGATTTCCAAATAGGGATCGCGCACGGCAGTCTGCACAGCGCGCGGGAAGTCGCACAGAAATGGCACGTCAGGCATTACGGCCTTGACACGCGGGTCGAGGCCGCCAACGGCGAGTGAAATACCACCACCCTGACTGTCGCCGCAAACCGCGACACGTTCGGGATCGACGAAGTCCTGCCCCACGAGGGCATCTATCGCCCGCACACCATCGGTGAATAAGCGCCGGTAATAGTAGTCATTCTTATCCAGTACGCCACGCGTCATAAAGCCAGGAATGGACGAAGTCGAGCCGATCGGATCCGCCGTCTCACCGACGCTCCAGTCGCTTCCCTGCCCCCGTGTGTCCATTCGGAAATAGGCAAACCCTGACGCCGCCCAATGCAGTTGCTCATGCGCCAAGCCGCGGCCGCCGCCATAGCCGATGTACTGCACGACGAGGGGCAGCCGCCCCTTGTGGTGCGTCGGCAAGATCAGCCATCCTTTGATGGGGTGGCCGCCAAATCCCGGAAACGTGACGTCGAAGGATTGGACTGCCTTGAGCGTTGTCCGCGCCTGCACGATACTGACCTCGCCACCGGCCTGGCGGGCCTCGGCAATGGTCGACGTCCAGAACTGGGCAAAGTCGCCCGGAAGGGGGACACTGCTGACATAAGCGCCCAGTTCGGGCTGGATCAGATCTGGGAACGGCATTTTCCCTCCAAAATTGAGCTAGAAGCACAGTCGGCGATTGACCAAAATGGCTCCGAATTCGGTCCGCCCAGGGTGTAGATCTACCTTACCGGCCCAAGATATTTGGCCATGTCCGCTCTGCCATTCTTCTGTCACATGGCTATCACTTGGCGGCCGATCTTCACCCGAGGCGCCACTCGAAATAAATGGGGCAGTGGCCGCCCCATCCATGTTTCTCTAGCTGCCCGTTTTGATTTGGGTCCAGAGGCGGTTGAGTGCGCGCTGCTCCTTGGACCCGTAGGGAGAAATCGTGAAAAGCTTCTTGAGCGTTGCCTCCGTCGGATAAACCGACGTGTTCTTCAACACTGCTTCGTCAATGAACTTCTGCGAGGCGAGATTGCCGTTGGCTGTTTGGACATAGTTGGTTGCCTTGGCAATGACTTCCGGCCGCATCAGGTAGTTGATGAAGGCGTGCGCCTCATCGACATGCTTTGCGTCGGCAGGGATCGCCAAATTATCGAACCACATATAGGTGCCTTCCTTAGGGATCAGGTATTCAACATTGACCCCGTTCTTGGCTTCTTTGGCGCGGTTCTTGGCCTGCAGCACGTCACCCGACCAGCCGATGCTGATGCATTTGTCGCCATTGGCCAGATCGTTGATGTAGGAAGAGGAGTTGAAGGTGCGGACATCGGGCCGGATTTTCGTGTAGATGTCACCGCCGGCGTCCAGGTCCTCTTTCTTCTTGCTGTCGCCGTCCTTGCCGAGATAGTTCATGGCAATGGCTAGAGTCTCCTCGGGCGCATCCACGATATTGATGCCGCAGCTCTTTAGTTTGGCCGCATTCTCCGGCTTGAAAAGCACGTCCCAGCTGTCGATCGGCACGTCGCCGAGCGCTGCCTTCACCTTGTCGACATTATAGCCGATGCCGGTGGTGCCCCACATATAGTTGACGGCGTATTCGTTGCCCGGGTCATACTTGGCCAGGCGCGCCATCACCTGGGGCCACATGTTCTTGAGGTTCGGCAGCTTGGACTTGTCGAGCTTCTGGAACACGCCGGCCTCAATCTGGCGGGCCAGGAACGGCCCGGTGGGAACCACCACGTCATAGCCTGACCCGCCGGCAAGCAGCTTGGTCTCAAGAATTTCATTCGAATCGAAGGTGTCGTAGACGACCTTAATGCCTGTCTCCTTGGTGAAATCCTCGAGGATGGAACTATCGATGTAATCAGACCAGTTGTAGACGTTGACAACTTTGTCCTGCGCCAACGACACGCCTGCGGAAAAGATGGCAGCTGTCATCGTGACAACCAGTCCGAATAACTGTTTCTTCATGAAGTTTCTCCTGTTTGGTCCGGCTTTTCATACTGCTGGCAGGCCAAAGGCACTCGAGGTCAAAGAGAGCATTATTGACCTTCCGATCGTTCCCAGTTTGCTGAAGGCCTGCTTGACACCCGTTATTCCAGGTAAGTCCCTGGCAGGGTTCATCGCTGCGCTCTCAAGCTGTCGTCAAAAGCGCTGATGAAAATGTCGACCTCGTTTCGCGACCAGATCAGCGGCGGGCGGAGCTTGAGGGTGTTGGACGTCCCTTTGCCGATGAGGATGTTTCGGGCAAGCACATCTTCGACAAGGCGATCAGTTTGCTGAATTGCCGGCTCTTTGGTGAGGCGATCGGTCACCAGTTCGACGCCGGTCATCATCCCACGGCCGCGTATGTCGCCGATGATTTCGTACCGTTCAGCCAGGCGGCGCAGTTCATGCCGCAGATATTCGCCTGTCTCGGCGCTCCGCCTGACCAGGCTTTCTCGCTCGATGACGTCAAGTACGGCCATGCCGGCCGCGCATGCGACGGTATTGCCGCCAAAGGTGCTGAACAGAAGCGGATATGTGCCGTTGAGAAACCGCTTCATGAGGGCAGAGCTGAGAATAACAACGCCGAGAGGGTGGCCGTTTCCGACCGGTTTGCCCATCGTTATGAAGTCGACATTGTTGTCCTTTAGCCCGTTTGCCCTGAACCCCCAGAATGTTCCCATGCGGCCGCAGCCGGCCTGTACCTCGTCCGCAATGACGAACCCGCCCGCGGCGCGAACCTTCTCCGCAACGAGATTGAAATAGTTTTCAGGCGCCCGCAAAACCCCGCTCGAGCACAAGGCGGTGTCGACCATGAATGCCGCGGGCCTGTGGCCTCTTTCGCTCAAGGTGGCTATCGCCCTGTCGGCGTCTGCTGCGTACCTTTCAGCGGCTTGCGGGTCGCTGGCGTAAGGCCCCCTGTACATATCAGGTGCCATCAAGGCTTCAATTCGTTTGGGATGCCCTTCTACAGGAAGATGACGCCAGCTTTCATTGGAGAGCGCCGTCGTGAGTTCGGTGCACCCATGGTAGGCTTGGTCGATGATCAAGCCGCCATCATGTTTGCTGAGCGACATGGCTATCTGCATCGCCAGGTCGTTGGCTTCGCTGCCCGAGTTGACGAAGATGCAGGTGTCGAGGTGATCGGGCAGGTCGGCAGTCAGACGCGCTGCGTACTCGGCGGTCACGTCGCACATATAGCGCGTATTGGTGTTCAGCGCGCTGGCCTGGCGGTAGATCGCTTTCGCCACATGCGGATGGCAATGACCAATCTGGGGGACGTTGTTGTAAACATCCAGATAGGCGGTGCCGTCGGCGGCATACATCCAGGCGCCGTCAGCGCGTGTGATGTGCAGCGGCTTCTTGTAAAAATGCCATATCGGTCCCAGGTGGCCTTCTCGCTCATGCCTGAGCAAGTCATAGTCATCTGCGAGGCGCTCGCCATGGTTGCCCATAGCGCCATAGACCGGAAACCGGCATGCCTGACGAAGCCTGCGTACCGCCTGCGCGCGACCCTGGCTGCTCAGCAACGTCATCATTCGAGGATAGTGACTGGCGTCCTGGATGTGGCGGATCCCGGATTCATTCGTGGCTTCTCTCGCTTCCAGGATGACGGTGGCCATCGCGAGACGTAGGAGCATCGCATCGAAAATGAGATCAATCTCATTTTCTTCGAGCGGGTACGTCGAATCGAAACCCGACGTCACGTCGCAAAGGTAGGCGATCGGATCGTCATCGTATTTTGAGAATGTTTCGGAGGCAGCGACAATGTCGGCGACAATGGAATTGTAGCCCATATCGCCGAAGTCGATGATACCCACCGGCAAGGTATTATTTTGGGAATCGACCAGGATGTTGCCGCCATGGGAATCCTGATGCACGAGTTGCCGGCGCGTCTTCAGCAATTGAGGAAGGGTAAAGCGCTCGGCGCGCTCGAAAATTTCCCCGCACAACTGCCGACGCTTTGCGTCAGAAATCTTTTCTATCTGCGGGCGCAAGGCCAAGGCGCGCGAAATGTCCCAGAGATGCACATTGCTGCAGGCATAGGGGTGGAAGAAATCCCTGAGCGCATGGGCAAGCCGCCCCACCATCGCGCCGATATTGTAGCGGGCCTCGGCGGAAAACGCTTCCTCAACCTGCTCCATGACTTCCCCCGAAAGAAAAGTCATCACACGGATCATATGCCGGTTTCCACGCCCGTCCTCGATCCATTCATAGGCGGCGCCCTCTAAGGACGGCATAACGCGCGGCACCGGAAGAGCAGGATCCCGCTCAAAGATATGGTGGAGCGCCTTGACCTGCATATCGACGACGCCTGCAGGCTCGCTTGCATTCGATATCTTGACGACGACGTTTCGACCATCGGCGCCCTCGATACGCCAGGATAGATCACGCTCGGAAGCCAGTTGCTTGTATACCCCCTCAATCCCGTAACGACGCGCGACCACCAGCCTTGCCGCTTCCAGCGAAAAATTGGGAAGATTGCGAAGCAGAGCATCGGTGCTCATTCTGTACCCCCGAGGCCAACATCAGAACACTCGACGCGGTGGCCAAGTCGCTGCTGCATTTGGGCAGGGAAGTCCGCAGGTGGCATTTTGCCCTGCGGATCGCCAGCCGTGCCAGAGCCTAGACCTCTGCCGGCGTGGCAAGAATATCATTCAGGGAACCGATACATTGATCTTTACAAATGTTTCCGGTGTGCCTTGGTAATCGCATCGCGGACATAGGCAACGTTTGCCGCCTGTTCGCCTGTGCGCGTGGCGATCTCAATGTCGGCGAAATAGGCCTCATCGGCTATGGCAAGTCGGCGCAGACGCCCCTGCTGTTCGAACAAGCCTGCAAAGTGTATCGGCAGGACTCCCAAGTAGGCGCCTGACAGAACCATCAAAAGCTGCGCCTCAATATCAAACGCCACGCGGTTGGCGGCCAGGTTGTCGAAACGCTGGCGCCGCATACCATACCAGTAACCTCTGTGAACCCACGGGTAGCCGTGGCATTCCGCGCTGGCAATCGCCTCTTCCTTCCGGCGAAACAACGGATGCGCCGACCCGCAAAAGACAGCATGTTCTTCCCGGTAGATTATCTCGTATCTCAGGCTTGCAACTTTGATGTCGGAACCGCCTATTCCGATATCTATCTCGTTTTCAGCTACCGCCTTCGTTATATCGTTGGGCCGCATTATTGTGAGATTTAGCTCGATTTCCGGTGCGGTTTCGGAAAGTTCGGCAATTGCGTCAGACAGCCGAAAATTTGAATCGGTCGCCATGCAGTCGACAATACCGACGCTGACCTTTCCCGCCAGGGCGCTTCTGAGGCACGAAAGCCGGACAGAGTTGGCGTCCAGCGTCTCGGTGATTTCTGTCCCTATCTCGTAAACCCGGCGCCCCTCTTCGGTGAGCGAAAAACCGCGACGCCCCCGTTCGCATAATTTCACGCCAAGCCGTCGCTCAAGCGCGGTCAAATGGTTGGAGATCGTTGGCTGGCTGAGCGACAGCTCCATTTGTGCTGCAGATATGCCGCCATTGCGAACCACGCTTTCAAAGACACGAAACAAGTGGAGATCAGAACCGGATATCTTCATGAATGCAAATTGCACCAAATGCGCTGGACGGCAAATTCGTGGCGATGTTCGCGTGTAGCTAAATCTGGGCGCAAGCCCGCGGAGAACTGGGTCGAGCCAGCTTGTCTGTCGGTTCGCCTGCCGGAAACGCTACGCCGCCAATGCCCACGATGTAACCGCCGGTCAATGACGAGCCCAGCCTTTTTGGAAGCAGATGAATCCCACCAGATTCACGGCATATAGCCGAATGGGGCAGCTCCGATGGGCGAGAGGGCGCGATGAGCTTTACACGCTGTAGTTTTGATCGCTCTTGACCATCAGGCAAAGGATCGTGTGCAGCACCTGCGCGGCGATTTGTGCAGTATTGGTGGTGGAATCGTACTGTGGCGCGACCTCGACCACGTCCCCCCCGACGATATTGAGGCCATGCAGGCCGCGCAGGATTTGAAGTACTTCGCGAGGCTGAAGGCCACCGACCTCCGGTGTTCCTGTGCCGGGCGCAAAACCCGGATCCACGCTGTCAATGTCGAAGGAGATGTAGGTTGGACCATGACCGACGATTTCACGCGCTTTCTCGATCAGACGCGGCAATCCGACCTCGCTGACTTCTTCCGCATGCACCACTGTCATGCCGCTTTCATAGGAGAACTCCCATAGGTATTCGGCGGGTCCGCGAATGCCGATCTGAATCGTACGGCGCGGGTCGAGGACACCGTCGAGAACGGCCAGCCGCAAGGGACCTCCGTGTTGAAACTTGGTTCCTTCGTAAGGACCTGCCGTGTCGCAATGGGCATCGATGTGAATCATGCCCACAGGCTCGTTGGCACCGATCGCTTTCAGGATCGACGAGGTGATGGAGTGGTCGCCGCCAACACTGAGCGGGCGCACGCCGGCGCTAACGAGGCGGCGATAGAAAGCCTCGATGTCGGCATGGCATCGGGCAAGATCGTAGCGGCTCTGCATCGGCACATCGCCGATGTCGGCCACCCTGGCCTTGCTCATGGGAGAAATCCGAAGGACATGGTCATAGGGACCGACCCGCTCTACACCGCGCAGCGCACGCGGCCCGAAGCGGCTGCCGTTCCGATTGGTGACGCCCAAGTCCATCGGCACTCCGACCAGGGCGATATCCAGTCCACCGAAATCGTCGGAATTTGCCGCCTCCGGCATGCAGGGCGCATCCAGTAGTGTCGGAATACCTGCAAACGGCCATTTGCGCTTATCGCCACCGGTGAATTGAGCCAGTGCGACCTCCTGGAAATGCGGATCGAATATATCGCCCCCCGAGGCGTTGCCGTACTTCGCACGAAGGGCCTGGAGGTGCGCTTGGTCGGTCATGGGTGAAACACTCCTGATGAAATAGCTCGACTTTAATGAGCGGAGATCAGTGTTTAGTTCGGGTTTTTCCGTAGTGATCGGGGCCATATCCCGATTTACTTCCGGGATGCGGTCGTTGACCCTCCGTTTTCAATGGATGCCAAAAAAAGGGGAGCACCATGTTTAACCGCAGCATCGTCAACAGGCCCATCCGGCGCCGTCAGCTCCTGACGGGCCTTTCCGCTCTGGGGCTGGCCCCCATGATCGGCGGGTTTCCAAACATAGCCCGCTCGCAAGAGAAGAAGTTGCGCATTGGCTTGTATGGCGGATATTTCAAGGACACATTCGATGCCGAGATTTTTCCGGACTTCACCGCCGCCACCGGCATCGAGGTCGAGAGTGTGGGCGAGCCGACAGGTGAGGTCTGGCTGATCCAGCTAGAGCAGGCGGCCAAGGCCGGCAAGTCGCCGGTCGACATCTCGATGATGGCGGGCGTTCCCGTGATCCGAGGTGCGAATTCTGGACTCTGGGCGCCGCTTGACCCGAAGAAGATCCCCAACATTAAATACATCAAGCCGGAACTGGTGCGCCAAAATGGCGACGGTGAGATCGTCGCGATCGGCGCCACGAGCTGGTATGTCACGCTGGTTTCCAACACCGATGTCTACCCCGAAGCCCCGACTTCTTGGAAGGACATCTGGGATCCAAAGTATAAGGACAGCCTCGGTCTTCTCGCCAATGTCGGCAACTCATATCTCCTGGAAGTCACGGCCAAGGTCTATTTCGGCGGCATCAAGCACCTTGACACCGACGACGGCATCCGTGAGGCGGCAGCCAAGGTCAGCGAGCTGAAGCCGAATGTGCGCCTCTGGTATCGGGACGAGGCGCAGTTCGAGCAGGCGCTGAAGTCCGGCGAAATCCCCATGGGCCAGTATTTCCACGACGTCACGAGATTGGCGGTGCGGGACGGCTTCCCCGTTCGGTCCACCATGCCCATCGAAGGCGGCATCTACGACTACGGCACCTGGGCGGTCACCAAGGCTGCGGCCTCTTCGCTCGATCTCGCCCATGTCTACATGGACTACATGTCGCAGCCCTCGACCCAGGCAAAGCTCGCCCGCAAGCTCGGCAGCGCACCGGTCGTAGAGCGGTCAACGATGGATCTAACGGACGAGGAATTCGATTCTGTCTCCTCCGACATCAATCCGGTGACGCCGCATTATGAAATGCAGGCGCTAAAGACTGACTTCATCAATCAGGTCTGGGCCGAGATGCTGCAGGGCTGATCCGCCTTTGCATCAGAGGAACACGATCGCGACGAGGTGCTGCGCACCGCTCGCTTTGCCGGGAGCTAAGCACATGTCTGGATTGGCGATCCACAAGATCAACAAGGCCTATGGTCCAGTCAACGCCCTGAGCAACATCTCACTCAACGTGGAAAACGGAAAATTCCTCTGTCTCTTAGGTCCGTCCGGCTGCGGCAAGTCCACCCTCCTGCGGATTATCGCCGGGCTGGAAAGCGCCTCCGACGGCAGGATCGTTCTCGATGGGAGCGACATTACCAAAGTCCCGGCCCATCTGAGGGATTTTGGTATGGTGTTCCAGTCACTCGCGCTATTTCCTCATCTCTCCGTGGGCGAAAACGTCGCCTATGCCCTGCGCATCCGTGGCGCGTCGAAGGACATCCAGAAGGCGGAAGTCGAGCGGCTTCTCAAGCTCGTCCATCTACCGGGCGTTGCCGACCGGGCCATTACCCAGCTTTCGGGCGGTCAGCGCCAGCGCATCGCCATGGCGCGAGCGCTGGCGTTGAAACCAAAGCTCTTTCTTCTCGACGAGCCAATGTCGGCGCTGGATGCCAAGTTGCGCGAGGCCATGCAGGTCGAACTAAAACGTCTACAGCAGGAGCTTGGCATTACGACTTTTCTAGTCACCCACGACCAGAGAGAGGCCATGACGACTGCAGACCTCGTGGTCGTAATGTCGGGCGGCGTCATCCAGCAGGTAGCGCCGCCGCTGGAGATCTATCGTAAGCCGGCGAATGCCTTCGTTGCGGATTTCATCGGCGCTGCAAATCTGATCGAGGGCAAGGTCGTCGCCAATGGACGCGTCAGCGTTCCCGGCGGAGAGGTCGCGATTATGGATGCCCCATCATCGGGCACCCTCACCTTCTCGGTTCGTCCCGAAGATCTCGAGCTCCGCGAGGAGGCGAGCGACAGTAGCATGTCTGGGCGCATCGCCTTCACCCGTCATCTGGGGGCAGCAATCGAGGTGAATGTCGCTGTCCAGGGCATGTCCAAGGATCTGATCGTGGCACTCCCGCCGCGAAAGGAGAGCAAGCTGGCCGTCGGGCAGGCGGTGCATATTCATGTTCCTGGCGCCGCCTGCGTCGTCCTGAGGGGAGCATGAGCGTCGCCAAACCTCAGTCCATGGCAGAATACCTTCCGCTTGCCGTTCCCGCAGCGCTCCTGACCCTGTTTTTCGTCGTGCCCTTTGGCTCGATGATCCTGGTTTCTTTCCATAAGAATGCCGGTGGAGGCCTCACCGAGGCCATGTTTACCCTGGAAAACTATCAGCGCCTGATCAGCCCGTTCTTTGCCGGGCTGCTCATAGTATCCTTCGGTCTGGCGCTGGCCGTTGCGGCAATCTCAATCCTGATCGCCTTTCCGTTTTCCTATCTGCTGGTCAATGCGCCGCGTTCGACGCAGGTGTTCTGGCTGATCTTCCTGTTATCGGTGCTGTCGCTGTCGGAATCGATCATCGGCTTTGCCTGGTCAACGCTTCTGTCCCGGACAGCCGGCATCAGCAACCTGCTCGTATTTATAGGGCTCCTCGACAAACCGACCTCCTATGCACCTGGGCTGGGGGCGCTTGTGTCAGGCGTCGTCTACACGGCGTTCCCGTATGCGGTTCTCGTGCTCTACCCGATTCTGTCGCGGGTGGACCCGCACATCGAAGAGGCCGCCCGGACGCTTGGCACCTCGCCGCTTCGCACATTCTTCATTGTCGTCCTACCCATGCAGCGAAACACGATCATTACGACCTTCCTGATGATCATGGTCTTTACGCTCGGCACGTATCTGATGCCTCAGATCCTGGGTCGACCCCAACACTGGACACTCTCCGTGGTCATCAGCGACCAGGCATTGGTGCAATCGAACATGCATTTCGCCGCCGCCCTCGCAGTGTTCCTAGTCACCGTAACCTTGCTCATTGTCGGCACAGTCATCCTGTTTGGCCGCAAGGAGAGCGCCCGATGAGGCAAGCTCTGGTTCGACGCATTTTCTTCAGCGTGCTGGCCGTGGTCATGGCGGCGCCGCTGCTCATCGTCCTGGGCGTCTCCGTTAATTCGAAGAAGTCGCTCACCTTCCCGCCGCAGGGTTTCAACATGGGTTGGTATCTGGATTTGTTCCGGATGCCGGATTGGTCGGGAGCCTTGCTCAACAGCACGATTATTGCGCTGTTTTCGGCAAGCTTTGCAGTGACAATCGCCTTTCCGCTTGCCTGGTTCAATTGGCGCTACCGGCTCGGATGGGTCAAGGCCATCCTGGCGATCGGCCTGCTGCCCTTCCTCCTGCCGCCGGTAATTACTGCAATGGGCTTCCTGACTTTCTGGACGCAGACCGGCCTGTACGGGCAATACTGGACCGTTGTCGTCAGCCACGGCATCTTCCTCGTTTCCCTGCCGCTCGTGTCTTTGGTGCTCGGCTTCGGCTCGCTCGACGACAGCCTGTCGGAGGCAGCCGCGACGATGGGCGCGGATAATCGCACCATCCTCCGGACAGTAGTCCTGCCGCTGGTCCTCCCCTATGTGATTTCCGGATTTGCCTTCGCGTTTGTCGTGTCGCTGAATGAATACCTTGTGGCCTACATGACCGTTGGACCCGTTCTCGAAACGCTGCCGATGAAGATCTTCAACTCGCTGCGCTATGGCTACACGCCGGTCATGGCCTCGGCATCGATCTTCTTCGTTATCGTCACCGTTGTCACCTTCTCGCTGGTCGCCCGACTCGGTAACCTCCCGAAACTGCTCGGAGCACACACAAAATGACTGCAATTCGCAGGGCATTGGCCAACGCGACACGCCATCCTATCGCGCCGTCAAACATGTCACGGGCGCAGCCTGACGCGCAGCCCGAAAGCATCCTCTTGGGCCGGGTCGCCATCACCCCGGTCGAAGGAGGCGCCACGATTTTTGAGCCGGCGACACCCCCATCATGCAAAAGGGATTCAACGGCCGCTTCGCGGTGATCGGGACCCGCCGCAAAAACTACTTCACCGTTGAGCAACAGGCACGGCGCCAGAGAACAGAGGCGCCTGAAAGAGGGACCACGCATGGCCGTTTCAGCAGACATGATCATTACCAATGGCCGGGTAATTTCGATGAATCCGGATCAGCCGCATGCGGAAGCGGTTGCAATTGCCGGCGGTCGCATTCTGGCCGTCGGCAGCAATAGCGAGATTGCTTCCTATCGCACGACCGGGACTCGGATCATCGACGCAGATGGCGGAACAGTGACGCCCGGCATCAACGAAAGCCACATTCATTTATTCGGCGGCTCGGCGGAGCTCGACCAACTGTCCCTCTTTAGCGTCAAGGGCTACGGCGCGATGAAGGCGGCCGTCCTGGCTTATGCAGCATCGAGGCCCACCGAGCCGCTCTTGATGGCCAATGGCTGTGACTACACCATTCTTGGGGACGGCCGCAGCGTCGACCGGCACGTTCTGGACTCCATCCTAGCCGATCGGCCGCTCGCCGTGATGTCGCCTGACCACCATACTGTCTGGGCCAATACGATCGCGCTAACCAAGGCGGGACTTCTGGAAGGCCGCCGCCTCCCCTCCGGCAACGAGATCGTGATGTGCGGGGACGGCCTGGCCAATGGCGAGTTGCGCGAACACTATGCTTTTGATGACGTGATCGCACTTAGCGCCAACGCTGGGCGCGATATGCTGGGCTTGAGCACCGGTGACGAACCGAAACTCGTGCCTTCTGCTGCTGACAGGGCCTATGATCGGGGGCTGCTGAAGCGCGGTCTTCAACATCTGGCAGCCCACGGCATCACCAGCTTCCAGAACATGGATGGCAACCGCTATCAGCTTGAATTGCTGTCCGAGATTCAGGCGGAGGGCGCCCTGATCTGCCGCGGCCGCGTACCTCTGCACTATGTGAGCGGTGACATCGTCGAACAGATGGAAAAAGCTGTACAGATGCGCGCTGAGTTCAGCGGAGAGTGGCTGAATTCCGACACCGTAAAGGTGTTCATGGATGGCGTGCTCGATTCCCACACGGCAGTCATGTACGACGATTACGATGATCGCCCCGGCTGGAAGGGCGAGCCGCGCTTCGACCAGACAACCTTCGATCGCATCTGCATCGAAGCGGATAAGCGTGGCTTGCAGATCGCAGTCCACGCAATCGGCGACGGCGCGGTGTCGAGCGTCATTGACGGGTTTGCTGCCGCGCGGCGCGCCAATGGTGCGCGCGACAGCCGCCACCGGATCGAGCACATCGAAGTGGTGCGCGATGGCGACATTGGCCGAATGGCGGAGATGAAAATCGTCGCATCCATGCAGCCCACAGTTCCACCCGGCCAGATGGGCTTGCCACTCGAGCCGACGCTCTCGCGCATCGGAGCCAAAAACTGGGCGCGCGCTTACGCCTGGCGCGCCATCCGCGACGCTGGCATCGATCTCATCTTCTCGACCGACTGGCCGGTGTCTCCCGTCTCCCCGATCCTGTCGATGCATTCGGCGATGACACGCATGCCTTGGAGAGACGACCTTCCCGACAATCGACAGGCGCTTATGGAAGTGCTTGACGCCTATACGGTGCGGGGAGCCTATGCAGAGTTTGCGGAGACCTGGAAAGGTCAAGTGCAGCCGGGCTTTGCTGCCGACATCGTCGTATGGGACAATGATCTTGCAAACCTTGATCCGGAAGCAATCTTAAGCGTGGCACCGCTTTACACGATCTGCGCAGGCCAGGTGACTTATTCAGCTAAGGGCCACGCTCTCTTCGATTGCTGATAGGCCAATTGGTTTGGGGCGCGGTTTCATGAACGTGTGACCTTTGGTGCAATAGTGGCTCCAGTTGCTGAAACTGGGCCTCCTTGCATCAAACGTCGCGACCTTACCCGTCGTGGAGTCTTGAAAATCCACCGGTCGCTGGGGTGCGAGAGGCGTTCTGGAGAGGCGGGAGGGAAAAATGCGCAACTCGGACAGCAATAACCGCAATGCGATCTCCGTCGACAATGCTGACATCCGTCTCATCCGCATTTTCATCCGGGTCGTGGAAGCGGGTGGGCTTTCGGCAGCGCAGGCGGATCTAAACCTTTCGCTCTCGACCATCTCGGAGAAGATATCCGCACTGGAGCAGCGGCTGGGGGTCACCCTGTGCAAGCGCGGACGCGCCGGCTTTCAGCTGACGGAAAGTGGCCGTCTTGTTTTCGATGAATGCCAGCGGCTGTTCGGCTCTCTGGATCAATTCAGCCGCAAGGTCGCAGGCTTGCGCTCCAATCTTGGCGGAAGCCTCTCCATTGGCCTCCTCGACAACATCATTACAGACCCCAACTCGCCTGTAGCAGCAACCTTTTTCAAGCTGGCCGAGGTTGCCCCGGCGCTGCATCTTCTCATCGAGACCAAGTCGCCGGGAGAGTTGCTGCGGGATGTGGTTGCCCAAAAGCTCGATCTTGTCATCGGAAGTTTCCCGCGCATGGCGCTTGGGCTTGCCTATATCGACCTTTACGAGGAAACCCAGAACTTCTATTGCGGCGCAGGACATCCGCTATTTTCCCTTGCAGACGAAAGCATCGACATTGATCGGGTGCGCATGCACCGGATCATCGCACGCAGCTATTGGGCGGCTCGCGACATAAAGATTTTTGCGATCTCAGCCCCGCACGCCACGGTGTCGAATATGGAGGCCGAGGCCTTCCTGATCTTGTCCGGATGCTATCTGGGTTACCTCCCGGATCACTATGCGGAGCAGTTCGTGCAAGCCGGACGCATCAGACCGATCCGCCCGGACATCTTTTCGTATAAAGCCAAGTTTCAGATCGCCACGACGGAGGATTGGAAGAAACGTCCGACCGTCAGAGCGTTTGTGGAGATCATGTCAACGCTCACTACCGATGAGAGGGCAGGTCGCAAACGGATCGGCGCTAGCGCACCGTAAGTAGATGCTTACGGCATCTTTCTGACCGCAGTCGCCCGTCGAGGTGTTGACCTTGGGTCCAGACAGTGATTGGATACGTGGATACAAAATTTTTGGTGGCACATGCCCGCAGCCTTTTCCGCAGAGCCACGAACATCCGCCACCGCAGAGGAGGAGGCATACCGCCATATACAGCGGGCGCTTCGTCTCGGTCGCTACAAGCCGGGCGAGCGGCTCATCCCCGAGGACATAGCCGCCGAGATCGGCATGAGCCGGATGCCGGTGCGGGAAGCATTTCGCCGCCTGGCCTCCGAGGGGCTCGTTGTCCTGCGCCCCAATCGCGGATGTGTAGTCGCGGGCCTCACGGTTGACGAGCTCTATGAGATTTTCGAGATGCGTTCCGTTCTCGAAGGCCTCGCCGTTAGACTGGCGATGCCACGTATCGACGAGGAGGAGCTCGACGAACTCGAGCGCCTGCTCGATCGCATGGAGCGCGCGGGCAAGAGCGGCAGCAGCGACTGGGTGGTCCGGCATCAGGAGTTTCACGGCCGCATCTGTGCGCTCAGCCAAAGGCCGAAACTCATCCATCAGATCTCGGCACTGCACGCGGTGATCGAACCTTACATGCGCATCTGGTTCGATGACGTCGATAAGCCGCTTTCCGCACGAGAAGAGCATGCGGCGGTGATCGCGGCGTTGCGCTCGGGCGATGCCGGTCATGCGGAGCAGGTGATGCAGGATCATATTCTCGGCACGGCACCGATGCTTGCCGAGTTCGTGACTCCGAGCCGGTGACGAACGCCAGCCGGACGGAAATAGCCTCGAACCGGCAATGAGACCGGTTGCCGGCCGCGGGAACAGCTAGATCAGCCTACGAAAAAGGGGAAAGCACATGAAAATTCGACATTGGGCCGCAATCGCGGCTGCATTCGGCATGCTTGGCTTCGCCGAGACCACGCTCGCGCAGGAAGCTCCGAAGGCTATAACAATCGCTACCGAGGGTGCCTACGCTCCCTGGAATTTTACCAATGCAGACGGCAAGCTCGACGGTTTGGAGATCGACCTCGCCAACGATCTTTGCGCACGGATGAAAATCAAATGCACCATCATCGCTCAGGACTGGGACGGTCTTATTCCATCGCTTAAGGTCGGCAAGTTCGATGTGATCATGGCCGGCATGTTCATCACGCCGAAACGCCTCGAGACCATCGACTTCACGCAGCCTTATGCGATCGATCCGGGCGGGTTCGCAGTCGCCAAGGATAGCGACCTCGGTAAACTCGGCGTTTCAGCTGAGAAATTCAAACTGGACGATGAGACTGCTTCCAAGGCCGCGATCGACAAGTTGAAGCCGCTGCTGAAGGGCAAGGTGGTCGGCGTCCAGGCGGCGACGGCCATGCTCGAATTTCTGAAGAAATATTTCGGCGACACGGTGGAAATTCGCGAATACAAGACGACCGAGCAGCATGATCTCGATTTGGCGGCGGGCCGCATCGATGCAATATTCGCTCAGAAGACAGCACTTGCCGCGACGCTCGCAAAACCGGAATTCTCCGGCTTCACGGTTGCAGGTCCGGGATTTGTCGGCGGCCTGTTCGGCGCCGGAACTGGTGCGGGGCTGCGCAAGGAAGACACCAAGCTCAAGGAGATGCTGAACGACGCGATCAGCGCCGCGATCGCCGATGGCACCATCAAACGCATCTCGGAAAAATGGGTGAAAACGGACGTGACGCCGGTCAAGTAGGCACGGACGGACCTGTCCGGCCGGATTGGTCTTAATCGACCGGCCGGACGCCGTGCTGAAAGATTCGGTTCACATGATGGATACATTGCATATCCTTTCCCTGGGCAAGGGCGGCTGGGGCGGCGCCTTGTTGCTGGCAGCGGGCGTGACGTTTGCGCTTTCCGTCCTCGGCTTCCTGCTAGGCGCCGTCTTCGGCGCAGTGGCAGCAGGAGGCCGGCTCTCGACGAGAGCTCTCCCGTCATGGCTCGCCATGGGCTACGGCACGGTGTTTCGGGGCGTACCCGATCTGCTGACGATCTATCTGCTGTACTACGGCGGAAGCATCGCCCTGACGCAGCTCGGCAAATTCTTCGGCGGCGCCGGCTTCGTCGGACTGCCGGCATTTGCGACGGGCGTCCTGGCGATCGGCATCATTTCGGGCGCCTATCAGGCGGAGGTCTATCGCGGGGCGTATCTCGCCGTCGATCTCGGCCAGTTTGAGGCCTGCAAGGCGCTCGGCCTGCCCCGCTTCCAATCCCTGCGCCTCGTCATCGTGCCGCAACTGATGCGGCACGCCCTGCCGGGCCTCGGCAATGTTTGGCAGCTCGTGCTCAAGGATTCAGCTTTGATCTCCGTGATCGGCTTGGTGGAGTTGATGCGGCAAGCTCAGGTCGGCGCCGGATCGATGCGGGAGCCCTTCGTCTTTTATATGGCGGCCGCGACGCTTTACTTCCTCATCGCTGTCGTGACCGGTTCGGTCTTCCGCTACGGCGAGGCTCGGGCGTGGCGAGGCATGGTCCACGCATGATCGACTTCGCCTTCTTTGTGGAGATCATTCCCACCATTCTCTCAGGCTTGCCATTGACGTTGCAACTGGCGGGCTCCTCGATCGCAATCGGCTTTGTCTTGGCCCTGCTGCTCGCACTGGCCCAACAGGGAAACCACCGGATACTGGTCTGGCCCATACGCTCCTTCGTTGCGGTCTTTCGCGGCACGCCATTGCTCGTCCAGATCTTCCTCATCTATTACGGCCTCGGCCAGTTCCGTCCCTCGCTTCAGGCGGTCGGACTCTGGTGGATGTTCCGCGAGCCCTACTGGTGCGCCATCATCGCGCTCAGCCTCAATACCGCAGCCTATGGCAGCGAGATCCTACGGGGGGCGATCCAAGGTGTTCCGCGTGGCCTCACCGAGGCAGCCTCCGCGCTTGGCGTGTCACGGCTCCTGACATTGCGCCTCGTCGTCCTGCCTTTGGCGCTGCGCCAGGCTATCCCGAGCTACAGCAACGAGATCATCCTCATGATAAAGGGTACGTCGCTTGCATCGATCATCACGCTCATGGAGGTGACGGGCATCGCGCAGGGGCTCATTTCGCAGACCTATCGCGCCGTAGAGGTCTTCGTGGCCGCTGGCGCGATCTATCTCACGATCAATTTCACAATCATCTCGGCACTGAATGCGCTGGAAACCTGGCTCACACCATATCGGGCGCGAGCCTGACAGGTGCCTCTCCGTCATCACCAAGAGAAATAACGAAATGCGCAATTTTGAGAAGCCCACACGATCCGTTGCTGTCTCGCGCCATGCGATGGCGGCGACCTCGCATCCTTCCGCCACCCTCACGGCGCTGCAGATTCTGGAGGCGGGCGGTAATGCGATGGATGCCAGCATAGCCGCCTGCGCGGTACAGTGCGTCGTGGAACCTGGTTCGACCGGTATCGGCGGCGACTGCTTTGTACTCTACGCGCCCGACGGGTCCGACAAGGTCGTCGCGTATAACGGGTCCGGCCGCACGCCGTCGGCCCTCACTGCCGACTGGTTCAACGAGCGGGGTTTGACGGACGTGCCACGCCAGTCGCCAGCATCAGTAACAATCCCAGGGGCGATTGACGCGTGGACACGCCTCCACGCCGATCACGGAGATCTCCCCTTTGCCGAAGTGCTTGCGCCAGCGATCCGGTTTGCCAAGGAGGGTTACGCCATCACTCCCCGTGTTTATCGTGACTGGTCCCTTGAACAAAAGCTCCTCGCCAGCGACGTGACGGCCGCGCGGATCTTCCTACCCGGTGGAAGGACCCCAAGGATCGGAGAGGTCCACCGCCAGCCGGAGCTGGCGCTGACGCTAAAACGCATTGCTGAAGAGGGACGCGACGCGTTCTACAAGGGACCGGTCGCCGATGACATGGTGTCCTACCTAGCTTCGCTGGGCGGCCTCCACACGCTGGAAGACTTCGCGAATGCGCGCGGCGAGTATGTGACCCCGGTGACCACTGATTTTCGCGGCTACACGATCCACGAATGTCCCCCGAACGGCCAGGGTATCATTGCGCTCCTGATCCTCAACATCCTGAGCCGCTTCGAGGCAAAGGGGAACCCGCAGTCGGCTGACCGGCTGCATGCCGAGATAGAAGCAACGCGCCTTGCCTATGCCGCCCGGGACGCGTGGATCGCTGATCCAGGAAAGGCGGACGTCCCGGTTGACCATCTGCTGTCCGACGAGCTGGCCGACAGGCTTGCGGGAATGATCGACCTGAGAAAGGCGCTGACCGACCTGCCACCCTTCGAAATGCCCCTTCATCGCGACACGGTCTATATCTCAGTCGTTGACCGAAATCGGAATGCGGTAAGCTTCATCAACTCCATCTTCGATAGTTTCGGCACCGGCCTCGTCTCTCCTCGCTCGGGTGTCATCCTGCATAATCGCGGCCAGAGCTTCACGCTCAAGCCAGGTCATCCCAATCAGATCGGGCCATCGAAACGGCCGCTTCACACGATCATCCCCGGCATGGTGACGCGCAACGGCAGGGTGGAAATGCCGTTCGGCGTGATGGGCGGCTACTATCAGGCGCTCGGCCATGCCCATCTGATATCCAAGGTCCTCGATTACGGAATGGATCTCCAGGAGGCGATCGATCTGCCGCGCCTGATGCCGACATCCCACGGAACGACAGTGGAGGCAGAGCACACGATTGACGGCTCGACCAAGGCAGAGCTCGAACGGCGAGGTTTCACCTTTACTCCGGCGGAAGACCCTATCGGCGGCGCTCAAGCGATCCGCATCGACTGGGAGAACGGCACTCTGATCGGCGCGTCGGAGCCGAGGAAAGATGGGATCGCTCTGGGAATCTAGGACCCGGGCACAATCTGAGCACTCTGCGTCTGCAGATGAAGAACGAGACGCTCGTTGAATAGCAAACCGGGCGGTGAACTCCGGTTTCGTCAGCTTTCGGGCGAAGCCAGAGCTTGCTTCGTGACCGGGATGAGGCGCAAAGCCGAAGGCAGCCGTCGGGCGATTACAAAACGCGCCAGAAACAGGACAGTCGCCAAGTCCTTGCCACTCTGGCATCGCGGCCAGACGTCGTCGAGTTGCTGCAATTCGGCGGCGCGGGTTGTTGTCCACCTTGTGGCCAAGGATGATAAGGCGCCCTTTTCAGGCGGCAGAGCGGCTTGCTTCGAGCGCTGCAGGGCTTGTCTGCCCCAGGAAGTGTGCAAGCGCTGACTTCCTGGAAGCTCGATCGAGCGCATAGGCGGTGTGGCTGAAGGCCACGCCATCCAGCAGGCCCTGAATGTAGCCAGCGATGCTATCAGCCGCCATGATGAGCGCGGTGTCCACGGTGTGGATGTACCGGCTCGTCACCGTCCCTCGTGAATGACCGACCAAGGCGGCGATCGTCGCCTCGGTGAACCCAAGGTCATTGGCGATGCTGGCGAAGCTGTGTCGCAGAACATGCGGTGTGATGCCGGCCAGGTCGCCCTTCTCGAGCAGCTTCGTCCAGTGCCTGGGGAAGCTCCCAAATGCCGTGTCATCCTCCCAGCCGGGAAAGACATAGTCTTCGGCACCCTGTTCCTCGTCGCGGCGACCCTCGAGGTATTCCAGGACCGGCAGACCTATCGGACGCACTGACGCCCCCTCCTTGCTATCGGTCAGGCGCAGGCAACTGCCCTCAACATCGATTTCGCCGCAACACAGACCGATGACCTCGCTGCGTCGGCATCCGGTCAGGGCGATCACGCGGATCATTTCCGCGGTTGTCTCGTATTTCCCGTCCTCGACCGCCTTCCGCAAAATATCGCCGAGCGTGCAATACTCCTGCTCGCTGAGACGGCAGGCGTTCACCCTGTCCTTCGGTTTGCGGACGCCATGCACGGGGTTCTGCTCGATGATGCCGAGTTCGACCGCATAGGTGAGAATGCCGCCGAAGAGACCTATGGTTCGGGCTGCCGTGCCGGCTCCACCGCGCACGATCGCTCGTCCGCGCAGTTTATCCGTTTTGACGTTCGCGCGGGTCTTGCCCGCCATGATGTCCTTCATGGCCTGGGTGATGTCGGACTTTGCCAAATCCCGCACGCGTCGACTGCCGAGCAGCGGAACGATGTGGCGCTCGACGCGACCGACATCGGTGGAGATTGTCGTGGGCTTCTTTGGCCGTCCCCTTTTCCCAAGCACGAGCCCATTCCTGAGATCTTCGAGGTAACGGGTACAGAGTTCCTTGACCGTGATCGCCTCACGATCGAGCTTGCGCTCTTCGGCGGGGTTGCCGCCCCTTGCGACCTGACCCAGCAGGACTTTCGCCTCGCGCCTCGCTTCCTCGGGCGTCCAAACTCCGTGCAGTCCGATCGTGTAGCGACGCGAGCGACCGGCAGTGCGATACTGCACAACATAGCTGCGCTTGCCCGAAGCAAAGACGCGCAGCCCAAAGCCGGGCAGTTCCTCATCCCATATGAGCATCGACAATGCGCTTTGTCAGTCTGGCCATGGGTTGCCCTTCCTGCACCGCCCCCTGCTTCCGCGGAAGCACCACGAAAGCAGGCGGGAGAAAATCTCGACCTGTCATAGCCTATAAAATTCGGCGCTGGTGTCAAAATAAATGCGTGGAATCAAATGGATAGAGAGCTACGGCGTGCAAAGAGAAACGCGACGGATAGTTCGAAAAAACTCCTCCGAAGGCAGAGGTCACAGGTTCGAATCCTGTCGGGTGCGCCAAGTTCCGCAATCCCGCAATGCCTATGAAAACAACGCCTTCTGCGCGCCTAGAAACGCATCATTGATTTGTCCGGCCGAACCGAGTTGCGCGATGGCATCGTTCACGCTGCGGTACTTAAGCGTCAACAGCGGCGCTAGTTTTTCACGGTCCAACTCGCCGATACCGTCACGAACGTATTGCCCCATGACAAAGTCAAGAAATGCCGCCAGCTTGGTGTCCTGACCGTTAATGACAATCGAGCGACGTTCATTCACCCGTTCTTCGCGGCTGATCGGCGGTACGGCGAACGCGATGTAGGCAAGAACATCGAAGACATCGCTTTTTTCGGCGGCAATCATCCGGCCTATCTCGGCCAATTGCTCGTGGCCAAAGCCAGCCTCACGGAGCGCCTCAAGTAGGCTTTTGCGCGTTTCTGGCTCGCTCCACAGCGCCCGCAGTTCGGCCTCGTCTTTGAAATAGCGTGGCAGTTCGCCGAACAGCTTCTCGATCATCTGGTTCGCAGACAGCGGCTTGCCGTCAGGCCCCCAGTAACTGGTCGCCATCATCGACTGGATGGCGCGCTCTTTGCCATCGGCGAGCTTGATACGGATTGTTTTCGGTCGCTCAGCAGTCAGTGGGGGTTCATACAATACGCCATCCTCGTCCCAGCCTTCCGGCTTCTCCTGCTTGTGCGGCTGCACAACCGGCTCCAGCGGCTCGCCGTCCCATTCCGGATCGTTGAAGTGTTCATAAGCCTTCACGAAATCGTAGATGGTGAAATAGTCCTTGCCGTCGAACAGTCGCGTCCCACGCCCGATGATTTGCTTGAACTCGATCATCGTGCCGACCGGCCGCATCAGCACGATGTTGCGCACATTCCGAGCATCGATGCCGGTCGACAGTTTTTGCGATGTGGTCAAGATCGTGGGGATGGTCCTTTCGTTGTCCTGAAAGGTCTCGAGAAATTCCTCGCCACGCGCGCCGTCGTCTGCCGTCACCCGCACGCAGTAGTTGGGATCTTTTGATGTCTTCACCTGGTTGATCAGGTCGCGCACCAGCGCAGCGTGGCCTTGGGTGGCACAGAAAACTAGCGTCTTCTCGCGCTGGTCGATGTCCTTCATGAAAAGCCCGACGCGGTAGCGCTCCCGCTCCTCAATTTCGATCGTCCTATTGAACTGCGCTTCGGTGTACCGCCGGCCTTCGACGATCTCGCCGTCAATCAGCCGGTCGTCCGGAGTGTACACATAGTCGTCCAACGTTGTGGCTATCTGCTTCACCTTGAATGGCGTCAGGAAGCCGTCATTGATGCCGTCCTTCAGCGAATAGCTGTAAACCGGCTCGCCAAAATAGGCGTAGGTGTCGACATTGTCCTTGCGCTTCGGAGTTGCTGTGAGGCCGAGCTGCACCGCCGGCGCAAAATATTCCAGAATACCGCGCCAACTGCTTTCGTCGTTGGCGCCGCCGCGATGGCATTCGTCTATGATGATGAAATCGAAGAAGTCCGGCGGGTAGTCGCCGAAATAGGGGGCATCTTCTCCATCGGGCGTCTTGCCGCTCATGAAGGTCTGGAAGATCGTGAAGAAGATCGAGGCATTCTTTGGAACTCGGCCCTTCTTGCGGATTTCGTCCGGCTTGATGCGCCCCAGCGCATCCTCGGGAAAGGACGAGAAGGAATTGTATGCCTGGTTGGCCAGCGTGTTGCGATCGGCCAGAAACAGGACGCGCGGCCGTCGGTTCGGCTCTCGTGACAGGTTCCAGCGGCTCTGGAACAGCGCCCACGCAATCTGGAAGGCGATCGCCGTCTTGCCGGTGCCGGTCGCCAGTGTGAGAAGGATGCGCTGTCCGCCAGCCGCGACCGCCTCCAGTACGTTTTCGATGGCGTTGTGCTGATAGTAGCGCGTATCCCATTTGCCGCTGGTCTCGAACGGAACCGCGGCGAAGCGGTCGCGCCAATCGTTCGGGGTGGCAAACACCTCTGCCCACATCTCGTCAGGTGTCGGCCAACGATCAACATAGCCTTCGCGGCCGGTCTCCATATCAATACGATAAATGCGCCGACCGTTGGTTGAGTAGGAAAAGCGCGCCTGCAGCTTTTGCGCATAGGCCTTGGCCTGCGTGACGCCTTCCGTTTCGCCTCGGCCCTCCGCCTTGGCCTCGATCACCGCCAGCTTATGGTTACGGAAGGTGAGCACATAATCGGCGATTTCCTGCTTGCCGCGACGCCCTGCTCCCTCTAAGCGCCCAAGACAGATCGTCTCGCGTCGCACTCGGCTGTCGGCGACCGCGCCCCAGCCAGCCGCTCGCAAAGCCGGGTCGATTAGTTCGGCGCGGGTCTCCGCTTCGTTCATAGAAGAAGCTGGCCTTGCGCGGGTGGTGGCACGTAGCCTCCTTTTCCGGTGGGCTTGAAGCCGGACTGCCTGACCTCCTTCAGACAGTCAACGAACTCTGCACGGGGGATATCAAGCTTCTTGAAGTGCCAGTCCTCCCGAGCTGCGTGTACAATCTCCTCATCGGTGGGCGTCTTGCCTTCGAGCAGAAGGTTGTTCCACGCCGCGTACGTCGTTGCAAACACCTCCGCCTTGCGCCAGTTCATGGGCACAAAGAGATCGATGACTTCTTCAATTCTCTTCCGAACATCGGATTCGATATCCTTGGCCTGAGCCAAAAGGTCATTAAATCTTTCGAGCGGGTCAAATTGGTAGTTTCCCGTCTCATGCTTGGAAATCTTGAAATAGCGGTTGGCTTCCGCCCATGCTTCTGCAGCAAGCATGTGCGGAAAATCGTTAGGCCCCGCAGCGTCCCGTACTGGTTGCCTGCCCAGCGGATAGTCAGCCTCTGCCTCGACGAGATGAAGGATCTTTTGCTGCTTCGTGTGCGGGTAGCTCTTCTCCCGCCGACGAAATTTGTGACGGACATAAGCAAGCGCCAGCACGACGGCAGTATCGCGTTTGGGATCAGTCGGACTCCTCGCAGGAAACGGGATGGCAGCTGCCGCAGCTCTGTTTGCCAGCTCGCCGGATAGGGCTTTGCAGAGGATAGATTGTTTCAGCGAGGTTAACTGCATCAGCTTAACGCGATAATTGTCTGCAAGTTGAGCAGCAGAATTGGAGGTTTCCTCCATAGCTTGAGCCAACACTCTCTGCGCGAAGATGTTGGTAGGATACGCAATCGGAACTCGCTTTAGCAGGCTAGCCTTGATCCCCACAACTGTCGCTCCCGTACCCCTTTTGAAGATCTCTTCTTGAACCGGCCGCGACATTAACGCGTATTTCAGGAAGGTTCGATCGAGAATGTGTTCATCAGGCTGCATTGTAATCAATCGTTGGCCGATAACTACCTTTTCGACCGTGTCAAGCTGAGCAACATTTCCTAGGGGCGCTTCAGTCGTAAATAAAACATCACCTTTTCTTGGTTTTCCGCGCGTCATCCACCCATCATAAACACTTGCGTCAATGAATTCTTCAGGACCTCGTTGAATTCGATTCATTTTCACGTTTTTCGCGGTGATTAGCCGAATTCCTTTTTCTCGCTTGGGAGGCGTTTTCCCACGGTAATCTATAAATCGAACTAATTTACCGAGCTCAGATGTTTTCCAATCTTTGCCCATGTTCGTGAATATAAAAGCAAGATAACTGTCGACGAGGTCACGCGCATTCTTGAGATTTTTCTTCACATTGGTAGTCGCCGTTGCCAACCCGGCAAAGGCCTCGTCCAGAATGGCGACGATGCGTTGTTGTTCGGGAAGTGCGGGCAGGCATATATGGAAAGCTTTGAGCTCAGGATAGTAAATTGTCTGGTGGATTGCGCCAGTCGCGAAGCGGAGCAAGCTCTGTTCTTCGCCGAGCAAGAGATAAAGAAGGAAGCGCGGATCAAGCTGATCTGAGCAGATCCAGTTTACGAAATCCTGGCTGGTGGCCATTGGGCGGCCCATGGTAACTACGTAACCGACTGAAGCGGTACGAGAAAGGCAAACTGTCCCTTTGGGTAAAATCCGCGCAGACGAGTTCTGAATCCCAAGTTCTGTGGTGTTTTGGAGTGTCTTCTGAATCGTCCCTCCGTGATGAGCTTTCGCGTCGCGAATTCCGATCCATGGCACGTCACCATCCCAATATTCAGGATGGCTTTTGCTAGGAGTATGCCCCGACTCCATACGAGCAACGTCCGTGAGTGCTACCCACCGCCAGCCCGGCGGTGCAGATGTACGCGGCATTCCTACTGATAGCGCAAACTGGCCGAAGACGTGCCGGGTGGTGGCATCCCTTCCACCGGTTCGTGTTTCCGAACGCCTAATCAAAGCATCGCCTCGATACGCTTAAGGATCGCTGCCGTCTCCACGTCCAGCGTTGCCATCTCGGTGATGATCTCCTTGGGGTCACGAAGTTCGGCTTCATCAGCCTTTTTCGGGTTCTTGACCGACAGGTCATAGGTCATCGCGTCGATGCTTTCGGCCTCGACCGACCAAGAATTGTCGCTGTCTTCAAACGTCGCCTTCTTGGCGACAAAATCCGCCAGATCGGCGTCATTCAGCGGACTGGTCTTGCCAAAATTCCGGCCGGGTTCGCATTTGTAGAACCACACCTTTCGCGTCGGTGAGCCCTTCTCGAAGAATAGCACCACGGTCTTGACGCCAGCGCCCTGAAACGTACCCCCAGGCATGTCCAGCACTGCATGCAGATTGCAGTCTTCCAGCAATTGCTTGCGCAGCGCGACGCTGGCGTTGTCCGTGTTCGACAGGAATGTGTTCTTGATGACGATGGCGGCCCGGCCTCCGCCTTTCAGCATCTTGATGAAATGCTGCAGGAACAGGAACGCCGTCTCACCAGTCTTGATCGGAAAGTTCTGCTGGATCTCTGGTCGCTCCTTTCCCCCAAACGGAGGATTAGCCAGCACTACGTCGTAACGATCCTTATCCTGGATATCCCGGATGTTCTCGCCCAGCGTATTTGTATGTTCAATGTTCGGTGCCTCGATGCCGTGCAGGATCATGTTCATGATGCCGATGACATAGGCAAGACTCTTCTTCTCCTTGCCGAAGAAGGAACGCGTCTGCAGGATTTCAAGGTCGCGCGTCGACAGTCTGTCGCGCTCACGCGTCATGTAGTCAAAGGCCTCGCACAGGAAGCCGGCCGAGCCAACCGCTCCGTCATAGACGCGCTCGCCGACCTTCGGAGCGATGACCTCGATCATGGCGCGGATCAGTGGGCGCGGCGTGTAATACTCGCCGCCATTGCGACCGGCGTTGCCCATACGCTTGATCTTGTCTTCGTAAAGCTGCGACAGTTCATGGCGCTGCGCCTGGCTGCCGAATTTCAGCTGGTCGATTAGTTCCAGCGCGTCGCGCAGCGAATAGCCTGAGCGGAACTTGTTTTCGATTTCACCAAAGATCTCGCCGATTTTGTATTCGATCGTGTCCGGCCCTTCTGCCCTAAAGCGAAAGCCCTTGAGGTAAGGAAACAACTCGCGATTGACGTAAGTGATCATATCGTCACCGGTCAGCGCCCGGTCGTGGTCGAAGCTGCCGTCCGCTTTCTTTGGCGCCGCCCATTTCTCCCAGCGGTGTTCGGCATCGATGATTTGCCGATGTGGTTTCCCCGAAAGCGCCGCCTCGTCCGCACGCGTCCTTTCCAGATCGTCCAGGTACTTCAGGAACAGCATCCACGAAGTCTGCTCGGTGTAGTCCAACTCGCTCTGGCAGCCGGCCTCCTTCCACAACACGTCGTCGATAGCTTTGAATGTCTGTTGATACAAAAGCGCGCTCCTCGGTTGCGCCGCAAACTAGCTGGGCGAACGCCTCCTGCCAACGGGCTACGCGATGCTAAGCTTCTGCGGGGGAATGATCTCAAAAGGAGTGCCGAGTTCTATCTCGCACGCCAGTTTTCAGCGACTTGGTCCGGGATGGCGTCTTGCCGCACTACGCCGTGCACGCGCAAGCCACATTCGCGAAAGAGCACGGTTCATTCGGTCGCCCGGCCGCGTAGACATCGCGAACGGCGAGTTCACCTCACGCCACTGTCCTGATCGTCGCCACACTCTCCCGCTCCACCAGCGGGCACTCCAGCTTGGTAATCGGATACCGCCCCCTTCCCACCACCGCCGGCGCTTCCAGCTGCTCGATCGCCCATTGGCCCATCGCCATATGCGGCAGGATCGAGGTGGTCAGCGGCGGGAAGAGGTGGCGGGCGATTTCCTCGTCGTCGTAGCCGACGACGGAAATGTCCTGCGGGATGTGCAGGCCGGCTTCCTTCAGCGCTTCGTAGCAGCCGATCGCGGTGCGGTCGTTCTGGCAGAAGATGGCGGTGGGCTTATCCCTGAGCGCCAGCAGCTTGACGGTCGCGGCGTAGCCGGCGCTGGCCGACCAGTCGCCCTCGACCACCAGGTCGGGGTCGAACGGGATGTCGGCGGTGGCGAGCGCGCGGCGGTAGCCTTTCAGCCGGTCCTGGGCGGCCTGCATCCACGGCTCGCCGGTGATGGTGGCGATGCGGCGGTGGCCGTGGCTGATCAGGTGGCGGGTCGAGCTCTGGCCGCCGGCGATCTCGCTCGGCACCACGGCGGGGAAGGCATAGTCCGCCGTGTAGCAGTTGAGCAGGATCACCGGGATGTCGAGGCCGTAGAGGTAATCGGGCGCCGTGATTTCGCGGGTGAAGATGGTCATGTAGATCAGCGCCGAAATGCCCCGCTTGGTCAGGGCTGAAATGGCGCGCGGCTCCATGACGGAATCGCCCAGCGTCTGCGCCACCAGAAGCACGTTGCCGGCATTCCACGAGGCCTGGCGCGCGCCCTCAATGGCGACGACGGCTTCCGGGCTGGTGGCGAGCTGGTCGACGGCAAAGCCGATCACCCCGTCCAGCCCCTCGAAGGCGGGCAGCGGCGGGTGAAGCGCCTCGAAAGCGGGCGCGGTGTAGCCAAGCGTCCGCGCGGCTTCGATCACCCGTTCGCGGGTCTGCTGCGACAGCTTGATCCCTGGCGAATTGTTGAGCACGAAGGAAACGGTCGCCTGCGAGCAGCCGGCCGCCCTGGCGATATCGATCATGGTGACGCGGCCCTTGGTGCCCTTGGCCGGTGCCTTGCGGCGCCTCGCCGTGTCGATGGCCGGATCCGTCGTCTCGCTCATGGCAAATCCCAGTCTGGCAGGCCGGTCAAGCCGGCAAGATGGCGTGACGCCGTCGATTTATAGAGATAACGCCAAAGCCATTTATAACTATTAGCATGCTTAACGTCCACTGCCATGCATCTTCATACAAGCCAAAGCTCAAATGCCAAAAGGCCTGCGCCACGGCGCAGCCAAGACTCGGCTCGCCGGCGGATACGCCGCGAAACCGCTGACATCGCCTCGGAACTAATACTGTTTACTAATACAAAGATGCGCTGTACCGTCAATCCGTCGCGTCCGGCCCGGTCAGGTCCGGGGCGGCGGGAGTGGAAGAAAATGGCCCGATGGCGAGCGGATCGACCTCCGCAAGCTTTGTCTCGGACATGTGATATGTCTGACAAATCGGACTATTTACGAATGAAGGATGAGTCTCTAAGGTCCATGATCGTGGCTGGAACGACGCCATTCTTTCGGTGCCGGGAACCCCTTTGAGGAGGAGGGCGTCCACGCTGCAAACGGCAAAATCAGGTCAGTGCAAGATCGGCCAGTCCAACGACTGAGCCAAACGGGAGGTTGAACATGAAATCCTTGATACGCAATGCATCCGTAGCCGCGACCGCGCTGCTGCTTGGCCTGTCGGCCACGGCAATCGCGCGCGCCGACGACAAGCCGACGCTGGCCTTCGTCGTCAACGGCGCTTCCGATTTCTGGAAGGCCGCCGAAGCCGGCGTCAAGAAGGCGCAGGGCGAACTGCCCGACTACAATCTCGAACTCAAATATCCGGAACAATCCTCGGTCGCCATCCAGCAGCGGCTGATGGACGATCTGGTGACCGCCGGCGTCAAGGGCATCATGGTCTCGGCGGTCGACCCGAAGACCTCGACCGATGGGCTGAACAAGATCGCTTCGGAAACCGCGCTGTTCACCACCGATAGCGACGCACCGCAGACCAAGCGCGTCGCCTATATCGGCTCATCCAATGTCGATGCCGGCAAGCAGGCGGCCGAAATCGCCAAGAAGGCGATGCCCGATGGCGGCAAGTGCCTCGGCTTCGTCGGCCTGCTCGGCGCCGACAATGCCAAGGAACGCATCCAGGGCATGAAGGACGGCCTGGCCGGCACCAAGATCGAGCTGATCGACGTGCGCGGCGACGACATCGACCAGGCGCGCGCCAAGAAGAACGTCGAGGACGCGCTGGTCGCCAGCCCCGACGTCACCTGCATGGTCGGCTTCTACTCCTACAACACGCCGCGCATCTACGAAGCGCTGCGCGATGCCGGCAAGCTCGGCTCGATCACCGTCGTCGGCTTCGATGACGATCCGATCACGCTGGGCGGCGTCAAGGAAGGCACCGTTGCCGCAACCGTCGTGCAGCAGCCCTTCGAATGGGCCTATCAGGGCATGAAGCTGATGGCCGCCTATCTCAAGGGCGACAAGTCGGGCATCCCGGAAGGCGGTCTCATCATCGTCCCCACCAAGATTATCGGCAAGGACGACGTCGACACCTACGCCGCCAATTTGAAGGCGATGTCTGGAAACTAAGACTTGAAGCAGTTCAGCCGGCTCAACTTCGCTTGGGCCGGCTGCTCGCATTGACGAACCGCACGCGGATCGTCAGTCTGAAGATGGACCAAAAACGGCCCACCGGCTGCTGTCAGGCATGATGAATTATTCCGACACATCCATCGCCGCTATCGCCCCGTTCCTCAGCCTCGAGAACGTGCGCAAGACCTATCCGGGCGTCGTCGCCCTCGACGGCTTTTCCATGGAGGTCAGGCCGGGCGAGGTCATCGGCCTCGTCGGCGAGAACGGCGCCGGCAAATCGACACTGATGAAGATCCTCGGCGGCGTCACCAGGCCCGACAGCGGCACGATCACCGTCGACGGCTCCGCGCATGACAGGCTCTCCGTCGAAGCCAGTATCGGTTCGGGCATCGCCTTCGTCCACCAGGAACTCAACCTGTTCGACAATCTCGATGTCGCCGCCAACATCTTTTTCGGCCGCGAGCCGTTGCGCGGCGGGCCGCTGAAGCTCGTCGACCGCGCAAAACTGCGCACCATGGTGGCGCCGCTGTTGAAGCGCGTCGGCGCCAATTTTTCCGCCGACACGCAGGTTGCGACCCTGTCGCTGGCGCAGCAGCAGATGGTCGAGATCGCCAAGGCGCTGTCGATCGAGGCGCGGCTGGTCATCCTCGATGAGCCGACATCGAGCCTGCCGCTCGCCGAGACCGACAAATTGCTCGACGTCATCAAGGCGCTGAAGGCCGACGGCATCAGCGTCATCTTCATTTCGCACCGCCTGCACGAGGTAGAACGCGTCGCCGACCGCGTCGTCGTGCTGCGCGACGGCATGCTGGCCGGCACGTTGGGCAAGCACGACATAGGCCACGACCAGATGGTCAAGCTGATGATCGGCCGCATGCTGAAGGAGCGCGAGAAGGCCTCGGAGGCCGCGCGCGCGCCGGGCGCCACGGCGCTTTCGGCCAAGGCCATCCGCACGCCGGCCTATCCCGGCCGCCCGGTCGACCTCGACGTCAGGCGCGGCGAAATCCTCGGCCTTGCCGGCCTTGTCGGCTCCGGCCGCACCGAGCTGGCGCGGGTGTTCTTCGGCATCGACTCGAAGCTTGGCGGCACGCTCGAGCTCGACGGCAAGCCGCTTGCGCTGGCTTCCGCGGCCGACGCCGTCGCGCATGGCATCTTCCTGGTGCCGGAAGACCGCAAGCTGACCGGCATCCTGCTCGACCTGTCGATCGCCCAGAACATCTCGCTGCCCAATTTGCCGGGGCATGCGCGCCGCTCCCTGGTTTCCAAAAGCGCCGAGGCCGCCACCGCCGAGAAGCAAAAGAAGAATCTCGGCATCAAGGCGCCTTCGGTGCAGACGCGCACCGGCACGTTGTCGGGCGGCAACCAGCAGAAGGTCGTGCTTGGCAAATGGCTCGCCATGAACCCCAAGGTGATGATCCTCGACGAGCCGACGCGCGGCATCGACATTGGCGCCAAGGCCGAGATTTACGGCCTGATGCGCGCGCTCGCCGATGCCGGCGTCGCCGTGCTGATGATCTCCTCCGACATGGAAGAGGTGATCGGCGTGTCCGACCGCATCGCCGTCATGCATGAGGGCCAGATCTCGGGCATTCTCGACAAGGACCGGTTCAGCCAGGAAAACGTGCTGCTGCTGGCGGTGGGCAAGCAGCCGAAATAGTTTTTGTTTTTGCCACGGGTCGCGCGGAACCTGCCCGGGCAGGCATTGGGGAGAAGACGATGAGCAAGAAAGATCTCGGCCTGCTAATCCTGATCCTGGTGGTCGGCGCCATCGTCGCGATCATCAATCCGCGCTTCCTGTTGCCGATCAACCTCGCCAACACGTCGAACCTGATCGGCCTGTTCGGCATCCTCTCGATCGGCCAGGCCTTCGTCATCATCACCGGCGGCATCGAACTGTCGGTCGGCTCGGTGGTCGCGCTGCTGGGCACGCTGTTCATCGACTTCATCGCCGTGCGCGAGGTGGGGTGGCCGCTGGCCTTCGTGCTGATCCTCTTCCTTGGCGCCATCATCGGCCTTGTGCATGGCTGGCTGATCACAAGGCTGAAGCTGCAGCCTTTCGTCGTCACGTTGTGCGGCCTGTTGATCTATCGCGGCGTCGCCCGCTTCTACACCGCCGACGGCACGGCGGGTTTTGCGTTCGGCCAGAATTTTCCCGAGCTCGAATTCCTGACGGCAGGCCGCTCCTGGGGCGTGCCGAACAGCTTCATCGCGCTGATCGTCATTGCCATCGTCATGTGGGTGGTGCTGCACCGCTCGGTATTCGGCCGCTATCTCTACGCCATCGGCAAGAACGAGGAGGCGGCGAAATATTCGGGCATCCGCACCGGCCGCGTCGTCATGGCGGCTTACGTCATCTGCGGCGTGCTGACGGCGCTGTCGGCGATCTATTTCGCCATGTACACGCGGTCGATTTCGCCGGCCAGCCACGGTCAGTTCTACGAGCTCTACGCCATCGCCGCCGCCGTCCTCGGCGGCTTCTCGCTGCGTGGCGGCGAGGGCTCGCTGATCGGCGTCCTGCTCGGCACGGTGCTGCTGCAGGAGCTGCAGAACCTCGTCAACCTGCTTGGCATCCCGTCCTCGCTCAACTTCGCGGTGATGGGCGGCGTCATCCTCATCGGCGTGCTGGTCGACCAGCAATGGGGCGTGTTCCGGGAGCGGCGGCTGATGGTCGACGCCACGCGCAAGGGCGTGGCGGGCCAGGCCGCGGAATAACTGTGCCGCCTCTTCCTCCCCCACAAGGCAGGGCTGTCGCATATGGATTCTTGCGAAGAAGGACCCCCACCCTAACCCTCCCCACAAGGGGGAGGGAACGCTGCCGCGTGCCTCTAATTCTTCTTTGGCGCCGAAAAGACAGGCGATTCGCCTAGGTCAGCACCAACGGAAATCTCCCTCCCCCTTGTGGGGAGGGGTTAGGGGTGGGGGTCCGTGCCGGGCAGACATCTCGAGAATTCCATATGCGATAGCCATGCCCCACAAGGGAAGGGGGGAAGGAAACCGTCGGCCTAGATCAGGCCCGACATGTCGGAAAAAGCCATCGCCTTGCGCAGCACCTCGGCGAAGCGTTCGCCGGCCGCCTCGCGCGGGCCGCTGTTGTCGATCGAAGTGACGCCAGGGCCGGACAGGGTGACATTGGCGCTGCGTGCCAGCCGCGCCAGCACTTCGCCGCGTGACTCGCGGCCGCGCATCGCGAGACGCTCGGCCAGCACCTGAGGCGAGGCGGTGATCTCGACGACAGCCAGATTGGCATAGCGTTCGCGCAGCATTGGGATGATCGCGCGCGAGACATTCGCAATGGCGACACGGCCATTGGCGACCGACCAGTCGACATCGGCGGGGATGCCATAGCGCAAGCCATGCGCCTCCCAGGAGATGGCGAAGGCGCCGTCGGCTTCGGCTTCGATGAAGGCGGCATCGGCCAGCGTGTCGTGGTCCTCGCTGGCGGCATCGCTCGGCCTTGTGATGACACGGCGGACGAACTCCAGCCTTGTCTCCTCGGCAAAGCGGGCGCGGGCGTAGCCGATCACCGTGTCCTTGCCGGCGCCGCTCGGACCGACGACGGCGACGAAGACACCATCGCGGATCGGAAACGTCGCGGCCGACAATTCCCGCTCGATCAAGGCAGACACCATCATGCGACCCGGCGTCCCTGCCGCCAGACGGTACGCACGACCGGGACGTGGTCGTCGACACGCACGCGCACCAGATCGGCGCGGCGGCCCTGCTCGATGACGCCGCGGTCGGTCAGGCCAATCGCATCGGCCGGGTTCTTCGAGACCATGGCGACCGCCTGCGGCAGGGAGATGCCGTCGACGACGTCGCCGAGGAAGAAGGCCGACTGGATCAGGCTGAAGGGAATGTAGTCGGACGACAGGATGTCGAGCAGCCCGTCGCTGGCCAGCGTGCGGGCCGAGACATTGCCCGAATGCGAGGCGCCGCGCATGACGTTCGGCGCGCCCATCAGCACGCCCATCCCGGCGGCTTTCGAGGCCCTGGCGGCCTCTTCCGTGGTCGGGAACTCGGCAACGCGCACGCCCTGTTCGATCGCCTCGCCGACATGGCCTGATGTGGCGTCGTCATGGCTGGCCAGCACGATGCCGCGCTCATGGCAAGCAGCGGCGATATGGACACGGTTCGGTGCCGAATTCACCGCCGATTCCGCCATCCGCTTTTCGCAGAACAGGTTGAAGTCGCGATCGGTCAGCTTCAGCTTGCGCTGGTAGTAGTAGGCATAGGTTTCGAGATTGACGAACTGGCGCTGGCCTGGTGCGTGGTCCATCAGCGATGCCAGCTTGACCCGTTCATCACTGTCGAAATTGGCGAATGCCTTGAGGCAATCGGGCGCCGAAACCTCGCAACGCAGATGGATGAAATGGTCGGCGCGCAGACGGTCCTGCTGGACGCTGTCCTCGATCGCGTCGGCCAGCTTACGAATGTCTGTCGACGTCAGGTCGGCGTCCTCGTCCATGCCGACGCGCAAGGCGTCGAGCACGGTGGTGATGCCGGCGGTCGCCACCTGCGCGTCATGGGCAAGCACGGCGGCGATCGGGTTCCAGCGCACCTTCGGCCGCGGCGCGTAGTGGCCTTCGAGGTGGTCGGTGTGCAGTTCGACCAGCCCGGGAATGATATAGTCACCGCCCATATCCTCGCCGGTTCGGCTGTTGCCCGCTTCGATGCCGGCGATAAAGCCGTCGCGCAGCACCAGCGAACCCTCGACGATCTCGTCGGCAAGCACGATGCGGGCATTCTGGAGAACGGTCTCGGCGGTCATTTCAGGCAGTCCTTGGTTATTCCGGCTGGAGTTGTTCCGGCAGAGTTGTTCAGGCGGTTTTTCGAGCCGGGCGGCGCCCGAGTGCGTGATGCGAGAGCACCATGAACGGTGCGCCCGGTTCGGTTTCGACAAACAATGTCAGCGCATCGACCAGCACCGGCTGTTGCAGCACCTGCGTGAACAGGCTGTCGATTGCTGCACGCAAACGAGGGCTTTCCTGTGACCCCGCCCGGCCGGACAGTGTCATGTGGAAGCGAAAGGTTTCGAAGACGTAGGGATAGCCCCATTGGCAGAGATTGCGGAACTCGGCCGGCTTCAGCGAATCCGGGCTGCGCCGCTCGATCTCGGCTTCCGTCAACGGCGCGCGAAACCGGTCGAAGCCGAGCACCACGTCATCGGCGAAGCGATTGAGCGCAGGCAGCGGGCCTTCCGGCACCAGTGCGAAGAAGCCGTCGATCTGGCTGACCACAAGGCGCGGGATGGTCACCACCGGCGTCGCCTCGGCAAAATGGTCGAGTGCGGCGCGAAGCGAGGCTTCGGTCTCATTGGCAGCCAGCCGGAACGGCGCCTTCAGCGTCGCGTGAAAGCCATAGCGGCGCGCCGAAGCGGTGTGGAAAGCGACTTCCGCCGCCGACAGATCGGCCACCGCCTCAACCGGCCTTGTCGCGGCACCAAACGGGTCACGGCCGAGCCAATTGGCGGCGATCCGCGCCAGCGGTTGGTCCTGCCGGGGGGTGAAATAGATGGCATAACGCATGGATAGTCCTCGTCAGTCCCGCTGCCATAGGTGATTTCCATGACGGATTGACGAAGCTTTGAAGGGTTTTCGAAGGCAAATCGACCCATCCCGGTCCTTAGCCGACGATTTTTTTGTGCTGGACCACTTTTTCGAGCTGTCTGCGCCGCCCTTCAGCTGCCTGCCTGCCTCGGCTCCTTCCTCTCCCTCCGGAGGGGGGAGAGGTGGCGCCGCGAAGCGGCGACGGAGTGGGGGAAGGCGTTCGCTAAACGCGCAGCCGCCGCAAGGCAGGCACGAGCAAGAAACTCAGGCGGCGGCGAAGGTCGACCCCCACTCCGTCGAGCTTCGCTCGACACCTCTCCCCCGATCGACGGGGGAGAGGAAAGGCAGGGCGGTGAGGGGTGGCACCGGCTTTCGACGACGGGTGGCTCCAAACAAGCGGAGCTGACCTTGGCGGAAGCTATTCAATTGGAGGCCGATCAGGCCTTCATCAGCCATTCGTGCTCGGGCGCATTGTGGAATTTCCACGTCCGCTTCGGTCCGGCCATCACGTTGAGATAGTAAAGGTCGTAGCCGTGGCAGGCGGCGCAGGGGTGATAACCCCTAGGCACCAGCACGACGTCGCCATCCTCGACGGCCATCGCTTCGTCGAGCGCGCGATGGCCGTTCTGGTCGGCATCGGTGTAGACGCGCTGGAAGGCAAAGCCCTGCGGCGGGTTGAGGCGGTGATAGTAGGTTTCCTCGAGATAGGATTCAGCAGGCAGATTGTCCTGGTCGTGCTTGTGCGGCGGGTAGCTCGACGTATGCCCGCCGGGCGTGATGACCTCGACCACCAGCAGCGAATCGGCCGGCTTGCCCTCCGGCAAGATATTGGTGACGTAGCGCGTGTTGGTGCCCTTGCCGCGCACCTCCTGGCCGAGATCGTCCGGTGTTATCACCCGCACCGGCAAGCCGCCACCAAGACCCGGCGCCGAGCAGACCGCCAGCTCCAGCTCGGTATCCGCCGTCACCGACCAGTCCGATCCCTCAGGCACATACACCGACCACGGCTTGCCCTCGAAGGGCGACATCCGCTCGCCGAGCAGGCCGAGATCCTTGCCGCCGGCCCTCGCATTGCCCTTGCCGGTGACGAACACCAGGCAGACTTCGCGATCATCCGTTTTTCCCGAGGCGCTTTCGCCCGGCTTCAGCCGATGCAGGTCAAACCCGACATAGGTCCAGCCGGCGCTTTTCGGCGTCACATGGGCGACGCGGCCATGGCCCTTGTCGGCTTTGACGAGCAGCTTCGACATCCGGTTTACTCCTTCGGTTCGGCCTCGGCCGCTGCCTTGCTGTCGTCGGCCGGCTTGTAGAGATAGAAAAACTGCCAGACGGCGTAACCGGCGAAGCCGAGCGCGATGACGCCCCAGAACGGCGTGCCGGTGGCGAACTCGATGATCGACCAGATGACGCAGACCGCGACGACGGCGACACGCCGCCACATAGGCCGGAAGAAGGGGTGCTCGTAATCTTTCATCGGGCCAATCTACAGCAATCGGCGTCGCCGGGAACCATAGCATCAGGCCCCCCTTGATCAGACATTGGGAAAGCCTTGCGTCTCGACCGTGTAGCCGGCGGCGGTCATCACCCGCATCAATTCCTTGTGGCCAACCTGCGCCATTTTGAGCGGCGGGTTCTTCTTCGGATCCTGCTCGGCCTCGACCACGAACCAGCCCTCATAGCCATGGTCGGCGAAGCGCTGCACGATGGCGCCGAAATCCAGCGAGCCGTCGCCCGGCACCGTGAAGGCGCCCAGCGCCACGGCGTCGAGGAAGGACTGTTTCGTGCGGTCGAGCCTGTCGATCACGCCCATGCGCACATCCTTCACATGCACATGGTTGATGCGCTTGTGGTGATTGTCGATGGCGCGCAGAACATCGCCGCCGGCAAAGGCCAGATGCCCGGCATCGAGCAGCAGCGGAATGCCGGCTCCGGAATGGCGCATGAAGGCATCGAGCTCCGGCTCGGTCTCGACCACCGCCGCCATGTGGTGATGATAGGAAAGCGGCATGCCCTGTTCGGCGCACCATTCGCCAAATTCGGTCAGGCGCCTGGCATAGGTCTTCATCTCGTCGTCCGACAGCTTCGGCTTGGTGGCCAACGGCTTCGAGCGGTCGCCCTGGATCGAGCGGCCGACCTCGCCATAAACGATGCAAGGCGCGCTCACCGCCTTGAACAGGTCGATCATCGGCTGGATACGATCCTTGTTGTCAGCCATCCCCCCGTCGACCAGCGTGCCCGAGAACCAGCCACCGCACAGGGTGACGTCGGCCGCCTTCAGGATCGGCAGCATCACATCGGGGTCATTGGGAAAACGCCGGCCCATCTCCATGCCGGTGAAGCCGGCCGAGCGCGACTGGCGCAGACATTCCTCCAGCGACACGTCATCGCTGAGTTCCGCAAGATCGTCGTTCCACCACGCAATGGGGGACATGCCCAGTTTGGCTTTCAAGTCGTCACTCCAGTTTCAGTTCGTATTCACCCTCCCCCTTGTGGGGGTCCGAAGGACGGGCGAGACCCGTGGCTCGCCCCGGCAAGTCGCTGCGAAGCAGCGGAGTGGGGGCGGCGCCGGACCCCCACCCGGACCTCCGGTCCGACCTCCCCACAAGGGGGAGGTAGGGGTACCGCGCAGCCATCATTCAATCGCCGATGGTCTGCATCTTCCGCTTCTCGTCATACGCCTTGCGTGCCGCGTTGACCTGCGGCCGCACTGAGACTTCCGGCACCGCCACATCCCACCAGTGACCGCCGGCATCGGTGGAAACCAGCGGATCGGTGTCGATGACCAGTACCGTGGTACGCGGATTCTTCTTGGCTTGTGCCAGCGCGTTTTCCAGTCCGGCGATCGATGGCACTTTCTCGGCAATCGCGCCCATGCTCGCGGCATGCGCGGCGAAGTCGATGTCGGGCAGGAACTCGTGGCGCGAGTCCTTCAGCAGATTGTTGAAGTTGGCGCCGCCGGTCGCCATCTGCAGCCGGTTGATGCAGCCATAGCCGCGGTTGTCAAGCAGCACGATGGTCAGCTTCAGGCCGAGCATCACCGAGGTGGCGATCTCCGAATTCATCATCAGATAGGAGCCGTCGCCGATCATGACGACGATCTCCTCGCCGGGCTTGGCCATCTTGGCGCCAAGCCCGCCGGCAATCTCGTAGCCCATGGTCGAGAAGCCATATTCGCCATGGTAGGATCCGGGCGCGCCGGCCTGCCAAAGTTTGTGCAATTCGCCCGGCAGGCCGCCGGAGGCATTCAGCAGCGTCACGCCCGCGCCCATGGCCCGTTGCACGGCGCCGATCACTTGCGCATCGGACGGACAGGCGGCATTGGTCGACGCCGTCACCTTGGCCGCTTCGGCTTGCCAGGCCGTCTTGCCGGTGGCCGCATTGTCGGTCCAGGTGGAGGGCGCCTTCCAGCCCGTCAGCGCCGTACCGAGTTCCGCCAGACCTTCGGCGGCATCAGCGACCAGTGGCAGCGCGCGGTGCTTACCGGCGTCGAAAGGCTGGACGTTCAAGCCGATGATGGTCTTGCCCGAATTCTTGAACAGCGCCCACGAGCCGGTGGTGAAATCCTGCAGGCGCGTGCCGATGGCGAGCACGACATCGGCTTCTTCGGCCAGCCGATTGGCGGCTGAAGTGCCGGTGACGCCGACCGCCGCCATGTTGAGCGGATGGTCGTCCGGCAGCGAGGATTTGCCGCCTTGCGTCTCGCAGACCGGAATGCCGGCGCCCTCGGCGAATTTCGCCAGTTCGTCCGACGCCTGCGAATAGAGGACACCGCCGCCGGCGATCACCAGCGGCTTTTTTGCGCCCTTGAGCGCGGCGACAGCAGCCGCTAGCTCTTGGCGGTCCGGGCGCGGCCGGCGCTGATGCCAGACCCGCTCCGCGAAAAAACTCTCGGGATAGTCATAGGCCTCGGCCTGGACGTCCTGGCATAGCGACAACGTCACCGGCCCGCATTCGGCCGGATCGGTCAGCACGGCCATGGCGCGGCTGAGCGCAGGAATGATCTGCTCCGGCCGGGTGATGCGGTCGAAATAGCGCGAAACCGGACGGAAGCAGTCATTGACCGTCGCCGTGCCGTCGGAGAAATCCTCGGCCTGCTGCAGCACCGGATCGGGGATGCGGTTGGCGAAGACGTCGCCGGGTAAAAACAGGACGGGCAACCTGTTTACATGGGCGAGCGCGGCGGCCGTCACCATGTTGAGCGCGCCAGGGCCGATCGAAGAGGTCGCGGCCATGAAGCGGCGGCGGAAATTGGCCTTGGCATAGGCGATCGCCGCATGCGCCATTGCCTGTTCGTTGTGGGCGCGGAAGGTAGGCAGTTCGTCGCGCACCTGATAGAGCGCTTCGCCGATGCCGGCGACATTGCCGTGACCGAAGATCGCCCAGACGCCGCCGAAGATCGGCACGGTCTTGCCGTCGATCTCGGTCATCTGGCGGGACAGGAAGCGGGTCAGCGCCTGCGCCATCGTCAGGCGGATTGTCTTGCTCATGGTGTTTTCCTCCGCAGTCCTTGTGTCGCGCCTTCTTATGCCGCCTTGCGGCCGCGCGCGGCAAGCCACGCATCCGTCAACTGTTCGAAGCGCGAGGCCATGTCGGCGATGGCTTCGTCATCCGACATCTTGCCGGCCAGCCATTGCTCGGCCGCATGGACAAAGATGGTGCGGCCGACGGCAAAGCCCTTGACGATCGGCGCCTTGGCGGTGGCGGCGAAAGCCGCTTCCAGCTCGTCCTGCGGCGCCTCCAGCCCCAGCAGCACGACGCCGCGGCACCACGGATCGTGCTTCAGGATGACGGCTTCGATCTTAGCCCACGCCGCTGCCGACGCCTGCGGCTCGAGCTTCCACCAGTCCGGCTTGATGCCGAGCGCATAGAGTTCCTCCAGCGCGCGCGGGATGGTCGTGTCGTCGAGCTTGCCATGCTTGCCGGCAATGATCTCGATGAGAAGTTCTCTGCCTACTTTCCGCGCGCCTTCGAACAGCGAGCGCAGCTTCTGCTGCTGCTCTTCCTTTAAGGCCGCCGGATCGTCGGGATGGTAGAAGCACAGGCACTTGATGCAGTGATCGACTGGCCACTCCACCAGTTGCGAGCCGATATCCTGGGAGAATTCGAAGCGCAGCGGCCGCGAGCCCGGCAACTCCACCGGCCGGCCAAGCCAGCTGAAGGGATGGCGGGCGAATTCGAACATCGCCTTGCGGCCATGTTTCTCGTCGATCAGCATGCCGTAGCCGTCGCGGCCGGCGGCAACCTTCGCCGCTGCCTTGACGGCCAGCACCTTGAAATCCTGGATGCGCGCCGGATCGGCACCGGCCTTCACGGCCACATCCTCGAGCTGCACGCGGTGGTCGCAGGCGAGTGCCATCAGCGAGGGAATGTCGCGCCGGCGGGTGGTCGCCCAATGGATGTGGTTGATCGCCTCGTCCTTGCGCAAGGCGAGATGCTTGCTGCCGTTCTTGAGGAAGAACTGCAGTTCCTCGAAGGTCGGATATTCCGGCGCGCAGAGCAGCCGCGACACGGCGAAGGCGCCGCAGGCATTGGCCCAGGTCGCTGCCGTCGCATGGTCCTCGCCGCCCAGCCAGCCGCGCAGGAAGCCGGACATGAAGGCATCGCCGGCGCCGAGCACATTGTAGATCTCGATCGGAAAGCCCTTGCCGACGACACCGTCCTCGAGGTCGTCGCTGATCGGTCCGTCATAGACGATGCAGCCCATGGCGCCGCGCTTCAGGACGATGGTGGCGGACGACAGCGAGCGGATCGTCTTCAACGCGCTCAGGCAATCGTCTGCACCTGACGCGATCATGATTTCTTCCTCGGTGCCGACGATGAGGTCGCAATCGGGCAGCACCGTCTTCAGCTGGGCCGAGACCCGGTCGGATTTCACATAGCGCTCGAACCCTTCGGCATGGCCGGCAAGGCCCCAGAGGTTGGGCCGGTAGTCGATGTCGAACACCACCTTGCCGCCCTTGGCCTTCATGATGCGGATCGCCTTGCGCTGCGCGGCGTCGCTGTTGGGCCGGGAAAAATGCGTGCCGGTGACCACGATCGAGCGCGCCGAGGCGATGAAGGCCTCGTCGATGTCTTCCGACGCCAGCGCCATGTCGGCGCAGTCCGAGCGGTAGAAGATCATCGGCGAAACGCCTTCGTCCTCGACCGACAGCAGCACCAGAGCGGTCAGCCGCTCCTTGTCGGTCTTCAGCCCATCGACATTGACGCCTTCACGCGTCAGCTGCTCGCGGATGAAGCGGCCCATCTGCTCGTCGCCGACACGGGTGAGCAGCGCCGAGCGCAGGCCGAGCCTGGCCGTACCGACCGAAATATTGGCCGGGCAACCGCCGACCGACTTGGCGAAAGAGGTGATATCCTCCAGCCGCGAGCCGATCTGCTGGCCATAGAGATCGACGGAAGCGCGACCGATGGTGATGACGTCGAGCGGCGCCTGTTTCGCGTCCACGGCTTCGCTCATTGGAACCTCCCGTCGGCCTTGTTGTTTTGGGGGACACGCGCGAGCGGCAGCGTGGCGCCGGGAATATGAAATAATAATTCCAATCCATAGTCAATATGGAATGAGCGTTCCTTGTCCTAAAAGTGCTGCCTGACGACAGCTGTGGGAGACATTTGGCGATCCGGCTCCGTCCACCAGGCAGGGCAATCGCATATGACAGGTTTGCGTTCTACGAATACCCCCACCCTTAATCCCTCCCCACAAGGGGGAGGGAGACTTCCGTTGGTGCCGACCTAGGCAAATTGCCTGCGTACAGACGACAAAAGAGGAAATGGAGGCACGCGGCAGCGTTCCCTCCCCCTTGTGGGGAGGGATTAAGGGTGGGGTCCTCTTCGTAAAAAGTTTATATGCGATCGCCCCGTTCACCACGGAAGCGGGCCATCGTCGTTGAAGTACCCGGCGGTCGGACCATCGGCATCCAGGGTCGCCAGGCGTATGACGATCTCGGCCGCCTGCTGCACGGTGCGGTGGCCCCTAAATCCGTTCAGGTCGGTGGCGGTATAGCCTGGCGCTGCTGCATTGATCTTGATGCCTTGCGGCGCAAGCTCGCGGGCGAACGCGACGGTGATGGCGTTCAGGGCCGTTTTGGAACTGCCATAACCCATCAGATTGACCGACTGGTTCCCGGAATCGAGTGCGCGCCCGATGGATCCCGTGGAACTGCTGACCATCACGATGCGGGCGGCCGGCGCTGCAAGCAGCAGCGGCAGGAAGGCCTGGGTCACACGGATCGGTCCGAAGACATTGACGTCATAGGTGGCCCTGATATCGGCAAGATGCTGCTGGCTCGGCGGCAGCTCGTAGTTGATGGCGACGCCGGCATTGTTCACCAGCACGTCGAGGCAAGGACTTTCCGCCCCGACCGTCCTGGCCGCAGCCGCCACGCTCTCGTCCTGCGTGACATCCAGCTCAAGCCACTCAACGTCCAGACCTTCGGCACGCAATTCCTGCGCCGCCGTCATGCCGCGCCCGGCATCCCTTGCGCCAAGCCACACCTTGAAGCCCATCGTCGCCAGCCGCCGGGCGATCTCGTGGCCGATGCCCTTGTTGGCGCCCGTCACAACAGCGGTTTTCGATCTCGTCATTTGGGTTCTCCATCTCTCCATGTTGAAGACCCCAGAGATGGCGCCTTGCGCGAAAAGCCGCGCGCCGAGAACTCTCCGGCTCTTGCCTAATCCTCTCAAATGGGTTGCGCGCCCCACATGGATGCGCGAAGCTGAAGACATGAGCAAGGCACTGCAGGAGCTGATCGAAATCGCTGGCCGCCATGCGCAGGGGCGACGCACGGCAACGGCGATCCCGCGCGTTTCGATCGGCCGCAGCGAAGTCGCCACGCCGCCAATGGCGGGGGTGTGGGGGTCGGGGATCCTGTTTGTGTTGCAGGGCGCGAAGACGGTTCTGATCGGAGACCGGACCCTTCGCTACAATCCCGCCAGCTATTTCATCTACACTGTCGACACACCCACGATCAGCCAGTTGGTCGCAGCGAGCGCCAAGCACCCCTATTTGGCAATCGGCTTCACCCTCGACCTGCAGGCAGTCGCCGCCCTTCTCGTCGAGCACGAGCCTGCGCTCGGCGGCGACAGTTTCTCCACCTCGCCCGTCAACGAGGACCTGCTCGACGCATTGCGTCGCATCATGCGGCTGCTCGACCGGCCGGGGGAGATTCCCGTGCTAGCCGCCATGCTCGAACGCGAGCTGTTGTTTCGGCTGCTGCAAGGGCCGCAGGGCGGAAAGCTTCGCCAGCTTGCGCGCGCCGACGGCCATCTGTCCCGGATTGGCCAGGCGATCGCCTGGATCCGCACACATTGCCATCAGCCGATCAGGGTCGGCGATCTGGCTGAAATCGCCCATATGAGCAACGCTGCATTTTACCGTCACTTCAAGGCAGCGACGGCCATGAGCCCGATCCAGTATCAGAAACAAATCCGCTTGCTGGAGGCGCGCCAGCTTCTGGCTGCACAGCCAGGCAATGTTGCAAGCATCGCCTTCGCCGTCGGCTACGAGAGCGCTTCCCAGTTCAGCCGGGAATATGCCCGCCAGTTCGGGTCGCCGCCCGCACGCGACGCAGCCCGGCTATTGGCGGCAGGCGAGGCTGTCGTAGAGGTCATCTAGACCTTGCGCTTGCGGCCCGTGTCTCGTCGCTTCTCGCCGACGCCCACGGTCAGCGCCATGGCCAGCGCCATCGTTGCCGACAGCGAACGGAAGCCGGCGAAATCCGCCTCGGCGACTTCGAACCAGACCTTGGCGAACTGGGCGAGCGGCGAAAACGAGCTGTCGGTGATGGCCACGATCGGCACGCCCTGTTCCGAAATGCTGCGCGCCTCCTCGATGGTGGCCGGGGCGTAGGGCGAGAAGGAGATGGCGATGACGGCATCCGCCGGTGTGGCGAAGCCGATCATCTCGGCATTCAGGCTAGCCGCCGATTCGATCAACTGGTTGCGGATCTTCAGCTTGCCCAGCGCGTAGGCGATGTAGGACGCCACGGGATAGGAGCGGCGCTTGGCCAGCACGTAGATGGTCTCGGCCTTCGCCAGCAGGGAAATCGCGTCTTCCAGATGCGCATCGTCCAGCGTGCGCGAGATATCGTTGAGCGAGGTGCTGGCGGCGGCAACGAAGCCGTCGAAGATCGCCCGGTGGCCGGCGCCGCCCTCGGCCTTGGCGCGCAGCGCCTGCAGCCTTTCGTCATAGGATGAGTTGCGCTCGCGCAGCCGTTCGCGAAACACCTGCTGCAGGCTGGTGAAACCATCGAAGCCAAGCTGCTGGGCAAAGCGGATCAGGGTCGAAGGCTGCACACCGGCCGAAGCGGCGATGCTGGCGGCGGTGCCGAAGGCGATATCGTCTGGATTGTCGAGCGCATAGGCGGCGATCTGGGCGATGCGCTTCGGCAGGCTTTCGCGCCGATCCAGGATCGTTGCGCGCAGCGTCTCGAAGTCGCGAGGTACCCGTTCGTCCATCGTCGCTCTGTCCAAGCTCATGCGTGAAGCGTCCCTCTGTGCCTCATCATAACCAGCCTGCGCAAGAACACCATAAAAAATGAGGCAGACATTCCATTCCTGGATAAAATGGACTAATTCATCCACCTGATACTTCAGGCAAGTGGAGAAACGAAAAATGGTCGGCGTCGGTCTCATCGGCACGGGTTTCATGGGCAAGTGTCACGCCATCGCATGGAGTGCCGTCGGTGCCGTCTTTCCGGATGTCGCCAAGCCACGGCTTGTCCATCTCGGCGAGGTCAATGAGGAGCTTGCCCAGCGCAAGGCGGGCGAGTTCGGCTTCGCCAAGGCGTCCGGCGACTGGCGCGCCGTCGTCAACGATCCCGAAGTCGACATCGTCTCGCTGACCACGCCCAACCAGTTCCATCCGGAAATGGCCATCGCCATCCTTGAGGCCGGCAAGCATCTGTGGTGCGAGAAGCCGATGGCGCCAAGCTTTGCCGAGGCCGAGGCCATGGCGGCCGCCGCGAGAAAGTCCGGCAAGGTCGCGGCACTCGGCTACAACTACATTCAGAGCCCGGCGATCCGCCATATCGGTGCGCTGCTCGACGAGAAGATCATCGGCGAGGTCAGCCATTTGCGCATCGAGATGGATGAGGATTTCATGGCCGATCCCGAGGCGCTGTTCTTCTGGAAGCACGAGGCGGCTTCCGGCTACGGCGCGCTCGATGATTTCGCCGTGCACCCGCTGTCGCTGGTCTCGGCCCTGTTCGGCCGCGTCGCCAGCGTCATCTGCGACATGGCCAAACCCTACGCCGATCGCAAGCTGGCTGGCGGTGGCCGTCGCGCGGTCGAAACCTACGACATCGCCAGCGTGCTGATGCACCTCGAAAACGGCATTGCCGGCACGCTGCTGGTCAACCGCTCGGCCTGGGGCCGCAAGGGCCGCATCGCCGTTCAGATCTTCGGCTCGAAGGGGTCGATCCTGTTCGACCAGGAACGCTCGAACGAATTCCAGCTTTACCTGACCGCCGACCGCCCGACCGAACAGGGCTACCGCACCATCCTGGTGGCGCCGCACCACAAGCCCTATGACCTGTTCGTGCCGGCGCCAGGCCATGGCCTCGGCTTCAACGATCTCAAGATCATCGAGTGCCACGAATTGCTGACGCGGCTTGAAGGCAAGCCGTCGCGGCTCATCGAGTTTGCCGAAGGGCTGGAGATCGAGCGCACCGTGCATGCGATGGCGCGCTCGTTCGAGGAAAAGCGCTGGGTCGATGTGAGGTAGGTCCGCTCGCTTCAGACTACGGTGGCCGCAGCGTTCGTCTCCCACCCGCTCACCCAGACCTGCCGCAACCGATCGCCTTCGCCCTTGAAGCGCAGCCCCGTCGCCTGGCAATCCTCGATCCGGTCGCTGCGAAAATTGCGGATCGCCTGGCGCAGCTCGCACCAAGCAACGATGTTGGCGGTTTCGGCGTAGTAGATCAGGGCGATCGGGCGGACGAGACGCTCGGAGGCGCGGCCCATTTCGTCGCGATAGGAGAGGTCGAGCTTCTCCTCGTCGCGGATGGCGCGCCGCACCAGCGCCAGATCGATCGCGCCGGTCGAAGGCGCGGCAAATCCCCATGCATGCAACGCATTGGCGTCGAAGGCCTGGCGCAGGGGCGGTGGCACCGCGCCGGCGATCTTGACGCTGACGCGCTTGGCCGCCTGCTTGAGCTCGCTGTCGCCCGTGCGCTCCAGCAGCGCCAGCGACAACACGATCGCCTCCATCTCCTCGATCGAAAACATCAGCGGCGGCAGGTCGAAGCCGGGGCGCAGGATATAGCCGATGCCGCGCCCGCCCTCGATCGGCACGCGCATCGCCTGCAGGGCTGCGATATCGCGATAGATCGAGCGCACCGTCACTTCCAGCTGCTCGGCAATCGTCGCCGCGGTCACCGGCTGCCGCGCCAACCGCACGATCTGGATGATCTCGAACAGGCGTGACGCCTTGCGCATTTTTCACCTGGGCTCCGATCGCAACTGACACACCATCGTCAGTTGGGCTGATCTATAGGAGCGCCCATCGAGTTGAAAATCAACACATTCCACAGCGGCTGGGCCGGGCGAGAAGACAGGCAACTGACATGGACTACGCGGCAAATCTCTGGCTTTTCTTTATCCTGCTGTTCGGCATCATCGCCGTTCCGGGCATGGACATGCTCTTCGTGCTTGCCAATGCACTGACCGGCGGCCGCGACAGGGGCCTCGCCGCGACTGGCGGCATCATGGTCGGCGGCATGGTGCACACGCTGAACGGCGCCATCGGCGTCGGCCTGCTGATGCATTTCGTGCCGATCCTGTTCAAGCCGCTGCTGATTGCCGGCGCCGCCTATATGGCCTTCATCGGCATCACCCTGATGCGCAGCTCAATCACCGTCGGCCATGACGGACCCGCCGGCAGCCGCTCGGCATGGAAGGCGTTTCGCCAGGGTTTTGTGACCTGCCTGATCAACCCGAAGGCCTACCTGTTCGTGCTTGCCGTCTACCCCCAGTTCCTGAAACCGGACTACGGTCCGATCTGGATGCAGGCGACAATCATGGGACTGCTGACTGTCCTCACCCAGGCCGCGATCTATGGTGGGCTGGCGATCACGGCCGGCCGCAGCCGCAATCTCTTGATCGCCAATCCGCGGGCCACCACTCTCGCCGGCCGGGCCGCGGGACTGTTGCTCTTCGCGGTCTCAGTGTTCACGGCATGGGAGGGGCTGAGAGCAGCGTAGATGGCGCTCCCCCTCTCCGTCTCGGCTTCGCCGAGCCACCTCTCCCCCATTTTGTGGGGGCGAGGAACCCAGGGTTTCCAAGGCCGCGCCGTCGGCGGTTAGCGTTTTCCTCGCCCCCATGAAATGGGGGAGAGGTGGCCGCGCAGCGGTCGGAGAGGGGGCTGGCACTGACGATTGCCCCTCTCAAGCCGCTCCCTGGCGGCTCTCCATCATGCCGCGACGCACTGAGCGGCGCCATTCGACGGCGCCGGCAAGGCCGTGCAGCACCGTCTCGGTGGTCGCCCAGTCTATGCAGCCATCGGTGATGCTCTGGCCATAGACCAACGGCTTGCCTGGCACCACATCCTGCCGGCCTGCGACGAGATTGCTCTCGATCATCAGGCCGATGATGCGCTCGTCGCCTGCAGCGACCTGGCCCGCCACGTCGGCCGCGACCTTGGGCTGGTTCTCGGGCTTCTTGGCCGAATTGGCGTGGCTGACATCGATCATCAGACGAGGGGCAACGCCGATGCGGGCGAGTTCCACAGAGGCCGCCTCGACGCTCGCAGCGTCATAGTTGGGCTGAACGCCGCCGCGCAGGATGACGTGGCAGTCCTCATTGCCCGTGGTCGTCGCGATGCCGCTGCGTCCGCCCTTGGTCACCGCCATGAAATGATGCGGCTGGGCGGCCGATTTCACCGCCTCGGCGGCGATGCGCAAATTGCCGTCGGTGCCGTTCTTGAAGCCGACCGGGCAGGAGAGACCCGACGCCAGTTCGCGGTGAATCTGGCTCTCGGTGGTGCGCGCGCCGATCGCGCCCCAGGCGACGAGGTCGGCAATGTACTGCGGCGTGGTCATGTCGAGGAATTCGGTCGCCGCCGGCAGGCCGAGATTGTTGACGGCGGACAGCACGTTGCGCGCCATCCTCAGCCCCTTGTCGATGTTGAAGCTGCCGTCGAGGTCGGGATCGTTGATCAGGCCCTTCCAGCCGACCGTGGTGCGCGGTTTCTCGAAATAGACCCGCATCACGATCTCCAATCGGTCCGACAGGCTCTCGCGCAGCGCCGCCAGACGACTGGCATAGTCAACGGCCGCGACCGGATCGTGGATCGAACACGGGCCGACGATGACGAGGAGCCGGTCGTCGGTCCCATTCAAGATGGCATGGGTTGCGTTGCGTGATGCGCTAACGGTGCGCGTCGCCGTCAGCGTGCGCGGGATTTCCCGCATCACCTGGTCCGGCGTACTCAGCTCTCGGATTTCCTTGACCCGGAGGTCGTCTGTGGTGGTCAACACGGCTTTCTGCTCCTGTTTGGGAAACCTGCCGGCTGAAAATAAAAAAGCCGCCAGGTATGGCGGCTGTTCGGATCTTGTTGCTGCAATCTTCAGATCGAGCGCAATCCTCCCGCCGCCAGCGAGCTCCTAAAGTACCAATATTTGGCGGTCAGGTTGATCATGGGGTTCATATAATCGAAGCGGAGGCGGTTGTCACGTGCCTATCAGGAGGAGGTTTACTCCAGCCCACCGAAGGAAGCAGCGGAGCAGAATTCTGCATCGCGGCAACGCTTTGAAGTCGCGGCATGGATCCTCGGGTCTACGCCGCGTCGCTGCGCTCCTTGCTCCGCCCGTGGATGACGAAATGATGGGCGTTTCCGCTAGTCGCCAAGACATGCAGCGCCAAGCGCCTCATGCGGTCCAGGGATCGAAAAGTTCAATTCCATAGCCTTCGAAATCCTTCGTATTGCGCGTGGCCAAGGTAAGCTCCTGCGCAACCGCCGTGGCTGCGATCAGGCCGTCCATCGACGACAGGCCGCGACCGCTGCGTTTCGCAAGGCCCATCAAGTCGCCCCAGGCCAATGCAACCGGTTCGTCCACCGGAAGAACCCTCTGCTCGAAGCGTTGCCGCAGGTCCCGGGCGAGCCACTCGGCCAGTGCCTCACGTTTCCGACCCTCATCCATGAGGGCGACGCCGCGCCGGATCTCGGCGATCGACACGACGCTGATGAATGAGCGGTCCTCATCAAGTCCGTGCAGCCAGTCCAGAACGCGTGCGTCCGGCGCCGGTCGTGTCACCTCGGACAGGACATTCGTGTCGAGCAGAAGCCTCACAGCGGCAATTCACGCGGTTCGTCGCGCTGACGCTCAAGGTCGAGATCGGCACCGCGCAGCGGCGACTCCAGCAGGAACTCCGCAAGCGTACCCTTGCGCGCGGTCTTGCGCTGCCATTCCTCCGCCGAGACGACAACCACGCTTGGTTTGCCGTTTCTGGTGATCGTCTGCGGCGAAGACTGCGCGCGCTCGATAACCTCCGAGAGTCGTGCTTTTGCCCCGGCGACCGTCCAATTGGTATTCTCTTTGGGCGCAGGCTGCATTGCAACCTCCATGACTAGTCTGACCATCTTGACTATATGGGAATGGCGATGCGCCGGCAACAGGGGAGGGCTGACCGTCTGCGCCGCGTCGCTACGCTCCTTGCTCCGCCCGTGGATGACGACGTGATGGGCGTTTCCACTAGACTCGCCGGCGCTACTCCGGCGAAGCCCCGGCAATGCTCTGGTCGTAGTCGACCAGCGACCCGGTCATGACGCCCGACTGCGGGCTGACCATGTAGCTGATCAGCCGTGCAAGCTGGTCCGGCTTTACCAACTGGCCCATCGGCTGCGCGGCTTCGGCCTTGGCCAGCCAGTCGTCGGGTGCATCGTGCCACTTCTTCTGCACGATGTCCTCGCCCTCGGTGTCCATCCAGCCGGGCAGCACTGCGTTGCAGCGGATGCGGTTATAGCGATAGGCATTGGCGACGTTCTTGGTCAGCGTCATCAGCGCCCCCTTGCTGGTCGAATAGGGCGTCAGGAACGACTGGCCGGTATGCGCCGACATCGACAGCACGTTGACGATCGAGCCGGGCGCCTTCTTCTCCAAGAGATGCGCCACCACGCCCTGCATCAGGAAGAAAGGGCCGCGCACATTGGTGTCGAAAATCGTGTCGAAAAGCTCTTCGGAGGTCTCGACCAGCGAACCGCGCGCCGATGTGGCGGCGGCGTTGACCAGGGCGTTGACGGTGCCGAAATGCGAAATCGCGGTCGCGACGGCGCGCTTGCAGTCCGCCACTTTCGAGACGTCGGCGCTGATGAAGATCGCGTCGACGCCGGCTTTCTTGAAATGGGCGACGGCCTTGTCGCCCTTTTCCTGCGAGCGGCCGATGAGCGCCAGCGCCTTGCAGCCTTCGTCGGCCAGCGCTTCGGCAACGGCAAAGCCGATACCCTGCGCGCCGCCGGTGACGATGGCACGCGTTTTTGAATTGCGATCGGCGGATGTTCTCATCGCCCTGCTCCTGTGTCTCGGGTCCGGGTGCTTACTTGTCCAAACGGACGGTCTTGCCCGACGTCGCCGACTTCAGCGCCGCATCGGCCAGCTTAAGCGCGACAAGGCCGTCCGTGCCGCTCGGCGCCGCCTTCTTGCCGGACGTTGCCGCGGTGATGAATGCCGCGATCTCGTTGGCATAGGCGTCGAGATAGCGGGTCATGAAGAAGTCGTGCAGCGGCGGGCGGGTGTAGCCTTTCTCGTTGGCCAGTTCGATCGAAACCGGCCGCTGATTCTCGGCCGCGACCATGCCTTTCGAGCCATGCACCTCGATGCGCTGGTCGTAGCCATAGGTGGCGCGGCGCGAGTTGGAGATGACGGCCTGCTTGCCGGAAGCGGTTTCGAGGATGACGCTGACCGAGTCGAAATCGCCGGCCGCACCGATCTTCTTGTCGACCAGCACCGAGGCATGCGCGCTGACCGCCACGACCTCTTCGCCGAGCAGGAAGCGCGCCATGTCGAAATCATGGATGGTCATGTCGCGAAAAATGCCGCCCGAACGCTTGATGTAGTCGATCGGCGGCGCGCCGGGATCGCGGGACGTGATGGTGACCATCTCGACGGTGCCGATGGCGCCGTCGTCGATCGCCTTGCGCACGGCGGCGAAATGCGGGTCGAAGCGCCTGTTGAAGCCGACCATCAGCGTCGCCTTGGTCTTCTCAACCACGGCCAGACACTTCTCGACGCGCTTGACGTTGAGGTCGATCGGCTTCTCGCAGAAGATCGCCTTGCCGGCCTTGGCGAAGCGCTCGATCAGATCGGCATGGGTGTCGGTCGGCGTGCAGATGACGACGGCGTCGATATCGCCGGCTTTCTCGATATCTTCGATGCTGCGCACTTCGGCGCCATAAGCGCTCGCCAGCTCCTTTGCGGCCTTCTCGAACGCGTCGGCAACCGCAACCAGTTTGGCCTGCGGGTTTGAGCCGACGGCGCGGGCATGGACCTTGCCGATGCGGCCGGCACCGAGGAGAGCGAAGCGAACAGTCATGGGTATTTCCTCTAGGGGGATGGGTTAGAGAGAGTTGTGTCCGCACCTTCCTTTGAGGAAGGTGGCAAGGTTATTTTCGAGCACGCCAGATCGTCCCGGAAACAGGATGGTCACCCTGTTTTAGGCCGCGAGTTCCGCCTCCCCGGTCTTGGCGCCGGTGATGTAGGAGACGATATCGTTTCCGTCGGTGTTCTCTTTGCGCAAATTGGCGACGATGCGGCCGCGTCGGAACACGACGATGCGGTCGCAGAGATCGAACACCTGGCGCATGTTGTGGCTGATCAGGATTAGCGGCTCGCCATTGTCCTTCAGCGTGCGGACGATGTTTTCGACCTGCGCGGTCTCCTGCACGCCGAGTGCTGCCGTCGGCTCGTCCATGATGATCAGCTTGGAGGCGAAGGTCGCGGTCCTGGCGATCGCCACGCACTGGCGCTGGCCGCCCGACATGTGGCGGATGGTGTTGGACAAATTGGGGATCTTCACCGCTGTTCGGACCAGTGCTGCCTCGGTCGCCCTGCGCATGTATTTGCGGTCGAGGATCGAGAACGGGCCGAGATTGAACAGCACCTTCTCGCGGCCGAGAAACAGGTTCGACGGCACGTCGAGATCGTCGGCCAGCGCCAGGTTCTGGAACACCGTCTCGATCCCCGCCGTGCGGGCTTCGATCGGCCCGGCAAAATTCACTTCCTTGCCGTCGAACCAGATCTGGCCGCTGGTGCGCTGCTCGACGCCGGTGATCTGGCGCACGAAGGTCGATTTGCCGGCGCCGTTGTCGCCCATGATGGCGACATGCTCGCCCTTGCGCAGCTCGAAGTTGGCGCCTTCGAGCGCATGCACGCCGCCATAGCGCTTGGTCAGGTTTTCGGTCTTCAGGACGATGTCTGACATGGTCAAGCCCTCATTGCCCGCAGGCGTTGGCGCCACTGGTCGAGAACGACTGCGCCGACGATGATCACGCCCTTGACCATCTCCTGGTAGTAGGCGTCGAGGCGCAGGAAGGTGAAGCCGGAGATGATGACGCCGAAGATCAGCGAGCCGATCACCGTGCCGATGATCGAGCCGCGGCCGCCCGACAGGGAGACGCCGCCGATGACCGCCATGGCGATGGCGTCGAGTTCGTACATCACGCCCATGCCGGACTGCGCGGTGAGGTTCTTGGAGCTCAGCACCACGGCGGCGAGCGCGGCAAGGATGCCGGCGATGACGTAGACCAGGATCTTGTGGTTGGCGATCTTGATGCCGGACATGCGCGCGGCATCCTCGTTGGAGCCGATCGCGTAACAATGCTTGCCGTATCTGGTGTAGGTCATGGTCAGCTGGAACAGGATGGCTAGCGACAGGAAGATGATGACGGGCATCAGGCCTTTGCCGATGGCCGCGAAACTCTCGGTGGGAAACGAGATCGGCTGGCCCTTGGACCACCATTTGGCGATGCCGCGCGCGGTCACCATCATGCCGAGCGTGGCGATGAACGGCGGGATGCGCGTGTAGGCGATCAAGGCGCCATTGACCAGGCCGGCAAACAGGCCGCAGGCGATCGCCACCAGCAGCGGCACGATCACCGGCAGGTCGGTCCAGCCCTGCGCCAAAAACATCGCCTTGGGGTTGGGGTTGCCGTTGACGGTCGCCACCTGGGCAAAACTCATGGCGATCATCGCGGTCGCGCCGACGATCGAACCCGAGGACAGGTCGATGCCGCCGGTGATGATCACTTGCGTCACGCCGATCGCGATGATGCCGACGATCGACACTTGCAGGATGATGATCTGCAGGCGCGCTTCGTTGAAGATGCCGCCGACGTCGCGTGTGTTGAACAGGAAGCTGTCGCCGAGAAAGACGCGACCGATCAGTTCGAAGATGACGACGAGAATGACCAGCGCCAGGAAAACATTGAATTCGGCCGGCCATGTGCGCTTCTTCGCATCATAGCTGACCCCGCCGACGCCATGAGATGTCTGTGCCACGTATTCTGTCCTCCGTCAGCCGCGGTCGCCCTCGCGCCGTGCCGGCGCTGAGGGAAAGGGAGCGGCGCTGTCCTACTTGAGAGCGCCGCTCCGTAAGCGTTCGCGGCTCAGTTCTTCTTCAGGAACTTGTCGATGTTGGCCGGCGTCACCAACTGGAAGGGCACGTAGACCTTGTGCTCGACCTTCTCGCCCTTGGAGAGCTTGAGCGCCGCATCGAGCGCACCCGCACCCTGGCCGGCCGCGTCCTGGAACACGGTTGCGTCGAGGTCGCCCGCCTGCATGGCGGCAAGCGCGTCCTGGGTGGCGTCGACGCCGCCGACGACAACCGTCTTCATGTCGATGTTGGCGGCCTTCATCGCCTGAATGGCGCCGATGGCGCTTTCGTCATTGTTGGCGATGACGCCGTCGAACGGCTTGCCGGTCGACAGCCAGTTGGTCATCAGGTTCTGGGCCTCGTCGCGATTCCAGTTCGAGGTCTGCTTGTCGATGATCTTGATGAAGCTGCAATCCGGCGTCGCGATCACCTCTTCGATATCCTTGGTGCGCTGCACGGCGGCCTGGTTGGAAAGCTCGCCCATGATCACATAGACATTGGCTTCCTTCTTGCCGGCTTCCTTGAACAGGCGGCAGACTTCCTTGGTCTCGAGCGTGCCGGAATCGGCCTCGTTCGAGGCGACGAAAGCCTGGTTGTCGGGCAGCGTGTCGACGTTGACCGGTTCGCGGTTGACATAGACCAGCGGGATCTTGGCGGCAGCGGCGGCATCTGACATCGCCTGCGTGGCCGAAGTGTCGACCGGATTGACGATGATGGCATCGACGCCCGAGGCGGCGAAGTTCTTGATCTGGTCAAGCTGCTTGGCAACGTCGTTCTGCGCGTCCTCGACCTGCAGCTCGACGCCGCTCATGCCCTTGGCCTGTTCGATCATGCCGTTGCGCAGCACGGTCAGGAAGTTGTCGTCGAACTTGGCCATCGACACGCCGACCTTGGCGGCCAAAGCGGATGAACTCATCAGCGCCGCGAAAGCGACGCCCAAAATCAGTTTCTTCATTTTATCTCTCCTCCACATGCTGGTGTCCGGTTTCACCGATCTATCCGGAATCCCCGATCTCCCCGGGGAATCTCTCCCTGATGTCGTTTCTGTTCCGGGCGGCGTCTTGCCTGTGGAACGCCAAACCTTCTGTTCGAAACGGATGCTCGGAACGAAAGAACCAAAATATGCAGTTGGTGAAATATTTATTCCATTTCGGCGAGACGTCAAGGGCGATTCCAAAACCCGATGCGCGATTTTCGGATGAAGGGATGCTTGCCGCCAAATGGAGCGCGGACTCTGGACATCAATGCGGCGACAGAGGGGAAGGATACAGCAACACAGAATAAAGCTTGTTCTGTCGCGATCCTTCACACCCCCCTCTGTCCTGCCGGACATCTCCCCCGCAAGGGGGGAGATCGGCTGCCATTGCGGCTTTCGCCAATCTCCACAGTTGCAGGGCGAGCGGAGCGCTGAAGCTGCAATCTCCCTCCTTGCGGGGGAGATGGCCGGCAGGCCAGAGGGGGGTGCTGTCCCGCCGACGTCTCACAGATCTCTGCGTCAATCTGGAACGCAGAGAGCCCTAAATATTCTCCGGCAAATAAATGTCGAATGGCAGGAACGTTTGTCCCGGTGCGTTGGCGGCACCTGTCTCGATGGCATGCGCCATCAGGTCGACGAGCTCGCGGCAGAGCGCCGCCAATGGCGTCGAGATCACCATCGTCAGGATGCCGTCGGCCAAAGCGGAGCGCGATGTCGCGTTGATCTCGTTGCAGATGACCGCGGGCATCTCGGCCGGCTTTGCCTGCCTGAGTGCCGCGACCGCGCCTTCCATGCCGCCGCCGGCGACATAGCAGCCAACCAGATCAGGGTGGCGGCTGAGAAGATCGAGCAGCGTGTCCTGGGTAATCTCGTTGGCCTCGAGATTGACCAATGTCTCGAGCAAGGTGAATTCCGGCGCCTGCTCGCGAAAGAACGAGCGAAAGCCGATCTCGCGCAATTCGTGGCCGTGAAAACGGTGGCTGCCGACGAAAAGCGCGACCTTGCCTGGTCGTTTCGCCGCCTTAGAAATCATCCAGGCCGCGCTGCGGCCGACCTTGCGGTTGTCGAGGCCGACATAGCCTTCGCGGATGCCGGCGGCGAAGTCGGAGAGCAGGGAAAACACCGGCAGCCCTTTCGCTTTCATCTCCTCGACGGCGACCGTCAGCGTCGGATGATCCGGCCCGACCAGGGCGACGGCCCTGCATCTGGTCGCCAGTCTGCGCGCGCGTTCGACGATTTCGTCGGGGGCGAGCGAGTCCGCGAAGTCGATCGTGGCGACGCCGCGGAAACGCGGCGAGCGCGACACGGCAAGTTCAAGCTCGCGGGCGAACTCGCTGTAGAAGACATAATTGCCCTTGAGCAGCAGGAAGCCGAGCCGGTATTCGGGCAACTCATGGCGCATCCGCTGCTTGATCAGGCCGGCCGCGTGATAGCCGATCTCGGTCGCCGCCTCGTAGACGCGGCGCGCCGTCTCCTCGCGCACCGGCAGGCGGCTGTTGAGCACGCGGTCGACAGTGGCGACGCTGACACCGGAGATGCGTGCCAGATCGGTGATGGTTGGCCGTTTCACCATGCGTGCCTCGTTGGAATTGCTTGAACCTTCCTACATCATTCTGATAGGAAATGATAGAAACTATCTTTGTGATGTTGAGTCTATCATCGGTCGGCGTTATTTTCAGCATCGAAGCCAATGAGTAGCTGGCATTCGCCATGGCGAATGCCCTGCCGTGAGAGGCAATCATGACCGCAGCACCGTCCCGGCGTGACTACAGCCTGATCGGCCGCGACGCTAAGCTCGCCGTCGAGACCGGCTTGTCGGCGGCCGAGTGGTATCACACCGACATATCCCGCAAGCAGATGAAGGAGCTGATGCAACGCTCTGACGGGCCGGCGATCCGCGATACCATCATCTGGTTCGCCGCGCTGATCGTCAGCGGCGCCGGTGGCGCCTTGCTCTGGGGCACATGGTGGTGCGTGCCGTTCTTCTTCGTCTATGGCGTGCTCTACGGCTCATCCACCGATTCACGCTGGCACGAATGCGGCCACGGCACCGCCTTCCGGACGCAATGGATGAATGACGCGGTCTATCAGATCGCCTGCTTCATGATCATGCGCAATCCGGTGACCTGGCGCTGGAGCCACACGCGGCACCACACCGACACCATCATCGTCGGCCGCGACCCGGAAATCTCGGTCATGCGGCCGCCGGATCTGGTTCGCGCCATGCTGGGCTTCGTCGGCGTGCTCGACGCGTGGCATGCGATATCAGACATGCTGCGCAACGCCGCCGGCAACATCAGCGCCGCCGAAAAGACCTTCATTCCCGAACAGGAACAGCCGAAGGCGATCCGCGTCGCCCGCATCTGGACGGCGATCTATGCCGCCACCATCGCGCTGGCGCTCTATTCCGGTTCGTTGCTTCCGCCGATGCTGGTCGGCCTGCCCAGGCTCTACGGCGCCTGGCATCACGTCATGGTCGGGCTGCTGCAGCATGGTGGCCTGGCCGACAACGTCACCGACCATAGGCTGAACAGCCGCACCGTCTACATGAACCCGATCAGCCGCTTCATCTACTGGAACATGAATTACCATGTCGAGCATCACATGTTCCCGATGGTGCCGTACCATGCGCTGCCGAAGCTGCACGAACTGATCAAGCACGATCTGCCGGCGCCGACACCATCGATCCTGGCCGGCTACCGCGAGATGATCCCGGCCTTCCTGCGCCAGCTGCGCAACGAGGACTATTTCCTCAAGCGCGAACTGCCGCCTACTGCCAGGCCATACCGCGAAGAATTCCACAACGACACTATCGCCGCCGCGGCGGAATGATCGTGCTTCTATCCGATCTTTAAGGGAGGACTTGAATGAGCGACTGGGTCGAGGCCTGCGCCACCGGCGATATTGACGAGGAGGATGTGATGCGCTTCGACCATGGTGGTCGGACCTTCGCCATCTATCGCAGCCCCGACGACGAGTTCTTCGCCACCGACGGCCTGTGCACGCATGAAAAGGTGCATCTGGCCGACGGGCTGGTGATGGACGACATCATCGAGTGCCCCAAGCACAATGGCCGCTTCAACTACAAGACGGGTGACGCCCGCGGCGCGCCGGTCTGCGTCAATCTCAAGACCTATCCGGTCAAGATCGACGCCGGCAAAGTCCTGATCCAGATCGGATGATCGGTATGGCGCGGGGAATGGTCATCATCGGCGCCGGCGAATGCGGTGGGCGGGCGGCAATGGCGCTACGCGACCTCCGTTATGAGGGGCCGGTGACGCTGGTCGGCGACGAACCGCATCTGCCTTATGAGCGCCCGCCTTTGTCCAAGGACGCGATGGCCAGCGAAGTGCCTGAAATCAAGGCGATCGCCAGCGATGCAATTCTGGCCGAGAAATCGATCCGGCATATCCATTCCGTCCAGGCCGTGGCGATCGATCGCGCGGCGCATGCGGTGCGCCTGTCGGACGGATCGGTCCTGCCTTATGACAAGCTCCTGCTGGCAACCGGTTCGACGCCGCGCAAGCTGCCGATGCCGGGGCTGGGTCCGCGCTGCGTCTATCTCAGAACCTTCGCTGATGCGCTCGCCATTCGCGCCCATCTCAGCGCCGGCAACCGCATCGCCATCATCGGCGGCGGTTTCATCGGTCTCGAACTTGCCGCCGCGGCACGCAAACTGGGCGCCGCGGTCACCGTCATCGAGGCGCAGCCGCGCATCCTGATGCGCGGCGTGCCGGCAGAGATCGCAGAAATCATCCATGATGCGCATGTCGCCGAGGGCGTGAAAATCCTGTGCGGGGACGGCATCGCTTCGATCTCCGACAATGGCAAAGAGGTGCGCATCGCGCTTGCCGGCGGACAGGAGATATCAGCCGACCTCGCCATCATCGGCATCGGCGCCGTGCCGGTGACCGGGATTGCGGCCGAAGCGGGATTGACGATCGACAACGGCATCGCTGTCGACGCCGAATTGCGCAGCAGCGATCCCGACATCCTTGCCGCCGGCGATTGCTGCTCGTTTCCGCTCGCCGTCTATGGCGGCCGCCGCGTGCGGCTGGAAGCCTGGCGCAACGCCCAGGAGCAGGGCGCACTGGCGGCGAGGAACATGCTGGGCGCCGGCGAGGCGCATGCCGCGGTGCCGTGGTTCTGGTCGGATCAGTACGGCCTGTCCCTGCAGATAGCGGGGCTTTCCGACGAAGGCCGCAGCATTGTGCGACGCGATCTCGGCGATGGCGCCGTCATCCTCTTCCATTTGGCTGAAGATGGCAGGCTGGTGGCGGCCAGCGGCATCGGCCCCGGCAACGCGGTCGCCCGCGACATCAGGCTGGCCGAAATGCTGATCGGCAAGCGCGCGAAGCCTTCGCCGGAAGCGCTAGGTTCGCAGGCCTTCAAGCTGAAGTCGTTGCTGGCGGCGTGAACCTACCCTCCCCCTTGTGGGGAGGGTCGCTGCGAAGCAGCGGGGTGGGGGGTGCGGCACCAGACCCCCACCTGGACCTTCGGTCCGACCTCCCCACAAGGGCAGGGGAATCGCATTTGAGTAAGAGTGCGTCTTGCGCCGAGTTAAAAGATTGATTCTTTAGCGGCCTTCTCCTTGAAGATGAGGCCGTATGTCGTTTCTGTTTTCGATTTTGCGTGAAGTCCGGGACCCGCGTGACGTCAACGCGCGTCATGATCTGGCGGAGCTTCTGTTCTTGGCTCTGGTTGCCACGCTTTGTGGTGCCAAGAGCTGTGTTGATATTGCCGATTTCGTCGAGGGGCGGGAAGACGAGCTGAAAGAAATCGTGACGCTGGAGCATGGCTGTCCAAGCCACGATACGTTCAGCCGGGTGTTTCGACTTCTTGACGCCGAGGAGCTTTCGCGCAGCTTTGCCGCCTTCATGGCAGCGTTGCGACAAACGCTTGGGCCTTCGCCGCGCGGCGTGGTGGCGGTCGACGGCAAATCGCTGCGGCGCGGCTACACCAAGGGTCGGGTCTTTATGCCGCCTTTGATGGTGAGCGTGTGGGACGCCGAGACAAGGTTGTCGATTGCCGCTGCCCGCGCGCCCGAAGGCGACGAGGTCACAACCACACTGGATCTTCTGAAGAGCTTGGATTTGAAGGGCTGCACGGTGACGGCGGATGCGCTGCACTGTCGTCCCGACACGGCCAAGGCGCTGATCGGCAAGAAGGCGCACTATGCGCTGGGGCTGAAGGGCAATCGCCCCAAGCTGTTCGCCGCAGCAGAGCGAAGCTTCGCCGCAGCCGGCGAGATCGCCTTCTTCGAGACCAGCGAAAGCAGCCATGGCCGTACCGAAACGCGAAGAGCCTCGGTGCTGCCGCTCAAGCGGCTGCTCGACGCGCCGGACTTTCCCGGCCTCAAGGCGATCGGCCGCATCGAAGCCACCCGCAGCGTGGCAGGCGGCAAACCCACCACCTCGGTCCGCTATGTCGCACTTTCCAAAGTGCTCATGCCCAAAAGACTGGCCGAGACCGTCAGAGCACATTGGACCATCGAGAACCAGTTGCATTGGAGCCTCGATGTCGTCTTCCACGAGGACGATGCCCGAACCCGCAAGGATAACGGGCCGCAAAACCTGGCCATCATCCGACGTCTCGCTCAAAACATCTTGCAAGCCCATCCGATCGACAAATCCATCGCAGGCAAGATGCGAAGAGCCAGATGGAACAAAGACTTCCTCTTCCAGCTCTTTACTCATATGCGATAGCCCTGCCCACAAGGGGGAGGTAGAGGCCTGAGCTCAAACCAGCTAAAACAGCGCCTTTAGCTCCGGCAGTTTGTCATTCACCAGCCAGCCGTAATAATTCTCCTCGGGCAGCTTTTCGGGCTCGCCGGCGGCGCGGCGCCTGTCGTTCTCCGCCTTCAGCGCAGTGGCGCGCTGCTCTGGATTGCCGACATTGTAGAGCGTGGCGGTGAGCCCCGGATTGCCCGAAATGTCGAAGCCAGCAATGCTCTTGTAGGCGTCAATCGACTTCCGGATCGTCGCCGCGACGTAAGGCAGCGTCAGATCCGGATCCATGATGGTCTTGTAGACCGCATTGGGATCGCCGACGTCGAGCTTCGGAAGGCCGGAAACCTTGTGCACGAGATCGCTCATCTGCAAGGCGGTCAGCGGGTTGAGCTGGCCGAGGCCGAAGGTCTGCCCGGCATAATAGGGCTGGAAGAAGGTGGCGCCGAAGCGATCGTCGGGAAAGCTTGTCCCGCCGACGCTCTTGCCGCGAAACGAATGGTTCCACACCTGCTCGCGGCATTCCCACAGATCGTAGCTGTCGGACATCCCGGCGCATTTCTTGAATTCCGGCCGCTGCACGAAATCGGTGATGTCCTCGCCGTCATAGGCGAAGGACAGCTTGCTGGAGAGATAGGAGATCGCCTTGACGTAATAAGTCTGCAGCCGGTCGTAGGCGTCGACATTGTAGGTGTGCTCGCCGACGATGGCGCCGACGATGTGCAGGGGATCGATCCCGTAGGTGGCCGCTGCCTTCTTGATCTTGCTGCGCAGATCGGCGTCGTTCTGCAGCAGGGCGTAAACCTTGCGGTATTTCGCCTGGAAGGTGGTGTTGGTTGCCTGCGTGCGTCGGCTGGAGGCGCCCGGAATGTCGGGCTGCTCCGCATTGCGGTTTCCCGGCGGCACCAACGTTGCCGCCTCGGCTGCGAACAGCGTCGTCGCCAGCGTCAAGCCGAGAATGATCAGGATCAGTTTTTTCATGCACCGCCGCCCAAGCAATTCCAGGAAAAGTGTGAAACGGTTTCCGTCCGGAATTGCGTCAAACCAAGAGATCGAGAATTGCCGCGCAAACTAGGTAAAGCTCTTGGTCGAGTCGAGAGCGCCCTTTCACCCGGCAAGACGAAAGGTGGCCAGATGGTACCATCTGGCCACACATGATCTTGTTGCCGAACGTGTTGCCTGGACCGGCGCCCGGTCTGGGTCGAGACGCATAAACGTCGCGGCGGGCCGGATTATCGCGATTTCGCCGCACGGTCGACGATGGGTTGTTGATTCAGGCATATTCCGGCAACTGCCAGTCGCCTCCCCGGTCTTCCTTCGAAAGCCGGGCGATCAGATCCGGAATTCGCAGGCTGCAGGCCAATGCTGTAACAGCATGAAAAGCGTCAACTCCCAACTGCGTTCTGGGCATGCCCAATCGCAGGAGGCGTGGCTTGACGGCTTTTTGAATTTCATTGGCGAACGGCCGCAGCAACTTGTCGTAGTTTGCAAGCGCCTCCGGCAGGTTTTGGGAGTTCCGATTGATCTCACCGGCAAGGACATACGCTCCCACCAGGCCACCGGAGACCCCCATGCCGCTAAAGGGAGAAGCACAATGTGCGGCATCGCCGACCAGGGCCACTCGCCCCTTGGACCATGTCTCCGTACGCACCTGCACCACTTCCTGGGAGTAGAAACTCTCAGTCACCGCCATGCCTTTGAGAAACCGTTGGGTCTGCCATCCTGCGTTTTGAAACCGGTCAGTCCAAAACTGCTTTTGGCGCTCGACTGATTGCTTGTGAATAGCGGATGTCTCTTTGGAATCGTCCCTGAGCACAAAGTAGACCTGGGTGTCCGTTGGATTGTGGCTCCTGCGCATGATCATTCTGCCGCCGGGTGCAAGGTAGGTGTCACGAATGTTGCTGTCGGATGGGAGGCGCGGAATGAACCAGTACGCCATGTGCATCCCCAGCCGCAGATAGGGATCAGGAGAAGCGGTCGGCAGAATGGCTTTACGAATGCGCGACCCTTGCCCATCCGCCCCAACCAGGAGGTCAAACTCGTCGGAAGAGCCGTCGGAGAAATGGGCAATGACCTGTCTCTCATCCTGTTCGAAACGCTCAACGGTCTTGCCAAAGACGTAGGCGACGGCGTCCTTCGTTGCATCGAAGAGAATGCGCACCAGGTCCCCGCGCATGATCTCGTACTCGGATGTCAGGGACTGATGGCCTCGGCCTGAAGTGTTGGCCATGATCGTCGCTACGGCTTTGCCTTTGGCGTTTACAAAAGAGACTCCGGCCTCATCGACAAGCCTGCTCCTGACAACGTCAAGCAGTTCCATTCGCTTGACGGCATCGATGCCTTGGCCGCGAAGGTCGACTTGTGCACCGGTGGTCCGGAGAACCGGAAAACGTTCGACAACGACGACCCGGTGACCGCTTCGGGCAAGCCAATAGGCCAGGGCCGGCCCAGCAATACCGCCGCCGCAGATGAGGATTTTGAGGGAGGAACTTCCCGATCCAATTGTCATACGCAATCCTTAATCTATCACTGATAGGTTTGTTGCAACCTTCCCTATCAGTGATAGATTGTCAAGATGACAAAACTGAACCGTGAAATCGTGATTGCCGAAGCGCTGGAACTGCTCGACGAGGTTGGCCTGGATGCCATCAGCACCAGGCAACTGGCGAAGCGGCTGCATGTCGAGCAGCCGTCGCTGTACTGGCATTTCCGAAAAAAGGAGGAGCTGCTCGCGGCCATGGCGGAAGCCGCCATGGCGTCCCATGCGACCGCTCGGCTTCCGATGCCATCCGATAATTGGCATGACTGGTTCGCCGACAACACGCGCAGCTTCCGGCGAACGCTGCTGATGCACCGCGACGGCGCACGACTCCACGCCGGAACCCGCCCGGGAGCGGCAGACATCGACCGCATTACACACAAGATAGCGTTTCTGGTCGCGTCCGGAGTGCCTGAACAGGACGCCAAGATGGCGATGCTTGCTGCCAGCCGCTTCACGGTCGGCAGCGTGCTAGAGGAACAGGCCGAGGCCAGCCTCGCCGCCAACACGAACCGCACTGTCGACGTTCCGCAGATGGATCATGCGGCAGCGTTCGAGGCGGGGCTGATGCTTATTCTGGAGGGCTTGGCGGAGCGTACGAGGCGCTAACAACGTCCATGATCGAATGAAGCTCGATCCTCGCCTTGGCCGTAGTCACTGCCTTGTCCGCTGCCGCCTTTCTGTCAAAGGATAAATCGCGACAAATCTGTATTCCTCGACAGGTCGCCGACATGCTTTTCCACATAGGCGGCATCGATGGTGACCGCCGTTCCGTTGCGGTCGGGCGCGTCATAGGAGATTTCGTCCAGCACCCGCTCCATCACCGTCTGTAGCCGCCTTGCGCCGATGTTCTCGACGCTGGCGTTGAGGTCGACGGCAATGCCGGCCAGCGAATCGATGGCATCGTCGGTGAAGGTCAGGTCGACGCCTTCAGTCTTCATCAGCGCGATATACTGCTTGATCAGGCTGGCCTCGGTTTCGGTCAGGATGCGGACGAAATCGTCCTTCTCCAGCGCCCGCAACTCGACGCGGATCGGCAGGCGACCCTGCAATTCCGGCAACAGGTCTGACGGCTTCGAAACGTGGAACGCGCCGGAGGCGATGAACAGGATGTGGTCGGTCTTCAACGGCCCGTATTTGGTCGCAACCGTGGTGCCTTCGATCAACGGCAGCAGGTCGCGCTGCACGCCTTCGCGGGAAACGCCGGCGCCCATGCCGCCCTCACGCGACGCGATCTTGTCGATCTCGTCGAGGAAGACGATGCCGTCATTCTCGGTCGCATCGAGCGCCCGCCGCACCACTTCGTCCTGGTCGAGCAGCTTGTCGGACTCGTCGTTGACCAGCAGGTCGTAGGACTCCTTCACCGTCGTCTTGCGCGACTTGGTCTTCTTGCCGCCCATCGCCTTCGACAGCATGTCGTTGATGTTGAGCACGCCGATATTGGCGCCCGGCATACCGGGGATCTCGAAACCCGGCATGCCGCCACTGCCGGTGTCGGCAACCTCGATCTCGATCTCCTTGTCGTCGAGCCCGCCGTCGCGCAGCTTCTTGCGGAAACTATCACGGGTGGCCGGGCTCGCCGTCTTGCCGACCAGCGCTTCCAGCACGCGTTCCTCGGCATTGACGTGGGCGCGCGCCTTGACGTCCTCGCGCATCTTCTCGCGCACCAGGCCAATGGCGATCTCGACAAGGTCGCGGATGATCTGCTCGACATCGCGGCCGACATAGCCGACCTCGGTGAATTTGGTCGCCTCGACCTTGACGAAAGGCGCACCGGCCAGACGTGCCAGGCGGCGCGAAATCTCGGTCTTGCCAACGCCCGTCGGCCCGATCATCAAAATGTTCTTCGGCATCACCTCTTCGCGCATCTGGCCTTCCAGCTGCTGGCGGCGCCAGCGGTTGCGCAAGGCGATGGCCACGGCGCGCTTGGCGTCCTTCTGGCCGATGATGAAGCGGTCGAGTTCCGAAACGATTTCGCGGGGAGAAAATGTGCTCATATCACTAAATTCCACTTTGCCACTGCTTGATGGCCTCGAACGGATGCAGCAGCATGATCACGTTGAGTGTCAGATTGTCCCGGATGAGATAGCCAGTACCCAGTTCGAAGATGATGGCGAGGCTGACGATCACCCATATAGGTAGCCTTCGCGCCATCACAAATCCCAGCACCATGGCCAGTGTGTCCGACACCGAATTGATGATGCTGTCGCCGTAATAGTCGAGCGAGATGGTGCCGGCGCGGTAGCGATCGATGATGAACGGGCTGTTTTCGAGCAGCTCCCAACCGCCCTCGATCAGAACCGCGAAGGCCAGCCTCAAACCGATCGGCGAGCGCGGGAACAGGAACCTTGCCAGCGCGTAGAACAGGAAGCCGTGGATGAGGTGCGAGAACGTATACCAGTCCGAAATATGCTGGGAATTCTCCGAACTCTGCACGACACCATGCCAGAGCTTGACGTAGCCGCAGGTGCAGATCGGCGTTCGTCCCATGCCGTAAAGCGCCCCGGCCTGGAAGATGACCAGGGCAAGCACGAGCAGAAGCCCCATCCGCCAGCTGTCTTCATAGGCCGAATAACTGTTGGCCTTGACCGGTGTTGTCATCTAGTCATTCCCCTAGTCCACGTCGCCGTCTCGACCATCACAAAGCCCGTCACGCCTTCAGCGCCGGTAGCCGGCGGATCACGGCCGCCGGCAAGGTGGGTTTGACCACAATCCGCCGGATACGCTGCCAGCCAGCCCCGAACAGAATAATCAGCGCGCCGACAACGACCAGGATCAAGGCAAAAGGCGGGATACCCGTCGAATCGGAGGCGGAATTCACCAGATAATAGATACCCAGCGAGCCGAAGTAAGCCAATGTAGGAACCAGAAGCGAACGGCGGTCTATGGCAAGCGCGACATAGAGGAAGCCAAGGATCAGAATCGTCAGCATGATGGTTGCATTGGCATCCGGCGCGATATGTCCGAATACGACGTTCTGGCCGGTTGCCATGATAAAGAGCGGATGCACCAGCATGGGCGCCGAGACGACGTGCAGCCAGAAAGCGCAATCGGACCAGATCTTGCGTCGATCCCTATCGTAAATGTCAAAAGCTACACCCGTTGCGAACACGATCAGGCCGCAGATCAGCGGCATGTAAAGTGCCGCGCGGAGCAATTCGGGAACATCCTCAAGGCGCGGCGGCGCAATCGCGCCCGTTGTCACACTGTCATACAGGATTATCGCCGTTTGCAGGAAGGCAAGCAGTGTGAAGGCGATGGCAATAGCCCCGGCAATGATGGGGACGCGAAAGCGCCAGAAATAGATCGCCGCCGCAATTATTCCTCCCCCCAGGAACAGATATCCGGCCTGGGACGCCGTCTGGCGCAACGCCAATAGCTGCCAGATAGTCTCCGGCTTGCGTATGCCGAAGCTGGCCTCAACTTGTAGCGCCAGAGCGACCAGAATGGCGGCCATGAAAATCAGGGCGAGCACGGACGACGATAATTTCATTCGGTGCTGACGCGTGACGATTTCGGCGAGCCCCCAGGCGAAAACCGCGAGGATGCCAGCGATCCAGAATGTCTGGCCTGGAAGCAATGTGGTGAGGACAAAGAAGAAGCCGGCGCTGAGCAGAACGGTTCCCACGGTGACGAACAGATCGTTGCCGCCGCCGAACAGCCGCAGGTTTTCCTCATCACCCTCGTCATCGGCGCGCCCGGCCTCGGGGGCGAGCGCGACCGCGCGTTCCATGGCCTCCAACTGATCGCGCAGGGCCTGCGAGATCAAACCTTTCGCGACGGCCTTGTCGAGTGTTTCGGCGCTGATCAATTGAGCTCCTGCGCCGCGTCGCGCGCCATCATCAGGGCTGGCCCGTATTCCGTTGTTCTGGTGTCAAAGGCGGCAAAGCCGGCTTTCTCATAAGCGCGGATCGCTCGTGCATTGTTCGGATGCGGGTCGATGATGACGCGCGGCACGCCTTCCTCGAAAAGCTGTTCGACGAACTGGCGCACGATGGCCGTGCCATGGCCGCGCCCGACAAGCTCCGGCACGCCGATCGACAGGTCGATGCCGAGCGTGCCGAACGGCTGGTCGGCATAGGGATGGTCGTCTTCCAGATGCGGGTCGTAGCTCTGCAGATAGGCGATCGGCTTGCCGTCGAGCTCGACGATCAGCGGCTCGACGGAAATGCTATCGATGTGCTCGCGAATCCCGGCGATTTCCGTCTCGGGATCGTCCCACCATTCGGCGACGTGCGGCTCGGCGAGCCAGCCGGCGATCATCGGCAGGTCTTTTTCCGTCACCGGTCGAAAATCATAGCTATCTTCTTGTTCGGCCATGATCTCTTCCGAAAACCGGTTTCCACTTTTCGGGGTCATGGCCGGCCTTTTCAGCCGGCATCGAGCGTTTCGACAACGAAATTGTTGTTGGTGTAGACGCAGATGTCGGACGCGATCTGCATCGCCTTGCGGGCGATTTCCTCGGCATCCTTGTCGCTGTCCATCAGCGCCCGTGCCGCTGCCAGCGCGTAATTGCCGCCCGAACCGATGGCCATGACGCCAAATTCGGGTTCGAGCACGTCGCCGGTGCCGGTCAGCGCCAGCGAGACCGACTTGTCGGCCACCAGCATCATCGCTTCCAGCCGGCGCAGATAGCGGTCGGTGCGCCAGTCCTTGGCGAGTTCGACGCAGGCGCGCGTCAGCTGGTCGGGATATTGTTCGAGCTTGGCTTCGAGCCGCTCCAGAAGGGTGAAGGCATCGGCGGTGGCGCCGGCGAAACCGGCAATCACATTGCCGCCCTTGCCAATGCGGCGCACCTTTTTGGCGTTGCCCTTCATGATGGTCTGGCCAAGGCTGACCTGGCCGTCGCCGGCGATCACCACCTTGTTGCCCTTGCGCACCGTCACGATGGTCGTGGCGTGCATGGTCAGTTCATTTGACATTTCCTGGCTCCGAGCAGCGCAATCCCGATAAGGCGATCGGCGCGGTACGAGTAACTTTGATCGGCCATATGTATGCATGGGACCGATGATTGCAAACGGCTCGACACCGACCGGGATGGCAACTGGCAATCGCTGGATCATGCTGCTAGAAGGCTCTCGTTTTCAAGCCGGTGAAGGTTTGGAACGCGTGAAAACCCTGGGACAAGGACAAGGTCATGTCGCCCCGTTCCGCCGAAGCCAGCCGCAAGACCAAGGAAACCGACATCGCCGTGTCGGTCCACGTCGACGGCTCGGGCAAATCAGACATTTCGACGGGCGTCGGCTTCTTCGACCATATGCTCGACCAGTTGTCGCGCCATTCGCTGATCGACATGACGGTCAAGGCGAAGGGCGACCTGCATATCGACGACCACCACACGGTCGAGGACACCGGCATCGCGCTCGGCCAGGCGCTGGCCAAGGCGCTGGGCGAGCGGCGCGGCATCATGCGCTATGCCTCGATCGACCTTGCCATGGACGAGACGCTGACGCGTGCGGCGATCGACGTGTCCGGCCGTCCGTTCCTGGTCTGGAATGTTTCCTTCTCGTCGCCGAAGATCGGCACGTTCGACACCGAACTGGTGCGCGAGTTCTTCCAGGCGCTGGCACAGAATGCCGGCATCACGCTGCATGTCACCAACCATTATGGCGCCAACAACCACCACATCGCCGAAACCTGCTTCAAGGCGGTGGCGCGTGCGCTACGTGCGGCTCTCGAACCCGATCCGCGTCAGCCGGATGCGGTTCCTTCCACCAAGGGATCGTTGAAGGGGTAACGCCATGGCCATCTATGTCGTGATGGAACCGCCCGGCCGCAGCGAGAAGGTCGATGCAACGGCCTTTGTTCGCGATGGCTTCACCTGGCTGGGTTTGCTGGTGCCGCCACTCTGGTTCGCCTGGCACCGGCTGTGGATCGAAGCAGCCCTTGCCTTTGTCGTTATGGGCCTGCTTTCGATGCTGGGCCAAAAGCTCGGCCTTGGACTGGCCGGCTCGCTGCTGTCGCTGCTGGTTTCGCTCTATGTCGGGCTGGAAGGGCAGGGCCTGCGCATCGCGGCACTTCGCCGGCGTGGCTGGCACGAATGGGGCGTGGTTCAGGCCGGCAGGCTTGACGAGGCCGATATCCGCTATGCGCTGGAGGCGGAAACGCTTGCCGATGAGGTCGCACCAGCCCCGCGCATGGTTCCGGACGCTGCACTGGCTCGGCCCGCGCAGCCGGGCATGGCGCTGGGGCTCACCCACATCCCGGGAAGAGGCTGAAATGCGGGTTGCGATCATCGACTACGGCTCGGGCAATCTGCGCTCGGCCACCAAGGCTTTCGAGCGCGCCGCGCGCGAAGCCGGTATATCGGCGGAGATCGATCTGACATCGGATGCCGACCGGGTACGCACAGCCGATCGCATCGTCCTGCCCGGCGTCGGCGCCTATGCCGACTGCGCGGCGGGCTTGCATGCCGTCGAAGGCATGTGGGAAGCGGTCGAGGACGTGGCTATCGACAAGGGCCGGCCGTTCCTCGGCATCTGCGTCGGCATGCAGCTGATGTCCGAGCGCGGCCTGGAAAAGACAATTACCAACGGCTTCGGCTGGATATCAGGCGATGTCAAGGAGATCACGCCGGCCGATCCGGTGCTGAAAATCCCGCAGATCGGCTGGAACACGATCGAGCTCAAACGCCAGCATCCGCTGTTTGCCGGCATTCCGACCGGGCCGGGCGGGCTGCACGCCTATTTCGTGCACTCCTACCATCTCGATGCGGGCAAGGCGGACGAGGTCCTGGCGATTGCCGATTATGGCGGCCCGGTGACGGCCACCGTCGCCCGCGACAATCTCGTCGGCACGCAGTTCCACCCCGAAAAGAGCCAGGCGCTGGGCCTTGCCCTGATCACCAATTTCCTGCGCTGGAGGCCCTGAAAACCAATGAGCAAGAAGGGCTACTGGATGGCGATGGTCGAGGTGACCGATCCAGAAAACTATCCGCAATACATCGCCGCCAACAAAGCGGCTTTCGATAAATATGGAGCAAAATTCCTGACCCGTGGCGGCCAGTCGTCGAGCCCGGAAGGGCCGTCGGGCAATCGCCATGTCATCATCGAGTTCGAGAGCTATGCGGTCGCACTCGCCTGCTTCCATTCGCCCGAATACCAGGCGGCGCTGAAATTTCGACGCCTTTATTCGACCTCGCATTTCGCCATCGTGGAAGGTGCTTGAGCGGTGATCCTGTTTCCGGCCATAGACCTGAAGGACGGCCAGTGCGTGCGCCTCAAGCACGGCGACATGGCCACCGCGACCATCTACAACGATGATCCAGCGGCCCAGGCGCGAGCCTTCGAGCAACAGGGCTTCGAATGGCTGCATGTCGTCGACCTCAACGGCGCCTTTCAAGGCCAGAGCGTCAACAGTGCGGCGGTCGGCGCCATCCTCAAAGCGACGAAAAACCCGGTCCAACTCGGCGGCGGCATCCGTACGCTGGCGCAGATCGAGGACTGGCTCGATCGCGGGCTCGCCCGCGTTATCCTCGGCACCGTGGCGGTGCGCGATCCCGACCTGGTCAAACAGGCCTGCAAGGCGTTTCCGGGCAAGGTCGCCGTCGGCATCGACGCCAAGGGCGGCAAGGTCGCCGTCGAGGGCTGGGCCGAGGCGTCGAGCCTCGGCGTCATCGAACTGGCCAGGAAATTCGAGGGCGCCGGCGTCGCCGCCATCATCTACACCGACATCGACCGCGACGGCGTGCTGACCGGCATCAACTGGGAGGCCACCATCGACCTGGCCGACGCCGTGTCGATCCCGGTCATCGCCTCCGGCGGCCTCGCCTCGATCGCCGACATCGTGCGCATGACCATGCCCGACGCACAAAAGCTCGAAGGCGCGATCTCCGGTCGCGCGCTCTATGACGGTCGCATCGATCCAGCGGAGGCGCTGGCGATCCTGCAGGGCAGGCCGGCGGCGGAGACGCGGCCGTGAAAATCTCCATCATCCTGGCCTCCTATGACAGCGGCCATTACCACGGCGGCATGGGCCAGGGTCCGGACGCATTGATATCGGGCGGGCTCGTCGAAGCCTTGACCATGGCCGGTCACGATGTCGCGGTCGAGGACATCGGCAGGGTAGGAGACATCCAGGAGCGAGAGATCGCCACCGGCTTTGCCGTCTGCAACGCGGTTGCGGCCGAGGTTCGCCTTGCCCGCAATGGCGGCCGCTTTCCCATCGTTCTTGCCGGAAACTGCCTAACCAGCGCCGGCGCGGTCGCAGGCGAGGACGCCGACGCGATCATCTGGGCCGACCAGCATGGCGACCTCAACACGCCCGAGACATCCGCCTATGGCTTTCTCGACGGCATGGCGCTGGCGACGGTGCTTGGCTTGTGTTGGCGGCCGATGGCGGCGGCTATTCCCGGCTTCAAGCCGATCGATCCATCGCGCTGCGTGCTCGTCAACGCCCGCGATCTAGACCCGGACGAGAAGCGGTTGCTGGAGACGTTGCCAATCGTGCGGACGGAATGCTCCGGGGTGGCCCAGGCGACCGAAAGACTGAAGATCGCCGGCGCCAGACGTGTGCACATGCATCTCGATCTCGACGTGCACGATCCCGAGGCGTTGCAGGCCAACCGCTACGTCAGTCCGGGCGGGCCGAGCCCCGAACAGTTGCGCGACGCAGCCTGCGCCATGGCGCTTGCGGTGCCGGTCGTCGGCATCACCGTCTCGGCTTACGATCCGGCTTTCGACGGGCAGGCCGATGTTCCGCCGCTGGTCGGCCAGTTGCTCAACGATCTCATCGCGACGATAGAGGGCCGCTGATGTTGAAAGCCCGTGTCATCCCCTGCCTCGACGTCAAGAACGGCCGCGTCGTCAAGGGCGTCAATTTCGTCGACCTCATCGACGCCGGCGATCCGGTCGAGGCGGCCAAGGCCTATGACGCGGCCGGCGCCGACGAGCTCTGTTTCCTCGACATCACCGCTTCATCGGACAATCGCGAGACCATCTTCGACGTCATCGCCCGCACCGCCGAACAATGCTTCATGCCGCTGACCGTCGGCGGCGGCGTGCGCCAGGTAGCCGACATCAGGAAGCTGCTGCTGGCCGGTGCCGACAAGGTGTCGATCAACACGGCGGCGGTGAAGAACCCGGATTTTGTTGCTGAAGCCGCCGACAAGTTCGGCAACCAGTGCATCGTCGTCGCCATCGATGCCAAGAAGGTTTCTGGTGCCGGCGAGGCCGATCGTTGGGAGATATTCACCCATGGCGGGCGTGAGAAGACCGGCATCGACGCGGTCGAATTTGCACGTCAAATGGTCGATCGCGGCGCCGGCGAGATACTACTGACCTCGATGGATCGTGACGGCACCAAGGCCGGCTACGACATCGCGCTGACGCGCGCGGTTGCCGACGCGGTGCGCGCGCCTGTGATCGCTTCCGGTGGCGTCGGCACGCTAGACCACATGGTCGAAGGCATTCGCGACGGCCATGCCGGCGCGGTGCTGGCGGCGTCGATCTTCCATTTCGGCACCTACACGATAGCGCAGGCCAAGGCGCATATGGCCCAGGCCGGGCTGCCGATGCGGCTGGACTCGTCCGCAGATCGGTTTTAAAGCATGGTCCCGAAAAGTGGGAACCGGTTTTCGGAAAAAGATCATGCTTAAACAAGCAGATAGATGGCGGCCATGACCGAGTTTTCGCTGTCAGATCTCGAAAAAATCGTCGGGGAACGCGCCCATTCCGGCGACCCGGACTCGTGGACGGCAAAACTGTTCGCGCGCGGCATCGACAAGGCGGCGCAGAAGCTCGGCGAAGAGGCGGTCGAGACGGTGATTGCCGCCGTCAAGGGCGACAAACCGGCTCTCGTTTCGGAAAGTGCCGATCTTATATATCATTGGCTTGTCGTTCTCGGCCTCTCCGGGGTTCCGCTGAGCGACGTGCTTAGGGAACTCGAAGGCCGCACCAAGCGTTCGGGCATCGCCGAGAAGGCGTCACGGCCCAAGGGCTGACCGCGAGGGAGGGCAGGTATCTCGATGGATCAGCTCGCGCCGACCGAGAAATATTCCCCGTTTCGCTTCTTCTCCGCCGAGCAATGGTCGCAATTCCGCGCCGACACGCCGCTGACGCTGAGCGCGGACGAATTCCGCCGCCTGCGGTCGCTAAACGACCCGGTCGACCTCGAGGAGGTCAAGCGCATCTATCTGTCGCTGTCGCGGCTCTTGTCGGCGCATGTCGAAGCGAGCCAGCTGCTGTTTCGGCAACGCCAGGCCTTTTTCAACGCGGTGGACGTGGTCAAGACGCCCTTCATTATCGGCATTGCCGGCTCTGTCGCCGTCGGCAAATCGACGACGGCGCGCGTGCTGAAGGAGCTGTTGGCGCGCTGGCCTTCCAGCCCCAAGGTCGATCTCATCACCACCGACGGTTTTTTGCTGCCCAATGAGGTCCTGCGCCGCGAAAACCTGATGGAACGCAAGGGTTTTCCGGACAGCTACGACGTCGGCGCGCTGCTGCGCTTCCTGTCGGGCATCAAGTCGGCGCTGCCCGATGTCCGCGCGCCGGTCTATTCGCACCTGACCTACGACGTCATTCCCGGCGAGTTCGTCACCATCGACCGGCCGGATATCCTGATCTTCGAAGGCATCAATGTCCTGCAGCCCGGCAAGCTGCCGCAGGACGGCAAGATCGTGCCCTTCCTGTCGGACTTTTTCGACTTTGCCATCTATATCGATGCCGACGAGAAGCTGATCCATAACTGGTATATCTCCCGTTTCATGCGGCTGCGCGAGACGGCTTTCCGCAATCCGGACTCCTTCTTTCACCGCTATTCGCAGCTCTCGGAGGGTTCGGCGCGCGCCATCGCCGAAGGCCTGTGGACCAACATCAATCTGAAGAATTTGCGCGAGAACATCCTGCCGACGCGAGCCCGCGCCGACCTCATCCTGCGCAAGGGCGCCGACCATCTGATCGAGGAAGTGGCGCTCAGGAAGTTGTGACGGCCGGGTTAACGGCACCTTAGGCAATCCCGGCTAGCTTGCGATGCTAATTCCAGCAGGTGTCGGGAGCAGCCTGTGATTAATACGGGCAGTGTCACGGGTCGAGAGATCCCGGTTTATTCTCTGGTTGTTCCGATCTTCAAAGCAGCACATCCATCGATCACCCGGCTGCTCGACGCATCCGTGAACGACGGCTGCATCATCCATGGGCGCCGGGTTTTTCATGGTGTCTAGTTCGCGCTTCATCGACGAGCCGCAGGCTTGCGAAGGCCGCCCATTGCACTTGGCCAAGCTGAGTGCCGTGCCATTGCTGCTGGCTTGCCTGATCGTGGCTTACGCGATCTGGCTCTCGACTGTCGCGATACTGACCAATGTCGATGTGTCCTGGCTTCTGATCGTCTGTGACCGGCTGCTTGGCGGAGAACGGCTGAATACGGATATAATGGAGGTCAATCCACCCTTCTCGATCTGGCTCTACATGCCGTTCATGCTGTTGGAGAAGCTCACCGGCATACGCGCGGAACTCTGGCTGACGTTTGGTGTCATTTGCCTCGGCGTCGCCAGCCTGTCCTTTTCCGCTCGAATCCTCGCAAATGCCGATCCGTTTTACCGGCGGCAAGCCGCTCTCTGGGCTGCATCGGGCGCAGTGTTCCTGATCTTGTGTTTTCTGCCGGATCAATTCGGTCAGCGCGAGCACTTTGCGCTGATCGCCATCCTGCCTTGGCTGGCGCTGCAATGTGCCCGGCAAAGGCGCCCGAATTTCGCCGCCGGGACGCCTGTTCAGCGCATCATGGCTGGATTGGGCGCCGCCGTTGTGGTGATGGTCAAGCCTCCGCATTTTGCGCTGGCCTTGATGCTGCCGTCGCTTTGTCTGGCGGTTAAGAGGCGGTCCCTGAAACCATTCTTCGTCACCGAAAATCTCCTTGGAGCTGCGATCGCTGCCGCATACGTCGCCTCTATAGCAGTCTTCGACAGCGCCTATTTCAGCCAGGTTCTGCCCTTCGTTGGGGACGTGTATTTGCCCATGGGTACGCCGTTGATCGACAATCTGGCAAATTGGCCAAGGATCGTGCTGCTGCTGGCGATCGCAACCGTCATCGCGGCGGGCGGGTTGCGAACCATGCATTGGGATACGAAGATACTGCTGACCGCCGCTGTCGGCTTTGTTCCTGCATTCCTGGTGATGGGCAAGGGCTGGCCAAACCACGCACTCCCAATGATCGTTGTCGCGGTATTTGCATTTGGCATCGAGCTATTGCGATTCGGCAAGCTTCGCGACGCCGGCACCATTCGCAAAGCCGCGCTGATCTTCGGCTGCGCGCTCGTGCTGCAAATGACGGTCAGGGCACAATACTCGGCGCTGACGACGGACAGCGGAGCAATCGAGCGATCCGTCGCCGCGATTCGCGGTACGGTGGAAACCCCTACGGTCATGTCGATCGCAGGTCAGATGCAAGTTGCCCATCCCCTCACCAGGCTGGTCGGCGGCAGCTACATCTCCCGCTATCCAGGCGCCTGGGCGGTATCCTATGCGGAAATACTCGCCCGCCGTGCCGACGATCCGGCAAGGAGACGGAAACTGGAAGGTATCAGGGATCGGATCATCAACGAAAATGCCATCGAGATAGTGGCGCAAAAGCCCGATATCGTGCTGTCAGGCTGGGAAACCGATCCTTCCTGGAGCGCCTTGATGCTGAAGGACAAAAGGATTGCGGAAGCATTGAACGGCTATCATGTGCTGCATACCGAGCCGGAAATTACCGTCTATGTGCGCGACACAGCGACCCTCGGGAAGCCGTGACGACATCAACCTGAAGAATTTGCGCGAGAACATCCTGCCGACGCGAGCCCGCGCCGACTTGATCCTGCGCAAGGGCGCCGACCATCTGATCGAGGAAGTGGCAGGAAATTGTGAATTTCTAGGCAGTTGTTTTCGGACATCTCCGGAAGAGTGGCCCTAGGACAGGGTCGGTGATTCGCTTTCGCTTCGTTTCTCACGAGCGACAAACGTCCAAATGGCGGACGGCGGCAGGACAGACCACTGTGCCTGCTGCATGCGGCCCAGTACTTCGCTTACCAAGTATATCGACACGCTGGCGATGGCAGCTCCGGCAATGACGTCGACGAGGTAGTGGTTGGCGTGAGAGACCGCTGAAATCCCCATAAGGACATTCCAGGCGATGAACGGATAGCGCACCGGATTAAGGTCCCATGCAGCCCAAGCGCAGAGGAGCGCGCCGGCGGCATGAAGGGAGGGAAATGTAACGATCCCGGAAGCGTTGGCGGCAGACAGGATGAATTCGGCCTGTTCGCGAACGGCGGTGAAATCATGGAGAAAAGCGAAGCCGTAGTGGGCGTTGATGTTGTGAAGCTGCTCCTGCGTCATGCCGTAGACCGAATAGGTCCCGAGCGCGGGGAACCAGATCGAGACGATGCTGGAAATATAGCTGAGCACACCAAAGGAAAGGATCATCACGTAGCTGCGCGCGTAGCGACCGGTCGCCCCGAGGATCAGCGGCAGCACCAGCAGCTGAATGGCAAAAGAACTGTAGGCCCTGGCGAGAATTTCAGCGAAGGCCGGGTGCGCATCGACAAACTGGATGAAGGCAACCCAATGCAGACCGAGCGCCGCGTCGGCTCGCATCAGCGGAGCATCCATGAGCGGCATATCGAGCGACGCGGCAAGATAGGTCGAAATAAGGACCGGAACCGTCGTGAAAACGCCGAGTGCGACTGCTTCCAAAGAAGGGGCAAGACGAAACATCTTGCGTTTCCAGCAATAAACCGAAAATCCGAAACAGATGGCAAAGAGGTAACCGAGGCCCTCGAGATCGTTGTAGGCGAAGGCGACTTTGCTGAATGGCAACAGTGCGAAGACAACAAATGTGGATATCAACGTGAACCAGATCGTCAATCGGCGCGCGTTGGTCGCATACGCGTTCATTGTTCAACACCCCGTATCATCCGCCAAGGGTGTGGACTGTAGAAGGAGCTGTTTAAAACAATGCTACGAACATCTCTGAAATGAGAGCTGTCCGCGTTTAGGACATCTTCACGGGTTGACCCGCCGCAGTGTCAGATTGATGCGCCCGCCGTTTTTCAGCAGCGCCGAGGTCGAGGGATAGATGCGGTCGACACCGTGAAAACACAGCCGGCCCTCGCCGCCAAGCACCACGACGTCGCCGCTTTGCAGCCTGAACGATTTGGTGGCGCCTTCACGCGTCGCCCCTTTGCGTGTCGCTTGGCCGACCCGGAACAGGCAATCGTCGCCCAGAGAGACGGAAACCACCGGCGCCGAAAAATCGGCCTCGTCGCGGTCCTGATGCAGGCCCATCTTTGCATCCGGCGTATAGAAATTGATGAGGCATGCTTCTGGCGGGTGCGGATAGCTCGATACCCGCCGCCAAAGATCGAGCAGCGCATCCGGGATTGGCGGCCATGGCGCTCCGGTCACAGGGTGCGTCGGCTGGTAGCGGTAGCCCTGTTCCTTGTCGGTGACCCAGCCCAGCGGTCCGCAATTGGTCATGCGCACGCTCATCTCCTTGCCCGTGCGCGGCATGGCAGGAACGAACAGCGGCGCCCGCTGCACGATGGCTCTCACCTCCTCGACCAGCGCTTCCTGCACGGTGCGTGACAGGTAAGCCGGCATGTGGCGGACGCCTTTGGGCAGGACGAGCACGGATTCGTCACCTCTTGGATGTTCGGAACCGTAAAATGCCACGATCAAATGAAAACGGCGACCCGAAAGCCGCCGTTCCCCGCAATTGGCAATCGCCCGATCAGGCGAGATCTGGAATGCGCAGCACCTGGCCCGGATAGATCTTGTCGGGATGGGTCAGCATCGGCTTGTTGGCCTCGAAGATGACCGTGTTCTTGGCGCCCTTGCCCTTGCCGTAGCTCTTCTCGGCGATCTTCCAGAGATTGTCGCCCTTCTGGACGGTGTAGAAGGTGGGCTCCTTGGCCGGGGCAGCGGCCGTGCCAGGTGTCGGCGCGACCTGCAATTCGTCCGCCTGCACCTTGGAGACGCCGAGCGTGTTGCCGACGGCGATGACCGCCTTCTCGAAGATCGACTGGTCCTTGACCACGCCTTTCAGCACCGCCGTATCGCCCTTGACGACGACCTCGACGCCATCGGTGCCGAGCTTGTGCGAATCGAGCTCCTTCTTGAGTGTGTCGGCAGTGGGTGCGGCTTCTTCTTCGTCGCCGCCGATGCCCAGTTTCTTGCCGACGCTCTTGACGAAATCGAACATGCCCATCTTTGGTCTCCCTTGCTGTGGCAATGGTGGAACCTTGCATCTGCGGCTCAAAAGGGGAAGTCGTTTTGTGCGCGTAATTGGTGTGGTGCTTAATCGTTCTCCACCCGGCCGCGCAGCTTCTTGATTGTGCCGCGTCCGGCCTTGCTCTTCAGCCGCCGCTCCACCGCGCCTTTCGACGGCCGCGTCTTCTTGCGCGGCGGCGGCGGCGGTTCGGCCGCCTTGGCGACCAGCGCCGTAAGCCGCGCCCGGGCGTCCGCCCGGTTCTGCTCCTGGGTGCGGAAGCGCCCTGCCTCGATCACGATGACGCCGTCCTTGGTGGCACGCTGGCCGGCAAGCTTGATCGTCCGCTCGCGCACGCGCTCCGACAGACCCGTCGCGTTGGCCGCGTCGAAGCGCAACTGCACCGCCGTCGCCACCTTGTTGACGTTCTGGCCGCCCGGCCCGGACGAGCGGATGAAATCCTCGTGCAGGTCGCCCGGGTAGATCACCGCATCGCCTGATATGATGATGTTGTCGTCGCTCGCCATGCCGCAGTCATGGCGCGGCGGATCGAAAAAGAAAAGGCCCGATCGAAACCGGGCCTTTCAACGAACGCCGGGACCGATGGCGCGATTACTCCGCCGCTTCCTGCATGCGCGGCGCCGCTCCCAGCACCACGGCGTCGACATGGCTTTCGAATTTCTCGAAGTTGACGGCGAACATGCCGACCAGTCTTGCCGCCTGCAGGTCATAACCGGCCTTGTCGGCCCAGGTCGAGCGCGGGTCGAGAATGGCGCTGTCGACGCCCCGAACCGCCACCGGCACCTCGAAGCCGAAATGAGGGTCACTGCGGAACTCGGCCGTCTTCAGCGAGCCGTCGAGTGCGGCGGCAAGCAAGGACCGCGTCGCCTTGATCGGCATGCGCTTGCCCGTGCCGTAGGCGCCGCCGGTCCAGCCGGTGTTGACCAGCCAGCAATCGGCGCCATGGCGGGCAATCAGCTCGCGCAGCAGATTGCCGTATTCCGATGGATGGCGCGGCATGAACGGCGCACCGAAACAGGTCGAAAACGTCGCTTCGGGTTCGGTCACGCCCTTTTCAGTTCCGGCCACCTTGGCGGTGTAGCCGGAGAGGAAATGATACATCGCCTGCGCCGGGGTCAGCCGCGCGATCGGCGGCATCACGCCGAAGGCATCGGCGGTCAGCATGATGATGTTGTTGGGATGATTGGCACGGCCGGTCTTGCTGGCGTTGGGGATGAAATCCAGTGGGTAGGCGCAGCGCGTGTTTTCGGTGAGCCTTGCGTCGTTGAAATCCGGCACGCGGTTCGCGTCGAGCACGACATTTTCCAGCACCGTGCCGAAACGCTGCGTGGTGGCAAAGATTTCCGGCTCGGCTTCCGCCGACAGTTTGATCGTCTTGGCGTAGCAGCCGCCTTCGAAATTGAAGATGCCGTGCGGCCCCCAGCCATGCTCGTCGTCGCCTATCAGCGTGCGCGAGGGATCGGCCGAGAGTGTCGTCTTGCCGGTGCCCGACAGGCCGAAGAAGATGGCGGCGTCGCCGGCCGCACCCTCATTGGCCGAGCAATGCATCGGCATCACGCCTTTCGCCGGCAACAGGTAGTTGAGCATGGTGAACACCGACTTCTTCATCTCGCCGGCATAGGAGGTGCCGCCGATCAGCACGATCTTGCGCGAAAGATCCACGGCGATCACCGTTTCGGTGCGGCTGCCGTGACGGACGGGATCGGCGCGGAAGGACGGCAGGTCGATGATCGTCATGTCAGGCACGAACTGCTCGAGTTCGGCGACATCCGGGCGAATGAGCAGATTGCGGATGAACAGCGAGTGCCAGGCAAACTCGGTGATCACTCTGGTGGGTAGCTTCAGCTCCCCGTCGGCGCCGCCGACCAGATCCTGGACGTAGAGATCCTTGTCCGCGGCATGCGCCTGGAAATCGTCAAGCAGCGTGTCGAACTGGGCCGGCGAGATCGCCTTGTTGTTGTCCCACCAGATATGCGGCTCGGTGGCATCGTCGCGGACGACGAACTTGTCCTTGGGCGAACGGCCGGTATGCTGGCCGGTCTCGGCGACCAGCGCGCCATGCGCTGTCAGCCGGGCCTCGCCACGCCGGATCGATTCCTCATAAAGGTCAGCCGCACCAAAATTATAGCGCACCACGCCGGTGGTTTTCAGGCCGATATGATCGATCGCGCAGGCGGAATTGCGTTTGCCGACTTCCGACATGGGTGTCCCTTCTAGGATTTGCCGCATCTTTGCCGGCGCATTTCCGGCACGCCCACTGCGTAGGCTGAGATGGTCAAAACCAGAAAAGCCAAATGATATCAAATCATTAATCGATTTAAATATTTTGAAAGTTGTTTAAATCGTTTATATGTGCAAAAAGTTTCGCGGTTGCCCAAAGGATTGGCGATGTTCGTTCGTCCAATCCATATCGAGGTAGGATTGTGGCCGCCGGCGTGCCGCGCGTGACAGCGGACAAGGCCTATGCCACATTTTGTACCTAATTTGTCCTGCAAAAGCCCCTTCTCGACGAAAGAAGGGACAGCTCATGAGGGAGCCGCTTGAAATGGCAACAATCGCGCTTGTCGATGACGACCGCAACATTCTGACATCGGTGTCGATCGCTCTCGAATCCGAGGGCTATCGTGTCGAGACCTACACGGATGGTGCGTCAGCGCTGGAAGGCCTGGCGGCACGCCCGCCGAATCTTGCCATCCTCGACATCAAGATGCCGCGCATGGACGGCATGGAACTTTTGCGCCGGATGCGCCAGAAGTCCGACCTTCCGGTGATCTTCCTGACTTCCAAGGATGACGAGATCGACGAATTGTTCGGCCTCAAGATGGGCGCCGACGACTTCATCCGCAAACCCTTCTCGCAGCGTCTGCTGGTCGAGCGGGTGCGCGCCGTGCTGCGCCGTGCCAGTGCCCGCGAAGCCGCCGCCAAGACACCCAGCCAGCAGGCCCGCTCGCTCGAGCGCGGCCAGCTCGTCATGGACCAGGAGCGCCACACCTGCACCTGGAAGGGCGAGCCGGTGACGCTCACCGTCACCGAATTCCTGATCCTGCATTCGCTGGCGCAGCGTCCCGGTGTCGTAAAAAGCCGTGATGCGCTGATGGATTCGGCTTATGATGAGCAGGTCTATGTCGACGACCGCACCATCGACAGCCACATCAAGCGGCTGCGCAAGAAGTTCAAGGCCGTCGACGACGACTTCGAGATGATCGAAACCCTTTACGGAGTCGGATACCGGTTCCGCGAAGCGTAAGTTAGCGGGAGCTGCTATTCGATGGCAGTGGAAGCACAGCGGAGCAGACCGGCGGGCGCCTCGAGGCGGCCGTCGCGCATCATGCCGTCCTTCGTGTCGAAGATCACGGTGCCGATGCGCCGCTTCCTTGGCCATCATATCTTTTCCAGCCTGACGCGGCGCATACTCTTCCTCAACCTTGCCGGCCTTGCCGTCCTGGTCACAGGCATCCTCTATCTCAACACCTTCCGCGACGGGCTGATCGACGCCCGCGTCGAAAGCCTGATGACCCAGGGCGAGATCATCGCCGGCGCGATCGCCGCGTCGGCGACGGTCGAGACCGACTCGATCAGCATCGACCCGGAAAAGCTGCTTGAGCTGCAGGCCGGTGAAAGCCTGGGGCCAGGCTCGGACCAACTCGACAATCTCGACTTCCCGATCAACCCGGAGCGCGTCGCGCCGGTGCTGAGAAGGCTGATCTCGCCGACCCGCACGCGTGCCCGCATCTATGATCGCGACGCCAACCTGCTGCTCGATTCGCGCCATCTCTATTCGCGCGGCCAGATTCTGCGCTACGACCTGCCGCCGGTCGAGCAGGAGGAACCCGATCTTGTCGAGCGCATCCAGAAATTCGTCTTCGATTTCTTCCGCAACACCGAGCTGCCGGTCTATCGCGAGCAGCCCGGCGGCAATGGCGCCGCCTTCCCGGAAGTGGTCAAGGCGCTGACCGGCAGCCCGTCGACCATCGTGCGGGTCTCGGAACAGGGCGAGCAGATCGTTTCGGTGGCGGTGCCGATCCAGCGCTTCCGTGCCGTTCTTGGCGTGCTGATGCTGTCCACCGAAGGCGGCGACATCGACAAGATCGTCGCCGCCGAGCGCAAGGCGATCCTGCGCGTCTTCGGCATCGCGGCCTTGGTCACCGCCATCCTGTCGATGCTGCTCGCCTCCACCATCGCCAATCCGCTGCGCCGGCTGTCGGCGGCGGCGGTGCGGGTGCGGCGCGGCGTCAAGAGCCGTGAGGAAATCCCCGACTTTTCCGACCGCCAGGACGAGATCGGCAATCTGTCGATCGCCATACGCGACATGACCAACGCGCTCTACGCCCGCATCGAGGCGATCGAAAGCTTTGCGGCCGACGTGTCGCACGAATTGAAGAACCCGCTGACGTCGCTGCGCAGCGCGGTGGAAACCTTGCCGCTGGCCAAGAACGACAATTCGCGCGGCCGGTTGATGGACATCATCCAGCACGATGTCAGGCGGCTGGACCGGCTCATCACCGATATTTCCGACGCCTCTCGCCTTGACGCCGAGTTGGCGCGTGAAGATGCCGGGAACGTCGACCTGAAGAAATTCATCACCGATCTCGTCGCCGTTTCGCGTGAAGCCACACGCAACAAAAAGGCCGTCGAGATCGAGTTCAAGGTCGCCAAACTGCCGCAGGGCGCCAAAGGCTACTTCGTCGTCGGCCATGATCTGCGCATCGGCCAGGTCATCACCAATTTGATCGAGAATGCCCGCTCCTTCGTTCCCGAGGACCATGGCCACATCAGCCTGTCACTGGCGCGCGCCGGCAAGTTCAACATCGTCACCGTCGATGACAATGGCCCCGGCATCCGCGCCGACAACATCGACCGCATCTTCGAGCGCTTCTACACCGACCGGCCAGCCGGAGAGGCGTTCGGCCAGAATTCGGGCCTTGGCCTGTCGATATCCAGGCAGATCGTCGAGGCCCATGGCGGCACGCTAACCGCCGAAAACATCCCCGGCACCAAACCCGGCGAGATCAAGGGCGCGCGCTTCGTCGTGACGCTGCCGGCCGAAGCATGATCCCGAAAAGTGGGAACCGGTTTTCTCGGACGAACGGTTCCGTTCGTCCAGAGATCATGCTCCATCCAAAAACATGATCGGGCAAGATCGTGGATGATCCAGTTGCGCAGCCTGAAAACATTCACGGAACCGCGATCCTGATCGGCGAGCGCGGTGTCCTTATCACCGGGCCGTCCGGCGCCGGCAAGACGACGCTGGCGCTGACACTCCTGGACCATTGCCGCGCGCGCGGGCTATTCTCGCGGCTGATCGGTGACGACAGGCTGCTTGCCGCGGCCCGCGCCGGGCGACTGGTCTGTCGCGTGCCGGCGCCCATCGCTGGTCTCGCCGAAGTGCCTGGGTTTATGCCGCGCCCGCTGCCGTTCGAGCCGGGCGGAGTGATCGACCTGCATGTGCGGCTGGTACCAAAGGCAGAGATGGCCCGTTTCCAGGAGGAAATCAGCGAGCCGGTCGCAGGCTGCCCTGTGCCGCGTATCGACCTTGCCGAGCGTAACGCCGCCACGGCTTTGCCCGCCGTGATGGCGCGGCTGTCGATCGCGCCTTTTCTATGATCCGCTCTGGGTTTTTTGCTGCAATGCGTCAAAATGGCATGCGCCTGCGCAATTTTGGGCTTGTCAACGGGCCGCGCGTCGACAAGATAGCGCTCCCGCCGCCTGGAATGGCTGGCGAGCATAAAATGCGCCTGTGAAGCGGCGATGACGGGAGCCACCAAAGAATGATCGGACTCGTGCTTGTAACGCACGGTCAACTGGCCGCCGAGTTTCGACATGCCGTGGAACATGTCGTCGGGCCACAAGACAGTTTCGAAACCGTGGCGATCGGCGCCGACGACGATATGGAGCAGCGTCGCCGCGACATCGTCGACGCGGTTGCCCGGGTCGACACCGGGGCGGGCGTCATCGTGCTGACCGACATGTTCGGCGGCACGCCCTCCAATCTTGCCATCTCGGTGATGGAATCCGGCCGCACCGAGGTGATCGCCGGCATGAACCTGCCGATGCTGATCAAGCTCTCCTCGATCCGCAAGGGCGACAATATGGCGGCCGCCCTCGACGAGGCTCAGGCCGCGGGGCGCAAATACATCAACGTCGCCAGCCAGCTCTTGAGCAGCAAATGAACGCGATGTCCCCGGAAAAAGATCAGATCGCCAAAGATCCGATCACCAGGGATTTTCCCATCATCAACCAGCGCGGCCTGCACGCGCGCGCCTCGGCGAAATTCGTCCAGCTGGCCAGCGGCTTCGACGCCTCGGTGCATGTCGAGAAGGACGGTGTCAAGGTCGGCGGCACCTCGATCATGGGCCTGATGATGCTGGCGGCAAGCCCCGGCTACTCGATCCGCGTCACCGCCAGCGGGCCGGAGGCCCGGCAGGTCATCGACGCGCTGGAGCAATTGGTGGCGTCCCGCTTCGGCGAGGAATGCTGACCCTGTACACCGCCAATGCATGTCCGAGAGACATGCAGGGATAAAGATTTCTTTATATCCCATTGTCGTCTTCACGCCGATCTGCTAGTCAGGCCGGCAATTCGCGCCCTTCGACGCGCCGACTGGCGCGGGCGCATCCGCAACAAATTCGCAAGCACAACATCTGCAATCGGAGCACTGCCATGACGGGTAGCAAGGACTATGTGGTCGCCGACATCTCGCTTGCCGGCTGGGGCCGCAAGGAACTCGAGATCGCCGAAACCGAAATGCCGGGCCTAATGGCCTGCCGTGAGGAATTCGGTTCCAAGAAGCCGCTCAAGGGCGCGCGCATCACCGGCTCGCTGCACATGACCATCCAGACGGCAGTGCTGATCGAGACGCTGAAGGCGCTCGGCGCCGATATCCGCTGGGCCTCCTGCAACATCTTCTCGACCCAGGACCATGCGGCCGCGGCCATTGCCGAAGCCGGCATCCCGGTGTTTGCCGTCAAGGGCGAGTCGCTGGAGGAGTATTGGGACTACACCGACAAGATTTTCCAGTGGGCCGACGGCGGCCTCTCCAACATGATTCTCGATGATGGCGGCGACGCTACCATGTACATCCTGATCGGCGCCCGCGCCGAGGCCGGCGAGGACGTGCTGTCCAACCCGCAGAGCGAGGAAGAGGAATATTTCTACGCCCAGGTCAAGAAGCGCCTGAAGGCTTCGCCCGGCTTCTTCACCAAGCAGAAGGCGGCGATCCGCGGCGTCACCGAAGAGACGACCACCGGCGTCAACCGGCTTTACCAGCTGCAGAAGAAGGGCCTGCTGCCCTTCCCCGCCATCAACGTCAACGACTCTGTCACCAAGTCGAAGTTCGACAACAAATACGGCTGCAAGGAATCGCTGGTCGACGGCATCCGCCGTGGCACCGACACGATGATGGCCGGCAAGGTCGCTGTCGTCTGCGGCTATGGCGACGTCGGCAAGGGCTCGTCGGCCTCGCTCAAGGGCGCCGGCGCCCGCGTCAAGGTCACCGAGGTCGATCCGATCTGCGCCCTGCAAGCGGCGATGGACGGTTTTGAGGTCGTCACGCTGGAAGATGCGGCCCCTACCGCCGACATCGTTATCACCACCACCGGCAACAAGGATGTCGTCACCCTCGACCACATGCGTTCGATGAAGGACATGGTGATCGTCGGCAACATCGGTCACTTCGACAACGAGATCCAGGTGGCCGCGCTGCGCAATTTGAAATGGACCAACGTCAAGCCGCAGGTCGACATGATCACCTTCGCCGACGGCAAGCGGATGATCCTTTTGTCCGAAGGCCGGCTGCTCAATCTCGGCAACGCCACCGGTCACCCGAGCTTCGTCATGTCGGCGTCCTTCACCAACCAGGTGCTGGCCCAGATCGAGCTCTACACCAAGCCAGGCCAGTACGAGAACCAGGTCTATGTCCTGCCCAAGCATCTCGACGAAAAGGTCGCGCGCCTGCATCTCGACAAGCTCGGCGCCCGCCTGACCGAATTGTCCGGTGAGCAGGCCGCCTATATCGGCGTCACGCCGCAGGGTCCGTTCAAGCCGGAACACTACCGCTATTAACCAAAGCTAAATTTACTACCAGATATTGAGGCCGGGCGATTGACTTTTCGCCCGGCTTTATTTTTGCGCGCCATCAGCCTTCACGGCGATTCGGCGAGGGTTTATTGTCAGGTGATTCGCGACGCTTCCGGCCCGAGAGAGGTTCAAGAGAGGTGCGCATCAGGGCGGTCTTGCATTCAGGCGGCGGAGAGGACCAAGACATGCCGGGGCAACACCCGCACAGAGCGGGACGGGCCGTTTCCGGCGGCCATGACGATTCGGGGACCATTGGCTCCGTCCTGGAAGGCGGGAGCCTTTCATGGCGCGCCCGCGCCGGGCTGTTCCTTGCCACCTCCGCGCTTGCCGGCCCCTTGGCTGGTGCTGTCGCGCATGCCGAAATCGCTGGCGCCGCCGTGGCCGGATTGTCGATGAGCGCCGTCGAGGTCATGCAGCTTGCCGTGTTTGTCGGCGTGACCGGCACGGCATTTCTGTCGGCCATCGTTCTCATCCGCGAAAGAGCCCGCACTTCGGCGGAAAATGTCGAACTCAGGAGCCGTCTCGCCGACATCAATGCGGCCCTGCGGCGCTCGGAGGCGCTGATCAATCTGCGCGACCAGCGCGTGGTCGTCTGGGCCGCGGAAAACAAGAAGCCCGAACTCATCGGCACATTGCCCGTCGAAAGCGGCGCTCCCGACGACCGGGCGGCTTTCCTCGCCTTCGGCCGCTGGCTGATGCCGCGCTCGGCGGCGGCGCTCGAACATGCGATAGCGGGATTGCGCGAAAGGGCGACGCCCTTCGACCTCGTCATTGAATCGCAGGCCGGCGCGCCGCTCGAAGTGCATGGCCGCAAAAGCGCGGCGCATGTGCTCGTGCGTTTCGTCTCGCTCTCCGAGACGCAGCGCAGCCAGGCTAGGTTGAAGATCGAGAACCAGCGGCTGGCCACCGACCATGACACGATGATCGGCCTGCTCGACGCGCTGAACATGCCGGCATGGCTTCGCAGTGAGGACGGGCGGCTGAAGTGGGTCAACCGGGCCTATGCCGATGCGGTCGAAGCCGAAAATGCCGAAGCCGCGGTCCGGGAGGCAAAAGAGTTCCTCGGCGGCCAGGCGCGCGAAGCAATTTCCGCCCAGCACAAGACGCATCCCGTCTTCGAGCAGTCGCTTTCCACCGTGATCGAAGGCGACCGCCGTATGTTTGCTGTCACCGATTTCGCCGGTAGCGACGGCTCGGCCGGCCTTGCCTGCGACACCAGCGCCATCGAGGCCGTTCGCGGCGAATACGAGCGGACTGTGCAAAGCCACGCCGACACGCTCGACCAGCTCAATACGGCGGTCGCCATTTTCGACACCGACGAAAAGCTGCGGTTCTTCAACCAGGCCTTCCAGAAGCTGTGGGGGCTCGACGCAGGCTTCCTGCACAGCGCTCCCGACAATGCCTTGCTGCTCGACCGGCTGCGCAGCGAGGGCAAGATCGCCGAGCAGCCCGAATGGCGCCGCTGGAAGGAGGGCCTGCTCGGCGCCTATCGTGCCGTGGAATCGCAGGAGCATTGGTGGCATCTGCCGGACGGCAAGACCATCCGTGTCGTCGCCAACCCGCAGCCCAAGGGCGGCGTGACCTGGGTGTTCGAGAACCTGACCGAGAAGATGGACCTCGAAAGCCGCTACCAGACAGCGGTGCGGGTCCAGGGCGAGACGCTCGACAATCTTGCCGAAGGCGTGGCGGTGTTCGGCCCCGACGGCAGACTTAGGCTGTCGAATCCCGCCTTTGCCACGCTTTGGGGTTTGAGCGGTGAAGCGGCCAAGCCAAATGTGCACGTGTCTGCGATTCGCGACCTTTGCGACCGGCAAGCGGCGGACAGTCCCTGGCCAGGTTTCGTTGCCGCCATCACCGGTTTCGACGACGAACGCCGCGACCGTCACGGTCAGACCGAACTTAACAACGGCAATGTGCTGAGCTACGCCATGATCCCGCTGCCCAACGGGCAAGTGATGATGACCTTCGTCGACGTTACCGACAGCGTCCACGTCGAACGGGCGCTGAAGGACAAGAACGAGGCGCTGCAGAAATCCGACCAGCTCAAGAACGAATTCGTCCAACACGTCTCTTATGAACTGCGCTCGCCGCTGACCAACATCATCGGCTTCACCGAATTGCTGTCGCAGCCCACGACCGGTCCGCTGACACAGAAGCAGCGCGAATATGTCGAGCATGTCAGCTCGTCATCCTCGGTCCTGCTCACCATCGTCAACGACATCCTCGACCTGGCGACGGTGGACGCCGGCATCATGCAGCTCGACATTTCCGAGGTGCGGATCGATCGCACCATCGCGGCCGCGGCCGAACTGGTGGCCGACCGGCTGGAAGAGCATTCGATCAGGCTCGCGGTCGACGCTGTCGCGGCGCCGAAGACGTTCCATGGCGACGAAATCCGTGTCCGCCAGATACTCTACAATCTGCTCAGCAACGCCGCTAACTACGCGCCGGAAGCCAGCACGATCACGCTCGCTTGCCGCCAACTGGCGGAAGGGGTGGAATTCTCGGTTCATGACGACGGCCCCGGCATGCCGCCGGATCTGCTCGATTCGGTGTTTCGCCGTTTTGAGCCGCGCGCCAATGGCGGCCGCCGGCGCGGCGCCGGTCTCGGCCTGTCGATCGTCAAGAGCTTCGTCGAGCTGCATGGCGGCAGCGTTCGCATCGAAACCGGCAAGGACAAGGGCACGACCGTCATCTGCGCCTTTCCCGACATGCCGGGCATCCGCGCCGCGGCCGAGTAGCGCGCCCGATGACCGGATTGGTGCTGGAGCGTTTACTCGCCGACGAGCCACAGACGGCGCGGCTGGGCGAGGATCTGGCGCTGTCGCTGCGGCCGGGTGATGTGCTTGCCCTGAAGGGCGATCTCGGCGCCGGCAAGTCGACGCTGGCCCGCGCCTTGATCAGGACCTTGGCCGACGATGCCGGCCTCGATGTTCCGAGCCCGACCTTCACGCTGGTGCAGAGCTACGACACCCGCATTCCGGTCCATCATTTCGATCTCTACCGACTGTCCTCGGCGGCCGAGATCGATGAGCTGGGTTTCGACGAAGCCCTGGCGCAAGGCGCCGCTCTGGTCGAATGGCCGGAACGAGCGGAAGCCTATCTGCCGAAAACCACGGTCCTGATCGAACTCGTCCAGCACGGCGACGGCCGGATAGCGCGACTGTCGGGGCAGGGCGATGCCTTCGACCGGGCGGCACGGTCGCTGGCCATGCGCGACTTTCTCGTGAACGCCGGCTGGGGAGAGGCGCAGCGCCGCCATTTCATCGGCGATGCCTCGGCCCGCTCCTATGAGATCGTTTCGCTGCCGGACCGGAAGCCGCAAGTGCTCATGAACTCACCGCGGCTGGTGCTCGGCCCGCCGGTTCGCGACGGCAAGCCCTATGCCGAGATCGCTCATACCGCCCAGTCGGTCTCCGCCTTCGTCGCCATCGACCGCGCTTTGAAGGCGGGCGGCGTCAGCGTTCCGGACATCCATGCCGAGGATCAGGAACAGGGATTTTTGCTGCTCGAACATCTCGGTTCCGAGGGGTTTCTCGGCGGCGACGGCCAGCCAGTGGCTGAGCGTTACGCGGCGGCGGCCGAGCTGCTGGCCATGATGCATAGCAGGACCTGGCCGCAGTGCCTGGAAACAGGGCAAGGCGGCTTCCACGATGTGCCGCCTTTCGACCGCGATGCGATGATGATCGAAGCCGATCTGCTGGTCGACTGGTATGTGCCGGCGATATCGGGCGGCCCGGCAAGTGACAGCTTGCGCGCCGGTTACCACAAGCAATGGAACGCTCTCCTCGACCGGCTGCAGGGCCGCGAATACACGCTGATGCTGCGCGATTTCCATTCACCCAACATCATCTGGCGCGGCGACCGTTCCGGGCATGATCGGCTGGGCATCGTCGATTTCCAGGATGCGCTGATCGGCCCGTCCGCCTATGACGTCGCCTCGCTCGCCATGGACGCGCGCGTCACCATCTCGCCCGAGATCGAGAAACAGACACTCGATGCCTATGTCGCCGCGCGCCACGCAGCCGGTGCTTTCGACGAGGCAAGTTTCCGGGAATCCTACGCCATCATGGCGACGCAGCGAAATTCCAAGATCCTCGGCATCTTCGTTCGCCTCGAAAAACGCGACGGCAAGCCCTATTATCTGAAGCACCTGCCGCGCATCCGCGATTATCTGCGTCGGGCCTTGTCTCATCCGGCACTGGCAAGCCTGCGCGAATTCTACGATGCGCATGGGTTGCTCGAGGAGCGCACATTGTGACTGCAAGACCGGACACCGCGATAGTGCTTGCTGCCGGCCTTGGCAAACGCATGCGGCCGATCACCGATACCATTCCCAAGCCGCTGGTCCAGATCGCCGGCAAGACGTTGCTCGACTGGAGCCTCGACAGCCTGGCCGCCGCCGGTGTCGGCAAAGCCGTCGTCAACGTCCATTACTTCCCCGAACAGATCGTTGCCCGTGTCGCCGCACGCCGCGCGCCAAAAATCATCATTTCCGACGAGAGCGAAAAACTGCTCGATTCCGCCGGCGGGATCGTCAAGGCTTTGCCGGAGTTGGGTGAGCAGCCCTTCTACGTCCTCAACGCCGATACGTTCTGGATCGACGACGGTCCCCTCAATCTCGGTCGCCTCGCCCTTGCATGGGACGCGGCGAAAATGGATATTCTGCTGATGCTGGCGGATCTCCAACAGGCGACCGGACATTGTGGCTCTACCGATTTCCTGGTTGCGCCGGATGGCGGCTTGCGGCGTTCAAAAGGCGATCCGGCAGGGCTGATCTATGCCGGGGCGGCGATCGTCCATCCGCGACTGTTCAAGGATGCTCCGGCCGCACCGCACTCGCTCAACGCCTATTTCGATTCGGCCATCGCTGTCGGCCGGCTGTTCGGCATGCCGATGCACGGCCACTGGATCACCGTCGGCACGCCCGATGCCGTACCGCTCGCGGAAGCGGCGGTCGCCGGTGCGTTAATCGAGTCGCAATGAGCGGCTCAAGCCGCGTTTTCTCGATCCCGCCCGGAGCGCCGTTTCTGCCGACGCTTGCCGAGGCGCTGCTTGCCGGCCGCCTCGTGCCTGGCTTTCGCTTTGACGGCGACCCGCTCGCTCTGGCCGATGTCACCATCTATGTGCCGACGCGCCGTGCCGCGCGTGCTCTGCGGGGTGTCTTCGTCGACAGCCTGGCGGCACGCGGTGGCGGCGGTTCGGCGATCCTGCCGGTCATTCGTCCGCTCGGTGAGTTCGACGAGGATGAGGCTGTGTTCGAGACCGAGGCATCGGCGGCCATCGATCTCGCGCCGCCGATCGCGGCGACCGAACGCCTGTTGCTGCTGACGCCGCTGGTGCGTGCGTGGAAACGCCGGCTGCCGGCGCATGTCGCCGCCCTTTTCGCCGAGGAGATCGTCATCCCGGCCTCCACCGCCGACGCGATCTGGCTGGCGCGCGATCTCGCCCGGCTGATGGACGAGATCGAGACGGAAGGCACCGACTGGGCCAAGCTCACCGATCTGGTGACCGGCAATCTTGCCGGATGGTGGCAGGTGACGCTCGAATTCCTCGGCATCGTCACCGACGCCTGGCCGAAATTCCTTGCAGAGAGCGACCGCTCCAATCCGGCCGCGCATCGCAGCGCGCTGATCCGCGCCGAAGCGGCGCGGCTGCGGCGCAATCCGCCTGCCGGGCCGGTTATCGCCGCGGGCTCGACCGGCTCGATTCCGGCCACGGCTGAACTGCTTGCCGCGATCGCGCGCTTGCCCGGCGGCGCCATCGTGCTGCCCGGCCTCGACCGGACGCTGGACGAAGCGTCCTTCCAAGCAATTGCGGCTCCGGGTGCGCGTCCGGCCGTGCTCGGCCACCCGCAATACGGCCTTGCAAGACTGATCGGCAAGATCGGCGTGCTGCGCAACGATGTCGTGGAGATCGGCGCGGCCGAGCCGCGGCTCGCGCTCCGCGCCGCCCTGGTCGGCGAAGCGCTGCGGCCGGCCGAGACAACCGAATTGTGGGCCGAGACACGTGCCGGATTTTCGGCATCCGACATCGCCGGGGGCTTTGCCGACGTGACCTTGCTCGAGGCGGCCTCCGAACGCGACGAAGCCGTCGCCATCGCCGTCGCGCTCAAGCGAGCGGTCGAACAACCCGGCCAAAGGGCGGCTCTGGTCACCGGCGACCGCGCACTGGCGCGTCGCGTCTCGATCGAGCTGCAGCGCTTCGGCGTCGTTGCCGACGATTCCGGTGGCACGCCGCTCGCCAACACCCCGGCGGCCAGCCTGCTTAGACTGGCGCTAGAAGCGGTGTTCCGGCCAGGCGACCCCGTGGGCCTGCTGTCGCTGCTCAAGCATCCCCTGCTTGGCCTCGGCCTGGAACGCGCTGATGTACGCCATGCGGCGGAACTGGTTGAACTGGTAGCGCTGCGCGGCGGCACCGGCCGCCCCGACATCGTTTCGCTGCCGGAACTATTCGAGGCCCGGCTCATCGGGCTGGGCAGCGACAGCCGGCCGCCTTTCTGGTTTTCCCGGTTGACGGTTCGGTCCATCGAAAGGGCGCGGACCCTCCTCACTCGCCTCACACAAGCGTTGGCGCCGCTGGCGGCGTTTCGCGACCAGGCTGACACCGACCTTGCCGCGCTGGTCAGCACCAGCGTCGTCGCGCTCGAAAATCTCGGCCGAACCGCCGATGGCGGCCTTGGCGAACTCTATACCGGTGACGCCGGCGAAAAGCTCGCGGAATTGCTGCGCGGGCTGGTCGCGGCCTCGGCGCCATTGTCGTTCGCGGCGAATGAGTGGCCCGACGTGATGGCGGCGCTGATCGCGCCTGAAACGGTCAAGCCGGCGCAAGGCACCGACCGGAACATCGCCATCTGGGGTGCGCTGGAAGCGCGGCTGCAGACTGTCGACACGCTGGTCATCGGCGGGCTCAACGAAGGTGTGTGGCCGCGCAAGCCCGAGAGCGACCGCTTCATGTCGCGGCTGATGAAGACCGGCATCGATCTCGAACCGCCCGAACGGCGCATCGGCCTTGCCGCGCATGATTTTCAGATGGCCATGGGCGCAGGGAAGGTGGTGCTGGCCCGCTCGGCGCGTGCCGGCGACGCACCGGCCGTGCCGTCGCGCTGGCTGCAGCGACTGCTCACCTTCATCGGCAAAGACCAGGCAGCGGAACTGCGCCGGCGTGGCGACGAACTGCTCGCCTGGGCTCGCTCGCTCGATACCGGCCCCAGGCAGGATTTCGCGCCGCGGCCGCAGCCGAAGCCGCCACTGTCAGTACGCCCAGGCCATTTCTCGGTCACCGAGATCGAGACGCTGCGCCGGGATCCCTACGCCGTCTATGCAAGACGCATCCTCGGCCTGATGCCGCTCGATCCGGTCATCCGCGATCCTGGTGCGGCCGAGCGCGGCACGCTGTTCCACGCCATCCTGCACCTGTTTTCAGCGCGCGTCGCCGATCCGCGCGCGCCCGATGCGCTTGCCGGCCTTGTCGCCGCCGGCCGGGCCTGTTTTGCTGAAGCCGCCCTTCCGGCCGATGTCGAGGCCGTGTGGTGGCCGCGCTTCGAAAAACTCGCCTCCAACATCATCGAATGGGAGCGCACGCGCGCCGACGCGGTGATACGGCGGCATGCCGAGGAGCGCGCCGGCAAGACCGTCGTCGGCCAATCCGGCGTGACACTGTCCGGCTACGCCGACCGGGTCGACCTGCTGGCCGGCGGCATGGCCGACATACTGGATTACAAGACCGGCTCCTCGCCGTCCAAGGCGCAGGCGCACACGCTGCTGGCGCCGCAGTTGGCGCTGGAGGGCGCACTGCTCAGGCGCGGCGCCTTCAAGGATCTGGGCGCCCGCGAACCCTCGCAACTGGCCTTCATCAGGCTGAAGCCGAATGGCGAGGTGTTCGAGGAATCGATCCTCGAGCACAACCGCCAGCCGCGAACCGCAGCCGATCTCGCCGAAGAGGCCTGGGCGCGGCTGGAAAAGCTGCTGATCCACTACACCGACCCGACGACCGGCTATTTGTCGCGTGCGCTGCCGTTTCGTGAAGGCGAGACCGATGGCGACTACGACCATCTTGCCCGCGTGCTCGAATGGTCGGCCGGCGGCGATGCCGGTGACGAGGGAGGGGAGGCATGAAGAAGGCCTATCCCATCCCCAGCGACACCGCGAACAGCCAGGCCCGCGCCGCCGACCCCGGGAATTCCGCCTGGGTGTCGGCCAATGCCGGCTCCGGCAAGACCCATGTCCTGGCCCAGCGCGTCATCCGGCTGTTGCTGCGCGGCACCGATCCATCGAAGATCCTGTGCCTGACCTATACGCGCGCCGCCGCCGCCAACATGTCGAACCGGGTTTTTTCAACGCTGTCGGAATGGACGACATTGGGTGACGCGGACCTTGCGGCAAAGGTCGAGGCGCTGGAAGGGCGGCGTCCGAATCTCGAGACCATGCGTCGGGCGCGACGCCTGTTTGCCGAGGCGCTGGAAACGCCCGGTGGACTCAAGATCCAGACCATCCACGCCTTCTGCGAATCGGTGCTGCACCAGTTCCCGCTGGAGGCCAACATCCCGGCCCATTTCGAGATGCTCGACGGCCAGATGGAGGCATCGCTGTTTGCCGCGGCGCGCCGCGACATGATCTCCGGCACAGCCGCCGGCGACAAGGATTTGGCCGAGGCCTTTGCCACCATTCTCGACCGTGGCGGCGAAGCCGGGCTCGACGCCTTGTTGGGCGAGATCGTGCGCAAGCGCGACGGCTTGCGCAATTTCATCGACGCCGTCGGGCGCGACGGCACGCATTTCCAGGCCCTGTTCGACGAGTTCGATTTTCGGCCCGGCCAGACCGCCGAAGGCATAGCGGCGTCGATCTGGCCGCTGCCGGGCTTCCTGCCCGACTATTTTGCCGGCTTCGCCCACGCTGCCGAAGCCACCGACGCCAGATCGGTGCTAAACAACATCCTGCCCTATGCGCGCCAGGCTTTCGCCGAAAGCGATCCCATTCGCCGCCTTCAAATGCTGGCAAGAGCCTTACTCAAGACCGATGGCGATGCCTACGACCCGGCAAAGGCTTTCAAGAAGGCCCTGATCGATCGGCTGCCGGATCTGGCGGAGCGTTATCTCTCGGCGGCCAACGCTATCATCGAAACCACCGACCGGCTGGCTCTGTTCCGGATGCTGGAAGGCACAAGGGCCGCGCTGACCATCGCCGACTGGCTGATCGCACGCTACGAGGTGCTGAAGCGCAGCCGTGGCTTTCTCGATTTCAACGACCTGATCACCCGCACCGTCAACCTTTTGGCGCGGCCCGATGCCGGCCCTTGGGTGCAATACAAGCTCGACCAAGGCATCGACCACATCCTGCTCGACGAGGCACAGGACACCAGTCCGGATCAATGGGAAGTGGTCAAGCGGCTGGCGGAAGAATTCTTTGCCGGCTTAGGAGCGCGTGACAGGGTCCATCGCACGGTCTTCGCCGTCGGCGACGAAAAGCAGTCGATCTATTCCTTTCAAGGTGCGGCCCCGGACTCCTTCGCCGACAGCCGGCTGTTGTTTTCAGGAAGGGTGCACGGCGCCAAGGCGTCCTTCGCCGATCTCAAGCTGACCTGGTCGTTCCGTTCGACCGACGACGTTCTGGCTGCTGTCGACCGCGTCTTTGCCGATCCGATCGTGCGGCGCGGCATCAGCCATGATCCCGATCCGCTGAGCCACAAGGCGATCCGCACCGATGCGCCCGGCTATGTCGAGGTCTGGCCGTCGGTCGGCGCTGAAGCCGTCGACGAGCCCGACGACTGGACGCAAGCCATCGACCATGCCCATGCGCCGGCGGTGCGTGTTGCCGAGAATGTCGCCGCCACCATTGCCGGCTGGATCGGCACCAGCGAGATCATCGAAGGCCGCGGCAAGCGGCTGCGGCCAGGCGACGTACTGGTGCTGGTGCGCAAGCGCGATCGCTTCGTCCATGCGCTGACCCGGGCGCTCAAACGCCGCGACATTCCGGTCGCCGGCGCCGACCGGCTGAGCCTGCCCGGCCACATTGCGGTCAAGGACTTGATCGCACTCGGCCATCTCCTCATCCAGCCGCAGGACGACCTGTCGCTTGCCGCCGTGCTGCGCAGCCCGAGCTTCGATTTGCCGGAGGAGATGCTTTTCACGCTCGCGGCGCAGAGGCCGCCCGGATTGTCGTTGATCGCGTCGCTGCGCCAGCACGCCACCGAAAGCGATCGCCTGTCGAAGATCGTCGCGCAACTCGACATCTGGACGAACGAGGCCGCCTTCAAGCCGGTGTTCGAATTCTATGCCGGGCTTCTGGCGCGCGATGGCGTGCGCAAAAAGATGATCGCGCGGCTCGGACCGGAAGCCGGCGACATTCTCGACGAGTTCCTGAGTTTCTGCCTTGCCGAGGAGCGAACCGGCCTGCCGGGGTTGGAAGCCTTCCTGTCGACGCTGGAGAACGCCGGTCCCGAGATCAAGCGCGAGATGGACCAGACCCGCGACGAGGTCAGGGTCATGACAGTCCACGCCGCCAAGGGCCTGGAAGCGCCTGTCGTGTTCCTGGTCGATGGCGGTTCCGCCCCGTTCAGCGACCAGCATCTGCCGCGCCTGATGCCCTTCGACGGTTCCGGCGCAAACTGGGATGGCAAGGGCTATCTCTGGCGCTCGGCCAGCGATGTCGCCAACGGCTTCTCCAAGGCAGCGGCAGTGCGGGCTCGGGAACTCGCCGATGACGAATACCGCCGGCTGCTCTATGTCGGCATGACTCGCGCCGAGGACCGGCTGATCGTCTGCGGCTATCACGGCAAGCGGGCGCCGAACGCCGGCACCTGGCACTCGATCGTCAGCCGCGCGTTGATCGGCGCGCCGGAAAGCGAACAGCGTGCACATCCCGCCGGCGGCGAACCGGTGCATCGTTTCCATGTCACCAAGCTGCCGCCCGTCGCTCTGGTTTCCAGCGAGCAGGCACGGCAGGCCGATGCTTTCGGACCCTTGCCGGCGACCTTGTTCCGCCCTCTGCCGCCTTTCGAAGACTTGCCGCGTCCGCTGTCGCCTTCCGGCGCCTCGGCGCTGCTCGACGAAGGCAAGGAAGCCGTGGTCGACAAGGCGTCGCCGGTGCTCGACGCGGATGCCGAGCCCGGCTTTGCCGTGCTGCGCGGGCTTGCCCTGCACAAACTGCTGCAGATGCTGCCCGGCATTGCCGAGCCTGAACGCGCAGGCGCGGCGGAACGCTACCTCGCGCGGACGGGCGCGGACTGGCCTGCGTCAGAGCGTGAAAAGGCCCTGGGGTCGGTTACATCAATCCTTGCCGACCCCGGCTTCGGTCAGTTGTTTACGCCATCGTCACGTGCCGAAGTCGCGATCATGGGCAGCCTGGAGGTCAAGGGCAAGAAGCGTTCGATTTCCGGCAAGATCGACCGGCTGGCGGTGACATCGGACACGGTGTCCATCGTCGACTACAAGACCAACCGGCCGGCCCCTGGTTCTCTGGCCGAGGTCCCGCCGGCCTATGTCCTGCAGCTCGCGCTCTATCGCGCCCTGCTGCAGCCGCTTTATCCCGGCCGCGCGGTCAAGGCGGCCCTGCTGTTCACCGAGGCGCCGCGGCTGATCGAACTGCCGGCGAGTGCCATGGATGACGCCCTTGCTCGACTCACGGGAGCGTGACACAACACCTGCTTGAAGAAGGGCACGATCACCACCACATTTGGTGCGACGAAAAATTTCGAAAGGATTTCCGCATGACCACTGTCAAGGTCGACAAGAGCAATTTCCAGGCCGATGTGCTTAACGCCAGCGTACCGGTCGTCGTCGATTTCTGGGCGGAATGGTGTGGCCCCTGCAAGATGATCGCGCCGGCGCTCGAAGACATCGCCACCGAACTCGGTGCCAAGATTAAGATCGCCAAGCTTAACATCGACGAGAATCCCGAGCTTGCCGCGCAGTTCGGCGTGCGCTCGATCCCGACGCTGATGATCTTCAAGGGCGGCGAAGTGGCCGACATGAAGGTTGGTGCTGCGCCCAAGACCGCGCTGTCGCACTGGATCAACGGCAGCCTCGCCTGATCCGTCTGAAATTCATGACCATCAAGCCCGGCCTCGTGCCGGGCTTTTTGCTGGGTCATGCGCTGTCACGCTCTGGCCCTCGCGTTCGGCCACTCCATGTCATCTGCTTGAGGGAAGACAGGAGAACCCCATGACCGGATCCGCCAAGGCCACCGTCTTCATCGACAATGAGCGTGTCATCGTCACCGAGTACCGCTTCGCGCCGGGCGAGAACACCGGCTGGCACCGCCACGGCCACGACTACGTCGTCGTGCCGCTGATGGACGGCAAGGTTAAGCTGTTGACCAAGGACGGCGAATCCTTTGCTGAGATGAAGAAGGGCGCGCCGTATTTCCGCAAAGAGGGCGTCGAGCACGACGTCATTAACGCCAATGAAGGCGAATACGCCTTTATCGAGATCGAGCTGAAGTAACCCGTCGGGGCCGCCAGCCGCTTTTCACCAGTCGGCGATGCGGTCGCCGCCGGCGAACTGTGCGCTTTTGCCGGTGTATTCGAACAGCTCGATCTTCACGCCGTTGGGATCGCGGATCCAGGCCTGAAAAGTGTCATCGCAGGCCAGTTTCTTTGAGGTGACGGCGATGCCGTTCGATCTGATGTGATCGATCGCAGCATCGATGTTTTCCACCTCAAGGCAGAAATGGTTGATCTGGTTCTGCTCGCTGTAGGCCGTGCCGTCCTTCTGGAACACCTCGACATGACTGCGGCCGCCGCAATTGAGGTAGAAGCCGAACACCTTGCCGTCGCGGAGGAAGTTGAACTGCGTGTCGAGGCCAAGCACGTCGCGATAGAAGCTTCGCGTCGCTTCCAGATCATGCGCGAAGATGCAGACATGGGCGAGCTGCTTGACCTTGATCATGACAGGCTCCTTGCGGGGATTGTCTTTGTTTTACGCTGGCGGCGTGCCATTCTCAGCCAGCACGGCGCCGGCCAGATACAATGAACCGCTGATCAGGATGCGCGGCGCCGGGCCGTCCCAGGTGTCGCGCAGCAGCATCAGCGCGCTGGCGACGGAACTCACGGGCTCGGCGGTCAGCCCGGCGTCCGTCGCGCGGACCGCCAGTTCGTCGTTCGGCACGCCGGCGTCGCTGAGGCTCACCGGCACCGTGTAGACATGCCGGGCGAGGCCCTTGAAGGCGCGGAAATAGCCGCTCTGGTCCTTGGTGTTGATCATGCCCGAGATGAGGAAGAGCGGACGCGGGTTCTTTTCTTCCAGTTCCGCCAGCGCCTCGGCAACGGCCACGCCAGCGCCCGGATTGTGGCCGCCGTCCAGCCAGATGTCGGCGCCCTTCGGCGCCAACTCGGCCAGCCGGCCCTGCGCCAGCTTTTGCATGCGGCCGGGCCAGGCGACATTGATCATCGCCTTTTCGGCAGCGCGATGGCTGATCTCGAAACCGGCCGCCTTGACCGCGGCAATCGCCGCCGCCGCATTGGCGAACTGGTGGCGGCCGGGCAGTCTGGGCGGCGGCAGGTCCATCAAGCCGTCCTCGTCCTGGTAGACCATGCGGCCGTTTTCCTCGAAAGCAAGGAAATCCTGGCCATAGACGAAGGCCGGGCACTCCAACCGCTCGGCGGTTTCGATCAGCACCTGCAGCGCCGTCTCGCTCTCCTGTGCGCCGATGACCACCGGGCAGCCGGGCTTGACGATACCGGCTTTTTCGGCGGCGATCAGTTCGACACGGTCGCCGAGATAGGCCTCGTGATCGAGCGACACCGGCATGATCACCGATACGGCCGGCTCCTTGACGACATTGGTCGCGTCGAAACGGCCGCCGAGCCCGACCTCGATGATCGCCGCATCGGCCTGGTGTTCGGAAAACAAGAGGAAGGTGACGGCGGTGAGAATCTCGAAGACGGTGATCTTCTCGCCCTCATTGGCCCTGGCGACGCGGGCAATGGCATCGGCGAAAACCCGGTCTTCGACCAGCCTGCCGCCGCCATCAGCAGCCAGCCGGTAGCGCTCGTGCCAATTCACCAGATGCGGCGAGGTATGGACATGGACGCGATAGTCCGCCGCCTCGAGCAATGCGCGCGAAAAGGCCGCGCACGAACCCTTGCCATTGGTGCCGGCGATGTGGATTACCGGCGGCAGCCGGTCCTGCGGATTATCAAGCCGTTCCAGCAGTCGCGAAATGCGGTCGAGCGAAAGGTCGAAGCCCTTCGGGTGAAGCGCCATCAGGGCTTCGATTTCGCGGTCGGCGGCAAGCGTTGTCATGGCGCAATCCTGGCACATGACCCCGAAAAACCAGAATCGGTTTCGCAAAGGGCCATGGCATTCAAAAGGCTACAGCGCGCCAGGGACATGGCGCAATCGCTGTTCGCGGCGCTTGGTGTCGCGTCAGGCCTGCGGACGTGCGTCCGCCGGAATTGTTGCCGGCGGCAGGATTTCCGGCTCCAGCGGTTTTTGCTCCTCCGGCAGCTTGAGCAGCATCTTGAGCAGGCGCGCGATCGTTTCGCGCATCTCCAACCTGGACACCACCATGTCGACCATGCCGTGCTCCATCAGGTATTCGGAGCGCTGGAAGCCGTCGGGCAGTTTCTCGCGGATGGTCTGTTCAATGACGCGCGGTCCGGCAAAGCCGATCAGCGCGCCGGGCTCGGCAATGTGCACGTCGCCCAGCATCGCGTAGGAGGCGGTGACGCCGCCGGTGGTCGGGTTGGTCAAAACGACGATGTAGGGCAGGCCGGCTTCCTTCAGCCGGTCGACACCGACCGTGGTTCGCGGCAATTGCATGAGGGACAAAATACCTTCCTGCATGCGGGCACCGCCAGAGGCGGCAAACAGGATCAGCGGCCGCTTGCGTTGCAGGGCCACTTCGAAGCCATGCACGATGGCGTCGCCGGCGGCCATGCCGAGCGAGCCGCCCATGAAGGCGAAGTCCTGCACCGTGACCACGACCGGCAGGCCCTCGACGGTGCCCAGCGCATTGATGATCGCATCTTCCAGGCCGGTCTTGGCCTTGGCGTCTTTCAGCCGGTCGACATAGCGCTTCTCATCGCGGAATTTCAGCGGATCCTGCATCACCTTGGGGTTGTCCAGGGTCTCGTATTTGCCGTCGTCGAAGAAGAATTTCAGCCGCTCCTTGGCCGAAATCTTCATGTGATGGCCGGACGAGGGAATGACGAACTGGTTCGATTCCAAATCCTTGTGGAACACCATTTCGCCGGTCTCCGGATCCTTGATCCAGAGGTTCTCGGGCATGTCGGTGCGCCGGCCGAGCATCGAATTGATCTTCGGGCGAACGTAATTGGTGATCCAGTTCATCGCTTCGGCTCCTGTCCTGACGAAGAGTTAGAGCAATTCCAGAAAAAGTGTGAAGCGGTTTTCCGTTCGGAATTGCGGCAAAGAAGCCAGACGTAGGGAAACTATTCGGCAGCAGCAAGGCGGGCCGAGCGCACGCCTTGCGCAAGGCCGCTGACCAGCGTGGCGACGGCCTCGGCCGGGTCGGCGGTCTTCTCGCCCTTCGGTCCCAGCACATTGGCCACCGCATTGATGATCGCGGTGCCGACGACGACGCCGTCGGCATTGGCGCCGATCACGCGCGCCTGCTCGGCGGTCTTGACGCCGAAGCCGACGCAGACCGGCAGGTCGGTGTGGCCCTTGATGCGCTTGACCGCCGCCGCCACCTTGCCGGTGTCGGCCAGCGCCGAGCCGGTAATGCCGGTCATCGACACGTAGTAGACGAAGCCCGACGTGTTCTGCAGCACCTTGGGCAGGCGTTTGTCGTCGGTGGTCGGCGTCGCCAGCCGGATGAAATTGATGCCGGCTTTAAGCGCCGGAATGCACAGTTCCTCGTCCATCTCTGGCGGCAGGTCGACGACGATCAGTCCGTCGATACCGCTGGCGATCGCGTCCTTGAGGAAGCGATCGACGCCGTAAATGTAGATCGGATTGTAGTAGCCCATCAGCACGATCGGCGTTTCGTTGTCGCCGGTCCGGAAGTCGGCCGCCATCTTCAGCGTCTTGACCAGGGTCTGGCCGCCTTTCAGGGCGCGCAGGCCAGCGGCCTGGATCGCCGGGCCGTCGGCCATCGGATCGGAGAACGGCATGCCCATTTCGATGATGTCGGCGCCCGCCGTCGGCAGCCCCTTCATGATCGATAAAGAGGTGTCGTAGTCCGGGTCGCCGCTCATGAAATAGGTGACGAGCGCCGGGCGGCCTTCAGTCTTCAGCTTCGCCATGCGGCGGTCGATGCGGGTCACCATGATCAGATCTCCATGCCCAGCATCGAGGCCACCGTGTGCACGTCCTTGTCGCCGCGGCCGGACAGGTTGACGATGACGATCTGGTCCTTGTCCATGGCGGGCACGATCTTCACCGCATGCGCGATGGCATGCGCCGATTCCAGCGCCGGGATGATGCCTTCGACACGCGTCGTCAGCTTGAAGGCCTCCAGCGCCTCGTCGTCCAGGATCGGCACATAGTCGACGCGGCCTGAATCGCGCAGCCAGGAATGTTCCGGCCCAACGCCGGGATAATCGAGGCCGGCCGAGATCGAATGGCCATCCATGATCTGGCCGTCGGCATTCTGCAGGAGATAGGTGCGGTTGCCATGCAGCACGCCCGGCGCGCCGGCGTTCATCGAGGCACAATGCTCGATGCCGTCGAGACCGCGACCGCCAGCTTCGATACCAATGATGCGGACCTCTTTGTCATCGAGGAACGGATGGAACAGGCCGATGGCGTTGGAGCCGCCGCCAACAGCGGCGATAATCGTGTCCGGCAGCCGGCCTTCCTGTTCGAGGATCTGCGCCCGCGCTTCGGTACCGATCACAGACTGGAAGTCGCGCACCAGCTCCGGATAGGGATGCGGGCCGGCGGCGGTGCCGATCAGGTAATAGGTGTCCTCGACATTGGTCACCCAGTCGCGCAACGCCTCGTTCATGGCGTCCTTCAGCGTGCCGTGGCCGGCGGTCACCGGCCGCACTTCGGCGCCGAGCAGCTTCATGCGGAATACATTGGGGCTTTGCCGGGCGACATCGGTGGCGCCCATATAGACGACGCAGGGAAAGCCGAAGCGGGCCGCGACCGTGGCCGACGCCACGCCGTGCTGGCCGGCACCGGTCTCGGCGATGATGCGCTTCTTGCCCATGCGCTTGGCCAGCAGGATCTGGCCGAGGCAGTTGTTGATCTTGTGTGAACCAGTGTGGTTCAGGTCCTCGCGCTTGAAGTAGACTTTTGCGCCGCCCCCGAGGCCCTTCGCCGAGGAAACCTCACGAAGATGCCTGGTCAGGCCTTCGGCGAAATAGAGTTTTGAGGGCCGCCCGGCATAGTGAGTCGAGAGGTCAGTCAGTTCGGCCCTGAAATCCGCATCGTTCTTGACCTCGTTCCAGTGCCGTTCCAGGTCGAGGATCAGCGGCATCAGCGTTTCGGCAACGAAACGACCGCCGAAAATGCCGAACATGCCCTGCTCGTCGGGTCCGGTGCGGAAGGAATTGGGTGTCGCCGGCTTGTCCATCGCCGATCTCCTGCATCTTGATTGGGAGCACTCTCAAGCGGCGCGATCGTCGCGCGCTGCCCTGACGGCCCGGAAAAATTGTTCGATCAACACCGGATCCTTGACGCCCGGCGCGCTTTCCACGCCTGAGGAAATGTCTATTCCGGGCGGGTTGGCAAGCCGAAGAGCATCGCCGATATTGGCGGCGTTGAGCCCACCGGAAAGCATGTAATCGACGCCGCCGTCAAGGCCGGCGAGGATGCGCCAGTCGAAGGCAACACCGTTGCCGCCCGGCAGTTCCGAGCCTTTCGGCGGCTTGGCGTCGAACAGGAACCGGTCTGATATGCCGATGAACGGCTTTATCCGGTCGAGATCGGCGGCCTCGCTGAGCGGCAGCGCCTTCATCACAGGCAGACCATAACGGGCTTTCAATTCGGCCACCCGCTCCGGCGTCTCCGCGCCATGCAACTGCAGCATGTTGGGCTGCATTTTGGCAACGATATCATCAAGGAAGGCATCGCTGGCATCGACGGTGACAGCAACCGCCATCGCCTTGCCGCGCGCCGCCTCACGCAGGCGGCCAGCCTCGGCAGGTTCGACATAGCGTGGGCTTTTCGCGAAGAAAATAAACCCGACATGGCTGGCGCCGCCCGCCAGCGCCGCGGCCATTGCCCCGTCGGTCTTCAAGCCGCAGATCTTGATGTCGAGTGCCATGGCGCGGGAATTGGCACGAAAAGCGAAAAGAGTCGAGAAAAAGCATGCTGTTTGCCGGCAACGCCAAAGGCGCTACCTATGGATGGACGCATGCAAGGCGGGAGCACGATCATGGCAGACAGAACAATTGCCGAACTCAGGCAGAAGATCGCGCAGGCGCGCGAGGTCATCGCCCACCTGATGGACAAGGCCGCCTTCAACGGCGCCGAGGCCCATCGGGCGCTGGACTATTTCGGTGGCGACGAATTCGACCGCAATTTCCTGCCCTGGCCGCATCATGGCGACGAGGGGCTGCGGCCGGAAGAGTTGAATGCGGCGAATGACGATTGATCTGCTTTAAATATGTGACGCTGGCGGGACAGCACCCCCCTCTGGCCTGCCGGCCATCTCCCCCGCAAGGGGGGAGATTACGCGCTCAACCGCCGTGGCCAATCTCCAACTTCGCAGGAACGGACGGGGCGCCGAAGCTGCCAATCTCCCCCTTGCGGGGGAGATGCCCGGCAGAGCAGAGGGGGGTGTGAAGGATCGCTGCGGAACAGCCTTCTTTCCGTCCCTACTCAAACATGATCGCCTGCAGCGCACCGCCATTGCGCTTCAGCCAGTCCTTGCAGCGGTCGGTGTCGGGGCAGAGCTTTTCGCACAATTTCCAGAATTTCGGGCCGTGGTTCATCTCCTTGAGATGCGCCACTTCATGCGCGACGAGGTAGTTTATGACCGGCTGCGGCGCCATCATGATGCGCCAGGAAAAGGACAGATTGCCTTCGGACGTGCATGACCCCCAGCGGCTTGATGTGTCCTTGAAGCGGATCGCCTTGGCGCGCTTGCCAAGCGCCTCGGTGTGTTTGGCTACCAGCTTCTCGATTTCCTTCTTGGCCTCACGCTTAAGGAAATCGGCGAGGCGGCGCGGCAGGTGTATGCGCTCGCCATGCACGACCAGCAGCGGACCGCGCTCGTCGCGCGACACGGTGACGGTACCGCGCTTTGACGGTTCATGGACGATGCGGTGTGGCACGCCGCGCACCGGTATCCTGATGCCGGGCCGCACCTGCGGCCGCGTCGGCACCTTGGCCAGTCGCTGCTCCAGCCAGTCCTGGTGCCGCTCGAGGAATCTATCCACCTCGCCGCGGCGCAGGCCTGGCGGCACGGTGATGCGCAGGCCCTGGCCGCCGGAATCGATGCGCAGCGTCATTCGGCGCGCCCGGGCGCTCTCGACGATCTTGAGCGGCAGCGTGCGGCCGGCGACGCAATATTCGCGCTCCACGGCAGGCGTGGGCTTGGGCTTTGTCAGATTGCGAAAGAATCCGATGGTCATGGCGGGACGATACGTGATTCGAGGAAAACGAATAGAACAAAAAAGAAACGGCGCCGCTCGCGCGACGCCGTCATCATACCTTGGCCTGTCGCAAAGCCTCAGTCGTCAAGCAGGTTCGAGCCCTTGCCACGCTTGGTGGTCGTCGTTCCGGTGCCCGGATCGGTCTTGGTCGGCGCCGTCGACTTGTTGCGGTTGGCCATGAAGCGGTCGAACTCGTCCTGGTCCTTGGCACGGCGCAATTCGCGGGCATACTCGTCGAACTGGGTCAGCATTTCGTCGAGCTTGCGGCGCTCTTCGTTCAGGCGCTCAAGTTCCTTCTCGCGCCAGTCGTCGAAAGCGACGTTGCCGGTGCGTGCGGAGCCATTGCCCCAGCGCGCGGCCTTGTCGGAACCGCGGCGGCAGCCGGCGAAGATGCCGTCGGTCGCGCGGTTGACGTCACGCTTGAAGCCGTCGAGGCGGTCGCCCCAGATAATGTAGGCAAGCATGGCGAAGCCGAGTGGCCAGAACACCATGAAACCGATCACCATCAACGCGATGGTCGCCGGCGTCCAGGCCGGGCGGATCAATGCAGATGTGTTCATTTTCTCCCATTCCTTCGGTTGGAGACAGCCAAACCCGGCTGCGTGGAATCGAAATGGGAAGAGAAAAACGGCGATTCAAGACAATGTCCGCCAAAACCGGACAAGCAACTGAAATGATTATCGCTTTTTGAGCATATCGAGGAAAAGCACGACCAAGCCGGCAATCAGCCCCCAGAATGCGGCACCGACGCCGAACAGCGTCAGCCCGGATGCGGTAACGACAAAGGTGACGGTGGCGGCCATGCGGTCGCCCTCGTCCTTGAGCGCGATCGACAGCGCGTTGGCGAGCGAGGCCATCAGCGCCAGGCCCGCCACCAGCACGATCAGGCTCTGCGGCAGCACGGCGAAGATCGCCACCAGCGAAGCGCCGAAAAGCGCAAAGACGAGATAGGCAAGCGCATAGAACGGTCCGGTCTTCCAGCGTTCGGCGGGATCGGGATGGACGTCCGGCCCGGTGCAGATCGCCGCCGAGATCGCCGCCAGATTGGTCGTCGAACCGCCGAACGGCGCCGACAGCAGCGAAAACAGGCCGGTGACGCCGATCAGCGGACCTGGCTCTGGATGGTAGCCGGCGGCGCGCAGCACGGCGAGACCGGACAGGTTCTGCGAAGCCATGGTGACGAGGTAGAGCGGCAGTGCCAGCCCGATCATCGCCTTGGCGGTGAAATCAGGCACGATCAGCGTCAGCGTCGACAGTTCCGGTGTCGGCAGGCCGCCGACACGGCCGGTAAGGAAGGCTGCGAGGCCGCCGCCGATCAGAACCGCCAGCACCGACAGCGCCGGGTTGAACAGGCGGATGATGAAGAAGGCCGCAATCAGCGGCAGGATCAGCCATGGGTCGACAGGAACGGTCTTCACTGCATTGAGCGCGAAGGTGACGACGATGCCCGCCAGCATGCCCGAGGCGACCGAGGGCGGTATCCTCGATATCAGCTTCGTCAGCGGCCGGAACAGCCCGGTGGCGATCAGCAGGACAGCTGTGACGATGAAGGCGGCGACGGCCTCGCCCATCGAAAAGCCGCCCGAAGCCGCGATCAGCGCCAGGCCCGGCGTCGACCAGGCGGTGATGACAGGCATTTTCGTGCGCCATGACAGCCACAGGCTCTCGATTGCCATGGCCAGGCAGATGGTGGTCACCCAGCTCGCCGTCTCGGTCTGCGTCGCGCCGACCGCCTTGGCAGCGGCGATGACGATGGCCAGCGTGCCGCCAAAGCCGACGATGGCGGCGACGAACGCGTGTATCGGAATGGAAAGGCGCATCAGTTTCCCCTCTGCGCCATCGCATCGACGGCCCGCACCAGCATGTCGAGATCCTGCGGCCGCGACAGGCGATGGTCGCCGTCAGGGATCAGTGACAGTGTCACGTCGTCGGCCGGCAGCAGGCTGACCAGCTTCAGCGCGTGGCTTGCCGGCACGTCGGCATCGGCCAGGCCCTGCAGGATGTGCACCGGGCAATGGGTGTCGATCGGGCCTGTCATTACCCGGTTGTCGCGCCCGTCCTCGATCAGCGCGCGCGTGTAGATGTAAGGCTCAGTGGAATAGTCGGAGGGCTCTTCGAAGAAACCTTTTTTGGCGAGGTCGCGCTTTTGCGCCTTGGTCAGCACCGGTTCGACCAGCTCAGCGGTGAAATCCGGCGCCGGTGCCAGCAGCACCAGGCCGGCGACGTTGCTGTCGCCCGCCTTGCGCAATTCCTGCACCATGCGCAGCGCGATCCAGGCGCCCATCGACGAGCCGACCAGGATCTGCTTGCCCTTGGTGAATTGCCGGAACACGGCAAGGCTCTGCGCAAGCCATTTCGAAATCGTGCCATCGGCAAAGGCGCCGCCGGATTCGCCATGGCCGGAATAGTCGTGGCGCAGGAAGGCGTGGCCTTCGGCTGCCGCCCAATCCGATAGTGTCTGAGCCTTCGTGCCCAGCATGTCCGACTTGTAGCCGCCGAGCCAGACGATGCCGGGCGCCGAGCCTGTGGTATGACGCACCGCGATGCGCGATCCATCGACATCCAGAAAGATTGGGGGCGTGGCAGTCATGGCTTTTTCCTCAATGTCGGTCTTGTGGCACAGCCAGCGGTGAGGCGAAAAGTGCTCACGATGTTCTTTGTTTGGTGCAGGGCAGCGATCAGGGTGATTTTCTGTCAATGCTGTGCTATTGACTCCGCCCGCGCGCTCACCACATTGGCGCGTCCACGCATCAACACTGACAAACCCTGAACGAAACGGCCAAGGAGACCACGACCATTCGCAGACCTTTCAAAGCAGCGGCGCCGACCAAGGATGGCCCGCGCTCCAACCGTGACATCCGGGTTCCCCGGGTCCAGCTTATCGACGCCGAAGGCCAGAACCGCGGCGATGTTTCCATCAACGACGCATTACTGCTCGCCGAAGAGGCTGGGCTCGATCTCGTCGAGATATCGCCCAACGCGGTGCCCCCCGTCGTCAAGATCCTCGATCTCGGCAAGTTGAAATACGCCAACCAGAAGAAGGCGGCCGAGGCGCGCAAGAACCAGAAGGTCATCGAGATCAAGGAGATCAAGATGCGCCCGAACATCGACAGTCATGACTACGAGACCAAGATGAAGGCGGTTCGCCGCTTCTTCGAGGAAGGCGACAAGGTCAAGCTGACGCTGCGTTTCCGTGGCCGCGAGATGGCGCATATGGAACTAGGCATGCAGCTTCTGAACAAGGTCCGTGAGGAAGTGGCGACCATCGCCAAGGTCGAAGCGGAACCGAAGCTCGAGGGCCGCCAGATGATGATGGTGCTATCACCGCGCTAGAGCATTCCAGGAAAAGTGTGAAACGGTTTTCCCGGGAAAAGCGCATAGCGCTTTCCCTAGGGAATTGCGTCAAACAAAGAGCGCGCTAGATCACGATGACGTCAGGTCTGGCCAGCGCTCTAAATCCGCCTGAATTGTAGTACAAGGCGTCCCGGCGATCGGCGGGACGCCTGTTTCTTGGCCACAGCTGCGATCGCCGGCTCTGTTTTTATGCATGTCGTCCTCCCAAAACCGGGGCCACTTTTGGCCGACATACATTAGGCTTCTCGACGATCGGATTCCGACTTGGACAAAGAACTCAAATACGGGCTGGGCAACTACCAGCGTACGCGCAGGCTGGTGCTTGCCGTGCTCGTGGCGGTGCTGTTGGTAGCGCTGCTGTTCGGGCAATCGACCTTTCCGCCCGACACGGCGATGCATGAAACGATCGAAATGTTCGGCGTATTGCTGATTTTTCTCGGTATCTGCGGCCGCCTTTGGTCGATACTTTACATAGGCGGGCGCAAATCCTCTGAGGTGGTCACCGGCGGGCCTTACTCGATCACCCGCAACCCACTCTATGTGTTCTCGACCGTGGCCGCGGCCGGCGTCGGCGCGCAGATCGGCTCGTTCTCGGGCATCGTTCTCTTTGCGCTTTTGTGCGCGGGCGCCTTCCACATCGTCATTCTGCGTGAGGAGAAATTCCTCAAGGAGGCGCTCGGCGCCCCATACCAGGCCTATCTGGCGAGAGTGCCGCGCTTCTTCCCGAAGCTTTCGCTCTATCAGGAGGGCGACACGGGCAGCTTCAAGCCGCGCCTGTTGCTGACCACGCTGCTCGACGGTCTGGTGTTTCTCGTCGCGCTGCCGGCCTTCGAGCTGATCGACGGCGCCCAGCAGTCGGGCATATTGCCGGTGTTGTTCCGACTACCCTGACCAAGGACACAGCGCCGCATCTCTACGGGTGTTGCGCGCGGAGCGTCTTTGACGTATAGCACCGCCGTTCAAGAAAACCGCCCGGCAGGGCATGCCGTGGCGGTTTCATTTGCTTTTCGGGCTTTGGTCGGCCCGAAGCGAACAAGAAGCGCGATAGTGCGCCAACAATACGGAGTAGCAAAATGCCCAAGATGAAGACCAAGTCCGCCGCCAAAAAGCGGTTCAAGATCACAGGTACGGGTAAAGTCCTGTCGGCTGCGGCCGGCAAGCGTCACGGCATGATCAAGCGTTCCAACAAGTTCATTCGAAATGCCCGCGGCACGATGGTTCTGGCTGAACCGGATGGCAAGAAGGTCATCAAGAATTTTCTGCCGAACGGCCTCTAAGGCATTCGGTCCGGACACGCATTTGTTTTACGCAATTCCGAACGGAAAACCGCAAGGCACTTTTCCTGGAATTGCTTTTAAGGAGATCATGACATGGCACGCGTAAAAAGAGGCGTCACCTCGCACGCCAAGCACAAGAAGGTCCTGAAAGCCGCCAAGGGCTTCTACGGCCGCCGCAAGAACACCATCCGCATCGCCAAGCAGGCGGTGGAAAAGTCGATGCAGTACGCGTATCGCGACCGCAAGAACCGCAAGCGCTCGTTCCGCGCTTTGTGGATCCAGCGCATCAACGCCGCGACCCACGAGCATGGCCTGACCTATGGCCGCTTCATCGACGGCCTCAACAAGGCCGGCATCGAGATCGACCGCAAGATCCTGTCGGATATGGCCATCCACGAGCCGCAGGCTTTCGCAGCCCTGGTCGCCAAGGCCAAGGTGGCGCTCGAATATCTGAAGAACACCACGCCGAACGCTTTTGAAAGCGCTGTCGCCTAAGACCAGCGCTTCCCAAGCATTCGCAATTCTGATTTGGGGAACCCGCGCTGGCACGGCTGGCGCGGGTTTTTCTTATGCCTGAACTTTCAACTTAAAAGTGGCTTTCACTTTGAAGCTGATTTCCAACGTAGCGAGTTTGACCGTGAACGACGCAACCACTGGCCTGGATACGCTTGAAAACGCACTTCTGGCCGAAATCGCCTCGGCCGCCGATGAGCCGGCCATCGAGGCCGTGCGCATCGCTGCTTTCGGCAAGAAGGGCAGCGTGTCCGAGATGCTGAAGACACTTGGCGCCATGACCGCCGAGGAGCGCCAGGTCAAAGGCCCTGCCATCAACGGCCTCAAGAACCGCGTCACCGATGCGCTGACGGCCCGCAAGGCCGAGCTCAGGGATGTGGCGATCACCGCCCGCCTCGCCGCCGAAAAGGTCGACGTGACGCTGCCGGTGCGCCAATCGCCGGCCGAGCGCGGTCGCATCCATCCGATCAGCCAGGTCATCGATGAGATCGCGGCGATCTTCGGCGACCTCGGTTTCTCCATCGCCGAAGGTCCCGATATCGAGACCGATTACTACAATTTCACCGCGCTGAATTTCCCCGAAGGCCATCCGGCGCGCGAGATGCACGACACCTTCTTCTTCCAGCCGGACGAGAAGGGCGAGCGCAAGCTTCTGCGCACCCACACCTCGCCGGTGCAGATCCGCACCATGGAGACCAAGAAGCCGCCGATCCGCATCGTCATTCCTGGAAAAACCTACCGCCAGGATTCGGACGCCACCCACTCGCCGATGTTCCATCAGGTCGAGGGGCTGGTGATCGACAGATCAGCCAACGTCGCCAACATGAAATGGGTGCTGGAGGAGTTCTGCAAGGCCTTCTTCGAGGTGCCGCAGGTCAAGATGCGCTTCCGCCCGTCCTTCTTCCCGTTCACCGAACCGAGCCTCGAGGTCGACATCCAGTGCGACCGCTCGCGGCCCGGCGAAGTGCGCTTCGGCGAAGGCTCCGACTGGATGGAGATCCTCGGCTGCGGCATGGTGCACCCCAATGTGCTGCGCCATGGCGGGCTCGATCCGGACGAATATCAAGGCTTTGCCTGGGGCATGGGCATCGACCGCATCGCCATGCTGAAATACGGCATGCCGGATCTGCGCGCCTTCTTCGACGCCGACGTCCGCTGGCTGTCGCACTACGGTTTCAGGCCGCTCGACATGCCGACCTTGTTCGGAGGCCTAAGCGCATGACAGCGCCGCACACCGGCGGCTGCCGTTGCGGCGCCGTGCGGTTCGAGGCCTCGGCCGAACCGCACCATGTCAGCTATTGCCATTGCGGCGATTGCCGGCGGGCGACCGGCGCGCCGGTGTCGGCCTTTGTCGGCTTCCTGGCCGGTCAGGTCTCGTTCACCGGCAAGGCGCTGAAGATGTACGAGAACGGCCCGGTGACGCGCTCCTTTTGCGGCATTTGCGGCTCGCCCATCGCCTATGTCGACGAGCGGCTGGAGGACGACATCTACTTCCTGCTCGGCGCCATGGACATGCCGGCCAACTTCAAGCCGACGCTGCATGCCTATGTCAGCGAACAACTCCCCTTCCTGCATATGTCCGACGACTTGCCGAGACATCTGAAAACAAGCGTCAAAAGACCAGACGGAACAGTCCCATGAAATTCACCCTCTCCTGGCTCAAGGATCATCTCGAGACCGACGCCACGCTTGACGAGATCGTCGAGCGGCTGACCTCGATCGGCCTCGAAGTCGAGCATGTCGACGACAAGTCGAGCCTGAAACCGTTCGTCATCGCCAGGGTGCTGACCGCGGTTCAGCATCCCGATGCCGACCGGCTGCGCGTGCTGACCGTCGATACCGGCGACGGCAAGGCGCCGGTGCAAGTGGTGTGCGGCGCGCCCAACGCCCGTGCCGGCATGATCGGCGCCTTTGCCGCGCCCGGCACCTATGTTCCGGGCATCGACGTGACGCTGACGGTCGGCAAGATCAGGGGCGTCGAAAGCCACGGCATGATGTGCTCCGAGCGCGAGCTGGAGCTGTCCGACGAACACAACGGCATCATCGATCTGCCTGAGGATGCGCCTGTCGGCACCAGCTTCGCCGCCTATGCGCACATCGACGATCCGGTCATCGAGATCAATCTGACACCGAACCGGCCGGACGCCACCAGCGTCTACGGCATCGCCAGGGATCTGGCGGCGAGCGGACTTGGCCGCCTCGTCGGCGGCGCCATCATGCCCCATGTCGGCAACGGCATGTGTCCGGTCAAGGTGACGATCCTGGCGCCGGAACTTTGCCCCGGCTTCGCGCTGCGGCTGGTGCGTGGCGTCAAGAACGGCCCGTCGCCAAAATGGCTGCAGCAGCGGCTGATCGCCATCGGGCTTCGGCCGATCAGCGCGCTGGTCGACATCACCAACTATGTCACCTTCGATCGCGGCCGGCCGTTGCACGTGTTCGACGCCAGCAAGGTTGCCGGCAATCTGACCGTGCGGCGGGCGCATAATGGCGAAAAAGTGCAGGCGCTCGACGGCCGCGAATACACGCTGACACCGGAGATGTGCGTCATAGCAGACGAGAACGGCATCGAATCGATCGCCGGCATCATGGGCGGCGAGCATTCGGGCTGCGACGAGAACACGTCGGATGTGCTGATCGAATCCGCGCTTTGGGACCCGATCACCACCGCCCGCACCGGCCGGACGCTCGGCATCATCACCGACGCGCGCTACCGCTTCGAGCGTGGCGTCGACCCTGAATTCATGGTGCCCGGCGTCGAGCTGGCGACCAAGCTGGTGCTCGATTTCTGCGGCGGTACGCCGACGGAAATCGAAGTGAAGGGCTATGCTGGCCACCAGGCCAAAATCGTCTCCTTCCCGCTGTCGGAAGTGAAGCGGCTGACCGGCATCGAGGTTCCCAAGACGGAAAGCCTCGACATCCTGTCGCGCCTTGGTTTCAAGCCTGAGGGGGCGGGCGATGTCGTCAATGTCGCCGTGCCGTCCTGGCGTCCGGATGTCGACGGCAAGGCCGATCTCGTCGAAGAGATCATGCGCATCCACGGCGTCGACAACATCGCCCCGCAGCCGCTCGGCGCGCATGACGCGGTCAACGCAAAAATACTCACCACGCTGCAGGTCCGCACCCGCACCGCCAAGCGCGCGCTCGCCGTGCGCGGCATGATGGAGGCCGTCACCTGGTCGTTCATTCCGGCCAAACATGCCGAGCTGTTCGGCGGTGGCCAGATGGCACTGAAGCTCGCCAACCCGATCGCCGCCGACATGTCCGACATGCGGCCATCGCTGTTGCCGGGCCTGATCGCGGCCGCCCAGCGCAATGCCGACAAGGGCATCGGCGACGTGGCGCTGTTTGAAGTTTCAGGCACCTATGAGGGCGACGGCGCCGACCAGCAGCGGCGCGTCGCCGCCGGCGTGCGCCGCGGCACCGCCAAGCTCGACGGCTCCGGCCGCAATTGGGCCGGCAATTCAGGTCCCGTCGGCGTGTTCGACGCCAAGGCCGATGCGATCGCCGCGCTCGAAGCCTGCGGCGCGCCGGTCGACCGGCTGCAGATCGAGGCGGGCGGTCCGGCCTGGTATCATCCCGGCCGGTCCGGCACGATCAAGCTCGGCCCGAAAACCGTACTCGGCACCTTCGGTGAGTTCCATCCGAAGGCGCTGGAAGGGCTCGATGTCTCCGGCCCACTGTGCGGCTTCGAAGTGTTCGTCGATGCCGTGCCCGAGCCGAAGGCCAAGCCGACGAAAACCAAGCCGAAGCTGGAGCTCTCCCCGTTCCAGGCGGTCAAGCGCGATTTCGCTTTCGTCGTCAACAAGACGGTCGAGGCCGGCACGCTGGTCCGCGCGGCCCTTGCCGCCGACAAGAAGCTGATCACTGCTGTCTCGGTCTTCGATATTTTCGAAGGTGCGTCGCTTGGCGCGGCCAAGAAGTCGATCGCCATCGAAGTGTCGATCCAGCCGGTCGAGAAGACCTTGACCGACGAGGATTTCGAAGCGCTGGCCAAGCGCATCGTCGAGAATGTCGGCAAGCAGACCGGTGGCGTGCTCAGGGCATAGAGGCTTGCGAGCAGATGGCGAATCGCCCTCCAATGGGCGATGGACCATCTGCGGTATTCCGGCCTTCCTTTCGAAAGGCAGCGGGCGGCGTTTCTCGCCATCGTGTCGGCCGACCCGCTGGTCCGCGATGCACTGGCGGGGGCTCGCGCGCTCGACCTGGCGGATTGGCTGGTGGTGTCTGGCGCGCTCTACAACAGCGTCTGGAACTATTTGACGGGCAAGCCATCGGGCTACGGCATCAGGGATGTCGACCTGTTCTATTTCGATGACAGCGACCTGTCCTACGAGGCCGAGGATGTCGTCATCCGCCGGGCGGCGGCGCATTTCGAAGGACTGCCGCTGCCGGTCGAGGTGCGCAACCAGGCGCGGGTGCATCTGTGGTATCCGCAGAAGTTCGGCCAACCCTGTCCGCGCTATACGAGTTCCAGCGAATCCGTCAGCTGTTTCGCGTCGAAGACCCACGCGGTCGGTGTGCGGTATGATGCGGCTGGGCAATTGGAACTGGTGGCGCCGTTCGGGCTGGATGATGTTTTTTCGTTCCGCATCACACCCAACCGGGTGATGGACAACCGGCGGACGCATGAGGTGAAGGGTAGGCGGGCGAGGGAGTATTGGCCGGAGATTGCGGTGGTGGCGTGGTAGGGGTTGCCGGAAATGTCGGTGCGAGGCACCCCCCTCTGTCCTGCCGGACATCTCCCCCTCAAGGGGGGAGATCAGACGTCACTTCGGTTTTCGCCAACCGCCAACGCTGAAAGAGATATGGGTGGGCGAAGCTGCCAATCTCCCCCCTTGAGGGGGAGATGTCCGGCAGGACAGAGGGGGGTGCCTCGCGGCGACTTTTCGCAACCTTCTGCACCGCGCGGCGTACGAAAAAGGAGCGCCGAAGCGCCCCTTCCATTATCCAACGGCGACCAGGCCTCACCCATTCACCAGCGCCAGCTCCTTCTCCGCATAGCGCCTGCCGACGACCTTGTCTGGCGACAGTGCATCACCGATGGCCTGCACCTCGGCAGCGCTCAGCGCGATCCCGGCGGCCGCCGTGTTCTGCTCGAGATGGCGAATCTTCCGCGCACCGGGGATCGGCACGATGAAATCGCCCTGGTGCAGCACCCAGGCGAGCGCCAGCTGAGCGGAGGTCACGCCCTTTTGCGCCGCCAGCTTCTCCAGCGTGGCGATGACAGTGGCGTTGGCCGCCATCGCGTCTGCCTGGAAGCGCGGCAGGCCGCGGCGCCAATCGTCGTCGCTCAAGGCCTCGGGCTTGGCGATCGTACCGGTGAGCAAGCCACGGCCGAGCGGGCTGTAGGGGACAAAGCCGATGCCGAGTTCGCGGCAGACGGCGAACACCTCGTCTTCCGGGTCGCGGGTCCACAGCGAATATTCGCTCTGCACGGCGGATATAGGGTGCACGGCATGCGCCCGGCGGATGGTCGCGGCACTCGCTTCCGAGAGGCCCAGCGCGCGCACCTTGCCCTCGCGCACCAGCTCGGCCATGGCGCCGACCGTATCCTCGATCGGCACGTTGGGGTCGACACGGTGCTGGTAGTAGAGGTCGATGACATCCGTGCCCAGCCGCTTCAGCGATGCCTCGGCGACCGCCTTGACGTGTTCGGGACGGCTGTCGACGCCGACCATGCGGTCGAGGCCTGTGCCTTCCTCCAGAATCTTGAAGCCGAACTTGGTCGCGATCGTCACCCTGTCGCGAACGGACTTCAGGGCCTTGCCGAGTAGGATCTCGTTCTCGAAGGGGCCATAGACTTCCGCCGTGTCGAAGAAGTTGACGCCGATGTCGACGGCGCGGTGCAGCGTGGCGATCGCATCGGCTTCCGCCTGGCCGCCATAGGCGAAGCTCATGCCCATACAGCCGAGGCCGACGGGGTAGACGTTCAATTCAGTTCCTAGCTTGCGGGTTTGCATCACGCGTCTCCTTGTTGCGATGCGGGAGAAATAATGCCTTGCCCTGCGTTCGATAATCGGCTCTCATTTGCACGGGCTGTTCTAAAAGATAGATCAATGAATCGCGCACATCTTTCCCAACTTGCCGTGCTGGCAACCGTCGCCCAATGCGGCAGCTTTCGCGGAGCGGCGAGAGAATTGGCCATCGCGCCTTCGGCCGTCAGCCACGCGGTCTCCAGCCTCGAAGCACGGCTTGGCGTGCGCCTGTTGGCACGCAGCACGCGCAGCGTCGCCCCGACCGAGGAGGGCGCGCAACTGCTCGAACGATTGCGTCCGGCGCTTTCCGAGATCGACCTGGCGCTGGAGGCGGCGATCGAGGCGCGCGACCGGCCCGCCGGAAATCTGCGGCTCAGCGTGCCGCGCACGGCGGCGCATCTGGTGCTGACGCCGCGGCTGGGCGCCTTCGCGGCAGCCTATCCCGACATCGTGCTGGAGATCGTCATCGAGGACCGCTTCACCGACGTGGTGGAAGGCGGCTTCGATGCTGGCGTCAGGCTAGGCGAGAGCCTGCAGGGCGACATGATCGCTGCGAAGATCGGGCCGGACATTCGTGGCGCGGTGGTTGCCGCGCCGGTCTATTTCGAGGCCAACCCCAAGCCGCGCCACCCGCGCGACCTGGCCGGCCACCGCTGCATCCGGTTCCGCTTCTCCAGCGGCATCCTCTACCGCTGGGAATTCGAGAAAGGCCGCGAGGCGATCGAGATGGCGGTGGAAGGACCGCTGATCCTCGACGAGGACCATCTGATCGCCCAGGCGGCGGTCGACGGCGCCGGGCTTGCCTTCGTCTTTGAGGACTATGTCCGCGCCCCGCTCGCCGACGGCAGGCTGATCCGCGTGCTGAAGGACTGGTGTCCGTCCTTCGACGGCTTCTTCGTCTATTACCCCAGCCGCCGCCAGATGCGGCCGGCGCTCAGGGCCTTCGTCGATTTCTTCAAGGTGAGTGGATGAGTGCGCGCCTTACCCTCCCCTTGTGGGGAGGGTCGCGCAGCAAATGCCGCAAGGCGGCTTTTGCGAAGCGGGGTGGGGGGCTCGTAGGGCGCACCCCCACCCGGTCCCGCAATCTTCGCTTCGCTCCGCCTGCGAGCCGACCCTCCCCACAAGGGGGAGGGTGAAGCGCGCGCCGGAAGAAAGCCTCACCAACATTCGTTCACTCCCCATGCAAGCATCGATCACCAACAGCGCCACCCGCTATGGCTGGGGCGCAATCATTCTCCACTGGCTGATTGCGCTGATCTTCATCGGCCAGTTCGCGCTCGGTTTCGTCATGGTGCGGTTGACCAGCCAGCGCACCGCCTTCGAGCTGATCCAGCTGCACAAATCCTTCGGCTTTCTGCTGCTCGGCCTGGTGATGCTGCGCATCGCCTGGCGCCTCGGCAATGTATGGCCGCCGCTGCCGCGCTCGGTCGGCCCCCTGGAGCGTCGGGCCGCCCCGCTGGCCCATTTAGCGCTCTACGCGTTTCAGCTTGCCTTGCCCTTGTCCGGCTGGGCGCTGGTGTCGGTGTCGATGCTGGAGATCCCCAGCCTGCCGTTCAATCTGTTCATCATGCCGAACCTGCCGCTGACCGAATCGGATGGCGCCGAAAGCTTCTGGGCCTCAACGCATTGGTATCTCGCCTATGCCGGCATGGCCCTGGTTGCTCTCCATGTCGCGGCGGCGCTGCGTCATCATTTCCAGCTCAGGGATGGCGTGCTCACGCGCATGATCACGCCTTCGTCAGATGCGGAATAGATCGGGCGGCTCATTCGTTGATGGGGCGAGGACGCAAAGAGCGTTGCCTCCAAAAAGGAACATCCCATGTATGCGCGTATCCTCGGATTTGCAGCGGTCGCCGCTTGCCTTGCCATGCCTGTTTCAGCGGCCGTCGCGCTTGGCGACGCCGCCGGCAGCTATTCGATCAGCCCGGCCAGCTCCAGCATCCGCTTTTCCATCGGCAAGGTCGGCGGCGGCGGCCTCAATGGCGCCTTCGCCCGCTTCAAGGGCTCGATCCGCATCGACAACAGCGATGTCGGGCGCTCGCAGGTCAATTTCACCATCTTTCCCGAAAGCGTCGGCACCGGCCAGGGCCGTATCGATGCCTTCTTGCGCTCCGACGCGGTGTTCGATGCCGCCAACAGTCCGGAAATCCAGTTCCGCTCGACCAGCGTGACCCGCACCAGCGACACCACGGCCCTCGTCACCGGCAGGCTCACGGCGCGTGGCAAGACCTTCCCGGAAAAATTCGCGGCCGAGCTTGGCGGTCTCAAGGGCGGCACGATCAAATTCCATGTCACCGGCAAGGTGTTGAGGTCACGTTACGGCATGGATGTCGGCACGCCGATCTATTCGAACATCGTCGACTTCGACATGACGCTGACGGGTAAACGCGGCTGAGTGGCTGCAGAACTTGGGTTCCTCGCCTCCCGCAAAGCGGGGGAGAGGTGGCCCGGCGAAGCCGGGACGGAGAGGGGGACGACAGTCGCGACGGCAGAGCCCTCTAAAAGCGGGCGTGGGCGGTCATTAGCGAAAGCCTATGGGCGCTCGAGTCGGCAAGCCTGGACACTCTACGAAGGCCCCTCTCCGTCCCGGCTTCGCCGGGCCACCTCTCCCCACTTCGTGCATGGCTGTCCGGGGAAAACGTCAGCTGAATCGAAATGCCGCATGCGCATGCCCCGTAAGACGGCGGTTTTCCGTCTACCTTCTGGTTGTCGAGACTCAGAAAGGGAACGGAGCATGCGCTTTACACCTAGCATTCTTGGCAAGCTGGTTGAACCGATCAATCGGCGCGGCTTTCAGACGGTTGTGGATAGCCATGACGGGGATGCCTACGACAAGTCGTTCAAGAGTTGGGACCACCTGATGGTGCTGGTTTATGCGCAGCTCAGTGGCGCCGACAGCCTGCGTAGCCTGGAAGCCGGCTGGAACGCCAACTGCCAGCACCATTATCATCTGGGCACCGACCGGTTGCGCCGCTCGACCTTGTCGGATGCCAACCGCCGCCGCCCCGTTGGTCTCTTTGCCGAGACTTTCGGTCTGCTTGCCGGCCAACTTGACCGGCAGACGCGCCGTGAGGGCACGGCCATGCTGCGGCTGATCGATTCCACGCCTATTCCGCTCGGCAAGACCTGCGCCTGGGCCAAGTCGAACGGCCGCATTCGTGGCATGAAGATGCATGTCGTCTACGATCCCGACAGCGATTGCCCGCGCGTCCTCGACATCACCGATGCCAACGTCAACGATGCCCAGATCGGCCGCACGATCACCATCGAGAAGGGCGCCACCTACGTGTTCGACAAGGGCTATTGCCATTACGGCTGGTGGACGGCGATCGCCACCGCCAAGGCCTTCTTCGTCACGCGGCCCAAATCCAATATGGGTCTCAAGGTCGAGCGCCAGCGTCGCATCGCCCAAACTCAGGGTGATGGCTTCACCATTCTGGAGGATGCTAACGTAAGTCTTGCCAGCAAAACCAACAGCAAACTGGCAATCCCGTTGCGCCGGCTCATCCTCAAGCGAAATGACGGCGACACCATCACGCTCTTGACCAACGACCTCAAGCGAACCGCCGTCGAGATCGCACAGCTCTACAAAGGCCGATGGCAGATCGAACTCTTGTTTCGCTGGATCAAGCAGCATCTCAAAATCCGCAAGTTCCTCGGCAACAACGACAATGCCATCCGCCTGCAACTCTTCGCCGCCATGGTCGCCTATGCGCTGCTGCGCATCGCCGCTCGCGCCTACCGTATCGCCATGCCAATCCTCAGGTTCACCGATCTGGTCAACCGATGCCTCTTCGAGCGCCGAAACATCGCCGCCATCGACAAACCGCCACCCGTCAACCCAAGTCAACGAAAACCCAATTACTCCCCAAACCAGATGTGCTTCACCTATGAATGACTTTCCCCGGACAGCCCTGCACTTCGTGGGGCGAGGAATCTAGCGCCCGCATTGGCTTTTCCGCCGATTTCGGGCAAACCTCGTCGCCTGTAATCGTGATGGAGAAGCCTGATGTTCCGATGGGGTGTGTTGTCGACGGCCAAGATCGGCCGCGAGCATTTGTTGCCGGCGATGGTCGAGGCGGAGAATGGCGTGCTGTCGGCGATCGCCAGCCGCGACCTGTCGAAGGCCAAGGCGCTGGCCGAGCGCTTCGGTGCCCGCCATGCCTTCGGCTCCTATGAGGAGTTGCTCGCTTCCAACGAGGTCGACGGCGTCTACATTCCGCTGCCGACATCGCAGCATGTCGAATGGGCGGCGAAGGCCATCGAAGCCGGCAAGCATGTGCTGGTCGAAAAGCCGCTGGCGCTCGACGCCAAGGACATCCTTCCGCTGATCAAGCTGCGCGACCAGAAAAAAGTGCTGGTCTGCGAAGCCTTCATGGTCATCTACCACCCGCAATGGATCAAGGTGCGCGACCTTATCGCCAGCGGCGCCATCGGCAGGCTGCGCCACGTGCAGGGCGCGTTTTCCTATTACAATGTCGACCCCAACAACATGCGCAACCAGCTCGATCTCGGCGGCGGCGCGCTGCCCGACATCGGCGTCTACCCGACCGTGTCGACGCGCTTTTCGACGGGCAAGGAGCCGCTGCGCGTGCAGGCGACGATCGAGCGCGACAAGAAATTCGGCACCGACATCTACTCCTCGATCCGTGCCGATTTCGGCGACTTCGAACTGTCCTTCTACCTGTCGACGCAGATGGCGGCGCGCCAGGTCATGGTGTTCCACGGCGAGAAGGGTTTCATCGAGCTGTTCTCGCCCTTCAACGCCGGGCTCTACGACCACCACCGCGTCGAACTGCACAACCAGAACCACACCGAGGCGCAGGTGTTCCGCTTCCCCGGCACGCAGCAATACCGGCTGGAGGTCGAGACCTTTGCGCGCGCGGCACAGGGCGGCAAGGAACGTGTCTTCACGCTGGAAGAATCGGTGCTCAACCAAAAAGTCATCGATGCCATATTCCGCGCCGGCGGCACGGACAGTTGGGAGAACGTCTGACTCCCGGCATTAAAATAGCCGGCTAATTGGGAGGGGAAAATGTCTGACGACGCGGACGTGATCATTGTCGGCGCCGGCCTTGCCGGGCTGGTCGCCGCCGCCGAGCTTGCCGAGGCCGGCAAGAAAATCATCATAGTCGACCAGGAGCCGGAGCAGTCGCTGGGCGGCCAGGCATTCTGGTCGTTCGGCGGCCTTTTCCTCGTCGATTCGCCCGAGCAGCGGCGCATGCGCATCCGCGATTCGCATGATCTGGCGCTCGAGGACTGGCTGGGCACGGCCGCCTTCGATCGGCCGGAAGATTTCTGGCCGCGCAAATGGGCGCAGGCCTATATCGGCTTCGCCGCCGGCGAGAAACGCTCCTGGCTGATGCAGCGCGGCCTGAAATTCTTTCCCGTCGTCGGCTGGGCCGAGCGTGGCGGCGGCAATGCCATCGGCCATGGCAATTCGGTGCCGCGCTTCCACATCACCTGGGGCACCGGCCCCGGCGTGCTCGAACCGTTCGTCCAACGCGTCCGTGAAGCCCAGAAGCAAGGACTGATCAGCTTCAAATTCCGCCACCGCGTCAATGAATTGACCCGCACGGGTGCCGCCGTCGATGGCGTGCGTGGCGATATCCTCCAGCCAAGCACCGTGGAGCGCGGCCACAAGAGTTCGCGTGACGTCGCCGGCGATTTCGAGCTTCATGCACAAGCGGTGATCGTTGCCTCCGGCGGTATCGGCGCAAACCATCAGCTTGTCCGGGAGAACTGGCCGCAGCGGCTGGGCGCGGCACCGAAGCGCATGATCGCCGGCGTGCCCGACCATGTCGACGGCCGCATGCTGGCGATTACGGAACAGGCCGGCGGCTCGATCATCAACCGCGACCGCATGTGGCACTATGTCGAGGGCATCAAGAACTGGGCGCCTATCTGGACCGACCATGCGATCCGCATCCTGCCCGGCCCGTCATCGCTGTGGCTCGATGCGCGCGGCAAGCGCCTGCCGGTGCCGCTCTATCCCGGTTTCGACACGCTTGGCACGCTCAGCCACATCATGAGCACGGGCTTCGACTATTCCTGGTTCATCCTGACCAAAAAGATCATCCAGAAGGAATTCGCGCTGTCGGGCTCCGAACAAAACCCCGATTTGACCGGCAAGAGCTGGCGCCAGGTGCTCGGCCGCGCCACGTCAGGAATTCCGGGTCCGGTCAAGGCGTTCATGGAGAAGGGCGAGGACTTTATTGTCGAGGCAGAATTGCCGAAATTGGTCAGCCGCATGAATGCGCTGGCCGGCGGCGAGCCGTTGCTAGAGTTGGCTCAGGTCGAGCGCGAGATCCGCGCCCGCGACAGGCAGCTCGACAATCCCTTCTCCAAGGACATGCAGATCACCGCCTTGCGTGGCGCGCGCGCCTATCTCGGCGATCGGCTGATCCGGACCGCCAAGCCGCACAAGATGCTCGATCCGGCGAATGGACCGCTGATCGCGGTGCGCCTCAACATCCTGACCCGCAAGACATTGGGCGGCCTGCAGACCGATCTCGACAGCCGCGTGCTGGGTGCAGATGGCCAGCCGGTTGCCGGGCTCTATGCGGTTGGCGAAGCCGCCGGTTTCGGCGGCGGCGGCGTGCATGGTTATGCGGCGCTGGAAGGCACATTCCTCGGCGGCTGCATCTTCTCCGGCCGCAGCGCCGGCCGGGCGGCGGCTGCGGCCGTGCAATAAGGCCCCAAACCGCGAGACGACTAAACCACTCACCAGAGCCAGTCGCCCTGACCGAGGGCGGCCACCGCCTCGACGATCCGGGTAAAACTCGCGCGAGCACGGCTGACCGTGTGCCGGGCTCTGAGATAGCCGTGCACCAGCCCCTTCTCTTCGAACCACCAGGCTCGCCCGCCGGCGGTAAGGATGCGGTCGCGATAGGCTTCGCCATCCGACGACAGCGGGTCGCACTCAGCGGTGATCAGCACGGTCGGCGGCAGGTTTGAGAAGTCGGTGTCGGCGAGCGGCGAGAGTATTATGTCGCCGGCCCGGTCTACTCCGCCGGTGCGGATATGCTTGTAGAATTCTATATCGCGCGCCGTTAGCATCGGTGCCTCGGCATGCCTAATATAGGATCCTTTCGAACGATCGCCGAAAAGCCCCGCATAGATCAGCACCTGGCCAACCGGCCTTTTCGCATGGCCACGCGTGGCATGGCTGACGGCGGCGCAGAGATTGCCGCCGGCGCTGTCGCCACAAAGCAAGATAGGATGATCGCGATTGGCGGCTGCCCATTCGAAGGCGCTCATCGCATCGTCGAAGGCAGCCGGATGCAGATGTTCCGGCGCCAGCCGGTAGTCGACCGAGACCACCTCATAGCCGGTGCGGGCGCAGAGCTCGGCGCAGACATCGTCGTGGCTGTCCAGGCCGCCAAGGATGAAGCCGCCGCCATGAACATAGAGCACCGTCACGGCTGCCTGGCGTGCGCTTTGGTAGATGCGGATCGGGATGTCGTGCGTGGGCGTTGCAATGGCTGAGGTTTCGACCGCAACGCCCTCGGGATAGCCAGCAAAGAACTCACGGCACATACGGTCGTAGATATCACGCTGCTGCGCGATCGTGTAGTCGATCGTGTCGGGCGGATAATAGGAATTGGTTTGTTCGATGAAGGCCCAGGTCTCGGCGTCGATGAGCTTTGTGTAGTCGGTCATGGGTGCGGGAAGGGTCGCCAAGGTTGAGCTTGGGCGCCCCCCTCTGTCCTGCCGGACATCTCCCCCTCAAGGGGGGAGATCGGATGACGTGATGGCCTTCGCCAATCTCCGGCGTTGGTAGATGAGCGTTGACGCGTCGGCTGCCAATCTCTCCCCTTGAGGGGGAGATGTCCGGCAGGACAGAGGGGGGTAAGCGCCATCGTTCCGGCGGTATCCACTACTTCCCCTTCCACACCGGCTCACGCTTCTCCGCAAAAGCGCGAAAACCCTCCATGCCGTCCTCGGAGCCATAAAGCGCATCGACCGTCGCCAGCTGCCGGCGGGTCACTCTATTCATCGCATCCTGGAAGGTCAGCGCCTCGGCCACGCGCGCCGTCTCCTTGATCGCGGCGAAGACCAGCGGCGGGCCGCCGGCCAGCAGCCGGGCGATCTCCCAGACGCGCTCCTCGAGCTTTTCCTTGGGCAGCACTTCGTTGACCAGGCCCCAGCAATGCGCTTCAGCGACATCCATCCAGCGGCCGGTGAGCAAAAGGTCCATGGCGACATGATAGGGGATGCGCTTCGGCAGCTTGATCGTTGCCGCGTCGGCCAGCGTGCCGGCGCGGATTTCGGGCAGCGCGAAGGAGGAATGATCGGAGGCGTAGATGAGGTCGCAGGACAGCGCCAGCTCGAAGCCGCCGCCCACCGCCATGCCGTTGACGCAGGCGATGACCGGCTTGTTGAGGTCGCGCAATTCCTGCAGCCCGGCAAAACCGCCGACGCCATAATCGCCGTCGACGGCATCGCCGCCGGCAGCGGCTTTGAGGTCCCAGCCGGCACAGAAGAACTTGTCGCCGGCGGTCTTGACGATGGCGACGCGCAAGCCGGGATCGTCGCGGAATGCCTTGAAGGTTTCCCCCATCAGCCGTGAGGTCTTCAGGTCGATGGCGTTGGCCTTGGGTCGGTCGAGCGTGACTTCGAGGATGGTGCCCTCGCGGCGGGTCGAAATGACGTCAGGCATTCTTCTTGTCTCCCAGCACCAGCAGAGCGTCGGCGATCCAGGCGCCCTTGCCCTCGCTGCAGACGATCAGCGGGTTGATGTCGAGTTCTTCGATCTCGCCGGCATTCTGCTGCACGAAGGCGGCAATGCCGGAGATGGCATCGATGGCCGCAGCGACATCGGCTTTCGGCCGGCCGCGATAGCCTTCGAGCAGCGGGAACAGTTTCAGGCCGCGCAACGCCGCCTCGATATCGTCGCGGGTTGCCGGCAGCATCAGCGTAACACTGTCGCGCAGCAGCTCGACCAGCACGCCGCCGGTGCCCAGCGTCATCACCGCGCCGAACATCGGATCGCGGGTGAAGCCGACGATCAGTTCCGCGACGCCGTCGCGCACCATACGCTCGACATAGAGCCCGGTGCCGAGCGGTAAGAGGTCATGCGCCGCCGTGCTGACGGACTCCGCGTCCTTGAGGTTGAGCCTGACGGCGCCAACCTCGGATTTGTGTGTGACGCCCAACGCTTTCAGCGCCACCGGGAAGCCGAGCGCCATCGACGAAATCACCGCCTCGACGGCATTGGCGGCGCGTTCGCCTTTCGGCACCGGCAGGCCGGCCTCGATGAGGCGGGATTTCGCCTCGGCCTCGTCGGGCGTGACATGGTCGCCACCGGGAGCGCCGGAGGCCGACGTGTCGATCGACTGCGCTTGCGGCTCGCGCCAGGCCCAGCCGATGAAGGCTGCCGCCTGGGCGGCGTCCATGGCTTCGGAAATGCCGAACAACGGCACCATGCCGCGCGCCATCAGCCCGGCCGTGTACTCTTCCGGCAGGTTCTCCGGCAGCGAGGAAACGATCGCGCCTTGCGCCTTGTTGGTCTTCAGCGCCGCCTCGAAGGCGCGCAGCGTCGCCCACCAATCAATATCAGAGCAGCGGTCCGGGCGCGGAAAATCGAGCACCAGCATGTTGAGGTCGAAGCCGCCCGACACCATGGCGGTGAAGGTGGCGGTCATCGCCGGCTCGTTATTCCAGATGAAGGTGTGGTAGTCGAGCGGGTTGGCGACTGCCACCAGTGGTCCCAGCGTCGATTTGACATGGGCACGATGGGTGTCGCTGAGCACCGGGAAATTGACCCAGCGGCCTTCCGCGCTGTCGGCCATGACGGAGGCCTCGCCGCCCGAGCAGCTCATCGACGACAGACGATAGCCGGGCAAAGGTCCGGTGACATGCAGCAGCTTCAGCGCCTCGATGAAGGCGGGGATGGAATCGACACGCGCTATGCCAAGCCGCTTCAGGAACGCGCCGGAGGCCGCGTCCGAGCCGGCCAGCGAGGCGGTGTGCGAGACGGTCGCTTGCCGCGCCTGCTCGGAGCGGCCGACCTTCATGGCGATGATCGGCTTTTTCAGCTCGCGTGCCCGTGCCGCCAGCCTTTCGAAGCCGGCTACCGAATCGAAGGCCTCGATGTGCAGGCCGAGCGACGTGACCCGCTCGTCCTCGATCAGGCCGAGCGCCATTTCCGACAGGCCGGTCTGCGCCTGGTTGCCGGCGGTCATCAGGAAGGCGATCGGCAGGCCACGCTTTTGCATCGTCATGTTGATGGCGATGTTGGAGGACTGGGTGATGATGGCGACGCCCTTGCCACCCTCGGCCAGCCTTATGCCGCCATGCTGGTCCGGCCACAGCAGCGCACCGTCGGCATAGTTGATCAGGCCGTAGCAGTTCGGCCCGATGATCGGCATCCGGCCCGCCGCCGCAACCAGCTCGGCCTGCAGCCGTTCGCCGTCGTCGTCATAGGCCTCTGTTTCGAGGAAGCCGGCGGCAAAGCAGACGGCGCCACCGGCGCCGCGTTCGGCCAGCGCCTTGACCACCTCGATGGTGAGGTGCCTGTTGACGCCGACAAAGGCGGCATCAGGCGCGCCGGGAAGGTCGGCGACCGAACGATAGGCCTTGCGGCCGGCGACCTCGTCCTTGGTCGGATGCACCGGCCAGATATCGCCGGCAAAACCCATCTTGATCGATTGCGCGACAACGGCCGCGGCCTGCGCCCCGCCGAACACGGCGATCGATTTGGGGCGCAGAAGACGTTCAAGCTTGTGCACGAGCACCCCCCTCTGCCCTGCCGGGCATCTCCCCCTCAAGGGGGGAGATTGGCAGCTTCGTCGTCGGCTCAAGACCTACAACGGTGATGATTGGTGAAATCGAAAATGCCAGCCGATCTCCCCCCTTGAGGGGGAGATGTCCGGCAGGACAGAGGGGGGCGCCAAGGAACGCAAACATATCTTTTTTCAGGCCCCAAACGGGCGCAGCAGCGCCCTTGAAATAATGTGGCGCTGGATCTCCGACGTGCCTTCCCAGATGCGCTCGACGCGGGCGTCGCGCCAGATGCGCTCCAGCGGCAGATCGTCCATCAGCCCCATGCCGCCATGGATCTGGATCGCCTCATCGGCAACGTATGCGAGCATTTCAGTGGCCTTCAGCTTGGCCATGGCCATGTCCTGATCGGTGACGGTGCCTTGATCGTACTTCCAGCCGGCCTCGAACACCATCAGGTCGGCGGCCTTCAGTTCGGTCGCCATGTCGGCGAGCTTGAACGACACGCCCTGGAACTTGCCGATCTGCTGGCCGAATTGCTGGCGCTGCGCGGCATATTCCACGGCATGGCCAAGCGCTCGCTCGGCGCGGCCAAGACAGGTGGCGCCGACCTGCAGGCGTGTGGCGCCGAGCCAGGAATTGGCAACGTCGAACCCCTTATGGACTTCGCCCAGCACTTGGGCTCCGGGCAGCCGGCAATCGTCGAATTCGAGGATGGCGTTGGTGTAGCCGCGATGCGAGACGTTGCGATAGCCATCGCGGACGGTGAAGCCTTTGGTGCCCTTGTCGACGAAGAAGGCGGTGATCTTCTTACGCTTGCCGCGCGGCGAATCCTCTTCGCCGGAAGCCATGAACACGATGGCGAAGTCGGCGAGGTCGGCGTGGGAGATAAAGTGCTTGGTGCCGTTCAGCACCCAGTCGTCGCCGTCCTGCACCGCGGTCGCCTTCATGCCGCGCAGGTCGGAACCGGCGCCCGGCTCGGTCATCGCCAGGCAGTCCCATTTCTCGCCACGGATGCAGGGGAACAGGTACTTTTCGCGCTGCTCCGGCGTGCCGGCGAGAAGGATGTTGGAGGGGCGCGCCACGCAGGTCCAGTGCAGCGCATAATTGGCGCGGCCGAGCTCCTTTTCGTAGAGCAGCCAGGTCACCGTATCGAGGCCAGCGCCGCCGACATCGGCCGGCATGTTGGCCGCATAGAGCCCGGCCCCGATCGCCTTGGCTTTGATCTCTTCGATCAGGTCGCGGCGCAGCACGCCGGTGCGTTCGACCTCGCGCTCATGCGGGTAGAGCTCGTTCTCGACGAACGCCCGCGTCGTCTCGACGATGAGTTTTTGTTCCTCCGACAGCCCGAAATCCATGCTCTCAGCCTTTCTTCTTTTTCTTCGGCTTTTCAGCTTTCTTCACCGGCTTCAAGGCTTTGGCCTTCTCAGCCGCCTTGGAGGCCGTAGGTTTCTTCGCCGCTAGCTTAGCCAGCTGTTTGGTGTAGTCCTTGTGCAGCGCGCCGGCGCCCCAGCCCTTACCCTTGTTCTGCTTCGACAGCGCATCCATGATCGCGACCAGGTTGTCGTCGCGGATCTTTTCCAGCTCGCGGATCGACAGCCCATGCGCCTGGTCGTCCGACTGCGTGGCGATCAAGTCGACCAGCTCGTCGTTGAACTCCGGCACATCCATCAGCTTGGTCCATGGCCATTTCAGGCAAGGCCCGAACTGCGCCATGAAGTGGCGCATCCCCGCCTCGCCGCCAGCGACGCGATAGACCTGGAACATGCCCATCTGCGCCCAGCGCAAGCCGAAGCCGTAGCGCATGATGTCGTCGAGCTCCTCGACGGTGCAGATGCCGTCCTTGATCAGCCACAGCGCCTCGCGCCAAGCCGCTTCGAGCAGGCGGTCGCCGACGAAGGCCTCGATCTCCTTGCGAATGACGACAGGCTTCATGCCGATCGAGGCGTACATTTCCTTGGCAACTTCGATCGCCTCGGGGAAGGTCTGCGCGCCGCCGACGATCTCGACCAGCGGCAGGAGATAGACCGGATTGAACGGATGGCCGACGACCAGCCGCTCCGGATGCTTTTTCATCGCCACCTGCATGTCGGTCGGCTTGATGCCGGAGGTCGACGAGCCGACGATGGCGTTGGCAGGCGCGTGAGTATCGATCTCGGCCAGCACGCGGTGCTTGAGATCGAGCCGCTCGGGCACGCTTTCCTGGATGAAATCGGTATCTGCAACCGCCTCGGCGATGGTCTTGGCGAAGGTCAGCTTGCCCTCTTTCGGCAGACCGCCGGGCAGCATCTGCTTGTAGGCGCGGCGCGCGCCCTTCATCACTTCGCCGACCTTGCGCGAGGCCTCGGGATCGGGATCGAAGATCGACACGTCGATGCCGTTGAGCAGCAGCCGTGCCACCCAGCCGGCGCCGATGACGCCGCCACCGATGGCGGCGGCCTTGTTGATGATGCTCATGCGGAAGCTCCGGTTCTGGTCTTGGCTGTTGTCAGGTCGATGAGGGGAACGCGCTCGCCGGCACGGATCACTGTGGGATCGTAGGCCTTGCGGGCAAAGACCTCGAGCACGAAGGGCCGGAAGAATTCGGTCGGCAGCGTGTCATAGTCGGGGTCGAAGCTGGACTGGTCCCAGCGCTCGCAAAACTGATCGCAATCGTCGAAATAGGCGTGGCCGGCAAAGCGGTCGCGGGCGTGGCGATTGCCGCCCAGATGATGGGCATAATAGAGCCGCTGGAAGTCGCCATGATTCTCCACCACCCAGGTGCATTGCTCGCGCACGAAGGGTTTCAGGATCGAAGCGGCATATTCGTCGTGATTGTAGGGCGCATAGATGTCGCCGATGTCGTGCAGAAGTGCGCAGGCGATCCAGTCGGTGTCGGCGCCGTCGCGCCAGGCACGGGTCGCCGCCTGCAGCGAATGGCCGAGCCGGGTGATCTTGTAGCCCGACAGGCCTTCGTCGAGCTGGACAAGCGCGTCGAGCAGCCGCTCGCCGGTCCTGGCCGCATAGTCGATCTCATGCGCGGTCAGGAATTTGTAGTCGTCCCGGTCGCCATCCTTCATCGCGGTGAATTTTACGGTAGTCATGCCGACCTCCAAGGAGAATAATTTATGCCGCGATCGGCGCCCGCTTGGTGAGGTTGAGCTTCTTGCGCACCTCCTCCGGCCCAAGAATCCTGGCACCGAGATTGGTGACGATGCTGGCGGCACGCTCGACCAGCTGCGCATTGGTCGCCAGCACGCCCTTGTCGAGCCACAGATTGTCTTCCAGCCCGACGCGGACATTGCCGCCGGCCAGCACGGCTGCCGCGGCATAGGCCATCTGGTTGCGGCCGATGGCGAAGGCCGACCAGTTCCAGGTCGACGGCACATTGTTGACCATGGCCATGAACGTGTTGAGGTCATCGGGCGCGCCCCACGGCACGCCCATGCAGAGCTGCACCAAGGCATCCGGGTTGAGCACCTTCTCCTCGACCAGCTGCTTGGCGAACCACAGATGGCCGGTGTCGAAGGCCTCGATCTCCGGTTTGACGCCGAGCGCCGTCATCATGCCGCCCATGGCGCGCAGCATGCCGGGCGTGTTGGTCATGACGTAGTCGGCTTCGGCGAAATTCATGGTGCCGCAGTCGAGCGTGCAGATTTCCGGCAAACACTGGCGCACATGTTCCATGCGGTTGGTGGCGCCGCCCATGTCGGTGCCTTTTTCTTTGAGCGGCAGCGGCGCTTCCGGCGAACCGAACACCATGTCGCCGCCCATGCCTGCGGTCAGGTTCAGCACGACGTCGACGTTGGCCTCGCGGATACGCTCGGTCACCTCGCGATAGAGGTGCACGTCGCGCCTGGGCTTGCCGGTTTCGGGGTCGCGCACATGGCAATGCACGATTGCGGCACCAGCCTTGGCCGCGTCGATGGCCGAATCGGCGATCTGCTTGGGCGAGCGCGGTACATGCGGGCTGCGGTCCTGCGAGCCGCCGGACCCGGTCACGGCACAGGTAATGAAAACCTCGCGGTTCATCGCAAGCGGCATGGAACTCTCCTCCGATAGAAACACTATGCATGTCGCCCAAAAGTGGGAACCGGTTTTGGGATAACGACATGCACAAAGACCAACCACAACAATGCCCGACTTGCCGGAAACTGTTTTGCGATTTACGAAGCTTCCATGACGAAAAGCGAAAAGCCAACGATCTTTCGCGCCGAGCGTCTGCCGCTCAAGGTGACGCTGCTGGTGTTTTCCGGCTCGTCCATCATGTGCGTGGCGTCGGCCGTCGATCCGCTGCGCGCCGCCAACCGCATTTCCGGCGAGACCCTGTTCGATTTCAAGCTGGTCTCGGTGACCGGCGAGGCTCCGGTCACCACATGCGGCCTGCCGGTGGCGGTCAGCGGCCGCTTCGACGCGGCCGATCCAACCGACGTTCTCGTCGTCGTCGCCGGCTTCGGCACCCAGAACTATGCAACGTCGGCGCTGCTGTCGGGCCTGCGTCGGGCGGCCCGGACAGCACGCGCGTGCGGCGGCGTCGAAGCCGGCACCTGGCTGGTGGCCCGCGCCGGCCTGCTGGAAGGGCGCAGCGCCACCACCCATTGGGAGGATATGGAGGATTTCTCCTCGGCCTTCCCGGGCGTCGATGTCCGCCCGGACCGCTATGTCATCGATGGGCCGGTGTTCACTTCGGGCGGCGCGTCGCCGACCTTCGACCTGATGCTGCATCTCATTCGCACGCGGCTCGGCATGGCCGTCGCACTCGATGTCGCCAGCGTCTTCATCTACGACCAGGCGCGCGCCGCGACCGACGCGCAGCCGCTGGTCTCGCTTGGCCGGCTCGATGGCTACGATCCGCGTCTGGCGCAAGCCATCAGGCTGATGGAAGTGCATGTCGACCAGCCGCTGACCATAGAGGCGGTGGCAAAACGCGCCGGGGTGACGGCGCGAACCCTGGAGAGCATTTTCCGCAAGTCGATCGGCGAGACGCCGGGCGCCTATTACCTCAGGCTGCGCCTCGGCGCTGCACGCCGGCTGGTGGTCGATACAAGGGTTGCCATGGCCGATATTGCCGGGCGAACCGGATTTTCGTCCGCCGCGGCATTTTCGAGGGCTTTTTCACGGGCTTTCGGCGAAGCGCCGGTCAGGCTGCGGCGCGGTTGAGTATCCAGTCGGTCGCGGCGGCGAGGTCGTCGACCACGGCTGTTGGAGCGGGATCGAAGCGTGTCTCGTCGTTGGGGCGATACTTGCCTGTCCGCACCAGCAGCGCCGCGCCAAGCCCGGCGCGCAGGGCGCCGGCGACATCGTTCTCGGCATCGTCGCCGACCATGACCGCATCGGCTGCCGGGCAGTTCAAACCGGCAAGCGCCGAACGGAAGAAATCCGGTGACGGCTTGCCGAGTACGACAGGGCTTCGCCCGCTGGCGAATTCGAGGGCTGCGACGAAGGCGCCGGTGTCGAGGCTGAGCAGACCGTCTGCATCCTTGAAGGTGCGATTGGTGGCGAGCGCCACAAAGTCGGCGCCGGCCACTAGTTCGCGGAAGGCTCGGTTGAGGCTGGCATGGTCGAAGGCTTCGCCTGCATCCCCGACGACGACGGCTCGCCCGCTCCCGCCTTCCAGTCCGGAAAACTCAGCCTCGAGGTTGGGATGGACGAGCAGATGAGGCTGGCGGTCATGCCTGCGCAACCATTCGGTAGCGGCGCGCGCCGGCGTCAGCAATTCGTCGTCCGCAACCCTTATGCCCATGGCGACAAGTTGCGCGATGATTGCGCGGCGCGGCGAGCGTGTGGTGTTGCTGACAAAACGGAGTGGCAAGGCCGCGTTGCGTAGATGCTCGATGGCCGTGGCAGCGCCCGCTATCTGGGTGTCGCCATCATAGACGACACCCAGAAGATCGAGGAGCACCGCGCGTATCATCGGTAAAGGATGGAGAAACAGTCCCCGTTCGTCAAACTACGGAAGATCAGGCGGCGTCGCGGCCTTCCCGGACAATGCGCGAGCGCATGCTTTTGGCCAGTGCCGTTTCGAGTCGCGCGGCGACCGCGCGATCCCATTCGTTTGTCTTGCGGGCGCCGTCTTTCGAATCTGGCATTGCCATCAGCCGGTCGATGATCGATCCGGCCTCGCCCGATGAAAGCAGGGCGTCGATTTCACGTTCGTTCTGCATATCGGTTCGCCTCCTTCTTCCTCTCCCGCCACGTCCGTACTTATACGAGATTCGTGACGGCAGTTTGAAGGCAAGAGCAGGGCGATTGAGAGGCGCCAAGAGGCAAAACCTTGTCGCCGGGCAAGCCCTCTGGCGCATGTTGATCCCGGCAGGCTGTCGAAGATCTGGGTGATCCTCGGAAGCCTGCGCGAGATGGGCTGATGAGCAGGAAGTTGTCCGGCGGCTTTCAGCCAGAGGTGGCGGATGTCGGTCCAGATCGGGCTTTACACGTACCGGTTGACGATGTTTTCCAGCAGTTCCTGGCGGCCGGACCTCGGCTGCGGCTCGATCTTCCTCTTGACCACGCGCTCGGCGATGTCTTCCAGCGTGCGCTTGCCGGCAAGCATCGCCTTGCCCTCGGCTGTGTTCCAGCCGGCATAGCGTTCGGCCAGCGGCGCCGACAGCGCCTTGTCCTCGACCATGCGGGCCGCGGCTTTCAGGCCGCGTGCGCAAGAGTCCATGCCGCCGATATGGCCGATCAGCAGATCCTGCGGATCGAGCGACTGGCGGCGCAGCTTGGCGTCGAAATTGGTGCCGCCGGTCTTGAAGCCGCCGGCCTGCAGGACCTGGTAGTAGGCCAGCGCCATTTCCGGCACGTTGTTGGGGAACTGGTCGGTGTCCCAGCCCGACTGGTAGTCGTTGCGATTCATGTCGATCGAACCGAAAATACCGAGAGCATTGGCCAGCGCCAGCTCGTGCTCGAAGGAATGGCCGGCCAGGATGGCATGGCCCTGCTCGATGTTGACCTTGACCTCCTTCTCCAGCCCGAAGCGCTTGAGGAAGCCGTAGACGGTCGCGACATCATAGTCGTACTGGTGCTTGGTCGGCTCCTGCGGCTTCGGCTCGATCAGGATCGTGCCCTTGAAACCTATTCTGTGCTTGTAGTCGACGACCATGCTGAGGAAACGGCCGGCCTGTTCCTGCTCGCGCGCAAGATCGGTGTTGAGCAGCGTCTCATAGCCCTCGCGTCCGCCCCACAGCACGTAGTTCTCGCCCTTCAGCCGCTTGGTGACGTCGATGCAGCTTTTCACCGTCGCCGCTGCGTAGGCAAACACATCCGGATCGGGATTGGTGGCCGCACCCGACATGAAGCGGCGATTGGAGAACAAATTGGCCGTGCCCCACAAAAGCTTGACGCCGGTCTGCTTCATCTTTCCGGCGAAGTAGTCGGCGATCTCGTCGAGACGCGCGGCACTCTCGGAAAAATCCTTGCCCTCCGGCCGCACATCGGCGTCGTGGAAGCAGAAATAGGGTGCGCCGAGCAGCGAGAACATCTCGAAGGCGACGTCGGCCTTCAGCTTTGCCAGTTCCATCGTGTCGACGCCGCCGGCCTTGGGGAACCACGGCCGGTCGAAGGTCTGGCCGCCGAACGGATCGCCGCCCGGCCAGGCGAAGGAATGCCAATAGGCGACGGCGAAGCGCAGATGGTCTTCCAGCCGCTTGCCGGCGACCACCTCGTCCGGGTTGTAGAACCGGTAAGCCAGCGGATTGGTCGAATCCGGCCCCTCATACTTGATCTCTTTGATGTCGCCGAAAAATCCGCTGCTCATGATTTCTGTCCTCTCACAAAGTTCTGCCGCCATTACCTCAGGCGTAATTGGTTTCACGCCGGCGCTGGCCGAAAAGGGTCATGTCAAAACCATCAAACGAAGGAGACAGATCATGACCGACCTCACCAAGATCGCCGAAAACTACATCACCGCCTGGAATGAGAGCGATGCCGGCCGCCGGACCGAATTGCTCAAGGCGACCTTCACCGAAGATGTCAGCTACCGCGATCCGATCATGCAGGGCGACGGCCATGAAGGCGTCGCGGCTTTGATCGACGGCGTGCAGCAGCGCTTTGCCGGCTTCCGCTTCTCGCTGAAGGGCACGCCGGACGGTTTTGCCGACAAGATCCGTTTCTCCTGGAATCTTGGTCCGGAGGGTACCCCTTCGGTGATCGAAGGCACCGACATCGGCGTCATCGAGAACGGCCGCCTGAGGAGCATCACCGGCTTCCTCGACAAGGTGCCGGCGCAGTGATTGCTTCTGGGGGAGGCCGGAGCGAAGCGCGCCCCTCTGGCCTGCCGGCCACCTCCCCCTCAAGGGGGGAGATTGGCTAGCCTCGGAGTTTTGGCCAATAGTCGACGTTGAAAGAAATGAGGCAGCGCCAAAGCTGCCGATCTCCCCCCTTGAGGGGGAGATGCCCGGCAGGGCAGAGGGGGGCGCCTCGCGCCGACTCACGCCGTGGCGACCTTGATCGCCGGGTACAGCGCCCGGTAGCGCTGATAGGCGTCCGCATAGACACCGCCAAGCGCCGCGTCCGGTTCGATCGTGGCATCGGTCCTCGGTGCCGTGCAGATTTCGAGCGGATCGGCACCCGTCGCCGCGATCAGGCCGAGCCGCGCGGCACCAAAGGCGGCGCCGAAATCGCCGTCGGCGGGAATGTCGACAGGCAGCTGAAGCGCGGTGGCAATCGCCTTCAGCCAGTAGCGCGAGCGCGAGCCGCCGCCGATCGCCGTCACCCGCGTCAAACTCGTGCCGGCTGTGGCCAGAGCTTCCAGGCTGTCGCGGAAGGCAAAGGCGACGCCCTCCAGCACGGCCTGGGTCAGCGCGGCACGGCTCGATTCATGCGCCAGCCCGGTGAACGCGCCGCGAATGGCGGCATCATTGTAGGGTGTGCGCTCGCCGGAAAGATACGGCAGGAAGGACACGCCGCCGGGCGCCTTCAATGTCTCGCCGAGTTCGGCGGTCAACTCGCCGGCGCTCTTCCCGGTGATTTCGCACAGCCAGTTGAGCGAATCGGTCGCCGACAGGATGACGCCCATCTGGTGCCAGGTGTTCGGCAGCGCGTGGCAGAATGTATGCACCGCACTTGCCGGGTTGGGCAGGTAGGAAGCATTGGCGGCAAACAGCACGCCCGATGTGCCGAGCGAGACGAAGGCCTGGCCGGCGCCGACCGTGCCCATGCCGCAGGCCGAGGCCGCATTGTCGCCGGCGCCACCGGCGATCGGAATGCCGGCCTGCATGCCCCATTTGGAGGCCAGTTCGGCGCGCAACGCGCCTGCCCTTTGCGTGCCCTCGACCAGCGACGGCATCTGCTTTTCATCGAGCGATGTCGCCGCGAGCAAATGCGCGCTCCAGCGCCGCTTGCCGACATCGAGCCAGGAGGTGCCGGCCGAATCCGACATTTCCGAAATGTGCTCGCCCGAAAGCCAGAGCCGCAGGAAATCCTTGGGCAGCAGCACTTTTGCGACTTTGGCGAAGACAGCGGGCTCGTTGTTCTTCACCCAGGCAAGCTTTGGCGCGGTGAAACCGGGAAAGACGATGTTGCCGGTCAGCGCGCGGAAGCGCGGGTCGGCGTCGAGGGCGGCGGCCTCGGCATGGCTGCGCGTGTCGTTCCACAGGATGCAGGGGCGCAGCACCTTGTCGGCGGCGTCGAGCAGCGTGGCGCCGTGCATGTGGCCGGACAGGCCGATGCCCTTGACCGCGGCGAACTCTTTTGGATGCTTGGCCTTGAGGTCGGCAATCGCCTCTTCGCAGGCGCCGATCCAGTCGTCAGGGTTTTGCTCGGACCAGCCGGGATGCGGCCGCGACACGTCGATCGACGCATGGCCGGAACCGGTGACGGTTTGCCCGGCATCGATCAGCAGCGCCTTGACGCCCGATGTCCCGAGATCGAGGCCGAGATACATGATTTCCTCCCATGCCATTTAATTTTTTCGGGTCTCGAAAAAATCTGGCTTGGCCAGTTTTTAAAACAAGATCCGCTTCGGGTCAATTCTCCGACAAATCGGCGGCGCGTCGCAGAAACAGCGCTGACAGCGGACTGTCGGGTCGCGCCATAGAACGCTCCGCCGCGAGCGCCCTGGCAAGGGCGCCGTCGCCGGCACGCAGGGCCGCCTCGATCAGCGTCAGGTCGATCACGTCGCGCTGGGCGTGGCTGCCGCCGAAGCGATGGGCGATTGCCCGGATCGGCCGGATCAGACGCACGGTCTCGGTATAATTGCCTTCACCGAACGCCTTGATCGCCAGCGTCAGGGGGTGGCCGACATCCCGCGTGAAATCAGCGTTGTCGTCATCGCCATGCATGGCCTCGCGCTGCGTTTCGAGCAGGGTCTGAGCCGGGGCGTCCAGACCGGCGCCGACAAAGGCCATCATCGCGTGGGCATCGTTGAAGGCATAATTGCCGGCGCCGGCTTTGCGCCAGTTGGCGGCGATCGCTGCCCAGCGGTCGCCGACATCGATGCCGCCGAGATAGAGCCGCCACAGGATTGCCGAGGCATCGACCATGTTGAGCGCCATCGTCGATTGCACGCCGTAGATCGGGCCGTCATAGAGGGCCAGCACCTCGTCGGTCTCGCCGAGATCGTAGTGGAACAGCGCCAGGTGCCACCAATTGTGCACCTGCAGGAAGCTCTCCCTTGTCCACGCTTCGGGGTTGGTGCGCATCCAGGCAATGCCATCCCTTTGCCGGCTTTGCATTTCCATGACATGGGCGACGGCGTGCTGCGCCCAGCCATCGCGCGGCTCGATGTCGACCGCCGCACGGCCAAGCTGTTCGGCCCTGATATAGTCGCCCATCTCCTCCAGCCCGAACGCCTGCATGCCGAGCATGGCGTGGTAGCCGGGCATGCCCATTTGCCAGGCAGGCAAGGCGCGGGCGATACGGTCGCGCAGCATGCGGGCATTGCCGGTGAAGAAATCGATCTGGTGGCCGACCTGCAGCGCCAGCCCGTCGCGCGGGGTCTCGATGGTGACATCCTCGAGAATGCGGCTGGCCTGATGCCAGCGCCCGTTGGCGAGATGGCCAAGGGCTGCGACATGCGCCTGCTCGTGGGTGGTCGCGGCAAGCGGCAGTGCCGCTTCGTGGCAAGCCTTGGCCACGGCCGTCGCCTCCCGCTCGGTGGCGAGGCCGAACAGGTAGCCCTTGAAGACATGCGCCATGACGAAGCCGGGATCTTCCGAGATGGCGCGGTCGACGGAGGCTACAGGATCGCCGATGAAACACTGCAGTTCACGCACCGCCTGGCTATAGGACGTGAACCCTGCCTCCGTTGCACCCGAAAATGTCAGGCCAAATGCGTCCCTGATTGCCATGCAATGTCCTTTGACAGGCCCGTGATCCTTCGGGCCAGGACAATCCTAAGGCATGGACCACAAACCTGCCAACCGGGTGCTGCGCAGGGGCCATTTCAGTAGTCTTTGCAGTTTAGCAACCATGTGGGGCAGATTAGCCTTTGTAAAAGCGAACGAATTGTGTCTTCATTGCGGCGCCGGGCGGGGGCTTGAAATCGCGAATCGAGAGGGGACGCGATGCGGCATCTGAAAAACGGACTTCCAAACAGTCGTTCGGAAGGGGCGGAGAAAACAGTTGCTTTGCTGTGGAGAAGGCCGCCCGGGCTACACCCACGGTTCATTAGCCTTCTCGCAACTACAGCTTTTGCGTTGCTGCCCAGTTCCGCAGCGTTTGCCGCATGCGTGCTGGGGCCAACCGCCGGGAACACCCTCTACACCTGCGATAGCGGCTCATCGGGCGGCAGCCTCACCGATGCCGACGGCGACAACACGTTGAACTTTCCCGCCGGCGGCACCGGGCAGATATCAGGCAACGTCACCTTTGGCGTCGGCACGGACCGTATCGACATGCAGTCCGGCACCATCACCGGTACCGTCGATCAGGGCGGCGGCACCGATTTCTTCACCATTGGCACGGGTACCGTCGCTGGCAATGTCCAGCAAGGCTCCGGCATCGACGACTTCAACATGAGCGGCGGCCAGATCGGCTCGCTCAACCAGGGCGATGGCCTGGACACGTTCACCATGACCGGCGGGCGCATCGTCGATTTCTTCGACGATGGCGACCGTGCCGTGATGACCGGCGGTCGCATCGGCCGCGTCAACATGAAGCTCGACCAGAACTATTTCAACATGTCAGGCGGCACCATCGACCGCAACCTCGTCACCGGCTTCGACAAGGACACGATCATCCTGTCGGGTGGCACCATCGGCGGCAACATCAGCGTCAGTGGCGGCAATGACAGCGTGACGGTCACCGGTGGTACCGTCGGTGGTGATATACTGATGAGCGTTGGCGCCGACAATTTCGTCTGGAATGGCGGCGGCATCATCTACGGCGCCGTCGACCTCGGCGGCGACAACGACATCGCCAAGCTCAGCAATCTCACCAACGCCAATCTCGGCGCCACGGATGCCATATCAGGCGGCCTTGGCACTGACGCGCTGACCCTGGACAACGTCAAGCTCGACGGGGTAAGCCGGCTCCAGAACTGGGAAAGCATCGGCGCCACCAACGACACCGAACTGACGCTGGACAGCAATTTGGTGCTCGGCGACAGCGGCACCGGCACGGGTTCGCTCAGCGTCGACGCCGCAAGCACGCTCTATGGCGGCGGCTTCAACGCGGCGATACAAGCCTTTACCGCAGGTCAGCTGGCATCGGTCACCAATGCCGGACGCATCGACCTGACCAACGGCAGCACCGGCGCCACTGACAGCCTGACGATATCAGGCAATTATACCGGCCTGGGCGGTCTGCTGCTGATCCAGACCGAGCTTGGTGACGACAGTTCCGCATCCGACAAGCTTGTCCTGTCGGGCGGCACGGCTTCGGGTTCGACCGGCATCGGAGTGGTCAATGTCGGCGGCGCAGGTGCTGCGACCACGGCGGACGGCATTATGGTCGTCCAGGCAGTCAACGGCGCCACATCCGGCGCCGGCACATTCGCGCTCGACGCCCCCGTCGCCGCCGGTGCCTTCGAATATTACCTGTTCAAGGGCGGCGTCAGTGCCGGCAGCGAGGAAAACTGGTATCTGCGCTCGACGCTGATAACGCCGACGTCGCCGGCGGCGGCGCCACCGGCGGCGGAGCCGCCGGAACCCGAGCCGCCGGCAGCCGAGCCGCCGCCCCCGCCGCCTTCAGAGCTGCCGCCAACGCCGCCGCCGACCGAGGGCGACGTCAACAACCCGCCGGTCGACCCGACACCGCCGGTGCAGGCAGCCGATCCGGAGCCCGAGCCGCCACCGCCGCCACCACCGGCACCGGCCGCGGATCCGCCCCCGCCGCCACCGGTGGTGCCTACGGATGTGCCCGACGTGCCGACCCCGGCCGCGGGTGAGGAGATCCTGCTCTACCGCATCGAGGTTCCCGTCTACTCGGCCTTGCCGCCGGTAGCCGAGCATCTGGCGATGACGACGCTTGGCACTTTCCACGAACGGCGCGGCGAGCAGAGCCTGTTGTCGAACACGGAACTGTCACCGGTCTGGGGCCGCATTTTCGGTCAGGACAGCAAGATGGCGTATTCGGGAACGGCGTCGCCGTCCTTCGACGGCACGCTGTTCGGCTTCCAGGGCGGCTTCGACCTGTTCGGTCGAGAAACCAGCTCCGGTTCGGTCGATCGCGCCGGCCTGTTCGTCGCCTATGCCAGCATGAACGGTGATGTGCGCGGCCAGGCGCTGGGACAGGACAATCTGTCCGTCGGCGGTATCGATCTCGACGGCACCAGTGTCGGCGGCTACTGGACCCGCATTGGCCAGGGCGGCTGGTACCTGGACGGCGTCTTCATGGCCACCTTCTTCGGCGGCAACGCGACATCGTCGCGCGACATTGGCATCGATATCGACGGCACCGGCGTCACCGCTTCGCTGGAAGGCGGCTATCCCATAGCTCTAGCGCAAGGCTGGACTCTCGAGCCACAGGCGCAATTGGTCTGGCAGCATCTGTCGCTCGACGACACCTCGGACCGTTTTGCTTCGGTTTCCTTCGATTCCGACGGCAGCGTCACCGGCCGGCTGGGCGCACGGCTGCAAGGCGAGACAACGATCAACGGCATGGCGCTGCAGCCCTACCTCAAGGCCAACATCTGGCACGATTTCGGCGGTACCAGCCATGTCAATTTCGACACCACCGATATCTCGACCGAGGGCAGATCGACCTCGTTCGAATTCGGCGGCGGCGTGATTGCCAAGGTGACGGACAAGGTCAGCATCTTCGCCACCGGCGACTACACCACCAATCTCGGCGGCGACAAACGCCGGATACTCGAAGGCAATCTCGGCTTCAGCGTCAAATGGTGAGGCCGGTCATGATCCCGGAAACTGGTTTCGGGATCATGGCCAGACAGAGAGCCTAATTGCTGGAACGCATCGCCACCGTGGCGATGCCGGCGCCGACCAGCAGCGTGCCGCCTGTGCGGTTGAAGATGCGGATTGCCTTGGGATTGCGCACGACGTTGCGTGCGCGTGCCGCAATCAGCGCATAGCCGAAGGCATTGGCGAAGGCGAGCACCAGGAAGGTCGTCTCGAAGATCAGCATCTGCGTCCAGAAGTCGGCGTGCCGGTCGAGGAACTGCGGCAGGAAGGCGACGAAGAAGGTGATGCTTTTCGGGTTGAGCGCGGTGACCAGCCAGGCATGCGCCATCATCTTGACCGACGACACCGCATCGGTGCGCGGTTCGGCTTTCAGCGCGCCGCCGGCGCGAAACAGTTTCACGCCGAGATAGACCAGATAGCCGGCGCCGATCAACTTCAGGATGGTGAAGACGGTCGCCGAAGCCGCCAGCAGCGCGCCGATGCCCAGCATCGACAAGGTCATCGCGGTGAAATCCCCCAGCGCCACGCCGACCGCCATCGGCAGCGCGGTGCGCCAGCCCTGGCCCAGCGCGTAGGACACGACCAGAAGGATGGTCGGACCCGGAATGATGAGGAGGATCGTCGATGCGGCAGCGAAGGCGGCCCAGTTTTCGAAGGACATGCTCGTCTCCCTTGAGCTCAAAGAAGAGGATAAATCCTTAGGCCCGGGAGAATGTAAAGAGGCGATTTCCCTAACTGCGCCAACGGCAGATCGGTGTCAGTTCGCGCCGCTCAGAGTGCTCACGATATCGGCCAGGCTGACATTGGCACCGAGAACGGTTGCTGCCGCGACAATGGCAGCGGCAAAAAGCTTGATGTCGGTTTTTAACGTCTTGCACATGGAGGCCCCTCGCTGATCGCTCGAGGGGTAGGAGAGGGCAGCGCCGGGATTATGACCCGTCCGAGGTCTTTTTGTGCAGCAACTCCCAGTCAATGCTCTGGCGGGAAGGGTCGAACGCCCGCCGGGCAATGCGCAAACGCAGGCTGTGCAAGGCCTTCATGCTTTATCAACCATGAATGATGAAAATGCCCGCTATCCGGCCGGACCGTGCTTCCCGCCGACAGCGTGGGGTTTGGGTATATGCGTGAGTTGCCGCAAGGTCTGACGCCGCCGCGAAACGGCGACGCAATCGAAACCGATCATCATCTTTCCCGCCGTGCCATCCTGTCCGGAGCCGGGGCGCTCGCATTGCTCGGTGTCGCCGGATGCTCGACCTCGGGCGGTGGCCTGCCGGCGCTCGAGCTCGACGATACGGTGACCGGCTCGGTGCGACCGATTCGGCCGAGCATCAGCGTCGACAAGAACATCACCAGCCCCGACATCATGTATGCGGCGCTGACCGACGGCGGCTTCAACGTGCCGGAAGTGCCGTATCTGAAGGTCAAACCGGAATTCCGCCGCCAGATCGTCGTCGACACCACGGGCGAGGCGCCCGGCACCATCGTCGTCCATCTGCAGGAGCGCATGCTCTATCTCGTCCAGCCGGGCGGCGACGCCATCCGCTACGGCGTCGGCATCGGCAAGGACGGCTTCCGCTGGTCGGGCCGCGCCAACATCCAGTATGGCAGGGAATGGCCGACCTGGACGCCGCCGCCCGAGATGATCGCCCGCAAGCCGGAACTGGTGAAATGGCAGGGCGGCCAGCCCGGCGGCCTGACCAACCCGCTCGGCGCGCGCGCCCTCTACATCTACCAGGACGGCAAGGACACCGGCTATCGCATCCACGGCTCGCCCGAATGGGCGAGCATCGGCCAGGCGATGTCGTCGGGCTGCGTGCGCCTGATCAACCAGGACATCATCGACCTCTACAGCCGCGTCTCCAAGAAAAATCCGGTCGTCGTCGTCTGACACGTCACCCGGTCCACTCTTCCGTTGCGCGATAGCGAAAGACAGGCGAATGTGCCTGCGAATTCATCGCTCGGGAGACGTCAGGAATGGCCGGAACTTTTGTTATCGCGCAAGGCGGCGGCCCAACCGCCGTCATCAACCAGACGGTGGTCGGGGCCACGCTGGAGATCCGCAAGCGGCATCCCAGCGCCAAGGTCCTGGGCTCCATCCACGGCGTGCGCGGCATCCGTGACGGCAATTATGTCGACCTCTCCGCCATCCCCGAGGACCGGCTGCGGCTGATTGCCGGCACGCCAAGTGCCGCCCTGGGCTCGACGCGCGACAAGCCGGATGCCGCCTATTGCGACGTGATCCTCAACGGATTGAAAAAGGCTGGCGCCGACGCCTTCATCTACATCGGCGGCAACGACACGTCGGGTACGCAGCAGATATTGACCGATGCCGCCGGCGGCAAGATCGCCTTCGTCCATGCGCCAAAAACCATCGACAATGACCTGGAGGAAAACGACCACACGCCGGGCTTCATTTCGGCGGCCGAATTCGTCGCCGGCGCGTTTCTGTCCGTAGATCTCGATTTTCGCGCGCTGCCCGGCATCTACGTCGGCATCGTCATGGGCCGGCATGCCGGCTTCCTCACCGCCGCCGCCGCTGCCTGGCAGCTCGATCCCGACAGCGGTCCGCACCTCGTCTATGTGCCGGAGCGGCCGTTCTCGGCCGCTGGCTTCATCGACGACGTGCGCGCCACGCTCGATCGCCACAAGCGCTGCATCGTCGCTGTGTCGGAAGGTGTCAGCACCGCCGACGGCAAGGCGCTGGTCGAAAGCCTGGTGCCGCCGGACAAGCTGGAGCGCGACGCGCATGGCAACGTCAAGCTGTCGGGCAGCGATCTGCCGGCCGCGCTCGAGCGCGCGCTGGCCGAAGGCCTGCCGGGCAAGCGTGCCCGCGTCGATGCGCTCGGCTACATGCCGCGCGGCTATGTCGGCGCCATCAGCGCGGTCGATGCGCAGGAGGCCTTCGATGCCGGCGCTTTCGCCGTCTCTGTCGCCGAACAGGGCGGCGGTTCGGTGGCGCTGCAATATGACGGCACCAAAACGGTGCTGAAAAAGGTGCCGCTGAAGAACGTCGCCGGCAAGACCCGCCACATGCCCGATAATTTTATGAAGCCGGGCGTAAACCAGTTGTCCGATGCCGGCATGGCCTATCTCAAGCGGCTGGTGCCGGAAAAATACAAGGTCGGAAAGCCTTTCGTCTGAAGCCGGGCTAACATCTGATGTCGGGCTCGCACTGGTTCAGCAAAAGCATCGTCGACGACAAGACGACGATGCTGACCGAACCGTTCGTGCATGACTATCTGCGCGCCAACATCTGGCACCTGCGCGGCCGCGATGCCGACCTTCTAGTCGACACAGGCATGGGCATCTGTCCGCTGGCGCCGCAGATCGAGACGACGGTGGGCAAGCCGCTGCTGGTCGTTGCCACCCACATCCATCTCGACCATGTCGGCTCGCTGCATGAGTTCCCCTGGCGAGCCGGGCCAGTGCACAGCGCCGAACAATTCGAGAGCATGGATGAGACGGCGACCTACGCCTACATGTTCCACGATCTCGAAGGCGGCGTCTCAAGACCGCCGGCGCCGGGCTGGAAGGCCGCCGACTACAAGATACCGCCGGCACCGCTGACGCGAACCCTGGACGAGGGCGACATCATCGATCTCGGCGACCGGCAGTTTCGCGTGCTGCATCTGCCCGGGCATTCGCCGGATTCGATCGCGTTGTTCGACGAGACCGACGGCCTGTTCTTCAGCGGCGACGCCATCTACGACGACACGCTCATCGACGACTTGCCCGATTCTGACAAGGCCGCCTATTTCAGTACGATGCAGCGGCTGCTCGACCTGCCCCGGTTCGCATCGGTCATGGCGGCCACGGACCGAGCTTCGACGGCACGCGCATGCGCGAGATTGCCGCGGCCTATCTCGGGCGAACCGCCGGGATCTGAAGGCCCGGCGGGGCAGAAAAGCCCGGCCTGGCCTGTCGCCTGGCGACATTGCGACCTGTCGTCGTCCGGAGATTAAATCTTCGTAAGGTCGCCCGAAAACCCTAAATCGGGCCAATCGCCGCCCTAGATGGAACGCTGTCGATCCGGTCGGCTGCCATGCCAGGCGAGACGGGCAATCGCGACCTTCGACACGCCGGATGGTCGGTTTTCTTCACGTGGGACCGCCGCGGCGACGGATCAACTCTCGCCCGGACAAACGACCATGTCAGATATCCTTCGCAGACATCGCGTCGCGGCCTTGCTGGGCGCTGCGCTGATCTTATCTCCCTTCGTCATGTCTTTCGCCCAAAGCGCGGGCGACACCGTTCCGACAACCCAGACACCTGTCGCCGGCATCACCGCGCCCAACGGTTCGTTCGCGCCCATCGTGGCCGCCGACAAGCCGGCTGTGGTGACGGTCACCACCGTCATGAAGGCACAGTCTGAAACGATGAGCGATGCCTCTCCTTTCGACGGCGGCTCGCCTTTCGACGACTATTTTCGTCAGTTCTTCGGTGACCAGGGCGGACCGATGCCCAAGACGCCGCCACAACAGCAACCGCGGCGCGCCGAGGCGCTGGGTTCTGGCTTCATCGTCGGCGCGGATGGCATCATCGTCACCAACAATCACGTCATCGACGGCGCCACCTCGATCAAGGTTGCGCTCGACGACGGCACCGAACTGCCCGCCAAGCTGGTCGGCCGCGATGCCAAGAACGATCTCGCCGTGCTGAAGGTCAAATCGGACAAACCTCTGCCAACCGTCAAATGGGGTGATTCCGACAAGCTCATGCCAGGCGACCAGGTATTGGCCTTCGGCAACCCGTTCGGCATCGGCACCACCGTCACGGCAGGTATCGTTTCGGCGCGCGGCCGCGACTTGCACAGTGGCCCGTTCGACGACTTCATCCAGATCGACGCCCCGATCAACCACGGCAATTCCGGCGGCCCGCTGGTCGATGTCGCGGGCAATGTCGTAGGCATCAACGCGGCGATCTATTCGCCCAATGGCGGTAGCGTCGGCGTCGGCTTTGCCATCCCGTCGGATCAGGCCCAGAAGGTGGTCGCCAAGTTGATGAAGGGCGGTTCCATCCAATACGGCTATCTCGGCGTCCAGATCCAAGAAGTGACACCGGATGTGGCAAGTGCCATCGGGTTCGACCGTTCCGGTGGCGCACTGGTTTCACAGGTCAATGACGGTTCGCCGGCGGCCCAGGCCGGCATCGAGACCGGTGACGTCATCACCAGCTTCGGCGGACAGGACGTGAAGGATCCCAAGGACCTGTCGCGGGCGGTCGCCGATGTCGCGCCGGGCGCCAGGGAAACGGTCGATGTCTGGCGCAAGGGCAAGCCGATGCAGATTTCCGTCGATGTCGGCCAGAACAGCGACGATGTGAAGACCGCGTCGCTGGACGATGGGTCCGGCACGCCGAGCGCCGGGCGTGCTCCAGCGATAGGGCTCGGCTTGATGGATATCACGCCCGACATTCGCCAGCAGATGAACCTCGCCGACAAACAGCATGGTGCGGTGGTTGCCAGCGTCAATCCAGACAAGGCGGCCGCGGCTTCCGGAATACAGGCCGGCGACATCATCGTTGCCGTCAATCAGGTGCCGGTTAAGAACGCCAGGCAGGTCACCCAGGCAATCGCCCAGGCCGGCAAGTCTGGCCGCAAGTCGGTGCTTTTGCTGGTCGAGCGTGGCGACGCGCAAATCTACGTCGCGGTACCTTTTGCCAGTGGCTGAGCGGCGTTGACGTGAACGCAGGATCGGCAGGGCTCGTCGTTGACGGACCCTGCCGACCTCTGCCCATCAAGAATCCAGTTGCCCGTCGCTACATCTTCGAGAACATTGCGTCAGGCCGATAATGGCCTGATGCATGGGAATTGCCGCGATGGTCACCCGAGGTTTCTCTTCAGGACGGCGCCCGCCAACCGATGGCGATGCACGCATACCGCCGGGTCAATATCTCGAACAGGGTTTTCCGGTTCTGTCGGCAGGTCCGACGCCACGCGTGCGCACCGAGGACTGGTCTTTCACGCTGAAACATGGGCCACGCCCGATCAAGAAATGGAACAGGGCCGAATTCAACGCGCTGCCATTGACCAAGATGACACGCGACATCCATTGCGTGACCGCATGGACCAAGTTCGACACGCCGTGGCAGGGCGTGCTGGTCGACGATATCCTTGCCGATGCGGGGTTGGAGCCGCCGACCAGCTTCACGCTGGCGCACGCGTTCGACGGTTACACCACCAATGTGCCGGTCAAGGATCTCACCGCCGGCAAGGCCATGGTGGCGCTGCTCTACGAAGGCAAGCCGATCACCCCGGACCATGGTGGCCCGGCAAGGTTGCTGGTGCCGCACCTCTATTTCTGGAAGTCGGCCAAATGGCTGAACGGCCTGCAATTCACCACGCGCGACGAGCCCGGTTTCTGGGAATTGCGCGGCTACCACATCTATGGCGATCCATGGCGCGAGCAGCGCTACACGGACGATCCATGAGCGATGCGGCAGCAATGCAATCGCCCTGGCAGACAGCCAGGATCGTCCGCATCGAAAAGCGCACGCCTCGTGTCACCAGCTTCTTTTTCCAGCCGTCGCGGCCCTTTGTCCATAGCGCCGGGCAGCATGTCGATGTCAGGCTGACGGCGCCGGACGGCTATCAGGCGCGCCGCTCCTATTCCATCGCTTCCGCACCCGAAACGAACGGGGCGATCGAGCTGGCGATCGAGAAGCTTGACGATGGCGAGGTTTCGCCCTTCTTCCACGAGATCGCGGCAATTGGCGACGAAATCGAATTGCGCGGTCCGCTCGGCGGGCACTTCGTCTGGCCCGACGACGGCAGCGGGCCGCTGTTTCTGGTCGGTGGCGGTTCGGGTGTCGTGCCCTTGATGTCGATGGTCCGTCATCGCGCCGCGCGCAGTTCGACGGTGCCCGTCGTCCTGGTGTTTTCAGCCCGCGTCTGGGACGAAGTGATCTTTCGTGACGAGCTGATCGTCCTCGACGATCGCAGGGACGGCTTCGACCTGGTGCTGACGCTGACACGCGAAGCCGCGCGCCGCCCGGCCGACTATGCGCGGCGGGTGGACGTCGCGATGATGGCGCAAGCCATGGCGCGGCTGCCCCAGGCGCCTGGCATCGCCTTCGTCTGCGGCTCCAACGCCTTCGTGTCCGCCGCCGCCCAGGCGCTGATCGATGCCGGCGTTGCAGCGCAAAACATTCGCACCGAACGGTACGGAGTTTGAACGGACGCTCCGGATGCATGGCCGTCTTGGCTTTTACGGTTCGGTCGAGAGCTCGATGCTTCAAGCCTTGAAATTCGACCGATGAAGTAATACCTTGTTAAAATATGGTATTACCAGGGAATGAAGATGGCCACCACCGTTACGGCAAAGGGACAAGTGACCATTCCCAAACCCGTCCGCGATCTCCTGGGCATCGTCCCGGGCAGCAAGGTCGATTTCCGGCGCGCCGCCGATGGCAGCGTGGTGCTGGCTCGTGTTGACAAAAAGCCGCCTGCGAGCCGCTTCGCCAAGTTGCGCGGCCATGCCGGCGAGGGGCTCACGACCGAAGCGATCATGGCGCTGACGCGTGGCGGAGCGTGACGTTCGTCGACACCAACGTTCTGCTCGACCTTGTCACGGACGATCCCAATTGGGCGGACTGGTCGGTTGCGCAGCTTGAGGCAGCGAGCCTCGATGGGCCATTGTTGATCAATGATGCGGTCTATGCCGAACTTGCCGTTCGCTACGTCGGCATCGAGGATCTCGAGGCATTTCTGGATGCGGCCGGTCTCGAAATGGCTCCGATGCCAAGAGCCGCCCTTTTCCTTGCTGGAAAGGTATTTACGCAATACCGCCGATCGGGAGGATCGAGGGCCGGCGTCTTGCCCGACTTCTTCATTGGCGCCCATGCCGCCGTCGCCCGGCTTCCGCTCCTGACCCGTGATGCCGGCCGCTACCGGACCTATTTCCCATCCTTGAGGTTGATCACCCCAGACCCCTGATGACTGCCGCCCGCCGGTCACGCCTCGATTTCGAGCGCCGACAGCGGCTTGGAACAGCAGGCTAGGATGAAACCATCGTCGATCTCATGATCGAGGATGCCGCCATTGTGACTCATCTCGACATCGCCCGCGACCTTCCTCACCTTGCAGGTGCCGCACAGGCCGAATTCGCAGGCGGCGGGAATGCGCACGCCCGAGGCCCGCGCCGTCTGCAGCACGGTCTGGCCGGCGACGCAGTCGGCGTCGACATCCGAAAACGAGAATCGGATCGGTGTCACGGCTTCGACAGCAGTGGCTGCGTCACCTTCGACCGGCGACGCGAACGGCGCCGGGATCTCCTCCACGACAGGCGCTGCAAAGCTTTCCTGATGGTATTTCGTCATGTCGAAGCCGGCGGCGTCTAGCATGCCGCGCACGGCGCGCATGAAGGGATCGGGGCCGCAGCAGAAGATTTCGCGCTCGCGGAAATCGGGCGCCAGCAATGGCAGCCGGATCGCGTCGATGCGGCCCATATGGCCGAACCAGCCCTCGCGGCTCGACCGTTCCTCGATCATGAAACCGAGCGACAGGCCGGGCATTCGGCTGCCGAGCAGTTCGAGCTCCTTGCGGAAAATGATCTCTTCCGGACGGCGCGCGCAGTTGACGAAGCCGACATCGGTCCATGGCGCGCAGTCGTTCAGCCAGCGCAGCATCGACATCATCGGCGTCACGCCGGACCCTGCCGAAATGAACAGATATTTGGCCGCCGGGTGACTGTGCAGCGAAAAGTCGCCGGTCGGCCCATAGGCCTTGACGTGCGAGCCGGGCGTCAGATGGTCGAACATCCAGCGCGTGCCGGTGCTGCCCGCCTGCGCCTTCACCGTCACCGCGATCGAGAACGGCCGTGATGGCGAGGACGACAGCGTATAGGTGCGCATCAGCGGCCCGTCCGATGTCGGCAGTTCCAGCGTCACGAACTGGCCCGGTCTGTAGCGGAACCAGGTCTGGTTGTCGGAGCGGAAGGTGAAGGTCTTCACGTCAGGTGCTTCGTCGCTGACGCCGATCACTTCCAGCACCTGCAGCCTGTCGTTCCAGGGCGTCATCTGGTCGAGATGGCGATAGAGGCCAAGATCCGTCATCGCATTCATCCTTCTGTCCCCTTTGTTTTACGCTAGGCGACGCTGCGCAGGGCCGGCCGGCCGCCCTCGGCAAGGCGCGGCCCGATGAACGACGCGTACCATTCGACGAATTGGATCACGCCGCCCTCATGCAGCTCCGAATAGGGGCCGGGCTCGTAGGCGGGCGACAGGATGCCGAAGGCGTTTTCCTCGACGATGCGGCGGTCCTGGTCGTTGGTCTCGGTCCAGACATGGGTGAGGTCTTCGACGGTATAGTCGACACCCTCGACCGCATCCTTGTGCACCAGCCATTTGGTCGTCACCGCCGTTTCCGTGGCGCTGATCGGCAGCACCCGGAACGTCACCGCATGATCGATGAGAATGTGGTTCCACGTCGTCGGGTAGTGATAGTGCATCAAGGTGCCGATCCGGTCGGCGGAGACAGCGTCGGAGAGGTTCTTCTTCACCGCCAGTTTGCCGGTCATGGTGTAGCTGACGGCATCGCGCAGCAGCGGCGCGCGGGTGGCGCGGTATTGTCCGGCCGGATCGATGCGGAACTTGCTCGGCAGGCCTGATGCCTCGCATTTGGCCCAATGCGCGACCATCTCGGGGTCGCTGTCGGCGCCGTTGACGCCGGTCACGGTCGGCGCTTCGGGGAAGGTCTTGCACAGCTCGGGATGATTGGCGGCGCAGTGGTAGCACTCGCGGTTGTTTTCCCAGACCAGCTTCCAATTGCCCTTCTCGATGATCGTGCTCTCGAAGGCGATCTTTGCGTCGCGCAGCCGGTGCGGCAAAAGATAAGGCTCGATCATCGCCCGCATCGGCGCGAAATCCGCCGGCTCCTTGGCGAGGCAGATGAAGATGTAGCCGCCGACGCTCTCGTAGGCGACCGGCTTCAGGCTGAACTCACTCTTGTCGAAACCGTCGGCCATCTGGCGGGCAAACAGCAGGCGGCCGTCGAGCTCGTAGGTCCACTGGTGATAGGGGCAGACGAGCTTTGCCGCTGTACCCTTGTCGGTGTTGCAGACGCGGCTGCCGCGATGGCGGCAGGAATTGTGGAAGGCGTTGATCTTGCCTTGCTGGTCGCGGACAAGCACGACCGGATAGTCGCCGATCTGCACGGTAATGTAGCTGCCCGGCTTCGGTAGCTCGCAATCATGGCCAATGAACAGCCAATCGCGATACCAGATCAGCTCCATGTCGAGCTTGAAGTAGTCCGGGTCGGTGTAGAAGGGCTGCTCTAGCGAAAAGCCTTGCCTGCGGCTGCTCAAGAGCCTCAGCATGTCGTTGCGGATATCCATGTCCTGTCCTCGTTTCTAAGGACTGAACTGGTGGTGATGGAGGAAGGATTGGACGCAAGCCGGCTATGCGCCGGACATGCACGATCCACCTCTTGACCGCCCACCGCGATCAGTCGAGTCTAGAAATCTCGGGCTGGTTTCCGGGCTCTGGAGTTGTCCTTGCGGACCATCGCGACACCTTCCCAGGCACTTGCCCAGTGGTCTCCCGTTGCGACTTGAACTCCACCACCGTTGCGGGGGCAGCGCCGGATTCTGACCGGCTTCCCAATTCTCCGCCTCGTCGTCACGAAGCGGCACCTGAGATGTCATGATCTAATCACGATCGCGGACGCGTCATCGGCATGAAAACGACATCGTATCCATGCGGCGCGACACGGTATGCGAAACGTTCCGACTGACTGTTGCGGCTGAAGTCCCCCATATCGCGAGCGGCCATTTGCCGGTTGCGAGCTTCTCGAATCCGGCTCCTGGCGGGGTCAAAAAAGGTTAACGGTTTCGAAAAGTGACTATTAGCTCGTTCTAAAATCGAACCGAACGGTTCGTTTCTGTTGACGGTGCGTGCAGGACAGTGTGAACGCTGGGCCTCCGAAACAGTTGGTGATCCGCGTCGTAATTTTATCTAATCAATTGATATAAAAGAGAAAAATATCCCTGTAAGATGCCCTTGGCGCAATTTCAAGGTGTGGATTCATAGACCACATGGAACAACTTCGTGATTGGAAAAGGCGAGGTTGCCCTCCCACATCGGGGTTGTCCGAACGACGCGATTTCGTTCCCAAGACACGCCGCTAGACGGACGGAAAAAAAGAAAATACTGGAGTGCCAAAAATGAAAAAGATCATTCTCACTGCCGCCGCCGTTCTGGCCATTTCCGGCAGCGCCTTCGCTGATGGTAGCGACCACTACGGTTCGAACGCCCCGGCAGCCACTGCTGTCGACAACTCGTACACCGCTTCAGTCAAGAAGTCGGAACCGGCTGCTCAGACGCCTGTCCAGGGCAGCGACCGCAACCTCTTCGGCAACCGCTAACAGCCGATTCCCAGTTGATGGCGGGTTCGCCCGTCGCCCTGGCAAAGTCCAGAAATTCAGGAGACTGACATGAAGAAGATTATTCTTGCTACCGCCGCCGTTCTGGCCATCTCGGGTAGCGCTTTCGCCGCCAGCGACAACTTTGGCTCCAATGGCGCCAACCAGCCTGCCGTCACCTCGGTCGACAGTTCGCAGACGGCTTCTACGCAGAAGTCGGCACCGTCTGCTCAGACGCCTGCCCACGGCAGCGACCGTAACCTCTTCGGCAACAACTAACAGCCGATTCCCGGCAGACGGCGGGTCTGCCCGCCGCCCTGGCGAAAACCTAGAAAAATTCAGGAGACTAAAATGAACAAGATCCTTATTACCGCCGCCGCCGTTCTGGCCATCACCGGCAGTGCCCTCGCCGCTAGCGACAACTTTGGCTCCAACGGCGCCAATCAGCCTGCAGTCACTTCGGTTGACAGTGCGCAGACGAGCTCGGTCCGTAACAGCGGTGGCGTCGTCGAGAAGCTGCTCAATTCGTCGGGCGACGTAGAGAAGTCAGCCCCTCAGGGCAGCGACCGCAACCTCTTCGGCCGCTAACAGCCGAAGCTGATCTTCAAAAAAAGAGCGGCGGGCCTAGCCCGCCGCTCTTTTTTACGTCCGTGGTCCTGCCTCAGGCCGCTTTCGCTTCCGCCTCGTGAAGGGCAAACGACCGCCCATCCGTGTCGAAGATATGCAGGTCTTCGCCATTGGCGCTCAGTCGCAATGTCGAGCCGCGCTTGACCTCGACATTGCCGGGCAGCTTGGTCACCAGCGGCAGGTCGGCGCGACCGATGTCGACATAGACAAGCTGCACCTCGCCGAGCTGCTCTACATAGTCGACCGTGCCTTCGAACAGGTAGTCAGTGCCGCTGGCGATGATCAGGTCTTCCGGCCGCACGCCGAAGCTCACCGCGGTACCCTTTGCCGAAGCCGGAGTCGTGATCGGCACGGTTGCCTTGCGGCCGCCGACATGGCTGACGACGGTCGGGTTGCCGGTCTTGTCTATTGTCGCGGGCAGGATGTTCATGGCTGGCGAGCCGATGAACTGGGCAACGAACAGGTTGCCGGGCTTCTTGTAGAGGTCCATCGGCGTGCCGACCTGTTCGATATGGCCGTCCTTGAGCACCACGATGCGATCGGCCAGCGTCATCGCCTCGACTTGGTCGTGGGTGACGTAGATCATGGTCGTGTTGGGCATCGATTCCTTGAGCTTGGCGATCTCGATGCGGGTGGCGACGCGAAGTGCGGCGTCCAGGTTCGAAAGCGGTTCGTCGAACAGGAACACTTTCGGATTGCGCACGATGGCGCGGCCGATGGCGACGCGCTGGCGCTGGCCACCCGACATCGCCTTGGGCAGGCGGTCGAGATATTTGGTCAGCTGCAGGATCTCAGCGGCCTGGCGTACGCGCCGGTCGATCTCGGCCTTGTTCTCCTTGCCGATCTTCATCGAGAACGCCATGTTGTCGTAGACGGTCATGTGCGGGTAGAGCGCATAGGACTGGAACACCATGGCGATGCCGCGCTTCGACGGCGGCACGTCGTTGACGACTTCGCCGGCTATCCTGAGCTCGCCGGAGGTGATTTCCTCGAGCCCGGCGATCGACCTCAGCAAGGTCGACTTGCCGCAGCCAGACGGGCCGACAAAGACGATGAACTCGCCCGACTTTATATCGAGGTCGATGCCGTGGAGAATGTTCAGATTGCCGTAGGACTTCTTCACTTGCCTTAGCGTGACATCGGCCATTCGTTTCCTCCCAGTAATTCGAATTCGAGTGATTTGAAATTCAGTCGATGCGCCCGAACCAGGCGCCGTAGCCGCCGAGCTTTATGGAACCGCTGCTGGCCTGCCCCGGAAATCCGTGCCCGGGCAAAGGTTGCAGCGATCGGCCGCCAAGGTCAACCTCGGTTGGCGTTGCTCCCAGATTGAAGACGCAGACGACCTGCTCGTTGCCTGCACGGCGCGTGAAGGCGACCGTGTCGCCCTCACTTTCGATGAAGGTGATATCGCCCTTGGCCAGCGCCGGATGGGCGCGCCGGAAGGTGAGAAAGCGCCGGTAGTGCTCAAGCAGCGAGTTCTCGTCGCCCTGCTGGACATTGACCGCTTGCGACAGATGCTTGGCCGGCACCGGCAGCCAGGGTTTTGCCCGGGAGAAGCCGCCATTTTCGGCGCTGCCGTCCCACACCATCGGCGTGCGGCAGCCGTCGCGACCCTTGAATTCGGGCCAGAAGCGGATCCCATAGGGGTCCTGCAGATCTTCGAACCGCAGCTCTGCTTCACCCAATCCAAGCTCTTCGCCCTGGTAGATGCAGACCGAACCGCGCAACGACATCAGCAGCGCGGAGATGACCTTGAGATAGGCGGTCGGGTCGGCCTCGCCGGCAGCCCAGCGCGATGCCGGGCGCATCACGTCATGGTTGGAAAAGGCCCAGCACGACCAGCCGTCGCTGGCGACCTTGCCGAAGGCTTCCAGCACCGAGCGGACCTTGGCTGCGCTGATCTTTTCCGGTGCCAGGAAATCGAAGGAATAGCACATGTGCACGCGCTTGCCGCCGGTGGTGTAGGCCGCCACCACGTCCAACCCGCGCTGCGAATCGCCGACCTCGCCGACCGCGGCGGTCGCTGGATACTCATCGAGCAGGGCGCGGAAGCGTTCGAGGAAACCGAGGTTCTCGGGGCGGCTCTTGTCGTAGAGATGGTCCTGGTAGTTGTAGGGGTTGACCGCCGGTGCGGTCTGATCGTTGCGCTCTTCCGGTGGCAGCGGTGGGTTGTTTTCCAGGCCCTGGCTGTGGAAGTAGAAATTGATCGTGTCGAGCCGGAACCCATCGACGCCGCGCTCCAGCCAGAAGCGGGTGACGTCGAGCAGTGCATCCTGGACTTGGCGGTTGTGGAAGTTGAGATCGGGCTGCTCGGCCAAGAAATTGTGCATGTAATATTGCTGGCGGCTGGTGTCCCACTGCCAGGCCGAGCCACCGAAGATCGACAGCCAGTTGTTGGGCGGCGTGCCGTCCGGCCTGGCGTCCGCCCAGACATACCAGTCGGCTTTCGGGTTGGTGCGGGTCGACCGGCTTTCCTTGAACCATGGGTGGTTGTCGGCGGTGTGCGACAGCACCTCGTCGATCATCACCTTCAAGCCCAGCCTGTGCGCCTCGGCGGTCAGTGCGTCGAAGTCGGCCAGCGTGCCGAACATCGGATCGACGTCGCAGTAATCGGTGACGTCATAGCCGAAATCCTTCATCGGCGACTTGAAGAACGGCGAAATCCAGATGGCGTCCGCACCGAGTGCCGCGATGTAGGGCAGCCGCCCGATGATGCCCTTGAGGTCGCCGATACCGTCGCCGTTCGAGTCCTGATAGCTGCGCGGATAGATCTGGTAGATCACTGCACCTCGCCACCAGTCGCGATCGATGGCGAGGTCAGGATTCGAACTGGCCTTCAAAGCGGATTGCATCGTCTCAGCCTCCTTTCACCGAGCCGGCAAGCAGCCCGCGGACAAAATAGCGCTGCAGCGAGAAGAAGACGATCAGCGGCACGATGATGGTCACGAAAGCCGATGTCGTCAGGATCTCCCAGTCGCCACCGCGTGAGCCCAGCAACGCATTGAGCTTGGCGGTCAGCACGATCTGGTCTGCCTCTGTACCGAGGAAAACCATCGCCACCAGCAGATCGTTCCATACCCACAGGAATTGGAAGATGGCAAACGAGGCCAGCACCGGGAACGACAACGGCAAGACGATCTTGACGAAGATCTCGAAATCGCTGGCGCCGTCGATGCGCGCCGATTCCATGATTTCGCGTGGCAGACCGGCGATGTAGCTGCGCAGCAGGTAGATGGCGAAGGGCAGGCCGAAGCCGGTATGCGCCAGCCAGATGCCGAGATAGGTCTTCGACGGCATGCCGAAGAAAGCGCCGACACCGTTGTAGAGCTTCAGAAGCGGTATCAGCGACATCTGCAGCGGCACCACCAGCAGGCCGATGATGACCGCGATCAGCAGCGCCCGGCCGGGAAACCGCATCCAGGCCAGTGCATAGGCGGCAAAAGCGGCAATCAGGATCGGGATAACGGTCGCTGGAATGGTGACGGTCAGCGAATTCATGAACGACCGGCCGATGCCCTCGGAAAACAGCACGGTTCTGTAATTGTCGGTGGTGAATTTCGGCGGCGCGGACGAGGCATAGTAGATGCGCTGGCCGCGATCGCCTTCGAACGCCTTGGGCGAGGTCATGACGAAACTGCCGTCGGCGTTGAGCTGCAGCGTCACACCGTCGCCGAGATCGGCCGAGGTGCCGGCGGGATATTGCGTCGGTGCCGCCGATTTGACGCCGAAGGCGCTGATGTCGCGCGCAGCACCATCGCCGAAGATATTGCCCTCGAGAACGAACTTGCCGTCCTTTTCGACCTGCGCCGAGGCGGCCGGCAGCCGGCCGGCTTCCGTCTGGGTGGAGCTGGCGAACGAGTTCCACCAGCCCGAGGCGATGATCTGGTTCTTGTCGCGCAGCGACGAAACCAGGATGCCGAGCGTCGGTATGGTCCAGATGGCGACGAAGACAAGCACGGCGATGTGGACACCAAAGCGGCTGGCGAAGGAATTTCCGGTCGCAACGGCCATCTCAATGTCCTCCCGTCTCTTTGTTCGCCTGGCGGATGTTCCAGACCATGATCGGAATGACGGCGATCATGATGATGATGGCTATGGTGGCGCCGCGGCCGAAATCGCCGCCGCCGCGGAACATCCAGTCGAACATCAGATTGGCCAGCACCTGGCTGTTCCACTGGCCGTTGGTCATGGTCAGCACGATGTCGAACACTTTGAGCACCAGGATGGTGATCGTGGTCCAGACGACAGCGATGGTGCCCCAGATCTGCGGCACCATGATCTTCCAGAAGATCTGGAACGGATTGGCGCCGTCGATGACGGCGGCTTCCAGCGTCTCTTCCGGAATGCCGCGCAAGGCGGAAGACAGAATGACCATGGCGAAACCGGTCTGGATCCAGATCAGGATGACCATCAGGAAGAAATTGTTCCAGAACGGCAGCGATATCCAAACCTGAGGCTGGCCGCCGAAATGCTGGATGATTGCATTGAGGATGCCGATCTGCGTCTGGCCCTCGCCACGATATTCGTAGATGAATTTCCAGATGACGCTGGCGCCGACGAAGGAGATCGCCAATGGCAGGAAGATCAGGCTCTTGGCGATCGTGCCCCACCAGATCTTGTCGGTGAGCACGGCGATGATCAGCCCGAGGAAGGTGCAGGCGGCCGGCACCACTGCCAGCCAGACGATGTTGTTGAGGATCGAGTTGCGGAATTCGCGATCGCCAAAGGCCCATTGATAGTTGGCCAGGCCGACGAAATTGATGCCGCCGCGATCGAGGAACGACAGCCGCAGCGTCTCGATCACCGGATAGATCAGATAGATGGTCAGGATGATCATCGCCGGACCGACGAACAGCCAGGGACGGACCAGCCCTTGCCGGCGCAGATTGTCGATGGCCGCGGCCCCGGCGACGCCGCGCGACGGGAATATCAGGTCGACCAGTCTGTTTGCGCCCCAGAAATAGGCGACACAGCCGCCGACGCCGACGATGATGACGAATATGGCCGAGAAAATCTGAGCCGCCATGGGTCCCTCTCCCCTGCGCATCATCAGCCAAAGCCGAACGGCTCGGGCGGTGAGATGCGCCGATTCAGTTGTTCAGAGCGCGATGGCCAGGCAAAACAGGGTTTCCCATTTGCTGATCGCGCTTCATGCCGGATTCTGTGTGCTCATGATAATCGCCGCGGCACGAGCCGCCTGTCCGATCCGGGCCTCCAGAGCCCGGATCTACTTGGGATCGGATAGTCCAAACCTCCAGCCGGACGATCGGCTGCTTACTTACCTGTCGGTCGCCTACTTGATGGCATCCCAGCTCTTCTGGATGTCGGTGGCGACATCCTGCGCGGACTTGCCGCCGACCAGGTCGATCATGCCGGTCCAGAAGGCGCCGGCACCGATTTTGCCCGGCATCAGGTCGGAACCGTCGAAGCGGAAGGTCGAGGCGTTGGCGAGGATTTCGCCCTGCTTCTTCAGCGCGTCGCTGGCGTAGGCGTCCTTGTTGACCGACTTCAGCGGCGTCACGAAACCGCCCTCGGCCATCCAGATCTCATGTGCGAGCGGCATCTTCAGGAATTCGATAAAGGCGCGGGCGCTCTTGCTGTCTTTCGTGATCATCGCCAGCGTGCCGGCGCCGAGCACGGGCGTGCCCAGTTCAGGCTTGGAGGCATAGGGCGGGAAGTAGAAGAAGTCCGCGTCCTGGCCGACCTTGGTGCCTTCCGGAAAGAAGGTCGGGATGAACGATGCCTGATGGTGCAGGTAGCATTTCGGCGGCACCGCGAAGAGGCCCTTCGGACTGTCGCGGAAATCGGTCGCCGCAACCGCCTTGGCGCCGCCGTCGACCATCTTGTCGTCGGTCGCGATCTTGCCGAAGATGTCGATGGCGTTGACCACCGCCGGATCGTTGAACGGGATCTCGTTCTTCACCCACTTGTCGTAGGTTTCCGGAGACTGGGTGCGCAGCATCAGGTCTTCGACCCAGTCGGTCGCAGGCCAGCCGGTCGCGCCGCCGGAGCCGAGGCCGATGCACCAAGGCTTGCCGCCATCGGCGATGATCTTCTTTTCGAGATCGGCGAGTTCTTCCTGCGTCTTCGGCACCTTGTAGCCGGCTTCCTCGAAATTATCCGGCGAGTACCAGACCAGCGATTTCACGTCGGCCTTGTAGGGAAAGGCGAAGAAGCCCGGCTTGCCGTCCTTGTCCTTGAAGGTGCCGAGATCGACCCATGACTGGCCGGCGCCGTAATTGTCCTTGACCCATTTGGCGGTGTCGTCGCCGAGCGGCGTCAAAAGGCCCTTCGATGCCAGGTCTTGGATCAGGCCCGGCTGCGGCAGCACGGCGATGTTCGGCGGGCTGCCGGCCTGCGTGTCGATGACGATCTGCTGTTCGTAATTCTCCGAGGAGGAGTATTTGATCTCGACGCCGGTGGCTTCCGAGAAATAGTCGAGAACGCCGCGCACCAGGCCCTCGTCCTCGCCGCGCCACGGTCCGAAGATCGACAGCGTCTCACCCTTGAGGTCGACTTTCTTGAGCTCTTCGTAGTTCGCCCAGTTGAAGCGCTTGTCCTCACCCGGCTTGAACTTCAGTTCGGCATGCGCGGGCGCGTTCAGGGCGAGCGTGACAAACGCGGCACCCAGCAAAAGCATTTTCTTCATCGGTATTCCTCCCAGTGGGTCACACACACCGGACGGAACCTCCATTCCGCCCGCCGACGCCGCAGGACTGTGACTCAGTCAGAAAGGAACCGCAACCTTTCGAAGAGTCTTCCAAAGCGCTTTGGCTTTTTCGATCACGCCATTGAATCGCCTGGAAGTCAAGAGGTCGGTGGGTTAATCGATTTAATACTGGGCATATACGAGCTCGAAAGTGCGTTGCAACATGCTTTTATGGCGGTGCAGCAGCAATTTCTGTTTCAAACACGCCTCAACCGCGCTTATGGTTCGTCATCGAATGGACCGGCCTGCGGGACTTGGGTCGATTCAATTTAAAAGCGCTTTGAGGGAAATGGAGACTTCGTGAACCTCAAGCAGCTCGCCCATATGCTGGCACTTTCGCAGACCACGGTAAGCCGCGCGCTGAACGGCTATCCCGAGGTCAACGAGGAAACGCGCAGGCGTGTCATGGACGCCGCCAAGCGTCACGGCTATCGCCCCAACCCCAGCGCGCGCCGGCTGGCGACCGGCAAGACCGGCATGATCGGCTATGTCTTGCCGACCGGTGCGTCGGTCGACATCGATCCGCATTTCGTCGAATTCCTGTCCGGCCTCGGCGACTATGCCCGCTCGCACGAACTCGACCTCGTGCTGTCGCCGGCCGACGCCGACGACCAGGAGACGACCTACCGGCGCATCGTCGCCAACCGGCAGGTAGATGCCGTCTATATCTCCTCGCCGAGGCCCGCCGACCGGCGCGTGGCGCTGGTCAACTCGCTTGGCATTCCCTTCATCGTCCACGGCCGCAGCGAAGGTTTCGATTTCGACTATGCCTTCACCGACATCGACAATGAGGGCGCCTTCCGTGAGGCGGCCAGGCTGCTGATCCAGCTCGGCCATCGGCGGCTGGCGCTGATCAACGGTGACGACCGCGAGACCTTTGCCATCCATCGCGAACGCGGCGTGCGCAGGGCACTCGCCGCGAGCGGGCTGACATTGGGCGAGCGGCATGTCTGTTCGGTCGTCATGACCGAGGAGAACGGCTATCGCGCCACCAGGCGTTTGCTGGAAGAGGGCGATGCACCGACGGCGATCGCCTGTTCCAGCCTGATCATGGCGCTTGGCGTCGTGCGCGCGGTGCGCGACCTCGGCTTGAGCATTCCCGGCGACGTGTCGCTGATCGCCCATGACGATGTCTTCCCCTGGCTGAGGCCGGAGAATTTTTCGGTGCCGCTGTCGACGACGCGCTCATCCATCCGCCTCGCCGGCGCCCGCGTCGCCGAGCGGCTGGCGGCACGGATTTCCGGCCTGGAGGAGGGCGCCCGCGGCGAGGTCTGGCCGGTTGACCTGGTCGTCAGGGGATCGGTCGCCGGCGCGCCGGCTAAGCTCAAAGCCAATCGCTCCGAAGGCCGCTCTTGATTTGGCCTCTAGAGGGTGGCAACCAATCACCTTCAACCAGTCCTCCTGGATGCCCACTTGCCCACATTCCCGTTCTCCGAAATGGATCCAATCCAACATCCTGGCCCGCCGCCGAAGACTTCGGAGGTGGTGATTGTCGGTGGTGGTATCATTGGCGTAACCACAGCTCTTTTCCTTGCAAAGCGGAACATTCCGGTGACGCTGCTGGAAAAAGGACGTGTTGCGGCCGAACAGTCCTCCCGAAATTGGGGTTGGATTCGAAAGCAAGGACGAGACGCCGATGAGCTGCCGATTGTCATCGAGGCTTGTCGCCTGTGGCGGCAACTGGCTGAGGAATGCGGCGAAGATATCGGGCTGAACCAGACAGGTGTGACCTACCTGGCGAACTCCGACAAGGACATGGCCGGCTTCGAAGAGTTCATGAAGATCGCCGCGATCCATGCGCTCGACACTCGGCTCCTTGACGCGGATGAAACTGGCAAACTCATCAAAGGCATGTCGCGCAAGTTCAAGGGCGCCATGACGACGCCTTCCGACATGCGCGCCGAGCCCTGGTTGGCGGTGCCTGCGCTTGCTCGGCTTGCCGTCCGAAAAGGCGTCAAAATCGTAGAGAATTGCGCAGCGCGAACCCTCGAAATCTCCGCTGGCGGGATCAGGGGAGTGTGGACCGAGGCCGGATACATCGAGACATCCAGCGTGCTGGTGGCGGGCGGCGCCTGGTCCTCCCTGTTCCTGAGAAGACACGGCGTGTCCATCCCCCAACTCAGCGTCAGGGTAACCACAGCCGCAACAGAGCCCATGCCTGAAGTCTATGCAGGTGCGGCAGCGGACGAACACATCGCTTTCAGGCGCCGACAGGATGGCGGATACACGCTCGCTCCGGGAGGCAGCAATTTGCTCTACCTGGGGCCTGACGCATTCCGGCACGCCACCAAGTATCTTCCCGCTCTCAAGGCCAATCCGTTTGGAACCCGCTACTTTCCGTTCGCTCCATCGGGTTACCCTGATAGCTGGTCGACTCCGCGCGATTGGACGCCGGATTCGCCGAGCCCTTTCGAAAGAATGCGGGTGCTCAACCCCGCTGCTGAACCCTCCGGTCTCCGTTCGATAGAACGCAATTTCGGACGCCTTTTTCCACAGTTCGAGAAAGTTCGCTTGAAAGCCGGCTGGGGCGGCATGATCGACGCCATGCCCGACGTCGTCCCCGTCGTGGATCAGGTGCGGGCAGTCGGCGGTCTTTTCGTCGCGACGGGAATGAGTGGCCACGGGTTCGGTATCGGACCCGGTATCGGTCGCGTCGTTTCCGACCTCATTCAAGGGAACGAGACTGGGCATGATCTCAGCCGCTTTCGGCTGTCGCGCTTCTACGATGGAAGCGCCGTTCGGCTAGGCCCGGCGCTTTAGTTTAAGCAACGGACCCTTGTGAGGCGGGCGCCCCACGATGTGTTCGACAAGGCGGTGCGCCTCCTCGGCAATCGCTAATATTATGCCCGATTTGCGCGTGGAGGCGAAATCTAAGCCGGCGAAGTAGATGCCTGGCTGCGCGGCCACGCCATCCTCGTGAACAGGCCGTCCCTGCGAGTCGATTACCCCCGGGAGATTCACCCAACTGAAATCGCCCCGGAAACCAGTACACCACACCACGGTCGTGATGCCGGACACAGCAACATCAAGAGAGCGAATGGTCGGGTTCGGCAGATGTGCCGCGACGGTCTCCGCCGGATCGGGTTCCGAAACGGGGGCATCGATTCCGGAGTGGCTGATATACTCATCGATGTAACGTTTGACGTTGGCGGAGGCTTCATCCGCAAAACGAACATGGGCTTCGAGATCGTCGGCGAACGAGAGACGGCCGCCTTCCTCGACGCCTGCGAACCGGCCAAGCAGCACGATACCTCGGGCGCTGAGCGCTTGGAGGCTAATGGTGTGTTCTGCCCCAAGCAGACCCCGAGCCGGAATGCGTTCCGCAACACGGATGATCTCCTCTCGACGCACGTCGAGAAACCCGCTCTCGACCAGCCACATCATAATGTGGCGACCTCGGTAGCTCCGAGAGAGTCGTCCAACCCGGCTTGTTGCAAGGAAGACCGTTCGGCCTGCTTCTGCCAAGTCCTCCGCGATCTGGCCGCCCGACTGGCCACCTCCGACAACCAGCACCGCTCCACCAGGGAGATCGGCGGCGCTGCGGTAATCAGAAGCATCGATCTGGCAGAGGCCGGGCGGCAACGAACCGGCCCAAATTGGGCGCACCGGACGATTCAAGTCGCCGCTTGCGATCACCACGTTCCGCGCCAAAACTGTGCCGCGTGAGGTGGTTAGCCTATATTCGCCATTCTTGTGTCCACTGGCCAGTTCGGTCACCGCGGTGTCCGGTTCGACAGGAAGGCCGTTCCGCTTGGCGAAATCCTCAAGGAGTGCGACGAATTCATTGCGCGTCAGGGTACCGGACGGATCTGAACCGTCATAGCAGTCGCCTGGCATTACGGTCTGCACGTTGGGGGTATTCATCCGGAAAGAGTCCCACCGCTGTGTGCGCCAGGTCTCTCCAATGCGGCCTCTCTCCAGTATCCTGTGGCTTAGGCCTCGCCGTGCCAGCGAATGGCTGACGCCCAGGCCGGCCCAGCCGGCCCCGACGACCACCGCATCAAGGACATTGGCGTCACTCGTCATTTGCCGCAGTCCCCGATGCTAATGCATGTCGCCAAAAAAATGGCGTCCGCATAGTTTCCCCCAAGGTACGAGGCAAGATAGCAGCTCTGTCGGCTCACGCCACGATCAAAATCTCGCCCGCCGCCAGCAGTGGGGAGACCACTGCAAGGGAGGGTTCGGATTCCGGTATCTCACGCCGCGGATTTGAGGTGGTCGATGAAGGCGCGCAGCTTCGGCAGGATTTGGCGCTTGCCGGGATGATAGAGGAAGACGCCCGGCGTCGTGGCGGCGACGCCGTCCAGCACCGGCTCGAGTTTACCTTCGGCTATCGGACCTTCAGCGACTGGTCGAGGCGTCTGCGCCAGCCCAACGCCCCGCATCGCGGCCCCGAGCAATGTCGGATAGTCGTGCGCGATCAGCGGGCCTGAGACCATCGCCTCGATCGTCTCGTTGCCGTCGACGAAAGGCCAGGGCGCAATGGCGCCGTTCGAACGGCGCAAGCGCAAGCAGGCGTGGTGGCGCAAATCGTCGACGCGTTCGGGGCGGCCGTGGCGTTTGAGATAGTCGGGGCTGCCGACGACCACAAACGAGAACGACGGGGTTAGCCGCACCGCGACCATGTCGACCGCGATGAACTGGCCGAGGCGGATGCCGGCATCGAAGCCGCCGGTCGCGAGATCGACCATCTCGTCGCTCGCGGCGATCTCCAGTTCGATCTCGGGATAGGCCCGGCAGAACGACGCGATCATCGGCTCCAGGATCAACGGCACGACGGCGCGGGGCACGGACAGGCGCAGCAGACCGGTCGGTCGTTGGCCGATGTCACGCACGGCCTCGCCGGCCGCGACGAGTTCTTCGAAAGCAGGGCGCGCACGATCGAGGAACCGTTGGCCAGGCTCGGTCAAGCCGACGCTCCGCGTTGTGCGGACGAACAGCGCCGCACCCATGCGTGCTTCCAGCGCGCGCACCGCCTGGCTCACGGCGGACGGTGTCACGCCGAGTTGCGCTGCGGCGCGGCGGAAGTTGCGGTGCCTGGCGACAGCCAGGAACGCCTCGACGCCCTCCAGCGCTCCGTGTCGGACTGTGTAGTTTTGCTTCATGGGTTGTTGTGATTACAATGGATAGTCGAATTATGGAAGCGGGCTTAGGTATGGGCTGAACCTAGGAGACATCTTGCGATGACCGATGAACTTGAAGGGGTACGCGACCATTATCGCGCGACGGGCCTGACCGAGCGGCTGAAGACGGTGTTGGCTGCCCTCGGCCCGGAGGACCAGCTCCTCACGCCCCAGCAATTGGGCGTTCTTGACCAGTTTCACACCCGTGGGCTAGCTGCCACCGCCGAGCTTGCCCAACTGGCGGGGATCGCTGCCGGCATGTCGGTACTGGACGTCGGCTCGGGCGTTGGCGGGCCGGCGCGCTTTCTGGCTGCGACCTATGGCTGCCGGGTTACTGGCGTGGACCTCAGCGAGCCTTTCGTGGATGCCGCGCGCTATCTGACCGAGCGCACGGGACAGAGCGGGCAGCTGTCGTTCCAGACCGCCAATGCACTGGCGCTTCCCTTCGATGATGGCCGCTTCGACATCGCGCTGCTGCAGCATGTGGCTATGAACATCTCCGACCGGACGCTGCTCTACAGCGAGATTCGGCGCGTGCTGAAGTCAGGCGGCAGGTTTGCCACATTCGACGTCGTGTTGTCTGGAGGCGAGCCGCACTATCCGCTTCCCTGGGCGAGAACGCCGGCGACGAGCTTTCTCCTGACAGCCGGTGCGACGCGCGAGGCGATCGAACCGGCCGGCTTTCGTATGCTGGCATCGCAAGACGACACGGGGGCCGCCAAGGCCTGGTTCGCACAGCTCCGCGCGTCAGGGCCGCCGCCTCCGCCAAATCTCGGCGTGGTGATGGGACCGGACTTCGCCGAGCTTGCGACCAACCTGGGACGAAATCTCATGGAAAGCCGGCTCGGCATCCTGACAGCGGTGTTCGAGGCGGTGTGAGCCAACTGCCGAGAGGAGGCCCCAGATGTCCACGGAAGTCCTGTTCCAAATCCATCTCGTTATGGGCTATGTCGCGTGGCTGCTTTGCTTCGGCGCGTACATTCTGCCGTGGCTCAGGTCGATGGACCGGGTCGCGGCGCAACGCGCTGTTGCGACCCTGCACAGCTTCCGCTTCTTCGGGCTGGTCTTCCTCGTTCCGGGTGTTGTCAGCCCCGATTTGCCTGCCGGCTTTGCCGTGTTCGCCGCCTATGGCGACTTCGCGACGGGGGTGCTGGCCATGCTGGCGCTTCTTACGGTGAGGATACCTCAGCTCTTCTGGGCGTTCGTCGTCGCCTTCAATCTCGTCGGGACGGTCGATCTCATCGTTGACTATTACCATGCCATCCAGGTCGGCCTCCCCCAGCGTGCTGGCGAACTGGGCGCCACCTACGCGATCCCGATCATCTACGTGCCGCTGCTGATGATCACGCACATCGTCGCGTTCTATTTTCTGCTGCGTCCTCCGCAAGCCGCGACCGGAACCGTCGCAGACTAATCCTTTGCCGCCGCCTTGATATCCAGCAGGCCGTAGCCGAAATCATTGTCGCGTCCCTTGGGGCCGAGATCCCTGGCCGTTGCCGCCAGCGCCTTCTCGATGGCGTCAGCGGAGCGGTCGGGCGCGGCATGGATGAGATTGGCGATGGCGCCGCTTACGATCGCAGCGGCGAAAGAGGTGCCGGTGACGACATCCGAGCCGGCCCCGCTCGGCGCCACCATCTCGACGCCGGGCGCCGAGATGAAGACATAGGCGCCGCGATTGGCCTGCGGCATCAGCCCGTCCCTGGCATCGGTCGCGGTCACCGCGATGACACCGTCGAAGGCGGCCGGATAACCATAGGGTGCTTTCGGTCCGTTGTTTCCGGCTGCGGCGACCAGCACAATGCCGAGTGCGCGGGCATTGCCGCAGGCGACGCCGAGCAGGTCGTTCTTCGGCCCGACGAAGCTCATGTTGATGATGCGAACGTCTTGGCTCGCCGCCCAGTCGAGCGCCGACAGGATGACATCCATGGTCGACTTGCCGCCTTCGAAGGCGCGGGCGTGGTAGATCCTGGCGCCGGGCGCCATGCCCTCCAGCGCGCCAACACCGGCGATCAGCCCGTCGATCGACGTGCCGTGATCGCGCTTTTCGATCGGCACGTCGGGCATGGCGTCGAACTGCCCGGCAATGACACCTGACAGCGCCGGGTTGGAGTCGTCGATGCCGGTGTCGATCACCGCAATACGGACGTTTTGGCCGCTGGCCTGTTTGGCATCGAGTGCGATGCGCTCGAAGGCATAGTTGACGATGCTGGCGGCCTGCTGCAGCGAATAGACATGGTTCGGCTCGCGCCTCTGGGTGCGGCCGTCGGCGGCCAGTTGCGCCAGCACGACGCCGACCGGGCGGCCGTCGGGAATGCCGAAGCGCACCAGCGTGGTGCCAAGCAGCAGCGACTGGCGCTGCGAGCGCACCTGAAGTCCAAAGGAAGCGGCGATCTGCTGCACCGCGCTGGCATCGCCGTCGACAGTCACCAGCACCTCGTCGGGCACGAAATCGCCGATCACCGCGCGCGGTGGCTGAACCGCGATGAGATCGGTCGGCGAGATGATCGGGCCACCGGGCGGAGGTCCTGCCTGATTGTCGGGGGGAGGCGTTGCAGGACCCGGCCGTGGCGGCGGCACAGGTGCCGGAAGCGCCGCCGGGTTGGGGAACAGGTCGACGATCAGGGCCGGCAGGAACACCGCGCCTGACTGCGCCGCATCCGATCCGCTCTTTGTGTCACTGCCATCCCTGGCGCAGTCGGCTCCCGCCGCATTGGCCCCATCGCGGCAGTCGACTTTCGGCGGATCGGGATCGGGGTTGTTGGTCTGCGCCGACGCAGGCACGGCGGCGATTGTCATCGCCGCCGCAAGCATTGCCGCAAATCGAATGACCGCCTCAGCCGCCATCAGCCGGTTTCCTTCCCTCGATCACAGTCTCCGTGAACGGCTGGGCGGCAATAAGGCCGATCTGCTTTGTATAGTCGGCTGCATCGGCAGCCGGAATGCCAAGCCGGAACACGCCGTCGGCGGTCGGTCCACCGACGATCTTCAGCCCGTTGCTGCCGAGGAAGGCGGAAATATCCGACATCCTTGCATCCGGCTTGAACTTCACCAAGGCGAACGGCATTTTCGCCAGATCGTCTTGCGCGCCGGCAATCTCGAAATCACTGCCCTTGCCGCCGGGCTCGACAAACGACTGCACCATGACCAGGGCCAGCAGAACCGCGGCCGCCGCCCAGGCGACACCGACCGGCACCGCCATGAAGTGGCCCCAGGCCTGTGCCAGCCAGGAAGATCCTGCCGGCTTGCGAGCAGGCCCGGCCTCGGCGTCGAGTGCCCTGGCGAAGCGGCTGAGCGCATCGGCCGGCGGGCGGATCGCTTCGTTGGCGGCCGCGGTGCCGGAAAATTCGGCTTCCGCTTCGCCAAGGGCGGCAAGTGCCGAGGGGTCGCTAGCCAGCCATTCCTCGACGGCTTCCAGGTCAGAACCTTCCAGCGAGCCGTTCAGATAGAACGGCAGCAGCGTTTCCATTTCGTCGCGGCGCGACATCTTTTCAGCGGCGCTCATGGCCACCCCCTGTCGTAACCGGCGGCCTTGAGGGCTTCGCCGAGTTTCTTGCGGGCGTAGAACATCCGAGTCTTGACGGTCGCGACCGGAATGCCGAGCACCTCGCCGATCTCGCTCACCGATTGTCCGTGATAATAGGCAAGATCGATCACCACGCGATGCTCTTCCGGCAAGGCGTCGACGAAGCGTCGCAAGGCGGCAGCCTTGTCTTCCTTCATGGTGACGACTTCCGGCGTATCGGCGCCGTCTGGCACCGCGGCGGCGGCCTCGTCGTCGATCCAGTCTTCCTTCTTCTTGCGCAGCAAGGACAGCGCCTTGAAACGGGCGATGCCGAGCAGCCATGTCGAGACTTCGGACCGTCCTTCGAAGCCTGGCGCCTGGCGCCACAGCTCGAGGAAGACTTCGTTGGCGATATCGTCAGCCATCATTTCCGATCCCGTCTGGCGCGCCACGAAGCGGTAGACCCGCGCGTGGTGACGCATGAACAGGAGCCGCACGGCGGCACGGTCGCCCTTAGCGACCCGGTCGACAAGCGCGCGATCGGTCTCGGTCGCTGCCGTCATGGCCGGTCGAGCCGCCTGGCTCCTGTCTGCTCTGTCGCTGATCGGCCCAAAAAGGTTCATCCTCCGCCAAGGAATTTTGGGAGGCTAACCGAAGTAAGGAAAGGTTGCCAGAGCCGGGCCTTTTTCCCTTCTCCCCTTGTGGGAGAAGGTGGATCGGCGCGCAGCGCCGAGACGGTTGAGGGGTGTTGGATGGAGTGCCGTCCTTGCCAAGTTGGAACACCCTCATCCGACCTCGCTTCGCGAGGCCACCTTCCCACAAGGGGGGAAGGGAAGGACTCCGTGCCCCCACTCACCCCAAGAACGGCTTCGCCTTCATCGTCTCCGGAATAGCCACACCCAGCCGGCTCAGCACCGTCGGCGCCAGCTGCAGCTGATCGAGCAGCGTGTCGGGCTGCGGACCCTTGCCGGACCCGAAATAATACAGCGCGAAATCCTGCATCTCGTCGTCGTGGCCGCCATGATGGCCACGATCGGTCTGGCCATGATCGGCGGTGACCATGACCTCATAGCCGGCTTCGATCCAGCGCGGCAAGAACGCCGCCAGCATGCCGTCCATCGCATAGACGGCGTGGTCCATCTCGTGGCAGTCGTGACCGAAGCGGTGGCCCATCGAATCCAGCGTGCAAGTGTGCAGAATGCCGTAGTCGATGCCGTGGCGTTTGGTCAGCATGGTCAGTGTCGCGAACAGGTCGACGTCGCTCGGCGTCATCTGGTTGCGGGCATTGTAACCGGTCATGGTGTGGAAGCGGCCATGCGTGATCGGCCCGCTTGGCTCGTCGAATTCCATGTCCTCGACCAGATCGAACGGATAGGCGCGGAAGAACTCCGACCAGTAGGAATGGGTCACGGCACCCGTCTTGCCGCCGGCTTTGCTGACTTCGGAGAAGATATCGGGCTGCTCGACGCGGAACCGGTTTTCGTTGGACAGGATGCCGTGCACCTGTGGCGAAACCCCGGTGTGGATCGAGGCATAGCAGCAGGCCGAGGTCGACGGCAGCACGGAGCGCATCTTCCAGACCCGCGTCTCGCCCGATTGCACCCAACCTTCGAGATTGCCCATCAGCCGGCGCCAGTTCCTGTACGGCACGCCGTCGAGGATGATCAGCAAAAGCTTGGATTTGAGCGCCATGGGCGGCTCCATGCGGTCTTGTTGCAGCGGATGACGGCAATCGCGCCTGAACGGCGGCTCGCTAGTTCCCCGCGCTGGCCATGCGCCGTCCCTTGATCGCCTTTTCCAGCCAGCCGATCTCCATTTCCGGAACCGAGGAAAGCAGCAGATCGGTGTAGGCATCGAAGGGCGGGCTCAGCACCTTGCTCTTGGGGCCGTAGCGCACCACCTCGCCGCGATACATCACCGCGATCGAATCGGCGATCGACTTCACCGTGGCAAGGTCATGGGTGATGAACAGATAGGCGACGTTCTCCTCCTTCTGCAACTCCAGCAGCAGCTCGAGGATGCCGTGTGCCACCAGCGGATCGAGTGCCGAGGTCACTTCGTCGCAGATGATCAGCTTGGGCTTGGCGGCAAGTGAGCGGGCGATGCAGACGCGCTGTTTCTGGCCGCCGGAAAGCTCGGCCGGGTAGCGGTCGGAAAAACCCTTGCCCATCTCGATCTTGTCGAGCAGTTCGGTAACGCGTCTGTCGCGTTCGCGGCCGCGCATGCCGAAATAGAACTCCAGCGGCCGGCCGATGATGGTGGCGACGGTCTGGCGCGGGTTCATCGCCACGTCGGCCATCTGATAGATCATCTGCAGCTGGCGCAGATCCTCCTTCGGCCGGTCGGCCAACCGGTTGGCCAGCGGACGCCCGTCGAAGGTGACGGTTCCCTGTTCGGGTGGCAAAAGCCCGGTGATGGCACGCGCCAGCGTCGACTTGCCGGAGCCGGACTCGCCGACGACGGCCAGCGTCTGGCCCGGATAGATGTCGACAGAGACGTTCTTCAGCACCTTGATATGGCTGCGGCCATAGGCGGCGGTGACGTTCTTCACCGACAGGAACGGCGTCGTGCCGGGCTTCTGCTCCTGGTGTTCGATCTCGTGCACCGACACCAGCGCGTTGGTATATTCCTGACGCGGCTCCTTGATGATCTGCCTTGTGCCGCCCCATTCGACCAGCCGGCCGTGGCGCAGCACCATGATCTCGTCGGAGACCTGGGCGACGACCGCAAGGTCGTGAGTGATGTAAAGCGCGGCCACATGCGTGTCTCGGATGGCGTCCTTGATGGCCGCCAGCACGTCGATCTGCGTCGTCACGTCGAGTGCGGTTGTCGGCTCGTCGAAGACGATCAGGTCCGGCTCGGAGCAGAGCGCCATCGCGGTCATCACGCGCTGCAGCTGGCCACCCGAGACCTGGTGCGGAAACCGCTCGCCGATGGTTTCGGGGTTTGGCAGGCTGAGTTTTTTAAACAGCGCTACCGCACGCTTTTCGGCCTCGGCCCGCGTTGCCGTGCCGTGCAGCAGCGTGGCTTCCACCACCTGGTCCATCAGCCTGTGCGCCGGGTTGAAGGCCGCTGCCGCCGACTGCGCGACATAGCAGACCTCGCGGCCGCGCAATTTGCGGAAGCCGTCCTTGCCGCCCTTGAGGATGTCGCGGCCGTTCAGGATGACCTCGCCGCCGGTGATACGTACGCCGCCGCGGCCATAGCCCATCGACGACAGGCCGATGGTCGACTTGCCGGCGCCGGATTCGCCGATCAGGCCGAGCACCTTGCCCTTCTCGAGCGTCAGCGAGACATCGTGCACAAGCACGATGTTCTTCGGCGGTTCGCCGGGCGGGAAGACAGTGGCCTCGATGCGCAGATTGCGGATATCGAGCAGCAGGCCAGCTTTCGCTTTGCTGTCGGCCATCACCCGCGTCCTCCCTTGAGGCTTGTCGTCCGGTTGAGCACCCAGTCGGCGACCAGATTGACGGAAATCGCCAGCGCTGCAATCGCCGCCGCCGGAATGAGTGCGGCCCCGATGCCGAAGACGATGCCGTCCTTGTTTTCCTTGACCATGCCGCCCCAGTCGGCGTCCGGCGGCTGCACGCCAAGGCCGAGGAACGACAGCGTCGACAGGAACAGCACGGCGTAGATGAAGCGCAGGCCGAGTTCCGAAACCAGCGGTGACAGCGCGTTGGGCAGGATCTCGCGGAAGATGATCCAGCCGCTGCCCTCGCCGCGCAGCTTGGCCGCCTCGACATAGTCCATGACGTTGATGTCGACGGCGACCGCGCGCGACAGGCGGTAGACTCGGGTCGAGTCGAGAACGCCCATCACCAGGATCAGAGTTACCAGATTGGAGGGTAGCACCGAGAGCACGACGAGAGCCATGATCAGCGTCGGGATCGACATCAGGAGATCGACAAGGCGCGACATGAGCGTGTCGAACCAGCCGCCGAACACCGCCGCCGAAAAACCGAGGATGGCGCCGAGTGAGAAGGAAAGCGCCGTCGCCAGCACGGCGATGAACAGCGTGGTACGGGCGCCGTAGATCATGCGCGAAAGCAGGTCACGCCCGAGATTGTCGGTGCCCAGCCAATGCGCCGACGACATCGGATCCCAAGGGACGTCGCTGACGATCTCGGCATTGCCGTGTGGCGCGATCCAGGGGGCGAACACCGCTGCCAGGACGAACAGTGTCGTCAGGACGATGCCGATCAGCGCGGGGATGGGGATGCGTTTGATATCGAGCATGCCCGCCCCCTATTTCGGATGTCTGAGGCGCGGATTGGCGACGATCGCCGCTATGTCCGCGATGATGTTCAGGCTGATATAGACGGCGGCGAAGATCAGGCCGACCGCCTGCACCACCGGCACGTCGCGCTTGGTGACGTGGTCGACCAGATATTGCCCCATGCCCGGATAGACGAAAATCACCTCGACCACGACGACGCCGACGATGAGATAGGCAAGGTTGAGCATGACGACATTGATGATTGGAGCGATGGCATTGGGGAAGGCATGCTTGCGGATGACGTTGAAGGCCGACAGGCCTTTCAGTTCCGCCGTCTCGACATAGGCCGACTGCATGACATTGAGGATCGCGGCGCGTGTCATGCGCATCATGTGGGCAAGGACAACCAGCGTCAGTGCCGCCGCCGGCAGCGTGATCGCCTGCATGCGCTCAAGGAACGGCATGCCGTCATAGACGGTCGAGATGCCAGGGAAAATCTGCCACTTCACGGCAAAGAAATAGACGAGCACATAGCCGATGAAGAATTCGGGAAAGGAGGTCGAGGCGAGCGCCAGTCCGGAGATCAGCTTGTCGACCCAGCCATTGCGATAGCGCACCGCGATCAGGCCAAGGATGATCGCCAGCGGCACGGCGACGATCGCCGCCCAGAAGGCGAGGAACAGCGTGTTCCACAGCCGGCCCTTGATTGAAGTTGCGATATCTTGCCCACTCGACATGGCCGTGCCGAGGTCACCGGTCAGCGCGCCGCCAAGCCAGTGGAAGTACCTGACATAGGCAGGATCATTGAGGCCGAGCTGCTCGCGCAGATTGGCGAGCGACTCCGGCGTCGCCGATTGTCCGAGGATGGCTTGCGCGACGTCGCCGGGCAGGATCTGCGTGCCGGCGAAGATCAGGACCGAAACGGCCAACAACAGGACGATGCCCAGCGCAACGCGCTGGGCAATTAGTTTCAAGATGGGTGAAGACATATCCGCAAGGCCAAGCTCAGGCCTGCAGCCAGCACTTCGCCAGGGCGTAACCGTTCATCAATTCCTGATGCGGATCATCGACCCAACCATCGACCTTGGCGCCGGTCGCGTCGATGAACTGATTGAACATCGGCAGGATCAGGCCGCCCTCGTCGCGGACCATGACAGCCATGTCATGGTACATCTGCTTGCGCTTGGCCTCGTCGAGCTCGGCGCGCGCCGCCAGCACCATCTTGTCGAAGTCCGGGCGCTTGAAACGCGTGTCGTTCCAGTCGGCGGTAGACAGATAGGCGGTGGAGTACATCTGGTCTTGGGTCGAGCGGCCGCCCCAGTAGGAGGCGCAGAAGGGCTGCTTGTTCCAGACCTCGTTCCAGTAGCCGTCGCCGGGCTCGCGCTTGAGCTCGATCTTGATGCCGGCCTTGGCCGCACTCTGCTGGAAGAGTTGCGATGCGTCGACAGCGCCCGGGAAGGCGACGTCCGAGGTCCGCAGCAGCACGGTGCCGTCGTGCCCCGACTTCTTGTAGTGGAACTTGGCTTTGTCGGGATCGTACTTGCGCTGCTCGATGTCGGTGAACAGCGGATAGGACGAGTTGATCGGGAAGTCGTTGCCGAGCGAACCGTAGCCGCGCAGGACTTTGTTCAGCATCTCCTCGCGGTCGATCGCCAGCTTGAGTGCCATCCTGAGGTCGTTGTTGTCGAACGGCGCCGTGTTGCAATGCATGATGAACACGTAGTGGCCGGGACCAGCGTGGTTGCGGATGGTGACGCCCGGCAGGCGCTTGATCAGGTCGACGATCTTCGGCTCGACGCGGTTGATCATGTTGACCTGGCCGCCCTGCAGGGCCGCGGTGCGTGCCGTCGCATCGTTGATGACGATGACCTCGATCTGGTCGGCATGGCCCATCTTGTCGCCCTGCCAGTAATTGGCGAAGCGCTCGGCGCCGTGGCGCACGCCGGGCTCGTTGGTTTTGACAACGTAAGGGCCGGCCGAGATGCCGGCATCGGGCTTGTCCTTGCCGCCATTGGGCTGCACGATCAGGTGATAGTCGCTGAGCAGGTAGGGAAGGTCGGCATTCGCCTCCTTCAGCGTCAGCACCACTTCCTTGCCGCTGGCCTTGATGGTTTCGATGCCCTTCATGTAGCCGAGCGCGCCGGATTTCGACTTCTCGTCCGAATGGCGCTCCAGCGTGGCAGCCACGTCTTCGGCGGTCACCGTCTTGCCATTGTGGAATTCGACGCCGTCACGGATCTTCAGCGTCCACACCTTGGCGTCGTCCGACGAGCCAATCTCCTCGGCGATGCGGTTCTCGAGCTTGCCCTCGGGGGACAGCTCGACGATCATTTCGCCCCAGCATTTGCCGAAGGCGAATGGCACCTGGGTCATCATCAGCGCCGGATCGAGGCTGTTGGTGGATTCACCGCCGACGAGGCCGGCTTTCAGCGTGCCGCCCTTGATCGGACCTGCCGCGCGCGCCGCACTTGAAAGCAGCGAGTTGGCGAAGGGTGCGGTGACACCAAGCGCTGCCGCCCGGCCGAGAAAATCACGACGGCTCAGTTTGCCCGACGCGACGCGCCGGCTAAGGAATTCCAGTTCGTTCGACATGTTAGTTCCTCACTCTGTTGGTTCGACTCTGCGGTCGTTTTTCTTGTTTCTCGTGAGGAGAATAATGACCGCAAGGGAAACCGGTAAGCAAGACCGAATGCGACATGCCGTGGCGTAAATCGTACGTCGCAATTGGACCAACGAAACCGGTGCTCAAAGAAGCGCGCGCGGCACCTTCTCCTCGAAATTGCGCTCGAAGACGAGGGTTTCGCCCTCATAGGCCTCGATTCGGGCGCTGACGATGAAGTTTTGCGCATCCGACCGCATTTCGGCAGATGTCTCAGTGCGTACCGACCATCCATTTCGCGACAGGGTCTGCGTCCAGTGCGTCTTTCCCGAGGCCGACAGCGGGTCGTCGGGATGGATCGTCCAGGTCTCGCGGGCAATGCTGCCATTGGCCAGGCCATGAGCGAGATCGCGGACCTCGCCGAAATCATCAACGATGGAAAGCGTGACGATTCCGGTCTTCTCGTCACGATCGACATGGCGATCGGAATTGGTGGCGCGGATCGTCTCCGTTGCCCAGGGGGTGGCCCCTTCCGGCTCGGCGAACGTCACCTCGTCGGCTGTCGCCAGCGGCCGCAACGGCAAGCTGAGCGTCGCCGTCGACAAGGTCAGCCGGGCCGGGTCCGGCGACGGCCAGATCATCGGCCAATAGGCGTTCGACACGGCAATGCGCAGGCGGTGGCCCGCCGGCACGCGATAGGCGCATTGATCGAGCACGACACGCGCGGACACGGTTTCGCCCGGCACCAGGGCTTCCGGGAATTCGTGCGAGTTGCGATGCGTCAGGTTGAGCACGCCGTAGGAGATCAGCTCCGACGCACCGTCAGGGTGCACGTCGCACAGCCGGATCGCGAGGTTGGCCTGCGGGCGATCGGAGGACAGCCGCACCTCGACTTCCGGCGCGCCGACGATGTCGATCGCCTCACCGAGTTCCGGTTGGTCGAAACACACCGACAGGGCATCGTCGGGGCGCTGATCGCCGGGCAGTTCAGGGCCGAAGGTGAAGGGAAAATACTCGCCGCCGGCCAGGCCGCAGTTTTGCGGCGAGGCAACGATGGCAGGCTTTTCACCTGCCAGGATCAGATCGGCCGTTTGCGTTTTGATGGCTGGCGAGGGCCATTGCTGCTCGGCAATCCAGCGGCCGGGCCGCTCGGGATGCCAGCGCGCCGGACGCACGCTGTCCATGACATAAGCGCGGTAGGCCGGGTCGGTCTCGACGCCGGTCTCGGCGCCCTTCAGCCAGCGGTCCCACCAGCGCAACGCCTCCTGCAGGAAACCGATGGCAGGTTTCGGTCCTGCGTAATGCGGGTATTTGTGGATCCACGGGCCGACGATGCCCTTGACCGGGGCTTCGATGTTGGTCGCCAGATGCGAGACGGTGTTGCGGTAGCCGTCATGCCAGCCGCCGATCGACAGCACGGCGGCTTTGACGGCGGAAAAATCCTCGCAGATCGAGCCGCGCTTCCAGTAGGCGTCACGGTGCTGGTGCTTCAGCCACAGCGGCGCCAGGAAGGTCTGGTTCTCCAGCCGGGTCAGCCACAGGTCCCGCCATCTGTTGTCGCCGGCCAAAAGCGGGTCCGGCGGCCGCGACGAATAGGACAGCATGGTCGAGGCCCAGCCAAAATTCTCGATCAGCAGGCAGCCGCCCTTGTAGTGGATGTCGTCGGCATAGCGGTCGACGGTCGAACACAGGCTGATCACCGCCTTCAGCGCCGGTGGCTGCTTGGCCGCGACCTGCAGGCAGTTGAAGCCGCCCCAGGAGATACCCATCATGCCGACATTGCCGTTGCACCAGGGCTGCGATGCCACCCAGGCGATGACGTCGCAGGCATCCTGCAATTCCTGCTCGGAATATTCGTCGTCCATCAGCCCTTCGGAATCGCCATTGCCGCGCATGTCGACGCGGATCGAGGCGTAGCCGTGGCCGGCAAAATAGGGATGCGTCAGCTGATCGCGGAAGATGGTGCCGTCGCGCTTGCGGTAGGGCAGGTGCTCGAGGATCGCCGGCACCGGATCGCCACCGGCATCCTCCGGCATCCACACCCGCGCCGACAGCCGGCAGCCATCCGGCATGACGATGGCCATGTCCGGGAATTCGACGACCTTGCGGGGAAATTCAGTGACGGTTTTCATGGGAGCTCTCCAGGATGTCAGTGACGCATGAAACGCGTACGTCACGAAGTCAAACGGGCGACGGCCTATGTCGCCGAGACGACGCTTGGCAAGACCGTCCGACTTTCCATCTTGCGCTATCCTATTAATTTATGTATTACTTTTATTCGCTTTGGCCTGATGCATTGAGGACAGTCTCGACTGAAGATCGTTTGGGATGAGCCAAAGCGGGTGACGAACCTCGAAAGCCGAGGTCTGGACTTTGCCGAACTCGATATCGAGTTTTTTGCGACTTCAACCGTCCTCCCGGCCGGCCGATTTAAGGCGATTGGCGAATTCGGAGAGATCATTCTCGCCGTGATCTTTAAGCCGCTTGGTTCCGGAGCGATTTCGGTGATCTCGATGCGCCGTGCCAGCCGAAAGGAAAGGTCAGTATATGGGCAATCCTAAATCGCATGTTCGACCGCTTACCAATGAGGAGGAAGCGGAAATTCAACGACAAATTGCCGCTGATCCCGATGATGCGGAAGCGACCGACGAAGAGCTGGTGCAAGCCAAGCCTTTCGCAGAAGTGTTTCCAGAACTTTTCGAGAGTACAAGGCGTTCTCGTGGCCGGCCGACCGTGGAGAAGCCGAAGCAAGTTGTGTCCATCCGCCTGGATCAGGATGTCGTCAGAAAATTCAAGGCTACCGGCAAGGGTTGGCAAGCCAAGATAAATGAAGTGCTGAAGAACGCGAAAGTAGGTTAGGCATCAGCCTCAATTCAGCGGTATATCGTTCTCGGCCTTGCTGGATTGGTAGGCACTCGACAATTCATCATACCGCGCCGAAATCGCGCCAATACGCGTTTCCAGCCGTTGCCGCTCGGCCTCGGGCAAAGCTCGCACCAGCCGGCGAATGGAAAAGCTCTTCCAGTAGGCGTTCTCCGCATTGTAGCCGCCGGGGTCGAGGGTGAAGACCTCCTTCAGGATTTTCAGATCGTGCGGGATAGCAAAACTGTCGCGCGAATCCTCATGGCTGAACAGATAATAGAAATTGTCGAAGCCGGTCCAGGTGATCGCCGACAGACACAGCGAGCAGGGTTCGTGCGTGGCGATGAAGATGGCGTCTTTCGTCTCGACGCGCTCGGCCTTCGGCATTTCGTAGAAACGCTTCAGGCAGTGCACCTCGCCATGCCAGAGCGGGTTTTCCATCTCGTTGTTGGTTTCGGCGAGCACCAGCGAACGGTCGTCCTTGCGCAGGATCGCCGCGCCGAACAGCTTGTTGCCATGGGTAACGCCGTCGGCCGTCTTCGGCACGATGTCGTGCTCGATAACGTCGAGCAGGCGGTCGATCAGCGAAATGTCGGTCATCACGGGGTCTCCTGCTGCATGTCGCCCAAAAGTGCCCCGGTTTTGGGGTAACGACATGCACAAAAAATCAAGGGAGATGGATCTCGTAGGCGTGCGAGAAATGGAATTCCTCGAGGTTGGAACCGTCGCCACCACGGTCGACGATCAGGAAATCCTGAGGCTCGCCGAGCGGCGTCAGCACGCCATGCCAGAGATTGCGGGAATAGTTGATGCCTTGTCCGGGGGCGGTGATGAAGGCATGCGGCTCATCAGGCCCTTGCTCACCGTCATGACAGACGACGACCAGGAAGGGGCGCGGCGACAGCGGGATGAAGGCCTGGCTGCCCAGCGGGTGGCGCTCGACCATGCTCAGTTTCAACGGCAGTTCGTAAGGCGTGCCGCGCACCATCGAGATCAGCACGCGGGCGTTCGGCCCGGCCGCCTCGGCGGTTGCGAGATCGTGGTAGCGCTCGGCCTTGCCGCCATTGATCGGGTAGTGGTTGTCGCCGCCCATGTCGATGACGTCGCCGAAAGCGGCGAAGCTCTCGCGGGTCAGCGGGCGCGCGACGATACGGATCATGGCGCGCGCTTTGCGATGCCGGCGCCGCCGAGCTTGGCGTGCCGGTTGACGTCCTTGTAGAGCAGATAGCGGAATTTGCCCGGGCCGCCTGCATAGCAGGCCTGCGGGCAGAAGGCGCGCAGCCACATATAGTCGCCAGCCTCGACCTCGACCCAGTCCTGGTTGAGGCGATAGACCGCCTTGCCTTCCAGCACGTAGAGCCCGTGCTCCATGACATGGGTCTCGGCGAAGGGAATGACCGCGCCCGGCTCCAGCGTGACGATGGTCATATGCATGTCGTGGCGCAGATCGGCCGGATCGACGAAACGCGTCGTCGCCCAGCGGCCCTCGGTGCCTTGCATCGGCGTCGGCGCGATCTCCTGTTCGTTGGTGAAGAAAGCTTCCGGCACATCGAGACCTTCGACCGCCTCATAAGCCTTGCGAATCCAGTGGAAGCGCACGTCGGCCCTGTGCTCGTTGCGAACCGTCCAACCGCTGGCCGGCGGCAGGAAGGCAAAGCCACCGGGCCGTAAGACATGCTTCTTGCCGGCAAGCAGAACCGTCAGTTCGCCCTCGACCACGAACAGCGCGCCTTCGGCGTCGGCATCGGGTTCCGGCCGCTCGCTGCCGCCGCCGGGTGCAACCTCGACAATGTACTGCGAAAACGTCTCGGCAAAACCGGACAGCGGTCGCGACAATATCCAGACGCGCGTCTTGTCCCAGAACGGCAGAGCGCTGGTGACGATGTCCTGCATCACCCCCCTGGGGATGACGGCATAGGCCTCGGTGAAGACGGCGCGGCCGGTCAGAAGCTCGTTCTGGCCGGAATGGCCGCCATGTGGAGCATAATAGGTTCGCTCGGGCATCCTGATCGTATCCATGGGTTCAAACCTATTGCGGAAGCATGTCCTTGAGGCGGAGCAGCGCGATGCGCTCGACCTGTCTGCAGGCAGTCTCGAACTCGACGCCGCGGCTGTTGCCGATGCGTGCTTCGAATTCGGCGAGAATTTCTTGCCTGGTCTTGCCCTTCACCGCGATGATGAACGGGAAGCCGAAGGTGGTGACGTAGGCGGCGTTAAGCTTAGAAAACAGTTCGCGCTCCTTGTCGGTCAGCGCGTCGAGGCCGGCCGAGGCCTGTTCCCTGGTCGATTCCGCCGTCAGCCGCTTGGCCTTGGCCAATTTGCCGGCAAGGTCGGGATGGGCGTTGAGCACGCCGAGCCGCTCGGTCTCGCCGGCGGAGCGGAAGATGCGGCAGAGCGCATTGTGCAGGCCGCCTGCCGTATCGTGTGCCGGACCCAGTTCCAGCTCATAGGCGCGTTCGGCGATCCAGGGCGAATGCTCGAACACGCCGCCGAAACTGTGGACGAAGGTCTCGAATTCCATCCTGGATGGTCTGAGCGCCGCCGGCTTGTAAGGATGGTTTTCCTGCCAGTGCCGGGCGATGTCGATGCGCCGCGCCAGCCAGACCTTGTCGTGCGACTTCACATAGTCGACGAACCGCTTTAGCGCCGCCACCCGGCCCGGCCGCCCGACGAGGCGGCAATGCAGGCCAATGTTCATCATGCGCGGCCGCCCCGCCTGGCCCTCGGCATAGAGCGTGTCGAAACTGTCCTTCAAATAGGCGAAGAACTGGTCGCCCGAATTGAACCCTTGCGGCGTGGCGAACCGCATGTCGTTGGCGTCGAGCGTATAGGGGATGATGAGTTGTGTGCCGCCCTCATGCTCGAACCAGTAGGGCAGTTCGTCGTCATAAGTGTCCGACACGTAGTCGAAGCCGCCTTCTTCCGCCACGATCCGCACCGTGTTGACCGACGTGCGGCCCGTGTACCAGCCGGTGGGACGTGTCCCCGTCACCTCGTAATGCAATTTGATCGCGGCTTCGAGGTCGCGGCGCTCGTCCTCGGCGCTGTGGTCGCGGTAGTCGATCCATCTCAGCCCGTGCGAAGCGATCTCCCAGCCGGCTTCCTGCATTGCCGCGACCTGGTCGGGCGAACGGGCGAGCGCGGTGGCCACGCCGTAGCAGGTGATCGGCACCTCAGCCTCGGTGAATAGCCGAAGCAGCCGCCAGAAGCCGGCCCGAGCCCCATATTCGTAGATGGATTCCATGTTCCAGTGGCGCTGGCCCAACCAGGGTGCCGCTCCGACGATTTCCGACAGGAAGGCTTCCGAGGCCTTGTCGCCATGCAGCACGCAGTTCTCGCCGCCTTCCTCGTAATTGACGACGAACTGCACGGCGACATGCGCACCGCCAGGCCATTTCGGGTCCGGCGGATTGGCTCCGTAGCCCCGCATGTCTCTGATGTAACGCATCGTCCCTCCCGCTGGGCATGGCCCGAAGTATGATCAGAATATCGAAAGGGCTGCCTGCGCATTCCCCCGAAAATTTTTGAAAGTGTTTTTGTCGCACTCCGCTCGACCGGGACTTATGCATCGCCTTTAATTGGCGCACAATTCACTGTTGATATTTGATCGTACCGGGCCAAATTCGCCCGTAGCGGAAATGGGAGGCGGTCAATGGCAGAAACGTCGAAAGCCGATGGCGGGCGCCTGACGACCCATGTCCTCGACACGGCGACCGGCAAGCCGGCGGCGGGACTGTCGATCGCGCTCTATCATCTCGAGGGCAAGGCACGGACGCATCTGAAGACCGTTGTCACCAATGCCGACGGCCGTTGCGATAAGCCGCTGCTCGCCGATGCGGAATTCCGCACCGGCGAATACGAGCTGCTCTTCGCCGCGGGCGACTATTTGCGCCAGCAGGGGTTGAGCCTGCCGAAGCCCGCCTTTCTCGACGTGATACCGATCCGTTTCGGCATGGCCGAACCGGTGCATTACCATGTACCGCTGCTGGTCTCGCCCTACGGCTATTCGACCTACAGGGGGAGCTGAGGCATGGCCAAGATCAATATCCGCAACGAGATCCGCTTCATCCTCAATGGCAGGGACGTCGTGCTTTCGTCGGTGGCGCCGGATGCGACCTTGCTTGACTGGCTGCGGCTCGACCGTTCGCTGCGCGGCACCAAGGAAGGTTGCGCCGAGGGCGATTGCGGCGCCTGCACCGTGCTGGTCGGCAAGCTCTCGGCGGGCGGCGGCCTGGTCTATGAAAGCGTCAATGCCTGCATCCGCTTCCTCGGCTCGCTGGACGGCACCCATGTCGTGACCGTCGAGCATCTGCGCGGCACGCCCGGCCAGTTGCACCCGGTGCAGCAGGCGATGGTCGATTTCCACGGTTCGCAATGTGGCTTCTGCACGCCGGGCTTCGTCATGTCGCTCTATGGCTTGTGGATGAAATCACCCGACCCGTCTAACGCGGCCATCGAAAAGGCACTGCAAGGCAATCTCTGCCGTTGCACCGGCTACGAGGCGATCATACGCGCCGCGCGCGCCGTCTCCAGCTACGGCAAAGCGGCGAAGGATCCGTTGGCGGCGGAGCGCAAGGCGATCACCGCGAGGCTGGAAGCCATGCGTGACGGCGCTCGGGTCGAGATCGGTTCGGCCAAGACGCGGCTGGTCGTGCCGGCCAACGTCGACGATTTCGCCGCCGTGCTGAACAAGGAGCCGAGCGCCACCATCGTCGCCGGCTCGACCGATGTCGGCCTGTGGGTGACCAAGCACATGCGCGATATTTCGCCGGCCATTTTCATCGGCAATCTCGACGGGCTCTGCACCATCTCCGAAGAAAAGGGCGTCATCACCATCGGCGCTGGCGTCACCTACACCGAGGCGTTCTCGACGTTGGCCGAACGCATCCCGACGCTAGGGCCGTTGTTCGACCGGATCGGCGGCGAACAGGTGCGCAACATGGGCACCATCGGCGGCAACATCGCCAACGGTTCGCCGATCGGCGATACGCCGCCGCCCTTGATCGCGCTTGGTGCACGCCTCATCCTGCGCAAGGGCAACAACCGGCGGACCATCCCGCTGGAAACCTTCTTCATCGCCTACGGCAAACAGGATCGGCAGCCAGGCGAATTCGTCGAGGCCGTGCACGTTCCTGTTCCCGCCAAGGACACAAAATTCGCCGTCCACAAGATCACCAAGCGCCGCGATGAAGACATTACCGCAGCCCTCGGCGCCTTCTTCCTGACGCTGGCTGGGGATGGCACGGTGGCGGATGTGCGCATCGCCTATGGCGGCATGGCGGCGACGCCGAAGCGGGCGTCTTCCGTCGAAAAAGCGTTGCTCGGCAAGCCGTGGACCGAACAGACGGTCGAAGCGGCGATGGCCGAATATGCCAAGGATTTCACCCCGCTCACCGACATGCGGGCCTCGGCCGAGTATCGTGCCCTGGCGGCGCGCAATCTCTTGCTGCGCTTCTTCGCCGAGACCAGCGGCACCAGCGAGCCGATTCAGGTTTCAAGGCACGAGGCGGCATGATGAACAAGCACGCTGCGCCCAACTTCAAGGCTGAAAAGATCGCCGGCGGCGTCGCCACCGATCAGCGGCATGATTCCGCCCACAAGCATGTCAGCGGCACCGCTGTCTATATCGACGACATGCCGGAACCATCAGGCACGCTGCATGGCTGCCTCGGGCTTTCCAGTGCCACCCATGCCACCATCACCAGCATGGATCTCTCGGCGGTGCGTACAGCGCCCGGTGTCGTCGACGTGCTGACGGCCAAGGATGTGCCGGGTGAGAACGACATTTCGCCGACCGGCCGCCACGACGAGCCGGTGCTGGCTGATGGCAAGGTGCAATTCTACGGCCAGCCGATCTTCTGCGTCATTGCCGAGACCCGCGAGCAGGCGCGCCGCGCCACAAGATTGGCCAAGGTCGAATACAAGGAATTACCTTTCGTTACCGACATCGGCGCGCTTGACCCGAAGAAGGACAAGCTCGTCACGCCGCCTCTTACGCTGAAGCGTGGCGACGCCGCTGCCGCCATCCGTCAGGCGCCGCGCCGGCTGAAAGGAAAAATGCGCGTCGGCGGCCAGGAGCATTTCTACCTCGAAGGCCATATCGCCATGGCCATTCCGGGCGAAGACCAGGACGTCACCATTTATTCCTCGACCCAGCATCCGAGCGAAGTCCAGCATATGGTCAGCCATGCGCTCGGCGTGCCGAGCAATGCCATCACGGTGGAAATCCGCCGCATGGGCGGCGGTTTCGGCGGCAAGGAAACGCAGGGCAATCAATTTGCGGCATTGGCCGCGATCGCCGCGAAGAAACACCATCGCGCCGTGAAGATCCGCCCCGACCGTGATGACGACATGATCGCCACCGGCAAGCGTCATGATTTCCTGGTCGACTATGAAGTCGGCTTCGACGATGACGGCAACATCCTCGGCGTCGATTTCATGTTCGCGGCGCGCTGCGGTTTCTCGTCGGATCTTTCCGGCCCGGTGACGGATCGTGCGCTGTTCCACTGCGACAACACCTATTTCTGGCCGGCGGTGCACGCCCAGTCGGCGCCGCTCTACACCAACACCGTTTCGAACACCGCCTTTCGTGGTTTCGGCGGCCCGCAAGGCATGGTCGGCGCCGAACGCGTCATCGATGAGGTGGCCTTTGCCGTTGGCAAGGATCCGCTCGAAATCCGCAAGAAGAATTTTTACGGCACCTCGGATCGCAATATCACGCCCTACCACCAGACGGTCGAGGACAACATCATCCAGCGCATTGTCGCCGAGTTGGAGCAAAGCGCCAGCTATGCGCGGCGCCGGCGTGAGATATTGGCCTTCAATGCCAACAGCCGTTTCATCAAGCGCGGCCTGGCGCTGACGCCGGTCAAGTTCGGCATCTCGTTCACCGCCACGCACTACAATCAGGCCGGTGCGCTGGTGCATGTCTACACCGACGGTTCCGTGCATCTGAACCATGGCGGCACCGAGATGGGGCAGGGCCTCTACGTCAAGGTGGCGCAGGTGGTGGCGGAAGAATTCCAGATCGACCTCGACCAGGTGAAGATCACCGCGACCACGACCGGCAAGGTGCCGAACACCTCGGCCACGGCAGCGTCGTCCGGTTCCGACCTCAACGGCATGGCGGCGCAGAACGGCGCCCGCCAGATCAAGGATCGGCTGATCGATTTCGCCGCCGAAAAATATCAAGTGCCGCGTGATCAGGTGCTGTTCCTGCCCAACCGGGTGCGCATCGGCAATCAGGAGATCGCTTTCGCCGACCTCGTCAAGCAGGCCTATATGGCTCGCATCCAGTTGTCGGCGGCGGGTTTCTACAGGACCCCGAAAATCCACTGGAACCGCGACAAGGGCGAAGGTCGCCCCTTCTACTACTTCGCCTATGGCGCCTCGTGCTCGGAAGTCTCGGTTGACACGCTGACCGGTGAATACATGGTCGAGCGCACCGATATTCTCCATGACTGCGGCCACTCTCTGAACCGGGCAATCGACATCGGCCAGATCGAAGGCGGCTTCATCCAGGGCATGGGCTGGCTGACGACGGAAGAATTGTGGTGGGACGACAAGGGTCGGCTGCGCACGCACGCGCCTTCGACCTACAAGATCCCGCTCGCCTCCGACCGGCCGAAAATCTTCAACGTCACCCTGGCCGATTGGCCGGAAGCCGGTGAGCCGACGATCCACCGCTCCAAGGCGGTCGGCGAGCCGCCGTTCCCGCTCGGCATGTCCGTGCTGCACGCCCTGTCCGATGCGGTGGCAAGCATTACCGATCACAAGATCTGCCCGCGCCTTGATGCTCCGGCGACCCCGGAGCGGGTTCTGATGACGATCGAGCGGCTGAAGAAAGAGGCGCAAGCCGGCACCTGAATCCGGCAAACGTGCAATCCGGGCCGAAAAACCTATATATTCCCATTCGGGAACGTGAACCATGAACTCGAAAGTGCAAAGTCTGAAAGCCTTTCTCGCCAGCGTCGGCCGGGTTACCCTGGTCGAAGTAGCCGGCACCAAAGGCTCGACGCCACGCGAGAAGGGCGCTTTCATGCTCGTCTCGGCATCGGCGATCTTTGGCACGATCGGCGGCGGCCAGCTCGAATATATGGCCATCGACAAGGCCCGGCAGATGCTGGGTTCTTCACCCTCCCCCTTGTGGGGAGGGTCGGTGAGCGGACGCCGCGAAGCGGCGTCGGCGGACCGGGGTGGGGGAGCGGCGTTCCCACAGCCCCCACCCCGGACGACTTCGTCGTCCGACCCTCCCCACAAGGGGGAGGGTGAAGAAGCCCGCGTCAAGGTTGACGAAGTCTGCGCCACCCTCGACGTCCCGCTCGGGCCGGAGATCGGCCAATGCTGCGGCGGGCGCGTCGAAGTGTTGATCCGCCTCGTTGACGCCGCGCTCGCCGCCGAACTGATCGCGGCTGCGGAAGTCGAGGAGGCACACCTGCCGTATGTCTATATCTTCGGCGGCGGCCATGTCGGCCAGGCGCTGGCGTCGACGATCGCGCTCCTTCCCGTGCATGGTGTCGTCATCGAGACACGGGCCGAAGCACTGGAAGGCATGCCCGAAACCGTCGAGACCCGGCTGACAGCAATGCCGGAAGCGATGGTGCGCGATGCTCCGGCCGGCACCGCCTTCGCCATCCTCACCCATGACCATGCGCTGGATTTCCTGATCGTCGCTGAAGCGCTGAAGCGCGACGACACCGCCTATGTCGGCATGATCGGTTCGAAGACCAAGAAAGCGACATTCAGGAACTGGTTCCTGAAATCGGCGGACGGCAGCCAAGCCGAATTTGCCCGCCTCGTCTCGCCCATCGGCGGCGACACCGTCAAGGACAAGCGCCCGCAAGTCATTGCGGCGCTGGCCGCCGCCGAGATCATGACGGCGCTGGTCGTCCACACCGTCACGTCAAATGCAGAGCACAACGCTCTGCATGACAAGGTGCTGGCGGGCTAAGCTTGCGTCGCAGCTAAACCGGTCTTTTCAGACCCAGATGGTCGCGCAGTGTGCGGCCCTCGTATTCCTTGCGGAACAGGCCGCGCCGCTGCAGCTCCGGCACGACAAGCGTCGCAAAGGCATCGAGTTCGCCGGGGAAATAAGAGGGCATGACGTTGAAGCCGTCGGCCGCACCGCCCTCGAACCGCGCCTGCAGTTCGTCGGCGATTTGGGCCGCTGTTCCGACGATGCGCCAATGGCCACGCGCGCCGGCGAAATGCCGCGCAAGCTGCCGGATGGAAAGATTGTCGCGGCGGGACTGTTCGATGACCAGCGCTTGCCGGCTCTTCATCCCCTCGCTCTCCGGCAGTTCCGGCAGCGGCCCATCGATCGGATGGCGCCACAGGTCGGAGATGCTGAGATAGCTGGACAGCAGCGCAACGCCGACATCGTCGGGGATCAGCTCCTGCAATTCCTGATATTTTTCGCGGGCTTCCGCCTCGGTTTCCGCCACCACCGGCGCGACGCCCGGCATGATCTTGATATCGTCGGGCTCGCGCTCATAGGCTGCCACGCGACCCTTGAGATCGTCGTAGAAGGCCTTCGCCTCCTCGAAGGTCTGCGCCGCCGTGAACACCACGTCGGCGGTGCGTGCGGCAAGGTCGCGGCCGACATCCGAGGCGCCGGCCTGAACCATGACCGGGGCGCCCTGCGGCGAACGCGGCAGGTCGAGCGGGTCGCGAACTGAAAAGCTTTGGCCATCGTGACCGGAAGCCTTGCCGTGCCACAGGCCGGTTACCACCTCGGCGAATTCGCGCGCCCGCTCATAGCGGTCGGCATGGGGCTTGAGGCCTGTCGAGCCGAAATTGGCGGCCTCGATGGGGCTGGCTGATGTCACCAGGTTCCAGCCGGCGCGACCGCCGCTCAGATGATCGAGCGACAGGAAGGTTCGTGCAAGCCCATAGGGCTCGTTGTAGCTTGTCGAAGCTGTCGAGACGAGGCCGATGCGGCTGGTCTGGATGGCGAGCGCCGACAGCAGGCTGATAGGCTCGAAGCCGATCGAGCGCGAGGTCTGGCTGGCGATGCCGACATTGGCTTCACGCAGGCCGGCGGCGTCCTCGCAGAACACCATGTCGAATTTTGCCATCTCCGCCGTGCGCGCCAGCTGGATGTAATGGTCGATGTCTATGCCGGCCCTCACATGTGCCCTGGGGTGGCGCCAGGCGGCGATGTGGTGACCGGTCGCCCACAGGAAAGCGCCGAGCTTTATCTGGCGGGGCGGCGTCATGGCCTATTATCCTGACCGAACCCAAGACGGTCGCGCAGTGTCTTACCCGATTGTGCCTCCGTCAGTCGGTCGTGCGCGAGTTGTGGCAGCAGGCGCCCGGTGAAATCTTCCAAGGCGGCGGGATGGGGCTGCACAGCCAGAACGACGCCGTCGCAGCCAGATGAGAGGCATACGGCTTCCAGACTGCCGCCATCGAGTTCTTGCCCCGTATCCGCGAACGTCAGCACCTTTATTGACAGCGAGTCGCGCCCTGCCTCGCGCGCCTTGCGTTTGAGCTCGTCGCATGCCGTTTTGGCCTCCAACGGCTCACACTTGTTCAACAGCACCAAATCGGCGCGGCGGCTGGCGAAATCGAAATCATCTTCCTCTAGGTCCGATAACAGAAGTATCGGCCTATCCTGCGGCGAACGGGCGACGTTGAGTGGCCCGTATACCGAGAAGAATTCCCCGTTGTGATTCAGTGGGTGCATCTTCGCAGGGTCGTGGAAGCGGCCGCCGGCCTTGTCGAACAACAGCGCATCGTGTTCCCAGCCGACCCACAATACCCGTACAATATTGATGAATTCCTTGGCGCGACGCAGAAAATCATCGTCAGTGAAACCTTCGGGTCGGCTGAGATTCGCTGCTTCGCGCGGGTTCTGCCTCATCGTCGCGTTCCAGCCGATGCGGCCGTGGCTGATGATGTCGAGCGAAGCAAAACGCCTTGCTAGATTGTAGGGCTGATGCGCGAGCGTCGAGGCACTCGCCACGAGCCCGATCTTATCGGTGACGGTTGCCAGGGCCGCCAGTAGCGTTGTCGCTTCGAACGGGCTGCTCGACAGCTCATCCACGGAGTCTGAAATCACGACCATCTCAATGCCGGCCGCCTCTGCCTTCCGCACAAAATTCGTGATCTGGCCGAAATCCAGAGCGGGCTGTCCGTTGGTGGCAGCTATGTTGAGCGAAATGGCGAGATGCATTGCACCAACCTAAGTTCGCCAGCGCGCAAGGCAAGCCCGGCGGATAGACCAACGGGTCCGCACTTGCCGGCCAGTCCCTATTTTCCAGCAAGCAGATCGTTGATCAGCCGCTGGCAGCGCTCGGCCATGAAGTCGAGCAGCAGCCGCACTTTTGGATCCTGCAGCTTCTTGTGCGGATAGACGGCGGCGAACTGCACCGGCGTTGGCGGCGTACTGCTCAGGATCACTTTCAGCCGCTGGTCGCGGATGAACGGCTCGACCTCGAAGCGCGGCTTGTTGATGATGCCGCGCCCCGACAGTGCCCAGCCGGTTAGCACGTCGCCATCGTCGGTGTCATATGGCCCGTGCACTTCGAATTTCTGCGGGCCTGTGGGGGTCTGCAGCGTCCACACATATTCGCGCGCGCCGGAATAGCGCAGCATCAGGCAGTCGTGCTTCTTGCCGATCAACTCCTGCGGCTCGATTGGCTCGCCGCGCGCCTCCAGATATTTCGGCGCCGCCACCAGCACGCGCTCGCATTCCATGATGCCGCGCATCCTGAGGCTGGAATCCTCGATGATGCCGAGCCGGAACGCGACGTCGATGCCTTCCTTCATGATGTCGACATTGTGGTCCGAGAGCCTCAGCCGCACCTCGATATCGGGATATTTGTCATGGAAATCGGGAATGCCCGAGGCGACCAGCCGGCGGCCGAGGCCAAGTGGCGCGGTCACGCGGATGGTGCCGCGCGGCTGGCCGGACAGTGCGGAGACGGCCGCTTCCGCCTCGGTGATCGCCTCCAGCACCTGCTTGGCGCCTCCGTAAAAAACCGTGCCGTGCTCGGTCGGCATCAATTGCCGTGTGGTGCGATTGAACAGCCGCACGCCAAGATGCTTCTCCAGCTCCTTGATGCGGTTGGAGGCGACCGCCGGCGAAATGCGCATGTCACGCCCGGCCGCCGACAGATTGCCAAGCTCGACGACGCGAACGAAGACGGCGATGTTGTCGAGATAGGCCATGCGGTTTCGTGGCTTTCCTGAGGCCGCCTTCGGGCGGCTCTCATCCTGCTGCATGCAACGACCCTAGTATTTTCCATTTTTTTTTGAAAGTCATCGCGCACCTCGCCCCTTTCCGTTTGCGCTCCAGCCCGTAAAGTCACCTGATCGGCAGGGACGACTTCAATGATGGATTTCGCGATTTTCTGGGACTGGCTGAGCTTTGCCGTGCGCTGGCTCCATGTCGTCACCGGCATCGCCTGGATCGGCTCGTCCTTCTACTTCGTCGCGCTCGACCTCGGCCTGCGCCAGCGCCCGGGCATGCCTGTCGGCGCCTTCGGCGAGGAATGGCAGGTGCATGGCGGCGGTTTCTACCACATCCAGAAATATCTGGTGGCGCCGGCCGAGATGCCCGAGCACCTGACCTGGTTCAAATGGGAATCCTATGCCACCTGGCTGTCCGGCTTCGCCATGCTGTGCGTCGTCTATTACGCCGGAGCCGATCTGTTCCTGATCGATCCGAACGTGCTGCCGATGTCCGTCCCGGTCGGCATCCTGCTGTCGCTGGCAACGATCGGCGTCGGCTGGGTGGTTTATGATCTCCTGTGCCGATCGCCGCTGGGAAAAAGCGACACCGGGCTGATGCTGGTGCTTTATTGCGTGCTGGTCTTCATCGCCTGGGGGCTGACCCATCTGTTCACCGGGCGCGCCGCCTTCCTGCATCTGGGCGCCATCACCGCGACGATCATGTCGGCCAATGTCTTCATGGTCATCATCCCCAACCAGAAGATCGTCGTCGCCGACCTCATCGCCGGCCGCAAGCCCGACCCGAAATACGGCAAGATCGCCAAGCAGCGTTCGCTCCACAACAACTACCTGACGCTGCCGGTGCTGTTCCTGATGCTGTCGAACCACTATCCGCTGGCGTTCGGCACGCAGTTCAACTGGGTCATCGCCTCGTTGGTGTTCATCATCGGCGTGCTGATCCGGCACTATTTCAACTCGGTCCATGCCCGCAAGGGCAACCCGACCTGGACCTGGATGGCAGCGCTTGTCCTGTTCATCATCATCATCTGGCTTTCGACCGCGCCGAAGGTGATGACCGGCGAACCCAAGGAATCCGCGTCGGCGCAAATCTATGTCGCTTCAGCGCATTTTCCGGCGGTGCGCGACACCGTGCTCGGCCGCTGCTCGATGTGCCATGCGGCGGAGCCGGTCTATGAAGGCATCTATCATGCGCCCAAGGGCGTCATGCTCGACACCGACGCCGACATCGCCAACCACGCCCGCGAGATCTATCTGCAGGCCGGCCGCAGCCACGCCATGCCGCCCGCCAACGTCAGCCAGATCACCGACAAGGAACGGGCACTGCTGGTGGCCTGGTTCGAAGGCGCGGGGAAATAGCATGAACTCGACACTTCTGCGCGGCCGTACGCTGTCCTTCGTGCGCTGGCCGCAAACCATCGACGACCATTCCGCCTGGCGTTACGAGGAGGATGGCGGCCTGCTGATCCGCGATGGCCGGATCGTCGCCGCGGGCGCCTATGCCAATGTTGAAAAGCAAGCCAGCGAGGCCGCGAAAAGAATCGACCACCGGCCGCATCTGCTGCTGCCGGGCTTCATCGATGCCCATGCGCATTTCCCGCAGATGCAGGTCATCGCTTCCTACGGCGCCGAACTGCTCGATTGGCTCAACACCTATACTTTCCCGGAAGAGACGAAGTTCGCCAACGCCCAGCATGGTCGCCGCATCGCGCGGCTGTTCCTGGACGAGGTGGTGCGTCACGGCACCACGACGGTTGCCGCCTACTGCTCGGTGCACAAGGCGTCGGCCGAAGCCTTCTTCGCCGAATCGCACGACCGCAACATGCTCAACATCGCCGGCAAGGTGATGATGGACCGCAATGCGCCCGACGGCGTGCTCGACACACCGCAATCCGGTTACGACGACACGAAGGCGCTGATCGCCGAGTGGCATGGCAAGGGGCGGCAGCTCTATGCCATCACGCCGCGCTTCGCCATCACCTCGTCGCCTGAGCAGATGGAAATGGCTGGCGCGCTCTGCCGCGAACATCCCGACCTGCACATGCAGACCCATCTGTCGGAAAACCACGCCGAGATCGCTTTCACGCAGAAGCTCTATCCGTGGTCGCGCGACTACACCGACGTCTACGAGCATTATGGGCTGCTGGGGAAAAAGAGCCTGTTCGGCCACTGCATCCATCTATCGGAGCGCGAAGCGGATGCGCTTTCGGACTCGGGCTCGGTGGCGGTGTTCTGCCCGACCTCGAACCTGTTCCTCGGCTCCGGCCTGTTCGATTACCAGCGCTTCCGCCGCCGCGACAAGCCGCTCCGCATCGCCGCCGCCACCGATGTCGGCGGCGGCACCAACTATTCGATGCTGCGCACCATGGACGAGGGCTATAAGGTGATCGCGCTGAACGGCGAGAAGCTGAACCCGTTCCAGTCCTTCTGGCAGATCACGCGCGGCAATGCCGAGGCACTGTCGGTGGCGGAAAAGATCGGCACGCTGGATCAGGACAGCGATGCCGACATCGTCGTGCTGGATGCCAGGGCGACACCGGCGATGCGGCTCAGGATGGAAACGGTCGAAACGCTGGCGCAGGAACTGTTTCTCCTGCAGACGCTGGGCGACGACCGCGCTGTCCGCGAGGTCTATGTCGCAGGCCGGTCGGCAAAGAGCGATATGATCGCGGGGTAAGACCCCCTCACCCGGATTGCCAACCGAATTGCGAAGCGCAATTCGGGGCAATCCGACCTCTCCCCGAGGGGAGAGGAGGAAGCCGAGGCCCGTGCTCGTCTCTTCTCCCCTCGGGGAGAAGGTGGCCGCGTAGCGGCCGGATGAGGGGGCTGCGGCGACGGGAGCTTGACCGGGCGGAGCTTGTCGTACAAACGACGTGTGACGATTTCGGAGAGAGAAAATGGCCGTTGCTGACGACATCGCTCTGATCAGGAGACAGGAAGAAGTTCTCGTCTTCGCTGCCTTCGACGAGGCTGTTGCTTTCACAATAGGCTCGGCGATCCGCGACCGGGCCTTGGCTGGAAACCTGCCAATCATTGTCGACATCAGGACCTTCGACCGGCCTCTGTTCTATGCCGCGATGCCTGGTTCGAACGCTTCCAATCCCGATTGGGCGCGGCGCAAGATCAATGTCGTCAGGCGGTTCCTTAGGAGCACCTACCGCATGGTGCTTGAGCAGCAGCGTCCGGACCGCACCTTCAAGGTTGGCGAAGGGCTGGATATATCAGACTACGTGCTGGCCGGCGGCGGGTTTCCAGTGACGGTCAAGGGCGCTGGCGTCATCGGTGTGATTGCTGTTTCCGGACTGCCGGAGCGCGAGGATCATGGCGTAGTCGTCGACGCGCTGTGCGATCATCTGGGCATCGAGAAGCGCGGGCTGGTACTGTCTCGGGAAGCCGAATGACAGCGCTCGATCCCAAAACCTTCCTCACCTCGATCTTCAATGCCGCCGTCGCCGCCGCCGATCCGGAACGCACCATCCGGGATCATCTGCCGGCCAAGCCCAAGGGCCGCACCGTCGTCATCGGCGCCGGAAAAGGCTCGGCGCAGATGGCGGCGGCGTTCGAGAAGGTGTGGGACGGTCCGATCGAAGGGCTGGTCGTCACCCGCTACGGCTATGGCGCCAAATGCGAGCGCATCGAGATCATCGAGGCGGCGCATCCGGTGCCGGACGCCGCCGGTCTTGAAGCTTCGCGCCGGCTGCTCGCCAAGATCCAGGGGCTGACAGCGGATGATCTGGTGGTGGCGCTGATTTCGGGCGGTGGCTCGGCGCTTTTGCCGTCGCCGGCCGGCAGCCTGACGCTGGTCGACGAGATCGCGGTCAACGAGGCGCTGCTTGCCTCCGGCGCGCCGATCGCGGCGATGAACACCATCCGCAAGCACCTTTCCACCATCAAGGGCGGCAGGCTGGCAGCGGCCGCGTGGCCGGCCAGGGTGGTGTCGCTGGTCGTCTCCGATATTCCTGGCGACAATCCGGCACTGGTTGCCTCCGGCCCGACTGTGCCGGACACTGGCAGCCGCGCAGATGCGCTGGCCTCGATATCAGCCTATGGCATGAAACTGCCGGCCTCGGTCATGGCGCATATCAATTCGCCGGCCGCCGACGCGCCAAACCCGGATGACAAGCGCTTTTCGCGCAACGAGGTGCACTTGACCGCTTCCGCCGGCGTGTCGCTCGAAGCGGCGGCTGTGGAGGCGAAACGACAGGGCGTCGAGGCCGTCATCCTCTCCGATGCAATCGAAGGCGAGGCGCGTGAGGTTGGCGGGGTGCATGCGGCCATCGCGCGCGAAGTGGCGACGCGCAACCGGCCATTTTCAAAGCCGGTGCTGATCCTGTCGGGTGGCGAAACCACAGTGACGTTGCGGGCAAAAGGCAAAGGCGGCCGCAACTCGGAATTCCTGCTCGCCTTTGCCATCGGCATCAATGGCGTCGACGGCATCCATGCGCTGGCCGCCGACACCGATGGCATCGACGGCTCGGAAGACAACGCTGGCGCCTTTGCCGACGGCTCGACCGTGTCGCGCATGCGCGCGGCCGGCGTGGACGCCAAGGCGATGCTTGCCGGCAACAATGCCTGGACAGCCTTCAACGCGATTGGCGATCTGTTCGTCCCCGGTCCGACGGGCACGAATGTCAACGATTTGAGGGCAATCCTGATCAGGTAGCTCAAGCAGCCATTAGCCGCTTCACCTGTTTCATATCCTGCAGGAACCGTTCGCGTTCGGCCTCCTTGTCCGCAGGCTCGCGGATGCGCAGGATGAGAGAGGGATGGATGGTGACAAAGACCCGCAAGCCGTCCTCGCGCTCGATCACCTGTCCCCGCATTTTCATCACCGGGACTACTCTGCCAAGCAGCGACACCGCAGCCGTTGCGCCAAGTGCGACGGCAAGTTTAGGCTTGATCAGCTCGAATTCCCGATCGATCCACCAGCGGCAGGCCTGAATCTCGCCGGCATTCGGCTTGGAATGAATACGACGCTTGCCGCGTGGCTCGAACTTGAAATGCTTGACCGCGTTGGTGACGTAGACTTTTTGACGATCGACACCGGCGTCATCAAGGATCGCATCGAACACCCTGCCGGCCGGGCCGACAAAAGGTTTGCCGGCGAGATCCTCCTGATCGCCGGGCTGTTCGCCGACGAAGATCACCTTGGCGCCGTCAGGCCCTTCGCCGAACACGGTCTGTGTTGCATTGCGCCAAAGCGAGCAGCGGCGGCAAACTTTCGCGACCTCGCGCAATTCCGTGATCGAGCCGGCATCGGCCTCGTCCGGCATCGGCTCGACGCGTGGTACGGAAACACGCCGGCCCGGCATCTTCGCCTCACGCTGAAGGCCTGTGGTTACCATCATCCTGCCTCATCCATTCGATACTGAAATGGGCGAGATGGACGATGGTTCCTTCCTCACACCTCGTGCAGATAGAGGTGGTAATCCAGTTCGCTGACCGTGCGAGCCACGCGCAAGTACTCGGACTGTTTGATCGCCACGAAGGTACGGTGCAAATCCTCGCCGAGCGCGTTCTTCAGGAAGCTGGACGCCCGGGCCGCTTCGATCGCGGCGCGCCAGTCGACCGGCATGGTCGTGCGCGTGACCGCTGCCTCATAACCGTTGCCTGTCGTTTCGGGGCCGGGATCGAGGCCTTCATCCATACCCTTGATGATGCCGGCGAGCACCGTCGCGGCGATCAGGTAGGGATTGGCGTCGACGCCGGATGGCCGGTGCTCGATGCGCCGGTTCTTTGCGTCGCCCGCCGGCACGCGCAGCGCCACCGAGCGGTTGTTGACGCCCCAGGTCGGCGCCACCGGCGCATAGGATTGCGAGACGAAGCGCCGCCACGAATTGGCATGCGGCGCAAACACCAGCATCGATTCCGCCATCGTCTGGATCAGGCCGCCGAGCCCCTGCAGCAGCGGCAGCGACCAGCTCTCGCCGCCGGCTTCCGCAAAAACGTTTCGGCCGGCCTTGTCCTGCAGCGAGACGTGGAAGTGCATGCCCGAGCCGGCATATTTCTCGATCGGCTTGGCCATGAAACAGGCGGTGACGCCGTGGCGGCGCGCCTGCGCCCGCACCAGCCGCTTCAGCATGACCAAATCGTCGGCCGCCCGCATCACATCCTTGCGGTAGTTCAGCGTCAATTCGTACTGGCCAGGCGCGTATTCGGAGATGACCGTCTCGGCCGGAATGCCTTGCGCCTTGGCCGCTGCATAGATGTCGGAAAACAGCGGCTCCATGCCGTGCAGATGATCGACGGAATAGACTTCCGTCTTGCCCGAGACGCGGCCGTCGAGCACGGCGCGCGCCGGCTGCACCTTGCCGTCGGCATCGCGCTCATTGGCCAGCAGGAAGAATTCAAGTTCGAAAGCTCCGGCCGGATAGAGGCCCTTGGCCGCCAGGATGTCGACTTGCCGAGCCAACGCCAGCCGCGGATCTGACGACATCGGCCGTCCGTCGAGCATGTACATCGTCATCAGCAACTGGCCGCGCGGCGGGTGCGTGCCGTAGAGCGGCACCAGCGTGCCGGGGATCGGCCATGCCCTGAGGTCGCCGTCGCCGGTCGTCCAGATCAGCCCGGTCTCGTGCACATCCTCGCCGGTGATATCGAGGCCTAGGATCGAGATCGGCATGTGGCGGCCGCCCTCGAAGATGCTTTTCAGCTCATGCCGGCGCACGATCTTGCCGCGACCGACGCCATTGGCATCGGTCAGCACGATATCGAAAGCCTCGATCTCGGGATGGGCGTCGAGAAAGGCTTGCGCCTCGGTGAGCGTCGAGCCCGAAGGCGAGGTCATCATAGCATTGGGGTGGTCCATCGCCGCTTGTCTCATGCCGCAAGCTTTGCCGCAACCGCGCCGAAGGCGGTGATCAGCCGGTTGACCTGGGTCCCAGTGGTCGCTGGCGAGATCAGCATCATGTTGTGGAAGGGCGCGATCAGCACGCCGCGATTGACCAGTGCGACGTGGATGGCGGCCTCCAGTTCCGGCGCGTGCGCGGTCTCCGCCTCGGCGCCATTGCGCAGCGGACCGGGCGCGCAGATGAACTCGACACGGGCGCCGACGCGCGAAACATGCCAGGGCAGCTTGTAGCGGTCGATCACGCCGGTCAGCCCGGCATCGAGCCGCCGCGCCAGATGGTCCATCCGGTCATAATTTTCCTCAGTCATCACCTCTTCGAGCGTGGCGCGCATCGCCGCGAACTGCAGCGGGTTGGCCGAGAGCGTTGTGCCCATGCCGGAATAGCCCGGTTCCTTGGTCCTGTTGTAGTCTGCATAGCGCGAGGCGATGTCGTCGCTCATGCCCCACACACTGGCCGGCACACCGCCGGCGATCGGCTTGCCGAGCACGAAGAAGTCGGGTTCCAGCCCGTATTTCCTGGTGTAGCCGCCGGGGCCGGTCGAGATCGTATGCGTCTCGTCGATCAGAAGCAGCGTGTCGGCTTGGCGCGTTAGTTTGCGCAGCGCGTCATGGTAGCCCGGATCGGCCAGCACCATGCAGGAATTGGTCAGCACCGGTTCGGCGATGACGCAGGCCACATCCTTATCCCTAAGCGCGGCTTCGAGTGCTGAAACATCATTGAACTCGATGACCTTGGCCGTGCGGGTCAGGTCGCGGAACTCGCCGGCCAATCCCGGCCGGTTGACTGGCTTGCCGTCGACAAGTCGCACCATCGTCTCGTCGACCGAGCCATGATAGCAGCCGTTGAAGACGAGGATTTTTTCGCGCCCGGTGATGGCGCGGGCGACACGCAGCGCAAAGCGGTTGGCGTCGGTCGCCGTCGTCGCGATTTGCCAGAAAGGCAGCCCGAAGCGCTGCTGCAGCAGCGGCCCGATCGCGAGCGCGTCTTCCGAAGGCAACATATAGGTCAGGCCGCGCCCGGCCTGGCGGCGGATAGCGCGCGCCACCGGCGGCGGCGAATGGCCGAACATCGAGCCGGTGTCGCCAAGGCAGAAATCGTCGAGCCTGATGCCGTCGATGTCGGTGATCGTGGCGCCCTTGGCGCTGTCGACCAGGATCGGGAACGGCGTCGGCCAGTCGTTCATCCAATGCATCGGCACGCCGCCGAAGAAGCCGGGCAGGCCGTTGCCGGCCTTGGCTAGCGACTTTGGCCGCGCCTTGCGGAAGGCCGCCCCCTCGGTTTCGCGCAGCTCGGTAATGCGGTCGCGGCTGATGCCGCCGATGGACGTCTTGGACGTGTCGCTATGCATGAAAACCCCTCTGGTCGATCCCTCTTAGCCAATCCGGGTCCGCATCCGCAATTGGCCGCGCATCCATCCTGCGTTGGCTCAGCCTTTGGGCAGCGGCGCTTGACCGCGCTGCCGAAGTCAGCGCCAATATGAGCGGGAATTGAGGTGAGGGGCAAAATGCGGACGATCATCTGTGTGGCAATGCTTCTGTCGTCGGCTGGCGCCGCCGTCGCGTCAGGTGGCATCTGGTGCTCTACCGACGACGCGGCGGCGATATTCGAGGTCGAGGCCGGCGTCACCAGAGGCATGGGCGGTCCGACCTTCAACTTTCGCGGCGATCTCGAAATCAAGGCAAGGCCGGTTGGCGATCATCTGCGCAAGACGGTGTTCGAGGATTCCAACCTCACCCAGTACTGGCTGGACGGCAAGGAACTGCGGCTGAACATCTACCGCGAGTACGAGGTGGCAAACGCCTTCAATTCTGTTGAGCTGACGATCCTGACCAAGGCCAGCGACGAAGGCGTCTATGACGGGCAGTACACGCTTGCCATCTATGACAATGCCGCCGACACGGACAAGGACGGCAAGCCGGTCGAGCTGATCGGCAAGGTCTCCTGTGGAGCTGAATAAATCCTGAACTACGCCGTGATGTCGATGACGCCGCAGTCGCCGGCGGCACTGCCGAAGGCGACCCGGCGCTCTTCCTTGTCCCACATCATCGAGGTGACGGCGCCCTTGCCCGGCCGCCGCAACAGCACTTCCTTGGCATCGGAAAAACGCACAGCCATGACCATGCCGTCATCATAGCCGATGGCAACGACATCCTGGCTCGGGTGACAGGCGACAGCAGTCACCATGGCGTTGCCGCGCGTGCCGAGTTCCAGCGGCGCCTTGCCCATCGGCCCGTCCTTACCCGAAAACGGCCAGACGATCGCCGCCGGCGCGCCGGAACTTGCCAGCCACTTGCCTTTCACGCTCCACGACAGGCTTTTGACCTTGCCGGGATAGCCGCTCATGCGCATGTGCTTGCCGTCGGCGAGCTTCCAGCCGTGCAACGCATTTTCCTGCATCGTGGTGACGAGGAAGGCGCCATCGGGCGAGAAGGTGATGCCGGTGTGAGCGCCGGCCCATTCGAGCTCGACCGGCTTGCCCTCCGCGGCCGGGAAATGCAGCGTCGCGCCATTGTAGCGGGCAACGCCGAAGCGCATGCCCTTGGGCGAAAACGCCAGCCCTTCGACCGAGCGCGGATGGACGAATTCCCTGGTCTTGCCGTCAGCAAAGCGCACGAAGGCAGTCTTGCCTGAGGCATAGGCGACGGCGCCTTGCGGCCCGGCCGCGACGCTGGTGATCCATTTCTTTCCGGCACTGGTCAGTTCGGTCGCCTCGCCGCCGGCTTTCACGGCAAACACCTTGCCATCCTCACCGCCGGTGATCAGCCGGTCGTTGGCCGCATCATGGAAGGCGGCGAGCAGCCCGTCATTGGCCTGAACTGTCTTGTGACCATGGTCGAGCCGATGGACGGCGCCGTCGGCCAGCGCGAAATGCGGCACGTCGCCCAGGAAGACGGCGGCGATGCAGTGGCCTTCAAGATCAAGCGGAGCGACGGTTGGCATGGTTATCTTTATTCACCTGGACGAGATTGCAGAGACAACCCGGCGGCTTACTCGACGTTTGCGGTTCCGGCAATATGAGGATTGGCGAGTCGCGGGAGGCGATCGTCAAAGCAGTCCCTTCTCCCGCAGATCGGTTGCAAACGTCGCCAGGGGCATCACCAGGGTCAACTCCGATCCCAGGAGGTGCTCGGCGCCATAGCTGACATACCACCTTGCCGCCAGCTCGCTCTTGGCGTCGATGATGAGCAGGATGCCGCCGCCCTCGCCAGCAAGCCGTAGGCAGCGCAACGCCGCGGCTGCAAGCAACTGGCCGCCGAGCCCTTGCCCTGCAGCGGTGCGATCGGTCGCGAGCCGGGCAAGCTTGAAACCGGAAACCTCGTGTCGGGCTAAGCCCCTCGCCATGGCTTCGGGCACGGTTTCATGCGCGACTGCAGACGGTGCGATCGTATAGAAACCGAGGATACGCTCCGAAGCCGCGTCATCGATCGCACAGAAGGTCTTGGCTGCGTTCTGATCGTGGCTCTGTCGCGCGAACCGCCGCAGAAAGTCGTTCATCTGCGCGTCGCCGCAATCGAAGGAAGCCCGATCGTGACGTTTCGCAATCGGTTCTTCGTGCCAGGACGGAAGCGTCACAGAGTATCCGGCAAGGCAGCGATCGCGGCCTTGAGCTTGGTGTTGGGTTTTGGCGGGTGCTCCAACAGGTCGAGGATGCGCGAGAAATCGCGACCGGACACCTTCGTCACCTCGGCTGCTTCGATCACAGCCTGCGCTTCTGGCACGACCTTATCGAGGATAAAGTCGGCCATGTCCTTGTGCGATAGCGCTGCGGCGCGGGAGATCATCGCCTTCTGCTCAGGCGGAATGCGGATTTGGTAGCGCTCGGTCTTGTTGTCGGCTGATCTAGACATAGGTCATTCCTCGCCGCTGATATCGTGTACACATGATATGTGTACACGAGGAGATATTCAACCCACCCTGAACAGCGCTACGAGGATGATTTATACCTGGCAGGCGTCGAAGCTCTTCTTCAACCGCTCGGCGTCGAGTTCGCGGCCGATGAACACCAGCCGGCTCTCATGCTTTTCGCCGTCCTTCCAGGCGCGCTGGTGATCGCCCTCGATGATCATGTGCACGCCCTGGATGACATAGCGCTCGTCATCGCCCTTGAGCGCGATGATGCCCTTCAGCCGCAGGATGTTGGGGCCTTCCATCTGGGTGATCTTTTCGATCCACGGGAAGAATTTCTTCGGGTCCATCTCGCCGCCGCGCAGCGATACCGACTGCACCGTCACGTCATGGATGTCGGATGCGTGCGCGTGATGGTGGTGGTCGTGCCCGTCATGATCATGATGGTGATGACCGTGCCCGTCATGATCGTGGTCATGATGATCGTGATCGTCATGCGCCTCGAGGAAGTGCGGATCGTTTTCCAGCGCCCTGGACAGGTCGAAGGCGCCGCGGTCGAGCACTTCGGTCAGCGCGACGCCGGCTCGCGTCGTGCGATGGATCCTTGCAGCTGGATTGATGGCGCGGATCGTCGCCTCGACCTTGGCGAGCTCTTCAGGGGTGACGAGATCGGTCTTGTTGAGCACGACGACGTCGGCGAAGGCGATCTGATCCTCGGCCTCCCTGGAATCCTTAAGCCGCAGCGGCAGATGCTTGGCGTCGACCAGCGCCACGACCGCGTCGAGCCTGGTCTTGGAGCGCACGTCGTCGTCCATGAAGAAGGTCTGCGCCACCGGCACCGGATCGGCGAGCCCGGTGGTCTCGACGACGATGGCGTCGAAGCGGCCCGGCCTGCGCATCAGGCCCTCGACGACACGGATCAGGTCGCCGCGCACAGTGCAGCAGACGCAGCCATTGTTCATCTCGTAGATTTCCTCGTCGGATTCAACGATCAGATCGTTGTCGATGCCGATTTCGCCGAATTCATTGACGATCACGGCGTAACGCTTGCCGTGGTTTTCCGACAGGATGCGGTTGAGCAGCGTCGTCTTGCCGGCGCCGAGATAGCCGGTCAGAACGGTTACGGGAATCTGCGTCTGTGCGTCGCTCATGGCTTGCCTCTAAGGTGCTGGGTCCGCAAAAAATCGGCCCTCGAAAAACGGATTGTTGGCTCCATATAGGATGTGTGCCGGGCTTTTGCACGGGGCAAACCGATGGGCCAAACCGACTTGGTGACATTGCCGAATTGCCGCCATAACCGCCCAGATCAGGACGCGGCAGGCGATGCGAAGCCAAATTCGAGAGGCACCGTATGTCCGGAGGATGCCTCTCAACCGCTGATGATCGTCGCGGTGAAGCCCGGCTGAGCGACATTCCCTCATGCCTGCTCGCGACGAAAACTCCGGCCGCGAAAACTCGTTTGTCATCTAACTGAAATAAACATCTGGCATTAGCCACGGCGGACACCACAATGCTTGCCGGCAAAGCTGTTTGAAGCTCCGGAATCTTTTTCATCGTCGATTGCCAACCGGCCGGCTGCCTCTATGCTGCCCGCACCGGTAAGGCCGAAGAGGGATGACCATGGCCAAGGCGGACAAGACTGCGACAATGAGCCGGCTGCATTCGGCGGCAAGGCTGGCAAGAACCGCGTTGGCGGCACGGCTTCTGGCGCACGGCTTCTATGCCGGCCAGGACCAGATCATGCTGTCGCTCGACCGTGAGGACGGCCAGACGCCTGGCAATCTTGCCGGCCGCCTCGGCGTGCGCCCGCCCACCATCACCAAGACCATCAACCGGCTACAGGCTCAAGGTTTTCTGGAGAAGCGCGCCTCGTCGGCTGATGCTCGCCAGGCGCACATCTTCCTCACCGACACCGGCCGCGACATCATTCACGCCATCGAGAAATCGGTGAAGAAGACCGAAAAGCTGGCGTTGAAGGGGCTCGACAAGAAGGATCAGAAGGCGCTGTTCAAGCTGCTTGCCCGCATCGAGGCCAACCTCTCGAACGAGGAACTGGTGTTGATAGACGACGACGCCGAGACGGACGAATGATCGCCTGATCCCGGCACAACGATCAAGCCGCCCCCGCCGCAGATCCGTGGATCAGCGACGACCAACGCCCTGGCGTCATGCCGAACGCCTTCTTGAATTGCCTGATGAAATGGCTTTGGTCGCTGAAGCCGGCTTCGACCGCGATCTGCGCCAACGGCTCGCCGGCGGCGATCATCCGCCGCGCCCGCTGCAGCCGGCGCATCACCAGGAAGCGATGCGGACTGGTCGAGAAGGCGGCGCGGAAATGCCGTGACAAGGCATAGCGATCAAGCCCGGTTACAGCTTCCAGTTCGCCGGAGCGCACCGGCCGGGTCAGGTTTTCCGTGAGATAGTCGCGCGCCAGTGCAGCCGCCCGCCGCGCTGTCGTGGTCATCGGCTTCGCTGGCTGGCCGGCATGCCGGGTCAGGCTTTGCATCAGTTGCGTCAGGAAGTCGTCGACGAACAGCTCGTCGAGTTCCTGCTCCAGCGGCCCCAGCGCCGAGAGCAGCGTTGCGCAAAAGGCCGCGTCCGTCACCACGCCATCCCCGACAAATGGCAGCGACGTGCCGCCAAGGCAGTCGAGCATCAGCGATGGCTCCAAATAGAGCATCCGGTAGCGCAGGCCGTCCTCGGTGCCGGCGCCGCCGTCATGCAGCTCGTCGGGATGCAGCACGATGATCTGGCCGGGCAGGCTGTGGCGTGTTGCGCCGAGGTAGCGAAACGTCTGCACCCCGTGCAGCGTCACCCCGATCGCATAGGTATCGTGGCGATGAATGTCGAAGGCGCTGCCATGGAAGCGCGCTTCGATCCGCTCCATGCCGGCAGGGTCGGGGGCGGAGATGATGCAGTTTTCCGCCGCCTCGACGCACAAACGTCCAAGACCCCTAAAGGCCTGGCTGTCTAGATCGTGCGACATCGTCTCCTTCAGCCCCGAACGCGGGGCGCAACCTCGAATGGTCTATTTTCTCATGTTCGATACGAAATTTGCAATCGTGCTCCGGGAGGATCTGCCGGTCTGGCAGAAACTCAACGTCACCGCTTTCCTGACCAGCGGCATCGTCGCCCAGTTTCCCGACATCATCGGAGAACCCTATCGCGATCGCGCCGGCAATCTCTACAATCCGCTGTCGATCCAGCCGGTCATCGTGCTGTCCGCCGACCAGGCGACGCTCGGCACGATCCACCGGCGCACGCTGGAGCGCGGCGTGACGACCTCGCTCTATGTCGAGGAGATGTTCGCGACCGGCTTTGACGCGGCCAATCGTGCCGTCTTCACCGAATTTGCGCCAGAAGGCGCCAAGGTGGTCGGTCTTGCACTTCGCGCCGAGAAGAAGATTGTCGACAAGATCACCAAGGGCGCCCGCATGCATGCCTAACTCCTAAAAGCATGGACTTAAGCCTGCCGCCGTCACTTGTTGTGCCAGCTGGCTTTGGCGTGACGGCTGGCGACAATTGGCTTGCCGGGAGCCGGCAATTCCCGCAAAGGTGGGCTCCAGCCCAGCTTCCCACCCGGCCTGCAAGTGAGTGCTCCCCAAAGACATGTAGAAAGCGCGACGCCCCCGGTGGCGATCCTGTGCATGCTTTCCACCTATCTCTGCTTCACCTTCCTCGACACATCAAGCAAATACCTCGTCCTTGCCGGCGTTTCCGTGCTGGTCGTTGCCTGGGTGCGCTTTGCCGTGCATGTCGTCCTGGTCGGCACGCTGTTGCGCGGCTGGCGCCAACCCATGCGGTTTCGTCCGGTCAACCTGCCGGCGCATATCTTGCGTGGGGCGTTCCTGTTCGGGTCGACCATCTTCAATGTCCTGGCGCTCAAATCCCTGCAACTGGCCGAGACCACCTCGATCTATTTCTTCGGGCCGATGGTGATCACGGCACTGGCCGGTCCGCTGCTTGGCGAGTGGGCAGGCTGGCGGCGTTGGCTGGCGATCCTGGCGGCCTTTGCCGGTGTGCTCATCATCACCCGGCCAGGCGTCGGCGTTTTCGGCATCGGCCATCTGTTTGCGCTCGGCTCGATGCTGTCGAACTGCTTCTACGTCGTCATGACGCGCCGCATGTCGGCGACCGAGACCTCGGAAAGCCTGATCCTGTTTTCGGCGCTGGCGCCGGCGCTGCTGCTTTTGCCGTTGCTGCCGTTTTCGTTTTCGCTGCCGCATGACGGCTGGCACTGGTTCGTGCTGCTCATGCTTGGCGTGTTCGGCGGCGTCGGCCACTGGTTGCTCGTCCAGGCCTACCGGCTGGCGACAACCACGGCATTGGCGCCCTATCCCTATTCCCAGATGGTGTGGATGATCATTTCCGGCTGGATCGTCTTCAAGCAGTTTCCCGACCGCTGGACGCTGGTCGGTGCAGCCATCATCGTCGCCAGCGGCCTCTATATCGTTCACCGCGAGCACCGGCTTCGGCTGCAGAGCCGCGCAGCCTCGGATGTCGAGGCGGAAGCGCTGGCAAAAAAACTTTGATTTGACCCCGATCGGTGGCATAACGCCGCCTTTAAACAGTTTAGATTTGAATTTGGGTCGGTCGGGGAGCACAGGTCGCTGGCACAGAAAATCAAGCTTTCGACGATCGCGGATGCGCTCGGCGTGTCCACGGCCACGGTCTCGCTGGCGCTGCGCGACAGCCCGCTGGTTGCCGGCACTACCCGCGATCGCATCAAGGAACATGCTCGCGCCATCGGCTATATCTACAACCGTCGCGCCGCCAGCCTGCGCACCTCGCGTTCGGGCATTGTCGGTGTCGTCGTCCACGACATCATGAACCCGTTCTTCGCCGAGATTCTGCGTTCGATCGAAAGTGAGCTCGACCGCAGCCGGCAGACCTTCATCCTGTCCAATCACTATGATCAGCTCGAAAAGCAGCGCACCTTCATCGACACACTTTTGCAGCTCGGCGCCGACGGCGTCATCATGTCGCCCGCCATCGGCACGCCGGCTTCCGACATCGTGATGGCCGAGGAGAATGGCCTGCCGGCGGTGCTGATCGCGCGCACCGTCGAGGGCGCTGACGTGCCGGTCTTTCGCGGCGACGACTCTTATGGAACAGGCCTCGCCACCAACCATCTGATCTCACTCGGCCACAAGCGCATCGCCATGATCGGCGGCACCGACCAGACCTCGACCGGCCGCGACCGCTACCAGGGCTATGTCAACGCGATGGATGCGGCCGGGCTGGAAGTCAGGCCGTCCTGGCGCATCGCCGGACCGCGCACCAAGCAGGCCGGCTTCGAGGCCGCCGGGCAGTTCCTGGCGCTGAAGGACAGACCAACGGCTGCATGCTGCTGGAACGATCTTGTCGCCATCGGCCTGATGAACGGCATTGCGCGCGCCGGCCTGGTGCCGGGCGTCGACATCTCCGTCACCGGCTATGACGATCTCGAAGAGGCGGCGATCGCGACGCCGGCGCTGACCACCGTCTGGAACGGCCAGCGCGAGGTTGGCCGCCGTGCTGCCAGCGCGCTGCTCGACAAACTCAACGGGCAGACGGTGCGGCCCTCGCAGGAATTGATCAAGCCGGAACTGCATGTGCGTCAGTCGACCGGCAAGCCGGTGGAGCGCGCATGACCAAGGCCGAACAGCTGCAGACCGTTGCCATTCTGGTGCCGGGCGATTTCAACGACCATGCGGTCGACCGCATCGACCATACATTCAAGCGTGTCACGATCGAACGTGCCGATCCGTCGCTGGTAACCGAAGAGATGCGCAGCAACGTGCGCGGCATCGCTTCGTTTGCCGGCATCAACGCGGCGATGATGGATGCATTGCCCAACCTCGAACTCATCGCCTCCTTCGGCGTCGGCTATGATTCGGTCGATGTCGGTCATGCGGCCGCGAAAAACATCATGGTCACCAACACGCCTGACGTGTTGACTGAGGAAGTCGCCGACACCGCGATCGGACTGCTGATCAACACTGTCCGTGACCTGCCGCGCGCCGAAACCTGGCTGCGCGATGGCAGCTGGGCGCGCAAGGGCAACTATCCGCTAAGCCGGCTGACCTTGCGCGGACGCAGTGTGGGTATCTTTGGCATGGGCCGCATCGGGCAAGCCATCGCCCGGCGTTTGGAAGCTTTTGGCCTGCCGGTCGCCTACCACAACCGGCGCCGTGTCGAAGGTCTTTCCTATCGGTACCACCCGACGCTGAAAGGGCTCGCCGAAGCCGTCGACACGCTGATTTCGGTGGCGCCAGGCGGCGCCTCGACGGAGAAGGCGGTCAGCGCCGCAATCCTATCGGCGCTTGGCGCCAACGGTGTCTTCGTCAACATCGGCCGTGGCAGCACGGTCGACGAGGCAGCGCTTGCGGCGGCCCTCGCCAATGGCACCATCGCCGCTGCCGGCCTCGATGTCTTTGCCGACGAACCGAACGTGCCCAAGGCGCTGCTCGACGCGCCCAACACTTCGCTGCTGCCGCATGTCGGCTCGGCCTCGGACCACACTCGTCGCGCCATGGCGGATCTCTGCGTCGACAATCTTGTGTCCTGGTTCACCGAGCGCCGCCCGCTGACGCCGGTGCCCGAGACGGCGGGCGTCAAGGCGCGAGCTTGAATGGCCGGCTGCCACACTTATTAACGTCAGCTTAACCCTTTGGAATCATTCTTCAACCTGTCCGTGTGGGTGGATGAAGAATGATGAAAGCACTTTCCGTATTGATCGCTGTCGCAGCGCTGTTTGGCGGCGTGCAAATGTTTCATGACGGCAGCGGCGAAAGCGTCGCCAACGAGGCCGCTCCGTCCAACAGCTACAGACTGATCGCCAATGGCGATGAGGCGGCCTGTGCAGTCAGCCGCGGGGCCGAAATTTCGGACGGCTTGTCGCTGCTCACCGTTGCTCCGAAATGCCGCCGGCTGTTGCCGGGCATAGAGCAGGCGAAGTTCTGGCGCGAGCAAAACGACGGTACGGTCGCCTTCAGCGCTAATGGCACCGACCCCATCGTCACATTCGCGGTTGCCGACGGCAACGGCTATGAATCCTATGCCCCGGCGCTTCCGCTGCTGTCGCTGGCGGCCACCGGTGATAAGAAATCTGGCGACTGATTATTCCGCTGCGGCCCGCGCGCCAGCCTTCGCTGCGGCGTGCAGGCGAACCGCATCGCCGAAGGCACGGAATATTTTCACCGAGTTGCTGTCCGACTTGACCCAATACTCCGGATGCCATTGCACGCCGACGGCGAAGGCGCGTGAATCGCGCACCGAAACCGCTTCTATCGTTCCGTCGGTGGCGACCGCCTCGATCCGCAGCTTCGGGCCGAGCCGGTCGATCGCCTGGCGGTGCAACGAATTGACCTTGATGTCGCCGGCACCGAACACACCGGCCAGGCAGCTGCCTGGCTTGATCGAGATAGTCTGGTGAATGGCGAAGCGTTCGTCCTGCTTGTCGCTTACCGGCGCGCGGTGGTCGAGCGAACCCTCGCGCTCCTGGATCTCGGTGCCCAGCGTGCCGCCCAGCGCCACGTTCAACTCCTGGATACCGCGGCAGATGGCGAGCAGCGGCACGCCGCGCTCGATCGCCCGGCGGATCAGCGGCAGCGTCGTGGCGTCCCGCGCCGGATCATAGGGGCCATTGGCTTCGCTGGCATCGCCGCCATAGAGCGAGGGATGTACATTGGATTTCGAGCCGGTGACCATGACGCCGTCGACCGACGACAGGAGTTCATCGAAGTCGAGCTGGTCGCCGAACGATGGCACCAGCAGTGGGAACACGCCGGCGCCGGTGATCGCCGCTTCCAGATATTGCTGCGGGGCGGCATGCCAGGTGTAGTTGTCGAATTGACGGACGTCGGTCGATATGGCGACGAGCGGCTGATGCATTTTGGCTCTGTGTTCCATCTGGGCAAGGGATGTCCTGCCTGCAAAATAGGCGATCTCTGGTCATTTTTCCATGACAAGTTTCAGCATGTCGCATAGGCCACGAAACTGCCCGTTAGACTATAGTTGCAGGGCCGCATGGCTTCGCCGTCAAATCGGGCCGCCGTGCTGGACTCGACTTCTTGCCCGTGTATTGTTTCGAGCGAACCGATACGGGAATCGAGGATATCCCCGAACGTCGGTCTATTGATCCAATAGGGAGGAACTTCATGGATCGTCGTTCATTCATTCGCAAGGCCGGTGTCACCGGCGTCGGCGCCGCCGCGGCGGCTGCCACGCTGGCGGCGCCCGCAATAGCTCAGTCCAATCCCAAGGTGACGTGGCGGCTGGCGTCGTCCTTCCCGAAGTCGCTCGACACCATCTATGGCGGCGCCGAGGTCTTCTCCAAGATGCTGTCGGAAGCCACCGACGGCAACTTCCAGATCCAGGTCTTCGCCGCCGGCGAACTGGTGCCAGGCCTGCAGGCGGCCGACGCCACTACGGCCGGCACGGTCGAGGCCTGCCACACGGTGGCATATTACTACTGGGGCAAGGACCCGACATGGGCGCTCGGTGCGGCGGTTCCCTTTTCGCTCAACGCGCGCGGCATAAATGCCTGGCACTACCACGGCGGCGGCATCGACCTGTTCAACGAGTTTCTCGCCACGCAGGGCCTTTTCGGTCTGCCGGGCGGCAACACCGGCGTGCAGATGGGCGGCTGGTTCCGCAAGGAAATCAACACGGTGGCCGACCTGTCCGGCCTCAAGATGCGCATCGGCGGTTTTGCCGGCAAGGTGGTGCAGAAGCTCGGCGTCGTGCCGCAGCAGATCGCCGGCGGCGACATCTATCCGGCGCTGGAAAAAGGCACCATCGACGCCGCCGAATGGGTCGGCCCCTATGACGACGAGAAGCTCGGCTTCTACAAGGTCGCTCCCTATTACTACTACCCCGGCTGGTGGGAAGGCGGCCCGACCGTCCACCTGATGTTCAACAAGGCGAAGTACGAAGAACTTTCGCCGACGTACAAGTCGCTGTTGCGCACAGCGGCACAGGCGGCCGACGCCAACATGCTGCAGAAATACGACTATCTGAACCCTGCGGCGGTGAAGCGGCTGGTGGCCGGCGGCGCGAAACTGCGCCCATTCAGCCAGGAGATCATGACCGCCTGTTTCGAAAAGGCCAACGAGGTCTATGCCGAAATGGAAGCATCCAACGCCCCGTTCAAGAAGATCTGGGAATCGATCAAGGGCTTCCGCAAGGAGCATTATCTCTGGGCGCAGGTGGCCGAATACAATTACGACACCTTCATGATGGTGCAGCAGCGCAACGGCAAGCTGTAGTCCTATCTGAGAGACCTCCGGCTTGCGCCGGCTAACACTGAAATTGGCGCCGCCCCTCATCCGCCCGGCAGGGCGATGAGGGGCGGCGCAAACGCCTGAAAGCCAGCTCAGCCCGGTTGCGGCACCACCAGAACCTTGACCTCGCCGGGAGCCGGCGGATTGGCGATCACCGCTGCCGCCTCTTCAAGCGGCACCTGCCTGGAGATCAGCCGGTCGATCTCGATCGCACCGGAAGCGATCAGTTCGGCTGCGCGGCGATGGGTGTAGGGATTGAGGAAGGAACCGAGCACTTTCAATTCCCGAAACAGCAGGTCGAACGGCTCGAATTCCACTTTCATGCCTTGCGGGGTCACGCCGACGATGATGACCGTGCCGCCGGCGCGGGCCAGCCGCATCGACTGCTCGACGGTCTCTCGCACGCCCGCGCACTCGAAGACGACGTCGACACCGCCAGGCGCCAGGCCTGTTGGCCCGGCGATGGCGTCGATGACATCGGCGGCGGTTGGATCGACCGTCGTGGTGGCGCCGAACTCCCTAGCGAGCGCGCGCCGCGAGGCTTGCCTGGTCGACAAGATGATGGTCGTGGCCCCGGCCAGACGCGCAAGCTGCACGGTGAGCAGGCCGATCACGCCGCCGCCAAGCACGACCACGGTGCCGCCTGGCTTGATTTCGGCAAGGTCCACGCCATGCAGACAGCAGCCCAGCGGCTCGCAGAACGCACCGTGGATCGGATCGAGGTCCGCAGGTAGCACAAAAGCCTGTTTTTGCGGCAAGGCAAGATATTCTGCAAAGCCGCCGTCGCGATGAATGCCGATGGCGCGCAGATTGCTGCAGAGGTTGACGCGTCCAGCATGACAATGCGCGCAACGCCCGCAGGCAATGTTGGGGTCGCCGGTGACGCGATCGCCGACAGCAAAACCCGAGACGGATTTGCCGATCGCCTCGACGATGCCGGAGAATTCGTGGCCGGGCGTCACCGGTGGCGTACACGGAAATTCACCGTGGAACAGATGCCGGTCCGTGCCGCAGACGCCGCAGGCTTCGATGCGCACCAGAAGCTCGTCCGGCCCGATGTCTGGCTTGTCGACTTCGCGCAGCGCGATGCTGCCCACCGCTTCCAGCCGCACCGCTTTCATCGTCGTGGCCATGCCGGTTTTCAATTGAAGCTCGGTGGCTGCGACAAATCGGGCTGTGGCGCCGCCGGCTTGGCTGGTGCCGGATCGCCGAAACTCGGCGGTTGCGACAGGTCAGGGGCAGCGGCGGGAGCTGCCGGTGCCGTGCCGCCGGAAGGCGCTGCGCCGTCCGCCGGCGGCGTGCCGAGCGGCGACAGGCCGGGCATCTCCGGCACCTGGTAGTCGATCGTGCCCGGATCGACGGTCGTTCCCTTGTAGTGCATCACCATTTGCGGGAAGGCGATGGTCAGTCCGATCATGATCACCTGGATGCAGACGAAAGGCACCGCCCCCCAATAGATCTGCCCGGTGGTCACCGGCGCGATCTGTTTGCCGGTGAGGCGGTCGAGATAGGGCACGCGGGCGGCCACCGAACGCAGATAGAACAGCGCGAAGCCGAAAGGCGGATGCATGAAGCTGGTCTGCATGTTGACGCCCAGAAGCACGCCGAACCAGATCAGGTCGATGCCGAGCTTGTCGGCGGCGGGCGCCAGCAGCGGTACGATGATGAACGCCAGTTCGAAGAAGTCGAGGAAGAAGGCCAGGAAGAAGACGAGCATGTTGACGCCGATCAGGAAGCCGACTTCGCCGCCCGGCAGTGAGGTCAAAAGGTGCTCGACCCAGATGTGGCCGTTGACGCCGTAGAAGGTCAGCGAGAACACCCGCGCGCCGATCAGGATGAACAGCACGAAGGACGACAGCCTTGTCGTAGAGGCCAGTGCCTGCTTGACGACATCGAGCGACAGCCGACCCTTTGCCGCCGCCATGATCAAGGCGCCGACAGAGCCCATGGCGCCGCCCTCGGTCGGGGTGGCGATGCCAAGGAAGATGGTGCCCAGCACCAGGAAGATCAGCGCCAGCGGCGGGATCAGCACGATGATCACCTGCTGCGTGAGCCTGGACATCATGTTGAAGTTCAGACGTTTGTCGGCAATGGCCACGATGTAGATGAACAGCACCCCGGCAGTGGCGCCGAGAATGTCGGCATTGTCGCCATGCGCCGGCGCGAGATAGCGGTACGCTCCGTAGGAAAGCGCCACGGTGACCACCAACGCCACCAGAAGGGACGTCACGCCATGGCCGAGCGTACGGGCCTCGAGTGGTAGCGCCGGCATCGAGTTCGGCCGGATGATCGACATGATCAGGACGTAGGACATATAGAGGACGGTGAGCACGAGGCCGGGGATCAGCGCACCGGCATACATATCGCCGACCGAGCGGCCGAGCTGGTCGGCGAGCACGATCAGCACCAGCGATGGCGGGATGATCTGGGCAAGCGTGCCAGACGCCGCGATGACACCCGACGCCAACCGGCGATCATAGCCGTAGCGCAGCATGATCGGCAGCGAGATCAGGCCCATGGCGATGACGGAAGCCGCCACCACACCGGTGGTCGCCGCCAAAAGCGCACCGACGAAGATCACCGCATAGGCAAGGCCGCCGCGGATTGGCCCGAACAGCTGGCCGATCGTGTCGAGCAGGTCTTCGGCCATACCCGATCGTTCGAGCACGATGCCCATGAAGGTGAAGAAAGGGATGGCCAGCAGCGTGTCGTTGGACATCACCCGGCTGCCGTAGAAATTATCCGGCAATGCATGGAGAAGCGGCCAGGCGAGATTGATCGATCCACCGGAATAAGGCGAGAGGAGCACGCCGATGAAGAAGAACATCAATCCGTTGGCGGCCAGTGAAAAGGCGACGGGGTAGCCGATCAGCAGGAAGACGATCAGCGAGGCGAACATGATCGGCGCCATGTTCTGGGCGATGAACTCCATCACGAGCGCACCTCGTCGGCCAGCGCCTTGGCTTCGAGCTCGGCCTGCTCATGCACCGATATGAAGGGATTGGGATCGTCCATGTCGCCGCGCATGATGGCGATCTTCTTGATGATCTCCGAGATGCCCTGCAGCGCGAGCAGGAAAAAGCCGACGAGCAGGATGGCCTTGGCCGGCCAGATGATCAGTCCACCGGAGTTGTTGGACATCTCACCGCTGCGAAACGACAGCGACACATAGGGCACGAAATAGATCACCATCAGCGTCACGAACGGCATCAGGAAGAGGATATGGCCGAGCAGGTCGATCCAGTGCTGAACGCGGCGCGAAAACAGGCCATAGACGATGTCGATGCGGATATGTTCGTTCTGCTTCAGCGTATAGGCGGCGGCCAGCATGAAGGCGGCGCCGAACAGATACCATTGCAGTTCGAGCCAGGCGTTCGAGGAGATGTCGAACACCTTGCGGATGATGGCGTTGGCGGCGCTCACCAGGATCGCCAGCAGGATCAGCCACGATATCCATTTTCCGATGAATTCGTTTGCGCGATCAATAGTCCTGGATAGAGCGAGAAGCCCTGCCATGCATTCCTCCCTTTGTACCGGAGGCGTGCCGGGTTCCCTGTTGTCCGTCACGCCGCGTGGTCCAAACGGTATGCCGCGCGTGGACTGACGGGTCAACAAGGATGGAAACAACAAAACACCATCAAATAGATGCGAGCGCCGGCTGCGGGGCCGTCTGCCCTCACGTCATGCAACCAAAGTCTGACGGCTCAGGCGATCTTGCCGGTGTCGCGGCCGGCGCCGACCAGTATCAACATGGCGACCAGGAACAGATACATCCATGCGTCGCGCCATTCGACCGGGAAATAGCCGGCCCACAGCGATTCGGCCATGCCGAAGGCGGCCGCGCCGAGCGCCGCGCGCGGTGGCGAGAGATAGCCGCCGACCGCCGTCACGAACAGGATCTTTAAGCCGTAGACGAGGCCCGAGCCGAAACTGACATTGCCGTAATAGAGTCCGGCCATGACGCCGGCCAGCGCGGCGCAGAAGCCGCCGAACAGCACCGCATGCCGAAACACAGCGCGCACGTCGACGCCGCACATGGCGGCTGCCTTAGGGTCGTCGGAGACTGCGCGCCAGCGCCGGCCGAAGCTCGAGCGGGCAAAAGCCCAACTGGCCAGCGCGATTGCCGCCACTACCACCGCGCAGTCGATGAGCTGGATGAGCGTCAGCGTTGCCTTGAAGGTCGCGCTTTGCGCGAAAACGACAGGCTGCGCTAACATAGGCGGCAGCCACAGATCATGCGTCTCGGCGGCGATGCGGCTTGCCTCCGACAGCAGCAGCAGGATGCCGAGCGTCGTCACCACGATCGCGTTGGGTGTACGGTCGGCCAGTGGTTCGAAGACACTGCGCGACAGGATTTGGCTGATCAGCGCGGCATAGAGGAACGCGGCGACGACGCCGAGCGCCACCGCCGCCAGCAGTGTCAGCCACAGCACCTGATAGCCGAAGGCCGCGGTCAGGATCATCGTCTGGCCGCAGAATGCGAACAGCGCGCCATAGGCGAGGTTAGTGCGGTGCAGGATGCCGTTGGTCAGCACATAGCCGAAGGCGAGCAGCGCATAGAGCGCGCCCGAATGCAGCCCGTTCAGCACCTGCTGGAAGAAATAGAGCATGCAAAAACCCCGGAGCATGTTGCCAAAAGTGCGAAGCGGTTTGGGACAACGACATGCTCAAAAGGCTGCGGGACCACCGCATCCTGGAGTGAGGTTGCATCGTCGAATCTAACTTGTCAAATGCGATTTATCGGTTAGATTTCCACCATGACGGTATCCTGGACCCCGCACCGCTTCACCGGCGGCCTGCTTGCGCTCGACACGGCGAACACCGTCGTGCTGCGGGGCGATCCGAAGCGGACCTTCGACCGTTTCGATGATCCGGCCGAGATTGCCCGCTTCGCCGATGCGGCGAGCCGCTTTCGCGCCGCCGAGCTTGGCGACAGGCCGCTGGCGGTATCGTCGCCGGCGGCGATCGCGCCCGTGGTGCTGTCGATCCGCGAGGCCACGGACCGGCTGTTTCGCGGTGCGGTGTCGAAGGGCGCGGTTGCCACCACCGAACTGCCCGGTTTCTTGAAAGCCTGCGCCGATGGCCTGGTTGGCAGCCGGACCGAGATCGGTGCGCCCGGAAGGCCGTTTGGTGATCCCCTGACGCCGATCGCCTTCGAGGCGGCGCTGGCGGTTTCGGCGCTGTCGCTGCTACGCGACGACACCGTTGCGAGGCTCAGGATCTGTCCCAACTGCACCTGGCTGTTCGTCGACAGAAGCCGCAATTCCAGCCGCCTTTGGTGCGACATGGCGGTGTGCGGCAACAGGCAGAAGGCAAGCCGTCACTATCGCCGCCGCCGCATGGCGGAAAATGAGGTCAGGAATGCCTAGAGGTTTTTCCCGTTCGATCGTTGTCGCCGCTGCCCTGATTGCCGCCGTTGCGCTCGGCGCCTGTCGCGATACCGGCAATGACGAAGGCAAGCTGTTCGAGATTTCCGGCAAGATATTCGTCTTCAATTACCGCCTCGCCAGGGCGACCTATGTGGTGACGCTGCGGCCGCTGAAGCCGATGGGAGAGGGGCAGATGGCGGTAGCCAGCTTCCAGGATCCAGCCGGCGGCGCGCCTCTGGTGATCGAGCAGAAGGTGTGGCCGAAACTCGACAGGGTGACGCTGGAGAGCCCAGCGCTGACCTGCGTCGTCAAGAACAAGCCCTATGCCATTGCCATCAGCATCAAGGGCGCCGACGGCGCGGTTCTGCAAAAGATCGACACCACGCTGATGTCGACGGAAGACCAATCGGTGCTGCCCGACCGGCCGCTGGTCATCGATCAGCTCTACACCGCCAATCCCGATCTCGTCGGCCATCCCGACGGCAAGCTGCCGGGCGAGCCGAAGCCGGATTGCTCGAAGGGCAGCTGACGCGTCGCTGCCAGCCCGGGCTGCAGTTGGAATTTTCGTGCGCCGGGCAACGTCCGCGGATCGGTTCATACCCGATTCAGGCTGGCCACGGACTGTTCGTTGCGCGTTGCCTGGTAACTGCGATTTTGTTTGACCTGCCTTGCAAGGGAAGAAAGGATGCGTCATCCGACCCCGACGTTGGCTGCCTGCCCCCGCGCGGCCTCCGCAGAGGAAATTCCTGATGACGCTGCACGACGTCGCGCTCGACGACAAGTTCGATCTCGCAAAGGAGCGCATCTTCCTGTCCGGCGCGCAGGCGGTCATCCGCATGCTGCTGATGCAGCGCGAGCGTGATCGCCGAGCGGGCTTGAATACGGCGGGTTTCGTCTCCGGCTATCGCGGTTCGCCGCTCGGCGGCCTCGACATGCAGCTGTGGAAGGCGAAGAAACAGCTCGCGCAGGCCGACGTCGTCTTCCAGCCAGGCCTCAACGAGGAGCTTGCCGCCACCGCCTGCTGGGGATCGCAACAGACGGAACTGCTTGGTGAGGGCACCCATGACGGCGTCTTTTCGGTCTGGTACGGCAAGGGGCCGGGCGTCGATCGCTCCGGCGACGTGTTCCGCCACGCCAATCTCGCCGGCTCGTCCAGACATGGCGGTGTGCTGGCCCTGATGGGCGACGACCATATGGCCGAATCCTCGACCAACGCGCATGCCACCGAATTCCTGTTCGTCGACACGATGGTGCCGATCCTCAACCCGGCCGGCGTCCAGGAGATCATCGACTACGGGCTTTACGGTTTTGCGATGTCGCGCTTTGCCGGCACCTGGGCGGCGATAAAATGCGTCAAGGACAACATCGAATCGACCGCCTCGGTCGATGCTTCGCTAGAGCGGCTGAACATCGTCGCGCCGGATTTCGACATGCCGCCTGGCGGTCTCAACATCCGCCACGAGATCGACATGCTCGGCCAGGAAGAGCGGCTGCATGAGCACAAGCGCGCCGCGGCGTCCGCCTTCATCCTTGCCAACGGGCTGAATCGCATCGTCTATTCGGGCGGCCGCAACCCGAAGATCGGCATCATCACGCTGGGCAAGAGCTATCTCGATGTCCGCCAGGCGCTGGAGGACATCGGCATAGACGAGGCGGCCGCCAATCGCATCGGCGTGCGGCTGTTCAAGGTTGGCTGCCCCTGGCCGCTCGACCTGCACCACATCGCCGATTTCGCCCGCGGCCTCGACACCATCGTCGTCGTCGAGGAAAAGCGCTCGCTGATCGAGGTGCAGCTGCGCGAAAGCCTTTACGGCACCGCCACCCAGCCGGTCATTGTCGGCAAGAAGGACGAGCGCGGCGACTGGCTGTTTCCGGCCAAGGGCGCGCTCGACCCCAACGAGATCGCCATCGCACTCGGCGAGAGGATCGTCAGGACCATCGGCCCGTCCGAAGAGATCTCGGCGCGGGTGGCAAAGCTGCGTCAGTTCCAGGCAATGCTCACCGACGCCACCGACATCGGTTCGCGCACGCCGTTCTTCTGTTCCGGTTGCCCGCACAATTCCTCGACCAAGGTGCCGGACGGCTCGATCGCGGCGGCCGGTATCGGCTGCCACTTCATGGCACTGTGGATGGACCGCAACACCCTCGGCTTCACGGCGATGGGCGGCGAGGGCGCGCAATGGGTCGGCCAGGCGCCGTTCTCGAAGCGAGAGCATATCTTCCAGAATCTCGGCGACGGCACCTACAATCATTCCGGCACGCTGGCGATCCGCTTCGCGCTGTCGAGCGACGCCAACATCACCTACAAGATCCTGTACAACGATGCCGTCGCCATGACCGGCGGCCAGCCGCACGAAGGCGGCCTGACGGTCGATATGATCGCCAGGCAGGTGCGGGCCGAAGGCGTCGACCGCATTGCGATCGTCACCGACGAGCCGGACAAATATGCCGGCAAAGCCGAATTCCCGGCCGGCGCCACCATCCATCATCGCGACGATCTCGATCTCGTCCAGCGCGAACTGCGCGACGTCAAAGGTGTCTCGGTGCTGCTTTACGACCAGACCTGCGCCGCCGAAAAACGCCGCCGCCGCAAGCGCGGCACCTTCCCCGATCCCGACAAGCGGGTCTTCATCAACGAGCTGGTCTGCGAAGGCTGCGGCGATTGCGGCGTGCAGTCGAACTGCGTCTCGATCCAGCCGGTCGAGACCGAATTCGGCCGCAAGCGCAAGATCGACCAGTCGAGCTGCAACAAGGACTTCTCCTGCGTCAACGGCTTCTGCCCGTCCTTCGTCACCGTGCATGGCGCCAAGATCCGCAAAGCCGAAGGCCTGGCCGGCAAAGCCGACCCGCTCGATGGCGTGCCGGCGCCCGCCGAATTCCCGCTTGGCGAACAAGGCTGGGCGGCGATCATCGACGGTGTCGGCGGCACCGGCGTCGTCACCGTCGGCGCGGTGCTCGGCATGGCCGCCCATCTCGAGGACAAGGGCTGCGGCATGATCGACATGGCCGGCCTTGCCCAGAAGGGCGGTTCGGTGTTCACCCATGTCCGCATCGCCCGCACCCCGGACGACATCCATGCCATCCGCGTCTCGGCCGGCAAGGCCGATCTCGTGCTTGGCTGCGATCTCGTCGTGTCGGGTGCAAAAAAGGTGCTGACCGCGGTGCGCGAGGGCCACACCATCTTCCTCGCCAACACCGCCGAGATCATGCCCGGCGAATTTGCTCGTTCGGCCGATTTTTCATTGCCGATAGAACGGCTGAAGAAGGCGATCCGTGCGGCCGCGGGCGACGACAAGGCGCATTTCTTCGACGCCACCCGCACCGCCACGGCACTTTTCGGCAATTCGCTCGGCGCCAATATGTTCATGCTCGGCTTTGCCTTCCAGCATGGCGGCTTGCCGCTGTCGGCGGAGGCGGTCGAGAAGGCGATCGAGCTCAATGGCGAAGCCGTGGCGATGAACATCGCCGCCTTTCGCTGGGGCCGTCGTGCCGCACATCAGCCGGATTTCGTGCGCGGCCTCGTCGCCCAGCCGGGCAAGGCCGTCGCTGGACAGACCGGCCAGGCTGCAGATGTCGCCGAGACGCTGGACGACATCATTGCCCGCCGCGTCGCCTTCCTGACCGCCTATCAGAACGGCGCCTACGGCAGGCGTTACGCCGAAAAGCTGGCCGTTTTGCGCGCCGCTGAAGCGAAGGCCGTACCGGGCTCGACCGTGGTGTCGCAGGCAGCCGCGAAGAACCTGTTCAGGCTGATGGCGATCAAGGACGAATATGAGGTGGCGCGGCTCTACACTGACGGCTCCTTCGCCGCCGAGTTGGGCAAGCAGTTCCAGAGCTACGAAAAGCTCGAATTCCACCTCGCTCCGCCGATCATGAGTCGGCGCGGCAATGACGGAAGCCCTAGGAAATCGAGCTTCGGCCCGTGGATGATGAAGGGTTTTCGCGTGCTGGCGGCGATGAAGGGCCTGCGGGGCACCGCCTTCGACCTGTTCGGCTACACCGCCGAGCGGCGCATGGAGCGGCGGCTGCTGGCGCAATACGAGGCGGATCTGGAGCTCATCGCCGGATCGCTGGACCCGGCTAGGGTCGATGCGGCGGTTGCGCTGGCCTCGGTGCCCGCCCTCATTCGCGGCTATGGCTACGTCCGGCAAGCCAGCGCCGAAAAGGCGGCTGGCGAACGTTCCCGGCTGCTTCAGCGCCTCGCAAACGCACCGGCGGGGCAGGCACTTCAGGCCGCGGAGTGAGGGCGATGTTTACCTGAAGCTTGAATTCCCGGTCTGTCCTGCTTTTGCGGTCCTTCGGCAACCCAGCCAAAACACTGTTCTAAGCCTTTCTTAAGGCGGATGTGGGATGACGAGGCCTAGCGTTGGGCCGACGATATGGGCAGAACAAAGACCGAAAACATCCCGGCGGATGTTTATATCCAGTTTGTGCGGTCGTTGTTTGACAACGCCCACATGCTGGTGATTGGCGGCGTGTGCTACTGGATCCTCGGATTCATGATCTACTTGCGCACGAACAATCCGTTGTTCCTGGCTTTCTCTTTTGGCCTGCTGTCCATCTGCCTTTTCCGCTATTTCGGCATCCGCAGCTTCCGGAAGGCGGGCGGTGTGATAGCCGACGTCCAGGAGGCGCAGCGGTGGGAGCGCAACTACATCCTCAAGGGCAGCCTGCAGGGCCTTGGGTTGGGCGCGCTGTGCTTCATATCGATCTATGTCTATCCCGATCCCTTTGCCGAACTGGCGGCGACGTCGCTGGCCATCGCAACCTTGGTGACGGTTGTTGGCCGGAACTACGGATCTCCGCTCATGGTGCGGATTTTTTCCGTGACCTTCATTGGCCCTGCGGCACTTGCACTCTTGCTGCGCATGGACGCCCCTTCGGTTATTCTCGGGCTGATGATCATTCCGTTGACTTTCGTCACGATCAACAGCGCCGACCACGTCCGCGACGTGCTTTTCTCTGCGGTTATCGGCCACAAGGAAGCGAGGAAGCTCGCGCTCAGATTCGATCGCGCGCTCAACACCATGTCGCATGGCCTCGTCATGCTCGGCCCCAACGGCCGCGTGGCGGTAGCCAATGCCGAAGCCGCCCATCTGATGTCGCTCAAGTCCGGGGATGCGCTGCTCGGGCGGTCGATCCACGGCCTGTTGATGCGCGGTGTCGCCGGCGGCATGCTGGCGCCCAAGGATTGCCGTTATATCGAGGCGCAGCTGACGCGCGCCCTGCGCGAGGGGCGCGACCGCAAGGTCCTGGTTTCCCTTGCCAACGGCCAGCACTATGAATTCTCGGCTCGCGAAGGCAGCCAGGAGCTGGGCGTCATCACCTTCGAGGACGTCACCGCCCGTGTCGAGGCGGAAGACAAGATCCGCTTTATGGCACGGTACGATAACCTCACCGGACTGCCCAACCGCGCTTATTTCCACGAACTGGTCGGCGAGGCCATGGCGTCCGGTGATCGCGATCGTCTCTGTGGCCTGGCGGTGCTCGACCTTGACGATTTCAAAAGCGTCAACGACACGCTTGGCCATCCGATCGGCGACGGGTTGATCTACGCCGTTGCCGAGCGGCTTGCCGCCATTGCCGGGCAAGGCATCACGGTCAGCCGTTTCGGCGGCGACGAGTTCATGATCTTCTTCGACCGCGTCGAGGATGAGAGCCATCTGACCAGCCAGCTCGACGAGATCTTCGCCAGGCTGCAAGGGGAGGTGGACGTCGCCGGTCATGGGCTGCGCATCCAGGCCAGCGGCGGCGCGGTGCTGTCGCGGGTCAAGGATACCGACGTCGACGCCATGATCGTCAAGGCGGACCTGGCGCTCTACAAGGCCAAGGAGCTCGGCAAGAACGGCTGGCGGCTGTTCGAGGCCTCGATGGATGCCGCCTTCCGCAACCGTCAGCTGATGAAGGCGGATCTGCGCACTGCCGTGGAAAGCAAGGGGCTAAGGGTGGTCTATCAGCCGATCGTGGCGATGAACACCATGCGTATCGCCAGCTGCGAAGCGCTGTGCCGGTGGGATCATCCGGATCTCGGGCCGATCTCGCCCAGCATCTTCATTCCATTAGCCGAGGAAATGGGCATCATTTCCGAGATCAGCACCTTCGTGCTGCAGGCGGCGTGCACCGAATGCGCCAAATGGCCGGACCAGACCAGCGTCTCGGTCAATCTCTCCGCCAAGGATTTCCGCAGCCGCGACGTCATCCAGAAGGTCCGCGATGCATTGACCGGCGCCGGCCTCGCCGCCGGCCGGCTCGAGATCGAGGTTACCGAAACGGCGCTGCTCGACGACAAGTCGCTGACGCGCCAGTACATCGAGGAACTGAAGCAGATCGGCGTGCGCATCGCGCTCGACGATTTCGGCACCGGCTATTCGAGCCTGAGCTACCTGCACAAGCTGCCGCTGGACAAGATCAAGATCGACCGCTCGTTCCTGATCGACGTCACTCAGAACCCTCGCTCGCTCGAACTGCTCAAGGGCATCGTCAATCTGTCGCGGCCGCTGGGGCTTGCCGTAACTGTCGAAGGCGTCGAGACCTTCGAACAGCTCAAAATCCTGGCCCTGCAGGTCAAACCCGATCTCGTGCAAGGCTTCCTGTTCGGCGCCGCGCTCAGTGCGTCGGGTATCGAAACGATGTCAAATGTCACTTGGCCGTTCGCCGCCGACCTGCGTCTCGCCGGCAAACGGATAGCCATTTAGCGCTGCGATCGTCGAAGTTCGCTTGACTGGCGTGCTTCGATTCAACCAGGGCTCCGAACTCAGGTTAGCAAAAGACCTGACGACAGCCAGTTCGGCAGCTTTTGTGCCGGTAGCTTCTCGCGATAGGAATTTTTTCTTGACTCCGTGACGTCAGCTAAGGTACATATTTACCTATGGTGCTGATTTGCGCCAGTGACCCGCCGCAAAGGCGGGTTTTTCGTGTAATGCTCCGTCAGCCAACGCGCCGGCTCGAATTCATGCGAATTTAATCAGAACATCTGCCCCGCGATTTGCTTTTGCGCAATGCTGCTGAAAACGGCCTCACCAAGACATACTCTAACTGGCGCTCATCTGTTAAGGTTAACAGAAGGTAAATCAACAACTTCTAAATTTCTGCTTGTGTCTCATTTTGACTCGAATAGCCTATCCGCAGGCGGAATTTCGAGGACAGATAATGGATGCTGCAAGGAATGTGTCTGGTGTGGTCAGCGCAGCCGGGGATTCTGTGCTGAACCGATCGATCATGCAACTGCTGGAGCATGTCGATTATCGCCTCATTACCGGAGGCGAGGATCTGGAGGCGATTTACCGGCTTCGCTATAAATCCTATCTGCGCTCAGGCATGTGCGGACCAATCGCCAGCGGGATGTTCGAGGATTGCTGGGACAATCTGCCCAATTCCTACCGGTTCGGTGTCTATTGCTATGGCGAATTGGTCAGCACGCTCCGCTTCCATTACATTTCCAGCGAGCACCCGCATTCGCCCTCCGTCGATGCCTATCCGGAAATACTGGTCTCGCGACTTGCCCGCGGAGAAACCTTCATCGACGGAACCCGCTTCGCATCCGATCCCGACGGCGCACCGTCGCCCGGAGTGCTGCCTTTCCTGACACTCAGGCTTGCCATGGTGGCCTCGTGCTACTTTGGCCAGAACTCGGTGCTGACACCGGTCAAGATCGAGCATTCCAATTTTTATTCCCGGTACTTCAATGCCGTGCAGAGGACCGAGGCAAAAGTATTTCCGGGCGTTCTTGTCCCGATAGCACTGTTCGAAATCCCCGCCGGCGAAAATATGCATCGGACACTCGAACGGTTCCCATTCTTTAGATCGACGCCGACGGAACAACGGCTGATGTTTGGCAATCCGGCCATCAACCGACTGACCCCTTTGTCCATCGTGCCGACAGCGAAATATTATCGCGATGCCGCCTGAAGCTTCGCGATTTTCCTGAAAGCGCTCGGAGCTTTCCTGCCGCATTTGCGTTCTGAATGACGGTGGTGCGTTGTTACCGCCGCCTTTGTCATCATTTCAGGCGGATCTGTCAGAAGGAACCCGACATGACCATTTCCACGCTTGCGCTCACCCCGCTCATCTCACTGATCGCCGGCGTGCTGATCCTCATCATGCCACGGCTGCTGAACTACATCGTCGCGCTCTATCTGATCGTCGTCGGACTGCTCGGGCTTTTCCCGCATCTTGCCGGCTGAAGGGTTCGTCAGCAGGCGAAGAAGCGCAAGGCGGCGGCTACGATCGCTTCCGGGGCATCTTCCTGCATGAGATGGCCGGACCCTGGAATGAGGGTCAAGGCGCAATCCGGCAGCAGGGCCGCGAGCGTGTCACCGCTCTGCGGCGGTATCCAGCGATCCTCTTCTCCCCACAGCAAGGCCACCGGGCAGCGGAATTTGGCATAAAGCGGTTCGACCTCGTCGGTGAAACGCTGATCCATCTGGGCGATCTGGCGATAAAAAGCCGGCCGGCCAATTGGCCCCATCCATGGCGCGACATAAGGCTCCAGTTCGTTCTCTGACAAGGGCCTCGCCGCGGCGCCTGAAACATACGCTCTCAGGATCGCCGCTTGAATGTAGTCCGGCACGCCGGCAAAGGCGGATTCATGTTGCCGGACATGCTGGACAAAGGGCGAGCCCCAGGGCCGCACCGCCACCGGGTCGATCAGCAGCAGCCTTTCATAGTCGCAACCGTCGATCAGATGTGCACGCAAGGCGGTGGCGCCGCCGAAATCATGGGCGATGACTTTCGGGCGCTCGAGCTTCCAGAAGGCCAGCATCGCCGCCAACGCCTTGTTCTGGATGCCCAGCGAAACATCTTGGCCTTCCCGTTTGTCGGATTGCCCATATCCAGGGAAATCGTAGAAATACAGCTGGTGGTCGCGCGCCAGCTCCGGAGCGATCCGGTGCCAGACATGCGACGAAAACGGCGTCCCATGGATGAGCACAAGCGAGGGTCCTGAGCCGATCGTGTCCCATGCGATGCCGGTGCCGTTCCAGTCAAATCTCTGTGTCAGCGAGATCATGGCGTTTCACCCTTCGGCCAATGGTGATCGCGACAATAATCTTCCCTTATGTCGGCAAAAATCGCGAAATTATCACAGCATGTTCAAAGACGCTGACAGGGCCACAGGTTCCGGCTGTGGTCGACCTTCAGAGCCGCGTCGGCGGCCGGCTTCAATTTTCCTTTGAGGCAGTTGTCGCCTGCGATGCGGCAATAGCGCCATTGCTCTCGGCCCGGCTTTTCGCTATGTGCCTGAAAGATGTCTTCGAAGGGGTATTCCTATGGCTGATCACTCGCCGACCGGTCCTGTCGAACTGGGCGCGAAGATGGACTATGCCGAGCATGACCGCACCTATGCGGGTTTCCTCGCGCTGGCCAAATACGGATCGCTTTTCTGCGGCGCCCTGCTTCTGGCGATGGCCTTCGGCTTCTTCGCGGGCGGCTTTTTCTCGGCGACCATCCTGTTCGTGCTGATTATGGCCGTCGGCGCCTTTATCCTCCGATAGATTTTTCCGACACCTTGTCCACGGCGCCGCCGCGAGGCCGGCCGGCGTCTTGCGGGAAATAGCTTCCGGCCGAAAGGATCATGCGGTGGGACAGACGGTTTTCATCCCTCGTGAACTCGATGCCAACGAGCCGCGCGTTGCGGCTTCCCCGGATACGGTGAAACGGCTGGCGGCGCTGGGCTTCGACGTCGTGGTCGAGACCGGCGCCGGCACGCGGTCGCGCATCCCCGACGAGGAATTCGCCAAGGCCGGCGCCGCCATCGGCAAGGTTGCGGATGTCGCCAAGGCCGATGTGGTGCTGAAGGTACGCCGGCCTGGTGATGCCGAGCTGAAGAGCTACAAGCCGGGTGCGGCGGTCATCGCCATCATGGATCCTTATGGCAACGATGCGGCCGTCGCCGCCCTGGCCAAGGCCGGTGTCACCGCCTTCTCGATGGAATTCATGCCGCGTATCACCCGCGCCCAGTCGATGGACGTTTTGTCCTCGCAGGCCAATTTGGCCGGCTATCAGGCGGTGATCGACGGCGCTTCGGAATATGATCGCGCACTGCCGATGATGATGACGGCGGCCGGCACCGTGCCGGCGGCAAAGGTCTTCATCATGGGCGTCGGCGTTGCCGGCCTGCAAGCGATCGCCACCGCGCGCCGGCTTGGTGCGGTCGTCACCGCCACCGACGTTCGTCCCGCCGCCAAGGAACAGGTTGCCTCGCTCGGCGCAAAGTTCCTCGCGGTCGAGGACGAGGAGTTCAAGGCGGCCGAGACCGCCGGCGGCTACGCCAAGGAGATGTCGAAAGAGTACCAAGCCAAGCAGGCTGCACTCACCGCCGAGCACATCGCCAAGCAGGACATCGTCATCACCACGGCGCTTATTCCCGGCCGCCCGGCTCCGAAGCTGGTGTCGGCTTCCATGGTCGCCTCGATGAAGCCGGGCTCGGTGCTCGTCGACCTGGCGGTCGAGCGCGGCGGCAATGTCGAGGGCGCCGAAGCCGGCAAGGTCGTCACCACGGCCAATAACGTCAAGATAGTCGGCCACCTCAATGTGCCCGGCCGCATCGCCGCGTCCGCCTCGCTGCTCTATGCCAGAAACCTATTCGCCTTTCTCGAGACGCTGGTCGACAAGACGACGAAGACGCTGGCCATCAACCGGGACGACGATCTGGTCAAGGCAACGATGCTGACCGACGGTGGCAAGATCGTGCATCCGTCTTTCGCAAAGGCCGACCAGCAGCCGCGTATCGAGCCGGCCGCAATCCCGGCCAAGACCATGGTCGCCGACGCTTCCGACAAACCCGCTGCCGCAAAGAAAGCCGCGTCCAGGAAATCGGCCGTATCCAAGTCGCCCTCGTCGAAGTCGAAAGGCATTGCGTGATGGATCAGACCTTGCAGAAAGCCCTCGACCAGCTCGATCAGGCGAGCGCTGCCGTCCGGCTGGCGGTGCAGAACCTGGCCAATGCTCCAGGTGGCGCTGAGGCGGCAGGTGATGCCGCGCACGCGCTGTCCGGCGGCGCCATCGATCCCTTCGTCTTCCGCTTCGCCATCTTCGTGCTGGCGATCTTCGTCGGCTATTACGTCGTCTGGTCGGTAACCCCGGCCCTGCACACGCCGCTGATGGCCGTCACCAACGCCATCTCCTCGGTCATCGTCGTCGGCGCGCTGCTTGCCGTCGGCATCGCCGCCTCCGGCATTGCCGCGGGCTTCGGCTTCGTCGCGCTGATGCTGGTCTCGGTCAACATCTTCGGCGGCTTCCTCGTCACCCAGCGCATGCTGGCCATGTACAAGAAGAAGGACAAGTAGAGCGCCATGAACGCCAACTTCGCGTCCTTCCTCTACCTCGTCTCCGGCGTCCTGTTCATCATGGCGCTGCGCGGCTTGTCGCACCCGACCACCAGCCGCCAGGGCAACCTCTACGGCATGATCGGCATGGGCATCGCCATCGCCACCACATTGGCGCTGGCAACCCCGTCGGCCGGCCGTTTCGGCCTGATCGTGCTCGGCCTCGCCATCGGTGGCGGCGTCGGCGCCGTCACCGCGCGCCGCATCGCCATGACCTCGATGCCGCAGCTGGTCGCCGCTTTCCACTCGCTGGTCGGCCTTGCCGCCGTCATGGTGGCCGCTGCCGCCATCTATGCCCCTGAAAGCTTTGGCATCGGCACGGATGGCGACATCCACGCCCAGGCCCTGATCGAGATGAGCCTTGGCGTCGCCATCGGCGCCATCACCTTCACGGGCTCGGTCATCGCCTTCCTCAAACTCGACGGCCGCATGTCTGGCAAGCCGATCATGATCGGCGGCCGCCACTTCATCAACGCAGCACTTGGCATCGCGCTGATCGTGCTGATCGTGCTTTTGGTCACCACCGAATCGAAGCTGGTGTTCTGGCTGATCGTCGCGGCTTCGCTGGTGCTCGGCATCCTGCTCATCATCCCGATCGGTGGCGCCGACATGCCGGTCGTCGTGTCGATGCTCAATTCCTATTCAGGTTGGGCGGCGGCCGCACTCGGCTTCACGCTCGGCAACCTGGCGCTGATCATCACCGGCGCACTAGTCGGCTCGTCGGGTGCGATCTTGTCCTACATCATGTGCAAGGGCATGAACCGCTCGTTCATCTCCGTTATCCTCGGCGGCTTCGGCGGCGAGACGGCGGCAGCCGTCAGCGACGGCATCGAGCGCACGGTCAAGCAGGGCTCGGCCGACGACGCGGCCTACCTGATGATGAACGCCCAGAAGGTCATCATCGTGCCCGGCTACGGCATGGCGGTCGCCCAGGCGCAGCACGCGCTGCGCGAAATGGCCGACAAGCTCAAGGCCAATGGCGTCGACGTCAAATACGCCATTCACCCTGTCGCCGGCCGCATGCCCGGCCACATGAACGTGCTGCTTGCCGAAGCCAACGTGCCTTACGACGAGGTGTTCGAACTGGAAGACATCAACTCGGAGTTCGCGCAGGCCGACGTCGCCTATGTCATCGGCGCCAACGACGTCACCAACCCGTCCGCCCGCGACGACAAGTCGTCGCCGATCTACGGCATGCCGATCCTCGACGTCGACAAGGCTCGCACCTGCCTGTTCGTCAAGCGCTCGCTTGGTTCCGGCTATGCCGGCATCGACAACACGCTGTTCTACAAGGACGGCACCATGATGCTGCTCGGGGACGCCAAGAAGATGACCGAGGAGATCGTCAAGGCGATGGATCACTGATCTGGATAATGCATGTCGCCCAAAAGTGACCTCGGTTTTGGGAGAACGACATGCATAAAAACAAAGACCTAAAGCGCGTCACATGAATCTGTTTCAGCGCGACGCGCTTTAGGCCGACAAACATGGCTCACAACGAGCGATGCAGTCGAGGAATTCACGAAATCGATTGGCTCTCCATCGTCACTGGGGACTAGCGTTCGTGGCAGCACTGCCGCGCTCGCTGGTCCAGGCGTTGATCATCGAGACAATAGTCTCTCGGATCCAGCGTTGGCCGCTATGTCCATGACCGCGCTCGTGCCACATCATGCCCACCGCGAACCCTTCCACGGGAAACGGGCAGTCGATCAGCTTCAGCTTGTCGGTCCGGTCGTGGACCAGCCGTTCCGGGACCAGGGCCACGAAATCGGACTGGGCCACGATCTCGGGAACAAATAGGAATGAAGCCGCCGACAGCACCACGTTGCGGCTGTGTCCAAGCGCAGCCAAGGCGGTGTCAACCGGGGTGATGAAGTCACCTCCGATCAGGGACACGATCACATGCTCCATTCGAGCATATTCCTTGACCGTGACCCGGCCATGGAGCTGCGGATGGTCGCGACGGCCGATAAGCACATAGCGCTCGTCGAACAGGTGCCTCGTGCGCAGACTTAGCGGCGCGGCTTGCGGCGTCATGAGCGCCAAGTCGACATCGCCGCGCCCCATCTGTGCTTCCAGTTGCGGCAAATCAAGATTTCGCATCGCCACACGCACACCGGGCGCACTCGTCCTGAGTTTCATGACAAGCGGTCTGACAATCGCTGCCTGCAGATAGTCCGTGCAGGCGATGGTGACCGTCAACCTGGCCTTCGATGGGTCGAAATTTCTATTCGTGGCGACAGTCGAGCGAACCTGATCAAGGGCGTGGCGCAATGGCTCGAGCAGTTCGATTGCCTTGGCGGTCGGCGTCATCCCGCGCTGCACGGGAATGAGCAGCGGGTCGTCGAACACATGCCTGAGGCGATTGAGCTGAGCACTGACCGCCGGTTGACTGAGGTGCAGGCGCGCGGCCGCCTTGGTCACGTTCTGCTCCACCAGCAACGCTTCCAGGGTGATCAGCAGGTTCAGGTCGAGGCGTTTGCTATCCATGGCTTGGATGGTAGCCGAATAGTTTTGCAATTTCCAATATAGCTCAGGTAAGGGAAACTCCAACCGCCAAGAGGAAAAGGCGGCCGGCTGTGCGCTCCGGCTGCATCGGACAGGAGTGCACGAAACGGCTCTTTTCCCCCGGCGGTCTCGAATGGAGAATGAAATCATGAAGAAGACGGTTCTGATCGTTCATGCACAACCCGAACCCACATCGCTAACCCGCCACCTCGTCAACACCGGTGTCGAAACGCTTGAGAGGCAAGGGCACAAGGTCTTGCTGTCGAACCTGTACGGCATGAACTGGAAAGCTACGTTCGATGAACATGATTTTCCGTCCCGCCTCGACCCGAGCCGGCTTGGGTTCATTGCGGAGTCCGAACATGCCTATGGCAACGGGGCGCAGACCGCGGATGTCGAAGCCGAACAGGAAAAAATCCTGGCCGCTGACGCCGTGATACTGCAGTTTCCGCTTTGGTGGTTCGGCATGCCGGCAATCCTCAAGGGCTGGGTCGACCGCGTCTTTGCATACGGCCTGGCGTATGGCTTCAAGAAGGCCGGCAACAAGTATCGCTACGGCGATGGTGCCCTGAAGGGCAAACGGGCAATGTTGTCCGTGATGATCGGCGGTCCGGAGAAGGACTATTCGCCGCGAGGCATCAACGGGCCGCTGGAGCAGTTGCTCTTCCCCATTACCCACGGCACGCTATTCTTCCCCGGCATGAGCGTGCTGCCCACCCATGCGGTCTACGGAACCGGAAGCATCACGGCCGAAGGCGTGGCAGCGGCGGAGGAAGGTTGGCGTCTTCGCCTCGAAGGTCTTTTCAATGACGCACTCATTCCCTTCCGGTCGCAAAATGGTGGGGATTATCCAGACGCTCACGTCCTGGCCAGTCATGTCGCCGTAGGTCAAAGCGGGTTGCTGGCGCATATCGCGAGCAGGCAACTTGCCCCGCGATCCGCCGAGACGGCCCCTCAATCTGTTGATATTGGAGCGTGACGTGAAGACCGTCGTGATATTGACCAGGCGGCCAGATGCCACCACGGATGACCTGGCAAGGCTTCACCGGGCGGAGCTCCTGGCTGCGTGGGCGGGCATCGCGGCCGGTTCCGTGCGTGCGATCCATGGGTTGCAGGAAGGCGGCGCGGTGCTGGAGATGGAGACGAGCACGATGGACGAGGTCAAGAGCTTCGTCGAGTCCTTGCCCTATGTGGAGGAGGCGTTGCTTAACGTGCGGTATTGCCCGCTCAAGCCGTTTGTGGGCTTTGCGGACCTTTTCGCACCCGTCTAGGTTCGAAATCCCCTCACTCGAGGCCAAGGATCACTGAGCGGCGATCAGCGCCGAGACATGCCAAGAAACGCCCGGCTTCGCGCCGGGCTTTTTCTTGGCTTGTCGGTGGTTTCGACGCTACGATGACGGATGCCTGTCCCGCCGAAGGGACTGTCGTCAGCGGAGACGTTGGTGCCTGACCCCATCACATCGCCGCCCGCCGGAAAGGCGCCACGCAAGCCTGGCCAGGCGGTGGTGATCGTGCATGGCATGGGCGAACAGCGGCCGATGGATACGCTGCGCGGCTTTGTCCAGGCTGTCTGGAGCCATGACCTCGGCCGAGCGCCGTTTTACGCCCATGTCGCCGATCCGGCCGACCCCGCCGGCGCGACGATCAACCAGAGTTGGATCACACCCGACAGCCGGACAAATTCATACGAACTTCGCCGCATCACCACGCCTTATGATGTCGATGGCCGTCGCACCGATTTCTACGAGCTTTACTGGGCCGACATCACGCAGGGCACGACACGGGGCCGGCTTGCTGCCTGGGTGACAAATCTGCTGTGGCGCAAGCCGTCCGATATTCCTCCCGACGCCCGCCAACTCTATCTCGTCACGCTTCTTGCCGTCATCGTCGTCCTGTGCGCGGCGCTCGCGCTCGCGACGTCGGTTTGGCAAGGCAACATTTCCTGGCTCGCCGGCACGCTCGTCACCGTCCTGGCATCGCTGATCATCTGGGCGGTGGACCGGTTTGGCCTTCCCTATTTCGGCGATGTCGCGGCCTATGTGCGCGCGGAAGCGGCAACCGTCGAGAAACGCGCGCTGATCCGCGAGCGCGGCCTGAGGCTGCTGAAGCGTCTGATGACGGACGACAGCTATGACCGGATCGTGCTGGTTTCGCACAGCCTTGGATCGATGATCGCCTATGATCTCCTGCAGATATTATGGGCTGATTTCCGGCCCCGAAAATTGGAGGCCATTCGCGACAAAGCGAAACTGAAGGCGATCCGCGCCATCGACAAGGCGACGCTTGTTGTCGACGGCTCGGCATGGCCCGGCAGCCTGGACGATCTTGCCGGTTTCCGGCGCAATCAGTGGGAGCTGTATCGGCAGCTGCGCACAGGGGATGCCGACCATCGGCCCTGGAAGATCAGCGATTTCGTCACGCTTGGCAGCCCGCTCACCCACAGCGAGTTTCTGGTGACGTACAATCTCGCCGAATTCAGGCGTGGCATTGCCGAGCGATTGTTCTCGGCCTGCCCGCCGATTGCCGAGGGGGCGGCGGCCGGTGGCACTGTGCTTTATCAGGAAGGGCGCAGTCCTTCAGGCAAGCCGCAACGTGCCGTGCACCATGGCGCGGTGTTTGCGGCGACGCGCTGGACCAACATCTTCGACAGTGGCAATGGCTGGCTGACCGGCGACCCGATCTCCGGGCCGATGGCGGAGAATTTCGGCCCGGGCGTGGAGAATGTCCAGGTCGAGCTGCGCGGCTCGCTTGGTCGCGTCTTCACTCACACCCTGTACTGGTCGCTTACGGCGACCGGTGTCGAGGTCGCCGCCGGCGCCCGGCCTCGCTCGCACCTTGCCGTGCTGCGCGACGCTGTCGACCTCGGCCGCAAGCTGGAGGCACCGCCGACGATCCCGCAAGCGTAGAAACGGATCGGAGATCAAATGTCCAGGTTGGCGACCGACAGCGCGTTGTCCTGGATGAATTCGCGCCTCGGCTCGACCTCGTCGCCCATCAGCCGCGAGAACAGACTATCCGCGTCGGTCGCGTCATTGACTTTGACCTGCAGCAGCGAGCGCACATTCGGATCGAGCGTGGTTTCCCACAGCTGCTCGGCGTTCATCTCGCCGAGACCCTTGTAGCGCTGCATGGTCAGGCCCTTGCGGCCGGTCGCAAAGACCGCATTGAGCAGCGCCAGCGGCCCCGAGATGGTTTCGGAGACATCCTTGCGGCGCAGCACCGGCGGCGTCCCGTAGACCTCGCTGAGGCGCTGTGCGTAGCGGTCGAGCTGACGCGCATCGGCCGAATTGATCAGCGCCAGATCGAGATGCGCGTATTCCTTGACGCTGCGCACCGTGCGCTCGAACACATAGCCGCCGACGCCTTCGTTCGAGGTCGACATGCGGCCGGTCCAGCCGCGCTCGGTGTCCTCGGCGATGATGTCGAGGCGTTTTGCAATCCGCTCGGCCATGGCGTTGGCGCGGCCGAGATCGGTGAACACGTCCGGGTTGAGCCCGCCGGCGATCGCCGCCTGTTCGACCACGCCCCTGTTGTAGCGCGTGTGCAGGCCGTTGATGAGCTGGCGCACCGCCAGCGCGTCGTCGATTGCGCCGCGCAGGTCCTGCCCGATGCGAACCTCGCCCGAGCCGAGCGTAAGCGAAGCTTCTTCCAGCCCCGAGCCGATCAGGAATTCCTCGAAGGCGCTCTCGTCCTTGATGTATTGCGAGCTCTTGCCGCGTGTCACTTTGTATAGCGGCGGCTGGGCGATGTAGAGATGGCCGCGCTCGATCAGCTCTGGCATTTGCCGGAAGAAGAAGGTGAGCAGCAGGGTTCTGATATGGGCGCCGTCGACGTCGGCGTCGGTCATCAGGATGATCTTGTGGTAGCGCAATTTGTCGGCATTGAACTCGTCCTTGCCGATCGAGGTGCCGAGCGCGGTGATCAGTGTTCCGATCATGTCGGAGCCGAGCATTCGGTCGAAGCGTGCCCTCTCGACATTGAGGATCTTGCCGCGCAACGGCAGGATCGCCTGGTTCTGGCGCGAACGCCCGCCCTTGGCCGAGCCGCCGGCGGAATCGCCCTCGACGATGAAGATTTCGGATTTCGCCGGGTCGCGTTCCTGGCAGTCGGCCAGCTTGCCGGGCAGGGAAGTGACGCCGAGCGAGCTCTTGCGGGTGATGTCGCGCGCCTTACGCGCCGCTTCGCGCGCCGCCGCGGCCTGGATCACCTTGTCGACGACCACCTTGCCTTCGCTCGGGTGCTCTTCAAGCCAGGTGCCGAGCGCTTCGTTGACCAGCCCTTCCACCACAGGACGGACTTCCGACGAGACCAGCTTGTCCTTGGTCTGCGAGGAGAATTTCGGATCGGGAACCTTCACCGACAGCACCGCGGTCAGGCCTTCGCGGCAATCGTCGCCGATCAGCGAGACCTTTTCCTTCTTGGTCAGGCCCGAGGATTCGCCATAGCCGGTGATCTGACGCGTCAACGCGCCGCGAAAACCGGCCAGATGCGTGCCACCATCGCGCTGCGGGATGTTGTTGGTGAAGGCCAGCACGTTCTCGTGGTAGCTGTCGTTCCACCACATCGCCACTTCGACGGTGATGCCGTCGCGCTCCGCCTTGATGGCGATCGGCTTGTCGATCAGCGGCTTCTTGACCCGGTCGAGATATTTGACGAATTCTTCGAGGCCACCATCATAGTGCAACTCATGGCGCACGACGTCGGCGTGACGGGCATCGGTCAAAATGATGCGCACGCCGGAGTTGAGGAAGGCAAGCTCGCGCAGCCGGTGTTCCAGCGTGCCGAAATCGAACTCGACCATAGTGAAGGTCTCGGACGACGGGAAGAAGGTGATCTGGCTGCCGCTGCGGCCCTCATAGGTGCCCGGCTGCTTGTCCTGCTCATAGTTGCCGGTGGCCTTCAGCGGCGCGTCGGCATTGCCATGTGTGAAGCTCATCTCGAAAATCTGGCCGTTGCGGCGGATTTTCAGCTTCAGCCAGGCCGACAGCGCGTTGACCACCGAGACGCCGACGCCATGCAGGCCGCCCGAGACCTTGTAGGAGTTCTGGTCGAACTTGCCGCCGGCATGCAGCTGCGTCATGATCACTTCGGCCGCCGAAATGCCTTCTCCGGTGTGGATATCGGTAGGAATGCCGCGGCCATTGTCGATCACGGTGACCGATCCATCGGGGTTGAGCGTCACTGTGACGAGGTCGGCGTGGCCAGCCAGCGCCTCATCGATGGCGTTGTCGACCACCTCATAGACCATGTGATGCAGGCCCGAACCGTCGTCGGTATCGCCGATATACATTCCAGGCCGTTTGCGGACAGCATCCAACCCCTTCAAAACCTTGATGGAATCGGCGCCGTATTCGGCTTCAGCGCCGTTGTTGTTCTCGATCTGATCGCTCATGAAAACCTGTTGTCTGGATGCCGCTTGTATGGCGCAAAAAACCCGCGCCGAATCGCGCCTCTGATATGCATTAGATATAGGCGAAAAAGACGGTTTTTCCAAGGATTGCAGGCATTTCCCGGGGAATGAGCCGGCTGTCCATGACGGGCTCTCGCCAGGCCCTATTTCACTTTGGCCAACCGGTCCCTGAGAAACTTGATCATGAACTTGTATCGCGGCGCCAGACGCCCGCTGCGGTCGAGCTCCAGCGTCATGTCGAGCGCTTGCGAAAGCACGGCCTTCGGATCCTTTGCAACCTGGGCGTAGTCGATCATGGCAACCACAAGATCGCGTTGCCAGGTGGCATTGTTCGGGTCGGACTGGGCAAGCTGCTGGCGGATGTCGAGACTGTCCTGGAAAGCCTGGCGTGCGCCCTTGATGTCGCGTTGCCTAGCTTTGAGCATGCCGATTTCGGAAAGCGTGATCGACAGGTCGCGCTGCCAGTCGGCATTGGCTGGATCAAGCTTGGCCAGCCGGTCGGCGATAGCGAAACTGTCTGTATAGGCCTGGAGCGCGCCCGCCCGGTCGCCTTGTATCGCCAGAATGCCGGCGACCTTCTCCAGGCTGACCGAGAGGTCTCGTTGCCAGTCGGTGTTGGCGGGATCGTTGGCCGCCAGCACGCGGGCTATTGCGAGCGCTTTCCGATAGGCAGCAAGCGCATCCGGCCATTTTTCCTGGTCGCTCAGCGCATTGCCGATCTTGGCGTTGCCGACCGACAGGTCGCGCTTCAACTCGCTGTTGCCGGGGTCGTGGCCCACCAGCCGCTCGACGATCGCCTGGCCCGCCCGATAGGAAGCGAGTGCGCCCGCCGCATCGCCGCGCTCGCGCTTGAGGTCGCCGATCGTCTCATGGCTGACCGAGACATCGCGCTGCCGCTCGGCATCCCGCGGCTTCTTTTCGGCCAATGCCAATCGGATATTCAGGCTCTCCTCATAGGCTGTCTGGGCGTTGTCCAACTGGCCGGCGGTGCGCGCCAGCGCGCCGATCTCGTCATAGCTGATGGTCAGGTCGCGCTGCAGCTCGGCGCGCTCCGGTTCGTTGTCGGCAAGCTGCTTCTTGATCGACAGGCTTTCCCGGTAGACCTGCGAGGCCCCAGCCAGATCGCCTTGCGTCACCAGCACATCGCCGATCTTGTCGTCGGCCATGGCGAAGTCACCGAACCATGGCAGACGATCGGGCTCGGTCGCGGTCAAATCCCTGAGCATGGTTCTGGCGGTCTGATAATTCTCCAGCGCTTCCGGCAGGTCGCCCTGCGCCAGCTTGATGTTGCCGAGCTTGATGTGGCTGACGGCAAAATCGCGCTTGACGCTCGGGTCGGTTTCCCGGGCCGAACGCAGCTCGAGATTGGACACCAGAGCCGCAAAGGCGCGGCCTGCCGCACCGGTGTTGCCGACAAGGGTGTAGAGCTTGCCGAGTTCGTCCAGCGTGCGGATCTGGCGGTCGGCCTCGTCCAGCGTCAGATCGGTTTGTCCGGCCTCGCCGTAAAGGGCCAGCACCGATTCATAGTCCTTGATAGCCGTAGCGTAATCGAGATCGGCGCGCGCTGCGCCGCCGGACAGAAAACGCGTCGCGGCCTCGGACAGCGTGCGGCTGACGAAATTGGCCTTCAAGGCGTTGCGCGAAACATTGTCGATGTCGGCGGCCTTGGCGAGGATGGCGCGGGCGCCATCGAAGGCGCCGAGCGATAGCTGCTCCTCGGCCAGCCTGCGCAATTCCGTCACCTGCGGATCGTCGGAGGCGAGCGTCCTCATTTCGCTGCGCACCTTGACGAACGCGTCGGCCGCCTCGTGCAGCCTGGCATTCAGGCTGTCCGCCGAAAGGTGGCTGCTGTCGGAACTGATCAGCGCGCCATAGAGCGGCGCCAGCGGCATGTCGGCATCGCTGGCGATCTGCTCGACTTCACCGCGCATTTCCGGTGTCACATCGGCCATGGCAAGCAGCAGGCGCTCGCGCTCCGGCAATTGTTCCCTGGCCGCTGCGGCAAAGAACAGTTTTGGCAGTCCGCTTTCGACGTAAGGCAGCTGCCTGCCGCGCGACAGGTCATAGACCTCCTGCTGCACCAAGGTCAGCACCGAGCGGATCTCGAGCCCGTCGGTGCCGAGATATTTGGTCAGCGCTGTCGTGAACGGCGAGTTCTGCCCGGTTCCGTCGGCGGCCGTCTCGCCCGGCGCCGCTGAAAAGGCGAACAGGATGTTTTCGGCGCGGCCAGTCCGGCCGAGACCCGGCTTCACCTTGTCGGCGACATCCTTTGACAGCGACGTCGCGCTGCGCCCTTCACCGCTGCTTCCCGAAAAGGGATCGCTGCGGCAGGCGTCGAGCACGATCAGGCCGACCTTGGCGGTGGCGGCCACGGTGTCGCGCACCTCTTCCAGCGGCAGGCTGGTCTTCTCCAGCGCATCGAGCGAGGAGGCGTCGGCGTCGACCGGGAGCAGCCGGTTGTCGCCCGAGATTTCGACGCCATGGCCGGAGAAATAGACCAGCGCCACGTCGGCCCCCTTGGCATCCTCGCGAAAATCGTCGAGCGCTCGGCGCATGCGTCTGAGGTCGCGATTGGTCTCGAAGACGACCTCGAAGCCGAGCTTCTTCAGCGCCGCTCCCATCGCCTCGCCATCATGGACCGGATTGGCAAGTGGCCGGATCAGGCGATAGTCGCCATCGGCGATGACCAAGGCCACGCGCCGCTCAGCCACCGCCGTGGCGGTGGTCATGAGCATCAGCAGAAAGGCAAACAGCAAGCGCAAATTGAACCGCCCCCGGCTCGTTCATTTGCGCGAGCATTCCACCTCTTTACGGCATGAGCAAGCCGGGCTTTTGGCCGGAAACCGGCGCTTTCAGGCAGCCCGCATCGGCTTCAAAGCCTCGCTCCAGCGCAACAACTCGTCGAGCATGGTTTTGGCTCCGCCCCGCACCTGTTCGCTGGCGTCGAAAGCGCCGTTTTCGTCGAGCAGTTTCTGATACATTGGCAGCGCAACGCCCTCCGAGATCGGCATGACGCCGACCGAAGTCAGCAGCGGCTTGAGGGATTGCGCCGCGCGCAGGCCGCCGGAGACGCCGCCATAGCTGAGAATGGCGGCGGCTTTGTACTTCCATTCGCGCGAGAGATAATCGATTGCGTTGACGATCGCCGGCGCCACGAAATAATTGTATTCCGGTGCCACGAACACAAAGGCATCGGCGCCATCGATCGCCTTGGACCAGGCTTTGGTATGGTCGTTCTGGTAGTTGCCAAGCCTTGGATGGTGCGGTTCGTCCAGCACTGGAAGCCTGAAAGTATCGATGTCGGTCAGCACCGGCTCGAATTTTCCATGCTCGCGCGCGAACGTCTCCAGCCACTCGGCGAAAACCGGTCCGGCACGGCCTGGCCGCGTGCTGCCTATGATGATGTTCAACTGGTGTTTCAAGGCGGGCTCCTTCGTTTGGCGGTATCTGTTGGTGACCTATGGCAGAGCGCGGCTGCGGGGGGCAAGTCGACACCGGCGGGGAGGCGGTCACAATCGGCTGAACGGACTGCCTGCCGCACGTCCCTGGTCGCGCAAATTGTGCCTGCCGGTCACATGGACGCCCGCATCGTCAGTCACTACATTGGGGTATCAGCGGAGCAGCCCATGGACATCCAGCCTGCCCCCTTCGTTCCCCCGGCACCGAAGCCGCGCACGACGCCACCCTCGACGTTGGAGATGATCCGCATCGTCTACCGCAACCCGCTCGAATTGTGGGGTGAGCATACCTATAACGAGCCCTGGATTTCGGTGAATGGCGTTGGTGGACATCTGGTCATCGCCAACGATCCCGGCTTGATCCGCCACGTGCTCGTCGACAATGCCAGGAACTACAAGATGGCGACGGTGCGCCAGAAGATCCTGCGGCCGATCCTGCGCGACGGTCTGCTGACCGCCGAGGGTGAGGTCTGGAAACGGTCGCGCAAGGCGATGGCGCCGGTGTTCACGCCGCGCCATATCTTCGGCTTTGCCCAGCCGATGCTCAGGCGCACGCAGGAATTCGTCACGCGTTACGAAAATGGCGGCACGTCTGATATCGCCCATGACATGACGCTGCTCACCTACGACATCCTGGCCGAAACGCTGTTCTCCGGCGAGATCGCTGGCCAGCCTGGCAGTTTCGCCAACGAGATCGACCGCCTGTTCGAGACGATGGGACGCGTCGATCCGCTCGACCTGTTGCGCGCGCCCGACTGGCTGCCGCGGCTGACCCGCATCCGCGGCCGCAAGACCATGGCCTATTTCCGCAAGATCGTGACCGACACCGTCAAGATCCGCGAAGCGAAATTCAAGCGCGACCCGAATGCCGTGCCGCAGGATTTCCTGACTCTGCTGCTCAAGGCGGAGGGGCCGGAGGGGCTGACGCGGGCCGAGGTCGAGGACAACATCATCACCTTCATCGGCGCAGGCCATGAGACGACGGCGCGCGCGCTCGGCTGGACGCTTTACTGCCTTGCGGAATCACCGTGGGAGCGCGACCGGGTCGAGCAGGAGATCGACCAGGTGCTGGCGCGCGAGCCCGATCCGACGAAGTGGCTCGACGCCATGCCGTTCACGCGTGCGGCTTTCGACGAAGCGCTCAGGCTCTATCCGCCGGCGCCGTCCATCAACCGCGAGCCGATCGAGCCGGAAATGTGGAAGGATCTTTATATCCCCAAGCACGCCGCCGTGCTGGTGATGCCATGGGTCGTCCATCGCCACCGGAAACTGTGGGACCGGCCGAACGCCTTCCTGCCGGAGCGCTTCCACCCGGGAAACCGTGAAAAGATCGACCGCTTCCAGTATCTGCCGTTTGGCGCCGGCCCGCGCGTCTGCATCGGCGCCAGCTTCGCCATGCAGGAAGCGATCATCGCGCTCGCCATCATGCTGTCACGCTTCCGCTTCGACACCACCGCTGAAACGAAACCCTGGCCGGTGCAGAAACTGACCACGCAGCCGCAAGGCGGTCTGCCGATGCAGGTCACACCGCGATAGGCGTGACACCTTCAAGCTGCGGTAATGAACTAAGCAGCAGGCTTGCGCTGCTGGAACTGGCCGGCGGCACGGAAGCGCCAGAGGTAACTGGGCAGGATCGTCGCGATCGATTGCGGCTGGATGCCGAGTCCGGCCAATGTCCGGTTGGCCTTGTTCGCCGCATCGGAAACGATGTTGTGCTCGCGCAGCTGCATCACCTGGTCCTTGGTCAGCAGCGGATTGGGCAACAGACCGAGGATCGATGCCTGGATGTTGGCCACCCACCACGGCACGGGCACCAGCAGGCGCTTGCGCTCGATCACCTCAAGCAGTTCTTCCATGCATTGCTTGAAGGTGAGCACTTTGGGACCACCCAGTTCATAGATCTGTCCGCCATCGACCTTGCCGTCGACCGAGCGCGCCACCGCTTCGGCGACGTCGCCGACATAGACCGGCTGGAACTTGGTCTGGCCGCCACCGATCAGCGGCAGCACCGGCGAATAGCGCGCCATGTTGGCGAAGCGGTTGAAGAAGTTGTCCTCGGGTCCAAAATTGATCGACGGCCGGAAGATCACTGCGTCCTTGATCGTCTCCAGGATGGCCTTTTCGCCAAGCGCCTTGGTGCGTGCGTAGTGCGATTGCGACTCCAGATCGGCACCAAGCGCCGAAATATGAGTCAGCCCGGCGCCAACCGAGCGTGCGGCCTCGGCCACCGCGCGGGCGCCGAACTCGTGCACGGCGGAGAACTTCTGCCGGCCGCTCTCATGCAGGACGGCGACCAGATTGACGACGTGGTCGGCACCCTGCACGGCACGGTCGACCGACCAGCGCACGCGCACATTGGCCTGCACCGGCTGAATCTGGCCGACATTGCCGAGCGGCTGCAGGTGGCCGGCGAGGTCGGGCCGCCGGCAGGCGACGCGGATGCGATAGCCGCGCTTGGCCAGCGCGCGCACGACATGGCGGCCGACAAAGCCTGACCCGCCAAAGACGACGACGAGCTTTGGGGTCTGCAGGATTTCGGTCATGGCTGGCTCCGGCGCTCGCAGGCTTGGCTGAAGCCGTTTCATAATCCGTTTCGCGCCAAAGGCAAAGGGCGACGCGTGGTCGCTGCCCCTTGTTTTGGCCTTGTCAGAACGTCCTGTCAGAATGCCTTGCCGATGCGGGCGTCGACCGAATGGCGGTTGCCGCCGCGGACGGCGAAGAAGAGCAGGATCGCCGCCCACAGGAGCGACTTTTCCGCGCCCGAAAAGCCTTGGCTCATGGTCACCCAGTGGAACCACACCGTGACCAGCAGCACGAACAGGCCGGCAAAGGCGGCCGGCCGCGTCAAAAGCCCGATGGCGATGAAGATGCCGCCAAAGAATTCGGTGCAGGCCAGAAGCAACGACCACAACGCGCCCGGATAGAAGCCGAGACCCTCGACCATCTCGGCGGCGCCGAAAGGGTTGGTGATCTTCTGCGAACCATGGATGGTGAGAAACCCGCCGGCGACGACGCGAAGAACGGTTTCCGCACCATCATGCAGGGTTGCGTAGAACCTGCCAAGGGCTGGGATGACAAGGCTGTTGCGGGAATTGTCCGTGCTTGCCGACATTGTAACTCCTCTGTTTGCTTGATCAGCGCAAACGGCCGGTCTGGTCGGGCGAAGTCAAATAAACAAAAGTTGACCAAAATACGAATGTTTTAGCATTGCACAGACGAAACGCAGAAAACCCCGCCGCAGCGGGGTTTTCCGGGTGACATCCATGCGAAGTCAGGGGCCGACGGAGCGGCCTGACCTGAGACGGTATCAGGAGGGCGTGAAGCAAGTACGCCCACCCCAGCCCTGAACATCCGACATGGTGCCACCGACCTTTTTGCAGGCCGCGACGAAATCGGCGCTGCAGTTGGCGAATTTTGCATGGCCGTTCTTGCAGTAATGATCCTCGGTGGCGCCGCCGCTCGGGGCGGTGATGACGCCCGGGCTGGACGGCTTGACCGGCGCGGCTTTCAGGCTGGCTGCCTGTGCGGCACCCATGAACGAGCCGAGAAGAAGGACGGCGTCAGCATGGTGATCTTGGTGTTGGTCATGGCAATTTCCTTTTGATTTGGGTTGAGTTTCCCGAGGCGCAAAGGAACATCCTTTGCGTGAAACAGGCTTTCGCTTTCGGTTGCTGCTCCCCTCCGTGTGGATCGGGCAAGCTCGCCTTGCCCTGGACAAAGCTGGGTCGCGGCAAGGCTCGGAAAGGTTCAGCGGCGCGCAAAGAAAATCGCACCGCGCCACGCCGCAGGCGGGCAGATATGAGATAACTATCTGATATGTAACGGGTTATTCAGGAAGAGTAGCGGGCTGCGAATTCGGAAATGCGCTGCACCACCGCCTTGGACGCGGTGATGCCCCGTGCTTGCGCCTTCTCGGCGGCCTCGGCCCGGGCACGGCCGGGCACGTGCACGCCGAAGCGCCGCCGCAGCCGGTCTAGCTGGTCCTTCATCCGCTGCTCGAAATCCGGATCGAGCAGCTTGGGCTCGACCGCAAGCACGAACAGCCCGGTGCCGGGACTGTCCGGTCCGCCGCTGAACCATGGCGCGTCGAGTGACCAGTTGGCGCCCGACAGGCCCGCCGCCAGCACTTCGACCATCAGCGCGATGTTGGCGCCGCGCTGGCCGCCGAAGGCAAGCATGGCGCCCTTCATGGCGGCAGCCGGATCGGTGGTCGGGTTGCCGCTGGCGTCCAGCGCCCAGCCTTCGGGTATTGTCTTGCCGTCCTCGGCCGCCTTACGGATGTTGACGAAGGCGGTGGCGCTCGACGACTGGTCGATGACCAGCGGCGCGCCGTCGGCTGCGGGTGCCGCAAACGACATCGGATTGGTGCAATAGACCGGCTTGATCGAGCCCGAGCCGGCAAGCACGGCCGGGCCGTTGGTCGCGGCGAAAGACACCAGCCCCAGTGCCGCCAGCCTGCCGGTGAAATAGCCGAGCGCGCCGCATGTATAGGCGTTCTTCTGCGAGAAGATGGCGACGCCGAACAGTTTTGCCGCCTTGGCGAGGTCGTCGATGGTGCGGTCGAAGCCAGTATGCGCCAGCCCGCCGCGCGCATCGGAAAGATAGACCGCGAGCGCCGGCCGGCTGATCACCGGGTCGGCATTCCCGTCGATGCGTCCGGCTTCCAGCGCCTCGAGATAATCGATGAAATGCGACAGCCCAACGGAGGAAAGCCCTTCGGCCTCAGCTGATATGATCGAAGCAGTGAGCGATTGTGCCGCTTCCTCATTGGCGCCGGCGCCAAGTGCCGCCATCCGGCACAGTCCTTTTGCCTGGTCGAGACTGAGTTGCATGATGGCAATCCTAGGGGAATAGGGGAGTAAGGGAATAGGGGAATGGTGAGCAGTGAATAGCGAATGGGGATGGAATTGTGAACGTGAATAGTGGCTGGCTACTCCCCTACTCCCCTACTCCCCTACTCCCCTACTCCCCTACTCCCCTACTCTCCTAGCCGATCTTGTTCGGGATCCTGGCCTCGATCCTGCCGAAGGCGAAGACGAGAATGCCGGTGATCGTCATGTAGATCAGCGCCAGCAGCAGCAAGGGCTCGTAGGTGAGGTAGGTGTCCTGCCGCACTTTGGACGAAACGGCGAAGATGTCGATGACGCTGATCGTCGCCACCAGCGGTGTCGACTTCAACTGCAGCACGGTCTCTCCGGTCAGCGTCGGCAACGCCCGGTAGATGGCTTGCGGCAGCCAGATGCGCCGAAACGCCTTCCAGCGGCTCATGCCGAAGGCGCGGGCCGCCTCGAGCTGCCCCTTCGGCACGCCGGCAAAGGCGCCGCGCATCACCTCGCCCTCATAGCCGGCGAAAGACAGGGTCAACGCCAGCACGCCATAGGGCCAGGCTTGCCGCAGATACGGCCACATCCAGGATCCGCGGATCCACGGATATTGCGGAAACAGCGAGCCCAGGCCGTAATAGAGCAACCACAATTGGATCAGCAGTGGCGTGCCCCGGATCACCGTGCAGAACACCTTGGCGGGCGCGGCGAACCAGAACGAGCCGGCGGCCTGCGCCAGCCCCAACGGCACGGCGAGCAGGAAGCCCAGCACACAGGTGACGGCCAGGATCCACAGCGAGCGCCAGATGCCGATCAATCCCATTTCATAATATTGCGGCAGCCAGTCCCAGCGCATGAAAAAGGCGGCCGACAGAACCAGGCCCAGTGCGATCAGGATCAGCACGATGCGGTGCGGCTGCAGCCACAGCGACGTTCGCGCGACGACGTTGATGATGGCCGCTTCGTTGGCCATCAGCGCGCCTCCTTGAGCGAAGGCATTCCGCGCCGCGACCAGGCCTCGACCCGGCCGATGATGAGATTGGAAAACAGCGATAAGAGCAGATAGAGCACGCCCGCGGCGAAAAAGAAGGTGAAATAGGCTTTGGTGACGCCGGCGGCCTGCCGCGTTGCCAGCGCCAACTCGTAGAAACCGACAACCGCCAGCAGCGCGGTGTCCTTGGTGGCGATCAGCCAGAGATTGGCGAGGCCCGGTATGGCGAAGGGCAGCATGGCCGGCAAGGTGATGCGCCGCAGCATCAGGCCGGGAGACATTCCATAGGCGCGGGCGGCTTCGATTTGCCCCTGCGGAATGGCCAGGATCGCGCCGCGGATCACCTCGGTGGAATAGGCGCCCTGGACGAAGCCGAGCACGGCGATGCCGGCGGCAAGGCCGCTGACGTCGATACGCTGATAACCCATCGCCGTCAGCGCCTGGTTGATCAGATCGGTCCCGGCATAATAGAGCAGCAGGATCAATACCAGTTCTGGCACGGCGCGTACGATGGTGGTGTAGACCGCCAGCAGATCGCGCACCACCGGCCCGCCATAAAGCTTGCCATAGGCACCACCGGTGCCGATCAAAAGACCGAGGCACGTGGCGCCCAGCGCGATCTCGATCGAATGCAGCAGCCCAACCAGAAGAGTCCCGCCCCAGCCCGGCGGGTAGGGCGAGAGAAGTTCGATGATGCCGGCCGCCGAGGCCGAAAGAAATGCGTCGATCAGCGTCGCCCCCGGATTGCTGGCGTCAGCCGCTGGCCATTCTCGTCAGCGGTTTCGGCGAAACCGCACGGCGGGATGCCGTGCGGCTTTGCTCATGCGTGGGCGATGTCAGTTCGACTGCGCGCCGCCACCGCCGTAAATGTCAAAATCGAAGTATTTCTTCGAGATCTCGTCGTATTTGCCGTTGGCACGGATCGCCTTGATGCCGGCGTTGATCTTGTCCTTCAACTCGGTGTCTTCCTTGCGCACACCGGCGCCGACGCCCGGTCCGAGCACTTCGTCGTCCGGAGCGACCATCCCCTTCAGGTCGCAGCAGGCCTTGCCCTGGTCCGACTTGAGGAATTCGCCAAGCGCGATGGAATCGGCCTGCACCGCATCGAGGCGGCCGGCGGCAAGATCGTTGTTGGCTTCGTCCTGGGTCTGGTATTCCTTGATCTCGGAAGCCGTGGCGCCGAAGTGCTTTTTGGCGTAGACGGCGTGCACGGTCGACACCTGAACGCCGATGACCTTGCCCTTGAGATCGTCCGGAGCGGGGCCGAATTTCTGGTCCTTCGGTCCGATGATGGCGGTCGGGGTGTTGTAGTACTTGTCCGAGAAGTCGATCGTCTTCATGCGTTCGCCGGTGATCGACATCGAACTGACGATGAGGTCGATCTTCTTGGTCGTCAGCGCCGGGATGATGCCGTCCCAGGCAACCGGGGTGATGACGCAATCGAGCTTCTCCTCGGCGCAGACGGCGTCGATGAACTCGATCTCCCAGCCGACCCACTTGCCCGAAGCATCCGGCGAGGTGAAGGGGGGATAGGGCTCGGCGGCGACGCCGATCTTGACCGGATCGGCCTTGGCCACGCCCATGGCGGCGACGCCGAGCAGCAGCGCTGCGGCGAATGTCTTCAGAACGGTTTTCATTTCACGACTCCCAGTTTGTTGTTGGTTCCCGGTTTTCTTCCGTCCCGGCCTGTCCTAGCCGATGTTGCGGATGAACTGCTTCAGTCTTTCGGATTTGGGCGCGCCGAAGATCTGCTCGGGCGGGCCTTCTTCCTCGACCAATCCATTGTAGAGATAGACGACATGCGTCGCGACCTCACGGGCGAACTTCATCTCGTGCGTGACCAGCACCATGGTGCGGCCTTCGCGCGCCAGGTCGCCGATCACCTTCAGCACCTCGCCGACCAGCTCGGGGTCGAGCGCCGAGGTCGGCTCGTCGAACAGCATGACGCGCGGATTGATGGCCAGCGCCCGGGCGATCGCGGCGCGCTGCTGCTGGCCGCCCGACAGATAGGCCGGATAGACGTCGCGCTTTTCCGCCAGACCGACGCGGGCGAGCAGCTTTTCGGCCTCGCTGATCGCCACATCGCGCTTGACGCCAAGCACATGCACCGGAACCTCGATGACGTTTTCGATCAGCGTCATGTGGCTCCACAGATTGAAGTTCTGGAACACCATGCCGAGCTTGGAGCGGATCCGCTCGATCTGCTTGCGGTCGGCCGGAACCGTGTGGCCATGGCTGTCGGCCTTGAGCTTGATCTCCTCGCCATTGACGCGGATGATGCCGCTGGTCGGGTTTTCCAGGCAGTTGATGCAGCGCAGCAGGGTCGATTTGCCGGAGCCCGAACCGCCGATGATGGCGATGACCTCGCCGTCGCGCGCCGACAGCGAGACGCCCTTCAGCACATGCAACTCACCGAACCTCTTGTGCAGGTTCTCGACATGGATGGCTTCGGCGGCGCCGTCCTGCGCCGTGTGTTTCAATGCGGGTGCGGCGCTTTGCACCATCATCCCGGATGCGGCGCTTGTAGCCGTCATTCCTTCGACGCTCCGCGGAGCGGTCGAGCCCGTCGCTGCTGGTATGTTTTACCCATTACCCGTCACTGGACAGAGTTCCCATTCTCAGGATGGACCGTTCCGCTTGCCTCCGTCAACCATGGTTTTTGGACTATTGATCACAGCTTGCTGTAGTGGTTAGTGGCGCCAACGGACGCTTAGGGAGAATTTAGTGGGCAAATCATACGGGTCGCAGTCCATGGCCGGACCCCTGAAACGCGTGCTGATGCGGTCCGCCGCCAGTGCCATGCGTCATGCCGGAGTTCAGGAATGGCACTATGGTCCGGGTTTCGATCCGCAAAAGGCCGCGGCCCAGCATGAGCAGTTGACCAGCATGGTCGCCGCTTCCGGCGCCGAGATCGAATGGTTGACGGATGCCGATGACGGGCTGGCCGATTCCGTCTTCACCCACGATCCCTCGTTGATGACCGATCATGGCGCGATTATCCTCTCCATGGGAAAGGCGCTGCGTCGGGCCGAGCCTGGCCTGCACGAAGCAGCCTACAAACGCATGGGCATCCCCATTCTCGGCCGGATCGACGATCCGGGCCAGGTGGAAGGCGGCGATTGCGTCTGGGTCGATGCAACCACGCTGGCTGTCGGCCGTGGCGTGCGCACCAACCAGGACGGCATCCAGCAACTCGCCAATCTGCTCTCGCCCAAGGGGATTTCGGTTTTCGGTTTCGACCTGCCGCTCTGGCATGGCGAGGAGGCCTGCCTGCATCTGATGTCGGTGATCAGTCCGCTCGCCGACGATCTGGCGCTGGTCTACGCGCCGTTGCTGCCGGCCGCCTTCTACCAGATGCTGCGGGCGCGCGGCATCAAGCTGGTCGAGGGCGATGCCGATGAGTTCTTCGCCTCCAACGGGCTCAGCCTCAACGTGCTGCCGACCGCGCCTCGCCAGGTCATCGCTGTCGCCGGTTTTCCCAGGACGGCGGTTGCCATGGAAGCGGCCGGCTGTGCGGTTTCCATCTTCGAGGCGGATGCGCTTTGCATCGCTTGCGAGGGCGGCCCGACCTGCCTGACGCGGCCGGTGCTGCGCCAATGAGCGCTGGTGGGCCGACCGTCGGCGAGGCGCTCATTTCGCTGCTCGAAGCCCATGGCGTCGACACGGTCTTCGGCATTCCCGGCGTGCACACGGTCGAACTCTATCGCGGGCTGGCGCGCTCGAAGATACGCCACATTACGCCGCGCCACGAACAGGGCGCTGGCTTCATGGCCGACGGCTATGCGCGCGCCAGCGGCAGGCCAGGCGTCGCCTTCGTCATCACCGGACCGGGGCTGACCAACACCATCACCGCCATGGGACAGGCGCGCGCCGATTCGGTGCCGATGCTGGTCATCTCCGGCGTCAATGCCATGCCGACGCTGGGCAAGGGGCTCGGCTTTCTGCATGAACTGCCCGACCAGCGCGGCATGATGGAGAAGGTGGCGCTGTCTTCGCAGCGGATTACCGAAGCCGGCGACTTGCCCGGTGCGCTAGCTCAGGCCTTCGCCGTGTTTTCATCGGCCCGGCCCGGTCCGGTGCATATCGAGATCCCGACCGACGTCATGGTCAAGTCGGCGGATGGCATCGCTGCCATGCTGAGCAATGCAGCGCCACCCGCGCCGGAAGGTGCTGCAATTGCCAGCGCCGCCAAACTCATCGCTGCCGCGCGCCGCCCGCTGATCCTGGTTGGCGGCGGCGCCAAACGGGCCGAAGCGCCGTTGCGGCGTCTGGCCGAACGGCTGGGAGCGCCGGTCGTGCAGACCGCCAATGCGCGCGGCCTCCTGCATGCCCATCCGCTTTGCGTGCCGGCCAGTCCCAGCCTGAAGGCAGTGCGCGCCCTGATGGCCGAGGCGGATCTGGTGATTGCCGCCGGCACTGAATTCGGCCCGACCGACTATGACGGCTACAGCGATGGCGGCTTCGTCCTGCCGGCCAATCTGATCCGCATCGATATCGGCGCGGACCAGCTTGCCCGCCGCCCGGCATCGGTTTCGATCCAGGCTGATTGCGCCGAGGCGTTGGAGGCGCTGCTGCCGCAAATCAGCCAAGTCCCGGTAAGCGAGGGTGGCCCGTCGCGCGCCGCCGCTACACGGGAAGCGGCCTTTGCCGAACTCAATCCGACCCTGCAGGCGCAGGTGCGCGCCGTCGAGATGATCCGCGACACTTTGCCGGGCGCGCTCATTGTCGGCGATTCGACGCAGCCGATCTATGCCGCCAACCTCTACTACGACCATGACCGGCCGGGCGGCTGGTTCAATGCCGCGACAGGCTTCGGCGCGCTCGGCTATGGCCCGCCGGCGGCGATTGGCGCCGCCCTTGCGGTGCCGGATGCGCCGGTTGTCTGCCTGACCGGCGACGGCGGCTTCCAGTTCACGTTGCCGGAACTGGGTGCTGCGCTCGATGCACGGGCACCGGTCATCTTCGTCGTCTGGAATAACAGAGGTTATCGCGAGATCGAAACCTCGATGCTCGATGTCGGCGTCGAGCCGGTCGGCGTTTCGCCGGCGCCGCCGGATTTCTGCAAGCTGGCTGAGGCCTATGGCATCGGCGCCGAACGGCTTGCCGATATCGACGCTCTCGCGGACGCGTTGAAGCGCGCCCGGGCCACCGGACTGCCGCGCGTCATCGAAATCACGGTTGACTGAAGACCGGTGCCACGTGTTTCCGTCTCGACGGGCCTCAAATCGCGGCTGGTGGTGGCGGACGCATGCAAAGACGCGACAACTGCCATGTCGAGATGTCAATTGAGTGATGGCGCGAAAGGCGCGACGCTTCGCGTCGGCGGCACGGAAACGACCCAACCATAAAAAAATGACAGGAGCGGTCCAGGATGACGGAAACACTAGAAGGCAAGCATATCGTTGTAACCGGCGGGACCGGCGCGCTCGGTGGTGCGGTAGTCGGCAAACTTCTGAGTGACGGCGCGATCTGCCATGTGCCCAATGCGCATGCCGCGGCGCCAACGCATTTTCCTTTCACCACGCATGACCGTGTCGAGCTGGTGCACAATGTCGATCTCTCGGACCCCGCCAAGGTCGAAGCGTTCTACAGTCAGGTTCCAGGCCTTTGGGGCTCGATCCATCTGGCCGGCGGCTTCACCTCGGCACCTGTGGAAAAGATCGAGTCGGCGTCCTTTGCCGAGATGATGGACACCAATGCGCGCACCGCCTTCCTGTGCTGCCGCGCGGCGATCCGCTCGATGCTGTCGTCGGACACCGCAGGCCGGATCGTCAACGTCACGGCGCGCGCCGGGCTCGATCCGCGGCGCGGCGCCGGAATGGTCGCCTACGCCGCAAGCAAGGCGGCGGTGGCAGCGATGACGGTGGCGATGGCCGAGGAGCTGAAGCACAAGGGCATCCTGGTCAATGCCGTGGCGCCGTCGAAGCTTGATACGCCGGCAAACCGCGCCGACATGCCGGATGCCGATGTCACCAGATGGGTCAGCCTCGAAGCCGCCGCCGAGGCCATCGCTTATCTCGCCTCGCCGGCCAACCAGGCGATGAGCGGCACGCTGGTGCCGCTTTACGGGCGAGCTTAAACCGAATTCGATATCACCGGATATCGCGCCAAAGAAAAAACCCCGCCGGATCGCTCCGGCGGGGTTTTTGTTGAGGGCCGCGCGCGAGGCGCGGCTGGCAGCCGAAGCTTAGCTGCCCTGCTTCTTCAGCGCGGCGCCCAGGATGTCGCCCAGCGAAGCGCCGGAGTCGGTCGAGCCGTACTGAGCGACCGCTTCCTTCTCTTCGGCGATTTCCAGCGCCTTGATCGAGACCTGCAGCTTGCGGGTCTTCTTGTCGAAGGCGATGACGCGGGCATCGACCTTCTGGCCGACGGTGAAGCGCTCGGGGCGCTGCTCGTCGCGGTCACGGCTGAGGTCGGAGCGCTTGATGAAGGTCTCGATGCCGCTGTCGACCAGCCGCACTTCCAGACCGCCATCCTTGACGCCGATGACTTCGCAGGTGACGACCGCGTTCTTGCGCAGTTCGCCTGAAGTCGCTGCTTCGCCGACCGTATCCTTGGCCAGCTGCTTGATGCCGAGCGAGATGCGCTCCTTGTCGATGTCGACGTCGAGCACCTGCGCCTTGACCATGTCGCCGCGATTGTACTCTTCGATGACCTGCTCGCCCGGACGGGTCCAGTCGAGGTCGGAAAGGTGCACCATGCCGTCCACGTCGCCTTCGAGGCCGATGAACAGGCCGAACTCGGTCTTGTTCTTGACCTCGCCCTCGACCTGGCTGCCGACCGGATGGCTCGAGGCGAAAGCCTGCCACGGATTCTCGAGCGTCTGCTTGAGGCCGAGCGAGATGCGGCGCTTGGCCGGATCGACCTCGAGCACCACCACGTCGACTTCCTGGGTCGTCGACAGGATCTTGCCGGGATGCACGTTCTTCTTCGTCCACGACATTTCCGAAACGTGGATGAGACCCTCGATGCCCGGCTCCAGCTCGACGAACGCGCCGTAGTCGGTGATGTTGGTGACGGTACCCTTGATCTTCTTGCCGATCGGGAATTTGGTGCCGATCTCGGACCACGGATCGCTCTCGAGCTGCTTCATGCCGAGCGAGATGCGGTGGGTTTCCTGGTTGATGCGGATGATCTGCACCTTGACCGTCTGACCGATGTTGAGGATTTCGGTCGGATGGTTGACGCGGCGCCATGCCATGTCGGTGACATGCAGCAGGCCGTCGATGCCGCCGAGGTCGACGAACGCACCGTAATCGGTGATGTTCTTGACGACGCCTTCGACAACCTGACCTTCTTCGAGGTTCTGCACGATTTCCGAACGCTGTTCGGCGCGGCTCTCTTCGAGCACGGTACGGCGCGACACCACGATGTTGCCGCGGCGGCGATCCATCTTGAGGATCTCGAAGGGCTGCGGGTTGTGCATCAGCGGGGAGACGTCGCGGATCGGGCGGATATCGACCTGGCTGCGCGGCAGGAAGGCCACGGCGCCGTCGAGGTCGACGGTAAAGCCGCCCTTGACCTGGTTGAAGATGACGCCTTCGACGCGCTCACCCTTGGTGAACTTCTCTTCGAGACGGACCCAGCTCTCTTCGCGGCGGGCCTTCTCACGCGAAAGCATCGCTTCGCCAAGCGCGTTTTCGATGCGCTCGACATAGACTTCGACGGTGTCACCGACCTTGAGGGTGGTGTCCTTGCCCTTGACGCCGAATTCCTTCAGCGGCACGCGGCCTTCGACCTTGAGGCCGACGTCGATGATGGCCATGTCCTTTTCGATCGCCGTGATCGTGCCCTTGACGACCTGGCCTTCGCCGGAGTGACCGGTGGTGAATGATTCTTCGAGCAGGCTCGCGAAATCATCGCGAGTGGGATTTGCAGCTGACATTGTTTCTCCTGGAGTGTCCCGCATCTCAAGCGGGACGGGCGCCGTGGGTTAGCGTTGCGTTGGCCTGCCGGCGTTCCGGGCTACAAAAGCCCTGGGCCGCTCTTTAAGCGGCAATTCCGGCGCATGAAGAATGCTGGCAGGCTGGTTCGTACCCGATATGGGTATTTTCTTCGCCTCCGGCAATCGGAAACACGAGGGAAAAACCCGGATCAGGCTTTGTCTCTCTTGGCCAGCACGTCGTCTATGATCGCCATGGCTGCAAGAAACGCGGCTTCTATAGCCATTTCGCTGGTATCAAGCAAGTGCGCGTCGGCGGCCGGCTTCAACGGCGAGTCCTCACGGCCCATGTCACGCTCGTCGCGGCGCACGATGTCGGCGAGGATCTCGGCGAAATCAGCGGTGCCGCCGATGCTCTCGATCTCGGCCAGCCGGCGCTTCGCGCGCACCTCGGCGCTGGCCGTCACATAGAGTTTGATGTCGGCGTCGGGGCAGACGACTGTGCCGATGTCGCGCCCATCGAGCACGGCGCCCGGCGGCGTTTTGGCGAAGTCGCGCTGCTTTTCGACGAGGATGCGCCGCACGGTTGGGAAAACCGCAACCTTCGAGGCTGCCTCGCCGACCGCGTGCGCCGACAGCACCGCACGATCGAGCTTTGCCAGATCGACCTGGCGCGCCGCGGTTTCGGCCGCCGAGACATTGTCGAGCGGCAGCGCGTGCTGGATGAGCGCATAAGCGACGGCGCGGTAGGTGAGGCCGGTGTCGAGCAGGTTCAGCCGGTAGTGGTCGGCCAGCCGGCGGGCGAGGGTGCCCTTGCCGGCGCCGGCCGGGCCGTCGATGGCGATGGTGAAGACGCGTGTCATTGGCGGGCCGCCGCGATCGAAAAGTGCGACGAAGATGAATAAGACAAGCGCCGCGTTCCGTCACACCCCCCTCTGTCCTGCCAGCGTTCCAGTTCGGCTCAAACCCATCAACGGTCACCCAATCTCCGCGCCCAGCCCCGTCATCAGCCCCATGAACTCCGGAAAGCTCGTCGCGATCATGGCGGCGTCATCAATGGTCACCGGCTTTTCCGTCGCCAGCCCCATGACCAGAAAGCTCATGGCGATGCGGTGGTCGAGATGGGTCTGCACGGTCGTGTCCTGACCGTTGGGATGGCCGCCAAGCCCCTTGCCACCCGGTCTGCCGCGCACGGCAAGGGAAGCTTCGCCCTCGGTGCAGTCGACACCGTTGAGCTTGAGCCCGTTGGCTACGGCCGACAGCCGGTCAGATTCCTTCACGCGCAGTTCTTCGAGCCCCTGCATCAGCGTTTTGCCCTCGGCGAAGCTGGCGGCAACGGCAAGCACCGGATATTCGTCGATCATCGACGGTGCCCGTTCGGGCGGCACGATGACGCCCTTCAGTTCGGAGTAACGCACGCGCAGATCGGCGACATCCTCGCCGCCGGCATTGCGCGGGTTCAAAATGTCGATCTTGCCGCCCATTTCCTGCAGCGTCAAAAGCAGGCCGGTGCGGGTCGGGTTCATCAACACGTTTTCGATCGTGATGTCCGAACCCGGCACGATCAGTGCCGCCACCAGTGGGAAGCCGGCCGAGGACGGGTCGCCCGGCACGGCGATCGTCTGGCCGGTCAGCTTGCCCTGGCCCTCGATGAAGATGTGGCGCACGCCGCGCTCGTCGGTCTCGACCGACAAATTGGCGCCGAATCCTTTCAGCATCTTTTCGGTGTGGTCGCGCGTCATCACAGGTTCGATGACGGTGGTGATGCCTGGCGTATTCAGACCGGCCAGCAGCACCGCCGATTTCACCTGTGCCGAGGCCATCGGCACGCGGTAGGTGATCGGTGCGGCATGCTTTGGTCCATGCAGCGTGATCGGCATGCGGTCGCCGGGCGTCGCCTTCAGCACCTGCACGCCCATCTGGCGCAAGGGTTCCAGCACGCGGCCCATCGGCCGGCCGGACAGCGAGGCATCGCCGATGAAGGTCGTTTCCATATCATAGGTGCCGACAAGGCCCATGGTCAGCCGTGAGCCGGTGCCGGCATTGCCGAAATCGAGCGGGCCTTCCGGCTGCAGAAGCGCGCCATTGCCGGTGCCGCGGATTACCCACTCGGCGCCGCGCTTCTCTATATGTGCGCCCATTGCCTTCATGGCCGCACCGGTACGCATCACGTCCTCGCCTTCGAGCAGGCCGGTGATGCGGGTCTCGCCGGAGGCGAGGCCGCCGAACATGAAGGAGCGGTGCGAGATCGACTTGTCGCCCGGCACGCGCGCGGTGCCGGAAAGGGCGGATGATTGGCGGGCAGTGGCCGGCTTGGGAGCGGCGGCGTGAGACATGGAATTTCCCTGGACGGAATGCCGGCGGGCCGGCGCTTTTCATTTGTTGCGGCGGTCTCGTATCACGGCGGGCCGAAATGGTCATCCCCATGGTCGTCACTTCACGCGAGGCCTTTCAATGCATGGTTTTGTGACGCCGGCTTTTCGCTTTGACAGCGCTGCAAACTGTGGTTAAGGGGACCACTCTTTTATTGACGAGGCTTGCCGTGGCAAAAACCGAACTTGGCACAAAACGTATCGACCCGGAGACGGGCCGAAAATTCTACGACCTGAACAAGGACCCGATCGTCTCGCCCTACACCGGCAAGACCTATCCGCGTTCCTATTTCGAGGAAGGCAAGATTGCCGCCCTTGAGGAGGAAGAGGAAGTGGCCGAGAAGGAAGTGGACGCCGAGGAAGAAGAGGGCGTTGAGGTCGTGTCGCTCGAAGAGGCCGACGAGGACGTCAAGGGCGACGACCTGCCGGATCTCGGCGACGACGAGGACGACGTCGATCTCGGCGACGACGAGGACGACACTTTCCTTGCCGACGAAGAGGAAGAAGACGACGACGTTGCCGACATGATCGGCGTCGGCGACGACGACGACGAGGTCTGATCGACCTCGAAAGCGGGCGTTTGCGGGCTTTCGTGGCCTGTGACGAAAAAGCGGCTCTCAAAGGCTTGATATCTGGGAAAGGCGGGGTTAGAAGCCGCCTGCACTAACGGCGCGGTCTCCAACCCGCGCCGGATCTCTTCGCCGGAAACGGCGCCGGTTGACTGCCGGAAGTGGGGCCATAGCTCAGTTGGGAGAGCGCTTGAATGGCATTCAAGAGGTCGTCGGTTCGATCCCGATTGGCTCCACCAAACAGTCCCTCTGCAAGTCCCTGCCCATGAATGTGTCGTGCAGCGGCCATTTGCGCCCAGCAGCCAATTCCGGCGACGTCACTGACCGCGTCGAGCTGCAGGCATGCGGCAAGCGCGATCGGTCCGAGCGGGCAGTCCGGCGCCACCGCAATATCATAGGCTTCCGTCATCGCGGCCTGACGATGGCAGATCGCGGCCGCTCTCGCTCGGTTGCCGGGCTAGACCCGCTGATAAGTCGTCCGCCCACCTGACAGATCGAATGTCGACGTGGCAGCCATTGAGTTCGAGTTTGAGCGGATGGAGAGAATTTCCAAATGCGGCGGCAGATTTAGAATAAACTAACTCTACAGAATTTGTAGAATAAGCAATCTGCACTGGCGATCTGGTTTCCACCTGCACAGGACCACGCCATGCCCACCCTTTTGCATCAGCCCTCAACCGAGCCAGCCTGCCACGCCCGTCAGTATACGGGAGGCAGGCCATGACCGGCGATATTCCAGAACGCATCAAGGTGCTCTGGTTTCTGCCGACGCATGGCGACAGCCGTTATCTCGGCACGACCGAAGGCGGCAGGGCTGTCGATCTGCCTTATCTGACGCAGGTGGCGAAGGCTGCCGACACGCTGGGTTACTACGGTGTGCTGCTGCCGACCGGCCGGGCATGCGAGGATTCCTGGGTGATCGCCTCGGCACTGGCGCCATTGACCGAGCGCTTGCGCTTCCTCGTCGCTGTGCGCCCCGGCCTGCAGTCGCCGACGCTGGCCGCGCGCATGACGGCGACGCTGGATCGCATTTCCAACGGGCGCCTGCTGATCAATGTCGTCACCGGCGGCGATCCGCTGGAGAACAAGGGCGACGGCATCTTCCTGTCGCATGCCGAGCGCTATGAGGTGACGCAGGAGTTCCTGCGGATCTACAAGCGGCTGCTGAGCGGCGAGACGGTCGAGCATGAAGGCAAGCATTTCCGTATCGAGGATGGAAGGCTGCTGTTCCCGCCGGTGCAGACGCCCTATCCGCCGCTTTATTTCGGTGGCTCGTCCGACGCCGGATCGACAGTGGCAGCCGAGGAGATCGACAAATATCTGACGTGGGGCGAGCCGCCCGCCGATGTCGAGCGCAAGCTGGACGCCGTGCGCGCACTGGCCGAGAAGGCCGGCCGCGAGCTCTCCTTCGGCATTCGCCTGCATGTCATCGCTCGCGAAACCACCGAGGAGGCCTGGGCCGCCGCCGATAGCCTGATCAGCCGACTCGACGATGCGACGATCGCTTCGGCGCAGAAGGTGTTTGCCCGCATGGATTCGGTTGGCCAGGCTCGGATGAGCGCGCTGCATGGCGGCAACCGCGCCAAGCTTGAGATCGCGCCCAATTTGTGGGCCGGCGTCGGCCTGGTGCGCGGCGGTGCAGGAACGGCACTTGTCGGCGACCCCGACACGATCGCGGAGCGCATCGACGAATACCGGCGCCTCGGCATCGATACCTTCATCCTGTCCGGCTATCCGCATCTCGAAGAAGCCTATCGCTTCGGTGAGCTGGTGCTGCCGAAACTGCCGACCGATCATCCGGTCAAATCAGCCGCTTCGTCCGTCAACACCGGCCCGTTCGGCGAGACCATCGCCGGCGACCACCGGCCGAAGTCGCTAGCCAGCGCCTCGTGAACGCGCTCCCTCCGGCCCATCGGCTGCGTGTCGCCATAATCGGCGGCGGTTTTTCCGGCACGGCGGTGGCCTGGCACCTGGCGCGGACCCATCGGCCGGAACGCATTTCCATTTCTGTGATCGAGCCGCGACCCTTGCTTGGCGGCGGCCTTGCCTACTCCAGCGAGGAGCCGGCGCACCGGGTCAATGTACCGGCTGTCAGAATGAGCATGGCTCCCGACGATCCGCAGCATTTTGCTCGCTGGTTGGCCGGCAGTGGCGAACTCGAGCGCGACATCGACGCCATCTGGAAAAATGGCGACGCCTATCCGCGCCGGCGTGTGTTCGGTCGCTATGTCGCCGAACATCTGGCGCCGTATCTCGGTTCCGGCGTTGTCCGTCATGTCGAAGGTCCCGCCATACGCGTGACGCGCGAGACCGCTGGCGCGGGCTGGACCGTGCACACCAGCACAGGGCCAGTCGCCGCCGACATCGTCGTCCTGGCAGCGACGCACCCGCAGCCCGCGATTCCAGCCGCGTTGATCCACCTGTCGGAAGCGTCGGGTTTCATCGCCGATCCGTACGCGCCAGCCGCGCTTGCCGGGATTGGTCCGGACGCTTCGGTGTTGATCGTCGGCTCCGGACTGACCTCGGCAGACATGGTCGCCGAGCTCGATCGCCGCGGCCATCGCGGCCGCATCCTGTCGCTGTCGCGCCGCGGACTGCGCTCGCGCGGCCACCCTGATATCAGGGGCGAGCCCTTTGGCGACTTTGCATCCACGCCGGCCACAACGGCGCTTAGGCTGCTCGAAGACATCCGCGCGACGCTGGCAGCGGCACATGCGGCCAATGTCAACTGGCAGTCGGTCTTCGACCAGTTGCGCCTGCAGGGTCCTGTGCTGTGGTCAGCACTTTCTCCGCCGGAGCGGGCAAGGCTGGTCCGCCAGTTGCGGGTATTCTGGGACGTGCATCGCTTCAGGATCGCGCCGCAGGTCGCTTCCGTGCTCGATCGGCGTCATGCAGCCGGCACATTCGACACCATTGCCGCCAGGCTTGTCGCGTCGAACGATGAAGACGGCAGCCTGGCAGTCAGCTTTCGGCGGCGCGGGCAGACACGGATCGAGACGACGCGCTTCGATGCCGTCATCAACACCACCGGTCCAGCCCATGGGCAGGCGCTACAGCTGAACCCAGCGCTAAGCTCGCTGGCGAAAGCCGGGCTGATCAGGGTCGATCAATATGGGCTGGGCATCGAGACAAGCCTCGACAGCCGCGCCGTTGGCTCTGATGGCAAGGCAGTCGCGGCACTCTTCGTCGCAGGTCCGCTGGCACGAGCGACTTTCGGCGAACTCATGGGCCTACCAGAGGTCGCTCGCCATGCCCAGACGGTCGCGGCCGAAATAGCAAAGCTGCTGGAAACGCTGCCGCCAGCCGAGGCCATTGGCGCCAATACCACGCATGGGCCGGTCGCGGCATGACCCAGGCAAGCCGGCTTGGTCGGGCAAAATTGGTATTTCCGTCCCAAGAGGGCCTCAAAAACGGAAAATCCTTCTTTGTATATATATTCTATAAACATAATAAATATTGGCGAAAACCGGCTACGGCTTGATCGATCAACGAGACGGCCTGAATGGGAGACAGTTTCATGGCACACGCAGAGACCGACGCGATCAAATTCGCCTACTGGGTGCCGAATGTTTCGGGCGGCCTGGTGATTTCCAACATCGAGCAGCGCACCAACCACTCGGCCGAGTATAACCGCAAGCTGGCGCAGATCGCCGAGAAGTCCGGCTTCGACTACGCGCTCAGCCAGATCCGTTTCACCGCCGGCTACGGCGCCGACGAGCAGCATGAATCGGTGGCGTTCAGCCATGATCTGCTGGCGGCGACCACCACGCTCAAGGTCATCGCGGCGATCCTGCCCGGACCGTGGAACCCGGCGCTGGCGGCCAAGCAGATCGCCACCATCAGCTATTTGACCAATGGCCGTGTCGCCATCAATCTCGTCTCCGGCTGGTTCCGCGGCGAGTTCCACGCCATCGGCGAACATTGGCTCGACCATGACGAGCGCTACCGCCGGTCGGAGGAGTTCATCCGTGCGCTGCGCGGAATATGGACTGAAGATAGCTTCACCTTCCGCGGCGATTTCTACCGCTTCAACGAATATTCGCTGAAGCCGAAGCCGCCGCATCCGCTGCCGGAAATCTTCCAGGGCGGATCGTCGCGCGCCGCGCGCGACATGGCATCGCGGGTGTCGGACTGGTACTTCACCAACGGCAACACGCCTGCCGAGATCGCCAGTCAGGTCGACGATATCCAGTCCAAGGCCAAGGCCAACAATCACTCCGTCAAGGTAGGCGTCAACGCCTTCGCCATCGTCCGCGAGACCGAGGACGAGGCCAAAGCGGTGCTCGCTGAAATCATCGCCAAGGCCAACCCCGAAGCGGTCAATGCTTTCGGCCACGAGGTCAAGAATGCCGGTAAGGCCTCGCCGGAAGGCGAGGGCAATTGGGCGAAATCGTCCTTCGACGATCTGGTCCAGTACAATGACGGCTTCCGCTCGAACCTGATCGGCACCCCGAGGCAAGTCGCTCAGCGCATTGTCGACCTGAAGCGCGCCGGTGCCGATCTCATCCTGCTTGGCTTCCTGCACTTCCAGGAAGAGGTCGAGTATTTCGGCAAGCATGTCATTCCGCTCGTCCGCGAACTGGAAAACGCCGAGGCGGCAGCGTCGCTGGCGGCGGAGTAGTCACCCCACAGGCTGGCCGGACAGGCTCCGGCCAGCACAAAAATGAAAGCTACCCGGCGCGCTCGATCCATCGAGCAGCAATGAGAATTTGCGCGCCGGCTGAAGCAATCGAGGACGATTGGAATGCCTCTGCCCAGTTATACGCTTGGAGTGATAGAGGCTTCCGCCTATGCGCCGGAGGTCTTTGCGCGCGGCCTGCCGTCAAGCCCGCCGGAGCAGCAGCCCGAAGCCAATGGCGAGCCGATCGGCTCCGTTGCCGGCGTCGCCCCCGCGCTGCTTTCGCTTCAGGGCATCGGTCTGTCGTTTGGCGGCGTCGTAGCACTGGCCGATATCGATCTGTCGGTTCTATCAGGCGAGATACGCGCCATCATCGGCCCGAACGGCGCCGGCAAGAGCTCGCTGATCAATGTCATCAGCGGCATCTACCGACCGGATCGTGGCCATGTCCGGCTCGACGGTATCAGCTATGCCCAGGTCCCGACGCAGCGGCTGGCCCATCTCGGCGTCGCCAGGACCTTCCAGAACCTTGCTCTGTTCAAGGGCCTCAGCGTCCTCGACAATGTCGCTTCGGGTCTCGCCTACAAGGTCCGTTCCAACTTTGCCGGCCAGGTGCTGGGCATCGGCCGCTCGCGTGGCGAGCAGCGCGACTCGCGCAGCCGTGCCGAACAGATACTCGAATTCCTCCATCTCACCCACGTCCGCGATCGTCTTGCCGGCACACTGCCTTACGGGCTGCAGAAGCGGGTCGAACTGGCCCGCGCGCTGGTCGCTGAGCCACGCCTGCTTTTGCTCGACGAGCCGATGGCCGGCATGACAGCGAGCGAAAAGAGCGAGATGGCGGCTTTCGTCCGAGCCGCGCGCGATCGTTTCGCCACCACCGTGGTGTTGATCGAGCACGATGTCGGCGTCGTCATGGGTCTGTCCGATCGCATCGCCGTTCTCGACTACGGCCGCAAGATCGCCGACGCCACGCCCGACGAGGTCAGGAGCGACCAACGCGTCATCGACGCCTATCTCGGCGTCGCCTCGGACAATGAGGACGGGGCAGGCATATGATCGCCGATTTCGACTACCAGTTCTTCATCGAAGTGCTCGTCGGCGGCCTGCTTTCAGGCGTCATGTATTCCCTTGTCGCGATCGGCTTCGTGCTGATCTACAAGACCTCGGGCGTGCTCAATTTCGCGCAAGGCGCGATGCTGCTGTTCGCCGCGCTCACCTTCGTCAGCCTTGTCGAACGCGGTGTTCCCTTCGCGCTGGCGCTGGTGGCCACCTTCGCCATCATGGTGGCGATCGGCGTCGCCATCGAGCGCACGGTGCTGCGGCCGCTCACCAACAAGCCGCCGATCACCTTGTTCATGGCGACGCTCGGCCTGTCCTATATCATCGAGGGCGCCGCCCAGTTGATCTGGGGCACGCAGGTCCACGGCCTCGACCTCGGCATCGAGGACGTGCCGCTGGAAATCGGCGGCGTGCTGATCAGCCAGTTCGATATCTTCGCGGCCGTGGTTGCCGCCGGCATGGTTCTCCTGCTGTCGCTGTTCTTCCGTTACACCCGCATCGGCCTCAGCTTTCGCGCCGTCGCCGACGACCAGTTCGCCGCCCTCGCTGTCGGCCTCAGACTGCCCTTGATCTGGGCGACCGTCTGGGCTGCTGCCGGCCTCGTCGCGCTGGTCGCCGGGCTGCTTTGGGGCGCACGCCTCGGCGTGCAATTCTCGCTGTCCCTGGTGGTGCTCAAGGCGCTGCCGGTGCTGGTGCTCGGCGGCTTTGATTCCATCCTTGGCGCCATCGTCGGCGGCCTCCTGATCGGTGCCAGCGAGAAACTCGCCGAGGTCTATATCGGCGACTATTTCGGCGGCGGCATCGAGAGCTGGTTCGCCTATGTCGTCGCGCTCGTCTTCCTCCTGATCCGCCCTTCCGGCCTGTTCGGCCAGAAGCTCGTCGAGAGGATCTGAGCGATGACCGCGATATCAGTCGATTTCGTATCCGCGCCGATGCTGCCGAAATGGCTCGTGCCCGTGCTCCTGCTCGCCTTCGCCTACGGCGTCGTGCCACTGATCGGTTCGAGCTATCTGTTCGAAGCCATCCTGCTGCCGTTCCTGGCGCTCAGCCTCGCCGGCGTCGGCTTGAACATCCTGACCGGCTATGCCGGCCAGGTGTCGCTTGGCAGCGCTGCCTTCATGGCGGCGGGTGCCTTCGCCGCCTATAATTTCAACCTGAGGATCGAGGGCCTGCCGCTGATCGGCAGCATCTTCCTGGCCGGCATTGTCGCGGCTGCAATCGGCATCGTCTTCGGCCTGCCGAGCCTGCGGCTGAAGGGCTTCTATCTCGCGGTTTCGACCCTTGCCGCGCAGTTCTTCGTGCAATGGGCGCTGACCAAGTTCAGCTGGTTCTCCAACAACTCGGCGTCCGGCGTCATCGACGCGCCGAGACTGTCGATTTCAGGCTTTGCGCTTGATGGCGCCATCGGCCGCTATCTCTTCGCGCTGACCGTCGTCGCTGTGCTGACCTTCCTTGCCCATCGGCTGGTCACGTCGCAGACCGGGCGCAATTTCATCGCCATCCGCGACAATGAAACCGCCGCCCGCATCATTGGCATCCCGGTCCTGAAGACCAAGCTCCTGGCCTTTGCCATCTCGTCCTTCATCATCGGCGTTGCCGGCGTCATCTGGGCCTTCGCTTATCTGCGGACCGTCGAGCCGGACGGCTTCGATCTCGACCGGTCTTTCCAGATCCTGTTCATCATCATCATCGGCGGCCTGGCCTCGATCCGTGGCGCCTTCTTCGGCGCCGCCCTCATCGTGGTCTTCCCGCTCGCTTTGTCCCGCCTCGGCGGCTTCCTGCTCGGCGACCTCTTCGATTCGGGCGTGCTCGACATGAGCCAGCGCATCGTGCTGGGCGCGCTCATCATCCTGTTTCTGATCCTCGAACCCGACGGGCTGGTGGCGCTGTGGGACAGGATCCGAAGACGGCTCCTGTTCGCCTGGCAGTCGACCTGAGCCCCGCATTGGCATTTGAAAATGAACCAGAGGCCGAACCCAAGACGGCCCATACCGGGAGTACCCTAACCATGACTTTCCTCAGCACAATCAAGGCTGCGGCGCTGTCCGCGGCGATGATCGTGTCGGTGGCCTTGCCCGCCGCGCACGCCGACGAACAATATTTCCCGTTGCAGAGCTATCGCGTCGGGCCTTATGCGGCCGGCGGCACCGGCTTCTTCGGCGGCTTCATCGACTATCTCAACCTCATCAACATCCGTGACGGCGGCGTTAATGGAGTCAAGCTGACCTGGGACGAATGCGAGACCCAGTACGAGGTCGAGCGCGGTGTCGAATGCTACGAGCGGCAGAAGAGCCATGCCGGCGCCGCCGCCTGGAACCCGCTCTCGGTCGGCATCGCCTACGCCATGATCGACCGCATCACCGCCGACAAGGTGCCGCTGATCACGGTCAATCATGGCCGCACCGACTCCACCGACGGGCGCGTCTTCCCTTATGTCTTTCCGCTGCTGCTCAATCCCTACAGCGAGACATCAGGCATCGTGAACTACATCGCCTCCAAGGAGGGCGGCATCGACAAGCTCAAGGGCAAGAAGATCGTCGTGCTCTATCACGGCTCGCCCTACGGCAAGGAAACCATCCCGATCTATGAATTGCTGGCGCAGAAATACGGCTTCACCGTGCAGCAGATCGAGGTACCGCATCCCGGCAACGAGCAGCAATCGCAGTGGCTGACCATCCGCCGCGCCAAGCCGGACTTCGTCGTCCTGCGCGGCTGGGGCGTGATGAACCCGGTGGCGCTGAAGACAGCGGTCAAGGTCGGCTATCCCGTCGACCACATCGTCGGCAATGTCTGGTCGAATTCCGAAGAGGACGTCATCCCGGCCGGCGACGCGGCCAAGGGCTACACCGCCATCACCACGCAGGCTTCCGGCAATTCCTACCCGGTGGTGCAGGAAATCGTGAAGACGGTCTACGACGCCGGCAAGGGCAATCTGGAAGACAAGTCGCGCATCGGCTCGGTCTACCACAACCTCGGCATCGTCAACGGCATCCTCAATGTCGAGGCGATCCGTGTCGCGCAGGAGAAATTCGGCCACCGCACGCTGACCGGCGACGAGGTCCGCTGGGGCTTCGAGCATCTCAAGCTCGATCCGGCCAAGGTCGAGGCGCTCGGCGCCAAGGACCTGTTCCACTCGATCAATGTCAGCTGGGACAACCACGAAGGCGAAGGCTACGTGACCTTCCAGCAGTGGGACGGCAAGAAGTGGAACGTCGTCTCCGACTGGATCGCGCCGGACTGGGCGCTGCTGCGGCCGATCATCGAGAAGTCCGCCGAGGCCTATGCCGCCGAGAAGGGCATCAAGCTGCGCACCGCAGACGATGCCGACGCCGTGACCACCAACTGATCAGCCAAGGCCGGGCGCTGCGGATCGGGTTCCGCGCCGCCAGGCCTGTCTCGGTTCATCGAACCACGGAAATGAGAGCCCATGCCGGACGATGACGTCATTCTTGCCGTGGACACGGTCCATGCCACCTACAACCACGCCATCACGGCGCTGCATGGCGTCAGCTTCGAGTTGCGGCGCGGTCAGATCCTGGCGTTGCTCGGCGCCAATGGCGCCGGCAAGACCACGACGCTGAAGGCTGTCTCCAACCTGCTGCCGGCCGAACGCGGCCAGGTCAATTCAGGCACCATCCGCTATGAAGGCTCGGATGTGTCGCGCCGCAAGCCGGGCGATCTCGTGCGCGCCGGCCTGGTCCAGGTGCTGGAAGGCCGCCACTGCTTCAAGAGCCTCACCGTCGAGGAAAATCTGGTTGCCGGCGGCATCGGCCGCAGCGGCAGCCGTGCCGAGATCAATCAAGACCTCGAGCGGATCTACGGCTATTTCCCGAGACTCAGGGAAAAGCGCCGGACATTGTCTGGCCTGACTTCGGGCGGTGAACAGCAGATGACCGCGATCGGCCGGGCGCTGATGTCGCGGCCGCGTCTGCTGGTTCTCGATGAACCGTCGATGGGGCTCGCCCCGCTCATCGTCCAGGACATCTTCCAGGCGCTCAGAAAATTGAACCGCGAGACCGGCCTGTCGATCCTGGTCGCCGAGCAGAACTCAGCGGTGGCGCTTCGATACGCCGACCAGGCCACGGTGCTCGAAAACGGCGTCTCCGTCCTCTCTGGCACGGCTGCAGAGCTTCGCCAGCGCGAGGACGTCAGGGCCTTCTATCTCGGTCAATCGACTCCAGGGCAACAGGCGTCATCCACCGCCAAGCCCGCCCATCTTCATGCCGTTGCCTGAACCGAAATTTCAAGGAGTAGTGAAATGACCGTTTCGACCGTCAAGACCGACCATGCTTCCGCCGCCGTGCCGCCAGTCGCGCGGCCAACCGCACCGGCGCACATCATCAAGGACGACGCCGAGGCGATTGCGATTGCTCATGCGCTCGCCGCGGAATTCGTCAAGGACTCCTCCAAACGCGACCGCGAGCGGATCTGGCCGGTTGCCGAACTCGATGCCTTTTCGCAAAGCGGCCTGTGGTCGATCAATGTGCCCAAGGCATTCGGTGGCCCCGAACTATCCTACGCCACGCTGGCGAAGGTTATCGAGATCATCTCGGCGGCGGATTCCTCGATCGGCCAGGTTGCCCAGAACCATCTCGGCGTCGTCGCCGCCATCCGCACCGTGTCCAACGCGGATCAGCAGAAGCTGCTGTTCGCCGAAGTGCTGAAAGGCACGCGGTTCGGCAACGCATTTTCCGAATTCGGCTCCAAGCGCGCCGCCGATTTCGAGACACGCTTCACCGATGCCGGGGATCATGTGGTCGTCAACGGCCGGAAATTCTATTCGTCCGGCGCGCTGCTTGCCCATCTGGTGCCGATCGTGGCGCTCGATGACGAGGGCCGCGCCTGGTATGCAATCGCCGACCGTGGCGCACCCGGCCTGACGGTCATCGACGACTGGTCGAGCTTCGGTCAGCGCACGACGCTGTCCGGCACAGTCATCATCGACAACGTCAAGGTGCCGAAGACGCATCTGGTGCCCGGTTACAAGGGCTACGACCAACCGACCGCCGACGGCGCCATCTTCCAGATCATCCAGGTGGCGGTCGACACCGGCATAGCCCAGGCGGCGATCGACGAGACCGTCAGTTTCGTCAGGACCAGGAGCCGCGCCTGGATCGACAGCGGCGTCGACAATGCCTGGGACGACCCCTACACCATTCAGGCCATCGGCGACCTGACGCTGCGTCTGCACGCGGCGCAGGCGCTGCTCGAAAAGGCCGGCCTGGCGATCGACCGGGCGGTGGCCGAGCCGACCGCAGAGACGGTGGCGCATGCGCAGATCGTCACCGCCGAGGCAAAAATCCTGTCGACAGAGATCGCCATCGCCGCCACCAACAAGCTGTTCGAACTGGCAGGGACCCGCTCAACCCTGGCCGAGCACAATCTCGACCGGCATTGGCGCAACGCCCGCACGCACACGCTGCACGATCCGGTGCGCTGGAAGTACTCGATCCTGGGCAAATATTTCCTCAACGGCGAAAACCCGCCGCTGCACGCCTGGAGCTGATTTCCCACCGGCGGGCTGGCGGCCCGCCACATCAAACTTCGACCATTCAAGAGGCCCACTGCCATGTCAAACCCAACAGTCGTCGGCTTTTCCGGCAACATCACCCGACCGTCGAAGACGCGCGCCTTCGTCGACCTGGTCACCAGGGACATCGCCGCCAGCCATGGCCTGTCGGCGAGCACCTATGACATCGAGGATCTCGGTCCGTCATTGGGAACGGCGAAATGGGCACGCGATCTTGATGGCCAGGCGCGCGCGATCCTGGAACAAATCCTCGCCGCTGACGTCCTCGTCATCGGGTCGCCGACCTACAAGGGCAGCTACACCGGCCTGTTCAAGCACTTCTTCGACTTGATCGATCCGGCTGCATTGCGGGGAAAGCCCATTGTGTTGACGGCGACCGGCGGTGGCGAGCGCCACGCCTTGATCGTCGAACATCAGCTGCGGCCGCTGTTCGGCTTCTTCGAGGCCTTTGCGCTGCCCACCGCCGTCTACGCCACCGACAAGGATTTCACCGACGGCGTGCTGCGCTCCGAGGCGATCCTGAAGCGTGCGGCGCAGGCGGTCGACGAGGTCGGCTTCGTGCTGGCCAACCGTTCGGCAGGCCGGATCGCCGCCGAATAGGCTTTGTCACCTGCGTGTTGGGAATAGGCGAGGGCAGCGCCCTCGCTTACGCGCAATTTACGACCGCCCGCTAAAACCGTTCCTGTCTGATTCGTCTGGGACAGGAACGTCATGAGCAAAGCCCTCACATCCTTCGCACTCGTCGCGGTTCTGACCGCTCTGCTCATGGCGCTGAGCCTGGCTGTCGCCAGGCACGGCTATCCCTATGGCGCGATCGGCGTCAGGCGCCTTGACGGCATCGCCGATGCCGGCACGTTCATCCCGATCGCCGCTGTCTATTTCTTCAGCGCGCTGTTGATGATGATCCTCCCGATCAGGGCGGCCAGCGTTGTTCTGACGAATGCCGCCGATGCGATCTTCTGGACGGTGATCGTGCTGCTTGCGACCATCGTCGGCGGCCTTCTCGCTCGATGGGCCTTCGGTCAGGGCAGCGCCGTGTGGGCACTGCTGAACTGGCGGTTCCTGTTTGCGGTAGCGGTGATCGGCTGCCATTTCGTCATGAACGAGCTGCGCCGCAACGTGCTGCTACGCAGCCTGTTCTTCGTCGTCTTCGCCGCAGCGACGTTGGCCTGCCTGTTTTGGTCGTTCTCGCTCTGAGCGATAGCAGCCAACTAGGCGATCTGGTGGCGATTGATCCGCCGATCATGCGTGCGGCTGACGGCGTCAACGCTTGCGCGAAATCGTCTCCTCGACGTAGCGCGAGAAATCCTCGACGTCCCGGGATGACGGCTCCTGGCCGGTGAAGCTGCGCAGATACGAGGCCACCTGTGCCAGGCGGCTGCTCATCGGCTCGTCGAGCTCGAGCGAGTAGTAGCCGATCTGCATGAAATAGAGCACGCGGGCTCGCACGAAGGCGTCCACCTCGTCATAGCCATGACGCATGAACATGTCGCGGATGGCGTTGACGCGCTCCTCGTCGGCCTCGTCGAGCGCGCGCCTTATGGCAGGCGAACGACGCGCCCAGGCCCTGATCGCGAAATCCAGCCGCGGGTCGAACAGCCTTTCATCCACCCAGCATTCGAAAATGCTCATCACCCCGCGTATGACGGTCGCGGAAGGCCGCCTGGCGCGTTCGACGATGAACCTGGTGTTGGTCTGCCGCCAGTAATCCAGCAACTGGTCGAGCAGGTCCTGCCGGCTCTTGAAATACCAGTAGAAGCTGGAGCGCGACACATCGAGCTTCTGGCCAAGCGTCAGCACACGGACGCGTTCGACACCGTCAGAGATCAACGTTTCAAGCGCAAGCTTCAGCCAGTCTTCGCGAGTGGCCTTGACGTTGCCGGTGGCGCCGGCGCGCTGAATCGTCGTTTCGAGAGCTGCCATCGACACGACGCATGACACGCTGTCTCAGGCAAATCAAGGCTATGGACATGTATGTACATGGCAATTCGAGATGTTAGCCGGATGGGCAAGCGAGGGGTTTTGTCGCGGCGGTTGGCTCAGTGCGTGCTTTCCCGCAAGGCAATTGTCTGGCAAATACCAGTTCAGACAGATGCCCGCGCGGCCAACCAGCAGGAACACACGATATGACGCTGTTTCGAAAGAACCTCATCGATGGCGAATGGGTCGGCGATGCCGGTTCCCGCAACATCAACCCCTCGGATACCGGCGATGTCGTCGGCGACTATGCCTCGGCGGGAGCTGCTGAGGCGGGGCAGGCGATCGCAGCGGCCAAGGCAGCGTTCCCGGCATGGTCCCGTTCCGGCCCGCTGGCGCGTCACGCGGTGCTGAAAAAAGCCTCGGACGAGATTCTGGCGCGCAAGGACGAGATCGGCCGCAATTTGGCCCGTGAGGAAGGCAAGACGCTGGCCGAAGGCATCGGCGAGACCATTCGCGCTGCCCAGATTTTCGATTTCTTCGCCGGCGAAACATTGCGTTTGACCGGAGAGGTCGTACCAAGCGTGCGGCCGGGCGTCGGCGTCGAGATGACGCGCGAGGCGGTCGGCGTGGTCGGCATCATCACGCCGTGGAATTTTCCGATCGCCATTCCGGCCTGGAAAATCGCCCCGGCCCTGACTCACGGCAACACCGTCGTCTTCAAGCCTGCGGAACTGGTTCCCGAGAGCGCCTGGACCATCGTCGACATCCTGCATCGCGCCGGCCTGCCGAAAGGCGTGCTCAATCTCGTCATGGGCAAGGGCTCGGTGGTCGGTCAGGCAATGCTCGACAGTCCCGATGTCAACGCTATCAGCTTCACCGGCTCGGTCGGCACCGGCAAGCGCGTCGCCGCGGCAAGCGTCGAGCACATGCGCAAGTTCCAGCTGGAAATGGGCGGCAAGAACCCGCTGGTCGTGCTCGACGATGCCGACCTCGCCGTCGCCGTCGATTGCGCGCTCAATGGCGCCTTCTTCTCGACCGGCCAGCGCTGCACGGCCTCGTCCAGGCTTATCGTGACCGATGCCATTCACGACCGTTTCGTCGACGCCCTCAAGGACCGCATGAGCAAGCTGGTGATCGGCGATGCGCTCGACGCGCAGACCCAGATCGGTCCGGTCGTCGACGCCACGCAGCTGAAGCAGGATGAGGACTATATCGCCATCGGCGTCCGGGAAGGTGCCACGCTTGCCTTCGGCGGCGAGCGGCTCGATCGCAAGACGCCGGGCTTCTACCTGCGGCCGGCGTTGCTGACTGAGGCCACCAACGCCATGCGCAGTTCGCGCGAGGAGATTTTCGGCCCTGTCGCCAGCGTCATTCGCGTCAAGGACTATGACGAAGCGCTTTCCGTCGCCAACGATACGCCCTTCGGATTGACCTCCGGCATCTGCACCTCGAGCCTCAAGCACGCCACCCACTTCAAGCGCAATTCGGAGGCCGGCATGGTGATGGTCAACCTGCCGACGGCGGGTGTCGACTTCCACGTTCCGTTCGGCGGCCGCAAGGGCTCGAGCTACGGCCCGCGCGAGCAGGGTCGCTATGCGGCGGAATTCTACACCACGGTAAAGACGGCCTATACATTCGCGGGCTGATCAGCCACTGGCAGATCATGCCGGGCTGATCGGTCGTCGGCCGATCAGCCCGGCAACCCCGCCACGCACATCTGGATTGGAGCGGCGCGAAGGGATGACAGTGCAAGACCTGACCTGGCTCAATCCGCCGCCGCATCATTCTATCGACGGCGACAGCGTTCGTGTGCGCACCGGCAAGGAGACCGATTTCTGGCGCGAGACCTTCTACGGATTCTGGCGCGACAACGGCCACTTCCTGCACCGGCCGGTCGAGGGCGATTTCAGCGCCGAGGTCAACGTCAAAGGCGACTACAAGGTCCTCTATGACCAAGCCGGGCTGATGGTCCGCCTCAGCGAAACGCATTGGATCAAAGCTGGCATCGAATACACCGATGGCCTTGCCTATTTCTCCGTCGTCGTCACCAACGACACGTCAGACTGGTCGCTGGTGGCCATTCATGCCGATCCGAACGGCGTCAGCATCCGCCTGACCCGCCACGGTGAGGCGATCCGGATCCAGTATCTCGATGCTTCCGACGGTCACTGGAAGCCGGTGCGGCTCGCCTATTTTCCCATGTCGAAGACCGTCGATGTCGGCATGATGTGCTGCTCGCCGCAGCGTGAAGGCTTCGAGGTCACGTTCTCCGGTTTTTCGGTCGGTCCGCCGATATCGCGCGAATTGCACGACTGACGCTTGCGCGTCTCCGCATCGCTGCTGTTGCGGGACGCTGAGCTCTAATCAGCTCCGGCTTGTCTAGCCGGAGGGGGCTCGTCAAGCGCCGTATCCTCTTTGAATGCCTTGGTGCGCCAGCTTGGCGACAGCGGTGGAATGCATGCCAGGCGCGGTCACCGCCTGGACCGCGCCAGCCAGCGGCCCGCCAGATACCTCCAGGATGAGGTGAACCTCGTCCGCCGATAAGCGTCGCCAGCCATCTTGATGCCTTGCGCCTGCGTCGGAAAAGGATGAATGACGTCGGCCAGCGCGTGCAATCCCATGCCCGATTTGATCGCCAGCGACACCGCATTGATCATCTCGCCGGCATGGCTGGCGACGACCGTGGCACCCAGGATGCGGTCGGACCCCTCCCTGACGTGGATTTTGACAAACCCTTCTTCCTCGCCATCCATGACCGCACGGGCAACATCGTGCATCAGCACCGTATAGGTCTTGACCGGGATGCCGTTCTGGCGCGCCTCCGCCGGATAGAGGCCGACATGGGCGATCTCGGGATCGGTATAGGTGCACCACGGAATGACCAGTTCACTTAGCTTCTTGCGCCCGAGAAACAGGGCATTGCGCACGACCATGCGGGCTGTCGCCTCGGCGGTGTGGGTGAATTTGTAGGCAAGGCAGACATCGCCCGCCGCATAGATGCGCGGATTTGTGGTTCTCAGATAATCGTCCACCTTGATGCCGTCGGCATCGTATGCCACCCCGGCGTTTTCCAGGTCGAGACCGTCGACATTGGGCGATCGGCCGATGCCAGTGATGATCTCGTCGACGGAAATCGTCGTCGTGATGTCGTCATGTACCAGGTCTGCGAGCTTCTTCCCGCCTGCCGTCCGCACCGCCACCACCTCGGTGTTGAGGCAAACCTCGATCCCCTCGCGCGCCAGCGCGTCCGAAAGGATTTGGGCGGCATCGCGTTCTTCGCCGGGCAGGAACATCGGCTCCCGCTGCGCCAGAATGACTTTCGCACCCAGAAGGCAGAAGGCCTGCGCCGTCTCGCAACCGAGCGGCCCGCCGCCGATGACCAGGAGCCGTTTCGGGCAGGCTGTGAGATCGAACATGGTCTCGTTGCTGAGATAACCGGCTTCGGCGAGGCCCGATATCGTCGGCAGCCTCGGGCGCGCGCCTGTCGCGATCAGCGCCTTGCGGAATCGCAGTGTCTTGTCCGCCACCATGACCGCATCCGGCCCCCCAAAACGCGCTTCGCCGAAATAAAGGTCGATGCCTTCGGAAACCAGGCTATCGGCGGCATCGGCGCGGCTGATCCGCTGCCGGATCTGCCTCATCCGCGTCATGGCGCGCTGAAAGTCGACGTGAAGATGGTCTGGCGTATCACCGCCGAGATTCTCGGCATCGCGCATATCTGCGTAGAGCCTGGCCGTGCGGATGATCGATTTCGACGGGATGCAACCGACGTTGATGCAGGTCCCGCCGATAAGGTTGCGCTCGATGAGCGCGACCTTTGCGCCGAGGCCGGCCGCTTCGTAGGCGGCGGTCAGCCCAGCCGGCCCGGCACCGATGACGACGAGGTTGTAGGGACCGTCCGGCTGCGGGTTCTTCCAGTGCGGCGGGTGGGCGCTCTTGATCAGCTCGATGTCGTTGCGGTCGACAGGGAAGGCGGGAGCCCTGGTCCGATTACGAGACATCGCCGCCACCTGACGCCGGGCTTGCCGGCTGAGACAGCCAGCCGCCATCGAACCCGGCCTTGCCAAGGCCGTGACGGATATACTGATTGGATCGCATCAGCTTCCAGATCAGCCCTGACCGATGGTTCTCGATCATCATCACCACGATGCCCTGATCCAGTCCGTAGTGGCCTTCCGAAACCCAGCCATGACGGCCGAATTGTCGCCGGTTCGCCAAGGTCGGATTGAAGCCGCTCGGCAGCCGGAAATTGTCGATCACCCCGGGGTAGCGCTCCCCGAGATGGCGCAACGCCGCCAGGCAGATTTCCGGCGCGAAAGGCAGCGAGGCCGGATAGGACCATGGGGCGATCGTGCCGTCATCCGGTCCGAACGGAGCGCCGCGTGCGGCATAGCCGGAAAACCTCCGACGCTGTCGCTCGACGCTGGCGCGAAAGCCGCCTGGTCCGTCGCCCGCCGAAAGTCCCCACAAATTCTCGTCGTAGCCGCCGTAGCTGTACGGGTTGTGGCGTGCGTAGTCGCGGTGAAGGTAGGTCGAGCGGCGGCTGTTTTCGAAATAGTCCGAGTTCTTCTCGCGCATGAAAGCGTCGCGGATGCCGGCGAAGTCGATCCAGGCATGCGAGAACTGGTGCATGAACAGAGGACCGCCATAGAGCACGTCGTAGCCGTAGATGTTTTCCCATTGATAGGTTGCTGTCCAGCCCTCGTAGCTGTCGTCCGAGCTCGGGCTGTCGGGCGAGGCCATCGACAACACGTAGAGGATCGTCGCTTCGTTGTAGCCCTCCCAGCCATAGTGCAGAAAGCCGCTCTTCGGCTTCCAGCCTTGCCGCAGGGTCGGGCTTGAACCTTGCGCCCATCGCCAGTCGACACGCCGGTAGAGCGCCTCGGCCAGCTGTCGGATTTCGGCTTCTTCGTCATTGTCGGCGGCGAAATAGGCGCCCGCCACCAGCATGCCTGCTATCAGCAATGCCGTATCGACCATCGAAAGTTCGCAGCGCCAGACCCGCAAGCCGGTTCGCATGTCGAGGAAATGGTAGTAGAAACCCTTGTGGCCGGTAACCTCGTCGCCCTTGCCTTGCGGGCTGGTCGAGAAAAAACGCAGCGCGGCAAGCGTCAGCTTCACCGCTGCCCCGCGCGTCATCCAGCCGCGCTCGACGCCGATCGGATAGCAGGACAGGGCGAAACCGACCACGGCGATGCTGGCCGGCCAATTCGGCCGCGACGTATCGGCGACCAGTCCGTTTTCTGGGTTCACGTTCTCGACGAAATAGTCGAAGGCGGCGCGCTGATAGCGGTCCAGAAGCTCGTCGTTGGAGAGTGCGGCAGGGTTGGCTCTAAGCAAGAGAAGCACGCTCCCGCCTGACGGCTGCATCCCGTGTCATGGTTTCCCGCATAGCTTTGTCGCGACATCGCCGATTCGAAAGTTTGGAGTATACGCCCGGACGCCCCGTTCGTTGCACCGTCACGCGGAATTGAGATGCGTCTGCCTCAGTAGGTGGCGCGGCCGCCGGAAACGTCGAATACGGCGGCGGTCGTGAACGAACACTCTTCCGACGCGATCCAGCAGATCAGCGCCGCCACCTCGTCGACCTCGCCAAAGCGCGCCATCGGTATCTTGGACAGCATGAAGTCGATGTGCTCCTGGCTCATCTGCTTGAAGATCGCGGTGCGAACCGCGGCCGGCGTGACGCAATTGACCGTCACCTTGGTTTTGGCCAGTTCCTTGCCGAGCGACTTGGTCAGGCCGATCACCGCGGCCTTCGAGGTGCTGTAGGCGGAGGCGTTGGGATTGCCTTCCTTGCCGGCGATCGAGGCGATGTTGACGATGCGGCCATAGTCGCGCTCGATCATGTGCGGCACGAGCGCTTTGTTGCAGTAGAAGACGCCGTTGATGTTGATGTCGATGACCTTCCGCCAATCCTCGGCCGAATAATTCCAGGTCGTCATGTTGGGGCCGGTGATCGCCGCACTGGTGACCAGAATATCGACACCGCCAAGCGCTTCGATGGTCGACTGCTTGGCGTGTTCCACGCCGGCGGCATCGGCGACATCGATGGCGACGCCGTGGAGACCAGGAAGGGTGACCTTGGCCTGTTCGATCAGGGCAGGATCACGATCCCAGACCGAGACTCGTCCGCCCTCTTCGACAATTCTCTGAGCCACCGCCAACCCGATGCCCGATGCGCCGCCGGTGATGACCGCCACTCGATCGTTGAACCGTCCTGCAAAATTCATAGGCATCCGATTTTCCTCCGTCACCTGAACGATGGACGATGACGACGCGCGCTCGCCATACCATCGGCGTCGACTGTGCGGTCACCACCAGGCAAGTTCAAGCCGGCATGCAAGGCCGATCGTCTGGACCAATCCCGTGCCGGATTACACGTGATTTCCCTCGAGTTCCCTGCCCAGTGCTTGCACCATCGCCACCAGCGCCGGTCCGATCTCGGCATGCGCGCGCTCCTCGGTGATGATCTCGCCGATGCCGCCGCAGGTGATGGCGACCAGCGGTGAGCCGTCACGCGGGCGGAACGGCACGCCGACCGCATGGATATAGCTGTGCCAGGCGCCGAACGAGGTCACATAGCCCTGCCGTGAATACTGGACGATCGCATCGTCGATCGCCGCCGCGATCATCGCTGCCTTGTCCGGCTCTGCCTCCTGCAAAGTCCGCACAAGGCTGGCACGCTCCTCGGGTGAAAGTGCCGCCGCATAGGCCAGCCCCATCGATGTCTTCCAGATCGGCAGATAGGAGCCCGGGTTGAGCCGCAGCGTGACAAGGCTCTCCGACCGGCAATTGGCGAGATACACCATGTTGAGGCCGTCGCGCGTGCCGAGCGCTACCGCCGCACCTGTCAGGTCGGCCAGCGGCTGCATCAGCGGCCGGGCGACGTGGACGACGGCACTGGAGCTCAGCGCCGAATAGCCGAGCGCCACTGTGGCCGGCCCCAGGCTGTAGCGGCCGAGATCCTTGTCGTAGAGGAGGTAGCCGAGCGCGCTTAGCGTATAGGTGATGCGCGAAACCGTGGCCTTGGGCAGGCCGGTGCGGGCAATGATGTCCTGGTTGCCGAGCGAGGCATCGGCCGGGCGGAAGGCGCGCAGGATGCCGAGCCCGCGCACCAGCGACGACGAAAGCTGTGCGCCTTCGCCTTCAAGCTCCGTCTCGTCCCTGGTCGCTCGCTTGCGCACGCTGCGGGTCTTTCTGGCGGTGGCGTCCGCCTGTCGGGCCGGTGTCGCCGGCGCGGTAGATCAAAAATGAAATTAAATTCCATTTATATTGACAGGCCCTTTCCCTGGCTGTCAATATGCTTCCCTCGATGGCATCTCCCAGTGCCTTGTGTCATCTTACGAAGCCCGTCCTTGTGAAGGTAGCCACGTGTCTCGCTATATTTTGCGCCGGCTTATCACCATGCCATTTCTGGTGCTAGGCATCGTCACCATCGCCTTCCTGATCACCACGGTGACCAAGGGCGATCCCTTGACCGCTATCGTCGCCGAACAGCAGATGAGCAATCCCGAAGTGGTCGCCGCCGCCAAGGCCCGCTGGGGCCTCGATCGTCCCTTACCGGAACGCTATATGATATATCTCGGCAATCTGTTGAGCGGCGACCTTGGCACCTCATTCATCACCAAGCGCAATGTCGGCACCGATATTCTCTACCGCTTGCCGGCAACGCTCGAACTGGTTTTCGCCGCGATGATCTTCGGCACCACCCTCGGCATCGTGCTTGGCGTTCTGGCCGCCTACTTCCGCAACAGCTTGATCGATCATGGCGCAAGGCTGTTCGCTTTGTTCGGCTCGTCGCTGCCGGTGTTCTGGTCGGGGCTCGGCCTGTTGTTCATTTTCTCGGTTATGCTGAACTGGCTGCCGGGGCCGGGTAGGATCGATGCCCGCCTGGCATTGCCGCCCGGCAACACCGGCTTCCTGACCATCGATTCGCTGCTGGCCGGCGACTGGACGGTCTTCAAGGACGCAGTCTGGCACCTGCTGCTGCCGGCCTTCGTTCTCGGCTGGACGGTGTCGGGCACCATATCGCGGCTGGTGCGCGCCAACATGCTGGATGTGATGAGCCGCGAGTTCGTGCTCACCGCGCGCGCCAAGGGGGCGAGCGAGTTCCGTGTCGTCATCGTGCACGCTCTGCGCAACACCATGGTGCCGACCTTGACCGTCATCGGCTATTCCTTTGCCTATCTGATCACCGGCGCGGTGCTGACCGAAACCATCTTTTCGTGGCCCGGCATGGGCTCCTACGCCGTCGAGGCGGCCCGCGCGCTCGACTTCCCGGCCATCATCGGCGTCACCATCGTCGGCGGCCTCGCCTTCCTGGTCACCAACCTCATCACCGACATACTCTACGTCGTGGCCAATCCGCGCGTGAGATTGAGCTGATGTTGGCGGTCGAAACCAAATCCCGTTCCGCCGCTGTTCCCGAATGGCTGACCGCGCCATTGGTCATCGGCACGGTCGTCATCCTGTTCTGGCTGTTCATGACCGTGTTCGCCAATCTTGTCGTGCAGTTCGATCCGCTCGAAATGGTGGCGCGCCGGTTGCAGCCGCCGAGCTGGGCGCACTGGCTGGGCACCGATGCGCTCGGCCGCGATGTCTTGAGCCGCACCTTGCACGGGGCGGCGCATTCGCTGCCGATCGCGGTTCTGGTCGTCGCCTCTGCCGTGATCATCGGTTCGCTGCTCGGCGCCATTTCGGGCTTTGTCGGCGGCCTGGCCGGTGCGGCGATCATGCGGCTTGTCGACGTGACATTGTCGTTCCCGCCGATGCTGCTGGCCATGGCCGTCGCGGCGTCGCTCGGGCCGGGGCTCGGCAATGCGGCCGTCGCCATGGTGCTGGTCTGGTGGCCCGTTTACGCCCGGCTGATGCGGGCGCAGGTGCTGGAGGTCAAGGAGCGCGAGCATGTCGAGGCGGCAATCGCCGCCGGCGCCAGGCCGCGCCGCGTGCTGTTCACACACATATTGCCGCTTTGCTGGACCCCGGTGCTGATCAGCGCGACGATGGATTTGGGCCAGGTCGTGCTGCTTGCCGCATCGCTCAGCTTCATTGGTCTCGGCGCCACGCCGCCGACGCCCGAATGGGGGTCGATGATCTCCGATGGCGCCGTCCATTTCTATCAGTGGTGGATCGCCTTCGGTCCCGGCGTCGCCATCCTCACCATCGTGCTCGGCTTCAACTTCATCGGTGACGGCCTACGCGACATTCTCGATCCAAGGTCGGACTAGGCGATGAGCGCACAGGCATCTTCAGCACGCTCCGGCGCAATCGATAAGGCAAGCGAGCGCAAGCCGCTGCTGTCCATACGCGGCCTGCGGGTCGGGTTCCGGCGGGCGGGCGATCAGTTCGAAGCGGTGCGCGGCATCGACCTCGACGTCGCCAAGGGCGAGGTGGTCGGCATTGTCGGCGAGTCCGGCTCAGGCAAATCCGTCGGCATGCTTGCCGCGCTCGGCCTCACGTCAAAGAACGCGGTGGTCACTGGTTCGGTTCGGTTCAACGGCGACGAACTGGTCGGCAAATCGGCGCGCGAGATGCGCAAGATCAGGGGCGCGCGCATCGCCATGATTTTTCAGGACCCGCTGTCCTCGCTGAACCCGGTGATGACCGTCGGCGCCCAGATCGCCGAAGCGGTCAGGCTGCATCAGCGCGTCACCCGCAAGCAGGCCATGGCCCGTGCGGTGGAATTGCTCCATCTGGTGGCGATCCCGCAGCCCGAACGCCGGGTCAATCAGTATCCGCACGAATTCTCCGGCGGCATGCGCCAACGCGCGGTCATCGCCATGGCAGTCGCCAACGATCCCGATCTGTTGATCGCCGACGAGCCGACCACGGCGCTCGACGTCACGGTACAGGCGCAGATCCTTTCGGTGTTGCGCTCGCTGCAGGAACGGCTCGGCCTGGGCCTAGTGCTGATCACCCATGACTTAGGCGTCGTCGCCGGCCATGCCGACCGTGTCGCGGTCGTCTATTCCGGCCGTGTCGTCGAACAAGCTGGCGTGTCCGAGCTGTTCGCCGACCCGCGCCATCCCTACACGCGCGGCCTCATCGCCTCGATCCCCAACCTCGCAGAAAGCCGCGAGCGGCTGTTCTCGATCGATGGTTCGCCGCCGGCACTTGGCCGCTTGCCAGGCGGCTGCGCCTTCCATCCGCGCTGCATCTACTCAGAGGCGCGCTGCCGGACCGAGGATCCGCCGCTGCATGACATTGGCGGCCGCTTCTCGGCCTGCCATTTCGCGACGACCTTGCCGCCCTTCCACAGCGCCGCGTTGGCGGCGGCAAGTCTGGACAGCGGAAGCGTGGCCCCATGAGCGTAGCGGAGCAAATTCAAGTCGAAACCAAGCCGGCAGCGCTTTCGGTACGCCATCTCGTCAAGGATTTTCCGGTTCGCGGCGGCCTCGTCTTCGACCGTGCTGTTGCCCATGTCCGTGCGGTCGCCGATGTTTCATTCGACGTAGCACCCGGCGAGACCCTGGGGTTGGTCGGCGAATCCGGTTGCGGCAAGTCGACCCTCGGGCGCTGCCTGATGCGGCTGATCGAGCCGACCAGCGGCGAAAGCTGGTTCCGTGGCCAGAACCTGCTCGCGCTCAATCACGAAGACATGCGCCTGATGCGGCGCTACATCCAGCTCGTCTTCCAGGACCCCTACGGGTCGCTGCATCCGCGCATGCGCATTGCCGACAACATCGCCGAGCCGCTGCGCATGAGCGACATGTCGGCGGCCGACCGCCGCGCACGGGTCGCCGAATTGCTCGAACTCGTCAGGCTCAATCCCGAGCATGGCAAGCGCTATCCGCACGAACTGTCCGGCGGCCAGCGCCAGCGTGTGGTTATCGCCCGCGCGCTTGCGCTGAACCCGCAAGTGGTGATCCTCGACGAGCCGGTGTCGGCACTCGACGTCTCGGTGCAGGCCGGCGTGCTCAATTTGCTCAAGGATATCCAACAGTCCTTCGGTGCATCCTATCTGTTCATCGCCCATGATCTGTCCGTCGTGCGTCACATCTCGCATCAGGTCGCGGTGATGTATCTCGGCAAGATCGTCGAGATCGCGCCGGCGGCCGAGCTCTATTCCCGGGCACTGCATCCCTACACCCAGGCGCTGCTGTCGGCGGTGCCGCTCGCCAATCCCGAGAAGGAGCGCAAGCGCGAGCGCATCGTGCTGACCGGCGATGTGCCGAGCCCGCTCAACCCGCCATCCGGCTGCCGCTTTCGCACGCGCTGCTTCAAGGCGCAGGCGATCTGCGCTGCCGTCGAACCGCCGCTCGATCCCGCTGGCGGTTCGCATCGGGTCGCCTGTCATTTCCCGGAGCCGGTCAACACTTTCAAGGCTGTCTGACAAGCCTGCCGAATCCACCGCGAAGGAATTTTGATCGTGACTGAGGACCATTCCGAAGATGCCGGCGCGGCAGGACCCACGCGCTTGCCGCTCGAAGGCATCAAGGTTCTCGATCTCTCGCGTGTGCTGGCCGGGCCGTGGGCGACGATGAGCCTGGCCGACCTCGGCGCAGAAGTCTGGAAGATCGAGAACATCGATGGAGGCGACGACACCAGGGCATGGTCGGTACCGAGCTACAAGGGTGTCTCGACCTATTATCTCTGCGCCAATCGCGGCAAGCAGAGCATCGCACTCGACATGAAGAGCCCCGAGGGCTTGGCGATCGTGCGCGAGCTGGCGGCGAAGGCCGACATCGTCGTCGAGAATTTCCGCTCCGGCACCGCCGACCGCCTTGGCGTTGGCTTCAAAGAGCTGAGCGCATCCAACCCGCGCCTGATCTACTGTTCGATCTCCGGCTACGGCCAGACCGGCCCCGATGCCGGACGGCCAGGCTACGATTTCGTCATGCAGGCCGAAAGCGGCCTGATGGCCATCACCGGCGAGAGCAATGGCGAACCGATGCGTGTCGGCGTCGCCATCACCGATATCGTCTGCGGCATGGTCGCCACGCAGTCGATCCTGGCAGCGCTTTTTGAACGCGCGACGACGGGCCAGGGACAGTTCCTCGACCTGTCGCTGATCGACTGCGCGCTCAGCCTGCTGATCAATGTCGGTAGCGGTTACCTCAACACCGGCCGCGAGGTCGCCCGCTACGGCAATGCGCATCCGACGGTTGTTCCCTATCAGATATTCGAGGCCGCCGATGGCGGCTTCGCACTGGCCGTCGGCAATGACCGCCAGTTCGCTGCGCTATGCGAGCAAGTCGTTCACTTACCGCATCTGGCCAGCGACGCGCGTTTCATCAAGGCAGGGGCGCGCGCCACCAACCGCGAGGCGCTGCTCCCGCAGCTTGCCGCGGTCTTCAAGACGCGGACGCGCGATCACTGGATGGCCGCCTGCGCCGCGGCCAGCGTGCCGGCCGGCACTGTGAAGTCGATACCGGAAGTCTTCGACAGCCCCAATGTGCGCGAGCGCGGCCTCGTCCACACCCTGCCGCATCCGCATCTTGGCACTGTCAGCATGGTGCGCCCGGCGCAAGGTCTGGCCGCACAACTGACGGCCGACTTCACCGCACCGCCGATGCTCGGCCAGGACACAGCTGCCGTGCTGGCTGGCGTTCTAGGCTACAGCACCGAGACCATCGGCCAGCTGATCGGCACCGGCGCCATAGGCGTCTATGCGCCGGCCACCGAGCCCGTTCCCGCCTGATCTTCCACGGAGCCTGTACAAGAACGTGCTGGTTCTTCGCTTCAAAAGCGCGAAGAGCCGTTCCTTGTTTTGGCGCAATTCCCAAGGGAAAGCGCTGTGCGTTTTTCCTGGGAAAACCGTTTCACACTTTTCCTGAAATTGCTCGGCCGGTTATTTCTGCTGGCCGTAATTCTTGTAGCGCCCGCGAATGGCGGCGAGCTCAGTGTCCTCGATCAGAACCGGCGTGCCGGCGCTGCGCGCCAAAAGATACTGCCGCGCCAGGGTTTCCAGCTTGATGGTTCGGATGAGCGCCGTGTCGAGATCGCCGCCGAAGGCGATCATGCCATGATTGGCGAGGAGGCAGGCCGTGCGATCCTTCAGCGCCGCCACGGCAACCCTGGCCAGTTCGCTTGACGCGAACAGCGCGTAGTCCGAGCAGCGCACATCGTCGCCGCCGAAGCCCGCCACCATGTAGTGGAACAGCGGCAGTCCTTCGCGCAGGCAGGACAGCGCCACGCAATGATCGGGATGGGCATGCACCACGGCGCCTGCTTCGGAGAAGGCCTTGTAGATTTCGGCGTGCATTTCCCATTCGCTCGACGGCCGGAATGCGCCCTCCCAGCTGCCATCGAGTTGCATCGGCACCATCTGCTCTGGCCGCAGGGCGCGTGTAGCTACTCCCGTCGGCGTGATCAGCATGCCGCTTGTCGTGCGCACGCTGATGTTGCCGGTGGTGCCGACATTCATCCCGCTCGCGTCCAGCGTCTGCGTCGCGGCGATCAAACTGGCGCGTGCGGTCTCGGTATTCATCACGATGCTTTCCCTGTCGTGGCCTTTGCCGGGGGCCATGTGTCGATTGCCGGCGCAATAGTGCTCGGCCGTGTCATATCTTGCAGGACGTCGGCGAAAATATCAGGGCCGCCGAGCTTTCCCGACTTCAGCATCAGCGCCAGTGGGGAGGGCTGACCGGGGAGGTAGGCGATGGCACGCGACAGGCCGGGGCCTTCATAGGCGCCCATGGCGATGCGGTCGATGTCGAGCGCCTTGACCACCGAACCGGCGGTCTCGCCGCCGGCGACAACGAGCCGCCGCACACCGAGATCGCGCACCAGAATCTGTGCAATCCCGGCCAGGAGTTCTTCTGCCTTTGCCGCCACCGCGTCGCGGCCGTGCGCCTGCTGCAGCGCCTCGACCGTCTCTTGCGAGGCCGTGGTGGCGATGGCGATCACTGTGTCTGGCAGATGGCGCTCGGCAAAGGCGCGCGCCTCGGCCATGACATCGGCGCCGGCGAAGGCGCTGGCCAAATCGATCGTCAGCAGCGGGTTATTCTCAGCGAAGCGTTCGAGCTGTTCGATGGTGCGATCGGCGACACTGCCGGCCAGTACCGCTGCCGGCCCTTCGACGGCCGGCAGGCTGGCGGCAACGAGGTCGTCTTCCTTCACCAGCCCATGCGCCAGCCAAGCCTGCGGCAGATGCGCCGCAACCGAGGAATTACCGGTCATCAGCGGCAGGTCGAAGGTCGCTTCCGCGATCGCCGCCAGGTCACGCTCGCGGATCGTGTCTGTGACCAGCAGCGTCTCGCCGCGCGCGCAGTGCTCTCGTATGGCGCTGCGGATGGCTTCAGCACCGGCATCGACAATGAGATAGGGCACCAATCCGACCTTGCCCTTGCCCTTGCTCTGCGCCTGCAGCACGCGAACCAGATTGGAATCGGTCATCGGCGTCAGCGGATCGAAACGCTTGGGCGATTCACCCAGCAACTGGGCGCCGCCGAACATATGCCCCTGATAGACGGTGCGACCGGTTTCACAGAGCGCCGGGGTGAACAGCGTCACGCCGCCGCCAAGCCTGTCGAGCAGCGCCTCGGCGCAAGGGCCGATATTGCCGGCGGGTGTGGAATCGAAGGTGGCGCAGTATTTGAAGAAGATCTGCCGTGCGCCTGCCTCGACCAGCCGGTCCGCGGCCTCCAGCACCTGGCGCACCGCATCGCTGGCCGCGATGACGCGGGTCTTCAGCAGGATCACATGGGCAAGATTGCCTGATGGGATCGGCGCGTTCAGTCCGACCGTACATCCCGTTGGAATGCCGCGCGCCACCAGCATCGACGCCAGTTCGGTGCCGCCGGTCAGATCGTCGGCTATGGCGCCGAACAGGAGCGAAGGCGACGCGGTCATGTGGCCCGTTTCTTGTCTACTTGTCTCATGTCGATGGTCACTTTGCCTGTGGTATCATATACACGGCGCGGCTGATGCGGATGCGGCATGCGGGACTTTAGAAACGGAGAGCGGATGTGACTGCTTCTATCGCGCCGATCGCGCGCGACAATCTGACGACGCGCGTCTACGAGGAGCTCCGCCGCGCTATGATGGAAGGCCGTTTCTGGCCGGGCCACCGCTTCAAGATCCGCGATCTCGCCGCCAGCCTTCAGGTCTCCGAAACGCCGGTGCGCGAGGCGCTGATGCAGCTGGTCCGCGAAAAGGGCTTGGAGATGGAGGCCGGCCGCTCGATCACCGTCGCTCAGCTTTCGCTGGCCCAGTATCTCGAACTGCGCAGCATCCGTCTGCATCTCGAAGGCATGGCGGGTGCGGCGGCAACGACGCGCATCGAGCCGCGCGAGATCGACCGTCTGGCGGCGGTGCATGAAAAGCTGATCGCCAATGAGGACGATGGCCACTGGTTCGAAGCTGTCCGCGACAATTGGGAATTCCACCATTCGATTTATCAGGCGGCCGGCATGCCGGAACTGCTGGCGATCATCGAGGGCATCTGGCTGCGCAACGGGCCGCTGGTGAACTATCAATACCCACACGCGAGGCCGACCTATGATGGCCGCCACCGGCACCTCGATATTCTCGACGCGCTGCGTGCACGCGACGAGAACGGCGTTCGCAAGGGCATTCAGCAGGACATGATCGAAGGCGGCCGCTTGCTGGTCAAGGTTCTCGAACGGCTGAACGACGGCGCGGTGACGCCCGAGGAACTGCGCCGAGCGGCGCAGAACGGGCGCCTGGTCTCGGCCGCCGGCTGAGCGATCTTTTCTTCTACGCCGCATCGGCGCCGGTTCACGCCACCTGCGCCGCGGCGGCCATACCGGCATCGGCAGCCTGCAGGGCAAGATCTATGTCTTTTGCGGTATGCGCGGCACTCAGGAACATGTTGTGCCGGGGGTGGAAATAGGCACCTTCGCGCAAGGCGGCCGAGCAGAAGGCATTGGCCAGCTTAAATTCGGCATCGTCGTCGAACAGCACCATTGGCATCGACACCGGGCCGGTCTGGCGCAGTGACAGGCCATGCTTCTTCGCTGCCGCATCGAGGCCTGAGCGCAGCCTGTCGCCCGCCGCAGTCATCCGGGCAATCGCATCGGTATCGCGCAGCGTGTTGATGGTGGCGATCGCGGCGGCCATGGCGACGGCGCCATACCAGAACGAACCCGTCACATAGACCTTGGTTGCGGCTTCGCGGAACCGGTCGGTACCCGTGATCGCGGCAAGCGGGTAGCCATTGGCGATCGCCTTCGAGAAGGCGGACAGGTCCGGCCGCACGCCGAGCGGCTCCCAACTGCCGGCGAGGTCGATGCGGAACCCGGCCCTGACATCGTCGACGATCAGTGCCGCGTCGGCGGCCGTGGTGAGCTCGCGCGCCCTTCTGGCAAAGGCGGCGGTCGGCAGTTCCTGGTCGCGGGCGATGTCGTGGCGGAAGGCGGTGACGATGACAGCGGCAAGATCGTTGCCAGCCTGCTCGACGGCTGCCTCAAGGCTGGCAACATCATTGTAGTCGAAATGGATCAGATGGGCGCGGTCCTCTGAGGTGACGCCGGCGAGCGAAGGCGTGCACCACGGCACGGCGCCGTGATAGGAGCCGCGCGCGACCAGCACCTTGCGCCTGCCGGTGCCGGCACGCGCGATCGTCACGCAGGCCGTGGTGGCGTCGGTGCCGTTCTTCTGCAGCATCGCCCAATCGGCATGCGCAACCGTTTTGACCAACAGCTCGGCCAGCTCGACCAGCACCTCGCCGGGGCCGTTCATCGCATCGCCGAGGCGACGCTGCCGCTCGGCCGCCGCCTCGACCGCCCGATGATGATGGCCGAGGATGTTGGGACCCCAGCTGCACATCAGATCGATGTATTCGCGCCCGTCGACGTCCCAGACCCGGCAGCCGTCGGCGCGCTCGAAGAACTGCGGATAGGCGGAGCCGAGATAGCGCGTCGCCATGTGTCCCCACATACCGCCCGGAATGACCGAGGCCGCACGCTCGCGCAGCAACTGGTCCTTGGAGTTGATCAGGGAAGGCATCGCGAAATCTCCGCTTATTGATATATCATATATTAGATTTACTGAAAGGACAGGATCTGCTGGTCTTCCACGGTGGAGAACAGGGGAGGCGGCTGTCCGCCTCCCTGGTATCTCCAGCTCAGTGGCTGAGTTCCGCCAGCGGCAGGTTGCAGCAGGCGCTGTAGCGCACGCCCTTGACGTCCGACTTGTAGGCCAGGATCAGGTTCGGGCTGATCAACGGCAGGATGATCCTGTCCTTGATCATTTCCTCGCCGGCCTGGTGCCACAGCTTGGCGGCCTCGTCGCCGCTTGCCGCAAGGGCTGCCTTGTAGATATCCGCCTCTTTCGGATTGAGCACCGACGGGTCGCGCTCCGCGCCGGCGCGGCGCGACCACGGGCTGCCCTTGGTCATGGCGAAATAGTCGACATATTGCGATGTGCCATAATAGTCCGGCGCGTAGAACACCGCCGTCATCGGGATGCCGTCGCCATTGACGCGCTCGCGCCAGTTGGCGAAGGGGATCGGCTGCAAATCGAGCTTGATGTTGATCTTGGCCAGATCCTGCTGAACCTTCTGCATCAAGAGCGAGAGATCCACGCCGTAGACGTTCATGCCCGGGAATGCCGCTTCCATCTCGAAGCCGTCGGCATGGCCGGCCTTGGCCAGAAGCTCCTTTGCCTTGGCAACGTCATAAGGCTGCGCCTCGAAGCCCGAACCGCCGGGGAAGCCGAGCGGGATCGGCGCGCTGATCAGCTGGCCCTCCGCGCCGATGGTGAAATCGAGGATACCAGGACGGTCGAGGCCGAGCGAGATGGCCTCGCGCACCTCGGGCGTCAGCGGAACCTTGTTGGCTTTGGCGCCCGGCGACAGCGCCACATAGATGAAGTTGTAGGACGGCACGGTCTCGATCTTCACGTCGCTGCCGGTCATCGTCTTGGCTGTGTCTGGGTCGATCTGCATGGCGATGTCGGCGGTGCCGCTCTGCAGCATCTGCGCCTGCGCCACCGCATCCTTTGTCTGGCGGATGACGACTTCGCTCAGCGCCGGCGCCGTGCGCCAGTACTTGTCGTTGCGCGCCAGCCGCAGTTCCGAATTGGGCTCATAGGATTTCAGCACGAACGGCGCGCTGCCCGCCGAATGCGCCAGGAACCAGGCCTCGGCATTGTCTGTCGTCGAGGCGTCCGCATCGGCCTTGGCGCCGGCTTCGGAAGCGACCTTGCTGTTGACGACCGCTGCGTAGGGCGCCGCCGCGATGTTGAGGAATTCGGAGCTCGGCGCGACCATCTTGACGACGACCGTATGCGCGTCCGGCGTCTCGATCGAGGCGACATTGTCCATCAGGAACGAGGCGCTGCCCTTGAGGTTCTTCAGCCGCTCCCAGGACCATTTCACGTCCTTGGCTTCGACCGGCGAACCGTCCGAGAATTTGGCGGCCGGGTCGAGCGTGAAGGTGAAGCTGGTCTGGTCGGCATTGCCTTCCCACTTCGAGGCAAGCAGCGGGATCAGCTTGTTGTCCTTGTCGAGCGTCAGCAGCGATTCATAGACGCTGGAATTGTAGATCTGGCAGGTGTCGCAGAAAGCGCGGTGCGGATCGAGCGAGTTGAGGTCGATGTTGCGCGCGATGACCAGCGGCTTGCTGTCCTGCGCGAACGTGGCCGGCGCCCAGAAGGCGCTGGTGGCCAGCAGCGCGGCCGCCAGCATCGTTGCTCTGGTCTTGGCTCTTGGTAGGATCGTCATGTTCATTTCATTCTCCCATTTTCTTGTCGGATCTTTGTGGCAATGCGTTCGCTCTATCCACCCACGGCAGCGAGGGATTGAAGCGCGGCCTTGAGCTTTTCAGCGCCGCCCAGTGCGGCGCGGTTGAGCGGGGCCGATACGACGGGAGCCGAGAGGCTTCCCGTCACATGCAGGATCTCGTGATCGAGATAATCGAACACGCGATCCTGAATCTCTTGTGTCAGTCGTCCGCCAAGCGACAGCCCACGCTGCACCTGTTCGACGACGGCCACCCGGTTGGTCTTGCGGATCGAGGCTTCCACCAGCGGCCAGTCGAGCCCGGTCGGATCGAGGCTGCGCAGGTCGATGATCTCGGCATCGACGCCGGTCTCCTCGACCACCTGGTTGGCGACGGCAACCATGCTGGCGCTGGCAAGCAAGGTGCAGGCGCGGCCCGGCCTGACGATCTTCGCCTTGCCGAGCCGCACGCAATAGTCGCGGTCATCGGTCGGAACAGGCCCTTCGCTGGGGAACAGTTCGACATGCTCGATGACGACGACCGGGTCGTCGCATTTCAAGGCGGAATTCATCAGTCCGATATAGTCGAAGGGCGTCGTTGGCGCGACGATGCGCCAGCCGGGAAACAGGGCGAACAGGCCGGAAGGATCGCCCGAATGCTGCGAGCCGTAGCCGGTGTGCGGCGAGACGCGCACCCTGACCACGATCGGCACCGGAAAGCCGCCGCCGAACATGTGGCGCACCTTGCTGACCGCGTTGAACAACTGGTCGGCCGCAACCAGGCAGAAGTCGCCGAACATGATCTCGACGATCGGCCGCAAGCCGCAAAGCGCTGCACCCAGCGCCACGCCGACAAAACCATTCTCGGCGATCGGCATCGCCAGCACGCGCTCCGGCCAGCGTTCCAGCGCACCCTTTGTAGCGCCCGAAACGCCGCCGCGCAGCCGGTGCACATCCTCGCCCATGATGATGATACGCGCATCCCTTTCCATGGCGCGTGCAATCACCTCGGAGGCGGCAACCATGAATTTGACCGGCTTGGTCCCGGCCGGCGGCACGTCCTCGATCTCGAGGAAACGCTCGTCCTTGAGTTCAGAAAGATCGCCGCGGATCTGATTGTCGACATCGTCTGGGTGCGGCCACAGATGGTCGGGAATGCGCAGCGCGTTGCCGCTCATCTCGGTCAGGGAATCGGCAGCGGTGTTGATGACCTCCATGACCCGTTCGTCGAGCGTGTCGAGATCGGAATCCTTGAGAATGCCCATCGTCTTCAGGCGTGCCGCCATCGTGGCCAGCGGATCACGCGCTTTCCAGACATCCTCTTCGGCGCGCGTGCGGTAGCCGAACTCGCTGCCCGGGCGGGCGCCACTCTGGTGCAGGAAGCGGTAGCAAAGCGCCTCGACCAGCACCGGGCCGCCATCTTCCTCGATCGTCCGGCGCGCTTCGCGCATGGCATGATGGACCGCCACCACATCCATTCCGTCGCATTCGATGCCACGAAAGCCAAGCATAGGCCCACGCGAGGCCAGCCGCGTCTCGCGCGTCTGCTCATTGATGTGCGTCGAGACGGCGTAAAGATTATTTTCGGCGAAGAAGATCACCGGCAGCCGGTAGAGCGCGGCGATGTTCATCGCTTCATACGCCGGCCCCGCCATCATCGTGCCGTCGCCGAAGAAGGCGACCGAAATATTGCCGGTGCCGAGCAGCTTGTCGGCCAGCGCGTAGCCGGCCGCATGCGGCAGGTTGCCGCCAATGATGGCGCTGGTGCCGGGTATGCCGGAAGCATCGTCGCGCATATGCATCGAGCCGCCATGGCCGCCGCAATAGCCGGCATTGAGGCCCATGACCTCGGCCATCAGGCCGCGCACCGATCCCTGCATGCCCGGGTTGAAAGCGTCGCGCAGCGGGTCGAAACCGCCGGGCGTCTGCGCGTTGACCAGCTTGGCCAGCACCTGGTGATGGGCGCGATGGGTGCCATTGATGCGGTCGCCGGTGCCGAGCACGGACATCGCGCCGACCGCCGTCGCCTCCTGGCCGATGCTGGCATGCGCCGGACCATGCACCAGCCCGGCATTGGCGAGATCGAGCACCTTTTCCTCGAAACGGCGGATGAGCAGCATCTGGTGATACCAGCGCACCAGGCTCGAAACCTCTGCGTCGTTCCAGTCCGAATCGTCGACCTCTAGCCGTAGCCAGGGCGCCGATGGCTGGATCGATGTCTGCTGGACCATGTCAGCTATTTCCGTTCTGGTAGATGATATATCAAATATTTTCGCAGTCGATTGGGCGGTTTATTTTCCTTGGCACGACGCTGGCTAGAAGGGCTCGCACGCAAATGGAATTAAATTTCATTTTTCGTGGCAATGCCGAGACTAAGCCGGGACGGCGCGGTTCCGCAAGAGGAATATGTCCGCCACCGAAAAACGCACCTTCAGCCCTGCCAGCAGAGCAGGCTGCTTTCATCGACCATCTCGTGAAATCGGGAACCTATGCGACCAGCAGTGAAGTGATCCGCGCCACCTTCACGCCCTACAGGGGCGACGCAGCCGTAGAGCGCTGCCAAGCGGCCTTCTCGGCCTCACCCGCTGCGTGGCGCTGGAAGGGGCAGCACACGGCGTCACCTGCGTCATGATCAGCCCGACCTGGGTCGAAACCGAATTGATGCGCCGCAATGTGGCGCAAGGGGTGCGCGGCGGAAGAGGCGATGGCCGAGATCGCTAGGGGCAACCCACAGCGGCGCATGCTGCAGCCGCAGGAAATCGCGGCACTAACGGTCTTCCGGTGTTCCGATCTGGCCAAGGGCATCACCATGGAAAACATACAAATCACCGGCGGAGCACTTTGGTAGCGCCACTCTCTGCGTTCGCTTGGCTGTAAGACAAGGTGACCGGATTTGCCATTGAGCGCAGGGCGCGATAGGTTATATTGCACTGCACAATGGAGACGCCGTTTATTGCACGCCCATGTTTGCGAAGATTCCGGCCGGCTCATGGCTTGCCGGCCTTGGGTGGTGTCGGCGGGACTCTGAGATGAAGATCCCAAAGTCCCTGCTGATCGATCCAGAAAAGAATTCGGTCTATGGCGCCTTTGCCGTAGCCGTCTCGATCTGGGCGTTTTCCTACTCCGTCATTTTCGGCCAGGTGCTGATCCTCGCCTACTACGCGGTTTGGCTTCCGCTTGTCCTGGTCGATTACCGGAGGTTCCTGCGCCAACTGTCCAGCGCCTGGCTGCCGCTGCTGTTTGCGGCTTATGTCTGCTTCTCCGTCGTCTGGTCGCAGGCGCCCGGCGTCACGGCGAGAACGGCGGTCCAGTACTTTTCCCACATTGCCTGCGCCTACGTCGCAGCGCGCACCGTCAGCGTACGCACGTTGACCATAGGGGCGCTGATCGGGATATTCGTCGTCCTTCTCTATTCGCTGAAGGTCGCGAACTATTCCGAGGACGTTCTCGACGGCACCGTCAACTTTGTCGGCGCCTTCGCTTCCAAGAACCAGATCGGCTTTGTCGGCTCACTCGGCATCTATTTCTGCGTCGTCTTCCTCGCCTTTTACAGGCGCGGCCGGCTGAGCCTCATTCTGACGGTGCCCATCGTGCTGCTATCGGCCTATGTGCTGGTCGTCTCGCATTCGGCGACCTCAATGGCCTCGATACCAGCGGTTCTGGCGCTGGTGGCGCTTCTTGCCATGAGCAAACTTTTGTCACGGCGCTATCGCCGCGTAATCTTCCTGATTGGCGCAGGCCTGCTGGTCGTGACTGCCTTCGTCGCCCTGAATCTCGGACTGATGGACTTCGTCCTCGGCTTCTTCGGCAAGGATTCGACGCTCACCGGGCGAACCTATCTGTGGGAGCAGGGCTGGAACACCGTGCAGAAATCGCCAATTCTCGGTGTTGGCTATGCCGCCTATTGGGTGCAGGGCTTCGCCGAAGCCGAGCGGCTGTGGAACGAATTCTACATCACCACCCGCACCGGATTCCACTTCCACAACACCTATATCGAAGCCCTCGTCGAGCTTGGCTTCGTCGGAGCGACGCTGGTCTCGTTGATCATGTTGCGCACGCTCTATGGCCACGTTGCGGCGGTAATCTTCCGGACATGGCAGGCGGATTCGGTGATCCTGGTCGGTGTGATGGTGCTGCTGCTGATCCGCTCTTTCGTCGAGGTCGAGATCCTCAATCCCTACATCATGGGTTCTTTCCTGCTGTATTTCAGCTTCTTCAAGCTGGCGCGGGTGCCGGTTACCCGCACGCGGCGGTCGCAGGCCCTGGCGCAGGCGGAGGCGGCGAAAAGAGAGGCTGACTGGCCTCGGCATCCCGGTCGTCCGGCGGTCGCCGACCCGTCATGAGCGGCTCGCAAGTCTGAAGGTGAGGCCCTCGCTCCAGCGGGACGTGCCTCAGACGGGGAAACCAATCCCTAGAGCATGATGCCGAAAAGTGCGAAGCAGTTTTCGGACGACATCATGCTCTATCTCTTTGTTCTAGAGGCAGATTCAGATTTCAGGTCGATTCGACCTGAAATCATGCGGCTCTAGCGGGATGGCGCACGATTCCGAAAGGGGTAGCGGCTTCCGCAGGATGCAAAAAAGCCTCATCCCGATTTCATCGGAATGAGGCTCTAGAATCGAAGCACCGGACCGTTGAAAGCCGGGCCTACTGGCTGGCCAGCGGCGCCAGCTTGACCTTGATCACGTCGCCGGGCAGCACCGGGGTTTCTTCCTTGGCGGCGATTTCGCTGGTCTTGCCGTCGAGGTTGCGCACCAGCGAATAGAGCAGGGTAGGTTGCTGATCATTTGTTATAGCGGCCGTCGTTGCGGGATCGCTGGCCTGCGCTATCAGGCCTTTCTGCATACTCGCCTTCAGCGCGGCCTCGTTCAGGTCGGCTTCGGTCTGCTGCCGGTCGGTGGCGAGCCTTGAACTCAAGGTGTTCTGGGCATCGATGGCGTCCTGCGTCGCTTTGCTGATCGCCTGCTTGGCGGTGAGGATGGCCGTTTCGTAGTCCAGGATCTTGCCCTGCAGGTCGGCGACGGATTGCCGCGAATCCAGCAGTCGGGCGTTGGCGATCAGGCCTTTTTGGGCCAGCGGGCCGATGCTGGTGAGCTGCTGCTGTGCCAGGTCGACCTGCTGCTGCTGGTTGACGATCTTCTTTTGTAGCGATTCGATCTCGGACTGCAAAACCCCTTTCAGATCGTTGAGCGCTTCGAGCTTCAGCTTCAGCGCCTTTTGGTCGGCCGTCAGGATCGTCATCTCATCCGCGACGATGGCCGGCAGTCTCGGATCGCCCTCGACCTCCTTCGGCACGTCGAAACTCGTCTTGCCGGCCATATCCGCGTCGATACGGGCACGCTTGACGATCAGCCGGATGCGCAGATCGTCAGAGATGTCGAAATTACCTTTGGCGGTGACAAGGTCCTTGCCGAGCTGAGGGCCGTAATCAGCGGTTCGCCTGATGCCACCGGCGACGCTGATCGCCTTCAGCACGGTCAGGTCGGGCACATAGGGAAATTGGCCGGGGTTCTGGACTTCGCCCGAAATGTAGAATGGCCGGAACTGCGCCATCTCTACCGAGGCTTCCGGTCTGTCCGACAAAGCGAGCTTTTTCTGCAGCGCCTCGCCGATCGCCGTAGCGACTTCGGACGTGGTCTTGCCGGACGCCGGCAGCTCGCCGACGAACGGCACCGACAGCGTGCCGGACGGGCCGACAGTGTACTCGCCATTCACCGCCGACCAGTCACGAAATGTGCCTTCGACGGTCTGCCATTCCGCGACGCGGATGGTGAGCTTGTCTTGCGATCCGAGGCGGTAGTCGCCGGCGGCGGCGATGTGGGGGATGACGAGCGACACGGCTAGGCATGTGGCCAGCAAACGCGCCCGCCGCAGCCGGCCGGAAACCGGGCCGCCGCGAAAGGCTTCGAACATATCTGTCTTCAATTGAACCTTCCGATCCGCTTTAGCCCCCATCGCCCGATGAGCTTGCCGTCGAATGCTTGGCCCAATGTCTGGCCCGGCCTGTCAGTAGGAGCCGCGCGACATCCAGACGGCCGGGACGGTCTTGATGATGATGCGAACGTCCTCGAACAGCGACCAGTTCTCGACATAGTGGCGGTCGAAGGCGACGCGGCTGTCGTAGGACACGTCGTTGCGGCCGCTGACCTGCCACAGGCCGGTCAGGCCCGGGCGGGATTTCAGGTAGTAGACGGCGGACGTGCCATAAATCTCCAGTTCGTCGCGCACGACTGGACGAGGGCCGACAAGGCTCATGTCGCCCTGCAGGATGTTGATGATCTGCGGCAGCTCATCGAGGCTGAGTTTCCTCAGCACCGCTCCGACACGCGTGACGCGCGGGTCGTTCTTCAGCTTGCGCGTCGCTATCCATTCGGCGTTGGCCTCCGGGTTGGTGGCGAGATAGGCAGCCAGCACCTTGTCGCCGTCCGGAACCATGGTGCGGAATTTCAGGCAAGGAAAAATCCGTCCGCCGCGCCCGATTCGCCTGTGGCCGTAGAAAATCGATCCGCCGTCGGAAAACTTGACGAGCAGCGCTATCATGACAAACAGCGGGCTGAGAGCGATCAAGCCAATCAGTGAACCGGTGATATCGAAGCTGCGTTTGAGCAGGCCGCCGATCGGCGGCGGAAAATCGATGTCAGCCTGCGAAAAGCTCGCGGTGGCCGACTTGGCAGCGTCCCTCATGCCGTAACTCCATGCGTTGAACGAATGGTTCGCCGCACGATACCAAAAAAATGTTGCAGCGCAACACACAATTTCCTACCCCGTTGAAATAGTCACGTCATGAATTGACTAAATAATAAGCTAGACATGCACAAATTTCGGTATGTTTAGCACATTTGTGACAATAAACGGGCAGCGTCGAAAAAATAAGGACCTTTTTGGGGCGGTTTTTAGGCAGGCCTACCTATCTGCCGGAATACGGCTCACGTTAGTGCTTTATCATGCCATGATGCTTGGGAAAAACCACATAAAATACTACTTAATATTGCCCATTCTACTGAAAATCGCGGATGACAGGAGATCGGCTTGAATCCGGTAGCGTGCATTGCACCATGGCAGAGTCGATCGCAAAAGCTCAATCAAAAATATCCGCGGTTGCCCTTGCCGCCTACTGCTCGCCTTAATAGAATTGCAAATTATACCTGTCAGAGTAGCGACAGGTAGAAAAGGCCGGAAGCAACCGGCCGAAAGTGGGCGACCTTAACAAGCCCACATGACAAGGGACGGCGCTCGGGTGGGGCAATCGTTATAAATACCCGAGCCGGTTTATGGGCTGTTGGGTATGGCACTTCCAAAATTCATCCTCGGGATGATTTTCGCTTTGGCGATCGTCGTCGGCTGGTCCTGGCTGGGCGGCGCGTCGATCGGCACAATACTGCTGCGCGTCATCATCTGCGCCGTGGTCATTCAGGCCGGCTATTTCGTGCTCGTCTATGCCATGGTCGCCAGGAGCCCGCCGACGCCGGCCGACATGGCTCGTGACGCCGAGCGAAAACTGAACGCGCCCGAGGTCGAAGGCGAGAAGCTGGGCAGCGCCAGGCGTAGCCTCCACTAGCCAGAAGCTTGCCGGCCTTACGCCACGTTGGCGGGTTCGGTCTCCGACTGCTCTCCTGACAGCATCCGCGACAACCGGCTGCCGGTTTTTTCCTTCAGCCGTTGATACTGGCCGACCTCGACGACACGGCCGTTTTCCATCGCCACCACCCAGTCGGCGAAGGCGATCATCGACGGCCGGTGTGCAATGGTCAGGATCGTCATCGTGCCGCGCAATCCGTCGATCGACCTGGCGATCAGCGACTGGTTCTGCCAGTCGAGCGCGCTGGTGGCCTCGTCCAGGATGAGCAGGGACGGCTTGCGCAGCAGCGCGCGTGCAAGCGCAATGCGCTGGCGTTCGCCGCCCGAGAGCCGCACGCCGCGGTCGCCGACCACCGTCTCGAGCCTGAGGTCGAGCCGTTCGACGAACTCTGCGGCATGCGCCGAGCGCAGCGCGGTCCACAGATCGTCATCGCTGGCCCGCGGCGCGGCAAGGCGCAGGTTCGCCGCGATCGTGTCATGCAGCAGGAACACGTCCTGCGGCACATAGGCCACCTGATCGCGCCAACGGCGGCGATTGCCGGCATCGATCTCGACGCCGTCGACGAGCATTTTGCCGGCGGTCGGTTCGAGCAGGCCAAGCAGCATGTCGGCGATTGTGCTCTTGCCCGATCCGGAGGGGCCGATCAGCGCGGTGACCTTACCGGCCGGCAGACCGAAGGTGATGCCGGCGACCACGGCCTTGGCAGCGTCGTCGCCATATCCGAACCAAACGTCCCTGATGTTGAGCCCGGTGGCAAGCGACAGCTTACCGGCTTCCCCAACGCCACCGTCATCCGGCTCGCGCTCGGCGTCGAACCGCGCCTGCAGGCTGCGCATCGCCGTATAGGCGGGCAGATTGATCAGCACCTGTTGAGCCTGCGTCTGCATGTCCATGAAGCGCGGTGCGATGCGCATGAAAACCAGGAGCAGGACGACGATCTCGGCCAGAGACAGGTTGAAGCGGACCAGCGCCACATAGATGAACAGGCTCAATCCAACGACGCTCGCCACCTGGAACACCGCGGTGCCGATCGTGCTGTTGCGCACATAATCGATGTTGTCGGCCTTCATCTTTTCAAGCGTCGACTGCAATTGCGCGAAATAGCTGGCTTCAACGTTCAGGCTCTTGGCCACCTTGATGCCGCCGAGAAACTCCGAGACGGTCCGGTACTGATCCTGGCGATTGGCGGTCAGCACCCGGCCAAAGGCCGTGGCTCGCGTCCGGAACGGCTGCAGCGCCAAGAACATCAGGATGCCGATGACGACGGCAAACAGCGTCATGACCGGCGAAATGAACATGGAAATCAGGAGATAACCGGCCAGAAGCACGGCGATCTGCACCAGCATCAACAGCGAGAAGGCAGCACCCTGGACGCGGTCGATGTCGCCGGTCAGGGCATGATCGAGGTCGGAACTCCGCATGCGCGTAAAAACGCCCCAGCGCGCCTTGCCGATGCTTTCGAACAGGTTCATGCGCACGCGGTTGATGAAATCGAACAGCAGTTTGGCCATGTAGACCGACTTGAAGCGGTTGAACGCGGCCTGCACGGCAACGAGTCCGACCAGCGCACAGAGCACCGTCGTCAGTTGCAGCGTACCGTCCGGCACCAGCCAGCGCACATATTCATTGTTCGGCAGCCTGACCGCGAAATCCTGGTCCGAGCGTCCGACCAGGTGCAGCAGCGGGATGAGCAGCAGGATGGAGATGCCTTCGGTCAGACTGCCGAGGATCAGGAAGAGCAGCGCCGTCCATGTTCGCCGACCGCCGATGTGGGCAATGGCGGCGCCGAATGCGGCAATTTCTCGAAAAAGCGACAGGCGAAGGATTGAGGACTTCGACATGGTTGCGCTCACGGCTGCCGGCTGTCGTCGGCCAGATCCCGGGTGATCAGTTCCACGGCCTCGCCGATCCTGCCGAGGCCCGTCGGAACTTCCAGCCGGCACACGCCGACATGGTTAGCAATCGCTGAACATTGGCGCAGGTGCATCGCCGCGAAATCCCCCGACAGGGCCGCGCGACCGAAACGCGCCACATAGGAGAATTTGATGATGGCCGGCAGGGCGGCGATGGCGGGCAACGGCGTGATATCGGCCTTTTCGCCACGCTCGAGGATATAGATCCTGGTCGCCGGCACCTTGTCGCCGGAAAAGTCACCGTTCAGGCGATGCTGCGTCTTGTCGATCGCCGGATGCACTTGCGGCCGCACTTCCGCTTGCCCGAGCGAGATCGCCGCCGCCGCGTCGGCCGCCAGCTTGATCTGCGGAAAGCCCGGAACGATCATCGGCTCGTTCGGATCGGCGAGGCCCAGCGCCACCACGTCGTCGGTAAGCAGTTGATGTCCGGCCCGGATCATCGCGCTTGCCGTCGTCGACTTGCCGGCGCCCTTGTCACCCATGAAGATGGCGCCTGTGAATGTGGCACTCGTGCCGGCGACGGCAATGGCGCTGGCATGCAGGACGAGCAGGCCGCGCCGGTGCAAGAGCAGCGCCATGACCGGACCCAACAGCGGAAACGCGATCAGCGCGTCGTCGACGCCGGGCGCAGGTTCGATGTCGATGCGGCATCCATCGCTGATCAGGAACGCGCCGACGGCATGCCAGGCCAGATATTGCCGGTCCGGCTCGAAGCGGAAGTCGGTCGCGGCCTGGGGCGAGGGCTTTGGAAGGTCGATCGCGCCGACGGCGATCACGATATCCGCAGCCCCCGGCGCCGCCGGCTCCAGCTCGGGCAACATCACCTCGGACGCGATGGTCAGGCCATAGGCCCGGTAGAAACGTCGTTTTTGCATGGACCGGTCATGCGGACGGGGGTGATCATCGTATGCGGCGAGCGGCTCGTTGCGAGGCATCATGCGGGGCTCCCGCCGTGCTGGAGTTGCCGCAGCCAGAGCGACAGCGAGGCCGAGCGCCAGACATACTGGACGTCCAGGGGCGCTGCCTGATCGGGCTGGCGCAGCAGCCGCGCATAGGCAGCACTCGCCTGAGGCAGATTGACGTAGGGCGCGATGCGGCTCGCATCCGAGACCAGCAGCTGTTCCAGGAGGTCGCGATGGTTGCGCAGCATGCCGTTGACGAGATTGGCGGTGAAATCGATCTTGTCACGCCGCCATTGCACCGCCGCTGGCAGGACGCCTTGCATGGCGCGGCGCAGCACATAGCGGCCAAAGCCGTGGCTCAGCTTCTCCTCACCCGGCAGTGCCAGGCAGAACTCGACCAGCGGCTTGTCCCAGAACGGGTAGCGCGGCTCGACGCCGAAATTGGCCGCGGCCTTGTCGAGAACCTCGAAAGCATGCGGGACATAGCCGTTCGACAGGATCCAGCGATGGCTCAAGGCGTCGCTGGCCTGGACGCCGGGCGGCATATAGCCGGCCCGGTGAAACCGGTCGACAAGCTCGGTGCGCCTGGCCAGATCCGGATTGATCAGGTCGCGCCAGCTTCGGCCGCGCGGTACCTGCTTGCGAAACCTGTTCAGCGCACGGTTCGCCAGATGTCGCAGCTTGGCGATGCGCCAGGCCGGCCCGTAGAGGGTCAGGAACTGGAAATACAGGCCAAGCGTGCTGTCGCCATAGGTGTTGGAGGCGCTGCGGATCTCGCGCCACAGATCCGTCCATCTGCCGGCATTGGCAAGCTCGTGCAGATGGCCGTGGCCTTGGGAAACGACCTCGTCGCCGCCATGACCGTCCAGCAGCACCTTGATGCCCTTGGCGCCGGCAGTCCGGTAGATGCCGCGGGTGAGCGTCAGGCCCGGCGCCAGGAACGTTCCTTCCTGTTCTTCCAGCACGCGTTCGAATTCAGCGAATGGCGCATAGTCGCCAACCGGGATCAGCGTCGCGTCGACGTTCTGCTGGTCGAGAACGGCATCGATGAAGAACCGCTCATCCATCGGCGAGCCTTTCTCGAAAATCAGCGAGAAGGTCGGCAGCTTCGGCCTGCGCGCGGCGGCGTTCTGCAGGCCGGCGACACAGGCGATCGACGAGGAATCGAGGCCGCCGCTCAGCATTGCGCCGACCGCCTGACTTCCCCTCATGCGGTTGCGCACCGATTGCGAGAACAGATGGGCGAATTCCTCCGATGCATCCGACCGCAAGGGCCGCGCCGATGGCTCGATCTGCCAGTACCGGCGCAGCACCACCTGTTGTGCGGTGACGGTGAGGCTGTGGCGGGCCGGCAGGCTGAAGATATCGCTGTAAGGCGTAGATTGCGGGTCGTCGGGAAGTCCGGCCAGAAAACCGGAAATCCGGTGCTCGCTGATACCTGTGCCGACCCCTTCGACGCCCAGGATCGGCCCGATCTCCGAAGCAAAGGAAAAACGCCGGTCCGCCGCATGGTAGTAGAATGGCTTGACCCCGAAATGATCGCGCGCGCAAAACAGCGATTGCCGTTCGCCATCCCAGATGGCGAACGCGAAATCGCCCTGCAGATGCTCCGGGCAGGCTTCGCCCCAGCGCAGATAGGCCCGCATCACCACGATCGCGTCGGCGACCGACTGGTCGCGGATGCCGAGCCTGGCCAGCAGCTCATCGCGGTTGTCCAGCCGGCAATCGGCGGTGATGGCGAGCTTGCCGCCAGCCATCGTCAGCGGACCGGGACCGGCTTCGTCTGTTGTGTTCAGCCAAGCGTGGCCAAGGACGATGTTGGCATCCAGCCACCACGAACTGCCGTCGGGACCACGATGGCGCATGCGCGCCAGCATTTGCTGAATGTCGGCCGCCGCGACCGCCCGTGCGGATTCTCCGCGCAGCAGAATCCCGGCGACGCCGCTCATCGGCTGCCGTGATCGACGAGATGGGCAAAACCGTCGATCGATCCGCCAAGCACGATATGGTTGTCGCTGACCAGCCAGGCATGTGCCTTTAGCTCGCCCGTGCCGCGCTCGATGCCGATGCGTATTGTCGATTCATTGCCCTGGCGGGCGAGAATGTACTGGCCCGAGAGCGCCTGGGTCAGGCAGGTGGCGTAAGGGACGAAACGGGCCGCGGCGGCAACGCCCCAGGCGACACGCCGCAACTCGCCCATTGAGGCACACCGACGCGTGTCGAGCCGTGTCACCGGGCTGCGGACACGGTTATAGGACAAGAGCGTCAGCCCCAGCCGAACCGCCGCGACCACCAGCAGGCAGCGGCCAAGGAAGATCATGTCCGAGCCGCTCAGCGAGAAAACCCTGACCAACCCGCGCCGGCTCCCCCGACGCCTCGTCGGCTTCGGCCTTCTTTCCGTCGCGGATTCCTGCCGCAAAACCATGGTCTTTTGCGGAACCGGCTTAGACAAGTGCCTCATGATGCAGCCTCGCAAGCCCGTTATCGGCCAGGCCTTTCAGCAATGCGTCGACGTCGGCCCGGCAGCGCTCCGGGTCGACATTGTAGCGCGCAAGCACGGCGCTGCGGATGTCGGCGATCGACCTGGGTTCCTGGATCAGCTCCCAGATGAAGGCGCCGACGCCATTCAGGCTGTAGTAGACGTTCGATTTGAGGTTGAGCAGCGCCAGGCCATTGCCGAACTCGCAAGCCACGGCATCCTTGGTCGCGCTCACCAAATCGTGGTCGGCCAAATCATGGCCGGATAGCTTCCAATTCATCCCAAAACCTCGCTAACAAAACGCTTCGACAGTTCCAGGTGGCAGAGGGGGAGTCGGAGGTTTTTGGCCCCCGACCCTCTTATATCTTTCGAATCCAGAGTCCCAACGCGTCACTCCGGACTGGAAATTGCTATAGCTCAGGAGAACGTCAGGTCGCCAATCGGCGTGTGCGCGGGGAACGATGCGTCGATCGCCGTGCTGCCGCCGCCGCCCTGGGTGATGGTTTCAATCGAACCATGCACCGTCAGGCTTGGTGTGTCATATTCATGCTTTTCAACATTCTGTTCCATTTTACTCTCCGATAAGGACTGGAAACGGCTTGTCGAGTGCCGTCAGCAATTAATGCTGCAATGCAATAGCTGCATAGCAGCATTTATGAGTCAAGCCTGATTTACCAAGCATTAATCAATTACGGGTTGCGGGCGTCACTATATGTGTGAGTCATGCCTAAAAGCCGACTTCTTTTGAGCCGATTTCCATGGGCACAAGGTCTATGGTGGTGTTGATTCTTTAAGCATTTGATTTTGCTTGCATAAAGTGTTCGCCGCGATGTCTGTTCTTTAGGTGGTGCTAATGGGATGAATTCTCTCCGCAAATCCACGCTCGGAGGCTGCTGAAACGCCTTGATGAGAGGCCGTTTGAACCGCGTTTTCCCACCGCCTTTTCACCGATATCGGTAATCGCAATGGTTGCAAAATTTCGCACGCAAAAGGAAAAGCTTTACGACATCGAGGTTTTTGGTGATGCTTGCTTCGCACTTGCAGCATAAGCATCGCGCAAATCGCTTTTTTTGGAGACTATGCGCTAAATGGCCTTGCCGGATGGTTCATTCGACCGATTGCGCGCCGCCGACTGTGCCGATGAGGTGGCCTATGTGCAGGCCTGCCTGCGGTTGTATTTCGCGGGGCCGCTCGCCGCCGCGGGCGACGTGTCGATGCGCGGTCTTGATGATGCCAAAATTGCCGACATTGCCAGGCTGAACAAGGTCGCCACCTTTGTCCTCAAGGCCCTTTCGCGCGCACCCGCGCAGGAGAGGCCGACTGAGCTTTTCCAATGGCTCGACACCTACCGCAGGAGAACGGTTTCGATGAACGCGTCCTGCATCATGGATTCGATGGCGATCCATGAGGTGCTGTGCGCAAGCGAGATCGATTTCGTTTTTCTGAAGGGTCCGTTCCAGCAGCATCTGCTTTATGGCGACTACTTCATGAAACCCTCGGGCGATGTCGACATTCTGGTTTCGCCGCTTGGATTTTTCAGGGCGCGCGACGCGCTTCGCACGATCGGCTACGAGGTATCAGGCAAGTCGCGCTCCGTCTGGTGGATACGCTTCCTCGGTGAACAGCACATGACCCGCGGCGACGGGCCAAAATCGTCCACGGTCGATCTTCACTACCGCCTCCAGCAGCCTGGCTCACCGAGCCCGCGCGACGCGGACGGCTTTCTGCGGCGTAAGCGACAGGTCGAAATCGCCGGTGCGACGGTGCCGTTCACCTCGGCTGCCGATACCTTGCTTTTGTCGTGCATCAGCGTCGCCAAGGCGCTTTTCAACCGGGAACCCTGTGCGGGTTACGTCTGCGATATCAGAGCCAGCGCCAGCGGCCTCGACGAGGAGGATCAGCAGCGTGTGCTCGATGCCGCAACCGCGCAAGGATTGGATGACACGCTGCTGCTCGGCCTGCGCGCCGCCGATGTGCTGCTCGGCGGCGGCGGCACGCTGCTGTCGGAGCGAGCGACCCGGATCCTGTCGCGCATCGGCAATGAGGATCTGCTGAACATGGTCATCGCGCCGTGGCTGCCGTCGCTGCGGTGGCCGCAGCGGCGAACGGTGCTATGGGAACTGTGTGGCCGCGCGCCGGTCCGCTATCTGGCCGAAGCCGGCTGGGCGGCGTCCGCCGACATCAGCCGCCGCATCTTTGAGCGGCCGGGCAGTCATTGATGGCGGTTCTGCCGGGCATCGAACGAGTACGGGGCGAGGGCAAATCGATATCACCTGTACGAGAGGTTAATCCATGTCGATGACGAAATCCGAGGTCTGCGTGATCATCGCGGCAAAAAACGCTGCGGCGACAATCGCCATCGCCATCGCGTCCGCGTTGCGCGAACCCGAAGTGGCGGAAGTCGTCGTCGTCGATGACGCTTCCACCGACGACACCGCCGATATCGCGCGATCCGCCGACGACGGCAGCGGGCGGCTCGCGGTGATGCGCCTCGACGTCAATCGCGGTCCGTCCTTTGCTCGCAACGCAGCGATCGCCGGCTCGAAATCGCCGTTCATCAGCATTCTCGACGCCGACGATTTCTTCCTCGAAGGCCGATTTCGCAACCTGTTTGCCGGCGCCGATTGGGATTTCGCGGCCGACAACATCATGCTGATCAGGGATGATGCGACCGGCGATGCGACGAAAATCGTCGCGCCGCAATTTGCCGCCGATCCGGAATTCCTCGACTTCGAGCGCTTCGTCGAAGGCAACATCTCCAGGCGCCGCGTGCAAAGGGGCGAGCTGGGCTTTTTGAAGCCGGTGATCAGCCGTGCCTTCCTCGACCGCCATGGGTTGCGGTACGACGAGAGCTTGCGGCTCGGCGAGGATTACGAGCTCTACGCCCGCGCGGTCGCTTGCGGGGCGCGGTTCAAGGTCATTCGCTCTTGCGGTTATGGCGCTATCGTCCGCGCCGATTCGCTGAGCGGCCGCCACAAGACGCAGGACCTGAAGCGTTTGGCCGATGCGGATCTGGCATTGCTGGCGATCGATAGCCTGCCGGAAGGCTCGAAAGCGGTGCTGCGGCGGCATGAGCGGCACGTGCGCGACAAGTATCGGCTGCGCAATTTCCTCGACGTCAAGGCCGAGCGGGGGCTGGCATCGGCTGCGGCTTACGCTTTCGCCAGCCAATCCAACCTCGTCCCCATCGTCCAGGGCGTGGCTTCCGACAAGCTGGAGGCGCTGTTTCGCCGTGTCGGCCTTGTGTCCAGGCAAAAGCATGTGCCACCGCTGCGTTTTCTGATGACCGGAACCAATACGGGCAGGGAGCGGTAAGAGGGTTGTCCGACGCCTGCGATTTGTCCGCCCGGGACACGCGGGGCTACGAACTCGGGTTAACGGTTCCTTCGGAGCCTTCGCCGGCGCGTTGGCTGACGGAGCATTACACGAAAAACCCGCCTGTGCGGCGGGTCACTGGCGCAAATCAGCACCATAGGCAAATATGTACTATAGCTGACGGCAGGGAGTCAAGAAAAAATTCCTATCGCGGGAAAGCTTCCGGCACAAAAGCTACCGGTACCGCCGAACTGGCTGTCGTCAGGTCTTTTGTTAGCCTAAGTTCGGAGCCCTATTGGGACACGTCCATCACGCAAACCATTTCGGCCGGATTTATGAGTTTACGAATTGGGTAGTTGCCTCGCGGCCCCGACGATGGCAGTCTATGTTGCGGTGCAGCATATTAGACGACCAGCCGAACTGGCCCCCGATCGGATTGGTCTGATGTCTCTGCTTCAAAGGAGCAGGACAATGCGACATGAGTTTTTAAGCCCCGGCTGCGGGGATCGGCCAGAAGCCCCGGCCCATAAGCCGGCGATGACAGGGACCTGAGTTCATGGCCTCGATATTCGGTTTCAGATCAAGGGATCCGGCCCGCGACCGGCAGACCGATGTGTCGCGTCTTGATCGTCTGGCAAAGCTGTTCGAGCAGATCGCGGCCGAGATCGAGGCCGAGAGAGCCGGGCTTGAGAATCGCTACCGGACGACGGCGACCAACGCCGCCTTCCTGGTCGAGGCGATGGAGAACGGCTCGGCCTCCGACAAACGGTCTTCGGAAGTTAGCGCACTGACGCAGTCGATCCTGAATTGCGAACGCCGCATCGCGGCGCTGTCGCGCCAGGACGGCATGATGAAAGAACTCCGTCATTCCCTGGATATGATCTTCGACGGGAATGCCGATTCGGCCGCCGCGGCGGAATTCGCCAGGCCGGCGGGCACCGGCAGAGGTTGAAAGTGAAGGCTCGGAACGGTTGCAACAGATTTGATACGAGGCAGGAAAAGCAATTCGAGAGGGTCACGAAGGAGGTCAAGGTTGGCCCGTGCAGGAGCGGTTCGAATGTCGACTTTGGGTTGGGGACGCGCAGCGCAAAGGTGAGTTTGGTATGAATTCGAATCCGAAACCTACGTCCACGACAGCAATTGATGCACTGCCGTTCGCGCACCGGGCCGGGCAAGCCGGCCGGCGGCGGTTGGGTTCGCTCAGTGCGCTGCTGCTGGCCGCTCTTGGCAGTTTCCTGGCAGCCCCTTCCTATGCCCAGGACATTCCGACATCGCCATCCTTTGTCGACGATTTCAAAAGCTTCGATCGCACACGCTGGTATGTTTCCGACGGCTGGAACAATGGCAGCCATCAGAATTGCACCTGGTCGAAAGGCATGGTCGAACTGTCGGACAGTGTGTTGTCGCTCGGCTTCGAAAAGCAGACGCTGAAGGATCGCGACTACGTCTGCGGCGAAATCCAGACCAAGCAGCGCTTCGGCTACGGCACCTATGAGGCGCGGCTGAAGACCGACACCGGCTCCGGCCTCAACGCGGCGTTCTTCAGCTATATCGGCCCCAGCGACAAGCAGCCCTGGGACGAGATCGACTTCGAGATACTCACCAAAGACACCTCCAAGGTGCAGGTCAATGCCTATATCGCCGGCAAGGGCAAGAACGAGAAGCTGGTCGACGTGCCGGGCGGCACCGAGAATGCCTTCAACGACTATGCCTTCGTCTGGCAGAAAGACAGCTTGCGCTGGTACGTCAACGGCCAACTGGTCAACACGATCACCGATCCGTCGAAGCTGCCAAGCCATGCACAGAAGATATTCTTCAGCTTTTGGGGCAGCGATACGATGACGGGTTGGCTGGGAGCGTTCGCCGATCCGGGCCGCAAGCTTTCGCTGCAGGTCGAGCGCGTTGCCTTCACCGCGCTCGGCGAACCCTGTCAGTTTCCGGAATCGCTGGCATGCAGCGTAAAGTAGTTGGGGAAGTCGAATTGAACTGGCCGGGCCGAAAGCGGTCCGCTGCCTTGCATGGGAATGAAACCGAATGAATTTGACGGTGTTTGGAATTGGTTATGTCGGCCTCGTGCAGGCGGCGGTGCTTGCCGAAGTCGGGCACCAGGTGGTGTGCGTCGACATCGACACCGCCAAGGTCGAGCGGCTCAATCAAGGCCTGGTTCCCATTTTCGAACCCGGACTGGAAAATCTCGTCAAGGAGAACCATGCCGCCGGCCGCATCAAGTTCACCACCGATGCCGCCGCCGCCGTCAGGCATGGCGAGATCCAGATGATCGCGGTCGGCACGCCGCCCGGCGAGGACGGCTCGGCCGACCTCAAATATGTGCTGGCCGTCGCCGAAACCATCGGCCGCGAGATGGACAAACCCAAGATCATCGTCGGCAAGTCGACTGTGCCGGTCGGCACCTGCGAAAAGGTCAAGGCCAGGATCGCCGAGACGTTGAAGAAAAGAGGCCGCGAGGACCTGAGCTTCGACGTCGCTTCCAATCCGGAGTTCCTCAAGGAAGGGTCCGCGGTCGCCGACTGCATGAAGCCGGACCGCATCATCGTCGGCACCGACAGCGAGGGCACCGAGGCGGTGATGCGCGAACTCTACGCGCCGTTCAACCGCAACCACGAGAAGATGATCGTGATGGACGTGCGCAGCGCCGAATTCACCAAATATGCCGCCAATTGCATGCTGGCGACCAAGATCAGCTTCATGAACGAGATGGCCAACCTGGCCGAGCAGCTCGGCGCCGACATCGAGGAGGTCCGCAAGGGCATCGGCAGCGATCCGCGCATCGGCTACCATTTCATTTATCCGGGCCTCGGGTATGGCGGCTCGTGCTTCCCGAAGGATGTGCGGGCGCTGATCAAGACCGCCGAAAGCGTCAAGTTCGACGCCAAGCTGTTGCGCGCCGTCGAGGAGCGCAATAATGCCCAGAAATCGGTGCTCTTCGACAAGGTGGACCGCTATTTCAAGGGCAATCTCAAAGGCAAGACCTTTGCGCTGTGGGGTCTCGCCTTCAAGCCCAACACCGACGACATGCGAGAGGCGCCGGCACGCGTCCTGATGGAAGCTCTGTGGAAGGCTGGTGCCAACGTGCAGGCCTATGATCCCGAGGCGATGCAGGAATGCCAGTCCATATATGGGCTGCGCGACGACCTGCTTCTGTGCGGCACCAAGGAGGCGGCGCTGCGCGGCGCCGATGCGCTGCTGATCGCCACCGAATGGAAGAATTTTCGCGCGCCGTCCTTCGATGCGGTGAAGGATGCGCTGACCACACCGGTCATCTTTGACGGCCGCAACCTCTATGACCCCAAGGTCATCGCCCGCCACGGCATCGAATATCACTCGATCGGCAGGATGGCGGCGTGAGAGCGGGCCGCGACAGACCGATGCAAGAACGGTCCGGACACGGCCTGCGAGCGCTGCGATTGAGCGTGTATTTCTGTGTGGAGTTGTAGCTGATGGTGCTGGACGTAAAGCCGGAGCAAATCACCAAGGATCATTTCGATCTCGTCGCGATCGGTTCCGGCTTCGGTTCGGCCTTCTTCCTGCATGAGTTCGCCAAGCGGCGAAAGGCACGTATTCTGGTGCTGGAGTGGGGGCGCCACAACACCCATGAATGGCAACTCGAACAGAACCTCAACACCGACATCGAAGACGAGACGACCTACAAGACCAATTCCGACAAGCCGTGGAACTATACGATCGGACTGGGCGGCGGAACGAACTGCTGGTTCGCGCAGACGCCAAGGTTCCACCCCAACGACTTCAGGCTGAAAAGCACCTACGGCATCGGCAATGACTGGCCGATCAGCTATGATGACGTCGAGCCGTTCTACTGCGACGCCGAAGACATCATGTCGATCTCCGGCGACCCCGACATGGCGGCGATGCTGCCGCGCTCGAAGCCGTTTCCGCAACCGCCGCATCGCATGTCGACACCGGACCGGATGATGAAGGCGGCGCAACCCGGCCAGCATTTCGTCATGCCCACGGCGCGCGCCCGCTTGCCGACCGCGCAACGCACCTCGTGCTGTGCCAATCTGCGCTGCTGGTTGTGTCCGGTCGACGCCAAATTCACCGTCAACAACGGGTTGATGCATGTCTTCGAGCATCCCGATATCTCGGTCTGCCTGGGTGCGGAAGTGCGGCGGCTCGATCATGTCGGCGGCGCCGTCCGTTCGGTCAATTTCATGCATGCCGGCAAGGAATACCAGGTCAGCGGCGATCTCTTCATCCTCGGCGCCAATGCCATCCAGAGCGCGGCGATCATGCTGCGATCCGGCCTGGGCGGCGAATTCGTCGGCCGCGGCTTGCACGAATCCTACGGCTGGAATTTCGAGGTCTATCTCGACGGCGTCGACAATTTCGACGGCAGCACCATCACCACCGGCCTGAATTTCGGCCTCTATGACGGCCCGCACCGATCGGAGCACGCGGCGGCGCTGGTCTATTTCGAGAACCGCTGGCAGCACGGAATGCGTGCTGAAAAGGGGCGGCTGCGCCAGGCGCTGCCGCTTGTCGTGGTCACCGAAAACCTGCTCGACCCCGAGAATTTCGTCACGCTTGACGAGGATGACAATGCCTTTGTCAGCTTCAAGGCGCCATCGGACTACGCGGTGAAGGGCATGGCTCGCGCGCTGGAGAAATTGCCCGACCTGCTGGCGCCGCTGCCGGTCGAAAAGCTCTTCGATCGTGGCATCCGGCCGACCGAATCGCATGTCCAGGGCACGCTGAGGATGGGTTCCGGCCCGGCCGATTCGGTGATCGACAGCGGCATGATCCACCACCAGCTCAGAAACCTGGTCGTCGTCGGCACCAGCACCTATCCGAGCTGCTCTTGCGCCAACCCAAGCCTGACCGCGGCGGCGCTGTCCTTGCGGGCGGCGGGCCGGATCGCGTGAAAGGAGGTATCGGATGATCGAGATTTCCAGACGTTCGGCCCTGGCCGTCATGGCTGGCGGGGTGGTTTCGACAGGGGTCGCCTACGCCGCTGTTTCCTCATTCTCGGACGAGGATCTGGTGCGCGTCACGCTCGAAAAATACCTCGGCAGGCTGAACATGCGCATCGAGCATCTGCAGCAGTTCGTGCTGGAGTTCCGCAACCGGAATCCGTGGATATTTCCGAGCCAGAAGCTGAGCGATGCCGTCACTCTGGTGGAGGAGCTCAAATTGGGTGCTGCGCGCCGCTTGCTGCCCCAGCAGAAGCGGGACGATCTGGTGCATTTCGACCGCTGGGTCATTGCTGAGTTCCATATGCTGACGGACTACGCATGGCGCAGTTCGCCCAACGACCCGATCCGGTTTACCGGCTGGCAATCCTGCACCAATCCCTTTGCGAATCTAGAGCCGCCGAAACTTGCCTGACGTCGAAAGCGGGGCGGCGGGCTTTGCCTGTTGCCTCTGAGCGAAGATACGAGATGCGACAAGGAGCCCGATCATGAAAGTTCTTTTTGCAGGCGGCAATGGCTACACGCCCGAGTTCAGTGGCGGCGTGCAGTCGAGCACGCATCATCTGGCCGAACAGCTGATCGAACATGGGCATGAAGCCGCGGTGCTCGCCGCTTTGTTCGGCGATGGTGTCTTCGGCTTCAAGGCGCGCGCCAAGATGAAGCTGTTGCGGCAGCCGGCGGTCATCGACAGCTATCCTGGCTATCCGGTGGTGCGGGCCTGGTTTCCCTGGGAAGCGGCGACCTTTGCCGTCGACAGGTTGAAGCCGGATGTGGCCGTGGTCCAGTGTCACAAATCGGTTCCGATCGGCAAGGCATTGCAGGCGGAGGGCGTGCCTCTGGTCGTCTATCTCAGGAATGTCGAGTTCCACGAACTGGGCGGCGATCTGCGCGAATTGCATTCGGCGCTTTACATTGCCAATTCGGAATTCACCGCGCGTACCTACAAAAAAGAGTTCGGCATCGAGGCGGCGGTGATCCCGCCGACCATCAACCCGGCGCATTACTCGACGCCGACGACGGGCCAATTTGTCACGCTGATCAATCCTTATGAGGAAAAGGGTTTTGAGCTTGCGGTGCGCATCGCCGGCGCTTGCCGCGAAATCCCATTCCTGTTCGTCGAAAGCTGGAAGCTGGAGGACGATCATCGGGCACGGATCGAACAGACGATCGCGCCTTTGGGCAATGTCGTGCTGGAAAGCCGCACCAGCGACATGAAGACGGTCTATGGCCGCACCAAGATACTGCTCGCTCCCAGCAAGTGGGAAGAGGCCTGGGGCCGCGTCGCGTCGGAGGCCCATTGCAGCGGGATTCCCGTTGTCGGCTCCCGGCGCGGTGGTCTGCCCGAGGCGATCGGCTCGGGTGGCGTTGTGCTCGATTACGATGCCCCGCTTGCCGACTGGGCCGCGGCCGTCAGGCGGCTGTGGAACGACAACCAGGAATATGACCGTCTCTCAAGCCTCGCGCGCAGCTCCGCCGTGCGCCCGGAACTCGATCCCGATCGCCAGTTCATGACCTTCTTCTCGATACTGGACAGGGCCATGCAGCAGCGGGCGCGGCAAGCGGCGTAAAGACGCCGCCGGAGCAGGTCAGGCCAGGCGTTTGACCCGGCTTTTCAACGTCTCGTAGCCGCGGGCGCCAAGCAGGGCGCGGGCAATGGTCTTGGCGGCGCTCTTGCGGCCCTCTTGCGACTTGATCTGCCGCAGCCTTGCGGGCAGGTTGCGGGCTGCATGGCCAAGTGCCGGCAGCGACAGCGCGCCGGGAAAGCTGACCATATGCGTTTCGACGCACAGCACCGGCTTGCCGGACAGTTCGGTGATCCTCAGCGCCTGTTCGTGTTCGCTCTCGATGAACAGGATGGCATCGGACTTGCGATAGAAATCAGCCTTGAAACTGCCATGCGCGCCAAGCCGCTGCCGTTCCGCCTTGCTTGGCAGGTCGAGCATGATCAGCTGGTCGTATTTGATCTCGTGCTTGGCGAGCCATGCCTCGGTAAGCGCACGGTATTTCTCCAGCCGGCTGGTGACCAGCCAGCCGATCTTGTGGGTCGCAACATGGAGCGGCCGGGCTTCGCTGAGGAATTTCTCATAGGCCGGGCCGTCGTCGTTTTCCGCCTCGGTCGGATCGAGGCACAGCACGCCGTCGATGTCGACGCAGCATTGCGCCAGGAATTTGTGGTGCATGAAGTTCCACTGGAACATGCGCGGATGCGGCACGACTTCGAAGACGAGGTCGGTTTCCTGGTGCTGCGGCTCAAGGCCGAACACCGCGGCGAAGGTGAAATCCGCCTCGATGCCGGCAGCCTGGATGCGGGCGCGTGCGTCGCGCATGGCGTTGCCGCCGGAAACGCTGTCGTCGATCACCAGCACCTTGCGCATCTCGGAGACCTTGCGGTCGAGAGCGGCCCGGCGCTTGGTGATGCCAGATGTGTAGATCCGCCCGGTCAGGAAGCTGTCGAGATCGGTCATCGGGATGTTCGCCGACAGGCTCACCAGCGTCGCCGCCAATATGCCGCTTCTGGGCACGCCGACGACCAGGTCGATGTCGCGCGGCAGCCGGTGAAGGTTCCTGACGATGGCGTCGTTCATGTCGGAGATCGAGCGGTAGTGCATGGTTCAGACCTGGTCCTGTAGGAGATGTCAGTAGCTGTCGAAAGCGCCTAAATTATTGCGCTTCGCGCGGCGCAGCCGTTGGCAGCCTTGCCGGCAGCATCTTGAGAGCCTCGCGCAAGGCTTCGCGGCCGGAAGCGAATGCCAGTGCGATGACGATGGTGATGAGGTAAGCGAGCACAGCGCCGCTGGCCAGGGCAACGACATGCTGTTGCGGCAGCAACGGCTTGATGAACCAGATGGCGGCCAACGCCAGATGGGCGCCAAGCACGAACGGCGCTGCCGCGCGAAGCACATGGTGCGCCTGCAGCGGTCCGCTCTTGCCGACATAGAGCCACAGGAACGGCGTTCTCAGATACTCGCTGATCGCATAGGCAATAGCGACGCCCAGTGCGCCATAGGGCAGGCCGAGCATGAAGGCCAGCACCGATGTCACGGCCGTTATGATACCCCAGCGCATGAAGTCGCCAGAGCGGCCCTGGCTGACGAAAAGCCACCCCGCCGGGTTGTTGAGCGGCTGCAGCAGCCCGGCAAAGCCGAGCGCCAGGAAAATCGAGGCGCTTGCGCGCCATTGCTCCCCGAGCACGAAGGGGATGAGCACATCCGACATCGCGGTGGCGAAGGCGACGCCGGGAAGCGCCACCAGCAGGATCAGCGGCATGACACGCAAATAGGCGCTGCGGTAGCGATCCGGCTCGTCCTTCAGCCTGGAAAGCGCTGGAACCATCACCTTCGACAGTGGGTTGGTGATCTGGCTCAGCGGAAACAGAAGCAGCTTGTAGGCGCGGTCATAGAGGCCGAGTTGCGCCTCGCCCCAATATTTGCCGATCAGCACATTGTCGAGGTTGCGGGCAAAGAAATTGGCGAAATTGAAGCCGGTGATGCCGGCGCCGAAATTGATCAGCTCGCTGATACCGGCTACCTTGCGCGGCAGGCCCGGACGCCAGCGCGAACTCGCCCAGTAGCAGAGCGTCGGCAGCACGGCACCGGTCAGCGTGCCGGCAAACAGAGCCCAGTACGAGCGGTCGATGAAGGTCCAGGCGATCGAGACGGTGAGCCCGGCGATAGCGCTGGCGACGTCGATGACGGCGAGGCGGCCGAACTGCATGCGGCGCGTCAAAAGCGCCAGATGCTGCGCGCCCAGCCCATAGGCCATGATCTGCAAGCCGAATGCGGCCACCAGACCGGTCACGCGCGGCTCGCCGTAGAAGGCAGCGACCAACGGGGCTGCGCCAGCAAGCACGCAAGCCAGGATCGCGCTGACGGCGACATTAATCCAGAAGAGGTAGTTCACCTCCTCATGCCGGATGCCTGATTTCTGGATCGTCGCCTGGGTCAGGCCGAAATCCTGGAACAGCGCGATGAAGGCCAGCACCGGCGCGCACATCGCCACGACACCGAAATCCTGTGGCGACAACAGCCGCGACAAGACGATGACGGACAGGATCTGTGTCGCGACCCGCACCGATTGCGCCATGGCGGTAACGATCGCGCCGCGGCCGACCGATTTGCGCAAGGAGCCTTCTGGCGGATCGAATGCATTGGCTTCCAAATTCAGGATTCCTGATTTTTTACGCGGATTTCCAAGCCCGAAAATCCACGACCGCCGCCAACGACAAACTACGGCAATAATTTTGCAGTGCAACAGAAAACGTCGGTCGCCGCACCAAAAATGTTGCGATGCAGCAAGACCTGTACTAGGATTCCCATGGGTGGGCCAACAGCGGTCGAGTTTTCATGCTGCATGTCTTGTACCTTGTGCACGACGTTTCCGACCCGGCCGTGCGCCGGCGGATCACGATGCTCAGGGCAGGTGGAGCCCAGGTCACCCTGGTCGGTTTCCGCCGCACAGCCGTTCCGATTGCGGACATCGAGGGATTGCGGCCGATCGACCTCGGTGCGACGCGTGACGGGCGATTCGGCCAACGCCTTGCTGCGGTCGCCAAGGCTGCCCTATCGATAGGCTCGAAGCTTGGCGGCGTGCCAAGGCCCGACCTCGTCATCGCGCGCAACCTGGAAATGTTGGCGCTTGCCCGCCGCGCCAGGTCAGCCTTCGCCGCATCGGTTCCGATCGTGTACGAGTGCCTCGACATTCATCGCCTTGTGCTGCGCAACGATGTCCTGGGCAAGGCGCTGCGCGCCACCGAGCGCTTTCTGGCCAGGGACGTGAAGCTGCTGGTGACCAGTTCGCCGGCCTTCATCGCCAATTACTTCGAGCCGTTCGGCCAGGTCTCGGCACCCATCGAACTGGTCGAGAACAAATATTTCGAAGCGGCGGCGATCTTGCCCAGCGCCTCCGCGGCGATGGACAGTCCGGCCGGCCCACCATGGCGAATCGGCTGGTTCGGCGCGTTGCGCTGCCGCCGCTCGCTCGAGTTGCTGGCCGATTTCTCCCGCCGCATGGAGGGACGTTTCGAGATCGTGCTGCGCGGCCGTCCGGCTTTGTCCGAATTCCCTGACTTTCACGGCTTCGTCGAAGCCGAACCATGGCTGTCGTTTCGCGGCCCCTACCGCAACCCAGAAGACATGGCGGCGATCTACAACGACGTCCATTTTTCCTGGGCGATCGACTTCTTCGAGGCGGGGCAGAACTCCGAATGGCTTCTGCCCAACCGGCTCTATGAAGGCTGCCGTTTCGGCGCGGTGCCGATCTCGATGGGCAATACAGAGACCGGGCGGTTCCTCAAGCAGCAGGATATTGGCGTCCTGTTGCCGCAAGCTTCCCCCGAGGCGCTCGAAGCCGCGCTCGGCAAGATGGAAGAGCATCGCTTCGCCAGGCTGAAGGGGCGTGTTCTGGCCCGCAACCCGAGGACCTGGAGCTACGATCGCAGCGATTGCCGGGCGCTTGTCGAGCGGCTGCGCAGCCTGACTGCGGTGCCCGGCTCCTTCACAGCCGAGGCATTGGCATAGGATGGCCAGAGATGGACAGAGGCAAGATGGACAGAGGCTGATGACGCAGACCGAAAAACCCTCATCCAGCCTGATCGTCATTCCGTGCCTGAACGAAGCCGCTCATATCGGCGCACTGCTCGATCAATTGCGACCAGCGGCCGCCAGGCTTGGCGCCAGGATCATCATTGCCGACGGCGGCAGCACCGATGGCACGCTGGCCATCGTCGAGGGCATCGTGGCGAAAGACCAGCGCGTTATCCTGCTGCACAACGAGCGGCGCATCCAGAGCGCGGCGATCAATCTCGCCGTCGGCACCTTCGGCGAGGGTACCGACTATCTCATCCGCATCGACGCGCATGGCGGCTATCCCGACGACTATTGCGACCGGCTGGTCGAGGAGGCATTGGCCACCGGGGCCGATTCGGTTGTCGTTTCGATGCTGACCAGCGGCAGCGGCACTGTGCAGAAGGCCGCCGCCGCGGCACAGAACTCCAAGCTCGGCACCGGCGGCTCGAAGCATCGGCACCTTTCGGGAGGAGAGTGGATCGACCACGGCCATCATGCGCTGATGCGGATATCGGCCTTCGGGGCAGTCGGTGGCTATGACGAGACGTTCAGCCACAACGAGGATGCCGAACTCGATTACCGGCTGAGAAAAGCCGGCTACAAGATCTGGATGAGTGGCAAGACTCAGATGGTCTACTATCCGCGCGCCTCGCTCAGCGGCCTCTATTTCCAATATCTCGGCTACGGTCGCGGTCGCGCCAAGAATGTGCTGAAACACCGCGTCATCCCGAAGATCCGGCAGATGGTGCCGCTGCTGGTGTTTCCGGTCGTGCTGCTAGCGGCTTTCTCTTTCGTGCTTTGGCTGGCGGCGGTGCCGCTTCTGCTGTGGGCGTCGGTGTGCCTGGGTTATGGCCTGTGGACGGCCATCCGCCAGCGCAATGCCGACATCGCGCTTGCCGGCGTGTCGGCGATGGTCATGCATCTTGGCTGGTCGGTGGGCTTCTGGCTGCAGCTTCTCGGCCTTGGGTCGCGGCGCGGGGTGGCGTGATGGCGGCGCAGGCCAAGAACCGCAGCATCGACATCGGTGTCTGCACGTTCCGCCGGCCGGAACTGGCCGACACCCTGCGTTCGCTCGACACCATGCAGCTGCCTGCGGGTTTCGATGTCCGCATCATCGTCGCCGACAATGACGACACCCCGACCGCCCGCGACCTGGTGACGGCACTGTCGCGGGAATTGACGGTGCCGATCCACTATCAGCATGCCCCGGCGCGCAACATTTCGATCGCCCGCAACGCCTGCCTCGACGCCAGCACGGCGGATTTCGTCGCCTTCATCGACGATGACGAGACGGCCACACCCTCATGGCTCGCCGAGCTGGTTGCGATGGCGCAGCAAAGCGGTGCGGCCGCCGTGCTCGGCCCGGTCAGGGCTCGCTATCGCCCGGATGCGCCGGACTGGATGCGGCGCGGCGATTTTCACTCGACCTTGCCCGTCTGGGTGCGCGGCGAAATCCAGACCGGCTACACCTGCAACGTTCTGCTGCGGATGGGGTCGGACAGCCTGCGCGGCCGTCGTTTCAGCCTGGCGCGCGGCCAGACAGGCGGCGAGGACACCGAGTTCTTCGACCAGATGCACAAAACGGGCGGCCGTATCGCTTTTGCACCAGAAGCCTGGGTGGACGAGGTGGTGCCGCGCTCCAGGGCGGCATTCGATTGGCTCGGCCGCCGCCGCTTCCGCGTCGGACAGACGCATGGCCATCTTCTGGGCAGTAGCACCAGCGGCATCGGCCTGATCAAGCAGGTCGGCCTGGCCTCGGCAAAGGCGATCTATTGCTTCGCCTCGGTGCTTCCGGTGGTCATCAGTCCGGTTCGCAGGAACCGAAGCGTGCTGCGCGGCATTATGCATGTCGGCGTCGTCAGCGGCCTCGTCGGCATCCGCGAAATCCGCCTCTACGGCCAGCCTTCGCCACGGGAGGGAGATAAGCGTGCGGCCTGACGTCGGCTTTGTCCCTGATGTTTCCTTTGTCATTGCCGCCTACAACGCCGAGGCGACTCTCGACCGGGCGATCGCCAGCGCCATGGCCCAGAAAGACATCAGCGTCGAAATCGTTGTCGTCGATGACAAGTCACGCGACGCGACGCTCGACGTGGCGCGGGCCTACCCCAGGGATATCGTCCGCGTCGTCGCCCTGGCCAGCAACCGCGGCCCTGGCGGCGCCAGGAATGCGGGCTTCGACGCCGCCCGCGGCAGATGGATCGCGGTTCTCGATTCCGACGACGCGGTCTTTCCCAACCGGCTCGCCAAGATGATCGCCCGTGCCGAAGCGGCCGATGCCCAGATCGCCGTCGACAATCTGCAGGTCATTCGCGAGGACGGTGTCGTCGAGGACGCGATGTTCCCGCGGCAGTATCTGGAAGGCTTGCGCGAGATTTCGCTGGCCACCTACATTGCCGGCAACGTCGTCTTCGAATCGAAGTTCAACCTCGGTTATCTCAAACCAATCTTCCAGCGCGAATTCCTGAACGAAAACAGGCTTCGCTATGACGAGAAACTGAGGATCGGCGAAGACTACATCCTGTTTGCCGACGCCCTGGCCAAGGGCGGCAAATGCGTTGTCGAGCCTGATATCGGCTATGCCTACCATATCCGCAGCGGCTCCATCTCGCGCGTGCTCGAGCTTCACCACGTCGAAGCGATGCGCAAGGCGGATGCGGTGTTCGCTCAAACCCATCGGATGGATGACGCAGCCCTGGCGGCGTTCGCCCGGCGCGGTCGCAGCCTGCGCAAGGCCGCCTCGTTCCTGTCGATGGTTCAGCACATCAAGGCGCGGTCCCCGCTCAAGGCGATCTGGACAGCGCTCGGCGACCCGGCGGCGGTCAGGCATATGGGCATGCCGATCGCCGTGCGGTTGCGAAGAATGGCGGCGCAGTTTGCCGTTGGGGTGGGGAGGTGAAGATGCAGGCACATGAAGGGATTTTTCGTGGCCTGTGAATGGACTGAAGTCGATCTCCTCAGAAGGAATTTGCGATGAAGAAAATCAGGAAGGCCGTAATACCGGTGGCGGGTCTTGGAACACGGTTCCTGCCGGCGACCAAGTCGATGCCGAAGGAGATGCTTCCCGTCGTCGACAGGCCTGTCGTGCAATATGCGGTGGACGAGGCCTTCGAAGCCGGCATCGAGCACATCGTGTTCGTGACCGGCCGCAACAAGGCAGTGATCGAGGACTATTTCGACCTCCATCCGGAACTGATCGGAACCCTGGAGCAGACCGGCAAGAAGGCGCAATTGCAGTCGCTGGAAAGCCTCTTGCCGGTGGCCGGTGCCACCAGCTTCATCCGCCAGCAATCGCCGCAAGGCCTCGGCCATGCCGTTTGGTGCGCACGCGAAGTCATCGGCAACGAGCCCTTTGCCTTGCTGCTGCCGGACATGGTGTCGTTCGGCGGGCGGGGATGCCTGGCCGAAACCGTCGACCTCTATGAGCGCACTGGCGGCAATGTCATCGCTGTCGAGCGTTGTGAACCGACCGAGACCAACAAATACGGCATCGTTGGCCGCGGCGCCGAGATCGGCGGCGGCTTCGAGGTGACCGCCATGGTCGAAAAGCCGGCGCCGGCCAATGCGCCATCGAACTTCTACATCAACGGCCGCTACATCCTGCAGCCCGAGATCTTCGCGCTTCTGGGCAATCAGCAGCGCGGCGCCGGCAACGAGATCCAGCTCACGGACGCCATGGTCCGTCTGTCGAAGGATCAGCCGTTCTTTGCCCAACCTTTCAAGGGCCGCATGTTCGACTGTGGTTCCAAGGAAGGGTTCATCCAGGCCAACATTGCCTTCGCGCTGGCGCGCGAGGACATGAAGGGTCCGGTTTTCGAAATGCTTCAGGAGTTCGTGCGGTCGCATGAACGCCAGGAAGAAGCCGCATAATGCCCATGTTTCGGGGGCATTTTCGAATGGCCGAGGGCGCGGGGCGGTAGCCCCGCGCTGTCTGGCACGAAGCTTGCGTCGTTTGCGCAAATGCCCCCGATCCTGGCGACGCCTGCAAGCCAAAGCATGATCCCGGAAAGTGGATCCCGGTTTCCGGAAAAGATCATGTTCGAACAGTGAGATAGAGCCCATTGCGATCGATCGGAATGGGACAGGCTCAAGAATTGGACCGAAGATGAATTATGCCAACTTTCCTCTCGACAAGAGGATGCCATTGCCGAATTCGGACGCGGGAGACGGCGAAGACTTCATCGATATCGAGCGGCTGCTTGGCATGGCTGCGCGGCAGGCCAAGGTCGTTGCCGTGTGCGCTGTCATCGGTCTCTTTCTGGGGCTGCTCTATTTGCAGACGACGCCGCCCAAATATCAATCGGTCGCCAGCGTGCTGATCGACGAAGGTTTGAACAAGATCGTCGACGACATCTCGGCGGCGTCGACAACCATGCAGACCGATTCCGCGATCCTGAGCCAGATCGAGATCCTGACCTCGACACGGCTTGCCTCTGTGGTCGTCGACAAGCTGAAGCTCGACCAGAACGATACGTTCATGAATCCGCCCCAATCGGCGCTTGCCCAAGGCATAGGCCTCATCCGCGGCCTGATCCAGTATGTCCGCCCCAGCTCTTCCGTGCCGGGTGGCGCTGACTTCAGCAAGCTCGACCCGGCCGCCCGCGATGCGCTTATCGCCACGTCGCGCCGCGACTACGCGATCCTCAAGCTGCAGAACGAGATCCGGGCGGAACGCATCGGCCGAAGCTATGTCATCGCGCTCGGCTATCAGGCGACGGATCCGGCCTTGGCAAACGCCATCACCAAGGCCTATGCCGATGCCTATCTCGCCGATCAGCTCGATGCCAGCTTCGATGCCACCGAGCGGGCTGCGGTCTGGCTGCAGGGCCGGTTGACGGAGCTGCGCCAGAGCTCGCAGGCAGCTTCGCTCGCGGTCGAGAAATTCAGGGCCGAACATGGGCTGGCCGCCAACAGCGATGGCCAGCTGATGAGCGACAAGCAGCTTTCCGATCTCAACGCCCAGCTCATCGTGGCGCAGGCCGACACCGCACGCGCCAGCGCCCGCTACCAGCAGTACAAGGCGATTGTCGACAGCGGCTCCGACAACGCCTTCAAGGATGCTGCCATATCGAGCGACCAGCCGAGCAGTTCGGTCATCTCGGCACTCAAGACCCGCTACCTCACGGTCGCCAAGCGGCTGCAGGACGTCGAGGCGAATTTCGGCGCCGAACATCCGCAGGCGGTGGCGCTTGCCAAGGAGAAGGCCGACATATCGACCCAGATTTTCGGCGAACTGAAGCAACTGACCGAAAGCTATCGCAACGAATATGAAGTTGCGCAGGCGCGTGAGACCGCGCTCCGGGCCAATGTCGCCGCCGCGCAAGGCAAGAGTTCCGTCGACAACCAGACGCAGGTCAAGCTGCGTGAACTCGATCAGCAGGCGACGGCGCTCACCACGCTCTATCAGACATTCCTCGGCCGCTACGAGGAAGCCGCTCAGCAGCAGTCCTTCCCGGTCGGCAAGATTCGCATCATCTCGGACGCCTCGATGCCGCTTACCGCGTCAAGCCCGCGCACAATCATCGTGCTTGGACTTTCGCTGGTGCTTGGCATGCTGATGGGTGCCGGCTTTGGCGGCTTGAACGAGTTCAACGAACGCTTCTTCAGGACCGGCGAAGATGTGCGCGATCGCGTCGGCCTGAAATTCCTTGGCTATCTGCCGAGGATCGGCGGCAAGCTCGGCAAGGAAGAAAAGCCGGGCGAGGCCCAGGTGGATGCCAAGGCCGGCCAATCGCTGTCGGCGGCGGAAAAACGGGCACGCATGCGGGTGAGCATCGATTCGCCAGCGTCGATGTTCGCCGAAACGCTGCGCAGCGCCAAGATCGCCTTCGACGTCGTCCTGGAAGGGCAAGGCAGCCGCGTCATCGGCGTCATCTCGGTGCTTCCCGGCGAGGGCAAGTCGACGGTGGCGGCCAATCTCGCCGGCTTGCTTGCCGCCAACGGCGCCAAGACGCTGCTGATCGACGGCGATCTGCGCAATCCCGGGCTCAGCCGTGGCCTTGGCATGGAAGCCGAGCAAGGCCTGATGGAAGCCGTGGTCAACGGCCAGACCTGGCAGTCCGTCGGCAAGATCGACCGGCAGACGAAGCTGGCAATCATCCCGGCGGTGCTGCGCGGTCACTTCTCGCATACCAGCGAACTTCTCTCCTCGGCCGGCATGCGGCGCTTCATCGAGAACGCCAAGGAGACGTTCGAATACATCGTCGTCGATCTGCCGCCGCTCGGACCGGTGGTCGACGCCAAGGCCTTCGCGCCGCTGGTCGACGGTTTTGTGCTCGTCACCGAATGGGGGCGCACGCCGCGCGCGATGGTCAGGTCGATGCTGGAATCCGAACCCTATGTCGCCAACAAGATCGTCGGCGCGGTGCTGAACAAGGTCGAATTGAAGAAGCTGGCCAAATACGGATCGCTCGGCGGCTCGGAGAAGTTTTTCGATAAATACTCGAGCTACTATTTGGAAAAGTCGGAGGTGCGCGGCAAGGCGCCCGTCTGATATCGGCCCTTGCTCGGGCAGGTTCTTTCGAAAACGCATCGCGTTGAGACGGAGTCGACCGCTCTGGATGAACGGCGGTGTCGAGCCGGGTCTCGGTGGTGGGTCAGTTTGAAATCTGGCCGGGTTTCGCTGCCAGTGTGATCGGGTCGGTTTCGATGAGCCGAAGTGACCGCACCATATGCGCCGTTTGCGTCTTGTATTTGAGAAAATGCGGCGTGGTCAGATGGGCTTCGTAGGCCGCCTGATCAGCGTAGCATTCGATCACGCGCACCTTTTCAGCTGCGCCTTTTTCCGACACGGCATGAAGGAAAAGCACACCCGGCTCGATTCGCACGGAGGCCTCGATCTCTTCGGCAAGCAGGGTTTTATAGCTGTCGATCTGGTCAGGATCGATTTCCAGTTCCGCCATCCTGACAATCAGCATCAATCGGTCTCTTGCTTTTTGTACCGGCCGCGAACCATCGGCGTCCGGCTCCTGCGCAAACTGGGCACACCGAGGTGCCCACTGGCTAATTTACGCTGCCTTGAGCCGATAGCGGAAGACGGTGTGATCGAGCAGTAGCCGGATGCGCGGCTCGGCCTCGGTCGCCACCAGCCAGCTTGCCGCGATCATCGTCGTGCCGACGACCACCATTGACAAGAGATGCGGCAGCCCGGCGCGGACCAGGACGCCGAGCAGGGCCGCCCCGACGACGTCGTGGAGCAGGTAGAGCGGATAGGTCATCAGTCCGATTCGTCGCCAGCCGCTCCAGGACAGGTCGAGCCGTAGCGACCATGCCATGAAGGCGATGGCGATGAGGAAGATGAGGATCGGCGGCGCGAACGGCATCTCCCGCCCGACCTTCAGGATATGGACGTCGACCGAACTGGCGATCTGCAGCACGCCGCCGCCCAGGAACAGGGCGCAGAAGGCAAGGCGGGCGGCTGTCACCGCCTTGAAGCGCATCAGCCACAGCATGACGCCGGTCGCGAAGAAAACGCCGTGATGCACCAGCAGCAGGTCGAGCGTGCGTGTTTCGGCAAGATCGGCCCAGTCGAGCGGGTAATACAGGCACCAGAACAGAGTGCTGACCAGACCGATGGCGATGGCCACCATTTCCATCTGATGGAAGCGGCTAAGCCGCAGCAAGGTCCAGACGACGGCATAGAAGGCGATCTCGATGCCCAGCGTCCAGTAGACGCTGTCCACCCAAGGGCCATAGGGACCGAACAGGCCGGTGCGAACCAGCCGGACGACCGCGTCGGTCGGCCAACTAAGCCCGACGGCCAAAAGCACGGCAGCGGTGACGGGTGCACAGATCCAGACCGCCGGCGCCAGCCGTTTCACTCGTGCTTCGAAAAACCGCAAGGGCGTCGACCTTTCGGCGCTGAAGGCGATGACGAAGCCGCTGATGACGAAGAAGATCTGGACGCCGACCCAGCCGGATTCGACCCAGGCGCCTATTGCCGACTGCGGGGGAACGCCGCCCGTGGCGCGCGCCGAAACACCATCCGGATACGCCCACACCCAGAAGCCATAGTGGTAGACCATGACCATGACGGCGGCGAGGAAGCGCAGTATATCGACGCCGCCAAATGTAATCTTCTGCTGAGCCATGCGACCCCTGTCGATGGCCCCCCTGCAAAGCACTGTAAGGAGGATTGCTGCGTTGCACAATAAAAGATTGACTGCCACTCGACAAACATGCCGGCGCGAGACATGCACAACCAGGTGAGTAAGAAAACTCAGGCAAGCGGTAGTCAGGCGGAAGCATTGCTTCGATGAAAGATCGACCCCACTCCGTCGAGCTTCGCTCGACACCTCTCCCTCGATCGACGAGGGAGAGGAAAGGCGCTGCCATACGCGATTGGCCGCCGCTAAACCCCGATTCCACGCTCCGTCAGCGCCACGGTGATCTCGTCGAGGATCACCGGATCGTCGATCGTCGCCGGCATGATCCATTCTTCCTTGTCGGCGATCTTCTGCATGGTGCCGCGCAAGATCTTGCCCGACCGTGTCTTGGGCAGGCGCTTGATCGTCACCACCGTCTTGAAAGCTGCGACCGGGCCGATGCGTTCGCGCACCAGGCCGACCACTTCGCTCTCGATCAAGCCGGCGTCGCGCGTCACACCTGCGTTCAGCACCACGAAGCCAAGCGGAACCTGGCCCTTCATGGCGTCGGCAATGCCGATGACCGCGCATTCGGCGACATCGGGATGGGCCGAGAGCACCTCCTCCATGGCACCGGTCGACAGCCGGTGGCCGGCCACATTGATGATGTCGTCGGTGCGGGCCATGACATAGAGATAGCCGTCCTCATCGACCATGCCGGCATCCGCCGTCTTGTAGAAGCCGGGAAACTCATCGAGATAGGCTTGGCGGAACCGCGCGTCGGCATTCCACAGCGTCGGCAGGCAGCCGGCCGGCAGCGGCAGCTTGACCACCACATTGCCCAGCGTGCCGCGCTTCACCTCATGGCCACCATCGTCGAGCACGCGGATGTCGTAACCGGGCATCGGCACGCCCGGCGAGCCGTATTTCACCGGCAGCAGGCCAAGGCCGGCAGGATTGATCGTCATCGGCGAGCCGGTCTCGGTCTGCCACCAATGGTCGACCACCGGCACATTGAGCTTCTGCTCCGCCCATTTGATGGTTTCCGGGTCGGCGCGCTCGCCGGCAAGGAACAGCGTGCGGAATTTCGAGAGGTCGTGTTTCGCGATGAACTCGCCCTTCGGGTCCTGCCCCTTGATGGCGCGGAACGCGGTCGGCGCGGTGAACAGCGCTACGACGCCATGCTCCGATATCACCCGCCAGTAGGTGCCGGCATCGGGCGTGCCGACAGGCTTGCCCTCGAACAGGATGCTGGTGCAGCCATGCAGCAGCGGCCCGTAGACGATATAGGAATGGCCGACCACCCAGCCGACATCCGATGCCGCCCAGAACACCTCGCCCGGCTTGACGCCGAACTCGTTTTCCATCGTCCATTTCAGCGCGACCATGTGGCCGCCATTGTCGCGCACGATGCCCTTGGGCTGGCCGGTCGTGCCGGATGTGTAGATGATGTAGAGCGGGTCGGTGGCAAGCACCGGCACGCAATCGACATTGGCGCCGGCCGCCCGTTCGCGGGCAACAGCATCGGCGTAGTCGATGTCGAAATGCTCCTTCAGTTCGCAGCGCAATTGGTCGCGCTGCAGGATCAGGCAGGCGTCCGGCTTATGGCGGGAGATCTCGATCGCCTTGTCGAGCAGCGGCTTGTAGGCGACGACGCGGCCCGGCTCCAGGCCGCAGGACGCGGAAATGATCAACTTCGGCTTGGCATCGTCGATGCGGGTGGCAAGCTCATGCGAGGCAAAACCGCCGAAGACCACCGAATGCACGGCGCCGATACGGGCGCAGGCCAGCATGGCGATGGCCGCCTCGGCTACCATCGGCATGTAGATGATGACGCGGTCGCCCTTGCCGATGCCGCGGTTCTTCAGCACCGAGGTCAGCGCGACGACCTCGCGCTTCAACTCGGCATAGGTGAATTTTTTCACAGTTCCGGCAATCGCGCTGTCATGGATCAGCGCGATCTGATCGGCGCGGCCGCCGGCGACGTGGCGATCGATGGCATTGTAGCAGGTGTTGCAGGTGGCGCCCGTGAACCAGCGGCCATAGACGCCGGCATTGGCGTCGAACACCTTGTCCCAGGGCGAATACCAGTCGATGGCGCCGGCCGCATCCGCCCAGAATTGTTCCGGGTCGCGTTTCCAGCCCTCATAGACCTCATGATAGCGTGAAGTCATCCGTACCCTCCCCAGGAACGATTTTCTTCCTTCCAGATAGCGCGCTCTACCCTTGGCCGCAAATGCGCGCCATTGTGCTGATCACATCGACCTGGCGCCTTGGGGGCCAGCAGTTATGAAATTGCGATACGGGATTGGGGTGGTGATGTTTGCTGCTGGGCGGATCATCGGGCGCTTTGTGCTCCCATCGGTTGTGGGCGCGGCGCTTGCGATCTCCACAGGAATCGCCCAGGCCGGCGATGCCGCGGCACGGCGTATCATCGGCTTTTCGCCCGATGGAGCCTATTTCGCCTTCGAGCAATATGGAACGCTCGACGCCGGCGCCTCGGATTCCGGCTGGTCGCAGATCGACATCATCGACACTCGCACCGATGAATTTGTCGGCGGCAAGCCGATTCTCGTCGTCGACGCAACGGAGGAAGCGACACTGACGCTGGAGCAGGCGAGGGCGCAGGCCGGCGTCAGGGCGGCGCCCATTCTTGCCAGATATGCCATCGCATCACTGGGCGAGCAGACAGCCTCCGACAAGTTCACCTTTCCGGGTGAAATGGTTGCCTACAACGACATTTCCCGCCTCGAGCAAGTGTCGCAGAAATGGCTATCTCCGCTCTATGACGAAACGGGCATTTCGACCATCCAGCTCGACCAGATCCTGGCAGCCAGCACGGGCGATTGTTCGGCGAGTTTCGATGCGACGCAGCAAGGCGACCAGGCACTTCAAAGTGAGAAGACACTTCAAGGTGAGAAGGCCGGCAAGGCGCTCGGCTTCCGCCTGACGCTGCAAGGGCAGGACGGCAAGCCGTTCAAGATATTGCACGAGGACAAGACCGTGCCGGGCTCGAGAAACTGCCCGACCTCCTACAGCCTGTCGGAATCCTACGAATACACCCCGGCCGGCAAACCGGCGGTAATCGTCGTGCTGGTGCAGCGTTTCAGCCAAGGTTTTGAGGGGCGCGACCGGCGCTTCCTTGCCGTCACCGGGCAGCCGCGCTGACTGGGTCACGCCAGGCGCCCTGACAGCCTGCATCGGTTCGATCTGCAGCTTGTTTAGATCGGCAGGGCCACAAGCATGAGGCCAATGCCGCCAGCGATCAAAATAGCCGTCGCCAGCGCTTTTCTGTGACGTTCGAAGCTCGTCGGAGCCCGCTCCCAATTGTAACGCATACGCTATCTCCCCAACTCCCAGGCGGGTTTTTACCTTACTTAGGGGAAGAAATGCAATGTCTCCAGCCGGCTGCTCCGCTGCTTGTCACGTCGTGATGACGACTATTTCTGGGACGATTCCGGCCGGGAACAGGCAACCGAACCGTTTTTCGAGCCTGTCGGAGCGCAGCGTCGTGCGGGACGGCGCGCGGTTCCTCAAGGGATGGCAGCATCAACGTGGTGGAATCCAGGTTACATACCCCAGCGCAGCGCTGCCGTGCGCACCGGCGCATCCCAGAATGCGGTCGTCTCGTCGTCGAGCATGGTCAGCGTGATCGAGCAGCCGGCCATGTCGAGCGAGGTGACATAGGAGCCGACCAGTGAACGGGTCACCGTCACGCCGTGCTTCTCGAAGATCGCCCGCGCGCTGTTGTACATCAGATAGAGTTCCATCAGCGGCGTGCCGCCGAAGCCGTTGACGAACAGCAGCGCCGGGCCGTTCGCCCTGTCGCCGAGATCGCCCAGGATCGCGGCGCAAATCTCCTGCGCAATCGCATCGGCGCTTTTCAGCGTGTCGCGCCGGCGGCCGGGCTCGCCATGGATGCCGACGCCGAACTCCATCTCGCCATCGCCGATGTCGAAAGTCGGCTTGCCCGCCGCCGGCACGGTGCAACTGGTCAGCGCCACGCCCATCGAGCGGGTAGCAGCGTTGACCCGGTCGCCCAGCGCCTTCAGCGGCGCCAGCGCCAGGCCATGTTCGGCAGCGGCGCCGACGATCTTCTCCACCACCAGCGTGCCGGCGACGCCGCGCCGGCCCGTCGTATAGGAGGAATTCTCGACGGCGACGTCGTCATTGGTCACGATCTGCAGGATGCCTTCCGACATTTCGGCCGCCATCTCGAAGTTCATGACGTCGCCTTCATAGTTCTTGACGATGAACAGGCAACCGGCGCCGGTGTCGACGGCCTCCGCTGCCGCCAGCATCTGGTCCGGCGTCGGCGAGGTGAACACCTGGCCGGGGCAGGCGGCGTCGAGCATGCCGTGCCCGACAAAGCCGCCATGCAGTGGCTCATGGCCGGAACCGCCGCCGGAGATCAACGCCACTTTGCCCGGCCGCAAGGCCTTGCGGCGGATGAATTTGTGCTCTTCGCCAAGCACGAGGATGTCGGCATGGGCGGCGACGAAGCCGTCGAGGCTTTCGGTCAGCACCGTGTCCACCGAATTGATAAATTTCTTCACGGCCGTCTCCTTCCGAAATAGGCCTTCCAAAGCAATTCCAGGAAAAGTGTGTCGCGGTTTTCCGTCCGGAATTGCGTAAAACAAAGAGTTCGATCAGCCACCCTTGCCGGTGATGCTGGTGATCTTCTGGATAAAATCGTTCACCGCTCTGTCGAGCGCGGCGTTCTGCTTGTCGTCGCCGAAATCCGGCACGACAAGCGAGACATGGCGCGTCTTGCGCATGCCTGCCGCGACAGTCATTTTTCCGGGATGCGCCTGATGGTAGGCGGCGAGAAACTGATCGCGCTCGGCCGGACTGAAATGGCAGACCGAAAATATAGCCGGCAAATGTTTTGACGGAATCGGGATCGAATAGACTGGGCTCGAAATCTGCGTGACGAAGCTGCGGTGCTTGCCAAGCGCGTCGGCGAGGCGCTGGCGCATGCCGGACGGGCGCTGGTCGATGACGTGCGACAGGATCGTCTTGTAGGCGCGGATCGCCTCTTCGGAACCAGGTTCGGGTGTCTTCTCGACCATGCCAGCCGCGCCTAGACAGAAACGTCCGCGATGGCCGCCTTGGCCATGGCGAGTTGCGCCGGAGCGACGGAAAGATCGCGCAGGCCAGCCTTGAGCAGCGCCGGGATCGAGGCTGGATCGCCGCCGGCATCGCCGCACAGGCTGACCGGGGTTCTTTCACGTTCGCCAAACGCGGTCACGGCAGCGATCAGCCGCAGCACGACCGGATGACGGACCGAATTGAGATGGGCCACGGCGGCGTTGTCGCGGGCCGCCGCCATGACATATTGGGTGAGGTCGTTGGAGCCGATCGAGAAGAAGGCGGCCTCGGCAAAGGCTTCCGGTGCGATCGCCACTGACGGAACTTCGACCATGATGCCGAGCGGCGGCATCTTGTGCGCGATGCCGCGCGTAGCAAGCGTCGCCTGTTCCTCGGCGAACATCGCCGCTGCCTGCCTGTACTCCTCGACAACGGCGATCATCGGAAACATCACTTTCAGGCTGCCGTGGACGGCGGCGCGCAGCAGCGCCCGGATCTGTACACGAAACACCTCCGGTCTTGCCAGTGACAGCCTGATTCCGCGCAGGCCGAGGAACGGATTGCTCTCCTCGACCGTGAAGCCTGGCACCGGCTTGTCGCCGCCGGCATCGACGGTGCGGATCGTTACCGGTTTCTCGCCGGCCCATTCCAGCACTTTGCGGTAAGCACGATACTGCGTCTCCTCATCCGGCAATGTCTTGCCGAACAGGAATTCGGTGCGCATCAGCCCGACGCCGTCGCAGGTCGCGATGTCGATGCCGTCGACCTCGGACGGATCGGCGATGTTGACCTGCACTCGCACCGCCGTGCCGGCCTTGGTGACCGCCGGCCGCGCGAGGAAAGATCCGGCCCGCTTGCGGCGCGCCGAGAACGATGCTGAGGATTGCCTAAAAGCAGCGATTTCGGTCTTGGACGGCGACAGCACGATGCCGCCATGTTCGGCGTCGATCAGGGCGATGCCGGCAAGATGAGCCGGCAAAGCACCCAGGCCGACGACCATGGGTACGCCGCGCGACCGCGCCAGCATGGCGACATGGCTGGCAGTGCTGCCCGCCTTCAACGCGATGCCGCCGCCACAACTCCAGTCGGTTTCGAGAAAACGCGTCGGTGCGATGTCCTGGCCGTAGAGGATGGCGCCGGCCGGTGCTTGGACGTCGCCATCCTCGGTCAGCGCCCGCAGCACCTGGTCCCTAATGTCTCGGATGTCGGCGGCCCGCGCGCGAAAGTAATCCTGGTCGGAAGCATCATAGCCGGCGATTTCGGCGTCGAGCGCCTGCCGCCAGGCCTTGTCAGCCGGCAGGCCGGCGCGGATCGCGGCAAAGGCCGGGCTGCTTAGCGCATCGTCCCCCAGCATGGCGATCTGGAACTCGAGAATGTCGGCGGCGTCACCGTCGGCCGTCTCGAACAATGCAGAGAGACGGCCCGCCGCAATGGCGATTGCGGTATCGAGCGCGGCCTTTTCGTCGGCGACACTTGCCTTACCGACATAGGATGCGGCAATCCGGTCGAGATCGAACAACGGCCCTTCGGCATAACCGGCCGAGGCCGAAATGCCTTGCAACCTAAGCGGTCCGGACATGGTCCGCGCCTTCGTCGAAATCGCGCCGTACCAGTTCGACCAGCGCGTCGACGGCATCATTGGCGCCGTCGCCGCTGGCCCTGATGTGCAGCACGGTACCTTTCGGCGCCTTGGCCGCCATTACCTTGACGATGCTCTTGGCGTCGAACCATGGCCCGTTGGCGGCAAGCGCGATTTCCACCTCGGCGGCAAAGCTCTTGGCCAGCTTGGTGAACTTCACCGAAGGACGCGCGTGCAGGCCCACATCGTGGGTGATCACAACGGTCGCTTCGGCGAATGCGGACATGTCTTTCAAGCTTCCCGTTCGTTCACGACGGCGACAATTCATGCGCCGTCGCCACCACTTCCCTAAGCGTAGCGCCGCCGGAGGCTTCGGTCGCCGCCATCACCGCGCCTTCGACGATCGGCGCGTTGCAGACGATGATCTTTTGCGACCGCGGCTCGCCGATCATCTCCACCGCCATTTCCGAATTGGTCTCGGCGCCGCCGAGATCGACCAGGATGGCGACACCGGCTTCCGACCAGGCCTTTTCGATGGCGCCCATGATCGCCTCGACATTGGTGCCGAGCCCGCCATGGCCGTTTCCGCCGCACCATGCAAGTGGCACTTCATCGCCCACCATCTGGCGCACCATGTCGGCTGTGCCCTCGGCGACCAGCGGCGAATGCGAGACGATGACAATGCCGACATTGCTCATGCACTTTCCCCGACGGTTTGCGCCACAGTCCGCACCAGCAGGGCGGTCGAGCGCGCGCCGGCATCCATATGGCCGATCGATCGGTCGCCAAGGAACGAGGCGCGGCCGCGCAGGGCCTTCATAGGCACGGTCGCTTCGGCGGCCGCGTCGGCGGCATCGGCTACTTCCGCCCCGGTCTTTCCCTCGGTCAATGCGTCATGCACCGGCTGCAGCACGTCGAGCATGGTTTTTTGGCCGACCTGCGATTTGCCGCGTGCGGCCACGGCTTCGATGGCCTTGCCGAAGGCCGCCGTCAGATTGGCGCGATCGGGCTCCGCCGAAATCTCCTTGCCGAGCGCCATGAACAGGGTGCCGAACAGCGGACCGGAGGCGCCACCAACCGTCATCACCAGCTTGGTGCCGATCGCCTTCAGGGCCTCGGGCAGCGGCTTGGCAGCAAACGCCTCGGCCTCACTACGCACGGCCTCAAAACCGCGCTTCATGTTCAGTCCATGGTCGCCATCGCCGATCGCCTGGTCGAGCGCGGTCAATTCCTCGGCGTGCGCGGCAATCGTATCCGCAGCGGCCGCGATCAGCCTGGCAAGGTTCAACGCTGCCATGTCACCCGCATTCCCGGTTTCCATGTCGCCCGCAGTATCGAAAGAACGGTCATTCGACAACTCAGGCATGCGTCAGGCCGCTTCGTGCAGTGCGACTGCGGCCGCGAAGACCTCGGCCACCGCATAGGCACCGGGGTCGACCACGCCTTGCAGCTTGCTGCCGACATAGGCCGACCGTCCGGCCTTTGCCTTGTCCATGGCGGACGTGGCCTCGGCACCACGTAGGGCCGCGATAGCCGCTTCGTCCAGGCCCTTGGCATCGAGCGCCTTGAGCGCCGGCTCCAGGGCATCGACCATGGTGCGATCCCCCATCCCGGCACCGCCGTAAAAAGTCATTCGTTCGAGGCCGGCAAGCAGCGCCTTGGCCAGGCTCGCGCCGCCGTCCAGAGCCTGCGCCGCGGCCGTGAAGAAGATCGACAGCAGCACACCGCTGGAGCCGCCCATTGACGCGCTCAGAATGTCGCCTATCGCGCCAAGGGCCGCTGAGGACTCGGCAAGCGGCAGCGTGTCAAGCCTCTCCAGCACACTGCGCGCGCCGGTCGCCACCGTCGAGCCGGTGTCGCCGTCGCCCGCCTTGGCATCCAGTCCGTTCAAAGTGGCTTCGAGCGCGATCAGCCTTTCGCAGACCGTGACGACAAGACGCCTGGTACGAGCATCCTGACTGGGTTTGCGTGCCGCGCTCTGTCCTGCCGCTTTCGCCATAGGAACGACGGCAGGCGGCACAACGGGCTTTGCCGGCATCCACGCATGCGGCCCGACCGGCGCCAGCAATGCGGTTTCGCGCGCTGCGTCGAGCCGGACCAGCGACAGCGAGAAGCCATTCATGTTGAGCGCCGTCATCAGCGGTCCGGGGCCGATCGTCAGCTTGATCGTCTTGGCGAGCGGCGACGCCAGCACCGCGTTGGCGATAACGGACATTTCGAGCGGCGGCACCGAGCCGAGATTGTTGATCAGCAAGGCGTGGCTGGCTGCCGGATCGAGCTGTCCGGAGAGGCGCTCCGCCATGATCGCGACCAGCCGGTCGGCGCTTTGCACGGCAATCCGCTCGACGCCCGGCTCGCCATGAATGCCGAGGCCGAGTTCACCGTCATTTTCGCCAAACCTGTCCTCATGCGGCTGGCCGGGGATCGAGCAGGACGACAGCGACATGCCGAGCGAAACAATATCCTTCGCCGCCGCGCGAGCGGCTGCCGCAACGGCTGCCAGATCATGGCCGGTCTCCGACAAATGGCCTGCGATCTTGTGCACGAACAGCGTGCCGGCAACGCCGCGCGGCTGGTTGATATCAGGCAAAGCGATATCGTCGGCGACGATCACCATCTCGACGCGGAAACCCTCGGCGCGCGCCTTCTCAGCTGCCAGGCCGAAATTGAGACGGTCGCCTGTGTAGTTCTTGACGATCAGCAGACAGCCGGCCGGACCGGTGACGGCCCGGATGGCCGCCAGCACGGCCTCGACGCTTGGCGAGGCAAAGATCTCGCCCGAAACCGCCGCTGTCAGCATGCCCTTGCCGACGAAGCCGGCATGCGAAGGCTCGTGCCCGGCGCCGCCGCCGGAAACGACGCTGACTTTCGTCTTGTCCCAGTCGGCGCGCAGGATGACCTTGATCTCGGGATAGCCGTCGAGGCGCGCGAGATCGCCTGATCCAACGGTCCGCAACAGGCCGTCCAGCGCCTCGGTGACGATCGTTTCCCTGCGATTGAAAAAGTGCTTCATCGAATTCGTCCCGTACTCGCAATCGTCAATCAATAGCCGGCGTTGAACCCTGTGATGGAAACGCCGTCACCCGTTACATCAGCCTTTGTCCATCGGCGCCGAAATAGAGCGGCGACCGGTAGCGGATCATCACCCTGTCGCCCTGCGCCAGATCCGTGTCGGGATCGGTCAGTGTCACCAGTTTCTTGGTCCCCACCGTCACATGCAAATGGTTCTGGTCGCCAAGATGCTCGACCCAGTCGACGACGCCGTCGGCATGGCCGTTCGCTGCTTTCGCGATCGTCAGATGCTCGGTGCGTGCGCCGATGGTCTTGGTCCCGGTCGGCGCGCCGCCATCGGGCAGCAGCCCGGTCGGCAGAAGATTGATCGCCGGCTGGCCGAGCCTTGCCGCGACATGCAGGTTTGCCGGCTCCGAATAGATCGTCCGTGGCGAGCCGATCTGCACCAGCACGCCGTCGGCAAGGATGCCGATGCGGTCGGCCATCGTCATCGCCTCGATCTGATCGTGGGTGACATAAAGCATGGTGGCGCCAAGCTCGGTCTGGATGCGCTTCAGCTCGAGCCTGAGATCCGCCCGCAGCTTGGCGTCGAGCGACGACAGCGGCTCGTCCATCAGATAGATCGAAGGCTTGCGCACCAGCGCGCGGCCGATGGCAACGCGCTGCATTTCGCCGCCCGAAAGCTTGGTCGAGCGGTTGGCGAGCTTGTGATGGATGCGCACCATCCTGGCCACCTCCTCGACCCGGCGGCGGATCTGGTCTTCCGGCATTTTCCGCGCCGGCGAGCGCAGCGGGAAGGCGAGATTGTCGAACACCGACAGATGCGGGTAGAGCGAATATTGCTGGAAGACGAAGGCCGTGTCGCGTTCGGCGGGCGACAGCGTCGTGGCATTGTGACCGCCGATTTCGATCGTGCCGGAATCCGGTCGCTCCAGCCCGGCGATGAGCCGCAGCGTCGTCGTCTTGCCGGCTCCCGTCGGCCCGAGCAGCACGACGAATTCGCTATCTGATATATGCAGGTCGAGGCCGTTGACGGCGACATGGTCGCTGAAACTCTTGGTCACGTTCTTGATGTGCACGTCAGCCATGCTGGGTCCTCCGCTCGGAGGCGACATCGTGGATCGCGGTTCTCACCGCGCGGCCGGATCCTTTCTCGAACAGCGACAGGCGCGCGCTGCTCAGCGTCAGCCCGACATGGTCGCCGGTGGAGAGCCGGATTTCGGCCGGCACGCGTGCCTTGATGATGCCGTCCGCCGTCTGCACAGCGACGATCTGGGTGGTGCCGAGATATTCGGTGCCGTAGACGGCGCCGCGCAGCTTCGAATTGTCATCGAAGCGGATGTGTTCCGGGCGGATGCCCAGCGCCATGTCGGCCGGCGCGATGTCCTCGCGCACTTCCGGCACCGCCACTTTCGCGCCTTGCACGACGATCTCCCTGGCGCCCTTGGCGAGACCGCCGCCAAAGCCCAAAAAATTCATCGGCGGCGAGCCGATGAAGTCGGCGACGAACATGGTCGCCGGGCGGTCGTAGATTTCGCGTGGGCTACCGAACTGTTCGATGACGCCATGGTTCATCACGGCGATCTTGTCGGCCATCGACATCGCTTCCATCTGGTCGTGCGTGACATAGACCGTCGTGGCGTGGATGCGGTTGTGCAGTTCGCGCAGCTCATGGACCATCAAATCGCGGAATTCCGTGTCGAGCGTGCCGAGCGGCTCATCCATCAGGAAGCATTTGGGCCGCCGCACGATGGCGCGGCCGAGCGCCACCCGCTGGCGGTCGCCACCGGCAAGGCCGGAGACGGATTTGTTGAGCAGATGGTCGATGCGCAGAAGCTTTGCCGTTTCCTCGACGCGCGTGCGGATTTCGGCCGACGGCATGCCTTGCGCCAACAGCGGAAAGCCGATGTTCTTGCGCACATTCATGTGCGGATAGAGCGCGAAGAGCTGGAAGACGAAGGCGATGTCGCGCTCGCGTGCCCGCAGCATGGTGACATCGTCGCCCCCAAGCAGGATCTGGCCTCCGGTCGGCAACTCAAGCCCGGCGATCATGCGCAAGGTCGTCGTCTTGCCGCAGCCCGACGGCCCGAGCATGACGAAGAACTCGCCATCCTCGACGACGAAGTTGGAATCCTGCACGGCGACGAAATCGCCGAAGGCCTTTCTCAGGTGCTGGACGCGGATTTCGGCCATGATTATTCCGGGAACTTCGAGACGATGATGAACATCACGGTGCCGGCGAGCATGGTGATGAAGGAATAGGTGTAGAGCGACAGCGCGAAGGGCTGGAACAGCATCAGGAAGCCGATCGCGATCAGTGCCGTCGCGATGTTTTCCATCAACCCGCGCCTGGCCCAGACCGGCCATGATGATTTCTTGGAGACGGCTGGGCGCGTCATGGGTAGCTCCCTTCCTTCTCCCTGTTCACGGGGAGAGATGGTTGCCAGGTGGTTCCCCCACTCCGCCGCTGCTTCGCAGCGCCACCTCTCCCCCCTCCGGAGGGAGAGGTGGGGAGTCTGGCTGAATTAAGTTCGCGCCCTTCCTCTACCCCGTCGATCGGGGGAGAGGTGTCGAGCGAAGCTCGACGGAGTGGGGGTCGACCCGGCGCGGCGCGAGACGATGCATGCGCCTGCTTGCCATGCACGCTATCGCTAAACGCTAAGCGTTCGCAAATGTGTCGATCCCGTAGCCGTGAACGAGGAGAAGGGAAACGGTGGCATCGTCGGTTTCTTATTCCCACATCAATCATTTGCGCACCGCGCCGAAGGTGATGCCGCGCAGCAACTGCTTGCGAAGCAGGATGGTGAAGACCAGGATCGGCACCAGGAAGATCGTCGTTCCGGCCGCGACCGCCGGCCAGTCCTGGCCGCCTTCGCCGATGATGGTCGGGATGAAGGGCGGCGCGGTCTGCGCCGTGCCGGAGGTCAGGAGTGCCGCGAACGCATATTCGTTCCAGGCGAAGATCAGGCAAAAAATCGCGGTCGCGGCAATGCCTGTGGTCGCCTGCGGCAGCACGGTGCGCCAGAAGGCTTGCAGCCGCGTATAGCCGTCAATCATCGCTGCTTCTTCATATTCACGCGGGATCTCGTCGATGAAGCCTTTCAGCAGCCACACCGCCAGCGACACATTGACCGCCGTGTAGAGCAGGATCATGCCGAGCGCCGTGTCCGACAGGCCAAGCTCGCGGTACATCAGGTAGATCGGAATGGCGACGGCGATCGGCGGCATGAAGCGCGTCGACAGGATGAAGAACAAAAGGTCGTCGGCGAGCGGCACCTTGAAGCGCGAGAAGCCGTAGGCCGACAGCGTGCCGAGGAAGACCGCGCAGAAGGTCGAACCGAAGGCGATGATCAGCGAATTAACGAAGCGCGGCAGGAAGTTGGATGGACCGGCAATCACCATGTTGCGCTTGCGCGTGGTCTCGTCGCAGAAGCCCGTCGCCGGTCCCAGCGAGTTGATGTATTCCGGCGTCTGTCGCGTCCGCGTCGTGAACAGATTGCAGTAGCCTTCGAGACTGGGCTGGAACAGGATCTTGGGCGGATAGGCGATCGAGTCCGGCGGCGTCTTGAAGCTGGTGGCGAAGATCCACAGCAGCGGCACGATCGAGATCAGCGCATAGGCAATGATGATCGCGCCGGCGATGCGCTTCGAGTTGCTGCTCGGTGCTACGACCGAATGGGCTGTGGTCAGGCTCATCTCTGCTTCACCTTGTTGAGCGCCTTGACGTAGATGTTGGCGAGGCCGAACACCGCGACGAACAGGATGATGGCGAAGGCCGAGGAATAGCCGGTGCGCCAGCTCTCAAAAGCCTGCCGTTTCAGCGTGATCGAGGCGACCTCGGTGGTCGAGCCCGGCCCGCCGCCGGTCAACAGATTGACCATGTCGAACATCTTGAAGTTCTCGATGCCGCGAAACAGCACCGCCAGCATGATGAAGGGCAGCGCCATCGGCAGCGTGATCGACCAGAACTGCCGCCAGGTGGAGGCGCGGTCGACCTCGGCCGCCTCATAGATGTATTCGGGGATCGAGCGTAAGCCCGCGAGGCAGATCAGCATCACGTAGGGCGTCCACATCCAGGTATCGACGATGATGATCGACCATGGCGCCAGCGACACGTTGGAGAGCATCTGGATATCCGTTGGCGGGATCCGGGTGACGAAGGAGATGGCATAGGCGAACAGGCCGATCTGTGGCTCGTAGAGGAAGCGCCAGAAATTGCCGACCACCGCCGGCGACAGCATCATCGGCACCAGGATCAGCGTCGTCCAGAAGGCATGGCCGCGGAACTTGCGGTCGATCAGCCAGGCCAGCGTGAAGCCGATCAGCGTCTGCAAAAGGATGGTCCAGAACACGAAATGCGCCGTGGTTTGCATGGCGATCCAGATATCCTTGTCGCCAAGGATGCGCTGGTAGTTGGCGAGCCCGAGATTCTTCACCACCTCGTTCGGCCGGTTGGCGCGGTAGTTGGTGAACGACAGATAGATCGCCCAGAACAGCGGGAAGATGTTGATGGCCAACAGCAACAGGATCGTCGGCGAGATGAACAGCCAGGCGAGGCCCTTGTCGCTGATGCCCCGGACCTTGCGGGCCAACGGTTCCGGGGTCGCCCGGGCAACGTTCTCCGCGGTCCGATTGAGCATGGTGAGTCCTGCTTCGGTCACTTTAAGCCGTCTCTGTCATGGAATTTATCTGAACCGCGTCCCGTGCCAAGGGCGGCACGGGACGCGTCGGGCCTAGCTCGGGAGGAGCTGGTTACATCTTGCCCCAGTTACATCTTGCCGTCGTCCTGGAAGACCTGCGTCCAGTCCTTGACCAGGCCGTCCAGCGCATCCTTGGCCGAGCCCTGGCCGGCGACGACATAGTCATGGAAGCGCTTCTGCGAGGCCTGCAGCAGCGGCGCGTAGCTCGGCTCGGCCCAGAAGTCCTTCACGACGGCCATCGAGTCGAGGAAGGTCTGCGCGTAGGGCTGGCTGGCCGGGAAGGCCGGATCCTTGACCACCGCGTTAAGGCAGGAATAGCCGCCGAGCGACCACCATTTGGCCTGCACGTCCTTGTTGGCGAACCATTTGATGTATTTCAGCGCCGCTTCCTGCTTGTCGGAATAGGACACCACCGAAATACCCTGGCCGCCGAGTTGGGCGAACTGCTCGCCGTCCGGACCCTTGGGATTGACGAAGTAGCCGATCTTGTCGCCGCCGACATTCTCGTCCTTCTGCAAGCCGGGCCATGTGAAGGCAAAGTTCATGTGCATCGCCACCTGGCCAGATTTGAAGGCATCGACGCCTTCGCCCATGTAGCTGTTCGACGCTCCAGGCGGCGTGCAGCAATCATAGAGCGCCTTGTAGAACTCCAGGCCCTTCACCGATTTGTCGGAATTGACGAAGCCTTCCATCTCGTAGGGCTTCTTGGGGTTCTCGTACTGGAAGCCGTAGCTGTAGAGCACGTCCATGGCGCCCATGGTGATGCCTTCAGAGCCGCGCTCGGTGTAGATCGAGGCGCCATAGACGGTCTTGCCGTCGATCTCGCGCTTCTGGAAGAATTCGGCGACCTGCTTCAACTGGTCGAAGGTGGTCGGCGGGCCGAGATCCCAGCCATACTTCTCCTTGAACTCTTTCTGCAGCTCCGGCTTGGAGAACCAGTCCTTGCGATAGGTCCAGCCGACGACGTCGCCCATGGCCGGCAGCGCCCAGTAGTTCGGCGTGTTCTTCGGCCATTCCGAATAGCCGACGACGGTTGCCGGCACGAAATCGTCCATGCTGATCTTCTCCTTGTCGAAGAAGTCGTTCAGCTTGACATAGTGGCCGTTCTCGGCGGCGCCGCCGATCCACTGGCTGTCGCCGATGATCAGGTCGCACAATTTGCCGTGCGAGTTGAGCTCGTTGAGGAAACGGTCGGCATAGTTGGTCCACGGCACGAACTCGAATTTCATGCCGATGCCGGTTTCCTTGGTAAAATCCTTGGACAGTTCGACAAGCGCGTTGGCCGGGTCCCAGGCGGCCCAGCACAGCGTCAGGTCTTCAGCGTGCGCGACGTTCGAGACGGCTGTCGACGCTGTGATCGCCGAGGTCAGTCCCAACGCCAGTTTCAAGCTCGATTTCATGACTTCCTCCCATTTGCGAAACGCGCCCGGATGACGGTTTCAAGAGCCCTCAACCCCTCTCCTCAGGGGGCCTAAACATGGCGGCGCGGCGGCGCCGCAGATGTTTAGTAATTTGTTTAGTGATGCAATTTTTACTAAACAAGGCAAGCGAATTCGTTGCTGCGCCGCAGCATGCCGGGGGTGGGCTCTGAAAACGTTGGGAAAAAGCATCGGCTGTTACGCGCATGGGCACGGATCTATGAAACGAATTGGTGAACGGGTGCTTTGAGTGCCAGTGGGCTGTGTCGCCGCCATCGTGGCTTGTCGACCCCCACTCCGTCGCCGCTCCGCGGCGCCACCTCTCCCCCGATCGACGGGGTAGAGGAAGGGCAAGAGCTCGCCGTCCTTGGCTCCTTCCTCTCCCTCCGGAGGGGGGAGAGGTGGCGCCGCGAAGCGGCGACGGAGTGGGGGAAGCCATTGCCCAGGCGCGATGGCGTTGCCCAGGAAAAATCAATATGGCTCACTGGGCATCAGGAACATTCACAGGACGTCTCTCGGTTCAGCCGACGCGTTTGGTGCTCACCATGACCTTCCGGATCGGCGGCGCCGGAGGCAGCAGTTCGCGGATGTCGGCGAAGGGGAATGTCGGTTCGAAGCGGAAGGCTTCGGCCAATGACCCCTGAGCGCCGTTGCACTGGCCGGCGCGAAAAAGGTTCTGCGTTCGCGCGCCTTCGACAAAGCGGTCGGGATCCTGCGACTGGTGCATGCGGATCGCCTTCGCCTTGATGTCGGCATGGGCGGAAATGTCGACATAGTGCGTCGGCGAAAAACCAGTGCCGCCCATCGTGTCGGCATGCAGCACCGGTACCGCGAACGACGCCGCGATGCGCACGCCGTCCGACAGCGCGCGGTGGTCGGCGTGATAGTCGTTGGGTGCATGCGTGATCGCCAGGTCCGGTCCGATCTCGCGAATCAGCGTTTTCAGCGCCCCGATCAGCGCTGCATCGGCCACCAGTTCGCCGTCGGGAAAATCGAGGAAACGTAGCGTCGCCCCGAGCAGCGCGGCCGCGGCCGTCGCTTCCTCGCGACGGAAACGAGCGAGAACAACGGGATCACTCTTGCCGCCCTTGGCACCATCCGTGGCTATGGCAAAAGTGAGTTCTGCGCCTTGCGCGGCATAGGCGGCCATCGTACCGAACATGAAGATCTCGATGTCGTCCGGATGCGCACCGAGCGCTAGGATTTTCAAACCACTCTCTCCCCCGGAAATGGAACAACGTGACGAACGGAATCCTGCTCGCCCTGATCGCCTATGCAAGCTATTCGGGCAGCGATGCCGTTGTCAAAAGCCTGGGCGGTCAGCTCACGATCTTCGAGATCGGCTTTTTCATAACCTTGTTTGCCGGCTTCTTCCTCTTCTTCACGCGGCCGGCGGGCGAGCGCTGGCGCGATTTCTGGCGCGCCAAAAGGCCTTGGGCAGTGCAGGCGCGGGCTTGGGCGGGTATCGCTTCCGGCGTGCTCAGCGTCTATGCCTTCACCACCATTCCGCTGGCCGAGGTCTATGCGCTGATCTTCCTGGCGCCGCTCTGCGTCACCATCCTCTCCACGCTGATCCTCAAGGAGAAGGTCGGCCCCTGGCGCTGGCTGGCGGTGGTCGCCGGTTTTGCCGGGGTCATGCTGGTGGTGCGGCCAGGGTTTCGCGAACTCAGTCTTGGTCACCTTGCCGCCTTCGGCGTTGCCTTCCTCGCCGCCACCAGCGTCATCCTGATGCGTTCGCTGGCGAAGCAGGAAAAACGCACCACGATGCTCGGCGTGCTGGTCGGCTACGGCCTGTTGTTCAACGGCGTCGGTGCCGCCGCCACCTCATTCACCGTTCCGGACGGTAAGCAACTGATGTGGCTGGCGATGGCCGGTGCCTTCACGGCAGCAGGACAATTCCTGCAGCTTCTGGCCATGAAATACGCGCCCGCCAACCGGGTCGCGCCGACGCATTATTCGCAGATCGTCTGGGCGGTGATCCTCGGCGCCTTGTTCTTCCAGGAATATCCGGACGGCCTGTCGCTGATTGGCCTGGCGGTCGTCGGTGGCGCCGGCCTGCTGACCATGGTGCGCGAGGAAGCCCGGCTGGGCACGGTACGCTGGAATCCGTTTTCCCGCACCCGGCTTTGAATGGCTTCAGCCCATAAGTTGCATGGCCCCCGCGACCACTGATATGCGGACGTAAGCGCGCTTGCCACGATTGGACGAACGCATTCCTGGACCGATGATCACAAACCCCCTGCCGGAGCTTCCGGTATCCGCCGTGCTGCCGGCGCTGGGCGACGCGCTCGGCCATGGCAACAGCGCCGTGCTGGTGGCGCCGCCCGGTGCCGGCAAGACGACGCTGGTGCCGCTGGCGCTGCTTGACGCGTCCTGGCTTGGTGCCGGCAAGATCGTGCTCCTCGAGCCGCGCCGGCTCGCCGCCCGAGCCGCCGCCCGCCGCATGGCGCAATTGCTTGATGAGGAACCCGGCGCCACCGTCGGCTATGCCATGCGCATGGAAAACCGCATTTCGGCAAAGACAAGGATATTGGTCGTCACCGAAGGCGTGCTGGCGCGCATGATCCTCGACGATCCCGAATTGCCCGGTGTCTCGGCTGTCATTTTCGATGAATTCCACGAGCGTTCGCTCGACGGCGATTTCGGTCTCGCTCTGGCGCTCGACGTGCAAGGGGCGCTGCGGCCGGACCTGCGTTTGCTGGTGATGTCGGCGACGCTTGACGGTGCGCGTGTCGCGAAACTGCTGTCGGGCGCGCCGGTCATCGAGAGCGAAGGCCGCGCCTTCCCTGTCGACATCCGCTATGACGAGCGCCCCGCCGGCACCACCATCGAGGACGCCATGGCCAAGTCGATCCGCGCCACCCTTGCCGACGAAAGCGGCAGCGTGCTCGCCTTCCTGCCCGGCCAGCGCGAGATCGAGCGCACCGCCGAGCGGCTGGCCGGCAAGGTCGGCGCCGATACCGACATCGTGCCGCTTTACGGCATGCTCGACGGCAAGGCGCAGGACGCGGCGATCAAGCCGCCGCCGGCCGGTCGCCGCAAGGTGGTGCTGGCCACCTCGATTGCCGAAACGTCGATCACCATCGACGGCGTGCGCGTCGTCATCGATTCCGGCCTGTCGCGGCTGCCGCGCTATGAGCCGGCCAGTGGCTTGACCCGACTGGAGACCGTGCGCGTCAGCAAGGCTTCCGCCGACCAGCGCGCCGGCCGTGCCGGACGCACGCAGCCTGGCGTCGCCATCCGGCTGTGGCGAGCCGAGCAGACGGCTGCACTTCCTGCCTTCACGCCGCCGGAAATCCTTGAGGCCGACCTGTCGGGCATGCTGCTCGATTGCGCCGCCTTCGGCGTTGCCGATCCGACAGGGCTCGCCTTTCTCGATCCGCCGCCCGGGCCGGCCCTCAATGAGGCAAGAGCGCTGCTGCGCGCGCTGGATGCCATCGACGAGGCTGGGCGCCTGACGGATGCGGGTGCTGCGATGCGCAAGCTCGCTCTCCCGGTGCGGTTGGCGCATATGGTCGCCGAGGCAGCGAAGAGCGGCCATGCCTTCGAGGCAGCGATGCTTGCCGTGCTGCTCACCGAGCGCGGCCTTGGTGGCGACGGCGCCGATCTGGAACGACGGTTGATGCGCTTTCGCTCCGATCGATCGCCGCGCGCGACGGCTGCGCGGCAGCTAGCCGAACGGCTGGCGCGGCAGGCTGGCACCTCTTCACCCTCCCCCTTGTGGGGAGGGTCGATCCGCGAAGCGGAGCGGGGTGGGGGTAGGCCGGGCGCGGCTCCCCCACCCCGTCTCCCTCGCCTTGCTGCGCAAGGCGCGCTCGCCGACCCTCCCCACAAGGGGGAGGGTGCCGGCGCTCTTCTGATCCACGCCTGGCCTGACCGCGTCGCCAAGGCGCGCGGCGAGCGCGGCCGTTTCGTGCTGGCCAATGGCTCGGGCGCGATGGTGGACGCGGCCGACTCGCTGGCCGGCGAGCCGTTTCTGGTCGTCGCCGACCTGCAGGGCAAGGCACAGAATGCGCGCATCACATCGGCAGCGGCCATCAGCGAGGACGATGTCCGTGCCACGCTCGCCGACAGGATCGAGACTCGCCGTGAAACGAGCTTCGACCGCGACAAACGCGCCGTGCGCGTGCGCGAAACCGTGCGCCTGGGCGCCATCACGCTTGCCGAGCGCATGCTGCCGCCGCCAACCGGCGCTGACGCCGACCACGCCATAACAGATGCGGTGCGTGAGCATGGCCTGTCGCTGCTGAGCTGGAGCAAGGAGGCGCAAACGCTGCGCCAGCGGCTTGGCTGGCTGCATCGCGGCCTTGGTGCGCCATGGCCCGATATGGCGGATGCCGCCCTCATCGAGCGCCTCGACGACTGGCTGCTGCCTTACCTGTCCGGCGCGGCATCGTTTGCCGCCATCGATGCGGGCGTTGTCTCGGCGGGACTGGCCAGCCTCGTGCCGCACGATCTGCAGCGCAGGATCGATACGCTGGCGCCGACCCATTTCGATGCTCCGTCGGGCAGCCATGTGCCGATCCGCTATGACGGCGAATGGCCGGTGCTGGCGGTTCGCGTGCAGGAGCTGTTTGGCCTCGACCGCCATCCTTCGATCGCCAATGGCACTGTGCCGCTGACGCTCGAACTCCTGTCGCCGGCGCATCGGCCGATCCAGACGACGCGCGACCTGCCCGGCTTCTGGCGCGGTTCCTGGGCCGATGTCCGCGCCGACATGCGCGGCCGCTACCCCAAGCATGTCTGGCCGGAAAACCCGCTGCTCGCCACCGCCACCGCCCGGGCCAAACCCAGAGGTACCTAGCCTTCGCGGCCGCACGGCTGTAATCCATTGCGATGATCAACGTTTTGCGTTCGCCCGATTTCCAGCAGAGCCAGAGACTGCGCCTCAACACGCTGATCCGGTTGCGCTGGCTTGCCATCGTCGGTCAGAGCGTTGCGGTTCTCGTCGTTGCCTATGGCCTGAAGTTTCCGCTGCCGGTCAGCCTCTGCTTCGCCCTGATCGCCTGTTCGGCCTGGATGAACCTGTTTCTCGCCTTCCGGTTTCCGGCGGCGCACCGGCTCACGCCGCTGGCAGCCTTCGGCATCCTCATCTTCGACAGCTTGCAGCTGGCAGGCCTGCTCTACATGACCGGCGGCCTGACCAACCCGTTCTCGCTGCTGATGACCGTGCCTGTCGTCATTTCGGCGACATCGCTGCCCCTGCGCCTGACCGCCATCCTCGGCGGGCTGGTGATGTCTGCGGCGACCTTGCTGGTCTTTGTCCATCTGCCGCTGCCCTGGCATGAGGATGCGCCGCTGGCGATGCCCTTCATCTATGTCGCCGGCATGTGGATGGCGTTGCTATCCTCGATCGCCTTCACCGCCATATATGCCTTCCGGGTGGCCGCCGAAGCCCGGCTTCTGGCCAATGCGCTTGCCGCCACCGAACTGGTGCTGCAGCGCGAGCAGCATCTTTCGGCGCTCGACGGGCTGGCCGCCGCGGCCGCGCACGAGCTTGGCACGCCGCTCGCCACCATCGCGCTTGTCGCCAAGGAGATGGAAAAGGCGCTCGGCAAGGATCCGAAATACGGGGAAGACGTGACGCTGTTGCGCTCGCAGAGCGAGCGTTGCCGCGAGATCCTCAAGCGGCTGACCAGCCTGTCCTCCGAGGGCGAGGCGCATCTTTCGCGGCTGCCGCTGACCTCGCTGGTCGAAGAAGTCACCGCCCCGCACCGCGATTTCGGCATCTCGATCAAGCTTCGGCCCGGCGAACGCATCGGCCCCGAGCCGGTCGGGCGACGCAATCCGGGCGTCATCTACGGCCTCGGCAACCTGGTCGAGAACGCCGTCGATTTCGCCCGCAAAAGCGTCACCGTGCGCTGGAGCTGGGACGACGCCACCGTCACCTTCTCGATCATCGATGACGGCCCCGGCTTTCCGGCCGAGATCATCGACCGCATCGGCGAGCCCTATATGTCGACGCGCCAGGGCAATGAAACCGGCGGCGGGCTGGGGCTTGGCCTGTTCATCGCCAAGACCCTGCTCGAACGCTCGGGTGCCACGCTCGATTTCCGCAATTCGAGCGGCCTGGGCGAAGGCGCCGTGGTACGGATATCGTGGCCGCGCGGTGTGTTCCTCAACCCGGAAATCACTTCGGCCAGCATGTTCGACACCGCCTGAGAGCCTTGAAGCAGCTCTAAAAATTGGACAATGAGGCTCAGGAACTATATCTGCGTAAAATTAAGGCAGCAGGAATTTTGAGACTATGACAGGCGACGAAAATATTGGCGCAATGGTTGAAGGCGAGGACACCTCGCTGCTCATCGTCGACGACGACAAGCCGTTTCTCACGCGTCTGGCCCGCGCCATGGAAACCAGGGGCTTCGTGGTCGAGACGGCCGAGAGTGTCGAGGAGGCGGTTGCCAAGGCGCGCGCCAATCCACCCGCCTATGCCGTGGTCGATATGCGGCTCGGCGACGGCAACGGCCTCGACGTGGTCGCGGCGATCCGCGAAAAGCGTCAGGATTCCCGCACCATCATCCTGACCGGCTATGGCAACATCGCCACCGCGGTGACCGCGGTGAAGCTCGGCGCCGTCGACTACCTCTCCAAGCCCGCCGATGCCGACGATATCTTCGCGGCACTCACCCGCACCGCCGGCGAGCGCGCGGCGCCGCCGGAAAACCCGATGTCGGCCGACCGCGTCCGCTGGGAACATATCCAGCGCGTCTACGAAATGTGCGAGCGCAATGTCTCCGAGACCGCGCGCCGGCTCAACATGCATCGCCGCACCTTGCAGCGGATACTGGCCAAGCGCGCGCCGCGTTAACCAGAGCTTCGTCATCCTATGGTCTGCGCCGCGTCGCTTCGCTCCTTGCTCCGCCATAGGATGACGAAGCGATGGGCGTTTCGGCCAATCTCCGAGGTATGCGATCTTAGGCGTCTTGCATAGTCGGCAACGGCTGCGCATCATTCATAGGAGCCTGGCACCCAGACCCGGCGACGGAGGCAACATGGACTTGAAGCAGCGGCCGGTTTCCGTCTTCCGCGAATTTCTCGATAGCGAAGCGGCCGGCGGCATCGTCCTGATGGCGGCGGCGGCGCTTGCCCTGATCGTCGCCAATTCGCCGCTCGCCGAAACCTACTTTTCCGCGCTCCACGCCTATCTCGGCCCGCTCAGCCTGTCGCATTGGGTCAATGACGGACTGATGGCGGTGTTCTTCCTGCTCGTCGGGCTGGAGATCAAGCGCGAGATGCTGGACGGCCAGCTTTCCACCTGGCCCCGGCGCATGCTGCCCGGCATCGCCGCAGCCGGTGGCATGCTGGTTCCGGCACTCGTCTATGTCGCCATCAACCGCAACAATGCGGCGGCACTCTCCGGCTGGGCGATTCCGACCGCCACCGACATCGCTTTCGCCCTCGGCGTGCTGTCGCTGCTCGGCAGCCGCGTGCCGGCCTCGCTGAAGGTGTTCCTCACCGCGCTTGCCATCATCGACGATCTCGGTGCCGTCATCATCATCGCCATCTTCTACACCAGCGGCCTGTCGCTGGCTTATCTGGGTGCTGCCTTCGCCGTCATTGCCGCGCTTGTCGTGCTCAACCGCATGCGGGTGATGACGCTGCTGCCCTATCTTGTGCTGGGCGTCATCCTGTGGGTGCTGGTGCTGAAGTCCGGCGTCCATGCCACGCTTGCCGGCGTCGCGTTGGCGCTGACCATCCCGCTTGAACGCTCCGCCGGGATCGGCCATGATCTCGACCATTCGCCGCTGCACCGGCTCGAGCATGGCTTGCACAAGATAGTGGCCTTCGTCGTCATCCCGATCTTCGGCTTTGCCAATGCTGGCGTCTCGCTCGCTGGGCTGAGTTTTGGCGCGCTGATCGAGCCGTTGACGCTGGGTGTCGCCGCCGGCCTGGTGGTCGGCAAACTGGTCGGTGTGTTCGGCTCCTCGGCACTTGCCATCCGGTTCGGCCTTGCCGACCTGCCCGCCAATGCCGGCTGGACGCACATGATCGGCATCTCGCTGCTGTGCGGCATCGGCTTCACCATGAGCCTGTTCATCGGCCTGCTCGCCTTTGCCAGCGACGTGGCGCTGCAGGACGCGGTCAAGGTCGGCATCCTCGCCGGCTCCTTCATCGCGGCCATCCTGGGTGCCGCCGTGCTGCTCATGGCGCCGGCGGTTGGTGGGGTGCAAGAGAGCGAAGAGTAAGGCGAAAACCTACTCGCTCTCACCCTCCAGCGCCGGCACCGGCACGCCGGCAAGTTCCGCCGCCAGCAGCCGCGAAGCCCCGGCTCGCGCGATCCGCAGCATCAGCGCCTTGCGTGTGGCCGCCGCCATGCGGTGTTCGGGCGCATCGCGCAGGATTTCTGCGCCATAGCCATCGGAGAGGATGAAACCACACTCCTCGGGAAAGATCTCCGAAGGCACGCCGGGATGGGTGGCGAAGAAGAAGCGGTCGGAGTGCAGCCGGTAATCGGGCCATTTGCGGTCGACCCTGAAATCCTCGATCGAGGATTTGATCTCGATGATCCAGATGTCGCCCTGCCGGGTCAGCGCGACGAGGTCGGCCCGGCGGCCGGTGGCCAGCGACAATTCGGGCAGCACATGCGCGCCCATTTCCATCAGCAGCCGCTGCACGCCGCGCCGCACCAGCATGGCGCGTTCGGACTGGCGACCGTCGATGAGAGGGTTGATTGGGATGGGAGAGATGATTGGCATGGCGGCACCATGCCAGATTTTGTTCACGGTTTGAACATGTTTTATGCGGGCGATTTGACAAACCCGCCCTCATAAAAGGTTCATGAACGACAGCTAACATGCTCCCTTGAGGGAGGGTATTTTTGTTGTTGGATGATGAAAATCCGGGGCGCCGTTACGCCTTTCGCCTTGAGCGCGTCGAAGAGGGGCATACCCTAACAATTGTAATTTTCTACTCGCCGACCGAGGCAAAGACCCTGATAAACCATTTGGATGGGCGCTATCGCTTGATGCTTGGCGATATACAAGTATGGCCCAACAGGGCATCAATCCACTAGCGGCTCTCGACCAATTCGAGTTTAGACCGAATTGCATTGATGGCGTTTATGATGGCATCGGCTGTCTGGCGGTCGAGCGCGACATCAACGCGGCCCTCCGTTGTCTGGAGGGAAAGAATTCCAAAAGCGCCGCGCTTGTCCGTGACCGTGCAAACGTGAATTTCGGTCGGCACGAAAGGCGCTTTTCCCATCCGGTCCATCAGATTGCTCGCGTCACATTGGCGGAGCTGGGACAATCGCGCAATCCGGCAGCGCGTTCAAGCGGGCTTAGGTTGTACCGGCCCTGTCCCTTTCCACCGGATGCACTGCGCATCCTTTGGCGGGCGCTACCCAGCCGTAGATGGCTAGAAGATCGCCCCGGCTGGCGGCTCGATATTCGGCCATTGGTAAAGCGATAGCGCTGCAAGCGGCCTTCATAGTGGCACTCGTTTGCCACCTCGGCCACGAACATTGAATTGCGGTGATCGCCATTAAATTAGCTAAAGCTCATATAAGGTGGTATTTTGGAAAGCAGCCGGAGCTCCCCCACTACACCCCGCTCCGGTCAGGCCCGATAGCAGTCCACCCAAGGGAAAGGCTACCGGGCCGCCCCTTCTATCAAGTCTGCTTGCTCATTGCAGGCAGCGCCCGTCAACGGGACGACAACTCGGCCTCGCGCCTCAAACATATAATCGCTGCCAAAATGGCCGACGCGGCTGCCGGTGAGGCAACGTTGCCCAAGTCGCGTCGGCCATCTGCGGCGAATTTGCCGCTCGCCAAATTTAGCGCTCCGCAAGGGGTGGACAACGTATCCTGGCGGGTTGGTCAGAAACGTACAGTTGGCTCGGTATTCTGCTTGCAACCAACCCCTGGCTCACCCGTTGACCCAATGCTGGGTTGATCCCCCGGCACTCCAGAGCCTGCCCGCTGCCCGACGGCGGCGGGCCTTTTTTGCCCGGTTGCAATCTAGAGGGAAGGCTCCGCCGACGCCGAGCCTTCGCGTTTTGCCGGATCTCCTCAGAAGCGGATCCAGAAGGATCTGCGGAAACATCTGCGGCGCCAGTAGCCGTTGCGCCAATAGCGGCGGCAAACCCGTCTCCACCCGCGACGGCGGCGGTGCCACCCGCGATGCCACCTGCGATGCCGCACGAACTCGATGCCGTCTTGGACATCAGGACCATCCTGGTCGAGGACAGCGTCGGACGGTTTGTCGAGTTCATCGAGAATGCCGGGTCCCGTATTCGGGATGCCGGCCAATGCGGTGGCAGGACGCGCAAGTGCGATCACGGTCGTAGCCCCGGCCAGCCCAAGCATTCCAGTCAGAAACAATCGCCGATCCATGCCAACCTCCATCGTTGATCATTGCGACAACAAAGACATAGAGCGTCAGGTTAACGCGGCCAGACGCCGAAGAAAATTGGTTCAGTCGAACCTGCGTGCCGCATCCGTTTCGACGCTCACCGGCACGCCCTGGCGCAGGGGACGGTCGTTATGCGGGCGCCGAGGCGCCCTTGTCTCTGGGTAACGCAGCTCCCGCCATGTCATCAAGGATCGGACAATCAGGTCTCTCGTCGCCATGGCAGGCGTGGATCAGTTTCTGCAGGGTCGAGCGCATCGACTGCAGTTCGCGGACCTTCTCTTCGATCGCCGTGACATGGGAAGCGGCGATCTCACGCACGTCATGGCTGGCGCGGCTGCGATCGCGGTAAAGCGCCATCAGCTGGCGGCAATCGTCGATGGAAAAACCGAGGTTGCGCGCGCGGCGCAGAAAGGCCAGCCGGTGGACATCGTCTCCGGAATAATCGCGGTAGCCGTTGGCGGCGCGCGCCGGGGCGATCAGGCCGATCTCTTCATAGTAGCGGATAGTCTTGGCGGGCAGGCCGGAGCGGTGGGCGGCGTCACCGACGTTCATGACCGATTCTCCTCGATTTCCGGGAGCCCGCGGGGATGGCCCCTTGAATTTGCTTCACAATCCTGTGGGTGCTGTTGCCGAAATGCCATAGTGATACGCTTACCAGCACGTCAGCACAGGCATATAGGCATCGCGCGCTTGGCAAGCAAAGCAAATGCCAGCATGAATGATTTTGAGAAAGCGGCCGACTCGTGCCGCCGAAGTTGGGGCGGGGCACCGGATCACCTGATGCGCATGAAGTCGTTTGCAATCGTCGCCGCCTTGGCGCTGTCTTCTGCCGTCGCCGGTTGCAGCAGCATCGGCATGCAGGTGTTCTCCAACGATTACGGTGGCGTGACCGACGCCGGCTACCAGCTGCCGCGCATCCCGATCGAGAAGGTGCCGATGAAGTACCATCGGCAGGAAGTGAACTACGACAGCCCGGAAAAGCCGGGCACCATCATCGTCGATACGCAGAACAAGTTCCTGTATTTCATCGAAGGCGACGGCAGGGCGATTCGCTACGGCATCGGCGTCGGCCGCGAAGGCTTCGAGTGGCACGGCACCGCCCACATTGCGCTGAAGCGCGAATGGCCGACCTGGACGCCGCCGAGGCAGATGATCCAGCGCCAGCCGGAACTGGCCAAGTTCGCCAGCGGCATGGAGCCGGGACTAAAGAACCCGCTCGGCGCCCGCGCCATGTACTTGTTCAACAAGGGCGGTGACTCAGGCTATCGCCTGCATGGCAGCCCGGAATGGAATTCGATCGGCAAGGCAATGTCATCAGGCTGCATTCGCTTGATGAATCAGGACATTATCGACCTCTATGACCGCGCCTCGGTCGGCGCCAAGGTCATTGTTCTTTAGGTCATGATCCCGATAAACCGGTATCGGTTTTCGGAAAAGTCATGATCGATAGAGGCAGTTTTCGTAAGCGGACCGTCTAGGCAACAACGGACGTCCCAAACAGAAAACCGGGCAATTCGGCCCGGTTTTTTGTTGTTTGCGCGATGCGACGCCTGCTCGGCGGTCAGGACACCGCCGAGAACGAGGTGGGAACCAAAATTTGGTTGGTGATTGTCTCGGTGATCTGGCCATCACGCTCGGAATCTTCCCGCGCCTGCGTCCAGGCAGGGTCCTTCACGAACGCCGTCCAGCGCTCTTCGCGTTCGGCCAGCGATTCCCATGCCAGCATGTAGGTCAGTTCGTTGTTCGAAGCACCGATCAGCGTGGTAAAAAAACCCGCTTGGCGGATACCGTGCTTTTCCCATAATTTGAGGGTGATCTTGTCGAAGCGATCAAGAAGCGCCGGCAAGCGTCCCGGCAAAGCCCGGTAAACCCGAAGTTCGTAGATCATTTTGGAGTTCCGGAAGCGAAGAAAATCGGACCAGATGGTCAGCAGGGTAGAATTATCAAAGGGACGTCAGGAGACCTGCTCGACCTGCTGCACCTCCGGCACGAAATGGCGCAGAAGGTTCTGGATGCCATGCTTCAGCGTCGCCGTCGATGACGGGCAGCCGGCGCAGGCGCCCTTCATGTGCAGGAACACCGTGCCGTTCTCGAAGCCGCGGAAGGTGATATCGCCGCCATCCTGGGCGACCGCCGGGCGCACCCGCGTGTCGAGCAGTTCCTTGATGGTGATGACCAGCTCCTCGTCGGCCTTGTCATAGAACTCGCCGGTTTGGCTGGTCTCGGCAGCCGGACCGGCCTTGGCCATGACAGGCACACCGGACATGAAATGTTCCATGATGGCGCCAAGGATCGCCGGCTTCAAATGCTGCCAGTCGGGGCCATCCTTGGTCACGGTGATGAAGTCATAACCGAAGAAAACACCGGTGACGCCGGCAATTTCGAACAGTCGGCCAGCCAGCGGCGAGGCGACTGCGGCGCTGTCGGCATCGCGGAAATCGGCGGTGCCTTCCAGGAGCACTTCCTTGCCGGGCAGGAATTTCAGCGTCGTCGGGTTTGGCGTCGATTCGGTCTGGATGAACATGGCCATCTCCGTGCCCGTCTCGGGCAGCTAGTTTGGAACAATTCTAAATAGGCTCTATTGGCTGGACATTCAAGCGAAACGCATCGCCGGAACGGCTGGCTGGCGGAATGTTTTTTCGGCGCTCAACACATCTCACGCGAGGCTGTCGATTTCCTCGTCCGACAGATTCTGAGGCACGACGGTCACCGGGATCGGGAAGGCGGCACCCTTGCCGGCCACGGCGCCGACCAGCGGTCCGGGACCTTCCTTGCCGGCGCCGGCGGCCAGCACCAGGATGGCGATGTCCTGATCCTCCTCGATCAGCTTGTGGATCTCTTCTGTCGGCTTGCCTTCGCGCACCACCATTTCAGGCTCGATACCGAGCTTCTGGCGCACCTTGTTGGCATAAGTATCGAGTGCCGCGCGCGCCGTGGCGGTCGCCTCCTCGCGCATGATCTTCTCGACACCCAGCCAGTGCTGGAAATCGTCCGGCTCGATGACATAGAGCAGCACCAGCGTGCCGCTGGTGCTCTGCGCCCGCTTCGAGGCATAGGCGACGGCGCGCTCACACTCCGGCGTGTCATCGATGATCGCCAGGAATTTCCTGCGATGGCCGGCTTCGCGGCTGAGGCGTTTGGAGACCATGTTTATCTATCTACTCGGTGTCATTTCGGGCGCAATCTGCCACTGCCATCGACCGGCGGCAAGCCGCCGGCCTTGGACCAGTATGGTGCGGTGCACCCGAACCTGGGATCAGCCCTGCAGCAGCCCGATAATGTCGCGCACCGTCTTCATCGTTGCTTCAGCCAGCACGCCGGCGCGCTCGCCGCCATCCTTGAGCACCGCGTCGACATAGGCGCGGTCGTCGGAAATACGGCGCATCTCGCTGGCGATCGGCGCCAGTCTTTCCACGGCAAGGTCGGCCAGCGCCGGCTTGAACACGGAGAACTGCTGGCCGGCGAATTCCTTCAGCACCTCTGCCTTCGACATCTCGGCGAGACCCGCATAGATGCCGACCAGGTTTTCCGCCTCGGGCCGGCCGGCCAGGCCGTCCAACTCGCTCGGCAACGCTTCCGGGTCGGTCTTGGCCTTGCGGATCTTCTTCGAGATGGCGTCGGCGTCGTCGGTCAGATTGATGCGCGACAGATCCGACGGGTCCGACTTCGACATCTTCTTGGAACCGTCGCGCAACGACATGATGCGCGCCGCCGGCCCGCCGATCACCGGCTCGGTCAGCGGGAAATAGCCGTTCACGGTCTCTTCGCCGACCTGCATCTCGACGCCTACGCCAAGGGCGGCGATGCGGTCGGAGAAGTCGTTGTTGAACTTCTGCGCGATGTCGCGGGTCAGCTCCAGATGCTGCTTCTGGTCCTCCCCCACCGGCACGTGCGTGGCGCGATAGAGCAGAATGTCGGCGGCCATCAGGGAGGGATAGGCCAGCAGGCCGAGCGACGCGTTCTCACGGTCCTTGCCGGCCTTGTCCTTGAACTGCGTCATGCGGTTCATCCAGCCGATGCGCGCCACGCAATTGAAGATCCAGGCGAGCTCTGCGTGCTGCATGACCCGCGACTGGTTGAAGACGATGTGCTTTTTCGGGTCGATGCCCGAAGCGAGGAAGGCAGCCGTGATCGACCGCGTCTGGTCGGCGAGGTCTTCATAGACGAGTTGGGCTGTCAGCGAATGCAGGTCGACGACGCAATAGATGCAGTCGGAGGTATCCTGCAGGGCGACGAATTTCTTGATGGCGCCGAGATAGTTGCCGAGATGCAGATTGCCGGTCGGCTGGACACCGGAAAAGACAAGTGGCTTGAAGGCGGTCATGATTGTCCTCATGGCTTGTGGAGGGCCGTTTCGCGCGCGGCGAAAGTCTTGCGACGGCGCGCTTATGGACGAAGGCGTTGAGAGGATCAAGAGGCTGCTGGGAGCGCCGAAAAAAGCCACCATCATGTTGACATAGTCATGTAGATTACTACATACATGTTGCTATATTTTTCGGTAGGCAGGGCTGTGATGACGATCAACATCAACAACAAGGAGGCCGACAGCTTGACGCGCGCCTTCGCGAAGGTCGAGGGCGTCGGCATAACCGAGGCGATTGTGATCGCGATGCGTGAGGCACTCGAGCGCCGGCGCAACCGCGAGACGCCGCTGGAGACAGCGGCACGGCTCCGCGCCGAGTTCGGAATCGAGCTTAGCGACCGGGCGCGCAACCCGCTGCCGCGCTCGATCTATGATGAATTGTCGGGCGAAGACTGATGTTTGTCGACGCCGCCGCTATTGTTGCGATGCTGAGCCAAGAGGCCGAAGCTGAGCGCTGTGCGCAAGCGATTATCGAAGCATCGGCTCCGTTCACCTCGGCGATCGCTGTCTGGGAGGCCGCGATGGCGCTCTCACGATCGGAAAAGCTGGCCATACCGGTCGACGTAAGCCTGAAGATAGTCAGTCGTTTTCTCGAAGAGCGGGCAATTGCCTTGCGGGAGCTTCCGCCAGCTTCAGACGCAACATCGTTGTCCGTTGAGGCCGCGTCGCGGTTTCGCAACAACGCTATCCGCCTGAACTTGGCTGACTGTTTTCACTACGCTTGCGCGCGCTACTACGGCGTTCCGATGCTTTCGACTGCGGACGAATTCCGTCTCACGGATCTGGAGACTGTTCCTTAGTCGGCGGAGATCCTTTCCGTCCAACATTGCGCCTGATCATGCCGAAATCCGCGCCGCCGGTGACAAACGCGGTGATGAAGTAGAGCAGCGCTCCACCGGCAACGAGCGCCAGGAGCGTCGTCGCCTTGACGACCAGCGGCGAACCCGGGCCGAGCCTTACGGCGAACCAGTGTTCGGCAAAATAGAGCGCCGCTCCCATCACCACCGCCGACAGCACCAGACGTGGGATGCGCTTCATCAGCGGCACGTCGCGACCCCAATGACCGCGCCGGATCAGGACGCCGAGCAGCATCAGCGCATTGACCCACCCAGCGACGGCCGAGGCCACCGCAATGCCGGGCGCGCCCATCCGTGGAAACAGTGTCAGCGCGGTGGTTACGTTGACCGCCACTGAGATGGCGGCAAAGATCATCGGCGTGCGGGTGTCCTCGCGGGCAAAATAGCCTGGCGTGAACGCCTTGATCAGCACGAAGGCCGGCAAGCCGAGGCCGAATATGGCCAGGATCGCCGCCACTGTCGGCGTCGATCCATTGGCGGCGAACGCACCTCGCTCATAGACCAGCCGCACGATCGGCTCCGACATGATCCAGAGTGCTGCTGCTGCCGGCAGCGTCAGGAACAACGTGAACTCGACCGAGCGGTTCTGCAGATTGGCCGCTTCGATCAGATTGCCCGACTTCAGCGCCCGCGACAGTTCGGGCAAAAGCACGATCGCCACCGCGACGCCGACCACGCCGAGCGGCAGCTGGTAGATGCGGTCGGCATAGGCGAGCGAGGATACCGCGCTGTTTTGCGCCGAGGCGATCGCCGTGCCGATCAGCTGGTTGATCTGGGTGATGCCGCCGGTGATTGCCGCCGGCAGCGCCAGGATCAGCAGCCGCTTGACGGCTGGCGTCATCTTCGGACGGCGGAAGCCGATCGAGATGCCTGCATGGCGCACCGCCACCCAGACGATTGCCAGTTGCACCAATCCGGCGGCAAGCACGCCCCAGGATAGCCCGTAGCCGACCGTGAGTGCGTCGGATCCCTTGTACCAGGCATAGGCGAGCACGCCGATCAGGATGATGTTGAGGAACACCGGGGCCACGGCGGCGGCGAAGTAGCGGCGCAGCGAATTCAGCATGCCCGCCATCATGGCGCCCAGCGACATGCAGATCAGATAGGGGAACATGATCGTCGCCAGCGTCACCGTGGTGTCGAATTTCCCCGGTATGCTGGCAAAACCCGGCGCCACCAGATAGCGCACGATCAGTGGCATCGACAGTTCCATGACGATGGTCAGCGCCAGCAGCGCCGTGAACAGCACGCCGAACACTTCCTCGGAAAAGCGCTTGGCGCCATCGGTGCCGTGGGTCTCGATCTCCTTGGCGAACAGCGGCACGAAAGCGGCGTTGAACGCGCCTTCGGCAAACAGCCGGCGAAAGGTGTTGGGAAACTGGAAGGCGGCGTTGAAGGCGTCGGCGACCGGTCCGGTGCCGAGTGCTGCCGCCATCAGCATCTCGCGGCCGAAGCCGAGCGCGCGGCTCATCAGCGTGCCGGAAGCAACCGTTGCGAATTTCTTGACGAGGCTCATGCGTTTGGAGACTGCCTACAGGATGAGGACAAAGTGATGGTGGCGGTCACTCGGCGGCCGCCGCCCTGGCCTTGCCGCCGCGTTCGGGCACGATGCCTTCGAGCGTTGCCATCAGCCGGTTGCGAATGGTGGTGATGCGGGCCGGGCTGTCGATCTTCTGGCCGGTGAGATCGGTGACATAGAAGGTGTCGATGACCTTTTCGCCGAAGGTGGTGATGTGGGCCGATGCGATGTCGAGCGAAAGGTCGGACAGTGTTCCGGTGATCTCCGACAGCAGACCTGGCCGATCCAGACCCTCGACCTCGATGACCGAAAAACGGTTCGACAGCGTGTTGCGGATCTCGGCGCGTGGCGGGATTTTGAACACCTTGGAGCCGCGCCGTGGCTTGGTGCGCTTCTCGATCATCTCCGGCAGCCAGCTCTTGCCCGACAGCACATCCTCGATCAGCCGGCCGACACGCTCGGCGCGCCGGCGCTCGTCTTCGTCGCGGTCGAATTCCCGCGAGATCAGGATGGTGTCGAGGGCGCGGCCGTCCGACGTTGTGAAGATCTGTGCGTCGACGATGTTGCCGCCGGCTCCAGCACAGGCCCCGGCGATGACCGAGAGCAGGCGCGGATGGTCCTGCGCCAGCACGGTGATTTCGGTCACTGCCTCGAACTGGTGGGTCTTGACCATGGTGGCGAGCTTGTTGCCCGACGCGTCCGCTTCGCGGATGAACTCGGCGTGGCGCAACTGGTCGGCGAGATCCACGGTCAAAAGGTAATTCTCGTAGTGCTGGCCGACATAGCGCTTGCGGGCCTTGTCCGGCCAGTCGGCAAGCGCCTCGGCCAGAAGCTCGCGCGCCGCCGCCGTGCGCTGGGCGCGCGATACTTCCGAAAACCCGCCGGTCAACAGCAATTCGGTCTCGTAATAGAGCGTGCGCAGCAACTGGCCCTTCCAGCCGTTCCAGACACCGGGTCCAACGCCCCTGATGTCGCAGACGGTCAGGATCAAAAGCAGCTTCAGCCGCTCGACCGATTGCACGATCGCGGCGAAATCCTCGATGGTCTTGCGGTCGTTGAGGTCGCGGGTCTGCGCCGTCATCGACATCACGAGGTGGTTCTCGACCAGCCAGGCAACGGTTTCGGTGTCGGCTGGCGACAGCCCCATATGCGGGCAGATACGGCGCGCGATCCTGGCGCCGGCTTCCGAATGGTCCTCGGGCCTGCCCTTGGCGATGTCGTGCAGCAGCACGGCGACATAGAGCGCCTCGCGGCTCTTCTTCAGGCCCGGCATCAGCGTGTGCGACAGGGGATGGAGTTTTTCGCCGTCGCCGCGCTCTATCTCGGCCAGCACGCCGATGCAGCGGATCAGGTGTTCGTCCACCGTGTAGTGGTGGTACATCGAGAACTGCATCATGGCGACGATCTTGCCGAAATCCGGGATCAGTCTGCCGAGCAGCCCGGCCTCGTTCATGCGCCGCAGGTTGAGTTCGGCATTGCGGTCCGAAGTCAGAATGTCGAGGAACAGCCGGTTGGCCTCCTCGTCGCGCCGCAGCGACTTGTTGACCAGGCCGAGCGAGCGGGTCAGCAGCTTCAGCGCATCGGGGTGGAATTCCAGGCCGTGCTTGTCGGCGAACCAGAACAGCCGCAGCAGGTTGACCGGATCGCGCTCGAACACCTGGTCGTCGGCGATGTTGATGCGGTGGTTGTCGACAATGAAGTCGGAGGTGCCGGCCAGCTTGCGCTTGCGCCGCGAGAAGGTCAGGAAGATGCGGTTGAAGCCCGGCACGTGCTTGGCCTGCTCTTCCTCGAGCGCGGCGCAGAAGATGCGGGTCAGGTCGCCGACATCCTTGGCGACCAGGAAATAGTGCTTCATGAAGCGCTCGACCGCCGACAGGCCGGGGTGCGTGGTGTAGCCGAGCCGTTCGGCGATCTCACGCTGGATGTCGAAATGCAGCCGTTCCTCGGCCTTGCCGGTGAGGAAATGCATGTGGCAGCGTACCGCCCACAGGAAGTCTTCGGCTTTCTGGAACTCGCGGTATTCGCCCTCCGTGAAGACGCCCTTGTCGACCAGCTCCTCGCCGGTACGCACGCGGTAGAAATATTTGCCGATCCAGAACAGCGTCTGCAGGTCGCGCAGGCCGCCCTTGCCATCCTTGACGTTGGGTTCGACGAGATAGCGGCTTTCGCCCGCCTTGGCATGGCGGTCGTCGCGTTCGGCAAGCTTGGCCTGGACATATTCGGGGCCGGTCGTGCGTACCACCTCATGGTCGAAGCGCAGCATCAGTTCGTCATAGAGCTTTTCCTCGCCCCACAGGAAACGTGCTTCGAGGATCGATGTGCGGATGGTGACGTCGGTGCGTGACAGGCGCAGGCATTCATCGATGTTGCGGGTGGCGTGGCCGACCTTCAGCCCCAAATCCCACAGCATGTAGAGCATGTATTCGACGGTCTGTTCGCCCCACGGCGTCTGTTTGTAGGGCAGCAGGAACAACAGGTCGATATCGGACCCCGGCGCCAGCGTGCCGCGGCCATAGCCGCCGACGGCGACGACGGCCATGCGCTCCGCCGAAGACGGGTTCTTAACCCGGTAGACATGGGTGACGGCGAAATCGTAAAGCGCCCGGATGATCTCATCCATGAGATGCGACAGCCGCGCCGCGCAGGCGCTGCCGCTGCCGTCGTCCCTCAGCATGCGTTCGGCAATGGCGCGCCCCTCTGTGAGCCGCCCCTTGAGCAGCTGGAGCACGCCGCTGCGCGCGGCCTGTCCGGAGCCGTCACCTGCCGTAGCCGCGGTCAGCGCGGTCATTTCGCGGCGCAAGGCTTCGCCGTCGATGAGTTCGTCGAGCTTCAGGGAGATTCTTGCCATATTTCCAGGTCGGCCTTGCCGTTTCGGCGGCGTCTATAGCGCGTTTTCGCGGCGCTGGGTATGGGGCGGGCTGACACGTTCCCCACAAGTGCCTGACAGTCGCTGCCAACAAGAAAAGTCGAAACCAGCTCTTGACCTTCCAGTAACTGGAAGCCCTACCTCCGCTTTGGAATTCAGACACCAAGGCATTTTTGCCAGACATCAAGGCTTTTTCGAATGACGCATTCCGATCACGATCATCACGCGCATGGCAGCTGCTGTTCGGCGAAGGGCGCCGCGCCTGCCGCGAAGAGCGTCGTCCGCGACCCGGTTTGCGGCATGATCGTCGATCCCGCCGCCGGCAAGCCCACGGCCGGGCATGATGGCCATCTCTATCATTTCTGCAGCCAGGGCTGCCGCACGAAATTCGCCGCCGAGCCGGAAAGATTCCTGACGGCCACCGATCCCGTCTGCGGCATGAGTGTCGACCGCGCAACCGCAAAGCATTTTGTCCGCCACGAAGGTCAGGGCTTCTATTTCTGCTCCGCCGCTTGCCAGGCGAAATTCGAGGCCGAGCCGCAAAAATATCTCGGCGACGGGCCGGCATCGCAGCCGATGCCCAAGGGCACGCAATACACCTGCCCGATGCATCCCGAAATCATCCGAGACAAGCCAGGATCCTGCCCGAAATGCGGCATGGCGCTTGAGCCAATGGGCGTACCCACCGGTGACGAAGGACCGAACCCGGAATTGGTCGATTTCACCAGGCGGTTCTGGGTCAGCGCCGTGCTGTCGGTTCCTTTGCTGATCGTCGCCATGGCGCCGATGCTGGGCCTAACGTTTTCGTCCCTTATCGATGAGCGGATCATGGTCTGGCTGGAACTGGCATTGGCCAGTCCCGTCGTGCTGTGGGCGGCGCTGCCCTTCTTCCATCGCGGCTGGGACTCGATCGTCAACCGCAGCCCCAACATGTGGACGCTGATCTCGCTCGGCGTTGGTGCTGCCTATCTCTACAGCGTCGTCGCCACGCTGTTTCCGGATATCTTTCCGCATCAGTTCCGCGGCCATGGCGGTGCGGTGCCGGTCTATTTCGAGGCTGCCGCCGTCATCGTCGCGCTGGTCTTCCTTGGCCAGGTGCTGGAGCTGCACGCCCGTGAAAAGACCGGCTCGGCGATCCGCGCCTTGCTTGATCTCGCGCCGAAGACCGCGCGGCTGATCGCCGCCGACGGTTCCGAAAACGACGTGCCGCTCGACGCGGTCAAGGCCGGCGATCGTCTGCGCATACGCCCCGGCGACGCCGTGCCGGTCGATGGCACGGTGCTGGAGGGCCGCTCCTCGATCGACGAATCGATGATCACGGGCGAGCCGTTGCCGGTCGAGAAGGCCGAGGGCGATGCACTGACCGGAGGCACGCTCAATAAGAATGGTTCGCTGATCATGCGCGCTGAGAAGGTCGGCGCCGAGACGACGCTGGCGCGCATCGTCGATCTCGTCGCCAAGGCGCAGCGCTCGCGTGCCCCGATTCAGGGGTTGGCCGATCGCGTTTCCTTCTACTTTGTCCCGGCCGTCGTTCTCGTTGCGATTGCCGCTTTCATTGCCTGGGCCATGTTCGGACCCGAGCCCAGCCTGATCTTTGCCATCGTCTCGGCGGTATCGGTGCTGATCATCGCTTGCCCCTGTGCGCTCGGCCTCGCCACGCCGATGTCGATCATGACCGCCACCGGGCGGGGCGCTCATGCCGGCGTGCTGATCAAGGAAGCCGCCGCGCTCGAACGCTTCGCCTCCGTCGACACGCTGATCGTCGACAAGACGGGAACGCTGACCGAAGGCCGTCCGAAACTGACCGATGTCGTTGCGGCAAACGGTTTTTCCGAGGACGAATTGCTGGTGCTTGCCGCGAGCCTGGAGAAGGGGTCGGAGCATCCGCTGGCCGAGGCGATCGTCGACGGCGCCGCCACGCGCGGCGTGACCGTTGCCGAGGCCAGCGGCTTCGAGGCGGTCACCGGCAAGGGTGTGTCGGGGATCGTGTCGGGAAAGAAGGTCGCGCTCGGCAACGCCACGATGATGGCCGATCTTGGCATCGATGTCGCATCCATCTCGGCCAAGGCCGAGGCGCTGCAGTTCGAAGGCAAGACGGCGATGTTCGTCGCTATCGGCAACAGACTGGCCGGCATCGTCGCCGTCGCCGACCCGGTCAAGGCGACCACCGCAGAGGCGATCAAGGCGCTGCATGACAGTGGCTTGAGGATCATCATGGCGACCGGCGACAATGAACGCACAGCCAACGCCATCGCCAGAAGCCTTGGCATCGATGAGGTTCGCGCCGGCCTGCTGCCGGAACAGAAGGCAGCGCTCATCGATGAGCTGCGCGCCAAAGGCGCTGCTGTCGCCATGGCCGGCGACGGCGTCAACGATGCACCGGCCCTTGCTGCCTCCGATGTCGGCATCGCCATGGGCACCGGCGCCGATGTCGCCGTCGAAAGCGCTGGCATTACCTTGGTCAAGGGCGACCTCAACGGCATCGTCCGCGCCCGCACCCTGGCGCAGGCGACGATCCGCAACATTCGCCAGAACCTGTTCTTTGCCTTCCTCTACAACGTGCTTGGCGTGCCGGTCGCCGCCGGCGTGCTCTATCCGCTCACCGGCACGCTTCTGTCGCCGATGCTGGCGGCGGCGGCGATGAGCCTGTCGTCGGTGTCGGTAATCGCCAATGCATTGCGGCTGAGAACATTGAAACTCTGATCGAAGCCCCCAAATACGAAACCATTCAACAGGAGACCATGAATGACCTTGGCTAAAAAAATCGTGCTGCTCCTGATGGCGGCCGGAATGCTGGTTGCCGTCTTCCTCGAAAGCGTTCCGGCGCAGAGCGAAGAGATGAAACACGACATGGGCGCCATGGCGACGGACGCCACCAGTCCTTCGACCGAAGGCTACAAGGCAGCGATGGACAAGATGCATGCCGACATGATGGCATCTGAATACACCGGCAATGCCGACGTCGATTTCGTCCGCGGCATGATCCCGCACCATCAGGGTGCGATCGATATGGCCAAGGTCGAGCTTGCCAACGGCAAGGATCCGGAAATCCGCAAGCTGGCCGAAGGCGTCATCGCCGCGCAGGAAGCCGAGATCAAGCAGATGCAGGCCTGGCTCGCCGCCCATCCGGTCAAGTAAGCTTTCGGCAATTGGCAAGGCGACGAGAACGCCTCTGGATTTCTCGCCCAGCCTGTGATGCGATCCGGTCTCAATCGGAGCCCGCTATGCCATCGACCATCAGAACCACCAAACTGCCGTCTGGCGAAGCCGTTCAGGTGCTTGGTCAGGGGACATGGAAGATGGGCGAAGATGCCCGTCGCCGCGCCGATGAGGTCAATGCTCTCAAGCTCGGCCTCGACCTTGGCATCACGCTAATCGACACCGCCGAAATGTATGCCGACGGCGGCGCCGAGGAGGTGGTGGCCGAGGCCATTGCCGGGCGCCGCGACGAGACCTTCCTCGTTTCGAAAGTGCTGCCGTCCAACGCTTCGCGCGCGGGCGTGCAGCGCGCCTGCGAAAACAGCCTGAAACGCCTGCGCACTGACCGCATCGATCTTTATCTGCTGCATTGGCCCGGCAGCGTGCCGTTGGCGGAAACCGTCGCGGCCTTCGAGGCTCTGAAAAAGGCAGGCAAGATCCGCCACTGGGGCGTCAGCAATTTCGACACCGACGAGATGGAAGAGCTGGCCGGCTTGTCCGACGGCAACAATGTCCAGACCAACCAGGTGCTCTACAATCTGGTCCGGCGCGGCCTCGAATTCGACCTGGCGCCCTGGAGCCGGCAGCGCGGCATTCCGCTGATGGCCTATTCGCCGGTCGAGCAGGGTGCGTTGGCCCGCAATGCTCGGCTCGACGCCGTCGCCGCCCGCTACAACGCGACCCCGGCGCAAATCGCTTTAGCCTGGGTGATGCACCAGGACGGCGTCATCGCCATCCCGAAGGCCAGCAGCCAGGAGCACGTCCGCCAGAACGTCGCCGCACTCGACATCAAGCTTACGCCACAGGACATCGCCGATCTCGACCGTGCCTTCCCGCCGCCAGCGCGCAAGCGCGGGTTGGAGATGATTTAGGAGGGCTGATAGCGCAGGCCGCATTCCGTCACACCCCCTCTGTCCTGCAGGACATCTCCCCCGCAAGGGGGGAGATCGGACGTCACCTTGGCTTTCGCCAATCACCAACTATGCAGGGCAGCGGAGCGCGGAAGCTGCCAATCTCCCCCCTTGCGGCCTTGCGGGGGAGATGCCCGGTAGGGCAGAGGGGGGTGCTGTCCCGCCGACCTTTGCCGGCTATATCATCCCCTTCAGCCTATACAATGCCTCGAGCGCCTCCCTCGGCGTCATCTCGTCCGGATTGATCTCGCCCAGCGCCACACCCAGTGCGTCGCTCTTGACCGGCTTCGGCGCTTCCCGCTTCACCGCCACCGAAAACAGTGGCAAATCGTCGACGAGGCGATTCGTCTTGCCCGAAACCTCGCCCTCTTCCAGTTGGTGCAGAACCTCCTTGGCTCGGTCGACCACCGCTTCCGGCAGGCCGGCCAGCCGCGCCACCTGCACCCCGTAGGAGCGGTCGGCGGCACCCTTGCCGACTTCGTGCAGGAAGACGACGTCGTTTTCCCATTCCTTGACCCGCATGGTGACATTGTGCAGCCGCGCCAGCTTGCCGGCCAGCGAAGTCATTTCGTGGAAATGAGTGGCGAAGATCGCCCGGCAGCGGTTCTTTTCGTGCAGATATTCTACCGCCGCCCAGGCGATCGACAGACCGTCGAAAGTGGCGGTGCCGCGACCGATCTCGTCGAGGATCACCAGCGCCCGTTCGCCGGCCTGGTTGAGGATTGCCGCCGTCTCGACCATTTCGACCATGAAGGTCGAGCGGCCGCGCGCCAGATCGTCCGAGGCGCCGACGCGCGAGAACAGCCGGTCGACGACGCCGATATGGGCCGATGTTGCCGGCACGAACGAACCGGTCTGGGCCAGAATGGCGATCAGCGCGTTCTGCCTAAGGAATGTCGACTTGCCGCCCATGTTCGGGCCAGTCAGGAGCCAGATCGCGCCGTTCTTGGCGCTGCCTTCCGGCGACAGGTCGCAATCATTGGCGACGAAAGGGCCTTCGCCCGAACGGCGCAAGGCCTGCTCGACCACTGGATGCCGGCCGCCCGCAATCTCGAAGGCGAGGCTGGAATCCACCACCGGCCGGCACCAGGCCTCGCTCTCCGACAGAAGCGCGAGTGCCGCCGACACGTCGAGCACGGCCAGCGCATCCGCACCGGCGCGGATATTCTTCGCTTCGCCGACCGCTTCCGCCGTCAGCGCGTCGAAGGCGGCCAGCTCGATGCTGAGTGCGCGGTCGGCGGCATTGGCGATCTTGGTCTCGAGCTCGGCCAGCTCGGTCGTGGTGAAGCGCATGGCGTTGGCCATGGTCTGGCGGTGGATGAAGCGCGCCTTGGCGCCATCGCTGCCGGTCATGACCGCATGGTGGTTGGCCGTCACCTCGATGTAATAGCCAAGCACATTGTTGTGCCGGATTTTTAGCGAGCGGATGCCGGTCTCGTCGATCAGCGAGCGCTCCAGCCCGGCGATCACCTTTCGCGATTCGTCGCGCAGCGCCCGCATCTCGTCGAGATCGGCATGGTAGCCGCCGCGAACGAAACCGCCATCGCGCTTGAGCAGCGGCATTTCGTCGCCAAGCGCCTGCGTCAGATGCTGGGCCAGCGCCTGGGGCAGCGCATGGATGGCGGCGAGTGCGGCCGCGAGTTCCCCGGACAGGGCGGTCGCGGCAAAGATTTCAGCGATCGCGCCGGCCGCTTCGAAACCGGCGCGCAGCGCGCCGAGGTCGCGCGGCCCACCCCGGTTGAGCGCCAGCCTGGACAAAGCGCGCGGCATGTCGGCGACGCGCTTCAGGCTCGACCGCACCGCCTGGCAGAGCCGCGTTTCAGAGCGGAAGAACGACACGGAATCCAGGCGCGCGCCGATCGCCACCGGATCGGTCAGCGGGGCCATCAGCCGGTCGGCGAGCAGCCTTGCGCCGCCGCCCGTGACCGTGCGGTCGATCGCCTTGAACAGCGAACCTTCGCGGCTGCCCGACAGCGTGCGCAGCAGCTCGAGATTGCCGCGTGTCGCCGGATCGATGAACAGGGTCGAGCCCTGCTCCTCGCGCTCGGGCCGCGACAGCGGCGGGCGCTCGGCCTTCTGCGTCTTTTCAACATAGGCGATGGCGCCCGAGATCGCCGACAGTTCGGCACGCGAAAAGGCGCCAAACGAGTCCGGCGTCGCCACATCGAAGAAGCGGGCGATGCGCCCGGTGGCCGAGGCCGAATCGAACAGCGAGGGCGGCTGCGGGCTGGCGACGCGGCCGAGCACGTCGAACACTGGCTTCAACTCCGGATCATGGAACACCGGCTCGGCGACGATCAATTCGCGCGGATCGACACGGAAAATGTCGGCCAGCAGCCGGTCGGCGGTGGTGTCAGTGACGCGGAAGGCGCCGGTCGAGATGTCGATCCAGGCCAAGGCGAAGGAGTGGTCCGCTCCGCCCTTCACCCGCCCCAACGCCATCAGGAAACTCGATTCCGAGGGCGCCAGCAATTTGTCCTCGGTGATGGTACCCGGCGTCACCAGCCGTACCACGTCGCGGCGCACCACCGATTTGCCGCCGCGTTTCTTGGCTTCGGCCGGATCCTCGATCTGCTCGCAGACGGCAACGCGAAAACCCTGGCCGATCAGCTTCTGCAGATAGTCGTCGGCCGCATGCACCGGCACGCCGCACATCGGGATGTCGAGCCCTTGATACTTACCGCGTTTGGTCAAGACGATGCCTAGCGCCCGGCTTGCCTTCTCGGCATCGTCGAAGAACAGCTCGTAGAAATCGCCCATGCGATAGAACAGCAGCGAATCCGGGTTTGCCGCCTTGATCTCGATGAACTGCTCTATCATCGGCGTGGCGCCGGCGTGGACAGTCGGCGCCGGCGTCATCGCGTCGGGAGCATCCGGCTCGTTCGGGCTGTGCATATTCATGCGCGGCACGCTAGCAGATGTGATCGCGTGGTTTAATGCCGGGGCGTCGAAAAACAGGGGACGACCGAGACGGCCGATTGCCCGCAATCACTCGCACCAACCGCGATTCCCGCGCGCTGGCGGTTTACACGCGGCGGCGCGTGGTCTTAATTCGGACCGACACAAAGCACCCGCTTCAACGAGGTGCTGCACCGGCGAGGAAATCAAGAACATCATGGCCAAGAAAACCGAGAACAGCGGGCCGTCCGTCAGCGCGCAGGAAGCGCTAGAATTCCATGCCATGGGTCGGCCGGGCAAGCTGGAGGTCGTCGCCACCAAGCCGATGGCAACGCAACGCGACCTGAGCCTCGCCTATTCGCCTGGTGTCGCGGTTCCGGTTCTGGCCATCGCCGAAGACCCCTCGCGCGCCTTCGACTACACGACGCGCGGCAACATGGTCGCCGTCATCTCCAACGGCACCGCCATTCTCGGCCTCGGCAATCTCGGCGCGCTGGCCTCGAAACCGGTGATGGAGGGCAAGGCGGTGCTGTTCAAGCGCTTTGCCGATGTCGATTCCATCGATCTCGAGGTCGACACCGAGGACGCCGACGAGTTCATCAACTGCGTGCGCTTCCTCGGCCCGTCTTTCGGCGGCATCAACCTCGAGGACATCAAGGCGCCGGAGTGCTTCATCATCGAGCAGCGTCTGCGCGAATTGATGGACATTCCCGTCTTCCACGACGACCAGCACGGCACCGCCATCATCTCGTCCGCCGGCCTGATCAACGCACTGGAAATCACCGGCCGCGACATGAAGACCACGAAAATGGTCTGCAACGGCGCCGGTGCCGCAGGGATCGCCTGCATCGAGCTGATGAAGGCGATGGGCTTCGCGCCCGAAAACATCACTTTGTGCGACACCAAGGGCGTGGTTTTCCAAGGCCGCACCGAAGGCATGAACCAGTGGAAATCGGCGCATGCGGTCAAGACCGAGGCGCGCAGCCTCGCCGAGGCGCTCGACGGCGCCGACGTTTTCCTCGGCCTCTCGGCCAAGGGCGCGCTGACCACCGCCATGGTGCAGTCGATGGCCAAGAACCCGATCATCTTCGCCATGGCCAACCCAGACCCGGAAATCACGCCGGAGGAATTGGCCGAGATCCGCACCGACGCCATTATGGCCACCGGACGGTCGGACTATCCGAACCAGGTCAACAATGTGCTCGGCTTCCCCTACATCTTCCGCGGCGCGCTGGATGTGCGTGCCACCACCATCAACGACGACATGAAGATCGCCGCCGCCCAGGCGCTGGCGGCACTGGCGCGCCAGGACGTACCTGACGACGTCGCCGCCGCTTATCAGGGCAACAGGCCGAAATTCGGCCCCAACTACATCATCCCGGTGCCGTTCGACCCGCGCCTGATCTCGGCCATCCCGATTGCGGTGGCCAAGGCGGCGATGGATTCAGGCGTCGCCCGCAAGCCGATCCTCGACCTCGACCGCTACGCGCAGGAGCTGTCCGCCCGCCGCGATCCGATTGCCTCGACCCTGCAGCGCATCTACGACCGTGTGCGCCGCCAGCCCAAGCGCATCGTCTTTGCCGAGGGCGAGGAGGAGCAGGTCATGCGCGCCGCCGTCTCCTACGTGAACCAGAAGCTCGGCACCGCCATCCTGCTCGGTCGCGACGACGTCATCAAGGAAAACGCCAAGCACGCCGGCATCGACCTCAACAAGCAAGGCATCGAGATCATCAACGCCCGGCTGTCGCGCCGCAACGGCATCTACACCGACTATCTCTACGAACGCATGCAGCGCAAAGGCTTCCTGTTCCGCGACTGCCAGCGCCTGATCAACAACGACCGCAACCACTTTGCCGCCTGCATGGTGGCGCTGGGCGACGCCGACGGCATCGTCACCGGCGTCACCCGCAACTATTCGACCGCGCTCGAAGACATCCGCCGCGTCATCGACGCCAAGCCCGGCCACCGCGTCATCGGCGTCTCGATCGTGCTGGCGCGGGGCAAGACCGTGCTCGTCGCCGACACCGCCGTGCACGACATGCCCAATGCCGAGCAGATCGCCGACATCGCCGAGGAGGCCGCAGGCTTTGCCCGCCGCATGGGCTACGAGCCACGGCTCGCCATGCTCGCCTATTCGACCTTCGGCCATCCGCAGGGCGAGCGCTCCGAACGGGTCCAGGAAGCGGTGCGCATCCTCGACAAGCGCCGCGTCGATTTCGAATATGACGGCGAAATGGCCGCCGACGTCGCCCTCAACGCCCGCGCCATGGCGCAATATCCCTTCATCCGGCTGACCGGCCCGGCCAACGTGCTGATCATGCCGGCGTTCCACTCAGCCTCGATCTCGACCAAGATGCTGCAGGAACTCGGCGGCTCGACGGTGATCGGCCCGCTGCTGGTCGGCTTGAACAAGCCGGTTCAGATTGTGTCGCTGAACGCCAAGGACAGCGATATCGTGAACATGGCGGCGATAGCGGCCTATACAGCGGGGACTTGAGGAGCGGGTCACGCTGCGGGACGAAAGAAAAGAGGCGAAGCTAGTAGTCGTCTGGCAATTCCGCGAAACCCTCAGCCCGGCGCGAACACTCGCGCCGCCTCGACGACCTCGTCGACCTGATCCTGCCGCAGCAGGTCGATCGGGATGCGGCCGTCGAGCTGCGCCGCGGGGCGCGTCAGCCATAGCCAGGCGAGCCTCGGATTGCTGATCAGGGACAGCACGTCGCGGACACCCGCCACCGGCCTGCCGTCGACGAACTGCGCCAGCGGGAAGACGTGCTTGCGGCCACCCTTGCGCAAGGCGATGACCTCGCCTCGCCGCTGCCAGCGATGCAGGGTCGAGCGGGCGATGCGCAAATTCTCTTCCAGATAGGTCGATCCGGCGACGCGGCCCGCCCAGTCCTCGATCAGCATCGATTCGAGGTCGTCGGACTTTGGCAGCGACGGAAGCGTTTGCCCGGCATCGGCCACCAGGATCGTCGTTGGATTTGTGGCGCCGGCAATACCGGCTTCGCTGCGGCGCGCGGCTTCCGCCGCCAGCGCGCGCACGAATTTCGAGGCCAGGCCGGGCAGGTCGGCATGGATGGCGTCGATGGCGCGCTGGTGCTTCGGCGACAGCAAGGTGACGGCGGACGCTATGCTGCCGGCGATCTTGCCGACCGAGACCATGGTCGGCTTGTTGATGGCCTCGTCATAGTGGGCAAGCGCGCGTTCGACATCCTCCGCGACCATCTCCGCGAAGTCGTCCTGCTTGATGGCGGTTGTCTGAAATCTGTTCATGCTTCTGTCTTCCGGGCCGCGCGCTCCTCCCACAGCCGCGGCCGGTTGCCGAATTTCTAGTGCGGAAAACGGAAATCACGGCGGCAACAGGTCCGGCCGCCCGACAGCTTGCTGTCTTGCATGTCTTGACACCCCAACTGGCTATTGGCACCCTGAAATGTCAGTCGCGGGACGCCCAGATTGCGTGTAGGTGCGATGTGTGACAGCCGCGCGACGCTGCCAATCTCCCCCCTCGTGGGGGAGATGCCCGGCAGGGCAGAGGTGGGCGCCGTAGAGCGCTACGGAGTGATGTTTGCGCCCGCGCTTCGGCCGACGCCACGCCATGGAATTCATGCCGTCTATTTTTGGGCTGATGGCAATGTAAAGCCTTGGAGATGCCGGCGGGACAGCGCCCCCCTCTGGCCTGCCGGCCATCTCCCCCACGAGGGGGGAGATCGGCAGTTGTCCCTACAGCAACCCAGCCTGCTCAGCCTCGCGGCGCAAATTCTGACGGGGTCTGGGGCCGATCTGCTGGATCACCAATCCGGCGGCCAGTGAGCCAAGGTCGCCGCAGGTCTGCAGGTCGCGGCCTTGCGTGTAGCCGTGCAGGAAGCCGGCGGCATAGAGATCGCCGGCACCCGTCGTGTCGACCAGCTCCTTGATCGCGGTCGCCTTGATTACCACGGTCTCGTCGCCGCGCACGATCACCGAGCCTTTTTCCGAGCGGGTCACGGCGGCGATGCGGCAATCCTTGCGGATCTGCGCCAGCGCTTCGTCGAATGATGCCGTCTGGTAAAGCGACTTGATCTCGTGGCTGTTGGCAAAGACGATGTCGACGGTACCCGAACGCATCAGCTCGAGGAACTCGTCGCGGTAGCGGTCGACGCAGAACGAATCCGACAGGGTCATCGACACTTCGCGGCCTGCCGCGTGCGCCAGCATCGCCGTCTGGCGGATTGCTTCCTTGGCGCGCGGCGGATCCCACAGATAGCCTTCGAAATAGGTGACCCTGGCGCCAGAGGCCTTGTCGGCCTCGACATCCTCCGGCCCGAGCTCGACGCAGGCGCCGAGATAGGTGTTCATCGAGCGCTCGCCGTCAGGGGTGACGAAGATCATCGAGCGCGCCGTCGGCGGCTCGCCCTTGAGCGGCCTGGTATCGAAGGCGACGCCCTGCGCATGGATGTCGTGGGCATAGATTTCGCCCAGCGCATCGTTGGAGACCTTGCCGAAGAAAGCGGCGCGGCCGCCGAAGCTGGCGACGCCGGCCGCCGTGTTGCCGGCGCTGCCGCCGGACGCCTCGATCGCCGGACCCATGCGGCTGTAGAGCAACTCGGCGCGCCTTGTGTCGATGAGGTTCATCGCGCCCTTGATGATGCCGTTGGTCTCGAGGAACGCCTCGTCGCACTGGGCGATGATGTCGACAATGGCATTGCCGATGCAGAGCACGTCATAATCCGGCATCAAAATCTCCGCCAAAAACCCGAGCTGGCTTCTTGCCACGCCGGCCCGGCGCGGGTCTAGCGATTTGAAACAGGTTTGCCTAGGGCGTCATACGCAACTTTGGCGGATCAGGCCGGAACAAGCCAAAGGCGCATCGGCACCGAGGCGCTATGACAATTCGACCGTGGCCGAAGCATTTCGCCGCCGCACCGCTTACAAGCCTGGCTCAGCCGATCCCGTTTCGAAGACGAGCCAGCCCCCCATGTCTACAAAGAGCATGTCTACAAAGAGCATGTCGACTAAGAACGATATGACGACCGACCTGGCGCTGCTCGTCGTGCTGGCGCTGCTTTGGGGTGCTTCCTACACCTTCATCAAGATCGGCGTCGAGACAATCCCGCCGGTCACCTTCATTGCCGCCCGCACGCTGATCGCCGGTGGCATCCTGTTCGCCATCATCCGCTGGCGCGGGCTCGCTATGCCGGGCGATCCGATAAGCTGGCGCCGCTTCGCCCTCCAGGCCTGCCTCAACAGCGTCATTCCGTTCACCCTGATTGCGGCGGCCGAGCGCTCGGTCGATGCCGGCCTCGCCACCATTTTGAACGCGACCTCGCCGATCTTCACCTTCCTGCTCACCGCGCTCATTACCCGCCACGAGCCGGTTACTTTGCGCAAACTGATTGGCGTCGGCGCCGGCATTGCCGGCATCTGCCTCATCATCGGCACCGAAGCGCTGGGTGGTCTCGGTCACGAACTGTGGGCGCAGTTGGCAATTGTCGCGGCAACGATCTGCTATGCCGGTGCGGCGATTTTCGGCCGCGGTTTCAAGGGCCTCGACCCGATGCTGCCCGCCGCCGGCTCGATGCTGTGCGGCGCAATCATACTGGTGCCGCTCAGTCTTGTGTTCGACCAGCCATGGACGCTGGCGCCATCGAGCGCGTCGATCCTGGCCTTGCTCGGCCTATCGGTGTTTTCGACGGCGCTGGCCTTCGTTATCTATTTCCGCCTCATCCACACGCTGGGCTCGGTCGGCACCACCTCGCAGGCCTATCTGCGCGTGCCGATCGGCGTCGGCATCGGCGCTCTTTTCCTCGGCGAAAGCCTCGGTTCGACGGCATGGCTGGGCATGGGCTTTGTCGTGGCTGGGGTCGCTGCCATGACCATCCCGGTTCGCAAGCCGGCGCTTGCGCGGTAGAGCAATTCCAGAACTATCCGCGCTTGTGCTCGCGCCCCGCGCTGCCTATCTCGGAAGCGTCCGCCTTTTCGGTCCGCTAGGCTGGGGGTAAAGCACGGTGATTTTGGACGCTGCCCGCACTGCGGCCCTTGAGCTGCTCTCGCCTCCGTTTCGTGCCGTGTTCGTGAAGACGCTTGGGCTGACCTTGCTGGCGCTGGTGGCCTTGTGGTTCGGCCTGACCAGCCTCATCGAGTGGCTGGCGCTGCCGTGGCTGCAGTCGCTGTTGCCCGGCATGCCGTCCTGGGCCGGGTGGCTTGGCGGCATCATCGCGGCAATAGCGCTTGCCTTCGGCATGGCGTTGCTCATCGCGCCGGTGACGGCTGTTGTCGCCGGCCTGTTTCTCGACGATATCGCCGAAGTGGTCGAGCGCACCGATTATCCCGGCGATCCGACCGGCCGCGCCATGCCGGCGCTGCGCTCGCTGGTGCTGTCGATGCGGTTTCTCGGCGTTGTCATACTTGGCAATATCGTCGCCCTGCTGCTTCTGCTGGTGCCGGGCATCAACATCGCCGCCTTCTTCATCGTCAACGGCTATCTGCTCGGGCGCGAGTTCTTCGAGTTCGCCGCCATGCGCTTTCGCGGGGAAGAAGAGGCCAGGGCCTTGCGCAGGCACTATGCCGGCACCGTGTTTCTCGCCGGGCTGCTCATCGCGGCCTTCCTCGCCGTGCCGCTGCTCAACCTGGTGACGCCGCTGTTCGCCGCCGCCATGATGGTGCATCTGCACAAGGCGATATCGGTGCGGGAAGCTGCTCGATCAGGATATCGGCGCGCTTAACGCAGGAGAAACCCGCGCCCGAGTTCGTCGTCCGCCTCGACGATGAACTCAGCCCGCCCGGAATAATAGGCACGGCCGCCGACGCGGGCGATGATCGCTTCGTGCGGGCCAGCCTTCGCTGTCCGCACCACGGCTCCGGAAAAACGCGAACCGGTAATGCTCTCGAACAGGCGCGTCTGCCCGATCACGATTTCGCCCTTGGCATGCATGGCCGCCAGCCGCGCGGTGACACCGGAGCCGGTTGGTGAGCGGTCGACCTCGGCTTCGGCGAAGACGCAGATGTTTTTGGTCGCCTCGTCGGCAAACGCATCGCGGCCATCGGTCAGGATGGTGCCGTAGAGGAATGCAAGGTCGGCGTGGTCGGGATGCGACAGCGGCAGCTCGGTCTTGAGCCGGTTCGTCAGTGTCGTCGCGGCATCGACGAAATCACGCACACGGCTGCTGCCGAATTCGAGCCCGAACTGATGGCAATCGGCCAGCGCGTAGAATGCGCCGCCGTAGGCGAGGTCGAAGCCGATCGTGCCATGGCCGGGCAGTTCGATCGTCTGGCTACCGGCAAACAGGAATGCCGGCACACTTTCGAACGATACCGCGCCGGCCTTGCCGTCCCTGACCTCGACCGAGGCGACGACCAGCCCGCATGGCGCCTCGATGTTGACGGTCGTGATCGGCTCCTGTTTCGCCACCAGCCCTTCATCGACGGCATAGCGGCCGAGCGCGACGATGGCGTGGCCGCACATGGTCGAATAGCCCTCATTGTGCATGAACAGCACGGCGAGGTCGGCACCGGGCAGATCCGGTTCGACCAGCAAGGCGCCATACATGTCGTAATGGCCGCGCGGCTCGAACATCAGGATTTTCCGGAGATGATCGAGATGGTCGCGCACATAGGCGCGCTTTTCCAGGATGGTGCCCTTTGGAATACTGGGATAGCCGCCGGTGACGATCCTGAGCGGCTCGCCGCCAGTATGCATATCGACGACGGTAAGCGTCATGCGATGGGTCCCACCTAAGCTGAAGGTTTGCCGAACAGCGCCTGTAATTTGCCGAACGGCATCGCGGCGCGGGTGAAGCCGAAGGTGCCGTCCTGCTGGATTTCGCGCGCCGCCGTCTCCAGCATGCCATAGGCGAAATTGGTCAACCACGGCCCGAGCGAGATACGCTTGACGCCGGCCATGGCGAGATCGGCGATGGTGAAGCCCGGTACCGCCATGACGTTGACCGGCTTGCTGACCGCCGAGCAGACCGTGCGGATCATTTCGACGTCGCCAATGCCCGGTGCATAGAGCACGTCGGCCCCGGCCTTCTCGAACGCCTGCAGCCGCTTGATCGTGTCGTCGAGGTCGGATTTGCCCCACAGGAAATTTTCCGCTCGCGCGGTGAAGACGAAATCGCGCTTCAGCGCCCGGGCCGCTTCCACCGCTGCCGCAACACGCTCGACGGCGTGGGAGAAATCATAGATTGGCTTGTCCGGATCGCCGGTGTGGTCCTCGATCGAGCAGCCGGCAAGGCCGGCAGCCTCCGCCGCGAAAATGGTTTCGGCGGCCTGCTCGGCGCTGTCGCCCTTGCCTTTCTCGAGGTCGGCGGAGACAGGCAGGCTGGTCGCCGCCGTCACTTCGCGGCAATGGTGGATCATCTGGTCGAAGGTCACCGAACCATCCGGCAGGCCGCGCGAGAAGGCAAAGCCGGCGCTGGTCGTCGCCAGCGCCGTGAAGCCGAACGAGCCAAGCAGCTTCGTCGTGCCGATGTCCCAGGGATTGGGCATGACGAAGGTCGAGGCATGCAGGTCGCGAAAGATCTTGCCCTTGTCCATGGTAGTTCCCCCATCATGTGTGGTGTGGCTAAGCGGATTTTATCCTGCTCCATTTGGCCGGGCAAACGAATGCGGTTGGTTCAGAAGCGTTTGGCGTTCTCTCCTGCCAATTTGTCCAGCGCGTCGGAATCCTTGGCGTAACGCGATGCCTTCTCGTCCCAGTGATAGGTGACGGAAATCTCATGGGACTCTGGTTTTGGCGGCGCGTCGTCGCAGCTTTCGCCGTTCAGCACAGTAGAGTCGGTGACCGTGACCTTGATGGCGGCATAGGGCTGGCCGTCGGTGATGGTTTGGAAAGCCACGTCCTGCTTGCGGCTGTAGGCGCACAGGTTCTCATCGAATGTATAGATCATGTCGATCAGCTCGAATTTGTCGTCGCGGACCATGATCAGCGGCGTGATGACATAGTTCTGGCTCGAATTGAAATGCGCGCTCATGGTGATGAGGACGTCATCGCTGGCGCCGACGGAAGCTTGCCCGGTTCGCGGAAATAGGTGCCGCGGTCGAGCGCGACATTGACGGCGTCGAGCAGCGCAGGCTTGGCCGTGATGTCGTAGAGCGCCAGCACCGCATAGCCTTCGGCGCTGTCGGGAGAATCGCCAAGGTCGAACAGCATGGTCAGCCGGTCCTTGCCGCTAGCCTTGATGGCAAGCACCGCGGCATTGGAAAAGCCCGACGTCTCGGGCGGCGAGCCGCCGCTGTTCGGTCCCTTGATATGCCGCATCTCGATCGGCAATCCGCCCCTATAAAGGCCGTCCTTGTCCGCGGTCAGGTCGGGGATGACCATCCTCGCCAGATCGAGATAGGTCACGTCAGTGCGGCTGGGCAGCGTGCTGCCGAGTTCCGGGAAGCTGACGGCCTGCGCGCCGGCCGGGGTCCAAAAAAACGGCAGCAGCGTCAAGGCGAGGATGAAGCGGAGCAGGCTGGGTTTCATGCGTGGCGCCTCGAGTTGGCGGCGCCAAGCTAGCACGGACAATCGAGGCGTACAGCCGCGGGCTGAGATCAGATCAGTGGATCGGCACCAGCCCGGCCAGTTCGCGCATGTCGTCGAACAGGATGCCGCCGGCCTGGACCAGGCCGTCGCGGTCGGAATAGGGATCGGCATGATAGGAAAACACCCGCATGCCGGCGGCGATGCCGGCCTGCGTACCGGCGACACTGTCCTCGATGACGATGCAGTCGGCGGGCGCGAAGCCCATCGTCTTGGCCGCATGCAGGAACAGGTCGGGAAACGGCTTGCCGCGCGCGACCATGGTCGAAGAAAACATCGCATGTTCGAACAGTGGCAACAGCCCGGTCTGGCCAAGCGTGATGTGCATTTTCGACACCCGGGCCGAGGTGGCGACGCAATAGGCGATGCCGGCTGCACGCACGGCTTCGACGAACTCGCGCACGTAAGGGATGGCCTCGACGCCATGGGCGAACAGATCCGGCAGGCCGGCATTCCAGCGATCGACAAAATCAGCGCCGAGCCTGACGCTGGTCTCCTCTTCGATCTGTTTTTGCACCGACGCCATGCTGCGGCCGGAGAAATTCTTGCGGCAATATTCGAAGCTCGTCGGGTAGCCGGCAGCGGTCAGCCATTCGGCAAGGCGTCGATTGGCCAAGTTCTCGGTGTCGACCAGAATGCCGTCGCAGTCGAAAATAACAAGTTTGGGTAGGACCCCGGACATCAGGCTGTGCCGGTCGATCCGAACCCACCCGCGCCGCGCGCCGTTCCGCCGGCCAGGCTGCGCTCTTCCACGACCGCCTGCGTCACTGCGGCGAAGACGATCTGGGCAATGCGCATGCCGCGCGTTACCGCAAAATCCTCGTCGCCGAGATTGACCAGCAGCACCTTCACCTCGCCGCGGTAGTCGCTGTCGATGGTGCCGGGCGTGTTGAGGACAGTTAGGCCATGTTTGAAGGCGAGGCCCGAGCGCGGCCGCACCTGACCTTCCATGCCTTCCGGAATCTCCAGGATCAGCCCGGTCGGCACCAAAGCGCGCTTTCCCGGAAGGATCAGCAGCGGCCGATCTTCGGGCACGGCGGCGCGCAGATCCATGCCGGCCGCACCGGTGCTTTCATAGGCGGGAAGGGGAAGTCCTTCCCCGTGCGGCAACCTGACGAAGCCGACGGTCGGACCGATGACGGAAGGGGTTTGAAGGGCTGCGCGCATAAAATCGATCCTATCGGCGCGAACGGCGATTCGGTCAACTCGACCGCAATGCTATCAACGGCTTTCTTTTGGGCGGCACTGTGACCCGGTTTCGAAGTTTTAATAGATCGCTACATGGACGAACCGCATGCCTTGGCGATTGGCAGAAACATCGATCACTTCGTCATCTACGGGTTCTCCGCAACGGAGCTTCGCTCCTGCTCCGCCCGTGGATGATGGGTGGACGGCCCCTTGCGGCATCGAATGTGCCAAACTGGTCGTGTTGAACCCAGCGGAAGGAGACCGTCCGTCATGCAAGTTATCAGATTTGGAATCGATTTGGCCAAGAATGTGTTCCAGGTGCACGGGGTGGATGCGACCGAGCGAGTGGTCGTGCAGCGCCAATTGCGCCGCGCGCAGGTGGTGAAGTTTTTTGCCGCGCAGCCGCCGGCGCTGATCGGCATGGAGGCCTGCGGTTCGGCCCATCATTGGGGCCGCACGCTCAGCGCGCTCGGCCATCAGGTCAAGCTGATGCCGCCGACCTATGTGAAGCCCTACGTCAAGCGCAACAAGAACGATACCCGCGATGCGCAAGCCTGTTGCGAGGCGGTGAGCCGGCCCGACATGCGCTTCGTGCCGATCAAGACGGTCGAACAGCAATATGCCCGCGCGCTGCATCGTGCGCGTGACCTTCTGGTACGCCAACGCACGCAGCTGGCCAATGCCATTCGCGGCCATCTCTACGAAATGGGTCTCGCGAACGCCAAGGGGGCGGCGGGCATCGAGGGCCTGCTGCAGCTCATCGAAACGGCCGATGAAGCCATCCCCGCGGCGTTGTTGATCTGCCTGCTGCCGCTGGCCGGGCAATGGCGGGCGCTGGATGGCGAGATCGGCAAGCTGGACAAGCAGATCCTGGCTCAGGTCAGGCAGCAGCGGGCGGCCTTGCGGCTGATGACGATCCCGAGCGTCGGCCCGATCATCGCGCATGCGACGATCGCCGCCATCGGCGATGGCCGCCAGTTCGCCTCGGCCAGGGACTTCGCCGCCTGGGTCGGCCTGACCCGCAAGAACCACGACACCGGCGGCAAGCACAGATTGACAGGCCATATCAGCCGCGCCGGCGATGGCGGCTTGCGAAGGCTGCTCATTCTCGGCGCCAGTTCCTGGTTGCGGCAGGTCAGGGCCAAGCCCGACAGAGGCTCGCCCTGGATACGCGGCCTGCTGGCCAGGCGGCCGGTCAAGGTCGCCGTCGTCGCCCAGGCAGCCAAGACCGCCCGCATCATCTGGGCAATGCTGAACTCGGGACAGGAATACAGGGCACCGGCTGCGGCATAAACCGCAAAGCAAGGCCCTTAACAGCGTAAGGAGCAAAAGGCAGCACGGCAAAATGGTCAGGACCTGGGTCGGGACACTCCGCCTTCGTCATCGCGATACAAGAGCGCGTGTGGATGATTGGAACCCGATCCGCGTAACCCTTGAGGGCCAGCGGTCCAAATTCGACCGCATCAAAAGGCCGAATACATGACCGCTCCAGACTATCTGCCGAATATGCCAATTGCACCTTGCCAACAGGGGGCCGTCCATACATGACGAAGGCGGGGAGGCTTTGGTTAATCTCGAACGTCTGAGATGATTGGCCCGGAAATGACGAGATGTTGGCGGCTGACAGCGTCCCGGTACGCCGCATACTAACGCAGTTCCATAGGAACGACCGTCGTCTCCTTGATCTCCTCCATCACGAACGACGCGGAAACGTCAGACAGCGCCACCTTGGCGATCAGCCGCTGGTAGAGCCGGTCATAGGCCTTCACGTCGGCGACGCGGGCGCGCAAGACGTAGTCGAGGTCGCCGGACATGCGGTAGACGCCGGTGATCTCGGGAAAGCCGGTCACCGCCGCCCGGAATTTCTGCAGCCAGTCCGGATCGTGGTTGGACGTGCGGATCAGGATGAAGACGGAAAGGCCAAGCCCGAGCTTTTCGGCATCGACCAGCGCCACCCGGCCGGTGATGACGCCATCTTCCTCCAGCCGCTTCACCCGGCGCCAGCAGGCATTGCGCGAAAGCGCCACCCTTTCCGACAGCTGATCGACCGACAGCGTGCCGTCGCGTTGCAATTCGGCCAGCAATTTTCGGTCGACTTCGTCGATTTGGAGTACCACGTGGGATGTTTGTCCCAAGAATCAGCAAAATGCAAGGACATTTTGAGACCGATGAACCGGCAAAGCGTGTCAGGATACTCATATCAGGAACTTCAAGCGCTGAAGGGGAACCAGCATGTCGGTCGCAAGGATTTTCACCTCTCATCCGGCCAAGGTCGGCGAAACCTATTTCAGCCATATGGCTTTTGCCGCCTGGTTCTCGTCGCGGCTACTGCTGGCCGCTTGCGCCGCGATTGTTCACGCTTTCTTGCCATTTCTGTTTGAAACTACCGCCAGCCGAATCGTTCGCGAGCTTTACGAGCGGACGCACAACAGAGGCACACATGCGATCAAGGAGCCTGAGGCTCTTATGGATCGCGGCTAGAGGACGACAGAAGCGATGTGCCGGTGGGCGGCCTATCTCGGTGAAGCGGTCTTTCTCGAAGACATCCTCACCGCGCCCTGTCACTCGCTGATCGCCCAGAGCCATTGCGCCCAGGAAGCGAAATCGCCGACCAATGGCGACGGTTTCGGCCTTGCCTGGTATGGCGACCGCCCGGAACCCGGCCTCTATCGCGATATCCTGCCGGCCTGGTCGGATCCCAATCTGAAAAGTCTGTGCCGGCAGATCAAATCCGGCTTGTTCCTCGCCCATGTGCGGGCCTCCACCGGCGGTGCCACCAGCCGCATGAACTGCCATCCGTTCATTTCAGGTTCCTGGTCGTTCATGCACAACGGCCAGATCGGCGGCTTCGAGAAAATCCGCCGCGCGCTGGAGAACTCGCTGTCCGACACCGTCTTTGACCAGCGTGAAGGCACCACCGATTCCGAACTGTTTTTCCTGCTGATGATCGACGAAGGATTGGTCACCGATCCGCAAGGCGCCGTCTCCCGCGCCACCAGCCGCGTGCTCGAAGCCTCGCGCCGCGCCGGTCTCGAGCCGGCGCTGAAACTCACCGCTGCCTTCTCCGACGGGCAGGCGCTGCATGCCGTGCGCTATGCCACAGACGCCCATGCCCCGACGCTTTACACTTCGATACTGCGCAAGGGCGGCGGCCGCTGCATCGTTTCCGAACCTTTCGATCGCGAAGGCGGCGACTGGCAGGCGATCCCGCCATCGAGTTTTGTGACGATCACCGACGATGGCATGGCCATTCGTCCCTTTGCTCCGGCGGGGGCAAAGCTGGCGCTGGTCGGGTAGTCCTTCGCCGGATCGCAAATGCCGCAAAGTCGCGGGCGAGCGCCCCCCTCTGTCCTGCCGGACATCTCCCCCTCAGGTGGGGAGATTGGATCGCGTCACGGCTTTCGCCAATCTTCAATGTTGCAAGAACGCACGGTCGGCGAAGCTGCCAATCTCCCCACTTGAGGGGGAGATGGCCGGCAGGCCAGAGGGGGGCGCCGTAGAACACCAACCTCAACAGACTATCGGCACAATTCCGATCAAGCACGGCCAATCCTCGAATGCTCAACTCCGCTTGAAGTCGCACCGCTGTCCGCCATCTTCACGGACACGCGCGGCCAAGCCGGAGCATTCCTCATGGACATCGCCTTCTCCTCAACCGTCGAACTGGCCGCCGCCATCGCCGCGCGGGAAATCTCGGCCGTGGAGGCGCTCGATGCGCATCTGGCGCAGATCGATGCGCACAACGAGGCCGTCAACGCCGTCATTTCGCTCGACAAGGAAGGGGCTCACAGCCAAGCCAAAGAGGCCGACGCGGCATTGGCGCGCGGCGAAGCACCTGGGCCGCTGCACGGCGTCCCCTTCACGCTGAAGGATACGCACGACACCTCTGGCATGAAGACCACGGTCGGCTTTCCGCCCTTCGCCGACTATGTCGCGCGGCAGGACAGCCCAGTCGTCGCGCGGCTGAAGGCAGCCGGCGGCGTGCTGACGGCCAAGACCAATGTCGCGACCATGCTGTCGGACTGGCAATCGAACAATCCACTGTTCGGCCGCACCAGCAATCCCTGGAATCTCCAGCGCACGGCGGGCGGTTCCAGCGGCGGCGCGGCGGCGGCGCTTTGCTCGGGGATGACGCCGTTCGATGTCGGCACCGACATGCAGGATTCGATCCGCCTGCCGGCCAGTTTCTGCGGGGTTTATGGGTTGAAGCCGACGGAACACCGTGTCTCGCTAGCCGGCGCCTTCCCGAACCCAGGCGATGCTGCGCGCAGCGTCCGGCTGATGTCCTGCCTCGGGCCGCTGGCGCGCAGCGTGGAAGATTTGTCGCTGATCTATCGAATCATCGCCGGTCCCGACGGAAGCGACACCGATCTTGCTTCCGTGCCGGTCGAAGACATTCCAAGGCTCGACCTCAAGACATTGCGCGTCGCCTTCGCGCCGTTCTTTCCCGGGTTTCCGGTAGCCAGCGAGATCAGCGCCGCGGTTGAAAATCTCGCAAGGCGGCTGCAATCGGCAGGCGCGATCGTCGAGGAAGCAAAACTGCCAAAGCTCGATCTGCATGACGATCTTGAGCAAGGCGGCGCGCTGATCGGCATGATGATGGAGGCCGCCCAGCCGGAACCGCCACAGGAACCGACGCCGGTATCGCGTTGGTTCGAGGCGCTCGCCAGCCGCGACAGGTCCATTCTCGCTTGGGACCGGTTTTTCGAGACCTGGGACGCGCTGCTCTCTCCGGTCGCCATGACCACGGCTTTCCCGCATTGCGAGCCGGGCACGCCGATCGAGGTCGATGGCAAGCAGCAAAGCTATTGGATGCTGCCGGCATGTGGCGCCGTCTTCAATTACAGCGGCCACCCAGCGCTTTCGATGCCGTGCGGACTGGACAGCGCCAGCCTGCCGATCGGCCTGCAACTGGTCGGCAGGCGCTGGTCGGAATCGCGGTTGCTCGGCATTGCCAAGGCGATCGAACCGCTCACCGGCGGCTTTCGTCGTCCGCCAGGCTATTGAGCGAAGCGCGACAATCCATAGGGCGCAAGCAGCGGGTCGCGCTCGCCGCCGAGAATTTCCCTTGTGGCGAACAGGCCGACGGCCGGCGCCAGCGTGATGCTTGAATGCATGACGGCGACGTAGACGCCGTCCATGCCCTCGGCGCGGCCGATGGAAAGCCGTCGCGATGGAGGCTCCGCTGATACCGCGCCGATGACGATCACTTGTTTCGCGGCGCGCATGCCTGCTCCTTCTGCTCTCGTTGATCCCCGAGGGACGCTCATTCCAGTTGCCGCTTGCCAACGCCATGCAGATCGAAATACGCCACTTGACAATAATACGTACGTACGTATTATATCGCAATGGCTAGGCACTCACTCCGCGAAAAACTTCTCGACGCCGGCTTCCGGACCATCTGGAATTCAGGTTATTCCGCCGCCGGTGTGCGCGACATCGTTGCCGCGGCCGACGCCAGGCCGGGCTCGTTCACCAACCATTTCGCCTCCAAGGAGGAATTCGCCGGCGAGGTGCTGGACCGCTACTTCGCCTATGTCAGTGGCCTGGTCGAAGCAGCCCTTGCGCAAGACGGCACGCCGCCCATCGGCAGGCTGCGCCGGTACCTCGACGTCATCACTTCGAAGCTCGAAGCGCATGATTGGGCGCGTGGCTGCATGATCGGCAATCTCAGCCTCGAGACGGCTGTGCACAGCGAGCCGCTGCGCCTGCAACTCGTCGCCATCTTCGAGCGCTGGCGCCAGCCATTCGCGGCCTGCATCGCCGAAGGCCAGGCGGCCGGCGACATCACCCGGGCGTTCGACGCCGAGGACCTCGCCGACTTCCTGCTGTCGTCGTGGCAAGGCGCCATGCTGCGCATGAAGGTCGAGCGCGGCCCCGCACCGCTCGAGCGTTTCAAGAGAATCATCTTCAGCACAGTCTTTGCAAAGGAGCCGACCAATGAGTTTGAACACCGACAAGCCCAAAGCTAGCTCCGCCGCATTGCGGCGCGAGGAAATCGCCGTGCTCGATTCGACCATATCGTATGTCGAGGCCGGAGCGGCCGGCCCGACCGTGCTGTTCCTGCACGGCAACCCGACCTCATCCTACATCTGGCGCAACATCATCCCGCATGTCGCGCCGCTCGGCCGCTGCATCGCGCCGGACCTGATCGGCTACGGCCAGTCCGGCAAGCCAGATATCGACTATCGCTTCTTCGATCATGTCCGCTATCTCGACGCGTTTCTCGAAACGCTCGACATCAGCGCTATGGTGGTGGTCGCACAGGACTGGGGCACGGCACTGGCCTTCCATCTCGCGGCGCGACGGCCGCGCAACATTCTCGGCCTCGCCTTCATGGAATTCATCCGGCCCTTCGAGCGCTGGGAGGATTTTCACCTGCGCCCGCAAGCCCGGGAGCTGTTCAAGGCGCTACGCACGCCCGGCGTTGGCGAAAAGCTGGTTCTGGAAGACAATGTCTTCGTCGAGAAAGTGCTGCCGGCCTCTGTGTTGCGCACAATGAGCGACGAGGAGATGGCGGCCTACCGGGCACCATTCCCGACACCGCAATCGCGCAAGCCGGTGCTGCGCCTGCCCCGGGAAATACCGATCGAGGGCCAGCCTGCCGATGTCGCTGCCCTCAGTGAACACGACCATCGGGCGCTGCGGCTTTCCACCTATCCGAAACTGCTGTTCACGGGCGATCCCGGTGCGCTTGTTTCGCCGCTGGCCGCAAGCGAATTCGCCGCCAGGTTGAAGAACTGCCGCCTCGTCAATCTCGGCCCCGGCGCGCACTATCTGCAGGAGGATCATGCCGACGCGATCGGCAGCGCCATCGCTGGCTGGCTTCCGGAGCTCGCTCTGGCGAGCCGCAGGAGCGAGTTGGCCTGAGCCCGCCGCGGCACCCGGCGGGCATCCGCGCCGCCGGACCGGTCGACAGCCCGGCACTGCGCTGCTAGAAGCCCGGCCTGTCACACGGAAATCCCAGAGAATGCCCGAAGCAATAGAAGAAGAAGTGGCGCGCCGCCGCACCTTCGCGATCATCGCGCACCCGGACGCCGGCAAGACCACGCTCACCGAAAAGCTGCTGCTGTTCGGCGGCGCCATCCAGCTTGCCGGCGAGGTCAAGGCTAAGAAAGACAGGATCCAGACGCGGTCCGACTGGATGAAGATCGAGCGTGAGCGCGGCATTTCGGTCGTCACCTCGGTGATGACCTTCGAGTATGAGGACAATGTCTTCAACCTGCTCGACACGCCCGGACACGAGGACTTCGCCGACGACACCTACCGCACGCTGTCGGCGGTCGACTCGGCCGTCATGGTCATCGACGCCGCCAAGGGCATCGAGCCGCGCACGCTGAAACTGTTCGAGGTCTGCCGGCTGCGCGACATCCCGATCATCACCTTCGTCAACAAGATGGACCGCGAAAGCCGCGACCCGTTCGAGATTTTGGACGAGATCGAGCAGAAGCTGGCGCTGGACACGGCACCCATCACCTGGCCGATCGGCCGGGGAAGGACCTTTTCCGGCACCTACCATCTGGCGCTGAACGCCGTGCGCAAGGGCGACGACGAGAAGGAACGCACCCCCGTCAACGGTCCCGATTCCAACCGCGTTGCCGGCCTGCTGCCGGAGAACGAACGCGAGGCGTTCATCGAGGAGCTGGAGCTCGCGCGAGAGGCTTGCCGGCCGCTCGACATCGACGCTTTTCGTGAGGGTCATCTGACGCCGGTCTATTTCGGCTCGGCACTGCGCAACTATGGCGTCCGCGACCTGATCGAGGCCCTCGGCGCCTTTGGACCGCCGCCGCGCGCGCAGGAGGCCGACACCCGCAAGGTCGAGGCGACCGAGGAGAAGATGACGTCCTTCGTCTTCAAGATCCAGGCCAACATGGACCCCAACCATCGCGACCGCATCGCTTTCGTGCGCGTCTGCTCCGGCAAGCTCGAGCGCGGCATGAAGGCCAAGCTGGTGCGCACGGGAAAGCCGATGTCGCTGTCGGCACCGCAGTTCTTCTTCGCCCGCACCCGCGTCACCGCCGACGAGGCGTTTGCCGGCGATGTCGTAGGCATTCCCAACCACGGCACGCTGCGTATCGGCGACACGCTGACCGAGGGCGAGGAGATCCTGTTTCGCGGCGTGCCGAATTTCGCGCCGGAAATCCTGCGCCGCGTCCGCTTGGGCGACGCGATGAAAGCCAAGAAGCTCAAGGAAGCGCTGCACCAGATGGCCGAGGAAGGCGTCGTGCAGCTGTTTTCGCCAGAGGACGGCTCGCCGGCCATCGTCGGCGTCGTTGGCGCGCTGCAGCTCGACGTACTGAAGGAACGGCTGAACTTCGAATACACGCTGCCGGTCGAATTCGAGATGTCGCGGTTTTCCGTCTGCCGCTGGATATCGGCCGACGACAAGGCCGAGGTACACCGCTTCATCGAGGCGCATCGCGGCGACATCGCCCGCGATCTCGACAACGACCCGGTGTTTTTGGCCCAGCACGCCTTCTCGCTGAACTACGAAGCCGAACGCTGGAAGGCGATCCGCTTCGCCACGATCAAGGATTATCAGGTCCGCGACAGAGCGGCATAGGCGCTGATTTTTCCTTCTCCCCGTTCACGGGGAGAAGGTGCCCGAAGGGCGGATGAGGGGCAGCGCCGACCTGGGGACTAATAGACTCCAATGTCCCCAGCCCGTCGCAGGCTCCCAGCCCTTCGGGCGTTCAGCCCCTTCAAAACGTCCACTGGACCTTTTGATCCGCCCGAAGGCGGACCGGGTCTTCACCGTTCGAAGCTCGAAAAGCCAAGCAATTGGCTTTTCGTCCGCTACGCGGACCGCTTCTCACCCCTTCGCCGCTTCTTCGATCTTGGCCACGTCGATCTTGCCCATCTTCATCATCGCCGACATGACCCGGCCGGCCTTGGCCCTGTCTGGATCCAGAAGCAATTTCGGCAATTGCTCCGGCACGACCTGCCAGGAGACGCCGAACTTGTCTTTCAGCCAGCTGCAGACGCCGGGCTCGCCGCCTTCCGTGAGCCTCTCCCAGAAATAATCGACCTCTTCCTGCGTCTTGCAGTCGATCGACTGTGACATCGCTTCGTTGAACTTGAATTGCGGTCCGCCGTTGAGCGCCTGGAACGGCACGCCGTCGAGCTCGAATGTGGTCATCAGCACTTTGCCTTCATCGGCGTGACCCTTGGGCCAACGCAGAACGCTCAGCACCTTCGAATTCTTGAAGATGGAGATATAGAAATTCATGGCCTCTTCGGCCTGGCCATCGAACCAAAGGCAGGTGGTGATCTTTTGCATGTCGTGCTCCTCGGGGCTGTTTCGGTTGCTGTTGCGGTGAAACGGCTGCCTCCGGGAATGGTGCCATTCCCTTGCCGCTCGCCCAAGGACGGCCATGCGGCCCACAATCCGACAGTAGCCCGCAGTTTTTTCAAGGAATCTCGCTTTCGCGTAGAATCTGGCGCATTGCAAAATTGTGGCCAGACCATGCTTGCGCGTCTATAAGGCCTGCGGTCCGAATTCAGCTTCGCCGCGCCAGCTTCGGGCTGCGGCCAGCCACCAAGGAAAAAACATGCCTGCCTATCGCTCCCGCACCACCACCCATGGCCGCAACATGGCCGGCGCCCGCGGCCTCTGGCGCGCCACCGGCATGAAGGACAGCGATTTCGGCAAGCCGATCATCGCGGTGGTCAACTCCTTCACCCAGTTCGTGCCGGGCCATGTCCATCTGAAGGACCTCGGCCAGCTGGTGGCGCGCGAGATCGAGAAGGCCGGCGGCGTCGCCAAGGAATTCAACACCATCGCCGTCGACGACGGCATCGCAATGGGACATGACGGCATGCTCTATTCGCTGCCGTCACGCGAGCTGATCGCCGATTCCGTCGAATACATGGTCAACGCCCATTGCGCCGACGCCATGGTCTGCATCTCCAATTGCGACAAGATCACGCCCGGCATGCTGATGGCCTCGCTGCGCCTCAATATCCCGACGGTCTTCGTCTCCGGCGGTCCGATGGAGGCCGGCAAGGTGGTGCTCGCTGGCAAGACGCAGGCGCTCGACCTGGTCGACGCCATGGTCGCGGCCGCCGACGACAAGGTTTCCGACGAGGACGTCAAGGTCATCGAGCGCTCGGCCTGCCCGACCTGCGGCTCCTGCTCGGGCATGTTCACCGCCAATTCGATGAACTGTTTGACCGAGGCGCTTGGCCTGTCGCTGCCCGGCAACGGCTCGACGCTGGCCACGCACGCCGACCGCAAGCGGCTTTTCGTCGAGGCCGGCCATCTGATCGTCGATCTCGCCCAGCGTTACTACGAGCAGGATGACGAGACGGCGCTGCCGCGCAACATCGCCTCGAAGGGCGCCTTCGAGAACGCCATGACGCTCGACATCGCCATGGGCGGTTCGACCAACACCGTGCTGCACATCCTGGCCGCCGCGCATGAGGGCGAGATCGACTTCGATCAGGACGACATCGACGCGCTGTCGCGCAAGGTGCCGGTGCTGTGCAAGGTGGCTCCCGCTAAGGCGGACGTACACATGGAAGACGTCCACCGCGCCGGCGGTATCATGGCCATCCTCGGCCAGCTCGACAATGCCGGCCTGATCAACCGTGACCTTCCAACGGTCCATACGTCAACACTCGGCGAAGCGCTCGATCATTGGGATGTTTCGCGTTCGACTAGCCAGAGCGTGCGCGACTTCTTCCTCGCCGCACCCGGCGGCGTGCCGACGCAGGTCGCCTTCAGCCAGGATCGCCGCTGGGACGAACTCGATCTCGACCGCGAGAAAGGCGTCATCCGCTCGGCTGAACATCCCTTTTCCAAGGACGGCGGCCTTGCCGTGCTGAAAGGCAATCTGGCACTCGACGGCTGCATCGTGAAGACGGCGGGCGTCGACGAGTCGATCCTGAAATTCACCGGCCCCGCGCGCGTGTTCGAAAGCCAGGACGCCAGCGTCAAGGCGATCCTCTCCAACGAGATCAAGGCCGGTGATGTCGTCGTCATCCGCTATGAAGGACCGCGCGGCGGCCCCGGCATGCAGGAGATGCTCTATCCGACCAGCTATCTGAAGTCGAAGGGCCTCGGCAAGGCCTGCGCGCTGGTCACCGACGGCCGCTTCTCCGGCGGCACGTCGGGTCTGTCGATCGGCCATGCGTCGCCGGAAGCCGCTGAAGGCGGTTTGATCGGCTTGGTCAGGGAAGGCGATACGATCGAGATCGACATCCCGAACCGCAGCATTCGCCTCGCTGTCGATGACGCGGAAATCGCTGCCCGCCGGGCGGCGATGGAGGCCAAGGGCGCCTTGGCCTGGAAGCCCGAGGAAAAGCGCAAGCGCAAGGTGACGACCGCCTTGCGCGCCTATGCCGCCATGGCCACCAGCGCGGCCAAGGGTGCGGTGAGGCACGTGCCGGAGTGACGCGCACTTCCCCTTCTCCCCTTGTGGGAGAAGGTGGATCGGCGCGCAGCGCCGAGACGGTTGAGGGGTGGGTGACAGATCGTCGTCATTGCCAAGCTGGAGCACCCCTCATCCGGCCGAGCTTCGCTCGGCCACCTTCTCCCACAAGGGGAGAAGGGAAGCCGCGGCCACTTCAGATGATTCTTTTGACGGGATGAAGACAGATGGATTTCGATCTTATCGTTCGCGGCGGCACACTGCCTGATGGCAGGGTCGCCGACATCGGCATCAGCGGCGAGACCATCGCGGCGATCGAGCCCACTCTGCAAGGTTCGGCGCGAACCGAGGTTGACGCCAGCGGCAATCTGGTCTCGGCGCCCTTCGTCGATCCGCATTTCCACATGGACGCGACGCTCTCCCTGGGCATTCCGCGCATCAACGCGTCGGGCACGCTGCTCGAAGGCATTTCGCTGTGGGGCGAACTGAAGCCGCTCTTGACGCATGAAGCGGTGCGCGACCGCGCGCTTGCCTATTGCGACTGGGCTGTGTCGATGGGCCTGCTCGCCATCCGCACCCATGTCGATGTCTGCGACGATCGTCTGCTGGCGGTCGAGGCGTTGCTCGAGGTCAAGAAGACAGTCGCCCCCTACATCGATCTGCAACTGGTCGCCTTCCCGCAGGACGGGTTCTATCGCTCGCCGACGGCCCGTGAAAACACCATCCGCGCGCTCGATTTGGGTGTCGACATCGTCGGCGGCATCCCGCATTTCGAACGCACCATGGCCGACGGCACGCGCTCGGTAACGGAGCTGTGCGAGATCGCGGCCAGACGCGGCCTGATGGTCGACCTGCATTGCGACGAGACCGATGATCCGCTGTCGCGTCATATCGAACAGCTTGCCTATGAGACGCAGCGCCTCGGGCTGCACGGCAAGGTCGCCGGCTCGCACCTCACCTCGATGCATTCGATGGACAATTACTATGTCTCGAAGCTGCTGCCACTGATCGCCGAAGCCGGTGTCTCGGCCATCCCCAACCCGTTGATCAACATCATGCTGCAGGGCCGCCACGACACCTTCCCGAAGCGCCGGGGTATGACTCGGGTCAAGGAGATGCTGGCGCTCGGCATTCGCGTCGGCTGGGGCCAGGATTGCGTGCTCGATCCCTGGTATTCGCTGGGCACCGCCGACATGCTCGACGTCGCCTTCATGGGCCTGCACGTAGCGCAAATGTCGAGCCCAGCCGAGATGGCGCGCTGCTTTGACATGGTCACCAACGTCAATGCCGCGATCATGGGGCTCGATCATCTCGGCCTGGCGGTCGGCAAGCGCGCCAGCCTTGTTGTCCTCGATGCCGGCAATCCGGTCGAGGCCCTGCGCCTGCGCGCCGAGCGCCTGTGCGTCATCGCCAGGGGCAAGGTGGTGGCGGAGCGGACGAAGCAGGAGACCAGGCTGTCCATCGATGGAAGGCCGGGAATGGTGAACCGGCGGCACATATCCGCTTAGATACAGCCGATTCCCGGCGCTGGTCTTACCCATTGCCCGAATTCTCCTCGTCAAAGCCGCCGCTTCCGTCTACGACGCGGCTTACAAGGGGGAGGAATCGGGACCGGCATGACGCAGCCCGTGGCGCAGAATTCGACGATCAGGAACGTGCTTCTGGCCGGCATTCTGCTGATGCTGGCCGGCGACTTCCTGTTTGCGCTGAACGACGCCATGGGCAAATGGCTGGTCGCCAGCTTCTCCGTCGGCCAGGTCGTGCTGATCCGCTCTATCGGCGCCTTCTTCGTGCTTGGCCCTATGATCGCCCATCAGGGCACCGCCAAGCTGTTTCGCATGGAACGCCTCGAGCTGCAGTTGCTTCGCGTGGTGATGACCACGCTCGACACCGCGCTCTTCTATGCCGCCGTCGTGTATCTGCCGCTCGCCGATGTGATGAGTTTCTACATGGCCGGGCCGATCTATGTCGCGGCACTCTCGCACCTGTTGCTCGGCGAAAAGGTCGGCTGGCGCCGTTGGATGGCTATCCTGCTCGGCTTCTGCGGCGTTCTGATCATGCTGAAACCGTCCTCGGCGGCGTTCTCGCTGTCATCGGGCTTCGCGCTCGCCGGCAGCATTGCCTTCGCCTTCGCCATCATCCTCAACCGGCGGCTGCGCGGCACCAGCGACACCAATCTGGTGACATGGCAGACCATCGGCACGCTGCTGGTCGGCGGGGTGCTGACCATCGGCGCCTGGCAGACCCCGTCGGCGCTCGATTTTGGTGCCATGCTGCTGCTCGGCATCGTCTCCTGCGGCGCGCATCTGATGATCACCAGGGCGCTCAAGCTGGCGCCGGCCTCGACGCTGGCGCCGCTGCACTACACGCTGCTGCTGTGGGCCGTGGTGTTCGGGCTGGCGTTCTTCGGCGACGTTCCCGGCCCGCGCATCCTGATCGGCTCGGGCATCGTCGTTCTGGCCGGTCTGTTCATCTTCCACCGCCAGAAAGTGGTCGAGACCACGGTGCCGCCGGAAAACGTGCCGAAGGGCGTGAATTAGTCCAAGCTCAGCCCTGACGTATAGCCGCCAGATGCCGTGAAAACTCCGGCGTCTCCATCAGTGCCTTGCAGCGCGCGAATCGCCCATCGGCATAGGCGCGAAAGTCGTCGACCGGGTTGTTATTGGCGAGCTGGATCAGCCCCCACAGCGTCCACAACAGGTCGCACATCGCCTTGTAGATGACGATGCGGCCGCGCTCCGCCGGCCTCGCCTCGCCGCCGAAATAGGGGCGCATCATCTCTTCGTCCTGCGCCGTGTCGAATTTGCCTTCCACGCTGAGGTCGCCAAGGTCCCAGAGCGGATCGTTCATGCCCGAATATTCCCAGTCGACGATCCACATCCGCTCGCCTGTATCGAGAAAATTCTCGCACAGCGGATCGCAGTGGCAGGCAACGAGCGGCAGCGGATGGGCGGCAAGCGCCGAGCGCACGGTTTCCGCCTCGCGCACGACGTCATGATAGCCGGCGGGCAGGGCGACATCCCTGGTCGACAGCACCTTGAGATAGTCGTCGATCATCGCGAACAATTCGAAGCGGAAAGGAAACACCGCGCCTGAATTGTGCAACTTGCGGAAGGCTTCGCCGGCTCGGGCCGGGCTGCCCGGCCGTGTCCGGAATTTTTCCGGCGACATCGTCTCGGCGCCGGCGATGAAGCGCGTCACCATCACCCCGATACCCGGATCGACATGCAGCACCTCGGGACTGACCCCGGCCTTTGCCGCTTCGCGCGCGGCCACCGCTTCGTTGGCGCGGTCGATGTACTCCTCGGTGCCCTTGCCGGGAATGCGCAGGCAGAAGTCGCCGGCCTTGAAGACGAGGTTGGTGAGGCCGCCGAGCCGTTCCAGCGGCCCGGTGTAGCCGGCCAGCATGGGAATGGCGTCCAATGCAGCACGCGCCTCGTCCGTCACCATGCCTGCGCCCCCACGCTGTTATTTGTCACGGCAACGGTTCCACAATTTTCGCGCTTTGGCTATCATCCTTGAAAGGCTCTAGGATTGGCGGACAGGATAAAAGTGGTGGACAGCAAACATCAAGGCGCGCTTGGCGCTGCCTACGCGGCGAAGCGGCCGGAGGAAGTCGCGGCACTCTATGACAGCTGGTCGCAGACCTATGACGCCGACATGTCGGCGGCCGGATATCGCCATCCAACGATCTGCCTTGCGCTGCTGGCCCGCCATCTGCCGCGTGGTGCCGCACCGCTGCTCGATGCCGGGGCGGGCACTGGGCTCATCGGCGAATGGCTTGATATTGCCGGTTATCCGCAAGTCGAGGCGCTCGATATTTCACAAGGCATGCTGGACCAGGCGGCCCGCAAGGGCGTCTATTCGGCGCTGCATTGCCTGGCCCTCGGCGGTCATCTGCCCTTTGCCGATGATGCCTATGCCGGGGTGATCTCGGCCGGCGTCTTCACATCGGGCCATGTCGGCGTCGAGGGATTGGACGAGCTGATCCGCATCTGTCGGCCGGGCGGGGTGATCGTGCTGACGGTCAAGAACACGCTGTGGGATGCCGGTTTTGCCGCGCGCATCGCCGAGCTTGAGGCGCAAGGCGTCGTCATCCGCGTCGAGGAAACGCGCCCTTATGTCTCGATGCCGGGCGAGGCCGACACCGTGCCCAGCCGCGGTCTCGCTTTGCGGGTGATCTGATCTACGCTTTGACTCTGGCGCCTGCCGGGTCGTACATCGGCTCCAGATGGATTTTCGCTGGTGTCCTCTCCATCGCGACCACCAGTTCATAGTCGCCCGAGGCGAGGAGATCGTCGCTCACCCCATCGGCGTTGCGCACATAGCCATAGCCGATATTCTTGCCCAGCGTGTAGCCGTAGCCGCCGCTAGTGAGATAACCGACGGGCTCGCCATTGCGCAGGATCGTCTCGCGGCCGAGCAGAACGATCTCGCAATCATCGACTGTGAAGCCGGCAAAGCGTTTCTTCTGCGCTGTGCCGCTGGTCTTCTCGATCGCGCGCCGTCCGAGGAAATCCGTGTTCTTGCGCAGCTTGACCGCCCAGCCGAGCCCGGCCTCCTGCGGCGTGTCGTTGGGGGTAATGTCGGAGCCCCAGGCGCGATAGCCTTTTTCCAGCCGCAGCGATTCCAGCGCCCGATAGCCGACCGGGCGAATGTCATGCTCCTTGCCCGCCGCCATCAGCGCGTCGAAGACTTCGCCAGTGGCCGCGATCGGCACATGCAGTTCCCAGCCGAGTTCGCCGACATAGGTGACCCGCAGCGCCCGAACCGTGTGGCCGGCGATGGCAATCTCGCGCACATGGCCGAACGGAAAGCCGGCATTCGACACGTCCGCATCCGTCACGCCGGCCAGCACATCGCGCGCGCGCGGCCCCATGAGCGACAGCGTGCCGAAATCCTCGGTGACATCGACAAGCCTGGTATCGAGTCCTTCGCCGACATGGTCGCTGATCCATGAAAAATCATGTGTGCGGAAGCCGGTGCCGGTAACGATGTAGAACTTCTCCTCACCCAGCCGCGCCACGGTGAGATCCGCCTCGATGCCGCCGCGCGTGTTGAGAAGCTGGGTGTAGGTCAGCCGGCCGACCGCCTTGCTGACGTCGTTGGCGCAGATCCAGTCCAGCGCCTTCAGCGCATCCGGCCCGGTCAGCTCGTATTTGGCGAAAGACGATTGATCGAAGATGCCGACATGCTCGCGCACATGCCGGTGTTCGTCGCCGACCGCCGCGAACCAGTTCTGCCGCCCCATCGAATAGATGTCCCGTGGTTCGACCCCCTCGGGCGCGAACCAGTTCGGCCGCTCCCAGCCGAGCTTCGAGCCGAACACGGCGCGCTGCTGTTTCAGCCTCTCGTAGAGCGGCGAGACGATGCGAGGCCGCCCGCTGGCATACTCTTCGTGCGGAAAGCCGATCGTATAGTGCTTGCCGTAGGCCTCCAGCGTGCGGTCGCAGACCCATTGCCGGTCGCTATGCAAATTGGAAAAGCGCCTGATGTCGACCACCCACAGGTCGAGCGGCGCTTCGCCGTCGACCACCCACTGCGCCAGCACCCAGCCGGCGCCGCCGCCCGAGGCGATACCGAAGGCGTTGAAGCCGGCGCCGACGAACATGTTGGCGCATTCGGGCGCCGTGCCGAGGATGAAATTGCCGTCCGGCGTAAAGCTCTCCGGCCCGTTGATCATCTGCTTGACGCCGACGGTTTCGAGCGCCGGCACGCGTGCTATCGCCTGCATCATGTGCTGCTCGAAATGGTCGTAGTCGTCGTCGAACAGCCGGAACTCCCAGTCGTCAGGCACATCGCCCCCGGGAAGATGGGTCGTCCAGGCCTGTGGGTTCGGTTCGTAGCCGCCCATCACCAACCCGCCGACCTCTTCCTTGAAATAGGTGCGCCGGTCCGGGTCGCGGATGGTCGGCGCGTCGGTCGCCAGCCCGTCGACCTTCTCTGTGATGATGTACTGGTGCTTCACCGGCTGCAGCGGCACATTGATACCGGCCATGGCCCCGACCTGCCGCGCCCACTGCCCGGCGCAGTTGACCACCTTGTCGCAAGCGATGTCGCCCTTGCTGGTCTTCACCGCCGTGATGCGGCCGTCCTTCATCTCGAAGCCGGTGACGCGCACATCCTCGAACAGTCTGGCGCCATGCATGCGCGCGCCCTTGGCCAATGACTGCGTGATGTCGGAGGGGCTCGCCTGGCCGTCGGTCGGCAGCCAGGAGGCGCCGACGAGGTCGCCGGTCTCCAGCAGCGGCCACATCGCCTTGACCTCCGCCGGCGACAGCAACTGCATGTCCATGCCGAAGCTTTTCGCCGTCGTCGCCAGCCTTTTGTACTCTGTCCAGCGGTCGGCATTGGTGGCGAGCCTGAGGCAGCCGGTCATCTTCCAGCCGGTGGCAAGGCCGGTCTCGGCCTCCAGCCCCTTGTAGAGGTCGACGGAGTATTTCAGCACGCGGGTGATCGAAGCCGACGAGCGCAGCTGGCCGACAAGGCCGGCGGCATGCCAGGTCGAGCCCGAGGTCAGCTTGCCTTGTTCGAGCAGAACGACATCGGCCTTGTGGTCGCGTGCCAGATGATAGGCCGTCGAACAGCCGATGATGCCGCCGCCGATGACGACGATGGCGGCCTGGCTAGGCAATGTCATGATTTCTGTATCCCGTATTTTGTCCGGTAGTTTTCCAGCGCAGCGTCGAGCCGCGTCAGGTTTTCTTCGGTGTAGGCGACGTAGTCGATGCCGGGCGCGTCGAGATAGAGTTCGGACACCATGCTCCACATCGCCTCGCGCAGCAGCGAGGCGCATTGCATGGCCGCGTGCGAGCGGCGGATCGCATCGTCCGGCTCCTTCATGAAATAGGCGGTCAGGAAGGCGAAGGATTCCTCGTCGCTCATGCCGGCGTTGGAGGCGACGCCGGCAAGGTCGAACATCGCCGTGTTGAAGCCGGCATATTCGAAGTCGATCAGCCACAGCCTGTTGCCGTCGTCGAGAATGTTAGCCGGCAATAGATCATTGTGGCCAAAGACGATAGGCAGCAGTTTCTGCGCGCGCTCCAGCTCGTCGGCCAGCGTCAGCAGGCGCGGCAAGTCGTTGCGCTTGCGGCTGCCGCCCTCTTCAAGCGTGCGCGCATAGTCGCGAATGACATGGAACACCCAGAACATGAAGCCGGCGCCGGAGACGTGACTGGGCATCTCCCGATGGAAGGCGCGCATCAGGGCCGCGACGCGGCCGAGATTGGCGCGCACGTCCTCGGCGAGATAGGTCTTGGCGCCAAGGAACTCCGTCACCAGGATGCCCGGTTCGGCATGGAGGACGGCTGGCGCAAAACCGGCGGCATGCGCCGCCCGCGCGGTCATCACCTCGCGCTCGCGAAAGACATGGTGGAACGGATAGTCCTTGCCGAAGCGCACGACATGCCTTCCGGCGGCGTCCTTGACCACATAGTTGGCGTTGCTGAGACCACCCGGCAGCGGCGCAATCTCGATGCCGCCGGTCCAGCAGGGCAGGGCGCGGATGCGATCCTCGGCGGTCATGGAATCATCCCTGGTTTGCTGGACTTCGACAAGGCGCCATGAATAACGCGATGACAGCGGGGAGAACGCAAAAAATCTCGTCGGTGCGGGATGCCAGGATCGGTATCCCGCACCGCACCGACGAGCCCCTTGGCCAGGTTTTGGATCCCCGGCATCCGCCCCCGCGGATCTGAAAATTCCTTGCACCAGACACGGTCAAAACTGCCTGGTCAGTGAGTTGCGGCTCTGCGCTCCTAATGGCTGCTCCAACCCTGTCACGCTTTGGATTTCACGCCAGGGTTGCCCGGTTGTCAACAAAAAGCTGTGACTTTTTTTGGGTATTTTGCCCGAAAACACGGGTAATTCCTTTAAAAGCGTGTGAATTACCTTAGAATCGGTCAAAGCGTTATCTCCGGGGAGCCAGATGGCCCAGTCTAAACGACACGGCGAGATCCTGCGGCTAGTGCAGGAAGAGGGGACCGTCACCATCGCCAGTCTGGCCGACCGGCTCGGCGTGTCGCTCGAGACCGTGCGCCGCGACGTCAAGCCGCTCACCGGCGATGGTTCCGTCCTCAAGATGCATGGCGCGATCGGCCTGCCGTCGATGATCGGCGAAGCGCCGTTCGAACGGCGCATGCGTGAGAATGCCGACGCCAAGCGCGTCATTGCCCGCATGGTCGCCGCCACCATACGCGACGGTGAATCGATCATGCTCGACACCGGCACGACGACCTCGTTCCTTGCCCGTGAACTGCTCGGCCACCGGCGCCTGACGGTCGTCACCAACTCGTCGGATATCGCCCGCACGCTGGCAACCATCAACGGCAACAAAGTCTATATGGCCGGCGGCGAGCTGCGCAGCGATTCCGGCGCTGCCTTCGGCGCCTCGGCCATCGACTTCGTCAGCCGCTTCTCGGTCAGCCACGCCATCATCTCCACCGGCGCCATCGATGCGGTGATGGGTGTCATGGACTATGATCTGGAAGAGGCCGAGTTTGCCCGCATGGTGCTGTCGCGCGGCCAGCGTTCTCTCGTCATCACCGATCACTCGAAGTTCGGCCGCCTTGGTCTGGTCCAGGTCTGCGGCTTCGACAGTTTCTCCGAACTCGCCACCGACCGCTCGCCGCCGCACGACATCGCCGCCGCTCTTGCCCAGGCTGGTGCACGGCTCAGCATCGCCGGCGAGGAAGCCGGGTTCTGAACCAAACACGAGCGGCCGGGCGCAGGCGCCCGCGAAGGTGCCACCCGTACGATATGTGGCGGATGTCGAATACGCTTCGTCCTCGCCGAGGCGTAATGTCCACGCAATCCATTCGCGGCAAACAGAACCAGTCGGTGCGCGATTCGCCTCGCATGCCGGCGTCAAGGCGTCGGACCCGACATATGCAACAGATTTCGGGTCCGACGCTGACAGCAGCAAGTGCCGCGCCGCCCGATCGAAGCCTTGGATCCAGGATGAGGTTGCCTGCAAATGATGCTTTGCTTTTTCTCAAGGGATGAACCGTGGCGCCGTTCGGGGTTGGCCTCATCATGGCGTTTCGCGTGACAGGCCCGCTGGCGACAATCCTCGGCTTCGGTCTGTTGGGCGTCTTCTGCCTTGCCTTCACCGAAAAGATCCTGCCAATCCCGCCCTCGCACGTGCTGCTGCTGTTCCTCGGCATGACCGCGGTACCGAATGCTACGGCATTGCTGATCCTGCTCCTGGTGACGACGCTTGCCGCCACCTCCGGCTGTCTTGTCTGGTATACGGTGGGCCGGCGGATTGGACCTGATCGTGCCGACAGGCTGATCGAACGTTTCGGCAGATATGTCTGCCTGCGCCACGCGACCTATCACAAGCTCGGCCAGGCCTATCGTCGCCATCACGTCCGGGTGTCGCTGCTGGCGCAGTTCATCCCGACGGTGCGCAATTACCTGCCGATTGCGGCCGGCGCGCTCTGTCTTCCTGCCTTGCCTTTCGCCGCGGCGACACTGGTCGGCGCCACGCTCTGGAACACCGGCTTTCTGGTCACCGGCTATCTGATGCGTGGCAGCGGCCGGGACTCGTTCACGGTGGGTTTGCACATCATTGTCATCGTCGTGGCTCTGGAGGCTGCATTCATGCTTGCGCTGCGCTATGGCCCCGCATGCTGGCGGCGCATCAAGCTGCTGTTCGGCTGAGCGCCGGTTCTGCGGTCATGGGATAAGCTCTGCGGCCGGCTTTCCTTCGCTTCCGCGCCGGTGTTTAGTTCGGCTATGGCCTTCACCATCCGCCAGTTGCAGTTCTTCATCGCCGTGGCCGAGCAAGGCACGGTGTCGGGCGCGGCGCAAAATCTCTCCATTTCGCAATCGTCGGTCACCGAGGCGATCAAGGAACTTGAAAGCGATCTCGGCGTCGAACTGTTCGAACGCCATCCGCGCGGGTTGAACATCACCCATAAGGGCCACCAGTTCCTCCGCCATGCGACGAAAATCCTTGCCGACGTTTCCGATGCACGCCGCTCTTTCTCCGGCGAACAGGCGGTGGTGGGTGGCCGGCTGCAACTCGGCGTCACCTCGCTGGTCGCCGGCTATGTGCTGTCGGATCTGCTTGCCCGTTACCGCCGCGCCTATCCCGGCGTCGAGGTCTCGGCCATCGAGGACAATGGCGACTACCTCGAACATCTCTTGATCGGCGGCAAGCTCGACATTGCCGTCATGGTCACCTCCAATCTGCGCGATCGCACCGCGTTGCAGTCGGAAATCCTCGAAGTCTCGGCCTACCGGCTGTGGCTGCCGCTCGGCCATCCGCTCGTCGGCGCCGACATCATCAGCATTGGCGACATTGCCTCCGAAACGCTGATCATGCTGACCGTCGACGAGATCGAGGAAAACACCGGCAAGCTGCTGACGGCAATCGGCGCCAGGCCGCATGTCGCCTTCCGCACCCGTTCCGTGGAGGCCGTGCGCAGTCTGGTCGCCACCGGCGCCGGCGTGGCGCTGCTGCCCGATCTCGTCTACCGACCCTGGTCACTGGAAGGCGACCGCATCGAGTCGCGCGATATTTCCGGCTCCTTGCCGGTGGTGCAGGTCGGCATGGTCTGGCGGCGCGGCTCCGGCCTGCCGCAGGCGGCGCGCGATTTCATCGGCCTTGCCCAGTCGCAGCGGACGGTCCGTCAGCGTCCTTGAGAAGTCGATAGTCGATCCATCGGAAAAACCGATATCGCCCTTCTGATAAATGAATTTGCGAAACCGGAATTTTCCAAGCACTTTTCGGTTCAGGGACCAAAGCCGCCATCAGAGCGACATCAAGCCCAACGGACGAACTGACAGTTTTCAGTCCGCGCGTGACCCCGGCGAAGGCCGAAACCGGCTTTCGGGGGTCAGGCGCCTAAATGGGAGATCGACAATGAATTCATTCCTGAAGTCATGCACTGCACTGACGGTCGCGCTGACCTTCTCCGGTCAGGCCGTCGCCCAGGTCAAGGAACTGGGCAAGGGCGAAGGCCAGGTCAACATCGTGGCCTGGCCGGGCTACATCGAGCGCGGCGAAACCGACAAGGGCTATGACTGGGTGACCTCCTTCGAGAAGGAGACCGGCTGCAAGGTCAACGTCAAGACCGCCAACACCTCCGACGAGATGGTCTCGCTGATGAATGAGGGCGGCTTCGACCTCGTCACCGCTTCAGGCGATGCCTCGCTGCGCCTCGTCGCCGGCAAGCGCGTGCAGCCGATCAACACCGATCTCATCCCGAGCTGGAAGACGGTCGACGAGCGCCTCAAGGATGCACCGTGGTTCACCGTTGGCGGCGCCCATTACGGCGTTCCCTACCAGTGGGGTCCCAACGTCCTGATGTACAATACAGACGTGTTCAAGGAGGCTCCCAAGAGCTGGAACGTTGTCTTCGAGGAAATGAAGCTGCCGGACGACAAGTCCAACAAGGGCCGCGTCCAGGCCTATGACGGACCGATCCACATTGCCGACGCCGCCAACTATCTGATGTTCCACAAGCCGGAACTCGGCATCAAGGATCCCTACGAACTGAACGAGGACCAGTACAAGGCGGCGCTCGAATTGCTGCGCGTCCAGCGCACGCTGGTTGGCCGCTACTGGCATGACGCCGCCATCCAGGTCGACGATTTCCAGAATGAAGGCGTCGTCGCTTCCGGTTCGTGGCCGTATCAGGTCAACACGCTGGTCGCCGCCAAGAAGCCGGTCGCTTCCACCATTCCGGAGGAGGGCGCCACCGGTTGGGCCGACACCACGATGATGGAAGCCGACTCGGCCAACCCCAACTGCGCCTATATGTGGATGGAACATTCGCTGTCGCCGAAGGTGCAGGGCGATGTCTCGGCATGGTTCGGTTCGCTGCCGGTCGTGCCCGCCGCCTGCAAGGGCAACGAGTTGCTGACCGACGAAGGCTGCAAGACCAACGGCTATGAGAACTTCGACAAGATCAAGTTCTGGAAGACGCCGGTGTCGAAATGCGCCACCCAGAACGACCAGTGCGTGCCCTACTACCGCTGGGTGTCGGACTATATCGGCGTCATCGGCGGACGGTGATTTCCCTTACCTTCCCCCTTGTGAGGAGGGTCGACGCGTAGCGTCGGGGTGGGGGCTGCTCGGCGTTTTTCGAGGCACCCCTACCCCACGGCTTCGCCGCACCTCCCCACAAGGAGGAGGTAGGACGTCGCGCGATATCAACACAGCAAACCGGCAACGGACTGACAGCCCATGACCTCCGCCGTCTCCTTCCAGAAAGCCTCGCGCCATTTCGGCAGCGTGCGCGCTGTCGACGCGGTCGATCTTGACATCGCGCCGGGCGAGTTCTTCGCCATGCTCGGGCCGTCCGGTTCCGGCAAGACGACCTGCCTGCGCCTTATCGCCGGCTTCGAGCAGCCGACATCGGGCTCGATCTCGATCTTCGGCGAACGCGCCGAGGGCGTTCCGCCCTATCGCCGCAACGTCAACACCGTGTTCCAGGACTATGCGCTGTTCCCGCATCTGAACGTGCTCGACAACGTCGCCTATGGGCTGATGGTCAAGGGCGTCGGCAAGGCTCAGCGGCACAAGGCGGCGGAAGAGGCGCTGGCGCTGGTGCGGCTGCCCGGCTATGGCGCCCGCCACCCCGGCCAGCTTTCCGGCGGCCAGCGCCAGCGCGTCGCGCTCGCCCGTGCGCTGGTCAACCAGCCCAAGGTGCTGTTGCTCGACGAGCCGCTCGGCGCGCTCGACCTCAAATTGCGCGAGAACATGCAGGAGGAGCTGAAGTCGCTGCAGAAGGCGCTCGGCATCACCTTCGTCTTCGTCACCCACGATCAAGGCGAAGCGCTGTCGATGGCTGATCGCGTCGCCGTCTTCAACGACGGCAAGATCATGCAGATCGGTACGCCCGAGGATATCTATCAGCGGCCGAAGACCCGCTTCGTCGCCGACTTCGTCGGCTCCTCAAACGTGCTGCCGCCGGATTTCGTCCAGCGCTATTCCGGCCAGCATCGCTGGGGGAGTCTCCGTCCTGAGTCCATCCGCGTCGGTCGCGCGGCCAGCGGCGAAGGCGTTGCCGCTCGCCTCGTCTCGACCAACTATCTCGGCGCTACCACCAAGCTGGCGCTCGACGCCGACGGGCTGCGGCTGCACGCCATCGTGCCGGCCGGCACCGCCTTGCCTGGCGAAGGCGAGGCGGTCGTGCTTACGTTTAATCGCGAGCATCTGCATCTGATGGACGAGCCGGCATGAGTAAGGTTTGCACAAAGCACCCCCCTCTGTCCTGCCGGACATCTCCCCCTCGAGTGGGGAGATTGGCTGTCCTTTCTGGTTTCGCCAATCTCCAACGCGGCAGAATTGGCGCGGCCGAGAAACCGGCGATCTCCCCCCTGGAGGGGGAGATGTCCGGCAGGACAGAGGGGGGCGCCACGGAACGCAGCCTCCCCTATTTGCTCCGCCAACACAGAGCGATCCCATGACATCAGCCGCCCTCAACGCCAATCCCGCCCCCGCCATCCTGCCGGGTAGCGGCGGCTTGCGCGGTGCGCTGTCGGACCTTTTCTGGCGCAAGCCGAAGGTCCTGCTGTTGCTCATGCTGCTGCCGCCGGTTCTGTGGCTGGGCATCGTCTATATCGGCTCGCTGTTTGCGCTTCTGGCGCAGAGTTTTTTCTCCATCGACGAGTTCTCCGGCCTTATCAACCGCGAGTTCACGCTGAAGACCTATGGCGACCTGTTGCAGGCCGCCAATCTCGACATCATCCTGCGCACGGTGACGATGGCGGCTCTGGTCACGCTGGCCTCGGCGGTCATCGCCTTCCCGATCGCCTATTATGCGGCGCGCTATGCGCGCGGCCGCTGGAAGGCGCTGTTCTATCTCGGCATCATGCTGCCGCTATGGTCGAGCTATCTCGTCAAGATCTACGCCTGGAAGCTGATCTTGGCCAAGGAAGGCATCCTCACCTGGCTGCTCGCCAAGCTGCATCTGCTGTGGGTGCTCGATGCCTGGCTGTCGCTGCCGGTCGTCGGCGGTAATTCGCTGTCGGTATCATTCACCGGCACCTTCATCGTCTTCGTCTATGTCTGGCTGCCGTTCATGATCCTCCCCGTTCAGGCGGCACTCGAGCGCGTGCCCGGCAATCTCGTCGAGGCCTCGTCCGATTTGGGGGCTTCGCCCGGCCAGACCTTCCGCAATGTGCTGTTCCCGCTGGCGCTGCCGGGCATCGTCGCCGGTTCGATCTTCACCTTCTCGCTGACGCTCGGCGACTACATCATCCCGCAGATCATCGGCACCTCGCGGCTGTTCATCGGCCAGGCCGTCTATTCGCAGCAAGGCACCGCCGGCAACATCCCGCTCGCCGCCGCCTTCACCGTGGTGCCGATCGTCATCATGGGCTTCTACCTCTGGGGCGCCAAGCGCATGGGGGCCTTCGATGCGCTCTGATGGTTCCCAGTCGGCTCCGCTCGGCCTGAAGATATCAGCCGCCTGCGGCCTGCTGTTCCTGCATTTGCCGATCCTGCTGATCTTCGTTTATGCCTTCACCACCGAGGAGAAGAGCTTTGTCTGGCCGCCGCCCGGCCTGACGACGCAATGGTTCGCCGTTACCTGGAACCGGCCGGACGTCTGGCAGGCGCTGTCGCTGTCGGTCAGGGTTGCCGCCATCTCGACCGCGATTGCGCTCGTTCTCGGCACACTTTGTTCGGCGGCGGTGTCGCGGACAAAATTCTTCGGCCGCGAGACCATCTCGCTGCTGGTCATCCTGCCGATCGCGCTGCCCGGCATCATCACCGGCATCGCGCTGCGCTCGGCCTTTTCGCTGGCCGACATTCCGTTCTCGTTCTGGACGATCGTGCTCGGCCACGCCACCTTCTGCGTCGTTGTCGTCTACAACAATGCCGTCGCCCGCTTTCGCCGCACCTCCGGATCGATGATCGAGGCATCGATGGATCTCGGCGCCGACGGTTTTCAGACCTTTCGCCATGTCGTGCTGCCCAACATCGCCACGGCTTTGCTTGCCGGCGGCATGCTGGCCTTCGCGCTGTCCTTCGACGAGGTCATCGTCACCACCTTCACCGCCGGCCAGCAGCAGACGCTGCCGATCTGGATGCTGGAAGAGCTGATCCGTCCGCGCCAGCGCCCGGTCACCAATGTCGTCGCCATGGTCGTGGTGCTGGTGACGCTGCTGCCCATCCTTGCCGCCTATTACCTCACCCGCGACGGCGACCAGATCGCTGGAAGCGGGAAATGAAAAACAGCGAGTAGGGAGTAGCGAATAGCGAATAGGGAAGATCGACAGTCAAACCCTACTCGCTATTCGCTACTCGCTACTCGCTCCTGTTAAGGGAGAACCCAATGGACACCCAGATGCTGATCGGCTCGAAATTCGAGAAGGGCACCGAAACCGAGGAGCCGATCCTCAATCCAAAGACCGGGGCGACCATCCTCAACCTGCCCGAGGCCAGCCAGGCGCAGATAGAGGCGGCTGTCACTGCCGCCGAACAAGCGTTCGTCTTATGGTCGCGCACCACGCCGGCGCAGCGCTCGGGCTATCTCCTGAAGATCGCCGACCGCATCGAGGCCGCGGCACAAGAGTTCGCCACGCTCGAGGCGCTCAACTGCGGCAAGCCGATCAACGCCGTGCTCAATGACGAGATCCCGGCCATCGTCGACTGCTACCGCTTCTTCGCCGGCGCCGTCCGTTCGATGCCGGGCGTCGTCGCTGGCGAATACATTCCCGGCCACACCTCGATGGTCCGCCGCGACGCCATCGGCATCGTCGCTTCCATCGCACCGTGGAACTACCCGCTGATGATGATGGCCTGGAAGCTGGCGCCGGCCATCGCCGGCGGCAACACCGTCGTCTTCAAGCCGTCGGAGCAGACCCCGCTGACGACGCTGAAGCTGGCGAAAATCCTTGCCGAAATCCTGCCGGAGGGCGTGGTCAATGTCGTGCTCGGCCGCGGCGACAGCGTCGGCAACACGCTGATCAATCATCCCAAAGTCAACATGATCTCGATCACCGGCGATGTCGCCACCGGCAAGAAGGTGCTGCAGGCGGCCGCCAAGTCGGTCAAGCGCACGCATCTCGAACTCGGCGGCAAGGCGCCGGTCATCGTCTTCGACGACGCCGATCTCGGCGCCGTGGTCAGCGGTCTGCGCGCCTTCGGCTATTACAATGCCGGCCAGGACTGCACCGCCGCCTGCCGCATCTATGCCGGCAAGAAGATCTACGACAAGCTCGTCGCTGACCTGTCGTCCGCCGTCTCGACCATCAAGTACAACCGTGCCGACGATACCGAAAACGAGATCGGCCCGCTGATTTCGCGCCGCCAGCGCGACCGCGTGTCGAGCTTCGTCGAGCGCGCCTCGGAACTGAAACACATCGAGATCACCACCGGCGGCAAGCCGGGCGAGGGCTCCGGTTTCTACTACCAGCCGACCGTCGTTGCCGGCGCCCTGCAGGAAGACGAGATCGTGCGCCGCGAAGTGTTCGGGCCGGTCGTCTCCATCACCCGTTTTTCGGAAGTCGACGAGGCGGTGAACTGGGCCAATGACAGCGACTATGGCCTAGCGTCATCCGTTTGGACCAAGGACGTTTCGCGCGCCATGGCGACGGCCGCCCGCCTGCAATATGGCTGCACCTGGATCAACACCCATTTCATGCTGACCAACGAGATGCCGCATGGCGGGCTCAAGCAGTCCGGCTATGGCAAGGACATGTCGCTCTATGCGCTGGAAGACTACACCGCCGTGCGCCATGTGATGATTGCGCATGGCTAGCGCATAGTGCGCCGGCCCTTCTCCCCCTGTGGGAGAAGGTGGATCGGCGCGTAGCGCCGAGCCGGATGAGGGGTGTTCCAGCTTGACGCCAGCTTACCCCTCACCCGGATTGCCAACCGATTTGTGAAGGACAAATCGGGGCAATCCGACCTCTCCCACAAGCGGAGAGGTAAGACCGCTGCGCCGCCGCTACTCGACAATGCGATAGATATTCCACAGGCTGGTGCCCGACACGACATAGGGCTCCATCTCCTTGCCCCATTTGGCGTGCGCGTCGATCTTGCCGATCTTGGCAAACATCGCCTCCAACTGGGCCAGGCTTTCGACCTGATGATGCGACTCGACCGTCGCCTCACGCGCGCCGATCGAACCTGTCATGATCTGGAATTGCAGTTCGTCGATGCCGACCTGCGAGCCGATCTCGCGTTCCCATTTCTTCAACAGGTCGAGTACGGTCTGCTTGTGCCCGAACTTGGCGTCGATCTGCCATCTGGCGCTGAACATCGTCTTCTCCTCCAGGTTTGCGGCCCAAGCCGCGGTTGATTCACCGGCTGTTGATCTACTCGTCCAGGCCTGCACGACGATCTGCCTCGTCGACCAGTGGCGCACGACGGCGGCCATCGCCATGGGATCTGCGCGCGACGGCGAGGCAGTGCAGGTCGAGGTTGGAAATGAAGCCCGGCACGAAGACGAGATCGAACGATCTCTGCCCGACCACCTGAAAGGCGATCCGCACATCGCCTCTACGGGCGTATCGGGTCTCGATCGGCCTCACGAGGTTTTTCCGCCCGGCCTGACGATTTCTCGTCGTCGACCATAGCAGAGCAGCGCCGATCCGGCAGCTTAAACTTTAGCGATAGCGAATATAAGCCGGTACGGCCCGGCGGCTATTCCTGCGAGGCGGCGACGTCGGCAGGGGAGGGCTGGAGCCCGAGTTTGCGGTCGGCCTCAGCCGGCGTGATCGGTCGCCTGATCCTGGCGGAGGCGGCCACCACCAATTCGTTGAAGTTCCCGGTGCCATCGTCCAGCATCTCGAAGAACTGCCGCCGCATCCGCGGCTCCCAAAACTTATTGATATGCTCGGCGACGCCGGCAATGCCTTCCTCGCGCGGCTTGGAATGGAAGAAATCGGCGATCTGGTTTGCCATGCGCACCAGCTTCTCGCTGGTGCTCATGATGTGTTCTTCGTCATGCGACATGCTTGGCAACTCCGCAAACCACCCGGTCGGGGTGGGTGAAAATATCAAAATCGTCGCCGCGAACCAGCGCCACCAGCGTCATGCCAGCCTCTTGCGCCGTGCGGATGGCCAGCGCGGTCGGCGCCGAGACGGCGATGATGCAAGCGGAGCCGATGGCCGCCGTCTTCTGCACCATCTCGACCGACACCCGCGATGTCACCACGACGGCACCGGATGCGCCATCGATGCCGGCTCTGGCCAGCGCGCCGGCCAGCTTGTCGAGCGCATTGTGACGGCCGACATCTTCGCGCGCCATGACGATGCCCTTGCCCTGGATATAGAAACCGGCGGCGTGCACGGCTCCGGTCTCGGTGTGCAGCGGCTGCACTTTCGACAAAAGCTTGACCGAACGGACGATGTCGTCGGCATCAAGTGTAAGCTTTGACGCACCAACCGCATCGACCGAGCGCATCGCTTCCTCGATCGATTCGATGCCGCAGAGCCCGCAGCCGACCGGGCCGGCAAGTCGTCTACGCCGTGCTTCGAAGCGCGTGTTGGCGGTGTCCTTCAACCGGATCTGGATGTCGATGCCGGCGCCATGATCCTCGACCTCGATGGTTTCGATCTCCTCAGGCGAGGCGATGATGCCTTCGGTGAGCGAGAATCCAAGCGCGAAGTCCTCGAAGTCGGCCGGGCTCGCCATCATCACGGCGTGCGTGGTGCCGGCAAAAGAGAACGCCACCGGCGTCTCTTCCGGCACCATGCGGTTGGCCGAGGTCGTACCATTGGCGCGGTGGGCGAGGCGGGAGATTTGAGTGATGGCAGGGCGTTTGCGAGTCACGCGGCGCCCCCCTCTGTCCTGCCGGACATCTCCCCCTCAAGGGGGGAGATTGGCAGTTCCGACGATATCGCCCACCTCGCGACGTTGGTGATTGGCGAAAGCCGAACCAGCATCTGATCTCCCCCCTTGAGGGGGAGATGGCCGGCAGGCCAGAGGGGGGCGCCTCGGCACAACACCAAAGACTACTCCGCCGCTTCCAACTTCGCGATGCGACGGCTCTGCTTGGCCTGCTCGTCGTAGTCGCGCTGCCATTCAGACGGCCCGTTGGAGGCGCCGACCTGCACCGCCGTCACCTTGTATTCCGGACAATTGGTCGCCCAGTCGGAGAAGTCGGTGGTGATGACATTGGCCTGCGTGTCGGGATGATGGAACGTCGTGTAGACCACGCCTGGCGACACCCGGTCGGTGATCATAGCGCGCAGCGTCGTTTCGCCCGAGCGGCTGGTCAGCCGCACCCAGTCGCCGTCGTGCAAGCCCCGGTTCTCGGCATCGTGCGGATGGATCTCCAGCCGGTCCTCCGAGTGCCACATGCTGTTGTCGGTGCGCCTGGTCTGCGCGCCGACATTGTACTGAGACAGGATGCGGCCGGTGGTGAGCAGCAGCGGGAAGCGCGGTCCCGTCCTTTCGTCCGTCGCCACATATTCGGTGCGGATGAACTTGCCCTTGCCGCGCACGAACCCGTCGATATGCATGATCGGGGTGCCGAGCGGCGCCTTCTCGTTGCAGGGCCATTGCACGGATCCGACACGGTCGAGCAATCCGAAGGAGACGCCGGCAAAGCTCGGCGTCGTCATCGCGATCTCGTCCATGATCTGCGAGGGATGCTGATAGTTCCAGTCCAGCCCGATGGCGCGGGCAAGCTCCTGCGTCGCCTCCCAATCGGCATAGCGCGCTTTCGGCTCAAGAACCTTGCGCACCATGTTGATGCGGCGCTCTGCGTTGGTGAAGGTGCCGTCCTTCTCCAGGAAGGTCGAGCCCGGCAGGAAGACATGCGCGTAGTTCGCCGTCTCGTTGAGGAAGAGGTCGTGCACGACGACGCATTCCATCGCGGCAAGGCCGGCGGCGACATGCTTGGTGTCTGGATCGGACTGCAGAATGTCCTCGCCCTGGATGTAGATGCCCTTGAAGCTGCCGTCGACGGCGGCATCCAGCATGTTGGGAATGCGCAAGCCGGGTTCGTCGTCCAGCTTCACGCCCCACAGGCTCTCATAGATGTCGCGCACGGCTTCGCCGGAGATGTGGCGATATCCCGGCAGTTCATGCGGGAAGGAGCCCATGTCGCACGAGCCCTGCACGTTGTTCTGGCCACGCAGCGGGTTCACGCCGACGCCGGGCCGGCCGATATTGCCAGTCGCCATGGCGAGATTGGCGATCGCCATCACCGTGGTCGAACCCTGGCTGTGTTCCGTCACGCCCAGACCGTAGTAGATCGCGCCGTTGCCGCCGGTGGCGTAGAGACGCGCGGCACCCCGGATCAGCTCGGGATCGACGCCGGACAATTTGCCGACGGTTTCGGGGCTGTTTTCCGGCAAGGCGACGAACGATGCCCAATCCTGGAACTCGGTCCAGTCGCAGCGTTCGCGGATGAAGGCTTCGTCGAACAGGCCTTCGGTGACGATCACATGCGCCAGCGCCGTCAGCACGGCAACATTGGTGCCGGGCTTCAGCGGCAGGTGATAATCCGCTTCAACATGTGCCGACTTGACCATCTCGGTTTGGCGCGGATCGAGCACGATCAGCTTTGCGCCCTGGCGCAGCCGCTTCTTCAGCCGCGAGGCGAACACCGGATGGGCGGTAGCCGGATTGGCACCGATAATGACGGCGACGTCGGTGTAGTCGACGGAATCGAAATCCTGCGTGCCGGCCGAGGTGCCATAGGTCTGGCCGAGCCCATAGCCCGTCGGCGAGTGGCAGACGCGCGCGCAGGTATCGACATTGTTGTTGCGAAAACCCTGCCGCACCATTTTCTGGACGAGGTAGGTTTCCTCATTGGTGCAGCGCGACGAGGTGATGCCGCCGATCGCGGTGCGTCCGTATTGATACTGGATACGGCGGAATTCCTTCGCCGTATGGGCGATCGCCTCTTCCCAACTCACCTCGCGCCAGGGATCGCTGACCCTTTCGCGGATCATCGGCGACAGGATGCGGTCCTTATGGGTGGCGTAGCCATAGGCGAAACGGCCCTTCACGCAGGAATGGCCGTGGTTCGCCTTGCCCTCCTTGTAGGGCATCATGCGGATGACTTCGTCGCCCTTCACTTCGGCCTTGAACGAGCAGCCGACGCCGCAATAGGCGCAGGTGGTGACGGCCGAGCGTTCCGGCAGGCCCTTGGCCAGCACCGTCTTCTCGCGCAGCGCATCGGTCGGGCAGGCCTGCACGCAGGCGCCGCAGGACACGCATTCCGAATCGATGAACGCCTCGTGCATGCCTGCCGAAACCCTGGATTCGAAACCGCGTCCCTCGATGGTCAGCGCGAAAGTGCCTTGCACCTCCTCGCAGGCCCGCACGCAGCGCGAGCAGACGATGCATTGCGAGGCATCATAGGTGAAATAGGGGTTGGACTCGTCGCGGGCGATGTAATCGACCGTCAGCGAGCCATGGCCGGGCGCCACGCCACCTTCCGGCTTGACGTGGTTGCGGCCCTGGATGCCGTAGCGGTTCTCGGTCAGGCCGATCGACTTAGCCACCGCATCGAACTCGCTGGCGCCGGTCCCTGCCTTTTCGTTCCAGCCGGTCGGATGGTCGGAGACGTAGAGTTCCATGACGCCGCGGCGAATGGCGTCGAGCCGCTCGGTCTGCGTACGCACGATCATGCCTTCGCCGACAGGTGTCGTGCAGGAGGCCGGCGTGCCGCCGCGTCCTTCGATCTCGACAAGGCAGACACGGCACGAACCGAAGGAGTCCAGCATGTCGGTGGCGCAAAGCTTCGGGATCTCGACCCCGCCTTCCATCGCGGCACGCATGATCGAGGTGCCTTCCGGCACGGTGATGCTGCGGCCATCGACGTTCAGCGTGACCTGCTTCTGCGCCTTCGATTGCGGGGTTCCGTAGTCGATCTCTTCGACGAGGGATGGGAAGTCGGCCTTGATGTTCATCTGCCAGCTCCTATTCGGCAGCCACACGCACGGGCGCGGGCTTGAAGTCGTCGGGGAAATGGGTGATCGAACTCATCACAGGGTAAGGCGTGAAGCCGCCCAGTGCGCAGAGCGAACCGAATTTCATCGTGTTGCAGAGGTCGGTGACCAGAGCGAGGTTCTTTTCCGGCTCGATACCCGCGGCGAGTTTGTCGATGGTCTCGACACCACGCGTCGAACCGATGCGGCAGGGCGTGCACTTGCCGCAGCTTTCGATGGCGCAGAACTCCATGGCGAAGCGCGCCTGTTTCAGCATGTCGGCGGTGTCGTCGAACACCACGATGCCGGCATGGCCGATCAGCCCGTCCTTGGCCGCGAAGGCTTCATAATCGAAAGGCGTGTCGAACAGCCCGCGCGGGAAATAGGCGCCGAGCGGCCCGCCGACCTGCACTGCCTTCACCGGCCGGCCGGTAGCCGTGCCGCCGCCGATCTCGTCGACGATCTCGCCCAGCGTCATGCCGAAAGCGGCCTCGAACAGCCCTGCATATTTGACGTTGCCGGCGATCTGGATCGGGATTGTGCCGCGCGAGCGGCCCATGCCGAAATCCTTGTAGAAGGCCGCACCCTTGTCCATGATCACAGGCACCGAGGCCAGCGAGATGACGTTGTTGATCACCGTCGGCTTGCCGAACAGCCCCTTATGCGCCGGCAGCGGCGGCTTCGCCCGCACCATGCCGCGCTTGCCTTCGAGCGAATCGAGCAGCGCGGTCTCCTCGCCGCAGACATAGGCGCCTGCGCCGACCCGGATCTCCATGTCGAAAGCGTGGGGTGAACCCAGCACGCTGGCGCCAAGAACGCCGGCCCTGCGGGCGATCTCGACGGCCTTGTTCATCACCGCCACCGCATGCGGATATTCCGAGCGGACATAGACAAAACCCTTGGTCGCGCCCGTCGCTATACCGGCGATCGTCATGCCTTCGATCAGCACGAAGGGATCGCCCTCCATGATCATGCGGTCGGCGAAGGTGCCTGAATCGCCCTCGTCGGCGTTGCAGACGATGTATTTGCGGTCGCCTGCGGTATCGAGCACCGTCTTCCACTTGATGCCGGTCGGGAAGCCCGCGCCACCGCGCCCGCGCAGTCCCGATTCGGTCACCTGGGCGACAATGGCGGCAGGCGTCAGTCCCAGCGCGTTCGTCAGTCCATTCAACCCGCCATACTTCTTGTAGGAGTCCAGCGAGAGCGGGTCCGTGACGCCGCAGCGCGCGAAAGTCAGCCGCGTCTGCTTGGCCAGGAAGGGGATTTTGTCCGGCGCGCCCAGCCAGCGCTTGTGATGGCCGCCGGTGAGGAAGCCGCCGTCGAACAGGCTTTTGACGTCGGACGGTTTGACCGGCCCATAGGCGACGCGGCCATTGGCTGTCGCAACTTCGACCATTGGTTCGAGGAAATAGGCGCCGCGCGAACCGTTGCGCACGATCTTGGCCTCGATGCCGCGCTCGGCCAATTCGCTTGCGATTGCCTTGGCGACCTTTTCGGCGCCCAGCGCCAGTGCGCCGGAATCGCCGGGAATGTAGATACGCGGGATCATGAGCGCACCTCGGCAACGATCTCGTCGAGCTTCTCGTCATCGAGCCGCCCGATCACCTGGCCATCGAGCATTGCTGCGGGCGAACAGGCGCACAGGCCCAGACAATAGACCGGCTCCAGCGTCACCGAACCGTCGCGGGTCGTCTCATGAAGGCCGATGCCCAGCAACTGCTTCAGCTTGGCGGCGATGGCGTCCGAACCCATCGACTGGCAGGATTCCGCCTGGCAGAGCTTCAGCACATGCCGGCCTGCCGGTTGGCTGCGGTAATCGTGATAGAAACTGACGACGCCGTGTACCTCGGCCCTGGAAATGTTCAGCGCCTCGGCGATGACCGGCAGCGCATCCTTGGGCACATGGCCGAACTCTTCCTGGATGCCATGAAGGATCGGCAGCAACGGGCCTTCGAGGCCTTTCAGCTCCTGGATGATCGCGGCCGTGCGCGATGTGATCTCGGTACTTGCAGGCTGCATTGTCATGCAGCGCCCTCCCTATCATAATCATAGCGACCCATGCATATCGACCAAAAGCATCAAACTGTTTTGGAACAACGACATGCGTGTGCCGCTTTATCGCTAAGTGCTTAAGAAACCAGAGAAAACCTCTGAAATCAATAAAGCGGTTTCGTTGCACGATAGAAAATTTCTATCGTCCCGTTTGACTAATCCTGTCTAGCGGAACGGTTGGCGTGGAAATCGTCCGCCAGCGCCATCGCCTCGTCCAGCAGCGCCGAAACCAGCGGCGTGTGCGGTTCGCGCGGCGCCGCCACCAGCCCGACCGTGTGGCTGGCGTCCGGCTCGATGATCGGAATGGCCCGGATCGGTTCCGAAAAGCCGAATGTTTCCGCAAGGTTGAGCGGCATGATCGACGACCATTTGCCGGTGCGGATATGCGAAAACAGCACGATCATCGAGTTGGATTCCAGCGTCGGCCGCACCTGCACGCCGGCTTCGGCCAGATGCTGGTCGATGATGCGGCGGTTCTGCATGTCCGGCGTCAGCAGGCAAAGCGGCAAGCTGCTGATTTCCGCCCATGTCACTTTGTCGCGGTCGGAATAGGGGGTTCCCACGGCGGTGATCAGTTGGTAGCGCTCGTCATAGAGCGGCACGCTGGTCACACGTCCCAGCGGTTCGTTGTCGAGATAGGTGATGCCGGCATCGATTTCGAAATTGCCGAGCAGCGACAGCACCTCGATCGAAGTCCGCGATAGCACCGAGAACGTGACGCCCGGATGTTTCTCGCGGAAAGGCGTCGTCAGCCGCGCCACCATGGCCAAAGCGGTCGGAATGGCGGCGATGCGGATGCGGCCGGAAAGTCCGTGGCGTGCCGCCCGCATTTCCTCGCGCATGGTCCTGGTATCGCCGACGATGCGGCGCGCCCACACCAGCACCTGTTTTCCCTCCGGCGTCAGCCCCTGGAAGCGCGAGCCGCGATTTACCAGCATCACGCCGAGTTGGCCTTCCAACTGCTTGATGCCGGCCGACAGCGTCGGCTGGGTGACCCCGCACACCTCCGCTGCCCGGCCGAAATGCTCTTCCCTGGCCAGCGCGATGAAGAATTCCAGCTTGTCGATCATGAAAGAAGGCGGCCTACTGCTATTCGATGCGAATGATTGTCGTTGTTATTGGGATGTTCGTGTCCCGGACGTGATGTAGTTCGGCGGCAGGCAAGCCGCCCGCGAGCGCACTCTCGACGGCGCTGTAGCGAGCGGGTCATCGGTGCTTTCCGGTAAGAGTCCGATCGTGACATGATGCACCTGCGCAATCTCGTGGAGAAGAGCCCCAACATCGATATTCTGCGAAATGATCGGCTTTGCCGTGGGACGACTGATGGAACTGAAGGTTGGCGTGTCGACGGGCGCTGCCTGGCGCAAGGTTCCGGGCATGGAAATTGGCACCTCCGAAGCCGAGCCTTCGCCGGCGCGTCGGCTGACGAAGCATCAAATGAAAAACCCGCCTGTGCGGCGGGTCACTGGCGCAAATAAGCACCATAGGTAAAAAGGTACCATAGCTGACGTCACGGAGTCAAGAAAAAATTCCTATCGTGAAAAGCTGCCCGGCAAAAAAGCTGCCGACACCGCCGAACTGGCTGTCGTCAGGTCTTTGGTTAATCTGAGTTTCGGAGCCCTGGGGACACGATCCTCGAAGTTGCGAAACCGTGAATTCTCGCTATACATCGGGGAACTTCCTGCCTTTTGGTTCGGATTCCATGACATTGTCCATGCTACGGATTGCCCCAGCAATTGTGTCACAAATTACCAGAAGAATAGAGCTTGTCGTCGCCAATGCCTATGAGTGATTTATTTGCGCCCCGCATTGCGGTTATCCTGCCCTGCTACAACGAGGCGGCCACAATCGCGCAGGTGATTGCGGACTTTCGCCTTCATTTGCCGGCAGCAAACATTTTTGTATTTGACAACAACTCATCCGACGACACTGGGCGAATTGCAGCCGCAGCGGGTGCTCAGGTCCTGACCGTGCCCATGCCGGGCAAAGGCAACGTGGTACGGCGCATGTTCGCCGACATCGAAGCCGATGTTTATGTAATGACGGACGGCGATGCCACGTACAGCATTGCCGATGCTCCGCGCATGATCGATCGCTTGCTTTCGGAACGGCTCGACATGGTGGTCGGTATTCGGACCGGTGGACGGCCCGAGGGCGGCGAAGCCTATCGCTTCGGCCACCGTTTCGGCAACCGGATGCTAACCCGCTGTGTGGCGGTACTGTTCGGCAGAACGTTTTCCGATATGCTGTCAGGCTATCGGGTGTTTTCACGCAGATATGTAAAATCTTTTCCGGCTCATTCCACGGGCTTTGAGATCGAAACAGAATTGACGGTCCACGCTCTCGAGCTGCGCATGCCGGTGGCGGAGATGGTCACGGCCTATGGTGCTCGCCCGGCGGGTTCACAAAGCAAGCTTCGGACGTATCGTGATGGAATTCGCATCCTGACAACGATAGTGAGACTGTTTAAGGCGGAAAAGCCGCTTATTTTCTTTTCACTGGGTGCTGTCGCGACAACATTGTTGGCGATCGTCCTGGCCGTCCCGCTATTGGAAACATACGCCGAGACGGGACTGGTGCCCCGGCAGCCTACAGCGCTGCTTTGCGTTGCGCTTGTTCTGTTGGGCGGCATCCTATTCGCATGCGGGCTTGTTCTCGATACCGTCACGCGGGGTCGAACCGAGGTCAAGACGATAGCCTATCTGAGGATCCCCGGAATTGGCGCACTGCGGTCGCCGGTTCCATGATCCATAAGCAGATCGGCTGGTTCGCCGTCGTTGGCGTTGTTGGCTTTGCCGCGGATGCCAGTGTACTATACCTGCTGCTTGCCTTTGGCCTCGGCCCCTTCGCCAGCCGGGCATTTTCGTTCCTGACCGCGGTATTTGTGACTTGGCAACTTAACCGCCGCAAGACTTTTGCGGTACAGCCCGGCGAGCCTTTGTGGCGTGAGGGCCTGCGTTACCTCGCGGCAATGACGTTTGGCGGTACCGCCAACTACGCAGTCTATGGCGCTTTCGTCATGGCAAAGTGGCCGCCGATATTAGGCTTGGTTGCGGGCACCGGTATTGGAACAGTCTTGAATTTTCTGTCGGCTCGATCCTGGGTGTTCCGGGATCGCTCGCAAACCGCACGTCGAGGGTTATTTCGGTCGTGGATCGGCGGTTTAAACCGCGCGCTCAGCCACCCTCGTGCGGCGACGCGTGCGATGTGGCTCGCGCCCCTCCTGGGTGGGATGATCGCGCTGCTGCTGGGGCAAGACAGCAACTGGGATTTGCTCAACTATCACTTCTACAACCCTTACGCGCTGCTGGGCGGGCGGATCGGCTTGGACTTAGCCGCGGCGCAGTTCCAGAGCTACTTCAATCCCCTGCTCGATCTACCATACTACGCGATGGTGACGCACGCGCCAGCGATGGTGGCAGGCTTTGTCATGGGTGCCTTCCACGGTCTCAATTTTGTGCTGCTGCTTTGCATTGTTCGTGTTGTGCTTGGCAGCTCCGGCAAACCTGACGATGCCACCTCAATCCTGCTTTCGCTGGCCGGCTGCATGGGGCCGGCATTCCTGTCGGAATTGGGCAATAGCATGGGCGACAACACGACCGCGGTGTTTGTGCTGTGCGCTCTTGCGCTCATAACCTGGCAGTTGCGACATGTTGTGGAGGCCGGTTGGCGGGGTGTCATATCAGTAGCAGTGGGGGGACTGCTGATGGGGGCCGGCGTTGGACTGAAACTCACCAACGCGGTATTTGCCGTCGCCCTGTGCTTGGCCCTCTTGGCCCTTCCGGCACCATGGCTGCGGCGACCAGTCCTTGCCTTCGCGTTTGGCTTGGGCGTGCTCGGGGGGATTGCGACGACAGCCGGCTATTGGTTCGCGACATTGCTACGGGTCTTTGGAAATCCACTATTCCCGCAATTCAATGCCTGGCTTGGTTCGCCACTGGCTGCGCCAATCGCGATTGCGGACACGCGATGGCTGCCGAAAAGCATTTGGGAAGCGCTGCTGTTCCCCTTTGCAATGGTCACCGACGCCACCCGTGTCGGTGAACTGGCAATACGACCATTTGTCTGGCCGGTTTTGTGGCTTCTGGTGGTTTTGTGGGTCGGTGCCGCCGCCATCCGCAAATCCAGCCTGATGCTGTCGGTTCCTGAACGCCTGGTCGTGTTGTTCGTGAGCTTGGCCTTCGTGATCTGGATGGCGATTTTTAGCATCTACCGTTATGCCGTCTCAATGGAAATGCTTGCGCCACTGGTCGTTTGGATCGTGGTGCACAAGCTCCTCAGCGGCGACATGGCGAAACGGGTCGCTGCTGTAACGCTCGCTCTGGTCGCGACCTACGCAGTGGTTGATACCCGCTCATGGGGCCACCAAGCGTGGGACACCCACGCGTTTCGCGTGGTGGTACCAGACCTCCCGGTATCGGGGACAATATTGTTCATTGCGCAGGAGGAGCCAAACGGCTGGATGGCCCCCTTCTTTCCGCCGGCTATGGCGGCCGTTGGCCTCGGGACGAACTTTCCGGAAGGACCAGCATACGGAGCGCGTGTCCGTGAAATCGTCGAGCGGTCAGGTGGCAAGGCGTGGGCCGTGATGCCAGCCCACACTGACGAGGGGGCAGTGCGTGTAGCGCGGATGAACGACATCCTTGCGCCCTTGACGTTGTCTGTGTCGGGGTGGCCCTGCCGCAAGCTGTCAGCGCTGCTGCAACGCGTAAGCAAGCACTTGCGGGTGGGCGACGCCTCGAACACGGGAAGTTGTCGGCTGGTGGCGTTGCCGCCAGGCGGTATGAGTTTGGCTGAAGCCGATCTCGGGACCATTCAGCGATCGGCTGAGATCGTTACCCGCTATGGTCTCGTGCTCGACGCTACAAGCTGTCGAACCTATGAAGCGTGGGTTGGTGCAAAGCCACGTCCCTATCAGTTGTGCGCAACAAACATGATCCGGCAACCCGGGTCGTCGCAATAGCTTGCACCAAATCATCCATCGCCGCTGCCCGCGCTTCACCGCAAGCGCGATGCACAATTGGCCTGCATCCACATCTTTAAGCCGGCTACCTGTTTCCCGCGACTGAATGCGGCGCTATGTGGATGAAACTGGGAGATCGACCATGCTGGGCTGGTTCCGCAAGCTGCTGCCGCGCGAAGATCGCTTCTTCGACCTGTTCGAACGACATTCCCGCACCGTGGTCGGCGGCGCCGAGGCGCTGGAGCAGCTTCTCCAGGGCAAGGATATCGACCGCTGGTGCCAGAAGATCATCGATCTCGAAGACGAGGCCGACCACATCACCGCGGAAGTCCTGCTGGCGGTGCGGCGCTCCTTCATCACGCCTTTCGATCGCGGCGACATCAAGGACCTGATCCAGTCGATGGATGATGCCATCGACATGATGCACAAGACGGTCAAGACGGTGAAGCTATTCGAAAAGAAGGAATTCGACCCGCTGATGCAGGAAATGGGCGGCGTCATCGTCGCCGCCGCCAAGCTGGTCGCCGAAGCGATCCCGCTGCTCAGCAAGGTCGGAGCGCATACGGTGCGCCTCAATGCCATCGCCGAAGAGGTCATGCGCGTCGAAAGCCGGGCCGACGATCTGCACGAGCAAGGGTTGAAGGATCTCTTCAGGAAACATGGCCGCGGCGATCCGATGGCCTACCTGATCGGCAGCGAGATCTATGGCCAGCTGGAAAAGGTGGTCGACCGCTTCGAGGACGTCGCCAACGAGATCAGCGGCATTGTCATCGAGAATGTATAGGTGATGGAAGCCACCATCGCCTTTCCCGTTCTCGCCGGCCTCGTCGCCGTCGCGCTGTTCTTCGACTTTCTCAACGGTCTGCACGATGCCGCCAACTCCATCGCCACCATCGTCTCGACCCGGGTGCTCAGGCCGCAATATGCGGTGCTATGGGCGGCATTCTTCAATTTCATCGCCTTCATGTTCTTCGGCCTCCACGTCGCCGAGACAGTGGGCAAGGGTATCGTCGACGTCAGCATCGTCACCCCGGCGGTGATCTTTGCAGCCCTTGTCGGCGCCATCGTCTGGAACATCGTCACCTGGATCGCCGGCATCCCGTCGAGCAGCTCGCATGCGCTGATCGGCGGACTGGTCGGCGCCGGTGTCGCAAAGGCAGGCGTGGGCGCCATCGTCTGGACGGGGCTCGGCAAGACGGTCGCCGCGATCGTCGTCTCGCCGGCAACCGGTTTTGTCCTGGCGCTTGTCCTGATCCTCGCCGTTTCCTGGCTTTTCGTGCGCCAGACGCCGTTTGCGGTAGACAGCACGTTTCGCGTCATGCAGTTCTTTTCCGCCTCGCTCTATTCGCTCGGGCACGGCGGCAACGACGCCCAGAAAACCATGGGCATCATCGCCGTGCTGCTCTATTCGCAAGGCATGCTCGGCGGGACTTTCTATGTGCCGCTCTGGGTCGTCCTCACCTGTCAGTCGGCGCTGGCGCTAGGCACATTGTTAGGCGGCTGGCGCATCGTCCACACAATGGGCTCGAAGATCACCCGGCTGAACCCGATGCAGGGTTTCTGCGCCGAGACCGGCGGGGCGGTCACCCTGTTTGCCGCCACCTGGCTCGGTGTTCCCGTGTCGACCACGCACACCATCACCGGCGCCATCATCGGCGTCGGCGCCGCCCGCCGCATCTCGGCCGTGCGCTGGGGCATTGCCGGCAACATCGTCATTGCCTGGATCGTCACCTTGCCGGCCACCGCTTTGATTTCGGCGCTCACCTACCTCGCGGTTGGCCTGGCGAGGTGACGTAAGAAATCTACCTGTCCACAAGGTTCAGAATGTTGCCGTCCGGATCCTTGAACCAGGCGACCTTCATTCCGTAACCGACGTGGAGATCGCCCTCCAGCGTCAAGCCCGGCATCTGATAGTGCTCGAAGGCGACGCCCTTCGACTTCAGCTCCTTGACGACATTGCCGATCTCGTCGCCAACCGTCCAGGTCACCGCTGTCGCCTTGTTGGTTCCGGCAAATTGGGAATGGTAAACGTTGATAGCTGTGTCGCCGCTTTTGTACACGATCAGTTCGCCGCCCTCATCGTGCACCTGCTTCAGGCCAAGCGTCCCCTCATAGAAAGCCTTGGCTTTCGCGAGATCCTTCACCGCGAGATTGGCTGTTGCGTTGCAGTTTGCGAGCATGATGATCTCCTTCCCTGGTTGTCGTGCTCATCATGGTCATGCAGATAGGTCGCACCGGTTGATTGGCGACCGTCAGCTTGCTGGAATGACCGGACACTTGGCTGCGTTTTCCCGCAATGCGTTTGATCGGGCAAATCCAGCAGGCTTTGTCGTTTTTACGGGCACGCCCGGGCAGCTTGTTGCCGCACGGCTTGGTTCTGTTCGGAAACTGCACTATCTCAGGCGCAAGCTGCGTAAGGAAAAACTGCCATGTCCGTCACCAAGGAAATCGTCACCGAGCGGCTGAAGACGGTCAATGGACCTGACTTCACCGGCAACATCGTCGACCTCGGTATGGTTTCGGAGATTTTCATCGCCGACGGCAAGGTTTTCTTCTCGATTACCGTTCCCGCCGCCCGCGCCCAGGAGATGGAGCCGCTGCGTGCCGCCGCCGAGCGTGTCGTCAAGGCGATTCCCGGCGTCGCCGGCGCCGTCGTCGCGCTGACGGCGGAGAAAAAGGGCGGCGGCATGGAGGCGCCGGTTCCCTCGCGCCCCAGGCCCGCGCCGCCGGCTCCGCCCGCTGCCGCGGCGCGTGCCGCTCCGCACGCGCCGGCCTCACACAGCTCGGGAAAGCGCGGCGTGCCCGGCATCGAGGCGATCATCGCGGTCGCCTCCGGCAAAGGCGGCGTCGGCAAATCGACCACCGCCGTCAACATCGCGCTTGGCCTCGCCGCCAACGGTTTGCGCGTCGGCGTGCTCGATGCCGACATCTACGGCCCGTCCATGCCCAGGTTGTTGAACATCCACGGCCGGCCGCAGACCGTCGACGGTAAGATCCTGAAGCCGATGGAGAATTACGGCCTGAAGGTGATGTCGATGGGCTTCCTCGTCGATGAGGAAACGCCGATGATCTGGCGTGGCCCGATGGTGATGTCGGCGCTGACGCAGATGCTGCGCGAGGTCGAATGGGGCCGGCTCGACGTGCTCGTCGTCGACATGCCGCCCGGCACCGGCGACGCGCAGCTGACGATGGCCCAGCAAGTGCCGCTGGCTGGCGCCGTCATCGTTTCGACGCCGCAGGATCTGGCCCTGATCGATGCGCGAAAAGGCCTCAACATGTTCAAGAAGGTCGACGTGCCGTTGCTCGGCATCGTCGAGAACATGAGCTATTTCGTCGCCCCGGACACCGGCAAACGCTACGATATTTTCGGTCATGGCGGCGCGCGCCGCGAAGCCGAGCGTCTCGGCGTCACCTTCCTCGGTGAGGTGCCGCTCGAAATGGGCATTCGCGAAAGCTCGGATGCCGGCACGCCCGTGGTCGTCTCGAAGCCCGACGGCCCCGAAGCAAAAATCTACCGCGACATCGCTTCGAAGGTCTGGGACCGGGTCAATGAAGAGCGTGGTGCGGCTGCTGCCGCCGTGCCGAGTATCGTGTTCGAGTAGCGCGGATATCCCTCCTCCTTGAGGGCAGGGCTATTGCATATGGATTCTTGCGAAGAAGGACCCCCACCCTAACCCTCCCCCCAAGGGGGAGGGAACGCTGCCGCGTGCCTTTAAGTCTTCTTTGACGCCGAAAAGACAGGCGATTCGCCGAGGTCGGCGCCAACGGAAGTCTCCCTCCACCTTGTGGGGAGGGGTTAGGGGTGGGGGTCCGTGCCGCGCAGACATCTCAGGAATTCCATGGAATTCCATATGCGATAGCCCTGCCCCTCAAGGGGGAGGGAAATCCTCAGCCGCCCACCTTCTCGCCAAAACTCGAAAAAAACTGTCCGGCCAGTTTCTTTGAGGTCGATTCGATCAGCCGGCTGCCGAGCTGGGCGATCTTGCCGCCGACATCGGCCTTGGCCGCATATTTCAGCACCGTGGCATCCGGCCCATCTTCGGTCAGCGTCACGTCGGCGCCGCCCTTGGCGAAGCCGGCTATGCCGCCCTTGCCTTCGCCTTGGATGGTGTAGGAATGCGGCGGCTTCAGGTTCTTCAGCGTGACCCCGCCGTTGAACGTCGCCTTGATCGGCCCGATCTTCACCACCACCGTCGCCGCCATTTCGGTCGGCGACTTCATCTCCAGGCTCTGGCAGCCGGGAATCGTCGCCTTCAAGACCTCGGGATCGTTCAGCGCTTCCCACACTTTTTGCAGCGGTGCGGCAATGCGTTCCTCGCCTTCGATCACCAAAGCCATGAAACCCTCCAGGACAAGACTGTTTGAAGCCGTAACGCACGGCTTGGTGCCTGTCTATCACACCAAAGTCCGGTTGCGACCGCACGCCCTCTTGCCTGCTCCCGCGCGTTGCCATATCGATTTGTCTTACAAATACGGAGACCATGATGGCAGGCGCCCCCACCCAGAAGAAAAAATTTCGCTCGCAGGAGTGGTTCGACAATCCCGACAATCCGGGCATGACGGCGCTCTACCTCGAGCGCTACCTGAATTACGGCCTGACGCGCGCCGAACTGATGTCCGGCAAGCCGCTGATCGGCATCGCCCAGACCGGTTCGGATCTGTCGCCGTGCAACCGCCACCATATCGAACTTGCGAAGCGCGTGCGCGAAGGCATCGTCTCGATGGGCGGCATTCCGTTTGAATTCCCTTGCCATCCGATCCAGGAGACGGGCAAGCGCCCGACAGCGGCGCTCGACCGCAACCTTGCCTATCTCAGCCTGGTCGAGGTGCTCTACGGCTATCCGCTCGATGGTGTCGTGCTGACCATCGGTTGCGACAAGACGACGCCAGCCTTGCTGATGGCGGCGGCCACGGTCAACATTCCGGCGATCGCGCTGTCGGTCGGCCCGATGCTCAATGGCTGGCACAAGGGCAAGCGCACCGGCTCGGGCACTATCGTCTGGGAATCGCGCCAGCGGCTTTCGGCCGGCGAGATCGGCTATGACGAGTTCATGGACATCGTTGCTTCGTCGGCGCCGTCCACCGGCTATTGCAACACCATGGGCACCGCCACGACGATGAACTCGCTGGCCGAGGCGCTCGGCATGCAATTGCCGGGCTCGGCCGCCATTCCCGCGCCTTACCGCGAGCGCGGCCAGATTTCCTACGAGACCGGAAAACGCATCGTCGAGATGGTGCATGAGGATCTGAAGCCGTCCGACATCATGACGAGGGAGGCTTTCGAGAATGCCATCGTCGTCAATTCGGCCATTGGCGGCTCGACCAATGCACCGATCCATCTCAATGCCATTGCCCGCCACCTTGGAGTCAAGCTCGACAATGACGACTGGCAGACGGTCGGCCTCAATGTGCCGCTGCTGGTCAATTTGCAACCGACGGGCGAATACCTCGGCGAGGACTACCATCATGCCGGTGGCGTGCCGGCGGTCATTGCCGAACTGATGAAGGGCGGGCTGTTGCCGCATCCCGGCGCGCGAACCGTCAACGGCAAGTCGATCGGTGCGAATAGCGAGGGCGTCGCCAACGAAAACCCCGACGTCATCCGCTCTGTCGCCAAGCCGCTGAAGGCCAATGCCGGTTTCATCAACCTCAGGGGCAATCTGTTCGATTCGGCGATCATGAAGACCAGTGGCATCTCGCCCGAATTCCGCGAGCGCTATTTGTCCAACCCCAAGGATCCCGAGGCTTTCGAAGGCAACGCCATGGTTTTCGACGGGCCGGAGGATTACCACGCCCGCATCGACGACCCGGCGCAAGGCATCGACGAACACACCATCCTGTTCATGCGCGGCGCCGGCCCGGTCGGCTATCCCGGCGGCGCCGAGGTCGTCAACATGCAGCCGCCGGCCTACCTCATCAAGAAGGGCATCCACGCGCTTGCCTGCATCGGTGACGGCCGCCAGTCGGGCACGTCGGGTTCGCCGTCGATCCTCAATGCCTCGCCCGAAGCCGCCATCGGTGGTGGCTTGGCGCTGCTCAAGACCGGCGACCGTGTTCGTATCGACCTGCGCAAGGGCACGGCCGACATCCTCGTCAGCGACGACGAGATCACCCGCCGCCGCGCCGAACTGCAAAACAATGGCGGCTTTCACTACCCGAAGCATCAGACGCCTTGGCAGGAGATCCAGCGCGGCATGGTCGCGCAGTTTTCAGAGGGAATGGTGCTGGAACCGGCGGTGAAATACCAGGATGTAGCGCACACCAGCGGAGTCCCCAGGGACAATCATTGATTATTCCAAGGAATAGTCATCTATTATTCCAAGAGATAATCATCAATTATTCCCTAGGGCAGTCATCAATTATTCCTGCCGACAATCATAGATGTGGAGCGACGGCAGGCGACCTGACGAACTAGGCCGCCTGTCGTTTTTCGTTCAGCGCGGCGCATGCAGTAGCAGGTGGACAAGGCGTCATCCTTGACAAGCGCACCCAACAATTCCACCATGATGGCAAGGGGTGCATCGCGACGACCCCGTGAGGCGTCAGCCCAACGTTCGCGTCCAAGCTTCTCTTTTCAGGAGGTGGACGCCATGCCGTCAACAACCGCTATCACTATATCGCAACTGTCCCGCCTGATTGGTCTGCCGGGCGCACCTGTCATCATCGATGTCCGCATCGATGATGATTTCGACGCCGATCCGCGCCTGTTGCCGGCCTCGTGCCGGCGCGATTTCAAAACCGTTTCGACCTGGGCGGCCGCGTTCGCCGGCAAGTCCGTGGCCGTCGTCTGCCAGAAGGGGCAAAAGCTCTCGCAAGGCGTGGCCGCATGGCTGCGTCATGAGGGGATTTCCGCCGAATCCCTTGAAGGCGGCTTTGAAGCCTGGCGCGATGCTGGGGGGCTTTTGGTCCGCACCGCCAAGATGCCGCCACGCAATGAAAAGGGCGCCACCGTCTGGGTGACGCGATCACGCCCGAAGGTCGACCGCATCGCTTGTCCGTGGCTGATCCGGCGTTTCGTCGACCCCGACGCGGTGTTCCTGTTTGTCGAACCCGCTGAAGTATTGGCTGTTGCCGACCGCTTTCAGGCCGTGCCGTTCGACATCGACAATGTGTTCTGGAGCCATCGCGGCGAACGCTGCACCTTCGACACGATGATCGAGGAGTTCGGGCTGGAATCCGAAGCGCTCGATCGCCTGGCGTTGATCGTGCGCGCGGCCGACACCGCAAGCCTCGACCTGGTGCCCCAGGCGGCCGGCTTTCTGGCGGCCTCGCTTGGTCTGTCGCGTATGTTCCGCGACGATCTGGAACAACTGGAAGCAGGCATGCTGCTCTATGACGCGTTCTTCCGTTGGTGCCGCGACGCCACCGAAGAAACGCACAATTGGCCGGCTGCGGGTAAACCGACATGAGCGCTCTCGTCCCGGCGGATACAGCGGAAAACGCTCCGGTACCCGCTGCGCCGACCTTCACCGAGGCCGTAAAGGTCTGGGCGAAAATCGGGCTGCTCAGCTTCGGCGGGCCGGCCGGGCAGATCGCCTTGATGCACAAGGAACTGGTCGAGGAGCGGCGCTGGATCGGCGAGCAGCGTTTCTTGCATGCGCTGAACTACTGCATGCTGCTGCCTGGCCCGGAAGCCCAGCAACTCGCCATCTATATCGGTTGGCTGCTGCACAGGACGGTCGGTGGCCTTGTCGCCGGCGCCCTGTTCGTCGTGCCGGGCGCGCTGGTCATGCTCGCCTTGAGCAGTCTCTACGTGCTCTATGGCGACATGCCGCTCGTCGCGGCGCTGTTTTTCGGGGTCAAGGCGGCGGTGCTTGCCATCGTCGTCGAGGCGGTGATCCGGATCGGACGGCGCGCTCTGAAAAACCCAGTCATGGTGTCGATCGCGGTGGCGGCGTTCGTCGCCATCTATGCGCTGAATGTGCCGTTCCCGCTCATCGTCCTGCTCGCCGGCCTGACCGGGTGGCTGGGAGACCGCTTTGCACCTGGCCTGTTTTCCGGCTCCGCAAATGGCAAGGGCGATGTTCCCGACGTCAAGGGAGCGGTCGACCTGATGTTCGAACGCGGTGAGCTGGCCCATGTCAGACCGACCAGATGGCACGCACCGAGCACCGTCGCGATCTGGCTGCCGATCTGGCTCGGACCCGTCCTTTTGATCTGGTGGTTCACCGGCTCCGCAAGCGTGTGGACCGAGATAGGGCGGTTCTTCAGTCTGATGGCTGTCGTCACCTTCGGTGGCGCCTACGCAGTGCTTGCCTATGTCGCGCAGGCAGCCGTCCAGTCCTTCGGCTGGCTGGCGCCTGGCGAAATGGTCGATGGTCTCGGCCTTGCCGAAACGACGCCAGGTCCGCTCATCCTGGTGCTGCAGTTTGTCGGCTTCATCGCCGCATTCCGCCACGCCGGGTCGCCGGACCCATTGCTTGCCGGATCTCTGGGGGCGTTGCTCACCCTGTGGGTGACGTTCACCCCCTGCTTCTTCTGGATATTTCTCGGCGCGCCTTACATCGAGGCCTTGCGCGGCAACAAGGCATTGTCGGCCGCACTGGGTGCGATTACCGCCGCTGTTGTCGGCGTCATCATGAATCTGGCTCTCTGGTTTGCCCTGCACGTTATTTTCCGCGAGGTGCACGCGATGGGCCTCGGCATGAATGTGCCGGTGTTTTCGTCGATCGACTGGCGCGCAGCGCTGCTCTCCTGTGCCACGATGATCGCCGTCCTGAGGTTGAAAATCGGCATGTTGCCGACGCTTGCCGGATCCGCCCTTGCCGGGGTCTTGCTGTTGGCGGCAAGTGGCTGATGCCTGCAAAGACTTGAAGCTTTGGATGCCGCCGCCTTTGTATTCCGCCGGTGAACCACCTAATTGGTTGGGAACGGATTGGACCATTATGGCAGGACGGCGCTCTTCCCTAGGTTTCCTTGGAATGTTCGGCCGCTCGGGTGACCTCAGGCAGCTCGACGCCGCGTTGCGTGGTGCGGACCTTCATCCCGCCCTTGTGCCGGAAGGGGTAAAACTCACCATCGTCAATCTGATGAAGGATCACTGGCCCGACGAGCCGCCGCCGGGTACCTATGCGTCGGTGGCACAATTGTGCAGCTATTGCATAGCGGGTCCCGAAACCTTCGAGCGAGCCAATGGCCAGGAGCGGACGCTGGATGCCGAGCGCCGCATCGAGGCGGCACTTGAGGCCGGCGACAGCTTCGACGCGCAGATCGTGCTGATGACGCTGCATGCCAAGCTCATCAACGCCGAAGTCGTCGACCGATACGGGCTCAGCGCGGAATGACGCGAGAGGCAAGATCTGCCTGATTCTCCCGCGGCAGCCGAGCCCATCAAGCCCGGCTGATCTCCTCGAGATACCAGCCGATGTAACGCAGCTCGTTGTATTCCATCGGCGCGATCGGGCCGGGCACGAAATAGTGCGAGCGCACGCCACGCGCGGTGTGCTCGATGATCTTCTTGTCCTCTTCGGTGGTGACCTTCCACAGCCAGGTCAGCTTCTCCAGATCGTAGTCCTGGCCTTCGACCGCGTCGCCGCGCACCAGCCAGATCAGTTCCATCTCGCAGGTCCCGGCCGTTTTCGGGATGAAGCGGTAGATCATGCCGTGGTCGGGATAGCAGACGAGGAAGGTCGTGCCGGCGAGGTGGATGGAGGTGACGCCACCGTCATAGTCGGTGAAGCGGCCCATCAGCGGGGCCACCGGCGAGCCGTCCTGGCTGCCGCTCGAAACGCCATCATAGAGCGCGTAGCGGAAGGTGTGGATCGCCTCCTGTCCGGCGGCCGAATTCTGCCAGCGGTTGGCGCTGCCGATCTCGACGCCGAGCGCGCAGGTGCGTTGCTCCATCGCGGCATTGAGCTGCTCGATCATCTCGGCCGGCTTTTCCAGCGCATGCGTCTGCGAATATTCCGGATGCGCCGGCCCGCAATGGTAGCATTCGACATAGTTCTCGACGGCGAGCTTCCAGTTGGCGTCGAGCGGATAGGACTGGCGATACGCCACCTTGGCGTCGCCCCAGCCATACTGGCCGCAGCTCGTGCGCAGCGACTGTTCGATCGGATCGAAATCGAGCGGCGTCTCGGCGAAGGAAATGAAGACCAGCCCGGAGGCGACGCGGACATGAAGCTTCTTCAGCCCGTGCGCCGAGCGGTCGAAATCCTTCGGCATCAGGCGTGCGGCACGCAAGGATCCGTCATTGGAATAGGCCCATGCGTGGTAGGGGCACACAAACATCTTCGCGTTGCCCTTCGCCTTGGTGCAGACCTCAGCGCCGCGGTGGCGGCAGACATTGAGCATGGCATGCACGGCGCCATCCATACCGCGCGTCAGGATGACCGCCTCGTCACCCAGCTTGAACAGCTCGAAATCGCCGGGATTCGCAATGACGCTGGCATGCGCCAGGCAATGCCAGTGGCGGCGAAAGACACGTTCCATGTCCCGCTCGAAGATCGCCGGGTCATGATAGAAGGCACGGACCAAGCCGTGGCCTGGCCGATGAGATGCCACCAGCCGATCGATCGCGTCGCCGTCGGTGTGGGCTTGCTGGATAGGATGCACACTCATTTGTCGTTCTGCCCGATGGTTGGTCCTGGAGCAATTCCAGGAAAAGTGCGAAGCGGTTTTCCGTCCGGAATTGGCTCTGAGTGATGGCTGTATGGCTGCACGAACTCGTCTCCGGTCAGCCGCCCATGTGCATGCGCGGCAGGTGGATCAGGCTGCCGAAGCGGGCACGCAATCTGTCGTCGACCTGTTTTGGCACGTGGCGCGGAAATCGTTCGGCAAGAATGCGTTTCTTCTCGGTGATCGCACGCAGCAATATATCAGGCCTACCTTTCTCGTTCCATTCCTTCGGCGATGAACGATCGCCGAAGGCGGGGTAGAAATGCTCGGTCTGCGTCTGCTTGAGCGTTTGTTCGTTGTCGAGGTAGTGGCCCGGACCCTTGAGGCAGACCTCGGCGATGCTGTCGATCGACAGCGCTTCGTCAGTCACTTCGATGCCACGTGCACAGCCCAGGCAATGACCGAGCATGTCGTTGTCGATGATCAGGCTCTCCAGGCAGAAGCCGAGCAGCGAGGCATGCATGCCGGCCGCCTCGTAGACAAGGTTGAGGCCGGAGAGGCTGGCCATCACATTGGTGATGCCTTTTTCGTAGCCGGACTGAATGTCGGGCAGTTTCGAATCCGTCATGCCGGCGGCCGAGCCGCCGGGCAGGTCGTAGAATTGCGCCATCTGAGCGCAGGCCGCCGTTGCCACCGACTGCTCGGCCGACCCGCCGGCCATGGCGCCGGTGCGCAGGTCCGACATGAATGGCCAGGCGCCGAAGATCGCCGGATGGCCCGGCTTGAGCGCGTTGACATAGACCAGGCCGGCCAGCACTTCGGCCACCGCTTGCACGACGGCGCCGGCCATCGCCGCGGGCGCCGTCGTGCCGGACTGGCCGGTCGAGAGCAGCAGGATCGGGATGCCGCCTTCAACGCAGGCCTCGAGCACGCCGCAGGCATCCTCGGCGAACTTCATCGGCGGCACGACGAACGAGTTGGAGTTGGAAACAAATGGCCGGGCGCGGAAATTCTCCTCGCCGCCGGCAATGGCATAGAGCATTTCGAGCGCCGGCTTCACGTTCTCACGCACGGTGAACGATGTTCCTACGTGCTTCGATGTCCCCATCACACAGGCATAGAGCGTGTTGAAATCCATATCGAGCGGGTCGGCGATGTCACGCGCCACCATTGGTCGCTGGAAGAAATGGATGTTGTCCAGCCCATCGACGATGCGGGCGGCATCATAAATGTCCTGCAGCTTGGATTCGCGGTACTCGCGCTTCTCCAGATCCACCAGGTGCACGGCGATACCTGCCGTGCCGTAGTGCACGCGCTTGCCCTGGACCACCATGTCGTGCCTGGCGTCCTGGCCATGAAGTGTGAAATGTCGTGCCGCCCGCTTGATGGTGTCGAGCACGAGCGCGCGCGGAAAGCGCACACGGCCATCGTCGCCATGGACCGCCCCCGCCTTGGTCAGCACCTTTATGCAGGAGGGGATGGCATTGGCGAAGCCCACCGTCTCCAGGAGCGTCAGCACGCCCTCATGGATGCGCTCGCAGTCGTCCCCGCGCAGCGGCCCATAGCTGCCGCCCTCGATGGTCTTGTGCTGTGGCCCGGTATCCTCCGTCAGAGGAGCTGATCGCATGGCATGTCCTGTTTCGCGAAGACCGGAGCGCTGTGGATGACGACTGGCCGGCGTGTCCTGCTGTTCGACAGCCACTGGCATGGAAGCACTCCACTTCGTCGGCAGGAAACTCGTGGCGGTTGGTCCACCATCGGCCTGCTTCTTCCCCTGACGCCGACTATGCTGCCGGCACTGGCCCATCCTATGAGCCAGCTGGCCCAGTTGCATGTGCCAGGACTAAAGTAACCGGGGCCGCTGAGAGCGGCTCCGGTCACGAGATATGGACGATGGATCAGGCTGCCGCGGGCCTGCGTCCGGCGGCGGTGGCCAGTTCGCGGATGCCTGGCTCGATGTGCTGCAGTGCGATCGACGAGATGCCCAACCGCATGAAACGCGAAGGCTTTTCAGTGCGATCGAAGAAACGGTCGCCCGGCTCGATGATGACGCTGCGCGAGGCTGCCGCCTCGGCCAGCCCGCGCGAATCGGTGCCGCGCGGCCCTTCGAGCCACAGCGAGGTGCCGCCGGCCGAATCGGTCGAGCGCCATTCCGGCAGGAAAGCGGAAATCGCATGGACCAGCCGCTTGCGCCGCTCGTCGAAGGCTGAAGACAGCCGCCGCACTAGCGCCTCGTGGTGGCCGAGCGACAGGAACAGTGCGACGGCGCGCTGGTTGTTGGCCGGCGGATGACGCAGCATGAAGCGGCGCAGCGCCCTGAGCTCGGAGATCAGGCCGGCGGACGCGACGATGTAGCCAAGCCGCAGGCCAGGAGCCAGCGTCTTCGACATCGAGCCGACATAGACGACACGGCCGGAACGATCGAGGCTCTTCAGCGCCTGCTGCGGTGCCTCGTCGAGAAGCTGGCTGTCATAGCCGTCCTCGATGATGATCTGGTTGTGACGGTTGGCCTGCGCCAGAAGGTCCTGCCGCCGTTCCGCCGACAGCGGCACCATGGTCGGGCAATGATGGCTGGGCGTAACGAAGACGAAGCCGGAATCATTGGGAATAGAAGCGGTTACGATGCCGGACTGGTCGACCGGAACCGGCTGTATCTCGGCGCCTGCAAGGCGGAAGATCGAGCGGGCGTCGGGATAGCCGGGGTCTTCCATCGCCACCTTCGAGCCCTTGGACATCAGCAGCGTCGCCAGCATGTAGAGCGCGTTCTGCGCGCCCAGCGTGACGATGATCTCGTCCGGATTGGCGAAGATGCCGCGCCGGGGCAGGAGCCGCGCCTGGATCTGCTCGATCAGCAGCGGATCGTCGCGGTCGACCATGTCGGACGCCCAGTTGCGGATCTCGAGCACGGCAAGCGCCATGCGGTTGCACTCGCGCCATTCGGCGGTTGGGAACAGCGCCGGGTCGAACTGGCCGTAGACGAAGGGGTAGGACGACTTGATCCAGTTCTCGTGCTTGGCCGGCGGCGGCATATCACTGGCGGCGATCTTGCGGCGTGCCTTCCAGTCGATCTCGTTGGCCTGGTCGGGCGCCTTCTGGTGCGGCTTGGCCGGCGTCGCCAGCACATCGGGATTGACGAAATGGCCACGCCGCTCGCGCGCCACCAGGAAACCCTGGTCGACGAGCTGCTGGAACGCCAGCACCACGGTTCCGCGCGCCACGCCGAGTTTTTCGGCCAGTATCCGGCACGAAGGAAGCGGCATCGAAGCGGCGATCTGGCGGTCGAGAATGGCGGCTACGATGGCCTGGCGGATCTGCGCCTGCAGGGTCTGGCCGGATTCAGCCGAAATCCGGAACAGGCCGGACCATATCGCCGTGTCGTTTCGCTGTGGCATGGGAGATTTCCTCGATGGCCAGCCTTTTTCGCTTGGCTGGACCAGCCGAACGTAACCGTGGCACAAGGGGTTGCGCCAATCAATTTTTCTGATCGTTGGGATTTATGCCAGTGATCCTTCACGCCGTTTTGATGCTGCACTGCGGCATCCCAGGGTGACGTGGCATGTCATCCCGGCGATGACTCCATGCGTCGTCGCTGCGTGGCGTCTGCGTCATCGCTGCACATTGAAACGGGCGGAGTTCGACCCGATAGATTGTCGCGACGACACGCGCCGGAAACATCCGGTCCGTAATGATGGCTCTAGGTCTCGGAGTTTGGCAGTGGATCAATCGTCCTTTCAAAAACAGCTCGCCGCGTTGCGCGATCATCGCGCCGCCGCACCCGCCAGCATGCGCCAGGCCTTCGCCGCCGATCCCAAGCGGTTCGTGACATTCTCCGCCACGGACGGCGACCTTCTGCTCGACTGGTCGAAATGCGCCGTCGACGCGACCACCATGGATCTGCTGGAGGAGCTCGCCAAGGCGGCCGATCTCGAAGGCCGCCGCGCCGCGATGTTCGCCGGCAAGAAGATCAACCTCACCGAGGACCGTGCCGTGCTGCACACGGCGCTGCGCAACCTGACCGGCAAGGGCGTCACCGTCGATGGCCAGGACGTCAAAGCGGACGTCATCGCCGTGCTCGACGCCATGGGCGCCTTTGCCGATGCCGTGCGCTCGGGCAAGGCGGCCGGCGCCACCGGCAAGAAGATCACCGACATCGTCAACATCGGCATCGGCGGCTCCGATCTCGGCCCGGCCATGGCCACGCTGGCGCTGGCGCCCTATCATGATGGGCCGCGCGCGCATTACGTCTCCAACATCGACGGCGCCCATATCCACGACACGCTGAAGGGCCTGTCCGCCGAAACCACGCTTTTCATCATCGCCTCCAAGACCTTCACCACCGTCGAGACGATGACCAATGCGCAGACGGCGCGCGACTGGGTGCAGAAGGCGCTCGGCAAGGAAGCGGTCGGCAAGCATTTCGCCGCCGTCTCCACCGCCCTCGACCTGGTGGCCAGGTTCGGCATTGCGCCCGATCGCGTCTTCGGCTTCTGGGACTGGGTCGGCGGCCGCTATTCGCTCTGGGGCGCGATCGGCCTGCCGGTGATGATCGCTGTCGGGCCGCGGAATTTTCGCGCCTTCCTTGATGGCGCGCACGAGATGGACGAGCATTTCCGCACCGCGCCGGTACAGGAGAACCTGCCGGCGCTGCTGGGGCTGGTCGGCTGGTGGCATCGCGTCATCTGCGGTTACCCGGCGCGCGCCGTCATCCCCTACGACCAGCGCCTGTCCAGGCTGCCTGCCTACCTGCAGCAGCTCGACATGGAATCGAACGGCAAGAGTGTCACCCTCGAAGGCACTCAGGTGACGACGCCGACCGGACCGCTGGTCTGGGGCGAGCCGGGCACCAACGGCCAGCATGCCTTCTTCCAACTGCTGCACCAGGGTACCGATTTCATCCCGGTCGAATTCCTTGCCGCGGCCGTCGGCCATGAGCCCGATCTCAAGCATCAGCATGATCTGCTGCTTGCCAACTGCCTGGCGCAGTCGGAAGCGCTGATGAAGGGCCGCACGCTGGAGGAGGCGCGAGCCCAGATGCTGGCCAAGGGCATGAAGCCGGCCGAGGTCGACAAGATAGCCCCGCATCGCGTCTTCTCCGGCAACCGGCCCTCGCTGACCATCCTCTACCGCAAACTCGACCCGCGCACCTTCGGCCGGCTGATCGCGCTTTACGAGCATCGCGTGTTCGTCGAGGGCACGCTGTTCAACATCAACTCCTTCGACCAGTGGGGCGTCGAACTCGGCAAGGAACTGGCCACCGGCCTTTTGCCTGTCGTGGAAGGCAAGGAAAGTGCCGCGAAGCGGGACGCATCGACCGCTGGCCTTGTGGGATTCATCCACCATTTGCGTGGCTCGGAGTGAAAAGTTTGGCAGACATCAAGGGAATATTGTTCGACAAGGACGGAACGCTTGTCGACTTCAACGCCACCTGGCTCGGCGTTGCCGACTTCATGGCCATGGATGCGTCAGAGGGCGACCGCTGGAAAGCCGACAGGCTGCTGGCCGCCGCCGGCTTCGATTTCGCCAACAAACGCTTCAAGCCTGACTCGATCTTTGCGTCCGGCACCAATCTCGACGTCGTCGAATTGTGGTTTCCGCGCCTGTCCAACGAGGACCAGATGCTTGCCGTTGCCCGCTTCAACGAGATCACCTCGGTGCAGGGCTCGGCGATGGCCGTGGCGCTGCCGGGCATCGTCGACACGCTGACGGCACTGCACAAGAAATCCTACCGGCTTGGCGTCGCCACAAATGACTCGACCAGCGGCGCGGAAAAGACGCTGGTCACGCTCGGCGTCGCCCAATTGTTCGACGCTGCCTATGGCTACGACGCGGTGGCCAATCCGAAGCCGGCGCCCGACACCATCCTGGCCTTCAGCGATCTCACCGGCCTCAGGCCGGCGGAGATCGCCATGGTCGGCGACAACAGGCACGACCTCGAAATGGCGCGTGCCGGCGGCTGCGGGCTGGCGGTTGGCGTGCTCTCCGGCACCGGCACCCGCGAATCTCTGGCCGGGATTGCCGACATTGTCCTGGACTCCGTTGCCGACCTGCCGGATTTTTTGTCGGCGCGGGTCAAGGAGACGATCTGAGGGCCAAGCGGGGCGAAACTCAAATTAGCTTGGGCTTTACCGCCAATGGTCTAGATGGTGGAAAGCGGACGTTAACCGATGTTCTACCGAAGGACGATATGTCAATGCAGTAGGTCCTAAGACGGATCACTCTGCACCATACATGATCGGATCACGATGAATGACTGAGCTACTAGGGTCGAAGGGTTTTCTCACCAATATCCTTGGAATTGGGGCATTTATACTGGGATCATTGTTTATAATCCTGGTTTGGTATGTTGTGGTGAAAGACCTCCCAATTATGGACAGACAGGGACGGTATATGAATTTTTTCTTTCAAAATCGAAAGAAAGAATGGAAGGCGATGCTGGCCCTTTGGCTGGTCGCTGCCATCCTGTTGGTTGGCGCGACCATAGCGTCTAAATTGTAGGTTCGATAACCGCAACGGTCGAACCCGGTCATTGAGAATGATTGGGTTTTGATTTCAACGCTAGTGATCTTCAGCCCTCGAAGTGAAAGACACCGCTCGCCTCCAGCGCGCTGTTTTTCGCCTGGCCGAAATCCGGCACCTTGTATTCGGCGAGCAAGCGCAGCCTTGATCGTGGCAGATAGGCGCGGCCGGGGTCGCCGACCAGGATCTCGACGCCGGCATTCAGGCAGCGTTCGAAAAAAGGCATGACGCGGTCGGCGACGCCTTGGCTGTAGAAGACATCGCCGGCAAGCACGAGGTCGACCGTGGGTGGCGAACCCCTGGTGATATCGTCTGCGATCACGGTGATGGCGACGCCATTGGCCGCCGCGTTGAGAGTGATAGCGGCAAGGCCGTTGCGATCGGTCTCGGCGGCGATGACTTCGCGCGCGCCAGCCATGGCCGCGGCAATGCCAACAAGGCCGGAGCCGGCACCGAGGTCGAGCACGCGGCGACCGGCCACCGTTCGCGGGTGATCCAGAATGTGGCGCGCAAGCACCGCGCCGCCAGCCCAGACATAGGCCCAGTAGGGCGGCTGCGGCTCAGGTCCATCATCGTCCGTCTCGTCATCGACGTCGGCGCTTTGGTGCGGATCGACAAGCCGCCTCAGGCCACTGGCCGGATGCGGCGTATAGAGGCGGATCTCGGGGAGCGACGGCACCGGGGCGAGGCGCATGTTCGCCCTGATGAACTCCGTCGGATCAGGACGGCAAGGCGCGTCCACGGCCTGCGGGCCGTCGGCTGCAATCATTCGCGCAGCGCTCGCCGCAGGATCTTGCCGACCGGTGTCTTCGGCAGCTCGGTGCGGAATTCGATGTATCTGGGCCGCTTGTAGCCGGTCAGGTTCTCGCGGCAAAAGGCGGTCAGTGCCTCGGCGGTCAGCGCCGGATCCTTCTTGACCACGAACAGTTTCGGCACCTCGCCCGAATGCTCGTCCGGCACGCCGATCGCCGCCACTTCGAGCACGCCCGGATGCATCGCCACGACTTCCTCGAGCTCGTTCGGATAGACGTTGAAGCCCGAGACCAGGATCATGTCCTTCTTGCGGTCGACGATCTTGGTGTAGCCGCGTTCGTCCATGAAGCCCATGTCGCCGGATTTGAAGTAGCCGTCCTTGGTCATCACCTTGGCGGTCTCATCCGGCCGGTTCCAGTATCCCGCCATCACTTGCGGTCCCCGGATGCAGACCTCGCCGACCTCGCCGAGCGGCAAATTGTTGCCGTCGTCGTCGCGGATGGCGATCTCCGTCGAGGGCAGCGGCAGGCCGATGGTACCGGTGAAGTCGCCGGCGGTGAACTTGTTGGCGGTGGCCACCGGCGAGGTTTCCGAGAGGCCGTAACCTTCGGTGACCGAACAGCCGGTCAGCGCCTTCCAGCGTTCGGCGACGCCCTTCTGCACCGCCATGCCGCCGCCAAGCGTCAGCACCAGCGGCTTGAAGTCGAGCTTGCGGAAGTCCTCATTGTTGAGCAGCGCGTTGAACAGCGTGTTGAGGCCGGGAAAGATGTGCACCGGATATTTCTGCAGTTCCTTGACGAAGCCGGGAATGTCGCGCGGGTTGGGAATGAGCACATTGCGGGCGCCTTGCTGCATGCCCATCAGCGCGTTCACCGTCAGCGCGAAGATATGATAGAGCGGCAGCGCGCAGACGAAGTTGGGGTGCGCCGGTTTCGGCTTGATCGTATAGGCATCCTCCATCCACTGCGCGTTCTGCGCGACATTGGCGAGCACGTTTCTGTGCAGCAGCGTGGCACCTTTCGACACGCCCGTGGTGCCGCCCGTATATTGCAGGAAGGCGACATCGTCGGCTGCCACCTTGGCCGGCTTGAAGCCCATGCCGGCGCCGGCCTTCATGGCGGCATTGAACTTGACATGGCCGGGCAGCGACCATGCCGGCACCATCTTCTTCACGCGGCGCACGACGAAATTGACGATCGTGCCCTTCAGGCCGCCGAGCATATCGCCCATCGCGGCGACCACCACATGCTTGACCGCGGTCCTGGCGATCACCGCCTGCAAGGTGTTGGCGAAGTTCTCCAGGATGACGATGGCTTGGGCACCGGAATCCTTCAGCTGATGTTCGAGCTCGCGCGGCGTGTAGAGCGGATTGATGTTCACCACGACATAACCGGCGCGCAGCACGGCCATCATCGCCACCGGATATTGCAGCACGTTCGGCATCATCAGTGCGACGCGCGCGCCTTTCTGCAGGCCCTTCGATTGCAGGTAGGCGCCGAAGGCCGCCGACAGCCGCTCGACATCGGTGTAGCTGATGGACTTGTCCATGCAGGTGAAGGCCGGCTGCGCGGAAAATTGCTTGCAGGCGGCAACCAGGAAATCGCCGATCGAGCTGTAGGGCAGGGGACCGATTTCGGCCGGCACGTTTTTCGGGTAGCTCTTGAGCCACGGCTTTTCCGGCAGACCGGCGGCCAGCGCCGTGAGTGTTTTTGGCAATCGCTTGGCGGTGGCCTCGGCTGGCTTTGCTGCCGGCGGGGTCTTCGCCGCCACTGCCTTCGCCACACGCTTGGCAGCGGGCTTTGCCGCAGGCGTTGTTTTTCCGGCGGCAGTCTTGGCTGGGGCTTCGGCCGCCGGCTTTGTGCTTGCCTTTGTTGGGACGGTGGCTGCCTTCGGCTTGGCAGCAGTGGCTTTGGCAGCTGGCGCTTTCGGCTTGGCCGCACCGGCTGCCTTTGGAGCCGCCTTGGCTCCAGCTTTCCCCTGTGCCGTCGTCCTTGATGCTTTTGCCACCCATTCCTCCCTGGACAATTCTTGTTCGTCCGCGCCGTGCTCGCCCCTGAATTGACAGAGACGTCCTCCGCTGCCGTCGCTATACCACCTATGTATTGCCTCCATCGGCGACCGTGCAAGTCTTGCCCTTGCGGCAAGGCGGCGAAAGATTTGCCGCCGAAAATCTTTCCTGCCGCCGACACTGCCAGCCGGTGTCCCGCCGCACCCTCGGCCGCGCGGAAGCGTGCGCGGCATCGATTTCGCCGGATCGGCGATCAATAAAAAAATGCAGTCGTTAACAATCCCGTGAATGGAAAAAACTGCTAATTTTTTCTGCCATTTAGCAAAATCGCGGATTTTTTTCCTGCTTCCCGAGGGGTAAGCAAACGGGGTGTTCCAAAGCCGGAAAAACGGTGCTTATATGCGCGCTTCGCGAGCCTGATAGAGGGGCTTGGAAGAACATCAGGGAGTGCTCAATGAAGAAGAAACTGACTTTTGCAGCCGCGTTGCTGGCTGCAAGCGTCCTGGGCGGCGTGGCCAACGCTAAAACTCTGGTCTATTGCGCGGAAGCTTCGCCGGAAGGTTTTGATCCGGCCCCGTATACCGCCGGCCAGACGTTCGACGCGTCGTCGCGCACCGTCTTCAACCGCCTTGTCGAATTCGATCACGGCAAGACAACGACCTCGCCGGGCCTCGCCGAAAGCTGGACGATCTCCGACGATGGCAAGGAATACGTCTTCAAGCTGCGCAAGGGCGTCAAGTTCGCCGCCACCGACTATTTCACCCCGACGCGCGACTTCAACGCCGACGACGTGGTGTTCTCGTTCGAACGTCAGGTCGACAAGAACGGCCCGTGGTTCCAATACATTCCGGGCATTGCCTACCAGTATTACAATGACCAGTTCGGCGAAAACATCACCAAGGTCGAGAAGGTCGATGACCTGACCGTGAAGTTCACCCTCAAGGAGCCGGCAATCACCTTCATTCCGACGCTGGGCATGGACTTCGCCTCGGTCGTCTCCAAGGAATATGCCGACAAGCTGCAGGCCGACAAGACGCCGGAACTGTTCAACCAGAAGCCGGTCGGCACTGGCCCGTTCATCTTCGTCGACTACCAGACCGATGCGGCCATCCGCTACAAGGCCAACCCGGACTATTGGGGCGGCAAGCAGAAGATCGACGACCTGGTCTTCGCCATCACCACCGATCCGGCGGTGCGCGCGCAGAAGCTCAAGGCCGGCGAATGCAACATCATGTCGTATCCGGCACCGGCCGACATCGCCGGCCTGCAGGCTGAAGCCAGCCTGAAGGTCGACGAGCAGGAAGGCCTCAACGTCGGCGCGCTGATGTACAACACCCAGCAGAAGCCGTTCGACGACGTGCGCGTCCGCAAGGCGCTCAACATGGCCATCAACAAGAAGGCCATCATCGACGCCGTCTTCCAGGGTGCCGGCCAGGTGGCGGTCAATCCGATCCCGCCGACCATGTGGTCCTACAACAAGGAAGTGAAGGACGATCCGTACGATCCGGATGCGGCCAAGAAGCTGCTCGAGGAAGCCGGCGTCAAGGACCTCAAGATGAACGTCTGGGCCATGCCGGTGTCGCGCCCGTATATGCCGAACGCGCGCCGCACCGCCGAGCTGATCCAGGCGGACTTCGCCAAGGTCGGCGTCACCGTCGAGATCGTCAGCTACGATTGGGGTGAATATCTCAAGCGCGCTTCCGCGGTCGATCACGACGGCGCCGTCATCGTCGGCTGGACCGGCGACAATGGCGATCCGGACAACTTCCTCGGCGTGCTCCTGAGCTGCGCTTCCGTCGGTTCGAACAACCGCGCGGAATGGTGCAACAAGGACTTCGATGCGCTCATCAACAAGGCCAAGACCGTTTCGGATCAGGCCGAGCGCACCAAGCTCTATGAACAGGCACAGGTCATCTTCAAGGAACAGGCACCCTGGGCGACGCTCGCTCACTCCAAGGTGTTCATGCCGATGCAGAAGACCGTCACCGGCTTTGCGATGGATCCGCTCGGTATCCATCGCTTCGACGGCGTCGATATCGCCGAATAAGGTTGCGAAACGGGGGCGCCACCATGTGGTGACGCCCCCACTCGCCCGCCATGCTGCGTTATATCCTCGGCAAGCTCGCCCTCATCATCCCGACCTTTATCGGGATAACCATCCTCGCCTTTGGCTTCGTGCGCATCCTGCCCGGTGATCCGGTGCTGGTGCTTGCGGGCGAACGCGGCCTGTCGCCCGAACGTCACACGGCGCTGATGCACCAGTTCGGTTTCGACCTGCCGATCTGGCAACAATATTTGACCTATCTGACCAACATCCTCAGCGGCGATTTCGGCACCTCGTTTTCCACCAAGACGCCGGTGCTCAAGGATTTCCTGGTGCGCTTCCCGGCAACGGTCGAACTCGCCATCTTCGCCATGATCTTTGCCGTCCTCCTGGGTGTCGCCGCCGGCATCTTCGCCGCCATCCGCCGCGGATCCTGGTTCGACCAGCTGACCATGGGCACGGCGCTCGCAGGCTATTCCATGCCGATCTTCTGGTGGGGTCTGCTGCTGATCATCGTGTTCTCCGGCACGCTGCACTGGACGCCGGTATCCGGCCGCATCGACCTTCTCTATTTCTTCAAGCCGGTGACCGGCTTCATGACCATCGATTCGCTGATCTCGGGGCAGAAGGGCGCCTTCCGTTCGGCGCTGTCGCACCTCATTTTGCCCACCATCGTGCTCGGCACCATCCCGCTCGCCGTCATCGCCCGGCAGACGCGCTCGGCTATGCTCGAAGTGCTCGGCGAAGACTATGTGCGCACCGCGCGCGCCAAGGGGCTGGCGCCGCGCCGCGTCATCGGCCTGCATGCCTTCCGCAACGCACTGATCCCGGTCGTCACCACCATCGGCCTGCAGGTTGGTACGCTGCTCACCGGCGCCATCCTGACCGAGAGCATCTTCTCCTGGCCCGGCATCGGCAAATGGATGATCGACGCTATTTCCAAGCGCGACTATTTCACCGTGCAGGGCGGGTTGCTTTTGATCGCGTTGATCGTCATGTCGGTGAACCTCATCGTCGACGTGCTCTACGCCGTCATCAACCCACGCATCCGGGCCAACTGACATGAGCAATGAAGGCCCCGCCACCATCGAAGCCGCAACCGTCGTCAAGCAGCAGGACGCAAGGCTGCAGATGTTCGGCGAGTTCTGGCACTACTTCTCCGTCAACAAGGGCGCGGTGATCGGGCTCTTCGTCTTTGCGCTGCTGATCCTGATCGCCATCTTCGCGCCGCTGCTGGCACCGCATTCGCCGGACGATCAGTTCCGAGATTTCTTCCTGACGCCGCCGGCTTGGCAAGAGGGCGGCAACGCGCAGTTCCTGCTCGGCACCGATGCCGTCGGTCGTGACATGCTTTCGCGACTGATCTACGGCTCGCGCTTCTCGCTCGCCATCGGCTTCGTCGTCGTCACCACGGCGCTGATCTCCGGCGTCATCCTCGGCCTGCTCGCCGGCTACTGCCGCGGCTGGGTCGACACGCTGATCATGCGCATCATGGACATCATCCTGGCCTTCCCGTCACTGCTCTTGGCCCTGGTGCTGGTCGCGGTGCTTGGGCCTGGCCTCGTCAACGCCATGATCGCCATTGCCTTCGTGCTGCAGCCGCATTTCGCCCGGCTCACCCGCGCCGCCGTGATGGCCGAGAAGACCCGCGAATATGTCGTCTCGGCCAAGGTCGCCGGCGCCAGCCATCTCAGGCTGATGCTGGTCACCATCTTGCCCAACTGCATCGCGCCGCTGATCGTGCAGGCGACGCTGTCCTTCTCCAACGCCATTCTCGAGGCGGCCGCCCTCGGTTTCCTCGGCATGGGCGCGCAGCCGCCGACGCCCGAATGGGGCACCATGCTGGCCGAAGCGCGCGAGTTCATCCTGCGCGCCTGGTGGGTGGTGACCTTCCCGGGTCTCGCCATCCTGATCACCGTCTTCGCCATCAACCTGATCGGCGACGGCCTGCGCGACGCGCTCGACCCCAAGCTGAAGAGGTCGTGAGCATGCCTCTGCTCGAGATCAAGAACCTCACCGTTTCCTTCGACACCGCGGCCGGACCGTTCATGGCAGTGCAAGGCATCGATCTGTCGATAGAGCCACGCGAAGTGCTGGCGATCGTCGGCGAGTCCGGCTCCGGCAAGTCGGTGGCGATGCTGGCGGTGATGGGGCTGTTGCCCAACACGGCAACCGTCAAGGCCGACCGCATGGCTTTCGACGGCGTCGATCTGTTGAAGCTCAGCCCGTCCGAACGCCGCAAGATCGTCGGCAAGGACATCTCCATGATTTTCCAGGAGCCGATAGCCAGCCTCAACCCGTGCTTCACTGTCGGCTTCCAGATCGAGGAGGTGCTGCGCTTCCACATGGGCATGGATCGTGCCCAGCGCCGGGCGCGTGCCATCGAATTGATGAAGCTGGTCGGCATCGCCGATCCGGAAGAACGCTTGAGTTCGTTTCCGCACCAGATGTCGGGCGGCCAGTGCCAACGCGTCATGATCGCCATCGCCATCGCCTGCAATCCGAAACTGCTGATCGCCGACGAGCCGACCACGGCGCTCGACGTTACCATCCAGAAGCAGATCCTCGATCTTTTGGTCTCGCTGCAGGCCAAATACGGCATGGGCCTGATCATGATCACCCACAATATGGGCGTGGTGGCCGAAACCGCCGACCGCGTCATCGTCCAGTACAAGGGCCGCAAGATGGAAGAGGCCGACGTGCTGTCGCTGTTTGAATCGCCGAAAAGCAATTACACGCGCGCGCTGCTGTCGGCTTTGCCGGAGAACGCCGTCGGCGACAGGCTGCCGACCGTTTCCGACATGCTGTTCGAGCCGGCGCCCTCTGTAGCAGGAACCGCTGCGGGAGCCGCCTCATGAGCACGACCGTTCTCGAAGGCAAGAACATCGTCCGCGACTATCACATCGGTGGTGGCCTGTTCACCGGGCCGCGCACCGTGCATGCGGTGAAGGGCGTCTCGTTCACCGTGGACAAGGGCAAGACGCTGGCCATCGTCGGCGAAAGCGGCTGCGGCAAGTCCACGCTCGCCCGCATCATCACGCTGATCGATCCGGCGACATCGGGCGACCTGTTCATCGACGGCAACAAGGTCGACATCGCCAGGAACGCGCTGTCGAAAGAGATGCGCCGGAAGGTGCAGATCGTCTTCCAGAATCCCTACGGATCGCTCAACCCGCGCCAGAAGATCGGCGACGTGCTGGGCGAACCGCTTTTGATCAACACCGACAAGCCGGCCGCCGAGCGGCGCGACCTGGCGATGAAGATGCTGAAGAAGGTCGGGCTCGGCCACGAACATTACAACCGCTATCCGCACATGTTCTCCGGCGGCCAGCGCCAGCGCATCGCCATTGCCCGCGCGCTGATGCTCAATCCGAGCCTGCTGGTGCTGGACGAGCCGGTCTCCGCGCTAGACCTGTCGGTGCAGGCACAGGTGCTCAACCTGCTCGCCGACCTGCAGGACGAGTTCCAGCTGACCTACGTCTTCATCAGCCACGATTTGTCCGTGGTGCGCTACATCGCCGACGATGTGATGGTGATGTATTTCGGCGAAGCGGTCGAATACGGCTCGCGCGACGAGGTCTTCGCCGACCCCAAGCACAGCTACACCAGGACGCTGTTCGCCGCGACGCCGCGCGCCGACGTCGCCTCGATCAAGGCGAGGCTGGCGAAGAAGAAGGCCGCCTGACCGGGCGCGTCGATATTCAGGTGAGGCCGGTCTGCGAATGGCGGCTTCCTGCGCTTCCGGTGCTCACGTACGAAAAGTACGCTCCGCTCCGGTTCTCGGAAGCCACCATTCTCGACTCAGCCTGACCTGAATCTCAACACACCCGGGCCAAGCCGATCACGACAACTTCGCGATAATCGCGCGCAGCGCTTCGCCGAAGCGCTGGATTTCCTCGACCGTGTTGTAGTGGACCAGCGAGGCGCGGATGGCGCCGCTGTCCATCGACAGGTTGAGGCGCTTCATCAGCCGCGGCGCGTACATGTGGCCGTCGCGGATGCCGATCTGCATCTCGGCCATTTCCTCGACGATCCGCTGCGGCGACAATTTGCCGATGTTGAAGCAGAAGGTCGGCACGCGTTCATGGATGCGCGCCTCGTCGGCAACGCCGTAGATGGTTGCCCCGCAATCCTTCAGCACGGCCAGCATCTCGCGGGCCAGCACTAGCTCGTAGTCGCGGATGGCGCCCATGCCGGCAACGATGTTGTCGCGCCGGGAGCGGTTGTTGGACGGCGCCAGATTGCGGCCGATCAGTTCCAGATACTGCACGGCGGCATCCATGCCGGAAACGTTCTCGTAGATGAAGGTGCCGGCCTCGACCTTGTAGGGCGGTTCATCGGGGATGAAATCCTCGCGAAAGGTCGGCAGCCGCTTCAGCGTTTCGAAGCGGCCCCACAGGAAGCCCATATGCGGCGAGAAATTCTTGTAGCCGGAGCAGACGAGATAGTCGCAGTCCCAGGCCTGCACGTCGATCAGGCCGTGCGGCCCGTAATGCACGCAGTCGAGGAACACTTCGGCGCCGGCCGCGTGCGCGATCTCGGCCACCGAAGCGACATCGACGATCGAGCCGATCGAATGCGCGGTGACTGTACAGGCGACGAGACGGGTGCGGTCGGAAACCAGCGGGCGCAGATCGTCGACATGCAGATTGCCGTCCTCGCGCATCCGCCACCACTGAAACTTGGCGCCGGCCTGCTCCAGCGCCAGCCAGGTCGCGATGTTGGCGTCGTGGTCCATGTCGGTGATGACGATCTCGTCACGTTCCCCAAGCATCTGGCCGATACCGAGGCTGACCAGGCGGATGAACGAGGTGGCGTTCATGCCGAAGCAGATTTCCGCCGGGCTATAGGCGTTGATGAGCAGGGCGACGCTTGTCCGCGCATCGGCAACCGACTGGTCGACGGTGACGCTGCGGCCATAGCGGCCGCCGCGCTGCACATTGTGCGAAACCAGATGGTTGGTCACCGCGTCGAGCACGCTCTGCGGGATCTGCGCGCCGGCGGCGTTGTCCAAAAAGATGAAATCGCCGGCCCGCCGCAAGGCGGGAAACATGGCGCGGATGGTGTCGACGGGAAACGCGCTGGCGTTCGCATTGTCGGTCTGGTGCTTGTTCACGGGTAGGCTCCTGCGGAGTGCTTGGGCGGGTGGGATGAGTGGCGAGGTCAGCGCTTCTTTTCGGTCTTGAAGCGCTCCTCGAGCAGGCTGACGAGGCGGACCATCGGCCAGAGGAAGATGAGATAGACGAGTGCTGCGCCGATCAGCGGCGATGGATTGGCGTAGAGCGACTGCGCGTTGGTCGCTTCCTTCAAGAGTTCCGGCAGCGCCACGGTAGAGGCGAGCGAGGTGTCCTTGAACATCGAGACGCAGTTGCTGGTCATCGGCGGGATGACGACGCGGATCGCCTGCGGCAGCACCACCTTGCGCAAGGTCAAGAGGAACGGCAGTCCAAGCGCCTGCGACGCCTCGAACTGGCCGCGCGGAATGCTTTCGATGCCGGAGCGGAACACTTCGGCCGAATAGGCCGACATGATGAAGGCGAAGGCCGTCACCGCCGACGCCCAGGACGACAGGCGTATGCCGAGGAAGGGCAGCGCATAGTAGATCAGGATCAGCACGACCAGCACCGGCAGGGCGCGGAACATGTCGGTATAGCCGACCGCCAGCCACCGCAGCGGCTTCGGCGCATAGAGCCGCACAAGGCTGATCGCCAGGCCGATGGGGATGCCGATGCCGATGCTCAGAATACCGAGCAGCAGCGTGTTCAGGAAGCCGCGCAGCAGCGCCGGCAGGCTGGACATGATGACATCGGGGTTGAAGAAGGTGTCGATCAGCGACATGGGAGCGTTCCCGAACCCCAGAGCAAAGAATGCTCGCGTTAAAATCAATTGACCTCGCCGTCAGCGAGGCAGTCTTCGCGGCGACCGGTGCCGGTCCATGAAATGAATCGTGCCGGCCTAAAAAGCCGGCACGATTTCAATGCGTTGCCGCTCAGGCTTTCGGCAGCGGCATTTCCTTCATGGTCGAAGAGTCGGCGGGCGCGTCGCTGCCGAACCACTTCTTGTGGATGGCGGCCAGCGTACCGTCCTTCTTCATCGCGGTCAGCGCGTCGTTCAGCTTGCCGAGCAGCGGGTGGTCCTTGGTCAGCATCAGACCGTATTGTTCGCCGGTCTTGATGCGCTCCTTGACGACCAGGTCCTTCATCTTGGTGAAGGAATACTCCATGCCCGGAATGTCGCTGACGGCGGCATCGACGCGGCCGGCGCTGAGGTCGAGCAGCAGGTTCTGCTGCGTGTCGTAGCCCTTCACGTCGCTGAAGCCGTCAGCTTCCTGATGCCCCTTGACCCAGGTTTCGCCGGTCGAGCCGGAAAGCACGCCGACGATCTTGCCCTTGAGGTCGGCCTCGGCCTTGATCGGGCTGTCGGCTTTGGTGGCGATGCCCATGTCGGAATCATAATAGGGCTGCGTGAACGACTGCGATTTCAGCCGCTCCGCCGTGATGGTGATCGACGAGATGGCGACATCGATGCGCTTCGACGTCGTGGCGGCAAACAGCGCCTGGAAGCCGAGATCGGCGATGTCGGTGGTCATGCCGATGCGCTTGGCGGCTTCGTTGACGATGTCGACCTCGAAACCCTCGAAAGTGCCGCTCTCGTTCTTGTATTCGAAGGGCGGGTTGGTCGGGTAGGCGCCGACATTCAGAACGTCGGCGGCATAGGCCGTGGCGGGGCCGGCGGCGATGCCGATGGCGGCGGCGAGAAGAAGCAATTTGCGACGCGTGAAGCTCATTTGTGTTCCCTCTGTTGTTGATCGGGCGGGTTGCTCCCGCACGGTTTTTGCCGCCCAGGCGGGGCGTCAATTCATGGTAGCGATCGTACGGTCGAGCGCGGTCGCCCGCACGGCAAGGTTGGCGATGTTTTCGGTGTGCAGGTCGTGGATCTGGGCGCGCACGCCGTCGAAGACATAACGCGCGCTGGACGAATGACTGGGGCAGTATGACGACAAGGACTGAAACCCCTCCCACCCGGAACACCACGATGGATTGGCCGGCAAGCCCCTCCGGCACGTCAGTCGCCATCGATTTTGGAATGCTTATCCAAAGTGCGGCGCTTTTCAAGGCGAAAGTTTTAAGCTTAAAAAGTTTGGCCGTCCTGTTGCCCCAGCGATACGCCTTTTTCGCCTAGCTGCGCTCGTCTCATGCCAGTTCGTCGCGCGCGGCGGCACAATTGGCCGCGACGCCAGCGCCGAGAAACATCGTGTCGCTCGCCAGGACGAAGAAACTCGCGCCGGTGGCCGCCCATCGGCTGACATTTTGTGGGCTGGCGCAAAATATGCCGGCGGCCTTGTTGTGTGCGATCGTCACGCCGATGATTGTCTGGATTGCATCCGTGAGCTTGTCCGCGCCGTTCGGCCCGATCGCGTCGATCGACACCGAAAGATCGCCGGGGCCGACGAAGATCACATCCACGCCGTCGACAGCCGCGATCGCCTCGATGTTGGCAAGCCCTTCCGATGTCTCGACCTGGATCGCGACGACGATCCTGTCATTGGCGCCGGCCAGATATTCGGGAATGCGATAGCCATAGCCGGCGGCCCGGCCGGGTCCGACGCCACGCTCGCCCCTTGGCGGATAGCGCGAGGCCTTCACTGCGGATTCGGCCTGGGCGGCGGTCGAGACGCGCGGCACCAGCACGCCTTGCGCGCCGCTGTCCAATGCTGCCTGGATAGCCTCCGGCGCATGGCCGGGAACGCGCACCATGGCCGGCACGCGATGCACGTCGGCCGCGCGCACCATGCTCTCGATCATGTCGCGTGAGATCTGCGCATGCTCCCAGTCGATGCAGAGGAAATCGAGGCCGGATTGCGCCATCACCTCGATCGCGACGGGATGGGGAATGGCGGCAAAGGAACCGACGAGGTTGGTCTTGCCGATGCATTTCTGCCGGAACTCGCTCATGCCCATCCCCTCTTTGTCTCTGCCCAAATCCATATCCGCAAACCATCGCAAGGCGAAGCTATTTCATGCTTGAAATATTTCTGCGGAGCCGTAGCGTGCGATCTTCGCCGGGAGGTCGCCACATGAACAAATCACACCCCTTGCACGGCCCGAACAGGCTGAAGCTTGGCGTCTTTTCGACCAATGCCGATGGTGGGCTTGCCATCACCGACGTGCCGGAACGCTGGACGGCAAGCTGGCAGGACAATCTGACCGCAGCGCAGATCGCCGACCGCGCCGGCCTGGAGTTCATGCTGCCGATCGCGCGCTGGCGCGGTTTTGGCGGCCGCAACAAGGTGCGCGAATGGTCGTTCGAGACCTTCACCTGGGCGGCCGCTCTCGCCATGGCCACCGAACGGATCGGCCTGTTCATGACCGTGCATGTGCCGCTGGTGCATCCGCTCTATGCCGCCAAGGCGCTGGCGACGGTCGACCATATCAGCCAGGGTCGCGCGGGCTTGAACATCGTCTGCGGCTGGAACCCGAAGGAATTCGGCATGTTTGGCACGCCTTTGGTCGAGAAGGGCTACGACCAGGCGGCCGAATGGATCGAGATCCTCGAAAAGCTTTACGCCTCGGCCGAGCCGCTCGACTACGAGGGCACCTATTACCGCCTCAAGGAAGCCGTCAGCCGGCCGGCCAGTCTGCAAGTTCCGCGCCCGGTGACCATGAACGCCGCGTTCGGCGGGCCGGGTCGCGATTTCGCCGCCGCCCGATGCGATTATCTGTTCACGACCTTTTCCGAGATGAGCGATGCCGGCAAGCATGTCGCCGATATCAGCGAGCGGGCCGACAAGGCAGGCCGCGATGTCGGTGTCTACACCGTGGCGCATGTCGTTTGCCGCCCGACCATGGAAGAGGCGCAGGCCTATTACACGCGCTATGCGGTCGATATGGCCGACCACGATGCGGTCGATGCCCATATGGCGGGCAAGAAGGAATTCTCGCAGTCGCACGACCCGCACGCCTATGACCGCTATCGGCAGCGCTTCGCCGGCGGCGCCGGTACTTACCCGCTGATCGGAACGCCGGAAACGATCGCCGCCGACATGGCCACCATTGCCGGGCATGGCTACCAGGGCATCGCGCTGTCCTTCGTCAACTACACGCAGGAACTGCCCTATTTCTGCGATCATGTGCTGCCGATTTTGCGGCAGGCGGGCCTTCGCGAATAATCTATTCCCGGGACAACGAATTGACTATTCCGGGATAACCAGGGGTTATTCCGGGATGACGGCGGTGGCCTGAATCTCCACCTTGGCGCGATCCTCGACCAGCGCCATCACCTGCATGGCGGCCATCGCCGGAAAATGCCGGCCGATCACCTCGCGATAGGCCTCGCCGATGCCCCTGAGGTTGGCCAGATACTCGGCCTTGTCGGTGAAATACCAGGTCATCGAGGTGATGTGCTGCGGCCCCGCGCCGGCCTCGGCCAGCACCGCGACGATGTTCTCGAGCGTCTGCCGCACCTGGCCGACGAAGTCGTCGGTTTCGAACTGGCATTGGCCGTTCCAGCCGACCTGTCCGCCAACGAAGACGAGCTGCCCGTGTGCCGCGACGCCATTGGCGTAGCCGACAGGTTTTGCCCAGCCTTCCGGCTGCAGAATCGTGTGCATTCAAAACCTCCCGGTATTCCAAAACCCAATTTTCAAAATCGAATGCCCGTCAATTTCTCGCCGTCAGGCCGCGCCCATCACTTGTCGCGCGATCACCACTTTCTGCACGTCTGAGGCACCCTCATAGATGCGCAGCGCGCGGATCTCGCGATACAGGCTCTCGACGATATGGCCTTTGCGGACACCGTCGCCGCCATGCAGTTGCACCGCCTTGTCGATCACCTCTTGCGCCTTGTCGGTGGCGAACAGCTTTGCCATCGCCGCCTCGCGGGTGACCCGCGCCGCGCCCATGTCCTTGGTCCAGGCGGCACGGTAGACCAGAAGCGCCGCAGCATCGACGTCGAGCGCCATGTCGGCGATATGTCCCTGGACCATCTGCAACTCGGCCATCGGCGCGCCGAACAGCTTGCGCCCGGCCACGCGTTTGATGCTTTCGTCCAGCGCGCGGCGGGCAAAACCGAGCGCTGCCGCGCCGACGGTCGAGCGGAACACGTCGAGCACCGACATGGCGATGCGGAAGCCATCACCGGGCTTGCCGATCAGCGCCGAGGCGGGCAGGCGGACCTGGTCGAACGACAGCCGCGCCAGCGGATGCGGTGCGATCACCTCCAGCCGCTCGGCGATGCCAAGGCCCTTGGCGTCGCCAGGCACGAGGAAGGCGGAAAGCCCCTTGGCGCCCGGCGCCTCGCCGGTGCGGGCAAAGACGACATAGAGGTCGGCGATACCGCCATTGGAAATCCAGGTTTTTTCACCAGTAAGAACATAGCTGTCGCCGTCGCGGGTCGCGGTCATTTCGGTGTTGGCGACATCTGATCCCGAGCGCGGTTCCGACAAGGCGAAGGCGGAAATCGCCTTGCCGGCGCGTGTCTTCGAAAGCCATTGTTGCTGCTGCGGAGTGCCGAACAGGCTGAGTGCGCCGGTGCCGAGCCCTTGCATGGCGAAGGCGAAATCGGCCAACCCGTCATGGCGCGCGAGCGTCTCGCGCGTGATGCACAAAGTGCGCACGTCGAGCGGACCCGGATTGTCGGTGTCGAGCGCCGTCGGCTTCAGCCAGCCGTCTCGCCCGAGCTTTGCCACCAGCTCGCGGCAAGCGGCGTCGACATCATGATGATCGACCGGCAGGTTTTTCGCGCACCATGCTTCGAGGTGCTCGGCGAGGTGGCGGTGGCGGTCTTCGAAGAATGGCCAGGACAGGAAGGAGCGGTCAGGCATTGGTGCCTCCGCAATTGAGGCCTTGCGCTCTACGGCGCCCCCCTCTGTCCTGCCAACGTCTCCACGGAATGCACCATCCTCAATCCCCCTCGAACACCGGCTTTTCCTTGGCCACGAACGCCTTGTAGGCGCGCTCGAAGTCGCGGGTCTGCATGCAGATCGCTTGCGCCTGCGCTTCCGCTTCGATCGCCTGGTCGAGGCCCATCGACCATTCCTGGTTCAGCTGCGTCTTGGTGATGCCGTGGGCGAAGGTCGGGCCGGAGACGATGCGTGCCGCCATGTCGAGCGCGTCGGCTTCAAGCGCCGCAGCATCGACCAGCCGGTTATAAAACCCCCAGCGCTCGCCTTCGGCCGCCGTCATGGTGCGGCCGGTGTAGAGCAATTCGGCGGCGCGGCCCTGGCCGATGATGCGCGGCAGGATCGCGCAGGCGCCCATGTCGCAGCCGGCAAGGCCGACGCGGGTGAACAGGAAGGCGGTCTTCGCTTCTGGCGTGGCGATGCGGATGTCGGAGCTCATGGCAATGATGGCGCCGGCACCGACCGCGACGCCATCGACGGCGGCAATGATCGGCTTACCGCAATTCAGCATCGCCTTGACGAAATCGCCGGTCATGCGGGTGAAGGCGAGCAACTGCTTCATATCCATCTTGACCAGCGGGCCGATGATGTCGTGGACATCGCCGCCGGAGCAGAAATTGCCGCCATTGGAGAGGAACACCACGGCGTCGACATCGTCGGCATAGACGAGGTCGCGGAAAATGTCGCGCAGCTCGGCATAGCTGTCGAAGGTCAGCGGGTTCTTGCGTTCCGGCCGGTCGAGCCGGACTTTTGCGATCCTGTCCTCGACGTCCCAGAGGAAATGCTTCGGCTTGCGGCCGGCCATCGCGGTCATTCGCGTCCCTCCCAGTTGCTGCGGAACGAGGTCAGCATACCGGTCAGCCGGCGCGCGTCATCCTCGCTGACCTTCCCCAGCAATTCGCCGATCCAGCCTTCATGCGCCGCGGCGATGGCGGCAAAGGCCTCCGTGCCTTCCTCGGTCAGCCGCACCATCGAGGTGCGGCGGTCGCCATTGCGCCGCGCACGGGCGACAAGTCCCTCTGACACGAGCCGGTCGACGATCCCCGTGACGTTGCCGTTGGAGACCAGCAGGAAGCGCGACAGGTCGCTCATCAGCATGCCTTCCGGCACCCTATAGAGGGCTGCCATCACGTCGAAGCGCGGCAGCGTCGTGTTGAACTCTTTCTTCAGGCGCTCGCGCAGCTCGGCCTCGATCGTGCGTGACGCACGTAGCAGCCTGATCCATAGCCGCAAGCGGTCCTTGCCGGGTCCCGACGGCGCGGGCAGGGGGCCGGCTACCATGTTTCGCCTCCTGAGATGGAAATCGCCTGTCCGGTGATCGATTGGGCAGCGTCGCTACAGAGCCACAGCACGGTTGCGGCAACCTCCTGCGGCTGGATAAAGCGGCCTTGCGGATTGGTCGAGGCGAGGCGCGACCGCGCCTGCTCGGCCGAGCGGCCGGTCTTCTCGATGATGCGCTGGATGGACTCTTCCAGCATCTCGGTCTCGACGAAGCCCGGGCACACGGCGTTGACGGTGACGCCGGATTTCGCCGTCTCGGCGGCCAGCGCCCGCATCAGGCCGACAACGCCATGCTTGGCGGCGACGTAAGGCGCGACATAGGCGTAGCCCTTCAGCCCTGCCGTGGAGGCGACGAACACGATCCGCCCCGCCTTGCGCGCGGCCATCCCGGCCAGCGCCGGCTTTACCGTCAGGAAGGCGCCGGTCAGATTGACGTCGAGCGTCCGCTGCCAGTCGGCAAGCGTGGTCTTGTGCGCCGGCGTGCTGCCGGCCATGCCGGCATTGGCGACGACGATGTCGAACGGCCCGCGCGCTGTTTCCGCCGCCTCGTAAAGCGACGCCATCGCCGCCTCATTGGTGACATCGGCGGCGATGCCGAAAATGCCTTTGCTCTCGCCGGCCACCTTGGCGAGCTCCGCTTCGCGGCGGCCGCAGATGGTGACGTCGATGCCGGCACCCGCCAGCGCCAGCGCGATTGCCCGGCCGACGCCAGAGCCGCCGCCGGTCACCAGCGCATGCTTGCCGGCGATCATGCTTCAATCCTCAAAACATGGCGCCAAGTACCCCCACCCCTAACCCTCCCCACAAGGGGGAGGGGGAAGGCCACGGCAGCACCTGTCTGTTGCAAACTTATGCGGTGCCGGCTGAGTCGAATGCGACGCAGTCCCCCTCCCCCTTGCGGGGAGGGGCTAGGGGTGGGGGTACAGCGCTGACGTGGCAAACGAAAAGCGCTCATACTTTCAACCCCGCGGCGGCGTCGCGCTCGGCCAGCCGGTAGAGTTGGTCGCGTCCGGGCAGATAGGGATCTGGCCATTTGACACCACGGTCGCCGAGCGTGACGGCGGCATGCAGCGTCCAGTAGGGATCGGCGAGATGCGGCCGTGCCAGTGCGACGAGGTCGGCGCGGCCGGCCATCAGGATCGAATTGACATGGTCCGGCTCGTAGATGTTGCCGACCGCCATCGTCGCCATGCCGACCTCGTTGCGGATACGGTCGGAAAACGGCGTCTGGAACATGCGGCCATAGACAGGCTTTGCCAGTGCCGAGGTCTGGCCGGCCGAGACGTCGCAGATGTCGACGCTGGCCTCGTGCAGCAGCCGGGCGATCTCGACGGCATCGGCCGGCGTCACACCTTCGATGCCGACCCAGTCATTGGCCGAAATGCGCATCGAGATCGGCTTCTCCGCTGGCCAGGCGGCGCGCACCGCGCGGAAAACTTCGAGGGGATAGCGCATGCGGTTTTCCAGCGAACCGCCATAGGCATCGGTGCGCCGGTTGGTGACCGGCGTGATGAAGGACGACAGGAGATAGCCGTGCGCGGCGTGGATCTCGAGCATGTCGAAGCCGCAGCGATCGGCCATCTCGGTGGACGCCACGAACTCATCGCGCACCCGGTCCATGTCGGCGCGATCCATCGCCTTCGGCACCTGATTCTGCGGCGACCACGCGACGGCCGAGGCCGCCATCACAGGCCAGTTGCCCGAGACCAACGGCACGTCGGTCCCCTCCCAGCCAAGCCGGGTCGAACCCTTGGCGCCGGAATGGCCGATCTGGGCGCAGATCTTCGCTTCGGTCTCGGTGTGGACGAAGTCGACCAGCCGCTTCCACGCCACCTCATGTTCAGGCGCGTAGAAACCCGGACAGCCGGGCGTGATGCGGCCTTCAGGGCTGACGCAGGTCATCTCGATATAGAGGAGCCCGGCGCCGCCCTTGGCGCGCTCGGCATAGTGGGTGAAATGCCAGTCGGTCGGGCAGCCGTCGACGGCCTTGTACTGCGCCATCGGCGAGACGACGACGCGGTTCTGCAGCCTCATGTCGCGCAGCTTGAACGGCGCGAACATCGGCGCGCGGCGCAGGCTGTTGCCCCCGGCGCCCGCCTGGCGCTGGAACCATTCCTCCGCCCCGCCAAGCCACTCGGCATCGCGCAGCCGCAAATTCTCGTGGCTGATGCGCTGCGAGCGGGTCAAAAGCGAGTAATTGAACTGCACCGGATCGAGGCCGAGATAGCGCTCGACTTCCTCGAACCATTCGAGCGAATTGCGCGCCGCCGATTGCAGCTTCAGCACCTCGGTGCGCCGCGCATCCTCATATTTGCGGAAGGCGGCGTCGAGGTCCGGCTCGGTTTCGACATACTCGGCAAGTGCCACGGCACTTTCCAGCGCGAGTTTGGTGCCGGAGCCGATCGAGAAATGCGCCGATGCCGCCGCATCGCCCATCAGCGCCAGATTTTTGTAGGACCAGCGCTCGCACAGCACGCGCGGGAAATTGATCCATGCCGAACCCCTGATATGGTTGGCATTGGTCATCAGCGCGTGGCCGCCGAGATGTTTTTCGAAGATGCGCTCGCAGACGGCGATCGATTCCTGCTGCGACATCGCGCCGAAGCCGAATGCAGCCCAGGTCTGCTCGCTGCACTCGACGATGAACGTCGCCGTATCGCTGTCGAACTGGTAGGCGTGCGCCCACACCCAGCCATGCTCGGTCTTCTCGAAGATGAAGGTGAAGGCGTCGTCGAACTTCTGGTTGGTTCCGAGCCAGACGAACTTGCATTTGCGGGTGTCGATGTCGGGCTTGAAGATGTCGACGAAAGTGTTGCGCGCCCTGGAGTTCAGGCCGTCGGCGGCGACGACAAGATCATGCGTCTCCATATAGGGCTTGGGATCTGCAATGTCGGTCTCGAACATCAGTTTGACGCCGAGTTCGCGCGCCCGGCGCTGCAGCAGGACCAGCAGCCGCTTGCGGCCGATGCCGCAGAAACCGTGTCCTGACGAGACCGTGCGCACACCGTCATGGATGACGGCAATGTCGTCCCAATAGGCAAAGTGCTTCTTGATCCAGACGGCGCTGACCGGATCGTTTTTCGACAGATTGTCCAGTGTTTCGGCCGACAGCACCACGCCCCAGCCGAACGTGTCGTCGGCGCGGTTGCGCTCGAACACCGTCACATCGTGCTCGGCGTCCCGAAGCTTCATCGAAATGGCAAAGTAGAGCCCGGCTGGTCCGCCGCCGAGAACCGCAACCTTCATGTCTGCGATCTCCTCTTCGCTTGCTGGTTTCGAGTATTGCGCCGGAGGCGAATTATTTCAAGCTTAAAGTTTCATATTGAAATGATTCAAGCTCACCCTTGTGTGGCGTGCTTGCGGAACATCCGCAAGCACGTTTTCCCATCACTTTTCCGGGTTCTTCGGGCTCCACAAAACGGTCTCGGCACCCTTCTCGTAGGCCATGCCCGAGGGATAGCTGATCGCTTCCAGCTGCAGCCCCCACGGCGCCTGGAAGTAGAGGATGGTCTGGCCGGCGGCCGGCCCTTCCTTGACCGGCAACGGTCCCATCCTTGTCTTGACGCCCTTGGCGTCGAGATAGGTCTTGGCGGCGGCGACATCGTCGACATAGAAGGCGATGTGGAAGCCGCCAATGTCGCTGTTCTTCGGCGTCAGGTCCTTCTGGTCCGGTGCTGTGTATTTGAACAGCTCGATGTTTGATCCGTAACCGCAGCGGACCATGGTGACCTCTTCGATCACCGCCTTCGGATCGACGCCCAGCAGATCCTGCATGAAGGTGCCCTTGTCGTCGGCGAACGGACCGAAAGACATCGCCTTCTGGCAGCCGACCACTTCGGTGAAGAAGTCGACCGCCTGTTTCATGTCGGGAACCGTGATGCCGGTGTGGTCGTGGCCGCGCATGCCAGGAATCGAACTGGCGGCGGCGATGCCTGCGCTGCCAAGGACAACGGCGGCGAGTGTTGCGTTTCGAAATATCGTCTTCATGTCAGTCCTCTCCATTGGCGGGACCAAGTCGTTGCGGTCGCACGTCCAGCCCCCGCTTTCCGGCGTGCGTTATCATTCATGTCGTGGCCTTTGCGGCGGCAGGGATGTCCAGCCAGCCCGCATCGATCTCGGGCAGCGGAATGGCTGCGATGAGGTCGCGCGTGTAGCTTTGCCGCGGCTTGTCGAACAAGGCGTCGGTGGCGCTGGCTTCGACGATCACGCCCTCGCGCATGACGATCACTTGCCGGCACAGCCGCCGGATGACCGACAGATCGTGGCTGATGAAGGCAACGGTGAGGCCCATCTCGGCGGCTAGCTTTTCCAGCAGGGTCAGGATCTGCGCCTGGGTCGAGACGTCGAGTCCGGAGACGATCTCGTCGGCCAGCACGAATTTCGGCGACAGCGCCAGCGCGCGCGCAATGCCGACGCGCTGGCGCTGGCCGCCCGACAGTTCGTGGCGGTAGCGGCTGGCGAAGCTCTGCGGCAGGCCGACGCGCTGCAGGGCCTCGGCGACGCGCGCCTTCAGATTATCGCCAAGGCCGTTCTGCTTGAGCGGTGCTGCGATGATGCTGGCAATGGTGCGGCGCGGGTTGAGCGACGACATCGGGTCCTGGAAGATCATCTGCAGATCGCGGCGCAATGGCCTGAGCTCCGCTTCCGCCAGATGCGTGATATCGCGGCCCTCGAAGCTGATGCTGCCGGCGCTCGGTTCCAGCAGGCGCACCAAAGCGCGGCCGAGCGTCGACTTGCCCGATCCGGATTCGCCGACGATGCCGGTGACCGATCCTCTCGGCAGGTCGAAATCCAGGCCCTTCAGGATCTCGGCCAGCGGCGCACGGCCGATCAGCGGCTTGCGCGTCATGTCGGGCAGCGCGACCTTCAGCCCGCGCACGGAAAACAGCGGCTCAGCCATGAGGCCGCCTCCAGGTCTGGTCGGCGGCGGCGATCTCGGCGGCCAGTCCGGCCAGCACCGCCTCATCGACCGGCTTCAACGAAGCGAAGGGATCAGTGTAGCGCGGCGTGGCCGCCATCAGCGCCCGTGTGTAGGGGTGCCGCGGGGCGGCGAAGAGAGCGGCCGTTTCGGCCTCTTCCACCACCTTGCCGGCATAGAGCACCGAGACCTTCTGGCTGATCTTGGCGACGACGCCGAGATCATGGGTAACGAACAGGATCGCCGTGCCGTGCTCGCGCTGCAATTGCACGATCAGCCGCAGGATTTGCTTCTGCACGGTGACGTCGAGCGCTGTCGTCGGCTCGTCGGCGACGATCAGCCTTGGCTCGGCTGCAAAGGCGGCGGCGATCAGCACCCGCTGGCGCATGCCGCCGGAAAGCTCATGCAGATAGCTTTTCAGCACACGGTCGGGGTCGCGGATCTGCACTTCGTCGAGCAATTGCCGGATGCGGGTATCGGCCCTCTCGCCACTCCAGCCGAGGATGCGCACCAGCCGGTCGGTCATCTGCGGGCCGATGCGCCGTGACGGGTTGAGCGCGGTCAGCGGATCCTGCGGGATCAGCGCCGTGCGGGCGCCGATCAACGTGCGCCGCGCCTTGGCTTCAAGCTTGCCTAGGTCTTCGCCCTCAAGCAGCATGTCGCCTTCGACAATGCGCACGCTTGATGGCAAGACGCCGAGCACCGCCTTGCCGATCATCGTCTTGCCGGCACCGCTCTCGCCGACCAGGGCGCGGACTTCACCGGGCTGGACGGCGAGCGACACCGAGCGCAGCACGCGCTGGCCGTCGGGCAGCACGGCGCTCAGATCCCTGATGTCGAGACAGGCGCTCATCGCAGCACCGGATCGAAACGCGTCTTCAGCGCCTCGCCGAACTGGCTGAACGAGAGGACTGTCAGGATCAGCGTGATCAGCGGAAACACCAGCACCCACCAGGCCTGATGGATCGACAGCCGGCCCTCGGCGATGATGCCGCCCCAGGTCGGATCGTCGGTCGAGATCGACAGATTGACGAAGGACAGGATCGCCTCGACGATGACGGCGATGCCCATTTCCAGCGACAGCAATGCGACGATCGACGGCACGACATTGGGCAGCACCTCGCGCAGCATGATGCCGATGCGGCCATAGCCGGCGATGCGGGCATTCTCGACATAGTCCATGCGCGACTGGCCCATCGTCTCAGCACGGATCACCCGGCAAAAGCGCGTCCAGTCGATGATGGCGATGGCGAGGATGACGGAGCTGAGGCCAGTGCCGAGCACCGCCACCAGCAGGATGGCGAACAGCACCGGCGGAAACGCCATCCAGACATCGACGATGCGCGAGATGATGCGGTCGGCCCAACCGCCGAAATAGCCTGCGATCAGCCCCAGCGTCGAGCCGACGAGACAGGCCGCGATGGCCGCGGCGAAGGCGACGATGAAGGCGATGCGGCCGCCGAAGATCAGACGAGACAACAAATCCCGGCCAAGGCTGTCGGTGCCGAGCCAATAGCCGGGTTCGGCGCCATCAAGCCAGAAGGGCGGCAGCCGCTCCAGCATCAGGTCTTGCGCCAGCGGATCCTGCGGCGCGACCAGCGGTGCGAAGACCGCAGCCAGCAGCGCCAGCAGCAGCCAGCCGCCGGCCAGCCACAGACGTGGCGACACACCTCGCCTTCGTGCGCGACCCTCATCCATGGCGCAGCCTCGGATTGAGCAGCGCATACATCATGTCGACGCTGAGGTTGATCAGCACGAACAGCAGCGCGAAGACCAGCACGATGCCCTGGATCAGCGGCAGGTCGCGGTTGATGACGGCGTCGATCGCCATGTTACCCAGGCCTTCATAGGAGAACAGCCGTTCGACGATGATCGTGCCCCCGATGAGGAAGGTGAACTGCACGCCGACCAGCGTCAGCGTCGGCAAAGCGGCGTTCTTCAGCGCCTCGCGCAGGATGACCTGCGTTTCCGAAAACCCTTTCACCCGCGCCAGCACGACATAGTCGAGGTCCAGAACTTCCTTCAGCGACTGTTTCAGCAGCTGCGAGATGATCGCCGCCAGCGGCAGCGCCAGCGCCACGGCCGGCATCAGCATGTGCTTCAGCAGATCCCAGGTGAGGTCGAGACGCAGCCGAAGCAAGCTCTCGAAGAGATAGAACTGGGTGACGAAGGGCAGGTCGAGCTGCGGCGACACCCGGCCGGAAATGTCGAAGATCGGCACCAGCACGCCGAACAACAGGATCAGCACCAGGCCCCACAGGAAGTCGGGAATGGAGAGCGCCGCACCGCTGGCGATGTCTATGCCGGCCTCGACCGCCGTGCCGCGTTCGCGCGCGCCGATGACTGCCGTGGTGCCGCCGACCACCACCGCCATGATGAGAGCGACGATGGCGAGCTCCAGCGTCGCCGGCAGCCGGTTGAAGACGAGACCCAGCACATCCTGCCTGAGCGAAATCGAGGTGCCGAAATCGCCCTGGGCGACACCAGACAGCCAGATGAAGAACTGCTGCACAATGGTCTTGTCGAGCCCGTAGAGCGCGCGCAGCCGGGTAATGTCGGCATCCGTCGCGCCGGGTGGCAACATCATGGCGATCGGATCGCCGGGCGCCACGCGGATCACGACAAAGACGACGACGGCCACGCCGAACAGCGTGATCAGCATCGTCAGAAGACGGATCAGGAATCGTTGCAGGAGCATGCCGGCGAGAGCCTAGTGCGTGTAAGCGACTGATGGAGCGAAAACCCCCTCATCCGGCCGCTTCGCGGCCACCTTCTCCCCTGGGGAGAAGAGGTCGCTGACGGCTGAGCCAGTCTCTTCTCCCCAGCGGGGAGAAGGTGGCCCGAAGGGCCGGATGAGGGGGCCTGCGTCGTTAAGAAGATACGCCGTCTCGTGACAGCGCGCCTTCCCCCATATTGGTCAGGCCGGGGTCATCAGGGCCGGCAGCAGTGCGCCGGACACATGCTGCACCACATTGACGCCCTTGGCATGCACGATCGGTTGCGCATACTGGATTAGCGGCAGCACATAGGCCTGCTCGGCGATGTACTTGTCGACAGCCTTCCAGCCGGCGATGCGCTTGGCCTCGTCCTTCTCGCCCCACAGCGGGTTGATCATGTCGATCAGGTCCTGGCTGTCCCACACCGAATGCGGGCTCGGGCCGTACATGGCAAAGCCTGTCGAGGTGGTCGGATCGCCGATGGCGTTGCCCCAATTGTAGAAGGCCGCCGGCGCCAGCTTGTCGGCGGCGCGCAGTTCATAGTGCTTGGCGATCTCGTAGACCTCGATCGTCGCCTCGATGCCGACCTTGCGCCACATGCCGACGATCGCCTGGATCATCTCGTAGTCCTTGGGCTTGAAACCCTTGGTCGTCTGGATGGTGAACTTGACCGGCTTTTCCGGTGAATAGCCGGAAGCGGCGAGCAATTCCTTGGCCTTTTCCGGATTGTGCTCGACCTTGATCGACGCGTCGTAGGCCGCGTATTCCGGCGTCTCCAGCGTGTCGATCGGCTGGCCGTAGCCGCGCAGCAGGCGGTCGACCAGCAGCTTCTTGTCGACGGCCATCACGGCGGCCTGACGGACGTTCTTGTCCAGCATCGCCTCGATGTCGTTGAAGAAGATCATGCCGATGTCGGAGACGTTCTTGCACGAGCCGGCCAGCCCATCCTTGGCGATCAGCCGGTCATACTCCTCATAGGGAATTTCGAGCGTCACCTGCGAGGAACCGGATTCGATCTCGGCGACGCGGCTCGCCGCATCGGCGACGAACTTGATCGTCACATTCTCGAAGGCCGGCTTGCCGCCCCAATAGTTCGGGTTGGCCTTCAGCCGCAGGAAGGCGTTGCGCTCGAATTTTTCGACCATGTAGGGGCCGGTGCCGATAGGCGCCTTCTCGAAACCTTCGGCGCCGACCTTCTCGTAGTAGGCCTTCGGCATGATGTAGCCGGTCAGGAACGACATCCATTTGAAATAGACCGGGTCGAACTGCACGACGTCGCCGGTGATCTTGTTGCCGTCGATCTTGAAATTGTTGACGTTCTTCCAGACGAACTGGATCGGGTTGCCGGTTTTTTCGTCACCCGCCCGCTGCAGCGACCAGACCACGTCCTCGGCCGTGAACGGCGAGCCGTCATGCCAGGTCACGCCTTCGCGCACCGTCATCATGATCTTGGTGCGGTCGTCGTTCCAGCCCCATTCGGTGAGCAGGCCGGGCGCGAAGGACAGGTCGGGCTTTTGCGGAATGAATTGGTCGAACACCGACTGGTAGAGACCCTGGATCGTCGGGTTGACGGCCGAGGGGCCGGTGGTCGGATCCCAGGACGGCAGATTGACATTATAGGCGATGGTCAGTTCGCCGGCGGCTGCCTTGGCGATCCGCGGCAGGCCGACGGCGGCCACCCCGAGTGCCGCGGCGCTGTATCCCAGCAATTCACGTCTGTTGATTGTCATGGTCGTTCCCCTTGTTGGTTTGTTTCTGCGCGGCGTCGTCGTCATTCAGTGGTTCAGGCTCTTTGGGCAGCAGCGCCTTGCCCCTCGTCGCCTCAAGGAATCTTCGGCTCCTACCTCCCGCCAAGCTGTTGCGCGAGCATGTAACCGGAAGCCGCACCGGTACCGGCGCCCGGCCATGTTGCAGCTCCAGTAAGATGCAGCTTGCCGATCGGCGTGTTCCAGTCGGCGTATCCGCGCGCCGGCCGGAACAAAAAGTTCTGCGCCAGATGGTGGCTGCCGCAGACCTGGTCGCCGCCGACGAGGTTCGGGTTTTCGCGCTCGAGATCGATGGGCGAGAACACCGCCCGGCCGAGGATCTTGTTGCGCAGGCCGGGTGCATAGGTCTCGATGATGTCGAGGACACGCTCGGCGTAGGCCTCCTTGACCTTGTCCCAGTGCGCTGGCGCGATCTTGCCGGCGGCGTCGCCTGTGATTTCGGCGGGCAGCATGCGCACCTGCACCCACAGCACATGCTTTCCCTGAGGCGCACGCGACGGGTCGATCGCGGTCGGCTGGCCGACGACCAGCACCGGCTCGTCCGGCAGCATGCCCGCCATCGCCTGCTGATAGGTGCGCGACATGGCGTCGAGCGAAGGCGACAAATGCACATAGGCGAACTGCCGAAGCTCGGGGTCGGCGCGCCAGTCCGGTAGATCGTCCAGTGCCAGATGGATCATCATCGTGCCCGGCGCATGGCGGAACTTTTGCATCGCCGTGTCGAAGCCGGCGTCACCCGAACCATTGGGCAGCAGTTTGCCGGTCAGCGCCTTGGGCGCGACGCCGGCGATGACCGCCCTGGTGGCGGTATGCGTCTCACCGGAGGCAAGCCGCACGCCCGTCGCCTTGCCGGCCGAAACCGTGATCTCGGCCACGTCGGCGCCGGTGAAGATCTTGCCGCCAGCGGAGGTCACCATGCCCGATAGCGCCCGGATGATGGTGTCGGCGCCGCCCTTGCCCAGCACCATGCCAAAGCTCTGGTTGGCCATCGATTCCAGATAGGGGAACACGGCACCGCCGGCGATGTCGGGGGCGAAGTCGAGATGCATGCCCCAGGTGGCGAGCGTTGCCCTGATATGAGGCGACTCGAAATTTTCCTCCAGCCATGCGCGGGGCGAGGATAACAGCAGCCGTCCCGTATCGAGCGCGCCGGCAATGCCCTTCTTGCGCCACAGGTTCCAAGCCGTGCCGGCCAGCGCGCGGGCGCTCATCGGCGATCCCAGCAGCCGGAACAGATGCTCGGCCTCCGCCGGGAAGGCGGCGACCAGTCTGCGCCATGTCTGGGCATCGGCTGCCGAGAAGGCGGCGATGCGCGCGGCGGTCTTTTCCAGATCGTTGCTGACGCCGAACCAGCGTCCGTCCGGGAACGCGCTGGCGAAACAATCGGCGACGGGTGCGAACTCCAGCCCCTGCGCTTTCAATTCATTTGCATATTTCCGGTGGAAGGCCGAGCCGGCGAACAGGCTGAGATTCATCGCGCCGAAATCGTGACGGAAGCCAGGCAGGGTGAATTCACGGGTCTGGACGGCGCCGCCAATTGTTGCGTTGCGCTCGAAAATCCCGATTTTCCAGCCTTTGAGCGCCAGATGCGCGGCGCATGCCAGACTGTTGTGGCCCGCCCCGACAAAGATGGCGTCAAACTCGCTCACGCCCCGGTCCCCATTTCCTTTATGCTTAAAGATAATTGCAGATGCATATGTTTTCGTCTAGTAGGATATTAAGGGCCGAGACGAGCCTTGATCATCATCACGAAAGAGGGAACACAGACCATGGACACCCAAAAACTCCTCGGCGAAGTCGCCGGTCAGCTCCTTTCAGGCGCCATCAAGGTGGTCGACCTGACCGCGCCGCTCGGACCCGACACGCCGCTGATCAAGCTGCCGCCGGAACTCGCCGTCGATACGCCCAAGGTCGAGATCCACTCGATCTCCCGCTATGACAAGAACGGCCCGTGGTGGGCATGGAACTGGCTGAAGCTCGGCGAGCATTCGGGCACGCATTTCGATGCGCCGCAGCATTGGATCAGCGGCAAGGACTATCCGGACGGCGCCACCGACACCATTCCGGCGCAGAACTTCGTTGGTCCGGTCAATGTCATCGACTGTTCGAAGGAAGCCGCCGCCGACCCCGATTTCCTGCTCACCGTCGACCACATCAAGGCCTGGGAAGCCAAACACGGCGCGATCAATGCCGGCGAATGGGTGGTGATGCGCACCGACTGGTACAAGCGCAACGGCTCGGAAGCCGAGTTCCTCAATGCCAACGAGACCGGTCCGCACACGCCCGGCCCGACGGCCGAAGCCATCCAGTTCCTGATCAGCAAGGATATCAAGGGCTGGGGCTCAGAGACGATCGGCACCGATGCCGGCAAGGCCGGCGGCATGGAGCCGCCATTCCCAGCGCATACGCTGATGCACAAGGCCAACCGGTACGGTCTCGCCAGTCTCTGCAATCTTGACCAGCTGCCGCCGAAAGGCGCCATTCTGATCGCCGCCCCGCTCAAGATCGAACACGGAACCGGCAGCCCGATCCGCGCGCTGGCGCTTGTTTCGAAGCAATAGGGCGAGGTGGGTCTTCGGGAGAAGATCATGCGCGAAGGCGAAACCGGAGTGATGATGCGGCAATCGTGCAGTGGTGGCGCTCTATGGCGCCCCCCTCTGTCCTGCCGGACATCTCCCCCTCAAGTGGGGAGATTGGCAGCCTCGGCGCCCCATTCATTCCTGCAGCGTTACAAATTGGCGAAAGCCGTGATGACGGCCGATCTCCCCCCTAGAGGGGGAGATGTCCGGCAGGACAGAGGGGGGCGCCATAGAGGGCTAACCTCGCAAGCCTACCCGCTGCCCACAGGAAACGCCCAATGAACGCCCCCGATCACATCATCGTCGGCAGCGGCATCAACGCGCTGGTTTGCGCGGCGATGCTCGGCGGCAAAGGGGCGCGTGTGCTCGTCCTCGAGCGCAACGACTGCATTGGCGGCTGCATGCGCACCGAGGAGATCACCGCGCCGGGCTTCATCCATGATGTGATGGCAACGACCTTCGTGCTGTTCATCACCTCGCCGGCCTTCGCGGCGCTGGGCGCGGACCTCGCGCGCCACGGGCTGGAGTTCTGCCACACCGGCACGCCGACCGGCGTGCTGCGGCCGGATGGCAGCCATGCCGTGCTCAGCACCGATCGCGCCGCCAACGTCGTCGCCCTCAACGCGATCGCGGCAGGCGACGGCGACCGGCACGCGGATGATGTCGGCGGCATCGAGCGCAATGCCGGCCTGCTGTTCGGTCTGCTTGGCGGCAGCCTGTGGTCCTATCCGACAGCGAAACTGCTGGCCGGCGATGCCTGGCGGCGCGGCCCGCGTGGCATCGCCGCCTTTCTCGGTGAAGCGCTCGTGCCGGCGCGCAACTGGCTGGAAGGCACCTACCAGTCCGAAACCATCCGCGCGCTGTGGGCGCCTTGGGTGCTGCATGCCGGCTTGGGGCCGGAGGATGCTTTCTCCGGTCAGATCGCTAGGGTTATCGCCTTTGCGCTCGAAGCCGCCGGAGCGCCGATCGTCAAGGGCGGCGCGAAGAATCTGCTCTCGGCCTTCGAGGCACTCATCACCGAGCGCGGCGGTGTCATCTCCACCGAGGCCGACGTTGCCTCCATCATCCTGACAGGGGGGCGCGCCACCGGCGTGCGGCTAGCCTCGGGCGAAACGGTCAATGCGAAGAAGAGCATTATCTGCTCGGTGACGCCGACACAGCTCTATGGTCGGCTGCTCGGCGCGGATGCGCCCAAGGCCGATGTCGAGGCGACCCAAAAGTATCGCTACGGCAAAGGCAATTTCCAGATCCATTATGCCCTGGACAAGCCGCCCGCATGGCGCGGCGAGGGGCTGGAAAAGGTCGCCTTGCTGCATCTGACGCCGGGCTTGGATGGCGTGTCGAAAGCCTGCAACGAAGCGGCGCGCGGCATGCTGCCGGAGGTGCCGACCATCTGTGTCGGCCAGCCGCATGCGCTCGACCCCTCGCGCTGCCCGGAAGGCAAGGCGATCCTGTGGCTGCAACTGCCCGAGGCGCCGCGCCACATCAAGGGCGACGCCGCCGGCAAACTGCAAGCACCGGCCGATGGCCAATGGACCGACGCGCTACGCGAAGCCTATGCGGATCGCACCGAGGCGATCCTCGCCAGCCATATCGAGGGCTTCAAGGACAGCGTCATTGCGCGGCGCGCCTATTCTCCGGCCGACCTCGAAGCCATGAACATCAATCTGGTCGGCGGCGACCCCTATGGCGGCTCCTCGACCATCGACCAATCGTTCCTTTGGCGCCCGTTCAAGACCAGCCGCAACCATCAGACCGGCATCAAGGGCCTCTACCATATCGGCGCCTCGACCCATCCGGGTGCCGGCCTTGGCGGCGGCTCCGGCTTTCTCCTGGCGGGGAGGCTGTGATGGAAGAGAAGGTCACTGAGAAGCGCCAGCGCATTTCGACCTTGGGGCAGATCGGCCTGCAGCAATTCGCGCCCTATCTGATGAACCGCATCATGGGACGCTACAACGCCACTCTGCGCGACGACTTTCGCAAGCAGGGCCTGACCATTCCGCAGGTGCGCACATTGGCCGTACTGTCGGTCACCGACGGCATCACCGTCAACGACCTCTCGGTTTACACGGTCATCGAGCAATCGACCTTGAGCCGCACGCTCGACTCGCTGGAGGGCCAGGGCCTTGTGCGGCGCGAGCAGGGGGTAACCGACAGCCGTATCCGCCATGTGTTCCTGACCGATGAGGGCCGCGCCGAGTTCACCCGCGCCTGGCCGGCCATGCATGACGCGTTCGAGGCGATGTTCGACGACATCGACGACGCCGAATATTCCGCGCTCATCGCCACGCTTTTGAAGATGCTGAAGAACATTCGCAAGCACGACATCTAGACCTACGCGCCGCCAATACCGGGCGAAAACGGGCAGGGCGGCAACGGAAGGGAGAAAAAAATGGCCGAACGGTCTTTTGCCAAGGAAGTCGAGAAGCTCAGGCTCGGCGCCGGCGAGGAGTTTGCCGGCGAAGGCATCCTCGCTATCACCAAGGCGCTGCTGCAATGCGGCGTCGGCTATGTCGGCGGCTATCAGGGCGCGCCGATCAGCCATCTGATGGACGTGCTGGCCGACGCACAGGACATTCTGGGCGAACTCGGCGTGCATTTCGAGGCCAGCGCCTCCGAAGCCACCGCCACCGCCATGCTGGCCGCCTCGGTGCATTACCCGATCCGTGGCGCTGCCACCTTCAAGTCGACCGTCGGCACCAATGTCGCCTCCGACGCGCTGGCCAATCTCGCCTCCGGCGGCGTCACCGGCGGTGCGCTGATCATCGTCGGCGAGGACTATGGCGAAGGCTCCTCGATCATGCAGGAACGCAGCCATGCCTTCGCCATGAAAAGCCAGGTTTGGCTGCTCGACCCGCGCCCCAATCTGCCCTCGATCGTCAAGGCGGTGGAGGACGGCTTCGAGCTGTCGGAGATTTCCAACACGCCGGTCATGCTGCAGGTGCGCATCCGCTGCTGCCATGTCCATGGCCATTTCATCGCCAAGGACAACAAGCGCCCGCCGATGACGGTTGCCGACGCGCTGGAAGCGCCGCGCCGCGACACCGGCCGCATCGTGCTGCCGCCCGCCTCCTTCCTGCACGAGAAGGAGAAGGTGCAAAAACGCTGGCCGGCGGCGGTGGATTTCATCGCCAAGAACAAGATCAACGAGTTCTTCGGGTCGGATCATGGTTCGGTGGGCATCGTCCTGCAGGGCGGTATGTACAATTCGGTCATTCGCGCCCTGCAGCGTCTCGGCCTTGCCGACATCTATGGCGACACCGATGTGCCCCTCTATGTGCTCAACGCCGTCTATCCCCTGATCGACGACGAATTCCTGTCCTTCTGCGAAGGCAAGCAGGCGGTGCTGGTCGTCGAGGAAGGCCAACCCAACTACATCGAGCAGGCCTTCGCCGCGATGCTTCACAAGGCCGGGCGAGGCACCAGGCTGGTCGGCAAGGAGCACCTGCCGATGGCCGGCGAATACACCGGCCAGGTCATGCTCGACGGCATCGGTGCCTTCCTGCGCGCCGAGGCGCCGCATCTGCTGCCGGGCGAGGTGCGTGCGCCCAACAAGGTCGGCGACGGCGTCGACACCGCCGATCTGATCAATGTCGTGCCGGGCCGTCCGCCGGGCTTCTGCATAGGCTGCCCGGAACGGCCGATCTTTGCCGCCACAAAACTGGTCGAGCAGGAACTCGGCAAGCACCACATCGCCTCCGACATCGGCTGCCATTTGTTCTCGATCATGCCGCCTTTCGAACTCGGCGCCACCACCATGGGCTACGGCCTGGGGCCTGCTTCTGCTTCGGCGTTCAATTCGCCCGATGCCAAGCGCCGCTCGATCTCCTTCGTCGGCGATGGCGGCTTCTGGCACAACGGCCTGACCTCCTCGATCGGCAATGCCGTGTTCAACAAGAACGACGGCGTCATCGTCATCGTCGACAATTTTTACTCGGCCGCCACCGGCGGCCAGGACATCCTGTCGTCCCGCGCCGGCAACAAGACCAAGTCGACCAAGCATCCGATCACCGAGGCGGTCAAAGGCATGGGGGTCAAATGGCTGCGCCATGTCGACCGCACCTATGACGTCGGCAAGATGCAGGACACGTTGCGCGAGGCGCTGACCACGGAGGAGAGGGGGCCGAAGGTCATCGTCGCCTCGTCCGAATGCATGCTCAACCGCCAGCGCCGCGAAAAGCCGCTGGTCGACAAGGCGATCAAGGGAGGGACCCGCGTCGTCAAACCGAAGTTCGGCGTCGACGAGGACATCTGCACCGGCGACCATGCCTGCATGCGGCTGTCTGGCTGTCCGTCGCTGTCGGTGAAGTCGCTCGACGATCCGCTGCGCGACGATCCGGTGGCGCATATCGATCAGAGCTGTGTCGGCTGCGGCAATTGCGGCGAGGTCGCCGATGCGGCGGTGCTCTGCCCATCCTTCTACCGCGCCGACGTCGTCCACAATCCAAGCCGCTGGGACCGTTTCCTGGAAGCCACGCGCTGCGCCGCCATCGGCCTGTTGCAGCGCCGCCGCGAAAGCCGGCGCCTGAGCTTCGCCGATGCTTGACGCCGTCCCCCCACTTCGTGCCCGCGCCGGCGCCCAGGATAGCGAGCATGTCATCAAGCTCGCCGTGCTGGCGGTCGGCGGTCAGGGCGGCGGCGTGCTGGCCGACTGGATCACCGATGTCGCCGAGCGCAACGGCTTTGTCGCGCAATCGACCTCGGTCGCCGGCGTCGCCCAGCGCACCGGCGCCACCATCTACTATGTCGAGATGGCCCGCGACACCGGCCGGCTGCCGGTCTTCGCGCTGTCGCCATCGCAAGGCGACGTCGATATCCTGATCGCGGCGGAACTGATGGAAGCCGGCCGTGCCATCATCCGCGGCTTCGTCACGCCCGAGCGCACCACGCTGATCGCATCTTCGCACCGCATCGCCGCCGTGTCGGAAAAGATCGAACCTGGCGATGGCCGGGCTTCGTCGTCCAAGGTTCATGCGACGGCGGAGGCCGCATCGAAGCGCTTCATCGCTTTCGATATGGAGAAGATCGCCGCCGACAATGGGTCGATGATCTCGGCCAGCCTGCTCGGCGCGCTGGCGGGGTCCGATGCCTTGCCGTTCACGCGCGAGAGCTACGAACAGGCGATCGGTGCCGGCGGCCGGGGCGTCAAGGCCAGCCTCGCCGCCTTCGGTGCTGCGTTTGATCGCGCGCGCGGTACGGCGGCACCGGCGCCGAAGCCGACCGAGCCCGCGATTGTCGAATCTGTCTCGGGCGCGGGACAGGTGAGTGGCCCGCAAAACCTGCTGCAAGGCTGGCAGGCCTTGGCCGCCCGCATCGATCTTATGCCCGTGGCGGTCCGTGACATGGCGCTCAGGGGCCTAAGAAAAGTCGTCGACTATCAGGATATCGCCTACGGGCGAGACTATCTCGACCGGCTGGACAAGGCCGTCGCGCTGGACGGGCCGGACCGCGGCTATGGCTTGTCCATCGCTGCCGCAAAGCACCTGGCCAACGCCCTATGCTACGACGACATGATCCGCGTCGCCGATCTGAAGACGCGTTCGACGCGCGACAAACGCGTGCGCCGCGAGGTCGGCGTCAAGGACGGCTCGATTCTGCAGGTGACCGAATATTTCCATCCGCGCATCGAGGAGTTCTGCGGCACGCTGCCGGCAGGGCTGGGCAGCTACATCGAGGACCGACCGAAGCTCGCCGCCTTTCTCGATCGCCGCATCAACCACGGCCGCCGCATCCGCACCGACAGCTTCGCTGGCTTTGCAGCACTCTGGTTCATCGGCGGCCTGCGCCGCTGGCGCCGCAGCCTGCTGCGCCACAAGGTCGAGATCGCGCATCTCGATCGCTGGTATGCGCTGGCGCTCGACCATGTGCCCCAGGATTACGCGCTGGCCGTCGAAATCCTCAACTGCCGCCGGCTGATCAAGGGCTACAGCGACACCCACGTCCGGGCGCAGTCGAAATTCGACCGCGTGCTATCGGCGCTGGACCTGGTCAAGGGCCGCACGGACGCCGCCGACTGGATCCGCCGCCTGCGCGAGATGGCGCTGAAGGACGAGAAGGGCGACATGCTCGACGGTGCGCTGAAGACGGTGGCAACGCTGGGGCCGGACCCAATCGGCTGAGATATCTAGCGGGCGTCCACGGATTGGAGTGGCGCTAACCTTAACTCCGGGCTGGCCGGCAGGATTGCCCGGTGCGTGCCGGCGCTGACGCGGGGCCAGGTGCCTGACCCCGCGATGCTTTGATCAGTAACGGTGCCAGCGGCGCCAGTGATGGTGCGGGTGCCAGCCATAGGCCGGAGCGTGCCAGTAGTGGTAGCGCGGGCGCACGATGACGACGCCGTTCGGCACGCAACGTCCCCATCTGTTCGGGTGCCAGCCGATGCCGCAACCCCAGCGGACATTCTCGACCAGGGTGGCCGGCTGGGCAACGGACACGATGGGCATTGCATTGGACGCAGTGGCGGTCACGACAGTTCCACTGACCGCCAGGATGGCTGCTGCTGCATAGTTTTTCAGGCGACTCATAAATTGGGCTCCGGGTGCATTCGAGTTTGAAGATGGCCGCCCCGCACGGTGCGATCGGGCAGGCTTGTCCCTTCCCTTCGTTAAACGGCGTCTCCGGCAGTTTCCGTCGGTCGTCATGGCGATTTTTTTGGCGCAACGGCAGCGCGGCGTTCCATATGGCGCAGCAATGCCTGTGCCAGCACGCTCCGGTTTTCGGGTGATGTGTTTGCCGCGAAGTCGACAATGGCCTGCTCAAGCCGGGTGCGCACCGTCCCGTCGGCGTTGCGCGCCCGCTCCAGGGCAGCAGACAAGGCGGCCTTGTCCATGACAGGCTGCCGCAACAGGTCCGCAGCATCCTGCCTTGCCTGCTGGCCATCGAGAATGATCTGACGGGACTGCACGCGGACCTGGCGCAGCGCCTCGCGGAACGTCTTGCGGTCCTGGTCGGGAAGCTGTCGGCCGGCCGATTCCAGCGAGACGCCCGATTTGGCATTTCTCAGCCAGACCGCGCCACCGACAAATGCGCTGGCCAAAAAGACGTTCAGCACCACGGAAGCAATGACCAGACGACGGACCCAGCTCTTGCTCATAGGCTTTCCTCACCGTTCTCGGCATCGGGGCCGGCATCGCCAAACGCCGTCACATTGGCATCCAGCACAGTGTGGTCCGGCTGGACCTCGGGCGTGACGACGGTCACCAAAGCTAGTCCTGCCACGGCGCCGGCCAGGCCAATGCCGGCGAGTCCCAGCCCCAACCACCAGAACCGCTGTCGCCGGCGCTGGACGAGATGCCGGCCGGCGACCTGCAGGATGCTGTCGTGCAGCGCTTTGCCGGGGTCGTCGACGCGGTAACTGTCGAGCAGCGTGTCGAGTGTCCCGGCCTGCTTCAGGATGGCCTCGCCCGCTTCGCTTGCAGCAAAGACCGTGCCGGCCATCCGTTCAGCCTCGGGCCATCGCCGCAAGTCGCCGCCATAGGCTTCGGCCAGGGTCGCAAAGCGCCTGGCATCCATTGCCGGCTCGTTCCTGGACCCTTCAGCCATGTGTTTTCCCCTTGCCCGTTGGGGCCGCGTGCTCGCATGGCACAGGGCCGACAGGAACCGGCCGCCAGGTGGTGCCGGCAAGGCGCTGTAACTGCCGCGCGGTCATGCTTGTCCGGGTTTCACTCATCGGCGCCATCCCTGGTCAGGATCGTCTGCAGCGAGCGCCGGCCGCGCGCAAGCAGGCTCTCCAGGGCATCGACGCTGATCTGCAGCGTCGATGCCGCTTCGATGTTGGACATCTCCTGATAGTAGACCAAAACGATCGCCTCGCGCTGGCGCGGCGCGATGCGTTGCAGCGCCTGTTCGATCCGATGGGCTTCTTCCCCGCAATGAGCATCGGGAAGCGGCGCAGGGTCGGCGACGTCCGGCACCTCGTCGGTCACCCATTCGCGCCTGCGGCGCAGCCGGTCGTAGCAGAGGTTCAACGTCACCCGGTGGATCCAGCTGTCGAAGCGCGCATTGCCGCGCCGCCAGCTCGACGCATGACGCCAGATCCGGACAAAGGTTTCCTGCGCGACGTCCTCGGCCTCCGCCGCATCGCCGAGCATGCGCACGGCAAGCGCCAGGATGCGCGGCAGCTTGCGCGCGACCAACGCTTGCACGGCTGCCGGATCGCCGGCGCCGACACGGCGAACCAGCTCCTCGTCCGGATCCGCGGCCATCAGTCGGCGCACTCCCGATGTGCATCGCGCGTCATTGCCTCTTGGTCATTGCTCCGGCTTGGGAGCGGTTTTGTGGTCCGGCAGTTCGTCGGCCGTCAAAATGCCGTCGGCATTCTTGTCCAGCCGGGCAAAGCGCTTGGCGAAGAATGCGTCGAGTTCGGCGCGGTCGATAAAGCCGTCACGGTTGGAATCGATCCGCGCGAAGGATTTGGCGGCGTCGCCTTTGACGTTGCGTTTCGCCTGAAAGGCTTCCCATTCCAGCAGGCTGACCTTGCCGTCGCCGTCCGTATCGGCCGCCATGATCGCCTTCTCGCGCCGCTTTTGGAATTTGGCCAGCGTGATATCGGATTTGACTGCCGGGGCAGTCGTGGAGGTGGGCGGTAGTGTCGCTGTCTGGGCGAGAGCCGCAACGGTTTGCAAACTCAGGGCAACGATGACTATCGAACGGCTGATCATGCTTGGCGTCTCCGGTTGGCGCGTTGCAGACGGCCTGTGCCGCCATCACGCTTCAACCGTTAAACGCCGCCAGCCGAGAAATCCGTCGGTCGCGCTGTCGATCCGTTCACGCGGCTGAATCCGCCCTTTCGATGCTAGTTCATTCGACGGCAATGCTGCCAAACAAAGCCGCGTTGGCCGGGCCGCTATTCTGATTGGTCAATCACCACCAACTGGTCCGGCTTGAAGCCGGCATGTTGCGGGGTCCACACATCACCCTCACGGTTGAACCAATGGCACATATACGTGCCCGAGGCAGCGCCGTCGCTGATCGTCATTTTCGGGCCTCCGGACTTCAGCTTGACGACGTCTCCGGTTTTGAAATTGTTGGGCATTTCGACCTCCCATGCTGAGACCACGAGTTTCCCACCAAACCCGAGTCGCGACAATGGCGGATGTGCTTCGCCGCGTCGCAATCCTTTGCGCCAGCGGCGGCGGTGCGGCAGGTGAAAAACGGGAGGAATGCAAGAGAGATGGTGCCGCTTGCGTGACTCGAACACGCGACCCCCGCATTACGAATGCGGTGCTCTACCAACTGAGCTAAAGCGGCCCGGAAGGCCAAGGCCTCCAAGATGGAGGGGGTGATAGACGCAACCGGCCGCGAATTCAAGATGCGACTTGGCAAATCATGCGGGCGTCCCGTGCCGGCATTGAAAGCCGGCCGCCACGTTCTTCGCCAATCGGCCATGACGTGACATCTCGGCGTGGCGCGCACGTTCCTGCGCGTGAAAATCGATGAAACATGCTGATTTCGTTGCCGGAACAGCGCCGGCATGGACTTTGGACACCTCTCCAAGGCAGAATGCGCCGCTCGCCCGTTGATTGATTGGTCGCCTGCGGCTAACGATCACGGCAAAGTTGATGAACGGACAGAGGGACCCGCTTGGACGCGATCGAAAAAGCGATCCGGAACGCCTTGGAGAAAGGCAACGCCGAGGACCGCGCGTTCCGCGAAAAGGTCTATCGCGCCGCTTTTGCCGCGCTTGATCGCGCGCTCCAGGCCAATCCCGGTGTGACCGTGGAAGTAGCCATCAAGCGCCGCAAGGCTATCCAGGCGAAAATCACCGAAATCGAATCCGAGTTCCTGCCGGCGGTGCCGGATGTCGACCCGCAAGGCGATGCACCAGCGGTCGAGCTTGGCGCGGACTCAGCACCCGCGGTCGAGACCGGCCAACAGGCACCGTCGCCCGATGTCGTCGTCGATAGGCCTGTGCAATCCGCCCGATCCGCCGACGACACGCCGCGCTCGCGGGTGCTGCCCGTCGTTCCCGACATCATGCCGGACGCCACGCTTCCCGACGCTCCGTCCATCGACATGTCGGCTCCGGCTTCGGCCGGCGGCGCGACGGAAGTGGCGCCTGATCGCGACGAACGGCGCATTCGAGGGCGTCGCCTGCCGCTGACCGCGATCTTCCTGACAGTGACGCTGCTTGCCGCTGTCGGCATCGGCCTGTTTTTCGCCGTGCAGACCGGCGTCTTCAAAACGTCGGCGCAGCTCGATACCGCCCCGCCGCAAGCGCCGCCGACCGTCGGCGACGACGATTTTACACCGGCCGATGGCGGCCCGGCAAAGCCCGGCGCCGAGGATCAGGCGCGCGACTGGATCAACGTGTTTTCGCCGACCGATGCGTCGCATGTCAGCGCACCGTCGGATGCCAAGGCCGAGGTGATGAAGGACGATACCGGTCCGTTCCTGCGCATCCGTTCCGGCGCGTCCGGTTCGGCAATCAGCTTCGATGTCGGGCAAGGCGTGCTGGAAAAGCTTGCCGGCAAACATGCCGTGTTCGACATCATCGCCCGCTCCGAGGAAGGCAAGGAGACGCAGATTTCCGTCGACTGCAATTTCGGCGAACTGGGCGACTGTGGCCGCAAGCGCTACGCGGTCGGCCAGCAGCAGAACGAATATCTGTTCGACGTGCAGTTCCCCGACAAGCGCCCGGGCTCGGCGGGCACGATCGCCATCAATTCCGACTTCGACAAGCAGGGCAAAGCCGCGGACATCTACGAAATCCGCGTCTCGGTCGAGCCGTAAGACTCGAAGTTGACGGGACATTGGTGATGGCCGGAGCGATCTATACGGACTTACATCACCGGTTTGGGGCTGCGTAGATCACCCCAGGCCGGAGCGGCTTCCAACGCGGCGAAGTTGCCCGTCGCAATTTCCTGACACATGTTCATCAGCGCTCCGCCGACTGCTCGGGCAAGCGAGCCACCAACGCTTATCCGCCGTACACCCGCCCGCGCAATCTGGTCAAAGGTCAGTCCGGATACACCTTGGCCGAGCACATGATTGACGGGCGCGCTGACTGAGCGGCAAAGCGTCTGGAGGGAAACCAGGTCTGGCACGCCGGGCGCATAGACGACCTCAGCGCCGAGTGACTCGAAGACCTTGAGACGGCGAATTGCCTCGTCGAGATCATATGCTCCCTTGCCGAGGCCATCGGCGCGGGCTGTGAGTACGATGTTGTGTTTTCGCGCAGCTTCGGCCGCAGCCGCGACACGTGCGGCCGCAGTGTCGAAATCGCGTATCGGAAAATCGGAATTCGGCTGCCTGTCCTCGATAGAAACCCCCGCCAGTCCAATCTCCGCCGCGAGCCGAACAGTCTCGGCAACACCTTCGGGGGTGGCTGCATACCCATCCTCCAAATCCGCAGTGACCGGCACTTCGGTCGAAGCCGCTATCTCGGCGGCGTATGCCAAGCTCTCATCGCGAGGGACCTCCATTGTCCCATCTTTCCTGCCCTTGGAGAATGCGTAGCCCGACGATGTCGTCGCGAGCGCTTTGAAGCCCATACCGACCATCATCCGGGCGCCTGCAACGTCCCAGGGATTGGGGATCAGGAAGCAGCCCGATCTATGAAGAGCACGAAAGCATTCAACCTTGTCGGATCGGGAAATCACGTGCGCTCCTGCCTGCGACAGGCAATCAGGCTGGAAGCAAATGGTCGCAAAAGCAAGCGACTTCCCGCCCGGACGAACATCAGGTTCCAATCCAGACAGCCTTCCTGCCGGGGATCTATCGGTCGAGCAGCGCCTGCAGCGTCTCGATGTGGTCGGCCTCGTTGGCCGGCTTGTCCCAGCGCAACCGCGAAATGCGGGGAAAGCGCATGGCGACGCCGGATTTATGCCGGGTCGAGCGGTTGAGCCCTTCGAAGGCGACTTCCAGCACCAGGCCATTGTCGCGGTCGGCGCGCACCGAGCGCACCGGGCCGAAGCGTTCGACCGTGTTGTCGCGGACATATTTGTCGATCTGCTTCAGCTCCTCGTCGGTGAAGCCGAAATAGGCCTTGCCGACCGGCACCAGTTCCTCTTCGCCTTCAGCACCGGACCAGACACCGAACGTGTAGTCGGAGTAGAAGCTGGAGCGCTTGCCATGACCGCGCTGCGCATACATCAGCACCGCGTCCACCGTATGCGGATCGCGCTTCCACTTGAACCATGGGCCTTTCGGCCTGCCGGCGACATAGGCTGAATCCCAGCGCTTCAGCATGACGCCTTCGATGACTGGATGCAGTGGCGCCCGCCGCAGTCCCTCCAGCGTCTGCCAGTCGGTGAATTCGACGAACGGTGACAGGTCGAAGCGGCTCGGGTCGAGCGTCTTCACGAAGCTTTCGAGGCGGTCGCGCCGCTCGCGAAACGGAAGCGCGCGCAAATCCTCGCCGCCGATCTGCAGCACATCGTAGCAGCGCATGAAGGCCGGGTACTGCTGCTGCATCTTCGGTGTCACCGTCTTGCGGTTTAGTCTTTGCTGCAGATCCGAGAAGGTGCCGGTCGCCTGCCGGGGATCGCCGACCAGCAGCTCGCCGTCCAGCGTCGCGGAAAAAAGCATGGCCTCGGTGAGGTCCGGAAAGGCGCCCGAAACATCGTCGCCGGTGCGCGAATAGAGCCGGCGGATGCCGCCTTCGGCCACCGCCTGGACACGGATGCCGTCCCATTTCCACTCGGCCGCATAATCCGCCGGATCGAGCTTTTCGAGATCGCCGTCGCCAACGGGGTTCGACAGCATCACCGGGCGAAAAAACGCCATCGCTGTGTTCCGGGGCTTTTCGGCCTTGCCTTCCAGCCACGCGAACAGCGCCGTGTAAGGCGGCGTCAGCCCGTGCCAAAGCTCCTCGATCTCGGTGACATCGACCTTGCCGAAATCCGCCAGCGCCTGTTTGGCCAGCCGCGCCGACACGCCGATGCGCAGCCCGCCGGTGACCAGCTTGATGATGGCAAAGCGCGCCGAGATGCCGGCGCTGTCGAGCAGCCCTGCCAGCACCTTCGGCCCGTCGGAGCGGCTTGCCGCCTGCAGTTTGGCAACGACCTCGCCAAGCGTCGGCTCGCGGTTCGGGATATTTCCAGGCGTTTGCGGCCAGACCAGCGACACCGTTTCGGCCAGATCGCCGACATAGTCGTAGGAATAGCCGAACAGCACCGGATCCATGCGCTCGGTGACCAGCGTGCGCAGCATCGCCGGCTTGACCGCGGCAATGTTGAGATCGCCGGTGATGGCGGCCAGCGCCAGCCCGCGGTCGGGATCCTCGACGCTGCGGAAATAGTCGGTCAGCAAGGTCAGCTTGCCGTTGCGCGACGGCGTCAGCACCAGGCGGTCGAGAAGTTCGGCGAAGCGGTTCATGACGGCGTGAGCCCGGCCAATCGGCGGACGTCGCGTTCTGTCGCGCCCCCCTCTGTCCTGCCGGACATCTCCCCCTCTAGGGGGGAGATTGGCGGCTTAGCTGACGGCTCATTTCCAGCAACGTCGGAGATTAGCGAAAGCCGGCACGGCATCCGATCTCCCCCCTTGAGGCAGGGCTGTCCGGGGAACTTATTGAGTGAATCGAAATGCCGCATGTGCATGCCCCGTAAAACGGGTTTTGTCCGTCTTCTCTCTGGTTGTCGAGACTCAGAAAAGGAACGGGGCATGCGCTTTGCACCTAGCATCTTCGGGCAGCTTCTTGAAGCCATCGATCGGCGTCGATTCCAAGCGATTGTGGATCGCCACGACGGGGATGCCTACGACAAATCGTTCAGGAGCTGGGATCATCTGGTGGCGCTGATCTATGCCCAGTTCTGCGGCAGCAGCGGCTTGCGTGGCCTGGAAGCCGGCTGGAACGCCAACAGCCAGCATCATTATCACCTGGGCAGCGGTCCCCTGACGCGTTCGACCTTGTCGGACGCCAACAGACGGCGTCCGGTGGCCGTCTTTGCCGAGGCGTTCGGCCTTGTGGCCGACCAACTCGACCGGCAGATGCGCCGCGAGAGCAAAGAAATGCTGCGGCTGATCGACTCGACCCCCATTCCGCTCGGCAAACTGTGCGATTGGGCCAAGTCGAATGGGCGCATCCGCGGCATGAAGATGCATGTCGTCTATGACCCGAAGGTCGACTGTCCGCGCGTGCTTGACATCACCGACGCCAACGTCAACGACGCCCAGATCGGCCGCCAGATCACGATCGAAGCTGCGGCGACCTACGTGTTCGACAAGGGCTACTGCCACTACGGCTGGTGGACGGCGATCGCCGAAGCCGGATCGATCTTCGTGACGCGGCCCAAGGCCAACATGGGGCTGGCGCTGGTGTGTGATCGCCCCATAGCCGAGCCGCAGGGCGATGGCTTCCTGGTTCTGGAAGACAGTGAGGTAAGCCTGGTCAGCAAGGGTGTTTGCAAGCTGCCGATGCGCCTGCGCCGCCTGCGCGTTCAGCGCCAAGAGGGCGACACCATTACGCTTTTGACCAACGATCTGGAGCGCTCGGCCGTCGAGATTGGCCGGCTCTACAAAGGTCGCTGGCAAATCGAGCTTCTGTTCCGCTGGATCAAGCAGCACCTCAAGATCCGCAAGTTCCTGGGCAACAACGACAATGCGATCCGCCTGCAACTCTTCGCAGCAATGATCGCATATGCGCTGCTGCGCATTGTCGCGCGCACTCGCCGTGTCCCTATTCCAATCTTGAGGTTCACAGAACTGGTCGCTCAATACTTGTTTGGGCGGCGTAAAATGCAATCCATCGACAAGCCGCCACCGGTCAATCCAAGCCGACCAAGAGACCGAGCCTCCCCCAATCAAATGGCCTTCATATATGAATGACTTTCCCCGGACAGCCCTGCCCTTGAGGGGGAGATGGCCGGCAGGCCAGAGGGGGGCGCCGTAGGGCGCGAAATCGGCCAAGGCTGCCATCAATCGCCCTCGTCCTCGTACCCCACCAGGTGCAGCGGCTTTGCCGCGATGCCTTCGAGTTCGCACCAGCGCACCAGCGCCTCCTCGCGGCCATGCGTCACCCAGATTTCCTCGGCTCCGGTCTCCTTGATGGTGGCGGTCAGCTCGTCCCAGTCGGCGTGGTCGGAGATGATCAACGGCAGTTCGACGCCGCCCTGCTTGGCGCGCTGGCGGATGCGCATCCAGCCCGACGCGAAGCACGAGATCGGATCGGGAAAGCGCCGCGCCCAGCGATCGGCGAAGGCCGATGGCGGGCCGACGACGATGGCGCCCGCGAAGTCTTGCCTGCCTCCGCTTTCGACGGTTGCAGGCTCCAACTGTCCGAGGTCTATGCCCTGGCTCTGATAGTACTCGCTCAGCGTCGCCAGCGCGCCATGGATGTAGAGCGGCTTGTCGTAACCGGCATCGCGCAACAGCCGCATCACCCGCTGCGCCTTGCCCAGCGCATAGGCGCCGACCAGATGCGAGCGCTCAGGAAATTGCGCCGCCGATTTCAACAGGCGGGCGATCTCTTCCGTGTCGGGCGGATGACGAAACACCGGCAGACCGAAGGTCGCTTCGGTGATGAACACATCGCACGGGATCGGCTCGAACGGCGCGCAGGTCGCATCCCTCTGCCGCTTGTAGTCGCCGGAAGCGACGATGCGCGTGCCCTGGTGCTCGACCGATATCTGCGCCGAGCCCAGCACATGGCCGGCTGGATGGAAGCTGACGCTGACGCCGTTGAGGACAATCGTCTCGCCGAACCGGGCCGCTTGCGTCGTGCCGGCAAAATCCTCGCCGTAGCGCAGGCCCATAATGTCGAGAGTCTGCCGCGTGGCCAGCACCGAGCGATGGCCGGAACGCGCATGGTCGGAATGGCCGTGCGTGATCAACGCCCGGTTCACCGGCCGCACCGGGTCGATGAAGAAATCGCCCGGCGGGCAATAGAGGCCTTCGGGCCGGGGATGAAGCAGGTCGCTGGCGCGCATGACCCCAAGATAGGATATAATTCCGTTGCGGGAAGCCTGTTGTAAGTGACTGCTGACTCCCGCATAAAGCACCGCCGGCTTGATCCGCCGACAGGACCCCTCGCCATGAAACCGCTTCAGGCCTCGTCCGGCGATTTGAACGCCGATCGCCGTGCCGATTATGCCGAGATGCTTCATGCGGATGGTGATCATGCGGCAGCCGCCGAATTGCTGCTCGGTGCACTGGAAATGACGCCGCAATGGGCGATGGGTTGGTTTCGCCTCGGCGAAATGCAGCAGGCGGCGGGCGCGCCGGATCTGGCAGCGCAGGCCTGGACGATGTCGCTGCAACTCGATCCGGCGGATCGTCAAGGTGCCGCACTCAACCTGCAATTGATCGGCAAGGTGCCGGCGGTCGACGCGCTCCCCAGCGCCTTCGTCGAGACACTGTTCGATCACTATGCCGAGAGCTTCGATGAATCCCTGGTCGGCAGGCTGGGATACCGGCTGCCTGAGACGCTTGATCGGGCCATTCGAGCGGCAAGGCCCGGCCGCTTCGCGCTGGCGCTCGATCTTGGCTGCGGCACCGGCCTGATGGGGCCGAGGCTGCGGCCGATCGTCGATCGGCTGGAGGGCTATGACATTTCGGCCAGGATGCTGAGAAAGGCGCGGGCCAAGGGCGTCTATGATTTCCTCGACAAGGCTGATCTGCGAGATTTTGTCCGTGCCGGTCCGAAAGCCGATCTGGTGACGGTGGCCGATGTTTTCATCTATGTCGGCGGGCTGGACGGCGTGGTGAAGACGATTGCCGGCTTGCTGGCCAGGGATGGCCTGTTCGCGTTTTCCGTCGAGACGCTGACTGGCGATGGCGATTTCGTGCTGCTGCCGTCGCGCCGCTACGCGCATGCGCAACACTATGTGCGCGACGTCCTGGCCGCCAACGGGCTTTCGGTCCTGTCACTGGAATCAACCGCGATCCGGCAGGATCGTGGGCAACCCGTCAACGGGTTGGTCGTTGTGGCCAGGGCTCCGAACTCAGGTTGACAAAAAGACCTGACGACAGCCAGTTCGGCGGTGTCGGCAGCTTTTGTGCTGGTAGCTTTTCCATAATAGGAATTTTTTCTTGACTCCATGCCGTCAGCTAAGGTACAAGTTTGCCTATGGTGCTGATTTGCGCCAGTGACCCGCCGCACAGGCGGGTTTTTCGTGTAGTGCTCCGTCAGCCGACGCGCCGGCGAAGGCTCCGAAGCAACCGTTAACCCGAGTTCGTAGCCCTGTCGTTGCGGCAGGCAAGCTGCCGGCGGCTTCAGGGGTCCGTCGCCGCCTCGCAAACATTCTTGCTGTGAAAAAGTCCGATTTGCATGCGCGACTGATATTTGCGATCAGGTCGCGTCAGGGCGGGATATCAGGAGGAGCATAGTCGATGCGCTGGAACATGATTGTCTTGGCATCTTGCCTGCTGACCGCGGGCTGCGTAGGCGGCACCTCGATGGCCGAGAGGCAGGACGCCGACATACAGTCTTCCCTGCAGTATGACACCGTGCCGTGCGATCAGTTGCTGGCGCAGCGCAACGGCTTGGCGCAGCAATACAATCTGTCGACGAAGGCCAAACCGACCTTCTCCAATCCGGCGATGGGCTTTGGCCCGTTCACGCCGGACATGCGCTCCAAGGCCAAGCGCGATGCCGACAAGGCGACCGGCGAGATCGATGCCATGAACCGGTCGATCGATCGCCGCCAGTGCGGCCAGCCGGACAAGCAGAAGAAGCTGGCGCTGCCTGGCTAATATCCCGCCTTGCGGTCCACCAGATTGTCGAGCTTTTCGCCGCGCTCGAAGGCGTCCATCTGGCGCAGCATGATCGGCGCCAGATGCACGGGATCGGAGGTCGCCGCCGCGTGCGGCGTCACGAATACTTTTGGATGACCCCACAGCGGACTGGTCTTCGGCAGCGGTTCGACCTCGAACACGTCGAGGCTCGCCTCCTTCAGCGTGCCGTCGTTAAGCGCCCGCACTATGTCGGCGTCCTTCTGCAGGCGGCCGCGTCCGGCATTGATCAGCACCGAGCCGCCGAGGCCGTTGCGCTTCCTCAATTCCTTCAGCACGCCATAGTTGATGATGCCCTTGGTCTCCGGCGTCAGCGGCAACAGCACGACCAGTATGTCGGTCGCCTTGAGGAAGGGGATAAGTCCAGCCTCGCCCGAATAGGTGGCGACACCTTCCATGGCCTTGTCGCTGCGCGACCAGCCGTTGACGGCAAAGCCGAGCGACAAAAGCACCGAGGCCGCGGCGCGGCCGAGGCTGCCGAGACCCATGATGCCGACCGAAATGTCACCCGCCGGCCTTTGCTGTGGCTCGTGCCAGATCTTCTTCAGCTGCTGCGACCGGTAGAGCAGGCCCTGGCGGTGATGGTCGAGCACCCGCCAGACGACATATTCGGTCATATACTGGGTCAGGTTGTCGGCGACGACCTTGACGATCGGCACATCGGGCAGGCCCGGATCGGCGAAGATATGGTCGACACCCGCGCCGATCGAGAAGATGGCACGCAGATTGGGCAACGAAGACAACAAATTGGGCTTCTGCTTCCACACCACCGCATAGGTGATCGAGGGGTCGCTGGGGCCGTCCGGTTCCAGCACCACCTCGCGTTCGGCCGACAGGAGCTCGCGCCAGCGCTGCGGATGAAAGCCGGTGACGGCAAGCAGGATGCGGCCTTTTTCCATTGCGGTCTGTTAGTCCCTTTAAGCAAATTACTCGCTGACGATGCCGACCGGCGCCGTCTCTATCTTGAAGGCGGCCGAAATCAGCGCCCGAGTATAGTCGGTTTGCGGATTTTCAAAAATCTGTTGGGAAGGGCCGGCTTCGACGATCCGGCCATTGCGCATGACGATGACGTCGTTGGCCAGCGCGCGGATGACTTTCAAATCATGGCTGATGAAGAGATAGGCGAGATCGTGCTTGGCCTGCAGGCTGCGCAGCAGGTCGACGACCTGCGCCTGCACGCTCATGTCGAGCGCCGATGTCGGCTCGTCCAGCATGACGAAGCGCGGGTTGAGCACCATGGCGCGAGCGATGGCGACGCGCTGGCGCTGGCCGCCGGAAAATTCGTGAGGATAGCGATTGCGTGTCGCCGGATCGAGCCCGACTTCCTTCAGCACGGCCGCTACCTTGTCGTCGCGCTCATCGGGCGACAGCTTCGGCTCGTGGATCTTCAGGCCTTCTTCGATGATCTCGGCGATCGACATGCGCGGGCTGAGCGAGCCGAACGGATCCTGAAAGACGATCTGCAATTCGCGCCGCAGGGGCCGCATGGCGTTAAAGGTGAGCTGGTTGATGTCGCGGCCGTTGAACTGGATCGCCCCGGTCGACGAGATCATCCGCGCCAGCGCCAGGCCGAGCGTCGTCTTGCCGGAGCCGGATTCGCCGACCACGCCCAGCGTCTGGCCGGCACGCACGGTGACGTCGATGCCGTCGACCGCCTTCACATTGTCGACGGTGCGGCGAAAGAAGCCCTGCTTGATCGGGAACCAGACTTTTATGTCCTTGCCCATCATCACAGGCTTGGCGGCGGCATTGGCAGCTGGCGGTTTGCCTTTTGGCTCGGCCGCCAGCAGATGACGCGTATAGGCATGCCGCGGATTGGCGAAGATCTCCTTGGTCGGGCCGGTCTCGACGATCTTGCCCTTGGTCATCACGCAGACCCGGTCGGCGATCTTGCGCACGATGCCGAGATCGTGGGTGATGAACAGCATCGACATGCCCTTGCGGCTCTTCAAGCCGGCCAGCAATTCGAGGATCTGTGCCTGCACGGTGACGTCGAGCGCCGTCGTCGGCTCGTCGGCGATCAAAAGTTCCGGTTCGTTGGCCAGCGCCATGGCGATCATCACGCGCTGTCGCTGGCCGCCGGACAGCTGGTGCGGATAGGCGTCGAGGCGCTTTTGCGGATCGCGGATGCCGACCTCGTTGAGCAGGGCCAGCGTGCGCTCCTTGGCCGGGCGATCGGCCATGCCCTGGTGCAGCTTCAGGATCTCGACGATCTGCTGCTCGATCGTGTGCAGCGGATTGAGCGAGGTCATCGGCTCCTGGAAGATCATGGTGATCTTGTTGCCGCGCACTTGCCGAAGCTGCTTCTCGCTCATGGCCAGCAGGTCGGCGCCCTGGAACAGGATCTTTCCCGAGGGGTGGCTGGCGCTGGGATAGGGCAGCAGCTTCAGCACCGACAGCGCCGAGACCGATTTGCCGGAGCCGGATTCGCCGACCAGCGCCACCGTCTCGCCCTTGGCGATGTCGAACGAGATGTGGTCGACGGCCAGCGACTGCTGTCCGCCTTGCGCAAAGGCGACGCTGAGATCCTGTACGCTGAGCAAGGGGGCTTCGCTCATCGGAACGTCTTGCGCGGATCGAAGGCATCGCGCGTTGCCTCGCCGACGAAGACGAGCAGCGACAGCATCAGCGAGATGACGATGAAGCCGGAAATGCCGAGCCACGGCGCGTTGAGGTTGCGCTGCGCCTGCTTCAGCAGTTCGCCCAGTGAAGCGGAGCCGGGCGGCAGGCCGAAGCCGAGATAGTCGAGCGAGGTCAGTGTCGAGATCGAGCCTGACAGCAGGAAGGGCATGAAGGTCAATGTCGCCACCATGGCGTTGGGCAACAAGTGCCGGAACATGATGGTGCGGTTGGGCACGCCGAGCGCGCGCGCCGCGTTGACATACTCGAAATTGCGGGCGCGCAGGAACTCGGCCCGCACCACGCCGACCAGCGCCACCCAGGAAAACAGCAGCATCAGGCCGAGCAGGATGAAGAAGCCCGGAGGCAGGATGGCGGCGACGATGAGCAGGAGATAGAGCACCGGGATTGCCGACCAGATTTCGATGAAGCGCTGGAACAGCAGATCCGTCCAGCCGCCGAAATAGCCTTGCACGGCGCCGGCCGCGACGCCGATCAAGGCCGAACCGGCGGTCAGGATCAGGCCGAACAGCACCGAGATGCGGAAGCCATAGATGACCCGCGCCAGCACGTCGCGGGCCTGATCGTCGGTGCCGAGCCAGTTCCAGTTGCCGATGTTGCAGGCAGGGTCGGCCGCCCCTTGCGGATACTGGACGCAGCGCGCCTTGGCGTCGTATTCCCATGACGGCTTGGCGGGCGCTGCTTCCGGAATAGCGTTGTTGACGGTCTGATAGGAGTAGCGGATCGGCGGCCAGATCATCCAGCCATTGGCGTTGATCTCGTCCTGGATGACCGGGTCGCGATAGTCGGTGACAGCATAGAAGCCGCCGAATTTTTCCTCGGGGTAGGCGACCAGCACCGGAAACAGGATCTCGCCCTTGTAGGAAGCAATGATCGGCTTGTCGTTGGCGATGAATTCGGCAAACAGCGACAGCACGAACAGGACGAGGAAGATCCACAGCGACCAGTAGCCGCGCCGGTTGGCTTTGAAGTTCTGCAGGCGGCGCTTGTTGAGTGGCGACAGCCAGGGCCGCGCGATCCGCTCCGGTGCTGCTTCAGCAGTGGCGCTGGCCCCCGACATCAGACGTCTCTCCGCTCGAAATCGATGCGCGGATCGACCCAGGTGTAGAGCAGATCGGACAGCAGACCGACGAACAGCCCCAGAAGCGAGAAGATGTAGAGATTGGCGAACACCACGGGATAGTCGCGCTCGACCACCGACCGGAAGCCGAGCAGGCCGAGGCCATCGAGCGAGAAGATGTTCTCGATCAGCAGCGAGCCGGTGAAGAAGGCCGAGATGAAGGCGCCCGGAAAGCCGGCGATGACGATCAGCATGGCGTTGCGGAAGACGTGTCCGTAGAGCACCTGCCGTTCCGACAGGCCCTTGGCCCGCGCCGTCACCACATACTGCTTGCGGATTTCTTCCAGGAACGAGTTCTTGGTCAGCAGCGTCGTGGTGGCGAAGGCCGACAGCACCAGCGCGGTCAACGGCAAGGTCATGTGCCAGAAATAATCGACGATCTTGCCCCACCAGGAAAGCTGATCCCAATTGTCCGAGGTGAGGCCGCGCAGCGGAAACCAGTCCCAGAACGATCCGCCGGCAAACAGCACCATCAGCATGATGCCGAACAGGAAGCCCGGGATGGCATAGCCGACAATGACGACGCCGCTGGTCCAGACGTCGAAGGGGCTGCCGTCCTTGACCGCCTTGCGGATGCCGAGCGGGATCGAGATCAGGTAGGACAGTAGCGTGATCCACAGCCCGATCGAGATCGACACCGGCATTTTTTCCAGGATCAGGTCGAGCACCGAAATGTCGCGGAAATAGCTGTCGCCGAAATCGAAGCGTGCATAGTTCCACAGCATCATGCCGAAGCGCTCGAGGGGTGGCTTGTCGAAGCCGAACTGCTTCTCCAGCTTTTTGATGAATTCCGGATCGAGGCCCTGCGCACCGCGATATTTCGAGCTGACATCGCCGGCGGCATCGAAGGTGGCGCTGCCGCCCGCGTCGCCACCGCCGCCGCCGAGGCGATCGCTGCCGCCCTGGTTGGTCAGCCTGGCGATGACCTGTTCGACCGGGCCGCCAGGGGCGAACTGGATGACGGCGAAGGATATCGCCATGATGCCGAACAGTGTCGGGATCATCAACAGGATGCGGCGCAGGATATAGGCGCCCATCAGTTTTTACCCTCCCCCTTGTGGGTAGGGCTATCGCATATGGATTCTTTCGAAGAGGACCCCCACCCTAGCTTGCTGGGGCGAGCCGCGGGTCTCGCCCGTCCTTCGGACCCCCACAAGGGGGAGGGAACGCTGCCGCGTGCCTTTAATTCTTCTTTGGCGCCGAAAAGACAGGCGACTAGCCTGGGTCGGCGCCAACGGAAGTCTCCCTTCCCCTTGTGGGGAGGGGTCAGGGGTGGGGGTCCGTGCCGCGCAGACATCTCAGGAATTCCATATGCGATAGCCCTGCCTTTGTGGGGGTCCGAAGGACGGGCGAGACGCGTGGCTCGCCCCGGCAAGTCGATCCGCGAAGCGGAGCGGGGCGGGGGTAATCTCAAGGCAATGCCGGCGCTAGCACCCCCACCCCGGTTCGCCATCCGCGCTGCGCGCGGAGTGCTCACCGACCCTCCCCACAAGGGGGAGGGTGAAGTGCTGCGCAACATCTCAGCCTTTGCCAATTTTTGCCGCCTTGCCCTTATCGAACCACCACAGCGTCTCGACCGGAAAGCCGAAATCGGGCTTCTGCTCGACAAAGCCGAACATGTCCCAATAGGCGACGCGGTGATTCGCCAGATAGTATGTTGGAATCCAGTCCAGCCGCGCGCGCAAGACCCGGTCGAGCGCTCTGAGCGCCGTGACGAGTTCAATTCGGCTTTTCGCCTTGCTGGCCGCCACGATCAGCGCGTCGATGGCCTTGCTTTCCGTGCCCGGATAGTTGCGCTGCCCCGGGATTTTAGCCATCCGGGAATCATAGAGCATCTGCAGGCTGTCGTCAGTCGGCGTCGCCCCGATCGACCAATGCAGCACGGTAAGATCGAAGTCGAAGTCGCTCTGCCGTTGTTCATATTGCGCCGAATCGACTTGCCGGATCGAGGCGTCGATCCCGATCGCCTTCATATTCTCGGACCACGGGGTGTAGATGCGAACGATACCGTCATCCTCCGTCAGCATTTCCACCCGCAGCCGCTCACCCTTGTCGTTGACGACGAAACTGCCGGCGCGCTTCCAGCCGGCTTGCGCAAGCAATCTCGAAGCCTCGCCCAGCAGCTTGCGGTCATGGCCCGAACCGTCGGAGACGGGCTGCGTTACCGCTTCACCAAAGACCTCTGGCGGCAACTCGGCGCGGAACGGCTCCAGCAGGGTCAATTCCTCAGCCGAGGGCAAGCCTTCGGCCTTGTAATCCGACCGTTCGAAGTTCGATTGAGAGCGCTCGTAAGAGCCGTAAAACAGCGCGCGCTTCATCCATTCGAAATCGAAGCACCGGGCGATTGCCCGCCGCACCCGCTCATCGCGGAACTGCGGACGACGCTGGTTTAGCGCGACGCCCTGCATGTCTGGCGTCTTCTCGCCGGGAAATTCCCGTTTGACGACCTTGCCGTCCTTCAGCGCCGGAAAGTCGTATCCGGTCGCCCACATCCGCGCGCTGAATTCCTCGCGAAAATGCGTGTCGCCTTTCTTGAAGGCCTCGAATGCCGCCTGCCGGTCAAGATAGAAGTCAATGCGGATGCGGTCGAAATTGTAGAAGCCGCGGTTCACCGGGAGATGGCGGCCCCAATAGTCGGCCACGCGGTCATATTCGACAGTCTGTCCGGCCGCCACGCGCCCAATCTTGTAGGGTCCCGAGCCAAGCGGCGGTGTCATGGTCGAGGCATCAAAATCGTTGGCCGTGTAAAAGGCCTTGGAGACGATCGGCATCCCCACGATCGCAAGGATGTTTTGCGCCGACTGCTCGCCATTGAAGGTGAGATCGACGGTGGCGGGATCGACCGCAACCGCGTCGGTCATGTACCGCAACGCCTGGGAAAGGTTCGGATGGCCCTTGTCCTTGTAAAGCTTCAGCGCGAAGACAACGTCTTCCGCGGTCAGCGGCGAGCCGTCATGGAAACGCGCTTGCGGCCGAAGGACGAAGCGGAAGCCGTTGCGGTCTGGCGACAGGGTAACGGTTTCGGCAAGCAGGCCATAGACCGCATCCGGCTCATCGAGCGCGCTTGCCATCAGCGAATCGAAACAGAGTTCGGTACGCGGCGGCGCGTCCCCTTTCAACACCAAGGAATTCAACGTGTTGAAGGTCAGGAAGCTCTGATTGAGGGCTGCGTTCGGCGGCGCGAAATTCATCTGGCCGCCCTTGGGCGCGTCCGGATTGACATAGTCGAAATGCGTGAAGTTCGGTCTGTATTTGAGGTCGCCGAAGGCCGACAGGCCATGCAGCTTGATGCCGGTCGCAATTTCGGCGAAGGCCTTGCCGGGCAACAGGGCGGCGGCGGCAGCAGCGCTGCCCAAGGCCAGGAAGTCGCGGCGGGCAAGGGCCGCCATCAATTGCCGCCCCATCAATTGCCGCCCTTGTATTTGGCCGCCAGCGCCTTCTCCTTGTCCGGGTCGATCCACCAGGAATCGATGTCGGCGCCGGCGTAAGCGGGCTGCTTGTCTGGAAAGCCGAACTTGTTCCAGTAGGCCAGCCAGACCGCGGACCGGTAATATTGCGGCACGACGTAGAAGTTCCACAGCAGGATGCGATCGAGCGCATGAGTGGCGGCAACAAGGTCGTCGCGATCGGTGGCAAAGATAATGCGATCGACCAGCGCGTCGATGATCGGATCCTTGATGCCCATCAGATTGCGCGAACCGGGCGCATCAGCCGCCTTCGAGCTCCAGAAATCGCGTTGCTCGTTGCCCGGCGAATCCGACTGCTGCAGGATGCCGGTGACGACATCGAAATCGAAATTGTTGACGCGGTTGATGTACTGCGTCTGGTCGATGATGCGCAAAGTTGCATCGACACCGATCTTACGGAGGTTGGCGATGTAGGGGCTGGCGATCACCTGATCGGTGTCGTTCCAACCGAGGATCTCGAATTTGAACGGCGCGCCGGTCTTGGCATTGACCATCTTGCCGCCCTTGATCACCCAGCCGGCCTTGGCGAAGAGATCGACCGCCTGTTTCAGGTACTTCCGTTCCGCCTGCGGTGAATCGTAGACCGGCAGCTTGAATTCCTGGGTGAAAAGTTCGGGCGGCAGCTTGTCGCGGTATTGTTCCAAGATCTCCAGTTCCTTGCCTTGCGGCAATCCGCTCGACGCCAGTTCGGTGCCCTGGAAATAGCTCGATGTGCGGGTGTTGAAGCCGAAGAACAGCGTGCGGTTCATGCTCTCGAAATCGAACGGGATGGTCAGCGCTTCACGCACCAGCCGATCCTGGAACAACGGCCGTCGCTGGTTGAGGGCGAAGCCCTGCATCGGTTCCGGCGCCTGGGTCTGAAAATCCTTCTTGATGACGTCGCCGGCCTGGAATGCCGGGAAATTATAAGCCGTCGCCCATTTGCGCGAACTGAATTCGCGGTTGATGTCTTCCAGCCCGCCCTTGGTGAAGGCGAGCCAGGCGGCATTGTCGTCGAGGATATAGGTGTAGCGTCGCGTGTCGAAATTCTCGCGGCCGATCTTCACCGGCAGCTTGGCCGCCCAGTAGTCCGGCACGCGCTGCCAGATGATCTCCGAGCCCGGCTTAAAGCTGGCGATCTTGTAGGCGGCCGAACCGAGAGGAATTTCCAGCGTCGGCTTTGTGACGTCACGCTTCTTGCCGTTGGCATCGGTGCCTTCCCACCAATGCTTCGGCAGCACGGCAAGATCGCCGATGATCTTGGGCAGTTCGCGGTTGCCCTTCTGGTTGAAATGGAACTCCACCTCGCGGTCTGAAATCTTCACCGCATCGGTGACGTTGTCGAAATAGCGACTGTATTGCGGGCTGTTGGCTTTGAGCACCTGGAACGACCAGATCACGTCATCGACGGTGATCGGCTGGCCGTCATGCCATTTGGCGCGCGGGTCGAGCCGGTAGGTGGCGGAGGAATAGTCGGCCGGATATTTGTAGGCATCGGCGATCAGCGGATGGCTGGTGCTGCCTTCGTCGGTCGCCTGCTCCATCAGCGTGTCGTAGAGCAGGCCACCGCCGAACCCGACGAGGCCGGCGGCTGGTGATCCCTGGACGATGTACGGATTGAAACTGTCGAATGTACCGGGCACCACCGAATTCAGCGTGCCGCCCTTGGGCGCGTTCGGGTTGACATAGTCGTAGTGCTGAAAATTGTCGCCGTATTTGGACTCGCCGATCAGCGATGAGGTGGTGCGCCATTCGTCGGCGCGGGCAGCCTGCAATCCTGCCGCCAGAAGGACTGCCGCCAGCATCGACTTGAGAAGCGTCCAGCCAACCGTCATGCACTATCCTCTTCGCAATGCCCGTTCATAGGCAATCTAGATGATTTGGCGCTCGTGAAAACCGGCATGCGCGGCTTTGTCGCCGCCTGTGCGGTTTTCCCAACAAAAAAGCCGGGCTGAACCCGGCTTTTTCAAGATCGTTGAGGTGACAATTTGTTTATTTGGCCGGTGCGGCCGGAGTTGGGGCGGCGGGAGCGGCTGGCTTGGCGGCGCCTTCAGCAGGCTTGGCCGGAGCGGCTGCATCGGCCGGCTTGGCGGGCGCGGTCGCGTCGGCGGCCGCACCCGGCGCCGGCAATGGCTTGGGATTGTCCGACAGCGTGCGCAGATAGGCGATGACGTTGGCGCGGTCTTCGTCCTTGGGCAGGCCGGCGAAGCCCATGGCGGTGCCTTTTACGAATTTCTTCGGCGAGGTGATGAAGTGGTTGATGTTGTCGTAGGTCCACTTCTCGGCGCCGCCCTTGGAGAATTCCTTCATGCCGGCCGAATAGGCAAAGCCTTCATGCTCGGCCACGGGGCGGTCGATGAGGTCCCACAGATCGGGGCCGACCTTGTTGGGGCCGCCCTTTTCGCCGGAATGGCAGGCCTGGCACTTCTTGAAGACCGCCGCACCCTGCTCGACATTGGCGGTCGCCAGCAGATCGGCGATCGGCTTGGCTTCGGCGGCAGGCGCGGCCGGGCCGCCTTCGGCTGGCTCGGCGGCCTCGATGGCGAAACCGGGCTTTTCCGGCGCCGGCGAGGCAAACAGCGCATCGGACACAATGCCGACCGAGAAGACGACGAAAACGGTTCCGAGCAATGCGGCGAGCAACTTGTTGACTTCGGTGGAATCCATACGCCCCTTGCTCCCTTTTCCGGCGGACAGAACCGTCCACTCCGTCCGTCGGTATCGTGGCCAGCCCTGCCAGGGCGGTCAAATCGGGCGGAAACTAGGTCTTTTGCTGCGGCGTTGCAACACCTATAAGGGCGCTTCCAGTGAGACCTTTTGCCACTTTCCCTGTCCTCTTTTTGAGACGCCTTGCACCCGAGATGTCCACGCTGATCCTGATCCCGGCCCGCATGGCTTCGACCCGCCTGCCGGGCAAGCCGCTGGCCGACATCGCCGGCGCCCCGATGATCGTTCATGTCGCCCGCCGCGCCGCCGAGGCGGGCCTCGGCCGGGTGGTCGTGGCGACCGACACGCAAAGCGTGGCGGAAGCGGTGCGCGCGCATGGTTTCGAGGCCGTGATGACGCGCACGGATCACGAATCCGGCTCCGACCGCATCCACGAGGCGCTGGTCGCGCTCGATCCCGAGCGCAAGGTCGAAACCATCGTCAATGTGCAGGGCGACCTGCCGACCATCGACCCCGGGATCATCGCCGCGTCGCTCAGGCCGTTCGAGGACGGCGCGGTGGACATCGCCACGCTCGGTGTCGAGATCGTCCGCGACGAGGAAAAGACCAATCCCAACGTCGTCAAGATCGTCGGTTCGCCACTCTCCGGCACCAGGCTGAGGGCGCTCTATTTCACCCGTGCCACGGCACCCTGGGGCGAGGGGCCGCTCTATCATCATGTCGGCCTCTATGCTTACCGCCGCGCCGCGTTGGAGCGCTTCGTCGCGCTGAAGCCGTCGCCACTGGAACGCCGCGAGCGACTGGAACAACTGCGGGCGCTGGAAGCCGGCATGCGCATCGACGCGGAGATCGTCCAGTCGCTGCCGCTCGGCGTCGACACGCCGGAAGATCTGGAACGCGCCAGAACCATCCTTTCAAACTAAGATTCCTTCGAACAGAGCCTCTAGAATCGAGAACTGGCATGCCTGAAAAGACCAACAGAATATCCTTCCAGGGCGAGCCGGGCGCCAATTCCGACACCGCCTCGCGCAACGTCTACCCTTCGATGGAGCCGTTGCCGTGCCCGACCTTCGAGGACGCGTTCAACGCGGTCGAGACCGGCAAGGCCGACCTCGCCATGATCCCGATCGAGAACACGATTGCCGGTCGCGTCGCCGATATCCATCATCTGTTGCCGGAATCGAAGCTGCACATTATCGGCGAATATTTCCTGCCGATCCATTTCCAGCTGATGGTGCTGCCCGGCGTCAAACGCGACGAAATCAAGACCGTGCACAGCCATATCCACGCGCTTGGCCAATGTCGCAAATACATCCGCAAGAATGGCTGGAAGGCGATCGTCGCCGGCGACACGGCCGGTGCCGCCAAGATGGTCTCCGAGGTCAAGGACCGCACCATGGCGGCGCTGTCGCCGGCGCTGGCGGCGGCGCTCTATGGGCTGGATATCATCGAGCAAAATGTCGAGGACACCGACTCCAACGTCACCCGCTTTGTCGTCCTGACCAAGAACAAGCAATGGGCCGAACGCCCGTCGCCTGACGTCAAGATGATGACGACCTTCATCTTCCGCGTCCGCAACGTGCCGGCCGCGCTCTACAAGGCGATGGGCGGGTTCGCCACCAACGGCATCAACATGACCAAGCTGGAGAGCTACCAGTTAGGGGCTTTCACCGCGACGCTGTTTTATGCCGACATCGAGGGCCATCCCGACGATCCGCTGGTCAAGCTGGCGCTGGACGAGCTCCGCTTCTTCTCGCGCGAAGTGCGGATCCTCGGCGTCTATCCGGCGAGCGAGTCGCGTGAGCAGTGGAAGGTGGCGGACTAAATCACCGCGCCCAGCGGCACATAGTCGATCTCCATGAAGGTCTCGACCTCCGGCACCCAGCGGTCGCGCACGAAGGCGACATGGTCGGGATGGTCGTTGTATCTCGTGTAAGCCGCCTGGTCGGCGAACTCCATCGAGAAGCCGAAGTGATAATCGTTCTTGGGGCTGATCTGCCGCAATTGCTCGAAATGCGTGACGCCCCTGATCGCGGTGAGGATTTTCTTGGCGTCAACCAGGAACCTCCTTTCCTCCAGCGAGTGCGGCGGATGCTTCAGCGTGAAGACGACGGTGTGACGGATCATGTGCTGCTCCTGCAATGTCTTTGAATAATCGCGGCCATCATTCCGAGTCGACCCAGGCGCGGATGAGGTGATGCGCGATGGCGCCTTTCGGCGGCGTGACCAGATTGTCCTTGTGCGTCCTTTCCAGCATCAGGCGCACCTCGTCGCGAAAGAACCAGCGGCAGTCTTCCAGCTCGTTGAAGTCGGCCTGGATATCGTCGTTGAGCGGCTCGCCAAAACAGCCGATCATCAGCGAATAGGGAAACGGCCAGGGCTGGCTGGCATGGTAGACGACGCGGCCAAGCCTGATGCCGGCCTCCTCCAGCGTCTCGCGGCGCACCGCCGCTTCGATCGTCTCGCCCGGCTCGATGAATCCGGCAAGGGCCGAGTACATGCCCGGCGCGAAATGCCGGCCACGCCCGAGCAGGCACTTCTCCCGCGTCGCCGTCAGCATGATCGCCACCGGATCGGTGCGCGGAAAATGCTCGGTGCCGCAATTCGGGCAATGACGCTTGTAGCCGCCGGCCCGCATCTGCGATTCGGTACCGCATTTGCTGCAGAAACGATGGCTGGCATGCCAGGCAAGCAGGGCCGCCCCTTGCGCCATCGCGCCGGCCGCCCCTTCGTCGATCAGTCCTTGCATGTAGACCGAGCGATAGTCGATGGCCTTGATGATTTCCGGAAGCTGTTCCGGATCGACGCCGGCGGGCACGGCAAGCACCGGCCCTTGCTCGGAAAAACCGAGCAAGATGCCTTGCGCCAGGGAAACCTTGAAGGGCTCGCTCTCGATCGCACCGAACCAAGGGTCGAGAGCGCCGCCATCCCCGAGCTTCAGATAGAGCCTGCCGCCATGCATCAGCAGCAGCCGCGTCGCTGGGTCGGCGAGCGCCTTGTCCACTGAATCGTCGGCGCGGTTCTCGGATTGTCGGTCGATCGTGTTGCCGGCAAAACCGACGAACTGGCTCGGCTCGCGCAAGGGCGCGTCAAACAGGCGGAAGCTCATGGGGACTCTGGGTACGTTGCGGGATGGACACGGGGAACGCTTATAACGCCGCCTTGATCGTTTCGGCAAACCGCCGCAGGTCGGAACGTTGATAGGGCTCACGCAGGCCGTATCCCCACACCGGGCCTGGCCAGCCGGGATCGCCTTCCGAACGCGCAACGATATGGATGTGCAGCTGGCGCACGATGTTGCCGAGCGCGCCGGTGTTGATCTTGGTGCAGCCTGTCGCCTTCTTCAGCGCCTGTGCCACCATATTGGTCTCGAAGGTCAGCATCGCCTGGTCGAGCGGCGTCATATCGTGGATTTCCTCCGCTCCCGGCCGCTGCGGCACCAGGAGCAGCCATGGCCAGCGACGGTCGTTCATCACGCGTAGTTCGCACAGCCCAAGCCACATCACCTGCTCGCTGTCCGCCTCGAGGCGAGCATCCAGCGTGAATCCGGCCTTCAGGCCCGGCATCATCGGCGTTTCCCTCGCTTTTCTTGGTTTCTTCAAACGCAGAACGCTAGAGCGGCGGCAAGAGGGCTGCAAGCGAATCATTGCGCTCCTCACGGTTTGGTGCGCCAATTCCATATTTTTGCGATTTCGTCGGCGCACTTGCATTTCGTCGCGCAATTGCCGATATGGAAAGTGGGAGGTTGGTGGTGGACGATCCACTCGCCAACCGGGTCAGGTCCGGAAGGAAGCAGCCCCAACGAGCCCGGAACGGGTCATTGTTCCAGCCTCCCACCTCATCGGCCCCTCTCGCGACATTGACGACGCATTGCAGCGCGGGCGAGACTATGCGCAGGAATCGGCCGCCTTCGGGCGCGGTCATTTGGAGCTTTACGGGCGAATGAGCGAAGCCGGAAATTCGGGACCAAAAAGCCTGGAGATAGGCAAGGCCGCCGCCTATCGCGTGCTGGCGCGCAAGTACCGTCCCTCGAACTTCTCCGAGCTGGTCGGCCAGCAGCCGATGGTGCGCACCCTTACCAATGCCTTTGCCACCGGCCGCATCGCCCAGGCCTGGATGCTGACTGGAGTGCGCGGCGTCGGCAAGACCACGACAGCGCGCATACTCGCGCGCGCCCTGAACTATAAAACTCCGACCATTGACCAGCCTTCGGTCGACCTTGCGGTGCTCGGCGAGCATTGCCAGGCGATCATGGAAGGCCGCCATGTCGACGTCATCGAGATGGATGCCGCCTCGCACACCGGCATCGACGACATCAGGGACATCATCGAGCGCGTGCGCTATGCGCCGGTCTCGGCCCGCTACAAGGTCTACATCATCGACGAAGTGCACATGCTGTCGACGCAGGCCTTCAACGGTCTGCTGAAGACGCTGGAAGAGCCGCCGCCGCACGTCAAATTCATCTTCGCCACCACCGAAATCCGCAAGGTTCCAATCACCGTCCTGTCGCGCTGCCAGCGTTTCGATCTGAGGCGCATCGACGCCGGCGCGCTCGTCGCGCATCTGTCGTCGATATCGGCAAAGGAAGGCATTTCGGTCGACGACGACGCGCTGGCGATGATCGCGCGCGCGGCCGAAGGCTCGGCCCGTGATTCACTCTCCATCCTCGATCAGGCGATTGCCCATGGCGCCGGCTCGGTCAGCGCCGATGCCGTTCGGGCTATGCTGGGGCTTGCCGACCGCGCCCGCATCGTCGACCTGTTCGAACATGTCATGAAGGGCGATGTGGCGGCCGCCCTTGGCGAGTTCCGCGCGCAATACGACACCGGCGCCGATCCGGCCGCCGTGCTGACCGATCTTGCCGAATTCAACCATCTCGTCACCCGACTGCGTTTCGTGCCGACGGCCATCGAGGATGCCTCGCTGTCCGAGGACGAACGGCAGCGCGGCGCGGATTTCGCCAGGACGCTGTCGGTCAGGGTGCTGTCGCGGACGTGGCAGATGCTGCTCAAGGGCATTCCCGAGGTGCAGTCCTCCAACCGGCCGGTGAGTGCCGCCGAAATGGTGCTGATCCGGCTGGCGCACGCCGCCGACCTGCCGACGCTGGACGAGGCGTTGAGATCGCTCGAGGGCACAGCGCCGGTGCAAAATGGCGCGCCGCGCCCGAATGGTGCGCCTGCAAGTTCCAGCAATGGCGGTGGCGCCAGCGCGGTGGCGCAGACGCGCATGCCTTCCGGGCCGGGCGGCGCACAGACCATGCGGCTGGTCGAGGCCACGCCTGCCCCCGTTGCCTTCGTCGCGCCGCCGGAACCGGTCGTGGAGGCGCAATCGGTGCCGCTGAAATCGCTGGCCGACATCATTGCCCTGGCCGACGCGCAGCGTGACATCGCCTTCAAGGTTCAAATCAAGAGCTGCATCCGTCTGGTGCGTATCGAGCCCGGCCGTATCGACGTCGGCCTGACCAGCGATGCGCCCAAGATGCTGCTCAACGACCTGACGACGAAGTTGCGTGCCTGGACCGGCCGCAGCTGGCTGGTCTCGCTGTCGAAGGAAGAGGGTGGCCAGACGCTCGCCGAAATGGAATCGGCCAAGCGCGAGACCGCTTTCCTCGATGCCAAGAGCGACCCGACCGTGGCCGCCATCCTGGCCCGCTTTCCCGGCGCCAAGATCATCGACGTGCGCATTCCAGACGCGCCGGAAGCCGAAACGCCCGAGGCCGAAGTGCCTGTCGAGCCGCCGGCGGACGACGACGAAACCTGACCATAGCCACGAATCCGCAAAGGACCAGACCATGAAAGATCTTCTCGGCTTGATGGGCAAGGCGAAAGAAATGCAGGCCAAGTTCCAGGCCATGCAGGACGAGATCGCCACGCTGGAAGCGTCCGGCCAGGCCGGCGGCGGCCTGGTCAATGTGACGCTGACCGGAAAATTCGAGATGAAGTCGCTGAAGATCGATCCGTCCTTGTTCAAGGAGGACGATGTCGAGATCCTGGAAGACCTCGTGCTGGCCGCCCACAACGACGCCAAGACAAAGGTCGAGCAGATCATGCAGGAAAAGACCAAGGCATTGACCGCCGGCCTGCCAATCCCGCCGGGAATGAAACTGCCCTTCTAGCCTTCGGTGCGGCCATGACCGAAGAGCCCTCCGAAAGATTGATCGAGCAACGCATCCGCAACAGGATCTACGAGATCCTGGAAATCCTGGCCGATTGCGACGACGGCGTCGATCTGGTCGGCATCAAGGGGTACTTCAATCTGTTCGAGGATTTCGTCCATCGGCCGTCGATCGAAGCCGGCACATCGGCGCTTTCGAAGGACGAGCGCGCGATCGTGCTGGAGATCGCTGAATTCCTGGAGGCGGCCTGCGAGACAAATCCGGACTTCACCAAGGCCGAGTTCATCGACAGCGACTGGCCGGGAAAGATCGCGCCGACGGCCAGGGACGCGCGGACGCTGTTTCTTCGGCGCGGCCTGTTTTCGGAGAAAGTCGAAGAGGCTGAACCTAGCCAGCCGGCCGCGATTGCAGCTGGGCGCTAGCCCGCATAAAGCCATGCAACCGTGCCAATTTGGCAACAGTGCCTCATTAATAACGTTTTGGCCATCTTTTTGCCGGAAAGTGTCTCATTCTTGCCGCAGCCTGGGGGCGGGCATGGAAGTGAGAGGGTTACCTGTTGATTGCCACGCGATGGAAGACGCCGCTGTTGCTCGGCGCCGTCATTTCACCCTTGTTTTTGGCTGCCTGCAGCCAGACCGCTTCACACGGCATGTCCGTCGCCAGCCTGACCGACGCCATCACGCCGAGTTTCCTTAGCTCCCGGGCTTACAGCCACACGCCGAAGGACAAGGAATGCCTGGAGCGGGCAATGTTCTTTGAGTCCAACCGCTCGAGCCGCGACGGCATGATCGCGGTCGGCACCGTGGTGATGAACCGGCTGCGTTCCGGCAACCACGGCAGCACCATCTGCGAGGTGGTGGGCGAGCGCGGACAGTTTGCGCCTGGCGTCATGACCAGGCCGATGAATTCACGCGCAATGCCCGATGTCGAAGAAGCTGCCGACGCGGTGCTCAAGGGCGAGCGCAAGGCCAAGCTCAAGAACACGATGTATTTCCATACCGCCGGCTTACGCTTCCCATACAAGAACATGCACTACACCATGGTTGCCGGCGGCAATGCCTTCTATGAGAAGCGCGGCCGCAACTGGCAGCCGTTGCCGGATGAGCCGCAGGTCGCCATTGCCTCGGCGGCGCCCCAGAAGCCGGCCGCGCCGGTGATAATGGTCGCTTCCGCCGAGCCGGCACGTCCGGCCAAGCCGGCAACCGGTCGATCCGCTCCCGCCGAACAGACCTATGTGACCGCGGCAGCGGCGCCGACCGCAAAATCAGCGCGTGTTTCGGCGGAGCCGACGGTGGTGGCGATGCAGGAGCCGATGGAGGAACCGGATGCCGCCCGTTTTGGCGGAACCTTGAACACAAGGGTCATCTCCTCGGTTCAGGACGCGCCGCAAGAGGCGTCGATGGGATTCCAGTCGACGCCCGAAAACACCGACGCCATCGGTGCGATGATTGTCAGTCAGGGCCGGCCGCTCGAAACCAACTGATCTCCACGCCGTGGCTCGCCCTATGGATCCGCCAAGGCCAATATGGCGGGTCATGCGGATGCGGGATGTTCCAAAGCGCTCTGAAAAATCCTAGATCAGTGCGATGTCCAAGCGAATCGCCGGTCCCGAGATCGAACGCCTGATCCAGCTCCTGGCCAAGGTGCCGGGGCTTGGTCCCCGTTCGGCCAGGCGTGCGGCACTCCATCTGATCAAGAAGAAGGAGCAGCTTTTGTCGCCGCTCGCCGCCGCCATGGCCGAGGCGGCCGACAAGGTGCGCATCTGCTCGACCTGCGGCAATGTCGATACGTCGGACCCTTGCATGATCTGCACTGATCCGCGCCGCGACGCCGGCACCATCATCGTCGTCGAGGACGTCTCCGACCTGTGGGCGCTGGAGCGGGCGGCGGCGATGAATGTGTGCTACCACGTGCTCGGCGGCACGCTGTCGCCGCTCGACGGCATCGGCCCCGACCAGCTCAACATGCGCTCGCTGGTCGACCGTGTCGCCGGTGGCGAGGTCAAGGAGATCATCCTCGCCGTCAACGCCACGGTGGAGGGCCAGACCACCGCGCACTACCTCACCGACCAGCTGTCTGGTTTCGACATCAAGGTGACACGGCTGGCGCATGGCGTGCCGGTTGGCGGCGAGCTCGACTATCTCGACGAAGGCACGTTGGCCGCGGCGCTGCGCTCGCGGACGGCGTTTTGACAAAGTTGGCGGGGATGCGGATCATGATTTTTGCGCGTCCATCAAGGCTGGTGACGGAACGCAAGCCTCTGAGATTGGCTCTGCTTTCCCTTCTTGTAGCTCTCCTCGCCGTTTTCCTCATCACCCCCGCCTCCGCGTCAAACATCGACGATCAGTTCCGCACCTGGCTGCAGAACGACCTATGGCCGCAAGCCAACGCGAAAGGCATTTCCAAAAACACCTTCGATGCCGCCTTCGACGCCATCAAGCCCAATCTGAAGCTGCCCGACCTGGTCAAGCCGGGCGAGAAGGCGATCACGCCGCAGAAGCAGCATCAGGCCGAATTCGGCTCGCCCGGCGCCTATTTCGCCGAGAAGACGGTTCGCGCGGTGACGGCAGGCGGACGGGCGCGGGAAGCCACCAATGCCAGGACACTTGCAGCCATCGAAAAGCGCTATGGCGTGCCGGGCGAAGTGCTGCTGGCGATCTGGGGCCGCGAGACTGGCTTTGGCGCGGCCAAGATGCCCTACGACGCCTTCGAGGTGCTGGGCACCAAGGCGTTCATGTCGACCAAGAAGGATTTCTTTCGCACCGAGCTTTTGGCCGCACTGGAAATCGTCGAGCGTGGGCTCGCCCCCGTCGGCGCGATGAAATCGTCCTGGGCCGGTGCGCTCGGCCAGCCGCAATTCATGCCGACGTCGTTCCTGAAACATGCCGTGGATTTCGACGGCGACGGCCGCGTCGACATCTGGAACTCGACGCCGGACGTGCTGGCCTCGATCGCCAACTATCTCGTCCATTATGGCTGGGTGAGAGGCCGTGGCTGGGGATTCGAGGTGACGGTGCCGGAAAGCGTTTCCTGTTCGCTGGAAGGCCCGGACCAGGGCAAGAAAATCTCCGAATGGGCGGCAATGGGCATTAGCCGTGTTGGCGGCAAACCGTTTCCGGCGAGTGAGCTGAAGGCCGAAGGCTTCCTGCTGATGCCGGCAGGGCGCAGCGGCCCGGCCTTCATCGCCACGCCCAATTTCTACGTGCTGAAGGAATACAACACCAGCGACCTCTACGCGCTGTTCATCGGCCATGGCGCCGATCGCATCGCCCGTGGCGACGCGAATTTTGCCGGAAGCTGGGGCGCGGTCGGCGGGCTGCACCGTTCGGACATCGCCGCCCTGCAGCGGGCGCTGGAAGCCAAGGGTTACGATGTCGGCAGCGCCGACGGCCTGCCCGGCTTCAAGACCCGCCGCTCGATCGGCACATGGCAAGCCAAGAATGGCCGCGCCGCCACTTGCTTTCCTGATGCCGGCCTGGTCGCAGCGCTGAAATAGCTCCGAGTCAGCAGGTTTTTCTCAACTGGCAGCCTCGATTGGCTGGCCTGTGCGTCGACACCCCCGCCGGTCTTTCTGGCCCAATGAGCCGTCGTGCAAATGCTCGTTGCCCGCCACGAGACTGCCGGATATGGTGTTGACCAACTGGACAAAAACCGCAACGGTAAGAGATCAGAAGGGCCGTCTCCAGGCCCGAAAAGAATTCCGCAGCCCTGAGCCGGGAACTCAGGTCAACAAACAACAAAACAGGGAACAATCACCATGATGATGGAAAACTTTGCTCTACGCTCCCGCATCTTGCTCGCGGGCGCAGCCATGTCCGCGCTGCTTCTGGCCGGCGCGCCAGCCGGTGCGGTCACGCCCGCCGACACGCTGGTCGAAGGTTTCGCCATCGACGACATCATCACCATGGATCCGGGCGAGGCGTTCGAGCTGTCGACCGCCGAGGTCACCGGCAACACCTATGACCTGCTTGTCCGTCTCGACCTCAGCGACACCTCCAAGGTCAAGGGCGACCTTGCCGAAAGCTGGACCGTCTCCGACGACGGCCTGACCTACACCTTCAAGCTCAAGCCCGGCCTGAAATTCGCTTCCGGCAATCCGATCACGGCGGCCGACGTCGCCTGGTCGTTCGAACGCGCGGTCAAGCTCGACAAGAGCCCGGCCTTCATCATCGGCCAGTTCGGCATCAGCGGCGACAACGTCACCGAAAAGGCCAAGGCGATCGACGACGGCACCTTCCAGTTCACAGTCGACAAGGCCTATGCGCCGAGCTTCGTGCTGAACTGCCTGTCGGCAACGGTCGCCTCGGTGGTCGACGCCAAGCTGGTCAAGGAACATGTCGCGGCGGTCACGCCAAGCGCCGATTACAAATGGGATAATGATTTCGGCAATGCTTGGCTGAAGACCGGCTATGCCGGCTCCGGCGTCTTCAAGCTGCGCGAATGGCGCGCCAATGAGGCTGTCGTTCTCGAGCGTAACGACAATTACTACGGCGAAAAAGCCAAGCTTGCCCGCGTCATCTATCGCAACATGAAGGAAAGCTCGGCCCAGCGCCTGGCGCTCGAAGCCGGCGATATCGACGTTGCCCGCAATCTCGAGCCGAACGATCTCGACGCCATCGCCAAGAACGCCGATCTGACCTCCACCAGCGCCCCCAAGGGCACGGTCTACTACATCAGCCTCAACCAGAAGAACGCCAACCTTGCCAAGCCGGAAGTTCGCCAGGCGTTCAAATATCTGGTCGACTACGACGCGTTGAGCTCGACCATCCTGAAGGGCATCGGCGAAATCCATCAGACCTTCCTGCCCAAGGGCGTGCTCGGCGAATTGGATGAGAATCCGTTCAAGCTCGATGTCGCCAAGGCCAAGGAATTGCTGGCCAAGGCCGGTCTGGCGGACGGTTTCAGCGTAACCATGGACGTACGCACCGGCCAGCCGACGACCGGTATGGCGGAATCGATCCAGCAGACGCTGGGACAGGCCGGTATCAAGCTTGAGATCATCCCGGGCGACGGCAAGCAGACGCTGACCAAATACCGCGCCCGCAACCACGACATCTATATCGGCCAGTGGGGCCAGGATTATTTCGATCCGAATTCCAATGCCCAGACCTTTGCCTCGAACCCGGACAATTCGGATGCAGCCAAGTCCAAGACGCTGGCCTGGCGCAATGCCTGGGATATTCCGGACCTGACCAAGGAGACGGAAGCGGCGCTGCTCGAGAAGGATGCGGGCAAGCGCGCCGATATGTACAAGGGTCTCGAGAAGAAGATCCTCGACACCAGCCCCTTCGTCGTCATCCACCAGCAACTGGAAGTCGCCGGCCTGCGCAAGAACCTCAAGGGCTTTGCGCTCGGCCCGAGCTTCGACACCAATTTCGTCGGACCGGTGTCCAAGGAATAGTGCTCGCGGACACGCCGCATGAGCATGGTTGAAAAAGAAGTGGCGGCGGGGCGTGGCAGCGCCCGCGCCGTCGCTATTGCATCATCGCTTGGCCGTTTCCTGGTCATCGCGATCACGACCTATCTTGGTCTGCTCGCGGTCACCTTCTTCATCGGCCGGGTCATTCCGATCGACCCGGTGCTGGCGGTGCTTGGCGACCGGGCGCCGGCCAATGTCGTCGAGCGCACGCGACGCGAGATGGGCCTCGACCTGCCATTGATCGAGCAGTTCTACATCTATGTGAAAAATGCCCTGAACGGCAATTTCGGCATCTCCGTGCTGACCACCAATCCGGTCATGACCGACATTCGCCGGGCCTTTCCCGCGACCATCGAACTGGCGACGTTGGGCACGCTGATCGGCTCGTTCATCGGCGTGCCGCTCGGCGTGCTCGCCGCGGTCCGCCGCGGCAGTCTGATCGACCAGATCGTGCGCATCATCGGCCTGATCGGCTATTCGGTGCCGATCTTCTGGCTCGGCCTGCTGGCGCTGGTGCTGTTCTACGCCAAGCTGCAATGGGTCGCCTTCCCCGCCCGGCTCGACGTCGTCTACGAATACACCTTCACGCCGATCACCGGCTTCTACCTCCTGGACTCCGCGATGCAGGGCCAGTGGGATGTTTTCTACGATGCCTACCGCCACATCGTCCTGCCGGCCTCGCTGCTCGGCTATTTTTCGCTCGCCTACATCAGCCGCATGACGCGTTCCTTCATGCTCAACGAACTTTCGCAGGAATACATCGTCGCGGCGCGCGCCAAGGGCCTGTCGGAAACCCGCATCATCTGGACCCACGCGCTGCGCAACGCCGCCGTGCCGATGGTCACCGTGATTGCGCTCTCCTATGCCAACCTGCTCGAAGGCTCCGTGCTCACCGAAACAGTGTTTTCCTGGCCCGGCATCGGCCTCTACATTACCAATTCGCTGCAGAACGCCGACATGAATGCCGTCCTTGGCGGCACCATCGCTATCGGCTCGGTGTTCATCGGCATCAATCTTTTCTCCGATCTGCTCTACCGCGTGCTCGATCCGAGGACCAAGGTTCAATGAGCAGAGGTAACCTACTTTCGGGCCTAGCTACGGCCAATCACCCCCACTCCGGCCCTTCGGGCCACCTCTCCCCCTGCCCGGGGGAGAGGAAAAGCCGGTCGCACGCTTGGCGCCTTTCCTCTCCCCCGTCGAACGGGGGAGAGGTGGTCTGCGAAGCAGACCGGAGTGGGGGTCGACAGCCCCAGGAGGCATCGTCATGACCGCCTCCGATGCCCGCCCTCTCTCTCACCGTGACTGGCTGCTCAGCGAGCGGCCGGCATCGCGCTCCCAGGCCAGGCTCGGCCGCGCCTATGTCGCTTGGCGGCGCTTTTCCGCCAATAGGCTGGCGTTTCTCGGCTTGCTCATCATCATCGCCTTGCTGGTTGTTGCCGCCCTTGCGGGCGTGCTGGCGCCCTATTCGCCGACATTCGGCGACCTCAAGGGGTCGCGCCTGCTGGCGCCGAGCGCCGAGCATTGGTTCGGCACCGACGATCTCGGCCGCGACATCCTTTCGCGCATCCTCTACGGCTCGCGCTGGACGCTCTATGTGGTCATCCTTGTTGCCGTCATCGCCGCTCCGATCGGCCTGTTGGTCGGCACCGTCGCCGGCTATGCCGGCGGCTGGACTGATGCCATCCTGATGCGCATCACCGACGTCTTCCTCGCCTTCCCCAAGCTGGTCCTGGCGCTGGCCCTTGTCGCGGCACTAGGCCCGGGCATCGAGAACGCGGTGCTCGCCATCGCCATCACCTCGTGGCCGCCTTACGCGCGTATCGCGCGGGCAGAGACGCTGACGGTGCGCAATTCGGATTACATCAAGGCGGTACAGTTGATGGGCGCCTCGCCCTTCCGCATCGTGCTGCGTCACATCATGCCGCTCTGCATCTCCTCGCTGATCATCCGGGTGACGCTCGACATGGCCGGCATCATTCTGATCGCCGCCGGCCTCGGCTTCCTCGGCCTCGGCGCGCAACCGCCGCTGCCGGAATGGGGCACGATGATCGCCTCGGGTCGCCGCTTCGTGCTCGACCAGTGGTGGGTCGCCGGTGCGCCGGGCTTCGCCATCCTCATCGTCAGCCTCGGCTTCAACCTGCTTGGCGATGGCCTGCGCGATGCGCTCGATCCGCGGAGCGGCGACCAATGAGTAGGGGGACGAAGACGCTTCTCGACGTCGATGATCTGCGCGTCACCTTCCCGACCCGCACCGGGCTGATCGAGGCGGTGCGCGGCGTCTCCTTCTCGCTCGGCCGTGAACGGCTCGGCATCGTCGGCGAGTCCGGCTCCGGTAAATCCCAGACCGGCCGCGCCATTATGGGCCTGACGCCGCCGCAGGCACGGATATCGGCTAACAAGCTCGCTTTCGACGGCATCGACCTGCTCAGCGTCTCGCCGCGCGAGCGCCGGGCGCTGCGCGGAAAGCGCATCGCCATGATCCTGCAGGATCCGAAATATTCACTCGACCCGGTGATGAGCATCGGCCGCCAGATCGTCGAGACGCTGCGCACGCATGAAAAAGTCGGCAAGGCCGAGGCACGCGACCGCGCGCTGGCGATGCTGGAGGCGGTGCAGATACGCGATCCGTCCCGCGTCTTCGACCTGCATCCGCATGAAGTGTCCGGCGGCATGGGCCAGCGCGCCATGATCGCCATGATGCTGATCGCCGGGCCGGAAATGATGATTGCCGATGAGCCGACCTCGGCGCTCGATGTCACCGTGCAGCTTGATGTGCTCGGCATCCTCGACAAGCTGGTCAGCGAGCGCGGCATGGGGCTGATCTTCATCTCGCACGATCTGCGCCTGGTTTCCTCGTTCTGCGACCGCGTCATCGTCATGTATGCCGGCAAGGTGGTCGAGCAACTCAAGGCCTCGGAACTCGGCCACGCCCAGCACCCCTACACGCGCGGCCTGCTCAATTGCATGCCCAAGATCGGCGCCGACCGCCACCCGCTGCCGGTGCTCGACCGCAAGCCGGAGTGGGCGGCATGACCGCAGCGATCGCCGTCGACAGGCTGGAAGTGATCTTCGACCGTTTCCGCGCGCTGAAGGGCGTCAGCCTCGACGTGCAGCCGGGCGAATCTTTCGGCCTGGTCGGCGAATCCGGTTCAGGCAAGTCGACGCTGTTGCGGGCCATCGCCGGCCTTGCGCCCGTTGCTTCGGGCAGCATCGCCGTCAATGGCAAGACGCTCGGCGCGCGCCGCGACAAGGCGTTTTACCGCGAAGTGCAGATGGTCTTCCAGGACCCGTATGGTTCGCTGCACCCGCGCCAGACCGTCGACCGGCTGCTGCAGGAGCCGCTTGCCATCCATGGCTTTGACGACGGCGAAAAACGCATCCAGCGGGCACTCGACGAGGTTGGTCTAGGAAACGGCTTTCGCTTCCGCTACTCGCACCAGCTCTCCGGCGGTCAGCGCCAGCGTGTGGCGATCGCACGTGCCTTGATCCTCGAACCGTCGATCCTGCTGCTCGACGAGCCGACTTCGGCGCTCGACGCCTCGGTGCAGGCGGAGGTGCTCAACCTGCTGGAAGAGGTCCGCCGGCGGCGCAAGCTGACCTTCCTGATGGTCAGCCACGACCTCGCCATCATCACCCATATGTGCGAGCGGCTGATGGTGATGCAAAGCGGCGAGGCGGTGGAGAACCTCGCGGCAAACGATCTTGTCGAACGCCGCGTGACCAAGGACTATACGCGCAATCTCTTGCGGGCCAGCGATGGGTTTGTGAGGGCGTAGTTCCGGAGGTCGCGTTCCGTCATACCCCCCTCTGTCCTGCCGGACATCTCCCCCGCAAGGGGAGAGATTGGCAGTTTCGTTGACCGCCCTCTTCCTGGAACGTCGGCGATTGGCGAAAACGATGGCGACATCCGATCTCCCCCCTTGCGGGGGAGATGTCCGGCAGGACAGAAGGGGGTGGGCGGGAACTCGGCGATCGTGTTTTGCGGCTCAGGCCGCTCCACCTTGCGTCACCGTTTTCTCCCGGACGCCGGCGCCCTCGGCCGCTTTCGGCTCCTTGATCCTGAACCACGCCACATAGAGCGCCGGCAGGAACAGCAGCGTAATCGCCGTGCCGGCAATGATGCCGCCCATCATGGCATAGGCCATCGGTCCCCAGAACACTTCGCGTGCGATCGGGATCAGTGCCAGGCTGGCTGCCGCCGCCGTCAGCGCGATCGGCCGCATGCGGTGTTCCGTCGCTTCGATGACAGCGGCCCAGCGGTCCTTGCCCTCCCGCACGAGATCCTCGATCTGCACGATCAGGATCACTGAGTTGCGGATAAGGATGCCGATCAGCGCCAGCACGCCGAGGATGGCAACGAAGCCAAGTGGTGCGCCGCTGGGCACCAGCGCCGCCACCACGCCGATCAGGCCGAGCGGCGCCACCGCCACGACCAGGAACAGCCGTTGGAAGCTCTGCAACTGGATCATCAGGATGGTCGCCATGACGAACAGCATCAGCGGCACCACGGCCGCGATCGGACCTTGGCTTTTGGCGCTTTCCTCGACCGAGCCGGCGGTTTCGACCGAATAGCCCGGCGGCAGCTTGGCGATGAAGGCATCGACCGATGGCTTCAGTTCGTTGACCACGGTGGCCGGCAGTGTGTCTCCGACCAGTCCAGCGCGCACGGTGATCGTCGGAATGCGGTCGCGTCGCCACACGGTCGGCTGTTCGAGGTCGTAGCGGAAATTGGCGACGGCCGCGAGCGGGATGGCCTCGCCGGTGCTGGTCGGCAGCTGCATGTTCTGCAGCGTCCCGATCGAGCCACGTTCGGCATCGCGTGAGCGCGCCACGACGTTGATGAGATAGGTGGCGTCGCGCACCTGCGTGATCGTGGCGCCACCGACCGTGCTGTTGAGCGCGCTGGCGATGTCGGAGGAGGTGATGCCGAGCTGGCGTGCCTTGTCCTGCAGCACGTCGACTCTCAGCACGCGTTGCGGCTCGTTCCAGTCGAAGGTCGGCGCGGCGAGCTTCGGATTGGCCGAGATGACGCCGGCGAATTGCTGCGCCACCTCGCGCACCGTCTGGATGTCGGGTCCGCCGACGCGATACTGCACCGGACGGCCGACCGGCGGCCCGAGTTCGAGCAGCTTGACGAAGGCGTCGGTGCCAACGAACTCCTCGCGCAGCAGCTTCTCCAACGCCGGCTTGACCCGGTTGCGGGCTTCGATGCTCTTGGTGACGATCACGGTCTGGCCGAAATAGGGGTTGGCCGGCTGCACGTCGTAGGCCAGCACGAAGCGCACCGCGCCCTGGCCGATATAGGACGAGAAATGGTCGATGTCGGAATTGCCGACCAGCGCCCGCTGCTCGAAGCGCTCCATCTGGTCGCGCGTCTCGGCGATCGACGAATTCTGCGGCAGGTTCCAGTCGACGATCAGCTCGGGCCGGTCGGAGGGCGGGAAGAACTGCTGCTGCACCAGACCGAAGCCGGCGATCGAGGCGGCAAACAACAGCACCGTGGCGATGATGGTCAGCCAGTGATGGCGCACCGAGCCGACAAGCACGCGCCGGAACAGCGCGGTGAGGCGGCCAGGTTGATCGTGGTGTTTCGCTTTCATCGTCGCCGGCAGGATCGTGACGCCAAGCAATGGCGCAAACAGCACCGCCACGATCCATGACACCAGCAGCGACACGGCGATGACGACGAACAGCGTGAAGGTATATTCGCCGGCGGCGCTGTTGTTGAGGCCGATCGGGATGAAGCCGGCAACCGTGACCAGCGTGCCGGTCAGCATCGGGAAGGCGGTCGAGGTGTAGACATAGGTCGCCGCTTTGCGCAGATTGTCGCCGACCTCCAGCCGCGCCACCATCATCTCGACCGCGATCATCGCGTCGTCGACCAGGAGGCCTAGCGCGATGATCAGCGCACCCAGCGAAATGCGCTGCAGCGAAATGCCGAGATAAGCCATGACCGTGAAGGTGATGGCCAGCACCAGCGGGATCGACAACGCCACGACGAAGCCGGCGCGCATGCCGAGGCTGATGAAGGACACCGCGAGCACAATCGCCACCGCCTCGAACAGCGCGCGGGTAAAACCCGAGACGGCCTCCTCGACGATGACGGGCTGGTCGGCGACCAGATGCACGCCGACGCCGACCGGCAGGTCGGCCAGCACCTTGTTCATCTCCTTGTGCAGCGCCTCGCCGAATTCGAGCAGATTGGCGTTGGGTTTCATGCCGATGGCGAGCCCGATCGCGTCCTGGCCGTTGAAGCGGAACAGCGCCGTCGGCGGATCGGCATAGCCGCGCGTGATCGTCGCCACGTCGCTCAGCCGGAAGAAGCGGTCGTTGACGCGCAGATTGATGGCGCGAAGGCTATCCTCGGAGGTAAACTGGCCGCCGACGCGCACGCTGATGCGCTCCGGCCCGGACTGGATGACACCGGACGGCGTGATCGCGTTCTGTGCCTGCAGGCTCGCTACGATCGCCTGCTGGTTGAGGCCGAGCGCCGCGATCTGGCGGGTCGAGAATTCGAGATAGATCGCCTCGTCCTGGGCGCCGACCAGATCGACCTTGCCGGCATTGGGCACGGTGAGGATTTTGGTGCGGGCATCCTCGACATAGTCGCGCAGTTGGCGTGGCGTCAGCCCGTCCGATGTGAAGGCGTAGATGTTGCCGTAGACATCGCCGAAGCGGTCGTTGAAGAACGGTCCCTGCACGCCTTGCGGGAACTGTGCCGCGATGTCGTTGACCATGTTGCGCACCTGAATCCAGTTCGACACGACATCGCGCGCCTTGGTGGTGTCCTTCAGGTTGACGAAGATGACAGTCTGGCCGGCGGTGGTGACGGATCTGGTGAAGTCGAGGCTGTCGAGCTCCTCGAGCTTCTTCTCGATGCGGTCGGTCACCTGTTGCACGGTCTCCTTGACCGACGCGCCGGGCCAGGTGGCCTGGATGATCATCGTCTTGATGGTGAAGTTGGGGTCTTCCTCGCGGCCGAGATTGAGGTAGGAGAAGATGCCGGCCACCACGAACACCAGCATGAAATACCAGACCATGGAGCGGTGGCTGAGCGCCCAGTCGGAGAGATTGAAGCCCTTCATCAGACGCCGCCCTCCGGCACTTTGACCTTCTGGCCTTCGCTCAGGCTGTGGACGCCTGCGGTGACCACGCGCATGCCGGCCTCAAGCCCTTCGGCGACGGTGAAGGTGGCGGCACCCTTGGCGGCCACCTTGATGTCCTTCGCACTCACGCTCGATGTCTGCGGGTCGACGATCCAAACCTTGTCGGAACCGTCCTTCTCGAGCAGCGCCGACAGGGGCAATTCGATCGTCGGCGTCACCTTGGTCATGCGCGTCGCCGTCACCGTCGAGCCGAGCCGGAAGGCCTGCGGCGGATCGGTGAGCGTCAGCTTGACGCGCCTGGTGCGGGTCGAGCCCTCGGACTGCGGCGCGATCTCGCGCAGCTTGGCCTCGGTCCGGATCGTCGGCAGCGATTGCAGGATGACCTGGAACGGCGTGCCGGCCGTAAGGTCGCCGGTCAATTGGTCGGGAATGTCGACCACCGCCTCGCGCAGGTCCGAGCGCGCCACCGTGACGACGGTCTGGCCGGGCGAGACCGTCTGGCCGACCTCGGCGCCGACGGCCGTGACGACGCCGTCGAAGTCCGAGAACAACCGGGCATAGCCAAGCTGCTCCTGCGACTTGGCGAGTGAGGCCTTGGCCCGCTCGACGCTTGCCTTGGCCGCTTTTCGCGCCTGCTGCGCGGTATCGAAGACCGCCTGGGAGGTGTTGGCGGCGGCAAGCAGCTGGCGCTGGCGTTCCTCGCCGGCGGCGGCGTTGGCAAACTGCGCCTCGGCATTGGAGAGCTCCGCCTTGGCCGCCTGAACGGCCAGTTCCAGTGCGGTCGGGTCGAGCGCGGCGATGGTCGTGCCCTTGCTGACGATGTCTCCGACCTTGACGTCGCGCGACACGACCCGGCCAAGCAGGCGGAAGGCGAGGTCGGCGCTGACCTGTGGCTCGACCGAACCGGCAAAGCCGAAGATCTGGGTGGTGCGCGGCTCGATCACCACCGACAGCACCGGCCGGATGATCTCGGGCGGCTTTTCATCGGACTTGGAGCAGGACGCGAGCGCGCCAAGCATGAACATACCGAGCAGGAGGGATGGCAGCCGGCTCATTGGCCCGCTCCGGATATCTCGATGGTCTGTCCGGGGCTGAGCAACTGTCCGCCCGCGGTGACGACGCTTTGGCCCTCGTTCAGTCCCTTGGCAATCGCCACCGTGCCGGAATCGAACGCCAGCACCTCGACCGGCGCCATCGTCACCGCCTTGGTCGAGGGGTCGACGATCCAGACCGCCGGCTTGCCGGCGCTGGACGTCAGCGCCTGCCAGGGCAACAGGATCGCCTTCGCTGGCTTGGTGCTGACCGAGCCGATGACGGCTGCTCCCAGTGGCATGCCGGCGGGCGTGTCGGGAATACCGACCTTGACCCGGATCGAACCGGAGGCCGGATCAACCGCCGGCGAGATTTCGCGCACCTTGCCCGTCGCCCTGACCTGTGGATCGGACAACAATGTGATCGTCACCGCCGGAGCAGCCGGCGTCCTGGCAACCAGTGTCTCCTGCACGTTGAACACCGCGTCCCGGTCGCCGTCCTCGGCGACGGTGAAGACGGTTTGCGCCGCTTGCACCACCTGGCCGGCTTCGACCTGCCGGGCGGTGATCACACCGGCGGCTCCTGCCTTGAGTTCGGTGAAGGACAGGTTTTGCTGGGCATTGGCGAATGCACTCTGCGCGGCATCGACGCTGCCTTGCGCCACCTTCTGCGCCTGGTCGGCCGCGTCATAGTCACGCCGCGTGGTGAAGCCCTGGGATAGCAGTGTCTTCTGCCGCTCGAAGGCGGCGGCGGACTGGGTCAGCTGCGCCTGCGCGGCATCGAGATCGGCTTGCGCCGAACGCAGATCGGATTCCTGCTCCTGCGGGTCGATGCGGGCAAGCACCGCGCCTCGGTCGACATGCTGGCCGACATCGACGAGCCGTTGGGCGACGCGGCCGCCCACGCGGAACGACAAATTGTTCAGCGTGCGCGCGGCGATCACGCCGGTCAGCGAGGTTCTCGGCGCATAGTCGGCCATCGCCACCGTCTTGGTGCGCACCATGATGGGCAGTTTTTTGGCCGCTGCCTCCTGCTTCTGGCAGCCGGACAGCAGCAGCACCGCCGTGCAGGCGAAGATCGTTGAAGCGGCTGGAAAAGACAAAAGGCCGGGAGCTTGGACCGATGGCGGCGAGACGGACGATGTCGCGTTCCTGCTCATGGCTCCCCCTGCCTGCGTGGGACGCTCCCACCGCGGAGCCTCGCGGGCTGTCCGAAGATAGTCGATCCCCTGGAAAAGGGAACCTCCCTCGTTCGCACATCGGGCGACTGTAAGCCGGGATCACAGGCCCAATCGCCTGCCGGTGGTGCCGGCTTGAGGAAAACGTGAAATAAGGTCAGAAGACGTCTCAACAGCATCAAACAAGAACGGGCGCCGCCCGGCGAGGGATACGATGAAGAATTCAGCCATTTCCGAACGCAAGAACCAGTCGATCTCGCGCGGCGTCGGCATGACCACGCAGATCTATGCCGACCGGGCCGAGAATTCGGAGATCTGGGATGTCGAAGGCCGCCGCTACATCGATTTCTCGTCGGGTATCGCCGTCGTCAACACCGGTCACCGCCACCCCAAGGTGATCGAGGCGGTCAAGGCGCAGCTCGACCGCTTCACCCACACCTGCCACCAGGTGGTGCCCTATGAGAGCTACGTGCGGCTGGCCGAACGGCTGAACGGCATGCTGCCCGGCAAGTTCGAGAAGAAGACGATCTTCGTCACCACCGGCGCCGAGGCGGTCGAGAACGCCATCAAGATCGCCCGCAACGCTACCGGCCGTCAGGCTGTCATCGCCTTTGCCGGCGGGTTCCATGGCCGCACCTTCATGGGCATGGCGCTAACCGGCAAGGTCGTGCCCTACAAGGTCGGCTTCGGCGCCATGCCGGGCGACGTCTACCATGCGCCGTTCCCGGTGCCGCTGCACGGTGTGTCTACAGCCGATTCGCTTGCCGCACTCGACCGGCTGTTCAAGGCCGATGTCGACCCGGCCCGCGTCGCTGCCGTCATCATCGAGCCGGTTCAGGGCGAGGGCGGCTTCTACGACGCACCGCGCGAGTTCCTGACGGCGCTGCGCAAGCTCTGCGACCAGCACGGCATGCTCCTGATCGCCGACGAGGTGCAGACCGGCTTTGCCCGCACCGGCAAGATGTTTGCGATGGATCACCATGAAGTGGCGGCCGACATCACCACCATGGCCAAGAGCCTGGCCGGCGGTTTTCCGCTGGCCGCGGTCACCGGCCGTGCCGAAATCATGGATGCGCCCGGCCCCGGCGGGCTCGGCGGCACCTATGGCGGCAGCCCGATCGGCGTCGCCGCGGCGCACGCCGTGCTAGACGTCATCGAGGAGGAAAAGCTCTGCGACCGCGCCAACACGCTGGGTGCAAGGCTGAAGCAGCGGCTGCAGTCGATCCGCGACGATGTGCCTGAGATCGTCGACATCAGAGGCCTCGGCTTCATGAACGCGGTCGAGTTCAACGACGTCAAGAAGGGCCTGCCGTCGGCCGAGATCGCCAACGCGATCCGGCTGAAGGCACTCGACAAGGGCCTGATCCTTTTGACCTGCGGCGTCTATGGCAACGTCATCCGCTTCCTGGCGCCGATCACCATCCAGGACGAAGTGATGAACGAAGCGCTCGACATCCTGGAGAGCTCGATTCGCGAAGTCTGCGCTGCCTAGCGCAAACCCCTACCTCCCTCTTGTGGGGAGGTCCGGGTGGGGGGCCTCGCGCAGACCCCCACCCCGATGCTTCGCATCGACCCTCCCCACAAGGGGGAGGGTAGGCTCCTGCTAACCCGCAGCCCTGGCAGGTTCATCCTGCTGAAACGCGGCAAGTGCCGCTTTCAGCCCCTCAGGGCCAACTGTGATCGTTTCCGGCGTCGGCGAGAAGCCGGCGCCGAGCATCTTGCGGCCAAGCATGTGGTCGCCGGGTCGGTTGACGGATTCGATGCCGAGCAACCGGTCGCCGGCATAGTGATAGATCGAGAATTTGTTGTCGGGCAGGTCGCCCAGCACGACATGGCTGTCGCCACCGGCGGTCAGGCCGACCATCTGCAGCTTCATGTCGCCGATGTCGGACCAGAACCATGGCACTGCCGAATAGGCATCGGTATGGCCGGTGATGGTGCGTGCGGCAAGCCGCGCCTGGTCGGTGGCGTTCTGCACCGATTCCAGCCGAACGTCGCCGCCGGTGAACCAGTGCCGGTAGGAAGCGGCGTCACCAATGGCAAGAATCTCCGGCACCGACGTGCGCATCTGGTGGTCGACGCGGATGCCGTTGGCGATGCCGAGGCCGGCGGTCTGCGCCAGTTCGACATTCGGCACGGCGCCGATGCCGACGACGACCATACGCGCCGGCAGCCTTTCGCCGGCAGAGGTGATCGCGGCCGCAACATGGCCGTTCTCGCCTTCCAGCCTTGCAATCGAGATGCCGGTGAGGATGCGCACGCCTGTCGCTTCCAGCCGTTGCCGGACGTGGCTCGCCACCACCGGCGCCACGGCGCGGCCGAGCAGCCGGTCGACCGCCTCGACCACTGTCACCGTGCGGCCGGCGGCCCGCAGTGTGGCTGCGATCTCCAGCCCGATGAAGCCGCCACCGAGAATGACCACCTCGTCGCTCTGTGCGCTGAACTCCCGGATCAGCCGCGCATCGGCCAGCGAGCGCAGCGACAGCACGCCGGACAGATCCGCGCCGGGCAGCGGCAGGAGGCGCGGGCGCGAGCCGGTCGCCAGGATCAGGTGGTCGAAGGCAAGTGCGCCGCCGCCTGATATCTCCAGGCTGCGGCGCCCGGCATCGATGCGATTGATCCTGACGCCCGGCCGGTAGTCGATGGCGCTGCCGGTGTAGAAGGCCTCGCCGCGCAAGGGTTGCGGCTTGGCCTCGGCATCCTTGATGAAAGTCTTCGACAGCGGCGGCTTGTGGTATGGCAGTTCGTTCTCGTCACCGACGAGGATCACCGGCCCGTCATAGCCGTCCTCACGCAGGCTGGCGGCCGCTTGCACGCCCGCATGACCCGCGCCGACAATGACCACACCGTTCTTCATCGCATTCCAATCCCGTTCTATCCTAGGGTGTCTCGCCAAGTGGCAATTGTCTGGCGCCGCCGCAAGAGAGCTTTTGCGGGTCGCACCCGGGATGGCGGCTGTCAATCGCACAGTTCACCGGCAGGATAGGATGCAGGCAAAGGCATAAAGTTGACAGTCGTAGTTTAGAATAATTCTAAACTATTGTTTCAATTGACTTTTCTTGCGGATTGTCATTGACATCCGACGATGTCGCAGCTTTATGGAAGCTCGCGCGTCAGCGCATCCCTTTAATGTCTGGGCCTTGAACCCTTTCGATTGGAGGCATTTTGGTGTCTTTTTTCCGCGAACCGCGCGATGGCGCGGCATCTTTTGCGCTCAATGGCATGCCTATGGCCTGGCGCCGGCTGCCGCGCGCGCCGTTTACAGAAATTCCGAGAAACTGGAGAGCGATTATGACAGCACGATATGGCGGCAGGCTCGCCGCGATCGGCGCCACGGCCCTGCTGACGGCGGCGGTGTTCGTGTTGCCGGCAAAGGCCGAAACCGATGCGAAGGCGGTCATCAAGACCTATTCCGACATCGCGCTCGCCAAATATGAGGATTCGCTGACCACCGCGCAGGCACTCGACAAGGCGGTCGACGCATTGCTCGCCAAGCCATCGGTGGAAACCCTCAACGCCGCCCGTGACGCCTGGAAGGCATCGCGTGTGCCTTACCAGCAGACCGAGGTCTACCGTTTCGGCAACAAGATCGTCGACGACTGGGAAGGCAAGGTGAATTCCTGGCCGCTCGACGAAGGCCTGATCGACTATGTCGCCAAGAGCTACGGCACCGAATCGGACGCGAATGCGCTCTATACAGCCAATGTGATCGCCAACAAGGAGATCGAGGTCAACGGCAAGAAGGTCGATGCTTCGAACCTGACGCCGGAATTCCTCTCCGGCACGCTGCAGGGAGCTGGCGGCGTCGAGGCCAATGTCGCCACTGGCTATCACGCGATCGAATTCCTGCTTTGGGGCCAGGACCTGCATGGCACCGGTCCTGGTGCTGGCGAGCGCCCTTATACCGACTACGACCTCAAGAACTGCACCGGCGGTAATTGCGACCGCCGCGCCCAGTATCTGAAGTCAGCCGCCGACCTTCTGGTTTCCGATCTTCAGGAGATGGTCGGCAACTGGAAGGAAGACGGCGCGGCGCGCAAGGCCCTGGTCGATGGCGAGCCGAACACCGCCATCACCACCATCTTCACCGGCATGGGCTCGCTGTCCTACGGCGAACTGGCCGGCGAACGCATGAAGCTCGGCCTGCTGCTGCATGACCCGGAGGAGGAGCACGATTGCTTCTCCGACAACACCTACAACTCGCATCTCAACGACGCCATTGGCATTCGCGCTGCCTACCACGCCAGCTATACCAGGTTGGACGGCACCGTCGTTTCGGGTCCCTCGGTGGCCGATATGGTGAAGGCGGCCGATCCGGCGATCGACAAGGAACTGTCGGATAAGCTCGATGTCACCGTCGCCAAGATGGAAGCGATCAAGGCGCGGGCAATGGCCGGCGAGGCCTATGACCAGCAGATCGCCGAGGGCAACACGGAGGGCAATGCGACCGTGCAGGCGGCGATCGACGCGCTGATCGACCAGACCAAGTCGATCGAACGCGCCGTCGGTTCGCTGAAGCTCAGCACCATCGCCTTCGAAGGGTCCGACAGTCTCGACGCACCGGACAAGGTGTTCAAGTAACCGTCGAAAGGCTGGAGCCTGATCCGGAGCCGGACAACCGGCTTTGGAGAACGGGCTCCGGTTAAGAAATCAAGCCACACGGCGCGGGAGACGCCGTCAGCCAGCCGAGCAAGCCAATGCTGATTTGTCATTGCAATATCATCACCGAGAAGGAGATCGAGCAGACGATCGTCGGCCTGCTGGACCAGGATCCCTGGCAGCTGATCGTGCCGGCGAAGATCTATCATGCCATGCAAAAGCGCGGCCGCTGTTGCGGCTGCTTCCCAAATGTGGTGGAAACGATCATTCGGGTCACCGAAAATTACCACGCCCGCTCGGAGGCGAGCGGCGTGGATGTCGTTTCACACCTGGATCGCGTCAGAGGCCTGCGCGTCCAATACGGGAGCAGAAATCATGAAAGGCGATCCGCAAATCATCGAGCGGCTTAACGAGGCCCTTTTTCTGGAACTCGGCGCCGTCAATCAGTATTGGGTGCATTTCCGTCTGCTGGAGGACTGGGGATATGCCAAGCTGGCAAAGAAGGAGCGGGCGGAATCGATCGAGGAGATGCACCATGCCGACAAGCTCGTGGCCCGCATCATCTTCCTTGAAGGCCATCCGAACCTGCAGTCCGTGGCGCCGTTGCGCATCGGGCAGAACGTCAAGGAAGTGCTCGAATCCGACCTTGCCGGCGAATATGACGCGCGTACCGCCTACAAGCGCTCGCGCGAAATCTGCAACGACGCTGGCGACTACGTGACGATGAAGCTGTTCGAGGAATTGCTGGCCGACGAGGAGGGTCACATCGACTTCCTCGAGACGCAGCTCGACCTGCTTGCCTCGATCGGCGAGGAAAAATACGGCCAGCTCAACGCCGCATCGGCGGACGAGGCGGAGTAAAGGCATGCGGGAATGCGGCGCCTGCTAGAATTCGTGCGCCGCTCGCGGCGGGCCGATGGCTCGCCGCTCCCTGAGAAGACGCCGGCCGGATTGGGGCGTCGGCGCTGCGTCATCCTCGTGATGGCACTCACTTCTTCGGCGATTGCCGGCGATCTGCAACCTGCCGGCCTCGCCACCACGCGTACCGACCTCAATGCGAAGGACCAGGCGCGCGTCATCGCCATCACCGGGCCGACATCGGATTTTTCCAAGCCGGAGCAGTTCGAGCTGATGCAAGGTGGCGCCGGTACGTCCAGAAAGGACGTCAGCCGCGATTCCTTCTCGCAATCCTCGGCCAACATCACCTTCGAGGAAGAGGGCGACTTCAAGCTCGGCAATGCCCTGTTTCGCAAGAACTGGGTTTCGTCGCCATCCTCGACGCAGGCGTCGGACGGACTTGGCCCCCTGTTCAACGAACGCGCCTGCCAGAACTGTCATCTGAAGGATGGCCGCGGCCGCCCGCCGCAAGGCGCCGCCGGCACCACGTCGATGTTCCTGCGGCTGGCCCGCGACGCCAGCAACGCGGAAGAAAGGGCAGCCCTCGCCGATCACAGGGTGCTCAATTTCCCCGACCTGGTCTACGGCACGCAATTGCAGGAGCTCGCCGTACCTGGCCTGCTCAGCGAAGGCAGGATGCATGTCGACTATCAGGAACGGCAGGTGAAGCTGGCGGACGGCGCCGTGATTTCCCTGCGCAAACCCACCTATTCAGTCGTCGATCCTGCCTATGGACCACTCGATCCACGCACCACGCTGTCGCCGCGCCTGACGCCGCCGATGATCGGCCTTGGCCTGATCGAACAGATTGCGCCGGCGGACATTCTTGCCCATGCCGACCCGGATGACAGAGACGGCGACGGCATTTCCGGCAGGCCGAACATCGTGCGTGGTGGCCAAGGCGGCGAACCGACGCTTGGTCGTTTCGGCTGGAAGGCACAGACCGCGTCGATCCGCCAGCAGGTGGCTGACGCCTTTGCCGGCGACATCGGCATCTCGACGCCTGAAGAGCCACAGCATTGGGGCGATTGCACCGCCGCGGAGGCAAAATGCCTGGCCATGCCGAACGGCGTGCAGCAGCGTCTCGGCCCGGTCGAGGCGCCGCCTCCGGTGGTGGGTCTCGTCACCTTCTATTCGCAAAACCTGGCATTGCCGACGCGCCGCGACCTCGACGACACAGACGTGCTGGCTGGCAAAAAAATATTTTACGAGATCGGCTGCATTGCCTGCCACACGCCGAAATTCGTCACGCGCCGAGACACGCCTAACAAGGCACAGGCCTTCCAACTGATCTGGCCCTATTCCGACTTCCTGCTGCACGACATGGGACCTGATCTGGCCGATGGCCAGGCGGTGGGCGATGCGACGGGCGATGAATGGCGCACGCCGCCGCTGTGGGGCATCGGCCTGACCGGGACGGTCAACGGCAATTCCTTCTTTCTGCATGACGGACGTGCGCGCAGCCTGGCCGAGGCGATCCTGTGGCATGGCGGCGAGGCGCAGAAAGCACGCGACCGCTTTGCCGCCGCCAACGCAGCCGACCGTGATGCGCTGCTCAAATTCCTGGAGTCACTGTGATGCTCAAGCGCTCTGCATTGTTTCTCGTTCTTCCGCTGGCTTTGCTGGGCGTTGTCCCTGCGTCGGCGGCGGTCAAAGCCTCCGACATCATCCAGCGGGCGATCGATGGCTTTGTCCGCCCGGCCTATGCCAGCCTGCATGAGCATGCTGAAACCTTGACCGGATCCATGCGCAAGCTCTGCGCCACGCCCTCGCAAGGGGAGCTTGATGCGGCGCGCACCGAATTTTCCGCCACCGTCTATGCCTGGTCGTCAGCCGAAATCATCGGCTTTGGGCCGATCAAGGAGAACAACCGGCTGGAACGCATGCTGTTCTGGCCGGATCGCAAGAGCATCGGTCTGAAGCAGGTGCAGGCGGCGCTGTCGGCCAAGGATCCGACCGCAACCGATCCGGCACAGCTTGCCGGCAAGAGTGTCGCCATGCAGGGCCTGGGCGCACTGGAATTCGTGCTTTTCGGCGACGGCGCCGATGCACTTGCCGGCAAGGATGATCCCTATCGCTGCGCCTATGGCGCCGCAGTCGCCGGCAACATCGAAGCCATGGCCGGGGACGTCAGCGCTGCCTGGAACAGGCCGGACGGCTTTGCAGCGCTTTGGGCCAATCCGGGGCCTCAGAATGCGCTCTATCGCGACGGCAACGAAGCGGTGACGGAGCTGGTCGGCGTCCTCATCAATGAGCTGGAAATGGTCCGCGACGTGCGCCTGAAAGGGTTTTTCGGCGGCAAGCCAGAGGCGGACAAGCCGAAACAGGCGATCTACTGGCGCTCGCAAAACACCGCCAATTCGCTCGCCGGCAATTTGTCCGGGATAGACACGCTGTTCCAGGCCTCGAAGCTTGGCGACGCGTTGCCGGCCGATGCGCGCTGGATGGCGGAATCGATCCACATTCAGTTGGTCAACGGCGTCGCCACCGCCAAGGCCGTCAGCGGTCCAATCGACAAGGCGCTTGCCGATCCGGCACTGCGCGACAAACTCGACCATTTCGCGCTGATCACCTCCAGCCTGTCGACCCTGATCGGCACCAGGCTGACCGCCGAATTCGGTCTGACCGCCGGCTTCTCCTCGCTGGATGGGGACTGAATTGAAAACCCCTCTGATCGATCGTCGCGATTTCCTGAGGGCTGCTGGCGTTGGCTTCATGGCCGCGATGGCGCCGTCGGCCTGGGCAACGACGCTTGCGGCCGACGCCGTCTTCGCCACCGCTTTCGTCAAGCGCGACGGCAGCTTTGGTGCTGCCGTCCTGTCCGAGGCTGGCAAGGTCCTGCATGCGATCGACCTGCCCGATCGCGGCCACGACGTCACTTTCGATCCGGTGTCGAAACGCTCGGTGGTCTTCGCTCGCCAGCCCGGCACGTTCGCCGTGGCCTTCGATCATTCGGGCCGTGACGCGCCGCTGACCATCGCCAGCATCGCCGGCCGGCATTTCTTCGGCCATGGCGTGTTCTCAGTCGATGGTGCGCTGCTCTATGCCACCGAAAACGACTTCGACAACGCTGCCGGCGTCGTTGGCGTTTACGATGCGCGGGCGAAGTTCAACCGCATCGGCGAATTCCCGACCTATGGCATGGGGCCGCACGAGCTTCTGCTGCTGGGTGACGGCAGGACGATCGCGGTTGCCAATGGCGGCATCGAGACCCATCCAGACTATGGCCGCGCCGAACTCAACATCGCCACCATGAAGCCTTCCTATGTGCTTATAGACCGCGTCACCGGCGACCTCATCGAGAAGCACGAATTGCCGGCCGCACTGCACCAGCTGTCGATCCGCCACATGGACACCGATCGGTCCGGCACCGTCTGGTTCGGCTGCCAGTACAGGGGTCCGGGCACCAATCGCCCCCTGCTGGTCGGCCGCGCCGCGCGCGGCAAGGATCTGCAGCTGCTCGACATGCCGCAAGACGTGCTGTCCGGCTTCCGTAACTACATAGGCTCGGTCGCCGCCAATCCGGCTGCCGGCACCGTCGCCGTCTCCTCGCCGGAAGGCAACTCGCTTGTCGTGATCGATTCGGCCAGTGGCCGGATCGTTTCGAACAGCGCGCTGGTCGAGGTCTGCGGCGTGGCGCCCGACGGACCCGGCTTCATGGCCACCACCGGCGCAGGCGAGATCATCGAGGGCGGCGGTACGACACGGTCCGAGCCGGACTATGTCTGGGATAACCACATGCTGCGCATCGAGCAGGTCTGATAGAGCGTCAGCCGAAGCGAAGCCGCTTAACGAATTATGCACTATCCCCTTGCGGTGACGGGCCGTGGCGGGCACAGGGATTGTTTCTCGAACCGGTCGTCTTATGAAACTGCTTGCCATCGACTGTGCCGCCAACCTCTGCGCCGCCTGCGTCTATGACGCGGCGGCAAAGCAGGAGCTTGGCCGTTCGGTGCTCGATCTCGGCAAGGGCCATGCCGAGCACTTGATGGCTGTCATCGCCGAAGCGCTGAAGGCAGCCGCAACCGACTATGCCGGCCTTGGCGCCATCGCCGTCTCCGTCGGCCCCGGTTCCTTCACCGGTCTGCGTGTCGGCGTCTCGACCGCGCGTGGCCTGGCGCTGGCGCTGAAGATCCCGGCGATCGGGGTGACGACGCTCGAGGCGCTGGCCGCTGAGGCTACAGCGATATTTCCCGGTCGCGCCGTGCTGGCGGCGCTCGATGCCGGGCGCGAGGAAATCCATGCGGCCTTCTACGATGAAATGTCAGCTTTGACTTACGGTCCGGCTGTAGCCACATTGGCGGAAGCCCTGACCATGGCAACTGGAAGTTCTTCGGTGCTTGCTGGTACCGCGGCGGCGCTAATTGCTGCTTCGGCCGGGCGCGGCTTCGACGTCGGCCCTCAAACAGCCACCGCCGACATTGTCACCTACGCTCGCCTGGCTGCCGCCAAGGGGGAAGGCGAAAGGCCGAAACCGCTCTATCTGCGCGGTGCGGACGCCAAGCCGCAGGCCGGGTTCATTCTTTCAAGGCAACAAAATTAGATGCGCATACCTTTTCTTCAACCACGCCGCCGCGACTATGCGCTCGAGCCGCTGAGGATCTCCGACAGCCATGCGGTTTCGCTGCTGCATCGCGAGGATTTTGTCCGTCCCTGGACCGATGGCGAATTCGCTGCCTTGCTCGAACAGGATACCGTATTCGGCTATGCCGCGCGCGAAACCGGACAGGGCGCCAAGCCGCCGGTCGGCTTCGTACTGGCGAGGCTCGCGGCCGGCGAGGGCGAGATCTTGACCGTCGCGGTGGCGCGATCGCATCGCCGGCAGGGATTGGGCTGGCAATTGATGGACGCGGTGCTGCGCGAACTGCACGCGCAGCGCGCCGAAGCGCTGTTCCTGGAGGTCGACGAGACCAACGTCGCCGCGATCGCGCTCTACCGGCGACTGGGCTTCCGCGAAGTCGGCAAGCGCGCCAATTACTATAAGTCGCCCGAGCGTGGACCGACCGGCGCGCTTGTCATGCGCCGCGATCTTCGCTAGCCAGAGGCCGGGGTAGGGCGATGATCAAGAAAATCAGGATTTTCCTGGCGCTGGGCCTCGTTGTCGCCGGTTCGCTGGTCCTCGTGCCGTTGCAGATACTGTCGATGAAGACCGGCTGGTGGCCGGAAACCTTTATCCTCAAGATCTGGCACAAGCTGATCATCAGGGCGCTCGGCATGCGCATCCATGTCAAAGGTACGCTTTCCGACAAACGCCCCTTGCTGGTTGCCTCGAATCACATCTCCTGGACCGACATCATGGTGCTCGGTTCCATGGTCGACGTAAAATTCATCGCCAGGGCCGACATGGAAGGCTGGCCGCTGATCGGCATGCTGTCAAAGCTGCAGCGCACCGTGTTCATCGAGCGCGAACGCAAACGTTCCTCGGGCGATCAGGCAAGCGAGATCGCCAGCCGCATGGCCAAGGGCGATGCCATGGTGCTGTTTGCCGAGGGCTCGACCGGCGACGGCAACATGGTCCTACCGTTCAAGAGCACGCTGTTCGGCGCCGCCTCGATGGCGATTTCGGAAGGCGCGGCCGAGCAAGTCTTCATCCAGCCGGTGGCGATAGCCTACACGCGTCTGCATGGCGTGCCGCTCGGCCGCCGGCACCGGCCGCTTGCCGCCTGGATCGGTGACGAGGATTTGATGCCGCATCTCAAGGTGCTGCTGGCGGAGGGCGCGCTCGACGTCGAGGTGCATTTCGGCGAGCCGATCGCCTTTTCCAAGGGCTCGAACCGCAAAGAGACGTCGAAACTGATGGAAAGCCAGGTGCGCGAGATGATGCAGTCAGCACTTGCCGACCCGCGCCCGAGCCGTTAGCCGCCGCATGCCCCTGCAGGCGCATGCCGAGAATCGTCTGTTTTTTGTCACGGAAAGGCGTTAGAAGCCGCCTGATGGACTTGAACACGATCGAAAGCGACGACATCGGCACTGCGGCCGGACAGCCGGCGGTGCTTTCCCCAGCAGCGAAAAAAGTCTTCATCAAGACCTATGGCTGCCAGATGAACGTCTATGATTCACAGCGTATGACCGATGCGCTGGCCGCCGACGGCTATTCCGCGACCGACGCCATCGGCGAGGCCGACCTGGTGCTGCTCAACACCTGCCACATCAGGGAGAAAGCGGCCGAAAAGGTCTATTCCGAGCTCGGCCGTATCCGCGACATGAAAGCCGAACGTGCCTTGGCCGGCCGCGAGATGCTGGTCGGCGTCGCCGGCTGCGTGGCGCAGGCCGAAGGCGCCGAGATCATCCGCCGTTCGCCGGCCGTCGACCTGGTCATCGGCCCGCAGACCTATCACCGGCTGCCCGACGTGCTGGCGCGGGTGCGCGGCGGCGAAAAGATCGTCGAGACCGACTACGCCATCGAGGACAAGTTCGAGCACTTGCCGCAGCCGAAGCGCGCCGAGGTCATCAAGCGCGGCGTCACCGCCTTCCTCACCGTGCAGGAAGGTTGCGACAAGTTCTGCACGTTCTGCGTCGTGCCATACACCAGAGGCTCCGAAGTCTCGCGGCCGGTGGCGCAGATTGTCGCGGAGGCCGAGCGCCTGGCGGAGGCTGGCGTGCGCGAAGTGACTCTGCTTGGCCAGAACGTCAATGCCTGGCATGGCCGGGGCGAGGACGGCGAGGAATGGGGCCTTGGCCGCCTGCTGTTCAGGCTGGCCGAAATCCCTGGGCTGGCGCGTCTGCGCTACACCACCAGCCACCCGCGCGACATGGACGACGAGCTCATCGCCGCCCACCGCGACCTGCCGGCGTTGATGCCCTATCTGCATCTGCCGGTTCAGTCCGGGTCCGACCGCATCCTCAAGGCGATGAACCGCAGGCACACGGCCAAGGATTATCTGGCGCTGCTCGACCGCATCCGCACTGCCCGGCCGGACATCGCGCTCTCCGGCGACTTCATCGTCGGCTTCCCTGGCGAAACCGAGGCGGATTTCGAGGCGACCATGGACCTGGTGCGCCAGGTGAATTACGCCTCGGCCTTCTCGTTCAAATATTCGCCGCGCCCCGGCACGCCGGGCGCCGAAATGCCCGATCATGTGCCGGAAACGGTCAAGGATAAGCGCCTGCAGCGACTGCAGGCCTTGCTTGTGAAACAGCAGCAGGATTTCGGCTTGAGCCTCGTCGGCAGCACCATCGACACGCTGATCGAGAAGCCCGGCCGTCAGGCTGGCCAGAAGGTTGGCCGCTCACCTTGGCTGCAGCCGGTTATTGTTGATGAAAAGGCCGGCGAAATCGGTGACATTATCCAGGTGCGAATCACGAAGACGGGCTACAACAGCCTGTTCGCCGAATTGGCCTGAGGGTCTCGGCAGATGAGGAGAGACGGTTGAGCGCAGCAGAGCTGAAGAACCCGCCCCCGGTACCGGCATCTGGGGCTTCTGACATGGCGCACATCGTTCTGACTTTCGACAACAACAAGCTTGCCAGCGCCCTTTACGGTCAGTTCGACGAAAACCTCGCCAGGCTTGAGCAAAAGCTCGGCGTCGACATCCGCTCGCGCGGCAACCAGCTGACCATCAAGGGGTCGGCGTCGGCCGCGGAGCAGGCGCGCCGGGCATTGGACAATCTCTACGGCATTCTCCAGAAGGGCGTCGATATCGGCCAATCCGACGTTGATGGCGCCGTGCGCATGGCGATTGCCGCCGACGATCAGCTGACGCTGCCGACGCTGGAGCGCAAAGGCAAGGTCTCCGCCGCCCAGATCGCCACCCGCAAGAAAACGATCTATGCCCGCTCGCTCAACCAGGACGCCTATATGCGGGCGCTGGAACGGTCGGAACTGGTGTTCGGCATCGGCCCGGCCGGCACCGGCAAGACCTATCTGGCCGTGGCGCATGCGGCGATGCTGCTCGAGCGCGGCATGGTCGAGCGCATCATTCTTTCGCGGCCGGCGGTCGAGGCCGGTGAGCGGCTGGGTTTCCTGCCGGGCGACATGAAAGAGAAGGTCGATCCCTATCTGCGGCCGCTCTATGACGCGCTTTACGACATGATGCCGGCCGACAAGGTCGAGCGCGCGATTGCCGCCGAAGTGATCGAAATCGCGCCGCTCGCGTTCATGCGCGGCCGCACGTTGGCGCATGCCGCCGTCATCCTCGATGAGGCGCAGAACACCACGCCGATGCAGATGAAGATGTTCCTGACGCGTCTCGGCGAGAACTCGCGCATGATCGTCACCGGCGATCCGACCCAGATCGACCTGCCCTCGAACACCAAATCGGGCCTGGTCGAAGCCTTGCGGGTGCTGGACGGCGTGGCCGGCGCGGTCACCGTGCGCTTCAACGACGGCGACGTGGTCCGCCATCCGCTGGTGGCGGAAATCGTCAGGGCCTACGACCGGGACGCCAAGCTGGCGCGCGGCCTCGGCGCCGAGAATTGATGTCGACGATGCGGCGTCATGCCTGAGGACATAATATCCGGCGACGGGAATGTTCCCGTCGACATTGATATATCTATCGAAGCTGGCGATTGGCCCGATGAGGCAAGCCTGACGCGGCTGGTCGATAGGGCCGTCGCGGCTGCTTTTGACGAGACCGGCGTGGTCGGCCATTCCGAACTCAGCCTCGTTTTTTCCGACGACGCCCATATCCGTACCCTCAACGCCGGCTGGCGCGGCAAGGACAAACCGACCAACGTCTTGTCTTTTCCGGCTTTTCCGTTTGCGCAGGGCGGCCCTTTGCCGCCGATGCTGGGCGACATAGTGCTGGCCGCCGAGACGGTCGCGCGTGAAGCGGCACTGGAAGACAAGCCTGTCGAGAACCATATCTCCCATCTCGTCATCCATGGCCTGCTGCATTTGCTGGGCTACGATCATGAGACCGACACTGAGGCCGAGGCGATGGAGGCCATCGAACGCGCAGCGCTCGCAAAGCTTGCCATTCCCGATCCCTACGCGTAACTACATCTGACCAATTGACCGGACGACGATGAACGACAAACCAGAGACTGCCGCCCGCCCCGACGCCGGCAGTGCGACCAAGGCTTCCGATACGTCGGAAGAGGGATCAAGTCCGAGTACCGTTACCTCTGGTGCTGCTAGTACCTCTGGTGCTGCTAGCACTGGCAGCGTTGCCAGCGAGACATCGTCTGCCGGTCCGTCCCTGTTCGACCGCGTTCTCGGCCTGTTTCGGCAACGCAATGGAACCAGCCTGCGCGAGGAAATTGCCGGCGCGCTTGCCGAGACGACCAGCGATGCCGGCGCCTTTTCGCCCGGCGAACGTGCCATGCTCAACAACATCCTGCGGCTGCGCGAGGTGCGCGTCGAGGACGTCATGGTGCCGCGCGCCGACATCCAGGGGGTCGAGATCACGACGACGCTCGGCGATCTCCTGGGCACTTTCGAGCAATCCGGCCATTCCCGCATGCCGGTCTATTCCGAGACCCTCGATGATCCGCGCGGCATGGTCCATATCCGGGACGTGCTGGCCCACATCACCAAGATCGCGCGCGTCAAAAAGGGCCGCACGACCAGGAAAACACCCGTCGCCACGGTTCTCGATCTCGCGCGGGTCGACCTCGCACGCACCATTGGCGACCTCAATCTGATCCGTCCGGTGCTTTTCGTGCCGCCGTCGATGCTCGCCTCCGACCTGATGGCTCGCATGCAGACGACGCGCACGCAAATGGCGCTGGTCATTGATGAATATGGCGGCACCGATGGCCTTGCCTCGCTGGAAGACATTGTCGAGATGGTCGTCGGCGACATCGAAGACGAGCATGACGACGACGAGCCGATGATCACCCAGAGCGGTGACGGCGTGTTCATCGTCGACGGCAAGGCCGAGATCGACGATGTCGCCAAGATGATCGGCGGCGACTTCGCCGCCGGCGAACATGGCGAATATGTCGACACGATTGGCGGCATGATCTTCAACACGCTCGGCCGCGTTCCGGCCCGCGGCGAGGTGGTACAGGCCATACCCGGCTTCGAGTTCCACGTCCTCGACGCCGATCCGCGCCGCGTCAAGCGCGTGCGCATCGTGCAGAGCCAGAAGGGCGAGCGTCGCCGGCGTGCCACGGCGCGCGCCGAACAGGCGTGAGCGTTTCGCTCGCACGATGACTATCGACGACCCGTTCAAGCATCCAAGTCTGGGCTCCGGTGTTTTCTATAAGGATCCTCGTGCCGCGCTGGACTGGCTGGAAGCCGCCTTCGGCTTCGAGCGCAGCATGGTGGTCAGCGATGCCGAGGGAACGCTCGTTCATGCCGAGATGCGGTTCGGCGACAGCTACATCATCGTCGATTCCGAATGGGCCGATTACGTCGCCAGCCCGGCTTCGGTCTCGGGCAAGAACACGCAATCGGTCTATGTCAGGCTGAAGGATAGCATCGACGCACATTGCGAGCAGGCCCGGGCGGCCGGTGCTGATATAATCCAGGAGCCGGCGGATCAGTTCTACGGCGAGCGCCAATATCGGGCACGCGACCCCGAGGGTCATGTCTGGACTTTTACGCAGGCCATCCGTTCGGTCCCGCGCGAGGAGGCCGAGCGGCTGGGCGGCGTTCGAATCGACGGCTGGCACCGGTAGAGCGGTGGCGGAGCTTGCGTCACGGCGAGCCATCCGGCGTTTGGAGCGCGGGGCGCGGCCTGTTAAATCTTGCTTCCTGATTCGCGCAACTCGGAAGTATGCATGGTGCGCCTTGCCGGCCGGATAATTCTGCTTTGGGGTTGGCGCCGCGCGCTCGTGGCGTTTCTCGCAGGCGCTCTGGCGGTGCTCGGTCAGGCGCCCTACGACTTCTTCGCCGCCTGTTTCATCTCGTTTCCGCTGCTGGTCTGGCTGCTCGACGGCGCCACCGGCGAAGCCTCCGGCAGCCTGTTCCGGCGTTTGCGGCCGGCCTTCGCCGTCGGCTGGTGGTTCGGCTTCGGCTATTTCCTCGCTGGCCTCTGGTGGATCGGCTCGGCGCTGCTGGTCGAGGCCGACAGCTTTGCCTGGGCGCTTCCCTTCGCCGTGGTCGGCATCCCTTTCATGCTCGCCTTCTTCTACGGCTTTGCGGCCATGGTTGCGCGGCTGCTGTGGAGCAACGACATCGGCCGCATCGCCGCCCTTGCCTTCGGTTTCGGGCTGGCGGAATGGCTGCGCGATTTCCTGTTCACCGGTTTTCCCTGGAATGCCATCGGCTACGCGGCCATGCCCGTGCCCTTGCTGATGCAGAGCGTCTCGGTGACGGGTATGATCGGCATGAACGCGCTCGCGGTGTTCGTCTTCGCACTGCCGGCGCTGGTGGCGGCGCGCTTGCATCTTCGCCTCGGCGCGGCGCTGTTTGTCTTGCTTGCCGCTGCCCATGTCGGCTTCGGCTATGTCAGGCTTGCCGCTCCCGAACCGCAAGCTTCGCGCAGCCTGGATGTACGTATCGTCCAGCCGGCCGTGGACTTGTCGGAAAAGTGGGACGCCTCGGTTCGGGACCGCATCTTCGCGGTCCTGATGGGGCTCTCGGCCAAGGCACCGGTATCAGGTCATCAAAGGCCACAGCTGATCCTGTGGCCCGAAACCTCGGTGCCGTTCCTCTTCACCGAGCGTCCGGATGCATTGACGGCGCTGGGCGACATGCTCGGATCCGGCCAGATGCTGATCGCCGGCGTCGTCCGCGAGGAAGGCGGCTCGGCCGCGAACGCCGACAGCCGCTATTACAACTCCGTGGTCGCGATCGACGACAAGGGTGAAATCACTGACGCCGTCGACAAGGTTCATCTGGTGCCGTTCGGCGAATACTTGCCGTTCGCCGATCTGCTCGATCGTTTCGGCATCGAGCAACTGGTCGCTGGGCCGATGAGTTTTGCGGCCGGCAATGAGCGGCACGCCATAACGTTGCCCGACGGCATCCGTGCGCTGCCATTTATCTGTTATGAGGTGATCTTTCCCGATCTTGTGGCAGTTGACGCTGCGTCAGCGCAGCTTATTGTGAATGTTACCAATGATGCGTGGTTCGGCGACACGCCGGGTCCGTATCAGCATTTCAGGCAGGCCCAGATCCGTGCGGTGGAAAATGGATTGCCATTGGTGCGTGCTGCCAACAACGGTATCTCGGCCGTCGTTGACCCGCGCGGGCGCATCATCGATGCGCTGGCGATCGACGCCCGTGGCGCCATCGATGCCCATGTACCGATTTCCGGACAGGCGCTCATATCTCCCGGCCAACGACGCATTAACGGAATGCTGATCATGTTGCTGTTTGCCGTTGGGGCAGTGCTGTTGAACGTAAGGCAAAGGCTACGGGTGAATTGACAGCCAACACATTAGAAACTCATACTGTAAGCGCCTGAAATTTTCTCGAAGTCGGTGGATCGTTCTGTTGGGGCAGTTGCCTCCGGCTTTGTTTGGGCGAGAAAAAATAGTGAAAGCCGAAAAAATTCGGCGAGGAAAAAATGACAGAAGATAACAAGAAGAAACCGAATCCGATCGATATCCACGTTGGCAGTCGCATCCGGCTTCGCCGCAATATGCTGGGAATGAGCCAGGAAAAGCTGGGAGAAAATCTCGGCATCACATTTCAACAGATTCAGAAATATGAAAAGGGCACCAACCGCGTCGGCGCCAGCCGTCTGCAAGCGATCGCGTCCATCCTCGGCGTGCCTGTCGCCTTCTTTTTCGAGGATGCGCCCGGCCAGGAGCCCGTGGCGGGCCGCGGATTTGCCGAGGATGCGTCGATGGCTTTCGCCGTCGAATTCTGCGGCAGCCCTGAAGGGCTTCAGCTCAACCGGGCCTTTGTCAAGATCGCCGACGCCAAGGTGCGCCGCAGGATCATAGACCTGGTCAAGTCCCTCTCCACCGACGATGCCGACTGATCCGCGATCGAGCCAGGACCGGCGGCGGCCTGCCGCCGGTGGCACAAGATAATTGCGTCGACATTCATGCCAGAGCCGAAGCATCGCTTGACGAGCGGCGCATCGTCCCGCTAACACGTGGCGCGCCAAATCGGCAGCCTGCCGATCGTTTTTCAAGAGGGGACACCCGTGACGCGGCAGAACTACTTCTTTACCTCGGAATCCGTTGCCGAGGGCCATCCCGACAAAGTCTGCGACCGGATCTCCGATGAGATCGTCGATCTGGTCTATCGCGAAGCCAAGAAGACCGGGATGGACCCATGGAAAGTCCGTGTCGCCTGCGAGACGCTGGCCACCACAAACCGCGTCGTCATCGCCGGCGAGGTACGCGTCCCCGAGACGCTGCTGAGGAAGGACAAGGAAGGCAACATCCTTACGGATGCCGCCGGCCATCCGGTCGTCAATCCGGCCAAGTTCAAGTCGGTCGCTCGCAAGGCGATCCGCGAAATCGGCTATGAGCAGGCCGGCTTCCACTGGAAAACGGCGAAGATCGAGGTCCTGCTGCACGGCCAGTCGCCGGATATCGGCCAGGGCGTCGACAATGCCTCCGACCGTCAGGGCGAAGAGGGTGCCGGCGACCAGGGCATCATGTTCGGCTATGCCTGCCGCGAGACGCCGGATCTGATGCCGGCGCCGATCTACTACAGCCACAAGATCCTCGAACTGCTGGCAGCGGCGCGTCACGAAGGCAACGGCGAAGCCGGCAGGCTCGGGCCGGACGCCAAGAGCCAGGTCACCGTCCGCTATGTCGACGGCAAGGCCGCGGAAGCGACGCAGATCGTGCTGTCCACGCAGCATCTCGATGCGAGCTGGGATTCGAAGAAGGTCCGCAAGGTCGTCGAGCCCTATATCCGCGAGGCACTGGGCGAACTGAAGATCGCCGACAACTGCATGTGGTACATCAACCCGACCGGCAAGTTCGTCATCGGCGGGCCGGACGGCGACGCCGGCCTGACCGGCCGCAAGATCATCGTCGACACCTATGGCGGTGCGGCACCCCATGGCGGCGGCGCCTTCTCCGGCAAGGACACCACCAAGGTCGATCGTTCGGCGGCCTATGCGGCGCGCTATCTGGCCAAGAACGTCGTCGCGGCGAAACTCGCCGACCGCTGCACCATCCAGCTTTCCTACGCCATCGGCGTTGCCCAGCCGCTGTCGGTCTATGTCGACCTGCACGGCACCGGCAAGGTCGACGAGGCAAAGCTCGAGGAGGCGCTGCGCTCGGTGATGGATCTGTCGCCGTCCGGCATCCGCCGTCACCTCGACCTGAACAAGCCGATCTACGCCAAGACGTCGTCCTACGGCCATTTCGGCCGCAAGGCCGGCCGCGACGGGTCTTTCTCCTGGGAAAAGACCGATCTCGCCAAGGCGCTCAAGGACGCGGTCGCCGCCTGATAGCGGCGCCGCACAGTCCCGCCATGGACCCGAAGGACAGACCAAGCCGCGCGACCGAAGCCTTCTTCGGTCGCCGGCGCGGTAAGACCATGCGGCCGCAGCAGGCAGCAGCACTGGAAAGCGGCTTCGGCACCTATCGGCTCGATCTCACGGCCGAACCGCCGGCCGATCTGCACACTCTGTTTGAAGCCGATGTTAGTGCGGTTCGCCTCGAGATCGGCTTCGGCGGCGGCGAACATCTCCTGCATCGCGCCACCGAGGCGCCGACTGTCGGCTTTATCGGCGTCGAGCCGTTCGTCAACGGCATGGCCAAGATGATGATGGCGGTGCGGGAAAAACCGCTCGCCAATCTGCGGGTTTATGACGACGACGCCACAAGGCTGCTCGACTGGCTGCCGCAAGCCTCTCTCGACGGCATCGATCTGCTTTATCCCGATCCCTGGCCGAAGAAGAAACACTGGAAGCGGCGCTTCGTCAGCCCGGTCAATCTCGAGCGGTTCGCGCGTGTGCTGAAGCCGGGTTCAAAATTCCGCTTCGCCTCCGATATCGACACCTATGTCAACTGGACCCTGCTGCACTGCCGTGCGCATGGCGCATTCGCGTGGCAGGCTTCGGAGGCGGCAGACTGGCACCGGCCTTATGATGGCTGGCCGGGTACGCGTTACGAGGCCAAGGCCATTCGCGAGGGCCGGCGGCCGGCCTATCTTACCTTCGTTCGGAAATAGCGGGTGGCTTGAAGGCGCGCTTTACCTCGACGGGGAACCTCAGCTCCCCATGTCGGGCTGATGGGTCTAGAAGCGGCGGCCGATGCGATCGAAGGCGGCAGGTTCGACGCCGAGGTTGCGCAGGTCGTCGGCGCGCGGCCTGCGGCCGGCTTCCACGGCTCGGGAGGCGGCAACGGCGCTGCCGAATACGGTGAAGAGATCGCCGATTGCCGAAAATATCTTGCGGTTGCTCATGGTCATGTCCTTTCGCGCGCTTGTGGCGCTGCCACATTTGTGCAGCGCAACATAAATAGGTAGTTTCAGCACCGATCGCACGGGGTGTCGCCGCATAGGCGCCATGCGCCCCGTGCAACGCTGGTGCCCGCCGCCATCGACGGCCGCGTTGCCGACGTAGCACAGGGCTCCGAACTCAGGTTAACAAAAGGCCTCGCGGCAGCCAGTTCGGCGGTGCTGGCAGCTTTTGTGCCGGTAGCTTTCATAATAGGAATTTTTTCTTGACCCCGTGCCCTCAGCTATGGTACGTATTTATCTATGGTGCTGATTTGCGCCAGTGACCCGCCGCTGATGCGGGTTTTCATTTGATGCTCCGGCAGCCAATGCGCCGGCGAAGGCTCCGAAGGAACCCGCTAACCCGAGTTCGTTGCCCTGCCGACCAGCATAGCGGGCTTGAAACCCAGGCCATGATCGTTTATATCAGCCTCAAATTCTTGGTCGGTATGACGAAGAGTGGGTCCACCCGGTCCCGCTCTTTTTTATTACCTGCCGATAACTTCGGTTACAACGACAGGGCTTCAATGACTGCAACGGCAAGCGAGGGCGACGACCGCATCATCCGCGAAAGCGGTATCGATGCGCGCATTGCGCTGATCGTCCAGCCGGTTCTGCGTGGCATCGGCTTCCGCCTCGTGCGGGTGCATCTGTCAGGCCAGAACGGGCTGACGCTGCAGATCATGGCCGAACGCGAGGACGGCACTATGACCGTCGAGGATTGCGAAGAAGTCAGCCGCGCGGTGTCGCCGGCGCTCGACGTCGATGATCCGATCGAAAAGGCCTATCACCTAGAAGTCTCGTCGCCTGGCATCGACCGGCCGCTGGTCCGCAAATCGGATTTCACGACCTGGACGGGTCATCTGGTGAAGATGGAAACATCGGTCGTCGTCGCGGACCGCAAGCGCTTCAAAGGCAAGATCGCCGAGGCCGGCGAAGACGACGTGCTGATCGAGCGCGACAAGGCCGCCTATGGCGAGGAGCCGACGGTTCGCATCCCCTACGATGCGATTGCCGACGTGCGCCTGATCCTGACCGACGACCTCATTCGCGATGCCCTGTCGAAGGACAACAGGGCGCGCAAGGAAGCCAAGAAACGCCGCGGCGAACCGGACGACGACGAGTCGGGTACGGAAGCTGACACCGCGGAAGAACACGAACAGGAACTATGATTGAGCTGCCGGGCGCAAAGGTCCGGCAAACAGGCTCGGGAGAAAAACGATGGTTGTAAGCGCCAACAGACTTGAATTGCTGCAGATCGCTGATGCGGTCGCGCGTGAAAAGTCGATCGACAAGTCGATCGTCATTGCCGCCATGGCCGATGCGATCCAGAAGGCGGCGCGCTCGCGCTACGGCCAGGAGACCAACATCCGCGCCGACATCAACCCGAACACCGGCGAGATGAAGTTGCAGCGGCTGATGGAAGTGGTCGAGAAGGTCGATGACTACGCCACGCAGATCGCCATTTCCTCGGCCCGCGAGCGCAATCCCGACGCCCAGCTCGGCGACTTCATCGCCGAACAGCTGCCGCCGATGGATTTCGGCCGCATCGCCGCCCAGTCGGCCAAGCAGGTCATCGTGCAGAAAGTGCGCGAGGCCGAGCGCGACCGCCAGTATGACGAGTACAAGGACCGCATCGGCGAGATCGTCAACGGTACCGTCAAGCGTGTCGAATATGGCAACGTCATCGTCGATCTTGGCCGCGGCGAGGCGATCATCCGTCGCGACGAACTGATCCCGCGCGAGAACTACAAATATGGCGACCGCGTCCGCGCCTACGTCTACGACGTGCGCCGCGAGCAGCGCGGGCCGCAGATTTTCCTGTCGCGCACCCATCCGCAGTTCATGGCCAAGCTGTTCACCATGGAAGTGCCGGAAATCTATGACGGCATCATCGAGATCAAGTCGGTCGCCCGCGACCCCGGTTCGCGCGCCAAGATCGCCGTCATCTCGCGGGACAGTTCGATCGATCCGGTCGGCGCCTGCGTCGGTATGCGCGGCAGCCGCGTCCAGGCCGTCGTCGGCGAATTGCAGGGCGAGAAGATCGACATCATTCCGTGGTCGCCATCGGCCGCATCCTTCATCGTCAACGCGCTGCAGCCGGCGGAAGTCGCCAAGGTCGTGCTTGACGAGGATGCCGAACGCATCGAGGTCGTGGTCCCCGACGACCAGCTGTCGCTGGCCATTGGCCGCCGCGGCCAGAATGTGCGTCTCGCTTCGCAGCTGACCGGCTGGGATATCGACATTCTGACCGAGGCCGAAGAATCCGAGCGCCGCCAGAAGGAATTCGTCGAGCGTTCGTCGCTGTTCATGGAAGCCCTCGACGTCGACGAGATGGTCGGCCAGGTGCTGGCCTCCGAAGGCTTCACCAGCGTCGAGGAAGTCGCTTATGTCGATTCGGGCGAGATCGCCTCGATCGATGGCTTCGACGAGGACACCGCGTCGGAAATCCAGACCCGTGCCCGCGAGTATCTGGAGAAGATCGAGGCCGAGCACGACGACAAGCGCAAGGCGCTCGGCGTTTCGGATGAATTGCGCGAAATCCCCGGTGTCACCACCGCCATGATGGTGACGCTTGGCGAGGACGGCGTGAAAACGATCGAGGACTTCGCCGGCTATGCCGCCGACGACCTGACCGGCTGGAAAGAACGCAAGGACGGCGAGACAAAAGTCTATCCGGGCGTGCTGGCCAATCATGGCGTCACTCGCGCAGATGCCGAGCAGATGGTTCTGGCCGCTCGCCTCAAGGCCGGCTGGATCACCGAAGACGAGCTTGCAGCCGAAGAAGTCACGGCTGACGAAGCCGTTGGTGCGTGAGGTGAAGCCGCATCGCACCGAACCCGCCCTTGGACGAGATGAACGATCGCACCTGCATCGTCACCCGCAGGCAGACCGAACCGGATGATCTGATCCGGTTCGTCGTCGGCCCGGATTCGGCCGTCGTTCCCGACATCAAGAGAAATCTGCCCGGCCGCGGTTGCTGGGTGAGCGCCGACCGCCTACATATCGACAAGGCTGCGGCGAAGAACCTCTTTGCCCGCGCCTTCAAGGCACAGGTGATCGTGCCGCCCGATCTTGGCGGTTTGGTCGACGGGTTGCTTTCAAGATACGCGCTGGGCATGCTCGGTCTTGCCCGCAAGGCAGGCGCGATCGCGCTGGGCGCCACCAAGGTCGAAAGCGCTGTGCGCAGCGGATTGGCGCTTTTCGTGCTTCACGCGACCGAGGCGTCCGATGACGGCGTTCGCAAGATCAGCCAGGCGCGACGGGCGACAGTCCATCTCGGCGGCCCCGCTATCCTTGCCTACAAACTTTTCTCCGAGGCCGAGTTGAGCTTGGCATTGGGGGGTACAAATGTGATACATGCTGCCGTTCTCGCGGGAGACGCGGGCAGGGCGGTCCAGAAGCGCATGGTTGCGCTCGACCGGTATCGGGGCGGTTCCCCGGACGATCTGGCAATGCTTGCGGCTGTTGCTGACGAAGATGATGCCGCAGAGGATATGGAATGAGCGATACGAAATCGGGTGACGACAATACGCTGAGTGTGACGCCGAAGAAGACCTTGACGCTGAAGCGCCCCGGTATGGAACAGGGCACTGTGCGCCAGAACTTCTCGCACGGCCGCACCAAGCAGGTCGTCGTCGAAACCAAGAAGCGCAAGTTCTCGATGCCCGGCGACAAGCCGGAGCCGGTTGCCGCCCCCGTCTTCACACCGAAGCCGGCGGTCGTGGCCGCACCCGCCGTCGTGCAGGAAGCACCGAAGGCGCCGCCACTCCCACCCCCGCCGCCGCCGGCCCCGGTCGAGCGCAGCGGCATGGTGCTGAACGAACTGTCGCGCAGTGAAATGGAAGCACGCCGCAGGGCACTCGAAGGCTCGAAGGTTCGTGAGGTCGAGGACCGTCAGCGCGCCGCCGAGGATGCCAAGCGCCGCGCCGAGGACGAAGAACGCCGCAAGCGCGAACGCGATGAATCCGCACGTCGCCAGGCCGAGGAAGAGGCGCGGCTGCAGACCGAGGCCGAGTCCCGCCGTCGGGCCGAGGAAGAGGCACGCCGCCGCGCGCCGCTGACCGCCGAATTGGCGACGGTCGACGACGAGGAAGGGGTCAAGCCGAAGCGGGTTGGTGCCGGCGCACCAGTGCGCCGTCCGGTCACGCCTGAAGTGGCGCGTCCGGCCAAGCCGACCAAGAGCGAGGAAGATCGTCGCCGTGGCAAGCTGACGCTGAATTCAGCCTTGTCCGACGAAGATGCGCGAGCCCGTTCGCTGTCGTCGATGCGTCGTCGCCAGGAAAAATTCAAGCGCGCGATGCACAATGAGCCGCGCGAGAAAGTCATGCGCGAAGTGATCCTGCCAGAGACCATCACCATCCAGGAACTGGCGCAACGCATGTCCGAGCGTGCAGTCGACCTGGTCAAGTTCTTCATGAAGCAGGGCCAGATCCTGAAGCCGGGCGACGTCATCGACGCCGACACGGCCGAACTGGTTGCTACCGAATTCGGCCATACGGTCCGCCGTGTCGCCGAGTCCGACATCGAGGAAGGCCTGTTCAACATCGCCGACAATGCCGAGGACCTGGTTTCGCGTCCGCCTGTCGTGACGATCATGGGCCATGTCGATCACGGCAAGACCTCGCTGCTCGACGCCATCCGCAACGCCAATGTCGTGTCTGGCGAAGCCGGCGGTATCACCCAGCATATCGGCGCCTACCAGGTCGAGAAGAACGGTCACAAGATCACCTTCATCGACACGCCCGGCCACGCCGCCTTCACGGCGATGCGTGCTCGTGGCGCCCAGGCGACCGACATTGCCATCCTGGTGGTTGCGGCCGACGACAGCGTCATGCCGCAGACGATCGAATCGATCAGCCACGCCAAGGCGGCCGGCGTTCCGATCATCGTGGCGATCAACAAGATCGACAAGCATGATGCCGATCCGCAGAAAGTGCGCTCCGAGCTGCTGCGCCACGAGGTCTTCGTGGAATCCATGGGCGGTGAAGTTCTGGACGTCGAAGTGTCGGCGACCAAGGGCACCAATCTCGACAAGCTGCTCGAGGCGATCCTGCTGCAGGCCGAAATTCTCGACCTGAAGGCCAATCCGGATCGTACCGCCGAGGGTGTCGTCATCGAGGCCCAGCTCGACAAGGGCCGTGGCCCCGTTGCCACCGTGCTGGTGCAGACCGGCACGCTGATGCCGGGCGACATCCTTGTTGCCGGCAACGAATGGGGCCGGGTGCGCGCGCTGGTCAACGATCGTGGCACGCAGATCAAGGAAGCGCCGCCCGCGATGCCGGTGGAAGTGCTTGGCCTGCAGGGCACCCCGCAGGCCGGCGATCGCTTCGCCGTGGTCAACAACGAGGCCCGTGCCCGCGAGATCACCGAATATCGCCAGCGTCTGGCGCGCGAGAAGGCGGTTGCCAAGCATGCCGGCCAGCGCGGTTCGCTCGAGCAGATGATGTCGCAGTTGCAGACGAGCGGACTGAAGGAATTCCCGCTGGTCATCAAGGGCGACGTGCAGGGCTCGATCGAAGCGATCAACGCCGCACTGGACAAGCTCGGCACCGACGAAGTGCGTGCACGCATCGTCCATGCCGGCGCAGGTGCCATCACCGAAAGCGATGTGTCGCTGGCGGAGACTTCGGGTGCCGCGATCATCGGCTTCAATGTCCGCGCCAACGTCCAGGCGCGTGCCGCTGCAGCGGCTGCTGGCATCGAGATCCGCTACTACTCGATCATCTACAACCTTGTGGATGACGTTAAGGCGGCTCTGTCGGGCCTGCTGTCGCCGGAGCGTCGCGAGACCTTCATCGGCAATGCGCAGATCCTCGAAATCTTCGACATCACCAAGGTCGGCAAGATCGCCGGCTGCCGTGTCACCGAAGGCAAGGTCGAGCGTGGTGCGGGCGTGCGCCTGATCCGCGACAACGTCGTCATCCACGAGGGCACGCTGAAGACGCTGAAGCGCTTCAAGGACGAAGTTTCGGAAGTTCCCGGCGGCCAGGAGTGCGGCATGGCCTTCCAGAACTACGAAGACATGCGCGTCGGCGACGTCATCGAGTGCTTCCGCGTCGAGATGGTGACCCGGACACTCTGAGTTCGAGTGACTTGTTGATACCGGGCGGTGGTCGAAAGGCCGCCGCCCAAGGTCTATTGAGAATGGCCATATGAGACATGCGGCACGGTCCCATCCCGCGCCTCACGCTTTCGGGAATGAGAAAAATGCCCCGTCCAACCGCTTCCAGCCCATCCCAGCGCATGCTGCGCGTCGCCGAACAGGTGCGCCATGCGCTGTCCGAAACCCTGCAGCGCGGCGAGATCATCGATCCGTTGATCGAGAACACCGTGGTGTCGGTCTCGGAAGTGCGCATGTCGCCCGACTTGAAGGTCGCCACCGCTTTCGTCTCGCCGCTCGGCGCCAAGGACACCGATGCGGTGGTCGAGGCGCTGAACAAGCATGCAAAATTCGTCCGTGGCCGTGTCTCGGGCGCGCTGCGGCAGATGAAGTTCATGCCGGAGTTTCGCTTCAAGCTCGACACCTCTTTCGACAATTTCGCCAGGATCAACGACCTGTTGAAATCGCCCGAGGTGGCACGCGATCTGGGTTCTGAAGACCAGGGCAAAGACGACAGCAAGGACACCGAATAGTGGCACGTCGCGGCAAGAAGAAGGGCCGGCCGATCTCGGGCTGGCTGATCCTGGACAAGCCGGTCGGCATGGGCTCGACCGAAGCCGTCTCCAAGATTAAATGGCTGTTCCAGGCGGAAAAGGCCGGCCATGCCGGCACGCTCGATCCGCTGGCGTCCGGTATGCTGCCGATCGCGCTCGGCGAGGCCACCAAGACCGTGCCTTACGTGCAGGACGGCGCCAAAATCTATCGCTTTACCGTGGCGTGGGGGCAGGAGCGCTCCACCGATGACCTCGAGGGTCCGGTGACGAAGGAGTCCGACCTGCGTCCATCGGAGGCCGAGGTGCTTGCCTTGCTGCCGAAATACACCGGCGTCATCATGCAGACGCCGCCGCAATTCTCGGCCATCAAGATCGCGGGCGAGCGCGCCTATGATCTGGCCCGCGATGGCGCGACGGTCGACATACCCGCGCGCGAGATAGAGATCGGCCGTTTGGACGTTGTCGAGCATAGCGCCGACCAAACTGTTTTCGAGGTCGAATGCGGCAAGGGCACCTATGTGCGCTCGCTAGCCCGCGACATGGGCCGCGATATCGGCTGTTTCGGCCATATTTCCGAACTGCGCCGGGTCGAGGTCGAGCCGTTCACGGCGGAGGATTTCGTCACCATCGCCGAACTGGAAGCCGCCCGCTTCGGCGTGCAGGACAACTCGGACGTGACGGACGCCGCCAACACGACAGAGGCAGCTGACACGACAGAAGCCGCAGACGCGGTGGAAGCACCGATCGACTTCGACGCCATCGATGCGCTTCTGGTCGATACATCGGCAGCCCTCGATTGCTTGCCGCAGATCGCCATCAGCGACGATGCGGCGACCAAGATCCGCCTCGGCAACCCGGTCATCATCCGCGGCCGGGACGCGCCGGTGGAAGCCGAGGAAGCCTGCGCCACGGCGCGCGGCAAGCTGGTCGCCATCGGTGCCATCGAGCAAGGCATGTTCAAGCCCAAGCGGGTCTTTGCCGGGTGACTCCTGTCGTCTAATGTCTGACCAGGACTCGCGTGAGGGGTATATGGCAAAGGCTGAGACGATCAAGAAGCGGGCACCGGCAACCACGCGGCGGTCGCCGGTCGGCTCTTCGCCGGGCACGCTGATTGCCGACCCGGCGGCGCGGCGCTCAGAACTGCGGCTGACCCTGATCTCGCCCCAAAAATTCAAGACCATCGAAAATGCCAGCATCGACGACCTCAACACCCATTGCGACAAGTGGCCGGTCATCTGGCTGGATTGCACCGGCCTCGCCAACATCCCGCTGATCGAAGAGATCGGCCGCATTTTCAGCCTGCATCCGCTGGCGCTGGAAGACGTCGTCAACACCGGCCAGCGGCCGAAAGTTGATTTCTTCGAGGATCATGCCTTCGTCGCCCTCACCATGATCGACGACGCCGCATCGCATCGCTACGAGCAGATCGCCGTCTTCTTCGGCAGGAATTTCGTCATCACCTTCCAGGAGCGCGAAGGCGACCCTTTCGACCCGGTGCGCAAGCGCATCGAAAGCTCGATGCCCAACCGGCTGCGTGAACGCGGCGCCGACTACCTTGCCTATGCCTTGATCGACGCCATCGTCGACAGCTATTTCCCGCCGATCGATGCGGCCAGCGAACTGGTCGACCACATTGAGGACGAAATGCTGCGCAGCCCGCAGAAGCATCAGATGCAGCAGCTTCACCAATTGCGGCGCGGCACCAATGTGCTGAAAAACGTACTGTGGCCGCTACGCGACGCGCTGGCGACGTTGATCCGCAGTGACGTGTCCTATGTGAGGGCTGAGACCAAGGTCTTCCTTAACGACACGCTCGACCATTCGCTCAGGCTGATCGAACTGGTCGAAACCCAGCGCGACATGCTGACCGGCCTGATCGAGATGCATCTGTCGCTAAGCCAGGCGCGCACCAACGACGTCATCAGCTATCTCACCATCGTCTCGGTCATCTTCATGCCGCTGACCTTTCTAGTCGGCATCTGGGGCATGAATTTCGATCCGGGGTCTTCGCCCTGGAACATGCCGGAACTGAAAGCCTACTACGGCTATCCCTTGTCGCTCCTGTTCATGGCGCTTGTCGCTTTCGGGCTGATTGCCTTCTTCAAATGGAAGAAATGGCTTTGACAAGGATAAAACCGCCCATTTCGGCCTGAAAAGCCGGCTTGTGAATTGGGCTGGTGTTTTGCAGGGAATTGCACTATATGCGCCGCAGCATAGCGCTATGACGCTTTGCTTGCACCGGCCCCTGCTGGACGACATCCCGGCTGAGGGCGACCCGTTTCCTCAAACAGATAAGGAAAAACACGATGTCGATTACTGCCGAGCGCAAACAGGAATTGATGGGTGAATTCGCAACCGCCAAGGGCGATACCGGGTCTCCGGAAGTCCAGGTGGCCATCCTTTCCGAGCGCATCAAGAACCTGACCGACCATTTCAAGGACCACAAGAAGGATAACCATTCCCGCCGTGGTCTGCTTGCTCTCGTCTCCCAGCGCCGCAGCCTGCTTGATTATCTCAAGCGCAAGGATGACGCGCGCTATCAGACGCTGATCGAGAAGCTCGGTCTGCGCCGTTGACGAATTGACCGGCGGGCTTTCTTCGGAGAGCCCGCCGGTCGCGCATTCTGCCAGTCGTATCGACTGGCCAGACCCGGTTTCGATCGTGCAGAGGGCACTCGAAACCGCCCATGGACGGTCATGGGGCAGGATTGCAGGACGCTCGCGCGCGCACCGCGCCGGAATCACCCGAGCTTCCCGTTGTCTTGCCCGTGGCTGCCCGAGAAAGGAAGCCAGGGAAAGGGCATCTCCGCGCACCGTGAAACGGCGCGGCCCTTTCCTCATATTAAGGACAAGAAATGTTCAATCACCACAAAGTGGAAATCGAATGGGGCGGCCGTCCGCTCATCCTCGAAACCGGCAAGATCGCGCGCCAGGCTGATGGCGCGGTGCTCGCCACCTACGGCGAGACCAAGGTCCTCGCTACCGTCGTTTCGATGAAAGAGCCGAAGCCCGGCCTCGATTTCTTTCCGCTGACCGTCAACTACCAGGAAAAGACCTACGCCGCCGGCAAGATCCCGGGCGGCTATTTCAAGCGTGAAGGCCGTCCGAGCGAGAAGGAAACTCTGGTTTCCCGCCTCATCGACCGCCCGATCCGCCCGCTCTTCGCCTCCGGCTACAAGAACGACACCCAGATCGTCGTCACCGTCGTCCAGCATGATCTCGAGAACGATCCGGACATCCTGTCGATCGTTGCCACCTCGGCCGCTCTGACACTCTCGGGCGTTCCCTTCATGGGTCCGGTCGGCGGCGCCCGCGTCGGCTACATCAACGGCGAATACGTGCTCAACCCGCATGTCGACGAGATGCAGGAGTCCAAGCTCGACCTCGTTGTTGCCGGCACCGCCGACGCCGTGCTGATGGTCGAGTCCGAAGCCAAGGAATTGGGCGAAGAGCTGATGCTCGGCGCCGTCATGTTCGGCCACAGGGGCTTCCAGCCAGTAATCGACGCCATCATCAAGCTGGCCGAAGTCGCCGCCAAGGAGCCGCGCGACTTCACCGCGCCGGACTATTCGGCGCTTGAAGCCGAGATGCTGAAGATCGTTGGCGACGAACTCAGCAATGCCTACAAGAACGTCGACAAGCAGAAGCGCTACGCCGCCGTCGACGCCGTCAAGGCGAAGGTCAAGGCAGCGTTTGCCCCGGCCGAAGGCGAAGACGCCAAGTACACCTCCGAGCAGATCGGTTCGGTGTTCAAGGAACTCCAGGCCAAGGTCGTGCGCTGGAACATCCTCGACACCGGCTCGCGCATCGATGGCCGCGACCTGAAGACGGTCCGCAAGATCGTCTCCGAAGTCGGCGTCCTGCCGCGCACCCACGGTTCGGCGCTGTTCACACGCGGCGAGACCCAGGCGCTGGTCGTTGCCACGCTCGGCACCGGCGAGGACGAGCAGTATGTCGATTCGCTGACCGGCATGTACAAGGAGAAGTTCCTCCTTCATTACAACTTCCCTCCCTACTCCGTCGGCGAGACTGGCCGTATGGGTTCGCCGGGCCGCCGCGAAATCGGCCATGGCAAGCTCGCCTGGCGCGCCATTCGCCCGATGCTGCCGAGCGCTGACCAGTTCCCCTACACGCTGCGCGTCGTCTCGGAGATCACCGAGTCCAACGGCTCGTCGTCGATGGCGACCGTCTGCGGCACCTCGCTGGCGCTGATGGATGCCGGCGTGCCGCTGGCCAAGCCCGTCGCCGGCATTGCCATGGGCCTGATCAAGGAAGGCGAGCGCTTCGCGGTTCTGTCCGACATCCTGGGTGACGAAGATCACCTCGGCGATATGGACTTCAAGGTCGCCGGCACCGCCAACGGCATCACGTCGCTGCAGATGGACATCAAGATCGAGGGCATCACCGAGGAGATCATGAAGATCGCGCTGGACCAGGCCAAGGATGGCCGCCAGCATATCCTCGGCGAGATGGCGCACGCTCTGACCGGCGCGCGTTCGGAACTCGGTGAGTTCGCACCGCGCATCGAAGTGATGCACATCCCGACCGACAAGATCCGCGACGTCATCGGCTCGGGCGGCAAGGTTATCCGCGAGATCGTCGAAAAGACCGGCGCCAAGATCAACATCGAGGACGACGGCACGGTCAAGATCGCTTCGTCGAACGCCAAGGAGATCGAGGCGGCCAAGAAGTGGATACACACCATCGTCGCCGAGCCGGAAGTCGGCGAGATCTACGAAGGCACGGTCGTCAAGACCGCCGACTTCGGCGCTTTCGTCAACTTCTTCGGTCCGCGTGACGGCCTCGTCCACATCTCGCAGCTTGCCAACGACCGGGTCGCCAAGACCTCGGACGTGGTCAAGGAAGGCGACAAGGTCTGGGTCAAGCTGATGGGCTTCGATGAGCGCGGCAAGGTCCGCCTGTCGATGAAGGTCGTCGACCAGGCCACCGGCAAGGAACTCGCCCGCGACAAGAAGACCGAAGGCGAAGAAAACGCCGCCTAATTGGTCTGAGATCATAAATCGAAGCGGGCGCGGCTTATGTCGCGCCCGTTTTCATTTTCAGCCCCAGTTTTTCAGTTTCGGACCGTCTAGACAGGTCGAGATCGAACAATGTCCGCCGAGCCGTTGAAGACGCTTTTCCATCCCTTTGAGGCAGAGGCTGTTGCTTTGCCGGTAAGGGGCGAGCGCGCGCTGTTTCTCGGCGCTGAGCCAGGTTTTCGCCTGCCTGAAGGCTTCGAGGCGACGCTTCACCTCGTGCAGGGCTTCCGGCCGCATTTTCGCACGCTGCAGGCATCCGGCGCCATCGTCACCGCGCAAGCGGAAGGCGACAGCTTCGATATGGCACTTGTGCTGGCCGGCCGGCATCGCGGCCTGAACGAAGTGCGCATCGCTGAGGCGCTTGAGCGCGTGGCACCGGGCGGCTTGGTCGTCATTGCCGGCGGCAAGGACGATGGCATTGCAAGCCTGCGCAAGCGCGTTGACGAACTTCTGCCACTTGAAGGCCATCTGCCGAAATATCACGGCATTGCCTTCTGGTTGCGCCGCCCCGCCGATCTGGCCGCCGCGGAAGACTTGCGCGGCACCAATCCCGCCTTGCTGGTTGAAGGCCGGTTCCACACCGCGCCCGGCATGTTTTCCTTCGACCGGATCGATACGGGCTCGAAACTGCTGGTCGAGAACCTGCCTGGCGATTTGCGCGGCAGCGTTGCCGATTTCTGCGCCGGCTGGGGTTATGTGGCTGCCGAGATCGCCGCCCGCTCAACCAGCGTCTCGGCGCTCGACCTCCATGAGGCGGATTTCGCCTCGCTCGAAGCCGCAAAGCTCAATCTGACAGGGGTTAACCAGTCGATCGCCAGGAATTTCTTCTGGATCGATCTGCTGAAGGAACCGGTCGAAAAGCGTTACGACGCGATTGCCATGAACCCGCCGTTTCACCGAAGCCGCGCGGCCGAGCCGGAGATCGGCGCCGGCATGATCCGCGCCGCGGCCAAGGCCTTGAAGCCGGGTGGGCGGCTGTTCATGGTCGCCAACCGCCAGCTTCCCTATGAGCCGGTGCTGTCGGCCGCCTTCTCGAGCCATGCCGAACTCGCCCGCGACGGCATGTTCAAGGTGCTTGTCGCGCGGCGTTGATACAACGCACCGCGTTCAATGCAAATTGGCGACGCGTCGGACCTCGTCGGTGACATGCGCGTCGCCAACCCTGATCTGGAGCGGTGCCGGCCTGCCGTAAAGGTAGCCCTGCACCACTTCGCAGCCGGCTGCCCTGAGCAGCGTCGCCTGGCTTTCGGTCTCGACGCCTTCGGCAATGATGCTGACGCCAAGCGCACGCGACAGCCCGACGATGGTCGAGACAACCGCGCCGGAGCTGGTGTCGGTGTCGAGGCGGCTGACGAAGGACCGGTCGATCTTCAGCTTGCCGAACGAAAAGTCGATCAAATAGCTCAAATTGGAATAGCCGGTGCCGAAATCGTCGACGGCGACCGAGATGCCCATATCCGCAAGTTGCTTCAGGATGGCGGCGGCGCGGTCGCGGTCCTGCATCATCGCGGTCTCGGTCACTTCCAGTTCCAGCCGTGACGGCTTGATGCCAGTGCTCGTCATGGCGTCGCGCACGGTGCCGACGAAGTCCTTGGTCATGAACTGCACGGGCGAGATGTTGACGGCCACGAAGCAGTCGTCGGGCAGATGCTGGGCGTCGCTGCAAGCCTTGCGCAGCACCCATTCGCCGATCGGGCCGATCATGCCGGTTTCCTCGGCGATCGGAATGAACTCCATCGGCGGGATCATGCCGCGTTCGGGATGCCGCCAGCGGATCAGTGCTTCGTAGCCGACGATGCGGCCTGTTGGGAGATCGAGCTGCGGCTGGTAGTGAAGATCGAAGTCGCCGCGCTCGAAGGCGATGTGCAGTTCGGATTCGACCCATTGGCGATGGTCGGCGACCCTGCCCATTTCGGCATGGAAGACGGACCAGTTACCGACGCCGCTGGCGCGGGCATTCTGCAGCGCCAGATTGGAGCGGCGCAGGATGAGGACAGGATCGACGCCGTCCTTGGGCATCGCCACGATGCCCACCGACAGGCTGACCGATTGCAGGTGCGTGCTGAGCTCATAGGGCTCCATCATCTCGTCGATGAGCCTCTCTACGGTGCTGTCCAATGACCCGGGCACCTGGTTGTCGGGGAGCAGAATCGCGAATTCACCGGCGCCGATGCGTCCGATCAGCGCGCGCTGCGGCACGCAGGTCTTCAATCGCTTGGTGAAGGCGCGGATCAACTCGTCGCCCTGGCTGTAGCCGATGGCGTCATTGATCTGCTTGAACCGGTCGATATCGATATCGATGAGGAACATCGGCTCGCCGGTCCGGCTTGTCGCGCATGCCGCCTCGGCAATCTTGCCGACCATCGCCGGGCGCGCCAAAAGGCCGGTCAGCTTGTCGAAATGGGTTTCCGTGAAGACGAAATCCACCGATTCATCGACACCTGCGAAGAAGGACATCGCGGCTATCGACGCCGCCAATGCGCAAAGAGCGGCCATTACTGCGACCATCATGTCCGCGGAGATGCCGGCAAAGCCATTGCCGAGACCGAGCTTCAGGCCCCAGAGCCCCAGGACGAAACTGCCGATACCCGAGCTTGCTATGGTGAGCAGTCGGAACACCGGTGTTCGCTTCGGGTTGCTGACGGCGGCGGACATTGAAAGATCCCCAGAGTACGAGGCTTTCTAGCGGATATCTCCTTAAAATGAGTTTCCGCGAATGCGTCCAATTTTATTGGACTAAAGTATTTCTTGAGCTGGTTAAAGCGCGTCGCGTTGAAACGGATTTAGTCGGCGCACCTTAAGCTTTTGTTTTATAAATGTCGTTGTCCCAAAACGGCTGTGCACTTTTGGGCGCATTAGTCTCGGCCGCCGTCGGTCTGCTTCAATTCGTCGAGCGTTGGCATGGAAACAATGTGGTAGCCGGAATCGACATAGTGGATTTCGCCTGTAACGCCGGAAGACAGATCCGACAACAGATAAAGCGCCGAGCCGCCGACCTCGTCGATGGTCACGGTGCGGCGCAGCGGCGAGTTGCGCTGCTGGTAGGAGAACATGTGGCGCGCGTCGGAAATACCGGCGCCGGCCAGCGTGCGCACGGGTCCAGCCGATATGCCGTTCACCCTGATGCCGCGCGGACCGTAGTCATTGGCGAGGTAGCGCACACTGGCTTCCAGGCCTGCCTTGGCGACGCCCATGACATTGTAGTTCGGCATGACGCGGACCGACCCTGCATAGGTCAGCGTGATCATCGACCCGCCGTCCCGCATCAAGGCGGCGGCATGGCGGGCGATCTCGGTGAAAGAGTAGCAGGAGATCACCATGGTGCGGACGAAATTGTCCCGGCTGGTGTTGGCGTAGAGGCCCTTCAGCTCGTTCTTGTCGGAAAAGCCGATGGCGTGGACGACGAAGTCCAGCCCGCCCCATTCCTTGCCCAAGGTCTCGAAGGTGGCGGCGACCGAAGCGCTGTCCTCGACGTCGCACGGTACGACCAGCGAGGCGCCGAGCTTGTCGGCGAGAGGCTTTACCCGGCGCCCGAAGGCATCGCCCTGATAGGTGAAGGCGAGTTCCGCCCCATGTTCGGATAATTTCCGGGCGATGCCCCAGGCGATCGAATGATCGTTGGCGACACCCATGACAAGCCCGCGCTTGCCCTTCATCAGTCCGTCCATGGCCGGCAAATCCTTATGCGGAATAGCGCTGGAAAACGAGCGTGGCGTTGGTGCCACCGAAGCCGAACGAATTGGACAAGACAGTGTCGATCCTGGCGTCGTCGATGCGCTTTCGCACGATCGGCATGCCCTCGAATTCTGGATCGAGGGTCTCGATATGGGCGCTTTCGCCGATGAACCCGCCCTGCATCATCAGGATCGAATAGATGGATTCCTGCACGCCGGCCGCGCCCAGCGAATGGCCGGTCAGCGACTTCGTCGAGGTGATGTACGGCATCTCTGGGCCGAACACTTCGCGGATCGCACCCATCTCCTTGGAATCACCCACCGGCGTCGACGTGCCATGGGTGTTGATGTAGTCGACCGGCGTGGAAACCGTGGCCAGCGCCTGGCGCATGCAGCGCACCGCGCCTTCGCCCGAAGGGGCGACCATATCGTACCCATCCGAGGTCGCGCCGTAGCCGACGATTTCGGCGTAGATCTTGGCGCCGCGCGCCTTGGCATGCTCCAGTTCTTCCAGCACCAGCACGCCGGCGCCGCCGGCGATGACGAAGCCGTCGCGGTTGGCGTCGTAGGCGCGCGAAGCGGTCGATGCCCTGTCATTGAATTTCGACGACATGGCGCCCATGGCGTCGAACAGGTCCGACATTGTCCAGTCGAGATCCTCGTGGCCGCCGGCAAAGACCATGTCCTGCTTGCCCCACTGGATCAATTCGTAGCCATTGCCGATGCAATGCGCCGAGGTCGAGCAGGCCGACGAGATCGAGTAGTTGACACCGTGGATCTTGAACCAGGTGGCAAGGGTTGCCGATGCGGTCGACGACATCGCCTTCGGCACAGCGAACGGACCGATGCGCTTGGGACTGCCGTTCTTCAGCGTGGTTTCGGCCGCCTCGACGATGGTGCGGGTGGAAGGTCCGCCCGATCCCATGACGATGCCGGTACGCTCGTTGGTGATGTCGCTCTCGCCGAGGCCCGCATCCGCGATCGCCTGATCCATGGCGACGTGATTCCACGCAGCGCCTTGGCTCAGGAAGCGCAGCGCACGGCGATCGATCATGGCCGAGGGATCGAGCGTCGGCGCTCCCCAGACCTGGCAGCGGAAGCCATGCTCGGCGAAGGAATCGGAGAAGCTGATGCCGGATTTGGCGTCATGTAGCGAGGCTTGCACCTCGTTGGCATTGTTGCCGATCGACGACACGATGCCGAGGCCTGTGACTACGACCCGTCTCATGGGCTGCTCCTTCCAGAGTGTGCGGTAACGATCAGGCGACCGCCGACTGCTTTGACAGACCCACCTTGAGATCCGTTGCCGCATATATGGGCTCGCCGTCTGCCTTCAGCCAGCCATCGGCGATGCCGAGCACCAACCGTCCGCGCATCACGCGCTTGAAGTCGATGCCGTATTCCACTTTCTTGACCGCCGGCGTCACCATGCCCTTGAATTTGACCTCACCGGTCGACAGCGCCATTCCCTTGCCGGGTTCGCCGAGCCAGCCAAGGTAGAAGCCCGTCAATTGCCACATGGCGTCGAGGCCGAGGCACCCCGGCATGATCGGGTTGCCGATGAAATGGCAGGCAAAGAACCACAGGTCCGGCTTGATGTCGAATTCCGCGCGGATGAAGCCTTTCTCGAAGGCGCCGCCGGTCTCGCTGATCTCGGTGATGCGGTCGAACATCAGCATGGGCGGATAGGGCAGTTGGGCATTGCCCGGCCCGAACAGTTCGCCGCGAGCGCAGGCCAGCAATTCGTCGTACTCGTAGCTGGATTTACCCGCCATCAATCTCGTCCCCATATCGTTCCGGGCTATCGGGTGCCCTTGTCGTTGGTTTCCTAACACAATCTGTTTCAGGCCGGAAACCGGCGTTTGCGCTTAACCTGCTCGTCTGCCTGGGTCAATGCGCGCTATTGATCGCATTCGGGCGACAGAATATATGTCTTCGAGAGGTCCGGTTTCGGCAGATGTCCATGTTTTTGCCATTCTGGGCGTGTCTTGGGGCGGAACTGTGGGGTTCGACGAGAAGATGGACCTGGACGGCCGGAAGGAAAATGTCGCTGTGGACAAGCGGGTTCGTGAAGCCGGCCTGAGGCCGACGCGTCAGCGCATTGCGCTGGCCGACCTGCTTTTCGCCAAGGGCGACCGTCACCTGTCGGCCGAGGAATTGCACGAGGAGGCGGTCGCCGCCGGCGTGCCGGTATCACTGGCCACCGTCTACAATGCCCTTCATCAGTTCACCCAGGCGGGACTGCTGCGCATCCTCGCCGTCGAGGGCTCGAAGACTTATTTCGACACCAACACCTCCGACCACCACCATTTCTACATCGAAGGCGAAAACCGCATATTCGACATCGACAGCGGTCCGGTGACGGTTGCTAACCTGCCGGAGCCGCCGGAAGGGATGGAGATCGCCAATGTCGATATCGTCGTGAGGCTGCGCCCCAAACGCCGCGAATGACCGGCGAGGCCGGAATGATCGGTGAGGGATGAAATCCCTCGATCTTGTGATCCGGCTCGAATGGGCAATCGTGGCGGTGGCTGCCGTCGTTTTCTACGGCTCAACCGGCATCTCCTGGTGGCTCTTCGGATTGCTAATCCTGGCGCCTGATCTGTCAATGTTCGGCTATCTGGCCGGACCGCGCGTCGGTGCCCTTGCCTACAACGCCTTGCATATCCTGATCGTGCCCGTGCTGCTGCTGCTGCTGGCCGGGCATCTGTCCGGCAATGCGATCGCGATGGCGGTTGCGCTGATCTGGATCGCCCACATCGCCATCGATCGAGCGCTGGGCTACGGCCTGAAGCTGCCGACTAGCTTTCAGGACACCCATCTCGGCCGCATCGGGCGCTGAATGACCAGCGTCTGATACAGGCGGCCGGACCGCTCATAGCTGCGTTAGATATCGCCGCCTGACACCGGCATAGTGGAAACCGTCTCGAGCATTCGCTCCGTCGTGTCGAACAGTTCTTGTGCGAGATCAAAAAGCCGGGGATAGGGCGAGAACACCAAAACCGGGTTCAAGGCGCGGACTGTTACGCCGGCCGCTTGTTCGCTGACCACGAACTTCAACGGCGCTTCGGGCACGGCGCCGGGATCGGTCAGCAACAGGCGCGCCATGTATCGGGGGTGGAACCAAAGCAGTTGGCGGAGCCGAACGGTGGCGATCCCGCCTTTTTTGAGCAGGGCCTGCGGATCGATCTCATGGATGATCCATAGCTCGGCGGCAGCGATGGCGTCGCGAAGCCGGTGCAGTGTCTCATCGAAACCATAGCTGGAGGGAATGACGATCTGGTGCCGCGGAACGGTCGCCATCGCACTCGGATCGAGGGTCATGAGGTCAGTCATTGAGAAGCACTGTCCGTGGAAAGTCGAGTTCTGGCTGGGCGAAGTGATTGAGGATGTTGGAATAGAAGTTGAGTGCCACATGCGCGATCACCTCTGCCAGTTCCTCGTCGTCGAGGCCCGCGGCCCTGGCGGCGCCGAATGCCTGGTCGGTGACGGCCCCGCGACTACGCGCCACATCCGCAGCCAACGCCAGTATGGCCGCCACTCTGGCATCGCTTGAATCACCCCTGCGATTTAGCTGCAATTCCGCATCGGAGATGCCGATCTTGGATCCGCGAAATGCGTGGGCCGAAACGCAGTATTCGCAATGATTCACCTCAGCGGTTATCAGGGCGATCTGCTCGCGCAATTTCGAACTGAGACGGCCACTCTGCAGTGATTCGCGAAATTGCAGATAGCCTTTGAGAGCGGCCGGAGAGTTGGCCAGGACGCGATAAAGATTTGGGACGCGTCCGAGCTGGCGTCGCGTTTCAACCAGAAGCCTGCCGGCTTCCGTGTCGGAATCTTCGTTCATTGGCGATAGGCGAGACATTCAATCTTTCTCCTTCCGGGTCAGCCGGCAGCCGCCGGGCTCTGTCGGGATTCATATGACTCGACTGGAAGCATTTTGAAATGTCATAGTAGATGTCTCTATGATATGAGAATGAAATGAAACATCTTGCCATGGAACAGCTTCGCAGCTTCGTTCTTGTCGCCGACTGCGAGAGCTTCACCACCGCGGCCGATCTTCTCGGGACCACCCAGTCGGCGATCAGCTTGCGGGTCCGCAAGCTCGAGCAAGCGATGGAGCGGCGCCTCCTGGCGCGGACGCCGCGCGCGGTTTCGCTGACGCCCGAGGGGGCGCGGTTCCTCGCTTCGGCGCGGCAGGTCCTCGAGGCTCATGACCGGGCCGTGACTACATTCGATGCCGGCACGCAAACCACCACGCTGCGGGCGGCCATTGGCGATCACGCCGCTGGTGCCCTTCTGGGGTCGGCGTTTGGGCGTCTGAGCCAGGTCTTTCCGGAATTGCTACTGGAAGTGTCGGTGGGTCTCTCAGCCGAAATGCAGGCCCGCTATGACGCAGGCAAAGCCGATTTCGCCGTCGTGCGCATGGACATCAGCCGGCGCCAGGGCATCCCGCTCTACAGGGACCAGCTTGTCTGGTGTGCAAGATCGCCTGATGTCTGGCGGTCAGCTGCCGCGTTGCCGCTGTTGGCGTTGCCCGGATCCTGCGGCGTCCGACTGGCTGCGGAACGCGCGCTCGATGGCAGCAATACCGCCTGGCGCCTCGCCTTTACCGGGGGTTCGGTGACTGCGTTGCAATCGGCCGTCAGCGCGGGCCTGGGAGTGGCGGCGATCGGGCAGAGTCAGGTACCGGTCGACTGCGTGATACTGAACCGGTCGCACGGATTGCCGGATTTGCCAGCCAGCAGGATTACGCTTCTGACACGGTTGAGCAACCCGCTGAGAGGCGCGCTCGCGGCCGCCTTCGCAGCGGACGCGAGCGATCGGCGACGTGAATGACAATGCTGCAATTGCGCTTGGTGAAGCGGAGCCGCAATCACCTTGTCGCCGTTTCCGTGATTGCCCGGCCTATATCTGACCCGCGTCCTTCTGAACTTCGCGATGAGGTGGTCAGTCCTTGACCCGTTCGCCGGGATAGGCACCCCAGACGATCGACTGGGCAAGCCAGCCGGTGTGGCCATCGAACGTCATTTCGCACCACTGGCCGTCGCAGGATTTGATCGTGCCCATGACGCCCGGCTCGACCATCGCGACCACCCTTGCGTCCTTGTCGGGGCTGTTGAGAAGGTTGATCTGGGCGCCCTTGCCGCGCTGCCACGGCGCGACGATTGCCGTGCGCCGGCCGGACAGCAGCGACTGGTTGATCCAGCCTTCCGAACCATCGGCATCGCGCACGCGGCGCCATGTGTCGAATTCCTGGATGATCTCCATCGGCAGGCCGGCCTTCATATACATCCAGTCGACAGAGTAGTTGGCGCCGGGGCCGACGCGCGAGTTGACGCGGCCGGATTTCAGGCTGACGAATCGTGGCAGCGGCAGGCCGCTCGGCCCGAGCGTGACGGGACTCTGGGCGGGGGCTGCCGCACTCTGCGCCGCGGCAAGCGGAGAATAAAGCAGAGCGCCGAGAAGTGCTGCACTGAGGGTCAGGCGAAGCGACGCGAAACCAGACACTTTCATTCCTTTCGGCGCTTGCCCATTGGCCCCTGCGCCCCTTTTTCTTTGTCTTCGGCGGCACCACTTGTTACAGGGAGTAATCGGCACCGCGACCGGCTTTCAGTTTCGCCGGTCTTGGTTAAAGAGGTCTCAACGAGATCGGGTTAGAGCAATTCCAGTGAAGCGGTTTTGCGTTTGGAATTGCGGCAAATACTCGAGAGGGAAACAATGGCAGGCAAAAAAAGGCCTCTCGTCGTCATCACGCGCAAGCTGCCCGATCCGGTCGAGACCCGCATGCGCGAACTGTTCGACGCCCGGCTGAATGTCGAGGACAGGCCGATGACGCAGCCGGAACTGGTCGCGGCGGTCAAGGAAGCCGACGTTCTGGTGCCGACCATAACCGACAATATAGATGCGGCGCTGATCGCCCAGGCCGGCGACAACCTCAAGCTGATCGCCAATTTCGGCAACGGCGTCGACAAGATCGATGTCACGGCCGCGGCCAAGAGGGGCATCACCGTCACCAACACGCCGAATGTCCTGACCGAGGACACCGCCGACATGACCATGGCGCTGATGCTGGCGGTGCCGCGGCGGCTCGCGGAAGGCGCCAATGTGCTTACCGGCGACAAGAAATGGGCCGGCTGGTCGCCGACCTGGATGCTGGGCCGGCGCATCTGGGGCAAGCGTCTCGGCATTGTCGGCATGGGACGCATCGGCACCGCCGTCGCCAGGCGGGCCAAGGCCTTCGGACTGTCGATCCACTATCACAACCGCCACCGCGTGCTGCCGGCCGTGGAAGACGGCCTGGAGGCAACCTATTGGGAAAGCCTCGACCAGATGCTGGCCCGCATGGACATTATTTCGGTCAACTGCCCCTCGACGCCGGCGACCTTCCATCTGCTTTCGGCGCGGCGACTGGCGCTGCTGCAGCCCACCGCCTATATCGTCAACACCGCGCGCGGCGACATCATCGACGAAGACGCCTTGATCAAGCTGATTCAGGACGGCAAGCTCGCAGGAGCCGGCCTCGACGTCTACGAACACGAGCCGGCACTGAATGGCAAGCTGCTGAAGCTGGCCGCCAAGGGCAAGGTTGTGCTTCTGCCGCATATGGGTTCGGCGACGCTCGAGGGCCGCATCGACATGGGCGAAAAGGTCATCATCAACATCCGGGCATTCGTCGACGGCCACCGCCCGCCGGACCGCGTGCTGCCGCTCAGAACTTGATTCTATCGCAGCGCGACCTTCTCCGGCCTTTCGAGTGAAAGTCCAGACTTACAAAAGAGTCTTGCGCATGGTGATCGAGGTCGGCCTGGCATAGCCCTCGTGCGCCGTCCGCTCCGTCTCGTGAAAACCGAGGCGGGCAAAGGCTGCATGGTTTTCGGTCAGCTCGATGCGCGTCTGAAGCTCGATAGCGGCTTTGCCGCGGTTGCGAGCAAGATCTTCGGCCGCCTGCATCAGCCGCCGGCCAAAGCCTTGTCCCTGGCAGTCCGGCGCGACAGCGAGCTTGCCGACATAAAGTTCCGCCACCCTTTCAAGGGCAAAGACGCAACCGACGATCCTGTCGTCCTTGAGCGCCACGAAGCCGGTCTCCCGCCGCGCCTTGTCGCGCAGGGTGTCGGCGGTCAACTGATGGGCGGAGGAGGGCGGGTCGATAATGCCGTCCATCGAAGCGAAGGCACGCATGATCAATGCGAGCACATCGTCCCAACGGTCGAAATCGGCCGGGATCTGTGTGATCGAGACAGCTTCGACACGGTCCAATGGGTCAGGCTCTCTTGTAGCGGATGGTGTCGAAGCGCGCCGCCAGCGCATCATAGAGCAGCAGCCGGCCGACCAGCGGCTCGCCGATGCCGGTGATCAGCTTGATCGCCTCCATCGCCTGCAGCGTGCCGACGACGCCGGTCAGCGCGCCAAGCACGCCGGCTTCGGCGCAGGACGGCACCAGCCCAGGCGGTGGCGCCTCGGGAAACAGATCGCGATAGCTTGGGTTGGGCTTGCCGTCCTTGCCGTCCTCGAATGGCTTCAGCACGGTGACGGAACCATCGAAGCGTCCGACGGCAGCATGCACCAGAGGTTTCCCTTCGCTCGCGCAGGCATCGGCCACCGTGTAGCGGGTTTCGAAATTGTCGGAACCGTCGACGACGATGTCATAGCGGGCGACGAGGGCAGCCGCATTGTCCGGGTTCAGCCGGATTGCATGCGTTTCAACAATTGTGTTGGGATTGATGCGGGCGATCGCAGCCTTGGCGCTATCGGTTTTCAGCATACCCACGGTGTCGGTGCTGTGAATGACCTGACGCTGCAGGTTGGACAGCGAAACGGTGTCGTCGTCGACCACGCCGAGCGTGCCGACACCGGCAGCGGCAAGATATTCAAGCACTGGCGCGCCCAGCCCGCCGGCGCCGATGACAAGCACCCGCCCCTGTTTCAGCCTTTGCTGGCCGGCCCCACCGATTTCGGGCAGCACGATGTGGCGGGCATAGCGTTCTATCTCGTCGGCGGTCAGGGCGGCAGTGGTCATTGCCTGACCATACAGGGACTGAAAAACCTTGTCAGGAGCCAATACACCTGGTGCATGTCGGCCAAGAGTACGAAGCACACACAAGATTTAGATCGTTGGCCCAACCGTACCATGGTCGACCGTCAGGAATTGCGCACGCCCCTTGAGGCTGGAAAACAGCGCCGCATCGGTTCCGGTCATGAACGCCTGGCAGTTCAAGTCTTCGAGGATGGAAAACAGCGCCGCGCGCCGTCCGCTATCGAGATGCGCGGCGATCTCGTCGAGCAACAGGATCGGCGTCATGCCCGACATTTCGCCGGTCAGCCTTGCATGCGACAGCACGATGCCGACCAGCAGCGCCTTCTGCTCGCCGGTCGAGCAGAGTTCGGCGGGCATCGCCTTGGGACGGTGCCGAACCACCAGGTCCGAACGATGCGGGCCATCGAGCGTGCGCCCGGCGGCGCGGTCGCGGTCACGGCCCTCGGCAAGCGTCCGGCGGAACCGCTCCTCGACATCGACCGCCGGCGCGGTGGCAATCTCAGCTTCCAGGTCACCCGAAAGACCGATATCGGCCTGCGGAAACGGTCCCGTGTCGGGCAGCCTGTCGATCATGGCGGCGAGCAGGCGCACCATCTCGGCTCGTGCTGCGGCGATCGCCACACCGGTTTCGGCCATCTGCGTCTCGATCGCGTCGAACCAGCTGTTGTTGCGGGAGCCCTCGGTAAGCAGTCGGTTACGGCCGCGCATCGCCTTCTCGTAGTCGATCGCACGTTGCCCGTGGCCGGGATCGATCGCCAGCACCAGCCGATCGAGAAAGCGCCGGCGATCCGCGGCCGGCCCGGTGAACAACGCGTCCATCGCCGGCGTCAGCCACACCACACGCAGCCATTCCAGCATCTCCTCGGCAGAACGCGCCGAAGCGCCGTTGATACGCACCCGTCTGCCGCCTTCGCCGGCATTGTCGCCGCCGGAAATGCCTGTTCCGATCTCGACCTGGCCGTCAGGTCCGTCGAGCCGGGCGTGCAAAGCGAAACCGCCGTCGCCGCCTTCGCGCGCGACGTCAGCATAAGGCGCGCGGCGCAAACCACGCCCTGGTGTCAAAAAGGAGATCGCTTCGAGAAGATTGGTCTTGCCGGCACCATTGTCGCCGGAAAAAACCACGGCGCCCGGCTCCAGATCGATCGCTAGCGCCGCGTAGTTGCGGAAATTGGTAAGTGTAAGCTTACTTATGTGGTTTTGTGCTGGCAACCGCTATCCGCCCGTCGAAGTTGCCGCAAACTCGCTCTTGCCACCAGTCTATCACAAGACCAAATTGCTGCCACCGCGCCGGCTACACCCGCATCGGCATCAGCACATAGAGTGCGGTCTCGTCGGCCATGTCGTGGATCAGCGTCGGCGAGCCGGCGTCAGCCAGCATGAACTTGGCCTCCGTGCCGGTCAACTGTGCGGCAACGTCGAGCAGGTACTTGGCATTGAAGCCGATTTCGATCGGGTCCGATGAGTAATCCGCCGCCAGTTCCTCGGTGGCGCTGCCTGAATCCGGATTGTTGACCGCAAGGGTCACCTGGCCTTCGCTGATCGAAAGCTTCACCGCGCGGCCACGTTCGGAAGAGATGGTCGAGACGCGATCGACGGCGGCGGCAAAACTCTGGCGGTCGATGATCAGCTTCTTGTCGTTGCCGGTCGGAATGACCCGCTGATAGTCGGGGAAGGTGCCGTCGATCAGCTTCGAGGTCAAAACCACGCTGCCGATGGTGAAGCGGATCTTGGTGTCCGACAGTTCTGTGGTGACCGCAACGTCCGGATCGTCGACCAGCTTCTGCAACTCGCTCACCGTCTTGCGCGGGATGATGATGCCCGGCATGCCCTCGGAGCCCGCCGGCGCGTCGATCTCGGCGCGCGCCAGACGGTGGCCGTCGGTCGCCACCGAGCGCAGCTTCAGCTTGCCGCCGACCTCATGCGTGTGCAGGTAGATGCCGTTCAGATAATAGCGCGTCTCTTCGGTGGAGATGGCGAACTGGGTCTTCTCGATCAGGCCTTTCAGGGCAACCGAGTCGAGACGAAAGATGTGTGAGAACGACCCGGCCGAAAGCTCTGGGAAGTCGGATTGCGGCAGGCACTGAAGGCGGAAGCTCGAGCGGCCTGACGTCACCGTCATGGCGTTGCCGTCCTCGTCCGTCTTCAGCATCACCTCGGCGCCATCGGCGAGCTTGCGCACGATGTCGTAGAGCAGATGTGCCGGAACCGTCGTCGCCCCGCCGCGCTCGACCTTGGCGGGCGTCGCTTCCGTCACCTCGAGGTCGAGGTCGGTCGCCTTCATTTCAAGGCTGGCGCCCTCGGCGCTGAGTAGCACGTTGGACAGGATCGGTATGGTGTTGCGCCGCTCGACCACACGGTGAACGTGGTTGAGCGACTTCAGGAGATTTGACCGTTCCAGGATAACACGCATGACGAAACAGGCTCGCTTGAATGAATGACGGGTCACCAGTGAGCGGCGTCCCGCGAAAGGTCTGAACAGGCTCAGAATCTCCGTAAACTGACAGGAAAAAACCAGCAAACGCAAGTCCGCGCCACCGGTTCGGGCCGGCTATGCCGGCTTTCTGGGGATAAACGGCACGAAGTCCGCGAGCCGGTGTCGTAAAACCGAAATCCGGGTCATTTCCAGGCGGCGCCGCGAGCCCATTCCGGGCTCCGGGCCGTACTGGCAAGCCATTGAATTCCGGTGTTGTTCCCGCTGGCTCGGGCTTCCCCGGACGGTCAGGCCTGGTCGTTGATCAACCGCCTCAGGAGTTCGAGTTCCTGCGCCAGCGTGTTGTCGTTGCCGGAAAGGTCCTCGATCTTGCGCACGGCATGCAGCACCGTGGTGTGATCGCGGCCGCCGAAACGCCGTCCGATCTCGGGCAGCGAGCGCGGCGTCATCACCTTCGACAGGTACATCGCGACCTGCCGCGGCTTGACGATGGTGCGCGTGCGCCGGTTGGACAGCAATTCGGTCTTCGATACATTGTAGTGACGTGCGACGATGCGCTGGATGTCCTCGATCCGGACCCGCTTCGGCTCGCCGGTGCGATAGATGTGGCCGAGAATCTCGTCGATCCGGTCGATGGTGATCTGCGGCTCGAAGGACTGACGGAACAGCAACTGGTTGAAGGCGCCTTCCAGCTCGCGGCCACTGCCGGTCACGGTGCGGGCGACGTGATTGAGGATCTCTTCCGAAATGTTCAGCGACGCGTCGTCGACCCTGGCAGTGGCAAGGCGCAGTTTGAGCATGCCAAGGCGCATGGCGAAATCGGGCGCCGACATTTCAAGCGCGACGCCGCCATTGAGACGCGAACGGACCCGCGGTTCAAGCGATTCCAGCTCCGACGGCGGCCGGTCGGCGGCAACGACGACCTGCTTGGCGCTATCGAGCAACATATTGATCAGATGGCAGAATTCATGCTGGATCGACTTGCCCTGCAAGAACTGCATGTCGTCGATGATGAGCAGGTCGATGTCGCGCAGCTGTTCCTTGAGCGTCAGCGCATTGTTGTCACGGATCGCGGTGGCAAAGCGCCACATGAAATACTCGGCCGTGAGGTAGACGACGCGCGACTTGGGGTTCTGCTTCAGCGATTCCGCAGCGATTGCCTGCAACAAATGTGTCTTGCCGAGCCCGACGGTTGCGTGAAGGAAAAGCGGGTTGAAGCGCACCGCGCTCGATTGCGATTCCGCTACTGCCTTGGCAGCGGCAAAGGCCACCCGGTTCGACGGCCCCTCGATGAAGGAGCCGAACGTGTAGCGAGGATCAAGCGGCGACCCCAGCACATTGTGGCGGAATTCGCTCTCGACCGGTGTGCCCGGACGCGGAACCGGTGAACGCTCTGTCCGGCCGGGGCTCACGGTACCGGCGGCAAGCGCCGTCTGCGTCTGCCGCGTCATCTTGCGTGCCGGCGTCACTTCCGGCTCGGCCTGGCTGCGTCCCTGACGGGTTGCCGTTCGCACGACAATGTCGATCTTGAGGAGATCGGGATCCTCCTGCTTCCACAACTCGGAAATGAGGTCGAGATAGTGGCCGTTGATCCATGAGCGCAGGAAGGCGGTGGGCACCGAGATGCGGACAATGCCCTTGGAAGCCTCGGCGACCTTCATGCGGCCAAACCAGCTCGAATAGACTTCGGTTCCCAGGCGCGCCTTCAACTGGGTTTTGACCCGGTCGAATTTCTGTTCCGCGTCGCTGGACACCGCCAT